>NZ_VLLB01000024.1 GCF_007830455.1 Pseudoduganella lurida | reverse complement strand
CGGGGTTTCGGCGAGCGCAGCTCGTTGCCGCCGCAGCAGTGCGCGCCTGCCAGCGCGCACTCCTTGCACATCAAGCTTGTTCTCTGTGCCGCAACACCACCCGCTCGGTCGGCCCGAAATAGCGCGCCAGGCGCTCGGCCATGTACACGGAGCGATGCTGACCGCCCGTGCAGCCGATGGCCACCGTCAGGTAGCTGCGGTTGTCGCGCTTGAATGCGGGCAGCCATTTCTCGATGAACGCACGGATGTCGACGAACATCTCTTCCGCGCTTGGCTGGGCATCGAGGAACGCGATCACGGGCGCATCGCGTCCGGTCAGAGGCCGCAGCGTCAGGTCGTAATAAGGATTCGGCAGCGCGCGCACGTCGAACACATAATCGGCATCCTGCGGCACGCCTACCTTGAACGCGAACGATTCGAAGAACAGCGTCAGCGGCGCATTCTCGCTTTGCACCAGGTCCTTGACCCAGCCGCGCAGCTTGTTGGCCGACAGCTCCGAGGTGTCGATCACGTGGCCCAGCTGCTCGATGGCGGACAGGCGTTCGCGTTCCTCCTGGATGCACTCGATGAGCGTGCGGCGCGCGGCGGGATTCTTGTCCGGATGGAGCTCGTGCGACAACGGGTGGCTGCGCCGCGTCTCGGAAAACCGCGCCACCAGCGAATGCGTGTTCGCAGTGAGGAACATGATCTTCACATCGTGCCCCAGGTCGCGCAGCTTGCGCACGTCCGACGGCAGGCTGACCAGCGACGCGGCACTGCGCGCATCGACGGCCACGGCCAGCGCCTCCGTGCCTTCCTCGGCGAGCGTCGACACGAGACTGGCCAGCAGGGCCGGCGGCAGATTGTCGACGCAATAGTAGCCGGTGTCTTCGAGAACGTTCAGGGCCACTGATTTGCCCGAGCCGGAAATACCGGTAATGAGGACGATACGCATGGCGCGATGATACCTGAAAAAACCGCCGCTACCGTCGCCTGGCCTGACCAATTCCGCCGCCACGGATGAGTTCGTGTCCACCTTGGGGTCAGACCCCGACATAGACACGGACTCAACCTTAGAGCTCGGGCGGCAAGCTTTTATAGCCCAGTTCGTGTCCAGGTCCGGGTCTGACCCCAGGTGAACACGGACTGGGCTGTAGCCGTTCAAGTCGCGACGTCAGACGCCGCTCATTGCCTGCCGCTGGCGGAGTCGGGGTTTCGTCGTGCGCAGCACTACGCCGACGTAGCGGTGCGCGCCTGCCAGCGCGCA
>NZ_VLLB01000023.1 GCF_007830455.1 Pseudoduganella lurida | reverse complement strand
ACCGTCACGCAGCAGAACGCCGCGCTGGTGGAGGAAGCGGCCGCCGCGGCGGAAGCGCAGCAGGAGCAGGCGCAGCAGCTCGTCGGCCTGGTGGGTACCTTCCAGCTGGCGCCACGCCATGCAGGCAGCCTGGCCCCGCATGCCGCCCGTCCGGCTGCCCGCCTGTCCCATTCCATCGCCGCAGCCTGAGTGACTCCGGCCGAGCCCGTGTCCACTTTCGTGCCTGACTCCGAAGGGGACACGAGCTCGGCAATACTGCTATCGGCGCCATAGAAATAATGTTGTGGCAAACACGTGGGACGACACGCCGGGTTATTGCTCCGGCGTAACCATGTGTGTATATTGGCGAGATTCTTGCGTTACCGGGCGCCCATTCTCTGCGCCCCCTGGTTTTCCGGCCTCGTCCCCGCCGCACAGTCTCTCCCCGCCGCGCGAGTACGTCCTCTTTTACCGGAAAACAAAATGAACCTGAACCGTTTCAAAGTCCAGACACGTCTGGCCATCGGCTTTGCCCTCGTCCTCATCCTGCTGGCCTGTTCCCTTGGCATGGCCATCCGCGCGCTGGGGACGCTGAGCGAGAGTACCGACGATATCGTCACCGAAAACTACGCCGAAGTGCTGAAGGCGCAGGAGCTCCTCAACACGAACAACGTGATCGCCCGCGCGCTGCGCAACGCGATCCTCGTGAAGACGGAAGCGCAGGCCGCCACCGAGCTGGAGCGGGTAGTCGCCAACCGCAAGAATGCGACCGACATCCTGGCCAGCCTGGACCGCTCGATCGACGACGCGCCGGGCCGTGCCCTGTACGACACGATGAAGGCGGCCCGCGGTCCGTTCGGCGAGGGCGTCGATGAATTCATCCGCCTGCGCAAGGAAGGCCAGCGCGACGAGGCCGTCGACTTCATGCTGACGGTGCTGCGCGAGCGCCAGAACACCTACATCCACGCGATCGAGGCACTGATCAAGCACGAATCCGAGCTGATGGAACAGGCCCGCCTCGATGCGAAGGCCACCTATCTGTCGGGCCGCAACACGGCGCTGACGATGGGCGCGCTCTCGCTGGCCCTGGGCATCCTGGCCGCGGCACTGATCTCGCGCCAGCTGATGCGCGAACTGGGCGGCGAGCCGGCCGACGTGGCGGCCATCGCCGGCAAGATCGCCGCGGGCGACCTGGCCGCACCCATCGACCTGCGCGCCGGTGACAAGACGAGCCTGCTGTTTGCCATCCGTGCGATGCGCGACAGCCTGG
>NZ_VLLB01000022.1 GCF_007830455.1 Pseudoduganella lurida | reverse complement strand
GCGGCCCAGTATGGTACCGATGCCATCGCCGGCGTCGTCAACATCATCCTGAAATCGAACAACCAGGGGCTGTCCGGGAACGTGAACGGCGGCGGCTACAGCGACGGCGGCGGCCACACGGGCGACGGCACGGCCAACATCGGCTTCCGGCCCACGGACAAGTCGTTCATCAGCCTGACCGGCGAATCGCGCTACCACGGCTACAGCGACCGCGGCGGCATCGACCCGCGCGTGACGGCACCGGCCAACCTGGCCAGCATGCCGTTGCTGCAGGCGCCGGGCTACCCGAACCTGAACAAGATCTCCGGCGACGCGCAGTACCACCTGAACACGCTGGCCCTGAATGCCGGCTACGACATCGACGACGACACGTCGCTGTACGCCTTCGCCACCTGGGGCAAGAAGCACGCGCGGGCCCACGAGAACTACCGCATGCCGAACCGGCTGCCGCAGGTCTATCCATTGGGCTTCGATCCGAAGGAAACCATGCGCGAGACGGATTACGCCATCACGGCCGGCGCCAAGGGCAAGTTCGGCAGCGCGTGGAACTGGGAGCTGTCGACCACCTATGGCCGCGACAAGGCGGAGATCGGCGTCGAGGACACGGCCAACGTCTCGCTGTACAACGACACGGGCTTCACGCCGACGGTCTTCCATGCCGGTACCTTCATCGCCAGCCAGTGGACCAACAACTTCGACGTCAGCCGCGAGCTCGACCTGGGCTGGGCGAAGCCGTCCACGTTCGCCATGGGCCTGGAACACCGCGTGGACGAATACGAGATCCAGGCTGGCGATCCGTACTCGCGCTACAAGGAAGGTTCGCAGTCGTATCCCGGCTTCTCGCTGACGGACGCGGGCAAGCATGACCGCAACAACAAGGCCATCTACGCCAACTTCATCGCCTTCCCGATCGACGGCCTGACGGTCGACCTGGCCGGCCGCTACGAGCACTTCAGCGACTTCGGCAACGCCAAGGTCGGCAAGCTGACCAGCCGCTACGACTTCACGCCCACGTTTGCCGTGCGTGGCACGTACTCGAACGGCTTCCGCGCACCGACGCTGGCCGAGTCCTACTATTCGGCCACCAACGTAGGCCCGACCAGCGCCTTCGTGCAGCTGGCGCCGAATTCGGCGGGTGCGAAGCTGGTGGGCGTGGACGGCCTGAAGCCGGAAGCCTCGACCAATATCTCCGCCGGCATCGTGCTGAACCCGGCCAGCAATGTGTCGGTGACCTTGGACGCCTACCAGATCAAGATCCGCGACCGCATCGTCGGTTCCGGTTCCGTGTACGGTTCCGGCGGCGCGACCAACTCGCCGGCCGTGGTGGCGGCGATCCTGGCCAACGGCAACGTGCTCGATCCGACCGTCAGCGAAACCGGCATCAACATCTTCACGAACGCGGTAAACACCCGTTCGCGCGGCCTGGAGCTGGTGACCACGCTGAACAGCAACTACGGCCAGTACGGCCGGGTGGACTGGTCGCTGGCGGCCAACTACAACCAGGTGCGCGTGCTGAAGATCAACCAGGCGCCTGCGCAGCTGCAACCGCAAACGCTGCTGGACCGCACGGCCATCTCGAACATCGAGACGGCCACGCCGAAGACGCGCATCAACCTGGGCGCGCTGTGGCGCAATGG
>NZ_VLLB01000021.1 GCF_007830455.1 Pseudoduganella lurida | reverse complement strand
GTAGCCGTTCGACTTGCCGTACAGCGCTTCACGCAGGTTGACCGTCCATGCCCCATTGCGCCACAGCGCGCCCAGGTTGATGCGCGTCTTCGGCGACGTGGTCTCCAGGTTGGCGATGGCCGCCTGGTCCAGCAGCTTCTGCGGCTGCAGCTGGGCCGGCGCCTGGTTGATCTTGATGACCTCGACCTTGTTGTAGTTGGCCGCGGCCGACCAGTCCACCCGGCCGTACTCGCCGTAGTTGCTGTTCAGCGTCGCCACGAATTCCAGGCCGCGCGAGCGGGTGTTGACGGCATTCGTGAAGATGTTGATGCCGGTACGCGTGACGGTCGGGTCGAGCACGTTGCCGTTGGCGAGGATCGCCGCGGTGACGGCCGGCGAGTTCACCGCGCCACCGGAGCCGTACACGGAACCGGAGCCCACGATGCGGTCGCGGATGGTGATCTGGTACGCGTCCATCGTCACGGAGATATTGCTGGCGGGGTTCAGCACGATGCCGGCCGAGACGTTGGTCGACGCTTCCGGCTTCAGGCCGTTGATACCGACCAGCTTTGCACCCTCGGAATTCGGCGCCAGCTGCACGAACGCGCTGGTGGGGCTGACGTTGGTGGCCGAGTAGTGCGATTCGGCCAGCGTCGGCGCACGGAAGCCGTTGCTGTACGTGCCGCGCACGGCGAACGTCGGCGTGAAGTCGTAGCGGCTGGTCAGCTTGCCCACCTTGGCATTGCCGAAATCGCTGAACTTCTCGTAGCGCGCGGCCAGGTCGACCGTCAGGCCCTCGATCGGGAACATGATGAAGTTCCCGTAGATCGCCTTGTTGTTGCGGTCGTACTTGCCCGCATCCGTCAGCGAGAAGCCCGGGTAGGACTGCGAACCCTCCTTGTAACGCGAGTACTGGTCGCCGGCGCCGATCTCGTATTCGTCCTGGCGGTATTCCAGGCCCATGGCGAACGTGGACGGCTTCGCCCAGCCCATGTCCAGCTCGCGGCTCACGTCGAAGTTGTTGGTCCACTGGCTGGCGATGAACGTCCCGGCATGGAACACGGTAGGCGTGAAGCCGGTGTCGTTGAACAGCGAGATATTGGCGCTGTCCTCGACGCCGATGTCGGCCTTGTCGCGGCCATAGGTCGAGGCGATTTCCCAGTTCCACGCGCTGCCGAACTTGCCGCGCGCGCCCACCGTGAACGCGTAATCCTTTTCATGCATCGCTTCCTTCGGGCTGAAGCCCTGCGGATACACCTTCGGAATGCGGTTCGGCAGGCGGTAGTTCTCGTAGGCCCGGGCTTCCTTCTTGCCCCAGGTGCCGAACGCGTACAGCGAGGTATCGTCGTCGATGTCGTAGCCGGCGTTCAGGGCCAGCGTGTTCAGGTGATATTGCGCGTCGCCCGAAATGCGGTTCAGGTTCGGATAGCCGGGGATCTGCAGCAGCGACATGCTGGCGATGTTGGCGGGGCTGGTCAGCCGCGGGTCGATGCCGCCCCGTTCGCTGTAGCCGTGATAGCGCGATTCGCCCGTCAGGCTGATGAAGGAGTTCTCGGTGGGCCGGAAGCCGATGTTGGCGGTACCGTCGCCCGTGTGGCCGCCGCCGTCGCTGTAGCCGCCACCGTTGATGTTGCCGGACAGGCCCTGGTTGTTCGACTTCAGGATGATGTTGACGACGCCGGCGATGGCATCGGTACCATACTGGGCCGC
>NZ_VLLB01000020.1 GCF_007830455.1 Pseudoduganella lurida | reverse complement strand
TGATAGGTCAGGTGTGGAAGTGCAGTAATGCATTAAGCTAACTGATACTAATTGCCCGTAAGGCTTGTCCCTATAACCTTGACGGTTATAGTCAACAACAAGCATTTACCTGTGTTTGAGATACCCCACTTTACTTCTTCCAGATTCAGCAGTCGCGTTGCCCTATCGGGAACGAGACTGTGTACAAGTCATGCCTGATGACCATAGCAAGTCGGTCCCACCCCTTCCCATCCCGAACAGGACCGTGAAACGACTTTGCGCCGATGATAGTGCTGCAACCAGTGTGAAAGTAGGTTATCGTCAGGCTGTTATATAGAGAAACCCCCGTCAGTGATCTGGCGGGGGTTTTTCGCATTCTGGACGGATTAGTTGGTCGCCCGGCCGGCGAATGGAGGCTGGGCACTGTTCAGAAACGCGTCCTGGCTATTGCTTGCCCTGCGCTGCCTTGATGATCAGGTTGGCGATTTCAGCGGGATGCGACATCAGCGACAGGTGACCGGATGCCAGTTCGACTGTCCGCGCGCCGATACGCTTGGCCAGGAAGCGCTGCAGTTCCGGGTTGGTCGTGCGGTCCTGCGTCGATACGGCATACCAGCTCGGTTTGTCATGCCATGCGGCCGCGGTCGTACGCGAGGCGAACAGCGTATCGGCAATGCGCCCCTGCACTGCATACAGGCTGCGTGCCTTTTCTGCCGGCAGGTCGCTGGCGAAATCGCGCAGGAAGGATTGCTCGCTCAACTGTCCGAAACCGCCCGACTTCACCAGCCCGCTGCTGGCCGGCGCTGCCGGGAAGCGCCCTGCGAGTGCGCCGTAATCTTCCCCCGCATCCGGCGCACGCGCCGCGACATACACCAGCGCGGCCACTTTCGGGTCCGTGCCAGCCTGGCTGATCACCGTGCCGCCCCAGGAGTGGGCGGCCAGCACCACGGGTCCGTCCTGCAAGGCCAGCACGCGCTGTACCGCGGCGACATCGTCGGCAAGCGACGTGAGCGGGTTCTGCACCGAGGTCACATGCAGGCCCGCTGCCTGCAGGCGCGGGATGACTTCGTTCCAGCTCGATCCGTCGGCGTAAGCGCCGTGAACCAGCACGACATTGTGGATCGGTGCGGCTTGCGCAGCACCCGCGAACAGCATGGCGGCGGCGAGGCCGATGGGGGTGATTTTCATGACAGCTCCTTCTGGTGTTGGGATGGCTGCATGATGGGCCGCGTCGCCTGACCGGAACATGACCCGCAAATGACAGGATTGTCATCCGCGCCGGCGTCCATTCACGGCACAATCGCGGAAAGGAGAACGCGATGCGCATACTGATCGTGGAAGACGAGCCCAAGACGGGCGCCTACCTGCAGCAGGGCCTGAATGAATCGGGCTACCTGGCCGACCTGGCGGTGAACGGACAGGACGGCCTGCACCTGGCGCTCGAACAGGACTATGCATTGATCGTGCTGGACGTGATGCTGCCGGTGGTCGACGGCTGGACCGTGCTGCGCCGCCTGCGCGAACAGCGCAGCACGCCGGTGCTGTTCCTGACCGCGCGCGACGATGTGGCGGACCGCGTGCAGGGCTTCGACCTGGGCGCGGACGATTACCTGGTCAAGCCCTTTGCCTTTGCCGAACTGCTGGCGCGCATCAAGGCGCTGCTGCGGCGCGGGCCGGTGCGCACGCTGGACCTCATCCAGGTCGCCGACCTGGAAATCGACGTGCTGCGCCGGCGCGTGACGCGGGCGGGGAGCCGTGTCGAACTGACGCCGAAGGAATTCGCGCTGCTGCACTTGCTGGCCCAGCGCCCTGGCGAGGTACTGTCGCGCACCTTGATCGCCTCCCAGGTGTGGGACATGAACTTCGATTCCGACACCAATGTGGTGGATGTCGCCGTGCGGCGGCTGCGTGCCAAGATCGACGACCCCTGGTCCGCCAAGCTGGTGCACACCGTACGCGGCATGGGTTACGTGCTGGAGGCGCGTCCGTGACCGCGGGCCGGCCGCTTTCCATTACTGCACGACTCGCGATCGCGTTCGCGGCGATCGCAGTAGCCTGCTTCTGCGCCGTAGGCCTTTACCTGTACGACGCGCTGCATCGGCAGATGTCCGGGCGCGACGATGCCGAACTGCTCAACCGCGCGGCAGTGCTGCGCCATGTGCTCGCACGGCAGGCCAGCCCGGCGGCGATAGCGGCGTCACCCGCTGCAGTGATCAATACCGTGCTGGGGCAGCCTGGCCTGGCTTTGCGCATCGATGCGCAGGACGGGCAGCTGCTGGCATCGACCGCATCGTCGGCGCCGAGCGCCGCTTCGCCCCGTGTCCCAGCCGTCCGGATGCCAGTGGGGAAAGACATCCGGGATGGCAGCGCGGGATCGTCACGTGTGCTGGCCATGCTTGCCCGCACCGCCGATGCCGGCGTGGTGCGCGTGACCCTGTCGCGCCAGCGCTCCGATCGTCTCGCCATCCTGCGCCGTTATGTACCCGACTTGCTGGCCGCCCTGCTGGCCGGCACGCTCGTCGCGACAGGCCTCGGTTATTGGGCGGTGCGACGCGGCCTGGCGCCGCTGCGCCTGGTGATCGGCAAGGCGGACGAGATCTCGACCAACCGGCTGCGCGGCCGGCTGCAGGTCGACGAAGTGCCAGCCGAATTGCGGCAACTGGGCCAGGCCTTCAATGCGATGCTCGACCGGCTGGAAGAGGGCGTGCAGCGCCTGTCCGGCTTCGCGGCGGACCTGGCGCACGATCTGCGCACGCCGATCAACACCCTGCTGGTGGAGACGCAGGTGATGCTGTCGCGGCCCCGCACGCCGGAGCAGTATGAGGCGGCGCTCGCTTCGAACACCGAGGAATACGAACGCATCGGCCGCATGATCGAGAACACGCTGTTCCTGGCACGCGCCGACAGTGCCCAGCTGGCGGTGCGGCCCGAGCGCCTGGACCTGGCCAGGGAACTCGGCCGCATCGTCGATTATTTCGAGGGCGTGGCGGAGGAGGCCGGCGTGGCCGTGGCACTGCGCCACACGGAGATGCTGCCCACGCTGGAAGCGGATCCGATCCTGTTCCAGCGCGCGGTGAGCAATCTGGTGTCGAACGCGATCCGTCACAGCCGGGCAGGCAGCACCGTCGTCATCGGCACCGGATCGGGCGCCGGTGCTGCTCTCGTCACTGTGACGAACGACGGCGACGGCATCGCCGCAGACAAGCTCCACCTGGTCTTCGAGCGTTACTACCGCAGCGATCCCTCGCGGACCGGCGTACCCGATGGCGCCGGCCTGGGACTGGCGATCGTCCGCGCCATCATGCATCTGCATGGCGGTGAGGCCGGTGTGCACAGCTCGGATGGACACACCCGTTTCGAACTGCGCTTCCCCGCGCCCCTGGTATTGAAGGCCAGCCTGCATTGATCCGGGCCTGCAGTTTCACGTCGCTGCACAGTGCCATCAGCTCGTGCTGCAAGCGCAGAAGAAGTCGCCTGCACTGCCAACTCGCTTGGCCGCCTGGGACTGCTGGCCGGGAGGTGCGCCAGCGGAGTTCCCCCGCGTGGCCGGTGCCCGATTGAGGGCACGCAAGGCCCAGCCTCCGCGACTCCCCATGATGGACTGCTAATCCGGGAGTCGATCATGCGCAAAGTCCTGCTGATGCTGTTGGTTTCGACGCTGTTCCTGCTGGCGAGCTGCGGCGATCACGATGACCACGAGGCGCCGCCGCGTGCATCGACGAGGGCGGAGCTCACGCGCACCGCGTATGGCGTGCTGCATGTGCGTGCAGACGATTTCGCGGGCCTCGGCATGGGACTGGCTTACGCCTACGCGCAGGACAACGTCTGCATGCTGGCCGATACCTTTCTCACCGTGCGCGGCGAGCGCTCGCGGTATTTCGGTGGCGACGCCAAAGCGACCAGCGGTGCGGATGGCGAATACAGCGTCAGCATCGACTACCTCGACCAGCAAATGTTCGAGCTGCGCAACGAGGACAGCGATTTCTTCTTCAAGGCTTACCTCGATCTGCCACGCCTGCGTGCCGGCTATGCTGCCGGCAGCAGCGAGGTGACGGCACTGCTGCAAGGGTATGTCGCCGGCTACAACCGCTATGTGCGCGAGCATGCCGGCGATCTGCCGGCCGCCTGCCGCGGCGCCGCATGGGTCAGGCCGATCACGGTCGACGATATGTACCTGCTCGTTGCCGAGAAGGCGCTGCACGCGTCGGGCGAGGTCTTTGCGGGCGCCGTGCTCGCTGCCGCACGTGGCGCGGAGGGAGGGGCAGGCGTCCCCGCAACCTCGGGCGCGCCATGGCCGAACAACGCATTGGGCAGCAACGCCGTCGCAGTGGGCCGCGACGTGACCGCCGATGGCCGCGGCATGCTGCTGGCGAATCCCCACTATCCATGGTTCAGCACCGACCGCTTCTACCAGGTGCACCTGACGATTCCCGGCGTGTACGACGCAATGGGCGCCAGCCTGGGCGGCTTGCCGATCGTCGTCATCGGCTTCAACAAGGATGTCGCGTGGACGCACACCGTCACCAGGTCGACGCACTTCACCACGTTCCGCCTGCCGCTGGACGCCGGCGATCCCGCCGGCCTGACCTATCTGGTCGACGGCGCGCCGCGGCGGATGACGGAGCGCGTTGTCGATGTGGAGGTGCTGCAGGCCGACGGCACGCTGGCCACGCATCGCCGCGTCTTCCGCGACACATTGCTGGGCATGGTCATGGCCATCCCCGATGTACCGGTCGGGCCGGACGGCGTGCTGGTCCTGGGCGATCCGAACCGCGACAACACGCGGCTCCTCCAGCAGTGGATCGCGCTGGGCAAGGCCGACAGCGTGCAGTCCCTGCAGGCCGCGCTGGGCCGCGTGCTCGGTCTGCCATGGGTGAATACGCTGGCGGCGGACCGGCAGGGCAATGCGCTGTTTGCCGACTACAGCGTGATTCCGCATATGCCGGCCAGCCGCTTTGCCTCCAGCTGCCTGCTGTTCGCCCCGCTATTGCTGTTCGATGGCTCGCGCAGCGCATGCCATTGGGGCCGCGATCCTGGCGCGCCGCCTGGCATCTTCGCCGGCAGCAGCGCACCTGCGATGCTGCGTACCGATTATGTCGCCAACTCGAATGACAGCTACTGGCTGACCAACACCGGCCAGCTGCTGACCGGGCCGGGGGAGGGCTACTCGCCGCTGTATGGCCCGGTCGGCGTGGAGCAGCATCTGCGCACGCGCCTGGGCTTCCTGCAGCTGGATCAACGTCTCGCCCAGCCGGGAAAGATTGGACCGGGTGATCTGCAGGCGCTGTTGTTCTCGAACCGTGTCCATGCGGCGGAACTGGTGCTGCCGGACCTGCTGGAGGCCTGCAAGGGCGGGGAAGACGCGGCGCTCGCAGCCTCGTGCAGCGTATTGGCGGCGTGGGACCGCAAGGCCGACCTCGACAGTGCCGGCGCGGTGCTGTTCCGCGAGTTCTGGCTGCGCGCGTCGCAGCTGACTGACCGGTGGGCGGTGCCCTTTGACGCGGCCGACCCTGTCCACACGCCGCGCGGCATCGCCGACAGTGCGAAGAAGCCGATGCTCGCGGCGCTGGCAGCAGCGGCACGCAGGTTGCAGTCGCTCGGCATTCCGCTCGATGCGCGGCTGGGCAACTATCAGGCCGATGCGCGGGGTGGGGCAGCGACGCCAGTCCACGGCGGTATTGGCGACGTGGACGGTGTCTACAACGCACTGCATATGGCGACTGACCTGACGGCGCTTGGATACGGGAATGTCGTGTGGGGTACCAGCTATATCCAGCTCGTCGGATTCGATGCCCAGGGCCCGGTAGCACAGGGCCTGCTCGCATATGGCCAGTCAACGGACCCGCGCTCTGAGCACCATGCCGATCAGTTGCCGATGTATTCGGCAAAAACGCTGGTACCGCTGCCATTTACTGCTGAGCAGGTCCGCGCGGCAGGCATTCGCAGCCGCATCGTACTGGTCGACGAAAATATCCGCCGATAGTCCCTTGTGGAGTCGCATTTCGTTTGCTATAGTTCTGTCCCTCGCAGCGAACAACGCAGAAATGCAGAAGCAACGAGGTGTTGAAAGCGCCTGGCGTTGACGACGAAAGTAAGAAAAACGAGGGGTTGACGAGCTGCACGAAACACCGCATAATCTCATCTCTCTGCTGCTGACAAACACAACGATTTGTCGACGAACCGAAGGGTTCGACAGCGATGGCCGAAAGGCAGAATTCTTTAACAATCAACAGTCGATAAGTGTGGGCGTTTGATGGAGTGCCCG
>NZ_VLLB01000019.1 GCF_007830455.1 Pseudoduganella lurida | reverse complement strand
TTAAGCTAACTGATACTAATTGCCCGTAAGGCTTGTCCCTATAACCTTGACGGTTATAGTCAACAACAAGCATTTACCTGTGTTTGAGATACCCCGCTTTACTTCTTCCAGATTCAACAGTCGCGTTGCCCTACCGGGGACGAGACTGTGTACAAGTCATGCCTGATGACCATAGCAAGTCGGTCCCACCCCTTCCCATCCCGAACAGGACCGTGAAACGACTTTGCGCCGATGATAGTGCTGCAACCAGTGTGAAAGTAGGTTATCGTCAGGCTGTTATATAGAGAAACCCCCGTCAGTGATCTGGCGGGGGTTTTTCGCATTCTGCGCTGGGTATTTAATCGCTCAGTTGCCGGTTTTTGCAATTCGATTGCGTCTTTCCTGTCATCTTCCCGTCATACCGCTTTCATAAACTGGACCTTTTCCTTCGAAGAGGTTCGCATGAAGCTCCCGCGTCTTTCGCTGCTTTCACTTGCCGTTATGCTGGCCGCCTGCGGTGGCGATCACGATGATGCTCCGGTCGTCACGCCGCCCGTCAAGACGGTCAGCGGCACCTTCCTGGACAGCGCCGTCGAAGGACTGGAATACACGGCGGGCACTGCCGCGAAGGCCACGACGGCATCGAAGGGCGAATTCACGTGCGCCGAAGGCAGCGCGGTGAGCTTCGCGGTCGGTGGAATCGCACTGGGCAGCACCACCTGCGCCACCACGCTGACCCCGCTGCAGCTGGCCGCCAGCACGGATGTGAAAGACGTCAAGGTCGTCAACCGCCTGCTTGCGCTGCAGCTACTCGATGACGACAGCGATCCTGCGAACGGCATCCGCATCACCGCCGATGTGCGCACCGCCCTCGCCGGCAAGAGCCTCGACTTCAATGCTGCCGCCGATACCTTCAACACCGCCCTCGCTTCCGTGCTGACGGCAGCCGGCAGCAAGTACGCCGGCCGCGGCATCGACGCGAGCCGCCGCGCGCTGGTCCGTGAGCACTTCGAAGACACGCTGGCGTCCAGGGTCGGCACGCCCGTCGTCGAAAAATTCACGCAGGGCACTGTGGACGTGAGCGTCACCCGCTACCAGATCCAGGCCGACAGCAAGTTCTACATTCCCTACGAAGGCAGCAACGCCAAGGTGAAGGAAGAGTTCCCGCTCGGCTTCCTGCCATCGTACGGCTCCTCGCTCGCGTTCAAGGGCACCAATGCCAATGGCGACCTGGAGTTCTATGGCCTCACGGACCGCGGCCCGAATGGCGATGGCCCCAACGTTCCGTCCCTGAAGGGCACCGGCACCACCGGCAGCAAGATCTTCCCGTCGCCGAGCTTCACGCCATCGATCGGCATCATCACCGTTGGCAAGGCCGGCGCCGTCCTGGGTTCCGTCATGCCGATCAAGGCATCGGCAGGCGTGAACAGCACCGGCCTGCCGATCCCGGAGGGCACGCTGGGCAACTCCGCCGAAATCCCGGTCATGGACGCGCTGCGCTACGACCCGGCTAGCAAGGCCACCTTCGACGCCAACGGCCTCGATACGGAAGCCATCGTCGTCGATAAAAAGCGCAACGTGCTGTGGGTCTCGGACGAATACGGTCCCTTCATCGTCAAGCTCGACGCGGCGACCGGCATCATCCAGAACCGCTATGCCGCGGGATCCGGCCTGCCGGCGATCTTCGCCAAGCGCCGCGCCAACCGCGGCATGGAAGGCCTGACGCTCGACACCAGTACCGACAAGCTGCATGGCTTCCTGCAGAGTCCCCTCACCGACGGCAACGCGCCATACGCCGTCACCGGCAAGAACGAAGCGGTGGAGCGCTATGCCCGCTTCACGCGCTGGATCGAATTCGATCCGGTGACCGGCACCACTGCGAAGATGTATGCGTATCCCGTCAGCGCTGCCGACTACCAGGACGGCCGCACCGGTAACGCCAAGCTGGGCGACGTGGTCGCGGTTGGCAACGGCAAGTTCATCGTCATCGAACAGGGCGCCGACCCGACCGGCAAGGCCTTCAACAAGCTGATGCTGGTGGAGATCGCGGGCGCCACGGATATCAATGCTGCGGCCTTCAACCCGACGACTTCCGACCTGGAGAAAAGCTCGATGGCCGCGGCCGCCGTGAGTGGGGCCGACTGGTCGAAGGTCGTGCCGCTGAAGAAGACGCTCCTGCTCGACCTGAACGCGATCGGCTGGCTGGCCGAGAAGGCCGAAGGCCTGACGATGGTCGATGCCAACACGCTGGCCATCGCCAACGATAACGACTTCGGCATGAAGACCAAGGTGTTCACGGCTGCCGGCGACGTGGTGGCCGATGCGGACGTGACCAAATGCGAGATCAATGCCGCCGGCACCATCGTCACCAGCACCGCGGCCGGCTGCAATGCGGCAAACACGATTCGCGTCGCGCGCGGCACCGACCAGGAACGGCCGAGCCGCCTGTGGCTGCTCAAGTTCGGCAAGGCGCTCGGCAGTTACTGATCGTGTGCGGCTCTCCTGCCGGATCGCCGATAATGCCGGCAGGAGAGCAGCATGAGCGACTACGACACCCTGGCAGTACCCGGCGGCCGGCCCGTCAAGATGTGGACGCACGGCGTGCCGGTGGAAGCGGAGGCGAAGCTCCAGCTGGCCAATACCGCGAAGATGCCGTTCATTTACCGGCATATCGCCGTCATGCCGGATGTCCACGTGGGCAAGGGCTCGACGATCGGCAGCGTGATTCCCACCCTTGGTGCCGTCATTCCCGCCGCGGTGGGCGTCGATATCGGCTGCGGCATGATGGCCGCGAAGACCACCCTGAATGCGCGCGACCTGCCCGACAACCTGGGGCCGCTGCGCAGCGCCATCGAAAAGGCCATTCCCCATGGCCTGTCGCCAAGGACGCGCGGCTTCAAGGGCCGCGACGCCGGTTCCTGGCAGGACCCGCCTTCCGCAGTGGATGCGGCGTGGTGGCAGCTGAAGGATGAATTCGACGTCATCTGCGCGAAGACACCGAAGCTGCGCCATACCAACAACTACAAGCACCTGGGCACCCTCGGCACCGGCAATCATTTCATCGAGGTGTGCCTGGATGAGGAGGGCGCCGTCTGGCTGATGCTGCATTCCGGTTCGCGTGGCGTGGGCAACGCGATCGGCACCCACTTCATCGAACTGGCGCAGCAGGACATGCGCACGCACCTGGCTAACCTGCCGGACCGCGACCTGGCGTACCTGAAGGAAGGCACGCAGCATTACGACGACTACGTGCAGGCCGTCGGCTGGGCGCAGAAGTTCGCGCGCATGAACCGGGAGGTGATGATGCAGCACCTCGTCAAGGCCGTGCGCGGCGTGATCAGGAAGCCGTTCGAGGCGCATGTGGAAGCCGTCAACTGCCACCACAACTACGTGCAGAAGGAGCGCCACTTCGGGCAGGACGTGCTGGTAACCCGCAAGGGCGCCGTCTCCGCGAAGAAGGGGGAGCTGGGCATCATTCCCGGCTCGATGGGCGCGCGCAGCTTCATCGTGCGCGGCAAGGGCAACGAGGACAGCTTCACCAGCTGCAGCCACGGTGCCGGCCGCACCATGAGCCGCAGCGAGGCGAAGCGCCGCTACACGCGCGAGGACCAGGTGCGCGCCACCGCCGGCGTGGAATGCCGCAAGGACGAAGGCGTGGTCGACGAGATCCCGATGGCCTACAAGGACATCGACGCGGTGATGCACGCGCAGCGCGATCTCGTCGATATCGTGCACACGCTCAAGCAGGTAGTCTGCGTAAAGGGCTGACGGGGGCGGCAATGATCGAACTGGATGGCGCCACGGGCGAAGGCGGTGGGCAGATCCTGCGCACGGCGCTGACGCTGTCGATGATCACCGGCCAGCCGTTCCACATCCGGCACATCCGCGCCAACCGGCCGAAGCCCGGGCTGATGCGCCAGCATTTGGCCGCCGTGCGAGCCGCCACCACCATCTGCAATGCGCAGGTCAGCCATGCCGAAGTCGGCGCCACCGAACTCGCGTTCACGCCGCACAGCATCCAGGGCGGCGTGTACGAGTTCGCGATCGGCACCGCCGGCAGCACCACGCTCGTGCTGCAGACGCTGATCCCGGCGCTGCTGCATGCGGACGTGCCATCCGTGGTCAAGGTAAGCGGCGGCACCCACAATCCCAAGGCGCCGCCGGCCCACTTCATCGAACGCGCGTACGTGCGCATGCTCGAAGCGCTGGGGGCCCAGGTGGAATTCGAACTGAAACGCTTCGGCTTCCATCCGCATGGCGGCGGCGAAGTCTGCGCCGCCATCTGGCCCTGCACGCAGCTGCGCCAGCTGCATCTCCACGAGCGCGGCGCGTTAGGGCAGGCCCGTGCCGAGGCCTATGTGGCGGCGCTGCCGCTGTCGGTCGCGCAGCGCGAACTGGCGGCCGTCGGCAAGGCGCTCCATTGGCACGATCATCAACTGGCCGCGCACCCGCTATCGAACGACCAGGGGCCCGGCAATGCGCTGCTGGTCACGCTGGACAGCGAGCACGTCACGGAAGTGTTTTCGGCGGTGGGCGAAAAACGCCGGCGCGCGGAGGACGTGGCCGGCGATGCCGTTCTCGCGGCGCAGCGTTACCTGGCTTCCGGCGCGGCCGTCGCTGAACATCTGGGCGACCAGCTGATGCTGCCCCTCGCGCTGGCCGGTGGCGGCAGCTACACGCTCGATCACGTGTCGCAGCATGCGATCACGAACGCCGAAGTCATCGCGCGGTTCCTGCCGGTGCACGTAACGTTCGATGCGGGCGAGCGCCGCAGCCTGTGCACCATCGCGCCGCGCGGCTGACATCGGCACGCCCGTGGCGCATCAGTCCAGCATCGGTACCAGGTCCGGATCGCTGCTGGCCAGGGCGCGGCGATACGCGGGCCGTGCGCCGATGCGCTGCAGGTAGGCGCGGATGTTCTGCCAGGGCGCCAGGTCGAAGGGCTGGAACAGCCGCATCGTCGTCAGCGAGAACACGCTCATGATGTCGGCCGCCGTGAACTCGGCACCGGCCAGGTAGGGCACCTCGCCCAGCCGTGTCTCGACATGGGCCAGCACGCGGTCGAAGCGTCCCTGCACTGTCGCCTGCACGGGATGGTCGGCAGGCAGCTGCGCGCGGCTCACGAACAGCAGGCGTGTCAGCGCCGGCTGCAGGTTGCCGTTGGCGAAGTGAAACCAGTACAGGAACTGCGCGTAGTCCGGATGTTCCGGGCCCGGCTTCAGCCTTCCTTCGCCATGCTTGACGATCAGGTACTCGACGATCGCAGCCGATTCGGCCAGCAGCAGATCGCCGTCTTCGATGACGGGCGCCGCGCCGAGCGGATGGAGCGCCTTCAGTTCGGGTGGCGACAGCCGCGTGACCGCGTCGCGGGTGTAATGGCGCAGCGCGTAAGGGATGGCCAGTTCTTCGCAGAGCCAGACGATGCGCTCCGACTGGGAGTGGCCGAGGTGGTGGATGGTGATCATTCGGTGGTCCTGTTGGAAAGTGGATCGATGCGGTCATGCCCACGCACGGCGCTCGGTGCGAAACCGAAGCGCTCGCGGAAGCGGATCGCGAAGCGGGAAGGGGATTCATAGCCGACCGACAGCGCGATGGCGGAGACGGGCTGCGTGGTCGCCTGCAGCAGCGTCAGGGCGGTGGCCATGCGCGTGTCGGCCAGCAGGTCGGTCAGCGATGTCTGTTCCGCGGCGAGGCGGCGGCGCAGGGTGGCCTCGGACACGGCGAGCGTGCCGGCGATCCGTGCCGCGGTCCAGGAGTCGTCCGGACGCGCGCCGACCAGCGCCCGGATGCGGGCGGACAGGCTGGTCGTCCGGGGTGGCCTGGCAAGCGCGATGCCTTCTTCCAGCAGCCAGTGCATCACTTCGAGCATGCGTTGCCGCGCCACGCTCTCCGGTATGCCGGACGCGGGCCGCAGGGATTGCCGGGCTGCCTGAAAAGCGTTGGCGATCCCGGGCCGGATTCGTGGCAGCACCCACAGCGACGAAGGCGGCACATGCGCCGCGCGCTGGAGATAGTAAGGATCGTCGAGAAGGGTGGTGTCGAAGACCAGCCAGCGCGCCTCGTATTGTCCGCCGCCGTCCACGGCGTTGGTGAAGTCGAGCATCTGCCCGCCCGCCAGCACGATGGCATCGCCCGGCTGCGCGCGCACCGCGGTGCCGCGCTCGTTGCGTACGGACTTCGTGCCCCGGTCGACCAGGATCAGGGCGGGCAGCTCGGCCTGCATGCGCAGGATCTGCAGCTCGCGGCCCTGCAGGACGTGGGCAGAGATGCCGAGGCGAGGTTGCGCGTGCAGTCCACGGCTGGATGCGCCCGCATCGGCACTCATCGGCAGCTCCGCGCCAGGTGGTGGTACAACATCGTGGTCCCCGGTAGTCAAGACCTGCGTAGTCTAGCGTCCGGGGACGGCGGATGTGGTGCCGTACCGATCGGCTTTGGTGCCGATCCGCTCAGAACAGATATTGTGCGCTGAACCCGGCCGCCCAGTTGCGGTCTGGCGCCGCCTCGTAATAACGCTTGTTCGTGTCGCCCACGATCACCGAGCCCACATAGGTCTTGTCCAGCAGGTTGTTCAGACGGACGAACTCGCGGATGCGCCAGCCGCCCACCGGCTGCATCGCCTGGAAGCGCAGGTTCAGGATGCCGTAGCCCGGCGCGGCCTTCTCCACGTTGGTGTCTTCCGCATAGACCTTCGCGTTGGCGAATGCTTCCAGCGCAGCGCCATAGCGGCCGGCTTCCTCTTTCCACGCCAGCTCGCCGTAGGCCGTGGCGCGCGACGTGCCGGGCAGCCGGTTGCCATCTGCGACATTGGCAAACGCCGCATCGTAGATGGCGCGCAGGCCCGTCAGCGCCACGCGGGCCGAGAAGCCGCGGTCCCAGTTGGTGTCCGCCGACACCTCGATCCCCTGGCGCAGCGTCTTGCTGGCGTTGCGGTAGCTGGTGCGGCCGCCGCTCGATGCGTCGACCACCAGCTCGTCGCGCGTGCGGGCCTGGAACACCGCCACGTCGATGCGCGTGTTCTCGCCGATGCGCAGCTTGGTGCCCGCTTCCACGTGCGTGCTGCGCGCCGGACGCAGGTTGTAGTTGAAGCCGCCCGCCGTGCCGGAGTAGAACAGCTCATTGAGGGTTGGCGTCTCGAAGCCGCGCGCCGCGCTCGCATAGATGTTCAGGTCCGGCGTCAGCTTGTACAGCACGCCCAGCACGGGTGTCGTGCGCGAGAATGTCAGGCCGCCGCTGTCGTTGCCGTTGGCGAGGAAGTTGTCGTCCACTTCCACCTTCACGCGGCTGTGGCGCACGCCGGCCGTCAGGCGCCAGTCGCCGCTCTGCCATTCGGTCTGCACATAGGGATCGGCGTTCGACACCACGTCCTTTTCGTCGCGGCGCAGCCTGCCCTTGACGCCCAGCTGCGTGCCGGCGAAGTTCTCGTAGCCCGTGCGGTCGTCGTTGGAGCGGTCGTAGTCGATGCCGGCCGCGGTGCGCAGCACGCCCTGGTCGAAGCGGCGCACGTCCGTCCAGTTGATGGCCAAGCCGTAGAACTCGCGGTCGAAATCGACCACGCCGCCGGAGTGCGTGGCCGGGGCCTGGAACGCGCGCGAGAAGGCCTGGTACTGCACCACTTCGCGATTGCCGCCGTAGGCCATCAGGTGCAGGCGGTTCTCGCCGAAATACACGTCGTAGCTGGCGCCGACCTGGTTGTGATCGATGCTCTTGCGGGTGTTGTAGCGCTCCGCGTACGTGCGCTTCTGCGCTTCGGTATCGGTGGGATCGATCTCGCCGGCACGCGGGTCGCGCTGGAAGGTGGCCCACTGCACGCCCAGCGGATCCTGGGTGTCCTTCTGGTGCAGGTTGCTGGCCACCAGCGTGAGCTTGCTGCGCGAATCCGGGTTCACGGTGAGCTTGGCGTACTCCTGGTCGCGGCGCGCGGCGCTATGGTCGCGGTAGCCATCGGTCTGGAAGCGGGACATGTCGGCCACGTAGCCGATGCCGTTTGCGCGGCCCTGGGTGCTCAGGTCCAGTTTATAGGTGCCGTCGCTGCCGCCCATTGCCGACATTTCCACCGACGCGGGTTCCTTGCCTTCTTCCGTGAACAGCTGGACCACGCCGCCCGAGTGGTTGCCGTACAGGGCCGAGAACGGGCCGCGCAGCACCTCGATGCGCTGGGCGCGGTCCAGGTTGAACGTGGCCGCCTGGCCCTGGCCGTCCGGCATCGTGGCCGGAATGCCGTCCGCGATCAGGCGCACGCCGCGCACGCCGAACTGTGAACGGGCGCCGAAGCCGCGCGAGGAGATCTGCAGGTCCTGCGCATAATTCTGGCGGTTCTGCACCACCAGGCCCGGCACGGCCACCAGCGACTCGGAGGCATTCACGCGCAGTTGCGCGTCGCGGATGCGGCTGGCATCGACGACATCGATCGCGGCCGGCAGGTCGAAGCTGGCGTGCTCGGTGCGGCTGGCGGTAATGACGACGACGTCGGCCAGCGGCATGCCCTCCGGCGCGGTGGACGATGCGGTAGAAGCGGCTTCGTCAGGCGTAGCGGCCAGGACGGGAGCCGAAACGGCCGAGCCGAACAGGGCAGTAACGAGGGCGGCAATGGCGGTGGGTTGCAAACGGTGGTGCATGGGGTCTCCAGGAAGATGGGCCGCGGCTGCGCATGCAGGTCGTGGCCAGAATGGCGAGCAATATACCTGCCAACATCGTAACGTGACGCACGGCCGCCGGGCCCGCTTCATCCGGTTGCAAGGCTGTGTCATGGCTGCTCAAGTTTTGCACACCTGTGACAGCGTGGCGCAGCACTTGCCCCGCCATTCCGGCAGGCGCGCCCCGCGCAGCCGGTGGCACGGGCCTTGCGAACCTTTCCGGTCCACTGACAGGAGGGATGACATGGATCTTGCGGACATCAGCAAACTGGGCGTCGCCAATCCGTTCCGGCAGCGCTATGACAACTTCATCGGCGGCCAGTTCGTGCCGCCCGCGGGCGGCGAGTACTTCGCCAACGTAACGCCCATTACCGGCCTGCCGTTCTGCGAGATCGCCCGCTCGACGGCGGCCGACATCGAACTGGCGCTGGACGCGGCCCATGCGGCCAGGGCGGCCTGGGGCGGCACCTCGCAGGCCGAACGCGCGCTGATCCTGCACCGGATCGCGGACCGGATGGAAGAGCATCTCGCCACGCTGGCCACGGCCGAGACGATCGACAACGGCAAGCCGATCCGCGAAACGACCGCGGCCGACATCCCGCTGGCGATCGACCATTTCCGCTACTTCGCCGGCTGCATCCGCGCCCAGGAAGGTTCCGTGTCGCAGATCGATGCGGAGACGTACGCCTATCATTTCCACGAGCCGCTGGGCGTGGTGGGCCAGATCATTCCGTGGAACTTCCCCATCCTGATGGCCGTGTGGAAGCTGGCGCCCGCGCTGGCTGCGGGCAATTGCGTCGTGCTGAAACCGGCCGAGCAGACGCCCGCGTCGATCATGGTGCTGGTCGAGCTGATCGCCAACCTGCTGCCGCCGGGAGTGCTCAATGTCGTCAATGGCTTCGGGCTGGAAGCCGGCAAGCCGCTCGCCTCGAACAAGCGCATCGCCAAGATCGCCTTCACGGGCGAGACGGTGACGGGCCGCCTGATCATGCAGTACGCGGCGCAGAACCTGATTCCCGTCACGCTGGAGCTGGGCGGCAAATCGCCGAACATCTTCTTTGCGGACGTGATGGATGCGGACGATGCGTTCTTCGACAAATGCCTGGAAGGCTTCGCGATGTTCGCGCTGAACCAGGGGGAGGTGTGCACCTGCCCGTCGCGGGTGCTGGTGCAGGAATCGATCTACGACCGCTTCATCGAACGGGCGCTGGCGCGCGTGGCATCGATCCGGCAGGGCAATCCGCTCGATCCGGCCACGATGATCGGCGCGCAGGCCTCGCAGGAGCAGCTGGAGAAGATCCTGTCCTACCTGGCCATCGGACGAGAGGAGGGCGCCCAGGTGCTGGCGGGTGGCGAACGCAACACGCAAGGGGGCGACCTGGCCGGCGGCTATTACGTGCAGCCGACCGTCTTCCGCGGCGAGAACACCATGCGCATCTTCCAGGAGGAGATCTTCGGCCCGGTGGTTTCGGTAACGACTTTCAAGGACGAAGAGGATGCGCTGCGCATCGCCAACGACACGCTGTACGGCCTGGGCGCCGGCGTGTGGACGCGCGATGGCGCACGGGCGTTCCGCATGGGGCGCGGCATCCAGGCCGGCCGCGTGTGGACCAACTGCTACCACCTGTATCCGGCCCACGCGGCCTTCGGCGGCTACAAGCAGTCCGGCATCGGCCGCGAGAACCACCGCATGATGCTGGACCACTACCAGCAGACCAAGAACCTGCTGGTGAGCTACAGCCCGAACGCGCTGGGCTTCTTCTGATGGAACGGGTCGTCGCCACTGCGGCGGCACTGGAGCTGATCGCCGCGCTGCGGGTGCGGCATGGTCCGCTGCTGTTCTTCCAGTCGGGTGGCTGCTGCGATGGCAGTGCGCCGATGTGCTATCCGGCCGGCGAGTTCGCGCTGGGCGATACGGACGTCCGGCTGGGCGAGCTCGATGGCGTGCCTTTCTACATGGGGCGCGACCAGTTCGAGTACTGGGCGCACACGCAGCTGATCATCGACGCGGTGGACGGCAATGGCGGCATGTTCTCGCTCGATAACGGTACCGGACGCCGCTTCCTGCTGCGTTCGCGGCTGTTCAGCGATGCGGAAAACGCGGCGCTGCTACCGGTGCGCGGCGCGTAGGAGATTGCGGTCTGGTGTTCTCCTTATGGGCGGCTTCGGCCGCCTTTTTTTTGTCTTTCATTCGCACCAGGCGCTCAATTCCATGACACTGCTGCGGCACGCTGGTCCGATTCGGGACAGCTGCGAATATTCCTCCCTCTGGCAGGCACAGGCACACAACTTGCGCGGCAGCGCATGCATCGCTGCGATGCTCGATCGACAACAACAGGGAGACTGTCATGAGAAAGATGCTGTTGGGATGTGCCGTGGCACTGTGTGGGCTGCCCGCCGCGCAGGCTGTCGATATCAAGGCGGGCGACTGGACCGTCAATGTGGGCGGCATCGTCAATGCTTACTACACGCATGTGTCCTGCTCCGGCGCCGAAGTGGGCGGGCTGGCGCTGGGCAGCCGGGCCATCGGCTGCGGCGGCGAGGATGGCCGCACCACCATCGGCAATGGCCTGCTGCCGAATGGCCTGGTCACCTCCGCCACGTCGCGCCAGGGCGACTACGACATCAAGGCCCACATCGGCATCTACCACGCCACCGCCACGGACAGTGCCATCGACCAGAACAGCGATGTCGATGTGCGGCAGGCTTACTTCAGCTTCGGCAACGAGAGCCTGGGCACTGTGAAGCTGGGGCGCGACAACGGCATCTTCGGCAACAACGCCATCTTCGGCGACATGACGCTGATCGGTGCCGGCGCCGCCACCCAGGCCACGCAGCGCGGGCGCGTCGCGCTGGGCCACATCGGCGCGGGCTATACCTATGTCGGCTATTACGGCCAGATCGCGTGGACCTCGCCGAAGGTGTCCGACATCACGGTCGATGTGGCGCTGGTCAGCCCCGTCGACGATTCGCCGATCGTGGCCGCGAAACGCTACAAGACCAAGTCCGCACCGCAGGTCCAGGCACAGGTGATGTATGCCGCCGAAGGCCTGAAGGCCTGGCTGGGCGCGAAGACGCAGAAGTTCTATGGCGCCGAAACGGGCATCGATGATTTCACGATGGCCGTGTACGAGGCAGGCGTGTCGTGGCAGGGCGGGCCGGCCGGAGTGCTGGTGAATTATCAGGCCGGGCGCGGGTTGGGAATCCTGTCGGATGCGGACCAGGGCGATGTGCGCTCGAAGAACTGGTTCGTGCAGGGGACCTACAAGACCACCGAGAAGCTGAAACTGGGGATCAGTTACGGCATGAGCCGGAACGATCGCGATGCAGTGGGAACGGCAGGGCTGCGGTCGAATGCCAATGTGACCGCAGGCGCCTACTACTCGCTGAACTCGTTCATCACGCTGGTGGCGGAGCTGGGCCAGACGAAATCTAAGGCTTTCAATGGCGGAGAAGGGAAGATGAATGGCGGTGCGGTGGGCGGCATCATTCTCTTCTAGAAGTGCGGAAATATGGATGAGTTCGGATTACGCGAAAAAACATGCTGCGAGGGTCTTGCAGAGCGGGAATGGCTTTGTTATGATTCTGTCCCTCGCAGCGAACAACGCAGAAATGCAGAAGCAGCGAGATGTTGAAAGCGCCTGGCGCTGACGACGAAAGTAGGAAAACGAGGGGTTGACGAGCTGCACGAAACACCGCATAATCTCATCTCTCTGCTGCTGACAAACACAACGATTTGTCGACGAACCGAAGGGTTCGACAGCGATGGCCGAAAGGCAGAATTCTTTAACAATCAACAGTCGATAAGTGTGGGCGTTTGATGGAGTGCCCGGGGCTTCGGTCCCGATAACTCAAAATATAGCATCAAACGCTCATACAGTAATAAAACGCAATTTTCGAAAGAAAGTTTCGTCAGTTATTTGAATGGGCGACCAAGTCCGCAAGGACTTTAAACAGAGATTAAACTGAAGAGTTTGATCCTGGCTCAGATTGAACGCT
>NZ_VLLB01000018.1 GCF_007830455.1 Pseudoduganella lurida | reverse complement strand
TTTGCGCCGATGATAGTGCTGCAACCAGTGTGAAAGTAGGTTATCGTCAGACTAGTTATTAGAAAAGCCCCGCCAGTGATCTGGCGGGGTTTTTTGCTTTCCACGGCCGATTCAGCGCCGAGCCCGTGTCAACTTCGGGGTCAGTCACGAAAGCTGACACGGACTCGGCATTGTCCACTGGCCTGGCCCGCCGATAGCGATGCGCGTGCTGGCACCCGTCGTTCGCAGCCAGAGGAAAGGCACAGGGAAGAATGGCAGTTGACCGCTTGCTGGCCACTCCGGTTAGTGCAGCCTGAACGCACCGCCTTTACTGCACCGTCGTCTGCCCCGCCGTCGCCACGGCCGTCGCCGGCTGCTCGGCCTTGTCGCCGCGGCTGATGCTTTCGCCATCGTTCCGCCGCAACGTCCAGAACATTCCCGCTGATAGCACAGTGAGCGCGGCGAGCGTCAGGAAGGCATGATGCAGCGCGCTGGCCAGCACCACGCGGTCCGTCTGCGGCATGTCGCCCAGGTACCAGGCCGTGATCAGCGAGCCGCAGGCTAGCCCGAAGCTCATCGACAGCTGCTGCATCGAGCTCGCGAGGGTGCTGGCCATGCTGGAATCCTTCTGGTCCACGTCCGCATAGGCGATCGTGTTCATGCTGGAGAATTGCAGCGAATTGAAGAGGCCCTGCGCCAGCGAGAGCAGCACGATGGCCCATATCGGTGTCCCCAACTGCACGAACGAGAACATGGCGATGGTCACGCCGATCAGCACCGTGTTCACCACCAGTACCTGCCGGTAGCCGAAGCGCGCCAGGAGCTTCGAGGCGAACAGCTTCATGAACATGGCCGCCGCAGCGGACGGCATCATCAGCAGGCCCGATTGCCAGGCTGGCAGGCCCAGGCCCAGCTGGTACAGCAGCGGCAGCAGGAAGGGCAGGCCGCCGACACCCAGGCGCGTGAAGAAGCCACCGAGCACGGAGACGCGGAAGGTGCGGATCCTGAACAGTGTCAGGCGCAGCAACGGATGATCTTCGCGCAGCGAGTGCCAGCAGTAGGCGGCGATCAGGCTCACCGAGATCACGAACAGCACTGCCCATGACGTCGCATCGAGCCGGTGTTCGCCAAAGATCTCCAGCAGCCATGACAGCAGCGCCACACCGGTGCCGAACAGGATCAGTCCCATTACGTCCAGTGGCCGCGGCTCGCCGCTGCGGTAGTCCGGCATGTATTTGTGCGCCAGCCATATCGCGGCCAGGCCGACCGGCACGTTGATGAAGAAGATCTCGCGCCACGACAGCCAGTGCACGATCAGGCCACCCACCGTGGGTCCGAGCAGGGGGCCGATCAGCGCCGGGATGATCACGAAGTTCATCGCCGCCAGCAGTTCCGATTTCGGGAACGTGCGCACGATGGTAAGCCGGCCGACCGGCATCATCATCGCGGCCCCGAAACCCTGCAGCAGCCGCGCCGCCACCAGCATGGGCGCGTTCACCGCCAAACCGCACAGGATGGAGGCGACCGTGAAGATCGCGATCGCCGACATGAACACGCGCCGCGTGCCGAAGCGGTCCGCCATCCAGCCGCTGACGGGAATCGCCACGGCCAGGCTGAGGATATAGCTGGTAACAACGGCCTTCAAGCTCAGTGGCGTGACCATCAGGCTGATGGCCATCGTGGGGATGGCCGTGTTGACGATCGTGGAGTCGAGCTGCTCCATGAAAAGGGCCGTGGCGACGACCCACGGCAGATAGCGTTTGGTAATGAGCTCTTGGCTGGTCATGGGGCTGGAAGTTGGCGGTCTGTCCGGCGATTGTTCCACAAACGGGCGAACCGCGAAGCCGGGCTGGCCGTTCTATGCCGCCGTGGACTGGTCCGCATTGGCCACCGCCGTCGCCGGCCGCTTGCGCTTCGTGCCCTGGCTGAGGCTCTCGCCGTCATGCCGGCGCAGCGTCCAGAACGACAGCGACGACAGGATCGTCAACGCGGCCAGCGTCAGGAACGCCTGGTGCAGCGCGCTGGCCAGCACCACGCGGTCCGTCTGCGGCAGGTCGCCCAGGTACCACGCCGTGACAAGCGACCCGCAGGCCAGCCCGAAGCTGACGGACAGCTGCTGCATCGAGCTGGCCATCGTGCTGGCCATGCTGGAATCCTTCTGCTCCACGTCTGCGTAGGCGATGCTGTTCACGCTGGAGAACTGCAGCGAGCTGAAAAAGCCCTGGCACAGGCCGATGGCGAGGATCGCCCAGACCGGCGTTCCCAGCCCCACCAAGGCGAACAGGCCGATCGTCACGCCCAGCAGCACAGTGTTCACGATCAGCACGTGCCGGTAGCCGAAGCGCCCCAGCAGCCGCGTCGAGACGACCTTCATGAACATGGCCGCCGCCGCCGTCGGCATCATCAGCAGGCCCGCCTGCCAGGCCGGATAGCCGAGACCGAGCTGATAGAACAGGGGCAGCAGGAACGGCATGCTGCTCACGCCCAGCCGCGTGAACAGGCCACCCAGCAGCGACACGCGGAAGGTGCGGATCGTAAAGAGACGCAGCTGCAGCAGCGGGTGCGGTTCGCGCAGCGCATGCCATGCATAGGCACCGAGCAGGCTCAGTGAGATCACGAACAGCACGCCCCACGACGTGCCGTCGAGCCGGTGCTCGCCGAAGATCTCCAGCAGCCAGGACAGCAGGGCAATGCCGCTGCCGAACAGGATGAAGCCCATCAGGTCCAGCGGCCGGTGTTCGGCGCTGCGGTAGTCCGGCAGGTGTTTGTGCGCGATCCAGATGGCGGCCAGCCCGATCGGCACATTGATCAGGAAGATCTCGCGCCAGCTCATCCAGTGCACGATCAGGCCGCCCACCGTCGGCCCGAGCAGGGGACCCAGCAGCGCGGGGATGATCACGAAGTTCATCGCGCGCAGCAGCTCCGCTTTCGGGAACGTGCGCACGATCGTGAGACGGCCGACGGGCTTCATCATCGCTGCCCCGAAGCCCTGCAGCAGCCGCGCCGCCACCAGCATCGGCGAATTCACGGCTAGGCCGCACAGTACCGAGGCCACCGTGAAAATCGCGATGGCCGTCATGAACACGCGCCGTGTGCCGTAGCGGTCCGCCAGCCAGCCGCTAATCGGAATCGCTACGGCCAGGCTCAGGATATAGCTCATCACCACCGCCTTCAGGCTCAGTGGGGTGACCTGCAGGCTGATGGCCATCGCGGGGATGGCCGTGTTGACGATCGTCGTGTCCAGCTGCTCCATGAAGAACACCGTTGCCACGACCCACGGCAGATAGCGTTTGATGTTGCCGTGATCGGCGGGGATGGAACTCGACATTGGTGGACGACGGCAGCTGGCGGGAGGACGCTCGTTGCACGATTGTTGCACAATCCCGCAGGGGCCGCCGTCCCGCCCGCCGTCACCGCAAGGCGGTCAGCGCATCGAGCAGGGGACGGGTCGCATCGGCGATGCGTTCCAGGCTGGCTTCGCGCAGCGCGTCCAGGTCCACGACCTGCCGCGTGTCCAGGCCGGCCCACTTCAGCAGCGCGGCATTGGCACCCGGGGCATCGAACACGCCATGCAGGTAGGTGCCCAGCACCTGGTCATCCGCCGAGCGCGCGCCTTCGTGCCGGCCATCGATCATGAAAGCCGGATGCTCCAGCGCCGGCCCGCTCGACACGCCCATGTGGATTTCGTAACCCGTCACGGGCGCCTCGGCGAACAGGCAGCTGCCGCTCACCTGCTGAAGGTGCTTCTGCTGCAGCATCTGCGTTTCCATGTCCAGCAGCCCCAGTCCCGCCGATTCGCCCGGCGTCCCCTCCACGCCATGCGGATCGCGCACGACATTCCCTAGCATCTGGAAGCCGCCGCAGATGCCGATCACCTTGCCCCCATAGCGCAGGTGGCGCACCAGGTACTGTGGCCAGCCCTGTTCGCGCAGCCATGCCAGGTCGGCACGCGTGTTCTTGCTGCCGGGGAGGATGACCAGATCGGCCGGCGGCATCGCATGACCGGCGCGGATGAACTGCAGGTCCACATCCGGATGGGCGCGCAGCGCATCGAAGTCCGTGTGGTTGCTCATGCGCGGCAGGCTGGGCACCACGACGCGGAACGTGCCGCGCTGCTGCTGCGCCGGTTGCACCGCGTCCTCCGCATCGAGGAGCAGTCCGTGCAGATAAGGCAGCACGGCCAGCACCGGCTTGCCGGTCTGCTGTTCGAGCCAGTCCAGGCCCGGCTCGAGCAGCTTGATATCGCCGCGAAAACGGTTGATGACGAAGCCCACGATCCGCGCCCGCTCGCTCTCCGACAGGCAGGACAGCGTGCCGACCAGGTGAGCGAACACGCCGCCACGGTCGATGTCCGCCACCAGCACCACCGGGCAGTCCACCGCTTCGGCGAAACCCATGTTGGCAATGTCGCGGTCGCGCAGGTTGATCTCGGCCGGGCTGCCCGCGCCTTCGACGATCACCGCGTCATACTGCTCCAGCAGGCGCGCGTGCGATTCCAGCACGGCGGCCATCGCCACGGTTTTATATTGGTGATAGTCACGCGCATTCATCTCGGCGCGCACCTTGCCGTGGATGATCACCTGGGCACCGGTGTCGCTGGAGGGTTTCAGCAGCACCGGATTCATGTCCGTGTGCGCGGCGATGCCGGCAGCCTGCGCCTGCAGTGCCTGGGCGCGGCCGATCTCGCCGCCGTCGGCTGTGACTGCGCTGTTCAGCGCCATGTTCTGCGGCTTGAACGGTGCAACCGACACGCCGTCGCGGCGCAGCAGCCGGCACAGCGCGGCCACCACCGTGGTCTTGCCGGCGTCGGACGTGGTGCCCTGAACCATGAGCGTCGTGTAAGGAAAGGACACGTCAGTTCTTCCGGTGCTGGCGCGCGAGGTCGAGCTTTTCGCACAGCGACTCGGTGCCGGCGATCATGCGCGGGCCGGCGCGGTTGACCAGGTGGCCGTCGATGGTGAACAGGTTGTCGCCCTTCGTTGCCTTCATCTGCGGATACTGTTTCCACATGGCGGCGCCGCCCTGTTCCTTCTCGGCCGTGCTGAACACGGCTTCCGGATCCTGCTGCAGCACCGCCTCCACGCTCACGACGGGCGCCGTGACCTTCTGCGACGCGAAGATGTTCTCGCCACCGCACAGGCGCAGCGCATCGCTGACGATGTGCGCGCCGTTGAGCGTGTACAGCGGCTTGTCCCACACCTGGTAGAACACGCGCACCGTCGGGCGACCCTGATATTTCGTGCGCAGCATGGCCAGGCGCTTGCGCAGGTCGGCAGCAGCCGCTTCCGCGGCCGGTTCGGTACCGGCCAGCTTGCCCATCGACGTGACGGCCACGGGAATCGCATCGAGACTGGTGGGTTCGCTGTGGTACAGCGGCACGCCCAGCTTGCGCAGCAGCTCGATCTGGCGCTCGGAACTGCCGTGGCGCCACACGACGATCAGGTCCGGCTTCAGCGCCAGCACGCGTTCCAGGTCCACCTCGCGGTTGCTGCCCACGCGGGTGATGGCCTTCGCCGCCTCCGGATAATCGCTGTAGTCGACGGCGCCGACGATTTTGCTGCCGGCGCCGGCCGCGAACAGCAGCTCCGTCACGTGCGGTGCCATCGAGATGATGCGCTGCGCGGGCTGCGCCAGCGTGACGGTCTTGCCGTCGTCGTCGCGCACGGTGACGGCGGCATGCGAGGCCAGGGACGTGCACAGCAGGGGGACCAGCAGAATCGTCTTCATCGTGTTCTCCATTCTTCCAGCGCGCCGCCAAGGCGCAGCCAGGATGTTTCATCGGGCGGCAGGCCGAGACGGATGCCGCGCGGACCGGTGCGGAACAGCCGCACCCAGATGCCGCGCCGCGCCATGTGTTCATGAAAGGCTTCGGCTTCGGCCTCCGGCCACCAGCGGAACAGGCTCGTGCCGGACGACGCGATGCCGTGCGCCGCCAGCAGCCCGTGCAGCCGTTCACCTTGCCCACGCAAGGCAGCGCGGGTGCGCGCCTGCCAGGCCGTATCCAGCAGCGCCGCCTTGCCGACCAGTTGCGCGGGACCGCTCACCTGCCACGGTCCCAGCTCGTCGTCCAGCCGCCCCAGCAGCGCGTGATCGGCGGCGACGAAGCCGAGGCGCAGTCCGGCCAGGCCAAAGAACTTGCCGACCGAGCGGAGCACGATCAGTCCCGGCCGCCCCGCCTGGTCCGCCACGCTGTGGGCGTCTTCGACATCCGCGAACGCTTCGTCGACGACGAGCCAGCCGCCACGTGCTGCCAGCACATCGGCCCATTGCAGCAATTCGGCACGGGGGATAACGGCGCCGGTGGGATTGTTGGGATTGCAGACGACGACCACGTCGCTCTCCGCTACCGCACCGGCCAGCGCAGCATACGGCACTTCGCGCAGCGTGTGTCCATGCAGGGACCAGTGATGCGCGTGCTCGGCATACGAAGGCGCGGAGACGGCGATGCGCGACGGCGCCCGCAAGCGCGGCAGCGCCTGGATCGCGGCCTGCGTGCCGGCCACCGCCAGCAGCGCCGGCGCGCCGTAATAGGCGCAGGCGGCGGCAGTCAATGCCGCATCGGGTTCCGGCAAGCGGTGCCACGCATTGCCGGGCAGCGGCGGTGCGGGATACCAGTGCGGATTCAGGCCGGCCGACAGGTCGAGCCAGTCCTGGTCGCCATACCGGCGCGCCGCATCGCGCAGGTTGCCGCCGTGTTCAGGCATGGGTGGCTCCCGTGACGAGAAGGGCGGACACCAGTGCCACGAACACCCACAGCAGCGTGGTGTGCAGCACCAGCCGCCAGGCGCGCACGATGTCGCCGGCGCCGGCGGCAGGACCGCGGCCCAGCAGCGGACGCTGTTCGATCGCGCCGTCATAGCGCGCCGCGCCGCCGAGCGCCACGCCCAGCGCACCGGCACCGCTGGCCATCACCGGGCCGCCATTCGGGCTGCTCCAGGCCGATGCCTGCTCGCGCCAGCAGCGCCACGCCCGGCGTTTCGCCCCCATGCCCGATGCCAGCAGCACGTAGGACAGGGCAGTCAGCCGCGCCGGGATGAAATTGAGCGCATCGTCGCCCCGCGCAGCCACGCGGCCGAACTGCAGGAACCGCTCGTTGCGGTAGCCCCACATCGCGTCGAGCGTGTTCGCCAGCCGGAACAGCAGGGCGCCGGGGCCGCCCGCCACGGCAAACCAGAACAGCGTGCCGAACACGGCGTCGTTGCCGTTTTCCAGCAGCGACTCCGCGCTGGCCTTGGCCAGATCGGCCTCCGTCGCATCGCATGTATCGCGACTGACGATGCGGCCCGTCAGCTCCCGCGCGGTGGCCAGGTCGCCCGCTCCCAGCGCGGCGGCGATCGGCAGGTTGTGGTCCCGCAGGCTGCGCAGGCCGAGGCAGAAATACAGCAGCACCGCATGCGCGGCCAGGCCGGCCACCCCACACATGAAAACAGACAGCGCCACCAGCGGCAGCACGGCCAGCAGCCACGCCAGCGCGCCGCGGGGGATGCGCCAGCCGCCCCGGTTCAGCCGCCGCTCGAGCGCATACGCCAGGTTGCCGAAGCCGACCAGCGGATGCCAGCGCCGCACCTCGCCCAGCAGCAGGTCGAGCAGCACCCCGGCCGCCAGCAGCAGCGCCACGGCCGGCCAGGACAGGCCGCTCAGCATGCGGCGCCTTTCAAGGCGAGTGGCAGGCCGGCCGCCACGAACACCACGTTGTCGCACAACGCCGCCACCGCCTGGTTCAGGCGGCCCGCTTCATCGGCAAACGCGCGGGTGACGGCGCCATACGGCACGATGCCCATGCCCACTTCGTTCGACACCAACACCACGTCGCCCACGTCATTGGCCAGCTGCGCCAGCAATGCGGCGCGTTCGTCATGAAAGCGCGCTGGCAGTTCGATGGTGCCGACGTCGGGATACTGCGTGCCGCCGGCGAACAGCAGGTTGCTGAGCCACAGCGTGAGGCAGTCGACCAGTACCAGCCGGTGCGGCGCGCGCCAGGCCGCCAGCACGCCGGCCAGCGCAAGCGGCTCCTCGACGGTGCTCCAGTGCGCCGGCCGGTCGGCCCGGTGCAGGGCGATACGGTGCGCCATCTCGGCATCGCCGGCACCGGCAGTGGCGATGTACACGACGTCCTTGCCGGACTGCCGCGCCAGCCGCTCCGCATGGGCGCTCTTGCCGGAGCGGGCGCCACCCAGCACCAGCGTGCGCGTCATGGGGCGGGCCGCGAGAACATGCCTGCCACCGCGGCCGGATTGGACGGGAAATAGCCGTGGAAGTACGAGGCCGTGAGCGAACCGATGCGGTACACCGCCTCGCCCTGCACGCCGGACGGATTCTTCGCCGTGTACGACGACACCGGCGCATCGGTCTCCAGCCGCGAATAGTGGAAGGTGTGGCCGCGCAGGATGCCGTGCGCCGTCGTCAGTGCCTGCGGCCCCAGGCCCGCCAGCCGCTTCTGCACCGTGACGCCGCCCGGCAGCAGGCCGGCCATCGGCCAGGCACCGGCGCCATCGTCCAGCGTGGCGGCCAGCGCCATCATGCCGCCGCATTCCGCGACGATGGGCACGCCGGCAGCATGCGCCGCGCGGATCGAAGCGCGCCATGCATCTGCTTTTGCCAGCGCGGGCGCATGCAGTTCCGGATAGCCGCCGGGCAGGTAGACGGCATCCGCCTCGGCAGGCACCGGCTCGTTGGCCAGCGGCGCGAAATACACCACCTCGGCACCCAGCGCCCGCAGTACCGCCAGGTTGGCGGGATAGACGAACACGAACGCCTCGTCGCGCGCGATGGCGACGGTCTTGCCGGCCAGCGCAGGCGGCAGCGCGTCTGCAGGGGCGGGCGGCTCGAAGGCCACCGGCGGCAGTGCGTCCCAGGCTTCCTGGTCCAGCACCAGCTGCTCGGCCAGTTCGTCGAGAATCGCGTCGACCCCGCTCACCTCATCCGGCAGCACCAGGCCCAGGTGCCGTTCCGGCAGCGAGCGGCCCTGCTTCGGCAGCGTGGCAAACAGGGGGATGTCGCGCAGCGAGGTCTTCACCATCGCCGCGTGATTGGCGCTGCCGACCCGGTTGGCGATCACGCCGGCCATCGCCACGGGGCCGTAGTCGCGCAGGCCGTGCACCAGCGCGCCGGCCGTCTGCGCCATCGCGCCCGCATCGATCACGGCCAGCACGGGCACGCCGAATTCGCGCGCCAGGTCGGCGGCGGATGGCGTGCCGTCGTACAGGCCCATCACGCCTTCGATCAGTATCTCGTCCGCTTCCTGCGCGGCCTGGGCCAGCAGGCGGTGGCAGCGCTCGCGGCCCACCATCCACAGGTCCAGCGATTCCACGGGCGCGCCGCTGGCCCGTTCCAGCAGCATCGGGTCGATGAAGTCGGGCCCGCACTTGAACACGCGCACGCGCCGGCCCGCCTTCACGAGCTTGCGCGCCAGGGCGGCCGTGACGGTCGTCTTGCCCTGGCCGGACGCCACGGCGGCAATCAGCACGGCGCGCGCAGCCATCACCACTCCGTGCCCGCTTGCGCGCCGATGCCGGCCTTGAACGCGTGCTTGACCACGTTCATCTCGGTCACCGTGTCGGCGATCTCGATCAGCTCCGCCGGCGCGCCGCGGCCCGTGATCACCACGTGCTGCATCGCCGGGCGCTCCAGCAGGTCCGCGATCACCGTCTCGATATCGATGTAGCGGTACTTCAGTGCAATGTTCAGTTCATCGAGCACCACCATGCCGATGGCCGGATCGCTCAGGAAGCGTTTGGCCTGCTGCCAGGCCTCGCCGGCCTTGACGATGTCGCGCTCGCGGTCCTGGGTTTCCCAGGTATAGCCTTCGCCCATCGCGTGGAAGCTCACTTCGTCGGGGAAGCGGCGCAGGAACTGCTCCTCGCCGGTGGCCATGGCGCCCTTGATGAACTGGACCACGCCCACCTTCATGCCATGGCCCAGCGCGCGGATCGCCATGCCGAAGCCGCTCGAGCTCTTGCCCTTGCCGTTGCCCGTGTTGACGATGATGATGCCGATCTGCTTGTCGGCGGCGGCGATCTTCGCGTCGATGATGGCCTTCTTGCGCTCCATGCGCACGCGGTGGCGTTCGTTCAGTGCGGCGCTGTCGTCCTGGGTGCTCATTGGGATGCCTCGGTAGGAATGAAAAGGGTGCGTGCGCCGTGGCGCACGGTTTCGATGGGGTGGTGCAGGTAGTCGCTCAGGATGGCCGCCTGCATCACGTCGTCACGGGGGCCGGCCAGCCAGCGGCCGTCGCCCATCAGCAGCAGCGCATGGGACGAGATGCTCCAGGCCAGGTTCAGGTCATGGCCCACCATCACGATGGTCTTGCCGCGCTCGCGGCACAGCTTGGCGAGCAGGCCCATCACGCTCACCTGGTGCGCCAGGTCCAGCGCATTGGCCGGCTCGTCGAGCAGCAGCAGCGGCGTGTCCTGGGCCAGCAGGGCAGCGATGGCCACCCGCTGGCGTTCGCCGCCGGACAGCGTGCGCACGTCGCGGTCGGCCAGATCGTCGACCTCCATGGCGGCCAGCGACTGCAGCGCGATCCGGTGGTCGTCGCTGTCTTCCCAGTAGCGCTTGTCGTGATACGGGTGGCGCGCGGACAGCACGGTTTCGATGACGGTGTAGGCAAAGGCATCGGAACGCGACTGCGCCAGGTAGGCGCGTTCGCGGGCCAGCGCTTCCAGTGGCCAGTCGGCCAGCGGGCGGTCCTGCAGCAGCACGCTGCCGCCATCGGGGGCGCGCATGCCGGCCAGCGTGCGCAGCAGCGTGCTCTTGCCGGCGCCGTTGCGGCCGATGATGCTCCAGCATTCGCCGGCACCCACCTGCCAGTCGAGATCCTCGGCCAGCACGCGGGGACCGATGTTCAGCTTGAGTTGTCTGGCCGCGATCATGATTTCCTCAGACGGTGCAGCTGGTACAGGAACACGGGCGTGCCGATCAGCGCCGTGACGACGCCCACCGGCAGCTGCTGCGGCGCGATCACGGTGCGTGCCAGCGTGTCGGCCAGCACCAGGTAGGCGCCGCCGGCCAGCGTGGCGGCCGGGATCAGCACGCGGTGGTCGGGACCGAACGCGAAGCGGCAGGCGTGCGGCACGATCAGGCCGACAAAACCGATGCTGCCGGCCGTGCTGACGGCGCCGGCGGTCAGCAGGCCGGAACAGAAGAACAGGCCCTTGCGCAGCGGGCCGACGCGGATGCCCAGCGTGCTGGCCGCTTCCGCATGCAGGGCCAGCACGTTCATGGCGCGGGCGGCGCGCAGCGCGAAGACGAGACCGGCCAGCAGCACGAGCCACGGCAGCCAGCGCAGCGGCGCGCCGGACAGGTCGCCGATCATCCAGAACACCATGCTGCGCAGCCGGCTTTCCGGCGCGATGGACAGCATCAGCGTGATCAGCGCCACGCAGGCGGATGACAGGATCGTGCCCGTCAATAGCAGGAGGGCGGTGCCGCCTTCGGCCGCACTGCCGCCGCGCATGTCGCGCCGGGCCAGCCAGTACAGCAGCATCGAGACGACGACGGCGCCGGCAAAGGCGGCCACGTCCACCATCCAGGCGGCGCACATGAACATCAGCGCGGTCAGCGCGCCCACGGCGGAACCGGCGGAGATGCCGAGCACATAGGGATCGGCGAGGGGATTACGTAAAAGAGTCTGCATCATCACGCCGGCCAGCGACAGCGTGGCGCCGGTGACGAAGGCGGTAAGGGCGCGGCTGGCGCGCAGGTCGAGCAGGGTGGCCGCCAGCGTTTCGGGGCGGCCGTCGAACAATTCGTGCAGGGCGCCGGGCAGGTCGGCGAGGGGAATGGCCACGGAGCCCGTCAGGCCGGCAATCAGCAGGCTGGCGATCGACACCAGCAGCAGGCCGGTGCAGACGATGCCGGCGCGGTGGCGCAGGCGGGCGGAAATTGGATGCATGGTCTGCTTAGCGAAGAAGCGAAGGAGCGAAGAAGCGCCGGACGCATGTGCGCCCGGCAGCTTCGGAGTCTACCGTGACTTCATGACGGGATTACTTGAAACCGTAGCGCAGGCTGGCGAAGGCCGTGCGGCCGCCGGTCTGGTAATAGCGCGCCAGTTCGTAGTTCTTGTCCGCCACGTTGTTCACGCGCAGCAGCACCGACCAGTCGGGCGCCAGGCGGTAGGTGCCGTACAGGTTCACTACGCCATAGCCGGCCAGCGTGTTGCGGTTGGCCGCGTCGTCGAAGCGGCTGGAGGACAGCTGCCACTCGGCGCCGGCCGTCAGCGGGCCCATGCCGTATTCCGCCGTCAGGCTGGCGTGACGCTTGGCGCGGCGCTGCAGCAGCTTGCCGGTGGTTTCATCCTTCGGCTGCTGGAAGTCGGCGCTGGCGCCGAGCAGCAGTGCGCCCAGCTGGTGCGCGGCGGACAGCGACAGGCCTTCCAGCAGCGCATGGTTGACGTTGTACGCGCAGCCGTACTGGTAGTTGTTCTTCGCGTCGCTCGGGAACGGGCAGGGCGTCGTGTTGAGCAGCAGGTCCGTCAGCTTGTTGTGGAAGTAGACGGCGCCCAGCTGCGTCTTGCCATCGTCGTAGCGCACGGCCGCTTCTGCGTTGCGGCCTTCTTCCGGACGGTTCGCCGGATTGCCGTAGCCCGAGTAATACAGCTCGTTGTAGGTCGGTGCGCGGAAGCTGGTGCCGAAGCTGGCGCTGGCGGTCAGCGCCGGCGTGATGCGGTAGGCGTAGCCCACCGAACCGGTGTTCTTCGAACCGTAGTCGGAATTGTCGTCGTAGCGCGCGCCCACGTTGAGCAGGTGGTTGCCGCGCCTGGCGCTGTAGGTGGCGGCGATGGACTTGGTGTGGCGTTCGCGCGCGATGTCCGCGTTGTTCGATGCCACTTCCTCGTGCCGGTATTCGCCCAGCACCTGCAGGTTGTCGTCGCCGATGCGGAAATCGTTCTGCCACGAGTACAGGTCCTGCTTCGTATTGATCTGGCTGAAGCCGAAGGCGCCGATGCCGTACACGGAGCCGGACTTGTCGCGCGACTGGGCGACCTGCACCAGGCTGGTCCAGTTGGGCAGGATCTCGTTGCGGCTGTAGGCTGCGACCGTGCTGAGGGTCTGCGTGCTGTAGGCAGCGAAGTTGGCGCTGTCGTAGTCGGCCGTCAGGTCGCTGTACAGGAACGTGGCGCCCAGTTCATGGCCGGGCAGGACCTGCAGCGAGAACTTGCCCGATGCCGTCTTGCGGTCGTAGCCATCGTCGTCCGGGTTGAAGCTGGACGTGCCCTTGCGGGTGGCCGAGAAGCCGTCCGAGCGTTCCTTGCCGGCCGCGAGGGCGTAGCTGATCTTGTCGGTGCCGCCGGACACGCCGGCATCGGCCTTGTAGGTCTTGTCGCTGCCGCCGCCCACGGTGGCCGTGACGGCCGGTGCGCCGGCACCCTTTTTCGTGAACAGCTGGATCACGCCGCCGATGGCATCCGCGCCGTACAGCGTGGACAGCGGGCCGTAGACGATCTCGATGCGGTCGATGGCGGACAGGGGAATCGCGTTCCAGCTGGCCGTGCCGGTGGTGGCCGAGCCGATGCGCACGCCATCGACGAGCACGATGTTCTGGTTGCTGTTGGCGCCGCGGATGAATACGGACGCGTTGGTGCCGGGGCCGCCGTTGCGGGCCACTTCGATGCCGCGCTGGCGCTGCAGCAGTTCAGTGATGGAGCCGGCGCCGGAACGGGCGATTTCCTCGGCCGTGATGACGGTGGTATCGCTGATCACGTCGCGCGCCAGCTGCGGCGTGCGGCCGGCGGTGACGATGACGGTGTCGGCATTGGGCGCCGCGACGGCGCCAACGCTGGAAGCCTGGGCGAATGCGGCAGGGGCGAAAACGGCAAACGAAAGTGCCAGCGAAATGGAAACCGCCAGCGGCTTGCGGGCCGCCTGCAGTGCTACGGGAGAGGTCATGATCGATCTTGTCTATAGGGGCAACCGGCCAACGTCCCCGCAGGCCGGATGGAACAGAAGCGCGCCCCTCGGCGCGCTTCCACCTGTCTGGCCGGTATCCGGGCTGGCTGGCATGACTGTCCGTACCTTCCCATGCGATTGCACAGTGGTGTTGCGGACAGCTGCCGCGCAGCGAGCTTGAAACTCGTGCGCGGCGGCCAGCTTACCGTTGCGGGGGCAGCATACGTTGGCTCTGTGGCGAGCGCCGTATTTCCCGTTTAACTGCGCTCGAGGACTCGAACGCGGGCACCAAACCGCGCCATTATAGTGCGATTAGCCCGGTTCCGCAGCCACGGTCAGGCGGACCACCTCGCCGTAGCCGATGCGGTGGGGCGCCGATGCGGCAGCGAGCGCGGCCCCTTCCAGCGGCTGGCCGCCCGCCAGCGTGGCCAGCAGGCGGATGGTGCCTGCATGGCAGATCACCACGGCGCGCGCGGGTGCCATGGTACGGATGCGATCCAGCGCCGCGGCCACGCGGTGCGCCACGGCCAGCACGTTCTCGCCGCCGCCGGGCCGGTAGTGCAGCAGGTCGGCGGCCCAGGCATCCACTTCGGTGCGCGGGATGTCGTTCCAGCTGCGTCCTTCCCAGCTGCCGAAGTCCATCTCGGCGAGGTCCGCATCGAAGCACACGTCGGGCGACAGCCTGCGCGCCAGTTCCGCACAGCGGCGCAAGGGGCTGGCAAAGACGGGGGCATCGCCGGGCAGGCCGGCCGCCAGCAACGCCGCGTGCACGCGCGCCAGCTCGGCCGGGTCGGCCGGCAGGTCGCTGCGCCCGTAGCAGAGGCCATCGGTGGCCACGGGGCGTGGATGGCGTATCAGGACCAGTTCCATCGGATCAGCTCCACGGATCAGTTCCAGCGACACAGCACGCCCAGATAAAACACGGCTTCGGCGAGCTGCTGCACGGCGCCCAGGCAGTCGCCCGTGTAGCCGCCCAGGCGCACCTGGAACTTGCGGGCGCACCACCAGGTGGCCAGCAGCATGGCCAGCAGGCCGATGGCGATGGCGGACCAGGCCAGCCAGCCGAGCCAGCAGGCCAGCAGCAGGGGCGGCAGGCAGCAGGCCGCGGCGATGGCGAATTCGGCGCCCGTCATCTGTTGCGCCATCGGTTTCGCTTTGCCTTCCGCCCGCGCGTAATCCATGCGCCAGATCAGGCTCGCCGCCATCAGGCGCGAGAGCGGATGGGCGACGAGCAGCGCGCCCACCGTCGCCAGCGGCGGCAAGTGGGCCAGCGCGGCGCACTTCACGGCCAGCAGCAGCACCATTCCGATCGCACCATACGCGCCGATGCGCGAATCCTTCATGATCTCCAGCGCTCGCTCGCGCGTCATGCCGCCCCCCAGACCGTCGCAGGTGTCGGCAAAGCCGTCTTCATGGAAGGCGCCGGTGGCGTAGATGCCTGCTGCGGTGGACAGCAATACCGTCACGGCGGGCGGCAGCACCAGCGCCGCGCACCAGTACACGCCGGCGACAATCGCCGCGACCACCAGGCCGACGAGCGGGAAGTAGCGCGACGCGTGGTGCAACCAGTGCGGCTGGAAGCCCACCCAGCCGGGGATGGGCAGGCGCGTGAAGAACTGCAGCGCGATGAAGAACAGCCGCAACTGCTGCATCGTCAGCCTGCCTGGCCGCTCACGTTGGCCGAGCCGAACGTGGCCATCTGGTCCAGGAAGTTCACGGCCGCCTGCAGCAGCGGCAGGGCCAGCGCGCTGCCGGTGCCTTCCCCGAGCCGCAGGCCCAGGTTCAGCAGCGGCGTGCCGCCCAGTGCTTCGAGCAGCTGGCGGTGGCCGTTTTCGTTCGAGCAGTGCGAGAACACGCAGTAGTCGAGGATCGCCGGCTGCAGCCGCGCCGCCACCAGCAGCGCGCTGGAGACGATGAAGCCGTCGATCAGCAGCACCATGCGCCGTTCCGCCGCCTTCAGCATCGCCCCGGTCATCATGGCGATCTCGAAGCCCCCGAAGGTGGCCAGCACGTTTAGAGGGTCGGAGACGTGCGCATGGCGCGCCGCGGCCGCCGCGATCACGCGTCCCTTGTGCAGCACGCCTTCCGGTGGCAGGCCGGTGCCGGCCCCCACGCAATCGGCGGCCGGGATGCCCGTCAGCTTGTGCATCAGCGCCGCGGCGGCCGTGGTATTCCCGATGCCCATCTCGCCGAAACCGACCACATTGCCGGGCAGGGCGTCGACCAGGGCCATGCCATGGGCCAGCGCCTGCGCGCACTGCTCGGCCGTCATGGCCGGTTCCACGGCAAAGTTGCGGGTGCCGTGGGCCACCTTGCGGTCGAGCAGGCCGTCGCGCGGCCCGAAATCGTGGGCCACGCCGGCATCGACCACCTGCAGCGCGGCGCCGTTCTGCCGGGCGAAGACATTGATCGCGGCACCGCCGGCCAGGAAGTTCTCCACCATCTGCCACGTCACGTCCTGCGGGAAGGCGGAAATGCCTTCGGCCACCACGCCATGGTCGCCGGCGAAGACGAGGATGGCCGGCGCCGTCACCTGCGGCTGCGTCGTGCGCTGCACCAGGCCGGCCTGGCGCGCCAGCGTTTCCAGCATGCCCAGGCTGCCGGGCGGCTTGGTCTTGGTGTCGATGGCGTGCGCCAGGCGGGCGGCGAGATCGGCGTCGTGCACGGGAGCGATGACAGGCAGGTTCATGGAAGAAGTTGGCAAATGAAAGCGCGAATTATAATGTCGGGATGCGCCTCCTCATCATCGAAGACAATCCCGACATTGTCGCCAACCTGTACGGTTTCCTGGAGCCGAAGGGTTACCTGCTCGATTCCGCCGCCAATGGCTACGGGGGGCTGGCGCTGGCCGCCCAGGGCGATTACGACGCGGTCGTGCTGGACGTGATGCTGCCCGGCCTGAACGGCCTGGAGCTGTGCCAGAAGCTGCGCGGCGAGCTGCACAAGGATACGCCGGTGCTGATGCTGACGGCCCGCGACACGCTGGAAGACAAGGTGGCCGGCTTCGATAGTGGCGCCGACGACTACCTCGTCAAGCCGTTCTCGCTGGTGGAACTGGAAGTGCGCCTGAAGGCGCTGGTACGGCGCGCGCGGGGCGGCCATGCCGGCAGCGCCGTGCTGTCGGTGGGCGAGCTCACGTTCGATACCGAGCAGTTCCAGGTGAAGCGCGCCGGCCGCACCTTGTCCCTCACCAAAACGGGCTACACGATCCTGCGCGTGCTGATGCGCGAGGCACCGAAGGTGGTGTCGCGCCGCCAGGTCGAACACGAGATCTGGGGCGACGAACCGCCCGACAGCGATGCGCTGCGCGTGCATATCCATGCGCTGCGCCAGGTGCTCGACAAGCCGTTCCCGTTCCCGATGCTGCGCACGATCGCCAAGATCGGCTACAAGCTGGTGGACAAGGAAGAGGGCAAGGAAGAGCGGCAGAATGAGTAAGGAGACTGCCGGCGCGCCCGGCTCCGGCGACTCGCTGCGCCGCCGCATCACCGTGGCCTACCTGACGTTTGCCGGCGTCTCGGTGATCCTGTTCGCCGTCGTCGCCGCGCTGGCCGTGGAAGGCATCGAGGTGCGCCTGGTCGACGAACGGCTGGAGGAAGTGGCCGAATGGGCCGGGCCGCGCTTTGCCGGCGGACTGCCGGTCGAGATGCCGGCAGGCCTCAGCTACCACCAGGGCGAAGGCATTCCCCGTTCGCTGCGCAGCCTGCCGGACGGCGTGGAAGAAGTGACGATCGACGGCGTCGACCTGCATGTGCTGAAGGGCCGCAATGCGGGCGGCGAGTTTGCCGTCGTCGACCACGACAGCGCGTATGAAAAAATCGAACTGGTGGTGTACTCGATGTTCGCGGTGGCCTTCCTCGGCTTCATGGGCTTTGCCGTGATCCTCGGCCGCTTCCTGGGCAACCGCATCGTCAATCCCATCGTCGAACTGGCGCGGGCGGTGGACGAGCGAGCGCCGGAGCTGCCGCTGCAGGAACGGGGCGACGAACTGGGCCTGCTGTCCCGCACGATCGCCGGCCACACGGCGGAACTGAAGCAGTTCCTCGACCGCGAGCGCTTCTTCACGGGCGACGTGAGCCACGAGCTGCGCACGCCGCTCACGGTGATTGCCGGCGCGGCCGAAGTGCTGATGGCGCAGACGAAGCATGAAGCAGTGCTGCATGCGCCGGCCGAACGCATCTACCGCGCCGCGCGCGATGCCAGCAATGTGACCGGCATGCTGCTGCGGCTGGCCCGTTCGCCGGAGCAGCTGGAATGGACCACGATGCCGGCGGCCGCGCTGGCCCGCGAGGAAGTGGAGCGCTGCCAGCCGCTGGTCGTCAACCGGCCGGTCGAGCTGCGTTTTGGCGGCGGCGAGGACTTCCTGGTGTACGGCGTGCGCGAGCTGGTGATGTCCGCCATCGGCAACCTGATCCGCAATGGCTGCCAGTACACGGAGCGGGGCATCGTCGAAGTCACGTTGCGGGGGCGCAGCGTGATCGTGCGCGACAGCGGTCCGGGCCTGCCGCCGGCAGCCCAGGCCCGGCTGCGCAACGAGCCGATCCCGGCCGATGCGCGGGGCTCGTCCGGCACCGGCCTCGGCCTCGGCATCGTGCAGCGCATCTGCGCCCACCTCGGTGCCACGCTGGTGCTGCATGAAGGGCAGGGCGGCAGCTGCATCGAGATCCGGTTTCCCGCATCGCCCGAACGGCCCGACCACTGAAGGATCGGTGTGCTCGACAGTATTAACCCGTCCTTAACCCATGGTTGACGTGGATTTCACTTGCACATGAGTATCTTTGGGACTTCGATACCGGAGTCCCATAGTGAACATCACGCGATTGCCTCGCATCAGTGCCCCCCTGCTGACACTGGGCGCCTCCGCCTTCCTGGTGCTGGCCTACAACCTCAACTTCTGGAAGACGTTCGTCTCCGCCACGGGCGGCGCGCAGCTGGGCAACCTGCCGGTCTACCTGGGCGCGTTCGTCGCGCTGGTATTGCTGTTCAACGCCATCCTCACGCTGGTCAACTTCCGCTTCGTCATCAAGCCGGTGCTGATCGCGCTGTTCCTGTGCGCCTCGGCGGCCAGCTACTTCATGAACCAGTACGGCGTGGTGATCGATGCGGCGATGGTGCAGAACGTGGTGGAGACGGATCCGCGCGAAGCCCACGAGCTGCTGAGCTGGGACATGGTGCGCACGGTAACGCTGCTGGGCGTGCTGCCCTCGCTGCTGGTGTGGTGGCTGCCGCTGCGGTTTCCGCCGATCCGGCGCGACCTGCTGGTCAAGGCGGGCACCGTGGCCCTGTCGCTGCTGGCGGTCGTCGCGCTGCTGATCCTGCTGTTCAAGACGCTGGCCCCGGCCGTGCGCGAGCACCGGGAACTGCGCTTCCTGCTGACGCCCACCAATATGTTCCAGGCCACGCACGGCTACCTGAAGCGCAAGTGGGCGCAGCCCACCGTGCTGGCCGCGCTCGGCACGGATGCCGGCAAGGGCACCAAGTGGGCTGCGACCCCGGCACGCCGGACGGTGACGGTGATCGTCGTGGGCGAAACGGCCCGGGCGATGAATTTCTCGCTGAACGGCTACGCACGGCCGACCAACCCTCTGCTGTCGAAGCAGCAGGGGCTGATCAACTTCCGCAATGTCAGCTCCTGCGGCACGGCGACGGCCATCTCGGTCCCCTGCCTGTTCTCCAACCTGGGGCGCGACAACTACACTGCCGACGATGCCGGCCGCCAGGAAGGCCTGCTCGATGTGCTGAAGCACGCCGGTCTCGATGTGCTGTGGCGCGACAATAACTCCGGCTGCAAGGGCACCTGCGACCGCGTCCGTTTCGAGGATATGTCGAAGGCAGTCGCTGGCGATCCCCTGTGCGATGGCGAGGAATGCTACGACGAGCGGCTGCTGCGCGGCCTGCCGGAGATGATCCGCGACAGCAAAAAGGATCTGGTGATCGTGCTGCACCAGAAGGGCAGCCATGGCCCGGCGTACTGGAAACGCTATCCGGCCGGCTTCGGCAAGTTCGGCCCGGTCTGCCAGACGAATGAGCTGGAACAGTGTTCACGCGAATCCATCGTGGCGGCCTACGACAACACCATCCTTTATACCGATTACTTTCTGAGCAAGACGATCGACCTGCTGCGCACGGTCGCCACCGATAGCGGCGTCGATACGTCGCTGCTGTATTTCTCCGATCACGGCGAATCGCTGGGTGAAAAGAATATGTACCTGCACGGCGCGCCTTATATGTTCTCGCCGTCGGAGCAGCGCAGCGTGCCGATGATGACGTGGCTGTCCGCGGGCTACCGGGAGCGCTTCCACATCGATAACAACTGCCTGGCGGCCCGGGCCGATCAGGCGTTCTCGCACGATAATGTGTTCCACACGGTGCTGGGAATGCTGAACATCAGCACGGCCGTCTATAACCCGAAACTGGACATCGCCCATCCGTGCTCCCGCTAGCGCCGCATTACCATTCGTCACCGTCTTAAATGCACTGAAAGTGATGCTTGCGGAACGGATTTCAGCTGGCTATAATTCTGTCCCTGTCGCAACGATTCAATGCAAAACGAAGCGAGCGACAGAGTGAAGCGCGGTAGTAGCGCGCTGAACAAAGAAGTAAAGGAGGGGTTGACGAGAATCACGAAACACCAGATAATCTCGCTCCTCTGCTGCTGACGAACACAACGCTTCGTCGCCGGGTTGGCCGGAATGCAGAGCCGCTGAAAGGCGCAGAATTCTTTAACAATCAACAGTCGATAAGTGTGGGCGTTTGATGGAGTGCCCGAGGCTTCGGTCTCGATAACTCAAAATATAGCATCAAACGCT
>NZ_VLLB01000017.1 GCF_007830455.1 Pseudoduganella lurida | reverse complement strand
CTGGCGGAGCGGACGGGGCTCGAACCCGCGACCCCCGGCGTGACAGGCCGGTATTCTAACCAACTGAACTACCGCTCCAATCGATGTCTGCCGTAGCAAACACCGAGTACAACACTTACATGAAAAGAGCCCGGTGACCGGGCTCTCCTCGAATTCTGTTAGTACAGAAGGGCTCGCCGACATTCTGCCGGCCGCGGTTTCGCTTGCAAGCGAAACCCTTCGAGCCCGAGGACCGTATTGTCCGCAGGGACAATACTCTGCTAACTATGTTCTGGCGGAGCGGACGGGGCTCGAACCCGCGACCCCCGGCGTGACAGGCCGGTATTCTAACCAACTGAACTACCGCTCCAGGTCTTCAAGTCCGAATCTGGTGGGCGCTGAGAGGCTCGAACTCCCGACCTAATCCTTGTAAGGGATCCGCTCTACCAACTGAGCTAAGCGCCCGCTACCACTTGAATCGAACTCCGAACATTTGTGACAACGTTCAGAAGAGGCCGTATTCTACTGCGCTGTTTCCGGATTCCGCAAGACCTTTCCAAAAAATCTTTGAAGCGAACTCACGGGTGCTGCCACGGTTTGTGGACGAACTCGAGGCTGTAGTCATCCGGGTCCAGCACATTCGCCGCATAGTAGCGCGGATCGTAATGCAGGCGCGCACCGGGGGCGCCATTGTCGGCAGCGCCGGCCGCCAGCGCGGCGCCATAAGCGGCATCGACCGCAGCGGTGCTGTCGGCCACGAAGCCCACATGCGTGGCCGGCACGCAAACCTCGCCGGGCCGCAGCCAGAAGAACACGCGGCCGTGCGCGCCGAAGCCGTACAGGTCCGGATGGCCGGGCGGGCCGGCGCGGCCGTCGTAGTCCAGCCGGTTGACGATGCCGAGCGGCGCCAGCGCCGCCGTGTAGAAAGCGATCGAACGCGGTACGTCGCGCACCGCCAGGAAGACGTGATCGAGCATGCCGGCTCCTCAGAGGACATAGCCGCCGCCGACCTCGATCGACTGTCCGTTGATCCAGCCGCCGTCGCGCGACAGCAGCATGGCGATGACGCGGGCCACTTCGTCCGTTTCGCCGACGCGGCCGAGCGCCGTCTGCGCGCCGAGCAGGGCGGCGAATTCGTCGGACAGGCCGCCGCCCAGGTCGGTGCGGATGGCGCCTGGCGACACGGCGTTGGCGCGAATGCCCCGCGCGCCGAATTCCTTCGCCATATAGCGCGTTAGTACTTCCAGCCCGCCCTTGAACGCAGCATACGGCGCCACGCCGGCGGTGGCGACGCGCGTCGTGGCGCTGGTGAGATTGACGATCGCCGCGCCTTCCGCCAGCAAGGGCAGCAGCGCCTGCGTGAGGAAGAAGGGGCCCTTCAGGTGCACGTTCAGCAGGCCGTCGAACTGCGCTTCCGTCACGCCCTCCAGCGGCGCGAACAGGCCGTAACCGGCGTTGTTGACGAGGCCCGCCAGCACATCCGTGTCCCATATCTGTTGCAATGCACGCTCCACCTCGGCGCGAAACGCGGCGAACTGCGCCGTGTCGCCCACATCCAGTCGCAGCGCGACAGCTTTGCCGCCGCCGGCCACGATCCGTTCCACGACGCCGCGCGCGGCTTCGCTGCGGGCCTGGTAGGTCAGGATGACGCCCATGCCCCGCTGCGCGCATTCGATGGCGGCCGCCGCGCCGATGCCCCGGCTGCCGCCGGTAATGACGATGACACTCATGCTCTTCTCCAGTGATTTGAAGACTGGACGATACCGACGCGGCCTGCCCGGCACTTGCAGGTTCCTGCCGCGATCCTGCCCGATCCTGCTTTTTCCCCGATCTGGCTTTTTCCCCGCTTCTGCTTTTTCACCGGGTCCGATTCTTGGCTTGCCAGCACCGCGGCGTTCTGGTCTGATACGCGCCATGCAAGAGCAACTGACCGAACTGCGGGCCCTGGCGGCCCATGCCGAAAACCGCCGGACCGAAACGGGCATCCCGCGCGTGGCGATGGTGCAGGGTGCGATTCCCGAGCACCAGCTGGCTGCCGTGTACGAGCCGATGGTCAACCTGATCCTGCAGGGCAGCAAATCGATGTCGATCGGCGGCCAAACGCTGCACTACGATCCCGCCACCTATTTCGTGATGTCCGTCGAGCTGCCCGCAGCGGGCATCGTGCGGCCCGCCAGCGACGGCGCGCCCTACCTGGCCGTCAGCCTGACGATCGATCCGGCCATCGTCGCCACACTGCTGGCCGATCTGCCCGATCCTGCCGCGCAGGACGATGCCGCAGGCTTTTCGGTGGCCGCCGTCACGCCCGAGCTGATGGATGCCTGGGTGCGCATGCTGCGGCTGATGCGACGGCCGGCGGACATCGCCGCGCTGGCACCCGTCTACGAGCGCGAGATCCTGTACCGCGTGCTGCAGGGACCGCAGGGCGGCATGCTGCGCCAGGTGGCCACGCCGGACACCGCGATGGCCCGCGTGGGCCTGGCGATCCGCTGGATGCGCCAGCACTTCACCGAGCCGCTCGGCGTCGAACAGCTGGCGGACCAGGCGGCGATGAGCGTCTCCGCCTTCCACCGCCACTTCAAGGCCGTCACGGCCCTGAGCCCGCTGCAGTACCTGAAACGCGTACGGCTGCTGCAGGCGCGCACGCTGCTGGTCGCGCATGGCCGCAGCGTGACGGCCGCCGCGTTCGACGTCGGCTACGAAAGCGCCACGCAGTTCAGCCGCGAATATGCGCGTGCCTTCGGCCTGCCGCCGGCCCGCGACGCGGCGCGCATCCTGGCCGGCCGCGGCCCCTACGACCGAACCAGTCCATGACCCCTATCGACCACGACGCCGCTGTTGAAGCGCTGTATGCCCGCGTCAGCCGCCGCCTGCTGCCGTTTCTTTTTCTGTGCTACGTGGCGGCCTACCTGGACCGCGTCAACGTGGGTTTCGCCAAGCTGCAGATGCAGGCCGACCTGGCCCTGTCGGACACCGTGTACGGCATCGGTGCCGGCATGTTCTTCATCGGTTACTTCCTGTTCGAGGTGCCATCGAACCTGCTGATGCAGAAGGTGGGCGCGCGGCGCTGGATCGCCCGAATCATGCTCACCTGGGGCGCGGTGTCGGTGGCCACCATGTTCGCCACCGGCCCGCTCAGCTTCTATGCGCTGCGCTTCCTGCTCGGCGTGGCGGAGGCGGGCTTCTTCCCCGGCGTGGTGCTGTATCTGACCTACTGGTACCCGGCGCACCGCCGCGCGCGCATCGTGGCGCTGTTCATGAGCGGCGTGGCGATTGCCGGCGTGGTGGGCGGGCCGCTGTCCGGCGCGATCATGACCGCGTTTGCCGGCACGGCGGGACTGCACGGCTGGCAGTGGCTGTTCGTGCTGGAAGGGATCCCGTCCGTCGTGCTGGGCATCTGGACGCTGTTCTACCTGGACGACGGCATCCGCAGTGCGCGCTGGCTGAGGGAAAACGAGAAGATCCTCCTGGAGCAGGCCATCGCGGAGGACGAGGGAACGCGGGCCCACCTGCCGCTGGCGCGCCTGTTCGCCAGCGGCACCGTGTGGCTGCTGGCGCTGGTGTACTTCCTGTTCGTGATGGGGCTGTATGGCGTGAGCTTCTGGCTGCCGCAGCTGCTGAAGAACAGCGGCGTGCAGAGCGTCTTCGATATCGGCCTGCTGACGGCGGTGCCGTATGGCGTGGCCGCCGTCGTGATGGTGCTCGCTGCGCGCCATTCGGACCGCTCCGGCGAGCGCCGCTGGCACACGGCGCTGGCCGGCGTGGCCGGTGCGCTGGGCCTGCTCGCCGCGACGCTGTACGCGCATGACACCGTGCTGGCGCTGGCGGCGCTGTCGCTGGCCACGGCCGGCATCCTGACGACGTTCCCGATCTTCTGGAGCCTGCCGACGGCGCTGCTGGGCGGCACGGCCGCGGCGGCCGGCATCGCGCTGATCAATTCACTGGGCAACCTGGCCGGCTTCGCCAGCCCCTACCTGGTGGGAGCGATCCGCGACGCGACAGGCAGCACGGCGGCGGGCATGCTGGTGCTCTCCGCCAGCCTGGTGCTCGGTGCCATCCTCGTGCTGGCGATGGGTCGGCGAGCGGTCTAGAACTCCTCCCACTCGTCGGCACCCGGCGTCTTCGCGGCCGGGCGTCCGGCAGCCGGTTTCATGGCAGGACCGGAGCGCGGCGCCGCCTTTGCGCCCGCCGTGGTCCGTGCCTTGACGGGAGCCGCCAGCTTCGGCTGCGTGGCCGCAGGTGGCATTGGTGCCGGTGCGGCCGCAACCTGCACGGCCCGCGGTGCACTGCCATCGATGCGGAACACGGCGATCGCCTCGGCCAGCCGCAGCGCCTGGTCGCGCATGCTGGCCGCCGCGGCGGCCGCTTCCTCCACCAGCGCGGCGTTCTGCTGGGTGGTCGAATCCATCGTCACGATCGTCGTGTTCACCTGGGCGATGCCGGAACTCTGTTCCTGGCTGGCCGAGACGATCTCGTTCATGATGTCCGTCACCTGCCTCACCGACGTGACGATACGGTCCATCGTGGTGCCGGCCTGGTCGACCAGGCGGCTGCCCGATTCCACCTTCTCCACCGAGTCGTTGATCAGGTCCTTGATCTCGCGCGCCGCGCTGGCCGAGCGCTGCGCCAGGTTGCGCACCTCCGACGCCACCACGGCAAAGCCGCGCCCCTGCTCGCCGGCCCGCGCCGCTTCCACCGCGGCGTTCAGCGCCAGGATGTTCGTCTGGAAGGCGATGCCGTCGATGACGGCGATGATGTCGACGATCTTGGCCGAGCTGTCGCGGATCGAGCCCATCGTCTGCACCACCTGGCTGACGACCTGGCCGCCCTCGTTGGCATGCGTGGCGGCGGTCACCACCAGCTGGTTGGCTTGGCGCGCATTCTCGGCGTTCTGCTGCACCGTGGAGGTGAGCTGCTCCATCGACGATGCCGTCTCCTCCAGGCTGGCGGCCTGCTGCTCGGTGCGATTCGACAGGTCCATATTGCCGGTGGCGATTTCGGCCGCCGCCGTGTTGATCGTGTCCGTGCTTTCGCGGACGGTGCGCACGGTGCTGGTGAGGGAGGCGGACATGTCGCCCAGCGCCTGCAGCAGCCGGCCCGTTTCGTCGCGGCGCTGCGTGTCGATGCGGGAGGTCAGGTCGCCCGTCGCCACCGTCTCGGCGATCTGCACGGCCTCGCCGATCGGGCCGGTGACGGAGCGCGTGATGAGCCAGCCTGCCACGATCGAGACCAGCGTGGCCAGCACCAGCAGCACCACCAGCAGCATGGTGGCCGAGCTGGCCGCGTCGGCGGCGGCCCGGGCATCGTTCGTCATCAGGTCGCGCTGCGATTGCAGCAGGCCGTCCACCGCCACGAAGTAGGCCGTCTGCGCGGGGATCACGTCGCGGAACAGCGCCTGCACGGCGCCTTCGTGGTCGCCGCCGCGGAACTGGGCGATGGCCTTCTCGCGCAGTTCGCGGTAGGTGCCGTATGCGGCGTTCTGCTTCTTGAAGAACTCCACCGAGACGGGGGCCACCAGGATCTTGCCCAGCCTTTCGCTGATCTCGCCGCCGCTGCGCTCGGCATCGGCCATCTGCTGCAGGAAGTCGCGGGTCTGGGCCGCATCCTGGGTCAGCATCGCGTTGCGCAGCGCCTGGGCGCCGCGGTTGGCCTGGTTGCGCATGTCGTTGGCCAGCGTGATCTTGTTATAGCGGTCGTTGACGATGCGGTCCGTGTGGCCGGCCATCTGCTGTATGCGGCTGACGCCGACCAGCGACATGACGAGCATGATGAGAATGGTGATCGCATAGCCGAGGCCGAGGCGGGTGCCGATGCGCAGGTTCGATAGGGTCACGGTGGCTCCTCTGTGGCAGTGGAAGGGATGGCAGGGCCCATGGTACGCGTCTGCCTGCCGGGCGGCGCCTGCATGGCACGATCCGTCCAATACTGGATATAATCACAGTGATCCGATTCCCGACTTCCCCATGGACCAGCCGCGCCGCATAGCCCACCTCGACATGGATGCGTTTTTCGCATCGGTCGAACTGCTGCGCTATCCGGAACTGCGCGGCCTGCCGGTCGTCGTCGGCGGCGGCGCGCGCCACCAGCCGGTGGTGCAGGAAGACGGCACGCGCCGCTTCTCCACGCTGCGCGATTACGCCGGCCGCGGCGTGGTGACGACGTCCACGTATGAAGCCCGTGCGCTGGGCGTGTTCTCGGCGATGGGCACGATGAAGGCGGCCGCGCTGGCGCCGGACGCGATCCTGCTGCCGACCGATTTCGAATCGTACAAGCGCTATTCGCGCCTGTTCAAGGAGGCGGTGGCGACGATCGTGCCGGACATCGAGGACCGCGGCATCGACGAGATCTATCTCGATCTCACCAGCCATCCCGAGGAAACCCGCGCGCTGGGCATGCGGCTGAAGCGGGCCGTCAACGAAGCCACCGGCCTGACCTGCTCGATCGGCATCGCACCCAATAAACTGCTGGCGAAGATCTGCTCGGACCTGGACAAGCCCGATGGCCTGACGGTCGTCTCGTTCGACGATGTGCCCACGCGCATCTGGCCCCTGTCGGCGAAGAAGATCAACGGCATCGGCCCGAAGGCGTATGCCAAGCTGGTGGGGCTGGGCATCGAGACGGTGGGCCAGCTGGCGCAGGCCGATCCGAAACTGCTGCAGGAGCACTTCGGCCTGAACTCGGCGGAGTGGCTGCGCCGCGTGGCGCATGGGCACGACGAGCGGGAAGTCGTCACCCGCTCCGACCCGAAAGGCGTCAGCCGCGAAACGACCTTCGAGCGCGACCTGCATGTGAAGGCGGACCGGGACGCGCTGTCCGAGATCTTCACGCGCCTGTGCACGCGGCTCTCGGAAGACCTGCACCGCAAGCGCTACGCGGGCCGCACGGTGGGCATCAAGCTGCGCTATGCCGACTTTCGCACGGTGACGCGCGACGTGACCTTGCCGGAACCGACCGCCGACGCCGCCACGATCCGCCGCGCGGCCGGCGAATGCCTGCGCCGCGTGCCGCTCGACCAGCGGCTGCGGCTGCTGGGCGTGCGGGTCAGCGCGCTGGTGCCGCTCGACGAACTCGACCGACATCGCGCGGGGCAGCAGGGCGAGCTGTTCGGGTATTGAGGCCTAGGGAATGGGGGCGATCCGCAGATGTGCCAGGAAAGCGTCGTACCACTGTGGCGTGATGCCTCCCGCCAGCGTATAGACCGTGTCGCTGCCGTCGAGGGCGATATGCAGGGTCTGCGTATCGCCCGGCGCCGCTTCGATCCAGTAGGCATGCAGCCGGCCATGGGATGCTTTCGTATAGCGCACGGCGCGTTCGATGCCTTCCGCCTGGTAGGCAGGCCGATGGCGCTTGGTACCGCCGAGCATGTCGAAAAATGCCGCGACACCCAGCTTCCTGCTCAAGCCGGGATACTTTCCTACCAGTTCATCGCGTGTCGATGCGCGCAGCAGCAGCCCATCCCGGGGCGCCCCGGCAGGCAGGAAATGCCAGCCTGGGGGACCAGCGGAAAACGCGAAGACACGCCCGACCAGCGCTGCCGGCAGCTGCATTCCAGCTCGCCGAATTGCAATGTCACACATGCGGCGCAAGGGGCCGCTGCCGGCCAGGCGCGCGTTTCGAGCATGGTTGCGGCGAAGGCGGGACCAGCGCAACTGGCTGCCATCAGTATCAGGGGTAGACGGGAAAAGAGATTCATGGTGGGCGTTCCGGGAAAGAGTGCGGCCCTTGTTTGTCGAAAACCAACATTAAAAGCGGGCCCGGGAAGGCGTGCTTTGGCGCCTGTCAGGCATTCTTACCCGGCACGGTTTTGGGTGACAGCCAGCGGCGTCAGACAAGTTTTTTTCGCGATAATCAAACGAAGATCCCGGTGGTCCGGGCGTCGGAGCGCGTGTAGAATGTTGGGTTTTGCAACGAGCCGAACAAGGTAAAACACAGCATGTGGTTCAAGAATCTCCAGATCTATCGCTTGCCCGCGCCGTGGGCATTTGCACCCGAAAAACTCGAAGAAGCGCTGCGTTCGCAGGAGTTCACGCCGGCCAGCAGCAACGAGATGCTGCGCCAGGGCTGGGACTCGCCGCGCGGCAATGGTTCGCTGGTCCATGTCGTCAACCAGCAGATGCTGCTGCTGCTCGGTACCGAGAAGAAGCTGCTGCCGTCCACCGTGGTGAACCAGGTGGCCAAGGCGCGCGCGCTGGAGATGGAAGAACAGCAGGGTTTCGCGCCCGGCAAGAAGGCCATGAAGGAACTGAAGGAGCGCGTGCACGACGAACTGCTGCCGCGCGCCTTCACGATCCGCAGCAATGTGTGGACGTGGATCGATCCGGTGAACGGCTGGCTCGTCGTCGATGCGGCCAGCCCGTCGAAGGCCGATGACGTGATCAAGCTGCTGCTGAAAGCCGTCGACCGCCTGCCGCTGGAAAGCCTGCGCGTGCAGCGCTCGCCGGTGGGCGTGATGACGGCCTGGCTGCAGGACGACGAAGCGCCGGCCGGCTTCACCGTCGACATGGACACGGAACTGCGCGCCACCGGCGAGAGCAAGGCCGCGGTGCGCTATGTGCGCCACACGCTGGAACCGGAAGAGGTGCGCCGCCACATCGCCGCCGGCAAGCAGTGCACGCGCCTGGCCATGACGTGGGACAGCAAGATCTCGTTCGTGCTGACCGAATCGCTGGCCATCAAGAGCATCAAGCCGCTGGACGTGCTGAAGGAAAACGACGCCGTCACCCGCAACGACGAAGAACGCTTCGATGGCGACTTCATGCTGATGACGGGCGAACTGTCGAAGCTGATGGCCGACATCGTCGAGGCCCTCGGCGGCGAAGCCAAGGCCTGATCCGGGCCGCCCGAGTCGGAAGGCCGGCGCTCCTGCGCCGGCCTTTTTTTCATGCGATCGCGCCCACCCGGATCAGTATTGGCAGCATGCCGTCCCGGAACTTGTTGGCGCGCACGGTCAGTTCCTGCAGCTGCTGCGCATCGGACTCCGCCGGCTTCCCTTCGATGACGAGGCGCTCGCCCTGGCGCGACAGTGCCATCGCCGCATAGGCGGCCCAGTCTTCCGGGCCCGCCCCGCCATGCGCGCGCGACAGCACGAACAGCAGGTCGAAGCGGTTCAGCGGCAGTGCGCCGCCGGTAGCCGGTGCGGCCAGGTAGTGCAGCGCCTTGTTCGACATGGCCATCTCGCAGATGCGCAGGTTCAGGCGCTGCGCGGCGGGGCGGGCCCGCTCGATCACGTCGTCATCCTGCAGGATCACCGTGCTGCCGGTGCCGGTCAGCACGAACACCGCCTGCAGCACCTGATGCAGCGTCATGCCGTGCTTCTTGGCGGCGAAGCCCACCAGCTCGCCGATCGTGTGGGGCTGGCCGTCGGCCAGGAAGTCCAGCAGCGGGTCGTAGATCTGCGGCTGCAGCGTGACCTCGCCCAGCGAGGCGACGGCCTTCAGCGGCACGGCGGCGCGGTCGCCCAGCAGCATCACGCGCATCTGCAGCACCAGGTGGTCGCGCTCGATCGTGCCCAGCCTGCGCGGTCCCTTCACCCAGTAGTCGCGGCGGAAGCCCTGGTTCACCATGAAGTCGCGCACGGTCTGGGAAAACACCGGGTCGGTGATCTCGTCGAGCAGCTTGCGCTGGTCCGCCGTGAGGTTGATGGTGTCGATGTGGTCCAGGTAGTGGGCCGAGCACGCATAGGTGAGCTTGGCCTGTTCCAGCAGGGCGGCCACCTGCGAGAACTGGAACGGCACCCAGTCCCGGTTGAAGTATTCGTGGGCCAGGTAATTGCGGTCCTGGACCTTGGTCTTGTCGAAGCGGCCCGCCACGTTCGGGTTCGCCAGCAGGTAGCCCGGTTTGGTGCCGAACAGGCGCTCGGCAAAGGCCAGGCTCTGGTCCACGTGCGCGGCCGAACCGCCGCCGGGCGCACCCATCACGTTGGCATATTCCGCCAGCAGCTCGCGCACCGGCACCATCGGCGCCCAGCCCGGCTGCGTGTTGTAGCTGATGTAGAGCACGCCGCCCAGGCGCAGCTTGCGACGCACGAAGTCGGCGATGATCCGGCGGTTCTCGTCCGAGATCCAGCTGAAGATGCCGTGCAGGCCGATGAAATCGAAGTCCGGCAGGTCGTCGCGCGAGCAGAACTCGGCGAACGACTGGTCGTACAGGTGCACGGGCGCCCCGGAAGCGGCCGCCAGCTCGCGCGCGAACACGGCCTGGGTGGGATTGAAATCCGTGCCGTGCCACTGCGCGGTGGAGGCGGCGCCGTGCAGGTTGATGCTCATGCCCTGGCCGAAGCCCAGCTCGCAGGCGGTCTCGACCTTCGGCGGCATCAGGCCGGCCATCACGAACGCCAGCCGGGCGCGGTGGGGGTTCAGTTCGGCATAAGTGCCGTAGGTGTAACCAATGTCGGCAACATAGCCGGCGGACCATTCGGGCATGCGTTTCCTCTCGGATTACATCGGTTGGAAGACTCCTGCGGCGCGGTTCTTCTGCACATTGTCCCAGGCGAAGATGCGGCCGTTCATGGCCACGTACACGCCATGGGGCAGTACCTGTGCCACGCCGCAGGCGAAGCCCAGGTTGAAGAAGGCGTCCGAGTTGTCGATGGCGTAGGGGATCATCGCGCCGGTGAACACGATCGTTTTGCCCTGTACCGCGGGACCCAGCACGGCGGCCGTATCCTGCATCGTGTCGGTGCCATGCACGATCACGATGGCGGCCTCCGGCGCGGCCTGGCACGAGGCCAGCACGCGCTGGCGGTCGGGGTCGCCCATGTCCAGCGAATCGAGCAGGGGCAGCACCTCCAGCTCGACGGGCGTGGTGATGCGGGCGCGGGCGATGGCGGCGGGCAGGTGGCTGGCCGCGAAACCGAGCGTGCCATGCAGTTCGTTGTAGTGCTTGTCGAAGGTGCCGCCGGTGGCGATGATGCGCAAAGTCATGGTGTTTCGGATAAGGTTGCAGACAGTCGATGATAGCCTGCTGCGGGGCGGCACGAAAGAAAAAAACTTCTTCGTATCCACATGCAACGGCGCTGGAAAGTTGCACCCGCGTTGAGTACACTAGGTTTTTTGCCTCGGCCCCGTCATGAAAGCGCTCGCTCCCGGAACCGTCATCTTCCACCGCCATCGCGGCTATGGGGTGATCACGGCCGTCAACCTGCTGACGGGCTGGATCGCCGCCCGCTTCGGCAGCGAAGGGCGCACGCTGGACCTGAATCTCTCCACCGATGAAGTGCAGTTCGCGGACGGCGAAGCGATCCTGTTCCGCCGCGCGCCGCCCGACCGCATGCCCCATGCGCGGCTGATGGCGATGGTGCGCGCCCTGCACGAGGCGGGCTACCAGAAGCTGTACCTGTATTCGTGGCCGAAGCCGTCCGGCCTGCACTGGCGCTGGCACCTGTTCACCGGCCCGCGTGACTGGATGCAGCGCTCGTGGCGCGAAGGCTGGTATGGCTCCGGCGCGGACTACAACAACAATCCCGTGATGGGCTGGGGGGACACGCCGGGCGCCACGACGGAAGAGCTGATCCACGCGCTGGCGAAATTCGATCCGGAAGGCCTGGCCCATGCGCTGGGCCGCGACGAAGACCACACGGCATGGTTCGCGGATGTCTGCGATGCGCTGCTGCCCGGCTATATGTACAGCCTGGACATGCAGCGCCCGCCCGGCGCGCCATTGACCGACATGCCGCCGGTCCCCGTCATTCCCGTCCGCGCCGGCCTCGCGCCGTACAGCGGCCCCGACATCACCTGGCCACCCGGCTGGGCCGGCCTGTGGACGAAGGTCCACGCAATGCCGGCGCCGCGCATCAACCTCACCGGCATCCCCGAAGCCTGATCCGTCGCCTTACTGCCGAGCCTGTGTCAACTTCGGGGTCAGTCACGAAAAGTGACACGAACTCGACAGTGGCAAGCCCGGACAGGCCATATGCGTGACGGACAAATCCAGTTTGCGCTCGACGTGTCGAGCATATGGATCTACGGATGAGACCGTGTCAACTTCGGTGACTGACCCCGAAGTTGACACGAGCTCAGCCGTTGCGGAGGTGGTCGCGGTAGCCGGGGTTCAGGATCGTCTGGCAGCCGCCGGCGAAGAAGTCGACCAGGTTGCGGAAGGCGTGGCTGAAGTACAGCTCGTAGCTGTCCTGCTCCACGTAGCCCAGGTGCGGGGTGGCGAGCACGTGGGGCATGCGCAGCAGGACCGAGTCTTCCGCCAGCGGCTCGCTGTCGAACACGTCCAGCGCGGCGGCGCCCGGGCAGCCGGAACGCAGGGCCGCTTCCAGCGCCCCTTCGGCCACCAGCTCGGCGCGGCTCGTGTTGACGAACAGCGCAGTCGGCTTCATCAGGGCCAGGTCCGCCGCGGTGACGATGCCGCGGGTGGCGTCGCCCAGGCGCAGCTGCAAGGTCAGCACATCGGCCGCCGCAAAGAAAGCTTCACGCGATGCGGCCGCCGTATGGCCATCGGCGACGGCGGCGGCACGGCTGGCGTCGCTGCCCCACACCAGCACGTCCATGCCGAAGGCCTTGCCATAGCCGGCGATCAGCTTGCCGATCTTGCCGTAGCCCCAGATCGCCAGCGTGCGGCCGCGCAGCGTCGTGCCCAGCGTGTTGAACGGCTGGTTCGTCGACACGGTCTGCCAGGCGCCGGCCTTCAGGTGCAGTGCGTACGGCACGATCTTGCGCTGCGCCGCCATGATCAGCGCCCAGGTCAGTTCGGCCGGTGCGACCGGCGAGCCGACACCCTCCGCAATCGCGATGCCCAGCTCCGTGGCGGCGGCCACGTCGATCTGGCCGCCCACCTTGCCCGTCTGCGAAATCAGCTTCAGGTTGGGCAGCTTCGCCAGCAGCGCGCGCGTCAATACGGTCCGCTCGCGGATGGTGACGATCGCATCGAACGGCGCCAGCCGTGCGGCCAGCTGGCCCACGCCGCGGATGCTGTTGTTGAACACCTTGACGTCGTGGCCGTCCAGCAGCTCGAAGCAGCCGAGCTCGCGGACGGCGTCCTGATAGTCGTCCAATATGGCAATTTTCATGGCAGATACGCGAAGTTTCTCATCTATTGGTAACCCGTTAACGAATTTGTGAATATCTGGAATAGCCTACTACATCACTCAACCATTTCTCCTACATTTTTGTCGGAAAGACGGGAGGAGGGGTGTACAATCGATCAAGTCGTTGAGCGCTACCCGGCTCCCGCGACCCGACTAGTTTCTCTTCCGTCGCAGCCCTGAAGCTCGGATCGAGCTGACATGGTGCTTGAGCCGCATTCCTGCTCGAGCTGCATTCGTGCTCCGGAAGCGCGCCCTCGAGAGCCTGCGCGAGCACTCGGGCGCACCGGCAGATGCCGTCGATTGCCGCTCGCTGCGCGGGCGAATCCTGGACGTATCGTCGCCAAGCGTCGACGATGCACCACACACGCGCAAGCCCGAAGCCGACGACGACCCTGCCACCAGGACCAGACCGAATTCTTATTGGCATTGGAGGTAGTACCATGAACCAGCCCCTTATGGGAGGCGTCGCAACGATGAACGCGCCAGCTTACATCAAGCATCAGAAACTGATCAATTGGGTCACCGAGGTGGCCGCGCTCACCAAGCCGGAGCGCATCTACTGGTGCGACGGCTCGCAGGAAGAGTATGACCGCCTGTGCGCCGAGATGGTGGCGGCAGGCACGATGAAGAAACTGAACGAGGCCAAGCGGCCCAATTCCTACCTGGCCTGCTCGGACCCGACGGACGTGGCGCGCGTCGAGGACCGCACCTTCATCTGCTCGGAAAAGAAGGAAGACGCCGGCCCCACCAACAACTGGACCGCGCCGCACGAGATGCGCGGCACGCTGAACGGCCTGTTCGACGGCTGCATGGCCGGCCGCACGCTGTACGTGGTGCCGTTCTCGATGGGCCCGCTCGGTTCCCCGATCGCCCACATCGGCGTGGAACTCTCCGATTCGCCGTACGTAGCGGTGAACATGCGCATCATGACGCGCATGGGCAAGGCCGTGTACGACGTGCTGGGTGAAGACGGCGACTTCGTGCCCTGCGTGCACACCGTGGGCGCGCCGCTGGCGGCCGGCCAGAAGGACGTGCCATGGCCATGCAACCCCACCAAATACATCGTGCATTTCCCGGAAACCCGCGAGATCTGGTCGTATGGCTCCGGCTACGGCGGCAACGCGCTGCTGGGCAAGAAGTGCTTCGCGCTGCGCATCGCCTCGAACATGGGCTACCAGGAAGCGCAGCAGGGCGGCGCCGGCTGGCTGGCCGAGCACATGCTGATCCTCGGCGTGGAATCGCCGGAAGGCAAGAAGCACTACGTGGCGGCCGCGTTCCCGTCCGCCTGCGGCAAGACCAACTTCGCCATGCTGATCCCGCCGGCGTCGTTCAACGGCTGGAAGATCACCACGATCGGCGACGACATCGCCTGGATCAAGCCGGGCGCCGATGGCCGCCTGTATGCGATCAATCCGGAAGCGGGCTACTTCGGCGTGGCCCCGGGCACCAACGAGAAGACCAACTTCAACTGCATGGCGTCGATGCGCGAAAACACGATCTTCACGAACGTGGCGCTCACGGACGATGGCGATGTGTGGTGGGAAGGCATGACGAAAGAACTGCCGGCGCACCTGATCGACTGGCAGGGCAAGGACTGGACGCCGGCTTCCGGCACGAAGGCAGCGCACCCGAATGCGCGCTTCACCGTGTCCGCCGTGCAGAATCCGGTGATCGATGCGGCCTGGGACGATCCGGCCGGCGTGCCGATCTCCGCCTTCATCTTCGGCGGCCGCCGCTCGACGACGGTACCGCTGGTGACGGAAGCGCGCGACTGGGTGGAAGGTGTCTACATGGCCGCCACGATGGGCTCCGAAACCACGGCTGCCGCTGCCGGCCAGATGGGCGTCGTGCGCCGCGATCCGTTCGCGATGCTGCCCTTCATCGGCTACAACATGAGCGAGTACTTCCAGCACTGGCTGGACCTGGGCACGAAAACGGCCGCCGCCAACCCGGCCGCGCTGCCGAAGATCTTCTGCGTCAACTGGTTCCGCACCGACGAGCACGGCCACTTCGTGTGGCCCGGCTTCGGCGACAATATGCGCGTGCTGAAGTGGATGCTGGAGCGCATCGAAGGCACGGCCGGCGGCATCGAAACGCTGTTCGGCACCACGCCCCGCTATGGCGACCTGCACTGGGAAGGCATGCCGTTCTCGCCGGAGGAGTTCGAAACGATCACGTCGATCGACAAGGACGCCTGGCGCGACGAGCTGAAGCTGCACGCGGAACTGTTCGACAAGCTGTCCTACCGCCTGCCGCAGGCACTGCTGGACAACAAGGCACGGCTGGAACAGCGCCTGGGCTGATCCGGTCGTATCAATGAAAAGCGCGTGCTGCGGCACGCGCTTTTTTTATGTGCCGGCGATCCCGGCAGGCCCGGTGTAAGATCGCTCGTAGACACTGAACCACAGGAGAGACTCATGCAGGATCCGCAATCGCAACGTCCGCCGGCCGATGCCGCCGCCGGCCAGGCGCGCCCCGCACTGGACGACGACACGCTGGCGTTCGCGCGCCGCGTCTTCCAGGCCGCCCGTGCCGGCAACGCCGCCGAACTGGGGCCGCTGCTCGACCAGGGCTTCCCGGCCAATCTGCGCAACGAAAAGGGCGACAGCCTGCTGATGCTGGCCAGCTACCACGGCCAGGAAGACGCCACCCGCGTGCTGCTCGAACATGGCGCCGATCCGGAGCTGCAGAACGATGCCGGCCAGAGCCCGTTGATGGGTGCCGCCTTCAAGGGCAACCTCGCCATTGCCAAACTGTTGCTGGAGCACGGCGCGCAGCCGGACGGCCCCGGCCCCGACGGCAAGACGCCGCTGCGCTTTGCCGTGATGTTCAACCGCGTGGAGATCGCCCAGCTGCTGCTGGACCGTGGCGCCAATCCCGCCGCGCTCGATTCCAGCGGCTCGCCGATGATCGAGGTGGCGCGCACGATGGGTGCCATGGACGCGGTGGCGCTGCTGGCCGGGCTGAAATAATCGCCCGGAAAATGGGGACAAAAAAGGGACAGACCCCATTTTCCGAGCAACACCTTTCCTGGAAAATGGGGACAGACCCCATTTTTTGAGCAACACCTTTACCGCAGCGCTTCGTTCTTACACCCGCGGTGGATCCGTCTCCCGCGCATAGACACGGTGTCCGGCCACGGCCGCCACGAACGCGGCCAGCGCCGCGTGCGGATCGCCATCGACGACCAGCCCCGGGTCGGCGCTGCCATCGGGCAGCAGGCGGGGAATGCCGGCGCGGTCCAGCAGCTCGGTGCCGCCGTCGAGGGCCAGCAGCGCCTTGCCGTGCCGGTACTGCTCGCGCACGAACTCCAGTGCGCGCGGATCCTGTGCCAGCTTCTTCGCCGCCGCCAGGCCGGCCGGCAGCACGACCGCGTCGTACAGCACCGCGGGGCCCGTCTCCAGCGTGATTTCCGCTTCCAGAGGACAGCCGTCGGTGGACGTCACCGCGCCCAGCTTCTGTCCCACCACGCGGGGCTGCGCACCGTCCTTCAGCAGCGCCGCGTACAGCTGGCGCACCTGTTTGCCGTCGACATCGTCCGCGACAAGGATGGCGATGCGACGCGTCTGGATGCCCGTCTTGCCCGGCCGCGTGAGCAGCGATAGCGAAGGCGAGGGCGGATACGCGGGAATCGGCAGCTCTGTCGAAGGTGGCAGCGGCGGCGGCACGGGAATGCCCAGGTCGGCGGCCACGGCGGCGGCCAGCGCGGGCGACACGTTGACCAGCCCCGCCACGATCCGTTCGCGCACCTGCGGCACCTGCACGCGCGTCAGCTCGAAGCGGTAGGCGGCCACGATGTGCGCCTGCTCCGGCGCGCTCTGGCTTTCCCAGAACAGCCGCGCCTGGCCATAGTGCTCGGCGAACAGCTCCGGCTTGCCGCGCACCTTGTCCCCCGCCTCGTGCGCCGGATACGTGACGAAGCCCCGCGCACCGGCCTGGAACGGACAGCCTCCTGCCAGCGAGTTCGGTTCGTACGCCACGCGGCCCCGGTTGATGGCCTGGCGGTGCAATCCGTCACGCTGGTTGTTGTGGACCGGGGCGATGGCGGAATTGATCGGGATTTCATGGAAGTTCGGGCCGCCCAGGCGCGTCAGCTGGGTATCGATGTACGAGTGGATGCGGCCCTGCAGCAGCGGGTCGTTGGTGAAGTCGATGCCGGGCACCACGTGCGCGGCGCAGAACGCCACCTGCTCCGTCTCGGCAAAGAAGTTGTCGGGATTCCGGTCCAGCACCATCTTGCCGACCGGTTGCACGGGAACCAGTTCCTCGGGAACGATCTTGGTGGCATCGAGCACGTCGAACGTGCCGAAGGCGGCCGCCTGCTGTTCGGTGAACACCTGGATGCCCAGCTCGTACTCGGGGAAGTAGCCGGCCTCGATCGCCTCCCACAGGTCGCGGCGGTGGAAGTCCGGATCGGCGCCGGTGAGTTTCGCCGCCTCGTCCCACACCAGGGAATGGGTGCCGGCCATGGGTGTCCAGTGGAACTTCACGAAGTGCGCCTCGCCCTGCGCGTTGACGAGCCGGAAGGTGTGCACGCCGAAGCCCTGCATCATCCGATAGCTGCGCGGGATGGCGCGGTCCGACGTCACCCACATCAGCATGTGGAAGGTTTCCGGCGACAGGCCGGCGAAATCGTAGAACGTGTCGTGGGCGCTGGAGGCCTGCGGGATCTCGTTGTGCGGCTCCGGCTTCACGGCGTGGATCAGGTCCGGGAACTTCATCGCATCCTGGATGAAGAACACGGGGATGTTGTTGCCGACCAGGTCCCAGATACCTTCGTCCGTATAGAACTTGGTGGCGAAGCCCCGCACGTCGCGCACCGTGTCGGCCGAGCCGCGCGAGCCGGCCACCGTCGAGAATCGCACGAACACGGGCGTGCGCTTGCCCGGCTTGTCGAACAGCGCGGCGCGCGTCAGGTGGCACAGGTCGTGGTAGCTCTCGAAGTAGCCGTGCGCGCCGGCGCCGCGCGCGTGCACCACCCGTTCGGGAATGCGCTCGTGGTCGAAGTGCGTGATCTTTTCGCGGAAGATGAAATCCTCCAGCGCGCTGGGGCCGCGCAGGCCGATCTTCAGCGTGTCCTGGTTGTTGGCCACCTTCACGCCCAGGTTGGTGGTCAGCTCGCGGCCGCTGTCGTCCACCCGCACGCGGTCGAGCGGGCCGTTCAGCGGGTTGTGGCCGATGTCCGGCTTGCCGTCGCCCAGCTTGCGGGAGGGCAGGTTCTCGGTCGTGGTGCTGGCCGTGGCCAGCGGTGTGGAAGGCGTTTCCGTGGCCCCCTGGTGCGGTACCACGGAGTCGTCGCCATATTCCGCGGGCTTGTTCGGGTTGAACGGCCTCTGCGCCGCCAGTGCCTGTTCGGCCACCTTCTTCTCCAGCAGCCGGCCGGATTCCTCCGTGTGCTGGCCGAGACGGTCCGGTGGATCGCCTTCCGACGGGCCGCCCACCGTGCCCAGGATCGATCCGGCGCCGTCCAGGTCGCCATGCTTGCGTGTCTCCATCACATCACCTCATGTCGTAGTTGACGAAGTGGTGCGTTGCACGTGCACATTGGCAAAAAACCTGCCTTGATCCTCTTCAACTATTCGTGCGACGCATCAAGCACGAGTCTGCTCGCGCAGGCGGGCAGGCGTCTGACGCAGCTCAACAGTGCGAAAGGCCGGTGCGACGGATGGGAACTTTTCAGCTGCCGAGTTTCGACAGGGCGAACGCACACAGGAAACCGGCGACGGTGATCAGGCCGGCATAGTCGTGCGCTTCCTCGAACGCTTCGGGAATCATCGTATCGACCAGCATCGCCAGGATGGCTCCAGCGGCAACGGCCGTCGTCGCGGCGATGACGGCGGGCGGGAAATCCTGGAACGCGGCATACCCCACCAGCGCGGCAATGCCGGAGGCGGCCGCGATGCCGCCCCAGATGCCGAAGATGTAGGCGCGCGAGCGTCCTGCACGCTTCATGCCCGCCGCGCTGGACAGCCCTTCCGGAATATTGGACAGGAAAATCGCCGCCACGGCCACCTTGCTGACCATGCCGCCCTGCAGCATCGACAGGCCGATGACGATCGATTCCGGGATGCCGTCCAGCAGCGCGCCCACGGCGATGGCCGTGCCGCTGCCGCCGGCCTCTTCTTCTTTCGGCTGGCGGTCGCCGGAGCGCTTGCGGTGCTTGGCGCCGTAGCTCGCGAGGATACGGTTGGCCAGCGTGTAGACGGCAGCGCCCGCAACGAAGCCGGTGGCGGTGGCCATGAAGCCGCCCTGGCGGAACGCCTCGTCCATCAGCTCGAACGACAGCGCCGAGATCAGCACGCCGCTACCGAAGGCGGTGATGGCCGCGATCAGCCGCTGCGGCACGTTCAGGAAGTAGCCCGCGCCAGCGCCCACCAGCAACGCCGCGCCCGCCACGAACCCCCAGAACCCTGCCTGTGCCCAGATTGGAAAATGCATCCTGTCTCCTTTGCCGCAGTGTACGGACCGGCTGGGGAATGCGTCGCACGCGGCAGGGCAGGACGATAATCTGCCGACAAAGTAGCGAAAAAGTACCGACAAGCGCATGACAAATTTTTGCTAGGATTTCGCACACGTGTGCTAAAGTGGTTGCATGAATACCTCGAAAAGCGAAACCACCTACGCCACGATCGTCGACGCGGCCATGGAAATGGCGGCCCTCGACGGCATCGGCAAGCTGTCGCTGGGCGAGCTGGCGAAGCGCACCGGCATCAGCAAGAGCGGCGTGTTCTCGCGGGTCGGCTCGCTGGAAGGCCTGCAGGGCGCCGTGCTGGACGAGTACGACCGCCGCTTCTCGGAAGAGGTGTTCCTGCCGTCGCTGCAGGCGGCGAAGGGACTGCCGCGGCTGCTGATGCAGGTGAACCTGTGGCTGAAGAAGGGCACGGACGAAGCACCGCGCGGCGCCTGCCTGTACACGGCGGGCGCGTTCGAATACGACGACCTGTCCGGCCCGCTGCGGGATCGGCTGGAAGAGGGCATCGTGCGCTGGCGCGCTTCGCTGCGCAAGACGGTGCTGCAGGCGATGGAGGCGGGCCACCTGCGCCCGGATACGGATCCCGAGCAGCTGGTGTTCGAGATCTACAGCCTGATCATCGGCGTGATGCATGACGTGCGGTTCCTGCGCGACGAGGGTGCGCCGCGCCGCATGGGGCGAGCGTTCAGCAGGCTGATTTCCACGTACAGGAGTTTCAATGAGGTCGAGTAACAGCGAAGTCCAGTAGCACGCCTGCCGGGTCGTCCCGGCTTTTCTTTCCCTTGGTTTCGCACACCTGTGCGAAACGGTCTCGTCAGGAGGCTGTCATGTCTGCTTTGTGGTTGATGGTATTGCCGGTGGCCGGGTATGCCTGGCACGCGGTGGCGGGGATCCTGCGGGTGATCCCGAAATCGAACGACGACTTCGGTTTCTTCTAAAATGGGGACAGACCCCATTTTCCAGGAAAGATTGCCCGAAAAATGGGGTCTGTCCCCATTTTCCAGGCAATAAATGGTGCAGGTTATTTCTTCTTCAGCAGCGGCACGAGGTACCTGCCGGTGACGCTGTCCGGGTTCTTCGCCACGTCCTCCGGCGTGCCGGTGGCGATGATGCGGCCGCCGCCGGCGCCGCCTTCGGGACCCAGGTCGACCAGCCAGTCCGCCGTTTTGACCACGTCCAGGTTGTGCTCGATGATGACGAGCGTGTTGCCCTGGTCGCGCAGGCGGTGGATCACCTTCAGCAGCAGGTCGATGTCGTGGAAGTGCAGCCCCGTCGTCGGTTCATCGAGGATGTACAGCGTGCGGCCCGTGTCGCGCTTCGACAGCTCCAGCGACAGTTTGACGCGCTGCGCCTCGCCGCCGGACAAGGTGGTGGCGCTCTGGCCCAGCTTGACATAGCCGAGGCCCACGTCCAGCAAGGTCTGCAGCTTGCGCGCGATGGTCGGCACGGGCTTGAAGAACTCGTGCGCGTCTTCCACCGTCATGTCCAGCACCTGCGTGATGCTCTTGCCCTTGTAATGGACTTCCAGCGTTTCGCGGTTGTAGCGCTTGCCGTGGCAGACATCGCACGGTACGTACACGTCCGGCAGGAAGTGCATCTCCACCTTCAGCACGCCATCGCCCTGGCAGGCTTCGCAGCGGCCGCCCTTCACGTTGAACGAGAAGCGGCCGGCGCTGTAGCCCCGTTCCTTCGCCGTCGGCACGGTGGAGAACAGGTCGCGGATCGGCGTGAACAGGCCCGTGTACGTGGCCGGATTCGAGCGCGGCGTACGGCCGATCGGCGCCTGGTCCACGGAGATCACCTTGTCGAAGTGTTCCAGGCCGCTGATCGTGTCGTGTTCCGCCGGTTCCGTCTGCGAGCCGTACAGGTGGCGCGACAGGGCCGGATACAGCGTGTCGTTCACCAGCGTGGACTTGCCGGAGCCGGAAACGCCCGTCACGCAGGTGAGCAGGCCCACGGGGATCGTCAGCGTCTGGTTCTTCAGGTTGTTGCCCTTGGCGCCCGTGATGACCAGCTGGCGGTTCGGATCGGCGGCGTGACGCTTCTTCGGCACCTCGATCTTCATCGTGCCATTCAGGTACTGGGCCGTCAGCGATTCCTTGTTCTTCAGGATGTCCTTCAGCGAGCCGGCCGCGATCACGTCGCCGCCATGCACGCCGGCGCCCTTGCCCATGTCGACGATGTAGTCGGCGGTGCGGATCGCATCCTCGTCGTGCTCGACCACCAGCACGCTGTTGCCGATGTCGCGCAGGTGCTTCAGCGTGTCGATCAGGCGGTCGTTGTCGCGCTGGTGCAGGCCGATCGACGGCTCGTCCAGCACGTACATCACGCCCGTCAGGCCGGAGCCGATCTGCGAGGCCAGGCGGATGCGCTGCGCCTCGCCGCCGGACAGCGTGTCGGCAGATCGGTCCAGCGACAGGTAGTCCAGGCCCACATTGTTCAGGAACGACAGGCGCGAGACGATCTCCTTGATGATGCGGTCGGCGATATCGCGCTTGGCGCCCTTCAGTTTCAGCTGCTCGAAGAACGACAGCGTGTCGCGCAGCGGCTTCTCGGCGATCTCGTAGATGGCCTTTTCCTGCTTGCCGGTGCCCACGCGCACATTGCGCGCCTCGATGCGCAGGCGCGCGCCTTCGCAGGTCGGGCACTTCTTCTCGTTGATGAACTTCGCCAGCTCTTCCTTGACGGCCATCGAGTCCGATTCGCGGTAGCGCCGCGCCAGGTTGTTCACCACGCCTTCGAAGGTGTGCTCCTTGACGATCGTGCGGCCGCGCTCGTTCACGTACGAGAACGGGATCACGGCCTTGCCGGAACCCTGCAGCACGGCGTTCTGCGCGGCCGCCGGCAGCTGCTCGAACGGCACGTCCAGGTCGAAGCCGTAGTGCTTCGACAGGCTCTGCAGCATCGAGAAGTAGAAGCTGTTGCGGCGGTCCCAGCCCTTCACGGCGCCGGACGCCAGCGACAGGTTGGGGAACGCCACGATGCGCTTCGGATCGAAGAACTCGATATGGCCCAGGCCATCGCATTCGGGGCAGGCGCCCATCGGGTTATTGAACGAGAACAGGCGCGGCTCCAGCTCCTGCAGCGAATAGCCACAGCTGGTACAGGCGAACTTGTTCGAGTACACGTGCTCGGTGCCGTCGTCCATATTGAACGCCACCGCGCGGCCATCGGCCAGGCGCAGCGCCGTCTCGAAGCTCTCGGCCAGGCGCTGCTTGATCTCCGCCGTGACCTTCACGCGGTCGATCACCACGTCGATCGTGTGCTTCTCCGTTTTCTTCAGCTTCGGCAGGTCGTCCACTTCATAGATCTTCGCGTCGTGCGTGCCGCTCTGCACGCGAAAGCGCACGAAGCCCTGCGCCTGCATCGCCTCGAACAGGTCCACGTGCTCGCCCTTGCGGTTGGCCACGACGGGCGCCATGATCATCAGCTTGGTCCCTTCCGGCATGGCCAGCACGGCATCGACCATCTGCGACACGGACTGCGCCGATAGCGCATGGTCCGGGTGGTTGATGCAGTACGGCGTGCCCACGCGCGCGTACAGCAGGCGCAGGTAGTCATGGATTTCCGTCACGGTGCCGACCGTGGAGCGCGGGTTGTGCGAGGTGGCCTTCTGCTCGATCGAGATGGCCGGCGACAGGCCTTCGATCAGGTCGACATCGGGCTTTTCCATCAGCTGCAGGAACTGGCGCGCATACGCCGAAAGCGATTCGACATAGCGGCGCTGGCCTTCCGCGTACAGCGTGTCGAACGCCAGCGAGGATTTGCCGGAACCGGACAGCCCGGTGATCACGATCAGCTTGTTGCGGGGCAGATCGAGGTTGATGTTCTTCAGGTTGTGCGTACGCGCGCCGCGGATGCGGATTTCTTCCATGTATATATGCCCTGGTTGTGCCTGACTGATGGATGTAGTTACTGAAACCGACTGCTGCCTTCTGGCGGGCCCGACTGCGAAGGACCCGGAACGGCCGACCCGACACTATAGAACGCTTCGCGCTGCGGTGTCGGGCGGGTGGTACGTGCGTATTTATCTTGCAATCGTATCTTGCAAACGCATTTTGCGATCGCCCGCGCAATCGAAACTTGCGATCGGGTACTGATGCACTATGCCGCCGCTCGCGCCAATTTCAAGGTCTGCGGTGCGTATTGATACCGAACAGGACTGCTGCAGCAAGCACTGTATATAATACCAGTATTCACATTGCGCTGCTCGTACCGGCGAGCGTCCATCGGCGGGCAGGGAAATCCCGCTTGACCCGTGAAAAATTGCGTCTGCAATGGACCCCCTGTCATATAATTCATTGTTTAGTAAACGTTCACGCAGGAGTACACATGGCATCTGTCAACAAAGTCATCATCGTCGGCAATCTGGGCCGCGACCCGGAGATCCGCTACATGCCGAGCGGCGATGCCATCGCCAATATCGCGGTCGCCACGTCGTTCAAGTCGAAGGACCGCAACACGGGCGAGCAGAAGGAAATCACCGAATGGCACCGCATCTCGTTCTTCGGCAAGCTGGCCGAGATCGTCGGCCAATACTTGAAGAAGGGCTCGTCCGTCTACGTCGAAGGCCGCCTGCAGACCCGTAAATACACGGACAAGGACGGCGTAGAGAAGTACGCAACCGATATCGTTGCCCAGGAAATGCAGATGCTGGGTGGCCGCCAGGGCATGGGCGGTGGCGATGCGATGGGTGGCGGCGACGACATGGGCGGCTACGATGCGCCGCCGAGCCGTCCGGCGCCGCGCCCGCAGGCTTCCGCACCGGCGCCGCGCCCGGCACCGAAGCCGGCACCGAATTTCTCGGACATGGATGACGATATTCCGTTCTGAGATGCCGTCACCGTAGCGGTGGCCGCAACTACCCGATAACGCCCTCAGGCCTCGCGCTTGCAGGGCGTTTTTCTTGCTGAAGCGATTTGTTCACGCAGCGGCGGTGCGCCGAAATGGTTTGTCCAAGGAGCTGGATGGGTCCCGAATCGATGCTGCGCCAGGTAGCGCTGGCAAGTTATGGCACGAGCTTTCTGCAGGGCGAACGGCCGCTGCAGGACTGGTATCGCCATGGCATCTTCTGGGATGCGCGCTGCCATTTCGGTCCCTGGCCGACAATGCGCTGCTGGCGGACGACTTCACCGTGTGGCGCGGCATCCTCAAGGAAGCGGGCGCGCTGCGGCTGTCGCTGCATCCGGCGGCGGCGTTCGGCATCGATGTCCCGGCGGCGCAGGAGGGGGGCATTGCGCGATGGTGGTGCATTTTGCCGACCGCTACCAGGTATGGGGCGTGGGGCAGGAGCGTGCGGCGTGGCGCGACCATCCGCTGTTTCCGCGCGGCGCGGAGCACGGTGACCCGGTGTTTCCGGATGCCGGGTATGACGCGGGCGAAGTCGATGCCCATTGGTGCAACGAAGCGCAGCCAGGAGCGCTGGCCGTACCCGACACGGACTGGCAAGCGCTCGCCGCAACGATCAGGGCGGACCTGGATATTCCCGTGCCTTCCAGCCGCGCACCAGCCGGACCGTTCATTCCCTGGACGCGGGCCGACCATGCGAGCGCGAAGCTGCCGTTGTTCGTTCATAACGCGGCCACCGCATTGGCGCACCGCGTCCTTGCCTCACTGGAGATGGAACACGGCACGTTCGAGAACGAGACCAATCCGAAAAACGATAGCGGCCGGTATGCCCTCATGGATGAGGCTGTTGCCACCGCCTACCAGGACTGGGGCGCCCGGCTCGAAGGCTGGCGCACGGAAGTGCTGCTGCGCTGCGCGAACGAGCGACGGAGCACGGTTTCCGGCCACGGCAAGGAGCCGTTTTCGCGCATGACTCCCGAGCCGCGCGAGGAGGGCGTCGCTACGTCACTTCAGCCCCTTGATGCTGCAAGCGAACCCGATCAGGCCGCACAGGGCGCGCGGCCTGAACCGGCAGCGGACGACGCTTCCCGCGTACCAGCGTCCGGCAGCATCGGCGCAGTCATCGTCGTCATCGTACTGGGATTGCTGAGCCTTTTCTGGAAGACCGTTGCCACGCTGGTCAGGAGCTCTCCCTGGGTCATTGCCCTGATCAGCGGGGTTGCGTTGCCCTACGTGGCCTACAGGTAAGCCAGACAGAATTTGCCAGCTGGCCGCCATCCGATGTTCCGGTGACGGACAGCGACTCGTCCACGGCCCTGTCTCCCGACATGGGGAGCGGACACTGGAAAGACCTTGCGCTCCTTGCTTCCCGGCAGCTGCCCCCGCGATATTGTGATTTCCGGTAGCGGGCACTGGTCCTGCCGGTTGTCACTGTACCTCGTATTTCCCCTTCCAGGCCGACATACGGGACCTTGCACTCCAATTTGAAGTGAGCACTCACATGCATCCTGTCCGGCACGAGTTAACTCCCTGGCAGCAGATGATTTCATTTTCATGACATTTCCTTGTGGAAATGATAATCCACTACTGGCACTGTCGCGGCTAGCCAACTGTTTGATTCCAAAAAGGAAACCCGAAGTAAAAATATGTGCCGCAAAGAAACTTAAAGGCTATACTGGCGAGGCTGTCCAAGGTTTCGAATGGGCAATAAATTGTTCCGAAGAAGACGTCCCGGCTTAATCGACAGCCGTTTGGCGTCGCTTTGTGTCTGTGAGGAAATTGCCTGGTGAGTCCACCGGCAGTTCTGGCACGGACAACCTGAGGTCCATGGGATTCCTCCATTCCGGGCTGAACCTGGAGCTGGAAGAAGCGGTGGCTAAAGTTTGGCACAGTTTTGTCGATAGGCAACAAACCACAACGTCGCAGGCCTCATTGCTAATTGGCTGCGGAAATATGCAGACGGATTACACGTACCGACGAAGGCAGCCCGAAGGCTGACAACCCGAAAATTCCGCAGTTTATTAGTATTCATTAGAGAGAAATTACATGACCGCCATCCTAATTCCAGGCAAGGATTCTGCTCAGATAGCAGCGTTTACCACCCAGATCATTGCAGGGTTGAGCACTGAAGAGATCGCGTCGCTGACGTCGGCACAAGCCGGCTGGCTGACCACCTCGCAGATTGCTGCCCTGACCACCATGCAGACCGCTGTGCTGAGCAGCACGCAGATCGTGGGCCTGGGAACGAATTCCGTGGCAGCCCTGGAAACGGCGGACCTGCGCGCACTGAAAACCAGCACGATTGCCGCGCTGACCACCCAGCAGATCGGTGCTCTGACCACCACGCAAATCGGCGCGCTGTCGACGGCGCAGGTCGGCTCCCTGGGTACGGCCGTGTTTGCCGTCGGGCTGACCAGCGCCCAGGTTCCTGCGTTTGGAACGGACCAGGTAGCAAGCCTCAACACCGCGCAGGTCTCGGCCATGTCGACCACCGTGCTGGCTGCTCTCCAATCGAACGACGTCGCGGCATTGAAGACCTCGGCAATCGCCTCGCTGAGCTCGAACCAGATCGATGCGCTGAACTCGGCGCAGATCGTGGCCCTGACCACCGCACAAGCCGGCGCACTGCGTTCGACGCAAATCGCCGGTCTGACGACCGATGTCCTGCAAGCTATGGAAACGGCCGACGTGAAAGCCCTGTCGACCAGCGTCATTGCCGGCCTGAGCTCGGCACAAGCCGCCGCACTGACTTCGTCGCAGATCGCCGTGATGACCTCCGGCCAGATCGGTGCCCTGGCAACGTCCCTGTTCGCTTCGGGCCTGACGACGGCACAGATCGTGGCCCTGAGCACTTCGCAAGCTGCCGGCCTGACCTCCGCGCAAGTGGCAGCGATGTCCACCGCGAACCTGGCAGCACTGGAAACAGCTGACCTGCG
>NZ_VLLB01000016.1 GCF_007830455.1 Pseudoduganella lurida | reverse complement strand
GACAACGTCGGTCTGCTGCTGCGCGGCACCAAGCGTGAAGACGTGCAGCGTGGCCAGGTTCTGGCCAAGCCGGGCTCGATCAAGCCGCACAACCACTTCACGGGCGAGATCTACGTTCTGTCGAAGGATGAAGGTGGCCGTCACACGCCATTCTTCAACAACTACCGTCCTCAGTTCTACTTCCGTACGACGGACGTGACCGGCTCGATCGAGCTGCCAGCGGACAAGGAAATGGTCATGCCAGGCGATAACGTGTCGATCACCGTCAAGCTGATCAACCCGATCGCGATGGAAGAAGGCCTGCGTTTTGCAATCCGCGAAGGCGGCCGTACCGTCGGCGCCGGCGTGGTTGCTAAAATCATCGCCTAAGCAGTTGTAGTTGCAGTAAGAATCCGCCGCCAGGTAGGACTAGCGCCCAACAGCGTTGGGTGCTAGAATAGCGGATTCCATTGGGAAGTTTTCGTAGGGGCGTAGCTCAATTGGCAGAGCGTCGGTCTCCAAAACCGAAGGTTGGGGGTTCGAGGCCCTCCGCCCCTGCCACCGAATTCTGGTGCAGGGCACCGAAAGTAAAAAGAATGTCTAATCAATCCGTGCAAACCGTTGGCACGAGCGGCGACAAGTTCAAGGTCGTGCTGGCGGTGGTTGCAGCGATTGCAGGCGTCGCCGGGTTCTTCTATCTGGCAGGTCAACCAACCCTGGTGCGGGCAGCTGCGCTTGTGGTTGGTTTGCTTATTTCCGTCGGCATTGCCTATACCTCCACTTCCGGTCGTGATTTCATCAATTTCGCGAAAGAAGCCGTTCGCGAGACCAAGAAGGTCGTCTGGCCCACCCGCAAGGAAGCCACGCAAATCACCCTGCTGGTGTTTGCCTTCGTGGTCGTGATGGCGATCTTCCTGTGGGGTACGGACAAGCTGCTTGAATTCCTGTTGTACGACTTGATTCTGGGTTGGAAAAATTAAATGAGCGATAACGTGCAAGAGCAGGACGACGCGACCGGCGAAGTTCCGGCGCAAGACGCTGGCGCACCGCTCAGCGTCCCAGTCAGCAATAAGCGTTGGTACGTTGTGCATGCCTACTCCGGCATGGAGAAGAGCGTGCAGCGCGCCCTGACGGAGCGCGTCGAGCGCGCCGGCATGCAGGAACAGTTCGGCCAGATCCTGGTTCCGACCGAAGAGGTCGTCGAAGTCAAGAATGGCCAGAAGTCCGTGACCGAACGCCGTTTCTTCCCGGGCTACGTGCTGGTGGAAATGGAAATGACGGATGAAACGTGGCACCTGGTGAAGAATACCGCCAAGGTCACCGGTTTCATCGGCGGCAAATCGAACAAGCCGACGCCGATCCCTGCACGCGAGATCGACAAGATCATGATGCAGATGCAGGAAGGCGTCGAGAAGCCGCGGCCGAAAGTGCTGTACGAGGTGGGCGAACAGGTCCGCATCAAGGATGGTCCGTTCACCGATTTCAACGGCAATGTCGAAGAAGTCAACTACGAGAAATCCAAGGTGCGCGTGTCGGTCACGATCTTCGGTCGCGCAACCCCGGTCGAGCTCGAATTCGGCCAGGTCGAAAAAGTCTGATGTAGTCCACGCCCAACGGAGCGTCAATCCGTACGAGGAGCCCTGCCAGATAGTACCGGCGGGGCGCTACCACTCAAATCCCAACGATAGGAAACGCCATCATGGCAAAGAAAATCATTGGCTTTATCAAGCTGCAAGTGCCAGCTGGTAAGGCAAACCCATCCCCACCGATCGGCCCGGCACTGGGTCAGCGCGGCCTGAACATCATGGAATTCTGCAAGGCGTTCAACGCCCAGACGCAGGGCATGGAACCAGGCATGCCGATTCCGGTGGTGATCACCGCCTTCGCGGACAAGTCCTTCACCTTCGTGATGAAGACCCCACCAGCCACGTTCCTGATCAAGAAGCACTCGGGCGTGCAAAAAGGTTCGCCGAAGCCACATACCGACAAGGTCGGCACGCTGACGCGCGCACAAGCTGAAGAAATCGCAAAACTGAAAACCCCGGACCTGACCGCCGCCGACCTGGAAGCCGCTGTACGCACCATCGCCGGTTCCGCTCGTTCGATGGGCATCACCGTCGAGGGGATCTGATCATGGCAAAACTGTCCAAACGCGCACAAGCCATCAAGGCTAAAGTAGACCGTACCAAAGTGTACGCCTTCGACAACGCCGTCTCGCTGATCAAGGAACTGGCCACCGCCAAGTTCAATGAATCGATCGACGTGTCCGTCCAGCTGGGCGTGGATCCGAAGAAATCGGACCAGGTCGTTCGCGGCTCCGTCGTGCTGCCAGCCGGCACCGGCAAGACCGTTCGCGTCGCCGTGTTCGCCTCCGGCGACAAGGCCGAAGCTGCCAAGGCAGCCGGTGCAGACGTGGTCGGCATGGAAGACCTGGCAGAACGCGTGAAGGCCGGCGACATGCCGTTCGACATCGTGATCGCCTCGCCTGACACCATGCGTATCGTCGGTACCCTGGGCCAGATCCTGGGCCCACGCGGCCTGATGCCGAACCCGAAGGTCGGTACCGTGACGCCTGACGTCGCCACCGCCGTGAAGAACGCCAAAGCCGGCCAGGTCCAGTACCGTACCGACAAGGCAGGTATCATCCACGCCACGATCGGCCGCAAGTCGTTCACCGACGCAGATCTGAAGAGCAACCTGGTTGCCCTGATCGATGCGCTGAACAAGGCCAAGCCGGCCTCGTCGAAAGGCGTGTACCTGCGCAAGGTCTCCCTGTCGTCGACGATGGGCGCGGGCGTTCGCGTGGATCAGACCACGCTGGCTGCCTAAGCAACAGAATCAAGCCCCGGTGGAATACTAACCGGGCACATCTTTGGGCTGGTCCGTACGGAAGTGCGGGCCAGGCAATCAAAGACCGTTGGGCCGGAAGCAGCAGGCAGGCAACTGGTTAATGAACAGCGATGTTCCCCAACGCAGATGGTGTACCCGAACAAGTTTTGCAGTCCATTGGACTCCTAACCTCGGACGCCGTTGTTCGAAACCGATGCGGAAATTTTTCTGCATCCTTTAAGGAGATTGACCGTGGGTCTCAATCTGAATGACAAAAAGGCCGTCGTCGCCGAAGTTTCCGCAAAAGTAGCATCTGCGCAAACGATCGTCGTGGCTGAGTACCGTGGCATCCAGGTTGCTCACTTGACGAAACTCCGTGCAACCGCGCGTGCCCAGGGCGTGTACCTGCGTGTTCTGAAGAACACGCTGGCCCGTCGCTCTGTCGAAGGCACGCAGTTCGCCAACCTGTCCGACGCAATGACCGGTCCGCTGATCTACTCGATCTCGGACGATGCCGTGGCCGCAGCGAAAGTCATTTCCGACTTCGCCAAGACCAACGACAAGCTGGTCATCAAGGCAGGTAACTTTGCAGGCAAGCAGCTCGATGTGGCTGGCGTGTCGGCACTGGCGAACATCCCGAGCCGTGAAGTCCTGCTGGCCCAGCTGGCTGGTGTCTGGCTGGCTCCGGTGTCGAGCTTTGCACGTGGTCTGGCTGCCCTGGCAGCCAAAAACAGCGAAGGCGCCGAAGCGCCTGCAGCAGACGCAGCCCCAGCGGCTGAAGAAGCGCCGGCCGCTTGATTGCTGCCCGTTGTTGGACAAGTCAAGTAATCAATCTGTAAGCATACAAATCAATTAGGAGTTTCAAATGGCAATTAGCAAAGAAGATATCCTGGAAGCCGTTGGCAACCTGACCGTGCTGGAACTGAACGACCTGGTCAAGGCGTTCGAAGAGAAGTTCGGCGTGTCGGCAGCTGCCCTGTCGGCACCTGCAGCTGGCGGCGCAGGCCCTGCAGCTGCTGCTGAAGAGCAGACCGAGTTCAACCTGGTCCTGTCGGAAGTCGGCGCGAACAAGGTCGGCGTCATCAAGGCCGTGCGTGAAATCACCGGTCTGGGCCTGAAAGAAGCCAAAGACGTGGTCGACGGCGCACCGAAGGTCGTGAAGGAAGCCCTGTCGAAAGCTGACGCTGAAGCCGGCAAGAAGAAGCTGGAAGATGCAGGCGCCAAGGCTGACCTGAAGTAATTCGTATCATCGGCGCCGGCAACACTTAGCGCCCGAGCCAAAGTCCAGGCTCTCCTTCTGAAAAGGGGGAGGGCCGGCTTTGGCTCCTTTGTCGTCTCTGCTGTATTTAGTTGTTGAAGTAGCTTCTTTTGTGCCTTTTGTTTCCCCGCAGGAGCGGTAGTGCCTTGAGGTTTCGCCTGAATGTTAGCCCCGCTGTCGCGAGCATACAAGCCGAAACCTGAATTCTCTACCCTTTCCTGTCACTCACGGAGTGTCCATGCACTACTCATTTACTGAGAAGAAACGCATTCGCAAATCATTCGCGAAACGCGCCAACGTCCACAACGTTCCGTTCCTGCTGGCGACCCAGCTCGAGTCGTACGAAAACTTCTTGCAAGAGCACACTCCGGTGGCGACCCGCAAGAACGAAGGCCTGCAGTCGGCCTTCAGTTCCATCTTCCCGATCGTTTCGCATAACGGCTTTGCACGCCTGGAGTTCCTCTCCTACGTGCTGGGCGATCCCGCCTTCGACGTGAAAGAGTGCCAGCTCCGTGGCCTGACCTTCGCTTCGCCGCTGCGCGCGAAAGTGCGCCTGGTGATCCTGGACAAGGAATCGCCAACCAAGCCGGTCGTCAAGGAAATGAAGGAGCAGGAAGTCTACATGGGCGAACTGCCCCTGATGACGACCACCGGCTCGTTCGTGATCAACGGCACCGAGCGTGTCATCGTGTCGCAGCTGCACCGTTCCCCGGGCGTGTTCTTCGAGCACGACCGCGGCAAGACGCACTCGTCCGGCAAGCTGCTGTTCTCGGCACGGATCATTCCTTACCGCGGCTCGTGGCTCGACTTCGAGTTCGACCCGAAGGACATCCTGTACTTCCGCGTCGACCGTCGCCGCAAGATGCCGGTGTCGATCCTGCTGAAGGCCATCGGCATGACGCCGGAACAGATCCTGGCGAACTTCTTCGTGTTCGACAACTTCAACCTGCGCTCGGAAGGCGGCGAACTCGAGTTCGTGGCCGAACGCCTGCGCGGTGAAGTCGCGCGCTTCGACATCGTCAATCCGAAGGATGGCAAGACGATCGTCACGAAGGACAAGCGCATCAACGCCAAGCACGTGCGCGAGATCGAAGCCGCCGGCATCGCCCATATCTCGGTGCCGGAAGACTACCTGCTGGGCCGCGTGCTGGCCAAGAACATCGTCGATCCGGAAACGGGCGAAGTGGTGGCCTCGGCCAACGACGAGCTGACCGAAGAGCTGCTGGGCCGCCTGCGCGACGCCAACATCGCCTCCGTGCAGACGCTGTACACGAACGACCTGGACCAGGGTGCGTACATCTCGCAGACCCTGCGCATCGACGACACCGCCGACCAGACCGCCGCCCGCGTGGCGATCTACCGCATGATGCGTCCTGGCGAACCGCCAACGGAAGAATCGGTGGAAGCGCTGTTCAACGGCCTGTTCTACAGCTCCGACCGTTACGACCTGTCCGCCGTCGGCCGCATGAAGTTCAACCGCCGCATCGGCCGTGACGAACTGACCGGCGCGATGACGCTGGCCAACGAAGACGTGCTGGCCGTGATCAAGATCCTCGTCGAGCTGCGCAATGGCCGCGGCGAAGTCGATGACATCGATCACCTGGGCAACCGTCGCGTGCGCTGCGTGGGCGAACTGGCGGAAAACCAGTTCCGCGCCGGCCTCGTGCGCGTGGAACGCGCCGTCAAGGAACGCCTCGGCCAGGCCGAAGCCGACAACCTGATGCCGCATGACCTGATCAACAGCAAGCCGATTTCGGCCGCGATCCGCGAATTCTTCGGTTCGTCGCAGCTGTCCCAGTTCATGGACCAGACCAACCCGCTGTCCGAGATCACCCACAAGCGCCGTGTTTCCGCACTGGGCCCGGGCGGCCTGACACGCGAACGCGCCGGCTTCGAGGTGCGCGACGTGCACCCGACCCACTACGGCCGCGTGTGCCCGATCGAAACGCCGGAAGGCCCGAACATCGGCCTGATCAACTCGCTGGCACTGTACGCCCGCCTGAATGAATACGGCTTCCTGGAAACCCCGTACCGCAAGGTCGAAGGCACCAAGGTCACCGACAAGATCGACTACCTGTCCGCCATCGAGGAAGGCCGCTACATCATTGCGCAGGCAAATGCCCGCATCAATGAAAACGGCATCCTGGACGACGAACTGGTGTCGGCCCGTGAAGCCGGCGAAACGATCCTGGTCTCGCCGGAACGCATCCAGTACATGGACGTGGCGCCGGGCCAGATCGTCTCCGTCGCTGCCTCGCTGATTCCGTTCCTGGAACACGATGACGCGAACCGTGCACTGATGGGCGCCAACATGCAGCGCCAGGCCGTGCCTTGCCTGCGCCCTGAAAAGGCGCTGGTCGGTACCGGCATCGAACGCACCGTGGCAGTCGACTCGGGCACCACCGTGCAGGCACTGCGCGGCGGCGTGGTGGACTACATCGATGCGGGCCGTGTCGTGATCCGCGTGAACGATGAAGAAGCGCAGGCTGGCGAAGTCGGCGTGGACATCTACAACCTGATCAAGTACACCCGTTCGAACCAGAACACCAACATCAACCAGCGTCCGATCGTGCAGGTGGGCGACCGCGTGGCCAAGGGCGACGTGATCGCCGACGGCGCATCGACCGACCTGGGCGAACTGGCGCTGGGCCAGAACATGACCGTGGCCTTCATGCCATGGAACGGCCTGAACTTCGAGGATTCGATCCTGATCTCGGAAAACGTCGTCAAGGACGACCGTTACACCTCGATCCACATCGAAGAACTGTCCGTGGTCGCTCGCGACACCAAGCTGGGTGCCGAAGAGATCACGCGCGACATCTCGAACCTGGCGGAAAACCAGCTGGCCCGCCTGGACGAATCGGGCATCGTGTACATCGGCGCCGAAGTGCAGGCCGGCGACACGCTGGTCGGCAAGGTCACGCCAAAAGGCGAGACGCAACTGACGCCGGAAGAGAAGCTGCTGCGCGCGATCTTCGGTGAAAAAGCCTCCGACGTGAAGGACACGTCGCTGCGCGTGCCGTCCGGCATGGTCGGTACCGTCATCGACGTGCAGGTGTTCACCCGCGAAGGCATCCCGCGCGACAAGCGCGCCCAGCAGATCATCGACGACGAGCTGAAGCGCTACCGCCTGGACCTGAACGACCAGATGCGTATCGTGGAGGGCGATGCCTTCCAGCGTCTGGAGAAAATGCTGATCGGTAAAGTCGTCAACGGCGGTCCGAAGAAGCTGGCGAAGGGCGCCGCGATCACCAAGGATTACCTGGCCGATCTGGACAAGTACCACTGGTTCGACATCCGCCCGGCCGATGACGATGCGGCCACCGCGCTGGAAGCGATCAAGGAATCGATCAACGAGAAGCGCCACCAGTTCGACCTGGCCTTCGAAGAGAAGCGCAAGAAGCTGACGCAGGGCGACGAGCTGCAGCCTGGCGTGCAGAAGATGGTCAAGGTCTACCTGGCCGTCAAGCGCCGCCTGCAGTCGGGCGACAAGATGGCCGGCCGTCACGGCAACAAGGGTGTGGTCTCGCGTATCGTGCCGGTGGAAGACATGCCTTACATGGCCGACGGCACGCCGGCGGACGTGGTGCTCAATCCGCTGGGCGTTCCGTCCCGCATGAACGTGGGTCAGATCCTCGAGACCCACCTGGGCTGGGCAGCCAAGGGCCTGGGCATCCGCATCGGCGAAATGCTGCAGGCGCAGATCAAGGTCGAAGAGATGCGCAAGTACCTGACGACCGTGTACAACGAGTCCGGCGCGAAGGAAGACATCGCCAACTTCAGCGACGACGAAATCATGAATCTGGCCGTCAACCTGAAGAAGGGCGTGCCGTTCGCGACGCCGGTGTTCGACGGTGCGCACGAATCGGAAATCCGCCGCATGCTGGACCTGGCGTACCCGGACGAGATCGCCGCGAAACTGGGCATGACCCCGTCCAAGAACCAGGTCACGATGTACGACGGCCGCACCGGCGAAGCGTTCGAGCGCAAGGTCACCGTCGGCGTGATGCACATGCTCAAGCTGCATCACCTGGTCGACGACAAGATGCACGCCCGTTCCACCGGTCCTTACTCGCTGGTGACGCAGCAGCCACTGGGCGGTAAAGCCCAGTTCGGCGGCCAGCGCTTCGGCGAGATGGAGGTGTGGGCACTGGAAGCGTACGGCGCATCGTACGTGCTGCAGGAAATGCTGACCGTGAAGTCCGATGACGTGAATGGCCGTACCAAAGTGTACGAAAACCTCGTCAAGGGCGATCACGTGATCGAGGCCGGCATGCCGGAATCGTTCAACGTGCTGGTGAAGGAAATCCGTTCCCTGGGTATCGATATCGACCTGGAACGCACCTAAGCTGCACGCCGCCCGGGAAGCCAGCGCTTCCCGGGCAACTTCAAGAATTCATCACTACCTGGAGTGATACATGAAAGCCCTGCTCGATCTATTCAAGCAAGTACAGACGAACGAGACCTTTGACGCGATCAAGATCGGTCTCGCCTCGCCTGAAAAAATCCGTTCGTGGTCCTACGGCGAAGTCAAGAAGCCGGAAACCATCAACTACCGTACCTTCAAGCCGGAACGCGACGGCCTGTTCTGCGCTAAGATCTTTGGCCCGATCAAGGACTACGAGTGCCTGTGCGGCAAGTACAAGCGCCTGAAGCACCGCGGCGTGATCTGCGAGAAGTGCGGCGTCGAAGTCACGCTGGCCAAGGTGCGCCGCGAGCGCATGGGCCACATCGAGCTGGCCTCGCCGGTCGCCCACATCTGGTTCCTGAAATCGCTGCCGTCGCGCCTGGGCATGGTCCTGGACATGACGCTGCGCGATATCGAACGCGTGCTGTACTTCGAAGCATACGTCGTGACCGATCCGGGCATGACGCCGCTGAAGAAGTGCCAGATCATGTCGGAAGACGACTACGCCGCCAAGTACGAAGAGTACGGTGACGACTTCACCGCATTCATGGGCGCCGAAGGCATCCGTGAACTGCTGCGCTCGATCGACATCCATCGCGATGCCGAAACGCTGCGCGTGGAGCTGAAGGAGTCGAAGTCCGAAGCGAAGATCAAGAAATACGCCAAGCGCCTGAAAGTGCTGGAAGCGTTCCAGCGTTCCGGCATCAAGCCGGACTGGATGATCATGGAAGTGCTGCCGGTGCTGCCGCCGGAACTGCGCCCGCTTGTCCCGCTGGATGGCGGCCGTTTCGCCACGTCCGACCTGAACGACCTGTACCGCCGCGTCATCAACCGTAATAACCGCCTGAAGCGCCTGATGGAACTGCGCGCACCGGAAATCATTACGCGTAACGAGAAGCGCATGCTGCAGGAAGCAGTGGACTCGCTGCTGGACAACGGCCGTCGCGGCAAGGCGATGACCGGTGCCAACAAGCGTCCGCTGAAGTCGCTGGCTGAAATGATCAAGGGTAAAGGCGGTCGCTTCCGTCAGAACCTGCTGGGCAAGCGCGTCGACTACTCGGGCCGTTCGGTCATCGTGGTGGGTCCGCAGCTGAAACTGCACCAGTGCGGTCTGCCGAAGCTGATGGCCCTGGAGCTGTTCAAGCCCTTCATCTTCAACAAGCTGGAACTGATGGGTCTGGCCACGACCATCAAGGCCGCGAAGAAGCTGGTGGAGCAGCAGGAACCGGTCGTCTGGGACATCCTGGAAGACGTGATCCGCGAACACCCGATCATGCTGAACCGCGCACCAACGCTGCACCGCCTGGGTATCCAGGCGTTCGAGCCGGTGCTGATCGAAGGCAAGGCGATCCAGCTGCACCCGCTGGTCTGCGCCGCGTTCAACGCCGACTTCGACGGTGACCAGATGGCCGTCCACGTGCCGCTGTCGATCGAAGCGCAGATGGAAGCGCGTACGCTGATGCTGGCGTCGAACAACATCCTGTTCCCGTCGAACGGCGAACCGTCGATCGTGCCGTCCCAGGATATCGTGCTGGGTCTGTACTACGCAACGCGCGAGGCGATCAACGCCAAGGGCGAGGGCATGCTGTTCCCGGACGTGTCGGAAGTCATCCGCGCGTACGACAACAAGGAAGTGGAACTGGCCACGCGCATCACCGTGCGTATCGTCGAAAACCCGCGCGATCCGGCAACGGGCGAATTCGTCCGCACGCTGACCCGTTACGAAACGACGGTCGGCCGCGCCATCCTGTCCGAGATCCTGCCGAAAGGCCTGCCGTTCAGCGTGCTGAACCGCTCGCTGAAGAAGAAGGAAATCTCGAAGCTGATCAACACGTCGTTCCGCAAGTGCGGCCTGCGTGCCACCGTGGTGTTTGCCGACCAGCTGATGCAGTCGGGCTTCCGCCTGGCGACGCGCGCCGGTATCTCGATCTGCGTGGACGACATGCTGGTGCCGGACGTGAAGAAGACGCTGATCGCCACGGCCGAATCGGAAGTGAAACAGATCGAGCAGCAGTACGCTTCGGGTCTGGTCACCGCCGGCGAGCGTTACAACAAGGTCGTCGACATCTGGGGCAAGACGTCCGATGAAGTCGGCAAGGCCATGATGGACCAGCTGAAAGTGGAAGACGTCGTCAAGCGCGACGGCACCCAGACGACCCAGGAATCGTTCAACGCGATTTACATGATGGCCGACTCGGGCGCCCGCGGTTCCGCGGCACAGATCCGCCAGCTGGCCGGTATGCGCGGCCTGATGGCGAAACCGGATGGCTCGATCATTGAAACGCCGATCACGGCGAACTTCCGTGAAGGCCTGAACGTTCTGCAGTACTTCATCTCCACGCACGGTGCCCGTAAGGGTCTGGCCGATACGGCGCTGAAGACGGCAAACTCGGGTTACCTGACGCGCCGCCTGGTCGACGTGACGCAGGATCTGGTGGTGATCGAGGACGATTGCGGTACGTCCAACGGCACGCACATGAAGGCCATGGTCGAAGGTGGTGAAGTCATCGAAGCGCTGCGCGACCGTATCCTGGGCCGCGTTGCGAACAACGACATCGTCAATCCTGAAACCCAGGAAACCGTGTACGAAGCCGGCACGCTGCTGGACGAAGACATGGTCGAGGATATCGAGCGCCTGGGCATCGACGAAGTGAAGGTGCGTACGCCGCTGACCTGCGACACGCGCTTCGGCCTGTGCGCCAAGTGCTACGGCCGCGACCTGGGCCGCGGCATGCTGGTCAACTCCGGCGAAGCCGTCGGTGTGGTGGCAGCACAGTCGATCGGTGAGCCGGGTACCCAGCTGACGATGCGTACGTTCCACATCGGTGGTGCGGCATCGCGCGCTGCGGTGGCCTCGTCCGTCGAAGCGAAGTCGAACGGTATCATCCGCTTCACGGCAACCATGCGTTACGTCACGAACGGCAAGGGCGCGCAGATCGTCATTTCCCGTTCCGGCGAAGTGCTGATCACGGACGATCACGGCCGTGAACGCGAGCGTCACAAGGTGCCTTACGGCGCGACGCTGAACGTCAAGGACGGCATGACGGTGAAAGCCGGCATCGCCCTGGCAACGTGGGATCCGCTGACCCGTCCGATCATTACCGAGTACGCCGGTACGGTGCGCTTCGAGAATGTGGAAGAAGGCGTCACGGTGGCACGCCAGGTCGATGAAGTGACCGGCCTGGCCACGCTGGTGGTGATCGATGCGAAGCGTCGTGGCTCGCTGACGAAGACGGTGCGTCCGCAGGTGAAACTGCTGAACGAAGAAGGCCATGAAGTGAAGATCGCCGGCACGGAACACGCCGTGGCGATCGGCTTCCAGGTCGGCGCGCTGATCATGGTGAAGGACGGCCAGCAGGTATCGGTCGGTGAAGTGCTGGCACGTATTCCAACGGAATCGCAGAAGACCCGCGACATTACCGGTGGTCTGCCACGCGTTGCCGAGCTGTTCGAAGCCCGCTCCCCGAAAGACGCCAGCATGCTGGCGGAAGTCACCGGTACGGTGGCATTCGGTAAGGAGACGAAGGGCAAGCAGCGCCTGGAAATCACCGACATGGACGGCAACAAGCACGAGTTCCTGATCACGAAGGACAAGCAGGTGCTGGTGCACGACGGCCAGGTGGTGAACAAGGGCGAGATGATCGTGGACGGCCCGGCCGATCCGCAGGACATCCTCCGTCTGCTGGGTATCGAAGCGCTGGCACGTTACATCGTCGACGAAGTGCAGGACGTGTACCGTCTGCAGGGCGTGAAGATCAACGACAAGCACATCGAGGTGATCGTTCGCCAGATGCTGCGCCGCGTGCAGATCCAGAACGCCGGCGACACGGACTACATCGTGGGCGAACAGGTGGAACGTTCGGAACTGCTGGGCGAGAACGACAAGATGAACGCCGCAGGCAAGCTGCCGGCCACGTATGAAAACGTGCTGCTGGGTATTACCAAGGCTTCGCTGTCGACGGATTCGTTCATCTCCGCCGCCTCGTTCCAGGAAACCACCCGCGTGCTGACGGAAGCTGCGATCATGGGCAAGCGCGATGGTCTGCGTGGCCTGAAGGAAAACGTGATCGTCGGCCGCCTGATCCCTGGCGGTACCGGCCTGGCCTTCCACCGCGCCCGCCGCGAGAAGGAAGTCTGGGAAGCGGAAGAACGCACCGCGCTGCTGCAGGCAGAACGTGCCGCAGCCGGTGCCGAACTGGAAGCGCTGGAAAGCGCCCCGGCCGAGCAGCACCTGGATGGTGGCGAGGCGTAAGTCTCACCCTGATCCACATTCGGGCCTGACGGCCTGGAACAAGAACGGCACCTTGGGGTGCCGTTTTTTTTTGACTGTCGCCTTGGCTGCCTAGAGGTGCGACGTCACCGCAGGAGGTGTCTGCCAGTCGTCATGGCGGCCATCGACGTATCGCACCGGCGCCGCGGCGAGTTCCTCGTCGCTCACGTCATCGAGCGTTGCCACGTTGACGATGACGAAATCGCCGTGCGTTGGCGACGTGGTGAAGATGAACGGCTGCACGCCGCAATGGCGGCAGAAGCGGTGCCGCTCCACGTGGCGGCCGAAGGTATAGTCCGTCAGCGCGTCCTCGCCCTGCAGCAGGACGAACCGTGACCGCGGCATCGTCGCGCCCCACCAGCGTTTCTTCGTGCAGATCGAGCAGTTGCAGCGGAGGGTGCCGTCCGCCAGGTCGAAGGTGGCGGCATACCGCACCGCGCCGCAGTGGCAGCTGCCCTGATGCGTCTTCATGGCGTTTTCCATTTCACTGAACCCCAGTAATCTGATCCGGCGATTGTAGCGTCCGGCACGGGCCGTGGCGTGGCGCCGTCGCGGATCTGCCATGCTAAGATTTGGTCCATGATTCCCTCGGCCCTGTTTTCCCCCGCCCAGCAGAAACTGCTGGGCTTGTTGTTTGTACGAGTCAACGAAGGCTTCCACCTGAACGAGATCATGCGGCAGACGGGGCTCGGCAGCGCCTCCGCGCAGCGCGAACTGAAGCGGCTGCACGAGGCCGGGCTGATCGTCTCGGAACGCATCGGCAATGTGCGCCAGTTCCGGCCCAACAAGGACAGCCCCGTGTACGACGAGCTGGCGAGCATCGTGCGCAAGACGTTCAGCGTCGTCAGCGTGCTGCATTCCGTGCTGGCGCCGATGCGCAAGGCGCTGAACGTGGCCTTCGTGTACGGGAAGACGGCGCAGGAAGACGATGCGTCCACCGATGCCGTGGAGCTGCTGCTGATCGGCGAGAACACCACGTATGGCGAGCTGCTGAACCGGCTGCCGGCGGCGGAGCGGCTGCTGCGCCGCAAGATCAATCCCAACCTGTATTCGCTCCCCGATTTCCAGCGCCGCGTGCGGGACGGGCAGGGGTTCATCCTGAACATGCTCGACGGGCGGAAGGTGTTCGTGCTGGGGCACCAGGAGGTGCTGGACGAGATCGTGAAGACGGCGTTGCTTCAAAAATAGCAAAAATAGGGACAGACCCCATTTTCTCGGCAATTGTTTCCTGAAAAATGGGGTCTGTCCCTATTTTCAGCGGGCGCGGTCGGGGACGGGAAAGGGGTCAGGGAGCGCCGCTGACGGGGCCGGCAGCGGGCGCTCCTTCGGAAAAACCAGGGTAAAGCGGGTGTAGTTGCCTACCTCCGACTCGCAGCGGATGGTGCCACCGAAGGCGGTGACGACCTTGTGGCAGAACGCCAGGCCCATGCCCGTGCCGCCGCCCGTCTTGCGGGTCGTGTAGAACGGCTCGAACACGTGGGGCAGCACGTCCGCGGCGATGCCGTGGCCGGTGTCCGTCACCATCAGCAGGTTCTGGTCCCCATCGCGCAGCGCTTCCACCCGCACGGTGCCGCGGCCCTTCACGCGCGTGGCCTGCAGCGCGTTCTTCAGCAGGTTGTACAGCACGTAGACGAGCAGCGTATCCGAGCCGTAGAAGCGGAAATCGTCGCGCACCGCCACGCTCACGCGTTCCCGTTCGTGCTCGGTAAAGGGATAGCAGGCCAGCGCCTCCTCCACCGCTCCCTTCACGGAGTGCAGCGCGAACGTGTCCCGTTCCAGGCTGCCGATGCGGGCCGAGGCCAGCAGCATGTCGACGATGAAGTTCGAGCGCGACACTTCGGCCTCGATGTGCTGGGCGATCTCGCTCAGGTAGGCCAGCTGGTCGTCGCTCAGGCCGGACGTCTGCGAGCGCCGGTAGCCGGCGATCAGCTCCGGCAGGTTGCGCGCCAGCACGCGCGACTGGCTGCGGATCGTGGCCAGCGGCGTGCGCACCTCGTGGGCGATGCTGGCCGCCGTGGCCAGCGGATCGGCCAGCAGGTTGTGCCGCACCATCGCCTGGGCGATCAGCCCCAGGCTGGCGGCAATGAACAGCACGCCCGGCGGATAGAACTCCACGCCGTAGTTGCACAGGTAATCCACCGCCGCGAAAAAATAGATCAGGATGCTGAACAGGCAATAGCGCAGCCGCGCCTTTTCCGTCGACATCGCCAGCCCTTGCCGGCGGTACAGCAGGTACAGGCCGCGCAGCACCACGGTCACCGTTTGCACCAGGTGCACGGGGTGCAGCCAGCCCGCTTTCGGGTAGTAGCCGAAGAAGTAGGTGTACATGCCGGACAGGAACCAGTCCGTCGAGGCCGTCAGCAGGGTCAGCAGGGCGGCCAGCGCATAGCTGGCCTGCACGAAGGGCTTCTCGCCCCGCTGGCCCGTCAGTTCGGCAATGAAGTGGTACAGCGTGGTGGGGAGGAACAGGATCGGCAGGTAGCCTAGCCTGGCCAGCATCAAGGCTGTCTCGGGATTGTGTACCTGGAACAGCAGTGCCCACGTGGCCTGCCAGCTGAAAGTGGTGATGCAGACCAGGAAGAATGTCAGGCTGATGCTCGTCGTGCCGCGCGAGTTGAGCACGTAGGCGCCGTAGCTGAGAAAAACGAGGGACACCAGTGCCGGCAAGATCGAGTACATGCGCGCTCCTTGGCCATTAAATTTTTCTTAACAGGCAACCGATCTTAGCAACAGATTGTGGTGATGTCTTGCTCAACTGCACGCTATTCGCTATGGCTTTGCGGCAAGTCAAACGGCGAAAATGCTTTACGGCAAAAAGTAGAGGTGTTCGGAAAGTAAAACGAACTGTCGCCAACAGACGCTACCACCACTAGGGAGAATAAAATGTTTATGCATGCCAACGTCGCCAACGATGCAGGGACCAGCAACGACCTCAACGCCGCACAGACCTTCCACCACCACCTGACGATCTACCTGAAGGACTCGAATGCTTATGGCAATACTTATTTTGCCCGGTATTTCGAATGGCAGGGCATCTGCCGCGAAAAATGGTTCTACGAATGCATTTCGCGCGACATGCTGCAACAGGAAGGGGTGTTCATCACCAAGCATGCGCAGCAGGACTACCTGCTTGAAACGTTCCCGTTCCAGGAAATCACCTGCGAAGTGAATGCCTACGATGTGAAGCGCTGCTCGTTCTGGCTGGAGTTCCGCTTCTATGCGAACGGCAATCCGGTGTCGGTGGGGCGCCAGCAGATCGTGTTTGCCAGCCACACCAAGCAGATCAAGGCGATGCCGGAGCTGGTGATCAAGCGCATCAAGCGCTATGCGCTGAAGAAGTAAGCGATGGCAGCCAACAGCGCGGCACGCCCGGTGCCGCGCGAAGATGGGCCGGGTGCACCCATTGCAGATGCACCCACTTTCAGACTATCCCTTCCGTGCCGCGATCCAGCGGTCGATCTTCGCCTCCAGCAGACTCAACGGCAACGTGCCGTCGCCCAGCACCTGTTCGTGGAAGGCCGGCAGGCTGAACTTGTCGCCCAGTGCCGCCTGCGCACGCTGGCGCAGTTCCTGGATCTTCAGCGCACCGATCTTGTAGGCCAGCGCCTGGCCCGGCCACGCCATGTAGCGTTCCGTCTCGCTTTTCGCCACCGCATCGTAGCCCAGCGTGTCCTTCATGTACTGGATCGACTGCTCGCGCGTCCAGCCTTTCGCGTGCATGCCCGTGTCGACCACGAGGCGGGTGGCGCGCAGCAGCTCGTCGTTCAGGTGGCCGAAGTACTGGGCCGGGTCGTCGAACAGCTTCATCTCGCGGCCCAGCGTTTCGGCATACAGCGCCCAGCCTTCCGTGAACGCCGTGTTGCCGCCGAACTTGCGGAAGTTCGGCAGCCCCAGCTCCTGCATCAGCGCGATGTGGAAGTGGTGACCGGGCTTGCCTTCGTGGAGGAACAGCGTCGTCATGCCCGTGCTGCCGTACTTGGCCGGATCGGTAACGACGGACCAGAACACGCCGGGCCGCGAGCCGTCGCTGGCCGGTGACGTGTAGTGGTCGGACGCCGTGTCGCGCGACAGTTCCGGCTCCAGCCGCAGGTCCAGCTTCGCCTTCGGCAGCAGCGTGAACATGGCCGGCAGTTTTTCGTCCAGCACGCCGTTCAGCTGGCGGTACACGGCCTGCACTTCATCCTCCGTCTTGAACGGGAAGAAGCGCGGCTGCTGCGACACCCACACGGGGAGGCCGGCCGGCGCGCCCGTGTAGCCCAGCTGCGGGCCCAGCTTCGCGAACTCGCCCTGGATGCGCGCCACTTCCTTCAGGCCGGTGGCGTGAATCGTTTCGGGCGTCAGGTCCGTCGTCGTGGTGTCGGCGATGCTGGCCGCATACCAGGCGCGGCCATTCGGCACGTCGCCCAGGCCCGTCGAGGTGCGGCAGGCGGGAATGTAGTCCTGCTCGATGTACGTGGCCAGGCGGGCCAGGGCCGGCTGCAGCTTCGCCACGGCGGCGCGGTAGTCGCGTGTCAGCGCGGCCTTGTCCGCGGCGGAGAAGCTGGCCGGCAGCTTGCCGACCGGCGTGTAGAAGATGCTCTGCTCTGGCACGGTGCTGACGAGCTTCTGGAACTGCGGCAGCGCCGACACCATGATGGCCTTCGGCTGCGTGACGCCGGTGCGCACGCCTTCGCGCATGTTGGCGATCGCCTGGTCGATCCAGCCCGGCAGCTGCTGCAGGCGGCTCAGGTAGGCGCGGTATTGCTTCACGGTGGTGAGCGGCTGCGAGGCTTCGCCGCTGGCGTAGTTGGCCAGCGTGACGGGCATGCTGTCCATCTGGCTGATCGGCAGCAGGTGGGTGGGGAAGGGCTCGTACGACAGCAGTGTCTTGAGCTCGAAGGCCAGCACGTCGTAGTTGATCAGGTCGCGGTGCGTCAGCTTGTTGCGGTCGATGGCTGCCAGGCGGCGCGTGTAGTCGCGGTACCGGGCGTACTGCTTCGCGCGCTCGGCGGGAAAGATGGCCTTGCCCAGCTGGTCGTCGAAACGGGCATCGCCGTTTTCCGTCGCGCCCACGGGCTGGAAACGGGCATTGGCGTCGTAGTATTCGTCGGCCAGCGCCAGGAGTTTTTTGCTCTCCTGGGCGGAGACGGTGGCGGAGACCTTGCCGGCCGGGGCGGGATTGGCGGGCTGGCCGGCGTGGGCAGGAGCAAAGGCAAGCAGCAGGCTCGTGGCCAGCGCGCCGATGGCGAAGCGGTGTTTCATCGGGAGTCCATGGTGAGGGCGGTGCGTGATCTTGCGATGCTTCACGCGGCCCTGTCAATGCCGTGGATGAGCTCAGGCCGGCCCGGCCGCTTCCGCCAGGCGGTGTTCGTACAGCGCGGCCACCACATCGGACTGCGTGACGATGCCCACGAACCGCCCCTCGCAGTCGACGACGGGAATATGGTGCAGTCCCGCATCGGCCATCAGCGGCACCAGGTCGACGATCGGCGTATCGGCCTGCGCCACGCGCGGCTTGGCCGTCATGATCTGTCCGACGACTTCCGCTTTCTCCGTGTGCGACAGGCCGGAGGGGCGCAGGAACGCGGCCAGCCGGGTGCGCAGGGTGCGGTAGTCGTCCAGGCCGCCATGCTGCAGGAAGTCGCCCTGCGTGACGATGCCGATCACGCGCCGCGCCGGATTCAGCACGGGCAGCGCGGCGATGCGGTGGCCGCGCAGTGCCTGCCAGGCTTCGGCCAGCGGACTGGCGAATTCGGCCGTCACGACATCCTTTGACATGATGTCGCCGCAGGTGATCACGCCAAAGCGGCGCTGGTAGGCGCGCATCTCGGTCGCCAGGAACAGCGCTTCCAGGTCGTCGCGGCTGATGTCGAGCACCTGCCCGTAGCGCTGCAGCACGGCGTCCAGGTCTTCCGGCCTGAAGCCCAGGCGTACGGTGGGCACGTCATCCTTCGTCGCATGCGGGTTCGGGTGGACGGGCGCCTGGCGCTGCGGGTAGCGCCGGCCGGTGAGGTTGTTGTAGACGATCGCGGCGCCCACCAGCAGCAGCGAGTCGATCAGCACGGGACCCAGCGGAAACGCGAAGCCGGCCGCATGCACGGCCGGCCCGCCGATCACGGCCGTCAGGGCCGCGGCGCCACCGGGCGGATGCAGGCAGCGCGTCGTGAACATGGCGGCGATCGCCAGGGCCGCACCGACGGCGGCCAGCGCCGGCATCGGCAGCACGTCGCCCAGCCAGCGTACGCAGGCCGCGCCCACCAGGGCGGAAATCACGTTGCCGCCGATGACGGACCAGGGCTGCGCCAGCGGGCTGGCGGGCAGGCAGAACAGCAGCACGGACGAGGCGCCCATCGGCGCCACCAGCCAGATCGCGTCGGCCCCGAGTAAAAAGTGGGCGCCGGCCCCCGTCACGAAGAGGCCGAGCAGGGCACCGCCGCTGGCGCGCAGGCGTTCGGTGGGACTGGCCGTGCCGGGCGCGGGCAGGAGGGAAACAAATAAAGATCTTACATGCATCATTTCATTATGACATGGCGCCATGGGCCACGAGGTCCAGCGGCAGGGCCGTGGTGTACTTGATCTGCTCCATCGAGAAGGCCGACGACACGCCCGTCAGGTTGATCGCGCGGATCAGTTTTTTATAAAAGCGGTCGTAGCCTTCGATGTCGGTGGTGACCACTTTCAGCAGGTAGTCCACGTCGCCGCTCATGCGGTGGAACTCCATCACCTCCGGCAGCGCAATGACGGCGGCGGCGAATTTCGCCAGCCATTTCTCGTCGTGCTGGCTGGTGCGCACGCTGACGAAGACGGTGACGGGCAGGCCCGCCTGGTGCCGGTTGACGAGGGCCACGCGGCGGTCCAGGTAGCCCTCCTCCTCGAGGCGCTTCAGCCGCTTCCAGCACGGCGTACTGGTCAGCCCCACGCGCGTGGCCAGCTCGGCGACGGACAGCGTGCCGTCCACCTGCAGGGCGCCCAGGATGGCGTAATCGAACTTGTCGAGATCATTCATGCTATGAACTCCTTAAAAGTGGAATATTCATGCCAATATTAACGCATTGACGCAATGCAATTGGCATGAATGGCTTGTGCCGATTCGTTAAGCTAAAGCCATGGATACCATCGACCTCGACAGCAACGCCACCACGCCCATCCTGCCTGCCGCCCTGCGCGCCGCGCTCCAGGTAATGGAAGACCAGTACGGCAACCCGAGCAGCGTCCACGGCACCGGCCTGCGCGCGAAAACCGTGCTGGACGAGGTGCGGGCCTGCGCGCGCCGCGTGCTGGGTGCCCCCACCGGCCGGCTGATGTTCACCAGCGGCGCCACGGAAGGCATCCAGACCGCCGTGCTGTCCGCGCTATGCGCCATCCGCGCCCGGCGTGCCGAGGGCGCGGGCGCCGGGTCACTGCTCGTCTACGGTGCGACGGAGCACAAGGCCGTGCCGGAAAGCCTGGCGCACTGGAACGCGCTGCTCGGACTGGACTTGCAGCTGGTCGCGCTGCCCGTCGATGCCGACGGCCGCCACGACCTGGCCGCCATGCGCGCGCTGGCGCCCGACGCCGCCTTCGTCTGCACCATGGCCGCCAACAACGAGACGGGCATCGTCTCGGATCTGGACGGCATTGCCGCCGCGCTGGCGGGCAGCCCGGCGCTGTGGATGGTCGACTGCGTGCAGGCACTGGGCAAGCTGCCGCTGGCACTGGCGAACACGCGCATCGACTACGCGCCGTTCTCCGGCCACAAGCTGTATGCGCCGAAGGGCACCGGCATGCTGTACGTGCGTGAAGGGGCGCCGTTCACGCCGCTGCTGATGGGCGGCGGCCAGGAAGGGGGCCAGCGCTCCGGCACCGAGAACATGCCGGGCATCGCCGCACTCGGCGCCGTGCTGGCCGCGCTGGAAGCGGGCGGCACGTTCCGCACGCACGCCGAGCTGTGCGGCTTCCGCGAACAAGTAGCGGACGCGCTGCGCGCCGCGCTGCCGGGTGTCGTGTTCAATGCGCCGTTCAACCACGCGCTGCCCACCACGCTCAATTTCTCCGTGCCGGGCCTGTCCAGCAAGGAGCTGCTGGACCTGTTCGATGCGGCCGACGTGCGCGTCTCCGGCGGCAGCGCCTGTTCCGCCAAGGCCGCCAAACCCTCGTATGTGCTGGATGCGATGGGCCTGCCCGTGTGGCGCAGCAGCAGTGCCGTGCGGCTGTCGTACGGCCCGCTGATGGATGCCGCCACGATCACCGAAGCCTGCGCCTGCATCGCCCGCTGCGGCCAGGCGCTGCGCGCCGCCGGCCTGCTGGACACGAGCGACACGCCCGTTGCCGGCGGCCTGCTGCAGCTGACCGCCAACGGCGCCCACACCTGGCTGGTGCTCGATGCGGCCAGCCGCACGGCCGCCGTGATCGATGCCCAGCCGGCCCTGGCGCCACGCATTGCGGCGCTGCTGTGCGGCTACCGGCCGGTGGCCAGCCTGTCGACCCGCGCCGAGGCGCCGGCAGGAGACGACACCATCGCGCTGGGCGAACGCACGCTGCGCCGCATTGTGTCGGCAGCTGGCGTGTGCTACCTGCTGGACGACACCCACGCCTTCACGGGCACGATGGCCCCGGCCTCGCTGGCCGCTATGCTGCTGGCCGATGACCTGCTGGCCGATGACCTGCCGGCCGGCATGCTCCTGTGCCCCGCCACGGAAGCGGTGGCACCGTTCTGCACCGGCGTGCAGTCGCGGCGGGAAGAGGACGTGGACCTGCACCTGGCCGCGGCGGATCTCGCCACCTTCCTGGCCGCGCATCCGGATGCCGTGCTGGTCGATGTGCGCGAAACGTTCGAGCATGCCGCTGCAAAGTCAGATGCCATCAACGTCCCCCTCGGCCGCCTGGCGCAGCAGATCCCCGCCTGGCTGGCGCGCCCGGTGCCGCTGGTGTTCTTCTGCCGCGCCGGCAACCGCAGCGTGCGCGCCGCGCAATGCCTGCGCGATCTCGGTTATCCGATGGCCTGGAGCCTGTCCGGCGGCGTGGCCCTGGCCGGCACCCCGCAGCGGCCATTCGCCCTGGCCGCATGACACTTCTGGTCAACCAAATGCGCATGCGGCGGCCTCCGGGCCGCCGTTTTCATTCGTACTGCAGAGTGACAGGGCCGTTCTTTTGCACTGCATCATTCGTATGTTCGCTAGCGAACAGTTGTAACCCGCAAGCGAGAATAATATTGCCTGAAATATACTGTTAGCCGCGGTGGGCCGATTGCCCGCCTCAGAAGCGAGGCACTCTTGAAAGAATTCTTCCAGCCCTGGCGTGCCGTGACCGCCAGCTTCCAGGAATCGCAACCCGGTTCCGCCGCCCTCCCGCCCGACGAAGACGACCTGCCGCTCAGGGCCGAGCTCTACAGCGCCCAGCAGATGGCCAACCATGGCCGCGTGCTGGCGCAGTCCCACGTGCTCAGCAAGAAGGGCGGTCCCGACCGCCTGCTGTCCCGCCTGACGGACAATGCCGCCCTGCTGCGCCAGACGGCGGAAGAGCTGACGGCGGCCGTCAAGGAAGGCCGGCAGATCACGCCCGCCTCCGAATGGCTGCTCGATAACTATTACCTGATCGAAGAACAGATCCGCATCGCGCGGCGCCACCTGCCGAAGGACTACAGCAAGGAGCTGCCCCGTCTGGAAAAAGGCGCGGCACCGGGCACGCCGCGCGTCTACAAGCTGGCGCTGGAAGTGATCGCGCATGGCGACGGCCGCGTCGATCCGGAAAGCCTGTGCCGCTTCGTCGAGGCCTACCAGGAAGCCGCGCCGCTGACCCTCGGCGAACTGTGGGCGATCCCGATCATGCTGCGCCTGGCCCTGCTGGAAAACATGCGCCGCGTGGCCGCGCGGGTGGCGGCCAACCGCTACCAGCGCGACCTGGCCAACAGCTGGGCCGACCAGATGCTGGAAACGGCCGACAAGAATCCGTCCGGCCTGATCCTGCTGGTGGCCGACATGGCGCGCTCGAACCCGCCCGTCACCAGCGGCTTCGTTGCCGAGATGTCGCGCCGCCTGCAGGGCCAGAGCCCGGCGCTGACGCTGGCGCTCACGTGGATCACCTACAAGCTGGCCGACGAAGGCCAGACCATCGAACAGCAGATCCAGGCCGAGATCGGCCAGCAGGCCGCCGAACAGGTGTCGCTGGCGAACAGCATCGGCAGCCTGCGCTTCCTGGGCACGATGGACTGGCAGGAATTCGTCGAGACGATGAGCACCGTCGAACGCATCCTGCGCGAGGACCCGGCCGGCGTGTACGGTGCGATGGAATTCGCCACGCGCGACCAGTACCGCCACGTGATCGAACGCATCGCGCGGGGCTCCGCGCTGGCCGAGGCGGAAGTGGCCGGCCTGGCGCTGGAACTGGCGCGCATGCACCAGGGGCAGGGCAGCGAATCGCGCGACCCGCACCATGGCCACATCGGCTTCTACCTGATCGACAAGGGCGTGCTGCTCCTGGAGCGCAAGGCCGAACTGCGGCGCCCGCCGCGCGAGGCGCTGCAGGCCACGCTGCGTGCGGCGCCGCTGGTGTCTTACCTTGGCTCGATCGCGGCGCTGTCCGTCGTCGCCACCGGGCTGATGGTGGAACGGGCGCTGCGCGACGGCGTCACGGGCTGGCTGCTGGCGCTCGTCGCCATCGTCGGTCTGATGGGCAGCAGCCAGCTGGCACTGGCGCTGGTGAACTGGGTCGCCACGCTCGTCACCCGGCCGCACCCGCTGCCGCGCATGGACTTCAAGGGCGGCATTCCGTCCGATGCGCGCGCCGTCGTGGTGGTGCCGTCGCTGTTCTACAGCGTGGCGAATGTGGATGAATTGTGCGAACAGCTGGAAGTGCGCTTCCTGGCCAACCGCGATCCGAACCTGCATTTCTGCCTGCTGTCCGACTTCGCCGATGCGCCGTCCGAAACGCTGCCCACCGATGCGGCGCTTCTGGAACGGGCGCGCGGCCACATCGAGTCGCTGAACGCGAAATACGGCCATGCCGACAACGAAGCGCCGTTCGTGCTGCTGCACCGCCCGCGCCGCTGGAGCGAAACGGAACGCACGTGGATGGGCCACGAACGCAAGCGCGGCAAGCTCTCCGACCTCAACCGCTTCCTGCGCCTGAAAGACAACGCACGCGCTGCCTTCGCGCTGATCGTCGGCGAAACGGGCGGGCTGCATACCGTCAAATACGTCATCACGCTGGACTCGGACACGCAGCTGGCGCGCGATTCGGCACGCCAGTTCATCGCCACGATGCGCCATCCGCTGAACCAGCCGCGCATCGACCCGCACACGCGCCGCGTGGTGGCCGGCTACGGCATCCTGCAGCCCCGCGTGGCGGTGAGCCTGCCCAGCCCGGACGCCTCGCTGTACGAGCGCCTGTGCGGCGGCGAGCCGGGCATCGACCCGTACACGCGCACCGTGTCGGACGTGTACCAGGACGTGTTTGCCGAGGGCTCGTTCATCGGCAAGGGCATCTACGACCTGGACGTGTTCGAGAGCGTGCTGGACGACCGCTTCCCGGAAAACCGCATCCTGTCCCACGACCTGCTGGAAGGCTGCTACCTGCGCGCCGGCCTGCTGTCCGACGCTCAGCTGTTCGAGCAGTATCCGCAGCGCTATCGCGAGGACGTGAGCCGCCGCCACCGCTGGATCCGCGGCGACTGGCAGCTGGCCGGCTGGCTGTTCGGCCGCGTGCGCAATGCGCATGGCCAGCGCGAGAAGAATCCCCTGTCCGCGCTGTCGCGCTGGAAGCTGTTCGACAACCTGCGCCGCAGCCTCGTCGCGCCGGCCCTGACCCTGTCGCTGCTGCTGGCCTTCGCCGTGCTGCCGCATCCGTGGTTCTGGACCGCCGCCGTGCTGGCCATCCTCTTCGTGCCGTCGCTCGTGGCGATCGCCTACGACTTCACGCACAAGTCGCCGGACACGCTGTGGCGCCAGCACCTGCCGAACGCGGCGCGCCGCAGCGGCCTGCATCTCGCGCATGCCGTGCTCACGCTGGTGTTCCTGCCGTACGAGGCGTATTTCAGCCTGGACGCCATCGTGCGCACCGGCTGGCGCATGTTCGTCTCGAAGCAGCACCTGCTGCAGTGGCGTCCCTCGGCACTGTCGCGTGCCAACGGCGGCCTGGCCAGCAGCTGGCGCGCCATGTGGGTGTCGCCGGTGCTGGCGCTGGTGGCCGGCACCGCGCTGGCGATGTGGCGCATCAAGGCCTTCGAGGCGGCCACGATCTTCCTCGTCGCCTGGTTCCTCGCGCCGGTGGTGGCCTGGTGGATCAGCCGCCCGGTGGCGCGCCTGCAGGCGCAGCTCTCCGCCGACCAGCGCCAGTTCCTGCACGTCCTGTCGCGCAAGACCTGGGCCTGGTTCGAAACCTTCGTGGGACCGGACGACCACTGGCTGCCGCCGGATAACGTGCAGGAGCATCCGAACACGGTGATCGCCCACCGCACCTCGCCCACCAATATCGGCATGGCGCTGCTGGCCAACCTGACGGCCTACGACTTCGGCTACGTGACGCTGGCCCAGGTACTGCAGCGCACCCGCAATACGCTGGCCACGATGGCCGAGCTGGAACGCTACCAGGGCCACTTCTACAACTGGTACGACACGCAGTCGAAGAAGCCGCTGCATCCCGTCTACGTGTCGACGGTGGACAGCGGCAACCTGGCCGGCCACCTGCTGACGCTGCAGGCCGGCCTGGCCAGCGCGCCGGACGACGCGATCCTCGGCCCGCAGATCGTCGACGGCATCGCCACCACGCTGCACGTGCTGCAGGAAGCCTTCGAGGCCGCCGAAGGCATCGACCACGCGCTGCTGGCGCCGCTGCAGGAAGCGGTGATGCCGGCGCAGCCGCTGTACCCGGCCAACCTGCCGGAACTGCGCGCCTGGCTGTGCCGCGCCATGACGGCGGCCGACGCGCTGCTGGCCGAACCGATCCTGGCCAACGACGCCACCGTGCGCATGTGGGCCGGGGCATTGGCCGCGCAATGCCATGCCGCGCTGGACGACCTGGACCTGCTGGCACCGTGGATCGTGGCGCATACCGGCGCCATCATCGATCCGGGCCTGCTGCGCATTCCCACCTTGCGCGAACTGGCGGCGTATCCGCCGGCCGGCGCGGTCATGTCCGACCTGGCGCCGGAAGAGCGCGAGCGGCGCCAGCATCTCGCCGTGCTGCTGGAGCAGGGCGCCGACGTGGCGCGCGTGCGCATGGCCGCACTGCAGGAACTGGCGGCGCAGGCGCGCGACTTCGCGCAGATGGACTACGGCTTCCTGTTCAACCGCACCACCAAGCTGCTGGCGATCGGCTACAACGTCACCGACCGCCGCCTGGACGCCAGCTACTACGACCTGCTCGCCTCCGAGGTGCGCCTGGCCAGCTACGTGGCCGTGGCCCAGGGCCAGCTGCCGCAGGAGCACTGGTTCGCGCTGGGCCGCCAGCTGTGCATCGTGCACGGCCAGCCCGTGCTGATGTCGTGGAGCGGCTCGATGTTCGAGTACCTGATGCCGCTCCTGGTGATGCCGACCTATCCGGACACGCTGCTGGACCAGACCTATCACTCGGTGGTGGCGGCGCAGATCGAATACGGCCGCCAGCGCAACGTGCCGTGGGGCGTTTCCGAATCCGGCTACACGACGGTGGACGCCTCCATGAACTACCAGTACCGCGCGTTCGGCGTGCCGGGCACCGGCATGAAGCGCGGCCTGGCGGACGACCTGGTGATCGCTCCCTACGCCTCCATGATGGCGCTGATGGTGGAACCGGAAGCGGCCTGCCAGAACCTGCAGAAGATGGCCGGGCTGGGCTTCATGGGGCGCTACGGCTTCTACGAGGCGGTCGACTACACGCAGTCGCGCCTGCCGCGCGGCCAGGCCTTCGGCATCGTCAAGTCGTTCATGGTGCACCACCAGGGCATGGGTTTCCTGTCCCTGTCCTACCTGCTGCACGACCGGCCGATGCAGCGCCGCTTCGAATCCGATCCGATGCTGCAGTCGGCGCTGCTGATGCTGCAGGAACGCAGCCCGCGCATCGGCGCGTTCTACTCCACCAGCTCGGAGCAGGCCGCGGCCGTGCGTACCAACGGCAACGAACAGGCGGCACCGATGCGCGTGCTGTCGCAGCCGAACACGGCGGTGCCGGAAACCCAGCTGCTGTCGAACGGCCGCTACCACGTGATGGTCACCGCAGCCGGCGGCAGCTACAGCCGCTGGCGCGACCTGTCCGTCACGCGCTGGCGCGAGGACACCACGCGCGACAACTGGGGCCAGTTCTGCTACGTGCGCGACGAGGACGGCCACTTCTGGTCGAACACTTATCAACCGACCCTGACGGAGCCGGAGCGCTACGAGGTAATCTTCTCCGAAGGCCGCGCCGAATTCCGCCGCGGCGACCGCGACATCGACACCTACACGGAGATCGTCGTCTCGCCGGAAGACGACATCGAGATGCGCCGCCTGCGCGTGACGAACAACTCCTCGCGCAGCCGCACGATCGAGCTGACCAGCTTTGCCGAAGTGGTGCTGGCCCCGGCCGCGGCCGACGAAGCCCATCCGGCCTTCTCTAAGCTGTTCGTGCAGACCGAGATCCTGCCGGACGACAGCGCGATCCTGTGCACCCGTCGCCCGCGCGGCAAGGGCGAGCACACGCCGTTCATGCTGCACGTGATGACGGTGCATGACGCGCAGGTGGTCGAGGTGTCGTACGAGACCGACCGCGCCCACTTCATCGGCCGCGGCAACACGGTGCGCGCGCCGCAGGCGCTGGTGGAGGCGGGCCCGCTGGCCGGCGGCCAGGGCTCGGTGCTCGATCCGATCGTGGCGATCCGCTACCGCATCACGCTGGCACCGGACCAGCAGGCCACCATCGACATCGCCACCGGCATGACGGACACGCGCGAGGCGGCCCGGTACCTGATCGACAAGTACCAGGACCGCCACATGGCCGACCGCGTGTTCGAACTGGCCTGGACGCACAGCCAGGTAGTGCTGCGCCAGCTGAACGCCAGCGAGGCGGACGGCCAGCTGTACAGCAGCCTGGCCAACCACGTGATCTACCCGAACGCGGCGCTGCGTGCCGATGCGGCCGTGCTGATCAAGAACCATCGCGGCCAGTCCGGCCTGTGGCCGTACGCGATCTCCGGCGACCTGCCGATCGTGCTGCTGCAGGTGAAGGACTCCGAGAACATCGAGCTGGCCAAGCAGATGGTGCAGGCGCATGCCTACTGGCGCCTGAAAGGGCTCGTCGTGGACCTGGTGATCTGGTTCGAGGACACGTCCGGCTACCGCCAGGCGCTGTACGACCAGATCATGGGACTGATCGCCTCCGGCATCGATGCCCAGGCGATCGACCGGCCGGGCGGCGTGTACGTGCGCCCGCTGGACCAGATCTCGACCGAGGACCGCATCCTGCTGCAGACGGTGGCGCGCGTGATCGTCAACGACGGGCGCGGCACGCTGGCCGAACAGGTCAAGCGCACCGGCGTCCAGACGCTGCGCATGCCGCCGCTGCTGGCCGACAGCCGCGGCGAGTACGACGACGCGGGCCCGCACACCCACATCCCGCATGACCTGATCCTGTCGAACGGTATCGGCGGCTTCACGCCGGATGGCCGCGAGTACGTGATCGTGACGGGACCGGGCCGCCGCACGCCGGCACCGTGGTCGAACGTGCTGGCCAATCCGCAGTTCGGCAGCATCGTCTCGGAAAGCGGCCAGGCCTATACCTGGCACGAGAACGCCCACGAATTCCGCCTCACCCCATGGCACAACGATCCGGTGACGGATGCCAGCGGCGAAGCGTTCTACCTGCGCGACGAGGCCAGCGGCCACTTCTGGTCGCCAACGCCATTGCCGGCCCGCGGCAGCGGCGACTACGTGACGCGCCATGGTTTCGGCTACAGCACCTTCCAGCACACGGAAGCGGGCATCACGTCGGCCTTGACGACCTACGTGGCCAACGAAGCGCCGGTGCGCTACACGATTCTGAAGGTGCGCAACGATTCGCTCGTGACGCGCAAGCTGTCCGCCACCGGCTACGTGGAATGGGTGCTGGGCGAGATGCGTTCGAAGTCCGGCATGCACGTGATCACGGAGCAGGACCCCGTGAGCGGCGCGCTGTTCGCCCGCAATCCGTACAACACCGAGTTCTCCGGCCGCGTGGCGTTCTTCCACGTGGATGCGGCGACGCGCACGGTGACGGCCGACCGCACCGAATTCCTGGGCCGGAACGGCACGCTGGCCAGTCCCGCGGCGCTGCGGCGCCAGCGCCTGTCCGGCAAGGTGGGCACGGGCCTGGACAGCTGCGGCGCGCTGCAGGTGCCGTTCGAACTGCAGCCGGGCCAGGAGCGCGAGATCGTGTTCGTGCTGGGCATCGGCGGCCGCCGCAATGCGGATGCGGCCACGATGGTGCAGAAGCATGGCGGGATCGCCGCCGCGCAGGAAGCACTGGCCGCCGTGCACGGCCACTGGAAGGAAACGCTGGGTGCCGTCACGATCCAGACTCCCGACCCGGCGCTGGACGTGATCGCCAATGGCTGGCTGATGTACCAGACCATCGCCTGCCGCCTGTGGGCGCGCAGCGGCTACTACCAGTCCGGCGGCGCCATCGGCTACCGCGACCAGCTGCAGGATGCGATGGCGATGGTGCACACCGAACCGCACCTGCTGCGCGAGCACCTGGTGCTGTGCGCGGCGCACCAGTTCGTGGAAGGCGACGTGCAGCACTGGTGGCATCCGCCCACCGGCCGTGGCGTGCGCACGCACTGCTCGGACGATTACCTGTGGCTGCCGCTGGCAACCGCACGCTACATCCAGATCACGGGCGATGCGACCGTGCTGGACGAGCAGGCACCGTACCTGGAAGGCCGCCCGCTGAAGCCGGAGGAGGATTCGTATTACGACATGCCGGGCCGTTCGCCCCAGTCGGGCGACCTGTACGAGCACTGCGTGCGCGCCATCCGCAACGGCCTGCGCTTCGGCGTGCACGGCCTGCCGCTGATCGGCTCCTGCGACTGGAACGACGGCATGGACAAGGTCGGCGCGGAAGGCAAGGGCGAGAGCGTGTGGCTGGCCTGGTTCCTGTTCGACGTGCTGCAGCAGTTCGCGGTGGTGGCCGAAGCGCGTGGCGACACCGGCTTCGCGAACGAGTGCCGCGACGAGGCGAAGAAGCTGGCGGCCAACGTGGAGCAGAACGCGTGGGACGGCCAGTGGTACCGCCGCGCCTACTTCGACGACGGCACGCCGCTCGGCTCGAGCGAGAACGAGGAATGCCAGATCGACTCCATCTCGCAGAGCTGGGGCGTGCTGTCCGGCGCCGCCGATCCGCAGCGCGTGCATGGCGCGATGGCGCAGGTCGATGCGCGGCTGGTGAAGCGCGACGCGGGCTTCATCCAGCTGCTCGACCCGCCGTTCGACAAGGCCGATCCGAACCCCGGCTACATCCAGGGCTACGTGCCGGGCGTGCGGGAAAACGGCGGCCAGTACACCCATGCCGCCGTGTGGACCGTGATGGCCTTCGCGAAGATGGGCGACACGGCCAAGGCCTGGGAGCTGATGCGGCTCATCAACCCGGTGCAGCATGGCAGCAGCGCGGACAACATCGCCACCTACAAGGTCGAGCCGTATGTGGTGACGGCCGACATCTACGCGGTCGAACCGCACGTGGGTCGCGGTGGCTGGAGCTGGTACACGGGTTCTTCGGGCTGGATGTACCGCCTGATCCTGGAGTCGCTGCTGGGCCTGAGCCGCAACGCCGACCGCTTGGCGCTCGCGCCGCGCATGCCGGACGAGTGGGAGGGCTTCACGCTCAACTACCGCTATGGCAGGAGCCGCTATGCAATCCGCGTCTCGCGCGGCACGCCGTCGCTGACGGTCGATGGCGCGGCGCAGCCGGCCATGGAGATCGCGCTGGTCGATGATGGCCGCGAGCACGCCGTCGAGCTGCGCGTGTAAACATGCACCGAACATCGGGGACAGGTGCCTGTCCCCGATCTCTTCTACAACCCCACCGCCTCCCCAACCCCCATCAGCGTGGCAATCCCCAGCACGACAAAGATCGCGGCCGCAATGCCGTGCACCAGCTTCAGGTTGACCGCCGTGGCAGCCTTCCTGCCCAGATAAACGGCCGGCACGTTCGCCAGCATCATGCCCAGGGTGGTGCCCATCACGACGGACGCCATGTCGTCGAAGCGCGCCGCGAGGGCCACGGTGGCGATCTGCGTCTTGTCGCCCATCTCGGCCAGGAAGAAGGCGATCAGCGTCGCGACGAACACGCCGTGGTTGCCGGAGGGCTTGTCGTCCTCGTCGATCTCGTCCGGCACCATGATCCAGGCGGCCATCGCGATGAAGCCCAGGCCGAGGATCCAGCGCAGCACGTTCGGTCCCATCAGCTCCGTCAGCCACGTACCGACGGCGGCGGCGCAGAAGTGGTTGACGACGGTGGCGACGAAGATGCCGGCCACGATGGGCAGCGGACGACGGAACTGGGTGGCGAGCACGAAGGCAAGCAGCTGGGTCTTGTCGCCGATTTCGGCGAGGGCGACGATGCCCGTTGAAACGAGGAAGGCTTCCATTGAAGGTGGCTGGGGGCCGGAAATTCACCAAAGATCCACGCGCAGCTCCGGCCCCTGGTGCAAGTAATGGGCCGCCCGTGGATCATTGGTCTCGCCAGGCCGGCAAGACGATGCTTGCGGCCACCTGCACCACGGCCTGCGGGCCGATCATGTTGATGCAGGTTCTGTCCATGCCGACGATGCCGGCGCAGCACAGGAGGCTACTCCCCAAAGAACGGTCGCCATGATAGCAGAGGTGCCCGGCGGGGGCCAGAAAACCGCATCGCATATGCTATCCTCCACCGCGCCCGCGCCGGCGATCCCGCGCGGGCGGCACACACTTTTAAAGGAAGCACATGCGACAACCTTCTTTGCGCCTGGTGCGTTCGGCCACGCTGTCCGCCGCGTTCGCGCTGCTGGCCACGGCCGCCCATGCCCAGGACCCGCTCAGCTACGCCCGCTACAACGAGGTCCGCACCACCGACCTGTTCCTCGACCTGAAGGCCGACTTCGCACGCAAGACGCTGACGGGCTACGCCGAACTGACGCTGAACTGGATCGACCGCAATGCCCGCACGCTGGTGCTCGACACGCGCCAGCTGTCGATCGCGCGCGTGCAGGTGCAGGACGCGGCCGGCAAGTGGGTGGCCGCCTCGTACATGCTGGACAAGGCCGATCCGAAGAAGGGCCAGGCGCTGCGCATCTCGCTGCGCAACCAGCCGAAGAAGGTGCGCGTGTATTACCACACGGCGCCCACCGCCAGTGCGCTGCAGTGGATGACGCCGGCGCAGACGCTGTCCGGCAAGCGCCCCTTCATGTTCAGCCAGTCCGAATCGATCGATGCCCGTTCCTGGGCGCCGGTGCAGGACACGCCGGCCGTGCGCTTCACCTACGCCGCGCGCGTGCAGGCACCGGCCGGCATGCGCGTGGTGATGAGCGCCGAGAACGACCAGAACGGCACGGGCAAGGGCGGCTGGACGTTCCGCATGCCGCAGCCGATTCCTTCCTACCTGCTGGCGATTGCGATCGGCGAGATCGACGTGCGCAATATCGGCCCGCGCTCGGCCGTCTACGCCGAACCGGCCCGCATCGAAGCGGCCGCCTTCGAGCTGGCCGACACGGAGAAGATGATCGCCGCCGCCGAGGCGCTTTACGGCCCGTACCGGTGGGGGCGCTACGACATGATCGTGCTGCCGCCCTCGTTCCCGATCGGCGGCATGGAAAACCCGCGCATGACGTTCCTCACCCCCACGATGATCGCCGGCGACCGCAGCCTGAACGACCTGATCGCCCATGAGCTGGCGCACTCGTGGTCCGGCAACCTCGTCACGAACGCCTCGTGGAAGCACTGGTGGCTGAACGAAGGCTTCACCACCTACGTGACGACGCGCATCCTCGAGACGCTGTACGGCGCCGAAGTGGCGGACATGAACCTGCAGGTGGAGCAGGAAGAAGCCATCGCCTCGCTGAAGGACATCCCGGCCGCGAAGCAGGCGCTGGTCAGCCGCGATCCGGACGTCAACCCGAACACCTACACGGACGAAGGCCTGGCCTACCCGAAGGGCGCGTGGTTCCTGCGCACGCTCGAGCAGCGCGCCGGCCGCGAGGTGTTCGACCCGTTCCTGCGCGGCTGGTTCGACCAGCATGCATTCCAGTCGGCGACGACCGAGCAGTTCCTGGCCTACCTGCGCACCAACCTGCTGGACAAGCACCCCGAAGTGATCACGCAGGCCGAACTCGACGAGTGGCTGTATGGTCCCGGCATTCCGGCCAATGCCAAGCGCGTGGTCTCGCAGCGCTTCCTCGCGGTCGATGCGCAGCGCGATGCGTGGCTGAAGGGCGAGCAGCCCACCGCCGACCTGACGGCGCGCAGCTGGATCGCCACCGAATGGATGCACTTCCTGAACGACATCGACGGCAAGGCCAGCGTGGCGCAGCTGCGCGAACTGGACCAGACGTTCAATCTCAAGAACAGCAGGAACAACGAGATCGCGTACCGCTTCTACCTGGCCTCCGTCCATGCCGGCTACGACGTGCGCGAGCAGCTCAACGCTTTCCTGATGAGCGTGGGCCGCCAGAAGTTCGTGCTGCCGCTGTACACGGCGCTGCTGAAGAATCCGCAGGATGCCGCCTGGGCGAAGGGTGTCTATGCCAAGGCGCGCGCGCACTACCACCCCGAAACACAGAAATCCGTCGACAAGCTGCTGAAGAAATAAGGCCACCATGATCCTCAAGAAACCATTGGCCGCGCTGGTGCTGTGCGCCTGCGCCGCCCTTGCCATGCCGTTCGCCGGCGCGGCCGATGCAGTCACTGCAACCACCGCCGCCACGGCACCCGCTTTCGACCTGGCCCGCGACGTCAACCTGGCCCTGAAGACGTTCGACGTGCCCGGCATCGCGATCGCCATCGTCAAGGACGGCAAGGTCGTCGCCACGCAGGGCTTCGGCGTGCGCAGGAAAGGCGATCCGGCACCCGTCACCGGCAAGACGCTGTTCGAGATCGCCTCGAACTCGAAGGCCTTCACGGCCGTCGCGCTGGCGCAGCTGGTGGACGAAGGAAAACTGAAGTGGGACGATCCCGTCATCAAGTACCTGCCGGACTTCCGCATGCACGACCCGTACGTGACGCAGGAAATGACGATCCGCGACCTGCTGGTGCACCGCAGCGGCCTGGGTCTCGGTGCCGGCGACCTGCTGTGGTGGCCCACCACGACGTTCTCGACGGACGAGATCATCCAGCGCCTGCGCTACGTGAAGCTTTCCACCAGCTTCCGCTCCGCCTACGCGTACGACAACCTGCTGTACATCGTGGCGGGCCGCATCATCGCGCAACAAACCGGCAAGAGCTGGGGCGACACGGTGCAGGAACGGATCCTGGCGCCGCTGGGCATGACGGCCACCACGACGAGCGTGGCCGCGATGCTGCGCTCGCCTGACTACTCGGCGCCGCACAGCAGGATCGATGGCAAGGCGGCCGTCGTCAAGCCGATGCCGGTCGATAATGCCGTGGGCGCCGTGGGCATCGACACCAACGCCGAAGACATCGCGAAGTGGATGAACGTGCTGCTGGCCGGCGGCGAGGTGGCCGGTTCGGACAAGCGCCTGTTCAGTGCCGCGCAGGGCCGCGAGATCTGGTCGCCCGTCACGCCGATGAAGGTGGGTGAACCGAAGGGGGCACTGGCCGCCACCCGCGCCAACTTCAATTTCTACGGCCTGGGCTTCAATATCCGCGACTACCGCGGCAAGAAGCTGGTGCTGCACGGCGGCGCGCTGCAGGGCTTCTATTCGCGCGTGCTGATGATGCCGGAGGAGAAGCTGGGCGTGGCCATCTTCACGAATGCGGAAAACGGCAGCGCGATGACGGCGCTGCAGTGGCGCATCCTCGATCACTACCTGGGCGTGGCGCCGACCGACTGGATCGGCGTCTACGCGGCGCAGGAACAGGAGACGCACCGCAAGGACCAGGAAAAGCAGGGCAAGGCGAAGGCCGCGCGTGCCGCCGGGTCGAAGCCTTCGCTGCCGCGCGAAGCGTATGACGGCGAGTACACGGACCCGTGGTACGGCAAGGTCGTCATCCGCCACGAAGGCCGGAAGCAGGTGCTGGCCTTCACGCGCACGCCGGACCTGGTAGGCGAACTGGAGCACTTCCAGCACGACACCTTCATCGTGCGCTGGAAGGAGCGCAACTTCAACGCGGATGCCTACGTGACGTTCGCCCTGAATGCGGACGGCTCGATCGAGCGGGTGAAGATGGCCGCCATCTCGGACGAGACGGACTTCAGCTACGACTTCCATGACCTGGCGCTGACGCCGGTGAAGGCTGCGACGGCCGCCACGCCGGACTAGCAGTCACGCGCGGCGTATCGGAACAGCCCGGCGGAACCGATTTGCAACACTGGTTTGCAAGGCCGGGCGCCGGTCCGATATGTCGAGAAGCACGCGCGTTGGCAGGGGAAGCACGCATATCGCACTGCACAAGCCGCTGGTGATGAAAAGAAACAAGTAAATGGTTGTAACAGTGAGTTTCAGTGAGAATGTTTCATGTGCAAATGCAGCATAATCTCGTTGTTGTCATAGAGTGAAAGTTGCGTGAGCATGAACGAGCTGATGTTGTCGGTAGCCGCGGTGTGCGGCTCCATGGTGGTGGTCTTCGTGGCCTTCTGTACCCTGATGAGCCGCCTCCAGCGCAAGGCTCGCTGATCCATCTTCACCGGTCCGTGAAGCCTAGCGCTTCACGAACTTCAGCGTCATGCGATCGCTCTCGCCGATCGCCGCATACTTCGCCCGGTCCGCATCCTTGTTCGCATAGGTCGGCGGCAGCGCCCACACGCCGCCCGGATGGTCGGCCGTGTCCTTCGGGTTGGCGTTCACCTCCGATTTCCCCTCGAGTTTGAAGCCGGCCGCTTCGGCCACCTTGATCACATAGGCCTCGTGCACGTAGCCGCTCGATGCGCTGGCATCCTGCGTTTTCGCCGCGGGCAGGCGGTGCTCGACGACGCCGAATACGCCGCCCGGTTTCAGCGCCTCGTGCGCGCTCTTGAAGACTGCCTTCAGGCGCGCATCGCCATCTTCCATCCAGTTGTGGATGTTGCGGAACGTGAGCACCATGTCTGCGCTGCCGGCCGGCGCATACGTATAGACGCCGTTGGCCGGCTCGAACGCGCCCAGCTGCACCTTGCCGAAGGCGCCGGGATTCGCATCGAGGCGCGCCTTGAAGCGCTCGCCCGATTTCGCCACGTTGGCCGACTTCGAATCGGGCGTGGCGCCGGCCGCGATCAGCTTGCCCTTGTCGCGCAGGTAGGGCGCCAGGATCTCCGTGTACCAGCCGCCGCCCGGCGACAGCTCCACCACCGTCATGTCCGGCCGGATGCCGAAGAACGTCAGCGTTTCATACGGGTGGCGGTAGGTGTCACGCTTGACGTTGTCCGGCGTGCGCTGGCTGCCGGCCAGCGCGGCCTGCAATGCCTGGTCCTGCGCCGGTGCGGCCATGGCGGCGGCGCTGCAGCTGGCTGCCAGTACGGCGGCGAGTATGAATTTCATGCGGGTCTCCTTGATGCAGCCGGCGGCTGCGTGCCGCCGATGATGTGCAATAAACATCGCGCGGTCAAGCGTCCTCTAAGCCGGCTGTCCTGGGCTTCCTAGTTGTCCGGGCGATCCTGCCAGCCGCTCACGTACGCCGGCGCCGGCGTCGTGCAGCCTTCCGCGGGTACCGGTACCCCGCCGGCCGCGCGCAGCGGCAGCACGCCGGCCCAGACGGGCAGCGCCAGGTCCGCCTCGTCGTCCTTCGGCGGACCCGTGCGCGTCTTGCAGGCGGCTTCCGCCAGCGGCAGGCGCAGCACCGTCGTGGCGGCGAATTCCCGGTCGTTGCCGGGGCGTGCTTCGTGCTCGCGGCCCGGCACCAGGTGCGCCATGAACGCATCGAGCGCGGCGCGCTTGCCGGCGTCTTCGACCAGCTCGAAGCGGCCATAGATCACGGCGCTGCGGTAGTTCATCGAATGGTTGAACGCGGCGCGCGCCAGCACCAGGCCGTCCACGTGCGTGACCGTCACGCAGCACTCCTGTTCCAGCAGCTGCCTGACCATGCGGCTGCCGTTGGAACCATGGATGTACAGGTACTCGCCGCTGCGCCAGCACGCGGTGGGAATGCAGTGGATGCCCTTCGCATCCCCGAAGGCGATGTGGCAGATCCAGGCCGCATCGAGGATGGCATGCAGCAGGGCGGGCTCGTAGCTGGCATTGTGCGCGGACCGTTTGACTTGCGTGCGCGGGGAAGGGGACTGGGTGTTCATGCTCTCCGATCATGGATGAATGGCGGTGGTGGAATGGTCGTGATGCAGCCCACTATAATGGCCTGGCTGGCTCCCGGAACAGGTCCAGGAGCGCATCAAAAGATGGAACCACGATGGACTATGCGCTGCTGCTGTCTTCGTTCGGCCGCGAGCACGGCCACCATGGCTGGCCGCGCCAGCGCCTGCTGCACGAATGCCTGCGCCACGCGATCCGCGCCGGCACGCTGGCGCCCGGCACGCGGCTGGTGGCCACGCGCGCGCTGGCGGCCGAACTGGGCGTGGCACGCAACACGGTGCTGTATGCCTACGAGCAGCTGGCCAGCGAAGGCTTCGTGGTGCCGGACCGGCGTGGCACGGTGGTCGCGCGCATCGACAACGGTGCGGTGAAGCCGCCACGGCGCAATGCGGCGGCCGTGCCGGAAGCGGGCCTGGCACGCCGTGCGCTGGACCTGCGGCGCATGGTGGCCGGCGCACGCAGCGGCGCGGCCTTCGTGCCGGGCGTGCCGGACCTGGCCGCCTTTCCGCTGGCGCACTGGCGCCGCCTGCTGGACCGCGCCTGGCGCGAGCTCGACGCGGCGCAGCTGAACTACGGCGACCCGGCCGGCGAACCGGCGCTGCGCGCGGCGATCGCCGATTACCTGCGCGCCTCGCGCGGCGTGGTGTGCGAGGCGGACCAGGTGTTCATCACGGACGGCAGCCAGGCCACGCTGGACCTGTGCGCGCGCGCCTTCGCCGACCGCGGCGAGACCGTCTGGATGGAAAACCCCGGCTACCAGGGCGCGCTGGCGGCCTTCCGCGCCGCCGAGCTGGCGGTGGAAGGCATCGCTGTGGACGGCGATGGCATGGCACCCGCGGCGGATGACTGGAAGACGCGCCGGCCCCGCCTTATCTACACCACGCCATCGCACCAGTACCCGGTGGGCACCGTGCTGTCGCTGCCGCGGCGCCTGGCCCTGCTGGACGGTGCCCGCCGCGCCGGCGCGCTGATCATCGAAGACGACTACGACAGCGAGTTCCGCCACGATGGCCCGCCGCTGCCGGCGATGCAGGGCCTGGCCGACGATGCACCGGTGCTGTACAGCGGCACCTTCAGCAAGACGATGTTCCCGGCCCTGCGCATCGGCTACCTGGTGGTGCCGGCGGCACTGGCGCCGGCGCTGGCTGTGATGCGCGCGCAGTCGGCATCGAGCGGCCGGCCGGCCGAGCAGCTGGCGCTGGCCGCTTTCCTGCGCAGCGGCCAGTTCGCGCTGCACCTGCGCCGCATGCGCCGCCTGTACCGGCAGCGGCGCGATGCGCTGGTGGCGGCGCTCGGGCAGCACCTGGGCAGCATCGCCGAAGTGCACGGCGCCTCGGCCGGCATGCACCTGTCGCTGCGCCTGCCCGATGCGCTGCACGATGACGCGATTCGCGCGGGGGCGCGGGAGGAGGGCATCATCGTCAATGCGCTGTCGGCGCACGCGGTGGGGGAGGCGCCTGGCAACACTGGCCAGTGGAACGCGCAGTGGAATGGCCTCATGCTGGGCTACGCGCAGGTGCCGGCCGGGCAGATGGATGACCTGGTGAAACGGCTGGCGGCCGTGATCCACCTGGCCGCATACCAGAGTAATGCACGAGGCACGCCGGACGCGCAAAAGAAAAGCGCCGGCAAGCCGGCGCTTCGGGTGCGTCAGGCGCCGCGCCGTCAGAAGGCGTAGTCACCCCGCACGTACAGGCTGCGGCCGTTGATGCCGAACGGGCAGGTCTCCCAGCAGCGCGTGAAGCCCAGCTGCGGGAACGGTGCGGCGCGCGTCTTGTCCCACTCCGTCGGATAGGTGTCGAACACGTTGTTCACGCCGAACTGCGCGCTGAGCTTCTTCGTGAAGCTGTAGCGCAGCGTCATGTCGGCGATCCACTTGCCTTCCCAGGTCTGGATGAAGCCCGGCGTGAAGCCCTGGCCTTGCACCTCGCCGTAGTAGTTGGCGCGCACATTGCCGTTCCAAGGGCCGGTGGTGTAGTCGGCCGACAGCACGTGGTGCTTGCGCGGCTGGCCGTGCTCGATCAGCGTCACCTGCGAGGCGTCGAACAGCTGCTCGCCCGTCAGGATCGACGAGGTGGAGTGGCGGCCCGTCACTTCCGTCTTGTTGAAGCCCAGCTGGCCGGACAGCACCAGCGTGGAACCGGTCCAGCGCGTGGTGTGCTCGGCCACGATGTCCAGGCCCTTCGTCTTGGTGTCGACGGCGTTCGTGAAGAACTGCGCCTGGCCCACCTTCAGCGGCGTGAGCACATTGGCGATCGGCCCGCCGTTCGCTTCCGGCGCGATCGTGCTGGAGAACACGATGCGGTCCTTGATCTTGATCTGGTACAGGTCCGCCGTCAGCGAGAAGTTCGGCAGGGGCCGCAGCACCAGGCCCACGCTGGCATTGCGCGAGGTTTCCTCCTTCAGCGGCGCGATGCCCAGCGCACGCGTGACGGCGCTGTCCTGGCGCGCCGTGAGCGTTTCGGTCAGCACGCCGGCGGCGTTCAGGTTGGTCGACACGGAGCTGTAGAACGCCTGCTGCACGCCCGGGGCGCGGAAGCCGGACGAATAACTGCCGCGCACGCCCACCTGCTTCGACGGATCCCAGCGCGCGGTGACTTTACCGGTGGTGGTGTTGCCGAAGTCCGAGTATTTTTCGTAGCGCGCCGCGCCGCTCAGCACCAGCGTGTCGGCCGGGCGCCATTCCAGTTCGCCGTACAGCGCGATGTTGTGGCGGCTGGCGTCGACCTCGGTGGATGGCGTGTAGCCCGGGAAGCCCTGCGTGCCGGAACCGGCGATGGTGCCGGCCGGCGTCAGGATCTGGATCCCCGGGTTGTTGGTGCGGCCGTACTGGTAGGACACGGGGTCGCCCGCCACGATCTCGTAGCCGTCGCGGCGCCACTCGAAGCCGGTGGCGAAGAACAGGCCGTTCGGTCCCGTCGTCAGGGGACCCTTCAGGTCGGCATTGAACGTGGTCTGGTTGAATTTCAGCTTGCCCGTATCGGCTTCCAGTGGCGATTCGCCATAGATGCCGCCGTTCGGGCGGGGCTCGTACCAGTAGCTGACGTTGATCGTCTGTTTCTCGTGGAAGTCGAGTTCGCTGCGGCCGTGGGTGATGGAGACGTCGGCTTTCCAGTCGTTCGGCAGGTCCTGGCGGAAGCCCACCGCCAGCGAGGCATCCTTCACCGTGGTGCGGATGTTCGGCAGGTAGCCGTCCGGGTACACGGCGGCCACGGTGCGGTCGTCGCCGGCCGGGCGGAAGAAGCCGGACGAATCGCCCTTGCGCTTCGAGGCGCCGCCGAACGCGTAGAACTCGCCGCCGGCGCCGGCCGGCAGCGCGGCATTGGCCCACAGGTAGGCATCCTTGGCATCGCTGTCGCCGATGCGCTGCGTGACGCGGGGCGGATCGGTGCGCGCCGTATCGAGGCCGGCGCGATTGGTTTCCTTGCGGCTGCGGCCTTCCACGGAGACGTTGATGTAGCCGCCATCGGTGCCCAGCGCCCAGCCGCGGTTGACGCTGCCGGAGATCATGTCGCCATCGCCTTCGGACGTGGTGCCCAGCTGGCCGGAGACCTGCGTTTCGTTGATGTTCGACTTCAGCACGATGTTGATCACGCCGGCGATCGCATCGGAACCGTACTGCGCGGCGGCGCCATCGCGCAGCACCTCGATATGGTGGATGGCGGACAGCGGGATCGCGTTGATGTCGGTACCGGCCGAACCGCGGCCCACCGTCTGCTGCACGTTGACGAGCGCCTGCTGGTGGCGGCGCTTGCCGTTGATCAGCACCAGCAGCTGGTCAGGGCCCAGCGAGCGCAGGGTGGCGGGGCGGATGATGTCGGTGCCGTCGCTGATGAAGGTCGACGAGAAGTTGAACGACGGGTCGAGCGTCTGCAGCAGCTTGCCCAGTTCCAGCGGGCCGGCCGTCTGCATGTCCTTCACGTTGATCAGGCCCACCGGCGCGGCGGTGTCGAGGGCGGTACGGGCCGCCGAGCGCGAGCCCAGCACGACCACACTTTGTTGCTCGGCCTGGGGATCGGCAGAGGCATTCTGGGCGGCGGCATTTTGAGCGTAGCCCTGGGCGGCCAGCAGCAGTGCGGCGCTGGCCAGTACGGTGCGGCGGTAGGTGGTCTGCTTCATGTGTCTTTGTCGTCGGTAGTATGGTTAGCGAAGCATGCGGTGAGGTGTTCCGCGCTGAGTCTAACCGCCCCGTAACAAAGTTGTAACATGGGTGTTGCGTCGAATGGACGGGGTGAAAATATTGCTCGATTTATATCGGGCTCTCCCGTATTCTCTTGTCCCTTCGGCACGTTTGTGGCTGGAAAATCGGGATCGATGTAACCTTTCTGCAACAATTGCAGGGCGCAAGCCGGTGCCCGCATGCGGCCGGCTACGCCTGGTCCAGCATCCACTCCTTCAGGCCGTCCACCCACTTCTTCGCCGGCAGGTTGTAGGTCTTGCGGATGGCCGCGGCGCGCTCGTACAGCACCGAGAAATCCAGCACGGGCGCATTCTTGAACGCCACCACCACGATGTTCGCATCGTGTACCTCGGGCAGCCACACCACCGCGTCGAACGCCAGCGCCATGTGCTGCAGGTTGCGGTCGTAGTTGTCGAATTCGCCGAACACATTGGCGGTCATGACGCCGCCTTCGGCAAGGCAGTCGCTGCAAGCCTGGTAGAACTCGGGGGAGTCGAGCACGGGACCGCGGGCTTCCTCGTCGTACAGGTCCACCTGCAGCACGTCGAAGCGGCCATGGTTGGCGGGGTCGTTGACGAAGTCCAGCGCATCCATCTCGCGCACGTCCAGCCGCGCATCGTTGGGCGGCAGGCCGAACTGCGATGCGCAGATCGCGATCACGTTCGGATTCAGTTCGGCCGCCGCCACGCGCGCCTGCGGGAAGCGCTGGTAGCAGAACTTGGTGAGTGCGGCGCTGCCCAGGCCCAGCTGCGCGATGGCGCGTGGCTGCTCGACGAACAGCATCCACATCATCATCATCTGCACGTATTCGAGCTCGATGGCATCGGGCTTCGCCAGGCGCATGGCGCCCTGCACCCAGGAGGTGCCGAGGTGCAGCGAGCGTACGCCCTGGAATTCGGTGATGGTGGCGGGAGGGTGGCCAGGCTGGTCGAAACGGAGGTTCTGCATGGCGTGAGTTTACCAGCCCACGCCAGCATCGCCAGCGGGCGTAAAAAAAGGCGCCGGAGCGCCTTTGTTCGGAATGAATCCGGATTACTTCTGCTTGCGGCGACGGGCCAGGAAGGCCAGCACGCCCATGCCACCCAGCAGCATGCCGTAGGTGGTTGGTTCCGGCACGGCCGACACCAGGTTCAGCGTGCCGGCGTAGCTGGCGATATCGCTCTTGGTGTTGCCCTTGATGACCAGGGTCACCAGACCGTCGACCGGCACTTCGTTGAACAGCGAGCCGGAGGCCGACAGCAGTGGCGTGCCCAGGTTGAACGTGTTCAGGGCGGTGCCGTTCAGCGTGGCCGACGTGAAGTCGATGTCGAACATGCCCAGGAAGCCGGTGTTCAGGAAGTGGCCGCGAGCGACTGCATCGGCGCCCGAGTAGCTGAACGTGTACGTATCGGTGAACGCGCCAGCGGTGTGGGTCGCGCCGAAGAACGTCGACCACTGGGTCGGACCGCCCGCCAGGTCGATGACCGGCGACGTGTAGTCGTTAGCGTAAGCGGAGCCGATGGCGGCAGGCAGGAGGGCGGCGGCCAGGACGAGTGATTTCAGGTTCATGTGTTTCCTCAATTGATTGACATTCTTGTCGAAGCGCTAAGTTAAGCGAGCTCTAAGCTTGAGTCAATCGTATCTTAAGAATGTTACACATTTATATGCTAAAAGATGCCGAAAATTTCGTTCTGGCATCTTTTAGCGTATTTTCGCTGCTTTTAGGCACTAATTACGTCGCCGCCGGGAAATATATGCCACCAGCCCCATGCCAGCCAACAACATCGCACCCGTCGATGGTTCCGGTATCGGACTGATATTGACGGTGCCGCCGTAGCTGGCCGATGCCACGCCGCCGATCCCCTGCACATTGCCATGAACGGTGAGCACCAGCGGCCCCGTGATGGGGCCCTGGCCGATCAGCGAGCCGTACTCGAAAATCCCCGGCGCGGTCAGCGTCATGGCGTAGCCGTTGATGTCCGCCGCCGTGAAATCGAGGTTCGTGGCCGGCTGCAGGCCCACCGTGATGATGGACGAATCGACGAACCAGCTGCCGCTGGTGGGTGACAGGTGGATCCTGTCCTCGAAGGCGCCGCTTTCCAGGTGCGTGACGCCGAACCCGCCGGACAGTACGCCGGGCACGTCGCCGCCCAGGTTGACGTTGGTGACGATGTCGTCCGCCTGGACGGCGCCGCCCGCCAGCAGCGCGATGGCCAGTGCCGCCCGTCGCAGCGACCTGCCAGCAAGATGTTGCATGCTCGGTTTCATGATGGTCCCCGTAGAAAATGGCAGTCCACCGCGGACCGCCCAAAGGACACAATAGGATTGCCCGGCAGCGCCGGCCGGGCTTTGTCGTGCCCGCGTGCGGACCCTCAATTCGTCAAGCGCGCCGACGCGTTCGAACGCGGCACCTCCTAGTGCGCCGCGCCGCTGCCTTCGACCGGCAGGATGAGCGTCACGGCCAGGCCGCCGCCGGCGCGGTTGGCCAGCGTGATGCGCCCGCCATGCGCCTCGGCGATCTCGCGCGCCAGCGCCAGCCCCAGGCCCGTGCCGCTGCGCTTGGTCGAATAGAAGGGCACCAGTGCGTTGGCCAGCACCGTGTCGCTCATGCCGGGGCCGCGGTCCTGCACGTCGATCCGTGCCATGCCCTGCAGGTGGCGGATTTCCAGCGTGACGGCGCCTGCCGGCGAGCCGGATTCGTGGGCGTTCTTCACCAGGTTCAGGAGGGCCTGTTCGAGCTGCGCGGCGTCGAACGCGGCCGGCTCGGCGGGCGGTTCCGCGGCCAGCATGAAGGTGGCCTGCGCGGCCAGCCGCTCCAGGAACGGTGCCCACGCCTGCGCTTCCCGGCGCGGTGCCGGCAGCTTGGCGAAACGGGCGTAGCCCAGGATGAAGCTCTCCAGGTGCCGCGTGCGCTCCTCGATCGTGGCCAGGATCTGCGGCAGGCGCTCCACCTGGCCGCGCCGCACCAGCTCCGCGCCGGAATGGGCCAGCGACGTCAATGGCGCCAGCGAATTGTTCAGCTCATGGCTGATCACGCGGATGACCTTCTTCCACGTCTGCACCTCCTGGCGGCGCAGTTCCAGCGTCAGCTGGCGCAGCAGCAGCAGTTCGTGGCGCCGCCCGTTCAGGTTGAAGCGGCGCCGCGCCAGGTGGAACACTTCCTCGGTCTCGCCTTCGCCGATGGTGAACAGGCCGTCGCCGCCGCGCGCCACGGCTTCGCGCAGGGCCGACGCGGCGCGCTCCAGCACGGCGGGCAGGCGCTGGCCTTCCAGCTTGCGGCCCTCGCCCAGCAGGTGGCGCGCCGCGATGTTCGCGTAGACGATGGCGGCGCCGTCGTCCTGCTTCTCGGGCTTCTTCTCGGCCACGCCATCGGCCACCAGCAGCATGGCCACCGGCGTGTTCTGCACCATCGTGTCGAGCAGCAGTTCGCGCTGCACCAGGTTCAGGCGCTGCTCGCGCAGCACTTCGCCCAGCGCATTGTGGCCGTCGACCAGGTCGCGCAGTTCGTCGTCGTGCGGCCAGTGCAGGCCGAAGGAAAAGTCGCCGTCGCGGTAGCTCGTGACGGTGCCGGCCAGCGCGCGATACAGCGACAGGGCCGGCGCGAGGTGGGCGCGGATGACCAGCACGGCGAGCGGCAGGGTGCCCAGCAGGCAGAGCGCCACGACGAGCACGGGACGGTGCGGCAGGCCAGGCGGGAGATACCGGTCGAGCACCAGCGCGAACACGACGGCGGCGGCCAGCAGCGTGCCGACCAGCGCGGACCAGCGCACGAGCAGGGAAACGCGGAAGCGCGCTGGCCGCCGGCCCGTGCCGGACGCCGGTTGCCCCGCCATCAGGGCCGCGCGATGCCGAGCCGCTCCATGCGGCGGTACAGCGCCTGGCGCGACAGCCCCAGTTCCGCGGCGGCCTGCGCCACCACGCCACTGGCGCGCGCCAGGGCACCGGCGATCGCGTCGCGGTCCGGTTCCACGTCGGGCAAAGGCGCCACGGCTGCCACGGGTGCCGGCGGCAGGCCCAGGTCGGCCGCACCGATCTCGCTGCCGCTGGCCAGCAGCCGCGCGCGCGCCATCACGTTCTTCAGCTCGCGCACATTGCCAGGCCAGGAATGCGCCAGCAGCGCCGCCTCCGCGTCCGGGCGCAGGCGCTTCTCCCCGCCCAGGAAGTGGCGCGCCAGCGGCAGCACGTCGCCGGGCCGGGCCGCCAGCGCCGGCAGCTTCAGCTCGATCACGTTGAGGCGGTAATACAGGTCTTCGCGGAAGGTGCCGGCACGGATCATTGCCGGCAGGTCGGCATTGGTGGCGCTGACGATGCGCACCTGCACCTGGCGTTCGCGGTTCGAGCCGAGGCGCTCGAAGCGGCCCGTTTCCAGCACGCGCAGCAGTTTCATCTGGCCGGCCAGCGGCAGGTTGCCGATCTCGTCGAGGAACAGCGTGCCGCCATCGGCCGCCTCGAACTTGCCTTCCCGGGCCTTCGACGCGCCCGTGTAGGCACCCGCATCGGCGCCGAACAGCTCGGCCTCGATCAGCTCGGCCGGCAGCGCGCCGCAGTTGAGCACCACGAACGGACCGTGCGCCACCGGCGAGTTGGCCTGGATGATCTCGGCGATGCGTTCCTTGCCGGTGCCGTTCGGGCCGCTGACCAGCACCGGCACATCGGCGCGCGCCACCTGGCAGGCCAGGTGGATCACCCGTTCGGTGGCCGGGTCCTGCCACACCAGGCCGCGCAGGTCATGCTGTTCCAGTTCACGGCGCTGCCGCAGGTCGCCCTGCAGGCGCTGGCGCAGCGCGCGGTTGGCCTGGCCCAGTTCCAGCAGGTTCTTCACGGTGGCGATCAGGCGGTGGTCGTTCCACGGCTTGGCCAGGTAGTCGGCGGCGCCGGCCTTGATCAGGTCCACCGCCGCATCGAGGTGCGTCCAGGCCGTCAGCAGGATCACCGGCAGGTCGGGATGGCGGGCGCGGATCGCACGGAACAGCGCCACGCCTTCCGCGCCGGAGGTGGTGTCGGCCGTGAAGTTCATGTCCTGGATCACCAGGTCGATGACGGCGCCGGCGCGCTCCAGCACCGCCAGGCCTTCCTGCGGCGATGCGGCGCGCAGCGTGTCGATGTCGTGCAGCGAGAACAGCACGTCGAGCGCCATGGCGATGGCGGCGTTGTCGTCGATGATCAGTACGGTGGGCATGGCGCGAGCATACCATCGGTGCCGGGGTTCAAACGACCCCGCGGGTGGCGATGGCCGGCGAGGTACTGGCGGCGCGCCATGCCGGGCCATACACGGCGGCGATGCCGAGCACGAAGAACACGGCGGCGCCGGCCAGCAGGTAGCCGGGCGGCAGCCGCGCCAGTTCCAGGCGCGTGACCAGCAGGTGGTTCAGCGCCAGCGCGCCCAGCACGCCGCCCGCCACGCCCGCGCTGGTGATCATCACGTTCTCGGTGATGAAGTAGCGCAGGATGTCCACCTTGCGCGCACCGAGCGCGCGGCGCACGCCGATCTGCTTGCGGCGCTGCGTGACCCACAGGCTGGCCATGCCGACGATGCCGCTGGCCGTCACCAGCACCAGCAGCACGCTGACGGCGACCAGCATCCAGGCCAGGCCGCGGTCGGCGCGGTAGCGGTCGGCCCGCACCTGGTCGAACGTCTTGGCATGGATCACAACCTGGTTGTTGGCCTCCTTGCGCAGCGCCGCTTCGGCTTCGGCCATCACGCGGTCGCGCTGGCCCGGTGCGGCGCGCACGGTGTAGGCGGCGCCGGCGGCGACGCGGCGCAGCGGCTGCAGGATCGACCATTCCCCTTCCTCGTCGACCTGGCCGGTGGTGGTCTGCAGGCGCTCCAGCACGCCGACGACACGCGCGCTGCTGTCGCCGCCGCCGAAGTAGACCAGCTTGCCCACATGGCTGCCGCCCGCCGGCCACAGCTTGCGTGCCAGCGCCCTCGTGACGATGACGACGTCCGGCTTGTCCATGCTTTTCCCGACCTCGATCTCCATCGTCTCGGCCGGCAGGAAGGCGCGTCCTTCGACCAGCTTGAGGCCCCAGGTATCGATCAGTCCACCGGGCGACACGTAGTAGGACACGCCGACCGGCTCCTGCTCCCGCTTCGGATCGGTCGACATGCTGGTGACGTTGCCGGAGGTCGACAGGGGGACCTGGTTGATCTGTGCGGCGGCAGCCACGCCGGGCAGGGCGCGCAGCAGGGCAAGGTGGCGCTCCTGGCTGGAGCGCAGCTCGTTGAAGCCGGCGTTCACGTTCGCGTTGCCGACCTTCAGCGTGAAGATGGCGTCTTCCTGTGCCACGCCGGAAGGCCGGGTGACGACTGCCTGGCGCACGCTGACGATGTGCAGCGCGTTGGCCAGGATGGCGAGGCTGAGCGCGACCTGCACGGCCACCAGCACCGGGCCGGTCTTGTTGCGCAGCAGGGCGGACAGGATGGGGCGGATTTCCATGATCGTGGCTCCGTGGTGGGAACTGCGGTTATTGGGATTTGAGCTGCAGCGCCGGCGTCACCTGGCAGGCACGCCAGGTGGGCAGCAGCCCGGCCAGCACGGCGGCGCCGACCGCCATCGCGAACGTGGCCGCCAGCATCAGCCAGTCCATGTGCGCCACCAGCGCCAGCTCCTTCGACTGCAGCGAGATCAGGGCCAGCGCACCGAACGCCAGCAGCAGGCCCAGCACGCCGCCGGCCAGGCCGATGACGGCGCTCTCCGTGAGGAACTGGCGGAAGATGTCGCCGCGGGTGGCGCCCAGCGCACGCCGCACGCCCACCTCGGACGCCCGCACGGAGAACTTCGCCAGCAGCAGGCCGATCGTGTTGACGAGGCAGAGTGCCAGGAAGCCGAGCGCCAGCCAGGCAGACAGGCGGTTGTCGTTGCCGACCACTTTCAGGTGCACCAGCCACTCCGGCAGGTCGTACAGGTAGACGGGCGCCTTGCGCGGCAGCCGGCCCAGGCGCCGCTGCTCGGCCGTGTAGCCGTTCAGCCAGTCCTGCAGGGCGGGGCGGTCGGCCGCCGACGGCAGTTCGAACCACACCTGCAGCCAGGTGCATTCGGAGTCGAGAAACGCCTGGTAGCCGGCGCCGAACGGCTTGTTGCACCAGGTGCTGCCATTGTTGCGCAACTCGTGCCGCACGGCGCTTGCCAGCGGCAGGAAGAATTCGTCCTCGCGGTCGAACGCGCCCATGCCGAGCACGCGGTAGAAGCGCGGTACCGGATCCCAGTGCTCCATCACGCCCGTGATGACGAAATCGAAGCCGCTGAAGCGTACGCGCCGGCCGACCGGATTGGCGTCGCCGTACAGCTTTTCGGACAGCTTGCGGGTCAGGACGATGACATCCGCGCCGGCCTTGTCGTCCGCGGCGCTCCACGCCTGGCCGAAGCGGAACGGGATCTCGAACATGGCGAAGACATCGCGCGTGGCGCCGCCGCCGTCGACGTCGAACGGCGGCAGGTCGCGGCGCTCCGGCTGCAGCGGGCCGGCCACGCCCATCAGCGCGGTGCGCCGTTCGCCCTGGCCGCCGGCCAGCAGGTTCATCGCGTCCCGGTAGGTGTGCTGGTCATCGTCCGCCGGCGTGCCGGGCGTCCAGCGGTCCAGCGTTCCCACGTCGAACGCCGGTACCACCAGCCGGCTGCTCTTGTGCGGCAGCGGGTCGCCGGACATCACGTGCAGGATCGTCAGCGTGGCCACGCTGGCCGCCACGCCGATGGCCAGCGTCAGCACCATCAGGGCCGTCAGCGCGGGATTGCGGCGCAGGTTGCGCGCACCCAGTTTCAGGTAGTAGGTGAACATCGGCGCTCCTAGGCCACCAGCGTGGGTGATTTGCGCACCAGGTCCGACACCTGGCCGTCGATGATGTGCACGTTGCGCGGCGAGCGCGCGGCCAGCTCGGGATCGTGCGTGACCATCAGGATCGTGGTGCCCTGCGCGTTGATCTCTTCGAGCAGTTCCATCACGCCGCGCGCCATCTGCGTATCGAGGTTGCCGGTCGGTTCGTCGGCCAGCAGCAGCTTCGGTGCGCCGGCCAGCGCGCGGGCAATCGCCACCCGCTGCTGCTGGCCGCCCGAGAGTTCGGCCGGGTAGTGCTTCATGCGCGAGGCCAGGCCCACCTTCGCCAGCGCTTCCTCGATACGCTCCTTGCGCTCGGCCGCGTTGAAGCCGCGGTAGCGCAGCGGCACGTCGACGTTATCGAACAGCGACAGGTCCGGAATCAGGTTGAAGCCCTGGAAGATGAAGCCCAGCTTCTCGTTGCGCAGCTTCGAGCGGGCATTGTCGTCCAGCCCTTTCACGTTGATGCCATCGAGGATGTATTCGCCGTCCGTGAATTCCTCCAGCAGGCCGGCGATGTTCAGGAAGCTGGTCTTGCCGGAGCCGGACGGGCCCGTGACGGTGACGAATTCGCCGCTCTTCACGTGGATCTCGAAGCCGCGCAGCGCGTGCGTTTCGATCATGTGGGTGCGGTAGACTTTGCTCAGGTTCTGCATGCGCAGCATGGCGGGGCTCCTGTCGGTGACGTGATGCGGTGGGTGAGTGTAGCGACGCGTTCAGTCGTTGATGCGGATGCGCGGGGCATGGTCGAAGGCGTCGGTGCCGGCGATGACGACCCTGTCGCCCTGCTGCAGGCCGCCCAGGATCTCGACGGCGCCGATGCTGGTGGCGCCCACGCGGATCGGCGTGCGTACGGCCACGCCGTCCTGCAGCCGGTAGGCGTAGCGCCCGCCCTCGGCTTCCATGAAGGGGCCGCGCGGCAGCGTCAGCACGTTGCGCTTCTCGTCGATGAGCAGGCGCGCCTGCACGCGCTGGCTCTGGCGCAGGCCGTCCGGCTGGGCGCCATCGAAACGCACGCGCGCCAGCACCTGGTTCTTCACCACTTCCGGCGACAGCGCCGACAGCTTGCCGGTAGCGGTGGCGCCGTTCACCGTGATCTCGGCGCGCATCCCCAGGCCCAGGTCCGTCACATAGGTCTCGGGCACCTCGAGTTCGACTTCCAGCGCGGACAGGTCCACCAGCGTCATCAGCGGCGTATTCGCCTGCACCACGCTGCGGTTGGCCACGTTCAGCGTGCCGACGAAACCATCGACTGGCGCGCGCACCGTCAGCTCGTCGACGCGCCGCTGGGCATTGGCCAGCGACAGCTTCTGGCGCGCCAGCTGGGCCGTCTTGGTCTGCAGCGCCAGCGTCACGTCGTCCTGCTCCAGGGTCGAGGCCTGCGTGGCGTGCTTCGCGCGGATCTCGGCAGCGTGCAGCGCATCCTTCGCCTTCTGGTAATCGATCTTGGCGACCACGCCTTCGTTGGCCACGCTGTCGTAGCGCTCCAGCGTGCGCTGCGCGGACAGGCGTTCGATCTCCGCCGTGTCGGCATCGCGCTGCGCCAGCAGCTTCTGCTTGCGTGCCAGGATCTGCTGCCGGGCCACCTCCGCCGCCAGTTCCTGGTAGCTCGATTGTTCCTTCTTCAGTTCGTCGGCCAGGTCGGGCGATTCCAGCGTCGCCAGCACGTCGCCCTTCTTCACCGTGTCGCCGGCGCGCACCTGCAGGGTCACCGTCGACGACGGCGCCGTCGAATACAGCGTGGGACTGATTGCGGCCACGATGCGGCCATTGACGGCGGCATCGCGCACCAGCGTGCCGCGCGTGACCTCGGCGATGCGCAGCCGCGCCGCGCCCACGCTGTGCTCGCCCGCCTGCCAGCTGCCGACCGCGGCGGCAAACGCGGCCACCAGCGCGACCGCCCCGCCAGCGATCAGCGCACGGCGCCGCCATGCCTGCGTGCGGGGCGGGGCAAGGGCGGTGTCCTGGAAGGAGGTGTCGCGGATCATGTCGGGCCGGGTCGGTGGAAGATACGCAATGCTCTGCAGGAACCGTGCCAGATGCCAAGTGCTTGATTTCATTGGATTCGGCGCGCCGCTGTCCGGTGTCCGCGCTGTCCGCGACCGTCCGATACTGCCGGGTTCGTGTCATGGTGCCTGGCACCCTGACACGAGCTGAACTGTTGTCCCGGTGCCAGGCACCAGGACATGGATGAGTTCGTGTCATGGTGCCTGGCACCATGTGACACGGGCTGAGCAGTGCAGCGGTCAGCGGCTTTTCGGCGCCTTCGGCTTCTTCGCGATGATCTCGCGGCAGTCGCCCTTCAAGGTGGCGTTGTCGTAGTCGGTCCAGCCGTAGCTGTCGACCCAGCGGGTGTGGCGCTGGAAGGCGGGCGACAGGAAGCTCCATTCGAGGCGGTCGTCCGGATAGCGGATGTCGGCCACGTCCAGCAGCGTATGGAACATGTTTTCCGTTGCCAGTTTCGCCTTGCGGTGGCGGAGGAGCTGCTTGACCTTGTCCGGATAGCGGTCGCGGTACTGGTCCGAGTACCACATGAAGGCGGGCACGCGGAACTCGAACTGCGTGTTGTGGCCGTGGAAGGCGAGGCGGCAGGTGCCGTCGTACAGCGTCTGGCCGTGGTCGGCCACGTACACCAGGGCGGTGGAGGTCAGCGTCGTCTTCAGGCGGTCCACCACCTGGGCCAGGAACCAGTCGGTGTAGAGGATGGCGTTGTCGTAGCTGTTGTTCAGCGGCGTCTTGATGGCCAGGTCCGTGTAGACGGGGTTGTCGACCCCGAACAGCGAAGGCTGCCACTTGTCGAACGCCTGCGGGTAGCGCTGGCTGTAGTTCCAGTGGCTGCCCAGCGTGTGCAGCACGATCAGCTTCTTCGGCGCCGGATCGGCCATCGCCCGGCGCAGGGGCTCGAACAGCACGGCGTCGTGGTTGGAGGTCTTCGAGAAGCCGCCCAGGTTGAGGAACTGCACCACGTCCGCCTCGCGGGCAAACACGGAGACGGGCGTGTCGAACTTGCCGAACGAGACCTGGTTCGACAGCCACCAGGTCCGGAAGCCCGCTTCCTTATAGGCGGTGATGAAGGACTTCTCGTTGAAGCCATCCTTCAGGCTCTGGCGCGCCGGCTTGCGGGAAATGATCACGGGCACCGACAGGCGGGTGGCGGAAACGGAGGTGATCACGTCCGGCAGCGTTACCAGGTTCTTCTCCTGGCCCAGCAGCGGGTTGGTCTCGCGCCCGTAGCCGAACAGCTGCCAGCGGTCCTGGCGCGACGATTCGCCGATCACCATCACCACGGTCTCCGGCACGTCGTCCGCCGCTGGCTGGTTGGCATGGAAGGTGAAGCGGCGGCTGGTTTCGTTCAGCTCGGCGAGATAGCGCCGCTCGCGGTAGAAGTCGACGCCGCGCGCGGCCAGCCCGAACGGCCAGGAATCGATGAAGGCGGAAAAATGCACGGGCGGGCGGGCCCATTCGGGCAGCGGCGCCAGTGTCCAGCCGGTGACGTGCGCGCCCCGCGTGCCGCTGGCGCCCTTCGATGCGGACGCCGAGGCCGACGCCGAAGCGGCGGGCGGCACGCCGGCGCCGAACTCCCACGCATAGGTCGCCAGCAGTCCGAAGCCGGCCAGCAGGCCGAGGGCGACCCAGCGCGACGGGCCGGTCCAGTCCAGGTGGCGGGCCTGCCGCGCGGCGCGGAAGGTCAGCACCCACCAGGCCGCGACGAGGGCCATCACGGCCAGCATCGTCCAGACTTTACTGCCGAGGAACTCCATCGCCTCCATCGGACTGGTCTCGGCCAGGATGCCCAGGTGGTGCGTGGAGATGCCCTGGCCGTAGAACACCAGCAGGTAGATTTCGGTCGGCAGCGCCATGAAGGCGGGAATCAGCAGCCAGTGGAACCAGGCGGGACGGCTGAACAAGGCCCAGACGGCGGTCCAGGCGGCGATCTCGATGCCGAGGATCTGCCAGCCTTCCGGCACGGGATTGTCCAGCAGAACGCGGATCCACGGTACCGCGGACAGTGCCAGATAGCTCAGCAGTAGAAAGCTGGACGACCAGGAACCGGCGGCCCGACGTGCCGGCGCGAAGGCGGAAAAGGGCGGCAGTTGCAGAAAGCGGGGCAGGCGTGGCAAGGTGGCTCGGCAGGACAGATTGGGACGGCCGCTATTATGGAGTGCTTTTGCCGCGCCGGGCAGCCGGCCGCGGCCGCCGTCCACCGTTCGATTGGTTGGCAAAGCGGTTGACTGAGCCTTGCGGAACCTCTATACTCGCGAGTTCTCATTTTAGCCTGCACCTCGTATACGCCTTTTTCGAGCCGCCTTTTGTGAAGGTGGCTGTTTGCGTCGGTGCCATGAGACTGGTTTTAGCCCCCGGCGGCACATAACTCGTTGCCCGGGATGTCAACTGCAGTAATTTTGTTGGATTTAGAACGATGCCAACCATCAATCAACTGATTCGCAGCCCACGTACCGCTCTGGTCGTGAAAAGCAAATCGCCGGCACTTGAAAACTGCCCGCAAAAGCGTGGCGTGTGCACCCGTGTGTACACCACCACTCCTAAGAAGCCTAACTCGGCACTGCGTAAAGTCGCCAAGGTGCGCCTGACCAACGGTTTCGAAGTCATTTCGTACATCGGCGGCGAAGGCCACAACCTGCAGGAACACAGTGTCGTGCTGCTGCGCGGCGGCCGTGTGAAAGACTTGCCGGGTGTGCGTTACCACATGGTTCGCGGCTCGCTGGATACCCAGGGCGTCAAGGATCGCAAGCAGGCTCGCTCGAAGTACGGTGCCAAGCGCGCCAAGGCTGCCAAGAAGTAATCGCCGTGCACATTGCGTGCACATTCATTTGAGTTGAGGCGGTCGCGAGACCGAGTAAGTGCGAGGTCATGATGGCCCGCGCGAGTGCTGAAATGCGGCACTCAACTGAAGACAGGAAGGAAAAGACATGCCACGTCGTCGTGAAGTACCCAAGCGCGAAATTCTGCCGGATCCAAAGTTCGGCAACACCGAAGTCGCCAAATTCGTTAACGTTCTGATGCTGTCCGGTAAGAAATCGGTCGCAGAGAACATCATCTACGGTGCATTCGATCACATCCAGTCGAAATCCGGCAAGGATCCACTGGAAGTGTTCACCGCAGCGATCAACAACGCCAAGCCGATGGTGGAAGTGAAGTCCCGCCGCGTCGGTGGCGCCAACTACCAGGTGCCGGTTGAAGTGCGTCCAGTGCGCCGCCTGGCCCTGTCGATGCGCTGGCTGCGTGAAGCTGCCAACAAGCGCAGCGAAAAATCCATGCCGCAACGCCTCGGTGGCGAGCTGCTGGAAGCCGCGGAAGGCCGCGGCGGCGCGATGAAGCGTCGTGACGAAGTGCACCGCATGGCTGAAGCGAACAAGGCGTTCTCGCACTTCCGCTTCTAATATGTCCGGCCGGAGCAATCCGGCCATTTGTTCAAGCCGGGCGCATTTTTCATGAAAGAATGTTGCTCGGTTTTGTCCATTCAAAGATTTAGGATCCCATTATGGCCCGCAAGACCCCCATCGAGCGTTACCGCAACATCGGTATTTCCGCTCACATCGACGCCGGTAAGACGACCACCACCGAGCGCGTGCTGTTCTACACCGGCGTGAACCACAAGATTGGTGAAGTGCACGACGGCGCAGCAACCATGGACTGGATGGAGCAGGAACAAGAGCGCGGCATCACGATCACGTCGGCCGCGACGACCTGCTTCTGGAAAGGCATGGCGAACAACTTCCCAGAGCACCACATCAACATCATCGATACGCCGGGCCACGTCGACTTCACGATCGAAGTGGAACGTTCGATGCGCGTGCTGGACGGCGCATGCATGGTCTACTGCGCCGTCGGTGGCGTGCAGCCGCAGTCGGAAACGGTGTGGCGTCAGGCGAACAAGTACAAGGTGCCACGCCTGGCCTTCGTGAACAAGATGGACCGTACCGGTGCCAACTTCTTCAAGGTCTACGAGCAGATGCGCGCTCGCCTGAAGGCGAACCCGGTCCTGATCCAGATCCCGATCGGCGCCGAAGACAACTTCAAGGGCGTGATCGACCTGGTCAAGATGAAGGCCATCCTGTGGGACGAAGCTTCCCAGGGCATGAAGTTCGACTACGTCGAGATCCCGGCCGAACTGGCTGATTCCGCTGCCGAGTGGCGCGAGAAGATGGTCGAAGCGGCTGCCGAGTCGAACGAAGAACTGATGAACAAGTACCTGGAAGAAGGCGACCTGACGGAAGCCGAGATCAAGCAGGCGCTGCGCGCCCGTACGATCGCTTCCGAGATCGTGCCGATGATGTGCGGTACCGCGTTCAAGAACAAGGGCGTGCAGGCCATGCTGGATGCCGTCATCGAATACCTGCCGTCGCCGCTGGACATTCCACCGGTCGCTGGTACGAACGACGACGAAGAGCCGATCACCCGCAAGGCCGCCGACGACGAGAAATTCTCGGCGCTGGCCTTCAAGATCATGACCGACCCGTTCGTGGGCCAGCTGGCGTTCTTCCGCGTGTACTCCGGTACCGTGAACTCCGGCGACACCGTGCTGAACTCGGTCAAGAACCGTAAAGAGCGCCTGGGTCGTATTCTGCAGATGCACGCCAACCAGCGTGAAGAGATCAAGGAAGTGCGCGCTGGCGACATCGCCGCTGCCGTGGGCCTGAAGGACGTGACGACCGGCGAAACGCTGTGCGACCCGTCCGCCATGATCATCCTGGAACGCATGGTCTTCCCTGAGCCGGTGATCCAGCAGGCCGTTGAGCCGAAGACCAAGTCCGACCAGGAAAAAATGGGCCTGGCGCTGAACCGCCTGGCACAGGAAGATCCGTCGTTCCGCGTCAAGACCGACGAAGAATCGGGCCAGACCATCATCGGTGGTATGGGCGAGCTGCACCTGGAAATCATCGTCGACCGCATGAAGCGCGAATTCGGCGTGGAAGCGACCGTCGGCAAGCCACAGGTGGCTTACCGCGAAACGATCCGCAAGGCCGTCACCGACGTCGAAGGCAAGTTCGTCAAGCAGTCCGGTGGTCGCGGTCAGTACGGCCACGCCGTGCTGTCGATCGAGCCGCAGGAACCGGGCAAGGGCTTCGAATTCGTCGACGCCATCAAGGGCGGTGTGATTCCTCGCGAATACATCCCTGCGGTGGAAAAGGGTGTGCGCGAGACGCTGAATTCGGGCGTGCTGGCCGGCTACCCGGTCGTCGACGTGAAAGTCACCGTGACCTTCGGTTCGTACCACGACGTGGACTCGAACGAAAACGCGTTCCGCATGGCCGGTTCGATGGCCTTCAAGGACGGCTGCCGCAAAGCATCGCCGGTCATCCTGGAGCCAATGATGGCCGTGGAAGTGGAAACGCCGGAAGACTACGCCGGTAACGTGATGGGCGACCTGTCGTCCCGCCGCGGCATGGTGCAGGGCATGGACGAAATCCCGGGCGGCGGCGGCAAGATCATCAAGGCCGAAGTCCCGCTGTCGGAAATGTTCGGTTACTCGACCTCGCTGCGTTCCGCAACGCAAGGCCGTGCAACGTACACGATGGAATTCAAGCACTACTCCGAAGCGCCGAAGCACGTTATCGACGCGATCGTGACCGCGAAAGCAAAATAAATCACAATAGCGTTTATCGGCCGGGGGCGACCCTCCCGGCCGGACAACCTTAAATCAAAGTTCTAAGGAAGAAATAAAATGGCAAAAGGTAAGTTTGAGCGGACCAAACCGCACGTCAACGTTGGCACCATCGGTCACGTCGACCACGGCAAAACCACGCTGACCGCAGCAATCGCAACCGTCCTGTCGAAGAAATTCGGCGGCGAAGCGAAAGCCTACGACCAGATCGATGCAGCACCGGAAGAAAAAGCACGCGGCATCACGATCAACACGGCTCACGTCGAGTACGAAACGGCATCGCGTCACTACGCGCACGTTGACTGCCCAGGCCACGCCGACTACATCAAGAACATGATTACCGGTGCCGCGCAGATGGACGGCGCGATCCTGGTGTGCTCCGCAGCTGACGGCCCGATGCCGCAGACCCGCGAACACATCCTGCTGGCCCGTCAGGTTGGCGTGCCTTACATCATCGTGTTCCTGAACAAGTGCGACCTGGTCGACGACGCAGAACTGCTGGAACTGGTCGAAATGGAAGTGCGCGAGCTGCTCTCGAAGTACGAGTTCCCGGGCGACGACCTGCCAATCATCAAGGGTTCGGCACGTATGGCACTGGAAGGT
>NZ_VLLB01000015.1 GCF_007830455.1 Pseudoduganella lurida | reverse complement strand
ACCAGCAGCCAGATCGGCGCGCTGACCACGTCCGTGATCGCCAATGGCCTGACCTCGGCCCAGATCGTCGGCCTGACGACGTCGCAAGCCTCCGGCCTGACGTCCACCCAGGTTGGTGCCCTGTCGACCGCCGTGCTGGCAGCCCTGCCAACGGCCGACCTGGCCGCCCTGCAGACCCGTGCCCTGGCCGGCCTGAGCTCGGCGCAGATCGATGCCCTGAACTCGGCGCAAGTCGTGGCCCTGACCACCGCACAAGCCGGTGCCCTGAACTCGGCACAAATCGCCGGCCTGACGACCGACATCGTGCAAGCGATGGAAACGGCGGATGTGAAAGCCCTGTCGACCAGCGTCATCGCCGGCCTGAGCTCGGCCCAGGCGGCGGCACTGACGACGACGCAGATCGCCGCCCTGTCCAGCGGCCAGATCGGCGCACTGGGTACGGCACTGTTCGTCTCCGGCCTGACGACCGCCCAGATCGCGGCACTGAGCACCTCGCAAGCAGCCGGCCTGTCCAGCGGCCAGATGGCTGCCCTGTCGACCGCGAATGTCGCCGCCATCGAAACGGCCGACCTGCGCTCGATCTCAACCCGTGCATTCGGTGGCCTGACCTCCAACCAGGTCGCGGCACTGACCTCGACGCAGATCGGCGCGTTGACCAGTGGCCAGCTTGGCGCACTGAGCACCACGGTGCTGAGCAGCGGCCTGACGTCGGCCCAGATCGTCGGCCTGTCCACGGCACAAGCCGCCGGCCTGACGTCGAACCAGCTGACGGCGCTGTCCACCGGCGTGCTGGCGGCACTGAGCACCGGCGTGGTCGCCGCCCTGCAGACCCGCTCGATCGCCGCCCTGACCTCGGCGCAGATCGATGCCCTGAACTCGGCCCAGATGGTGGCACTGACCACGGCCCAGGCAGGTGCGCTGACCTCGACGCAGTTCGCCGGTCTCACGACCGACATCGTGCAGGCGCTGGAAACGTCCGACCTGCGTGCCCTGCGCACCAACGTGATTGCCGCGCTGACCACGCAGCAGGCCGCCGCGCTGACGACGACGCAGTTCGCTGCGCTGACCACGCAGCAGTTCAAGGTGTGGACAACGGAGCAGATCGTGGCGCTGACCACGAACCAGATCCACGCCATGACGTCGTCGCAGCTGCACGCGCTGACCAGCGCGCAGACCTCGGCCTTCACGACGGCACAGATCAACGCGCTGCCGTATTACACGCCGATGGTGCTGGACCTGGACAACAACGGCATCGACACCATCAGCAAGTCGGCCGGCGTCAAGTTCGACCTGCTGGGCAACGGTACCGAAGTGAACACCGGCTGGGTGGGTGGCAACGACGGCCTGCTGGCCCTGGACCGCAACGGCGATGGCAAGATCAACGATGGCACCGAGCTGTTTGGCGCAGGCACCACGCTGGCCAATGGCAAGAAGGCCACCGACGGCTACGAAGCCATGCGTGAACTCGACACCAACGGTGACGGCGTCCTGGATGCCGGCGACAAGGCCTTCGGTGACCTGCGCGTGTGGGTGGATGCCAACGGTGACGGCGTCAGCCAGGATGGTGAACTGACCAGCCTGACCGAGCGCGGCATCGTGTCGATCGGCCTGGATGGACAGAAGGATGGCACGGCAAACAACGGCAACTTCGTCGGTGCGAGCTCGAGCTACCAGACGGCCGATGGCAGCAGCCATACCATCGGTGACGTCTACTTTGCGACCTCGCCGTTGCAGAGCGGTGTCAGCAGCATGAAGCAGGCGATGGCATCGTTCGGCGCGGAGACCGGCAGCACGGCAGTCACGACCGCCAAGCTGGACGTGGTCGACAGCGGCAAGACGCTCGGCGCCAGCGCCGGCATGCTGGCCGACGCCATGCGCCAGTTCAATGCCGGCTCGGCGTCGCCAGCCTCGGCGATGTCGGACACCGACGCGCTGAAGCTGAAAGCGCTGCAATCGTCCGGCAGCCACGGCATCCTGGCAGCACCCGGCAAGTAAGGCCTGCGGCGTACGCGCCGTATGCTGACTGAACGGCAAGACCTCCGGGTCTTGCCGTTTTTCTTTGTCCGCGATACTGCTGGAAATTGTTTTTCGCCCCAGCATGACTGCGGTAGAATGCCCCGTCGTGCAAGCACGCTACAAGGCGGTGTTGATGTCCAATCCAGACCCTCGCAATGCAAGATAAATTTGCCCACACCACAGTGCAGTGCCTCACGGCCGTCGCCCAGCACCATGGCATCCAGATCAACCCGGACCGCCTGATCGACGAATACGCACTGGGTGCCGAGGAGCCCAACGATGGCTTGCTGTTGCGGATGGCCAATGACATCGGCCTGAAGGCCAAGGTCGGCAAGCTGGGCTGGCAGGGTCTGCTGAACCAGGGCGGCGTCTATCCGCTGCTGGCCCGCCTGAACAATGGCGACATGGTCATCGTCGTCGGCGCCCGCGGGGAAGGGGAGGCGGCGCAGGTGGCCGTGCTCAATCCCGGCGCTGGCGGTGCCGAGATCACGATGATGGAGCGGGCCGCGTTCACCGCGCAGTGGAGCGGCACCGTGCTGTTCGTCAAGCGCCAGCACAAGCTCACCGACCCCAACCAGCCTTTCGGCCTGCGCTGGTTCATCCCCGAGCTCCTGAAACAGAAAGCGGCCTTCCGCGACATCTTCATCGCGGCCCTGGCGATGCAGCTGCTTGCGCTCGCCTCGCCGATGTTCTTCCAGCTGGTCATCGACAAGGTGCTGACGCACCAGAGCATCACCACGCTGTGGGTGCTGGCGGCCGGCATCACCATCGCGCTCGTGTTCGATGCCCTGTTCGGCTTCCTGCGCCAGACGCTGACGCTGGCCGCATCGAACAAGATCGACATCCGCCTGACCCGGCGCGCATTCGCCCACCTGCTGTCGCTGCCGATCGATTATTTCGAGACCACCACGGCCGGCATCATCACGCGCCACATGCAGCAGCTGGAAAAGATCCGCAGCTTCCTGACCGGCCGATTGTTCTTCACGGGCCTGGACCTGATCTCGCTGGTGGTGTTCCTGCCCATCCTGTTCAGCTACTCGTTCAAGCTCACGCTGATCGTGCTGGTGTTCACGCTGCTCATCGCCGGCATCGTGATGGCGATGGTGCCTACCTTCCAGCGCCGCCTGAACGCGCTGTACAGCGCCGAAGGCCAGCGCCAGGCGATGCTGGTCGAGACCATCCACGGCATGCGCACCGTGAAGGCGCTGGCGATCGAACCGAACCAGCGCCGCAGCTGGGACCAGCGCTCGGCCGAATCGATCACGATGCACTTCCGCGTGGGCCAGATCTCCATCGTCGGCAATGCCGTGACGGATTTCCTGGGCAAGCTGATGCCGATCGTGCTGATCGTCGTCGGCGCACAGGACGTGTTCGACCAGACGCTGACGGTCGGTGCGCTGATCGCCTTCCAGATGCTGTCGCAGCGCGTCACGTCGCCGCTGATCGCGCTGGTGGGCCTCGTCAACGAATACCAGGAAACCGCGCTGTCCGTAAAGATGATGGGCGAGGTGATGAACCGGGCGCCGGAAGGGCGCGCCGGCGCCGGCGGCCTGCGCCCCGTGCTGAAGGGCGAAATCCGGTTCGACGACGTGAGCTTCCGCTATCCGGGCGGGCAGAGCCTCGCACTGGACCGCACCGCATTCACGATCCAGCCCGGCACCGTGGTGGGCATCGTCGGGCGCAGCGGTTCCGGCAAGACCACGCTGACCAAGGTCATCCAGGGGCTGTACGCGGTGCAGGAAGGCATCGTGCGCTTCGACGGCTTCGATGCGCGCGAGATCGAGCTGTCGCACCTGCGGCGCCAGATCGGCGTCGTGCTGCAGGAGAATTTCCTGTTCCGCGGCACGATCCGCGAAAACCTGATGGTCACCAAGCCCGACGCCACGTTCGAGGAAATGGCCGAAGCGGCCGCCGCGGCGGGCGCGGACGAATTCATCGAACGCATGCCGCAGGGCTATGACACGCTGCTGGAAGAAAACGCGTCGAACCTGTCCGGCGGCCAGAAGCAGCGCCTGTCGATCGCCCGCTCGCTGCTGGCCAAGCCGCGCATCCTGATCCTCGACGAAGCGGCCAGCGCGCTCGATCCGGAAAGCGAAGCGATCTTCATCCGCAACCTGTCGCGCATTGCCGTGGGCCGCACCGTGGTGATGATCTCGCACCGCCTGTCCACCCTGGTCAACGCCGATTCCATCCTCGTGATGCAGCGCGGCCGCCTGGCCGACGCCGGCCGTCATGAAGAGCTGCTGACCCGCAGCGACACCTACCAGCATCTATGGAACCAGCAAACCAGCCACCTCTGAGGGGCCGCAAGCGCAGCGAGGGCGAGGCGACCGAGACGGATTTCCTGCCGGACGCCGATGCCATCGAACGCATGCCGCTGCCGCGCTACCTGCGCCTCACGCTGCACGTCCTGGCCGGTGCGCTGCTTGCCTTCATCGTCTGGGCCAGCGTGTCGCAGGTCGATGTCATCGTCAGCGCGCCCGGCCGCCTCGTCAACCGCACCCCGAACATCGTCGTGCAGCCGCTCGAGACCTCGATCGTGCAGCGTGTCACCGTGCGGCCCGGCCAGGTGGTGCGCAAGGGCGAGGTGCTGGCGATGCTCGATCCCACGTTCACGCAGGCCGACGAAGCGCAGCTGCGCAACCGCATGCGCAGCCTCGAAACGCAGGCGCAGGGCCTGCAGGGCGAACTGACCGGCAAGCCGGGCGCCAGCACCGGCCAGGGCAGTGCCGACGAAATGCTGCAGGCGCAGATCGCCAGCGAGCGCAGGGCCAATTTCACGGCGCAGCGCGCCAAGATGTCGGAAAACATCGCCAGGCTGCGCGCCAGCGTGGACACCAACAAGCGGGACCAGCAGGTGCTGGCCGAGCGCCTGAAGTCGCTGTCGCAGATCGAGGCGATGCAGGAGCGCCTGGTAGCCGAGAACTTCGGCGCCAAGCTGCAGCTGCTGGAAGCGCGCGACCGCCGGCTGGAAGTGGAACGCACGCTGGTCATGAGCCGCAACAAGGATATCGAGATGGCGCGCGAGCTGGCCGCCACCGAGGCCGAGATGGCGGCGTTCGACAAGAGCTGGCGCCAGAAGGCGATGGAGGACCTGCTGTCCGCCACGCGCGAGCGCGACAGCCTGGCCGAGCAGCTGGCCAAGGCCGACAAGCGCCACCAGCTGGTGACGCTCACGGCACCGGCCGATGGCGTGGTGCTCGAAGTGAGCAAAATGTCCACCGGCTCGGTAATCCGCGAGGCCGAGCAGATGTTCGTGCTGGTGCCGCTCGGCGCGAAGATGGAAGCGGAAGTGCAGGTCGAGTCGCAGGACGTGGGCACGCTCAAGCTGGGCGCGCCGGTGCACGTGAAGCTCGATGCGTTCCCGTTCCAGAAGCACGGCATGCTGGACGGGAAAGTGCGCAACATCAGCGAGGACGCCTTCCGCCGCGAGCAGGTGGCGCAGGGGCAGGGCGATGCCTATTACGTGGGCCGCATCGAGCTGGGCCCCGTCCGGATGCGCAATATGGCGCAGGCCCGCCTGCTGCCGGGCATGACACTGAATGCCGAGATCGTGGTTGGCCGGCGCTCCGTGATGTCCTACCTGCTGTGGCCACTGACGAAGGCCCTCGACGAAGCGATCCGCGAACCCTGACGGCCATGACGACACGGACCCTCGACCTGGGCTGCACCGGCCTGCCGCAGAATCCCTTCCATGCCGAGGAGGTGTGCGGCACCGCCGCCGTGGCGCGGCCGGCCGATGGCGTTGCCGCGGCCGACCTGCAGCGTGACGCGCTGCCCTATGCGGACTGCAGCTTCGATTACCTGAGCGGGTTCGACGTGCTGGCGCGGCTGCCGCGCCTGGTGCACCTGCCGGCGCCGCGCAATGCCTTCGTCGAACTGATGAACGAAGCGTGGCGCGTGCTGAAACCGGGCGGCCATTTCTTCGTGCTGGTGCCGGGCCCGGGCCCCGCGATGCAGGCCGATCCCGCCATCGTCAACATGATCAACGAGCACACCTTCCCCCTGTATTTCGGCCGGGCGGCCACGAAAACCCCGGGGTTCCGCGGCGCCTTCGAGGTGCTGCGCCAGGAATGGCGCAACGACGGGCGCGGCGAACAGCTGTGCGCCGTGCTGCGCAAGGTGGAGCCGGGCCCGGCACCCGTCGCGCACACCGGCCTGGTCAGCGTCGTGATCCCCGTCTACAACGGCGCGCGCTACATCGGGCAAACGCTCGACTCGGTGCTGGCGCAGACGCATCGCGAGCTGGAAGTGCTGGTCATCGATGACGGTTCTTCCGATGGCAGCCACGCACTGCTGGAAGAATACGGCCGCAACGACCCGCGCGTGCGCGTGCTGCGCACGCCGGCGAACCTGGGCACCGCGCCGCGCGTGCTCAACTTCGCGCTGCCCCACGTGCGCGGCGACTACTTCGTGTATTCGTCGCAGGACGATCTGTTTTCCGCCGACTGGCTCGCCGCCATGCATGCCCGCGCCGTCGCCACGGGGGCCGATGCCGTGGTGCCGGACGTGGTGCTGCACTACCCGGCGGACCCCGCGCTCGACCGCGTCCTGTCCGGCCTGCGCGGCGACCGCGATGTGGAGCTGTCCGGACGCGACGCCGCGGCACATTCGCTCGACTGGTCGATTCCCGGCAATGCCCTGTGGCGCGCCGGCCTGGTCAAGTTTTTCGGCTTCAAGGAATTCGGGCTCAACTCGGACGAGTATTCGGCCCGGCTGCTGTTCATCAATGCCAACAAGGTCGTGTTCAGCGGCGGCACGTTCTACTACCGGCAGGACAATGCCGCGGCCGTGACGAAGCGCTTCACGTACCGCAGCTTCGACTTCGCCTACACGCAACTTCGCCTGTACCAGTTGCTCGCCGCCGAAGGCTATCCGGCCGACGTCCTGCAACGCGAGGCGCTGAAGGCCCTGTCGACCCGCAACCAGCTGCAGGCCTGGCTGGACGGCCCGGAAGGCGCGTCGTTCACTGCCGACGAACGGGCCGCGGCGCAGCAGCGGCTGGACCGGGTCACGCGCGGCATGCGGCCGGACCCGATGTTCGCGGCCGTGCTCTAGGGGTTTCATCATCGTGAAAAAATTCAGCATCGGCTACATCAGCCACAAGCAGCAGACGCATGAGCGCTACCTCGGCCCGAGCCTGGCCGCGCTGCAGGGCGATTTCGACGTGCTGTCCACCAGCGACGTGGACTATCCCGCTGCCAACTACAACGACATGCTGGAGCGCTGCCAGACCGAGTACCTGATCCTGGCCCACCAGGACATCAGCTTCCCGCCGGACCTGCTGGCACGGATCGAAAGCACGATGGCCGTGGTGCCCGACTTCGGCGCGCTGGGCGCCGTCGGCCGCGATGCGAGGGGGTTCTACCGCTGGTCGGAACCGGGTGCGCTGTTCGAAGTGGACACGCTCGACTGCTGCTTTCTCGTCGTGCGCGCCGATACGCCCTGCCGCTTCGACACCGCCAACTTCGGCGAATACCACCTGTATGTGGAAGATTTCTGCTGCCAGGTGTCGCGCCTGCAGGGCAAGAAGATCTATACGCTGCTGACCGGCTCCGGGGAGCTGAGCGACAACCTGTACCAGCCCGGCTACGTGCCGCAAAAACTGGTGCACCACAGCGCCACCGTCAGCAAGCAGGGCTTCGGCTGGGGGCGCTACCAGGAATTTCGCGACATCCTCGCCCGCAAGTGGGGCGAGGTGCTGACCACCTGACCGGCCGGCCCGTCAGCCAGCGCGGGCGCGCACGATGTACTGGAACACGGTGGCATCCTCGCCGGCCAGGCCGGGATTGGCGCCGCCCGCCGCGGCCAGCTGGCCCAGCGCGGCCAGGGTCGGCTGGTCCGGCACCGAGCGCATGGCGGCGCGGATGTCCAGCAGCCTGTAGCCGCATTCATTGAGCAGTTCCACCAGCGTGGCGCGCGAGAACCAGCGCAATTGCCCGCGCGGCATCAGGTCGCCGTCGTAACGCAGCTCGCCCTTCGCCAGCTGCAGCTGCAATTCCCAATACTGCGCATTGCCGATGCAGGCGACGATTTCCACGCCGCCCTGCGCATCGGCCGCGATGCGCTTGAGCAGCGCCCACGGGTCGCGCAGCGTTTCCAGCGTGTTCGGGAACACCCAGCACTGCGCTGGCGCCAGCGCCGGCAGGTGTTCGCCGGCCGGCAGTTCCGGGTCCTGCGCCACCAGCGCGCTGCACCACTGGCTGCCGGCGGCGCTTTCCGCGTTTGTACCGAGGGCCACGTAAGTGGAACGGGGATGGCGATAGCGCCAGTGCTGTGCCAGCGTTGCGCCGCCCACTTCGACGACGCGCGCGGCGCCGGGGCGCAGCATGTCCAGCATCGCCTGCTGGGCCGGCGTGGCAGGGTCCGGCGTGGGCACCGCCTGCGCCGGCGCGGCGGGCGCCACGGGCACGCCGGCCGGCCGCTTGACGACGCTGGCCAGCACGTCTTCCAGCTGCCGCACGAAGCGGGGGGTGTCGAACAGGTCGCTGCTGTCGCGGTGCTCCGCCAGCCACGCACGCAACTGCGCCAAGCGCGGCTGGTCCACGGCCAGTTCGACGGCGCGGCGTTCGTACGCGTCCAGGTCGAACGTCACCAGCTCCGGCAGCCCCACGGCATGCAGCAGGCTGCCCGCCATGCGCGACGAGAACGTGCGGCCGCTGCAGGTCAGCACCGGCAGGCCGGCCCACAGCGCGTCGCTGGCCGTGGTGCCGCCGTTGAACGGCGCGGTATCCAGGAACAGGTCGGCGAGCTGGTAGCGCGCCAGGTACTCGGCCGGCACGGCACGGCCGGCAAACAGCACGCGCTCCGGCGCCACGCCCTGCGCCTGTGCCTCGCGCAGCAGGTTGGCGCGGGTTTCCTCGGCGTCGGACACGAGCCACAGCACGCTGTCCGGCACCTGCCGCAGGATCCGCATCCACGCGCCGTACACGTCCGGCGTGATCTTGAATGCGTTGTTGAAGGCGCAGAACACGAATGCCTCATCGGGCAGGCCGACGGTGGCCCGCTGCGGCCGCGCCGCGATGGCGCGCTGGCGGTCGTTGATCTGGAAGCAGCTGGGCATGTGCAGCGGCTTCTCCGTGAAGTAGGGTTCTAGTGCCGGCGGCAGCACGAACGGATCGGCGATCACGTAATCGATGCCGGGAATCGCCGTCGGCCCCGGCAGGCCCAGCCAGGTGGCCTGCACGGGAGCCGGGCGATGGCACAGGATCGCCGGCCGCGCGCCGAGCGTGAGGCCATGCAGGTCGACCAGGATGTCGATCTCGTGGCTGCGGATCAGCTCCGCGGCCTGCAGGTCGGACAGGTGGCCGATATGGATGTAGTGGTCCATCGCCCGCACCACGCGGGCACGCAGCGGTGAATTGTCCTCGCGGCTCCAGCTGAAGCCATACACCTCGACGCGGCTGCGGTCGTGCAGCTCGTACAGTTCGGCCGTGAGGATCGATACCGCGTGCGAATTGAAGTCGGAGGACAGGTAGCCGATGCGGATGCGGTCGTGCGCATAGCCCTCGGCAGCCGCCAGGTGCGGCACGTTGCTGTCGACCTTTTCCGCGATGAAGCGGCGCGCCGCGGCCAGGTGGTCGGCCGGATCGCCGGAGGCGCTCAGCATCGCCAGCGCGGCCGTCGCCTCCAGCTTGCGCTCGAACGCAATCTCCGGCATGCCGTCGAAGACGGGCCAGCGGCACAGCTTCTGCCGCAGGTGGACCCAGTGGGTCAGCACGTTGCGCTGGTTCGGGTCGACGTGCAGGCTGCGCTCCAGCATGTCCAGCGCTTCCGGGAAGCGCTTGCTGATTTCCAGCAGGCGGCCCAGGTTGTTCAGCGTCTGCAGGTGCAGCGGCTGGTTCAGCGCGGCCGGCACCGCTGCCTCGCCCAGGATTTCCTGCCAGGTGGCCAGCGCCTCGTCCGGCTGGCCCATCCGCTCGAGCAGGGTGCCCAGGTTCAGGCGCGCCTCGATGAAACCGGGATTGCGGGCGATCGCATCGCGGTAGGCCGCTTCGGCGCCCGCGTTGTCGCCCAGGTCCGACAGCATGACACCGAGGTTGAAGCACACCGCGTACGCCACCGACGAATGGCAGCGCGCCAGCCAGAGCTGGAACAGCGCGACGGCGCGCAGCTGCTGTCCGGCCTCCGCCAGCAGCTGGGAACATTCGAAGAGTTCGACCAGCGGGAGCTTGCCCTGTTCGGCTAACTCGAAAGCGGCGTCGATGCGGGCGTTCAGGGCGGTGGAGGGAACGGTAGCGGTCATGCGGGAATGATACCGCGTTGCCCGAGGTCGGCGCCACGTTTGTCGGGCTTGCGGCGATGAATCATCCACAGGTAGTATCTGGCATCCGCCATTCCGGCAGCGCCCTGGATTTCCATGACCACTGAGACCACTTCTTCGCCGGCGGACGATGTTTTCGCCCTGATCAATGCCGCGCAGGAACTGGTTGCCGCAGGCCGCGCGGACGAGGCGGAGAGGCGCTACCGGGACTGGCTGGCCGCCCACGATTCGCCGCTGCGCTATGCCGTGCAGTTCAACCTGGCGCAGCTGCTTGCCGGCCGCGGCGCCGATGCCGAGGCAATGGACGAATACCGCCGCGTCATCGCCGCGCAGCCGGCGTTCGCGGCCGCCTACCTGCAACTGGGCCTGCTGCTGCGCGCCGGCGGGCACACGCAGGAAGCGCTGGACACGTGGAGCGTCATGCTGGGCAAGATCGATCCGGCGGCCGACCTGGCCACCTGCGTGGCGGGTCTGAACCACCTTGGCATGCTGCTCGAGGACCTCGGCCGCGCCCAGCCCGCACAGCAGATGTATGCACGCAGCCTGCAGCACTTCCCGCAGCAGCCGGAGATCGGCGCGCGCGCGGCGGCGCTGGCCGCTGTGCAGGCAAGCCAGGCTGCCGCGGCGCCGCCGCCGACCGATCGGATCTGCGAACCGGACAACGTGGTGGTGCCGATGGTCAGCATCCTGATCCCCACGCACAACCGGCCGGACTACGCGGAACTGGCGCTGCAAAGCGCGCTCGCCCAGACCTGGCGCAACATCGAGATCGTCATCAGCGACAACAGCGACGACGGCCTGACGGAAGAGCGCTTCGCACCCTATGCGGCGGCCCATCCGTGCATCCGCTATGTGCGCATTCCCAGCTGCGGCGTGCTGGACAACTTCCGCAGCTGCCTGCAGCATGCGCGCGGCGAGTACCTCAACTTCCTGATGGACGATGACCTGTTTCATCCGCAAAAACTGGAGCGGATGATGGACAGCCTGCTGGGCCAGTCGACAGTGGGCTTCGTGACGTCGTTCCGCCAGCTGATCGACGGCGACGGCCACCCCATCGAGCAGACTGCCAGCACGGCGCGGCTGATGGACACGCCGAACCTCGTCGGCGGCCCGGCCATGGCGCGGCACGTGCTGTTGAGCGGCATGAACGTGATTGGCGAGCCGACCACGGTGCTGTTCCGCCGCAGCGCACTGCGCGAACCGTTCGGTGAACTGTATGGCCAGTCGTACCAGGTGATCACCGACCTGTCGGCATGGTTCTCGATCCTGTCGCACATGCATTGCGTGTACCTGCCGGAAGCGCTGAGCTTCTTCCGCATCCACGGCAACCAGGACCAGCGGCGGCCTGCCACGCAGATCCGCGGCGCCATCGAGAATCTGCGCCTCCTGTGCGATGTTTACCAGCACACCCCGGCCGTGCTGGCGGGGGCCGACGTGCATGGGCTGCTGACAGCGCGCCTGACGCAGTTCATCACGCTGATGGCGAACTGGCAGGCCGAAGTGCGCGAACACGGCTTCGACCCGGAAGTGATCCAGGCCCTGGTGCGGCAGGCCACGGGCCTGCTGCTCGACCCGCCGGCACGCTGAGCGCGTACCGGTGACACAGACGCCTGGCGGGCCAGGCGCTCGGCTTGCTCAGGTGCTGCCCAGCAGCCGCGCCAGGCCATCTTCCAGCGTGACGCGCGGCTGCCAGCCGGGCAGCGTGCTGTAGCGCGTCCACGGCTGCATCACCTCGCGCGGCCGGTAGGGACGGCCGCCCCATTCGATATCGAGCGGCAGGCCGGACACGCGCGCGAAGGTGGCCGCCAGTTCGCGTAGCGGCAGCGGCCGGCCGCTCGAGACGCCGAAGGCCTCGCTGGCCGCGCCGGCGCCGGACAGCAGGCGCCCGGCCGCCGCCACGAAGGCATCGACCACGTCGTCGATGTACACGAGATCGATCAGCTGCTCGCCCGGCGACATGGCCAGGTGGGCACCGGAGTGCGCCGTCTTCTGCAGCAGGTGCATCAGCTTCGGGCGCGGGTCGCCGGGCCCGTAGGTATCGAACAGCTTCAGCGTGACGCTGCGCAGCGGCGTGCAGGTGGTGTAGTAGCGCAGGATGGCCTCGAACGCCTGCTTCGTGGCGGCATACAGGCAGACCGGATCGTAGTCGCCATCCTGGTAATGCTGCCAAGAGGTGCCCGTGTTGAGCAGCCGGTGCGCGCCGGCGGCCACCATCGCCTCCGCCAGCTGGGTGGAGAACAGCACGTTCGATTCGATCAGCCGTTCGGTGTCGTCCGGCCCGTGCTGGGCCAGGAACAGCGAGGCGAGGTGGAATACCACATCCGGCCGCGCGGCACCGACGATGGCGCGCAGGCCGGCCGAACTGCCGTCGTGCACATGCACATGCAGCGCCCCGTCGGCAGGCAATGCGGCGCGGCTGGAGGCGGGCCGCAGCACCACGTGCACCTGCCAGCCATCGGCCAGCAGGCGCCGGGTCAGGGCGGCGCCGATGAAGCCGGTGGCGCCCGTGAGCAGTGCGGTCGGCCCGCTCATGCCGGCGCCTGGTAGCGGAACGGTGACGCGAACTGCGCCAGCGTGGCGAACTGCTGGTCGCGCGCGGACAGCTGCGGGGCCGTGACGGGCCAGTCGATGCCGGCCGAATTCCACAGGATGCCGCTGTCGCTGTCGGGCGCGTACACGGTGGTGACCTTGTACACCATCAGCGCATCGTCCGTCAGCGCGCAGAAGCCGTGCGCCACGCCGGGGGCCAGGTACAGCATGCAGCCATTGTCCTCGCTCAGCTCCTGGGTCAGGTGCTGCCCCTGCGTGGGCGAGCCCTGGCGCAGGTCCACGGCGGCATCGAACACGGCGCCCCGCACGCAGTACACCAGCTTTGCGTGTTCATGCGGCGGCGTCTGGAAATGCAGGCCGCGCAGCACGCCCCGGTGCGATGCCGAGTAATACTCTTCGCGAAAGTCCGTCGCCAGGCCATGCTCACGGAAGATCTCCGCGTGGAACGTCTTGACGAAGTAACCGCGCTCGTCGCGCCGGATGTCCGGCACGATCAGGTGGCAGCCTGCAAGGGCGGTGGGCAGGATGCGCATGGGTCAGAAGTTCACGCCGAAGAACGCTTCGATCTTGTCGATGGCGTAGTCCAGCATCTCGCGCGTCAGGCCCGGGTAGACGCCGATCCAGAACGTGTCGTTCATCACGCGGTCCGTGTTGGTCAGCTCGCCGGACACGCGGTAGTTCCGGCCGATCATGTACGGCTGGCGCGTCAGGTTCCCGGCGAACAGCAGGCGCGTGCCGATCTTGTGCTGGTCCAGGTAGGTCAGCAGGTCGACGCGCGTCAGGTTCGCTTCCGGCTTCAGCGTCATCGGGAAGCCGAACCAGGACGGGTCCGAGCCTTCGGTGGCTTCCGGCAGGATCAGGAATTCGGCGCACGACTGCAGGCGTTCCTTCAGGTAGGCGAAGTTGTCCTTGCGGGCCTGGATGAAGCCTTCGGCGCGGTCGATCTGCGCCAGGCCGCAGGCGGCCTGCATGTCGGTGATCTTCAGGTTGTAGCCCAGGTGGCTGTAGGTGTACTTGTGGTCGTAGCCTTCCGGCAGCGTGCCCAGCTTCCAGCAGAAGCGCTTGCCGCAGGTATTGTCCTTGCCCGGCGGGCAGTAGCAGTCGCGGCCCCAGTCGCGGAACGATTCGGCGATCTGCTTCAGCTCGTGGTTGTTGGTGAACACGGCGCCGCCTTCGCCCATCGTGATGTGGTGGGCCGGATAGAACGACATCGTGCCGATGTCCCCGAAGGTGCCCACCATCTTGCCGCGGTAGGTCGAGCCCAGCGCGTCGCAGCAGTCCTCGATCAGCCACAGCTTGTACTTGCGGCACAGCGCCGTGATCACGTCGAGGTTGTACGGGTTGCCCAGCGTGTGGGCCAGCATGATGGCCTTGGTCTTCGGGCCGATGGCCGCTTCCAGCTGCGTCACGTCGATGTTGTAGGTGCCCAGTTCCACGTCCACGAACACGGGGATCGCGCCGAACTGGATGATCGGGTTGACGGTGGTGGGGAAGCCCGCCGCCACGCCGATCACTTCGTCGCCCGGCTGGATGGCGCGCGCGCCCAGCCGCGGCGACGTCAGCGTGTTGAACGCCACCAGGTTGGCGGAGGAACCGGAGTTCACGGTGATCAGGTGCTGCACGCCGATCAGCCTGGCAAGCTTCGCTTCGAACTGGTCGTTGAAGCGGCCGGTGGTCAGCCACGCGTCGAGCGAGGCTTCCACCATCAGTTCCATTTCCGGCGCGCCGACCACCTTGCCCGCCGGCGGGATCAGCGTGACGCCCGGCTCGAAGGGGCGCGGCTGGCTGGCCAGCGCACCGTACTGGACCACCAGGCCGATGATCTGTTCGCGCAGTTGTTCCTTGGTTTTCGCTTCGCTCATTGTTCTGCCTTACGTGTTTGCGGTGTTTTGATAGGTGGCGATCTGCGCCAGCGTGACGGCGCGCATGTCGGCGCCGGCCGCATGCGCCTTGTGCCAGGCCACGATGTGGTCCAGCGTTTGCCCCAGGTCCCAGCGCGGCTGCCAGCCCAGGCGCGCACGCGCCTTCGAGCAGTCGAGCTTCAGGTAGGTGGCTTCGTGCGGCTGCGGCGCACCATCGAGCTGCCAGGCGGCGCCTTCGCCCCAGCGCTGGCACAGCCGTTCGACGATCCACTGCACGGGACGCGCATCGGTATCGTGCGGGCCGAAATTGAAGCCTTCGGCGAACCCGGCGCCGTGCTCGAACAGGTGCTCGGCCAGCGCCAGGTAGCCCGACAGCGGTTCCAACACGTGCTGCCATGGCCGGATCGCGTGCGGGCTGCGGATCTGCACCGGCGTGCCCTGCGCAATGGCGCGCATCATGTCCGGCACCAGCCGGTCCTCGGCCCAGTCGCCGCCACCGATCACGTTGCCGGCCCGGCCGGAACCCAGCGCCACGCCGTGCTGCGCATGTTGCGCCGGATTGAAGAACGAGGAGCGGTAGGCGCCGGTGACCAGCTCCGCGCAGCCCTTGCTGTTGCTGTACGGGTCGTAGCCGCCCATCGGCTCGTTCTCGCGGTAGCCCCAGGGCCACTCGCGGTTGTCATAGCACTTGTCGCTGGTGACGTTGACCACGGCGCGGATGCCCGGCGTGGCGCGCACGGCCTCGAACAGGTGCACCAGTCCCATCACGTTGGTGGCGTAGGTTTCCACCGGGTGCGCGTACGAGTAGCGTACCAGCGCCTGCGCGGCCATGTGGAGGACGATGTCCGGGCGGGCCGCCTGCAATGCCGCCTGCAGGGGCGCTGCTTCGCGGATGTCGCCATGCAGCGAGCGCATGCCGTCCGCCACGCGGGCCGCTTCGAACAGGCTGGGCCGGCTCGGTGGCGCCAGCGCGAAGCCCGTCACCTCGGCGCCCAGCGCCTGCAGCCACAGCGACAGCCAGCTGCCCTTGAAGCCGGTATGGCCGGTCAGGAAGACCCGCTTGCCGGCCCAGAATGCGGGATTCATGTCCAGACCTTCCACGGCGCCTGCCCGGATTGCCACAACTCCTCGAGATGCAGCTTGTCGCGCATCGTGTCCATCGGCTGCCAGAAACCGGCATGCCGCCAGGCGGCAATCTGGCCGTCGCGCGCCAGGTTTTCCATCGGTTCCTTTTCCCAGATCGTGGCATCCTCCGCGATGTAGTGCAGCACCTTCGGCGACAGCACGAAGTAGCCGCCATTGATCCAGCTGCCGTCGCCCTGCGGCTTTTCACGGAAGTGCAGGATGCGTTCGCCCTCCATCTCGACGGCGCCGAAGCGGCCCGGCGGCTGCACCGCCGTCATCGTGCCGAGCAGGCCGTGCTCGCGGTGGAACGCGACCGAGGCGGCAATGTCCACGTCCGACACGCCATCGCCATACGTGAAGCAGAACGCTTCCTCGTGTTCGATGAAGCGCTGCACCCGTTTCAGGCGTCCGCCCGTCATGCTGCTGTCGCCCGTATCGACCAGGGTCACCTTCCACGGTTCCGCGAAGCGCTCATGCACCTCCATCGAATTGGTGGCCATGTCGAACGTGACGTCCGACGTGTGCAGGAAGTAGTTGGCGAAGAACTCCTTGATCACGTAGCCCTTGTAGCCGCAGCAGATGACGAAGTCGTTGATGCCGTGGGCCGAGTACTGCTTCATGATGTGCCACAGGATCGGCTTGCCGCCGATCTCCACCATCGGCTTCGGCTTGACCGTGGTTTCTTCGCTGAGGCGGGTGCCAAGGCCCCCGGCAAGGATGACTGCTTTCATAGGATTCCGGTCGGATGATCGAGGGGTAGGTCAAATGTGCTGGCGGCCGGGCCGCACGCAGGCTTGAGCGGCATGGCCGGCTTCACGCGATCCGTACGCCTTGCGGCAGTATCGTCTGGTACTTGTCCAGCATGGCGCGAATTTCGTCCGGCCCGATTTCGAAGAAATAATCGAGCTCGTTCTCGTCGACGATCCGCGCACCGGAGCGCTGGTGGAAGCTGATGACGCCGGCGTTTTCGCGCCGCACGTCGAAATGCGCGGCCGTGAAACCCAGGTGCAGCGCGTAGTGGTACACCATCAGCGCCGATTCGATGCCGAAACCGGCGGGTGCATCGTCCGCCTTGATCCACGAGCCCCAGCAGAACGAGGCGCCGCGGCGGTCGTACAGGCGCACCGTGCCGACCGGCTTGCCGGCCGTGTTTTCGATGATGAAGTAAAGCTGCTCGGGGTCGTTCGCATAGCGTTCCAGCCATGCCGTCTGTTGCGCCACGTCCGGCGCGGTGGCCGACAGGTAGCGGTTCTTGCTCGCATCGGTGCGCAGGCCGAGGATGAACCCGGCATCGGCCGGCGTGGCGTCGCGGAACACGAGCTTGTTGCCGTGCACGCCACCGGGCCGCAGGAAGCGGGGGGCGTTCATGACGCCGTTTCCAGCCCGGCCACGATGGCGCGCACGGCCGCGGCGACTTCATCGGCCTGTGCGATGCTCATGTGCGGCCCGATCGGCAGGCTCAGTACTTCACGGTGGATCGCTTCCGCAACCGGCAGCGAGCCCTCGCGGTAGTCCAGCGCCGCGTAGGCCTCCTGCAGGTGCGGCGCGATCGGATAGTGCACGATGGTGCCGATGCCCCGTTCCGCCAGCCGTGCCGCCAGCGTGTCGCGCTGCGCATGGCGCACCACGTACAGGTGCCATACGGGTTCCGTCCACGCCGGCACCACCGGCAGCGTCAGGCCGGGAGTGCCGGCCAGCCGTTCGGTGTAGCGGGCGGCGATGGCACGGCGTTGCGCATTGCCGTCGTCCAGCGCGTCCAGCTTCACGTTCAGGAGCGCGGCCTGCAGTTCGTCCAGGCGCGAATTGAAGCCCTGCACCAGGTTGTGGTACTTCTTCTGCGAGCCGTAGTTGCGGTAGGTGCGCAGCAGTTGCGCCAGCGCCGCATCGTCCGTCGTGATGGCGCCGCCGTCGCCCAGCGCGCCCAGGTTCTTGCCGGGATAGAAGCTGAACGCGGCCGCGTCGGCCAGGCTGCCCGTGCGCCTGCCATGGCAGGTGGCGCCATGGGCCTGCGCCGCGTCTTCCAGCAACTTCAGCTTGTGGCGCCGCGCGATGGCCACGATGGCCGGCATGTCGGCCGGCTGGCCATACAGGTGCACGGCCACGATGGCCCTGGTGCGCGGCGTGATGGCCGCTTCGATGCGGGCCGGGTCGATGTTGTACGTGCCTTCCACCGGTTCCACCGGCACCGGCGTGGCGCCGCACTGGCTGACGGCGAGCCAGGTGGCGATGAAGGTATTGCTCGGCACGATGACTTCGTCGCCGGGCTGCATGCCCCAGGCACGCAGCACGAGCATCAGCGCATCCAGGCCGTTGGCGACGCCGATCGCCTGCGCGCTGCCACAGTAGGCCGCGAAGCGCTGCTCGAACTGCTCGACTTCCTTGCCCAGCACGTACCAGCCCGACTGCAGCACGCGGCGGAAGGCCGCTTCCAGTTCGGCTCCCTGGCTGGCATTGATCGCCTGCAGGTCCAGGAAAGGCACATTCATGATTGGCTTTCGTTCCCGCCGCGCTGCTGTACCATCGCGGCGAATTCGTCGTAGTCGTAGTAGTAGTCGCTCTTGTCGAACTTCGTCGATGCCATCACGAGGCACACGCCGCCGGACGAGAAATTCTCCACTTCGCGCCACATCAGCTTCGGGATATACAGGCCGTAGTAGGAGCGGTTCAGGTGGAATTTCTTGCGTTCGTAGCCGTCGTCGACGATCACGTCGAAGCTGCCCGACATCGCGATGATCAGCTGCTGCAGTTCCACGTGGCCGTGGCCCGCGCGGGCCGAGCCGCCCGGCACGTCGTACAGGTAGTACACGCGCTCGAGGTCGAACGGTACGTGAATGCCGCCTTCCACCACCGACAGGTTGCCGCGCGGGTCATTGTGCCGCGGCAGGTCGATGATGCGGCAGTGTTCCATCATTGCCATACTCAGTCCTTCAGCGTTTGCAGGTAGGCGCCGTAGCGCTCGAACGATGGGGCGATCTGCGTGAAGATGCCGCGCAGCGACAGCTGGACCTCGGTCACTTGCGCTTCCGTCGCCAGCAGTTCCGCCGTCGAGATCTTGCCGGTGGCATGCGCCGCGGGCAGCAGGTCGATGTAGTCGGAGAAGCAGTAGCCCAGGTTCGGATTCGAGGCGGGATTCGAATTCGATTCCAGCGTCTGGTCGCGCCGGAAGTAGCTCAGTTCCTCGTCGATATAGCTGGCGACGCCATGTTCCGCGAGATTGAAGTAGGCCGCCACGTCGGCCAGCCCGTTGGTGCAGTCATGGCCGCCGATCTCGAACAGGCGATGCGGACCGATGCGCCACAGCGTGGCGCGGCGGAACAAGATGCTGGAGAACTCGCCGACGAAGTTGCGCATCCCCAGCGTCATGTTGCGCTGCAGTTCCAGGCCCGTCATCGTGCCGCTCACGTCGAACGGCCGGCGCGTTTCGACCCGCATATTGTTCGCATCGATCACCTGCGACGCGGAGAACACCAGTTCCACGTCCGGCCGGCTGGTGGCCGACGCCACCATGCGCTCGATGCAGAACGGGTGCAGCAGGTCGTCGTCGAACAGCGGCTTGACGAACTGTCCCTTGCCGGAAAAGAAGGCGGAAATCACGTTGTCGGCGCGAATGACGCTGCAGCGCTGGTAGATGACCTGGGGGAAGCGGGCGCAGATGTCGCGGATCTGTTCGGTGGGACAGTTGTCCGAGACGAGTATCTCCGTGTTCGGATAGGTCTGACCGATCGCCGAGCGCAGGGCCTGCTCGAAATGGGCAGGCTTGTAGGTCGGCATCACGATACTGACTTGAGGCAGAGTCATCGGTTTCCTTATCGGCTGAGCGCGGATACAAAAGGCCCAGTCGGCATCTTGGCTTGCTGCTTTTGGGAAGTGTAATCATACCTTGTTGCAAGAGGCGCCAGTAAGGAAAAGTTGCTGGGCGCCACCATGGGCCGGGCACGTTTGTAGCAAAGCGGCTACCATGGACAGCCCGACCGGAAAACGTCCCATGCTCAAGACCCCCGACGACTTCATCCCGCTGCTGGCCGTGCCGGCGGGCGCGGAAATACCGCTGACTTTTCTCTTCCACAATGGCCGCCTGCTGCTGCGTGCCGATGCACTCGCGGTGCCGGACGGCACGCCGCCCGTGCCGATAGCCGCCGACCGCCTGCACCCGGTCGGCTTGTGGAGCGGCCGCTACTGCCAGGCGGCATGGACGGACAACGACGCGCTGCCGGACGCCACCCACGCCTGGTACCCACTGCGCAGCCTGTTCGGCGTGGCGGATGACGCCTTCATCGCCGTGGCCGGCCGCGCCAGCCAGATCGCGGCCTGGGCGCGCAGCCATCGCTACTGCGGCGTCTGCGCGGCGCGCATGGTGCGGGCCGAGGGCGAGCGGGCGTACAAGTGTCCGGAGTGCGGCTTCACGGCCTATCCGCAGATCTGTCCGGCCATGATGGTGCTGATCCGCAAGGGCGACCAGGTGCTGCTGGCCAGCCACGCCAATGGCGCCACCACGCGCTACACGGCGCTGGCCGGCTTCCTGGAGGCGGGCGAATCGGTGGAGGAGGCGGTGCACCGCGAGGTGTACGAGGAAGTGGGCCTGCGCGTGCACAACCTGCAGTATTTCAGCAGCCAGTCATGGCCGTTCCCGAACTCGCTGATGATCGCGTTCACGGCGGACTACCTGTCCGGCGAGATCCGCACCGACCCGGCCGAAATTGCCGATGCGCGCTGGTTCGGGCCGGGCGATCCGTGGCCGGAGATCCCGCACGCCGTGTCGATCGCCAGCGCCTTGCTGGCTGCGCACCGGCCCCGGTAGGGACGGGTCGTTGGCTGCATTGGCTGTATACTGGCGGATACTTCATTTATTCAAGCAGCCCGATATGTCCAAAGACTCCTTTTCCGAACAAGACTGGAAACGCTTCCTGACCTCGCTGGGCGAGGACCCGGACCGTCCCGGCCTGGCGGAAACCCCGCACCGCGTGACCAAGGCCTGGAAGCACTGGACCTCCGGCTATGACCAGGACCCGGTCGCGCTGCTGAAGGCGTTCGAGGACGGCGCCGAACAGTACAACGAGCTGATCGTCGTGCGCAACATTCCCGTCTACAGCCACTGCGAGCATCACCTGGCGCCGTTCTTCGGCAAGGCCACCATCGGTTATCTGCCGAAGGGCAAGATCGTCGGCCTGTCGAAGCTGACTCGCCTAGTCGACTGCTTCGCCAAGCGCCTGCAGGTGCAGGAACGCATGACGGTGCAGATCGCCAACACGCTGATGGAGGTGCTGGAGCCGAAGGCGGTCGGTGTCGTCGTCAAGTGCCGCCACCTGTGCATGGAAAGCCGCGGCATCCGCACGCCGGGCGAAGAGACCATCACGTCCGCCATGCTGGGCGAGCTGCAGCCGAACCTGGCGCTGCGCACCGAGTTCCTGGCCCTGGCGCGCGACTGATCGACTGTCCAGTTCGTGTCCACCTTGGGGTCAACCCTGTTTTCGGACACGAGCTCGGCATTGAAACTGCCGAATTCGTGTCCGATTTTGGGGTTGACCCCATGGTGGACACGAGCACAGCCGTGGCAGGCTACTGCCCTGGCGCTTCCGTGAAGGTGATCTTGTCGATCTCGGCGTTGAAGTCGCCGACCTTGGTGCCGGTGGCGGGGCCCTCGGCGGAAACCAGCGAGCACGATTGCGTTTCCACGTGCCAGACCTGGCTGCCGGCGCGCAGGCTCCAGCGGTTGTCGCCGTCGCTGAACAGTTCCATGTGCGTGTCTTCCAGCGGCAGCTCGGCCAGGTCGATGCGGCGCTGGCAGTCCGGCTGGCGCGCGGCCATCAGGATGAAGCGGCCCTGGTCGCTCCAGAAATAGTCCTGCTGGCGCCGCACGGTCAGCGTGTGTTCCTGGCTGCTGTCGGCATAGAAGGTGGCGGAATCGTTGTAGCAGCCCGCCAGCAGCAGGGGAGTCAGGAAAAGCAGCTTGCGCATGATGGTCGTCCGGCCGGTGGATATCGGGCCGATTATAACGACGCGCGCACGATTGCCCAACTGAACAGTAATCTTGCATATGGGATAAACTCCCCGCTTCCTCCGTCCCGATTTTCGTCCCGACCCGCCATGCCCCAGAACCGTATCGACGACCAGACCTTCCGCCGCATCCTGTTTCGCAACATCACCCTGCCGCTGGCCGCGGGCATCGTCAGCGCCGGCGTGTTCGTGGCGGTGTTCGTGTACCTGCTCAATGCGCTCACCCTGGTCGAGCACTCGGAACGGGTGATCGGCAATGCGCAGGAATTGCGCAAGCTGGCGGTGGACATGGAGACGGGCGTGCGCGGCTTCCTGCTGACGGGAGACGAAGTGTTCCTGTCGCCCTACAAGCTGGCCAAGCCGAAGATGGAGACGGGGCTGAACACGCTGTTCGAACTGGTGGAGGATAATCCCACCCAGGTCGACCGCCTGCGCAATATCCGCGCCCAGCACGCGCAATGGGAACGGGCCGCGCTGGACATGGTCAAGCAGCGCAACACGGGCGGCGATTACCTGTCGAGCGTGCGGGCGCAGCGGGGCAAGATCGAATTCGACGAGCTGCGCACGCTGTTCCAGTCGTTCATCTCGACGGAGGAGCGGCTGCGCATGGAACGCTCGGCCGATGCCAAGAGCGTCACCTACATCACCGTGGCCGGCTTCCTGACCATCAGCCTGATCCTCTCCGGCATCCTGGCCTACTTCGGCCGCAGTGAGCTGATGCGCCTGTCCGCGGCCTACAACGCCGCGCTGGGCGAGCAGGCCACGCATGCCGACCGCATCCAGCGCCAGGCCTGGATGCGTTCCGGCCAGAGCCAGCTGGCGGAGCAGGGCATCGGCCAGCTGTCCACCGGCGCGCTGTCGGCGGCGCTGCTGCACTTCCTGGCACGCTACCTGGATGTGGTGGTCGGGGCGATCTATGTGCGCGAGACGGACGGCACGCTGCGCCGCACCGCCGCGCTGGGCTTCTCGGCCGAGGACGAGGAACGGGGCCGCGTGGTGCAGCAGGGCGAAGGCGTGATCGGCCAGGCCGCGCAGAGCCGCCGCCTGGTGCAGCTGGAGAACCTGCCGAAGGATTACCTGAAGCTGACGTCCGCGCTGGGCAGCACCACGCCGACCCATGTGCTGGTCATGCCCGTCACGAACGACGGCAAGGTCAACGGCGTCGTCGAACTGGGCTTCCTGCACCCGGTGGGCGAGCGCGAGACGGAATTCCTGAACCTGGTGGCGGACAACCTGGGCACGGCGATCGAGGCCACGCTGGCACGCCAGCGCATGCAGGAACTGCTGGTCGAAACGCAGCAGCTCAACGAAGAGCTGCAGGTGCAGCAGGAAGAACTGCGCACCGCCAACGAGGAACTGGAAGAGCAGTCCCGCGTGCTGGAGGAATCGCAGGCCAGCCTGGAAAACCAGAAGGCCGAACTGGAGCAGACCAACGAGCAGCTGGGCGAGCAGGCGCAGGCGCTGGACCAGAAGAACACCGCGCTGAACGAGGCGCAGACGATGCTGGAAGAGCGCGCGCTCGACCTGGAACGCGCCAGCCAGTACAAGTCGCAGTTCCTGGCCAATATGTCGCACGAGCTGCGCACGCCGCTGAACAGCTCCCTCATCCTGGCCAAGCTGCTGTCGGATAACTCGCAGGGCAACCTGAACGAGGAGCAGGTGCGCTTCGCGCAGACCATCTACTCGGCCGGCAACGACCTGCTGAACCTGATCAACGACATCCTCGACATCTCCAAGGTCGAAGCGGGCAAGCTGGAACTGAACCCGGAGGAACTGCGCCTGCAGCAGGTGGTGGAAGGCCTGCGCCGCACCTTCGAGCCGCTGGCCCAGCAGAAGGGCCTGGCGTTCACGCTGGCGTTCGATCCGGGCCTGCCGGAAACGATTTATACGGATTGCCAGCGCCTCGAACAGATCCTGAAGAACCTGCTGTCGAATGCGCTCAAATTCACCGACGAAGGTGCCGTGACGCTGCGCGTGACGCCGGGCCGCAGCGGCGAAGTGTGCTTTGCCGTGACGGACACCGGCATCGGCATCCGCGCCGACCAGCACGACACGGTGTTCGGCGCCTTCCAGCAGGCCGACGGCACCACCAGCCGCAAGTACGGCGGCACGGGCCTGGGCCTGTCGATCTCGCGCGACCTGGCCACGCTGCTGGGCGGCTCGATCCGCCTGAAGAGCGCCGAAGGCCAGGGCAGCACGTTCACGCTGACCCTGCCGGCGCAGTGGGCCGCCGCGCCACGTGGCGACGAGCCGCTGACGTCCCTGCTGCCGGCCGCCGCGCCGGCGCCACAGCCAGCCCGCCCGGCGCCACCGTCCATGCAGATCGAGGTGCAGGCACCTGCCACCCCGACCAAGCGCGCGTTCGACGACGACCGCGAGAAATCCGCGCCGCCGGAGCGCAGCGTGCTGGTGATCGAGGACGAACCGGCGTTCGCGCGCATTCTGTACGACCTGGCGCACGAGATGGACTACCGCTGCCTGGTGGCCTTCGCCGCGGAGGAAGGCCTGCAGATGGCCGAGCAGTACCAGCCGAATGCGATCCTGCTGGACATCCGCCTGCCGGACCGCTCCGGCCTGTCGGTGCTGCAGATGTTGAAGGACAACCCGCGTACCCGCCACATCCCGGTGCACGTGGTGTCGGCCTCCGATTCCGGCGAGGCGGCCCTGCACATGGGCGCCGTGGGCTTCGCGCTGAAACCGACCACGCGTGACGAGCTGCTGGACGTGTTCGAGCGCCTGGAGCAGAAGTTCACGCAGAAGATCAAGCGCATCCTGCTGGTGGAAGACGATGCGCGCCAGCGCGACAGCGTGGTGCAGCTGATCTCCGACAAGGACATCGAGATCGAGGCGGTGGAATCGGGCGGCGAGGCGCTGGCGCTGCTGAAGACCACCATCTTCGACTGCATGATCATCGACCTGAAGCTGCCGGACATGCAGGGCAACGAGCTGCTGCAGCGCATGTCGCACGAGGACATCGCCTCGTTCCCGCCGGTGATCGTCTACACGGGCCGCAACCTGACGCGCGCCGAGGAAGCGGACCTGCACAAGTACTCGCGCTCGATCATCATCAAGGGCGCCCGCTCGCCGGAGCGCCTGCTCGACGAAGTGACGCTGTTCCTGCACAAGGTGGAATCCGAGCTGTCGACCGAGCGCCAGACGATGCTCAAGACGGTGCGCTCGCGCGACCGCGTGTTCGAAGGCCGCCGCATCCTGCTGGTGGACGACGACGTGCGCAACATCTTCGCACTGACCTCCGCGCTGGAGCAGAAGGGCGCCATCGTGGAGATCGGCCGCAACGGTTTCGAGGCGCTGGAAAAACTCGACACGGTGGCCGAGATCGACCTGGTGCTGATGGACGTGATGATGCCGGGCATGGATGGCCTGGAAGCGACGCGCCGCATCCGCGCCGACGCCCGCTTCACGCGCCTGCCGATCATCGCCATCACGGCCAAGGCGATGAAGGACGACCAGGAACAGTGCCTGGCCGCCGGCGCCAACGACTACCTGGCCAAGCCGATCGACCTGTCGCGCCTGTACTCGCTGCTGCGGGTCTGGATGCCGGCACTGGACCGGATCTGATTTGACGAATCCCGACATCACCGGCACGGACCTCAGTCTCATGACGCAGCACCGCCAACTGCACAGCGACACCGACATCGAATTACGCATGTTGATGGAGTCGATCTACCTGAAGTACAGCTACGACTTCAGGGACTACACGGGCGCCTCGCAGAAGCGCCGCGTGGTGTATGCGATGCACGAGATGGGCTGCGAGACGATCTCGCAGCTGCAGTCGCGCATCGTGCACGAGCCGGCCGCGTTCTTCGAGCTGCTGCAGTACCTGACCATTCCCGTCACGGAGATGTTCCGCGACCCGACCTATTACGCGGCGCTGCGCGAGCACGTGATGCCGGTGCTGTCCACGTATCCTTCGCTGAAGATCTGGGTGGCCGGCTGCAGCACCGGCGAGGAGGTGTATTCGCTGGCGATCCTGCTGAAGGAAGAGGGGCTGCTCGATCGCAGCATCATCTACGCCACCGACATCAATCCGCAGTCGCTGGAGAAGGCCAAGAAGGGCGTTTTCCCGCTCGATAACATGCGCGCCTACACGGCCAACTACCAGGCCGCGGGCGGGCGGCGCTCGTTCGCGGACTACTACACGGCGGCCTACGATGCGGCGCTGTTCGACCGTTCGCTGGCCGAGAACATCACGTTCGCCGACCACAGCCTGGCCACCGATGCCGTGTTCGCGGAAACGCAGTTCATCAGCTGCCGGAACGTGATGATCTATTTCAAGAAGCGCCTGCAGGAGCGCGCGCTCGGGCTGTTCCACGAATCGCTGTGCCACCGCGGCTTCCTGGGCCTGGGCAGCAAGGAAAGCATCGACTTTTCCGCCTATGGCCCCCGCTTCGAGCCGGTCGTCAAGCGTGAGCGCCTGTTCAGGAAGCTGTGATGGCACAGGCGTCGCTCGATCTCGCGCTGCACGGCCGCCGCTTTGGTGCGGTGGCGATCGGCGCATCGGCGGGCGGCGTCAACGCGCTGATCGACATCCTGCCCGGGCTGCCGCGCAGCTATCCGCTGCCGATCGTGGTGGTGCTACACGTGATGCGCGGGCGCCAGAACCAGCTGGTGGACGTGTTCCGCCAGCGCGTGGAGCTGCGCGTGGAAGAGGCGGCGGACAAGGATGCGCTGGCGCCCGGCACGCTGTATTTCGCGCCGGCCGACTACCACCTGTCGATCGAGGAAGGGGGCGTGTTCTCGCTGAGCCTCGAGCCGCCGGTGCATTTCGCCCGCCCGGCGATCGACATGACGATGGAGTCCGCCGCGGACGTGTACGGCCGCGGCCTGTGCGGCGTGCTGCTGACAGGCGCGAATCATGACGGCGCCGCCGGCCTGGCCGCCATCGGCAAGGCCGGCGGCCTGACGGTGGTGCAGGAACCGGCCGAGGCGCAGGTGGCCGTGATGCCGAACGAAGCGATCCGCAGGCGCGCCCCCGACCTGGTACTGCCGCTGCGGGATATCCGCAAGCTGCTTGCAATGCTGACCGGCGAAGTCGGGTAAGCTGGAGAAATGAAGATGAACACCAACAAGGATTCCCGCAACGAGCCGACCAAGCTGCTGATCGTGGATGACCTGCCCGAAAACCTGCGCGCGCTGAACGCGGTGATCCGCGCCGATGACCGGGCCGTCTACCAGGCTTCGTCCGGCGAGGAAGCGCTGGCGCTGCTGCTCGAGCACGATTTCGCGCTGGCGATCCTGGACGTGCAGATGCCGGGCATGGACGGCTTCGAGCTGGCCGAACTGATGCGCGGCACGGACAAGACCCGCCACATTCCGATCGTGTTCGTGAGCGCGGCCGGCAAGGAGCTCAATTACGCGTTCAAGGGCTACGAGACGGGCGCCGTCGATTTCCTCTACAAGCCGCTCGATCCGGACGCCGTGCGCAGCAAGGTCAACGTGTTCGTCGACCTGCACTGCCAGCGCATGGAGATCCGCCGCCGCTCGGAAGAACAGCAGGCCACCAACAACGAGCTGCGCGCCGCGCAGGAAGAGCTGCATTACGCGCTGCGCATGCGCGACGAGTTCATGTCGATGGTGGCGCACGAGCTGCGCACGCCATTGAACACGCTGTACCTGGAAACCCAGATGCGCCGCATGCAGCTGGACCGCGGCAACCTGGAAGCGTTCGGCGCCGAGTCGCTGGAAAAGATGGTGGCGCGCGACGGCCGCCAGATCCAGTCGATGATCCGCCTGATCGACGACATGCTCGATGTCTCGCGCATCCGCAGCGGCGTGCTCTCGATCCGCCCCGGCTGGACCGAGCTGCAGGACATGCTGCAGCGGCTGACCAGCGACCTGTCGCACCAGGCGCAGGCCGCCGGCGCCGTCTTCGAACTGGACGTGAAGGGTCCCGTGAACGGCTGGTGGGACGAGTTCCGCATCGAGCAGGTGATCGTGAACCTGCTCACCAATGCGCTGCGCTACGGCGGCGGCAAGCCGGTGCGCGTGACGCTCGCTGCCACCGAGGAGCATGCCCGCGTGGACGTGATCGACCAGGGCCCCGGCATCGACGATGGCCTGCAGGCCCGCCTGTTCCTGCCCTACGAACGGGGCGTGGGCAACGGCGTGCCGTCCGGCCTGGGCCTGGGCCTGTACATCTCGCGCCAGCTGGCCGAGGCGCACCAGGGCCAGCTGACGGTGACCAGCAAGCTGGGCGAAGGGGCCCGCTTCACGCTGGTGCTGCCGCGCGGGACACCGCCGGTCTGAACGGAGCCACGGCGTGAGCACTCCCCTGCACACTGCCGTACCGGGCGACGCGCTGGCCGCCGCCGACCTGCAGCCTGCCGTCGACCGGCTGGTGGAGCTGGCCGGCACCTGCTGCGCCCTGATCGTCGATGACACGGCGTTCGCCACGCAGCGGCAGGTTCTGCGCCGCATGCACAGCCTCCTCAACCTGGCCGCGTGGCTGGACGGCGGCCCCGCCATCGCGCTGCTGCCGGGCCGCCCGCGCATCGAAGGTGTCCACGTGGCGAGCGCCGTCGATTACGCGATCGCTGCCTGGCACCGTCTCCCGTCGCTCGATGCGCGGCTGCTGCTGGTCGACGAGCTGCTCGACTTCTTCCAGGCCGTGCTGCCTGGTGATGGTGCCGCGATCGTTGTCGCCGCCTGGCGTTTGAAGGCGGCCGCCGATGGCGACGCTGCGCGCTCGCTGCCTTCTGCGCTTCCCCCCGTCTATCGTTTGCAGGACTTTCACGGCCGACCGTGGGAAGCGGCGCAGTACGTGCTGCTGCCGGCCCGCGGCCTGCGTTCCTGCGGCATGGCGGAGATCGGCGAGGCCGTGCAGCCGGATGCGCCGGTACAGCCCGCGTCGGCGCAGCAGCGCATCCTCCGCGTCGCCACCGGGGAAGCGGGCACGCTGCACCTCAGCACACCGCAGATCCTGCATTCCACTGGCGAGGATGGCCCGAAGCTGGCCGCGCTGACGAACCAGGACGTGCAGGAGCTGCGGGCCCGCACGCCCGGCATGCGCGTGCTGCCGGTGGTGCTGTATGAGCTGGCGCGGCGTCCCGAGCTGACCGTGGCGCGCAGCGCGCTGCCGATGCGGCCCGCACCGGAACTGGCGCTGACGCTGCAGGTGGCGCGCGCCGTCGATCCGCAAACACCGGTGGCCGGTGCGCGCGTGGTGGCCTTCACCGATTTTGCGGCCCGCACCGGAGCCGAGGGGCTGAGCGATGCGTCGGGCATGGTCAGGCTGGATCTGAAACCGGGCACGCGGCTGGAAGCGCTGGTGGTGTATCCGTCGGCGGGCTGCTGGGGCCTGTACCAGCGCGACATCACGCTGCAGAAGGGCGCGCTGCTGGCGCTGCAGCCGATCGACCTGGCGGTGCCCGATCACCTGCGCGAAGTGTATGGCGACCGTGACCTGGCGGCCGGCGAGGGCGTCACCGTCGGCGTGATCGATACCGGTGTCGATGCCACGCACCCGGACCTGCATGTGGCCGGCGGCGCGGCGTTCGTCACAGCCGAAGGCGATGCGGGCGGTGCCGGACCCGCCGCCGTCGATGGCGACCATGGCACCCATGTCGCCGGCATCGTCGCCGGGCGGGGCAGCAGGCCGGGCGTGGCACCCGGCGTCAAGCTGATGAGCTACCGGGTGTTTCCGAACGCAGGCAGCGGCGCCACCAACTACGACATCATCCGCGCCATCGACCGCGCCGTGGCCGATGGCTGCGACCTGCTGAACCTGTCGCTGGGCGGCGCCGCGCGCGACGAGGCCGTGCAGGCCGCCATCCGCGACGCCGCCGACAACGGCGTGCTGTGCTTCGCCGCCACCGGCAACGACCGCCGCGGCCCGGTCAGCTATCCGGCGCACTGGCCGGAAGCGGTGGCCGTCACGGCGGTGGGCCGGCTCGGCACGTTCCCGGAAGCGTCGTCCGAAACGCTCGATGTGGTGGCGCCGTTTTCCACGATCGATCCACGGCTCTTCTCCGCCGGCTTCGCCAACGTGGGACCGGAAGTGGACCTGGCCGGCCCGGGCGTGGGCATCGTCTCGACCGTGCCGGGCGGCGCCTATGCCGTGATGAGCGGCACGTCGATGGCATGCCCGGCCGCGGTGGGCGCCGCTGCCGCACTGCTGGCGCAGCATCCGCAGGTGCTGGCGCTGCCGCGCACGGCGCCACGGGCCGCGGAGATGTTGCGCATCGTGCTCGCCGCCGCCCGCACGCTGGGGTTCGCGCGCGAATTCGAAGGTGCAGGACTGGTCCCGTGACGGCGATGGTCTACACTGGAACGATGCGCCGCTTAGTCATCCGCCAGACGAACCGGGCCACGCTGACCGCCGAGCAGGCCGAGCGCGTGGTGCAGGGCTATGCCGAGGCGAAGGTGCTGAACCGCGACGGCCGCACGATGCTGGTGGACTTCGACCCGTGCGCGATCGACGCGCTGCGGGAGAGCCTGCCGGGCTGGCTGGTGGTCGAGGAAGGCCCGCCGCTGGCGGTGCCCGATCATTGCGTGCATGTGAAGGGCCGAAGCTGACAACAAGCCGGGAGGTGCCGTGAAACGCGATTGGCCAAGGGATGGCAGGCGGGAGTGGCTGGTGCAGCGCAACTGTTCGCTGACGCCGCGGCAGACGGTGGGCGCATGGGCCGCCCTGCTGCTGGTGTCGCTGGCGATCGGCCTGTTCTTCACGCTGCAGGGTGCCTGGTACGTGCTGCTGTTCTCGGCGCTGGAGATGAGCGTGGTCACCGCCGCCTTCCTGCTGTACAGCCGCCATGCCACCGATTGCGACCGCATCGTCTACGAGGATGGCACGCTGTCGGTGGAAAAGCTGCGCGGCGGCCGCCTGTACCGCGTGCGGCTCGATCCGCACTGGCTGCGCGTGGTGCCGCCGCGCCGGCGCCGCGATCCGATCCGGCTGGAGGCGCGCGGTGTCAGCGTCACCGTCGGCAAATGGCTGCCCGAGCCGGGGCGGCGGGCGCTGGCGCGCGAACTGCGCGAGGAGCTGGCGCGGTAGCTTGCGTTGCGATGCTGGCTGCGGCTCCAACCGTGATGCGTCCTGGCGCGATGCAGTGGCTCGCGCTCTGCTGCGCAACGGATCCGGCCTGCCGTTCCGCCGCGCGAAAAAAAACCTGCTGCCGGCGAACCGGTAGCAGGCAAAGGCTTGGAGTAAAGCGGGGTTGAAACTCTGTTCTGAAGCGTTCTCAAAAACGGTAGCCGACGCCCACGCCGAACAGCACGGGATCGACCTTCACATGGCTGGCCTTCACGCCGCCGATCAATACGTCACTGCGGATCTGCAGCTTCTTCACATCCACGTTCAGCGACCAGTGCGTGTCCAGCTTGAAGTCGATGCCGGCCTGCGCGGCCAGACCGAAGCTGTCGTGCTCCAGGCTGCCCTGGCCATTCAGCATGTCGTTCTTCGAGAACGTGGTCCAGTTCACGCCCAGGCCCACGTAAGGGCTCACGGTCTTGTCCGGGGTGAAGTGGTACTGCGCCAGCAGGCTCGGTGGCAGGTGCTTGAAGGTGCCGATGCTCTGGCCATCCAGGTAGACGTCGTGCTTCTGCGGGTAGGTGAGCACGAGCTCCGCCGCGATGTTCGGCGTGAAGAAATACGAGATGTCCACTTCCGGGATCGTGCGGTTTTCCACGCCGATGCGGTTCGACGCGCCCGTGCCGCCGACCGGATCGGACTTGTCCGCCGGGTCGATATGCACCGCGCGGGCCCGCACCAGCCAGTTGCCGCTGGTGTCCTGCGCCTGTGCTTGCGACTGCAATGCCAGCATGCCCATAGTGATCGTGATGACTGCCAAAACTGCCTTTTTCATGATGCTTCCTTCTCTCTTTGTCGTATCAGCAGAGTCAGTTTATTGATGTGCGTCATCAAAAACTTTGATCCAAGTCAAAATTGGCAGAAGCAGTTCAGGTAGTTGAACTCGCAAAACAGGTGCGACCAGACATTGCTGGAGGTCAAAAACTGCGGACGGGGAGCATGCAACCATCGCGTCTCGCCGTTACGAGGCCTGCATGGACAAACTTCTGCCGTACTACGAGAGGGAGCTGGCACTGCTGCGTCGCTACCAGCAGGATGCCGCGCACAAGTACCCGCGTCTGGCACGGCTGCTGGGTGCCGCCGATCCGGCCAACGAGCGGATCATGCAGGGCGTCGCGCTGCTGTGCGCCCGCACGGCGTACAAACTGGATCACGCGCTGGAGCCCGTCACTGCAGGTCTGTTGAGTGCCCAGGAACCGTACTACCTGCGGGCGTTGCCTTCCTGCTCCATCGTCCAGTTGGACCGGCCCACCGGCAGCCATGTCACAACGATCCCGCGCGGCACGGAGCTGAAGACCACCATGGCACCGGTGTGCCGCTTTCGCACCGCTTACGATGTCATCAGCGCGCCCGTTGTCGTAACGTCCGCGGCGTTCGTCAATCGGGTCGACGTGCCGGCATCCCTGCGCCTGCCCGATGGACTGGGGGGACGGCTAACGATGACGATTGCGAGCAGCGATGCCTCCTTCGATCTCGCTGCCGCCGCGGTGCCGCTGCGCCTGTACATCGATGCAGATGGCCCGGTGCGCACCGCCGTCTTCGACACGCTGTTCACGCGCACGCTGTGTACCGTCGTCGAGTCGGGCGGGAAGTGGCGCAAGCTGGCCGGGCTGCCGATCAAGCCAATCGGCTTTGGCTCCGACGAGGCGCTGCTGCCCGTGCACCGCCGCCAGAACGCGCCGTTGCGAATGCTAACGGAGTACTTCCTGCTGTCCGAGAAGTTCGCGTTTTTCGATGTCGACCTGAAGCCATTGCTGGACCGCGCGGACACGCGGGAGCTGACGCTGCATTTCCTGCTGCCGGACCTGAGCCAGGCACCGGCCTCACGCCACCTGCGCACGTTGTCGGGGGAGATGCTGCGAACGCGCTGCACGCCGGTCATCAACCTGTTTGCCCGCAAGGCGATGCCGATCCGGCTCAAGCCACGCCGCACCACCTATCCGCTGACGGTGGCGCATGGCGGCGAAGCGCCTGCCATCGTTTATGGCGTGAAGGCGGTACAGCTTCGACACCGCGAAACACCCACCGTCGCCCTGGGTGGTCTGCACGCCGCGCACCACGCCCGGGGGGATTTTCACTGGATCGAGCGGCATGCCAATCCCACGCTGGGCATGGCGGAGGAGATCTCCTTCGTGGATCGCGATGAGCAACCGTTCCACGTCAACGGCGGCACCGCGGATATCGACGTTACCTGCACCAATGGCGATCTGCCCGCACGCCTGCCGCCCTGCGGCTTGAGCGCTGGCGACGTAGCGGCCGGCTGTCCGATCCGCATGCTGCGTCCGCCCACCCGTCCCGGCATCCTGGCCGATGAACGGGACGGGCACCTGAAAATCATCCAGGCGCTGGTACCCCGTTACATGCAGATGGCGCGCTTCGAAGAGTTGCCGGCCTTGCTGGACCTGCTGCGTTTGCATGCACTGCCGGATGATCCTGTCACGGAGCGACAGCTGTCCGGCATTCTCGGACTGACATCCCGCGATATCGTCGGCTGGATGCGCCTCGAGCACAGCTCCATGCTTGCCAATGGCGTCACCGTGAACGTGACGATCGACGAAACGGCATTCGTCGAGCGCAGCATCTTCGTGCTGGCGCTGATCCTGGATCAACTGCTCGCGTGTTCGACCGCCGCGAACAACTTCACGCAAATCACGGTCCTGGCATCCGATGGGGAAGTGCGGCTACAACTCCCCCGCCGCAAGGGCACCTCTTCCCCAGTTTGAGGACACCGCATGGAACTCGTGAACAGCTTTGTCAATTTCCTGGTAGCGCATCGCGACCTGGTGACCAGCGATCGGGCGCTGCGCCTGCGGATCGACCATCCATCGATGATGATGGAGGACGTGCTGCTGCCGCAACGCATGGCAGGCCATGAAACACTGTGCGGCGGTTTCGAATACCGCGTGCTGTGCGTGGCGCTGGACGCCTGCCTGCCACTGAAGGAATTCATCGCGCTGCCCGTGGCGATCGACATCGTCAACGATCGCGGACAACTGCACAGCATCTGCGGCATCGTCACCGAAGCGTGGGCGGGCGACAGTGACGGCGGCCTGGCAAGCTACCAGCTGGTGATCCGCGACGCACTCGCCATGCTCGAAAAGCGCATCAACACGCGCGTGTTCCGCAACCAGAACGAAGTGGAAATCGTCTATGGCCTGCTGGCCGAATGGCGGCACCGCCACGCCAGTCTCGGTGCCGTCTTCGATGTGGAAATGGACAACGTGTTCAGCGCGCAGGCCTACCCGCAGCGCGAGTTCACGATGCAGCATAACGAATCGGATGCGGCCTTCATTCGTCGTCTGCTGAAGCGGCGCGGCATCGCCTGGTTCTTCCGGCCGCCAGGCCAAAACACCGAACCGTATCCCGTGCACCGCATGTGCCTCGTAAACCACTACGAAAGCGTGATTCCCAACGCGGCCGGCACCGTGCGCTATCACCGCGACGCGCCAACCGAAGAGCGCGACGTGATCACGTCGTGGAATGCCGTCCGGACGTTGCGGCCTTCGCGCGTGGCGCGCCACAGCTGGAACTATAAGAACCCGCTGGACCTCGAACAGATGCGCATGGAGCAGGTGAGCCAGTTGGCACCGGCGCTCGGTGCAACGCTGGACGACTATCAGGTCCTGCCGCCCCACGTGGGAAACGATTATGAAGATCTGGTGAGCATCGGCTCGCTGGCGATGAAACGTCACGACTTCGAGACCAAGTGCTTCATGGGCGAAGGCACCGTGCGTGATTTCCGCGTCGGCGAATATTTCGCGCTCACGGGCCACGCCGAGATCGATCGCCATCCCGCCGAGGAGCGGGAGTTCATCGTCACCGAGCTGCATCTGGCCGTGCAGAACAACCTGCCTCGCGACTTGGCCGACCGCGTGGCGACGCTGTTCACGCGCAGCGGGTGGCCGGGTGTCATCAAGGATCAGCGGCCGGTCAGCATGCGCTTTACGGCAGTGCGGCGCGACATCGAACTGGTCCCCGCCTACGACGCCCGCGTTGACCTGCCACCTGCGCACATGCAGAGCGCCATCGTGGTGGGGCCTGAAGCGGAAGAAGTGCACTGCGATGCGATGGGCCGCGTGCGAATCCGCTTCCCGGCTACCCGTCCCGACGATCACGAACTGGCAGGCGCCTCGAACAGCGAGGCCGATTCCGCCTGGGTGCGCGTGACTAGCAGCTGGGCTGGTAATGGCCCTGGTAGCAGCCAATGCGGCACCGTCACCTTGCCGCGTGTCGGCAGTGAAGTGCTTGTGGCGTTCCTGGGCGGCGATCCCGATAAACCCGTGATCGTGGGCCAGATGTACAACCAGCATGCCACGCCACCGGCGTTGAGTAGTGGCGGCGCTTTGCCGGACAACCGGCATCTGTCTGGCATGCGGAGCCGGGAGGTGGGCGGCGGTGGGCGGGGGAATCAGTTGCGGTTTGACGATACGAACGGAGAGATTAGTGTGCAGGTCGGAAGTGATCACAGCGCTGCGCAGCTGAACCTCGGTTTATTGACGGGATCACGCGCCGACGGATCCGCGCAGTTACGTGGCGATGGAGCCGAGCTGCGGGCCGACAGCGCCGTCGCGGTTCGAGGCCCCGGGGGTGTGCTGCTGTCAGCCACGGCAGACCCCAAGGGCGACCAGCTGGGTCGCGATGAACTGATCGGTACGGCATCGATACTCAATGCCGTGGCGGAGCAATTGGCATCGCTGGCGCAGACTCATGCTGGCGACGATGCGCTGCACGGCGAGCTGACGCAGCTTTGCGACCGCGTGCGCGATTGGGACAGCACGAAATCGCCCACAGCCGTTATCGCAGCTAGTGCGCCTGAAGGAATGCTGTTTACCAGTGACAGCAACATTGTCGTGGGCGCACAAACGGGTATCGATCTGGTGTCAGCGAAGAATGTGCATGCCGCTGCCGGTGGCAACGTTCTGTTAAGAGCCATACGCGGTATCAGCATATTCGCGCAGAAAGTCGGCATGAAGCTGATTGCCGCCGGCGGCAATGTTGTTATTCAAAGCCACAACGGCGACATCGAACTCACCGCGATAGGCAGCGTAAAGATCAATGCTGGCAAAAGCATTGAACTGCAGGCGCCCGCGATCCGTATTGCCAGCAAAGGCGCGCAAGTGAACTACGGTGGCGGAAAGGTCATCCAGCAGTGCAAGGACGCGTACATGATCAAGTCCGCATCGTTCGAGCATACGAAGGGCGGCGACGGCAATGTCGCGGACATCAAGTTTCCCAGCACCAAGATTGAGACCGATGAGCGGGTTGTGTTGTTCAACTCGCAGAGCGGTGCGCCTGTGGCTGGCCGGCGTTATCGGTTAGAGCTGTCTGATGGAACGAGTGTTGATGGGGTGACGGACGACGAGGGACGGACGGAACTCGTCTCGGGCGACGAGATAGGCGATATCAGCATCATTGTTTACCCGGACGATACCAACTAAATAGGAAAAAAATGGCTACTTACAGAGGTCCAGAATCGACCAGGCAATTACCTACACCTACCGTGGACGTGGACGGCACGGTAAGGGGAAAAACGACACTCTCGCCAACGGCCTGCAAGGTGCGTGGACGTTTGGAGATTCCACCTATTCATGTAGTCCCAATCATTCTAGTGCCGGGCATTATGGGCTCGAATCTTAGAGCGAATGCAGATAAGAAAAAATTACGGAATCAGGAATTAAGAGACGGCGAAGCAGCATGGCGCCCGCCTAATGGATTAGTGGAGGGCTTAGGAGAGGCTGATAAGTGGGAAACACGTACTCCAGAGATCAGACAAAAAATTTTGGATGGAAATACTTTGGAAGTGGATCCAAACGGAAGCATCGAGATTTCCTCAGATGCTGCCACATTTGGATTAACTCTAGGCGAAGCAAAAAGCTGCGGTTGGGGACAAATCCATTCCTCTAGCTATGGGCCTTTACTCCGTGCGCTACGAAAATATTTTTCTAATTTTTTCGAGTGTTCATCTAAGGAGAAGATTTTAATAACTGAGCACTGGAACAGATTAAATAATTTCCCGCGGAGATACTGGGACGGCGAGGGTGTCGGTGCCTTGAAGAGCTTTACTGTTGATGAGCTGCTAAAGTTGGCAAAATTTCGTTATCCGGTGTATGCCTCCGGGTATAACTGGCTGCAAAGTAATGAAACCTCAGCAAAAATTCTGCAGCACAGAATTCTAGAGATAATAAATTACTGGAACGCAGTAGGCCAAAAATGTTCTGGTATTGTTTTGGTATCCCATTCGATGGGCGGTCTTGTCGCAAGGGCTTGTGCAAAGGGTATGCCTGAGAAAATTATTGGTGTTGTGCACGCATGCATGCCAGATTTAGGTGCTCCGGTTTGCTATCGCCGTATCAGCTGTGGAACAGAAAATTCAAGTCCATTAAATAATGAAGTAGAAAATGTCGGCGCAGAAAAATTTGCTGTTATTGCGGGTGTTTCGGCATTAGAAACCACACCAGTAATGGCTTTTTCGGCAGGTGCATTGGAATTGTTACCGAACCACCGATATCCTATCCCTTGGCTCACAATATCCAATCAAGAAAATACCGATAGCAGTAGAAAAAATCTATTAACTGGCAATCTATATGATCTTTATTTGGAAAGAGATGCATGGTATCGGTTGTTTTTTAAAGACATAGCTGATCCGGCAAATCTACACAAGGGTAAAGTACAGCAAGACTATGAAGCTACCGTGAATCAAGCGCGTAAATTTCACCAAGTTATTTTAGACGATTACTATCATCACAATACGTATGCCTTTTATGGTGCAGATGGTTATAAAACTTCCTATGGAAGGATTCATTGGACCTATTCTTCCAAAGAAAATATTTTGCCTGACGCATTCATGCGTGCAAAATCAGTCGGAGAGAAATTTTCATCGAATCGTCAAGTACAGTTGCCAAGTGGCCAAATTGTGAAGCTTGAACTTTCGCGACAAGATAGCGGTGGTGATGGCACAGTTCCTTCTGTCTCAGGCGCTGGTCCGAAGCCTTATGTTAAAGCTATATTCGGTGTTAGGGGATTTGGACACCAAGATGTTTTCGCTAGCGAACGTATGCAGTCATTAACTATACAACTAGTGGCGCGAGTAATATTGGAGAAAACATGAGGAGGAACTTCGTTTATATCTCTGCATCTTCAGTGTTGCTTGCAGCAATATCATTGCCAGTAAGTTGGCATCTTTATGAGGTTAATCCAATGAGCGATAATATTTCTCCGAATTTAGCAAGGCCAATGTGCATGGGTAGATATGTGTTAGATATTCCATTTAGTATGGATATCGCCGTAAAATCAACATTGATTTCTGGATGGAGAGTCAACACTGACGTCGAAGATAGTGATAATGAATTTGATGACGAGATTTCTGCAAAAGAGGTGGAGTTAGCCAACGAAAAAAATATGAGGGACCTACGCAGTCTGGAATCTGTAGTGCCGTTTTCTTTCGATGGGCGGCGGGGAAAAATATTCACTTATGATCGCCGATGGACATACGGATTTTCGTTTGGGAAACGTGTGGAAAGTGAGATGGTTGCATTAATTGCTTTTGTCAGGATTGGTAAAATAACATTCAAATTTCATAAGCCTAGTGCTGATGAGGAAGACATAAAGGATTTACTGAAAATAATCGAGCGTATAAAGACGCGCGATGGTGAAATTCCTAATGAACCCGGATTTTGTATAGAAAGCGGATTGATTCTGGACCCTCGGCCTGGTGAGCCAATAGAATCTATTGCAATCACTGCTGGACTTCGTTCAAACGAAGATATATCTCTATTATTTTCTTCAAGCGCCGGATCGCTGCCGCGTGATTCGCTTTTGGAACGCATTCATAATAGTAAAGTGAGGAAGATACATCCAAATCGTTTTATGCCAATTTTTCACGGCGCTCGTGAGATTAATGGTATTCTTGGTGAAGAGGCTTCGGATAAGGTATGGGAGATTAACGGAACTCGGACGCACAAATTTATGTGGGAGGCAAAGGGAAAAAAAGACGACGTTATGCATCCATCGTTGACAGTTGAGTTAACTATAGGAAATAGTAAAGGTATGCCGCCAGTAAATTCGTCGCTCTCCGATGAAGAGGTACGATTATTATGGCAAAAAATTTCATCGAGCTTGAAGCTGCGCGACACCACGGCCTTATCGGAGCTAAAGCAGACTCACTATGCTACTTCGAACATAAATCTAGTTAAGGCAGGTAATGAATGCCCGCTGACTGGATGGTGGAACTGCGGTGTGAAAACTGACCACTATGAAGTTGTCGGTGGTGCCAGTCAATTTTTTCGACGAGGCATGCTGATGCCACAAGCGCAGTTATTTGGCCCTGTTACCTTACTCGACAAAATGAAAAATCATCGTCCAACCTTTAAACTAAGCACACCCACCGTGTGGATTTTGGTGAAGGAGCACCCATGAAAAACATTGTCCGCATTAATGATCCCACGTCGCACGGCGGCAAGGTGATGTCTATCAAGGCAGCGCACGTCAAGGTCGATGGCAAAGCTATCGCGTGCGTGGGTGATCAATGTTCTTGCCCTGTGCCCGGACATGGCATTGGCATGATCACCGAGGGCAGCGATACCCATAAGATCGATGGCGTCGCTGTAGCCTACCAAGGTCATAAGACATCGTGCGGTGCGACGCTGATTTCGACCTGTGGTAATTTCAGTTCGGACTAGGGGGCTGATATCGCATGCAGCTACTCAGTTTTATTAGCCGCGCATCAAAGCTCACGTCTGGATCCCCGCCGGCGCCCGCTCGGCGCTGAAATACGGAAGGATATGGGTACCGATGCGGTCGACTTCCTGCAGATGCGGGTAGCCGGCCAGGAAAAACAGGTCGATGCCCACGTCGTGGTACTCGCGGATGCGCGCCACGACGTCTTCATAGCTGCCCACCAATGCGCAACCCGGCGGAATGCCAAAGTAGCCGATGCCGGACCACACGTTCGGATAGATGAAGAATTCGTCGTAGCTGCGCTCGCGCTCTTCTTCTCGCTTGAACTCGTGCTCGAAGCCGAGTTTGCGGGCGGAGCGTCGGCCCGCTGATGTGGCGCCAGCCTTGGCTGCGCCGCGTGCCACGGCTTCGGTGAAAATGCGGTTGGCTTCGGCGCGCGCTGCCTCGTCAGTCTCGCGCGTGATCACATCGACCGACATGCCGAAACGGATCGCATGTTCACGTCCATAAGCGCGGGCGCGCTGTCGTACATCGGCAATGAGTTCTGCCATCTCGTGCGGACGTTCGGCGCGCATCAGGTAGTAGTCGGCATGTTTGGCACCCAGCTCGCGCGCCGCTTCGGAAGACCCCGCGGTGCAAATCAGCGGCATTTCAGCTTGTGCCAGCGGTCCCGCGAGCCCGCCACCGTTGGCGCGGAAGTATTTGCCTTCGTATTGAAAGCCCGGTCCCGTCCAGAAACCGCGCGCCATGTCCATGAACTCCATGGCGCGGTCGTAGCGTTCATCATGCGGCGTGAAGTCGCCGACCTGCTGCTGTACGATCTCCGAGCCGCCGTTGATGATGTTCCAGATCATCCGGTTGCCGGTCGCGCGCTGGTACGTGGCCGTCATCTGCACCGCCGTCCATGGGGACACTTGAAATGGCTGGAAGGCGGTCACGAAGCGCAGGTGCTGGGTCTCGCGGGCCAGCAGCGAGCACACCATCCAGGGCTCGTCGGCGATCGGCGCATTCACCATCAGCACGCCGCCGAAGCCGGCCCGCTCGATCGTCTTGGCCGACTCGGCGAGATAGTCGATGTAGCGGCTGTCGTCTGCCGCGCTGCGATCATCGCCCGGCAGGAACCGGGTTTCGCCATGCATCGGCAGGCGCGAGAAGAAATCGATGCTCATGTACGCTCCGTGAGGAAGGTCGAAGAAGGCCGACCGCGCCCGAATGCTGCATCACGATGAATTGTCCGTGAGCGAGCGTATCACGGCGCGAACGTGACGAATAGAAACGTTTATGCCGGGGTAACAAACACGTTGTTAGCTTGGCGCTAGCCCGGCCGCTATAATCGCGGCCCGCACCCGTTCCAAGTGTTCTACATGTCCATCGACTGGTTCTCTCCGGCGCAGTGCGTCGGCTACGCAGCGTTCATCCTGGGCGTTGGCTCCTTCCTGCAGACCGACGACCGCCGCTTCAAGCTCTTCATGGCTGGCGAGTGCCTGGCCTATGTCGTTCACTTCGCCCTGCTGGGCAATCCCACCGCGGTGGCCAGTTCCACGATGTCGCTGATACGCTCGGTGCTTGCATTGCGTACGCGGTCGGTGTGGGTCGCGGCCGCCGTCATCGCAATCAACGTTGCCCTCGGTCTCGCGCTGGCCAAGCAGCCGAGCGACTGGCTGCCACTGGGAGCATCATGCCTCGGCACCTTTGCGCTATTCCTGCTGCAGGGGATTCCGATGCGGCTCGTGATGCTGATGGGGACGTGCCTTTGGATCGCCAACAATGTGATCGGCGGATCGGTTGGCGGCACGGCGCTGGAAGTGGTGGTCGCACTGGTCAACATGACGACCATTGCACGCATGATGCGTCAGGGCCGGACCCCTGCACTGGATCCGTAAATGAAAAATGGCCTCCGAAGAGGCCATTCGATTGCAGCACTGACGATCAAACGTCAATATTCCCCGCCCTCAGCGCATTGGTCTCGATGAAGTTCCGTCGCGGCTCCACATCATCGCCCATCAGCGTGGTGAAGATCTGGTCGGCGGCGATCGCGTCCTCGATCTGCACCTTCAGCAGGCGGCGCACGGTCGGGTCCATCGTCGTTTCCCACAGCTGCTCGGGATTCATCTCGCCCAGACCCTTGTAGCGCTGCTTCGAGACCACGCGCTCGGCTTCGTCGCGCAGCCATTGCATCGCTTCGTGGAAGTCGCGCACGGCGATTTCCTTCGTGCGTTCGCCTTCGCCGCGGCGGATCAGGGCGCCTTCGCCGATCAGGCCCGTGAACGTGGCGGCGGCGTTCGACAGCACCGCGTAGTCGGCGGCATTGACGAAGTCCGCATCGATCGTCGAGACCTTCACGTTGCCGTGATGGAGACGTTCGATCCACAGCAGGTGCTTGTCGGACAACTCATCGGAACGCACGGACACGGTGACGGCCGGGTCGTTGACGTTGTCCGCCAGCGCCTGCGCCGAAGCGCGCGCCGCATCGACGGTGGACAGGTCCAGCTGCACGCCCGTCATGATGGCGGTCAGCGCGGCGCGGTCGATCACGCGGGTCAGGCGCAGCATCACGGCGTTCGCCAGGTTGTACTGGCGGGCCAGTTCCGTCAGCGCTTCGCCCAGGATCGGGTCGGCGCCTTCGCGCGGCGTCAGCACGGCCGTGTTCAGCGCCACCGTCATCATGTAGCTGGCTTCCTCGACGTCGTCCTTCAGGTAGCGCTCGTCGCGGCCGGCCTTCACCTTGTACAGCGGCGGCTGGGCGATGTAGATGTGGCCACGCTCCACCAGTTGCGGCATCTGGCGATAGAACAGCGTGAGCAGCAGCGTGCGGATGTGGGCGCCGTCGACGTCCGCATCGGTCATGATGATGATGCGGTGGTAGCGCAGTTTCTCGACGTTGAATTCGTCCGGTCCGATCGACGTGCCGAGCGTGGCGATCAGCGTGGTGATCTGCTCGGACGACAGCATCTTCTCGAAGCGCGCCTTCTCCACGTTCAGCACCTTGCCGCGCAGCGGCAGGATCGCCTGGAACTTGCGGTCGCGGCCCTGCTTGGCGGAGCCGCCTGCCGAGTCACCCTCGACGATGTACAGTTCGGCCAGCGCCGGGTCGCGTTCCTGGCAGTCGGCCAGTTTCGAGGACAGGCCCAGGCCGTCCATCACGCCTTTCCGGCGCGTCAGGTCGCGGGCCTTGCGGGCCGCTTCGCGGGCACGCGCCGCCTCGACGATCTTGCCGCAGATGATCTTGGCATCCTGCGGCTTTTCGGCCAGGAAGTCCGTCAGCGTCTTGGCCACGATCTCCTCGACCGGACCGCGCACTTCGGAGGACACCAGCTTGTCCTTCGTCTGCGACGAGAACTTCGGCTCCGGCACCTTCACGGACAGCACGCAGGTGAGACCTTCGCGCATGTCGTCGCCGGAGATTTCCACTTTCGCCTTCTTCGCGAAGTCGTTCTCGTCGATGTACTTGTTGATCACGCGGGTCATCGCGGCGCGCAGGCCGGTCAGGTGCGTGCCACCGTCGCGCTGCGGGATGTTGTTCGTGAAGCAGAGCACCTGCTCGTTGAACGCATCGTTCCACTGCATCGACACGTCCACCGAGATCGTCGTGTTCTGGTCCGATTGGCGCTCGCCCGTAGCCTGGAACACGGTCGGGTGCAGCACCGTCTTGGCCTTGTTGATGTACTCGACGAAGCCGCGCGTGCCGCCTTCGAACGCGAACAGCTCTTCCTTGCCGGAGCGCTGGTCGGACAGCTTGATGTTCACGCCATTGTTCAGGAACGACAGTTCGCGGATGCGCTTGGCCAGGATCTCGTAGTGGAACTCCACGTGCGTGAAGATCTCTTCGTCGGCCCAGAAGTGCACGTCGGTGCCGCGCTTGTCCGTTTCGCCGATGACCTTGATGGGCGAGACGGCCACGCCATCGATCATCTCGATTTCGCGGTTCTGCGGCACGCCGCGCACGAATTCCATCTGGTGCACCTTGCCGTCGCGGCGGATCGTCACGCGCAGCAGTTTCGACAGCGCGTTCACGCACGAGACACCCACGCCGTGCAGGCCGCCGGATACCTTGTACGAGTTCTGGTCGAACTTGCCGCCGGCATGCAGCTCGGTCAGCACGATCTCGGCGGCCGAGCGCTTCGGCTCGTGCTTGTCATCCATCTTCAGGCCGACGGGAATGCCGCGGCCATTGTCGGTGATCGAGATCGAATTGTCCGAGTGGATCGTCACATGGATTTCGGTGCAGTAGCCGGCCAGCGATTCGTCGATCGAGTTGTCCAGCACTTCGAAGACCAGGTGGTGCAGGCCGGTGCCGTCCGAGGTGTCGCCGATATACATGCCGGGACGCTTGCGCACGGCCTCCAGGCCTTCCAGGATCTGGATCGAGGAGGCGCCGTAATCTTCGGAATTGGCCTGCACGGGTACTAGGGGTTGGCGTTCGGACATGGACTGCTTTCTCTAAAAAACACTAACAGGAGCGGTACTGCAAACGGTACGGCGGGCGTGGCTCAGATCCGCATCGGCATCACGACGTACTTGAAGTCGGGATTGTCCGGAATCGAAATCAGGGCGGACGAATTCGAATCGCCCAGCGCCACGTTCACCTGGTCGCACTTCAGGTTGTTCAGCACGTCCAGCAGGTACGTCACGTTGAAGCCGATGTCGAGGCTGTCGCCGCCGTAGTCGATTTCCAGTTCCTCGACGGCTTCTTCCTGGTCCGCATTGGTGGACGAGATCTTCAGCGAGCCCGGGCTGATGATGCAGCGCACGCCCTTGAACTTGTCGCTCGTCATGATGGCGGCGCGCTGCAGGGAGCGCAGCAGCTCGTCGCGGCCGATCGTGAAGTCGTTCTTGTAGCCCTTCGGGATCACGCGCGTGTAGTCGGGGAACTTGCCCTCGACCAGCTTGGAGATCAGCTCGATATCGGTGAAGCCCAGCTTGACCTGGTTGGCGGCGATATCCAGCTGCACCGGTTCATCGCTTTCCTCCAGCAGGCGCTGCAGCTCGATGATGGTCTTGCGCGGGATGATCACTTCCTGGCGTTCGAACGCCTGTTCCGTCTTCACCTGGCAGAAGGCGAGGCGGTGGCCGTCGGTGGCGACAGCGATGACGTTCTCGCCATCGAGCACCAGCAGCAGGCCGTTCAGGTAGTAGCGGATGTCCTGCTGGGCCATCGCGAAGTGCACCATGTTGAACAGGTGCTTCAGCGTCTTTTGCGGCAGCGTGAACGAGGCGTTGAACGTTTCGGCTTCCTGCACGGTCGGGAATTCCTCGGCGGCCAGCGTCTGCAGGGCGAAGCGCGATTTGCCGCTCTGTACCGTCAGACGCTTGTTGACCAGCGTGAGCGACACGTCGCCCGATTCCGGCAGCGCGCGCAGGATGTCCAGCAGCTTGCGGGCCGCCACGGTGGTGCCGGTGACTTCGGCGCCGGAGCCGATGTTGGCGTTGGTGGTGATCTGCACTTCCGTGTCGGTGGACAGGAACGAGACGGCTTCGCCTTCCTTGCGGATGAGGATATTGGCCAGAATCGGCATCGTATGCCGACGCTCGACAATACCACTCACGATCTGCAGTGGCCGGAGTAGCGTATCTCGGGTGGTTTTGACCAGTTGCATGGGTATCCTCGGTAAAAAATTGAGTTGTTTGGGTTGTTGCGGTTATTGCCTAATGATAATGCAAAGCGGCGCCGCGGACATCCTGGCGGCGCCGCGACGGATGCCGGTACATCATCCTTTCAACGTCTGCTCCAGCACGTGCAGCTCGTGGTTGCATTCCGGGTTCTTGGTGCGGTCCTGGGCGATCTTGCGCACGGCGTGCAGCACGGTCGTGTGGTCGCGGCCGCCGAACAGCTCGCCGATCTCCGGCAGGCTCTTCTGCGTCAGCTCCTTGGCCAGGTACATGGCGATCTGGCGCGGCCGTGCAATGTTCGCGGGACGGCGCTTCGAGTACATGTCGGCGACCTTGATGTTGAAGAAGTCCGCCACCGTCTTCTGGATGTTCTCCACGCTGATCTGGCGGTTCTGCACCGACAGCAGGTCCTTCAGGGCTTCCTTGACGATGTCGATCGAGATGTCCTTGCCGTGGAAACGCGAGTACGCCAGGATCTTGCGCAGCGCGCCTTCCAGCTCGCGCACGTTCGAGCGCAGGTGTTTCGCGACGAAGAAGGCCACGTCGTCGGACAGCGTCACGCCTTCCGACTTCGCCTTCTTCAGCAGGATCGCCACGCGCATTTCCAGCTCCGGCGGCTCGATCGCCACCGTCAGGCCGGAATCGAAGCGCGAGATCAGGCGGTCGTCCATGCCCGTGATCTCCTTCGGATACGTGTCCGACGTGATGATGATCTGCTTCTTCGCGGCGATCAGCGCCTCGAACGCATAGAAGAACTCTTCCTGCGTGCGGCTCTTGCCGCCAAAGAACTGGATATCATCGATCAGCAGCATGTCCAGCGAGTGGTAGTAATGCTTGAAGTCGTCGAAGCCCTTGCGCTGGTAGGCCGTCACCACGTCGCGCACGTACTGCTCGGCGTGGATGTAGCGGATGCGGGCGCCCGGCTGGTCGGCCATCACCTGGTTGCCGATCGCGTGGATCAGGTGGGTCTTGCCGAGGCCCACGCCGCCGTAGAAGAACAGCGGGTTGTACGACACGCCCGGGTTGTTCGCCACCTGGATCGCGGCGGCGCGCGCCAGCTGGTTGGCCTTACCCGTCACGAAACTGTCGAACGTCAGGTCCGTGTTGATGCGGCTCTGCTCGCGGCCGCGCTGGTTGGCGTACTCGTTGCCGGCCGGCGGCGTGACGGGGTCACCGGTGCGGATGTCGGCCGGGTGCACGGCCGGCGCGCCGGCGCCATGCGACGGTGCGCCGCCATTGACGGTGCTGATGCCGGGACCGGTGCTGGTGTTCTCGGCACGGGCGCGCGGCGGGTTCAGCACCGGGTTCAGCACGAACTGCACCTCGGTCGGCGCTTCCCAGTATTGCGATGCAAGGGCGGTGATGCGGCTGGCAAACTGGGACTTCACCCAGTCCAGCTTGAAACGGTTGGGCGCCGCGATGCGCAGTTTGCCGTTCTCGTAGTCGAGCGGCACGAGTGGTTTGATCCACGCACTGTATTGCTGCGGCGTCAGCTCCAGTTCCAGTTGGGCGGAACAGGTCTGCCAGAAATTTTCCATGAATCGTCAATCTGCAAAAGCTGTGGGAGGGCAGCATGGGTCAGCCGGGTAGGCGTTCGCCGGTGTTCGATGTTCAGAGGTAGTGCGCATCGATCCACATAGCCGGGGAACTGAGCCATATGCGCCACACGTAACACGCTATTCTACCTCCGAACCCGACAAGTTATCCACAGGGTTGTTCCAAATAATCGGGAAAAAGTGCCGTGGCGCGAGGGCCGCGGGGCGGGGCGCTCGCCCCTTGAATGTCTCGGCAACTGTTGACAAGGCCCCCTCGAATGCTGATAATTCAGGGTTCCCCGCCCGTACTCCGTGTTTTTTCAGTTTACGACCAGCGCGGATGTAAGCGGGCGATGAGATTGGCCAGCTTGTGCCGGACGTGTTGGCATAAGTGCGCGAAATGTCATTGGCACCAATAACTGAAGGGAAACCCTGGCCGCCAGTTCGATGTCCCCACATCGGCGTCGTGCAGCGGACCCGATTTTGCATTTTTTTGCTTCTTTAGCGAGACCAACATGAAACGTACTTACCAACCATCCGTCGTGCGCCGCAAGCGTACCCACGGTTTCCGCGCACGCATGGCCACCCGTGGCGGCCGTCAGGTCCTGAACGCACGCCGCGCCAAGGGCCGCAAGCGCCTGGCCGTATAAGCCAGCTGCCTGCCTGCTGAGTGGACAGCTGTTCCAACGGCTCTTCAGGCGCGGAATCACACGACTTCGCGCGCGCTCGGCGCATCGTTAAAACGGATGAATTTTCATCCGTTTTTCGTTTGCGGCCGGCGCAAAAAAGCGCCCATTTCGTGCTCTACACGCGCCCCAACCAGCTGCCTCATGCGCGGCTGGGCGTCGTCGTTGCCAAACGCTTCGCACCGCGTGCGGTCACCCGCAACACGATCAAGCGCGTGACGCGTGAACTGTTCCGCACCACGGGCCTGCCGAGCGTCGACTGCATCGTGCGGCTGTCCCGGCCGGTCAACACGAAGGCCGATCCGGCCACCAATGCCAAGCTGAAGGCGGCGCTGCGCATCGAGCTGGCGCGCCTGTTTGCCGCGGCAAACCGCCCGCCGAAACCGCCGGTCGAGGCCCAGCCATGACAGTGCTGACCTGGCTGCTGCGCGCCTACCAGGTGGCCATCAGCCCGCTGATGCCGCCCAGCTGCCGGTTTTATCCGAGCTGCTCGAACTACGCCATCGAAGCGCTGCGCGTGCATGGCGCGGCGAAGGGCAGCTGGCTGGCGGCGCGCCGCCTGTGCCGCTGCCATCCATGGAACGCGGGCGGGCTCGATCCCGTCCCGCCGCACTCCCCAACGACCGCTTGCGGTTGCAACCATTCCTGATTGACCCCAATGGATATCAATAAACGCACCATCCTGTGGATCGTCTTCGCCGTTTCGCTGGTCGCCCTGTGGAACGAATGGATGATCTCCACCGGCCGGCCAGGCATGTTCTCGCCCGCCCCGAAAGTGGCGCAGGTCGATGCCAAGGCCAAGCCTGCCGGCACCCCGGCCGCTGTCGGCGCCACCGCCGGCGCAGCCGCCGTGCCGGGCACCGCGGCGCCGTTCCAGAGCCAGATCGTGACCGTCACGACGGACGTGTTCAAGGTGGACATCGACACGCTGGGCGGACAGATCAAGCGCCTGGAACTGCTCAAGTTCAAGGATGGCATCGACAAGTCGAAGAACCAGCTGCTGTTCCAGCAGGGCGGCAACCGCGTCTTCCTGGCCCAGACCGGCCTGGTGGGCGCCGCCAACCTGCCGAACCACAATAGCGGCTTCACCGTGCGGCCAGGTCCGCGCGTGCTCGATACGGGCAACCAGGTGCAACTGGTGCTGGACGCGGAGCAGGGCGGCGTGCGCCTGACGAAGACGTTCACGTTCAAGCGGGGCGACTACGTAATCGACGTGCGCCACGACGTGACCAACACGGGCGCCGCGCCGGTCAATCCGGAGCTGTACCTGCAGCTGGTCCATGACGGCAACAAGCCGGAAGGCTCGTCGTGGTTCAACTCCAGCTTCACCGGTCCCACGCTGTACACGGATGCGGACAAGTACCAGAAGCTGTCGTTCGAGAAGGTCGAGAAGGAAGACGCCTCGCGCCGCGAAAACCCGGCCTTCCAGCCGAACCACCCGACCAAGGCCGACAACGGCTGGGTCGCCATCTCGCAGCACTTCTTCGTCTCGGCGCTGGTGCCGCAAACGAAGCAGATGCACGACATCTTCACCCGCAAGGTCGATACGAACACGTACGCGATCGGTGTCGTGCAGCCGCTGGGCGCCCTGGCGCCGGGCGCCACGGTGTCCAATTCGGCCAAACTGTATTCCGGCCCGCAGGCCGAAGCGGCGCTGGAAAGCGTGACGCCGGGCCTGGCGCTGGTGAAGGACTACGGCATGCTGACGATCGTCGCCAAGCCGATGTACTGGGTGATGGAACACATCCACAGCGCGCTGGGCAACTGGGGCTGGACGATCATCGCCTTCACCATCCTGATCAAGCTGATCTTCTTCCCGCTGTCGGCCGCGAGCTATCGCAGCATGGCGAAGATGAAGCTGGTGACGCCGAAGATGACCGCCATCCGCGAGCGCTTCAAGGGCGATCCGCAGAAGATGAACCAGGCGATGATGGAGCTGTACAAGACCGAGAAGATCAACCCGCTGGGCGGCTGCCTGCCGATCGTCGTGCAGATGCCGGTGTTCATCTCGCTGTACTGGGTGCTGAACGCCTCCGTGGAAATGCGCGGCGCGCCGTGGCTGGGCTGGATCACCGACCTGACGCAGCCCGACCCGTTCTTCGTGCTGCCGGTGCTGTACGCGATCTCGATGTTCGTGACGATGAAGCTGAACCCGCAGCCGGCCGATCCGGCGCAGGCCAAGATGATGCTGTTCATGCCGGTCGCGTTCTCGGTGATGTTCCTGTTCTTCCCGTCCGGCCTGGTGCTTTACTGGGTGGTCAACAACCTCTTCTCGATCGCCCAGCAGTGGGTCATCACGAAGAAGATGGCGCCAGCGGCGGTGAAGTAATACGGTTGAGTTCGTGTCAACAACGGGGTCAGTCACCAAAGTTGACACGAACTCAGCCTTTACGGCGCCATGCAACGGCCAGAGTGATCAGCTCGTGTCACTTTTCGTGACTGACCCCGAAGTTGACACGGGCTCTGCAGTAGGACCTGAAACCCGTGCAAGCGCACGGGTTTTTTTATTCCGATAAAATTTCCCCATGAACCTCGATACTTCTCCCATTGCCGCGATCGCCACTGCCCCGGGCCGCGGCGGCATCGGTGTCGTGCGCGCTTCCGGCAAGAATCTGCTGGGGCTGGCGCGCGCGCTGTTTGCCGAGGCGGCGCTGAAGCCACGGCACGCCAGCTACATCCCGTTCACCCAGGCGGACGGCACGCTGATCGACCAGGGCATCGCGATCTACTTCAAGGGCCCCCATTCGTACACGGGGGAAGACGTGCTGGAGCTGCAGGGCCATGGCGGCCCGATCGTCTTGCAGATGCTGCTGCAGCGCGTGCTGGAAGCGGGACAGGAATTCGGCGTGCGCCTGGCCGAGCCGGGCGAATTCACGCGCCGCGCGTACATGAACGACAAGCTCGACCTGGCGCAGGCCGAGGCGGTGGCCGACCTGATCGATGCGTCGACGGAAGCGGCCGCGAAGTCGGCCTCGCAATCGCTGTCCGGCGCGTTCTCGCAGGCGATCCACGGCCTGGTGGAGCGCGTGACGCACCTGCGCATGCTGGTCGAAGCCACGCTGGATTTTCCCGAAGAGGAAATCGACTTCCTGGAAAAATCCGATGCGCGGGGCCAGCTGAAAGGCATCGTCACGTCGCTGGACACCGTGTTCCGCCAGGCGTCGCAGGGCGCGTTGCTGCGCGAGGGCCTGAACGTGGTGCTGGTGGGGCAGCCCAATGTGGGCAAGTCGTCGCTGCTGAATGCGCTGGCCGGCGCGGACGTGGCCATCGTCACGCCGATCGCCGGCACCACGCGCGACAAGGTCAGCGAGACGATCCAGATCGAAGGCATCCCGCTGAACATCATCGACACGGCAGGCATCCGCGGCCATGACGAAGCGGTGGACGTGGTCGAACGCATCGGCATCGAGCGCACCTGGGGCGAAGTGGGCAAGGCGGACGTGATCCTGCACATGCTGGACGCGAACCACGGCCCCACGCTGGCGGACGAAACGATCCTGGCCGCGTTCCCGGCCGGCGTGCCGGTGCTGCGCATCTGGAACAAGATCGACCTGTCCGGCCACAAGCCGTCGATCGATGCCAGCGCGGATGCCACGCATATCTACCTCTCCGCGCATGACCATGGCGGCATCGACCTGCTGCGCAAGGAACTGCTGCGCATCGCCGGCTGGCAGCAGACCGGCGAATCGCTGTACCTGGCGCGCGAACGCCACCTGATCGCATTGAAATCGGCGGCCCGCCACCTGGACCTGGCCGGCCAGCACGCCGCGCAGACCGACCAGTCGCTCGACCTGTTCGCCGAGGAGCTGCGCCTGGCGCAGGTGCAGCTGGCCACCATCACGGGCGCGTTCTCGTCGGACGACCTGCTGGGCGTGATCTTCGGCCGGTTCTGCATCGGCAAATAGGGATACTCCCCCTTCGGATGACGGCGGGTCGCGGATTTACAACTGTCGCGCTCGCCGTCGCCGCTCTTTCCCGCCATGCTTTCGCTCTCGGACGCGCCCGCCTCACGCGCGCACGGCACCGGCGGGCGCCAAATTCCTCGCCAGCGCCACGATTTAATGCTGCTATGATGGATTCGCACCCCCGGCACCGGGCCGGTGGTCAAAAAGGCATTGCCTTGCGGTGTTGATGCGTGTCATCTCCGCGGACTTCCACTGACGTAATCTTGCAAGCAGTTTGATGTGCCGAGAGGGGGAAGAACATGGAACCGACCCAGGAACCGATGGTGCCGGAGGGCGCGCGGGCCCCGGCGATGACGGCGCCGCCGCGTTCGCGCCAGTCGCTGCCGCCGAAGGGCGCCTGCTGGTACTGCGACAAGCCGGTCGACAGCGTGCGGCGCTTCTGCGGCAAGGAATGCGCCGATGCCTTCGACGAGGAAGCCGAATTTACGCGCTGACCTCCCGGCGGACCGTCCATCGCGCGCAAGACCGCGCGTCACCGCGCCTAAGCTCTTCCCGCGCAGGCGCAAAATCCGGCAGGCGACCGCTTCTCTTCAGCCAGCATCCCTGAGCCGGGCCTGCTGCAGTGCGACGCCGGCCCGCTCGAAATCGTAGGCATGAGCGGCAGACGACACCGCCTGCCATGCCGCGCCCCCCAGCCCTTCCCGCAACACCGCTTCCCACTCTTCCAGCAGTTCGATCGCCGCGCCGTTCCCTTCGTCGAGCAGCACCGCCAGCCGGTCGAGCAGCGCCGGCAGGTCCGGTGCCACCTGCGTCCGCGTTGCGGAAGTCTCGACGTGATCCCGCATTGCAGCATCGATGTGCAGTTGCACGCGCTGCAGGGCATCGGCCAGCGTTCCCAGCAGCGTGTCGACCTTGTCACCGCGGGCGATGGACGACTCCAGCGCGCCGGCCAGCGCCTGGACTTCGCCGGCGCCCAGCAATCCCGCCGCTCCCTTGAGCGTGTGCATCGCGCGGGAGGCGCCGGCATGATCGCCGCTGGCCAGCTGCGCAGCCACGCCTTCGGCCGCATCCATGTGCGTGGCAAAGCGCCGCAGTGCGTTGAAGTAGATGCGGCTGTTGCCCATCAGGCGCGCCAGGCCCTGCTCGATATCGAGCACGGCCTGCGGCTGCGGCGCGTGGTCGGAGCTGGCCTGGTCCACGGTCACTTCGTCGTGAAGGACCAGTTGCGCGTGACGGCCGCGCTGTCCACGCTGCCGCTGAAGCTGACGTCATAGGTGGTGTTGGCGGCAAGGCGGACGAGCGGCACGATGGCCGCCGCTGCGGCCGACGTCTTCTGGGTATCGGCATCGGTCGCGGCGCTGAGGAGGCGCACCGGCAGGTTGTCGCCGCCGCGCGGCTTGACGGTGAAGGCCGTTACCAGCACCGTCGTCGAGATATCGGCGTGCACGCTGATCGGGTAGCCCACTTCGTTCTGGTTGGGCACCGGATCCGGCGATTCGCTGTCGCTCATGAAGTTGACCGGCACGCCCGTCTGGCCGCTGGCGGGATAGACGACCACATTGCCACGTCCCACGCCCGGGCCGTAACCATTCGTCGTCGCGAAATCGGCCGTGAAATACGTGTAGTTGGCGGTACTGGACGCGCCGGTGCCGATTTCCCGGAACACGGGCTGGAAGATCGCGAAGCGGTGGTAGATCGCCGTGATCAGTTCCTCGGCGTGGAAGAAACCCGAGCGGTCGCCTGCGGCCGAAATCACTTCGCCTGCGGCATAGCTCCCCGTCAGCGTGTAACCCGCGGCGGTCAGCCGGTTGACCAGCGTGACACCGGTGAACCCCGGGCTGCCGCTGACCTGCTCGTGCGAGACGGTGTTGTTCAGCCGCAGATAATTCGAATGGCCGCCGGCGGCCGTGTCGATCAGCGTGTTGCGGGTCAGCGTGGACAGGCCGATCTGGCTTCGCCGGTAGTTGAACCATGCGAAACCGTCGGTGGCCGTATCGCCGGTTGCCGTGGGCGCCGCGGGCGTGGCCGGCGTGGTAGGGGTGGTGGTTGGCGTGGCAGGCGTTACCGTGGCAACGGCGGGGGGACTGTCGCCGCCACCGCCACCGCAGCCGGCCAGCAGCGCCATGCCAAGGATCGCCACCGGAACGACCGGCAGCGTGATGTGCTTTCCTGCGAATTTCGCGTGCATCGTCTGCTCCCATGCCGGTGCAGCCCGGCTACACGCGGATTCTATGCCAATTCTTTGGCGTGCCGCGGAATGTTGTCTTTGGTTTAACGTGATGGGGACGAGTGATGTCGGCGGTACAATGAGCGCTCCCCAAACCACCGGCGAACCCTTTGACTACTCCGCGCACCCGGCGCATGCAGCGCGCCAAATTTGCCCTGCCCAGCTTCGTCACGCTGCTGTCGATCGCCTGCGGCTTCGGCAGCATCGTGATCTCGGTCGACAATGCCTACGTGGGCTACGCGCAGGATTACCGCCTGGCCGCGGCGCTGCTGGTGCTTGCGGGGATCTTCGACGCGCTGGACGGCTTCGTGGCGCGCGCCACCGGCACCAGCTCCGCATTCGGCGTGCAGCTCGATTCGATCGCGGACGTGATGAATTTCGGCTGCGGCCCGGCGATGCTGCTGTACTGCTACGGCTTCGTGATGATGGGCCCCGTCGACCCGATCCTGCTGCGTGCCGGCGGCCTGGCGGCATTCTTCTTCGTGGCCTGCGGCGCGCTGCGGCTGGCCCGCTTCAACGTCAACGTGGGCCGCACGGATCCGAAGTACTTCGTGGGCATGCCCATCACGGCCGGTGCCGCCTGCGTCGCCTCGTTCGTGGTGGCGTGGCCCGAGACGCCGGAATCGAGCCTGCATGCATGGCTGGTGGTGGTGCTGCTGTTCGTGGTCGGCAGCCTGATGGTCTCGACGATCCGCTTCCCCAGCTCGAAGCAGAAGAAGAGCATGGCCGCGCTGGTGGTGCTGGCCGTGAACGTGGGCCTGCTGGTCTGGCTGCGCTTCTATTACTTCGTGCTGTTCTTCGTCGTCTACATTGCCGGCACGCTGCTGCTCAACCTGGCCTGGAAGCGTGGCTGGAAGGGCATCCCGCCGCCGCTCGTGTACGACGACGACTGATTTTCAGGCAGATCGCCCAGGGCAGATCGCTCAGGGGACATCGTGCCCCGTGGCGGCCCGCAGGATCTCGAACCACTGCGTGCGCGTGAGCTTCAATTCCGTGGCGGCTGCCGCTTCGGCGATCGCCTCGATACGGCCGCTGCCCGTGATCGGCAGGGGCGCGCAGGGCAGCTGCATGATCCACGCGAACACCACGGTGGTGACCGGCCGGCCCGTCTCGGCGGCCACCTTGCCCAGGGCGGTGCGCAGCGGCGCGCTGGCCGGATCGTCGCGGAACAGGCGCCCGCCGCCCAGCGGCGACCAGATCATGGGTGCCACGCGCTGGTCCTGCAGGCCGTCGAAGGTTTCGTCGTACAGCGGCGCCAGCTGCAGCGGCGAGAATTCCACCTGGTTGGTGGCCAGCGGGAAGCGCCGGTGCAGGCACTCGAACTGGTGGCGCGTGAAGTTCGACACGCCGAAGTGCCGCACCTTGCCCGCTTCCCGCAGCGCCTCGAAGGTCTCGGCGATCTCGTCGAAATCCATCAGCGGATCGGGGCGGTGGATCAGCAGCAGGTCCAGGTAGTCGGTCTGCAGTTCGCGCAGCGAGTTGTGGACGGAGGCCGTGATGTGCTCCGCCGACGTGTCGTACGCCTTGATGGCATGCTGCGGCCGCGCCTTCGACACCAGCTGGATGCCGCATTTGCTCACGAGCTGGATCCGTTGGCGCATTGCCGGCTGCAGGGCCAGCGCCTCGCCGAACAGCCCTTCCACGCTGTAGTGGCCGTAGATGTCGGCGTGGTCGAAGGTGGTGATCCCCAGCTCGATGCAACGTTCGATCAGCGCCAGGCGTGCCTGCGGCGCCAGGTTCCACTCGCCCAGGCGCCACATGCCGGCCACCACGCGCGACAGCGCGGGACCTTGGTCGGACGTGCGGACGGCGGGGCAGGGGGCGTGCAGGGTCGTCATGGCGGCTCGGGAAAAGTGGGTCGGTGAAGCCGTCGATTATAGGGCCGGCATTGCGTCCTGCAACGGGAACGGGGCGAAAAAAAGCCCGCCGCGGCGTACCGGGCGGGCTCCATGGGCAGGCGGTCAGCCCGTTGCAGCCATTACTTCATCCACAGGCGCATCGAGTCCCACGCGCGGCCGAAGATCGACGCCTGTTCCACCGTTTCCAGCGCCACCACCGGCAGTTCCAGCAGTGGTTTGCCATCGACCATCATCTTCAGCTTGCCCACGTTGGCGCCCGCCGGTACCGGTGCCACCAGCGGGTCCTTGCGTTCCAGCTGCGGCTTCATCTTGCCGGCCACGCCCTTCGGCACGGTCACCAGCACGTCGTTGCGGAAGCCGATCTTCATGTTGCGCTGCGAGCCCTTCCAGATTTCCGCGGTGGCCACGGTCTGGTTCTTCGCATACAGCCGCACGGTCTCGAAGTTCTGGAACCCCCAGTTCAGCAGCTTCTGGCTTTCGGCAGTGCGCGTCGCATCCGAGTTCGTGCCCATCACCACGGAGATCAGGCGGCGTTCCAGGTTGCCGCTCGGGCGCTTGGCCGAGGCGATCATGCAGTAGCCGGCCGATTCCGTGTGGCCCGTCTTCATGCCATCGACGGTCGGGTCGAGCCACAGCAGGCGGTTGCGGTTCGGCTGCGTGATCTTGTTGTAGGTGAAGCTCTTCACCGAGTCGATCTTGTAGTACTGCGGGAACTCCTGGATGATGTGCTTGGCCAGGACGGACAGGTCGCGCGCCGTCGTGTAGTTGTCCGGGCTCGGCAGGCCGTGCGGGTTGGCGAACTTGGTGCTCGTCATGCCCAGGCGCTGCGCCTCGCGGTTCATCAGCGTGACGAACGTGCCTTCGTCGCCGGCCACCGCTTCGGCCAGGGCCACGGCGGCGTCATTGCCCGACTGGACCATCAGGCCATGCAGCAGGTCGTTGACCGACACGGGCACCGCCGGGTCGATGAACATCTTCGAGCTGGAGGTATCGACCTTCCAGGCGCGCACCGACACGTTGACCATCTGGTTGATGTCCAGCTTCTTGTCGCGCAGCGCCTCGAACGTCAGGTAGGCGGTCATGATTTTCGTCAGCGATGCCGGCTCGACGCGCATGTTCGGGTCTTGCGCCGCGATCAGCTGGCCGCTGGTGGCATCGAGCAGCAGCCAGGATTTGGCGGCGATGGTCGGGGCGGGCAGGGTCTGGGCGACGGCGGAGGACAGCAGGAGGACACTGGAGGCGAGTGCCGCGAGAAGTTTTTTCATGGATCTGGAAATCTCTAAATGAAGCAAAGCCCATATGCAGCAAAGCCGGGCATGGCCGGGCTGCAGACCGGGATGAAAAAGCATACGGGCCGAAAAACGGCCCGGACATTATAGGTGCTCAGGCTTCGTCCTGGTCGTCCTGTTGCTGGGCGCGGCCCAGCCACAGGGCAATGATCCAGCTCTTGATGTGATTGAGTTTGCGGTGGAAGAAGTGGTCCGCACCGGGGATCACCACCACCGGCACATCCTGCGGGCGGGCCCAGTCGAACACGGCCTGCAGGGGGATTGTGTCGTCGTTCTCGCCGTGGATCAGGATCGTGTTCGGCGCGATGTCCGCCATCTGCCACTTGCCGGCAGCGGCGCCGACGAGCACGATGCCTTCGACCGGCTTGCCGGCGGCCGCCAGGCGCTGCGCCAGTTGCGACTGCACATAGGTGCCGAACGAAAAGCCGGCCAGGGCCACCGGCAGGTCCGGATACTGCTCGACCATGTGCTCGTACAGCAGGCCCATGTCGTCCGTCTCGCCGAAGCCGCGGTCATGCTCGCCTTCCGACTGGCCCACGCCGCGGAAGTTGATGCGGGCCACCGCATAGCCCAGCGCCACGAAGGCGCGCGCCAGCGTTTGCGTGACCTTGTTTTCCATCGTGCCGCCATACAGCGGGTGCGGGTGCGCCACCAGGGCCACGCCGCGCGGCTTCCTGCCGTCCAGCGGCAGGTCGAGCAGGCCTTCCATCAGGCCCGCATTGCCCTGCATCGTGAAGTGCTTGGTGTTCTTGTTCATCATCGTCAGATCTTCAGCCTTTCCACCGGTTTGCCGCCCACCAGGTGGCTGTCGATGATCTCGTCGATGTCGCTCGTGTCGACATAGGTGTACCAGGTGCCTTCGGGGTAGACGACGAGGACCGGGCCGTGTTCGCAGCGGTCCAGGCAGCCCGCCTGGTTGATGCGCACCTTGCCTTCGCCGTTCAGATTCAACTGCTTGCAGCGCTTCTTGGCGTGCTTCTGCGCCTGCTCGGCGCCGCGGGGGCCGCAGCTTTCGCGGCCGTCGTCACGTGCGTTCATGCAGAAGAACACGTGGTGCTTGAAGTAGGGAGTGTCGCTCATGCTGGCCTCTTGAAACGGAAGCCGTAATGATAACCTCGATACCCGCGCTACGGCTTATTGAGTCGATGCGACGGCAGCCACAGGAACCAGAGCGCGCAGAAGGGCCACAGCAGCGACAGGAATTGCGCCGCCCCGTTGAAGTTCAGGAATTTGCCCTGCACCCAGGTCTGCATCGTGGCGCTGAAGTAGGGATTGACGGGGGTGCTGTTGACGACGATAAGGCTGAGCAGGATCGCCACGATGGCCAGGCGCCGCTGCGCCACCTGCGGCGCGAACGCCAGGCCGGCCACCATGATCCCGCCGATCAGGAAGCCGCCCTGGGCACCCGGGGTGATCCACACCAGCGCATTCTCCGGCGTGAACAGCAGGGCGGAAGCGAGCGCCTTGGTGCACACGGCCGCAAACAGCAGGGCCGCGGCCAGCAGCACGCGGGGCGAATGCCGGCGCGTCAGGCACAGCAGCGTGAGTGCGGCGCTGACCATGCCGCAGGCCGTGATCATCGTCTCCGACAGCCAGTACTGCTCCACCGTCAGCTCCGGATCGGGCCGCACATACGACAGCAGGTCGATGTCCATCTCCAGCAGGTCGCTCAGCCATTCGGACAGCAGTGGCAGCAGCTGGCCCTGGCCGAACAGGAAGGACGTGGGGAAGATCTGCGCCAGGGGCCACAGGGCCACCAGCACCAGCCCCTGGCTGGCATGCTGGGCGAACCAGCGCTGCCGCAGGCGGTACAGGTGACTCGTGTCGAGCAGCTTGCGGGCCGTGAGCACGCCCAGCAGGCCGCCGATCGCGCAGCCCGCGCTGTTGGTGTAGAAGTCCAGGTTCGACGAGACGCGGCTCGGCAGGTAGGTCTGCACCGCCTCCATCAGGCCGGACACGAAGGCGCCCAGCAGTGCCGCGACCAGGAAGGCCCAGATGCCGCGCAGGCGCGGGTGCAGCGCATAGGCGATCAGCATGCCGAAGGGGATGTAGCCGACCACGTTGATGATGGCGTCGAACTTCGTCCAGTAGCGCGGCATGGCCGTGTGCTCGAGGAAGATCGTCGGCGACAGGCCCTGGTTGTGCCAGCCCGTGAACGGGAACCAGCTGGCGTAGACGATCAGCAGCAGGTAGGCGAGCAGGCTGGCGCGCGCGACGGGCGAGCCACGATTGGGTCGCGCATCCGGGGCGGCTGCCGTCGGCGTTGCGGTCGGTGTGGACGCTGGTGCTGCCGCCGGTGCTGCCGCCGCGGGCGGCGACGAAGCAGGCAGGGGCAGGGGCGTGGCGGATGGAGCGGGGATCCCGTCCTCCGCTCCTTCCGCGCCGGCCCGGTCGTTCCCGCTCATGTCAGCGCGGCGGCTGCGTGGCCAGCCAGGCCAGGATGTCGGCCGCGATGGCGTCCGTGGTGGCCGCCAGCGCGCCGGCGCCACCGGCCGCATCGGCGCTGCGCGCCGGCGTGCTGCGGGTGAAGGTGCGCTGGTCCACCAGCTGGTGGTTGCGGAACAGCGAGGCGCGCAGCGAGATGCTGGCGCTGCTCTGCGATGCGGTGTCGAAGTTCTGCGAGAACTCGTCCGTATCCAGGCGCAGTACCGGCAGGCCGCCGGTGGCGTCCGTGGTGGACAGCACTTTCACGCCGCCCTGGGCGATGCGCGCCTTCAGGCGCTGCGACAGCAGTTCCAGCGGCGTGGCGGCCCAGCGGTTGTAGGCATAGGGGCGCGACTGCTGGGCGTTCTCGTACATCAGCCGGTAGAACATGCGGTCCGAATCGAGCGTGGCCGGGCCGGCAACGGGCGCCACCACCAGCGCCGGGAAGGCGGCGGCCGCTGGCGTGGCGGTCACCGGCGCGACGGCGGGACCGAAGTCGAAGCTGGTCGGTGGCGGCGCCTTGGTCGATGCGCAGCCGGCCAGCAGTGCGGCGCAGCCGACCGCGGCAAGGAGGGAAAGCTTGGTCATCAGGGTGTCCTTCATTGCGTGGTCTTGGCTTTCTTATTTTGCGGACGCCGCGAAGCCCGGTTCACCAGGACCCGGGGTGGGATTCGGCGCGCCGAACAGGATGCTTTGCGGGCGTTCGTTCAACGTGTCCATCGTGCGGCGCACCGCGCGCATCGACGAGCGGGTGTCGTCCGTCAGCGCCGTGATGCTCGGCAGCGTTTCGAGCTGGGCACCGGTCGTCACGGCTTCCACGCCGTTGACGGCGCGGTCGACCGAATTGCCGATGCGGGTCAGCGTGCCGTCCGGGCCCTGCAGGCTCTGCGACAGGCGCGTCACGTCCTGGGCCAGCAGGTTGACGGAGTCGATCGCGCCTTCGGCCTTGCTGGCCAGGGCCGGCAGGCGATCCAGCGTGGGCCCGAGCTGTTTCGGGATGCCCTTGTATTCGTTCACGGTGTCGCTCACGTCGGCGAACGCGCCGATGATCGTCTTGCGGTTCTCGTCGGAGAGCAGGTCGTTCAGCTTGCCGGCCACTTCCTCGGCCTGGGTCAGGATCTGCTTGCCGCGCTTTTCCAGCTGGTCCAGCAGGCCTTCGCGCAGCGGGATGCGGGACGGATTGTTCTCCGCCGTGGCCAGGCGCGGCGAGCCGACCGACTCGTCATCGAGCTGGATATAGGCGATGCCCGTCACGCCCTGGTAGCCCAGCGTGGCAAAGGTGGTCTTGGTGATCGGTGTGGCCGGATCGATGCTCAGGTGGACCAGGATCTGGCCGGCGTGCTGCGGATCGAAGTCGATGTCGTCCACCTTGCCCACTTCCAGGCCGCGGTAGCGCACGGCGGCCTGCGGGTTCAGACCCGGCACCGCCAGCGTGGTGGCCAGCAGGTACGGATCGTATTCGACGCGGTCGCGGTTGAACCAGACGCCGAACAGCACGGCGGCCACCAGCAATGCCAGCGTGAAGAGGCCCGTCATGAAGGCATGTGATCGGTTTTCCATCGAGTGCTCCTTATTCCAGCGCTTCCAGCGCGCGCTTGCCGCGGTCGCCGAGGAAGAATTCCTTGATAAACGGGTGATCGACGCGGATCACGTCCTTCGTCGGGCCCACCGCGATCACGTGTTTTTCGGCCAGCACGGCGATGCGGGTGGATAGCGCGAACAGCGTGTCCAGGTCGTGCGTCACCATCACCACCGTCAGGCCCAGTTCGCGGTGCAGCGACTGGATCAGCGACACGAAGCTCTCCGAGCGGTCCGGGTCGAGGCCCGCGGTGGGCTCGTCCAGGAAGAGCAGTTTCGGTTCCAGTGCCAATGCCCGCGCCAGTGCCACGCGCTTGACCATGCCGCCGGACAGGTCGGACGGCATCTTGTTCGCATGCTCCGGTCCCAGGCCCACCATGTTCATCTTCAGCAGCACCGCATCGCGCACCAGCGCATCGGGCAGCACGCGCAGCTCGCGCATCGGCTGGGCGATGTTCTCGAACACGGTCAGCGCCGAATACAGCGCGCCTTCCTGGAACAGCATGCCCCAGTGGTTGCGCAGCAGCTGCAGCTGGGCCGGTTTCGCCTGCGTGATGTCCTCGCCGAATACGCGCACGCAGCCTTTCGCCGGCCGTTCCAGGCCCAGCATCTGGCGCAGCAGCACCGTCTTGCCGGTGCCGGAGCCGCCCACGATGGACATGATCTCGCCCTGTTCGATCTTCAGGTTCAGGTCATTGTGGATGACCGTCTTGCCGAACTTCGTGACCAGGTTGTTGATCTCCACGACAGGCACGCTGCCGTCCAGTGTCAGCTCGCCCGGGTTGTCCGCGCAGCTCGCACCATCGTTGTCCGGATGTTCGGCCGCTTCGCTCATCAGAAGCCCACCCCGTTGAAGACGATGGCGAACACCGCGTCCGCCAGGATCACCACCGTGATGGCGGTGACGACGGAGGTGGTGGTGCCGCGGCCCAGGCTCTCGGTATTGGGCTGGATGCGCAGGCCGAAGTGGCAGGACACGAGCGCGATCAGCATGCCGAACACGGCACCCTTGCCCAGGCCGATCATGTAGTTCGCCAGCGGCACCGCATCCGGCAGCTTCTGGATGAAGTAGCGCGCCGACAGGTTCAGTTCCAGCTTGGCCGAGACCATGCCGCCGATCAGGGCCATCGTGTCCGTCCAGATCACCAGCAGCGGCATCGAGATGGCCAGTGCCAGTACCTTCGGCATCACCAGCCGGAAGCCATGCGAGATGCCCATCACGAGCATCGCATCGAGTTCCTCGGTGACGCGCATGACGCCCAGCTGCGCGGTGATCGACGAGCCGGAGCGGCCGGCCACCAGGATCGCCGCCAGCAGCGGCCCGAGCTCGCGGATCACGCTCATGCCCAGCAGGTTCACCAGGTAGATGTCGCCGCCGAAGTTGCGCAGCTGCTGCGCCGACAGGTAGGACAGCACCACGCCGATCAGGAAGCCGACGAGGGCCGTGATGCCCAGTGCCTGGAAGCCGGCGTGGAAGATATTGGCGGAGATTTCTTTCCATGGCCCGCGCTGTGGCGCCGCGACGAAGCGCCACAGGTCCTGCACCACCTGGCCGATCAGCTGCACGAAGGCCTGCAGGTGTTCCAGGAAGTGCAGCACGCCGCCACCGAGCGTGGTGATCCAGCCCATGCGCAGGCCGCGCTGGCGGGGCATCTCGAGTTTGCCGGTGGTTTCCAGGCGCTTGAAGAATTCGTCCTGGCCGTCGGCCAGTTTCAGCGAGGCGGGGCGCTTGTAGTCCCACGCCTGCCAGAACAGCTGCGCGCCGATATGGTCCATGCTGTCGATCGCCGACAGGTCCCATTGCGCATCGGGCGAGGCTTCTTTCAACTTTGCCGAGATCGACTTGATCACCTTGCGGTGTGCCAGCGCATGCACCTGCCAGGTGCCGTCGGCGGTGACCGTCGATCCCTGATCCGACTGAAAAGTTAAACCTGGCTCTTGTGCAATGGGCATGTTGCCAGTGTAAGTGAGATTTGTTTCGTTCGCTACAATACCAAGACGAACGGTGTGAGCAGGCGCACTTATTGGCTTATGTCGGCTAATACCAGCTTCATGCCGGCGTTATGCCGCCAGATGGCGGGCCTGCCGCTGCGGCGCGGCGACCTGTCCGGCATGGGATGCCTTCTGTTTGACACCGTGACCATCCCTGGCCAGCAGCGCCGCGACGCCCGGCATGCCCTGCTGCTGCAGGTACTTGCCGACCAGCGCGGCAAGGCGGTCCAGCGCGATGCGGTGCGTGGCATCCGTGTTCGCGTACAGCCAGTCCGAGAAGGCCATGAAGTTGGCGAACGGCTGCTCGCCCAGCAGCACGGGCGTTACGTGCGTGAAGCGGCCGGAGTTGGCCACCACGTCCCAGTAGCGGGCGAAGCGTACCAGGCGCTGCATCGCGGGGAAGGGAATGTCGCGGTTGGCAAGGATCGTGTACGGCGGGTGCGGATCGAACACCAGGCCGAACGCCTGCGTGTGGCGGATGATCGGCGTGCCGCGCAGGCGCTTCAGGATGCCGAACTGGATCTCGTGCGGGCCCAGCGCCCACAGCTTGTCGAACCCGGCCGCGAAGCTCTCCACCGTTTCGCCGGGCAGGCCGGCGATCAGGTCCACGTGCATGTGCACGTTCGAGTGGTCGCACAGCCAGCGGATATTGGCCGCGGCCTTGTCGTTGTCCTGCTTGCGGGAGATATTCGCCTGCACCACCGGGTTGAAGCTCTGGATGCCGATCTCGAACTGCAGCGCGCCGGGCGGGAATTTGGCGATGCCTTCCTTCAGTGCGTCCGGCAGGTGATCCGGTACCAGCTCGAAGTGGGCGTAGACGGGATCGTCCGGATTGGCCGCCAGCTTGTCGAGGAAGAACTGCATGATCTTCAGGCTGGTCTTGATGTTCAGGTTGAATGTGCGGTCCACGAACTTGAACAGGCGGGCGCCGCGCGCATGCAGGCTCTCCATCTCCGCCAGGAAGGCGTCGATGTCGAACGGCCAGGCCGTCTTGTCCAGCGCGGACAGGCAGAATTCGCACTTGAACGGGCAGCCACGCGAAGCTTCCACGTACAACGTGCGGTGCGCGATGTCGTCATCACTATAGAGAGCGTAGGGCAGGGCGATGTCCGCCATCGGCGGCTGTACGCCCGCGTGCACCTTCATCAGCGGCTTCGGGCCGTGCAGGATGTCGGCGCACAGCTTGGGGAAGGTAACGTCGCCCCAGCCGGTGACCGCGTAATCGGCCAGCTGCACGATCTGCTGGCCATTCGTCTCGTGGGAGATTTCCGGCCCGCCCAGCACAATCACGAGATGGGGCGCCACCTGCTTCAGGGTCGCCACCAGTTTCGTGGTTTCCTCCACGTTCCATATATAGACACCGAACCCGACGATTGTCGGCTCATGCGCGAGGATGCGTTCCACCAGCTCGGTCGTCTTCGCACCGATGACGAATTCCTGGATACGCGTCTGTTCGCGCAGCTCGCCCATGTTCGCAAGCAGGTAGCGCAGCCCCAGGGAAGCATGGGTATATCGGGCATTGAGGGTGGAAAGCAGGATGGTCATGAGGCGATGCGAATGCGGATGGCGGAATCACGCATTTTACCCTTGCGCGACAGCGCAGGTTTCGTTATAGTTCTGTCCCTCGCAGCGAACGACGCAGCAATGCAGAAGCAGCGGGGAGTTGAAAGCGCCTGGCGCTGACGACGAAAGTAGGAAAAACGAGGGGTTGACGAGCTGCACGAAACACCGCATAATCTCATCTCTCTGCTGCTGACAAACACAACGATTTGTCGACGAACCGAAGGGTTCGACAGCGCCGCTGAAAAGCGAAGAATTCTTTAACAATCAACAGTCGATAAGTGTGGGCGTTTGATGGAGTGCCCGGGGCTTCGGTCTCGATAACTCAAAATATAGCATCAAACGCTCATACAGTAATAAAACGCAATTTTCGAAAGAAAGTTTCGTCAGTTATTTGAATGGGCGACCAAGTCCGCAAGGACTTTAAACAGAGATTAA
>NZ_VLLB01000014.1 GCF_007830455.1 Pseudoduganella lurida | reverse complement strand
CCTGCGCCACAGAGAACAAGCTTGATGTGCAAGGAGTGCGCGCTGGCAGGCGCGCACTGCTGCGGCGGCAACGAGCTGCGCTCGCCGAAACCCCGTCTGCGCCATCGCGAGCAGGGCTGGGGCAGTCGTCACGCAAGCGAAAGGCTGGGGTCAGTCCCCTGGCCAACGCCAGCGATTGACGCCTGGGCCAGCACTTACCGGGAACAGCCCCCGGTGCGCAAACGTCGGCGGTACTTCATCGACTGTAAATCTGCCGGCTTACTTCAGGTCCCGCAGCGGATGCGCCCACGCGGGCCACACCGGCTCGAAGAACCGCGCCACCATTTCGTCCGTGACCTCTTCGAGCGACGCGGGGTTCCAGCGCGGCGCCTGGTCCTTGTCGATCGCCAGCGCGCGCACGCCCTCGATCACGTCACCGTGCTCGAACGTGCGGCGCACCAGGCCCCGTTCCATGCGCAGGCAGTCTGCGATGCCCAGCGTGGCGCCACGCTGCAGCATCTCGAATGTCACGCGCATCATCATGGGGGAACGCTGCCGCATGGCGGCCAGCGCGCGCTGCGCAAACGGATGATCGTCGCGCCGCAGCGAACGTTCGATCGCGGCCACGGAGTCCTGCCCGAAGTGCAGGTCGATCAGCTCGCGGTGCTGCGCGAGTTCGGAAGGGCCGGCATCCTCGCGGGACGGGCGGGCGAACAGCCCCACCGCCTCCCGCAGGCCGGCGCCGGAGGTGGAGCCGATCAGGTCCGCCAGCAATGGCAGTTCGGCTTCGGGCAGGTAATGGTCGGCGAGCCCGCAATACAGCGCATCCGCGGCGCCGATCGCCGATGCCGTCAGCGCCAGATACATGCCGAGCCGGCCCGGCACGCGCGACAGGAAATAGCTGCCGCCCACGTCCGGAAACATGCCGATGTTCACCTCCGGCATGGCCATGCGCGTGCGGTGCGTGACGATGCGCACGCCGGACTGCGGCCCGCATTGCGAGATGCCCATGCCGCCGCCCATCACCACGCCATCCATCAGCGCCACATAGGGCTTCGGGAAACAGTGGACCAGGTGATTGAGCGCGTATTCCTCGGTGAAGAAATCCTCCAGCAGCGCGCTGCCGCTGCGGGGCGTGGCACTGCCGGCGGCATGCAGGAAGCGGATGTCGCCGCCCGCGCACAGGGCCTTGTCGGTGGCGCTGCGCAGCACGACGGCGGCGATGGCCTCGTCGTCGCGCCAGCGCTGCAGCGTGCCGGCGAGCGCGCGCAGCATCTCCAGCGTGAGCGAGTTGAGCGCCTTCGGACGGTCGAGCGTGATGAAGCCGGTCCCGTTGCGGACCTTCGTGTGCACGTGTTCGCTCATGGTGTCTCCGGATCTTTGTTATGGCCCCATTCTAGGCCATGCACGGCGCGCCGGGTGCCGCGAACAGGCAGGGACAGTGCGGCGTAGGATCGCGCCTTTGCACGCGAGGTGCCATTCCGCATGGAACGGAGAGCGGGCGCAGCGGCCGAACGATCGTGCTGACGGGTGCGGAAAACGTCCAACGGCCGCGGAACAGCGCCAATAATAAAGGGCGCCTTGCGCGCCCTTGTATTCTTGCAGCCTGCCTCATGTGCCCATCAGGCGGCCATCATGCGGCCGGTGCCGGTGTCTCGATCTCGGCGAGGTGCTTGAGGCACTCATGGTTGTGGTTCTGCACTTTGTCCTTGTGCTTCATGACCTGGCGGTCCAGCTTGTCGATCAGCGTGTCGATGGCTGCATACAGATCCTGTGCGGCGCTTTCGACGAACACCGTTTTCCCCGACATGCGCAGGTTGATTTCGGCTTTCTGCCTTTTCTCTTTCTCGGTGAGGTTATCTACACTCAGGATCACACTTACGTCGATCAGCTGATCGAAGTGGCGCCTCACGCGTTCCAGCTTGTTCTGCACGTATTCGCGAATGGCTGGGGTGACGTCGATGTGGTGTCCGCTGATGGTCAGATTCATACACACTCCTAAAGAAGATATTGCAGGTTCATGCGGAGTCCGCCCGTGGAGGGGCGGCGCAGAGGAACCCAGGTCTTTACAGAGACTTGCGGAGGCTGACAGGGGGAATTTTCAATGCTTCGCGATATTTGGCAACTGTGCGCCGCGCAATCACCATGCCTTGTTCACCCAGCATGTCCGCAATCTTGCTGTCGGATAAAGGGTTCTTCGGGTCTTCGGCTCCTGTGAATTGCACGATCAGCGCACGGATCGCTGTGGAAGAGGCTTCACCGCCCGCTTCGGTGGCGACGTGGCTGCCAAAAAAATACTTCAACTCGAACATGCCATGCGGGGTCAGCATGTATTTCTGAGTGGTTACCCGAGAGATCGTGCTCTCGTGCAGGCCCAGTGTATCAGCTATCTCACGCAGTACAAGGGGTCTCATGGCCACCGCCCCGTGCGAGAAAAAGTTCTTCTGCCGCTCGACGATGGCCTGCGCTACCCGGAGGATCGTGTCGAAACGCTGGCGCATATTCTTGATCAGCCACTTTGCTTCTTGCAGCTGGGCATTCATCTGCGTTTCGCCCTTGCCCTGCTTCAGCAGGCTGGCATACAGCGCGTTGACGCGCAGGCGGGGCATCACGTCATTGTTCAGCGTGACGATCCAGCCGTTGCGCCCTTTCTTCACCACCACATCGGGTACGACATAGTCTGACACGTCCGCCGCGTAGGCGGCGCCCGGATGCGGATTGCACTGGCGGATCACGGCCTGGGCCTCGCGCAGGTCTTCGTCGTCGCAGTCGAGCGCCTTTTTCAGCTTATTGAAGTCGCGCTGCGCGAACCATTGCAGGTGTTTTTCGACGATGCACAGCGCCATGCGCCGCGTGACCAGCGGCACGCCGGGCATGCGCCGGATCTGCAGCGCCAGGCATTCGGAGGCGTCGCGCGCGCCGATGCCCACCGGGTCGAAGCTCTGCAGCAGCTTGAGGGCCGTGCGCAGCTCGTCCGCATCGATCTCCAGCTCTTCCGGCAGGCGCGCGTGGATCTCCTCCAGGCTCTCTTCCAGGTAGCCGTTGTCGTCCAGCGCATCGATGATGAGTTCCACCAGCGCGCGGTCGCGCGGCGGCTGCACGGTGACGCGCATCTGCTCCATCAGGTGTTCGCGCAGGCTGCGCCCGCCCGCTTCGAGCTGGGGACGGGAATCATCATCGTCCGGGCCCTTGCCGCTGCCGGCGCTGCTCCAGTCGCTGTCGGCGCCACCTTCGTTGCTGTCGCCGGCACCATCATAGGCTTCCGGTTCGGCCGGCGTGGCCCCTTCCTGCGGCGGCGCATTCTCTGCCGGTGCGTCCGGCGTGGCCGGCGCCTGGTTGATGGCGCCATCGCCCAGCAGCCGCACGGAACGGTCGAGCGGATCGTCGAGCCGCTCCAGCAGCGGGTTATCGGTCAGCAGCTGTTCGAGTTCCTGGTGCAGCTCCAGCGTGGAGAGCTGCAGCAGCCGGATCGACTGCTGCAGCTGGGGAGTCAGCGCCAGGTGCTGCGAGGTGCGTAGCTGCAAAGACTGTTTCATGGGCGCCTGGTTGCAAGTTACATGCGGAAGTGTTCACCGAGATAGACGCGGCGTACCGATTCGTCGGCGATGATGTCGTCGGGCCGGCCGGAAGCCAGTACGCTGCCCTGGTTGATGATATACGCGCGATCGCAGATGCCGAGCGTTTCCCGCACATTATGATCCGTGATCAACACACCGATGCCGCGCTCCTTGAGGAAACGCACGATCCGCTGGATCTCGATGACGGCGATGGGATCGACGCCGGCGAACGGTTCGTCGAGCAGCACGAAGCGGGGATTGGTGGCCAGCGCGCGCGCGATCTCCACGCGCCGCCGTTCACCGCCGGACAGCGACAGCGCCGTGTTCTCGCGCAGCTTCTCGATCTGCAGGTCGGCCAGCAGGCCATTCAGCCGCTCGTCGATCTGCGCCTTCGACAGCCGCTTGCCGTTCTCGTCGCGCTGGATTTCCAGCACGGCGCGGATATTGTCCTGCACCGTCAACTTGCGGAACACGGAGGCTTCCTGCGGCAGGTAGGACAGGCCGAGCGTGGCGCGCTGGTGGATCGGCAGGCTGGAGATGTCCGTGCCGCTGATGTCGATGGTGCCCGCGTCGGAGGCGACCAGCCCCACGATCATGTAGAACGACGTGGTCTTGCCCGCGCCGTTCGGCCCGAGCAGGCCCACCACCTCGCCGCACGCCACCTGCAGCGACACGTCGTGCACCACCTGGCGCTTGCCGTAGCTCTTCTGCAGGCCGCGCACGATCAGCGTGCTGCCTTCCGCCACCTGGGCGGCCCCTTGCCTGGTCTCTGCCATCGTGGCCGCCATCCTATTGCCCGCCCGTCGGTGCCGGAGCCGGTGCGGCGCCGGCAGGTTCCACGCGCTTCGGCTGGATGATCATCGTGCCGCGACCCGCGCCCGGCTTGTCGACGCCCGTATTCGTGTTGCGCACGCTGAAGAACTCCTTGCGGCTGTCGTAGGAAATGAATTCGCCTTCCACCTCGTCGCTCGGCTTCTTGCCTTCCAGGCGGCGGATCTTGGCGCGCGAGTACAGCTTCACGAGTTCGGCCCGCTCGTCGTATTCGATGCGGTCGGCCTCGCCTTCCATCCACTGGTCGCCTTCGCCGTCGCGCTTCTGGCGGAACGTGACCTTCTTGCCGGTGCCCGTCAGCGTCACGATCTGGTAGCCCTCCGGCGTGTAGTTGACGACGGCCTTGTCGGCCTTCATGAGCAGCGTGCCGCGCGTGACCTGCACGTCGTCCGTCGCCGTGTAGATCTGGCGTACGTCGTCGATATCGAGCTTGCCGTATTTCAGTTCGGTCTTCTGGTACGAGTCGGCCTTCTCGGCGGCGGCGAAGCCCGCCACGCCCAGCAGAAGCGCTGCCGACAATATGATCTTCTTCATCTCGATTCCTATATGGATGCTGTTATCTTGCACGCGGCGGCACCACCAGGGTACCGCGCCCCGCCAGGTTGATCTGTCCGGTGGCGTTGTTGGCCCGCAGGCCGGTGCCGGTGGCCGTCGCATCGCCCACCTGCACCTGCACGGGCTGGTCGGTCTCGATGCGGTCCTCGTCCGGGAACACGGTGAGCGCCTCGCTGTTCAGGCGCATCTCCTGCGACCCGGCCTGCGCGGCGCGGTGGATGCGCACCTTTTCCGTCAGCGTCACGCGCGTGTTGTCCTGGTCCACCCGCGCCTTCTCGGCATGGATGTCCATCGGCGCGCGCTCGGCGCCCAGGCTGCGCACCACCGGCTTGTCGATGTCCGACGAGTCGTCCGCCGGATGGTGCGTCAGCCGGTCGCCGGAAATGATGTAGCTGGGCTGGCCCGTCTTCGTCATGCGCACGAACGAGAAGCCCTCGACGATGTAGTCGGGCTCGTCGATCTTGATCCCGGCCTGCATCTCGTCGCCGGAGCGGTTCAAGAGTTCCACCAGCCAGAAGCTGCCCAGCGCCGCGAACAGCGCGAGGACCATGCCGATGGACAGGCGGTAGCGGTGGGCGACACGTTGGTTGCGCATGATGTCTCCTTTCAGCCCAGGAACTGCGTCAGCACGCGGTCGTAGGTGCCCTGGGCGCGCATGACGAATTCGCAGGCCTCGCGCACGGCGCCACGCCCACCCGCATGTGCCGTCACATGGTGCACGCGCGACAGCACTTCCGGCCGGCCGTTCGGCACGCCGATGGCGAAGCCCACGCGCGACAGGATCGGGATGTCGACGACATCGTCGCCGATGAACGCCACCTGCTCTTCGCTGAGGTTCAACTGCGCCAGCAGCGCCTTGAACGGCGTGAGCTTGTCGTGGCCGCCCTGGTGCACGAACTCGATCGCCAGGTCCTTCGCGCGCGCCGTCACCTGCGGCGAGCGGCGCGCGCTGATGATGGACGTGAGCACGCCGGATTCCTGCAGCAGCTTGATGCCCAGGCCGTCGTGAACGTTGAAGGTCTTGAACGCTTCGCCTTCGGCGCCGTAGTGCAGGCTGCCGTCCGTCAGCACGCCGTCCACGTCGAAGATGAACAGCTTCACTTTCGCGGCCCGTTCCAAGTTCTGCACGTCAAATTGCGCGGCCATCAGATCACCTTCGCGCGGGTGAGGTCGTGGATGTGCAGCGCGCCCACCAGTTTGCCGCCGTCGTCGACGACCAGCATCTGGTTGATGCGGTGCTCTTCCATCACGGCCACCGCATCGACGGCCAGCTGGTCCGGCCCGATCGTGCGCGGGTTCGCATGCATCACGTCGCCGATGACGACCTGGCTGAAATCCTGCACCTTGTCGATCATGCGGCGCAGGTCGCCGTCCGTGAACACGCCGGCCACGTGGTAATCGTCATCGACGACCGCCGTCATGCCCATGCCCTTCTGCGTGATCTGCAGCAGCGCGTCCGGCAGGCGCGTGGCCGTGGTGACGGCGGGGATGGCGTCGCCGGTGCGCATGATGTCGCGCACGTGCGTGAGCAGGCGGCGGCCCAGCGCGCCGCCCGGGTGCGAGCGGGCGAAGTCTTCTTCCTTGAAGCCGCGCAGGTCCAGCAGCGCCACGGCGATCGCGTCGCCCAGCGCCAGCGTGACGGTGGTCGATGCCGTGGGCGCCAGGTTCATCGGGCAGGCTTCCTTCGCCACCGACACGTCCAGGTGCACATCGGCCAGGCGCGCCAAGCTCGAGTCCGGCTTGCCCGTCATCGAGATCACCAGGCCGCCCATGCGTTTCACCACCGGCAGGATCGCCATCAGTTCGGTGCTTTCGCCGGAATAGGAGATCGCGATGAACGCATCATCCGGCGTGACCATGCCCAGGTCCCCGTGCGCCGCTTCGGCCGGGTGCACGAACAGGGCCGGCGTGCCCGTGGAGGCCAGCGTGGCGGCGATCTTGCGGCCGATGTGGCCGGACTTGCCGATGCCGGAGACCACCACCCTGCCCTTGCAGTTCAGCAGCAGGGACACGGCCTTGCCCACGCTTTCGTCGGTTGCCAGGCGCGCATGCAGCGCCACCAGCGCATCGGCCTCGATCTGCAGCGCCTCGCGCGCCAGTTGCAGGGCGCGGCCGGCAGTTGTTGTATCAAAGGCTTTCAGCATTGTTTTTCCGAATGTTACACTCATGCCGAAAGTATAGCCGAATTGGGAAAGCAAAAAACTTGCCAGATGTTACGAACCGTCTCCCGCCAGCGCTTGCCGTCTTCCCCACTGCCGTACCCACCGGCGGAGCCCCGTGTTTTCCCCGCTTGAACTGACCCTGCTGCTGCTTGGCAGTGCCGTCCTGGGCGTGGTGGCCTTCCGCATGCTGCACCTGCCGCCGATGCTCGGCTACCTGGCCGTCGGCATCCTGATCGGCCCTCATGCGCTGGGCCTGGCCAGCGACAACCACTCGACCCACGCGCTGGCCGAATTCGGCGTGGTGTTCCTGATGTTCTCCATCGGCCTGGAATTCTCGCTGCCCAAGCTCAAGGCGATGCGGGGCGACGTGTTCGGCCTCGGGCTCGCGCAGGTGGTGCTGACGATCGTCGCCACCATCGTGTTCGGCTGGCTGATCGCCTACCTGCTGCCGTCCTACATCCACATCACCTGGCAGGCTTCGCTGGCGCTGGGCGGCGCGCTGGCCATGTCGTCCACCGCGATCGTCGTCAAGATGCTCACCGAGCGTCTCGAGCTCGAAGCGGAACACGGCCGCAAGATCATCGGCATCCTGCTGTTCCAGGACCTGGCCGTGGTGCCGCTGCTGATCATGATTCCCGCGCTGGCGAAAAGTCCGGACAACCTGCTCGTCACGCTCGGCTGGGCCGCCGTGAAGGCGATCCTGGTGCTCGTGCTGCTGCTGTTCCTGGGACAGAAGCTGATGCGCGGCTGGTTCACCATCGTCGTCAAGCGCCAGTCGCAGGAGCTGTTCATGCTGAACCTGCTGCTGATCACGCTGGGCGCCGCGTGGATCACCGAACGCGCCGGCCTGTCGCTGGCGCTGGGCGCCTTCGTGGCCGGCATGCTGATCTCGGAGACGGAATACCGCCACCAGGTGGAAGAAGACATCAAGCCGTTCCGCGACGTGCTCCTCGGGCTGTTCTTCATCACCATCGGCATGCTGCTCAACGTGCGCGTGGTACTGGACAACTGGTGGCTCGTGCTGGTGCTGCTGGTGCTGCCCGTGCTGCTCAAGTTCGCGCTGATCGCCGGCCTGGCCAAGCTGTTCGGCGCCTCGGACGGCGTGGCCATGCGCACCGGCCTGGGGCTGGCGCAGGCCGGCGAATTCGGCTTCGTGCTGCTCAACGTGGCCGGCGGCGTGCAGCTGGTCGACCCGTTCGTCACGCAGGTGGTGCTGGCGGCGATGGTGCTGTCGATGCTGGCCGCGCCCTTCCTGATCGAGCATGCCGACCGGCTGGTGCTGAAGTTCTCCAGCAACGAATGGATGATGCAGTCGCTGAACCTGACCAAGATCGCGGCGCGCACCATGTCCACGCAGAAGCACGTGATCGTGGCCGGCTTCGGCCGCAGCGGCCAGGGCCTGGCCACGCTGCTGCGCGAGGAAGGCATCGACTACCACGCGCTGGACATGGATCCCACGCGCGTGCAGGAAGCACAATCGGGCGGCGCGCATGTCTCCTACGGCGATGCGGGCCGGCGCGAAAGCCTGGTGGCGGCGGGCATCTACCGCGCCAGCGCCATCGTGATCACGTTCGCCAGCACGCCTTCCGCGCTGAAGGTGCTGCACCTGGTACATGAACTGGCGCCCACGCTGCCCGTGATCGTGCGCAGCCACGACGATTCGGACCTGGACCGCCTGCGCGCCGCCGGTGCCGCCGAGGTGGTGCCGGAATCGATGGAGGGCAGCCTGATGCTGGCCTCGCACGCGCTGGTGATGCTGGGCGTGCCGCTGCGCCGCGTGGTACACCGCGTACAGGCCGCGCGCGAGGAGCGCTATGCCTCGCTGCGCGGCTACTTCCACGGCATCAGCGACGTGGGCGACGATGCGGAGATGGCGCGCCTGCACACGGTCACGCTGCCGGAAGGCGCCGGCGCCGTCGGCAAGCCGCTGGCCGAGGTGGACACGGACGAAGCGGAAGTCACGGCCATCCGCCGCGGCAGGAACCGGCTCGAGATCACGCCGGACACCCTGCTGGCGGCCGGCGACGTGATCGTGCTGCGCGGCAGCGCGCAGGTGGTGGCCAGGGCCGAAGCCCTGCTGCTCGATTGAACGGGGTGGAAATGCTGCGGGTGGCGGGCCTGTTCGCGCTGACGGCGCTGGCCGAGATCGTGGGCTGCTACCTGCCCTGGCTGGTGCTGAAGGGCGGCCGCAGCGCCTGGCTGCTGGCGCCGGCGGCGCTGTCGCTGATCCTGTTTGCCTGGCTGCTCACGCTGCATCCCACCGCAGCGGGCCGCACCTACGCCGCGTATGGCGGCATGTACATCGCCGTGGCGCTGCTGTGGCTGCGCTACGTGGATGGCATCGCGCTGACGCGCTGGGATGCGGCCGGCGCCGTGCTGGCGCTGGCCGGCATGGCCGTCATTGCGCTGCAGCCGCGGGGGTAGCGGGAACCAGCGACGGCTCGGCCTCCTGCAGGCGCGCCAGGCTGGCCGCGGCGCGCCTGTCGCCGCCGGCCGCCGCCCTACCGTACCAGGTGGCGGCTGCCAGCGCATCGCGCGGCACGTCCTTGCCCGCCGCGTAGCGCGCGCCCATCCATGACTGCGCCGCCGCGTCGCCACGCACCGCTGCCTTCGTCAGTTCCACGATCGCCGGCGCCTCGCCCCGGTCGGCCATGCCGGCCACCATTTCCTTGATGTCCGTGCCGCCCGTGGCATAGGTCCGCTCCAGCGCGGTGGGTGCGGCCTTGGTCAGCGTCCAGGCGAACTTCATCTGCGTCCATGCCGCCACGGCCTTGCCGCCTTCGGTGGCCGGCGTGAAGCGGCAGTTGCCCAAAGCGGTGCGCGCGGAGCTGTCCAGCAGCGGGAAGCCGCTGGAGGTGACGACCTTCGACTCCCGCACCGTCCCCTGTTCGCCGACCAGGAAGCCCAGCGTCACTTCGCCTTCCTGCTCGAAGCGCAGCGCCTCCTTCGGCCACTCCGGCTTGCCGCAGCTGCCCGGCACCGGTTTCGCCTGCCCCTGCTTTTCCTGCACCTGCGCCCCGTCCTGCGCGGCGCAATGGGCGGTGGCGGCAAGCAGTGCCGAGGCGGCGGCAAGCCGCAGGGTTGTGGGTGATGCCATGGCGCGCAGCCTCCTTGGATACGGTTCAGTGGGCGCTGTAGCGCACCACCCGGTCACGCCCGCCGGCCTTGGCCTGGTACAGCGCCTCGTCCGCATGGGCGATCAGTTCCTGGGCCGCCGCTTCGGGCGCGCCGTCGCTGGCGCCGGCCAGGCTGGCCACGCCCACCGAGGCCGTGATCGACACCTGCAGCCCGCGTGCCAGCGCGATCATCGAGGCCGAGATGGCGATGCGGATGCGCTCGGCCACGAAGGCGGCGCTGTCCAGGTCCGCATCGATCAGCAGCACCACGAATTCCTCGCCGCCGAAGCGGGCCAGCGCATCGGACAGGCGCAGCTCGCCCTTGATGCGGTGGGCCACCTCGCGCAGCACCTCGTCGCCGCCCTGGTGGCCCAGCGTGTCGTTGACGCGCTTGAAGTGGTCGATGTCGATGTACATGAACGAGATGTCGTAGTCCTGGCGCCGCGCCCGCCCGATCTCTTCCAGCAGGCGCCGGTCGATGTAGCGGCGGTTGTACACGCCGGTGAGCGAATCGGTCAGCCCGATGTACTTGAGCATCTCGTTGCTGATCACGTTCTCGAGGCAGATCGCGATGATCGACGCCATGTGCTCGACGAAATCGGTGCCCAGGCTGGGCGTGAAGCGGGTGGGATCGGCGCTGCCCAGGTTCAGGCTGCCGATGATGCGGCGATTGCGCAGCAGCGGCACGATCGCCACGCTCTGCAGGCGCGCCACGGGTGTCGCCGGCCCCTGCGGGAACTGCCGCGTGTGGCCCGCCGGGTCGAACATGCCGAGCAGCGGCTTCGGCGCCGCCGACTGCGCGGTGCGCGTGCCCAGGTCGAAACCCAGCTCGCCGATGCCGCGCACGAACAGCAGGTCCGGGAACGCGGCAAAATCGACACCCAGGCGCTCCATCACCGTGCGGATATCGGCATCCTCGTCCACCAGCGACAGCGTGACGCTCTGCAGCTCCGAGATCACGGGCAGCGCGCGGAAGATGGTGCCCACCAGGTCGGGGAAGCTGGCCGCGCCCACGATCTCCAGGTCGAACGCCTGGTGCCGCATCATGATCGCGTGGTTGCATTCGGCCTGTTCGAGCATGTAGGCCATGCGCGCGCGCAGCGCCGCGTTGTCCGCGGCGAGTTCTTCCACGGTGGGAGCCTTGTACAGGGTGTGCGCCATCGGCCGCCCGTTCAGAAAGCCAGCTCGGCGCCGACCTGCTGGCCCACGTGGACGCGCTGCCCTTCGCCTTCGAGCAGGATATTGTTCATGCCGAAGCAGATGCCGCCATCGACTTCCGGCTTGGCGCGGTAGGACTGCAGGATCTCCAGCGGGTCCGGGCCGAACGTGCCGGTGGCCTGGTCGACCGAGGGCATCGGGCAGCGCGGACAGGGCTTGACGGGCTTGAGCACGGCGCCATCGAAGTCGAAGGTATCGATGTAGTCTTCCTCGTAGGCGCCCAGGCCGTCGACCACGAGATTGGGCCGGAACCGGTTCATCGGCAGCGGCGCGCGGCCGGCCTTGTGCAGCCGCTCGTTCAGGTCGCGCAGCGATTCGGCGCCGATCACGAGTACCGGATAGCCGTCCGAGAACAGCGTGGGCGCTTCCACGCCGCCCGTCCACTTCATGTTCGCCAGGTTCTGGGCTTCCGGATGGAAGCGCACCAGCCGGCATGGCAGGCCCAGGAAGCTGGTGAACCACGCCGCCGTCAGGTCGTCGCAGTCATAGGCTTTCAAGGACAGGTCCCACAGCAGCACGGTGCGTGCGGGCGCGGATTCCGGATCGGGCAGGCCGAGGGGAATTTCCAGGCGCAGCATGCCGGGCGCGCGCAGCTCCAGCGTGTTCGCCTTGATGCGCGGCGTGACCAGCGCCAGCTTCGGGTGCTCGCGCTGCGTGAGGTAATTGCCATCGGCATCGACCACCATCCATTCGCGGTCGTAGATCCCCTCCGTCATCAGGCCCGCCCGCGTGAGCGTGGCTTCGCGCAGCGCGATGCCGGCGCAGGACTTGATCGGGTACAGGGTGATGTCGGACAGGATAGCCATGGACGTGCCGCCAAATGTTCTTGTGACGTGCAGTATGGCAGCAAAGGGACCGGCAGTAAATTGCCGGCGACGGGGCCGGCAGTCGATCGGCCGGCCCGTCACGTGGCTACAACGGGGGTATCAGCCTTCGCTGTCGCCTTGCGGCTTGGCTTTCGGCTTGCGTGGCAGGCTGCTGCGCGATGGCGTCCTGGCCCGCGCCTTCTTCGCCGGTACGGCAGGGGCTTCCGGCTCGGCTCCGGTGGCGGCCTCGGTTACGACCTCCGTTGCGGCCTCCGGGGCTTCTGCCACCGGCTGCGTTGCCAGCACGGCATCGACCGCCTCGGCGGCATCGGCGGCCGCCTTCGCCACCTTGCTGGTGCGCGCCGGCTTCTTGGCAGCGGCCGTCTTGCGGGCGCCGGTGCGGCTGCGCTTCGCGGGTGCAGCGTCCGCCGGTTCGGCTTCCTCTGCCGGCTCGGCTGCTTCGGCCACTGGCGCCTCGGCTGCCGGCTCGTCGTCCTGCGGCAGGGCAGCCAGCTGTTCGGCGATCGTCGGCTGCGCTGCCGCCGCGCGGGCACGGCGCGTTTCGCGCACTTCGCGGGCCATCTCTTCCAGCGCCTGCTCGGCGGACGCCAGCTCGGCGGCGTAGTCGGCCGCGGCCGATTCCAGCGCCACCGCCACTTCGTCGTCTTCCAGGTCGGCGGTGGCCGGGGTGGCGTCGTCCAGCTCGCGTTCGTTCTGCGGGCGGACGTTCGGCTCGTCATCCTCCTCGCGGTCGTTCGACTGCCCGGAGACCTCTTCCGCCACTTCCTGCGGCGCGGCGTTCTCCACCGCTTCCGGTCCGTTGCGGCGATTGCGGCCGCCACGATTGCCACGGCCGCGACGGCCCTTCTCGGCACCATCCTGCGACGGTGCATGTGCGGGAGCGGCTGCCACCGGCTCGACAGCCGTCACGTCGCTGTCGGACTGTTCGGCGGCGGCGGCCTGCGCGGCCGCGCTGCTGCTGCGGTACACATAGGCGCCCGACTTCTCGTCACGGCCGAATTCCAGCAGGCCGCGCGCCTTCATTTCCTCGAGCAGGTTGCCGAACGTGCGGAAGCCGTAGTAGGCCTCGTTGAAGTCCGGCTTGCGGCGCTTGATCGCCTCCTTCAGCACGGAGGCCCAGATCTTGCCGCTGTCGCCGCGCTCGGTGATCAGCGCATCGAAGGTCTCGAAGGCGATGTCGACGGCTTCGGTGCGGCGCTTGTCGCCCTCCTCGCGCTTCTTCTTTTCCTCTTCCGGCGAACGCTTCGGCGCCTGCTGCTGGTCGCGCACGTCGCGGCGCTGGCGGCGGCTTTCGCGCACCAGGTCGTCATAGAAGATGAATTCGTCGCAGTTCGCCACGAGCAGGTCTGACGTGGAATCCTTGACGCCCACGCCGATCACCTTCTTGTTGTTCTCGCGCAGCTTGGACACCAGCGGCGAGAAGTCGGAGTCGCCGGAGATGATGACGAAGGTGTTGACGTGCGCCTTCGTGTAGCAGAGGTCGAGCGCATCGACGACCATGCGGATGTCGGCCGAGTTCTTGCCGGAGATGCGCACGTGCGGAATCTCGATCAGCTCGAAGTTCGCCTCGTGCATGGAACCCTTGAACGCCTTGTAGCGGTCCCAGTCGCAGTAGGCCTTCTTGACCACGATGCTCCCCTTGAGCAGCAGGCGTTCCAGCACGGGCTTGATGTCGAATTTTTCGTAGTTCGCGTCGCGCACACCGAGCGCCACGTTCTCGAAATCACAGAACAGCGCCATGCTGACATTATCGTTGGAAGAAGCCATGAGTCTCTTGGGTTGAAGTGAAGGCGCCGATTATACAGGCAGCATCGGGCCGCACCGCACTGCATGGCTGTTCGCGCAACGGCCGGGTTATCCTTGCCGCTCGCCCCCACCGGAGAAAACCCATGAAGTCACTGGCTGTCCTCGTTACCCTGTTCACGCTGCTGCTTGGCGGCGCCACCCACGCGCAGCCGAGCGGCGCCGATACTGCCGCGCTCACCCGGCAGGTGAATGCCTTCCTGGACGGCTGGCACGACGATGCCGCACACACGCGGCCGGCCTACTTCGACAAGATCGCGCCGCAGGGCGTGTACATCGGCACGGACCGCAGCGAGGTATGGACGCGCGACCAGTTCAAGGCATGGGCGAAACCATACTTCGACAGCGGCAAGGCCTGGGCCTTCAAGGCACGCCAGCGCAACGTCTACTTCGCGCCGGACCGCCGCTATGCGTGGTTCGACGAGCAGCTCGATACGCAGATGGGCATCTGCCAGGCGAGCGGCGTGCTGCGCATTACCGGCCAGGGCTTCCTGATCGAGCACTACCAGCTGTCGCTGGCCGTGCCCAATGCGCTGATGGACGGTTTTGCGAAGGCAATCCGGGAGTCGGAAGGCAAGCAGTAACTGTCGTCACCCAGGCCATGCAAAACCTCGCGCAGATTCCGCATAAGGAAAGTACCGAATCTTCGTATTCAGCATAAGGCCGCCCCTCTATACTTCGTCCATGACAGGCGCCATCCGGCAGCCGCCTCGCGTACCATGCGCCGGCGGCGATCTCGCCTCCCTGCAAGACGCGCACCGATAACAATCCAAGGAAAACTGATGAACAAGCATCCCCTGGCGCTTCGCACGCTGGCGGCGCTGGTTGCCGGCGCGTTCGCGGCGCCACTGGCGATGGCCGCCGACCCTGTCCCGCAATCCGCCCCGCAAGCTGCCGCGCAAACCACCGACACATCCGAACAGATCGAACGCGTGGAAGTCACCGCCACCCGCACCGGCGCCGTCGACGTGCAGAAGGTGCCGGCCGCGATCACCGTCATCAAGCCGGAAAGCCTCAGCAAGTACGGCCTGGGCAACCTGAACGACATCGCCGACCTGGTGCCCGCGATGACGGTGCAGCAGCAGGCCACGGGTGTCAACAACATCACGATGCGCGGCCTGGTGGTGCGCGGCATCGTGCCGTCGGAGGTGCAGGATGCGTCGCTGGTGGCGGTGTACATCGACGAGATGCCCGTCACGCTCAAATCCGCCAACCCGGACCTGAAGGTGCTGGACCTGGAACGCGTGGAGGTGCTGCAGGGCCCGCAGGGCACGCTGTTCGGCGCCGGCTCGATGGCCGGCACGGTACGCCAGATCACGCAGAAGCCCGAATTCAACGACCTGTTCGGCACCGTGGAGGCGGTGGGCTCGCGCACCTCCGGCTTCGGCGGCGACAACCACAACCTGCGCGGCAGCGTGAACGTGCCGATCAAGGACGACACGCTGGCGTTGCGCCTGACCGGCTACACGGGCAAGGACTCGGGCTTCATCCGCAACCAGCTCACGGGCCGCACCACCAATGGCGTGTCGACCAACCAGGGCCGCGCCGCGCTGCGCCTGCAGGCCACGCCGGACCTGCTGATCGACGCCAGCGCGACCGCCTCGAACATCAAGGGCGGCATCAACGATGCCTACGCCGGCCTGGCGCCCTACACCACCATCGCGCTGCTGCCGGAAGTGGGCAACGACAAGCTGCAGCTGTATAACGTGACCGTCAACTACGAGCTGGGCACGGCGAAGCTGATCTCGTCCACGTCCTACCTGCACCGCGACACGCTGTATGTCACCTCCGCCCAGTATCCGGCCACCGCCTTCATCTTCGGCGGCCAGGATCCGCTGATGCAGTCGGCCTACACGATCGGCAACAAGGTCACCGATTTCGCCCAGGAGTTCCGCCTGCAGTCGAAGGCCAGTGGCCCGCTGAAGTGGACGGCCGGCGCCTTCTTCGAGAAGGGTTCGCGCGACACGCTGCAGGACCAGCCGACGACGGGCTTCGATGCGCGCTACGCGGCCACCCGCAACTTCCCAGGCTATGACTCGCAGGTCAACGAGCTGGCGTCCACGCCGGACAACTACTTCTCCGGCCGCCAGTACGTGGATTCGCGCCAGGTGGCCGTGTTTGCCGAAGCCACCTACACGCTGTGGGACAAGCTGGACCTGACGGCCGGCCTGCGCCTGTTCCGCGGCACGCAGGACTTCGACCTGAAGTTCTCCGGCCTGTTCGGCAACCTGGCCAACGCCACTCCGGCATCGCCCACCGGCGTGCCCGCGCTGGCGAGCAGCAGCGCCAGCGCGCACGGCAGCAATCCCCGTTTCGCCGCGGCCTACCGCATCGACGACGACCACACGATCTACGCATCGGCCGGCAAGGGCTTCCGCTACGGCGGCAACAACCAGCCGGTGCCGTTCAACTTCTGCGGCATCAATGCCCCGGCCACCTTTGCGCCGGACAGCCTGTGGAACTATGAAATCGGCTCGAAGAACGTGCTGTTCAACCGCCGCGTGACGTTCAACGCCAGCGCCTACCGCATCGACTGGGACGACGTGCAGGTGTTCAACCGCCTGCCCTGCACCTACTACTTCACGCAGAACGCCGGCAAGATCCGCAGCGAAGGCCTGGAGATCGAAAGCGCGTTCAAGATCACGCGCCATGCATCGATCGGCATCAACGCGTCGCTGAACCACGCCACCGCCACCGACCGCGTGGAGACGGGCATCGCCGCCCAGAACATCCCGGCCGGCGCGCGCGTGCCGTATGCGCCGAAGTTCGCCGCCAGCGCCACCGCCAGCTACAGCATTCCGCTGCCGAACAACGATGAAATCGGCCTGTCGGCCAGCTATGCGCACCGCGGCGAGGCGTACACCAACTTCGCCAGGGAACAGGGCAGCTATGCCGAGATTCCGTCGTCGAACACGGTCAATGCCACGCTGACCTACCGCACGGGCGGCTACGAAGTGGGCCTGTTCGGCACCAACCTGACGAACGGCGCGAAGGTGAGCGACATCACGCCGAACACCATCGCCATCCAGCCGGGCGACACGCTGTACATGGTGCGTCCCCGTACCGTGGGCCTGCGCGTGAAGGCGCGTTTCTGACATGCCGCACGCGCCCTTTCGCCACGTGCGACGCGCTTGTCCCGCGGATGCCGGATGAGCGACGCACGCCTGTCGAAGGGGCGCTCGGAATACCTGGATGACGCGCAGCGCCACCAGGTGGCGGCCGAACGTGCCCGGCCCGTGTGGCGTGCCGAATGGCCGACCTGGCTGCTGATCGCGGCGATCTATGGCGGCTGGGTTGCCACGCTGGTCTACTGGGATGAACTGGGCACGCCGGCCGCCACGCTGCTGATGATCTGGTGGTGTGCCTGGTACATGTCGCTGCAGCACGAGCTGATCCACGGCCACCCCACCCGCTGGCCGGCGGTCAACCGGCTGTTCGGCTGGGCGCCGCTGGCGGTCTGGTATCCCTACCGCCTGTACCGCGACAGCCACCTGAAGCACCACAACGATTTTCACCTGACGATGCCGGCGCTGGACACGGAAAGCTATTACGTGTCGCCGGCAGCGTGGGCGGGCATGAGCGGGCCGCTGCGCCAGCTCTACTGGTTCAACAATACCTTTATCGGCCGCATGCTGGTGGGCCCGGCCATCTCGATCGCCACCGTGCTGGTGGAGGCCGTGCGCCAGCCGCTGCGTGGCGACTGGCGCAACGTGCCCATGTGGCTCGGCCACTTCGGCATGCTGGCGGTGCTGCTGTGGTGGGTCGAACGCAGCTTCGGCATCCCGCCACTGTGGTACCTGCTGGCGATCTCGTATCCGGCGCAATCGCTGACGATGATCCGTTCGTATTGCGAGCACCGCCCGGCCACCGAGCACAAGCAGCGCATCGTGCTGAACGAGGCCGGCCCCGTGCTGCGCCTGCTGTTCCTGAACAATAACCTGCACCTGGTGCACCACGACCTGCCTTCGCTGCCGTGGTACCTGCTGCCCCGCATCTACCGCGCACGCCGCGCCGACTACAACGCGCGCAGCGGCGGCTTCCACATGCACGGCTACGGCCACCTGCTGCGCAGGCACGCGTTCCGCCCGGTCGATGCGCCCGTGCACCCGCACATGCCGGAGTGACGCGATGACCTGGCTTGCTGCGCTGCCGATGTACAACGTCTCGTCCCGCCTGCGGCTGGCGTACGAGACGTTCCTGGCGGCGCTGCTGGTCCAGGCGGATGTGGGCGAGCCTGTCGACATCGTGCGCGATGCGGCGCTGCCGGACATCTGGCGCGAACCCGACCTGCTGTTGTCGCAGACCTGCGGCTATCCCTACATCACCGCGCTGCGTTCGCATGTGACGCTGCTCGCCACGCCCTGCTTCGACGTGTCCGGCTGCGCGGGTAGCGATTATTCAAGCGTGATCGTGGCGCGCACCGGCAGCGGCATCGCCACCTTGGCCGATGCGCGCGGCCGCGCCGCCGCCGTCAACGATGTCCACTCGAACAGCGGCATGAACGCGCTGCGCCACGCCGTCGCACCGCTGGCCCGCGATGGCCGCTTCTTCGCTGACGTGACATGGTCCGGCAGCCATGCGGCCAGCCTGCGCCTGGTGCGCGAGGGTGCCGCGGACATCGCAGCCATCGACTGCGTGACGTTCGCGTACTTGCAGGAGGAAGATCCCGCCAGCGTCGAAGATGTCGTTACGCTCGGCTTTACTGCGGCCTCGCCCGGCCTGCCGCTGGTCGCCAGCAAGGCCGTGCCGGAAGCCGTCGTGCAGTGCCTGCGCGCGGCGCTGCTGGCGCCTGGCCCGGCATTGTGCGAGGCATTGGCGCCTTTGCGCATTAGGGGTTTCGTGCACCGCGATGACGCGGACTATGCACGGATCGGGCGGATGGAACAGGAAGCGGCAGCGCTGGGATACCCGGCGCTGCGCTAGCGTGGCGACACCATTCGACAACAATCCCGCGAGTGGCTGTGACGGGCATTGCATTTCCCGGACGCGAAAAAGCCCCGGTCCAGCGAAGACCGGGGCTTTTGCACGAGGGCGGGATCCAGCGGATCCCGAAATCGATCAGACGTTGAACAGGAAGTTCAGCACATCGCCATCCTTGACGACATATTCCTTGCCCTCGGCGCGCATCTTGCCCGCTTCCTTCGCGCCCGCTTCGCCCTTGTAGGTGATGAAGTCGTCGAAGGCGATCGTCTGGGCGCGGATGAAACCCCGTTCGAAGTCGGTGTGGATCACGCCGGCCGCCTGCGGGCCCGTGTCGCCGATGTGGATGGTCCAGGCGCGCACTTCCTTCACGCCGGCCGTGAAGTAGGTCTGCAGGCCCAGCAGCTTGAAGGCGGCGCGGATCAGGCGGTCCAGGCCCGGCTCGTCCATGCCCATGTCGGCCAGGAATTCCGTCTTGTCGGCGTCGTCCAGGTCGGCGATTTCCGCTTCGATGGCGGCGCAGATGGCCACGATCGGCGCATTCTGCTCGGCCGCGTAGGCGGTCAGCTGGTCCAGCAGCGGGTTGTTGGTGAAGCCCGTGTCGGACACGTTGGCCACGTACATCGCCGGCTTCGCCGTGATCAGGCACAGGGGCTTGATCAGTTCCATTTCGTCCGACGAGAGGCCCAGTGCACGCACCGGCTTGGCGTCGTTCAGCGCCGGCAGCACGCGCTCCAGCACGGCCACCAGCTTGACGGCATCCTTGTCGCCGGAACGGGCCTTCTTGTTCTCGCGGTGGATGGCTTTCTCGACGGTGCCCATGTCGGCCAGCGCCAGCTCGGTCTGGATCACGGCGATGTCGTCCAGCGGGCTGACCTTGCCGGCCACGTGGATCACGTTGTCGTCTTCGAAGCAGCGCACCACGTTGACGATCGCATCCGTTTCGCGGATGTGGGCCAGGAACTGGTTGCCCAGGCCCTCACCCTGCGAGGCGCCGGCCACCAGGCCCGCGATGTCGACGAACTCGACGATCGCATTGACGATACGCTCCGGCTTGACGATCTCGGACAGCTGCTTCAGGCGCGGATCCGGCACCTCGACGACGCCGACGTTCGGTTCGATCGTGCAGAACGGGTAGTTCTCGGCCGGGATGCCGGCCTTGGTCAGCGCGTTGAACAGGGTGGATTTGCCGACGTTCGGCAGGCCGACGATGCCGCATTTGAGACTCATGGAATTCCTTGTTGAATGATTACGCCCGCCGGAGAAGGTCCCTGCCCGTTGCGGAAAATGTCTGCCATTATAGCGCGCCGGGGCCCGTGCCGGTCCGTCCGGCGGGTCCCGCGGCAAGCCGGACGGGCTTAATTCGTGTGCAGTTGCATCGTTGCGTCAGCCATCTTGCCGGCCACCGCGAGGGGGATGATCTTGAGGCTTTTCTCGATGGCCTCGTCGATCAGCAGCTGCTCCTCGCGGCGCGCGCGGTGCAGCACGAAGTCGGCCACGTTCTGCGCCAGGTTCAGCGTGCGCGGGTGGCCGATGCCGATGCGCAGGCGCCAGTAGTCCTGCGTGCCCAGCGCCGCCGTGATGTCCTTCAGGCCGTTATGGCCGCCGGACGAACCGCCCTTCTTCAGCTTGGCCACGCCGGGCGGCAGGTCCAGCTCGTCGTGCACGACCAGGATCTCGTCCGGATTGATCTTGAAGAAGCGCGCCAGGCCGCCGACCGACTGCCCGGAGCGGTTCATGTAGGTCTGCGGTTCCAGCAGCCACACTTCGCTGCCGCCGATCGACGTCTTCGCGGCCAGCGCGTTGAAGCGGGTTTCGCGCTGCAGGCGGCCGCCGGCGAGGTTGTCCACCAGCCAGAAGCCGGCGTTGTGGCGGGTTTGCTCGTACTCGGCCCCGGGGTTGCCGAGGCCGACGATCAGGCGGATGGTCATGGGGCGCTGTACAGTCTGCATGTAAAGACGCGGATTATCCCGGACTTTCACGCGAAACAAAAGCGCGCCGCCACCATTCCACCAGTTCGAAGACACTCATGCCCGCCACCATCGCGGCGACGAAGATCCATGGCCCGGCACCGCCGATCGTCAGCGACGCCAGCACGGGGCCGGGACAGTAGCCGGAGATGCCCCAGCCGATGCCGAAGGCGAGACTGCCGAATACCAGCGGCGGATCCATGCGGCGCGCCGGCGGCAGGCGGATGGGCGCGCCCGTCCACGTCCGTTCGTGGCGCGCGGCCCATCGAAAGGCGGGCGTGGCCACCCCGATCGCGCCCGCCATCACCAGCAGCAGCGACGGATCCCAGGCGCCGGCCACGTCGAGGAACGCCGCCACCTTCGCCGGGTTCGTCATGCCGGACAGGATCAGGCCGATGCCGAACAGCAGGCCGGCCAGCAGTGCAATGCAGTGGTTCATGTCAGCCTCCATGCCGGATGAGGAAGACGGTGGCGACGCCGGCCGCGACGAACAGCGCGGTGGCCGTCATGGACCTGGGCGACGCGCGGGCGATGCCGCACACGCCGTGGCCGCTGGTGCAGCCGCTGCCGACACGGGTGCCGACGCCGACCAGCAGCCCCGCCGCGACGAGCAGCACGCCATCGGCCACCGGGAGCGCGGCCGGCAGCGGCGTGAACAGCCGCCACAGGGGCGCGGCCAGCAGCAGGCCGCCAAGGAAGGCGAGCCGCCAGATGCGCTCGCCCGGTGCGGCGCGCAGCAGGCCGCCCAGGATGCCGCTGACGCCGGCAATGCGGCCGTCGCACAGGAGCAGCAGCGCCGCGCCCAGCCCGATGAGGAGGCCGCCCGCCAGTGCAGCGAGCGGCGTGAAGTGTATCCAGTCGATGGCCATGGCAATCTCCCGACAAGGTCCATCGACGATTCTACGCGCGAAAAAAAACCCGCCGAAGCGGGTTTTTTCATCACGGCGAAGGGAAGATTACTTCTTCTCTTCGGTCGTTGCGGCGGCTTCGGCAGCCACCTGGCCGGCCGGGATCGATGCGGTAGCGATCGTCAGATCGGAACCGTGGGTCACGATCGTCACGCCTTCCGGCAGCGTCAGGGCCGATGCGTGCAGCGAGGTGCCAACATCCATGTTCGTCAGGTCGACGGTGATGAATTCCGGCAGCTGGCCTGGCAGGCAGGAGATCTCGATTTCGTTCAGCACGTGGCTGATCGTTGCGCCGTGCAGCTTGACGGCTGGCGACACGTCGGCGTTTTCGAAGTGCAGTGCCACCTTGACGTGCACTGGCTGGTTCGCGTCGACGCGCTGGAAGTCAGCGTGCAGCACCAGTTGCTTGTATGCGTGCACCTGGAAGTCGCGCAGCAGGACTTTCTGTACCTTGCCGTCGAGTTCCAGATCCAGCACGGAGCCGTGGAACGCTTCTTTTTTCAGCGCGTGGTACAGCGCGTTGTGGTCCAGGGAGATCGTCACCGGGGCTTCGGCGCCACCGTAGATGATGCCAGGGGTCTGGCCGGAAATACGCAGGCGGCGGCTCGCACCCGTGCCCTGCAGTTCGCGTTTGAATGCAACAACTTTCATTTGATACTCCAAAAGAGCTGGGATTCGCATCCCATGTTAAGAGGCTTCCCGCGACCAGGAATCCTCGGAAACCGGCGGCGCTGTGCTGCCCCCGGAAAAAACTTTGGCGGCGCGCCAGAAATCCGGTCGCGCCGCCTGTGATTCGGTACGTCGTGGCTGCTTAGTCCACGAACAGGGAGATCACGGAATCGCCCTTGATGATGCGCTTGAACGTCTCGGCCAGCAGCGGTGCACAGGTCAGCTGACGGATCTTGCCGCAGGCCTTGCCGGCTTCGGACAGCGGGATCGTGTCCGTCACCACCAGTTCGTCCAGCGACGAATTGGTGATGCGGTCGATGGCCGGGCCGGACAGCACGGGGTGCGTGCAATACGCGATGACTTTCTTGGCGCCCCGTTCCTTCAGCACTTCGGCGGCTTTCACCAGCGTGCCGGCGGTATCGACCATGTCGTCCATGATCACGCAGTTGCGGCCTTCCACGTCGCCGATGATGTTCATCACTTCGGAGACATTGGCTTTCGGACGGCGCTTGTCGATGATCGCCAGGTCGCAGCCGAGGCGCTTGGCCAGCGCGCGGGCGCGGACCACGCCGCCCACGTCCGGCGAGACCACCAGCAGGTCCTGGTGATCCTTCTTCTGCAGGTCGCCCAGCAGGATCGGCGAAGCGTAGATATTGTCGACCGGGATATCGAAGAAGCCCTGGATCTGGTCGGCGTGCAGGTCCATGATCAGGACGCGCTCGACACCGGCGCTTTCCAGCATGTTGGCGACGACCTTGGCGGAGATGGCCACGCGGGCGGAACGCGGACGGCGATCCTGGCGGGCATAACCGAAATACGGGATGGCGGCGGTGATCCGGCCAGCGGAGGCGCGTTTCAGCGCATCGACCATCAGGATCAGTTCCATCAGGCTGTCGTTGGTGGGCGCGCAGGTCGATTGCAGTACGAAGACGTCCTTGCCGCGGACGTTCTCGTTGATCTCGACCATTACTTCGCCGTCGGAGAACTTCGAAACGACCGCTTTGCCGAGAGGGATGCCGAGATTTTTCGCGACCCCTTCTGCCAACGCCGGATTAGCGTTGCCGGTAAAAACCATCAGGTTTTCGTAAGCCATGGGAGTCCCAGGAAGGTAAGCTCTGAAATACCACCGGCATGAAGCCAGTGTGTGAATAAAACGCCGGAATAAAAAAGCCCCGGCTCGGCAGGGGCATTTTTTGTTTTTCTCGGCTGGATGCCTGCGCATCGACAGACCGAGGAAATTGGTGGCAGGGGAACAAGGATTCGAACCTTGGTATGCCGGAATCAAAATCCGGTGCCTTAACCAGCTTGGCGATTCCCCTACACTTGACTGACTGCGTTCCGTCAGATGGCGAGCATTATACTAGCAAACCAACGTTACGCCAAATCTTTTTACGCTTCGCAACTTTCAGAGTGGAATAACCACACCCAGCGGATGCTCTTGCAGGGCTTTCGCTTTCCACCCCTTCCAGGTAGAAGGTACTGTAGCACTCAATGCCTGGGCATTGAAGGATTCGAGTACCGCGTCGGCTTGTTCTTCGCTATGGAACGCGCAGAACACGCATGCACCGGAGCCAGTCATCCTGGCATCGCCGTAAGCCCCCAGCCATTCGACCGCCTGTGCTACCGGCGGGAACAGGCGGGTGGCCACCTGTTGCAAATCGTTCTTTCCAAACTGCCGCAGCGTACTGCCCTGCTCGGCATAGTGCCCGGAAAAGTCCGCCATTATGACGGCGGGCGTGTTCCTTGTCAAATGGTCCGATGTAAAAATGCTGGCCGTGGGCACCTGCACGCCCGGTTCGATGACGACATACCAGGCGTCCGGCACGGCGACCGGCTGCAGCGCCTCGCCCACGCCTTCCGCGAACGCCGTTGCGCCGAAAATGAAGAACGGGATGTCGGCGCCCAGCGGCAGGCCCAGTGCCATCAGCTCGTCTTTCGACAGGCCCGCCTTCCACAAGGCGTTCAGCGCCATCAGCGTGGTGGCGGCATCGGACGAGCCGCCACCGAGACCGCCGCCCATCGGCAGGAGCTTGTGGATGGCGATGTCGACGCCCGGCGGCAGCGCGCCCGTGCGGCGCAGCACTTCCTGCTGCAGCAGGCGCGCGGCCCGGATGATCAGGTCGCCCTCCTCCGGCACGCCCGGCACCGCCGTCACGCGGCGGATGGCGTCGTCCTCGCGCAAAGTGAAATCGAGCGTGTCGGCGCGGTCGATCAGCTGGAACGCCGTCTGCAGCAGGTGGTAGCCATCGGCGCGGCGGCCCGTCACGTGCAGGAACAGGTTCAGCTTGGCCGGCGCGGGGCAGTTCTTCAGAGTGTCCATGATTACTTCGCGGCGGAATCGTCGATGACGATGCGGATCGCGATGTCCTCGATGTCGCCGCCGGCACCGCGGCGCGCATCGATGCGGCGCGGCTTCGGCGTGGCACCGTCCTGCCACGACACGAATTCCAGCTGCCAGCCATCGCGCGTGGTGAGCGTGTTCCGCGCCGGGCTGGCGGCCACGCGCTGGCCGTTTTCCGCCACCGCATAGCCCTGCAGCCAGTCGCGCAGGCCGGACACCGGCAGCGGCCAGCCCAGCACCTGGGTGGACAGCGCATCCACGTCCGGCGCCGTGCGGGGCGGATTGTTCCCTTCCTTCAGCACGGCCTGGCCTGGCGTGACGGCGATCGTGGCGATCGCCTGGCCGAGGGGCGACGACAGCGTGACATCGGTGCGGGTGGCATCCTGGCGCCAGGCGAACTTGCCGGAGATGGATTCCTGCTTGCCGGCGCGGACATAGTTGACGGACAGGCGGCCTTCCAGCTGCAGGCTGTCGGCATAGGCTGCCACGGGTGCAGAGGAAGGCGGGGTGGACGGGACGGTAGCGCAGCCGGCCAGCAGCACGGCGGCAAGGAAGGGTACGTGGAATACCGGTAAGCGGAATGCGCGGGCCTTGATCATGCGGTCCTTGTTGTGAGTGGTATGAAGCGGGTCCTGGAAACAGGGTCCGTCCCTGTCAAAAAAATTTCCTGAAAAATGGGGTCTGTCCCCATTTTCTACAGGCTGGTGTTCAGGCGCGCCAGCGTGTCGCGCAGCGCGTCGTTCTTCGGGTCCTTGGTGCGGGCTTCGCGCCACAGCTTCTGGGCTTCGTCGCGCCGGCCCTGCTGCCACAGCACTTCGCCCAGGTGCACGGCGATCTCCGCATCGCTGCGCAGCGCGTAGGCCTGGCGCAGGATGGTTTCCGCTTCCTTCAGTTTGCCCTGCCGGAACTGCACCCAGCCCATCGAATCCATGATGTACGGATCGCCCGGCGCCATCTGCAGCGCCTTGCCGATCAGCGCCTGCGCTTCGTCGAGACGCACGCCGCGGTCGGCCAGCGAGTAGCCCAGCGCGTTGTAGGCGTGGTGGTTTTCCGGCACGGCCGCCATCACCTTGCGCAGCGCGGTTTCCATCTCGTCCGGCTTGCCCTGCTTTTCCGCGGCCAGCGCGAAGTCGTACAGCAGGTCCGGGCTTTCCGGGAAGCGCTGCACGGCATCGGCCAGCAGCTGGTAGGCTTCTTCGCCGCGGCCGGCGTCGCGCAGCAGCTGCCCCTCGGTCTGCGCCACCTCCGCCTGTTCGGCCGGATCGACGGCCGCGATCTCGCGCAGCATCGTGCGGGCCCGCTCCAGGTCGCCCTTCTTCGCCGTCAGGTAGGCGCGCTTCAGGCGCGAGGTCAGGTACAGGCGCTCGTCGTCGCTGCTCACCTTGTCCAGCCAGGCCAGCGCGCCATCGAAGTCGCCCCGCTCCTCGGCGATCTGGGCCAGCAGCACCAGCCCTTTCGACGGATCGCGCTCTCCCTCCGTGCTGGCCTCCAGCACCTCGACGAAGCGGCGGAAATGGGCTTCGGCCGCAGCGGGATCGCCGGCCTGCAGGGACATGATGCCCAGCGCGTACAGCGTGCCAGGATTGTCCGGCTGGTCCTTCAGCATCGCCTGGAACTGGGCGCGCGCCTGGTCGTAGCGCTTCTGCTCCACCAGCAGGCGGGCATAGGCGGCGCGCACTTCGCGGGCCTGCGGGTTCGCTTTCAGGAAGCTGGCGAACAGCTGGCCGGCCGCATCCGCGTCGCCCATCACCTGCGCCATCGTCAGCGCGGCCAGTTCGGAAGTTGGCTTGAGTTCCAGCGCGCGTTTCGCCTCGCGCATCGCGCGCTCGCGGTCCTCGGCGGCATACGCGCCCTGCGCCAGCACCAGGTGGCTTTCCATCATGTCCGCATAGGGTTTCAGCACGCGGTCCATCAGGGCCAGCGCGGCCGTCTTGTCCTTGGCGCGCAGCAGGTACTGCTGCATCTGGAACATCACCAGGCCACGGGCCGGCACCGGCGCCGCCCCCAGGCGCTGCACGAAGATGGCTTCCGATTCGGTCAGGTCGTCGCCCAGCACGGCGAAGCCGAGGAAGTACTGCACCGCTTCGTCCGACTCGGGGGCCAGCTCGCGCCACAGGCGGATGGCGGCCAGGGCCTCGTTGCCCTGCTTGGCGGCCAGCGCCATTTCGGCGGAACGGCGCGCCAGGCGGGGATCGCGGGTCTGCTGCGCCAGCACCATCATCGACACGTAGGCGCTCTGCCACTGGCCGCTCTTGAAGTCCAGCTCGGCCTTGGTCAGCTTGTAGAACAGGTCGCTCGTCAGTTCCACCGCCGGCAGCTTGTCTTCCTTAGGCAGGGCGGCGGCGATCGAATCGGCGCCCGCCTTGCCCTCTCCCGCACCGGACGCCATCCCGTCGCCCTGCCCGGCCGGTGACTGGTGGTGTGGCGCGACAGCGCACGCGGACAGCAGGGCCGTCAGGGTTACAATGGCGAGTGCGTTTTTCAAGGGATGCATCCGAGTGGTGAAACCCCGATTCTACGCCCAACCCATCGCCTGCGCAGGTTTGCAGGTGTAACGAAGTATGGTTTCACGGCATCGCCGGTGCCCCCGTTTATCCCGATTCGTCCTATGCCAGAACTACCGGAAGTCGAAGTTACCCGGCGCGGTGTCGCGCCCCATCTGGAAGGCCGCGCGGTGCGCGAGGTGGTGCTGCGCCGCGCCGGCCTGCGCTGGCCGTTCCCCGCGCTGCTGCCGGACATCCTGGCCGGCCGCACGGTGGTCACCACGGGCCGGCGCGGCAAGTACCTGCTGGTGGAGTTCGAGCACGGCACGCTAATCATCCACCTGGGCATGAGCGGCCACCTGCGCGTGCTGCCGCCCGATACGCCGGTGCAGAAGCACGATCACTTCGACCTGGTGGTCGATGGGCCGCAGGGGCAGCCGAATGGACGACAGATCCTGCGGATGACGGACCCGCGCCGCTTCGGCGCCGTGCTGTGGCACCCGAAGGAGGAAGGCGAACTGGATGCGCACCTGCTGCTGCGCGGGCTGGGTGTGGAGCCGCTGGGGCCGGAATTCACGGGCGAGCTGCTGTTCAGGAAGACGCGCGGGCGCTCCGTCGCCGTGAAACAGGCCCTGCTGGCGGGCGACATCGTCGTCGGCGTGGGCAATATCTACTGTTCGGAAAGCCTGTTCCGCGCCGGGATCAATCCGAAGACGCCGGCCGGCCGCGTCAGCCGCGCGCGCTACGACAAGCTGGCGCAGGCGATCCGCGACGTGCTGGCCGAAGCCATCGTCCAGGGCGGCAGCACGCTGCGCGACTTCATCGCCGTCAACGGCCAGTCGGGCTACTTCCAGAATTCGTATTTCGTGTACAACCGCGGCGGCCTGCCGTGCCGCGTGTGCGGCGCGCCGGTCCGGCAGATCAAGCAGGGACAGCGGTCCACCTTCTACTGTGTGAATTGCCAGAAATAAGGCGCAGCCGATATGGTCAGGGATCTCGAACAGTACAGCACGTGGCGCCAGGGCGTGGCGGCGGCCCTGCGCAACTACCGCGGCGGTGTCGATGCGGCCGGCCTGCTGGACGCGGCCACGGCGCAGCGCATCGACCGCACGCTGGCCCGGCTGGCGGACGACAAGCTGTCGGTGGCCTTCGTGGCCGAGTTCTCGCGCGGGAAGTCGGAACTGATCAACGCGATCTTCTTTGCCGGCTATGGCCAGCGCATCCTGCCCTCCGCCGCAGGCCGCACCACGATGTGCCCGACGGAGCTGCTGTACGATCCCGCCCGGCCCCCGTCGATCCGCCTGCTGCCGATCGAGACGCGCGCCGCCAACCTCTCCACCAGCGACTACCGTGACGACCCGCGCGCCTGGACCGTGCTGCCGCTGGACGTGACCTCGGCCGGCGCGATGCACGACGTGTTCCGCCAGGTGAGCGAAACGCGGCAGGCCACGGTCGACGAGGCGCGCCGCTACGGCCTGTATGACCCGGAGGACCCGGACCTGGCCGGTACCGTCACGGCGGACGGCATGGTGGAGATCTCGCGCTGGCGCCACGCCATCATCAATTTCCCCCATCCGCTGCTGGAGCAGGGCCTCGTGATCCTCGATACGCCGGGCCTGAACGCGATCGGCACGGAGCCGGAGCTGACGCTGAACCTGATCCCGCATGCACATGCGGTGCTGTTCATCCTGGCCGCCGACACGGGCGTGACGAAAAGCGATATCGAGGTGTGGCGCGAGCACATCGGCGCCGGGGCCGGCCGCATGGTGGTGCTGAACAAGATCGACGGCATGTGGGATGCGTTGCGCCCGGCCGCCGAAGTCGATGCCGAGATCGCGCGCCAGCAGGTGCACGCGGCGCAGCTGCTGGGCGTGGCCGAGCGGCAGGTGTTCCCCGTCTCGGCGCACAAGGCGCTGCTGGCGAAGATCACGCACGACGCGGACCTGCTGGAGCGCAGCCGCATCGGCGCACTGGAACGGGCGCTGTTCGGCGAGCTGATTCCCGCAAAGATGGACATCGTGCGCAAGCGGTTGTCCGAGGACCTGCAGGCGCTGGACGGCGCACAGCAGGCCATGCTGGCGGCCCGCCTGCGCGGCATCGTCGAGCAGCTGCACGAGCTGAAAAGCCTGCGCGGCAAGAACCGCAATGTGATCGCCCACATGGCGCGCCGCGTCGAAGGCGAGAAAAAGGAATTCGATGCGAGCCTGTTCCGCCTGCAGGCGACGCGTGCCGTGTTCACGCGCCTGTCCACGGAGCTGTACGGCACCCTGGGCATGGACGTGCTGCGCGACCACGTGCTGCAGGTACGGGGCGCGATGGCGCGCAGCCACTTCTCCAGCGGCCTGCGCGACGCGGTGCGCGTGTTCTTCGCCAGCGTGCAGGCCGAGCTGGAGGAATCGGACCGCAAGATCGCCGAGATCCACGGCATGATGGATGCGATGTACCGCCGCTTCTCGGCCGAACACGGCCTGGCCATCACGCTGCCGCCCACCTTCGCGCTGGCCAAGTACCGCGCCGAGATCGCCGGCGTGGAAGCCATCTACCAGAAGCAGTTCGGCACGGCCACCCTGCTCACCACCAGCCGCGTGGTACTGATGGAGCGCTTCTTCGACACCATCGCCTCGCAGGTCAAGCGCTGCTTCAAGGCGGCCAACGCGGAAACGGAAGGCTGGCTGAAGGTCGTCATGGCGCCGCTGGAAAGCCAGATCCGGCAGTACCGCGAGCAGCTCAAGCACCGCCAGACCTCGATCGCGCGCATCCACGAAGCCACCGACACGCTGGAACAGAAGATCGACGCGTTCGAGGCCTCGGGGGCGGCGCTGGAACAACAGAAACAACGGCTGTCCGCGCTGGCGGACGCCATCGGCCATGCGATCCACACGGACTTCGCGGCCGCAGCCTAGAAAGAACACCTTGCAGCACACCGAGTTGACGACCTACGCAGACCCCACCTTTTCCGCGGCGCTGATCGCCTGGCAGAAGCAGCACGGCCGGCACACGCTGCCTTGGCAGAACACCCGCGACGCCTACCGCGTCTGGCTTTCCGAGATCATGCTGCAGCAGACGCAGGTGGCCGCGGTGCTGGCCTACTACGCGCGCTTCCTGGAGCGCTTCCCCACCGTGGCCGACCTGGCCGCGGCGCCGGTGGAAGACGTGATGGCGCAGTGGAGCGGCCTCGGTTACTACACGCGCGCCCGCAACCTGCACAAGTGCGCACAGCGCGTGGTGGCCGAATACGGCGGCGTGTTCCCGGCCGACCCGGCACTGCTGGCCGACCTGCCCGGCATCGGCCGCTCGACGGCGGCGGCCATCACCGCCTTCTCCTACGGCACGCGCGCCGCGATCATGGACGGCAACGTGAAGCGCGTGTTTGCCCGCGTGTTCGGCATCGATACCTTCCCCGGCGAGCGCCGCACCGAGGAAGCGATGTGGCGGCGTGCCGAAGCGCTGCTGCCGGAGGCGGACATCGAGTCGTACACGCAGGGCCTGATGGACCTGGGCGCCACGCTGTGCACGCGCAGCAGCCCGGACTGCCCGCGCTGCCCGATGCAGTCGCGCTGCGTGGCATATGCGACGGGCCGCGTCGCCGAACTGCCGGTCCGCAAGCCGAAGAAGGCCACGCCGGAAAAGCACGCGACGATGCTGCTGGTGGTGCACGAAGGCCAGGTGCTGCTGGAGCAGCGGCCCGGTGCAGGCATCTGGGGCGGCCTGCTGTCGCTGCCGGAAGTGGCCGGCCATGTGGCTGCGGACGATGGCGCATATCCGCAGGTGGACGAGGAAGGCGTGGGACGCGCGCTGCTGCCGTTCGGCGTGGCGGAGTCGCGCGAGCGGCTCAATGTGGTGGTTCACGGCTTTACCCATTACCGGCTGCAGATCGTGCCGCTTCTCGTCAGGCTGGCGCAGCGCGCACCGCTGGCGGCGGACGGGCGCTACGTCTGGCTGGAGGTGGGCAAGATCGGCGAGGCGGCGCTGCCGGCGCCGGTGAAGAAACTGCTGGTGGAATTGCTGGGGACGGCTGCGCAGGGCAGGATGTTCTGAAAGGCAGGAAGGTTCCGCCTGCCTGAACTCATCTGCCTGAACTCATCTGCGTGAACTCATCTGCATGAACTGATCTGCGTGAACTGATCTGCATGCGCGAACTGCATGCGCCGAACTGCATGCGCTGGACGACATCAGCTGAACTACATGAACTTGCCGGCCGTGAAGGCCACGGCGGCCAGCGCGACGAAGGTGCCGAAGATCCAGCGTACCAGGCGGTTTTCCATTTCGTTGACGTGGCTGGCGATGCCGGACAGGCGGTCCTGCACTTTCGATTCGAACCGCACCACATCCTCGCGCGTGGCGTAGTTCGAACGGATCACCGCCACATCGCGCTCGACGGCGGCCAGCCGGCGTTCGTTGCCGTTCGGCTGGCCGTGGTGATGGGAAACTTCGGACTGTTCTTCCATGGTGCATTCCTCGCTCATGATCGCTCCTCCTTGCCTTCATCAGCCTTGTCCAAGCGGCGGCAAAGGTCAAGCGAATCACTGGCCGGGCTTGCGCGCACTCACAGTTCTTCGAGGGAAAACAGGCGGCTGTGTACCTGGATCGCATAGCGGTCCGTCATGCCGGCGATGTAGTCGGCAATGCGGCGTGCCTGCTTCGTTCCATCGCCGTCCGGATCGCGGTAATCCGGCGGCAGCAGCTGCGGGTCGGCCGTGAACGCGTCGTACAGCTCGCGCAGCATGCGGCTGGCCTTCAGGCGCATGCGGTTGACCTTGTAGTGGCGGTACAGGTTCTCGCGCAGGAAGCGCTTCAGTTCCGTCGCATCCTTGCGCAGCGGGTCCGAGAACCGGATCAGCGGCGGCGCGGCGCGCACGTCGTCGATGCTCTGCGGGTTGGCATCGAGGATGCGCGCCTGCGACGTGACGATCAGGTCGTCCGCCAGCGCCGTGATCAGGCGGCGCAGCGTTTCGTAGATGGCGCGGCGGCCCGTCAGGCCGGGAAAGGTGGCCTGCACGTCGCGCCACAGGCGGCCGAAGAAATCCACCTGCTCCAGTTGCGCGATGGTGATCAGGCCGGAGCGCAGGCCGTCGTCGATGTCGTGGCTGTTGTAGGCGATTTCATCGGCCAGGTTGGTCAGCTGCGCTTCCAGCGACGGCTGCGTCCTGTCGAGGAAGCGCTGCGCCACGTCGCCCAGCAGCCGGGCATTGGTGACGGAGCAGTGCTTCAGGATGCCTTCGCGCGTTTCGAACATCAGGTTCAGGCCATCGAAAGACCCGTACTGCTCCTCAAGGTGGTCGACCACGCGCAGGCTCTGCAGGTTGTGCTCGAAGCCGCCGTGGTCCGCCATGCATTCGTTCAGCACATCCTGGCCCACATGGCCGAACGGCGTGTGGCCCAGGTCGTGGGCCAGCGCGATCGCTTCCACCAGGTCCTCGTTCAAACGCAGGTTGCGCGCCAGCGAACGGCCCACCTGCGCCACTTCCAGGCTGTGCGTCAGCCGGGTGCGGAACAGGTCGCCCTCGTGGTTCAGGAACACCTGGGTCTTGTATTCGAGCCGGCGGAACGCCGTGCTGTGGATGATGCGGTCGCGGTCGCGCTGGAACTGGCTGCGCGATGCGTGCGGCGTCTCGGCGACGCGGCGGCCACGCCCCGCGTCGGAATGGGCCGCATAGGGCGCGAGCGTTTCTTCCATGGCTTACTCCGTGCAGGCGGCCAGCGTGGCCAGCAGCGCCTCGTGCGGCGCCGTCGTCACGACCGCCGTGCCGAGCGGCTTGACGAGGATGAACTTGATGGCGCCGCCTTCGTTCTTCTTGTCCACCTCCATCAGCTCGAGCCAGCGGTCGGTGCCCAGGTCCGGCGCCTTGACGGGCAGCCCGGCCGCCGCGACGACATTGCGGATGCGCTCCAGCGTGGACGCATCGATGTAGCCGAGGCGGTGCGACAGGTCGGCCGCCATCACCATGCCGCAGCCCACTGCCTCGCCGTGCAGCCAGGCGCCGTAGCCCATGCCCGCCTCGATGGCGTGGCCGAACGTGTGGCCGAAATTCAGGATGGCGCGCAGGCCGCCTTCGCGCTCGTCCTGGCGCACCACATCGGCCTTGATCTCGCAGGAACGGGCGATCGCGTAGGCCAGCGCCACCTTGTCGCGCGCGACCAGCTTGCCGATGTTCGCTTCGGTCCATGCGAAGAACGCTTCGTCGATGATGGGTCCGTACTTGATCACCTCGGCGATGCCGGCCGCCAGTTCGCGCTGCGGCAGCGTCTGCAGGGTGGACGTATCGGCCAGCACCACCTTCGGCTGGTAGAACGCGCCGATCATGTTCTTGCCCAGCGGGTGGTTGATGCCCGTCTTGCCGCCGACGGACGAGTCGACCTGCGACAGCAGGGTGGTGGGCACCTGGATGAAGTCCACGCCGCGCATGTACGATGCGGCCGCGTAGCCCGTCAGGTCGCCGATCACGCCGCCGCCCAGCGCCACCAGCGTGGTCTTGCGGTCGCACTTGTTGGCCAGCAGCGCATCGAAGATCTGCATCAGGCTGGACCAGTTCTTGAACTCCTCGCCGTCTTCCAGCACGACGGTGATGACTTCCTTGCCGGCGGCGACCAGCGGCGCCTGCACGCGTTCCAGGTACAGCGGCGCGACCGTGGTATTGGTGACGATCGCCACCTTGCGGCCGCCCACGTGGCGCGCCAGCAGCGCCGGATCGTCCAGCACGGCCGGGCCGATCGAGATCGGATAGCTGCGCTCGCCCAGCTCCACGTTCAGCAGGATATTGGTTTGTTCGTTCATCGAGGGTTCCGCATGGGTGGTACAGTTCGGCGCCGCCTGGCAGGCCAGCGCGTCCAGCTGGTTGATGATGATCTGGACCATCGATTGTACGTTAGGACGCCCCGTATCGACGACGAGATGCGCCATCTCCAGGTACAGCGGTTCGCGCTCGCCCAGCAGCGCTTCGAGCTTGCCGCGCGGGTCGGCCGTCTGCAGCAGCGGGCGGTTCTTGTCGTGGCTGGTGCGGGACAGGATGGCCGGCACGCTGGCACGCAGGTAGACGACCGTGCCCCGTTCGCGCAGCAGCGCGCGCGACTCCGGATTCAGAATCGCGCCGCCGCCGGTGGCCAGGATGATGCCCTGCTGGCCGCACAGGTCGCGGATCACTTCCGCTTCACGGCGGCGAAAGCTCGGCTCGCCCTCGATCTCGAAGATCCACGGGATGGTGGCGCCGGTGCGCGCCTCGATCTCGTGGTCGGAATCCACGAAACGCAGGCCCAGCTTGCGCGCCAGCAGGCGGCCGATCGTCGTCTTGCCGGCGCCCATCAGTCCTACCAAAAATACGTTCTGCATCGCGTGTTCGGATTAGCTCATGTGCCAGCATTGTAAACCGTGCGCGCGAAGGGGCCTTTGAAAGGGAACCGGCGTGTATAAAGTGGACTATAAAGGGGACAGGCACCTATTTTCGGGCAACACCTGTGTTGCCCGAAAATAGGTGCCTGTCCCCGATGTGACGATATCCGGCCGGTCAGCGCGACGACAGCTTGTCGGCCACGATCTTCGGCGTGATGAACACCAGCAGTTCGGTCTTCTCGTTGGTGCGGCTGGTGTTCTTGAACAGGTAGCCCAGCACCGGCACGTCGCCCAGCAGCGGCACCTTCGAGATGGTGGTGCGTTCGGTCTGCTGGTAGATCCCGCCCAGCACCACGGTGCCGCCGTTCTCCACCATCACCTGGGTCTTCACGTGCTTCGTGTCGATCGCGAAGCCGGCGCGCGTTTCGGCGCCCACGCTGTCCTTGTTCACGTCCACGTCGATGACCACATTGCCGTCCGGCGTGATCTGCGGCACCACCTCGAGGCGCAGGTTGGCCTTGCGGAACACGATCGACGTCGCGCCGCTGCTGGTGGCCACCTGGTACGGCAGCTCCAGGCCCTGCTCGATCATGGCCGGCGACTTGTCGGCCGTGACCACGCGCGGGCTGGAGATGATCTTGCCCGTGCCATCGGCTTCCAGCGCCGACAGTTCCAGGTTCAGGAAACGGTTGGCGGCCGAATTGAAGAGCGACACGGCCAGGCTGCCCGCCGCCACGCCATTGATCGGTGCGGCCGGCAGGTTGATGAACTGGGTGTTGCCGAAGTCGTTCGTCGCATCCGTCATCTCCACCTGGCCGGTCAGCTGGCCGGCGCCCGTCATGTTGCCGCTGACGAGGGCGTGATTGCCGCCGTTCGTGCCCTTGAAATCGGCGAAGCCCAGCTTGGCGCCCAGGTTGCGCGTGAAGCCGTCGTTGGCTTCCACGATGCGGGCCTCGATCAGCACCTGCTTGGTGGCGATATCCGTCTTGGCGATCAGCTTGCGCACTTCCTCCAGGCGCGACGGGATGTCGGTCACGAACAGCTGGTTGGTGCGCGGTTCGATGATCGCGCTGCCCCGCTTGGACAGGATGCGGTTCTTCACGTCGCCGCCGCCATCCAGGCCGAACACCATCTTGAACGCCTCGGCCTTCTGGTAGTTCAGCTGGAAGATCTCGGACTTGAGCGGCTCCAGGTCGGCGATCTGGGCGCGCTGCTCGAGCTCCAGCTTTTCCTTGGTCAGCAGCTCTTCCTTCGGCGCGATCCAGATCACGTTGCCGTTCTTGCGCATGTCCAGCGCCTTGGCCTGCAGCACCACGTCCAGCGCCTGGTCCCACGGCACTTCCTTCAGGTGCAGCGTCAGGCTGCCCGTCACGCTGTCGGACGAGACGATGTTCAGGCCCGAGATGTCGGCGATCGCCTGCAGCGCGGCGCGCACGTCGATGTTCTGGAAGTTGAACGACACCTTCTCGCCGCGGTAGCCCTGGGTGCCCTGCACCAGCCGGTTCGGGTCTTCCTTGATCGGCTTCACGTCCACCACCAGCTGCGTGTCGCTCTGGTACACGCTCTGCTCCCACAGGCCCTTCGCCTCGATCTGCATGCGCACGTTGTCGCCCTGCGGCGACGTGGTGACGCGCGTGACGGGCGTGCCGAAATCGGTCACGTCGAGGCGGCGGCGCAGCGCTTCCGGCATGGCCGTCCTGAGGAAGTCGACGGTCACGCCTTTCGGGCCCTGGCGCACATCCACGGCCACCTGGTTGTTCGGCAGGTCGACGATGATGCGGCCTTCGCCTTCGCTGCCGCGGCGGAAGTCGATGCCTTTCAGCGAGGGCTTGCCGGCCACCCTGACCGGTGCGGTGACCGATGCTGCGGCCGTAGTGGCAGCGGGCGCCGTCACCGGCAGGCCGCGGCTGTCGAGGGCCGTGGCGGTGCCGCCCGAACCGTCGATCGTCACGATCACGTTCCTGCCGTCGATGGCGGTGGCGTAATTCAGTGTGCGCTTCAGGTTCAGCACGAGGCGCGCGCGGTCGCCCGCCTCCACCACGTTCACGCTGCGCAGGTCGCCCAGGTTCACTTCCTGCGACGTCTTGCCGGTGGCATTGGCGGTCTTGCCGAAATCGAGCGCGATGCGGGCCGGATTGGTGATGGCAAAGCCCAGCGGCGCCTTGTCCGGCGCATGGTTCAGCGCGATGCGCACGATCACGTTCGCGCCCTGCTGGTTGGCGGTGATTGATTCGATCGCGTTGCCTTGCTGCGCTCGCGCAGGCGTCTGCAGTAGTGCCAGGCAGGCCAGCGCCAGCGCGGCGCCGCAGCGGCGCAGGGTATCGGTGGCGCTCATTGTGTGTTCTCCTTGCTTTCCTGCAGTTCCAGTTTTGCCGCGCGTTCGACCCATTCGCCGCTCGCATCCTGTACGGTTTCCGTCACATTGACGGCGCTGTCGGTAACGGCCGTGATCCGGCCGTAGTTCTGGCCAAGACGCTGTCCGGCGCGCACCTGGTACACGGCGCGGTCGATCTGCAGCAGGGCGAAGATGGCGCTGCCCTTCTGCAGCGTGCCCACCATCTTCATCGTGTCGAGCGGGAAGCCCTCGAGGAATTCCTTGCGGCGGCCCGTGTCGGGCGCCAGGCCCGTGCCGGGGCGGGCCCGTTCGCCCTCCGACAGCAGCTTGTTCGGGTTGAACGGGTCGGGCTGGCCGGCCGACGCATAGGCGAACGGCACGAAGGTCTTCGGTTCGGACAGCGGCTTGACGGCCACGCGCGTGGTGGCATCGACTTCCTTCATCCACTGGCGCACTTCCTGTTCGTCGCGGTCGCCGCAGCCGGACAGGAAGAGTACGCAGCACAGCGCGGCAGCGCTCAAGCTCTTCATTTCTTCCCTTCCTTTTTCTTCTTCTCGGCCGCGGCCTGCTTCTGCGCCGCCACTTCTTCCTGGTCCAGGTAGCGGAACGTCTTGGCCACCGCATTCAGCGTCAGCGCGCCATCCTTGTTCGTCACCAGCTCCATATTGTTGAGCGTGACGATGCGTGGCAGGTTCGCCATGTCGCCCGCAAACGCGCCCAGGTCGTGGTAGTCGCCCGTCACCTTGATGTCGATCGGCAGTTCGGCGTAGTAGTCGCGCACCACCACCTGGCCCGGCTTGAACAGCTCGAACTGCAGGCCGCGGCCCACGCCGGCCTGGTTGATGTCCGACAGCAGCGCCGCCATTTCCGCCTTGCTGGGCAGCTGCTTCTCCAGCCGCACCACGTACCGGTCCACCTGCGCCTTCTGCGCCGTCAGCGCATCCAGGTTGACCGCCTGCGCCGTCTTCAGGCGGTACTGGTCGCGCAGCTGCTGCTCCTGGGCGGCGCCGGCATCCTGTTCCTCGAACTGGCCGCTCCAGTAGCCGAAATAGCCCAGCACCACCACGGCCAGTGCCACGCCGATGCCGCACAGGATGCGCGGCGCCAGCGGCCACTGACCCGGATGCACGCCGTTCAGGCCGCGAAATTGCGCGGCCAGGCCGGCTGTCAGGTCCTTCACGTCGGTTGCCATCAGCTTGCCTTGCTCGGAGGCGCGGAACCGGGCTTGCCGGCTTCCTCGCGCTGGTCAGAAGAGTCGTCCTTGTCGCGCGGGCGCTTGATGCCGACCACCAGCGAGAATTCCACCACCTTGCGCGGGTTCTTCGCCTGGCCGATCACCCCGGCCTTCACCTCGATCAGGTCCGGGCGCTCCAGCCACGGCGAGCCGCCGGCCAGGTTGCGCAGCAGCTCGGACACGCGCTCCTGCGACTGCGCGTAGCCGTCCACGGTCACGCGCTGGCCATCCTGCTTGAAGCCTTTCAGGTACACGCCGGCCGGCGTCTGGCGCACCAGTTCGTCGAGCAGGTAGACGGGCTGGTTGCGGTCGCCCTGCAGGTCTTCCACGGCCTGCTGGCGCGCCTTCAGCGCCTCGATTTCCTGCTTGAGCGTGGCGATGCGGGCGATGCGCACGTCCAGCGCGGCATTCGCTTCCTGCAGCACACGGTTGCGCTGTTCCTGCACGGCGATGGTGCGCGCGTTGTAGCCGCCCACCGCCAGCACGATGGCCACGCCGGCCAGGCCGGAGAGCACCATCAACGCGGCAAACGCCTTCTTGCGCTGCTTGCGCTTTTCCTCGCGGTGCGGCAGCAGATTGATGCGAACCATCAGCCGAACCTCCTCAGGGCCAGTCCGCACGCTACCAGGTAGGCGGGCGCGTCGGCGCGCAGCTGCTGTTCGCGCACGCCCGGGGCCAGCTGCATGCCCTTGAACGGCGACAGCACGGCGCTGGAAATGCGCGTGCGGCTGGCGATCATGTCCAGGAGGCCGGGCAGCATCGCGCAGCCGCCGGCCAGGAAGATCTGGTCGATCTTGGTGTACGGCGTGGAGGTGAAGAAGAACTGGATGGCGCGCGTGACTTCCAGCGCGGCCGATTCCAGGAACGGCTGCAGCAGGTCGGTGGCATAGGTGGCCGGCAGGTCGCCCGATTTTTTACGCGCTTCCGCTTCCTCGAACGCCAGGCCATGGGCGCGCACGATGTCCTGCGTCAGCGAGTTGCCGCCGAACGGCTGCTCGCGCTCGTACACGGTCACGCCGTTGAGCATCACGGAAAACTGCGTGACGGAGGCACCCACCTGGAACAGCGCGATCGCCTGGCCCGCGCCGGCGCCGGGCATCTGCGCCGTCACGCGGTCGAGCGCGGCGCGCGCCGCATACGATTCGATGTCCATCACGGAAGCCTTCAGGCCGGACGCCTCGGCGACGGCCACGCGGTCCTCGACCTTCTCGCGGCGCGCGGCGGCCAGCATCACCTCGATGTCGTCCTGCGAACTGGCGACGGGGCCGATGACATCGAAGTCCAGGCTCACTTCATCGAGCGCGAACGGGATGTACTGGCTCGCCTCCGACTCCACCTGGACTTCGAGCTGTTCTTCGGACAGGCCGGCCGGCAGCACGATCTTCTTCGTGATGACGGCGGTGGACGGCATGCCGAGCGCCGCGTTGCGGGCGCGCGTGCCGCTCTTCTTGACCAGCCGGCGCACGGCATCGACCACCTGGTCCAGGTTTTCGATATTGCCGTCCGCAACGGCGCCGCGCGGCAGGGGCTCGACCGCGCAACGTTCGACACGAATGCCGTCCTTGCCCGCATCGGTCAGTTCGACCAGGCGCACGCCGGAGCTGCTGATGTCGAGCCCCACCATCGGGGGCACGGCAGCGCCAAACAGGGACTTCAGGTCAGGCATCATTCGAACGCTCCCGGGTGGCGCGGCCCGTCGGCCGCACCATGGTGATTTGCATTTTTGGAAAAAAATCCTTTGAAAACCGTCGCTTAGGTGCAAAAGGCGCGACAGCAGGACGGATGCTAGCAATTCCACAGAGCAACTGTAAAGGTATTTCTGTGCCGTGCGCCCGTATTGATGTGCGCCAGAAACCACACAGTTTTCACTCTGTATAGCTGGCCCGGCAAGACAGTTGTTTCGTTACTCACGGCCAATTTTGTGTCATGACCCTGCCAGCCTGCGGGTGCGCGCGCGGGGGGAGCACTGACTTATAATGCTTGCACTAAATTAAGGAAGCCGCCCCGCATGACTGCCCCGAACACCGCCAAGAAGCCCAAGTCCCCGAAAAACCTGCTGCTGCTCGCGCTCGGCTCCCTCGTTGGCCTGGTGCTCGTCGTCGTGCTGCTGGTCGTGTTCGGCCTGGCGCTGGCCTACCCCAGCCTGCCGTCGCTCGACACGCTGACCGATTACCGCCCCAAGATGCCGCTGCGGATCTACTCCGCCGACAATGTGCTCATCGGCGAGTTCGGCGAGGAGCGCCGCAACCTGGTGCGCTTCAAGGATATTCCGGACGTGATGAAGAAATCCGTGCTGGCGATCGAGGACGACCGCTTCTACGAGCACGGCGGCGTCGATTACTGGGGCATCCTGCGCGCGGCCGTGCACAACGCCACGGGCGGCGCGCGCCAGGGCGCCTCCACCATCACGCAGCAGGTGGCCCGCAACTTCTTCCTGTCCAGCGAACAGACGCTGAAGCGCAAGGCCTATGAAGCGCTGCTGGCCTGGAAGATCGAGCAGAACCTGACCAAGGACCAGATCCTCGAGGTCTACATGAACCAGATCTACCTGGGCCAGCGCGCCTACGGCTTCGCATCCGCCGCGCAGATCTATTTCGGCAAGCCCCTGAAGGACCTGACGATCGCCGAATCGGCCATGCTGGCCGGCCTGCCGAAAGCCCCATCGGCCTACAACCCGGTGGTCAACCCGAAGCGCGCCCGCACGCGCCAGCAGTACATCCTGCAGCGCATGGCGCAGCTGGGCTACATCACGCCGGCGCAGTATGAACAGGCAAAAGCGGAACAGCTGAAGGTGAAAACGGACAGCAGCGAGTTCGGCGTGCATGCCGAATACGTGGCCGAAATGGCACGCCAGCTGGTCTACGAACAGTTCAAGGAAGACACCTACACCCGCGGCCTGAACGTGTTCACGACGATCACGAAGGCCGACCAGGACGCCGCCTACCTGGCGCTGCGCAAGGGCGTGATGGATTACGAGCGCCGCCATCCCTACCGCGGCCCGGAAGCCTATGTGGACCTGCCGCGCAACCGCTCGGAAGCCGACGAAGTGATCGAGACGGAACTGGCCGAGCACCCGGACAGCGACGATATCGTGGCCGCCATGGTGCTCACCGCCTCGCCGACCAAGGTGACGGCCATGACGGCAGCCGGCGAGGAGATCAGCATCACCGGCAACGGCCTGGCGATGGCGAAATCCTGGCTGTCCGAGAAGGCGGCGCCGAACCGGCGCGTGCGCCGCGGCGCGGTGATCCGCGTGATGCAGGACGAGAAGGACTGGGAAATCACGCAGATGCCGGAGATCGAGTCGGCCTTCGTGTCGGCCAGCACGGAAGACGGCGCGATCCGCGCGCTGGTGGGCGGCTTCGACTACAACCGCAACAAGTTCAACCACGTCACGCAGGCGTGGCGCCAGCCCGGCTCCTCGTTCAAGCCATTCATCTATTCGGCGTCGCTGGAGCGCGGCCTGTCGCCGGCCACCATCATCAACGATGCGCCGATCTCCTTCGACGCCGGCCAGACGGGCGGCCAGGCCTGGGAGCCGAAGAACTACGACGGCCGCTACGAAGGCCCGATGTCGATGCGCCGCGGCCTGACGAAATCGAAGAACATGATCTCGATCCGCATCCTGCACAAGATCGGCGCGAAATATGGCCAGGAGTTCACCACGCGCTTCGGCTTCGAGGCCGACAAGAACCCGCCCTACCTGACGCTGGCGCTGGGTTCCGGCGCCGTCACGCCGCTGCAGATGGCCGGCGCCTACTCCGTGTTCGCCAACGGCGGCTTCAAGGTCACGCCCTACCTGATCTCGAAGGTGACGGATGCGAACGGCCGCGTGCTGTCCCAGGCCGCGCCGGACCGCGCCGGCACCGAAGGCAACCGCGTGATCGACGAGCGCAATGCCTTCCTGATGGACTCGATGCTGAAGGACGTGGCCCGCTACGGCACCGCCGCGAAGGCGCAGCAGATGCTCAAGCGCCCCGACCTGGCGGGCAAGACGGGCACCACGAACGACTCGATCGACGCCTGGTTCGCCGGCTACCAGTCGAAGCTGGTCGGCATCGCCTGGATCGGCTACGACCAGCCGAAGAACCTGGGCAACCGCGAAACGGGCGGCGGCCTCGCCCTGCCGATCTGGATCGGCTACATGCAGAAGGCCCTGAAATCGATCCCGGTCGAGGAGCGTGCGGTCCCGGAAGGCATCATCGCCGCCAACGGCGACTATTACTACGCGGAGAACCCGCCGGGCGTGGGCGTGGAGAGCCTGGAAGGCGCCACCCGCGGCACGCCGGAAGAGGAAAAGGCGCGCGACGCCGTCAAGAACGAACTGTTCTGATTTTTTCGGACCGGGCCGCGCCACCGCACCTGCTGCGGTGGCGCGGCCTTTTTACATGATTGCGACTGCAATGCCTCTGCTCCCTGCTTCCCCCGCTTCCCCTGCCCAACTGCGCACCGACCTCCTGTCCGGCATCACCGTGTCCCTGGCCCTGGTGCCGGAGGCCATCGCGTTTGCCCTGCTGGCCCACGTGGGACCGCTGACGGGCCTGTACGCCGCCTTCATCGTCTGCCTCGTCACGTCGGCACTGGGCGGCCGGCCCGGCATGATCTGCGGCGCCGCCGGCGCGCTGGCCGTCGTGATGACGGGCCTCGTCGTCACGCACGGTGCCGAATACCTGTTCGCGGCCGTGATCCTGATGGGCGTGTTCCAGCTGCTGTTTGCCGCGTTCAGGCTGGGCAAGTTCATCCGCATGGTGCCGCACTCCGTCATGCTGGGCTTCGTCAACGGGCTGGCGATCGTCGTCTTCATCGCCCAGTCCGGCCACTTCCGCGTGAACGGCCAGTGGCTGCAGGGCGCGCCGCTGTGGACGATGCTCGGACTCGTGGTGCTGACGATGGCCGTGACCTACCTGCTGCCCCGGCTGACGAAGGCGGTGCCGGCCTCGCTGGTGGCGATCCTGGCCGTGTCGGGCCTGGTGGCGGCGCTGGGCATCGAGACGCGCACGGTGGGCGACATGGGCTCGATCGCCGGCGGCCTGCCGTCCTTCCACCTGCCGCAGGTGCCCCTGACGCTTGAAACCCTCACAGTCATCCTGCCCTACTCGCTGATCCTGGCCGCCATCGGCCTGATCGAAACGCTGCTGACCCTGAACCTGATCGACAGCATCACCGATACGCGGGGCCGGCCCAACCGCGAGAGCATGGCGCAGGGACTGGCCAACATCCTGAGCGGCCTGTTCGCCTCGATGGGCGGCTGCGCCCTCGTCGGGCAGAGCATGATCAACATCGACAACGGCGCGAGGCACCGGCTGTCCGGCATCACCGCGGCCGTCGTGCTGCTCGGGTTCATCGTGCTGCTGTCGCGCTGGATCGAGATGATCCCGCTGGCCGCGCTGGTGGGCGTGATGGTGGTGGTGTGCGAGAAGACCTTCGCGTGGGGCAGCCTGCAGGCGCTGCGCCGGATTCCCCGGCAGGATGCGGTGATCGTCGTCGGCGTCACCGTGATCACGGTGCTGACGGACCTGGCGGTGGCCGTGCTGGCGGGCGTGGTGTTCGCGGCGCTGGTGTTCGCGTGGCAGCACGCGAAGGAGATCCGTGCGGCCATCTCGACCGATGCACGGGGCTGGAAGGTCTATACGCTGAAAGGCTCGCTGTTCTTTGCCTCGACGGCCAGCTTTGCCGCCCTGTTCGATCCGAAGGACGACCCGCAGCACGTGGTGATCGAGTTCCGCGAATCGAAGGTGGTGGACCACTCCGCCGTGGAAGCGATCGACGCGCTGGCGGTGCGCTACCGCCAGGCCGGCAAGACGCTGCACCTGCGCCACCTGAGCCCGGACTGCCTGGAAATCCTCGGCAATGCCAAGGACATGGTCGAGGTGAACGCGTTCGAGGATCCCCACTACCACATCGCCGACGACCGGCTGGGGTAACTAGATCGGCCGAACGTTGCCTGAAAAATGGGGACAGACCCCATTTTTCGGGCAACTTCTGCCGCTTATGGATTCGCGCTGACCACCACCGGCGCGCCGCCCGACTGCTCGGTGGCGATCTGCGACAGCGCATCGAACAGTTCGCTGCCGCCATCGCGCGTGTTGATCCATTGGCCGTCGAGGTAGCGGTAGTGGAAGCCGCCCGAGCGTGCCGCCACCCACAGCTCCTGCATCGCGGCCTGGCTGTTGACGATCACCTTCGAGCTGTTGTGCAGGAATTCGATCTCGAGCACATTGCCGCTGCGGCTGCATTCCACGTCCAGGTGGTCGGCATCGTTCAGGCGGTCCAGCGCCGCTTCGATGGCGTTCAGGGTGCTGTCGGCCAGGTCCAGGAATTCGGTTTCGGTCATGCTAAACTCTCACGGTTATTTTCATGCCCCCATTCTAATCGTGAAGTCCACTCTGGCGTTGCCGCTCCTTGCCGTTTCCCTCGCAGTGCTGGTCACCGGCTGCGGCCAGACCGGCGCCCTGTACCTGCCGAAGCCTCCCGCCGCCAAGGCGCAGAAGACCGACGCGGATCTCGGCAAGCCCGGCGTGGCACCGCCATCGGCCCCGGTTCCTTCGACCCCACCCGCATCACAACAGTAACCACATGTCCCATTTCGCTTATCAGGACGGCGTGCTGCACGCCGAGGGCGTCGCCCTTTCCGCCATCGCCCAGGAATTCGGCACGCCCACCTATGTGTACTCGAAGGCCCGGCTGCTGGAGAACTTCGACGCTTACGCCAACGCCTGCGCGGGCCGCGACGCGCTCGTGTGCTACGCGATGAAGGCCAATTCCAACCTGGCGATCCTGGACCTGCTGGCCAGACGGGGTGCCGGTTTCGACATCGTCTCCGGCGGCGAACTGCTGCGCGTGATCGCGGCCGGCGGCGACCCGCACAAGGTGATCTTCTCCGGCGTGGGCAAGAGCGTGGACGAGATGCGGCTGGCGCTCGAGCACGACATCCTGTGCTTCAACGTGGAGTCGATTCCCGAGCTGCACCGCCTGAACGACGTGGCCGGTGCGCTGGGCCGCAAGGCGCGCATCTCGCTGCGCGTCAACCCGAACGTGGATGCCAAGACGCACCCGTACATCGCCACCGGCCTGAAGGCCAGCAAGTTCGGCGTGGCGTTCGACGATGCGCTCGCCACCTACCGCGTGGCGGCGCAGCTGCCGAACATCGACGTGGCCGGCATCGACTGCCATATCGGCTCGCAGCTGCTGGACGACACGCCGCTGCTGGAAGCGCTGGACCGCCTGATCGAACTGATCGACACGCTGGCGGCGGAAGGCATCCACCTGCACCACCTCGACATCGGCGGCGGCCTGGGCATCGACTACGGCGTGGCCGGCGATGCCGCACCGGTGCCGGTCGGCGACTATCTGGGCCGCCTGTTCCAGCGCATCGACGCATGGCGTGCCGGCCAGCACGGCGGCAAGGGCATCAAGGTGATATTCGAGCCGGGCCGCTCGATCGTGGGCGACACGGGCCTGCTGCTGACGAAGGTGGAATTCATCAAGCACGGCGAAGAGAAGAATTTCTGCATCGTCGACGCGGCCATGAACGACATGGCGCGCCCGGCCCTGTACCAGGCGTGGATGGACATGCAGCCGGTGGTGCAGCGCGAGGCGCGAGGTGAGGTGGCCGGCGCGGTGTTCGACGTGGTGGGCCCGATCTGCGAATCCGGCGACTGGCTGGCGCGCGACCGCGAGCTGCCGGTCGAAGCGGGCGACCTGCTGGTGATGAAGACGGCCGGTGCCTACGGCATGACGATGGCGTCGAACTACAACACGCGGGGCCGCGCGGCCGAGGTCATCGTCGATGGCGACCGCGTACACCTGGTGCGGCGGCGGGAGAAGCCCGCGGAGCTGTTTGCGCTGGAGAGCGTGATCGGCTGAATGTTGCCTGAAAAATGGGGTCTGTCCCCATTTTCAGGGCAACTTTTGGGCTTTCTGCCGGGCCCACCACACGCGCAGCAGGAGCAGCACGCCCACGATGCCGGCAAACAGCATCGGCTGCGCCAGGTCGTGCTTGGCGGACTTCATCCACCAGTAATGCAGCACGCCGAGCGGTGCGATCACGTAGACCAGCCGGTGCAGCCACAGCCAGTTCTTCCCGCCCAGCCGCTTGACCATCGCATTGGTGCTGGTCACGGCGAGTGGAATCAACAGCACGAAGGCAATGAAGCCGACGAGGATGAACGGCCGCTTGGCCACGTCCTTCAGCATTTCCGCCACGTCGAAGAAATGGTCGAACCACAGGAAGGTGGTGAAGTGCAGCAAGCCGTAGAAGAAGGCGTACAGGCCCAGCATGCGGCGCAGCTTCAGCAACCAGTTCCACTTCGCCAGCCGGCGCAGCGGCGTGATGGCCAGCGTGATGCACAGGAAGTACAGCGTCCAGTCGCCCGTGTTGCGGGTGATGTACTGCAGCGGTTCCACCAGCGCGCCCATGAACACGAGGTAGACGAGCTTCGCCAGCGGCACCAGCGCCAGCACGAACACGGCGGCCTTGATGCCGCCGATCTGTTTCGCGGTGAGGGCGGCCAGTGGCGCGGTCGCACTCTTCATCAGAAATACCGCTTCAGGTCCATGCCCGAGTACAGCGACGCCACGTCATAGCCGTTGAACATCAGCGTCTTGCGCTTGCGGGCCAGGAAGGAATCCTCGCCGATGCGGCGCTCGGTGGCCTGCGACCAGCGCGGGTGGTCCACGTTCGGGTTCACGTTCGAATAGAAGCCGTATTCGGACGGCGCGCTCTTGTACCACGAGGTGCGCGGCTGGTCCTTGGTGAAGCGGATCTTGACGATCGACTTGGCCGACTTGAAGCCGTACTTCCACGGCACGACGATGCGCACCGGCGCGCCGTTCTGGTTCGGCAGCACGTCGCCGTACATGCCCAAGGTGAGCAGCGTGAGCGGGTGATTGGCTTCGTCCAAGCGCAGGCCTTCCACGTACGGCCAGTCCAGCACGCGGCTGTTCACGCCCGGCATCTGGCGCTTGTCGGCCAGCGTGACGAATTCCACGTACTTGGCGTTCCCCGTCGGCTCGACGCGCTTGATGATCTCGGACAGCGAATAGCCGACCCACGGAATCACCATCGACCAGCCTTCCACGCAGCGCAGGCGGTACACGCGCTCTTCCAGCGGCGCCAGTTTCAGCAGCGCGTCGATATCGAGCGTCACCGGCTTTTTCACTTCGCCTTCGATCGACACGGTCCAGGGCCGCGTGCGCAGCGAGCCCGCGTTCTCGGCCGGATCGCTTTTATCCGTGCCGAACTCGTAGAAGTTGTTGTAGTGCGTGGCGTCCTTCAGCGACGTGGCGTTTTCCTGCACCGAATAGGCGGGATTGCGCTTGGCCGCGAGCTTGGGCGCGGTGCCTTGCGCGAAGGCTTCGCGGGACAGCATTTCGATCAGTGCGCCGCTGGCGATCGAGCCGGTGGCGATCTGCTTGATGAAGTCGCGGCGCGCCTCGAACACATGGCGCGGCGTGATTTCGGAAGAAAACGGCAGGTCGATGCCGTTGGGCGAACGTTTGATCAGCATGACAGCTCCGGAATTGGTAGGTTGAAACGAACCTTACACGATTCCGGAAACTGCTAGATGACGGTTGGCTTAAAGGGTTTTACAAGGAAGTTTCCAAAAGTCACAGCTTGCCGTAGGAATGCAGTCCGGAGAGGAACATGTTCACGCCCAGGAAGGCGAACGTCGTCACGACCAGGCCGACCAGGGCCCACCACGCCGCCACGCGGCCGCGCAGGCCGGACATCAGCCGCATGTGCAGCCACGCCGCGTAGTTCAGCCACACGATCAGTGACCAGGTTTCCTTCGGATCCCATGACCAGTAGCCGCCCCAGGCCTCGGCTGCCCACAGCGCGCCCAGGATGGTGGCGATGGTGAAGAATGCGAAGCCCGCGGAAATGGACTTGTACATCACGTCCTCCAGCAGCTCGGCCGCCGGCAGGCGGTCGGCGATGCGGTGGCGCAGCAGGTTGGTGGCGGCGAACAGCACGGCCAGCACCACGAGGAAGCGGCTGGATACGAACATCGAGGCGCGCACGCCCTCGCCCGCGCCGCTGGCGTACACGCCGGCATTGCCGATGACGACGACGGCCAGCGGCGCGCCGACGAGCCAGATCCACAAGGTGCGCGTCGTCTCGTATTTGAGGAGGAAGGCCCAGGCCACCATCGCGGCCAGCGCGAACGTGCCGTAGCCGATGAAGTTGGCCGGCACGTGGATCTTCATCCACCAGCTCTGCAGCGCCGGCACCAGCGGCTGGATGTCCGACGCGCCGCGCGACACGGTGTACCACAGCAGGAAGCCGACGGCCGCCGAGATGATCAGCAGCACGAAGGGGCCCAGCTGGCGCGTGGCGTAGCGCTCCTCGTAATACAGGTGGAACATGGCCGTGATCAGGCAGAACAGGATGAACACTTCGTACAGGTTGGAGATGGGGATGTGGCCCACGTCCGTACCGATCAGGTAGGACTCGTACCAGCGCACCAGCATGCCGGTCAGGCCCAGCACCAGCGCGCCCCAGCACAGACGCGAGCCGATCGCGCCGCCGGTCGCCGAGCGCCCGACCAGGCCGATCCAGTAGAACAGGGTGGAGAGATAGAAGAACACGCTCATCCACAGGATGGCGGACTGGCTGGACAGCATGTAGCGCAGCCAGAAGCGCGTCTCGGCCGCGGCCAGGTCGCCGCCGTACAGGCCAATCGCCCCCAGCGCCAGCAGGAACGACAGGGGCATCACCCAGCGCACCGGCTTCCAGTGCCAGCCCAGCACCGCGAACACGGGGGCCGCGAGCAGCAGGATGGCTTCCTCGTACACGTCCATGTAGCTGCCGAAGCGGCTGAACGCGTACAGGGCGCCCGCCACCAGCGCCAGCGCGAACGCCCAGTCGAAGGCGGACAGGCGGCGGAAGTAGCCGGGCGCCGCCACGTAGCTTGCGGATGGGGAGGATGGCGGCTGGGCTGCCGGCTGGTTCTGCGTGATGTCCATGATGTTCTCCAAAAGCTGCCGGGTCCGTCCAGCTTACGCCGGTTGCGGCAGCTTTTCCTTCAATTCGTTGAATTCCCTGTCGAAATCGAGCGTGCGGCGCTGGGTACTCATCGCCATCAGCGCGTGGGCGCCTGCGCCATTGCCCTCGTCCGCGCGGATCCACACCCACAGGCGCCGCTCGCGGATGTAGAACATCGAGAACACGCCCAGTACCAGCAGCAGGCAGCCGAAGTAGACCACCAGCTTGCCCGGCGAGCGCGTGACCTGGAACACGGAAGCCTGCACCTGCGTGAACTCCTCCAGCTGCAGGTAGACGGGCGCGCCGTAGAAGAAGCTGTCCGACAGCGCGTTCATCGAGAACTGCAGCCAGCGCGCATGCGACTCGTCGGCCGCCACCGGTGCCAGGTTCGCCTCGCTGCGCGCCACCTGCCACAGCTCCCACAACGCGCCGTTCAGGATCTTCATGAAGATGTCCGCCGCCTTTTCCTGCTCGGCCTTCGGCACCTGCTCCAGGAAGCGGCTGACGGACAGGTAGCCGCCGGCCGCGCTGTCGCCGGCAAAGATCTCCAGGCTCTTCTGCGCGGACAGGGCCAGCTGCGACTGCATCGTGTCGGCGCCCTTCGCGGCCGGCGTCATGCGCTGCGCATACGCATTGGCAGCGCGGGTGCGCTGCGCCGGATCGTGCAGCGCGGCGCGCAGGCGCATCCAGTCGCGCACGCCGTGTTCGTCGTCCGCCGGAATGCGCAGGTAGCTGAACGGATCGCCCGGATTGGCACGCACGCCGGACAGGTACATCGGCACCCCGTCCAGCGTGACCGGCTGCATGTAGTTCTGGTACTCGCGCGCCTGGCCCGTCCTGTCGCGCAGCTTGTACTGCATGCTGGGGCCGACGTTCTTCAGGTCCTTGTTGTTGGGGTTCTTCGCGGCCGACCCCAGGTGCTTGCCGAGGCCCTGTGCGAACGTCTCGTCCAGCTTCCGGCCCTGCGCCACCGAGCGGGGATCCTGCGCCTTGTCCCGTCCTGCCGTGTTCTCCACATTGAAGGCGCGGAAGTCGCTCCACTCGATCGTGTACGCATCCGAAAGCTTCGTGGTGCCGTTCACTTCGCCGGCCAGGTCGAACTTGCGGGAACCCGTGCCCTGCATGGGGAACGCGCTGACCTTCAACTGGCTGCCGCCATCGGCAAAGCTGGACTGGTAGACGGCGATGCCCTGCCAGATGAACGGCTTGTTCACTTCGATGGTGGCCGTCTTCGTTTCCCCGGTGGCGTTGTCGCGCGCCACCACCTCGCTGGCGAACAGCTTGGGCATGCCGGTGCTGTAGAAATCGATGGTGAATTTCTTCAGCGCGATCGTGAACGGCAGCTCCTGGATCAGGGCGCCGTCGGGACGGGTGATGACGGCGGTGCCGCTCGTCTGCCCTTCGCCGATCACGCTGTTGCCGCGGAACGTGAGATTGCCAACGCCGAGGCGGTGCTGCGCCGGGATCTCCGCGATCACGCCGTCGCCGGGATACGGCACCTTGCCCATGAAGGCTTCCTGGAAGCGGATCGGCAGGTCGGAGTCCAGCGTGGCGCCGATGCAGATGACGACGATGGCGCTGTGCGCGAAGATGTAGCCGAACTTGTTGGCGGCGCCGCGCTTGGCCGCCACCAGCGTGCCGCCCTCCTTTTCCACGATCTTCGCCCGATAGCCCGCGTGGCCAAGTCGCTGCGCCAGTTGCTGCGCCAGTGCGCCCGGCGCCAGCGGCACGGTCCATTCGACCTTGTGATGGAAATTGCGCAGCGACTGTTCGCGCACGTTCTCGCGCCAGCTGCGCATGTCCTTCACCATCTTCGGCGCATTGCGGGCGATGCACAGGGAGGTCGAGAGCACCAGCACGGCCATCATCAGCAGGAACCACCAGGTGGCATACACCGAATACAGGCCGAGGCGCGCGAACACCTCGAACCAGAACGGCCCGAACTGGTTCACGTAGTTCGGCATCGGCTGGTTCTGCTGCATGATGGTGCCGATGACGGCGGAGATCGCGATCATCACCAGCAGGGTGATCGCGAACCGCATCGAGGACAGCAGTTCGAACGCTTCGTTCAGCGCCGGGCGGCGGGTATGGAGACGGATTCCGGTGGTGGTGATGCTCATGCGTTGTCTGCTGGGCGGCGCGCGGACGCGGCCGCCGGGGTTGTCATGCGGGCGGCATCATTTGAGGCCGGCCACGTAATCCGCCACGGCCTTGATCTCGTCGTCGGACATGCGCTGCGCGATCGTGGCCATCTCGGCGCTGTTGTTGCGGCCGTGGGCCTTGAAGAGGCCCAGCTGGGCGATCGTGTAGTCCTGGTGCTGGCCGCCGATGCGGGGGTACTTGGCGGGATTGCCGGCGCCGGCCGGGCCATGACAGCTGGCGCAGGCGGGCACGCTTTTCTCGGCGATGCCGCCCCGGTAGATCTTCTTGCCCAGGTCGAGCGTGGCCTTGTTCTTCGCAGCGCCCGGCTTCTGGCCCTGCGCGGCGAGATAGGCCGACACGTTCTTCTTTTCCTCGTCCGTCAGCATCTTCGCGTACAGCGTCATCACCGGCTGGTTGCGGGCCGGCTGCGTGAAGTCCACCAGCTGCTTGTACAGGTAGCCGGCAGGCTGGCCGGCCAGTTTCGGATTGACGGCGATCGTGGAGTTGCCGGCGGCGCCGTGGCAGGACACGCAGGCGGGCAGGCCGCGCGCCGTGTCGCCATCGGCATAGAGCGTGGCGCCCCTGGCCGGATCGACTTTCGGGGGCGCCTTGGCGGCATCGGGCGTTGCTGCAAACGCCGTGCCGGAGAAGACCACCATTGCAATGAACATCGAGCGCGAGGACCTGCGGTTTTGCATACGATTCATTCAGCCACCCTACGAAGCGAGTCAATAAAATGTCGGCAATGTCGTGCGGTCCGCCCTGTGCAGTGCAGCAAATCCCTATGTGCAGCTTATAGGCGGCGAACTACGGGTCGTAACTCCTTATTGTACAATAGCTTCCCGGCATAACTGCCTGTCTCTGTTGCAATTTTCTCCTCATCCCTCCTCATGTCCAAGATCTGGCAAGCCCGTTTTTTCACGACCGTTAACCACCTGCGCAACCTGCCCGACACCACCGTGCCGGAAATCGCGTTCGCCGGCCGGTCCAACGCGGGCAAGTCCACCGCGATCAACATCCTGTGCAACCAGAAGGGCCTGGCCTTCGCCTCGAAGACGCCGGGCCGCACCCAGCACATCAACTTCTTCTCGGTGGGTGGCGCGCACGTGGCGATGCACCGGCACGATCCCGTCAACATGGACGAAGTGCGCTGCCTGATCGCCGACTTGCCGGGCTATGGTTACGCGGAAGTGTCCGGCGACGCCAAGCTGCACTGGCAGCGCCTGCTGGGCGACTACGTGCAGCAGCGCGAGCAGCTCGCCGCGCTGGTGCTGATGATGGATGTGCGCCGCCCGTTCACGGACCTGGACGTGCAGATGCTGGAATGGTTCGCCCCGACGGGCAAGCCGATCCACTGCATCCTGACGAAGGCGGACAAGCTCACGCGCAACGAGAGCGTGAACGTGCTGCGCCAGACGCAGGCGCGGCTGGACAGCTACGTGGATGAAGAAGGCGAAGGCTTCCCGTTCACCGTGCAGCTGTTCTCGGCGCTCAAGCGCATCGGCATCGAGGAAGCCACGGCGAAGATCGAGGAACTGGCCGGCCTGAACGTCGAGCGCCCCGCCCCCGCCGCGGCGGCCGATGCGGCCAGCGACGAGGCAGCGGATTCACGCAATGCCGGCGACGATACCGCGGACGACAAGCCCGCCTGACCTCCGATCCGAAAGGAATAGCATGCACAGCCCCCACTTCTCCGCCCAGTTTCCCGCGATGCGCATGCGCCGCATGCGCCGCGATCCGTTCTCCCGCGCGCTGATGCGCGAGAACGTGGTCACGGCCGCCGACCTGATCTATCCGGTGTTCATCCTGGAAGGCACGAACCGCCGCGAAAGCGTGCTGTCGATGCCGGGCGTGGAACGCGTCTCCGTGGACCTGCTGCTGAAGGTGGCGGAAGAATGCGTGGGCCTGGGCATTCCCGTGCTGGCGCTGTTCCCCGTGATCGACACGGCGCTGAAAACACCGGACGGCATCGAGGCCACCAATCCGGCAGGCCTGGTGCCGCGCGCCGTGCGCGAACTGAAACAACGCTTCCCAGAGCTGGGCATCCTCACCGACGTGGCGCTCGACCCGTACACCAGCCACGGCCAGGATGGCCTGATCGACGAGCAGGGCTACGTCATCAACGACATCACCACCGACATGCTGGTGCGCCAGGCGCTGACGCAGGCCGATGCCGGCGTCGATGTCGTGGCCCCGTCGGACATGATGGACGGCCGCATCGGCGCGATCCGCGCGGCGCTGGAAGGCCGCGACCACATCCACACCCGCATCATGGCCTACTCGGCCAAGTACGCCTCGGCGTTCTACGGTCCGTTCCGCGATGCCGTGGGCTCCGCCGCCAACCTGGGCAAGGGCGACAAGAACCAGTACCAGATGGACCCCGCCAACAGCGACGAGGCGCTGCGCGAAGTGGCCGGCGACCTGCAGGAAGGCGCGGACATGGTGATGGTCAAGCCCGGCATGCCCTACCTGGACATCGTGCGCCGCGTGAAGGACGAGTTCAAGGTGCCCACCTTTGCCTACCAGGTCAGCGGCGAATACGCGATGATCAAGGCGGCCGCGCAGAACGGCTGGCTCGATCACGACAAGGTGATGATGGAATCGCTGATGGCGTTCAAGCGCGCCGGCGCCGATGGCGTGCTGACCTACTTCGCCATCGATATCGCGCGCAAGCTGAAGGGTCTGTAGGCTTCAGGCCTGCAGCCGGAGGTCGGGTTCGGCCTCCATCACTTCCCGGACCCATTCGGCAAACACGCGCAGCTTCGCCGCCGCCATCCGTCCCTGCGGGTACAGCAGCGAGACGGGCATCGGCACCGGCGGCGTCTCTTTGAACAGCTCCACCAGCGCGCCGCTCTCCAGGTGGCGGCGCACCTGGTAGGTGGCGGCCTGCGAGATGCCCAGTCCCTGCAGCGCGCACGTCACGTTGGCATCGGCATTGTTGATCGCGATGCGCCCTTTTACCTGGGCGTTCACCACCTCCCCGTTCACCACGAAATCCCAGTCGAACGGCCGCCCCGTGCGGCCCGAGAAATGCACGATGCCCTGGTGCTGCGCCAGCCCTTCGATGCTGGCCGGCGTGCCATGCTCGGCCAGATACGAAGGCGCGGCGCAGGTCACGAAGCGCATGCTGCCGACCTGCCTGCCGACCAGCGACGAATCCTGCAAGTCCCCGACCCGCAGCGTGCAGTCGATGCCCTCCTGCGTCAGGTCGACCAGGCGGTCCGTCACGCTGACCGTCAGCGCCAGCTCGGGCCAGCGGCGCGCGAACTCGCCCAGCCGCGGCAGGACCACGTTCTGGCCGACCGCGCCGGGCAGGTCGACGCGCAGCGTGCCGCGCGGTTTTGCCGCCGCGCCGCCGCGAAACGCCTCTTCCGAAGCCTCTACCGCATCGAGAATCTGCAGGCAGTGCGCGTGGTACTCGGCGCCATCCGGCGTGAGCGACAGGCGCCGCGTGGTCCGCTGCAGCAGCGTGGTGCCGAGATAGCTTTCCAGGTTCTGGATGGTGGCCGTCAGCGCCGCACGCGGCAGGCCCAGCGTTTCGGCCGCCTTGGTAAAGCTGTTGGCCTCGACGATGCGCACGAACACCTGCATGGCGCGGATCTTGTCCATTCTTGCCCCATTATTCAAGACTAATTGTACACATGATGTGAAAAGTATAGACCGATTATTGGTGGATTATCTTCCAGCGCAGGTTCCGTAGACTGGCCTCATTCCATCTTAGCGAGGCTCATCATGACGAACACCTCTTCCATCACCCCGGGCATGGTGCGGCTGCTGGCCGCCGCCGCCGGCCTGATCGTCGCCAACCTGTACTACGCGCAGACCCTCGTCGGCCCGATTGCCGCGGCCACCGGGCTGTCGGCCGATGCGGCCGGCCTCGTCGTCACGCTCACGCAGGTGGGCTATACGCTGGGCCTGCTGTTCATCGTGCCGCTGGGCGACCTGCTGGAGAACCGCCGGCTGGTCGTCACGCTGCTGGCCGTGACGGCGCTGGCGCTGGTGGCGGCCGCGCTGGCATCCACCGGCTGGGTGTTCCTGGCCGCGGCGCTGGCGATCGGGCTGTCGTCGGTGGCGGCGCAGATCCTGGTGCCGTTCGCGGCCCACCTGTCCAGCGAGGCGACGCGTGGCCTCACGGTCGGCAAGGTCGTCAGCGGCCTGCTGCTGGGCGTGATGCTGGCGCGGCCGGCGGCCAGCCTGATCGCCGACCACCTGGGCTGGCATGCCGTGTTCGGGATTGCCGCCGTGTTGGTGGCGGGCCTCGCGCTGGTGCTGCGGGCGAAGCTGCCGGAGCGCGTGCCCCATGAAAACACGACGTATCCGAAGCTGATCGGCTCGCTGTGGTCGCTGTTCGCCACCACGCCCGTGCTGCGCCGCCGCGCCGCCTACCATGCCGGCCTGTTCGGTTCGTTCAGCCTGTTCTGGACCGTCGTGCCGCTGGTGCTGGCCAGCCCCCTGTTCCACCTGTCGCAGACGGGCATCGCCGTCTTCGCGCTGGTGGGGATGGCCGGCGCCGTGGCCTCGCCGGTGGCCGGCAGGCTGGCCGATGCGGGTCACAGCCTGGTTGCAACGGCCGTCGCGCTGGGCCTGGGTGTGCTGGGGTTTGCGCTGCCGCTGCTGGCACCCGGTTCGCGGCCGGTGGCGCTGGGCCTGCTGGTGCTGGCGTCGATCGTGCTGGACATGGGCGTGGCCGCCAACCTGGTGCTGGGCCAGCGCGCCATCTTCAACCTGGGCGCGGCCGTGCGCAGCCGCCTGAACGGCCTGTACTTCGCCGTGTTCTTTGCCGGCGGCGCGCTGGGCTCGGCACTGGGTGCCTATGTGTACGCCCGCCACGGCTGGCACGCCGCGCTGCTGGCAGGGATGGCGATGCCGGCGGCCGCGCTGCTGTACTGGTGCGGCGAGGCGCTGGCGCCCGCCGCGGCACAGGAACGCGCCTGATCAGGTCAGCGACCCGCCGGGCGGATGTATTTCGGGAACATCTCCTGGATCAGGAAGGCGCGCAGCTGCGGTTCGTATTCCTTGCGCGCACTCATCTTGACCGTCTTGCCCAGCCGGTGCGACTCCCACTCGAAGTCGCCCGGCTTTTCCTTGCGGATCAGCTCGATCATCTTGGTGACGACGGCATTCTCGATATCGATCTCGCCGCCCAGTTCCACGTGCACCTGGGTCAGCCAGCGGCGCTTGAAGTTGCCGTTCCAGCCGCGGAATTTCAGGTCGGCGCCGCTGAACGACACGTTCTTCACGTCGAAGATGCCGCCGGAATCGTCCAGCTCGCCGGCCGCGTTGCGGCCCTGCGCGCCCATGATGTTGGCGACGGCGCGTGCCTTGGCTTTCGCGTCTTCGCTCTCGGCGGTGTCGCCCGGCGGGGTTTCCACGGCACCGCGGCGGCGGCGCGCTTCGGCTACCATCTGCGACATGTCCGTCACGTCGGGCGGCGGCGGCGTCAGCTGGGCCTGCACGGGCGGCGTGAAGGTTTCCTGCTTGCGCGGTTCCGTCACCGCCTCGCGGTTGGTGCGCGGCTGCGGCGCCGGCCGGGGCCGGGTCTTCGCGGCCTCCTTCGGCGGCGACTTGGTCGGGGTGGTCTTCTGCGGCGTCGGTTTCGTCGGTGTCGGCTGCTTCGGTGCCGGCGTGGGGGTTGGCGACGGCGGCGCGATCCACACCATCTCGCCTTCCTTGGCGGGCGGCTTGAGCTTGACGTAGACCTGGGGATTCATCAGCACCACCGCCAGCAGCAGCAGGTGCAGGCCGACGGCGATGGCGATGCCGGTGCGGTTGGGCTTGTTGCTGCCGTATTGCAGCCCATAGCCCGGCGGAAGGGACTGGCCGCAGGTAGGGCAGACGTCGTCGGGACCGTGGGAATGACTGAACTGGAGCAAGATAAACCGTTTTCTGTGCACAAACCGGCATTGCCGGGCCGAGGGAAGCTTACGCGAGCGCGCGGTTAACGGATGTTACCGTATGTATCCGGTTTTGGGCGCCGGCAACTTCCGCGCAGCACCGTTTTCAGGCCTGCTTAATGAACGGAAGGCATCGACCCGCGATTCGACTACCGCCGGGCTCGTGTCCATGGGTCAGGAAGGAGTGATGGCTTGCAAGCCATCACTGCATCGCAGGCGCGGAGCGGTGCTCCGTGAAACCCCTGCGCAGCCCCCCGACATGGACACGAGCTCGACTGTTGGCAGCCTCAATGCCCCGCGTTGACGGCCTTCAGCTCGACCTTCGGTGGATCCGGCGGCAGGTCGTGCAGCTCGGCGTCGTCCATCGGGCCGCTGCCGCTGTACTTGTCGAGGAACAGGTAGATGACGGGCGTGATGTACAGCGTGATGACCTGCGAGAAGATCAGCCCGCCGCAGACGGCCAGGCCCAGCGGCTGGCGCAGCTCGGCGCCGGCGCCCAGGCCCAGCGCGATGGGCAGCGCACCCATCAGGGCCGCCAGCGTCGTCATCAGGATCGGGCGGAAGCGCAGGATGCAGGCCTCGCGGATCGCCGCGGCCGGTGCCATGCCCCGCTCGCGCTGCGCCTGCAGGGCGAAGTCGATCATCATGATGGCGTTCTTCTTGACGATGCCGATCAGCATCAGGATGCCGATGATGGCGATCATCGTCAGGTCCATGTCGAAGATCCACAAGGTCAGCAGCGCACCCACGGCGGCCGATGGCAGGCCGGCCAGGATCGTCAGCGGGTGGATGAAGCTTTCGTACAGCACGCCCAGCAGCACGTAGATGACGGCCAGCGCGGCCACGATCAGCACCACCTGGCTGCTCTGCGAGCTCTGGAACACGGCCGCATCGCCGCCATAGTTGGTGATGATGGATGCCGGCAGGCCGAACTCCTGGCCCATCGCATCGATCTTTGCCGTGGCCTGGCCGAGCGGCACGCCGGGCGCCAGGTTGAACGCCAGCGTGATGGCCTGTAATTGCCCCTGGTGGTTGACAGCGGTCGGGCCGACGGTGCGCTCCACGGACGCAAAGCTGGACAGCTTCACCAGCTGCCCGGCCGCATTGCGCACCGAGACCTTGGTGAGCGCATCCTCGTAGCGCCGGTCCTCGTCGGCCGCTTCCAGGATCACGTAGTAGCTGGCGGCGGACGAATAGATCGTCGACACCTGCCGCTCGCCGAACGCCAGGTACAGGGCCGAGCGGATGTCGCCCAGCGCCACGCCCAGGTTGTTGGCCTTGTCGCGGTCCACCTTCAAGGTCGCCTGCAGGCCGCGCTGCTGCGAATCGCTGGTGACGTCGCGGAAGTCGCTGTCGGCGCGCATGCGCTCCAGGTAGCGTTCGGCCCATTCGTTCAGCGAATCGGCGCTGACCGACTGCAGCGTGTACTGGTAGCGGCTCTTCGACTGCCGCCCGCCCAGCTGCAGGTTCTGTACCGGCGACATGTAGACGGCCATGCCGGCCACCTGCCGCGTCGACTTGCGCAGCCCTTCCAGCACGTCGGACATCTTCTTGCGCTCGCTGCGCTCCTTCAGCACCACGAACATGCGGCCCGTGTTACCGCCGCCGGTGAACGACACCACGTCTTTCACGTTCGGATCGGCCTTGATGATGGCGGCCACGCGGTCCTGCATCTGCAGCATCGCGGCCGTCGAGATGTCTTCGGAAGCTTCCGTGTTCACGCGCAGCTGGCCGATGTCCTCCTCGGGGAAGAAGCCTTTCGGGATGGCCGTGTACATCACGACCGTCAGCGCGAACGTGCCGATCGCCGCGGCCAGCACCACGTAGCGGTGGCGCAGCGCGATGTCCAGCGTGCGTCCATAGCCGTTCTGCACGGCGCGGAAACCCCGCTCGAAATGGCGGCCGATGAAGGTGTCGTCGCCCGAGTGCTCGGTCGAATCGGCCGGCAGGAAGCGCGACGCCAGCATCGGCACGAGCGTGAGCGACACGGCGGCCGACACCAGCACGGCCAGCGCCACGATCACGGCGAATTCATGGAACATCAGTCCCATCACGCCGGGCATGAAGAAGATCGGAATGAACACGGCCACCAGCGATACCGAGATCGAAACGATCGTAAAACCCATCTCGCGCGAACCGACCAGCGCGGCCTGCAGCGGCTTCATGCCATGCTCGATGTGGCGCACGATATTTTCCAGCACGACGATGGCATCGTCCACGACCAGGCCCACGGCCAGCGTGATGCCCAGCAGCGAGACGTTGTCCAGGCTGTAGCCGAATGCGTACAGCAGCGCCAGGGCGCCCAGCAGCGAGATGGGCATCGTGATCGCGGGGATGAACGTGGCGGCCGCGCGGCGCAGGAACAGGAAGATCACCAGCACCACCAGCACCACGGTCAGGCCGAGGGTCAGGTTCACGTCATGCAGCGCTTCGCGGATGGACAGCGAACGGTCGTTGACGAGGCTGATGTTGATCGACTCCGGCAGCTGCGACCTGAAGCGCGGCAGCAGCGCCTTCACGCCGTCCACCACCTGCACCGTATTCGCATCGGGCTGGCGCTGCACCAGCAGCACGATGGCCCGTTCGCCGTTGTAGCTGCCGAACGACTTGATCGACTGGAAGCTGTCCTCGACGGTGGCGACATCCTTCAGGCGCACCGGTTCGCCGTTGCGGGTGGCGATGATCAGGTCGCGGTATTCGGCCGCGTTCATCAGCTGCGGGTTGCCCTGGATGGTCAGCGTCTGGTCCGGGCCATCGAGCACGCCCAATGGCGTGTTGGCGTTGGCGCTTTTCACGGCCGTCTGCACGTCGGCCAGCGTAAGGTTGCGGGCGTTCAGCAGGTCGGACTTGGCGCGGATGCGCACGGCAAAACGCTTCTGGCCGTTGACGGTGACCTGCGCCACGCCGGGCAAGGTGGACAGGCTCGGCGCGATCAGGTTTTCCGCGTAGTCGTTCAGTTCGGAGAGCGACAGCGACGGCGAATTCATCGCCATGAACAGCACCGGCGCATCGGCCGGATTGATCTTGCGGTAGGACGGCAGGTCCGTCATTTCCTGCGGCAGCTGGCGCTGGGCGCGCAGCAGTGCCGCCTGCACGTCCACGGCGGCCTCGTTGACGTTGATGCTGGGGTCGAACTCCAGGGTCAGCGAGGTATTGCCCTGCGTGCTCGTGGAGGTGATGAGCGTCAGGCCGGCGATGGTCGAGAACTGCTTCTCCAGCGGCAGCGCCACGGACGATGCCATCGTCTCGGGACTGGCACCGGCCAGGTCGGCCGAGACGTTGATGACGGGCGTGTTATAGCTGGGCAGCGCGGCGACGGGGATCTTCAGGTAGGCCAGCACGCCGGCGAAGATCAGCGACAGCGACAGCAGCACCACCATCACGGGGCGCCGGATCGAGAGTTCGGACACGTTCATTGTTCACTCCCGTTCATTCCACGCCCTTGGGCGTTTCCTGCCCCGCCAGGCGGGCATCGGCGACGCGCACCTTGCCGCCCGGGCGGAGGTTCTGCTTGCCTTCGACGATGATCTTTTCCGTGCCCTGCAGGCCACGCACCACGGCATCGGCGCCGAAGCCGTGCACGCGCTCCACGTTGGCCACCTTGGCCGTGTTGTCGGCGCCCAGCACGTACACGAAGGTGCCCCGCGTGTTGTTGATGATGGCGTTCTGCGGCACGACGACCGCATCCTTCAGCGTCTGCACCGTCAGGGCCGTGTTCACGTACTGGCCCGGCCACAGCCGCGTGTCCTTGTTGGAGAACTGCGCCTTGACGCGGATGACGCCGGCCTGCGGATCGACCGTATTGTCGATGAACGACAGCTGGCCCTCGATCGGCGTGGTGGAATTGTTCTGGAAGGCCTGCACGGGCACCTTGCCGGCGCGCTGGGCGTCCAGCAGCGCGGCCAGCTGTGATTCCGGCACCGTGAACGCCACGTTGATGGGGTCGAGCTGCGTGACGGTCGTGAGCGACGTGGTCAGCTGCACCAGGCTGCCCGGGTAGACGTTGATGGCGCCCACGCGGCCCGTCAGCGGCGCGCGGATCGACGTGTAGCTCTGGTCCACCTTCACGGCGCGCGCGGCGGCGATATCGGATTCGAGCAGCGCGCGCGCCGCGTCCACCTGGCTCTTCAGCGTATCGACGGCGCCCTGGGCGACGAATTTCTGTGCCAGCAGGTCCATGCTGCGCTGGTACTGGCGTTCGATGTCGGCCAGGCTGGCACGGTCGCGCGCCACCTGTGCCTCGGCCTTTTCCAGGTTGGCCGACTCGCTGCGGTTATCCAGGGAGAACATCAACTCGCCTTCCCGGACGAACTGGCCTTCCTTCACATGCACCTTGACGATCGTGCTGGTGGTCTGCGGGTGCAGGTCGACGGTGCTGATCGGGCTGACGGTACCGTTGGCCTGCAGCGTGACAGGCACGTCCTGCCGCTTCGGCGCCACCACGTTGACGGTGGTCGGCCCCTGCGGCCGGTTGCCGCCCTTGCCTTCCGCGTGCTTCTCTCCCTGCGGCGCATGCGTGACATGCCATGCGCCGGCTCCCGCGGCGATGGCCGCGACGAGCAGTACTCCCTTGGTGGTGTTTTTCATTTTCTTTTTTATATGACTGATGTGGTTCCGTCGAACAGCTGGGCTGCACGGAGCCCAGCTGAACAGTTGCCCGGCGGCATTGACCGATTATTGTCTCATCAAATCGCTACGGCTTGATTACTTCCCTGCGTAAAATTCCGGCAGCGTGAGCACCGCTTCCAGGCCGCCGCCCTCGCCATTGGCCAGGCTGAGGGTGGCGCCATGCTGCTCGGCGATGTTGCGTGCAATCGTCAGTCCGAGTCCCGTGCCGCCGGAAGCGCGGGAGCGCGATGTCTCCAGCCGGAAGAACGGCTCGAACACGCGGCCCAGCTGGTCCGCCGGGATGCCCGGGCCCTCGTCGCGGATGCGGATGCGCGCCGCACCGGCCAGCCGCTCCACCGTCACGTGGGCTTTCTGGCCGTACTTCACGGCGTTGTCGATCAGGTTCACCAGGCAGCGCTGCACATCGAGCGGACGGCCCAGCAGGGCCATGCCGGCACGGCCCTTCAGCTCGACGCTCTGGCCAGCATCGATGGCATCGGCGCACACGCTGTCGAGCAGCGCATCCAGGTCCAGCTTCTGCATCGTGCCGCCCTTGTCCATGCTGCGCGCCAGGTCGAGCCCTTCGCGGATCATCTGCTGCATGGCCGACAGGTCGCCGATCAGCTTCTGCTGCAGGTCGGCGTCGTTCACCTTTTCCAGGCGCAGGCGCAGGCGGGTCAGCGGCGTCTGCAGGTCGTGCGTGATGGCGGCCAGCATCTCGGTACGCTGGGCGATGTACTGGCGGATGCGCGCCTGCATCGCATTGAACGCGGCGCTGGCCTGGCGGATCTCGGCGGCGCCGGCCAGCGTCAGCGGCGGACGGTTGATGTCGTTGCCCAGGTCCTTCGCGGCCTGCGCCAGCTGCCGCATCGGCCGCACCACCATGCGCGTGACGAGGTAGGCCAGCACGGCGATGCACAGCAGGAAAGGCACGAACACGGCGTATTCGTTGTGGCCCGGGGGCGGCGCCGAGCGCGATGGCAGCACCGACAGCTTCAGCACCTGGCCGTCCGTCATGACGATCTTGGCGGACTCGCACACGCCGCGCAGCTGGACCGGGCGCAGCAGGCCGATCTGCCGCGGCGGCTGGTTGCACTGCTCGGGACGCTCGGCCAGCGGCAGCACCTTGAAATCGGCCGGCAGCCGCCCGACGAGCGCGGTGGTGAATTCGGTGGCGGGATGCGCCGCGTCGTTCGCGTCCGCGGCAATCTGCAGCTGCACGCTGCCCTTGCTGGCCACGGCCAGGTACTGGGCGCGCGACTCGGGCCGCACGACATCGGCCGTCTCGATGATCTGCTCGGCGCGTTCGAGCACATGGAACAGGCGGTACCGTTCCAGCGTGCGCTGGCGTTCGTTGACGGCCAGCCACTGCGTCAGCGTGGCGGAGGCGACGATGCCGATCATCAGGACGAGGAACACCCGCCCCGTCATCGATGTCACGAAGGTCTTGAAGGTGTTCACGCGCGGGGTTCGACGGACACGCTGCCGGCCAGCACGTAGCCGCCATTGCGCACGGTCTTGATGATCTGCGGCACGCGGGCATCCTCGCCCAGCTTCTGGCGCAGGCGGCTGATCTGGATGTCGATCGAGCGGTCGAACGGATCGGCATCGCGGCCCTGCGTGAGGTTCAGCAGCTGGTCGCGGTTCAGCACGCGGTTCGGGTGTTCCAGGAACACCTTCAGCAGGCGGAACTCGGCGCCGGACAGCATGATGACCACGCCATCGGGATCGAGCAGGTGGCGGGCCGTCAGGTCCAGCGTCCAGTTCGAGAAGCGGATCTGCGCGGCCTTGTCGACGCCGCCGGACGGCATGGCATTGCTGCGCCGCAGGACGCTGCGGATGCGCGCCAGCAGCTCGCGCGGCTCGAACGGCTTCGGCAGGTAATCGTCCGCGCCCATCTCCAGGCCGAGGATGCGGTCCAGCGGCTCGCTGCGCGCCGTCAGCATGATGACCGGCAGGTTCGAGTGGGCGCGCAGCTTGCGGCACAGCGTGAGGCCGTCGTCGCCCGGCATGTTCAGGTCAAGCACGATCAGGTCCGGCTTCGTTTCGTCCAGCAGCTTCCACATCGCGGTGCCATCGGCCGCGCCGTGCGTGCGGTAGCCGTTGGTTTCCAGGTATTCCGCCAGCAAGGTGCGGATATCGCGATCGTCGTCGACGATCAGAATGCTAGGTGTAGGCTCCATCCCCCGATTATCCCCACTTCGCCACGCGAAGACCAACGGCTGTTTGTATCGTCTTGTATATCGCGTAAGCACTTACCACGTGCGACGCAATCCAACATGCCGATACAAAACGGGCCGCTGCCGACACGTCGCGGAAACATCGGGTTGAGAGGATGTGGTCGTGCGGTGCCTTTGCACATCCCCCAACACTGAAGGAGTACTGAAATGAACGTTCTGCGTAAATCTTTCGTCATCGGCATGACCGTCATCGGCATGGGTGCGGCAGCGCTGTCCGCACAGGCCCAGGAAACCCCGAAGCCGCGCACCCATGCCTACGCCGCCACCAAGTTCGACGGCGCCCAGCGCATGCAGGCACGCCAGCAGAAGCTGCATGACGCGCTGAAGCTGACCGCGCAGCAGGAAAGCGCATGGCAGACCTATCTGGCAGCGACGAAGCGTGAGCCGCGCGTCGGCCGCGCCGAGCACGTCGCATACAAGGAACTGACGGCGCCGCAGCGGCTGGAGAAATCCATCGCGTTCTCGAAGGCGCGCATCGAGCGCCAGGAAAAGCACCTGGCCGCGCTGAATACCTTCTACTCGGCACTGACGCCCGACCAGCAGAAGATCTTCGACCTGGCCGGCGGCGGCGACCGTCCGCATGGTTTCCGTCACCGCGGCTGATCTCCAGGCAGCGTGATGTTAGAAAAGGACGGCTTGCCGTCCTTTTTTTGCGTGCGTGGTCGCTCAGCGCGCGGCAGGCAGTCCGAACTTGTTGCGCGGTGCACTCTCGCCCGTTGCCGACAGCTGCACCGTCACCGTCTGCGGCGCGTAGCACAGGCCCTTGTCGGCGCAGCCCTGGCCCGTGGCCGCCAGCGTGTACTGGCCGCCCGCTTTCACCGGCACGCGGATCGTCACCTTGTGGCGGTACATCTCCACTTCCTTGTTGAACGTCTCGTCGAACTTCATCTTGCCCGGCGGGATGTGCGGGGCACCCAGCTGCGCGCTGTCCGCCTTGAAGGCGAAGCGTTCCCGGTACATGTAGTAGCCCTCGGCGATCGTCCAGGTGGCTTCCAGCGTGTTCGCATCGGCCATGCGGGCAGAGAAGCGGAAGGCGGCCTGCGGGTCGAGGAAGTCGTCGACCGCGCCGGCGGAGGACGCCAGCGAGCACAGGACGAGGGGAAGGACGAGGGTGCGGGACAGGAAGGACATGCGGCGGTCCGATGGTGGGGAGGACGCCATGGTACAGCGGAACGGGGGCAAAGAAAAAGCCGGGCAAGCCCGGCTTTTTCATCCAGCGCGAAGATTACTCTTCGGCGGTCGGTGCAGCGTCGACATCCGATGGGTCCGGACGGTCCAGCAGCTCGATGTAGGCCATCGGCGCGTTGTCGCCAACGCGGAAGCCCATCTTCAGGATGCGCAGGTAGCCGCCGTTGCGGTTGGCGTAACGCGGGCCCAGTTCCGCGAACAGCTTCAGAACCATTTCGCGGTCACGCAGGCGGGCGAATGCCAGGCGCTTGTTGGCCAGGGTGTCGGTCTTGCCCAGGGTCAGGATCGGTTCCACGACGCGGCGCAGTTCCTTTGCCTTCGGGACGGTGGTCTTGATCGCTTCGTGACGCAGCAGCGAAACAGTCATGTTGCGCAGCATTGCCAGACGGTGGGACGAGGTACGGTTCAGTTTACGAAGGCCGTGACGGTGACGCATGGTACTTCCTTTCAAAGGTGTTTAAATCCGAACTCTTCGATCGCCAGGCGTCTGTATCAACAGGACCGGGCGCGGGTCGGTTACTAAAGTTAAATCGTCCGGCACGACATGCGCCGGACGGGTACGACAGGATTACTTCTCGAGGCCGGCAGGCGGCCAGTTTTCCAGCTTCATGCCGAGGGTCAGGCCGCGCGATGCCAGCACTTCCTTGATCTCGTTCAGGGACTTGCGGCCCAGGTTCGGCGTCTTCAGCAGCTCGTTTTCCGAACGCTGGATCAGGTCGCCGATGTAGTAGATGTTTTCGGCTTTCAGGCAGTTTGCCGAACGCACCGTCAGCTCCAGGTCGTCGACCGGACGCAGCAGGATCGGGTCGACCAGCGGCGCACGCGACGGTGCTTCGGCAGTCGCTTCCGTGCCTTCCAGCGCGGCGAACACGTTCAGCTGGTCGACCAGCACGCGGGCCGATTGACGGATCGCTTCTTCCGGCGTGATCACGCCGTTCGTTTCGATGTTGATGATCAGCTTGTCCAGGTCGGTACGCTGTTCGACGCGGGCCGATTCCACGGAGTACGACACGCGGCGCACTGGCGAGAACGAAGCGTCCAGGATGATGCGGCCGATCGTCTTGTTGGTGTCTTCCGACAGGCGGCGGACGTTGCCCGGCACGTAGCCACGGCCTTTTTCGACCTTGATCTGCATGTCCAGCTTGCCACCGGCGGTCAGGTGAGCGATCACGTGATCCGGGTTGATCAGCTCGACATCGTGCGGCAGGTCGATATCCGATGCCAGCACGGCGCCTTCGCCTTCCTTCTTCAGGGTCAGCGTGACGGAGTCGCGGTTGTGGACCTTGAAGACCACACCCTTCAGGTTCAGCAGCAGGTCAACGACGTCTTCCTGCACGCCGTCCAGCGACGAGTATTCATGCACGACGCCAGCGATGGTGACTTCGGTCGGCGCGTAGCCGATCATCGACGACAGCAGCACGCGACGCAGGGCGTTGCCCAGCGTGTGGCCGTAGCCGCGCTCGAACGGTTCCATCACGACCTTGGCGTGACCGGCACCCAGCGCTTCGACATCGATGATACGTGGCTTCAACAAACTGTTTTGCATTGCAATGTCCTTTTCATTACCCTCGGCTCGTTACACCGATAAGGCTGATGGCATTAGTGAAAACGCCCGCTCTGACAGAGCGGGCGGTGCGACTTGACTACTGACGACGATTAACGCGAGTACAGTTCGACGATCAGCGATTCGTTGACGTCGGCAGCGATTTCGCTACGTTCCGGGAACGACTTGAAGGTGCCTTCCATTTTCTTGGAATCGACCGACACCCAGGCCGGCATGCCGACTTGTTCCGCGAGCGACAGCGCTTCGACGATACGGGTCTGCTTTTTGGCCTTTTCGCGCACGGCGATCACGTCGCCGGTCTTGACTGCGTACGAAGCGATGTTCACGACATTGCCGTTCACGGTGAACGCCTTGTGGGAGACCAGCTGGCGTGCTTCAGCGCGCGTGGAGCCGAAGCCCATGCGGTAGGCAACGTTGTCCAGGCGGGTTTCCAGCAGGGTCAGCAGCGTTTCGCCGGTGTTGCCCTTGCGGCGGTCGGCTTCGGCGAAGTAGCGGCGGAACTGGCGTTCCAGGATGCCGTACATGCGCTTGACCTTCTGCTTTTCGCGCAGCTGGTTGCCGTAGTCGGAGGTGCGGGCACCCGACTTGACGCCGTGCTGGCCTGGCTTGACGTCCAGTTTGCACTTGGAATCGAGCGAGCGACGCGCGCTCTTCAGGAACAGGTCAGTGCCTTCACGGCGGGAGAGTTTTGCTTTTGGTCCGATATAACGTGCCACGGTATTTTCCTTGAATAGTAATGACGCCCCGGAATCACATCGAGTGCATCGACGTGCTCAGGCGCTAGTCTGATGTGAATACGCCAATGCGTAAGCCGTCAGACGGTGGCTCAACATGCCGGCTCGCCGAAAGCGAACAGGCAAAAATAGCCGGACAGTGTAACCGTTTCCGATTAACTGTTCCAGCGATTTTTCATGCAGAAGAACGGTGGCCGGTCAGCAAAGACCGGCCATGGTCGCATCTGGCGCGTGCCGTATTAGATACGACGACGCTTCGGTGGACGGCAGCCGTTGTGCGGCACTGGCGTCACGTCCTGGATCTCGGTGATCTTGATGCCCAGGTTGTTCAGCGCGCGAACTGCGGACTCGCGACCAGGACCCGGGCCCTTGATACGCACTTCCAGGTTCTTCACGCCGCATTCCTGCGCAACTTTACCAGCCGCTTCGGCCGCAACCTGCGCTGCGAACGGGGTCGATTTACGGGAGCCCTTGAAGCCGGCGCCGCCCGAAGTCGCCCACGACAGGGCGTTGCCCTGGCGGTCGGTGATCGTGATGATCGTGTTGTTGAAGGAGGCGTGCACGTGTGCGATGCCTTCAGCGACGTTCTTTTTGACTTTCTTGCGAACGCGTGCTGCTGCAGCGCTGCTTTGTTGCTTAGCCATAGTAGTTTCCTAGATTATTTCTTCAGCGATTGAGCGGCTTTGCGTGGACCTTTGCGGGTACGCGCATTGGTGCGGGTGCGCTGGCCGCGGACCGGCAGGCCCTTGCGGTGACGCATGCCGCGGTAGCAGCCCAGGTCCATCAGACGCTTGATGTTCATCGACAGTTCGCGGCGCAGGTCGCCTTCCACTACGAACTTGCCGATCTCGTCACGCAGCTTTTCCAGCTCGCTGTCGTCCAGGTCCTTGATCTTCTTGTTGGTAGGAACACCCGTCTGGGCGCAGATGAACTGCGCACGTGGGCGGCCCACGCCGTAGATTGCCGTCAGGCCGATCACGGTGTGCTGATGATTTGGGATGTTAACCCCTGCAATACGTGCCATTCGTTATTCCTCGATTAACCTTGACGCTGTTTGTGACGCGGTTCGATGCAGATGACACGAACGACGCCTTTGCGCTTGATGATCTTGCAGTTGCGGCAGATGCGCTTGACTGAAGCGTTAACTTTCATTTTGCACTCTCTTTCGGATGCGATTTCTAAAATTACTTGGTCCGGAACACGATGCGGGCCCGGGACAGGTCATACGGCGTCAACTCTACCGTCACCTTGTCGCCAGGGAGAATGCGGATATAGTTCATCCGCATTTTACCCGAAATGTGGCCAAGAACCACGTGGCCATTTTCCAGCTTGACTCGAAATGTTGCATTCGGGAGATTCTCCAGAATCTCACCCTGCATTTGTATAACGTCATCTTTTGCCATGGTGACCTTATCGCTCAGCGGGTTGGGACGCCGCCTTTGAAATTAGCCTTGCGCAGCAGAGAGTCATATTGCTGCGACATCACATAGTTCTGGACCTGGGCCATGAAGTCCATGGTCACGACCACGATGATCAGCAGGGAGGTGCCACCAAAGACAAAGGACACTTTCCACTGCGCTTGCATAAATTCAGGCAACAAGCACACCAGGGTGATATAGACGGCGCCCGCCAGGGTCAACCGGGTCAAAATCTTGTCGATGTAACGGGCAGTCTGCTCACCGGGACGAATCCCTGGCACAAAGGCCCCGCTCTTCTTCAAGTTGTCCGCTGTTTCCTTGCTGTTGAACACCAGTGCGGTGTAGAAGAAGCAGAAAAACACGATTGCGACGGCATACAGCAATGCATGGATGGGCTCGCCTGGGCTCAGCGATGCAGCCAGATCTTTCAGGAAGCGCACAACGGGGTTAGCGTTGTCCGCACCACGTGCGAACCAGTCCACAATAGTGGCCGGGAACAAGATAATCGACGATGCGAAGATCGGCGGAATCACGCCTGCCATGTTCAGCTTCAGGGGCAGGTGGCTGGTTTGCCCGCCGTAGATCTTGTTGCCGACCTGACGTTTGGCATAGTTCACCAGGATCTTGCGCTGGCCACGTTCCACAAACACCACCACATAGGTCACCGCAGCGATGAGCAGCACGATGATGATGGCGGAGATCGCACTGATCGAACCGGTCGACACCTGGGTGAACAAGCCACCCAGTGCGCTCGGCAGACCCGCGGCGATACCGGCAAAGATGATGATGGAGATGCCGTTACCGAGACCGCGCTCGGTAATCTGCTCCCCCAGCCACATCAGGAACATGGTGCCGGTCAGCAGCGTTACCACGGTGGTGAAGCGGAAGGCCATGCCAGGATCGATCACCAGGCCGGGCTGGGCTTCCAGCGCGACGGAGATGCCGAATGCCTGGAACAGCGCCAGGCCGACAGTAGCGTAACGGGTGTACTGGGTGATCTTGCGACGACCCGCCTCCCCTTCCTTCTTCAGCGCTTCCATCTGCGGTGACACGATCGACAGCAGCTGCATGATGATCGAGGCCGAGATGTAGGGCATGATGCCCAGCGCAAACACCGTGAAGCGCGACAGGGCGCCGCCGGAAAACATGTTGAACATGCCCAGCAGGCCACCCTCTTGCGACTTGAACAGTGCGGCCAGCTGTACCGGGTCGATCCCCGGCACCGGGACGTGTGCCCCGATGCGGTAGACTACCAGAGCGCCCAGCAAAAACCACAGACGGTTCCAGGGGAACCCGGCTGCGGCACTTTTAGCAAGCTGCGGATTAGTCGCCAATTTTCGCTCCGTTCAAGCTTAAGCGTCTCAGGCTACCGAGCCGCCAGCCGCTTCGATCGCCGCTTTCGCGCCGGCAGTCACCTTCAGGCCCTTGATGGACACTGCTTTGGTGATTTCACCGGAAGCGATCACGCGCACGTCGCGGGCCAGCACGGACAGCACGCCGGCCTGTTTCAGCACCAGCAGGTCGACTTCGCCGACTGCCAGGCTGTTCAGGTCCGACAGACGCACTTCAGCCTTGAACGTGGCGTTCAGGGACTTGAAGCCGCGCTTTGGCAGACGGCGCTGCAGAGGCATCTGACCGCCTTCGAAGCCGACCTTGTGGAAGCCGCCCGAACGCGATTTCTGACCCTTGTGACCACGGCCGGCGGTTTTACCGAGGCCGGAGCCGATACCGCGACCAACGCGACGCTTGGCGTGTTTCGCGCCTTCGGCTGGTTGAATGGTATTCAATTCCATTGTTTTCTCCAGGTCGCAAGCCGAGGCTTACGACACAACCTTAACGAGGTAAGCGACTTTGTTGATCATGCCGCGTACCGATGGCGTGTCCTGCAGCTCGGAGACCGAGTTGACACGACGCAGGCCCAGACCACGCACCGTGGCGCGGTGGTCTTCGCGAGTGCCGATCAGGCCCTTCACCAGTTTGACTTTGATAGTGCTCATGGTCATCCCCTTAAGCCAGAATGTCTTCTACCGACTTGCCGCGTTTCGCAGCGATATCGGCAGGAGTGCTCATTTTCGACAGGCCGTCCAGGGTGGCGCGCACCAGGTTGTACGGGTTGTTCGAACCGGTGGATTTCGCCACCACGTCCGTCACGCCCATCACGTCGAAGATCGCGCGCATTGCGCCGCCGGCGATGACGCCGGTACCTGGCTTGGCCGGGGACATCATGACGCGCGAGGCGCCGTGACGGCCGGTGACCGTGTGCTGCAGGGTACCGTTCTTCAGAGGCACCTTGATCAGGTTGCGACGGGCTTCTTCCATTGCCTTCTGCACACCGACCGGTACTTCCTTCGACTTGCCCTTGCCCATGCCGATGCGGCCATCGCCGTCACCAACCACGGTCAGCGCCGCGAAGCCCATGATACGACCACCCTTGACCACTTTGGTCACGCGGTTGATCGCGATCATTTTTTCGCGCATGCCGTCATCCGGCTTATCGCTTTGCATTTTTGCTTGCATTTTTGCCATGATCGTATCCTTAGAACTTCAGACCGGCTTCACGCGCGGCTTCAGCCAGCGCCTTGACACGGCCGTGGTAGCGGAAACCGGAACGGTCGAACGCTACTTCGGTAATGCCTGCCTTGATTGCTTTTTCGGCGACGCGCTTGCCGACCAGGGCTGCTGCTGCGGCGTTGCCGCCCTTGCCCGACTGGCCAGCCAGTTCCGTGCGCACTTCTGCTTCTACCGTAGATGCCGACACCAGAACTTTAGCGTCCGGGCTGATCAGGTTCGCGTAGATATGCTGGTTGGTGCGGTGGACCGACAGGCGGTTCACTTTCAGCTGCGCGATCTTGATGCGGGTTTGACGTCCACGACGCAGACGAGATTCTTTTTTATCCATCGTCAGCCCCTAATTACTTCTTCTTGGTTTCTTTGATCTTGACCACTTCGTCCACATAGCGGACGCCCTTGCCTTTATAAGGCTCAGGGGAGCGGTAAGCACGAACTTCGGCGGCAACCTGGCCGACCTTCTGACGATCGATGCCCTTGATCAGGACTTCGGTCGGTGTCGGGGTCGTCACGGTAATACCAGCCGGCATCGTGTGCACGACCGGGTGGGAAAAGCCCAGCGACAGGTTCAGTTTTTCGCCTGCGGCTTGCGCCTTGTAACCCACGCCGACCAGGGACAGCTTCTTCTCGAAGCCCTTGGTCACGCCGGTCACCATGTTGTTGACCAGTGCGCGCAGCGTACCGGACATCGCGTTGGCTTCGCGGCTTTCGTCGGCCACGTCGAAGGACAGCGTGCCGTTGTTGTTTTCCACTTTGACCAGGCCGTTCAGGCTCTGGGTCAGGGTGCCCAGCGGGCCCTTGACGGTGATCGCTTGTGCGGAGATGGCGACTTCGGCGCCAGCTGGCACAGCGATCGGCATTTTAGCTACTCGAGACATGTGTTACTCCTTAAGCCACGAAGCAGATGACTTCGCCACCGACGCCGGTAGCGCGCGCTTTGCGGTCGGTCATGACGCCTTGCGGAGTCGACACGATGGCCACGCCCAGACCGTTCAGCACGGTAGGGATTTCATCTTTGCCCTTGTACACGCGCAGGCCCGGACGGGACACGCGCTCGAGGCGCTCGATGACAGGACGGCCGACATAATACTTCAGGCCGATTTTCAGTTCCGACTTGCCTTCGTTTTCAGCAACAGCGAAATCTTCGATGTAGCCTTCGTCCTTCAGGACGCTGGCGATCGCGATTTTGACTTTCGAAGATGGCATTGCTACCGTGGTCTTCTGGACGCCCTGGGCGTTGCGAATGCGGGTCAGCATATCGGCGATAGGATCGCTCATACTCATTGCTTGTTCTCCTATTACCAGCTGGCTTTGGTCATACCCGGGATCTCGCCACGCATGGCGAATTCACGGAGCTTGATACGGGCCAGACCGAATTTACGGAAGGTGCCACGTGGACGGCCGGTCATTGCGCAACGGTTGCGCTGGCGGGTCGGTGCAGAGTTACGCGGCAGGGCCTGCAGTTTCAGGCGGGCTTCGTAGCGTTCTTCTTCCGATGCAGACTGGTCGGCGATGATGGCCTTCAGAGCGGCGCGTTTCGGGGCGAATTTCGCCACCAGGTCGGCACGCTTCTGTTCACGGTTAATCAGTGCAAGTTTTGCCATGATCGATTAGTTCCTGAACGGGAATTTAAAGGCGGCGAGGAGCGCTTTCGCTTCGTCGTCGGTCTTGGCGGTCGTGGTGATCGAGATGTTCATGCCACGCAGCGCGTCGATCTTGTCGTACTCGATTTCCGGGAAGATGATCTGCTCTTTGACGCCGATGTTGTAGTTACCACGGCCATCGAACGAACGGCCGGACACACCACGGAAGTCACGCACGCGCGGCAGGGCCACGGTGATGAAGCGATCCAGGAATTCGTACATACGGGCGCCGCGCAGGGTCACCATCGTACCGATCGGGTAGCCTTCGCGGATCTTGAAACCGGCGATTGCTTTACGCGACTTGGTGGTCACTGGCTTCTGGCCGGCGATCTTGGTCAGGTCGCCCACGGCGTGTTCCAGGACTTTCTTGTCGGCGATCGCTTCACCCACACCCATGTTCAGGGTGATCTTGGTCAGGCGAGGCACTTCCATCACCGACTTGTAGCCGAATTTCTCGGTCAGTTCGGCGACGACTTTTTCTTTGTATACTGCTTGCAGACGGGCCATATTCAATTACCCCTTCACTACTTCGCCGGAGGACTTGAAGACGCGGACTTTTTTACCGTCCACATCCTTGAAGCCCACGCGATCGGCCTTGCCGGTCGCAGCGTTGAACAGAGCAACGTTGGACACGTGAATCGGCATGGTCTTGTCGACGATGCCACCAGTGACGCCCGTCATCGGGTTCGGCTTGACGGCCTTCTTGGCCACGTTCACGCCTTCCACCACGACGCGTTCAGCATCGACGCGCTGGGTGACTACGCCGCGCTTGCCCTTGTCCTTGCCGGTCAGCACGACGACTTCGTCGTTTTTACGAATCTTATCCATTGTGATTCCTTACAGGACTTCCGGTGCCAGGGACACGATCTTCATGAACTTCTCGGTACGCAGCTCGCGCGTAACTGGTCCGAAGATACGGGTACCGATCGGTTCCAGCTTGGCGTTCAGCAGGACGGCAGCGTTGCCATCGAACTTCACCAGGGAACCGTCTTGGCGACGCACACCTTTAGCGGTGCGCACAACCACGGCGTTATAAATTTCACCTTTTTTGACACGGCCGCGAGGCTGTGCCTGTTTGACCGTGACCTTGATCACGTCGCCGATGCCAGCGTAACGGCGCTTGGAACCGCCCAACACCTTGATGCACATAACTTCTTTCGCACCGGTGTTGTCGGCCACTTCGAGCCGGCTTTCAGTTTGAATCATAGTATTCTCTTTCCCAACTTAAGCCGAAGAATCCACACAATGCGGACCTCTCGGTCAGTCTTGGTCCCGCCAGTAAAGCTGCTGCCTCACTGTTTGGGTGCTTGACCTTCATACAGTACTGACCGCGAAACCGCGTCTGCGGAGAGACACTTAGCGGCGATACATGAACGAAGCCCGCAAGTATTACATACTACCTGCGGGCCTGCAAGAACTAATTGGAAGCGGGCCGGTGTGCAACACCCCGGCCGCGGTTCTTCTTAGACGATTTGTGCAGCTTGCACTACACGCGTCACCGTCCACGCCTTCGTCTTGGAGATCGGACGACCTTCCGCGATCTCGACCGTATCACCGGCCTTGACCTGGTTGGTTTCGTCATGTGCGTGGTATTTCGCCGAACGCACGATGATCTTGCCGTACAGAGGGTGCTTGACGTGACGCTCGATCAGCACGGTAACGGTCTTGTCCATCTTGTCGGACACCACTTTACCGATCAGCGTGCGCTTGAGCGACTGTTTCACTGGTTCGTTCATTTGGCTTCCTTCGTGTTCATTACCGTTTTGACGCGTGCGATGTCGCGGCGGACCTTCTTCAGCTGCGACGTGTTGCTCAGCTGTTGCGTGGCGCTTTGCATACGCAGGCCGAACTGTGCCTTCAGCAGGTCGTTCAGCTCTTTCTGCAGACCGGCCTGGTCTTTGCCACGGAGTTCAGATGCTTTCATATTTCACTCCAGTTATTGGCCAACCTGGCGCACCACGAAGGTGGTAGCCAGCGGCAGTTTGGCAGCAGCCAGGCGGAACGCTTCGCGTGCCAGCGTTTCGTCCACGCCGTCCATTTCGTACAGCACTTTACCTGGCTGGATTTCAGCCACGTAGTACTCCGGATTACCCTTACCGTTACCCATACGGACTTCGGCCGGCTTGTTCGAAATCGGCTTGTCCGGGAAGATACGGATCCAGATACGGCCGCCACGTTTGATGTGACGGGTCATGGCGCGACGGGCAGCTTCGATCTGGCGTGCCGTGATACGACCACGGGCGACAGCTTTCAGACCGAACTCGCCGAACGACACGGCGGTGCCGCGCGTGTGCGAAATGCCGGTGTTACGGCCCTTCTGCTCTTTGCGATACTTCCTGCGGGATGGTTGCAGCATGCTTATTCTCCTGCTTATTCAGCTGCAGCCGGCTTCGCAGCGCGGCGGGCGGCTGGGGCGCCTGGTTTGGCACCCGGACCTGGACGTGGGCGACCGCCCGGCTTACCGTCGTCGCGACGCGGACCGCGTGGCTTCTTCTCGTCGGCCGGGACGTCGATGACTGGTGCTTCGCCGGTGGCGGAGCGGTCACCCTTGTACACCCACACCTTGACACCGATGATGCCGTAGGTGGTCGATGCTTCGGAGGTACCGTAGTCGATGTCCGCCTTCAGGGTATGCAGAGGCACGCGGCCTTCGCGATACCATTCGGTACGGGCGATCTCGATGCCGTTCAGACGGCCGGACGACATGATCTTGATGCCGACGGCGCCGAGGCGCATCGCGTTCTGCATCGCGCGCTTCATGGCGCGGCGGAACATGATCCGCTTTTCCAGCTGCTGGGCGATCGAATCGGCGATCAGCTGCGAGTCGATTTCCGGCTTGCGGATTTCCTCGATATTGACGTGCACTGGCACGCCCATGATCTTGGTCAGTTCCGACTTCAGCACTTCGATGTCTTCGCCTTTTTTACCGATCACAACGCCCGGACGGGAGCTGTAAATGGTGAAACGGGCGTTCTTCGCCGGGCGCTCGATGACGATGCGGCCGACGGAGGCGTTCTTCAGCTTCTTCTTCAGGTAAACACGGGCCTTCAGGTCTTCGTTCAGCATCTGAGCGAAGTTACCGTTGCCCGCGTACCAGCGCGATGCCCAGTTACGGGTAACGGCCAGACGGAAGCCGGTTGGATGAATTTTCTGTCCCATCTTGGCTCCTTAGTTTCCGACCGTCAGGTAGACGTGGCAGGACTGTTTCGAGATACGGTCGCCACGACCCTTTGCACGCGCGGTGAAGCGCTTCAGGATCGGGCCCTTTTCGACGTAGATCGTTTTCACGAACAGTTCGTCGATGTCGGCACCGTCGTTGTGCTCGGCGTTCGCGATGGCGGACTCCAGCACTTTCTTCAGGATGGCCGCGCCTTTTTTCGGGCTGAATTGCAGGATGTTCAGCGCAGCGTCTACTTTCTTGCCGCGGATCAGGTCAGCCACCAGGCGGCCTTTTTGATCCGACAGGCGAACGCCTTTGAGGATTGCTTTGGTTTCCATTATTTCTTCGCCTTTTTGTCAGCAGCGTGGCCCTTGAACGTACGGGTCAGCGCGAACTCGCCGAGCTTGTGACCGACCATGTTCTCGGAGACGTACACCGGCACGTGCACCTTGCCGTTGTGCACGGCAATCGTCAGACCGATGAAGTCAGGCATGATCGTCGAACGGCGGGACCAGGTTTTGATTGGCTTCTTGTCTTTGGTCGCTTGCGCGGCTTCGACTTTCTTCACCAGGTGGGCGTCGCAGAACGGCCCTTTTTTCAATGAACGAGTCATGATTTATCCTTATTTCTTGCCGCGGCGCGAGACGATCATCGAAGAAGTACGCTTGTTCGAACGCGTCTTCTTGCCCTTGGTCTGCTGGCCCCATGGCGACACTGGGTGACGACCAGCGGCCGTCTTGCCCTCACCACCACCGTGCGGGTGATCGACCGGGTTCATGACGACACCACGGACGGTCGGACGCACACCGCGCCAGCGCATCGCACCGGCTTTACCGATCTTGCGCAGGCTGTGTTCGGCATTGCCGACTTCACCCACGGTTGCACGGCACTCGATGTGCACACGGCGCACTTCGCCGGAGCGCAGACGCACCTGGGCGTAAGTACCTTCGCGAGCCATCAGCACGACGCCGGCGCCGGCGGTACGGGCCATCTGGGCACCTTTACCTGGCAGCATTTCGACGCAGTGGATCACGGTACCGACCGGGATATTGCGGATTGGCAGCGTGTTACCGGCCTTGATCGGCGCTTCCGAACCGTTCATCAGCGTATCGCCGACGGACAGGCCCTTGGAGGCGATGATGTAGGCGCGCGAGCCGTCGGCGTAGCACAGCAGGGCGATGTTCGCGGTGCGGTTTGGATCGTATTCGATACGTTCCACTTTCGCCGGGATACCATCCTTGTTGCGCTTGAAGTCGACAACACGGTAGTGCTGCTTGTGACCACCACCGATGTGACGGGTGGTGATGTGGCCGTTGTTGTTACGGCCGGCGGTCTTCGATTTTTTCTCAACCAGGGCTGCCAGCGGACGACCTTTGTACAGGTCGGCGTTGACAACTTTCACCATGCCGCGACGGCCTGGGGAGGTTGGCTTCATCTTAACGAGTGCCATTATTTAGCCTCCTCGGAGAAATTGATTTCCTGGCCGGGTTTCAGGCACACGAAAGCACGCTTGGTATGGTTGCGACGACCGACGAAACGGCCCGAACGCTTGACTTTACCTTCGCGGTTCACGGTCTGCACCGATTCCACTTCGACCTTGAACAGCAGTTCAACGGCGGCCTTGATTTCCGGCTTGGTCGCATCCGGGGAGACCCGGAACACGATCTGTTCGTTCTTTTCCGCGACCAGGGTGGCCTTCTCGGAAATGACCGGCGCCAGCAGCACCTTCATCAGGCGCTCTTCGCTAAATTTGACGGCGCTCATGCCAGCAACTCCTCAATCTTGGCCAGTGCCGCTTTGGTAACCAGGATCTTCTTGTAGAAGACCAGCGACATTGGATCTGCGTGACGCGGTTCCACGACCAGCACGTTCGGCAGGTTGCGGGAAGCCAGCAGCAGGTTTTCTTCGATGTTGTCGGTGATGATCAGGACCGAGTCGAGACCCAGGCCGGCCAGCTTCTGCGACAGCAGCTTGGTTTTCGGTGCTTCGATCGAGATGTCTTCGATCACGACCAGGCGTTCCTCACGGGCCAGCTGGGACAGGATCGAGCACAGACCGGCGCGGAACATCTTCTTGTTCACCTTGTGGGTGAAGTTCTCGTCAGGCGAGTTCGGGAAGATGCGACCACCGCCACGCCACAGTGGCGACGACGACATACCGGCGCGGGCGCGGCCCGTGCCTTTTTGACGCCAAGGCTTCTTGGTCGTGTGGTGAACCTGCTCGCGGTCTTTCTGTGCGCGGTTGCCGCTACGGGCATTCGCTGCATAGGCGACCACGATCTGGTGGATCAGCGCTTCGTTGTAATCGCGGCCGAAGACGGTGTCAGCAGCAGCAACGTTCGACGTGGCTTGACCTTCAGCGTTCAAGAGCTTGAGTTCCATGAATTAAGCTCCCTTCTTAGCTTTGACTTTAACGGCTGGCGAGACGACCACCTGACCGTTTTTCGCGCCAGGAACGGCACCTTTCACCAGCAGCAGCTGACGGTCGGCATCGATGCGGGCGATTTCCAGGTTTTGCGTGGTAACGGTGACGTCACCCATGTGACCCGTCATGCGCTTGCCAGGGAACACGCGACCCGGATCCTGCGCCATACCGATCGAGCCTGGTACGTTGTGCGAACGCGAGTTACCGTGGGTCTGGCGACCCGATGCGAAGTTGTGACGCTTGATGGTACCGGCATAGCCTTTACCGATCGAGGTGCCCTGCACGTCGATCTTCTGACCGACTTCGAACAGCGAAGCGGCGATGACTTCGCCAGCTTTCAGTTCGGCAGCTTTGGCTGCATCGACGCGGAACTCTTTCAGCAGAGTACCGGCTTCGACGCCAGCTTTGGCGTAGTGACCCGCAGCGGCTTTCGTGACGCGGGAAGCGCGACGTTGACCGAATACGACCTGAACAGCGGTGTAACCATCCGTTTCAGGAGTTTTGATTTGCGCAATACGGTTGTTCGACACGTCCAGCACGGTCACAGGGATCGAATCCCCGTCGTCCGTGAAGATGCGCATCATGCCAACCTTGCGACCGAGGAGGCCAAGGCTCATTTTTTCTCCATTCCCACCTACGATTGGGCAGGGCTAAGTTAAAACAAATTGAACTACAAAAAAGGTAAGAACGAAAAAGACGGTTCTATACCGAAGCCGGCTAGTGTACTGTGATTTGCCTCTTGACGCAACAAGTACGTACGGGGTATGTCGATGCCTGTTGCACAAAATCGCCGCAGCAACAACACCCTGCGTCAGGCGTGCTGTCAGACCCGCAACAGCCCTGCCCTTCGCCGCTTGCCTGAGGTACGCCGGCCAACCTGACACCCGGAAACAATCCCGGCTTTTTCGCCGCATCGTCCCGCGCCGCATCAAACGCCCTCTTCCGCACCGCCCTTAGCATCGAGCGGCGCCGGCGTCCGCCGGTGCATCACTTCACCGGGAGGTTTCATGAAAAGGATCCGTTGCGCGGCATTGTTCGCGCTTGCTTCCGCCGCGGCGCTGCTGGCCTGCGGTGCCGCCCATGCGGGCGCTGCCGCCACTGCCAGCATTGGCCAGGTCACGCTCGGCGCCGTCGACCTGACCCCGGGCGACGGCAGCACTGCCGGCTTCAGCCTCGCCACGTTCGACAGCCGCCTGATCGTCTATACCGACACGCGCAACACGGGCGGCAGTTTCGACCGCACGATCGTCACGCCACCGCCGTTCGCCGCGGGCGCCGCCCACCATGCCCATCCGGCAGCCGTGGCCGACGCATCGACGGCAGCGACCGGCACCGTGGCTGCGCAGGCGAGCACCGGCGCGGCACTGGGCCTGGACAATATGGTCAGCGCGGAAAGCGAGCAGCGCCTGTGGCTGACCCTGGCGCCGCACACGCTGCTGACGGTCTCGGGCAACGTGCTGACGCGCGCCTCGCGCACGCTCGAAGCGGGCGAGGGCTACCGGGTCTTCACCTGGGCCGCGGTCGACATCACGGACAGCGACATGGTCACCACCAGCTACCTGACGCGCGAGAGCGCGCTGATCTGGGGTGAGGCGACGACCTTCGCACAGAACGCCGAATACTTCGCGCTGGGCTTTGCCAATCCCGGGGACGCCGCCATGAACGTGAGCCTGAACTTCCTGGCCTACACGGACATCACGGTGGCAGCCGTGCCGGAGCCTGCGACGTACGCGATGCTAACGGCCGGATTCGGCGTACTGCTGCTGCGCCGCACCCGCCGCGATGGAAATCGGCACAGCACATAGGGGCGCCGGTGAGCACGCCGGCGCCGGCGGCCACGGGAGCACTGGCTCGTGGCCGCACTGGACGCCATGGCCGGGCAGTCATGGCGGCGTCAGGCGCGGTACGCGAAAGTTCCGGCGCGCGCGGTGAGCCACCTCAAGCGTAGCGGGATCGCCGGGCATAGGATGAGCTGGCGCAATTGCCGATTCCACCCTGCTCCCTTCCGCCCTTCTGGAGGTCCCCATGAAACCGCTTGCACGGCTTGCCGCCACCCTGCTGTCCCTGCTTCTGCTCCTGTCCGGGGCTGCCGGCGCCGCCGGCACGGCCACCGCAACGCTCTCCAACCTGCAGCTCGGCGCCCTGGACCTGACGCCCTTAGACGGCCATGCCGCCGGGTTCACCGTCGACACGCTGTCGACTTCGCTGGGTGCGTATGTGTTCTGGCCGGAAGATGGCCTGAGCGACGAGCTGCAGCCCGATCCCTACCGGCCCGGCAGCGTGAGCGTCCAGTACGGTCCGTCCGGTGGCACGGCCGCTACCAGCGGCGCGCCCGGCAACCTGTCCACCTCGTCGAGCGCGCATGCCAACCTGGGCGACTACGGCTTTACGGGCGGCTTCGCGGACCAGCTGGTCTGGCTGACGCTGCGGCCGCACACGGTGCTGACGGTGGGCGGCCATTTCGACACGTTTGCCGAGCGCACCGTCGAGCAGGGGCGCGATTTCGATGCGTACAACGAAATCGTGGTGCAGATCGCGGACGAGAACTTCAATATCGTGACCAGCCTGTGGCGCACCAGCAATGTCTTCCCGGGTTCGGACCCGAGCGAGACGCTGGACGAAGACTTCACGCTGGCCTATGCGAATGGGAGCGACAGTGACCTGCTGGTCTCGCTGTACCTGTCCGCCTGGTCGGATGTGATCACGCTGCCGGCCGTTCCCGAACCGACGGTGCCTGCCATGCTGTGCGCCGGCCTGCTCGTGATCGGCATGGCCGCGCGGGGCCGGCGTGCAGGGAGCGGCAGTGCCCCGTTCGATGCCGCACCAGTCTCCGCATGAGCGCGCGGCACCGGCGGCGCCATAAAAAAAACGGGCACCCGCGAATGCGAAGTGCCCGTTTTCATCGCCGGTGGCTGGGCCACCGGCGCGAATCGCTTGTGCTGATTACTGCAGCTTGATTTCGACGTCCACGCCAGCTGGCAGGTCCAGCTTCATCAGTGCGTCGACGGTCTTGTCGGTCGGATCCACGATGTCCATCAGGCGCTGGTGGGTACGGATCTCGAACTGGTCGCGCGACGTCTTGTTGACGTGCGGGGAACGCAGCACGTCGAAACGCTGGATGCGGGTCGGCAGTGGGACCGGGCCCTTGACGACGGCGCCGGTACGCTTGGCGGTGTCAACGATTTCCAGTGCGGACTGGTCGATCAGTTTGTAGTCGAAGGCCTTCAGGCGGATGCGGATCTTTTGATTCGGGGTGGACATTCTGATTCCTTAAAAAGAACGAACCGGGCTCAGTGGGTACTGCAGCGCCGGCAATGTAAGAACAGACAATAGAATGAAACTACAGCGTGAAACCGTACGGTGAAGCAGGCAAAACAGGTAAAGCAGATGAAGCAGTTACCGCTCAAACAAAGCGGGACCGGCATGATAGCACAGCCGGTCCCGCTTTAGATCAGGCTTGGAAAATTAAGCGATGATCTTGGCAACCACGCCGGCGCCGACGGTACGGCCGCCTTCGCGGATTGCAAAACGCAGGCCTTCTTCCATCGCGATCGGGTTGATCAGCTTGACGGTGATCGACACGTTATCGCCTGGCATGACCATTTCCTTGTCCGCTGGCAGCTCGATCGAGCCGGTCACGTCCGTCGTACGGAAGTAGAACTGAGGACGGTAGTTGTTGAAGAATGGCGTGTGACGGCCGCCTTCATCCTTCGACAGAACGTAGATCTCGCCCGTGAAGTGGTTGTGCGGCTTGATCGAGCCCGGCTTGGCCAGAACTTGGCCACGCTGCACGTCTTCACGCTTGGTGCCG
>NZ_VLLB01000013.1 GCF_007830455.1 Pseudoduganella lurida | reverse complement strand
GGCGGCGCGACCAACTCGCCGGCCGTGGTGGCGGCGATCCTGGCCAACGGCAACGTGCTCGATCCGACCGTCAGCGAAACCGGCATCAACATCTTCACGAACGCGGTAAACACCCGTTCGCGCGGCCTGGAGCTGGTGACCACGCTGAACAGCAACTACGGCCAGTACGGCCGGGTGGACTGGTCGCTGGCGGCCAACTACAACCAGGTGCGCGTGCTGAAGATCAACCAGGCGCCTGCGCAGCTGCAACCGCAAACGCTGCTGGACCGCACGGCCATCTCGAACATCGAGACGGCCACGCCGAAGACGCGCATCAACCTGGGCGCGCTGTGGCGCAATGGCGCGTGGACGGTGAACCTGCGCGAAGCCCTGTACGGCAAGTCGACCAACTGGGAATCGCCGAACGGCGGCACGTACTACAAGAACGAGATCGGCAACACGGCCCTGACGGACCTGGAAGTGAGCTACAAGCTGAACAACAACTGGACGCTGACGGCCGGTGCCAACAACCTGTTCAACAAGTACCCGGACCAGGTGAATGCCGATCTGCTGGCGACCTACCGCAACAATCTGGACAACGCCGCGGTGACGCTGTACCCATCGTTCTCGCCATTCGGCATCAACGGCGGCTACTACTACGCACGGGCGAGCTTCCGTTACTGATCTGTAGCGTTATTACCACCGGACTGTTCCTTCTCCCTGCAAGGACTGTTCCTTTCCCCCCACGGGGACTGTCCCCTTTTTCCCACGGGGACTGTCCCCTTTTTCAGGAAATATTTCCTAAAAAGGGGGACAGTCCCCGTTTCCGTTTTTGGGCAGCAGTCTCTTTTAAACGACGGAATGTGAGTCGAATCCCGCGCGCCGGTCGCGGTTGGTGTCTGGCAGCCAATTTTGGTACCATCGTTACAACAGGGGACAGTCCCCGTTTTTTGGAAATATTGCTGTAAAAGGGGGACAGTCCCCGGTTTTTGGAAATATGCTCCGCATGCTCAAATTTTCGCTTCTGGCCGCGACGATGATCGGTGGTGCTGCTTCTGCTGCCCCATCGGCGCCGATGACGTTGCAGCAGTACCTCGCGCTGACCGGTCCTGCGCCGACGAAGCACATCGCCTACGGCAGCGCGCCGTCCCAGTTCGTCGAGCTGTTCCGGCCCGCGGGCAAGGGGCCGTTCCCCGTCGTGGTGCTGATCCATGGCGGCTGCTGGACCGTGCAGTTCGGCGGCATCACGCAGATGCGCAATGTGGCGGCAGCGCTGACGGCGCAGGGCATCGCCGTGTGGAACGTGGAGTACCGGCGCTACGACGAGCCGGGTGGCGGCTATCCCGGCATGTACCGCGACGTGGCGGCAGCCGTGGATAAACTGAAAGCGGAGGCCCCTGTCAGCGGCCTGGATCTGGCGCGCATCGTCGCGGTTGGTCATTCCGCCGGCGGTCACCTTGCGCAATGGGCCGCGTCGCGGCACCGGTTGCCGACGTGGAGCCCGGCGTATGCAGCGCAGCCGGTTCGCATTCCCGTGGTGGTCAGCCTGGGCGGCCTGGCGGACCTGAAGAACCAGGCGGGCCTGATCGAATCGAGCTGCGACCGCACCACGGCGCAGCTGGCGGGCACCCCGACGGCGGCACGGCCGGACGTGTTTGCGGACACGTCGCCGGCCGAGATGTTGCCGGCCGGGATCCGCACGGTGCTGATCCACGGCGAGCATGACAATGTGTCGCCTGCCGCGACGGGCGAAGACTATGCGCGCCGCGCCCGCGCCGCCGGCGATGCCGCCGAAGTGATCGTGCTCCCCGGCGGCAGCCATTATGACGAAGTGGCGGCCAGCTCGCCGTCCTGGCCCATCGTCAACCGGGCAATCCGGCAGGCGCTCGGACTCAAATAGTCACGGAAGAATCGCAAACAGCTCCAGCCGCAACCCCTTCATGCCGCCCGGCGCATAGACCGTCATCGCCTGTGCCTTCAGCATGTCCTCGTACAGCTGGCCCTTCGGTTCGACCGAGAAGTAGTACGTATTCGGCCGCACCGGCACCTCGGTCGGCACCTGCGCCATGTGCACCAGCTCCACGCCGGGCAGGGCGATGCCGACCAGGCGCTCCACGGCATCCGGCGACGCCATCTTGAAGCGCAGCGGCACCGCCGCCACCAGCTCGATCGCCGGCATGTCCGCGTTCACTGCCAGGCACAGGACGGTGCGGCGGTCGATGCGGGCCGGGTCCAGCACGGCATGGTAGTGCGTGGTCTTTTCCTCGTCGTTCCTGAGCGGCAGCTGCAGGTAGCGTGACGAGATCACGGTATCGATCAGGTCGCGGATGATCGCGTTCAGTGCCATGAAGGCGGGCCATGGATCGTCGTGCCGGTACGTCGGCAGGTCTGCCAGCGCATACCTGGGCGAGAACGTCATCAGGCCGCCGGCCAGGGCGGTGAGCTTGTCGAACACGTGTTCAGGATGATGCTGGCGATAGCGCGCGCAATGGGTGAGCGGGGCGGCGGCGCTGCAGATCACGTTCAGCATCCAGAATGACGACAGGTCACCGTTGTGCACCTCGAAGGCCTGGCGGGCGTTCTGCCGGTGGCGCTCCTGCAGCGCCGTGATCTTGGCATTGAGCTTGCCGAGCAGCGCATCGAGCAGCGCAGCCAGGCCGTTGCTGACGCCCAGCGCAACGGTGGGCGGCATGAAGGCGCCATCCAGTTCGAAGCCGCCTGCGGCGGCGCGGCGGATGCGCACCACGGGGAACGACAGGTAGGCAGTGCGCGCGGCCGTCGGCGGCAGCAGCGTGACGTTCTTCTTCAGGTACGCCACGTCCACCGGGATCGTGTTCGAGAACAGGTCCGTCGTTTCGGCATGCGCGGGGACGTAACGGCTACCAGCATCCATGTTGCCGCCGTGCGGATTCACGATCGGCAGGGCCGCGTAATAGGTGAAGTGCGTATCTTCGGGAGACAGGTCGGACAGGTCGACCGGCTCCGGCGGCGGTTCGGAGAACGGTGCGTCGTAGATTTCGCCGTCCTGGAACAGCAGCGACAGCGCGTTCGCCTGCAGCACATTGTTGGACAGCGCATCGAGGTTCCAGTCCGCCGCGCGCACGCCCCACAGGTAAGGGTTGATCGTCATCGCCAGCTGCTGCAGGCGTGCTTCGTGATAGCGGTCGGTCTGCTGCAGCTGCTGCGGGCCGAGGGTGAGGCCGGCGGACCAGAGGACTTTCAGGGGGAGGCTCATGATTCTCCTTTCGTCAGAACGGGACAGCATGATTGTTTCGCTCCGGAATTCCTTGCGCTCGCTCAAACCGGCAGGCTGGACCGTAAAGATAATGGACATCCCGAATGCCAGGATGCGCCATGGAAGAGCTCCTCCCTTACTTCGAACGCGAACTGGTGGTGCTGCGGCGCTATGCCGCCGAGTTCGCAGCCCGGTTCCCCCGCATCGCCGCGCTGCTGCGCACGACGGGCAGCGATCCGCATGCCGAGCGTGTGCTGCAGGGTGTGGCGTTCATCGCGGCCCGCATCCACAAGCGGCTCGACGATGGCTTCCCGCAGGTGACGGAATCCCTGCTCGAATCGCTGTATCCCCACTACCTGCGGCCGTTTCCCTCCTGCGCGATCGTCCAGTTTGCGCCCGCGGCTGCCGACAGTGCGGTACGCCTGCTGCCACGGGGTACCAGCCTGACGGCGAAGCAGGCGGTAAAGGAGGTGCACTGCCGGTTTCGCACCGCCGCGGATGTAACGCTGGCACCGATCGCCATCAAGGTCGCGGCCTTCGACCCACTGATCCGCGCACCGGCCGGCACGCCATTGGCGAACGATGCAACGGCAGCGCTATCGATCTCGATCGAATCGCATGCCGAATCACCGCCGCTGTCACGCATGCCGCTCGACCGGCTGCGCATCTACCTCGATGGCGACCCATCCTTTTGCGCCGCGCTGCGCGATGCCCTGTTCCTGCACGTGAGCGGCGCGTTCGTCGAGGCGCCGGACGGCCGCTGGCTGCCGCTGCCGGCCGTGCCGCTGGCGGCAAGCGGCTTCGCGAAGGAAGACGCATTGATCCCGTTCGGCCCCCGATCGCACCCGGCCTGGCGCGTGCTGACCGAGTACTTCTGCTTTCCCGACAAGTTCCGCTTCATCGACCTGGACCTGGCCGCGTTGCGTCCGCGCCTGGCGGCCGGCACGCGCGGCGTGACACTGCACTTTGCCTTGTCGCGGACGCGGCCCGACGGTGCGGCATCGCGGCTGCTGCGCATGCTCGATGCGTCGCACCTGAAGCTGTTCTGCACGACCGCCGTCAATCTGTTCCCCCAAGCGGCCAAGCCGGTCAACATCACGCACCGGGCACCCGAATATTCGGTCGTCGCGGATGTCGCGAAGCCTGCGATGTGCGAGCTGTATGCGATCGATGCCGTCAGGGTGCTCAGCCAGAAGGAGAGCTGCGATGGCGCTTGCGACATCACACCGCTGCACGCACGCGGGCTGGGTGGCAGGCACTGGGTGCTGCGGCATGACGAGGTGCTGGCCCGGATCAGTCCGGGCCATGAAAAGCGCCTGACCCTGGTCGACCGCGACATGCACGCGCTGGAGGTCGAGCGCAGCACGCTGGCGATCGAGGCCACCTGGACCCATCGCGACCTGCCCCATCAGCTGTCGTTCGGGGCGCCGGACGGTGACCTGTCGCTGGCCGGCGCTACCGATGCGATGCCGGTACGCCTGCTCACGCAACCCGGCCGGCCGCAGCGGTTTGCGACAGGCCAGGCGCTATGGCGATTGATTTCCCACCTGTCGCTGAACCATCACGCACTCGTGCCCGAAGGCCTGCCGGCGCTGCACGAACTCCTGACCCTGCACGACCTGTCGCAGTCGCCGGTGACGCAGCGCCTGATCGCCGGCATCGTCGGCCTCGATCACATCGGGAAGACGGGCTGGCTGCGCCACGAGCACGGCTCGTCCCAGGTCTACGGCATCGAGGTGCGCATCACCATCGACGAAGAAGCCTTTACGGGCAGCGGCATCCACCTGTTCGGCCAGGTGATGGACCAGTTCCTGGCCATGTACGTCCAGGTGAACAATTTCACCGAACTGGCGCTGCTGTCGGCGCGTGACGGAAAGGAGCTGATGCGATGCAAACGCCGCAGCGGCAACGCCAGCCCCGCCTGATCGGCCGGCTGTTCGCCGAGCCGTGGCGCTTCGGCTTCCTGCCGTCCGTCACGCTGCTGATGCGCTGGCTGTCCACACGCGGCGCGACGACCGAGGCGGCACTAGCGCAGGCGATCCGATTCGAGAACAGCGTGTCGCTGGCGTTTCCGGCCGCCGAAGTCGAGGCGCTGCATGCCGATGAATCCGGAAGCACGCCGAGAGTCGTCATGACGCCATCGTGTATCGGCCTGCTGGGCGCGGCCGGCACGCTGCCGTTGCACGACACGGACCGCTGCGCGCAGGCCGCCGCGCGTGGCGAGCAGGGCGCCCGTGCATGGTTCGATGGCTGGTCGACCCGGCTGGTGGGCCTGTTCTGGCGTGCCTGGGCCAAGACGCGGCTGGAGCTGGCGCCCGATGCGGAAGGGCGTGAGCTGTTGCGCGAGATGCTGATGGCGTTCGCGGGCAAACAAGAGTCGGATGGCGAGCCCGCTGCCTGGTACGCCGGCCTGCTGCGCATGCGGCCCGTATCCGCACTGACGATCGAATGCATCCTGGCAGGCGAGCTGGGTCTGCCGGTCACGATCACGTCGCTGGTCGGCTTCTGGGAAGCGACGCCGCCGGTCGAGCGTGGCGTCATCGGCGCCGGCAATTGCGAACTCGGACACACCGCCGTCCTCGGTCCCCGTGTCTGGCGCGTGGATGGGCGGGTACGTATCGAGATCGGCCCGCTGAACCATGCCGATTTCGATTACCTGCTGCCGGACGGGCCAGGCTCGCGCGTGCTGCATGGACTGCTCAAGCTGGCCACACCGGCCACCACGATGGATGCCGAAATCTGCCTGTTGCCGGGCGAGGACTGCATCCGGCCATTGACGCTGGCCGCTGCACCTGATGCCAGGTCGCGGCTCGGTTACGACACTTTCCTCACGGGCGCGCCCGACACGCCCCGCGCAATCCGCTACCTGCTGCAACTGAGACGACTGGGAGACGCGAATGCCACTGGACGTGAATGACTTCGACCGCCTGCTGCAGGTGTCCCGCCTGCTGAGCCTGCATTTTCCCAACGCCGATGGCCCGGACTCCGTGCTGGCCGTCGACACGCTGACGGCGCGCGAGGAGCTCTCGCGCAGCTTCCGCTTCGATGTCGGCCTGCTATCCGACGACTCGTCGATCCCGCTGAAAGACCTGCTGGGCAAGAAGATGACGGTTTCGCTGGTGCGCGATGACGGTACCGAGCGCCACTTCAACGGCTACGTCACGGAATTCCGCTACGTGAAGACGGATGGCGGCTTTGCCCGCTACCATGCGGTGCTGGAGCCCTGGCTTGCGTTTGCGCGTCTGCGCAAGGACTGCGCATCGTTCAAGGGCACCAGCCTGGTCCAGCTGACGGAGACGACCTTCGCGAACTATCCCCAACGCGACTGGAAGACGCAGCTGCGCGGCGCGGATCCCCAGTATTCCTGCATCAACCAGTACAACGAGACCGACTACAACCACCTGCACCGCCGCTGGGAGGCGGTCGGCTTGCATTACTGGTACGAGCACCGCGCGGACGGTCACACGCTGTGCCTGTCGGATGACAGCGCGATCGCCGATCCGGTCGATGCCTGCGGTTCCTACGATGTGGATGCCGGCACCATTCCCTATCGCGCATATGCGGGGGCATTCGAACGCGATGGCATCCATCAATGGCAGGCCGTGCGCCGCGTGGGGTCGAGCGGCTCGGCCCTGGCAAGCTTCGATTACAAGGTGCCCATGCCGCATGTGGCGAAGGGATTTTCGGAGAACCGGCAAGGCGAAGCCGTCCCCGCCCTGGAGCTCTACGAAGATGCCGGCGAATACGGCTTTCCGAACGAGCAGGAAGGCGAGTCCCTGGCACGGCGCCGCATGGAAGAAGCAAACCGGATGACGCAGTATTTCGACGTAGCCGGCAATGACCGCTGTGTCCAGCCGGGCCGCAGCTTCCGTCTGGCCGGCCATCACAGCAGCACGATGCAATGGCCAGCCGGCGACTATCTGGTCAGCGAACCCATTCGGGACAGGGACTATCTGATCACCGCCGTGCAGCATTCGGCCGCCAACAATATCCGGACTGCGGATCACGAGCCGTCTTTCTACCGGAACGAATTCACTTGCCTGCGCAAGACAGTGAAGTGGCGCCCCGGCCGGTACTTCAACAGCACGCCGCCACCGGCGCCTGGCGTGCAGACGGCGATCGTCACCGGACCGCCGGGCGAGGAGATCTACACCGATGGCTACGGACGGGTGAAGATCCAGTTCCATTGGGATCGCCAGGGCGGCAACGACGAGAACAGCTCGGCGTGGGTGCGCGTTGCGATGCCGATGGCCGGCGGGGAGCTTGGCCAGATCGGGCTGCCGCGCGTGAAGCAGGAAGTGGTGGTCCAGTTCCTGGGCGGGAATCCGGACCGACCCATCATCACGGGCGTGGTCTACAACGAACGGCATCGCGCGCCATGGGAGCTGCCCGGCCAGCGCGCCTTGTCCGGCCTGCGCTCCCGAGAACTCGGTGGCACCCGCCGCAACCAGCTGGTGCTGGATGATACGAATGGACAGATCCAGGCGCAACTGCGCAGCGATCATCTGCATAGCCAGCTCTCGCTGGGGACCATTCATCGGCTCGAGTCAACTGCCGGTCACAAGGAGGCGCGTGGCGAAGGTTTCGAGTTGCGCACCGATGGCCACGGAGTTGCGCGGGCGGCGCGGGGGCTGCTGCTGACCACGGAATCCCGCACAGGTGGTGCTGGTGCCGTCAAGGCCATGACAGAGACAAGCAGGCGCCTCGCGCAGGCTCACGAACGGCACAACGCATTAGCCCAGCTCGCACAGCAGTATGACGACAACCGCGGCACCGACCAATCCGATGCAACGACAGCGCTGAAGGCGCAGAACGATGGCATCCAAGGCAGTGGTGACAAGCTTCCCGAACTGACGGCACCGCATGTGGTGTTGTCCAGTTCCGCAGGGATTGCCGCCACGGCTGGGCAATCGATCCACGTCACTGGCGGCGAGCAGATCGCTTTGACCGCCGGTGCGAACGTCTCGATCGGCGCGCAGGGCGGCTTGTTCGCAAGCGTACGGCAGGGACTACGGCTCTTCGTCCACAAGATCGGCATGAAGCTGATCGTGGCTTCCGGCAAGGTGGAGATCCGCGCCGAAACCGATGAGGTGGAGATCGTCGCACAGAAGGTGCTGCGTCTGATCAGTGACGCCGACTGGATCGAGCTGCGGGGCAGGAAAGGGATCCGCTTGCATGGTGCCGGATCGATGATCGAGATCGCCGACAAGGTGCAGGTCTTTTCACAGTCGCCCACACTGTTCCACTGCAACTTCGAAACGTTGGGGCCCCAGAACCGTAGCCAGCCTTCGCAGAGACAGCCGAAGAAGGAAGCGTCCACCACGTCGGACCAGCCCACCAAGCTCAGGCCACTGTTGCAGCCGCATTCGGCGGTCGGCCAAGCCTACGCGAACACGCCCTACATTCTTTACAAGAACGGAACCGAAATGAAGGTCGACCTGACCGATGAGGAAGGCCGCGCGGAATTCGATTACGAACCGGGAGCCGAATACAAGGTCCGCCTGGGCAATGGCGACGACTTCGCGCTGAACATCAGCGACGACGTCGATGCCGCGAAACCAGGCAGCGAAAAGTCCCAGTCAAACCAAGGCTATCGCGCAATGAACGACGCGACCGACGGCCGCGACCACAAGAACTGACGGAGGCTGTATGACCGATGAGATCAATCGTTGCGAGACGACGCATGTGGATGTGAAGAGCGGTGAAGCGAAGTGCACGGCCCAGTGGCTGCTGGAGAACCGGAACATCAAAGGCAAGGTCACGCACCCGATCACGCACAACAACAAGCTGACGATGTTTGTATGCGGCGAGGAGGGTTTTGCCGACATCGCTAAGGAGATTCGCAATGCGCAGAAAAGCATTGATCTCTGCTGTTGGGGGTTTGATCCGGCAATGGAGCTGGAACGAGGCGCGACTGGCCCCTGGCCTCGCGGCGAGACGTACGGCGACCTTTTGATAGCGGCGGGACGACGAGGGGTGCAGGTGCGTCTGCTGGTCTGGTTCGACTGGGTTGCAAAGCAGGCTCACAAAGTCACGAACATGCCAGGGTACACGCACGACGAATATGCCTGGCGATTCTTCGGGGGGCGCAAGAAGGATGCAGAACGCCTCAGTGCGCAAAATAGTCTGGCCGATCTCAGAGCAGCGATCGGCGATAAAGAGGCGCCAGATGATCTGGGTATCCTGAAATGGCTGCGAAAACATGCACAAAATCAGGATAGAGAAATTCCAATGCTGGCAAGGGAAGAGTACTGCGCAAGCTGGTACCAAGCCGCTTTTGCCAAATATCTGGAAAATGTGGAAATCCGTATTCATTCTGCGGATATTCGATCGATTCATCGTGCTATAAGCGCGGAATCCACCAAGCCATCCTTGCCCTAACGGGGTCTTATGGAGATATTTGGCTCGCATCATCAAAAGCCGATCCTCATCGATTTCGACTTTAAAAATGGCGTGAAAGCTGTAGGGTATGTCATGGGACTGAATTCAGTCACAGACTACTGGGATACCACGCACCACAATCTCGAAGAGGGGCGACGGGAAAGAACTTATCCTTCACCGGCACCTGATAATAAAGATCCACAGAAGACTTTTGACTCGATAAAACCGTTCCAGGACTATGCATGTCGAATCGATCGTGGCGGCGCGCTCATTTCGTTGTACAACAACTTTGCGTCCGCATAGAGCCGCGCAGGGTCGAATGGGGTGGGCGAGCCGATAATAGATTTTAATGGCGGAGAGTCGAAATTTCCAATTCCTGAGATGCTGCTTCGCAAGCCGGAGGGGAGCGATAGCACGGTACAAATCATACGTACCCAACCCACTGAAAAAGACTGCTCGATACAAGAGATCTACTTCAAGGCTGCCGATAACGCCAGCTTGGCGTTCAAGTACGTTTATGTGGAAAATCAGTACTTTCAATATGAAGAATGGTGCCAGAGGTTATTGAAAAAGCGTCAACAAGTCATGAGGCTCTGGAACGACGCTGCGCAAAAAAAAGGTTCTTCATTGTCGGATATGCCGCTGCTGCACATTTTCATTGTCATCCCAATGCCCGAGTTAGAGGAAATGATACCTCGAACTTATGATGCGCTTGCCACCCTAGGTCAACATGAAGGGTTGAACGGCCAGGAGAAATTGATTAAATCGGAAAACGATCAGGTATTGGCGCAGAATTTCGCGCCATCGTATCGGCGTAAAAAGCCACTACCACTGGCTATCGCCCATGCCAAAGAAATTAGTAAACCAAACGTCGACACTTTGCGCAATGTATTCGGGGTAAAGATTTGCACCGCAATGCTGAATGCGTGCGGGATGATCGGAGGGAGATGGCGCTACCGCGAAATTTATATTCACTCCAAGTTATTGCTGGTTGACGACGTATTTTGCACGCTTGGTAGCGCCAATCTCAACCAAAGGAGCATGGTTGGCGACAGCGAACTGAACATGGCCACGATCGATCCAGTGTTAACCAAAGGCTTGCGAAAAAGGGTATGGTCGATGCTGAGTGGCGGCGCGTGGGACGGCGCAGAGTGTGCGAAAACCGATTTGAAAAGCACTTTCCATGATTGGACAGAGCTTATGATAAATAACCAGGAATATCAAAAGCGGAGCAAGGCCATGAAGGGATTTTTAATGCCTTTGCAGGATGGCCGTAGCTCTGTCAAAAGGTATGGGTGATCATGAAACGATTTATATATTTAGCGTTAGTTATGGTGATGTCACTCATGTTCTCAATTTTTACTTTCGGAGGCAATGGAAAAATGGCAAAAATTTCAAATCCAGAGTTACCGAGAAACCAGAGTATTGATTTTTTTAATCCGCACATGAAATCATTTGTGTGCAACAAAGAGGTGGATCATCTTCCTCCGGTAGATGCGCAAGCGGATCGGTGGCTTGCCGAGGCAATTTCTCTCGAAGATCCTGAGATTTATTTTGATGACAGAGACTACAAGCGAATCGTCGAATTGACCAAGAGGGCAGCGGACAGGAAATATTGGAAAGCCATGTTGAATCTTGCTTCATTCTATATAGAAGGATACGATCCTCCCCACGGCGCCGAGGATGCAGTTAAAATTGTGGAGGCGGCGATGCTATCCGGTATTCCCGCGGCATTTGAACGTATGGGAACCTATTACATGAATGGCACAGGGGTGAGAGCTGATGCGACAAAAGCTTATGCATTCCTGCAAAAAGCGGCATTGATGGGGGATCCCTCTGCTCAAGCGTATTTGGGCGATCGGCTCGGGGCCGTTTCTGACGATAATTTGCCCGGCTATTGGGCAAATATTCCTGTTGCGGTGAAGATGCTGGAGTGCTCAGTCTCGCAAGGCTACGGTCCTGCGGCGCATGCGTTGCATTATATGTATCTTGAGCCGCCACTCCCTGATGGAAAGACGTTTGGGCCTGTCACGCCAGAGACCCGAAAAAAAGCTCTTCATATTCTTCATGAAGGTGTGAAATATGGCTGCAGCACTTGCGCTGGCAAGCTTTTTATCGAGTTTGATCATCCTCGTAACCTGTCGGAGATGGTTGTTCCATTTGCCGACAAAGCCAGAGGCGAGCGTTATCGTATGCTTGCCGACGCACTCGAGTTCAACCCCCGCTTCCGCTTCCCAAACCTGGACAAGATACTCCCGCTCCCGCCTGCAATCATCCCGACCTGGAATGGCGATAGGGACACTCTGCTCGAGGCTGCCATGGGAGCGAAGCTCAAACCCCGTCCTGTCCGTCCCGAGGCGGTTCCGGAGAAAACCGGACGCCAAGCACTCGACAGTGCCTACCGCCTCCGGGGCAGCGGTGAGCAGACTGCAGCCAAGCGTGCACCGTTTGCTGGCTACTGGCAGCCCACAACGACCGTCGATTCGGAGCAGCTCCAGCGAAAAGTCGCAGCGATCGCGCCGGGCTTGTATGAGAAAGGCGAGCCATTCCAGATCATTTATTCAGATGAGGGAGTCCGGCCCCTTCCGCTCGAATCTCTTGTGTGGAAACACTGGCTGACGATCGATCACGACTATCCGGCCGTCCGCATCCATGCAGCGGACGGCCTGACTCGCATGGTTCCGCACGCCGAACCTCTGATGCAGTGCGCGGCAGAGACAAAATGTCCGGCAACCGGTATATGGCAACCCTGGATCGATCCCGAACATCCTCTGCACGCCATCATCAACCAGCACTGGCGCCAGAGCTGGATCACCGAAGGTCAGCGCTTCCCGGATCCAAAACAGGCATGGCTACTGGATCTGCCAGCGAACCTCGTCACGTGGCACCTCATGGACGCCGACGGTGTGGACATCAATCGCGATATCGACGCGCAATCGGCAGGAGGCGCGGGATGAAGCACAAAGGAAAAGGCGTGATCCGGCTGAACGATAAGACGAGCCACGGCGGGACGGTCCTATCTGCAGCCTCCGGCACCGTCGTATTGGGCCAGCCTGCCGCACTGGCGGGCGACATGACGTTCTGCCCGCAATGCAAGGGCACCTATCCAATCCAGGCGGACGGCTCGGGCAATAAGCATCGTGGGAAGGAGTATGTTTATGACGGTGCTTCGACAGCCTGCGGCGCCAAGCTGATCTCATCGATCAAGTAACGCTCAATACTCGTCATACCTGCGCGCATCGCCCTTCACCCGCTCGACCGGATACTTCTGGGCGTTGAGCCGCAGCTTCTCCAGCGCAGCGGCGCGCAGGTCGACGCCCGTCCGGTCGGCCAGCTGCACGAGATACAGGAGCACATCGGCCAGCTCGTGCCGGATGCCTTCGCGCTTGCGCTCATCCAGTTCCTCCGCTGCGCCAGTTGGCAGCCACTGGAAGTTCTCCACCAGTTCCGCGACTTCCACGGACAAGGCCATCGCCAGGTTCTTCGGCGTGTGGAACTGCTGCCAGTCGCGCTCCGCCGCGAACGCGCGCGTCAACGTGCGCAGCTCGTCCAGCGTGTCGGTATCGGGGCGTGAGCTCACCGCGCCTCCTTCTGCATGAAGACCGACAGCGGATGCTCCGGATAGTCGCCGAACGCGCCGCAGTAGCGGTAGCCGAGTCGCTCGTACAGCGCCAGTGCCTCCGGCTGCGTGGGGCCCGTCTCCAGCACGAATGTGCTGCAGCCCTGTGCCGCGGCCGCCGATTCCAGCGCGTCGATCAGCCGGCGGGCGACGCCCTGGCCGCGCGCGGCGGGCCGCACATACATGCGCTTGATCTCGCCGTAAGCCGGCGTCACCACCACGGCCGCGCAGCCGAGCGCCGCGCCATCGGCATCGCGCGCCACCGCGAACAGCACGTTCGGCTCGAGAAGGGACGTGAGGTCCAGCGCGTACACGTTCTCGGCCGGGTAGAGCGAATACAGGTAGGCATCCAGCTCGGCGATCAGCGCGTGGACGTCGGGCTGGTCCGGCGATTCCAGGGCAATGGACATGGGCGAATGATGACAGTTGCGTGAATCGCAGATGGTATCATCCCCGCGCCGCCCACTCGGGGGTCGACTGGGCGCGGACATCTCACAAGGATAAGGATGAAATCGCTTTTATCGCAAGCCGTAGCCCTGACTCTCGGTTCCTCGCTGCTGGTGGGCGCGCCCGCCGTTCTGGCGGCCGGTGCGCCCGCCACGGAAAAACAATGGCTGTCGCAGGCCGATGCCGAAGCCCGTTCCGCGCGCGTCTCGAACGTGGCCTACCAGCTGGACTTCACGCTGACCGGCAAGGAGACTTTCGCGGCCACCACCACGCTGCAGTTCGACCTGAACGACGCATCGAAGCCGCTGACCGTGGACCTGGACAAGGCCACCATCAAGTCGCTCATCGTGAACGGCAAGACCGTCGCGCCGCAGTACGACAACTCGTTCATCACGCTGGCCGCGGCGAACCTGAAGTCGGGCCGCAACACGGTCGTCGTCAGCTTCGAGCGCCCCCACAGCACCAACGGCGAAGGCCTGCACCGGATGGTCGACCCCGTTGATGGCCGCGTCTATACCTACTCGCACTTCGAGCCGGCCGCCGCGCACCAAATGTTCGCGCTGTTCGACCAGCCGGACCTGAAGGCGACCTACCAGGTGAACGTATCGGCACCGGCGGACTGGATCGTCGTCTCCACCACGCGCGAAACGAAGGTGGAAGATGCCGCCGGCGGCAAGCGCTGGACGTTCCCCGTGTCGAAGAAGCTGTCGCCGTATAACTTCTCCATGCACGCCGGTCCTTATAAAGTCTGGGAAGACAACACGGGCAAGTACCCGCTGCGCCTGATGGCGCGCCAGTCGGTCGCCGCGCAGGTGGAGCCGGAAGAGTGGTTCAAGTACACCAAGCAGGGCTTCACCTTCTTCGACGAATACTTCGGCATCCCTTACCAGTACGAGAAGTACGACCAGCTGCTGGTGCCGGACTTCCTGTACGGCGCGATGGAAAACGCCGGCGCCGTCACGTTCGCCGAAAAGCGCTTCCTGCACCGCGACAAGATGACGACCGACCAGCGCCGCGGCCTGGCCTCCACGCTGCTGCACGAAATGGCGCACCAGTGGTTCGGCGACCTGGTGACGATGAAGTGGTGGAACGGCCTGTGGCTGAACGAGAGCTTCGCGTCCTTCATGGGCACGCTGGGCGTGGCCGAGTCGACGGAGTTCAAGAACGCCTGGGAGTCCTTCTACACGCAGGGCAAGACGGCGGCCTATAAACTGGACCAGTCGCCCGGCACGCACCCGATCGAAGTGCCCGTCGCCACCACCGGCAACGCCTTCGACAATATCGATGCGATCACGTATTCGAAGGGCGCCTCGACGCTCAAGCAGCTGCGCCACCTGCTGGGCGAAGAACCGTTCCGCCGCGGCGTGCACAACTACCTGGTGAAGTACCAGTTCCAGAACGCCAAACTGGACGACTTCATCGGCAGCCTCGGTGCCGCGGCCGGCCGCGACCTGACGCAATGGACGCAGGACTGGCTGTACCAGCCCGGCGTGAACACGATCACCGCCAGCTACACATGCAAGGCCGGCAAGGTGGATGCGTTCAGCATCGTCCAGACCGCGCCGGCCGCGTATCCGGTGCTGCGCGAACAGCGCGTGCAGGTGGCACTGCTGCGCCACGCCGGCAAAACGCTGAAGCTGGACCGCAAGGTGGCCATCACCTACAAGGGCGCCAGCACGGACGTGCCCGAACTGCGCGGCGCGCAATGCCCGGAGTTCGTCTATCCGAACTATGAAGACTGGGGCTATGCGAAAGTGAAGCTGGACGGTCGCTCGTTCGCCACCGCGCGCAAGGATATCGGCCAGGTCGGCGAACCGCTGCTGCGCTCCATGCTGTGGCAAAGCCTGTGGGACGGCGTGCGCGATGCGGAACTGCCGCTGAACGAGTTCGTGCAGGCCGTGCTGGCCAACGCGCCGCATGAGCCGGATTACGCGCAGCTTGGCGCCGTGCTGACGATGATGGCGCAGAGCGCCGACTATCTGCAGGTGATGGCACCGACGTCTGCCTACACCGGCAAGACGCTGCAGGCGCTGGAAGCCATGACGTGGCAGGGCGTCCAGACGGGCAAGGACGAGAACTTCCGCCGCCGCTGGCTCGATGCGCACATCCACGTCGCCAGCAGCAAGGCGGCGCTGGACCGCCTGGCCGGCCTGTTCGACGGACGCGGCGTGCCGAAGGGCGTGACCATCAACCAGGACGTGCGCTGGAATATCGTGCGCCAGCTGTCGGCCCGTGCCTATCCGGATGCGGCAAAGCTGCTGGCGGCCGAGGAAGCGCGCGACAAGTCCGATGCAGGCCAGGCCTCTGCACTGGCGGCGCAGGTGGCGCGTCCCGATGCGGCGGTAAAGACGGAATGGCTGGCGAAGATCGCCGACCAGGGATCGAAGCTGCCGTTTTCGCGCATCCGCACGGCGATGGAAAACCTGTACCCGGCCGCGCAGACCTCGACGCTGGGCGAGCAGTCCGCCGCGCAGCGCCTGGCACAGCTGCCGCAGCTGGACAAGGCCAGCGGCCCCGTCTACATGCGCTCCTACGGCGTATCGATGATCCCGGCCACCTGCACGCCGCAAAGCGCGCAGCGCCTGGCCGACCTGGCCGCGCAGGCGAAGGACCTGTCTGCCGGCACACGGCGTGCGCTGCTGGAGCGTCAGCAGGAAGACGCGCGTTGCGTGGCTGTCCGCAAGGCCATCACGGTGCCGCTGAACTAAAGGCCGCATTACCGCAGCAGAAAACGCCGGCGCAAGCCGGCACATCGCAGTAAGGAACGCCGGCGCGAGCCGGCGTTCTGCCATCGGCGCTACAATGCCGCCTCGAACCGCGCACACCCTGGAGCCGCCATCATGACCTACGAAGAATACCTGGACGAAGTCACCACGCTGATCTTCGAAAAATACAATGTGGCCGAGAAGGACGCCGTGAAGATGGTGGTCGTCGCCCAGGACCACGAATTCTTCGTGGCCCACGACGAAGACGAGTCGCTGCGCACCGTTGAGCAGGCGCACAAGGATGCCAAGGCGCTGTTCGAGCGCCGCGCGGCGAAAGGCCGCCCGCCAGCGAAGGTCGACGCGCGCGCCCCGAAGACACCGAAAGAGCCGGAAGACGAGTAACCACCTGCTCGTCGGTGATAATGGCGCATCGGTCCCGATCAGCGCCACTTCACCATGCAATTCACTCCCGACGACCTGCGCAGGCAGTTCGACCCCGGCACCTTTGCGCGGGGCGAGGATTATGCGCGCCGCGGCAATGTCCTTTCCATCCGATGGGAGGATGGCTATGTCGAAGGTACTGTCGCCGGCAGCGGCACCCATGTTTATGGTGTGGGGATCTATCTCGACGGCAGCCGTCGCGGGATTGCCTTCGATGGCGACTTCACCCAACGCCCTCCTGACCGCCGAGGGGGACATGGCATCGGTCTTCAATGCGGACGATCTGCAGGCGATCTTTGCGCAGCCGGCGCCTTGATGGCCGGGCCATGGCCCGAGCTTCTGCAATCCGGTGACAGACCGCAAACAGCACTGCCCGATAGGGGATAAGGTTGCCCGATATTCTTTCCTGGAGAGCTAAGCATGTCGGACTTTTATCGCTATCTCAAAGAGAACATGGAAGACCTGGGTTTGCCAGCCCCCGAATCGCTGTTTGGTAGCCTGCAGGCCGCATTGGGCATGCTGCGATCTTCGTTGCGCATCTGGACAAATCCGGCCGCAGTATTACGGTGAAAGAGCTGATCGTCGTTGGGACAAGGCTCGAAAAGCTTGGCACTGTTGCTACCCTTTCGGCAGCGTTTTATGTTGGTGCGGTCGTTGGCAGTATCGCCGTCGCCACAGGGCGAAGCCTGGCTGGCGGTACATCGCTGACCGATGCCCTGCTGGCAGCACGCTGAAACCGTCTGGAGCGGACATGGCTGCGCGCCCATCTACGGCGCTGGCCCGGAATCCACGATGGCAAAATGGCTGGACGTCGATCCTACCGGCTCGCAGCGGTGCGCCGATGAAGGATCGCCTGCTCCTGATTCTGGCTGCGCTGGTCATGGCGGCGGTTGCCTGGAGTTTCTGGCACTATCTGGGCCAGGATGCGTGGCCTGTTCTCCTGCTGCTGGCACTGGTCTCGGTGATTGCCGATAATTACCGGCTACGCCGCGCATTGAGACAAGGCGGTAGCCGACCGCGCTGACCACAACGCCACCAGAAGGTGGCGTTGTTCATTGCAGGTGCCGGTATCGGCACTTCAGATCCGCTTCATGTCGGCATTGCAGACTGGCTGCCGAGAATTCCACCATACTGCCGTTTTACCTGTCCGGATTTTCCCCGATGCGCATCCTGCTGGCCGAAGACGATACCTCCCTTGGCGAAACCATCCAGGCCTGGCTGCGGCTGGACCATCATGCGGTGGACTGGGTCCAGCGCGGCGACTCTGCCGACACGGCCCTGAAGACGCACCGCTACGACTGCGTGCTGCTCGACCGCGGCCTGCCCGGCCTGTCCGGCGATGCGCTGCTGGCGTCGTTGCGCGCGGCAGGCAACCGCGTTCCCATCATCCTGATCACGGCGTTCAATGCGCTGGCGGACCGCGTGGAAGGCCTGGACCTGGGGGCGGACGATTACCTGGTCAAGCCGTTCGAACTGGAAGAGATGTCGGCGCGTATCCGGGCGGCCGTGCGGCGCGGCGCGGACCAGGTCAGCAACGAACTGGTACACGGCGATATCGCCCTCAACCTCGAAACGAAGCAGGCCACGCAACACGGCCAGCCGGTGCCGCTCACGGCGCGCGAGTACAACGTGCTGTACGCGCTGCTGCTGCGCCGGAACGGCATCGTCACGCGCGCGCAGATCGAGGAAACGCTGTACGGCTGGGGCGACGAGGTGGAGAGCAATGCCATCGAGGTCTACATCTACAACCTGCGCAAGAAGCTGGGCAGCGACAGCATCGTCACCGTGCGCGGGCTGGGCTACCGGCTGAAGAACGATGAAGCCTGAGGCACCGTGGTCGCTGCGGCGTCGCCTGCTCGTCGCGATCCTCGTGGCGAGCGTCGTGCTGTGGCTGGCGAGCCTGGGCATCGTCACCGTCATCGCCTGGCAGGAAACCAATGACGTGTTCGACGATGCGCTGGAAGAATCCGGCCAGATGATCATGGCCGCCACCACCGACTGGGAAGAGCGCGGCCTGCTGGCACAGGCCCGTGCGGACAACGGCCATGGCCGCAAGGTGGACATGCAGTACCAGATCGTGGCCGAAGGCCGTGTCCTGCGGCGCACCAGCGGGGCCCCGGACCGGCCGTTTGTGACGGGCTTCGACGACGACGATGGCTTTGCGGATGCCCGGATCGATGGCCGCCGCTGGCGCGTGTTCGTGGTGCGCGACGAAGCCCGTCATGTCGAGGTGCAGGTCGGCCAGAAGTATGCGAAGCGCTACGACATCCTGGCGGAACTGGCCGAGCACCTGTGGCTGCCGGTGCTGGGCTTCCTCATGCTGCTGGCGCTGGTGTGCTGGTTCCTCGCCGGGCGGGTCTTGCAGCCCCTGCGCCGCACCGCCACCGCCATTGCAGCCAAGACACCGAACGACCTGGCGCCTGTCGTCATCGAAGGCCAGCCCAGGGAGCTCCTGCCGATCGTCGGCGCGTTGAACGATGTGCTGGGCAGGCTCGATGGCGCGCTGCAGGCCGAACGCCGCTTCACGGCCGATGCCGCCCACGAACTGCGCACGCCGCTGGCGGGACTGCACATGCACGTTCAGCTGCTGCAGCGGCAGCATCCCGATCTGGTCGCGCCCTTCCAGAAGCTGCGGCAGGACATCGGCCGCAGCACGGCGCTCGTCGACAGCCTGCTGACGCTGGCCCGCCTCGACCCGCTGGGCCGCGAGCAGTTGTCGACGCAGACGGTGCCACTGCCGCCGCTGCTGGAGCAATTGGCCGCTGCGCACGCGGTGGAAGCTTCGCGGCGCGGCATCACGCTGGCCGTGCAGTGCGGCGTGACCAGCGTGACCGCGAACCCGCCACTGCTGGAGATCGTGCTGCGCAACCTGGTCGACAACGCGCTGCGCTACTGTCCGGACGGCAGCCGCATCGAGGTCGTTGCCACGAGCGAAAGTGGCCAGCCCCGCATCGTCGTGCGCGACGACGGCCCTGGTGTGGACGAGGGCAGCCGCCGCCGGCTGACGGAGCGCTTCTTCCGCGTGCTGGGACAGGGCCAGGGCGGCAGCGGACTGGGGTTGTCCATCGTGCGGCGCATCGCCGAGCTGCACGGCATCGGGCTGTCGTTCGGCCCCGGCATCAATGGCCGCGGGCTCGGCATCACGCTCGACTGGCCGCCTGCCGCATCTTCCCGAGTTCCTTAAGATTGAGTTCATGTCCCGGAGGTGTAATGCACCTGTCCCCGCCACACTGCGGGCTGCCTACTTCACAAAGGACCGACCATGAAACGCTTCCTGCAACTTTCCTGCCTCACCGCCGTCATCGCCACCAGCGCCGTCGCGTTTGCCCAGTCGGGTTATACCGGCCCTTCCGCCAAGCCTGCGCCGGCACCCGCAGCGGCACCGGCCGCCGGCGGTTACGCAGGCCCGTCCGGCGTGCCGCTGATGACGGCGAAGGACCTGCTGGCCAATGGCAAGGACGACCAGCACGCACGCCTGAAAGGCCGCATCCTGAGCCACAAGGGTGGCGACAAATACGAGTTCGCCGACCAGAGCGGCAGGATCACGGTGGAGATCGACAACGAGAACTTCCCGGCCGGCGTGAAGGTCGATCACACCACGGTCGTCGAGCTGACGGGCGAGTTCGAGAAGGAGACGTTCGGCGAGTCGACGTTCGAGGTGGAGCACCTGAAGGTCGCGGCGCAGTAATGCATGGCAGGTGCCGGCAATTCGCTCAATCCGCTGCCGCCGGCCTGGCAGCGCGGCGGCAGCGTTCCGAGCAGTATTTGACCTGTTCCCAATCCCGCTCCCACTTCTTGCGCCACGTGAAAGGCAGCAGGCAGTGGGCACAGGGCTTCGACGGCAGCTCGGACTTCTTGCGCATTTTTGTCATGCGCCCGACTTTACCTCAGGCCCGCAGTTCCTTCTCCAGATACTTTTCCAGCCCCTCCAGCGAACGGCCCTTGGTCTCCGGCAGGCACGTGGCGACGAAGATCAGCGACAGCACATTGATGCCGGCGAAGATGAAGAACGTGGCGCTGCCGAACTGCGCCATCGCCAGGGGGAACAGCAGCGCAACCAGGCCGTTGAAGACCCACTGGCAGGCCACCGCGGTGCCGGTCAGCACGCCGCGCAGGTGCATCGGGAACAGTTCCGACATCAGCAGCCAGTACACCGGCGAGATCAGCATCTGCATGAACAGCAGGAAGCACAGGATGCAGGCCAGCGCGGCATAGCTTTTCAGCAGCCCGTCCGACATGAACAGCAGCACGGCGCCCAGCGCGGCCTGCGAGGCGATCACGAAGCCGAGACCGGACAGCAGCATCTGGCGCCGTCCCAGCTTTCCGATCAGCCAGATGCCGATGAAGGTGGCGATGACGGCCACCACGCCGTTGCCGATGGTGGCGGTGAGCGCGGCATTCGTGCCGAGACCGGTCGAGGTCAGGATGATCGGCGTGAAGTACATGAAGGCGTTCACGCCGGTGAACTGGGCCACGAAGCCCAGGCCCACGCCGATCCACAGCAGCTTCCTGATCCATGGCGTGCCGAGCACGGCGGACCAGCCGGCCTGCTCGTGCTCGATCTTGTTCAGCTGGACCATCTCGGCCAGTTCCTTCTCGACCTGCCGGTCGCTCGAGCGGATTTTCTCCAGCACCGCGCGGGCCTCGCGCATGCGGTTCTTGCTGGCCAGCCAGCGCGGCGAGGCGGGTACCAGCAGCATGCCCAGTCCCAGCAGGACGGCCGGCACCGCGGCAATCGCCAGCATGTAGCGCCACACGTGGGGTGACCCGGAGAAGTGCGCCAGCGCCGCATTGAGGATGTAGGCGATGAGCTGGCCGCTGACGATCATCAGCTCGTTCTGGCTGACGAGCCGGGCGCGCCGGCTGGGCCCGGCCATCTCGGCGATGAAGACGGGCACCGTGGCCGAGGCGCCGCCCACGGCCAGGCCCAGCACGAAGCGCATCACGACCATCATCGCCACCGACGGGGCGAACGTGGTGCCCAGCACGCCGATCAGGAACACGAGCGACAGGCCCAGCAGCGTGGTACGGCGGCCGTACTTGTCCGACAGCGTGCCGGCCATGAGCGAACCGAAGGCGGCACCGAAGACGAGGGCGGAAGTGACGAGGCCTTCGGTCAGCGGATTCAGGCCGAGACCGCCGGTTTCCGGCGGCGCGGACATGAAGGGCAGGGCGCCCGAGATGACACCTGTGTCGTAGCCGAACGCCAGGGCGCCCATGGTGGCGGCAATGGCAACCTTGAAGACAAAGCGGCTTTCCTTCGTATCGGGCGGCGCCGTGGAAGCCGCGGGGAGGGTGGTCGAAACCATGTTGAGTACCTTTCCGAAAAATGGTTTGCGCTAGAGGGCAGGGACGCGGCACCCATGAGGGTCGTCGCAGGACGACGACGGGCTGGCGTGGCTGGAAGAAGCGAGGACATTTCTCAGCAGTAATATATTCAGTATAAACTATTTCACTAATGAAGATTGTTCGTTAGGCCACCCTGGCCCGTCCCTCGGCTGGGCAGGTTCGTCACCGTGACACCGATTTTTCCTGCTACGTGGGATAGAGTCGATCGCCGTCCGCTGTGAATTCGTTCAACCCCGACTCTTGGAAGACGCCTTGAAATCTCTTCTCGCACTCGTCCTTGCCATTTCCTGCAGCAGCGTGCCTGCGGCTCCGTGGCAGCCCGCCGACGGCCACCGCCAACTGCCTCTCTGGCCCGGCGCCATACCGGATGCGAAGAGCGTCACGGGCCCGGAAGACGACGTCACGCTGCGCGATGACCGCCCGGTCGCCGGCAGGCCGTGGCTGGAAGTGCAGCATGTCACGCGCCCAACGATGACGGTCTACCCGCCTGCGAGCGGCAACACGGGTGCTGCCGTGATCGTTTTTCCGGGCGGTGGCTATCGGGGTCTGGCAATGGACCTGGAGGGCACGGAGGTGTGCGATTGGCTCACCTCGATCGGTGTGACGTGCGTGCTGCTGAAGTACCGCGTGCCGGGATCGGGGCCGCACTGGGATCCGGTGCTCGACCGGCGCGTCATCCCCAGGGTGCATACCGCGCTGCAGGATGCCCAGCGCGCCATGGGCCTGCTGCGCCATCGCGCCGCCGAGTGGGGCATCGATCCGAAGAAGGTCGGCGTGCTGGGCTTCTCGGCGGGCGGCCATCTGGTTGCGGCCGTCAGCACGCACCAGAAGCGCATCTATGCGCCGGTCGACGCGGCGGACAGGCAAAGCTGCCGCCCCGATTTCGCCGTGGCGCTCTATCCGGGGCACATGTCGGTCAACTACAAGGAAGACCTGTCACGGCTGAATCCCACCCTCCGCGTGACCGGCAAGACGCCACCAACGTTCCTGGTCCATGCGCAGGACGATCCGGTGGACCCGGTCGAATTTTCACTGCTGTATCACGCCGCGCTGAAGAAAGCGGGCGTGCCGGTCGAGATGCACCTGTATGCCCAGGGCGGACATGCATTCGGGCTGCGACCGACGAAGTTTCCGATCACGAAATGGCCGGCGCTGGTGGAGACGTGGCTGGGGACGATCGGGATGATCCCGATAGACCAGCCAGCGCGATAGCCTTTCGAAACAAAAACGCCGACCCATGGAGGTCGGCGTTTTATTTCGGCGTGCATCTACCGAGGGGTGGTAATTACCGAGCGCCGCTGCAAGTGCCAGCGGTGGCCAATTCAAGCTTGGCGATATCGGTCATGCCCTGTTGCTCGGAAACCTGTTCCACGCCCGCGCCACCGACGAATACGCCCATCTTGATATATTGGCGGACAAAATAATTTTTACCCCCATCGACAGTCAGACTCAGGTCATTCGGAGAGAACTCCGACTCGGTCGAGAGTTTGACAGTTTTGCCGCCTTCGACCTCGGTGAAGAAGAATACATGCGGCGCGCTTTCGCCAAGGCATTTGCCGTCGATCCAGATATCCTTTTTCAGGGCACCGCCGAACGAGCTGTTACGGTAGACGTACAGGCCAGCATTATTCGTGGCGGGCGCGGCGAACTGCTTTGCCTTGGCGGATTCTTCTTTCGATGCCATGTTGACCGAGGCGCATCCGGTAACGAGAAACGCGGCCGCAATTGCGACGAGCGGAAATACTTTCATTTTTGTTGCCCTAGTGGTGGATTGTTAGCGGCTGAAGGAACGAGCCCGCACTCTCTAATGGAGTTAAGATTTTTGTAACAAAGCAATTCTATTGGAAATATATCGACTGGGCAATAAAAATTTTACGAAGGCATTGCTTCGCTTAAAAGGTTCAATGCTTCCCTTTAAAAAGCTTTATTGCCCGATCCACGCCGCCGCATCAGCGCTGGCATACTCGCAGCCCACCAGCAACTTGTTTTGAAGGGATTTATGCGTGAGCTGGAATGCGACGATGCTGACGGTGGGACGTACCAGCCGGCTGGCCGGGCCATATGAATCTTCTTCCAGCTTGAGTTTGGCAATCGCCTTGGCAACCGATTCGGCTGGAACAGCCAGTAGGATCCGCCCGGGCGTGACGACAATTTCGGCCGACGAGTAACCCAATGCGGAGGCTGGTTTGTTCAACTGGTAGACGTCGGCCGCAGGCGCGCCGTATTGCGTGGCCGGCTTCGCGAAGGCTGGCTGCCGCGTGGCGAGCTCGCGCATGAGGGAAGCCACCTGATTGTCCTTGAGCTTGCAGGACAGCGCGTCTTCCAGCAGCGCTGGTTCGGCCGAAAACGCCGTTGCGGAACAGAGGGCGAGGAGGGAGGCGATGAAGGTCTTCATGGGATCGGGTCGCTTGGTCTGAATGTTGACGGAATCAGGGCCCGTTGCAAATCTGGCCGATAAACATGGGAGGCGCTGAGCTTGTCAATAATATATCATTCGACCACTGCGTCACATGCATCCCGGGTATCGGCCAGGGTGTTGCAGTCATGGCCGCCTGCAGTCGTCACGTGGAGCAAGAAAACAGCGGCACAAACAAAAACGCCAACCTGCATGGGTTGGCGTTTTGTTCGACACTGTTCTTGGTGGCCCGGGGCGGAATCGAACCACCGACACAAGGATTTTCAATCCTCTGCTCTACCAACTGAGCTACCAGGCCAAGGCGCGCAATTATAGCAGCCAAGTTGCGGGTTTGCCTAGTCGTTTGCATTGGACGCGGACCGATAACGCATCAGCTGCCGCACAGCCCGGCCGTTGACCGTCCCACGGTGGCCGGTGTACTTTGGGATTTTGCGACCTGGAGCTGCCATGCCCATCAACTACGCACGCCGCCTGACCGGCAGCCGGCGCGAACCCGGCGGCAACCGGCACCTGGGGGCCGTGCTGGCCTTTGTCGCCGGGGCGGCCAATGCGGGCGGCTTCGTGGCCGTGCAGCGCTATACCTCCCACATGACGGGCATCGTGGCGGGCATGGCGGACGACGTGGCGCTGGGCGCCATCGATCTGGCCGCCGCCGGGCTGGGTGCGCTGGCGGCCTTCGTCGGCGGCGCGGCGTGCTGCGCGCTGCTGGTAAATTTCGGCCGCCGGCGCGCGCTGCACAGCGTGTATGCGCTGCCGTTGCTGGTCGAGGCGGTGCTGATGCTGTCGTTCGGGGTGCTGGGCGCTCGGCTGGCAGCCCTGCATGTGCTGATCGTGCCGGTCACCGTCATGCTGCTGTGTTTCATGATGGGCCTGCAGAACGCCGTGATCACCAAGCTCTCCAATGCGGAAATCCGCACCACCCACATGACGGGCGTGATGACGGACATCGGCATCGAACTGGGCCGCGCGCTGTACCCGAATGGCGCCGGCATGCCGCCGGTGGCGGCCAACCGCGCGCGGCTGCGGCTGCTCGTGGTGCTGGCGCTGGGCTTCTTCACGGGTGGAGTGGCCGGCGCCATCGGCTTCGCGCGGCTGGGTTATGCGGCCGTGGTGCCGCTGGCGCTGCTGCTCGTGCTGCTGGCCATCGTGCCCGTGCTGGACGACCTGCGCCGCCTGCCGATCAGTGCGCAGCGCGCGCCCTGAGGCGTCAGCGCGGGCGCAGGCGGCTCTTCAGGACGCGGCCTTCCGCATCGAACAGCACCAGGTATTCCGGCTTGCCTGCCGCCTTGCGGTCGTCCGCGCGCGGATACAGCCACGCCTCGCGGCCATCGCGGAAGGCGACGACGCTGCCGGCACCCAGCACCACGCGCACTTCCTCGCGCGACTGGCCGGCAGCGATGCCGGGAACGGCCGGGGCATCGGGCGGCGCGGGATCGTCCATGTACTCGAAGGAGAGCAGCGTGTCGTCCGGCCACGCGCCGTCCCAGACCGGCGCATAGTAGCTCCGGTCCAGCAGCACCTGGCAGTCGCAGAAGGGCAGGTCGGCCGGCTTCACGGTGCCGCCCGCGTACAGCGCGTGCAGCGGCGCCGGCGTGCCTTCCGGCGCGCCCGGGCGGTGCAGCGTGATGGCGAACACGGGCCGCTCGGTGAAGAACAGGTAGCGGCCGTCCGGGTCGGCGCACACCTTGTCGGGGTTCGTCAGCAGGTCGCCCAGCCACGCGAACAGATGCGCGTTGTTCGATACCAGGCCCGCCTCCACGCCAACGAGGCACTCCAGCCGCAGGTCGCCCAGGCGCCGCATGCCGTCCGGTACGCCGGGGCTGCGCACGTCCGCGCGCCACGTCATGCTGGTGGTGCGGCGGTTTGCCACCAGCGCCGCATCCTCGCGCCCCGCCTGGTCGTTACGTTCCAGCGTGAAGCTGTGGTCCGGCGCCACCGGCACGGGCAACGCCACGCTGTCGCCCACCACTTTCAGGTCGATGCCGTCCATGCGCGTCGTGTCCAGGCGGGGCAGCAGCCGGAAGCGCAGGGTGGCCCCCGGTGCGAGTGCGGGCTGCTGGCGCGCGAAGCGGTCCATGCCGCGCAGCATGCGGCGGTACGACTTGTCGACCGGGTCGCGGGTGGACGTCACCGCCACGCTTTGCATCGGCCCGGAAGCCGCTTCCTGTGCCTGCACCACCGGGGCGGCGGCAAGGCCGCCCAGCACGCAGGCCCTGTAGATCAATCGCCACATCAATAAACTCCTGTCCAAGACAGACCCGATGGTACGCGCGAGTGTTAGATGACAACGCACGGATGGCGTTACAATCTGGGTCCATTCGTCCAAAGCGGAACACGATGACTCCAATGTCACTTCCCGTCGCGCCGCCTCCGGAGAAGCCGGCCCTGCCGGACTTCCAGCAGCGTTACGAGCTGCTCGTTGCCAGCATCAGTGACTATGCAATCTACATGCTGGACACGGACGGCCATGTCAGCAGCTGGAACACGGGCGCCGAGCGCTTCAAGGGCTACAAGGCGCACGAGATCATGGGCGCGCACTTCTCGCGCTTCTACACGGAGGAGGACCGCGCCGCCGGCCTGCCCGAAAAGGCGCTGGCCACCGCGCGCAACGAAGGCCGCTTCGAAGGCGAAGGCTGGCGCGTGCGCAACGATGGTACCCGCTTCTGGGCCAGCGTCGTGCTCGACCCGATCCGCCAGCCGGACGGCACGCTGCTGGGCTTTGCCAAGATCACGCGCGACATCACCGAGCGCCGCGCCGCACAGGAGGCGCTGCGCCAGAGCGAGCAGCATTTCCGCCTGCTGGTGCAGGGCGTGACCGACTACGCGCTGTACATGCTGTCGCCGCTGGGCGAGATCACCAACTGGAATATCGGCGCGCAGCGCATCAAGGGCTTCTCGCAGGAGGAGGTGGTGGGCACCCATTACCGCCGCTTCTTCCTGGACGAGGACCGCGAATCCGGCGTGCCGGAACGCGCGCTGGAGACGGCTGCCCGCGAAGGCCGCTTCGAAAGCGAGGGCTGGCGGTTGCGCCGCGACGGCAGCCGCTTCTTCGCGCATGCCGTGATCGACGCCATCCGCGACGAGGCAGGGGAGCTGATCGGCTTCGCCAAGATCACCCGCGACATCACCGAGCAGCGCGCTGCCGCCGAGTCGCTCGAGCAGGCCCGCAACGCGCTGTTCCAGGCGCAGAAGATGGAAGCAATCGGCCAGCTCACGGGCGGCATCGCGCATGACTTCAACAATCTGCTGGCCGTGCTGTCCTCCGGCGTGGACATCCTGAACGCGCAGCAGCCGCAAGGGCCGGCAATGCGCGTGCTCGACAGCATGCGCCGCGCCGTGGAGCGGGGCGCGATGCTCACGCAGCAGCTGCTGTCGTTCGCGCGGCAGCAGCCGCTGGAAGCGGCCACCCACCAGGCCAATGCGCTGATCGGCAGCTTCGAGCCCGTGCTGCGCCGCGCCAGCGGGCCGCAGGTGTCGTTCGAGTTCGACCTGGCGCCGCGGCTGGCCAACATCGTCGTCGACGAGGCACGCTTCGAGGCCACGGTGCTGAACCTCGTCGTCAACGCGCGCGACGCGATGCCGAATGGCGGGTCGCTGCGCCTCGAGACACGCAATGTGCGGCTGGCGGAACGGGAAGTGGGCACGCTGCCGGCCGGCGACTACGTGCGCGTGACGGTGCGCGATACCGGCACCGGCATGCCGCCGGACGTGGTGGCGCGCGCATTCGAGCCGTTCTTCACCACCAAGCCGGTGGGCAAGGGCACGGGCCTGGGGCTGTCGCAGGTGTACGGCTTCATCACGCAGTCCGGCGGCGACGTGCGCATCGACACGGTGCCGGGCCAGGGCACGGCCATCAGCGTGTACCTGCCGGCCACCGACGCGGCACCCTCGGAAGAAGTCAGCACGGCGCGGCCGGAGCGCGTGCTGATCGTGGAAGACGACCAGCTGGTGATGGCCGTGGCCAGCGACCTGTTCGAGACCATGGGCTACCAGGTACTGACGGCGCCCGATGCCGTGGCGGCCCTGCAGATGCTGGAACGGCACGCGGACGTGGACGTGGTGTTCACGGACCTGATGATGCCGAACGGGATGACGGGCGTGGACCTGGCGCGCACGGTGCGCCAGCGCTGGCCGGCGGTGAAGATCATCATCGCCTCCGGCTACCCGCAGGGGGTGCTGCAGGGCGAGCCCGTCGATCCGCACGAGTTCCCCCTGGTCGGCAAGCCCTACCGCATCGCCGACCTGGCCAGGCACTTGCGCGCCGCCAGCTGATTGGCTGCGGCGCCGGCGGCCAGGTCCCCCTGCCAATATTGCGGTGCCAGTACCATGCCAAGCAGGCCGCATGCCGCTGAAGGCGGTATGAAGCTATGCCTGGCCAGTGGACGAAACTATAATGGCGGTTTGTCCATCAGCCCGCCTGTCATGACCGACCTTTCCCACGCGCGCATTGCCGTGCTGGTGCCCTGCTATAACGAGGCCACCACGATTGCCGCGATCGTGCGCGACTTCCGTGCCGTCCTGCCTGCCGCCCGCATCCATGTCTTCGACAACAACTCGACCGACGACACGGCGCGGGTGGCGCGTGCCGCCGGCGCCACCGTCCACCACGTGCCGGCACAGGGCAAGGGCAGCGTGGTGCGCCGCATGTTCGCCGACGTGGAAGCGGATGCCTATGTCATGGTCGATGGCGACGATACCTATGACGCCAGCGCCGCGCCGCGCATGGTGGAGAAGCTGCTGGCCGAGGGCATCGACATGCTGGTGGGCAGCCGCGTCACGCAGGAGGAAGCAGCCTACCGCTTCGGCCACCGCTTCGGCAACCGGCTGCTGACGGGCTGCGTGTCCGCGCTGTTCGGCCGCACCTTCAGCGACATCCTGTCCGGCTACCGCGTGTTCTCGCGCCGCTACGTCAAGTCGTTCGCGGCGCATTCCACCGGCTTCGAGATCGAAACGGAACTGACGGTGCACGCGCTGGGGCTGCGCATGCCGGTGGCTGAAGTGCAGACGGAATACAAGTCGCGTCCGGAAGGCTCGTTCAGCAAGCTGTCCACATACCGCGACGGCGCACGCATCCTGCTGACGATCCTGCGCCTGTTCAAGTCGGAGCGCCCGCTGGCGTTCTATTCGCTGGGCTTCCTGGTCTGCGCGCTCGCCTCGTTCGGGCTGGCCGTGCCGCTGGTGATGACCTGGCTCGCTACCGGCCTGGTGCCGCGCCTGCCGACGGCGGTGCTGTGCACGGCGCTGATGCTGTTCGGGATGATCCTGCTTGCCTGCGGCATCATCCTCGATGCCGTAACGAAGTCGCGCATCGAGCAGAAGAGGTTTGCCTACCTGTCCGTGCCGATGGCCGCCACGGCGGTACCGGCGGCCCCGCGCCACAGCGCGGCGGCATGATGGGCGCGTCGCTGCTGGCCAGGCTGGAGGCCTGGTACGAGCGCCGCAGCGCGTCCCTAAATTCGGCCGGCGCGCTGCGCAAGGCGGCCTGGCTCGTCCCCTTCGTGTTCGGCCTGCTGTCCGTGCTGCTGGGGCAGGACGACGGGTGGGACATGAAGAACTACCATCTGTACGCGCCGTTCGCGGCGCTGCATGGCCGGCTCGGCTTCGACTTGGCGCCAGGGCAGTTCCAGGGCTACTTCAACCCCACGCTGGACATGCTGTACTACCTGCTGGTGCAGGCGCTGCCGGGCCCGGTGACAGGCTTCATCATGGGGGCGCTGCACGGCCTGAACTTCGTGCTGCTCCTGGCGATCGGGCGGGCCGCACTGCCGCACCTGCCGGCAGCGGACCGCTGCCGCGTGCCGCTGCTGCTGGCGCTGTGCGGCATCTGCGGCGTGGGCTTCCTGTCCGAACTGGGCAATTCGATGGGCGACAATCTCACGTCCCTGTTCGTGCTGGGCGCCGTATGGCTGCTGATGCACCGCTGGGAAGCGCTGCCCGCCGCACGCGGGGTAGGGATCGCGCTTGTTGCTGGCCTGCTGATGGGCCTCGGCACAGGCCTGAAGCTGACCAATGCCACCCATGCCATCGGCCTGTGCGTCGCGCTGCTGGTGGTGCCCGGAGCCTGGTGGCTACGCCTGCGTCTGGCGTTCGGCTTCGGCGTCGGCGTGCTGGCCGGGATGGCCGTCACCGCGGGCTGGTGGTTCCTGAAGATGTGGCAGCTGTTCGGCAATCCCCTGTTCCCGCAATTTAACAACCTGTTCCGCAGCCCGCTGGCCGCGCAGATCGGCGTCATCGACAACGATCATCTGCCGCGCAGCATCTGGGAGGCGCTGGCCTGGCCGCTGGTGTTCACGGCGCAGTTCGAGCGCGTTTCCGAACTGGTGTTCCGGCAGCTGATCTGGCCGGTCGTCTACGTGCTGTGCGTGGTGCTGCTGGTGCGGCTGCTGATGCGGCGCAGCGGCGTGCCGGCCGGGCGCGAACGCTTCCTCGTGGTGTTCTTCGTGGTGGCCTTCCTGGCCTGGATGAAGCTGTTCGGCATCCACCGCTACCTGGTACCGGTCGAGCTGCTGGCACCGTTGGTAGCGTGGATCCTGCTGCATGCACTGTTCGCCCAGGCGCGTGCACGGCGCGCGGCCGGCTGGCTGCTCACCGTGTGTGCGCTGACCGTGTTCCCGTTCGGGACCTGGGGCCACACGCCGTGGGCGAGCCGCAGCTTCCATGCCGACGTGCCCGCGTTCGCGCGGCCGGAGCAGACCGTGATCGTCACCGCGCTGGTGCACCCGCCATCGGGCTGGATGGTGGAATTCTTCCCGCGCCCGATCCGCTTTGCCTCCGTTGGCGACGGCTTCCCGGCGTCCGACGCGTGGCGCGCGCGTATCCGCGCTGCGCTCGGCGAGCGCAGCGGGCCGCATTACATCCTGATGCAGGGCGCGAAAAATTACGAGGAAAGCCGGCTGGCACAGCGTATCCGCTGGGCCGACATGCTCGGGCTGATGGACGACGCTCGGTCGTGCGCACGGCTGCACAAGATCACGCGCAAGGTCAGGCTGCGCGTGCAGCTAGCACCGGCTGCGGCGACCCCGCCTGGCAAGGCCTGCACGCTTGAACTGCAGCCGAAATACCGGCGCGACCTGGCGGCCGAAAACGCGGACATCCGCGCCCGCGCCGACACCGTGCTGGCCAGGTATGGCCTGCGCATGCGGCAGGAAGCCTGCATCACGCGCAATGCCTGGATCGGTGCAGAGCCGATGCCCTACATGCTGTGCCCGATGGCACCCGTGTCGCCGCAGCCATAACGAAGAGGGCACAAAAAAGGGGAACCGGCGGCGGTTCCCCTTTCGTTTCTTCACGCGCCGATCGTCAGCTGCTGCCGTAATGCGCCGCCTGCGCGGCCCCCACGTGCGTATCGCCTTCGCGCTGCACTTCCTTCACGGCCTGCAGGTAGCGGCCCAGCGCATCGTCCAGCGACGGCATCAGGTTGCCCCGTTCCGTGCCCAGCGCCGAGTAGCGCGGCTGCGGTGCCTGGCCTGCCAGCGCCACGGCCGGCTGCGCGTCGACGAGGCTCTCGTCCAGCCCCGCCAGCACACAGGCGCGGCGCGCCAGTTCGGCCCACGACACGCCTTCGCCGTTCGACAGGTGCCAGATGCCGCGCTCCTCGTCGATCAGCATGTCCAGGCAGGTCTGCACCAGGTCCGGCACGTACGTCGGCGAGACGATCAGGTCGCTCGCCGCCGTGACCGGCCGGCCTTCCTGCAGCGACTGGAGTGCCAGCGTCACGAAGTTGTGGCGGTCCCACGGGCCGAAGAACGCGCTGGTGCGGATCATCAGCGCGTCGGGGTTCACGGCCAGCACGCGGCGTTCCGCTTCGGCCTTGCTCTGGCCGTACACGTTCAGCGGCGCGACAGGATCGCTCTCCACGTAGGCGCTGCCCTTGCTGCCGTCGAACACCAGGTCGCTGGAGAAGGTCAGCAGGCGGATCTCGTGGCGCGCGCAGGCGTTCGCCAGCACCACCGGGCCGTGGGCGTTCTCGCGCAGGCAGCGGTCGCTTTCGCGTTCCGCGTCATGCACGCGCACGTAGCCGCCGGCGTTGACGATGGCCCATGGCTGGTAGCGCTCCACGGCCGCTTCCACGGACTGCGGATCGCACATGTCCATGTCCTGGCGCGTCAGCACGCGGTAGGCCAGGTTGCGTTCCTCGCAGATGCGCGCGAAGGCGCTGCCCAGCGTGCCGGTGGCGCCGATGATCAGGATCGGCTGCACCGGATGCGCGCCGGCGCGTTCGGCCGGCAGGGCCGCCACGGCAGTGCTGGTGGCAACCGGCGGGCACAGGAAGCGGCCTGGCCGGCGCCACCAGCCGATGCCCTGCAGGACCGGCGACGATGGCGCGCGGCCGCAGGACAGCTCGCGCATCAGGCGCGTCAGGGCCGTCGGGCGCGGCTCGGGCGAACGCAGGTCGTACGCGCCGCTCTCGTAGTAGCCGCGGCATTCCGTCACCAGGCAGTTCCAGTCATAGGCGCCGAGCAGCGACCAGACGGTCACCGCGCGCATGTCCGCGCCTTTCTTCCGCACGTCGTGCGCCGCGTTCCACACTTCCAGCAGCCAGCGCATCTGGTCTTCGCGGTTGGCATCGATGTGCGCTTCGGTGATGGCGATCGGCAGGTTGTAGCGTTCCCAGGTTTCCTCCAGCAGCGGGCCGATGCCGGGCGTCGGTGTCGCCAGGGCGCGCGCCGTCTCGATATCGGCGAAGCCGTGCGGGCCCACGTACTGGGCCGGGTAACGGTCGCCCCGGTGATCGAGCCAGCGCTCGCTGGTGATGTAGTAGTTCACGCCCACCACGTCCGGCGGGCAGGGATTGTCGCGGAACCACAGCACGTCTTCGGCGGGGATGCCGCTCTTGATGAAGTACTTCCACAGCGCGTGCTCTTCGTCGATCGTGCCGCACAGCAGATCCCAGGCCAGCCAGCGCCGCTCGTTGTAGAAGTCCGCCCATTCGGCCAGCTCCGGCGTGCTGTAGGTCTTGCCCAGGTCGTCCGTCTGCACCAGCTTCGCGTTCGGGTTCACTTCCCGGATCGCGCGCATCGACAGCACCACGCCCTTGCACTGGTTGATCAGCGCCTGCAGGAACACCAGGTCGCTGCGGCCGTGCGGGTACCACAGGCCATACAGGCCGGCAAAGCGGGCGGTCGTACAGGGTTCGTTGACGGGGGTGTAGTACTCCACCCAGGGGAAGCGCTGCGCCACGGCGCCGGCGTATTCGGCCAGCCGCGGACCGAATTCCGGGTCCACCAGGCTGGTATCGCGCGGGCCGCTGCCGTGGTGCACCAGGCCGACGATCGGGTTGACGCCCAGGTCGCGCAGCGCGGGCAGGCGTTCGTCCGCCCAGGACCAGTCCGCAGTGGCCAGCCCGTCGGGCGCCGTGAGCTCCCACAGGACGGGGTAGCGGATTGCCTTGATGCCGAGGGCCGCGAAGCGATCCAGGTCGCTGAGCCGCTTGCCGTGGCCGTTCTGGTCCATCTGACTGAAATACTGATCGCGTACGCGGTTGACCGTGCCTTCCAGTCCGCCCCATAGCTCGATCTCCGGGCGCCCAGCGACGTGCTGCGCTGCGTACTGATCTACCGGCTGAGATGCGTCATCTTTTTTCATATTGTCGGAGAGCTAGTCGAACGAGCGGAAAGTATGGCGAAAAAATCAAAACTCTGTCGCCTTCTTGCCGACCGGTCTGTGCGCACGGCTACATGATCACTGCAAGATGACGACTTTATGGCGTCTTTTTGCGCAGTTTACGGTGCATGGGGGCAGCTTGGCGGGCCCTGCGGTACACCTGTGCGCGGCACCGCCCGGCCCTTCGGTACACTGCGCCTGCCAAGGAGGTTGTACATGCGTTATGTTTTGTTGGGAAATCCGATCCAGGAATGGGCGACCGCGCTGGCCGTGGCGTTTGCGGCCGCCGTACTGCTGATCGTGCTGCGCACCTTCCTCGTGCACCGGCTGGCGGCAGTGGCCGACCGCACCGAGACCCGCGTCGACGACTGGTTCCTGCGCATGCTGCGCAACACGTACAGCCTGTTCATCGTGATCCTGGCGCTGTATCTCGGTTCGCTGATGCTGGAATTCCCGCGCAAGTACGAAGTGACCTTGTGGCGCGCTGCCGTCACGACGATGCTGCTGCAGGTCGCGATCTGGGGCGACACGGCGGTGCGCGTGTGGCGGGCCCGCTACCGGCAGGCCGCCATCGGCGGCAGCGACAGCGTGGCCAGCGCCGCATCGACGGCCATCATCGACTTCATCCTGCGGCTGATCGTGTGGGTGATGTTCACGCTGATGATCCTGGATAACCTGGGGTTCAACATCACCACGCTGGTGGCCAGCCTGGGCATCGGCGGCATCGCCGTGGCGCTGGCCGTCCAGAACATCCTGGGCGACCTGCTGGCCTCGCTGTCGATCGTGCTGGACAAGCCCTTCGTGGTGGGCGACTTCATCATCGTCGGCGAGCAGCTGGGCACCGTCGAATACATCGGCCTGAAGACCACGCGCCTGCGCGGCCTGGGCGGCGACCAGATCATCTTCTCGAACGGCGACATCCTCAAGGCGCGCATCGGCAACCAGACGCGCATGTTCACGCGCCGCGCCGCCTTCATCATCCGGGTGCGCTACGGCACCCCGCCGGACAAGCTGGCGCAGGTGCCCGCCATGGTGAAGGACATCATCGAGAAGCTGGAAGAGACGGCCTCGTTCGAGCGCGCGCACCTGCGCAACCTGGGCGAATGGGCCGTCGAATACGAAGTCGTGTACTGGATCAAGACGGCCGACTACTTTGTCTTCATGGACACCAACCAGGCGGTGCTGCTGGGCGTGCTGCGCGGCCTGGCCGAACACGGCATCGACGTGGCCTACCCGGCGCGCATGATCACCCGCGACCCCGCCGATTGCAAGGAGCCCGTTCCGCCACTACACTGACCCGTTTCAACGGACGGGAGCGGTGATGAGCAAGCGGGTGGCAGGATTGGCGAAGGGATTGGCAACCGTGCTGGCGGCGGGGATGATGACGTCCGCGCTGGCCGCCTCGGTGCAGGACGTGGCGGAGCGCTACCGGCAGCTGGTGCTGGCGGTCGGCGTGCACGACGCCAGCTACGTGGACGCCTATTACGGACCGCCCGCGCTGCAGCAGCAGGCGGAGAAGGCCAGGCGCCCGCTGGCCGCGATCCGCCAGGATGCCGTGCGGGCCACCGCCGACCTGCAGGGCAAGCGCGGCGCCAGCGAAGACGACGAACTGCGCATCGTCTTCCTGCGCAAGCAGCTGGCCGCGATGGTGGCGAAGATCGACATGCTGGGCGGGAAGACCTTTGCCTTCGACGAGGAGACGGCGCTGCTGTACGACGCCGTCACGCCGCACCACGACCGCGCCTACTACGAGGCGCTGCTGGCCAAGATCGACCAGCTGGTCCCCGGCGACGGCCCGCTGCCACAGCGGGTGCAGGCCTTCCGCGCCCAGTTCGTGATTCCGAAAGACCGGCTGAAACCCGTGTTCGATGCGGCCATCGCGGCCTGCCGCGCCCGCACGGCAAAGGAGATGGCGCTGCCGGCGAAGGAAAGCTTCCAGCTCGAATTCGTCACCGGCAAGCCCTGGTCCGGCTACAACTGGTACAAGGGGGATGCGCACAGCCTCATCCAGATCAATACCGAATTCCCGATCTACATCGAGCGCGCCGTGGACCTGGGCTGCCACGAGGGCTACCCGGGCCACCACGTGTACAACGCACTGCTCGAGCAGCACCTGGTCAACGAGAAGAAATGGGTGGAGTTCAGCGTGTATCCGCTGTACTCGCCGATGTCGCTGGTGGCCGAGGGCAGCGCCAACTACGGCATCGAGATGGCATTTCCGGACGAAGAGCGGGTGGCGTTCGAGCGCGACGTGCTGTATCCGCTGGCCGGCCTCGATCCGCAGCTGGCCGGCCGCTACGCCGCGCTGCAGAAGCTGCTGGCGCAGCTGAGCTATGCCGACAACGACAACGCCATGCAGTTCCTGGAAGGCCGCGCATCGGGCAGGTACACGCGCGAGCAGGCGATCGAATGGCTGGTCAACGTGGCCCTGTACCCGCCGGAGAAGGCGAGCCAGCGCGTGCAGTTCTACGAGTCGCTGCGCGGCTATGTCATCAACTACAACCTGGGCAAGGACCTGGTGAAGGCCTGGGTCGAGCGGCACGTCACCGCCACCGATCCGAAGGCAGCGCGGGCCCAGCGCTGGGCCGCGTTCCGGCAGCTGCTGTCGTCGCCGCGGCTGGCCAGCGGCCTGCGCTAGGCCGGCAGCGCCGGTACCGCGGTGTTGCGCTCCAGCAGTGCCAGCATGTCGCCCAGCGGCATCGGCCGGGCGAACAGGTAGCCCTGCATGCCCGGACCGCCGTGCGAGGCCAGGAACGCGGCCTGGTCGTGCGTCTCGACCCCTTCGGCCACCACGCGCAGGCCCAGGTGCGCGGCCATCGCCAGGATCGACTGCACGATGGCGGTGCCGTTGGCGTCGCCCGGCGTGTCGTTGATGAAGCTGCGGTCGATCTTCAGCTCGTACAGCGGCATGCGCCGCAGGTAGGCGAGGCTGGAATAGCCGGTGCCGAAATCGTCGATCGAGAAGCGGATGCCCAGCTGCGCCAGTTCGTGCATGCGGGCGATCGTGTCGTCCAGGTTCTCGATCAGCAGGCCCTCCGTGACCTCGAAGATCAGCTGCGAGGCGGGGGCGCCCGTCTCCTCCAGGATCGCCCGTACCTGCGCCACGAAGTCCGGCTGGCGGAACTGCGAAGGGCTGACATTGACCGACAGCGGCAGCGCGCGGCCCCGTTCCGCCAGGCGCAGCCAGGTCAGGCACGCCTGGCGCAGCGCGAAGCGGCCCAGCGGAATGATGAGGCCCGTGGCTTCGGCGATGGGGATGAATACATCCGGCGGCACCTGCGTGCCGTCCGCGCGCTTCCAGCGCATCAGCAGTTCGGCGCCGGCCGGCCGCGCTTCGTGGTCGACCTGCAGCTGCACGTGCATCTGCAGCTCGCCGTTCTCCAGCGCGTGCGCCAGCTCGCGTTCCAGCGCCAGGCGGTTCTCCACCTCGCGGCGCATCGTGTCCTCGAACAGCGCCACGCCGTTGCGGCCGTTGGCCTTGGCGCGGTACATGGCGATGTCCGCCTCGCGCAGCAGGTCGTCGACGGTCTGGCCGGTACGCGGCAGCACCGCCACGCCGATGCTGGCGGACGACAGGTAGACCTGGCCGCCGATCTCGAAGTCCTGCGTCAGCGCGGCGCGCAGGCGTTCGGCCATCGCCAGCGCCTTGCGCGTGGCTTCTTCCTCGACATTGCCTAGGTCCGCCAGCAGCACCACGAATTCGTCGCCCCCCACGCGGGCCACCGTGTCGCCGGGGCGCACCAGCTGGATCAGCCGGCCGGCCGCGCCGCGCAGCATCTCGTCGCCCACCGCATGGCCGCGCGCGTCGTTGACGAACTTGAAGTTGTCGAGGTCGATGAACATCACGGCGGAGTAACCCGCGGCCGCTTTAGCCAGGTGCCCCTCAAGGCGGTCCATCAGCAGGCGGCGGTTCGGCAGGCCGGTCAGCACGTCGTAGAATGCCAGGCGGTGGATCGCATCGGCCGCCCTGCGGCGTTCCGTCACGTCCCGGCCCACCAGCACCCAGTGCGTGTAGTTGCCCGCCTCGTCCGCGAAAGGCACCATCTCCACTTCGATCCAGTAGGCTTCCCGGCTGCGCGTGTAGTTGAGGATTTCCGTTTTCGCCGTCTGGCCGCGCGCCATCGCATCGATCAGGCGCTGCACTTCGGCCGCATCGGTACCGGGGCCGTGCAGCATGCGCATGCTCTGGCCGATCAGATCCTCGCGCGCGTAGCCGGTGCGGCGCAGCAGCGCATCGTTGACGAACGAGATCGGCTGTTCGGCGCCCGGCGCGTGCACGGCGCGGGCAATCACCACCATGTCGTTCAGCGAGGCCACGGCGGCGGCGGCCAGGCGCAGTTCGCCGTTCGCGGCCTGCAGGTCGTTGCGGCCCTGTTCCAGCGAATCGGCGAAGGTGCGCAGCTCCTGCATGGAACTGGCCAGCTTCTGCAGCAGGGCACTGGAGGTGAGCGTCAGCAGCAGGCCGATGCACAGGTAGTTCATCACGATGACGATCGTCGGCAGCAGCTCCTGCTCGCCATGCTGGCCCACGTACAGGCGCGCGTGGCCGGAAAGGGCCAGCCCGAGGATGGTGGCGCCGGTCAGCGCCAGGGCCGCCAGCGCCGGGCGCTTGCCCAGCAGGACGGCGGCCAGGATCGGCGGTGCCAGCAGGTAGACCTGGCTGATCGGACCGAGCGAGAGCATCATCGCCACGCCGACGAAGAACAGGATGCCCAGGAAGTGCAGCACGCGGGTGCGGTAGTCCAGGCCGCGGGCGCGCCAGACGCCCAGCAGCCAGGCATACGCGATCGCATCGACCAGCGCGATGTTCCAGCGGCCGGCCGCCAGCGTCAGCGCGATGCTGGGCAGGGCGACCGCGGTGCCGAGGACGACCACGATGGTCAGCAGGGGATTGAAGATCTGGGTGCGCCAGTGCGCGATGTCGTTGAAGGACACGATGACGCCTTTCGGTTAGGGAGCACCGGAGTGCGTGTTTCCTCGTGGCAAAATTCTATGCCGTCCAGGACATGAAGTCACCCATTTTTGTACTGTTGTGTTCGGCAGGCCTCACTTTCGGGCCCATAAATTGCCCTGCCTGTGACGATTCGAGAGATTTCTAGCAAGAAAGATATGCCATGATGGCCAGTTGATGCCTTATTCATCATGACCATCCACCGACCCCAGGAGAAGCCGCCGTGACCAACCCTTACAGCCCGCCAGATGCCGCGTTCGACAGCCCCCTGTCCGCCACCCAGGAACCCACCGTGTTCGCCATCGATGGCCGGATCGGACGCCTGCGCTACCTGGCCTACTCGCTCGGCGGCGGCCTGCTGCTGCTGGCGCTGGGCGCGCTGCTCGGTGCCCTGCAGGGCGGTGCCGGCCTGATGTTCTGGATCTATACGATCCTGTCGCTGGTGGTGACGTTCGTGCTGGCACGCCGCCGCCTGCAGGACCTGGACCGCGGTGCCTGGTTCGGCCTGCTGCTGTTCATCCCGCTGGTGAACGTGCTTGCCGGCCTGTGGCTGCTGTTCGCCCGCGGCGACGAGGGCGCCAACAGCTATGGCCTGCCGCCCGGCCCGAACAGCCGCGGCGTGATGGTACTGGCCTGGATCCTGCCGGTCATCTTCGTGGTGGGCATCATGGCGGCCGTTGCGGTGCCTGCCTACCAGGGCTTCCTGAACGGCGCTCGCGCCGGCGCCGGCCAGTCGTTCTGATCCCCGGCGAATCCATCGGTTCTACAGCGCGCCGCTTTCCTTGATCGCCAGGTAGCGGTTCAGCAGCGCCACGCCGAGCCGCTGCGGCGTCACGTCCACGAAGCGTTCGTGGCGCAGTCCCAGGCGGCGGATCGCCGCCTCGCGCTGCTGCAGATAGTGTTCGGCAGCCGCCAGCCGCAGTGCCGACGGGAAGCCTGCTACCGGCTGGCGCGCGGCGTCGTCCACCGCGCTCTCGCGCAGGCTGGCGCACAGCACCAGGTGTTTTTCCGCCAGCAGGTCGCAGGCCGCGCGCAGGGCCAGGTCGTCCTCGTCGCGCACGTTGGTGATCAGCACCACGAAGGCGCGCCGCGGCAGCCGCTGCACCAGGTCGCTGGCGGCGCGCAGGTAGTCCGGCGCCACCTCGTCCGGCTGCACGTCGTACAGGCCGGCCAGCAGCCGGTCCAGGCCCGCGCGGCCCTTGGCCGGGGCCAGCCAGCGCACCCCGGCGGCCGATGCCGACCCGAACGTCAGCGCGCCCACGCCATCGCCCTGCTTGGCGGCCACGTAGGCCAGTGTCAGCAGCGCATGCAGCGCGTGGTCGAAGTGGCTGCCGCCGCCATCGTCCTCGCGCGCCAGCATGCGCCGCCCGGTGTCGAGCAGGAACACGATCTGCTGGTCGCGCTCGACCTGGTATTCGCGGCTGATGGGCTTGCGGTGCCGCGCCGTGGCCTTCCAGTCGATCGAGCGCAGGCTGTCGCCCTGGCGGTATTCGCGCAGCTGGCGGAAGTCCAGGCCTTCGCCGCGCTGGCGCTTGCGCAGCGCGCCGCTGGTCTGCACGCGGCGGTCGGTGGCGCGCAGCGCCTGGCCCAGGATCGCCGAGAAGTCGGGAAACACGCGCACCGCCGTTTCCGGACCGGTGCGCAGCGAACGCCGCCACAATCCGAGCGGGCTGGCGCTGCGCAGCCAGGCGGGGCCGAAGCGGGCATCGCCGCGGCTGACCGGCCGTACCCGATACGTCACGGCCACCCACGCGCCGGGCGCGATGCGCACCGTGTGCGGCAGGCCTTCCAGTTCCCAGTCGGCGGGATAATCGTCGAACAGTGCCAGCGTCAGCGGCCCGGCATCCTCGTTGTGGAGGGTAACGCGCACGGTCTGCCAGACACCGGCGGGCAGCACGCCCGCGACCTGCCGTTCGATGCGCAGTGCCAGCGGGCGGCGCGCCAGCAGGGCATCCGCCATGGCAGCCAGCAGCAGCATCCCGGCAGCCGCCCACCAGCCGGCCAGCAGGACGGGCCACAGGCCAGTCGCTATCCCGAGCGCCACCAGGGCGCCCAGCGCAGCCAGCAGGCGGCGTGCCGGCACCATCAGCCGCGCGGCGCCTGCGTGGCGTCGATCAGGCCCGCCAGCACATCGTCGCTGTCCAGGCCATCGAGTTCGGCTTCCGGCGCCAGCGCGATGCGGTGGCGCAGCACCGGCAGCGCAGCTTCCTTCACGTCATCCGGCAGGGCGTAATCGCGGCCCGCCATCAGCGCCAGCGCACGCGCCAGCCGCACCAGGGCGATGCTGCCGCGCGGGCCGGCCCCCACGGCGATGCCGGGCCAGTCGCGGCTGGCGCGCACGATGCGCACCGCATAGTCGGCCACGGCATCGTCGACACGCACGCGCGCCACCAGCTGCTGCAGCGTCAGCACGGTGGCGGGACGGATCAGCGCCGCCACGGCGTCCACTTCCAAGGCATCGCCGATGCGCTCGCGCGTGACGGCGCGCAGCATGGCCGTTTCCTCGTCCAGGCTCGGATAGCCGATGCGGATCTTGACGAGGAAGCGGTCCAGCTGCGCTTCCGGCAGCGGGTAGGTGCCTTCGCTCTCCAGCGGATTCTGCGTCGCCAGCACCATGAACGGCTGCGCCAGCGTGTGTGCCTCGCCCTCGATCGTCACCTGCCGCTCCTGCATCACCTCCAGCAGGGCGGACTGGGTCTTGGCCGGCGCGCGGTTGATCTCGTCCGCCAGCAGCAGGTGCGTGAACACGGGACCCTTGCGGATCGTGAAGCCCTGGTTCTTCAGGTCGAACACGGCGTGGCCCATCACGTCCGCCGGCATCAGGTCCGGCGTGAACTGGATGCGCGCGAAGTCGCCGGCGAAGGTGCGCGCCAGCGCCTTCACGAGCAGCGTCTTGCCCAGGCCCGGCACGCCTTCGAGCAGCACGTGGCCGCCGGCCAGGAAGCAGGCGAGGACGCCATCGACGACGGCGCGCTGGCCGATCACGGCGCGGCCGATCTCCTCGCGCAGCCGGCCGACGATGGCGATCGCCTGCGCCAGGCTGTCCGGCGGCAGGCCGGCGGATGCATCTTGGGGTATCGTCTGGTTATCGTTCATGGTGGGCTCGCAATCGTTGCAGGGTGGAGATCTGGCGGGTGAAGTCGGCGGCGCGGCGCGCCGGCTCGCCGTGCAGGGCGCGTTCCAGGTCGGCGCGGGGCAGGGCGGTGCGGTCGGCCAGCTGGCGCAGGCGCTCGGCGCGGTCGAGGTGCAGGAGTTCCGGTGCGTGCCGGCGCAGGCGCGCTTCCACGGCAGTGCGCACGGCGGCCAGCAGCAGGGCACGTCCGCCAGGCACGCTCCACAGCCAGCGGCCGCTGGCATCGACGTGTTCCAGCAGCGCGCGGCGTGGTTGACCGCTGCCGCCCGCCGGCGCGGGCAGCGTGGGACCGAAGCGGCGCGCGGCGGACCAGGCCCACAGCAGCACCAGCGCGGCGGCGGCGCACAGCGCGGGCCAGAAGCGCTCCCACAGTTCGCCGGTCCACGTCTGCCGTTGCCCGCTCTGCACGAAGGTCACCTGCGTGGCGGGGCCCGCCAGGCGTGCCAGCACCAGCAGCAGTTCGCCGTGGTCGTGCTGGCGCAGCACGTTGTGGCTGAAGTAGTCCTGCGCCACCAGCACCACGCGGCCGCGGCCTTCGGCGTACACCTGCACGCCCAGGCCGTAGGTATCGCCCCACAGCGGCCGGGTCCTGCCTTCCGGCTGCAGCACTTCGAACGGGCGGTCCAGTTCCAGCGGATAGCGGGTGCCGGGTGGGGTGACGCAGACGAGGCGCGACTGCGGCCGCACCGGGCGCTCCTCCGCATCTTCTTCCTTTTCTTCTTCTGCCTCTTCCTCTTCGTCTTCCTGGTCCTGCAGGGCGCGGCGCACCTCGCTTTCATCGGCGCGGCAGGTGTCGTCCTGGCGGGTGCGTGCCGCCAGTGCCACGCCGTAGCGGCCGCCGATCGGATCGGCGTCCGGATCGGCCGCCTTGCCGGGCAGGACGCCATCCTTCGGCGGTCGCGCGATCCAGGCCGGCTGCACCACCAGCGTATTGCCGCGCCGGACCCAGTCCAGCAGCGGGGCGGCCTGCTTGCGGTCGATGGCGGTGCGGGCCGGCAGCACCAGCATGCCGGCCGGCAGGCGTGCCAGCAGCCGCGAGCCGAGCACTTCTGCCGCGGCGACCGGATGGCCGTGCCGCTGCAGCAGGCGGGTGGCGGCCAGCCGCGGGTTGTCGCGCGCCGCTTCGGACTCTTCCGGCACGGCGCGCACGCGTTTTTCGAATGCCGCATGCCACAGCCACGTGGCGCCGGCCGCCAGCAGCACGGCGGCCAGGCAGGCCAGCAGCCATTTCAGGCGCGTACTCATGCGCTCTCCCGCACGGGGGCAGCGAAGCGGGCCTGCCAGGCATCGCAGACGGTGCCGATCCGGACATCGTCGGGCCAGCGGCCGCCGTAGGCACCCTGCAGCCACAGCGTCGTCACGTCGGCGGCGACCGCCAGCCGTGCTTCGCCCAGCCGCCCCGCGGCGCGTGCCTGGCGGGCCAGCCGCAGGCAGTCGCCCTCGGTGGCGCCGGGGTACAGGTGCAGGCCATCGTCGCTCGCCAGGCGCGACAGCGTGGCCCGGTACAGCAGCGCCAGCGCGGCGCGCTGCTGGCCGGCCTGCCACAGCTGGCGCACGGTCGCCGGCACATCGTCCGGCAGGCTGGCGGGGCGGATGTCCAGGCCGCCGACCTCCGTGGCCTGGAGCCGGGCCGCGCGTTTCGGCAGGCCGGGCAGCTGGTCGCGATAGCGGTACAGCAGCCAGGCGGCGGCCAGCACGGCGGTGGCGATCAGCGCGTATTTCAGGCCCCAGGCCAGCGCTGCCAGCCACAGCGCATAGGGTTGCAGGTCTGCTGCCGAGGGCGGTGGCTTCGTGTCGAACCCCCGCTTCCTCTGCCATGTTTCCGTGCAGCGGTAGCCGCGCAGGTCCGGCTCGGCGTAGAGGCCGTCGATCTCGCGGCGCAGCCGGGCCTGGGCCGCGTCATGATCGGGCCCGCGCTGCGGTTTCATCCAGGGGAAGGGCGGCGGGCACTGCAGCGTGTCCGCCGCCAGTGCGGGCGGTGGCGCGGCGGCCAGGCCAAGGCCGAGCGACAGCAGCAATGCCAGGGTGGTGGCCGCGCCGCGTGCCGGGCCACGGGGCCTGCCGGCCGGCGGTGGCTGCAGGCGCCGCAGCACCAGTTCGATGTCCCAGGCTTCCAGCGCCGCGCGGCGGTTCAGGTACAGCGTGAAGCAGCAGGCCACGTAGATGGGGCCGATCACGGCGCCGCCCAGCGTGACGCCGGCCGCGATCAGCACGCTGGCGCCGAACGAATCGGTGGTCAGCAGCGTCATGGCGTGCAGCGGGTTGGCATTCGGATTGTCCGGCATGAACAGGCTGGCGACGCCGATCACGCCCAGCAGCAGCACCGCCTCGAACAGGTAGCAGGCCGTACCGAACAGCCATGCGGCGCGGCCCGTGCCGCCGCGGGCCAGCAGGCGGCGCCGGCGCGTGGCCGGTGCGCCCCGCGCGCCTTCCAGCTGCCAGACGGGGTGGTGCAGTGCGCGGCCCGTCATGAACGGGCGCCACCAGGTGAGCATGCGGACCATGCCGCCGCGCAGTTCGCGCGGCCAGGCGCGCAAGGCGGCACGCCAGGTGGTGCGCTCGCCGAACACGCCGCGCGCCAGCACGTGCAGCGGCGCGCGTTCCAGTGCGGGCCGCAGCCACCACGGCACCAGCACCCACAGTTGCGCGTAGGCCGGGGCCAGCCAGGCCAGCAGCAGTGACAGCGCCACGGCGGGCAGCCACAGCGCCAGCCAGGCCAGCCACGCGTCGGCCGCATGGGCGCGCAGCAGCGCAAAACCCAGGTCGAGGGCCTGCGCGTGCGGGCGTGGCCGGAGGTCGATTTGCAGCCGCTCGATGCGCATCAGCCGCCTTTGCGTCCGGCGAATGCGAAGTACAGCAGCACGGCCAGCCAGCAGGCGGCCCCCACGCCGAATTTCACCCCGGCGGGGATGGCGGCATGGGCCGAGAAGAACGCCTCGATGAAGGCAGCCAGCAGCGTGAACAGCGCGGCACCGGCCACCACGGGGAACATGTGGCTTGCCATGGCCTGCAGCGCATCGCGACGGCTCAGGCGGCCCGGGGCGATCAGCGCCAGGCCCAGGCGGATGCCGGCCAGCGCGGACAGGAGCAGGCCCGTGATCTCCACGCTGGCATGCGTGATCACGAAGGACCAGAACGGGATACGGGTGGCGTCATTCATCGTGAGCCAGGCACCCACCACGCCCAGCTCGATGCCGTTGTAGACCAGGCTGGCCAGCGCCGGCACGCCGCCGAAGAAGCCGCCGGCGAACGTGCGGAAGCCGATCGAAATATTGTTCCACACGTAGTGGCCGAACATCAGCACGTCGCCCTCGTCGCCGCGGCCCAGCCGCATCGGGCCTGGCTGGTACATGCGCTCCATGCGATCGAGCTGGGCGGGCGCGCGGAACAGGAAGGCGCGCGCCGGCTCGTCCCACACCAGCAGGCCGACCAGCAGGCCGGTGCCCCAGAACGCCAGCAGTACCAGCAGCAGCAGGCGCCATTCGGCGCGCACGCGGCGCGGCAGGTCCACGCGCAGCCAGCCCAGCAAGGTGCCGGGCCGTTCCGCCGCGCTGCCGTACAGCAGGCGATGGCAGCGGTGCACGAGCTGGCGCAGCCAGGCCACCAGCGTGGGCGAATAGCCGCGCTGTTCGGCCAGCGCCAGCGTCTGGCACAGGCGGCGGTACAGGGCCGGCAGTTCCGTGCGCCGGCTGCCGTCGGTGCCGTCGACGATCGCGCCGATGCTGTCCCACAGGGCGCCGTGTTCGGCCTCGAAGCGCACCTGCTTCATCGGGCCAGCCCCGCCGCGATGCCGCGCAGGCGTTCCAGCGACGCGGCGCCGGTGCGGCCCGTGAGGGGTTCGGCCAGCGTGGCCAGTTCTTCCATGCGGTCGGCGGCCAGGGTCTTTTCGCGGGCGAACAGGTCCGCCACGGCGCTTTGCTGTACCGGCGTCAGGGGCCATGGCGGCGGCAGGGGCACCACGTCCGGCGCGGCGTCCATGCGCTTCAGCTTGCGGTCGCGGTAGATGACCACGGTGCCGGCGGCCAGGTCGCCCACGCGGCGAAAGCGCGTGTCGAACAGCATGCACAGCAGGCCGGTGGCATACAGGAGGGGGAGGAAATCGGCCGTCGACAACAGGTTGCGCAGTGCCGATTCGCGCCAGCCCACCGGCAGGCCGTTGTCACGCACCACTTCGATGCCGGCGATTTTCTTGCCGGGCGTGGCGCCATGCGAATAAACCTCGAACAATACCGGGTAGGCCCAATAGAAAAGGAATAAGGCGAGCAGGAAGACGCCGCGCGACAGTTTATCGTTGCCCAGCAGGGCCGAGAATGTCACCGCCGCGGTGACCCAGATCGCCATATCGAGTCCCCAGGCCAGTGCGCGAATGGCGGGGCCGGCGGGCGTCAATAATAATCGCACGCCCTCCGGCGTGGTCAGCGATATCCGGCCGTCGAGGCTCATGTAAATGGCGGAGAATTAAACTGATTCAATCATATAATAAGTTGGTGAAAATAAATATATAAGCCTGCCGTTCGCGATATTTAATCGGCGAGGCGTGGTTTATTCAAAGCAGGGACAGCGCCGGCGGTCCGCCCCGGCCCAGCCAGGTGGTGTCGAAACGCTGCTGCGCGGCGCTCAGTGCCGCCTCGTCGCCGCGCAGCCGGTAGACTTCCACCAGCCCGCGCAGGGCCCAGCCATTGCTCGGCGTGCGCACCAGCGAGGCGCGGAAGGTCTGCTCCGCCGCATCGAGCCGGCCGGCGCGCAGCTGCGCCGCACCGAGCGACTGGCGCACCGGGTAGTACCAGTACGGCGGCTCCGTGTACGGCAGCGTGTCCTGCACGTCCACCGCCTGCTGGTAGAAGCCGATGGCGGCCGGCAGGTCGCCGCGGGCATCGGCCAGCCGGCCGGCCGCCACGGCCTGCGCGGTGCGCACGATCTCGCGGCCCGGCACGTTCCAGTCGGTGACGGGCTTGAAGTCGGCCGTGCGTGCCAGTGCCGCCAGCGCCTGCAGTTCCCGTTCGCCTGCCGCCAGCGTGCCCTTGCGGGCATGGCCGACGGCGCGCGCGTAGTGCCACATCGCCTTCACCAGCACCAGGTCGTTGCCGGGATCGGGCAGCTGCAGCAGCACGTCCGGGCTGGAGAACTGCACGTGCGAGAAGTACGGCGCCGCCTTCACGGGCTGCATCATCGAAAATTCCTTCACCAGCGGCACCGGCAGCGCCTTGTCCAGCTTGGCCGCGGCCTCGAGCGCCGTGCGGCCGTCGCCGCCCATCAGCGCGGACACCATCACGAAGTGGATGTTGTGCGGATAGTAGGCGCCCTTGTAGACGGGATCGCTGTCGGCGCGCGCGAAGTAGGCTTCGTCGGCGGCGATCGCGGCCAGGTTCGATTGCAGCGCTTCCTTGTACAGGCCGACCCGGTAGTAAATGTGCGATGGCATGTGCACCAGGTGGCCCGCGCCGGGGATCTGCGCGGCCAGGCGGCGTGCCGGGGCCAGCGCCTTTTCCGGATGGGTGGAGGCTTCCATCGCATGGATGTAGTAATGCACGGCGCCCGGATGGTCGGGCCGGCGCTCCAGCACGCGCTCCAGCGCATCGACCATCTCGGCGGTGCGCGCCTTGGGCCGGGCGCCGCCCGCTTCCCAGTAGTCCCACGGCGACAGGTCCATCAGCGCTTCGGCGAACAGCACCTGCACCGTGTCATCGTTGGGGAACTGGCGCGCCGCGGCCGTCATGCCGGCGGCGTAGGCCTGGTCGAGCGCCTTGCGCTGTGCATCCGGGTCGGTAGCCGGTCGGGCATCGTAGCGCTGCGCCACGGCCCTGATCAGGGCCTGTTCCACGGGCGTGGCGGTGGCCGCCAGGCGGGCCGCCTGCTGCGCGGCCTCGGCGGCCGGTGCGATGGCGGCGGGGAACATCGGCGCATTGATGTTCGGGCCCAGCACCAGCGCCTCGCCCCACCAGCACATGGCGCAGGACGGATCGAGCGTGCGGGCGGCGCGGAAGGCGCGCGCCGCTTCGGCATGGTTGAAGGCGAAGGTGAGCCGCAGGCCCTGGTCGAAATAGGCCTGCGCTTGTGGCACTTTCGTCGTGACCGCCACGTGCAGCGTGCCGAGGTTGGTGTACAGCGGCGGCATGGCCTGCCGGTTGTCGGGGGCGGCGGCCGGGGCGGGGCGGAATGGCGCCGTTTCGGCCTGCGCCAGCACGAGGTGTTCGAGCAGGGGCGGGCGGCCGGGCCGGGCCGGTGCGCAGGTGGGGCCGCCGGACAGCAGCGGGTCGAACTGCGTGCGCCGCTCGGCCAGCGAGGGCGCCAGGACGGCCGCCGCAGCGGCCACGGCGGCAGCGGCCGCCACGATGATGTGCGCTTTCACGATTCCTCCTTGCCGCATCGGCGGCTGCTCGGACTTGGAGGTGGATCGGCGGCGCGGGTTCTGGGTTTGGTGGGGAAGTCTGCGCGGGATCAAGGCCCACGCAGGTGAGGTAGGGAACTAACGGCGGGACGGAGAGTTCGGTTGAACTCTGCCGTTCTGCTGTCGTGCCGAAACCCTTATTTGCGCTCGGCGGCGCTCTGGTCGCGGATGGCGCGGAATTCGGAGTCGCTGCCCCAGTTCGGCCAGGTGCCGGAATCGGCCAGGTCGCGGCCCAGGCCGTACAGCAGTTCCATGTCGCTGGCCAGGCCCGTGAAGGTCCAGTCCGCGCTCCATTCGTCGGCCGGCTGGTGGTAGCGGTCCTTCGTGTAGCCTTCCTCGTAGGCCTTGCCGGCCGCGCCGCCGCCCGTCACCCAGTCTTCACCGGAGCCGAACGAGATGGCCGGCACGCCCCGCTTGGCGAACGAGAAGTGGTCGGAGCGGAAGAAATGGCCCGCTTCCGGGGTCGGGTCCGGCGTGTAGGTCTGGTTGCGCGCCTTGGCCCTGGCGACCAGCTGGTCCAGCAGGTCCAGTTTCGCGCTGCCCGAGATCGTGTAGTCGCGGGCCGGGCCGCCCGGGCTCAGCGCGTCCATATTGATCACGCCGACCGTCTTGGCCAGCGGGTACAGGGGATTGGCGGCGTAGTACTCGGAGCCGAGCAGGCCTTTTTCTTCGGCCGTGACGGCCAGGAACGCCACGCTGCGCTGCGGTGCCGGGCCTTTCGCGTAGGCGCGGGCGATTTCCAGCAGCGCGGCGATGCCGGTGCCGTTGTCGACGGCGCCGTTGTAGATCCTGTCGCCTTTGGCATCCGGTTCGCCGATGCCCAGGTGGTCCCAGTGGCCGCTGTACATCACGAATTCGTCCGGCCGGGCGCTGCCCTTGACCAGCGCCGCCACGTTCTGCGACTTGATCACCTGCGCATCGACCGCGTAGCGGGCCGACAGCGTGACGCCCTTCAGCGCCACCGGCTGGAAGTCGCGGCCCTGCGCCGCTTTCTTCGCCGCGTCGAAATCGAGACCGGCGCGCTTGAACAGGTCCGCCGCCGCATCGCGCTGGATCCATGCTTCCACCGGCGCATGCGATTTCGCCGGTTCCTTGCGCACGATGTCGTACATGACGTTGGTGTTCGAATTCTTCACGGTCGCCCAGCCATACGAGGCCGGCGCCGTTTCATGCACGATCAGCGTGCCCACCGCGCCGCGGCGCGCCAGTTCCTCGAACTTGTAGGTCCAGCGGCCGTAATAGGTCATGGCCTTGCCGCCGAAATCGCCGCTGCCCGTTTCGAAGTCCGGATCGTTGATCAGCACCACGGCCAGCTTGCCCTTCAGGTCCTGGCCCTTGAAGTCGTCCCACTTGCGCTCGGGCGCGGTAACGCCGTAGCCGACGAACACCAGCGGCACGTTCTTCACGTCCACCAGCTTCTTGCCGTTCATCGCTGCACGGATGGCGATCTGCTGGCCCTGCGTCCAGGCCTGCTTGTCCTTGCCGGCCGTGACGCTGACCGTGACCGGGCCCTTGATCTCGAAGCGGCCCAGCGGCACGGCCTGGGTCCAGCCGCGCTGGCCGTTCACCACGTCGCCGCCCGGCTGCAGGCCGGCGGCCTTGAACTGTTCGACCAGGTAGTTCACCGTCTTCGTTTCGCCGGCCGTGTTCGGGCCGCGGCCCTCGAATGCGTCGGAGGCCAGCACCTTCACGTGCTGCGACAGGCGCTGCGGATCGAACTGCGGGGTGTCGGCATGGGCCGTGGACAGCGCGCCAAAGGCGGCCAGCAAGGTGGCGATGATGGTTTTCTTCACTCGTACTCTCCGGGGCAACAGTAAAACGCCAGTATCGTCCGAATGGTTGCCGAGGTAAAGGGCGCCCGGCGTCATGGCTGGTTGCGCAAGGCTTGCTGGGGTCAGGGCCTGGTCCGCTCGCGGCTGTTGAGCTGGAGGCGGTCGTGCTCGAACGACTGGGCCAGCTCCTGGCGCGCTTCGTCGGCGATCGAGATCATCCGCGATTCGTCGCGGTAGTGGGGGAACATCGCATCCACGGTGGCCAGGTTGTGCTCGCGGAAGCCGGCGCGGGCGCGTGCCGCCGTCTCCTTGTCCACGCCGAGCTGCTCCAGCGCGTGCTGGCCGATCAGCAGCGCCGATTCGAACGTTTCGCGCTCGATCACGTCGACGCCCCGTTCGCGCAGCTCGAACAGGTGCGTGAGATTGCGTGCGCGGCCGATCACCTTCAGGTGCGGGAAGTTTTCGCGCACCAGGTCCGCCAGGCGCAGGCTCGTCTCCATGTCGTCGATCGCGTTGATCAGCAGGACCGCCTTGTCGGCCTCCGCGGCGCGCAGCAGGTCCAGCCGCGTGGCGTCGCCGTAGAACACGCGCATGCCGAAGCGGCGCAGCATGTCGATCAGGTCCGGGTCGTTGTCCAGCACCGTCATGCGGATGCCGGAAGCCGACAGCAGGCGGCCGGCGATCTGGCCCACGCGGCCGAAGCCGGCGATGATCACGCGCGCGCCATCCGGATCGATGTCGTCCGCAGGCGGTGGTGCGGCCTTGTACAGATGGCGGCTGAGGCGCTCGCCGGCCGCCACGCACAGGGGCGTCAGCGCCATCGAGATGGCCACCACCAGCACCAGCGTTTCATGCCACGGTGCGCTCAGCACATCGACATCCTGCGCCACCGCCAGCACCACGAAGGCGAATTCGCTGCCCTGCGCGAGCAGGCCGGCGAACGGCCAGCGCTGCACTGCGGGCACAGGCAAGGCGCGCGCGGCAAGGCCCAGCAGCACCATCTTCAGCAGCACGTAGCCGATCGTCAGCGCGCCGATGCGCACCGGCGCATCGCCCAGCAGGCCGAAGTTGACCGACATGCCGACGGAGGTGAAGAACAGCCCGAGCAGCAGGCCCTTGAACGGCTCCAGGTCCGTCTCCAGCGCCTTGCGGTATTCCGAGCTGGCCAGCAGCACGCCGGCGAGAAAGGCGCCCAGGCCCATCGACAGGTCGGCCAGTTCCATCAGCTGCGCGATGCCCAGCACCAGCAGCAGCGCGAACGCCGTGAAGATCTCGCGCAGCCTGGTGCGCGCCACCAGCCGCAGCAGGGGGCGGATCGCGTAGCGGCCGACGACCAGCACGCAGACCACCGCGCCAACCGCCTTGAACCAGTTGAATTCACTTTCGCCGGCGCCGCCCAGCAGCGGTACCACCACCAGCAGCGGGATCGCGGCCATGTCCTGGAACAGCAGGATCGCGAAGGCGGCCTTGCCCGCCGGGGTGTTCTCGAGGTGCCGCTCGTTCATGTTCTGCACCGCGATGGCGGTGGAGGACAGGGCCAGCGCGATGCCGGCAACGAGGGCGCCCGTCCACGGCAGGCCGAGCAGGCGGCCCACCACGGCCAGCACAATGCCGCACGTGGCCATCTGCAGCGCGCCCCCGCCGATCACCAGCTTGCGCATCGCCATCAGCTTGGCCGGCTGCAGTTCCAGGCCGATCAGGAACAGCATCAGCACCACGCCGATTTCGGCCACGTGGCTGATCAGCTCCACGCGGTGGATCAGCGCCAGGCCCCAGGGCCCGATGATGGCGCCGCCGATCAGGTAGCCCAGCACGGAGCCGAGGCCCAGGCGCTGCGCCAGCGGCACCAGCAGCACGGCGGTCAGCAGGAAGACGATCGGGGTGAGCAGGAGTTCGGTCATGGGCGGCAGCGGTGAAGTGGAGTAGTCCGGTGTGGTCCGGTGTGGCCCGGCGTGAAGCCGGGAGCGCAGCCATGGCGGCCCGGTCGATTATAGCGAAGGCGGCGGCAGCTTTTCCTGCAAGGAAATCGACGGCCTTGCAGGGCGATGCCCGGCCGTGACCGTGGAGTAAACCGTCTGGAATCGCTGGGGAAATCGTCTGAAAATGGTCGGGTCAGGGAAATTCGCCCCTGGACCGAAAGGGCGGGTGCACATTTCAGACGATTTCCTGCACGGGCTGGTGGCGGGCAACCCGCAGGCTCGCCCCGGCGGTATTCCGGCGCCGGCCGATACCGGTTATGCTGCGCCTTGCGCGCCGGATGGCGCATCGAATGCTGATTTGGATGGAGTAGGGAACATGGTCTCGTTGAAGGAACAGATGCTCAAGGCGGGCCTGGTGGACAAGAAGAAGGTCGCCAAGGTCCACCAGGAACAAACCGCGCAGAAGAAGGAAGCCAAGCGTACCGGCACGGTGACGGTCGACGAGGCGCGCCAGGCGGCGCTCGAGATCCAGCGCAAGAATGCCGAACGGGCGCGCGAGCTGAACGCGCAGCGCGATGCGGCCGCGCAGCAGAAGGCGATCGCGGCGCAGATCACGCAGCTGATCACGCAGAACAAGCAGGCCAAGGACCAGGGCCGGGGCAAGGGCGGCCGGGGCAAGGATGAAACCTCCGCCTACAACTTCACGTACGGCACGAAGGTCGAGCGCATCTACGTGTCCGAAGTCGTGCGCGAGCACCTCGTCGCTGGCCGCCTGGTCATCGTCGCGCAGGGCGAACACTTCGAGCTGGTGCCCCGCATCGTGGCCGACAAGATCGCCGAGCGCAATGCCGGCATCGTCGTGCGCGTGACGAAGGCGGCCGAAACGCCAGTGGAAGACGATCCTTACGCGGACTACCAGATTCCGGACGACTTCAACTGGTGACGGAACTGGTGAAAAGCTGGTGACGGCAAGCGCCGGCCGCGTTCGGATCACTGGAACGCGGCCGGCGCAATCAGCGGTCCAGGGTCATTTCGCCACTTCGATGACAAACGCCCTCAGCTCGACCATTTTGCCGTCCCGGAAGCGCCACACGTCGCAGTAGGCATTGCGGGTCGGCTTTCCGTCCGCATCCTTCCCCTCGATATCGCCCAGCGCCGCAACGAAGTCGCCGTCGCCGATCAGGTTGTGCACGGTGAAGCTGGGCGGCTGCGTGTATTCCTTCGCCATCCAGGCGCGCACCGCCCCCTTGCCGTGCAGCGTTTCCGCTCCCACCGTCGACCATGCGATGTCTTCCGCACAGAAGGCCAGGAAACCTTCGTTGTCGCCGGCGGTGACGGCCGCATTGGCCTGCTGTAAAACGGATTTGTTCAGTTCGGACATGGCAGCGCTCCTTGCTTGGGACGGGCAGGGAAGTGTAGCCAGTTCCGGCAAATGACGGCTGACGGATAGTTTGCTTTCCGCGGCCGCCCTCGCTCGACCGTATCCGCAACACCACTACGTCACCTGACGTATGTTCCTCCCGCCCCCCAGTCGCGATGATGGTGCAACAACATCAAAACGAAAGGGATGGGCATGAAGGCTACGAGCAAACGGGGGTTGCAGGTCGCGCTGCTGCTGGCGACGCTGGGCGCTGCCGCGCAGCAGGCGCAGGCCGGCGCCACGATCAACTTCGGCGAAGACAAGTCCGTCAGCGTGGGTTTCGGCCTGCGCGAGAGCTATACCCGCGCCGAATCGGGCGCGCCGGACGGCTCCCATTCGAACGACTTCAACCTGGACAGCGCCCGGCTGTACCTGGGCGGGAAGCTGAGCAAGAACATCGGCGGCATGCTCAATACCGAATGGGACGGCGACCGCATCCGCGTGCTCGATGCCGCCGGCCAGTTCGCCATCTCGCCGGAGCTGAACATCTGGGCCGGCCGCCTGCTGTCGCCGAGCGACCGCGCCAACATGGCGGGGCCGTACTACTCGCTGGGCGGCGGCTACTGGGCCGGCGTGGCTTCGCGCTACGGCTACAACGGCGGCATCTTCCGCGGCCGCGATGACGGCGTCGTCGTCTGGGGCAATGCGCTCGACGGCAAGCTGGGTTACTCGTTCGGCGCCTTCGAAGGCCACACCTTCGGCATCGGCTCCATGACGCAAAGCGAAGCAAAGGCCGCCGGCATCAGGGCGTCCGACAAGCTGATGTACGCGGGCCGCCTGCAATACGACTTCTGGGAAGCGGAACCGGGCTACTACGGCACCGGCAACTACCTGGGCGAGAAGGACATCCTCGCCATCGGCGTGGCGGGCCGCCAGCAGAGCGACGGCGTGCTGACCACCGGCGGCATCGGCAGCTACAAGTCCTGGAACGTCGACTTCCTGCTGGAGAAGAAGCTCGCCGCCGGCAGCGGCGTGTCGCTGGAAGCGGCCTACTACGACTACGACACGGGCGACGTGATCCTGTCCGAGCAGGGCAACGCCTGGTCGGCCGGTGCCGGCTACATCTTCCCCGTCCCGAAAGGCCGCCTGCAGCCGTTCGTGCGCTTCCAGAAGTTCTCCGCCGATACCGGCATCGACACGCGCCAGGAAGACGCCGGCGTGAACTGGATCATCGACGGCTACAACGCCCAGCTGGGCGCGCTGTTCTCGCGCACGAAAGTCACGCGCAACGACAGCCAGTCGAAATTCGCCGTCGCGCTGCAGCTGCAGTACTGATCAATCTTCCCAATCACCATCGCAAGAGGAACACCATGCAAACACGCCGCATCTTCATCTCTGCCATCGCCGCCGCTGCCGCCTTCGTCGCCTCCGGCCTGCCTGCCTACGCCGCCGACACCATCAAGGTCGGCATCCTGCACTCGCTGTCGGGCACGATGGCGATCTCCGAAACATCGCTGAAGGACGTGGCGCTGATGACGATCGACGAGATCAACGCCAAGGGCGGCGTGAACGGCAAGAAGCTCGAGGCCGTCGTCGTCGATCCCGCCTCGAACTGGCCGCTGTTCGCCGAGAAGGCCCGCCAGCTGGTCGTGAAGGACAAGGTCGCCGCGGTGTTCGGCTGCTGGACGTCGGTGTCGCGCAAGTCCGTGCTGCCGGTCTTCAAGGAGACCAACAACCTGCTGTTCTACCCGGTGCAGTACGAAGGCGAGGAGCTGGAGAAGAACGTGTTCTACACGGGCGCCGCGCCGAACCAGCAGGCCATTCCCGCCGTCGAATACCTGATGAGCAAGGATGGCGGCGGCGCCAAGCGCTTCGTGCTGCTGGGGACGGACTACGTGTACCCGCGCACGACGAACAAGATCCTGCGCGCCTTTTTGAAGTCGAAGGGCGTGAAGGACAGCGACATCCAGGAGGTCTACACGCCGTTCGGCCACGCCGACTACCAGACCATCGTCGCCAACATCAAGAAGTTCTCCGCCGGCGGCAAGACGGCCGTCGTCTCCACGATCAACGGCGACTCCAACGTGCCGTTCTATAAAGAGCTGGGCAACGCCGGCCTGAAAGCCACCGACGTGCCGGTCGTCGCCTTCTCGGTGGGCGAGGAAGAACTGCGCGGCGTGGACACCAAGCCGCTGCTGGGCCACCTGGCAGCCTGGAACTACTTCGAATCCGTGAAGAACCCTGTGAACACGGAGTTCGTGAAGAAGTGGAAGGCCTACGCCAAGGCGAAGAAACTGCCGAATGCGGAAAGCGCCGTGACGAACGACCCGATGGAAGCGACCTATGTCGGCATCCACATGTGGGCGCAGGCGGTCGAGAAGGCCAAGTCGACGGACACCGACAAGGTCATCGCCGCGATGGGTGGCCAGACCTTCAAGGCCCCCTCCGGCTACACGCTGACGATGGACGCCACCAACCACCACCTGCACAAGCCCGTGATGATCGGCGAGATCAAGGGCGACGGCCAGTTCTCCGTGGTCTGGAAAACGAAGGAACCGGTGCGCGCGCAACCCTGGAGCCCGTTCATTTCGGGTAACGAGAGCAAGCAGAAGCTGTAACGCAGTAGCCGTTCGAGCCGCGCGGCGCCTGTAGCGGCCCGCGGCTTGTCCTGGTGTCTGACACCTTAGGGTGTCAGGAAGGAGTGCTGGCCTGCAGGCCGGCACCGCTTCGCAGGCAGGGAGCCGTGCTCCCGGAACCCCCTGCTGCGCCACCGGTTTTTTCATCCGGCAGTCCCAATCCGTACCGCCCCAATTCTTCAAGGCTCACCATGGCGTACTTCCTCCGATATCTGCTGGCCTGCCTGGCCTGCTGCTGCATGCTCGCCCACGCCGCCATCGACCCCGCCCTCCTGCAACCCCTGGCCGGCGACGACCCCGATGCCCGTATTGAAGCCGTCGGCCGCATCGCCGCGCTGGCCAACGCCGATGCGCGCAAGGTGCTGCAGGCGCTGCAGGACGAAACGCTGTACGCCAACGCGGCGGGCGACATTTTCGTCATCGCCGACGAGCAGGCCTGGAACCCGGCCACCGGCGCCACCGGCCCGGTGCCGGACGGCGTCGATGGCGTCGTCGTCAACAACCGCCTGCGCAGCGCACTGGAAGGCGCACTGTCCGGCATGGCACTTTTTTCGTCCGATGTGGCGCAGCGCCGCGCCGCCGCCCACGCGCTGCAGGAAACCGGCGCCGAACCGGCGGCCTTGCCGCTGCTGAACAAGGCGCTGGCCGTGGAAACCGATCCGCAAACGAAGGAGGTGCTGCGCGGGCTGATCGCCGTCGCCAACCTGCACGCGGCCGATCCGGCCGTCCGCAAGGCCGCCGTGATCGCGCTGGCCGACGACGGCAGCGCCACGCTGCGCCCCGTGCTGCAGGCCATGCTGGACAAGAACCCGGATGGCAGCTTCAAGGAATCGGACAGCGAGCTGCGCGCCGCCGCCGAACTGACCCTGCGCGCCATCGACGGCCGCGCCACCCGCGCCGAAATCGTCGGCAACCTGTTCTATGGTGTGTCGCTGGGCAGCGTGCTGCTGCTGGCCGCGCTGGGCCTGGCCATCACGTTCGGCCTGATGGGCATCATCAACATGGCGCACGGCGAGCTGCTGATGATCGGCGCCTACACCACCTACGTGGTGCAGTCGCTGTTCCGCCAGTACCTGCCGGGTGCATTGGACTGGTACCTGGTCGCTGCGCTGCCGGCCGCCTTCCTGGTGGCGTTCGGCGTCGGCGTGCTGCTGGAGCGCACCGTGATCCGCTTCCTGTACGGCCGGCCGCTGGAAACCCTGCTGGCCACCTGGGGCATCTCGCTGATCCTCATGCAGCTGGTGCGCACCGTGTTCGGCGCGCAGAACGTGGAAGTGGCCAATCCTTCGTGGATGGCCGGCGGCGTGACCGTCATGGGCTCGCTCGTGCTGCCCTACAGCCGCATCGTGATCATCGCCTTTGCCGCCTGCGTGGTCGGTGCCGTGTGGCTGATCCTCAATAAGACCCGGCTCGGCCTGTTCGTGCGCGCCGTGATGCAGAACCGCCGCATGGCCGACTGCGTGGGCGTGCCGACCAGCCGCATCGACATGATGACGTTCGGCCTCGGCTCCGGCATCGCCGGCCTGGGCGGCGTGGCGCTGTCCCAGATCGGCAACGTGGGGCCGGACCTGGGCCAGGCCTATATCGTGGACTCGTTCATGGTGGTGGTGCTGGGCGGCGTGGGCCAGCTGGCCGGCACGATCATCGGCGCGCTCGGCCTCGGCGAAGTCAACAAATTCCTCGAGCCGGTGGCAGGGGCCGTGCTGGCCAAGATCGCCATCCTCGTCTTCATCATCATCTTCATCCAGCGCCGTCCGCAGGGGCTGTTCGCGCTGAAAGGCAGGAGTGTGGAATGAAACACGCGTCATTGTTCTCGAAATCCGCGTGGACGGCGCTGGTCGTCGTCACCGTGGTTGCCGCGCTTTTGCCATGCCTGAACCTGGTCTTCCCGGATGGCCACGCGCTGCACGTCTCCGGCTATGTGCTGAGCCTTGTCGGCAAGTTCATGTGCTACGCGCTGGCCGCGCTGGCGCTGGACCTGGTGTGGGGCTATACCGGCATCCTGTCGCTGGGCCATGGCGTGTTCTTCGCGCTGGGCGGCTATGCGCACGGCATGTACCTGATGCGCGCCATCGGCCGCGATGGCGTCTACCAGTCGAACCTGCCGGACTTCATGGTCTTCCTGGACTGGAAGACCTATCCCTGGTACTGGGCCATGACGGACAGCTTCTGGTACTGCATGCTGCTGGTCGTGCTGGTGCCGGGCGTGCTGGCCTTCGTGTTCGGCTACTTCGCGTTCCGCTCGCGCATCAAGGGGGTGTACTTCTCGATCATCACGCAGGCGATGACGTATGCGTTCATGCTGCTGTTCTTCCGTAACGATACCGGTTTCGGCGGCAACAACGGCTTCACGGACTTCAAGCGCATCCTCGGCTACAGCATCACCGCGCCGGAAACGCGCGCCGTGCTGTACCTCGTCACGCTGGTGCTGCTGGTGGGCGCGCTGCTGCTGTGCCGCTGGATCGTCACGTCGCGCCTCGGCCGCGTGCTGCAGGCCGTGCGCGATTCCGAATCGCGGCTGATGTTCATCGGCTACAACCCCCTGTGGTTCAAGCTGTTCGTCTGGACGCTGTCGGCCGTGCTGTGCGGGATCGCCGGCGCGCTGTACGTGCCGCAGGTCGGCATCATCAACCCGTCCGAGATGTCGCCGGCGAACTCGATCGAGATGGTGGTCTGGGCCGCCGTGGGCGGGCGCGGCACGCTGGTCGGCCCGATCATCGGCGCATTCACCGTCAATGGCCTGAAAAGCTGGTTCACCGCCGCGTTCCCGGACCTGTGGCTGTTCGCACTGGGCCTGCTGTTCATCCTCGTCACGCTGTTCATGCAGAAGGGCATCCTGGGACTGATCGGCAAACTGAAACGCGAAGCGCCTGCACCGGAAGAAGCGGTGGCAGCGGCGCAGGAATCCACGAAGGAGGTCGCATGAACACGCTCGCCAGCGCCGTCAAGCGCGAAGGGCTCGATACCACGCACGGCGCGATCCTGTACCTGAACGACATCACGGTCTCGTTCGACGGTTTCAAGGCCATCAACAAGCTCAATCTGGATATCTCGGTGGGAGAGCTGCGCTGCATCATCGGCCCGAACGGTGCGGGCAAGACGACGATGATGGATGTGATCACCGGGAAGACGCGGCCCACCTCCGGCACCGCCTTCTTCGGCCAGAACTACGATCTGGCCACGATGACGGAATACGAGATCGCCCATGCCGGCATCGGCCGCAAGTTCCAGCGGCCCACCGTGTTCGAGCAGCACACGGTGTTCGAGAACCTGGAGCTGGCCATGAAGATGGACAAGCGCGTGCGGCCGACCTTGTTCGCGCGGCTGACGTCCGAACAGGAAGGCAAGATCGACGCCATCCTGCGCCAGATCCGCCTGAACGGTTCGGAACACCGCCTGGCCGGCCTGCTGTCGCACGGCCAGAAGCAGTGGCTGGAGATCGGCATGCTGCTGATGCAGGAGCCGCAGCTGATCCTGCTGGACGAGCCGGTGGCCGGCATGTCCGATGCCGAAACGGCGCGCACCGCCGAGCTGCTCAACGAACTGCGCGGCAAGCATTCGATCATGGTGGTGGAACACGACATGGGATTCGTGACCGAGATCGCGCAGCAGGGCAAGGTGACCGTGCTGCACGAGGGCTCGGTGCTGGCCGAGGGCCGCATGGACCAGGTGCAGGCCGACGAACGCGTGATCGATGTGTACCTGGGACGATAGGAAAGCATATGCTGCAAGTCGAAGGAGTGAACCAGTACTACGGCTCGTCGCACACGTTGCGCGGGGTGTCGCTGGATGTGAAGAAGGGCGAATGCATGGCGCTGCTGGGCCGTAACGGCGTCGGCAAGACCACGCTGCTGAAATGCCTGATGGGCGTGCTGCCCGTCGCGCGCGGCAGGGTGCAGTGGAACGGCCGCGACATCACGAAGCTGAAGCCGCACCAGCGCGCCCGCGCCGGCATCGCCTACGTGCCGCAAGGCCGCGAGATCTTTGCACGGCTCACGGTGCAGGAGAACCTGCTGATGGGGATGGCCACGCTGTCGTCGCGACAGGCCGCATCGATCAGCGGTGAAGTGTATGAGCTGTTCCCGGTGCTGAAGGAGATGCTGCACCGGCGCGGCGGCGATTTATCGGGCGGCCAGCAACAGCAGCTGGCCATTGCCAGGGCCCTGCTGCAGAAGCCGCAGCTGATCATCCTCGACGAGCCGACCGAAGGCATCCAGCCGTCGATCATCAAGGACATCGGCCGCGTCATCACGCTGCTGCGCGAGCGGGGCGATATCGGCATCCTGCTGTGCGAGCAGTACTTCGACTTCGCCCACGAGCTGGCCGACAAGTTCGTCGTCCTGTCGCGCGGCGAAGTCGTGGCCGCCGGCGGCAAGGAGGAGATGGGCGGGGAGCATGTGCGCAGGCACCTGGCCGTCTGACAGCCGGGTCGTGTCACATAGCGCATGGCCAGGCCAGATGTCGCCAGAAACGCGTGAGCAGCGGGGTCTGTCCCCGGTAAGTATGGGCTGCAGTGCTGGCAAGCGGCGTGTTCCAGGGGACTGACCCCAGCCTTTCGTCGACCCCTCGAAAGCGCTCGCAAAAAGCTGGGGTCAGTCCCCTGAATGAGGCCGCCAGCGAGCGCGGGAGCTGACGCTTGCCGGGGACAGACCCCTGTGACGCACACGCCAACCGCGACGTCGAGTGCCGCCTAAACCTCCGCCACCGCCGGCGAAGCGGCCCGCATGCGGTTCAGCGCCAGCGCGGCGGCAGCCGTGCGCGTCTCGACGCCCAGCTTGTGGAACACGTGCTCGAGGTGCTTGTTGACGGTGCGGGGCGAGGTGCCGAGGATATCGCCGATGTCCCGGTTGGTCTTGCCCATCATGACCCAGTGCAGCACTTCGGACTCGCGCTGCGTGAGCTTGAGGAGTGCCATCAGCGCCTGCACGCGCGCGGTATCCGACTCCTCGCGCAGCACGATCATCCACTGCTCGCTGTTGCTCATGTCGGCGACCGTGAAGACGAGGCGCGACGAGCCCTTGGTCACGGTGAGCGGCGCTGCACATTCGCCGCCAAGCAGCCAGTCCGTCAGCGCACCCGGCGTGCCGCTCACCGGCACGCCGTCGGGCAGCGTGAAGTACTGCGCCATCCACTGCCGCGCCAGCGGCGTCTGCCAGACGACGCGGCCATCGTGCGGCGTCACGGCCAGCATCGCGTTGCCGAACGCGTCGAGCGCGCTGCGGGCCTGGTTCATCAGGCGCGCAGTCTGCAGGTGGGCGCCGATGCGTGCCAGTACCTCGCTTTGCCGCACGGGCTTCGTCACGTAGTCGGTCCCGCCCGCGTCGAAAGCGGCCACCACGTGCTCGGGTTCCGTCAGCCCCGTCATGAAGACGATGGGGATGGCGCGCGTGACCATGCTGGCGCGCAGCCGGCGGCAGACTTCGAAGCCGTCCATGCCGGGCATCATCGCATCGAGCAGGATGATGTCCGGCACCAGCTGCTGCGCGCGCTCCAGCGCGGCGGCGCCGTTGTTGGCGACGAGGACGGTGAAGCCCGCTTCGTCCAGCGCATCGTGCAGCACGGCGAGGTTTTCCGGCACGTCGTCGACGATCAGCACGATGTGGCCGGCCTGGCGGTCAAGTGGTTTCGACATGCGGTTTCTCCAGATAGCGTGACATGGCCTCCAGGTCGAAGCGCAGCGCGTGGCCGCGCATCGTTTCGGTGAAGGCGGTGAAGGCGGGGCCGAGGGCGGCGATCTCGTCGAGCTGGCGCTGGATGCCGCGCACGTAGCCCATCGCCAGCTGGCCGCGCAGCGCATCGATCTGTTCGGCGGGTGGCCACGCCGCGGCGACCGGCGCCGGTGGCTGCACGGTCACGGCGGGCGGCGCCTGGGTGGTCCAGTCGAGCTGCAGCCGCCGGCCGATCCGCTCCAGCAGCTCCGCCACGTTGACGGGCTTGACGATGAAGTCTTCCGCCGGAATGCCGGCCGGGTTCTCCAGTCCCTTGTCGTAGGCATTGGCCGAAACGATCAGGATCGGCACCGGCGACTCGTGCACGGTGCGGATGATGCGGCTTGCTTCCCAGCCGTCGATGCCGGGCATGGCCAGGTCCATCAGGATCAGGTCCGGCTTGAAGCCCTGATACATCGCCAGGCATTCCTGGCCCGACTGCGCCTGCGCCGTCTCGAAGCCCAGCGGCGCGAGGATGTTCACCAGCAGCTCGCGGTCCACCTGTTCGTTGTCGACGACGAGCACTTTCCGGCGCGGCCCCGCATACCCGGTGCGCAGCAGGCCCGGCGCGGTCGCCAGCGTGGCGCCGTGCACGCGCGGCAGCCGCACGCGGATGGTGAACTTGCTGCCCTGGCCCGGGATACTGTCCAGCTCCAGCTGGCCGCCCATCAGGCCGGTGAGCATCTTGCTGATCGGCAGGCCGAGGCCCGTGCCGGAGGCGGCGCCCGCCTCGTTGCCCGCGCTGCCCCGCGAGAACGGCTCGAAGATGCGCTCGATCTCTTCGGGCAGGATGCCGGCGCCGGTGTCCTCGATCTCGAACGTGGCGAGGTCGCGCGTGTGCTTCACGCGCAGCGTTATGGTGCCGCGCTGCGTGAACTTCACGGCATTGCCAAGGATGTTGATGAGGATCTGGCCGAGGCGCTTGCGGTCGGCGCGCACGATATGGGGCAAGGCGATGGCCGGCTCGTAGCGGAACACGAGGCCCTTGCCGGTGGCCTGCTGCTCGAACATGCGCACCAGCTGGCCGATGAATTCGTGGAAGTCCAGCTCGCGCATGTCGAAGCTGAACTTGCCGCCTTCGATGCGGGCGATGTCCAGCGTGCCTTCGATCAGCGACAGCAGGTGCTCGCCGCTGCCGCGGATCACGCGGATCGCCTGCTGGCGGTGGTTGGGAATCGTGGGGTCGTTGTCCAGCAGCTGGGCGTAGCCGAGGATGCTGTTGAGCGGCGTGCGGATCTCGTGGCTGATGCCGGCGATGTAGCGGCTCTTGGCCTGGTTGGCCTGGTCCGCCTGCTTCTTCGCGGTCTGCAGCGCCGCATCCGTCTTCCCGTGCAGCTCGATCTCGCGCATCAGCAGGCTGGTTTGCCGGTTCGATTCCTCCTGGGCCACCTCGCGGCTCTTGCTGGTGAGGACCAGCCACCACGCCACGATGCCGCTGGCCAGCAGCAGCGCGCCGAACAGCTTCAGGTACGCCACCTTCAGTGCCGGCAGCAGCGCCACGCCGGCGGCACCGAGCACGTTCTGTTCGTGCACATACAGCAGGCCAAGCAGGGCGCCGAGGAACAGCACGGTGACCATCATCAGCAGCAGGTAGTGGGCCAGGCCGCTTGTCATGTAAGGCCACATGGATGCGGGCAGCAGCTTCTTCATCGCGCTTTCCCACTGGTGGGAGAAACGCGCGTGCGGCTTGCAGCCGTCGTTGCAGCGCGCGTCCAGGCAGCAGCACAGCGAGCAGATGGGACCCTGGTAGGCCGGGCAGTGTGCCATGTCCTCCGTCTCGTATTCCTTCTCGCAGATGCAGCACACCTCGCTGCGCGTGGCGGCGCTCCAGGTGTGGGCGGGCCGCGCCAGGTAGTACTTCCCGCGTGTGGCCCAGGCGATCAATGGCGACGTCACCAGCGCGGTGCCCAGCGCGATGAACGCCGAGAAGGCCTGCACCTGCGCGCCGAACAGGCCCGTGAACGCGGCGATCGACAGCACGGAGGCCAGCAGCATGGCGCCCACGCCGACCGGGTTGATGTCGTACAGGTAGGCGCGGCGGAACTCGATGCCGGCCGGGGACAGGCCCAGCGGCTTGTTGATGACGAGGTCCGCCACCACGGCGGTGATCCACGCGATGGCGATATTCGAGTACAGGCCCAGCACCTGGTCCAGCGCCTGGAACACGTCCAGCTCCATCAGCAGCACGGCGATCAGCGCATTGAACACGGCCCACACCACGCGGCCCGGATGGCTGTGCGTCAGCCGCGCGAAGAAGTTCGACCATGCCAGCGAGCCCGCATAGGCATTGGTCATGTTGATCTTGATCTGCGAGATGATGACGAACAGCGCCGTGGCGAAGATGGCGATGGTCGGACTGTCGAACACCTGCCCGAAGCCGGCCAGGTACATCGTGTTCGGATTCACCGCCTCGGCGAGCGACGCGCCGCCCTCGATCGCCAGCAGCGCGAGCAGGGCGCCACCCAGCATCTTCAGGATGCCGAGCACGATCCAGCCCGGTCCCGCGGCCAGCACCCCGAGGTGCCAGCGCAGCCGGTTTTCCTTCGTCTGCTCCGGCATGAAGCGCAGGAAATCGACCTGTTCGCCGATCTGCGTGATGAGCGCCACGCCCACGGCCGTGGCGGCACCGAACATGAGCATGTTGAAGCCGCCGTTCTGCGGCGACTGGCCCGTGAAGTGCACCAGCTGGCCCAGGAGTCCCGGCTGCTTGTGCAGGATGGCGATGAAGGGCAGCGCCAGCAGCACCAGCCAGACGGGCTGGCTGATCATCTGGATGCGGCTGATCAGCGTGACGCCGTGCGTCACCAGCGGGATGACGATCAGCGCGCTGACCAGGTAGCCGAGATACAGGGGAAGATGGAAATAAAGCTCCAGGGCATACGCCATGATCGCCGCTTCCAGCGCGAACAGGATGAACGTGAACGAGGCATACACGAACGAGGAGATCGTCGACCCGATGTAGCCGAAGCCCGCGCCGCGCGTGAGCAGGTCCATGTCCACGCCATGGCGCGCCGCATAGTAGCTGATCGGCAGCCCGGTCAGGAAGATGATCAGGCCGACGGTGAGGATGGCCCAGAACGCGTTGATGAAGCCGTAGTTGACGGCGATGGTGCCGCCGATCGCCTCCAGGACGAGGAAGGAGATGGCGCCGAACGCGGTGTTCGACACGCGGAACACGGACCATTTGCGAAACGAGCGGGGCGTGTAGCGCAGCGCGTAATCCTCGATGGTCTCGCTGGCCACCCAGGTGTTGTAGTCGCGGCGGATCTTGACGATGCGTTGTGGCGGCTCGTAGTCGCCGGGCGGGACATTGATGCTTTTCGGTGCGGCAGTCGTCATGTTTCGGGGAGTCGTGGCACAAATTGGTGCGCTGGAGGCGCCTGTGAGCACGAATGGTGCGCAAATGCATTCTTTGTAAGCAAGAATCCTGCCTGCAACTGGGCAGTGGCACAGGCGTGGGGTAGCCATAGCGCGGACCCTGCCGTGTGGCCCCGATCGGCCCGGGCTCAGTACACTCGCTCCATCGAAACGAGACCGGAGCGGCCGTGCGCTACATGGATTTCAGTTCCTGGCAGGCGATCCTGACGACCTTCCTCAGCCTGGCCATCTTCACGCTGGTGGGCGTGGGCATCCGCGTGCTGATGATGCAGACGGTGCAGCAGCGCCGCGAGCGCATGAACCGCCAGATCAACGAGCGCCTGAAGACGCTGATCGCCGCGTACCGCACGCTGGGCGGCTCGTTCACGGGCGAGCTGACCGTCCATCCGACCCACCTGCGCGACCTGAAGGGCCAGCCGCCGGAGGCGGTGACCAGTTCCGATCGCTCCCGGCGCGTGCGCGATGCCGTGGAAGCGGCCCTGTCGGACATCCTGCTGCTCGGCACCGAGGAACACTGCCGCCTGGCCGGCCTGGCCGCGGCGGACATGGCGGCGGGCCGCCCCATCCATACCGCCGAACTGGTGATCGCATTGCGCGACTTCATCCGCGAGGCGCTGGACCTAGGCCCGATTCCGGCGGACGTGACGATTCCGCTGCAGGGGCCGACCCGCACGCAGGGCGGCGCCGGCAACCGGGCCAAGGGCGAAGCGGGCGGCAAGGGCGGAGGTGGAGGTGGCGGAGGTGAAGGTGGCGGAGGTGGTGGAGGAGGCGGTGGAGCCCTCGAACACCGCACTGAAGAGCATGATGCCACCAAGTAAAAGTTGTCAGCCGCTGGTCCGGCCTGAGGTAAGATCGTTTTTCACTTGTTCCTGGAAGCTGCGGCCATGACCAGCGATGCCACCCCGCCGTACAGGAATCCGCTGTACAAGAATCATGTCCTGCTCCTGTCGCAGAGCTTCTTCATCAAGGACAACCGGGACGAGCTGCTGCTGCACGCCCACAAGTACGACTTCGACATCGCCTTCTTCAACGAGGTCAGCCACTTCGTGTCGGCCATCGGCAACAGCCGCGACCACGACCTGTTCGTGATCGACCTCGATGCGCTGCACAACCTGCAGTCCGACATGCAGTCCAGCCGCAAGACGCTGATGCTGGGCGAGCTGCTGGAACGCCTGCCGGGCAACCACGATTACGTCTACCTGCAGTCGGCCCGGCAGGGCGGCCGCTTCCTCCTGCAGCAGCGCCTGGTCGACAGCCACTGCCTGGCGTACGCCGAAAAGCCGATTCCCAACGACGTGCTGGTCGACAAGCTGTTCAAGCTGTTCGTGCAGCGCAAGGGCGGCGACCTGGTGCGGCTGATCCACCTGGGCGACCCGACCGACCTGGACGAGGCGGCGCTGCTGCGCCAGCGCGTGGAAGTCATCCGCCATGCCGATGCGCACACGCTGCACCAGCGCGTCAAGGAGCTGCAGCCGGACATCGTGCTCATCGGCGCCGCCGAGTACGACCGCACCGAGGCCATCGCCCGCGTGCTGCAGAAGAACATCGAGGCCGATCCGGTGCGCGAGATCACGCTGCTGCAGCGCCGGCCTGACGAGGACCAGGCGCGCCGCGCGCTGGCCAGCGGCTTCGACGAGATCATGCCGCTGAGCGCGCCGGACCTGCTGACGGAGCAGCTGGTGCACCGCGCCAACAAGATCCGCGTCAGCAAGGACCTGATCGGCAAGGACCGCGCGACCGGCCTGCTCAACAAGGTGGGCCTGCAGAAGAAGGCGCAGGCGCTGATCCGCCAGGCCGCCCGCGACAACGTGCCGCTGGCCTACGGCGTGGTGGACATCGACAAGTTCAAGACCATCAACGACACCTGGGGCCACTCCTTCGGCGACATCGTCATCAAGCGCCTGTCGCTGACGCTGGCGCAGCAGGTCGGCGAACTGGACCTGCTGAGCCGCTTCGGCGGCGAGGAATTCGTCGTCGTGTTCTGGGACTGCACGCCCGCGCAGGGATGGCAGAAGCTCGATGCGCTCCGCCAGGCCTTCGGCGCGATCGCCTTCCAGGTGGCGCCGGGCGACGTCCGTCACTTTTCGTTCAGCGGCGGCATCGCGACCTATCCCGAGCAGCGCAGCGAAAACGAGCTGTTCCTGCGCGCCGACGCGATGCTGTACGAAGCCAAGCAGGCCGGCCGCAACCGCATCTGCCCGCCCGGCGATGCCATGGCGTAACGGGCTTGCCGCGATCGCGATCCATGGTCCAATGGTGCTTCCTCCACCCATGGGAAGGCACAGCATGACGGATTCATTCAAGGCCGGCGACAAGGTGCAGTGGCAGTCGTCGCAGGGCGTGGTGCACGGCACCGTCAAGAAGAAACTCACGGCGCACACCAGCATCAAGGGCCACGAGGTGGCCGCGTCGAAGGATCACCCCGAGTATCTCGTCGTCAGCGACAAGACCGGCGCCGAAGCGGCGCACAAGGCCAGTGCGCTGAAGAAAAGCTGAGGCCTGCCCACCGCCTGCTAGCGGGGCGGCGGCAGCTCGTCGCTCACCATGGCCCGCAGGCGGGCGCGGCGTTCTTCCAGGTCGGCGATCTGCCGCTCGATATCGGCCAGGCGCTTGCGCTGGACGGGCGTCGTCTCCGGACACATCGCCGCGCCTTCGATCAGGCGCATGCAGGCGGGAAAGCTGCGGATCTCGTCCAGATTGAACCCGCTGGCGATCAGCCGCTGGATCTGCCGCACCTGGGTCACGGCCGCGAGCGGAAAGACCCGGTAGCCATTGACGGCGCGCGCCGAACTCAGCAGGCCATTCTCGTCGTAATGACGGATCGAGCGCACGCTGACACCGGTCTGGCGTGCCAGTTCGCCGATCGACAGGGTGGCGGGAAGCAGCGAATCGTTCATGGTGCGAAAGGGCTTGACCCTCACATGGATGTGAGGCTTCAGGATAGCAGTTCTTCCAACGCCTGGAGCACTGCGCATGAACTCTCGTATCCATACCTCACTGCCTGCGGGCGCCGCCCGGCTGCTGCTGGCGATGCTGCTGCTGGCCTTCAATTGCCTGGCATACGGCGCCGAACGGCACTACACGGTCATCGCGCCGGACGGCGTCTCGCTGGCCGTCCAGGAGTCGGGTGATCCGGCCGGCCCGGCCATCCTCTTCATCCATGGCCTGCTGGGCAGCCGGCTGAACTGGGAACAGCAGGTCGCCAGCCCGGCATTGCAGCGGTACCGGCTGGTCACGTATGACCTGCGCGGTCACGGGCTTTCCGGCAAGCCCGCCGGTGCCGAAGCCTATCGCGAAGGACGCCGCTGGGCCGACGACCTCGCGGCCGTCATCGCCGCCATGGGGCGACCGGGCGCCCCGGCCAGGCCCGTGCTGGTGGGCTGGTCGCTGGGCGGGGCCGTCATCTCGAACTACCTGGCGGCCCATGGCGATGCCGCCATTGCCGGCGCGGTCTATGTGGACGGCGTCATCGAGCTGGCAGCCGACCAGATCACGCCGCACCCGCAGATCTACCGCGACGTGACCAGCCCCGACCTGAAAACGCACCTGGACGCCGAGCGGGCCTTCCTCGCCCTGTGCTTCCGGCGCCAGCCCGACGCCGTCACGTTCCAGCGCCTGCTGGCCAATGCCGCCATGGCGTCCTGGGACATGCAGACTGCCGTGCAGACGATGAGCGTGGCGGCCAGCGCGGGCCTCGGCAAGGCCCGCTTGCCGGTACTGCTGCTGTATGGTGCGCAGGATGCCCTGGTGCAGGCGGCGCCGGCCATCGCGCGCGCCAGGGCGATCAACCCGCGCGTGCGCAGCATCGTGTATGCGGACTCGGGCCACGCACCGTTCATCGAGGAGCCCGAACGCTTCAATCGCGACCTGGCAGCCTTCCTGCAAAGCCTGGGGCAGTGAGCGCGACGTAGTGCCTGATGTAGTGAGCCTGATGTAGTGAGCCTGATGTACTCAGCGCGATGCAGTTAGCCCGATGTGTTTAGCCGATCTAATCAGCCCGTCGTAATCAGCCGATGTGGAAAGCCCGATGTAGTAAGCCCGATGTAGTAAGCCCGATGTAGTAAGCCCGATGTAGTAAGCCCGATGGAGTATGCCCGCTGCAACAAGCGTGGTGCAATGAACGAGGTGCAACAAGCGGGGGGCATCGTGCGTCGTGCAGATCACTCCAGCCCGATCCGCACCACCTGCCCGCCATCGGGAAACGCCCCCGGCACTGGCCCGGGCACGATGCCGTTATTGGTCACGTACGCCGCTCCGTCCGGCCCGATCGCCAGCCCGCCCGGGAAGTACAGCCCGTCATAAATGAGCGTCTGTGATCCATCGCCGTTCACGCGGATCAGCTTGCCGGGTGTCTGCAGCGGCGGGCCGTCCGGCGCGCCCAGCCCGTTGCCGATCTGGAGCACATGCAGGCGCCCGTGCGCATCGAATGCCAGCCCGATGATGTTGGTGAAGCCGCTGGCGAATACTTCCGGCATGCCGCCTTCGGGCGGCACACGATATACGTTCGCCAGGCCGACGGGGAAGGGGAAGCCCGTCAGCTGCCCCACATACAGCCAGCCATCGGGCCCCTGCGCTACCGACGTGGGCACCGCCTGCATGGGAATGGTGGCGCCGGGCGGCAGGCCGAGGAAGGGCGGTGCCGGCACCTGGCGCGCCTCGAACACGGCCAGCGCCGTGACCACCCCGCCGGCATCGGCCTGCAGCAGGGCATTGGCGCCGGCATCGGCCACCACGTCGCGCGAGCCCAGCGCCAGCACGCCGTACGGATTGCTGTCCACGCCGCCGGGAACGGGATCGTTGTCCGCCTCGAAGCCGGCGATATCCGCATAGGCGAGCTTGTCGACGGCGCTGGCCGAGGAAGCCGTGGCGGCCGCCGGGAGCAGCGCCGGGGCCGGGATGCCGAACTGGCGCGGCCGGATCAGCTGGCCGAACAGCGCGGAGCGTGCGCCCAGGCCTTCCCGTTCCGCCGGATTGGCGGCCAGCCCGATCACGATCTTCGCCGTGCCGGATGGGCCGAACGAAACGCCTTGCGGGCCGATCGCGCCGAAGCCGTCCGGCGCGGCCAGCGAGGGCAGGCTGCGGATCACGCGCGTGACGTTGCGCTTGCCGTCCGGTGCGATGCGGGCGATGGCCCCCGTCTGGCCGTAGCAGGAATTCTGGCCATCGGACAGCACGATGCAGGTACCGTTGCCGCCGCGGCCCGCTTCGGCCACGTACAGCGCGCCATCGGGTGCGAAGGCGATGCCGCGGGGATTGACGAGGCCGGTCGCGATCACCTCCACCTGTGGCGCTGCCGCTGCTACCCCCGCCGCTGTTACCCCCGCCAGAAACAGACCGCCAGCCAGGGCCCTCCGCACAATGCAAACCGAATTCCCCATGACGCGCTCCTTTCAGAACAGACACGGACGCCGCGCACTGCCCGGCGCGGCGACATGCAGGTCAAGGTAGCACAGGGCTACTCATCGTCAAGGAAGCTCGACAGCAGTCATTGCGTGCCGGACCCGATGCTGCGCTCCAGGAACGCCAACATGGCGGCCGCGATCTCGTCGCCATGCGTTTCGATGGCGAAGTGGCCCGTGTCGAGGAAGCGCACCTCGGCCTGCGGGTTGTCGCGCCGGAAGGCTTCGGCACCGGGCGGCGTGAAGAACGGATCGTTCCGGCCCCAGATCGCCAGCGTGGGCGGCTGGTGGCGGCGGAAGAACGCGTGCAGCTCTGGATACTGCGCGACGTTGGAACCATAGTCGAGCAGCAGGTCCATCTGCGGCTCCACGCCGATGCGGTCGATGGCGGCGGCGGCCAGCTGGTACGTTTCCGGCGCGATCAGCGACGTGTCGCGCACGCCTTCCGTGTACTGCCAGCGCAGCATGTCCGGCGTGTTGAAGCGGCGCAGGGCTTCGCGGTTGGCGGCCGTCGGTTCGGCCCATGCCTTGCGCATGTCCGCCCAGCCGGCGCTCAGGCCCTCTTCGTAGGCATTACCGTTCTGGCTGACGATGGCGCTGATCTTCTGCGGATGCTTCACCGCCAGGCGCCAGCCGACCGGCGCGCCGTAGTCGAACACATAGATCGCGTAGCGCGCCAGGCCCTTGGCGGTCGTGAAGGCATCGATCACCTCCGCCAGGTTGTCGAAGGTGTAGCGGAAGTCCGGCGGGGTCGTGGTCTGGCCGAAGCCCGGCAGGTCGGGCGCGATCACGTGATAGTGCCGGGCCAGCTGCGGGATCAGGTTGCGGAACATGTGCGACGAGGCACCGAAGCCGTGCAGCAGCAGCACGGCCGGCGCCTGCGGCGCGCCCGCCTCGCGGTAGAACACGCTGGTACCCTGGACCTCCAGCGTGCGGTGATGAACGGGATCGCCAGCAACGTTGGCGGGGAAGGTGGTGGCGGCGATGGTGTCCATGACTGCTCCTTGGTGAAAGTGGTAAGTAACCCTTATAATCAAGCTTATTGGGTTACTTGATCCGGAGTCTAGGCGTCGTTTAGTAACCTGTCAATCTAATTTTTAGAGGTTATCAAGATGAATGCGACGACCCAGCACGGCAACGGGCATGGCGAAGCGCCGCTGGTCGGCGATCACCTGGCGCTGGACCTGCTCAATACGGAGGCGCGCAGCGATGGCGTCCTGGTCGACTTCTGGCAGACGGGTGACGATGTGCTGCATTGGCTGGCGCGCCAGGGCATCGTGCCGGCGAAGGGTGCCGGTCCAGTCGACCTTGCCGCATTGCTGGCGCAGGGCGTGGCCTTGCGTGCGCTGGCACGCCGGATGATCGACCGGCACAGGGAAGGGCGCGCGGCCGATGTCGGCGCGCTGAACAAGTACCTGCTGGCGCATGCGAGCGCGCCGCAGCTGGTGCAGGATGGGGAAGGCAAGCTGGCGCTGGTGCGCATCGCGCGCGGCGAGCCGGTCGCTGCCCTGCTGGGCCCCGTGGCGGAAGCGCTGGCGCAGCTGCTGGCCGAGGGCGATTTTTCGCTCGTGCGGCAATGCGAGCACCCGGACTGCATCCTGTGGTTCTACGACCGCACCAAGGCGCACAAGCGGCGCTGGTGCAGCATGGCCGCCTGCGGCAACCGCTACAAGGCGGCCCAGTTCAGGAAGCGCGGTGGCGCGGGCCAGGCTGCCTAGCCCACGCGAACGTCAGCTCATTCCAGCGGCGTGCAGAGCCGCTCCGGCCGCTTGGCATTGACCAGTTCCCCCAGGGGAGCGGTGACGCCGGTGTCGAACACGGTCAGCCTTGGCGCTTCGTTGGCGATGAAATACAGCCCCTTGTCGTCCGGCGAAAAGCGCAGGCCGATCGGCAGGCCCTGGAACGGATAGGCCGCCATCGTGGCCGCCGTGTGCAGGTTGACGACGCGTACCCAGCCGTGCGGCTCGGCGATCGCCAGCAGGCTGGCATCGCGGTTGAGGGCCACCGGCGCCGTCATCACGCCCTGGCAGAAGTGCGCCGTCTTCTCGATCTCCTTCTTGACCAGGTCGATCTGGTCCATGGCATCCACGCCCACCACCCAGGCCTCGCCGCGCTGCCGGTCGAACTGGACGCCATTCATGAAGCCGGACGTGACGATGACCTCGTTGACCTCGGCCAGCGTGGCGGCATCGAGCACCAGCAGGCGCGATGCGCTCTCGTCCATCACCCACAGCTCGCTGTCGTTGGCGGCCAGCCACAGGCCGACCGGGTGATTGCGCGACAGCAAATTCCTGCCGGTCAGTTTCGGCTTGCCGACGATGCGGCGGGTGGCCAGGTCGACGGCCACCACAGTGTTGTCGCCGTCGTTGAGCACATAGGCGCGGTCGGCCGCCTTGTTCAGCACGATGGCACGGGGGAGGCTGCCTGTTCGGATCGAGCCCACCATCTTGCCGGCCTGAAGGTCGACGATGCCGACACCGTTGGCGACCAGCGAGGCGACATAGGCAGTGCGGCCATCCGGCGTCAGCGCCACGGCATTGGCATTGTTGGGAACGCATTCGCCATGCGGGCACTCGCCATTGTCGGGCGGCGGACGCTGGCCCTGGATCGCCGGCCCTTCCGTGCCCGTGCCCAGGTCGACGAAGCGCAGCGTGTGATCCTTTTCGCCGGTGACGGCAATCCGCGTGCCGTCCGGCATCAGGAACAGGCTGCTGACCGGGGAGGCCAGCGCGATCGATGTGCCCGCAGCCTGCTCCTTGCTCACCGTGCGGGGACCGCTGCGCCGCGCGTCCGCGATCTGTTTTGCCAGCCGCGCCTTGGCCTGCCGCTTGCGGTTCACCTCGTCCTGTTCGGCCTTCTCGGCTTCGCGCAGCTCAACGATGGCGGCCAGGCCTTCGGAAGGCGCGGCATGGAGCCGGGCATAGATGCCGCCCAGCGTGATGCAGGAAATGGCTGCGACCAGCAGCGCGCGGGTCGCCTGGCCCAGCCGGGGCGGCACCAGCGCGAACGCCCCGCCGACGACGAAGCCGCCCAGCAGGCCGCCGATATGGCAGGCATTGTCGATGCCCGGCACGATCCAGCCGATGGCGAGGTTGATGGCGATCGTCTGCACCAGCGGCCCGCCGGACGTGATGGCCTCGTGCGGATCGTTGTGCCACCTGGCCACCAGCCAGTCGGCCAGGTACGCGCCGCACAGACCCATCAATGCACCGGAAGCACCGGCCGCGACGATCTGGTTGAATGCATCGGCATGCCACTGCGCACTGACGAGGCTGCCGATCAGGCCGGACAGCAGGTAGGCCAGCAGGAAGCGCACGGCGCCGAAGCGCTGCTCGACCATGCTGCCGAAGGCCAGCAGCATGTACATGTTTGCCGCCAGGTGCAGCAGGCTCACGTGCAGGAACATGCTGGTGAACAGGCGCCACGGCTGGTCGATCAGCGTGTATGCGGCCAGGTTGCCGCCCCATGCGAGCACGGCTGCCGGGGTGCGGTCGATCCAGCCCACGCCCTGCAGCGCCTGGTAGACGTACAGCAGCACGTTGATGCCGATGAAGAGATAGGTAACAAGGGGGCGGGACGGCTGGGCGGGGACGTTCATGGTTTCCTTGCGCGGGTGGTGGCATGCGGCGATGCTGCCCGGGCAGGGTAATTGACTATTGCTTTTGTAGCAAGTGGAACGGATCGCGGACCGACGTCGGCGGCCCGCGATCCGTCCCGCTTAGCCTGCGTTACAGCGCGATATCGGACACTTTCTTTACCTTGCCCGGCTGCTCGGTGGCAGCGGCGCCGGCAACGAAGCCTTCCAGCGTTGGCGAGGCGATCGCCAGCTGCAGCGTTTCCGCCGTGGCTGCCCAGGTGGTGGCCAGCAGCTGCGCGTTCTCGTTCAGCTTCTTGCCGTAGGACGGCACGATCTCGCGGATCTTTTCCTGCCAGGCCGACGTCTTCACGCGGTCCGGGAAGACTTTTTCCAGCAGCGACAGCATGATTGCCGGCGAGGTGGAGCCGCCCGGGGAGGCGCCCAGCAGGGCCGACACGGAGCGGTCGGCGGACACCACCACTTCCGTACCGAGCTTCAGCACGCCGCCTTTTTCCGGATCGTTCTTGATGATCTGCACGCGCTGGCCGGCCTGCCACAGGCGCCAGTCGCCGTCCTTCGCTTCGGGCATGTAGTGGCGCAGTGCGGCCATCTTGTCCGCCATCGACAGCTCCAGCTGCTGCGCAAGGTATTTCACCAGAGCGAACTCATGGAAGCCCACCTGCAGCTGCGGCAGCACGTTGGAGGCCGTCGTCGCCTTGCCGATATCGAAGTACGAGCCGTTCTTCAGGAACTTGGTGGACCAGGTGGCGAAAGGCCCGAACAGCAGCACGGTTTTACCATCCAGCACGCGGGTGTCCAGGTGCGGCACGGACATCGGTGGCGAACCCGTATCGGCCAGGCCGTACACCTTGGCCAGGTGGCGCGAGGTGACGGCCGGATTTTCCGTGACCAGGAATTCGCCGCCGACCGGGAAGCCGGCATACTGCTTCGCCTCGGGAATGCCGGACAGCTGCAGCAGCGGCAGGGCGGCACCCCCGGCACCGATGAAGATGTGCTTCGCATCGACCGTCTGGACCTTGGAGCTGTCCTTGACGTCGAATGCGGATACGCGCCAGGAGCCGTCGTCGTTGCGCGTGATCGAGCGCACTTCGTAGCCCGTCGAGATCCTGCTGCCCACGGTTTCGCCGAGGTGCTTGTAGAACTGGCGCGTGATGGAGCCCAGGTTGACGTCGGTGCCCAGCGGGGACCGGGTGGCCGTGACCATCTCGTCCGCCTTGCGGCCTTCCATCATGACGGGGATCCATTTGGCGATCTGGGCCGTGTCGGTGGTCATCTCCATGCCGGCGAACAGGGGCGAGGCCTTCAGCGCCGCAACGCGCTTCGTGATGAAGTCGCGGTTCTCCTGGCCGAACACCAGGTTCATGTGCGGCGTGGAGTTGATGAATTCACGCGGATTGCCCAGCACGCCCTTGCGCACCTGGTGCGACCAGAACTGGCGCGAGATCTGGAAGTTCTCGTTGATCTCGATGGCCTTGTTGATGTGCACCTGGCCCTTGTCGTCCATCGGCGTGTAGTTCAGTTCACACAGCGCCGAGTGGCCGGTGCCGGCGTTGTTCCAGCCGTTGGAGCTTTCTTCCGCCACCTTGTCCAGGCGCTCGAACACTTCGAACGTCCAGTTCGGTTCCAGTTCGGCCAGGTAGACGCCCAGCGTGGCGCTCATGATGCCGCCGCCGATCAGCAGCACGTCCACCTTGCGGTCGGCCTTGTCGGCACGGACCTGGCGGCCCATCAGGACCGAGGCGCCGCCCACGACGGCAACGGTGCCGGCTGCCGCGCCGATGAACTTGCGCCGGGAGAAGCGCTTGCCTTTGGCGGGCGCTGCGGGAGTGTTGTTGTTTTCTCGAGTCATGGGATGGGTCCTTGCAGGAATCATGGGAGCGGCAGGCACCGTCTATCGGCGGTACGCAGCGCGAGCTGATGTGTTCGGGGTGTACTTATCGATGGGGGCTGCAGTGAGCATGCCGCGTTTTGGCGCGACTAGCCTCTTGCATTGAGCAGAATTTTTTCCAGCGCATATTTCAGGGTCGATGCTTCGTCTTCGCTAAATCCGTTCAGCAGCTGGCCGTAGACCTTCTGGAGCCCGGCATTAATCTGCGGATACAGCGCGACGCCTTTTTCGGTCAACGTGACATGGACCTGGCGGGCATCCTGCCGGTCGCGCTCTCTGCGCACGATGCCCTTCGCTTCCATCCGGTCCAGCAGGCGCGACATCGGACCGGGCGCGATGCCAGCCAGCCGGCAGAATTCATTGACGGTCCGTGCCCGCTCGCGCATCGCGCCGATCACCACGATGAACTGCGACGCGGTGAGGTCCAGCGGCAGCATTTCCCTGTCGAGCGATGCATAGAGTGCATTGCGCGCCTGGCTGATCAGGTAGCCGAACTGAACATTTTTCAATTCTTCAAAGGCTTGCATGGGCTTGAAACATGAAATCTGCGCGACGCTAAGACACAGAGTGTATTTGCCTAGGCAAATACAGACAATTGCGGGCATTACCTACGTAGGATTACGTGCCCGGGGTGGAACCAGAGGCGGGATGCAGCGCCCGGAAATCAGCTCACGGAAATGACAACGCCCACTCCGAGAGTGGGCGTCGCGTGGACGATGCTCCTGGTGGCCCGCCGCGGGATTACACCACCGGCACGAGCCCGGTGGATTGCGGCCGTTGCAGGCTGGTGGATTGTTCAGGAAGGCCCGCCCGGTCGTCCTGCGGGAACCCGGCTGCGGCACTGGCGCGCGCACCGGCAAGTGCGTCCAGGATCAGCCGGGTGGTCTCCGCCGGCGCATCCCAGTGCGGGAAATGGCCGCAGCGCTCGAACCAGTGCAGTTGCGCATCCGGGAACAGGGCCAGCGCGCGCCTGGCCTGACGGGGAAAGCAGACCCGGTCACGCCGTCCCCAGCCAATGACGAGCGGATGCGCAATGCTGTGGCGCGGCGCTCCCTGCTGTTCCTCACCGTAGGCGAGCTGGGCCAGCAGCTCATCGAAGGCCGGCGAGGCCACGTAGCTGCACAATTCATCGCTCACAATGTCCGGCGCCAGCCTGGTCGGCCGGGCAGAGAATTGGGCCAGCAACAAGGCACGGCCGAGTGGACTGGCGCAGACCGCCGGCAGGACCGGTCGTAGCAGCCGCAGCAGCCGGATCGACAGGTAAATCGAGCTGAAGAACGCGTGACGCTCCCATCCCTGCCAGAAACCGCCGGGATTGAGCGCGACCACGCCCCCGACAGTCCCGCCGCGGCGCGCCAGCTCCAGCACCAGCCGCGCCCCCATCGAGCTGCCGACTGCATCGATGCCGTCCAGGCCCTGGGCATGGAGGAAGGTAGCGGTCTCATCCGCGAGGGTGCGAATGGAGGTTTCGCCGGCCAGCTTCGGCGTCCGGCCGAAGCCGGGCAGGTCCACCGCGATGACTTCGCGCTTCGCTGCGAGATCCGCCAGGATGGGTTTCCAGCTCTGCCAATGGCCGCCGAGGCCATGGATCAGCAGCAGGGGCTTGCCGGTGCCGCAACGAATGTGATGCATGATCGATCCTCCCATCGCACGGGGGTGCGCAGGCTGCCAGCGTACCGTAGCGGGGCTCGAGGACTGCGTTCGTTAGGAATGCTTGCCCGGGAGGGCGGGAAATAGCGGGGTACCAGTCTCGGACACCAGCTGCGGCGACAGTGCACCGTGGCTATTCCACGCGACAGGCTGGCCCGGCCTTATTGCCCGGCCTTGAATTGATCCAGTTCCTTCAGCCCACTGTTACCGTCGGCATAGGCCTGGCGGAAGCTCGGCCGCGCCTGCCATCGCTGCCAGAAACTGTCCAGGTGCTCGAAGCGTTCATCCAGCGGCGTGGCATTGACCGGGAACTTGGAAAAGGCAATCGCCACGCACAAGGTGATATCGGCGAACGTGGGCTCGTCCTTGCCCAGCAGCCAGGGACGGCCATCCGCGAGGTGCTGGTTCACCAGGGCGGCATGCGCGATGGCTTCCTTGCGGCAGTGTTCGCCCCAGGCGGGGTTGTGCGTCAACTCCAGTTTCGGTCCGAGCCCCTGGTGCATGACGTGGAACATGGTGACGATGCGATACAGGAGATGGATCCAGATGCGGTTTTCCCACATCGTGTCCTGTCCCTGTTCGAGCGGCGATCCGCCCATGATCTTGCGGCCCGGGCGGGACTCGTCGAGATAGCGCACGATGGCCGCCGTCTCGGACAGGTAACTGCCATCCTCGAGCAGCAAGGTCGGGGTTTCGCCCCACGGGTTGATTTTCAGGTGCGGCCATTTGCGCTGGTCGCCGCCTGGCGTCATGTCATAAATGGTTTCCTCGAACTGGTCGGCGATGCCTTTTTCATGCATGAACAACCGCAGGCGTTGCGGATTCGGAAAAGCGGACGGGGAAGTCAGCAGGCGTAAGCGAGTCGTCATAAGGGAAGTCGTCGGCAATGGAGCAGGTCATTGTGCCGACGGAACCGGTTGGCAAGCGCACGCTAGCCAGCGGTCATGCAGCGACGCATGCAGGTCGCCTGAAGCGAGGTCCAGAAACGACGAAGCCCACTTCGATGAGTGGGCTTCGTTGACACTGTTCTTGGTGGCCCGGGGCGGAATCGAACCACCGACACAAGGATTTTCAATCCTCTGCTCTACCAACTGAGCTACCAGGCCAAGAGGCAGCATTATAGCAGGCCGATTCAGATATGCAAGAGCAGGGTGCAAAAAGTCCGGCCCGGTAAGGATGAGCCCGTGTCACATGGTGCCAGGCACCGTGACACGGACTCGGCCTTGCGACTGCCACCCGCCCGCCACCGGCCGGGAGCGAAAGTTATAATGCTCTTATGAACCAGCCAACCTCCACCAAGCACCACGTGCAGACGGCCGTCTGCATCGTCGGCAATGGCGCCATCGCGAAAGCTGCCGCGCTGGCCTTCGCCCAGGCCGGGCAAAGCGTCACCCTGCTGGGGCCGCCCCCGGCGCCGAAAGGCGAGGGGCCGGAGGCGAGCTGGGACGTGCGCGTGTATGCACTGAACAGCACCGCCCACGAACTGCTGTCCGGCCTGAAGGTATGGGGCGCGATGGACCAGGAACGCATCGCCCCGGTCGACGCCATGGTCATCAAGGGCGACGGCGAACAGCCCGGCCACCTCAATTTCGATGCCTATGGCGCCCACACCAGCACGCTGGCCTGGATCGTCGAGGACCGCAACCTGAACGGGGCTTTGGATGCGGCGCTGCGCTTCGCCCAGAACGTCCACCTCGTTACCGGCCGCGCCGTGCGGCTCGATGCGAATGAGGCCGGCGCCACCGTGCACCTGGAGGACGGCAGCGCCATCAAGGCCTCGCTCGTCGTCGGTGCGGACGGCGCCAACTCCTGGGTGCGGAGCCAGAGCGATATCGGCCTCGACTACAAGCCGTATGGCCAGAAGGGCGTCGTCGCCAATTTCGAGACCGAATTGCCGCACCATGGCGCCGCACTGCAATGGTTCACCTGCACGCGCGGCATCGTGGCGCTGCTGCCGCTGGCCGGCAACCGCGTCTCGCTGGTGTGGTCCGCGCCGGACATGCTGGCCGACCAGCTGTGCGCGGAAGGCGCTCAGGCGCTGGCCGACCGCCTCGCCGAATTCGCCGCCGAAAAGCTGGGCAAGCTGACCCCGGTGCAGCCGGAACTGGTGCGTGCCTTTCCCCTGTCGCTGATGCGGCCGCACGCGCTGGTGGCGCAGCGGGTGGCGCTGGTGGGCGATGCCGCCCACGTGGTGCATCCGCTGGCGGGACACGGCATGAACCTGGGCTTCGGCGACGTGCGCGACCTGGTCGCCGCGGTGGCCGGCCGCGAGGAGCACCGCTCGATCGGCGATGACCGCGTGCTGGCCCGCTATGCCCGTACCCGCAAGGAAGAAGTGCTGCTGATGCAGGCCACCACGGACGGCCTGCAACGCCTGTTCGGCGCCAACCTGGAGCCGGTGCGCGCGGTGCGCAATTTCGGGCTAAACTTGCTGGATAAATTGCCGATGGTCAAGCGCCAGCTGATGGCCCATGCCCTCGGCCGGCACTGATTCCACTTACCTGAGTCCACTTACCTGATACTTGCAGGGCAGCGAGACGGCGCAACGCGCCGCGCCTGCCATTGCGCGGAGAACCTATGAACACCATGAAGAGCGGCCTCGTGCTGGCAATGTCGGCGCTGCTGATGTCCTGCGCCGGTGCCGAAAACAGCGTCGAAGCCACCATCCGCAAGAACGTCGAGCCGAAGCTGGGCGAAGGCATCAAGATCGACAGCGTGCGCGAGACGCCGTATGCGGGCCTGTATGAAATCCGCGTGGGCCCGGAAATCCGCTACACGGACAAGACGGGTTCCTACCTGATCGTCGGCCACGTGTTCGACCTCAAAAGCGGCAGCGACCTGACGGCCGCGCGCATCGACGAAGTCACCCGCATCAAGTTCTCCGAACTGCCGGTGGAGCTGGCGCTGAAAAGCGTCAAGGGCGACGGCAAGCGCGTGATCGCCGTGTTCGAGGACCCGAACTGCGGCTACTGCAAGCGCTTCCGCAAGGACACGCTGGCCAAGCTCGACAACATCACCGTCTACACCTTCATGTTCAATATCCTGTCGCCCGATTCCACGGTGAAGTCGAAGAACATCTGGTGCTCGGCCGACCGCAGCAAGGCATGGGACGAGTGGATGATCGAAGGCAAACAGGCGCCGGCCGCGCCGGATGACTGCAAGACGCCAAACGACAAGGTGCTGGCGCTGGGCGAAAAACTCGGCCTGGAAGGCACGCCGGCCGTGTTCTTCGCGGACGGCTCGCGTATTCCCGGCGTCGTCGATGCCGCCACGATGGAACGCAAGTTCGCCGCCATCAAGCAATAAGCAGTCATTGCACTACCCATGAGCGGACACAGATCCGCCGGCGGCGCGTCGCCAGGCGCGCCGCGATTCCATCAAAACAGCAGAACCATCCAAACCTAGGAGCTGTCCATGGTCATCCTGAACATCAACGGGCGCGACACGCAGGTCGATGCCGATCCCGCCACGCCCATCCTGTGGGCCCTGCGCGACAACCTGAACATGACGGGCACGAAGTTCGGCTGCGGCGCTGCGCTGTGCGGTGCCTGCACCGTGCACCTGGGCGGCGCGCCGATCCGCTCGTGCGTGACGCCCATCTCCGCCGCCGTCGGCCAGAAGATCACCACCATCGAAGCGATGGAGAACGACAAGGTCGGCAAGGCCGTGCAGGATGCGTGGGTGAAGCACGACGTGCCGCAATGCGGCTACTGCCAGAGCGGCCAGGTGATGAGCGCCGCCGCGCTGCTCAAGACCAACCGCAAGCCGACGGATGCCGACATCGATGGCGCCATGGCCGGCAATATCTGCCGCTGCGGCACCTACCAGCGGATCCGCGCGGCCATCAAGGACGCGGCGAAGACGCTCGCCTGAGGAGACCACCATGCAAAAAGAATGGTTCATGCAGGAAGCCGCCCCCGCTGAAGGCGTGTCGCGCCGCGGCTTCCTGAAGGCTTCCGCCGGTGCCGGCCTGGTCCTGGGCTTCACCTTCGTGGCCGGTGGCCGCATGGCGCGTGCCGCCTTGCCGGCAGCGGCGCAGCAGCCCAATGCCTTCCTGCGCATCGCGCCGGACAACACCATCACCGTGCAGGTCAACCGCCTGGAATTCGGCCAGGGCGTGCAGACCGCGCTGCCGATGCTGATCGCCGAAGAACTCGATGCCGACTGGTCGCAGATCCGCGGCGCGCTGGCACCGGCCGGCGACGCGTACAAGGATCCGCTGTTCGGCATGCAGATCACGGGCGGCTCCGGCTCCATCGCCCACTCGTGGGTGCAGTACCGCGAAATCGGCGCGAAGGCGCGCCACATGCTGGTGGCCGCCGCCGCGCAGCAGTGGAACGTGCCGGTCAATAAGGTGAAGGCCGCCAAGGGCGTGCTGACGGGCCCGAACGGCCAGAAGGCCACGTACGGCGCCATGGCCGACGCGGCAATGCGCCAGCCGGTGCCGGCCCACGTGGTGCTGAAGAATCCGAACCGCTTCCGCTTCATCGGCAAGCCCATGCCACGGCTCGATGCGCGCGCCAAGTCGAACGGCAGCCAGCAGTTCGGCATGGACTTCAAGCCGGAGAATGCCAAGGTGGCCGTCGTCGCGCGCCCGCCCGTGTTCGGCGCGAAGGTGGCCAAGTTCGATGCCGCGGCGGCAAAGCAGATCAAGGGCGTCATCGCCGTGCTGCCGGTCGATACGGACCGCGGCGGCAGCGGCGTGGCCGTCATCGCCGAAGGCTACTGGCCGGCCAAGCAGGGCCGCGATGCACTGAAGATCGACTGGGACACCAGCGGCGTCGAAAAGGTGAGCAGCGCGCAGCAGTTCGCCGATTTCCGCGCGCTCGCCGCGACCAAAGGCACGTCCGCGAAGACGGCCGACACGTCGAAGCTGGCCACGGCGCCGAAGCAGATCTCCGCCGTGTATGAATTCCCGTACCTGGCGCACGCACCGATGGAGCCGCTGAACTGCGTGGTCGACCTGCGCGGCGATGCCTGCACGATCTGGGCCGGCAGCCAGTTCCAGACGATGGACCAGGCGGCCGCCGCAAGGACGGCCGGCCTGAAGCCAGAACAGGTCACGCTGCACACGATGGTGGCCGGCGGCGGCTTCGGCCGGCGCGCCGTGCCGTCCTCCGACTACATCGTGGAAGCGGTCAATGTCGCGAAGGCGTATGCGAAGTCCGGCAAGTCCGGTCCCGTGAAGGTGATCTGGAGCCGCGAGGACGACATCAAGGGCGGCTACTACCGGCCTTCCCACGTGCACCAGGCGCACCTGGGGCTCGATGCGAAAGGCACGATCGTCGGCTGGGACCACGTGATCGTCGGCCAGTCGATCCTCACCGGTACGGTGATGGAACCGATGATGGTGAAGAACGGTGTCGACGGCACGATGGTCGAGGGACTGGGCGAGCCGTACCAGGTGCCGCTGAACCTGTCCGTCCATAACGCAAAGGCGAATGTGCCGGTGCTGTGGTGGCGCTCGGTCGGTTCCACGCACACGGCGTTCGTCACGGAGACGCTGGTCGACGAAGCGGCGACTGCGGCCGGTGTCGATCCGGTGGCCTACCGCAAGCGGCTGATCCCGGCGGAGCACAAGCGCCATCACCTGGCGCTCGATCTGGCCGTGGGCAAGTCCGGCTACGGTACCGTCAAACTGCCGGCCGGGCAGGCGTATGGCGTGGCGCTGCATGAATCGTTCGGCACCGTGGTGGCGTATGTCGTCACGGCGTCCATCGTCGATGGCGCGCCGAAGCTGCTGAAGGTGACGGCCGGCGTGCACTGCAACCAGGCCGTCAATCCGTTGACGATCGAGGCGCAGGTGCAGGGCGCCGTGCTGATGGCGCTGGGCACCACGCTGCCGGGCGCCGCCATCACGCTGAAGGATGGTATCGTCGAACAGGGCCAGCTGAGCGACTACACGGTGGCGCGCCTGCCGGACATGCCGCGCGTCGAGGTGCACCTGGTGCCATCGAACGAGCCGCCGACCGGCATGGGCGAACCGGGCCTGCCGCCGCTGGCCCCCGCGTTCGCGAACGCCGTGTTCCGGCTGACGGGCAAGCGCCTGCGCAAGCTGCCGTTCGACCTGGCCTCGTCGGCCGCGCCGCAGGTGGCGTAAGGGATGGAAGACATCACGGGTGTCCTGCTGGCCGCCGGCCGCGGGCGCCGTTTCGATCCGGCCGGCGCGCGCAACAAGCTGCTGCAAACGCTCGATGGCGAAGCGGTGGTGGTGCACAGCGCGCGCCACCTGCTGGCGGCACTGCCGCGCGTGGTGGCTGTGGTCCGTCCCGGCGAGGCTGCACTGGCCGCCCAGTTGACGGCGCTCGGTTGCGTAGTCACCGTCTGCGCCGATGCGGAGACCGGCATGGCCGCCTCGCTGGTGCATGGCCTGCGCCACGCACAGGAAGCATGCGGCTGGGTGGTGGCGCTGGGCGACATGCCGCGCGTGCAGCCCGCCACCATCCTTGCGCTGGCGCGAGCGGTGGAAGAGGGTGCCGACATCGCGGCGCCAAAGTACATGGAGCAGCGCGGCAATCCGGTGGCATTCGGCCGCCGGCACCTGCCGCAGCTGCTGGCGCTCACCGGCGACGCGGGCGCGCGCAGCATCGTCAGGCACAATATCGTCAACGAAGTGGCTGTCGACGACCCGGGCATCCTGCTCGATATCGACACCCCGACCGACCTGCAATGAAAACACTCCCGAAGACCAAGACCTCCCGTTCCTCCGTTCCCGGCATCGCCTACACGATCGCCGCGAAGGACCTTGCCGCCCACCTGTTCCAGGTCACGCTGACCGTGCAGCAGCCTGCCGCCGATGGCCAGGTGCTGGCGCTGCCGGCCTGGATCCCCGGCAGCTACATGATCCGCGAGTTCTCGCGCAATATCGTGCAGATCCGCGCCGAGGCGGGCGGGCAGGCCGTGCCGCTCACGAAGCTGGACAAGCATTCCTGGCAGGCGCCCCCTGTTGCTGGTCCTCTCGTCGTGCAGTACGACGTGTATGCCTGGGACCTGTCGGTGCGCGCCGCCCACCTGGACCGCACGCACGGCTTCTTCAACGGCACCAGCGTGTTCCTGCGCGTGCCGGGCCAGGAAGATGCGCCGCATGTGGTGGATATCCAGCGGCCGGCGGACGATGCCGCGCGCACCTGGCGGGTGGCCACGGCACTGCCGGAACTGAAGGCGAAGCGCTACGGCTTTGGCACCTACATCGCGCGCGACTACGATGAACTGATCGACAGCCCGGTGGAGATGGGCGACTTTGCGCTGGCCACCTTCACCGCGCATGGCGTGCCGCACGACGTGGTCATCACGGGCCGCGTGCCGAACCTGGACATGCCGCGCCTGTGCGCCGACCTGAAAGCGATCTGCGAAACGCAAATTTCCTTCTTCGAGCCGAAGACGAAGAAAGCGCCGATGGACCGCTACGTGTTCATGACGCTCGCCGTCGGCGACGGCTACGGCGGCCTGGAACACCGCGCCTCGACGGCGCTGATCTGCGCCCGCGCGGACCTGCCGAGCACCGCCGCGGAAGGCGCCGCGCGCAGCGAGGGCTACATCAAGTTCCTGGGCCTGTGCAGTCACGAGTATTTCCACACCTGGAACGTGAAGCGCATCAAGCCGGCCGTGTTCGCGCCCTACGACCTGCAGGGGGAGAACTACACGCCGCTGCTGTGGCTGTTCGAAGGGTTCACGAGCTACTACGATGACCTGTTCCTGGTCCGTGCCGGCATGATCACGGAGCAGCAGTACTACAAGATGCTGGGCAAGACGGTGGGTGGCGTGCTGCGCGGCGCCGGCCGCACGAAGCAGAGCGTGGCCGATTCCAGCTTCGACGCCTGGGGCAAGTACTACCGGCAGGACGAGAACGCGCCGAACGCGATCGTCAGCTACTACGCCAAGGGTTCGCTGATCGGGCTGGGCCTGGACCTGACCATCCGCCAGAAGACGGGCGGCCAGCGTTCGCTGGACGACATCATGCTGGCCCTGTGGCAGCGCTACGGCCGGGATTTCTATCCGGATGGCCGCCAGGGTGTCACGCCGGCCGGCGTGGAAGCGCTGTTCGACGAGATCAGCGGCCTGCGCCTGAAGAGCTATTTTGAAAAATACATCCGCGGCACGGAAGATGTGCCGCTGGCGAAGCTGCTGGCGCCGTTCGGCGTGAAGTACGTGGATGAACGCAAGGGCACGAAGGCCAGCCTGGACGCCAACATCGGCCGCGATGGTGCCGATGCCAGGCTGTCCGCCGTCCATGAAGGCGGGGCGGCCCATCGCGCCGGCCTTTCCGCTGGCGACCTGCTGGTGGCGCTGGATGGCCTGCGCGTCTCCGGCAATCCGAACAACCTGGACACGCTGCTGGCGCGCTACCGCGTCGGCGACACCGTGCAGGTGCACGCGTTCCGCCGCGACGAGCTGATGACCTTCGCGGTCCAGCTGCAGGGCGACCGGGTGCCCGGCATCACGCTGTCCTTCGATCCGGCGCGCAAGCCCGCGGTGGCGCGCCCGACCACCCGCTGACGGTGCGCTGAGGGTGCGCTGACGATGCGCCGATGATGAAACTACTCGATCCGTTCAGCGTCGTGCTGATGGCGGCGCTGATGTGCGCCGTCATGAGCATGGTGCTGTTCGGTGCGCGCCGCAGTTTTCCCGCCGAGCTGCGTGGCATCGGCCACTGGAGCGCCGCGATGCTGGTGCAGGTGGTGTCCGTGATCGGTTTCGCCTTGCGCGGCACATTGCCCGATGCCGTGCTGCTGCCGGTCGCGAACGTGCTGTTCGTGATCGGCAATGGCCTGTGCATGATCGGCCTGCAGCGCTTCTATGGTGTCGCATCGGGCTGGAAGATGCTGGGCGGCGCGGCCGGCTTCGCGCTGGCGGGCATGCTGTATTTCCTGCTGGTGTACCCAGACTATGCGGCCCGCGTGGCATGGATGGCGCTGCCGATGACGGTGCTGAACGGCACGCTGCTGGGACTCGTCTGGCGGCACGGCCGCCCCAAGCTGGCCACCTGGTTCTTCGGCGGCCTGATCGCATTGAATACGGTGCTGATGGCGGTGCGCGGCGTGCTGGCCCTGACGCACGGCGCGGCGGTGGTGGACGTGACGCGGCCCGGCGCCTTCCAGAGCGTGTACCTGGCCGCGACGGCGCTGCAGCCGGCACTGCTGGCCCTCGGCTTCCTGATGGTGGCGAACGAACGCCTGCGGCTGCTGCTGGAGCGCCGCTCGGCCAGCGATCCGCTGACCGGGGTGCTGAACCGGCGCGGTTTCGGCGAGGTCTACACGCGCGAGGTGGCCCGCATGGCACGCCAGCGGCAGCGCTCACGCTCGCTGGCGCTACTGTCCGTCGACCTGGATTTCTTCAAGAAGATCAACGACCACCACGGCCATGCGGAAGGCGACCGGGTGCTCGTGAATGTGGCGAAGATGATCGAATCGGTGCTGCGCGAATCGGATGTGGTGGCGCGCTTCGGCGGCGAGGAATTCAATGTGCTGCTGCCGGAGACGGACCTGAAGCGCGCGCTGGCCGTGGCCGGACGGGTGCAGACGCTGCTGCGCGAAGCCTGCACCGGCGACATGCCGTCCTGCACGGCCAGCATCGGCGTGTCGGTGCAGACCGATCCGGCCGAAGGCCTGCAGCCGCTGCTGGGCCGTGCCGACGAGGCGCTGTACCAGGCGAAGAAGAACGGCCGCGACCGCGTGGAGACGTGGCAGGAAGCGGCCTGGCAGGTGTTCTAGCCGTCAGTTGAACAGCCGGTTCAGCTCCGTGCCCGGATCCGGCGCGCGCATGAACGCCTCGCCAACCAGGAAGGCATGCACATCCGCCTCGCGCATGCGCTTCACGTCGTCGCCATTCAGGATGCCCGATTCCGTGATGACCATGCGTTCGGCCGGAATGCGCGGCAGCAGGGCCAGCGTGTTGTCCAGCGAGACCTCGAAGGTGCGCAGGTTGCGGTTGTTGATGCCGATGAGGTTCGTCTTCAGCTTCAGCGCCGCCGTCAGCTCGTCGCCATCATGCGACTCCACCAGCACGTCCATGCCCAGGTCGTGCGCGCACGCTTCCATCTCTGCCATCAGGCCGTGATCGAGGCCGGCGACGATCAGCAGGATGCAGTCCGCCCCCATCGCGCGGGCTTCGTAGACCTGGTACATATCGACCAGAAAATCCTTGCGCAGCACCGGCAGGCTGCACGCCGCGCGGGCCTGCTGCAGGTATTCGGTGGCGCCCTGGAAGAACTGCACATCCGTCAGCACGGACAGGCAGGACGCACCGCCCGCTTCGTAGCTTTGCGCGATCGCCGCAGGCTGGAAGTCGGCGCGCAGCACGCCCTTCGATGGCGACGCCTTCTTCACTTCGGCGATGACGCCGGCTTGTCCCGCCGCGATGTGCCGGCGCAGGTTCGCTTGGAAGCCGCGGAGGGCGGCGCGCGAGGCGCTGTCGCCTTCCACGTCGGCACGCAGGCTGGCCAGGCTGCGGTATTTCTTTGCCGCGGCCACTTCATCGGCCTTCACGGCCAGGATTTTATTGAGGATATCGGACATGGATTTCTTTAGTGACGGTCGGCCAGCGCGAGACGCGCGCCCAGCACGAGGAACAGGCTGCCGGTGACGCGGTTCAGCCACAGCGCAACGAGCGGTTTGACTTTCAGGCGCGCGCTGGCAAACGCGGTGAACAGCGCCAGGCCGTGACACCACAACATGCCGTTGAAGTCGAAGATCAGGCCCAGCACGATGAAGGCCAGCGGCTTGTTCGGCGCATCGGCATCGATGAACTGCGGCACGAAGGCAAGGAAGAACAGCGCGACCTTCGGGTTCAGGATATTGGTCAGAAAACCCTGGGCATAGATGCGGCGCAGCGGCAGCGGGGCGGGTGGCGGCAACGGGACGTCGTCGCTTTGCTTGAGGCGGGCGCGCAGCATGCCGATGCCGCACCAGACGATGTAGGCCGCGCCGACCCATTTGACGACGTTGAACGCGGCCGCCGATGTCGCCAGCAGCGCCGACAGGCCCAGCGCGGCCGCCAGCACGTGCACCAGCGTGCCGGTGCCGATGCCGAGCGAGGCGGCCACGCCGGCGCGCCAGCCCTGCGTGGCGCTGCGCGCCATGATCAGGAGCGTGTCCGGTCCGGGCATGATGTTCAGCAGCAGCCCGGAGACGATGAACAAGGCCAGGTCATGGATGCCGAACATGCGCCGCCTCAGTTATGGGCGCCGAGCGACTGCGTGACGTCGACGAACTGGTTCAGCTTCGCCAGTGCCGCACCCGATTCCAGTGCCTGGCGCGCCTTGATCAATCCCACCTCGATCGACGGTGCCACGCCGGCAGCGTACAGAGCGGTGCCGGCATTGAGCGCCACGATGTCCGCCGCGGGGCCCGTTTCGCCGGACAGCACGCCCAGCACCTTGGCCTTCGATTCGGCCGCATCGGCTACCTTCAGGTTGCGGCTGGCGATCATCGGCAGGCCGAAGTCTTCCGGATGGATCTCGTATTCGCGGATCTCGCCGTCCACCAGTTCGCCCACCAGCGTGCCCGCGCCCAGCGACACTTCATCCATGTTGTCGCGGCCATACACCACGATGGCGTGCTGCGCGCCGAGGCGCTGCAGCACGCGCACCTGGATGCCGACCAGGTCCGCATGGAACACGCCCATCAGGATGTTCGGCGCACCGGCCGGATTGGTCAGCGGTCCCAGGATATTGAAGATCGAGCGCACGCCCAGTTCGCGGCGCACCGGCGCCACGTGCTTCATCGCGGCGTGGTGGTTCGGCGCGAACATGAAGCCGATGCCCGTCTGCGCGATCGATTGCGCGATCTGTTCCGGCTTCAGGTTGATGTTGGCGCCCAGCGCCTCGATCAGGTCCGCGCTGCCGGAGGAGGAGGACACGCTGCGTCCGCCATGCTTGGCGATGCGCGCGCCGGCCGCGGCGGCCACGAACATGGCGCAGGTGCTGATGTTGAACGTGTGCGCGCCATCGCCGCCGGTGCCCACGATGTCGAGCAGGTTCGTCGTGTCCGCCATCGGCACCTTGGTGGAAAACTCGCGCATCACCTGCGCGGCGGCGGTGATCTCGCCGATCGTTTCCTTCTTCACGCGCAGGCCCATCGTCAGCGCCGCCACCATGGTTGGCGACATCTCGCCGCGCATGATCTGGCGGAACAGGTGCAGCATTTCGTCGTGGAAGATCTCGCGGTGCTCGATGCAGCGGACCAGCGCTTCCTGGTAGGTGATCGCCATGGTCATTCCTCCGCCGCTGCTGCCACGGGGGCGGTGCGGTCGAGGAAGTTCTTCAGCATCGCGTGGCCGTGTTCGGACAGGATCGACTCGGGGTGGAACTGCACGCCCTCGATGTCGTAGTCCTTGTGCCGCACGCCCATGATTTCGCCATCGTCCGTCCATGCCGTCACTTCCAGGCAGGCGGGCAGCGAGGCGCGCTCTATCGCCAGCGAGTGGTAGCGGATCACGGTGAAGGGGCTCGGCAGCTCCTTGAACACACCCTCGCCGGTATGGGCGATCGGCGACGTCTTGCCGTGCATGACTTCCCTGGCGCGGATGACCTTCCCGCCGAACGCTTCGCCGATCGCCTGGTGGCCCAGGCACACACCGAGGATTGGCTTCTTGCCCGCGAAGTGCTTCAATACTTCGACAGAGATGCCGGCCTGCGCGGGCGCCTTCGGTCCCGGCGAGATGCAGATGCGGTCCGGATTCAACGCCTCGATCTCCTCGATCGTGATCTCGTCGTTGCGGACCACGCGCACATCCTCACCCAGCTCGCCGAAGTACTGCACGATGTTGTAGGTGAACGAATCGTAGTTGTCGATCATCAGCAGCATTTAGAACTCCCCATCCAGGCCATCCTGCACTTGCTCGGCCGCGCGCAGCACGGCGCGCGCCTTGTTTTCCGTTTCCTGCCATTCCATCTCGGGCACCGAATCGGCCACGATGCCGGCGGCGGCCTGTACGTACAGCATGCCGTCCTTGATCACGCCGGTGCGGATGGCGATCGCCACGTCCATCTCGCCGCCGAACGACAGGTAGCCGCAGGCGCCGCCATAAATCCCGCGCTTGGTGATCTCCAGCTCGTCGATCACTTCCATCGCGCGCACTTTCGGCGCACCGGTCAGCGTGCCGGCCGGGAAGGTGGCACGCAGCACGTCCAGGTTCGACATGCCGGACTTCAGCTTGCCCTCCACGTTCGAGACGATGTGCTGCACATGCGAATATTTTTCGATGACCATCTTGTCCGTGACCTTCACGGAGCCGATCTCGGCGATGCGGCCCAGGTCGTTGCGGGCCAGGTCGATCAGCATCACGTGCTCGGCCACTTCCTTCGGATCGGCCAGCAGTTCCTCGGCCAGCTGCGCATCCTGTTCCGGCGTGCTGCCACGGGGGCGCGTGCCGGCGATGGGGCGCAGGGTGACCTTCTTCTCGCCATCCGGCAGAGTCTCGTTGCGCACCAGGATTTCCGGCGACGCGCCCACGATCTGCATGTCGCCGAAGTTATAGAAATACATGTACGGCGACGGGTTCAGCGAGCGCAGCGCGCGGTACAGTGTGAGCGGCGAATCGACATACGGCTTGCGGATGCGCTGGCCGATCTGCACCTGCATCAGGTCGCCCGCCATCACGTATTCCTTCGCCTTGGCCACGGCGGCGAGGTAGGAGGCCTTGTCGAAATCGCGGATCGCTTCGGTGCGCACGGACGACGACGTGACGGGCGCATCGACACCGCGGCGCAGCAGTGCCTTCAGGTCCTTCAGGCGCTGGCGCGCTTTCGGGAAGGACTCGGCCTGCGTGGTGTCCGCATACACGATCAGGTACAGCTTGCCGGAGAGGTTGTCGATGACGGCCAGTTCTTCCGTCACCATCAGCTGGATGTCGGGCAGGCCCAGGTCATCCTTCTGCGCCGAGCCAGCCAGCTTCTTCTCGATATGGCGCACGGTGTCGTAGCCGAAGTAGCCGGCCAGGCCGCCCACGAAACGGGGCATGCCGGGCCGCAGCGCGACCTTGAAGCGGGCCTGGTACTGCTCGATGAATTCGAGGGGATTGCCGTCATGCGTTTCGATGACTTCGCCGCCCTTGACGATCTCGGTGCGGTTGCCAACGGTGCGCAGCAGCGTCTTCGCGGGCAGGCCGATGAAGGAGTAGCGGCCGAAGCGTTCGCCGCCGACGACGGACTCCAGCAGGAAGGTGTTCTTCCCGCCGTTCTGGCTCTGCGCCAGCTTCAGGTACAGCGACAGGGGCGTTTCCAGGTCGGCAAACGCTTCCGCGATCAGGGGGATACGGTTGTAGCCTTGCGTGGCCAGCGATTTGAATTCGAGTTCGGTCATGCTTCTCTCCAGTCCGCCACGCGAAGGTGTGGTGGTGGCGGTGAGGTTCAAAAAACCTGCCGGGAGAGCGATGGGCCCACGTTTTCAGTACGGTCGCGCGAAGTCTCCGACGGCAGCAATCAGGATGGCTTAATTTGCGGTGAAATCAGCCGAAGATTGCCAGCGTCGCCACAGCCAGGCCTCGATCGATCCCTGGTGAGTAACGTTGTGTCTTTTGTTGAGAAACATCGTTGATGACGAGCGTGTGCTTGTATGGTGTTTAGGTGGGTGCCGTGCCGTTGTGCGCACGGTTGTGTGCACTGATCAGCTCAGCCGCATGTAGCAGCGTGTCAACTATACCATCGGAATCCGTGTCGTGTATAGATTCGCCGTGGTTGTACCCGTACGGTACCGTCAGCACCGGGCAGCCGGCCGCGCGGGCGGCCTGCGCATCGTTCGACGAGTCGCCGATCGCCACCACCTGGTGCGCCGGCAGGCCGAAGTATTCGCAGGCTTTCTGCAGCGGCAGCGGATCGGGCTTCTTCCTCTCGAACGAGTCGCCGCCGTAGATCACTTCGAAGTAGCCGTCCAGCTCCTTCAGCTTGAGCAGCGGCAGCGCGAAGGCCAGCGGCTTGTTCGTCACGCAGGCCAGGCGGATGCCGGCGTTCTTCAGTTCCGTCAGGCCGGCCGCCACGTCCGGATACAGCGTGCTGTGGTGGCCGTTGATGGCCAGGTAGTGCCGCTGGTAGGCATCCATCGCGGCGGCGAAGTGCTGCTCGACGGCGGCATCGTCATGGTCCAGCGACAGCACCGAGCGGATCAGGTTTTCCGAACCCTTGCCCACCATGTTCTTGATCTGCTCGGCCGTGATCTCGTCCAGGCCCAGCTCCGCGCGCATGCGGTTGATCGCCACGTGGAAGTCCGGCACGGTGTCGAGCATCGTGCCGTCCAGGTCGATGATGGCGGCGCGCACGCCGGCCAGGGGATGCGGGGCGCCCGTCATTACAGCGTCGCCAGCTGGGTGCGCATCGCGTCGATCACGGCCTTGTAGTCGGGCTGGCCGAAGATCGCCGAGCCGGCCACGAAGGTGTCCGCACCGGCTTTCGCTGCCGCGGCGATATTGTCGATCTTGATGCCGCCATCGACTTCCAGCAGGATGTCGCGGCCTGATTCGTCGATCAGGCGGCGCGCCTCGGCGATCTTCTTTAGCGCCTGCGGGATGAACGACTGGCCGCCGAAGCCCGGATTGACGGACATAATCAGGATCATGTCGACCTTGTCCATTACATGCTCGAGGTAGGACAGGGGCGTGGCCGGGTTGAACACCAGGCCGGCCTTGCAGCCGTGGTCGCGGATCAGCTGCAGCGAGCGGTCGATATGGTCCGAGGCTTCCGGGTGGAAGGTGATGATGTTCGCACCGGCCTTGGCGAAGTCGGGAATGATGCGGTCGACGGGCTTGACCATCAGGTGCACGTCGATCGGCACTTCCACGTGCGGGCGGATCGCCTGGCATACCAGCGGGCCGATCGTCAGGTTCGGCACATAATGGTTGTCCATTACATCGAAGTGGATGATGTCGGCACCGGCGGCAACGACGTTTTTCACTTCCTCGCCCAGGCGGGCGAAGTCGGCGGACAGGATGCTGGGAGCGATGCGGAAGGTGGTCATGGCGGAGCCGGTAGCAGATGGAATAAAAAAGATCCGCTATTCTACGCCGCCCGCCCGATATCTGCGGGGCGTGTCTTGCGCGCCCACGCGATTTGCGGTGCAATGTGCGCGGTTAGCAAACCGCCAAATTGGTCTTTTTGGCACCATAGTCCAGCAACGAGGAATCCCGATGTCCCAATATGAATTCACCGTCTCGGTCAGGACCCAGTACCTGCCCGAGCAGTCCGACCCGGAACGCACCAACTACGTGTTCACCTACTCGATCACGATCCGGAACACGGGCAAGGTGGCGGCGCAGCTGATCTCGCGCCACTGGCTCATCACGGATGCGAACAACCACATCCAGGAAGTGCGCGGTCTCGGCGTGGTGGGCCACCAGCCGCTGCTGCAGCCGGGCGAGCAGTTCGAATACACCAGCGGCACGCAGCTGGCGACCCCGCAGGGCTCGATGGTGGGCGAGTACTTCTGCGTGGCCGAGGATGGCCACCAGTTCGAAGCGAAGATCCCGGAGTTCGTGCTGTCCCTGCCGCGCACATTGCACTGATGGCTTGCCGGGGAACTTGTATCATTCGGCCTTACCCGGCCCCTCTGCCGGCGGGGTCTTCTTCTTGCGCGGCATCGTCCACCAGACGATGAACACCAGCAGGAACAGCGCCACCAATGCCTCGACCATCAGAATCCACATACCGCCCCCATGTCTTTTGCACGCCGTAGTCTACCCCGTAATGTTCATCCGATGATCCGCCCGCTGGGCGCCGCCACCGCACTGGCAGTACTGCTGGCCGGCTGCGCCACGGCGCCGCCGCAGGCAGTAACGCAGTCGCCGCAGCCGCTGCCGGCAGCCCAGCCGCAGGCCACCCCACAGCCGCTGCCGCCTGCTGCGCCAGCGCCGGCGAACAAGACCACGTTCGTGCCCGCCACGTTCGCCGACCTGCCGGGCTGGGCGCGCGACGATGTGCGGGCCGCCTGGCCGGCCTTCATGTCTTCGTGCTCCGTGCTCGGCAAGCGCGCCGACTGGAAGGAGTCGTGCTCGATCGCGCGCACCGTCAATGCCGGCGCCGAGCGCGCCATCCGGCTGTTCTTCGAGACCTTCCTGCAGCCGCAGCGCGTGATCGCGCCGGACGGTTCGGACACGGGCCTCGTCACGGGCTACTACGAGCCGCTGCTGCGCGGCACCCGCAAACAGGGCGGCGTCTACCAGACGCCCCTCTATAAAGTACCGGACGATATGCTGACCATCGACCTGGCCAGCGTCTACCCGGAACTGAAGGGCAAGCGGCTGCGCGGCCGGCTGCAGGGCAGGAAAGTGGTGCCGTACGCCAGCCGCGCCGAAATCGCGCGCGCCGACTTCAAGGGCAAGGAGCTGCTGTGGGTCGACGATCCCGTGGAGGCCTTCTTCCTGGAGGTGCAGGGCTCGGGCCGCGTGCAGCTCGATACCGGCGAGACGGTGCGCGTGGCGTATGCGGACCAGAACGGCCAGCCCTACCAGTCGATCGGCAAGTGGCTGATCGCCCAGGGCGAGTTGACGGCGGACCAGGCCTCGGCCCAGGGCATCAAGGCCTGGATCGCCGGCCACCCCACGCGCCGGCAGGAGCTGTTCAACGTGAACCCCAGCTACGTGTTCTTCAGGGAGGAGAAGCTGCCGGACCCGAACGTGGGCCCGAAAGGTTCGCTGGGCGTGCCGCTGACGCCGCAGCGCTCGGTGGCCGTCGACACGTCGCAGATCCCGGCCGGTGCGCCGCTGTTCCTGTCCACCACGCAGGCGGCCAGCGACATTCCGCTGCAGCGGCTCGTGATGGCGCAGGACACGGGCGGCGCCATCAAGGGCGCCATCCGCGTCGACTTCTTCTTTGGTTTCGGCACCGAGGCGGCCGAGAACGCCGGGCGCATGAAGCAGCCCGGCCAGGTGTGGGTGCTGCTGCCGCGGCCGACGCGCTAGCCGGCGTGCGGGTCGCGCAGCACGAGGACGGGCAGGTGCGTATGCGACAGCACCTTCTGCGTCTGGCTGCCCAGCAGCAGCTTGTCCAGGCCCGAGCGGCCGTGCGAGGCCATCACGATGATGTCGCAGTGGTGCTGGGCCGCGGCTGCCACGATCTCGTCCGACGGGCTGGGGGAACTGGCGATGATGCCTTCGAACGGCACGCCAGCGGCGGCTGCCGCAGCCGACACCTTCTCCAGGCTGGCGCGCGCCACGCCATCCATCTGCGTATCGAACACTTGCGCGTCCGGCACCACGGCCACTTCCGTCATCGGCACGAAGGGGAAGGGCTGCGCCACGCTGATGGCGACGATGCGGGCGCCATGCAGCCGCGCGAACTCGATGACCTGTGGCGTGACTCGTTCCGACAGCTCGGCGCCGTCGGTGGGAAACAGGATGTTGGTGAACATGATGGCCCCTCTTGCTAAGTTGGCAACCGGGCCAGTGTAGAACCGGGCCTTTATCCGGGGCGCACGCTTCGGATCGGACGCGAGGCCATCATTGCCGCCGTCAGCAGGATGCCGCCGGCGGCAATGCAGTACAGCGCGGTGCGCACGCCGAAGCGGTCGCCCACGTAGCCGGCCAGCAGTGCGCCGAGCGGCGCCACGGCCACGGTGAGGAAGCGCATCGTGGAGATCATCCGGCCCAGCATCGCGTCCGGCGTGACCTTCTGGCGCAATGCCAGGTAGGGCACGAAGAACAGCATCACGCCGCAATCGAAGAAGAACACCAGCAGCGCATAGACGGCCGCGGTGGCGTTGGCGCTGCCGAACAGGTCGCGCGGGATCGTGGGCATCAGCACGAAGCCGAGCGCCGTGCCGGCGGTGCCGATCAGGATCGTCACGCCCGGCCCGTAGCGGCGGTTCAGGGGCCGCATCAGCTGCGAGCTGACGAACACGCCGATCCCGCCCAGCATCTGCGCCGTGCCGATCATCCCGGCCGTCATGCCCAGTTCGCGCGTGGCGAACAGCACCGTCAGCGCCGAGTAGCCATAGAACAGCAGGTGCCACACGCCCGCCGTCCAGGCCAGTGCGCGCAGCAGGGGCTGGTGCCAGATGAAGACGAAGCCTTCGCGGATGTCGTGCAGCGGGTGCTTGTCGCTGGGCGCCGGGACCGCCTCCTGCAGCTTCACGCGGCACATGTTCCAGACCGAGATGAAGAAGGTTGCCGCGTTGACGACGATGGCGACGGGCGCCGTGAGCCACTGGATCAGGAGGCCGGCCAGGCCGGGCGCCAGCAACCGCGAGATGGAATCGGTGGTGGCAAAGCGCGATTGCGCCTCGACCATGCGTTCCCGTCCCACCAGCAGGGTGAGGAAGATCTGCTCCGCGCCGCCGCCGATGACGGAGCAGGTGCCCTGGATCGCCGCCACGGTATACAGCCACGGCATGCCGAGCAGGTCCAGCCACCACGCGACGGGGATCGAGGCGAGCGACAGGCCCTGCGCGATCTTGCTGCCCAATAGGATCGGCAGCTTGCGGCTGCGGTCCAGCCACACGCCGGCCGGCAGGGCGAAGAATGCGTAGGGAATGGCGGCTGCGGCAGTGAGAATGCCCATCTGCGCCGCGGTCGCATGCAGCATGAGTACCGCGCACAGGGGCAGGGCGAGCGCGCCGATCTGCGAGCCGAAACTGGTGAGTACCATGCTGGTCCAGTAGCGGCGGAAGTCGGGGCTGGCCAGCAGCGGATCGCTGCGCCAGCGTTCGGCGATGGAGGTAATGAAGGAGGCGCGCGGGGAGGACGGCATGGGCCAACGATGATAGCAGCGGCATTTCGATGACGCTACAATCGCTTTCCGGATTACTTATGACCGTTTGCCCTGGAGGCCGCTATGCAATATGAAGACCTGATCGTCGAAGTCCATGGCCGGGTGGCGCTGATCCGCCTGAACCGTCCCAAGGCGCTGAACGCGCTGAACGACCGCATGATGAACGAGCTGGGCGAAGCGTTCGCCATCTTCGACAAGGATCCGCAGATCGGCTGCATCGTCCTGACGGGCAGCGAGAAAGCCTTTGCTGCCGGTGCCGACATTCCCGCGATGATCGACTACACCTACCAGGACACCTACCGCGACGACTACATCACCCGCAACTGGGAACACATCCTGAAGGTACGCAAGCCGGTGATCGGCGCCGTGGCCGGCTATGCGCTGGGCGGCGGCTCGGAGCTGGCGATGATGTGCGATTTCGTGATCGCGGCGGACACGGCCAAGTTCGGCCAGCCTGAAATCAAGATCGGCGTCACGCCGGGCGCGGGCGCCACGCAGCGCCTGCCACGTGCGATCGGCAAGGCCAAGGCGATGGACCTGCTGCTGACGGCGCGCACGATCGATGCCGCCGAAGCGGAACGCACGGGGCTGGTGGCGCGCGTGGTCCCGGCGGACAAGCTGATCGACGAAGCGCTGGCGGCAGCCACGGCGATCGCATCGATGCCGCTGTCCGTGGCCATGCAGATCAAGGAGGCGGTGAACCATGCTTTCGAGGTACCGCTCACGGAAGGGGTGCGTTACGAGCGCCGTTTGTTCCATGCCGCGTTCGGTACGCCGGCCCAGCGCGAGGGGATGCACGCTTTCCTCGAAAAGCGCTTGCCAAAGTTCGAGGGGCTTTGATATAGTTCTGTCCCTCGCAGCAACGCGCTGTCACGAAAGTGAAACAAGCGTGTTGATGTGGAAGAAAAGAGGGGTTGACGAGAATCACGAAACACTAGATAATCTCGCTCCTCTGCTGCTGACGAACACAACGCTTCGTCGCCGGGTTGACCGGAATGCAGAGCCGCTGAAAGGCGCAGAATTCTTTAACAATCAACAGTCGATAAGTGTGGGCGTTTGATGGAGTGCCCGGGGCTTCGGTCTCGATAACTCAAAATATAGCATCAAACGCTCATACAGTAATAAAACGCAATTTTCGAAAGAAAGTTTCGTCAGTTATTTGAATGAGCGACCAAGTCCGCAAGGACTTTAAACAGAGATTAAACTGAAGAGTTTGATCCTGGCTCAGATTGAACGCTGGCGGCATGCTTTACACATGCAAGTCGAACGGTAACAGGGAGCTTGCTCCGCTGACGAGTGGCGAACGGGTGAGTAATATATCGGAACGTACCCAAGAGTGGGGGATAACGTAGCGAAAGTTACGCTAATACCGCAT
>NZ_VLLB01000012.1 GCF_007830455.1 Pseudoduganella lurida | reverse complement strand
CACTACGCCGACGTAGCGGTGCGCGCCTGCCAGCGCGCATTCCTTGCAGCGTTGCAATGGTAGCGACGTCAGTCGCCGCTCATTGCCTGCCGCTGCCGCTCCATGAACTCCTGCAACGTATCGATGCCACGCAGCTGCAGGATGGTGTTGCGGACGGCCGCTTCCAGCAGCACGGCGATGTTGCGGCCGGCGGCGACGGGGATCACGACCTTGCGGACCGGCAGGCCCAGCACCTCCTCGGTGGGGAACTGGAAGGGCAGGCGTTCGACTTCCTCTTCCAGCGCGGAGCGGCGCACCAGGTGGACGATCAGCTTCAGGCGCATCTTGCGGCGCACGGCCGTCTCGCCGAAGATGGCCTTGATGTCCAGCAGGCCCAGCCCGCGTACCTCCAGCAGGTTCTGCAGCAGGGGCGGGCAGCGGCCCTCGATCATGTTCGGCGCGATGCGCGAGAATTCCACGGCATCGTCGGCCACCAGGCCGTGGCTGCGCGAGATCAGCTCCAGCCCCAGCTCGCTCTTGCCCAGGCCGGAGTCGCCCGTGATGAGCACGCCGACGCCCAGCACGTCCATGAACACGCCATGCATGATGATGCGTTGCGCCAGCTTCTTCGACAGGTACACGCGCAGGAAGTCGATCACCTGCGCGGCCGGCAGCGGCGTGGAGAACAGGGGGATGTTTTTTTCGTCGCAGATCGCCAGGATGTCCGGCGGCGTTTCCAGGCCCTGCGCGATGATCAGCGCGGGCGGGCCGCCGGCGATCAGTTCGCCGATGACGTGGGCGCGTGTGAGGGCCTTCAGGCGGTGGTAGTAATTGATTTCCTGGTGGCCGAAGACCTGGATGCGGCCCGGGTGGATCGTGTTCAGGTGGCCCACCTGGTCGGCGGCCGAGGCGGCGTCGCCGGAGATCGTGCGTTCGCCGCCCGGAAAGCCCGCGAACCAGCCCAGCTGCAGCGTCTCCCGGTTGTCGTCGTAGAGGCGCTGGATCGTCAGTGGGGTTTGCAGCATGGGGTCTTTTTCTAAGGAAAGAATGAACCCCTAGTGTACCCCGCTTTGGCGACGGATTACCCCGCGACCTGCAGGCTTGGCTGCCAGTTGACGATGCGGCGATACACGGAGCGCGGGTCGGCATCCGTCGACAGCGCCTGGCGGAAGCTGTCGTCCGAAAACATCTCGGCAATCTCGGACAGGATCTCCAGGTGCTGCTGCGTCACGTGATCGGGAATCAGCAGGAAGAACAGCAGGTTGACGGGCTTGCCGTCCGGCGATTCGAACGGGATCGGCTCGGCCAGGCGGACAAACGCGGCCAGCGGCGACTTCAGGCTTTTCGAGCCCTTGATACGGCCGTGGGGCACGGCCACGCCATGGCCCAGCCCGGTCGAGCCCAGGCGTTCACGGGCAAACAGGTTGTCCGATACGGTGGAGCGGGCGATGCCGCAGTTGTTCTCGAAGATCAGGCCGGCTTGCTCGAAAGCGCGCTTCTTGCTCGAGACTTCCAGATCGAGCTGGACGTTCTCGGGCGACAGGATTTTACTGAGGTTATTCATAACGCGACGTAATTGGTGCGGCGCACAAAGGTGGCTGGCGAGCGTGATTATAGGCCTGTTTGTCCGCCGTGTAACTCAATATCGCCAGGGCCGCAAACGCTGTCACGGACCTTCCTGGCGGCCTCGGCATACCCCGTGAAAAGCTTTGAATTTCGACAAAGCCGCGGCACGCTATTTCCACGTTAAAACGAGTGCAATCGCCATTTTTTGCCTGCCGCGAGCGGGGTTTGGCCAATTATTGCGCGTTTGCGCGCCGTGCACTGCAAGTTATATGAAGCTGGGCACAGTTTCTTCAAGTGCTCTTTGTGCCACCTCAATCATTGACGCGCGTTGCGCAGATTCGACGGCTGTCCGGCACGCGTGAAATTGCTCCGCCATGGATTGATGTCGAGGCCGCCACGGCGCGTGTAGCGCGCATACACGGTGAGATGCTGGGGCCGGCATTCGCGCAGGATGTCCGTGAAGATGCGCTCGACGCATTGCTCGTGGAACTCGTTATGTTCGCGGAAGCCGATCAGGTATTTCAGCAGGCTCTCCTGGTCGATCTGCGGCCCGGCGTAGTCGATCTGCACGCTGCCCCAGTCCGGCTGGCCCGTGACGAGGCAGTTCGACTTCAGCAGGTGCGACACGAACGTCTCCTCCACAGGATTCTCGTCGAAGTTGGCCTTCAGGATGGACGGTTGTGGCGAGTAATCATCGATCTCCACGTCCAGCCGGTCGAGCAGCACGCCGTCCAGCTCGCCCATCTTCAGCTTGCCGAAGTCTTCCTGCAGCGTGAGCGTCACGTGCACGGTGCTGCCGGCCGCGGCCGAGAGATCCCGTTGCAGCCGTTCGCGCAGCGCGTCCGGGTCGCCCAGCCGGGTCTGGTTGAAGGAGTTCAGGTACAGCTTGAAGGACTTCGATTCGATGATGTTCGGCGAATCGGCCGGCACCGCGATGCGCGCCACGGCCACCTGCGGCTTGCCGCGCAGGTTCAGCCACGACAGCTCGTACGCGTTCCAGATGTCGACGCCGAAGAAGGGCAGCGTCCCACTGAGGCCGAGCTCGTCACGCTTGCCCTGGCGCGCGATCGGGAACAGCAGCTCCGGCGCGTAGTCGGTGCGGTAGGCGGAGTTCTTGCCGAGGGGGGATTGTTCTGGAGAGTTGGACATGGCACGCCTTTTCTTCAACAAAAATAAATAGGGACAGACCCCATTTTCCGGGCAATATTTCCCAGAAAATGGGGTCTGTCCCCATTTTTGAAGCAAGTATTTTACAGGAACAGCTTATAGACGGGATTCTGCGTCTCGTCCCAGTAGCGGTAGCCCAGCGTGGCGAGGAATCTGGCGAATTCGTCCATCTCTTCCGGCGGCACCTGCAGGCCGACGAGGATGCGGCCCACGTCGCCGCCCTGCGAGCGGTAGTGGCACAGCGAAATATTCCAGTTCGGTGCCATGCTGTCCAGGAAGCGCATCAGCGCGCCCGGGCGTTCCGGGAATTCGAAGCGGTACAGCAGCTCGTCCTTCGCCAGCGCGCTCTTGCCGCCCACGAGGTGGCGCAGGTGCGACTTGGCCAGTTCGTCGTGCGTCAGGTCCAGCGTGCGGAAGTCGTGTTCCTCGAAGCGGCGCGCCAGGGCACTCGACTCGCCGCGGTCGGCGATCTGCACGCCCACGAACACGTGGGCCTGCTCGCGGTCGCTGATGCGATAGTTGAACTCGGTGACATTGCGCGGACCGATCAGCGAGCAGAAGCGCTTGAAGCTGCCGCGCTGTTCGGCCATCGTCACGGCAAACACGGCCTCGCGGAACTCGCCCAGCTCGGCGCGTTCGGCAACGAACCGCAGCCGGTCGAAGTTCATGTTCGCGCCGGACGTGATGGTGATCAGCGTCTCGTTCTCGATCGGGTTCTTCGTGAGCGCCGCGCGTTCGATGTACGCCTTGGCGCCCGCCACGGCCAGCGCGCCGGACGGTTCCAGGATCGAGCGGGTGTCCGTGAACACGTCCTTGATCGCCGCGCAGATCGCATCCGTGTCGACCAGGATGATGTCGTCCACATACTGCTGCGCGAGGCGGAAGGTCTCTTCGCCCACCAGGCGCACCGCGGTGCCGTCGGCGAACAGGCCCACGTCCGGCAGCGTCACGCGTTCGCCGGCCTTCAGGCTGCGCGCCATCGCATCGGCATCCATCGTTTCCACGCCGATGATCTTGATGTCCGGCCGGATCTGCTTGATGTAGGCGGCCACGCCGGAGATGAGCCCGCCGCCGCCGATGGCGACGAACACGGCGTGGATCGGCCCGGCATGCTGGCGCAGGATTTCCATGCCGATGGTGCCCTGGCCGGCGATCACGTCCGGATCGTCGAACGGGTGCACGAAGGTGAGCTTCTGTTCCTGTTCCAGCGTGAGCGCGTGGTTGTATGCGTCCGTGTATGAATCGCCATGCAGCAGCACTTCCACATAGTCGCCGCCGCGCGCCTTGACGGCCTCGATCTTCAGCTGTGGCGTGGTGGTGGGCATCACGATGACGGCGCGGCAGCCCAGGCGCGCGGCGGACAGCGCCAGGCCCTGCGCATGGTTGCCGGCGGAGGCGCAGATCACGCCGCGCTTGCGCTGCGCATCGGTCAGGTGCGCCATCTTGTTGTAGGCGCCGCGAATCTTGAAGCTGAAGACGTCCTGGATGTCTTCGCGCTTGAAGTAAATGCGGTTGCGGCAGCGCTGCGACAGGTTCGGCGCCAGCTCGAGTGGCGTTTCGCGGGCAACGTCGTAGACGCGCGCGGTCAGGATCTTCTTCAGGTAATCGGTGGTCATGGTCGTCAGGGTGGCAGGTGGATGCGACAGCGAGAGTGCCACGGCGGGTAACCGAGAGGGCAGTGAAGCGAGGACACGACGGGTAGGCCGTGGCCGTTCATTCGTGCGGGATGGCCGGGTGCGTTTCATTATAATGGCAACCTTCCGCCCCCAGCCAAGTCTTCGATGACCGAATTGCATGATCAGTCCGCAGCATCGCGTCCACCTGATTGCGTCCATGACTGAGTCCGCATGATTGAGTCCGCATGATCGAGTCTGCACTGAGCTGGCTGCTGGCCTTCCTGGCCGCGCCGGAAGTGGGCCTGACGTCCGTCTTCATCATCAGCTTCATTTCCGCGACCCTCGTGCCGCTCGGTTCCGAGCCCGCCGTGTTCGCCGTCTGCAAGGCCAACGAGGACATGTTCTGGCCGGCCATCCTCGTCGCCACCTGCGGCAACACGCTGGGTGGCGTGGTCGACTACTGGATGGGCTACTACGCAAAGGCCGCGTTCGCGAAGGAACGCAACAGCCGCTGGTTCGGCTGGCTGTCGCACCATGGCGCCAAGACGATGCTGCTGTCGTGGGTGCCCGGCATCGGCGATCCCCTGTGCACGCTGGGCGGCTGGCTGAAGCTGCCGTTCTGGCCCGCCGTCGGCTACATGGCGATCGGCAAGTTCGCCCGCTACCTGACGATGACGCTGGCGCTGCTGTACGTGCCCGATGGTTTCTGGCGCTCGCTGGTGCATGCGCTGGGTGGTTAAACGGCCGGTGCCGCCTTTCACACTTTATTCTGTTGCAGGCTCGGCCGTGCAAATTTTGCATCTCTCAGGCGCTCATGGCCGGATTGAATAAAGCGATCGGTGCGGGAGACCGAATAATGTTCCGTTGCTTGACGTTCACGTAACCCGTGGAAAAGCGGGGCTATCGGGACGTTGTGCGGCGCAATACGTTAAAATGGCCCTCTTAGTGACCATTCAAGCTGACCATTCAAGCGTCTGCTGTTTCCCGCACAATGAACGCCCCAGCACACATCCAGGCACTGCTCGCTGAAACCCCGGACGGCCACGCGCCCACCCGCCTCCGCGAAATCCCGTACAACTACACCTCGTTCTCCGACCGCGAAATCGTCATCCGCCTGCTGGGTGAGGAATCCTGGCAGCTGCTGGACGACCTGCGCGGCGCGCGCCAGACCGGCCGCTCCGCCCGCATGCTGTACGAAGTGCTGGGCGACATCTGGGTGGTGCGCCGCAACCCCTACCTGCAGGACGACCTGCTGGACAACCCGAAGCGCCGCCAGGCCCTGATCGACGCGCTGCATCACCGTCTGTCGGAAGTGGACCGCCGCCGCCTGTCCGTGGACAGCGACGAAACGGGCGAAGCCGCTGATGTTGCCACCCTGCGCCGCGCCAACGTGGAAAAGCTGCTGGCTGCCGCGAGCAAGGCCGTCTCCGACTTCGGCGACGAGTTCCGCGCCACCTACGACCTGCGCAAGCGCGCCATGAAGGTGCTGGGCCGCTACACCGACAAGCACAATATCCGCTTCGACGGCATCAAGCGCGTCTCGCACGTGACCGATGCCACCGACTGGCGCGTCGAATACCCGTTCGTCGTGCTCACGCCCGATGCGGAAGAAGAGATGGCCGGCCTGGTGAAGGGCTGCATCGAGCTGGGACTGACGATCATCCCGCGCGGCGGCGGCACCGGCTACACGGGCGGCGCGATTCCCCTCACGCCCCTGTCGGCCGTCATCAACACGGAGAAGCTGCTGCGCATCGATGCGGTGGAGATGCAGGTGCTGCCGGGCCTCGAGCGCGAATACGCCACCATCTACACGGAAGCGGGCGTGATCACGAACCAGGTTTCCGTCGCTGCCGAGAAGGCCGGCTTCGTGTTCGCCGTCGATCCCACCTCCGCCCACGCCTCCTGCATCGGCGGGAACATCGCCATGAACGCGGGCGGCAAGAAGGCCGTGCTGTGGGGCACCGCGCTGGACAACCTGGCCTCGTGGCGCATGGTCGACCCGAACGGCGACTGGCTCGATGTCACGCGCATCGACCACAACCTGTCGAAGATCCACGACACGCCGCTGGCGCGCTTCAAGTGCGAATGGCGCCATCCGAACGCGAAGGGCGAAGCGCGCGGCGAGCCGTTCAAGACGGAGATGCTGGAGATCGAAGGCCGCAAGTTCCGCAAGGAAGGCCTGGGCAAGGACGTCACCGACAAATTCCTGGCCGGCCTGCCGGGCATCCAGAAGGAGGGCTGCGACGGCCTGATCACGTCCGGCCGCTGGATCCTGCACAAGATGCCGAAGTACACGCGCACCGTGTGCCTGGAGTTCTTCGGCCAGGCGCGCGATGCGATCCCGTCGATCGTCGAGATCAAGGACTACCTGGACAGCCTGCCGAAACAGGGCGAGCAGTTCGAGACGCTGCGCCTCGCCGGCCTAGAACACCTCGATGAACGCTACCTGCGCGCGGTCGGCTACGCCACCAAATCGAAGCGCGGCGTGCTGCCGAAGATGGCGCTGTTCGGCGACATCGTGGGCGACAACGAGGATGCCGTCGCCATGGCCGCCTCGGAAGTGGTGCGCCTGGCGAACACCCGCGTAGGCGAAGGCTTCGTTGCCGTCAGCCCGGAAGCCCGTAAAAAATTCTGGCTGGACCGCGCGCGCACCGCGGCGATCGCCAAGCACACCAACGCGTTCAAGATCAACGAGGACGTCGTCATTCCGCTGAACCGGATGGGCGAGTACACCGATGGCATCGAGCGCATCAACGTCGAGCTGTCGATCAAGAACAAGCTGCAGCTGGCCACCGCGCTGCGCGAGTTCTTCGAAGCGGGCAACCTCCCGGTCGGCAAGAGCGATGACGCGGGCGACGACCAGGTGGGCGATGCCGAGATGCTGGGCGACCGCCCGCAGCAGGCCCTCGCCCTGCTGGAGCAGGCGCAGGCCCGCTGGACCTTCATCCTGGCCAACCTGGACCAGCCGCTGGCCGCCACGCGCCTGGAGCTGTTCCAGCTCGGGCTGGAGGAACTGGGCTCGGCGTTCGAAGAGCGCCTGCAGCGCGCGCCGGACGCCACGCTGTTCGACGTGGTGCAGGACCGCACCGTGCGCATCAGCTGGAAAGGCGAGATCCGCGCCGTGCTGCGCCAGATCTTCAGCGGCGGCGCCTACAAGCTGATCCTGGATGAGGCGCAGGCGATCCACAAGAAGATCCTGCGCGGCCGCGTGTTCGTGGCGCTGCACATGCACGCCGGCGACGGCAACGTGCACACCAACCTGCCGGTCAATTCGGACCACTACGAGATGCTGCAGGATGCCCACGAAGCCGTGGCCCGCATCATGAAGCTGGCCCGTTCGCTGAACGGCGTGATCTCGGGCGAGCATGGCATCGGGATCACGAAGCTGGAATTCCTGACCGAAGACGAGATTGGCGAATTCCGCGACTACAAGCTGCGCGTGGATCCCGAAGGCCGCTTCAACAAGGGCAAGCTGCTGAACCTGCCCGGCATGGAAGCGACGCTGGCCAACGCCTACACGCCGTCGTTCGGCCTGATGGGCCACGAATCGCTGATCATGCAGCAGAGCGATATCGGCGAGATCGCCAACAGCATCAAGGACTGCCTGCGCTGCGGCAAATGCAAGCCGGTGTGCTCCACGCACGTGCCGCGCGCGAACCTGCTGTATTCGCCGCGCGACAAGATCCTGGCCACGTCGGCCCTGATCGAGGCCTTCCTGTACGAAGAGCAGACCCGCCGCGGCATCTCGATCCGCCACTGGGAGGAGTTCGAGGACGTGGCCGACCACTGCACCGTGTGCCACAAGTGCGTGACGCCGTGCCCGGTGAACATCGACTTCGGCGACGTGTCGATGAACATGCGGAACCTGCTGCGCAAGATGGACAAGCGTTCGTTCAACCCCGGCAAGGCCGCGTCGATGTTCTTCCTGAACGCGACCGACCCGGGCACGATCAACGCCGCGCGCCAGTCGATGATCGGTCTCGGCTACAAGGCCCAGCGCCTGGGCAACGAGATCTTCAAGAAGGTGGCGCGCCAGCAGACCAAGGCACCGCCGCCGACGACGGGCAAGCCGCCCGTGCGCGAGCAGGTCATCCACTTCATCAACAAGAAGATGCCGGGGAACCTGCCGAAGAAATCCGCCCGCGCGCTGCTCGACATCGAGGACAACAAGATGATCCCGATCATCCGCGATCCGAAGAAGACCAGCGCCAACACGGAGGCGGTGTTCTACTTCCCGGGCTGCGGTTCGGAGCGATTGTTCTCGCAGGTGGGCCTGGCCACGCAGGCGATGCTGTGGGAAGTGGGCGTGCAGACGGTGCTGCCGCCGGGCTACCTGTGCTGCGGCTATCCGCAGCGGGGCGCGGGCGACTACGACAAGGCCGAGAAGATGATGACGGATAACCGCGTCCTCTTCCACCGCATGGCCAACACGCTGAACTACCTGGACATCAAGACGGTGCTGGTCTCGTGCGGTACCTGCTACGACCAGCTGTCGACCTACGAGTTCGAGAAGATCTTCCCCGGCTGCCGCATCATGGACATCCACGAATACCTGCTGGAGAAGGGCGTCAAGCTGGAAGGCGTGAGCGGTACCCGCTACATGTACCACGATCCCTGCCACACGCCGATGAAGCTGCAGGATCCGCTGAAGACGGTGAATGCGCTGGTGCAGACGGTGGACACGGTGAAGATCGAGAAGAACGACCGCTGCTGCGGCGAGTCCGGCACGCTGGCCGTGACGCGTCCCGACATCTCCACGCAGGTGCGCTTCCGCAAGGAGCAGGAGATGGTCAAGGGCTCGGACAAGCTGCGCGCCGACGGCTTCGAGGGCAACGTGAAGATCCTCACCAGCTGCCCGTCTTGCCTGCAGGGCCTGTCGCGCTACAACGAGGATTCCGGCACCACGGCCGACTATATCGTCGTCGAGATCGCCAAGCACCTGCTGGGCGAGAACTGGATGCCGGAGTATGTGGCGCGCGCCAACGACGGCGGCATCGAGCGGGTGCTGGTCTGAGCATGGCCTGCGATCTCTGCACGCTGCTGGCAGCATCCGATGACCCCAGCATCATCTGGCGCGACGATGCATTGGCCATCGTCGCCGTCGATGAACCGGGCTATCCCGGTTTCACGCGCGTCGTCTGGAACGACCACGTGAAGGAAATGACGGACCTGCAGCCGGCCGACCGCGAGCGCGTGATGCGCGCCGTGTGGGCCGTCGAAGTGGCGCTGCGCGACGTGCTGGCGCCGCACAAGGTCAACGTGGCCAGCTTCGGCAACATGACGCCGCACGTGCACTGGCACGTGATCCCCCGTCATGCCGACGATGCCCACTTCCCGAACCCCACCTGGGGCGCGCGCCAGCGCGACGCCTCCCCGGCCGCGATCGCCGTCCGCACGGCCCTGCTGCCCGAGCTGCACGCGGCCATCACCGAACGCATGAACGAATCCGACTGAAGCACACCATGGCCAATCCCACTGCAATCACGCTGCACAACCAGTCCCGCTACCTCGAAATCGCCTTCGACGACGGCGCCACCTTCAACCTGCCGTACGAGTTCCTGCGCGTGTATTCGCCGTCGGCGGCCGTGCAGGGCCACGGCCCGGGCCAGGAGACGCTGCAGGTCGGCAAGCGCGATGTCGGCATCACCGACCTGGAACCGGTCGGCCAGTACGCACTGAAGCCCATCTTCACGGACGGCCACGAGTCCGGCCTGTACACCTGGCAGTACCTGTATGAACTGGGCCAGAACCAGGACACGCTGTGGAAGGACTACCTGGCCCGCCTGTTCGGCGCCGGCTTCCCCGGCGACACGGGCCGCATGCCCGGCACCGAGCTGCCTGGCGCTGCCGCGCCGCACCAGGGCTGCGGGCACCACCACTGAGCCGTCCGGCGGCGATGCAACCGGAGATCCATCCCGAAGCGGCCGTCGCACCGGGCTACCTGGCCAACCACGCCGCGCGCGTCTTCAACCGCATGGTCGATGCGCGGCTGCGCGAGCACGGCATCACGCTGGCCCTCGTCGGCCCCTTGCTGCTGCTGTCCTGGAAGGGCGCGATGCTCCAGCGGGACATGGTGCGGGCCTCCGCGGTCAAGCAGCCGGCCATGGTGGCCCTGCTGGACAAGCTGGAAGCCATGGCCCTCATCGAGCGCAGCGTCCTCGCCAGCGACAAGCGGGCCGCCACCGTGCGGCTGACGGAAGCGGGCAGCGCGGCCGCCGCGATGGGCCGGCGCGTACTGATCGAAGTGAACGCGCTGGGCGTCGCCGGCATGTCGGCGGAGGAAGCGGCCGTGCTGGTCGGCCTGCTGGGCCGCCTGATCGCCAGCCTGGAGGACGCGCCCGGCGATTAATATCACGTATGATGTAATTTTCCCCGGGAGATTACGCATGGACCGACGCATTCTTGTCACCGGCGCCAGTGTCGCCGGCACCACCGCCGCCTGGTGGCTGACGCAGCAGGGTTTCGGGGTCGACGTCGTGGAGCGCGCGCCCGCGTTTCGCGACGGCGGCCAGAACGTGGATGTGCGCGGCAGCGCGCGCGAGGTACTGCGCCGCATGGGCCTGGAGGAGCGGGCGTTCGCACGCAGCACGCGGGAGCGGGGCACGGACTGGGTGGACGAAGACGATTCCGTCATCGCCCGGTTCGAGGCGGGCGACTCCGACAACGACAGCGGCCCCACGGCCGAACTGGAAATCCGCCGCGGCGACATCGCCCGCATCATCCACGACGCCGCCCGCGAGCGCGCCGCATTCCGCTTCGGCGACAGCATCGCCAGCCTCGCGCAGGATGCATCGGGCGTGGACGTGGCGTTTGCCAGCGGCCGGCAGGCGCGCTACGACATCGTGGTGGTCGCGGAAGGCGTCGGTTCGCACACCCGCGAGCTGGTGTTCCCCGGCGAGAACGAGCCGCGCTGGATGGACCTCACCATCGCCTACTTCAGCATTCCCGCGCAGCCGGGCGACAGTCCCTACGCGCGGCAGTACAACACGGTGCACGGCCGCGGCGCGACGCTGAAACAGGCGCTCGACGGGAAGCTGGGCGCCTATCTCGGCATCCAGAAGAAGCCGGAGGGCGAGCATGCGTGGGATGTCGAACGCCAGCGCCGCTTCATCGAAAACCGGTTCGCGGACGACGGCTGGGAAATCCCGCGCATCCTGGCCGCCATGCGCGACGTGGACGACTTCTATTTCGACGTGCTGCGGCAGGTGCGCATGCCGCGCTGGTCCGATGGCCGCGTGGTGCTGACGGGCGACGCGGCCTGGTGTCCCACGCCACTGACCGGCATCGGCACCACGCTGGCGCTGGTCGGCGGCTATGTGCTGGCGGGCGAACTGGCGCAGGCGCCGGATCCGGCCAGCGCCTTCGAAGCGTACGAGCGCGTGATGCGGCCCTTCGTCGAGAAAGGACAGGACCTGCCGAAGATCGTGCCGCGCCTGCTGTGGCCCCATTCGGAGGCGGGGCTGGCGCTGATGCGCGGCGCCATGCGGGTGGCGGGCATGCCTGTCATCAGCAAGGCCATCCAGAACGGTTTCGCCCGCGATCCGGACGCGATCGACCTGCCGGACTACTGACGAACGCCAGCCCTGCCGCTGTCGCGCAGCGCTATTGTGCGCACCGGTTCGGAGCATGGGAATACTGTTGCAACTGAGTCTGTCGTTCAGTTGGCAAAACACGTTCCTCTCCGGAGACACCATGTCCAAGCTTACCGTCCGCTTCAGCCTGATGGCTGCGCTTTCGCTGTTTGCCGTGATGATCGCGCTGGGTGCGGCGCTCGGGGTGCTGATGATCAGCCGCTCCAACAATGCGCTGGCGCTGGTGCAGGGCATCGCGCTGGAAACGCAGGCCATCAACGACGTCTACAAGGAAGCCACGCGGGTCCGGTCGAGCGTCAACCGCGCCTATTCGGAACTGCGCGATGGCGGCAAGGCGGCGGCCAATGGCGGCGCCGTCGACAATGCCCGCAAATACCAGGCGAACGCGCAGAAGATGCTGGACGGGTTCACCGCGGCAGAACCCACGCCCGGCGTGGACCTGCAGCTGCGCCGGAACCTCGTCGATGCGTCCAAGCGGCTGATGACGACACTGGAGGAGGGCACGGCAGCGCTGGCCCGTGGCGACGCGGCCGCCTTCGCCCTCATCAACAGCCGCGACCTCACGCCGCGCGGCGCCGAGATCTCCAAGCTGCTGGAGCAGTTCCAGAAGGTGAACACGGAACGCAGCGAGGCGCTGATGGTGGAGCGCCGGAACGAATACCGGCTGGTGCTGTGGCTCGTGGCGGCCGGCCTGGCGGGCGCGCTGGCGCTGGTGGTGGCGATGCACTACTTCCTGCGCAGCCTCGTCATCGCGCCGCTGGAGCGCGCCGTGAAGGTGCTCGACAACGTGGCGCATGGCGACCTCACGGCGCAGGTGGAGGTCAGCAGCGACAACGAGATCGGCCGGCTGATGCGGGGCATCGCCACCATGCAGGGCAGCCTCGTGGAGATGGTGGCCAATGTGCGCGCATCGGCGCAGACGATCGGCATCGCGGCCAACGAGGTCGCCACCGGCAATATGGACCTGTCGGAGCGCACCGAGAGCCAGGCCAGCGCGCTGGAACAGACGGCGGCCACGATGGAGCAGCTGACCAGCACCGTCAGGAGCACGGCGGACAACACCATGCAGGCGCGCCAGCTGGTGGAAGCCGCATCGGGCAAGGCGGCGGCGGGCGGCGCCGTGATGGGGCAGATGGCCAGCACGATGAGCGCGATCGATGCGTCGTCGCGCAAGGTGGTCGACATCATCGGCGTCATCGACAGCATCGCCTTCCAGACCAATATCCTGGCCCTGAACGCCGCCGTGGAAGCGGCCCGCGCGGGCGAGCAGGGCAGGGGCTTCGCCGTCGTCGCCTCCGAGGTGCGCACGCTGGCCCAGCGCAGCGCCGCCGCGGCCCGCGAGATCAAGGGCCTGATCGACGAATCGGTGGAGAAGGTGGGCTCCGGCAGCATCCTGGCCGAGCAAGCCGCCAGTGCCATGAGCGACATGGTGTCGAGCGTGGAGCGGGTCACCGGCATCGTCATCGACATCGCCGAGGCGAGCCGCGAGCAGAGCGATGGCATCAACCAGGTCAACCAGTCGATCGTGCAGATGGACGAAGTCACGCAGCGCAACGCCGCCCTGGTCGAGGAAGCCGCCGCCACCACGCAGTCGATGCGCGACGAAACCGACAGCCTGCTGCGCGCCGTGAGCGCCTTCAAGCTGGCCGGCGATGCCGCCATTGCTGCGGCACCGGCACCATCGCTGCGTCCCGCGCCCCGCGCCACCGCCCCCACCGCCCCCGCTACCCAACCCGTCCCGCAACTGCCGCGTCGCGCAGCCCCCGCCAGGACCGCTCCCGCCGACGACTGGGAAGAGTTCTGAACCTGCCGTCGTATATGGATGAGTCCGTGTCACCCTCTGGGGTCAGGCGTAGTGACACGAACTCAACACTAGGGCTCTCGGTTTTCCTGTCGCTCACGGCGTGCCCCTGACAATGCCTGACGTTCCCGGAAATCAGCGCTACTGCTGAGTGCGTGTCACTACGCCTGGAAGGAGCGCGGCCCTGCATGGCCGCACCGCTGCACAGGCGCGAAGCTGCGCTCCGCGAAACCCCTGTTACGCCCCCACGGCGTAACGCGAGCTCGGCAATAGTTATTTGCGCGGCCAGGTCCAGGTGCTGCCGGCAACGGTGACGGGGCGGGGGATCAGCTTTTCCTTGTAGAACAGGTCGGCGATTTTCTGCTGGTTGGCAATGATGGCGGCGTCGATCGGCATCACGCCGGCCTTCTGGCGGCCCAGCCACGTGGCGATGACATCCGGTGGCACGCCCACCTGCGGCGCCATCATTGCCACCATTTCCTTCTGGTGCGCGTTGGCCCACTGGCCCGCCTGCGCGATCTGTTCGAGCAGCGCGGCGACGCCCTGCGGGTCCCGCTTCACGAACGCACGCGAGGCGAGATAGAAGCCATTGGCCTGCAGCAGGCCGGTGTAGTCCGCCACCACGCGCGCCTGGTACGCCTTCTGCGCGGCGGCCATGTACGGATCCCATACCACCCACGCATCGATGCTGCCGCCGTCAAAGGCGGCGCGCGCTTCCGAGGGGCCGAGGTAGATCGGCTGCACGTCGTGCAGCGTCATGCCGGCGCGGTTCAATGCGGCGACGAGCAGCAGGTGCGAGCCGGAGCCCTTCACGAACGCCACGCGCTTGCCCTTCAGCTGCGCCACCGTGCGGATCGGCGAGCCGGGCTTGACGATGATCGCCTCGCTGGCCACCGGTGCCGGCTCGGCGCCCACGTACACGAGGTCGATGCCGGCCGCCTGCGCGAAGATGGGCGGCGGCGCGCCGGTGGTGCCGAAATCGAGACTGCCCGCATTCAGCGCTTCGAGAATCTGCGGACCGGCCGGGAACTCGACCCATTTCACCGTCGTGCCCCGCGCCGCTAACGCCTTCTCCACCGCACCCTGGCGCTTCAGTAGCGCCATCAGCCCGCCGCCCTTCTGGAAGCCGATGCGCACCGTGTCCGCCCATGCCGGCAACGCCGCTGCCAGCAATAGCGCCAGCAATACCAGCCAGATCTTCTTCATGCCATCTCTCCGTTCAGTCATCAGGTACTCTCCCGTTCCACCAGCTCGCAGCCCAGCAGGTTCAGGCGCGCCGGTTTGCCATCGTCCGGCAGCTCGCCGAGCGCCTGCAGGATGCGCTGCGCCGCGATCTCGCCGATCTCGCGGCCGGGCGGACGGATCGTCGTCAGGCTGGGCAGCAGCAGCGACGAGAACGCATAGTCGCCAAAGCCCATCAGCGCGCACCGTTGCGGCACCTGCAGGCCGGCCCGTTGCGACGCCAGCAGCGCGCCGGCCGCCAGGTTGTCGTTGGCGAAGACGATCGCATCGGCCTTGCGGCGCCCGCGCGTCAACGCTTCCAGCGCCTGGCGGCCCGCATCGAACGGCGCCGCCTCGGTAGGCGCATAGGTCCACGGTTCCAGGCCGTGTTCCTCCAGCACGGCCGCATAGCCGTCGCGGCGGTCGATCGCGGAGAGGTCGCCGGCCACGCTGTTCTGCACGAATGCGATGCGTTTATACCCTTTCGAAAGCAGGTGCCGCGCCGCCTGCGCACCCACCTCGTGGTTCGAGTAGCCCACCTGGATCGGCTTGCGGCGCGGATGGTAGTCCCAGGTTTCCACGACGGGAATGCCGGCCCCCGCCAGCATGGCTTCCGTGCCTTTGGTATGGAAACGCCCCGTGACGACCAGCGCCGCCGGCGACCAGCCCAGGAAAGCGCGCACGGCGTTCTCTTCCTGCTCCGCCGAGAAATAGCTGGAGGCCAGCAGCACCTGGTAGCCGTGGCGGTTCAGCGTGTCGTTGAAGCTCTGGATGGTGCTGGCGAAGATCGGACCCGAGATGTTCGGCACGACCATCCCCACCACCTTGCCGCGCGACGAAGCCAGCCCGCCGGCAACGAGGTTCGGCACGTAGTTCAGCTGCGCCACGGCGGCATCGATGCGCTCGCCCAGTTCGGCCGACACGTAGCCGTTCTTCTTCAGGTAGCGCGACACCGTGATCGAGCCCACGCCGGCCAGGCGCGCGACATCGTGGATGGTGGCGCGGCCGGAGCCGCGGCGCTTGCGTGCCGGCTCCTCGTTTGCTTCTTCGTCCGGTTTGTTCTTCATATTCCCAAACAACATATCGATGGTTATTTTGATTCTTTGACTTCAAAATCGGCATCCCGGACACTGCGACGGTATCGGTACCATACAGAAAAGTCTAGCAGCCTTCGGAGGCGGAGCAAAGCTGGTTTTCTGCAGTGGCAGGTCGGTTTTTCGCATATGGGGAAGTCATGAAAACGCAGCAGAACAAGAACAGTCATCAGAACAAAAGCAGGCACTGGAAGATCAAGGCCGGCGTGGCAGCGGGGCTGCTGGCCGGCGCGGGCCACGCACTGGCAGTCGAACCCGTCGGCGACGAGCCGGCCGAACCTGCAACCGCAGCAGCGGAGCGCCTGCCGTCGGATGGCTCCCTGCCCAGCGTGACGGTGACGGCCACGCGCCGCAGCGCCTCGCTGCAGTCGGTGCCGCTGGCCGTGTCCGTCGTCAGCGGAGAGCAACTGGAACTGTCGAACCGCACCAGCATCGACACGGTGGTGCAGGAAATCCCGAGCGCCAATTTCCGCCAGCAGGGCGGCAACAAGGACACCACCGTGTTCGTCCGTGGCATCGGTACCATCTCCACGTCGCCCGGTGTTGAACCGACCGTGTCGACGGTGGTCGATGGCGTCGTCTATGCGCGTCCGGGCCAGGCCACCATCGACCTGCTCGACATCGACCGCATCGAAGTGCTGCGCGGTCCGCAGGGCACGCTGTTCGGCAAGAACGCCTCGTCCGGCGTACTGAACATCATCAGCCGCGCCCCCACCGACCAGTTCACCGGCTACGTGGATGCCGCCGCCTACACTGGCCACGAGAGGCGCGTGCGGGCTGGCGTCAGCGGCGCCCTGCAGCCGGGCGTGCTGCGCGCCTCGATCAATGCGGTGTATGCGGACTACGACGGCAACGTGACCAACGTCCACGCTGGTGGGGGCAAAGTGAATGGCTACGAGCGGCGCGGCGTACGCGGCCGCCTCGACATCACGCCGAACGCCGATACCGACATCGTGCTGATCGCCGACTACCTGAAGGCGGAAAGCTCGCCCACGCAGACGGCGTACAAGCAGACCAGCGCACCGTTCGCGCAGGCGCTGCTGCCGGCCGTGGCGGGCAGGGAAAACCGCCAGGTCAACTTCGACCTGGAGAACGCGGTGGACGACACCAGCAAGGGTGTCTCCGCGCAGGTGAACTGGCGCCGCAACGGCTACACGCTCACCTCGATCACCGCCTGGCGTGCCTGGGACAACGACCAGCACACGACCACCTCCGCGATCGGCAATAGCGCCGAAGCGGCCCGCGTGACGAGCGCCTTCCCCGGCACGCGTGACATCGGCACGCTGGAGTTCACGCAGGCGTCGCAGGAGTTCCGCATCGCCTCGCCGAAAATCGAGCTGTCGGACCTTGGCGCAATTGACTACGTGGCCGGCCTGTACTACCTGCATGGCAAGGACCGCGAAACCTACCAGCGCATCGTGACGACGGCGGCCGTCAACAGCGGCCGCGCCGACTACGGCATCAGGAGCGACAGCTACGCCGCATTCGGCGAGGGTACCTTCCACTTCAGCCCCACGTGGCGCGCCATCGGCGGTGCGCGCTGGACCCGCGACGAACTGGAATACGACCACCTGCGCACGTCCACGCAGTCGAGCGCCTTTGCCGGCGTGCAGCCGGGCACGCAAAGCGCGGGCAGCACCGACGAAAAGGCGTGGTCGGGCCGGCTCGGCCTGCAGCACGACTTCGCGCCAACGGCGACCGCCTATGCCACCTGGTCGCGCGGCTATAAAGGCCCGGCCTACAACGTGTTCTTCAACATGCTGCCGCGCGATACGCTGGCGCTGGCGCCGGAAACGTCGAACTCCGTCGAACTGGGCTTCAAGGGTTCGGCCTTCGCGCGCCGCCTGACGCTCAATGCCGCGCTGTTCCACACGGACTATTCGAACTACCAGGCGAACTTCTACGATACCGTGGCCGGCGCCGTCGTCACGCGCCTCGTCAATGCAGGCGACGTATCGACGCGCGGCCTGGAGCTGGACGTGACGGCACGTCCCACCACGCAGCTGACCGTGACGGCCGCCGCGGCCTGGACGGATGCGCAGGTGGACAACTTCAACTGCCCGCCGGCCGCCGCCGCCGCATCGTGCAACCTGAACGGCAAGACGCTGCCGTTCGCGCCGCGCTTCAAGGGCTTCCTGCGCGCCGGCTACGCGGTGCCGCTGGCCTCCGGCCACGACCTGAACTTCAGCGCCGACTACACGTACCAGAGCCGCACGCAGTACGACCTGTTCCAGGCCGCGGATGCGATCCAGCCGGGCTACGGCATCGTCAACGCGTCGGTCGAACTGGCGCAGGTGGCGCAGGGCTGGCGCATCGCGCTGGTGGGCAAGAACCTGGCCAACAAATCGTATGCGACGAACCTGATCAGCAGCACGGGCTATGTGCACCGCGTGGTGCCGCGTGACGACAGCCGCTATTTCGGCCTCACCGCGCGCAAGGAGTTCTGATGGCAGCGTCCACACGGAGGCAGCTCAGCCTCACCGCCTTCCTGATGCGCCATGGCCACCACGTGGCCGCGTGGCGGCATCCGGACACGGACCTGTCCTCGCCGCCATTCGAAGTGATCCGCCAGCAGGTGCAGAGCGCCGAGCGGGCCTGCCTGGATGCGGTGTTCTTCGCCGACAGCGTGGCCCTGACCGGCGCGCCATCGCTGGAGCCGCTGACGATGCTGGCGGCGCTGGCCGCCGTCACCAGCCGCATCGGCCTGATCGCCACGGCCACGACGACCTACAACGAGCCGTACACGGTGGCGCGGCAGTTCGCCTCGCTGGACAGCATCTCGAACGGCCGCGCGGGCTGGAACCTCGTCACCTCCGACAACGCGGCGGAAGCGGCCAACTTCGGGCGCGACCGGCACGTCGATCACGCGGTGCGCTATGCGCGGGCCCGCGAGTTCCAGGAGGTGGTGAAGGGACTGTGGAACAGCTATGGCGACGGCGCCTTCGTCAACGACAAGGCGGCCGGCAGGCTGCTGGACAACGCGCACGTGCATCGCCTCGACTACCGCGGCGAGCATTTCTCGGTGGCCGGACCATTGAACGTGCCACCGAGCCCGCAGGGCCGTCCCGTCGTCGTGCAGGCCGGCAGTTCGGAAACGGGGCGCGACCTGGCAGCCGCCACGGCCGATGTCGTCTTTACCGCGCAGCCGTCGCTGGCCGGGTCACAGGCGTTCTACCGCGATATGAAGGGCAGGCTGGCTGGCTACGGCCGCGCGGCGGACAGCCTGCGCGTGACGCCGGGGATCTTTGCGGTGGTGGGCGAGTCGGTAGGGGAAGCGCAGGACAAGTTCGGCGTGCTGCAGGACCTGATCGAGCCGCAGGCGGGCCTGGCGCTGCTGGGCCGGATGATCGGCAACTTCGACCTGTCCGGCTATCCGCTGGACGGGCCGCTGCCGGAGCTGCCCGTCACGCAGGATGGCCAGCGCAGCCGCCAGCAGCTGCTCACCAGCATCGCGCAAGGCGAGAACCTGACGATCCGCCAGCTGTACCAGCGCATCGCCGGCGGCCGCGGTCACTTCACCGTGATCGGCACGGCCGCGCAGATCGCCGACCAGATGCAGCAGTGGTTCGAGGAGGGCGGGGCGGACGGCTTCAACCTGATGCCGCCGGCGCTGCCGGGCGGGCTGGACGACCTGCTGGCGCAGGTGGTGCCGGAACTGCAGCGGCGCGGTCTGTTCCGCACCGCGTACGAGGGGTCGACGCTGCGCAGCCACTTCGGGCTGCCGGCACCCGACTGACTGGTACGGCAGGCATGACGTTGATAAAACCGTCGCACGACCGGGTCCCGCATCGAAAGCGGCGATCACATCAACCACTTGCTCATCGATGAACAGCGGCCAGATGAAAACGGCCGCTCTTCGCCGAGCGGCCGGTTCGTGCCAGTGCAAAGCTGGCTAAATTGCTACCGGTACTGACAGCGAGCTGCCAGTCGGTGGCAATCAGTTCGTCATGCCGTGGCGCAGCACGAATTCCTCGTAGCGGCGCTGTTCGCGTTCCCAGATGTAGCGGAAGGCGGCGCGGGCGGCCGGCGGCAGCGTGCGGATGGCTTCGGCATTGAACTGCATCGGTGCAGGCGGCTTTTCGCCGAGGGCGCGGCGCGCCTGGGCATCCGTGGCGTCGATCATTTCGCGGGTCGCGCTATCGATCTCCGGGAAATAGATATCCTTGGGGAGTTGATGTTGAAGCTCCATTGTCTTCCTCCGATTTGAGACAAATGCCGGACAGACTGACCGGCTTGCTCGCTTAACGCAGCCTTGTTTATACCGGTTGACACGTTTTCGAAAAACTGGTGGATATTGCCAATTAGGTAAGCTTGCCGAACTGGCGCCTCCCCCGGAAGGCCGCTTGTATAATGCCGGGAGATCAACCCGCCCGAGAGCCATGACCAATACCACCCACTTCGGCTACAAGACCGTCAACGAGGACGACAAAGTCAAGGAAGTCGCCAAGGTGTTTCACTCCGTCGCCGCGAAGTACGACGTGATGAACGACCTGATGTCCGGCGGCCTGCACCGCATCTGGAAGACGTTCACGATCGCCAACGCGGCCGTGCGCCCCGGCATGAAGGTGCTGGACATTGCCGGCGGCACGGGCGACCTGGCCAAGGCGTTCGCGAAGGGGGCGGGACCGACGGGCGAGGTCTGGCTCACGGACATCAACGAATCGATGCTGCGGGTGGGGCGCGACCGTCTCTTGAACAAGGGCCTGGTGACCCCCACGTTGCTGTGTAATGCGGAAAAATTGCCCTTCCCGGACAATTATTTCGACCGCGTGAGCGTGGCCTTCGGCCTGCGCAACATGACGCACAAGGACCAGGCGCTGGCGGAAATGCGCCGCGTGCTGAAACCGGGCGGCAAGCTGCTGGTGCTGGAATTCTCGAAGGTGGCGGCACCCCTGCAGAAGCCGTACGACGTCTACTCGTTCTCCGTGCTGCCCTGGCTGGGCCAGCGCATCGCGAACGATTCGGAAAGCTACCGCTACCTGGCGGAATCGATCCGCATGCACCCGGACCAGGAAACCCTGAAGACGATGATGCAGGCGGCAGGACTGGAACGGGTCCAGTATTACAACCTGACGGCGGGTGTGGCCGCGCTGCACACCGGCATCAAGCTGTAGCACCAAAGTAAAAGGATAGAGACATGAAACTGAAGAAACTGCTCGTCGTTGCCACGCTGGCACTGGCAACGCTCTCCATGACGGCCGAGCTGGCCGCGCGCCCGATGGGCGGCGGCAAGTCGTTCGGCCGCCAGTCGCAAAGCGTGAACCGCATGGCGCCCCGTCCGGCACCGGCACCGCAGCAGCAGCAGGTGCGTCCCGCCAACCAGCCGACGCCGGCACCGGCCGCGCCCGTGAAGCGCCCGAGCCCGTGGAAGGGCATCCTGGGTGGCGCGCTGCTGGGCCTCGGCCTGGGCGCGCTGCTGTCGCACTTCGGCCTGGGCGGCGCCCTGGCCAGCGCGATCGGCTCGATCCTGACGTTCGCCCTGATCGCCGGCGCCATCTACTTCGTCTGGCGCCTCATCAAGGGCAAGTCGCAGATGGCGGCGCCGAAACCGGCCGCAGCGTATTCCGGCGGCTTCGGTGGCAACAATGACAGCAATGTCGGCAATGGCAATTTCGGCAACGGCAACAACAACGCTGGCGGCATCAACAATAATGCCGCGTACACCAACGGTTCGTCCACGCCGGAGATCGGCTCGCGCCTGCAGCCTGCCGCGTTCGATCCGGTCACGCCTGCCGCTTCGGGCCTGGACCTGAACAAGCCGGGTTCTGCGCCTGCCGCACCGCACCAGCCATGGGGCGTGCCGGCGGACTTCGATACCGCGGCCTTCCTGCGCCATGCCAAGGGCAATTTCATCCGCCTGCAGGCCGCCTGGGACAAGAGCGACGTGAACGATATCCGCGAGTTCACCACCCCGGAAGTATTCGCCGAGCTGCGCATGCAGATCCAGGAACGGGGCGGCAAGGACGACTACACGGATGTGGTGGAGATCGAAGGCGAGCTGCTCGGCATCGAGAACAACGGCACCGACTACCTGGCCTCCGTGCAGTTCACGGGCCGCATCAAGCCGGCACCGGACGCGCTGCCGGAGCCGTTCAACGAGGTATGGAACCTCGTCAAGCCGGTGCAGGGCAATGCCGGCTGGCTGCTGGGCGGTATCCAGCAGCTGGCGTAATGCCGGTCAGCACAGTAAGGCAATGGAACCACGGTGATGCAGCCAGGCGGCTGGCAGTGTTAAAAGCCGTACACGGTTAACCGTCTGCAAACTGGTAAGATCGAGACCGCCCGGAATGGTTCCGGGCGGTTTTGTTTTTTGCGTCCGCCAGATTGCGCCCCAGAGACATGTTTCCATTCCCTATCCCGTTGCCCGACGGGCTGTCGGCCGGGCTTCCCAGCTTGAGCACGCCCGCCGCTGCCACGATCAACCATCTGCTGGCCCAGGAGCCGTGGGCACGTGGCGAGCTGAAGCAGTTTGCCGGCAAGGTCGCCCGCATCGATGCGTCGCCGGCCGAGCTGCGCCTGCGCGTGGCGGCCGATGGCATGGTGGAGGCCGCCGATGCCGCGCAGGCCGCCGCCGTCACCATCCGCGTCAAGCTGTCCGACCTGCCGCTGATCGCCCGGAACCGCGAGCGCGCCTTCTCGTATGTGCAGATCGAGGGCGATGCCGAATTCGCCAACGCCATCTCGCGGCTGTCGCAGTCGCTGCGCTGGGAAGCCGAGCACGACCTGGAAAAGCTGTTCGGACCGGTCGCGGCCGTGCGGCTCGTCGATGGCGCAAAGGCGGCCTTTGCCTCGCTGCAGCAGGGCCACCGCAAGTTCACCGAGAACGTGGCCGAGTACTTCCTGGAAGAGAATCCGGTGCTGGTGCGTCCGAGCACGACCGAAAGCTTCGCCAGCGATGTGACGCGCCTGCGCGACGATGTCGAGCGCTTCGCCAAGCGGCTGGAGCGTGTGGAAAAGAACCTGAAGGGAAGCGCCCCGGCGCCTGCCGTCCAGCACAGCGGCCCGGCGCCCACCACGGAAACCTGATGATCCTGAAATTCCTTCGCCTGATCAAGATCCTGCGTGTGCTCGTCAAGTATGGCCTCGACGAGATCGCGATCTCCGGCTTCGACAGGCCGGGCATCAACCGCTTCCTCGATACCGCATTTTTCTGGCGCAACCTGTCGACGCCGCGCGCCATCCGCCTGCGCATGGCGCTCGAAGAGCTGGGCCCCATCTTCGTCAAGCTGGGGCAGGTGCTGTCCACCCGCAGCGACCTGGTGCCGCCCGACATCGTGCTGGAACTGTCCAAGCTGCAGGACCGCGTGCCGCCGTTCGATTCCGACCTGGCCATCGCCCAGATCGAGCGCTCGCTGGGCGCCCATCCGGACCAGCTGTATGCCCGCTTCGAACGCGTGCCGGTCGCTTCTGCTTCCATCGCGCAGGTGCACTTTGCCGTACTGCCCGATGGCACGCAGGTGGCCGTCAAGGTGCTGCGCCCGGGCATGAAGAAGCTGATCGACGAGGACGTGGCGCTGATGCACCTGGCCGCCGATTTCATCAACCGCGTGTGGAAGGATGCCCACCGCCTCAAGATGAAGGAAGTCGTCGGCGAGTTCGACAAGTACCTGCACGACGAGCTGGACCTGATGCGCGAGGCCGCCAACGCCGCCCAGCTGCGCCGCAACTTCGCCGAATCGAACCTGCTGATGGTGCCGGAGATGTTCTGGGACTACTGCTCCAGCAGCGTGATCACGATGGAGCGCATGCACGGCATCCCCGTGTCGCAGATCGAGCGGCTGATCGAGGCGGGCGTGGACATGAAGAAGCTGGCCAGCGACGGCGTGGAGATCTTCTTCACGCAGGTGTTCCGCGACGGCTTCTTCCATGCCGACATGCACCCGGGGAACATCCTCGTGTCGATCGAGCCGGAAACGTTCGGGCGCTACATCGCGCTGGACTTCGGCATCGTGGGCACGCTGAACGACTACGACAAGGATTACCTGTCGCAGAACTTCCTGGCGTTCTTTCGCCGCGACTACAAGCGCGTGGCCGAGGCGCACATCGAATCGGGCTGGGCGCCGAAGGAGACCCGCGTCGACGAGCTGGAAGCGGCCGTGCGCGCCTGCTGCGAGCCGATCTTCGACCGGCCGCTGAAGGACATCTCGTTCGGCCAGATTTTGCTACGCTTGTTCCAGACCTCGCGCCGCTTCAACGTGGAAGTGCAGCCGCAACTGGTGCTGCTGCAGAAGACGCTGCTGAACGTGGAAGGCATGGGCCGCGTGCTCGATCCCAACCTGGACCTGTGGAAGACGGCGAAACCGCACCTGGAGCGCTGGGTGTCCGAGCAGGTGGGCTGGCGCGGCCTGCTGGACAAGCTGAAGGCCGAGGCGCCGCGCTACTCGCACATCCTGCCGCAGCTGCCGCGGCTGGCGCACCAGGCGCTGGCACGGCTGGGGGAACGCGACGACAGCACCAACCGCCTGCTGCGCGAGCTCGCCGACGAGCAGCGCCGCACCAACCGGATGCTGAGCTTCTTTGTCTATTTCGTTGGCGCATTCGCGGCCGGCGCCGTGGGTTTCCAGGCCTGGCTGCGCTGGCATGGAGCCCTGTAGATGACCGACTTCGCGCACCGCGACCCGCTGTCTCCCGCGTTCTGGGACGAGCGCTTCACGAAAAGCTTCACGCCCTGGGACAAGGGCGGCATCCCGGAGCGCCTGCGCCGCCTGGTGGCGGCCGCCGATGCAGCGGTCGATGCCTCGATCAGGCCGCCGGTGGCGCTGATCCCCGGCGCCGGCTCCGCCTACGAGCTGGACCTGATGGGCGAGGCGGGCTGGGATGCCACGGCCGTCGACTTCGCACCGGAAGCCATCGCCCGCGCACACCAGGTGGTGCGGCGCTGGCCCGAGCGCATCGTCCAGGCCGACTTCTTTACCTATCAGCCGCCAAAGCCGCTGGACGTCATCTACGAGCGCGCCTTCCTGTGCGCGCTGACGCCGGAGCGCTGGCCGGATGTCGCCCGGCGCTGGGCCGAGCTGCTGCCGTCCGGTGGCCTGCTGGCCGGCTACTTCTTCCTCGGTCCCACCGAATCCGGTCCGCCGTTCGCCATCGAGCGCAGCCAGCTCGACGCGCTGCTCGCCCCCTGGTTCACGCTGGCCGCCGACGAAGCCGTCACCGACTCGCTGCCCGTCTTCGCCGGCCGCGAGCGCTGGCTGGAGTGGCGCCGCCGCTAATACACTGTCGAGCCCGTGTCATGGTGCCAGGCACCATGATACGGGCTCAGCTGTCGCTCTGCTGTTGAACCCGTGTCACGGTGCCTGACCCTAGCTGACACGGGCCCATCAGTCATCATCCTGCCCAAATCCCATAGTTCCCGCCAAAACACTTTATAATGCAGGGTTTTTGATGTTTTTCGCGGAGTAAGAATGCCTATCTATGCCTACCGCTGCGAGGAGTGCGGCTTTGCCAAGGATGTGCTGCAGAAGATCTCCGATCCGCAGCTCACCGTGTGCCCCTCCTGCGGCCAGTCCAGCTTCAAGAAGCAGGTGACGGCGGCCGGCTTCCAGCTGAAAGGCACGGGCTGGTACGTGACCGATTTCCGGGGCGGCAATGCGCCGGCCACCGGCGTGGCCAGCGGTGCCAGGAGCGATGCCCCTGCGGCGACGGAATCGGCCCCGTCTGGAGCAACGCCGGCGACGCCAACCGTGGCGGCCGCGACCGGCACCGGTGACAAGAAGTAAGCCGCCGATGAGCCTGATCCGCAAGTGCTTCCTCACGGGCCTGCTGGTGCTGGTGCCGCTGGCGATCACGGCCTGGGTGCTGAACCTCGTCATCGGCACGCTGGACCAGTCGCTGCTGTTCGTGCCGGAACGCTGGCAGCCGCACACGCTGTTCGGCTTCGACATTCCCGGGCTGGGCGCCATCCTGACGCTGCTGATCGTGTTCATCGTCGGCCTGCTGGCGAACAACCTGATCGGCAACTTCGTGCTGCGCCAGTGGGAACGGCTGCTGAACCGCATTCCCGTCGTCAGCTCGCTGTACGGCAGCGTGAAGCAGGTGTCGGACACGCTGTTCTCGTCGTCCGGCAACGCGTTCCGCAAGGCCGTGCTGATCCCGTACCCGCACGCGGATTCGTACACCATCGGCTTCCTGACCGGCGTGCCGGGTGGCGACGTGAAAAACCACCTGGTGGGAGACTATGTGAGCGTGTACGTGCCCACGACGCCGAACCCGACCTCCGGCTTCTTCCTGATGCTGGCGCGCGACAAGGTGGTGGAACTCGACATGACCGTCGATGCCGCCCTGAAGTACATCGTATCGATGGGCGTGGTAGCGCCCGACTAAACGCCCGAATAAAACAAATCAACTTGAATCGAGAATCAACCATGTCAATGCGTACTCATTACTGCGGCCTCACCACCGAAGCCCTGCTGGGCCAGACCGTCAGCCTGTGCGGCTGGGTGCACCGTCGTCGCGACCACGGCGGCGTCATCTTCATCGACCTGCGCGACCGCGAAGGCCTGGTGCAGATCGTCTGCAATCCCGAGCAGGCCGAAGTGTTCAAGGTGGCCGAAGCCGTACGTAACGAGTTCTGCCTGCGCGTCACCGGCGTGGTGAAGGACCGCCTGGCCGGTACCGTGAACAGCAACCTGAAGTCCGGCAAGATCGAAGTGATCTGCTCGGAACTGGAAGTGCTGAACCCGTCCGTGGCCGTGCCGTTCCAGCTGGACGACGACAACCTGTCCGAAACCACCCGCCTGACGCACCGCGTGCTGGACCTGCGCCGCCCGCAGATGCAGAACAACCTGCGCCTGCGCTACAAGGTGACGATGGAAGTGCGCAAGTACCTGGACGACCTGGGCTTCATCGACATCGAAACGCCAACGCTGACCAAGTCCACGCCGGAAGGCGCGCGTGACTACCTGGTGCCATCCCGCGTGAACGCCGGCCAGTTCTTCGCGCTGCCGCAGTCGCCGCAGCTGTTCAAGCAGCTGCTGATGGTCGCCAACTTCGACCGCTACTACCAGATCACCAAGTGCTTCCGCGACGAAGACCTGCGCGCCGACCGCCAGCCGGAATTCACGCAGATCGACTGCGAGACCTCGTTCCTGAGCGAGCAGGAAATCCGTGACCTGTTCGAGGACATGATCCGCAAGGTGTTCAAGAACACGCTGGCCATCGACCTGCCGAACCCGTTCCCGGTGATGAACTTCTCCGAAGCGATGGGCTCCTACGGTTCCGATAAACCGGACATGCGCGTCAAGCTGCAGTTCACCGAACTGACCGACGTGATGAAGTCCGTCGACTTCAAGGTCTTCGCCGCCGCCGCGAACATGCCGAACGGCCGCGTGGTCGGCATGCGCGTACCGAAAGGCGCCGAGATGCCGCGTTCGGAAATCGACGCGTACACCCAGTTCGTCGCCATCTATGGCGCGAAAGGTCTCGCCTACATCAAGGTCAACGAGAAGGCCAAGGGCCGTGACGGCCTGCAGTCGCCGATCGTCAAGAACATCAACGACGAAGCGCTGGCGCAGATCCTGGCACTGACGGGCGCCGAAGACGGCGACCTGATCTTCTTCGGCGCTGACAAGGCAAAAGTCGTCAACGACGCGATCGGCGCGCTGCGCGTGAAGATCGGCCACTCCGAGTTCGGCAAGAAGAACGGCCTGTTCGACGACGTGTGGGCACCGCTGTGGGTGATCGACTTCCCGATGTTCGAATACGACGAGGAAGACGATCGCTGGACCGCCACGCACCACCCGTTCACGGCGCCGAAGGACGGCCACGAGGACCTGCTGGAAACCAACCCGGGCGCCTGCATCGCCAAGGCCTACGACATGGTGCTGAACGGCTGGGAACTGGGCGGCGGTTCGATCCGTATCCACCGCGAAGACGTGCAGTCGAAGGTGTTCCGCGCACTGAAGATCGGCCCGGACGAAGCGCGCCTGAAGTTCGGCTTCCTGCTGGACGCGCTGCAGTACGGCGCGCCGCCGCACGGTGGCCTGGCGTTCGGCCTGGACCGCATCGTCACGCTGATGACGAAGTCCGATTCGATCCGCGACGTGATCGCGTTCCCGAAAACGCAGCGCGCCCAGGATCTGCTGACGCATGCGCCGTCGGAAGTGGACGAGAAGCAGCTGAAAGAGCTGCACATCCGCCTGCGCGCGGCCGAGCCGAAAGTGGCTGGCTGAGTTTCGCTGATGGAGAAAAGGGCGCTGCAGGCGCCCTTTTTTACACCTGCGGCGGATGCCTGGGGTCTGCCGGATCGCCGTACCGCCCCGGTAAGTGGTCATGTATCCGTAGTTGCCGGCAGCATCAGGGACTGACCCCGGTTTTCCCTGGCGTGCCGGTGTCGCCGGCAAACACCGGGGACAGACCCTGCGACGCAGCCGCCGCTTGCGACATCAAGAAACCCCGGCGCAGCCGCCCTTTGCGACATCGCCCACCGATGACCAAACCCTACAAAATCCCCGAATCCGTCCTCGTCGTCATCCACACCGCCGACCTGGAGGTGCTGCTGATCGAGCGGGCCGGCAATCCCGGCTTCTGGCAGTCCGTCACGGGCTCGCTGGATGCACCCGACGAGCCACTGCCCGCCACGGCCACGCGCGAGCTATTCGAAGAGACGGGCATCGTCGCCGATGGCGAACGCATCGTTCTCCGCGACTGGCACCTGTCGAACGTCTACGAGATCTATCCCGTCTGGCGGCACCGTTATGCGCCCGGCGTCACGCACAACACGGAGCACGTGTTCAGCGTGGAAGTGCCGCGCGATATTCCCATCCTGCTGTCGCCGCGCGAGCACACGGCGCACGTGTGGCTGCCCTACCTGGAAGCGGCCGACAAGTGTTTCAGCAGTTCCAATGCCGAAGCGGTGCTGCAGCTGCCCCGCGTGCTGGGCCGCTGAAGGCCGGCCTGCAATCGTGTCCCCCGCGCACGATTGCCGCGAGAAAAGAATCCAGCTTGGGGCTAGAATCATTGCATGAAGATCAAAGTCGCCACCTACAACATCCACAAGGGCGTTTCCTACCGCAGCAAGCCGCGGGTGGTCGCGCTGAAGCAGGCCATCGAGTGCTTTGATGCGGAGCTGATCTTCCTGCAGGAAGTGCAGGGCCAGCACGACCGCATCGCCGCGCTGTATGGCGAAGAGCGCCACGGCACGCGCCATTGGCCCACCGGCAGCCAGCACGAATTCTTTGCCGGCGAGTCGCACCAGTCGGTGTATGGCCTGAACGCGCAGTACGACCATGGCCACCATGGCAACGCGCTGCTGTCGCGCTACCCGATCCAGAAATGGACCAATACCGATATCTCGGATCATGCCTATGAAAAGCGCGGCATCCTGCACTCCGTCGTCGAGACGCCGCAGGGCGCCGTGCACTGCTTCGTGATCCACCTCGGCCTGTTCGAACGCAGCCGCGTGCGGCAGGTCGATGCGCTGATCGAGGCGGTCAGGCTGTCCGCCCCGAACGGCGAACCGGTGATCATCGCCGGCGATTTCAATGACTGGCGCAATACCCTCAGCGCCAAACTGCGCAAGGCGCTGGGAGTGGTGGAGGTGTTCGACGAAGTGGCTTCCCGCTCCAGCCTGGGCGACCTGGTCCGTACCCTGGCGCGGCGGCAGGCTGCCGTCCGTCCGGCCCGCACCTTCCCATCCGCCTTGCCCTTCTTCCGCCTCGATCGCATCTATGTGCGCGGCTTCAAGGTAGAATCGGCAGAGGTCCTGCATGGCCCGTTGTGGGCCAAGCTGTCCGACCATGCGCCGATCGTGGCGACCCTGAAACTGGCCTAGCGTCCTGGCAGGTATGCGTTCCGTCGAGTTCATTGCCGATAACGAAGTCAAGCTCCTGCACTGCGGTACCGAATTCTTCCCCGCCCTGGTGGAAGCGCTCGATGCCGCGCAGTACGACGTGTATTTCGAAACGTATATCTTTGCCGATGACGAGACCGGCCAGGCAATCCTGGCCGCGCTGATGCGGGCGGCTCAGAGGGGCGTCACCGTGTGCGTGATCACGGACTGGTTCGGCACTGGCAACGCCCGTTCCAACCGCATGCATGCGCAATTGCTCGAGGCAGGTGTCGAGCACCGTATCTTCAACCCCTGGTTCCGGCGCGGCATCACGCGCACGCACCGCAAGATCTGCGTGGTGGACCGCTGCGTCGCCTTTGTCGGCGGCATCAACATCAACGACGACATGTTCTGCGACTACGACCACAGCATTGCGCTGTGCGCGCCGCGCTGGGACTTCGCCGTGGCCGTGAAGGGGCCGCTGGTGTCGGCGATCCACCGCGAGGCCGTCGCCCAGTGGCGCCGCCTGGGGCACATGCCGCTGGCGCAGCGCTACCACCTGTACAAGGAAACCCGGCGTGCCAACAAGGCGGCCAACGAACCGTCCGTGCAGGCCGGCTTCGTGGTGCGCGACAACCTGCGCAACCGCCATACCATTCAGAAGGCCTACCTGCAGGCGCTGGGGCGTGCCAAGAAAAGCGTGCTGCTGGCGAATCCGTATTTCGCGCCGGGCCGCAAGTTCCGCCGGGCGCTGTCGCAGACGGCCCAGCGCGGCGTCGACGTGGTGCTGCTGATCGGCGTGGGCGAGCACTGGCTGCAGGATGCCGTCGCCCATTCCTTCTATCCGAAGCTGCTGGCCTCCGGCGTGCGGCTGCTGGAATACCGCAAGACGCAGTTGCATGCCAAGGTGGCCGTCATCGACGACGAGTGGGCCACCGTGGGCTCGTCCAATGTAGATGGGTTGAGCCTGTTCTTGAACCAGGAAGCGAATGTCGTGATCAAGGATGCCGCCTTTGCCAGGGATCTGCGCAAGCATATCGAGATGGCCGTGTCCGAAGGCGTGGAAGTGTTCCCGCACGAGTACGAGCACGTCGGCCGCTTCCGCCGCATCGGCTACGAGATCGCCTACGTGGTGTACCGGACGCTGATGCGCATTTTCGCGGTAGGTAAATATGCTTGAGAGTGTACGGATCGACAAATGGCTGTGGGCGGCGCGCTTCTTCAAGACGCGCAACCTGGCGATCGACGCCATCGACAGCGGCAAGGTGAAGCTCGGCGGCGACCGCATCAAACCCGCGCGCCTGCTGAAGCTGGGCGAGCGGCTGCACATCGACAACGGCTCGGACGAATGGGATGTGCTGGTGGTGGGCCTCTCGGACCAGCGGCAGGGCGCCCCGATCGCCCGCACGCTGTACGAAGAGAGCGAGGAATCGCTGGCGCGCCGCGCCAAGGAGCAGGAGCGGCGCAAGCTGTTCACCGAGCCGGCCGCCGACCTGAAGGGCCGCCCCACCAAGCGCGACCGCCGCGTGCGCGACCAGCTCGATCACGGCGAATAGTTTCCCGAAAAATGGGGACAGACCCCATTTTTTTGGAAATCTTTCTCGAAAAATGGGGTCTGTCCCCATTTTCTCGCCCCCTGCGTTTGCGGGCGCAAGCCGCTTCGTCAAAATAGAACGCCACCTCTAACAATCAGGTTTGACATTTATCCACCACTGGATAATAGTACGAGCGTTCGTAATTTTTTCCACACGAAGCAGGGGCGGCGGGCGAGAATCAGGTTCCTATTTCTCCCGAAGCCGGATGCCCAAGTGAGTACTCTAGCCATCAATACCTCGACTAAATTCATGCGCAAGGGCGAGATGACCCGCGCTGCCATCCTGGACGTGGCACTCGACCTGGCCAGCCGCGACGGGCTGGAAGGCCTGACCATCGGCCTGCTGGCGGACCGGATGAACATGAGCAAATCGGGCGTGTTCGCGCACTTCGGTTCGCGCGAGGACCTGCAGCTGGAAGTGCTGAAGCTCTACCACAGCCGCTTCGAGCAGGAGGTCTTCTACCCCAGCATCAAGGAAGAACGGGGCCTGCCGCGGCTGCGCGCGATGTTCGCGCACTGGGTCAAGCGCGTGTCGATCGAGATCGCCTCCGGATGCATCTACATCAGCGGCGCTGTCGAGTATGACGACCGCCCGGGCCCGATCCGCGAGGCGCTGGTGGCGATGGTCGGGGCCTGGCAGGCCGCATTGCTGCGCGCCACGGAGCAGGCCGTCGAATGCGGCCACCTGAAGGCGGGCATCGATGCCCAGCAGCTGGTGTACGAGACGTATGGCCTGATCCTGGCCGTGCATCACGATGCCCGCTTCCTGCGCATTCCCGGCGCCGTCGAGCGGGCCACCGTGGGCTTCAACCGCCTGATCGAAAATTACCAGCCTTAATGCAGCACCAGTTTCAATGCGGCAGGTCACGAGCCTGTCACTTCCGAATCGTTCAATAACTTAGTTCAAGTCGTCAGGAGATAAACATGGGTCAATACGTCGCGCCAATCCGGGATATGCAATTCGTGCTGCATGAGTTCCTCAAGGTGGAAGAGCACCTGAAGGAACTGCCGGCCCACGCCGAGACCGATGCCGAGATCATCAACGCAGTGCTCGAGGAAGGCGCGAAATTCACCTCGGAAGTGCTGTTCCCGCTGAACCACTCCGGCGACCGCGAAGGCTGCCACCACGACGCGGAAGCGAAGACCGTCACCACGCCGAAGGGCTACAAGGAAGCGTATAAACAGTATGTCGAAGGCGGCTGGGCCGCGCTGGCATGCGATCCCGAATACGGCGGCCAGGGCCTGCCGGTGGTGCTGAATAATTCGTTCTACGAGATGCTGAACTCGTCCAACCAGGCCTGGACGATGTACCCGGGCCTGTCGCACGGCGCCTACGAGTGCCTGAAGGAACACGGCACGGAAGAACAGAAGAAGACCTACCTGCCGAAGCTCGTCTCGGGCGAATGGACCGGCACGATGTGCCTGACCGAACCGCACTGCGGTACCGACCTGGGCCTGCTGCGCTCGAAGGCGATCCCGAACGACGACGGTTCCTGGACGATTACCGGCAACAAGATCTTCATCTCCGCCGGCGAGCACGACATGGCCGACAACATCCTGCACCTGGTGCTGGCCCGCGTGCCGGACGCACCGGAAGGTTCCAAGGGCATCTCGCTGTTCCTGGTGCCGAAGTTCCTGCCGAACGCCGACGGTTCCGTCGGCGAGCGCAACCCGATCTTCTGCGGCGCCATCGAGGAAAAGATGGGCATCCACGGCAACTCCACCTGCCAGATGAACCTGGACGGCGCGAAGGGCTGGATCATCGGCCAGCCGAACAAGGGCCTGAACGCGATGTTCGTGTTCATGAACGCGGCCCGCCTGGGCGTGGGCATGCAGTCGCTGGGCCTGACCGAAGTCGCGTACCAGAACGCGCTGGTCTACGCCAAGGACCGCCTGCAGATGCGCTCCCTGTCGGGCGTGAAGGCACCGGACAAGCCAGCCGACCCGATCATCGTGCATCCGGACGTGCGCCGCATGCTGCTGACCGCGAAAGCCTACGCCGAAGCGGGCCGCGCGTTCACCAGCTACGTGGCCCTGCAGATCGACCGTGAACTGAACCACCCGGACGAAGAAGTGCGCAAGGAAGCGGCCGACGAAGTGGCGCTGCTCACGCCGATCGTGAAAGCCTTCATCACCGACAACGGCTGGATCGCCACCTCGGAAGCCATGCAGGTGTACGGCGGCCACGGCTACATCGCCGAATGGGGCATGGAGCAGTACGTGCGCGATGCGCGCATCAACATGATCTACGAAGGCACGAACACCGTGCAGTCGCTCGATCTGCTGGGCCGCAAGATCCTGATGGACAACGGCGCCAAGCTGCGCAAGTTCGGCGAGAAGATCCGCGCCTACGTGGAAGACAACGGTACCGACGAAGCCATGTCCGAGTTCATCACGCCGCTGGCCGACCTGGGCGACAAGCTGACGAAGCTGACGATGGAAATCGGCATGAAGGCCTTCCAGAATCCGGACGAAGTGGGCGCCGCCGCCGTGCCTTACCTGCGCGTGGCCGGCCACCTGGTGTACAGCTACTTCTTCGCCCAGATGGCGCAGATCGCGCTGGCGAAACAGGACTCTGGCGACAAGTTCTACGAAGCGAAGCTGCAGACCGCGCGCTTCTACTTCGCCCGCCTGTACCCGGAAACGGCGATGCTGATCCGCCAGGCCCGCTCCGGCGCCGCGAACCTGATGGCGCTCGACGCCGATCTGTTCTAACAGTTTAAGGGACCAACATGAGTAATTTCACCGTCAAAAAAGTCGCCGTGCTGGGCGCCGGCGTGATGGGCGCGCAGATCGCCGCCCACTGCGTGAACGCCAAGGTGCAGGTCGTGCTGTTCGACCTGCCTGGGAAAGAGGGCACGCCGAAGAACGGCATCGTGCTGAAGGCCATCGAAGGCCTGAAAAAACTGTCGCCGGCCCCGCTGGGCGACAAGGAAGATGCCGCGCTGATCCAGGTCGCCAACTACGAAGACAACCTTGACCAGCTGGCCGACTGCGACCTGATCATCGAAGCGATCGCCGAGCGCCTGGACTGGAAGCACGACCTGTACAAGAAGGTCGCCCCGCACATCGGCGCCAACGCGATCTTCGCATCGAACACGTCCGGCCTGCCGATCGAGCAGCTGGCGCAGGGCTTCGACGCGGACCTGAAGGCGCGCTTCTGCGGCGTGCACTTCTTCAATCCGCCGCGCTACATGCACCTGGTGGAACTGATCCCGACCGAAGCCACGCGCCCCGAGATTCTCGACCAGCTGGAGACGTTCCTGACGTCCGCGCTGGGCAAGGGTGTCGTGCGTGCGAAGGACACGCCGAACTTCATCGCCAACCGCGTCGGCATCTTCGGCATGCTGGCCACGATCCACGAAGCCGAGAAGTTCGGGCTGTCGGTCGACGTGGTCGATGACCTTACAGGCGCGAAGCTGGGCCGCGCCAAGTCCGGCACGTTCCGCACCGCGGACGTGGTGGGCCTGGATACGATGGGCCATGTGATCAAGACGATGCAGGACAACCTGAAGGACGACCCGTTCTTCAGCGTGTACAAAACGCCGGACGTGCTGGCGAAGCTGATCGAAAAGGGCGCGCTGGGCCAGAAGACGGGCGGCGGCTTCTACAAGAAGGTCGGCAAGGACATCCAGCGCCTCGACTTCGCCAGCGGCGAATACGTGGCCGGCGGTGGCAAGGCAGCGGACATCATCGCCCGCATCCTGAAGGAAAAGGACCCGGTCAAGAAGTTCAAGGCGCTGCGCGAATCGACCAACCCGCAGGGCCAGTTCCTGTGGGCGATCTTCCGCGACGCGTTCCACTACATCGCCTACCACCTGGACACGATCGCCGACAACGCACGTGACGTGGACTTCGCGATGCGCTGGGGCTTCGGCTGGAAAGTGGGCCCGTTCGAAACGTGGCAGGCCGCCGGCTGGAAGCAGATCGCCGAGTGGGTCAAGGAAGACATCGATGCCGGTAAAGCGCTGACGGATGCGCCGCTGCCGGCCTGGGTCTTCGACGAGAAGCTCGCCGAGAAAGGCGTGCACACGCCGGAAGGTTCGTACTCGGCCAAGTCCGGCACCTACGTGCCGCGCTCCACGCTGGAGGTGTACAACCGCCAGGCGTTCCGCGCCCCGGTGCTGGGTTCCGGCGATGCCGACCCGGCCAAGGCCGGCACCACCGTGTTCGAGGACGACTCCGTGCGCCTGTGGCATGGCGGCGACGACGTGCTGGTGATCTCGCTGAAGACGAAGCTGCACGTGATCGGCCAGGGCGTCATCGACGGCCTGAAACGCGGCCTGAAGGAAGCGGAAGCGAACTACAAGGGTCTGGTGATCTGGGGCACGGATGCTGCCGATGGCGGCGCATTCTCGGCCGGCGCCGACCTGCAATCGGCCCTGCCGGCCTTCATGGCCGGCGGCGCGAAGGCACTGGAACCGCTGATCCGCGACCTGCAGGATACGTTCATGGCCATGAAGTATTCGAACGTGCCGGTGGTGGCTGCCGTGGCAGGCCTGGCGCTGGGCGGCGGCTGCGAAATGGCGCTGCATGCGTCGCGCCGTGTCGCATCGATCGAAACCTACATCGGCCTGGTGGAAGTGGGCGTGGGCCTGATCCCGGCCGGCGGCGGCCTGAAGGAAGCGGCCGTGCGCGCCGCCAGGGAAGCGAAGGGCAACGACATCCTGCAATTCCTGAAGGTGGGCTTCACCAATGCGGCCACCGCGAACGTGTCGAAGTCCGCGCTGGAAGCAAAAGCGATGGGCTACCTGAAGGAAGACGACATCATCGTCTTCAACCCGTATGAACTGCTGCACGTGGCCAAGGTGACTGCGCGCGCCATGTTCGATGCGGGCTACCGCGCACCGCTGCAGCGTCCCGTGACCGTGACGGGCCGCTACGGCTGGGGCACGATCCGCGGCCAGCTGGTCAACATGCGCGACGGCGGCTTCATCTCCGCGCACGACTACAAGCTGGGCGACATGATCGCGGAGATCGTCTCCGGCGGCGATATCGACCAGGGCAGCGTGGTTTCCGAACAGTGGCTGCTGGACATGGAACGTAAAGCCTTCCTCGAGCTGCTGAACCATCCGAAGACGCAGGAACGCATCATGGGCATGCTGCAGACCGGCAAACCAGTGCGCAACTGATTAGGAAAACAACATGAGCAAACAACTTCAAGACGCCTACATCGTCGCCGCCACCCGCACCCCGATCGGCAAGGCGCCGCGCGGCATGTTCAACAAGACCCGTCCGGACGACCTGCTGGTGCACGCCCTGCGCGGTGCCATGGCCGCGGTACCGAACCTGGACCCGGCACTGATCGTCGATGCGATCATCGGCTGCTCGTTCCCGGAAGCGGAGCAGGGCTTCAACATCGCCCGCAACTCGGTGATCCTGGCCGGCCTGCCGAACACGGTGGGCGGCGTGACCGTCAACCGCTACTGCGCCTCCGGCATCACCGCGCTGGCGATGGCGGCGGACCGCATCCGCGTCGGCGAAGCCGATGTGATGATCGCCGGCGGCATCGAATCGATGTCGATGGTGCCGATGATGGGCCACCACCCGTCCATCAACATGGAAACGTTCAAGGACGAGAACGTGGGCCTGGCCTACGGCATGGGCCTGACGGCCGAGAAGGTCGCCACGCAGTGGAAGATCTCGCGCGAAGACCAGGATGCGTTCGGCCTCGAGTCGCACCGCCGCGCCATCGCCGCCCAGCAGGCCGGCCACTTCAAGGACGAGATCACGCCGGTGGAAATCGTCACCCGCACGCCGGACCTGCGCACCGGCGAGATCAAGGTCAGCAAGCGCACCGTGGACACCGACGAAGGCCCGCGTGCCGATGCGTCGATGGAATCGATGGCCAAGCTGAAGCCCGTCTTCGCCGCCAAGGGCACCGTGACGGCGGCCACGTCGTCGCAGATGTCCGATGGCGCGGGCGCGCTGATCGTCGTCTCCGAGAAGATCCTGCGCGAGCACAACCTGACGCCGCTGGCCAAATTCTCGTCGTTCGCCGTGCGCGGCGTGCCGCCGGAAATCATGGGCATCGGTCCGAAGGTGGCGATCCCCGCCGCGCTGGCCGCCGCCGGCATCACGCAGGACCAGCTGGACTGGATCGAGCTGAACGAAGCCTTCGCCGCACAGGCGCTGGCCGTGATCCGCGACCTGGGCCTGGACACGACCAAGGTCAACCCGCTGGGCGGCGCCATCGCGCTGGGCCACCCGCTGGGCGCCACCGGTGCCATCCGCGCCGCGACCGTCGTGCACGCACTGCGCCGTAACAACCTGAAGTACGGCATGGTCACGATGTGCGTGGGTGCCGGCATGGGCGCCGCGGGCATCATCGAACGCGTGTAACTTTACGCAGCAGCGAACAGGAGGGCGCCGCGGAGTCACATCCCGGCGCCCTTCATCATTTACAACAGGAGACAATATGGACATCCTCGTCAGCAAGGCCGCCGGCATCCTCACGCTGGAATTCAAGCGCCCCGAACGCAAGAACGCGATCACGTCCGCGATGTACCAGACGCTCGCCGATGCACTGAACGCAGCGCAGACGGACAACGAAGTACGCTCCATCCTGATCGCCGGCCAGCCCGAGCTCTTCACGGCCGGGAACGACCTGGAAGACTTCATGAAGACCACGCGCGCCAACGACGGCGTGGCGTTCGGCGACCGCCCCGTGTTCCAGTTCATGCGCGCGCTGTCCGGTTCCGCCAAGCCCGTCGTCGCAGCCGTCGGCGGCCTGGCGATCGGCATCGGCACCACGCTGCTGATGCACTGCGACCTGGTCTACGCCAGCGACAGCACCAAGTTCTCCGTGCCGTTCACGCAGCTGGGCCTGTGCCCGGAGTTCGGTTCGTCGCTGCTGATGCCGGTGGCCGGCGGCCATGCCCGCGCGGCCGAGAAGCTGATGCTGGGCGAGCCGTTCACGGCGCAGGAAGCCTACGACATGGGCATCGTCTCGAAGGTCGTGGCGCCGATCGAGCTGCTGACGCATGCGCGCGCGCAGGCCGCCAAACTGGCCGCGCTGCCCGCCAACTCGATCCGCACGACGAAGCGCCTGATGACCGCCTCGCGCAAGGCCCAGCTGGAAGAAGCGATTGCCACCGAAAGCCGCCTGTTTGCCGAGATGCTGCAGGGTGCCGAGGCGCAGGAGGCGTTTGCCGCATTCTTCGAAAAGCGCAAACCCGACTTCACGAAGTGCGGTTGATGGACCGGCAGGCGCGGTGCGTGCGCCGCGCCTGCCTCATCCCTATATAATCGCCGCGCCCCCCACTTTTCCAGCGGACCGCCTTGCCCATCGCACCTGACGAATTCGATTACGAAGCAGCACTGGGTGCCTGTGCCCGCGGCGACCGCCAGGCCCTGCGCCGGCTGTATGACCAGGAGGCCCCGCGGCTGCTGGGCGTGGCGCTGCGCATCGTGCGCGAGCGGCAGGCGGCGGAGGATGTGGTGCACGACGCGTTCGTCAGCATCTGGACCAGGGCGAACACGTTCGATGCCGGCCGCGGTGCAGGGCGCGGCTGGATCTACAGCATCGTGCGCTACCAGGCGCTGGACAGCATCCGCAATGACGGCCGGGAAGTGCCGGTCGACGAAGAAGTCATGGAAACCATCGATACCGCCCATATCGCCGACGCGTTCGAGCTGCGCCAGGACCTGGGCCGCCTCGAGCACTGCCTGACGCAGCTCGACGTGGCCAAGCGCAACAGCATCCTGTTTGCGTACGTGGACGGCTGTTCGCACAGCGAGATCGCCGAGCGCCTGAAGTCGCCGCTGGGGACCGTCAAGGCGTGGATCAAGCGCGGCATGAGCGCGCTGCGGGAGTGCATGGTATGAACCCGGTCCGCGATCCTGAAGACCTGGCCGGCGAGTATGTGCTCGGCACGCTATCGGCTGCCGAGCGCCGCGACGTGGAGCGCGCCTTGCCGCACGATGCCGCACTGCGCGCCGCCGTGCAGTACTGGGAACAGCGGCTGCTGCCGCTGACGACGCTGGCCGAACCCGTCACGCCATCGCCCTCGTTGTGGGCGCGCATCGAACGCAGCCTGCAGCCCGCGCCCGCGCGTGCAAACACCGTACCGGCCACCCGCTGGTGGGACAGGCTGACCTTGTGGCGTGGCCTGGCAGCAGGCGGCTTCGCAGCCGCGGCCATCATGGCAGTCGTGGTGGGCGTGCGCGTGCAGGCACCTGTGGAACAGGGCTACATGGTGGTGCTGGCTGCGCCGCAGAACATGGCACCGGGCTGGGTGATCCGCGCATCGGGCCGCAACTCGCTGCATCTGGAACCGCTGGTGCGCACGGCGGTGCCGGCACATCGCGCGCTCCAGTTGTGGACGAAGGCCGATGGCTGGAAGGGTCCCGTGTCGCTGGGCCTGGTGCAGGCCGGCCAACCGGTCGATGTGCGGCTGGACAAGCTGCCGCCGCTGCAGCCGAACCAGCTGTTCGAGATCACGCTGGAACCGGAGCAGGGCTCGCCGATCGGCCGCCCGACGGGCCCGATCCTGTACATCGGCCGGGCCGTCAAGTCGATGTGACGGCGGCAGCCGCCGTCACGTTACTTCTTGCTTCTTACTTGATCGCGATCGCGATATCGCGCAGGGCCACCGTGCCGATCGCGGACGTGGCCGGCGTGGCCGCACCATTCACCGGCGTTGCCGTGCCTGTCGCCAGGTCGATGCGGTACAGCGTGCTGGCACCCGTCGTCGTCGTGCGCAGGGCTGCCAGCACCAGGCCATTGGCGCCGCCGGCAATGTCCATCGCGCCGGTGCCCGCGATATCGATGCCCAGCGGGCCCACATTGACCAGCGTGCCGTCGTTCGGCGGATTCTGCAGCGCGAGCACGTCGCTGGTGCTGTCCAGGTCGTACAGCATGGTGGCCGTCGCGCCGGCGATGCTGTTGGTGTAGGCCGCCGCGATGACGGTGGCCGGGCCGCTGGCGCGGTTGATGGCGCCGTCCGTCGTCGTCGCGCCCGTGTCCACGTTGATGCGCAGGCTCTGGCCCGTGCTGCCGATCACGCGCAGGCGGTCCGCCACCGGGTTGAAGTCCACCGCGAACGAGGTGCCGCCCAGCGCCGTGTACGGCGCCGTGGTGTCGGCCGCATCGGCGGCCAGCGTGGCCTTGACGGTGGCTGCGCCGGTGGCCGGGTCGATGGTGACGATGCGCGCCGTCGACGTCAGGCCGTGCATCAGGCCATCCTTCGGCCGGTAGTCGATGCCCAGCAGCGTTTCGCCGCTGGCCAGGCCCGTGACCGCAACGGTGCTGTCGATCGTGTTCGGCGTGGCCACCTTGAAGCCCAGCAGGCGGTTGTCGTCCGTCAGGCCATAGACCATCGGCGTCGCGGCCGGGCGCAGCGCGATGCCACGCACGTCTTCCGTGATGCCCAGTGCGCCGACCAGCGTGCCGGCATTGCTGGTCGCCGTCAGGTTGATGCTGTACAGGTTGCGGGCGCTGCCGACCGTCGCCACTGCATAACCCATGTTCGTGCGCGCATCGATGTCGAAACCGTTGGCGCTGCCCGCGTCGAAGCCCAGCGTGACCGGCGTCGTCAGCGTGCCGTTGTTCGGCGGGTTCTGCACGTACAGCGTGTCATTGACGGTGTCGATCGAGTACAGGGTCGTGCTGGCCGTGCCGGCGAACGAGTTGGTGTAGGCCGCTGCCGTGATGGCCGTGGTGGCCGCGCCGCCGTTGATGTTGCCGTCGGTGGTCGTGGCGCCCGTGTCCACATTGATGCGCAGGCTCTGGCCCGTGCTGCCGACGATGCGCAGGCGGTCTGCGGCCGGATTGAAGTCCACGCCGAAGTCGGTGCCGGCCAGCGCCGTGTACGGTGCCGTCGTGTCGGCGCTGTCCGCCACCAGCGTGGACTTCAGCGTCGCTGCACCGCTGGCGGTGTCGATGGTGTACACGCGGCCCGTCGAGCCCACGCCATACAGCTTGCCGTCTGCCGGGCGGAAATCGATGCCGACCAGGTTCTCGCCGCCTTGCAGGCCGGTGATGGCGAGGGTGGTGCGCACCGTGCCCGGCGTCTCGCGGTTGAACGACACCAGCTTGTTCGACGCGGTCAGCACGAACACGTCGCCCGCCGTCACGACCGGCACGCCCGGCGTGGGCGTCACGGGCTTGATGCCTTCGTCGCTGGAATTGCCGCCGCCGCAGGCGGACAGCGCCAGGGCGATCGAGGAGAGAAGAACGAGTTTCGGGAAATTCGGTGCAGTCATGGTGGGTCCTCGGTAGTGTTATGGGGCTCAACAGCTGACGGATCGGCGATGTTGGTCCCTGTACTACGCGGGGGAGGGCCGTTTGGATGCAGCAGGACGCAAATTTTTTTCGATCAGGCTGTGGCGCCAGTGGCGATCCTGCAGTGTTGCTGCTGTGCAGCGCCAGCGCACCGGTGCATCGCATGGTGCGACCTCGCGCTGCCAGCCGTTCGACATCCGCGCAAGCGCTCTTATTGCATCATCTCCTCCAGCAGCGGCTGCATCGCATCGGCCCACAGCTGGTAGCCGGCGGCATTCGGATGCAGCTGGTCCGGCATGATGGCGTTCGGGATGCGGCCGTCCTGGCCCAGGAACACGTGCGAGATGTCCAGGTAGCGCACGGTCTTGCCGTCGTCCAGTTTCGCCAGCTCGGCGTTGAGGGCCTTGATGGTGGCCATCCGCTTCTCCGCCTCCGCCACCAGCGCCGGGGTGACGGGACCGCCGAAGCGGTCGCGCGGGCCGCGCGGGAACACGCCGAGCAGGAGCACTTTCGTGTGCGGCAGCCTGGCGCGGACCATGCCGATGATCTTGCGGTCCGCCGCGGCGATCTCGGCGGCACTGTAATCGAGGCTGTTGTTCGTGCCCAGCATCAGCACCGTGACTTTCGGCGCGATGCCATCGAGCTCGCCATGCTCGATGCGCCAGATGACGTGCTGCGTGCGGTCGCCGCCGATGCCGAAGTTGGCGGGCTGGTACTTGCCGTAGTACGCCTCCCAGATATGGGGCGCCTTGCGCCAGTTGTCCGTGATCGAATCGCCCAGGAACAGCAGGCCCACCGGACCGCTCTTCGCGCGCGCCAGGTTGACGCCATGCTTCTTGAGGAACTTGCCGTCGTCCTGTTTCGGGAACGGCTGGGACGGATCTTCTTTCGGATTGGCCGTTTGCGCGCCGACCTGGCAGCTGGCCAGGACCAGCACGAACAGCAGGCGGCGGATGGTCGTGAAATGCATCGAGGATCTCCTTGTTCAGAGGGTGGGATGGAGGCGCGCCGGCGTGGCCGCCGTGGCACGGCGCACCCGTTCCACGCGGCCGCCCAGCCAGATCGACAGGAACACCAGCGGCACCAGCGCGGCGCCCAGCACGAAGAAGGGCGTGTAGTTGCCGCCGGCCGTCAGCACGGGCACCAGCTGCATGCAGACGATCACGCCCAGCACGGCGGCCGTGCCGCTGATGCCGGCCAGCGAACCGACCGTGCGGCCGGAGAAGAAATCGCTGGGCAGCGTCTGGATGTTCGTGATCGCGGCCTGGAAGCCGAACAGGATCACGGCGATGGACAGCACGGCGAACAGCGGCGTGTCGGCCACCGCCGTCAGCAGCAGGGCGGGGAACATCACCACCAGCCCGAGCGCGATGACGCACTTGCGGGCCCGGTCGACCGGCCAGCCGCGCGCAAGCAGCCGGCCGCAGAACCAGCCGCCCAGCAGCGCACCGATGCCGGCCCCCACGTACGGCACCCAGCCGAACAGGCCGATCTGCTTGACGTCGAAGCCGAACTTCTCATTCAGGTACAGCGGCAGCCAGCCCACGAACAGCCACCACACGGGATCGATGAAGAAGCGCGCGGCGATCACGCCCCAGCTCTGGCGATGGCGCAGCAGCTGGCCCAGCGTGGGCACGTATTCCTGCGCTTCCACGCGCACGGGCCCCTGGCCGGCCAGGATGTAGTGGCGTTCCTCGTCCGTGATCCACGGATGCCGGTCCGGCCCCGATTTGTAGACGATCAGCCACGGCACGATCCACACGAAGCCCAGTGCGCCGATCAGGATGAAGGTGCTCTTCCAGCCGACGAAGGCATACAGGAAGGCCACCAGCGGCGGCGCGATGATCGAGCCGACCGAGGCGCCGGCACCGAAGATGCCCTGGCCGAACGCCCGCTCCCGGACGGGGAACCATTCGGCGATCGCCTTGGTGGCACCGGGCCAGTTGCCCGCCTCGCCCACGCCCAGCAGCGCCCGGAACAGCGCGAACGAGAGCGCCGTGCGGGCGACGAAATGCAGCCCGATCGACACCGACCACACGGCGATCGACAGCAGGAAGCCGATGCGCGTGCCGAACGCGTCGAAGATCTTGCCGAACAGCGTCTGCCCCACGGCATAGCCGACCAGGAAGATCGTGATGATGTTGGCGTAGTCGCGCTTGTCCAGGCCCAGCTCGGCCGCGATGCCGGGCCACATCACGGCCAGTGCCGAGCGGTCGATGTAGTTGATGATGGTGGCCGCCGCGACGAGCGAGATGACCAGCCAGCGCAAACCCTTCTTGGTATTCATGCCCTTGTCTCCGATATCTTGTAGTTGTGGTGCGGGGCGATGCCGGGGACCTTGGCTAGGAAGGTCCTTCGGCAGCCAGTTGCGCGCGCGTGGGCAGGCCTTCGCAATCGCCGCGGAACTGCACGACCCGCGCGCCGATGGCATTGCCGCGCGCGGCGGCGGCATCGAGCGGCAGGCCGTCCAGCAGCCCGCTGAGGACGCCGACCGCGAAGCCATCGCCGGCACCCACGGTATCGACGACGTTCACTACCGCCACGCCGGGCACCGTGCCGCGGCCCTCCGGCCCCGCGTAGTACGCCCCCTGCGGTCCCAGCTTGACGACCACGTGCCGCGCGCCGCCCGCCAGGTAGAAGTCGGCGATGCCGGCCGCATCGGCCCGGCCCGTCAGCAGCCGGCCTTCCGCCAGTCCCGGCAACACCACGTCGGCCAGGCTGGCCAGTTCGTTCAGCGTGGCGATCATCGCGTCCTGCGAGGGCCACAGGCGCGGGCGCAGGTTCGGGTCGAATGTCACGGTGCGGCCGGCAGCGCGGGCCTGCGCCGCCAGCGCGAACACCATCTCGCGGCAACCTGCCGACAGCGCCGGCGAGATACCGGTCAGGTGCAGCAGCCGCGCGGCGGGGAAGACGCCGGGCGGAATGTCGGTGGCCTGCAGATGGCTGGCCGCCGAGCCGCGCCGGAAATACTCGATCGGCGGATCGCTGCCGTCCGTCGTCGCGCCCTTCATCATGAAGCCGGTGGGGTGGTCGGCATCGATCCTGACGTCGCGTGGATCGATGCCTTCCTGCGCCATGAAGGCCAGCAGGTGGCGGCCCAGGCTGTCGTTGCCCAGCGCGGACAGGTAGCGCACGCGCCAGCCCAGCCGCGCCAGCCCGACGGCCACGTTCAGCTCCGCGCCGGCGGTGGCGCGCTCGAAGGCATGCACCGCGTCCAGCGGGCCGGCCTCGCGGGCGATGAACAGCGCCATTGCTTCGCCGGCGGTCACCACGTCGCAGGGATCGGCTGCGGCGTGCGCTGTCACCAGCTCAGGCACGGGCCACCTTCATCGTCGTCACCAGCGTCGCTTCCCGCGCGGCCGGCAGCGAGATGCGCAGTACCGTGCCGCGTTCCTGCCGTGGGCCCTTGTCGACATTGCCCGGCGGCCCCGCCGCCGTCACGATGCCCGGTTCCACGATTGCCTTGGCAGCCGCCGCCACGTCCACGGCCAGCGTGGCGGGCTTGCCGGCGACCGTGTAGCGGCGCCGGTCCGACTGCGCGATCGTCGTGTCGCCGTGCACCTGGGCCGTCAGCACCACCGGCTTGCGGGCGCGCAGCCGGTCCGTCGTCGTCCACGTATCGCCGGCAAATTGGAAGGTGCGTTCCAGCTTCTCGACACCCAGTTCCGGCCGGTAGGCGCCGGCCAGGTCGGCCACGATCTCGGCACCGCTGGCCGTCAGTTTCACGGTAGTCAACCGGATCGTGTCGAGCCGCGCATACGGATAGCTGTCGAACGCGTCGTGGCCATGGCCTTCGTTGGCCTGGCCCTGGCCGTCGATCAGCAGGGTATTACTGAGATTGCTGCGCGGGACGCCCGCATAGCCCATCGGCCCCGTCAGGTAGGTGCCGCCGCCATACAGGATGAAGCTGCCCGCATCCGGATGCGAGTGGCCCATCGACAGGTGCCAGTCCGGCAATTTGTCCAGCAGCGTGGCCGCATGATGGCCTTCCGGCGGACCGGCGCGGAACGCGAACGCGGTGGCCTGGTCGGTCCAGTCGCTGCGCCAGTAGACGGTGCCCAGGTCATCGAAGTGGTGGTGCGGCGGCAGTGCCGCGATCGGGGTCGCAGGCAGCTTCGTGTCGTACCAGGCCAGCGTCCAGAAGTCTTCCGCGCACACATGGCCCAGCGATGCCATCCAGTCCGCCACGCCCTGCGCGTCCCGGTTCCGGTGGCGTGCGGCGAGCCGGTACAGCAGATTGTAGTTCGAATGGAGCTTGCCATCCGGGTGCGTGCGGGCCGCTTCGTCGCCGTGGCGCGAGCGTGTCAGCGGGCCTTCGAAGGCATCGCCGAAATCGAAGATGTCCTGGCCGTTCGGCGTCAGCGAATGGGCCATGTACAGGTGCGCATTGCGCAGCGCCGGATGGTCGTACAGGTCGTCGCCGGCGGCATGGGCGAAGGCGTCCAGCGCGTGGATAATCCACGGCATCGAGAAGATCCAGTACTCCACGCCTTCGTAGAAATAGCCGTCCGGCGAAGCCACGTCCAGCACGCGGCCGAAGATGGCGCGCGCCTGTGCCGCCCAGCCGGCCGCTTCCGGCACTTCGTCCCATACCGCGTAGGCCGCGATGGCCAGGCCGGCGATCGGGATGAAGCAGTGGTTCTGGCTGTACGAGAACGTCTTGCCCGGCCTGGGCGCGAAGTGCGCCGCCAGCAGGCGTCCCTGGCGCTGCAGCTTGTCGCGGTAGCGCTTGCGTTCTTCCTCCGTCAGCACGTCGAACAGCAGGTCGTAGCCCGTGCCCAGGCCATACAGCAGGTGGCCGGCGGCCAGGTCCACGTCCGGCTTGCTGAACGTGTAGCCCCACACGGGATAGCTGACGGCGGCCTCCATGTAGCGCTTCGCCGCGTCCAGGTAGCGCTGGTCGCCTTCGATGCGGTAGGCCAGCGCGGCGCCGACGATGCCGATGCCCACGGTGTTCTGGGCGCGGCGCTTCTGGGCTGGCGCCGGCGCCGGTTCCTCCCGCATCGCCACTAGGCCGGCCAGCGCCTTCTGCCAGGCCGCGCGGTGGCTGCCGGTGGCACGCTGGCGCATCTCGGCCAGGCCGGCCGCCGTGGTGAACACGCGCGGGTGCACGCCGCGCAGCTCGGTGCGCAGTGCCGCCGGATGCTGCTGCATCAGCGCCTGCAGCGGATGCGGACCGCGACCGGGTTTGCCTTCCTTCGGGCCGAGCGCCTCGCGTGCATCCTGGGCCAGCGCGGCGCCGGTGGACAGCGCAGGCAAGGCGAGGGCGGCGGCGCCGAGGAAACGGCGTCGTGTGATGTGCTGGTTCATGGGGCCTCCGTCAGTAGATGCCGAGGCCGCCGTTGACCTGCACGATCTCGCCGGCCAGGAAGGCGGCACGATCGGAGGCCAGGAAGACCACGACATTGGCCACGTCGTCCGGCTGGCCTTCGCGGCGCGCCGGGGTGCGTTCGGCAATGGCCTGGCGATTGGCCGGCGTGTTGAAGGTGTCGTGGAAGCGGGTGGCGATGAGGCCCGGCGCCACGCCATTGACGCGGATGCCGAGCGGGCCCACTTCCTTGGCCAGCGCCTTCGTGAACGTGCCCACCGCCGCCTTCGACGCGGCATAGTGCGCCGAGCCGGGGCCGCCGCCATCGAACGCGGCCAGCGAGGACATGGTGACGATGACGCCGGCGCCGCGCGGTTCCATGCGCTTCAGCGCGGCCTGGCAGATCAGGAAGGTGCTGGTGAGGTTCAGGTTCATCGCGTCGTTCCATAGCGCGAGCGGCATGTCGACGACCTTGCAGCGCTGGATCAGCCCGCCGATATTGGCAAACAGCGTGTCGATCGGGCCGATGGCCGCCTCGGCGGCGGCGAATACCTGCTCGGCCACGGCGGCATCGGTCAGGTCGGCCTTGATCGCATGGGCCTGGCGGCCGGTGGCGCGGATCTGCGCCACCACCTCGTCCGCCTCGGTGCTGCTGCTCCAGTAGGTCAGCACCACGTCCGCGCCGGCGCGGGCCAGCGCCAGCGAGGTGGCCTTGCCGATGCCCGATGCGCCGCCCATCACGAGGGCGCGTTTGCCTTGCAGTTCGTTCGATGTCATGGTTGTCTCCGTTGTGGTTCGAGTTATCGAGGGGGTGTGGCGGTCGACGAGCGCACCACCAGTTCGGGAGCGAACAGCTCGCCGTCCTGCGCTGCAATCGCCTCCTGGCCTGATGCAATGGTCGAAGCAACGGCCGGTGCGAGGATGCGCTGCACCGCGGCGTCGGCCATCGCCTGGATCGGCTGGCGCAGCGTGGTCAGGGGCGGATCGTGCGCGGCGCAGAAGAAGATGTCGTCGATGCCGATCAGCGACAGGTCGGCGGGGATGCGCCGGCCCAGCTGCTTCAGGCCCACGCCGATGCCGATGGCCATCATGTCGTTGATGGCGATCGCCGCCGTGGGCTGCGCGGACGAGGTGACGATGCGCGAGGCGGCGCTGCGCCCCAGTTCGAACAGCCGGGTGTCGCCGTGCGGATCGCTGGGCGCATCGGTGGCGTCGGCAATGATCAGTTCACCCGTGATGCCGGCCGCCGCGACGGCCTGCTGGAAGCCGCGGATGCGCTCCTGCCGGTTCAGCGTGTAGGGCGGCGGCGTCACCAGCGCAATGGACCGGTGGCCCAGCGCGGCCAGGTGCTGCACCGCCTGGGCCGTGGCACCGGCGTTGTCCATCGAGATCGTGGTGATGGGGCTGTGCGATTGGTCGTCGCGCTTGATGTCGAACGCCACCACGGGGCAGCGCGACGTGACGGCCGCCAGGTGTTCCGTGTCGCTGAGGGCGGAACCCGTGATGATGCCTTTCACGCCGTACGCCAGCAGGTCCGCCATCACGGCGCGCTCGCGGTCCGGATCGCGGAAGGTACTGAAGGTCATCACATGGCACTGGTATTTCGCGGCAGCCGCTTCCACGGCGCAGGCCAGGGCGCCGAAGAACTGGTTGGCCAGCGAGGGCACCAGCAGGCCGACCATCGATGCCACGCCCGTCTTCAGCTGGCGCGCGGCGGTGTTCGGCCGGTAGCCCAGCTGCTCGATGGCCTGCTGGATCTTCGCCTGCGTGTCCGGCCGCATCTGCCCCATCCGGTTGTTGAGGAAATTCGAGATGCTGGACGGGGAAACCCCCGCCAGACGGGCCACATCCTGAATTTTGGGTTCGTTCATGTTGTCCTTCGTGGAATCGACGGCGGGTCAGAAATTGACGTCCAGCCGGGCGGTGTAATAGCGGAATGCGTCGCGCGCAGGCTGCCAGCCGTACGAGCGGATGGCGGGCCCGGTGGTGGGCTGGAAGTTCAGGAACGAGCCCACGTTCCCGACCGCGTAGTGGTGGTCGAACAGGTTCTTCACGCCGACGGCAAGCTTGTATCTGCTGTCCCGGCTGGCCAGGGAGGCACCCAGGTCCACGATAGCATGGCCCGGCCGCAGCAGGCTCGGGTCCTGGCTGATGGCGCCCTGCACCTGCGACTGGGCGCGCAGATTGGCATTGATGGCCGTCTTGTACGGTATCGCCCTGAACGGCAGCGTGTATTCGCCGCCCAGGTTCATCTTCCATTTCGGCGCGTTCGGCATCATGCCGCCGCTGGCATCGCGCAGGAAGGAGCCCGGCACCAGCTCGTTCGGCACGGTGCAGTCGGTGGCGCCGCTGTAGCAGGGACCCTGCTTCCAGTCCACCACCGTGGCGCGCGTATAGGCCAGGTTGGCCGTCAGCAGCAGCTCGCGCGTGAGCAGGGCACTGGCGTCGGCCTCGAAGCCCTTCGTCTGCAGCGACGGGATGCTGTACAACACGCTGGCCTGGCTGCCGTCCGTGAAGCGTTCCGTGGCCGAGGTCTGGTAGTCGCGGAACGTGGACTTGAACACGGCCAGGTTCAGCGTGGCGCGGTTGTTCCACAGGTTGGCCTTGAAGCCGGCCTCGAAGCTGGTGGCCTTTTCCGGCGCCAGCGGCAGGCGCTTGAACACGTTGACGTTGTTGGCGCCGCTCGTCATGTCGTACGCCACGCCCTTGCTGCCGGTGGATGCCGTACCGTACACCATCGTGTCGCGCGTGAGCTTGTAGCCGTAACCCAGCTTGCCCGTGACGAAGTTCTCGTCATGCTGGGGCGCCGTGTAGAGGTTCGAACCGGTGTGCACATTGTTGGGTGCCGACGACGACAGGCTGTCGATCGTGTGGAACATGTAGTCGTTGGTCTCGCGGGTGAAGCGCAGGCCCGCCGTCAGCGTGTGCCGGGGCAGGAAGTCCCAGCTTCCGTTGGCGTACAGCGCCCGGTTCAGATTCGCGGAGGTGGTGTGGTAGTTGGTCCAGTTGGTCTCCTTGACGAGCGGATTGCCGCGCAGGTAGTAGCGGTCGATGCTGGTGCGCGCCAGCCACAGGCCGGCCAGGTAGCGGAAATTGCCGCCATCCGGCGACGTGATGCGCAGCTCCTGCGTGGACATCTTGGTGTCCATCGTGCCGTTGATCATCGGCGGTTCGGCGATGCCGGACGGCTTGCCGGTGTGGTCCAGCTGGTAGAAGGTGGAGATCAGGTCGATGTTGTCGTTGTCGCGGAAATCGTTGGAGCGGTTCTTGTCCACCGAGGTGATCGACGTCAGCGCGTGGCCGGCCAGCGGCGAGGCTTCCGGGAACAGGTAGTTGATGCGCACGCCGATGCCGCGGTCGCTGGCATCGAGGCCGGTGGGCGAATCGTTGCGGATCGTCGTGTTGAACGGGCTGACGTTAATGCCGCGCAGGATCGCCGTGTTCGACAGCGCCTTGTAGTTGCGGTTGTACAGATAGCCCACGCCCGGGCCGATGGACGTGATGGCCGCCGTGTTCCCGGTGCGCAGCGCATGGTCGTAGCGGGGCGAGATCTGCACGTCCAGGTCCGGTGTCACCTGCCATTGCAGCTTGGCGAAGAAGGTCTTGCCGCCCGAGCCGTTCTGCATGCGGTCGGTGGTGAGGTTGTGCAGCAGGCCGGGGAAATTGGTCTTGCTGGCGAACAGGCGCAGGCCGACCGTGTCGCTCAGCCGGCCGCTGGCCGACGTGGCGACGCGGTACTCGTCGTCGCTGCTGCGGAACAGGGAGAGCTTGCCCTTCATGGGACCGGCGCCGATCGGCTTGGTGGTGATGACGACGGCGCCGGCGATGGCACTCTTGCCGAACATCGTGCTTTGCGGGCCTTTCAGCACCTCCACGCGCGCCACGTCGGACTGGTCGCGGAAGGCCTGCTGCGCCTGGGCATACGGCATGTCGTCGACGATGATGGCCACGTCGCCTTCGATGCCGATATTGTTCGACGTGGTACCGATGCCGCGCATGTTGATGCTGTTGGTGCCCACCTGGGTGCCGGTGGAAATCGTCAGCGCGGGGGACAGGTTGACGATGTCGTCGAACTCGCGCACGTTGTTGCGGGTCAGTGCCTCCTCGGTGAGGACCGAGATCGACATCGGCACGTCTTCCAGCTTCTCGATGCGGCGGTTGGCCGACACGACGATGGTTTCCAGTTGCGGCTCGCTGCCGGTGGCGGGCGCCTGCTGCGCCTGTTGTGCCTGGGCGGGCAGCGCGAACTGCAGCAGCGCGAGCGCCGCGGCGACGGGTGTCAGCGGCAGGGGCCTGCCGTGACGGCGGTTCATGACGACCATGGTTTTTGTCTCCGTTATACGTTGGTATACGTTTTTTTATGTTGCTTTTTGCAACTTATGGGTGAAACGTTTGCTGCCACGATACGGTGCTGCTTGGAACGGCCTGGTCCGCCATGCGGTCGTGCACACAAGCCTTTCTATGGATTTCCTGATGACGCAGACGCCAGCCTCGGCGCCTTGGCATGTTTCCTGAAATCACTCTAACGATCTACTAAAACGATTTACTGCATCGATTTAGTAAGGATATAGGAAGGTAAAACGAAGTCAACAGATTTTTTTTGCGCGGAAGAGAAGGGGCAGGGCTGCACGAGGCGGCGCATAGGCATATGTCCTTGCCGCCTAGTCCACTCGCCGCATTAGCAATCACAAAACGATTCGTTCCCAGCCCGGCAGGGCGCCGATACCATCGGCCGACAACTGTCATGACAGGCCAACCCGCGTATATGAACGTCTTCCGAGCCCTCGAAACTTCCGCCATTCCCCTCTATTCCCAGGTGCGCGAACGCCTGCGCGAGCGCATCGTCGACGGCACCTACGAGCCGGAGTCACGGCTGCCGGCCGAGAGCGAGATCAGCGCGATCTTCAGCGTCAGCCGCATCACCGTGCGGCAGGCGCTGGCCGACCTGCAGAACGAGGGGCTGATCGTGAAGGTGCCGGGCAAGGGAACGTTCGTGGCGCAGGCGCGCACCACCCAGGACCTGGCGCAGCTGGAGGGATTCGGCGAGGCGATGGCGCGGCGCGGGCACACGGTGCTCAACCGCGTGGTCAGTCATCTGACGGTGCCGGCCGAGCCGCATGTTGCGAGCCAGTTGCGCATCGCGGGGAGTGCGAAGGCCAGCGAGATCCGGCGCGTGCGTCATGTGGACGACCAGCCCGTTTCGTTCGAAGTGGCCTACCTGGCGCCGCCATTGGGCGACCGCCTGCGGGGCGAGAACCTGGCCGAGCGCGACATCTTCGCCATCCTGGAAACGGACTACGACCTGCCGCTCTCCCATGCGGATGTGCAGATCGGCGCCATCAGTGCCGACGCCACGCTGGCCAAGGCCCTGTCCGTCGAGCCGGGCACCGCGCTGCTGCGCATCGAGCGGCTGACGTGGACGGCCAACGGCGCACCGCTCGCCTTCGAATACCTGTACGTGCGCGGCGACGTGTTCCAGTACACGCTGCGGCTGCCGCGGCGCGCCGGGCCGTCCCTGCCACGGAGCTGAGCGACGCAGCGGGCGGCGGGTCTATCACGTCGAGCTCGTGTCAACTTGCGTGACTGGCCCCGAAGCTGACAAGGGCTCAGCCGGCGTCGCTGCCGCCCGTGTCCACGTCCGCCGGCACCGAAGTGTCCTCCGTGACCGGCACGTCGCGGCCCTTGCGGTGCAGCCGGATGGCATCGAGCACGATGACATCCAGGCCGGCGCCGTGCGTGCCGTCCACGTGCTCGTACAGCCGCACCAGCATGCGCGGCGCCCAGTAGCGCTGCAGGTGCGTGGCGATGCCCGTGTGCGCTTCCTCGCGGTCCGGGAAGGAAGCGAAGAAGCTGCCGATCTGGTTCGCCATCGTCACGAGATTGTCGATGTTCATGCGCCGTCTCCGGCCAGTTCCAGCTGCGTGGCATTGAAGCGCTGGTATTCCTGCTGCCAAGCCGAGTGCTGCTGCACCGGCATCACCTGCACGGCCGTCACCTTGTACTCGGGGCAGTTGGTGGCCCAGTCCGAGTTCTCCGTGGTGATCACATTGGCGCCCGATTCGGGGAAGTGGAAGGTGGTGTAGACGACGCCGGGCTGCATCCGTTCCGTGACGAGCGCGCGCAGCACCGTCTCGCCGGCGCGGCTCTGGATGCCGACCCAGTCGCCGTCCTTGATGCCCCGTTCCTGCGCATCGTGCGGATGCAGTTCCAGCCGGTCCTCCGCATGCCACTGCACGTTCTCCGTGCGGCGCGTCTGTGCACCCACGTTGTACTGCGACAGGATGCGGCCCGTCGTGAGGATGAGCGGATACTTGCGCGTGACCTTCTCGGCACTGGCCACGTACTGCGTGATGATGAAGCGGCCCTTGCCCCGTACGAAGGCATCGATATGCATCGTGGGCGTGCCTTCCGGCGCCGCGTCGTTGCACGGCCACTGGATGCTGCCCAGTTCATCGAGCCGCTGGTAGCTGACGCCGGTGAAGGTGGGCGTCAGGCGCGCGATTTCGTCCATGATCTCGGACGGGTGGCGGTAATCCATCGGGTAGCCCAGGCGGTTGGCCAGCTGCACCGTCACTTCCCAGTCCGCATAGCCGGCGCGGGGTGGCATCACCTTGCGTACGCGCGAGATGCGGCGCTCGGCGTTCGTGAACGTGCCGTCCTTTTCCAGGAACGAGGAGCCGGGCAGCAGCACGTGCGCGAACTTGGCCGTCTCGTTCAGGAAGATGTCCTGCACCACCACGCATTCCATCGCCTGCAAGGCCGCCGTCACGTGCTGGGTGTTCGGATCGGACTGCACGATGTCCTCGCCCTGGCAGTACAGGCCCAGGAAGCTGCCGTCCAGTGCCGCCTCGAACATGTTCGGGATGCGCAGGCCCGGTTCGGACTGCAGCGGCACGCCCCACGCCTGTTCGAACAGCGTGCGCACGGTGGTGTCCGAGACGTGCCGGTAGCCGGGCAGCTCGTGCGGGAACGAGCCCATGTCGCAGGAGCCCTGCACATTGTTCTGGCCCCGCAGCGGATTGACGCCGACGCCTTCGCGGCCCACGTTCCCCGTCGCCATGGCCAGGTTCGCGATCGCCATCACGGCCGTCGAACCCTGCGCGTGTTCCGTCACGCCCAGGCCGTAGAAGATGGCGCCGTTGCCGCCGGTGGCGAACAGCCGCGCCGCGCCGCGCACCAGTTGCGCCGGCACGCCGGTCACCGCTTCCATCGCCTCGGGCGAATTCTCCGGCTGCGCGACGAACTCGCGCCACTGCGCAAACGCCCGTTCCTCGCAGCGCTCGTCGATGTACTGCTGCGCCAGCAGGCCTTCGGTCACGACCACGTGCGCCAGCGCCGACAGCATCGCCACATTGGTACCGGGCCGCAGCTGCAGGTGGTAGTTGGCCTGCACGTGCGGCGACTTGATCAGGTCGATGCGGCGCGGGTCGATGACGATCAGCTTCGCGCCCTGGCGCAGCCGCCGCTTCATGCGCGAGCCGAACACGGGGTGGCCGTCCGTCGGGTTGGCGCCGATGACGAGGATGACATCGGCCTTGGCCACCGAGGCGAAGCTCTGCGTGCCGGCCGATTCGCCCAGCGTCTGCTTCAGGCCATAGCCGGTGGGCGAGTGGCATACGCGGGCACAGGTGTCGACATTGTTGTTGCCGAACGCGGCGCGCACCAGCTTCTGCACGAGATAGCCTTCCTCGTTCGTGCAGCGGGACGAGACGATGCCGCCGATCGCATCGCGGCCATGTTTCGCCTGGATGCGCTTGAATTCGGCGGCGGCATGATCGAGCGCTTCGTCCCAGCTCACTTCCTGCCACGGGTCGGTGATCTTCGCGCGGATCATGGGCTTCAGGATCCGGTCCTTGTGCGTGGCATAGCCCCAGGCGAAGCGGCCCTTGACGCAGGCGTGGCCTTCGTTGGCCTTGCCGTCTTTCGTCGGCACCATGCGCACCACCTCGTTGCCCTTCATCTCCGCGTTCAGCGAACAGCCCACGCCGCAATAGGCGCACGTCGTCGTGATGCTGTGCTCGGCCTGGCCCAGCCAGATCACCGTGTTCTCCTGCAGCGTGGCGGTGGGGCAGGCGGCCACGCAGGCGCCGCACGACACGCACTCGGAGGCCATGAAAGGCTCGTCCTGGCCGGCCGACACGCGCGAGTCGAAGCCGCGGCCGGAGATCGTCAGCGCAAAGGTGCCTTGCGTCTCCTCGCAGGCGCGCACGCAGCGGTTGCAGACGATGCACTTCGACGAATCGAACGTGAAATAGGGATTCGATTCGTCCTTCGGCAGCGCCAGGTGGTTGGCGCCCTGGTAGCCGTAGCGCACCTGGCGCAGGCCCGTCACGCCGGCCATGTCCTGCAGCTCGCAGTCGCCGTTGGCGGGGCAGGTCAGGCAGTCCAGCGGGTGGTCGGAGATGTACAGCTCCATCACGCCCTTGCGCAGCGCTTGCAGTTTCGGCGACTGGGTGCGCACGACCATGCCGTGCTCCACTGGCGTGGTGCACGAGGCGGGGTAGCCGCGGCGGCCGTCGATCTCGACGAGGCACAGGCGGCACGAGCCGAACGGCTCCAGGCTGTCGGTGGCGCACAGCCTGGGGATGTTGATGTCGGACAGCGCGGCGGCGCGCATCACGGAGGTGCCGGCGGGGACGGTGACGCGCTGGCCGTCGACCGACAAGGTGACGAATTCGGTGGCCGGGTCGAGGGGTGGCGGCGTGCCCAGGTCGCGGGACAGGATGGTTTCGATCATGGTCGTCTCCTAGGCGGCGTGCCGGGTGGTGATGGATGGCAGGGCCGGCTCGCCGAAGTCCTGCGGGAAGTGGTTCAGGGCCGACAGTACGGGATACGGCGTCATGCCGCCCATCGCGCACAGGGAGCCGTGCAGCATCGTGTCGCACAGGTCGCGCAGCAGCACCACCTGCTGTTCCCGTTGCGTGCCTTGACGGATCTTGTCGATGACTTCCACGCCGCGCGTGGAGCCGATGCGGCATGGCGTGCACTTGCCGCACGACTCGATGGCGCAGAATTCCATTGCGTAGCGCGCCAGCTTCGCCATGTCCGCGCTGTCGTCGTGCACCACGATGCCCCCATGACCCAGCACGGCCCACAGCGACGCGAACGCTTCGTAGTCGAGCGGCGTGTCCCATTGCGACTCCGGCAGGTAGGCACCGAGCGGCCCGCCCACCTGCACGGCCTTGATGGGCCGGCCCGTGGCGCTGCCGCCGCCGAAGTCATACAGGATTTCGCGCAGCGTGATGCCGAACGCCAGCTCGATCAGGCCGCCGTGCTTGATATTCCCGGCCAGTTGCACGGGCAGGGTGCCGCGCGAACGGCCCATGCCGTAGTCCTGGTAATACTGGGCGCCCTTGTCGAGGATGATGGGGACGGTGGCCAGCGACAGCACGTTGTTGATGACGGTGGGTTTGCCGAACAGGCCGGCCAGCGCGGGCAGGGGCGGCTTGGCGCGCACGATGCCGCGCTTGCCTTCCAGGCTTTCCAGCAGCGCCGTCTCCTCGCCGCAGATGTAGGCGCCGGCGCCCTTGCGCACGGCCAGCTCGAAGGTGCGACCCGTGCTGAGCAGATTCTGTCCAAGGTAGCCGCGGTTGCGCGCCGTGTCGATGGCGGCCTCCAGCCGGGCGATGGCGTGCGGGTATTCGCTGCGCACGTAGATGTAGCCGCGCGTGGCGCCCACGGCCAGGCCGGCGATCGTCATCCCTTCGATCAGCACGAAGGGGTCGCTCTCCATGACGAGGCGGTCCGCGAACGTGCCGGAGTCGCCTTCGTCGGCATTGCAGACGATGTATTTCTCGTCGCCCGGGGCCTTCAGCACCGTGTTCCACTTGATCCCGGTGGGGAAGGCGGCGCCGCCGCGGCCGCGCAGTCCGGAGGCCGTCACGGCTGCCACGATCTCGGCCGGCGCCATTACCAGCGACTTGTGCAGGCCGCGGTAGCCACCATGCGCCAGGTAGTCGTCCAGCGACTGGGGATCGGTGATGCCGATGCGCGCGAACGTGAGGCGCTGCTGCCGCGCCAGGTAGGGAATCCGTTCGACCACGCCCAGCGACAACGGATGCGTGCCGGCACCGGCATGGAAACCGGCATCGAACAGCGCCGGCACGTCGCCCGCATCGACGGGGCCGAAGCCGATGCGGCCTTCCGGCGTGTCTACTTCCACCAGCGGCTCCAGCCACAGCAAGCCGCGCGTGCCGTTGCGAACGAGCGCGACCTCGATGCCGCGCTGCTGCGCTTCGGCTGCGATCACGGCCGCCACTTCGTCGGCACCGACCGCCAGCGCGGACGAGTCGCCGGGGACGAAAATGCGGATGCTCATACGGCCTCCTGCAGCTGGTTGACATCGGCGATCAGCGCATCGAAGCGGGCCGGTGTGACGCGGGCGAACACGGCCTCGTTGATCGTGAGCGCCGGCGAGCTCGCGCACAGGCCCAGGCAGTACACGGGTTCCAGCGCAAAGGCACCGTCCGCGCTGTGGCCGTGCAGGCTGCAGCCCAGCACGCTTTCGGCATGGGCCAGCAGGCGGTCGCCGCCCATGCTCTGGCAGGCCTCGGCGCGACAGATCTGCACCACGCAGCGGGCCGGCGGCGCACTGCGGAAGTAGTGATAGAAGGTGATCACGCCATGCACTTCGGCGCGGGACAGGTTGAAGTGCTGCGCCAGCGCGGGCACCTGGTCCGGCGGAATGTAGCCGACACTATCCTGCAGCGCGTGCAGGGCGGGCAGGAGCTCGTCCTGGCGCGGGCCATGGCGGGAGAGGATGCCGGCGAGGATCGCGCTGACGGTGGTGGCTGAGGTGGCTGCGGCGGCGGGCTGTGCGGGCATGCTGTCTCCGTTGTCGACCGGTCCGGTTTTGAAGAACCATATGCTCGGCAAAGCATATGCGGGACCGTGTTATAAACGAGACTAGCACCGGCAAAAAGCGCAATCAATAGGAAATGATTTGCATATGCTGAAGGTTGAAATCCGCCCCGACTGGATCCTGCGCGACGCCCGCGGCAACCCGACGGCGCTGCCCGCGCTGCTGGCGCTGCTCACCGCCGTGAGCGAGACGGGCAGCATCAGCAAGGCCGCCGCGGCCTACGGCATGTCGTACCGCCACGCCTGGGGGTTGCTGCAGCAGTTCAGCGAGCAGTTCGGCGCGGCGCTGGTGCACAAGGTGCGCGGCCAAGGCACGGCGCTGTCGCCGCTGGCCGAAAAACTGATCTGGGCGGACCGCCGCATCAGCGCGCGCCTGACGCCGCTGCTGGACAGCCTGGCCTCCGAACTGCAGCAGGAACTGGCGCGCGTGCTGGCGGGCGACGCGCAGGTGCTGCGGCTGACGGCCTCGCACGGGTTCGCCGTGGCCGCCCTCGTCACGCAGCTGCGCGAAGGCGGTGCGACGGTGGACATCAAGTACCGCAGCAGCACGGAAGCGGTGGCCGCCCTGGCGCGCGGCGAATGCGACCTGGCCGGTTTTCATTTGCCGGTCGGTGCCTTCGAAGGCGCCGCGGCAGCCCAGCACCGGCCCTGGCTGGATAACCAGCGGCATGCCTTCCTGCACCTGGCCTTCCGCCAGCAGGGGCTGTTCATCGCCAAGGGCAATCCGAAGGGCGTGACGGGGCTGGACGACCTGCTGCGCCCGGACCTACGCTTCGTGAACCGCCAGCACGGCTCCGGCACGCGCCTGCTGCTGGAGCTGCTGCTGGCGGACCGCGCCATCGACACCGCCCGCATCGCCGGCTTCGACAGCGCCGAGTTCACGCATGCCGCGGTGGCCGCCTACGTGGCGAGCGGCATGGCGGACCTGAGCTTCGGCGTGGAGACGGCGGCGCGGCGCTTCGACCTCGATTTCCTTCCCGTCTGCCGCGAACGCTACTTCCTGGCCTGCGACCGGAACGCCCTGGACACGCCACTGCTGCAGGCCGCCCGCACGGCGATGGCCAGCACCGCCTTCCGCCAGGTGCTCGACGGCCTGCCCGGCTACGACGGCGCACAGGCCGGCACGCTGGCCGTCCTGGACACGCTGTTCTGACGGCGGCTTTCTGTATTCTTAACCGCGGTCAAGCGGCAAAAGCCGGCCACTTCGCTAAGATGGAATGGCAGAATAACGAAAAAAATCCATCGCAGCAGACGACAGGAGACCGGCATGAGCAAGGCACTCGAAGGCGTTCGCATTCTCGACTTCACCCACGTCCAGTCGGGGCCCACCTGCACGCAGCTGCTGGCCTGGTTCGGGGCGGACGTGATCAAGGTGGAGCGGGCCGGCGAGGGCGATGCCACGCGCGCCCAGCTGCGCGATATCCCCGGCGTCGACAGCCTGTACTTCACGATGCTGAACCATAACAAACGCTCGATCACGCTCGATGCGAAACGGCCCGCCGGCAAGGGCGTGCTGGAAGACCTGATCCGCGAGTGCGATGTGCTGGTCGAGAACTTCGCGCCCGGCGCGCTGGACCGCATGGGCTTCACGTGGGAGCGCATCCAGCAGCTGAACCCGCGCATGATCGTCGCTTCCGTGAAGGGTTTCGGACCGGGCCCGTATGAACACTGCAAGGTCTACGAGAACGTGGCCCAGTGCACCGGCGGTGCGGCGGGTACCACCGGCTTCGATGATGGCCCGCCCGTGGTGACGGGGGCGCAGATCGGCGACAGCGGCAGCGGCCTGCACCTGGCGCTGGGCATCGTCACCGCCCTCTACCAGCGCAACACCACCGGCCGCGGCCAGCGCGTGCTGACGGCCATGCAGGATGCGGTGCTGAACCTGTGCCGGGTAAAGCTGCGCGACCAGCAGCGGCTGGAACGCACCGGCGTGATGGAGGAATATCCCCAGTACGCGGGCGGCACGTTCGGCGAGTCCGTGCCGCGCGCCGGCAATGCTTCCGGGGGCGGTCAGCCCGGCTGGATCCTCAAATGCAGGGGCTGGGAGAAGGACCCGAACGCCTACATCTACTTCATCGCCCAGGCGGCCGTGTGGCCGGCCATCTGCAAGGTCATCGGCAGGACGCACTGGATCACGCATCCCGATTTCGCCACGCCCCGTGCGCGGCTGCCGCACCTGATGGAAATCTTCGCCGCCGTCGAGGAGTGGACGACAACGCAGACGAAGTACGAAGCGATGGATGTGCTGAACCAGTACGACATTCCCTGCGGCCCGATCCTGTCGATGAAGGAAATCGCCAACGAGCCGTCGCTGCGCGCGAGCGGCACGGTGGTCGAGGTGGATCATCCGGAACGGGGGCCGTATCTGACCGTGGGCAACCCCATCAAGCTGTCGGACAGCCCGACCGAGGTCACGCGCTCGCCGCTGCTGGGCGAGCACACGGAGGAGGTGCTGGCGGGGCTGGGGTACAGTGCCGAGCGGATTGCCGCGTTAAGGGAAGAGCGGGTGATCTAGGTGTGAACCAGGTTTTCAGCTGCCGCGGTCGACGGCCTGCGCGAACCGGGGTCTGGCACCGCCAGTGAAGGCAGCAGAAGCATTCACAGCGCATGCTGCGGTGCCTGACCCCAGCCTTTCGCAGGCGCCGCCGGAACGCATGCAAACTGCTGGGGTCAGGCACCGCAGCAAGTGCCAACGCGTTGATCGAGCGTGCGTGGCCAGCGGTGCCAGACCCCGGCGCATCACCGAGCGGCGGTCCAATAACCCGCCTGCGCGTACACCGCCTTCAACGTCTCGATGAACGCCCGCACCCGTGCCGGCAGATGCCGCTGCTGCATGTAGACGGCCTTGATGTCGTAATCCGGCAGCGCGTATTCGTCCAGCACCGTCACCAGCTCGCCTGCGGCCAGCTGCGCCTGGATCTCCCACGTCGACCGCCACGCCAGGCCCAGTCCCTCGCTGGCCCAGCGGTGCAGCAGCTCGCCGTCGTTGCAGTCGACATTGCCATTGACCTTGATGGTGACGGGCTTGCCGTCCTTCTGGAAATACCAGCCGCGCTGCTGGCCGCCCTGCAGGTTGAAGGCCAGGCAGTTGTGGTGCGCCAGGTCGTCCAGCGTGCGCGGGATGCCGCAGCGCGCGAAATACGACGGCGTGCCGCACACCACGCGGCGATTCGTGGCCAGCCGCACGGCGACAAAACTGGGATCGAGCATGCCGCCGATGCGGATGCCCAGCTCGTAGCCCTCGCGCACCAGGTCCACCACCTGGTCCGTCAGGTTGAACGACAGCCGCACCTTCGGATGCGCGGCCAGGAAGGCCGGGGCATGGGGCGCCACGTGCAGCCTCCCGAAGGCGGCGGGCGCGGAGACGATCAGGTGGCCGTTGGCTTCGTCGCGGCCTTCGGAGACGATGGTCTCGGCCAGCTCCAGGTCGGAGAGCAGCTTGCGGCAGTGCTCGAGGAACTGCGTGCCGGATTCGGTCAGCGTCAGGTGGCGGGTCGTGCGGTGCAGCAGCTTCACGCCGAGGCGCCGCTCCAGCGCATCGATGCGGCGGCCCAGCATCACGGGCGTCACGCCCTGCGCGAGCGCCGCGCGCGCCAGGCTGCCCTGGTCGACGGCTTCCACGAACGCGGTCATCTCCTTGATCTTGTCCATGCTTTCAGTATTCCATACCGCAGGTATCGGATCACCCGATTTTTTGTGGGCTTATCAGGCGCGTTCGAACGCTCTAGCATGGCTCATCGCAATCACACGACAGCGGAGGCATGATGGCCAGGATGACCGCAGCGGAAGCAGGGGTGCTGGTGCTGGAAAAGGAGGGCGTGCACGTGGCCTTCGGCGTGCCGGGCGCGGCGATCAACCCGTTCTACGCCGCGTTGCGCAAGCGCGACAGCATCCGCCACATCCTCGCGCGCCACGTGGAAGGCGCCTCGCACATGGCGGAGGGTTTTACGCGCGCCGCAGCGGGCAATATCGGCGTGTGCATCGGCACCTCGGGCCCGGCCGGCACGGACATGATCACGGGCCTGTACGCCGCATCTGCCGACTCGATTCCGATCCTGTGCATCACGGGCCAGGCACCGCGCGCCAGGCTGTACAAGGAAGACTTCCAGGCCGTCGACATCGAGTCGATCGCCAGGCCCGTCACCAAGTGGGCCGTCACCGTGCGCGAGCCGGCGCTCGTGCCGCAGGTGTTCCAGCAGGCCTTCCACCTGATGCGCTCCAGCCGCCCCGGCCCCGTGCTGATCGACCTGCCGGTGGACGTGCAGCAGGCGCAGATCGAATTCGACATCGACACGTATGCCCCGCTGGCCGCATTCAAGCCGGTCGCGACGCGTGCACAGATCGAGAAGGCCTTGATGCTGCTGAACGAGGCGCGCCGGCCCCTGATCACGGCCGGCGGCGGCATCATCAATGCCGACGCGTCCGCACTGCTGGTCGAGTTCGCGGAGATCACCGGCGTGCCCGTCATTCCCACCTTGATGGGCTGGGGCAGCATCCCCGACGATCATCCGCAGATGGCCGGCATGGCCGGCCTGCAGACCAGCCACCGCTACGGCAATGCCACGCTGCTGGCCTCGGACTTCGTGCTGGGCATCGGCAACCGGTGGGCCAATCGGCACACCGGTGGCGTGGACGTGTTCACGAAGGACCGCAAGTTCGTCCACATCGATATCGAGCCCACGCAGATCGGCCGCGTGTTCGGGCCGGACCTGGGCATCGTCTCCGATGCGAAGGCGGCCCTGTCCCTGCTGGTGGAAGTGGCGAAGGAATGGCGCGAGGCCGGCAGGCTGGCCGACCGTTCGGACTGGCTGCACGACTGCCAGGAACGCAAGCGCACGCTGCTGCGCCGGAGCGATTACGACAGCGTGCCCGTGCATCCGCTGCGCGTGTACCACGAGATGAACCGCTACTTCGGGCGGGACGTGCGCTATGTCGCCAGCATCGGCCTGTCGCAGATCGCCGCCGCGCAGTTCCTGCACGTGCACCATCCGCGCCACTGGATCAACTGCGGCCAGGCGGGGCCGCTGGGCTGGACGATTCCCGCCGCGCTGGGCGTGCGGGTGGCCGATCCGGAGGCCGACATCGTGGCCATCTCGGGCGACTACGATTTCCAGTTCCTGATCGAGGAACTTGCCGTCGCCGCGCAGTTCAAACTGCCGTACATCCACGTACTCGTGAATAACGCCTATCTCGGCCTGATCCGCCAGGCCCAGCGGGGCTTCGAGATGGACTACTGCGTGCAGCTCTCGTTCGAGAACGTCAACGCGCCCGAGCTGGAAGGGTATGGCGTCGACCACGTGGCCGTGGTGGAAGGCCTGGGCTGCAAGGCCATCCGCGTGTTCCGGCCGGATGGGATCGTGCCGGCATTCGAGCAGGCCCGCGAGCTGATGCGCCAGTACGGCGTGCCGGTGGTGGTCGAGATCATCCTGGAACGGGTGACGAACATCGCGATGGGCACCGAGATCGATGCGCTGAACGAATTCAACGATGTACTCACCGTGCAGTAAGGAGGGATGATGAAACTGGCCGCCAACCTGACGATGCTGTTCAACGAAGCCGACTTCCTCGACCGCTTCGCGCTGGCCGCGCGGGCCGGCTTCCAGGGCGTCGAGTTCCTGTTCCCGTACGCATACCCGGCCCAGGCGCTGGCCGCGCAGCTCGACGCGCACCGGCTGGAACTGGTGCTGCACAACCTGCCGGCCGGGGACTGGGCCGGTGGCGACCGCGGCATCGCCTGCCATCCGGAGCGGCGCGGCGAATTCGAGGAAGGGCTGGCCGTTGCCATCGCGTATGCGGGGGCGCTGGGCGTGAAGCAGCTGAACTGCCTGGCCGGCATCGTGCCCCCCGGCGTGGAACGGGAAGCGGCGCATGCCACCCTGGTGGCGAACCTGCGCCTGGCCGCGCGGCGGCTGAAGGACGAAGGCATCGCGCTGCTGATCGAGCCGATCAACACCTTCGACATTCCCGGCTTCTTCCTGCACGGCACGCGGCAGGCGCTGGACCTCATCGGCGAAACGGAGTCGGACAACCTGTTCCTGCAGTACGACATCTATCACATGCAGCGCATGGAAGGCGAGCTGGCCGCCACCATCAAGGCGCACCTGCCGCGCATCCGGCACATCCAGCTGGCGGACAACCCGGGCCGCGGCGAGCCGGGCACGGGCGAGATCAACTACGGCTACCTGCTGCCGGCGCTGGACGCGCTGGGCTACACGGGCTGGGTGGGCTGCGAATACAAGCCGCGCCGCACCACGGCCGAAGGGCTGCTGTGGATCACCGAACATGGTTTCTGATTTCAACGGGGAGAGCGTGATGACGAAAGTGGGTTTCATCGGACTGGGCATCATGGGCGGGCCGATGGCCGGCCACCTGCAGGCGGGCGGCTGCAAGCTGTACCTGCACGACGTGAAGAATCCGCCGCTGGCGCTGGTGGAGGGCGGCGCCACCGTCTGCACCAATGCGGCCGAAGTGGCGAAGCGGGCAGACGTCGTCATCGTGATGGTGCCCGACACGCCGCAGGTCGAAGAAGTGCTGTTCGGCGAGAACGGCGTGGCCGATGCGCTCACGCCGGGCAAGGTGGTCGTGGACATGAGTTCCATCAGCCCGCTGGCCACCAGGGAGTTCGCGCAGAGGATCAACCGGCGCGACTGCGATTACCTCGATGCGCCCGTCTCGGGCGGCGAGGTGGGTGCCAGGGCGGCCACCCTCACGATCATGGTCGGCGGTTCGCAGGAAGCGTTCGACCGCGTGAAACCCCTGTTCGAGCTGATGGGCAAGAACATCACGCTGGTGGGTGGCAATGGCGACGGCCAGACGGCCAAGGTGGCGAACCAGATCATCGTGGCGCTGACGATCCAGGCCGTGTCCGAAGCGCTGCTGTTCGCGTCAAAAGCCGGCGCCGATCCCGGCAAGGTACGGCAGGCGCTGATGGGCGGCTTTGCCGCGTCGCGCATCCTGGAAGTGCATGGCGAGCGGATGGTCAAGCGCACCTTCGCGCCGGGCTTTCGCATCGCGCTGCACCAGAAGGACCTGAACCTGGCGCTGCAGGGGGCGAAGAGCCTGGGCATCTCGCTGCCGAACACCGCCATCACGCAGGAACTGATGAACGCCTGCGCCGCGAACGGCCTGGCGCAGCAGGACCACTCGGCGCTGTGCCAGGCGATCGAGCGCATGGCCAACCATCCGATCGCAGCGGGGTAACGATTCAACGGGAGGGGGTAATGAAAACGCTGGTGATGTTCCACCCGGCCTGCCTCGAGCACGTGCCGGGCGCCGGTCATCCGGAATCGCCGGACCGCCTGCGCGTCGTGATGGCGGCGCTGTGGGAGCCGGAGTTCGCCACGCTCGACTGGCGCGAGGCGCCGGCCGGCACGCGCGAACAGCTGCTGCTGGTGCATGAAGCGGGCTACATCGATGCCGTCGAAGCGATGGTGCCATCTACCGGCATCGTGCTGCTCGATGGCGGCGACACGGCGATGTCGCCCGGCTCGTGGGAGGCGGTCCTGCGCTGCGTGGGCGCGGCCTGTGCCGGCGTGGATGCCGTCATGGCCGGGGACGCCGACAATGTGTTCTGCGCCACGCGGCCCTGCGGCCACCACGCGGAACCGGGCCGGGCGATGGGCTTCTGCATCTTCAACCAGGTGGCCGTCGCGGCCTGCCACGCGCTGGTGGCGCACGGGCTCCGGCGGGTGGCCGTCGTCGACTTCGATGTCCACCATGGCAACGGCACGCAGGCCGCGTTCTGGGACCGCGCCGAGCTGTTCTTCGGCTCCAGCCACCAGTCGCCGCTGTACCCGGGCACGGGCGCCGCGCGCGAGACGGGAGAAAGCGGCAATATCGTCAACGTGCCGCTACCGCCGGGCTGCGGTTCGGAACGCTTCCGCGCCCGCGTGGCCGATGTGCTGCTGCCCGCACTGCGACGGTTCGAGCCCGAGCTGATCCTGATTTCGGCCGGCTTCGACGCCCACCGCCTCGATCCGCTGGCGCAGCTGGAACTGGAGGACGAGGACTTCGGCTGGATCACGCGCGAAGTGATGGCGATTGCCGCGGACGTGTGCCAGGGAAGGATCGTCTCGGTGCTGGAAGGCGGCTACAGCGGTGCCGGACTGGCGGGCGGCACGACCGCGCATGTGCGGGCGTTGATGGGGCGTTGATCGGACGCTGATGCCGTGCTGACAGGGCGCGGATCGATTGCTGCCAGCACTGCCGGTACGCGGCGGCGTCATGCGGTGCCGTGGCCGCGGGACCTGATAACGCCATCCGCTTGCCTGACCCGTCACGCCGTCGGAATGAGCGCTGCGATCCGCTCCGCCCCTTCGTCCAGCAGAAACTGCCGGAACGCGCTCGCGACCGGCGGCAGGCGCTTCTCGACGCGATGCACCACGTACCAGTGCAGCATCAGCGGGAAGCCGTCCACGGGCAGCACGACGAGGCTCCCCGACGCCACCTCGCGCCCGATCGTGTGCGCCGACAGGAAGCCGACGCCGATGCCGGCGATGACGGCCTGCTTGATGGTCTCGGTGCTGCGGATTTCCATCGCCACCGGCACTTCGTCCAGGCGCGTGCCGAACGCATCCTCCATCGAGTGCCATGTGTCCGAACCGCGCTCGCGCACCACGAACGGGTGGCGCAGCAGTTCGTCCATGCCGATGCGGCCACGGCCGGCCAGCGGATGGTCGGGCGCCGCCACGATCACGTAAGGGTGCGGCGCGAACGCATCGTTGCGCGTGCCCGGTTCGGCCGGCGGGCGCACCATCACGGCCAGGTCCGTGCGGTTGGCCGCCAGCTGGCCGAGCAGCTCCTCGCGGTTGTGCACGGTGAGGTTCAGCTGCACGCCGGGATGGCGCCGCGCGAAGGCCACCATCAGCTGCGGGAAGAAGTAATCGCCGGCGCTGATCACGGCCACGTTCAGCCGGCCGCCGGCAATGCCGCGGAACTGCTCCATCGCCATTTCGGCCGCCTCGAACTGGCCGATGATCGCGCGGCAGAACTGCAGCAGCTCGGTGCCCGCCTGGGTCAGGTAGGTCTTCTTGCCCAGCTGCTCGAACAGGGTGACGCCCACGTGGCCTTCCAGCGTGCGGATCTGCGTCGAGACGGCCGGCTGCGTCAGGTGCAGTTCCTCGGCGGCGCGCGAGAAACTCAGGTGACGGGCGACGGCTTCGAATGCCTTCAGCTGGCGCAGCGTGGCGTTGCGCATGGTGTCCTCCCGGCCGGTCGAATCATCAACGATGCTGAATGATTATCCCTAAAAACTTTAACTTTTACTAATCGTCTCGCCGGCTTACGATGGATCCACAGCACCACACAACAACTGGAGAAAACGCCATGACGATCACCAGCAGTGGGGCGGAGGCCCGGCCGGCCGACGCCGAATGCAATGCGTGGAACGCCGCCTTCCACGAGCTGGGCCTGAGCTGGTTCTGGGATGCCGCGCACCTGCCTGGCGGCGGTGCCGGCGCCGAGCGCAGCTGCGTGCGCGAGTACCTGACGCGGCACCAGCCGCACCTGCTGGCCGCGTACGACGCCGACTTCCTCGTCGATGCGATCCTGGCTGCGAAGGCACGCTGCGCCGCGCAGATGGCGGCGGCCGGCAACCCCGGTGCCGCGATCGACTGGCGCGAACTGCAGCAGCGGCAGATCGGCGCGTGAAGCCGGATCCCGGGCAGTTGCAGCACGCATGCGGCGAATTTTCGAATCTTAACCGCGGTCAAGGAACTGCGAAAACCGTTCTTCCACAATCGCCCCATCTGTTGAACTTTACATAAGCGATGCCACATGCCGGCCCCGGCCGGCGGCGCGAAAAACACGGTTCCAGAGTCCTTCGGTAGCTATCGTGAACCCCATCAGGAGACCAGGTCATGAGCAACCCGCACCGCGGCATCGCCCGCCCCGCCAGCCCCCACCCCCTGGCGCATGCCGCCGGCCCGCCCGTCATCGACCGCCTCGCGGCCCGGAGGACAGCACGGGCCTGACAGCACGGCACGACCGACGGCATCAAAAAAATCCAAGGGAGACATTGCATGAAAACCGAGGCATCGATATCCGACAGGCCAGCGTCGTTCCGCTGGCTGCAGCTGGTGATGGGCATCATCTGCATGGCGATGATCGCCAACCTGCAGTACGGCTGGACCCTGTTCGTCAATCCTTTATCCGAAGCGCATGGCTGGTCGAAGGCGGCCATCCAGGTAGCCTTCACCATCTTCATCCTGACCGAAACGTGGCTGGTGCCGATCGAGGGCTGGGCCGTCGACAAATGGGGCCCGCGGCCCGTGGTGCTGTTCGGCGGCCTGCTGTGCGCGATCGGCTGGGTGATGAACTCGTTCGCCTCCACGCTGTTCGTGCTGTACGTGGCAGCCGCCATCAGCGGCATCGGTGCCGGTGCCGTGTACGGTACCTGCGTGGGCTCGGCGCTGAAATGGTTCCCGGACCGGCGCGGCCTGGCCGCCGGCCTCACGGCAGCCGGCTTCGGCGCGGGTTCGGCCGCCACGATCATCCCCATCTCGGCGATGATCGAGAGCCGCGGCTACCAGGACACTTTCCTCTACTTCGGCATCGGCCAGGGCCTCGTGGTGATCCTGCTGGCGCTGATGATGGCGCGGCCGCCGCACAATGCCGCCAGGGTCGCGAAGAAGAAGAACCCCAACGTGCTGCAGACCACGGCGGACTACACGCCATCGCAGATGGTGAAGAAGCCCGTGTTCTGGGTGATGTACACGATGTTCGTGCTGGTGGCGGCCGGCGGCCTGATGGCTACCGCGCAGATGGGGCCGATCGCCAAGGACTTCGCCATCGACGGCGTGAAGTTCAACGTGATGGGCATGGTGCTGCCGGCACTGACGTTTGCCCTTGCCATCGACCGCGTACTGAACGGCCTGACGCGCCCGTTCTTCGGCTGGGTGTCCGACCAGATCGGCCGCGAGAAGACCATGTTCATCGCCTTCGCGCTGGAATCGGTGGGCATCCTGCTGCTGTACTACTTCGGCCGCGACCCGATCATGTTCGTCATCCTCACCGGCCTGGTGTTCTTTGCCTGGGGCGAGATCTACAGCCTGTTCCCGGCCACCACGGCCGACACCTTCGGCACCCGCAACGCGGCGGGCAACGCGGGCCTGATGTACACGGCGAAAGGCACGGCCTCGATCTTCGTGCCGATCTCCAGCGTGATCATGGCGGCCACCGGCAGCTGGGAGGCGGTGTTCTTCATCGGCTGCGGCATGAACGCGGTGGCGGCCGTGATGGCGTGGTGGGTGCTGAAACCGATGCGCAAGCGCTTCATCGAGCAGGCCAATGGCCAGGTCAGCGTGGAAGTCGAGGGCACGGTGCCCGGCGCGGCCGGCACGCCGGCCGGCGCGCGGCTGGTCAACTGATGTCATCCCGCGCGTGCGGTTAGCCCCCCGCACGCGCCTCCTTTTCCTTTTCAATCCCCGGAGTGCCGCCATGGTCCAGCACTGGATACGCTTCCTGCATCTCGACACGGTGCGCTTCGGCACGCTGGAAGGCGACAAGATCCGCGTCTTCAAGGGCGACATGTTTGACAGCCCGAGCCGCACGGACATCGCCATCGCCCTGCCGGAGGTGACGCTGCTGACGCCCGTCGTGCCGGGCAAGGTGCTGGCGATGTGGAACAACTACCATGCGCTGGGGCAGAAGCTGGGTCTCGCACCGCCGGCCGAGCCCCTGTACTTAATGAAGCCGGCGAATTCGTATCTGGCGCCAGGGGGCACGATCCGCAAACCGCGCGTGGAGGCCAAGGTGGCGTTCGAAGGCGAGCTGGCCATCGTGATCGGCCGCCGCTGCAGCGGCGTGAGCGTGGAGAGCGCGCCCGACCACATCTTCGGCTACACCTGCGCGAACGACGTGACCGTCAACGAGATCATCGGCCGCGATCCTACCTTTCCGCAGTGGGTGCGGGCCAAGGGCTTCGACACGTTCTGCCCGTTCGGCCCCATGATCGCCACCGGGCTGAATCCGGCGATGCTGGTCGTGCGCACGATCCTGAACGGCGAGGTGCGGCAGGACTATCCCGTCAACGACATGGTGTTTTCCGTGGCGGAGCTGGTCAGCAAAATCTCGCAGGACATGACATTGGAACCGGGCGACCTGCTGCTGTGCGGCACGTCGATCGGCGTGGGCTCGATGCGCCCCGGCAGCACGATCGCCGTCGAGATCGACGGCATCGGCACGCTCAGCAACCGTTTCGAGTAAACCTTGAGAGGTGTGTCATGAAGATCGCAGTGATCGGTGCCGGCGCGATCGGCGGGCTGGTGGGCGCGCGGCTGGCGCTGGCCGGCGAGGAGGTGACGTTCATCGTGCGCGGCGCGAACCTGGAGGCCATCCGCGCGCGGGGCATCCGCCTGGTCGAGACGGATGGAACGGAGCACGTGGCCACGCACGTGAAGGCCACCAACGACTACGACGAGGCGGGAGCGCAGGACGTGGTGGTGCTGGCGATGAAGGCCCACCAGGTGGCCGACGTGGCGCCGCGCATCGGCCAGCTGTTCGGGCCGCAGACCGTCGTGGTGACGATGCAGAACGGCATACCGTTCTGGTACTTCCACCGCCATGGGGGCGCCTTCGAAGGGCGCGCGGTGACGAGCGTGGACGCCGATGGCGAACAGGCGCGGCGCATTCCGCCAGCGCGCGTGATCGGCTGCGTGGTCTATCCGGCCGCGGAGCTGGTGGCGCCGGGCGTCATCCGCCACATCGAGGGCAACCGCTTTCCGCTGGGCGAGCTCGATGGCAGCAGCAGCGAACGCATCGCGCAGGTGGCGGCCTGCTTCGAGCACGCAGGCTTCAAGTCGCCGGTGCTGGACGATATCCGCGCGGAGATCTGGCTGAAGCTGTGGGGGAACCTGTCGTTCAATCCGATCAGTGCGCTGGCGCATTCCACGCTGGTGGACATCTGCCAGCACCCGCTGGCGCGCAACTTGGCGGCGAACATGATGCGCGAGGCCGAAGCGGTGGCGCACAAGCTGGGCATCACGTTCCGCGTCTCGCTGGAGCGCCGCATCGCCGGCGCCGAGAAGGTGGGCAAGCACAAGACCTCGATGCTGCAGGATGTGGAAGCGGGGCGGGGACCGGAGATCGATGCGCTGGTGGGTTCGGTGATCGAGCTGGGGCGGCTGACCGACACGTCCACGCCACACATCGATTCGGCCTATGCGCTGGTCAAGCTGCTGGAGCAGTCGATGGCGGAAGCGCGGGGCGGGGTGCGGCTGCAGGCGGCGGTCGCGGCGTAGAAAAACCAACGCACCGGCGGCGGTGGAGCCGACGGTGCGTCGTGGGTACTGCGGGTGCTGCGGGAGGCTGCTTACATGCCCCAGGTGTGGGCGCCGTCGTCGCGGTTGGCGGCGCTCAGCTTGTCGCGCAGCTTGAGCTGGAAGAGGGCGGCGATCAGGCTGGCGAACGAGAAGGACGGGGTGGATTGCTGCGCTGCGGCGTTGGTGAAACCGTTCATTTTGCAACTCCTCAGGAAAGGTGAAATAACGTATGTCCTTGATTATAAGGACGTCGTACGGCGTTTCCAATTGGAGTAACTGATAGTAGATATTTTAGGCGTGAATATCTGTCTATGAGAAATCGCTCAAAAATGCAGCAAAAAATATTTTTGCCTGTGCGGTGCAAAAAACCACCAGTGTCAGATCTTGCCCTGGTGTTTCAGCCGGCTGAGCGTTTCCGGCGACAGGTTCAGGTAGGAGGCCAGTTCCTTCTTCGGCAGCCGTTCGAACAGCTCGGGATGCTTGCGCACGAAGCGGTGCACGCGGCCCGGCGCATCGAGCAGGTGCAGCGTGATGGTGTGCGCCATGATGCCGCTCATGAGGTTCATCACCTCGTGCTCGAACGCCTGCTTGACGGTGCTGTGGCTCTGCAGGAAATCGACCCATTGCGTAAGCGGCATGCTGGCCACGCGCGCCTTCGTCATGCACACGATGCTGTAGGGCGTGGGCTTCTTCAGGCACCACGCCGCGTAGCTCGTTTCGATATCGCGTTCGGCGGAAAAGCGCAGGATCATCTCGCGCGCTTCGTGGTTGGTGACCTGGCGTTTCAGGATGCCGTCCAGGATGAAGTACTGCTCCATCTCGTACACGCCCTGGTTCATCAGCAGGTCGCCCTTCTGGTGATTGACGACGGTGAGGTAGGGCTCGAGCGCGGCCATTTCGCTGTCGCGCAACGCCTTGAGCACGATGTTCTGCTTCAGCTGCACGCGAATGATGTTGCGTTCCGGGTGATTGGCGATGAGGGTCATGGCGAACCGGCTTTTGCAGGAGTCCACACATCATGCGGCGAAAATTGACCTCGGTCAATGATCCCGATCAGGGTGCCTCGCTATGATGAATTCAGGGCGAGACGGCTGGCCGGGCGCCCGGACACAACAACCGGAGACAACCATGACACACAACCAATCGGTCGACGTCACCGACGGCTTCCACCTGGTGATCGATGCGCTGAAGGCGAACGACATCGACACCATCTTCGGCCTGGTGGGCATCCCGATCACGGACCTCGCCCGGCTTGCCCAGGCCGAAGGGCTGCGCTTCATCGGCTTCCGCCACGAGCAGAACGCCGGCAACGCCGCCGCCATCGCCGGCTTCATCACGCAGAAGCCGGGCATCTGCCTGACCGTGTCCGCACCGGGCTTCCTGAACGGCCTGACGGCGCTGGCCAATGCCACCACCAACTGCTTCCCGATGATCCTGATCTCCGGCTCCAGCGAGCGCGAGATCGTCGACCTGCAGCAGGGCGACTACGAGGAGATGGACCAGCTCAATGCCGCGAAGCCGTATGCGAAGGCCGCCTACCGCATCAACAAGGCCGAGGACATCGGCATCGGTGTCGCGCGGGCGATTCGCGCCGCCGTGTCGGGCCGCCCCGGCGGCGTGTACCTGGACCTGCCGGCGGCATTGCTGGCGCAAACGATCGAGGCGGGCCATGCCCAGCGCTCGCTGCTGAAGGTGGTCGATCCCGTGCCGCGCCAGCTGCCCGCGCCGGACGCCGTGCAGCGCGCACTCGCGCTGCTGAAGGGCGCGAAGAAGCCGCTGATCCTGCTCGGCAAAGGCGCCGCGTACGCGCAGGCCGACGACGACATCCGCGCCTTCGTCGAACGCACCGGCATCCCCTACCTGCCGATGTCGATGGCCAAGGGCCTGCTGCCCGACACGCATGCGCAGTCCGCATCGGCGGCGCGCTCGTTCGTGCTGGCCGAGGCGGACGTGGTGGTGCTCGTCGGCGCACGCCTGAACTGGCTGCTCGCGCATGGCAAAGGTAAAACCTGGGGCAAGCCGAAGCAATTCGTGCAGATCGATATCTCGCCCACCGAGATCGACAGCAACGTGCCGATCGCCGCGCCGCTGATCGGCGACATCGGCTCCTGCATCGCCGCGCTGCTCGGTGGCCTGGATGCTGCCGGCATCACCGCGCCGGATGCCGAATGGACGGGCGCGATCGCCGAGCGCAAGGAAACCAACCAGGCGAAGATGGCGGCGCTGCTGGACAAGAATCCCGCACCGATGAATTTTCATAGCGCGCTGCGGGCCATTCGCGACGTGCTGAAGGATCACCCGGACATCAACCTCGTCAACGAAGGCGCCAACACGCTGGACTACGCACGCAGCATCATCGACCAGTACCAGCCCCGCAAGCGGTTCGACTCCGGCACCTGGGGCATCATGGGCATCGGCATGGGCTATGCGATCGGCGCGGCCGTCGTCAGCGGCAAGCCGGTGGTGGCGGTGGAGGGCGACAGCGCGTTCGGCTTCTCCGGCATGGAGCTGGAAACCATCTGCCGGTACCAGCTGCCGGTGACGACGATCGTCTTCAACAACAACGGCGTGTACCGCGGCACGGACGTCAATCCCACCGGCGGCGCGGATGTCGCGCCCACCGTGTTCGTCAAGAACGCCCGCTACGACAGGATGATCGAGGCATTTGGCGGCGTCGGCTACAACGCCACCACGCCGGAAGAACTCACCGGCGCCCTGCAGGAAGCGATCGCCGCCGGCAGGCCCGCGCTGATCAACGCCGTCATCGACGAGACGGCCGGCACCGAAAGCGGCCGGCTCACCAACCTGAATCCGCAGAGCGCGAAAAAGAACCAGGCCTGACCGGCCGGCCCACGATTTCGAAAGGAGACCGCATCATGAGCAAACCACTGGAAGGCATCAAGATCATCGACTTCACGCACGTGCAGGCCGGACCGGCATGCACGCAGCTGCTGGCCTGGTTCGGCGCGGACGTGATCAAGGTGGAGCGCCCCGGCGCCGGCGACGTCACCCGTTCGCAGCTGCGCGACATCCCCGGCGTGGACGCGCTGTATTTCACCATGTTGAACAGTAACAAGCGCTCCCTGACCCTGGACACGAAGACGCAGGACGGCAAGGACATCCTGACGAAGCTGATCAAGGAGTCCGACGTGCTGGTCGAGAACTTCGGCCCCGGCGCGCTCGACCGCATGGGCTTTACATGGGAGCACATCAAGGAAATCAACCCCGGCATGATCGTCGCCTCCGTAAAAGGCTTCAGCGACGGCCACCATTACGAGGACCTGAAGGTGTACGAGAACGTGGCGCAATGCGCCGGCGGTGCCGCCTCCACGACGGGCTTCGACGATGGTCCGCCCACCGTCAGCGCCGCCGCGCTGGGCGACAGCAACACGGGGATGCACCTGGCGATCGGCATCCTGACGGCGCTGCGTGCACGCGACACCACCGGTAAAGGCCAGAAGGTGGCCGTGTCGATGCAGGACAGCGTGCTGAACCTGTGCCGCGTGAAACTGCGCGACCAGCAGAGGCTCGACCGCGTGGGCTACCTGGAAGAATATCCGCAATACCCGCACGGCACGTTCTCCGACGTGGTGCCGCGCGGCGGCAATGCGGGCGGCGGCGGCCAGCCGGGCTGGGTCCTCAAGTGCAAGGGCTGGCAGACCGATCCGAATGCCTACATCTACTTCACGATCCAGGGCCATGCGTGGGCGCCGATCTGCCGCGCCATCGGCAAGGAAGAGTGGATCGACGATCCGGCCTACACGACGGCCCAGGCGCGCCAGGACAAGATCTTCGACATTTTCGCCACCATCGAGGAATGGCTGAAGGACAAGACGAAGTTCGAGGCCGTGGACATCCTGCGCAAGTTCGACATTCCATGCTCGCCGGTGCTGTCGATGAAGGAGATCGCCGCCGATCCGTCGCTGCGCGCCAGCGGCACGATCACGGAAGTGGAGCACAAGGAGCGCGGCACCTACCTGACGGTGGGCAGCCCGATCAAGTTCTCCGACCTGAAGGTGGAGATCAAGGGCTCGCCGCTGCTGGGCGAACACACGGACGAGATCCTGGCCGGCCTGGGCTACGACCCGCAGAAGATCGCGGCACTGCACGAACAGCGCGTGGTGTAAGCCATCGTGATGATTCATGCGCGCCCGCGGAGGCCGGCGCGCATTTTCATTTTTTATTCGCCAGGAGCTGCCATGAATGTCGAAAAGGATGCCTCCCAGCCCGCGGCCGTCGATTTCCCGCAGCTGCTGCAGGCGCTGGGCGACAGCGTGATCGTCTGCGATGCGGCCGGCATCATCACGTTCTGGAACGCCGCTTCCACGCGCATCTTCGGCTTCAGCGCGGAAGAAGCGGTGGGCCGGTCGCTCGACCTGATCATCCCGCCACGCCAGCAGGGCCGCCACTGGGACGGCTATCACAAGACGATGGCGACGGGCGTCACGCGCTACGGCGCCGACGTGCTGCGCGTGCCGGCCGTGCACAAGGAAGGCAAGCCCCTGTCGATTGCCTTCACCGTCGCACTGCTGCATGGCGCGGATGGCAAGGTGTCCGCCATTGCCGCGGTCGTGCGCGACGACACCGCGCGCTGGGCCGAGGACCGCGTGCTGCGCGTGCGGGTGCGGGAGCTGGAGGCCGGAGCAAGTGCGACGCCTGTCGCGAAGTAGCACCTCATCTCTGCGCCAAGATCGGCGCGCCACCCTGTGTTCAGTTCTGCGCGGCGTTCAGAAAGCCGAACGTATTGAAAACTGAACGCGTCCGTCATTTTCTGCCTCCAGTTACATTGCGGTACAAATCAAGTCCTTCATTCCGGTAGTATTATGACTTGCAAATTTGCAATTAATGAGTCCGCTCATGAACGCATGCGGGCAGGGCGTCTTACTGTGTCGGCCGAAGTGCGATATGGTAGCGGGCTGAGCTCGACAATCAGTCAACCGGGGGTTTTCAATGCTGTTAGGTGCTGTTCGCGTCGCGTTGCGGCGTCCCTATACGTTCGTCGTGCTGGCGCTGCTGATCCTGATCGTCGGGCCGCTGGCCGCGCTGCGCACGCCGACCGACATCTTCCCGGACATCAAAATCCCCGTCATCGCCGTGGCATGGCAGTACACGGGCCAGCCGCCGGACCAGATGGCGGGCCGCATCTCCACGCTGTTCCAGCGCACGCTGACGACCACCGTCAACGACATCGAGCATATCGAGGCCAACACCTTCCCCGGCGTCTCGGTCGTGAAGATCTTCTTCCAGCCCGGCGTGGACATCGCCGTGGCCAATGCGCAGGTCACGGCCATCTCGCAAAGCGCGCTGCGCCAGATGCCGCCCGGGATCACGCCGCCGCTGATCCTGAACTACAACGCGGCCACCGTGCCGATCCTGCAGCTGGCGCTGTCCGGCGCGGGCCTGTCGGAACAGCAGCTGTTCGACCTGGGCATGAACACGCTGCGCACCCCGCTCGTCACCGTGGCGGGGGCGGCGATCCCGCTGCCGTATGGCGGCAAGCAGCGGCAGGTGCAGATCGACGTGAAGCCGGCGGCGCTGCAGGCGCTGGGCCTGTCCGCGCAGGACATCGCCGCGGCACTGGCCGCGCAGAACGTTCTCACGCCCGTGGGTACTCAGAAGATCGACACGCTGGAATACACGATCCAGCTGAACAGCGCGCCCTCGGCGATCGAGGAACTGGGCCGGCTGCCGGTGAAAGTGGTGAACGGCACCACCGTCTACCTGCGCGACGTGGCCGACGTCCACGACGGCAATGCGCCGCAGACCAATATCGTGCACGTCGACGGCGGCCGTTCGGTGCTGATGTCCGTATTGAAGAACGGCTCCGCCTCCACGCTGGCGATCGTCGACGGTATCCGCGCCAAGCTCGATACCTTGCGCCCCGGCCTGCCCGATGCGCTGAAGGTCGTGCCGATCAACGACCAGTCCGTGTTCGTGCGCGCAGCCGTGAAGGGCGTGGCGCTGGAGGGCGCGATCGCCGCGGCGCTGACGAGCGTGATGATCCTGCTGTTCCTGGGCAGCTGGCGCTCCACGGTGATCATCGCCGTGTCGATTCCGCTGTCGATCCTCGGGTCCATCATCGCCCTGTCCGCACTGGGCGAGACGCTGAACCTGATGACCTTGGGCGGCCTGGCGCTGGCCGTCGGCATCCTCGTCGACGATGCGACCGTCACCATCGAGAACATCAACTGGCACCTGGAGCAGGGCAAGGACGTGGAGAGCTCGATCCTCGACGGCGCGCAGCAGATCGTCACGCCGGCGCTGGTGTCGCTGCTGTGCATCTGCATCGTGTTCATCCCGATGTTCTTCCTGGAAGGCGTGGCGCGCTACCTGTTCGTGCCGATGGCCGAGGCGGTGATCTTTGCGATGGTGTGCTCGTTCATCCTGTCCCGCACCCTAGTGCCGACGATGGCGAACTGGCTGCTGCGCGCGCATGCTCCCCATGGACATCAGGCCCAGTCGAACAATCCACTGGCCCGCTTCCAGCGCGGCTTCGAGGCGCGCTTCGAAAAGCTGCGGCACGGCTATCACGGCGTGCTGAAAAGTGCGATCGGCCGCCGGCCGCTGTTCATCGTGGCTTTTCTCGCCGTCGTGCTGCTGTCGTTCGGACTGCTGCCCTTCATCGGCAGTAACTTCTTCCCGTCCGTCGATTCGGGCCAGGTGCTGATGCACGTGCGCGTGCCGATCGGCACCCGCGTCGAGGAAACCGCCGTGCGCTTCGCCAGCATCGAACAGGCGATCCGCCGCGTGATCCCGTCCGAGGACATCGAGACGATGGTCGACAATATCGGCCTGCCGTCGTCGGCGATCAACATCACCTACAACAACACGGGCACGATCGGCGCCCAGGATGGCGACTTCCAGATCGCGCTGAAGGAAGACCACAAGCCCACGGCGGAATACGTGCGGCGCCTGCGCGACGAGCTGCCGCGCCAGTTCCCCGACACGACATTCTCGTTCCCGCCGGCCGATATCGTCAGCCAGATCCTGAACTTCGGCGCGCCGGCACCGGTGGACGTGCAGGTGCGCGGCCGCGACGTGGCCGCCAACTTCGCCTACGCGCAGCAGCTCCTCAAGCGCATCAAGGCCGTGCCGGGCGTCGTCGATGCGCGCATCCAGCAGTCGGACCGCGCGCCGCTGTTCAAGGTGGATGTCGACCGCACGCAGGCGCAGCTGCTGGGCCTGACGACGCGCGACGTGGCCAACAGCCTGGTCGTCAACCTGGCCGGCAGCAGCCAGGTGTCGCCGACCTACTGGCTCAATCCGCAGAACGGCGTGACGTATCCGATCGTGATGCAGACGCCCCAATACGAACTCGATTCGCTGGCGGCGCTGGCGAACCTCCCGGTCGGCAACGGCACCAATGCGAATGCGGCGACGCTGGGCAGCGTGGCGCGGCTGGAGCGCGGCAATGGCAGTGCGCTGATCAGCCAGTACGACGTGGCGCCGATGGTGCAGATCCATGCGACCACGCAGGACCGCGACCTGGGCGGCGTGGCACGCGACATTCGCAAGGTCCTCGAGGATACCAAGGCCGATGTACCGAAGGGTGCCACGGTCGACATCCTGGGTCAGGTGAAGACGATGGAGCGGGCATTCTCCGGCCTGCTGTTCGGCCTCCTGGGTGCGATCGTGCTGATCTACCTGCTGATCGTCGTGAACTTCCAGTCCTGGCTCGATCCGGCCGTGATCGTGTCCGCGCTGCCGGCCGCACTGGCCGGCATCGTGTGGATGCTGTTCGTGACCGACACCACCTTGTCCGTCCCCGCGCTGACGGGCGCCATCATGTGCATGGGCGTGGCCACCGCGAACAGCGTGCTGGTGATCTCGTTCGCGCGCGAGCGGCTCGAGGAACTGGGCGACGCGACGGCGGCCGCGCTGGAAGCGGGCTTCGTGCGTTTCCGTCCCGTGCTGATGACGGCACTGGCCATGATCATCGGCATGCTGCCGATGGCGCTGGGCCTGGGCGAGGGCGGCGAACAGAATGCGCCGCTGGGCCGCGCCGTGATCGGTGGCCTGATCTGCTCGACGATCGCCACGCTGGTGTTCGTCCCCGTCGTCTTCAGTCTCGTGCACCGGCGCCATGCCCGCCGTGCCGCCGTTCCATCTTCTTCCGGAGTTCCCGATGCCATCTAAGTTCAAGCCGACGGCCATCGCCGCCGCCGCCGCCGTTCTCGTGATCGCCGTCGTCGCGACGGGTATCGTCAGCCGCCGCAGCCACGCCGACCAGCTGCAGCGCAGCACCAGCGAGCGCGCCATTCCGACCGTCGCGCTGCTTACGCCAGCGCCGGCCGCTGCCGATGCGCTGGAGCTGCCGGCGCGGATCGAGGCATGGTCGCGTGCGCCGATCTATGCGCGCGTCAGCGGCTACCTGCAGAAGTGGAACGTGGATATCGGCACGCCCGTGAAAGCGGGGCAGACGCTGGCCATCATCGAAACGCCGGACCAGGACCAGCAGTTGCTGCAGGCGAAGGCGGAACTGGCCACGGCGCGCAGCAACCTGGTGCTGGCCAAGAGTACGGCCGAACGCTGGCAGGACCTGCTGGAGGCGAAGGCCGTATCGAACCAGGAAGTGGATGAGCGGGTGGGCGACTACGCGGCCAAGAAGTCCAACGTGGAGGCGCTGCAGGCCAATGTGCAGCGGCTCTCCACGCTGCAGCGCTACAGCCGGCTGGTGGCGCCGTTCGATGGCGTCGTCACGGCGCGCAATACGGATGTGGGCAATCTGATCAGCGTGGGCGGCGCGGCGGGCAGCGAACTGTTCGTCGTCTCCGACCTGCGCAAGCTGCGCGTGTACGTCAACGTGCCGCAGCGGCAGCTGGCGCGCATCCAGCCCGGCAGCAAGGCGCAGATCACCGTGCCCGAGCGGCCCGGCCAGGAATTCACGGCCACCGTGCAGTCGCTGGCGCAGGCGATCAGCGCGTCGTCCGGCACGATGCTGGTGCAGCTGGCTGTCGACAACCAGGATGGCGCGCTGGTGCCCGGCGCCTTCGCCAACGCCCGCTTCGACAGTGCTGGTGCCAGCGATGCCGTCAGCGTGCCACCGGGTTCCCTCATCGTCGGCAAGAACGGCGTGCAGGTCGCCACCGTGGACGGCAGCAGCAAGGTGCGGCTGCAGCCCGTCACCATCGCCCGCGACCTGGGCAACGCCGTCCAGCTGGCCGGCCTCGCACCCGGCGTGCGCGTCATCGCCAACCCGCCCGACGGCGTCGCCAACGGCGACCCGGTGCGCGTCGCCAAATAGCCTACAGCCGAGTTCGTGTCACACCCTGGTGCCAGGCGTGGTGACACGAGCTCGACCGTAGATGCACTTGCGCTATTGCGCCCCTATGACACAAGTCTTCCAATCCTTCTACTGCTGAGTGCGTGTCACTACGCCTGACCCCAGGCCGGGACACGAGCTCAGCCGTAATGCTCAGAGCTCGCCGGCTGCAAGCAGCTCGCGGGTGCGCTGCAGCGTCGACAGCAGCGCCGTTTTGTAGCCCTTGTCGCTGTCCATCCACGCCTGTTCGGCCTGCTCCTCGGGGCCGCCGGGTATCTTGCCGCGCAGGCCCGTGTAGCAGTAGAACTTCAGCTGCAGTGCACCGGTCTCGTCCTCGAACAGTTCGTTGACGATCACGCCTTCGCGCGGCCCCGTGGCCTGGAAGAAGGAGACTTTCGCTTCCAGTTCGAAGACGATGATTTCGCGCAGGTCGCTGCCGCCGATGGTGGCGTCGCGGACGATGTGCGTGGCGCTTTCCTCGGTCACGTCGCAGCGCGTGCACAGGCCGGGCGGCAGGAACTGGCGGGCGTCGCGGGCTTTCAGCACCAGACCGGCCCAGGCCTGCGCGCGCGTCAGCGGCGTGGCGCCATCAGGATTGACGGGGACGGTCACGGATGAATAGATCATGATGTTCTCCTTGAATGATTGGGATCAGGCGGATGCCACGACGGCGGCGGCGAACTCGTGGTACGAATGCAGCGGGCGGCCCAGCAGCGTGGTCAGGCGCTCGACATCGCCAGCTTCCGGCCGCATGCCGTCGGTGAGGAAGCGTTCGCCCATCAGGCGCATGTCGTAGGCCATCCATGCCGGCATGAAGTGAAGCAGGTTCTGCTCGAAGCCGGCCGTGTCGTCGCCGCCGTAGACCACCGGACGTTCCAGTACATCGGACCAGATCGCGGCGATGTCGGTGCCGGTCAGCGTGTCGGGGCCGACGAGGTTGATGCGGTCCAGCGGCAGCGGCGTGGCGGCCTGTTCGCGGCGCAGCAGCTCGATGGCCGCGATCTCGGCGATGTCCCGCGTGTCGATCATGGCCAGGCCCTTGCCGCCGACCGGCATCGGATACACGCCATGGTTCAGCACAACATCCTTGATCGTCAGGTCGTTGCCGATGAAGTAGGCGGACCGCAGGATGGTGGCGGCGAAGCCCATCTGCTCGATCATCCGTTCGACGCCGAACTTGCCCGCGAAGTGCGGCACGTTCACGTACACGTCGGCGTGGATGACGGACAGGTAGACGATGCGTTCGATGCCCGCCTCGCGCGCCACATTGAGGGCAATGAGCGCCTGCGTGAATTCATCGGCAACGACCCCGTTCAGCAGGAACAGCGTGGACACGCCGGACATCGCCGCGCGCAGCGATGCGACATCGAGGAAATCGCCCTGCAAGACCTCGACACCGGCCGGAAACTGGGCCTTGGCGGGATCGCGGACGAGGGCACGGACGGCAGCGCCGCGGTTGACGAGCTGGGTGACGACCTGGCGGCCGACGGTGCCGGTGGCACCCGTAACGAGGATGGTCATGTGATTCTCCGGTTGGTTGAACGATGTGTTGGACGACGAATCCATGGTATCCATCCCACCGGAGAGCCGATAGACGGTATATTTGGACATACCGTCTCACACCTGGAACAGTCATGGCACCAACGATGGACCTGCTCGCGCTGGCCGACTTCAACCTCGTCGCCCGTCATGGCGGCTTCGGCCGCGCCGCCCGCGCCACCGGCCGCCCGAAAGCCACGCTGTCGCGCCGCGTCCTCGAACTGGAAAACAGCCTGGGCCTGCGCCTGATCGAGCGGGGCGCGCGCACCCTGAAGCTCACGCAGGAGGGCCGCGCGCTGCACGAACGCACGGCCATGCTGCTGACGGAGATCGACGAGGCGGCGGCAGCGATCGCTTCGGGGGGCGAGAAGCCGCGCGGCCGCCTGCGCATCAGCGCGCCGCTGCTGTTCTCGCAGACGGCGATGGGCCGGCTCGCAGCGGGTTTCTCGCTGAAGTACCCGGAAGTGCGGCTGGAAGTGACGACGGAAGACCGTCCCGTCGACATGGTCGAGGAAGCCTACGACCTGGTGATCCGCGTGAACCCGGCGCCGGACGAGAACCTGATCGGCCGCATCTTCCTGCGCGACCGGCTGGTGGTCGTGGCCAGCCCGGACCTGAAGCGGCCGGCGGACGGCACCGCTGTCCCCGCCGTCGTGCGCGGCACCAATGACCGGAGCACTGCGTGGACCATGCAGGGCGGGACCATCGCCGTCGATCCGGTCCTCAGCCTGGCGTCACTGGTGATGGTGCGCGATGCCGTGCGCGCAGGTGTCGGTGCGGGACGGCTGCCGATCTCGCTCGTCACGCACGACATCGAGGCCGGCCGGCTGGCGCTGTGGGGCGACGTGGCAGGACCGGAGATCGCGCTGTGGGCACTGTATCCATCGCGCCGGCTGCTCAGCACCCGCGTCTCGGCGTTCCTGGAGTACCTGAAGGGCGCCTTCCCGGACGGCACGCCAGAGGAGCTGGCGGCGTACCTCTGCCCTTGGCCAGACCATCCCTGCTTGCATGCCTGACCTTGCCACCACGGCCAGGATGCTGTTTATAAAAAAGCTACCAAAAATTGCAATGCGATGCTAGGATTTCTGCACATAAATTATTTCCTATGGGGAGCATCATGCAAGCAAGCCGTCTCGTCTTCGGTCTGGTCTGTCTTCTTTCTTTCGGTGCTGCAACAGCCCAAACCACGTCCACAGCAACCATTGGTCGCATCAGTTATCAGCTGGTAGATCTTGATCTCGATGACGGTATTACTCCCTCGCTGACTTTTGTTCCTGGAACCACCATCACGGCACCTTCCTCGTTCTCCATCGGATTCAACAATAGCGGGAGCTGGATGTCGGTGCTCGGGGCGCACGAACAGGCCCCGATCACTATCGCTGATACGCAAGGTACGGTAAGCGCACAGGGCATCCTCACCAGTACCGGCTCGTTGGCATCGCTGGAGATCACGGCGGTGGCCAATGCGGCGGGGGACGGCAGCTTTGCTTACAAGCGTGCGACCGTGCAGGGAGGCAGCGGCCGGACGAATTTCCAGTTGTCGCCCATGACGGCCGTGATCTTTACCGCGCAGTCCGTGCTGACCGGTCGAACCACACAGGGGGGCGACTGGGCAGTTGCCAGCGCCTGGATCGACCTGGAAACCTATATCGATGGCGAGCCTGTCAGCACGCAAAACTACAAAAGCCTGAACTCGTATTACGATCTGCCGTTCGGCAGTGACGTCTTCACGGAAACCCAGCACGATACCTTGCAGGTCACCTACGCCAATACGTCGCTCGGCATTACCGAAACCGCATTCGGTGCCGGTGTGTACGGCAACGCCGACAGCTTCCTGACGCCCGTGCCCGAGCCTTCCGTCTATGCCATGCTGATGGCCGGGCTGGGGCTGGTGGCATGCGTGAGCCGCCGGCGCGGTCGCTCGGCGACCTAGCACCGGGACCGCAGTAACCAGTACAAGGAGTACGGGCTTCGGCGTGGGGGCGGCCGCCCACCGGAGCCTCGTCACTTGCCCATTTCTTACTTCCTCTCCCTTACTTCCTCTCCCTTACTTCCTCTCCCTTACTTCCTCTCCCTTGCTTCCTTCCCTCACGCGCTCGTCCGTTGCCGGCCGCGGCGCATCGCCCTGTCCAGCCGCCATGGTCCCCAGTCAATGCGGGACTGCCTGGCGCAGCGGCCGCCCGAAACTCTGCGTGATCCGGTCCAGCACGATCGCCAGCAGCACCACGCACAAGCCGCTCTCGAAGCCCAGGCCCACGTCGAGCTGCTGGATGCTGGACAGGACCTCGCCACCCAGCCCGCCGGCGCCGACCATCGACGTGACGATCACCATCGACAGCGCCATCATGATCGTCTGGTTGATGCCGCCCATGACGGCGGGCAGAGCGAGCGGCAGCTGCACCTTGTACAGCAGCTGGAACGGACTGGCACCGAACGCCTGGCCCGCCTCCACCTGCTCGCGGTCCACGGCCAGGATGCCCAGTGCCGTCAGGCGCACGGCCGGCGGCATCGCGAACACCACGGTGGCCAGCACGCCCGGCACGCGCCCGAGGCCGAACAGCATCACCGCCGGAATCAGGTACACGAAGGCCGGCATCGTCTGCATGAAATCCAGCAGCGGTCGCAGCACCTGGTGCACCCGCCGGTGGCGCGCGGCGAGGATCCCCATCGGTACGCCCAGCAGCAGGCTGATGGCGGTGGCGGCCAGCGTCAGGCCCAGCGTCGCCATCGTCTGCGGCCAGTAGCCCAATGCGACGATCAGCAGCAGAGCCAGCACGGACAGCACGGCAAAGCCGGCCGACACGCGCCGCCAGGCCACAACCGCGGCGAAGGCGATGACGAGCCAGAAGGGCAGGGCCTGCAGCGCGCTCTCGATAGCGCCGGTGAACACTTCGAGGCCATGGCCGACCGTGTCGAACAGCGTGCTGTTGTTCTCCACGAGGTAGTTCACGCCGGCGTTGATGTGGGCGCCAAGTCCCAGCGTGTCGTGCAAGGAATCGGCATGCAGAGGCGGCAGCTCAGGCATGGCTGCCTCGTGCCCGTGTCAGCACGCGCAACGCGCTGGCCGCCGTGATGGCGCCGAGCGCCACGCCGCTGGCATCGCGCACTGTCAGCGGTGCGGTCAGCTGGCCCAGGCGCGAGAGCAGGTCGCCCAGCGTGGTGTCTGCAGCAACGCCGGCCGTCGTGGCATCCGAAGGCGGCGCCACCGGATCGATCAGGTCCGCGGCACGCAGGTGGCGGGCCGGATCGACACCCTGGAAGAACGCGCGCACATGGTCATGTGCCGGTTGCGTCAGGAACGCGCGCGGCGCGCCGTGCTGCAGAAGGCGGCCATCGTGCAGCATCGCGATGCGGTCGCCCAGGTGCAGCGCCTCGTCGATATCGTGCGAGACGAAGACGATGGTGCGGCGCTGCTCCTTCTGCAGCGACAGCAGCAGGTCCTGCATGCCGCGGCGCGTCAGCGGATCGAGCGCCGAGAAGGCTTCGTCCATCAGCAGCAGCGAAGGATTGACGGCCAGTGCCCGGGCCAGCCCCACGCGCTGGCGCATGCCGCCGGACAGCTGGTGCGGATACTGCGCGCCATGGCCGCCGAGGCCCACCTGCTCCAGCACTGCGCCGGAGCGGCGCAGCCGTTCCGGTTTCGCCACGCCGGCGATCTCCAGGCCGAATGCGGCATTGTCGATCACGGTCCGGTGCGGGAACAGTGCGAAGGACTGGAACACCATCGCCATCGTGCCGCGCCGCAGCTGCTGCAGCCGGCGGTGCGACAGCGTGCCCAGGTCGTCGCCATCGACCAGCACCTGGCCATCGGTCGGCGTCACCAGGCCGTTCAGCAGCCGCAGCAGCGTCGATTTGCCGCAGCCGGAAAGCCCCATCAGCACGCAGATTTCGCCTTCCGCGATATCGAGCGTGACATCGTCCAGCGCGGCGGCACGGCCGCCCGCCGGCGCGGCGCGGTCCTGTTCATACACTTTCGAGACCTTGCGCAGTGCGACCGTGGCCATGGTGGGTTCCTGGTTAAAGTTTGCCGTTGAGGGAGATGAATGCCGCGCGCGGTGCGCCCGTCAGCATCGTGGCGAACGTGCCGGCCGGGTCCGAGCTGGCGAAGCCGTTGGTGCCGATCGCGCCGAAGTATTCCTTGTCGCCCAGGTTCGTCACGTTCAGCTGCACGGTCGCTTCCCTGAACGGTCCCACCTTGCCCAGCTTGTAGCCGGCCGCCAGGTGGCCGATCCAGTACGACGGCACGGGGCTGTCGTTCAGGTAGGTGTAGTAGCGCTTGCCCGTGTACTTCGCTTCGGTGCGGGCGAACCAGCCGGCATGCTCGAACGACAGCTCGGTGTTGAACAGCACGCGCGGCGCATCGACCACGCGCTTGCCGTTCACATCGATCGCGGTGGTTCCTTCGTAGTACAGCGGCGCATCCTTGTACTCGGAGTGGTTGTACGTGAACGAATTGAACCAGGCCCATTCGCGCGACAGCTTCCAGTCCAGCGCCGCTTCCACGCCGCGCGTCGCCACCTTGCCGACATTGGTCAGCACGGTCGGGCAGCCGACGATGCCGGTGCAGGTCGCCACGTTCAGCTGGCGGTCCTTGAAGTCCGCCGCGTACAGGGCCAGCGACCCCTGTGCCGCGCCGCGCCTGCTGCGGATGCCCAGGTCGACCGTCGTGGATGTTTCCGGTTTCACGCGGCCTTTCGACAGGTCGAACGCCGCCTGCGTCTGCGAGAACGGTCCGTCCGCGCCGGGCTGGTAGGCGTGCATATTGCGCGCCCACGAGGTGAACAGTTCATCGTTCGGCGTCAGGGAAAACGTCAGTCCCGCCTGCGGCAGGAAGTGCTTCGATGCTTCCAGCGTGCCGGCCGCGCGCCCGCCGATATCGTTGTCGCCCTGCGTCGTTGCCTTCGAGCTCTTGAAACCGTAGTTCAGCTTCAGCCGGTCGTCGAGCAAGGCGAAGCTGTCCTGCAGATAGAACTGCTTTGTCTTCGTCGTGAAGCGCTGCGCGATCACGGTGGAGAACGGGTTGTCGAGGAAGCGGTCGGTATCCTCGTCGCCGGCCACGGCGTAGAACGCGCGCGACCAGCCGTGCGTGCTGCGCTCGTACCAGAGGCCGGCCGTCACCGTGTGGCTGGCCAGCTCCCACGAAAGGTCGCTGACGATGCCGGCCCGTTCGATGCCGTATTCCTGCGCGCGGATCGAGATCGGCACGGTGGCCGAGGAGGGCGTGTACGGCGTGTACCAGTGGCTCTCGCCATGGTTGCGGTGGCCGTACACGGTGGTGTTCAGGCTGACACCCTCCGCCACGGTCCAGTCCAGCGCCACACCCGTCAGCCAGTCGTGGCGGATGCCTCGGCCGAGGTAGTACGCGTCATCCAGGTTGTTGACGCCGCCCGTGTAGATGCCGTTGGCGGCATTGACGGCGCGCTGCCAGTCCGGCGCGTAGTTGTCCCAGTCGTGGCCGAGGCGGCGCGTGGCGTCGAACGACAGGTCCTGGTAGTCCGTCTCGTCGCGCTCCGAGTAGTTGAAGAAGGCGCTGATGCTGGCCTGGTCACCCAGCTGCTGTTCGATCTTCGCATTGAACTGGTCCTGGTCCTGGCTTCCTTGTCCCTTCCACTTGTCGGCGCGCTGGCGCGTCAGCGACAGGTAGGCCTTCGTGCCGGTGGACAGCAGGCCGGTGTCGATGCGGGCAAAGGTGCGCGACGTGTCGTCGCTGCCGAAGGTCTGCGCCGCCTGCAGGCTGGCGGTATCCGATGGGCCGCGCGTGGTGAAGGCCACGGTGCCGCCCAGGTTGCCGGTGGATGCAGTAGCCAGCGCGCCGGTGCCCTGCGAGACCGTCACGCTGCCCACGTTCTCGGACGAGATGGCGCGCGAGATGTGCAGGCCGTTGCTGTTCCGGTAGCTCATGTCGCCCAGCGGGATGCCGTCCAGCGTGAAGCCCAGCTGGTTCTGGTTGAAGCCGCGGATCGAGATGTGCGTGGACCATTCGTAGGCGCCGAACGGATCGGCCGACTGGAACGACACGCCGGGCAGCTTTTCCAGGGTCTTCAGCGGGCTGGTGCCGGGCGTGGCCTGCACCAGGTCCTTGCGGGTGATGTTCTGCACCTGGCGGCCCTGGCCTTGCACGAACACGGTCTCGATCGGCGGCGCATCGGGGGCGGCGGGTTCCGGCTCCGGCGCGGCAATCGCGGCACCGGCAAAGGCCTGCAACAGCAGCAGGGTCAGTGGTTTCAGGACAGGGGACGGGTTCCGGCGTGACGGCAGGGGCATCGTGGGCTCCATGTTGTTATAAATTGTTTGCACCGAGGCGTGCCAGCACGGCTGCCTTCGCGTTGGTGCCCGCCAGCGTGGTGACGCCTTCGAGCCAGGTGTCCAGCAGTTCCGGGTGCGCCTGCAACTGGCGCAGCGCGGCGGCGCGCACGGGCTGCCTGCGGCCTACCACGTCGGCGATGATCGCGTGCTCCAGCGCGGGCGAGAACGTCAGCTGGGCGGCGAGACGGCCCGCGTTCGGGCATGCGCTGCGGTAGCCGCGGCGCGTCACGGTGTTTACGCTGGCGCTGCCGAAATTGGGACCGAAGTAATCCTTGTCGCCATCGAGGTAGGTGATCCGGAAGGCGTTGTTCATCTGGTGCGGCTCCCAGGCCAGGAACACGATCCAGCGCCGGTTGCGCGTCACGCGCTTCACCTGGCTCAGCATCCCCTGTTCGCTCGACTCCACCAGGATCCAGTGCTCCAGCCCATAGCTTTGCGCCGCCAGCATCTTCTTTACCGTCTGGTTGGCTGGCGAGCCGGCCTCGATGCCGTAGATACGGCGGTCGAACCTGTCGGCGAATGTCGCCAGGTCGGCAAAGGTGCGCACGCCGGCCTGGGCCACGTAGTCCGGCACGGCCAGCGTGAACTTCGCGGCCGGCAGGTTGGCATGCACCTGCTCCACCGCGCCGGACTGGAACAGGGGCTCGACGAGCGCGCGCTGCGCCGGCATCCAGTTACCCAGGAAGACATCCACCTGGCCCTTCTGCAGCCCGGCATACGTGATCGGCACCGACAATGGCAGGATCCTCTGCTCGTACCCCAGCGCTTCGAGCACGATGCCGGCCAGCGCATTGGTGCCGGCGATGTCCGTCCAGCCCGGATCGGCCATGCGCACCACGCGGCATGCAGGCGCATCGGCCGCATGGGTGACGCTGCAGGCAGCCAGGGCCAGCATCGCGAGCAGGCGCTTCATGGGCGTGCGGCCGGCACGGCGGGGAAGCGGGCGCGCGCCTCCAGCGTGTCCAGGTCCAGGTGGTTGCGGATGTAGCGGCGGCTGGCGTCGCGCGGCGGCTCGTAGTCCCAGGCATGGTGCGTGCCGAGTGCATTGGCCGCGCCGATCAGCCGGCGGCGGCGCTGGCTGGCGATCACGCGGCCATGCAGCGCGTCGAGATTCCAGCGTGCCGCGACGTCGGCGCGCAACTGCGCGAGCGCTGCCCCATGGCGGCCCGGGTCCGTCGCCAGATTGCGCAGTTCGTCGGGATCGTCGGGCAGGTGATAGAACTGGTCCGGATCGGCTGGCGAGTGCACGTATTTGTAGGGGCCGCGGCGCAGCATCACGATCGGCGCCAGCGCGCCTTCGGCCAGGTATTCAGCCACCGCTTCGTCATGGCCGCCCTCTCCTTGCAGGTGCGGCAGCAGGCTGCGGCCGGCAAGGTCCTGCGCCAGGCCGCGGGGCACGTCGCCCTGGTATGCGAAGTCGAGCAGGGTGGGGAGCAGGTCCAGCGTGGACACGGCCTGCGCGACACGCTGCGCGGCAAAGCGTCCCGGCGCATGGACGATCAGCGGCACGCGGATCGAGGGCTCGAAGCACGTCATCTTGTACCAGAGATTGCGCTCGCCCAGCATGTCGCCATGGTCGGAGGTGAACACGATGATCGTGTTGTCCGCCTGGCCGGTCCGTTCCAGCGTGTCGAGCAGCTTGCCCACCTGTTCGTCCACGTATGAAATGGCGCCGTAGTAGGCCCGCCGGGCGGCGCGCACGCGTCCGGCGTCCACCGGCGTGCGGTCGATATCGATCACGCCCCGCAGGCGTTGCGAGTGCGCGTCTTCGTTCTCCGGCGTGTGCGGCACGCGCGGCGGGTCGATCCCGTCATCCGCATACAGGTCCCAGTATTCGCGCGGGATCGCATACGGGTCATGCGGATGCGTCAGCGAGACGGTCAGGCAGAATGGCCGCGCATCGCCATCGCGCACCAGGTCGAACAGTTTCTGCCGTGCGGCGTAGACCACCTCGTCGTCGAAGTCGAGCTGGTTGGTGCGCACGCACGGGCCGGCGTCCAGAACGGAGCCCATGTTGTGGTACCAGTCGGGCCGCACGGCCGGCTGCTCCCAGTCGGGCGTCCAGGAAAAATCGGCCGGATAGATGTCGGTGGTCAGGCGTTCCTCGAAGCCATGCAGCTGGTCCGCGCCAACGAAATGCATCTTCCCCGCCAGGATCGTGCGGTAGCCGGCATGGCGCAGGTAATGGCCGAACGTGACGGACTCGGAGGACAGCGCGGCGGCATTGTCGTAGCCGCCGTGGACGGACGGCAGCTGGCCCGTCATGAGTGAGTAGCGCGCCGGTGCGCACAACGGCGACGCGCAGTACGCGGCATCGAATACGGTACCGGTCGCGGCCAGGCGGTCCAGGTGCGGCGTGCGCGTGACGCGGTTGCCGTAGGCGGCCAGCGCGCGTGGCGTGAGTTGATCCGCCATCAGGATCAGGATGTTCGGCGGCTGGGGCATGCGGGTTCCGGTGGGTCTTCGATGCGTGGATTCTGCACGCCGCCATCCGTTTGGCGAACGTATTAATTCGCATAATCTTATGATTTATCCATAATGCATGTTTATGGAAGCCTGCACGTTGTCATTGCATTTTCTGGGGCTTGTGATCAAAATATCCCATCCATGCATTAGCTGAACTTATGTCTGACGACCTGCCCCTGCAAAGCCTCGCCCTGTTCGCCGCCGCCATGCGCCACCTCAGTTTCACGCAGGTGGCGGAGGAATACGGCACCACGCAGCCGGCCGTCAGCCAGCGCATCGCCGCGCTGGAAAAGCATCTCGGCACGCCGCTGTTCCACCGCTCGCGGCGCGGCGTGACGCCGACGCCGGAAGGCGCCGCGCTGTACGAGGGGGTGCGCGAACACCTGGCCGCGATCCAGAACACGGTGGAGCGGGTGCGCACGCGGCGCCTGCGCGAAGTGCTCACGGTGGCCACCGATTTCGCATTCGCGAACTTCTGGCTGATGCCGCGCCTTGCCGCCTTCCAGTCCCTGCAGCCGGACGTGGACGTGCGCATCGTCACGTCGCAGACGCAGATCGACATCCGCGGCGAGCCGGTGGACCTGGCGACTTCGTTCGGCACCGGCAGCTGGCCCGGCTGCGATGCGCAGCGCATGCTGCCGGAGCTGGTGGTGCCCGTGTGCAGTCCACAGCTACGGGGGCGCGAACGCGTGAAGAAAGCGGCGGACGTACTGCACCTGCCGCTGCTGCACCTGGAGAGCAGTGGCCGCGCGCGCTGGATGACCTGGCAGGACTGGGCGGCGGCGCAGGGCCTGCGGGCCGACGCCGGCGGCCACAGCCTCACCCTGGGCAATTACCCGCTGCTGATCCAGGCCGCGCTGGCCGGGCGCGGCGTGGCGCTGGGCTGGCGCCCGCTGGTCGACGAGCTGCTGCGTGCCGGCCAGCTGGTGGCACTGCCGGCGCCGGCACTGAGCACCGAGCGTGGCTACTACCTCGTGCGGCCGCACGGCCGTGCCACCGGCGCGGCCCTGAACCGCCTGTGCGAATGGATCGCTGCCGAATGCGGCAGCGATGGCCAGGCGTAGCGGTATACTCACGGCGCCTTCCACCCACCGACACCGCCATGCGTTCCCGCGATACCGAAGCCGATTCCACCGATCCCGTCACCGATGCCGCCACCGTGATGGAGACCGTGCACGCGATCATGCACCTGTACCGCGCGCGCCAGTTCCGCACCATGCGCAACGGGCCGCATGACCTCACGCACATGGAAAGCAAGGCGCTGGGCTATTTCGCGCGCCATCCCGGCGCCACGCAGAGCGACCTGATGGCGCACTCGGGCCGCGACAAGGCCCAGCTGGCGCGCCTGGTCAGGGGCCTGCGCGACCGGGGCTTGCTGGAAGCGACGGTGGACGAGATGGACCGGCGCAGCACGCACCTGCATGTGACGGCGGAAGGGAAGGCGATCTCGCGCGCCCTGCAGCGCAGCGGCGAAGTGCTGGCCGAGGTGGCCGTGACGGGGCTGGACGAGGCGCAGCGGCGCCAGTTGCTGGCGCTGCTGGCGCAGGTGAAGAAGAACCTGGACGCCGCCGAAGAGTGAGAACCGGACTGAAAACCGGTGGCCCGGGCTAGCGCAGCACGACGGCGGCCACGCCCGTGATGCAGGCCAGCGCGCCGGCCACCGTCAGCGTGCGGCCGGCATGGCGCGCCGCATACGTGAACAGCGCCACCGCCAGCCACGCGCCCACCGACAGCACGCCGCACCACAGCACGACCGCCTGGCCGGTGCTGCGCACCTGCAGGCAGCACCACAGCGACAGCACGAGGGCCACGCTGCCCAGCAGCCGCAGGTTGCGTCGCCCCGTCGCCGTGGGCTCGCTGCCGCGGCCGTGGATGGCCTCCCAGTGCCGGTCGATCGCCAGCGCCAGCGCGGCAAAGCCCGCGGCGGTGGCTGCCAGCGCTGCAATGATGAACAGGGCGGTGGTCATGCGCGGCTCCCGGTGACAGCGGTATTGACGGCGTCGTTCCCGGCCGCTTCGGATGATTCGGTTCCTGCTGCCTTCGCGGCTTTCACGGCACGGGGCTTGCCCAGGTAATGCGCCGCATACAGCAGCCCCAGGCCGAGCAGCAGCGTGACGAGGTCGAAGCCCGCCACCGGCCACACGCCACGGGCGATGCTGGTGAACAGGTCCGCGCCGCCGGTGGCCGCGTTCAGTACCGGCAGCAGCGCGAAGGCGAGGCCGCCCAGCAGCAGCTGGATGCGCCACATCGGCCGGCGCGGCCACAGCAACGCCGCGATCGAGGCAACCGCCCACGCCGTGAAGAACCAGCGGATCTCGGCGTCCGGCCGCCCCGCAACATCCGTCGCGATCAGCCGGTTGGCCCAGAAGAACACGGCCATCGCCAGCGGCAGGCCGGCCACCGCGGCAATGTTCAGGCCATCGACGAGGCGCAGGCCGAAGCCGGTGAGCACGCCGCCCCTGCCGGCCCTGGCGTACTTCGGACGTTCCTTGACGGCCCACAGCAGCAGGCCGGTGGCGACCATGATGCAGCCGGCAAGGCCGGACAGGAAGAACAGCGCACGCACCAACGGATCGGCGAAGCGGCCCACGTGCAGGCCGTACATCACCCCGCGCGTCTGCGCCGCGCCGCCGCTGGCGACATCCGGCTTCGTCACCAGTGCACCCGTCACGCCGTTGAACACCAGCGTCGGCAGGTCGGAGGTGATGCCGTGGCCTTCCTGCTGGGTGATCGACACCGTGGCGTTCGCGTCGTTCGGGAACATGACCGTCACGCGGCCGGCCGGCGCGCCGTGCCAGTGGCGCGTGGCTTCCTGCAGCATCGGCGCGATCGGTGCCAGCGGTGCGAACTGCTTCGCCGCCTTCGCATCGGCCGACGGATTCTGGAACAGCTCGGAATAGAAGGCGTCCTTGTCCGGATAGACCGCCGCGATCCCCTGCGGGAAGTACAGGAACATCAGCGTGAGCAGGCCCGTATACGTGATCATCAGGTGGTAGGGCAGGGCCAGTACGGCCGAGACGTTGTGGAAGTCCAGCCACGAGCGCTGGCCCTTTTTCGGCCGGAACGTGAAGAAGTCCTTGAAGATGCGCTTGTGCGTGACGATGCCCGACAGGATCGCTACCAGCATGAACATGGCGCAGACACCCACGATCCAGCGGCCCCAGATTGCCGGCATGTAGTGCAGGTCGAAATGCAGGCGGAAGAAGAAGTCGCCGCCGCGCGTCTCGCGTGGCGCGGACAGTTCCGCACCGGTGGCCGGATCGAGCGCCACTGTTTTGAGGCCGCGCCGGCCGCGGCCCGGGCTGCCTTTTTCACGCGGTACCGCATAGCCGGCCCGCACGGCCGGTTCACGCTCGGTCGGCATCGTGATGAACCAGCGCTGGCTTTTCGCGGCGCGGTCCTGCAGCGTGTCGACGGCGTTCTTCAGCGCGACGGCCTGCGGTACCTGGGCGTGGCTGGCGGCGTGCAGCTCCGGCTTCATCCACAGCGTGATCTCGTCGCGGAAGTAGCTGGCGGTGCCGCAGGCGAACACCATAAACAGCACCCAGCCCACCAGCAGGCCGGACCAGGTATGCAGCCACGCCATCGACTGGCGGAATCCCTCCTTCATGGCATGCCTCCCGTGAAGGCAAGCATGGCGGCCGGCAGGACCGCGGCCAGCAGCAGGCCGCCGATGGCATGCAGCACCGTGCGCGCGGCGAAGCACCACATGACCAGGCAGGCGTACAGCACAAGGGCGATCATAGTGGCCGTCAGCGCCGCTTCCACGCGTACCAGCGGCAGCACGCGTGCCAGCCCGGCGGCCCACAGCGCGGTCACCGCGTAGGCGCCAGGGATCGCGGCCAGCGTGCGCACCGCTACGCCGAGCCGGTAGCGCACGCCGGGACCCTTACTCTTCTGCGCGGGCGCGGTGCCCGCCATCGTTTCCTGTGCCTGCATGGCGTCCTCAGTAAGTGGCCTGGAGGGTGGCGGTGATGTTGCGCGGTTCGCCGTACCAGTTGCTGCCGCTGGTGCTGCCCAGCGTGCGGTAGTAGGTCTTGTCGAACAGGTTGTTCACCACGACGTTCAGCGCCAGGTTGCGGTTGAACTGGTAGGCGGCCGTGGCGGTCCATACCGAGTACACGCCCTGTTCGAGGCGCAGCACGCCGCTGGTCTTGTACGTCTTGCTCTGCGAACGCACGCCGCCGCCCACCGTCCACGGCGTGCCGGCCGGTTTCCAGGTGCCGAACAGGCGCGCCATGTGGCGCGGTGCGAACGTCAGCAGGGGCTGGTTCTCGTTCGCACTCGGCGTGCCGTTGGCGGCACGGTCGCGCACGAAGCGCGTCTCGTTGTAGGTGTAGCCGCCGCTCAGCTGCACGCCGGGCACGATGGCGCCGGACAGCTCGGCGTCCAGGCCCTGGCTGCGCACGCGGCCTTCGGCGACATAGCAGGCACCGAGCGTGGGCGAACCGGCACAGGGAGTCGGATGGCCGGCATCGACCTGCGAGCGGTTGTCCTCGTTCAGGCGGAACAGGGCCAGCGCCGCGTTCAGGCGGCCGCCATACAGCGCGCCCTTGATGCCCGCCTCGTAATTGCTGCCGGTCGCCGCGTCGAGTCGGTCGCCGCTGGCCGTGTACAGGTTGGCCTGCGAGCGGAAGATCTCGGCGTAGCTGAGGTAGCTCGTCCAGTCGCGCGCCAAGTCCCAGCTGAGCGCTGCATATGGCGTGAACTCGCCGTCTTCCTTGTATGGCTGCGTGGAGTAGGCATTGGTGACCAGGTTGCGCGTGGCGGTCTCCCAGTTCGACACGCGGCCGCCCAGCACCAGCTTCCACTGCTCCGCCAGCGCCAGGCGCAGCGACGCATACAGGCCGGACTGCTCGATCGTTTCCAGCGTCTGCGTGGCGGCGCGGGCCGGGTCCGTGGGCACCGAGGCATACGTACGGGAGTCGAACGTGAACGGGTTGATGATCGGGTTGGGGACGGCGTACAGCTGGCTCGTCTTGTCGTATTCGCGCTTCTGCCAGTTGGCGCCCACGATCACGTCGTGCTTGCGGCCGAACGCGACGAAGCTGCCTTCCAGCGTGGCATCCGCACCGCCCTGCTTGCCCTGCAGGTTCTGGTGGAACGCCGAGATCGAAGGCCCCAGGCTGGTGGCGGGATTGACGGGGCCGAATGCGCTGCCGCTGAAGTCCGTATTGTCTTCGCGCATGCGGGTGCCGGCGATGCGCAGCTTCCAGTCGGCGTTGAACTGGTGGTTCAGGTCCGCGAACACGGTGGTGTTCCTGATGTCCGTGTGCGACCAGCCGCCGTTCAGGAAAGTGGACCGCGGCAGGTGCAGGTCGCGACCGTCGCTGTAGCGGGGCAGACCGCCGTAGAACGGCACCATGTCGTTGCGCTCGTACTGCACGCCGGCGCCCAGCGTGGTGGCGTCGCCCAGGTCGGCTTCCACGATCGCGTAGCCGACCGTGCGCTTGGAATTGGCCACGTCATAGAAGTAATCGCGGTCCTCGTGCGCGACCACGGCGCGCGCGCGCAGCGTGCCGGCTTCGTTGAGCACAAGGCTGGCATCGCCTTCGGCGCGGTAGTTGTCCCAGCGGCCGGCGGACAGCCTGCCCTGCAGCTGGTTCGATTTCAGGGGCCGCTTGCGCACCAGGTTGACGGTGCCGCCGGCGCCGCCGGAGCCGTTGAACAGGCCGGCCGGGCCGCGCTGCACCTCGACCGTTTCGAACACGGAGAGGTCCGGGCTGATCGCGAAGCCGTTGCCGCGCAGCGTGGCCACGCCGTCGTACTGGATCGTGTCCACGGCGAAGCCGCGCGAATAGAACGTGCGCTCGTAGCTGCTGCCCGTTTCGACGGTGATGCCGGCCACGGCCTGCAGCGCTTCGTCCAGCGTGCGCAGGTCCTGGTCCTCGAGTCGCTGGCGCGTCAGCACGGAGACCGATTGCGGCGTCTCGCGCAGCGTGCGTTGGCCCTTGCCGATCGAGACTTCGTCCACAGTATAGGAATCGACCGGACGGTCGCCGGCGATCACCACTTTCTGCACAGCGCTTTCTTCCGTGGGTTCGGTGGCGGAGGCCGTGGAACAGCCGAAGGCCAGCGCGAGGGCCAGCGGTAGTGGAGCGAGGCGGCGAGGAAGCGGGGCGGACGACGGACGGGAAGGCGCGCTGCGGGCCATGCGGTTCTTTCTGATGAGGTGGAGAAGTCCCGTCGGCAGCGCGCCGTGCACGGTCAGCGGCAATGCAAATGAGAATGATTCGCAATTCTGGCAGAATCAGTACTTTATTGCAAGCTTTCAAGACAACTGCCGGTTGGTTGACATCATCAACCGTATGGCGCAAAATAGATGATCTTGTCAACCAATGGAGCGGACATGCAGCAGGCAATCGAACGGGTACGGCATGAACTGAAGCGGCGCGACGTGGCCGTGTTGCGGGTCGCACCGCTGGGCGGACAATTCGTCAGCGTGACGTTTGGCGGCGCCGACCTGGCGGACTTCGTGTCGTTGGGCTTCGACGATCACGTCAAGTTCATGATCGAGACGGCGGAAGGCGAGGCGGTGCGGCGCGACTACACGCCGCGGCATTACGACGCGGCAGCGTGCGAGCTGACGATCGAGTTCGCGCTGCATGGCGAGGGCCACTGCTCGGACTGGGCCAGGCAGGCGGCGGTCGGCCAGCGCGTGACCATCGGCGGTCCGCGCGGCTCGATGATCGTGCCCCCGCTCGGCTGGCACCTGCTGGCCGGCGACGAGACGGCGCTACCCGCGATCCGCCGCCGCCTCGAGGAGCTGCCGGCAGCGGCACGCGTGACCGTCATCGTTGCCGCGACCGAGCCGGTGCAGCTGCACGGTGCGGCGCAGCTGGACTTCAGGCAGGTGGCCGATGGCGGCCGGCTCGTCGAAGCGATCCGCGCGCTGGACATCCCTTTGCAGGATGCCTTCGTGTGGTTCGGCGGCGAAGTTTCCATCGCAAAACAGGTACGCGACGTGGTGCACGGCGAAAAAGCCTTTTCCCGCGAGTGGAGCCGCATTTCCGCCTACTGGAAGCAGGGCGCGGCGGATCATCACGAGGATCTGTAACAGCCTGGCCCAGGGCCGATCAGAACGAGTGCTTGATGCCGGTAATGATGCCCGTCTGCGCGAGCCCGGCACCGACCGAGCCGCCGGCGGACATCGCGACGGCGGCGATGCCGTCGTTGTCGAGCCGGCCGCCGGCCAGGTAGACGGCGGTACGTGTCGACAGGTAGTAGGTGGCGCGGAGCAATGCCTGCTTCGTGTCGTTGCCGGTGGCGCGGTAGTCCAGCTTCGCCAGCTGACCGTCGACCACCAGCAGCGGCGTCACGTTGTATGCCGCACCCAGGTAGTACAGGCGGCTCTTCGGCTGTGTGGCCGAACCCTGGTTGTCGCGCAGCAGAACGCCGCCGCCCAGCTTCCAGTCCGCGCCCTTCACCAGCCCCGCCACATGCAGGCGGCTGTCCGTCCGGTCGCTGCTGGTCAGGCCGTTCGCGGCGCCGCTGCCGCCATGGATGCGGTCATAGGCGGCCACCACGGCCCAGGCGGGACGGTCATAGCGCAGCAGCGCCGACCATTCGCGGCAGGCAGACGAGTCGCTCGCCGATTCACCGGCGCAGGCGGTACCCGAGGCGCCGCCGGCCGACGAGGTGTCGCGCCCCAGGCTGTACGTGGCGCCCACGGTGACGCCGTTGAACGTGCCCTTGTAGGCGATCGAGTTGTCGCTGCGGCCGTTCGGCACGGCCGGATCGAGCGCGCCCAGGCCGTACTGCGACGGGCCGAACGTATCGACATCGAACGAGGACACATAGATCATGTTGTAGTTGCGGCCGACCGTCACCTGGCCCCAGCTGCCGGCCAGGCCCACCCAGGCCTGCCGGCCGAACAGGCGGCCGCCCTGGTTCAGCACACCGTTGTCGACGCCGAAGCCGTTCTCCAGCGTGAAGATGACCTTCAGGCCGCCGCCCAGGTCCTCCGTACCGCGGAAGCCGATCCGCGACGGGAACAGGCCGCCGCCCAGCGTCGGCACGCGGCTCACGCCATTGCCTGCCGCATCGGCATTGGTGTAATGCTCGACGGCCGCATCGACGATGCCGTAGATGCTGACGCCACTCTGCGCGCGGGCGGGCAGGGCGGCAAGGGTGCAGGCGGCAGCGGCAGCCGCGATCAGGGTGTGCTTCATGGTGTCTCCTAGTTTTATGGGGGCGTGCGGAAGACGCCGCCCGCGCGGGCGGCGGCATGCTGCACGGTTGCTGCCGAAGCGATTCAGCGCGGCGGCTGGTTCCAGTCGGCGTCACGGGCGGTGCCGCCCACCGAATACAGCGCCTGGGTATTGCGGGTCTTCTGGAACTGCTCCAGCGTCTCGCCGCGCATCGCCGCATAGATGTGCAGGTTGGACACGCCCACGGCCGCGCCCAGCTTCTCGAGCAGGAAGAAGATCACGCCGTAGCGGATCAGCCCCTGCCAGTCGCGCGCCGTGATCATGCGGCGCTCGTCGTCCGTCAGGCCCGCTTCGTCGTAGGTGGCATCGGGCGCTGCAACGAAGCGGGAACGGAATTCCGGCCTGATCAGCTGGTGCAGGTACTTGTTGATGCGGTAGGCGCGCGTGCTGGTCTCCAGCGTGAACGGATAGGTGCCCGGCAGCTCCGCCGCACCCGCCGTCTGGTGCGCGATGTGTTCGCGGTGCCGCTCGATGGCGCGCCCGTGCAGGGCCGGATCGGAGGCGGCGGCGTTTTCGTAGATCGTCACCGCGATGCCCGTCATCGACGGCAGGTAGTATTCGCGGTGCAGGCAGTCGATCCTGGCCGCCATCGCGCCGCGCATGATCATCCACATCACCACTTCCGCGCTTTCCCATCCACCCAGGCGGGCAAAGTCGGCATGCGTCAGGTCCAGCAGCGCTTCCGGATCGGCCTCGAACAGGTCGAGGAAGCGGCTGTCCCACTCGGTGCTGTTGAAGCCTGCGCGTTCGCCATGCACCTGGTGCGACAGGCCGCCGGTGGCGACGATCGCCACGTCGAGGTCTTCCGGATAGCTTTCGATGGCGCGGCGCAGCGCCTGGCCCAGCTTGTAGCATCGCCGCCCCGAGGGCACGGGGAACTGCAGCACGCCCACCTGCAGCGGCACGATGCTGCCCGGCCAGCCGTCTCCGCCGTGCGGCCACATGATCGACAGGGGCGAGAAGCAGCCATGGTCCAGCGGCTTGTCCTGGAAGAAGGACATGTCGAATTCGTCCGCCATCAGCGACTGGCCCAGGTGCTGCGCCAGTCCCGCGTGGCCGGCGATGGGCGGCAGGTCGCGCGCGCCGCCGCCTTCGTCCGCCGCGCGGTACTCATTGCCGATGCCCAGCGCGAACGCCGAATAGTGATCGAAGAAGAACGAGGTCACGTGATCGTTGAAGATCATCAGCAGCACGTCCGGCTGCTTCGCCGCCAGCCATTGCTGCACCGGCTCGTAGGCCTTGAAGATGGGGGCCCAGATGGCGTCATGCTGCTTGTTGGCGTCCAGCGCGAAGCCGATCGTGGGGGTGTGGGACGACGCGATCGCGCCAATGATGTTGGCCATGGTGATTCCTCTCAAGCGTTTCAGTAACTCGTCCGCACGGCTGCCGCGCGGGGCGCGAATTTCGCCAGCACGATGGCAATGGCGGCGATCGTGGCCGGGATGGCCAGCACCGCGATCACGGCCGAGAAGCTCCAGCCCATCGACAGCATCAGCCCGCCGGCAAACGATCCCGTGATGCTGCCGAAGCGGCCCACGCCCAGCATCCAGCTTACGCCGGTGGCACGCACGACGGTCGGATAGCACTGCGGCGCATAGGCATTCAGGCCGGTCTGCCCGCCGCTCATGCAGAAGCCGGCCAGCAGCACGAACAGCGCGAACGTGGACGATTGCACGCTGCCCGAGGCCAGCAGCAGGATGAAGCCCGCGCCGGCAAGGTAGGCGATGGCGATCACACGGTTCGGCACCCAGCGGTCCATGAAGTAGCCGACGACGAGCGCACCGACCGTGCCGCCCAGCTGGAACAGTGCCGTGATGCTTGCCGCCTTCTCGATCGGCAGGCCGGCATCCTTGATCAGGGTCGGCAGCCAGCCGCTCAGCAGGTAGATCACCAGCAGGCCCATGAAATAGGTGGACCACAGCGACAGCGTGATGCGGCGGAAGGCTGGCGACAGGAGGGCCTTCGCTGGCGTGCCCGCGATCACGGGTGCTTCGCTGATCGTGTAGCTCGCAGCGTGGGGCGTGCCGGCACCGCACACGCGGCGCAGCGTACGGGCGATGCGGTCGGCAGGATACTTGCGGGCGACGAGGAACTGCGTCGATTCCGGAATCAGCCACAGGTAGAAGGGCAGGCAGGCCAGCGGAATCGCGCCGCCCACCATCAGCACGGTGCGCCAGCCGTGGTCCGGCAGGATCGCCGCGGCGCCGAAGCCCACCAGGGCCGATCCGAGGTTGAAACCCGTGAACATGATGGCGATCAGCGTGCTGCGCGACTTCTCGGGCACGTATTCGGCCAGCAGCGTGGTCGTCGTCGGCATGGCCGCGCCCAGTCCCAACCCGGTGAGGAAGCGCAGCGCGGACAGGGACACCACATCGCCCACGGTGCCGCACAACACGCTGCACAGGCCGAACCAGCCCACGGACGCCATCAACAGCTTCTTGCGGCCGTAGCGGTCCGACAGCGGGCCGACCAGCAGCGCGCCGATGGCCAGGCCGATGGGGGCGGCACTCATCACCACGCCGAACGCGGCCTTCGAGATGCCCCATTCCTTCGTGATCGCGGGAGCGAGGAAGCCCATGATGGCCACGTCCATGCCATCGGTGGCGACGATCAGGAAGCACAGCACCAGCAAGAGCCACTGGTAGCGGCCCATGCCGCGGTCGTTGATAAACGCCCGCACGTCCAGCGATTGATCGGTATTCATTAAGTCTCCTGTCTGTGTACATCTGTTTTTATGCCGGCATGCGCGGATCGGCATGCGCGACGTACCGGATGTCGCCCTGCTCGTTCATGCGGGCGGACCGCACGAAGGACGGGTATCACCGCACGGGCAGTGTACGTTTTGGTGTGACGGGAAGTATTGCCTTTGTCTGCCGCTGCGTTGCAATCTGCTTATCGGCGTGGCGGAGGACGTTACAGGCGTAAAGAAAGGTAAAGGGCGGCGGGCGGGTCAGCGCCAGCGCCGGCTGGTGCTGTCGATCTCGTCCAGCAGGGCGCCGGCACCCGGGGACAGGTGGGCATTGCGGCGGGTGATCAGGCCGATGCTGCGATCGTGGCCGGCCATGTCGTAGGGCAGCACGGCCAGCTGGGATGTCTCGATTTCATAATGGAGCTGGTGGGCCGACAGCGCCGTGAGCATGTCGCTTTCCACCAGCAGCCCGCGCAGCAGTGCCAGGTCGCCCGTTTCGACGGCCGGCTGTGGCGGCACCGTGCCCTGGCTGCGGAAGAACGCTTCCAGCGACTCGCGCAGCGGCGAGCCGGCACGCGACAGAACCCAGGGGTAGGCCGCCAGGTCGGCCGGGCGGATGCGCCGCTTGCCGGCCAGCGGATGGCCGCGGCGGGCGATCAGCGCCACGCGGTCCTCGATCAGCACGCGCGTGTCGAACGCATCGCCGGCACCGGCGCGCAGCGCCCCCACGATGAAATCGATGCGGCCGGACAGCAGGCCGGCCGTCAGTTCCTCGTACGGACTTTCCAGCGAACGGATGCGCAGCTTGGGGTGCTTCTGCAGCACGGCCGCGATGGCGCCGGGCAGCAGCTGCGAACGGGCCAGCGGCAGCGCGCCCACCGTCACCACGCCTTCCACCACGCCGGCCAGCGCGGCGATGTCTTCCGGGATGTGGCGCAGCTCGGCCAGCACCCGTTCGAAGCGTTCCACCCAGCGCCGGCCGGCGTCGGTCGGCACCATGCCGTGGGCGGTGCGCAGGAACAGCGGCTGGCCCAGCATGTCTTCCAGCCGGGCGATGGCCTGGCTGACGGCCGACTGCGACGTGCCCATCGCATGGGCCACGCTCGGCATGTGGTGGACTTCCGCCAGCAGCACGGCGGCCTGCAGGCGGCGCTCGTTCAGCAGCGCATCTATGCTGCCGGACACGTGGTCCGGCATGGCGCCGCCTTTCGTGCCGCGCGCATTCTGGCGCTCGCGCAGGCGCGCGGCATCGTCGCGCACGTCGCGCAGCTCCGCCTCGATGCGGTCGGCGCGCAGCCTGGCCAGCTGGCCGGCCGCCGTCAGCAGCATGCCGCGGCCCTTGCGTTCGAACAGCAGCACGTCCAGGCTGTGTTCGAGCGCCGCCACGGAACGCGCCACGGCGGACGAAGCCCGGTACAGCGCCTCCGACGAGCGCCGGATGCCGCCGGTGGCGGCGACGACGGAAAACGCGTGCAGGTGACGCAGGCTGACGAGCGGCATGGTGCTCCTGGTGGAAGGCCGATAAGCGGATTAGAACAAAACGGACGGCACAAAGCAACCAAGCGCCCTGCGCCGGGGGCGATACTGGCCGCATGTCAACGCCTATACCACCAATCATGGAAGCTGAACGCAGCATGAGCGCGGACCTGCGGCCGTGCGCGGATCGTCGGTTACTCCCCGACCCGCCACCGCCTTCGGATCTGCGGCCGGTCCCGTGCATGCTGATGCGGGGCGGCACGTCGCGCGGACCGTTCTTCGTCGAAGCCGACCTGCCGGCCGATCCCGCCGGGCGCGACAGGGTGCTGCTGGCGGCCCTGGGTTCGCCCGATCCGCGCCAGATCGACGGCCTGGGCGGCGCCCACCCGCTGACCAGCAAGGCCGGCATCGTCCGCCCCAGCACCACGCCGGGTGTCGATCTGGACTTCCTCTTCGCCCAGCTGCAGCCCGACGGCGACACGGTCGATCTCACGCCGAACTGCGGCAACATGCTGGCTGCCGTGCTGCCATTTGCGCTGGAACGGGGTCTGCTGCCGGTCGGCGCCACCACCACCACGGCGCGCATCCTCACGCTGAACACCGGCATGCGGTGCGACGTGACGGTGCCGACACCCGGCGGCCGCCTGCAGTACCGGGGCGCGACGCGCATCGATGGCGTGCCCGGCACGGCCGCCGCCGTGCGCATCGAATTCCTCGACACGGCCGGTTCCGTGTGCCCGTCGCTGCTGCCGAGCGGCCGTGCACTGGACCGTATCGACGTGCCCGGCCTGGGCAGCGTCGATGCCACGCTGATCGACAACGGCATGCCGATGGTGCTGGTGCGTGCCGCCGACTTCGGCATCGCCGGCGACGAGACGGCGGCGCAGCTCGATGCCGATCCCCTGCTGAAGGAAAGGCTGGAAGCGCTGCGGCTGGCCTGCGGCCCGCTGATGGGGCTGGGCGACGTCGCATCGAAGAACTACCCGAAGATGTGCCTCGTCGCCGCGCCGCGGCAGGGCGGGGCGCTGGCCACGCGCTGCTTCATCCCCCACGTGTGCCATGACGCGATCGGCGTGCTGGCCGCCGTCACCGTTGCCACCGCGTGCGTGCTGGCCGGGTCCGTCACCGCCGGCATCGCCCATGTGCCGCTCGGCGCGACCAAGACCATCTCCGTCGAACATCCCAGCGGCGAATTCTCCGTCGAGCTGGACGTCGACGGCCAGCAGGTCACGCGCGCGGCGTTGCTGCGCACCGCCCGCCCGATCATGCGCGGCGAAGTGCTGATACCCGATTAGAGGAACAGATGAAGAAACCATTGATCATCGACTGTCATGGCCACTACACGACCGCGCCGAAGGCGCTGGAGGACTGGCGCAACCGGCAGATCGCCAACCTGAACACGCCGGCGCTGGGGCCCAAGGTCGCCGAGCTGAAGATCTCCGACGACGAGTTGCGCGATACGATCGAAAGCAACCAGCTGCGCCTGATGCGCGAGCGCGGCTCGGACCTGACGATCTTCTCGCCCCGCGCCAGCTTCATGGCGCACCACATCGGCGGTTTCGAGACGAGTGCCACCTGGGCCGCCATCTGCAATGAGCTGTGCGCACGCGTCGCAGGGCTGTTCCCCGATCACTTCGTGGGGGCGGCGATGCTGCCGCAGTCGCCCGGCGTCGATCCGGCCACCTGCATTCCCGAACTGGAACGCTGCGTGAACGAGTACGGCTTCGTGGGCATCAACCTCAATCCCGATCCGTCCGGCGGGCACTGGACGTCGCCGCCGCTGTCGGACCGCCAGTGGTATCCCGTCTACGAGAAGATGGTGGAATACGCCATCCCGGCGATGGTCCACGTATCGACCAGCTGCAACCCGTGCTTCCACACCACCGGGGCGCACTACCTGAACGCCGACACGACGGCCTTCATGCAATGTCTGACCAGCGACCTGTTCAAGGACTTCCCGACGCTGAAATTCCTGATCCCGCACGGCGGCGGCGCGGTGCCTTACCACTGGGGCCGGTTCCGCGGCCTGGCACAGGAGATGAAGAAGCCGCCGCTGGCGGCGCACCTGCTGGACAATATCTACTTCGACACCTGCGTCTATCACCAGCCCGGCATCGACCTGCTGACGAAGGTGATCCCCGCGAAGAACGTGCTGTTCGCCTCCGAGATGATCGGCGCCGTGCGCGGCATCGATCCGGAGACGGGCCACCATTACGACGATACGAAACGCTACATCCAGGCTGCCGCCATCACCGACGAGGAACGCTTCGCGATCTTCGAGGGCAATGCGCGCCGCGTGTTCCAGCGCCTGGATGCGCAACTGACGAGGAAGGGGCTGTGATGAGCACACCATCGATGAACCAGCTGGGCGTCGTGAAGCGCCATATCGAGCGGGCCGACCGCGATGCCGTCGACCATCTGGCGCAGTTCGGCAGCGCCACCATCCACGAAGCGATGGGCCGCGTGGGCCTGATGAAGCCCTATCTGCGGCCGATCTACCAGGGCGCCGCTGCCGCCGGTACGGCCGTCACGGTGCTGCTGCACCCGGGCGACAACTGGATGATGCATGTCGTGGCCGAGCAGATCCAGCCGGGCGATATCGTCGTGGCCGCGCTGACGGCCGACTGCACGGACGGCTTCTTCGGCGACCTGCTGGCAACCAGCTTCCAGGCGCGTGGCGCGCAGGCGCTGGTGATCGACGCCGGCGTGCGGGACGTGAAATTCCTGCGCGAGATGGGCTTTCCGGTCTGGAGCAAGTGCATCAGCGCGAAGGGCACGGTCAAGGCCACGCTGGGTTCCGTGAACATCCCCGTGCTGTGTGCCGGCGCGCTGGTCCATCCGGGCGACGTCATCGTGGCCGACGAGGATGGCGTGGTCGTCGTGCCGGCCGGCGATGCGGCACGCGTGGCCGACGTGGCGCAGAAGCGCGAGGACCTGGAGGGCGAGAAGCGCGCCAGGCTGGCGGCCGGCGTGCTGGGGCTCGACATGTACAACATGCGCGAGCCGCTGGCGAAAGCCGGCCTCACGTATCTGGACTGAGCGGCGTCAGCCGGCGCCGCCGCGGGTCGCCAGGAACTCGCCCTTGCCGACCGGGACGAGGCTGCAGGCAAAGCCGTCCGCGCGCACGGACTGCACGAAGTCGGCCATCTCCTCCGCGTGCGAGACCGCGTTGTCGACGACGAGCAGACCATTGGGCCGCAGCACGCGCCGGATGTCCGGCCACCAGTCCAGATACAGCGAACGCTCCGAGTCCAGGAAGATGAAATCGTAGTAGCCTTCGGCGGCGTCCCGCAGCACGGCGCCGGCATCGGCCTGCAGCGCGTCGATGCGGTCCGCCAGGCCGGCACGCCGGAAGTTCTCCTGCGCCAGCGCGAATTTCGCATCGAGCAGTTCCACGGTCGTCACCTTGCCGCCCAGCGCGCGCGCCGCATCGGCCAGCCACAGCGTCGAGTAGCCGTTCGAGGTGCCGATCTCCAGGATCGCCCGGGCGCCCGTGGCGCGCACCAGCACGGCCAGGAATTCGCCCGTGTCGCGCGTGATGTTCAGCATGCGCAGTGGGCGTTCGGCGCTGGCGCGGTCGATGCCCGCATCGTTCTGCAGGCCGAATCGTTCGAGTTCTTCCAGCAGCTGGTGCAGTGCGGGTTCCATGGGCGCTCCTCCGTGAATGAACCTACATGCTGCCAGAGCGGGCCGCGAGTGCCAACGCGGTTGATGAACGCAATGACGCACGCAATGACGAAGCGCCGCGGCTGCGCGCCACGGCGCTTCGTCTGCGCTTTGCTGGGCTTCCTATGAATTGGTGCCGGTATATTTCCCGACCGCCGGCGCCGGTAGTGGCAGCTCGCGCCGCCATGTCGCCCTCTCCACAGAGCAGGCGTATTCTGCCCGGCCAATATGACAGGCGTTTGACGGCCGGACCCGAGGCTGTGCTCTAATGCGGCCATCATGACCGACACCCTCACGCACCTCCTGAAGCAGGCCGTGGCGCAGCACAAGCGCGGTGCCTTCGCCGAAGCCGAAGCGCTCTACGCGCAGGTCCTGCAGACCGATCCGGACAATTTCGATGCGCTGCACCTGACCGGCGTGCTGGCGCGCCAGCGTGGCGACGTGGCGCGGGCCCTGGCGCTCATCGGCCGTGCCATCGCGCTCGATGGCAGCCGCGCGATCGCGCACTGCAACCTGGGCGCCGCGCTGCAGGATGCGGGCAACGACAAGGCGGCGCTGGCCAGCTACGAGCGTGCATTGTCCCTGCAGCCCGATTACGTGCTGGCGCTGTGCAACCGCGGCAACGCGCTGCGCCGCCTGGGCCGGCATGAGGCGGCACTGGACAGCTATGGTGCCGCGCTGGCGCTGCGGGCCGGCCATGTCGAAGCGATCCACGGGGCCGCGCTGTCGCTGCTGGCGCTGGGCGAAGCGGAGGAGGCGCTGCAGGGTTTCGAGCGCGTGCTGCGCGCGCAGCCGGATCATGTGGAGGCGTGGTGCCAGCGCGGTGCCATCCTGCTGCGTGCGGAGCAGGCCGAAGCGGCGCTGGACAGCTACCGCCAGGCGCTGGCCGTGGCGCCGGCCAATGCGCGGGCGCGGCTGGGCGAGGCGAACGTGCTGCGCGCGCTGGGCCGCAAGGAGGACGCCATCGCGGCCTATCGCCAGGCGCGCGAGGCCGGTGCGGATGCGGCGACCGTCGACTACCTGCTGGCGATGCTTGGCGCGGGTCCGATGCCGCAGGCGGCGCCGCCGGACTACGTGGCTGCGCTGTTCGACCAGTACGCGCCGCGCTTCGACCGGCACCTCGTCGACGTGCTGGGCTACCGCACGCCCGGACTGCTCGCGCAAAGCCTGGCCCGCCATCTCGCATCCCGCGCAGACAAGGATGTGCTGGACCTGGGCTGCGGCACCGGCCTGTGCGGTGCAGTATTGCGCCCCTTCGCGCGCCACCTGGCCGGCGTGGACCTGTCGCCGGCCATGCTGGAGCGCGCGCGGGCACTGGCGATCTACGATGCGCTGGACTGCGCCGACGTGGTGGCGTTCCTACGCGATGCGGACCGGCAGTGGGATGTGCTGGCCGCCGCCGACGTGCTCGTGTACCTGGGCGACCTGGAGGCGTTATTCGCGCAGGCGCACCGTGCGCTGCGGGCCGGTGGCCTGTTCGCCTTCTCGGTCGAGCGGCTGGCGGCAGGCACCTTTACGCTGCTCGGCTCCGGCCGGTATGCGCACGCCGCTTCGTATATCGAAACGCTGGCCGCGCGCCACGGCTTCACGGTGCGCGAGCTGGCACCCTGCACGCTGCGCCAGGACAGCGGCAGCGATGTCGCCGGGCTGCTCGTCGTCCTGCAGCGCAACGGTTGAACTGCCGAGTTCGTGTCCTGGTGCCAGGCACCATGCCACGAACCCGACAATGTCCCGGTGCCTGGCACCAGGACACGAGCTCTGCAATATGGATTGTCCCGGTGCCTGGCACCAGGACAGGGGTTGCAACAGGAACCGGGTGATCAGGCGGCCAGCAGCAGCCGGGCGCGCAGCGACGGGGCGGTGTGGCTGAAGCCGAAGCGCTGGCCGTCGGCGGCCAGGGTGCGCAGCGTTTCGGGGGCGGCCCGCTCTTGCAGCTGGGCGCGGATCAGCGCCACGTGGTGGTCGACCCAGGCGCACGGTTCGCTGGCGCAGGCGGCCAGCTGGTCCGCGTAGAAGCCGGCGGAGACCAGGTCGCCGTCCTGCAGCGCCACTTCGGCGGCGGTGAGGTAGAAGCGGTAGGCGTTGTGCGCCAGGCAGTCGCGCGTCAGGTAGGCCGCGCCCTTCAACAGCGCCAGCTTGCGCGTGGCGGCATCGTGCGTGAACAGTGCCAGGGTGCCCATCAGCCAGGGGCCGATGAAGTTCTGCAGCCGGTGCTTTTCCAGGTCGGCCACGGCGTTCAGGATGCGCCGCTCGGCGCCGAACTGGTCGCCGCGCAGCCAGGCGATGCGCGCCGCGCTCTCCTGCAGGAAGGTGTCGAAGCGCGCGCTGCCGATCGAGCGCGCCAGCTCCAGGCCCGTGCCCACCTGTTCCTCCGCTTCCGCCAGGCGGCCCGCATCGACGAGGGCCCAGCCGGCCGTCATGCGCGCGAAGGTCTCGGCGCGGCGGTTGCCCACCTTGTGCGCCAGCAGCGCCGAGCCGATGGCGTCGTCGATCGCGGCTGCCGGTTCGCCCAGGTAGATGCGCGTGGACCCCAGCGCCGAGCGGTTCGAGGCCTCGATGTGCACGTAGCGGTGGCGCTCGCACATGGCCAGGCATTCGCTGAACATCTGGTGCGCCTGGCGCATGCGGCCCTGCGCGTAGTAGGAGTCGCCCACGCCGGACAGCGCGCGGGCCTGCGTCTCGGCCATGTCGCTGGCCTGCGCATAGCGCGCCGCATCCTCGTGGTAGCGGCGGCACTCGCCGAAATTCCCGCGCGGGAAATAGATATTCCCCTTCAGGTACAGCAGGCGGCCCAGCGCCGCTTCCGCGCCGGTGGACATGGCCAGCGGGATCGTCTCGTCCAGCAGGCGCTCCTCTTCTTCCAGTTCTTCCAGCACGTTGAGCGCCGTCGCCAGGCCGATCACGGCCTCGATGCGTTCCTCCGGACGGCCGGCCAGCGTCATCGCATGGCGGTAGTACTGGCGCGCTTCGGCCATCTTGCCCAATCCGGCGGCGGCCTGGCCGCGCAGCAGCGCCAGCGGAAAGGAGGCCAGCGTGGTGGCATCGGCCCGGTTGCACTGGCTGGCCAGTTCCAGCGCGCCCGCGTAATCGTGCTGCTCCAGGCGCAGGCGGATCGCCGCCAGCATGATGTCCAGCGCGCCGGGATCGTGGGCGTGGTACAGGTGCTGCGCGCATAGGGCCGCATCGCGCGTGCGGAACACTTCGGCGGCGGCCAGGTGCAGGCGGCGCAGCTGGGCCGGATCGATCGCGTCGTAGATGCATTGCATGACGAGATCGTGCACGAACGCGTACGCCCCCTTGCCGGACGGGCGCAGCAGGCTGTTGCGCCCGCCGGCCTGCGGCTCGTAGCCGGCGTCGCCCAGGGCTTCGCGCAGCAGCGCCAGGTCGAAGCGGTTGCCGAACACGGCGGCCATGCGCAGGGCGCGGGCCTGCTCCGGCGCCAGGCCGTCCAGGCGCGCCTGGATCAGGTGCTTCAGGCTGTCCGGCAGCAGGTGTTCCGGGCTGGCCAGCAGCTGCGTCAGGAACAGCGGATTGCCCTGGGCGCGCTCCACGCACTGGCGGCGGAAGGCGGCATCGAGCTCGAACTGGTCGGCCAGCGCGGCCGCCTCGCGGGGGCTCATCGGCCCCAGGTCGAACACCGTCAGCGCCACGTCGTACAGCTGCGGGCGCAGCGCCGTTTCCAGCGGATCGTCGTCGACGCGCGACGTGAGCACCCACAGCACCGGTACTTCGCGCGTCTCTTCCAGCAGCCGGGCCAGCGCATCGAACAGGTTCGGCTCGCCCCAGTGCAGGTCTTCCAGCGCGATCAGCAGCGGCTGCGCCAGCGCCACGCGCAGCACCAGCAGCTTCAAGGCCTGCGCCATGCCTTCCTCGCGCACGCCGTGGCTCATGGCGGCATGCAGCGCCGCATCGTCCGGCGCCAGCGTGGCGCCGCACAGCGCGCGGTAGAACAGCCGCAGGTCGGCCGGCAGTTTCAGGCGCGTGATGGCGGCGTCGATGCCGGCATCCGTCATGTCACAGCCCAGCAGGCTTTTCGCCAGCTGCGCCAGCGGTGCGCGCCAGTCGTCCGCCCCGGCATCGAGCACCTCGCAGGTGTGGCAGGCGATGCCGTCCTGGCGGGCGATTTCGGCGAACTCCTGGGCCAGCCGGCTCTTGCCCACGCCGGCCATGGCGCGCAGGTAGACGATGTGGCCGGCCTGGCTTTCCAGCGTCGTTTCGGCCAATGCCTTGAACTGGCGCGTTTCGGCGTAGCGGCCGATCAGCGCCGGCAGCGCATCGCCATCGCCCGCCGCCATGCAGCGGCGCCAGCCCGGCAGGTGCTCGTCGCGCGCGGCAAACACGAATTTTCCGTCCAGCTGGGGCAGCAGATTGTCGGTGACGTGGACGGGCAGCTGCGCCACCCCGGCAGGTGCCGCCGCGGCAGCCGGCACGGGAGCCTGTTCCATGCCCTGGTCCGGCTGCCAGCGCACCAGCCGCAGCGCGATCGAGCGGCCGCCCAGCGGTGCCACATGGCGCGCCAGTTCGAGCGCGCAGCGCAGCGCCCGTTCGGCATCGGAGCGGTAGGCCTGCGGCAGGCCGAACACGGCGCACTGGCGCGCGCCGCCATGCACTTCCAGCCGGCCGCCAAACTGCAGCACGGCAGTGGCGATGTGGCCGGCCAAGGCACGGTCCGGCGGGGCGGCCAGTTCGAGGTGCAGCAGGATGACCCAGCGGGCGGGATCGTCGGCCGGCGCCGGCCTGGCCTGGATGACGGTGCCGGCACCAGCGGTGGCACTGGCAGCGGCGGCCGGCAGCAGCTGTTCGAGCGCCACGTCATAGACTTCGGCGAGGTGCCGCGCAGTGCGGTACAGCACGGCCTTGCCCGTTTCCGCGCGCTTGATGGAGGCGATGGACACGCACAGCTGCCGGTGGAAGCACAGCTCGGCCAGCGCTTCCTGCGACAGGCCGCGCGCCTTGCGCCACCCCTTCAGCAGGGCCGCATCGAGCAGCACGCGGCCATCCGCGGCGGCGGCTTCGACGGCAGATTCGGCAGAGGCGGACGGGTCGGTGCTCATAGCCGGTCACTATAGCACTGCGCACCTTGCCGATCATCCCCCGGGGGCGGGCCGCGGGGCCGACTGACGCGGCCCGGCAACGGATGCAGCCAGTCAGTTACCGGCGCGTACCTGCAGGCGGCGTTCGAACATGCGCGCATTGTCCGGCAGCGGGTCGTGCGGCACGAAGCTGGCCCGCGTGCCGTGCGGATTGGTGCCGCGGAACGAGCCTTTCAGCGGGCCCACCACGCGCGCGCCCGATTCGAAACGCAGTGCCGCCAGCAGCACGTAGGGCACCGAGATCGTCGAATACGTCACCGACACGGCCGAGCGCAGCGAGGCGTTCGGCGCCACGTCCACCGGCGTATCGAAATGCCAGCTGCTGCTGGCGCTGAAGGCGGCATCCGGCAGGAAGGGCGTGGGTGCACCGGTCAGCTCGATGGCCTCGCCATCCACCACGGGAACGGGAGCGCGGAAATGGGCATCCGCGCTGTAGCGGGCAGTGATGTCGTTGTTCCAGGCGGTCGTGGTGGTCACGGAGATGGTGCCGCGCAGGCGGTGCTGCTTCTGGTCCTTGTCGCAGTTGACGACGGTTTCGTTGTACACGTTCGACGGGCTGGTGCGCAGCACGCAGGCGTTGCCCAGGTCGTATTCGATATGCAGCACCTCGACGATGCTCTCGACCCGGTCGGTGGCGCCGGTGGCCCAGATCAGGCCGCAGCTGTCGGCCGGGCCCTGGCCCTTGCGGACGGAGAAATTGCCGTCCTCCTGCATGGTGCCGTAGAACGCGTTGCCCTTGGCCGTCATCTGGCTGCCCCAGTGCCAGCCGAAGCCACTGCCTTCGTCGCCCGTCTCCCGGTAGACGCAGAAGTTGCCGTCGCTTTGCACGATGGCGAAGTAGGGGCCCGTCTCCCCCGGCCGGCCGCTGCTCCACAGCAGGGCGGCGGGATCGTTGTCGTCGATGCCACGGAACACGGCGAAGGTGCCATCGGCGCGCAGCGTGGCGAAATACAGGCCGTTGCCGGCAACGAGGATGTCGCCGGTGCGGAAAGCGGTGTTCATCGGCAGCACGCCATCGAAACGGCGGCCGGCACGGCCGGAGGAGGGAGGAAGCAGTTGCAGCGACATTGCGGTGGGCCGGAAGGCGGCAGTGAATTGACGTGTTGCCAGTATCGGAGTTCTGTCCCGGTGGCAACAGACCAGTATCGGCTCACTTCGGTATCAGATGGCCGGCGCGGGGCCAAATGGCCGTTTGCAATCTTGCGGGTATTGCATGACAATGGCCGAAACTTTGCCGCAAAGGAAACTTTTGTGTCCCCACTCGAGATTGCCGCGAACGCCGTGATGGCCGTGTCCATCGTCCTTGCCGGCCGCAACAATGTGCACTCGTGGTGGACCGGCATCGTCGGCTGTGCCATGTTCGCGCTGCTGTTCTACGGCGTGCAGCTGTATGCGGACGTGGCGCTGCAGGTGTTCTTCATCCTCACGTGCGTGGCGGGCTGGGTGCAGTGGCTGCGCGGCGCCGGCGGCGGCGCGCTGCCCATCACGTCGGCCAGCACGAAGACGCTGGCGGGACTGGCGCTGGCCGGCATCGCCGCCACCGTGGCGTATGGCCTGATGCTGCGCGAGTTCACGGATGCCTACGCGCCGTTCATCGATTCGGCCGTGCTGGCGTTCTCCGTGGTGGCGCAGTTCCTGCTGATGGGGCGGCGCATCGAAACGTGGGCCGTGTGGGTGCTGGTGAACACGATCTCGGTGCCGCTGTATGCCAGCCGGGGCCTGTACCTGACGGCCGTGCTGTATGCGGCCTACTGGGTCAACGCGATCGTGTCGTGGTGGTGGTGGAACCGGCAGATGAAGCGCGCCGGCCCCGGCTGAGCCGCTTACTCGAGCACCCAAGGCGTACTGCATCTGCGTCCAGGCCGTCACGGGCTGGCCATCCTTCACGCCCGGGCAGAAGCGGCCCGCGATCCAGGCCAGGCCGGCGCCCCCCCCGGCTGCACAGGGCGCAGCAGTGCCAGCAAGGCGCCCGTGACGGCCGCCGCCAGCGCATCGATGGCGGGAGCGGGCGACGGGGAAATCCAGACTAGGAGGTCTGGTGGTCGCCCGCCGTGCCGCCGACGCGGTAGGCGCTGGGCGACTGGCCGGTGCGGGCGCGGAAGGCAGTGGCAAAGTTGGCGGCGCTGCGGAAGCCCACCAGCTGGGCGATGTGCTGCACGTCGAAGTCGGTTTCCTTCAGCAGCTGCATGGCGCGCGTGATGCGCTGTTCGCGCACGAAGGCAAACACCGTCTGCCCCGTGTGGGTGCGGAACTGCTGGCTGAGTTTTTCGCGGTAGGTGCCCACGCTGCGGGCGATCTCGGCCAGCGCGGGCAGGGCGCCCAGGTTGTCGGCGATCAGGCGCATCGCCGCGCGCACCGTCACCGCTTCCGGATCGGGCGAGGTGGCCGGCTCGCTGCCCGGGACGGACATGGCGTCGGGACGCCGCATCAGGTTCAGGTGCACATGGATGCGCGCGGCCAGTTCGCCCGGCGTGAAAGGCTTGCTGACGAAATCCACGCCGCCCAGCTGCAGGCCCTTGATGCGCTCCTGCGCCGAATCGATGCCGCTGACGAAGATGATCGGAATGTCGCGCGTGGCGGGATTGGCCTTCAGCAGCCGGCAGCAGGCATAGCCGTCCATGTCGGGCATGCGCACGTCCAGCAGGATCAGGTCCGGCCGGCGTGCCTGGGCCAGCCGGTAGCCCTGCTCGCCATTGAAGGCGACGGCCACGCGGTACGGCATTTCGCTGAGCAGGTCGGCCAGCATGCGCTGTTCGAACGCGGAATCATCCACGATCAGAATGTCGCGCACGGTGGCATCGGTGGTCAGGTACATGAGGGCTAAAAAACGACGTTTGATTATGCCTTCGCATTATGCCTGCATATAAGGCCCGCTGACCGTTTTCTCCTCGCGCGATGGTTTTTTCTCGGCGCGCAAACGTGTGAAATCAAGGACTTGCCGGTATTGCCGGATCATGTGTCGCACGCTCTGATCTTTTAAGCAGTCGGTGATTATTCGATAGTTTCCGGCGCTAATTTATGGGGTAAAACAGAGCCTGTTGCGCACGTTCGATTTTTATTTGAACACTTGTGGAGGAATAATGAAGCATACCGACTTTGGCCAGATGCCATGCCCGATCGCGCGCAGCCTCGGGAAGGTAGGCGAATGGTGGAGCATCCTCATCCTGCGCGATGCGTTCTACGGCCTGACCCGTTTCGACGAGTTCGAGAAAAGCCTGAAGATCGCCCCGAACATGCTGACCCGGCGGCTGGCCGGGCTGGTGGCGGGCGGCCTGATGGAGAAGCGCCAGTACAGCGCCCGGCCGCCCCGTTATGAGTACCTGCTCACGGAGAAGGGCCGGGCCTTCAAGCCCGTGCTGCTGGCCTTCGTGGCCTGGGGCAACGAGCACCTGGCGCCGGAAGGCGCCAGCCTGCTGGTGGTGCACCGGGAAACGGGCCAGCCCGCCGAGCAGATCCTGGTCGATGCCCGCAGCGGCCGCACCATCAGCGACGAGGACTACATGTTCGCCCCCGGTCCGGCCGCACCGGAACTGATGCGTACCCGCCTGCGTGAAGCCAGCCAGCGCGTGCCGTTCGTGAAGCATTCCAGCGCCAACTGATCTTTCGGCACCGTGCTCTACCTTGCCGGCCGCCTCGCGCGGCCGGTTTTCATTCCATTTGCAAACTTTTCCCTGTAGTGCGTCACTCTTCCATCGACGCCCGTAGAATGCATTTCTAAACTTAAAAAAATAATAAGGGTTCTGGAAGCGGCAATTTTATTGCTGCAGCGAATCGATGCTGCGGTTACTTGTTGCATATTGGCAGTTTGGAAGATACAGGGAGAAAACATGAACAAGGCAAAGAAATACCTGGCTGTACCGCTGCTCGCCGTCCTGATGGGCATGGGCACGGCTTATGCACAATCGCTGGCGAAAGCCGATGAAAAGGCGCTGAAGGACATGGCGATCGCCAACATGGCGGAAGTCGATGCAGGCAAGATCGCGCTGCAGAAATCGCAGAACGCGGAAGTGAAGGCATTTGCCCAGCAGATGGTCGATGACCACGGCAAGGGCCTGGACGAAGTGAAGGCCGTGGCGCAGGCCAAGAACGTCACGCTGCCGAGCGAGCCGGATGCCAAGCACAAGGCCATGGCGAAGAAACTGGAAGCCACCCCGGCCGACAAATTCGACAAGGCCTATATCGACATGGCCGGCGTGAAGAGCCACAAGGAGGCGCATGCGCTGGTCGTGAAGACCCAGAAGAGCGCCAAGGATGCGGACGTCAAGGGCCTGGCCGCCAAGCTGCAGCCGACCATCGACCAGCACATGGGCCACGTCGAGAAGCTGGCTGCCGGCATGAAGGGCAAGAGCTCGGGCATGAGCGACAGCGGCAGCACGGGCGGCTCCGCCATGCCGATGAACAAGGACAAGATCGGCACGCAGCAGCAGTCGAGCGGCAATACGGACAACCCGGCCAGCCCGGCGAATCCAACCAAGTAAGCAAGTGAGCAAGTGAGCGCGGCGCGCGCAGCGCTCGCCGCAGACAGGCTCCGGCTCCGGCCGGGGCCTTTTTTTCGCCTACTGCTCGGGCTCGATGGCCGGTTCGATCGTGATCTCCGAGCGCAGCGAGTTGGCGATGTAGCACTTGTCATGCGCCTCGTGGTGGATGGCCGCGATCTCCTCCTCGCTGGGCCACGCCATGCCGGCAAACGCGATGTCCGGGCGCAGCGTGATGTTCGTCATCCCCAGCCGGCCGTTCGGCAGCTTTTCCAGCAGGCCCACGGCGTTGTCGATGTAGCTTTCGACCGTATGGCCCTTCTTTGCCGCGATCGACAGGAAGAACAGCATGTGGCAGCTGGACACGGCGGCCACCAGCGCTTCCTCGGGATCGACATTGTCGGCCACCGACATCGGCAGCGGCACCGACAGCGGCGACGACGACGCCGGCACGCGCAGGCCGCCATCGAAGACCCACTCGTGGGCGCGGCTGTATTTCTGGTCCAGGAAGGGATGGCCGTTGCGCTGCCATTCCAGGCGTGCTTCGAATTGCATGTACACCTCCGCAGATGACGAAACGTCATCTTACCTTCGGTGCAAAGCCAGGATGACATTACGGCCAACTTTCCGTCCCGAGTGTTGCGCGGCGCGGCAAAAAGTCGGCACCCGGCGTGCCGCCGCGCACCGCCGCACGTACAATAAGTTTCCGTACGTCTACACTCTGGTGTGCAATGAAACTTTCCCATCCCGGCCAGCCCCAGGCATCGTCGCTGCAGCTCTCCGAACTGATCGGCGCGCTCAGCTATGCGCTCGACATCACCGAAGGCCAGCCCGCCGGGCACTGCGTACGCGCCTGCTGGATCGGCATGGCGATCGGCCGGCACGCCGGCATGACGCAGCATGAACTGTGGGAGCTGTATTACACGCTGCTGCTGAAGGACCTGGGCTGCAGCAGCAATGCGGCGCGCATCTGCGAGCTGTACCTGACGGACGACCTGTCCTTCAAGCGCGAGTTCAAGACGATCGGCACCAGCCTGCCGCAGGTGCTGGCGTTCGTGCTCAAGCACACCGGCCTGAACGCCGGCCTGGCCGAGCGCTTCCGCGGCGTGCTGACCATCCTGCGCGACGGCAAGCGCATCACCGACGAACTGATCGCCACGCGCTGCCAACGGGGCGCGGACATCGCCCGCCTGCTGCGTTTTTCCGACGGCGTGGCGAACGGCATCTACAGCCTCGACGAGCATTTCGATGGCGGCGGCCGGCCCGACGGCCTGACGGGCGAAGCGATTCCGCTGTATGCGCGCATCGCTCTGCTGGCCCAGGTGATCGACGTGTTCCATACCGCCGACGGCCGTGCGGCGGCCCTGCGTGAAGCGCGCGCCCGGTCCGGCCAGTGGTTCGATCCGGCACTGGTGGCGGCCTTCGATGCCATCGCGGCCGATGAAGCATTCTGGCGCGTGCTGGCCTCCCCGGACGTGGACGCGGCCGTGCGGGCGCTGGAGCCGTCCGGCCACGCGGTGCCGCTGGACGAAGACTACCTCGACGATATCGCCACCGCCTTCGGCCAGGTGGTCGATTCGAAAAGCCCGTACACCAGCGGGCACAGTGCCCGGGTTGCGCTGTACACGGACATGATCGCCGAGCAGCTGGGCATGTCCGAAGGCGACCGCCGCTGGCTGCGCCGCGGCGCCGTGCTGCACGACGTGGGCAAGCTGGGCGTCAGCAACAGCGTGCTGGACAAGGCCGGCTCGCTCGACCGCGCCGAGTGGGAAGCGGTGCGCCTGCATGCCGAATACACGGAAACGATCCTGGGCCGCATCGGCGCCTTCCGCGAGCTGGCCCGCATCGCCGGCGCGCACCACGAGAAGCTCGATGGCACCGGCTATCCGCGCGGCCTGCATGCGGTCGACATCCCGCTGGAGACGCGCATCATCACCACGGCCGATATCTTCGATGCGATCACGGCCGAGCGCCCGTACCGCGGCGCCATCCCGATCCCGCAGGCGCTCGAAATGATGGGCAAGACGGTCGGCACGGCGCTCGATCCGGCCTGCTATGACGCCCTCGTGGCGGCCGTCGCGCGGCTCGAACTGTAAGCCGCCCGCCGCGGCGGGCGCGCGCCCAGCCTCTATACTGGCGGCTTTCGTCCACGGATCCCGCCATGTCCATCGTCCGCTGCACCTGGGCCAATCCGGCCAACCCCCGCTATCTCGCCTACCACGACGAGGAGTGGGGCGTGCCATGCCATGACGAAGGGCGCCTGTTCGAGATGCTGAACCTGGAAGGCGCGCAGGCCGGGCTGTCGTGGGAGACCATCCTCAACAAGCGCGCCACCTACCGCCTGGCCTTCGACGGCTGGGACCCCGTGAAGATCGCCGCCTATGGACCGGACAAGGTGGCGGCGCTGCTGGCCGATCCCGGCATCGTGCGCAACCGGCTGAAGGTCGCCGCGGCGATCACCAATGCGCAGGCCTACCTGCGGCTGCGCGAGGCAGGGCAGACGCTCGATGGCTACCTGTGGGACTGGGTGGAGGGGAAGCCCCTGTGCAACCACATCGCCACGCCGGCCGACCGTCCCGCGAAAACGGACCTCTCCGACCGCATCTCGAAGGACCTGGCCAGGCGGGGCTTCAAGTTCGTCGGTTCGACGATCGTCTACGCCTACCTCCAGGGCATCGGAATCGTCAACGACCACGATGCCGCCTGCTTCCGCCACGAGGAGTGTGCGCGCCTTGGCTGACCGCGTCATCCTCGACCTGGGCTTCGGCGACGGCGCCCATTTCGCACATTTCGCGCAGGCGCGCGGGGAGGGCGGCCGGCTGCACTACATCGCGCTGTTCGATCACCTCCCGCCGGCACCGGCGCAACTGGCATCGCACTGGCCGACCGCCGTGCCGGGCCTGCACCGCATCGAACTCGATGATGGCCGCACGGTCCTCGACGTGGCGATCGGCCCCGTCGACACGCTGCTCGCCGAGCTTGCGGCGCGGGTGGATGAATTCATCGTGCCCTTCCCACTGCCGGCACTGCGCGCGCTGGCACGCCTGGCCGTGCCCGATGCGCGGCTGGTCACCTGCCCGGGCGACGAGGACTGGCGCCGCAGCCTGCGCGCCGCCGGCTTTTCGTGGGAGGCCGCAACCGCTCCGCTGCAGGCCCGCTACACGAGCCGCAAGCCGCAGCCGCCACGGCCCGCGCCGCCGGTGCGCAGCGCGGTCGTCATCGGTGCCGGCGTGGCCGGTGCCGCGGCCTGCGAGCGCCTGTGCGCGCGGGGCTGGGACGTCACGCTGGTCGAGCGCCACGCAGAACCCGCACAGGAAGCCTCCGGCAACCGCGCCGGCATCTTCATGCCGCTGCTGTCGCGCGACGACAATCTGCCCACGCGGCTGACCCGCGCCGCCTACCTCTACGCGCTGCGCCGCTGGGGGGCGCTGGGCGGTATGGCTGCCGATGGCAGCGCACCGATCCTTGGCGAAGAGTGCGGCGTGCTGCAACTGGCGCGCGATGCCGAACACGCGGCGTTGCAGAAGGAGGTCGCCGAGGCGTGGCGCTATCCGGACGAATACGTGCGCTGGCTCGATGCCGCAGCGGCGTCGCGGCTGCTGGGCTCCGGCACGCCGCACGGTGCCTGGCTGTTCGCGCAGGGCGGCTGGGCCAACCCGGCTTCCGTGTGCCGCGCCATGCTGGCCGCCTGCGGTGCGCGCTTGCAGCGTGTCTTTCACGCAGAAGCGATCCGGCTGGAACGGGCCGGCGAGCGCTGGCTCGTGATGAGCGCCGACGGCACCGTGATCGCCGCGGGCGCGCATGTGATCGTCGCCAATGGCGCCGGCGCGATGGACCTGGCGCAGACGGCCGGCCTGCCGCTGTACACGATGCGCGGCCAGGTCACGCACCTGCCGGCGGACGACGCGCCGCACCTGCCGCTGGTCGTGTGCCGCGAGGCCTACATGACGCCGGCCGTGGACGGCATCGTCAGCGTCGGCGCCACCTACGACAAGAGCGCCGACCGCGCGCTGGACCCGGCCAGCCAGCGGGAGAACCTGGAACGCGCGCGTGACATCCTGGGCGCGGCACGGCTGCCGGCCGAGCCGCCGCTGGCCGGCCGCGTGGGCCTGCGCTGCATGGCGCCGGACCGCCTGCCGCTGGTGGGCGCGCTGCCCGATCACGCCGCGCCGGGCCAGCCCGAGCGCCTGCGCGACGTGCCGCGCCATCCGAACCTGCACGGCCTGCTGGGCTATGCGTCGCGCGGCCTGATCTGGGCACCGCTGGCGGCCGAACTGCTGGCCTCCCAGCTGGAAGGCGCGGCGCCGCCGCTGGAAGCGACGCTCGTCGCAGCGCTCGATCCCGGGCGCTTCCTGCTGAAGGCGCGGCGCCGGAGTGTCGCAGGCGCGCCATAAATGTGGCCGAATCGCTTGCGATTTGCGCCACAAAGTCCGGTTTCCCGGGAGTGCGCCGATATAATTGCCGCTCTGTAATCAGGCGTAACAGCGCAAACGGCGGAGTGATGACGGAAGATCAAGGCGGTTCCCCCGAGCTGTTCGTGTTCCTGGCTTCCACGGTGCACGACATGAAGAATTCCATCAGCGTGCTGGGCGGCACGCTGGAGAACCTGCTCGACCGGCCGGCCGCGCCCGGCGCGCCGGCCGAAGATCCCGCCTACCCGCAACTGGCGCACATGCTGTACCAGACGCGCCGCCTGTCCGACAACCTGATGCAGCTGCTGGCGCTGTACAAGGAGGTGGGCAAGCCGACGTATCCGTTCGACCCGAACACGGTGCCCGTGCAGGAGCTGGTGCAGCAGGTGGCCAGCCAGGCGCGCGTGCTGCTGGCGTCGAAGGGCGTGACGCTGGAAGTCGACTTCCCGCCGGACCTGCTGTGGACACTGGACGAAGACCTCGTCATCGGCGTGCTGGCGCACGCGATCCACAACGCCGTGCGCTACACGCGCGACCGCATCCGCCTGGCCATCTTCGAGCGCGACGGGCTGCTGGAATGCACCGTGGAGGACAACGGCATGGGCTTCCCGCCGTCGATGCTGCAGGCCGGCGCGGCGGTGGGCCAGGGCGTGAACTTCCTCACCAACAGCAGTGGCCTGGGACTGTTCTTTGCCAGCGAAGTGGCGAAGATGCACCGGCGCCGTCACGCTGGCGGTAGTGACGTCATCGGCAGCATCGGGCTGGAGAATGGCGGACCGCTGGGCGGCGGCCGCTTCGTGCTGGTTTTGCCATGACCCTTGCCATGATGATTCCGGTGACGCCATGACCAGCACCTACATCACCGCGAGCGGCGCCCCGGTGGCGGAGATCGCCAGCGTGGACTGGAGCGAGAAGCGCTACCTGGTGGTCGACGATTTCGTCGGCATCCGCCAGTTGCTGCGCGAGGCGCTGCGCAACCTGGGGGCGCGGCACATCGACCAGGCTTCGTCCGGTGGCGAGGCGATGACGCTGCTCGCGCGCCTGCACTACGACGTGGTGCTGTGCGACTTCAACCTGGGCGAGGGCAAGAACGGCCAGCAGGTGCTGGAGGAAGCGCGCGTGCGCAACCTGATGGTCCCCAGCAGCGTGTGGCTGATGGTGTCGGCCGAGAAGAGCGTGGAATCCGTGATGGGGGCGGCCGAACACCAGCCGGATGCCTACATCATCAAGCCGATCACGGAAGGCGTGATGCTCACGCGGCTGAACCGGGTGTGGCACAAGAAGCAGATCTTCCAGCAGATCGACGCGGCCTACATCGAGAAGGACTACCTGCGCGCGGCCAAGCTGTGCGACGCGCAGATCGCCCGGCACAAGGTGCACGAGATCGACCTGATGCGCATGAAGGCCACGCTGCTGCTGAAGGCCGGCGAAACGGAAAAGGCGCGCCTCGTCTACGAACGCCTGCTGGAGGAGCGCGAGTTCAACTGGGCCCGCGCGGGCCTGGGCAGGATCCGCCTCGCCAATGGCGACCATGAGGTGGCACGCCAGATGTTCCAGGCCGTGATCGCGGAAAACCGTTTCTATATCGACGCCTACGACCAGCTGGCCCATGCGCTCGAGCTGATGGGCCGCCACGAGGATGCCTGCGACGTGCTGGGCAAGGCGGCCAAGCTGTCGCCGAACTCCGTGCCGCGCCAGCGCAGCCTGGGCAACGCGGCGCTCCGCATCGGCAATATCCCGCTGGCCGAGCATGCGTTCCGCAAGTGCATGGCGATCGGCGAGTACTCGATCCGCCGCACCGTCGATGCCTACCTGGGCATGGCGCGCGTGTGCGGCATGAAGGGCGACACGAAGGAGGCGCTGCGCCTGCTGGCCGTGGCGCAGCGCGATTTCACCGACGAACACGTACTCCTGCGCAGCAAGATCACCGAAGGCCTGGTCTTCCACGAGAGCGGTGATTTCCGCCGCGCTCGCAAGTCCGGCGACGAGCTGGCGGCGCTGCTGGAGAAGGATCCGGAGCGGCCGCCAACGGCCATCTGCATCGAGATGGCCACGCTTCTGTTCGCGGTGGGCGTGAAGGAGGCACCGGTCGAGCTGCTGTGCCACGTGGTGCGCAACAACCACGACAACCAGGTGCTGGTGGACGAAGTACAGCGCCTGTTCGACCGGGCGCGCATGAGCGAGGAGGGCGTCGACCTGATCGCGGTCGCGCGCAAGGAAGCGTCCGAGGTGATGAACCAGGGCGTACTGCTGTGGAAGACCGGCAAGCTGGTGGAAGCGGTGGCGTGGATGCGCGAATCGCGCGCGCGGCTGCCGGACAATATGCGCATCCTGTTCAACTCGGCGCAGATGCTGATCAACCTGATGCAGCACAGCGGCCACGACGAGGCGCTGATGCTGGAGGCGAACGCGGTGCTGATGCACGTCGACAAACTGGCACCGGGCCAGCAGCGGTTCGCCCTGCTGGTCGAACAGCTGCAGGCGCTGGTGCCGGGCACCACGGCCGAGGAACTCGATGCGGAGTTCGATGCCGAGGCGGCGGCCGGCTAGGCGCTCACTCCTTCTTCTGCAACGGCTTGCGCGCCGCCGGCTTGCGCGGCAGGTCCGCTGCCGCTTTCGCTTCTTCCGGCCGGGCCGCGCCCGGTGCGGCGGCGCCGCCCGGCTTGCCGTCCGTGGCCATCGCCGAGCTCACGGCCTGCGTGAACTGCTCCTGCAGCAGGTTCCACCAGGCGGCCGGATTGGCCATCTGCGCGGCGGCGGCACTGGCCAGGTCCGGTTTCGGCAGGCCGTGCGCGGCGGGTGGCACGGGTTCCGGCTTTGCGGCCGGCGGCTTCGGTGGTGTACTGCCTGCCGCCTGCGCCGCTTCCATGTGCTGGAAGAACGCGGCGGCATACGGATTGGCGTCGAACAGCGACTTGTCCGGCCGGTCGGCCTTCTGCTGCAGCGAATCGGCCAGCGTCTGGCCCATCGACTTCAGCGTGGCGAGCGTGCCGCGCTGGACTTCCAGCGCCTGGATACTGCTGCGCAGCATGGTGGTGTTCAGGTTCAGCCAGGATTCCACCGCCTTCAGGTCGGCGATCTTCTTGTCCAGCTCATCGACCGACAGGGTGGGCGTGGCCAGGCCGGGCACGCCCATGCTGCCCCACAGGTTCTTGACGAAATCGAGCGTATCCGTCATCACGGCGGCACCGGGAATAGGGGGCATCTGTGGTGTGCTCATGGCTGTCTCCTGAGTGGGTATTGGCGCGCTAGCGGCGCGTGTTGTGCCGGATGCGTGGCGCACCGCTTCGCCTAGCGTAGCAGATACGGCCGCCTGACGGCAAAATCCGCCTCCGGCGCACGGCTGCGTCCCGCAGTCGGAACCGTTACACTAGCGGGCATGACGATCGTTTCCTTCCTTTCGCGGCAGCGCCGGGTGGCGGTGCTGTGCGCGGCCACGCTGGCGCTGCACTACGTGACGATCGACTGGCTGGGCAACCGCCTGGGCACGCCGGAGCGGCCGCAGGAGCCGATGCGGCCGATGACCGTGGGTGCCCAGCTGCGCCTGGCGCTGCCGGAACGGCCTCCCGTCGCGCAGGCGCAGGCGCAGGCAGAACCGGCGCCGAAAGCCGCACCCGTGCGCCGAGCGCCGCGCCACGCCCCACCCGCGGCTCCGGCACCGCCGCCCGATCCCGTCGCCGAGCCCTCCGCAGAGGGCGTTGCCCCGCTGGAGGAAGCGCTCGCCGAGCCCGCGCCGGCACCGGCGCCGCAGGTCGTCGCCACGCCGCCGGCACCCGCAGTGACGCCACCGCCGCCGCAAGCCGGCGCCGCGCCGCAGCCGCCGGCGGTAGAATCGGCGCTGCCCGCCGGGCGGCGCTTCCGCGTCAATCCGCCGCCATCGGCCCGCTTCGAGCTGGAAGTGAAGCGCACCGATGCGAACGGCACCAAATGGAACGGCGTGGCGGACATGCGCTGGCAGGTGGGTGGCGGTACCTACCAGGTTGGCCTGGATGTGGGCATCAGCATGCTGGTGGCGCGGGTCGACCTGCTCAATCTCACGAGCGAGGGCACCATCGACGATGCCGGCATCGCGCCCGTGAAGACGACGGAGAAGCGGCGCAGCCGGTCGATGACGGCCACGCATTTCGACCACGACGGCAAGCGCATCACGTTCTCGGCCAGCACGGCCAGCGCGCCGCTGGCACCGGGCGCGCAGGACAAGGCCACGGTGCCGTTCCAGCTGGCCGCCATCGGCCGGGGCGACGTCAACCAGTTCGCCGGCGACATCGACATCCAGGTGGGCGAGGACCGCGGCGCCACCGTGTACCGCTTCCAGCTGGTGGGCGAAGAGGAACTGGAAACGAAGATGGGCCGGCTCGTCACGTGGCGGCTGGCGCGGCCGCCGCGGCCGGGCAGCTACAACGCGCGGCTCGATATCTGGCTGGCGCCCAGCCTGGACTGGTATCCGGTCCAGATCCGCAATACGGAAGGCAATGGCGCCGTCACCACGCAGACCGTCACGACGATCTTGCATTGATCACCTGCACTAATCATTTGCAATAATCATCTGCAATAAGCACCTGCACTGATTCCAACGAAAGCACATCGATGAAGAAGAAGTACACCCTGGGCGCCCTGGCGCTGGCCGCACTGCTTCCGCTGGCACCGCTGGCTGCCGCGCAGGACGACCACCCGAGCGTCAAGCGCCCGTTCGAGCTGCCGCCCTCGGCGGAACTCACGTACACCGTGAAGGCCAATAACCACGGCATTCCACTGACCGGCAATGGCGTAATCACGTGGCAGCAGGGCGGCGGCAAATACCTGCTGGTGACGGAAGCCCGCTCCGGCCTGTTCGGCAAGGTGCTGGAGTACCGCAGCGAAGGCGCGGTGGATGCCTACGGCCTGGCGCCGGATACGTACTACGAAAAGCGCCTCCGCAAGGGCGCCAGCACCACCACGTTCAGGCGCGACACGAAGACCATCGCGTTCGCCGACAGCGACGACACCGCACCCCTGAGGGGCGGCGAGCAGGACCGCAGCAGCGCCGCCTGGCAGCTGGCCGCCCTGGCCCGCGCCGCGCCGGACAGGTTCACGGCCGGCTCCGAATGGAAGCTGTTCGTGGCTGGCCGCCGGGGCGCCGACACGTGGACCTTCAAGGTGGTCGGCACCGAAACCATCCGCACCGGCCTGGGCGAACTGAAGGCCCTCCACTTCACCAAGGCGCCACCGAAGAAGGACAAGGGCCAGCGCGTCGACCTGTGGCTGGCGCCGTCGCAGGAGTGGTATCCCGTGCGGCTGGTGTTTACGGAAGATGACGGCGACTCGTTCGAGCAGCTGCTCGAGAAGATCAGCAAAAAATAACCGGGGACAGACCCCTGTTTTCAGGAAATTTCTTCAAAACAGGGGTCTGTCCCCGGTTTCCGAAGCCACGCCCCGAACTGGTATACTGACGCCCCCGCCTGAGTCCACGAGCCTTGTCAGCTTTGCATCAGGACGCCAGTTACCCGGAGCGCAATGAGTCATTCTTCGAACGCGACAGCCAGCGCAGCCTCGGCTACCGACCACCATGCCATGGATGCCCAGGATGCCCTGCATCCCGATTCGCTCCAGGCGCACTTCCAGCCGCACGTCGCCGTCGACGAGATCGAGCAGGTCTTCCACCTGAAGCGCGCGCAGCCGCTGCTGCAGGTGTTCACGGCGCTGTTCCACGGCGGCTTCGACAGCGTGCTGGTGCGCCTGCTGGTGCTGCGCGAGCTGGCGACCGACACCTCGTCCACCGCCTTCTCCCGAGCGGACATCAACACCCGCCTCGCCTACCTGCTGCCGGAAAGCCTGGAAACGGTGCTGATGCGCCTGCGTACCAACCAGCTGCTGGCCTGGGATGCGCAGCAGGGCGTCTACCGCGTCACGCCGATGGCGCGCAACGTGCTCTCCGCGCTGGACGGCCTGCTCGGCCTCGGCCAGCAGGAAGACGAGGACGCCGGCATGGGCTTCCTGCTGTCGCAGGTGGCCGGTGCCCAGGCCGTGGGCGGCGTCACGGTCGAGCAGCTGCAGCATTTGCTGGGCCGCCTGACCGACCTGACGGAGGAATTCCGCGACGCGATCGCCTCCGGTTCCGAGTTCCGCCTGCGCGAGTCGCAGGAAAAATGGCACACGGCGTGCGACTGGGTCGAGAAGGGCTCGGAGATCCTGCGCGCCATCACCAGCGACGAGAATGCCGATGCGGCCACCCAGCGTGCCGCGCAGGCCATCGGCCGCGCCCAGAGTTCGCTGCTGAACATGCAGGGCATGTTCTCGCGCGCGCTGAACCAGATCGAACGGCAGCGCGTGCACCTGGGCCAGTCCGGCCTGTCGACCACCGACATCAAGCGCTGGCTGCTGGCCCACAGCGACCTGGCTTCGCTGGCGGAAGACGCCATCGAGCAGCCCGTGAAACCCCTGTTCATCACGCCGGCCGAGATGATCGACGTGGCCGAGACGGAGCTGCTGACCGAACGCGTGGCCAGCGCCGTGGGCGGCCTGCCGTCCGGCGAGAACGCGCCGCTGACGATGGACGAAGGCCACCCGATGCAGCGCGAGCTGGACGACTGGCTGACCCGCCTGTCCGACTTCGCCACGCTGAACAACTTCCCCAGCATCGCCGACGAGTCGCCGCGCGACATCAAGGTGCACGAGGCGCTGCTGCCGGCCAGCTTCGCGGTCGCATCCTACCGCGCCTCGATGCTGCCCCTGCTGGGTGATGAGGGAGAAGCAAGCCTGCAGGGCGCGACGGCCGACCTGGCGCGCCTGCCGCTGCAGTTCGCGCCCACCGACATGATGGTGCAGCTGGACGACATGGAGGTGGCCGCGATGTCGCTGGCCAGCCTGTCGCTGTTTGCACCGCCCCCGCCATCCCCCGATTCGACCGAAAGCGGCAAGGAAGAGAATTGACCCGATGAATGATGATTCCCAGATCCTGATCGCGCGCCTGCTGACGCACCAGACGCTGCGCCGCGACGACAAGCTCGTGAAGCGCGCGCTGTCCGACGAACTGTTCCGCCAGGAGGTCGATGCGCGGCTGCTGGCCACCGGCCTGAAGCTGCTCGACAACGTGTATGCGGACCACGTCACGCTGGCGCTGCACCGTGCCATCGAGCCGAAGATCTTCGGCGCGCGCGACACGTGGCAGAACAATAACTTCGGCCTGGCCCGCGACGGCGTGGCGCTGCTGGTCGTGCTGTGGGCGCTGATCATCCTGCCCAAGCGCGAGCGGCAGGAAACCCACCAGCATGCGGACGACGACCAGGACGACATGTTCGGCAACGAGAAGCCCGTGCCGCGCGCGGAAGACACGTCGATCGGCATCCCGTACAAGGCGTTGCTGGCCGACTTCGGCGACAAGCTGGGCAAGAAGACGCGCATGGACATGAACCTGGGCATCCTGTCGAAGCTGGGCTTCATCGAACGCCGCGGCGACATCCTCGTCGAAGGCCCGCTGCTGGACCTGCTGATGGACACGGACCTGCTGAAGGAACGCATCATCAACGGCGCGCTGGCCGAAGTGTTCAAGCGCGCGCCGGCCCAGGTGGTGCACATTCCCCGCGCCGTGCTGGCCGCCGCGCATGAAGCGGAAGCCGCGGTGGAGGCGGCGGAAGACGAAGTGGCCGCCGCGATCCGCGATGCCACCGCCGCCGCATCGTCGAACGACGACACCGCCGCCGACGAACCAGAAAACCGGAGCTGATCCATGTTTCACATCAAATCGCTGGAGCTGGTCCACTGGGACTACTGGCAGCGCATCAAGAACATTCCCCTGGACGCCAAGATCATCACGATCGCCGGCCAGAACGGGTCCGGCAAGACCACGCTGCTCGACGCGCTGCGCACGCTGTTCGGCCTGGACTGCTCGATGGGGCGCACCTATAAACACTACGCGCGCCACTCCGGGCAGCAGAGCGCCTGGCTGCGCGCCGTCGTCGACAACAGCGCCGTGGGCCGGCAGCTGTCGAACCGGCCGTTCCGCTCCAGCGGCTTCTTTGCCGAGGACGAAGTCACGCTGTTCTGCCAGATCCAGAAGAACGGCGGCGACTGGAAGCGCCAGTACCTGATGCGCCCCGGGAATGTCGAGATCGAGGAAGTCACCGATGCCAACGACTGGCTCGGTGTCGAGAACTACCGCAAACGCCTTGCCAATGCGGGCCTGTCGCCGGCGATGGCGAAAGTTCTGGCCCTTGAGCAGGGCGAAACGGACAAGCTGTGCGAATACGCGCCGCGCCAGCTGCTGGACCTGGTGTTCCAGGTGTTCGGCGACAAGGAAGTGCTGGACGCGTACGACGAGGCGAAGCGCCACCAGCGCGACACGGAAGAAGAGCTGAAGCGCTTCGAGGCGGAGCTGGACGGCTCGCGCGCCAACCTGGAAGGGCTGCGCCTGCGCGTGGCCAACTACCACCAGTGGGAAACCCTGCACAAGGAACGCCGCAACCTGCAGGAAGAAGTGCTGCCGTCGCTGGAATACCACGAGGCGCGCGAGAAGGCCAACAACATCGGCCGCCAGCTGCGCGAGTCGAAGAAGCCCCTGTCGCAGGTGGACCAGGTGATCGCCGACCGCCGCCGCGAGGTGGAACGCCACGCGGCGCTGCTGCAGGATGCGCAGCAGCAGGAAACGCTGCTGGAACAGGAGTCGACGGTCCTGCAGAACCGCCTGTCCGCGCTGAACGCCAAGATCAAGCCGCTGGACAGCCTGATCGAACAGAAGTCGCGCCTGCAGAAGATGGCCAGCGAAGCCGGCGCCGACGTGGCCGACATCGCCGTCCAGCTGGAAGCGAAGGAAGCGGAGCTGGGCAAGCTGCGCGCGTCGCGTGACGCCGTGTCGTCGCGCATCGCGGCCGACAAGGCCACCATCGCCGCGCTGCAGGGCAAGACGGCAATGCCGGAGCCGGACAATGTGCGCCAGATGCGCCGCGTGCTGCGCGATGCGAACATCCCGCACGCCATGCTGTCCGATATCGTCGAGGTCACGGATCCGAAGTGGCAGGGCGCCGTGGAAGGCGTACTGGGTGGTTACGCGTCCGTGGTGCTGCTGGAGAACGCGTCTGACGCCTCCGCCGCGTATCGCCTGGCCGAGAAGGAGCGCTACCGTCACTTCATCGTGCCGGAATGCGTGAAGGCGCACGAGCCGAAGAACGCCAGCCTGCTGTCGGTCGTGCGGTTTTCCGCGCGGGCCCCGGAATGGCTGATCGAGCAGCTGTCGCGCATCACGCGCGTCGATTCGGTGGAAGAGGGCGCGAAGCTCGGCAACATCGAGGAATGGATCACGCCGGACGCGTACCACAAGGAACGCCGCGGCGGCCGCTCGCTGTTCGTGGAAGTGTCGCGCTACCGCTTCGGTTCGGCCGGCCGCACGCAGCGCCAGGAAGCCATCGCGCGCAACCTGCCGGCGCTGGAAGCGGAAGAAGACAAGTTCACGCTGCAGATCAGCAAGCTGGCCGCCGAGACCAGCGCGCTGAAGGCCCGCGTGGCCGGCGTGGATGCGGTGAAGGAGCTGTCCGCCCGTGCCGATGAATTCGACGAGGCGGCGCGTACCGCCGTGCCGCTGCGTTCGGAACGCCTGGAAGTGGGTTCCCGCCTGGGCGAGCTGCAGGGCCTGATGAAGAACGCCACGGTGGCGCGCACGCGTGCCGACGGCGCGTGGAACGGCGCGCGCATGGCGCTCTCGGAAGCGGAAGCCGGCATGCGCCTGAACTACAAGCGCATGCTCGACCAGCGCTCCGACCACGCCCGTGCACTGCTGGCACTGCGCCGCCAATGGAAGCACCTGCCGGCCGGCTGGCGCCGTCCGGCGCGCCGGCAGGCCCTCGTGGCGCAGCACCACAATGCGCACCAGGTGGACCTGCGCATCGCCAGCCTGCAGGCCAGCCTGGCGCGCGACGACTGGGAGCTCGATGCCACCGTGATCGACCAGTACGGGCGCCTGAGCGAGCAGCTGTCGTCCCGCAAATCGGAAACGGAGGAACGCCGCTACCAGAACAACCGCGCGATCGAAGCGACGGGGAACGCCCGCGGCGCCTACATCGAGCGGCTGCGCTACACGATCAAGCAGTACACCAAGAACATCAAGGAGCTGGGCGAACTGGCCAAGATCGAGGTCCATGCCGACCCCGTGAAGCTGGAGAACGACGACCTGCTGCTGGCCCAGGCCGGCCTGCACGTGCGCTTCAAGTTCGACGGCAAGGGCGTGATCGGCATGAACGACGGCGAAGCCTCCGGCGGCCAGCAGGTGATGAAGTCGCTGGTGCTGCTGATCGGCCTGCTGAAGTCCGACGAAGGTTCGGGCGGCTTCGTGTTCATCGACGAACCGTTTGCCCACCTGGACATCCGCAACATCCAGCTGGTCGGCGAGTTCCTGAAGAACACCGATGCCCAGTACCTGATGACGACGCCGCTGACGCACAACACGGACGTCTACGATCCTTCCGAACTCACGCTCATCACGAGCAAGAAGAAGAAGGACACGCAGTGGGCCCAGCCGATCTTCGTGCTGCAGCGGCGCAAGGACGATCCGGCCGACACCGCAAAAGCCGCCTGAGGTTCCAGTCGCCAGCCTTGCGCGCCACCGTCCGGAAGGAGGGTGGCGCCATGGCCGGAGACTAGAACCGGTACACCACCCCGCTGTACACCGAGAAGCCATCCCCGGGATAGAAGCTGGCGGAGTCGAGCCCCCGGGCGTTATCGACCGTGCTGGCGGCGGAGGCATAGTGCCTGTCGCCGAGGTTGCGGAAGTCGAGATACGCCTTCCATTTCCTGCCCGGCGCCTCGTAGCCGAACTTGGCGGCCCAGATCACGGCCGACGGCGCCTTCAGGCTGTTGGCATAGTCCACATAGTAGCCCGACATCGCGCGCGTGTTCACGCCCGCATAGAAACCACCGGCCTGCTGATACAGCAGCTCGCCCTGGTAGACGTGCCGCGGCAGGCTGGGAAGTTGGTTCCTGCCGTAGCGGGCATCGCCCCGGTAATAAAAGTCGCTGAACGTGTAGGCCTGGCGGTAGCTCAGGCGGTCGTCATCGGCGTTCTTCCACAGCTTCGACGTCAGCGCCGCCTCGATCCCCTGGTGGATGGTCTTGCTGGCGTTCGCGTTGGCGATCAGCGCATCGACGCCGGCACTGGCCTGCCGCACCACCGTCGACAGCAGTTCGTCGCTGATCCAGGAGCGGTAGACGGACAGCGTTCCTTCGTGCGCCTCGCTGCCGGCACGCAGGCCGATCTCGCCCGTGGTGGCCCGCTGCGGCTTCAATGGGCGGATGTACGGCACCCCGGTACTGCCCATCTGCCACGTCACGGGCGGATCGACCGACCGGGAGATGTTCGCGAACACCAGCAGATCCGGCGTGGCCTGGTAGCGCAGCCCCACGCGCGGCGCCACGGCATGGTCGTTGTAGCGCACGGCACGGGGGAACTTCTCCGTCGTCGTCAGGATCGTGCGGTCGATATGGGCATCGCGGTCCACCTCGATGAACGACAGGCCGGTCGACAGGGCCAGCCCTTCCGACAGCTGCAGCTCGTTGGCAAACGACAGCACCGTGTCGCGCGAGCCCGTGTACACGGTGTACTGGCGTTCGGTGGTGCGCGTGGCGGTGGCGAGGTTCTGGTCGTAGGCCGTCACGTCGCCCTTCAGCAGCCGCGTGTCGCTGAAGGCGATCGTGGTATCGCTCGGCTTGCCGAACAGCGTGTCGCCGGTGCGCAGGTAGCGCAGCGACATGGAGCCGTCCGTCGAACGCCAGTCCTGCGGCGTCGTCGAGTAACGCCAGCCGTTGTCCAGCGGGTAATCGTTGTAGGCCAGGCCCAGTTCCAGCTTCGCGCGATCGTCCAGGGTCAGCGTGGTCTTGCTGGTGACGAGCGTGGTACCGGTCTTCTTGCGCGCGCTGGTGGTGGCATTGCTCTGGCGCGGATCGGCTGCCAGCTGGGCCAGCGTGATCGTGCTGCCGTTGCGCAGCTCCTCGTTGCGGTGGCGGACCGTCAGGCGCGTCTCGAGCCGGTCGCTGAAGCGATGGCCCAGGTTGGCCACATACTCGTTGCCGCTGTTCGGGGTCTGCCGCTGAAAGCCGTCGCGCTCGTTGTAGAAGTACGCCAGGTAGTAATCGGTGTGGTTGTCGGCCGAGACGCCGCCGGTGCTCAGCGCGTACTTGCGATAGCCGTAGCTGCCGGCTTCCACGCCGATGGCGGTGCCGGGCGCGGAACGGCCCGTGTGCGTGACGAAGTTGATCGCGCCGCCCAGCGACAGCGCGGCATACGAGAAGGCGTTGGCGCCGTTCAGCACTTCCGTGTAATCGAGCCCGTTCAAGGTCAGCAGGTCTTCCTGCGTGCCGCCGGGTCCCGTGATCGGCAGGCCGTCGTACAGGTACTTGATGCCCAGCGAATAGCCCTGGTAGAAGGCGTTCAGGCCCGAACCGCGGATGGAGATCTTGTTGGCGCCGTTGCCGCTGGTGGCGGCCGCGAACACGCCGGGCTGGTAGGCCAGCACGTCTTCCGCATTGGCCGCGCGGCCCCGTTCCACATCGGCATTGTTCACGACGCTGACGGTGCCGGCCACCTGGTCGAGCCGCGCCCGGGCCCTGTCCGCTTCGTCCAGTGCCTGGCCCTTGACGATGACGGTGGCGCCCACCAGCACTTCGGCTGCTGCGGCGGTCGCGGCCTGCTGTGCGGACGCGGCACCGGTCGCCAGGCACAGTGCGGCGCCGAGGCCGCAGAACATGGCGGGGTGATACGGGGACGTGATGGGATGCGCGCGGGGCGGCTGCGATGGCGGTCTGATTCGTTTCACTAGCGTCACTTGTCGTCGATGAACAAGTGGCAGAAGTTACAACCTGCAAACGCGCGCAACAAACAATAAAAACTGCGATCTATAGCAGGATCCGTTTCATATCGACAGGCGCGGAACTGCTTTGCGCCGGCGCCGCGCGGACCGCCTCAATGCAGCTTGATGCTCACCACGGTCGGATCGTCCTTCACCTCGATCGACGCATCGTCGAACGACGGCGGACCGAAGCGGGGCACGAAGTTGCGCGACAGGCCGTAGTCCTCGCTGGGGATGCCCAGGGTGCGATCGAGCTTGCCGTTGTCGTTGGCGTCCTCGTACACCAGCACGGCCCAGGTGCCGGCCGGGACATCCTTCACGCTCACCGTCATGGCGCCCGCCGTGGACGGTGCCGACGCCGTATGGACGCACTGCTTCAGGAACGTGGCGCGGTCGCACACGGCCACTTTCAGCTGGCCCTTGCCGACGACGTTCGTGACCTTCACCTCGACGGTGGCGGCCACGGCGACCTGCAGCGAGGCGACGCACAGGGCGGCGGCGGTCAGCAGATGGCGCAGGGAGGGGCGGGTCGAAAACATCATGCGGATTCCTTTCTCTGGTTGGATGCGCGGCGCGGCCGCGCGGGCGGATATGGTAGTCTTGGCAACACCGGATTTCACGCGATCATACATGCTCTTCAATACGTTCATCGTCGTTGTCACTGTCGCGGCGATGGAGCTGTTCTCCATCGTCGCGCACAAGTACATCATGCACGGCTTCGGCTGGGGGTGGCACAAGTCGCACCACGAGGAGCGCACGGGCTGGTTCGAGAAGAACGACCTGTACGCCGTGTTCTTCGCCGGGATCGCCATCGCGCTGATCTACGCCGGCACGCGGGGCCACCATCCGCTCGAATGGATCGGTGCCGGCATGACGGCGTACGGCTTCCTGTACTTCGTGGCGCACGACGGGCTGGTGCACCGCCGCTGGCCGTTCACCTACATTCCGCGGCGCGGCTACCTGAAGCGGCTGTACCAGGCGCACCGCATGCACCATGCCGTGCAGGGCAAGGAAGGCACCGTGTCGTTCGGCTTCCTGTACGCGCCGCCCGTGGCAAGACTCAAGCAGCAGTTGCACGCGCTCCATCAGGGCGCGCCGCGCGCGCGTCCACGCGAGGGCGCTGCCACAGGCCTGCAGGACGTGCCGCCGGCTTCCTGAAGCGCGACAGCAGCGCTGCCACGCCGCCCTTCGCCAGCAGCCACAGTTTGGTGGCCTTTGACGTGCCCACCCGTTCGTCCCAGGCGTGCGCGCCGCGCCGCTTGACCTCCACGCCGATCTGCCGGTACACATAGCGCGCCGTGGCGATGGCCCAGGCGGCACGCAGCGGCAGCGAGGCGATGCCATCGGCGGCGGAGTCGTAGTAGGGCTCCGCTTCGTCCACCAGCCGTGCCGCAACGACGGCCAGTGCCGCGCGGTGCTGCGGCAGGCCCGCTTCGCCGGCGGGAATGCCCGCTTCGCGCAGCCACTGCGCCGGCACGTAGCTGCGGCCGATCGCCGCATCGTCGACGATGTCGCGCGCGATGTTCGTCAGCTGGAAGGCCAGCCCCAGGTCGCAGGCGCGGTCCAGCACCGGTTCGCGCGTGACACCCATGATCGACGCCATCATCAGCCCCACGACACCGGCCACGTGATAGCAGTAGCGCAGCGTGTCGTCCAGCGTTTCGTACCGCACCTCGTGCACGTCCATCGCGAAGCCAGCCAGGTGGTCGAAGGCGAAGCGGGGCGGGATCGCATGGCGCAGCGCCACTTCCTGGAAGGCGGCGAAGGCGGGCTCCGTCATCGTTTCGCGCTGGTAGGCGCGGCGGGTCGTGTCTTCGAGGACGGCCAGTTCCCGCGCGGCCGCTTCGGGCGTCGGGGCGATGGTGCCGAACCCCAGCTCCTGGCCATCGACCACGTCGTCGCAATGGCGGCACCACGCGTACAGCATCAGCACGCTGCGGCGCGTGGCGGGATCGAACAGCTTTGCGGCGGCGGCAAAGCTCTTCGAGCCCACATTGATCGTGTGCGTGGCATGCTCGAGCAGCGTGCCGCCCGCGGCCGTACCGAGCGTCCCGTTCACGCCGTTCACGTCGCCACCCCCTCCAGCATCAGCCCGGCCGTGGCCTTCGCCGAGCCGATCACGCCCGGCACGCCGGCACCGGGATGCGTGCCGGCGCCCACCAGGTACAGGTTGGACAGCTCGGCATCGCGGTTGTGCGGCCGGAACCAGGCGCTCTGCGTGAGGATCGGCTCCAGCGAGAAGGCCGAGCCCACGTGGGCATTGAGCTGGTCGCGGAAATCGAACGGCGTGAAGATGCGGCTGGTGACGAGCTGGCTGCGCAGGCCCGGCATGTAGCGCTCCTCCAGGTACTGGAAGATGCGGTCGCGGTAGCGCGGACCTTCCACGTCCCAGTCGATGTCCGCATTGCCCAGGTGCGGCACGGGCGCCAGCACGTAGTGGCTGCCGCAGCCGGGCGGCGCCAGCGACGGGTCGGTCACGCACGGCGCGTGCAGGTACAGCGAAAAGTCTTCCGACAGCGTCTTGCCGCCGAAGATCTCGTCGATCAGGCCCCGGTAGCGGGGGCCGAAGCACACGGTGTGGTGCTGCAACTGGCTGTGGTGGTGATCCAGCCCGAAGTACAGCACGAACAGCGAATTGGAAAAGCGCTTCTTCTGCAGCGCGCCGCCTTCGGCCGCACCGCGCGGATGCTGGCCCAGCAGCTTGGCATAGGTATGCACCACGTCCGCATTCGAGGCCACCGTATCGGCGGCAAATACACGGCCATCCTCCAGCCGCACGCCGGTTGCACGCGCGTCTTTCGTTTCGATCTGCGCGACATTGGCATTGAGCTCGATGCGGCCGCCCAGGTCCTCGAACAGCTTCACCAGGCCCTTGACGAGGGCGCCGGTGCCGCCGCGCGGGAACCACACGCCCCATTTGCGCTCCAGCGCATGGATCAGCGTGTAGATCGACGAGGTGGCGAACGGATTGCCGCCCACCAGCAGCGAGTGGAAGGAGAAGGCCTGGCGCAGGTGCTCGTCCTCGATGAAGCGCGACACCATGCTGTACACGCTGCGCCAGGCCTGCAGCCGCGCCAGTTGCGGGCCGGCGGCGATCATGTCGCGGAACGACAGGAAGGGCACGGCGCCCAGCTTCAGGTAGCCTTCCTCGAACACCGCCTTCGAATAGGCGAGAAAGCGCTGGTAGCCCTGCACGTCGGCCGGGTTGCGGGCGTGGATCTGGCGGTCCAGCGCCTCCTGGTCGTTGGCGTAGTCGAACTGGTGGCCGTCTTCCCAGCACAGCCGGTAGAACGGCGACACGGGCAGCATCTCCACGTAGTCCGCCATGTTCCTGCCGGCCACCGTGAACAGCTCCTCGATGGCGGAAGGATCGGTGATGACGGTGGGGCCCGCGTCGAACGTGAAGCCCTGGTCTTCGTAGACGTAGGCGCGGCCGCCCGGCTTGTCGCGCTTTTCCAGCAGCGTGGTCTGCACGCCGCTGGCCTGCAGGCGGATGGCCAGTGCCAGGCCGCCGAAGCCGGCGCCCACGACAACGGCGGTTTTGGTTGGATTCATGCGGACGTCCTGGTCGTTAAATTCGGTTGAAACTGGTGCGGGTGGATCCTGACGGCGGCGCGCAGCGCGGCACCGACAGGCACCGGCGGCTTGCCGGTCAGTACGCGGGCCATGTCGCCCAGCGTGGGATGGCCGGCGTAGAAGCGCGCGATCAGGTCCGGCGGCAGGCGGTAGAAGCGCTGCATCACGCGCCAGCGCTCGTCCGGCTGCCCGGCCAGGAACAGCATGCGGTTCAGCAGCCGGAAGAAGCGCTGGCCGCGCCACTCGGCCTGGGCATCGGCGCGCAGCGCGGCAAACAGGGCCGGCGCGTCGAGGTCCTGCAGGGCGGCGATGCGTTCGGCCAGCCGCACCGCGTGCGGCAGCGAGTAGCCGGTGGTCGGGTGGAACAGGCCGGCGCGGAGCCCCGTTGCGGGCTGGCCGGCCAGGTCGTCCCAGAAACCGTCCACATCGCCGGCCAGCACGATGGGCAGCGAGCCGTGCTCCTCGCGCAGCAGTTCGGCAACGTGCCAGCCGCGCGACCTGGCATACGCGGCGATGTTGGCACGCAGCCGCTCCGGTTCCCAGGCGCTGCTGTCCACGTAATGCGTGTCCTCGATCAGCACCGTGTCGGGCGTGAAGGGCAGCAGGTAGACGAAACGGTAGCCGCCCTGCTGCGCGACGCCGGCATCCATGATCACGGGCGCCGTCAGGCCATGCGGTTCGTGCAGGCGCACTTCCTGGCCGAGGAAGGTCTGGTAGCCCAGCGCCAGCCGGCTGGTGGGCCGCATGCCGCGCCCGTCGATCACGGCGCGCGCCGCCAGCAGTTCGCCATTGGCGAGACGGACCGTGGTGGGCGTCAATGCCTCGATGCGCACGCCGGTGCGCAAGGCTTCGCCCAGCGCCGGTGCGATCACGCGCGCGAAATCGTGCGAAGCGATGCTGGCATAGCCGCTCTCCATCGTCCGTGACAGGCCGGGGAACACCACCTCGTAGCGGGACCAGTGCGCCGAGACGAGCGGGGCCAGCCACTCCCGTTGCGAGGCATCCAGATCGCCATCGTGGAACGACCAGGTGTGGTTGCCGCCGATGGTCTCGCCCTGTTCGAGCAGCAGGATGCGCAGGTCGGGGCGGTGGGTGCGCAGGCGCCAGGCCAGCAGGCCGTTGGCGAGGCCGCCGCCGGCCAGGATCAGGTCGTAGGTCGTCGAAGCGGAAGCGTTCATGCCGATTGCGCCACGGGCTGCGCGGCCCCCACGGCCGCTTCGATGATGTCCGCCGCGCGGCGCGTGCCGCCGGCCTGCGCCAGTTCCTCGGCCATGATGTCGAGGCGCTGCTGGAAGGTAGACTTGTCCAGCAGTTGCCGCAGCATCCTGCGTAGGTGCGCGGTGGTGACGAAGCGGGGCGACGCCTGCAGGCCGATGCCGGCATACGCGACACGCGCCGCGGTCCCGGGCTGGTCGAACGCGATCGGCAGCGCCAGGATCGGCGTGCGCGCCTCGATCGCATCCATCACCGTGTTCGAGCCGGCGTGCGAAACGACGACGTCGGCACGTGCCAGCAGTTCGCGCTGCGGGCCGAACGCGCAGACCCAGTTGGCGCCGGCCTCCTGCAGCGCGCGCGCCTGCGCTTCATCCAGGCCGCCGCAATGGGCGATCAGCAGCTGCACGTCCAGCGCACGGCAGGCCTTCGCCACCCGCTTGAACAGCCCGAAGCGGTGGCCCTGCATCGTGCCGAACGAGGCAAACACGAACGGCTTGTGCGGATCGACGGCCGGCATCGGGTCGCGTGCCAGGCTCGCGCCCGAGGCAGACCGCAGGGGCCCCACGTGATGGAAATTGGCCGGCAGTGCGCGCCGCGGGAAGTCGAAGCCTTCGGTGGTCTGGCTGACCTGCGCCAGCGGCGACAGGCATTCGTGCAGCATGCCGCGCGGCGACAGGCCGAACGCGCGCGCGTGCTGCTCGATCACTTTGCGGTGCGGCGTCATCAGCCAGTCGTAGACGCGCGTGCTGCCCTGGTACATCTGCAGGTCGCGCTCGCTGGTGCCGTAGGCGAACGGCATCACGGGCAGCGGGATGCCGGGCTCGCGGTTGACGGGCAGGGCGCAGGCGACGGAGACGAACGGCATGTTCAGCGCTTCGGCGACCAGGCCGCCGGCCGCTTCCATCTGGTCGGCGATGAGGAAATCGACGCCTTCCGCGGCCAACGCGGCGGGCAGTTCGCGGCACAGCATGTCCGTGCCGCGCGCCATGTCGCCGATCACGCGGCGCAGGCCCAGCGGGCTGCCGGGATTGGCGGCACGGGCCATCACGGCGGCAAACGAGCCGCGCGGGTGGCTGGCGGCGCCGAGCGCATGGAAGCCCAGGCGCGGATCGGCCAGGTGGTCGCCCGCATCGATCTGCTGGAAGAAGGTGACGCGGTGGCCGCGGTCCACCAGCTCGCTGGCGAGGGCCGATTGCGCACTGAAATGGCTGAAGAACGCCGGTGCCACCACGCCGAAATGCGCCATCGGGTTCTCCGTGCGGCGGTCAGCCGGCGCGGCTGTTGAAGCCTGCCGGCGCGGCGGGTGCCGCGTACAGGTGCGGCACCGCGTCCGATGGCGGCCAGGCCTGCGCCAGGTGCGCGCCGAACATGCCCTGCACGAAGCGGCGCGTGCGCTGGGCACCGGCCAGCGCGTCTTCCAGGTGACGTTCCACGTCGCGCAGGTGATCGGCCAGGCGGCGCTGCGCTTCGTCCGCGCCGAGCGTGGCCAGCAGCGTGGCCTTGCCCTGGTCCAGCCCCGTGTCCTTGCCGGTTACCGTGATGTCGTTGCCCGGCACGTCCTGGAAGTCGTCGCGGATCTGGAACGCGTGTCCCGCCGCCAGCGCAAACGAACGCAGCGAGCGGGCCACGCAGTCGTCCACTTCGGCCAGCACGGCCGCCATGTCCACGGTGGCGCCCAGCAGCAGGCCCGTCTTGCGTTCGTTGGTGGTGGCGATGGCTTCGGCGGAGCGGCTGGTGCCGCCATGCAGGTCCTCGAACTGGCCGCGCACCAGGCCTTGCGCCCCCACCGTTTCGGCCAGCGTGGCAACGAGGCGGGCACGCGTGATGGACGGAATGCCGGGCGCCGACGCCAGGATCGCGAACGCGCGGCTCAGCAGCGCGACGGAGGCCAGGATGGCGACATCTTCACCGAACTGGCGGTGGATGGTGGGACGGCCGCGGCGCAGCGTGGCATCGTCCATGCACGGCATGTCGTCGAGGATCAGCGAGGCGGCGTGCACGATCTCCACGGCGCAGGCCACGTCGATGACCGCCGGCGACTTGCAGTTCAGGTCCGCCGCCACCAGCATCAGCAGCAGCGGGCGCATGCGCTTGCCCGAGCCCAGCACGGCCGCACGCATCGCGCTGGCCAGCCGGTCGTGGCGGTCGCCGTCGGCCGCCAGCAGATGTTCAATGCGCTGGTCGAGGGCCTGGCGCATCGCCTCGATGCCATGCACCGACGGATCGCTGGCGGTCTCGTGGCCGGCCTCGCCGAGCCATCCTGTCTGAGTAGTCATGCGCTTTCCTTCGGACGAAGTATCGAAAGGCCATGATAACGGAAAAGCGTTAGAAAAGTGGCAAGACGATCAATCGTGCGGCGTCCAGGACAGGCACCCGCGGGCATTACGCTTTTACCCATGCCGGGGCCAGCACCGGCAATCAGCTGTCCTTGCGAGCGAGGTAGCCCCGCACTGCGCTGACAACAGGACCGGCTGCCTGTACAGCTTCGACAAGCTGTTCGGGTGTGATCGCCAGTTCCTTCGTCCAGTACCGCATCTCCCACGACTCGTGGATGTTGATCCTGCTGCGATCCTTGTTCGACTGGTGCGGCGAGGCAGGGGCCGGCGGAGATGCCGCAGCACTCGCAGGCGGCACGGCACCTGGTTGCAGGCCGAATGGCCGCAGCAGTTTTTCGACGGTGGCCAGCGTGGGGCTGGTGGCTTCCCGCTCGATGTCCGCCAGCGCCCGAGCCGAAACGCCGCACAGCCTGGCGTATTCGGCGATCGTCAGGCGCAGACCTGTGCGGATCTTTCTTATCACCGCAGGGATCGGCATCGAAGGTGCCGCCAGGAGTTCGTCATGCAACGCGCGCCGCACAGCGTTCATTTCTGCAGGTGCCATCGGTTTGTAGCGCTTGTCCATCACAGCCCCTCGATCTGGACGCAGGCATTGCGCCACGCCCGTTCCAGCGGCTTGAGGAACTGCTCGCCGATCCCTGCCGCTCGCGCCTCCTCGAACAGGGTGCCCAGCGGCCCCGCCATGGCTGCAACACCAGCACGTATCAGGCTGGCGTCCAGATGCGCTGCCTCCGCGGCCTGGTCAATGACACTCGACCAGTCCGGCGAACCGCCATCGTCCCGCTGCCAGCGCATGCGCCTTGCGATGCCGTCGGGATGCAGCCACATAGGCGCGAAGTCGAACAGTGGCGTCAGGCCGATGAACCCGTCCGGCTTGCGTCCAATGGCGGTGTTCCTGGCGTGATTGTCCTTGTTGCCAAGGACGATGTTCGCGATGTCCCGCTTGATGTATTCGATGACATCGCGTGCCGGATCGGTGGCCACCTGGCCAAGGTGGCGGCAAACCTCGTTATGGCTTGGCACTGCGCCAAAGCCGGGCACGCCGCACAGCGAGGCGATGCTTTCCTGGCCATGGCGGAACACCTGCCCATTTGCCACCTGTCGATCGAAGCGCGGAATGAAGAGCGCGCGTTCACGCTGCAGGAGGGCGGCATGGACATGTAAACCCAGAGATCGAGCCAGGTGCATGTACGGTGCTTCCAGTGCCAGGATATCTGCCAGCGCCCGGTCCGTGCCGCGCCCGAACTTGACAATGTAGTGCCGGACTGCCTGCGCATCCGGTAGTGTGTGATCCAGGTACAGCAAGCCATCTGTCGCGTGGGTCAGCAGGATCTTTGGCCACTCGCCCTGTATGCCGGACGATCCAGCCAAGAACAAGCCATTCTGGGCAAGATATTCGTTGAAATCGCCAGCCCTTGCAGCCACTTCCTCCATGGTAAATCCATGCATGGTCGAACCCGAGCGTTCCGTCGCCCATGCATGCGCTTCCTTCACACGAATATTCCCGATAGGGTTGCCCGCACCCGCCCGAAGCAATGCCCAATCGTGCGCCGGGCCGCTGTGGGAACCCAGATGCAGTTGGCGCATCAATTCGGCGCGCCCATAACCTTGTGGCAAAAGATCGGTCAGGAAAGGCGGCCAGGTCTCCGGCATCCAGTGGGTGATGCCGACCGGAAGATTGGCGGAGAGTGCCGCCGAATCGACGCGGCCCCAATGCGCAAGCGCATAGTTCGGCAGGTATGCCAGATAGACAGGCGAATCGATACCGTGGTGGACACTGCCGGTCATTTCGACCGTGGCGGCATCCTGCCACTGGGCGTCGATAAAAACCTGTAATGTGCAGAAGGGCTCCATTTGGGAGGTATAGTAGCATTAATGGAGAGGCGTAACGCCATAATAAGGATACTAAAGCGCCTATTTAATGAATACGAGGCAATGAATGGACTTGGCTGACCCTCTGCGCTTCGGCGCGCCCGGCCAGACCGTGCTCGTCACCGGCGCCACCGGCTTCGTCGGCCAGCACCTGGTGGCGGCCCTGCTCGCCGACGGCCAGCACGTGATCGCGCTGACCCGCGACACGGCGGCGGCGCAGCGTACGCTCGGGGCGCGCGTGCGCTGCGTGATGACCGTCGATGAACTGCCGGTCACGGAGAAGATCGACCTCGTCATCAACCTGGCCGGCGCCCGCATCCTCGGCCAGCGCTGGACGAAGAAGCGCCAGGCCGCACTGCGCGCCAGCCGTGTCGGCCTGACGAAGCGGCTGGTGGCGTGGATCGGCAAGGCGCAGCACAAGCCGCGGTTGATGCTGTCCGCCTCCGCGATCGGCTACTACGGCGTGCAGCCGCAGGCGCAGCTGCAACCGCTGACGGAGGACAGCCCGCCGCAGCCGGTCTTCATGTCGCAGCTGTGCCAGGAATGGGAAGCGGCCGCGCAGGGAGCGGCGCAATACGGGGTGGCGGTGGCGACGACGCGCTTCGGCCTCGTCCTTGGACACGGTGGCGCATTGCCGCCGATGCTGATGCCGGTGCGGTTCGGGGTCGGGGGACCGATGGGGACGGGCCGGCAGCGCCTGTCATGGATCCACCTGGACGACCTGCTGCGCGGCCTGGCCTGGCTGGCGCGGCAGGACGGCAACGTGGCGGGCGCCTGGAACTTCACCACCCCGGACTGCGTGGCGCAGCGCGACTTCGTCGCCACCGCGGCGCGCCTGCTGCACCGGCTCGCATGGCTGCCGACGCCGGCCTGGCCCGTTCGGCTGCTGCTGGGCGAGCAGGCCGACCTGCTGCTGGAAGGGCAGTGCGTGATGCCGCGCCGGCTGCTGTCGGCGGGGTTCGAATTCCGCTATCCGGCGCTGGAGCCGGCGCTGCGCAGCCTGCTGTAACGGGGCTTCAGGACGCCGAGACGGCCAGCGTGCACAGCTGCGCATTGGCGCGGTCGATGGCCGCCAGCGCCTTCTGTTCGAACGCATCGCCGGCACGGCGCCGGGTGTCCCGGTAGCGCCGGCAGGCATCCAGCGCGGCGGCGCGGCCCGCCGCGGCATCGGCCGGCACGGCGATGCCCGCCGCCGACAGCTTGCCGGCGACGAGGCGGAACAGGCCCTCGTCCAGCGCCGGCCGCTCCAGCACCAGCGCGCTGGACGTGAAGCCGCGGGCATGGGCCAGCGCAAGCATGTAGCTCTCATGGGACGCCAGGCTGACGCCGCCGCCGGGCACCAGCAACAGCAGCGGCGCATACGGCGCCAGGGCCGGCAGCACATGGTTCGGGAAGATGTGCGCACCGCGGCTGCGCGCCAGCAGCAGGCCATAGTGCCGGTGATCCTGCACCGGCGTCAGGCCGGCCTGCCGGAACGGCACGATCGCCACGCCGCCCGGCTGCGCGACATCGATGAACAGGGTGCCGAACAGGAAGCCGTCGTGTAAGCGTTCGCCGCGCAGGGCGCCCCAGATGTGGCGCGCGCTGCCGCCGGCGCCGAGGAAGGCGGCGATGGCATCGTGGCCGGCCCGCTCGGCCTCCGGCAGCGCCGTCGGCCCGGCGTCATGCAGGCCGCGCGACACGGCCTGCGTGATGGCCCGCGAATCGCCGGCCGCCAGCAGCTGCGGGGGCAGGACCGCGCGCAGGCCGGCGAACAGCGCCTTCAACGGTGCCAGCGCCGGCAGCAGGTAGCGCTCGGTGAGGGCCTGCTGGCGGGGGGCGTCGTCGATGCGGGGTTCGTGGGGCAGGGGCGACATGACGGGACCGCTCATGGCTGCTCCGGCAGTGCCGGCTGTGCGCGGCGCCAGCGCAGCATGCCCAGCGAGAAGTTGGCCAGGTAGCCGGCCAGCAGGCCGAAGGCCAGGCAGGACAGCGGGTGGTACAGGCCCGTCTCGAACGTGAACGGCTGCGGGTGCTCGGACTGCCGGTTCATGTAGATTTCCAGGAACACCTGCAGCACGCGCGCAGCGAACAGCATGCAGACGAGGATGCCGAAGCGGTCGTACGGCTTGTAGAAATAGCGGCGGCCAACCGTCTCGATGCGGGTCTTCTTCAGCGCGAAGAAGGCCAGCCAGGCGCCGCCCAGCACGCCCGCGCCAAGGCTGGACAGGGCCAGCAGGTCGGAACGCAGCGTGATGGCGGCGGCCAGCAGCAGAAAGGCGAAGAATGCGAAGCCGGCCTTGTGGCGCCACAGCAGCGATTCCTGCCGCACGAAGATCTGCCGCAGGCGCAGGTAGACGCGCCAGACCAGCAGCGGTATCAGGATCAGCAGTGCCAGGGTGGTGAGTTGCATGGGGAGTCGAATTCGGTGGAACGGGATTGTACTGTGCGGGACTGCAGCGCGCCCGATTGTAGTGCGGCCGGTTGCAGTGCGTCCGGTTGCAGTGCGCCCGAATTGTAACGCTGCGGCGCGATTACCGGTGGCATGCTACCGTAACGGCCTTCAATACTGGAGGAACCATGGACCCATACTTCACGACTGTCCCCGTCCATGCGCACCGCGCACCGGACCTGCCGGTGCCGATCGACGAACCGGAAACGGCGCCGGGCCACCACCACGATCCGGACGCGCCGGGCGAGGAAGAGGAGCCGGTGCCGGATCACAAGCCGGAGTAAAAACAGGAAGTGGTGACACAGGAAGTGGGGACAGACCCCTGTTTTAAGGAAATTTCCTCAAAAATGGGGTCTGTCCCCATTTTCAAGGAAATTCCTTCAAAAATGGGGTCTGTCCCCGTTTTTATCAGTCGAAGGCCCAGGTGTACAGCACGTCCAGCGCGTTGTTGGTGCCGGTCTGGAACTGCAGCGTGAAGCGCTGGTTCAGCTTGTAGCGGAGCTTCACCAGCGACGTGGCCGTGCCGGCGCCCTGCTCGAAGCCCAAGTAGGCGCGCGAGGACAGCTTCTTGCCGACGGTGACCACGGTGTTTTCCAGCCCCGTGGCCGTGCCGTTGCCCTGTTTCACGCCCAGTTCGTCCAGCCCCACCTTGTTGGCGAAGCTGCCGCCGCCCTTGCCGCCGAAGAGGGCGCCGGCAGCGGTGCCCAGCAGGCCCATCTCGTTGCCGGCCATATCGCTCATGCCATGACCCAGCACCAGCCAGGACAGCTTCTCGCTGTCCGGCACCGTCGGCGTCGACACGAGGCGCGCGACCGGCGAGAGCACCGTGCCCTTCACTTCCACGCCCGCTTCCACGTTGGTATCCGACAGCTCGGTGTCTTCCGGCCGCTTGCGCACGGCGAGGATGTTCAGGCCCGGGTTGTCATACGCGCCCGTGAAATTGATCACGCCCCGTTCGATCGCCAGCTTCTGGCCATATGCCGCATAGGTGCCGCTGACGACACGGATGCTGCCGTTCACGCGCGGCGCGCTGCGGTTGGCGATGCGCACGTGCGCGCCGCCGGCCAGGTATGCATCGAGACCCTTGCCGCGCAGGCGGAAGTCGTTGCCCAGGTCCGCTTCCAGGTCCACGTTCAGCGGCAGCGACTGGGCGGCCTCCTTCACGGTGGGCTTGGTACGGCCGAGGATCACGACGTCGTCGCTGATCGTCGGCGAGTTCTCGTCCGGCAGTTCGATGTCGGCGCGGTCGGCCTTGAACTTGCCCGTCAGCTGGAAGCGCTTGGCATCGCGCACCAGCGTGCTGGTCCCGGAGAGCACCAGCGTGCGGTCGGGGCGCGACAGGGCTTCGAGCTTGTCCGCCGTGAGCTTCAGGTTCATCGTTGCCGCCGCATTCGTCAGGCTGGCCGAACCTTCGGCATCCATGCGGCCCGTGCGGCCCTCGAAGTGCAGGCGCTGCAGCGTCAGCTGGTCGCCCGCGACGCGCGCCTGCAACTGGCCGTTGCGCAGGCGCAGGCCCTGTTCGGCCCAGTTGACCACCAGGCCGGTGCCATTCACCTCGCCATTCAGGGCGGGCGCGGCGATCGTGCCGCTGCCGGCGATGGCGGCTTTCAGCGCGCCATCGACTTCCAGGCCGTCCATGCCCACCAGCGGCGACAGCCACGCGATCGACGGCATGTCCAGGTTGGCGTTCAGCCGCAGCGGGCTGTCGCCCGGGATGCGGCCATTGCGCAGCTGCGCGGTGCCATCCACGGCGATGCGGCCGGCACGCGTGCCGTTCAGGCCCACCTGCACACGCAGCGTGCTGCCGGACACGTTGACACCGGCCTGCAGTTGCGACAGGCCGAGCGGAATCGGCTTGTCGCCGCCCGTCACGGTGATGTCGCCCTTTTCGCGGAACACGTTCACCGAGCCGTCCAACGCCGGTGCGGCGCCCGTGGTCGTCGGCAGCGCCAGGTTGACGGCCCAGTTGGCACCCAGGGTCAGGTCGCTGACCACGTGGCCGCGCCAGGCATCCGAGAGCTGCGCCAGGTAGGTGGCGGGCACGCCGGCCGCCGCGCCGCGGCTGCGCCACTGCGGACCGTTCTTTTCCAGGTTCTCGATGCGCACGGAGCCTTCCGGCAGGCCGATCACGGCGTTCGTCAGCGCGATGCGGGCCGGATTGGCCAGGCCGGCCACGCCGGCGCCTTTCGGGGCGGCGATCACCAGCGGGGCGGGGGACTGCAGGTTCAGCGCGAAACGGCCGCGGTTCTGCAGCGTGTCGATGGCGCCCGTCCACGTGTCGTTGGCCCAGCCGCCGCGCACGCGCAGCGCCGCATCGAAATCGGCGTTCGCGGCGGACAGCTGCACCGTGTGCTGGGTGCGCGTGCCGCTCGTCTGCAGGCGCGCGCGGTCCAGCGAGAACGTGGGCGAGGTGTAGCCTTCCACGTTCACGTCGGCGACGAGCGCATCGGCATTGCCCAGGGTGCCGGTGGCCTTGATCGAGCGGACCTGGTGCTGCGTGAACGCGCGCACATTGCTGCCTTCGATGCCGAAGGACAGCTGCGGTTTGTCCATCGTGCCGCCCAGCGTGCCGGTACCGCGCAGCACGCCGCCGAAGCCGGCGCCCAGGCTGGACAGCTGCGGTGCATCCAGCTTCCAGTTCAGGCGGTCGTTGGTGGCGCCGAACGCACCCCGGGCCTGCAGGCTGTTCGGGCCCAGGCGCAGGTCCACATCGGCATTGTCCACATGACGGTGGTCGGCCAGCACTTTCGCGTGACCGGTCAGCGGCGCGTTCACCAGGGTGGAAGCGCCCATGTCCAGGTTGATGTTGGCGCGCCAGTCCTTGGCCAGGCGCGCGTTGCCGGAGAACGTGGCGTTGATGCTGCCGGCCGGCGCCGAGGCGGCGAAGGCGGCCGGATTGACGCGGCGGGTGCTGCCCGTCATCGTCACTTCCGGCTGCTTGTCCTTGCCGGCCAGGGCCAGCTGGCCGGAGGCGCGGATCACGCTGTCCAGCGCGCGCACCTTCGCGCCCGTCATGCCCAGGCCCCGCGCTTCCGCGTCGAAGCTGGTGCGCGGTGCCGCGTAGCCGCCGGTGGCCGTGCCGCTGGCCGCGACGGCGCCGGCCAGGTCGCCCTGGATCGCGGCGAGCTGCTTCGCATCGAGCTTCCACTCCAGCTTCTCGGCCGGCAGGCCGAAGTTGCCGCGCGCGTTGACGGTGTTCTGGCCCATCGCCACGTTCGCATCGATGCCGGTGAGGTGCTGGGCATTGGCCTGCAGCTTGCCCTTGCCGGTGAGCGTCTGGCCGGAGAAGCGGCTGGGGCGGATGACGAAGTCCACGCCGGCCTGCCATTCCGGCAGCAGCTTGCCGGCCACGTTCGCGGCGGCGTTCAGGTCCGCCTGCGGGAAGGCGCCCAGCGCGGCAGGATCGAAGTGATCGACGGTGGCCGCGGCCTTGAAGTCCTTCTGGTCCTTCAGGCTGGCCTGGCCAGTCACGCCGATGCTGCCTTTACCGGCCTGCAGGCGGGCGCGGGAGATCGTCAGCAGCGTGTCTTCCAGCTTCGCCTGCGCATCGAGGCGCAGGTTCTTCTCGGCCAGCTTCACGTCGAAGGTCTGCAGCTTGCCGGTGCTCTTCGCCGCGATGTCGCCGGCGATCGCCGTGCTGTTGGCCGCGCCGTGCAGGGCCCGCAGGTCGATGCGGTCCGTGTGCAGGCGGATGTCGGCCGTCTCGATGCCGCCTTCCGGCCCGGTGCGTTCCACGCGCCCGGCGCCGGTGAAGCGGCCCGCGTTGCCGAGGTCGATCAGCAGGTTGTCCAGCGTGGCGACCGTCAGCGTGCCGCCCAGGCGCGCGGTGACCGCCTTCAGTGGCAGCAGCTGCTGGTCGATCGGGCCGGGCGTCGCGGTATTGGTCAGCTCCAGCAGGCCGCTGACTTCCTGTTTGGTCCCGATATCGGCTTTCACCCGCAGGTCCAGGCTCGCTTTCGGCCAGGCGGACTGGAAGCGCGACGGGTCCACGCCATGGGCGCGCAGGTCCATCGTCTGCAACGGAATCTTTTCGAACGGCGTGAGCGTGGCGACGCCGTCGCCGGTGGCGTTCGGCGAAGTGCCTTTCACCGCGACCGACATCAGCGACAGGTTGCCGGTGGCGGCCGCCGTCAGCTGAGCAGCCGGCTGGCCCGGCGCGATATGCACTTCGGTCAGCGCCGCCTTGGCATTCAGTGCGAACGGCTTCTGCGCGCCGATGGTGCCGCTGGCCGCAACGCGGCCGAACGGCGTGACGGCGCTGGCGCTTTTCAGCTGCCAGGTGGTCTTGTCGCCATACAGCTGCGCACGCACGTCGTCGATATCGTTGCGCACGCCGACCAGGTTCACCATCGTCAGCTTGAGCAGCTGCGCGTCGGCCACCGTGATGCGGAAGGGCGGTGCCAGCGAGGCGGGCAGGGTCGTCGGCTCGTCCGATTCGGCCGTCGTCTGCATCAGCACCGAGGCCACGCGCAGCTTGTCGATCTCGATCCCGGCGGAGAAGAACTGCAGCGGCGACCAGTCGATGTCGATGTCGGCCGCGGTGATCGTGCTGTTCTCGCCCTTGTAGACGAGGCGGCCGATGTGCATGTGGTCGTACAGCGAGCCCGTGACGCCCGTGATGGCGATCGAGCCGCCGCTGGCGCGCGCCACGCGTTCGGCGATCTGCTGCAGCGTGGTCTCGCGGCCCAGCAGCCACACGGCGCCGCCCAGCAGGACGACGGTGATGCCGGCGCCGATCAGCGTGCGGCGCAGCCAGCGGCGCTGCTTGCGAGGCAGCTTGACCGGTTCGCCTTCGTTGTTCGTGGTGTTGATATCGTCGGCCATCAGAACGTGAATCCCAGAGAGAAGTGCAGGCGGGCTTTCTTCACCGCGTGGCCATAGGCGACGTCGACGTTGATCGGGCCCACCGGGCTTTTGTATCGTGCACCGACGCCGTAGCCGGACTTCGGATGCAGGTCCTTGAACGAATCGGCGGCGTTGCCGGCGTCGTAGAACACGGCGGCGCCCCAGGTGGGCTTGAACCAGTACTGGTATTCGGCGCTGGCGGTCGCCATGTAGCGGCCGCCCACCGTCGCATCGCCTTCGCGCACGCCCAGCTCCTGGTACGCATAGCCGCGCACCGAATTGTCGCCGCCGGCGCGGAACAGGTAAGTGGAGGGCACGCCGTTGCGGCTGCCCGCACCGAGCACCCCGATTTCGCCGCGGAAGATCAGCAGGTTGGTCGGGTTCAGCGGCCGGTAGGTGATGCCGCGCGCGGTGGCGCGGAGGAATTTCTGGTCCGTCAGGATCGGCAGGATCGCGCCGCCCAGCGTGGCGTTCAGCACATAGCCGCGGCTCGGGAACACCAGGTTGTCCAGCTTGCGCCAGGTGACGGCATACGTGACCGGCAGGCTCATCGAGTGGGTCTGCGGATCGTCGAGCGGGATGCCGGCGATGCGGCGGTTCTCGTTCAGGTATTCGGCCGTCACGCTGCGCTCCAGCAGCGGCGTGCCCCAGGCGCGCTTGGCGTACACGGACGCGGTGCGGGTTTCCTCGCCCTCGATGTCGTTGCGTTCCAGCGCGCCGCCGAAGCTGTCGTTGTAGCCGTCCGCCGTGGTGGGGAAGTAGAAGTCGCCGCGCGCCGTCTGCTTCTTCTGCTCCAGCGTGAGCGCGCTTTTCAGGCGCAGGTTCCACACCGACAGGTCGTCATAGGCGACCGACGTGCGGCCGCCCGTGTTGGTGGAAAAGCCCACGCCCAGGCTGACGTTCTTGCGCTTGTTTTCCACCACGTGCACCAGCAGCGGCACCGGTGCCAGCGTCGAAGGCTGTGGCGCGCCGGTGCGTTTCTCTTCGGCCGCTTCCTGCTGCTGTTCGATCAGCGTGTTCAGGTCCGCCGTCACTTCCACGGCGGCGAAGTAGCCGGTGTCCTGCAGCTTCGACTGCAGGGCCTGCAGTGCGGCTTCGCTGTACACGTCGCCCGGCTGGATCTTGTTCAGGTTGCGGATGACCGCTTCCGGATAGCGTTTCAGGCCCTCGATCTTCAGCTCGCCGAAGCGCATTTCCGGGCCGCTGTCCAGGGCCACGCGCAGCAGCGCGCGCTTCGTTTCGGGATCGACGGTGGCCACGCTCTCCGTCATCTGCGCGCGCGGATAGCGGGTCTGCACCACGGCACGCAGGATGGCGCGCTTGGCGCTTTCCCAGTCGCCCTGCCGGAACCGTTCGCCCTGCGGCAGGGGCCAGCTGGCTTTCAGGGCCTCCTTGTCGAACGGCGACTCGGGCGACGATTCGAAGCCGTTCAGCACGATCTCCACGCCGCCCACCAGCGTCGGTTCGCCGGGGGTGACATCGACGATGACGGTTGGCGTGCTGCCCGTTTCATCCAGGCGCACGGTGACCACCGGTGTGTAATAGCCTTCCGTGGCCAGCAGCGTGTTGGCCTGCGCGGGCGCGGTGCGCACCATGCGGCGCAGCTGTTCCATGTCCGTGCGGGGATTGCCGCGGTAGCGCAGCAGGTCCAGGTTTTCCTCCAGCAGGTCGTCGAGCTTGCCGGGCGCATTGATGCGGACGTTGTATTTCAGTCCTGCGGACTTCTGCTCCGCGGTCTTCTGCTCGTCCGCCCGCTGTGCATCCTCCTGCGCGCCCGCGGCATGCGCTGCCAGCGGCGCGACGAGCGACAGCAGCAGCGTCGCCTGAGCGAGCCGCGCTACTTTGTTGACGACTTGTGCCAAAATTCGTGATCCCCGGTGATTAGTGGGTGGAATGGTAACGGATCGGCCAGAAAGATGGCGTACGGATACCACTACCGGGGGTTACAGTGGGAATCACGGATTTTTTTGGAAAGACGGCAATGATGAAAAGCGATGCGGCCCTGGTGCTGTTCTCCGGTGGACAGGATTCCACCACCTGCCTGGCCTGGGCACTCGACCGTTATGAACGGGTGGAAACCATCGGTTTCGATTACGGCCAGCGCCATGCGATCGAGCTGACGATGCGGCCGCAGCTGCTGGCCAGGCTGCGCGCGCAGCGGCCCGACTGGGCCGCGAAGCTGGGCGAGGACCACATGATCGACCTGGGCCTGATCTCCCAGCTGTCGCACACGGCCATGACGGAGGATATCGAGATCACCATGCAGGCCAACGGCCTGCCGAACACCTTCGTCCCGGGACGCAACCTGATGTTCATGACGGTGGCGGCCACGCTGGCCTACCGCCGCGGCCTGAACGTGCTGGTGGGCGGCATGTGCGAGACGGACTTCTCCGGCTACCCGGACTGCCGCGACGACACGATGAAGGCGCTGCAGGTGGCCCTGAACCTGGGCATGGATACCCGCAACAAGCTGGAAACACCGCTCATGTGGCTGGACAAGGCCGAGACGTGGGAGCTGGCCGAGACCCTGGGCGGCCAGGCACTGGTGGACCTGATCCGCGCCGACACGCATACCTGCTACAAGGGCGAGCGGGGCGCCTTGCATGACTGGGGGTATGGCTGCGGGGAGTGTCCGGCCTGTGCGCTGCGGGCGCGGGGCTACCGGAATTATGTGGCGAAGAAGGCGGCGACCGCGGTTGCAGCTGATGGCGCCGCTGGTGCCACGGCTGGTGGCGCACCCGGTGCAGCAGCAGGTGCCTGACACCGGTGCAAGGCTGGGACAGGCCCCAGGAAACGTCGGTGACCGGGGGCCACGCCAACGGCGGTGACGGCCAGACCCCCGGGCTGCGGGCATCCTTTACACCGCGGCTTCCTTCACGGTGGCGCGGCGCTTGTTGCGGCGATTGAAAAACCAGCAGAGGCCGACCACCAGCGCCACCGGCACCAGCAGCGGCGACAGTGCCGCACCGAGCGCCACCACCAGCAGGGCAGCGAGGATCGCGAAGCCCGCCACGGCCATGATGCCCAGACCGGCAAACAGCACGCCGATGAAGGCGGCCACGCAGACCAGCACCACGGCGGCGATCAGCAGCCCGCCGCCGGCCATCAGGGCACCCATCAGGAAGCCGAACGGGCCGTCGATTTCCTCCCCACCCATGTACATCTGCCAGTCGTTGTCCCAGGCGGGATGGAACGAGGCGTCCAGCAGGTTCGACGCGGCGATGCACAGCAGGACGATGACGGTGACGGCAAGCAGTTTCTTCATGATGGCTCCAGGTATGTGGGCTTTCGCAATGATCGAACTGTACCCGCGCCATCTTGCGCCAGTGCCGCCGAAGCGACAGACCGCCGCTTTCGCGGCATGAACGGTGAAATCGCTCAGAAATTGTGGCGCAGGCCGAACGCCGTGGCGGCCAGATGTGCGCCTTGCAGGGACCCGGCCAGGGCGGCCGCGCCGTTGATCGGGAAGTCGTAGGCGGCATTGGCGCCGTTGTGCAGGCGCGAGTGGTAGGCATACACGCTGGTGCGTGGCGACAGCGTGTAGTCGTAGCCGAGCGTTGCGCTCAAGGCGCCGGTCGCGTCGCCACCCTTCACGAAGCCCACGCTGCCCGCGCCGCTGCCATCGAAGGCCTTGCCGAGGCTGGCGCGCAGGCCATGGGGCCCGGCCTGGTGACTTAATGACAGATAGGCCGCATTGCGCGCCAGCCGGCTGCCGGGCAGCTCGTACGCCAGCCGTTCGCCGATCAGCGCCAGCCGCGTGGTGCGTGCCGTGCCGAAGGTATAGGCCAGTGCCGCTTTCGTTCCCGTGTCCGCCGTGCCCGCGCCGTGGTATTCGTGGTGGCGTTCGTGGGCAAGCACCGCGTACCAGGGGCCGGCGTCGTGCACCAGCGCCAGCGACAGCAGCGAGGGATGCGCGCCGCCGGCCGGGCGTTCCTCCGCCAGCCCGTGCGTCAGCCGCAGCGACCAGCCGCGCCAGCGGGGCGACCACCAGTGCACGCTGTTGGCCTGGCGGCGGTCGAACGAGGCTACGTCCGATACATTGTCCGTGCTGGCTGCTGCGCCGTTGGCGAGGATGTTCATGTAGCCGGCCGTCGTGGGGTAGAACGGATCGAGGCTGGAGGTGGCGCTGTTGTAGGCCGTGATCCAGTGGCCCGCGAACAGCGTGCCCCAGGGCCCTTCGATGCCGACCCGGGTGTCGCGCTGGGCCAGCGAGCCGGCACCGGTGTCGGGCGACAGCGTGCCTTCGATCTGGAACACGGCCTTCATGCCGTCGCCCAGGTCCTCGCTGCCACGGAAGCCCAGCACGGAGCGGTTGTTGGAGAGCCGTTCGGCATGCACGCCGGCGGCGCGCAACGCTTCGAACGACACGTTCAGGCGCCCGTAGATCTGCACCGGCTGGGCGCCGGCGGCACCGCAGGCCAGGAACAGAACTAGCTGCAGGAGTGGTTTTTTCATGCCTTCGATTGTCCCGGCGGCGGTCTGATCGGGGCATCCCCCATCGGTAGGGGCGAACACGGTTCCCATTGCGCGGGTTCGCTGCTATAGTACTGGTTTTATATACAGTATTCGAGGAGGACGTACGTGGTGGATCTGATCGAGCAAATGGAACGCGCAGCCGACGAGGCGCCCACGCACGGCGCCGCGGCCCACGGAGGCACCGGTGCCGTTGCCTCCGAACCTGCTGCAACCCCGGCCGAACCCGAAGACGACGTGCCCGAAGACGACGAGCCTGCACTGATCCAGGAAGACCGCGTCTGGCAGGGCCAGGGCTGGACGGCCCGCGTCATCAAGAACGACGATGACGATGGCTGGGCCGTGGCGATGATCATGGATGGCGAGCCGGAGCCGGCGCTGGTCGGTCCCTGGACGATGGGCCGCGACAAGAAGAACCCGAAGCCGCTCGACACGCCCGCCTTCCACACGCTGGTGAAGACGGCCAACGAAGTGATCCGCCGCCACGAGCAGCAGCTGCATGCGCGCCTGCACAAGTCCGTGCGCATCACGCTCGAGGATGGCACGGCCGTCAACGTGAAGCTGGTGATCACGCCGGATGAAGACGATCCCTACGCCACCCTGACCGCCACCGAGGAATACGGCAGCGAACTCGCTTCGGTGCGCGTGCGGCCCGATTTCAAGCTGTCGCAAGCGAGCGCCATGGAGTGGATCGAGGGCGGCTACCGGAAGCCCCGCTGAACCGGGTCACTGGCAGGACTGTTGTTTCGGCGCGCCGGCTCTGGCCGCGGCGCGGTGCGCCTGTTATATTTCCCGAATGCATTTTCATAATTATGTGAGCAGTCATTCAGGGAGTCCGATGGAAGATCGCCTGCGCCGCCTCGAAGCCGTCCAGTCCATGCTGCTGGAGATCGGCCAGCTGTCGACCAGCTGCACGGACATCGTGCAGTTCCTGCGCGCCGTGCACGCGGCGCTGGGCCGCATCATGTACGCGGCGAACTTCTATGTGGCGCTGAACGACCGCGATGGCCCCACCAATGCGGTGCGCTTCGTGTACTTCGTCGACGAGGCCGACCTGCCGCCCGATCCGGGCGAGGTGATCACGCTGGCCTCGCCGGACGAATCGCCGACCGCGTGGGTGATCCTGAACGGCCAGCGGCTGGTGATGACGGCGGCCGAGCACCTGTCACGCCGCCAGGTCGCCTCCTACGGCGTCGGCACCGTCGCCGAGCACTGGATGGGCTCCCCGCTGCAGGACCAGAACCACCAGACGCTGGGCGCCATCGTCATCCAGAGCTACGACAGCGAACATACCTACAGCGGCGAGGACCAGGCGCTGTTCGCGCTGATCGCCAACCACGTGTCGTCCGCGCTGCAGGGCCTGCAGAGCATGGACCGGCTGGAGCGGGCCGTCAGCGAACGCACGCTGCGCCTCGAGCACGAGGTGGCGGAGCGGCGCCGCGCCGAGGAAGCGATCGGCAAGGCCAAGGCCTCGCTGGAAGAACAGAACGCGGCGCTGGCCAGCGCGCTCACGCGTTTGCAGCAGGCGCAGTCGGAACTGGTGCGGCAGGAGAAGCTGGCGTCGCTGGGCCGGCTGGTGGCGGGCGTGGCACACGAGATCAATACGCCGCTGGGCATCTGCGTCACGGCCACCTCGCACCTGGTGCAGGAGCTGAAGCTCACGAAGGAAGAACTGGCGGCCGGCGAGCTGGATGAAGAGGGCCTGAACGGCTTCTTCGACACCATCGACCAGTCGCTGCGCATCATGACCACCAACACGCAGCGCGCGGCGGCCCTGGTGCGCAGCTTCAAGCAGGTGGCGGTGGACCAGTCGTCGGAGAACGTGCGCCACTTCAATCTGGCGAAGTACCTGGCCGAGGTGCTGCTGTCGCTGCAGCCGAAGCTGAAGGGCAAGCCGGTGAAGGTGGAGGTGGACTGCCCGCCGGACATCCACCTGGACAGCTTCCCGGGCGCGGTGTCGCAGATCGTCACGAACATGGTGGAGAACTCGCTGGTGCACGGCTTCGGCGAGGACCAGGCGGGCACCATCCGCATCAAGTGCCGTGCCGAGGGTGAAGAAGTGCTGTTCGATTACAGCGACGACGGCGCCGGCATGGATCCGCACACGCTGGCGCAGCTGTTCGATCCGTTCTTCACGACGAAGCGGGGCAGCGGCGGCTCGGGCCTCGGCGCGCACATCCTGTACAACCTCGCCACCGGCCCGCTGGCCGGCGCCATCAACGTCACCAGCGCACCCGGCATGGGGCTCCACTACCAGCTGCGGTTCCCGCGCAACCAGCGCAAGCGCGGCTGATTAGAAAAAAGCTTCAATAGGGGGACTGGAAGGAGTGCAGCCCTGCATGGCTGCACCGTTTCGCAGGCGCGAAATATATTTCGCGAAACCCCTGCTCCACCACCGAAGTTGACACGGGCCCAGCCATAGAGGGCTAGTCGGGCAGCCGCGCGTTGATGGCAAGGGCTTCGTCGATGTTGGCGATCAGCAGCTCGACATAGCGGGGGTCGAGGTGCTTGCCGGCCACTTCGCGCAGGTAGTCGGTGACGCGTTCGACGGGCCAGGCTTCCTTGTAGCAGCGCTTGTGCATCAGGGCGTCAAACACGTCGGCCACGGCCACGATGCGGGCGTACAGGTGGATGTCCTCGCCCTTCAGCCCTTGCGGATAGCCGCTGCCGTCATATTTCTCGTGGTGCTGGTGGGCGATCACGGCGGCGGCCTTCAGGATCGGGCGCTGCGAGCCGTCCAGGATCGACAGGCCCACGGCCGGGTGCTGCTTCATGATTTCCCACTCGTCCGGATCGAGCTTGCCGGGTTTGAGCAGCACGGCGTCCGGCGTGGCGATCTTGCCGATGTCGTGCATCGGCGCGGCGTGCTTTAGCACTGCCACTTCATCGTCCGGCATGCCGGAGGCCTTCGCCAGCACCTGGCATACCTCGGCCATGCGGCGCACGTGGTTGCCCGCCTCGTAGGAGCGCGATTCCACCACGTCGCCCAGGCGCAGGATCAGTTCGGCCTGCGTGTCGGTGATCTCCTGGTTCAGCAGGATATTGTCGAAGGCGATGGCCACGCCGCTGCAGAAGATCTCCAGCAGTTGCGTATCGATCTCGGAAATCTCCTCCACGCCTTTCAGCACCAGCAGCGATGCCTTGCCGCTGTTGTTCGGGAAGTAGCCGACGTAGGTGTCGCCTTCCAGCTTCGAGATGCGGTTGCTCTGCGCCACGCGCAGCTGGGTGACGAGGTCCGGCGTCAGCAGCGGTCCTTCGCCGATCTGCGCCAGCACTTCGAAATCGCCGGCGTCGCCGTACGCGGTGGCGCCGCGCAGCCGCAGCAGCATGCTCTGCTCCAGGCGCAGCAAGGCCACCACCTGCATCAGCAGGCCGTTGGCGAAGTCCTTCAGGTTGCGCTGCTTGAAGATGTGAGTGGAGGCCGCGATCACCCGTTCCAGGCCTTCGCGGTAGTGCACCTGCTGGCGGCGCGCATCTTCCACCTTCATGATGTCGCGGTAGGCGCGCAGGGCCGCGAACGTGGTCGTGAACAGCTTGGTGCGGTCGAGCTCCGTCTTTTCCTTGTAGTCGTTGATGTCGTAGTCGACGATCACGCGTTCCTCGGGCGCCTGGCCCGGCTGGCCGGTGCGCAGCACGATGCGGGTGAACTGGTTGTCCAGGTCCTGCCGCATCCAGCGTGCCACTTCCAGGCCGCTGTCCTCGCGTTCCATCACCACGTCGAGGAACACCAGCGCGATGTCCTTCTCGCGCGTCAGCACCTCCTTCGCTTCGCGGCCGCTGTAGGCATGCAGGAAGGTCAGGCCGCGGCCGTCGAGACGGAAGCGGGTCAGCGTGAGCTTGGTGATGTCATGGATATCGGGCTCGTCGTCCACCAGCAGGATTTTCCAGGGCGGCAGCTTGGGCGAGGCTGAAGACAGAAAGGACATGGGCGACTTCCGGAAAAAAGGACGGCCGCGCTGGGCGGCTCGAATTTTTCCGATTGTATTCGTAGTATTGCTGCTTAACAACAAGCAATGAGTGTTACAGCAGCTTTACAACACTGGCCCGTAGCGCTTCTGGCAACGCTCGCACCAGAAGGTGCGGCGCTGCGTCTTGCCCAGGTGGGCCTTGTGGAAGGCGATGTTGCAGCGCGGGCAGATGCGCTTCGTGTGCGCCAGCCAGTGCTGTTTCAGCACGAACGCTTTCTTCCACTCGAGGAATTCGAAGCTGTAGACGCGCGCCTGCTTCACCAGTTCGCGCAGCTTGGTCGCCGGCAGGTCGCCGACCCGGGACAGTGGATGGATCCTCAGCCGGAACAGCACCTCGTTCTTGATGATGTTGCCCACGCCGGAAAAGATGGTCTGGTCGAGCAGGGCGTCGCACACCAGTTCATCGGGCTTGGCGCGCAGCTTCTTCAGCGCGGCGGCCGGCTTCCAGGCGTCGGCTATCACGTCGGCCTGCCAGTCGTAGGCTTCATCCAGCTCGCCTTCGACGAGCTTCATGGCGCAGGTGTAGAAATTGAGCTCGCCGCCTTCCTCGAACGCCAGGCCGAGCCGCTCGGGACTGCCGTCCTTGCGCTCGTCGATGCGATAGCTGCCGAACATCAGGAAGTGGATGCGGATACTGTAGAGCGGCAGCTCGATCAGGAAATGCTTGCCCCAGGTGCGCACCGACAGGATCGGCTGGCCCACCAGTTCGTCGAACGCCAGCGTCTTGGCGTTGCCGTGCGCGGCAGCGATCGTGCGGCCCTCGTAGGGCCTGGCCAGTTCTTTCAGGATGACGAGGGAAGGTCCTTCGGGCATGCCGGGCTCCGCGGGGATGACGAGGTGGCCAGTGTGCCGAAGCGGTCGCGGCCGAGCGGTGCGTGGACGCACATATGCGCACCAGAAAAGTTTCCAAAAAACGGGGACTGTCCCCATTTTTTGGCAACTCTTTTTTACAACAAAAAAACCGCACAGGGCTTGCACCCCGTGCGGCAAAGGATCAGCGGCCGCGAGCAACGGACGCATCAGGACCCTGGAGTTCTCCGTCAGGAGAGGGTAGGCATGCCCGTCAGGTAGCCGACGGCGGCGCCATAGCGGTCGCGGTAGTTGGCGCGGATCAGCGGATCGAGCGTCGCCACCACGTTCTTGTGCAGGCCGCCCGTGATGTTGCCGGCGGCGTCGCGCGTCACTTCCCAGTCGCCCGGGTGCTGGAAGTTGCTCATGATGTAGGCGAAGCCGTTGATGTCGTCCACCGCGTGCAGGCCGGTCGATTCGGCGCCCGCCGGGTTGGACAGCACGCGCGCCAGCACCTTCGTGTCGACGTTGTACGCCCACAGGAAGTTGTTGACGTGGGTGCTGGAGTCCTCGCCCACGAACAGCGTGCGCAGCTTTTCCGAGAACTTGATGTTGTCCGGGTTGGCGACCTTGTCGGCGCTGGCGGTGTTGCCCAGCGCGTCCGGCGTGGCCAGGTCTTCGGCGACCAGGGCCGGCACGGCGCCCATGTCCACCGGCACCCATTCGCTGTTGATGGCGGTGCCGGTCGTGTCCTTCTGGCCGCCCTTCAGGTTCAGCGCGTACACGGCGCCGGCCGACGGGCCCTTGATGGCGATGCCGCCCGAACCGTCCTTCATCTGCGCGCCGATCGAGGCGATCGCGCAGTAGGCGATCTTGTCCTTGGCGTTGACGGTGGTGCCTTCCAGCTTCGTGAAGCCCAGGCTGCCGCCCTTCAGCGCGGCGTAGCGGTGGGTTTCCAGGAACGTGGCGGCCAGCTCCATGCCCGGCACGACCTTGACCCAGTTCGGCTTGCCGCTGAACGGGATCTTCGTGAACGACGGATCGGCCGGATCGGTGGTGGCCACCGTCATGATCTGGGTGGACGAGGTGATCCTGTCGGCCAGCGCCTTGATCTCGGCGCTGGTGGCGTGGCCCAGGCGGATCCAGGTGAGGTCCGCGGAGCCGCCGTTGTCGGTGGTCTTCTGCGCCCACTTGGCGACGAACAGCGTGCCGGCGGACAGGTCCTGCGCCTTGTCGGCGACGAACATGAACAGGCCGCCGTTGGTGGCATCGTCGCCCATCAGCACGGTGCGCTCGTCCGGCATCACCTGCACCAGCTCGTGCGAGATGCGGCCCAGGCAGTAGTGCTTCTTGCAGGAACCCGTGCCGTCCGCATTGACGGTGATTTCCGGCAGGTGGCCGTAGTGGTAGGGATTGGCCTTCTTGCTGTCGCCGTACAGGTTCAGCGAGAAGTTCTGGAACTGCGTGTTCGATGCGATCGTCGTGGCATCCGGCTCGTATTCCTCGGACGACAGGTGGGTGTTCCACGGCGAACGGCTGGCGCCGCAGGTGATCCACAGGCCGTTGGCCGGGCTGGTGTCCACGTTGTGGTATTTCACCAGGGTGAGGGCGCCGGTGGTCTTGTCCTGGTCCAGCGTGAGGATCGCGATCGGCGACGGCAGCATGCCGTACATCGAGTCGCCCTTCACGTTGCGGGTGGCGTATTCGAACTGCACCACGGCGAACACGGTGTTGCCCTTGATGTTGGGGACGGTCGGTGCGGCCAGCTTCAGCAGCGAGCTGCCGTCCGGGCAGTCGGAGAAGAACTGGCGCGCGTTGGCATCCGTCTTGTCCAGGATCGGCTTGTTGTTGATGTCGTAGTAGCCGCCGGCCAGGATCGTGCCGCCGCTCCCGTTCGGCACCATCGCGCCCGTGATGAAGAAGGTCTCGTACTTCAGTGCGTAGGTGGTCTTGCTGGTGTCGCTGTAGCTGGCGACCATCGACGAGGCGACCGAGGTGGTGGCCATCTGCGAAGCCTGGGCCAGCGTGGGCGCGGCCATCGGCGAGAAGGAAATCGAGCTCAGCGTGGCTGGGGCCGGCGCCGGGGGAATGGTGATGGACGATCCGCTGTCATTGTCGCCGCCGCAGGCCGCCAGCAGGGCGGCGGTGGCGCTGCCACCGGCCAGCGGCAGCAGGGGGGTACCCGAAAGGAACTTCAACAGGCGGCGGCGGGAAGGATCGGTGTACTCGGACATGGGGGGCATCTTCTGGGTTGTTGTGAAAGATGCCAGCATGTTAGTTGCGGCTTGTTACAACATCGTGACAGCGGAAACGTTCGCCGTTACAGGTGGGCGTATAGTGAAAGGCTCAATCAAGGAGAACGACCATGCAGCGGAACACCAAGCGGAAGGCTCGACTCTGGCTGGCAGCGGCGCTGCTGGCCGCAGCCGGCGGCGCGATCGCCGGCGTGACCGTCGACTACACGGATCCGGAAAAATTCATCGACCTGCCGCGCTCCCCGCACGAGCGCGACCGGGTGCTGAAAGAGGTGCGCGACCACTTCACGAAGCTGGGCAACGACTTGCCGGCGGGGCAGGACCTGAAGGTGACGATCAGCGATATCGACCTGGCCGGCTGGGCCGAACCGCGGCGCTGGTCGACGGACGATGTGCGCATCATGCGCGGCGGCGCCGACTGGCCCCGCATCGACCTGACCTATACGCTGGAGCAGAACGGCCAGGTGCTGCGCAGCGGGAAGGATTCGCTGAAGAACATGATGTACCAGCAGCGGATCAATCGCTATACCTCGAGCGATCCGATGCGCTACGAGAAGCAGATGATCGATGACTGGTTCAAGACGGCGATCACCGGCGGGCAAGTAAGCAGTAAATAAAATATTGCCGCGAAAATGGGGACAGACCCCATTTTCGCGGCAATATTTCCATAAAAATGGGGTCTGTCCCCATTTTTCAATCCAGCCAGTTCACCTGCGGGAACTTGCCCCGGAAATCGTCCGGCATCGGCACCACTTCCTTCAGCCGGTAGTTGAAGAACACGAAGCCGTATTTCGCCATCGCCACCAGCGTGTTGTCGGCGGGGCGGGTGACGCGGAAGATCATGTCGCCGCCGTACTTGTTGAAGTCCATCACGCCCACCTCGAACAGCAGCTGGTCGTGTGCATGGGCCTCCGCGCGATAAGTCGTGGCCAGGTCCGTGACGATGATGCCGTGCCCATCGCCTTCCGCTTCGCGCACGCCGTATTCGTACAGGAAGCGGGCGCGGGCCTCGGAGATCATCGAGATCATCGAATCGTTGCCGAGGTGGTTGCCGGCATTGATGTCGGTGACGCGCACCGCCATCTGCGTCGAGTAGAGGAACTGGTCGTCCGGGAACGACAGCTTCAGCCTGGCCATGGCCTTACAGCGTCTCGGCCAGGAACACCAGCGTGTTGCCGCGCGCCTCGGCGGCCGAGCGCTGGTGGTAGCTGGCGCGGTGCGAGCAGTTGAAGCCGTGTTCCGCTTCCGGGTAGACGTGGATTTCCACGTTCTCGCGGTCCAGGCGCTCGGCGATGCTCTTCACGGCGTCCTGCGGAATGTGGCTGTCCTTGCCGCCGAAATGCATCAGCAGCGGCACAGTGACCTTGTCGGCCTTGTCCAGTTCGTTCTGGATGCCGCCGCCGTAGTAGGCCACGGCCGTGTCCACGCCGCCGCTGGCCGCCGTCAGGTACGACAGCAGGCCGCCCCAGCAGTAACCGATCGACGCCACTTTCGACACGCCATCCAGGCCGCGCAGCACCTTGATGGTGGCGGCGATGTCCGCCACCGCCTTGTCGTTCGACGAGGCGCCCTTCAGCGCGACTGCCTTGTGCCAGTCCGCCTCGTCGTAGCCCAGTTCGATGTGGGCGCCTTCGCGCCAGAACAGGTCCGGTGCCAGCACCACGTAGCCGTCGGCCGCGTACTGGTCGGCCACGCTGCGGATGTGCGCGTTGACGCCGAAGATTTCCTGGATCAGCACGATGCCGGGGCCCTTGCCGCCGCGTGGCAGTGCCTGGTAGGCCTGGAAGGTGCCGTCATCGCCCTGGATGTCGATCCACTGGCCCTGCGGTTGATTCTGGTTTGCGGTCTGAGTCAATCTGTTCTCCGATTCAAGTTGGATCCGGCGACGCTGCGGTGGCCGGGCGGACCAGTATAAAACGAACCTCGCCGGCCTGCTGCCACCAGTGCGGCGGTTGGCATGGCTGGCAAACGGCTACTGCCCCAGCGCCTGCAGCAGCGCCTTGTGGAAGCCGGCCGGGTCCTCGATCTGCGGCGCGTGGCCCAGGCCGGGGAATTCCACCAGCTTGCCCTGCGGGATGCGCTGGACGGCCGCCTTGCCCAGCACCTTGTAGTTGCCGACCTTGGCTTTCACGTCCGGCGGGGCGATGTCGCTGCCGATCGCCGTCGTATCCGCATCACCGATCATCAGGGTGACGGGCACCTTCAGCTGCGGGAACTCGTGCACCACGGGCTGCGTGTAGATCATGTCGTAGAGAAGCGCCGAATTCCAGGCGACCACCCGGTGGCCGGGACCGGCGTTCAGGCCGGCCAGCATGTCCACCCATTTCTCGTATTCCGGCTTCCAGCGGTTCACGTAATAGGTGCTCTTTTCATAACTGCGCACGCTGTCCGCGCTCAGCTTCAGCTCGCGCTCGTACCACGCATCCACGCTGCGCCAGGGCACGCCCAGCTGCTGCCAGTCCTCCAGGCCGATCGGGTTCACCATCACCAGGTGCGACACGGCCTGCGGATACATCAGCGCGAACCGGGTGGCCAGCATGCCGCCCGTCGAATGGCCCACCAGCACCACCTTGTCCACGCCGGCCTTCTTCAGCAGCGCCAGCGTGTTGGCGGCCAGCTGCTGGAAGCTGTACTGGTAGTGGGCCGGCTTGGTGGACGCGCAGAAGCCGATCTGGTCGGGCGCGATGACCCGGTAGCCGGCCTTCGTCAGGGCCGTGATGGTGGCTTCCCAGGTGGCGCCGCAGAAGTTCTTGCCATGCATGAGCACCGCCACCCGGCCGTTGGCCTGGCCGGCGGCCGGCACGTCCATGTAGGCCATCTGCAGCGCCTGGCCCTGCGAGTCGAAGCGGAAGTGCTGCTGCGGATGCGGATAGGGGAAACCCTGCAGTTCCGGGCCGTAGGTGGCCGCCGCGGCGCTGCCGGCCAGCAGCAGGGAGAGGACCGAAGCGGCGATCGGCAGTCGGGACATGGAGGCTCCTGCTGGGATGGAAAGCGCCGAATATAGATGAAATTGCGTCAATGTGACGGACGCCTCGGGCGATCTGTGTCGCGGCCGCCGCCCGGACAAGGTAAACTAGCGCCTTTCCTGTCGCATTGGGCGATTCGAACAATAACTTATCGCGAGTGCCGCCATGACTGCTACACCTTCCCTGTTTTCCGACCTGGACCTCTCTGCTCCACTGCTCAAGGTGTTGAGCGAGGTCGGGTACGAACAGCCTTCGCCGATCCAGGCGCAGACCATTCCCCACCTGCTGGCCAACCGCGACGTGCTGGGCACCGCGCAGACGGGTACCGGCAAGACCGCCGCCTTCGCGCTGCCGGTGCTGTCCCGTATCGACATCCGCCAGACCACGCCGCAGGCGCTGGTGCTGGCGCCGACCCGCGAGCTGGCGATCCAGGTGGCCGAAGCCTTCCAGCGCTACGCCACCCACATCCCCGGCTTTCACGTGCTGCCGATCTACGGCGGCCAGAGCTACGGCCCGCAGCTGTCGGCGCTGCGCCGCGGCGTGCACGTCGTGGTCGGCACGCCGGGCCGCGTGATCGATCACCTCGATAAAGGTTCGCTGGACCTGTCGAAGCTGAAGACGCTGGTGCTGGACGAAGCCGATGAAATGCTGCGCATGGGCTTCATCGACGACGTGGAGCGCATCCTGAAGGAGACGCCGGCCAGCCGCCAGACGGCGCTGTTCTCGGCCACGATGCCGTCGGCCGTGCGCCGCATCGCCAACACCTACCTGCGCGATCCGGCCGAAGTGACGGTGGCCGCGAAGACCACGACCTCGGAAAACATCCAGCAGCGCTACTGGTTCGTCTCCGGCATGCACAAGCTCGATGCGCTGACCCGCATCCTGGAAGCGGAGCCGTTCGACGGCATGATCATCTTCAGCCGCACCAAGATCGGTACGGAAGAGCTGTCGGAGCGCCTGCAGGCACGGGGCTTCTCGGCCGCCGCCATCAACGGCGACATGCAGCAGGCAGCCCGCGAGCGCACGATCTCGCAGCTCAAGGAAGGCAAGATCGACATCCTGGTGGCCACCGACGTGGCGGCCCGCGGCCTGGACGTGGACCGCATCAGCCACGTGATCAACTACGACGTGCCGTATGACGCGGAAAGCTACACGCACCGCATCGGCCGCACCGGCCGCGCCGGCCGCAGCGGCGAAGCGATCCTGTTCATCACGCCGCGCGAGCGCACGCTGCTCAAGGCCATCGAGCGGGCCACGCGCCAGCCGATCAAGCAGATGGAACTGCCCACGCTGCAGGCCGTGAACGACGTGCGCATCGCCAGGTTCAAGGACCAGATCACGGAAACGCTGGCCGCCGGCGGCCTGGACCAGTTCCGCGGCCTGGTGGAAGAGTACGAACGGGAGCACGATGTGCCGGCCGCGGACATCGCCGCCGCGCTGGCCCTGATGGCACGCGGGAACTCGCCGCTCCTGCTCGACAAGAAGGCCGAGAAGGGCTGGCACGAGGAGGGCAGCGCGCCATCCCGCCCGGCCCGGGAAGAACGTGCGCCGCGCGAGCGCGCCGAACGCTTCGAGCGCCCGGACCGGCCGGACCGCCAGGACCGCGAACGTCCGCCGCGCAAGGAACGCGTGGCCCGTGAACCGGAACCGGGCATGGCCACCTACCGCATCGAGGTGGGCTACGAGGATGGCGTCAAGCCGGGCAATATCGTGGGCGCCATCGCCAACGAGGGCGGCATCGATTCGAAGTTCATCGGCCGCATCGAGATCTTCGACGACTACACGGTGCTGGACATGCCGGGCGACCTGACGGCCGAAGTGCTGGCCACGCTGGGCGGCGTGCGCGTGGCGGGCCGACCGATGCAGATCAAGCGCGAAGGCGCCGCCGGCGCTTCGGCACCGGCCGCACCGCGTGCCCCGGCACCGGCCCGCGCCCCGGCCCCTGCTGCGCCTTCCGCTGCTTCTGCTCCTGCATCTCCTTCTGCGGCGCCAGCGCCCGCACCGGCGCCACGCAAGAACCTCGATGCCATCGTCAGTGCCGCGGTGGACGAGGACGAGGCGCCGCGCAAGAAGAAAAAGGAAAAGCCCGGCAAGGAAGTGCTGCCGATGCGCGCCTACCGCATCGAGGTGGGCACCCAGCAGGAAGCCACGCCATCGAACATCGTGGGCGCCATCGCCAACGAGAGCGGCCTCGAAGCGCGCTACATCGGCCGCATCGAGATCTTCGAGGACCACTCGCTGCTGGAAATGCCGGCCGGGATGCCGGACGAGATCTTCAAGCACCTGGGCAAGGTGTGGGTTGGCGGCAAGCAGCTGAAACTGAGCCTGGCCGACGCGATGCCGCCGCAATCGGGCAAGCACACGCCGCCCAAGCCGGCGCCGGGCGCCGCCAAGGGCAAGCCGAAGGCCAAGCGCTGATCGACCCCGCAAGGCGTCACCTCCGCTGACATCGGGGACAGCCACCTATTTTCGAGCAACACGCGTGTTGCCAGAAAATAGGTGGCTGTCCCCGATTGTTGTCCGCGGCAGACGGGCTTGCTGCACGGCTACGGTGCCTTTCGTGCACCACGTTAATGCTTTCAATGCCATCTTTCTCCCGGCAGCCGCCGTTCTCCCTCTGAAGGCGGCTTCCCGAAAGGGTGGCCCGGAACTTGCATCTCCTCCCTTATTTACGCTCCACACGGGAGGGCGGATGTTACTGCGAAACGATTTACTCCAATACGACGCGACGGACAACGCGAAACAGCGCCGCACGGTGCGGATCCTGTGGATCGATCCGGCCCGCACGATGGCCTATATGTTCGACATGGACGGCAAGGGCTGCGACGTGGAGTCCGCGCGGCTGGCGCAGCTGGAAGCCGACGTGGCTGCCGGCCGCGCGCGCCAGCTGCAGGACGATCCGTGGCTGGTGGTGACGGACCAGCAGGCCGTGAAGCCCGGCCACCTGGCACTGCGCGACCGCGCCTGGGCCATCGTTGCCGAGCTGACGGCCGCCGAGCCGGCCATCTACGAGGCACGCCGCCGCGGCCAGCTGATCGCCGACTACACCGCCCGCAATGGCGTTTCGCATCCCACCATCTACCGCTACCTGCGCCGCTACTGGCAGCGCGGGCAGACCCCGAACGCGCTGCTGCCGGACTACTCGAACAGCGGCGCCCGCGGCAAGACCCGCGCCTCGACGGCCGGCGTGAAGCGCGGCCGGCCGCGCCGCGAAGGCGCGCCGCAGGGCGTGAATGTCGACGAACCGATGCGCCGCATCTTCCGCGTGGCGGCCGCCACCTACACGGGCACGCGCTTCTCCCGCCGCGGCGCGTATGACTCGATGCTGCGCGACTTCTTCGGCACCCGCAGCGTGGCCGGCGACACCTGGCACGTGGTGCGCCGCAACGGTGCGGACGATGCGGTGCCCAGCTTCGGCCAGTTCAGCTACTGGCTCGACCAGGGCCAGTTCCTGCGCCCGTTCCTGCGTCCCGCCGAACGCCCGCTGCCGCTGCCGCCCCATGCGACGGTGGTGCCGGAAGGCCGTCCCGGCGCCGCCTTCCACGTGGCCGCCGTGCGCGCCGACGTGCAGCTGCTGGCGCAGGACGACCGCACGCTGCTGGCCGGCCGGCCCGTGCTGTATCTGGTCAGCGACGTCTTCTCCGGCATGGTCACCGGCTTCCACGTCGGTACCGAAGCACCGGGTGCGCAGCAGGCCCTGATGGCGCTGGCCCATTGCGCGGCCGACAAGACCCGATATGCGGGGCGCCACGGCCGCACGATCGCGGCGCAGGACTGGCCATGCCGCCACCTGCCCGAACTGCTGCTGCTGCCGCACACGCTGGCAGGTGCCGATGGCGACGGCGCGGCCGGACTGCTGAACAACTTCGGCATCCGCAGCGCGGTCGGCATGACGGGCGATGTGCCGGCCCGCGCCGCGCTGGAACGGCGCTTCGGCCTGCTGCGCACGGATGCGCCGGCACGTTCCGATACGCTGGGCGCACTCGATGGTGCGCTGGACCTGAACCAGTTCACGCGCCTGGTGATCGATGCCGTCATCGAACACAACCTGCAAGGTGACGGCAACGGCCCGGCGCCGCTGCAGCTGTGGGACTGGGGCGTGCGCGAACGCGGTGCGGCGCTCAAGCAGTTCGGCGAGGAACTGGTGCGCTGCGCGCTGCTGCCGGTGCAGGAAGCCCTCGTGACGGCGGAAGGCATCTGCCTGAACGGCACGTACTACAGCTGTGCCAAGGCGGTCGACGAGCGCTGGTTCGAGCGCGCCCGCCAGCGTGGCCGCTGGGTGGTGCGGGTGGCCTGCGACACGGCCGAACCGGGCTGCATCTACCTGCCCGATCCCGCCGCGCCGATGCGCTACCACGCCTGTCACCCCGTGCAGCAGGGCGGTCCGGCGCTCAGCCCCCTGGGCCCGTTCCCCCGCCAGGAACCGGCGCGCCAGCGCGTCCCGGCTACCCCGTACGCCAGTTTCGAACGGATCGTCGCCGGCTTCGTCGGCTGACCGGCTGATTACCGATTCCTTACCGTTTTCCTTCGCTGTGACTTTTCGGCGCGCCGCCCGGCGCGCCTTTTTTTTGTGCTCTGCATCGCTCTGGTGCGGTGCACGAAGGGGAACGGACTTTGGCGGTCGCGGTCCGCGCAAACAAAGTCCGTCCGGCAGGAGGCCTTGTGCCATCAGGCTTTCTGCAAAGGTCCGCGAATCGGCTGCAGCCGAAGCGACTTAATTCGATCCCGCAAAAACAGTGCTTTCCAGGCGCCGTGTGGCACAGCGATTGCTTTTATAGCGATCAGGAAGCAGGGCAGATTTTCACCAGAGAAGGGGCATCGATGGAACGGGAATTGTTGAAATCGGTCACACGGCGCGATTTTCTGTATCGCGCCGCCGCAGTGGGTGGCACCGGATTGCTGCTGAACGCGATGAGTGCCTGGGGCATGGGCATCGCGTCGACGATGTCCGGACCGCCGGTGCTGAGCGGCAGTGGCAAGGGCAAGACGGTCGTCATCCTGGGCGCGGGCCTGGCCGGCATGACGGCAGCCTATGAACTGGGCAAGCTGGGTTACAAGGTGCAGGTGCTGGAAGCGCGCGGCTTCGCCGGCGGGCGCTGCCAGACGGCGCGCAAGGGGTTCGAGCTGACGGAGCTGGGCGGCGAAACGCAGCGCTGCGCGTTCGACAAGGGCCAGTTCATCAACCACGGACCGTGGCGCATTCCGCTGCACCACCAGTCCACGCTGCACTACACGCGGGAATTCGAGGTGCCTCTCGAGATCATGGTCAACGATAACGACCATGCCTACGTCTACCTGGAAAACGCCGGCGGTCCGCTGGCCAAGAAGCGCCTGCGCGCCAAGGAGATCAAGTCCGACCTGCGCGGCCACGTCGACGAGCTGCTGGCGAAAACGGTGCAGAACCACCTGCTGGACAAGGAACTGAGCGCCGACGACCAGCGCGCGCTGCTGGAATACCTGAAGCACGAAGGCCACCTGGAAGAGAACCTGGCCTACAAGGGCCGCACCGGCCGCGGCTTCGCCGTGTATCCGGGCGCCGGCCTCAATCCCGGCCCGGGCAAGCCCTCCGATCCGCTCGGCCTGTCCGAACTGCTGCAGTCCGGCGTGGGAAAGGTGTACAGCGCGGTGCACGACTTCCCGATGCAGGCCACGATGTTCCAGCCGGTCGGCGGCATGGACCAGATCGCGAAGGGCTTCGAGAAGCGCGTGGGCCGCCAGATCCGCTACAACTCGGCCGTCGAATCGATTCGCCATGGCGAGAAGAACGTGACGGTCGCGTACAAGGACACCGTCACCGGCAAGGCCGGCACCGTCACGGCCGACTACTGCCTGTGCGCGCTGCCGCTGTCCGTGCTGCGCATGATCGATACCGATTTCTCCGACAAGTTCAAGGACGCCATCAAGGCCGTGTCGTATGCGCCGGTCGGCAAGATCGGCCTGCAGATGAAGCGCCGCTTCTGGGAAGAGGACGACCATATCTACGGCGGCCACGTGATCACGGACCAGAAGGGCATCAACACGATCTCGCTGCCGTCCTGGAACTGGCAGGGCAAGAAGGGCGTCATCCTGGGTTACTACAACTACCAGACGGCGGCCATCGAAGTGTCCGGCATGTCGCCCGCCGAACGCGCCGAATTCGCGATCGCCGCCGGCGAGAAGATCTTCCCGCAGTACCGCGAGTCCTTCGACAGCGCCTTCTCGGTGGCCTGGCACCGCGTGCAGTACAACCTGGGCGGCTGGGCCGAATGGACCGACGACAGCCGCAAGAATGCCTACCCGCTGCTGCTGGAAGGCGAAGGGCGCGTGCTGCTGGCCGGCGAACACCTGTCCTACCTGACGGGCTGGCAGGCCGGCGCGATCGAATCGGCGTGGCAGCAGCTGGCACGCATCCACGAAAGGGCGATGGCATGACGAAGGTGTTTTCCGTACTGGCCGCGCTGGCTGCCTTCGTCCTCGCACCGGTGCATGCCGCCGAAGCCGATGGCAAGGCGGTCTTCCAGAAGAACTGCGCGGCCTGCCACATGGCGACCGGCAAGGGCATTCCGGGCGCGTTTCCCGCACTGGCCGGCAACAAGTTCGTGCAGGGTCCGGAAAAGGATCCGGCCACCGTGCTGCTGAAGGGCCGCGGCGGCATGCCGGACTTCTCGCAAAGCCTGAACGATGCCGATATCGCCGCCGTGCTGACCTATGTGCGGGGCGCCTGGGGCAACAAGGCGGGCGCGCTGACGGAACAGCAGGTCGCCGCGGTGCGCACCGAGGTGCAGGCCGAGAAGTTCACGGCCGGCCAGATGGCCAACAAACACTGAATCCAACCAGCTCGATGCAATCTCAGACAAGGGAATCCCGATGAAACAACAGATCGCCGCCGCACTGCTGCTCGCCACCGCCGCCTGCATCACCACCACCGCCGTCAACGCCCAGGACATCATCCGCCACAAGATCCCGGGCTCGGACTTCCCGATCGCGCAGGCCGTCACGCTGCCGCCGAACGCCACCATCCACTTCATCAGCGGCCAGGTGCCGCCGGTGGTCGACAAGGCCGCCGCACCGGATTCGCTGGCCGCCTTCGGCGACACGAAGACGCAGACGATGGGCGTGCTGAAGAAGATCGACGACATCCTGAAATCGATGAACCTGACGATGGGCGACGTGGTGAAGATGCAGGTCTTCCTGGTCGGCGACCCGTCGAAGGGCGGCCGCGCCGACACCAAGGGCTTCATGGAAGCGTACACGCAGTTCTTCGGCGGTTCGCAGCCGAACCTGCCGGCGCGCGCCGTGATGCAGGTGGCCGGCCTGAACTCGACGGGCTGGCTGGTCGAGATCGAGGTCGTGGCAGCCAAAAAATAGGGATTTCTCCGCCGTAGAGACGGCAATCACCCCATGAGGAACGCTGGCACTCCGGTGCCGGCGGGGGAGGCTGTTGCCGTCTGTTTTACCGAGCACCGTGTTTTGCCGTACCGAGCTTTTGTAGTCGTAGTCGTTGTTGCTGTCAGCTGCCGATTTTCGTCCATTACAAGAAAAGGGATCACGCAATGCACAAGGCCATCATCACATCCGGCGCCGCCGCGATGCTGCTGCACACCGGACTCGCCCTCTCCGCCAACCCCGCGCCCGAAGGGGAACCCCAGGCGGAAGTGGCGGGTGCCGCCGGCGCCCCCGTCTCCGTTGGCGCCGTGATCGTCACCGGTACCCGCGCCAGCGGCCTGAAAGCCGAAAACAGCGCGTCGCCGATCCAGGTGATCGATGCCGGTTCGCTGCAGCGCACCGGCCAGCCGGACCTGATCCAGGCGATCGCCCAGAACATCCCGTCGTTCACCGCCCAGGCCTTCGGCGGCGACACGGCCAACCTCACCTTGTCGGCGCGCCTGCGCGGCCTGTCGCCGAACAACACGCTGGTGCTGGTGAACGGCAAGCGCCGCCACGGCACCGCCAACCTGGCCGTGCTGGGTGGCCCGTACCAGGGCGGCGCAGCGGCCGACCTGAACTACATTCCCGTCGCGGCGATCGACCATATCGAGGTGCTGCAGGATGG
>NZ_VLLB01000011.1 GCF_007830455.1 Pseudoduganella lurida | reverse complement strand
AACGGCAATTGCTGAATTACCAGAGCTTGGAACCCTCAATCGGCGCGAAGTCAGTGCTCTCGTTGGCGTCTGTCCATACAACCGCGACAGCGGCAGGATGCAGGGCAAGCGACGAATCTTCGGTGGGCGAGCGTGTGTACGCGCAGTGCTGTACATGGCAACTTTGGCTGCGATACGCTCGAACAGCGCGATAAAGAACACCTATGAGCGGCTTGTCGCAGTAGGCAAGATCAAGAAGGTCGCGATCGTCGCCTGCATGCGCAAGCTGCTCGTTACGATGAACGCCGTGCTACGAGACGCTCGGCCATGGGAGGCTGCTACCGTGACACGTTAGACGCGACACAGTTGCTGACCCCGACACGGACACGAGCTCGGCCGTTAGCACGGTTCACTCCTTGTCTATGTCGGGGTCTGACCCCAAGGTGGACACGGACTCAGCTGTTGGAGTGCATGCCCCAGCGCTGGACGGTGGTGCGTTCGAGGGTGGCGAACAGGAGGTGTTCGACGGCCAGGCCAATCAGGATCACGGCGGCAAGGCCGGCGAAGACCTTGTCGGTGTACAGCTCGTTGCGGTTCTGGAAGATGTACCAGCCCAGGCCGCCCTTGCCGGACGAGGCGCCGAACACCAGTTCCGCGGCGATCAAGGTGCGCCAGGCGAAGGCCCAGCCGATCTTCAGCCCGGAGACGATGGCCGGCAGCGCGGCCGGCACGAGGATCTGCACCACGAACGGCAGGCCAGTGAGACCGTAGTTGCGGCCAGCCATGCGCAAGGTGGATGGCACCGCGCGAAAGCCCGCATAGGTGCCCAGCGCCAGCGGCCACAGCACGGCATGCACGATGACGAACACGAGACTGGCCTTGCCCAGCCCCAGCCACAGCATCGCCAGCGGCAGCAGCGCGATGGCGGGCAGCGGATTGAACATGGCGACCAGCGTCTCGAGCAGGTCGCGGCCCAGGCGCGTGGAGACGGCCAGCGCGGTCAGCACGAACGCCAGCGCGATGCCGGCCGCGTAGCCCTGCACCAGCACGGCCAGCGACACCTCGATCTTTTCGACCAGTTCGCCGGTGACGATGCCGTCGACGAAGGCACGCGCCGTCTGCATGAACGTCGGCAGCAGCAGGTCGTTGTCCTGCCAGCGCGCCGCCAGCTCCCAGACCAGCGCGAGAACGGCCAGCACCACCGTCTTGCGCAGCCAGCCCTGTGCCCACAGCCGCTGCGCCAGCGGGAGGCGGCGCTGCAACTGGGCCGGCGCGGCGGGCGGCAGCTCATATTGAAACTCCTGGCGGATCGGCGGATCGGCTAACGGTGCGGCGCTCAAGGTACGGTCCTTTCAGTAACGGTCGGACGGCGCATCGGGTTCGGCCCGCGCGTCCGCGGCGTGATCCTGGAACGCCTGGCGGAGCACCGGGGCTGGCAACGATCCGGCGCTCACAGGGCAGCCCTTTCGATCATGGCTTCGGCAGGCACCGCAGGCGCCTCGCCAAACAGCAGACGATGAATGCGCTGCGCCGCATCCTGGAACTCGGTGCTGCCGCCGCTGTGCAGCCCGAACTGGTGGCTGTTCAGTTCCGCGCGCACGCGGCCCGGATGGGGCGACAGCAGCAGGATGCGGTTGCCGACGACGAGCGCCTCCTCGATCGAGTGCGTGACGAACAGCAGCGTGAACGGCGACTCTTCCCACAGTCTTGTGAGCTCCTCCTGCATGGTGCGGCGCGTGAGGGCGTCGAGCGCGGCGAACGGCTCGTCCATCAGCAGCACGGCCGGCTGCATCGCCAGCGCCCGGGCAATGGCCACGCGCTGCTTCATGCCGCCGGAGAGCGTGTGCGGATAGGCGTTCTCGAAGCGATCGAGGCCCACGCGGGCGATCCAGTGGCGCGCCCGCTCCTTCGCTTCGGCGCGGCCGCAGCTCTTCGATGCCAGCAGCGGGAACATCACGTTCTGCAGCACCGTCTTCCACGGCGGCAGCTGGTCGAATTCCTGGAACACGGCGATGCGGTCCGGGCCCGGCTTCGTCACGCGCTGGCCGGCCAGCGTGATCTCGCCCGCCGCCGGTTGGATGAAGCCGCCGACGGCTTTCAGCAGTGACGACTTGCCGCAGCCGGAAGGCCCCAGCAGCACGAAGCGGTCGCCGCCGAACACGTCGAAGTCGACCTCCTGCGTGGCACGCACGGCGCGCTCGCCCGTGCGGTATTCCAGCGTGACGCCGCGCGCACGCAGCAGGGGCTCGGCGGGATACGCGGGGCGGACGACCTGCAGCGGCGCGGCCATGTCAGCCGCCCTGGCCGAGCAGCGGCTCGTCGAAGAAGTAGTCGCGCCAGGTGGCCGGCCGGTTCTTCACGGCGCCCACGCGGTGCATGAACTGGGCGATCTTCAGCGTGTTCTGCGGCGCGATACAGAACTGCACTTCGGGGTTCCTGAAGATCTTCACGAGCAGGTCGCGGTCGATCCTGCTCTTGTTGACCTTCAGGTAGATGTCAGCCGCGCCTTCCGGATTCTTCGCGGCGTAGTCGGCCGCCTCGGCCAGGGCCTGCACGAAGGCACGCACCGTCTTCGGATTCGCCTGGCGGTATTTCTCGGTGGCGTACAGCAGCGTGGCGGACGACGGACCGCCCAGCACCTCGTACGATTTCAGGATCACGTGCGCATTCGGGTTCTGGCCCAGCTCCTGTTCCTGGAACGGCGGCGTGGCGAAGTGCGCGGTGATCTCGGTGCCGCCGGCGATGATGGCTGCCGCGGCATCCGGATGGGGCAGCGTTTGCGTGAACTTGTCGAGCCGTGCGAATTCCTTGTCGCCCCACTGCTGCGCCGCCGCGTACTGCAGGATGCGCGACTGCACCGACACCGTCACGGCCGGCAGCGCGATGCGGTCCTTGTCGGTGAAATCGGCGATCGATTTTACTTTCGGATTGTTCGTGACGAGGTAGTACGGGAACGCGCCCAGCGACGCCACGCCCTTCACGTTCTGCCGCCCCTTCGTGCGGTCCCAGACCGTGATCAGGGGCCCCACGCCGGCACCGGCGATGTCGATCGCATTCGACAGCAGCGCATCGTTGATCGCCGCGCCGCCGGACAGCTGCGTCCATTCGACCTTCACGTCCACGCCGTTCTGCTTGCCGTATTTTTCGATGAGCTTCTGTTCCTGCGCGATGTTCAGGATCAGGAACGGCATGCCGAACTGCTGGGCGATGCGGATGGTGCCTTCGGCGTGCGCACCCGAGGCGAGTACCAGGGCCAGCGCGGCCGCTGCGATCTTCAGTGGTTTCATATCGTTCTGGTGTGAGGACGGAACGGTCCGGGGTTTAGAAAGGCACGTCGCCTTCAATCGTGGTGCGATACAGCTTGCGCCGCTGCTCCGCCGGGCAGCCCGCCGCCAGGTGCATCAGCGAGCGGTTGTCCCAGAAGACCATGTCGTGCGGCTGCCATTGATGCCGATAGATGTGCTCCGGCTTCACGCTGTGCTGGAACAGTTCGTCGAGCAGCGCGGCGCTTTCATCCGCCGGCAGGCCAACGATGCGCGTGGTGAAGTGCTCGCTGACGAACAGCGCCTTGCGGCCCGTCTCCGGATGCGTGCGCACCACCGGATGGACGACGGGCGCCACTTCATCGATCTGCGCCTGCGTGAGGTTCGGGCGCCACGGGCTGCGGCGCTGCAGCTCGGCGTACTGCTTCAGGTAGCTGTGCTCCGCGCGCAGGCCGCTCACCGTGTTCTTCAGCGCCACTGGCAGCGTGTCGTAAGCGAGATGCATGTTGGCGAACAGCGTGTCGCCGCCATCGAGCGGCAGCTCCTGCGCATGCAGCATCGAGCCCAGGCTCGGCGTCTCCTTGTACGACAGGTCGGAATGCCAGAAGTGGCCCGCATCGCCCAGGCCGATCGGCTTGCCGTCTTCGACGATGTTCGAGACGATCAGTACTTCCGGGTTGTCCGCCAGCTGGAAATTCCTCAGCACGTGGATCTGCAGGGGCCCGAACAGGCGGGAGAAGGCCACCTGCTGCGCCGGCGTGATGCGCAGGTCGCGGAACACCAGCACGTGGTGCTCCAGGTGGGCGGCATGCAGCTGCAGGAAATCGCTGCGCGAGAGCGGCTGCGCCAGGTCGAGGCCGAAGACTTCCGCGCCCAGCGGACCGGCGAACGGGCGAATCCGCAGCACGCCTGCGGCATCGTGAAGGGCACTCAGGACTGCGGACATGAAGGCTCCAGACGGACGGTGATCGGAACCCGTCCACCACTGCGCTTTCCACGGCCCGGGCGGCAGACGAGTGGGGCCAGTCTATGCCGGGTGCATCAGGTAGAAAACGAATCGTTCTGGATATTGATATGCGCTTTTCGTTAAGCGTGTGGAACGTATCTTAAGACGTGTTATGTCAGGGCTCGGGAGGTGCACCGTCCGCCAGCCGCTGCGCCGTCTTCAGCGCTTCGACGATCGCCTCGAACGCCGCCTGCCGCGACGCCGCATCCGGCACGCGCAAGGCATACGCGGGGTGATAGGTGGCGACGACCCAGCGGCCCTCGTGCTGGAACGGCGCGTCGAGGTAGTCCTTCATCGTCACGCTGCCACTTTGCAGGATGGACTTCAGCGCCGTGCTGCCCAGCGCCACCAGCACCTGCGGCGCCACCGTTGCCAGCTCGGTCTCCAGCCAGTAGTGGCAGGCCATCACTTCCTTCTGCGCAGGCGTCTTGTGCAGGCGGCGCTTGCCGCGCGGCTCCCACTTGAAGTGCTTCACGGCGTTGGTGACGTAGACCTTCCTGCGATCCAGTCCGGCCCCGTCCATCGCCCGGTCCAGCAGCTCGCCGGCCGGGCCCACGAAGGGCTTGCCGGCCAGGTCCTCCTGGTCGCCCGGCTGCTCGCCCACCAGCATGATCTTGGCGTGGCGCGCGCCCTGCCCTGCGACGGCCTGCGTGGCATCCTGCCACAGGTCGCAGCGGCGGCATTCGTCCAGCGACGTGGGTTGCTGGCGCTCGGGAATCGCCTTCCCGGGCGCGATGGGAATCGTGGTGCCGCGGCGCTGGCCCACCGTGTCCAGCTGGCCCACCTTGCGCGCGCCGGCCGCGGCCTGCGACACCATGTGCGGCACCACGGCCGCTTCCGGCAGGTTCTTCCAGAAGCGGTGGCGGATGTGGCTGTGCATGATGTCCGCATTCAGCCGCGCCGGGTTGAAGATGCTGCGGTAGTAGGTGAGCCACAGGGATTCGCCGGCATCGTCGAAGTCCGCCGCGCTTTTCGCCAGCGCCTCTCCCGTCACCAGCGTGGCGCCATCCCACAGCACGGTCGCTTCCGGCGTGGCGATCATCCAGCTGGTGCGGCCCATGCGTTTCGAGAAGTGCTGGGCGACCTGCGGCAGCACGTCGTGCGCCGGCTCGAACCAGGCCACGAAACGGGGCGCGCCCGCTTCTTCGGGACGCTCGCGAAAACGCAGGTAGGCATGCATATCGTGCTCCTCGTGGCGCACGGCCTTGGCCATATGGTGCAGGCGGTTGCCGTCTTCATCGGCCGGCGAGATCACGTCCGGAGCGCCATGGCTCCAGCGCCACAGTACGCGGTACAGGAACGCCCAGCGGTCGTGGACACGGTAGCAGGCGGCGCCTTGCAGCAGCTCCAGCAGCTGGCGCGACACGCGCAGCGTTTGCGGGGGCGGCGGGTCCGATGCGTTATCGGTGGAATGAGGCACGACGGGAGGCATCGCGCTCAGCAGGTCGCCGCCGCCATCCTGCCCGGACCATTGTACGGATTCGGGCGGGATGCGGCGCACGATCAGGGCGCGCGCGGCGGTGCGCCACTCGCCGAAGGTGGTGACGACGACGGGCTGGCCGGACAGGGCCAGGGCCACGGCATCGATGGGCGGCGCAGCGGTCTCCGGAACATCGGCATCGGTATGACCGGCATCGATGCCGCGGTTGCCCTCCTCCGTCATGCCGCCTGCAGTTCCGGGAACAGGCCCAGTTGCTGCGGCTGGTCTGCCATGGCGCGGCGCAGCGCCTCGGACGGTGCCGTGTCCCGCTCCGGCCGGTAGTCGGCCGTGACGATGAACGGCGCCACCTTCTTCATGCTGCAGCGCAGGCGCGTCAGGTCGGCCCAGCGTACCTGGCGCATGCGGCGCAGCTCGACGATGCGCTGCGCATTGCGGATGCCGATGCCGGGAATGCGCGCGATCATTTGCGGCTCGGCCAGGTTCAGGTCCATCGGGAAGTGCTCGCGGTGCGTCAGCGCCCAGGCCAGCTTCGGGTCGATGTCGAGCGCCAGGTTGCCCGTCTCCGGCAGCAGCTCTTTTGCTTGAAATCCATAACCGCGCATCAGGAAGTCGGCCTGGTACAGGCGGTGCTCGCGCAGCAGTGGCGGCGGCGCCAGCGGCACGCTCTTCGGGCTTTCCGGGATCGGGCTGAACGCCGAGTAGTAGACGCGCTTCAGTTTATAACTGCCGTAGAGCGTTTCGGCCGTGTTCAGGATGCGCGCATCGTCGCTGGCATCGGCGCCCACGATCATCTGCGTGCTCTGCCCGGCCGGCGCGAACTTCGGCGACTTCGGCTCCGCCTCCTTCTCGTCGAGCTTCAGGCGGATATTGCCCATCGTGAGCTTGATGGTGTGGACGTTCTTTTCCGGCGCCAGCTGCTGCACACTGTCCTGGGTGGGCAGCTCGATGTTGACGGACAGGCGGTCCGCATAGCGGCCGGCCGCCTCGATCAGCGCGGGGTCGGCATCGGGAATCGTCTTCAGGTGGATGTAGCCGCGGAACTGGTGCACCTCGCGCAGCTCGCGCGCCACGGCCACCAGCTGTTCCATCGTGTAATCGGCGGACTGGATGATGCCGGAGCTGAGGAACAGGCCGTCGATGTAGTTACGCAGGTAGAAATCGACCGTGAGCTTCACCACTTCCTGCGGCGTGAAACGGGCGCGTGGCACGTTCGACGTGCGGCGGTTGACGCAGTACTGGCAGTCGTAGACGCAGAAATTGGTCAGCAGGATCTTCAGGAGCGAGACGCAGCGGCCGTCCGGCGTGTAGCTGTGGCAGATGCCCATGCCGTTGGTGGCGCCCAGCCCGTCCTTGCCTTCGGACGAACGCTTCGGTGCCCCACTGCTGGCGCAGGACGCATCGTACTTCGCCGCGTCGGCCAGGATTTCGAGTTTGTCGATCAGTTCCATGGGAACACCCGTAGCTGTATGGGCATACAGTATACCGGAGTTCTGTTCTGGACAGCGCAATATTGCCTAAAATCGGGGACAGTCCCCTTTTTTTGGAAATATTTTCTGAAAATGGGGACTGTCCCCCACCGCTTCTTACGTGCAGGTGTCGGTTTTTTGCGTCGAAATAACGCCGCGCAGCCCTTGGGCGGCAGCCAAAACCAGCGGGATCTTGTGCATGTGAGGCTGAAATGAGACAGGGGACTGTCCCCGTTTAATGGAAATATTTCCAAGAAAAGGGGACAGTCCCCGTGGGGGGAGCGTTGTTTTTGCAGCGAAAACAACGCTCGCAGGCCGAGTGTTGTATTTATGCGCTGTAGCGCTGCAGGGTCGTCTGCAGCTTCGGCTGCAGGCCGGGCAGGTCGCTGATGGTCATGCCCAGGTCGTGCAGGTGGCCGTCGTTGATGCCGTAGACCCAGCCGTGCACGGCCACGTCCTGGCCGCGCTCCCAGGCGTCCTGCACGATGGTGGTCTGGCAGACGTTGACCACCTGCTCCACCACGTTCAGCTCGACCAGTTTTTCGCTGCGCACGCGCTCGTCCAGCACCGTGCCCAGGTAACGCTCGTGCTTGTGGCCCACGTCCTGCACGTGACGCAGCCAGTTGTCGACCAGGCCCACGCGGGCGCCCGTCAGCGACGCATGCACGCCCTTGCAGCCGTAATGGCCGACGATGATCACGTGCTTGACCTTCAGCACGTCGATGGCGAACTGCAGCACGGACAGGCAGTTCAGGTCCGAGTGGACGACGACGTTGGCGATGTTACGGTGCACGAACACATCGCCCGGCAGCAGGCCGAGCAGTTCGTTGGCGGGCACGCGGCTGTCGGAGCAGCCGATCCACAGGTATTCGGGCGCGGCCTGGTTGGCCAGGCGGTGGAAGAATTCCGGATCGCGGGCGATCATCGAATCGGCCCAGCGGCGGTTGTTGTTCAGCAGTTCCCGCAGGTCGGAAGGTTGCGTGGTGCTCATATTGTTCCTTTCAGACGTGACAAGGCCGCCGGTTGCAAACACTGCAACGCGGCGGCCGTGATGCAGCAGCCAGTTTACCCGATTCGGCCTGAAGTGACCGAACGTGCATTTTTACTCGAAGAAGTCCTTGACCTTGTCCATCCAGCCCTTGGACTGCGGGCTGTGCTTGGCGCCGCCTTCGGTGGTGGCGCGTTCGAACTCGCGCAGCAGGTCCTTCTGCTTTTCCGTCAGCTTGACGGGCGTTTCCACGGCCACGTGGCAGAACAGGTCGCCCGGATAGCCGGAGCGGACGCCCTTCACGCCCTTGCCCTTCAGGCGGAAGGTCTTGCCGGACTGGGTGCCTTCCGGCACCGTGAACGACACCTTGCCGGACAGCGTCGGCACTTCGATTTCGCCGCCCAGGGCCGCCTTGGCAAACGAGATCGGCATTTCGCAATGCAGGTCGTCGCCTTCGCGCTGGAACACGGCGTGCTGCTTGATGTGGATCTCCACGTACAGGTCGCCCGGCGGCCCGCCATTGGTACCCGGTTCGCCGTTGCCGGACGAGCGGATGCGCATGCCGTTGTCGATGCCGGCAGGGATCTTCACTTCCAGCGTCTTGTTGCGCTTGATGCGGCCGGCGCCCGAGCACGAAGGGCACGGTTCCGGAATGATCTTGCCGGTGCCGTGGCATTTCGGGCAGGTCTGCTGGATGCTGAAGAAGCCCTGCTGCATGCGCACCTGGCCATGGCCGGCGCAGGTGGTGCAGGTGACGGGCGACGTGCCCGGCTTGGCGCCGGAGCCGTTGCAGGTGTCGCACTTGTCCCAGGCCGGCACGCGGATCGTCGTGTCGTAGCCGTGGGCGGCCTGTTCCAGCGTGATTTCCAGGTTGTAGCGCAGGTCGGCACCGCGGTAGACCTGCGGACCGCCGCCACCGCCGCGGCGGCCACCGCCACCGAAGATATCGCCGAAGATGTCGCCGAACGCGTCGCCGAAGCCGCCCGCGCCGCCGCCGAAACCGCCGCCACCCATGTTCGGATCCACGCCGGCGTGACCGTAGCGGTCATACGCCTCGCGCTTTTCCGGATTGGTCAGCATCTCGTAGGCTTCCTTGACTTCCTTGAACTGCTCTTCCGCCTCTTTGTTGTCCGGGTTGCGGTCCGGGTGGTACTTCATCGCGAGCTTGCGATAAGCCTTCTTGATCTCGTCTTCCGAGGCGTTTTTCGCCAGACCGAGAACTTCGTAAAAATCACGCTTTGCCATGAGCAGGCACCTAACTGAACTGAATAGAGGGGAGACTGTAGCAGGACGCCACCGCCGACGCTACCTGACGGCAACATCGACCAGCAGCAAGCTGCTGCCGGCGTTGTACTACAGCCTCGAAACCGAATCGAATACAAAAACGCCGAGCGGGCACCGTGGCACGGCCGCTCCGCTCGGCGAGGTCAGACCAGCCGACCGAAGGAAAGCTTACTTGCTGTCCTTGACTTCCTTGAAGTCGGCATCGACGACGTCATCCTGCTGCTGCGCACGCTCGCCACCGGCCTGCTGGCCACCTGGCGCCTGCTGGCCCGCGTCGGCACCGCCGGCTGCCTGCTGCGCCTGCATGTCGGCATACATCTTCTCGCCCAGCTTCTGCGCCGCTTCGGTCAGCGTGGCCACCTTGGCATCGATCGAGGCCTTGTCGCCCGACTTGATGTCGCCTTCCAGGTCGGTGATCGCGGCTTCGATCTTTTCCTTCTCGCCCGCGTCCAGCTTGTCGCCGTATTCGGTCAGCGACTTGCGGGTGGAGTGCACCAGCGCGTCGGCCTGGTTGCGGGACTCGGCCAGTTCCTTGACCTTCTTGTCTTCTTCCGCGTTCAGCTCGGCGTCCTTCACCATCTTCTGGATCTCGTCTTCCGACAGGCCCGAGTTGGCCTTGATGGTGATCTTGTTTTCCTTGCCGGTGGCCTTGTCCTTGGCGCCCACGTGCAGGATGCCGTTGGCGTCGATGTCGAAGGTCACTTCGATCTGCGGCGTGCCGCGCGATGCCGGCGGGATGCCTTCCAGGTTGAACTCGCCCAGCGCCTTGTTGCCCACGGCGATCTCACGCTCGCCCTGGTAGACCTTGATGGTCACGGCAGGCTGGTTGTCGTCGGCCGTCGAGAACACTTGCGAGAACTTGGTCGGGATCGTGGTGTTCTTGTGGATCATCTTGGTCATCACGCCGCCCAGCGTTTCGATGCCCAGCGACAGCGGGGTCACGTCCAGCAGCAGCAGGTCCTTGCGGTCGCCCGACAGCACGGCGCCCTGGATCGCGGCACCGACGGCCACGGCTTCATCCGGGTTGACGTCCTTGCGCGGATCCTTGCCGAAGAACTCCTTCACCTTTTCCTGCACCTTCGGCATACGGGTCATGCCGCCGACCAGGATGATGTCGTCGATGTCCGAGACCTTCACGCCGGCATCCTTGATGGCGGTGCGGCATGGCTCGATCGTCGCGGCGATCAGTTCTTCCACCAGCGATTCCAGCTTGGCGCGGGTGATCTTCAGGTTCAGGTGGACCGGCGCGCCGTTCGCCATGGCGATGTACGGCTCGTTGATCTCGGTCTGCTGCGAGGAGGACAGCTCGATCTTCGCGCGCTCGGCCGAAGCCTTGATGCGCTGCAGGGCGATCGGATCCTTCTTCAGGTCCAGGCCGTTGATCTTCTTGAACTCTTCGATGATGTAGTCGATCACGCGCTGGTCGAAGTCTTCGCCGCCCAGGAACGTGTCGCCGTTGGTCGACAGCACTTCGAACTGCTTCTCGCCATCCACGTCGGCGATCTCGATGATGGACACGTCGAACGTGCCGCCACCCAGGTCATACACGGCGATCTTGCGGTCGCCCTTGTCGGTCTTGTCCAGGCCGAATGCCAGCGCGGCCGCGGTCGGCTCGTTGATGATGCGCTTGACGTCCAGACCGGCGATGCGGCCGGCATCCTTGGTGGCCTGGCGCTGCGAGTCGTTGAAGTAGGCCGGCACCGTGATGACGGCTTCGGTCACTTCTTCGCCCAGGTAGTCCTCGGCGGTCTTCTTCATCTTGCGCAGCACTTCCGCGGAGATCTGCGGCGGGGCCAGTTTCTTGTCGCGCACGCCGATCCATGCATCGCCGTTGTCGGCTTTCATGATCTCGTAAGGCATCAGGGAGATGTCCTTCTGGACTTCCTTCTCCTGGAACTTGCGGCCGATCAGGCGCTTGACGGCGAACAGCGTGTTTTTCGGGTTGGTGACGGCCTGGCGTTTGGCAGGCGCGCCGACGAGGATCTCGCCATCTTCCTGGTAAGCGATGATGGAAGGCGTGGTGCGCGCGCCTTCAGCGTTTTCGATGACCTTCGGCTGGCCATTCTCCATGATGGCGACGCAGGAGTTGGTCGTGCCCAGGTCGATACCGATCATTTTGCCCATGTTTGTTCTTCCTTTGAACTGAGTTTCTCAATAACGCTTATATGCGGAAAAGCTTCTTATATTTCAAGTGCTTGCAGGTTATTTACAACCCGGCGGTCACTTCGGCTGGGCAGCCGTCACGATGGCGGGACGCAGCAGGCGGTCCGCGATCGTGTAACCCTTCTGCAGCACGGCCACGACCGTGTTGGCTTCCTGCTCGGCCGGCACCATGGCCACTGCCTGGTGCTTGTTCGGGTCCAGCTTGTCGCCGGCGGCCGGGATCACTTCCAGCAGGCGGTTGCGTTCGAACGCGGAATTGAGCTGCTTGAGCGTCATCTCGACGCCTTCCTTCAGCGATTCGATCGTGGGCACTTCGACCTTCAGGGCCATCTCCAGGCTGTCCTTGACGGGCACCATGGCCTCGGCAAAGCTTTCGATGGCAAATTTGTGGGCTTTCGCGACGTCTTCCTGGGCACGGCGGCGCACGTTGTCGCCCTCGGCCTTGGCGCGCAGGAAGGCTTCGTGCATTTCCGCGACCTTGGCTTCGGTGGCAGCCAGCTGCTCTTCCAGGCTAGGCGTTGCGGTGGCGCTGCCCGCCTCGGGAGCAGCCTGCTGGGTCTGCTGCGCGGACTGCTGCGCGTCTGCCGGCACGCCCTCGGGGTTCTGGCTGGCCTGGTTTTCCTGGTCTTGCATCGTGTGACTCCTACAAATCGTGTTTGTTTGATATGGCTCTTACTGCACTGGCCGAATCTGGGGCTATCCCCTAACGTTTCAAGGGGAATTTCCCGCCGAACAGTGATTGCGGTGCGCCGGAGACCGGCGGCCGAAGCGGGGAGCTGTTCACTAGCCGGATATTTTAACAGGCTGGCACTCCTCTTCGGCAAGTGCTAACAGCCTGTAATTATGACAACGTTGTGCGGCGGCCACCAGTCAATCGGGGACGGCCACCTGTTTCCGGCAAACAGCCCATGGCGCCATCGGCCGGCGCGCGGCCGCGGCCGCTCCCGGCATCCGCCAGGTAGCGGACGTGTTGCGGACGGTGGTTGGGACCGCATCTCCGGTGGCGGGACGTTGCCGCGTGCCGGCGGGAATCCGGGAGGACCGGTTTCCGTGAATGGCCGCGCTTACTCGGCGGCGCCCAATGCCAGCGCGCGCTCACGGCCGATGGCGGCATCGTTCTGCTGGCGGGCGCGCTGCGGCGCCGTGGTCAGCGTCGGCCAGCCGATCATGTGCTGCTCGGCGATCTCGGCCAGGGCCACGATCCAGGCCGGACTTTCGTTCAGGCAGGGGATGTAATGAAACTCCTTGCCGCCGGCCGTGAGGAAATCGTGGCGCACTTCCATCGAGATTTCCTCCAGCGTTTCCAGGCAGTCGCTGGTGAAGCCGGGGCAGATCACGTCAATGCGCTGCACGCCTTCCTGCGCCAGTTTCTGCACGGTGGGCGCCGTGTACGGCTGCAGCCACTCGGCCTTGCCGAAGCGGGACTGGAAGGTGACGAGGTATTCGTCCTCGCGCAGGCGCAGCTTGGCGGCCAGCAGGCGCGCCGTCTTGTGGCATTCGCAGTGGTACGGGTCGCCCAGCAGCAAGGTGCGCTTCGGCACGCCGTGGAAACTCATCACCAGCTTCTGGCCACGGCCATGCTGCTCCCAGTGCGCCAGCACGTTCTGGCGCAGCGCCTCGATATAGGCCTCGTGGTCGTGGTAGTTCTTCACCAGGCGCAGTTCGGGAATGTTGCGGATCTTGCGGTAATGGCTGAAGACAGCATCCCAGATCGAGCCGGTCGTGGTGCCGGAGTACTGCGGATAGGCGGGCAGGATGGCGATGCGGTCGCAGCCATCGGCTTTCAGGCGCGCCAGCACGTCCGGCAGCGCGGGCGTGCCGTAGCGCATGGCCATCGCCACCGTCACATCGTGATGGCCGCGCGCCGCCAGCGCCTCGTGCAGCAGCATCGCCTGGCTCTGCGTGTGCAGGCGCAGCGGCGAGCCGTCCTCGGTCCAGATCGACGCATACTTCTTTGCCGACTGGCCGGAGCGGAACGGCAGGATGATGCCGTGCAGGATGAACCACCAGACGGCTTTCGGGATCTCGACGACGCGCTGGTCCGACAGGAACTGCTTCAGGTAGCGGCGCACGGCACCGCGCGTGGGCGCATCGGGCGTGCCGAGATTGACCAGCACGATCGCACTGCCGCCGACGGTGCCATGCTGGTGAGGAGGTTCTTTCGCGAAAGCCATGTAAAGTCGATCTGATCAGGGATAGTCGACGATTATATGCGCCACCACCCTGCGCGCGTTTGAACACCTACGGCCGAGCCTGTGTCCACCTTGGGGTCAACCCCAAAATCGGACACGAACTCATGTATAAGGACATGTCCACGTCCTTCGGCAGTCGCACGAAAGCGACCAGGCAAAAGCTGGGATTACAGTTCAGCTCGTGTCCGAAAATGGGGTTGACCCCAAGGTGGACACGAGCTGATCTGTGAGGCACGGACCGGCTCAGGAAGCCAGCAGCTCGCGGGCGTGCTTGCGGGTGGTGGCGGTGATTTCGAGGCCGCCCAGCATGCGGGCGACTTCTTCGACGCGGGCTTTCGCGTCGAGGACCTCGATGCGAGAAGCGGTCCTGCCGTTGTCCAGCGTGCTCTTGGCGACCTGGAAGTGGCTGTTGCCCTGGCTGGCCACCTGCGGCAGGTGGGTGACGCACAGCACCTGCCGTTCCTGCCCCAGCCGCTTCAGAAGGCGCCCGACCACTTCGGCGACGCCGCCGCCGATGCCGCTGTCGACCTCGTCGAAGATCAGCGTGGGCACCGTGGTGGCGTGCGAGGTGATGACGGAAATGGCCAGCGAGATGCGCGCCAGTTCGCCGCCGGAAGCGACTTTGGCCAGCGGCCGCGGCGCGACGCCGGCATGGCCGGCCACCATGAACTCCACTTGCTCCAGGCCCTTTGCGGACGGCTCGCAGGAATTCAGCGCGATCTCGAAGCGGCCGCCCGTCATGTTCAGGTCCTGCATCGCTTTCGTGACGGCCTCGCCCAGCGCCTGCGCGGCGGCGGTGCGCGTGGTGGTCAGCCGGCGCGCCACGCCCAGGTACTCGTCCTTCAGCTTCGCTTCCTGCTTGCGCAGGCCATCGATATCGGTGGCGTCGGCCATCTGGCCCAATTGCGTTTGCAGGCGCTCGTGTTCGGCCGGCAGGTCGTCCGCATCGACGCGGTACTTGCGCGCCGTGGAATGCAGCGCATCCATGCGTGCTTCCACCTGGCGCAGCCGGCCCGGATCCAGCTCCACGTGATCCAGATAGGTGTTCAGCGCGTAGACCGATTCCTGCAGCTGGATGCGCGACGATTCGATCAGGTCCACGACCGGCTGCAGCTCCGCATCCACCGCCACCAGCTTGGCCAGCTTCTGGTGCAGCGACGACAGCTGCGAGACGATCGGCTGCTCGTCCGCCTCGGAGATCACCGTCAGCGCTTCCTGCGCGCCTTCCAGCAGGCTGGCCGCATGGGACAGGCGGCTGTGCTCGTTGCCGATCTCGCTCCATTCGCCCGGCTTCGGCGCCAGCTTGTCCAGCTCGGCGACCTGCCACTCCAGGCGTTCGCGCTCCATCAGCACGTTGGCGGCGTTGGTCTCGAATTCCTCCAGCTGCTTCGCCAGCGCGCGCCAGGTTTTATAGGCCGCGCCCACATCCTTCACGTTGGCGCCGGCCTGGCTGTCGAGCAGCTCGCGCTGCGCATCCGTCTTCAGCAGCGACTGGTGCGCGTGCTGGCCGTGGATGTCCACCAGCATGTCGCCCAGTTCGCGCAGCTGCGCGGCGGTGGCGGCGATGCCGTTGATGTAGGCCTTGGAGCGGCCGGCGTTGTCGATCACGCGGCGCAGCAGCGCGCCGCCATCGTCGGAGGCGAACTCGTGTTCTTCCAGCCAGCCGCGCGCCTGCGCCGAGACGGCGAAATCGGCCGTGATGTCGGCCTTGGCCGCGCCCTCGCGCACCACGCTCGCATCGCCGCGCCCGCCCAGCGCCAGCGTGAGGGCATCGATCAGGATCGACTTGCCGGCGCCGGTTTCGCCAGTGAACACCGTGAAGCCGGCGGAAAATTCCAGTTCGATGGAATCGACAATGACGAAATCGCGAATGGACAGGGTACGCAGCATGGGTTGCAGTGAAGCCTTCTCGTTAAATTTTGCCGTCCGTGGACGGGTATTCGTTCCAGTGCAGCTTTTCGCGCAGCGTGTTGTAGTAGCTCCAGCCCTGCGGATGGAGGAACGTGATCGTGTGCGGCGAGCGGTGGATATGGATCGTGTCCTGCGGCATCAGGCTGGTGAACGTCTGCATGTCGAAGTTCACCGTGATGTCGCGGCCGCGCTTGATCTCGATGACGATCTCGCTGGAATCGGGCAGCACGATCGGCCGGTTCGACAGCGCGTGCGGCGCGATCGGCACCATCACGATGCCGCCCAGCGTGGGATGCAGCAGCGGGCCGCCGGCCGACAGCGCATACGCCGTGGAGCCGGTGGGCGTGGACACGATCAGGCCGTCCGACCGCTGGTTGTACATGAAGTGGCCGTCGACATCGACGCGCAGCTCCACCATGCCAGCGCCGGCGCCGCGCGAGACCACCACATCGTTGACGGCCAAGCCGACGTGGATGACCTGCCCGTCGCGGAGCACGCGCCCTTCCAGCAGCGCGCGGCGTTCGGCCTTGTGGGTGCCGGCCAGGATGCGGCCCAGCACGGGCAGCATGCCGTCCAGCGGGATATCCGTCATGAAGCCCAGCCGGCCCTGGTTGATGCCGATGAGAGGCACGTCGAACGGCGCCAGCTGGCGGGCGATGCCCAGCATGGTGCCGTCGCCGCCCATCACGATCGCGCAGTCGGCCTTCTCGCCGATGCCCTGCGCGCTCATCGCCGGGATTCCCGGCATGTTCAGGTGCGCCGCCGTGTCCGTTTCAAACACCACGTTGTAGCCGCCCTGCTGCAGGAAGCCCAGCACGTCGCGCACGGAATCCTCGATGCCCGCCGTGTTGGGGCGGACTACCAGGGCGATCGTGTTGTAGATGACGGGCTTGGCGGGCATAAAGGGCTCTTCGGTTCTGGACGGTGGGGGCGATGGCTTGCAAAGGGAGGCAACCGGGCGAAGCGTACCGCAAATTACGGTTTCCTTCGCCATTGTAGTGCGACCTTCCGTCGAGCCCCGTCTCCCGTTCGGAAACGAAAATGGCGACATAATTAACTGTATGTTTGTCCAGTATAACGGTCCCATGGCGCGTTGTGCAAGAACCGCCCTCACCTCGCTGCCAAGCGCGCGACTGCCTGAGGGCGGAGCCGATAAGATGTGATTCAGTCAAGTTTCCAGGAGAACCGCACCATGACCGAGCCGAATACCAAGGACCGCCAGGTCAACACCAACGTCCATGTCGACGACACGGCCGGCAAGCGCCTGCCGCACGAGCGCGACGAATCGCCGCAGGGCGCGCAGAACCAGCCGGACCGCACCCGCATCGAACAGGCCGGCCGCGATATCGAGAGCGGCATGGTCGATACGGATGCGCGCGAGCAGCGCGGCATCCAGAAGCCGCCGCCGGCCGATGGCGACGTGCAGGCCGATCCGCTACCCGTCATCAAGAAGGACTGAGCCGCCATGAAGAAATCCGTCATTGCCCTTGCCGCCCTTGCCGCCCTGTCAGCCAGCGGCGCCGCGCTGGCCCAGACCGGCCAGTATCCCGCTGGCTGGGGCCCGAATCCCAAACTGCCGGAGCCGGAAAAATCGCTGATCCCCACCGTCAACGTGGCGTCCACCGACGTCTGGCAGGGCAATGACAAGCCGGTGGCCGCGGCCGGCTTCACGGTCACCGCCTATGCGCGCGGCCTGGACCATCCGCGCTGGCTGTACGTGCTGCCGAACGGCGACGTGCTGGTGGCCGAAACGAATGCGCCGCCGAAGCCCGAGGACAGCAAGGGCGTCAAGGGTGCGATCATGAAGCACATGCAGAAGAAGGCCGGCGCCGTGACGGAATCGGCCAACCGCATCACGCTGCTGCGCGGCCTGGATGCCAACGGCGCGGCGCAGACCCGCACCGTGTTCGCAAAGAACCTGAACTCGCCGTTCGGCATGGTCCTGGTGGACAAGGATTTCTACGTGGCGAATGCCGATGCCGTGGTGCGCTTCCCGTATGAAGAGGGCAAGACGGCGCTGGCGGCGGCACCCGTGAAGGTGATGGCCCTGCCCGGCGGCCCGATCAACCACCACTGGACGAAGAACATCACGTCCAGCCCGGACGGCAAGTTCCTGTACATGACGGTGGGCTCGAACTCCAACGTGGCCGAGAACGGCATCGACAAGGAAGAAGGCCGCGCCGCGATCTGGCAGCTGGAACGCGCCACGGGCAAGTCGCGCCTGTTCGCCACCGGCCTGCGCAACCCGAACGGCATGGCCTGGGAACCGAAGACGAAGACGCTGTGGACCGTCGTCAACGAGCGCGACGAGCTGGGCAACGACCTGGTGCCGGACTACCTGACGTCGGTGAAGGACGGCGGCTTCTACGGCTGGCCGTACAGCTGGTATGGCCAGCACGTGGATGCGCGCGTCAAGGAGGGGCGGCCGGACCTGGTGGCGAAAGCCATCGTGCCGGACTACGCGCTGGGCGGCCACACGGCCTCGCTGGGCCTGGCCTTCTATGACGGCAAGCTGTTCCCCGCCAGCTACCAGGGCGGCGCCTTCATCGGCCAGCACGGCTCGTGGAACCGCAAGCCGTTCAGCGGCTACAAGGTGGTGTACGTGCCGTTCGCCGACGGCAAGCCGTCCGGCCCGCCGCAGGACATCCTGACCGGCTTCCTCAGCAAGGACGAGAAGGCGAAAGGCCGTCCCGTTGGCGTGGCGGTGGCCAAGGATGGCGCGCTGCTGGTGGCGGACGACGTGGGCAATATGATCTGGCGCGTGGCCCCGGCCGGCAAGTAGGCCTGCACCTGGCGGCAGGCCGCCCTCTGCGGCCCGCCGCGAAAGCGCTTACAATTGCAACTTCGGTGCAACGGGAGTTCACAAGCACCGCCCGCGCTGCTGCGGGCCGATCGCTGCCGGGCTCCCGTCGTACTTTCTTCGCAATCACGAAAGCTCACACATGCGCATCCTGCACACGATGCTGCGGGTCGGAAACCTGCAGCGCTCCATCGACTTCTACACCAATGTGCTCGGCATGAAACTGCTGCGCACCAGCGACAATCCCGAGTACAAGTACACGCTGGCGTTCGTCGGCTACGGCAACAATCCGGACCATGCGGAACTGGAGCTCACGTACAACTACGGCACCGACCGCTACGACATGGGCAATGCCTATGGCCATATCGCGATCTCCACCGAGAACATCGTGCAGGCCTGCGAGGCGGTGAAGGCGAACGGCGGCAACGTCACCCGCGAGCCGGGCCCCGTCAAGGGCGGCACCACCGTGATCGCCTTCGTGAGCGATCCGGACGGCTACAAGATCGAGCTGATCGAGCGCTCGTTCGACGCGGCCGGCGGCGGCCTGCGCTAAGCGTCACGGCAGCAAAGAAAAACGCCGGCCATGCAATCGCGGGCCGGCGTTTTTTCATGCGCTGACGGCGATCAGTTGGTCAGCAGCGCATTGATCGGTGCCAGGTCCTCTTCGCGCAGCGTGCCGGCGGCCGCCTTCAGGCGCAGGCCGTTCATGATGGTGTCGTAGCGCGCCTTCGACAGGTCGCGCTGCGTCGAATACAGCTGGCGCTGGGCGTTCAGCACGTCGATATTGATGCGCACGCCCACCTGGTAGCCCAGCTTGTTCGACTCGAGCGCCGAATTGCTGGATACCTCGGCCGCTTCCAGCGCCTTCACCTGCGCCAGGCCGCTGCTCACGCCGAAGTAGGCCTGCCGGGCATTCTGCGCGGCGGCGCGCTTGTTCGCTTCCAGGTTGTTGCGGGCCTGGTCTTCCAGCGCGATCGTCTCGCGCACCCGGCTCGTGACGGCAAAGCCCGAGAAGATCGGCACGTTCCAGGTCACGCCGACCGAATTGCCGCGCTGGACGCCGACCACCGGCTGGCTGTCGCGCACGGCCGATGCCGTCAGGTCCACCGTCGGCAGGTGGCCGGCGCGGTTGCGGGCGATCTCGCGGGTGGCGATTTCCACTTGCAGGCGCTGCAGCGCCACGCTGAAGTTGTCGTTCTCGGCCGCCGAGATCCACGGTTCGATATTGGCCGGCTGGGGCGGCGCGATCGTCACGCCGGCGCGCAGCGTGGCCAGCGTGGCCGGCGCCGTGCCGATGATCTGCTGCAGCGCCGAGCGGGTGACTTCCAGCGAGTTGATCGCGGCATATTCCTGCGCCACCACCAGGTCGTACGCGGCCTGCGCCTCGTGCGTGTCGGTGATGGTCTGCGTGCCGACCTCGAAGTTGCGCTTGGCGGAGGCCAGCTGTTCGGTGGTGGCGGACTTCTGTGCCTGGATCGAGGCCAGGTTGTCCTGCGCCGTGAGCACGTCGAAATAGGCCTGGGCCACGCGCACCACCAGGTCCTGCTGGGCCTGGGCGAACACCACGGAGGCCTGCATCTGGGCCAGCTTGCTCTGCTCGTACTGCTGCCACGAACCCCAGTTGAACAGGGGCTGGGTCAGGGCCAGCGTGTAGCGGTTGTCGTGCGTGTCGACATCGCCGCGCGGCTGGTTCGGCACGCGGCTGCTGCCATCCGTGCGGGTATGCACGCCCTGCAGTCCCACCTGCGGCAGCAGCAGCGAGCGCCCCTGGATGCTCCGTTCCTGCCCCGCCGTGAGCGCATTGCGCGCGGCGGCATAGGTGGCATCGTTGGCCAGCGCCTGCTGGTACACCTGGATCAGATCGGCGGCCTGGGCATCGAACGTGACGGCGCCGGCCACCAGCAGGGCGATGAGGGGTCTCTGCATTGCATTCTCCGTTTTGGACAGGACTACATTCTTATTGGTCTTGCTGCACTACCCGGACTGCTTGTCGAACCGTGTCTCTTTCAGTACTTCGGCATCGATTCGTCGACCTGCAGCGCCCAGGCATGCACGCCGCCGGTCAGGTTGCTCAGCTTGCCGAAGCCATGGCGTTCCAGGAACGCCGCCACCTGCAGGCTGCGCGCGCCGTGGTGGCAGATGCAGACGATTTCCGCATCTTCGTCCAGGTCGTCGATGCGCGCCGGGATCGACTGCATCGGCATCAGCTGCGCACCTTCAATATGGCAGGTCTCGAATTCCCACGGCTCGCGCACGTCCAGCAGGAAGGGTTTGGCACGGCTGTCGTCGGCCAGCCAGGCCGCCAGTTCGGGCGCGCTCAGTTGCTGCATGGCGGCCTCAGAACGTGAAGTGGGAAGGCGTGAGCGCGGCCTGCAGCGGCTTCACGTCCGTTTCGAACAGCTTCTTGGTGTCGTAGCCGTGCTCGCCCGTGCGGGTGACCAGGTGCGCCGACATGACCGGCGATTCGCCGATGATCGCCAGGATGCGGCCGCCCGTCTTCACCTGCTGCAGCACGCTTTCCGGCAGCACCGGCAGCGCGCCGGCAAACACGATCACGTCGAACGGGGCGCCCTTGTCCCAGCCCTGCGCGCCGTTGCCCAGTTCCACGGTGACATTGGTGACGCCGTTCTGCGCCAGGTTCTTCTGCGCGATGTCCTTCAGGGCCGGATCGATTTCCACGGCCGTCACGTGGCGGGCGCGGTGCGCCAGCAGCGCGGCCAGGTAGCCGGTGCCGGCACCGACCAGCAGCACGTTCTCATGCTTCTTCACTTCCACGTCCTGCACGATGCGCGCTTCCAGTTTCGGCGTCAGCATCGCGGTGCCGCCCGGCAGCGGGATGGCGGTGTCGGCGAACGCCAGGGTGCGGGTGGCTTCCGGTACAAAATTCTCGCGTTTTACGACCATCAACAGATCGAGGATATCGGTGTCCAGCACATTCCACGGGCGAATCTGCTGTTCGATCATATTGAAGCGGGCTTGTTCGATATTCATCTTGGTACTCGGTGAAGGAATAGGAATCCGACATTTTATCGTTGAACTGGTCAGGGCGGGATATTAACGATAACGGCGGAGGCTGGCGGAAAATTGCGACAGTCTGCAGTTTGGCAGGGTTGAAACGGCGGATTTCGCGCGGTCAGCCGGCGGCCATGCCGCGCCGTACCAGTTCCAGGTAGGTGTCGAGGAACACGTCCGGCTCGACCTGGCTGCCGCAGGGATCGAAGCTGTGCGCCCACAGCATGAGCATGATCACGGGCGCCGTCAGCACGCGCGTCATCACGTCCGGATCGACGGGCGCGAACTCGCCCCGCTCGATGCCGCGCCGCACGATCGAGGACAGCAGTGCATGGCCACGCGCGATTACCTCGTCGTTGTAGAACTGCGCGATTTCGGGGAAGTTGCCCGCTTCGGCCATGATCAGCTTGGCCAGGCCGGAGGCCCGCGTGGCGGCCACGTCGGTCCACCAGCGGCGCAGCATGGTGCGCAGCAGCTCGGAACAGGAGACATCGTCGGCAGCGGCCACATCGCTTTCGGCGCGGCCGATGACCTGCACGATGTTCTCGCGAACGACAGCCTTGAACAGCTCCTGCTTGTTCTCGAAGTACAGGTACAGCGTACCCTTCGACACGCCGGCGCGGCGCGCCACGTCTTCCAGGCGGGTGGCGGCGTAACCACGGTCCACGAACAGGTCCAGCGCGGCGGACAGCAGCTCGTGCGGGCGGGCATCCTTGCGGCGCTCCCAGCGCGGTTTCGGTTCGGCGGGCATCGGCTGGTTCATGTCGGCAATCATCAGTAACTTACTTACAAGTCATTAAATGATAGGCCTGCTATAAGGCAACGTCAAGGAAGCTTGCAATTGGAAAGCCTCGCCAGTGCAGGATTCAAGGCCGGTGCGTCACCCGGCTGCGCTCCGGATGGGCGGAGAAATCGGCACCGCGCCGCACCGTTTCCAGCTGCCCGGCCGGGAAATCCTGCTCGTGCTCGCCATCGTCGTCGTTCCAGCGGCAGCGGATGTCGCCGCCCTGGATGGCCACGACGATCATCTTCTGGTGCCAGCCGATCGGCCGCACCAGGTCGCCTTCCTTCGGTCGTTCCCGGTCCATGGTGTCTCTCCTTTGCGCCGATGCTAATCCAGCCGCGCCCCGGGCGACGTTCGCTGCCGCACGGAATAGCCCCGCACGCTGGTTCATCATTGCAACCAGACCAACGCCGGGAGACCACCTTGCCGCACCGCGATCCACGCCAGCGCCTGCGGCGCATCCGCCTCATCGCCACCTGCCTGCTGGCCGCGATGGCCGCCCTGTTCGTGGCCGCGCGCCTGCTGCAGCCGGGCTATCCGTGGCTGGGCTTCGTGGCCGCGTTTGCCGAGGCCGCGATGGTGGGCGGCCTGGCGGACTGGTTTGCCGTGACGGCGCTGTTCCGCCATCCGCTCGGGCTGCCGATCCCGCACACGGCCATCATCCCCCGCAACAAGGACCGCATCGGCGCCAATATCGCCGAATTCCTCGAACACAATTTCATCACGCCGGACGTGGTGCGCAGCGAGCTGCAGGACATCGACCTGGCCGGCGTCGCGGCGCGCTGGCTGGCGGACGAGGCCAACAGCCGCGCGGTGGCCGAACGCATCGTGGGCACCATCCCGGCCGTGCTGAACATGGTGGAAGACCGCGATGCGGCCGCCTTCGTGGGCGGTGCGCTGTCCTCCAGCCTGAAGGATGTGCGGCTGGCCCCCGTGCTGGCGCAGGTGCTGACGGTGCTCGTCTCCGGCCGCCAGCACGTGCGGCTGCTGCAGAAGGTGCTGGGCCTGGTCGCCCACGCGCTGGAAGAGAACCGCGGCTACATCCGCCAGAAGGTGCACGAGCACAGCCCGAAGTGGATCCCGCGCATGGTCGACGAAAAATTCTTCGAGCGGCTGATGGACGGCATCGGCAGCATCCTCGACGACATGGCCAACGAGGACGGCGCATGGCGCCAGCGCTTCCAGCTGCTGGTCGAGGAACTGATCGACAACCTGCAGCATTCGCCGGAGTACGAGGACAAGCTGCGCGCGCTGCTGACGCGCGGACTGGAGCATCCACTGTTCCGCGCCTACGTGGCCGAGGTGTGGACCGACCTGCGCGAGCGCCTGCTGAACGCCGGCGCCTCGCCCGAGTCGCGCCTGCTGCTCCGGGTGCAGGATGCAGTGCGCATCTTCGCCAATGCGCTGGCGCAGAACGAGCCCGTGCGCATCAAGCTGAACGACTGGCTGAAGGGCTTTGCCGCCGAGGCAATCGTCGAGCGGCGCGGCCTCATTGTCGCCGTGGTGCAGAAGGTGATCGACAAGTGGGATGCCGAGACCGTCTCGGCGAAGCTGGAGCAGCAGGTGGGCAGCGACCTGCAGTTCATCCGCATTAGCGGCACGCTCGTGGGCGGCGTGGTGGGCGTGCTGCTGTATTCGGTGTCGCTGCTGCTGGGGGCGCATTGAGGCGCTGACGCGGGCCAGCGGAGTAAAATGCGCGGTTTCCCGCCGTCCTTCCATTGTTCCCATGAACTGCCGCGACCATTGCGGTGCCTGCTGCACCGCGCCTTCCATCACGAGTCCCATTCCCGGCATGCCGGACGGGAAGCCGGCGGGCGTGCGCTGCATCCAGCTCGACGATGCCAATCGCTGCCGCATCTTCGGCAAGCCGGAGCGGCCGAAGTTCTGCGGCGGGCTGCAGCCTTCCGGGGAGATGTGCGGGTCCAGCCGCGAACAGGCGATCCGCTGGCTGGATGCGCTGGAGAAGATGACGGCGCCGGCATGACCACCCCGCCCACCGTCGACCTCGCTCTCCTCGAACGCTGGCTGGCCTGCTGGAGCCTGGCGCGCGGCTTGCCGTTGCCGCGCCGCGAAGATGGCGGTCTGGTGGTCGACGTGGGCTGGTCCGGGCAGTTGCGACGGCATGTTTTCGTCGATGCCGGGCCGGCGTTGCAGGCCTGCGCGGCGGGTATCGATGCGCCGTTCGTGTATCTGAAGGCCGCGGTCATGCCGCAAGCGTTGCGCGACGCGTTGCCGCATCGGTGGGTGCTCGAACAGCCCCGTTACCTGATGCATCGGGCGGAAGCGATGAGCGATGGGCAAGCGATCGACGGCACTGCACCGGCCGGCTATACGCTGGTGGCCGAGCGGGAGCATGGCGCCGCGGTGCTGCGCCTGGCCGATGCCGATGGCATGACGGCAGCATCGGGCCGCATCGTGCTCAACAGCGGCACGGCCGTGTTCGACCGCATCGAAACGCATGCGGCGCACCGGCGCCGCGGCCTGGCACGGGCCCTGATGTTCGCGCTGGATGCGCGGACCGCGCAGGCCGATGTCCGCGAGCGGCTGCTCGTCGCTACCGAGGCGGGACGCACGCTGTACGAGCGTCTGGGCTGGCGGGTGCTGGCGCCGTATTCAACCGCCGTGCTGCCGGCCGGCGCCTGAACACCTGCCGGCAGCACGGACTCAGCGCACCAGGCAGGGCCGCTTGCTGTCGAACGTCCAGCCAGGGATCAGGAACTGCATCGCCATCGCGTCGTTGCGCGCGCCCAGGCCTTCCTTCAGGTACAGCTGGTGGGCCTTTTCCACTTCCACCATGTCCAGCTCGACGCCCAGGCCGGGCTTCTTCGGCACGTCGACCAGGCCGCCGCGGATCTGCAGCGGCTCCTTCGTGAGGCGCTGGCCGTCCTGCCAGATCCAGTGCGTGTCGATCGCCGTGATCTGGCCCGGCGCGGCGGCGGCCACGTGGGTGAACATCGCCAGCGAGACGTCGAAGTGGTTGTTCGAGTGCGAGCCCCACGTCAGGCCCCATTCATGGCACAGCTGCGCCACGCGCACGGAGCCCTGCATCGTCCAGAAGTGCGGGTCGGCCAGGGGAATCGTCACGGCCTGGAGCTGGATCGCGTGGCCCAGCTCGCGCCAGTCGGTGGCGATCATGTTGGTGGCCGTCGGCAGGCCGGTGGCGCGGCGGAACTCGGCCATCACCTCGCGGCCCGAGTAGCCGTTCTCGGCGCCGCACGGGTCTTCCGCATAGGCCAGCACATCGCCCTTGTCGCGGCACAGGCGGATCGCATCCTTCAGCAGCCAGCCGCCGTTCGGATCGAGCGTGACGCGCGCGTCGGGGAAGCGCTCGGCCAGCGCGGTGACGGCCTCCATCTCTTCCTCGCCGCGCAGCACGCCGCCCTTCAGCTTGAAGTCCTTGAAGCCATAACGCTCGTAGGAGGCCTCGGCCAGCGCCACCACCGCTTCCGGCGTCATGGCCGTTTCGTGGCGCAGGCGGCCCCAGGCGTCCACGGCATCGGGCTCGCTGTTGTAGGGCAGATCCGTCTTGCCCTTGTCGCCGATGAAGAACAGGTAGCCCAGCATGGGCACCTGCTCGCGCTGCTGGCCGTCGCCCAGCAGCGCGGCCACCGGCACCTCCAGGAACTGGCCCAGCAGGTCGAGCAGCGCCGATTCGATCGCCGTCACGGCGTGGATGGCGATGCGCAGGTCGAATGTCTGCAGGCCGCGGCCCCCGGCGTCGCGGCTGGCGAAGGCAGTGCGCGCCGCGTTCAGGATGGCGTTGTAGTCGCCCACCTTGCGGCCGACGATCAGCGCTTCGGCGTCTTCCAGCGTCTTGCGGATCGCCTCGCCGCCGGGCACTTCGCCGACGCCCTGCCGGCCCGAACTGTCCGTCAGGATCAGCAGGTTGCGGGTGAAGTAAGGCGCATGGGCACCGGACAGGTTCAGCAGCATGCTGTCGCGGCCGGCAACGGGAATGACGCGGACGGCGGTGATCACGGGGGTGTCGTTCATGGTTTCTTTCATGGCTATGCACTGGAAATGCGGTTCGGAGAGCGCAGGGCAACTCTGGCCGCAAACGGTCACTAATATTTTAGTGGCTAGTTTAGACCATTCGCCGTGGTATCGCTATCAATCCGATGATCGAATCAAAAATGGCGCAGATGAAAATGGCGCATCACTGATGCGCCATCGGCATGACCAGCCTGATCGGCTAGGACGACTGCCGCTCCCAGCCCCGCCAGCAATACGAAATCATCTGGATGGCGGCCAGCGTGCCGAGCGGTACGACGGCCAGCAGCGGAAAACACATCCACAACGTGACCGAGCGCGCCCAGCCGTGCGCCCGGCGTGCTCCCCAACCCAGCACGAGGTGCAGCAGCATGGCGGCCCCCAGCATTGCGACCGCCCACCAGCTAGGCGACGCCGTTTCCGGCACCATGACCAGCAGGAGCATGGCCAGCAGCGCATACCAGACGGCAAAGCCGGCATGGCCGCGGGCGGTTTTCAGATGGGCTGGGGTGGATGGTTTCATGGCGGGCTCCAGATAACGGTGGGAGACCATTTTTGTTCGCCTGAAAATTTTTATTTTTGACAAGAAGCATCATCGTCCGCGTTAGCGTGGAAACAACAACGTTGCCATTTACCCCTTCCTACGCAACAAGCGAGCCTTTGCGCCTTAACGATGACTTAATTGCATGAAAAATTGCATTATCCAGCGCCAAACGGCCGAGCAGCGCGGCTGGCGCGCGCCCCCTCGTGGTAAGCTTCGCCGGTTTTCCTCCATGCATCTTCCCTCACTTCATCACTGACACAATGGATATCGTTCTCGCGTTGAAAGCCCTCATCATGGGCCTGGTCGAAGGGTTTACCGAATTCCTGCCCATCTCCTCCACCGGCCACCTGATCCTGGCTGGCAGCCTGCTGAACTTCACCGGCGAGAAAGTGAAAGTGTTCGAGATCGCCATCCAGGGCGGCGCCATGCTGTCCGTGATCTGGGAATACCGCGTCAAGATCGGCAACGTGCTGGCCGGACTGGGCCACGACCCGAAGGCGCGCCGCATCATGCTCAACGTGATCATCGGCTTCCTGCCGGCCGCGATTCTGGGCTTCTGCTTCAACGGCATGATCAAGGAATCGCTGTTCGCGCCGGTACCGGTGGCGACCGCCTTCATCGTCGGCGGCTTCATCATCCTGTGGGTGGAGCGCCGTGCGCGCGTCAATCCCGTGTCGGTGCGCGTGCAGTCGGTGGACGACATGACGCACCTGGACGCGCTGAAGGTCGGCTGCGCCCAGGCGTTCGCGCTGATTCCCGGCACCAGCCGCTCGGGCGCCACGATCATCGGCGGCATGATGCTGGGCCTGTCGCGCAAGGCCGCCACCGAGTTCTCGTTCTTCCTGGCCATCCCCACGCTGCTGGGCGCCACTTTCTACTCGCTGTACAAGGAACGCGCGCTGCTGTCGGCCGCCGACCTGCCGCTGTTCGGCATCGGCACGATCTCGGCATTCGTTTCCGCCTTCCTGTGCGTCCGGTGGCTGCTGCGATATATCAGCTCGCATGACTTCACCATCTTCGCCTGGTACCGTATAGTGTTCGGTCTCGTGGTGATTGCCACGGCCTACACCGGTACCGTGACCTGGGCGGAGTAGCAACCTTAGAAGTTATCAATGGATCAACTGGACCTCAGTCAACGCGCCCTGCACCTGCTCGAATCCGTCTTCGGCTATTCCGCGTTCCGCGGCCAGCAGGCCGAGATCGTCGAGCAGGTCGCCAATGGCGGCGATGCGCTGGTCCTGATGCCCACCGGCGGCGGCAAGTCGCTGTGCTACCAGATCCCGGCCCTGCTGCGCGACGGCGTGGGCGTCGTCATCTCCCCGCTGATCGCGCTGATGCAGGACCAGGTCGATGCGCTGGCCGAGGTGGGCGTGCGCGCCGCCTTCCTGAACTCCACGCAGACCTGGGAAGAAGCCGCCCGCATCGAGCGGATGGTGCGCACCGGCCAGCTCGACCTGGTCTACATCGCGCCGGAACGGCTGATGACGCAGCGCTGCTTCGACCTGCTGCAGGATTCGAAGATCGCCCTGTTCGCCATCGACGAGGCGCACTGCGTGTCGCAGTGGGGCCACGATTTCCGGCCCGAATACATCAAGCTGTCGGTGCTGCACGAGCAGTTCCCGGGCGTGCCGCGCATCGCGCTGACGGCCACCGCCGACCAGCAGACCCGCGCCGAGATCGCCCACCGCCTCGACCTGACCAATGCGGCGCAGTTCGTGTCGTCGTTCGACCGCCCGAACATCCGCTACGCGATCGTCGAAAAGACCAACGGCCGCAAGCAGCTGCTGGACTTCATCACCGCCGAGCATCCGGGCGACTCCGGCATCGTCTACTGCCTGTCGCGCAAGAAGGTGGAAGAGACGGCCGAGATGCTGAATGAAAACGGCATCCGCGCCCTGCCCTACCACGCCGGCATGGACTACGCGAAACGGGCCGACCACCAGGCGCGTTTCCTGCGCGAGGAGAACCTGGTGATGGTGGCGACCATCGCGTTCGGCATGGGCATCGACAAGCCGGACGTGCGCTTCGTCGCCCACCTGGATCTGCCGAAGAGCATCGAAGGCTACTACCAGGAGACGGGCCGCGCCGGCCGCGACGGCATGCCGGCCAATGCCTGGATGGCCTACGGCCTGCAGGACGTGGTGCTGCAGCGCCGGATGATCGATGAATCCGAGGCCGACGAGGAATTCAAGCGCGTCCTGGGCGCCAAGCTGGATGCGATGCTGGGCCTGTGCGAAACGCTGTCGTGCCGGCGCGTGCGCCTGCTGGACTATTTCGGCGAGCCGTCGACCCCGTGCGGCAACTGCGACACCTGCCTGATTCCTCCCGTGTCGTTCGACGGCACGGTGCCGGTGCAGAAGCTGCTGTCGACCATCTACCGCGTCGACCAGCGCTTTGCCGCCACGCACGTCATCGAGGTGCTGCGCGGCGTGGAGACGGACCGCATCCGCACCTGGCACCATGCCGACCTGTCCGTGTTCGGCATCGGCGCCGACCGCAGCGAGCAGGAATGGCGCGCCATCCTGCGCCAGGTGATCGCGCTGGGCCTCGTCACCGTCGACCACGAGCAGTACAGCTCATTGAAGCTGACGGATGCGGCGCGCCCGGTGCTGAAGGGCGGCCAGAAGGTCCAGCTGCGCCAGTACCAGAAGCCGGTGAAGGCCAAGCGGGCATCGTCGTCGCCGAAGGGCTATGTGGAGATGGACCTGAGCAGCGCAGAGCAGATGATCTTCGAGCGGCTGCGCGCCTGGCGGATGGGCGCGGCGCGCGAGCACAATGTGCCGGCGTACGTGATCTTCGTGGATGCGACCCTGCGCGAGATCGCCAAGGCCCGCCCCACGTCGCTGGACGACCTGCGCGGCGTGTCCGGCGTGGGCGAGAAGAAGCTCGCTTCCTATGGCGACGAGATCGTCCGGCTGATCATCGACCTGACGTAACCCGTGAACATCGGGGATTCTTACTTCTTGGTGAACACCAGATCCCACACGCCGTGGCCCAGCTTCAGGCCCCGGTTCTCGAACTTGGTCAGCGGCCGGTACGCCGGCTGCGGCGCATAGCCTTCGGCCGTGTTCTGCAGGCCTTCCTCGGCCGACAGCACTTCCAGCATCTGTACCGCGTAGTCTTCCCAGTCCGTTGCCAGGTGCAGGTAGCCGCCCGGCGCCATCTTCTGCACCAGCAGCTTCACGAACGGTGCCTGGATCAGACGGCGCTTGTTGTGGCGTGCCTTGTGCCACGGGTCCGGGAAGTAGATGTGCAGGCCGGCCAGCGAGCCGTCCGGGATCATGTTGTTCAGGACCTCGACGGCATCGTGCTGGATCACGCGCAGGTTCGAGAGCCCTTCCTCGCCGATCAGTTTCAGCAGGCTGCCCACGCCCGGCGTGTGCACTTCCACGCCGATGAAATCCTTCTCCGGCATCAGCTTGGCGATGTGCGCGGTGGTCTGGCCCATGCCGAAGCCGATCTCCAGGATCACCGGCGCCGTGCGGCCGAATGCCTGGGCATAGTCCAGCGGCGCCTTGGTGTACTCGATCGCGTACTGCGGCCCCAGCTCGGCCAGGGCGCGTTCCTGCGCGGTGGACAGGCGGCCGGCGCGGGTGACGAAGCTGCGGATACGGTGCTCGGTAGGATCGTAGAGCATGGACCGCGCGGGGCCCTTCGGTGGGGTTTCGGAAGACATGGTGAACGCTTGCTGAAAAAGACGGCGATTATATCAGCCGCCCCCGGCTGCCCCCAGCCGCTCCGCTTGCCGATTCACTGGCCAATTCCCGTCCGCTCGTTCGGCGCTCATCCACAGCTCTTTGGCCGCGCATTGATCAACTCCCTGGCCGATCCCGGTCGCCTCCCCCGCCGCCGCCTGCGATAATGGCGCCCTTTACCGAAACGGAAAGCCGTCCATGGCGCAAGCGCTGAACATCGTCATCATCCTGGTCGCGCTGCTGGCGCTGTACTACCTGCTCAAGACACGGCCGCAGCCCGCCGCACGGCCGGGCCACCCGGCCGCCGGCGCCTACACGCCCGTGCCGGATGGCGAACCGGCGCATCACTGGTCGGATGCCGGCCGCTTCGAGCTCGAAGTGGCGGGCGAATCGCGCTACCGCGACACGATCGCCCGGCTGGCCGGCGCTCATGGCGAAGCGAAGGCCGATGCGCGCCACCCGGCCCTGCTGCTGCCGGACGACGTCAACCCGTACGAGGACAAGGCGGTGGCCGTGTTCCTGTCCGGCGAGATGGTGGGCTATCTGGCGCCGAAGGATGCGCTGGCGTTCCGGGCGCTGCTCAAACGGCACGAACGGGAAGGAAAGCTGACATCGGCGGAAGGCGCCGTGCGCGGCGGCGGCCTGTGGGAAGGCAAGCGCCTGGCCTATTCGGTGTGGCTCGACGTGCCGATGAAGGACTGAGGCAAAAAAAACGCCGCCCTCAGGCGGCGTCCTGCAGCGCCACGCGGATACGTTCTTCCAGGTGGCCGCCATCGATCAGTTCACGCGCCAGGGCGCGCGCCTCGATCTCGGCCGCATGTTCGCGCTTGAACACGGCCGGCGTTTCGATGAGGATGGGCGGTGCGAAATCACGGCCCGTATAGCGGTGTGCCTTGACGAGAATCTGGCCCCGGTAACGTCCTCCCTCTACCGGTTCTTCCGCGACCTCGACACTGTAGACATACCCCTTAACCCAGATATCTTCGGTCATTTGCTCAGGCCTGATGAAAGGCGGGCATGCTAGCACGCACGGTCCGGCCCGCGCGCACGCTTGCCGTCGGGCCATATCGACCGTTGCGGGAGTGGCCGGTCAAGCCTCCTTGCCCAGGTGCTTGCGCACGGCGGAGACGGCCGGACCGGCGGCCTTGACGGCGTCGCGCAGCTGGTCTTCCGTCAGGCCCAGCTCCTTCGTCCAGTAACGCAGTTCCCAGGATTCGTGGACATTGATGCGGCTGCGGTCCTGCGGGCCGCGGTTGGCGAGATTGTCGGACATGGTGCGCTCCTAGTAGCTTGAAAGGCTTTCAGGATCGCGCCCACCAGCGCCCCAGTCCGTTAAGTGACGCACCGTCCACGTAACAATTGACCAACTACTGCTGACGAGCTCGTGTCACAGTGCCTTACCCCACGTGACACGGGCTCGACATTAATACCTGGATAAGGCCTAGAACTTGGCGCGCACGCCGAACACGAAGCTGCGACCCGGCAGCGGCGCGATGTCCTTCAGCACGGAGGTCGACAGCCGGATCTCGTCGTTCAGCAGGTTCTTCGCCAGCAGGAACCAGGTCAGGTCGTTGCTGCCGACCTTCTGCGTGTACGACAGGTTGGCGTTGAGCTGGTTGTAGCTCTCCGTGGGCGTGTCCTCGAAGGAGGCGAGGCGGTCCTGGCCGCGGCCGTGCACCAGCGACAGGCCCGTGCGCAGCGCATCCATGCGGTAGCCGACCGAGGCACCGATGCGGTCCGCCGGCTGCAGCGGCAGGCTGCCGGCGCCATCGAGCTTGCCGCGCGACGTGTCGGCAAACAGGCGGCCCGACCAGCCGGCGCCCGTCTCGTTGTACGTCAGCTCGGCTTCGGCACCGCGGACCGTGGCGTTGGCCTGCTCGAAGATGCGCTCGCGCAGCGCGTCTCCCGGGTTGCCCTCTTCGTCCAGCAGGTTGCCGGTGATGTTCCCGTAGATGAAGTCCTTGAACTTGTTGCGGTACACATTGGCCTTCCAGCGCACCAGCCCCGTGGTCTTCTGCACCGACAGTTCCACATTGCGCGAACGCTCCTTGTCGAAGTCCGGATTCCCGACATCGAAGGTGGCCGTGGCGTCGTGCGGGCCGGCCGAGTACAGCTCCTCGGTGGCGGGCGCGCGCTCGGCGTACGAGAACGTCAGGCCGGCCGCATAGCCCTGCATGAACGGCCACTGCGCGCCGACCGAGCCGGATTTCAGGTCGAACGAGCGGTCCAGCCCCGTCACCGGTTCGCGCTTCACATGCTCCAGGCGGCCGCCGGCGGACAGGCGCACCGGTCCCACGTCCTTTTCCTCGACGAGGAAGCCGGCCTGCGACGTGGAATGCGTGACCGGCACCGTGTCCGCGCCGCCTTCCGCGGAGAGGGCCGAGAAGTTGGTGTTCTCGGTCTGGATGCCGAAGGTGCCGCGCCAGCCGGCCAGCGGCAGGTGCGACATCTCCAGGCGCGTCTCGGTCGAGCGGTTCCTGAAGATCACTTCCGGCGCATCGTCCTCGCCCAGTTCGGCGTGTTCGTAGCTGGTGTAGCCGGCCTTGAACTTCAGGTTCTCGAAGCCCGTGAACGGCGCCTTCACGAGGCCCTCGATGTCGTAGCGGGTCTGCTTCTGGTCGATCTTCGAGCCTTCGTCGCTGGGGATGCCGTACAGGTTGGTCAGCCGCGAGACGGAGGCGCCGACATAGCCCCAGTCCTCGACATACGAAGCGCCGAGGCCGAGATTGCGCTCGCGCGTGCCGGAGTTGGCCAGGCGTCCCGAACCCGAATCCGGGTCGCCGATCACGCGCGTGCCGGGGATCTTGTAGTCGTCCGCCTCGCGCCAGTTGCCGTCCGCATGCAGCGCGAACCTGCCGACCGAGCCGTCGATGGTACCGGAAGTATTCCTGCCCGTATCCACGGTGCTGTAGCGCGCCTCGACCTGGCCCGTGACTATCGGCTCGAGCGTGGTGGGAATGCGCTCGTTGACGACGTTGACCAGGCCGCCGATCGCGCCGGAGCCGTACAGCAGCGCCGCCGGTCCCCGCAGGATTTCGATCTGGTGCGCGACAGCCCCTTCGGCCGACACGGCGTGGTCGTTCGACAGGCCGGAGACATCGGAGACGGCCATGCCGTTCTCCAGCATCTTCACGCGCGGGCCTTCCATGCCGCGGATGATCGGGCGCGATGCGCCGGCGCCGAACGCGGACGCGGACACGCCCAGTTCCTGCGACAGCGTCTCGCCCAGCGAGCTGCCGGCCTTGTCGCGCAGCTCGTCGCCCTGCAGCACTTTCGCCGGCGTGAGGATCTGGTCGCTCTCGCCGGTGCGGAACGGGTTGGCGGTCACGACGACCTTCGGCACCACCGGATCGGTCGTGGTGATGGTGGACTGGGCGAATGCGGCGGACGACAGGGCGGCCAGGATCGCGCTGGCGAGCAGCGTGCGTTGCGTGTTCATGTACTAAACCTCGATAGATGGAATGACGAGCCACCGCCGCGCATCGTGCGCAGCGGTTGATGGATTACGGTGGAACGGCAGGTCAGGCCCGAGGCGGGGCGCGCGGCTGGAAGTGGCAGACCGGCTGCAGGCAGGCCGGTGCGGTGAAGATGGAATCGAGAAGAACGTATTCGGGGCGGACCGCCTTGATGCCCCAGGTGGGCAATCCCAGCGCGAAGGCCAGCTGGGAGGCGGAGAGACACTGGCCGCACAGGTGATCGGCGGCGGGCGCCTTGGGTGAGCCATCGTCATTCGTGTCGAGCTGGACCTGCTGCGGTCCCGGGTTCGGCACGTGCGTATAGCCGTGCGACAGCGCCAGCTGCTGGGAAACCAGCAACAGCAGCGACAGCAGCAGTTGGACTATCGGACGTGAAAACATCGCGGACGTGGGCGCTCGGTGACGATGGCTGGCTCTTTGCGAAAGCCGGAAACGCGGATTATAAAGGATTTGGTTTTGCAGAAGTCCCCTTTGCCATTGATCGGGGCCGATGCTCCGGCCAGATAACGGAAACTTTTTCCGGCTGGCGCAGTCTCATGTCATTGCATTGCCGACATGAAAGTGTCGGCAGGTGCGCCAATCCTGTGGCGGGCACGAGACAGGAAAGGTTAAATGCTTCCACGCAATATCGACCGGGACTATAATCGATTGTAACAGTTGGTATTATAAATAATGAAACTATGCGGAGACGGCGATGAACAGCAAGGCTCTCGGGACGACGGCATTTGCCGACTCCCACGTAGTAATGTCCTCTGATGGCAACACCGGGCACCGTGGCCTGCTTGCCAGGCTGAGCGATGCAATGGGCTTGACCGCCCTCCTCCAGCTGCCCGCCGACAGCACGGCCGCAGCGACCGGCGCTCCGGCCCCCCTGGTGCTGGAAGAAAAATTCTTTGCAAAAGAAGCCGAGGCCGAAGCTTACGCGGCCCTGCTCGTCAGCCATGGCTACCGGACAACGGTGGCACAGAGCGCCTATGACTACATCTGGTCGGTAGAAGTGTACGCCGCTGACGACGACGCGCCGGGCAACTGAGCGGGCTCCGAAGCCATGCGTCGAAGGACGCGGCCCGAAATGGAGCGGGTGAAGGGGATCGAACCCTCGTCTTAAGCTTGGGAAGCTCCTGCTCTACCATTGAGCTACACCCGCGTGGTGGAAGACTGCCCGTGCATTCTATGCGCTCCTGCTGATCGTTACAACTCCGCGCCTGTCGAAGCCCGTCAATCCGGGTGCTCCACCTTGTATCCCCGCGCCTGCAACGCGGCGAACATGCCGTCCTCCGCCAGGATCTGCTTAATGGGCAGCATCGCCACGGTGGACTTGTTGGCGATCAGCGCCGTCTCCACGGCCACGATCCACTTCTCGCGGATGCGGTTCTCCATGTCCCGGAAGCCGTGTTCCTGCAGCGCCGTGTTTTCCATGAAGGCGCGGCTGCAGTCGGCGGCCTGGTCCTGGTAGCCCAGCTTGCGGATCGTGTCGATGTCGCCCTTTGCCCAGGCGTTGGCGCGCAGGCGCACCGTGTCGAGGTCCGTCTCCAGCCGCTCGATCGTTCTGGTGAAGCACGGCAGGTCCGCCAGCTGCTGCTTCTTGAATTCGCGCAGCGCCTTGACCGGGCTGTCCACGTCGAGCGTGACGGTGGCGGAGGTGATCTTCAGCTTGTTCTTCTTTGCCAGTGCCAGCATCTGCTCGCGCAGGTCGACCGCCCGCGTCAGCCCGGACTGGCGCAGCGCCTTGTCGTACAGCGCGCCTGCAGCGAAGACGGGCCGTTCCTTCTCGATGCCGCTGTCCTCGCCGATGTACTTCTTCTTCAGCGCCAGCCAGCGTTCGTAGGTATCCGCTGGTACGACCTCGCGCAGTTTCTCGCCGTTCGGATTGTTCTTCGCACCGATCGCGAACGGCAGCAGCGTGATGCCGCGCAGGATGCCGACCGAGTAGTTCGCGCCCGGCTCGGTGAGGAATTCCTGCGACTGCGCCATCACCGCTTCCACCTGCTGCGAGCGCCATTCCATCGCCTTCGGCAGCGGGCCGTAGGAGCCGAACACCCACATCACGTGGTCGCCCCTGGTGACCTTCCACATGCCCGGTCCCGGCTTCTGGCCGACGACCAGCACCTGTTCCGGCGGCGTCTCCGGTGCATCGGCCAGCGCACTGCCGGCAAGGAGGGACAGGCACAACATCGGCACAACGTGACGCATCGTTCGGGACATCGCGGCTCCTGGTGGTTTGCGGTCGACAGCAGTAAAACAGCGGTGAAAACCGCAACATCGTATGGCAATTTACGCAATGAATCCAGCCCCGCGTTGCATGGCAAAATAGCAGGCTTACGAGAAGATCAGGAGACCCCATGCCGCGTGCCATTCCATCGTCCCACCGACTCACTGCCGCCCTGCTCGCGGCGCTGCTGGCCACCGGCGCCAACGCGGCCGATGCACCCACCGGCGTTCAATACGAGGCGCCCGGCGTCGTCGATGGCATGCCCGCGTTCTCGGCGGCGCTGAAGGACAAGCTCACCTTTCCGCTGGCGTGGAATCCGCAAGTGAAGGACCTGAAGGCCTGGCGCGACAAGGGCCGCGCGAAAGTGTGGGAGCTCACGATGCAGGAGCGCGATGCCACGCCGTTCAACGCGCAGGTGCTGTCGCAGCAGGACCGCGGCAGCTACGTGGCCAGGGAGCTGGTGTTCAACCTGACCGGCATGAGCCGCGTGCGTGCACTGCTGCTGGTGCCGAAGGCGGCGGGCAAACATCCTGCCGCGCTGATGCTGCACGACCATGGCGGGCGCTTCGACATCGGCAAGGAAAAGGCCATCGAGCCGCTGAACGACGAGGTCAAGCACGCGTCCAGCAAGGGGTGGGCGGACAAGCATTTCACCGGTCGCTGGCCCGGCGATGCGCTGGCGAAGCGGGGCTACGTGGTGCTGGCGACGGATGCCGTCGGCTGGGGCGACCGCGGTCCCCTCACCGGCGAGCAGCAGCAGGCGCTGTCGGCCAACTTCCTGAACCTGGGCAGCACGATGGCCGGCAATATGGCGCTGGAGGATGTGCGCGCCGCCGCCTTCCTCGCTTCGCTGCCGGAGGTCGACACCAAGCGCGTGGCGGCGATCGGCTTCTCGATGGGTGCGTTCCGCGCCTGGCAGCTGGCCGCGCTGTCGGACGACGTGACCGCCTTCGTCGCAGTCAGCTGGATGGCCACACTGAAGGGCCTGATGGTCCCCGGCAGCAACCAGCTGCGCGGCGGCTCTTCGTACCAGATGCTGCATCCCGGCCTGGTGAAGTGGCTCGATTATCCGGACGTGGCCAGCCTGGCCGCGCCGAAGCCGGGCATCTTCTTCAGCGGCGAGACGGACAAGCTGTTCCCGGTCGGCCCCACGCGCGATGCGTACGCGAAGATGGCGAAGGTGTGGGCGGCCTGGGGCGCTGCGGACAAATTCGAGACGCACCTGCGCCCCGGCGGCCACGAGTTCCCGGCCGAAGTGCAGGACCAGGCCTATGACTTCCTCGACCGGCAGTTCGGCCGCGCGGGAGCGGCTGGCCGCTAGCGCAGCTGCCCCGCCGCCGGCCTGGCGCCGGTGTCCTCCTCGGATCCGTGGAACGCTAGCGCAGCAGCGTCAGGATCTGGTTGGGCATCGAGTTCGCCTGCGCCAGCATCGCCGACGCGGCCTGCTGCAGGATCTGGCTGCGCGTCAGGGTGGCCGCTTCGGCGGCGTAATCCGTGTCGAGGATGCGCGAGCGCGCGTCGGACAGGTTGGTAAATGCATTCGACGCATTGTCGTAGGCGCGGCCGAGGCGGTTCTGCATGGCGCCCAGGCTGGCGCGCTGCAGGTTGAAGAAATCAAGCTTGCCGTCGATGTACTTCAGCGCCGCGGTGGCGCCGGCATGGCTGCCCATGTCGATGTCTTCTTCCTGCGCGGTGAACATCGCGGCGATATGAATCGGAATGACGTCGCCGGCGCGCTCGCTGGCCTGGATCGATCCGTGGAAGCTGCCATCGAGCAGCGCGATACCGTTGAAGCGCGTGACCGCCACGATGCGGCGGTTTTCCTTTACCAGCTCGTTCGTCTCCTGCTGGATGGCGTCGCGGTCGGAGGCATTATTGGTGTCGTTGGCGGCCTGCACGGCCAGCTCGCGGATGCGCTGGAAATTGTCGCCCAGCTGGCCGATGGCGCTTTCCGCCGTCTGCGTCAGCGAGATGCCGTCGTTGAGGTTGCGGCCCGCCTGCGTGAGGCCGCGCAGGCGCGACGTCATGCGGTCCGAGATGGCCAGGCCGGCGGCATCGTCCTTCGCCGAATTGATGCGCAGGCCGCTGGAGAGGCGCTGCAGGACGGTCGTCGTGTCCGCCCCGGCCCGTGCCAGCGCGCGCTGCGCGAACAGCGAATTCACGTTGGTTAAAGTTATGGCCATGGCGGCACCTGTCTGCTGGGAAGGACGGGAAACGTCCCCTACTCAGCATTAACGGCCGAACATTGCCGAACTTCATCTCAAATTGTCACACGGCATCAAATATATTGCCGAGTCCGTGTCCACCTTGGGGTCAACCCCGTTTTCGGACACGAACTCAACCGCTAGCGCCGCCCGCACCAGCGATTACGGCTGAGGCCGTGTCCGATTTTGGGGTTGACCCCAAGGTGGACACGGGCTGGGCAGTTGCGGGCTGGACGCTGGGCAGCCGGGCGGCGGCGTCGCGCAGGTAGCGGGCGGCGCCGGGTTCGTCGGCGCGGGCGGCGAGCTGCAGCCACTGGTGGGCCTGCGCCATGTCGCGCGGGGTGCCCTGGCCGGCGAAGTACATCAGGCCCACGTTCAGCTGGGCGCGGGAGTGGCCCTGCAGGGCGGCTTTCAGGTACCAGCCGAACGCCAGGGCGAAGTCGCGCGGGATGCCCAGGCCATTGTCGTAACGGAGCGCCAGCGTGAACTGGGCCAGCGCGTGGCCCCCCTCGGCCGCCTTGCGGTACCAGCCGTTGGCCTGCAGGACGTCCGGGGCGGGACCGTCGTCGCGGTCGTGCAGCTGGCCCAGGTTGTACTGGGCCGGCGTGTAGTCCTGGTCGGCGGCGCGGCGGTACCAGTGCAGCGCTTCGTGCAGGTCCACCGGCATGGCCTCGCCCGCACACTGTCCCGTCTCGCAGCGCAGGGCCAGGTCGAACTGGGCGCGCAGATGCCCCTGGCCGGCAGCCTTGCGGTACCAGGCCAGCACTTCGGCAGCATCGCGCGGCACGCCATTGCCCGCTTCATGGAGCTGGCCCAGCTGGTATTGCGCGGACGGGAAGTCCTGCTCGGCCGCCTTCAGGTACCAGTGCGCAGCCGCGGCCATGTCGCGCGGCGTGCCCTGCCCCAGTTCGCAGCGCTGGCCGAGGTTGTGCTGGGCGGCCGCATGGCCCTGTTCGGCCGCGCGGCGGTACCACCCGGTGGCCTGCGCTTCGTCGCGCAATGCCGCCGGCCCGTTGTCGAGGACCAGGGCCAGGTTGAACTGCGAGCTGACATGGTTCTGCTGCGCGGCGGCGCGGTACCAGTGCACGGCCTGCGCGGCATCGGCCTCGATGGCATCGCCCTTGTCGTAACGCAGCGCGAGATTGAACTGGGCCGGCGCGTGCCCCTGTTCTGCCGCGCGGCGGAACCACATGACGGCCTGCTGCGGGTCGCGCGCCACGCCCTGCCCGCTGTCGTAGCGCAGCGCCAGGTTGAACTGGGCGCGCGCATAGCCCTGCTCGGCGGCCTTGCGGTACCAGGCGCCGGCCTGCACCACGTCCTGCGGCACGCCCTTGCCCGTGTCGTACATCATGGCGAGATTGTTCTGCGCGCCGGCATCGCCCTGCTCGGCGGCCAGCTCGAACCAGTGGCGCGCCTGGGCCGGATCGGCGGCGATGCCCTGGCCCTTCGCATACAGCCAGCCCAGGTTGTACTGGGCGGCGGCATAGCCCTGCTGCGCGGCGAGGCGGTACCAGTGCGCCGCCTCGGCCAGGTCCGCATCGACGCCCAGGCCCTTCTGGTACATCACGCCCAGGTTGTACTGCGCGTGCGCCAGGCCCGCATTGGCCGCCTGCCGGTACCAGGCCAGCGCCAGCTCGTAGCTCTGCGGGACGCCGTCGCCATTGAAGTACAGGAAGCCCAGGCTGTGCTGGGCTGCCGCCACGCCGCCTTCGGCCTGCGCCTTGATCTTCAGGAATTGCGCGGAATAGGTGGCGGCGCGGCCCGCGGCCGCCGGACGTTGGCCCCCCATCGCGCCTTACGCCCGCGCCGCGTGGATGTTCGCCGCCGGCTCGCGCCCCTGCAGTTCGAGCAGCGTCTGCGCCTGCGCGCGCAGCACGTCGAGGAAGGAGGCCAGCGAGATCGGCCGGTGATACAGGTAGCCCTGCATCGTGGTGCAGCCGTTCGCCTCCAGGTAGCGCGCCTGCGTGCCCGTCTCCACCCCTTCCGCCACCAGGTGCAGGCCCAGGCCGCGTGCGATGGAGATGATCGCCAGGATCACCGGGTAGTGGCCGTTCTCGTCGTGGATCTCCTTGACGAAGCTCTGGTCGATCTTGATGGTATGGATCGGGAAGCGGTGCAGGTAGGCGAGCGACGAGTAGCCGGTGCCGAAATCGTCGATCGCCACCGACACGCCCAGCTGGCACAGCTTGTTGAGCTGGTCGATCGCGTACTGCGGATTGCGGATGCAGATGTTCTCGGTGATCTCCACCTCGATCTGCGCCGGCGAGATGCCGTAGCGGGTCAGCGCGCCGCGCATCTTCTCGAAGAAATCGCCGCGGTCCAGGTATTGCGGCGACAGGTTCAGGGACAGGCGGATCGCATCGCCGCCGGCCTGGTTCCACAGCAGCACGTCGCGGCACAGCGCATCGAGCATCCAGTCCGACAGCGGCAGCATCAGGCCGTTCTCCTCGGCGAACGGCAGGAACTCGCCGGCCGACAGCAGGCCGCGCTGCGGATGGTTCCAGCGCATCAGCCCTTCCGCGCCGATGATGCGGCCGGTGGCCACGTCCACCTGTGGCTGGTAGTACATCTCCAGCTCGCCGTTCTCCAGCGCGCGGCGCAGCGCCTGCTCCAGCGCGATCTTCTGGTGCGAGATGTCCAGCATGGAATCGTGGTAGAACGCGTGGCCGTTCTTGCCCAGCGCCTTCACCTGGTACATGGCGATGTCCGCATGGCGCAGCAGCTCGTCGATGTTCTCGCCGTCGTTCGGATACACGGCAATGCCGATCGAAGCTGAGATATGCACGATGTGCCCATCGAGGTCGAACGGCTTCTGCAACGTTTCCAGGAACTTGTCGGCAATTGCCTTGGCGTCGCTGCGGTCGCGCAGTTCCGGCAGCACGATGGTGAATTCGTCGCCGCCCTGGCGCGCCAGCGTGTCGCCGCGGCGCAGGCAGTCCTTCAGGCGCTGCGCGGCCTGCTGCAGCAGCTCGTCGCCCTTCACGTGGCCCAGCGTGTCGTTGACCAGTTTGAAACGGTCCAGGTCGACGAACATCACGGCCAGCTCGGTTTCCTTGCGCTTGGCCTGGATCACGGCCAGGCCCAGTCGGTCCTTGAACAGCATGCGGTTCGGCAGGTCCGTCAGGATGTCGTGGTAGGCCTGGTAGGAGATCATCTCCTCGGCGCGCTTGCGGTCGGTGATGTCCCGCGCCACGCCGTAAGTCCCGAGCAAGGCACTGGTCTGCCCTTCCATCCCCAGCGCCTTCAGAGGAATCGTCATCAGCGTGTTGTTGAACGTGCGGTCGCTGCCCACGCTGCCGGTCTTGCACTTCAGGCGCAGTTCCACGCTGCGCGAGGCACGCGGCTCGCCGTGCTTGAACGCGTAGCGGGCCGGGTTCAGGTCCTCGTCATGCACCAGCATCGTGTAGTGGCGGCCGAGCAGCTCCTCGCGCGCATAGCCCAGCACCTGGTAGGCGCGGTCGTTGATGAACGTGAAGTTGCCGTCGTGGTCCAGCGTGTAGATGATGTCCGGCGAGCTGTCCACCAGGTAGCGGTACATCTTCTCGGAGTTTTCCAGGCGCTCGGCGATCGACTGGTTGTCGACGGCCAGGCGGCGCTGCTGCAGCGCGTTCTCCACCGTCTTGAGCAGTTCCTCGCGGCTGTACGGCTTGCGCAGGTAGTCGTAGGCGCCGCGCTTGAGGGCGCCGATCGCCGCCTCGATGCCGACTTCACCGCTCATCACGATCACGTCGCAGTCCATCGCCTTCGCGTTGATGATGTCCATGATCTCGTGGCCGCTCATGTCCGGCAGGCGCAGGTCGAGCAGCACCAGGTCGAAGCGCTGGCGGTCCAGCTCCTCCAGCGCCTCGACGCCGCAGGTGGCCGTCACCAGCTGGTACTGGCGGTCGCGCAGCAGCTCGTACAGCGAGGAGAGCAGCCGCGGCTCGTCGTCCACCAGCAGCAGGCGTGGCAGGAAGGGGGGCAGGAAGTCGGGCTGGCCCGGATCGTTCGTCACGTTCATCGTTAAGCTTCCATCACGCGCGCGGCCGGTACCGCGAGCTGGCTGTTGCTGCCGCGCGCCGGCAGCAGGATCTCGAAGCTGGTGCCATCCTTGCCGCTGCGGCAGGTGATCAGTCCGTTCAGTTGTTGCACCAGGCCGTGGACGATCGACAGTCCCAGCCCGTGGTGCTTGCCTTCCTTGGCGCTCTTCACCTCCGCGAACAGGTTCGCCAGCACGGCCGGCGCAAGGCCCGGGCCGTTGTCGCTGACGACCAGTTCCACGAACAGCTTGCGGTCGCGGTTCACGTGGCCGCGGTTGGCGATCTCGATGCGGCCGCCATCGGGCATCGCCTCGATCGAATTCTTGACGAGGTTGACGAGGATCTGCTTGAGCAGGTCCGCGTCGCCGTCGATGTCGTTCGGCTGCTCCTGCATGCGCACCAGCACCTGGATCGACGCGGGAATGAAGCCGGTGGCGCGGAACAGGCGCAGCACGTCGTCCACCACGCGCGCCAGGTTCGCGGACTGCGCACCACCCGGCCCCGGATCGCTTGGCTGCAGGTCGGCCAGGCCGTTGATCAGGTGGCCCACGCGGTCGATCTCCTCGTTCAGGATCGACATCTCGGAGACCACCGGCTCGCGGCGCGCCAGCTTGTCGTCCAGTACGGACAGGTAGTTCTTGATGATCGACAGCGGGTTGTTCACCTCGTGCACCACGCGGCGCGATGCCTCGCGGTATTCCTGCGTGACGTGGGCGATGCGGCGCTGCGCCTGGCCCCGTTCGGCGAACACGGTGGCCAGCGCGGTGGCGGCCTGGCCGGCAAACGCCTGCAGGAAGCGTTCGCGCTTGTCCAGCATCGGCAGCTGCCAGGCGGCCACGCCGGCCACCAGCACGCCGCCGCAGCGCTGGCCGGCCACCAGCGGCAGGCACACCATCGCCTCGCCGCCGAGGAGGCGCAGCAGCTGTTCCTCGGCGATCGACAGGGCCAGGTCGCCACGCGCGACGAAGGCCGGCTTGCGGCTGCCGGCGGCATCGGCGATGAAGCCGCGGCGGTCCAGCGCGATCGTGAAGCCGGCCAGGCGGTGCTGCTGCGCGCCGGACGGCACGCCCACCAGCGCCGTGCCGTTCGGGTCTTCCAGCAGCGCTACCGTGGTGCCGAAATCGAACAGGATGCGCGCCGACCGCGTGACGACGGCCAGCAGCGCCGCCTCGTCCTGCTGGCGCGCGAACGTCTGCCCCACTTCGGCCACCAGCATCAGGTTGCGCATCTCTTCCTGCAGGCGCGCCTGCACGGCATCGATGGTGGGCGGCATGGTGGCGGGCGGTTGCACGATATCGTCCGCGCCGGCCAGGTCGATGCCCAGGTGCTCGGCGGAGCGCTGCACCTGGCGCGCGGCGGACTTGAGCACCGCATCGGCTTCCACGCGCGTGACGCCGCACAGCGCCACGCCGGCGAGGATCGATTCTTCCTGGTCGGGGTGGTACACCAGCAGGTGCGCCAGGCGTACCACGCGGATCAGCGGATGGGCGCCTTCCAGCCGCGCCACCGGCTCATGGTGATACAGCACGCTGTCGGCCAGGAAGGAATCGAGGTGCCAGCGTTCGATCAGCCAGGCGCCCGCCTCGGTGTGGGTAATCTGCAACGTGCGCTGTTCGACGGCGCACAGGTCGTCGTCGTCGCGCGCCATGAAATTGGTGGCGTAGTCGCGCGGCGCGGTGGCCAGCAGCGCCAGGCGGCCGACATTGTGCAGCAGGCCGGCCAGGTAGGCCTCTTCCACATGCGGGTAGTCCATCAGCCGGGCCAGGTCGCGCGCCACCACGGCCGTGCCCAGCGACTGCTTCCAGAAGGCGCGCAGGTCGGTGCTGCCCGCGTGCGGGAAATTGTTAAATGTCTGGAACACGGACTCGCTGATCACCAGCGTCTTGATCATGTCCGTGCCGAGGGCCACGAGGGCCTGTTCGAGGCCGGCGGTGCGCTGGGGGCGGTGGTAGGCGGAGCTGTTGGCGACGGTCAGGATCTTGCCCGTCATGCCGGCATCCTTGGCGATCAACGCGGCCAGTTCCGGCATGCCGGCGTCGTCTGCCTGCAACAGTTCGATCAGCTTGACGAGAATCTGCGGCATGGCCGGCAGCCTCGCGATCAGCAAGCGGTTGCGAATGTCGTGGTCTGGTTGATGCATCGTGTGAGGCTACGCCGCCGTTACGTCTTCCCGGAAACAGGCGGTCCTGCCTACGTGCGGCATGCCACCCAGCTCGTTGCCGGGCGCTTTGGCCCGGCTTTTATAGTGTTTTTCGGTGAACCGTTGCGCTGCAGGAAGCTTGCTATTTTATTTACGCAGCGCAACTAAAAGACCATGCTAGCATAAAACCCCGTTAGCTTGCAGTAAAGATAAATTCTGTGGGGAATTTAACAACCGGCGTAACTGCCATGCTAACCAATAGTTTGCGGCGCCAGCATGCGCCGGTAGCGGCGTGCCGTCAACCACAATCCCAGTGCGCAGGCCGTGAAGGCCAGCTGGCCCAGCGCCAGCCACAGCACGGAGCCGGAGAGGGCCGGCGCGATCAGGCCCGCCACGATGGCGCCCATCAGCGTCGTCTCGAACGACTGGCAGGAAGCCACCGTGCCGCGGATGTGCGGGAACAGGTCGAGCGCCATCAGCGTGGCGGCCGGCGACACGATCGACATGCCGAAGGTGTAGAAGAAGATCGGCAGCACGGTCCACGGGATCGATGGCGCCATGAACGTGTGCCACAGCGCGTTGACGGCCGCCGCGCCGAGCAGGAACGCGAAGCCGATGGCGACCTGCCGTTCGACGGCCATCTTGCCGGCCAGCCGGTTGGCGAACAGCGCCCCGGTGAAGATGCCGGAGACGGACGGGATGAACAGCCACCCGAACTGGTCCGGCCCCAGGTGCAGCTGCTTCGGCAGCATTTCCGGCGCCGCCGTGATGTAGACGAACAGGCCGGCGAAGTTCAGTGCCACCACCAGCGACTTCATGTGGAACAGCGGCGAGCCGAGGATCTGGCGGTAGCTGCCCACCAGGAAGCGCGGATTGAACGGCTGGCGCTTGTGCAGCGGCAGCGTCTCGGGCAGGCGGCGCCAGCACACGATGAACAGGATCACGGAGAACGCGAACAGCGCCAGGAAGATGGCGCGCCAGTCCAGGTACTTGACGATCACGCCGCCCATGATCGGCGCCACCGCCGGCGCGATCGAGAAGATCATCGTCACCAGCGACAGCAGCCGGGCCGCTTCCGCGTCGTGGTACAGGTCGCGGATGATGGCCCGGCCCACGACCACGCCGGCGCCGGCCGACACCCCCTGCAGCATGCGGAAGAACCACAGATACTGCACGCTGTGCGCCGAGGCGCAGCCGATGGTGCCGATCGCGAACAGCACCAGCGAGACGAGGATCACGTTGCGGCGCCCGAACGCATCGGACAGCGCGCCATGCCACAGCACCATGCCCGCGAACGCCAGCATGTAGGCGGTGAGGCTTTGCTGCACCTGGATCGACGTGGCGCCCAGCGACTGCTGGATTTCCGGGAAGGCTGGCAGGTAGGCATCGATGCAGAACGGCCCGAGCATCGACAGCGCGGCCAGGACCACGGCCAGCGCCCCATGGCTCAGGGGGCGCATGTGCGGCTTGGTACGTGGCGGAACGGGTGGTACGGGGTCGGAATCGGGCAGGTCGGCGGGAGTTTCGGGGAGCATGGGGGGTTGTCTGTTCTGTCTGTCGGCAAGTCGTTGCAATCAGGTCGCAGCAATCAAATCGGGGACAGCCACCTATTTTCGGGCAATATTGCCCGAAAATAGGTGGCTGTCCCCGAAGTTCGCCGGGCTGCTTCGTCCGGCCGCTTACTTCTGGATGACGGCGGGCTTACTCGGCGCTTTTCGGCTTGGCTTCTTCGCGCCGGTTGAAGCCGGCGACCATGTCGAAGCGGAACAGGCGGCATTCCAGGGCGCCATTGAAGAATGGCGTCTTGCGGGCTTCCTTCAGGCGCAGCAGCTTCGGCAGGTTCAGGTCGGCGGTGAACAGGTAGGCCGTCCAGCCGGCGAAGCGCTGTTTCAGCGTCTTCGAGAAATCGGCGTAGAACGACTTCGCCAGATCATCTTCCGGCAACGTGCTGTCGCCGCGCACGCCGATCCGTTCGCCATACGGCGGATTCGTCACGACCATGCCCGGCTGTCCCTCTGCCAGGGTGACCGGTGCCTGCACCTGCTGCGCCTCGATCTGCTTCAACGGTATGTCGAAAAGGATACCGGCATTCCTGAGATTGTGTCGCGTCATTGCGACCATGTCACCTGAAATGTCGGAGCCGAAGATGGTCGGTTCCGCCGGCAGCGGGTGCGGCTTGACGGCGGCCTTCATCGCCTGCCATGGCGCCGGGTCGAAGTCGTGGAATTTCTCGAACGCGAACGGGCGGCGCACGCCGGGCGGAATGCCCTGCACCATCTGCGCGGCCTCGATCAGGATGGTGCCGGAGCCGCACATCGGGTCGAACAGGGGGATGCCCGGCTTCCAGCCCGCCACGCGCAGCAGGCCCGCGGCCAGGTTCTCGCGCAGCGGCGCGTCGCCCGTCTCGGAACGCCAGCCACGCTTGAACAGCGCCTCGCCGGAGGTGTCCAGGTAGATGGTGAACTGTTTCTGGTCGAGGAAACCGGCGATGCGCATGTCCGGCTCCTTCGTGTCGACGGACGGGCGCTTGTTGTACATGTCGCGGAAGCGGTCGCACACGGCGTCCTTGATCTTCAGCGTGATGAACTCGATGCTTTTCAGCGGCGACTTGATGGCGGTGACATCGACGCGGATCGTGTGGTCGACGCCGAACCATTCTTCCCAGGGCTGGGCGAGTACCAGGTCATAGATGTCGTTCTCGTTCTGGTAGTGGCACACGCCCATGCGCATCAGCACGCGCGAGGCGATGCGCGAATGGAGGTTGACGCGGTAGGCGTCGAACAGGTCGCCGGAGCAGTGCACGCCGCCGGGCACCTGGTTGTGCACCTTCAGCGTGGGGCTGGCGGTGGTCTGCGCGATCTCGGCCAGCTCTTCGGCCAGCGCCGCCTCCATGCCGCGCGGGCATGGGCAAAAATAGGAAGTCATTTGGGGAACCCTTTATCCGTTGTAAAAATGTGTTGCTCAAAATCGGGGACAGTCCCCGATTTTTGGAAATATTGCTAAACCCCATTCACGTACGAGAGGGGTTCGGTGCCAGTGTTGTAAAAACGAGTGTTGTAAAAATGTGTTGCCCAAAATCGGGGACTGTCCCCGATTTTGGGAAATATTGACGTGAGGTTAGAACGGTTTGACGACCACCAGGATCACGATCGCCAGCAGCAGCAGCACGGGGACCTCGTTGAACCAGCGGTAGAACACGTGGCTGCGCGTGTTGACGCCCCGTTCGAATTTCTTCAGCAGGGAGCCGCACGCGTGGTGGTAGCCCAGCGCCAGCACGACCAGCGTCAGCTTGGCGTGCAGCCAGCCCGGCAGCTTCATGCCGTCCGGCGTGCTGTACTGCAGGTACGCGACGATCAGCCCGAACACGATGGCCGGCACGGACAGCATCGTCATGAAGCGGTACAGCTTGCGGGCCATCAGCAGCAGCCGCTCCGTCGTGGCGCCCGGAGTTTCCTGGGCCAGGTTGACGAAGATGCGCGGCAGGTAGAACAGGCCGGCGAACCAGGAGGTGACGAAGACGATGTGCAGCGCTTTGATCCAGAGCATGGGGATTCCTGTAGGGCGCCCGGCTGGAGTGCCGGGGCCGGGATTTACTTGCGGGTTTCGCCGTGGCCGAACACCACGTACTTCAGCGACGTCAGGCCTTCCAGCCCCACCGGGCCGCGCGCGTGCAGCTTGTCGTTCGAGATGCCGATCTCGGCGCCCAGCCCGTACTCGAAGCCATCGGCAAAACGGGTCGACGCGTTGACCATCACCGAAGCGGAATCCACCTCGCGCAGGAAACGCATGGCGGCGCTGTAGTCTTCCGTGACGATCGCCTCGGTGTGCTTCGACGACCAGGTGTTGATGTGGTCCATCGCCGCATCGATGCCGTCGACGACTTTCACCGCCAGGATCGGCGCCAGGTATTCCGTCGACCAGTCTTCTTCCGTGGCGCGCACCAGGTGCGGATATGCGGCGCCTTCCAGGATCGCGTAGCTCGCCTCGTCGGCACGCAGCTCGACCTGCTCGGTCAGGTAGCGCTGTGCCAGCGCGGGCAGGATGCTGGCGGCGACCGCGCGGTCAACCAGCAGCGTTTCCATCGTGTTGCAGGTGCCGTAGCGGTGGCACTTGGCGTTGAAGCCGATGTCCAGCGCCTTCTGCAGGTCGGCTTTCGCGTCGATGTACACGTGGCAGATGCCGTCCAGGTGCTTGATCATCGGGACGGTCGCTTCCTGCATGAGGCGCGCGATCAGGCTCTTGCCGCCGCGCGGCACGATCACGTCCACGTACTGCGGCATCGTGATCAGCGCGCCCACGGCCGCGCGGTCCGTCGTGTCGACGACCTGCACACCGTCTTCCGGCAGGCCCGCCTCCAGCAGCGCCGCCTTGACGATCTTCGCCAGCGCGCGGTTGCAGTGGATGGCTTCCGAGCCGCCGCGCAGGATGGTGGCGTTGCCGCTCTTGATGCACAGGCCTGCCGCATCCACCGTCACGTTCGGGCGTGCCTCGTAGATGATGCCGATGACGCCCAGCGGCACGCGCATCTGGCCCACCTGGATGCCGGTCGGGCGCGTCTTCATGTTCGAGATCTCGCCTACCGGATCGGGCAGCGCGACGATCTGGCGCAGGCCTTCGATCATCGTGGCGATGGCCTTGTCGGACAGCGCCAGGCGGTCCAGCAGCGCCGGCGCCAGGCCATTGGCCAGGGCGGCGTCCATGTCCTGCCGGTTGGCAGCGCGCAGCGCATCGGCCTCGCGCTCGATGGCCTGGGCGATCAGTTCCAGCGCCCGGTTGCGGGTGGCGCTGCTCGCACGCGCCATGGCGCGCGACGCGGCCCGGGCACGCTGGCCCAGCGCCTGCATGTAATCATTGATACTGGCTACGGCATTCATCGGCTGATCCTCATCTACCCTCGTGCTACCCTCGTGCTACCTTCAGCGCCAGCTGCAGCATGGCGTCCCACTGGTCGCCCGCGTACGCCTTCGCGCGCAGGCCCTTGACCATCCTGTCCACCTGGGCGCCCTGCTGCAGCGCCGCTTCCAGCGTTCCCAACGAGACGCGGCGCAGCGCCGGTTCCATCATGCGCTCGCGCGGCCCCCAGATGCGATGCTCCTTCAGCAGCGCGCCCAGCGGCCGGCCCTGCGCCATCCCTGCCTTCAATTTTAGCAGCGTGCGGATCTCTTCCGACACGGCCCACAGCACCAGCGGCAGCGCCTCGCCCTCGCCCTTCAGGCCTTCCAGCATGCGCACCAGCCGCGCCACGTCGCCGCCCAGCATCGCCTCGGACAGCTTGAATACATCGTAGCGCGCCACGTTCAGCACGGCGTCGTGCACCTGCTCGTAGGTCAGCTTGCCAGGCTCGTGCAGCAGGCCCAGCTTCTGGATCTCCTGGTGCGCCGCCAGCAGGTTGCCCTCGACGCGGTCGGCGATGAAGTCCAGGCTCTGCCGGTCGGCGCTCTGCCCCTGCATCGACAGCCGCAGCGAAATCCAGTTCGGCAGCTGCGCCCGTTCCACGTTCGGAATCTCGATGTAGACGGCGGCCTGCTGCAGCGCGCCGACCCAGGCCGCCTTGGCCGTCTGCCAGTCCAGCTTCGGCAGCGTGATGATCGTCAGGTTGTCCGGCGACAGATCTTTTACATATGCCTGCAGCGCGGCGCCGCCATCCTTGCCCGGCTTGCCGGTGGGGATGCGCAGCTCGATCAGCTTCTTGTCGCCAAACAGCGAGAGCTCCTGGTTGGCGGCCAGCAGCTGGCCCCACTTGAAGCTGCGCTCCACCGTCAGCACGTCGCGTTCGGAAAAGCCCTGGGCGCGCGCGGTGCGACGGATCTTGTCCGCCGCTTCCAGCGCCAGCAGGTGCTCGTCGCTGGTGATCACGTACAGGGGCGCGAGGGACTTGGCGAGCTGCCCGTCCAGCGCTTCGGCGCGCAGCTGCATGCTACTCCTGGCGGCGTGTGGTCGGTTCGGTCGACTGTTCGGTCGGCGCGGCCGACGGCATCGCCGGCACCGGCGACACGCCCTCACCGGTGGCCGGTGCCACCGAACCCGGCGCCGTCACGCCCGGCACGGTCAGCGGGCTGACGGTGCTGGTGGGCGTGGCATCGGGACGCGACGGCTTGATGGCCGCCATGCGGCGCATCATCTGCTGCACCAGGTCGGCCTGCATGTCGCGGTACAGCTGCGCCTCTTCCTTCTCCTTCGCCAGCAGCTGCGTCTGGTCGAACGTGATCGGGCGGGTCAGCACGATCTGCGTGGGACCGAGCAGCTCCTTGCCGGCACCGTCGGTGACGCGGAACAGGATGTTATACGACAGCAGGTACTCGCTCACGCGGCCGGCACTGTTCAGCGACAGGATCGACTTGCTGCGGGTTTTCTCAGGATCGGTCAGCACCTCGACCACGCCGGCTGCCGACTTCGCATCGTTGACGACGACCGTGCTGCCGTTGACGCGGATATTGCGTTTCAGCTCGATCGCCAGCGGCGACGAATCGGGCAGGCCGATGTACATCGACGCGAACGGCAGCGTGTAGTTGCCGCCCGAGCCGCGCAGGTGGAAGCCGCAGGCCGTCAGAGAAACTGCACTACCAGCCAGCGCGGCGACGAGTACAGCGTTCCGGGCGAAAGTCTTCAATGTCATCGTCATTCTCACACCACGATGTTGACGAGTTTGCCCGGCACGACGATGATCTTCTTCGGCGTCCCTTCGATGAACTTCTGCACGCTCTCCTCGGCCAGCGCGGCCGCTTCGATGGCCGCCTTGTCGAGGCCCTTGGCCACCTTGACGGAGCCGCGCAGCTTGCCGTTCACCTGGATCATCATCTCGATCTCGGACTGTTCCAGCGCGGCCGGATCGACCAGCGGCCAGGCCGTATCCAGGATGTCCTTGTTCACGGCCGCATAGCCCAGCTCCTGCCACAGCACGTGCGTGATGTGCGGCGCGACGGGGTTCAAGAGGCGCAGGAAGATCGACAGGCCCTCGGAGATGACGGCCGACGATTCGGCGCTGTCATCCAGCTTGGCCGATTCGAGCGTGTTCAGCATCTTCATGCCGGCCGAGACGACCGTGTTGTACTGGATGCGCTTCAGGTCGTAGTCGGCCTGCTGCAGGATCTTGTGCAGTTCGCGGCGCAGCGTCTTGCCGGCGTCCGTGGTGGCGCCGGCAGTGACGACGGCCTTGGCGGCGCTCACGCGGTCCTTCTGCGCGTAGGCATAGGCCCAGACGCGGCGCAGGAAGCGGTTGGCGCCTTCCACGCCGCTGCCCGACCATTCCAGCGTCTGCTCCGGCGGCGAGGCGAACATCGTGAACAGGCGGGCCGTGTCGGCGCCGTACTGCTCGATCTGGGCCTGCGGGTCGATGCCGTTGTTCTTCGACTTCGACATCTTCTCGGTGCCGCCGATCGACACGGGCTGGCCATCGGACCTCAAGAGCGCGGAGATCGGGCGCCCCTTGTCGTCGGCCGTCAGTTCCACGTCGGCCGGGTTGAACCAGGTCTTCTTGCCGCTGTCTTCTTCGCGGTAGTAGGTCTCGTTCAGTACCATGCCCTGCGTGAGCAGGTTGACGAACGGCTCGTCGAACTTCACCAGGCCCAGGTCGCGCATCACCTTCGTCCAGAAGCGCGCATACAGCAGGTGCAGCACGGCGTGCTCGATGCCGCCGATGTACTGGTCCATCGGCATCCAGTAGTCGTTGCGCGCATCGACCATGGTGTCCGAACCGGGCGACGTATATTTCATGTAGTACCACGACGAATCGACGAACGTGTCCATCGTGTCCGTCTCGCGGCGCGCCGGCTTGCCGCATTTCGGGCAGTCGCACTTGAGGAAGGCTTCGTGCTTGTTCAGCGGGTTGCCCGTGCCGTCCGGCACGCAGTCTTCCGGCAGCACGACCGGCAGGTCCTGTTCCGGCACCGGCACGGCGCCGCAGTCGCCGCAGTTGATCATCGGGATCGGCGTGCCCCAGTAGCGCTGGCGCGAGATGCCCCAGTCGCGCAGGCGGAACGTGACCTTCTTCTCGCCCAGGCCCAGCGCGGCCAGGTCGGCAGCCACCGCGTCGACGGCTTCCTTGTACTTCAGGCCATCGTACTTGCCGGAGTTCGTGACGACGGAGATCTCCTTGTCGCCATACCATTCCTGCCAGGCGTCCAGCGAGTAGTCCTTGCCTTCGGCGGTAATCACCTGCTTGATCGGCAGGTTGTATTTCTTGGCGAACGCGAAGTCGCGCTCGTCGTGCGCCGGCACGCCCATCACGGCGCCGTCGCCGTAGGTGATCAAGACGTAGTTGCCGACCCAGACCTCGACCTGCGCGCCGGTGAGCGGGTGCGTGACGAACAGGCCGGTGGGCATGCCCTTCTTTTCCATCGTGGCCATGTCGGCCTCGATCACGGAACCCATCTTGCACTCGGCAATGAAGGCCTGCAGTGCAGGGTTGTTTTTCGCTGCATGCGTGGCCAGCGGGTGCTCGGCCGCGACAGCGCAGAACGTCACGCCCATGATCGTGTCCGGGCGCGTGGTGAACACGTACAGCTTGCCGTCCTGGACTTTCTGGCCATCGTCGCCGGTGATGTCATGCGGGAAGGCGAAACGCACGCCGGTCGACTTGCCGATCCAGTTCGACTGCATGATGCGCACGCGCTCGGGCCAGCCGGGCAGCTTGTTGTCGACGTGGTCCAGCAGCTCTTCCGCGTAATCGGTGATGCGCGCGTAGTACATCGGGATCTCGCGCTTCTCGATGAGGGCGCCGGAACGCCAGCCGCGGCCATCGACCACCTGCTCGTTGGCCAGCACGGTCTGGTCCACCGGGTCCCAGTTCACGGTACCCGTCTTCTTGTAGATGATGCCCTTCTCGAGCATCTTCAGGAACATCCACTGGTTCCACTTGTAGTACTCGGGCTTGCAGGCCGTCATTTCGCGCGACCAGTCGATGGCCAGGCCCATCATCTCCATCTGCGCACGCATGTGGGCGATGTTCGAATAGGTCCACTGCGCCGGCGGCACGTTGTTCGCCATCGCCGCGTTCTCGGCGGGCATGCCGAACGCATCCCAGCCCATCGGCATCAGCACGTTGTAGCCGTTCATCCGCAGGTAGCGGTACATCACATCGTTGATCGTATAGTTGCGCACGTGCCCCATGTGCAGCTTGCCGGACGGGTAAGGCAGCATCGAGCAGGCGTAGTATTTACCCTTCGGGAAACGGGGATCGTTTTCGACGGCCTTGTAGGCATCGATGGCTTTCCAGTGCGATTGAGCGGCTTGTTCGACGTCGGCGGAACTATATTTGTCTTGCATGATGGATGCAGAAAGTGGAATTGGATATGAACCGGCCATTATACCGGCTTGAACCTTGCAATAGCGTGAGCGGCGGCCAATGAGCTATCGGGAGTATCGGCCGCATCCGGCATTGGCACCGCACGTGGCCTGCCTGTGGACGCTGCGCGTGGCCGGCCCGGTCTCCGCCACTGCCCCGCACGTGCACCGGGTCCTTCCCGACAACTGCATCGACATCCTGTGGCAGGACGGCGGCACGGCCGCGTTCGCGGTGGGCATGATGAGCGCCTCGATCCTGGTGCCGGCCTCCCGCCCCGTGCGCACGGTGGGCGTGCGCTTCAAGCCCGGCGCGGCGGGGCTGTTCCTCGGCCTGCCCCTGGCGGAACTCACGGACACGCGTGCCGGCCTGGCCGACCTGTGGGGCAGCGCCGCCGCGGCACGGCTGGACGATGCGCTGTGGACGAGCGAGCTGGCCGATGCGCAGCGCGTTGCGATCCTGGAGCGCGAGCTGCTGGGGCGGCTGGCACTTGCCGGTCCCGGCCAGCCGACACTGGCGCTGCGGGCCGTCGCGGCATTCGAAGCGGCGCATGGCGACCTGCGCATCGAATCGGTGGCGGAACGGCTCGGTGTCTCGCGCCAGCATTTCGCGCTGCAGTTCCGCCAGCAGGTGGGCCTGTCGCCCAAGCTGTTCGCCCGCATCTGCCGCTTCCGGCGCGCGCTGGCTCTGCTGCGCGAGCCTGGCCGCACCGAGGACATGACCACGCTGGCCGCCGACTGCGGCTACTTCGACCAGTCGCACCTGATCCGCGATTTTCATGATTTTGCCAATGCGGCACCCGGCGGGCTTTGAAACGTCCGCCTTCCATTTTTCCAATTCCCGTCGGCGGCTTCATGGCATCATGGTTTTTTACCAACCAGCGAGGACGCCATGATCAAAGGACTGCGCACCGCCATCTATCCCGTCAACGACCTGGCCGCCGCCAAGGCCTGGTATGCCCAGGTGTTCGGCACCGAGCCCTATTTCGACGAGCCGTATTACGTGGGTTTTACCGTGGGCGGCTTCGAACTGGGGCTGCTGCCGGACGGCGAACCGGGCAAGACGGGTGTCCAGCTGTACTGGGGCGTGGACGATATCGCGGCCGAGGTCCAGCGCATCACGGCACTCGGTGCCACGGTCCACTCGGCGATCCAGGATGTGGGCGAAGGCATCAAGGTGGCCGAGCTGGCCGATCCGTTCGGCAATGCTCTGGGCCTCATCGAAAATCCGAACGTCGATCCCCGGGCCTTCCGCTGACAGCGCACACGAAGCCATGGTAATATACGGTTCGTATATAGACCGTATAAAGGCATTTCCATGGGCATCGTCAAGATCTCCGACCAGATGCATGAAAACCTGCGCATCGCGAGCGGCGCCCTGAGCCGCTCGATCAATGCGCAGGCCGAGCACTGGCTGCGCATCGGCCTGCTGGCCGAAACCAATCCCGACCTGAACTACAGCGAGCTGTGCCAGCTGCTGCTGCGCGGCGACGCCGGCCAGGGCCCGCTGCGCCTCGGCCCCGTCCCGCGGGAGGCGCTGCACGATGCGTAAGAAGAAAGACGACGCCATCCTGATCAAGTCCCCCGAACAGGTGGAACTGTCGCGCATCGCCGGCCAACTGGCGGCCGACGTGCTGACGATGATCGGCCCGCATGTGAAGCCCGGCGTCACCACCGAGTACCTGGACCAGCTGTGCAACGACTACATCGTCAAGGTGCAGCAGGTCATTCCCGCCAACGTGGGGTATGCCGGTTTCACGAAGACCGTCTGCACGTCCGTCAACGAGGTGGTCTGCCACGGCATTCCGTCGCCGAAGAAGATCCTGAAGGACGGCGACATCATCAACATCGACGTGGCAGTGATCAAGGACGGCTGGTTCGGCGACACGAGCCGCATGTACTACGTGGGCAATGTGAGCAAGGCCGCGCGCAAGCTGTGCGACGTGACGTATGACGCCATGTGGGCCGGCATCCGCGCCGTCAAGCCGGGCAATACGCTGGGCGACGTGGGCCACGCGATCCAGGTGGTGGCCGAGAAGGCCGGCTACTCGGTGGTGCGCGACTACTGCGGCCACGGCATCGGCATGGTCTACCACGAGGATCCGCAGGTGCTGCACTATGGCCGCCCCGGCCTCGGCCTGAAGCTGGAGCCGGGCATGATCTTCACGATCGAACCGATGATCAACGAAGGCAAGCACGGCACCCGTTCGATGCCGGACGGCTGGACCGTCGTCACGCAGGACCGCTCGCTGTCCGCCCAGTGGGAGCACATGGTGGTCGTCACCGCGACGGGCTTCGATGTGCTGACGCTGGCGCCGGGCGAGAAGGCTGCCTGACGAATCGCGCATCTAGAATCGGGGACAGGCACCTATTTTGGAGCAACACGCGTGTTGCGCCGAAATAGGTGCCTGTCCCCTTGCCTTCGCCGTTTTCGTTCCTTACCTGCCATACCGCGCCGTCACCTGCGCGCTGCCGATCCGGTTCGCATGCACCATGAATCCGATCAGCGCCGGCGATGCATCCGCCGGCACGTCCAGCTTCTCCACCTTCAGCGCATGGACCGTGAACACGTAGCGGTGCGGCTTGTCGCCCGCCGGAGGACAGGCGCCGCCGAAATCCTGCGTGCCGAAGTCGTTGCGCCCCTGCCGCGCACCGGCTGGCAGCGCCGTACCATCCGCCTGCCCCGCCCCGCTTTCCAGTGAGCGCGTGGCGGCAGGCAGATCGAACACCACCCAATGCCACCAGCCGCTGCCGGTCGGCGCATCCGGGTCATACGCGGTGATGACGAAGCTCTTCGTGCCGGCCGGCGCGTCGCGCCACGCCAGTTGCGGCGAGCGGTTACCGCCCGTGCAGCCGAAGCCCTGGTAGAGCTGCTGCGCCCCCAGCGCGCCGCCATCGTTGAAATCCCTGCTGCGCAGGTCGAGCGCGTGACCAAGAGCCGGTAACGCCAGGGCGGCGCAAAACAGAAGACGGTTGAAGTGCATGCTGGTTCCTTTCGCGATGAAGAGGCTCCAGCATGCCGCGCCTGGCATGCGTCATTCGCTCAATCGGCGGCGCGAACCGCTCAGTCCACGCCGCCAATGGCCAGCGGCTCGACGCCGAAGCGCGCCGCGAACTGGCGGCAGAAGCTGGGCAGCGAACGGTAGCCGCAGGCGGCGGCAATCGCCCGCAGCGGCCGGCGCGTCGTCTGCAGCAGCGCCAGGCCATGGTGCAGCCGGGCGTCGCACAGCACGGTGCGCAGGGACGTGTCCTCGTCGGCCAGGCGGCGGCGCAGCGTGGCACCGCTCATGTGCAGGTGCGCCTCGAAATCGGCCGAGCACCAGTCGCGCTGCGGCGCGCCGGCCACCAGCAGGCGGATGCGCGCCGCCACCGACAGGTCCTGCGCCAGCCGGAACTGGCTGTCGCCGGCGCGGTGCAGCGCCAGCAGCACGCCCAGCAGCGCATGGTCGAGGGCCGCTTCGTCGGCGTGCTCATCGTGCAGCACCGCAAGCAGCTGCCGCAGTTCGGGATACAGGATGTCGAGGGGACCGTGGCTGTGGTTCGGCCCGGGCGACGGTGGCACGGAGTGCGCGTCCAGCAGGCTGCGCGCCAGGCCGATCACGCGCCACGGCAAGGGGATGCAGGCGGCGCGGTAGTCGCCCTGGCCCGGCACGTTCTGCACGGTGCCGCGCAACGCGCGGTGCAGCATCAGGTAATGGCCCACGCCCACTTCGGCGGTCGCGCCGCCTTCGGTGAAGAGCTTGGTGCCATGCAGCGGAATCACGAGGGCCGGCTGGTCGATGTCGACGGCGCGCAGGCTGTAGCGCTGCGTTGCGCGCACGATGAACTGTTCGAGTCCGCCCAGCCCTTCCTCCAGCCAGGCCGGCACCTGCGGGTTCCCGAGCTGCATGGGTGGTGCCTAGCGCAGCACCAGCCTCAGGGCCGGCTTCTCGCCATAATCCTCGTAGCGCTCGTTGATGCCGCCCACGCAGTAGACGATTTCTTCCAGCAGCGCCGGCGCCTGCGTCTTCATCAGTGCCGAATCGGTGATGACGATGTCCAGCACTTCGTTCGGCTGCAGCCGGAACTTGGTCATGCCTTCCTCGTCGCGCAGGTAGGAGAGAGCATCGATCCACGAATCCATCGTGGAGAACACGAAATCGTTGAAGCCGAACGCGGCGCGGCACGCCGTATGGAAATCGGCTTCGTCGCGCAGGGTTGCGCCATCCAGGGTCACGCTGGGCATTATTTCTTTTCCTTTGGGTCGGTGACGAACACCAGTTTCGTCAGGCCTGCCGTCTGCGCTGCGGCCATCAGCTGGGCCACCGCTTCGTAGCGGGTGGCGCGGTCGGCGCGCAGCTGGAGCTCGGGCTGGCTGCCGGCCTGCGACGCGCGGCGCGCCGCATCGGCCAGCCGGGGTTCGAGGTCGCCGTCTTTGAGCGCCGTGTCGTTCCAGTAGACGGTGCCTGCGGCGTCGATGGCGATGCGGATCGCATCCTGCGGTTGCGGGGCGCCGGCCGCCTGCGCCCTCGGCAGGTCCAGCTTCACCGCATGGGTGAACATCGGCGCGGACAGGATGAAGATCACCAGCAGCACCAGCATCACGTCCACCATCGGCGTGACGTTGATGTCGGCCATCGATTCCTTCTGGCGGTGGTGGTTGAAGGCGCCGAATGCCATGATCGTCAGTGCTTCGCGAGCGCCTGCGACACGGCGGGCGATGCGGGGTGCAATGCGGGCTGTGATGCGGGTTGCGTCAGGTACGCATGCAGGTCGTGCGCGAACGCATCGAGCTCGCCCAGCGTGAGCCGGTTGATGCGATTGAAGCCGTTGTAGGCCAGCACGGCGGGGATCGCCACCAGCAGGCCCACGCCCGTCATGATGAGCGCCTCGCCGACCGGGCCGGCCACCTTGTCGATCTCCACGGTGCCGGACGACGACACGGCCGCCAGCGCGTGATAGATGCCCCAGACGGTGCCCAGCAGGCCCACGAACGGCGCGGTGGAGGCGATCGAGGCCAGCACCGTCAGCCCCCGCTCCAGGCGCACGGTGGCGCGGTGGATCGCATCGCGCAGCAGGCGCGTGAGCTGCTCGGAACGGCCGACGGACGTGCCCAGCGAACTCGCCAGCCCGCTGCCGCCGGCCGCTTCGACGGTACCCTGTTCGGCCAGCGCCAGGTAGACCCCTTCCGCATCGCCGGCCACCACGACGGCCACGCCATCTTCCAGCGTGGGCGCGGCCCAGAAGCGCTGCACCACGGGCGCGCTGCGGCGCACCCGCCACGCCATCCAGCCTTTCGACAGGATGTAGAACCAGCTCGTCAGCGACATCGCCAGCAGCAGGTAGGCCACCGCGTGGCTGATCGCGTCGCCCCGTTCCCAGTAGCCGGCGAAGGTGAAGTGATCCATGCGTTCAGTGTACCGGCGTTACGTGTTCAGGCCCAGCACGGCATACATGTCGAACAGGCCGGCCGGCTTGTCGGCCAGGAAGCGTGCGGCGCGCAGCGAGCCCTGCGCGTAACCGGCGCGGCTGCTGGACTTGTGGCTGATCTCGATGCGCTCGCCGGTGCCGGCAAACAGCACGGTGTGGTCGCCGATGATGTCGCCGCCGCGCACGGTGGCAAAGCCGATCGTGGACGGATCGCGTTCGCCCGTCACGCCTTCGCGGCCGTACACGGCGCATTCCTTCAGGTCGCGGCCCAGCGCGTCGGCGATCACTTCGCCCATCTTGAGCGCGGTGCCGGACGGCGCATCGACCTTGTGGCGGTGGTGCGCCTCGATGATCTCGATGTCGTAGCCGGTGGCCAGGTTCTGCGCCGCCATTTCCAGCAGCTTCATCGTCACGTTCACGCCCACGCTCATGTTCGGCGCGAACACGACGGCGGTCTTTTCGGCGGCGGCGCGGATCGCGGCCTTGCCCGCGTCATCGAAACCGGTGGTGCCGATGACGACCTTGATGCCGTGCGCGGCGCAGTACTCGAGGTGCTGCAGCGTGCCTTCCGGACGGGTGAAGTCGATCAGCACGTCCGCGCCTTCCAGGCCTGCGGCCAGGTCGGACGTGACGATCGCACCGGACGCCTTGCCGAGGAACGTGGCGGCGTCCTGGCCCAGGCCCGCGCTGTCCGGCACGCCCAGGGCGCCGGACAGGCGCAGGTCGTCCGAAGCCAGCACGGCCTCCACCAGCATGCGGCCCATGCGGCCGCCGGCACCGGCGATGGCGATGTTCAGAGTGGTCATGCGCTTCCTTGCTGTTCTTGTTGGATTACTGGGCCGTGCCCGCGTTGATCTCGACCGGTGCGGCGGTGCCGGTATCCTGGCCGCCCGGCAGCGGCGCGCGCGTGGCGGCCGGCTGGTTTTCGCTGTTGCGCTTCTCGTCCTTCTTGAACTGCTTCACCGGGCCGGCGATGCGGGCGATGTATTCCTGCTCGCTCGGCAGTTCGCCGCCTTCGAAGCGGGCCACCTTGCCTTCCTTGTCGAAGTAGACGACGACGGTGGCCGTGGTCAGCTCGCCGCTGCCGCGCGTCAGGCGGAACGGGTAGTCCCAGCGGTCGGCATGGAAGATGTCGTTCAGCAGCGGCGTGCCCATGATGAATTTCACCTGGTCGCGCGTCATGCCCACCTTCAGCTGCGCCAGCATTTCCTTCGACACGAAGTTACCCTGCTGGATGTCCGGACGGTACGGCGAGAAGAACCACATGAAGCGCTGGATCTGCGAGACCTGCGTGGTGCGCGCCCCCTGCGACGGTTCCACCACGGGATTGGCCTGCTGGCTGACCTGCACGCCTTCTTTCGGTCCGAGCACGGTCTTGCCGGCGCAGCCGCCCAGCGCAAGCGCCACGCAGGCGGCGGCCGCGAAGAGCGGCACGCGACGTTTCAAGCTAGGCAAGACTGGTGCCGGAGTGGATTGCGATGCTGCCCGGGTGACGCGCATAAGTAACCTCAAAGATTGAGCGGAAGTGCCAAAACGCTATATCATAAAGCACTCCAGCCCAAACCGACTACCAGACATGAGTAACAGCCCCACCGACCTGAAGGCCAGCGGCCTGAAGGCGACCCTGCCGCGCCTGAAGATTCTCGACATCTTCCAGAACAGCCATGTGCGCCACCTGACGGCCGAAGACGTCTATAAAATCCTGCTGGCCGACAATATGGACGTCGGCCTCGCCACCGTCTACCGCGTGCTCACGCAGTTCGAGCAGGCCGGCCTGCTGCACCGCAACCACTTCGAGAGCGGCAAGGCGATCTTCGAACTGAACGAAGGCACCCACCACGACCACCTCGTCTGCCTCGACTGCGGCCGCGTGGAAGAATTCATGGACGATGAAATCGAAGCGCGCCAGCACCGTATCGCCGCCGAACGGGGCTTCAAGATCGCCGAACACGCGCTGGCCATCTACGGCAACTGCACGAAAACGGATTGCCCGCACCGGCACTGATTGCCTTCGCATCAACATCAACGGCCCGCGCGGGCCGTTTTTTTTACCTGGTTTTACATTGATGCCACCACCACTGACGCCGGCGGCACCGGGGTCCGACCCACAGCGCCCGGGGCGGCGATCATATTGTCAGCAATGCCGCGGGTCTGACCCCAGCCTTTTGCCAGCGCCATCGCGGAGCACGCAAACTGCTGGGGTCAGACCCGCGATAACGCTCGTGGCATCCGTCAACGCCAGTGGCGCTGTGGGTCAGACCCCGGTGCACGAGCTGTCTTGCGTCATCCGGCGGCTACGCGGCGCATAAGAGCCCTAACTCTGGCTGAGCGCATTCGACAGCAGGCGCGACGTGATATCGACGATCGGGATCACCCGCTCGTACGCCATGCGCGTCGGCCCGATCACGCCCAGCGTGCCGACGATCCGCCCGTTCGCCTCGTACGGCGCGGTGACGACGCTCATGTCGTCCATCGGCACCAGGCTCGATTCGCCGCCGATGAAGATCTGCACACCAGTGGCTTTCGACGACACGTCCAGCAGCTGCATCAGCCCCGTCTTCTGCTCGAACATGTCGAACATCTGCCGCAGCGAGCTCATGTTCGAGGACAGGTCGCTGACGGACAGCAGGTTGCGCTCGCCCGAGATGACCATATTGTCGTCCGCGCCCTCGGCCATCGCCGCGCTGCCCGCTTCCACCGCCGCCTGCATCAGGCGGCTCATGTCGTCGCGCAATTCGCGCAGCTCGCCCTGCAGGCGCGTGCGCACCTCGTCGAACGCCAGGCCGCTGTAGTGCTGGTTGATGAAGTTGGCGGACTGCTGCAGCTGCGCTGGCGTGTAGTCGACATCGGTCAGCAGCAGGCGGTTCTGCACGTCGCCGCCCGGCGCCACGATCACCAGCAGGATGCGTTTTTCGCCCAGGCGCAGGAATTCCAGCTGGCGGAACACGGATTCGCGGCGCGGCGTCATCACCACGCCGGCGAACTGGGACAGCGACGACAGCATCTGCGCCGCGTTCGCGATCAGCTTCTGCGGCGGCAGCGCCTGGCCGTGCAGGCGCGACTGGACGGCGCTCTCGTCGATCGTCTGCACCGTCAGCAGCGTGTCGACGAAGATGCGGTAGCCGCGCGGCGTGGGGACGCGGCCGGCGGACGTGTGCGGACTGGCCACATAGCCGAGCTCTTCCAGGTCGGCCATGATGTTGCGGATCGTGGCCGGCGACAGGTCAAGGCCGGAAATCTTGGACAGGGCGCGCGAGCCGACGGGCTGGCCGTCGGCAATGTAGCGCTCTACCAGGGCTTTGAGCAGGGTTTGGGCGCGGGTATCGAGTTGCATAGGGGTTTTGCTGGCTGACGCAATATTATGCACGGCTGGCGGCGCCGCGCGGTCACTCACGGTATATCAATGGTCCAATTGTTGTTCCAGCCACGCAATCAGCTCCTCGAGGCTGGCGCAGATGGCGTCCGGCACGATGCCCGCTTCCAGATGGGCCGTGCTGCCGGTGCGGTTCATCCACACGGCGCGCAGGCCGGCCTGCTGGGCGCCCTGCACGTCCAGGCGCAGGTCGTCGCCCACGTACACCGTTTCGGCGGGCGCCACGCCCAGCGCCGCGCAGGCGGCCAGGAAGATCGCCGGATCGGGCTTGGCCTTGCCGAACTGCGCGGCGGCCAGCGACACCTTGAAATGGTGGGCCAGGCCGATGACTTCAAGATCGGCATTGCCATTCGAAATGGACCCCAGGGTGACTTGGCCGGCCAGCCGCAAGAGGCCCGGCAGCACGTCGTCGTATGGCTGCACCGCGTTGCGGGCCGCCAGGTAGTGCTCCATTGCAGCGGCGATGCGTGAGACATCCTCGCCCACGTCGGCGAACGCCATTTCCAGGCCGGCGCGGCGCAGCGCCGCCAGGTCCAGATGCAGGTGCGGCTGTTCGGCCAGCAGTGCCAGCCGGCGCGCACGCAGCTCCTCGATGGAAAAGGCCTGCGCCACCCGGGGCGCGTGCTCGGCCAGCCAGGCATGCAGCGCCGCTTCGGCCGCGGCGATCACGGGCGCGATCGGCCACAGCGTGTCGTCCAGGTCGAACAGGACGGCCCGGGGGCGGGCCTGCGGTAAGGCGGTGTCTTTCATGCTGCCATTGTCGCACGGCCGGCGCGCCCTGCCCGGCCGTTCTCGTTGCCGTATCGGCAATGCGGTGCGCGGAAATCGCTTGTGGATCACATGTCGTTACAAGGATTTGTCGGGTCTTCATTGCAAATGCACTAAAATAAGCGCCGCTCATGTGCGCGCTCGGGGTTCATGCGCGGCACCGCAACCGACCTAATCGATTTGGAGAGTCTGAAGTATGAAGAGTATGTATGCGCGCGCAGGCGCAGGCGCGCTCTGCGCCGCGTTGCTGGCCGGTTGCGGCGGCGATGACAACGGCAGCCTGCTGCTGACCGTGACCGTGTACGGCCTGATCAAGCCGGGCCTGGTCCTGACCAACAACAACGGCGAGCAGGACCTGTCCGTTCCGGCCGGCAGCGATCCGTCACCCTCCGGCACGGGCCAGTCCGTGTATTTCCCGAACCTGATCGCCCAGGACGCCAATTTCAACGTCACGGTCAAATCGCAACCGACGGCCACCACCTGCACGCCGGTGGAAGGCAGCAATACCGGCAAGGCCAACTACTACAACGCGCAGCGCGTGGTGGTGCAGTGCGTGACCAACTCGTACAAGCTGGGCGGCACCATCTCCGGCCTGACGCAGGACCAGGTGACGCTGACCAACGGCAGCGTGACGGTCACCGTGCGCCCGGAAACGGGTTCGACGTTCACCTTCCCCGGCACCGTGTATGACGGCCTGAACTATGGCGTGACCGTGCTGACCCAGCCGAGCGGCCTGACCTGCAGCGTGCAGAACGGCACGGGCACGATGCCTTCCGGCGACATGCTGAATGTCGTCGTTACCTGCGCACCAAAAAGCGCCTGACGCCCCGGCACGCCGCGGCGTGCCCGTCACATTTGGAGAAAACATGAAAGCACAATTCCTGGGCGCGGCGCTGCTGGCGCTGGCGCTGGCCGGTTGCGGCGGCGAGTCCGATTTCACGATCGGCGGTTCCATCACGAACCTGAAGAATGCCGGCCTCGTGCTGGCCAACGGCGACGATACCCTCTCGGTGCCCGTCGGCGCCACCAGCTACAGCTTCCCGAAAACGGTTGCATATGGCGACAACTACAGCGTCGTCATCACCAAGCAGCCGGATCACATGACCTGCACGCCGACCGTCACCTCGGGCGCGGCCGGCCAGTTCGAAACGATCAGCGTGCCGATCACCTGCGCGCAGAACACCTACGCCGTCAACGTGACGGTGACTGGCCTGACGGCCGAAGGCCTGCAGCTGGTGAACGGCTCCAGCGGCACCGCGACGGTGACCGTGGCCGCGCCGACGGCGTCCTTCACCAGCATCCCGGTGGGCACGGCGTACGGCATCACGATCTACAACCAGCCGACCGGCCAGACCTGCACGATCGCCAACGGCGCCGGCGTGATGGGCGACGCGGACCGTTCCGACGCGGTGGTCACCTGCGTGAAGAACTCGTAATATTCACAAAGAGTATGAGAGGAATAGGAAAAATAAATTAGACGAATATGCGGCAACGCCGCATAATCCTTCCTGTCTCCTCCAACTCTTTCAAAGAATTGGATTTAGCCGGCTCCCTGAGCCGGCTTTTTTTTCGCCAGAATTTTGTGCCCGCTGGTGGCAGCTGGTGGCACGGCAGGATCTGGCACCATCCCAGCGACCCTATCAAATTTCAATAGCCATCGGCGCGAGAATGGCGTCAGACAACGGTTCCATTACGCCTCGCCATCCACCAGCCTCACAGGTATCTGACATCATTCTCGCCGATAGCCAATATTGCAGTCGAGTAGCGTGGCTGGTGTGGCATCGGACACCGACGTTCCATCGGCCAATCGAGAAATTCACAAACCGCATGAGTGCCATTGCGAAAATAAAGTAGCCCAATATGACGCAACGCATCATACTGATCCTGTCTCCTCCAACTTCTTCACAGAATTGGATTTTGCCGGCCCCGCGCCGGCATTTTTTTTGCCCGCGATTCATCCCAACAAAAAGCGCCGGGCTCCTGCGAGTCCCGGCGCTGTCGATGAAGCGTGGGGCAATCAGGCCCCGCCGCGCTCCCGCAGGCTGTTGGCCAGCGTGACATAGGATTCCATCGACACCGTCTCGGGCCGCGTGCCCGGATCGATGCCGGCGTCCAGGATCTGCTGCTCCGTGAACATGCCGGCCAGGCAGTTGCGGATCACCTTGCGGCGCTGCGAGAAGGCCTTCTGCACCACGGCCGACAGCGTGGCCTCGTCGCAGGCCAGCGGCGCGGCGATCGGGATCATGCGCACGATGGCCGATTCCACCTTCGGCGGCGGATCGAACGCTTCCGGCGGCACGATGAACATCAGCGCCATCCGGTAGCGCCACTGCAGCATCACGGACAGCCGGCCGTAGGCCTTGGTGCCCGGTTCGGCGACCATGCGCTCGACGACTTCCTTCTGCAGCATGAAGTGCTGGTCCTCGACCTGCGGCGCGAACGTGGCCAGGTGGAACAGCAGCGGGCTCGAGATGTTGTACGGCAGGTTGCCGACCACGCGCAGCTTCCTGCCTTCCGGGACCGGCAGGGTGCCGAAATCGAACTTCAGCGCATCGCCCGCATGCACCGTCAGGCGCTCCGCCGGGAAGCGCTTTTCCAGGCGGGCGACGAGATCGCGGTCCAGCTCCACCACGTGCATGTGCGGCAGGGACTTGAGCAGCAGGTCCGTCATGGCGGCCAGGCCGGGGCCGATTTCCACCATCGTGTCGCCGGGAGCCGGCGCGATGGCGGCGATGATGTCGGCCAGGACCTGGTCATCGTGCAGGAAGTTCTGGCCGAAGCGTTTGCGGGCGACGTGTTTCATGGTGCTTTCTGTTTCATGGGTTGCGTTGTGCTGCCGGATCCTGAAAATGGGGACGGACCCCATTTTCGAGGCAACTATCCTGATGTGCTGTTGCGGCCTGCCGGGCTGGCGGCGGCCATGCCGATGGCGGCTTCGATGGCCGCTTCCATGCTGCTGCTATCGGCGTGTCCCAAGCCGCGTTCTGCCAGGTCCAGCGCGGTGCCGTGGTCGACGGACGTGCGGATCAGCGGCAGCCCGAGCGTGACGTTGATGCCGCGCCCGAAGGTGGCATGCTTGAGCACCGGCAGGCCCTGGTCGTGGTACATCGCCAGCACGCAGTCGGCGTCCGCCAGGTACTTCGGCTGGAACAGCGTATCGGCCGGATACGGGCCGCGCGCATCGATGCCCCGCGCCCGCGCGGCAGCCAGCGCCGGTTCGATCACGTCGATCTCCTCGCGGCCCAGGTAGCCGTTCTCGCCCGCGTGCGGGTTCAGGCCGGTGACGAGGATGCGCGGCGCGGCGATGCCGAACCTGGCCTTCAGGTCGCGGTCGATGATGTCGAGCGTCGTGCCCAGGCCCGCGACCGTGATGGCGGCCGGTACCTCCTTCAGCGGCAGGTGCGTGGTGGCCAGCGCCACGCGGAGCTGGGGCACGTTCGGCAGCGCAGCCGGCGCGCCGGCCAGCATCATCACCACCTGCGCGGTGCCGGTGCGGTCGGCAAAGTATTCCGTGTGGCCGGAGAACGGCACGCCGGCATCGTTGATCGTGCTTTTCTGCAGCGGCGCGGTGGCGACGGCGGCAAACCAGCCCGCCGTGACGCCTTCGATCGCCGCATCGAGCGTGGCCAGCACGGCCCGGCCATTGGCGCTGTCGAGCCGGCCCGCCACCACATGGGCATCGAGGGGAATGTCGATCGCGCACAGCCGGTCCGGCCCGAAATGCGGCAGCCCGCCGTTGCGCACGGCCTGCAGCGACAGCGCGCTGATGCGGATGGCGGGATCGATCTCGCCGGCGATCATGGCGAGATACGCGGCATCGCCCAGCAGCACGGCGTTGACGCGCGTGCGCATCGCCCAGGCGGCGCGGATCGAGATTTCAGGACCGATGCCGGCCGGCTCGCCCGTGGTGACGGCGATGGCCGGGCGCGCATGCGGCCGGGAAGATGGGGGCACCGCCGGGCGCCCCCCTTGCTGATTGGCGCTCATCGATGCCTCCAGGGTTACGTCAATGACCGGCTCAGTTGCTGGCCTTCAGGTCGTCGCCGCGGTACTCGACATAGGCGCGGTCGCGCACCTCGCGCAGGAAGTCCTCGCCCGCTTCGGCGCTCTTGCGCTCGCGCAGCGCCAGACGTGCCTCGTTGCGCTTCTTGTCACGCGACATGTCTTCCGACTTGCGCTCCACCACCTGGATCAGGTGGTAGCCGAAGCTCGTCTCGACCACGCCGCTGACGTCGCCCGGCTTCAGGTCGTTCATCGCCTTCTCGAATTCCGGCAGCGTGTCGCCCGGGTACAGCCAGCCCAGGTCGCCGCCCTTTTTCGACGATTCGTCGGTCGAGTACAGGCGCGCCAGTTCCTCGAAGGTGGCGCTCTTGTTGTCCAGGCGCTCCTTCAGTTCGGCCAGCTTGCGCTTGGCATCGGCCGCCGTCGTGGTTGGCGTGACCTTCAGCAGGATGTGGCGGGCATGCGTCTGCTCGACGGCCGCTTCGGCCTGCGCCTGCGCCAGCGTGCGCTTCTCCACCAGCTTCAGGATGTGGAAGCCGGAAACGCTCTTCATCACGGGCGTGACCTGGCCCGGCTGGATCTTTTCCAGTGCCTCGGCGAACAGCGGCGGAATGCGGTCGGCCTGGCGCCAGCCCACGGCGCCGCCCTGCAGCGCGTCGGTGGCGTCCGAATAGGTGGCGGCGACTTTCGCGAAGTCGGCCCCGGTGCGCAGCTGGCGCATCACTTCCTCGGCGCGCTTCTGGCGCTGGGCGATCACGTCCGGCGTGGCGTTTTCCGGGATGCGCACCAGGATCTGCGCAATGTTCATCTCGTGCTGCTCGGCGGCGGCGGCCTGCTGGGCGGCCAGGAAGCTGTCCACTTCCGCTTCCGAGATCTGGATCTTGGCATCGACCTCGTGCTCCTTCAGGCGCGAGCTGATGATCTCCTCGCGGATCTCCTCGCGGAAGCTGGCGAACGGCGTGCCCTCTTTCTCGATCTGGTCGCGCAGCTGCTGCACGCTGAGCTTCTGCTGCTCGGCGATACGGCCGATGGCGCGGTCCAGCATCGTGTCGTCCACCCGCACGCCCATTTCCTGGGCCATCTGCAGCTGGGCGCGTTCGACGATCATGCGCTCCAGGATCTGGCGCTGCAGGTCGGCCACCGACGGCGGCTGGATGTTCTGCGCCTTCATGCGCGCCAGCGTGACGGTCACGCGTTCGGCCAGTTCGCGGCGCGTGATCACATCGTCGTTGACGACGACGGCGATCGAGTCGATTTCCGTGTTCTTCGATTGTCCCGGCGGCGTGAAGCCTTTGGTCTGGGCGGCAGCCGGTGCGGCCGCGGCAGGTGCTGCAGCAGGCGAAGCGGCGGCGGCGGGTTTCGCATCCTGCGCGGAGGCAGCGCCACCGGCGATGGCGCACAGCAGCAGGGCTGCAAGGGTGATCGGGTGCTTACTGGACTTACGCATAATGCAAACGCTTTTCAGGTCGGGGAAAAATCAAGGGATCAAGGATACCAGCACCGCACAGTGTAGCAGCATCTGCCACCCGGTCAGCGGCGGTAGCCTTCGTTCAGGCGCTGGTAGCCAGGGATGCTGTTCTTCAGCACTTCGAGCGGATTGCCGATGCCGAACTTGGACAGGCCGTTGAGCTCCAGCTGGAAGAACATCTGCGTCGACGTCTTGTTCGTCGTCGTCACGAAACGCTGCGCGCCCATGCGGAACACCCAGCACTCGCAGTTGTACTCGAGGCCGATCAGGCTTTCGAGGATGCGGTGGTCCTGCAGCGAATAGCTCATGCGGCCCACGCCGAACCAGCGCTGCGAGATCGGCCACTGGCTGGAGAAGTCCACGTTCTTGAAGCTGTCGCGCAGGAAGCGGTAGCCGGCATTGAACACCTTCTTCGCGCCCGGCTGGTACTGCACGTTGAAGTTCGAGCTGACCACGCGGCTCTCGCCCTGGTTGTACTGCACGGCGCTGTCCATGCCCCAGGTATCGGAGATGCGGCCGGCGCCGGCCAGCAGCAGGTCGGAACGGCCCGTGCTCACGGGTGCCGCGTCCGTCAGCTGCACCCGCTGGTCGTTGAAGTAGAAGCGCTGGCCGAACGCTAGGCGCAGGCGCTCGGCGCCGGAATCTTCCAGGAAGCGCGACACCACGGCCGCCGTCACCTGGTTGGCGTCGCCGATGCGGTCCGACCCCACGAAGCGGTTCTCGGAGAACAGCTGCGAGAAGTTGAACGTGGATGCCGCCGTGTCGAACACGGGCACGTCGGACTGGTCCTTGTACGGCGTGTACACGTAGAACAGGCGCGGCTCCAGCGTCTGCGTCACGGCGCGACCGAACAGCTTCGTGCTGCGCTCGAACTCCAGCCCGGAATCGAGCGAGAACGTGGGAATTGCCTTGGTGACCGAGCGGTTGCCATCGGTGCCGAACTTGTCCAGCTGGTAGGCGCTGGCGTTGAGCATCAGCTTCGGCGTGATGAAATAGCTGGGGCTGATGATCGGATAGCTCACCTGCGGCTGCATGACGAAGCGGTTGCCGTTGATCAGGGACGGGTGGTAGAAGTTCGTCACCTCGCTGTCCACCTGCCAGTCGAAGCCGCCCACGTCGTACTGCGCGGCGTGGAAATTGATCGCCGGCAGGCGGTCGTACGGGCGCGGCGTTTCCGTCGTGGTATCCGGATCCTGCAGCACCTGGTATTTCTGCACGCGCGCCGTCAGGCTCCAGATTTCACCGCGGTAGTCGGTGCGCAGCTCGCGCAGCAGCTGGCGCTCGGCGCTGCCGGCCACCGTGTGCGAGAAATCGTTCGGGTAGTTGTCGTCGGACGCGGCGCGCACGTTCCAGCCGTACGACCAGTCCTTCGAGATCGCCTGCGAGTGCGTGGACGTGACCTGCCAGCGGTTGCGGTCCGCTTCCTTGTCGTTCGGCAGGTACTCGATGAACGTGCGGCCTTCATAGGACCCGGCATCCGTCTCGCCGATGTAGCGTGCCACGGCGCCCATCTGCAGGCCGCGGCGCGAGATGTAGTGCGGGTACAGCGTGAGGTCGCGGTTCGGCGCGATGTTCAGGTAGTACGGCACCGTCAGTTCCGCACCGCCGCGCGAGCTGAAGCCGGGCGTAGCCGGCAGCCAGCCGGAGCGGCGCGCGCCGGACAGCGAGAACGACATGGCCGGCGTGCCGATGATGGGCACGTCCTTGAAGTAGACGACCGTGGCGCCGCCCACGCCCACGTCGCGCCCCTGGTCCAGGTTCAGCACACTCGATTTCACGTACCAGTCCGGGTTCGGGCCGGCGCAGGTGCTGTAGGTGCCTTCGACGATCGTGGCCCGGTCCTCGCTGAGGAAATCGATGCGCCGGGCATTGCCCTGCGCATTGTTCATCTCCAGCTTGTAGGTGGGCTGCAGCATGTAACCCACGCCCGTTTCGGTATTGATCTTGAACTCGTCGGCCGTGTAGTAGTCGCCGAAGCGCCAGATCCGCACATTGCTCTTCGCCTCGAGCTCGGATTCCACCTGGCGGTAGCAGGCCGCATCGGCCGTCACGCGCATCTTGTCCTGCACCACTTCCACGTCGCGCGCCAGGTTCAGCTCCCGCTCCGGGCGGCCGCTGATCTCCTCGGCACGGATGGTGACGGGCGCATTCGGATCTTCCACGCGCGGCGCGGCCTTGCCGGCCGCCGGAGCGGTCTGCGCATGGGAGGGCGCCGCACAGGCGGCGATCAGGGCTGAGATGGCATATGCCCAGCGTTTCTTGAAGGGAGGGGCCAGGCTCATGAAGGAAACGGTACGTGAAGCACTAGACTGATCCAGTTCAACGGCGATTTTTTGATGTGAATCCCTTATTATATGGGATTCCTTCGTCCTCAGCCGGTTTCACCCGACCGTATTACATGTCTTTACTCGAATCCTCCTCCCCCGGTTTGCCATCCTCCGCCGACGCGCGCCTGCTCCAACTGACGACGTGGCTGCAGGGCCTGGACATCGTGGACACGGCTTCGTTGCGTCCCGCCTCCGCCGATGCCAGCTTCCGCCGCTACTTCCGGCTGGACGTGCTGCCGGCCGCGCAGGCCCGCTTCGGCACCACGCTGGTGGCGATGGATGCGCCGCCCGAGCGGGAGAATACCGCGGCCTGGCTGAAGGTCGACGCACTGCTGCTGGAGGCCGGCGTGAGCGTTCCCGCCATCCACGCCCAGGACCTCGACCAGGGCTTTCTGCTGATCTCCGACCTGGGCACCACCACCTACCTGCAGGCGCTGGACCACGACAACGCGGCCACCCTGTATGCCGAGGCGCTGGGCGCGCTGGTGCGCTTCCAGCAGCACAGCCAGGCCGGCGTGCTGCCGCCGTTCGACCGCGCCTTCATGGAGCGGGAACTGGCCATCTTCCCCGAGTGGTACATCGGCAAGCACCTGAACGTGACGCTGACGGACGCCCAGGCCGCCGACCTGAAGAAGGTGTTCGACCACATCGTGGCGAACTGCCTGGCGCAGCCGCAGGTCTTCATGCACCGCGACTTCCATTCCCGTAACCTGATGTGGATGGACGAGCACAATCCCGGCGTGCTCGATTTCCAGGATGCCGTGTACGGCCCGATCACGTACGACGCGGCCTCGCTGCTGCGCGATGCCTATGTGTCGTGGGACGAGGAGATGGTGCTGGACTGGCTGATCCGCTACTGGCAGCAGGCCCGCGCCGTCGGCCTGCCCGTGAACAAGAACTTCGACGCGTTCTACCAGGACTTCGAATACATGGCGCTGCAGCGCCACCTGAAGATCCTCGGCATCTTCTGCCGCCTGAACTACCGCGACGGCAAGTCGCTTTATCTAGGCGACCTGCCCACCGTGATGGCCTATGTGCGCACCACGGCGGGCCGCTACCGCGAACTGAAGCCGCTCCTGAAACTGCTGGACGTGCTGGAAAACCACCAGCCCGACGTGCGCTACACGTTCTGAGGACGCCATGAAAGCCATGATCTTTGCCGCCGGCCGCGGCGAACGGATGCGCCCCCTGACGGACACCTGCCCGAAGCCGCTGCTGAAGGTGCGCGGCCGGCCCCTGATCGAATGGCATGTGCTGAACCTGGTGCGCGCCGGGATCACGGAGATCGTCATCAACCACGCGCATCTAGGCCACATGATCGAGGAGTACCTGGGCGACGGCAGCCGCTTCGGCGCCACGATCCGCTATTCGGCCGAGACGACGGCGCTGGAGACGGCGGGCGGCATCGCCAATGCGCGCCACCTGCTGGGCGAGGAACCGTTCCTGGCCATCTCCGGCGACATCTACTGCCCCCACTTCGATTTCAGGGAAGTGCTGGACGTGCTGCACGATGCCGACGTGCGCGGCAATCCCTACCCGGCCGAGGTGCGCGACATAGCGTGGATCTGGCTCGTAAAGAATCCGCCATTCCATCCGAAGGGCGACTTCGGCCTGGACCTGTTCACGGTGACGAATACCGGCGAGCCGATGTGGACCTTCGCGAACATCGGCGTGTACCGCCCGGAGATGTTCGACGGGATCGCGCCGGGCCAGCATGCGGGCCTGGGCAAGCTGCTGCGCGAAGTGGCGGAGCGCGGCCAGCTGGGGGGCGAGGTGTATGACGGCGACTGGGAAAACGTCGGCACGGCGCAGCAGCTCGAAGCATTGAATGCGAGCTTCAGGGCCAGGTCGGCATGAGCACGCCGGCCGGTTCGTTCTCCACCCGGCGAGCTGCCCTGCTGGCGCAATTGGCGCCGGGAAGCGTGGCGGTACTGGCCACGGCGCGGGAAGCGGTGCGCAATGGCGATGCGGAATATCCGTACCGGCATGACAGCAGCTTCTACTATCTGACCGGCTTCACGGAGCCGGAAGCGACCCTGGTGCTGGTTGCCGCGCGGGGTGACAGGCCGGCGCAATCGATCCTGTTCTGCCGCGAGAAGAATCCGGAACGCGAGATCTGGGAGGGCCTGCGCCACGGCCCCGAAGCGGCCCGCGAGGCGTTCGGCTTCGATGCCGCCCATCCCGCCGCCGCGCTGGACGAGAAGCTGGCCGAGCTGCTGGCCGATGCACCGGCCCTGTACTGCCGCCTGGCACGCGACGAGGGCGGCGATGCGCAGGTGCGCCGCTGGTTCGATGCCGTGCGTGCCAGGAGCCGCAGCGGCATCGTGGCGCCGCCCGTGCTACGCGACCTGGTGCCGCTGGTGGACGAGATGCGCGTGGTGAAGGATGCCGGCGAACAGGCGCTCATGCTGCGCGCCGGCCAGATCTCCGGCGCGGCCCATGTCCGCGCGATGCGGGCCGCCCGGCCCGGCATGTTCGAATACGAACTGGAAGCGGAACTGCTGTACGAGTTCCGCCGCAACGGCGCGCAGTTCCCCGCCTACACGTCCATCGTGGCCTCCGGCGCGAACAGCTGCATCCTGCACTACAGCAGCAACGACCGCCGCACGCAGGATGGCGACCTGGTGCTGATCGATGCCGGCTGCGAACTGGATGGCTATGCCGCCGACATCACGCGCACCTGGCCCGTCAACGGCCGCTTCAGCGCGCCGCAGCGCGAGCTGTATGAACTGGTGCTGGCGGCGCAGGCGGCGGCGTTCGACGCGATCCGTCCCGGTAACGCCTTCCACGCGGCGCACGATGCGGCCGTGAAGGTGCTGGCGCAGGGCATGCTCGATTGTGGCCTGCTGGACCGGAACACGGCGGGCAGCCTCGATGACGTCATCGCCAACAAGGCCTACACGGCGTTCTACATGCACGGCACCAGCCACTGGCTGGGCATGGACGTGCACGACGTGGGCGCCTATCGCGACACGGCCCATGCCGACAAGCCGTCGCGGCCGCTCGTGGAAGGCATGGTAATGACGGTGGAGCCGGGCATCTACGTGCGCCCCGCGCCGGATGTGCCGGAACGGTACTGGAACATCGGCATCCGCATCGAGGACGACGTGGTGGTGGCGGCCGGCGGCCCGACCGTGCTGACCGGCGCGGCACCGAAGACGGTCGCGGAGATCGAACACCTGATGGGAGAGACCCGATGACGACGGCAGCGCACACCGATTACGACATCGCCATCTGCGGCGCCGGCCCGGCCGGCATGGCGCTGGCCGCGCTGCTGGCGGGACGGGGCGTTTCCCCTGCCCGCATCGTGCTGGTCGATGCCAGGCCGCTGGCCGCGGCCAGTGCCGATCCCCGTTCGCTGGCCCTGTCCTGGGGCAGCCGCCAGATCCTGGAACGAGTCGGCGCCTGGCCCGTGCCGGCCACGCCGATCCACGAGATCCACGTGTCGCGCAAGGGCCAGTTCGGCCGCAGCATGATCACGCGCGACGAGCACAAGGTGCCGGCGCTGGGCTATGTCACGCGCTATGGTGATATCGTCACGGTGCTGGGGGGCGTCATCGAGCGGCTCGGCATTCCGGCACTGCGGCCGGCCCGCGTGACGGGGCTGGACGAGACGGCCGATGCCGTCAACCTGCGCCTGGAGGATGGCCGCACGATCAGCGCCGCGATCGCCGTGCAGGCCGAGGGTGGACTGTTCGGCGACCAGCCGGCCAAGGCACGCACGCGCGACTACGGCCAGACGGCCATCATCGCCCAGGTGCGCAGCAGCGAGCCGGTGGCGCACCGCGCCTACGAACGCTTTACCGGCGAAGGCCCGCTGGCGCTGCTGCCGCAGGATGACGAGCATGGGGCGGCGTATTCGATGGTGTGGTGCGTGCGGCCGGACACGGCGCAGGCGCTGCTTGCACTGGACGATGCGGCCTTCCTGGCCCGCCTCGGCAGCACGTTCGGCGAACGGGTCGGCCGCTTCACGCAGGCCTCGCGCCGCCTGGCCTTCCCGCTCGGCCTGAACGCGGGCGTGACAGGCAGCGCGCGCACCACGGCCATCGGCAACGCGGCGCAGACGCTGCATCCGGTGGCCGGCCAGGGGCTGAACCTGAGCCTGCGCGATGCCAGCGTGCTGGCGCGCCTGCTGGCGGGCGGCGCGACACCTGCACACCTGTCCGAATTCGCCACGCTGCGCCGCCAGGACCGCGACCTCACGGTGCGCCTGACGGACACGATGGCGCGCATCTTCGCCAACGACTCGCCGCTGCAACCGGCGCTGGGGCTTTCGCTGGCCGCCATCGACCTCGTGTCGCCGGCACGGTCGGTGCTGGCGGAGTTGATGATGTACGGGCGGCGCTAGTACAGCTCAGCCCGTGTCACATGGGGCCAGGCACTGTGACACGAACTCATCCTTAAAAAAGCCGATCTGCTCTGGGGCAGGTTACAGTCGAGCTCGTGTCAGGGTGCCTGACCCCAGGTGACACTGACCCCAGGTGACACTGACCCTATGTGACACGAGCTCGACTGTGCATGTTGCCCGGCTTACTTCGGGCAGCTGACGACATCGGCATCCTTCGCCGCGCCGCCCACCACCTGGATATTGGCAAACGCCGCCACCAGCCCGCCCTGCGCGGTGACGCGGAACGGCATGTCGAGCTTCTCAGCACCGGCAGCCTTGAAGCACGACAGCGGAATCTTCACCGTCGATTTGCCCTTGCCGACCAGCCGCGTGAACTCGCTGGCGACATCCACCGTGCCGTTGCCGAAGCCCACCTGCACCGGCCCTTGCGGCGCGGTGGTGACGATCGTGTCGAATGTCAGCGCACCATCCTTGCTCGCCCAGGCCGGCAATGCGCGCGGCGCGGCGGCGCGGGCTTCGATGGCGCCCGGGCCCGTCCACGTGACCTGCTTGGCATCCTGCTGCGTGGTGACCTGCGCCGTGACGACCTTCAGCGTCGGCAGCGTGTGCACCGTGTTCAGGTCCGCGCCCAGCGCCTTGCGTTCGCCGCCGCTCTGCACGTACAGGGGGAACGTGCCGCGGTCGGACTGGTTGAAGACGGGGAAGGCATTCGTCTTGCCGCAGCCGGCCGTGTTGCCGTCTTCGGCGAGGCGACCGACTTTCGCGGCCTTGTCATACGTGAGGCCATAGCCGTACGCGAACTGCGGCGCATAGTTCCTGTCGCCCACGTTCAGCGGCGTCTGGCATACCGTCTTCGGCCAGGAGAACGACAGCTTGCCGGAGAACGGTGCATGGACCTTGCCATCCGCGCCGCGCAGCAGCACGTCGGCCACGCCCTTGCCTTCGGAGCCCGGCAGCCAGGCGGCCACGAAACTGTCCGACAGGTTGAGCAGGTCGTTCGCATACAGGGGACGGCCGGCGACGAACACGGTCACCACCGGCTTGCCCTTGCCCGACACGGCCTTCAGCAGCGCCAGGTCTTCCGGATAGCGCGCGCTGTGGCGCAGGTTGGCGGCCGGGCCGATGTCGCCATCGCCTTCCGCATATGGCGTCTCGCCGATCACGGCGATCACCGCATCGTAGTCGGCCACGTTCACGCCGGCCGCATCGAGGCTGTACATGACGTTCGGTGCCGCGTCGCGCAGACCGGCCAGGATCGTGTCGGCGTTCGGGAAGTCCGCGTTCTGGTTGTCCGTGCCCTGCCAGGTGAGCGACCAGCCGCCCGCCTGGTTCGACAGGTTGTCGGCACTCTTGCCCACGACGAGGATCTTCTTGTCGCGCGCCAGCGGCAGCACGCCACCATCGTTCTTCAGCAGCACCAGCGATTCCTGCACCAGCGTGCGGGCCAGCTCGCGCGACTGCATCGACGCCATCCTGCCGGCATGGCGCGACGACGAAGGCTTCTTCAGGTCCGCGCGCAGCTTGACGCGCAGGATGCGCGTGACGGCATCGTCGATGCGCGCCATGGGGATCGTGCCATCCTTCACCTGCGCGATCGTGTTGGCGATGAAGGCCTTCCAGTCTTCCGGCACCATCACCATGTCCACGCCGGCGTTGATCGCCTGCGGGCAGCTGTCGTTGCGGCAGCCCGGCACTTCGCCGATGCCGTTCCAGTCCGTGACGACGAAGCCGTCGAAGCCCATCTTCTCCTTCAGCACGCCGGTGAGCAGCTCGCGGCTGCCGTGCATCTTGCCGTAGTCCTTGCCGGCCGCCTTGTCGTTCCAGCTGTTGAACGAGGCCATCACCGTCTGCGCGCCGGCCGCCAGCGCCGGATAGTAGCCGGCGCCATGGATGTTCATCATTTCGGCCTGGGTGGACTGGTTCACGCCGCGGTCCTTCCCTTCATGCGTGCCGCCGTCGCCCATGAAGTGCTTGGCGGTGGCGACCACGTTCGCATCGGTGAACGCGCCCTGCAGGCCCTTCACGTAGGCGCCGGCGTAGTCGGCCACCAGTTGCGGATCTTCCGAGAAGCTCTCGTAGGTGCGGCCCCAGCGGTCGTCCCGCACCACCGCCAGCGTGGGCGCGAACACCCAGTCGATGCCGGTGGCGCGCACGGCCTGCGCGGTGGCCTGCGCCATCTCGCCGACGCGCTTCGCATCGCGCGCGGCACCCAGGCCGATGTTATGCGGGAACAGCGTGGCACCGAACACATTGCTGTTGCCATGCATGGCGTCGATGCCCCAGATGACGGGGATCTTGTACCGTGCATCGGTGGCCATCGACGCGTCGTAATAAGCATCCGCCAGCTTCACCCAGTCCGCCGGCGTGGCGCGCTTGTTCCCGTTCGGCCAGCTGCCGCCGCCGTTCAGGACCGAGCCCAGATAGTACTTGCGCACATCGTCCGGCGTGGCCGTCTTGATCTCCGGCTGCGTCATCTGGCCGATCTTCTGCTCCAGCGTCATGCCGGCCACGATCTGCCTGACGCGCGCTTCCAGCTTCGCGTCGGGCGCGATGGCGCTGGCCGCTTTCGGCCAGGCGGCCAGTGGTCGTGCGGGCGCGGCGGCAATGGCGCCGGCGGCGAGCAGCTGGGCCGCGACGGCGAAGAGGGTGAGGCTTTGCTTCATTGGATTCGTCTCCTTGTTGTTTTATGACTGGCCGCGCAGGAAGCCACGGTACCACTTGCCGCTGTCCTTCAGCAGCCGCTGCTGCGTATCGAAATCCACATGCGTGAGGCCGAAGCGGCGCGTGTAGCCTTCGGCCCATTCGAAGTTGTCCAGCAGGCTCCAGGCGAAGTAGCCCTCCACCGGCACGCCCACGTCGATCGCCTCCTTCAGCGCCGCCAGATGCCGCTGCAAATACGAGGTGCGCTGCGCATCGTGGACGGCGCCATCCTGCACCACGTCGTCGTAGGTCGAGCCATTTTCCGTCACGTACAGCACGCGCGGGCCGTACTCGGCATGGATGCGGCGCAGCAGCTGCAGCATGCCCTCCGGTGCTACTTCCCAGCCGAACGCGGTGCGCTCGACACCCGCCTTGTGTACCACGCGGCCATCGAGCGGCCCCTCGCCCGGCGCATGCGCGATCACTTCGGGGAAGTAGTAGTTCACGCCGGTGAAATCGGTGGGCACGGCGATCGCCTCCAGGTCGCCCGGCTCGATGCGTGGCGCGAAGCGCTCCAGTTCCGCCAGCACGTCCTGCGGATAGCCCTTGCCGAACAGGGGATCGAGGAACCAGCGGTTGCGCAGGCCGTCATGGCGGTGCGCGGCGGCCATGTCCTCGGCGCTGCCGGAGGCGCTGCGGATCGGGTGCAGGCTGAGGGCGATGCCGGCGCGCGCGTCCTTCACGTTGGCGCGGATGATGGGCACCGCCAGGCCGTGCGACAGCAGCACGTGGTGGCTGGCCTGCAGGGCGGACGGCAGGTCGCGGATGCCCGGCGCATGCATGCCGTCCATGTAGCCGTGCATCGCCGTGCACCACGGCTCGTTGTGCGTGATCCATTGCGGCACGCGGTCGCCGAGGCGGCGCGTAACGGCATCCACGAAGTTCGCGAACGCGTAGACGGTGCTGCGCGCCACCCAGCCGCCGCGATCCTGCAGGGTCTGCGGCAGGTCCCAGTGGTACAGCGTGGGCCAGGGCTGCAGGCCCCGTTCCAGCATGCCGTCGACCAGGCGGTCGTAGAAGTCCAGGCCCTTCTGGTTCGGCGCGGAGCCGTCGCCGAAGATGCGCGGCCAGGCGATCGAGAAGCGGTAGGCGTTGGTGCCCAGGTCGCGCGCGATGTCCAGGTCCTGCGGCCAGCGGTGGTAATGGTCGCAGGCGACGGCGCCGCTCGAACCGTCGCGGATGCGGCCCGGCTGTCCGGTGAACACGTCCCAGATCGAATCGACGCGGCCGTCGGCGCGGCGCGCCCCTTCGATCTGGTAGGAAGACGTGGACGTGCCCCACGCGAAGCGGGCGGGAAAATCGCCGCGGGTGAGTGCGCTGTGCGCTGCGTTCTGCGCTGCTTTCTGATCAATTGCCATGGATGTCGCGGATGTCTCGTGGGCTGGCGGTGGTGAGCGCGTCCAGCAGCGGTTGATGAAGTTCGTAGGGCTGCGTGCCGAACGAGCGGAACAGGTTTTCGATGTCGGCCTTGGGTGCCGTGGCGAAGTCGATGGCGGGCACCTTCGCACCCGGCGCGTTGGTGACGAAGCCCCACTTGCCGTCGCCCTGCCCGCCCGCCTGCGTGACGACCTTCCAGGACCACGCGGTGGCGGCCCAGCCATACTTCGCATACGTGTCGAACGAGGCACGCGCCACCTGGCCGCCCAGCCGCTGGCCCATCAGCGCCCAGGGCTGGACCTCGCCCAGGAACAGCGGCGCGTCGAGGCGGCGCATGCGCTCGTCCCATTTGCAGACGGTGTCGCCCTCGCCGGGCGCGCAGGTAAGCCAGTCCTTGTGTACCTTCAGGCCCGGCATGCCCCAGCCGAAGTGGCCCGGATAGGGATGGATCTCGAAGGCCACGTTGCGCAGGCCCTGCTCGGCTGGCCTGCCGTACGACTCGATGCCGTTCTTCACATGGCCGGGCAGGATGATCACGTGGTTCGGATCGACGGCGCGGATGGCCGTGTACAGCCTGCGCACGACGGCGGCCATGTTCTCCGGCGTGGTGCCCCACGGTTCATTGAGCACGCTGTAGCCGGCCACCGCGCTCCGGTCCCGGTAGCGGGTGGCGATCTGCTGCCACAGCCACTCGGTGCGGGCCTGGTAGTCCGGCACGCTCCAGAACCGGTTGCGGTTGGCGCAGCCGCTGTGGTGTTCATGGCCCTGGCTGCCCACGGCGCCATGCAGGTCCAGCACCACGTACATGCCGCGGCGCTCGGCCTGGGCGATCGCGTCGTCCAGGTAGCGCCATGCGTCGGCGCGCAGGGTGCGGGGCTTCTTCTCGTCCTCGATCACGCTGTAGATGAACGGCAGGCGCACCACGTTCAGGCCGTGGCGGCGCATCAGGTCCCAGTCGCGCTGGGTGATCCAGTTGTCGCGCAGGACGCCGAACAGGCGCTCGCGCTCCGCGTAGCCGAAGCGCTGGTCGAACGTGGCTTCGAGCTTGCACTGGTCGTCGACGGGGCCGGCCTTGTCCAGCTCCATCATCCAGAACTCGTTGATCAGCCAGTTGCCCAGGTTGGTGCCGCGCAGGGTGGCCGGGCGGCCTTGCGCATCGACCCAGCGGGTGCCTTCGGCGTGCAGCATGGGCAGCGGGGCTGCTGCCGCTGGCGGCGTGGCCGCCTGCGCTGTGGACTGCATGGTCAACATGCTGCTTGCCGCGGCGATCATTGTCGCCATCAGTTTTTTTTGCAGCGCCGCGGCGATCGTTGTCGCTTTCAGTCGTTTCTGCATCGCGGTGGCGTGCGTCACCGCTGGCTCGGCCCATCCACTGTTTGCTGTAGCGATCATTGTCGCCTTCAGTCGTTTCTGCATCGCAGTGGCGTGCGTCACCGCCGGCTTGGCCCATCCACTGTTTGCTGTAGCGCTCATTGTCGCCTTCAGTCGTTTCTGCATCGTCTCCTCCATGGAAAGCTTTCCACAGGTACTTCAAAAAAAGCGCGCCACCCCGGCGCGCCTTCCCCTTAAATCGTCTCTTCCTTGCGTGCCGGTCCCAGCGAGGCACGGTGCGTGATGCCGATCGGGTAGCGCCGCACCACCGGACGCTCGCCGCCATAGCAGCGGTTCAGCAGCGCGTTCATCCCGGCCAGCACCACGTCGCGCCAGGGCACATGCACGGAGGTCAGCCGCGGCGCGGAGAATTCGGCGCTCGGCGTGTCGTCATAGCCCAGCACGGACACCTGCTGCGGCACCGCCACGCCCGCCTCCTGGAAATGCGACAGCGCGCCGACGGCCATCTCGTCGTTGGCGCAGAACAGCGCCGTGAACGGGTAGTCCGAGGCCAGCAGCTCCTTCGCGCCGGCGAAGCCGCCCTCCGGCGAGAAGTCGCTTTCGGCGATCCACATGCCCTGCGTGTCCACGCCGCGGCGCTGCAGCTCGCCCACGAAGCCTTCGATGCGCTCGACGTTGTCCGGCGCGGCGGACGGCCCCGAGATCACGGCGATGCGGCGGTGGCCCTGCTCCAGCAGCGCAGCGGCGGCCAGCGCGCCGCCCTGCCGGTGGTCCACCTGGAAGGCCTGCTCGCCCAGCCCGCTGACGGCGTTGTTGACGACAACGATATTGGCACCCCGTTCGCCCAGCGCCGCGACGTCGTCGTCCTGCAGGATATTACTGAGCGAGATGATGCCGTCGCAGCCCCGCTCGATGAGGAATTCGATGCCCTCGACGGCCTGGCGCCGCGCATCCGCATCGCCCACGCCGAACGCCACCACCATGTGCAGGCCGTTGGCGCGCAGCTGGGTATCGATCAGCTGGAGCAGCGGCGTGTAGAACGTGCCCTTCAGGACGGGAATGTAGACGCCCACCATGCGCGAGAAGCCGGACAGCAGCGAACGGGCCGCGTGCGACGGCCGGAAGCCCAGCTCCTCGATCGCCTTGCGCACCTTGTCCTGCGTGGCCGGCGCCACGGCGCCCTTGCCGCTGACGACGCGCGAGGCCGTGCCCAGCCCCACGCCCGCCAGCCGGGCGACATCCTTGATCGTTGCCACTGCGTTGTCCTATCGTGGAAATAATCCCGCCAGCATACTGCATGCCCCGGAACGCCCGATTGGAAACGTTCCCATTTGCCGAAATGATACAGGATTCCCCCGCCGGCGAACAAGAATATTTGGCCGGCACCGCGCGCCGCGGCCGAGCCCGTGTCCACTTCGGGGTCAGTCACAAAAGTTGACACGAGCTCGGCCTTAAGGCGCCTGATAACGTTGCCAACTGCTGTGTTCGTGTCTCGTTCGGTGACTGACCCCGGAGTGGACACGAACTCGGCGGTAGAAGTGCTACTCGGCGGCCTTGACCATGTCCTCGATGATCTTCTTGGCGTCGCCGAAGACCATCATGGTCTTGTCCATGTAGAAGAGCTCGTTGTCGAGGCCGGCGTAGCCGGAGGCCATCGAGCGCTTGTTGACGATCACCGTTTTGGCCTTGAACGCTTCCAGGATCGGCATGCCGGCAATCGGCGATTTCGGGTCCTTCGCGGCCGGGTTGACGACGTCGTTGGCGCCCAGGATCAGCGCAACGTCGGCCTGGCCGAAGTCGCCGTTGATGTCTTCCATCTCGAACACCTGGTCGTACGGCACCTCGGCCTCGGCCAGCAGCACGTTCATGTGGCCCGGCATGCGGCCGGCCACCGGGTGGATCGCGTAGCGCACGTTCACGCCGTGCTCCGTGAGCTTGGTCACCAGCTCCTTCAGCGCATGCTGGGCGCGCGCCACGGCCAGGCCGTAGCCGGGCACGATGATGACGCTTTCCGCATTGCTCATCAGGAAAGCGGCATCGTCCGCCGAGCCGGACTTGACGGGACGCTGCGCAGCGGCCGCGCCGCCGGCCGCCGCAGCGGAAGCATCGCCTCCGAAGCCGCCCAGGATCACGTTGAAGAACGAGCGGTTCATCGCCTTGCACATGATGTACGACAGGATCGCGCCGGACGAGCCCACCAGCGAGCCGGCGATGATCAGCATCGCGTTGTTCAGCGAGAAGCCGATGCCCGCCGCGGCCCAGCCCGAATAACTGTTCAGCATCGAGACGACCACCGGCATGTCCGCCCCGCCGATCGGGATGATGATCAGCACGCCCAGCACGAACGCCAGCGCGGCCATCGCGATGAACGGCGGCCAGGCCGGTTCCACGCCGCCGGCGAAGACGAACGCCAGTCCCAGCCCGACCATCAGCACGGCCAGCACCAGGTTCAGCACGTGCTGGCCGGCGAACACCACGGGCGCGCCCTGGAACAGCCGGAACTTGTACTTGCCGGCCAGCTTGCCGAAGGCGATGACGGAACCGGAGAAGGTGATGGCGCCCACGAAGGTGCCGATGAACAGCTCGATGCGGTTCCCCAGCGGCAGCGGCTCGCCGGGCGCCGCGATGCCGAACGCATGCGGCTCCGACACGGCGGCCACGGCGATGCAGACGGCGGCCAGGCCGATCAGCGAGTGCATCGCCGCCACCAGCTCCGGCATCTTCGTCATCTCCACGGTCTTCGCCAGGTACGCGCCGATCGCCCCGCCAACCACGATACCCAGCGCCACCAGCGCCAAGCCGAAGCCGCCATGCGCCGCCTGCGCCTGCAGCTTGGCGATCAGCGCCAGCGTCGTCAGCGCCGCAATCGCCATGCCCGCCATGCCGAAGGCATTGCCGCGCCGTGCCGTGGCCGGTGATGACAATCCCTTCAGGGCCTGGATGAAGCACACGGACGCCACCAGGTAGAGCAAGGTCACCAGGTTCATGGAGATGAAGCCCATCATTTGCCTCCGTCTTTTTTATCCTTCTTGCGGAACATCTCCAGCATGCGGCGCGTGACGAGGAAGCCGCCGAAGACATTCACGGCCGCCAGCGCCACGGCGATGGTGCCGGCGACCTGCCCGGTCAGGCCATCGGTCAGCGCGGCGGCCAGCATGGCGCCGACGATCACGATCGCGGAGATCGCATTGGTGACGGCCATCAGCGGCGTGTGCAGCGCCGGCGTCACGTTCCACACGACGTGGTAGCCCACATAGATGGCCAGCACGAAGATGATCAGGTTGATGATGGTGTGGGACACTTCCATGACGCCTCCCTATTTCAATGCGGCGCCGGCATGGGCGACCAGCGTGGCCTTGATGATCTCGTCCTCGCGGTCGATCGCCAGCCGGTCGTCCTTGTCGAGCACCAGCTTCAGGAAATCGAGCACGTTGCGGGCATACAGCGCGGAGGCGTCGGCCGCCACCAGGCAGGCCAGGTTCGGCTCGCCCACGATGTGCACGCCGTGCCGCACCACCGTCTCGCCCAGCACCGACAGCGGGCAGTTGCCGCCCTGCTCGACGGCCAGGTCGACGATCACGGCACCGGGCTTCATGGCGCGCACGGTGTCCTCGGAGATCAGCACGGGTGCCTTGCGGCCCGGGATCAGCGCGGTGGTGATGATGATGTCGGCCAGCCTGGCCCGTTCATGCACGAGTTCCGCCTGGCGCCGCATCCAGTCTGCCGGCATGGGCCGCGCGTAGCCGCCGCTGCCCTGGGCGATCTCCTTTTCCTCGTCGGTGAGAAAAGGCACGTCGATGAACTTGGCGCCCAGCGATTCCACCTGCTCCTTGACCGGCGGGCGCACGTCGGACGCTTCGATGACGGCGCCGAGCCGCTTGGCCGTGGCAATCGCCTGCAGGCCGGCGACACCGACACCCATGATCAGCACGCGCGCGGCCTTCACGGTGCCGGCGGCCGTCATCAGCATCGGCATGAAGCGTTGATAGGTGTTGGCGGCCACCAGCACGGCCTTGTAGCCGGCGATATTGGCCTGGGACGACAGCACGTCCATCGACTGGGCGCGCGTGATGCGGGGCACGGCTTCCAGCGCGAAGGCGGAGACATTGGCGGCGGCCAGCGCAGCGATGTTGGCGGTATCGAAGGGATTGAGCATGCCGATCACGACGGCGCCGGGTCTTACTTGCGCCAGTTCGGCGGCATCGGGGGAGCGCACTTTCAGCACGATCTCGGCACCCAGCGCCTCGGCCGCGCCGACGAGGGTGGCGCCGGCAGCGGCGAAGGCATCGTCGGGAATCGAGGCGGCGGCACCGGCGCCGGACTGCACCAGCACCTGGTGCCGGGCCGCCAGCTTCTTCACCGTTTCGGGCGTTGCCGCCACCCGGGTTTCCGCTGGCCGTGTCTCGGCCGGTACGCCAATCTTCATGAACCGCCTCCGGATCGTCGATGGGTTGATCGAAATCTAACACGGAAACCTTGCCATTTTTGATTTTTAGTTTTGCAAGTCCGCCACGCACCCGGCAATGTGTTGGCGTGGCAACAACGGCGTCCGGCGTGGCCGCATGCTGCAATCCGTAACAGGCTACAATACCGGCTCTTTCAAGGATGACCCTCATGCCGCGTACCTGGAAACCGAATGTGACCGTTGCTGCCGTCGTCGAACGTGACGGCAAATTCCTGCTGATCGAAGAAGAAACCAGCGACGGCATCCGCCTGAACCAGCCGGCCGGCCACCTGGACCCGCTCGAGTCGCTGGAACAGGCCGTGGTGCGCGAAACGCTGGAAGAGACGGGCTACGATTTCACGCCCACGGCGCTGGTGGGCATGTACATGTCGCGCTACCGATCGGCGCGCACGGGCGAGCTGGTCACGTACCTGCGCTTCGCCTTCTGCGGCACGCCCGGCCAGTACTACCCGGAACGCCCGCTGGACGACGGCATCCTGCGCACGATGTGGCTCACGCGCGACGAGATCGCCGCCTGCCGCGAGCGCCACCGCAGCCCCCTGCTGCTGACCTGCGTGGACGAATACCTGGCGGGCAAGCGCGCGCCGCTGGAGCTGCTGCACACGCACGTCTCCGTTTATGAAGAAGTCTGAAGCAAAAGCTGGATAAAGAAATGAGCAAGAAAAAAGTCGTGATCGGCATGTCCGGCGGCGTGGATTCCTCCGTGTCGGCATGGCTGCTGAAGGAACAGGGCTATGAAGTGGTGGGCCTGTTCATGAAGAACTGGGAAGACGACGACGATTCCGAATACTGCTCCACCCGCCAGGACTGGATCGACGCGGCCAGCGTGGCCGACGTGGTGGGCGTGGACATCGAGGCCGTCAACTTCGCCGCCGAATACAAGGACCGCGTGTTCGCCGAATTCCTGCGCGAATACCAGGCCGGCCGCACGCCGAATCCCGATGTGCTGTGCAACGCCGAGATCAAGTTCAAGGCCTTCCTCGACCATGCCATGCTGCTCGGTGCCGACATGATCGCCACCGGCCATTACGCGCGCGTGCGCCACGATGCGGCCACCGGCACCAGCCAGCTCCTGAAGGCCTTCGACCACACCAAGGACCAGAGCTACTTCCTGCATCGCCTGAACCAGGCGCAGCTGTCGAAGACGCTGTTCCCGCTGGGCGAGATCCCCAAGACGGAAGTGCGCCAGATCGCCGAGAAGCTGAAGCTGCCGAACGCGGCCAAGAAGGATTCGACGGGCATCTGCTTCATCGGCGAGCGGCCGTTCCGCGAGTTCCTGAACCGCTATCTGTCATACAAACCGGGCCCGATGAAGACGCCGGACGGCAAGACCGTCGGCGAGCACGTGGGCCTGTCGTTCTACACGCTGGGCCAGCGCAAGGGCATCGGCATCGGCGGCGTGAAGACCTACCAGAATGCCGACGGCAGCAGCGACGCGTGGTACGTGGCGCGCAAGGACGTGGCGACGAACACGCTGTGGGTGGTGCAGGGCCATGACCATCCGTGGCTGCTGTCGCCGGCGCTGACGGCCGACCAGGCTTCCTGGATCGCCGGCGTGCCGCCCGAAGCGGGCAGCCTGTCCGCCAAGACCCGCTACCGCCAGGCGGATGTCGCCTGCGATATTTCGCCGCAGGGCAACAGCGACTTCGCGCTGTCCTTCCTGGACCCGCAATGGGCCGTGACGCCGGGGCAGTCGGCCGTGCTGTATGACGGTGATGTGTGCCTGGGTGGCGGCATCATCGCCGGCTCGTCTCCGGCCGGCTGAGTCAAAAAGTTTCCCCGAAAATGGGGACAGACCTCATTTTTGAGGAAAGTTTCCTGGAAAATGGGGTCTGTCCCTATTTTCTGTCCTATTTTTCGCCGCCCTGCTCCGCCTGCGCCTTCTGCTGGCGCTTGACCATGGCGATGACGGTATTGCGGATGGTTTTGAGCACCGTATCGGCATTGAAGGGCTTGACGATGAAGCCGTTGATGCCCATTGCGTGGGCGCGCTGCACCGTGCCGGCATCGAACTCGCTGGACACCATGAAGATCAGCGCCTTCGGCCACTGCTTGCGCATCGCCTCGGCGCCGGCCACGTCCTGCTCGATCTGCTCGCGGTTGATGCACACCAGCTGCGGGTTGAACTTGATGAGCAGCGCCGTGCCGGCCGCGCAGGTATGGGCCTGGCCGGCCACTTCGTAGCCGCCGTTCTCCAGCACCGTGTTGAGCAGGCCGCGCGCCACGGCGCTGCTGTCGATGATCACTGCTTTCAGCATTCTTTCCGATTCTCCCGCCCGGTCACGGGCCTGCGATGCGCTACTGCTGCTCCCACGCCAGCATGTTCCAGCTGACGCCCACGGCGACATCCGTTTTCAGTTGTACGAGCTCACGAGAAAGATACAGCATCTCGCGCTCCTTTCGTAGGGCCTCGCCCACGGCGTCCTTCAGGATGCCGGCGCCGGCCATGATGGCGTCCAGCGTGCCGTAGGTGCGCAGCAGCTTCGCCGCCGTCTTCAGGCCCACCTTCGAGACACCGGGCACGCTGTCGGTCGCGTCGCCCATCAGCGCCAGCAGGTCCGGCAACTGCTCGGGCGGCACGCCCCATTTCTTCTCGACCCAGGCGTGGTCGTGCCATTCGCTGCCGAAGTGGTCCCACACCAGCGCGCCGTGCGCGATCAGGCAGTGCAGGTCCTTGTCCGTGGTGGCCACCACCGCTTCGCCGCGGCCCTGCTGCAGCCAGCGCATGACCACGGTGCCGATCACGTCGTCGGCCTCCACGTTCGGCAGCGAGACGGGATGCATGCCCAGCTTCGTGAGCGTGGCGTAGAAGCCGGGCAGCGCGGCGCGCAGCGGTGCCGGCATGGGCGCGCGGGACAGCCGGTAGCCGCTGTAGAGCGTGTGCCGCCAGGTGGGGCCGCCGTAGTCGAACGCGGCCAGCACGTGGGTGGGCTCGTGGCCGTTGATCAGCGTGCGGAAGGAATTGAGCGCGTGACGCAGCGCGATCTCGGCCTTCAGGTCCGAATCCGGTTCCGGGCTGGCCTCGTACACGCGGCGTACGATGTTCAGGCCGTCGATGGCGAGCAGGCGTCCCATGCGGTGTCAGTAAAATGCGAGGACGACATTCTACTGCACCGCCGCCGGCCGCCTTCAGCGCAGCAGTTCGTACGGGCCGCCCTGCTCCAGCGCGCGCTGGTAGGCGGGCCGCGCGTGGATGCGGGCCAGGAACGCCGTCAGCCGCGGATACGTGGCCGCATCGAGGCCGCCGCGCACGGCCGCCGCTTCCAGCGGGAAGCTCATCTGGATATCGGCCGCGCTGAACGTGTCGCCGGCAAACCATTCGCGGCCGGCCAGCTCGCCCTCCAGGTACTGCAGGTGCTGGCGGATCTGCGGCAGGATGTAGCCGCCCTTCACCTTCTGCGCGATGCCGCGCGCGATCGGGCGCACGAAGAACGGGCCGGGCGCCGTCTCCACGCGGTCGAAGATCAGCTTCATCAGCAGCGGCGGCATCATCGAGCCTTCCGCGTAGTGCAGGAAATAGGTCCAGCGGCGCTTGTCCGACGAGCGCGCGGGCGGGCGCAGGCGGTCGGCCTCGTCGTAGTGGTCCAGCAGGTATTCGATGATGGCGCCCGATTCGGCCACCGTGCATTCGCCGTCGACGATCACGGGCGACTTGCCCAGCGGGTGGACGGCCTTCAGCTCCGGCGGGGCCAGCATCGTCTTCGCATCGCGCTGGTAGCGTTCGACGCGGTAGGCGAGGCCCAGCTCTTCCAGCAGCCACAGCACGCGCTGCGAACGGGAGTTGTTCAGGTGGTGGACGACGATCATGGCATTCCCGGCAGTGGCAAAGCGCCAGCTTAGCATGCGGCCACCCGGCGGCCGGAAGGTTGCAACCGGGCCACACGGTAACGCGAATGATAACAATTCTCGTTTACTTACTGTGGCTTAGTTGCTACGATGGACAACCTTTACAAAAACTTACAGGGAACGTCCAAGCAATGGCCCACATCAAGAGTCGCAAACACCCCGCCCGCCTGCCCATGAGCACCGTGCTCGCCACGCTGCTGCTGCCTGCTGCCGCCATCCATGCCGGCGCCCACGCCGCGGAGCCGCAGTCGGAAAAGAAGATGACGGAGGTCGTGGTCGAAGGCGCCCAGGAAAATGACTTCAAGGCGGAGCGCGCCTCCTCGCCGAAGTACACGGAAAAACTGGTCGACACGCCGCAGACCATCACGGTCATCAAGAAGGAACTGTTCGAACAGCAGAATGCCACCACGCTGACCGATGCGCTGCGCAACACGCCTGGCGTGGGTGCCTTCTTCCTGGGCGAGAACGGCAACACCAACACGGGCGACGCGATCTTCCTGCGCGGCTTCGATTCCTCGTCCGCCATCTTCGTCGACGGCGTGCGCGACATCGGCTCGGTGTCGCGCGACGTGTTCAACACGGAGCAGATCGAAGTGCTGAAGGGGCCCGCCGGCACCGACAACGGCCGCGGCTCGCCGACCGGCTCGATCAACCTGAGCTCGAAGCAGGCCAGCCTGGAAGATGCGACGAGTGGCAGCATCATGGGCGGCAGCGGCAAGCAGAAGCGCGCCACCGCCGACATCAACCGCGTGCTCAATGCCGACCGCGGCATCGCTTTCCGCCTGAACCTGATGGTGCAGGACTCCGGCAACCCGGCGCGCGACGTGGTGGAGAGCAAGCGCTGGGGCGTGGCGCCCACGCTGGCCTTCGGCCTGGGTACGCCGACCCGCGTGCACCTGTCGCACCTGCACGTCAAGCAGGACAATATCCCCGACGGCGGCGTGCCGACGATCGGCCTGCCCGGCTACACGAGCCCGGACAGCAACAACGCCAACCCGGTCCTGCGCCGGCCGTTCCTGAACTCGGCGCCCGCCGTCGATCCGCAGGGCTTCTATGGCCATGTGACGGACCATGACGATGTCAAGGGCGACCAGACCACGGTGCGCATCGACCACGACTTCGCGCCGAACCTGCGCCTGCAGAACACTTCGCGCTACGGCAAGACGGACCAGAACTACCTGCTGACGGCCTTCATGATGGGCGGCGCCAGCACCAACGCCACCACCGGCGTCGTGACGCCATCGAACCTGATCACGCCGAACCCGAACGATCCGTCGACCTGGCTGCTGCGCCGGACCACGCGCACGTTCCGCGACGCGGAAAACAAGATCCTCGCCAACCAGACCGTCATGACCTGGGACGTGACGACCGGCGCGGTGCAGCACACCATCGTGGGCGGCATCGACGTCATCTCGGAAAAGCAGAACACCTACCTGCATGCGGGCGGCGGCACGCTGGCCGACACGCCCCTGTACGCGCCGAACCCGCGCGCCCTGCTGACCGGCTGGAACGACACTCGCACCGGCGCCGGCACGCGCGGCACCACCGACACGCAGGCGTTCTACCTGTTCGACACCGTCAAGATCGGCGAGCAGTGGATCGTCAGCGGCGGCGTGCGGGCCGACCACTATGACACGGACTACCTGTCCACCACGCTGACCGGCACGACGCTGACGGCCACCACGCTGAACGCCAATGACACGCTGACCACCGGCAAGCTGTCGGTGCTGTACAAGCCGACCCCGAACAGCAGCGTGTACGCCACCATCGCCAATTCGAAGCAGCCACCGGGCGGCGCCAACTTCAGCCTGTCGTCGGCCGCGAACAGCGCGTCGAACCCGAACCTGGATCCGCAGGAAACGACCACGAAGGAAATCGGCACCAAGTGGGACCTGGCCGGCCAGAAGCTGACCGTCACGGCCGCCTACTACCGCACGGACGTGAAGAACGAGCTCGAACAGGATCCGACCGACGCCACCCGCTACTACCAGAACGGCAAGAAGCGCGTCGAAGGCCTGGAGCTGGGCGTGCAGGGCGAAATCCTGCCGGGCTGGCTGGTCAACGCGGGCTACACGCACATGAAGACCAGCATCGAAGCGGGCCGCCTGACCACCGCCAACGGCGAGAACGGCCTGACCTACACGCCGAAGGATGCGTTCACCAGCTGGACCTCGTACCAGCTGCCGTTCGGCCTGCAGGTGGGCGGCGGCGTGCGCTACTCAGGCGAACTGCTGCGCGGTACCGACGGCGCCGTCGGCACCCCGGCCTATGCGAAAAGCTACTGGGTCGGCGACCTGTTCGCCGCCTACCAGCTGACGAAGAACGTGGACCTGCGCCTGAACGTGTTCAACGTGACGGACGAGGAATACGTCGCCGCCATCAACAAGAGCGGCTACCGCTACACGCCGGGCGCCCCCCGCTCGGCCAGCCTGACGGCCAACTTCCGCTTCTGATCCGTTTTCGCTTTCTCTTCAGACCTTGCGCCACCTTCGGGTGGCGTTTTTCTTTCCTCCACGGTCCAGCTCGTGTCACATGGGGCCAGGCACTGTGACACGAGCCCAGCCATGACGATTCCCCGGTATTTCGCTTGGCGTCTTGCTGCCGAGTTCGTGTCAGGGTGCCCGACCCCATGTGACACGGACTCGGCAGTGGAACGGCGCTAAATGCGGCGTCGGTGACTATTGGCGAGATTTGCGGGGATATTTCGCTTCTACAATACCGGTTTCGTTTGAACCGAAACCGAAAGGAGCGCGGATGACCAAGTACCGCAACCGTGCCGTGCTGTATTTCGCCGAGGCGGCGCTGGCGGTCGGGCTCGCCTTGCTGCCGGTGCGCCATGACCTGCCGGCGCTCACGGCGATCGGCCTGTTCCTGCACCTGACCACCAGCCTGGGCATGCTGCCGTTCCAGTGGCGTGCCAGCGGATCGGACATGTCCCAGATGTTCGGCATTCCGCACCGCCTGGTATTCCTGTTCGTGATGACGGCCGGCCTGGCGCTGATGGCGGCCTGGGTGCTGCACGGATCGACGCCGCTGTACCTGGCCGGCGTGTTCTTTGCCGCGGCCGCGCTGGAAGTACTGGTCACCTGATCCGTTGCCATCGCCGCAGACACAAAAAAGCCCGCACGCAGCGGGCTTCGTTTCGACCGGGGTGCCGCTCAGCGCTGCACGTGCAGCGTGATCACGCGGCGCACCGCCTTCGTATCCTGCGGCGCATCGGCGGCCGTCTTGGTCTCGCACGACCCGCAGGAACCGCAGCCGTCGCCGCAGCTGGACTGCGTCTTGAACAGCTTGGCCATGCGTTCCTGGTCGAAGCCCTTGCGGGCCAGTGCGTAGACGATGCGCTGGCGCAGCGTGGCCGGCAGGTAGCGGCGGCACACCTGCAGCAGTGCGACGACGACGATCAGGGCAACGATCAGCTCTTGCAGCATGGTGGCTCCTAGGCGCCCAGCAGGCGGGCAGCATGGTAGGTGATGAACGAGGCAACGTAGGCCAGCGCGAACATGTAGCCGGCCATCATCAGCGGGTAGCGGATGCTGCCGGTCTCGCGGCGCACCACGGACAGCGTGGCGAGGCACTGCGGCGCGTAGACGTACCACGCCAGCAGCGACAGCGCGGTGGCCAGCGACCAGGTGCTGGCGATCACCGGCGCCAGCGACGTGGCCAGCTCGTCGCCGGACTGGGACAGCGCATACACGGTGCCCAGCGCCCCCACGGCCACTTCGCGCGCGGCCATGCCCGGTACCAGCGCGATGCAGATCTGCCAGTTGAAGCCGATCGGCGCGAACACGTATTCCAGCGCGCGGCCGATCATGCCGGCGATGCTGTACCAGATGGCCGGCTGCGTGGCCCCTTCCGGCGCGCCGGGGAAGCTCGACAGCGCCCACAGCAGGATCATCAGCGACAGGATCACGGTACCGACGCGCGTGACGAAGATCTTGGCGCGCTCCCACAGGCCGATGGCCAGGTTGCGCAGGTGCGGCCAGTGGTAGCTGGGCAGCTCCAGCATCAGTGGCTGCTGGCGCTTGCCGCCGAGGGAGCGCTTCATGAACCAGGCCACGCCCATCGCCGAGAAGATGCCGGCGAAGTACAGGCAGAACAGCACCAGGCCCTGCAGGTTCATGCCGTACACCTCGCGCTCCGGAATGAAGGCGGCGATCACCAGCGCATAGACAGGCAGGCGCGCCGAGCACGTCATCAGCGGCGCGATCATGATCGTGACGATGCGGTCGCGCGGGTTCTGGATGGTGCGCGCCGCCATCACGCCGGGGATCGCACAGGCAAAACTGGACAGCAGGGGAATGAAGGCGCGGCCGGACAGCCCCACGCCGCCCATCAGCCGGTCCAGCAGGAAGGCGGCGCGCGGCAGGTAGCCGCAGTCTTCCAGGATCAGGATGAAGAAGAACAGGATCAGGATCTGCGGCAGGAACACCAGCACGCCGCCCACGCCGGCGATGATGCCGTCCACCAGCAGGCTGCGCAGGATGCCGTCCGCCATGTGCTCCTTCACGATGGCGCCGAAGCCTTCCACGGTGCCGGTGATGAAGTCCATCGGCGCCTCGGCCCAGCTGAACACGGCCTGGAAGATCAGGAACATCAGCACGGCCAGGATCACGGGGCCGGCAAACGGATGCAGCACCACGTTGTCGATCTTCTCGGACAGCGAGTCGCTGGCCTGGTTGTCGTTGGCCACGATGGCCAGGATGCGGCGCACTTCGCGCTGCGTGTCCTCGACCGACACGGCGTCGATTGCCGCAAGGGGATTGGCCGCGGCGGGCGCTACCGGCCACGCTTCGTCCAGCGCGCGCAGCAGCGACTTCTCGCCGCCGCCCTGCACGGCCACCGTCTCCACGACGGTCATGCGCAGCTCCCGGGCCAGCTTGTCCGCATCGATCTCGATGCCCCGCTTCTTGGCCACATCGACCATGTTCAGGCACAGGATCATCGGCAGGCCGAGGCGCTGCACTTCCAGCACCAGGCGCAGGTTCAGGCGCAGGTTGGTGGCATCGACCACGCAGACGACGAGGTCCGGCGACGTCTCGCCGGCGCGCAGGCCGGCCACCACGTCGCGGGTGATTTCCTCATCCGGGGTATGGGCCGTCAGGCTGTAGGCGCCCGGCAGGTCCAGCACGCGGTAGGCGTGGCCGGCCGGCGACGTGAACTGGCCTTCCTTGCGCTCGATCGTCACGCCCGCATAGTTGGCCACCTTCTGGCGCGCGCCGGTGAGGCGGTTGAACAGCGCCGTCTTGCCGCAATTCGGGTTGCCCAGCAGGGCGATCATCGGTGCCCGGCCCACGGCCTGCATCACTTTTTCAGTCACACCCATTACCAGGTACCTTTGTTGTAGCGGTATTCATGCAGTACGTATGCGCCGCTCATTCCGGCTGGATGGCGACGAGCGCCGCTTCGAAGCGGCGCAACGCGAAGGTGGAGTTGCCTACCTTGATGGCGAGCGGCTCGCCGCCCGGCATGCCCCGCTTCAGCAGGCGGATCCGCTCGCCCGGCACGAAGCCGAGCTCCATCAGGCGCCGTGCCAGGTCCTGCGTTTCCCGGTCTTCACCTTTGACAACCTGCACCACGGTGGCGCTTTGGCCGACCGCCAGCGCGTCGAGCTTGAGAGGGGGGGAAGCGTGGGTCATGGCGGGTTCGGAAGGCAGGCGATCCCCTCATTATAGATGCAATTGCGAATGAGTTGTATTTGCAGGTAACGCTTGCACTCGCTTCCTTCTTGCGGCAGAATAGGAACGGTAATGATAATGATTCTCATTAGTAGACAAACACTCAACTAGTCGCAGCAAGCCGGTGTTGGTGTTCCGAGAACCGTTTTTCAGCGTCGTCTTCCACTTCTTAGTCTCTACAGCCAGAAGGTGTTTCAATGATCGTTTGCGTCTGCAACAACATCTCCGATCGAGAAATCCGTCAAGCCATCGACCTGGGCATCAATACCATGGACGGGCTGCGTGAAACCCTCGGCGTCGCCACGTGCTGCGGCAACTGCCTGGACTATGCCGTGGAAGTGATGAACGAACACGTGGCCGTGCCGCTACAGGAAACCGTGCTGAAGCGCCCTACGCTCACGACCTGACGCTCTACCGAATCCCACTGCCGGGCCCGCGGTATTCCACCGGCCGGGCCCACTGACGAAGGACCATCATGCAACCGATGCCCGGCCTCTCCCGGCCTGGTCTGGCGCTGCTGGGGCTGTTCCGTTTCAGCCCCCCGCAGGTCACCGCTCCCCGCCCCGACGTCGCCGACAGCGACCCCGTTCCCGAATTCACCCTTGGCAGCAGCCGCAACCGGACAGGCAAGATCGCCGTCATCGTCGCGCTGCACCTCGCCGGTTTCTGGGCCATGCAGAACGGCATGGTGCGCGACGTCGTCAAGCAGTTGCCGCAGGTGGTGAACGTCACGTTCGTCGCCACGCCGGAGCCGGAAACGAAGCCGGCGCCGCCGAAGACGGTGGAAGTGGCGCTGCAGGCGCCGCCCGTCATCACGCCGCCGATCCCGCAGCTGCCGATCGTCATCGAGAACACGATCACCGTGCCCCCATCGCCGCCGAAGCCGGTGGAAGCGGCGCCGGCCGTCGTGGCTGCTGCGCCGGCCCCCGCCGCCTTGGCTCCCGCGCCGCCGGCCCGGCCCAGCGCGCCGCAGCTGGTGAGTGGCGTCGAATATGTCCGTCCGCCGCGCCCGCAATATCCAACCATCTCGCGCCGCCTGGGCGAAACGGGCGTCGTCACCTTGCGCGTGCTGGTGAGCGACAAGGGCACGCCGGAACAGGCGACGGTGCAGCAGTCCTCCGGTTCCGCCAACCTGGACGAAGCGGGCCGCCAGGCCGCGCTGCGCAGCCTGTTCAAGCCCTACATGGAAGACGGCAAGGCCGTGCCGGTCTATGTACTGGTGCCCATCAACTTCAAGTTGTCATAAAAATAGGGACAGACCCCATTTTTCAGGAAATTTCCTGGAAAATGGGGTCTGTCCCTATTTTCAGGTTTCGGCCCACATCCGCAGCAGGTTGTGATAGTGGCCGGTCAGGCCCACGGTGGCCTCGCTGTCGCCGTGCGCGCCGCGCAGGCGCTGGATGTTCTGGTCCAGCTCGAACAGCATCGAGCGCTGCCAGTCGTCCCGCACCATGCTCTGGGTCCACAGGAAGGACGCCAGGCGTTCGCCCGACGTCACGGGCGCGACGCGGTGCACCGTCGTCGACGGATACACGATCGCATCCCCGGCCGGCAGTTTCACCTCATGGCTGCCATAGGCATCGGAGACGATCAGCTCGCCCCCTTCGTATTCTTCCGGATCGGTGAGGAAGACGGTCGTCGACACGTCCGCCCGCAGCGGTGCGGCGCCCGGCGCTGCCACGCGGATCGCGCCATCGATATGGTCGCCGTAGGTTTCACCGCCCGCATAGCCATTGAAGTAAGGCGGCAGGATGCGCAGCGGCAGCGCGGCGGCGAAGAACAGCGGGTTGGCCGTCAGTGCCCGCGCGATGATGCTGCCCAGTTCCACGGCCAGTGGCGAGCCTTCGGCCAGCTGCCGGTTGCGCTTCACCTGGGCACCCTGGGCGCCGACGCTGGCGCGGCCGTCCACCCACGGCGCTTCGGCCAGGCGGGCGCGCAGCTGGCGCACCTGTTCGGGGGTCAGTACCCCGGGAATATGCAGCATCATCGGTGATCCTCCTGGCGCCGGCCGCCAGCGCAAATCAAACGAAAATGATAATCGTTTTCATTTGCCTTAGCAACGCCATTCCCCGGGTTTTGGCCACAGATGCCCGACGTTCCCTTACGAACGGGGCGTGCATCTGTCACAATGCGGGGATTCACTCACCAAGAACAAGGCACTCCCATGAAGGGCGACAAAGACGTCATCCGTCTGCTGAACGCACAGCTGACGAACGAACTGACCGCGATCAACCAGTACTTCCTGCATGCGCGCATGTACCGCCACTGGGGCTTCACGAAGCTGGCGAAGAAGGAATACGAGGAATCGATCGGCGAGATGAAGCATGCCGACAAGCTGATCGACCGCATCCTGATGCTGGACGGCCTGCCGAACCTGCAGGCGCTGCACAAGCTGCTGATCGGCGAATCCACCCAGGAGATGCTGGAAGCGGACCTGAAGCTGGAACGCGGCGCGCACGTGACGGTCAAGGAAGGCATTGCACAGGCCGAACGCGTGGGCGACTACGTGTCGCGCGACCTGCTGCTGGAAATCCTGGAAGACACCGAAGAGCACATCGACTTCCTGGAAACCCAGCTGGACCTGATCGGCAAGGTGGGCATCCAGAACTACCTGCAGACGCAGATGGCCGCCGCCGACGAGCAGCCGCATTAAGCAATTGCACTAAGCAGTTGCACTAAGCAGTTGCACTAAGCAGCCGCACCAAGCGAACTGAATAGTCGAACAAAACAGCCGATCCAAGCAGCCGCACGAAGCAGCAAGCATCAGGCGGCAAGCCTGGTCGGCAGCAGCAGGAACCAGGCTTTATTCGTCCTCGCGCGCCCAGGCTTCCAGCCAGCGCGCGTAGGTCGCCAGCTCCGGCGGCACCGCGCCCGCGTGGCCGCAGGAAGCATGGGCAAACGCATTCGCCCGTGCCAATGTGCGCCCGGTCGTCCAGCCGCGCAGCCGTCCCAGCAGGAAGACGGCATCGAACGCATCTCCCGCTCCCACCGCATCGACGAAACATTCCCCCGTGGCTGCGCCATGGTCGGACACGTGCGCCCCATCGGCCGACAGGTACAGGGCGCCGCGCGCGCCCAGCGTGACGATCAGCGTCGAGAGCGAGAAGTTGTGCATCATCGCGCGGCACTCCGTATCGACCGAAATGCACTCGATGTTCACCGTGTCCGGGCAGGTGTGGCAGTACCACTTGAACAGCTGCTGCAGCTCCTCCTCGTTGACCTTCACGATGTCCGCCTGCTGCAGCGAGTCGAAGACGATGCTCTCGGTGACATGGCCGGGCCGCAGGTTCAGGTCCAGGAAGCGCACGGCCTGCGTGCGTTCCAGCAGCGCGTGCAGGGCCGCGCGGGAGACCGGATCGCGCTGGGCCAGCGTGCCGAAGCAGAAGATGCCGGGATCGGCTGCCGCCACGGCGGCCGTGGCCGCGGCGCTGTCGATATGGTCGTAGGCCTGGTCGGGCACGATGGTGAAGCGGTGGCTGCCGTCCGCGCCCACTTCCACGTGCACGCTGCCGGTGGCCTCGCCGGTGCCCGTCTGCAGGCCCGCCTCGGACATGCCGTAGCGGGCGAACTCGTTGCGGATCAAGGCGCCGTTGTCGTCATCGCCGATGCGCGTGACCATGGTGACGGGCAGGCCGAAGCCGGCCAGGTGCCGCGCCAGGTTGAACGGCGCGCCGCCCACCACGCGCGCGCTGCTGAAATCGTCCACCAGCGCTTCGCCGAATACCGCTACTGACTGTGCCATGACCGCTCCAGGTGAAGTGTGGTGGCAGTGTAGCGCCGAACCGCGTGGTGGACCCGCGCGCTTACGCCTGCGGCACGGTGTCGCGGAACGACGGCCGTTCGTGCAGGCGGTCCAGCAGGCGCGCCAGGTTCGGGTGCGTGCCGCGCCAGTCGATGTCCGGGAAGCGGAAGGCCAGCCAGCCGAGCGTGCAGCCCACCGCCACATCGGCCAGCGAGTAGTGGGTGCCCACGCACCATTGCCGCTCGCCCAGCCGCTCCGCCATCGACGCCAGGGCGCGCCGCACCTTGAGGTGATGGCGTTCGATCACGGCATCGCTGCGCAGTTCCGGCGGGCGCAGCGTGTGCTCGAGGCGCACCACGATGGCGGCATCGGTGGTGCCGTCCGCCAGCGCTTCCCAGTTCCTGATTTCCACGCGCTCGCGGCCATTCGGCGGCAGCAGCTTGCAGACGGGGGTGAGGGTGTCGAGGTATTCGGCGATCACGCGCGAATCGTAGATCACGTCGCCATCCTCCAGCACCAGGCAGGGCACCTTGCCAAGCGGGTTGACCTCATGGACCGCGGTATCGTCCGCCCATACATTGTCCAGCACCAGCTGGTAATCGAGCTTTTTTTCCGCCAGCACCACGCGCACCTTGCGCACATAGGGACTGGCCAGCGAACCGATGAGTTTCATGGGGAGGTCGGGAGAGGGAGTGAAGCCCAGTATAGCACCGGGCCGGCGGCCATCCGGCGCCCATCGGCCATGAAAAAGGCGCTGTTCGCCTTACGTAGACACGCGTCGACGCGCCGATCATGCCGGGAACTTTTCCGCGCCCTGCCGGTCAGTGGCTGGACAGCAAGCTCCCCCGCTTAACGCTGGCAGCGCCATGAAAAAGGCCGCACGCACGATGGTAAAATCCTTCTTTTCCCTGGCTCCTTCTATCCCATGACGACTCCCTACTCCACCTTGTCGGCCCTGTCCCCGCTGGACGGCCGTTACGCCACCAAGACCGACAAGCTGCGCCCGATCCTGTCCGAAGCGGGCTTCATGCACCACCGCGTGAAGGTTGAAATCGCGTGGCTGCAGGCGCTGTCGCAGGCCGGCTTTGCCGAGATCGCGCCGTTCCCGGCCTCCGCCACCGCCCTGCTGGACGGCCTGGCTGCCAACTTCACCGAAGCCGATGCGGCGCGCATCAAGGAGATCGAGGCCGTTACCAACCACGACGTCAAGGCCGTCGAGTACTGGCTGAAGGAGAAAGTGGCGGACGTGCCGGAACTGGTGGCCGCCTCCGAGTTCATCCACTTCGCCTGTACTTCCGAAGACATCAACAACACCTCGCACGGCATGATGCTCAAGGCCGCGCGCGACGCAGTGATGGTGCCGGCACTGAACGGCGTGATCGCCCGCCTGAAGGAGATCGCCCACGTGAACGCCGAGGTGCCGATGCTGTCGCGCACGCACGGCCAGACGGCCAGCCCGACCACGCTGGGCAAGGAATTCGCCAACGTCGTGGCGCGCCTGCAGCGGGCCGTCGAGCGCATCGGCGCGGTGGAAATCCTGGGCAAGATGAATGGCGCCGTGGGCAACTACAACGCGCACCTGTCCGCGTATCCGTCGTTCGACTGGCCGGCGTTCTCGAAGAACGTCATCGAACAGCGCCTGGGCCTGGTGTTCAATCCGTACACCATCCAGATCGAGCCGCACGACTACATGGCCGAACTGTTCGACGCGTTCGCCCGCGTGAACACGATCCTGCTGGACCTGAACCGCGATATCTGGACCTACGTGTCGCTGGGCTACTTCAAGCAGAAGCTGAAGGCCGGCGAGATCGGCTCGTCGACGATGCCGCACAAGGTCAACCCGATCGACTTCGAAAATTCGGAAGGCAACCTGGGGCTGGCAAACGCCGTGCTGAAGCACCTGTCCGAGAAACTGCCCGTGTCGCGCATGCAGCGCGACCTGACGGATTCGACCGTGCTGCGCAATATCGGCGTGGGCCTGGGCTACACGCTGCTGGCATACGACAGCTGCCTGCGCGGCCTGAACAAGCTGGAAGTGAACCCGGCGCGCCTGGCGGCCGACCTGGACGCCAGCTGGGAAGTGCTGGCCGAGCCGGTGCAGACGGTGATGCGCCGCTACGGCATCGAGAACCCGTACGAGCAGCTGAAGGAACTCACGCGCGGCAAGGGCATCACGAAGGAAGCGCTGCAGGAATTCATCGGCAAGCTGGCCGTGCCGCAGGAAGCGAAGGACCTGATGCTGGCGATGACGCCGGCGAACTACACCGGTATCGCGGCGCCGCTGGCCAAGGCCATCTGAGCCCTGCCGTAACACCTGCCGACGGCAGCCTCCTCCCTCCGGGGCGGGAGGCTGCCGTTCTTTTTTGCCAGTAAGATGGGCGATCGATTGGTGATGAGCAGAAGAAAAGTTTCTCTGCTACAGTGCCAAAGTCTCAACAGTTCGCCCAACGACAAATGCTGCGCTACACGAAACCCGCCATGCTGCTGCACTGGCTGATCGCCGTGCTGATCGTCGCCGCCTTCACGATGGGGCTGGTGATGGTCGATATTCCCGGCTTCACGCCGACCAAGCTGAAGTACTTTTCCTGGCACAAGTGGATGGGCGTGACGGTGCTGGCCCTGGCGGCCCTGCGCCTGCTGTGGCGCCGCGCCAACCGCCCGCCGCCGCATCCGGCCAGCATGCCGCAGTGGCAGGTCAGGGCTGCCGACTTCACCCATGTGCTGCTGTACGTGCTGATGTTTGCCGTGCCGCTGTCCGGCTACCTGTACACGACGGCGGCCGGCGTGCCCGTCGTGTACCTGGGCGTCTGGCAGATCCCTGCTGCCTTTGCCGCCGACCCGGACCTGAAGGCCACGCTCAAGCCCGTTCACTACTGGCTGAACATGGGCCTGGCCGCGCTCGTGTTCATGCACGTGGCCGCCGCACTGAAACACCATTTCGTCGACCGCGACGACGTGCTCAAACGCATGCTTCCCTGACCGCTTTCCGACTTCCCTGGAGAACCCATGAAGAAAATCCTGCTCGCCTCCCTGATCGGCCTGTCGCTGACCGCCGGCGCCGCCGCGCTGAAGACCGATCCCGCCAAGACCAGCGTCACGGCCACGTTCAAGCAGATGAACGTGCCGGTCGATGCCAAATTCACCAAGCACAAGGTGGCGATCGACTACGACGCCGCCAAGCCGGAAACCTCGAAAGCCACCGTGGAAGTGGAAACGGCCAGCCTCGACCTGGGCGATGCCGACTACAACAAGGAAGTGGCCAAGAAGGAGTGGTTCAACGCCGCCCAGTTCCCGAAGGCGACCTTCATCTCCAGCGCCATCAAGCCGGCCGGCGCCGGCAAGCTGACCGTTACCGGCAAGCTCACGATCAAGGGCAAGGCCACGGACGTGACCTTCCCCGTCACCGTCAAGACGGAAGGCGGCAAGCAGGTATTCGACGGCGCCGTCCCCATCAAGCGCCTGGCCTACGGCATCGGCGAAGGCGAATGGAAGGACACCAGCATCGTCGGCGACGACGTGACGATCAAGTTCCACGTCGTCAGCCAGTAAGCACTGTCAAGAAACCAAAAACTTCGGAGACCGATGAAGATGAAACGCACCGCCCTGACCACCGCCCTGATCACCACCCTGCTGGCCGCCGCCGGCCTTGCCAGCGCCACCACCTACAACATCGACCCGAGCCACACCTACCCCAGCTTCGAGGCCGATCACAAGGGCATGTCGCTGTGGCGCGGCAAGTTCAACAGCAGCAAGGGCACGATCACGCTGGACCGCGCGGCCAAGACGGGCAGCCTGGACATCGAGATCGACATCAACTCGATCGACTTCGGCCATGACGGCATGAACGGCCACGCGAAAAAGGCGGACATCTTCGACGCCGAGAAATTCCCCACCGCGACCTACAAGAGCAAGTCGTTCAGGTTCGAGGGCGACAGGCTGGTGGGCGTCGACGGCGAGCTGACGCTGCATGGCGTCACGAAACCCGTGCAGCTCAAAGTGGACCGCTTCAAGTGCGAGCAGAACGCCCGCCTGAAGCGCGAAGTGTGCGGCGCCAACGCCACCGCCGACTTCAACCGTGCCGACTTCGGCATCACCTTCGGCCTGCCCGCCTTCGCCCCCGAAGTGAAGCTGGCCATCCAGGTCGAAGCCATCGCCACCGAGTAAGCCCGCCCTTACTGCCGAGCTCGTGTCACTTTTTGGGGTCAGGCGTAGTGACACGAACTCTGCACTAGTGTAAGTGCCAAAAAAAATACGAGGCCAAACAACACGTTGGAGATCAAGTCTTCGGTACAGCACAGCTCGTGTCACTGCGCCTGACCCCATGGGGTGACACGAGCTCGACCGGGGGCTTCATCGAATGCTTGCCCGAATCCTCGGGCCCGTCGTACATTTCCCACTGAACCAATAACCATTTCGTCACCACAGGGGCGGATGCCATGGCGGCCGAGCGGCGGAACAACTTCAATCTGTTGCGGCTGGTGCTGGCGCTGCTGGTGCTGCTGTCCCATGCGCCGGAGATGCAGGATGGCGACCGCCACCGCGAGCTGCTGACCCGGCTCTTCCACACCCTCTCGTTCGGCGAGCTGGCCGTCGATGGCTTCTTCCTCCTGAGCGGCTACCTCATCGTGCAGAGCTGGGACAACGCCCCGCAGGCGCTCGCCTTCCTGCGCAAGCGCGTGCTGCGCATCTATCCCGGCTTCGTGGTGGCCTGCCTGGTGTGCGTGGTCATCGTGGGTCCGCTAGGCAGCGAGCCGGCGCGCTATTTCGCCGCGCTCGATGGCGGCCGGGTCGCGCTCGGCATCGCCACGCTGTACGGTCCCGTCACGCCGCCCGTGTTCAAGGGCCTGCCCTACCCCGTCGTCAACGGCGCGCTGTGGTCGATCATTCGCGAGTTCGCCTGCTACCTGGCGGTGTTGACTGTCGGGCTGGCGGGCGGCATCCGCAGGCGGCGCGTATGGCTGGGGTTGACGCTGGCCTGCCTGCTCGTCTACCTGTTCGCCTCCCTGCGCCTGCCGGTCGCTTCGTGGACCCTGCGCACGCTGCTGGCCGACCACATCATCCGCCTGGCGATGCTGTTCGGCGCCGGCGGCTGCTTCTACCTGTACCGCGAGCGCATCCGCTACACGCCGCGCGGCGCACTCGTCGCCACAGGGATACTGCTGCCGGCGATGTGGTCGGCGCGCTGGGCCGAGCCGGCGCTGGCCACCGCAGGCGCCTACCTGCTGCTGTATTTCGCCCTGACGCCACGGCCGCTGCTGGCCCGGTTCAACCGCCTGCCGGACATCTCGTACGGCGTCTACCTGTACGGCTGGCCCGTGCAGATCCTGCTGCTGTGGTACCTGCCACCGCAATCGCCGTGGCTGCTGGCGGCACTGGCCACGCTGCTGGTGCTGCCCCTCGGCGCACTCAGCTGGTACTGCGTCGAGTGGCCGCTGTTGCGCCTGAAGCCGCGCGGCAGCGGCGGGGCGCCGGCGATGCTCACCACGTCTTGATCCGCCGCCAACTGCCGGCGCGTCGCGCGCCAGCGCGCACGCATCGCTTGCGTTGCGCCAGCCTCGCCGCGTGCAGAGCATCCCAGACTCGAAGGTCCAGCCACCCACCACGGGATCGCCATGGACCTGCCCACCGCAAGGCGCAACAACTTCAACCTGCTGCGCCTGGTGCTGGCGCTCCTCGTGCTGCTGTCCCACGCGGCGGAACTGCAGGACGGCACCCGCCAGCGCGAGCCCCTTACCCGGCTGTTCCACACACTGTCGTTTGGTGAACTGGCGGTGGACGGCTTCTTCCTGCTGAGCGGCTACCTGATCGTGCAGAGCTGGGACAGCGCGCCGGCCGCATGGACCTTCCTGCGCAAGCGCGTGCTGCGCATCTATCCCGGCTTCCTCGTGGCCAGTCTCGTATGCGTATTCCTCGTCGCGCCGCTGGGGTCCGATCCCGTGCGCTATTTTGCCGAGCTCTCCGGCCTCAAGGTGCTGCTGGCAATGGCCGTGCTGCACGGTCCCATCCTCCCGCCCGTGTTCGACGGCCTGCCCTACCCGCAGGTCAATGGCGCGATGTGGACGATCATGCGGGAGTTCGCCTGCTACCTGGGGGTGCTGGGCATGGGACTGGCGGGCGGCATCCGCCGGCGCCGCGTCTGGCTGGCACTGACGGTCGCGGCCCTGCTGACGCACCTGGCCACGCGCTATGGCCTGCCGATCACGTGGACGCCGTTGCGGCTGCTGCTGGGCGATCCCATCGTCCGCCTCGCGAGCCTGTTCCTGGCCGGCGGCTGTTTCTACCTGTATCGGGAACGGTGCCGCTTCACGCCGGTTGGCGCCGTGCTGGCGGGATGCGTACTGGGTGTAGCGATGTTCTCGCCGCGCTGGGCGGAACTGGCGCTGGCAACCTGCGGCGGCTACCTGCTGTTCTACGCGGCACTCACGCCGCTGCCAGTGCTGGCGGGCTTCAACCGGCTGCCGGATATATCGTATGGGGTGTATCTGTACGGCTGGCCCGTGCAGACGCTGCTGGTGTGGTACCTGCCACCGTTGTCGCCGTGGCACATGTTCCTGCTGGCCGGCGCGGCCGTGCTGCCGCTGGCCCTGCTCAGCTGGTATCTCGTCGAACAGCCGCTCCTGCGGCTGAAGCCGGGCGCACCCCGCAAGGCGCATCCGGCCGGTTCCTACACTTGATTAATTACTGCGCTTATTTACCGTCCTTGTCCCAGTCGCCCGGCAGCGCGCGTTCCACCTTGTCCCAGGCGGCGCGGCTGGCGCCCTTGGCTTCTTCCCACGACAGGCGCGAACGGCCTTTCACGCGTTCCCAGTCGCCACGCAGGTGCGTTTCGTTCTGGTCCCACGAGCCACGGTAGTTGCCGCGGCTGTTGTAGCCCAGCGAATAGGCCGGATCGTAGTCGTCGTACTGGTACGCCGGGTTGAAGTACGACTCGTTGCGGTACTGGTCCTGCCAGTAGCGCTGCTCGTCGGCCGGGTTGACCAGGCCGCCGACACCCTTGCCGGCAATGCCGCCGGCAATCGCACCGATCGCGCCGCCCGCTGCCATGCCGATCGGACCGCCTGCCGCGCCGATGGCCATGCCGGCCATCGCACCGCCGCCGGCACCCACGCCGGTGGCCATGTGGTGATCGCTCAGATCGTCACCCGACTTCGGGTTGACGACTTCGGCCGCGCCCTTGCCTGCCAGGCCGCCGGCGATGCCGCCCACGATGGCACCGGCTGCCATGCCGATCGGGCCGGCCGGCGAACCTGCCGCCAGGCCAGCCGCCGCACCACCGGCTGCGCCGACGCCGGTACCGATCACGTGCTGGCCGGCATTGTCCTTCCAGCCCGATTCCAGGTGCGCCGCATCTTCATCCGAACGGGCGTTCACGCCCATCACGATGCCGCCCTGCTTCAGGCCTTCCTCATAGTGCTTGACGCGCTCTTCCGGAATACCGGCACCGATCAGCGCGCCCAGCAGGCCACCCGTGATGCCGCCCGCGCCGGCACCGGCCACGGCAGCGGCCAGCGGACCGGCAATGACGATGCCCAGGCCCGGCAGCACCAGCGAGGTACCGACGGCAGCCACTGCGGCCAGTGCCGCACCGATCGCACCGCCCACGCCGGCACCGATGCCGGCGCCTTCGGCCGCTTTCGTGCCCAGTTCCGTTTCGATCGTGTCGTCACCGGTGAAGTAGCGCTTGCGGGTATCGTCGGACATCAGCACGTTGATGTCGTCCTTCGTATAGCCGCGCTCGGTGGCGTGGTGATAGGCGCGCTCGGCGCTGGCACGGTCGGCGAACAGGCCGGTAACGAGGCGGGTATTCTTGTCTTGGCTCATAACAATGTCCTTTCATGGGAGTCGGAATGAACCCACGATAAGCGCCCGGGTCTCTCCTCTCTGTACGCTCACGCACGGTCGCGCGCACGGACAGCCCGCGCCACGAAAGGCGAACACAAGGGCCTGACTGCGTTCGCTGGCGCACGGACCACCGTATCGGGCGCGCCTACACTTTTTCTCACGGCAGGGCTCCGGCCCCGCTCTTCGTCAACGACAGGTCTGTGAATACACAAGGGGAATGAGCATGAACTTTATTATCTGGATCGTTATCGGCGGCATTATCGGCTGGCTGGCCAGCCTCGTGATGAAAACGGACGCCCAGCAAGGGCTGTTCCTGAACGTGGTGGTCGGCATCGTCGGCGCACTGCTGGGTGGCTGGCTGCTGTCGCCACTGTTCGGCACGGGCACCATCAATGGCGATGACTTCAGCCCGCTGTCGCTGCTCGTGTCGTTCCTCGGTGCCGTGATCCTGCTGGCCATCGTGAACCTGGTGTTCCGCGGCAGGGCGCGCTAAGCTGAGAAAGTTTCAGCGCCACAGTAAAAGGCCGGCCATTGCGCCGGCCTTTTTCATGGGCGCCGGAATTTCGTTCGGCAAACTGAACGAAATTCAAGATTGACGGATGGGGACGCGGTGCGGATACTGGCACGCGCCGCGGGGCGTCATTGCTGTCGCGGCACATCAGGGACGCCGACAACTATTCCGACACTCGAATGAAAAAATCTCTCTTCGCGCTCGCCATCCTGAGCGCCAGCATCAACGTGGCGTACGCCGACGAAGGCATGTGGATGCCCCAGCAGCTGCCGCAGATCGCCAAGCAGCTGAAGGCCGCCGGCCTGAAGCTCGATCCGAACAGCCTGACGAAGCTGACCGAATTCCCGGCCGGCGCCATCGTCAGCCTGGGCGGCTGTTCGGCGTCCTTCGTGTCGCCGCAGGGCCTCGTAATCACCAACCACCACTGCGTGTACAACAGCGTGGCGCAGAACTCCACGCCGGAGCGCGACCTGCTGGCCAACGGTTTCGTCGCCCACTCGCTGGCCGAGGAACTGCCGGCCGCGCCAGGCACCCGCGTGTTCGTCACGAAGGAAGTGCTGAACGTGACGGACAAGGTCGTCACGCCGGCGGTGGCGAAGCTGTCCGGCAAGGCGCGCAGCGATGCGATCGAGAACAACGGCAAGGCCCTGCAGGCCGCCTGCGAAAAGGATCCCGGCCACCGCTGCACCGTGTCGTCGTTCTACGGCGGCCTGGAGTTCTACCAGATCAAGCAGCTGGAAATCCGCGACGTGCGCCTGGTGCATGCGCCGCCGGCCGGCGTGGGCAAGTTCGGTGGCGACACCGACAACTGGATGTGGCCACGCCACACGGGCGACTACGGCTTCTACCGCGCCTACGTGAGCAAGGACGGCAAGGCTGCCGACTTCAGCAAGGATAACGTGCCCTACCAGCCGCAGCACGTGCTGAAACTGGCGAAGGAAGGCGTGAAGGAAGGCGACTTCGTGATGGCCATGGGCTACCCGGGCCGCACCAACCGCCACCGCCTGCCGTCCGAAGTGCAGTTCACGTTCGACTGGTTCTACCCGGCCTTCGTGAAGGCCTCGGCGGACAACCTTGCCATCATCGACCGCGAGACGAAGGACAACAAGGACCTGTCGCTGAAGTACGCGGGCCAGGTGGCCGGCATCAACAACTACTACAAGAACCGCCAGGGCATGATCGACTCGTATGCCAACAGCGACTTCCTGCAGCGTAAAACGGCCGAGCACGAGCAGCTGAAGAACTGGATCAACGCCGATGCGAAGCGCAAGGCCGAATACGCGCAGGACGTGGCGAATGTCGAGCACCTGATCGCCGAGCGCGATGCCGGCGTGAAGCGCGACTTCCACTACAGCTACGCGCAGCCGCGTCTGCTGACGACGGCGCGCATGCTGTACCGCCTGTCGAACGAAGCGCAGAAGCCGGATGCCGAGCGCAAGCTGGGCTACCAGGAGCGCGACCTGCCGCGCATCAAGTCCGGCGTGACCGCCCTGGTGCGCACCTTCGATCCGAAAGTGGACAAGGCCATCGCCATGCACCACCTGAAGGCCTACCTGGCGCAGCCGGCCGCCGAGCAGAAGCCGGCGTTCAACGCGGCGCTGGGCATCCGCGCCGGCATGAGCGATGCGGAACTGTCCGCCGCGCTGGACAAGCTGTATGCCAGCAGCAAGCTGACCGATGCTGCGGCGCGCGATGCCTGGCTGGGCAAGAAGCCGGCCGACTTCCAGTCCAGCAATGATGCCGTCATCAAGGCCGCCGTGGCCCTGTACGACGCGGACCTGAAGGAAGAAGCCCAGGAAGAGGAACTGGCCGGCAAGCTCCAGCAAGCCTACGGCAGCTACATGAAGGCCAAGATCGCCTACATGAAGACGAAGGGCCAGGCCGTGTACCCGGATGCCAACAGCACCTTGCGCGTCACCTACGGCAATATCGCCGCGCGTGACCATGGCGCCGACGGCACCACCTGGACGGCCTTCACCACCGTCAACGGCGTGGTCGCGAAAGCCACCGGCAAGGGCGAGTTCAACGCACCGAAGCCGCAGCTGGACGCGATCAAGGCGAAGCAATTCGGCAAGTACGTCGATCCGAAGCTGAAGACGGTGCCCGTGAACTTCCTGGCCACGCTGGACATCACCGGCGGCAACTCGGGTTCGGCGGCGCTGAACGCGAAGGGCGAGCTGGTGGGCCTGGCCTTCGACGGCACGCTCGATTCGATCATCTCGGACTGGGACTTCAACAAGGCCAACACGCGCGACATCCAGGTGGACCTGCGCTACATCCTGTGGAACATGCAGCATGTGGACAAGGCCGACAACCTGCTGAAGGAAATGGGCGTGCAATGAGGGAACCACGATAAACCTGTTACGCAACGCCATACGCTGGTCTCCCGTACTCATTGTACGAAAGTACGATGAGTACCGGAGACCAGGTCTGGCGTCGCTCATTACGGTTTCTCGAGGTCCCGGTACGCCGCTGGTTTTCAAGCTTCAAGGCCACGTCCTGCAAGGGGTGTGGCTTTTTTCCATTGCAAGTGAAATAGCAACTGAACTTCCGGGGCAGGCATGCCCAGCCAGCTTCAGGTACATTGTTCTTTTTACCTGACTTTCCAAACTTATCAAGGAGCACCAGCATGGCCAAGAAAGTTGCTGTCCTCATCGGCAGCCTGCGCAAGGATTCGCTCACCCGCAAGTACGCGCACGCCGTGGCAAAGCTGCTGCCGGCAACGCTGGAGGCGGAATTCATCGAGCTGGGCGACCTGCCGCTGTACAACCAGGACCTGGACGACGAAGGCACGCCGCCGGCCGCCTGGACGGCCTTCCGCGAGAAACTGGGCGCGGCCGATGCCGTGCTGTTCTTCACGCCCGAGTACAACCGCACGATTCCCGGCGCGCTGAAGAACGCCATCGACGTGGGTTCGCGCCCGTATGGCAAGAGCATCTGGAACGGCAAGCCGGCCGCCGTCGTGTCGCAGTCGCCGGGCGCGATCGGCGGCTTCGGTGCCAACCACAATGTACGCCAGGCCGTGGTATTCCTGAACGTGCCGGTGATGCCGGCGCCGGAGCTCTACATCGGCAACTCGGCCAACCTGCTGGCCGAGGATGGCTCGATAGCGAATGAACAGTCGAAGCAGGTATTCACCCAGTTCGCCGAGGCATTCGGCAAGTGGGTCGAGTCGAACGCCAAGGCATAAGCGTTCGCTCTGCGCCGGGTGCACGGGACGGCTGGCGTCATTGGCCCGCTTCGGAACCTGCCCCGGGAGCGCATTTCAAGTTCGGAGCCGGGTACAAACTCCAGGCGCGGCCTCGGGACCGGACTTCAGGTACCGGCTTCGGGTGCAAGTCCATGCCGGGCCTTCAGTTGCACGTGGCCGAACCGAAGCGATAGGGTTCGCCGCGCGCGACAGGCCGCCGGGCCGTGGCTTCACGGTCACCGTCCATCGACAGCAGCAGCGGCGTGCCGTCCTGCCGCAGCAGTGCCAGCCGCGCGCCGGGAAAGCGCTGCGGGATCAGGCCGATCTCGTCGCGCGTCAATGCCCCGTTGTGCACGAACACCCGGCAGCTCGGGCCGAAGTCCAGCATCACCGCCATTGCCGCGGGCCGCATGCCGCGCGCATCGGGCATCGAGGTCAGCCGCAGGCGCGTATCGCCCTTGCGGATCGTGATCCCTTCCCACGTCTCCAGCGGATACACGCTACGGTAGCCCTGCGCGCGCAGGTGCTGCGCCATGGCGGCCATCGTCACCACCGGCGTGCCGCTCCATGGCGACAGGCCGGCCACCAGCGCGGCAGGCTGCGACAGCAGCACCACATCCGCCTGCGGCAGGACACCGCTGCCGCCATCCTCGCCCGGATCGATCAGGACCGCCAGCCCGCGCACGCGCACCAGCGCCGTGGCCGTGCCCAGGAAATGGATGCTGCCGCCCGCTTCCTGGTGCGCCGCGCCGGCCGGGATCGTGATGCGCAGGCGGGGCACGTCCGCCGCCCGGAGGCTGCCTGCCAGCATGCAGGCCAGCAGCACGGACAGCAAGGCGGGTAGCAGGGCAGCAGTCGGCTTCTTCATCCGGGCCTCCATGGAAAGCTCCACAGATAGCATGGCGGCCACGGCCGGATGCGCGCTTTCGCAAGGCGTGCCCGACTGCCCGGCGCCCGTCGCGATAACGCGACGCTTTCGGCATGCATTCCGGCCCGGAGCATTGCCGAGCCTGTGTCCTGGTGCGTGGCACCGGGACATTGCCGAGGTCGTGTCCTGGTGCCAGGCACCAGGACATCGGATTCGCGGGTCCGCGGTTAGCGCTTCGCTGCCGGCGTGAAGCGGTACGACTCGCCGTGCTTCAGGTACGTTACCTTTTCCGCCAGCCCGGCCTCCTGCACGGCCTTCTGGAAGTCCGACAGCGGCGACTTGAACACCGTGTAGTCGTTGTAGTGGATGGGGATGGCGTGGTCGGGGGCGATCAGCTTGAGCATCTTGACGCCCTCTTCAGCATCCATCGTGACCGTCACCAGGCCCAGGATGCGCGTGCCACCCAGGTGCAGCAGCGCCAGGTCCACGCCGGGGAAGCGTTTCGGGATCTCGGCGATGTCGTCATAGACCATCGTGTCGCCGCTGACATAGATGCGGTAGCGGCCGGCCGGCGCGGCAAAGTCCAGCATCGACCCCATCACGCTCGGCAGCAGCGCCGCCGCGGCAGCCGGCCCATGGCGCCCCGGCAGCGATGTGACGCGCACGCTGGCGTCGCCCTTGGTCACCAGCATGTCCTGCCAGGTGCCCAGCCCGAACACGCTCTGGAAGCCCAGCTTGCGCAGCTCGTCGTCCGCGGCATCGGTGGTGACGATGGGCGTGGCGCGGTTCAGCTTCTCGCGCACCAGCTTGTCGAAATGGTCGTCGTGCAGGTGCGACAGCAGCACGAAGTCGACAGGCGGCAGCTGGTCGAACGCGATGGCCGGGTCGGTCAGCCGTTCCGAGGTCAGCCCGTAGCCCAGGTGCACGTGATCGCCCTTGTGCAGGAAGTTCGGATCGGTCAGGATCGTCAGGCCCGCATAGCGGATCAGCACCGTGGCCGTGCCGATGAACTGCACGGACTGCTCGGCCGGCGCGGCCGTGGCGGTAACCGGCAGGTTCAGCGTGTAGCGCGGCGCCGTGTGCTGGGCCATGGCAGGCATGCCCAGCGCGAACAACAGCGCCATCTGGATCAGGAAAGCAAAGCGTTTCATCGGAAGTCTCCTCTATTGGAACAACGTTGATAGCACGACGGCTGCGCCGCCCTCCGCACGTTTCCCTGCCGCTGCGGCATCCGGACCACAAATGATGCGGTGCTACAATTTCACACCCGGCCGCCTACCCGGCGCACCGCCTCCCACTATGCTCCTGAGATCCAGAACCATGCACCCAACCGCGCCCCATTCCCTGCCGACGCCTTACGAGCAGGGCAACCAGAACCAGACCACGCTGTGGACCGACTGCATCGCCTTTTATGAAGAGCTGGCGCGGCGCTTCCCGAACGTGCTGCGGTTCGAACAGGCAGGCGTGTCCGACGGCGGCATTCCGCTGCACGTGGGCGTGGTGAGCGCGGATGGCGTGTTCGACCGGGAGGAGATCCAGCGTGCCGGCCGCCCGGTCTTCTTCAACAACAACGGCATCCACCCGGGCGAGCCGGAAGGCATCGATGCCTGCATGGCCATCGTGCGCGACTTCTGTGTCGATCCGGCGCTGCTGGCCACGCTCGGCCGGACGGTGCTGCTGTTCGTGCCCGTGTATAACGTGGACGGCTGCGCCAACCGCGCCAATACGTCGCGCCCGAACCAGGACGGCCCGGAGCTGTTCGGCTTCCGCGGCAACAGCCGCCACCTGGACCTGAACCGCGACTTCATCAAGTGCGACACGCTGAACGCGCGCTTCTTCAACGAACTCATCACGCAGTGGGATCCGGACGTGATGGTCGACACCCACACCTCCAACGGTGCGGACTATTCGTACACGATGACGCTGATCCACACGCAGGCCGACAAGCTCGGCTCCGGCCTCGGCCCGTTCCTGCGCACGACGATGCTGCCCCATGTCTTCGCGAAGATGGCGCAGCGCGGCTGGCCCACCTGCCCGTACGTGAACCCGGTGCAGGAGACGCCGGACGACGGCATCGCCGAATTCCTCGAAGTGCCGCGCTTCTCGACCGGCTTCACGGCGCTGCACAACATCATCGGCTTCATGCCCGAGACGCACATGCTGAAACCCTTCGCGGACCGCTACGAATCGATGCGCGCGCTGCTGGACGTGACGCGCGACTTCACCGTGCAGCATGGCGACGAGATCCGGCGCCTGCGCGCCGCAGCGAAAGCGGCCCAGCGCCAGCAGAAGACCTGGCCCGTCACCTGGCGCATGGACGAAGCCCACCCCACCACTTTCCGCTTCAAGGGCTACGAGGCGCGCCGCCACCCCAGCGTGCTGGGCAACTACACGCGCCTGTCGTACGACCGCAGCAAGCCGTACGAGAAGGACATCCCGTACTACAGCAACTTCGTGGCCGACACCGTGGTGCAGGCGCCAAAGGCCTACGTGGTGCCGCAGCAGTGGCGCGAAGTGGTCGAGCGCCTGCAGTGGAACGGCGTGCAGATGACGCGCGTGACGGCGCCGACCGAAGTACAGGCGCGCTATTACCAGATCGGTGACCTGTCGACCCGCGCGCATGCCTACGAAGGCCATATGTTCCACGACACGGTCGATGTCGAAGCGCGCACCGGCACCTTCACGCTGAACCCGGGCGACTGGATCGTGCCGCTGGACCAGGACAACGCCCGCTACGCCGTGGAGACGCTGGAACCGCAGGCCCACGACAGCTTCTTCCGCTGGGGCTTCTTCAATTCGATCCTGGAAAAGAAGGAAGCCATTTCCGACTACGTGTTCGAGGATCTCGCCGTGGAGCTGCTGGCCACCGAGCCGGAACTGAACGCGAAGTTCGAGGCATGGAAGGCGGCCAATCCGGAGAAGCTGTCGAACCAGGACGCGGTGCTGCACTTCATCCTGCACAACTGCGCGCGCCACGCCGAGCCGGAATGGCGCCGCTATCCCGTCCTGGGGCTGCTGTAAGCCATGCGCCGGACGATGGCTCAGCCCCTGCATTACGCCCTGAGCACGCGCACCTTCTTCTACAGCCACTACTTCCACCTGGGCCTGCGCTTCGGCGCGGGGCTGATTGGCATCATCCTGGCGACGCTGGCCGTGTCCGACATGACCACCGCCCTGTCGGTCGGCATCGGCGCGCTGTGCACGGCGCTGATGGACATGCCCAGCCCCCTGCGCCACAAGTTCAACGAGATGCTGGCCTCGGTGCTGCTGTGCAGCCTCGTCACCCTGGGCGTGAGCCTGTGCGCGCCCTACTTCTGGCTGCTGATGGCGGCCCTCGTGCTGCTGTCCTTCTTCGCCAGCATGATGGTCGTGTACGGCAAGAAGTCGATGCCGCTGCAGCTGGCAACCCTGTTCATCATGACGATGTCGATGGAACACCACCTGACGCCGCTGCAGGCGCTGTCCCATGCCGGCCTGTTCACGCTGGGCGGCATCGCCTACCTGGCCTATGCGATGGCGATCTCCTGGCTGCTGCGCCACCGTATCAAGCAGCAGGTGCTGGCCGAGGCGCTGTTCGAGCTGGCCGCCTACATCGACATCAAGGCCGACTTCTACGACCCGCGCTTCGGCATCACCGAGCAGTTCAACAAGCTGGTGCGCCACCAGGCGCTGCTGGCGGACCGGCAGCAGGCCTCGCGCGACCTGATCCTGCGCGCCCACCAGAACCGCAAGGATGCGATCGTGGTGCAGATCCACGTGACGATGCTGGACCTGTACGAACAGATCCTCGCCACCCACACGGACTACGCCCAGCTGCGCCTGCACCTGGCCGAGTCGCCGGCCCTGAAGGCGCTGCACGATCTGGCCTACAAGTGCGCGCGCGACATCGAGGCCGTCGGCTATGCGGTCACGCGCAAGAAGGCTTCGTTCCAGGCCATCAGCTACGCGCCGGAACTCGCCGCGCTCGATGCCGAGGTGGCGGTCCTGCAGCGCCGCGTGGATGCCGGCGAACCGGTGGCCGAAGCGCTGGCCGTGCTGCGCGCCCAGCGCAACAAGGTGCGCGCCATCGTGGGCATGGTGGGCGAGCTGCACGTGGCCAGCCAGAAGGCCTACGACAGCACGCCGTTCTGGCTGGACCAGGACATGCAGCCTTTCCTGTCGCAGCAGAAGTACGAGATCGCCGTGATGCTGTCGCACTTCCGCTTCGATTCGCCGATCTTCCGCTACTCGCTGCGGGTGGCGATGGCGGTGGTGTGCGGCGTGGCGATCGGCACCTCGCTGCCGTCGCTGTTTCCCTCCTACTCGGCGCACAGCTACTGGATCATCCTCACCATCGTGATCATCCTGCGGCCCAGCTTCTCGATGACGAAGCAGCGCCGCAGCGACCGCATCACGGGCACGGTGATCGGCTGCGTGGTGGCCGCCGTCATCCTGCTGTTCTTCAACCACCCGGCCGTGATCCTGACGGTGCTGGTGCTGGCCACCATCGCCACGCCCACCTTCGTGGTGCTGCGCTACCGGTACACGGCGATCGCCGTGTCGATCATGATCCTGCTGCAGATGAACCTGGCCATGGGCGGCAGCGTGGGCATGATCACGGAACGGCTGGTGGATACCTTCATCGGCGCGGCCGTGGCCACGCTGTTCAGCTTCGTGCTGGCCAGCTGGGAATACCAGTCGCTGCCGAAGCTGATGGACCAGGTGCTGGCGGCCAACCTGCGCTACATGCAGGCCAGCTTCGAGCTGTTGCAGGGCAAGGAGCGCAACGACTTCCCCTACCGCGTGCAGAGGAAGGGCCTGATGGATGCGCTGGCCACGCTGTCCGCCGCCCTGATGCGCATGCTCGACGAACCGGCCAGCAAGCGCCGCGCAGTGGAGGACATCAACCTGTTCATCGTGCAGAACTACCTGCTGGTGGCGCACGTGGCGGCGCTGCGCGCGATCCTGCGCCGCCACGTGGCCGACATTCCGGCCGACCAGGTCAACGCCATGCTGGCGACCAGCCATGACCATGTATGCGGCGCGCTGTCCGCCGCGCTGGCGCAGCCCGGCCTGCCCGCGTCGTGCACCACGGTGGTGGAAGGCGTGCTCGATCCGGCCGCCACGCACAGCTCGGGCGCCGGCGGCCCCGCCTCGTGGCCGGGCTTCGCCGTCGTGCAGCGCCGCATCCGGCTGCTGCAGGCCGACGCCGAGCAGATCATCGTGCACCGGGCCGCGATCGAGAAGAACGTGGTGCGGCGCGAGACCGCGGCATGACCGGCGCATGAAGGGCGGCACATGAAAGGCAGGGACCTGCTGGCGGCACTCGTGGTCGTGATCATCTGGGGTACCAACTTCGTGGCGATGAAAGTCGGGCTGCGCTACTTCACGCCGTTCCAGCTGGGCGTGGGCCGCTTCCTGTTCGCCACGCTGCCGCTGGTGCTGTTCCTGCGCCGCCCGCCCGTGGCGCCGCGATGGATGGTGCTGTATGGCCTGACGCAGGGGCTGGGGCAGTTCGGCTTCGTGTTCATGTCGCTGAAGGTGGGCATGAGCGCCTCGCTGGCCTCCGTGCTGCTGCAGACGCAGATCTTCTTCACGGCCGTCTATGGCTACGCGCTGCTGGGCGAGAAGCCCACCCGCCAGCTGCTGCTGGGCCTGGGCATCGCGGCACTCGGCCTGCTGTGCTTCGGCATGAACTATGCCGGTGCCGCCGGCGCGGGCGACACCACCGTCGCCGGTTTCGTGCTGTGCCTGGCCGGCGCGGCGATGTGGGCCGCGTCGAACATCGTCGTGCGGCGCGCCCAGCAGAGCAGTCCCGGCTTCGATCCGCTGGCCTTCCTGGTGTGGAGCTGCCTGGCGCCGATCGTGCCGTTCGCGCTGCTGTCGCTCGCCTTCGATCCCGCCGCCACGCGCTGGCAGTGGACGGCCGCGCCGCTGTCGGCCTGGGTTGCGCTGGCCTACCTGGGCTGGATGGCCACCTTGGTCGGCTACGGCCTGTGGACGCTGCTGCTCAAGCGCCATCCGGCCAACAAGGTGGCGCCGTTCAGCCTCGGCGTCCCCGTGGTCGGCATCACCGCCGGGGTGCTCATCCTGGACGAATCGATCACCGCATGGCAATGGGGCGGCATTGCCCTGACCGTGCTCGCGCTGATGTGCGTGCTGTTTGGCGGCAGGCTGTTCCGGCCCGCTGCATAAATTTGGCGCTGTCACTCAAGCCTGTGGAAGTTTCCCGTACTAACCCGACTCGACCGTATTGTGGCCCAATGCCGCGATCAGACAGCGGGCCGGCGTGCGCCAGCGCCGGGCTTCGAGCCCATGGCGCCAGCCCAGATAGTTGGACAGATAGCGGCTGGCCACGCCGTTGAAGCGGGCCAGCCAGCCATGGAAGCGGCCGTGATAGGCGTTCACGTTTTGCAGGTGGATGGTGCCGCGGGCCCGGATGCCGGCACGCAGGTTGACCGTCTCGTGCAGGATGCCTGCCGCCTCCGCAAAGGCCCGGTAGGCCGCCGCACTGTCCGAAATCAGCATCACATCGCGCGATAGAACCGGTTGCAAATGCTCCCGCAGCTGCGTTGCCGTGGCCGGTCCCCGACCGCAGACGAAGTCGCGCGTGTGGCCGCCCCGGTCCCGGGCCACGAGGAGGCAATCGAGTTCGTGGGAAACGCCCCGTCGTTTTGCCCGCCCGCCGCGGTGCCTGGCGGGACGGGTCAGATGACGACTGCCCTTCTGCGATTCGAGCAGATAGGTTTCGTCGGCCTCGACGATGCCTTGCAGCTTGGCTGGCCGGTCGTGCTTGCCGTCCTGGAGAAAGCGGTGGCGCCACCGGAAGCTGGTGTTGCGGTGGATGCCGACCTGCTTCGCCGCGGCCCGGACCGGCAGCGAATCGAGCAGGCACTGCAGAAAGGGCAGCCACTTGCCTCGCAGGCGCAGAGACGCCATTGGTGTGTTGGTGAGCTTGTTGAAGGTGCGCCGGCACGCGCAGCATCGGTAGCGTTGCAGGCCATAAGCGAATCCGTGGCGATAAGTGCGGGGATGCGCGCAATGCGGGCAAGTGCGGCAGTCGTGGCCGTACTGCTCGATCAGGTGCAGACAGACCGACAGCATCGACGCAGGCACGATGGCCGCCTGTAGCGTTGCAAGTTGAGCGCTGGTCAGCCGTTCCAGCTGCCCCTTCACATGAGAGAGAAACTGCATGAATCCACCATCGTTCATCGGAACCTCCTTCGTCAACATCGGTTGAGACAGCTTTTCCGGCGAATGGTTCAGTTCATTCCACAGGCTCGGGTGACAGCGCCTAAATTTTGTGGCTTGCCTTGGCGGTATCGTTGCCGGTTCCATCATGGCTGCGGCCGCCGGACGATCCCGCAAATCTCCTTCCCGCACCCGCCTGACGCCTCTCACATAACGTCCAGCAACAGGCCGTTATGCGCGGCACTCATGAAAGCAGTTTGTTTGGCGTCGTCCAGTTATCGATTTCCTGTATGGATAACATCACAAACGAAAAGTTTTCATATGACTTTGGCCACCCTACACTGCAACGCAACAACGTTAATTCAGGAGACAGCCACGGTCATCACGTGGCGCCACGGCGAACCGAGCAATACGTGCCGGTGCCGGGCTAACTGTCATTAACTAATAGGGGAACTACAATGTCTATCAAACTGAACCAGGGTGTCCTGAGCCTGATCGCAACCGTCCTGTTCGCTGGTGCAGCGCACGCCGCCGCGCCCGTGCCGGTCGATGCCGACGAATGCAAGACCGACTACCCGCGCATGTCGCTGGCCAACGAAGAACAGGGCACCGTGTCGATGCGCCTGCTGGTGTCCGCCGGTGGCGAAGTGAAGGATTCCAGGATCGACAAGTCGAGCGGCTTCAAGAGCCTCGACAAGGCAGCCGTGAAATCGCTGACCGCCTGCAAGTTCAAGCCGGGTTCGAAGAACGGCACGCCGGCCGAAGCCTGGACGCGCGTGGACTACGCCTGGAAGATCGACTGATCCTTTCCAGTTGTCACCAATGAAAAGCCGGCATTGCCGGCTTTTTTGTTGACGCGCTCACCCGGTCCGAATGGCTGCGTCTGGGCCGTGGAGTTCCATCGCCGGCGGTGACAGCACGTTCCAGCTTCCACGCACGCGCTGAATCGCTCAATCCCGTGATTGTTTCATCCGCGCCGCAGGGAGCGAAAAAACATGCTTTCCGGCGGTATCGCTCCAAGCGTTTCAGACGAGATAACTCTGTCGCGGGGCCATGCCCTTCTTATCACGCACACTGATGGACAGATATACCGTTCGCTTATGAACAGTTGCGTTATGGAAACTTCAAGTATACGTTTCACGCATGGGGCACATCACAAATGAAAAGTTTTTGTATGACTGAGTGCGTCCTATACTGCAATGCATCAACGTTCAATTCATTTCAGGAGTCAGTCTCATGTCCACCGCCATCGCTACCAACAACACCGCTGAAGGTTTTCTGGATAACGCCGGCCGCAGCGTCATGAACTGGATCCGCGCCCTGCTGAGCGTCACGCCAGCTGCCCTGGCCGCCTCGCACGGCAGCGCCTCGCACGAGAGCGTCGCTTCGTACTACAAGGTGGGCTACCGCATGGCGCTGCTGCGCCGCGCCAACGAAGTGGAAGCCGAAGCGCCGGCCCAGGCCGCCGAACTGCGCAAGCTGGCCCGCGCCGCCTGAGCATTCACCGAACGTCGTTGTGAAAAAAGCCGGCAATGCCGGCTTTTTTGCGTCTGTGCTTCATGCTTTACCTTAGCCGGCAATGCCGGCTTTTTTGCGTCTTGCCCTTGTCACGGTGCCAGGCACCGGGACATAGTCGAGCCCGTGTCCCGGTGCCTGGCACCAGGACATCATCGACTGGCTGGGCTGCCGCTGACCGCTTACGCCTTGTTCAGCCGCGAATTGCGCACGCTGTACGTGAAGTACGTGAGCACGGTGGCGCCCATCCAGATCGCGAAGATCAGCCGGGTCGTGTTCGACAGGCCGATCATCAGGTAGGCGCAGGCGCAGATCGACAGGCCCGGCACCAGGTAGGCGCCGAACGGCACGCGGAAGCCGCCCTTCTCGTACTTGCCCAGTGCGCGCTCCTTGCGGCGCATCACCGGCACGGCCACGGCCACCACGATGAACGCCGTCAGCGTGCCCATGCTCACCATGTCCCACAGGAAGGTGGCGTCGACGAAGCCGGCCACCAGCGCCACCACGACGCTGACGATCAGCGTGTTGATCACCGGCGTGGAGGTGCGCTCGCTGACCTTGTGGAAGCTCTTCGAGATCAGGCCGTCGCGCGAGATCGCGTACAGGATGCGCGTCTGGCCATAGATCGTCACCAGCGTCACCGAGAACACGGAGATCACGGCGCCGGCCGCCAGCACCAGCGCGGGCCAGGCCTTGCCCGTGACGTTCTGCAGGATCACGGCCAGGCCGGCCTCCTGCCCTTCGAACAGGTGGGCCGGCTGCGCGCCCATGGCAGCCACGGCCACCAGCAGGTAGAACACGGTGACGACGCCCAGCGCGGCCAGGATCCCCAGCGGCACGTTGCGCTTCGGGTTGTGCACTTCCTCGCCCGCCGTGGCCACGGTGTCCAGGCCGATGAACGAGAAGAACACGGTGCCGGCCGCCGCGGCCACGCCCTGCATGCCCAGCAGGCCCTTGTCGCCGGCCTCCTTGAAGAACGGGTGGAAGTTGTTGATGTCGAAGCCCGTGAAGGCGATCACGACGAAGAAGATCAGCACGGCGAGCTTGATCAGCACCATGATCGCATTGGTGGTGGCCGATTCCTTCGCGCCACGCACCAGCAGGAAGCAGCACAGCGCCACCAGGATGATGGGCGGCAGGTTGATGTGCCCCATATGGAAGGCGATGCCGTTCGGCGTGGAGACGATCATCGGCGTGCGCAGCGCCGTGGGAATATGCCAGCCGAACGCATTGTTCAGGAAGCTGTTCAAATAATCGGACCAGCCGATCGCCACCGCGCTGGCCGCCAGCCCGTATTCGAGCAGCAGGCAGGCCGCCATCACGAAGGCCATGAACTCCCCCACCGTCGCATACGCGAACGAGTACGAGGATCCGGCCGCCGGAATGCGGAACGACAGTTCGGCGTAGCACAGCGCGGTCAGGCCCGCCGTCAATGCCGCCAGCAGGAACGACAGGATCACCGCCGGTCCGGCCTTCGGCACGGCTTCGACCATCGTGAAGAAGATGCCGGTGCCGATCGTGGCGCCGACGCCGATCATCGTCAGCGGGAACAGGCCGATCGAGCGGGACAGGCCGCCGGCGGCAGGAGAGGCATGGGATTCGACGGGCTTGGTGCGAGTGAGTTTCTGGACCAGCGTTTGGCTCACGGGTGTTCCTTCTCAGGGGGATTCGGTTGCGGCGGCACTCGTGGCGCCCCCGCAAAGACAAGTCGGGAATTATAGGGCCAGTATTCGCGACTTCCCTAAAGGAATTTTGTGGTCAAAACACCCACGGAAACAAAGATTCTTCCGCGCTGCCTTCCCGTGTCGGTTCACGCCGCGCTGCGCCCCGCCAGCCGGGTGGCCATCTCGGAGACGCTGTTGAACATCAGCTGCGGACCGCGTGCCCGCAGCGTTTCCGGCTTCGCATAGCCCCAGCCGACGGCGGCGAAATCGAGCTGCTCGGCCTGGGCCGCGTTCAGGTCGCGCGTCTCGTCGCCCAGGCACAGCACGCGGTCGGACGGCACGCCGCTGGCCTGCACCACGCGGCGCAGCCGGCGGCGTTTGCCGAACAGCGCGGCGCCGCATTCCACGTGGGCGAACAGGCGCGCCTCGTCGCCCAGCACGGCACGCACATTGGCCTCGGAATTGGAGGTGACGAGCGCCAGCACCGTGCCCCGGGCAGCCTCGGCGCGCAGCAGCTCGCGCACGCCGTCGAACAGGCGGATGCGGGCGATGTCCTGCGCCATCAGCGCACGGAACTGCATCGCCACCGGCAGCAGCTTCCAGCGCGGCATGCCGACATGGCGCATCAGCTGCGGCAGCTCGCAGCCGCGCAGCTCGTCCACCCGGCTGCGGTCGAGACGGCGCAGGCGATGCGTGTCCGCCACCGTGTCGAACGCTTCGAGGAAGAAGGGGAAGCTGTCGGCCAGCGTGCCGTCGAAGTCGAAAATCAGCAGGTCATAGCGGCGCATCGTTTCCCTGTTCCTTGTGGGTCGGCGTCAGCGCTGGCCCAGGCTGGTGTCGCCGAACAGCTTCTTCAGGTCGTGCGGCTGCGAACGCCAGTACTGCGGCGGCGCATCGACGGCCGCGCCCAGCTTGGCGGCGGCATGCCATGGCCAGCGCGGATCGTACAGGATGCCGCGTGCCAGCGCGACCACATCGGCCTGGCCCTGCAGCACGATCGACTCGGCGTGCTCGGGCTCCGTGATGAGGCCCACGCCGATCGTCGGCACGCCCGTCTCGCGCCGGATGCGTTCGGCGAACTGGATCTGGTAGCCGGGGCCGACGGGGATCTTCTGCTTCGGCGACACGCCGCCGCTGGAGACGTGCACGAAGCTGGTGCCGCGTTCTTTGAGAGCGTGGGAGAACGCGACGCTCTGTTCGATATCCCAGCCGCCCTCGACCCAGTCGCTGGCCGAGATGCGCATGCCCACCGCCACCTCCGGCGGCACGGCGGCGCGCACCGCGTCGAACACCTCGAGCGGGAAGCGCATGCGGTTCTCCAGCGAGCCGCCGTACTGGTCGGTGCGCTGGTTGGCCAGCGGCGACAGGAACTGGTGCAGCAGGTAGCCATGCGCGCCATGCAGCTCGATGCCTTCGATGCCCAGCGCATGCACGCGGCGCGCCGCCGCCACGAAGTCGTCCTTCACTTTCTGCAGGCCGGCTTCGTCCAGTGCCAGCGGCGTCGTCTCGCCTTCCGCATGCGGCACGGCCGACGGCGCCACCGTCTGCCAGCCACCCTCGGCCGGCGGCACGCTGGCGCCGCCCTTCCATGGCACGGCGGACGAAGCCTTGCGTCCGGCGTGCCCCAGCTGCACGGCCAGGCGGATCGGCGAATGCTTGCGGATCGCCGCGATCACCGGCTGCAGCGAGGCCTGGTGGGCATCCGACCACAGACCGAGGTCGCCATCGGAGATGCGGCCTTCCGGCGACACGGCCGTCGCCTCCAGCGTCAGCAGCGCCGCGCCGGACAGGGCCAGGTGGCCCAGGTGGATCATGTGCCACTCGGAGGCATGGCCATCGACGGCGGAATACTGGCACATCGGCGCGATGGCGATGCGGTTTTTCAATTGCAGCGGGCCCAGCGAAAAGGGCGTGAACAGTTGGCTCATATTGGATGTCTTTGGCGGTTACAAGTGCTTACTTTTGATACAGAGATTGGATGGTTTGCGTCTACGTATCCGATTAATCTTTCACAAAACCAAACGCTACGCGAAGGAGACGCACCATGACGTTGTATCAGAAGATCCCGACGACGACCGCACGCATCGACCCGTTGACCGTGGTTGCCGTCGGTGGCGTGATCCTGCTCTCGCTCGCGGCCACCATCGCCATCATCGGCTGGCTGCCGGATGCCGGTCGCCAGCTGCCTTCCCCGATCCCGGGCGGCGCCGCCCGCGCCGCCTCCTCCCCCACCCTGGCGCTGGACGCACCGGCGCAGTCCGCCGAAGCGTAAATTTTCGTGTGATCAGATCGAGCCACCCGCGGGTGGCTTTTTTATTGGCCGCGCCACAGCCGAGCCCGTGTCCACGTCGGGGTCAGTCACGAAAGTTGACACGAGCTCGTCAATAATAATGCTGAGCTCGTGTCTCGTTTGGTGACTGACCCCGAAGTTGACACGGGCTGATGTGTGATCAGCCGATGCGGATGACCATCAGCCCGGCGCGCAGGCCGATGCGGACGTCGGGGTTGGGGAAGACGACGAATTCCTCCGGCTGCTCGACGGTGTAGACGGTGTCGCCGTCGCGGGCGATTTCGGCGCCCTGCGGCAGCGGCGTGAAGTTCTGCGTCTCGCGGCCGAAGGCCATCGTGAACGCATCGGACAGCTTGATGATGTTGCGTGCGGCGCGGAACACATGGGGTGCGGTCGCGGCGGCTTGCGGCGGCTGGCCGCGCAGCAGCCGGTCCAGCGCGGCCGAGGCGGCGGCGAACTGCGCCAGGTCGTTCTGCCCCAGCACGCCGATGCGCCCCAGCTCCACCGTGCTGCCGGCGGCGCGGTGATGCTCGGCGCTGTAGTAACTGTACGTACCGGCCGATTCCCGGTTCAGGATGATCGCGCCGATGGCGGCCTCGCCCAGCCAGGCGATCAGCTTGTTCTTGCCCTCCTCGTCGATCAGCTCCGGCACGATCGCAAACGTGGGATAGGCAGACGGACGAATCGCCGTGTGCAGGTCCAGGTGCCAGCGCTCCGGTCCCGCCTGGTCAAAGAACGCCGCGGTCGCATCGATCATCGCATCGGCACGCGCCGCCTCCGCCGTCCCGGCCAGGTCGCCCCGCACCGGACGGAACATGCGGTTCAGGTCCGCATCGATGAAGCGCTTGCCGGCGCGGATGGCGGCGATATTGCCGACGCAGACCATCAGGTCCACCGCCAGCGCTGCCGGGTCGCGCGACAGCGCATCGAGGAGATACGCCGTCAGTTCGATCGGCCCCGTCTCGTCGCCATGCACGCCGACCGACAGCACCACCGCCGGCCGCACCGCCGCGGGACGGCGGATGGTCAGGATGCCGTCCGCCGGTTCCTTGACCTCGAAGCCGGCATCGCTGAAGGCACGGGCGACGGCCGAGAAATCGGCCCCGGCCAGCGCCTGCACGGCCGGCGGCAAGGACGGCTGCCCCGGGTCTGCCATCACTGCGTCCACCATGTCAGGCAGCCTTGGCGTAGCCGCCATTGTTGACGGCTTCCGACAGCGTCCACGCATCGAGCATCGCGTGTTCCAGGTCCTGCGGCGGCGTGACCGGCGGCAGGTGCAGGGCGGCGATGACGGTATCGACGGCATCCGCACCCGCATTGGGCTTCGCGAGCACGTGTGCCAGGACCTTGGCCAGCAAGCGCTGCTGCGTGCGGCGCAGGGCCTGCTGCGCGTAGCTGCGCAGCGGTTCCTGGCCGCGGCTGGTGGCCGGCAGCTTCAGGCCCCGCTCCAGCGCATCGATGCCGGCGCGGGCGCGCAGCGTGGTGCCCAGCGCCAGGAAGCCCGGCAGGTCCAGGCCCGCCGGACGCTGCACGGACAGCGCCGCGAACAGGAACGCTGCGACGCCTTCGATCGCCTCCAGCGCACGCCACGCCGCCACGAACTCGGGACGCAGCGCCGTATAGGCATCGGCCTCCGACGCGGCGCCGGCCGGCGCTAGGCGGCCCAGCATGGCCGGATCGCGGAACAGCGCCGTCAGCTCTTCGATACCGCCGCTGCTCTCGAGCTGCGCCTTCGGCACGGCCAGCACGCCTTCCATCACGGCGCGCAGCGCGGCACGGCTGCGCGCATCAACGGCAACCGACACATCGCGCGGCACGTTCAGCGCATCCGCGTCGAGCGTGTCGAACACGGGTTCGAGCTGCAGCGCGGACCAGGCCTGTCCCCAGGCCAGGATCACGTCCGACTCTTCCACGCCGTGTTCGGCCGCCAGTTCGCGGATCATCAGCGGGCCGCAGCGGTTGACGACTTCGTTGGCCAGCACGGTGGCCAGGATGGCATTGGCCAGCGGGTGCGCCAGCGGCGAACGGGTGGCCACCAGCAGGCCCGGGAAGTACGGCCGCAGCACGGATTCGGCCCAGCTTTCCTCCGTCAGGGGCAGCACGCCGAGGATGCGCTTGTAGCGGTTCTTCACGTTGGCGATGACGACGGCCAGCTCCGGCGTCGTCAGGCCGCGGCTGTCCGTCTTGCGGCGCGCCAGTTCGGCCACCGACGGCAGCATCTCCAGCTCGCGCGACAGGGCGCCCTCTTCTTCCAGGCTGGCGATCAGCGCCGCGTAGCCCTTCTGCGCCGCCGGTTCGGCCTGCGCCTGCAGCTCGCGCACCAGCAGGCGGGTCTGCTGCGTGTTGTCGCGCAGGACGAGGCGTTCGATATCGTCCGTCATGTCGTTGAGCGTGTGGTTGCGGTCCGCTTCGGTCAGCTGGTTGGCGTTCACTTCCACGTCCAGCCAGATCTTCGCGTTCACTTCATGGTCCGAGCAGTCCACGCCGGCCGAGTTGTCGATCGCATCGGTGAAGATGCGGCCACCGGCCAGCGCGAACTCGATGCGGCCGGCCTGCGTGACGCCCAGGTTGCCGCCTTCGCTCACCACCTTCACGCGCAGCTCGTTGCCGTTGACGCGGATATGGTCGTTGGCGCGGTCCTTCACCTGCGCATGCGTTTCGGTGGAGGCCTTGATATAGGTGCCGATGCCGCCGTTGTAGAACAGGTCCGCCGGAGCCAGCAGGATGCGGTGCATCAGCTCTTCCGGCGTCAGTGACGTGGCGTCGATATCGAGCGCCTCGCGGATTTGCGGCGACAGTTCGATGGTGCGCAGGTTGCGCGCGAACACGCCGCCGCCCTCGGAGATCAGCGACTTGTCATAGTCCTCCCACGACGAACGGGGCAGCGCGAACATGCGCTCGCGTTCGGCGAACGACTTCGCCGTGTCCGGGTTCGGGTCGAGGAAGATGTGGCGGTGGTCGAAGGCCGCCAGCAGCTTGATCTGCTTCGACAGCAGCATGCCATTGCCGAACACGTCGCCGGACATGTCGCCCACGCCCACCACGGTGAACGGCGTGGTGTTCATGTCGTGGCCCAGTTCGTAGAAGTGGCGCTTGACGGCTTCGAACGCGCCCTTGGCCGTGATGCCCAGCTTCTTGTGGTCGTAGCCGTTCGAGCCGCCGGAGGCGAACGCGTCGCCCAGCCAGAAGCCGCGCTGCACGGCGATGCCGTTGGCGATGTCGGAGAACGTGGCCGTGCCCTTGTCCGCCGCGACGACCAGGTAAGGATCCTCGCCGTCATAACGCACCGTGTCCTGCGGCGCTTCGATCCTGCCCAGCACGCGGTTGTCCGTCAGCTCCAGCAGGCCGCCGATGAACAGGCGGTACACGGCCTCGCCTTCGGCCGCGATCACTTCGCGCGGCGCGCCGGCCGGCATCTGCTTGCACACGAAGCCGCCCTTCGCACCGGCCGGCACGATCACGGCATTCTTCACCATCTGCGCCTTCACCAGGCCCAGCACCTCCGTGCGGTAATCCTCCATGCGGTCCGACCAGCGCAGGCCGCCGCGGGCGACCGGGCCGCCGCGCAGGTGCACGCCCTCGAAGCGGCGCGAGAACACGTAGATCTCGCGGTACGGCTTCGGTTCCGGCAGCCAGGTCAGGCCCGTGGTGTCGAACTTGAAGATGATCTGGTCGCCCTGGTAGGCCTTGAAGTAGTTGGTGCGCACGGTGGCCAGGATCAGGTCCAGCAGCGCGCCCAGGATCACTTCCAGGTCGGCGTGGTTCAGCTGCGGCAGGCGGCCTTTCAGCGCCACCAGCTGTTCGCGCGCGGCGGCGCGGTCCGCTTCGCTGCGGCGCGGATCGAAGCGCTGTTCGAACGCGTCCACGATCTCCTTCATGAACTGCGGCTGGCGGCGCACGCTTTCGGCCATGTAGCGCACCGAGAACTGCGTGCCGGTCTGGCGCCAGTAGCTCATGTAGGCACGCACCAGCTGCACCTGGCGGGTCGACAGGCCGCCTTCGACGATCAGGCCGTTCAGGCGGCCGTCTTCCACATCGTTGTTGAACAGCGCTTCGAACAGTTCGCCGGCAACGGGCGCGACGCCCGGCTGCGCCAGTTTCTCGGCCGTTGCCGTATCGACGGCAAGGCTCGTCACGTAATGGCGGCGCCCGTCGCCCGTCCTGATGGTGTGCGCCTGTTCGCGGTCGATCAGTACGCCCGCGTTATGCAGCGCCGGCAGCATCGACGACAGCGCCGGCACCTTGTCCACCGTGTAGATGCGGATGGTGGTGGCCGGCACCGTGTCCGATGCCAGCTCGATGCGCACCGCGGCGCGGTCACCGGCGCCGTTGCGCAGGATCTTGTCCAGGTCGTGGAAGGCCACGGCCGGCGAGGTGGTCGCCACGTAGTCCACCGGCAGCGTGGCGCACAGGCGGCGCAGGCTGTTGCGCAGCGGCTCGTCCGGCACGGCATCGGCCAGTTCCGAGAAGCTCTCGTGCCAGCCATCGAGGATGGCCAGCAGCGGACGCTGGATATCGCCTTCCAGGTCGAGCGGATAGCGGGCCGCGTGGGCGATCAGGTACAGGCGCGCCAGCGGGCCGTCGGCCACCAGCGTCTGCGAGCTCACATGCGTGGCGCCGGAGCTTTCCTGCAGAGCGCGCGACAGCGCATTGGCCACGCTGGCGCTGTAGCGTTCGCGCGGCAGGTAGACCAGCACGTTCAGGTGACGCGCGTACACGTCGCGCCGCGCGAACACCTTGGTGCGCGGCTGCTTGTACAGCGAGACGACGGTGCTGCACACCTCCGTCAGCCATTGCGGCTCCGCCTCCAGCGTTTCGGTGCGCGGCAGGGACTCCAGGATCTCGATGAATTTCTCGGCGCGGAAGCCTTCCGCACGCAGGTTGGCGATCTTCAGCACCTGCGCGATGCGGCCGCGCGCGAACGGCAGGCGGGCCAGCGGCGTGAGGGCCGCGGCGCGCGTGAACAGGCCGATGAAGCAGTGCTCGCCCAGCACATTGCCGGCGGCATCGCTGGCGCGCACGCCCAGGAAGTCCAGCTGCTGGTCGCGGTGCAGCACGCCGCCCACGTCGGCCTTGACGATCGACAGGATGCCGCCGCGGCGCGACAGCAGGTCCGGATCGCCGGGGATATTGGCCAGGCAGGTGCCATACACAGGGTCGCTGGTGTCCTGCAGCACGCCGATGCGGCTGGCCACGTCGCGCACCAGTTCGCGCTCGCCGGCCTGCACGTGATAGTAGGCATAGCCATGCACTTCGAAGCCTTCGTCGCGCGCCCATTGCAGGAAGGCGGCCGCTTCGGCGCCCTCTTCGCCCTGGCCCTGCACGGAGGTCGCAACCGTCGTGAAGCGGTCCTTCATGGCCGGCAGGTCGCGGCGCACGACGGTGGCGGCGCGGGTGACCTGGCCGATGCGGCCCTTCAGCTCTTCCAGCGCGGCGCCGTCCAGCTCCTCGGTCAGCAGGCACAGCACGTACGATTCCAGCTTCGCGCCATGTTCGCCCACGGCAGTGACGGTGCCGCCGGCATCGCGCGTGACGGGCAGCACGGCATTGAGCACGCCGTTGACGGCGACCTTCTGCTTGCGCAGCGCCATCACGATCGAATCGACCAGGTAGGGCATGTCGTCGTTCAGGATCAGCAGGGCCGTGGCGGTGCCGCCGCGGCCATCGGCGTAATGCAGCGTGGCGATCTGCGCATCGTGCGTGGTGCGCGTGGCCGCCTGCGCGAAACCTTCGACGAGCACCGGGGCCAGGCTGGCGGGCGACGTGTCGGCCAGGTCCTCGTCGTCGAGGGACTTCAGCCACGCGCCGATGAGGGCCTGCAGCGGCGGGCCGTCGGCCGGGCGGGCATTCACGAGTTCCAGGGTTTCGTTACGCAGGTCTTGCGGCATTTTCGTCATCTGCTTCTCCAGTTGTTCATAACATGCTTGGTACAGTGCCTGGCGCGTGCTTGTGGCTGCGCCATGTGCAGTGGGGCCGGGGATCGCCCGGCCCCACTGCGTCATTCCGGTCAGTGCTGCATTCTATAGGTCATACAGGCCGGGCAGCGCAAGAATGCGTTCCAGTTCCTCCAGCGCCGTGGCGATCTCGATCGCCAGCGCCGGATCGGCCAGGTCCTGCGGTTCCAGCCGGTCGCGGTAGTGCTGCTCCACCCACGCCACGAGGCGGTGGTACAGCGCCTCCGTCATCACCACGCCCTGGTGCATCGCGGCCGCTTCCTCATCGGTCAGCGCCACGCGCAGCCGCAGGCAGGCCGGGCCGCCGCCATTGCGCATGCTCTGGCGCAGGTCGAAGTGCACCAGCTCGTCCACCGCGCCACCGCTGGCCAGCAGGCCTTCCAGGTAGCGTGCCACGGCGGCGTTCTCGCCGCATTCCTGCGGGATCACCAGCGCGAATTTGCCACTGTCCTTGCGCAGCAGCTGGCTGTTGAACAGGTAGCTGTGCACCGCGTCCGACACCGATACCTGGGCCGTGTCGACGCGGATCGCCTCCAGCTCCGTCTCCACGCCGTCCAATGCCTGGCGCAACTGCAGCAGCGCGCCCGCCTCGTCCGCGAACGCCTGCTCGTGATAGAACAGCACGTTGCCGCTGCCGACCGCGATCACGTCGTTGTGGAACACGCCCTGGTCGATGACCTCGGGATTCTGCTGCACGAAGACGGTGCGCGCTGCCTGCAGGCCGTGCAGGCGCGCGACGGCCTGCGAAGCTTCCAGCGTCTGCCGCGCCGGATAGCGCTGCGGCGCGGGCGCGGAAGGATCGAATTCCACGCGGCCGTAGACGAACAGCTCCACGCCATCGGCACCGTGGTCCTGCGCCAGCCGCGTGTGGTTGGCCGCGCCTTCGTCGCCGAACGCCGGCGTGGCGGGCAGCGCATCGTGCACGGTGAAGTGGCGCGGGTCGTGGAAGATCGCGCGCAGCGTGCGGGCCGCCTGTTCATGCTCGTGCGAGCGGTGCAGCTTGTTGTTCAGGTTCGCCGGCGTGAAGTGGACGTTCGCATCGAACGTGTCGCGCGACGGGCTGACGGTGGCAGCATTGGCCGTCCACATGGGCGAAGCCGAATAGGCGCAGGCCAGGATCACCGGCGCTTCCTTGTACGCCCGCGCCAGCACGTCGCCATTGCTGCCCGAGAAACCGAGGCTGCGCAGCAGCGCGAAATTGGGCCGCGCCTGCGGCGGCAGCACGGCCTGCGCGAAACCGCGCGCGGCCAGTGCCCGCATCTTCGCCAGGCCCTGCAGGGCCGCCTGCTTCGGGTTCGCCGCGCTCTTCACATTGCTGAAGGAGGCCACATTGCCGAACGACAGGCCGGCATAGTTGTGCGATGGCCCGACCAGACCATCGAAATTGAATTCACGTGTCGTCATATTGAATTTGATTGCTTAGAACGTCAGCCCCGGCGACAGCTTGGCCGGCATTTCCAGCGCCTCGTTCTCGATCGAGGCCACCGGGTAGGCGCAGTAATCCGCCGCGTAATAGGCGCTCGGGCGGTGGTTCCCGGACTTGCCCACGCCGCCGAACGGCGCCGTGCTGGCCGCCCCCGTCGTGGGCCGGTTCCAGTTGACGATGCCGGCGCGCGCCTTGCGCTGGAAGGCCTGCCACAGCGCCGGTTCGTTCGACAGCAGGCCGGCGGCCAGGCCGAACTGCGTGGCATTGGCGATGCGCAGCGCGCTGTCGAAATCGTCCGTGCGGTAGACCTGCAGCAGGGGGCCGAACCACTCTTCGTCCGGAATGCCCTGCGCGTCCGTCACGTCGACGATGCCGGCCGAGACGAAGCCCGTGCCGGGCTGCAGCTGCCGCATCTCCAGCAGCAGCTTGCCGCCATGCGCGACCATGTCCTGCTGCGCGGCGACCAGCTTTTCGGCCACGGCGGCCGAGACCACGGGGCCCATGAACGGCTGCGGTTCGGCGTGCGCTTCGCCCACCAGGATCTTCGATGCCACGTCGACCAGGCGGCGCAGGAACGCGTCACCCTGCTCGCCCGTCTGCACGACGAGGCGGCGCGCGCAGGTGCAGCGCTGGCCGGCCGAGATGAATGCCGACTGGATGGCCATGAACACGGCCGCATCGATGTCCTGCACGTTCCACACCACGAGCGGGTTGTTGCCGCCCATTTCCAGCGCCAGCAGCTTGCCGGGCTGGCCGCCGAACTGGCGGTGCAGCGCGGCACCGGTCTGGCTGCTGCCGGTGAACAGCACGCCGTCGATATCTTCGTTCTGCCCCAGCGCCACGCCAGTATCGCGGCCGCCGTTGACGAGGTTGATCACGCCATCCGGCACGCCGGCCTGCTGCCACAGCTCGACCGTCTTCATGGCCGTGCGCGGCGCATATTCGCTGGGCTTGAACACCACCGTGTTCCCCGCGATCAGGGCCGGCACGATATGGCCGTTCGGCAGGTGGCCGGGGAAATTGTACGGACCGAACACGCCGAACACGCCGTGCGGGCGGTGCCGCAGCACGGCCGCGCCATCGGCCACCTGGTTCTGCACTTCGCCCGTGCGCGCGCCGTAGGCCTGCACGGAGATATCGACCTTGTTCGCCATCGTCGTCACCTCGGTGCGGGCTTCCCACATCGGCTTGCCCACTTCCTCGGCGATCAGGAGCGCCAGCGCCTCGTTGTTTTCCTTGAGCAGGTCGCGAAAGCGCGCGGCGATGGCGATGCGTTCTTCCAGAGCACGTTCGGCCCACGCGTCGAATGCGTTGCGCGCGGCGCGGCAGGCAGCCGCCACATCGTCCGGCGAGGCCGCGTTGCCGCGCCAGGTTTCACGGCCGCTGGCCGGATCGGTCGTGGCGAAGGGCGCGCCGCTGCCGGCCTGCCATTGGCCGGCGATGAAATTGGAGAGGGTCGGGTCGGACATGGGGACTCCTGGAGTTTGGGCTTGCTGCAATGGGGGCTGTGCTGCGTGGCGTATCAGCGGCGGCGTTACGGGACCTTGCGGGCACCGAGCGGCAGCGTGCGCACCGTGTCGCCGGCGCGCAGGTGCAGCCGCTGCTGCTCGGCGGACGTCAGGTCGATGTGGCCGTTGGCGTTGCTGGAGTCCGTGACGATCATGCGGAAGTCGCGCAGCGTGGTGTTCGAGACGAGCGTCGGCTCTTTTGACGCCGGTGCGCAGGCGTGCACGCTGTCCTCGTCCGGCGCGATCGTGGCCAGTTCGCTGTCGCGCATCGCGCGCAGTTCCGACACGCGCGCCTGCAGCACGGGGCCGGCATCGAAGATGTCGACATAGCCCTCGTAGTGCATGCCTTCCTGTTCCAGCAGGCGGCGTGCCGGCGCGGTGGAGTTGTGCACCTGGCCGACCACGTCCTGCGCTTCCTGCGGCAGGTAGGCGATGTACAGCGGCTGGCGCGGCATCAGCTCGGCGATGAAGGACTTCTTGCCCAGCGCCGTCAGGTCGTCCACGTGGTGGAAATCCATCTTGAAGAAATGCCGGCCCAGGCCTTCGTAGAACGGCGAGCTGCCGTCGTCGGCCTGGTAGCCGCGCATCTCGGCGATGATCTTTTCCGTGAACAGGTGCGGGAACTGGGCGATGAACAGGAACCGGCTCTTCGACAGCAGCTTGCCGTTGTGGCCCTGGCGGTAGTCCGGGTGCAGGAACAGCGAGCACAGTTCGGACGATCCCGTCAGGTCGTTCGACAGGTACAGCGTTTCCATCTTCGTAAACACGTCCAGCTCGCGGCTGGAGTGCACGAGGGTGCCGATGCGGTAGTTGTAGAACGGTTCCGTCAGGCCCACTGCGCCCTTGATCGCGCAGACGCCGGCCAGGCGTCCGCTGGCGGTATCTTCCATCACGAACAGGTAGTCGCGTTCTTCGGGCGGGATGGTTTCGGCAAACGAGGCGCAGGCGGTGGCCAGGCGGTCGCCCAGCATCTTCATGTCCGCCTTCAGCGTGGTCATGCCGGTGCCGACCTGGCTGGCCAGCGCGAACAGGCCGTCCAGGTCGTTCTCATTGATGGCGCGTACGACGAGCATGGGGAAATCTCCGTTAAATGCGGACGCAGGTCACGCTGTCGCCTTCGGCAACGCGCAGGATCTCGCACAGTTCCGGCGTCAGCGCCACCGCTTCGCAGTCGGCCAGGTCGGGGCTGGAGAGGGTCACGGCGCGGAAGGCATCGCTGCCGTCGTTGCAGATCGCGTAGTCGACGCGGGGGCCGCGGTTGGCCGCCGCCGGCGCCATGCGCACGCGCAGCCGCTGCGAACGCGTGAACGTGCGCAGGCCGTGCTTGTGCGCCTGCAGGATCGGGCCGCCGTCGAAGATATCGATGTACTCGTCCGCCTCGAAACCCTCGGCCGTGAGCAGGTTGAACGCCAGCTCGCCGGACGGATGGATCTGGCCCATGACGGCCTGCGCGTCACCGGGCAGCAGCGGCACGTAGACGGGATAGTGCGGCATCAGTTCGACGATCAGCGTGCGGTTGCGCGCACCGCCGATCACCCGTTCCGCATCGAGGAAATCCATCTGGAAGAACTTGCGGCCCAGCGCGTTCCAGAACGGCGACTGGCCTTCGGCATCGGTGACGCCGGCCAGCGGCACGAAGAAGCGGTCGCCGAAGCGCTGCGGCTGCTGCGCCGCGTACAGCAGGCGGGACCGCGACAGCAGTGCCGCTTCCGGCCGCTGCAGCACGCCTTCCTCGACATAGAACGACGACAGCTGCGAATAGGCCGTCAGCTCGGAGCACAACGTCAGCGCATGCACGCTGTGGCTGATGTTCAGGTCCCGCGAGACCTGCTGGATCACGTCGTTGCGGAACGAGAAGTAGGTGCCGTTCGACCCGGCGGAGGCAAAGATGGCGGCGGTGCCGCTGATGCGGCGCGCGCCCGTGCCCTCGTCGATCGACTCGAGCACGAACAGATAGGATTCCTCGCTGGGGATATCGACCTGCGCGGCGAACGAGGCCAGCGAGCGTTCGACGGCCATCTCGATCCTGTCGCGGCTGCGCGGCAGCGTGTGCACGCCCGGCATCGTCACCGCGGCCAGGGACTCGAGTGCGGGAATATCCGCGGTTTCCACCGGACGGACGACGTACATGGGCACTCCTGTCTGATGTGGTCGGGATGGGGGAATCTGAATTCGCAGCGCGGCAGGGCGGCACGCCTGCCGCGCCTGCCGTCGAAGCGCTTACTTCGCGGCCAGCAGCGTGTCGAGGCCCTTGCGCATCAGGCGCAGCGCTTCGTCGATCTGCGCGTCCGTGACGACCAGCGCGGGCGCCAGGCGCACCACGTCCGGACCGGCGATCAGCACCATCAGGCCTTCGTTCTCGACGGCGCGCTGGATGTCCTTCGAGCGGCCCTTGAATGCGTCCGTGACGACGAGGCCCAGCAGCAGGCCGGCGCCGCGCACGCTGGCGTACACCTGCGGGTAGTCGCGGATCAGCTCTTCGAGCTTGTCGATGAGGTACAGGCTGGCTTCCTTGACGCGTGCCAGGAAGGCCGGCTGGTTGATCGTTTCCAGCACCGTCAGCGCCACCGTGGCGGCCAGCGGATTGCCGCCGTAGGTGGTGCCGTGCGTGCCGACGGACAGCGTGTGCGCCAGTTCTTCCGTCGTCAGCATCGCCGCGACGGGGAAGCCGTTGCCGAGCGCCTTGGCGGAGGTCAGCACGTCCGGCACGATGCCATAGCCCATGTAGGCGAACAGCGAGCCGGTACGGCCCATGCCGCACTGGACTTCGTCGAAGATCAGCAGCGCGCCGGTCTTGTCGCACAGGTCGCGCAGCGCCTGCAGGTAGTCCGGGTTGCCCGGCATGACGCCGCCCTCGCCCTGCACCGGCTCGACGATCACGGCGCACACATCGTCGCCGATGGCCGCGCGGGCCGCTTCGATGTCGTTGTACGGAATGTGGTCGATCATCGGCGGCAGCGGTTCGAAGCCTTCGGTGTACTTCGGCTGGCCGCCGGCGGACACGGTGAACAGGGTGCGGCCGTGGAACGAGTTCAGGCACGACACGATGCGCGACTTGTGCGCGCCGAACTTGTTGTGCGCATGCTTGCGGGCCAGCTTCAGGGCCGCCTCGTTGGCTTCCGCGCCGGAGTTGCAGAAGAAGGCGCGGTCGGCGAACGTGGCTTCCGTGATGGCGATGCCCAGACGCAGCACGGGCTCGTTGGTGTAGCCGTTGCCCAGGTGCCAGACGGTGTTGGCCTGGCGGGTCAGCGCCTCGACCACGATAGGGTTGCAATGGCCGAGCGCCGCGACGGCGATGCCGGAAGTGAAGTCCAGGTAGTGCTTGCCGCTCTGGTCCCACAGGTCCAGGCCCGAAGCTCGCACCGGTACCATCGCCGCCGGTGCGTAGGTCGGCACGAGCACTTCGTCATAAGTCTGCCGGGTGACAGGGCGGGAGGTTGCAGTCGAGTCAAGCTTGGCGTTCATTGGGCATTCCCCATCGTGGTGAGTGGTACGAAATTGTAAGAGCCGGGATGCTAAAACTCTTTTGAATGTGCGACAAGAATTTTCTTTATCGCGTTTCCGACACCGGGAGCAGCACCGCGGCCGATCAAGCCCCCGCCAGCTTCCGCTGCCGCTCTTCCCTTGGTGTATTCCCGAACAGCGCGCCGAAGGCGGTGGAAAAATGCGAACCCGACGAGAATCCGCACATCAGCCCCACCTGCACGATCGAGTGGTTGGTGTCGAGCAGCAGCTGGCGGGCGCGCTGCAGGCGCAGTTCCAGGTAGTAGCGCGACGGCAGGCTGCCCAGGTACTGCTTGAACAGGCGCTCGAGCTGGCGGCGCGACAGGCCCACCAGGTTGGCGATATCGTCCGTCGACAGGGGCTCCTCCAGGTTCGCTTCCATCAGCGTGACGGCCTCCGACAGCTTCGGCTGCAGCGCGCCGAAGCGGGCCTGCAGGGCCACGCGCTGCCGCTCGTCGGCGCCGCGTACACGGTCGATGCACAGGGCTTCCTTGATGGCCGCCTGGACGACGTTGCCGAACAGGGACTCGACCAGGGTCAGCGAAAAATCGATGCTGGCCGCGCCGCCGCAGCAGCTCAGGTGCCGGCCATCGAGCTCGAACAGGTGCGGCGTGAGGATGGCCCGCTGCGTGATCTCTTCGGTATCGGCATACAGCGCCCACGGCAGCGCGATGCGCACGCCGGCAGCCAGGCCCGCCGCGGCCAGCCACAGCACGGCCGCGCCCACGCCGCCCCAGTAGTCGGCGCCACGGCAGCAGGCGATGGCGGCCTGCAGGGGGCCGTCGGCGGGTGCCGGCTGCTGCTCGTCCGCGACCAGCAGCGCGATGTGCCAGTCCTCGCTGCAGCCGACCGCAGGGGTCGTGGCCAGTGTCCGCACTTCCAGCGCGAAGCCGCTGCCGAGCATGCGCTGCGCCAGCCGCAGCGGCTGGACCAGCCCGGCCCAGGCGAGGCTCTCCACATCGCCCGCGTTCACGAGCAGCATGCGCAGTGGCTGGCCGCGGGAGAGCCGCGCGAGATCGGCGAAGGACATCAGCGAAGGACCTCAGCGAAGGACATTAACGAAGAACATCGGACAAGCACATGGCCGGGCAGTTCGATGACGATGGTGGACAATGGCGACAGCCTGCAATGGTAACAGGTAGCGCCGCTGGCGGCAGGGCCCCGGCCGGCACGGCCGCCCGCTATAATCTGGCCAAGGGTGCCTCCACCACTGACCAATCCACTGCAAACGACAACCATGCTGAAAACTACCCTGATCGACGGCGTCACGCCGGCCTCCTTTGACAAGGAAATCACCGGCAACCTGCTGCTCGAGCACGCCGACGACGACGATGTGCGCGCCCAGAAATTCCTGATCGGCGTGCGCAACGAGGATGGCGACATCTACCGCCTGATCGGCGCCACCAAGCACAACAGCTTCACCAATGCGGTGGAAGAGCTGGAAGACCTGGAACTGGTCGACGAACTGGCCGACATCGAAGGCACGCAGGAAGGCTGCGACGCCATCTTCCGCGACGAGTAAGCCCCCGCGGCGGCGGCGCCCATGCGACCCCGCTGCAACACCTCCCTGAAAAATGATTCCACAGGGCAATATAGTGGGTATAATTTTTCGATGGACAGACTGCATGCCTTCAAGACCATCGCCGCGCAGGCCCGCTGCGGCGAGCTCGCGTTTCCCGCCAGCGTGGAGGCCTCGATCCGCCTGCAGCGCGCGCTGGCCGATCCCGACTGCCATGTGGACCTGGCCACGCGCCTGATCCAGGCCGATCCCCTGCTGGCCGCGCGCACCGTGGCCATCGCCAATTCCGTGGCCTACAACCGTTCCGGCACGCCCATCTCCGGCGTGCGTCCGGCCGTCCAGCGCCTCGGCGTGCGCACGCTGCAGACCCTCGTGGCGGCCGTGATCGTGCGCCAGCTGGGCAGCACGCTGGAGGATCCGGTCCTGCGTGCCAAGACGGCGCAGCTGTGGGAGCACACGGCCCACGTGGCGTCGCTGGCCCAGGTGATCGCGCGCCGAGTCACCAATGTCGATCCCGATACCGCGCTGTTTGCCGGCGTGGTGCATGAGGTGGGCGCCTTCTACATGCTGTCCCGCGCCGCCGACTTCCCCGGCGTGATGGAGGGCGAACCGGAAGACTGGATCGAGCACGGCGAAGCCATCATCAGCGCCGGCGTGTTCCGCGAACTGATGGTGCCCGAGCCCGTGGTGACGGCCGTCGCGGCGATGTGGCACGGCCTGCGCGCGCTGCCGCCGGAAACGCTGGGCGACACGCTGCTGCTGGCGGACGACCTGGCCCCCATTCCTTCCCCCATGCATGTACGCCCGGGCGCCACCACGGCGCAGGCGGCCCGCACGATCGACTTCGCCGTGGGCGACGGCACGCTGCAGGCCATCCTCGACGAGTCGCGCGACGAAGTCGAATCGCTGTATTCGGTGCTGATGCTGTAATCCCGCGGCGGCGCCCGGTCGTCACACAGTCGTCACGGGAAAGTTATTTCGGCGATAATCGGCGTTTTGCCCAGCCGAGTACGTGACGAATTCATGACGAGATTCCTGCGCGCCGCCGCCGGCGCGACCTGCAGCGCGATGCTGGCGTTCGCCATCGCCCCGGCGCAGGCGCAAGCCCAGGGCACCATCGCCCTCGAAGGCGCCCCCTATGTGCTCGACAACACCGAAGTGCGCAGCGTGCGTGCCCGCGAGCTGGGGCGCGATTACGAGATCTACGTGAGCCTGCCCCCTTCGTATGCGAAGTCGGGCCGCAGCTATCCCGTGGTGTTCGTGACGGACGCGCCGTATGCCTTCCCGGTGGCGCGCGCCATCGCGCTGCGCGCCGGCCGCGGCGGCCGCTCGATCGGCGAATTCATCCTCGTCGGCCTGTCCTATGCGCGCGGCGACACGGCCGAATACAGCCGCCGCCGCGACTACACGCCGGGTGCGCCGGGCGACGAGGACTACGCATCCGACATGCCGGGCCGCCGGCCGAAGTTCGGCGAGGCGGCGGCCTATGCCCGCTTCATCAGCCAGGACGTATTCCCCGCCGTGGCGAAGCGCTATCGCGCCGACATGCGCCAGAAGACATTCATCGGCCATTCCTATGGCGCGCTGCTGGGCCTCGAGGTGCTGTTCTCGGAGCCGGGCATGTTCGAGAACTACGTGCTGGGCAGCCCCTCGCTGTGGTTCGGCCGGCGCATGATGTTCGAACGGGAGAAGGCCTACGCCACCGGCAACAAGGACCTGCCGGCCAATGTCTACTTCGCCGTGGGCGGCTACGAGGCCGTGAAGCCGGGCCCCCGCTTCAACAAGGACGACGACATGGTGCGCGACCTGAAGGCGTTCGCCGCCGCGCTTAAGTCGCGCAATTATCCGGGCCTGAAGCTGGGCATGGACGTGATCCGCGACGAGGACCACCTGACCGTGGCGCCGGCCATCATCACGCGCGGCCTGCGCTGGGCCGTGCCGGGCAGCGAAGAGCCCCGCTGACGTTCACTGCACGTGCGCTGACGGCGCGGGCCGGCCTGGTGTACCCTGTCGGGTGTCGGAAGACGCCAGGGGGATCGCATGCAACCGTTCCAGTTCAAGCACGTCGTCGGCGCCAATACCTACCAGTTCGCCGACCTGAAGGACCTGATGGCGAAGGCCACGCCGGCCCGCTCCGGCGACGTGCTGGCCGGGCTGGCGGCCGGCAGCGCCGCCGAGCGCGTGGCGGCCCAGATGACGCTGGCCGCGCAGCCGCTGGCGCGGTTCCTGGCCGAGGCACTCATCCCCTACGAAACGGACGAAGTCACGCGCCTGATCGTGGACAGCCACGACCGGGCCGCCTTTGCCGCCATCGCCCACCTGACCGTGGGCGACTTTCGCGACTGGCTGCTGGGCGACGCGGCTGACAGCACCGTGCTGGCCGCCATCAGCGCCGGCATCACGCCCGAAATGGCGGCGGCGGTGTCGAAGATCATGCGCGTGCAGGACCTGATCCTGGTGGCCGCCAAATGCCGCGTGACCACCTCCTTCCGCAATACCATGGGCCTGCCACGCTGCCTGGCCACGCGCCTGCAGCCGAACCATCCGACCGATGATGCCAGCGGCATCGCCGCCAGCATCCTGGATGGCCTGCTGTACGGCAGCGGCGATGCCATGATCGGCATTAACCCCGCCACCGACAACGTGCAGCAGGTCACCGGCCTGCTGCACATGCTCGACGCGGTAATCGAGCGTTATGCCATTCCCACCCAGTCCTGCGTGCTCACGCATGTCACCAACACGCTGGCAGCGATCGAACGGGGCGCACCGGTGGACCTGGTGTTCCAGTCGATCGCCGGCACCGAGGCCGCCAACCGGGGTTTCGGCATCGACCTGGCGCTGCTGGCAGAAGCCCGCGCCGCGGCCCTGGCGCTGGGGCGTGGCACGGCGGGCAGCAACGTGATGTACTTCGAGACGGGGCAAGGCAGCGCCCTGTCGGCCGGCGCCCACCACGGCGTGGACCAGCAGACCTGCGAGGCCCGCGCGTATGCGGTGGCGCGGCACTTCCAGCCCTTCCTGGTCAATTCCGTGGTCGGCTTCATCGGCCCCGAGTACCTGTACGACGGCAAGCAGATCATCCGGGCCGGCCTGGAGGACCACTTCTGCGCCAAGCTGCTGGGCCTGCCGATGGGCTGCGACGTCTGCTATACCAACCATGCGGAAGCGGACCAGGACGATATGGATGTGCTGCTGACCTTGCTGGGCACGGCCGGCTGCACGTTCGTGATGGGCGTGCCCGGTTCCGACGACATCATGCTCAACTACCAAAGCACCTCCTTCCACGACGCGCTGTACGTGCGGCGCGTACTGGGCCTGCGCGCCGCGCCGGAGTTCGAGACCTGGCTGCAGCGCATGGGCATCGTGGACGGGGCAGGCGCCATCTGCCTGGCAGGCGAGCTGCCCCCGGCTTTCCGGCAAATCCTGCCCCGGCTGGCATCATGAGCGATAGCCCGCCCGTCATCGACAACCCCTGGGCCGAGCTGAAACGGTTCACGGCGGCGCGCATCGCGCTGGGCCGCAGCGGCGCAAGCCAGCCCACCGCGGCGCAGCTGGCGTTCCAGCTGGCCCATGCGCAGGCGCGCGACGCCGTGCACACCGGGCTGGATGCACCGGCCCTGCTGGAAGGCCTGGCAGACCAGGGCCATGCCACGCTGCTGCTGCACAGTGCCGCCGCCGACCGCGCCACCTACCTGCAGCGGCCGGACCTGGGCCGGCAGCTCGATGCGCCCTCGCGCGCTCTGTTACGGGAGGCCGCGCGCGGCGATGGCCACGACCTGGCGGTGGTGCTGGCGGACGGGCTGTCGGCGCGCGCCATCGACCAGAACGCGCTGCCGTTCCTGGCCGAGTTGACGCCTCTGCTGGTACGCGAAAGCTGGGCACTGGCGCCGGTGACGCTGGTGCTGCAGGGCCGGGTGGCCGTGGGCGACGAGGTGGCGCAGCTGCTCGGCGCGCGCGCCGTGCTGGTACTCATCGGCGAGCGGCCCGGCCTGAGTTCGCCGGACAGCATGGGGCTGTACCTGACCTGGGCGCCGCGGATCGGCACCCGCGATGCGGAGCGCAACTGCGTGTCGAACGTGCGGCCTACCGGCATGTCGTTTGCGCAGGCGGCACACAAGCTGCACTACCTGCTGGGCGAGGCACGCCGGCGCGGCATCAGCGGTGTCGCCCTGAAGGACGAGACGACCACCGCCACGCCGGGCCTGCAGCAACAGCCGCCCGGCTTCCTGCTCGGCTGACGGCGCACCAACACGCCGCCCAAAAAAAGACCCGCTCGAAAGCGGGTTAAGTCCAAAACTAGGGATGTCCTGAAAGAGACAGCTTCATAGTACGTCCCGGGCCGGCCGGGCTCTGTGCGCCATTTCACATAAACCGGATAGTGCCGCGGCAGGGGCACCCAAGAAAAAAGCCGCCCCGGCGGACCGGGGCGGCTTGAAAGGGCTTGCTTGCACTCGGCAGCAATACGACCCGGCGGGGCCTGCTTACACCACCGCGCCGTCCGTCTCGTCCTTTTCCTTGACGGGCTTGATCAGGTCTTCCCGCTTCACGCCCAGCCACATGGCAACGGCGGCGGCCACGAACACGGAAGAGTAGACGCCGAACAGGATGCCGATCGTCAGCGCCATCGCGAAGTAGTGCAGCGTGGGGCCGCCCAGGAACAGCATCGACAGCACCATCATCTCGGTACAGCCGTGGGTGATGATCGTGCGCGAGATGGTGCTGGTGATCGCATTGTCGATCACTTCATGCACGCTCATGCGGCGCTGCTTGCGGAAGTTCTCGCGGATCCGGTCGAAGATGACGACCGATTCGTTGACCGAGTAACCCAGCACGGCCAGCACGCCGGCCAGCACCGTCAGCGAGAACTCCCACTGGAAGAACGCGAAGAAGCCCAGGATGATCACCACGTCGTGCAGGTTGGCGATGATGGCCGCCACGGCGTACTTCCACTCGAAGCGGATGGCCAGGTAGATCATCACGCCGATGATCACCATCACCAGCGCGTTCAGGCCGTTCTGCGCCAGCTCGTCGCCCACCTGCGGGCCGACGAATTCCACGCTCTGCAGCGAGACCAGTTCCTTGCCGGCCGTGTCCAGGCAGGCGGTGCGGGCATGGCGTTCGCCCTTCTCGGTGGTTTCCTCGAAGTGCTTGGCCGTGCCCTTCTCGGCGCGGCACAGGATCTCGAAGGCGCGCGCGGACGTGGTGTCCGAGCTCGAACCCGGCGTGATCGGCAGGCGGATCATCACGTTGCTGGCATTGCCGAACGTGCTTGCTTCCGGATGGTCGAAGCCGCCGGCCTGCAGCGCGCTGCGCACGCCTTCCAGGTTGGCGCCGTGGGAGTACCTCACCTCCATCACGGTGCCGCCCTTGAACTCGACGGAGAAGTGCAGTCCCTTGGTGACCAGGAAGAACACGGCGGCCACGAACGTCAGCGCCGACACCACGTTGAAGATCAACGCGTGGCGCATGAACGGGATGTCTTTACGAATGCGGAAAAATTCCATGAAATCCTCTAACTGAGCTGTGGTTTACTTGGCCTGGCCGGGTACCCAGACGGTACCGATCGACAGCGACTGCAGTTTCTTCTTGCGGCCGTACCACAGGTTCACCACGCCACGCGAGACCACCACGGCGGAGAACATCGAGGTCAGGATGCCCAGGCAGTGCACGACGGCGAAGCCGCGGATGGCGCCGGAACCGAACACCAGCAGCGCCAGGCCGACGATCAGCGTGGTCACGTTCGAGTCCAGGATCGTGGCCCAGGCGCGGTCGAAGCCGGCCGAGATGGCGGCCTGCGGCGAGGCGCCGGCGCGCAGCTCCTCGCGGACGCGTTCGTTGATCAGCACGTTGGCGTCGATCGCCATGCCCAGTGCCAGCGCGATGGCGGCCATGCCGGGCAGGGTCAGCGTCACGCCCATCACGGACAGGATCGCCACCAGCAGCAGCAGGTTGACGGCCAGCGCGATCACGGAGAAGAAGCCGAACATCATGTAGTAGAGGATCATGAAGATCGCGATGGCCGTGAAGCCGTACAGCGTGGAGTGGAAGCCCTTCGAGATGTTCTCGACACCCAGCTGCGGGCCGATCAGGCGTTCCTCGATCACGTCCATCGGCGCATACAGCGCGCCGGACTTGAGCAGCAGCGCCAGTTCGGTGGAGTTCTCGATGCTGCCCATGCCCGTGATGCGGAAGCGGCTGCCCAGTTCCTGCTGGATGGTGGCGACCGACAGCACTTCCGGCTTGCCCTTTTCCTTCAGCACGATGGCCATCAGCTTGCCCACGTTGTCGCGGGTGGCTTCGCGCATCTTGCGGCCGCCGTCGCCGTTCAGGTCGATCGACACGGCCGGCTGCTGGTTTTCATCGAAGCTGGCGGTGGCCGACGAGATGTAGTCGCCGGACAGGATCACGTCCTTCGACAGCACGACCGGCACGTTCTTGCCGACCGTGAACAGCTCGGAGTTGAACGGGATGGCGGCGGACAGCTCGGTCCCGCGCGGCACGGTCGGATCGACCAGGCGCACTTCCAGCGTGGCGGTGCGGCCGATGATGGCCTTGGCGCGCGCCACGTCCTGGAAGCCGGCCAGCTGGACGACGATGCGGTCCGGACCCTGCTGCTGGATGATCGGTTCGGACACGCCCAGTTCATTGACGCGCTTGGACAGCGTGGCGATGTTCTGCTTCACGCCGTTGTCGAGGGTGGCCTTCAGCGCGGCCGGCTTCATGGCCGCCGTCAGGGTCAGGTCGGAACCGCTGCCGCCATTGGTCAGCTGCAGCTCGTTCATTTCGACCAGCGCATTGCGGGCCGCATCGCGGGTGGCGTCGTCGCGGAACTTCACGACGATGCTGTCGCCCGCCCGTTCGATGCCGGCGTGGCGCACGTTCTTGTCGCGCAGCTGGCTGCGGATCGACGCCTGGAAGCCCTGGATGCGCTTGTCCAGCGCGGCCTTGGTATCGACCTGCATCAGGAAGTGCACGCCGCCCCGCAGGTCGAGGCCCAGGTACATCGGCAGTGCGCCAACCTTCTGCATCCACTGCGGCGTGTTCGCCATCAGGTTGTTGGTGACGACGTAGGTGGGGTCGCTCGGATCGGCGTTCAGGCCCCGTTCCAGCACCTGGCGGGCCTTGAACTGGGTGTCGATCTCGGTGAAGCGCGCGCGCACCGAATGGCTGGTGCCCGCGTCGAAGGTGACGCCGGTGGTGGCCAGCTTGGCATCGCGCAGCAGCTGCTCGACGCGGGTGGCGACATCGCTGGTGACCTTGACGGTGGACTTGGCGCTGGTGATCTGCAGCGCCGGCGATTCGCCGAAGAAGTTCGGCGCCGTGTAGAGTGCGCCCAGCAGCACGACCACGGCGATGACGATGTATTTCCAGACAGGATAGCGGTTCATATTCTTCTGCGTCGATGAAGTAACGACAAAATGCAAAGCGGACTGACGGACCGCGGGCGGCCGAAGCCGCCCGCGTGCGAGTCTTACAGGCCCTTCAGCGTGCCCTTCGGCAGCAGCGTCGTGATCGACGGCTTCTGCACGACGACTTCCGTGTTCGGCGCGATCTCGATCGTCACGTACACATCGGCAACCTTGACCACGCGGCCCAGCATGCCGCCGACGGTGACGACTTCGTCGCCCTTGGCCAGCGCATCCATCATCGCGCGCTGTTCCTTCGCGCGTTTCTGCTGCGGGCGGATCATCAGGAAGTACATGACCACGAACATCAGGATCAGCGGAACGAACGTCGACAGGTTGCCCATCAGGCCCGGATCGGCAGCGCCGGCGGTTTGAGCATATGCGTTGGAAATGAACACGGGTGACTCCAGTAGATATTAAAAAAAACAGCGCTGTATTCTAGCACTGCCCAAAGACCCGCAGATTATGCGGTTTTACATTATTGCAAGAACAATTTCACAGCTTCACCGGTACTGCCGAGCTTGTGTCCACCTTGGGGTCAGACCCCGACATAGACACGGACTCGGCAGTTGATTGCACCGGCCCTAACGCCGAGCTTGTGTCCATGTCGGGGGCTGACCCCTTGGTGGACACGGGCTCGGCTGTAGCATTAGACGCCGCGGGCGCGGTCGGCGTGGAACTGCTTCACCCAGTCGGGGAAGCGGTCTTCGTCGAGGGCTTCGCGCATCTGGCGCATGATGTCCAGGTAGTAGTGCAGGTTGTGGATCGTGTTCAGCCGGGCGCCGAGGATCTCCTGGGCGCGGTGCAGGTGGTGCAGGTAGGCGCGCGAGAAGTTGCGGCAGGCGTAGCACGTGCAGGTGGCGTCCAGCGGTTCCACGTCTTCCTTGTAGCGGGCGTTCTTGATCTTCACGTCGCCAAAGCGGGTGAAGATCCAGCCGTTGCGCGCATTCCGGGTGGGCATCACGCAGTCGAACATGTCGACACCGTTCGAGACGCCGGCCACCAGGTCTTCCGGCGTGCCCACGCCCATCAGGTAGTGCGGCTTGTTGGCCGGCAGGCGCGGGCCGATGTGTTCCAGCACGCGCATCATGTCTTCCTTCGGCTCGCCGACGGACAGCCCGCCGATCGCCAGGCCGGGGAAGTCGATCTTCTCGAGGCCTTCCAGCGATTCGTCGCGCAGCGATTCGAACATGCCGCCCTGGACGATGCCGAACAGCGCGTTCGGGTTCTCGCCGCGCTTGAACTCATCCATCGACCGCTGGGCCCAGCGCAGCGACATGCGCATCGACTTGGCCGCTTCCTCGACCGTGGCGGGACGGCCGTCGATCTCGTACGGCGTGCATTCGTCGAACTGCATCACGATGTCGGAGTTCAGCACGCGCTGGATCTGCATCGAGATCTCCGGCGAGAGGAACAGCTTGTCGCCATTGATGGGCGAGTTGAAGTGCACGCCCTCTTCCGTGATCTTGCGCATCTCGCCCAGCGAGAACACCTGGAAGCCGCCGGAGTCGGTCAGGATCGGCTTGTCCCAGCCCATGAACTTGTGCAGGCCGCCGAATTTTTCCATCACCGTGTTCCCGGGACGCAGCCACAGGTGGAAGGTGTTACCCAGGATGATCTGGGCGCCGATCTCCTTCAGCTCCACCGGCGACATCGCCTTCACGGAACCATACGTCCCGACGGGCATGAAGATCGGCGTCTGCACGGTGCCGTGATTGAGTTGCAGCGTGCCGCGGCGCGCCTTCGTCAGACCGGTCGTGTCGGTCTTGAGCAGTTTGAATTCCAGCATGTAGTTAGTCCGTTATGCCCGGTTAGGGGTAGTCAGCAGCATGGCATCGCCATAGCTGAAGAAGCGGTATTCGTGGGCGATCGCATGCGCGTAGGCGGCGCGGATCTCGTCGTAGCCGGCAAACGCCGACACCAGCATCAGCAAGGTCGACTTCGGCAGGTGGAAGTTGGTGATCAGGCGCGTGACAGCTTTAAAGCAATAGCCGGGCGTGATGAACAGGTTCGTGTCGCCGCTGCCCGCCTCGATGGTGCCGGATTGCGATGCCGATTCCAGCGCGCGCAGGCTCGTCGTCCCGACGGCGATCACGTCACGGCCCGCCGCGCGGGTGGCCTTTACCGCATCGGCGGTCGCCTGCGGCATGGTGTACCACTCGGTGTGCATCTTGTGCTCGGCCAGGTTCTCCGTGCGCACCGGCTGGAACGTGCCGGCACCCACGTGCAGCGTCACGTAGGCGAACTGCACACCCTTGTCCTTCAGCTTCTGCAGCAGCGCCTCGTCGAAGTGCAGGCCGGCGGTCGGTGCCGCGACGGCGCCGGGCACCTTGTTGAACACCGTCTGGTAGCGCGTTTCATCCACTTCGCCGGGCGCGTGTTCGATGTAGGGCGGCAGCGGCAGGCGGCCGTACTGCTCGATCAGGTCGAACACGTCGGCGTCGAACTTCAGCGTGAAGAACTCGCCGGCCCGTTCGCCGACGGTGACGTCGAACGCGTCGGCCAGGCGGATCTTCACGCCGGGGCCGGGCGACTTCGACGCGCGCACCTGGGCCAGCACGGTGCGCGTATCGAGCACGCGCTCGACCAGCACCTCCACCTTGCCGCCGCTGTCCTTGATGCCGAAGAAGCGCGCCTTCAGCACGCGGGTGTCGTTCATCACCAGCAGGTCGCCGCCCACTAGCAGGTCGAGGATGTCGGTGAACTTGCGGTCGACCAGGCGGCTCTCATCCACGTGCAGCAGGCGCGAGGCACTGCGATCCGGTAGCGGAAATTGCGCTATGCGCTCGGGCGGCAAGTTAAAATCGAAGTCGGAAAGCGAATACATGGTCTGGAACACGGAAATTCCGCTGGAAATACGTTGGGCAACCCTCTATTTTACGCTAACGTACCTACTCCACGCGAAAAATGGCTGAAACGAAGCAAAGCAAGCCCCCGGTAAAAAAAGCCCCCCTGTCGAAAGCGGCCGCGGCCGAATTGAAGCTCGCCAAGCTGGGCCTGCGCACGGACATGGACCTGGTGCTGCACCTGCCGATGCGCTACGAGGACGAAACCGAGGTCATTCCCATCCGCGAGGCCTGCCTGCGCGGCGGGCAGACGTCGCAGGTGGAAGGCGTCGTCCTGAAGAACGAGATCACGTATAAGCCGCGGCGCCAGCTGATCGTCTACATCGCCGACGACTCCGGCGAGCTGATGCTGCGCTTCATGAACTTCTACGGCAGCCAGGTCAAGCAGCTGTCCGAAGGCGTGCGCCTGCGCGTGCGGGGCGAGCTGAAACACGGCTTCTTCGGCGCCGAGATGGTCCATCCCACCTACAAGGTCGTCAACGAGGGGGCACCGCTGCCCACCTCGCTCACGCCCGTGTACCACTCGGGCGAAGGCCTGTCGCAGCCAATCCTGCGCCGCGCGATCGCCGATGCGATGGGCCGCGTGGACTGGACGGACACGCTGCCGCCAGCGCTGCGCGAGCGCATGCAGCTGCATCCGTTCGAGCCGGCCGTGCGCCTGCTGCACTATCCGCCGCAGCAGATCGACGAGCACGCGCTGCTGGACCGCTCGCATCCCGCCTGGATCCGCATGAAGTTCGACGAGCTGCTGGCCCAGCAGCTGTCCTTGAAGCGCGCCCAGGATGCGCGCCGCCAGAAAGGCGCGGCGCCTCTGGAGGCCGTCGGCGCGCTGACCACCGCGTTCCAGGCCGGGCTGCCGTTCAAGCTGACCAATGCCCAGGCACGCGTGCTGACGGAAATCCGCGCAGACCTGCGCCAGCCGTTCCCGATGCAGCGCCTGCTGCAGGGCGATGTCGGCAGCGGCAAGACGGTCGTGGCCGCGCTGGCCGCCACGCAGGCCATCGACAGCGGCTTCCAGGCCGCGCTGATGGCACCCACCGAGATCCTCGCCGAGCAGCACTTCCGCAAGATCGCCGCGTGGATGGAGCCGCTGGGCGTGAAGGTCGCATGGCTGACGGGCAGCCTGAAAAAGAAGGAGAAGGCGATCGCCTGCGCGCAGGCCGAATCGGGCGAGGCAAAGCTCGTCATCGGCACGCACGCGCTGATCCAGGACTCGGTGCAGTTCGCCAGGCTGGGCCTCGTCATCGTCGACGAGCAGCACCGCTTCGGCGTCGGCCAGCGCCTCACCTTGCGCAACAAGGGCGCGGACGGGCTGGTGCCGCACCAGCTGATGATGTCCGCCACGCCCATCCCGCGCACGCTGGCGATGACGTATTACGCGGACCTGGAAGTGTCCGTGATCGACGAGCTGCCGCCGGGCCGCACGCCGATCGTCACGCGCGTGATCGACCAGAACCGCCGCGACGAAGTGATCGAACGCGTGTATGCCGCCGCGCTGGAAGGCCGGCAGGTGTACTGGGTGTGCCCGCTGATCGAGGAATCGGAGGCGCTGCAACTGCAGACCGCCACCGAAACCTACGAAACGCTGGCTGCCGCGCTGCCCGAGCTGCAGGTGGGCCTGGTACACGGGCGCCTGAAGCCGGCGGAAAAACAGGTGATCATGGATGCCTTCATCGCCGGCGAGGTGCACGTGCTGGTGGCGACGACCGTCATCGAGGTGGGCGTCGACGTGCCGAATGCATCGCTGATGGTGATCGAACATGCCGAGCGTTTCGGACTGTCGCAGCTGCACCAGCTGCGCGGGCGCGTGGGTCGTGGCTCGGCGGCCAGCGTCTGCCTGCTGCTGTACCAGGCGCCGCTGGGCCATGTGGCGAAACAGCGCCTGATGACGATGCGCGAAACGACGGACGGCTTCGAGATCGCCCGCCGCGACCTGGAAATCCGCGGCCCCGGCGAATTCCTCGGCGCCCGCCAGTCCGGCCAGGCCATGCTGCGCTTCGCCGACCTGGAAACGGATGGCTGGCTGGTCGACCAGGCGCGCGACGTGGCCCACGCCCTGCTGCACGACCCGGCCGGCGAGCCCGTCGTCGAAGCCCACCTGGAACGCTGGCTGGGCGGGCGCGAGGAGTTTCTCAAGGTCTAACTACAGCCGAGCTCGTGTCAACATCGGGGTCAGTCACCAAAGTTGACACGGGCTGAGCTGTAGCGGTCATTGAAAAGGCCGGTAACTGTAGAGCTCGTGTCACTTTTCGTGACTGACCCCGATGTTGACACGGGCCGAGCCGTAGTCAGAAGCACATCATTGGAAGCACAGGACGATGCGCGTCGCCATGTCGAACATGAAGTCGGGGCGCAGGTAGGCGGCGAAGACCAGCGCCAGCACCAGCGCCGTTGCGATCCACCACCAGGCCGGCTTCATGGCGATCCTCACGCGGCCTGCAGGTCGCGCCGCACCAGCGCCTGCTCGTCGATCGGCAGGTTGGCCAGGCCGGCGAACACGCTCAGCGCGATGGCGATGGACCAGACCAGGTCGTAGCTGCCGCGCAGGTCGAACACGTAGCCACCCAGCCAGACGCCGATGAAGCTGCCCACCTGGTGCGACAGGAACACCACGCCGGCCAGCATCGACATGTGCGACAGCCCGAACACGCCGGCGATGATGCCGTTCGTGAGCGGCACGGTGGACAGCCACAGCACGCCCATCGCGGCGGCGAACACGTACACCGAGAGCGGCGACAGCGGCGCCAGCAGGAACAGGCCGATCACGGCCGCGCGTGAAAAATAGATGAACGACAGCAGGTAGCGCTTCGGCAGGCGGCCGCCCAGCTTGCCGGCCCAGTACGAGCCGAAGATGTTGAACAGGCCGATGAGCGCCAGCGCGATCACGGCCACCTGCGGATCGGCGATGCCCTTGTCCTTCAGGTAGGCCGGCATGTGCACGCCGATGAACACCAGCTGGAAGCCGCACACGAAATAGCCGGCCACGAGCAGCAGGAACGAGCGGTTGCCGACCGCCTCGCCCAGCGCGGCGCGGATGCTCTGGTGCTGGCCGCCAGTCTTCTGCACGGCCGGTTCGCGCAGCCGGAACGCCATGGGCACCATCAGGAACACGACGACGGCGGCCAGCAGGAACAGCGCCTGCTGCCACCCCACGTGGGTGATCAGCGTCTGCTCGACCGGCATCAGCAGGAACTGGCCGAAGGAGCTGGCGGCGCCGGAAATGCCGAACGCCCACGAGCGCTTTTCCGGCGGCGCGGCGCGGCCGACGATGCCGCTCACGGCCCCGAACGCCGTGCAGGCCAGCCCCAGCCCGATGAAGATGCCCGAGCCCACGACGAACAGCGCCGGCTGCGTGACGGTGGCCATCCATACCAGGCCCGCCGCATACGCCACGGCTCCTACCAGCACCACGCGCAGGGTGCCCCAGCGGTCCGCCACCATGCCGGCAAACGGGCCGAACGCTCCCCACAGCAGGTTCTGCAGCGCCATCGCCAGCGAATACGTTTCGCGGCTCCAGCCATTGGCCAGCGAAATCGGCTGCATCCAGAAGCCGAAGCCATGGCGTACACCCATCGCCAGCGTCAGGATGACGCCCGTGGCGACCAGGACTTTCTTGAGATCGAGCGACGGCGGGGCGGCGTGCATGGCGACTCCTGGTAAAAAGGCCAGTTTAACCGGCATCGGATGCTGCTATGCAGCAGTCATATAAGCATTAACAGAAAAATTACTTGTGTTGATACGCAAGCAATACTACAATGACATCCCGTTGTTGATAAGTCATCCCAGCCCCTGATGAAACGAGTCCTGATCACGGTTACCGCCGCTCTGGCATTGCACGCGGCACCAGTCTTTGCCCGCAATGTTCCCACCTTTGCCATGCCCGCCAGCGCGCTGGCCGTCGCGTTTTCCGCAAACGTCGCCATGGGCCAGTTCGATGCCGGAACGCGCCTGACCGCTGCGCCGCACCAAGTTTTCGCCACCGCCGCCGCCACGCCGGCGTGGGCGGGCAATGCCGAGGCACGTACCGGCACCGCTGCACTGGCCGGCACGAAGCCGCCGCGCGCCGCCGAAATCTCCGCACCGATGCTGCTGGGCGCCGGTGCCGTCGTGCTGCTGCTGTCGCGCCGCCGCCGCGTCGACAACGCCGTTCGTTAAGCCGCCCCCCGTCGAGCAATCCCGGCCGGCCGATCACTGCATCGGCGGCCGGACCGGCATCAGCGATCGGCGTCGTACGTGACGCCGATCTGCCGACGGATCTCGTCCAGCACGCCCATCAGCGCCACCGATTCGTCCAGCGGCATCACCGGACTTTCGAGCAGCCCTTCCCGCAGGCAGCGGTTCACTTCGATGATTTCATGCGCATAGCCGTTGCCGATGCGCGGCACGTGCACGACGCGGCGGGTGCCGTCGTTCAGCTCGATCGTCAGGTCTTCCGTGTTGTGGAAGCGGCCGTGCAGCTTGATGAAGCCCTTGCTGCCGCAGATCGTGAATTCCACCGGCGTGCGCGCCAGCAGGCTGCACGAGCCCACCGACATCGCGCCTCCCTCGTGCATCAGCGTGAACGCGGCCTGCACATCGACGCCCGTCGCGCCCAGCCGGCCGGCGGCCTGCACGGTCTGCACGGGGCCCAGGAAATACGCGGCCGTCGACAGCGGATAGATGCCCAGGTCCAGCAGCGCGCCGCCGCCCAGCGCCGGATTGAACAGGCGGTGCTCCGGGCCGGCATCCGAATGGAAGCCGAAATCCCCCAGCGCGGAAGTGACGGTGCCGATCTCGCCGCCGGCGATCAGCCGCTTTGCTTCCAGCACTGCAGGATGGAAGCGCGTCCACATCGCCTCCATCGCGAACAGCCCTCTGGCGCGCGCCAGCGCCACCACCTCTTCGGCCTCGCGGCGGTTCACCGTGAACGCCTTTTCGACCAGCACATGCTTGCCGCCATTCAGGCACAGCAGCGCATTCTCGTGATGCATCGGGTGCGGCGTGGCGATGTAGATCGCATCCACGTCCGGATCGCTGGCCAGCGCCTCGTAGCTGCCGTGGCTTTTCGTCAGCTCATGCGAGCCGTGGTCGCTGGCGAACTGCGTGGCATTGCCGACGCTGCGCGAGGCCACGGCGGCCAGCACGGCGTCCGGCGTGTCCTTCAGCGCGGTGGCGAAGGCCCTGGCGATCTTGCCGGTGCCGAGGATGCCCCAGCGGATGGTACGGTCGGTCATAGTGTCTCCTGTGCGGGTAATGGACTAAGTGCAGGTACTGGACTAAGTGCAGGTACTGGACTAAGTGCAGGTACTGGACTAACTGCGGGTACTGGACTAAAGGTGCGCTTCGGCCGGAACACGGCTGCGTCATCATAGAACGCATCGTCCTGCACCGGCCACCAGCCGGGAATGCCCAGCACGGGCAGCGGCGTGAAGGCGGACTTGTGCAGGCCTTCGCTGCGCAGCGACTGCGCCAGGTGCGCATCGATCCAGGCCTGCTGCCCGTCGCGCGGCAGGGTGAAGTAATCCGGTGGCGCGGCGATCACGCGCGTGTGCGCCGTGATCGCCTTGTACGGCGCCATCAGCTTTTCCATCAGCGCGTGGCCGAACAGCCAGACCTGGGCCGGCGCCGCCGAACCGGGCGGACCGAACGAGGCAGCGCGGTCGACGAACGCCTCGCGCCAGCGGTGGTGGCGCAGCGCATCGGCCAGCGCCCGGCCGTCCGCATCGTCCGCCACCACCAGCAGCGCGGCGTTCTCGTCGAGCAGCGTGGCGGCATCGCGCGCCGGCCCGCGCTCGTTGCGGATGCCGTCGCGGGCGATCTGCGCCGCCTGCAGCGCATTGATCTCGCGCTTCAATAGCGGATACGACAACCACACCAGGCCATTGAAGAAATCATGCAGGTTGTCGCGCGTGGGGACGCAGCCGGTGGCGCCGATGTGTTCCTCGTACGCCGTACCCTCCGGCAGCGCCGACTGCGGCACGAACGACACGGGCAGGCCGGCGAAGTTCGCCAGCCCCAGCGCCCGGGCGCGCGCCGTGAACGTGCCGGTCATGTCTGCCGGATCGACCGCGGCCGCGGCCGGCCGCACGGCGGCGAACCACGGGCGGGACCAGTCGACCGGCGGCAGCACCGCGGCGCCCGCCAACGCTTAGACCATCTTCCAGTTGATCGTTTCGCCGGCATTGAGCGGCACGATCTGCTGGTCCGCGAACGGCAGCGTTTGCGGCAGCGTCCACTGTTCGCGCTGCAGGGTGATGGTGCCTTCGTTCGGCGGCAGGCCGTAGAACGCCGGGCCGTTCAGGCTGGCGAACGCTTCCAGCTTGTCGAGCGCGCCGGCCCGTTCGAACGCTTCCGTGTACAGCTCCATCGCATGCAGGGCCGTGTAGCAGCCGGCGCAGCCGCAGGCCGCTTCCTTGGCGCCCTGCGCGTGCGGCGCCGAGTCGGTGCCGAGGAAGAAGCGCTCGTCACCGCTGGTGGCGGCCGTCACGAGCGCCAGGCGGTGCTCCTCGCGCTTGAGCACGGGCAGGCAGTAGTAATGGGGACGGATGCCGCCCTTGAAGATCTCGTTGCGGTTGTACAGCAGGTGGTGCGCCGTGATGGTGGCCGCGATCGGGCCTTCCGCCTCGGCCACGTACTGCGCCGCATCCTTGGTGGTGATGTGTTCGAAGACCACGTTCAGGGCCGGGAAGTTCTTGCGCAGGGGGCGCATCACGCGCTCGATGAACACGGCTTCGCGGTCGAACAGGTCGATCTCGGGATCCGTCACTTCGCCGTGCACGAGGAAGGGCAAGCCCACTTCCTGCATCACTTCCAGGACCGGGAAGCAGTTGACCAGGTCGGTCACGCCCGCATCGGAATTGGTGGTGGCGCCGGCCGGGTACAGCTTCACGGCATGCACGAAGTCGGAATCGGCGGCGCGGCGGATCTCGTCCGGCGACGTGTTGTTGGTCAGGTACAGCGTCATCAGGGGCTCGAACGCCACGCCGGCCGGCAGCGCGGCCAGGATGCGGTCGCGGTAGGCCGCGGCCTGGGCGACGGTGGTGACGGGCGGGCGCAGGTTCGGCATCACGATGGCGCGGCCGAACTGGCGCGCGCTGTGCGGCAGCACGCTGGCCATCGTGGCGCCGTCGCGCAGGTGCAGGTGCCAGTCGTCGGGGCGGATGATCGTCAGGGAGGATGGCGCTTCGAAGGTGGTGGACATGACGGCTCTAAGGATGGGTGGAATACGGATGGAATGCGGGGGATGCGATATTTTACGCGCTGGGCGGCTCGGTGCGCAGTGCCCCGGACTTAATGGATGATCCTGGCGAGGAACTCGCGTGCCCGTTCCGAACGGGGCGCGGCAAAGAATGCGTCCTTCGGGCTGTCCTCGACGATGCGCCCGCCATCCATGAACAGCACGCGGTTGGCCACCTTGCGGGCAAAGCCCATCTCGTGCGTCACGACCAGCATCGTCATGCCCTCGCCGGCCAGGCCCACCATCACGTCCAGCACCTCGTTGATCATTTCCGGATCGAGGGCGGACGTGGGCTCGTCGAACAGCATCGCGATCGGGTCCATCGCCAGCGCGCGGGCAATCGCCACGCGCTGCTGCTGGCCGCCGGAGAGCTGGGCCGGGAATTTGTCCTGCTGGGCCAGCAGGCCCACGCGGTCCAGGTACTTCAGGCCCCGCTCGTTCGCCTCCTCACGCGTGCGCCCCAGCACCCTGATCTGGGCGAGAGTGAGGTTGTCGCGCACGGACAGGTGCGGGAACAGCTCGAAGTTCTGGAACACCATGCCGATGCGCGAGCGCAGCTGCGGCAGGTTCGTGCCCGGCGCACCGACCGACGTGCCGTCGACCAGGATCTCGCCCTGCTGGAACGGCTCCAGGCCGTTGACGGTCTTGATCAGCGTGGATTTGCCCGAGCCGGACGGCCCGCAGATCACCATCACGTCGCCCCTGGCGACATGCGCGGTGCAATCCGTGAGCACCTGGAACGGGCCATACCACTTGCTGATGTTGTTTATGTCGATCATGGACGGTCAGATGGTGAAGAGGCCGGCGCAAGCGGTTTATTTTCGTCGCAATCGCCGCGCGAACCCGCGCTTGACAGTGCGGGAGGGCACACGGATACTGCCGACCTTATCAATTAAACTGCCTAAAAATTCAACATGGCCGCGCGACATCATAGCGCGATCCGCTGAAATACCGGGGACGGCACCCCGGCAAAGGCAACCCCGGCCCGCACGCTATCCGCCACGGCGCGGCCGACAGATGGAGAGACAGACGCATGGAGAAGAAAAACCGCCTGACCACCTGGATCCTGGTGGCACTGGCACTGGGGATCCTGGCCGGCTACATCCTGAACACGACGATGGCGGCGCCCGCCTCGTACAGCGACGCGATGTCGCTGATCACGACCGTGTTCCTCCGCCTGATCAAGATGATCATCGCGCCCCTGGTGTTCTCCACCCTCGTCGTGGGCATCGCCCGCATGGGCGACGCGGGCGACGTGGGCCGCATCGGCGTGAAGACGCTGGCGTGGTTCTTCATCGCTTCCGTGATGTCGCTGGCGCTGGGCCTGGTGCTGGTCAATATCTTCCGCCCGGGCGATGCGCTGGCCGGCACGCTGGCCGCCACCGGCCACGCCGACCTGGCAACGAGCAGCCTGACGCTGAAGGATTTCATCACTCACCTGGTACCTGCTTCCATCATCGACGGCATGGCCAAGAACGAGATCCTGCAGATCGTGGTGTTCTCGCTGTTCTTCGGCCTGGCCGCGGCCGCCGTGGGCAAGAAGGCCGAACCGATGATCGACGTGGTCGACGGCGTAGCCCACGTGATGCTGAAGGTAACGGGCTACGTGATGCAGTTCGCGCCGGTGGCCGTGTTTGCCGCCGTCTCGGGCATCATCGCCAAGGAAGGCCTGATCGTGCTGAAGACCTACGGCGTGTTCATGGCCGAGTTCTACTTCGGCATCGCCGTGCTGTGGGGCCTGCTCATCGCGGCCGGCTTCATCTTCCTGGGCAAGCGCATCTTCGACCTGCTGACGGAAGTGCGCGGCCCGACGATCCTGGCCTTCTCCACCGCCTCCTCGGAAGCGGCGTTCCCGAAAACGCTGGAAGGCCTGGAGCGCTTCGGCGTGCGCAACCGCATCGCCGCCTTCGTGCTGCCGATCGGTTACTCGTTCAACCTGGACGGCTCCATGATGTACTGCACGTTCGCCGCCGTGTTCATCGCCCAGGCCTACGGCATCGAGCTGTCGATGGGCACGCAGATCTCGATGATGGCCGTGCTGATGCTCACGTCGAAAGGCATGGCCGGCGTGCCGCGCGCCTCGCTGGTGGTGATCGCCGCCACGCTGTCGCAGTTCAATATCCCGGAAGCGGGCCTGGTGCTGCTGCTGTCGATCGACCACTTCCTGGACATGGCCCGCTCGGCCACCAACGTGATCGGCAACAGCATCGCCACCGCCGTGGTGGCGAAGTGGGAAGGCGAACTGACGGCGCCGGCCGAGAAGGATGTGGCCACCGCGCCGCTCAACTGAACGGCGCCCCTGCCATCGAAAACCGGACGGCTCGTCCGGTTTTTTTTCGCCCGCGTTTTCCGGATGCTAGGGCAGCACCGACACGCGCGGCCGCCGCGGTCCGCGCCCGTGCGGCGGCCCCGCCAGGCCCAGGATCGCATCGCGCCCGACCACGGGGGGCGCCACCACGATGCCGTCGCGCCGCACCTTCAGCGCGCAGGGCATGACCGCCACCCCGCAGCGCCGGCTCGCCGCCCCATCCTGCTGCAGCAGCACTTCGTGGCCGGCCAGCTGGCCCAGCTGCGCCAGGCGGGCATCGAGCCGGCCGTCGGCAATCACCACCAGCTTGTCCGGATGGCCGCGGCGCGGCAGCAGCGCTTCCAGCAAGGCGCGGCAGGGTGCGCTGTCCGGGCCGACGAACAGCAGCAGCATGTCGCGCCCTTCGGCAAACAGCGCGGCGGAAGGGACCGGGCGGCCGTCCAGCGCCAGCGCCATGAAGAACGGCAGCGGATCGCCGCGCCGCAGCGGCCGCCCGCAGGCGCGGCGGCCCGCCCCCGTTGCGTGCGTCTGCCACAGTGCCCAGGCCAGCGCCAGCAGGCCCAGCGCACCGGCCGCCAGCAGCCCCGCCAGTGCCGCCAGCGGTACCGTGACGCCGATTGCACGCAGCGCATCCATTCGCCCTCCCGCCTTGCCGGGTTTTCAATATGGCGTCAGCACATCGCCGGCCAGCACGGGACCGGCCGTGTCGGCGCTATGGTTCCAGCTCGCCAGCGCGGCGGCCGAGGCCTGCGCCGCCGTGCGCGGGCTGCCGAGCACGAAGCCTTCCAGCACGTCGCCCGGCATCAGGTGGTTCGGATAGGGCGGCAGGTAATCTGCCGCGCGCCAGAACACGTAGCTGTAGCCATCCGTTTCACCGCGCCAGCCGGGCGGCGTGCCCAGGATCGCCACCGGTGCCGACACCATCAGCGCCAGCGCCGACAGGTACAGCCCGGAATCGGCTGCTTCGTCGTTGTACAGCGTGTAGCGCCAGCTGCCGGCGGCACGCTCCGTGCGCACGCGCGCGTGCAGGGTCGCCGCGGCGGCGCAGGTCGGCGGCGGAATCTGCACGCAGCGGTTCAGCACCAGGCTGTGCACCTGCCTGCCTGCGGCACGATGGCCGGCACCGTGGACGAAATGGCTGACGGTAAGCGACAGCAGGCAGCGCGTGCCGGGCAACAGCGCCGGATCGCGGAAGCGCACCGCGATGGTGGCGACCCCGCCGGCCTCCAGCAGCCCGAGCACGAGGGGGAACGCGGCGGGACTGGTGCGCACGGCGCCGCCCAGCGTGACGGCCCGCACCGCCAGGCCGGCCAGCGACGTGTCGCCCACGTTCCGCACTGGCACGGTGAGCCGCAGTTCGCCGTCCGCATTGACGATGCCGGGCGCGCCCAGCACGACGCGCGCGGCGGTGGCGAGCCTGCTCATCCGGCCCTCCGCGCCGTCAGCGGGATGCGGTCGCCCAGCCGGTACCAGCGCGGGATCCAGGTGCCCGGCATGATCAGCAGCAGGCCGCAGGCCAGCATCAGCACCGACAAGGGTTCCGGCACGGGAATCGGTGGTGCGGAAGCCGGGCCGGCGAAGCCCGATGGGGGCAGGAGTGCTTCGGCAGCGGGGAGCGGCGCGTCCGTCAAGGCCAGGATGCTGCCTGGCGCGGGCCAGGGACCTGCGGCCGCCGTGCCGTTCCACGGCAGCGTGGCGGCGGGCGCAGTAGCGTCGGTCCACCCTGCCGCCGGCAGCTCGATCACCTCCAGCGCCGATACAGGCCGGCAGGCCAGCAGCGCGGCGATGCCGAGACCGATGCCAACGACGGTGGCAGGCAAGCTTCCCACGGCAACCTCCCCGAACCGGCCGCAGCGCGGCCCCGGCTACAGCAAGGCAAATTGCGCGCCATCGGTAAAAATTCTTACGGATCAGTGGCTTACTGCGCAGTCAAAAGCGGCCCCGGCGCTGGTGTCAACGGGGCCGACAGGTACGATCAGGCGTCCACCCCGGCGACGGCCTCCTCCGGCGCATCGGCGCGGGCCTGCTGGCGGGCCCACATCTGCGCGTACACGCCATCGGCCGCCAGCAGCGCCGCATGCGTACCGCGCTCGACGATGCGGCCATGGTCCAGCACGAGGATCTGGTGGGCATCGGCCACCGTCGACAGGCGGTGCGCGATGACCATGGTGGTGCGGTTCTTCGCGATCTCCTTCAGTTGCGCCTGGATAGCCTGCTCGGACTTCGAATCGAGGGCCGAGGTGGCCTCGTCGAAGATCAGGATCGCCGGGTTCTTCAGCAGGGTGCGTGCGATCGCCACGCGCTGCTTCTCGCCGCCGGAGAGCTTCAGCCCCCGTTCGCCCACCATCGTGCGGTAGCCATCCGGCAGGCTGTCGATGAAGTCGTGGATCGAGGCGGCGCGCGCGGCGGCCACGATCTCGTCGTGCGTGGCGCCCGGCTTGCCGTAGCCGATGTTGTACTCGATCGTGTCGTTGAACAGCACCGTATCCTGCGGCACGATGCCGATCGCATGGCGCAGCGAATCCTGCGTGACGGCGCGCAGGTCCTGCCCGTCGATCGTGATCGCGCCGCCGTTCACTTCGTAGAAGCGGTACAGCAGCCGCGACAGGGTCGACTTGCCCGAGCCGCTATGGCCCACCACGGCCGTCGTGGTGCCGGCCGGGATGGTGAAGTCCACGTCGAACAGGATCTGGCGCTTGGCCTCGTAGCTGAAGTCCACGTGGTTGAAGCGCACCGCCGCGCCCTGCGTGACAAGCGGCCGGGCATCCTTCGCATCGGCCACCTCGCGGTTCTCGTCCAGCAGCGCGAACAGGCGTTCCATGTCCGCCAGGCTCTGCTTGATCTCGCGGTAGATCACGCCCAGGAAGTTGAGCGGGATGTACAGCTGGATCATGAACGAGTTCACCAGCACCAGGTCGCCCAGCGTCATCGTGCCGTCGATCACGCCCACGGTGGCGCGCCACAGGATCAGCGTGACGGCGCTGGCGATGATGGCCGACTGGCCCGTGTTGAGCAGGGACAGCGACGTCTGCGAGCGCACCGCCGCCGATTCATAATGCTGCAGGCCCTCGTCGTAGCGGCGCGCCTCGTAGTCCTCGTTGCCGAAATACTTGACGGTCTCGTAGTTGATCAGCGAGTCGATCGCCTTCGTGTTCGCCTTCGAGTCGAGGTCGTTCATCGTGCGGCGGAAGTGCGTGCGCCAGTTGGTGACGGTGACCGTGAAGGCGATGTACAGCACCAGCGCGCTGAACGTGATGATGGAGAACCAGATGTCGTAATGCGTGACGAGGTAGCCCAGCACCAGCGTGATCTCCACCAGCGTGGGCAGGATATTGAACAGCGTGTACGAGATCAGCGAGCCGACGCCGCGCGTGCCCCGCTCGATGTCGCGCGTCATGCCGCCGGTCTGCCGGTTCAGGTGGAAGCGCAGCGACAGCGCATGCAGGTGCCGGAACACCTGCAGGGCGATGGTGCGCACGGCACGCTGCGTGACGCGGGCGAACAGGAATTCGCGCAGCTCGGTGCACAGCGTGGTGGCCAGCCGCAGCGCGCCATAGGCAACCAGCAGGCCGATCGGCAGCACGAGCACGGTACGCGGATCGCCCGGCTGCAGGGTCAGCGCATCGACCAGGTGCTTCATCACCACGGGCACGCCCACGTTGGCGAGCTTGGCGCCCACGAGTGCCAGCAGCGCGAGACCCACGCGCCACTTGTACACCCACAGATAAGGTAACAATGTTTTTAAAGTGGCAAGATCGCTGCGGCCGGGACGGGGTGGCGGGGACGGTTCGGCAGAAGGGGAGGAACGACGCATGACGGGCGGTAGGCTGGCAGTGGTTTACAATCGGCCCCATTGTAGCCCTCAACCCGATTCGACGATGACCACGCCCGAAAACACGCCTGTTACACCTGTCTCGCCCGCCGCCATCCCCGTGCCGAACTGCCTGCCGCCCGGCAAGATGCCGGAGCTGCGCGTGATGCCGGCCCCGGCCGATGCGAACGTGTACGGCGACGTGTTCGGCGGCTGGATCATGGCCCAGGTCGACATCGCCGGCTCGCTGCCGGCCACGCGCCGCGCCAACGGCCGGGTGGCGACGATCGCCGTCAATTCCTTCGTGTTCAAGAATCCCGTCTTCGTGGGCGACCTGCTGTCGTTCTATGCCGATATCGTCAAGGTGGGCAACACGTCGATCACCGTCAACGTGGAGGTGTACGCCGAGCGCAACCGGCTGCAGGCGGACATCGTGAAGGTGACGGAGGCCACGCTGACCTACGTGGCGACGGGCCCGGACCGCCGGCCCCGCCCGGTGCCGCCGCTGGACAGCCTGATCCACGCCTGATCCGGGAGCCACCATGCACGGCCGCCGGCAGTTGCTGCTTACCGGCGCCCGCGTGGCCGGGCTGGCGGCGCTCGCGCCCTTCCTGCCGGTGGCCGGCGCGCCGCGCAACCAGCCCTACCCGTTCACGCTCGGCGTCGCTTCCGGCTCGCCGCTGCCCGACTCGGTGGTGCTGTGGACGCGCATCCTGTTCGATCCGCTGAACGCGGCCGCCACGCCGCCCGTGGCCTTTGCCGTGCGCTGGGAAGTGGCGGAGGACGAAGCCTTCCGCCGCATCGCCGCGCGCGGCAGCGCCACCGCCAGCCCGGCCCTCGCGCACAGCGTGCATGTCGATGCGAAGGGCCTGCGGCCGGACCGCTGGTACTGGTACCGCTTCATGCTGGGCGATGCCGTGAGCGCCATCGGCCGCACCCGCACGGCGCCGCCGCCGGACGCGATGCCGGCGTCGCTGAGGCTGGCGGTGGCGTCCTGCCAGCATTGGGAATTCGGCCACTACGCGGCGCACCGCCATATCGCGCAGGCCGCGCCCGACCTCGTCGCTTTCCTCGGCGACTACATCTACGAATGGGGCGCCTACAGCCGGCAGCATCCTGCGCGCGCCGTACGCCGCGACGAGAGCTTCACGCTCGACCAGTACCGCGCCCGCTACGCCCACTACAAGACGGACCCGGACCTGCAGGCCGCCCACCTCGTGGCGCCCTGGATCCTCACCTGGGACGACCACGAAGTGGCCAACGACTACGGCGGCCTGCGCGACGAGCTGCTGTCGCCCGACTTCGCGGCCCGCCGCGCGGCCGCCTACCAGGCCTACTGCGAGCACCAGCCGCTGCGCTTCGCGGCCCGTGGCTTCGACGACGTGCGCATGGTCCAGCGCTATGACTGGGGCCGGCTGGCCCGTTTCCACGTGCTGGACAACCGCCAGTACCGCTCGCCGCAGGCGTGCCCGCGGCCCAGCCGGGGCGGCTCGAACTCCGTCTACCGCAATGCCTGCGCGATGCTGGCCGACGTGCGGCGCACGATGCTGGGGGCACCGCAGGAAGCGTGGCTGAAGGAAGGCCTGAAAAGTTCGCCGGCGCGCTGGAACGTGCTGGCCCAGCAGACGCTGATGGCGCAGTCGTCGCAGGTAGAACTGCGCCGCGCCAGCGACGGCCGCTTCTGGACCGATGGCTGGGACGGCTATCCGGCGGCGCGCCAGCGGCTGCTCGATGCGGTGCGGGGCAGCGGCGCGGCCAATCCGCTGGTGCTGTCCGGCGACGTGCACACGTTCTATGCGGCCGAGCTGCGGCGCGATCCGACGCGGCCCTCTGCATCGAGCAACCCGGTGGTGGCGACGGAATTCTGCGGCACCTCAGTGACGTCGAATTCGCGGCCGCAGGAGCGCACGGCGCAGTACGTGGCGATGAACCCGCACATCAGATATGGCCGCAGCGACCGGCGGGGGTTCATGCTGTTCGAGCTCACGCCGGCCCGCACCTCGGTGCTGTTCCAGGGGCTCGACGATGTGCGCGATCCGGACAGCGGCCTGCAGACGCTGGCGCGGTTCGCGGTGGAGGACGGGAAGGCGGGGATGGCGGGCGCCTGAGCCCCGCCCGATCAGGCAGCCCGCTTTTCGGTGGCCGGCTTTTCATCCCTTAATTGCCGCCGCAGGATCTTGCCCACGTTCGTCTTCGGCAGGTCGTCGCGGAACTCGATGTACTTCGGCTTCTTGTACGCCGTCAGTTCGTGCTTGCAGAAGGCCAGCAGCTCATCCGCCGTCAGGTTCGGATCCTTGCGCACCACGAACAGCTTGACCGCCTCGCCGGAGTTCTTGTCCGGCACGCCGATGCAGGCGCATTCCAGCACGCCCGGATGCGCGGCCACCACGCCTTCCACTTCGTTCGGATAGACATTGAAGCCGGAGACGATGATCATGTCCTTCTTGCGGTCGACGATCTTCGTGTAGCCGCGCGCATCCATGATGCCGATGTCGCCCGTCTTGAAGAAGCCGTCCGGCGTCATCGACTTCGCCGTCTCGTCGGGACGCTGCCAGTAGCCGGCCATCACCTGCGGGCCGCGGATGGCGATCTCGCCCGGCTGGCCCAGCGGCACCTCGACGCCGTCGTCGTCCAGGATCGCCACTTCGGTCGACGGGATCGGCAGGCCGATCGTGCCGGTGAACTCCTTGATGTCGACGCGGTTGGCGGTGGCCACCGGCGACGTTTCGGACAGCCCGTAGCCCTCGATGATCGGCGTGCCGGTCAGCTTGAGCCACTTGTCCGCCACGGCCTGCTGCACGGCCATGCCGCCGCCGTTGCATACCTTGTAGCTGGAGAAATCGAGCTTGGCGAAATCGGGATTGTTCAGCAGCGCGTTGTACAGCGTGTTCACGGCCGGCACGACCGTGACGCGGTACTTGGCCAGCTCCTTGACGAAGCCGGGAATGTCGCGCGGGTTCGGCACCAGCAGGTTCAGGCCGCCCAGGCGCATGCCCATCAGCGCGCTGACCGTCAGCGAATAGATGTGGTACAGCGGCAGCGCACAGACGAACACGATCTGCTCCTTCTGCGGCGCCATGTTCAGCCACGCCTCGTTCTGCAGCACGTTGGCGATCACGTTCCGGTGCAGCAGCACGGCGCCTTTCGAGACGCCCGTGGTGCCGCCCGTGTACTGCAGGAAGGCGATGTCGTCATGGCCGAGCTGCACCGGGTTCAGCGTGAGGCGCCCCCCTTCGGCCAGCACCTGCCTGAACGGCACGGCGCGCGGCAGCGAGAACGCCGGCACCATCTTCTTCACGTGGCGCACCACCAGGTTGACGATGGCGCCCTTGACGGTGCCCATCAGGTCGCCCATCGTGGCCACGATCACGTGCTTGACCGGGGTTTCCTGCAGCACGGCCTGCACCGTGTGCGCGAAATTCTCCAGCACGATGATGGCCTCGGCGCCGGAATCCTTCAGCTGGTGCTCCAGTTCGCGCGGCGTGTACAGCGGATTCACGTTGACCACCGTGTAGCCGGCGCGCAGGATGCCCGCCAGCGCCACCGGATACTGCAGCACGTTCGGCAGCATGATCGCCACGCGCGCACCGGGCGCCAGGCCCTTCGCCTGCAGCCAGGCGCCGAACTTGCGCGACATCTGGTCGACTTCCGCATAGGTGAGGAACCTGTCCATGCAGACGTAGGCCTTCTCGTTGGCATACTTGCGGAACGATTCCTCCAGCAGGTGCGTCACCGAGGTGTACTGCCCCACGTCGATGTCCGCAGGGACGCCGTCGGGATAGGATGCCAGCCAGATTTTTTCCATCGTTGCCTCTTCTTTCTTGTCTTGTTTTGCTTGTCTCAGCCTGCGGCGCGGCTCGTGGCCGCGCCGGCCTGCGGCACGGCCATCATGCCGCCGTGGCCTTGCTGTCGGCCTTGTCGGCCGCCGTGTCCGTCACCTCGTCGCGCAGCACGCGGCGCAGGATCTTGCCCACGTTCGTCTTCGGCAGCTCGTCGCGGAATTCGATGTGCTTCGGCCGCTTGTAGCCCGTCAGGTTTTCGCGGCAATAGGCCATCAATGTGTCGGCCGTGAGCGCCGGATCCTTGCGCACCACGTACAGCTTCACGGCCTCGCCGGAATGCGCGTCCGGCACGCCGATGCACGCCACTTCCAGCACGCCCGGATGGGCCGACACCACCGCCTCCAGCTCATTCGGGTACACATTGAAGCCGGAGACCAGGATCATGTCCTTCTTGCGGTCGACGATCTTCACGTAGCCCCGCTCGTCCATCACGCCCACGTCGCCCGACTTGAAGAAGCCATCGGGGGTCATCACCTTGGCCGTTTCGTCCGGCCGGTTCCAGTAGCCCGTCATCACCTGCGGGCCGCGGATGGCGATCTCGCCCGGCTGGCCGAGCGCCACCTCGTTGCCCTCGTCATCGAGGATGCGCACTTCGGTGGACGGAATCGGCAGGCCGATGGTGCCGGAAAACGCCGTGCTGTCGGCGCGGTTGCAGGTGGCGACGGGTGCCGTCTCGGACAGGCCGTAGCCCTCGATGATGGCCACGCCGGTGGCCTTGAGCCACTTGTCGTTGACGGCCTGCTGCACGGCCATGCCGCCGCCGTTGGCGATCTTCAGGCCGGAGAAATCGAGGTGCTGGAAATCCGGATGGTTCACCAGCGCGTTGTACAGCGTGTTCACGGCCGGCAGCATGTTGAACTTGTACTTGGCCAGCTCGCGGATGAAGCCGCCGATGTCGCGCGGGTTCGGGATCAGGATGTTCAGCGCGCCGATGCGCATGCCCAGCATCGCGCAGGCCGTCAGCGCGAAGATGTGGTACAGCGGCAGCGCGCAGACGATCGACACCTCCTCCACCTGCGGCGCCTTCGCCATGCCCGGCTGCAGCCAGACTTCGGTCTGCAGCACGTTGGCGATCACGTTCCGGTGCGTGAGCGTGGCGCCTTTCGACACGCCCGTGGTGCCGCCCGTGTACTGCAGGAAGGCGACATCCTCGTGGTGCAGGTCGACCGGGACGAGCTTCATGCTGCCCGCATGCGACAGCGCCTCCTTGAAGCGCACCGCGTTCGGCAGCGAATATGCGGGCACCAGCTTCTTCACGCTGCGCACCACGAAGTTGACGATCAGGCCCTTCGCCACGCCCAGCAGCTCGCCCATGCTGGCCACGATGATGTGCTTCACGGCCGTGCGACCGAGCACCCCTTCCAGCGTGGCGGCGAAGTTCTCCAGGATGATGATGGCTTCCGCGCCCGAATCGACCAGCTGGTGTTCCAGCTCGCGCGGCGTGTACAGCGGATTGACGTTGACGACGGTGTAGCCGGCGCGCAGCACGGCGGCGATCGCGATCGGGTACTGCAGCACGTTCGGCATCATCAGCGCCACGCGCGCGCCCTTCTTCATGCCGCGGCTCTGCAGCCAGGCGCCGATGCGCTTCGAATAGGCATCGAGCTCCGCGTAGGTGATGGACTTGTCCATGCACACGTAGGCCTTGCGCTGCGCGTATTTTTGGAAGGATTCTTCCAGCAGGTGTACCAGCGAGCGGTACTGGTGCGTATCGATCTCGGCGGGAACGCCGGGCGGGTACGATGTCAACCAGGTTTTATCCATGCTGTGCCTCTTGTCTCCGTGTTTTTATACCGTGGCCGGCGCACAGTGCCGGAGCCGTCCCAAAAAAACGAACGCTCGTGCTATCCACGACACCAGATGCTATCGGCAGGCACGACCGTATGCAAGCGCTTTTTGTTTCGCCCGGGCCGTGCCAGGACGCAGTCAGTGGCCGCCGACGCGTTCGCCCGGCCGCTGCAGGGTATTGTCCGCCACCGTGCTCACCGGGGCGGGCATGGCAGCCTGGGCCAGCTGCGCCAGGCGCTCGTTGCGCTCCACGGAAGGCAGGTTGCTCATGCGCTGCACTGCCGCATAGAAGCGCGGAAACGTCTTTTCCTGGGCCAGCAGGGCCTTGAAGCCGGGCAGCAGGTCATTATAGGTGGCGACGGCGGCGAGGTGGGCATTGGTGAGCTTTTCGGCAAAGAAGCGGTCGTAGCCCGCGTAGCCGCCCCAGCTGGCTTTCAGCACGGCGTATTCGGACTGCAGCGACGCGAAGATGCGCGCCTTTTCCTCGCGCTTCTTCTTCGTGCTGGCCTTGCCCGCATACAGGTCGCTGAGCCGCTGCCTGTGCTTCACCAGCAGGTTGAGGAATTCCTTGCGGCGCGTGCTGTAGCGCAGGTAGGCCTCGCGCATCGCCTCGTTGCCGTACAGGTCCAGCCAGCGGTCGACACCGGCCTCCTCGACTGCCGAAGCAAACGCCTCGTTGAAGCGCGAATCGCCGGGGATGTACACCACCTGGTGCGCCAGCTCGTGGAACACCATGCGCGCCAGCTCGGCATCGGAGTAGTTGATGAAGGTGGACAGCAGCGGATCGCTGAACCAGCCCAGCGTGGAGTAGGCCGGCACGCCGCCCACCTGCACGTCGTCGCCCTCGGCGCGCAGCTCCGCCGCATAGGCCATGGCGTCTTCCTTGTTGTAGTAGCCGCGGTAGGCCACGCAGCCGGCGATCGGGAAGCACCACTGGATCGGGCGCAGCGACAGCTCGGGCGTGGCAACCACGTTCCACAGCACGAAGGGACGGTTCAGTGCCGCGTACTGCTTGTAGCTGGCGTTGTCCGGCAGGCCCAGTTGCTGGACCGCGAACTTGCGGATGACGACGGATTTCTCGAGGCGGGCGCGCAGCTTCGGTTCGGTGTTCGGATCGCCCAGCCAGTCATCGACGGGACGCGAATCGGACCACAGCGAATACTGGCCCTGCGCCGCCTGCACGTAGTACTTCACCTGCGCGCAACCGGCCAGCATCGCCGCGCAGGAAAGCCCGGCCAGCAGGTACCTGGCACGTTTGCTGGCGGGGATGAAGGTGCGGGCAATCTTCCGCATGGTTCCTACTCATGAGACACGTTCGACCTGCACCAGTGTATCGTAAAACGTTGGCGCGCGGCCCATGTCGGTCAGGCGCTGGCTGGTGACTTCATTGACGTTCTTGCCATCGCCGGCCAGCTTCTTCCACCAGATCGACAGCCCCACCACGAGCCCCTTGCGGGCCTTGTCCGTGACCCGCGCCTTGCACACGAACGCCCCCCGATCGTTGAAGATCCGCACCATATCGCCGTGGTTGATGGCACGTGTTGTCGCATCGTCAGGATGGATGTCGAGGCGCGGTTCGCCCTCCGTGGCGCGCAGGCTCTGCACGTTCACGAACGTGGAATTGAGGAAATTGCGCGCCGGCGGGGAGATCATTGCCAGCGGGTATTTTTCTGCCAGCTGTGGCGTCGATGCCACCGATTCGTAGTTGGCGATGTAGGCCGGCAGCGGATCGAGACCGTCCGCCGCCATGCTCGCCGAAAAGAACTCGCATTTGCCGGACGGTGTGGGGAATCTGCCGTGCGCGAACGGGGCATCCGGCATGGCCAGCTTCTGCCAGCCCTTCTGCCTGAGCGAATCCCAGTCGAAGTGGATGGCACGGGCGTCGTCCTTGCGGAAGGCGCTGGCCGCCATCTCGTCATCGGATTCGCGGAAGCAGTCGTCCGTGAAGCCCATGCGCGCGGCCAGCAGGCGGAAGATCTCCGTGTTCGGCTTGGCCTCGCCCATCGGCGCGATGGCCGGGTTGTTGGCCATCATGTACAGGTGGCCGTAGGCCAGGTGCGCATCCGTGTGTTCCAGCTGCGTGGTGGCCGGCAGCACGATGTCGGCGTAGTCCACCGTATCGGTGGGGAACTGTTCCAGCACCACCGTGAACAGGTCCTCGCGGGCAAAGCCGGCCTGCACCTTCGACGAATCCGGTGCCACGGCCACGGGGTTCGAGTTGTAGACGATGACGGCATCCACGCGCGGACCGAATTCGGGCGAGGCGGGGCGCAGCAGATCGTCGCCGATCGTCGTCATGTTGATGGTGCGCGGCAGCTTCGCCAGGTCCGGCAGCAGGTCGGGACGCTGCAGCGCCGGCTTGTTGGTGGGGAAGGAACCGGAGGTGGACAGCTGGATGCCGCCCGCCGCATGGCGCCAGGCGCCGACCAGCGCCGGCAGGCAGGCGATGTTGCGCACCGCCATGCCGCCGCCGCGCACGCGCTGCACGCCGTAGTTGACGCGGATCGCCACCGGATCGCCCTCCTTCGCCGCCTGCCCGTACAGGCGCGCCAGCTGCAGCACCTGCTCTTCCGGGATGCCGCAGGTCGCGGCCGTACGCGCCGGCGTCCATTCCGCCACGCGCTCCTTCAGCTGCCCGTAGCCCAGCGTGTACTGGATGATGTAGTCCTCGTCGACCAGGTTCTCGGCGATCAGCACGTGCATCATGCCCAGCGCCAGCGCCGCATCGGTGCCCGGCATCGGTGCGACGTGCAGGTGGCACTTCTCGGCCGTGAGCGAGCGGTACGGGTCGATGGCCACCAGCGTGGCGCCGCGCCGCTTGGCTTCCTGGGCGCGCATCCAGAAGTGCAGGTTGGAGGCGATCGGATTGCCGCCCCAGATCAGGATCACTTTCGCGTCCTGGAACTGTTCCAGGTCCGTGCCGATCGAGCCGCCGATCGTGTACTTGTAGCCGGTGAACCCGGCCATCGCGCAGATGGTGCGGTCCAGCAGCGAGGCGCCCAGCTTGTGGAAGAAGCGCAGCGACATCGATTCGCCCTGCAGCAGGCCCATCGTGCCGCAGTAGCTGTACGGCAGGATCGCTTCCGGCGCCGTGGCGGCCAGCGGCTTCAGGCGCGCGGCGATCTCGTCGAGCGCCTCGTCCCAGCTGATGCGCTCGAACCGGCCCTCGCCCTTCCTGCCGACGCGGCGCAGCGGGTACAGCAGCCGGTCCGGCGAATAGGTGCGCTCGGCATAGCGGGCCACCTTCGTGCACAGCACGCCGGCGGTGGTGGGATGGTCGGGGTCGCCCTTGATCTCGGTGGCCACGCCGTCTTCGACGGTCACGAGGATGGCGCAGGTGTCGGGGCAGTCGTGCGGGCAGGTCGCGCGCACCTGGGTGGTAGTCATGTGAATCCGGTCGGGCAGTGGAAAGCAATCCACCATGGTAAACGATCGCGCCGGCAAATGCTCGGGCCGAGGGGGTGGCCGGGCGAGTGTTATAAGGGCTACAATGATCCGATCGCTACTATGGCCCACACAGCGCGCAGCCGGCTCCGTCTGCGCGACAGACCTCACCTGGAGAGCCAGATGAAACTCGTCGAACCCATCATTGCGTTTCAATCCGCGCTGCAGCAGATCCGCCGCGACCTGCATGCGCATCCCGAACTGTCCTACGAAGAAGTGCGCACCTCCGATGCCGTGGCCGCCAAGCTGGCGGAATGGGGCATTCCCGTCGTCCGCAACATCGGCATCACGGGCCTGGTGGGCATCATCAAGAATGGCACCTCGCCCCGTGCGATCGGCCTGCGCGCCGACATGGACGCGCTGCCGATGCAGGAAGTGAATACCTTCGCGCACGCCTCGCGCCACCCCGGCAAGATGCACGCCTGCGGCCATGACGGCCACACGGCCATGCTGCTGGGCGCCGCCTACCACCTGGCCCGGCAGCGCGACTTCGACGGCACCGTCTACCTGGTGTTCCAGCCGGCCGAGGAAGGCGGCGCCGGCGCGCGCAAGATGATCGAGGACGGCCTGTTCGAGCGCTTCCCGATGGAAGCCATCTATGGCATGCACAACTGGCCCGGCTATGCGGCCGGCACGATGAATGTGTGCGAGGGGCCGATGATGGCCTCGTCGAACGAATTCCACGTGACGGTCAGGGGCAAGGGCGCCCATGCGGCCCAGCCGCACAACGGCATCGATCCCGTGATGATTGCCGTGCACATCGCCCAGGCCTGGCAGACGATCATCACCCGCAACAAGAGCCCATTGGACACGGCCGTACTGTCGATCACGCAGATCCATGCCGGCAGTGCGACGAACGTGATTCCCGACACGGCGCAGCTGGTGGGCACCGTGCGCACCTTCACAACGCCCGTGCTGGACCTGATCGAGCGCCGCATGCGCGCGCTGGCCGAAGGCATCGCCGCCAGCTTCGACGCCGAAGTGGACTTCCAGTTCAAGCGCAACTACCCGCCACTGATCAACCACGCGAACGAAACGCGCTTTGCCGCCGGGGTGATGAAGGCCGTCGTCGGCGAAGACAAGGTGAACACGAACGTGGAGCCGACGATGGGCGCCGAGGACTTCGCCTTCTTCCTGCAGGAGAAGCCGGGCTGCTACATCTTCATCGGCAACGGTGAAGGAGATCACCGCGAAGGCGGCCATGGCCTGGGCCCGTGCGTGCTGCACAACGGCAGCTACGACTTCAACGACAACCTGCTGCCGGTGGGCGCCAGCTTCTGGGTGCGGCTGGTGGAGACGGCGCTGCCGCTGCGATAGACCGGTTTGCCCGCCCGGCGCGAAGGTGCCTCCAGAACGAGCGATTCCTTCCAGGTGCGGCTGGAGGCGGCGCTGCCGCTGCGGTAGCCCGGTTCGCCCGCCCGGCGCGAAGGTGCCGCCAGAATGGACGATTGTTTCGGGTGCGGCTTTGGGAGACGGCGCTGCCGCTGCGTTAATTTGCTGCGTTATCGGCTGCGTTACTCTGCAGGCAGCTGGTCGGGCGCCCCGCCCACGCGCTGGCCGGGATTCAGGCGCTCCAGCGCCAGCAGCGCCGCCGAATGGTCGGCCTGCGGATACACCTCGCGGATCGACTCGTAGCGCTCCGTCACCAGGCTGGTGACAGGCAGCGCGACACCGGCCGCCGCCGCCGCGGCAAGGATGTTGTGCAGGTCCTTCAGCTGCGTCGTCACCTGCCCTCCCGGCATGAAATTGCGCTCCAGCATGCGCTGGCCATGCACGTCGAGGATGCGGCTTTCGGCAAAGCCGCCGCGGATCGCGTCCCGCACGGACGCCGGATCCGCACCGGCCGCATGCGCCAGCAGCAGCGCCTCCGCCACGATGTTGAGCGTGCCGCCCACGATCAGCTGGTTGCACAGCTTGGCCACCTGCCCCGCGCCGGCCGGCCCCACGCGCGTGACCTTGCCCATCGCTTCAAATACGGGACGGGCCTCGTCGATGTCTTCCGGCGTCCCACCTGCCATGATGGCCAGCGTGCCCGCCCCCGCACCGCCCACGCCGCCGGACACGGGCGCATCGACGAAGCGGCAGCCCGCTTCCGCGAGCGCGGCATGAAAATCGTGGGCTTCGGACTGGCGCGTGGAGCTCATGTCGATCCACAGCGTGCCCGGGCGCAGGGCCGGCAAGGCCGCCGCGATGACGGCGCCGACCACCGGTCCCGCTTCGAGCATGGAGAGGACGATGTCCGCGTCGCGCACCGCATCGACCAGCAGCGGCACCGCGATCGCGCCGGCGTCCACCAGCGCCGCGGCCTTGCTGGCGGTGCGGTTCCAGGCCGTGACCGGAAAGCCCGCCCCGAGCAGCCGGCGCACCATCGGCTCCCCCATCAAGCCGATACCGAGAAATGCGATTCGCGTGGAAAATGCCATGTTTTGAGCCCGGAACGTGCGGAAATGGCGGCGATTCTAGCAAATCGGGTGCGTCCGGCCCGTTTTCGCGAAGATGGGTACAATATCCGGATTGCCGTATCGTTACGCATACAGCATGTCACTTTGAGAGCACAGCACATGAAGAAAATGATCGCGGCCCTGGCCGCATTGATGGCGGCAAATGCCGCTTTTGCCGCCGAAGGTCCGCTGGTGGAAGGCGTCTACGGCGAATTCGGTACCGCATCGAAGGTGCGCATGGCCCGCGCCGGCGCGACGAAGAACTGGGACCCGAGCTGGAGCTGGTTCGATTCGAACGGCACCCACCTGACGGGTTACTGGGACGCCAGCATCGGCTACTGGCAGCTGCGCCAATACAGGAACGTCCCCGGCGACAAGTCGCACATCGTCGATATCGGCTTCACCCCCGTGTTCCGCTTCGAGAACACCAACAAGCTGGGCGCCTACGCGGAACTGGGCATCGGCGCCCACGTGATGTCGCACCACTACGACAACAACGACGACGGCCTGTCGACGGCGTTCCAGTTCGGTGACCACATCGGCGTTGGCTATGTGTTCAACAAGAACTGGGAAGTGGCGGTGAAGTTCCAGCACTTCTCGAACGGCAGCATCAAGAAGCCGAACAGCGGCGTGGATTACGGCGTCGTGAAGCTGGCTTACCGCTTCTGATTGTTTCGTTGCTGATCGAGGGCCCGCCGCGTGCGGGCTCTTATTTTTTGCGGAACGCCTGCAGCGGCCGTGGCAGCAGGTTGAACAGCCGTACCAGTACGTGCAGCTGCCACGGGAACACGTAACGGGCCTCGCGCCGCGCGATCGCGCCCACGATATGCCGCACAGCCTGCGCCTCCGTCTGCAGGAAGGGCTTGCGGCCGGCATCGCCGTCGTTCAGTTCGCGCAGGCGCGCCGTATCGACATAGCCGGGCACGATGGCCGTGACGGCAATGCCGAACGGTGCCAGCGCCTTGCGGTAGGTGTCGCAGATGGCCAGCGCGGCGCGCTTGCTGGCGCTGTACAGCGAGGCGCCCGGATAGTCCTTCAGCAGGCCGGCGATCGATGCCAGCACCACCAGCTGGCCGTGGCCCTGCCGGCGCATGCGGGCCGATGCCGCGTCGAACGCGTGACACAGGCCGACCACGTTCGTGTGCAGTACCGGCAAGGTCGCTTCCTTGTCTGCCGCGATGGCCGCCGCATCCGTGTAGGCGCCGGCAGTCACGATCAGCAGGTCCAGCGGACCGAAGCTGTCCATCGCCCGTTCGGCCGATGCCCGGTCGGTGATTTCCACCGCATGCAGCGTGACGTGCGGGTCGTTTGCCAGCGGATGCCCGGCGAGGCGCGCGGGGTCGCGTCCGCACAGGGCCAGCGTGGCGCCCTGTTTGCTGTAATGCTCGGCCAGGGCCAGGCCGATGCCCCGCGTGCCGCCGATGATCATGATGCGCATGGACGATCCTCCTGGTGAAAGGCGGCCAGCGCGCGCTGGTACCCGTATTGCCATTGCGCCTCCGTCTGGACGCGGTACGCCCCGTAGCTGGCCGGCGCCACCAGGCGGACGCGGTTGTCCCGCCAGAAGATGGCCTTGCGCATGCCGTGTTCGCGCAGCGCCTGGCCGACGTCACTCGTGTCGATCCACGCATCCAACGGCTGCGCATGCACGTGGCGCAGGCGCGCGGGCCCGTCGATGCCCAGCACGCGGCGCCAGGCCGGCGCCATCAGCCAGGGGTTGAGTGGCGGCTTGCGCTCCATTGCCACCCGCCGCGCCAGCCGCTGCGCGATCTCCACCGGGAACAGGTCGATCACGCCGCCCGTGTAATGGCGGCTGTCATACGTATGGCAGCGGAAGTAGACCATGTCCGCCAGCGAGATGCGCACCGCGTCTTCCAGCGGCATGGTGCTGTCCGTTTCCAGTTGCGCGGCAACGGCGCCGCTGCTCCAGCGCGAATCGGCGGCCGGGGCTTCCATGTCATCCAGCAGCGCTGCCACGCGCTCATTGCCAAATACCGTCTCGGCAAACAGGGCGCGATCGCCGCGCGGCCGGCCCACGTCACCGGGTTCGAACAGCAGCCGGCCGCCGACGATGGCCACGGCCACCGTGTCGCTGGTGCCCGGCGGCGGCAGTGGCAAGGGCGACGACAGCTCGAACAGGTAATCGTCGAACAGGTCCGGCACGCGCGGGACGGCCGACCGGTCCAGCCAGCGCCATGCCGCGGCAGCGAGCACCGACAGCGGCGCCGCGCGGGCCGTGGAGCCGAGCCGCGCCAGGAAGGCGAACAGTTCGGGCGACTGCAGCCAGGCCTTGCGCGCCGCCGCATCGGGCAGGCGCGCGATTGCCGCCGCGGCCAGCGCACCGCCACAGCTGGCCAGCAGCACGTCCGGCGCGTGGCCGGAATCCTCTGCGGCGGCATGCACGCCCAGGTAGTAGCCGAAGCGGAAACCGCCGCCGGCCAGCACCAGGCAGCTGTCATATTGATGGGCTGATTGCATGCCATGCATAATGCACAAATGCCGCCTCTTCCACAATTGCCGTCGCGCGCGCCGCCGTTCGGCTGGCGCCTGCGCGCCGGGCACCTGCTGCTCAACTGGCTCGTGTTCGGCCTGTGCTACCAGGCCAGCGCGCACATGGCGGCGCGGCTGCCGGCGCAGCATAGCGTGGCGCTGGCAGCCGATCACGGGCTGCCGTTCTGGCCGTGGACGATCGTGTTCTATGCCACGTCCGGCATCTTCTTCACACTGGTGTTCCTGGCGGCGCCGCACGCCGAGGCGCTGCGCGTCGTCAGCCGGCGCATGCTGTTCTGCACCGTGGCCGCGGCGCTGGTCTTTGCGCTGTATCCGGCGCGGTTTACCTGGTCCCGCCCCGTCCTCGATGACGTTTTCCTGGGCGCCGCGTACCGCCTGCTGGACGCCGTCGACCGGCCGTTCAACCAGCTGCCGTCGCTGCACGTGGCGTACTGCGTGGTGTTCTGGCTGGCGTTGCATCCTCTGCTAGGCGGCTGGCGGCGCGCGGTGCTGGGCGGCTGGCTCGCGCTGGTGGCCCTCAGCACCCTGACCACGTGGCAGCATCATGTGCTGGACGTCGCCGGCGGCCTGCTTCTGGGCCTGGCCGCGGCGCTGCTGGTACGGCCCGGCACGACGCGACAGACGACTGTCGCGTTTTACTACGCGCTCATGGCGGGCGTGACGCTGCACATCGGCTGGTTCCTGCTCGGGTACTGGCTGGCCGTGTACGGGGCGGCCTGCCTGGCGCTGGTGGCGCTGGCCTACGCGCGCCGCGATCCGCATTTCACGCGCAAGCGCAACGGTCGCCACACCATTGCGAGCTGGCTTCTGTACTGGCCTTATCTCGCCGGCTACCGGCTCACCTGGCTGCTGGTGCGCTGGCGCGAGCGGCATCGTGCACCGTTCGAACTTGCCGGGCCAGGCCTGTTCATCGGCCGGCGCCTCGCCGACGCGGAAGCCCGCCTGCTGCCGCCCGACTGCCACGTGATCGACCTGTGCGCGGAGCTGCCGGAAACGCCGGCACTGCGCCGCGGATGGTATCGTCACCTCCCGCTGCTGGACCTGCAGGCGCCCCGCCCGTCGCAATTGCGTGCCATCCTGGCGCTGATGGCGGCGCAGCATCGCCAGGGCCACCAGATCTTCCTGCACTGTGCCATGGGGTACAGCCGCAGCCGTTTCATCGCCCGCCTCTATGCAAGGAGCCTTCGCCCGTGTCGTTCTCGATCTACCAGCTGAAACCGCGCTTCCAGCAGCTGCTGCGCCCCACCCTGTCCGCTCTCGCACGGGCCGGCATCACGCCCAACCAGGTGACGCTGGTGGCGATGTGCCTGTCCTGCGCCTACGGTGCGGCGCTGGCCTGGGCGCCGGAACGCAGTGGCCTGTGGTACGGCCTGCCGGCCTTCCTGCTGCTGCGCATGGCACTGAACGCGATCGACGGCATGCTGGCCAATGCCACGGGCAACAAGACGGTGCTGGGCGCGCTGCTCAACGAGATGTGCGACCAGGTGTCCGATGCGGCGCTGTACCTGCCGTTTGCGTTCGCTGCGGGGATTTCCGCGCCGCTCGTTGTGGCCGGCGTGGTGCTGGCCCTGCTGGCCGAATTTGCCGGCGTGCTGGCGCAGGGCGTGGGCGCGGGCCGCCGCTTCGACGGCCCGATGGGCAAGAGCGACCGGGCGTTCGCCTTCGGTGTGATCGCCCTGCTGGTCGGCGCAGGCGTCGCGCCGGTGTGGAGCAACGGCCTGCTGTGGGTGGTGCTGGTGCTGTGCGTGCTGACCGCGTTCAACCGGCTGCGCCAGGCGCTGCGGCTTTGCGCGCCACCGACACCGTGAAGATGCCGTCGACGCCGATCAGGGTACGTTCCTTGGCGGCGCCGGCCAGCCGCACCAGCGCATCCATCTCCACCTGCGGGCGCGGGCGCATCCGCCACGGCACGCCGCGGTGGTTGGTCAGCGTGCCGGCGATCATTTCCACCTGCGGGTGCCAGGGCTGCGCCGTGTAGATCACGCAGCCGCCCGGCTTCAGGCTCCGCACCACGCCCTGCAGTGCCGTCAGCACCGGTGCATTTTCCGTGAACAGTTCGAACAGGCCGGAGACGACGACGATGTCGTAGCGGCCTTCTTCGCCTGCATAGCTGGCCGGATCGAACGCATCACGCAGGCGACAGTCGACTTTCGCGCGCAGCTGCAGGTCCGCCGCCAGCTGGCGCGCGCGGTCCACGTTGTGCTGCGCATAGTCGCACAGCGTCACTTCGATGTCGCGCTCCTGGAAGCGCTTCACCGTCTCCAGCATGTAGCGCGCGGAACCGGCGGCGATATCAAGGATGCGCAGCGGCGTCCTGCCATCATGCGCGGCAATGCAGTCCGCCAGCAGTGCCTGCAGCTGCACCTTGCGCACGCGGATGCCGCGCCAGCCGACGGCGTCCAGGTAACCGCGGTCCATGAAGGCGCCGAACAGGCGGCCACCGGCCTGGTTGCGGTACACGTAGTCGAGCGATTCGCCGGAGTCGAAGCCGTGCGTGAGGCCGATGCGCATGCCGTTGCTGAGCGGGCCCAGGGCCTTCAGCATCGAACGCTGCATGGCATGCGACGCGCGGGTGAAGGCGGTGCCGTATTCGTTGCGCTCCAGCGCCGCATAGGCACGCGCGCTGGCACTGGTGCGGTCGGCATCGGCGTAGTGCGCCGCCGGCAGCGGCTGCGTGGCGTAGCAGGCCTCGACGAACTCGCGGCTGGCCTGCATGGCGACGGAGGTGTCGCGCTCGTAGAACACGGCGTGGTAGCAGTCGCGCAGTCGCACGTAGCGCTTGAGCGGCGACGATAGCCGCTCGAAGAACAGCTTCTGCGGCGCTTCATGGACCACGTAATCCTTGTCCGCCACGAGCATCAGCACGGGTACGTCGATCGCGGCCGCATCCTGCACGATGCGCTCCGCGGTATCGGCCAGCTCCAGCAGTATCTGCGCGGAGATGCTCTTGGCGATCAGCGGATCGCTGGCATACGCCTGCGCCTCTTCGGGCGAATGCGTGAGCATGCCGGGACGGATGTAGCTGGTGACGAACAGGTTCGGCTTGAACTTGCGGGCGAATCGCAGTCCCGGCTTTGCCAGCGGCACGTACAGCTTGATGCTGAACGCGGCGGCAGCCATGATGAGGCCACGAATGCGAGGCGCGTAATCGTGCACCCACGTGGCGGCAACGACGGCGCCAACGCTGTTCGCCACCACCAGCATGTCTTCGACGGCGATGCCATGCAGCTGCGCGATGTGGCGCACGAAGGCATCGAGATCGTCCACCATCGTGGCGAAACCGGGTGCCGCACCGCGCTCGCCGGGCGAATGGCCATGGCCGCGCGCATCGAAGGCAAAGGCCCAGTCCTGCTGGCAGGCGAAGCGTTCCACCAGCTGCGCGATGCGGCCCGAGTGTTCGTGACCGCGGTGCAGGAACACCAGGGCGCGCTGCGGTGCGTCGGTGCGGGGTGCCCTGGGCGCCCAGGTGCGGTAGAACAGGCGGGTGCCGTCGTTGGCATCGAAACCGGCTTCGGACATGACCCAGGCAGCGGGATTCTCTTGCTTCATCGTGCGATCCTCAGTGGTGGTTGAGCAGCAGGCAGTACAGCAGCGGCGCGGTGACGACCAGGCTGTCGACCCGGTCCAGAATCCCGCCGTGGCCGGGAATCAGCTGCGAAAAATCCTTGATGCCAAGGTAGCGCTTGGCCGCGGAAAACAGCAGGTCGCCGGCAAAGCCTCCCAGCGACAGCAGCACGGCGTAGAGAGCCAGGGTTCCGGCATCGCCAAGCTGCAGATAAGTGCCCAGGATGAGCGTGACCAGTTGCGAGACGACCAGGCCACCGGCCAGGCCCTGCCACGTCTTGTTCGGACTGATGGTCGGTGCGATCCTGCGGTTGCCGAACAGTTTGCCCGCAACGAACTGGCCGATATCGTTGAGCGCAGTGACGATGAACAGGTAGAACAGCCACGCGAGGTTGCCGTCGGTGCCGAATGACAGGGTACTGAAGCGGGCGAGGATCCAGCCCACGGAGGCCGTCAGCAATAGCAGCAGGTGGATCAATGGAGTCCGGCCTGCGAACTGCTGGAAATAACAGAATGCTGCTGCAATCGAGAGCGGCACGAGGAAAGTGGCCGTGGCTGGTAGCTGCCACTCCAGCACTGCAACCGAAGCCGCAAGGAGCATCGCATGCGTTGTCATTCGCCAGGCGGGCATGCCGGCATGCGGCATCAGTTCACTGACGGCCAGCGCATAAATCAGGCAGCCCAGCATGAGCGGACCAAGCGGATACAGCAGCAGTGCGATGGTGACGAAGGGGAAGATGCGCCACCAGGCATTGACCTGCGACCGGAGCGTTCCGGTGGGCCTTGCGAGACGCTGCACCAGCAATGAAGTCAGTCCCAGCAAGCCATACAGGGCTGTCATTGCGACACCGACATTGGAGGCGGGATTCAAAATCGGAAGCATTCTGTCTCACGATGAAATACTGCGAACAGTATAACTTGCTGTTACCGGGAGAAAACCGACTGGAAAGAAATTTGGAGAGAAACGCGGCGGTTCGCCAACGCCGAAGGATAAATAAAAACCCCGGGGGCTGCATGATCGAAAACAAGAAGCGCGGTTTGCAGTGCAAATTATCCACGTAGAATGCGAAAAACCCCCGCCAGATCACTGACGGGGGTTTCTCTATATAACAGCCTGACGATAACCTACTTTCACACTGGTTGCAGCACTATCATCGGCGCAAAGTCGTTTCACGGTCCTGTTCGGGATGGGAAGGGGTGGGACCGACTTGCTATGGTCATCAGGCATGACTTGTACACAGTCTCGTTCCCGATAGGGCAACGCGACTGCTGAATCTGGAAGAAGTAAAGTGGGGTATCTCAAACACAGGTAAATGCTTGTTGTTGACTATAACCGTCAAGGTTATAGGGACAAGCCTTACGGGCAATTAGTATCAGTTAGCTTAATGCATTACTGCACTTCCACAC
>NZ_VLLB01000010.1 GCF_007830455.1 Pseudoduganella lurida | reverse complement strand
ATCGGCACGAAGTCAGTGCTCTCGTTGGCGTCTGTCCATACAACCGCGACAGCGGCAGGATGCAGGGCAAGCGACGAATCTTCGGTGGGCGAGCGTGTGTACGCGCAGTGCTGTACATGGCAACTTTGGCTGCGATACGCTCGAACAGCGCGATAAAGAACACCTATGAGCGGCTTGTCGCAGTAGGCAAGATCAAGAAGGTCGCGATCGTCGCCTGCATGCGCAAGCTGCTCGTTACGATGAACGCCGTGCTACGAGACGCTCGGCCATGGGAGGCTGCTACCGTGACACGTTAGACGCGACACAGTTGCTGACCCCAAGGTGGACACGGGCTCGGCTGCAGATCAGCGGGTTTCGGCTTTCGCGGCGGGCGCCGGGGCGCGGATCGCCATCTGCTGGGCCCCTTCCATCTGGGCGCGCAGCCATTTGTGGGCCGGGCTGCGGGCGTCGCGTTCGTGCCACAGCATGTCCAGGTGGACGGCCGGCAGCTGGAACGGCAGGTCCTTGTAGATCAGCGCTTCCGTCATGCCGGTCGACGCAATCAGGTGCTTCGGCAGCACCGTCAGCAGGTCCGAGTTGGCCACCACGCGGCCGGCCGTGAAGAACTGGTTCACCGTCAACAGGATGCGGCGTTCGCGCTGCAGCTGGGCCAGCGCCTCGTCCACCAGGCCGTGCGCGCGGCCCGAGAAACTCACCAGCAGGTGGTTCGCTTCGCAGTAGCTGTCCAGCGTCAGCTCGCCCTTGGCCAGCGGATGATTGCGGCGCATCACGCACACATAGGTTCCCGAATACAGCCGCTCGTGCCGGATCGGCGAGGCCGTTTCATAGGACAGCTGCGCGGCCACGCCGGGGAAGAAGCCCACCGCCAGGTCGATATCGCCACGCAGCAGCATCGGCCGCGGTTCGCGCGTCGTCAGCGGCACCATGCGCACATTGATGCCCGGGGCTTCCGCTTCGATCGAGCGCATCAGCGAGGGCAGGAAGAAGGCCGCCGTGGCATCGGCCATTGCCAGCCGGAAGGTGGCGTGCGCTTTCGACACGTCGAACGAGCCGGGCGCCACGGCCGCTTCCAGCGACGCCAGCGCGCTGCGCACGGACGGCCACAGCGCTTCGGCGCGGGGCGTTGGCTTCACGCCATAGGCGGTTCGGATCAGCAGCTCGTCGCCCAGGCTCTCGCGCAGGCGCTTGATGGCGTTCGAGACGGCGGGCTGCGTCATGGCGAGATGGCCGGCAGCCCGGGTCAGGTTCTGCTCGGTCATGACGGCATCGAAAACGCGCAGCAGGTTCAAGTCCAGCGTCAGGAAGCTCATGAGTCAGTCATTCAGAAGGGTGATGATTAGTATTGGGAAACAGAATTGGATTGATATGTTGCGCTGCACTATATTATCGTCAGATTTTAAACTACCTGAGAAACCATGCCTACTTTTGTGTCCGTCGCCCAGTTCATGCCGTTGTCGGTCGGGGACGCGCTGCAACTGCTGCTGGCATGCGCCCTGGCCATCGGTTTCCTGGTGCTGTTCCGGCCCCTGCTGCGCGGGCTGGCGCTGGCTGCCTTCTTGGTCGTGCGGCCGAAGTTGACGAAGGCCCAGCGCCTTCAACGCAACGCCGCGCTCGCCTCCCAGGCCTGACGCGCAGTTCGCCCCGGCGACACATCGAAAAAACCCGGGTCTCGGCCCGGGTTTTCGTTTGTGGATGATAGCAATCCGCATCCGCCCAAAAACTATCCAATATTCACTAGCGAACCTGCTCAGCCCCCCAGCAGCTTCGGCTTCAGGTCGGTATCGGCCGGCTTGTCGCCGATCCAGATCCGCAGGATCGCGTTGTAGAATGCCAGTTCCGGCACGGTCTGGCCGATTTGTTTGCCGTTCAGCGTGCAGACGGTGCCGGTGCCGGGTATCCAGTCCACCAGCAGCACGTCGCCCTTCTTCAGGCCGGGAATCGAGGCGAACATCTCGCCGAAGGTTTTGGTTTGCGACAGCAGCCGCGTGCGTTCGGCCTGGTCGGTATTCGCGTTCAGGCCCTTCATGAAGGCGTCGCCGAAGTCTTCCGAGGACAGGTCGCGCAGCGTGACGATCTGCACGCGCCGCGCACCCTGCGTGGCGAGGATGTCGCTGGCGGTGGTTTTCTTTTCCGGCAGGTACAGGCCCAGCGCGTAGACCTTGAATATCACCTTGGTGCGCAGGCCGGCGCCGTTCAGCTTCAGGGCCTGGCCCTGCACGGTGGCGGTATCGTCGAACCTGACGTCGGCAACGGTGGTGGCGGCCAGCGCGGGCAGGCTGGCGGCAAGCAGCAGCGCGCAGGCGCCGTGGATCAATGTTCTGCGGGTGGCATTCATCGTGTCTCCGGATTCTGGTTGGGGAAGTGCCGTTGCACTATACCACCGCCGAATCCGGCTCACGCACGATCATGCTTTTTTGCGGCGGCGCGCTTCAGGCGGCCTTGGCCGCTTCCAGGCGTTCGTACTTGGCGAACAGCTCGTCCTTCGTTTCGCGCCAGGCGGGATCGAAGGGAATGCAGGCGACGGGGCAGACCTGCTGGCACTGGGGTTCGTCGAAGTGCCCCACGCATTCGGTGCACTTGTTCGGATCGATCTCGTAGATTTCCGGACCCATGAAGATCGCTTCGTTCGGGCACTCGGGCTCGCACACGTCGCAGTTGATGCAGTCGTCGGTAATGATCAATGCCATGGTCTTACACCTCGGTATCGCCGGTATCGGCAATCTTCTTGCGCAGCCAGCGGTCGACGGAGGGGAACACGAATTTCGATACGTCGCCGCCCAGCTGGGCGATCTCGCGCACGATGGTGCCGGAGATGAACTGGTACTGGTCGGAAGGGGTGAGGAACAGCGTTTCGACATCCGGCAGCAGGTAGCGGTTCATGCCCGCCATCTGGAATTCGTATTCGAAATCGGACACGGCGCGCAGGCCGCGCACGATCACGCGCGCATCGTGCTTGCGCACGAAATCCTTCAGCAGGCCGGAAAAGCCTTCCACCTGCACGTTCGGGTAATGGCCCAGCACCTCGTTGGCGATTTCCAGGCGTTCTTCCAGCGAGAAGAAGGGACGCTTGTTCTTGCTGTCCGCCACGCCCACCACCAGCGTGTCGAACAGGCCGGAGGCGCGGCGCACCAGGTCCTCGTGACCCCGGGTGAGCGGATCGAACGTGCCCGGATAAACAGCTACAACCATTGCGGCTCCCCCCTTTATGCTTCAATCAAGGGCGCATTATGCCTGAAAACAGTGCACGCCGAGAGGGCCGGCCGGCGTTCCGCTCAGGGCGCGGCGCGTTCCAGCAGGTGGAAGTGGACCATGCCGGCCTTGTCCTCGCGCACCACTTGCCAGCCTGCCATCCACTCCGGCCGGGCATCCTCGGCAGGCAGCGGTTCACCCGATTCGGCGTACACCAGGCCACTCCCGGCCACCAGCTTCGCGCACAGGGGCAGCACCCGCGACAGGAAATCCTGCTGGTACGGCGGGTCGAGGAAGATCACGTCGAACTGCTGGGCGCGGCCGGCCAGCGATTGCGCCAGCGCCAGCGCATCGGCCCGCAGCACCGTCACGTTCGTGGCCTTGAGCTTTTCCTGGATGGTTTGTAGCTGCCGGACGATGGTGGCATTGGCATCGGCCATCGTCACGTGCTGCGCGCCGCGGCTGGCCGCTTCGTAGCCGAGCGCGCCGCTGCCGGCGAACAGGTCCAGCACGCGCAGGTTGCCCCAGTCGCCGCGCAGGTGGTTCAGCCAGTTGAAGACGGTCTCGCGTACCCGGTCCGGCGTCGGGCGCAGGCCCATCGCTTCGAGCACGGGCAACGGCGTGCGTTTCCACTCCCCGCCGATGATGCGCACCTGCCGGTTGTGCTGGGGACCGTGGACGGGGACTTTGGCGGGCTTGTTCTTCTGCATGAGAGAGGGGAATGGACAGGAGGCGGCATTATAGCGGCCATGTTTCCTGAAAAATGGGGACAGACCCCATTTTTCAGGAAACATGCGCGGCCGCCGGCATTGGTGGGCGGCAAAATATTTCCAAAAAAAGGGGACTGTCCCCGTTTTTTGGAAACTTTTCAGTCACACAACGTGGGCAGCGCAGGATTGCGGGCGAAGTCGAACAGGGTGTTCAGCTGGGACAGCGTGACGCGGTCCGTCGACAGTGGCAGGTGCGGGAGCTCGTCCTGCGCCACCCAGCGCACCTCGGTGGTCTCGGACGTTTGCGCCAGCAGCGCGCCGCCGGTGGCCTGGCACAGCACGAAGGCCTTGTAGACATACCAGGCCTGCGGCGGATGGGGATGCTGGCGCTTGTCCCACAGCGCTAGGAGACGCACGGCCTGCGCGTCCAGCCCGGTTTCCTCGCGTACTTCCTTCACGGCGACTTCGAACGGCGTGCAGCCCACATCGGCCCAGCCGCCCGGTAGCGACCAGCGGCCGCCATCGAAGGTTTCACGGACCATCAGGATGCGGTCCGTTCCTTGGAACAGTACCGCGCGAATATCGACCTTCGGCGTGGGATAGCCGCGCTCGGTGGCGACGGCATCCGCGAAGCTGGCCACCGGCTGGTCCGTCAGGTGCGCCAGCATGCGGTGGCTGAGCGCCAGCACTTCCTGGTAGCGCTCGGCGTCGAACACGTGCGGTTCATATGCCAGGCCGGCCATGGCCAGCGCCTGGAGTCGCTGGGCGATGCCGAGCCACATGCCGGGCTCGGCGGATGCATCGTCAGGAAGGGAATCGGCCGCGGGCGCGGCGTCGGGAAGGGACATGGCAGGGCTCGGTGTTGGTGAAGATGCCACCGTAGCACAGGACGCTATTCGGGAACAGGCCACGTCCTTCGGGACAGGCACCTGTTCTGGAGCACCACGCATCTTGCTTCAGAATAGGTGGCTGTCCCCGATGTTCAGCTTATTTCACCTCGGCGGCCAGCGTGGAGAAGTCGCCGATCCAGCCCTGCATGCGTTTTTGCGCATGGGCTTTCTGCTCCGGCGTGGCGATCCGGATCACGGTGTGCACCAGCTCGATCGTGCTGTTGGTGTAGCTGTCGAAGAACGGCTTGCGCTCGGAGTTGTCCATGCGGCTGAAGCTGTCGCGGATCAGCGCCTGGATCTGCGCCGTGGCCTGCTCGCGGCTCGGCTTTTCCTGCACGATCTTGCGGGCCAGGTTCAGCACGTTGCGCTGGCGGCGCTGGCGCTCGTCGAACCAGATGTTGTTGTCCAGCGGACGGGCATCCGATGCCTTGCGGATGATGGCCTTCTGCTCGCTGGTGAAGGTGCCGAACCACAGCTCGAACTGCTCCATCGATTTCTTGTAGCGGAACTCGTTCTGGTCGTCGCGGCTGCCCTTCATGTTCTCCTTGCGGAACTTGACGTTGTTCTTCTCGAACTTCTTCTCCATCTGGTCCAGCTGTTCCGGCTTCAGCGACAGCGCCAGGTCGGCGATGTCCGGCGCGGCCTTCACCAGCAGGGCCTGGGTGCGGGCGCGGATGTCGTCATAGTCGGCGCGCAGGTCGGCCGGCGACGGGTTGGACTGCAGCTGCTTCTGGGCGCGCTGCAGGAACTGGGTGTAGTCCTGCAGCTGCGTCTTGCGGTGCCAGCGGAACAGGTTGTCGATGTCCTTCTTGACCTCGGCGCGCTGGTCGCCGTCGAAGTCCACGTAGTTGTCCAGCCACCAGTACAGCAGCGTGTCGCCATTGTTGTAGGCCAGTTTCAGGGAGCTGCAGGCGGCAAGTACCGCCAGCAGGGCGATGGCGCACCAGGTACGGAAAGAACGGGACTGCATGTTAGACTTTTGCATATTATTAATTAAACCGAAGTGAGCTTATGAATGTTGTGATCCTCGCCGCTGGCATGGGCAAGCGCATGCAGTCGGCCCTGCCGAAAGTGCTGCATCCCGTGGCTGGCAAGCCGCTGCTGTCGCATGTGATCGACACGGCACGCAGCCTTGCTCCGACTAAATTATGTGTGATTTACGGGCACGGCGGCGCCACGGTGCTGGCCGCGCTGGAATCCTACAAGGCCGGCGGCCTGGATATCTCGGCCGCGTTGCAGGAACCGCAGCTGGGCACGGGCCATGCCGTGATGCAGGCGCTGCCGGTGCTGGATGAATCCGTCCCCACGCTGGTGCTGTACGGCGACGTGCCGCTGACTACGGCCGCATCGCTGCAGCGCCTGGTCGATGCCGCGGGCCAGGACAAGCTGGGTATCCTGACCGTGGTGCAGGCCGATCCCTTCGGCCTGGGCCGCATCGTCCGCGAAGGCGGCCGTATTGTCCGCATCGTCGAGGAGAAGGATGCCACCCAGGAACAGCGTGCCATCAAGGAAATCAACTCCGGCATCATGTGCATCCCGACCGGCCACCTGAAGACCTGGCTGGCCTCGCTGCAGAACAATAATGCCCAGGGCGAGTACTACCTGACGGACATCGTGGCGCGTGCCGTCGCCGACGGCGTGGAAGTCGTGTCGGCACACCCGGCAGCCGAGTGGGAAGTGCTGGGCGTGAACAGCAAAGTCCAGCTGGCCCAGCTGGAGCGCATCCACCAGGGCAACCTGGCGCTGGCGCTGCTGGAAAAAGGCGTGACCGTGATGGACCCGGCGCGTATCGACATCCGTGGCGAGCTCGTTTGCGGACGCGACGTGACGATCGATGTCGGCTGCGTGTTCGAAGGCAAGGTGGTGCTGGAGGATGGTGTGACGGTGGGCCCGCACAGCATGCTCGTCAACGCCACGATCGGCGCCGGCGTGCAGATCAAGGCGCTGTGCCATATCGAGGGCGCCAATGTCGGCGCGAAGTCGATCATCGGCCCGTATGCGCGCCTGCGCCCCGGTTCCGAACTGGGCGAGGATGTCCACATCGGCAACTTCGTCGAGGTCAAGAACAGCAATATCGCCGCGCACAGCAAGGCCAACCATCTTGCCTACGTGGGCGACACGGACATGGGCTCGCGCGTGAACTTCGGCGCCGGCGCCATCACCTGCAACTATGACGGCGCCAACAAGTTCCGCACCGTCATCGAGGACGACGCCTTCATCGGCAGTGACAGCCAGCTGATCGCTCCCGTCACGGTCGGTGCGGGGGCCACGATTGCTGCCGGCACCACGCTGACGAAGAATGCCCCGGCCGGCAAGCTGACGATCTCCCGCGCGAAGCAGGTCACGATCGAAGGCTGGCAGCGCCCGGTCAAGCAGAAGAAGTAAGCAGTTCCTCCCGGCGCCCTTCCGCGAACCGCACCAGGTCGGGGAAGAAGCGTTCGAAGCCTGCCGCGATGGCGTCCCGGTGCCGCACCAGGTCGCCGATGCCGTCGCGCAGCAGCTCGCCATTCCGGCTCAGGCGGCGCGATACGCGCACGACCGTTCCCTCCACGCCCTCGAACGTCGCATAACTGCCCAGCCAGTCCTGGCGCACCAGGTAGGGCAGCATCTCGCGCAGCCGCAGCGGCAGGATCGCCTCATGGGCCTGCAACGCACGGTAGAACTGCGCGATGAGTGCGTGACGCGGTGTGTCGCACCAGGCATCCCAGTGACGGCTCAGCTCGTGGTCGTAGAACACATCCAGCACGATGCCGGCATAGCGGCGGCGCCCTTCCCCGAACAGTTCGCGCGCTTCCCGCACCACGGGATGGCTGTCCGTGTAGCTGTCCACATGCCGGTGCAGGAGGATCTCGCGGGCGATCTCGGGCGGATAGTCCAGCACGTCGTTCGCCTTGACGAAGTCGCCCAGCATCGCACCGACCATCGCCGCAGCGCTGTGCCGCGCCAGATATACGTGAGCAAGGTAGTTCATGGGCCATTCTAGCCGTTGCGGGCAGGCGCCGCTGTGGACAAGCCTGTGCAGAAGCGGGTGGATAGCCGGTGTGTAATCGGTGGGAAAAGCCATATGCCGATCTGGAACGCCGAACGCGTCAGCCGCCAGGACCCGCTTTGAAGCAATTGGGGATAAAGCTGTTGGCAACAGGTGGGGCAAGCGGTGGGCAAGCCGTGGACAGCCTTGTATGACGGGGTTTGTGGCTTTCCAAATTGAAGTGACTGCGGTGCATAACTTTGTGGAAAAGATATGGGACAAGCTGTTCACAGCTCCGATAACAAGTGCTGGGCGGTATCGACTGCCTGAGAATTGAGCGAACGCCATCGGTACGTGCGATGGCGTCTTCTCACGTGTCTTGCAGATACCGCGCTGTGCACAAGCAGGGGCGTTTTCCACACCCGCCTTTCCAAAGGCATTGGGGATGAAGTCCGGTCTGCATGGTTTACCAGCACGGCCGCCCATTGCGTGGAACGCCCCTCGAAATCCTGTGAACAAGACTGTGCATAAGCTTGTGGGCAAGGCCGTATAACCCCGGTACAAGCTGGAGACAAGTCCCCCAATTGCTGTGGAAAGGCCGTGGACAAGCACCGGGACAATCGGTGCACAGGCTGTGGAAAATCCGGGATAACCGAACTGCTAGACGGCGATGCGGGTTTCGAACTTGCTGCGGAAAGTGCTGAAGTAAGCCTTTACATTGCGCACGTTGGCATGGCTGGTAAATAGCCGGTGCGCCAGCGCGTGGTAGGCGGGCATGTCCGTCACCTGCACCACCAGGACGAAGTCCGGGCCGGGCGAGACGCGGTAGCACTGCAGCACCGCGACTTCGGCCGCCACATGCGTTTCGAACTGCTCCATGCGGTCCGCCGCCTGGACGTCGAGCGTGATTTCCACGATCGCCGTCAGCTGGCTGCCCACCTTCTCCGGCGCCACGATGACTACCTGCCGCGCGATCACGCCCGCATCGCGCAACTGCTTGACGCGGCGCAGGCAGGTGGGTGCGGACACGTGCACCTGCTGGGCCAGCTCGGCATTGGTGATCGACGCATCCTGCTGCAACACGGTCAGGATACGCCGGTCGATCTCGTCCAGAGAAATATCCATAAATATTTTGAAGGAATTTGAAATAAAAAATCATGACAGGAACATTACGAAATATTATTTCATAAAGGTTCTAATTAAGTAAGCATATTTCAACTGGCCTGCTCTACCATGGTTTCCAGTTCAACATCTTCCAGAGGTCACCATGTGCGGCATCGTCGGCGCAGTAGCGCAGCGTAATATCACCCCGATCCTGATCGAAGGCCTCAAGCGCCTCGAATACCGCGGCTATGACTCGTGCGGCGTCGCGCTGCACGTCGATGGCCGCCTGCAGCGCTCGCGCAGCACCTCGCGTGTCGCGGAACTGGAGAAGCAGGCAAAAGAAGACGGCATGGAAGGTTTCACGGGCATCGCCCACACCCGCTGGGCCACGCACGGCGCGCCGGCTTCGCACAACGCCCACCCGCACTTCTCGCCCAGTTCCGACAACGCGCGCATCGCGCTGGTCCACAACGGCATCATCGAGAACCACGAAGAGCTGCGCGACGAACTGACCAGCCTGGGCTACGTGTTCCAGAGCCAGACCGACACCGAAGTGATCGCCCACCTCGTCGACCACCTGTACACCGGCGACCTGTTCGAGACCGTGCAGCAGGCCGTCAAGCGCCTGCATGGCGCCTACGCCATCGCCGTGTTCGCCCGCGAGGAACCGCACCGTGTGGTGGCCGCACGCCAGGGCTCGCCGCTGATCGTCGGCATCGGCCAGGGCGAGAACTTCGTCGCATCGGATGCCATGGCGCTGGCCGGCACCACCGACCAGATCATCTACCTGGAAGAGGGCGACGTGGTCGACCTGCAGCTGGGCCGCGTGTGGATCGCCGACGTGAACGGCAAGCCGGTGGAACGCGAAGTCAAGACCGTGCACGCCCACACCGGTGCGGCCGAGCTGGGTCCGTACCGCCACTACATGCAGAAGGAAATCTTCGAGCAGCCACGCGTCGTCGGCGACACGCTGGAAGGCGTCACGGGCATCATGCCGGAACTGTTCGGCGACGGCGCCTACCAGGTCTTCAAGGACATCGACCGCGTGCTGATCCTGGCCTGCGGCACCAGCTACTACTCCGGCCTGACGGCGAAGTACTGGATCGAATCGATCGCCAAGGTGCCCGTCAACGTGGAAATCGCCAGCGAATACCGCTACCGCGACAGCGTGCCGCATCCGAAGACGCTGGTGGTGACGATCTCCCAGTCCGGCGAAACGGCCGACACGATCGCCGCGCTGAAGCACGCCCGCTCGCTGGGCATGGAATACACGCTGACGATCTGCAACGTGGCCACCAGCGCCATGGTGCGCGAATGCAAGCTGGCCTACATCACCCGTGCCGGCGTGGAAGTGGGCGTGGCGTCGACGAAGGCCTTCACCACGCAGCTGTCCGCGCTGTTCCTGCTGACGCTGGCCCTGGCCCAGGTCAACGGCCGCCTGACGGACGCGGAGGAAGCATCCCACCTGAAGGACATGCGCCACCTGCCATCGGCCATCACCGCCGTGCTGGCGCTGGAGCCGCAGATCATCGCTTGGGCCGAGGACTTCGCCCGCAAGGAAAACGCGCTGTTCCTGGGCCGCGGCATGCACTATCCGATCGCGCTCGAAGGCGCGCTGAAGCTGAAGGAAATCTCGTACATCCACGCCGAAGCCTACCCGGCCGGCGAACTGAAGCACGGCCCGCTGGCGCTGGTGACGGAAGAAATGCCGGTGGTGACGATCGCCCCGAACGATGCGCTGATCGAGAAGCTGAAATCGAACATGCAGGAAGTGCGCGCCCGCGGCGGCCAGCTGTACGTGTTTGCCGACGTCGATTCGCAGATCACGTCCGGTGAAGGCGTGCACGTGATCCGCATGCCGGAGCATTACGGCGTGCTGTCGCCGATCCTGCACGTGGTGTCGCTGCAGCTGCTGGCGTATCACACCGCCCTCGCGCGGGGCACGGATGTGGACAAGCCGCGGAATCTGGCGAAGTCGGTGACTGTGGAGTAAGCGGCTTCGGCGGGCTATGCGCACAGGGGCCGGGAAGTTATGCTTGACCCGTATCCACTTTCGCAAGAGGCCGCCATGCTTGCATCCATCCTTCTGCTTGCCGTATCCATCGCACAAGCCGAGGTGCCTCCGGTACCGGGCCTGTGCACGGCACCCGTGCCGACCGACCGGGAATCGCCCGGCTGCTATCAGACCGGCCGGCTGGAAATGGCATCTCCGCCGGGTGAGCTGTACTGGCATATCCACCAGTTCCCGACATTGGAGGCGGCGACGGTCGAGGCAGGCCGGCACCGCTGGGCGACTGTCGCGCAAGCCCACTCGCGGATCTGGTTGTACGTGCTGGATGAGAAATCTGCGCGTATCGATGGCGGGGCCCCGCGCGCTGTCATCGGGCCCTTGCATCCTCCAGCCGGTCCCGTGACCGCGCACTTCGCGGAATCGATCTTCCCGCCCGGCATGCGCACACGGGTGCACTCGCATCCCGGGCCGGAGGCGTTCTATGTGATAGAGGGCGAACAATGCATGGAAACGCCTGACGACAGGCAGCGGGTTGGCGCTGGCAGCACTTATCTTGTCGACCGTGGTCCCCATCTGCAGGCAGCGCCGCGTGGCCGCCGCAACCTGGTGCTGATTCTGGCGCCGCACGGTCAAGCGGCAGTGGTGCCAGGTGGCGACTGGCAGCCCAGCGGATTCTGCGACCGCTAGCGTGACGCATGCAGGCGAGCTGCGCGCACCTTGAGCAGTGTCTTCGAGGCCGGCGAGCCTAGCGCCGGCTTTTTTTACTGCCATGCGTGGAAGCGATTCCATCTGCGCGATAATCAGGCACATCCATAACAATACGGAGGAGACCCAGTGGTACAAAGTCCCGCATCTCCCAGCTTCACCGACACCAAACCCCACTACGCCATCCTCGACGGCCTGCGCGGCGTGGCAGCGCTGATCGTCGTCGCGTTCCACCTGTTCGAAGCCCACGCCGCCAGCCGCTTCGAGCAGATCATCAATCATGGCTACCTGGCCGTCGACTTCTTCTTCGTCCTCTCCGGCTTCGTCATCGGCTATGCGTACGATGACCGCTGGCGCCACATGTCCACCACGGAGTTCTTCAAACGCCGCCTGATCCGTCTGCACCCGATGATCGTCGTGGGCATGATCATCGGCGCGCTGATGTTCTACTTCCAGGCCGGCACCGTCTTCCCGAAGATCGGCGAGACGCCGCTCTGGCTGATGCTGGTGGTGATGGTGATCGGCATGACGCTGATCCCCGTGGGCCGCGCGCTCGATGTCCGCGGCTGGAGCGAAATCCATCCGCTCGATGGTCCCGCGTGGTCGCTGTTCTATGAATACGTGGCGAATATCCTGTACGCGCTGTTCGTCCGCAAGTTCTCGAACACCGTGCTGGCGCTGTGCGTGTTCGTCGCCGGTTGCGTGCTGGTGCACTACTGCGTGACGGGTCCGAACGGCGACGTGATCGGTGGCTGGTCGCTCGATCCGGTGCAGGTCCGCCTGGGCATGACACGCATGCTGTATCCGTTCTTCGCCGGCCTGCTGCTGTCGCGCGTCGTCACGGTCGGCCGCGTGAAGCATGCCTTCCTGCTCAGCAGCGCGATCATCGTCATCGCACTGGCACTGCCACGGTTCGGCGGCCCGGCCGACCTGTGGAAGAACGGCCTGTACGAGGCCCTGTGCATCGTCGCCGTCTTCCCGCTGGTCGTCTACATCGGGGCAAGTGGCAAGGTGACCACGCGCATGGGAACGAAATGCTGCGCCTTCCTCGGCGCGATTTCCTATCCGATCTACATCACCCACTATCCCTTCATTTATACGTACACCGCGTGGGTCGGCAACAACAAGGTGCCTCTGGCCACCGCATGGCCGGTGCTGGTCGGCGCGTTCCTGGCCTGCGTCGCCGTGGCATGGATCTGCCTGACGTTCTACGACATCCCGGTGCGCCGGTGGCTGAGCCAGCGCCTGATGCACAAGCGTGATGTCGGCGTTGTCCAAGGCACGGTGGCAAACACGAATTAACGCCGATTTACTGGCGCTGCCGCCAGCCCGGCACGAAGATGCAGTCAGCAGCGCAGCGTGGCGCCGCCATGTACGCCGCTGACTTCACTTTTCCGGGGACACCTCATGAGCCTATCGAACTGCCATTCGTTGCTTTCGCGCTGCATTCGTCTCATCGCATTCACCCTTACGCTGGCCGCCCTTGGTGGCAGTGCATCGGCGCAGGACATCGCCAGCAAATTCGCCGAAGCCAACGGCGTGCGCCTGCATTACCTGGTGGCCGGCAAGGGCGCGCCGATCGTCCTGCTGCATGGCTATGCGGAGACCTCGCACATGTGGCGTCCCCTGATGAAGGAGCTGGCCAAGACCAACCTGGTGATCGCGCCGGACCTGCGCGGTGCCGGTTCCTCCGCGGCGCCCGACGAGGGCTACGGCAAGGTGGCGCTGGCACGCGACATCCACGCGCTGGTCACCGGCCTGAAACTGGGGCCGATCAAGCTGGTGGGCCACGATATCGGCCTGATGGTGGCCTACGCGTATGCGGCGCAGTATCCCTCCGAGGTGCAGCGCCTGGTACTGATGGATGCCTTCCTGCCCGGCATCGGCAACTGGCGCGATGTGTGGCTGCTGCGCGACCTGTGGCACTTCCACTTCTATGGTCCGACGCCGCTGGCATTGGTGGCAGGCCGCGAGCGCATCTACTTCGAACACTTCTGGAACGACTTCGCCGCGGACAAGACCAAGTCGCTGTCCGAAGCGGACCGCCGCTTCTACGCGAAGGAATACGGCAAGCCTGGCCACATGAAAGCGGGCATGGCCTACTTCAGCAATTTCGAACAGGATGCCAAGGACTTTGCCGAGCTGGGGAAAACGAAGCTGCCCATGCCGCTGCTGGTGATCGCAGGCGAGAAAGCCTCCGGTGACGTGCTCGTCACCCAGGCCAGGCTGGTGGCGGACAATGTGGAAGGCGTGGTCGTGCCGGGGTCGGGGCACTGGCTGATGGAGGAAGCGCCGCAGGTGGTGATACCGAAGCTGGTGCAGTTCCTCACGCAGTGAAAAAACGCCAGCCCTCGCAGGCTGGCGTTTCGTTCAGCGCTTAGCGGAAGGTGGCGCGAAACGCCTCGGCGGCATCCTCGCGCGTGTTGATCTCCACGAGCACCCCGCCCGGGATCGCGGCGAAGAACCGCGAGCCCCGCACGTGGCGCAGCACTTCGGTGGGAAGCTGCGCGCCGCCGTCACGGAAGCGTGCGTAGAGCGCCTCCACGTCGTGCACGGTCGGCAGCTCGAAGCCGATATGGAAATTCTCTGGCCAGGCGACGGGGCGCGCGCCGGCATCCTCGATCACGATGTCGAAATCGTGGCGCTTCAGGATGGCGCTGGTGCCGAAGGTGGACGAGGTGCACTCCAGGTAGCGCTCGAAGAATGCCGCGGTGGCGGCGACGTCGCGCGATGGAAAGCTGATGTGGTTGAACTTCATGGTTGGCATGGACATGCTTGACTCCAGATCGATGGAGGAGCAGTTCAGCAACGCGGAAGGATTCGGGAGGCCGGCCATGGTGCCGGCCGGGTGGCGCGGCGGAAGGCCATGCTGCAAGCGACGTGCTCACGCCCCGAACCATTCATCGGCGATGAACTGGTCCTGTGGGCGTTGGTTGACGTGAACGCTTACGGCCGTCGGGAGACAGCGCCGCCATCGTAGCACAAGGGATGGCACAAGGCATCAGGCCTCGAACGAAAACCCCGCCGGATAACCGTGATAGCCATCGAAGTCGCCCTTCCCCACCGGCACGCCGGCCTGGCGTGCGATCGCATACACCATGCTGTAGTGGAAAAAGAAATTGGGCAGGCAATACATCGTGTAGTACGCCGCGCCACCAAGACGCAGTTGTGCGAAGCCGGCTGTGGTGTCGATCGTGCGGGCGGCCATGCCGTCGAATGCGGCGTCGGGTATCGCGGCGAGATAGCGCAGCGTGTCGTCGAGCTCGCGGTACAGGCTGGCGAAACTATCGTCCCCTTCGCCGAACGAGACGATCTCGCGGCCGGCCAGCGGGCAGCTGGTGCGCAGCGCGAAGCCGGTGGCCGTGCGGGCCTGCTGCAGCAGCGGGAACATGTCCGGATGCAGGCGCTGGCCGCCGATGGCCGGATCGAAGCGTTCGACGCGCCGCAGCAGGCCATCGAGCTGCCGCAGGTAGTGGATGAACAGCCTGGTCGGTACGACGGTGCGAGGTTCGATGCCTTCGCTTTGCATGGCCTCAGTCCCGGTCGGGTGCTCCGGGCGGGAAGAAGCGCCGGTACGGCCGCGCTTCGTCGACGGCGCGGGCGAAGGACGGCCTTGCCAGCAGCCGCGCGCGGTAGCCGGCCGTGTTGGCCAGCTGCGCGGGAATCGGGTGCACCCAGTCCGCGTAGAACAGCGCCGGCGCGGCGGCGCAATCGGCCAGCGTGAACGCATCGCCGGCCACCCAGTAGCGGCCCGCCAGCTGGGCATCCAGCCAGGCATACGAACGCTCCAGCATCGCGCGCGCATCGGCCACGCCGCGCGGATCGTGTTCGCCTTCCGCACGCACATGGTCGTAGACGATGCGCTGCATCGGTGTCATCACGTAGTTGTCGAAGAAGCGGTCCAGGAAGCGCACCTGCAGCGCGCTGTCGGCCTCCGCGGGCAGCAGCGGCGGTGCGTCCTGCCGGTAGCGTTCCAGGTATTCGATGATGATGCTGGCTTCCACCACGCTGCGCGGGCCGTCCGTCAGCAGGGGCATGTGGCGCATCGGCCAGCGCTCGGCGAACTCCTCGTCGGCCGCGGCGTCGCCCGCGTTCACGGGCCTCAGCGTGAACGGCAGGTCGTGCTCGTACAGCGCGACGAGCACCTTCTGGCAGTACGAGGAGAACGGATGGGCATACAGGCTCAGGTTCATGGCGGACTCGCTGGACGGGAGCGCCGATCTTACCCGACACCGGGGGCAAAGTTAACTATTGGTCACGAACGCAATGCATTTGGCGTGGCCGCCGCCCGTGCAAAAACTGGTATCGCGCCAAAAGCTGGGGCATAATACGGTGCCTGTCCTATATCTTATATAAGACTAGATGCAGACTTGATGCAGACCTGACTTCACCCAGGGCGTACGACGCCGGTCATGACCAGTGCGGCACCGTATGACGGCGCTGCCGCGGTGGCCCGCGCGACCCGGTTGCGAAGCCGAAGCGGGATGCGAAGTGAGGGCTGCGAAGTGAGTTATGATTTCACGCTGTCCGTTCACGCTTTCAGTGTCGGGTCATGCGTGCAGCATTGGCCGCAAGCGACAGACAGGCGAGGATTTTCCAGAATTTGAACCCGCGACATCCGAGGAATAAGCGCATGAGCAATGATCCGACCATTATCTACACGTTGACCGACGAGGCGCCGCTGCTGGCGACCCACGCCTTCCTGCCGGTCGTCAGGACCTTCACCAAGCCGGCCGGCATCAAGGTCGACGAGGCCGACATCTCCGTTGCCGCCCGTATCCTGGCGAACTTCCCCGAGTACCTGACGGAAGAGCAGCGCGTGCCGGACGTGCTGAGCGAACTGGGCAAGAAGACGCTCGAGCCGGATGCGAACATCATCAAGCTGCCGAACATCTCGGCATCGGTCGCGCAGCTGCAGGCCGCCATCAAGGAACTGCAGGGTAAAGGTTATGCCCTGCCCGACTATCCTTCCGATCCGAAGACGGACGAAGAAAAGGCCCTGAAGGCCCGCTACGGCAAGTGCACCGGCTCCGCCGTGAACCCGGTCCTGCGCGAAGGTAACTCGGACCGCCGCGCACCGCGCGCCGTGAAGGAATACGCGCGCAAGAACCCGCACTCGATGGCCGAGTGGTCGCAGGCCTCGCGTACCCACGTGTCGCACATGACGCACGGCGACTTCTACCACGGCGAAAAATCGCTGACGCTGCAGGGCGCGCGCGACGTCAAGATGGAACTCATCACCAAGTCCGGCCAGACCATCGTGCTCAAGCAGAAGGTAGCGCTGCAGGACGGCGAGATCATCGACTCGATGTTCATGAGCCGCAAGGCGCTGCTGGACTTCTATGAAAAGCAGATCGAGGATGCCAAGCAGACCGGCGTGATGTTCTCGCTGCACGTGAAGGCCACGATGATGAAGGTGTCGCACCCGATCGTGTTCGGCCACTGCGTGCGCATGTTCTACAAGGAAGCGTTCGAGAAGCACGGCGCGCTGTTCGACAGTCTGGGCATCAACGTCAACAACGGCATGGCCGACCTGTACAACAAGATCGCCACCCTGCCCGCCTCGCAGCGCGAAGAAGTCGAGCGCGACCTGCACGCCTGCCAGGAAAACCGTCCGGCGCTGGCCATGGTCGATTCGGCCAAGGGCATCACCAACTTCCATTCGCCGAACGACGTGATCGTCGATGCGTCGATGCCCGCCATGATTCGCGCCGGCGGCAAGATGTACGGCGCCGATGGCCGCCTGAAGGAAGTCAAGGCCGTCATTCCGGAATCGACCTTCGCCCGCATCTACCAGGAGATCATCAACTTCTGCAAATGGCATGGCGCGTTCGATCCGCGCACGATGGGCACCGTACCGAACGTGGGCCTGATGGCCCAGCAGGCCGAGGAATACGGCTCGCACGACAAGACGTTCGAAGTGCCGGAAGACGGCGTGGCCAACATCACCGACCTGGCCACGGGCGAAGTGCTGCTGACGCAGAACGTCGAGCAGGGCGACATCTGGCGCATGTGCCAGGTAAAGGACGCGCCGATCCGCGACTGGGTCAAGCTGGCCGTCACCCGCGCGCGCAACTCCGGCATGCCGGCCGTGTTCTGGCTGGACCCGTACCGTCCGCACGAGAATGAACTGATCAAGAAGGTCACCCTGTACCTGAAGGATCACGACACGACGGGCCTGGACATCCAGATCATGTCGCAGGTGCGCGCCATGCGCTACACGCTGGAACGCGTGATCCGCGGCCTGGACACGATCTCCGTGACCGGCAACATCCTGCGCGACTACCTGACCGACCTGTTCCCGATCATGGAACTGGGCACCTCGGCCAAGATGCTGTCGATCGTGCCGCTGATGGCCGGTGGCGGCATGTACGAAACGGGCGCCGGCGGTTCGGCACCGAAGCACGTGCAGCAGCTGACGGAAGAAAACCACCTGCGCTGGGATTCGCTGGGCGAGTTCCTGGCGCTGGCCGTGAGCCTGGAAGAACTGGGCATCAAGACGGGCAGCGACAAGGCCAAGGTCCTGGCAAAGACGCTGGACGCCGCCACCGGCAAGCTGCTGGACAACCGCAAGTCCCCATCGCCGAAGACGGGTGAGCTGGACAACCGCGGCTCGCAGTTCTACCTGTCGCTGTACTGGGCACAGGAACTGGCCGCGCAGAAGGACGACGCCGAACTGGCGGCCTACTTCGCGCCACTGGCCAAGTCGCTGGGCGAGAACGAGCAGAAGATCGTTGCCGAGCTGCTGGCGGTGCAGGGCCAGCCGGCCGACATCGGCGGCTACTACCTGGCCGATACGGCGAAGGTGAAGGCCATCATGCGGCCGAGCGCCACGTTCAACGGCGCGCTGGAGGCGCTGGGCGCGTAAGCACCCGCTGCGTTTGTTGATAAAAACCCCGGTGGCCTGCGAAGGCGCCGGGGTTTTTTTACGTCTCGTCCAGCCGGGCAAAGACCTGGTGTCCGACACCAGTTCACCGGCGTCGATCCGCCGCAGCAGCTACCTCCGACTGCTACACCCGCTCCACCGACAAATCCCGCGCCTCGCCGGCCGCCTTGCGCAGCACGACCGGCACCGACTTGTACGAAGGCGTGCCGCTGCGCCCGTCGATGTTCGACAGCGCCACCAGCCCGTTCGCTTCCGGGTAGTACGCCGCCACGGAGCCGCGCGAAATGTCGAACGCCACCGCCACCACCTGCCGCAGCACGCGTCGCGCATCGTCGCCCTCGGCCACCGCTTCCACGTCGACGATGTCGCCATGCTGCAGGCCCCGCTCGGCGAGGTCGTCGCCGTTCACGAAGATCACGTCGCGCCGGCCGGTGATGCCGCGGTAGCGGTCGTTCTTGCCGTAGATCGTGGTGTTGTACTGGTCGTGGCTGCGCACGGTGGCCAGCACCAGCGCATCCTTCACCTCGGGGCGTGCCAGCGGGCGCTGGCCGGCGTCCGCCACCAGGAAGTTGGCGCGGCCCGTGTCCGTGCGCCACTCGCGCCGGCTGGCGGGAACGTCGAGCCGGAAGCCGCGCGGCTGGCCGATCCGTTCGTTGTAGCGGGCGAAGTCGGGGAACACCTGCTCGATCGCGTCGCGGATGCGGCTGTAGTCCTCGATATAGCTCTCCCACGGCACCTGCGACTGCGGCAGCGTGGCGCGGGCGATGCCGGCCACGATGGCCGGTTCCGATTTCAGCTCGGGCGACGCGGGCGGCAGCGAGCCGCGCGAGGCGTGCACCATCGACATCGAGTCTTCCACCGTCACCGATTGCGGCCCGGTCGCCTGCACATCGAGCTCGGTGCGGCCCAGGCACGGCAGGAGGAACGAGTTCTGCCCCACCAGCAGGTGCGAGCGGTTCAGCTTCGTCGCGATGTTCACGTTGAGCGCCAGGCCGCGGATGGCTTCGAAGCAGACATCGGGATCCGACATCGCCACCGGCAGGTTGCCGCCCAGGCAGATCAGCGCCTTCGAGCGGCCGTCGCGCATCGCCTCGATGGCGGCGACGGCGCCATGGCCGTGCTCGCGGGGTGCCTGGAAGCCGTAGACGCGTTCCAGCGCGTCCAGGAAGCCCCCGGTGGGGATTTCCGTGATGCCCACCGTGCGGTCGCCCTGCACGTTCGAATGGCCGCGCAGGGGGCAGATGCCGGCGCCCTCGCGTCCCATGTTCCCGCGCAGGAGCAGCAGGTTGGCCAGCTGCTGCACGTTCGAGGTGCCGTGGCGGTGCTGCGTGATGCCCATGCCGTAGCAGACGATCACGCGCTCGGCCTTCGCATACACGGCGGCCGCTTCCTCGATCTGCTCGCGCGACAGGCCGGACACCTCCAGGATCTCCTCCCACGAGGTGCCGTCGAGATCGGCCTGCAGCGCTGCGTAGCCGCTGGTGTGGTCGCGGATGAAGTCGCGGTCCAGCAGGCCCGCGCCGCCGGCCGCCACGGCTGCCGCATCGGCCGCCAGCAGCGCCTTCATGATGCCCTTCACCACGCCGCAGTCGCCGCCCACCTTCGGCTGGTAGTAATGGGTGGCGATCGGCACCGCTTTACCGACCGTCATCTCGATGGCGCTCTGCGGCGACTTGAAGCGCTCCAGGCTGCGTTCCTTCAGCGGATTGAACACCACGACGGGTGCGCCGCGCAGGGCCGCCGCACGCAGCGTCGCCATCATGCGCGGGTGGTTGGTGCCGGGGTTGTGGCCGAACGAGAAGATCGCGTCGCATGCATAGAAATCGTCCAGCGTGACGGTACCCTTGCCCACGCCGATCGACTGCGGCAGGCCGACGCTGGTGGCCTCGTGGCACATGTTCGAGCAGTCGGGGAAGTTGTTGGTGCCGTACTCGCGGGCGAACAGCTGGTACAGGAAGGCCGCCTCGTTCGATGCCCTGCCGGAGGCGTAGAACTCGGCCATGTTCGCATCCGGCAGCTCGCGCAGGATCTGGCCGATGCGCCGGAACGCTTCGTCCCAGGCGATCGGCACGTACTTGTCGGTCGCGGCGTCGTACACCATCGGGTGCGTGAGCCGGCCCTCGAATTCCAGCTTGAAGTCGTCCCACTCCCACAGTTCGCTGACGGTGTGTTCGGCAAAGAAGGCCGGCGTCACGCGCTTGTTGGTGGCTTCCCACGACACGGCCTTGGCGCCGTTCTCGCAGAATTCGAACGACGAGTGTTCGCGCGGATCGGGCCATGCGCAGCCGGGGCAGTCGAAGCCCTGCGGCTGGTTCACCTGCAGCATGATCACGCTGTGATCGACGGCCATCTGACCGCGGATCGCCTTCGCCACGGCCTGCAGCGCGCCCCATCCCCCGGCCGGTCCGCCGTATTCGCCGATGCCCGGAACGTCTTTCTTGCCCATACAGCCTCCCTCGTTATCGAGCGGGCGATTGTACGGAGAATGTGAAGCGGCCGATGTTCAAAAGACACACAGCAACTATTCGCGCACCTTCACGCGACAGTGGCGGCGGCCTCCCGCGGCACGGCGCGCGCACCGCGGGGACCGAATGCCAGCACCAGCAGCAGCGCCGCGGCGGCGGTGCACAGCCAGCCGAACAGGTCCCCCGTGCGGGCATACAGCGTGGCCACGTGCTGCGCGGGCACTCGCGCCAGCAGCGTGGTGCCGGGCAGTCCGGCGGACGGCGTTTCGGCCACGATGCGGCCATACGGATCGGTGACCGTCAGCAGGCCCTGGCGCGCCGCGCGCACCATCGCGAAGCCGCTCTCCACGCCGCGCAGCGCGGACAGGCGCGCGGCGTAAAGTCCATCCTCGTCGAAATCCCAGGCGGGCACCAGCAGCGCCTGCACCTGGCGCGTGCCGTAGGCGCGGCCCATCGCGGCAAAGTGCAGGTCCTTGCAGATCGCCAGGCCGTAGCGGGCACTGGCTGCCACGCGCACCGCGTACTCCGCGCCGGGCAGGAACTCGCGTTCGGGCGGCGCGATGTGGTGCTTCTGGTAGTTCGCATCGAGATGGCCGTCCGGCGTCATCAGCCAGGCCAGGTTGCGCTTGCTGCCGTCATCGTCGACGCCGATGCCTGCCGCCAGCCAGACGCCGTGGCGGGCCGCCAGCGCGGCCAGGCGCGCCTGCAGTGCCTGCGCCGCGGCCGGCGTCAGGGTGTCGATCTTCTCCGGCAGCACGACGATGCGGGCGCCCTGCCCGGCCAGCGCCGCCACGTGGGCTTCGTACTGCGTCCACACCTGCTGGCCCAGCGACGGGGGCACGCGCGGGCCCAGGTAGTCGTCGATGACGGCCAGGCCCACCAGGTCGCCCTGCGGCGGTGCCGTCGACGGAATGCGCGCGAACCCGTAGGCGAAGGTGGCCACCGTCAGCACCAGCGCCAGCAGGAGCGGCGTGCGGGCTGCCTGCCAGCCCCGCTGCACGGCCAGCGCAATCGTTGCCGGCAGCAGCGACAGCACGAACACCAGGCCGGCCGTACCGGCCAGTGCCAGCACCTGCACGGCAGGCAGGAACTGCGCCTGTGAATACGCCAGGCTGCTCCAGTTGCCGTCCGGGTGCAGGTGGGCCATCAGCGTGTCGACGGCGCACCACAGCAGCGGATAGGCCAGCACCGCCCAGGGCGACGCCACGCGCAGCAGCACGCGCCGCGCCAGGCCGACCACCAGCGCCCACGTCAGCGCCAGCAGCACGGTGACGAGCACGGCGACCGGCAGCGGCATCGCCAGCGTGAAGTAGTGGAAGCTGGCACTGCTGGCAACCAGGCCGGCGAGCAGCGTCAGCAGGAAGGCGCGCCACGGTCCGCTGCGCAGCGCCGCCACCAGCACGGGTGCCGGCGCCAGCCAGGCCAGCCACCACACGGGATCGAGGCCGAACGCATGGCGCATGGCGATGCCGCCCGCGAGTGCGAGGGCAAGGTCGATTCCGAAGTGCGTGGCGTGGTGGCGCATGGCGGTTCCTGCGTGGACGGAACCACAACTCTAGCATCGAAGAAAAACTTCGGGTGGCTCGACGGAACGGTGACGATTAAAGCCGTTTCACGGCATGCGCGCAGACGCCAGGAACAGCCAGGCCACCGTGATGACGACCATGCCGGTGAACGTGACGCAGGACCAAGTGAAGAACCAGGCCGACAGCAGCGTGGCCTGGATCACCCGTTCGAACAGCAGTCCCAGGCCGAAATCGAATACCGTCAGCACGGACCAGCGGCGCAGGTAGACGGGCAGGTAGCGGCTCATGCGCTGGTTGTGCTGGCGCGCCGCGTGGCGCTCGAACAAGTCGCGCGCCGCGTTCACGTCGCGGAACAGCCAGTCGAAGAACAGGAAGCGATACCAGAGCTGGCCGGAAGTGAGGCGCGGCTCGGCGGTACCGGTTCGTTCTGGTTCGGAAGGCGAGGAAGACTGCTGCTCGTTCGTCATGGTCGGCGCCCGGTGGGACGGATGAGAGGAACCATACTAAGGCACATCGGCGGGCGCTTCCACTCGCCCCGTCAATCGTGTTCATGCCGCACGACAGGCCCGCCTAGGCCGGCTGCAGGCGCTCGCGCACGGCTTTCATGTCGCGCACCGGGGCGATGCCGAACAGCCGTCCGTATTCGCGGGTGAACTGGGGCACGCTCTCGTACCCCACCGTGAAGGCCGCACTGCTGGCGGAAGCGCCTTCGGCAAGCATCAGCCGGCGCGCCTCGATCAGCCGCAGCTGCTTCTGGAACTGCAGGGGCGAGAGCGACGTGACCGCGCGGAAGTGCTGGTGGAACGACGAGGCGCTCATGCCCGCCACCTCGGCCAGCCGCTCGACCGGCAGCGTGCGGGCGAACTCGGTGCGCAGCAGCGCCACGGCCCGTCCGACCCGCTGCGACGGTCCGTTCGGCCAGCCCAGGCGCCGCAGCGCGGGACCGTGGCGTCCCGCCAGCAGCCAGTAATGCAGCTCGCGCACCAGCTGGGCATGCAGCACCGGCACGGCGGCGGGACGGTCCAGCAGTTTCAGCAGGCGCAGCGCTGCGTCGGCCACTTCGGCATCGGTGGTCTCCACGCGCACCGGCGTGTGCTCGCCCGGGTTTCCACCCGCTTGCGCGTCGCCCATCTGCACGCCCAGCTCGGCGATCACGGCCTGGTCCAGCTCCAGCACCAGCGACAGGTAGGGCGCGGCCAGGCTGGCCCGCGTGACCTGGCTGACCAGCGGCACGTCCGCCGTGATCAGCAGCGAGTCGCCGGCCGTGAAGTCGACCGAGGTCGCCCCCATCGTCACGTTCTTGCTGCCCTGGACGACGATGCAGACCATCGGTCTGGCGATCGCATGCTGCAGGCCGCTGGGCATGTGGGCGCGCACCGCCAGCAGGCCGGGCACGGGGGAGATCGCGATGCCGTCGGCGTTCGCGTGGGCGTCGGCGTAGCGCCGCACATGGTCGAGCAGGGAGGTCATGCGGCTAGCGTACCGCGCCGCGGCGGGCGATGCACGCGGTTTGGAGGATCAGGCAAGAAACCCGTACCTTCGAGAAATTGCGGGCGTGGTGCGCGTCGCATCATGACGTCACCCAATCACTTCCAAGGAGTCCACCATGACCACGATCTCTCTCGTTACCGGCGGCAGCCGCGGCCTGGGCCGCAACACCGCACTCAGCATTGCCCGCGCCGGCGGCGATGTCGTCTTCACCTATCACAGCCGTGCCGACGATGCCCGGCAAGTCGTGGCGGAGATTGCAGCGCTGGGGCGCAAGGCCATCGCGTTGCAGCTCAATAGCGGCGCCGTGGCCACCTTCCCTGCCTTCGTCGACCAGCTGCGCGGCGTGCTGCGCGACACGTGGCAGCGCGACACGCTCGACCACCTCGTCAACAATGCCGGCCATGGCGAGCATGCCTCGATTGCCGAGACCACCGAGGCGCAGTTCGACCGGCTGGTGGACGTGCACTTCAAGGGCGTGTTCTTCCTCACGGGCGCGCTGCTGCCGCTGCTGGCCGATGGCGGCCGCATCGTCAACCTGTCCTCCGGCCTGACGCGCACCAGCATCCCGGGCTACGCCGCCTATGCCGCCGCGAAGGGCGCCGTGGAAGTGCTGACGCGCTACCTGGCGAAGGAACTGGGCGCGCGCGGCATCGCCGTCAACACGGTGGCCCCGGGCGCGATCGAAACGGACTTCGGCGGCGGCGCCGTGCGCGACAACCCGGACCTGAACCGCCTGCTGGCCGGCATGACGGCGCTGGGCCGCGTCGGCGTGGCGGACGACATCGGCCCGATGATCGCCAGCCTGCTCGCCCCCGGCAACCGCTGGGTCACCGCCCAGCGCATCGAAGTCTCCGGCGGCCAGGCGATCTGATGCACCACGGATGAGCCCGTGTCACCCTGTGGGGTCAGGCGTGGTGACACGCACTCATCTGTAGGCCCACATGACACATTTGATGCCAGGGCAAGGTCCGTGGATTTCACACTAGTGTTCAGCTCGTGTCACTACGCCTGACACCATGGTGTGACACGAGCTCTGCCATTGTCCTGGTGCCAGGAAGGAGTGCGGCCCTGCATGGCCGCACCGCTACGCAGGCGCGAAGCTGCGCTTCCCGAAACCCCTGCTGCGCCCCCAGGACACGGGCTCGGCGGTGGTTGGCGCTTACAGGCTGGCGCGCAGGGTGAGGGTGACGTTGCGCGGGTCGCCGTAGTAGTAGCTGATGCCCGTCGGGGCGAATTTCTTGTAGTAGACCTTGTCGAACAGGTTGTCCACGTTCAGCTGCAATGCGTAGCGCTCGTTGAACCGGTAGGTCGCCATCGCGTTGAAGATGGAATAGCCGCCGTGCAGCGTGGTCAGCTGTGCGGCGCCGGTGCCGGAGGTGGCATAGCTGTCCGACTGGGTGCGCACGCCGCCGCCCACCGTCAGGCCCGCCAGCGTGCTGCCGAAGCGGTAGTTGGTGAAGAGGTTGAGCTTGTGGCGCGGGTCGAGCGTGCGCAGCGGGTTGCCCGTGTTGGCGACGGTGTCCGTGACGTACTTCGTGCGCGTGTTCGTGTAGCCGGCCTGCATCTGCCAGCCGGGCAGGAGTTCGCCGGCCAGTTCCAGCTCCCAGCCCCGGCTTTCCGTCTTGCCGCCGGCAATGCGGCAGAAGCCCGACGTGAACCACGGCAGGCACGGATCGAACGAGGTGGTGTCCTCGACGGCCTTGCCCTCGTTGGCGATCTTGAAGACGCCGGCCGATGCCGTGAGCCGGCCGCCGAACCAGTCGCCCTTGAGGCCGGCTTCATAGTCCTCGCCGCGCACCGGTGGCAGGATGTTGCCGTTCACGTCCTTCACGTTCTGCGGCGTGAAGATTTCCGTGTAGCTGATGTAGGCGTTCAGGTTCGGGGTGATGTCGTACAACAGGCCGGCGTACGGCGTGGCCTCGCGGCGGATGCGGTAATTGCTGGCCGGCGTGGACGGCGCCTCGTACTCCCACCACGACAGGCGCCCGCCGACCAGCAGCGTCAGCGGGTCGAGGACCGACAGGCGCGCGGTGCCATAGACGCCCTTCTGGCGCGTGTAGGTCGGCTTGGCGGGGACTGCCGTCGACATGTCCACGGCTCGCTCGGGATACGAGCTGTACGGATCGAAGGTACGGATGTCCACGTTCGCCACCGGGAACAGGTTGCCCACGCCGTACGTCGCATAGGTTTCGTTGTTGATGCGCTCGGCGCCCACGATCAGTTCGTGCTTGCGGCCGAACAGCGTAAATGGACCGTTTGCCGTGACGTTGAAGGCGCGCTGCGTGTTCCTGTCGCCGGTGTACTGCGCCGTCGTCACGCCGTACAGGTAGGGATTGGTCTTTTCATTGGCGGCCCGGGCGAAGTAGGACTGCTTGAAGCCGTTCTCCTTCATCGCCATGCGCGTCCACATGGCTTTCGCTTCCAGGCTCCAGCCATTGTCGAAGCGGTGCTCCATGGCGGCGTAGGCTTCGTCGTTGTAGCGGTTCCAGCGGTTCCAGTCGGCACCCAGGTAGGTGTCGCGCGGCAGGAACAGCGGCGAGCCGTCGAAGTTGCCGGGCATGCCGCCCCACGCGCCGGTGGCGTCCAGGTCGGTGTGCTGCAGGCTGGCGCTGACCGTGGTCTTCGGCGACAGGTCGTAGTCGACCACGCCGTACAGCACCTCGCGGCGCTCCTGCTTGGCCTTCTGGAAGAAGTGCTTGTCGTCGACGACGGCCACGGCCCGGGCGCGCAGGGAGCCGTCCGCATTGAGCGGCGTGGACACGTCGGCAGCGACCCGATAGCGGTCCCACCGCCCCGCCGTGACGTTGGCAGAGGCCTGGAAGTCCTTCGCGGGACGCTTGCGCACCATGTTCACCGTCGCGGACGGGTTGCCCGATCCGCGCAGCATGCCGGCCGAGCCGCGCAGCACTTCCACGCGGTCCAGCGTGGCAGTATCCGGCTGGATGTAGGTCGAGCCGCCGATGGCCATCGTCAGGCCGTCCACCTGGATCGCATCGATCTGGTAGCCGCGCGAATGGAAGGATACGCGCTCGCTGTCCGTGTAGTCGACCGTCACGCCCGGCGTGTTCTGCAGCACGTCGTGCATGTCGAGGAAGTTGCGGTCGTCCAGCAGCTGGCGGGTGATCACCGTGACGGGCTGCGGAATGTCGCGCACGTCGTCGAAACCCTTCATCACGCTGGCCTTGCGGCTGGCCAGCGAGCCCGAATTCTCCGTGGTGTTGTCGACCGTGCCGGTGACAGTCACCGTCTGCATCGTCTTGTCGGCATCGGCCGGCGCTTCGGTTTCCGTCGCATGCAGCGCCAGCGGATAGGCCAGTGCCAGGCTCGCGCACAGCAGCGTCCTCCGGGTACGTTGGGCGAGCGGGGACGGGGCGATTACGACGCGGGCGCGGGACATGACGACTCCTGGATTTGGATAAGAATGAAAGAGCGAATGAGAATCATTCTCAATTTTAAGGCAGAAATTGCTGTTTGGTCCATAGGCTGGTCGATATCCGCTGACGAGATCGGTGGGACTTTGTTCGGTGAGGAAACCGGACGGGCGATTCCTGGCGCGATGCGTGCTAAACCGTCCGATTGCGAAACCGGCGGCAACGAAACATCGTCCGCTTTGGACTTTGCGCTGCGAAAATTGGTGCGAATTAGACCTTCACCGGCTTTTCATCGACCGTTCTAGAGCGCCGCTTGGCGAAGTTAGACCGCACTAGCACGCTGTATCGCGGATTAGCACGGATTAGCAGCGGCCTGAATTTGCGCTACCCGCAGCCGTTACAGGCGGGCGGCGCGCAGCCAGTCGCGGCCCCGCTCGTCCATGGCGGCGACGATGACCTCGGATGGCAGGGTGTAGACGGTGGCCCAGGTGGCGCGGCCGTCCGCATCGTTGGAAGGAAAGCTCGCCGTCTCGATCGGCCAGTGGTATTTGCGCTTGAGCGCCCGCACGATCGCCGCCAGCGTGACGCGGCCGCGCAGCGGTTCGGCACCGGTCTGGTCGGCGTTCGACAGCAGCACGGCAAGGACGGCACCGCGCGCAGTGCGGGGGCCAGGGAAGATCGGTGTTTTACGGGGCATGCGCCATTCTAGCAATGGAGCCGAAACCGCCGAGCACGTGTCTCGGTGCACGGAAGGAGCGCAGCCCTGCATGGCCCCACCGCTACGCAGGCGCGAAGCTGCGCTTCACGAAACCCCTCCTACGCGGTGTCAATGCGTGGCGTTGTCGCTGCAAACCACCGGCAAGCCCTCGACGTGCCAGCGCAGCATCCCGCCCGCCAGGTTGGCGACCTGCCCGAAGCCCGCCTTGGCCAGCAGCACGCAGGCCTGCGCCGAGCGCACGCCGGAGCGGCACACGGCCACCACGGGCCGTTCCTTGTCCAGCTCCGGCAGGTGGTCGGACAGCTGCGACAGCGGCAGCAGCCGCGCGCCGGCCAGGTGCCCCAGCCGGTCGACGAATTCGGCTTCCTCGCGCACGTCGACGAGTTGCGCGCCGGCGCCGTGCTCCAGCAGCGCCATCGGCTCGATTTCCCACACGCCTGAAAAGCGCAGCGTCAGTGGTGCCCAGTCCGGCGTTTCGGCGGATGTCCCGGCAAACAAGCCGCCCTCCTCCGGCTGGCCGCAGCGCAGGTTGGCGGGCACGGCAACGGCGATCATCTTCGGATGCGGCAGGTTCAGGGCATTCATGTGGCCCGTGAAGTCGCCCTCGTCCACCTCGCCGCCCAGCCGCGGATTGAAGCGGCGCTCTTCCGCCACGCTGGTGACCGTCACGCCGCGGTAGTCGTGCGCCGGATACAGGAGGCACGCTTCAGGCAGCGACAGGATCTGCTCGCGCACGGAAGTGAACAGCTGCGCGGCACTGCCCTGCTGGAAGTCGGTGCGGCCGCAGCCGCGGATCAGCAGGCTGTCACCGGTGAACGCCATGCTCTCGTCATCGAGCACGTAGGTGACGCAGCCGCTGGTGTGTCCCGGCGTGGCGCGCACCGTCAGGTGACGGCTGCCGAAGCCGATGCGGTCGCCATGGCGCAGCGTGCGCGTGGCCAGCTCCGCGCCGGCTGCTTCAGCCACCGCGATGCCGCTGCCGCAGCGCTGCTGCAGGCGCCAGGCGCCTGTCACGTGGTCTGCATGCACGTGCGTGTCCAGCGTGGTCAGCAGCCTCAAGCCCAGCTCCTGCAGCAGGGCCAGGTCGCGCGGCACGTGCTCGTAGACGGGATCGATCAGCACGGCCTCGCCCGCATCGCCCAGCAGGTACGTGTAGGTGGAAGAGACGGGGTCGAACAGCTGGCGGAAGATCATGATGGGGTCCTGGGGAGAGCCCTTATTTTACCCGCACGCAGCGTCACGGCCGCCACGCCGCCTTCGACAGGTGCCCGGCGAAAAAGTCGGACAGCACCGTGATCCGTGCAGGCCTTGCCCGCGCGGACGGCGTGACGAAATACAGCCCGCCCTCCGTCATCGGCCAGTCCGCCAGGATCGGCACCAGGCTGCCATCGCGCACCCGGTCGGCCGCGATGAAATCGGGCAGCTCGCAGATCGCCAGCCCGGCCAGCACGGTGGGCAGCAGCGCATCGGAGTTCGTCACGCGCAACGGTCCCTGCGGCCGCACGCTGGCGTCCTCGCCCGCCGCGTTCCTGAAGTGCCACGTGTCGCTGCGCGCGTTGTAGGCATAGCCCAGGCAGGCGTGCTGCAGCAGGTCGGCAGGATGCGTGGGCGTGCCGTGCTGCGCCAGGTAGGCGGGTGCCGCCACGATCAATCGGGACACGGGCGCCAGCTTGCGCGCCACCAGCGAGGAATCGGGCAGCACGGCGATGCGCAGCGCCGCATCGAAGCCGTCGCCCACCAGGTCCACCGTGGCATCCGACAGGTGCAGGTCGATCTGGATGTCGGGATAGCGGCGGAAGAATTCGGGCAGCAGCGGCGCCACCTGGCGCAGCCCGAACGACATCGGCACCGCCAGCCGCACCAGTCCGCGCGGCCGGGCCGATTGCTCGCGCGCCGCGCCTTCCGCTTCCTCGGCCAGCCGGAATATGTCGCCGGCCCGCTCCGCCAGCGATGTGCCGAACTCCGTCAACGCCAGCTGGCGCGAGGTGCGGTTCAGCAACCGCGCACCGAGCCGCTCCTCCAGCCGCGCCACGGCACGCGAGACGGTGGCCACCGAGAGGCCCAGCGCACGCGCCGCGCCGGCAAACGAGCGTTCCTCGGCCACCCTGGCGAACAGGGCCAGTCCTTCGAAGTCGGGCAGTTTGGACATCGTCAAATCTGCAATGATGGTTTGCGATAGTTGCTATTTTAATGCGATCGCACCGTCGCTACCATTCGTTCATCGCAGCACACTTTGAACCGAACGAACCGACAAGGAGCTCACCATGAACACGACCACCACCAGCAAGCTGCAGGACAAGATCGCCATCGTCACCGGCGGCACCACGGGCATCGGCCTGGCCACCGCGAAACGCTTCGCCGCCGAAGGCGCCCGCGTGATCGTCACGGGCCGCCGCCAGGCCGAACTCGATGCCGCCGTCGAGGCGATCGGCCACGGCGCTGCCGGCTACCGCGTCGACTCGTCGAAGCCGGCCGAGCTGGACACGCTGTACGAACAGGTGCGCACCACCCACGGCCGCATTGACGTGCTGTTCGCGAACGCCGGCGGCGGCGACATGCTGCCGCTGGGCGAGATCACCGAGCAGCAGTACGAGGACACGTTCGGCCGCAACGTGAAGGGCGTGCTGTTCACCGTGCAGAAAGCGCTGCCGCTGCTGGCGCCGGGCGCTTCCGTGATCCTCACCGGCTCCACCGCCGCCAACAAGGGCACCGCCGCGTTCTCCGTGTACGCTGCCTCGAAGGCGGCCGTGCGCTCGTTCGCCCGCAACTGGATCCTGGACCTGAAGGACCGCGGCATCCGCATCAACACCGTCGTGCCGGGCCCGATCCGCACGCCGGGCCTGGTGGAACTGGCCGGCACGGACGCCCAGGCGCAGCAAGGCCTGCTGGACTACCTGACCACCGGCATCCCCATGGGCCGCGTGGGCGAGCCGGATGAAGTGGCGAAGGCCGTCACCTTCCTCGCATCAAGCGATGCCAGCTTCGTCAACGGCACCGAGCTGTATGTCGATGGCGGCCAGGGGCAGATCTGACTCGTCAGTCCGCGTCCGGAATGATCTCCAGCAGGTCCGTGACGCCGATGTCCACGCCGGCCTGCGTGAGCAGGGTGCTGGCCTGGCCGCGGTGATGCGCCTGGTGGTTGAAGAAGTGCAGCAGCAGCGTGCCGAAGTGCTTGCGGTACTCGTGGCCGCGCGTGTTGCGGTAGACGAGCACCGCGTCCAGGTCGGCCGGCTGGAGCTGCGCGGCGAAGCTGTCGATCATGCCATCGATGCGCACGCGGCTGGCCTGCAGCGTGGCCAGATCGTCGCCGTACGATTGCCGCAAGTTCGACGGCACGGGGCCGTCGCGCAGGGAAGCCAGTGCGGTAAAGGCGACCGGGTGCGCGGCGAAGCGCGTCAGCCAGATCGTGTCCGCGGCGCACAGGTGGTTCATCGTGCCGAGCAGGGACCCGAAGAACGCGCCCCGCTCCGCCGCCAGTTCCTCTGCCGGCAATCGGGCAGCAGCGGCGTACAGCTTGCGGTTCATGTGCGCGTTGTACGCGGCCAGCAGGCGGATGTCGGCGCAGGTGGGCATATGCTTGCTCCGCTTATTTCGCCAGCTGTTTCAGCATGATGGTCCAGTGGTCCACATCGTCGTCCAGTGCCTTCACCGGCAGGCGCTCGTCGCGGCCATGGGTGCGCGAATCGGTGGGCACGATGCCCCACGAACCATCCACGCCGTAGATCGGAATGCCGCTGGCGCGGAACGGCCGCGCATCGGTGGCGCCGGTGCTCATCTGCGGGATCACGGGCGACGCCGGGTGCAGCGCCTTCACGGCGGCCGTGTAGGCCTGCACGACGTCCGGACGCAGCGGCGAGATCTGCGAAGCCACGTAGTCGTCGGCACGCGTGACGGCCACGCCCGGATCGGCCGCCACCTTTTCCAGCTCGGCGCGGATCGCATCGGGCGACACGCCCGGCATGATGCGGCAGTTGACGTTGGCCGTGGCCGTCTGCGGCAGCGCATTGTCGGCATGGCCGCCGGACAGCAGCGTCGCCACGCAGCGCGTGCGCGTCAACGCCACTTCCGTATCGCTGGCCTCGATGACGTCGGCCGCCTTGCCATTCTTCGGATCCTTCAGCCAGGCGCGCATGGCATCGCCCAGCGGGCCCTTTTCCATCCTGGCGCGTTCGTTGAAATAGGCGCGCGTGGTTTCGTTCAGGGCCGGCTCGAAGCGGTAGCGCTCCAGCCGCTGCAGCGCATTGGCCAGCTGGTAGATGGCGTTGTCCTTGCGCGGCTTGGACGAATGGCCGCCCCGGTTCTTCGTCGTGAACGTGAAGTTGGCGAAGGTCTTTTCGGCCGTCTGCAGCGCGAAGCCGAGCGGCCGGCCATCCGTGGCAAAGCCGCCGCGGCCGCTGTCCGCGTTCAGGCCGAATTCCACTTCCAGCAGCTCGCGCCATTTGGTCGCGCCCAGTTCCGCGCCCACGCCGTCGGTCTCCTCGTCACCCGTGTAGAACACGATGATGTCGCGCTGTGGCGCGAAGCCGGACGCCTTCAGCTTCAGGATCGCCGTCGTGGTCGCGGCGATGCCCATCTTGTCGTCGAACGTGCCGCGGCCGTAGTAATAGCCGTCCCTTTCCGTGAACACGAAGGGATCCAGTTCCCAGTCCTCGCGCTTCGCTTCCACCACATCCATGTGGGCGATCACCATGATCGGCTTTGCGGTCGGTTTCTTTGCACGCCAGCGCACGATCAGCGCCGCCGTTTTCTCGTAGGGCATCACGCGGATGTCGGCATCCGGGATGCCGGCTTCGCGGTACTGCGCTGCCAGATACGCTGCCAGTTCCGGCACGCGGCCGCGGCCGGCCACGGTTGGAATGTTCACCGCATGCTCCAGCAGCGCACGGGCTTTCGCATGCCAGGGATCGTTGGCGGGACTGGCCAGCGTGGCCAGTGGCAGGGACAGCAGGATGGTCGACAGCAGGGCGATCGACAGCGGGCGGCGCGGCAGCATGGATTCCTTTGGTACGGGTGAACGAAGGTGAACCCGAAAAGTTATCACAGCAATACGGCGCCCGACAGGCCGGACGCGCGAATAACAAACAAAGTAACTGTGTCAAACACGCAACGGACCCAACCGTACACATTGCAGCGGCAAATTGGAAACGTTACCATCCACAGACATCATCATCGTATCCAGCCGTCGCAACAGATGTATCGCGGCGGCACCGGCAACTCACTCCGATCGGCCAGGCAGTTTCGACCGGATTTTTGCCGACCGAAGTTGGAAACGTTTCCAAACTCCGGCAGGTGCCGGGTAGAGAAACCATAAAAAACCAGAAGAACTGGAGACAACCATGCATCATCCGAAGGCGCAGCAGCCGAAGCAGTGCAATCAACACCACGCAAGGCAGAAACTCATCACCCTGGCCGTGGCGGGCGCTTGCGCCGCCATCGCCCTCCCTGCATTCGCGCAGGAAGCCACCGGCGGTCCGCAGGAAGGCGGCGCCGACCTGTCCTCCTCGCAGCCCGTGCAGGCCGTCGTCGTCACGGGCCTGCGCGCCTCGATGCAGTCGTCGCTGAACATGAAGCGCAATTCCGACGGCATCGTCGACGGCATCGTGGCCGAGGACATCGGCAAGTTCCCCGACACGAACCTGGCCGAATCGCTGCAGCGCATTTCCGGTGTGTCGATCGACCGCTCGATCGGCGAAGGCTCGAAGGTCACCGTGCGCGGCATCGGCCCCGACTTCAACATGGTGCTGCTGAACGGCCGCCAGATGCCGACCTCGAACCTGGGCGACCTGAATGGCCGCGCGTTCGACTTCGCCAACGTGGCCTCGGAAGGCATCTCGCAGATCCAGGTGTACAAGACCAGCCGCGCCGAAACGCCCACCGGCGGCATCGGCGCCACGCTGAACGTGATGACGGCGCGCCCGCTCGACCGGCCCGGCTTCCAGGCCAGCATCGGCATCAAGGGCGTCTACGACGACTCGTCGACCAACCTGCCGGAGGACGTCAAGACGGGCAAGCGCGTGACGCCGGAAATCTCCGGCATCTACAGCACCACCTGGAACGACAATATGTTCGGCCTGGCCGTCACGGGCAGCTACCAGGAGCGCAACCTGGGCTACAACACGGCCTCCGTTTCCAGCGGCTGGAAGGGCCCGTTCCGCGGCAGCGAAGAGACCTGGGGCGCGATCCCCCTGCCAGGCAAGGACGGCTCGCAGAACATCACCAACCGCCCCGGCCCGAACGACGTGTACTCGGTACCGCAGAACCTGAACTACGCCTTCTCCGGCGTCGAGCGCAAGCGCACCAACGGCCAGGTGACGTTCCAGTTCGCGCCGCGCAAGGACATCACCACCACGCTGGACTACACCTACTCCGAGAACAAGATCCACACGCGCCGGCAGGACCTGTCGGCCTGGTTCAACTTCGGCCCGTCGGCCTCCAGCTGGACCAACGGCCCGGTGGCCGGCCCGCTCGTCTACACGGAATTCATCCCGGCCGGGAACAGCGACATCGCCATGGGCGGCGCCGACTTCGCCACCAAGAGCGCCAACAACTCGGTGGGCTTCAACGCGCTGTGGAAGGTCAACCCGGACCTGCGCTTCGAGTTCGATGCGCACCACTCCACCGCCGAATCGAAGGCGGACAGCCCGTGGGGCTCGGACAACGTGCTGGGCACCTCGTCCTTCAGCCGCGGCAATACCACGGCCGACTTCAGCCAGGACTTCCCCGTGCTGTCGATCAGCGGCGCCAACTTCACGGGCGTGGGCGGCCAGCAGGTCACCGGCTCGGCGTTCCGCAACGGCTACATGAAGGGCGAGATCGACCAGGTGCAGTTCAAGGGCCGCCTGAAGCTGATGGAAGCATCGCAGCTGAACTTCGGCGTGTCCGCCACCAAGGTGGACAACCGCTCCGCCTTCTCCACGATGCAGCGCGACTCGTGGGGCGGCGCCACCAGCCCGGCCGACTACCCGAGCAGCACCTGGCATCCCGAAACGGTGCGCGGCTACTTCGACAAGATCAGCGGCTCGGGCAACCCGAACCTGTTCAACAACTTCTACACGTTCAACTTCAACCAGGTGCGCGACCTGGCGATCAAGGCGTCCGGCCGGCCGGACCTGTATTCCGTCAAGCCGACCTGGGACACCGACCAGCGCACCGAGGAAAAATCGAAGGCGCTGTACCTGCAAGTGAACACGGACTGGGACCTGGCGCTGCCGGTGCACACGGCGCTCGGCGTGCGCTACGAGAAGACCGATGTCGTCTCCAGCGCGCTGGTGCAGACGCCCACCGTGATCGACTGGGGTTCGCAGAACGAGTTCTCGGTGCTGTTCGGCGCGCCGGCCTTCACCACGCTGGAAGGCAAGTACCACAACCTGCTGCCGAGCCTCGATGCGGACGTGGACCTGCGCCCCGACATGAAGCTGCGCTTCTCCTACGGCCAGACCATCGGCCGCCCGCGCTATGACCAGATCGCCGGTGGCAAGGTGCTGAACAACCTGGCGCGCCTGGACGGTGGCGGCGGCAGCCAGGGCAATCCGGCGCTGGAGCCGGTCAAGTCGAAGAACCTGGACCTGTCGTATGAGTGGTATTACGGGAAGCAGAACTTCTTCGCCGTGGGCCTGTTCAAGAAGAACCTGGAAAAGTACGCGGGCCAGTCGCGCTTCGATGACAAGTCTGCCGGACTGCACACGCCGGTGGGCGGCGCGCTGTGGAACGAGGCGCTGGCGAACGGCTGCGCGGGCGCGGACACCACCTGCATCCGCAACTACATCTTCCGCAACCACCCCACCGCCGCCGGCGTGACGCGCGGTCCGGACGACGGCTCCGGCAATGCCACCGGCTCCATCGTGGGCCAGCCGAACGATCCGGTCGCCACGTTCCGCATCACCACGTTCTCGAACCAGAAGAAGGCCGACATCAAGGGTGCCGAGATCAACGTGCAGCACATGTTCGGCGACAGCGGCTTCGGCATCGCGGCGAACTACACCTATGTCGATTCGGGCATCGGCTACGACAACGCCAGCATCGGCGAACAGTTCGCCGTCGTGGGCCTGTCCGATTCGGCCAATATCGTGGGCATCTACGAGGATGCCAGGTTCACGGTGCGGGCGGCCTGGAACTGGCGCGACGAATTCCTGTCCGATACCTTCGATGCGGCCGGCCCGAACCCGGTGTACACGGAAGCCTACGGCCAGTTCGACCTCTCGCTGGGCTACAACGTGACGCCGAAACTGTCGCTGCAGTTCGAAGGCATCAACCTGACCAACGAAACGACGCGCAAGCATGGCCGCACGTCCACCATGCTGGTCAACGCCACGCAGTCCGGTCCGCGCTACATGCTGGGGCTGCGCTACAAGTTCTAGGCGCCGGCATCACTGTTACCTCCGTTGCGGGATCGGTCTTTTCGGGGACCGATCCCGGTTTTTTTGGGTTACACTGGTTCAGCTGTTGAAAACGCTTTCATAATATTTTGCCGACGCCTTGGTCACCCTTGATCAGCCTTAATTACCCTTAACCCCGTGTTCTCCCTGCCGCGTACTCCATGAACAAGCCGATCGAACATGTGGTGATCGTCGGTGGCGGCTCCGCCGGCTGGCTGGCCGCCGGCATCATCGCCGCCGACCACCAGGCCCGCGCGCCGCACGGCCTGCGCGTGACCCTGATCGAATCGCCCGACGTGCCGCCGATCGGCGTGGGGGAGGGCACCTGGCCGTCGATGCGCGATACGCTGCACCGCATCGGCGTGAGCGAGTCGGACTTCTTCCGCGAATGCGATGCCGCGTTCAAGCAGGGTTCCCGCTTCAACGGCTGGCGCCATGGCGGTGCCGCCGACGAGGATTACTACTTCCATCCCTTCGTGCTGCCGCAGGGGTATGGCGACACGGATCTCGTCGCACCGTGGCTGCAGCGGCGCGGCGACGTGCCGTTCGCGGACCTGGTCAGCTTCCAGCCGCACCTGTGCGTGAACGGCCGCGCGCCGAAGCAGGCCGGCACGCCGGAATTCGCCGCCGTGGCCAACTACGGCTACCACCTCGATGCCGGCAAGTTCGGCGTCTTCCTGCGCAGGCACTGCCTGGAAAAGCTGGGCGTGCATTACGTGCCGGACCACGTCACGGCGGTGAATTCGCACGAGAACGGTGACATCGCTTCGCTGCAGACGAAGGAACACGGCGCGCTGGCCGGCGACCTGTTCATCGACTGCACCGGCATGCAGTCGCTGCTGCTGGGCGGTCACTACGGCGTGCCGCTGCTGCACCAGAAGCACGTGCTGTTCAACGACAGCGCGCTGGCCGTGCAGGTGCCGTACGAGCGCGAGGACAGCCCGATCGCCTCGCAGACCACGTCCACCGCGCAGCGCGCCGGCTGGATCTGGGACATCGGCCTGCCGACCCGGCGCGGCATCGGCCACGTGTATTCCAGCGCCCATACGGACGACGAACAGGCCGAACGCGACCTGCGTGCCTACGTGGCGGCCACGGGCGGCCCGGCCGACATGCCGGCACCGCGCAAGCTGACTTTCCAGCCGGGATACCGGCAGCAGTTCTGGCACCGCAACGTGGTGGCCATCGGCCTGTCCGCCGGCTTCATCGAGCCGCTGGAAGCCTCCGCGCTGGCGCTGGTGGAACTGTCCGCCGCGATGGTCAGCGACGACCTGCCGGCCACGCGCGCGGCGATGGACATCGTGTCGCGCCGCTTCAACGAGGCGTTCACGTATCGCTGGGAACGCGTCATCGAATTCCTCAAGCTGCACTACGTCCTGTCGGGCCGCGACGATTCGGCATACTGGCGCGATAACCGCAGCGATGCCGCCATGCCCGAACGGCTGCGCGAGCTGCTCACGCTGTGGCGGCACCGTCCGCCGTCACGCCTGGACTTCCACCGCATCGAGGAAGTCTTCCCGTCCGCCAGCTGGCAGTATGTGCTGTACGGGATGGGCTTCCGGCCCGACCGGGCGCACGGCACGCGGCGCATCGAACCGCAGGCGGCGGAACAGCAGTTCCATGCCGCGGCGGACCTTACGCGGCGCATGCTGCGCGCACTGCCGTCGAACCGGGAACTGCTCGCGCACATCCGGCTGCACGGGCTGCCGAAGCTGTAAATCGAATCCAAACCAGACCTATAAAAAACGAGACACCATGCCCAACCACGTACTACTCGACAACGTCCAGCACAAGGACCTGAAGGTCATCACGCGCCACGGCGCCGGCCTGGGCGACGACATCATGTTCGTCGCCACCTTCCCGGCCGAATTCCGCACGCTGCAGGCGCACTATCCGATCGTGTTCCGCAAGAGCGACGAGGGCACCACGTTCGAACCGGTCGCGCTGTTCGGCTTCCAGCAGGGCGAGAACCTGTTCCTGACGGAAGAGGGCTGGGACGCGCCCGAGATCCCGCTGCTGGTGGAACGCCAGCCGTTCCTGATCGGCCGGAATGGCGACGAACTGCTGGTGCACGTGGACCTCGACAACCCGCGCGTGTCCCGCACCGAAGGCGAGCCGGCCTTCCTGCCGCACGGCGGCATCAGCGACTACCTGCAGCGCATCAACTCGGTGCTGTTCACCATCCACCAGGGCCTGCAGGACAACACGGGCCTGGTCGCCGCGCTGCTGCAGCACGAGCTGCTCGAATCGTTCGTGTTCGACATCGAGCTCGATGACGGCTCGCAGAACCGCCTGGCCGGCTTCTACACGATCCACGAGGAGCGCCTGGCGGCGTTGGGCAGTGCCGCGCTGGAAGCGCTGCACCAGGCCGGCTACCTGCAGCCGATCTACATGGCGCTGGCGTCGCTGTCGCAGTTCCGCCGGCTGATCGACCGCAAGAACCGCCAGGCGAAGCACGCCGATGCTACCCATCGCTGAACTGCGCGGCCTCACGCCGCGCGACCTGAACGCGCGCATCCTCACGTCCACCCAGCCGCTGCTGCTGCGCGGGCTGGTGAACCACTGGCCCGTGGTGCGCGCCGCGCGCGAGTCGAAGGAAGCGGCCAGCGCCTACCTGCGCCGCTTCTACCGCGATACAACGGTCACTGCGCTGCTGGGCGGCCCGGACATCGGCGGGCGCTTCTTCTACAACGGCGACCTGTCCGGATTCAACTTCCGGCCCGTGCATGCGCGGCTCGACGCCGTGCTGGAGGAGCTGGCCGGCCACTACGCCAATCCCGTCCCGCCGGCCATCTACGTGGGCTCGACGACGATCGACACCTGCCTGCCCGGTTTCCGCGACGAGAACGACGTGGACCTGCAGGGCCGCGATGCGCTGGCCTCGATCTGGATCGGCAACCGCACGCGCATCGCCGCGCACTACGACCTGCCGGACAACCTGGCCTGCGTGGCGGCGGGCCGGCGCCGCTTCACGCTGTTCCCGCCCGAGCAGCTGAAGAACCTGTACGTGGGCCCGCTCGACCTGACGCCGGCCGGCCAGCCGATCAGCCTCGTCGACCTGCATGCGCCGGACTTCGAACGCTTCCCGAAATTTGCCGAGGCGCTGGAACACGCGCAGGTGGCCGAGATGGAAGCGGGCGACGCGCTGTTCATCCCCAGCATGTGGTGGCACCACGTGGAAGCGCTGGAACCGTTCAACGTGCTGGTCAATTACTGGTGGCGCCAGTCGCCCGACTACATGGACACGCCCACCACGGCGCTGATGCACGCGATCATGACGGTGCGCGACCTGCCGCCGGCGCAGCGTGCCGCGTGGCGCGAGCTGTTCCGCCATTACGTGTTCGAGACGGACGAGGATACGTCCGCTCATATCCCGCCGGCGGCGCGCCGTTCGCTGGCACCGATGGACGAAGACGGCACGCGCGCCATGCGTGCCCAGCTTCTGAAAAGAATGAACCGCTGAAGGAGACAACATGGAAAACAAGAACAAGCCAGTGCGCCGGGTAGTGATCGCCGGCGGCGGCACGGCCGGCTGGATGGTCGCGGCCGGCCTGTCCAAATCGCTGGGCCGCCTGCTCGACATCACCCTCGTCGAGTCCGACGAAATCGGCACCGTGGGCGTGGGCGAGGCCACCATTCCGTCGCTGCAGAATTTCCACCACCTGCTGGAGATCAACGAGCAGGAATTCATGGCCGAGACGATGGCCACCTTCAAGCTGGGCATCAGCTTCGAGAACTGGCGCGACGTGAACGAGGACTATATCCACTCGTTCGGCACCTCCGGCACGGACCACTGGACGGCCGGCTTCCAGCACTTCTGGCACAAGGGCCGCGAGCGCGGGCTGGCCACCGACTACGGCGACTACTGCCTGGAACTGAAGGCGAGCCTGCAGAACCGCTTCGCGCACCTGCCGAAGGGCGGCATGAACTACGCCTACCACATGGATGCGAGCCGCTATGCGAAATACCTGCGCAAGTTCAGCGAGCGGTTCGGTGCCAGGCGCGTCGAAGGCAAGATCGCCGAAGTGCGCATGGATCCGGACGGCGACATCCGCGCGCTGCGGCTGGACTCGGGCGCCGAGATCGAGGGCGACCTGTTCATCGACTGCACGGGCTTCCGCGCGCTGCTGATCGGCGGTGCGCTGGGCGTGGAGTACGAGGACTGGTCGCACTGGCTGTTCAACGACAGCGCGCTGGCGGTGCAGACCACCTCCGTGCGCGAGGCCGTGCCGTACACGCGGGCCATCGCACGCGACGCCGGCTGGCAGTGGCAGATCCCGCTGCAGCACCGCGTGGGCAATGGCCTGGTCTATTCGAGCCGCTACACGGACGATGAAACGTCGCAGCGCACGCTGCTGGCCGCCGTGGCCGGCGAGCCGCTGATGACGCCGCGCGTGATCCGCTTCCAGCCCGGCCAGCGCAAGGAAACGTGGAAGCGCAACTGCGTGGCCGTCGGCCTGGCCAGCGGCTTCCTGGAACCGATCGAATCGACCAGCATCCACCTGATCCAGCGCAGCATCGTGCGGCTGCTGCAGCTGTTCCCGCAGGACGGCATCAGCCAGGCCGACATCGACGAATTCAACACGCAGGCCAACACGGAGATCGCGCACATCCGCGACTTCATCATCCTGCACTACAAGGTGACCAACCGGCGCGACACGCCGTACTGGCGCGATGCGGCCGAGATGACCGTGCCGGCCTCGCTGCAGCACCGCATCGACCTGTTCCGCGCCACCGGCCGCGTGTTCCGCATCCCGAACGAACTGTTCGCGGAGAACTCGTGGATCCAGGTGATGCTGGGGCAGGGCATCCATCCCGCCTCGCACCACCAGTCGGCGGACCTGATGGGCGACGCGGAACTGGCCCACTTCCTCGACGGCATCCGCGGCTCGATCGAGCGCACGGTGGCGCAGCTGCCGTCGCACCAGCGCTACGTGGAGCAGTACTGCGCCGGCACGGGCTGGTGACGAGGGTGATGATGGTGATGGTGATGATGGTGATAATTGCCACGCTGTGACAAACGGTGAGTTTCTGACAGGATGAAATGCGCTATAACTGCGTTTTTTCCTGTGGAGCTCCCGTGCGATCCCTTGTTGCCGTTACTGCCTTGCTGGCCCTGTGTGCATCGTCCGTGCAGGCGGACGAATACCGGATGAAGGCGGAAGAAGCCCGTACCGGCACGCTGCTGAAGCGGGATGCGGGCTTCTCCAGCCTGCCGTTCGACAAGACCTGGGAACAGCTCTCCGAGAAGGACAAGGCGCGGGTGCGCAGCATGTATGTCTCGATGGGGCCGGACGACGAGCCGCCATTCCCTGCCAAAGGCTACAAGCGCCTGATGCGCAACCTGGGAGCGGCCCAGGAGAAGCTGCAGGCAGAGGGCATGCTGGACCTGGGCGTGATGGTGGGGCCGGACGGCCGCGCCACCGAGGTCAAGGTATACAGCTCGCCGGATGAGCAGTTCGTGCGTGTCGCTGCCAATGTGCTGATGCTGGAGCAGTACAAGCCGGCGCGCTGCCACGGCATCCCCTGCGCGCAGGAGTTCCCGTTCCGTTTCACGTTCCGGCTGGTGCACTGACCGCAATGCCGCCGGGTGCTTGACACGCGCCGCTCATCCTCCTATATTTAACCAATCGGTTAAATATGGCTTCACCGTCCCATGAGCCTCCACGACGAACACCTCAGCCTCACCTTCGCGGCACTTGCCGACCCCACGCGGCGCGCGATCCTTACTAGGCTGGCGCAGGGCGACGCGGCCGTCTCGGAACTGGCCGAGCCGTTCGACATGAGCCTGCCCGCCATCACGAAACACCTGAAAGTGCTGGAGCGCGCCGGCCTCGTGTCGCGCGGCCGGCAGGCGCAGTGGCGGCCCTGCCGCCTGGAGGCGCAGCCGCTGCGCGAGGCAAACGGCTGGATCGAGCAGTACCGCCAGCAGTGGGAAGGGCGCCTCGACCGTCTCGACGATTACCTCACCGATCTGCAAACCAAGGAGAAGAGCCATGCCAAACGCTGACGATGCAGCACTGGTCATCCGCCGCGTGTTCGACGCGCCGCGCGACCTGGTGTACGACACGATGACGGATCCCGCGCACCTGCGGCACTGGTGGGGCCCGAAGGAATGCACGGTGACGGTGGCGCAGGCCGAGGCGCGGCCCGGCGGCATCCTCCACTACTGCATGCGGCCCCGCGAAGGCGGCGCCGACATGGCCGTGTGGGGGCGCTTCGATTTCCGCGAGCTGGACCGCCCGGAACGCATCGTCTTCGTCAACGGCTTCGCGGACGAGGAGGGCAACCGCATCCGCTACCCGCTGCTGCCCATGTGGCCGCTGGAAGTGCTCAATACGATCACGCTGGAGGAGGGCGACGGCGGCACGGTGATGACACTGCACTCGGTGCCCATCGATGCCAGCGAGGCCGAGTTCGCCGTGTTCCTGGCGGGCCACGCGTCGATGGAAGCGGGCTTCGGCGGCATGTACGACGTGTACGAGGCGTACCTGCAGACGATGGCTTCCAGCGACACGACGGACCGCGAGATCGTCCTCACACGCACCTTGCAGGCGCCCCGCGAGCTGGTGTTCGACGCGTTCACGGACCCGGCGCAGGTCGGCAAATGGTGGGGCCCGCGCGGCTACAGCGTGGCGATCGACAGCATGGAGGCACGCCCTGGCGGCAGCTGGCGCTTCGAGATGACGGGGCCGGACGGCAAGCTCTGGCCGAACCTGATCGAATACAGCGAAGTGGTGCGTCCCGAGCGGCTCGTCTACCGGCACGGCAGCGGCGCGGACGGCGATCCCGGCTTCGCCGTGCGCGTGACGTTCGAGGATGCCGGCAACGGCGCCACGCTGCTGACGATGCATACCGTGTTCGCCAGCGCCGAGACCCTGGCCGCGGTGAAGAAATTCGGTGCCGAGGAACTGGGCAACCAGACGATCGACAAGCTGGCCGCGTTCCTGGCCGGGGCGGAAGCCCGGCCGTAACCGGTCGGCTCAGCGGTTGGTGAGCATCACGCCGGCCGCCACCAGCACGCCGCCGGCCACCATCGACGCCAGCACCGGCTCGCCCAGCAGCAGGGCGGCGAGGCCGATGCCGAACACGGGCACCAGGTTGTTGAACACGGCCGTGCGGGAAGCACCGATGGCCTTCACGCCTTCGTAGTACCAGACGAAGCCGAGCACGGTGCCGAACGCGCCCAGGTAGGCCAGCCCGGCCCATACCTGCCAGCCCAGCGCGTTCCATGCCACGCTGCCGACGTCGCGCGCCGCGCCGATCACGAGGAACAGCAGCCCCCAGGCCGCCGCATACGTGGTGGCCGCCACCGGCGTCAGGCCCTTCAGGGCGGCACGCCCGATCAGCGTGTAGGCCGCCCAGCTGCTGATCGCGCACAGCATCATCACTTCCCCCTTGCCGAGCGACTGGCCGATATCGTGCAGCGCCCCCACCGGCTCGCCACGCGTGATGACGATGGCGGCCCCAACGAAGGCCAGCGCGATACCGGCCCACTTCAGCGCCTGCAGGCGTTCGCGCAGCAGCGCCGCCGCGGCCAGCGCGGTCACGATGGGGTTGAGCGCGATGAACAGTGCGGCACGGCCGGCCGGCATTGTGCCCAGCGCGCCGAAGAAGCACAGGTTGTACAGGAAGATGCCGGTCAGTCCCAGCGCGGCGGTGGCGGCCACCTGCCGGCCCGTGAGGCGAGGCAGGCCGCCTTCCTTTTTCCAGGCCACCAGCAGCAGCAGGGATACCGCCACGGCGAACCGCAGTGCCGCCGCGATCATGGGTGGCAGTGCATGCGCGACGATGCGGCCGGCGATGAACGTGCCGCCCCAGAACACGGTCACGCACACCAGCTTCAGGTACACGAGTTTCAGGGATACGAATGTCGGGGATGCGGGATGGTTGGTCATTTTCTGCTTGCCGCCGGGATGGAGAAGGTCATACAGTATTGCTTATCCCAACTCATGGTCAAATGAGCGAAAGCTCATGGACCGGAAAGCCGTGACCGCATGACCTTTACCCAGCTGGACATTTTCGTGATGGTGGCCGACCTGCGCGGCTTCACGGCCGCGGCGCTGCGCCTCGGGATCAGCCAGTCCGCCGTGTCGCATGCGATCCGCTCGCTGGAGGGGGAGCTCGATGGCCAGCTGATCGAGCGCCAGCCGTCCGGCATCGAAGTCACCGAGCTGGGCCGCCGCCTGCTGCTGCGCGCCCGCGAGATCCTGGGGCTGGCTGAGGCGATGCGCCAGGATGCCGCCGTGGCGCGCGGCCTGAACCAGGGGCTGATCCGCATCGGCTCGTTCGGCCCCACGTCGTCGCTGAAGCTGCTGCCGGCGATCCTGCAGGCATACCGGTCCCGCTATCCCGGCATCGAGGTGCAGATCGACGAGGGGCCCGATGCGGCCGTGCTGCAGTGGGTGGCGGACCGGCGTGTCGACGTGGGGTTTGCGGTGCTGCCGGACGAGCGCTTCGACACCGTGCCGCTGGTGGAGGACCAGCTGGTGGCGCTGCTCAAGAGCGACCATCCGCTGGCGGCCAAGAAATCCGTCACGCTGGACGAGCTGGCAAGCGAGCCCTTCATCATGCCGGAGCAGGGCTGTTCGGCGCTGATCGAGCCCCTGTTCGCCAATGCCGGGCTGGGGCCGCAGGTGCGCTACCGCATGTCGCAGATGCTGACCGTGCTGGCCCTGGTGGACAACGGCGACGGCATCACCGTGCTGCCCGAGCTGTCGCTGCCCCACGCCATGGCGCAGACCCACCCGCACATCGTGGCGCGGCCGCTGCGGCCGATGGCGCGGCGCCGCGTGGGCCTGATCCTGCGCAGCCTGGCGCAGGCATCGCCGGCCGTGCAGGCGTTTGCCGGGATCGCGCGGGTGGCGGCGAAGAAGATAGCCTAGCAGGAAGGTGGACTAGCAGGAAGGTGGACTAGCAGGGCGGATCGGTCACGCGTTCCGGTCGGCGTCCTCGGCAGCCTGCGTCAGCCACGCGCGGCCCGCTTCCAGCACCAGCGCCAGCTCCGCGCGCACGGCGGCGAAGTAGGGCGGCAATTCCTGCGGCGTGCGTTCCTCGATGGCCATCTCGGCATCCACGGTGGCGCGGATCAGGCGTTTCGCGCCCAGCACGCCGAGCGCGCCGCGCATCGCATGGAAGATGCGCCCGGCCGCGGCGGGATCGCCGGCCAGCAGCGCCGCATCGGCATCGTCCACCGGCGCCATGCCGCCGGCCAGCGCGCCTTCCACCATCTTGCGCATCAGCGCGCGGCCCTTCGGGTCGCGGCCCATCACGCGCGCCAGGCTGTCCATGCCGAACACGGGTTCGTCCGCCGGTGCCGGCGATGGCACCGCGGCTTCCGGGACGCCGCGGCGCCGTGCCGGCAGGTGGCGCTCGATCACCGCCATCATCTCGTCCACGACGACCGGCTTGGCGATGAAGTCGGAGATGCCGGCCTGCACGCAGCGGTCCCGCTCCGAGGCCAGCACGCCGGCCGTCATGGCGATCACCGGCAAGGTCAGTTGCAGCTCGCGGCGGATCGCGGCGGTGGCCGAGAAGCCGTCCAGCACGGGCATCTGCATGTCCATCAGCACGATGTCGTAGCGTTCCGCATCCACGCGCAGCACATCGAGGGCCTGCTGGCCGTCGGCCGCCACGTCCAGCGTCGCGCCGGCATGCTCCAGGATGCCGCGTGCCACCACCTGGTTCAGCGCGTTGTCCTCCACCAGCAGGAAGTGCACGCCCTGCAGGCGGTGCAGGTGTTCCTGGGCCTGCTGCGCGCCTTCGTCGCCGCCGGCCTTCGTGGCCAGCGCCAGGTGCAGCGCGTCGAACAGCGTGGAGCTGGTGATGGGCTTGACCAGCACCGCATCGGCTTCCGCGCTCTTCGAGATGGTTTCCAGCTGCTCGCGCGCGAAGGCATTGATCATCACGACCACGGGCTGGTGGTGGCCATCCTCGGCGCGCCGCAGCGCGCTGGCCAGCGCCTGGCCATCCGGCGTCTTCATGTGCCAGTCCGCCAGCACCACCCCATACGGCATGCCGGCACGCAGCCGCTGGTCGAACAGGACCAGCGCCGCCTCGCCCGTGTCGGCCAGGTGCGCCTCCCAGCCCCAGGCGCGGATCAGCTGCGCGATCAGCGCGCGGCTGGTGCCGTTGTCGTCGGCCACCAGCACCGTCAGGGCACCGGCCGCCGGCTTGCGCAGCCCGGCCGGTTGGGGTACCAGACCGAAGGGCAGCTCGAACCAGAAGCGGCTGCCCTGGCCGGGCGTGCTGTCGACATGCACCGCGCCGCCCATCAGTTCGATCAGGCGGCGCGTGATGGCCAGCCCCAGGCCGGTGCCGCCGAAGCGGCGCGTGATGCTTTCGTCGCCCTGGGTAAAGGCCTGGAACAGGTGCGCCAGCTGCTCGCGGTTCATGCCCATGCCCGTGTCGCGCACCTGGAAGCACAGCGTGGCACTGTGGCCATCGTCCCGCACGCGGCTCACGTGCACCACCACTTCGCCCTGCTCGGTGAACTTGATGGCATTGCCGGCCAGGTTGACGAGGATCTGCTGCAGCCGCAGCGCATCGCCGCGCAGCAGGCGCGGCACGTCCGGCTCGACGACGATGGCCAGTTCCAGCTCCTTGTCGCCGGCGTTCATCGTCATCGTCGTCGCCAGGGTGCTCATCGACTCGTCCAGGTCGAACTCGATGGGCGAGAGTTCCATGCGCTGCGCCTCGATCTTCGAGAAGTCCAGCACGTCGTTCAGGATGCCCATCAGCGAATCGCCGGCCGTGCGGATCATCGCCAGGTACTTGCGCTGCTGGGCGGTGAGCGGCGTGTTCTGCATCAGGTGCGCCATGCCCAGCACGCCGTTCATGGGCGTGCGGATCTCGTGGCTCATGTTGGCCACGAAATCGCTTTTCGCCCGGTTGGCCGCTTCGGCGCGGTCGCGCTCCCGTTCCAGCTCGGTGGCGCGCGCCTCGAGTTCGTGCAGCAGTTCGCCGGTGCGCCGGTCGGACGTGGTGCGTTCGCGCATCAGGTCATTGAAGGCCGCCGTCAGGGCGCCGATCTCGTCGCGCGCCGTCACGGGCAGCGGCGTGAAGTGCTCGTGCGGTGCGCGGCGCAGCGCGCCGATCGCATCGTGCAGCCGCACCACGGGCGACATCAGCCGCAGCGTGATCCATGTGATGATGCAGGCCGCCAGCAAGGCTGCCAGCAGCCCCAGCAAGGCCAGCCGCAGCAGCAAATTCTCGCGCGCCTCGAAGGCTTCGGCGACGGGCAGCGAAGCCACCAGGGTCCACGGCACCGCCTGCAGGGGTTTCGCGCTGACGAGCGATACTTCGCCCTTGCCGTCCGTGCTGAGCGTGCTGCCGCTGGCGCCACCGGCCGCCGGCCGGTAGGGCTGCAGGATCATGGCGGCATCCGGATGCAGCACGTAGATCGGCGGGGCAGCTGGCGTGCCGCGCGTGACGATGTAGTACATGCCCGTGCGGCCCACCTTCGCCGTGCGCAGGTGGCCCAGCAGGTTGTCGCGGTACAGGCGCAGCACGCCCACCAGGATGCACTGCACGTCGCCGTCCTCGCCCAGCACGGGCGCGGCCATCTGCACCACCGGCTTGCCGCTGTTGCGGCCGACCACGGGGCTGGCGATGATGGGCGCCTTTTGCGCCATCACGGCCTTGAAGTAGTGCCGGTCCGCCACCGACACATTGGGCCGGCCCGGCAGCGCGGGCACGTCCGCGACGATCATGCCGTCCTTGCTGATGATGAGCAGGTCGTCGAACAGCCGCAGCACGGCGCGGTTGTCGTAATAGCCGCGCAGCGCGGGCGGGTCGTTGCAGATGTCGGCGGGCTGCCAGCGTGCCGACTCGCCCACGATATCGCGCAGCATCGTCAGCTTGTCGTCCAGCTCCAGCGCGGTACGGCTCACCAGCGCATCCTGCTGGGCATACAGCACGCGCGAGAAATCCTCCTGCATGCGCTCGGCCTGCAGCATGGTGACGAGCGCGATCATCACGATCGACGTGACGGTCGTTGCCAATGCCACTTTCGCCTTGATACCCAGTGGTGCCACGCTGCCTCCCGAACGGAGTTACCGGTTTTGCCGTTTACTATGCCTCCCCCGAGTATGACGCACTGTGCGGGAGAGCACGTTGCAAACGAGGATGCGCGGTGCAGTACACTAGCGGTCATTCCTACCGCGACCGTTTTCGACGATGCATGAGCTGCCACCCCTGACCCTGCCGGGCACCACCCTCGAGGCGCTGAAGGCGCGCTGTTCCACCTGCAGCATGCACCAGCTGTGCCTGCCGATGGGGCTGGACGTGGGCGACATGGACAAGCTGGACCGCATCATCGGCCGCCGCCGCAAGCTGGCCAAGGGCGAGAACCTGTTCCGCATCGGCGATCCGTTCACGACGCTGTACGCGATCCGCCTCGGCCACTTCAAGACCTACCAGATCGATGCCAACGGCACCGAGCAGGTGACGGGTTTCCAGATGGGCGGCGAACTGCTGGGCATGGACGCGATCAGCACGGACAAGCATTACTGCAGCGCGATGGCACTGGAAGACAGCGAGGTGTGCGAGATCCCGTTCGCCAGCCTGGAACAGCTGCTGGGCGACATGCCCACCCTGCTGCGGCACTTCCACCGCATGATGAGCCAGGAGATCACCCGCGAGCAGAGCGTGATGCTCCTGCTGGGGAACATGCAGGCCACGCAGCGCTTCGCCGCCTTCCTCGTCAACCTGGCGGCGCGCTACGAGGCCCGCGGTTATTCGGGCACGGCCTTCCAGCTGCGCATGTCGCGCGAGGACATCGGCAACTACCTGGGCCTGACGATCGAAAGCATCAGCCGCCTCCTCAACAAGTTCAAGAAGGCGGCCCTGCTGCGCGTGTCGAACCGCGAGATCGAGGTGCTCGACCTGCCGCGGCTCAAGGCCATCACGGCCGGCACGGAGACCTGCGCCTGAGCGTTATGCGCCTGCTTCAGATCGTGCGCGAATAGCGAAGCGGCTGCGGCTGCGCCGCTTGTGCAAGGCGCGCCTGCCGCAGGTGCCGGTCGAACACCATGCAGATATTGCGGATCAGCAGGCGGCCCTTCGGCGTGACGGCGATCCAGTCGTCCTCGATCGTCACCAGGCCATCGGTCACGAACCCTTCCAGCTCGCGTAGTTCCGGCGCGAAGTATTCGCCGAACGGTACCGCCATGCGCTGCGATACCGACACGAGCGACAGCTCGAAATTGCACATCAGCCGCTGGATCACCAGGCGGCGCAGCAGGTCGTCGTTGTCGAGACAATAGCCGCGCGCGATCGGCAGCTTGCCGGCATCGAGCCGGGCGTAGTACTCGTCCAGCGTTTTCTCGTTCTGGCTGTAGGTGCCGTTGACGGCGCTGATGGCCGACACGCCGCAGGCCACGAGGTCCATCTCCGCATGCGTGGAATAACCCTGGAAGTTGCGGTGCAGGCGCCCCTGGCGCTGCGCCACGGCCAGGTCATCGTCCGGTTTCGCGAAATGATCCATGCCGATGTAGATGTAGCCCGCATCGGTGAGGCGGCGGATGCACAGGGCCAGCATGTCCAGCTTCACCGCCAGCGCCGGCAGGTCCGCGTCGAGGATGCGCCGCTGCGGCTTGAACAGGTGCGGCATGTGCGCGTAGTTGTACAGCGCGATGCGGTCCGGGCTGGCCTCGATCACCTGCGCCAGCGTGCGCTCCATCGTGGCCAATGTCTGCTTCGGCAGGCCGTAGATCAGGTCGATGCTGACCGAGCTGAAGCCGGCCTCGCGCGCGGCCGCCATGATGGCCAGCGTTTCCCCGGGCGGCTGGATGCGGTTGACGGCCCGCTGCACGTCCGGATCGAAATCCTGCACGCCCAGGCTGACGCGGTTGAAGCCCTGCGCGCGCAGCGTGCGGATACGCGCCGCATCGACCGTGCGGGGATCGATCTCGATCGCGTATTCGCCTTCCGTGTCGGACGCGAAGTCGAAATGGCGGCGCAGGTGCGCCATCAGTTCATCCATCTGCCGGTCCGAAAAATAGGTGGGCGTGCCGCCGCCGAAGTGCAGCTGCTCGACGCGGTTCATGCCGGCGAACAGCTTGCCCTGCATCGCCGTTTCCTGCTTCAGGTAGCCGAGGTAAGTCGCGGCCTTGCTGCGGTCCTTGGTGATGATCTTGTTGCAGGCGCAGTAATAGCACAGGCGGTCGCAGAACGGCACGTGCAGGTACAGCGACAGCGGGCGGCGGTTGCCCCGCAGCGTGAGGCCGGCCAGCGCTTCCAGGAAGCTGCCGTAGCCGAAGCCCGGCGTGAAGCGGTCGGCCGTGGGGTAGGAGGTGTAGCGGGGGCCGGACATCGACAGCCTGTCGATGACCGCCGCATCGAATTGCACGGACGGGGTGTTCATGGTTGCCTTCGTTGGCTTCGTTTGCTTCGTTTCAGGCGGCCAGGCGCCTGGTGTCGGGCTGGGCGCGGCCGTGGCGCTCCGCCTTGCTCCGGCCGAACTTGAACAGGCTGACGGCCTGCGTGAGGCCATGCGCTTCCTCGGCCAGGCTGTTGGCTGCGGCGGCGGCTTCCTCCACCAGCGCGGCGTTCTGCTGCGTCACTTCGTCCATGTGCGCGATGGCCTGGTTGACCTGGTCGACGCCCAGGCTCTGCTCGCGCGAGGCGATCGAGATCTCCTGCATGATGCTGGTCACCTGCCTCACCGAGCTGACCACCTGCTCCATCGTGGCGCCGGCGCGGTGCGCACGTTCCATGCCGGCGCTGACCTTGCCGACCGAGACTTCGATCAGCTCCTTGATGTCCTTGGCGGCCAGCGACGAGCGCTGCGCCAGGTTGCGCACCTCGCCCGCCACGACGGCGAAGCCGCGGCCCTGTTCACCGGCGCGGGCCGCTTCCACGGCGGCGTTCAGCGCCAGGATATTGGTCTGGAAGGCGATGCCTTCGATCAGGCCGATGATGTCCACGATGCGCTTCGACGAGCTGTTGATCTCGTCCATCGTGGCGATCACTTCGGCGACGATGGTACCGCCTTCCTCGGCCACGCCGGAGGCCGCGACGGCCAGCTCGTTGGCCTGCTGCGAGTTGTCCGCATTGGCTTTCACGGTGGAGGAGAACTCGTCGACCGAGGCCGCCGTCTGTTCCAGGCTGGCGGCCTGCGCCTCGGTGCGGCCGGACAGGTCGCTGTTGCCGGCGGCGATCTGGCGCGTGGCCACGGCCATCGTCTCGACATTCACGCGCACGTCGCGGATCGTGGCGATCAGGTTGCTGTTCATCTGCTGCAGCGCGCGCAGCAGCTGGCCCACTTCGTCCGTGCCGTGCGCATCGAAGGTGGTGGAAAGGTCGCCAGCCGCGATCGCGCGTGCACCCTGCAGCGCCCGGGCCAGCGGCTGCAGCACGCCGGTGCGCAGCGTGTACCACAGGAACACGTTGATCAGCAGGCCGATGAAGGTGGCGGCGAAGATGCCGTAGCGCGCTGCACCGCTGCCGTCACCCTCCACCAGGCTGGCGAAGCAGACGATCACCAGCAGCACGTTGACGATGCTGGTCGACAGCCAGATGCGCATCGCCAGCGACACGTGCGACAGCCGCGCCACCAGGTGCCGCAGGCCGCGGCGCACCAGCTGGCCGTTGCGGATCTCGACGTCCCTGCTGCCGGCACGCAGGGCGGCGTAGGCGGCCGTGGCTTCGGCGATCTGCTCGCGCGTGGCCTTCGTGCGCACCGACATGTAGCCGGTCGTGCGGCCCTGTTCGCGGATCGGCGTGACGTTGGCTTTTACCCAATAGTGGTCGCCGTTCCTGCAGCGGTTCTTGACGATGCCGGTCCACGGCGTGCCGGCGCGCAGCGATGCCCACAGGTCGGCAAACGCCTCGGCCGGCATGTCCGGATGGCGCACGATGTTCTGCGGCGCGCCGAGCAGCTCGTCCTCGGCAAAGCCGCTGACATCGACGAAGTAGGGGTTGACGTAGACGATATTGCCGTCGAGGTCCGTTTTCGAGACGATGGCCTGGTCATCGTCGAGGGTGATCTCGCGGTTCGTTACCGGCAGGTTCTTGCGCATGGTGTTACTCCTAAGCCTGGACTACTTGTATTGTTGTCTTTTATATTTCTGCGCAGCAATGGCGCAAAGTCAGTGTAGGGAGGCCAACCCACCAAAACTTTGATTTAGATCAAAATACCCGGAACAGGATCAGGCTTTGAAACGCTTTCCGGAAACGCAAACGGCCGCCCGAAGGCGGCCGTGGCAAGGAGGCGACAGTGTGTCAGGTGGTTTCGCCCACCCTGTCATCCGTCGGCAGGCTGTCGCGCACATTCTTCTGCACCGCCACGGCGGCGAACAGGCTCAGCGTGTACGACATCGCGTAGAAACCTTTTTCGCTGAGCGTGAGCGTGGCGTTCACCAGGCCGATGCCCAGCAGCGCGAGGGCGATCAGCACGGAAATCCAGCACAGGCCGAAGTACATCGACGTGACACGCACGTTTTCCATCCGGTCGCGCACGGACTTCTGCAGCGACACGGCCGCGAACAGGCCATACAGCAGCAGCGTGAGGTAATACCCCTTTTCGTTCAGTTGCATGGTGGCGTTCCACAGGCCCAGCAGGTAGGCACCGATGCCGACCAGCAGCGCGAGCCACGAGGCGCCGATGAAGGCGGAAGTAGGACGTTGATTGACCATGTGATCTCCCTGAAAGTGTGAAGACGGACGGTTGCCGCCCGTGGATCAGACCAGAAGTTTTCTTATTGACGCTTGCGTCCGCGCAGCACACGGCTGACCACGCTGACAACGAGCAGTACTACCGCACCCGTTACCACGCCCACGACGATATCGGCCACATGCGAGGTGATCGCGGCCAGCAAGGGGCCGATGCCGCCGATGGTGGCGGCCGACGCGGCGGCGTGCTCGATCGTGTGGTGCAGGAAGGGCGCGCCGTGCACGATGATGCTGCCGCCCACCATGAACATGGCCACCGTGCCCAGCACGGCCAGCAGCTTCATCAGCTTGGGCGCGGCGGCCAGCAGCAGTCGGCCGACGGCGCGCGTGCCGGCGCCGCTGCCGGGACGCCTGGTGAGGTACAGGCCGGCGTCATCGAGCTTGACGATGCCGGCGACGAGGCCGTACACGCCGACCGTCATCAGGATCGCCACGCCGACCAGCACGGCCACCTGCTGCGCGAACGGCGCTTCGGCCACCGTGCCCAGCGCGATGACGATGATCTCGGCGGAGAGGATGAAGTCGGTGCGCACGGCACCCTTGATCTTTTCCTTTTCCATGGCCGGCAGGTCCACCTGGGGATTGGCCACGGCGGCGGCCAGTTCGGCGTGGTGGGCCGCGTCTTCCTCCTTGCTGTGCAGGAATTTGTGGGCCAGCTTTTCGAAGCCTTCGTAGCAGAGATAAGCGCCGCCCAGCATCAGCAGCGGCGTGATCGCCCAGGGCACGAACGCGCTGATCAGGAGCGCGGCCGGCACGAGGATCGCCTTGTTCTTCAGCGAGCCCACGCACACGGCCCACACGACGGGCAGTTCGCGGTCGGCCTGTACGCCGGACACCTGCTGCGCATTCAGCGCCAGGTCGTCGCCCAGCACGCCGGCGGTTTTCTTGGCAGCCACCTTGCTCATGGCGGCCACGTCGTCGAGGATGGACGCGATATCGTCGATCAGGGCTAGCAGGCTGGTTCCGGCCATTGGATTGTTCCTTATGAGTAATGATCAATGTGACAATCTTACCCCAGCCACCCCCGAATGCCCGCGCGCTACAATGGGCTTCTTTCCGTCACTTCTACGCAGGAATCGTCATGCATTTCGCTACCTGGCTCGGTTTTGCCATTTCCGCCGTGATCATCGCGCTGTCGCCGGGCTCGGGCGCCGTTCTGTCGATGTCGCACGGGCTGTCGTATGGCGTGAAAAAGGCCAGTGCCACGGTGATGGGATTGCAGCTGGGCCTGCTGATGGTGCTGTTCATCGCCGGCGCCGGCGTGGGCTCGCTGCTGCTGGCCTCGGAGCTGGCGTTCAACATCGTCAAGACGGTGGGTGCCCTCTACCTGATCTACCTGGGCCTGGCACAGTGGCGCGCCAGGGTGAAGGAAGGCACCGAGGTGGACGTGGCCACGCGTGCCGCGCTGCCCTCCGTGAAACGGCGCGTGCTGACCGGTTTCCTGACCAATGCGACCAATCCGAAAGGCATCATCTTCATGGTGGCGGTGCTGCCGCAGTTCATCACGCAAAGCGAGCCGGTGCTGCCGCAGCTGCTGATCCTGGCCGCCACGATGGTGGCGATCGACATGACCGTCATGCATGGCTATGCCTTCCTGGCCTCGACGATGCAGGGGTATTTCCGCGATGTGCGGGCGATGCGCCTGCAGAACCGGATTTTCGGCGGCCTGCTGATGGCCGTGGGCACGGCGCTGTTTTTCGTGAAACGTGGCCACAATTGAACGCCTGATATTTGTCTTGTCCGCATAAACGCAAAACTTTGTAACGGCGGTCTTCCCTGAACTGTTTCCGACGTTAACTACCCATAACTAACCGGAGACAATGATGCCGCGCCGCTTTTCCTCCCGCAAACTTCTGCATTTCGTCGCACTGGCCGTGCTGGTGACCGTGTCGTCGCTGGCCATGGCCGATCCGCCCTCGCTGGTCGGCCGTATCTCCGCAACCGAAGGCCGCGTGACGGTGCAATCCGGCGAAGGCGAGGAAACCGGCTCCCTGCTGAACTGGCCCGTCAAGGAGGGCGACCGCATCATCACGGACCGCGGCGCGCGCACCGAATTTCGCGTGGGGCCGGTGGCGGTGCGCCTGGACGGCGACAGCGAACTGGAAATCGGCCAGCTGGACGAAGGAACGATGCACCTGCGCCTGAACCACGGCGCCGCCAGCGCGCGCGTGCGCGACCCGCAGATGCTGGCCGGCTTCGAGCTGGCCACCGACCAGGGCCGCGTGCTGCTGACGGAGCCGGGCATGGTGCGCGTGGATACCGACCGCTCGCCCGACACCACCTCCGTCTCCGTGCTGATGGGCACTGCCCGGCTGGAAGGCGCGGGCACCGCGCTCACGCTGCGCACCGGCAAGCGCGCCATCATCCGTGGCGACGACGTGAGCACCGCGCAGGCCCTGCAGGATTCCTTCGATTCGTGGGCGCTGGAACGCGACCGCCGTGGCGACGCTTCCATCACTACCCGTTACATCCCCAGCGACGTGACGGGCTACGAGGAACTGGACAACTACGGCAGCTGGACCGTCAACGACGAATACGGCCCCTTGTGGGCACCGCGCGGCATCGCCGCCGACTGGGCACCGTACCGCGACGGCCGCTGGGCCTGGGTCGATCCGTGGGGCTGGACGTGGGTCGACAACGCGCCGTGGGGCTACGCGCCATTCCACTATGGCCGCTGGGTAACCGTGAACAACCGCTGGTGCTGGTCGCCGGGCCGCTTCGAGGGACGCCCCGTGTGGGCGCCCGCGCTGGTGGGCTGGGTGGGCGGCGCCGGCTGGGCCGTCGATTTCAACAACCGTCACCGCGGTCCCGGCATGGGCTGGTACCCGCTGACGCCGCGCGACCGTTTCGTGCCGCATTACGAGGTCTCCCCCGACCATGAGCGCCGCCTGGGCTGGCGCTTCCGCGGCAACGAGCGCTGGAAACCGGGCCCGGACCGCCGCGAAGGCATCACCGTCGTGCCCCGCGAGCAGTTCGAGCAGCGCCGCACCGTGCGGGTGAACAGTGTGCCGCGTGCCACCGTGGTACCGAACCGGGGCAACCTGCCGGTGGCGACGCCGGTGGTGCCGGGCGGCGTGTACAACGTCGACCGCAACCGGGACCGTAACCGCGACGGCATGCCGGACCGCGTGCAGGTCGACCGCAACCGCGACGGCATGCCGGACCGCCAGCAGGTGGGCCGCCCGAATGTGATCGGCACGGACCGCAATCGCGACGGGGTGCCGGACCATCCGCAGACCGACCGCCAGCAGATCGACCGCAACCGCGATGGCATTGCCGACCGCCAGCAAACGAGTAACCAGGGGAGTAGCCAGGTGAACCGCCCGGGCGTGATCTCGACGAATCCGGTGCAGCAGCCGGACCGCAACCGCGACGGCATCGTCGATCGCCAGCAGATCGACCGCAACCGCGACGGCATCGCCGACCGAATGCAGAACAACGAACGCAACCGCGACAACATGGGCCGGGGCGACCGCAACAACGATGGCGTGCCGGACCGCAACCAGTTCCGCGGCAACCAGCAGGAACGTCCCCACGCGCCTGTCGCCACGCCGGCACCCATCATGACGGCACCGCAGCCGGCCCAGCCGCCCGCGCAGCAGCCTGCCGTGCGGCCGTCCGTGAACCCGGGCGCGTACACGGGCATGTCGAAGCCGACCGGCGGCGACGAGCAGATGGAGCGCCGCCGCGAGATGATGCAGGAGCGCATGCAGCGTCGCCAGGAAGCCCAGGCAGCACGGGCCGCGCCGGTACCGGCACCGATCGCGACACCGGCGCCGACAGCGGCGCCACGGCCGGCGCCGGCGCCCGTCGTCGCACCACGCGCCGAGCCGGCACAGCCACAGCAGGGTGGCGGCCGGGGCGAGCGCGGCGACCGGGGAGATCGTGGGGATCGCGGTGATCGTGGTGGCCGGGAGCGTTGAAGGCAGAGTCGAGCGGCGGGAGGAGGCGCTCCCTTTCATTCCCGGATATCGCTCGTCCATCCCGGTTTTCCGACCGCCTGTCACAAAGCCGTAGCAGGGCACCGGTACACTCCGTAGAGTGTCAAGTGTCCCGACTATTCCGGTTCTCCAACTGAATAGTTCTTCGCCAGCCTCCGGGCTGGTTTTTTTTTGCACCTGCCAACCGGGGGCGATTTGGCTAAAATGACGGATGGCGCCGCGGAACACTGTGAATTCGCGAGCCCGACCCAATATTGACCGCTTCATTACCGATCCGACTGGAAAACATCATGGCTGCAATCCCTCCGAAAGAGTCCCTCATCGAATACCCGAGCGACTTTCCGATCAAGGTGATGGGCCCGACGCATGAGGCGTTCACCGTCACGATCGTCGAAGTCATCACGAAGCACGATCCGACTTTCCATGAAGGCAAGGTCGAGGTGCGTCCTTCGTCCGGCGGCAATTACACGGGCCTGACCGTGACGGTGCGCGCCACCAGCCGCGAGCAGCTCGATGCGCTGTACTCCGAGCTGTCCGGCCACCCGATGGTCAAGATCGTCCTGTAGGCACTGCCCGCCGCTTGAGCAGGCGCCGGAGACGGCGCGTATAATGGCAGGGCTCCGATCAACGCAGCCCCGCCGGAAGTCCCATGTCCACCACCCGCCCCGAACCGGCGATCATCCGCCACCTCGGTCCAGCCGACTACGAAGCCACGTTCGCCGCCATGCGCGCGTTCACCGATGCGCGCACCGTCGACACGCCGGACGAGCTGTGGATCGTCGAGCACGCACCCGTCTATACGCTGGGCCTGGGCGCGGACCGCGGCCACCTGCTGGGCGCCGCCACGCAGATCCCGGTGGTGCAGACGGACCGTGGCGGCGAGGTCACCTTCCACGGCCCCGGCCAGGTCGTGATCTACCTGCTGATGGACCTGCGCCGCAACAAGCCGGGCGGCAAGCTGTATGCGCGGCAGTTCGTGCAGAAGATCGAGCAGGCCATCATCAATGTGCTGGCGGCGTATAATCTCGCGGGTGAGCGCATCGAGGGCGCTCCCGGCATCTACATCGCCGAGGGCCCCAAAAAGGGGGCCAAGATCGCCGCGCTGGGGCTGAAAGTGCGCGGCAACGGCTGCACCTATCACGGCGTGTCGCTGAACGTGGCGATGGACCTGGCGCCGTTCACCTGGATCAATCCGTGCGGCTACGCCGGCCTGGAAACGGTCGACATGCGCAGCATGGGCGCCAACGTGCCGCTGGCCGATGTGCAGCTGGCGCTGGCCCACGAACTGGCCCGCCTGCTCGACGTGAGCGCGGACGCCGCCCTGTCCGCCGCCGCTTAAATTTTTTGAAAAGTCACCATGACCATCGAGAACACCACTGTCACCGCCGTTGCCTACAACCCCAGCGAGAAGCAGAAGGGCGCCAACAAGACGTCGCGCATTCCGATCAAGATCGTGCCGATCGAGCAGGTGGAGCGCCTGAAGAAGCCGGACTGGATCCGCGTGAAGGCGGCATCGGCATCGAGCCGCTTCTACGAGATCAAGGACATCCTGCGCGAGAACAAGCTGGTGACGGTGTGCGAGGAAGCGTCCTGCCCGAACATCGGCGAATGCTTCGGCAAGGGCACGGCCACCTTCATGATCATGGGCGACAAGTGCACGCGCCGCTGCCCGTTCTGCGACGTGGGCCACGGCCGTCCCGACCCGCTGGATGTCGATGAGCCGCAGAACCTGGCGAACACGATCGCCAAGCTGCGCCTGTCGTACGTGGTGATCACCTCGGTCGACCGCGACGACCTGCGCGACGGCGGTGCCGGCCACTTCGTCGAGTGCATCACGAAGACGAAGGCGCTGTCCCCGCGCACGCAGATCGAGGTGCTGGTGCCGGACTTCCGCGGCCGCCTGGAAAAGGCGCTGAACATCTTTGCCGACGGCCTGCCGGACGTGATGAACCACAACCTGGAAACGGTGCCGCGCCTGTACAAGGAAGCCCGCCCCGGCGCGGACTACCTGCACTCGCTGAAGCTGCTGAAGGACTTCAAGGCCATGTACCCGAACGTGAAGACCAAGTCCGGCCTGATGGTCGGCCTGGGCGAAACGGACGAGGAGATCCTGCAGGTGATGCGCGACATGCGCGAGCACGACATCGACATGCTGACGATCGGCCAGTACCTGGCGCCATCGAACAGCCACCTGCCGGTACGCCGCTACGTGCATCCGGACGTGTTCAAGATGTTCGAGGAAGAAGCGTACAAGATGGGCTTCGGCCACGCCGCCGTGGGCGCGATGGTGCGCAGCTCGTACCACGCCGACGTGCAGGCGCACGATCTGCTGCAGGCCGTTTGATTCTAAGCTCATCAGAAATCTGTCTCGTTACGGCGGCTGCGATGCCGCCGTTTTCACATCTGTCCCCACCATGACCGTCCATATCGAAGCCTCCTGGAAGTCCCACCTGCAAGCCGAGTTCGACAAGCCCTACTGGACCGAGCTTACCGACTTCGTGCGCGCCGAATATGCTGCCGCCCAGTGCTGCCCGCCCGGCAAGCAGATTTTCCGCGCGTTCGACCTCACGCCATTCGACAAGGTCAAAGTCGTGATCCTGGGCCAGGACCCGTACCACACGCCCGGCGCGGCGATGGGCTTCTGCTTCTCTGTCCCGGACGGCAACCGCGCCCAGCCCAGCCTGCAGAACATCTTCAAGGAGCTGGCCAGCGACACCGGCGTGCAGCGCACGCAGACCGATCTGTCGGACTGGGCGGAGCAGGGCGTGTTCCTGCTGAACGCCGTGCTGACGGTGCGCGCCCGCGAAGCCGGCTCGCACGCGGGCAAGGGCTGGGAAACGTTCACGGACAGCGCGATCCGCACGCTGTCGGAGGAGCGCGAGCACCTCGTGTTCATCCTGTGGGGCGCCTACGCGATCAAGAAGAAGGAGCTGATCGACACGACGAAGCACCTGGTGCTCACTTCGCCGCACCCGTCGCCTTTCGCTGCGCACAAGGGCTTCTTTGGCAGCAAGCCGTTTTCAAAGGCGAATGCGTATTTGCAGGCGAACGGGCAGGCGCCGATCGCGTGGGGGTGAAAGTCCGCCTGTCAGGGAGCCGTTAGTCAGCGGGCAACGAACCTTCGCTCCAGGCTTTGCAGATATCGCGTCCGTTCCGTGTTCAAGGCAAACTCGCACGACAGTCGCCGCAATTCCAGTGCATTCAGAATCGCACCACCGCCAAGTGACGAGACGAAGCCGCAATGCGCTTTCCTGTACGTGTGAAATGCCTTGCGTGACGCCTGAAGTCTTGCTAGCGATTGCGTAATGTATTTCGGTTCCTCATCCCACTGCTGCAGGGCCGCAGCGAATTTTTTTTCTGCGGCCGCCAGGGCTTTCGAGCTCTCGTCAGCCTTCCGGGTCAGGCAGGCGCGTATGGCTGCTTGGGAAAACTCGTCGCACTGCGCCATCACATCCATTGCCGGATCGACGGCATGGCGCCGGGTTGACAGACCGTCCGCTCGGGCTGCAAGTGTCATGGCAAACTAGACCATCACAAGAATCGGCCTTCGCCACAGTACCGCAGAGCGAAGAACGACCTTTTGCTTGCCTTGAGTTAGCATGTGATGGCAGGGATACTCGTACCGGTCTTCAAGTTCACGCCGATCCAGCAACGGTAGCCTTGCGCTGGACCGTGCGCATTGTATGTACACATCAGATTCCCCTTGCGACGGTCGCGATTGCCCGCTTGTTCACTGCACGTTGGATGCACGTCCGGTCCAATTGATTCAAAGATATCCTTTGCGGATTTTCCATCAATAGCAATTGCAAGCTTGCGATCACTATCTGTCGGTGGTTTTCGTTCAGGAACTTCTCCTGCATAAATCGAGTAGGTTGCTTGCAGTGGCCTATAGGCGACGGTGCTTTCCCTCGCTTGCATGGATGGCCAAACGCCCATCGCACCCCAGATCAGCATGAATAGTGGCATTCGCATGTCAACTCCGGAGCAGCATGTGGACATTCATTTGCATGGCCATGAGACCCTCCGCCAAAGTGGGAAGGGTCATTGTGCTGGGTTGAAAATCCTGTCGATTGTGTGGTGTCAAGCAGCCGGTGAGCGTCAACGGCAATAAACACCTCGCTGTCTTGCGTCCCGGCGAAAACCCGCCATCAGGAACCGCCGCTCACTTCCTCCAGAACCCCTCATGCGCCTTGCGCGCCTCCTCCTCGCGCAGCGGTCCGATGACTTCGGTCGGCCGCTGCCCGGCGGCGAACACGTCGCGGCACGGCAGCGACAAGGTCGGGTTTTCCGGATCGCTGCCGGTCAGCTCCAGCAGGCTTTTTTCGGACATCGCATACACCACCCGCCCCACGCCGCTCCAGTAGGTGCCGCCCGAACACATCGCGCAGGGTTCGGCGTTGGTGTACATCGTCGCGCCGGCCAGCTGCTCGGGGCTGTATTGCATTGATGCCTGGCGCAGCGCGTTCATTTCGGCGTGCGCGGTGCGGTCGCTGCTCGAGGCGTTCATCGCCTGCGCGAGGATGCGGCCATCGGCATCGGCGATGATCGCGGCGAAGGGATGGTGGCCTTCGTCGCGCGAGCGCTGGGCCAGTGCGAGGACGTCGGTGAGGAACTGGTGATCGCGTTCGGTGGGTTGGGACATGGGGTTCTCTTCAGGTAGGTGTGTCCGGAGCGCCAGGCTCCGGGAATGCATTACGCCAGGCCGGCCTTGACCAGCAGCTGGCGGCTGACCGCGTTATGTTCGTGCACGAGCGCCGGCAGGTCCACGCCGACCAGCTGCGCATCCTCGACGACGACGCGGCCATTGATCACCGATAGCCAGGCACCGGCCGGCGCACAGGTCAGCAGCGCGGCGAGCGCATCGCCCTGGCCACCCGCATGGGCGAGGCCATCGACACGGAACGCGACGATGTCGGCGGCTTTGCCTTCTTCCAGGCTGCCGATATCGTCCGCGCGGCCCAGCGTGCGGGCGCCGCCCAGCGTGGCCAGCTTCAGGGCTTCGCGCGCGGAGAAGCGGGAAGCATCGGACTCGAAGCCGGGCCAGCCCACGCGCTGCAGCAGCATCGCCTGGCGCACCTCGCCCAGCATGTGGTTGCCGTCGTTGCTGGCCGAGCCGTCGACACCGAGGCCGACGCGCACGCCGGCATCGATCATCTCGCGCACCGGTGCAATGCCGGAGGCCAGGATCATATTGCTGCTCGGGCAGTGGCAGACGCCGGAGCAGGTGTGGGCCATCTTCGCGATACCGTCCGCACCGGGATGCACCATGTGGGCGAACCAGACGTCGGGCCCCAGCCAGCCGACCGATTCGGCATACGCCAGCGGGCCCATGCCGAACAGCTCGCGGCAGTAGCGGTCCTCGTCCAGCGTCTCGGCCAGGTGCGTGTGCAGGCCTACGCGGCGGTAGCTGCGCGCCAGCACGGCCGACTGCCGCATCAGGTCCGTGCTCACGCTGAACGGCGAACACGGCGCGAGGCCCATGCGCAGCATCGACAGCGGTTCCGGATCGTGCCAGCGCTCGATGAGCCGCTGCGAGTCGGCCAGGATGAAGTCCTCCCGTTCCACGAGCGTGTCGGGCGGCAGGCCGCCGGCCGATTCGCCCACGCTCATGCTGCCGCGCGTGGGATGGAAGCGCACGCCCATGCCGATGGCCGCATCGATCTCGTCGTCGAGACGGCAGCCGTTCGGGAACAGGTACAGGTGATCGGCGACCGTGGTGGCGCCGGACAGCAGCAGCTCGGCCAGCGCGGTGCGCGTGCTGACCCGCACGCCGTCGGGCGTCAGGCCGGCCCACACGCGGTACAGCATCTTCAGCCAGTCGAACAGCTTCAGGCCGCGGCCCGTGCCGATCGCGCGTGTGAGCGACTGGTACATATGGTGGTGGCAGTTCACCAGGCCGGGCGTGACGACGCAGCCGCGCAGGTCGATCGTGCGCGTGGGTGCACGGGTCGGATCGGCCGCGATCCACGCATCCAGCTCGGCCGTCGTGCCGATCTTCAGGATGCGCGGACCGTCGGTGAGCAGCGCGCCGTCGGCGATCTCGCGGCCCTGCGGATCGACGGTGGCCAGCACGTCCGCATGGCGCAGGTATAGGCGTTTTTCAGTCATGGCATCGCAAAAAAAAAACGGGACCGCGCACGGTCCCGCGTACTTCATGAAAGGCTTACTTCGGGATGCTGCCTTCCACGCCCTGCACGTAGAAGTTCATCGACATCAGGTCCTTGAGCGGCATCTGCTGGCCGGCGGCCACCTTGATGGCGCCCGACTGGTCCTTGATCGGCCCCGTGAACGGCACGGCCGTACCGGCGGCAAACGCGGCCTTCTTGTCGTTGAACAGCTTGGCCGCATCGGCCGGCACGGCCGGGTTCAATGGCGACATCTTCACCATGCCTTCCTTCAGGCCACCGTGCACGTGGCCCGTCTTCCAGGTACCGGCCATGACGGCCTTCGCCACTTCCGTGTAGTAGCCGCCCCACTGGTTGGTGCTGGCCGTCAGGTGGGCTTTCGGTGCGAAGCGCTGCATGTCCGAATCCCAGCCGAACGCGAACTTGCCCTTTTCCTGCGCCACCTGCAGCGTGGCCGGGGAATCGGTGTTCTGCGTCAGTACGTCCGCGCCCTGCGCGATCAGCGTCTCGGCGGCCTGGCGTTCCTTGGCCGGGTCATACCAGCTGCTCACCCAGATGACCTTCGTCTTGATCTTCGGGTTCACGCTCTGCGCGCCCAGCGTGAACGCGTTGATGTTGCGGATCACCTCCGGTACGGGGAACGAGCCGACCATGCCGATCGTGTTCGTCTTCGTCATCTTGCCGGCGATGATGCCCTGCAGGTAGGAGCCTTCGAACAGGCGCGATTCATACGCGCCCATGTTCTTCGATGTCTTGAAGCCGGTGGCGTGCTGGAACACCACGTTCGGGTAGGCCTTGGCCACCTTCTCGGTCGCGTTCATGTAGCCGAACGAGGTGGTGAAGATCAGCTTGTTGCCGTCCGCGGCCAGCTTGCGGATCACGCGTTCCGAGTCGGCGCCTTCCGGCACGTTTTCCACGAAGGTGGACTTCACCTTGCCGCCCAGCGCCTTCTCCATTTCGAGGCGGCCCTGTTCGTGCGCATAGGTCCAGCCGGCATCGCCGACGGGGCCGATGTAGACGAAGCCCACCTTCATCGGTTCGGCAGCGTGGGCCGGAACAGATGCGGCGGCGCCCAGCAGGGCGGACAGGGTGACTGCGAGCAGATTGCGACGGTTCATGGGGTCCTCTTTCAGGTTAGAAGTGGTATTCGGCGCGCACCATCGGGGTACGCGCGGTGGCGCCCGGCGACACGCGCTCCGGGTTGCCGAACTTGTTCTTCCAGTACTGGTACTCGACGCCCAGCTTGAAGGTGTTCTTCGGTGCGTTCACCAGCGCGCTCACGTCGTACATGATCTGCATGTCGACGTTGATCTCGACCGCCGTCGGCCCGCCGAATTCGTTCTTGCCCTTGGTGCCGATGTAGTTGGCGAAGCCTTCGAACGACAGCGGAATGCCCAGCGTGAACGGGATGCCCCAGGCGGCCGTCAGCATGCCGTGCGTGTCGTAGCGGTAGCGCGACGTGGAGGTTTGCGTGAAGCCGTTGAAGGGGGCGTTGCTCTCGCTGAGGACCAGCGCGCTCACATCGAGGAAGCCGGGCACGTCGAACATCAGCGTGGGACCGGCGACGAGCATGCGCTTCTTCGAGTTGTAGCCGGCATCCGTCTTGCTGTTGATGTCGAAGCCGGCCGTGATGCCCACGCCGCGCACGGGACCGAACGCCAGGTTCCGGTCCATGATCTTGCCCAGGTCGAGCGTGTGGCGGTACACCGCATAGGCCTCGTGCGCACCGTCGCGGGCACCGACCGCGGAGGGATCCATCTTGTCGGAGATCAGGTAGTCGATGCTGAAGAAGTTCTTGCCGTACTTGTAGCCGCTGACATGGCTGAAGTTCAGGATGTGCTTGGTGATGTCCTCGCCGTTGTAGGGTTCGGAGAACTTCTCGCCGTAGCGGTAGCTCAGCGACGTGTCGCTCCAGTCGGCGGCATGCACGGCGCCGGCACAGCTGGCAGCAAGGAGGAGGAAGGCAGCGGAGCGGAAGTTCTTCATGCGAGATCCTATGAGTGTGGGAGGGTTCGATTGCATCCAATGTGCCGCGCGCTTGCATGCAATGACGTCATAACCTTTAGCAAGGACCGGGCCACCCCGGCTCCTGCTATGGGAAGACATGCCGGCCTCTCTCTCGTCGCACCACCGCGGTACGCCGTGCCCGTGCGTGTGCGCGCTGCCGGTGCAGTATGCACACGATCGGCATGAAGTTTGTATCCAATCTGCAGGGACGTGCATTCGTCAGCCGCCTGACAACGCTTCCGCGAGACTGAGCTTGCGCTCCGGCGCGCCGAGGTGCAGGCGGTCCTCGATATCGGCCAGGTGATGTTCGATCAGCTTCGTTGCCGCCTTGATGTTGCCGCTCTCGATGAAGCCCAGCAGCTCGTTGTGATCGTGGTTGCCGCACATCGGCGCGCCCGGGTTCTCATACACGGCGATGATCAGCGACGAGCGCGAGATCAGCTCCATCATGAAACGCTGCAGCACCGCATTGCCGGCCAGTTCGGCCAGCAGCAGGTGGAACTCGCCGCCCAGCCGGATCCATGCCGCGCGGTCGCCGCTGGTGCGCGCCTGCTCTTCCGCATCGATGGCCGCGCGAATGCGCTTCAGCGAGGAAGGCGTGACATTCCTGATCACCAGCGGCACGATCTCCCGTTCCAGCGCCCGGCGCGCGGCAAACACGTCGCGCGCTTCCTCGGGCGAGGGGGAGGCAACGACGGCGCCGCGGTTCGGCCGCAGCACCACGATATGGTCGTGCGCCAGCCGCTGCAGGGCCTTGCGCACGGTGGTGCGGCTCACCTGATAGAGCTCGCAGAACTCCGCTTCGCCCAGGCGCGTGCCGGGCGGCAGGCGGTGGCTCATCACGGCATTCACCACGGCGCCGTGGATGCGCAGGTCGACAGCCGTCTCGCCACGCTTGCTGGTGCCGGCCGCAGGGTGCGCGGCCGGCGTGCGGCGGCCGGGTGGGCGTTCCGCAGGGGTCTTCTTTGGCATTGAAACTCTCCACTCGATGTTGATGGCGCGCGGGATCTGCCGCGCGCATTCTCCTGCTAAGCAGGAATCGTGCACGGCACTTGCGGGAACCCGCATGGCTCGATACATCTGTAAAGAAGAAGCATGCATGCCCGTTCCTGGTGAGCCCGTGCACACTTCATGGTGCAAGTTGTATACAACCTGGGGCAGAAATGATGCGTGGAGGGCGTCAGACGATGGCATATAACTTGCACAAGGATCGTGGACATCAACGAGGAGCCGCAGATGAGCGAAGCACAGTCACCGCCGCCCGGGCGCACGAAGATCGAACCGCGGCTGCAGCTGCTGGGGATCTCGAAGATCTACCCGGCCGTCGTGGCCAACGACCGGGTCGACCTCACGGTGCTGCCGGGCGAGATCCACGCAGTGCTGGGCGAGAACGGCGCCGGCAAGAGCACCCTGATGAAGATGATCTACGGCGTCACGCGGCCCGATGCGGGCGAGATCGTGTGGGAAGGCCGGCAGGTGACGATCCCTTCGCCGGCCGCCGCGCGCCGCCTCGGCATCGGCATGGTGTTCCAGCACTTCGCGCTGTTCGAGACCTTGACGGTGGCCGAAAACATCGCGCTGGCACTGGACGAGAAGATCACGCCGGCGGCACTGGCCCCGCGCATCCGCGAAGTGTCGGAGCGCTATGGCCTGCCCCTCGATCCGGCACGGCGCGTGCACAGCATGTCCGTCGGCGAGCGGCAGCGCGTGGAGATCGTGCGCTGCCTGCTGCAGTCCCCGCGCCTGCTGATCATGGACGAACCCACCTCCGTGCTCACGCCGGATGCGGTGCAGAAGCTGTTCGTGTCGCTGCGCCAGCTGGCGGCGGAAGGCATGAGCATCCTGTACATCAGCCACAAGCTCGACGAGATCCAGTCGCTGTGCGACAAGGCCACCGTGCTGCGCGCCGGCCGCGTTTCCGGCACCGCCACGCCGAAGACGCAGACGGCTCATGCGCTGGCCGAACTGATGATCGGCGGCGACCTGCCCACCTGCACGCTGGCACCGCGCGTGCCGGGCGACGTGCTGCTGGCGCTGGAGGGCCTGACCGTGGCCAGCCCCGATCCCTTCGGCACCAACCTGCAGGGCATCACCTTGGACGTGCGGGCCGGCGAGATCGTCGGCCTGGCAGGCGTATCCGGCAACGGCCAGCAGGAACTCATGAAAGCCATCTCCGGCGAACTGCCGCTGCGGGAGGCAAAGGGCATCCGCCTGCTCGGCCAGCCGGCCGGCCGCCTGAACGCCGCGGCGCGGCGCACGCTGGGCCTGGGCTTCGTGCCGGAAGAACGGCTGGGCCGCGGCGCCGTGCCGGCCATGTCGCTGGCCGATAACGCGCTGCTGACGGGCTACCTGGCCGGTGCCACCGGCATGGTGAACAAGGGGCTCGTCAAGCGTGGCGCGATCCGCGCCTTTGCCGACGGCGTCATCGCCCGCTTCAAGGTGAAATGCGGCGGCGCCGGTGCGCTGGCCACCAGCCTATCGGGGGGCAACCTGCAGAAGTTCATCGTCGGCCGCGAGATCGGCCTGGCGCCGAAGGTGATGGTGCTGGCCCAGCCCACCTGGGGCGTCGACATCGGCGCGGCCATGCTGATCCGCCAGGCCATCATCGACCTGCGCGACCAGGGCGTTGCCGTGCTCGTGATCTCCGAGGAGCTCGATGAGCTGTTCATGATGTGCGACCGCATCGCCGTGCTGGCGCAGGGGCGCCTGTCGCGCACCATCCCGACGAAGGAAGCGACGATCAACCAGATCGGCGTGTGGATGAGCGGCGACTTCGGCGCCGCCCACGGTACGACCATTGAAGAAGGAAGCTCCCATGTCCCGGCTTGAAGCCCGCCCCGCACCCTCGCGCGCGATGATGCTCGCCTCGCCGCTGATCGCGGCGGTGGCGATGCTCGTCACGGGCTCGATGCTGTTCCTGTTCCTCGGCCACGAGCCGCTGCATGCGTTCTACGTGTACTTCATCAAGCCGGCCACCACGCTGTACGGTGTCGGCGAACTGCTGCTGAAGGCCACGCCGCTGATCCTGTGCGGCATCGGTCTCGCCATCGGTTTCCGCGCCGACGTGCACAATATCGGCGCCGACGGCCAGCTGACGATGGGCGCCATCGCGGCCGGCTGCGTGGCCGTGTATTTCGAGGGCGTCGAGGCGCCGTGGGTGCTGCCATTGATGCTGCTGGCCGGCGCGCTGGGCGGCATGGCGTGGGCGGCGATTCCCGCGCTTCTGCGCACGCGCTTCAACACGAGCGAGATCCTCACCAGCCTGATGCTGGTGTACATCGCCTACCTGTTCCTCAGCTACCTGGTGCACGGCCCGCTGCGCGACCCGGCCGGCTACAACTTCCCGCAGTCGATCATGTTCGGCGACTCGGCCACCTTGCCGCTGCTGGTGGAAGGGCTGCGCGTGAATGCGGCGTTCCTGCTGTCGCTGGCCGGCGTGGCGCTGGCGTGGTTCTTCTGCCGCCATACCTTTGCCGGCTACCGCATGCAGGTCAGCGGCATCGCGCCGGCCGCCGCGCTGTACGCCGGCTTTTCCGCACCGAAGAACGTGTGGCTGGCCTTCCTCGTCAGCGGCGGCATGGCCGGCCTGGCCGGTGTCGGTGAAGTGGCGGGACCCTTGGGCCAGCTGCAGCCATCCGTCTCGCCCGGCTACGGCTTTGCCGCCATCATCGTCGCCTACGTGGGCCGCCTGCATCCGCTGGGCGTGCTGCTGGCATCGCTGCTGATGTCGCTGCTGTACATCGGCGGCGAGGCGGCGCAGATGGAGCTGCAACTGCCGTCCGCCATCACGGGACTGTTCCAGGGCCTGCTGCTGTTCTACCTGCTGGCCGCCGACCTGTTCATCCATTACCGCTTCAAGCCGCGCACGCCGGTTGTACCCCTGCCACCCGTTACGACCGAATCCACGGAGATCGCCGCATGAATACCGAGTACGTCATCGCCTTCCTGGCCAGCACCGCCGGTGCCGCCACGCCGCTGGTGCTGGCCTCGTCCGGCGAGCTGGTGGCCGAGCGCTCCGGCGTATTGAACCTGGGCCTGGAGGGCATCATGCTGGTCGGTGCCGTGGCCGGCTTTAGCGCCACGCTGCGCACCGGTTCGCTCACGATCGGCCTGCTCGCGGCGCTGGCCGCCGGCGTGGCAATGTCGCTGATCTTCGGCTTCCTCGTGCTGACGCTGCAAACCAACCAGGTGGCGACGGGGCTGGCGCTGACCCTGTTCGGCACGGGCCTGTCCGCCTTCCTGGGCCGCGACCTGGTGGGCCAGACGGTGGCGCCGATCGCGCGGCTGTCGTTCCCCGTGCTGTCCGACATCCCCTTCCTCGGGCCGCTGCTGTTCCGCTTCGACAGCATCGTCTACCTGTCGCTGATCCTCGTGGCGGCCATCGGCTACCTGCTGGCGCGCACCCGCCTCGGCCTGCAGATCCGCGCCGTGGGCGAAGCGCCGCACAGCGCCCATGCGATCGGCATGTCCGTCGTCAAGCTGCGCTACGCCTGCGTGCTGTTCGGCGGTGCGATGGCCGGCGTGGGCGGTGCCTACATGTCGCTGGCACTCACGCCGATGTGGGTCGAGGGCATGGTGGCGGGCCGCGGCTGGATCGCGCTGGCGCAGGTGGTGTTCGCCACGTGGAAGCCGCGCGGCCTGGTCGTCGGCGCCTATCTGTTCGGCGGCGTGACGGTGCTGCAGTTCCACGGCCAGGGCATGGGCATCGACGTGCCGTCGCAGTTCCTGGCGATGCTGCCGTACCTCGCCACCATCGTGATCCTGGTGATCATCTGCCGCGATCCGAAGACGATCCTGCTGAACAAGCCCATGTCGCTGGGGCAGAACTTCAAGGCGGATTGAGGGTTCCGCTTTAAAAGAGTCACTCGGCGCGCAGTGCCGTTCCCTGGTCTATGATGCGGCATTCACCAGGGGACAGAGATGGACGACATCCAGCAAAAACTAGCACGCTTCAACAGCCGCGCCAACGGCACGCTGCCCGACCACATGGGGATCCGCTTCACGGCCGCCGCGCACGGCGAGCTCTCCGCCGAGATCGACATCCAGAAGCATCACCTGGCACCGAATGGCTTCCTGCATGCCGGCACGGTGGTGACGCTGGCCGAAACGGCCTGCGGCTACGGCTGCTTCACGAGCCTGCCGGAAGGTGCCGAGAACTTCACCACCATCGAACTGAAGTCGAACCATCTCGGCACCGCGCGCGACGGCACCATCGCCGTCACCGCCAAGGCGGCCCACATGGGGAAGACGACGCAGGTGTGGGATGCCACCGTCAGCAACAAGGCGAACGGCAAGACCATTGCGCTGTTCCGCTGCACGCAGATGGTGCTGTACCCGAAGTAGCGGAGGTGCAGGATGCTCTACGCCAGCCTGGCCATCATCGCCGCGGGGATCGTGGCGGCGCTGTCGCCGCTGGTGTGGGAGTGGCAGCGGAACCGGCGCAGGAAGGACCGGGAGCAAAAATGAAACAGGACGCCTCGGCGTCCTGTTTCATTAACCCTTCAGCGCCTTCTCCAGCAGCTGGTGCAGCGCCGCGAATTCCGGCTTGCCCACATACCGCTTGAGGATCCTGCCATCCTTGCCGATGACGAAGGTGGTGGGCGTCATCTGCACGTCGCCATAGGCCTTGGCCGCTTCGCCCGTGATGTCCAGCGCCACCTTGAACGGCAGCTGCCGGGTTTCGGCATAGTTCAGCACATAGTTCGGCGGGTCGTACTTCATGGCCACGGCAACGAACTCCATGCCTTGTCCCTTGAAGCGGTTGTAGGTATCGACCATTTCCGGCATCTCGGCCACGCAGGTGGCGCACGAGGTGGCCCAGAAGTTCACCATCACCACCTTGCCGCGCAGGTCGGCCGGCGTGATGCGCTCGCCCTTGATGCCGGTGAAGGTGATGTCCGGCGCGGCCGGCCCGCTGTTCAGGAAGGCATACGCCGCCACGCCCGCGCCCACCAGCACGGCGGCTGCGAGCGCGGGTTTCAGCCAGGGTCTCGTCGCGCTGCCCATGGCCGGCCTCAGTTCGAGGACGAGCCCGAGGAGGACGACGTCTGGTACTGCTTGTACTCGGCTTCCGAGATGTACTCGAACACGCGCACGACTTTCGTCACGCCGTTCACGCCGCGGGCGATGTCGGAAGCGCGGCCCGCTTCGAACTGCGTCACGCGGCCCATCAGGAACACTTCGCCCCGTTCCGTCACCACCTTGAACGAGTTGGCCGAGATGTCCTTCGCATCGACCAGGCTGGCCTTCACCTTCGTCGTCAGCAGCGTGTCGTTGGAGCGGGAGGTGTAGCTGGCCGGACCGGCGATCACCAGTTCGTTCACCACCGACTGCACGCCCTCGACGGTCTTCACTTCGTTTTCGACGGCCTGCTTCATCGCCTGGTCGCGTACTTCACCCGTGATCAGCACCTTGCGGTTGAACGCATTGATGTTCACGTGGGCCGCATCGCCCACCAGGTTGCGCACGCGGTTGCTGGCCTTGAAGTCGATGGTCTTGTCTTCCGTCTGCGCGCCGAAGGTGCGGCGGTCGGACGCGGACATGGTGCCGGCGACGGCGCCGCCGACGACGAGGCCCACGCAACCGGACAGGCTGGCCATCAGCGCACCGCCCAGCAGGGCGATGGCGACGGGACGCTGCAGGCGTACCAGCAGGGCTTTATTCATTCACATCTCCTCCGAACAGGGCAACGTCGATACCGTCGCAGATACAGTGAATACAGGTCAAATGGACTTCCTGGATGCGCGCGGTGCGCTCGGCCGGCACGCAGATGTGCACGTCCGCATCCGTCAGCATCTTGCCGATGGCGCCGCCGCCCTTGCCGGTCAGCGCCACCACGCGCATTTCGCGTTCCAGCGCCGCTTCGATCGCCGCCATCACGTTGGCCGAGTTGCCGGACGTGGAGATGGCCAGCAGGATGTCGCCGGCCTGGCCGAACGCCTGCACCTGCTTGCTGAAGATTTCGCGGTAGCTGTAGTCGTTGGCCACCGCGGTGAGCAGCGACGTGTCGGTGGTCAGCGCCAGCGCGGGCAGCGGGAAGCGCTCGCGTTCGAAACGGCCCACCAGCTCGGCCGCGAAGTGCTGGCAGTCGGCCGCGGAGCCGCCATTGCCGCAGGCAAGGATCTTGTTGCCGTTGGAGAGGGCGGCAAACATCAGTTCGATCGCCTGGGCGATCGGTTGCGCCAGCACGGTGGCGGACTGGATCTTGGTTTCGGCACTTTCGTGGAAGTGCGAGAGGATGCGTTGATTGGTCATAGTCATGAAATTATATAGTGCTGCGGACCGCGCCGTTCGCCAAGGACGGATAAATAAACTTACAAACTAAACTTGAAAACGATGCATGCTCAGCAGGCTTATCGTGCATGCAATGGGGAGGGGCGCGCGCTCAGGCACCATCGTCCAGCACGTTTTTCAGCCAGGTGATGTGGCCGGCATCGATGGCCACCACGTCGAAGCGGCACGGCGGCGGTTGCGGGTAGCGCAGCAGGAAGACCTGCGCCGCGAGCGTCATGCGGCGCTGCTTGGCCGGCGTGATGCTGGCGGCGGCGCCGCCGAACCGGCTGCTTTTGCGCCGCCGGACCTCCACGAACACGAGCGCGGCACCGTCGCGCATGACCAGATCGAGCTCGCCGCCCTTGCACAGGAAATTGCGGGCGACGAGCGCCAGGCCGTGCCGCTGCAGGTGGTCGAGGGCATCGTCCTCGCCCTGCCGGCCCAGGTTCTGCTTGTCGGTGCGGGCCATGGCCCCGGGTCCTTACTGGGCAGTCAGGGGCACCGGCACGCCGTTGCGGTAGATGGCGCGCGGTTCGATGCGGTTGACTTTCGCCCGGCCGCTGCCGAACTCGATGGACAGCTGGCCCGTGACGCCGTCCAGCGCCACCGGCTGGCCCGGATGCAGCGCCAGTTCGCGCGCCACGCGGAAGGCATCGATGCCCAGCGCGTACAGGCGCTCCATGTCGGCCGACAGGCGCTGGTCGTCGCGCGGCACGGGCTGTGGATAGGCCATCACGGCGGGGCTGTCGCGCTGGATCTGCCACGGCAGGTCGAGCAGCTTCACGCCATCGAGCTCGGGGCCGGGCAGCAGCGTGACACGGCCGGGATTCAGCGACGAGGTGCCGTACAGCGGAATGTCGCCCACGGGCGGGGCGCTCAGCGCGATGCGCAGCTGGCGCGCCTGGTCCGCATCGAGGGCGGCGAACAGCACGTCCACCGGCTGTTCCGCCAGGCGCGCGCGCAGGGCCACCAGTTCCGGATCGCTCAGGTAGCCGTTCAGCGCCGTCAGTTCCAGCGTTTTCGACGTCAGTCCCAGGCGCTCGGCCTGCGCGGCGATCGCGGTGGCGATGCGGCGCTGCCAGGCGGCGCTGCCGGACAGGATCATCGCGTTCGCGGCCGGATGTTCGCGCGCGGCCCATTCGGCCACCTGGCGCGACTCGTCCTCGATGGACAGGCCGATCGACAGCATGTTCGTGGGCAGCACCGTGTTGTCCCGCGCTTCCGGGTGATTCAGTGCGATGGTGGGCTTGGTCACCGCGGGGCTGCTGGCCAGGGCCGTGACGGCGGAGCGGGCCAGCGGGCCGACGATCATGTCCTGCTGTTCGAGCGCGCCCTTGTAGGTGGCAAGGATGTCCTCGGATGCGTCGCCGGTTTCGATGACGGTCACCTCGAAGCCGGCGCGGTCGCGTTCCCAGGCCGCCATGAAGCCGGCGCGCACGGCATCGGCGGCGCGGCCCAGCGTTTCGGAGCGCAACGGCAGCATCAGGCCGATGCGGGTCGTCTGGCCCGAAGGTGCGGTGGCAGTGTTGCCGCTCATGTCGCCGGGCGTCGCGACGGCGAAGGTTTCCACCTGCGCCTGTTCTTCCGGCGTGGGCGGCGGCGGCGCGGGACGTTCCTGCGGCGGCGCCGTGACGCGGGGCGCCGGGCTTGTCACACTCTCGATTGGCGCGCACAATGCCCCCGGGCTGCCGCAAGGCGTGCTGCAGGCCGACAGCGACAGCGCCGCCGCCACGCCCGCCACGCAGGACAGCAGTCCATTCATCCTATCAGCCAGCATCGTTACCTCCATGACCGTTCCATCCACTAACCCCGTCAGCATTGCCGCCCTGCCGGTGCTCGGCGAGACAGCGCTTCAAACGTATCCTACGGCAACATTGTATGTAGTGGCCACTCCCATCGGCAATGTTACCGACATCGGCCTGCGCGCGTTGCACGTTCTGGCGCTGGCCGATGCCATCGCCTGCGAGGATACCCGCAATACGGCGCAGCTGATGGGACGCTTCGGCCTGTCGAAGCCGCTGGTGGCGGCGCACATGCACAACGAGCGCGAGGCGGGCGAGGCGATCGTGCGGCGGCTGCAGGCGGGCGAGCGCATCGCGCTGGTCTCGGATGCTGGCACGCCGGCCGTCTCCGACCCGGGTGCGAAGATCGTCGACGCGGTGCGCGCCGCGGGCCTGCGCGTGGTGCCGCTGCCCGGTGCTTCGGCCGCGGTGACGGCGCTGTCGGCCAGTGGCCTGGTGAACGACCAGTTCCACTTCGTCGGCTTCCTGCCATCGAAGGCCAAGCAGCGCGAGACGGCGCTGACGGCGCTGCGTACCGCCACGGCCACGCTGGTGTTCTATGAAGCGCCGCACCGCATCGTCGAATGCGCGCAGGCGCTGCTCGAGGTCTTCGGGCCGGCGCGGCAAGTGGTGTTCGCCCGCGAGCTGACGAAACTGTTCGAGGAAATCCACCGCTGCCCGCTGGCCGACGCGCCCGCGTGGCTGGCCGCGGATGCGCACCGCGAGAAGGGCGAATACGTGGTGCTGCTGGAAGGCGCGATGGAGCAGACCGACGCGCAGGAAGCGGATGCGGAGCGCATCCTGAAGATCCTGCTGGCCGAGTGCTCCGTGAAGCAGGCCGCCAGCCTGGCCGCGCAGATCACGGGCATGAAGAAGAACGCCTTGTATGACCGCGCGCTGGCGCTGAAGGACGCGGACTGATACACCGCGCCCGGCAGCCCGCTGCCGTTCAGGGCGTGGCGTCGCCGCAGTACACCTCGTAGCCGGGCAGGAGGCTCAGGCGCTCCATGTAGGCACGCACGGCCGGCAGGTCGGCATGGTCGATCGGCGTGGCGCGCCAGCGGTGCACGGAGACGCCGATGACGACGTCCGCCACGCTGGGCACATCGCCGGCCACGTAGGCGCCGGTGCGCGCCAGCTGCGCATCGAGCAGGGCCATCTTCGTATTCCAGTCGCGCACGCCGGCCTGCACCTCGTCCGCGCTGAATTTCGTGCTGCCGCGGTGCAGCGTCATGAAGGCGGGGCGCCAGGCGTTATTGAGTTCGGTGGCCTGCCAGTCCATCCACTGCTCCACGCGGGCCCGGCCCAGCGCGTCGGGCGGCAGCAGCGCGCTGCCGTGGGCCAGGTAGCGGCAGATCGTGTTCGATTCCCACAGCACCGTGTCGCCGTCGCGCAGCACCGGCACCTGGCCGTTCGGATTGAGCGCCAGGAATTCCGGCACGTTCGGATCGCGCACGCCCGCGCCCCACGGTTCCAGGGTAACGGGGATATCGAGCAGGCGGGCGGTCCACAACACCTTGCGCACGTTGATCGAGACGAGTTTGCCCAGCACGGTCTTCATGGTTCTCCTTTGGTCAGAATTTGCAGCCGCTGTCTTTCTTGTCCGCCAGCATGAACAGGGGCGCCAGCAGCCCGGCGCTGGCATGGGCCGTCTTGCAGTCTTCGCGCGCCGAATTGGCCACGGCCTTGCCGAAGCGCTCGAACTTCGTTTCCTTCCACTCCTTGTCCTTGTTCAGCTTCTCGGCCGCCCAGTTGGTGACGGGCGGCTTGACCGCGTCATACATGCCACGGGCGGACTTGCGGGCAGCCTCCTGGTCGAATCTGGGTTCCTCCTGCGCTGGCGTTGGCGCTGGTGCCGCTGCGGCGGTGGCTTCTTCCTGCGTGACAGTGATCGGGGCTGGAGCGGGGCGGGTTGCCGGGGTGTCGGCCTCTGGTGCCGGCCTGGCCGACGCCTGGACGCGCCGTGGCTTCGGCTCTGCCTTTGGCTCCGGCGCGCGGATCGGCTCGGGAACGACCTTCGGCGGCACCAGCAGCACCGTCAGCGGCTGGGCCCAGCGGCGCTCATCGCTTGGTGGCGGCGCGGAAGGGGCGCGCAGCAGGAGCAGCAATACGGCATGCAGCAGCAGCGACACCGCCAGCCCGGCCACGAGGCGCGGACGGGGTCCACCGGGGTAGGTCAGGGTCGATTGCATCGCTCGTCATTCGTGCCAGGAGCGGCCATCTTCTCATATTGCTTAGTTGGCAAGTGCAAGCGAATTGAATTAATTTGAATCGACCCTTGACGACCTTTGGATGGACAGGTATTATCTTGCTTCTTCGGAGTGTAGCGCAGCCCGGTAGCGCATCTGGTTTGGGACCAGAGGGTCCAAGGTTCGAATCCTTGTACTCCGACCAAGATTCATCAGAAAGACCCTTGAGTTTCGACTCAAGGGTCTTTTTGTTTGTGCCGTCGGTTTACGGCAGAGCCCGTGTCCTGGTGCCAGGCACCAGGACATTGCTCTGTCCGTGTCCTGGTGCCTGGCACCAGGACACGGGCTGGGCAGTGTTAGGGGGCCCGTTTGGCGAGCAGGGCGTTGCCGGCGCGGCTGGCGCCCTTGCGGCCGAGGAACTGCGAGATGTAGGCGCCGGCGTCCACCACTTGGTCCAGGTCGATGCCGGTGTCGATGCCCAGCCCGTTCAGCATGTACAGCACGTCCTCGGTGGCGACGTTGCCGGTGGCGCCTTTCGCGTACGGGCAGCCGCCCAGGCCCGCCACGGACGAGTGGAAGATCGCGATGCCCAGTTCCAGCGACGCGTAGATGTTCGCCAGCGCCTGCCCGTAGGTGTCGTGGAAGTGGCCGGACAGCCGCTCGATCGGGAACGCGGCGATCGCTGCCGCCATCACGGCCTGCGCATGGCGGGGCGTGGCGACGCCGATGGTATCGGCGATGTCGATCTCGTCGCAGCCCAGGTCGCGCATGCGCGCCACCACGTCCGACACGGCGGCCAGCGGCACCTCGCCCTGGTACGGGCAGCCGAACGCGGTGCTGATGCTGCCGCGCAGGCGGATGCCGTGTTCCTTGGCCGCGCGCGCCACCGGCTCGAAGCGGGCGATCGATTCGGCGATCGAGCAGTTGATGTTCCGCTGCGAGAACGCCTCGGAGGCGGAGCCGAAGATCACCACCTCATCGGCCCGTGCCGCCAGCGCCGCCTCGAAGCCCTGCAGGTTCGGCGTCAGCGCCGAATAGATCACGCCCGGCTTGCGCGCGATGCCGTCCATGACCTGGCGGCTGGTGGCCATCTGCGGCACCCATTTCGGCGACACGAACGCGGCCGCCTCGATATTGGCGAAGCCGGCGGCGCTCAGGCGGTCCACCAGCGCGATCTTCACCTCCGCCGGCACGTCTTCCTTCTCGTTCTGCAGGCCGTCGCGCGGGCCCACTTCGACGATCTTCACTTGCGTCGGCAGGTTCATTTTAGTATCCCAGTTCTCGGTCGATGACATCGGCAATGGCTTCGCCCCGTTCCAGCTGGCCGATCTTGCCGGCAATCTGCCGTGCGCTTTCGGCGCGCAGCGTCATGGCCGCGATGTGCGGCGTGATGGTGATGCGCGGCTCCTGCCAGAACGGATGCTGGGCCGGCAGCGGCTCGTTGCGGAACACGTCCAGCGTGGCGCCCGCGATGTGGCCGGACTGGATGTAGGTCAGCAGGTCCGCTTCGGCCAGGTGGCCGCCGCGCGCCACGTTGATCACATACGCACCCGCCGGCAGCTTGCCCAGGTTGGCGCGGTTCAGGAGGTTGGCGGTGGCCTCCGTGAGCGGCAGCACGCAGACGATCACGCGGCTGCTGCGCAGGAAGGCATCGAGGCCCGCCTCGCCGCTGAACGACTGCACGCCGTCCAGCGCTTTCGGGCTGCGGCTCCACGCCTGCAGTGGAAAGCCGAACGGGCGCAGGCAGTCGAGCACGCGCCGGCCCAGCACGCCGGCACCCAGCACGCCGACCGTGAACGTGGCCCGCTCGTGCAGTTCCAGCGGGCGCCATTCGCCGACGGCCGCCTGGTCGGCATAGTCGTCGAAACGGCGGAAGTAGCGCAGCACGGCATGGGCCACGTATTCGCCCATCTGCACGCCCATGCCCGCATCGCCCAGCCGCACCACCGGCACTTGCCGGGGCAGGGCATCGCCATGCTTCAGCACCGCATCGGCACCGGCACCCATGAGAAAGACGGCGCGCACCTCGGCCAATGCCGGCAGCATCGCGGGCGGCGGCCCCCACACCACCGCGTAATCACACGGCGGCGGCGTCTCGCCCGCCACCCATGTCACGTACTCGGCCTGCGGCAGATGACGGGCAAGATCGGCCAGCCACGGGCCGGTCGCCCCATCGCTACGGTACAGGAGGAGGCGCATCAGGATGCCTGTACCGCCGCGCGGAAGGCCAGCAGCGGCGCGCCATCGGCCACCTGGTCGCCCACCGCATACAGGATCTCGTCGACGGTGCCGTCATGCGGCGCGGCGATCGTGTGCTCCATCTTCATCGCCTCCATGATCACCAGCGGTTCGCCTTTTTTCACTTCCTGGCCCTGCGTGGCCAGCACGGCCACCACCTTGCCCGGCATCGGTGCCGTCAATGGAGAAAATGAGCGGCCGCCTTCGCTTTCCGCCTCGCCCGCATGGGCCAGCGGATCGTTGTACTGCAGGATGTGATGCAGGCCGCCGGCAAATACGTGGAAGGTGTCGCCATCGCGCCGCACGGTGCCCTGCACGGACGTTTCGCCCAGCCGGATCGACAGCTTCGCGCCATCGCGCGACTGCAGGGCCACGTCGACATCGATGCCACGGATGGCCAGCTGCCAGCCGGCCGGCAGATACGTGACGATCGGTGCGTATTCCTTCTCCTGGTCGTCATGGAAGGCCAGCGAGCGCGAATAGCGCGCATTCAGGCGCCAGCCCGTGGCATGGCCCCAGGGATCGCCACGCTGGCCGGACAGGCTCGCCGCCGCGGCGCGCTCGTCGTCGATCAGCGCCACCGCGGCCAGGGCCAGTGCGGCCACGGACACGGAGCGCTTCGGCGGGAACAGCGTGTCCTGGTTGCGTTCGATGAGGCCCGTGTCCAGGTCCGCCTCGGCAAACGCCGGGCTTTCCACCAGCCGCTTCAGGAACGCCACGTTGGCGGCCAGGCCCACGATCTGGTAGTCGGCCAGCGCCTGCGCCATCCGCGCCAGCGCCTGCCGGCGGTCCGCGCCCCAGACGATCAGCTTGGCGATCATCGGGTCATAGAACGGCGAGATGGCATCGCCCGCGCGCACGCCGGAATCGATGCGCACGGCGGCCGGTTGTGCCGGCGTGCCGCCCAGTTCGAACTGCACCGCACCCGGCGTTTGCAGGTGGCGCAGCGTGCCGATCGAAGGCAGGAAACCCTTGTCGGGATTCTCCGCGTAGATGCGCGCTTCGATCGCATGGCCATGGATGGTCAGTTCTTCTTGCCGCTTCGGCAGCGGCTCGCCGGCCGCCACCCGCAGCTGCCATTCGACGAGGTCCGTCCCCGTGATCATTTCCGTCACGGGATGCTCGACCTGCAGCCGCGTGTTCATCTCCATGAAGTAGAAGCTGCCATCCTGATTGGCAATGAACTCCACCGTGCCGGCGCCGACATAGCCGACAGCCTTCGCGGCAGCGACGGCGGCATCGCCCATGGCCTGCCGGCGCTCAGGCGTCATGCCCGGTGCCGGCGCTTCCTCCAGCACCTTCTGGTGCCGGCGCTGCACCGAACAGTCGCGTTCGAACAGGTGGATGCAGTTGCCGTGCATGTCCGCGAACACCTGGATCTCGATGTGGCGGGGACGCTGCAGGTATTTTTCGGCCAGCACCTTGTCGTCGCCGAAGGAGCTGGTGGCTTCGCGCTTGCAGGAAGCCAGCGCCTCCTTGAATGCCGCGGCATCGTCGACGACGCGCATGCCCTTGCCGCCACCGCCCGCCGAAGCCTTCAGCAGCACCGGATAGCCGATGCGGTCGGCCTGCTGCTGCAGGAACTCGGCGCCCTGCTCGTCGCCGTGGTAGCCGGGCACCAGCGGTACGCCGGCCCTTTCCATCAGCGACTTGGCGGCGGACTTGGAGCCCATGGCGCGCATCGCTGCCGCCGGCGGACCAATGAATACCAGGCCCGCTTCGGCACAGCTCTCCGCGAACTCGGCGTTCTCCGACAGGAAACCGTAGCCGGGATGGATCGCTTCCGCGCCGGTGGCCAGCGCCACGGCGATGATCTTGTCGCCGCACAGATAGCTTTCGCGGGCCGGCGCGGGACCCAGCAGCACGGCCTCGTCGCAGACGGCCACGTGCCGGGCATCGGCATCGGCTTCCGAATACACGGCCACGGTCTGGATGCCCAGCTTGCGGGCGGTGGCCGCCACGCGGCAGGCGATCTCGCCGCGGTTGGCGATCAGGATTTTCTTGAACATATTGTCTCCCCTATGAGCTTTCCGACCCCGTCAGTCCAGTGCGGGGTTCCTTACTGCCATGGCGGCACGGCTGCTGCGCACGGGCTCTGCGGCCCGTTCGGCGCTTTCGATACTCAGCAGCCGCAGGCTTCCTTCTGTACCGAATCGAGCAGCGCGGCGCGCGTCGGCAGGCCCAGTTTCTCCAGCAGCGCACGGTCGTCGTTCGCTTCCGGGTTGTCGGTCGTGAGCAGCTTGTCGCCGTAGAAGATCGAGTTGGCACCGGCCAGGAAGCACATCGCCTGCACGGCTTCGCCCAGTTCGCGGCGGCCGGCCGACAGGCGCACGCGCGCCTTCGGCATCGTGATGCGCGCCACGGCGATCGTGCGCACGAACTCCAGCGGGTCGAGGCGGTCGAGGCCATGCAGCGGCGTGCCCGCCACCTGCACCAGGTGATTGATGGGCACCGATTCCGGATACGGGTTCAGGTTGGCCAGCTGGGCGATCAGGCCGGCGCGCTGCTCGCGCGTCTCGCCCATGCCCACGATGCCGCCGCAGCACACTTTCAGGCCGGCGCTGCGCACATGGCCCAGCGTGTCCAGCCGATCCTGGTATTCGCGCGTGGAGATCACGTTGTTGTAGAACTCCGGCGCCGTGTCCAGGTTGTGGTTGTAGTAATCGAGGCCGGCGGCCTTCAGGCGCTCGGCCTGGTCCGCTTCCAGCATGCCCAGCGTGGCGCAGGTTTCCAGGCCCAGGGCCTTCACCTCGCGCACCATCGTCTCGACCTTTTCCATGTCGCGGTCCTTCGGGCTGCGCCACGCGGCGCCCATGCAGAAGCGCGTGGCACCGTTGTCCTTCGCCTGGCGGGCCGCTTCCAGCACGGTCTCCGTGTCGAGGATCTTCTTCGCTTCCACGCCCGTGTCGTAGCGCGCCGCCTGCGGGCAGTAGCCGCAGTCTTCCTCGCAGCCGCCCGTCTTGATCGACAGCAGCGTGGCCAGTTCCACGTCGCCATCCGGGAAGTTGGCGCGGTGCGCTTGCTGGGCGCGGAACATCAGGTCGTTGAATGGCAGCGCGAACAGGGCCAGCACATCCTCGCGCGGCCACGTGGCCGCTTCGGGCAGGGTGATCGGCGCGGTCGGGCGGTGCAGGGCGACGGTTTTCGGTTCATGCAGGGACATCTCGTTCTTCCTTAAATCGTATTGCGGGGTGCCGGCCAGTCGGGCAGGCTGTTGAAATCCAGGTGGGCGGCCGCGGCGGCCGCGCCGGGTTCGTCCAGGCGGGGCACGCGGCCCAGCAGCGGCGCCGGAATGCGTGCCGCCAGCGCTTCGATGTTCTCGTCCTCGAACGCCATGTCGTCTTCGAGCGCGTTCGCGACCCAGCCGATCAGCTTCAGGCCACGCGCGGCGATCGCCTCGACGGTGAGCAGCGCATGGTTGATGCAGCCGAGGCGCATGCCGACGACGAGGATCACGGGCAGGTCCAGCTGTTCGGCCAGGTCGGCCGTGTCGTACGTGTCGTTCAGCGGCACGCGGAAGCCGCCCACGCCTTCGACGACCGTGGCATCGCTGGCCGCGGCGATTTCCAGGAAGGCGGCGAGGATCGGCACCGGATCGATGACGATGCCTTCCAGCGCAGCCGCGATATGCGGCGCGGCCGGTTCCTTCAGCAGGAACGGCGTGGTGATCGACTGCGGCAGGCGCACGTTGCCGGCCGCTTCCAGCTGGTCGCAGTCATCGTTGTGCAGGCGGCCGTCGCGCAGTTCCGCGCCGGCGGCCACCGGCTTCATGCCGCAGGCGCGTACGCCCTGCTGGACGAGCGCATGCAGCAGCGCGGACGAGATCAGCGTCTTGCCGATCTCCGTGTCCGTGCCCGTGACGAAGCAGGCGAAGCGGGGCGGCAGGCCGTCCATCACCGGGGCCGGTGCGGGTTCGGTGTCGAGCACGTCGTCCACAGCGGTGCCGAACGTCGTGCCGGTCTCCGGCGTGGTCCCCTGCACGGGTGCGATCACGGGGTCTTCGAGCGCCATCTCAGCTCCTTTCCAAAGAATTCACGGCAGCGGCCAGCCGCGCCACGTCGTCCGCCGTGTGGGCGGCGCTCAGGGTGACGCGCAGCCGCGCGCTGCCATCCGGTACCGTGGGGGGACGAATGCCGCCCACCCACAGGCCCTGTTCGTACAATGCCGCGGCGGCACGCATCGTGGCCTCGTTCGTGCCGATCACTACCGGCTGGATCGCCGTCTGCGAGGGCAGTGCCCCCCAGCGCTGCAGCCGCAGGCCATCGTGCCATTGTGCCACCAAACCCTGCAGGTGCGTGCGGCGGGCCCGGCCCTCGTCACCGCCGATGATCTCCAGGCTCGTCAGCAGCGCGTGGGCCAGCGCGGGCGGCGCGGCCGTCGTGAAGATGTAGGGCCGGGCGCGCTGCACCAGCGTTTCGATGACGATGCGGTGCGCGGCGACGAAGGCGCCGCCGATACCGGCCGCCTTGCCCAGCGTGCCCACGTAGACGAGGTACGGCGAGCGCAGAGCGAAATGCTCCAGCGCGCCGCGGCCGCCCTCGCCCAGCATGCCGAAGCCGTGCGCGTCGTCGACGACCAGCCAGGCACCGTGGCGTTCGCAGACCGCCAGCAATTCCGGCAGCGGCGCCAGGTCGCCATCCATCGAGAACACGGCATCGGTGACGACGATTTTATTGGCGGCCGCGCTGGCGGTGAGCAGCGCATCGAGCGCCGCCACGTCCGCATGCGGATACACCCTGACGACCGTGCGTGCCAGCCGGGCACCGTCGATCAGCGACGCGTGGTTCAGCGATTCGCTGAAGATCTCGGTGCTCTTGTCGCCCACCGCCAGCGCCGTCAGCACGGCAAGGTTGGCCATGTAGCCGGTGCAGAAGTACAGCGCGCGCGCCTCGATGAGGTTCGTGCCGACGAAGTCCGCCAGCCGCTCTTCCAGCACCGCATGGGCACGGCTGTGGCCACTGATCAGGTGCGAGGCGCCGCTGCCGGCGCCGTACCGCGCAACGCCTTCCTGCAGCGCGGCGGCGATGGCCGGATGGTTCGCCAGGCCCAGGTAGTCGTTGCTGCAGAAGGCCAGCAGCCGGCGGCCATCGACCGTCACGTGCGGCGCGCATGGCGTTTCGACCGTGCGGCGCGTGCGGAGCAGGCTCTTGTCACGCAGCCCGTCCAGTTGCGCGGCCAGCTTGTCCAGCAGCTCCATCAGGCACCCGCCAGCGTCTGCTCGAACACGGCGTAGGTGCGCTCGGCCAGCCCGGCGATTTCCCCGTCGTCGAGGATGTAGGGTGGCATCAGGTAGACGGTGCCGCCGATGGGCCGCAGCAGCAGTTCGCTGCGCGTGGCGTTGGCGAAGAAGCGGCGCGAGAAGGTGTTGTCCACGTCGGTCGCATCGAAGGCCCAGATCATGCCGCGCTGGCGCAGGTTTTTTACGCGCTTGTGCTCGGCGAATGGTGCGAGAGCTGCGGTGAGTTTCGCGGCGCGCTCGCGGTTTTTCACGAGCACATCGTCTTCGGCAAAGATGTCGAGCGTGGCCAGTGCGGCGCGGCAGGCCAGCGGATTGCCCGTGTACGAGTGCGAGTGCAGGAAGCCGCGCGTCACCTCGGCGCTGTAGAACGCCTGGTAGATGGCTTCTTTCGTGAGCACCAGCGACAGCGGCAGGTAGCCACCGCTGATGCCCTTCGACAGCGTGATGAAGTCGGGCCAGATGCCGGCCTGCTCGCATGCGAAGAAGGTACCGGTGCGCCCGCAGCCGACGGCGATCTCGTCCAGGATCAGATGCACCCCGTGCCGGTCGCACAGCTCGCGTACCAGCTGCAGGTACAGGGGATCGTGCATTGCCATGCCGGCCGCGCACTGCACCAGCGGCTCGATGATGATGGCGGCGATCTGGTCCGCCTTCCGTTCGAACAGGGCCTGCACGTCGGCGGCGGCGCGGCGCGCCACGTCCTGCGCCGTCTCCCCATCCTTCGCCTGGCGCGCATCGGGCGACATCACCGTCTGCGTGGCGCGCAGCAGCGGGCCGTAGGCGTCCTTGAACAGGGCCACGTCGGTGACGGCCAGCGCGCCGATCGTCTCGCCGTGGTAGCTGCCCTGCAGGCAGACGAATTCCTGTTTTGCCGACTGGCCGCGGTTGCGCCAGGAATGAAAACTCATCTTCAGCGCGATCTCGACGGCCGACGCCCCATCCGAGGCATAGAACGCGTGGCCCAGCGCGTGGTTCGTCAGCGCGGCCAGGCGCTCGGACAGTTCGATCACCGGCTCGTGGGTAAACCCGGCCAGCATCGCGTGCTCCAGCTTGTCGAGCTGGTCGCGCAGCGCCCCGTTGATGCGCGGGTTCGCATGGCCGAACAGGTTGACCCACCACGAGCTGATCGCATCCAGGTAGCGCCGGCCGTCATGGTCGTACAGCCAGGCACCGCGGCCATGGCTGACGGGGATCAGCGGCACGGGATCATTGTCGCGTCCATGGTGCTGCATCTGCGTGCAGGGATGCCACACGCTCTTCAGGCTGCGGGCAACCCAGTCGGTCCGATTCGTCAAAACTTGCTACTCCTACGTTCAATTCAGCCAGGACGGCTTGCGCTTCTCCAGGAAGGCAGCGACGCCTTCGCGGCCTTCCTCGGAAGCGCGGATCTGCGCGATGCGGTGCGCCGTATCGGCCAGCAGCGTATCGGTGACGGCTTGGTTGGCCACGTCGCGCACCAGCACCTTCGCTTCGCGTACCGCGTTCGGGCTGTTGGCCGCGAGCGCGTTGGCGACGGCTTCCACCTGGCCATCCAGCGCTGCCGCGGTGGTCACTTCATGCACGAAGCCGATGCGCAGCGCTTCCTTCGCGCCGAACCGTTCGGCCGTGAGGAAGTAGCGCCGCGCGGCGTTCTCGCCCATCGCCTTGATGACGTAGGGCGAGATGGCGGCGGGCAGCAGGCCCAGTTTCACTTCGCTGAGGCTGAAGTGCACGTCCTCGGCCACGATGGCGATGTCGCAGGCTGCGACCAGACCCACGCCGCCGCCGTAGCAGTCGCCGTGCACCTTCGCCACCACGGGTTTCGGACAGCTGTAGATAATGCGCAGCATGTTCGCCAGGCGCATCGCATCGGCGCGGTTCTCGTCTTCCGAGTAGCCGGCCATCTTCTTCATCCAGTGCAGGTCCGCGCCGGCGCAGAAGGCCGCGCCGTTCGCGGCCAGCACGATGGCGCGGATCGAGTCCACCTCGCCCAGCGCGGTGAAGGCCGCGGTCAGTTCGGCGATCGACTGCTCGTCGAAGGCATTGCGCACGAGCGGGCGGTTCAGCGTGACGGTGGCAACCGTGCCGGCCGTGTCGATGGTGAGGGTGGCGTAGTCCATGGATCGTTCCTTACATTCTGAAGAGGCCGAACTTCGTGTCGGGGATGGGGGCGTTGAGCGCGGCGGAGAGGCCCAGGCCCAGCACCGTGCGCGTGTCGGCCGGGTCGATGATGCCGTCGTCCCACAGCCGCGCGCTGGCGTAATAGGGGTGGCCCTGCTGTTCGTACTGTTCGCGGATCGGCCCCTTGAAGGCGGCTTCCTCGTCCTGCGACCACTGGCCGCCCTTGCCTTCGATGCCGTCGCGCTTGACGGTGGCCAGCACGGACGCGGCCTGCTCGCCGCCCATCACGGAGATGCGCGCATTCGGCCACATCCACAGGAAGCGGGGCGAGAAGGCGCGGCCGCACATGCCGTAGTTGCCGGCGCCAAAACTGCCGCCGATGATCACCGTGAACTTCGGCACCGCGGCCGTGGCCACGGCGGTCACCATCTTCGCGCCATTGCGGGCGATGCCCTCGTTCTCGTACTTGCGGCCCACCATGAAGCCGGTGATGTTCTGCAGGAAGACCAGCGGGATCTTTCTCTGGCAGCACAGCTCGATGAAGTGCGTGCCCTTCAGCGCGGACTCGGAAAACAGGATGCCGTTGTTGGCGACGATCCCCACCTGCATGCCGTGGATATGGGCGAAGCCGCACACCAGCGTGGCGCCGTAGCGGGCCTTGAATTCGTCGAAGTCGCTGCCGTCGACGATGCGGGCGATGATTTCGCGGATGTCGAACGGCTTGCGCGTGTCGGTGGGGATCACGCCATACAGTTCTTCCGGCGCGTATTTCGGTTCGACGACGGCGCGCAGCGGCGCCCCGTCCGGCTTGGGGCGGTTCAGGTGCGAGACGATGTTGCGGGCCAGCGCCAGCGCATGGGTGTCGTTCTGCGCCAGGTGGTCGGCCACGCCGGACAGGCGCGTGTGCACGTCGCCGCCGCCCAGGTCCTCGGCCGTCACCACTTCGCCCGTCGCGGCCTTCACCAGCGGCGGACCGCCCAGGAAGATGGTGCCCTGGTCCTTGACGATGATGGACTCGTCGCTCATCGCCGGCACGTAGGCCCCGCCGGCCGTGCAGGAACCCATCACCACGGCGATCTGCGGAATGCCCTGCGCCGACAGGTTGGCCTGGTTGTAGAAAATGCGGCCGAAGTGGTCGCGGTCGGGGAAGACCTCGTCCTGGTTCGGCAGGTTGGCGCCGCCCGAATCGACCAGGTAGATGCAGGGCAGGTGGTTCTGTTCCGCGATCTCCTGCGCGCGCAGGTGTTTCTTGACCGTGACCGGGTAGTAGGTGCCGCCCTTCACCGTGGCGTCGTTGCAGACGATGACGCATTCCTGGCCGGCCACGCGGCCGATGCCCGTGATGATGCCGGCGGCAGCGGCTGCCCCGTCGTACATCTCATAAGCCGCCAGCTGCGAGAACTCCAGGAACGGCGTGCCCGGATCGAGCAGCAGGCGCACCCGGTCGCGCGGCAGCAGCTTGCCGCGGGCGACATGCTTGGCGCTGGCCGCCTCGCCGCCGCCCTCGGCCACCCGGGCCACGCGCAGGCGCAGGTCGTCCACGACCGCCTGCATGGCGGCCGCATTGGCGCGGAACTCCTCGCTGCGCGGGTTCAGTTTGCTGTCGATGTGCGGCATGCGGTCTCCTGGTTTTCTAGTCTTTGGTCGGAAAATCTCCGTCCACGTAGAACCAGCGCGGCTGGCCGCCCAGGGCCGGATCGGGCTCGCGCAGGAAGCGGCTGATCTCGTGCAGGCGCTGTCCCTTGCCGCCGATGCGGAAGCGGGCGACGAATTCCACGTAAGCCTCGTCCGGGCCGGTTACTTTACGTTGACGTAAACGTAAAGCAGATTTTACCTCAAGTCCCAGCCAGTGCACGGGCTCGGCCGGATCGACGATGCGTTCCGTGGGACGGGTGCGGGGATACCAGGTGGCCAGCAGGTAGGGCTCGTTCTGCAGCGTGTACGCCGTGTAGCGCGAGCGCATCAGGAGTTCGGCCGTGGCGGGCAGTACCGCACCGTCGAGGTAACCGTCGAGATACGGACCGCAGCAGGCCGCCAGCGACGGCCCGCCGCACGGGCAGCCAGCCGGCTTGTTCGTCTTGGACATGGCAGGTCGGACAATGGAAAGGCGCCATTATCGCCGTTTCCTCAAAAATGGGGACAGACCCCATTTTCCGGGAAATATTTCCTGGAAATAGGTGGCTGTCCCCGATGTGCCGCGGTTTGTCAGCCGCGCCAGGCGAGGAAGTCGAGGGCGAACGGCGTCGGCTGGCCCGTCATCAGGCTGGCGAGGAGGGCGGCGGTGCCGGCGGCGAAGGTGAAGCCGAGGGGACCATGGCCCACGTTCAGCCACAGGTTGCCGTGCGCGGTGGGGCCGAGGAGAGGGGCGCTGTTCGGCGTGGCAGGACGCAGGCCGGCCCACGCTTCGATGCGCGAGTAGTCGGCCGCATGGGGCATCGTGGCGCGCACCAGGCGTGTCAGGCCGGCCACGCGGCGTTCGTCCAGCGACGCGTCCTCGCCCACCATGTCCACCATCGCCGCCACGCGCAGCTGGTCGCCGATGCGGGCATACAGGGTCTTGCGTTCGAAGTCCGTCACGCTGATCTGCGGGGCCGCGTGCCCTGTACCGATCGGCGCCGTCAGGCTGTAGCCCTTCAGCGGATACAGGGGCAGGTCGATGCCGGCGGTAGCGGCCAGGTCGCGGCTCTGGATGCCGGCGGCCAGCACGAAGTGTTCGCCGGTGACCCAGCCGTTGTCCGTTTCGATGGCGGAGATGCGGCCGTTTTCCGCGAACAGGTATTTCGCCGTGGCGTGGACGATGCCGTCGAAGCGGGGATGGGCATGCAGCCGGCGCTCCAGCGCCAGGCAGAAGGCGTGGCAGTCGGCCACCGCCTCGCCGCCGTTGAAGATGGCGCCCGCCAGCTGCGGCGCCAGTTCGGCCAGCGCGGGCTCCAGTTGTGCCGCCTCGGCACCGGACAGCACCCGGCGGTCGGCATCGATGGAAGGCTTGGCGATGGCCGCCCTGAACTGGGCCGGCGAGCGGTACACCACCAGCTTGCCCGCATCGCGCCAGCCGAATTCGGCGGGCGGCAGGTCCAGCTGCGCCATCATCCGGCGGCTGTGTTCCCCCAGTTCCAGCAGCTTGGCCGTGGTGCGCCGGTTGCGCGCGCCGCTGCAGTTGGCGAGGAAGGCGCCCAGCCAGCGCCATTGACGCAGGTCCGCCTCGGGCCGGAAGCGCAGCGGCCCCGCTTCCTGCCACAGCCAGCGCAGCGCCTTGAACGGCACGCCCGCATCGGCCAGCGGCGCCACGTAGCGATAGCTCAGCTGGCCGCCGTTGCGGTAGCTGGCGCCGCCGCCCACCTCGTGGGAGCGTTCCAGCAGCGTCACGCGAAAACCCGCTTCCAGCAGCCACCACGCCGTCGTCAGTCCCACCACGCCGCCGCCGATGACCACCACCTGGTGTGCCGAATGCCGCATCTTGCCTTTCCTTGACCGGGGCAGCCAGCTTACGTGCCGCCCCGCACGGCCAGCCAATGAAAGCTGTTGCGGGGGGCATAACCGCATCTCATGGGCTTAATCATGGGCCCTCTCATTGGTCCACGCATTGGCCCACTTCATGCAGCTTGAAAGCGGCATCCGGCGCGCTTCGCCGTTACACTATGGCCGTAGAGGAGACCGCAATGACCGCCCAAGCCCGGGAAACCACCGACAATTCACCGCTGTACATGCAGATCGCGCGCAAGCTGACGGACGACGTGCGCGCCGGCCGCTACCAGGTGGACCAGGCGCTGCCCTCCGAACGCACGCTGTCCGAGCAGCTGAACGTGTCGCGCGTGACGGCCCGCAAGGCGATCGACCAGCTGGTGGAGCAGGGCCTCGTCGTGCGCAAGCGCGGCTCCGGCAACTACATCGCGCCGCGCATCGAGCAGCCGCTGTCGAACCTGTCCAGCTTTTCCGAGCAGTTGCAGCAGCGCGGCTACCAGCCCGGCTCGCTGTGGCTGAAGCGGGCGCTCGTGATCGCCAGCGCGGACGAGCAGATGAGCCTGGGCCTGTCGCCCAACACGAAGGTGGCGCGGCTGGAGCGGCTGCGCACGGCGGACGACGTGGCGATGGCCTATGAAGTGAGCGTGCTGCCGGCCACCGTGATCCCGGACCCGGAAGCGGTGGGCGATTCGCTGTACCGCTACCTGGAAAGCAACGGCAAGGCGCCGGCCCGCGCATTGCAGCATATCCGCGCGATGAATGCGCCGGCCGACCTGGCGCGCCAGCTGGATGTGCCGGAAGGCGAGGCCGTGCTGTTCATCACCCGCATCGCGTATCTCGACAGCGGCGAGGCGGTGGAACTCACGCATTCCTACTGCCGCAGCGACCATTACGACTTCGTGGCCGAAATGCGGCGCGGCTAAGGAACCGACCATGTTGAAGACCGAAACGCCAAGCAGCGAACACACGCGGCTGGACGAATACCCGATCCCGCGCCTGGTGGCGGCCTTCGTGGACGACCAGTTCAACGCGGTACGTGCGGTGCGCGATGCCTGCCCCGCGATCGCCGCCGCCATCGAGGCCGCCGTGCCCCGCATCGAGGCGGGTGGCCGGCTGCTGTACGTGGGTGCCGGCACCTCCGGACGGCTCGGGGTGCTGGACAGCGTGGAGCTGTACCCCACCTTCTCGTGGCCGCACGAACGGGCCGTGGCGCTGCTGGCCGGCGGCCCGTCGGCGATGTACATGGCGGTCGAAGGCGCGGAGGACGACACGGCGCAGGGCGCCCGCGACCTGCAGGCCGTTCAGCCGACCCGCAATGACGTGGTGCTGGCGCTGGCGGCATCGGGCGGCACGCCGTACGTGCTGGGTGCGTTGCGGGCGGCGCGCGAAGCGGGGGCGCTGACGATCGGCATCGCCAACAACGTCGATGCGCCAGTGGCGCGCGCGGCCGACCATGGCATCACGCTGGACACGGGTGCCGAGGTCATTTCCGGCAGCACGCGGCTGAAAGCGGGCACGTCGCAGAAGATCGCGCTGAACACGATCTCCAGCGCCATCATGGTCCGCCTGCACAAGGTGTACGGAAACTTGATGGTAGACTTGAAACCCACCAACGCCAAGCTGTTCGCGCGCACGGTGCGCCTGACGGTGCATGCCACCGGGGCCGACGAAGCCGCCGCGCGGGCCGCGCTGGAGGACTGCGGTTTCCATGTCAAGGTGGCCATCGTGGCGCTGCTCAAGAAAGTGCCGGTGGCGCAGGCCCGGAGCCTGCTGTCGCGCGCCCGCGGCAGCGTGCGCGGGGCCCTGAATACCTGAACAAAGGAAGTGATGAACGCAGTGCAGCGCAATCCCTGGTGGTGGGTGCCCACCCTCTACTTCGGCCAGGGCATTCCCTATTTCGCCGTCATGTCGCTGTCGCTGGTGATGTACAAGAACACCGGCTTCTCCAATACCGACATCGCCTTCTACACGTCGTGGCTGTACCTGCCCTGGGTGATCAAGCCCCTGTGGGCGCCCATCGTGGAGATGTTCGGCACCAAGCGCCAGTGGACCGTGCTGCTGCAGGGCGTGGTGGGCGTGGCGCTGGCGCTGGTGGCATTTACCACGCACCTGCCGGCGTTCTTCCAGGTGAGCCTGGCGGTACTGTGGCTGATGGCGTTTGCCTCCGCCACGCACGACATCGCGGCGGACGGCTTCTACATCCTGGCGCTGGGCCAGAAGGAGCAGGCCGCGTACGTGGGCGTGCGCAGCACCTTCTACCGGCTGGCCAACATCACGGGCCAGGGCGCGCTGGTGGCGCTGGCCGGCCTCCTGATCAAGCGCACCGGCGATCCGCACGTGGCCTGGGCCTATGTCTTCGGCCTGCTGGGCGCCGTGTTCGCGCTGCTGTGCGTGTGGCATTTCTTCATGCTGCCGCGCCCCGCCGCCGACACGCCCGCGCGCCTGCAGGGCAGCCCGTTCACCGAATTCTTCACCACCTTCGGGGCGTTCTTCCGCAAGCCCGGCATCCTCACGATCCTCGGCTTCCTTCTGCTGTTCCGCCTCGGCGAATCGCAACTGCTGAAGATGGCCGTGCCGTTCCTGCTCGATCCGCTGGCGAAGGGCGGGCTGGGCCTGGACAACGAACAGGTGGGCTTCGTGTACGGCACCGTCGGCATCGTGGCGCTGACGGCCGGCGGCCTGCTGGGCGGCGTGGCGATCGCCCGCTTCGGCCTGAAGCGCTGCCTGTGGCCGATGGCATTCATCGTGCACCTGCCGGACCTGGTGTTCATCTACCTGTCGCAGGCGCAGCCGCAGGATCTGGGCATCATCGGCGCCGCGCTGGCCGTCGAGCAGTTCGGCTACGGCTTCGGTTTCGCTTCGTACCTGATGTTCATGATCATGGTGGCCGATGGCGCGCACAAGACGGCGCACTACGCGATCTGCACCGGCTTCATGGCGCTGGGGATGATGGTGCCGCAGATGGTCAGCGGCAAGCTGCAGGAGGCGATGGGCTACCAGCACTTCTTCATCTGGGCCTGCCTGGCGACGATTCCCGCGTTCGTGATGACGGCGCTGGTGAAGGTCGATCCGGAGTTCGGCCGGAAGTGAACCGGCCGGACACGAGTGGGCAGCCGGACGGCCGTTCCCGATTAACGGTATTACAATGTTGCCGCGTTTTTTGACTGGGAGTGGTGGTTTTGTCCTTCGATCGTAACAAGCGGCTCATGCTGTCCGCCGGCGCGGCCGGTGCCCTGGCGGCGCTGATGGCGGCGTGCTCCACGACGCCCACGCGTCCCGTCCGCCCCGCCGGCACGCCGGCCGCCGGCCCCGTGCCGCATCCGGAACCGCCGCGCTACACGGGCGAGCAGCCGCCGGCCGCGCCGCGCGAATTCCGCGCCGCCTGGGTGTCCACCGTCGCCAATATCGACTGGCCCAGCCGCAGCAACCTGCCGCCCGCGAAGCAGCAGGCCGAAGCCATCGCCATCCTGGACCGCGCCAAGGCATTGAACCTGAACGCCATCGTGCTGCAGGTGCGTTCCGCGGCCGATGCCATCTATCCGTCGCAGCTGGAACCCTGGTCCGAATACCTGACGGGCAAGCAGGGCCGCGAACCGCAGCCGGCCTGGGATCCCCTGCAGTTCTGGATCGCCCAGGCCCATGCGCGCGGCATGGAGCTGCATGCCTGGTTCAATCCCTACCGCGCGCGCATGAACACGAATCGCGCCACGCTGTCGAAGGACCACATCGCCAACACCAATCCGCAGGCCGTCAAAACCTATGGCAAATTCCTGTGGATGGACCCGGGCGAGGAATCCGCTTCGGCGCACACGCTGGGCGTGATCCTGGACGTGGTGCGCCGCTACGATATCGACGGCGTGCACATCGACGACTATTTTTATCCGTACCCGATCGAGGCGCCGAATGCCTCGGGCGGCGAGACGGCCGCGCTGGACACGCCGGCGTGGCAGAAGCCGGAGCTGCCGTTCCCCGACCAGCCATCGTGGCAGCGCTACGTGGCCGGCGGCGGCACGCTGGACCGCGCGGCCTGGCGGCGCCAGAACGTGGACCGGCTGATCGAGCAGATCTATCTGGGCATTCGCCGCGAGAAGTCCTGGGTGAAGTTCGGCATCAGCCCGTTCGGCATCGGCCGGCCGGACCGCCGCCCGCGCGGCATCGCCGGCTTCTCGCAGTACGACAAGCTGTACGCGGATGCCGAACTGTGGCTGCAGAAGGGCTGGCTGGACTACCTGGCGCCGCAGCTGTACTGGCCGATCGCCCAGGCGCCGCAGGCCTATCCCGTGCTGCTCGACTACTGGCTGGCGCAGAACACGCGCGGCCGCCACATCTTCCCCGGCCTGTTCACCAGCCGCGTGGCCGATGGCAGCGCGAAGCCGTTCGGGAACGACGAGATCGTGCAGCAGATCGACGTCACGCGCACCCGTCCCGCCGCACAGGGCCACGTGCACTTCTCGATGGTGGCGCTGATGCAGAACCGGGGCGGCCTGTACGACAAGCTGCGCACGCAGAACTATCAGAGCGCCGCGCTGGTGCCGGCCTCGCCATGGCTGGGCGATACGGCGCCCGAGGCACCGGTGGTGGCGGTCAAGCGGGGCGACCGGGCGCTGAACGTGGCCCTGGGCACGTCGAAGAACGCCGTGTCGTATGCGATCTGGGCCCGCTACGGCGATGAGTGGCGCTTCACGGTGTCGCCCGCCACGAAGAACGAGATCGTGCTGGCGGACGTGGGCGGACTGCCGGCGCGCGCCGTGGTCGTCACGGCCGTCGACCGGCTCGGCAACGAAAGCGCGCGCGCCAGCGCGAAACTGTAATGGACACGACGGGCGCACCGGGCCTGGGCATCGATGCCGGCGGCACGCAGACGCGCTGGGCGCTGGCCGATGCCGCCGGCACGGTGCTGGCCGAGGGACACGTGGCCGGTGCGTCCGCGCTGCAGATGGCCCACCCGGCCGGCCGCGAGCAGTTGCGCGTCACCTTCGGCATCCTCGCGCAGCAGGTGCTGGCATACGCCAAGCCCGGCCGCATCCACGCGGGCCTGACGGGCTTCGGCGGGGAGAGCGGCGTGCTGGCCGCGTGGCTGGCCGAATTCCTCGGCGTGGCGCCGGAACACGTCACCGTCTGCAACGATATCGAGATCGCCTACCTGGATGCCTTCGACCCGGGCGCCGGCTACCTCGTCTACGCGGGCACCGGCTCGATCGGCGCCTACATCGACGACACCGGCGTGCTGCACCGCGCGGGCGGCCGCGGCGTGACGCTCGACGATGGCGGTGGCGGCTTCTGGATCGCCCGCGAGGCGATGCGCCGCATCTGGCGCCGCGAGGATGAGGCACCCGGCGCCTGGCGCGAGTCGCCGCTGGCCCAGGCCGTGTTCGACCACGTGGGCGGCAGCGACTGGTCGTTCTCGCGCCAGTTCATCTACACGCGCGCACGGGGCGAAATCGGGCAGCTGGCGCTGGCCGTGGCGCAGGCCGCCGAGCGCGATGGCGAGGCGCGCGAGATCCTCACGCAGGCCGGCGTGGAACTGGCGCGGCTGGCGCAGGCGCTCGTGAACCGCTTCGGCGCCCGTCCCGTGGTGCTGTCCGGCCGCGCGGCTGCACTGCATCCGCTCATCCTGCAATCGATGCGCGCTACACTGGCGGCATCGGTCGCGCTGCAACAGAAGACTGCCCGTCCCCATGCCGCCGCGGCGCGGCTGGCGGCGCGCCCGCAACCCTGAACGCCAACGCCAACGCTAACGCCAACGCTTACCAACACGATGATGACGAAACTCCTGCTTGCCTCCCTGTGTGCCGCCGCGCTGGCCGGCTGCGCGACGACGCCTTCCACCCCGACCGGGGCCACCGGCACCACCGCGCCGGCCGCGGCGGCAAAACCCGCACCGACGCCGCTGTACCAGGTGGACCGTTCGCTGACGGCGAAGGGCCAGGCGCCGCGCGTGCGCTTCATCGTGCTGCACTACACGGTCTCCGACCTGCCCCGGTCGATCATGCTGCTGACGGAGCGCGAAGTCAGCGCGCACTACCTGCTGACGGACGAGGCGCAGCCCAAGTTCTACGCGCTGGTGGACGAGAAGGACGTGGCCTGGCATGCCGGCCTGTCGAACTGGAAGAACTTCACCAACCTCAATTACAGCTCGCTGGGTATCGAGATCGTCAATCCCGGTTTCGTGGAAACGCCGGATGGCCGCCGCCAGTACTACCCGTTCCCGCAGGCGCAGATCGACAAGCTGATCCCGCTGCTGAAGGACATCGTGGCGCGCTACAAGGTCGCCCCCGAGAACATCCTGGCGCATTCCGACATCGCGCCGCAGCGCAAGCAGGATCCCGGCCCCCTGTTCCCGTGGAAGCAGCTGGCCGATGCGGGCCTGGTGCTGTGGCCGGATGCCGCCCAGGTGGCCGTGCAGCGCATGAAGTACGAGGCGGCCGTGCCCGATGCCGTGTGGTTCCAGCAGAAGCTGGCGCAGCACGGCTACGCGGTACCGCAGACGGGCGTGTTCGACGAGGCCACGCACAACGTGATCGTGGCGTTCCAGACCAAGTACCGCCAGGCCAACTACGACGGCGTGCCGGATGCGGAAAGCGCGGCGATCCTGGATGTGCTGACGATGCCGAAGCCGGCGCCGGTCTCTGCTCCGGTCCCTGTACCTGGCTCCGCGCCCGTGCCGGCGGCGCCGCCGGTGCCGTCGGAAGCCGTGGCCCAGCCCTGAGGTCACCATGCGCCTGCGTCACATCGAGGTGTTTCACGCGATCATGCAGGTGGGGACGATCAGCGGCGCGGCGCAGGTGCTGCACATCTCGCAGCCCGCCGTGACGAAGGTGCTGCAGCACGCCGAACTGCAGCTCGGCATGCCGCTGTTCGAGCGGGTGCGCGGCAAGCTGCATCCCACGCCGGAGGCGCACCGGCTGTTCGCCGAAACGGAAAAGCTGCACCGCGACCTGCAGGGCATCCGGCGCCTTGCGGCCAGCCTGAAGGGGCGCGCCGTCGAGACGATCCGGCTGGTGGCCACCCCGACGCTGGCCGTTTCCGTGCTGCCGCAGGCGATGAGCGCGTGGCGCCGCGAATTCCCCGCCACGCGCTGCGAGCTGGCCACCCATCACACCAACGAGATCGTCAACATGCTGCGCCTGGGCGAGGCCGATTTTGCCGTGTCGCTGCAGGATCCGCGGCATCCCGGCATCGTGGCCGAAGCGCTGGCGCACGGCGCGATGACGGTGATTGCGCCGCCCGGCACCTGGCATGACGAGGAAGCGGGGACGCCGCTGTCGCCGGCCGGCCTGCGCGGGGAACTGATCGGCTACGCGGACAACGATCCGCTCGGCGAACTGGTGGTCTCGGCCTGCGAGGCGCAGGAAGTGCATCCCGTGTTCCGCACCGTCGTGCAGACCTACCAGATCGCCCGGTCGCTGGTGGAAGCCGGTGGCGGCATGGCCGTGGTGGATCCGTTCACGGCGGCGTCTTCCACGCGGGTGCAGCGCCGACCGCTGGAGCCGGCCATCGGCGTGCAGCTTTACCTGCTGACGGCCGGCCACGCGCCACTGTCGCACGGGGCGCGCCGGCTGGCCGACAGCGTTGCGCAGGCGGCCCTGGCCTGCCTGGCGACGCCGGGCATGCGATGAGTCCCGCATCATGAGCTTCACCATCACCAGCGAAGAAGTCCCCGGCAGCCCGGACTTCCGGCACCTGTCGACGATCGCCGGCATCGCCGTCGACCTGCGCTACGCGGGCCGCGACAACTTCGTCGGCCGCGACCTGTACTCGCCGCTCGACTGCGCCTGGCTGCACCGCGAGGCGGCCGAAGCGATCGAACGCGCCGTCGCCTGGCTCGCGCAGTACCGCCCCGGTTGCACGCTGCTGATCCTCGATGCGCTGCGTCCGCACCGCGTGCAGGAACAGCTGTGGGACGCACTGGCCGACACCGGCCTGCGCATGTACCTGGCCGACCCGGCGCGCGGCTCCATTCACTCGTTCGGCATGGCGGTCGACGTCACCATCCTCGATGCCGATGGCCGCGAGCTGGACATGGGCACCGGCTTCGACGACATGACCCACGCCTCGCATCCCGTGCTGGAAGACGAGATGCTGGCCAACGGCACCCTGAGCGCAGCGCACATCGCCAACCGCCAGCTGCTGCGCGACGCGATGTTCCAGGCCGGCTTCGTCGGCATCAACAGCGAGTGGTGGCACTTCGATTGCGGGGATCGGGTGCGGGTGCGGGCGGAGTTCGTACGGGTGCTGTAGCCGCGGTCACGAGACGTGATCGGGTCCATGGTGCCAGGTGCTGCCATTTTCATTTTTACGTAGTTTTCACGGCACGTGAAAATATAAATCAATTGAAAATTCCAGCGACTGTCCTGCTACATCGCACTCCCCGCACTGCTGTTGGCCACCCAGTCCACCAGCGCATCGACGATCCCCCGTCCCACGCCGTTGCCCGCATTGTCATGATTGACGATCGCCACGACGATGCACTGCTCGCCGTTCGCATCCGGCACGTAGCCGGCCAGTGCCACCGTGCCCTTCATCGTGCCCGTCTTGAGGCGGGCGCGCGAGGCGGCGGGGCTGGCGGCCAGGCGGCGGCGCATCGTGCCGTCGATGCCGGCGATCGGCAGCGCGGCCTGGAACTCCGGCGCCCACAGCGAATCCTGCGCCGCGGTCAATAGCGCGGCCAGCTGCACGGGCCGCACGCGTTCGATGCGCGACAGGCCGGAGCCGTTCTCGATCACCAGGCCGCTGTCGTCGATCCGGTGGCGTTTCAGCCAGCGGCGCACCACCCCTTCGGCACGGGCCTGCGTGCTGGCCACTACGCCCCGGTCACCTTCGCTGCCCTGGGCAGTTGCTTTGCCGTTGCCATGGGCCGCCATCAGCATCGCCAGTTGTTCGCCGGCGGGCAGCGGGCGGCTGCCCAGCACCGGGTCCGGTTGCAGGCTGCCCAGCGACAGGTACAGCGTGCGGGCCAGCGCGTTGTCCGACATTTTCAGCGTATCCCGCACCAGTTCCGGCAGCGCGCGCGACACGTGTTCGGCCAGCAGGCGCGTGCCGCTGTCGGCCATCGCAGTCGCAGTGCCGTCAGCGCCGATTGCGCCCTGGGCCACCGCGGCGGCGGTGACGGCCGACGTGTGCGCCGCCAGGTCCACCGTGCGCGTGCGGCCGGCGATCGTGCCGCCCAGCCGCTTCCACGTCGTGCGGAACAGCCGGTCGGCATAATCATCGCGATCGAGCACGTTCACGTTGTACGACTGCCTGCAGTGGCGCGGGAAAGTGCCCTTCAGGACGACCGCGATCCGGCCGCCGTCCCTGACCACTTCCGGCGTCTTCCAGCCGTCTTCCCATTCGGCGCAATCGCCATCGACGAGCGTCTGCGCCGAGCGCACCGTCACGCCGTCCAGCGCCGGCAAGGCCTGCACCTGCACCCCGCTGGCAGAGGACTGCAGGTCCAGCCGCTGCAGGTTCAGGTTCAGCAGCAGTGCATCGGGGATGATGTTGTAATACGACTCGGGCGATTCGTCGAATGGCGGCTTGCCCAGGTCCGTGCGCGCCGGCTGGAACAGCTGGCGGTCCAGCACCAGGTCGCCCGCGACCTTGCGGATGCCCTGGGCGCGCAGGCGTTCCAGCAGGTGCGTCAGCGCGTCCTCGTTGAAATCGAGGTCGGCGCCGCCCCGCAGTATCAGGTCGCCCTTCAGCACGCCGTTGGCGACGGTGCCGCTGCTGCGCAATTCGGTACGGCCCCGGAACGTGGGGCCCAGTTCCTCCAGCGCGACGATCGTGGTGAACAGCTTGATCGACGATGCGGGCCGCATCAGCTGGTCCGCTTCGTTCGACACGAGGATCGTGTCGCCGCGCAGCACCACGGCGCCGATGGCATTTTCGGGAATGCCGGCAGCGGCGGCAAGGCGCGCAACGGCGTCGGGCAGTTCGGCACGCGCGCTGCCAAAGGCGAGTAGGGAGACGAGCAGCAGATGGCGTAATTTCATGGGGCTACCTTAACCGAAGAACACGTAGGCCACGCAGATCGCGGCGATCACGCCGGCCAGGTCGGCGATCAGGCCGCAGGAGATCGCATAGCGCGTCTTGCGGATGCCCACCGAGCCGAAATACAGCGCCACGATGTAGAACGTGGTGTCGGCCGAGCCCTGGAAGATGCAGGCCAGCCGGCCCACGAAGGAATCCGGGCCGTAGGTCTTCATCGTGTCGATCATCATCGCCTTCGAGCCGCTGCCGGACAGGGGCTTCATCAGCGCGGTCGGCAGCGCCGGCACGAAGTCGGTGTTGAAGCCCAATGCCGAGAACAGCCATTCGAAGCCGCTGACGATGAAGCCGAACACGCCCGCGTTGCGGAACACGCTGATCGCCACCAGCATCCCGACGAGATATGGAATCACCGTGATCGACGTCTGGATGCCGCCCTTGGCGCCTTCGATGAACGCGTCGTACACATTGACCTTCTTGCGCAGCGCGCCCACCAGGAACACGGTGATCACGCCCATCAGCACGAGATTGCTGACGACCTTCGACACCGTCTCGATCTCCGTCTTCGACAGGTAGTTGGTGAAGTACCAGATCATCGCCACGATGGCCGCCGTGATGCCGCCCATCCAGGACAGCAGCACGGAATCGAACAGGTTGATGCGCTGGCGGATCGACACGGCGATGATGCCGGCCACGGTGGCGACATAGGTGGCGATCAGGCAGGGGATGAAGATGTCGGAAGGATCGGCTGCGCCGAGGATCGCGCGCTGCGCCATGATCGCCAGCGGGATCAGCGTCAGGCCGGAGGTGTGCAGCACCAGGAACATGATCTGCGCGTTGCTGGCCGTGTCCTTGTCCGGATTGAGCGTCTGCAGGCTTTCCATCGCCTTCAGCCCGAATGGCGTGGCGGCGTTGTCGAGGCCCAGCAGGTTGGCGGAAAAATTCATCACCATGTGGCCGGTGGCCGGATGGTCCTTCGGCACCTCGGGGAAGATGCGCGAGAAGAACGGCGAGATGACCTTCGCGAACCAGCCGATGGCGCCGGCCTTTTCGCCGATGTTCATGATGCCCAGCCACAGCGTCATCACGCCGGCCAGCGGCAGCGCGATGTCCATCACGCCGCTGCGCGCCGATTCGAACGTGCCGTCGATGATCTTCTTGAAGATCTCCGTATCGCCGAGGAAGATCCACTGGGCCAGCGCGGCCGCGAAGCCGACGAGGAAGAAGCCTGACCAGATATAGTTTAATGACATGGGGGCGAATCCTGACTGTTGTGCTGCGATTTTGCAGGCAAAGTATAGAGCCCTGCATGAAAGATTGCGGTGCGCGCATGAGAAAAAGTTATGGCTGGCGCGCGCCGCCCCGCTCCTTTATGCTCACGGCACATGAACCGATTCCGTACCCTTGCCGCCGCGCTGCTCCTGGCCTGCGCCCCGCTCGTCCATGCCGAACCGAAGGTGCTGCACGCGCTGCTCTCGACCGGCGAAACGGGCCTCGATCCCGCCGTCGCCTCCGACCTGGCCAGCCTGTCGCTGCTGGAAAACCTGTTCGACCCGATGCTGCGCTACGACTACCTGGCGCGGCCCGTGAAGCTGGTGCCGAACACGCTGGTGGCGATGCCCACCGTCGATGCGGCCGGCACCACGTGGACGTTCCGATTGAAGCCCGGCATGCACTTCGCGCCCGACGCCGTCTTCGGCGGCAAGCCGCGCGAGGTCACGGCGGCCGATTACGTGTACACCATCCAGCGCCTGTACGACCCGGCACTGAAGTCGCCCTGGCTGTTCCTGTTCGAGGACAAGCTGCTCGGTGACGAAGCCTACAAAACAAGGTTCGATTACGCCACGCCGATCGCAGGCCTGCGCGCCCTCGACCAGTACACGCTGCAGATCCGCCTGAAGGCACCGGACCCCAGCCTGCTGTTCTATCTCGCCTTGCCGGCCACCGGCGTGGTGGCGCGCGAAGCGGCGGAAAAGTATGGCAGCCAGCTGGGCAACCACCCGGTCGGCAGCGGTCCCTTCACGCTGGGCGAATGGAAGCGCAGCGACCGCATCACGCTGCTGGCCAATCGCGACTACCACCAGCGCGAGAACGGAACACAACTGCCACTGGTCGACCGCGTGGAAGTGAAGATCATGGAGGAGTACCAGTCGCGCGTGCTGGGCTACCTGAACGGCGAATTCGACTACATCGAGCAGGTGCCGGAATCGATGCGCGACCTGGTGCTCGATCCCGCGTCGCCGCGGCCGGTGCTCAAACCCGAGCTGGCCAAACGGGGCATGGTGCTCGACCCGTTCCCCGTGCTGCAGACGTACTACCTGTGGATGAACATGGAGAACCCGGTCATCGGTGGGTACACGCCGGCCAAGGTGGCGCTGCGCCGTGCGATCGCCATGGCCTACGACAGCGCGGAGGACATCGCGCTGTTGAAGAAGGGCCTGGCGATTCCCGCGCAGACGCCGCTGCCGCCCAATGTGCTCGGCTACGACCCGGCGTACCGTAGTCCGGTGCGGCACAACCTGCCGCTGGCGCGCGCGCTGCTGGAGCGCTACGGCTACCACGTCGGCAAGGACGGCTACCGCACCCTGCCCGGCGGTGCGCCGCTGCTGCTGACGATGCACAGCGAGCCGTCGATGGTGGGCCGCCTGCGCGACGAGTTGTGGCGCAAGACCTTCCAGTCGCTCGCGCTGCGCGTCGAATTCAAGACGGACAAGAAGACGGAGATCATCAAGGCCTCGCGGCTGGGCAAGGTGATGATGTTCGAGACGAACTGGGTGGCCGACTTCCCCGACGGCGACAACTTCTACCAGCTGCTGTATGGCCCGAACGCGGGCCGCGCCAACTACGCGCGCTTCAACCTGCCCGCCTACAACGTGCGCTACGAAGCGGCGCAGCGCCTGTCCGACAGTCCGGCACGCACGAAGCTGTACAACGAGATGGCGGACCTGGTGCACGCCTACACGCCATGGGTGCTGCTGACGCATCCGATCTCCGCCGACATCCGGCAACCGTGGCTAAAAAACTACACGCGCCATCCCGTCGCGTTCACCAACTGGCGTTATCTGGATCTCGACCCATCCCGCCGGGCCCGCGTGGCTACAATGAGCAAAAAATAAATGCCGACGAGTCATCGCCCTGTCATTCCCTTCGGTTATGGCAGGGCGAGCATTTTTCATTGGCTGGCGCATTTTGCAAGGCGCTAACCTGAACCGGCCAGGATAGGGACTGCCACGACAGTGCCAACTGGCCGGCCATGGGCGCGCCGGGAGAGCGAAGGCCGGCGGGCGCCTGCCACCACAATCATCGGGAGAAGTACGTGAAGGTCAAGAAACTGGCGCACATGGTGGCGCTGATCGGCATTGCAGGTCCGGCCATCGCACAGGACGCGCCCATGCAGCGCGTGGAAATCACCGGCAGCAGCATCAAGCGCGTGGCGAAGGAAGGCGCGCTGCCCGTGCAGACGATTACGTTCGACACCATCCAGAAGGCCGGCGTCACCGATACCGAGAGCCTGATGCGCCTCGTGTCGGCGAACGGCACGGGTGCGGACAATATGACGTCCGGGAACAATGTGTTCGGCGCGGATGCCGACCGCACGTCCGGCGGCGCCTCGTTCGCGTCGCTGCGCGGCCTGGGGCCGAACGCCACGCTGGTACTGCTGAACGGCCGCCGGCTCGGCAACAACGGCGGCAGCGGCAAGGCCGTCGACCTGAACTCCATTCCACTGGCGGCGATCCAGCGCGTCGAGATCCTGAAGGACGGCGCCTCCGCCATCTACGGCACCGATGCCATCGGCGGCGTGGTCAACTTCATCCTCAAGACCGATTACGAGGGACTGGAAGCTTCCACCACCCTGAACGGCACGGAGGAGGGTGGCGGCATGCAGCGCCGCTACACGCTGCTGGGCGGCCTGGGCAACCTGGAGACGGATGGCTGGAACGTGATGGCCACCGTGTCGCGCGAGGTGAACGACAAGCTGTCGTCCAGCCAGCGTGATTTCGCCAACGGCTACCAGCCGGGCCGCGGCCTGTCGCCGGATACCACCGGCACGCCGTATGCCAACATCCTCACCGGTGCCGGTTCCGCACTGGGCACCGGTTTTAAAATGCCGGGCGACGCCACCACGTACCTGCAGGCCGGCCTTCTGAGCCTGCAGGGCAAGTGCGATTCCGTGCCCGGCATGTCGCAGTACGCCAGCGAACTGTGGACCAACGTCACGCCCATCACGCGCACGAAGTACTCGTGCTCGTACGACTACGGCGGCGACTATGTGATGAGCTTCCCGGTGGAGCGCACCACCGGCGTTTCGCGCGGCACGTTCAAGATCAACAGCGATCATCGCGTGTACGTGGAGGTGCTGGGCTCGCGCACGGAAGCGACGGCCGAACTGACGCCGATGCAGATCTCTACCACGCTGGCCGCCGGCAACGCGTATCCCGTCAACGGCCCGTACTACCAGGACCTGTCGCCGTACATCGCCAGCTACGACAAGACGAAACCGATCCTGTACAAGTGGCGCGCCAACCCGTTCGGCAACCGCACGCAGGGCGTCACGATGGACAACTACCGTGCCCTCGTCGCGGCGGAAGGCACGCTGGCCGGCAAGTACGACTACAAGCTGGGCCTGTCGAAATCGGGCAGCAAGGCGCAGGTCGACCTGCTGGACGGCTACGGCTGGACCAGCAAGATCAATGCGGCGCTGGGCAGCGGCATCATCAACCCGTGGGTTGCGCCGGGCGCGTCCCAAACGCAGCAGGCCACGGACCTGATCGAATCGACCAAGTACTACGGCGCCTTCCAGCACGGCCGCACGACGATGACGCAGCTGGACGGCTCGATCTCCGGCGAAGTGTTCAACCTGCCGGCCGGCGCGGTGGCGATGGCCGCCGGCTTCGACCTGCGCAAGGAAACCTACGGCTTCGCGGGCGACGTGGATGCCACGCAGATCCTGCTCTCGCCGGGCAATGCCAACCTGCCGGAAGCGTCGCGCTACGTGCGCGCCGTGTATGCCGAGGCGCTCGTGCCGATCCTGAAGGACCTGGAAGTGCAGCTGGCGATCCGCCGCGACAACTACAGCGTCGTGGGCGCCACCACGAATCCGAAGATCGCGTTCCGCTACCAGCCGACCGACTGGCTGCTGCTGCGCGGCTCGGCCAATAAAGGCTTCCTGGCGCCGAGCTTCGCGCAGCTGTATGCGGGCCGCCTGTCGCAGGAGCTGCCGAACGGCGTGATCGACCAGGAAGGCTGCGCGAAGAATCCGGGCAATCCGGACTTCTGCGCCATCCCGCGCCTGGACTACAACACGGGCGGCAATCCGGCGCTGCGCCCCGAAACGTCGAAGCAGGGAACGCTGGGCATCGTCATCGAGCCGTTCAAGAATTTCTCGGCATCGTTCGACTGGTGGGCCATCAACATCAAGGACCGCATCCTGAACCGCACGCCGCAGGTGGTGCTGACGAACTGGCAGTACCTCAACCAGTACATCATCCGCGATCCGTCCACCGGCGCGATCGACCATGTGGAGGCGGGCTGGATCAACGCGGCGGGCCTGAAGACGCGCGGCGTGGACGTAGGTCTGCGCTACGACGGCAACTACGCCGGCTACAAGTATGCCGCGGTGCTGGACGGCACCTACATGGACAGCTTCAAGTTCGCCGAGTTCGAAGGCCAGCCGTACGTGGAAGAAGTCAGCATGTTCAACACGCGCGACGTGTACCTGCGCTGGAAGCACACGGCCAGCTTCACGGTGTCGAAGGGCGACTGGAGCGCGCTGCTGCTGCAACGCTACGCATCGGGCTACAACGACCAGGTGCCGAACGGCGGCAAGAGCGGCTTCCCGGCCGGCTTCGATCCGCGCGTGCACCACTACACCAAGTACGACCTCTCGGCCACGTACACGGGATTCAGGAACACGACCATCACGGCCGGCATCCAGAACCTGTTCGACGAAGACCCGCCGTTCACGGCACACAATGTGGATGAAGTGGTGGGCGCCGGCTGGGATCCGCGCGTGGCCGATCCGCGGGGCCGGGCGCTGTCGGTCACGCTGAAGTACAAGTTCTTCTAAGTTGACGCATTTGCCGAACCCTGGGCGGCGCGGCTTCGGCCGCTCGGTGGCCGCTCTGGCCGCATCGGCCACCGCCATGGTCTCCGCCCCGGCGGTGGCCGCTTCTTCACGCACGAAACCGATGGCGCTCCTCAAACCTCCGCGGCTGCTGCCGGGCGACACCATCGGCCTCGTCACGCCGGCCGGGCAGGTGTCGCAGGCGGCGATCGACAAGGCCATCGCCAACGTCCGCGCGCTGGGCTACGACGTGAAGCTGGGCCGGCACCTGGCGGAGGTGTACGGCAATTACGCCGGCAGCTGGCAGCACCGGCTGGCAGACCTGCACGGCATGTTCCTCGATCCGGACGTGAAGGCGATCTGGGCGATCCGCGGCGGCTCCGGCGCCATGCAGCTGCTGCCGCACCTGGACTATGCGCTGATCCGCAAGCACCCCAAAATATTCGTCGGCTATTCCGACATCACGGCGCTGCACCTGGCGATCGGGCGGCACGCCGGGCTGGTGACGTTCCACGGCCCCGTGGCGATGTCGTCGCCCTCCGACTACGCCACCACGCACCTGCTCAACGTGCTCACGTATCCGGAAAACGAGTACGTGATCCCGATGGCGGTAGAAAACAGCCGCCTGGCCGCCAACGAGCCGGGTCACGAACACTTCGCGCTGCGCACCGTGGTGCCGGGCATGGCGACGGGCCGGCTGGTGGGCGGCAACCTGGCGCTCGTCAGCGCGCTGGCCGGCACGCCCTATGCGGCCGACATCAGGAACGCGCTGCTGTTCCTGGAAGAGGTGAACGAGGAACCGTACCGCGTCGACCGCATGATGATGCAGCTGGACATGAACCAGCCGTTCGGCAGCGCCTCCGGCATCATGCTGGGCATCTTCGAAGGCTGCGGCCCGGCCGACGACGGCCCGTCGCTGACGCTGGACGAAACCACCGACCAGCACCTCGCGCCCCTGCATATCCCGGCCGTGACCGGCTGGTCGTTCGGCCACATCCGCCACCAGTTCACGCTGCCGATGGGCCTGCAGGCACGCATGGATACCGGGCGCCAGACGCTCACGCTGCTGGAGCCTGCGGTGCGCTGACAGGGCGCGCCCAGCCGGGCGTCATCCCGGCAAGAGGCTCGCTAGAATTGCAACATGCCAATTCTCAACCGCAATGCCGTCACTTACGTCGTCGGCCACCCGCTGCGCTTCCTGCTGCAGTGCCTGAAGGGCTTCAAGGCCAACCAGGGCCTGCTGCTGGCTGGCGCCGTCGCGTATTACTCGCTGCTGTCGATCGTGCCGCTGGTGATGCTGGTGGTGGTGGCGCTGTCGCACGTGATCGATCCGGCCGAGCTGCTGGAAACCATCGGGCACTACCTCGAATGGCTGGTGCCGGGGCAGTCGAAGGCGATCGTCACCGAGGTAGCGCATTTCCTTGAACACCGCGACCTGGTGGGCTGGTTCCTGGGCCTGACGATGTTGTTCTTCAGTTCGCTGGCCTTTACCGTGCTGGAGAACGCCATGTGCGTGATCTTCCTGCACCGCGTGGACACCCGCAAGCGCCACTACATGATCTCGGCGATGCTGCCGTACTGCTACATCCTGTGCCTGGGCATCGGTGCGCTCGTCGTCACGCTGGTGGCCGGCAGCCTGCAGGTGATCGGCGCGGAAAGCGTGCGGCTGTTCGGCGTGGCATGGTCGCTGCAGGGGCTGTCCGGGGCGCTGCTGTACATGCTGGGACTGGCCGGCGAGGTGCTGCTGCTGTCGTCGATCTACATGGTGATGCCGGTGGGGACGCTGCGCTGGCAGCACGCGCTGATCGGCGGCGTGACGGCCACCGTGCTGTGGGAAATCGCCCGCCACGTGCTGGTCTGGTACTTCACCACGCTGTCGCAGGTGAACGTGGTGTACGGCTCGATGACGACGGCCATCGTGGTGATGTTCAGCCTGGAGATCGGCGCCACGCTGCTGCTGTTCGGCGCGCAGGTGATCGCCGAATACGAGAAGGTGGTGCGCGGCGAGGACACGTCGCCGCAGCCGATGACTACGACGACGCCGGAGGCAGGCTGATCGTGAAGCGGGCACCGCCCAATGGCGACGTCTCGATCGTCAGCGTTCCCCCATGCAGGGCGACGGCCTTGCCGGCGATCGACAGCCCCAGGCCGAAGCCGCCCGTGCCGCGGTCGCGCGAGCGGTCCAGCCGGTAGAACGGTTCGAACACGTGGGCCCGCTCTTCCTCGGGAATGCCCGGTCCGTCGTCGTCGACCGTGATCGATACGCCGCCCGGCCGGCTCGCGGCGGAAAGCGCTACCCTGCCATTCGCGTATTTCTGGGCGTTGCGCAGCAGGTTGCCGGTGGCGCGCATCAGCAGGCGGCAATCGCCGTAGTAGGACCCCATGCCGTCCGGCACCGACACGTCGAGCGACACGGGCGCCGGCGGCAGGCCGTGGGCACAGCTGCGCAGCGCTTCCGTCAGGTCGAACGTCTCGTAGCGCAGCGGCTGGTCGCTGTCCAGCCGGGCCATGCCCAGCAGCTCGCCGACCAGCGCCTTCAGTTCCGCCAGGTCGTCCTGCATGCTGCCGATGCGCTTCTGCAGCAGCGTGTCCTGCGCGGTATCGTGCAGCAGTTCCAGCGCGAACTCCAGGCGCGCGATCGGGGTGCGGATCTCGTGCGACACCGAATGCAGCAGGCCGCGCTGCGCTTCCAGCAGCGTCTGGATGCGGTCGGCCATCAGGTTGATGCGCTCGGCCAGCGGGTAGATGCTGTCGCCGGGCTGCAGCGCCGCACGGGCCTTCAGCTGGCCGGCGCCGAAGCTGTCGGCCACCTTCATCAGCGCCTGCAAACCGTGCCAGTGCGAGCGTGACCACACCCCGATCGGGATCAGCAGCGCCAGCGCCACGATGGCGTAGCGCAGGCCTTCCATCTGCAGCGCCACGCGGATATCGATGGGCAGGTTCTGCGCATGGATCGCCTCGCCCTCGCTGCCGATGTAGCGCTCGCCCGTCAGGTCGACCCGGCGCAGCAGGGCACGGTGGGCGATATCGATGACCACTTCGCCCCGGTCGAATGCATCACGGTCCTTCCCCGCCAGCTGCCGGCGCGCCGTTGCCAGCGGCACCAGGTCGAACCGCACGTCGGACACCTCGCGCACCTTGTTCAGCCGGTCCAGCCAGCCGTCCGGCGGGGCCTGGTCCACGTACTGCTCCAGCAGGAAGATCGGTGCGGCCGCCTGGTTGCGGGCGATGCTGGCCAGCGGGTCGCCGAACAGCCGGTTGATCGTGAAGTACACGATGAACGCCGCCACGCTGGTCGACAGCATCACGAGGACGAAGAAGCGGAAGAACAGGCGGTTCATCGTCCAATTGTAGGGGAAGCCGTGTGACGGAAAGTCACGCCGACAATTTTGCGACAAAAACCCGACATCTTGCGGCGGACGCCGTGCAGGCGGCTGGCTATCATGCAATGACTGTTTCCGCCTGGCTGGTCGCGGCCAGCGCGGCAGCCAGCAAAGACGAAAGGCGTCCCGCCGGAATGCACAGCCATGCAAGAGCTCCCCTCCGCCTGTCCGGAAGGTCCATGAAGGCACGCCTGCGATGCACGCTGGCGGCCGGCTGCCTGCTGTCCGCGCTGGCGGCCCCCGTGTGCCGGGCGCAGGGCGGCGAGGCGGGCTGGATCAGCTACCGCGATGCCTACCGGACCATGGTGGCGTTCGCGAAATATGGCGCGGCCAAGAGCTTCCTGCAGATGCATTACCAGGTGGCGCCGAACGATCCGGAGCAGCCGCTGGACGGCGTGCGCCTGACGCTGTCCGGTCGCAGCACGCAGCTGAACCTGCCGCTCGATGTCACCGGCCGCACCGTGCTGCCGCTGCTGAAGGCGGCGTACGACGAGAACGCCATGCTGGTGCTGAACCGGCGCGTCAGCGCCTTCACGTTCGGGCCGCGGCTGTCCATCGTGGCGCGGGTAGATGGCATCTACGAAGGTACGGACCTGCGCGCCGCCTGCGATCAGGCGCTGCAGTACATGCGTTACGTGGATGCGTCGTACCAGGGGCGCCACTGTGCCGGCGTGCGCTTTGCCTTCGTGCCCGCCAGCGAAGCAGAGGTACGCATCCGCGATCCCTTGCGTGACGCCACGCTGCCGCCCATGGAAGGCGCGGCCTTCGAGGGCGATGCCAATGCGGCATTCCGGGTGATGCTGTACCGCTTTGCCGAGTGGCCGGAACGGGCGCTGGTGATCAGCCAGAACGTGCCGGTGGCGATCACGCCGCTGATCGAATAGCCGTCAGCTCCAGGCCGAGGGCGAGAACAGGTAGCCTTCGCCCCACACCGTCTTGATTTTCTCCGACTCGGCATCGTCGAACTTGCGGCGCAGCTTCGAGATGCTGTTGTCGATGCTGCGGTCCAGGCCGTCGAACTCGATGCCGCGCATCTTCTTCAGCAGCGCATCGCGCGACAGCACGGTGCCGGCCGATTCGGCCAGCACCAGCAGCAGCTTGTATTCGGTGTTGCTGAGCACGCAGGGCTCGCCGCGCCAGGTGACGGTGCGGTCGCTGGTGGCAATCGCCAGCGCGCCGAAGGTGAGCAGGTCGTTGGGCGGCTTGCCCTGGGCACGGCGCAGCAGGGCGCGCAGGCGGGCCAGCAGCACGCGCGGCTGCACGGGCTTGTTGATGAAATCGTCCGCACCCTGTTCGAGCAGCGAGACTTCATCATAGGAATCCTCGCGCGCCGTCATGATCAGGATCGGGATCTTCGTCAGGTCGCGCAGCTGGCGGCAGACGAGCATGCCGTCCAGGCCCGGCAGCATCAGGTCGAGCACCACGATGTCCGGCGGGGCCGCCTTGAAGCGGGCCACGGCCGCGTCGCCACGGCTGACGACATCGACCTTGAATTCATAGCCCGCCAGGTATTCCGTGACCAGGTCGGCCAGGCGGGCATCGTCCTCCACCAGCATCACTCGATACATGGCAATCTCCTCCCCGCCGGTACAAAGCCATACAGTTTTGCGACAATTCAGTGTAGGCGATTACAGCGCCCGTGCGATCAGCAGTTTCTGGATATCCGAGGTGCCTTCGTAGATCTGGCAGACGCGCACGTCGCGGTAGATGCGCTCGACGGGGAAGTCGCTCACATAACCGTAGCCGCCATGCACCTGGATGGCATCGGAGCAGACGCGCTCGGCCATCTCGGAAGCAAACAGCTTGGCCATTGCCGCCTCCTTCAGGCACGGCTCGCCGGCATCCTTCAGCGCCGCCGCGTGCAGCACCAGCTGGCGCGCCGCCTCGATCTGCGTGGCCATGCCGGCCAGCCTGAATTGTACCGACTGGTGCTGAAAGATTGGTTGTCCGAACGTCTCGCGTTCACGGGCATAGCGCAAGGCGGCCTCGTAGGCGGCGCGGGCCATGCCGACGGCCTGCGAAGCGATGCCGATGCGGCCCCCTTCCAGGCCGGACAGCGCGATTTTATAGCCTGCGCCTTCCTCGCCGATCCGGTTTTCGGTGGGGATGCGGCAGTTGTCGAAGGCGATCTGGGCGGTGTCGGACGAGTGCTGGCCCATCTTGTGCTCGATGCCAGCGACGATATAGCCGGGCGCCGAGGTCGGCACCCAGAACGCGCTGATGCCCTTCTTGCCGGCGGCCTTGTCGGTGACGGCCAGCACGATCGCCACGTCCGCATGCTTGCCGGAGGTGATGAACTGCTTGACGCCGTTCAGCACGTACTCGTCGCCATCGCGCACGGCAGTGGTGCGCAGCGCGGCCGCGTCGCTGCCGGTGTGCGGCTCGGTCAGGCAGAACGCGCCCAGCATCGCGCCGCTTGCCAGCGGCCGCAGCCATTGTTCCTGCTGGCGCTGGTCGGCATACGCCATGCCGATGCTGCAGACGGGGCAGTTGTTCACCGAGATGATGGTCGACGTGCCGCCATCGCCCGCCGCGATCTCTTCCAGCACCAGCGCCAGCGACACGTAGTCGAGGCCGGCACCGCCCAGTTCCTCGGGCACCGCCACGCCGAACGCACCCAGCGCCGCCAACTCCTTCAGCTCATCCTTCGGGAAGTGATGCTCGCGGTCCCAGCGCGCCGCCTGCGGCGCCAGCCGCTCCTGCGCATACGACCGCAGCGCATCCCGGATCATCCGGTGTTCTTCGCTCAGTACCATGTCTCTCCCGTTTTATTGTCCAGCCCGTGTCCACCTGGGGGTCAACCCCGAAATCGGACACGAGCTCAGCCTTAGCTACTGCTCAGGCCGTGTCCGAAAATGGGGTTGACCCCCAGGTGGACACGGGCTCGGCTGTTGTTGATGTCTTACCAGCCGATCGGCTTGCCGTCGTAGGTGACGAAGGTGGCGCTGGCCGAGGCGGGCAGGGCGGCGAGCGTGGCGCGGATGCCGGCGGCGCTGTCTTCCGGTGACAGGTCGGCGCTGCCGCCGCCCATGTCGGTGCGTACCCAGCCCGGATGCAGCGCGACACAGGTGGCGCCCTGGCCGCCAAACGTGAGCGCGGTATCGACCAGCACCGAGTTCAGCGCCGCCTTGCTGGCCCGGTACAGCGAGCCGACGGCGCTTTCGCGCGTGCTGAGCGAGCCCATGCGCGAGGACATCACGGCCAGCTTGCCGCGCGTGCTGGCCACCAGCGGCGCGATGATCGGCAGCAGCCGCATCGCCGCCAGCACATTGGTGTGCATCACGCTGTCGAAATCGGCCTGCACGGGAAAGCCGTCGTGCCGCGGGCCGTACACGCCCGCGTTGAGGATGGCGACATCGAGATGTTCGTCGTCGAGCTTCCAGCCCAGGCCGGCGACGGCTTCCACGTTCGTCACGTCCAGCTGGTGCACCTCGGCGCCCAGCGTGGCCAGCGCCTCGCAGTCCGCTGCCTTGCGGGCGGTGGCGATCACGCGCCAGCCGTCCGCCAGGTATTGCCGGACCAGTTCCTGGCCGATGCCGCGCGAGGCGCCGATGATCAGGGCCGCCGCCATTACAGCACCTCCACGCCGACCGCCGTCGCTTCGCCGCCGCCGATGCACAGCGCCGCGACACCCCGTTTCAGGCCGCGGTCCCGCAGCGCGCCCAGCAGGGTGACGATGATGCGCGCGCCGGAAGCACCGATCGGATGGCCCAGCGCACAGGCGCCGCCATGCACGTTGACTTTCGCATGGGGGATGTCCAGCTCGTGCATCGCCGCCATCGGCACGGCCGCGAAGGCCTCGTTGATCTCGAAGAGATCCACGTCCGCCACCTTCCAGCCATTCTTCGCCAGCAGCTTTTGAATCGCGCCGACGGGCGCGGTGGTGAACTCGTTCGGCGCCAGCGCGTTGGTGGCGTGGCCGACCAGCTTTGCGAGTACCGTTGCGCCGAGCTTCTGCGCGGTCGATGCGCGCATCAGCACGAGGGCCGCGGCGCCATCGTTGATCGAGGACGACGAGGCGGCCGTGATCGAGCCGTCCTTTTTGAACGCGGGCTTGAGTGCCGGGATCTTTTCCGGCTTGGCTTTCGCCGGGCCTTCGTCACGGTCGATGACGGTGTCGCCGCCGCGGCCCGGAACGGTCACCGGCGCGATCTCCCAGGCGAACTTGCCGCCGTTCGCGGCGGACTGCGCGCGCTGCACGGATGCGATCGCGTAGGCATCCTGCTGCTCGCGCGTGAACGCGTATTTCGTCGCGCATTCTTCCGCGAAGGTGCCCATCGAGCGGCCGCCGCCGGTCTTTTCATCCTTGCTGTACGCATCCTCCAGGCCATCGAGCATCATGTGGTCGAACAGATTGCCGTGGCCGATGCGGTAGCCGCCGCGTCCCTTCGGCACCAGGTATGGCGCATTGGTCATCGACTCCATGCCGCCGGCGACGACGACGTCCGCGCTGCCGGCCACCAGCTGGTCATGCGCGAAGATCGCCGCCTGCATCGCCGAGCCGCACATCTTCGACAGCGTGACGGCGCCGGTGGAGGTCGGCAGGCCGGCCTTCAGCAGCGCCTGGCGGGCGGGCGCCTGGCCCTGTCCCGCCATCAGGCAATTCCCGAAATACACGTGCTCGACGAGCTCGGGAGCAATCCCGGCCCGCTCGACCGCCGCTCGGATCGCCACGGCCCCCAGTTCGTTCGCCGACAACGCCGCGAAATCGCCCTGGAACGCGCCCATGGGCGTCCGCGCGGCACCAACAATAACGACAGGATCATTCATGTTCATTCTCCAGTGATGATGTGACTACTGCAGAGTCCGTGTCCACCTTGGGGTCAGACCCGGAAATGGACACGGGCTGAGCTGTAAAAATACCGAGGCTTCGGGTTGAACCGGGCTGCTCTCGCAGCCTCCCATGCAGCATGGTTGAGCTCGTGTCCATGTCGGGGTCTGACCCCAAGGTGGACACGGGCGCAGCCGTAGTGGCTTACTTCGTCTCGGCAAACAGCTCGCGGCCGATCAGCATGCGGCGGATTTCGGACGTGCCGGCGCCGATTTCATACAGTTTCGCGTCACGCCACAGCCGGCCGACGGGGTATTCGTTGATGTAGCCGTTGCCGCCCAGCGCCTGGATTGCTTCGCCGGCCATCCACGTCGCCTTCTCGGCGCTGTACAGGATGGCACCCGCGGCGTCCTTGCGCAGCGCGCGCACCTGTTCGGGCGAGACGGCGCGGTCGCAGGCCTGGCCGACGGCGTACACGTAGGCCTTGCAGGCCATCATCGTGGAATACATGTCGGCGAGCTTGCCCTGCATGAGCTGGAACTCGCCGATCGGCTGGCCGAATTGCTGGCGGTCGTGCACGTAGGGGACGACGGCGTCCATGCACGCCGCCATGATGCCCAGCGGCCCGCCGGACAGCACGGTGCGCTCGAAGTCCAGGCCGGACATCAGCACGTTGACGCCCTTGCCCTCGCCGCCCAGCACGTTCTCCACCGGCACTTCGCAGTCGACGAAGACCAGTTCGCCCGTGTGCGAGCCGCGCATGCCCAGCTTGTCCAGCTTCTGGGCAATCGAGAAGCCTTTGTAGCCTTTTTCGACGAGGAACGCCGTCATGCCGCGCGCGCCGGCCTGCAGGTCCGTTTTCGCGTAGACCACCAGCGTGTCCGCATCCGGCCCGTTGGTGATCCACATCTTGGTGCCGTTCAGCACGTAGTGGTCGCCGCGGCGGTCGGCGCGCAGCTTCATGCTGACGACGTCGGATCCCGCATTCGGCTCGGACATTGCCAGCGCGCCGATCTGCTCGCCGGAGAGGAGCCCCGGCAGGTACTTGCGCTTCTGTGCCTCGGTGCCGTTGCGCTTGATCTGGTTGACGCACAGGTTCGAGTGCGCGCCATACGACAGCCCCACGGAAGCGGACGCGCGCGAGATCTCTTCCATCGCCACGATATGGGCCAGGTAGCCCATGTTGGCGCCGCCATATTCTTCGCCGACGGTGATGCCGAGCAGACCCAGCTCCCCCATCTTGCGCCACAGGTCCATCGGGAACTGGTCCGTGCGGTCGATCTCGGCCGCACGGGGCGCGATTTCCGCCTGGGCGAACTGCTGGACCGCTTCGCGCAGCGCGGCGATGTCGTCGCCATGGTCAAAGGTCAGGCCTGGGAGATGCAGCATGTCGTCCTCGCTCGTTATTTTGGAATGACGTTAACGTAAACGTAAAGTGCGGCCGGAGCAAGGGCCACGTGGTTCCGCCCGCTGTCAGGCGGCGGATTCCCGCGGTTCGGCCGCTGCCAGCAGGCGCCGGCACTCTTCCTCGTGCGCGGCGATCTCGGCCAGCGACATCTCGATGTCCTCGCGCTGCTGTTCCAGCGTTTCGCGGTGCTGCGCCAGCACGCTCAGGAAGCGGTGCATCTGCGCCGTGGTGTCCTTCGGCGACTCGTACATGTCCACCAGGCTCCTGATCTCGGAAAGCGCCAGCCCCAGGCGCTTGCCGCGCAGGGTCAGCTTCAGGCGGGTGCGGTCGCGCGCGCCGTAGACGCGGTTGCGCCCGCCGGTGCCTTCGCGCGAAGGGCTCAGCAGCCCCTGGTCTTCATAGAAGCGGATGGCGCGCGGCGTGATGTCGAATTCGCGCGCCAGTTCGGTGATGGTATAGGTGGGCATGGTCTTGCAGTGTCTTCCGCTGGATGCTTCGGCTCGGTGCTTCGGCTCGGTGCTGCCGCTCTGTTCCGCTCGGTTCCGCTCAGTTCCTGTTTACGTAACGTCAATTGTAGCGCACCGCGTCCTGCCGCGAAGGGCGAGCTGGTGGCCGTCCGCCCGGCACCGGCGGGCGTCGCGGGGACGCAAATAGTGCCAGCCATTTTTGTCCTTCGAATGCTGCATGGCAGGCCGGTCTTTCGCTTCAGGAAGCACTTCCGCGGCGTGACAAATTGTGGCGCGATGGTATCGTGCGCCGGGCTGCCGGGACGAACGGCATCATACGATTCCATGCCGCGGCAACAAACAACAGCGGCAGTCCGGAAGCGAAAATTCATGGGATGCACGGAACGGGGCAGCGGTTTGCAGGGTGCCCTGCCTGGTGCCGTCCCTGCAGTTGCTTTTGTTAAACATTCGTGTCCGTCGTAAAACTGTGAGCTGCCGATTGCACACTATTCGGTCATAAAAGTCACAAAAGACTGGCGGGGGTGAGCGATTGAAGGTTAAAATGTTACTTCCCTCCACGTCCCGTTTGTCACAATTGGTCTTGTCACACTTGAGACTGACATTCATGTCGTGACATGAAATAGTGCAACTATGAATTCTTCGAATGAACGCGAAAGCTTTAGCCAGCGGCTACAGCAGGCATTGAAAAACGCCCACTATTCTCCCGACAGCCCGACGCGGCTGGCCCGAGAATTCAACATCCGTTTCGAGGGGCGGCCCATCACCGTCCACGCCGCGCGAAAATGGCTGGTCGGCGAGGCGATCCCCACGCAGGAAAAGCTGCGGATGATCGCACAATGGCTGGGTGTTCCCGCGGAGTGGCTGCGCTTCGGCGGCCCCGAGTCGGCAGCGCCGGCGGGCGAGGGCGGCAATGGCCTGTCCCGCTTCGAATCGGCCGACGTCAAGCTGATCGCGGACCTGCAGCGGCTCGACGAGCACCACCGTCAGATCGCTCGCGAATTCATCCGCATGCTGGTGCGCGTCAACTACCAGAAATAAGGCACGGCGCCTCCGGTGACCGGCGCGCTCGTCGCCGGCCCGAGCGCTTTCCTGTCACTTAGGCAGGAATGTAATCGATTTTATCTGGGGTTTCCAGGTGGAATTTGTAACCGTTGCGACCCGCTCGACGGTCGCAGCGGCGACGGTGACACCACATCGCCGTTGGGGCGACCGGCAACCGGTCACTTCCGAATGATGGCCAGAGCGCCATCCGCCTTCATTCCTATCCCGTCAGGCCATTCCAGCGTGGCATATCGCCCACGTCGAGTCCCAGCAGGTCGATGACGCGTGCGACCGTGTGGTCGACCAGCTCGGCGATCGTCTGCGGCCGGTGGTAGAAGGCCGGCAGCGGCGGAAAGATGATGCCGCCCATTTCCGTGACGGCCGTCATGTTGCGCAGGTGTGCCAGGTTGAAGGGCGTTTCACGCACCATCAGCACGAGGCGACGGCGTTCCTTCAGGGTCACGTCGGCAGCGCGCGCGACCAGGTTGTCCGCCAGGCCATGGGCCACGGCCGCCAGCGTCTTCATCGAGCAGGGAGCGATCACCATGGCGTCCGTCGCGAACGAGCCGCTGGCGATCGAGGCGCCCACGTTGTGGGTCTTGTGCACGACATGCGCGAGCGCTTCCACTTCGCGCCGGGCCAGGCCCGTTTCCTCGTGCAGCGTGAGGACCGCGGCGTCCGAAATCACCAGGTGGGTTTCGACGCCGGGCAGTTCGCGCAGCATCTGCAGCAGCCGCACGCCATACACGGCGCCGGTGGCACCCGTGATGGCGACGATGATCCGCCGCACGCGCTGCGTCATGGACGATTACCGATGCGATTACTGCGCCGAACCGGCCGACAGCAGCGTCTTCAGTTCTCCCGATTCGAACATCTCGTTCATGATGTCCGAACCGCCGATGAATTCGCCGCGCACGTACAGCTGCGGGATCGTTGGCCAGTTCGAATACTCCTTGATGCCCTGGCGCACTTCCGCGTCTTCCAGCACGTTCACGGTGGCGATGTTCTCGACGCCGCAGGCTTTCAGGATCTGGATGGCGCGGCCGGAAAAACCGCATTGCGGGAACTGGGCGGTCCCTTTCATGAACAGCACCACGGGGGTGCTCGTCACGGTGTCCTTGATCCAGTTTTGTACGTCGCTCATGGCTGCCTCGAAAAGAAAAAAGTTGGATGCGGCATTTTACAGGGATTCGCTACTGTGCTGCTTGGACCGCTGACGGTCGAGTCCGTGTCCTGGTGCCTGGCACCAGGACACGGACTCAGCCGCGCAGCTTGGCGAAGGCGGCGGCCATCGAGCCGCCAGGTGCCGGGTCGCGCGCCTGGGATTTGTGCTGCTGGCCCATGGCGCGGCGGTCGTTGCGGTCGGCGCGCTGTTCGGGGCGCGTGCCGGCGGCCGGAGCGCTGTCCGTCAGGCGCATCGTCAGCGCGATGCGCTTGCGCTTCACGTCCACCTCCAGCACCTTCACCTTGACGACCTGGCCGGCCTTCACCACCGTGTGCGGATCCTTCACGAAGGTGTTCGACAGCGCCGAGATGTGCACCAGGCCATCCTGGTGGACGCCGATGTCCACGAACGCGCCGAACGCCGCCACGTTGGTGACCACGCCTTCCAGGATCATGTCCGGCCGCAGGTCGGCCACGTCCTCCACGCCGTCCTTGAAGGTGGCGGTGGTGAATTCCGGGCGCGGGTCGCGGCCCGGCTTTTCCAGCTCCTTCAGGATGTCCGTCACGGTCGGCACGCCGAACTTGTCATCGGCGTAGCGGGCCGGCGACAGCGTCTTCAGCACGGCGCCGGCGCCGATCACGGCCTTGATGTCCTTGCCGATGTCGGCCAGGATCTTCTGCACCAGCGGATACGATTCCGGGTGCACGGCGGAGGCATCGAGCGGATTGTCGCCGTTCATCACGCGCAGGAAGCCGGCGGCCTGCTCGAACGTCTTGTCGCCCAGCCGCGGCACGGCCTTCAGCGCCGCGCGCGAGGTGAACGCGCCCTTCGCATCGCGATAGGTGACGATGCTCTGCGCCACGGTGGACGACAGGCCCGACACCCGCGCCAGCAGCGGCGCCGATGCCGTGTTGACATCCACGCCCACGGCATTCACGCAATCCTCCACGACGGCATCGAGCGTGCGCGCCAGCTGCGACTGGCTCACGTCGTGCTGGTACTGGCCCACGCCGATCGACTTCGGGTCGATCTTCACCAGCTCGGCCAGCGGATCCTGCAGTCGGCGCGCGATCGACACGGCGCCGCGCAGCGACACATCCATGTCCGGCAGTTCCTTCGAGGCGAATTCGGAGGCGGAATACACCGACGCGCCGGCCTCGGAGACGACGATCTTCTGCATCTTGAGCTCGGCGTGCCGCTTGATCAGGTCCTGCGCCAGCTTGTCCGTCTCGCGCGACGCCGTGCCGTTGCCGATCGAAATCAGCGACACCTGGTGCTTCGCGGCCAGCAGGCCCAGCGTGTGCAGCGTGCCTTCCCAGTCGTTGCGGGGCTGGTGCGGGTACACGGTGGCCGTCTCGACCACCTTGCCGGTCGTGTCCACCACGGCCACCTTCACGCCGGTGCGCAGGCCGGGATCGAGGCCCATCGTCGCGCGCGGGCCGGCCGGGGCGGCCAGCAGCAGCGCCTTCAGGTTGGTGGCAAACACGCCGATGGCATCGGCCTCGGCCTTGTCGCGCAGCGCGCCCATCAGCTCCGTTTCCAGGTGCATGAAGCTTTTCACGCGCCAGGTCCAGCGCACCGTGTCGCCCAGCCACTTGTCGGCCGGGCGGCCGGCGGACTTGATGCCGAATTTCGCGGCGATGCGGCTCTCGCAGGGATTGGGCGGCGCATCCCACTTCGGCTTTTCCGCTTCCGTGTCCAGGCGCAGCGTCACGTCCAGGATGCCTTCGCGGCGGCCCCGCATCAGCGCCAGCGCGCGGTGCGACGGCACATTGGCCAGCGGTTCCGAATAATCGAAGTAGTCCGCGAATTTCTCGCCTTCTTCCTGCTTGCCCTCGATGACCTTCGAATCGACCACGCCGTGGTCCTGCACGTACTCGCGCAGCGACTGCACCAGGTTGGCATCCTCGGCAAAGCGTTCCATCAGGATCTGGCGGGCACCGTCCAGCGCCGCCTTGGTGTCCGCCACGCCCGGGTTGTTGCCGTCGGAGGTCGTGAAGGCCTCGCGCAGGAATTTTGCCGCCTCCGTTTCCGGATGCAGCGACGGATCGGCCAGCAGGCCCTCCGCCAGCGGCGCCAGGCCCGCCTCGATGGCGATCTGGGCTTTCGTGCGGCGCTTCTGCTTATAAGGAAGATACAGATCTTCCAGGCGGGTCTTGTCCTCGGCATGCATGATGCTGTCGAGCAACGCCGGTGTCATCTTGCCCTGTTCGTTGATCGAGGCAACGATCGCGGCGCGGCGGTCTTCCAGCTCGCGCAGGTAGCGCAGGCGCTCTTCGAGCAGGCGCAGCTGGATGTCGTCCAGGCCGCCGGTGGCTTCCTTGCGGTAACGGGCGATGAACGGCACGGTGGCGCCTTCGTCCAGCAGGGCGATCGCGGCGGCCACCTGGGCCGGACGGGCGGCCAGCTCGGCGGCCAGGCGTTGTTCGATGGTGGGCAGCACGGTTTTGACCCCTCTGATTTCATTTCTGGAAAGACAGGGCCGAAATCATACGCCGTCTGCGCGCCGAGCACCATCGGCGCAACGGACCACGCTGCCATGGACGGCCAAGTTGCACATTCACGAACACAGAAGGGCTGTTGGCGGATAATATTGCATGTTGCTGTTTTTGAACCGTCCTGACTTACAACATGCGCCCAATGGATTTGACCCGCGACGAAACCCGCGAAGCCCCCACTGCTCCCGCTCCCGCCAGCCCGCCGCCCTCCCAGTTGCCGTACGCGGTGGCCATCTGGCTGCAGCGGGTCGACGCCGCCACGCATCCGAAGGCCAGGCTGGCGCCGGTCGATCCCGACCCGAAGGCCACCAGCTACAAGCTGATCTACGTGCTGGCACCGACGTCCGGTGGCCGGCACGTGGCGCTGGCACTGTACAAAGCGCGGCTGCGGCCGAATGGCGACGTGGCCACGGCCAGTCCCGTCAATGAAGTGTTCTCGCTGCTGTCCACGCCGCCCGCCTTCCTGGAGCCGGGCGACGAGGACCTGGTGCGTTTCTTTGTGGCAATGAGAACGGGACCGAATTCGCCGACCGGCAGTGCCACGGAACCGCGCGGCAAGATCGGCGCGGCCCTGCTGCAGATGCTGTCGGAGCAGGAAAAACTGCTATGGGCCAACTCCTGGGCGGACGTGGGCAACGGCCTGGTCTATCCGATGAAGGCCGGCCAGCAGCGCACCGCCAACCTGGCCTGGCGCGAGGAAGGCAAGGGGCTGCGGCTGGGCTGGAAGGTGGAAGAACCCGAGCATGCGGCAGCCAGCGCCCGCCACGCCGGCGCGGACCAGATCGACTACATGCTGCCCACCGAACCGCCGTGGTATATCGACAACCTATCGTGTGGCGTGCTGCACCTGAACCAGGGCGGCGCCGAGATCCCGCTGGCCGAACTGCAGGCGCTGGTCGCCCAGGCGCCGCTGTTGATGCCGAACGACAAGATGCGCGTGTCGCAGCTGCTGCTGGCGCATGGCCTGCAGCAGCTCATGCCGCTGCCGCAACCGCTGCCGCAGCGCCTGCGCGAGGACGTCAAGCCGCGTCCCATCCTGGTCCTGGATTCGGCCCAGCTGGCCGAGGGCACGGCGCAGAAATGGAACGACTACGCCGTGCTGTCGTACGACTACGACGGCGAGCGCGTGTCGTTCGATCCGTCCCAGCGCGTGGTGCGCCAGCGCGGCGACGTCACCGAGATCATCCAGCGCAACGAAGCGGCCGAAACGGCGGCGCTCGACACGCTGACGGCGCTGGGTTTCCGCAAGCCCACGGCGCTGCCCCTGTCCTCCGTGCGCGGCGGCCTGCTGCTGGCCGGCCAGGCCGACTGGATCCGCTTTGCCGAGTCCGGAATCGAGCAACTGCAAGCCGCGGGCTGGCAGGTGGAAAAGACCAGTAAATACCGCTACGACATGACGGCGGTGGAAGAGTGGTACGCCGAAGTCGAGGAAGAGGGACCGGACACGGGCAACGCCTGGTTCGAGCTGGAACTGGGCATCGCCGTGAACGGCGAGCGCGTGCCGCTGCTGCCCGTGCTGGTGCAGATGATCCGCAACATGCCGAACGATTTCAGCACCAAGGCGATCGCCGCCCATGGCGAAACGGACCAGATGCTGGCCACCCTGCCGGGCGGCGCACGCGTGGCGCTGCCGTGGGCGCGCCTGAAACCGATCCTCGGCACCCTGGGCGAGCTGTACTTCAACGACAAGATCCGCCATGCCGTCCGCATGGCCACGCTGGACGCGGCCCGGCTCGACGAGCTGGCCCGTACCGGCGAATTTAACTGGACCGGCGGCGAAGAGCTGCGCGACATGGGCCGCCGCCTGAACCAGTTCTCGGCCGTGAAGCGGGTGCCCACGCCGGCCGGCCTGCAGGCCACCCTGCGCGACTACCAGAGCGAAGGCCTGGCCTGGATGCAGTTCCTGCGCGAATACGGCCTGGCCGGCATCCTGGCCGACGACATGGGCCTGGGCAAGACGGTACAGACCCTGGCGCACATCCTGGTCGAGAAGGAGTCGGGCCGGATGACGCACCCGACCTTGGTGATCGCCCCCACTTCGCTGATGGGCAACTGGCAGGATGAGACGGCCCGCTTCGCCCCGAACCTGAAGGTGCTGCTGCTACAGGGCAAGGACCGTGCCGAACTGTTCGACAAGATCCCCGAGGCGGACCTGGTGCTGACCACCTATGCGCTGCTGCCGCGCGACGAGGAAAAGCTGCGCGAGCACGATTTCCACATGGTGATCCTGGACGAATCGCACTACATCAAGAACACCCGCTCGAAAGCGGCCCAGAGCGCCGGGCTGCTGCGCACCAAGCACCGGCTGTGCCTGTCCGGCACGCCGCTGGAGAACCACCTGGGCGAACTGTGGTCGCAGTTCCACTTCCTGCTGCCGGGCCTGCTGGGCGATGAAAAATCGTTCAACTCGCAGTTCCGCCACCCGATCGAGCGCCAGGACGACCCGCAGCGCCGGATGTTATTGAACCGCCGCATCAAACCGTTCCTGCTGCGCCGCACGAAGGACAGCGTGGCGAAGGAGCTGCCGCCAAAGACGGAGATGGTGCGCAAGGTCGAACTGACGGGCGCCCAGCGCGACCTGTACGAAACCGTGCGCCTGGCGATGGACCAGAAGGTGCGCGAGGAAATCGACCGCAAGGGCGTGGCGCGCAGCCAGATCGTCATCCTGGAAGCGCTGCTCAAGCTGCGCCAGGTGTGCTGCGATCCGCGGCTGGTGAAATCCCTGTCGGCCCGCAAGCAGCAGGCGGCCGGCTCGGCCAAGCTGGCCGACCTGATGCAGATGCTGGAAGACCTGCTGGAAGAAAACCGCAAGATCCTGGTGTTCTCGCAGTTCACGTCCATGCTGGAGCTGATCCAGGAAGAACTCGATTCGCGCGACATTCCGTACGCGCTGCTGACCGGCGAGACGCGCGACCGCGGCGCCCAGGTGGCCGCGTTTCAGCAGGGCGCCGTGCCGATCTTCCTGATCAGCCTGAAGGCGGGCGGCGTGGGCCTGAACCTGACCGCCGCCGACACGGTGATCCACTACGACCCGTGGTGGAACCCGGCTGCCGAGCAGCAGGCCACCGACCGCGCCTGGCGCATCGGGCAGGACAAGCCCGTGTTCGTTTATAAACTGATTGCCAAGGGCACGCTGGAGGAAAAGATCCAGGTGCTGCAGCAGAAGAAGGCCGACCTGGCGCAGTCCGTGCTGGCCGAAGGCGAGTCGCAGAAGATGGCGCTGACGCAGGAGGACCTGCAGCAGATCTTCGCACCGCTGGCGGACTGAGCGGGCCATGGACGCCGCCGACTTTGCGTTACTGCTCGAGCATGCCGGTGATGTGCACTGGCTGCTCGACTGCGCGACCGGCACGCTGCTGTACGTGAGCCCGGCGGCGGCACGGCGCCTGGGCTGCACGCCGGAGGAGGCGCTGGCGCGCTCGCAGACGCTGGCGGCACCCTTGCGGCAGGATCTGCCGGCGCGGCTCGTTCGCCATGCGCAGGGCGATGCCACCCGGCGCACCGTGCGGCGCGATACCGAGCTGCACGGCATTCCCGTCGAGATCGAGTCCACGCTGGCCGACACGCCGGCCGGGCTGCGGCTGGTGGGCATCGTGCGCGACATCTCGGCCCGCGTGGCGCTGGCCGAGCAGCAGAAGAAGTTCGCGTCGATGCTGTCGCACGAGTTCCGCACGCCGCTGTCCACGATCGATGGGGCCATCCAGCGCCTTGTCATGACGGGCACGGATGCGGACGAGGCAACCCGCAAGCGCTACCACAAGATCCAGGGCGCGACGGACCGACTGTTGGGAATGATCGAAGAGTACCTGTCGCCCGACCGGCTGGCAGCGATCGGCCGGCAGAAGCAGGAAACGGGCATCGCGCCGGCTGCACTGCTGGAGGCGGCAGCACAGGCGGCACGCGAACGGCGCGCCATGATCAAGGTAGAGGCCGCCGGTGCGCCGGACTGGATCCGCGCCGACCCGGCCGGCCTGCGCATGTGCGTCGACCTGCTCCTTGATAACGCCCTGAAATACAGTCCCGCGCATACCGAAATCGTCCTGCGAGCAGGCCGCGCGGCGGTGGGCGGGGTCGAATTCGTCGTATACGATTCCGGCCCGGCCATTCCGGAAGATGAGCTGCCGCGCCTGTTCGACAGGGGCTTTCGCGGCAGTGCGGCAGGCAACGTGGCCGGTTCGGGACTTGGTTTGTATATGGCAAAAGCGGTTGCCGAAGTGCATGGCGGCAACGTCTCGGTGGAAAATGTTCCTGAAAGCGGCAAGAAGTTCAGGATTTGGTTGCCAACGGTGGCTTAAGCCTTGCGCCGACTGGTTACTGCCGTGATAATTCAGTAGCGTAACAACAGCAAGAATGGCGCATCGATGACGCAGATACTGATCGTGGAAGACAACCTGGAATACGCCGAGGAAATGGCGGATTACCTGGCTGAAATGGGGCACGGAGTCAGCATTACCAACAATGCCGGAGAAATGTGGTCCGCATTGAGCCAGGGGACTGTCGGCGTCGTCGTGCTGGATCTCGGTCTGCCGGACGAGGACGGCATCAATGTGATCCCCCGCATGCGGCAGCTGTATCCACAGATCGGCCTGCTGGTGCTGACGGGCCGCGTCAATTTCGACAGCCGCATCCTCGGCCTGCGCCTGGGCGCCGACCACTATCTGACCAAGCCGATCAAGTTCCCTGAACTGGCCGCGCATATCGAGGCACTGGACCGGCGCGTCGGTCCCCAGGAGCCCGTGTCGATCCCCAGCAAGTGGACGCTGCGGCTGTCCGCCCGCCAGCTCGAACTGCAGGGCCAGGCCATCACGCTGACGGAAAAGGAATGCAATTTCCTGCATCTACTGACGATCAACACGCGGCCCGTGCCGCGCCAGGTGATCGTGGCAGGCATCGGCGGCGACGATCCGGATGCCGGCCGCCGCGTCGACATGCTGGTCTACCGCCTGCGCAAGAAGGCCCGCACCGGGCTGGGCCAGGACCTGCCGCTGCGCAGCGCCTATGGCGAGGGCTACAGCCTGTCCGCCAGCTTCAATCTGTCCTGAGTAAATCTTATTGGGGACAGGGTGGGGCGGTCGGGGTATCATTGCCGCTCCTGCCATTCCCGCCATCCCCTGCCGCGTCTCCCATGGCCCGCCTGCCCCGTCTCATCGTTCCGTCGCAACCCCATTACCTGATCCAGCGGGGCCTGAACGGCACGCCCGTGTTCCAGGACGACGACGACTACACGGCCTTCCTCGGCTGGCTGCGCACGGCAGCGCGCACGTACAAGGTGGCGATCCATTCCTATGTGCTGCTGCCGGACCAGTTGCACCTGCTGCTGACGCCGTCCGATGAAGAAGGCCTGGGCCAGATGATGCAGTGGCTGGGCCGCATTTATGTTCCGTACTACAACCAGAAATACGGCCGCGCCGGGACGCTGTGGCACGGGCGGTACAAGACCTCCGTCGTCGAAGCCAGGGATTTCCTGCTGGCCTGCAGCCGTTATATGGAACACGCACCGGTCCGCACCGGCCTCGTCGCGCAGGCGGAGCAGTACGGCTGGTCCAGCTATGGCCACCATGCCGGCCAGCGCACGGACGGCACCATCACCGACCACCCCGTCTACTGGTCGCTCGGCAACACGCCGTTCCAGCGCGAGGCGGCCTACATCGAACTCTCCAGTCAAATGCTGGGCGCTGCAGACATCAAGACCATCGAAGCCGCCGTCCTGAAGGGCTGGCCCCTCGGCACCGACCCCTACAAACACGCCCTCGAGCGCCAGGCCCAGCGCCAGATCCTCCCCGCCAAACGCGGCCGCCCTTTCAAGCGCCCCACCAACCCGTAGCATTCATACAACATCCCCCACCGGGGACAGTCCCCTTTTTTTGGAAATATTTTTCCAACCGAAAACACTGGCGCATTCCATTCGTGAACGCCGCTGCAGACCTCTCCTATGCAGGACTTAGGGAATAGCATGGTGGCAACAAAACTCACAGGCTTATTCTGGGCAATATTTCCAAAAAAAGGGGACAGTCCCCGTTTTTAGGAAATTTTGCTGGGGACTAAGTAGGAGAGGATGGGCAATTTTTCGTTTATTTGGACACGATCGCCAGATTAGTAGTACGCAAAAGCACTATGTCCCTATTTAATATTTTGCGTAACAGCGTTGCGAATAATTCGACTCCGACCCTAATTGTTAGGGTTGAGTTTTTTGGTGCGATGCACTACTCTCGATTTTCGTTTTTTAATATGCAAAAAAACCGGAGCCTTGCACGCCGCCACGGTGAGTGTTCAGGGCTCCGCAGCTTCGGAGAAGACCATGAACGCGCAAGGTTTGTACGACCCAGCCAATGAACACGATGCCTGCGGCGTCGGTTTCGTCGCCCATATCAAGGGCCAGAAGAGCCACTCGATCGTCGAACAGGGTCTGCAGATCCTGAAGAACATCGATCACCGCGGCGCGGTGGGTGCGGACAAGCTGATGGGCGATGGCGCCGGCATCCTGATCCAGGTGCCGGACCAGTTCTACCGCGACGAGATGGCCAAGCAGGGCATCGAACTGCCGCCGCCGGGTGAATATGGCGTGGGCATGGTCTTCCTGCCGAAGGAAAGCGCGTCGCGCATCGCCTGCGAACAGGAAATCGAGCGCGCCGTGCGCATCGAGGGCCAGGTCGTGCTGGGCTGGCGCAACGTGCCGGTCGATACCGAGATGCCGATGTCGCCGCTGGTGCGCGCGAAAGAGCCGGTGATCCGCCAGATCTTCATCGGCCGCGGCGCGGACATCATGGTCACCGATGCACTGGAACGCAAGCTCTATGTGATCCGCAAATCGTCCGGCCACGCCATCCAGGCGCTGAAGCTGCAGCACGGTAACGAGTTCTTCGTGCCGTCGATGTCGGCCCGCACCGTCGTCTACAAGGGCCTGCTGCTGGCCGACCAGGTGGGCGTGTACTACCGCGACCTGCAGGATCCGCGCTGCATCTCCGCGCTGGCGCTGGTGCACCAGCGCTTCTCCACCAACACTTTCCCGGAATGGCCGCTGGCCCACCCGTACCGCCTGATCGCCCACAACGGCGAGATCAACACCGTCAAGGGCAACTTCAACTGGATGCGCGCCCGCGAAGGCGTCATGAAATCCGCCGTGCTGGGCGAGGACCTGCAGAAGCTGTTCCCGCTGATCTACGAAGGCCAGTCGGACACGGCCTGCTTCGACAACGCGCTGGAACTGCTGCTGATGGCGGGCTATCCGCTGGCCCAGGCGATGATGATGATGATCCCGGAAGCGTGGGAAAACCACACGCTGATGGACGAGAACCGCAAGGCGTTCTACGAATACCACGCGGCGATGATGGAACCGTGGGACGGCCCGGCCGCCATGGCGTTCACGGACGGCCGCTACATCGGCGGCACGCTGGACCGCAATGGCCTCCGTCCGGCCCGCTACATCGTGACGGACGACGACCTGGTGGTGATGGCCTCCGAATCCGGCGTGCTGCCGATTCCCGAATCGAAGATCATCCAGAAATGGCGCCTGCAGCCGGGCAAGATGTTCCTGATCGACCTGGAAGCGGGCCGCATCATCGACGACAAGGAACTGAAGGACACGTATGCCAACGCCAAGCCGTACAAGGCATGGATCAACGCGGTCCGCATCAAGCTGAACAGCCTGAAACTGGCCGAGAGCCAGCAGCAGCACAACCTGGCCAAGTACAACGCGCAGGGCGAAAAACTGCCGGCCGCGCTGCTGGACCGCCAGCAGGCCTTCGGCTACACGCAGGAAGACCTGCGCTTCCTGCTCGCGCCGATGGCCGTCGCCGGCGAGGAAGCCACCGGCTCGATGGGCAACGACTCGCCGCTGGCCGTCATGTCCAACAAGCTGAAACCGCTGTACCACTACTTCAAGCAGCTGTTCGCCCAGGTGACGAACCCGCCGATCGACCCGATCCGCGAAGCGATGGTGATGTCGCTCGTGTCCTTCATCGGTCCGAAGCCGAACCTGCTGGACACCAACAACGTCAACCCGCCGATGCGCCTGGAAGTGTCGCAGCCGGTGCTGTCGTTCGACGACATGGAGCGCCTGCGCCACATCAGCGGCCACACGGGCGGCAAGTTCAAGTCCTATGAGCTGTCGATCTGCTATCCGCTGGCCTGGGGCAAGGAAGGCGTGGAAGCGTCGCTGGCCTCGCTGTGCGCGGAAGCCGTCGATGCGATCAAGTCCGGCCACAACATCCTGATCGTCTCGGACCGCGCCGTGTGCGCCGACCGCGTGGCGATCCCGGCGCTGCTGGCCACGTCGGCCATCCACCAGCACCTCGTCAGCAAGGGCCTGCGCGCCTCGACGGGCCTGGTCGTGGAAACGGGTTCGGCCCGCGAGACGCACCACTTCGCGCTGCTGGCCGGCTACGGCGCGGAAGCCGTGCACCCGTACCTGGCGATGGAAACGCTGGCCGACCTGGCGCACGCCATGCCGGGCAACCTCACGCCGGAACAGGCGCTGTACAACTACACGAAAGCCGTGGGCAAGGGCCTGATGAAGGTGATGTCGAAGATGGGCATCTCCACCTACATGTCGTACTGCGGCGCGCAGATCTTCGAGGCCGTGGGCCTGAACAAGTCCGTGATCCAGAAGTACTTCAAGGGCACCGCCTCGAACGTGGAAGGCATCGGCCTGTTCGAGATCGCCGAGGAAGCGCTGCGCCTGCACAACCTGGCATTCGGCAACGACCCGACGCTGGCCGATTCGCTGGATGCTGGCGGCGAATACGCCTACCGCGTGCGTGGCGAAGACCACCTGTGGACGCCGGATGCGATCGCGAAGCTGCAGCACTCGACCCGCGCCAACAACTTCAGCACCTATAAAGAGTACGCACAGATCATCAACGACCAGAGCCGCCGTCACCTGACCCTGCGCGGCCTGTTCGAGTTCAGGATCGATCCGTCGAAAGCCATTCCGCTCGATGAAGTGGAATCGGCCAAGGAAATCGTCAAGCGTTTCGCCACCGGCGCCATGTCGATGGGCTCCATCTCCACCGAGGCCCATGCCACGCTGGCCATCGCCATGAACCGCATCGGCGGCAAGTCGAACACGGGCGAAGGCGGCGAGGATGCGAACCGCTTCAAGAACGAACTGAAGGGCATTCCGATCAAGATGGGCCAGACGATGGCCGACATCATCGGCAAGGACCAGGTGGTCGTCGACATCCCGCTGCAGGATGGCGACTCGCTGCGTTCGCGCATCAAGCAGGTGGCGTCCGGCCGCTTCGGCGTGACGGCGGAGTACCTGAACTCGGCAGACCAGATCCAGATCAAGATGGCGCAGGGCGCCAAGCCGGGCGAGGGCGGCCAGCTGCCAGGCCACAAGGTGTCCGGCTACATCGCCACCTTGCGCTTCGCCGTGCCGGGCGTCGGCCTGATCTCGCCGCCGCCGCACCACGACATCTACTCCATCGAAGACCTGGCCCAGCTGATCCACGACCTGAAGAACGTGAACCCGCGCGCCTCGATCTCCGTGAAACTGGTGTCGGAAGTGGGCATCGGTACCGTCGCTGCCGGCGTGTCGAAAGCCAAGGCGGACCACGTGGTCGTGGCCGGCCATGACGGCGGCACGGGCGCTTCGCCCCTGTCGTCGGTGAAGCACGCCGGCACGCCGTGGGAGCTGGGCCTGGCCGAAACGCAGCAGACGCTGGTGCTCAATGGCCTGCGCAACCGCATCCGCGTGCAGGCCGATGGCCAGATGCGCACGGGCCGCGACGTGGTCATCGCCGCCATGCTGGGCGCGGACGAGATCGGTTTTGCCACGGCACCGCTGGTGGTGGAAGGCTGCATCATGATGCGCAAGTGCCACCTGAACACCTGCCCGGTGGGCGTCGCCACGCAGGACCCGGTGCTGCGCGCCAAGTTCCAGGGCAAGCCGGAACACGTGGTCAATTACTTCTTCTTCGTGGCGGAGGAAGCCCGTCAACTGATGGCGCAGCTTGGCATCCGCACGTACGACGAACTGATCGGCCGTTCCGACCTGCTGGACAAGTCGAAGGCCATCACGCACTGGAAGGCCCAGGGCCTGGACTTCTCGGCGATCTTCTACCAGCCGAAGGTGAACGAAGGCCTGTGCATCTACCACAACGAGGAGCAGGACCACGGCCTGGAAAAGGCGCTGGACCACAAGCTGATCGCCCAGGCCAAGGCCGCGCTGGAGAAGGGCGACCGCGTGTCGTTCATCTCGCCGGTGCGCAACCTGAACCGCACCGTGGGCACCATGCTGTCCGGCGAAGTGGCGAAGCGCTACGGCCATGCCGGCCTGCCGGACGACACGATCCACATCCAGCTGCAGGGCACCGCCGGCCAGTCCGCCTGCGCGTTCCTGGCGCATGGCATCACGATCGACCTCGTCGGTGAAGGCAACGACTACGTGGGCAAGGGCCTGTCGGGCGGGCGCATCATCGTGCGGCCGAACACGGAATTCCGCGGCTGGGCCGTCAACAACATCATCATCGGCAACACGGTGCTGTATGGCGCGATTTCCGGTGAGGCCTTCTTCAATGGCGTGGCCGGCGAGCGCTTCGCGGTGCGTAACTCGGGCGCCACGGCGATCGTCGAGGGGACCGGCGACCACGGCTGCGAATACATGACGGGCGGTACGGTCGTCGTGCTGGGTGCCACGGGCCGCAACTTCGCGGCGGGCATGTCGGGCGGCATCGCCTATGTGTACGACCCGGACGGCGATTTCGAGAAGCGCTGCAACCTGTCGATGGTGGGCCTGGAAAGCGTGCTGCCGGCGGCCGAGCAGCAGCTGGACAAATCCACCTGGCACGCCCAGCACCGCGATGGCACGCCGGAAGCGGACGAGACGCTGCTCAAGCGCCTGATCGAGCGCCACTTCAAGCACACGGGCAGCACCCGCGCCCGCATGTTGCTGGACAACTGGGCGGAGAGCCGCGGCAAGTTCGTTAAGGTCTTCCCGAACGAGTACAAGCGCGCCCTGATCGAGCTGGCCGACAACGCCGCGATCGAAGCGGAAACCCAGGCGATCGCCGCGTAAAGATAACGAGAAAGAGAACGAAAATGGGCAAAATCACCGGTTTCATGGAATTCGAGCGCCAGGACGAAAGCTACCTGGCCCCGGAAAGCCGCCTGAAGAACTACAAGGAGTTCGTGCTGAAGCTGACGGACGAGCAGGCCAAGGTGCAGGGCGCACGCTGCATGGACTGCGGCATCCCGTTCTGCAACTCGGGCTGCCCCGTCAACAACATCATCCCCGACTGGAACGACCTGGTGTACCGCCAGCACTACCGCCAGGCGCTGGACGTGCTGCACCAGACGAACAACTTCCCCGAGTTCACGGGCCGCATCTGCCCGGCGCCTTGCGAGAGCGCCTGTACGCTGGGCATCAACAGCGATGCGGTGGGCATCAAGTCGATCGAGCACAAGATCATCGACGAAGGCTGGGAACATGGCTGGGTCAAGCCGCAGCCGGCCGACCACAGGACGGGCAAGAAAGTGGCCGTGATCGGTTCCGGTCCGGCCGGCCTGGCGGCAGCACAGCAGCTGGCCCGCGCCGGCCACGACGTGACGGTGTTCGAGAAATCGGACCGTGCCGGCGGCCTGCTGCGTTATGGCATCCCCGACTTCAAGCTGGAGAAGTTCCACATCGACCGCCGCATCGAACAGATGGAAGCGGAAGGCGTGAAGTTCCGCCTGTCCACGCTGGTGGGCAAGGATTTCCCGGCCAGCGTCAACAACTGGGCCAAGGAAACCATCTTCCCGGAAGACCTGGAGAAGGAATTCGATGCCGTCGTCATCGCCGGTGGTGCGGAACAGCCGCGCGACCTGCCGGTGCCGGGCCGCGAGCTGAAGGGCGTGCACTTCGCGATGGACTTCCTGCCGCAGCAGAACAAGATCAACGCCGGCGACAAGGTCAAGGACCAGATCAAGGCCACCGGCAAGCACGTGGTCGTGATCGGCGGCGGCGACACGGGTTCCGACTGCGTGGGCACGTCGAACCGCCATGGCGCCACGGCGATCACCCAGTTCGAACTGATGCCGCAGCCGCCGGAACAGGAAAACAAGCCGCTGGTCTGGCCGTACTGGCCGACCAAGCTGCGCACCTCCTCGTCGCACGAGGAAGGCTGCGAGCGCGACTGGGCCGTCGCCACGAAACGCCTGGAAGGCAAGGGCGGCAAAGTGGAAAAACTGGTGGCCTGCCGCGTCGAATGGAAAGACGGCAAGATGGTCGAAGTGCCGAACTCCGAGTTTGACGTGAAGGCCGACCTGGTGCTGCTGGCGATGGGCTTCGTCTCGCCCGTGCAACAGGTGCTGGAAGCGTTCGGCGTCGAGAAGGATGGCCGCGGCAATGCCCGCGCCGCCACAGAAGGCACCAATGCCTACGTCACGAGCAAGCCGGGCATTTTTGCCGCCGGCGACATTCGCCGCGGCCAGTCGCTGGTGGTGTGGGCGATCCGCGAAGGCCGCCAGTGCGCCCGCGCGGTGGACGAGTACCTGATGGGCCACTCCGTCCTGCCACGCTGAGTCTAGAAAGTTGCATAAAAAATGGGGACAGACCCCCTTTTTCGGGAAATATTTCCTGGAAAATGGGGTCTGTCCCCATTTCTGAGGAAATTTCTTCAAAACAGGGGTCTGTCCCCGGTTTTGCCTTGCGGCGCATTAACACGCTTTGCCAATTGTAAATTACTGACTCAGCAGTTAGTAATGTTGTACTATTTACACCCGAAGCTGGGCTGCATGAGCGTCTTCGAAGGGCGCGCCGGCAGAGTATGAGCTTTCTGCATTACAATATGCCATCAAAAAATAAAGAGCTTCTGCCTTGGCAAACCTAGTCGAAATCCGCGATCTGCACTTCTCCTACGGGAAGCGGGCTATCCTCGCGGGCCTGCACATGGACTTCCCGAAAGGGAAGGTGATCGCGATCATGGGTGGCTCCGGCAGCGGCAAGACGACGGTGCTGCGCCTGATCGGCGGCCAGCTGCGCCCCAGCAAGGGCGAGGTCCGCGTCGATGGCCAGGTGGTGCACCAGCTCAAGACGAAGGAGCTGTACCTGCTGCGCCGCAAGATGGGCATGCTGTTCCAGCATGGCGCGCTGTTCACCGATCTCACCGTGTTCGAGAACGTGGCGTTCCCGCTGCGCGAGCATACCGACCTGCCGGAAGAACTGATTCGCGACCTGGTGCTGATGAAGCTGCACGCCGTCGGCCTGCGCAACGCGGCGAAACTGAAGCCGGGCGAGATTTCCGGCGGCATGGCGCGGCGCGTGGCGCTGGCCCGCAGCATCGCCCTCGATCCCCAGTTGATCATGTACGACGAGCCGTTTGCCGGCCTCGACCCGATCTCGATGGGCGTCACCGCCAACCTGATCCGCAACCTGAACGCCGCGCTGGGGTCGACGAGCATTCTCGTGTCGCACGACGTGAAGGAATCCTTCACGATCGCCGACTATGTTTATTTCCTGTCGCAGGGCAAGATCGTTGCCCACGGCACCCCGGCCGAGATGATGGTGTCCACCGATCCTTACGTCAAACAGTTCGTGCACGCCGAAAGCGACGGCCCCGTGCCGTTCCACTATCCCGGCAAATCGCTGGCGGATGACCTGGGCCTGGGAGGCCGCGCATGATCGGCCGCCGCCTGCTGGCCGGCGTCGGCAATACCGCGCGCGATTATGTGGAAAGCCTCGGCTACGCCACGCGCACCTTCTTCCAGATGCTGAAGCTGTCGCCGGGCATGATGCGCCGGCCCTACCTCGTGATCGAGCAGCTGCACTTCATCGGCAACCGTTCGCTGCTGATCATCACGCTGTCCGGCCTGTTCGTGGGCATGGTGCTGGGTCTGCAGGGTTACTACACGCTGACGAAGTACGGCGCCTCCGAATCGCTCGGCCTGCTGGTGGCTTTGGGCCTGACGCGCGAGCTGGGTCCCGTCATCACGGGCCTGCTGTTCGCGGGCCGCGCCGGCACGTCGCTGACGGCCGAGATCGGCCTGATGAAGGCAGGCGAGCAGCTGTCGGCCATGGAAATGATGGCCGTGAACCCGATCCAGCGCGTGCTGGCTCCCCGGTTCTGGGCCGGCGTCATCGCCGTGCCGCTGCTGGCCTCGATTTTTTCGGCGGTGGGCATCTTCGGCGGCTACCTGGTCGGCGTGAAGCTGATCGGTGTCGATGCCGGCGCGTTCTGGTCGCAGATGCAGGGCGGCATCGACCTGTGGAAGGACGTGTTCAACGGTTTCGTCAAGAGCGTCGTGTTCGGCATCGCGATCACCTTCATCTCGCTGTACCAGGGCTACGAAACGCGGCCGACGCCGGAAGACGTGGCCGGCGCCACCACCCGCACGGTGGTCGTGTCCTCGCTGATGATCTGGTGGCTGGACTTCATGCTGACCGCGCTGATGTTCAGCAAGTAACGTCCCACCGAAATACAACGAAGTTCCAGCAAGTTCAGTAATACGGTTCAGTAAATAACACTCGCGGCAATACCGACCGGCGCGAATGACCAAAAACCTTTAGGATAAGTTTTATGCAACGCAAATCTCTGGATGTGTGGGTGGGCCTGTTCGTCGTGTTCGGCGTGGCCGCGTTGATGTTCCTGGCCCTGAAGGCCGGCAACAACAGCACGTTCTCGCTGGCCAAGACCTATGAAATCACTGCCAAGTTCGACAACATCGGCAGCCTGCGTCCGCAGGCCGCGGTGAAGGCGTCGGGCGTGGTGGTGGGCCGCGTTGCGCAGGTGGCTTTCGACGACAAGTCGTACAAGGCTTCCGTGACGCTGGAAATGGATTCGACCTACAAGTTCCCGAAAGACAGTTCGGCCAAGATCCTCACGGCCGGCCTGCTGGGCGAGCAATACATCGGCATCGAGGCCGGCGGCGACGAGAAGAACCTCGTCCAGGGCGACAAGATCGCCCGCACGCAGTCGGCGGCGGTGCTGGAAGACCTGATTAATCAATTTATCTACAGCAAAGCTGCTGATGGAAAGGATGCAAACTGATGCGCCTTCAAGCCTCCACCCTGCTGAAGTTGGCAATCCCGCTCGTGGCCGTTGCCACGCTGTCCGGCTGCGCCGTCGGCCCGGACCGCCGCGACCCGATGGAAACCTGGAACCGCGGTGTCTTCAAGTTCAACGACACCGTCGACACCTACGCGCTGAAGCCCGTCGCCACCGGCTACAAGAACATCACCCCGACGTTCGTGCAGACCGGCGTGAACAACTTCTTCGGCAACCTGCGTGACGTGTGGACCGCCGGTAACAACCTCCTGCAGGGCAAATTCAAGGATGGCGCCTCGGACGTGGGCCGCGTGGCCCTGAACTCCACGCTGGGCCTCCTGGGCGTGATCGACATCGCTTCCGAAGCGGGCCTGCAGAAGCACAACGAAGACTTCGGCCAGACGCTGGGCAAATGGGGCGTGCAGTCCGGCCCGTACGTGATGCTGCCGCTGCTGGGCCCGTCGACCCTGCGTGACACGGTCGGCCTGCCGCTGGACTTCGCGGCCGATCCATGGACCTACAAGGATCCGACCCATGTGCGCAACATCGGCGTGGGCCTGCGCATCATCGACCAGCGCGCCGCGCTGCTGGATGCCTCGTCGCTGCTGGAAGATGCCGCGCTGGACCGCTATGAATTCATCCGCGATGGTTACCTGCAGCGCCGCCAGAGCCAGGTGTATGACGGGGACGTGCCGGAACAGAAAGGCGAAAACGTCCCGGACCAGCCGGCCGTGAACCCGACCGGCGATGGCGAGAAGCCCGCCGTGGCCCCGGCGCCGGACGTCACGCCTGCGCCAGCGCCTGAAACCACGCCTGCGCCAGCGCCGGCACAGTAAGCAGACGTAAGCGCCGTAAGCACAGGTAAGCGCAGCGACGCCGTCCAGCCCCGGTCGTTATAATCAACGGCCCGGCTGCACAATGGTCGCAGCTGCACCCTCCACTGAAAGGTAAACATGAAACTGCTCAAGCAACTGCTCGCCGTCTCCACCCTGGCCTTTGCCGCCACCGGTTTCGCCGCCGCCCAGGAAGCGCCGGACCAGCTTGTCAAGCGCATCAGCACCGACGTGCTGAACACCGCCAAGTCCGACAAGGACATCCAGAACGGCGACACCCGCAAGGTGATCAACCTGGTCGAAACGAAGATCCTGCCGTACGTGGATTCGGACCGCATGACGTCGCTCGCCGCCGGCCGTCACTGGCGCGATGCCACGCCGGAACAGAAGAAGGCCCTGTCGACCGAGTTCCGCACGCTGCTCGTCTACACGTACTCCGGCGCGCTGTCGCAGGTGCGTAACGAAACGATCGAGTTCAAGCCGCTGCGCGCCGACGCGGGCGACACGGAAGTCGAAGTGCGTTCGCAGGTCAACATGAGCCGCGGCGAACCCGTGCTGCTGAACTACCGCGTGGCGAAGAACGCCGACGGCTGGAAGATCTACGACATCAACGTGCTGGGCGCCTGGCTGGTGGAAACCTACAAGGGCACCTTCAACACCGAGATCAGCAAGGGCGGCATCGATGGCCTGATCAAGACGCTGGCCGCGAAGAACAAGCAGCTGGCCAGCCGTCCGCTGCAGACCAAGAAGCCGTAATACAATACGGGGCCGGCACATGCCGGCCCTTTCACTGCACAACAAGGTTCGAACCCGTGAACGACAGTGCCAACAACATGCTGTCCCTGACGGCCCTGACCGTCGACAACGCCACCGCCGCGCTGGAGCACGGCCTGGCCGCCATCCGTGCCGGCCAGGGCGAGTTCGACCTGCGCAACGTAGCGGCAGTCGATTCCGCCGCCGTGTCCGTGATGCTGGCCTGGCAGCGCGCCGCGCACGGCGCCGGCATTAACCTGCACCTCGTGAACCTGCCGCCGATGCTGCGCAGCCTCACCTCCCTGTATGGCGTTTGCGCCCTCGTTTCGCCCGAACTGGGCGAAGCTGCCTGCACCGACCACTCCCCGGTCGACCTGCAGCGACATTGACCCCCGCCTGCCCTCTTCGTTTTTGCCGGCCACGGCGTGGCCGCACCGAAATTCCCCTATAATTGACCGTTGTCCTTGCTAAAGGGACACCTGCCCGCCTGGTGCGCGGCCGCAGTCCAATGGCATCTGCCCAAACGAACGAACACGCATGACAGCAATCCAAATCAGTAATGTCCAGAAGCGCTACAAGTCGCTGCAGGCACTCGGTGGCGTGTCCCTCTCCATCGAGGAAGGCGAATTCTTCGGCCTGCTCGGCCCCAACGGTGCCGGCAAGACCACGCTGATCTCCATCATCGCGGGCCTGAACCGCGCGGATGCGGGCACGGTGCAGATCCATGGCCACGATGTCGTCTCCGACTTCCGCGCCGCGCGCCGCAAGCTCGGCGTGGTGCCGCAGGAACTGGTGTTCGACCCCTTCTTCACGGTGCGCGAAACGCTGCGGCTGCAGTCCGGCTACTTCGGCCTGCCGAACAACGACAAGTGGATCGACGAGGTGATGGAGAACCTCGACCTCACGAACAAGGCCGATACCAATATGCGCGCGCTGTCCGGCGGCATGAAGCGCCGCGTGCTGGTCGCGCAGGCGCTGGTGCACAAGCCGCCCGTCATCGTGCTCGACGAGCCGACCGCCGGCGTGGACGTGGAACTGCGCCAGACGCTGTGGAAGTTCATCTCGCGCCTGAACCGCGAAGGCCACACGATCGTGCTCACCACCCACTACCTGGAAGAGGCGCAGGCCATGTGCAAGCGCGTGGCGATGCTCAAGGCCGGCCAGGTGGTGGCGCTGGACACCATGTCCTCGCTGATCCGCAAGGTGGCCGGTTCGCAGCTGATCGTGCACCTGAAGGCGGGCGATATCCCTGACGACCTGCGCCACCTGGTGCTGCATGCGGAGCCCGTGGACAGCGGCAAGAAATACAGCCTCAAAGTGAACGAGTATTCGGAAGTGGAGCAGATCCTGGCCCGCCTGCGCGCAAACGGCGCCGTCATCGACGAGATGCAGCTGCAGCAGGCCGACCTGGAAGACATCTTCCTGCAAATTATGGAAAAGGGCGCACTGTGATCTCGACTGGTTTCCGCACCCTCGTCTACAAGGAAACGCTGCGTTTCTACAAGGTGGCGACGCAGACGATCGCCGCGCCGATCCTCACCGCCATCCTCTACCTGCTGGTGTTCGGCCATGTGCTGGAAGGCCGCGTGGAGGTCTATCCGGGCGTGTCGTACACGGCCTTCCTGGTGCCCGGTCTCGTGATGATGAGCGTGCTGCAGAATGCGTTCGCCAACTCGTCGTCGTCGCTGATCCAGTCGAAGATCACGGGCAACCTGGTGTTCGTGCTGCTCACGCCCCTGTCGCACTGGGAGATCTTCTCGGCCTACACGATCGCCGCCATGGTGCGCGGCATCGCCGTGGGCCTGGGCGTGTTCGTCGTCACCGCCTGGTTCGCCCACATGTCGTTCGAGGCGCCACTGTGGATCCTGGTGTTCGCGCTGTTCGGCGCCGCGATCCTCGGCACGATGGGCCTCATTGCCGGCATCTGGGCCGAGAAATTCGACCAGCTGGCCGCGTTCCAGAACTTCCTGATCATGCCGCTGACGTTCCTGTCCGGCGTGTTCTACTCCATCCATTCGCTGCCGCCATTCTGGCTGACCATCTCGCACCTGAACCCGTTCTTCTACATGATCGACGGCTTCCGCTACGGTTTCTTCGGCCAGTCCGACGTCAATCCGTGGACCAGCCTCGCCATCGTTGCCGCCTTCCTGGTGGCCCTGGCGCTGCTGGCCATCAGCCTGCTGCGCTCCGGCCGGCTGCGCCACTGATCTACCAAGCATTCAAGGAATCATCATGACCACGACCCCCGAAGCAATCCACGGCTACATCGCCGCCGGCATCGAGTGCACCCACCTGGAAGTGGAGGGTGACGGCCAGCACTTCACCGCCGTCATCGTCTCCAATGCGTTCGCCGGCAAGCGGCCGATCCAGCGCCACCAGATCGTCTACGCGGCGCTGGGCGACCGCATGCGCGAGGAGATCCACGCGCTGTCGATGAAGACGCTGACCCCCGAAGAATTCAAAGGCTGATAGGACCTCTCGCATGGACAAACTGCTCATCACCGGCGGCAAACGCCTCGTCGGCGACATCCAGATCTCGGGCGCGAAGAATGCCGCGCTGCCCATCCTGTGCGCGGGCCTGCTGACGGCCGGCGACCTGCAGCTGTCGAACGTGCCGAACCTGCACGACGTGGCGACGATGCTGAAACTGCTGCGCGCCACCGGCCTGTCGGTCGAGCAGGATGGCGACAAGGTCACGCTGAACGGTTCGCGGATCGATAAACTCGAGGCGCCGTACGAGATGGTCAAGACCATGCGTGCCTCGATCCTCGTCCTCGGCCCGCTGCTGGCCCGCTTCGGCGAAGCCAAGGTGTCGCTGCCGGGCGGCTGCGCGATCGGTTCGCGCCCCGTCGACCAGCACATCAAGGGCCTGCAGGCGCTGGGCGCCGAGATTTCGATCGATGGCGGCTACATCTATGCGAAAGCGAAAAAACTGAAGGGCACCCGCTTCGCCAGCGACATGATCACGGTCACCGGCACGGAAAACCTGCTGATGGCCGCCACGCTGGCCGAAGGCGAAACGATCCTGGAAAACGCCGCGCGCGAGCCGGAAGTGACGGACCTGGCCAACCTGCTGGTGGCCATGGGCGCGAAGATCGACGGCATCGGCACCGACCGCCTGGTGATCCAGGGCGTGCCGGCGCTGAACGGCGCCGCGCATGCCGTGATCTCGGACCGCATCGAAGCGGCCACCTTCCTGTGCGCCGTCGCGGCCACGGGCGGCGACATCACGATCCGCAACACCCGCACCGACATCCTCGATGCGGCGCTGGAAAAACTGCGCGAGATGGGCGTGCGGCTGACGGTGGGCGACACCTGGATCCGCGCGCAGATGAATGCGCGCCCGACGCCCGTGTCGTTCCGCACCACCGAGTACCCGGGCTTCCCGACCGACATGCAGGCGCAGTTCATGGCCGTGAACACGATCGCCGATGGTGGCAGCACGGTACAGGAAACCATCTTCGAGAACCGCTTCATGCACGTGCAGGAAATGAACCGCCTGGGTGCGCGGATCACCACCGACGGTAACCTGGCCACGATCACCGGCGTGCAGCAGCTGATCGGCGCGCCCGTGATGGCCACCGACCTGCGTGCCTCGGCCTCGCTGGTGATCGCCGGCCTCGCCGCGAAAGGCGAAACGCTGGTCGACCGCATCTACCACCTGGACCGCGGCTACGACCGCATGGAACTGAAACTGTCCGCCGTCGGCGCCAATATCACCCGCCTCAAATAAGCGTAACGAACCATGAATACCCAGGCAAGCCAGGCTGCCGACAGCTCGCAGCTGATCCTCGCGCTGTCGAAAGGCCGCATCTTCGAGGACACGCTGCCGCTCCTGGCCGCGGCCGGCATCACCGTCACGGAAAATCCGGAGACGTCGCGCAAGCTGATCCTGCCGACCAATGACCCGAACGTGCGCGTGCTGATCGTGCGCGCCAGCGACGTGCCGACCTATGTGCAGCATGGCGCGGCCGATTTCGGCGTGGCCGGCAAGGACGTGCTGTTCGAGCATGGCGGCGAAGGCCTGTACCAGCCGATCGACCTGAACATCGCGCGCTGCCGCATGTCGGTGGCCGTCAAGGCGGGCTTCGACTACGAGACGGCGGTGCGCCAGGGCGCCCGGCTGCGCGTGGCCACCAAGTTCACCGAGATGGCACGCCAGCACTTCGCCAAGAAGGGCGTGCACGTGGACCTGATCAAGCTGTACGGCTCGATGGAGCTGGCGCCGCTGGTCGGCCTGTCCGATGCGATCGTCGACCTGGTCAGCACCGGCAGCACGCTGCGCGCCAACAACCTGGTGGAAGTCGAGGAGATCATGGACATCTCGTCGCGCCTCGTCGTCAACCAGGCCGCGCTGAAACTGAAGCGCGCCCGCCTGCAACCGATCCTGGCAGCGTTCGAACGCGCCTCTGCTCAAGCGAAATAAATCATGATCCAACTCCGCAAGCTCGACTCCACCGCCATCGATTTCCAGGAAACGCTGGACGCGCTGCTCGCGTTCGAAGCAGAGACGGATTTCGCCATCGAACAGGCCGTCGGCGACATCATCACGCAGGTGCGTGCCCGCGGCGATGAAGCCGTGGTCGAGTACACCAACAAATTCGACCGCATTCCGAACGGCGGCGCGGCGGACCTGGGGGCGTTCGAGATCGGCCAGCATGAACTGGACGCGGCACTGGCCGCGCTGCCGGAGAAGCAACGCGCCGCGCTGCAGACGGCCGCCGAGCGCATCCGCGTCTTCCACGAACGCCAGAAGGATGAGCTGCAGGGCTTCAGCTACACCGAGGCCGATGGCACGGTGCTGGGCCAGCGCATCACGCCGCTGGACCGCGTGGGCATCTATGTCCCGGGCGGCAAGGCGGCCTATCCGTCGTCCGTGCTGATGAATGCCGTGCCGGCGAAAGTGGCCGGCGTGGGCGAGATCGTGATGGTCGTGCCCACGCCGGACGGCGTGAAGAACCAGATGGTGCTGGCCGCTGCCGCCATCGCCGGCGTCGATCGCGTGATCGGCATTGGCGGCGCGCAGGCCGTGGCCGCGCTGGCCTACGGCACCGAGTCGATCCAGCCGGTCGACAAGATCGTCGGCCCGGGCAATGCCTATGTCGCCGCCGCCAAGCGCCGCGTGTTCGGCACCGTGGGCATCGACATGATCGCCGGCCCATCGGAAATCCTGGTGATCTGCGATGGCACCACGGACCCGGACTGGGTGGCGATGGACCTGTTCTCGCAGGCCGAGCACGACGAGCTGGCCCAGGCCATCCTGCTGTGCCCCGATGCTGATTACATCGCGCGGGTGGAAGCATCGATCCGGAAGCTGCTGCCGACGATGCCGCGCCAGGACACCATCACCACGTCGCTGACGGACCGCGGCGCGCTGATCAAGGTGCGGGACATGGACGAAGCGTGCGAGATCGCCAACGCCATCGCCGCCGAGCACCTGGAGATCTCCGCCGAGGAACCGCAGCAGTGGGCGGACAAGATCCGCCACGCCGGCGCGCTGTTCCTGGGCCGCTTCTCGTCCGAATCGCTGGGCGACTACTGCTGCGGTCCGAACCACGTGCTGCCCACGTCGCGCACGGCGCGCTTCTCGTCGCCGCTGGGCGTGTACGACTTCCAGAAACGTTCGTCGATCCTGCAGGTCAGCGAGGCCGGCGCGCAAACGCTGGGCAAGGTCGCCGCGGAACTGGCGTACGGCGAAGGCCTGCAGGCGCACGCGCGCAGTGCGGAACTGCGAATGAAACCAGGGCCATGAAAACGGCAGGCGCAGAGTCGGTGGCCGGCGGCCTGCCTGCGCAAGCCGGGTCTGCGCCCGGCGCACCTGCCCCCTGGCTCGACAAAGTGTTCTGCGAGGATGCGCTGGAAGGGTTGCAGCGCATTCCCGACGGCACCATCGACCTGATCCTCACCGATCCGCCGTACAACCTGGGCAAGGATTACGGCAACGGCTCCGACCAGCAGAGCGAAGAGGCCTTCCTGGCCTGGACCGAGCGGTGGATCGATGCGGCGCTGCCGAAGCTGAAGGACAATGGCAGCCTGTACATCTTCACCACCTGGCGCTACTCGCCCGAGATCTTCGTGATGCTGAAGCGGCGCATGACGATGCTGAACGAAATCGTCTGGGACCGCCGCGTGCCGTCGATGGGCGGCAGCGTGCGCAGCTACTCGTCGGTGCACGACACGGTCGGTTTTTTTGTCCGTGGCAGGCAGTACTATTTCGACCTGGACGCGGTGCGCATCCCGTACGACGCGGCCACCAAGAAGGCCCGCTCGCGCTCCATCTTCGTGGGCGCGAAATGGCTGGAGCAGGGCTACAACCCGAAGGATGTGTGGAGCGTGTCGCGCCTGCACCGGCAGCATGCCGAGCGGGTCGACCACCCCACGCAGAAGCCCCTCGAGATCATCGAGCGCATGGTGAAGGCCTCGTGTCCGCCGGGCGGCGTGGTGCTCGACCCGTTCATGGGCAGCGGCACCACGGCCGTCGCCGCCCGCAACACGGGCCGCCACTTCACGGGCTTCGAACTGAATCCCGACTACTGCCGCATCGCCACCGAACGCCTCGCGCCACCCTCGGCCCAGCTATCACCCGCAGCCGCGGAGACACCGAGGTCTGACCCAACGGCTCGCGCACGCACCGCAGTCCGCGCCAAGACGCCGGGGTCTGACCCCGGCCTTTCGGCCCCGAAGCCGGTAAAACGCAAGCGCAAGCAGCCCAGCATTACTGAAACCACCGAATAAGCGAGCTCCCATGTCCCTCGACACCCTGATCACCAACACCATCCGCCCCGACGTGCGCAGCGATAAAAGCTACCACGTGCCGGATGCCAGCGGCTTCGTGAAACTGGATGCGATGGAAAACCCGTACCAGCTGCCGGAAGCGCTGCGCCGCGAACTGGGCCAGCGCCTGGCCGACGTGGCCCTGAACCGCTATCCGGCCGCCGCATATGGCCCGCTGAAGGAGCGCATCCGTGCGAAGCTGGGCATCCCGGCCGGCTACGATGTCCTGCTCGGCAACGGCTCCGACGAGCTGATCGCCATCATGGCCGCCGCCTGCGCGACACAGGAACGCGAGGACCGCCGCGCCGTCATGCTGGCCCCGGTGCCCGCCTTCGTGATGTTCCAGCGCTCGGCCCAGGTGGCCGGCATGGACTTCGTGGGGGTCCCCCTGAAGGCAGACTTCACGCTCGATCTTCCGGCCATGCTCGCCGCGATCGAACAGCACCGGCCCGCACTGATCTTCCTGGCCTACCCGAACAATCCCACCGGCAACCTGTTCGATGCAAACGACATCGAAGCGATCCTGCGCGCGCAGGGCGAGCGGGGCCTGGTGGTCGTCGACGAAGCCTATGAACCGTTCGCGCAGCAGAGCTTCATGCCGCGTCTGCCCGAGTTCGACAACCTGATCGTGATGCGCACCCTGTCCAAGCTGGGCCTGGCCGGCATCCGCCTCGGCTACATGTCGGCGGCACCGGCGCTGCTGGCGCAGTTCGAGAAAGTGCGGCCGCCGTACAACATCAACGTGATGACGCAGGCCGCTGCCGAATTCGCGCTCGACCATGTCGAGGTGCTGAACGAACAGGCGCGGCTGCTGCGCGAACAGCGCGCCGTCCTGACGGCCGCGCTGGCCGCGGTGCCGGGCGTGCAGGTGTACCCGTCCGCCGCCAATTTCATCACGATCCGGGTGCCGGATGCCGACAGCATTCATGCCAAACTGGTAACGCGTAAAATCCTGATCAAGAATTTAAGTAAAATGCACAGTGTGCTGGCGAACTGCCTTCGTGTTACCGTCAGCACGCCGGACGAGAACGCCGCTTTCCTCGACGCGTTGAACGCATCGTTGGCGGACAAATCCTAAACCCCAGAGCGCCTCATGAACTCACTTGCAACACGTTCCGCAGAAGTCATCCGCAACACCAACGAGACGCAGATCCGCGTCGCCCTGAACCTGGACGGCACCGGCGTGCAGCAGCTCGACACCGGCGTGCCCTTCCTGGACCACATGCTGGACCAGATCGCGCGCCACGGCCTGATCGACCTGGACATCAAGGCCACGGGCGACACGCACATCGACAACCACCACACGGTGGAAGACGTGGGCATCACGCTGGGCATGGCGGTGGCGAAGGCGATCGGCGACCGCAAGGGCATCCGCCGCTACGGCCATGCCTACGTGCCGCTGGACGAAGCGCTGTCGCGGGTCGTCATCGACTTCTCGGGCCGCCCGGGCATCGAATACCACATTCCGTTTACCCGTGCGATGATCGGCACGTTCGACGTCGACCTGACGCTGGAATTCTTCCGCGGCTTCGTCAACCACGCCGGCATCACGCTGCATATCGATAACCTGCGCGGCACCAATGCCCACCACCAGTGCGAGACGGTGTTCAAGGCGTTTGGCCGCGCGCTGCGCATGGCCGCCGAACGCGACGAGCGTGCCGCCGGCACGATTCCTTCCACCAAAGGAAGCCTGTAATCCCGCCAGTCTGTCAGACCATGAAAAAAATTGTTGTAGTGGACTACGGCATGGGCAACCTGCGCTCCGTCGCGCAGGCGCTGCGCGCCGTCGCGCCGGAAGCGAACGTGCTGATCTCCGGCACCCCGGCCGATATCGACGATGCCGACCGCATCGTGCTGCCCGGCCAGGGCTCGATGCTCGACTGCATGAGCAGCCTGCGCGAGTCGGGCGTGCAGGATGCGCTGCTGCGTGCCGCCGCCTCGAAGCCCATGCTGGGCGTGTGCGTTGGCGAGCAGATGCTGTTCGACAGCAGCGAGGAACGCGATGCCGCCGGCCTGGGCCTGTTGCCCGGCAAGGTGGTGCGCTTCCGGCTCGACGGCCAGCTGCAGGAAGACGGCTCGCGCTTCAAGGTGCCGCAGATGGGCTGGAACAAGGTGAAGCAGACCGCCGCCCACGCGATGTGGGAAGGCATCGACGACGACGCCTGGTTCTATTTCGTGCACAGCTATTACGCGCAGCCGGAGAACCCGGCGCACAGCGTGGGCGAGACCGTGTACGGCAGCCCGTTCTGCTGCGTGGCCGCGCGCGACAATATCTTCGCCACCCAGTTCCACCCGGAGAAAAGCGCGGCCGCCGGCCTGCAGCTGTACAAGAACTTCGTCCACTGGAATCCCTGAGTCCACCAACCCTCACTCCTGAAAAAAGCCATGCTGCTCATTCCTGCCATCGACCTCAAGGACGGTCACTGCGTCCGCCTGAAACAAGGCGACATGGATCTCGCCACCGTGTTTTCCGACGACCCGGGCGCCATGGCGCGCCACTGGCTGGAGCAGGGCGCGCGCCGCCTGCACCTGGTGGACCTGAACGGCGCCTTCGCCGGCAAGCCGAAGAACGAAGGCGCCGTGAAGTCCATCCTGAAAGCCGTGCAGGCATTCGCGCTCGAGAACGACATCGACGAGATCCCCGTGCAGCTGGGCGGCGGCATCCGCGACCTGGACACCATCGAACGCTATCTCGATGACGGCATCAGCTACATCATCATCGGCACCGCCGCCGTGAAAAGCCCCGGCTTCCTGCACGATGCGTGCGGCGCCTTCCCGGGCCACATCATCGTGGGCCTGGATGCGAAAGACGGCAAGGTCGCCACGGACGGCTGGAGCAAGATGTCCGGCCACGAAGTGATCGACCTGGCGCAGAAGTTCGAGCAGTACGGCGTGGAATCGATCGTCTACACGGACATCGGCCGCGACGGCATGATGGGCGGCGTGAACATCGAAGCCACCGTACGCCTGGCCCAGGCGGTGCGCATTCCGATCATCGCCTCCGGCGGCCTGCACAACCTGGCCGACGTGGAAGCGCTGTGCGCCGTGCAGGACGAAGGCATCGAAGGCGTGATCTGCGGCCGCTCGATCTACGAAGGCACGATCAACCTGAACGAGGCGCAGCTGCGCGCCGACGAGCTGACGGGCGAACTGTCCGATCCGGTCGGCGAGGAATAAGGCTCACCATGCTGGCAAAACGCATCATCCCCTGCCTGGACGTGACGGACGGTCGCGTCGTCAAGGGCGTCAACTTCACCGAGCTGCGCGACGCCGGGGATCCCGTCGAGATCGCGCGTCGCTACGACGAGCAGGGTGCCGACGAGCTGACGTTCCTCGACATCACGGCCTCGTCGCATAACCGCGACCTGATCCTCGACATCATCGAGCAGGTCGCATCCCAGGTCTTCATTCCCCTGACGGTGGGCGGCGGCGTGCGCAAGGTGGAGGACGTGCGGCGCCTGCTCAACGCGGGTGCCGACAAGATCAGCCTGAACACCTCGGCCGTCACGAATCCGCAGCTGGTGTTCGAAGCGTCGCAGAAGCACGGTTCGCAGTGCATCGTCGTCGCCATCGACGCCAAGCGGGTGGGCGATGGCAAGTGGGAAGTGTTCACGCATGGCGGGCGCAACGCCACCGGCCTCGACGTGGTCGAGTGGGCGCAAAAGATGGCGTCGCTGGGCGCCGGCGAGCTGCTGCTGACCAGCATGGACCGCGACGGCACCAAGTCCGGCTTCGACCTGGCGCTGACGCGCGCCGTGTCCGATGCCGTCAACGTGCCCGTGATCGCCTCCGGCGGCGTGGGCGGCCTGCAGGACCTGGCCGACGGCGTCACCAAGGGCCATGCGGATGCGGTGCTGGCCGCCAGCATCTTCCACTACGGGCAGCACACGGTGCAGGAAGCCAAGCGCTTCATGGCCGGCCAGGGCATTCCGATGCGACTGGCGTAACAAGGCAAATCATGAGTATCCCCACGACGACGCCTAGCGTAGCCAAGGCAAAATGGCTGAACCGCATCCGCTGGGATGAACACGGCCTGGTGCCCGTGATCGTGCAGGAGAACGGCAGCAACGATGTGCTGATGTTCGCCTGGATGAACCGCGATGCGCTGTACAAGACGGTCGAGCTGCAGGAGGCGGTGTACTGGAGCCGCTCGCGCAAGAAGCTGTGGCACAAGGGCGAGGAGTCCGGCCACGTGCAGAAGGTGCTGGATATCCGCCTGGACTGCGACGAGGACGTGGTGCTGCTGAAGGTCGAGCAGGCCGGCGGCATCGCCTGCCACACGGGCCGCCATTCCTGCTTCTTCCAGCAGTTCGAAGGCGCCGCGCCGGATGGCGACTGGCAGAGCGTGGAGCCGGTGCTGAAGGATCCGGACACGATTTACAGCAATCCTGCCCATCACCACGGGGACAAGAAGAAATGACCCAGCCCAACGACATCCTCGACCGCGTCGCGGCCACGATCGCCTCCCGCAAGGGCGCCGACCCGGCCGCCTCGTATGTGGCCAAGCTGTTCTCGAAAGGGGACGATGCGATCCTGAAGAAGATCGGCGAGGAAGCCACCGAAACCGTGATGGCCGCCAAGGATGCGCGCGTGTCCGGCGACGGATCGAAGGTCCTGTACGAAGTGGCCGATCTGTGGTTCCATTCGCTGGTGCTGCTGGCCCAGTTCGACCTCACGCCGCAGCAGGTGCTCGACGAGCTGGCGCGCCGCGAAGGCGTGTCCGGCATTGCCGAAAAAGCCGCCCGCAAAGAGTAAGCCAACGCAGGAATAAGCGAACGCAAGGGAAAACCATGACCGACTGCCTGTTCTGCAAGATCGCCGCCAAACAGATCCCCGCCACCGTCGTGCATGAAGACGACGAACTGCTGGCCTTCAAGGACATCAACCCGGCCGCGCCGGTGCACCTGCTGATCATCCCGAAGAAGCACATCGGCACGCTGTCCGACGTGCAGCCGGAAGATACCGCCGTGCTGGGCAGGATGCTGGCGCTGGCGCCGAAGCTGGCCGCCGAGCATGGCATCGCCGTCACTTACGACGCCGATGGCACCCCCACGGGCGGCTACAAGACCCTGGTAAACGCCGGCCCCGATGGCGGCCAGGTCGTGTACCACCTGCACATGCACGTGTATGGCGGCGCGCGGCCGTGGAAGGGCATGCACTAGGCCGCCCGAGGGCGACTAGCGCCATGAAATGACAGAAACATGACAGCGTGCGCTTCGCGTATACTGTTCGTTCCACTGAATCCGGGCATCGACGCCCTGCAAGGAGAAGACAATGGGTAGCTTTAGCGTTTGGCACTGGCTGATCGTGCTGGTGATCGTCATGCTGGTGTTCGGTACCAAGAAACTGGGCAATATCGGCTCCGACCTGGGCAAGGCCGTCAAGGGCTTCAAGGATGGCGTGAAGACGGACGAGAAGGATGCGGCCGAGCAGCCGGCACCGCCGCCGTCCAAGGTGACCGACAAGGGCACCATCGAAGTCGAAGCCAAGGAAAAGAACAAGCTCTGATGCGGTTGTCCCTGCCATCCTCCGTCGCCTTCACGGCTGAGCCATGATCGATCTCGGCCTGTCGAAGCTGGCCATCATCGGCGTCGTGGCGCTGGTGGTCATCGGTCCGGAAAAGCTGCCGAAGGTGGCGCGCATGGCCGGCACGCTGTATGGCCGCGCGCAGCGCTACCTGCACGAGGTCAAGAGCGAAGTGAGCCGCGAGATCGAGCTGGAAGAGCTGCGCAACCTGCAGAAGAACGTGCAGGAACAGGCCGACAGCATCAAGGCCGACGTGGAGAACTCCATCGCCAAGAACATGTCCGACGTCGAGGACGCGTTCCGGGTCGACGATGCCGCCGTCTCCAGCACGGTGGAAGACGCGTATTCGGCGCCCTCGTATTCGGCCTCGACGGACGACGTGGCCCGCAAGGCCAAGGAATTCCGCCGCAAGAAGCTGGGCCGCACCTCCGCCGTGCCCCAGTGGTACAAGCAGCGCACCGGCGGCCGCATGCACGTGGTATCCGGCGCGGCGCGCGTGGCGCGCTTCCGCCCCCGTAACGGCAAACCCCCTGCATCCTTTTATTGATGAGCACTGAACAACCGGTCGAAGAAACCTTCATCAGCCACCTGGTCGAACTGCGCAACCGGCTGGTCAAGGCGTCCATCGGCGTACTGGTCGTCACCGCGCTGCTGATGTTCTGGCCCGGCCCCAGCATGCTGTACGACTTCATCGCACAGCCGATGATCTCGGCGCTGCCGGTCGGCTCGAAAATCATCGCCACCGGCATCACGGCGCCATTCCTGGTGCCGATGAAGGTCACGCTGGTGCTGGCGCTGATCATCGCGCTGCCCTGGGTGCTGTACCAGGCCTGGGCCTTCATCGCGCCCGGCCTGTACCAGCACGAGAAGCGGCTGGTGGCGCCGCTCGTCATCTCCTCGTCGCTGCTGTTCGCGCTGGGCGTGGCGTTCTGCTATTTCTTCGTGTTCGGCCGCGTCTTCAAGTTCATCAACGAATTCGCGCCGTCCTCGATCGCCGTCACGCCGGACATCGAGAACTACCTCGACTTCGTGATGTCGATGTGCCTGGCGTTCGGCGCCGCCTTCGAGGTGCCGATCGTCGTCGTCATCCTGGTGCGCATGGGCCTCGTCACGCTGGAAAAGCTGCGCGAATGGCGTCCGTACGTGATCGTGGGCGCGTTCGTGATCGCCGCCATCGTCACGCCGCCGGACGTGGTCAGCCAGTTCTCGCTGGCCATCCCGATGTGGATGCTGTTCGAGCTGGGGCTGCTGGTGTCGCCGATGTTCGTCAAGGCCACGCAGGCGCCGGCGGAAAAGGCCGAAGGATAAAAAAAGGGAGCCGCGGCTCCCTTTCTCTTTGGTCCCTGCGCTGATTGCATCAACCTACTGCATCAGCTCCCGGATCACCTTCACCGGCGCGCTGCCGTAGCCCAGGAAGTCCTCGTGGAAGCCCTTCAGCGAGAAGCGGCTGCCCAGCGCGTTGCGGCGCTGTTCGCGCAGTTCCATGATCTCGGAATAGCCGCTGAAGTAGGACGTCAGCTGTACCGACGTGAGCTGCACGCGCCGCCATTTCTCGGTGGCCTCCTGCTGCGTCTGGAAGGCCTGGCGCGTCAGCAGGTCGATTGCCGCCGGCTGCTGCATGCCCAGCACGTGCACGCTGTAGTCCAGGATCGTGTTGGTCACGCTGCGCAGGTTCCACTTCGAGTACATCAGCCACATCTCCGGCGCGTTGTCGCCCCAGCCCGATTCCAGCATCATCCGTTCGCTGTAGACGGCCCAGCCTTCCACCATCGCGCCATTGCCGAACACGGACTTGACGATCGACGGCGACTTGTTCGCGTACACCAGCTGCGCATAGTGGCCGGGAATCGCCTCGTGCATGTTCAGGATCTGCAGGATCCAGTGGTTGTACTCGCGCAGGCTGCTCTCGGCCTGCTCGGCCGACATGCCGTCCAGCGGCGTCACGTTGTAGTAGGTGCGGTCCTGCGGGCGGTACGGACCGGGCGCCTCGATGCTGGCACCGGCCACGCCGCGCTGGTAGGCGGGCGTTTCGCGCACCACCAGGGGCTTGTCCGCGTCCAGGGTCAGCAGGTCCTTGCTCGTCACCCACTGCTGCAGCTGCGGGATCTGCGCCTTGATCTCTTCCACGAAGCGCTCGCGCGGCACGTGGTTCGCCGCCAGCCTGTCGATCATGCGGCCGATCTTGGCGTAGCGGTCTGCGGGCTTGGCCACGTCCGCCAGGTACTTCGGCCACAGCTCGTCGCTGATGCGGTCCATGTTCGCCAGCAGTTCCTCGCGGGCGGCGAGCGCCTTGTTGTAGGTCTGTTCGGCCGTGCTGGCGGACTGGATGTCGAAGGCGAACTTCTGCTCGTACAGGTCGCGGCCCAGGCGGAAGGAGCGGGCATTGCCGGTGGTGGCCAGCATCTTGTCCATCTCGCCCAGCCAGGCGGCGTAGGCTTCCACGGCCGTTCTCGCGGCGGCCACGCGCTGCGCGAACAGGCCCTTCTCGTTGGCGGCCAGCGTGGAGGCCTGGGCTTCCTTGTCCACTTCGGCCAGCAGCGCCAGCACGCCCGGTGCCTGGGCGATGGCCAGCTGCGTGTGCTCGCGGGTGGGCTTGCTGATGCTGGCGCGCGCCGCGTCGTAGTAGGCCGGCACGTTGGCGATGCGCTTGAGGAGCGTGCGCAGGCGCTGGGCCTTGGCCGCGTATTCCGTGTGCAGGATGTAGTCGATCGGGCCGGCGATGTTGTACGAGGCCGGGTTCCACTCGAATTCGCGGCAGGTGGTCAGGTTCCAGCGGTCGGCATTGAGCTTGTTCACCAGCAGGCCCATGTCGGTGCGCTGGCGCGGCGACAGCTGGCGCGCATCGATCTTGTTGAAGCGGCCCAGCCACTCGTCGATGAAGGCCAGCTGCTGCGTGCGGGTGGCGGCATCGGGCACCGTCAGCGTGGCGGCACTGTCGTACTTGCCCACGCTGATGGCCGTTTCCGGATCCACGCGCCACAGGGCGGTGAGGAACTGGCTGGACAGCGCATCGAGCGCGCGGTCGGCCTTGTTCGCGGCCGGTGCAGCGGCGGCAGCGGCCACTGGCGCCGCCTTGGCTGTGCGGGAGGAGGACTTGGTGGATTGGGAGGATTTGGCGGGGGCGGATTTGCCTGTCTTCGCCTTTTGCGGCTTCCTGGCCGCCTCGGCCGGCGCGAACGCCAGGCCCAGCATCATTGCGGCCAGCGCAATTTTTGTCTTGATCATCGTGTAACCTTTGTAACGGGTAATCGACCCACGTGAAGCGGGGGAGATTATCACTATCGGGCTCGCCAAAGCCGCGATGTTACACCCTGGTTACATGAAGACGGTCGAGCACGGTTCAGGCGAGCCGGTCTTCGCCGATCAGCCGCTGGTGGTGCTGGTTGATGACGGCCACGGCTTCGCGACCGCGGGCCATGCTGGTCAGCGTGATTTCACTGGCCTTGGTGAAGCGGTGGCCCACGCGGATGGTCCACGAGCGCAGCAGCCAGCTGCCGAACGACTGCACGTAGACCGCCTCGTCCATGTCGCGCCATTTCACGCCGCGCACGCCCTTCGACCAGGGCAGGATGCCGGAATACAGCCACACGCCCACGTCGTCGTAGTACAGCTGCACGCTGCGCAGCATCAGCACGCGGTAGCCGATCAGCAGCGTGCCCGCTGCCAGCACGCCAGCCGCCGCCGCCTCCGAGTAATTGAAGGCGAGGCGCAACAGGAAAACGAGGATCACGGCCGCCAGCAGGCAGCCGACATAGGCGGTCCAGGCCTTGCCGCACAGCGGCGTGCCGGTGGGGTTGTCTTGCTGGTTGTTTGGTTCCATGCATGAATGATTGCATGGAATGGTGCCGGCCGGAAGAGGTCAGCGCAGTCCGGACAGGATCCAACTGCCGAGGCCGTGTCCATGTCGGGGTCTGACCCCAAGGTGGACACGGACTCGGCAGTAGGCCCCGTCAGGCGGGGTCCTGCCGGCTCGTCATCCGCTCGGCCTGGTCGCCGGCCGCGTGGCGGTCCAGGATGCCGTTGACGTTGATGCCGTCGCGGTCGTTCTCCACCTCCACTTGCAGGATGCAGGTGCTGCGCTGGACGGCGGCGCGGATCTCGCCGTTTTCGCCGGCGCGGTTCGGGTTGTCCAGCGAGGGCGTGGGCGCATTGGTCAGGTCGACCACGAAGCTGCCCTCGACGGGGCTGGCTTCGTCGTTGCGCGATTCCAGCGTGATGGCGCTGGCGGGGATGCCGGCAGCCAGCAGCGCTGCGCGCGCCTGCTCGGCCACGGGGAGGCTGTCGAATACTCGCAGCAGGGTGTCGGCCATGGTGGGTTCCTCGGGAGGCGTGGTTAGGGTCGGGCCATCATAGCGAAGGGCACGCCGCAGCCGCGGGACGTTAGGCCTGGGAAATTTCCAGTCGCCGCGGCTGCTACCACCGCTTCAGCGCCGCAGCCCTTCCTCCAGCATCGCCAGCATGTCCTCGGCCTTCATGCGCGCCGCCATCTCGCTGCCGTCGAGCAGGCTGTCGGCCAGTTCGCGCTTGTGCGCGTGCAGGTCGACGATGCCTTCCTCGATCGTGTGCCGCGCCACCAGCCGGTAGATCGTCACGGGGCGCTGCTGGCCCATGCGGTGGGCGCGGTCGGAGGCCTGGTCTTCCACGGCCGGGTTCCACCACGGGTCCATGTGGATCACGTAGTCGGCCGCCGTGAGGTTGATGCCCACGCCGCCCGCCTTCAGGCTGATGAGGAACACATCGCCGTCGCCGGCCTGGAACGCGTCCACCCGCGCCTTGCGGGTCGCCATCGGCGTGGCGCCATCGAGGTACTGGTAGCTGACGCCTTCCCGGTCCAGGTGATCGCGGATCAGCCCCAGGTGGTCGACGAACTGGCTGAACACCAGCACCTTGTGGCGGTTCTCCAGCAGGCCGGCCAGCAGCTCGGCAAACGCGGCCAGCTTGCTGCTGTCGAGCTTCAGGTCCGGCGCGACGAGGTTCGGGTTGCAGCAGGCGCGCCGCAGCTTCATGATCTCGGCCAGGATCTGCATCGACTTTTTATCAGCCGGCGCATCGATCGCCGCGAGTTTATCCAGCGCCTCGCGGCGCAGCGATTCGTACAGGGCCGTCTCTTCCGCCGACAGGTCCACTTCCAGCGTGATCTCGGTGCGGGCCGGCAGCTCCGTCAGCACCTGGGCCTTCGTGCGGCGCAGGATGAAAGGGCCGATCAGCCGGCGCAGCCGGTTGCGCGCGCCCACTTCGGCCTTGCGGTCCTGCTGCCGCTCGATCGGGCCGGCAAAGCGCAGGTTGAACTGGTCCAGGGAACCCAGCAGGCCGGGATTGATGAAGCGGAACAGGTTCCACAGCTCGCCCAGGTGGTTCTCCAGCGGCGTGCCGGTGCATGCCATCCGGAAGTCGCCCTGCAGCGCCATCACGGCCTGCGAGCGTTTCGTGGCGGCGTTCTTGATGGCCTGCGCCTCGTCCAGCACGATGGTGTGCCAGCGCGGTTTCGTGAAGCGCGCCGATTCGAGCTGCAGCAGCCCGTAGCTGACGATCACCAGGTCGAACGGGCCGGCATTGTCGATCATCTCCGCGCGGTCGCCGGCGCCGAACAGCTTGACGTTCAGCGTGGGGGCGAAGCGGGCGGCCTCGCTCACCCAGTTCATGCACACGGAAGTGGGCGCGACGACGAGGGCCGGGCCCTGCGGCGCGCGCAGCAGCAGCAGCGCCAGGGCCTGCACGGTCTTGCCGAGTCCCATGTCGTCCGCCAGGCAGGCGCCTACGCCCCAGTGGGCCAGCCGCGCCAGCCAATCGAAGCCGTCGCGCTGGTACTCGCGCAGGTCGGCCTGTAGCGTCGTCGGCACCTGCGGTTGATATGCCGCCTGCGCGGCGATGCGGGCAATGTGTTCGCGCCACAGCCTGTCCGCTTCCAGGCCGCCCACTTCGCCGGCGATGTCTTCCAGGATGTGCGCGGCCAGCTGGTGCACCTTCACGCCGGCATCGTCGTCCTCGCCATACGCATCGAGTTCCGCCAGCCGCCGGTACAGCTCTTCGGAGAGCGCCAGGAACTGCTTGTCGCCCAGCGCGATGAAGCGGCTCTTGTTGGCGCGGATCAGGTCCAGCAGCGCGCGCAGGTCCATCACGCGGTTCTCGTCCACCTGCAGCTTGCCGCTGGCCTCGAACCAGTCCTTCTTGCTCTTGATGGAGAGCTTCAGCTGCTTCGTGTGCACCGGCTGCGTGACGCGGAAGGTTTCGCCCTCCGGCCAGCCAATGACAACCTTGTCGCCCAGCTCCTGCAGTTCCACCAGCAGCTGCAGGCACAGGGCCGGCTGGCCGATCAGCCATTCGCCGTGTTCCTGTTCGGCCCCTTCCAGCGCGGGACACTTCAGCACCAGCTGGCGCTCGGCATCGCGCTCGCCGGCCAGGTTGCGGCGCACCTGCACCGGCCGGCCGCCCACGTCCGCGATCACCGTTTCGGCACCGGCGCCGGGCGCATAGTACGGTCCCGCATCGGGCAGCGGCCGCACCTGCACCTGCATGCGCAGGCCCTGCTGGTACGGCAGCAGGTGCACGTGCAGGCGCACGTCCGGATCGAACGTGGCGGCCGTGGCGCTGCCGCCGCCGATGTCGGACTGCACGGTGACGCTGGCGGCCACCGTGCCGATGGCCTTGAGTACTTCGTCCTTCGCATGCAGCGGCACGCTCAGGCCGTCGCCCACGATCGCGGCGATGCGGCGGTGCTCGTCGTTGATCGTCACCACGCGCAGGCGGTTCGGCGCCTCGCGCAGCACCACGAGGGTGGCGGTGCGGTCCGGCGGCGTGGGCTGCAGCGTCAGGCGCAGTTCGTTCTTCGCCTCGCGCACCAGCAGTTCCGGCTCGCCGCCCTGGATATCCACGCGCGTGTCCGGCGCATCCATCCAGAACACCAGCGGGTGGCCGACGAGGGCCGGCGTGGCGCCGTTCGCGTAGAGGTCGTAGCGCAGGCCGGAGGAGTAGGCCTGGCGCGACGGTTCGATGAAGGTGGTCAGGCGGATGTCCTGCGGCGTCAGGTAATCCAGTTGCGCGGCCTCCTCGCTCAGCCGCTTCAGCGCGATCGGCCGGCCCTTGCCCCACTGGCCCTTGGCATCGCGCTTCTGTTCGCGCGGTTCGATCTCGACGATGCTGCCATGGTCGCTCCAGCTGATCATCCACACCAGCCGCGCCTCACCACCGGCTGCCGGCGTACCCTGGTGCAGGTTGATCAGCGCCGCCAGCTGGCGCTGCCAGGCTTCCTCGCGCGCGAACCAGGTGGCCATGTCCGGCAGGCCGAATTTGTCGCGCAGGTCCTTCGCGCGGGCGGCGGCGCCTTCGTCGCCCAGGTGGCCCAGCAGGCCCTCGGCCTGCGCGGCGATGAGCAGGAAGCCGCTGGCACCGGCCTGCGCGGCCAGGTCCTGCAGCTCGGCGCGGCGCGCCTCCAGCTGCGGCAGGCCGAGCCACCAGTACAGCAGCGCCTGGAACATCTGTGCCTGCAGCGGCGTTTCCCAGGTGCGCGACACCACCACGTCCGCCTGCATGGTGCCGGCGCGGATCTGGCGCAGCATCGACAGGTGGGTGTAGGTGGCGCTGTCCGGGTTCTGCTGCGCATGCACGGCGAGCTCCAGGTAGGTCTCGGCCGTCTTGAGCGTCTTCGGGTCGTCCGCGCGCAGCAGCGCCAGCACGAACAGGTGGCCGCCGAAGCCCTGGAACAGCTGCTTGCGCTTGCCCGTTTCGCGGCGCAGCGATTTCAGCGCCGACTCGAAACCGGACACGGCATCCGTCACCTGGTCGCGCAGCAGCATCAGCACGCTGGCGTAGAACAGCGCCTGCGGCGTTTTCACCACTTCCAGATAGGCCACGGCGTCCTGCAGGCGGCCGCACAGGATGGCGTCTTCGCCCATCGCCAGGCGCAGCGCGTCCGTGATGTCTTCGCCCTGCGAGCGGCACCGTTCGACGTGCCGCTCGCAGGCGGCGCGCACCGGCACGGCCAGCGATGGTTCGCGCTGCGTGTGCTGCAGCAGCAGCGTCAGCACATCGTTGCGCAGGTCGGGATCGACCAGCAGCAGCATGTCGGGTTCGAACGGCCGGGTGAAGATGTCGATGATCGGGTGCAGCTGCGCCGCTTCGTAGGAGCGCAGGCAGGCTGCCAGCAGCGGCGCCACGTCGAACGGCCCCTTCCCGCGCAACAGCGCCATGCGCAGCCGCGCCACGCCGTGCCGGTAGCTGCGCGGCTCGAGCGTGCCGTTCCAGCTGCGGTTCATCGGGTTCAGCGCGTCGTAGGCCCGGTCGATATCGTCCGTCAGGCAGGCGTCGGTGGCGGCCCGGATCGCCGGCCAGCGCACCTTGGGATTGCAGATGAAACCGCGGCCCGTGACCAGGTCGACGAAGGCGAGGCGGTTCAGGTGTTCGAGCATCTCGTTGCTGGCCGCCAGGGTGATCGCATGGCCGGCATCGTCGCGCAGGTTCATCTTGAGCACGTGGTCGTGCACGGCCGATTTGCCGAGCGCGTCGCCCACCAGCGCCAGCAGCGCGAGGATCGCCTTTTCGTTCAGGTGCAGCGCATCGAACTGGTCCTGCAATGCGCGCTCGCTCATGCCGCCAGGTTGTCGATCCGGACCGGGGCCGGCTGTGCCGGATCGTGCAGGCCGAACAGGCGCAGGTAGAAATACAGCTCCGCTTCCAGGGCCCGCACCACGCTGTCACCCTTCCTGAAGCCGTGACCCTCGCCCTCCAGCGGCACGTAGGCGACGGGCACGCCCCGCTCCTGCAAGGCCTGCACCATCGCTTCGGACTGCTGCGGCGGTACCACCTTGTCGTCCAGGCCCTGGAAGAAGATCATCGGGCAGGCCAGCTTGTCCGTGTGGTGGATCGGCGAGCGTTCCAGGTACAGCTGTTGCGCCCCCGGCTGCGGCGCGATCAGGTAATCCGTGTAGTGCGATTCAAACTTGTGCGAGTCGTCGTCCAGGCCCTGCAGGTCGGCCACGCCGTAGTAGCTGGCGCCCAGCTTGAAGACGTCGTGGAAGGCCAGCGCATTGAGGACCGTCAGGCCGCCGGCGCTGCTGCCGCGGATGATCAGGCGCGCGTCATCGGCCAGGCCCTGGTCCACCAGCCAGCGCGCGCCGGCCACGCAGTCCTCCACGTCGACGACGCCCCATTGGCCCCGCAGCAGGTCGCGGTAGGCGCGGCCGAAGCCCGTGCTGCCGCCGTAGTTCACGTCCAGCACGCCGAAGCCGCGGCTGGTCCAGAACTGCGTGGCCAGTTTCAATGTGCTGGTGGCCATGCTGGTCGGGCCGCCGTGGCCGATGACGATCGCGGGCGGTTTTTCCTCCGCGGGCGCCGTCACGTCGCGATTCTTTGGCGGGTAGTAGAAGGCATGCGCCGTGCGGCCGTTCTCGCTGGGGTAGCTGACGCTGTGCGGCACCGACAGATAGCCCACGTCCGGCAGCGATTCGATCGAGCGTGCCAGCACGGTCCGTGCACCGGTGGCGAGATCGATGCGGGCGATTTCGGCGGCGATCGTCGGGCTGCCGGCCAGTACCGCGATGAAGCCGGCGCCGGCGCGCAGCTCGCGGATCTCTTCGTACGGGTTGTCGATGGGCGTGAGGGTACCGTCGGCCACCGCCAGCCTCGCCAGGCGGCTGACGCCCTGGTCGATATAGGTACAGACGATCTCCGTGGCGGAGCTGAATCCATACATGGCATTGCCGAATACCCAGTGCGGGCCGGCGAATTCGGCCTCCATCGCACACACCGCGCCATGGCCCTGGCGGTGGATGTTCCACCAGCCGCTGCGGTCGGTGACGAAATAGAGGCGGCCGTCCGGTGCCCATTCCGGCTGGCAGATGGCTTCGTCTGCGCCGCCGGCCACCAGGGCCGGGGTGCCCAGCGTGCCATCGTCCAGGATGTCGGCCAGCCACAGTTCGGTGCCCTGCCATGGCATGCGCGGGTGGTCCCAGGTGAGCCAGGCCAGCCGGCGGCCGTCCGGGGACAGGCGCGGCGAGGAATAGAAGTCGTGGCCCCCGGCCAGCACCGTCTCGACCCCGTCGAAACCCACCGCGCACAGCGTGTTGACGGGCTGCTCGTGCGAGGCCGGATCGTCCGGATGCTGCTCGCGCACGGCGATCAGGCGGCTGCGCGCGCGGTCCACCACGAAGTCGGCAAAGCGCTGCGGGCCCGGCGCCGTGAAGGCCACGGCTTCGGCATCGCCTTCCTGGCGGTACAGCCGGTTGTCCGCATGGTGCGAGAAGAACAACGTCCCTCCATCGACCGCATAGGCGCCGCCGCCGTATTCATGTACGCGGGTGCGCACGTTCAGCGGCGCCGGCGTCGGTTCCTCGATGCGGCCGGCGCGGAGGCGCTGCACGGTGGTGCGGCCCGCTTCGCTGGCGCGGCCGGCCAGCCAGTAAATGGCATCTGCATCGGCATCTGCATCGGCATAGGCATAGGCATCAATCGCGAGCGACGACAGCGGGGTGGCACCGGCGGCCACGACGGCGGCGCCGATGGGGGAAGGCCAGGTTCCGAAGCGGGTGGCGGGCAGGGTCATGGTGGGCGGTGAAATGGACAGCGGGATGCGATAATACCCTCTTTCGTCCCGCATTTCATTGCCTCCGATGCCACAATTCGCCCCGCTCCAGAACGACACCTTCCTGCGTGCGCTGCTGCGCCAGCCGACCGACTACACGCCCGTGTGGCTGATGCGCCAGGCGGGCCGCTACCTGCCCGAGTACCGCGCCACGCGGGCCAAAGCGGGATCGTTCATGGGCCTGGCCACGAATCCGGAACTGGCCACCGAAGTCACGCTGCAGCCGATCGACCGCTACCCGCTGGATGCGGCGATCCTGTTCTCCGACATCCTGACGGTGCCCGATGCGATGGGCCTGGGCCTGCATTTCGTGGAAGGCGAGGGGCCGAAGTTCGAGCGTCCGCTGCGCACCGAGGCCGAGGTGCACGCGCTGCGCCTGCCGGAGCCGGGTTCGCTCGATTACGTGTTCAACGCAGTGACGTCGATCCGCACGGCGCTCAATGGCCGGGTGCCGCTGATCGGCTTTTCCGGCAGCCCGTGGACGCTGGCCTGCTACATGGTGGAAGGCCAGGGCTCGCGCGAGTTCCACACCATCAAGAAGATGCTGTACAGCCGCCCGGACCTGATGCACCACATCCTGGACCTGAACGCGCGCGCTGTCGCCACCTACCTGAACGCCCAGATCGAAGCGGGTGCGCAGGCCGTGATGATCTTCGATTCCTGGGGCGGCGCGCTGGCCGATGGCGTCTACCAGCCGTTCTCGCTGCGCTACATGCAGCAGGTGGTGGCGCAGCTCAAGCGCGAGCATGATGGCGTGCGCATTCCCGCCATCGTCTTCACCAAGGGCGGCGCGCACTGGGCCGAGGAAATCGCCGCCATCGGCGCCGATGCGATCGGCCTGGACTGGACCGCCAACGTGGCCAGGGTACGCGCCGCCGTCGGCGACAAGGTGGCGCTGCAGGGCAACCTCGACCCCGCCATCCTGTTCGCCGAGCCGGACCAGATCCGCGCCGGGGTGCGCAGCGTGCTCGATGCCTTCGGTCCGCACGACAAGGGCCATGTCTTCAACCTGGGCCACGGCATCTCCCAGTTCACGCCGCCCGACGCGGTGTCGGTGATGGTGGACGAAGTGCATGCCTACAGCCGCCAGCTGCGCCAGGGCATGCGCTGAGCTTGCCCTGCGCAGCCAAACCCGACTTATGCACAATTTTTCGGCCTGCCGCTAGAATTGGCAGGCTGAGCGATGTCCCGGGCAGGTCCCCTGTAAGTGACTGATTTCACTCTTTATTTTTTCTGGCTATGGGGACAGCTTTTACAATAAGCAAACACTGTCCGGCCCATTCCGGAATCTTGTGGGTGCATTCTCCACAAAGTTATCCACATAAACTGTGGAAAAAATATAAAAGCGCTTAGTAAACCGGCACTTACCGAATTTGGTCCGATTAGCTTGTGCAGTGCACTAATTTTGAGCAGGAAATTTCCGTGCAATATGGGCAAATGGATAAGGAAGAGAATCCGGCGACTCATTCCTCGGGGAAATTATGTTCCTTCAAATGCACCATTTCACGGCCGAGCAGAAATGACTTATGCACAGAAAATTTAAAAACTGCGCATTTCGCGGCGCTCTGGGAAGTGATTTGCAAGTAATTGATTTTAAACATAAAAATTTGTTAAATCGGACCGAATTCAGCCGCCTTGGCGGACCGGCAAGCGAGGTTGCCGCCGATTACGTACTCAATGTCCACAAAGTTATCCCCAGAATTTGTGGATAGTTCACCGGCTGCAACGGAGCTTGCTGGGGAGTCCCCCGCAGGCAAGCTCCTTGCAGATCAGCTCTTGGCAGGTAAGTTCATGTCCCAATGCATTCTGCGCATCGCGCTGGATACGCCACTGCATGCCGTGTTCGACTACCGCTGGGCCTGCGAGCCCGGTGCCCGTCCCGCGCCCGGCCAGCTGGTGCTCGTGCCGTTCGGCCGGCGCGAGGTGGTGGGCATCATCGTCGCCGTGCTGGACGAGACCGATGTCCCGGTTGAAAAGCTGAAGGATGCGCTGGCCGTGCGCAGCCAGCTCGGTCCGCTTTCGCCGCACTGGCTGGCGCTGGCCGGCTTCGCCGCCGAGTATTACCAGCGCCCGCTGGGCGAGGTGGCGCTGCCGGGCGTGCCGAAGAACCTGCGCCTGTCCACCACGGTGGCCCTGGACCGGGCCATAAAGAAGCTGGCCAAGCTCGATCCGGGCCACGATGCCACGCCGGTCGACATGCCCGTCCTGAACCCCGCCCAGCAGGCAGCGGCCGATGCCATCGGCAGCGCCAGCGGCTTCAGCCCCATCCTGCTGTACGGCGTGACGGGCAGCGGCAAGACCGAGGTCTACCTGCAGGCCTGCGCCCAGGTGCTGGCGCGCGAGCCGGACGGCCAGATCCTCATCCTCGTCCCGGAAATCAACCTCACGCCGCAGCTGGAAGGCAATATCCGCGCGCGCTTCCCCGGCGTGATGCTGGCCACGCTGCACAGCAGCCTGTCCGAAGGGGAGCGCATGCTGCACTGGCTGGCCGCCCACCAGGGCCAGGCCCGCATCGTGCTCGGCACGCGGCTGGCGATCCTGGCCTCGCTGCCGCGGCTGGCGCTGATCATCATCGACGAGGAACACGATCCCTCGTACAAGCAGCAGGAAGGGCTGCGCTATTCGGCGCGCGACCTGGCCGTGTGGCGCGCCTGGCAGCTGAAGATCCCCGTCGTGCTGGGCTCGGCCACGCCGTCGCTGGAATCCTGGCACCACGCCCAGTCCGGCCGCTACCGCAAGCTGGAACTGCGCGAGCGTGCCGTGCAGCAGGCCACGCTGCCGGCCGTCAAATTGATCAACCTGGAGCACGACAAGCCGCGCGACGGCCTGACCGCCGCGCTGGTCGAGGCCCTGAAACTGCGGCTGGAACGGGGCGAGCAGTCGCTGCTGTTCCTGAACCGGCGCGGCTACTCGCCGGTGATCTGCTGCGACTCGTGCGGCTGGGTGAGCGACTGCCAGCGCTGCACGGCGTTCATGGTGCTGCACAAGGGCGAGCACAAGCTGCGCTGCCACCACTGCAGCCTGGAGATGCGCATTCCACGGCATTGCCCGACCTGCGGCAACGTCGACCTGCAGCCGCTGGGCCGCGGCACGCAGCGCATCGAGGAAGGCCTGCAGCTGATGTTCCCGCAGGCGCGCATCCTGCGCATCGACGCCGATTCCACGCGCCGCAAGGGCAGCGCCCAGGAAGCGTTCGACACCGTGCACCGCGGCGACGTGGACATCCTGATCGGCACGCAGATGGTCGCCAAGGGCCACGACTTCAAGAAGCTCACGCTGGTGGGCATCCTCAATCCGGACACGGCGCTGTTCTCGCAGGATTATCGGGCCAGCGAGCGGCTGTTCGCGCAGCTGATGCAGGTGGCGGGCCGCGCCGGCCGCACCGCCCAGGCCGAAGGGGGCAGTCCCAGCGAAGTGCTGGTGCAGACGCGCTATCCGGAACACCCGCTGTATGGCGCGGTGGTCAAGCATGACTACGACCGCTTCGCCAGCGCGCTGCTGGCCGAGCGGCGCCAGGCCGGCCTGCCGCCCTTCCTGTACCAGGCCATGCTGCGCGCCGAGGCGCCGGAACTGGCCAAGGCCCTGGCGTTCCTGCAGGCCGCGCGCGACTGCGCCAGCCACGAAGGCGTGACGCTGAACGACCCAATCCCCATGAGCATGACCCGCGTGCACAACGTCGACCGCGCCCAGCTGCTGGTGGAAGCGGCGTCGCGCCCCGTGCTGCAGGCCTTCCTCAAGGACTGGCTGGCACAGCTGCGCGACATGAAGGCGCGCATCAAGTGGTCGCTCGAGGTGGATCCGGTGGATATTTAGGGAATCGCTGATGTACGATGCCGCAACAGATCCTGGAGGACCGATGAAGCAGATTCGATGCGATGTGGCCGTGATCGGCGCCGGCACGGCCGGCCTGTCCGCCTACCGGGCGGCGCGGGCCGCGGGCAAGCATGCCGTGATGATCGAAGGCGGGCCATACGGCACCACCTGTGCGCGGGTGGGCTGCATGCCCAGCAAGCTGCTGATCGCGGCGGCCGAGGCGGCGCATGCGCTGCAGGTGGCACCGGCGTTCGGCGTGCATCCCGGCGACGTGCGGATCGATGGCGCGGCCGTGATGGAGCGGGTGAAGCGCGAGCGCGACCGCTTCGTGGGCTTCGTCGTCGACAATATCGAACAGCTGCCGGCGGAAGACCGCATCCGCGGCTGGGCGCGCTTCACGGCACCGGACCGGCTGCAGGTGGACGATCACACCGAGGTGCAGGCCGAGCGCATCGTCATCGCCACGGGTTCCGCACCCGTGATCCCGGAAGAATGGGCGCTGGCCGGGCCGCGCGTGATCAGCAGCGACGCCGTCTTCGACTGGAACGAGCTGCCGCGCTCGGTGGCCGTGATCGGCACGGGCGTCATCGGCCTGGAGCTGGGCCAGGCGCTGCACCGGCTGGGCGTGCGCGTGGCCCTGTATGCGCGCGGCGACAGCATCGCGCAGCTGGCCGATCCGGACGTGCTGGCCAATGCCGCGCAAACGCTGCGCGCGGAACTCGACATCCGCTTCCAGACCCAGGTGGTGTCGGTACGGGCGGACGGGCTGGAACTGGCGCTGACCACGCGCGATGCGGCCGGCAACGAGCGCCAGGAACGCTACGACTACGTGCTGGCGGCGATCGGCCGCGCGCCGAACGTGCAAGCGCTGGCGCTGCACCTGGCCGGCATCGAGCGCGACCGCCGTGGCCTGCCCCTGTACGACCACACCACGATGCAGTGCGGGACCAGCCCGATCTTCATTGCCGGCGACGCCAACGACGAACTGCCGCTGCTGCCGGAAGCTGCCGACCAAGGCAGGATCGCCGGCCACAATGCGGCGCTGTATCCGGACGTGCAGCCGGGCCTGCGCCGCACCCCGCTGATCATCGCCTTCACCGAGCCGCAGATCGCCACGCTGGGCGCCGGCTGGCGCGCACTGTGCCACAGCCACGGCGGCCGCTTCGCCGTCGGCGCCGTGTCGTTCGAGAACCAGGGCCGCAGCCGCGTGATGCTGCAGAATCACGGCATGCTGCGTGTCTACGGCGAGTATGGCAGCGGCAGATTCCTGGGCGCCGAGATGATCGGCCCGCGCGCCGAACATATCGGCCATCTGCTCGCCTGGGCCGTGCAGGCGGGGCTGACGGTGTCGGCCATGCTGGACATGCCGTTCTACCATCCGGTAGTGGAAGAAGGCGTGCGCACCGCGCTGCGCGACCTGGCCGAAGCGCTGAAGCATCCGCCGCCGGAACAGCCGCAGCCCTGCCCGGATTGCACGCCAGGAACTTAAAAACAACAGCAACGAGGCGTTTCACCGGCCGGATACAAAAAGTTACTGGCCGGGCCGAGAAGCTTGTTATAAAGCAAGGTGGCGCCTCCGTGCGCATCCAGATTCAAGTTCACACTCGCCGGCAATAGCTCCGGCAGGAGACCACCATGCGGCAACTCACCTATGGCGACATCCGGGCCGGCGAAGCGCTGCCCTGGGATGTGTTCGGCGCAACCGGCGCGCTGCTGGTGCGCAAGGGCTACTGCCCCGCCTCGGACACCCACGTCGACAATCTGGTGGCACGGGGCTTCATCGATGCGCCGCCGCTGGGCGCGGCCGCGGCGGCGCCCGTGCAGGAGCCGCCTTCCGTGCTCCGCCTGCTGAACCAGGCCGTGGCGGAGCTGCAGCCGCTGCTGCACCGCATCGATGCCGGCGGCGTCGGCGTGCAGGCCGAACTGGAACAGGTGGCGCGGCTGGTGGGCCAGGCCGTGGAGATCAACCCGGAAGTGGCGGCCGCCTGCATCCTGCACAACCAGCAGGCGGCGCCCTATGCCGTGCGCCATTGTGTGGATACGGCCGTGGTGGCGCAGATCGTGGCCCGCGCCGTGAAGCGCCCGGCAGATGAAATCCTGGCCATGACGCTGGGCGCGCTGACGATGAACGTGGGGATGCTGGGCATGCAGGACGAGCGGGGCCCGCTGTCCGACGCGGAAAAGGCGCTGGTGCGCGCCCACCCGGAGCGGGGCGTGCAGCTGCTGCGCCAGGCCGGCATCACGGAGCCCGCCTGGCTCGACTGCGTGCTGTCCCACCACGAGAACGAGGATGGCAGCGGCTATCCGCGCGGCCTGGCCGGCGCGGCGATCGCCTGCGCGGCCAAGCTGGTGGCGCTGGCCGACCGCTACTGCGCGCGCATTTCGGTGCGCGCGTTCCGCAAACCGATGCTGCCCAACGCGGCGCTGCGCGACATCCTGCTGGAAGCACGCCACGGCCTCGACGCCCAGCTGGGCGCCGTGCTGATCCGCGAGCTGGGCATCTACCCGGTGGGCACCTATGTGCGGCTGCTGAACGGCGAAGTCGGCGTCGTATGCCGCCGCGGACTCCATTCCACGACGCCGTACGTGCAGTCGTTCATCGGTCCGCGCGGCGCGCCGCTCGATGTGTTCCTGCAGCGCGACACACGCGGCGACCTGTCCGCCATCCGCGACGTGCTCAGTGCGGAAGACGTGGATGCGCGCATTCGCATGGACCAGGTATGGGGGCGTTCGGCGCTGCCGTGAGTCCGGGCCAGTTGCGTCCCGGTCAGTTCAGCGTGGCGTCCAGCCGGCCCTGTTCGGCCAGGTCGCGCAGCACGCGGATCGTGTCGATGTCCGATTCCTGGTAGGCCGAGCGGCGGAACTCGTCGTACAGGGCGTTTTCCGCATCCTCGCGGGCATCGTGCCCGTCCTCGTACTCGAAGCGCACGAACAGGCGCTCCTGGCCGTGCGACTCGATCGTCATCGTCAGGCTCGACTGGCTGATCTCGCCCTGCGCCGCCACCTCGTAGCGGATGCGGTCCGGGTATTCCAGCACCACCTTGTCCTCGATGACGAGCTGGCCGTAGCGCTGCGTGCGCGTGAAGCCCGTGTCGGTGCGCTCGCCGATCCGCACCTCGTCCAGGTGCGGCACGAACAGCTTCGGCGATTCGGCGCGCAGCACGAGGCCGCGCCACAGCTGGTCGTGCGTGAGCGTGTCGATCAGCGGGTTCATCGGGTCGTTGATTTCAATGAGGTGTTCGAATTTCATGGCGTCCGTACGGTAAGTGATGCTGCAGTCAATGCTCGAACTTCACTATATTCCGACGGCCCCCGAAATATCAATGTCGAGGCGGTACAATGGCCGGCTGAGTTCCACCATCCTGCCCGAAACCATGTCCAATGCACCACAATTCGGCCTGAACGGGCCGCAGAGCGAAGCCGTGCTCTATCTCGACGGCCCGGCCCTCGTGCTGGCGGGCGCCGGTTCGGGCAAGACGCGCGTCATCACGCAGAAGATCACCTACATGATCGAGGACCGCGGCTACGATCCGCGCACGATCGCCGCGCTCACCTTCACCAACAAGGCCGCGCTGGAGATGCAGGAACGGGTCGCCAAGCTGCTCAAGCAGCCCAAGCAGGCCAAGCAGCTGACGGTGTCCACCTTCCACTCGCTCGGGGTGAAAATCCTGCGCCAGGAAGCCAACCACCTGGGCCTGAAGGACCGCTTCTCCATCATGGACAGCGACGACTGCTATTCGCTGGTCCAGGACCTGGCGATCACCACCGACAAACAGCTGATCCGCCGCATCCAGAACGATATCTCGCTGTGGAAGAACGGCCTGATCATCCCGGAGCTGGCGCTCCGGAACGCCAAGGATGAGGACGAGGCCCAGTCGGCGCGCATCTACGCCAGCTACGTGTCGACCCTGTCGGCCTACCAGGCGGTGGATTTCGACGACCTGATCCGACTGCCGGTGGAACTGTTCCGCGACAACGACCCGGTGCGCGACAAGTGGCAGCGCCGCCTGCGCTACCTGCTGGTCGACGAATACCAGGACACCAATACCTGCCAGTACGAGCTGCTGAAACTGCTGGTAACGGGCGTCGGCAAGAAGCCCATGTTCACGGCGGTGGGCGACGACGACCAGGCGATCTATGCCTGGCGCGGCGCATCGGTGGAAAACCTGGCCAACCTGCAGGTGGACTTCCCCGACCTGAAGCTGATCAAGCTGGAGCAGAACTACCGCTCCACCACGCGCATCCTGCAGGCTGCCAACGCCGTCATCGGCAACAACCCGAAGCTGTTCGAGAAGTCGCTGTGGTCGGAACACGGCCTGGGCGAGCCGATCAAGGTGCATGCGATGCCGAACGAGGAGCAGGAGGCGGACCAGGTGGCGATCATGATCTCCGCCGACCACTTCGAGCGCCGCAACAAATGGTCGGATTATGCGATCCTGTACCGTGGCAACCACCAGGCCCGCATCATCGAGCAGTCGCTGCGCAACCAGCGCATCCCGTACACGATCTCCGGCGGCCAGAGCTTCTTCGACAAGGCCGAGATCAAGGACATCATCGCCTACCTGCGCCTGCTGGCCAACCAGGACGACGACCCGGCCTTCATCCGCGCCGTGACCACGCCGCGCCGCGGCATCGGCCAGTCGACCCTGGAAGTGCTGGGCGCATTCTCCGGCCAGTGGCAGTGTTCATTGTTCGAAGCCGTCTTCAAGGGCGGCATCGAGGCCAAGCTGACCGACCGCCAGCTGCTGCCGCTGCGCGACTTCTGCAACTTCATCAACGACCTGGAATCGCGCGCCAGCCGTCCCGGCGCGGCCGGCAGCGGCGACAACGCGGCGCAGGTGCTGGACGACATGATGGAAGCCATCAGCTACGAGCACTACCTGTACGACGCGTTCGAGGAGCGCGCCGCGCAGGGCAAGTACCAGAACGTGCTGGACTTCATGAGCTGGCTGAAGGACCGCGGCCGCGGCGGCAAGGACCGCGATGGCGAAGAGAAGAACGTGCTGGAGCTGACGCAGATGGTGGCGCTGATGTCGATGCTGGAAGGGAAGGACGAGGATCCGGACGCGATCCGCATGTCCACGCTGCACGCGTCGAAGGGGCTGGAATATCCGCACGTGTTCCTGGTCGGCGTGGAGGAGGGCATCCTGCCGCACAAGGGCGATCCGGATGCGCCCGTCGAAACGCTGGCCCAGCGCATCGAGGAAGAACGCCGCCTGATGTACGTGGGGATCACGCGCGCCAAGCGCACCTTGCAGCTCACCTGGTGCAAGAAGAGAAAGCGCGGCGGCGAGCAGGTGCACTGCGACGTGTCGCGCTTCATCGCCGAGATGCAGCTGGAAGTGGGCGACGCGCCGCCGAAGGAATCGGAGATCATCTCCCCCCGCGAACGCCTGGCCCGCATGAAGGAATTGCTGGCCACCCCCAGACCGAAGGACATCACGTGACCGCAGAACAGACCGAAGACCGCTTCATCGACATCGAAATCAAGCTGGCCCACCAGGAAGACCTGGTCGAATCCCTTAACGCGCGCATCTACGAGCAGCAGAAGCAGATCGACAAGCTGGAAGGCATGCTGGCCGCCCTCGCCGAGCACATGCGCAACCGCTCGTCCGACCAGTCGCCGCTGAACGAGCGGCCACCGCACTACTGATCAGCCCGTGTCCACCTTGGGGTCAACCCCAAAATCGGACACGAGCTCATCCTTAATCTCAGCCTATTTACCGTTTGGTTGCCTGGACATCGTTGATACAGACGAGTTCGTGTCCGAAAACGGGGTTGACCCCACGGTGGACACGGACTCGGCCGTGGTTTGTTCCTTTCATTTCCTCGCCGAAACGAGCGGCCGGCGCACGGCACGTTGATGCATGCTGTGGCCTGGCACTATTTTTTAGCGGAGGAACTATGCAAGCGACTTGGATCGTTACGGCCAACAACGGCCGCGCCCGGATTTTTGCGCAGAAGGAAGCCAACAGTGCGCTGCTGGAAGTGGAAGACCTCGTCAACCCGTCGCAGCGCGGCCGCGTGTCGGATATCGACACCGACCAGCTGGGCCATATCGGCGGTTCGGCCCGCTCGAACACGGGCGCGCTGACGCAGCCCAACGGCTATGAGCCGAACCAGACGCCGCTCGAGCACCAGGCGGAACTGTTCGCGCGCAGCGTGGCCGACTACCTGCAGCAGGGCTACACCAAGGAGAGCTACAAGAAGCTGGTGCTGGCGGCCGGTCCGGAGTTCCTGGGCACGCTGCGCAAGCTGCTGGACAAGAGCGTCAGCGGCGCCATCGTCCTGGAGCTGAACAAGGACTACACGAACCTGTCGCCACAGGACCTGCAGGCGCAGGTCAAGCAGCACCAGCAGCTGACGTAACTGCCGCGCCGAGCGCACCGCCGCCGGTGGCCAGGTGCCGGCCCAGGCGCCGGCCCAGGCACAGCAGCGTCAGGGTCGGCGGCAGGCCCCACGGCGCGGGCAGCACGGCGGCATCGCACACGTACAGGCCCGGCGTGGTCGTCTGCAAGTTGGCATCCACGCTCGTGCCGATCGGCGCCGTGCCGCCCGGGTGGGCAGCGAAATGCCAGCTGCCGAAGATGTGTGCGGCACCCGCTTCCTGCAGGATGCCGCGCGCCACGTTCACCCCCTGTTTCAACCGCATCCGGTCCGTGCGCGACAGCTTCTTGTCGACCCAGCGCGGCCCCACGCCACCACCCTTCTCGTCGCCGATCTTGACCATGACGGACAGCGTACGCGCATGCGCCGCCAGCCGGTCGAAGCGGCCCACCTGCGCCGCGAACGCCTGGTACATCGGGCGCGGCAAGGTCAGGTCGGCAAACGAGATGCCTTCTTCCGGCAGCGCCATGCCCGCCGCCATCGGCACCTCGGCACCGCCGCCTTGGATGTTGCCCACCCTGCCATCCACGCTGCCCATCACGGCAATCACGGGATCGCTGAAGAACGGTACCGCCGCCAGCGCCAGGCCGGAACGGTGCAGCAGGCGCGGACTGCCGATGCCGCCCGCGGCCAGCACCACCGTTCCCGCGCGTACCGTGTGCAGCGAGCCACCGTGCAGCACGGCCACGCCCACCGCCCGGCCGCCTTCCACCAGCACCCGCTCGACGCGCGCATCGGCTACCAGCTGCGCGCCGTGGCGGCAGGCCTCGTCGAGAAAATCGCGCGCCGTCCACTTGGCGCCGAACGGGCAGCCATACACGCAGCGCCAGCAGCCGGTGCGGCATTGCGCCGGGCGGATCATCTTGTCCAGCTTGTGCCAGCCCAGGCCCAGCGACTGCGCCGCCTCCATCAGGCGGCGCGCCATCGGGCCCACCAGATCGTCCGGCAATGGTCCCAGCGGCAGCTCGGCACGCAGTGCCCGCTCGTCGTCGGCCAGGTCGATGCCCAGCGCGGCAAAGACGGCGGCGGGCGGCGAGGCGGCCGTCGCAAAATTGATGGTCGAGCTGCCGCCTGCCGTGAGGCCGCGCACCAGCAGCGATGCATCGCGGTGCAGGAAGGCGCCGCGGCCCGGCACTGCCGCCATCGACGCCATCTGCCCCAAGGTGCCGGACACCGGTGCCGCGCTGCCCCGTTCCAGGACGAGCACGCGCGCACCGGCCGCGGCCAGCGTGCGGGCCACGCTGGCGCCACCGGGACCGCTGCCGGTCACGATCACGTCGTAAGAAGGGCTGAAGGGGGAGGGCATGCACGTTCCTGAAACCGCCATGCTAGCACCCGCCTGCCGTCGCCGCGCCAGCCCTGCTATATTGACGCGTTCGCGCCTGCCCCGGAGCAGGCGTTTTTCCGTAACGAGGGCGTGACGATCTCGCGCCCTGGCCCGTTTGACCGAAAGACGACATGACCCACCCACGCATGCTTGCAATCGCCGCCAGCCTTGGCCTGGCACTCACCCAGCTGTCCTACGCCGCTCCCCAGCCCCCCGCCGCCGCCACGCAGGAGGCCACCAGTGCCAACCCGCTGCTGCAGGCAAGCACGCTGCCGCTGCAGTATCCCCGCTTCGACCAGATCCGCGACGAGCACTTCCTGCCTGCCTTTGCCGCCGGCATGGCCGAGGAGCTGAAGGACATCGACCGCATCGCCGGCAGCAGGGCGCCGGCCACGTTCGAGAACACCATCGTGGCCATGGAGAAGAGCGGGCGGCTGCTGCACCGCGTCTCGGCCACGTTCGAGAACCTGCATGGCGCAAACACGAATGACACGCTGGACGCGATCGACCGCGAGATGTCGCCGAAGCTGGCGGCCCAGCACGATGCGATCCACCTGAACGCGAAGCTGTTCAAGCGCGTGGAAACGCTGTACAACCAGCGCGCCAAACTGGGCCTGGACGCCGAATCGAAATACCTGCTGGAGCGCTACTACCAGGACTTCGTGCTGGCCGGCGCGAAGCTGTCGAAGGCGGACCAGGACAAGCTGAAGGCCATCAACGGCCAGATCGCCACGCTGCAGACGACCTTTGCGCAGAACGTGCTGAAGGAAACCAATGCGCAGGCCTTCGTCGTCGATACGCGCGACGAACTGGCCGGCCTGTCGCCGGCGGCCATCGACGCCGCCACCACCGCAGCGAAGGAGCGCGGCCTGGAGGGCAAGTACGTGATCGCGCTGCAGAACACCACCACCCAGGCAGCGCTGGCGGAACTGGAAAACCCGCAGGTGCGTGCCCGCCTGCTGGCGGCATCGCTGGCGCGGGGCAGCCGCGGCGGCGAATTCGACAACCGCGCAGTGGTGCAGAACCTGGCCCGCCTGCGCGCCGAACAGGCGCAGCTGCTCGGCTACGCGAACTTCGCCGCCTACTCGCTGGCCGACCAGACGGCCAAGGATCCCGCCAACGTCAACCGGCTGCTGGGCGAGCTGGCCAAGCCGGCCGTCGACAACGCGCGCCGCGAAGGGGCCGACCTGGCGAAACTGGCCGGCGCGCCGATCACCGCCGCCGACTGGGATTTTTACACCGACAAGCTGCGCGCCCAGCGCTTCGCGTTCGACGAGAAGCAGCTGAAACCCTATTTCGAACTCGATAACGTGCTGGTCAACGGCGTGTTCTTTGCCGCCACCAAGCTGTACGGCATCACGTTCAAGGAGCGCAAGGACCTGCCGGTCTACCAGTCGGACGTGCGCGTGTTCGACGTGTTCGATGCGGACGGCAAGCCGCTGGCCATCTTCCTGGCCGATATGTACGCGCGCGGGAACAAGCAGGGCGGCGCTTGGATGAACGAATACGTGTCGCAGTCGTCGCTGCTGGGCACCAAATCCGTCGTGGCGAACCACCTGAATATCCCGAAACCGCCGGCCGGCCAGCCCACGCTGCTGACGTTCGACGAAGTCACCACCGCCTTCCACGAATTCGGCCACGCGCTGCACGGCATGTTCTCGAACGTGAAGTACCCGCGCTTCTCCGGCACCAGCGTGCCGCGCGATTTCGTCGAGTATCCGTCGCAGGTCAACGAAATGTGGGCCGTGTGGCCGGAAGTGCTGGCGAACTACGCGAAGCACTACCAGACGGGCGCGCCGATGCCGGCCGCGCTGCTGCAGAAAGTCACGGCGTCGAGCAAGTTCAACAAGGGCTACGTCACCACGGCCTACCTGTCGGCGGCGCTGCTGGACCAGAAATGGCACCAGCTCACACCCGCCCAGATCCCGCAGGACGTGCTGGCGTTCGAGGCAGCCGCGCTGAAGGACGCGGGTGTCGACGAGCCGCTGGTGCCGCCGCGCTACCGCACCACCTACTTCTCGCACGCGTTCGCCGGCGGCTATTCGGCCGGCTACTACGCCTACCTGTGGGCCGAGAAGCTCGATGCCGACAGCGTCGTGTGGTTCAAGGAAAACGGCGGCCTGCTGCGCAAGAACGGCGACTGGTTCCGCAAGACGCTGCTGTCGCGCGGCGGCACGGCCGATGCGATGGAGCTGTTCCGCAATTTCCGCGGCCGCGATGCCGTCATCGAACCGCTGCTGGAACGCCGCGGCCTGGCACCGGAGAAGAACAAGCAATGAGCATGCTGAAGCAACCGAAGATGCTGGTGCTGGCCGCAAGCCTGGCATTGTCCGGCGCAGCCTCGGCCGCGCTGCCGGCCGGGAATCCGTTCGCGGCCCCGAGCCCGCTGCCGTTCGAGTATCCGGCGTTCGACAAGATCCACGATGCCGACTACGGTCCCGCGTTCGACGAAGGCATCCGCCAGCAGGCGGCCGAAGTGGCCAGGATCGCCGACAGCCGTGCCGCGCCCACGTTCGACAACACCATCGTCGCGCTGGAGAGGAGCGGCCGGCTGCTGAACCGCGTGTCGGCCGTGTTCTTCAACCTGTCCGGTGCAAACACGAGCGAGGCGATCCAGAAGCTGGACCGCGAGCTGGCGCCGAAGCTGTCCGCGCACAGCGATGCGATGCGGCTGAACGCGAAGCTGTACCAGCGCATCAAGACACTGTACGACAAGCGCGACAAGCTGCGCCTGGATAGCGAGTCGAAGTACCTGCTGGAGCGCTATCACAAGGATTACGTGCGCGCCGGTGCGCAGCTGTCGGCAGCGGACAAGGACAAGCTCAAGGCCTACAACGCGCAGATCGCCGCGCTGCAGACGGCCTTCGCGCAGAACGTGCTGAAGGAGGCCAATGCGTCGGCGCTGATCGTCGACACGCGCGAGGAGCTCGATGGCATGAGCGATGCGGCAGTCGCCGTCGCTGCCGCCGAGGCCAAAGCGCGGGGACAGGAGGGCAAGTACGCCATCGCCATCGTCAACACGACGATGCAGCAGCCACTGTCCGTGCTGAAGAACCGCGCCACCCGCGAGCGCCTGCTGGCCGCATCGATGGCACGCGGCAGCCATGGCGGCGATTTCGATAACCGCGACAATGTGCTGCAGCTGGCGAAGCTGCGTGCCGAACGGGCTGCGCTGCTGGGCTACCCGAACCACGCCGCCTACATGCTGGAAGACCAGACGGCGCACGACACCGGTGCGGTGAATGGCCTGCTGGCCGACTTCGCGCGGCCGGCCGTGCGCAATGCGCGGCTGGAAGCGGCCGATATCCAGAAGGCGATCGATGCCGACAAGGGCGGTTTCCAGCTGGCCGCACAGGACTGGCCGTACTACTCGGACCAGGTGCGCAAGGCGCGCTACGCGTTCGACCAGAACCAGCTCAAGCCGTATTTCGAGCTGAACAGCGTGCTGGAACACGGCGTGTTCTTCGCCGCGAACAAGGTGTATGGGCTGACGTTCAAGGAGCGCAAGGACCTGCCGGTCTACGATCCGGACGTGCGCGTGTGGGACGTGTTCGATGCGGATGGCAAACAGCTCGCCATCTTCATCGGCGACTTCTATGCGCGCAGCACGAAGCGCGGCGGCGCGTGGATGAACGCGTACGTGAACCAGTCGAAGCTGCTGGGCACGCACCCGGTCGTGGCCAACCACCTGAACATCCCGAAGCCGGCCGCCGGCGCACCGACGCTGCTGACGTATGACGAACTGCGCACCACGTTCCACGAATTCGGCCACGCGCTGCACGGCATGTTCTCGAACGTGACGTATCCGCGCTTTGCCGGCACCAAGGTGCCGCGCGACTTCGTCGAGTTCCCGTCGCAGGTCAACGAGATGTGGCTGGCCTGGCCGGAAGTGCTGAACAACTATGCGAAGCACTACCAGACCGGCGCGCCGATGCCGAAGGAGCTGCTGGACAAGGTGATCGCCTCGCAGCGTTTCGGCGAAGGCTACCGCACCACCGAGTACCTGGCTGCGGCGATCCTCGACCAGAAGTGGCACCAGCTGGGCGCCGCGCAGATCCCGACCGACGTGCTGGCCTTCGAGGCGCAGGCGCTGAAGGACGCCGGCATCGACTTCGCCCCCGTCCCGCCGCGCTACCGCACCACGTACTTCTCGCACGTGTTCTCGGGCGGCTATTCGTCCGGCTACTACGGCTACCTGTGGGCCGAGAAGCTCGACGCCGACACGGTCGAATGGTTCAAGGAACACGGCGGACCGACGCGCCAGAACGGCGACTGGTTCCGCAGCAAGCTCCTGTCGCGCGGCGGCACCGTCGACGCCATGCAGCTGTTCCGCGACTTCCGCGGCCGCGACGCCAGGGTCGAACCCCTCCTCGAACGGCGCGGGCTGGCCGAATAACCAGCTGAATAACCAGCCGAATAACCAGCTGACTACGGCTGAGTCCGTGTCACACCATGGGGTCAGGCGTAGTGACACGCACTCGACAGTAAGGCAAATGGGGCGGCTCCCAGCCCCTTGCATCATGCCGAAATGATCTTACGGATGAGCTCGTGTCACTACGCCTGACCCCAAGGTGTGACACGAGCTCAGCTATGTCCTGGTGCCTGGAAGGAGCATAGCCTTGCAAGGCTATGCCGTTCCGCAGGCGCGGAGCAGGCTCCGCGAAACCCCTGCGTCACCCCCATGACACGAACTCGACCGTAAGGCTTACACCACCAGCTTGCGGTTGGCGGCGCCCGGCAGCGTGCGCACGATCTTGCCGGTGGTGGCCGTGTAGGTCTTCGACTTGATCGTGTTGACGTAGCGGTACTCGGCGCGCGTTTCGGTCGGGGTGACGACCAGCACGACGAAGCCGCGGTTGAAGGTTTCCGCGTATTGCAGCGGGCCGATCAGCTGTTCCAGGCTGCTGGCGACGGTGACCGGGTTGGCGGTCGGGAAGTAGCTGTCGAAGCCGGGCGACGTCACGGACGGCACGCCGAATTCCACGCCGACGGCCTGGCCGTTCACGTCCGCCAGGTCGCTGGCCCACGCGTTGTGCGTGTCGCCGGCCAGCGAGATCATGTTCTTGTTCAGCGTCTTGGCCATCGTCAGCACCGTCTCGCGGGCGGCCTGGTAGCCGTCCCACGCGTCCAGGTTGTACGGGATCTTCGGTGCGTCGAGCAGCGTCTGTTCGGCGGCCGTCAGCGCCTGGCCGGTGCGGACCTTCTCGGCGATGGCGAAGTAGGCCGGATAGCCCGCCGTGCCCAGCACCATCGGCGCCGGCAGGTTCATGCGCGCCATCAGCACCTGCTGGCCGAGGATCTGCCAGGTGGCCGTCGATTTGCTCATCTGGCCCTGCAGCCACGTCACCTGTTCGGCGCCCATCAGCTGGCGCGTCGGCGCCGCCATGTCGGCCGTGAACTTCGCCGTGTTCAGCGTGCGGTCGCTGTTCAGGTAGTTCGCATAGGCGAACTGCTTGTCGCGGCCGATCACGCGCGTGTCCAGCATGTGCAGCGACAGCAGGTTGCCGTAGTCGAAGGAGCGGTAGATGCGGTCCGGCTTCGCCGCATCCGGCAGGCGGATCGGCATCCATTCGTTGTACGCCTGGACGGCCATCTGGCGGCGTGCCAGGAACAGCCCTTCGGTGGCCGGGTCGTGGTTTTCCGCGCCTTCGCGCCAGGTGTCGTTGGCCAGTTCATGGTCGTCCCACACGGCGATGAACGGCATGCGCGCATGCACGGCCTGCAGGTCGATGTCGCTGCGGTACTGCTGGTAGCGGCGGCGGTAGTCGGACAGCGTGATGATCTCGTTGGCCGGCTGCGAAGCGCGGCCCATCGCGGCGGCATCGGCCGACGCATAGCCGCTGGCGGCGTATTCGTAGATGTAGTCGCCCAGGTGCAGCGCGGCGTCCATGTCTTCCAGCTTGGCCGCTTCGGCGTACACGTTGAAGTAGCCGGTCGGGTAGTTCGAGCAGCTGAACACGGCGAACTTGGCCTGCGTGACGGTGCCGGTCGGCAGCGTCTTGGTGCGACCCACGGGCGATTCCTTGCCCTGGCAGCGGAAGCGGTAGTAGTACACCTTGTTGGCTGACAGCCCCGTTGCATCGACCTTCACCGTGTAGTCGCGCGCCGCGCCCGTCGTGGTCGTGCCGGAGGCGACGACCTTCGTGAAGGCGCTGTCTTCGGCCACGCTCCAGCCCACGTCGATGTCGCCGCCGGCCGCGATGGTGATGCGCGTCCACAGGATCACGCGGTCGGCCAGCGGGTCGCCGCTGGCCACGCCGTGCGCGTAGCTGATGTCCTGGTAGAGCGGGTCGTCGCTGCCGCCGCAGCCGGCCAGCGGCAGCGTGGAGGCGGCAACCGTGCCGACGGAGAAGTTGCGGAGGAACTTGCGGCGCGAATTCGATTCTGTCATGGTGGGATCGTTGTCGGAAGTGAAGGACGGCGCATCTTAGGATGCCGAAATGACAAGCTCATGACTGGCGGACGACAGCTCGGTGACATCGCCCATCGACCGCCCCGGCCGCCTTTACCGCTGAGTGGGAAAGCGGGTGGTCGCCGACGAGCGAAACGGTGTATAAGTGGCCATCAAGACATCAAGGAGGAAGCATGGACAACAACCTGAAGGAATCGCTGCGCGAACTGCACCTGCAACTGGCCAGCGGCGCGCCGGTGGACGAGGAACTGCAGGATCTGCTGCGCCAGCTCGATGGCGATATCCACGAGCTGCTGGAACGCCGCACGGCCGAAAGCACCCTGGGCGACGACGAAGGCACCATCACCTATGGCCTGGCGGAGCGCACCCAGGAAATCTCGGCCCAGTTCGCGGCCAGGCATCCGTCGCTGGAGCCCACGCTGCGTGAGCTCGGCCGTATCCTCGGCAATATGGGCATTTGACGAACAAGACCCACCGCCATCGCGGGGATGCAACACAAGTTATTGAATTATAAAAGCTTTTTACGCCGCAAAATGTGACGGGCCGCGCCGCGCCGGCGGGATTTTGGTACAATGCGCGGTTATGAATGCTCCTGTGAACATCTTCGCGACCGTCCCCAAGCGGTCCGCGCGCGCGCCTGTCGCGCCCTTCCTGCCCATGTCCCGCGCCGAAATGGCGCAGCTGGGCTGGGACGAGTGCGACGTCATCCTCGTCACGGGCGACGCCTACATCGACCATCCCAGCTTCGGCATGGCGCTGGTGGGCCGCCTGCTGGAAGCGCAGGGGTTCCGGGTCGGCATCATCAGCCAGCCGGACTGGCAGTCGGCGGACGCGTTCCGCGTGCTGGGCAAGCCGCGCCTGTATTTCGGCATCACGGCCGGCAATATGGATTCGATGGTCAACCGCTACACGTCCGACCGCAAGATCCGTTCGGACGATGCGTACACGGCCAACGGCGAACCGAACAAGCGTCCCGACCGCGCGGTGAGCGTGTATTCGCACCGTGCCCGCGAAGCGTTCCCCGGCACGCCGGTCGTCATCGGCAGCATCGAGGCTTCGCTGCGCCGCATCGCCCACTACGACTACTGGTCCGACAAGGTGCGCAAGTCCGTGCTGACGGAATCGAAGGCCGACCTGCTCATCTTCGGCAATGCCGAACGGGCGCTGGTGGACCTTACGCACCGCATGGACCGCGGCGAGGACATCCGGTCCATCAAGGACCTGCGCGGCACGGCCTTCCTGGTGCCGCAGGGCTGGCTGCCGTCCGAAGAATGGGGCGTGCATAACTCCACCCGCGTCGATGTGCCGGGCAAGGTTGATGCGCATCCCGATCCGTATGCGATGGCCCAGGAAGACAAGGCTGCCTGCGCCACCGAGAACGCACAGCCGGAGCCCGTGCTGAAACCCATCCGCATCATGAGCCGCGAAGAGCGCCTGGCGATGGCGAAGGAAAAGCACAACCGCACCGTGGTGCGCCTGCCGTCGTTCGAAACGGTGAGCACGGACCCGGTGATGTACGCGCACGCCTCGCGCGTGTTCCACCTCGAATCGAATCCCGGCAACGCGCGCGCGCTGGTGCAGCAGCATGGCGACCGCGACGTGTGGATCAACCCGCCGCCGCTGCCGCTGGCGATGGACGAGATGGACGGCGTCTACGACATGCATTACGCCCGCGCGCCGCATCCGGCCTACGGCAACGCGCGCATCCCGGCCTGGGAAATGATCCGCTTCTCCGTGAACATCATGCGCGGCTGCTTCGGCGGCTGCACGTTCTGCTCGATCACGGAACACGAAGGCCGCATCATCCAGAGCCGCTCGGAGCCGTCGATCCTGCGCGAGATCGAGCATATCCGCGACAAGACCAAGGGTTTTACGGGCACCATCTCGGATCTGGGCGGCCCCACGGCGAATATGTACCGCCTGGCCTGCAAGGAAAAGACCATCGAGGAATCGTGCCGCCGCCTGTCGTGCGTGTACCCGTCGATCTGCGTGAACCTGGGCACGGACCACAGCAAGCTCATCCAGCTGTACCGCAAGGCGCGCGCCATCCCCGGCGTGAAGAAGATCCTGATCGGTTCCGGCCTGCGCTACGACCTGGCCGTGCGCTCGCCCGAGTACGTGAAGGAACTCGTCACGCACCACGTGGGCGGCCTGCTGAAGATCGCGCCGGAGCACACGGAAACCAATGTGCTGTCGAAGATGATGAAGCCGGGCATCGGCGCCTATGACGAGTTCAAGGCCATGTTCGAGAAGTTCTCCGTCGAAGCGGGCAAGAAGCAGTACCTGATCCCGTACTTCATCGCCGCCCACCCCGGCACGTCGGACGAGGACATGCTGAACCTGGCGCTATGGCTGAAGAAGAACAACTTCCGCCTGGACCAGGTGCAGACGTTCATGCCCACGCCCATGGCGATGGCCACGACGATGTACCACAGCCGCAGGAACCCGCTCAAAAAAGTGACCGACACCTCGGAAGTGGTGGAAACGCCGCGCACGGCCAAGGTGCGCAAGGCCCACAAGGCCTTCCTGCGTTACTACGACCCGCAGAACTGGGCGATCCTGCGCGAGAAGCTGAAGGAAATGGGCCGCACCGACCTGATCGGTAACGGCGAGAAGCACCTGATCCCGTCGTGGACGCCGGGCGAGGAAAACCTGAAGGCGGCGCCCGAAGGCAAGCGCGCCATGCCCACGCTGGCACCGGGTGCGCAGCGCACGCCGCAGGGCCCGGCCCGCGGCCAGCCTGGCGGTGCCCGCGCCGCCGGCCGGCCGAACGCGCTGACCGGTTCCGTGACGGCGCGCGCCACGCTCGAGACGAAGACGCGCCCGTCGATCCTCGACACGATCAAGGTAAAGCCGAAGGCGGCGCCGGCGCGTCCTGCTGCAAAAGGACGCAAATAAGGCCGTAAATAAGGCCGTAAACAAGCTTGTAAATCAGCTTGTAAATCAGCTTGTAAAGCAGCCTGTAAAGCAGCCTTGTCTTCAGCCTGTGCGCGACGTTGAAGACAAGGCTGCAAGCCAGGTCGCAGGCAGGGGGGCGACTTCGAAAGACAGGCAGCGATGCCTGTCTTTTCATTTGGGCGAATGCATCCGGGCCACTCATGCGGCATGAAAGCCACAGCTCTCCGGAACTGTAAAGTGCGTGCCGGAAACGGAGTTACAATTGGTATGCCCTTTTATCAACTTCCCCGACACGTGCCCCTCGACCCGGTTGCGCTGCTTTCCTTCCGTCGCCTGATTGCCCTGCTGCCGCTGGCGCTGGGCCTCTTCCTGGCATCCGCCGCCCATGCCGGCGAACGCGTGGTGCTGCAGCTGCGCCATACCCACCAGTTCCAGTTCGCCGGCTATTACGCCGCGCTTGAAAAGGGCTATTACCGCGATGCGGGACTGGAGGTGCAGATCCTCGAAGGCGCCGGCCGCGACGTGCCGGAACGCGAAGTGCTCGAAGGCCGCGCGCAGTTCGGCATTGGCAGCAGTGCGCTGCTGCTGTCGCGCATGGCGGGCAAGCCGGTGGTGGTGCTGGGCGTGGTGTTCCAGCATTCGCCGTATGCGATCGCGATGCGCCGCTACGGCGAGCAGCCGGACCTGCGCCGGCTGGCCGGCGGGCGCATCATGCTGGGCCGCCTGGACGACGACCTGAAGCGCCCGAACGAGGTGGTGGCCTACCTGCGCCGCGAAGGCATCGTGCCGGAACAGCTGCAGCGCCTGGAGCACAGCTACGATCCGATGGACCTGGTGCACGGCCGCGTCGACGCGATGCTGGTCTACACCACCAACGAACCGGATTACCTGGACCGTGCCGGCTTCGCCTACGACCTGTACAACCCGCGCGCGGCCGGCATCGATTTTTACGGCGACAACCTGTTCACCAGCGAGCAGGAAGTGCAGGACCATCCCGAGCGGGTGAAGCAATTCCGCGCCGCCAGCCTGCGCGGCTGGCAGTATGCGATGAGCCATCCGGAAGAGATGGCGGACCTGATCCTGGCGAAGTACTCGCGCCGCCACGACCGCCAGCACCTGCTGCACGAGGCGCGCCAGATGGTGCCGCTGGTGCAGCCCGTGCTGGTGGAGATGGGCTACATGAACCCGGCGCGCTGGCAGCACATCGCCAGCGTCTACACGACCCTGGGCCTGCTGGCGCCGGGCGCATCGTTCGACGGCTTCCTGTACAACGCCGATGCCGCGATGGACCTGCCATGGCTGTACCGCATCCTGGCCGGCGTGGGGCTGCTGGTGCTGGTGGGCGCCGTGGTCCACGTGCTGCTGCTGGCGCGCGAGCGGCGCCGTGCGGCCGATGCGATCCGCGCCGGCGAGGAGCGCTTCCGTACGATGTTCGAAGCCTCGCCGATGGGCATCGCGCTGATCGATGCGGCCAGCGGCGCGTTCACCGACGTCAATCCGCGCTACCGCGAGATCGCCGGCCGGTCCGCCGAAGCGTTCGCGCAGCACACCTGGCCCGACTTCATGCATCCCGACGACGTGGGCGTGTGGCGCAGCGAGATGCAGCGCCTGATGTCGGGCGCAGTGCGCGAATTCCGCACCACCATCCGGCTGATCCGCGCCGATGGCAGCACGGTGTGGGTGGAAGCTTCCGTGGTGCCGCTGGCGCCGCCCCGTGGCGGGCCGCGCATGAAGCTGTGCATGATCGAGGACGTGACGGACCAGAAGGAAAACGAGGCGCTGATCTGGCAGCAGGCCAACTTCGACACGCTCACGCAGCTGCCGAACCGCCGCATGTTCCTCGACCGGCTGCAGCACGACATCGTCAAGAGCCGGCGCGACGGCAGCCGCATCGCCATCCTGTTCATCGACCTGGACCACTTCAAGGAAGTCAACGACACGCTCGGCCACCAGCAGGGCGACGTGCTGCTGGTCGATGCGGCGCGGCGCATCGCCGCCTGCGTGCGCGAGTCCGATACCGTGGCGCGGCTGGGCGGCGACGAGTTCACCGTGATCCTCACCGAACTGACCGAGACGCGCTGCGTCGACGGCATCGCGCAGAACATCATCGACAGCCTGCTGGCGCCGTTCCAGCTGGGCCAGGAACAGGCCTTCGTCTCGGCCAGCATCGGCATCACGCTGTATCCGGACGATGCCGTGAGCGTGGGCGACCTGCTCAAGCATGCCGACCAGGCGATGTACGTGGCGAAGGGCGCTGGCCGCAACCGGTTCTCCTACTTCACGCCGGCGCTGCAGGTGGCCGCGCAGAACCGCATGCGCCTCACCAACGACCTGCGCAGCGCCGTCAAGGGCGACCAGCTCAAGCTGTACTTTCAGCCGATCGTGCACCTCAAGACGGGCCGCGTGGTGAAGGCCGAGGCGCTGCTGCGCTGGCAGCATCCACAGCGGGGCCTCGTCAGCCCGCTGGAGTTCATTCCGCTGGCGGAAAGCTCCGGCCTGATCGTCGACATCGGCCAGTGGGTGTTCAACGAAGCGGTCCGCTGGGTGCAGCGCTGGCGGCGCGACATCCACCCCGAGTTCCAGGTCAGCCTGAACCAGTCGCCGGTGGAGTTCCAGCGCGAAGGCGGCAGCTACGACGTGTGGCTGCGCACGCTGCGCGAGATGGACATGCCGGGCCAGGCGATCGTCGTGGAGATCACGGAAGGCCTGCTGCTCGATGCCAGCACGATGGTCACGGACAAGCTGCTGCAGCTGCGCGACGGCGGCATCCAGGTGGCGCTGGACGATTTCGGCACGGGCTACTCGTCGCTGTCCTACCTGAACAAGTTCGACATCGACTACCTGAAGATCGACCGCAGCTTCGTCAGCAACCTGGCGCCGGAGTCGAGCGACATGGCGCTGTCGGAGGCCATCATCGTCATGGCTCACAAGCTGGGCCTGCACGTGATCGCGGAAGGCGTGGAAACGGCCAGCCAGCGCGACCTGCTGGCCGCCGCCAATTGCGACTTCGGCCAGGGCTACCTGTTCGGCAAGCCGATTCCCGCCGAGGAGTTCGACGCGTTCCTCGCCGACCGGCTCGCGATCGGCTGACGTGTCCTGGGGCCTGGCTCCAGGACACGGGCCGAGCCGCATCCGAGCGGCCTCCGTGAAGTTACATGCAAACGGCAAGTAAGCTGGTTCGATTGCCGCGATGTACCAAGCAGGCAGAAAACTGGTTAAAATGGTAATAATTTAATAATAAATTGCACCGTTCATGAAGGCTCTCATGTTTTCATCGTCCGACCTGCCAAGCCAGCACGACCGCATCCTGCGGCTCACCACGCCGCTGGGCGCCGACCGGCTCGTGGCGGAATGCCTGCGCGGCGAGGAGGGCATCAGCCGCCCGTATGAACTGACGGTGACGGCACTGTCGAACGATGCCGGCATCGCATTGAAATCGCTGATCGGCCAGCCGGTGCTGCTGGAGCTGATGACGGCAACGAGTCGCGACGCGTTGCGGCCGTTCCACGGCCACGTGACCGCCGTGCGCATGCTGGGTGCCGATGGCGGACTGGCGCGCTACGAGCTCACGATCGGTCCCTGGTACGCCTTCCTGGCGCTGGGCCGCGACAGCCGCGTGTTCCAGGAGCAGACCGTGTTCGACATTCTCGACGCGCTGTTCACCGACTGGCAGCAGCCCGGCAAGCTGGCGCCGCAATGGCGCTACGATATCGCCGACCGGGCCATCTACCCGAAACGTTCGCTCACCTGCCAGTACCAGGAATCGAACCAGGCGTTCGCGGAACGGCTGATGCGCGAGGAGGGCCTGTTCTACTACTTCGAGCACGGCGGCGATGCCGGCAGCGCCACGCTCGGCAGCCACACGCTGGTGATCGCGGACCACAACGGCAGCTTCCAGCCCAATGCGCAGCCGGTGGTGCGCTTCACGCAGCCGGGCGCCGTGATGCGGGAGGACAGCATCGACCGCTGGCGCAGCGAAGTGCGCTGGACGCCGGGCGGCGTGGACATCGACAGCTGGGACTACCGCAGCAACGGCACGCGCCGCGTCAGCGCAGCGGCGGCGGATGGTGGCACCGGACCGCTGATCCGCGATACACCTGGTGCCTATGCGTACACCTCGCGCGCGCATGGCCAGCGCATCGCCGACCGGCAGCTCGAAGCACTGCAGGCGCGCCGCGCACTATTCACGGGTGCCGGCACGGTGCGCACCCTCGCTCCCGGCACCACGTTCACGCTGGCGGGGCAGGCAGTGCTGGACGAAGGCGACGATGCCGGCCGCACCTTCGCCGTGCTGCGCGTGCTGCACCTGGCCCACAACAACCTGAGTACGGACATCCGCGAGAAGGCTGCACAGGCGCTCGGCGTGAGCGCGCTGGCGGAACTGGTCACGCGCGAGCAGGGCACCAGCCTGCATGCCACCGGCCCCGCGAAGGGCGAGCGCCCGCTGTACCGCAACCGCATCGATGCGATCCGCAGCAATGTCCCTTACCGCAGCACCGACAGCGACGGCCATGGGCTCGTGCTGCGGCCCAGGCCGACCATCCGCGGCCAGCAGACGGCCATCGTGGTCGGCCCGCCCGGTGCCGCGATCCACACGGACCGCGATCACCGCATCAAGGTGCAGTTCCACTGGCAGCGTGGCGAGCAGAGCCACAGTCGCCTGGCCCACCCGGCGCCGCAGGGTCACAGCGGCGCACCGGGCGACGATAGCGCCGGCACGTGGGTGCGCATCGCCACGCCGCTGGCACCCGTGGCGGGCGCGAACTGGGGCAGCGTGGCGGTGCCGCGCGTGGGCAGCGAAGTGCTGGTGGATTTCCTCGATGGCGACATCGACCGCCCGGTGGTGATCGGCAGCGTGTACAACGGCCGCGGTGCGACGGATGCGCAGACCAACCAGGTGAACGCCGGCGCCGGCAACGCCACCGGCAACGCGCCGGCATGGTTCCCGGGCGAAGCGGCGGCACATGCGCATGCGGCGGTGCTGTCCGGCCTGAAATCGCAGGCCATGGGAGCCAGCCAGGACGGCACCGGTGCCTACAGCCAGCTGGTGTTCGACGACACGCCGGCGGAACCGCGCGTGGCCCTGCAGCGCCATGCTGCGGCGCACGAGGGTACCGATGAACTGAACCTGGGCCATCTGCGTCACCAGACCGACAACCAGCGCCTGCAGCCCGCCGGGTTCGGCGCCGAACTGAAAACGCGGCACGCGCTGGCGCTGCGTGCCGGCCAGGGCCTGCTACTGTCCGCCGATGTCCGCGCGGGCGCCACCGGCCATCAACTCGATTCGCGCGAGGCCGTGGCGCAGATCGGCGCCAGCGCGGAACTGCAGAAGTCCCTCGCTGAAACGGCCCAGAAGCACCATGCGAAGCTGAAGGAAGAGCCGGAACCTGCGAAGCTGCCCGCGCTGGAACAGCTGCGGCACAGTGCCGAGGTGGTGGAAACCGGTGGCGCCGGGGCCGGCAGCGGCGACGGCGGACAGGGCAGCGCAACGGCCTGGAGCGAGCCGCAGCTGCAGCTGTCCAGCCCTGCCGGCATCGCCGCCGTCACGCCGGCCAGCGCCGTGGTCGCGGCGGGCGCCACCACCAGCTTCGCCGCCGCGGAAGACGTCAACCTCGTCTCGCAAGCGAACCTGGTCCACATGGTGAAGGAGGGCATCGGCCTGTTCACGTCCGGCACCGCTGCCTCGGCCACCAAGCCCAATCAGGAAACCGGCATCCGGCTGCATGCGGCCGCCGGCAAGGTCAGCGTGCAGAGCCAGTCGGATGCCACGCGCATCACGGCCGACAAGACCATCACCGTGGCCAGCGTGACGAAGTACGTGTCCATCAGCGGCAAGGACCATGTGATGCTGACCGCTCAGGGCGCGTCGTTGAAGCTCGAGGGCGGCAACATCATGATTCACGGGCCGGGCACGATCGCGTTCAAGGCAAGTGCGAAGGAGCTGGCCGGGCCGGCCAGTTCCAGCGCGGCAGGCGAACTGCCGAAAGGGACGATCAAGGGCTGCGAGCAGGCGACCAGGGATGCCAGCGCCGCGCAGGCGGGAGCACAAACGCTGTGATGGCAGCGTGGACGACGTCGGAGCCCGACGATCCGCCGGTCGATACCGGATGGATGCCGCACCTGCAGGCATTGCACCGCTACTTCTTCGAGATGGCGGCCGATGCCTGCGTGCTGTGGGTGGATCCGGCCCAGGGCGATCCGTTCGCCGGCCACCCGCTCGTCGAGGCGCGGCGCGTGCGCGTGCCGATTGCCCATCCCCGCTTCGACTTGCAGTTCGCGCCATATCTCGTGCCGCTCGATCTGCGGCGGTCCGGCGACGCCGCGGTATTCAGCGACAGCGTGCGGATCGCGTGGCAGGCGTGGCAGCCGGATCATCTCGCGGCAGCCAACGGCCAGCCGATCGCGGGCTGGATCCGCACCGGCAACGACGCTGCCGTCGTCGCGCAGCACTGGGCGCAGAATTGCCATCTGCATGTGCAGGGCGGCTTGAACAAGCTGCTGCGGTTCCAGGATCCCGGCGTACGCGAATGGTTATGGCTTGCGCTGGATCCGGCGCAGAAGCGGCAGCTGCTGGGGCCTGCCACGACGCTTGTCGGCTTCAGCCGCGCGCAGCAACTGCAGTATCACGAGTTGCCTGCGGCAGTGGACAGCGTGCCCGCATCGGCCAGGCTGTCATTGCATCCGGACCAGTGGGCGCAGGTGGATGACTATGCGACATTGCACGCCGCCTGGTTGAGGGTGCGGTCGGCGCACGGTGCGGCGCGCATCGATGCGCGTGCCATCCTCGGCGCCATGCAGCACGCCACGCGCTATAACATCATCGACGCACAGGATCGCGTGCTGTTCGCCAGCCATGCGCTGACGCTGGGGCCGGAATTCCATGCCGATCCGCGGCTGGCAGAAGTGTTCAAGCTGACGACGCAGGGCGAGTTCTATGGCGGTGCTGTCGAGGATATCACGGGCCTGCCCGCGGATCGCCTGGAGGCGTTGATCGGGCAGCAGCAGGCTGGCGCTGCGGGCTAGTACCTGAAATACATGGCGCCGAATTCGAACGTGTCGTTGGGTTGATGCTTGCCTCGGGACGATTTCACGAGATCTATTTTTGAAGCATTTGGCAATTCCAATAGCACGAACCCATTTTCCGCGATATGAGTGAAAGGAATCCAGTTTCGAGTCATGCTGTACGCCGCAACAGCCATGAAGCCATGAATTCCTGCCAGTACCCAGCCTCCACCTGCGCTGAACGTTCGTGTATAGACCTGTTTCGTCGTCATGGGGTCCATCGTACTAGCTATCGCTAACAGAACAAGTTCGAAAAATAGCGACGCATAAATCCACCATTTGATGGCGTTCAGTATGTGGGGTCTTATGGTACGTGTGCAGTGCGGATATAACGCGATTGTTCGATCCGACGGTCGGGCAATGGCAAAACATTCATGCTGGTCCAAGCGCCATTCTGCGGCAACCTCCACCACATCGCCATCCCTGAACGGGCTGCGCCAAAGCCAGCCACTGACGCGCCTGCCGTCAAGCATGAAGGATACATAATCTGCCTCCTCTTCCATCGCTGAGGCATTGCTTGCAACGGAAACGGCCTGCGCGCCCAGTCCCGCTAACGACGCGCGACGGCGATCACGCCGAATCCAGCCTGGTCATTTTTCGTAAAGAAGAAACTGGCTTCCTGTCGCGTGACCCGATAATCCGAAATCGTCCCGCTCAGCCTCACCAGGCCATCGGGCGACGGTATTTTTTCAAAGCGGGTCATCGACGGATCAATAGCGGAAGTACATGGCGCCGAATTCGAAGGTGTCGTCGGGTTGCTGCTTGCCGCGCGATGACTTCACGAGGTCCACATTGCCCGGAGACGGCAATCCCAGCGTGCTGAATACTTTTTCCGCCACCCTGACGAACGGCAGCCATTTTTTTGTCATGCTGTAGACAGCGAAAGCCATGACCAGATGGATGGCGCCGATGACCCATCCCGCACCAGCCTTGAAGGCGCCTGTCCAGTATTCGACGATGGTCGTATTGAGCGTGCTGGAAAGTGCCACCACACCGACGTCGAAGAATATGGCGGCATAAATCAGCCACTTGATCGCGTTCCTGATGTGCGTGACCTTGCCGCGCGTGCAGTGAGGGTACAAGGCAATCGTTCTGTCTGCCGGTCTGGCGATGCCGAACACCTCGTAGTGATCGGAGCGCCACTCCGCTGCAATCTCGACGCGGTCGCCTTCCTTGAACGGACTGCGCCATAGCCAGCCGCTGACGGCCAACCCGTCGATGTCGAAATGGACGTGATCGGCTTCCTCGTCCAGCGCGGTGGCATTGCTTGCAACCGAGATGGCCTGTGCGCCCAGTCCGGCCAGCGAAGCGGCGATGGCAATCGCCCCGAAGCTCCTTTGATCGCCTTTTGTGAAGACAAAGCTCGCGGATTCACGGACCACCCGGTAATTCTCGATGACGCCGCCGATATGTACCAGTCCGTCGCCGCGTGGATGTTCAACAAAGTCAGTCATCGGTTTGCAGTCGCCTTAATCATGCATCATCATTTCCTCGACACTTGGCCGAGGTAGTGCCAGAAGTTCTTGTGCTGTTGGCGTCTTCGCTGCGGGCGCCGGTGCCATGCCCATGCCGACCATCGTATCTTCCAGGGCCGTGGTTTGTTCGTTGACGGATTTGTACCGTTCGTCGGATTTGCCATCGACGCCGAACGTGCACCGGGCGCACCATATCTCCAGATCGTTCCTGCTGAACACCCAGATCAGGATCTGGATGCCGAAAGCGACAACGGTGACCCAGGCGCCCACCGACATGAACAGGATGCGCGTCGCAATGATCGCGGCCGCCCGGCCGCCAGCGACCCGCGCGGCCGTGCCGAGGGCTGGTCTGCCCAGCATGCGGCCAAGCACGGGTGCGGAATACGTGAATGTGGTCGCGAAGGTCAGGACGGCGCCCGTGCCACCGACGAATGCCTTGAGCAGGTAAAGGGAAGACACCAGCCGCTCGCCCTGTGCCCGCTTTTTTTCCGCCTCGTTGACATCGATATACGCCGTCAGGGAAGCGGCCAGCGTGCTGAGTACCCCGCCGATGAGCTTCAGCCGTTGGAACGACCAGCTGTCGCCGGCGCCTTTTGCAACCGCCTTCACCGGCACGGTCGCCAGATCGAACAGGGCGCTGGAAATCGTCATGCCGGATGCGGCCAACGACAGCCAGCTCTTCTTGTCATTCTTGGTCAGGCAATCATTGAGCAGCTTGCTGAAATTGACGCCTTCGACCAGCATGATCAGCAGTGCCAGTCTTGCATCGCGCATCGAGTTGGCCGCCTTGGCATTGGTCTCGTTGAAATCCTTCCAGGCCTTGCCCAGCGCTTCCGATTGTTTGGTCTTCAACTCCTTTGCGGCGCTGAGCGAGCCGGCTTTCGATTCACGCAGGCTTTTCAGGAGCTGGGAGCGGACTGCCGGTTCGTTCGCTACCTGAACATTGATCAGCTTCAGCGATTCCGCAGGTGTCAGCAGGGCCCGCACGCCAAAGAGATGCTGGATCATCTTTTCACTGGCGTAGTCGGCCAGGCCGAAAATACGGAACTGGCCGAAAATACGTTCCCCGGCCGTCATCACGACGAGGTCCGTGCCACGGGCATTGATGGGGTTGAGCTTGACGCCGAAGGCCTTGCTGCCTTTCTCCGAAGCGGCATCCGTGTTCGAGCTGTTAAAGCTGGCGAATTTCTTGTAGGTGTCGATCAATGCCTTGAGCGATTTCGACATGGTGGTCAGCCAGTCGATCGAGCCGCCGGGTGTTTTTTTGGCGGCATGTTGCGCCGCTTCCGCAAGGTAGCTGTCCAGCTCGGCCAGGCCGGCGGTCTGGTTGAGGGCGACCGATCGCCACAGCAGATTCTGCTCGCCGGTTTTCAGGTCCTCGATCCAGGCATCGAGTTTCTTCTGGCCAGCCTCGCTCGTTTGCATGCCGAAAATAGCCTGCCCGACGTGCGCATCGTAAGCAATGCCATCTGCAATACTCGCACCGTGGAATTCCGTGAAGGCGTCGACCAGATAGCGCGATTCGAGCCAGGTGACGAGATCGGCGGCACGCTCGTTCATCAACCTGGCGGCGGCCATCAGGAATTTGTCGTAATTGATCTTGTAGAGCTCATACAGCTTCTTCCCCCCAGCCCCGCCAGCCAGCTGATCCTCATACTTTGCCCAGGCATTGGCGCGCGCGCCTTCGATATTCTTTGCTGCGTTCTTCTGCCGCAGCGCCACCAGCTCGTTGGCTTCCTTCTTGATCTGGGCGATCTCCGCGCCGCGCGCCGGTTCGCTCAGGTAATTCGCCTGATCCAGCCTGATCATGTACAGCGAGCCGGGCACCTTGCGCTGTTTCCAGTCATCGATGATGTCGCAGATTTCCAGCTGGTTGGCGCGCTGCGGCGCCGGCAGTTTTGCCGCGTTGAGACGCCGCTGGGTGGTGTCGCCCTGCCACGTGGAATTCTCGATGGCCTGCTTCTGATATTCGTCGACGTCCTCGGCCGCCTTTTTCGACAGCGCGTTCTTCAGGCCTTCGATGGCCATCATGGCCGACACCTGCAAATCGCGTTCGGCGTTGTACTTCTCCACCCAGCCGGTGGTCTCGTTACGGAACCCGTTCAGTTCATGGACGATGCCCACCGCATCCCACAAGCCGATCATGATGGGCGGATGGTCCTTGCCTTTCGGGTTCCGGCTGATCTGCTGCATGAGCTTCGCCAGCGGCTCGCTCTGGTCCTTGCGCGCGACGGCCCTGTAGCGCGTGGTCAGCATCGCCAGCGACCGCTGCCTGTGCGCGCCGCTTTCCTCGCTGATCGCCGGAATCGCCGCACCATTCAGCGTATCGGCATGGAAGCCGGGCTTGTATTCCAGGACCTGCTCGATGTTCGCCCTGGTGGCCGGCAGGCCATGCCGGTAGCCGCCGGCCGTTACCCATGTCGCCGGCAGGAACGTCTGCATGCGGCGATCTCGCATCTTCGCGTCCTTCGCGAAGTCGTCGAAGGTTTCCTTGCTCCAGCGATGCTCGGAAAACGCGATCCAGACCCGCTTGCATTTCTCGGGTGATTCGATGGTGATGACGGAGGCGGGCAGGTTATGGCCGTCGCGGGAGCAGGCCGGTTCCTCGTTCACGGGCTTCATCGCTTCCGGCGACAGCTGCTTCCAGAGCGTTCCCGCCTCGCTGACGCTGTAGACCTCCCACGTGATCTGGCTGCCGCGCGGATGCTTCTCGTGAAATACGTAGAGGTACCCCTGCCGAAGTGTCCGCAACGCATATTTGTACTGGGTGAGCTTGACGTCGGCGACCTTGTTGCCCAGCGGTGCCGGAAGCGCTGCATCGATGGTTTGCGGTACGACGGCGTAGCGGACCGGCAGGATGGCCAGCCCGGACTTGTTGCAGTTCGGGCAGTTCGGGTTCTGTGGATTCGTGCAGGGCATAGGCGTGTGCTCGGCGGTGGTCGGAACGCGACCCGTGAATACTGGCTATAGGAAAATATTATCTCATTAATAAGTCCCCCACGGAGCACTGTTCGGGCCGCTGGTGCACGACGGCCTGGAACGACGATAATACCGGGTCTCGCTAGCCTGTCACGATAGTCAAACTCAATTGACTTTATTGTGACAATCAATTTTTCAAATAGCCGAGAGCTCGTTAAACTACGTACTCATTGATTCACAACCCTCACGAGGAAAACGCAAATGTCCCTGATCAACACCCAAATCAAGCCGTTCAAAGCCAATGCTTACCACAACGGCAAGTTCATCGAACTGAGCGAAGAGTCCCTGAAGGGCAAGTGGTCGGTCTTCGTGTTCTACCCGGCTGACTTCACGTTCGTCTGCCCGACCGAACTGGAAGACCTGGCCGATAACTACGCCGAATTCCAGAAGCTGGGCGTGGAAGTGTACGGTATCTCCACCGACACCCACTTCGCCCACAAGGCATGGCACGACACGTCGGACGCCATCAAGAAAGTGCAGTACCCGCTGATCGGCGACCCGACCGCAACGCTGTCCCGCAACTTCCAGGTGCTGATCGAAGAAGAAGGCCTGGCACTGCGCGGCACCTTCGTGATCAATCCTGACGGCTTCATCAAGGTCCTGGAAATCCACGACAACGGCATCGGCCGCGATGCAACCGAGCTGCTGCGCAAAGTGAAGGCTGCCCAGTACGTTGCTTCCCACCCGGGCGAAGTGTGCCCAGCCAAGTGGTCGGAAGGCGCTGCCACCCTGACCCCGTCGCTGGACCTGGTCGGCAAGATCTAAGCAATAAAAAGTAGGTAGTACAGCTGCCGGGCGTGTGCCCGGCAGCAAACAGAATGCAGAAAAAGGAAATGTCATGCTGGATGCAAATCTCAAAACCCAACTGAAAGCCTATCTGGAAAAAGTGGTGCAGCCGATTGAGATCGTTGCATCGCTGGATGACTCTGCGAAAGCGCAGGAAATGCAGCAACTGCTCGCCGATATCGACGGCTTGAGCGACAAGATCACCCTGGTCCGGGACGACGCTGCCAACGTGCGCAAGCCGTCGTTCTCGATCAACCGTGCCGGCACCGACATCGGTGTGCGTTTTGCCGGCATCCCGATGGGCCATGAGTTCACCTCGCTGGTGCTGGCCCTGCTGCATGTGGGCGGCCACACGATCAAGCTGGACGAAGCGACGATCGAACAGATCCGCAACCTGGACGGCGATTTCGAATTCGAGACCTTCATCTCGCTGTCGTGCCACAACTGCCCGGAAGTCGTGCAGGCACTGAACACGATGTCGGTCATCAACCCGCGCATCAAGGTCACCACGATCGATGGCGGCGTGTTCCAGAAGGAAGTCGAAGAGCGCCAGATCATGGCGGTACCGATGATGTTCCTGAACGGCCAGCACTTCGGCCAGGGCCGCACGAACGTGGAAGAAATCCTCGCCAAGCTGGACACCAACGCCGGTGCCCGCCAGGCGGCTGAACTGAACAAGAAGGACGTGTTCGACGTGCTGATCGTCGGCGGCGGTCCTGCCGGCGCGGCGTCCGCGATCTACGCGGCCCGCAAAGGCATCAACACGGGTGTGCTGGCCGAGCGTTTCGGCGGCCAGGTGCTCGATACGCTGGCGATCGAGAACTTCGTCTCCATCAAGGAAACCGATGGCCCGAAATTCGCCGTGGCGCTGGAACAGCACGTCAAGGAATATGAAGTCGACATCATGAATACCCAGCGTGCCGTGAAGCTGGTGCCGGGCAAGGTCAACGAGATCCACACGGCCACCGGCGCCGTGCTGAAGGCGAAGACCGTGATCCTGTCCACCGGTGCACGGTGGCGCGAGATCAACGTGCCGGGCGAGAAGGAATACCGCAACCACGGTGTTGCCTACTGCCCGCACTGCGATGGTCCGCTGTTCAAGGGCAAGCGCGTGTCCGTGATCGGCGGCGGCAACTCGGGCGTGGAAGCGGCGATCGACCTGGCCGGCATCGTCCAGCACGTGACGCTGATCGAGTTCGGTAACGAACTGCGTGCCGACGCCGTCCTGCAGCGCAAGCTGCGCTCGCTGCCGAACGTGACGATCCTGATGTCGGCCGCCACGACCGAGATCCATGGCGATGGCAAGAAGGTGAACGGCCTGTCGTACAAGGACCGCAACACGAATGAAGTGCATCGTGTCGACCTGGAAGGCGTGTTCGTGCAGATCGGCCTGGTGCCGAACACGGAATGGCTGAAGGGCACCGTGGCGCTGTCGAAGCATGGCGAGATCGAGATCGACGCGAAGGGCCAGACCTCGGTACCGGGCGTGTTCGGCGCCGGCGACGTGACCACCGTGCCGTACAAGCAGATCGTGATCGCCGTGGGCGCCGGCGCGACGGCCGCACTGTCCGCCTTCGACCACCTGATCCGCTCCGGCGACGACGAAGTGGAAGCGGAGCAGGCCACGCTGGCCGCCGCCGCGTAAGCTTTATCGGCGCAAGCAAAAGGGGAGCCTCGGCTCCCCTTTTTTTGTTGCCTCGAAAATGGGGACAGACCCCATTTTTCTGGCAACTATTTCAGGTCCACGCTCGCTTCCTTCACCCGCAGCGAGCGCGCATACCGGTGCCGCGCCTGCAGCCGCGCATCCGTGATCAGCACGCCCAGCGTCTCGCCCACCACCATCACCACGCCCAGCAGCGGCAGCACCAGCATCAGGCCCGTCACGCCGGCCAGCGCGCCGCCGATGAAGATCATCACCACCGTCACCAGCGGGTGGATGCGCAGGCTGCGGCCCAGCGTCATCGGCATGAACACGAAATCGTCCAGCAGGCGCGCCGCGATGAACACGCAGATCGCGCTGTAGGCCACCACGTTGTTGTCCGGCGCCTCGATCGATGCCACCAGGATCACGACGAGGCAGCCGACGATCGAGCCGACATACGGCACCCACGCCAGCACGGCGGCGATCAGCCCGAGCAGCAGCGGCGACGGCAGGCCGATGGCCCACAGGCCCAGCGCCAGCACGACCGTGTCGATCGCCGTCAGCTTCAGCATGCCCTGGAAATAGCGGCGCGCCGTCTGGTCGACTTCGTGCAGCAGGAACAGCGTCTTTTCAAAGAACGCGTTCGGCACGGCGCGCGCCAGGAAGCGCTTGAAGCGGCGGCCGTCGCGCAGGAAGAAGAACGACAGGAACGGCGCCAGCAGCAGCGACGGCACCCAGGCCGCCATCGCAACGAGCAGGTCCGTCAGGTGATGCTGGAGGAAGTCGCGCGAATACAGCGCCAGGTTGCGCTCGACGGAATCGCCCAGGTGGGCCGGCTGCAGGAACGGGAACTGGTGTTCCAGCGCGGCCAGCATGTTGCGCACGAAGCCCACGCCGGCGGACAGGTAGCGGGTGGGCATGTTGGCCCAGCCCGTTTCGGGTGCGGGAATCCAGACGATCGCGATCAGCGCCGCCAGCAGCGTGACGATGCCGAAGCCGAACCCCACGAGTACCGCCGCCGTATTGCGGGTAAAGCCCATGCGCAGCAGGCGCTGGAATGGCGACAGCATCACGTAGTACAGGATGACGGCCAGCAGGAACGGCACGGACAGCCACAGCACCTGCTGCATCAGGAAGACCAGCGCGCACGTGGCGGCAATGATGCCGCACCAGACGATCGGGCCGGACTGGTGCTGGTCCTGCGTCACAGCACCTCCATGTGCGGCGCGTCGATCGACATGCGCTCGCGCAGCCGCGCGCCGATGTGGCGGGCCAGCGCCAGCGAGATCTTGTAGCCGATGACGGCATCGGTTTCCATCAGGCTCATGAAGTCCGCGCGGAAGAACACGGCCAGCTCGCAGTCGTCCCAGGCGCGGGCCTGGGCGGTACGGGGGGAATTGTCCAGCAGGGCCAGGTCGCCGAAGAACGCGCCCGGCGACAGCTCGGTGATGATCTCTGGGACGCCGTTCACGGTACGGCTGATCTGCACGTGTCCGGCCGTGACGAGGTACAGCGCCTGGCCTTCCTCGCCCTCGTCGAAGATGATCTCGCCGGCCAGGTAGCGCCGTTCGTGCATCAGGCCATCGACGATCTTCAGTTCCAGCGGTGTCAGGGTATTGAGGAGGACGGTCTCGCGCAGGCGGGTCAGGCGCGGCGACAGGGGAGGCGGCTTGAGAAAACCGAAAATCACGGGAGCTCCAGGAGGGTGCGGTAGAAGAAAGTTGCACGCTCATTGTCGCTGGTTTTAGCCAGACGCGAATGTGTTCTGTAGCACAAACGCAAATGAAAACCTGCAAATGAAAAGGCGCTGTCACCTTTCGATGACAGCGCCTTCCATAATGCTGGCGGAGCGGACGGGGCTCTCCCACATCCTGCGGGCCGCGGTTCCGCTTGCAGGCGAAACCCTTCGAGCCCGAGGACCGTATTGTCCGCAGGGACAATACTCTGCTCACTAGTTTGTCGCACAAACACAAAACCTGAAATGGAAAAAG
>NZ_VLLB01000009.1 GCF_007830455.1 Pseudoduganella lurida | reverse complement strand
GGCGGTGGGGGCGGTGGCGGCGGCGGCGGTGGCGGTGGCGGATCGACGGGCGGGTCGTTTCCATTCGGCGATTGCGTAATGCCGGGCGCCGCCAGCACTGCTCCCGGCGCCACGGTGATCGCAGCGCCGGCCAGCAGGCGGATGCTGCCCGTGGCCGACGTGACCCGCGACGAAGGGCCCAGCACCAGCCGGTCCGCCAACGAACCGCTGCTGCCCGCTTCGAGCGTGATGTTGCCGCTCCCCGTGGTGACAGTGCCGTCCACCGTCAGCGGGCTGTGCGCCGTGATGGCGATATCGCCGTTGCCGGTCGAGACCTCGCCGCCTTCCTCGATCGTGGTGGCGCCATGGTTGTGCAGCGTGATCGAGCCGCCGTTGTTCAGGCCCAGCTTCAGGCTGTGCACGGCCAGCGCGTTGGCGAAGCCGGGCGCATTGTTCCGGATATGGATGGATTGCATGCCGCCGGTGGCCGTGCTCTGCGCATCGAGCCGGCCGACGGCCGTGGCCAGCGCGCCGCTGGCGGCCCCAATGCTGCCGCCGGCCGTCACGTCGAGCGAGCCGCCGCGGATCGTGCCGGCGGCCGCGCCGCCGGCCGTGAACAGCGAGCCCGCCACGTCCAGCGCGATCGCCGTGCCGAGGATGCCGTCCAGGTCGACGTCGAAGCCCGCACCGTCGTTGCCGGCGAGGCGCATCACCGCCAGGTCCGCGTCGTTGCGGAACGCCACGCTGCCGCCAGCCAGCACGGCCAGGTTCGCCACGTGGTTGGCGGCACTGGCCAGCTGCACGTCGCCATCGGCCGCGTTCACGCCCAGCGCCGGCACGTCGATCGCCCCGCCCTGCGTCACGTTGCCGCCGCTGTGCAGGGTGATGCGCGTGGTGCGTGCGTTGCGTGCCGTGGCATCGCCGGCAGTGCCGATGCCGGCCACGTGGATCGCGCCGCCCGCACCGTCTGCAATGCCGGCCGGCGTGCCGATGTGGACGGTGGGCGCGGCGATGCTGGCGAGCTGCGTGATCGCCAGGCAGGGCTGCTCCGGGCAGGTGCCGCCCACCACGATGTCCTGGTCGCCGGAGGCCTGCAACCACACGGTGCCGGCCGTGACGGTGTCCGCGATATCGAGTGCGGCGGCGCGCAGCGTGACGGCAGTGGCGTCCAGCGTGCCCGTGCTGGCGATGCCCTCGCGCGCCGTGAGCGACAGCGCTGTCGCCGGCAGCAGGTTGGTGCCGGCCACCGCGATGCCACGGGTGGTTTCGGCCGCCAGCAGGCCGATGTGGGCGCCGGTCAGGTCGAGACCCGCGATCGCGATCGGCCCGCCGTAGCCGCCGAAGGTCGCATCGAAGAACAGGGTGCTGGCGCTGATGCCCAGCAGTTCGGCATTGGTGAGCTGCACGCCGGGCCCGTCGCCGTCGCTGCCGCCGCCCAGCCGGAAGCCCTGGCCGAGCGAGGCAATGCGCACCATGCCGCCCTCCCCGGCGGCGTCGGGCGTGGCCACGATGCTGCCCTCGAGCGCCATCGAAAGCCCGGCCAGGCGCACGGCATTGGCGGTCACCGAAGACCCCGCGCCGGTCGCCAGCGTGCCCGATCCAGCCACCAGGTCCACGGTACCGGCCCGCACGCTGGCATCCGGCTGCAGGGCCACGCTGGCGCCGCCCAGCTGCAGGCGGTTGTTGGCGGCGTCGACCTGGCCGACGCTCAGCGTGCCGTAGCGGGCTTCGACGCGCGCTTCGAGGGGCGGGCTGCCCGCCCGGCCCGCGGGCTGCACCAGCGCATCGAGCGCCAGGTCCTGGTCATAGCTGGTGATGTCGATCGACCGGCCGCCTGCCACGGCAAGGCGGCCGATGCGGTTGCTCCAGTTGGCCATGGCGATGGCGCCATCCGCGGCGACCAGCGTCAGGGAGCCGGCGACGATGCCGCCGGCCGTGTCGTCCTGGTGGAAGCCCCCGGCCACGTCGAGCGTCACATGGCCGCCGGACAGTCCTGCCGCAGCGATGGCCACCGTGCCCGCCGTGCGGTAGGTGAAGTCCCCTGCCCCGGCACTGCCGCCCAGCTGGTCCACCGCATTGCCGAAGTGGCCCAGCGCGACCTGGCTGCCGCTCGCGCTCAGGCTGGCGGCCGTGATCGGCGCGCTTTGCGTTACCGTCCCGTCGCCCCCGTCGAGGATCACCACACCGCCCTGGCTGGCGGTCAGCGGGGCATCGATCGAAACGCCGGCGCCCCGCAGCGTGATCGTTCCGCCGTTGCTGGCGATGGCGCCATCGACATGCACCGCGCCGGTGCCGCTGGCCGCGCCCGTGGCGGCATCGTTGGCCGATAGCGTGATGGCCCCGCCCTCCGTGGCCAGGGCGGCGTCCACGCGGATGTCGTTGCCCGCCTGCGCCGTCAGTTCGGCGGCCGCGTCGATCGTCGCGGTGGCGCCGAAGGTGATGTCGTGCGTGGCCTGCAGCAGCACGCCGGCACCCGCATCGATGCTGGCGTCGCCGGCCAGTGCCACCTCGGTGCCCGTCACCTGCACCGTGCCGCCTGTGCCGGTCGCGTTACGGGCGCTGGTGCGGCTGCCCCCTTCCAGCAGCGCGGTGCCGCTGGCGCGCAGCACGATCCGGCCATCGGCGCCGGCCGTGGCGCTGTCGGCGTTCACCCTGCCGCGCTGGTGCAGCAGCGCGCCGTAGATGCCCACGCGGCCGCCCGCCGCGACGATGGCGCCGAGATTGAACGCGCGATCTTCCGGCGCCGAGACGACGACATGCACGGCCGGATCGCCGGCATCGACCAGCTGCACGCTGCGGCCGGCGGCCAGCAGCACCTCGCCGTTCGGGGCATTGATGATGCCCGTGTTCTCCACGTCGGGCGCCACCAGCAGCACCTGGCCGCCGTCTGGCGTGGTGATGGCACCCTGGTTGACGACGCTGCCGCCGGCGCCGTCGAAGCGCTCGCGGCCGGCCAGGAAATCGGCGTTCGACAGGTTCAGCGAGGAAGCCACCAGGCCGTTGACGTCGATGCGCGCATCCGGGCCGAACAGGATGCCGTTCGGGTTGACCAGGTAGACCTTGCCGTTCGACTGCAGCGCGCCGAGGATGCTGCTGGGGTCCTGGCCCGTGATGCGGTTCAGCACGCGGCTGTCGGCGTTCTGCTGCACGAAGCGCGTGATCTCGTCGCGGCCGATCGAGAAACTGTGCCAGTCGATGATCGTGTTCGGCGCGTTCGTGATCGAGAACACGTTGCCGTTCTGGCTGAAGGCGGCCTGGCCGGCCACGACCTGCGGCAGCGCCGGGTTGGCGCAGGCCGGGGCGGCAAAAGCGGCGGCGATGGCCGCAGCCAGCAGGGAGCGGGGCAGCGGCGCGTGCGGGTGGGGGCGCGGCAAGGAAGTCATCGTCTACCTCAAGTCATCATCTGCTCGATTCGTCATGAGCTCAATAGGAAAGGCCGAGCCGCAGGTGCAGGCGGTTTGCGTTGGCGCGGCCGGTGGCACCCGCGCGGAGCACGTGGCCATAGTCCAGCTGCAGGTTGGCCGCGCGGGCCACCAGCAGCCGCAGGCCCAGGCCCGCGCTGGCGATCGTGGCCGACTGCAGTTCGCCCGGCAGCGCGTGGCGGCGCGACACGCGTGCCGTGTCGTGGAACGCCAGCGCGCGGCACTGCCAGCCGTGCCGGCCGCACAGATCCGGCGTGTACAGCTCCAGGTTGCCGCCGAGGCCCGCGTCGTTCGCGATCTCGCGTTCGTTGAAGCCGCGCACGGACGCCGCGCCACCGGCGCCATACTGCTCGCCCGGCACCAGCGCATCGGCCGTCAGCTGCGCATTGACGATGGCGCGCGCCTGCCAGAGCCCCGGCAGCAGGCGGCTGTAGCTGCCGGACAGGCGCAGCAGCGTGTAGTCGTCCTTCGCATGCATCCTGGCGCGCGTAAAATCCTGCTGCCCACCGCGCGAGCCGCCCGGCAGGTTGCGCACCAGCGTGGCGGCGCCGGCCAGCTCGCTGCCGGCCGGTGTCCAGCCTCCCTGCCAGGCCACGCTGAGCGGGTGCACCGTCACGTCGTTGCCCAGTTCGTTCGCGCCGGCGGCGCCCAGCAGCCGGACGCTGTTCCGGAAGGCCTTGTAGTCGATGCCGCCGACCAGCTTCGCCGCGTAGCGCCCCTGCCTGGCGAAATGGTGCGTGTAGCGCGCGCCGTACACGGCTCCCTTGCCGCTGACGGCCAGGTCGAACACGCCCGCCGTGACGGTGCCGGAATCGATGTTCGAATAGCTGCCGAAGACATCCAGCGCAGCGCCCGCGGCGTACAGGGGAATGTGATAGCCGATGCCGTACACCTTCACGCGGCCCGGATGCTCGGCCGTGGTGGTGTACTGCAGGCTGAGTACATGGTCGCGGTTGAACAGGTTGGCGTGCTGCAGCACGAAGCCGGCATGCGTGCGGCCCGTCTGCGCGGTGCCGGTGTTGTCGAGATTGGCCATGACCTGCCAGGGCGGTTCGTCCGCCACGTCCAGCAGCGCATCGGCTTCACCATCCCGCTCGCCGCCCTGCAATGTGAGTCCAGTTTTCTTTGCCGGGTTTTCATTGGCCAGCGCCAGGCTGGTCGAGATGTTCCCGATATGCGGCGTGACGCGTTCCGCCAGGCCCGGCAGGCTGCGGCGCACGTTGGCCTCGTCGAAATACCGGTTGTTCTTCACGGTGACGCGGCCGATCGTCGTCTGCACCACCTGCAGGTGCACCACGCCGCCATCGAGTTCCTGTTCCGGCAGCGCCACCGTCACGAGGTGGTAGCCGGCCTGCCGGTACAGCGCTTCAAGCGCTTCCAGCGCGCGCTGCACGTCGCCGAAATCGCGTTCCGGGCCCGTGAACGGCGCCAGTGCCGCGTCGATCCTGTCCGCCGCCAGCAGCGTGTTGCCGGTGACGTGGAAGCGCGTGACCGCGAAGCGGATCGGCGCCGCCGCGCCGTTGCCGCTTTCGTTGCCGCTTCCGTTGCCGCTTCCGTTGCCGCTGCCCGCGGCCTGCGGCGCGGCCCAGGCAGGGACACAGGCGGTGACGAAGGACATGGCGATCAGGCGCGCGAGGCGGGTCATGTTGTCGGTGGTCGGGGGCCGGCGAAAGCATCGGGTCTGTCGCAGGATTATCCCGCACTTCCCGGCGGGAATATCACTTCCGGTAGCGAATCGGCGACGAATTGCAGTAAAACGACACGCGCACGATGACGTCGATCCTGCAAGGAAGCTCCGGCTATTTCGTGTCGAAGGCGGTCACGCCATCCCAGTGGTCACCGGGCGGCTGCTGCAGATAGCGTTCGATGCGGGCGGCATACAGGGCATACAGCGTGCGGGTGGGCACGCGCGCCTGCAGGGCCGCGACGAGTGCCTGCGCTTCCTGCCAGCGCTGCGCGCGCACCAGCGCCAGCGCCGCATGCCACTGCGCCAGTTCGGCCCGTTCCGCCTCGCCCAGCTCGGCGGCGGCACCGGCCGGCTCGAAGATGGCCACGGGTGCCTGCTTGCCTTTCACGCGCACCAGGTCCAGCTCGCGCCACGCGAAGCCCGGCGCGGCGGCGCACGTGGCGGCGCCCACGCAGATGCCCACGCCATAGATTTTCGTCAGGCCTTCCAGCCGCGCGCCCAGGTTCACCGCGTCCCCCATCACCGTGTAGGCGCGGCGGATGGCGGAGCCCATGTCGCCGACATGCATGGCACCCGTGTTGATGCCGATGCCGATGGCCAGCGGCGGCCAGCCGCGCGCACGGTACTGCGCATCGAGCCGCGCGGCGGATGACTGCATCAGCAGCGCCGTGGCCACTGCCCGGTACGCGTGGTCGGCGAACGGCACGGGCGCGCCCCAGAACGCCATCACCGCGTCGCCGATGTACTTGTCCAGCGTGCCGCGGTGGCTGTCGCGGATAGCGGCGGACATCGCCGTCAGGTAGCGGTTGATGTACTCGCGCAGCTCGCGGGGCGGCAGGCTTTCCGAGATCGTGGTGAAGCCGCGCACGTCCACGAACAGCACCGTGAGCTCGCGGCTTTCGCCTTCCATGCTGTAGCGGTCCGGGTTCTCGGCCATCTCGGCCACCAGCTCGGGCGCCACGTACTCGCCGAAGCGGGACACCAGCGCGCGGCCGCGGCGCACCTCGAAGAAGTAGCCCCAGGCCAGGTTCACGATGGACAGGGCCAGCACCAGCAGCAGCGCCATCGCCATGTCCAGCACCGTATCGTGCGCGTGATACAGGTAGAAGTTACCAGCCGCGATCGTTGCGGCGCCCGCCAACGCGAGCAGCACCGACCATGCCGGCGCCAGCATGGCCAGTGCGACGGCCAGCAGCAGCCCGGCCAGCAGCACCTGCAGCAGCTCGGCCGCCACGGCGTAGTCCGGCCGGATCTTGAAGCTGCCGTCCAGGATCGACCTGATCACGTTGGCATGCACCTCGACGCCCGGGTAGACGGGCGAGACGGGCGTGGCGCGCAGGTCGTTCAGGCCCGCCGCCGTGGTGCCGACCAGGACGATTGCCCCGCGCAGCACGTCCGGCGGCACGGCTCCCTGCAGCACATCGACCGCGGACACGTAGCGGAACGCGCCGCCCGCCGGGCCGCCGGGACCGCGGAACTGCACGGTGGTGGTCAGCCCCTCGCCGACGGGAATGCGCAGGCGCCCGCCAGGGTGGAACAGCGCGATCGCATCGAGCCCGCCGCTGGCGCGCTGCGCGGCGGACTGCCCGGCCACGGCCCCTTCCCACAGCGGCGCGATGGCACGCGCCTGCAAGGCCACGGCGACGGTGGCCAGCGGCAGCGCGGGATAGTAGCCGTCGCCGATCCTCTGCAGCAGCGGCACGGAGCGCAGCACGCCATCGGCATCCGGCACCACGGAGAAGATGCCGGCACCCTGGGCCGCGGCCTGCAGCCGGGCGATGTTGGCCTCGTAGCCGGGTGCCCGCCAGGCAGCCAGCGCGCGGCCGTTCAGCGAGTCGACGGTGAAGGCGGGCGATGGCAGCACGCCTTTCGACTGCACGCCGGAGGTGGCGTAGCCCAGCACCACCGGCCGGCCCGCCATGGCACGCGCCAGCAGGCCGTCGTAGTCCATCTGCGGCTCCAGCCTGGCCACCTGCTCGGCGAAGCGGGGCACGTCCTTCAGCTGATCCCGCGCCAGGCGCTGCAGCACGCGGTAGCCGGAGCTGTCGTCCGCCTCCGGGAATGCCACGTCGAAGCCGAGCGCCGCCACCTGGTACTCGCGTGTCAGGCGCATGACGAGGCGCGCCATCACGTCGCGGCTCCATGGGAAGCGGCCGACGGCAGCGAGGCTCCGCTCGTCGATATCGACGATCACCACGCGGGGATCGAGCTCGGGACGTTCCAGCCGCATGCGCAGGCCGGCCAGAAAGGTGTCCAGCCGGTCGACCGGATCGAGCGGCAGCCAGCCCGTGACCTGCAGCGCGGCGCCACAGGTCAGCAGCACGCCCAGCAGCCAGCGCGCCCGGTAGCGCTGCCAGGCGCGGCGCGCGGACGAGGGGGGAGCGGGCAGGTCGGCCATGGTGCAGCAAAGTGTAGCGGCCGCCTTTTCTCCTGTACAAGGGAATCCATGCCCTGTGCCGATTTGCCATAGTTGGGCGGCAAAGTTGCAACTTCCCGTGTGGAAAGTGCCAAAAAACCGCTATCATCGCCGGATCGCTGCCGGGTGCCGGATGCAACAGGCCTGGCATGGACCGGATGGCGGCAGGAGGATGGGCAGGGATGAAATTCAAATTCTGGGGCGTGCGCGGGTCGATCCCGTCGCCGGGTCCGCGCACGGTGCGCTATGGCGGGAACACCACCTGCATCGAGGTGCGCAGCGACGACGGCACGCTGATCGTGCTCGATGGCGGCACCGGCGTGTTCTGCCTTGCGCAGGCACTGGTGGCATCCGGCGTGCGGCCCATCGTCGCCCACATCTTCATCACGCACAGCCACTGGGACCATATCCACGGCCTGCCCTTCTTCACGCCGCTGTTCCTGAAGGACAGCCGGGTGCGCCTGCATGGCGTGACGGATCCGGACACCGGCAACGGCATCGAGCACGTGATGAGCGTGCAGCTGCAGAACAGCTATTTCCCCGTCAGCGAAACGCAGCTGGGCGCAACGGTCGAGTACCGCACCCTGCAGGTGGGCGAGGCCTTCCCGGTCGGCGATGCGGTCGTGCGCAACGTGGTGATGGGCCACCCGGTGACGGACCTGGGCTACCGCATCGACTGCCAGGGCAAGTCGCTGTTCTTCACGGGCGACCACGAGCCGCTGTACAACCTGTACCCGGCGGAGCATCCGGAACATGCCGCGTTTGCCGCGCACGTGGCACAGCGCACCACGGCCATCGACGAGCTGGCGCGTGGCGTGGATGCGCTGATAGTCGACTGTTCCTACACGCGCGACGAGTATCCGTCCAAGCGGGGCTGGGGCCACGGCACGTTCGACAGCGCGCTGGCAATGGCCATGCGCACCGGCGCACGGCAGCTGTACTGCACCCACCACGAACCCACGCGCAGCGACGACGAGCTGGAAGCCGTGTTCGCGGAAGCGATGGCGCGCCATGCCGGGCAGTTGCCGGAACACCTGCAGGTGTTCCTCGCGTATGAAGGCATGGAAGTCGAGCTGGGGGAGCATCCATGGAAAAACTGACCGGCACCGTGACGGAACTCCGGCGCGGCAAGACCGTGTCGTACAACCCGAAGACGGGCACCAGCACCGTGCACGCGGCCGTGTTCCGCCTGGATGGCCGGCTGGTGAAGATCGTCTCCACCGACCCGGTGGTGATCGCCGAGGGCCACGAGATGCTGGTGGCCGGCCGGCAGCGCGGCAAGGTGTTCGCGGCGCAGGCGCACCGCAACCTGAGCACGCGCGTGGAAGGCCACGAGGGCTGGGCCACGCGGCTGTGCGTGACGATCGCCGTGCTGACGGTGGCGCTGTGGCTGGCCGCCCAGATCGGCGGTGCCTACCTGCCCGTGTTCGCGCTGGTGTTCCTGGCCGCCGGCGTGGCGATGGCCTGGCGCTCGTTCGAGGTGATGCAGGCCATCGCGGCGCTGCGGCCGGCCCGTAAGACCTCAGGCCGGCGGGCCTGACGATGCTGTCGCATATCTTCATCGGCGTGGGCGATTTCCCGCGCGCGTTCGGCTTCTATGCGGCGCTGATGGACACGCTGGGCCAGCCGCTGCGCTTTCGCGACGACAGCCGCCCGTGACGGCAACAAGCTGTGCGTCTGCTGCCACGCGGCGCCGTGAGCTACAGGCGCCGGCCGAAGCACAAGGCGGCGTCGTTGCCGATATAGCGGCCGTAGTTCGGGATGCTCAGGTAGCCGTGCGTGTCGTAGAAGCGTACGGCGCGCGTGTTGACCTTGCGCGTTTCCAGCCACAGGGCGCGATAGCCCAGCAGCGCGCCATGCGCTTCCAGCTGCGCCAGCAGGACCGCACCGGCACCGCTGCCGGGCCGTGCATACATGCGCTTGACTTCCGCAACGCCCTCTTCCAGCGGCCGCAGCGCGCCGCAGCCCACCGCCCGCCCCGCGCCATCGCGGGCGACGAGGAACACGCCGCCCGACCCACGCAGCGACGCCACGTCGAACGAGGCGGCACCGGAGTCGCCCGTGATGCCGTGCAGGATGGCGGACAGCTCGGCCAACAGCATCTCGGCATCGGGCGAGCCGGGATCTTCGGCGTGCACCTGCAGCGCCGGGCCCAGGATCTTCGCCATCACCGTGGTGGCGCCCAGCGTGCCGTCGTCGAGCCGGGCGAACTGCGGGATGTCGCCGCAGGGGCGGAAACCCTGCTGCGCATACAGGTGCTGCGCGCCGCTGCCGGTCCACGTGTCGAGCACCAGCAGCGTGCGGCCCAGTGCGCGGGCGCGGGCTTCGGCCGCATCGAGCAGCAGTCGCCCGATGCCGCGCCGGCGCGCGGCGGAATGCACCAGCATCTTGTTCACTTCCGCGCGGTGGACGCCGTTGGCCGGCGTGGCCAGGGCCAGCTGCACGGTGCCACAGACGATGCCGTCGGTATCGCGGGCCACGAACAAGGTGCGCGCGCCGCTGTCGACCTGGCGCGCCACATCGATCCAGAAACGGTGCGCCTCGGCGTGGCCGAACGGCGGCAGGAAGCCGACGCTGGCACCGTGGGCGACGCAGTCGTGCAGCACGCGGGCCAGGTCGTCCGCGACGGCGCGCACGCCGTCGCCATCCAGTTCGTCGATGGTAATCATGGTTCGCAGATGGCGATCAGGTAGTGGGCCCCGGCCGGACCCGGGCAGGCGAAGCGCGTGGCGCCGTACAGCCGGAAGCGCAGGCAGTCGCCGGCCTGCAGGCGGTAGACGGTGCCGTCCAGCGTGTAGTCGAGCAGGCCGTCCAGCATCCACAGGTGCTGCTCCAGGCCGGGCAGCGACGGCTGTTCGTAGTCGATCGCGGCGCCGGCCGGCAGGCGCCCCTCGATCAGTTCCGCACGCAGGCCCTTGGCCGGCGGCGACACCATGCGCCGCGTGAAACCGCTGTGCGGATCGGTCCACACGGGCTGCTCGGCCGCCCTGACCAGCTGGGCGCCGCCCTCCTCCACTGCGGCGATCAGGCGCGACATCGGCAGGCCGTACGCCGCGCACAGCTTGCCGAGCAAGGACGCCGTGGGACTGGTTTCGCCGCGCTCCAGGCGCGACAGCGTGGCGCGGCTGATGCTGCTGCGCGTGGCCAACTCGTCGAGCGACCAGCCGTGCTGCTCGCGCAGCGCGGCCAGGCGGGCGATCAGCCGGGCTTCGAAGTTGTCGTTGTCATTTCCCATATGTGGGAATTTATCTCAATATTGAGAATAAACGCAAGTGGCTGGCGCGCTACAATGGCGCGATGGAGACGATGACACGCGACGAACTGGCCAAGCTGGCCGCACAATCGGAGGCCGTGACGGCCAGCTGCGACTGCGTGGCGACGCCGGCCGAGGGCTGGATCAGCTACCCGGCCACGCTCGATCCGCAGCAGCTGGCGGCCATCGGCACGCTCGTCGTAGATGCCTACGCGGACACCACGTTCGCCGAATACCATCCGGCCGGCACGCGCTACGACAGCGCCGACGCGCCAGTGGCGCTGGGCTGGTATCCGTACAACCGCGCGGAGGTGGCGCGCTGCCGCAAATGCGGGCGCGTGTATCTGCAATATGTGGAAGCGGGCGGCTATTTCGTCGACCGCCGCATCCGCGCCCTGCGCGCCGCCACGCTGGTCGACGCGCCCGCGCCGGACTGACGGTCAGCCTTCGCGCCGGGCGAACTTCTGCGCCAGCACGGCGCACACCATCAGCTGGATCTGGTGGAACAGCATCACGGGCAGGATGATCATGCCCAGCGACGACGAGGCAAACAGCACCTTCGCCATCGGCACGCCGGAGGCCAGGCTTTTCTTCGAGCCGCAGAACACGATCGTCACCTCGTCCTCGCGCGAGAAACCCAGCTTGCGGCTGGTGTACAGCGACAGCGCCAGCACGATCGCCAGCAGCACGGCGCACACCACCACCAGCGTCACCAGCAAGGTGGCGGACAGCTTGTGCCACAGCCCTTCCGTCACCGCCTCCGAGAACGCCGTGTACACCACCAGCAGGATCGAACCCTGGTCGACATATTTCAGCATCGGCTTGTGGCGGTCCACCCAGTTGCCGATCCAGCGGCGCAGCAGCTGGCCGGCAATGAACGGCACCAGCAGCTGCAGCACGATCGACAGCACCGCCGCCATCGGATCGCGCGCGGCATGGCCCTGGATCACGAAGGCGCTGACCAGCAGCGGCGTGATGAAGATGCCGAGGAAGTTCGAGGCCGAGGCGCTGCACACGGCGGCCGGCACATTGCCGCGGCCCATCGCCGTCAGCGCGATCGACGACTGCACGGTGGACGGCAGCATGCACAGGAACAGCAGGCCGATGTACAGCTCGGGCGTGAGCACCGTCAGCGCGATCGGCTTGAACAGCAGCCCGAGGATGGGAAACAGCACGAAGGTACAGCACAGTACCAGCAGGTGCAGGCGCCAGTGCGTCATGCCCGCCACGATCGCCTCGCGCGACAGCTTGGCGCCGTGCAGGAAGAACAGCAGGCCGATGGCCACCGTGGTGACGTTGCCGAACGCCACCGCCACTCCGCCGCTGCACGGCAGCACGGAAGCGATCGCGACGGTGGTGAGCAGGGCCAGCGTGAAACTGTCGGGTTTGAAGCGGGAAAGTGAACTCAGGGCAGCAGACATCGTCACATTGTAGCGCAGCTGAAATTTTCCTTCCGGCGCCGCTGCTGCGCACGGCCGAGCTCGTGTCAGGGTGCCAGGCACCAGGACGCGAGCTGAACAGCTCTGGAAGCTGCTGAGCTCGTGTCACGGTGCCTGACCCCGTGTGACACGAGCTGGACAATAAAAAAGGGCGCCAAGGCGCCCTTTGCTGGCAAGGCGCAAGCCTTACATGATGTGCGTGCCGATCCACCAGCCGATGGCGGCGACGAACGCGGAGGCGGGGATCGTGAAGATCCAGGCCCACACGATGTTGCCGGCCACGCCCCAGCGCACGGCCGACAGGCGGTGCGACGAGCCCACGCCGACGATGGCGCCGGTGATGGTGTGCGTGGTGGAGACGGGCACGCCCCAGAACGATGCCATCAGCAAGGTGATCGCGCCGCCCGTCTCGGCGCAGAAGCCGCCGACGGGTTTGAGCTTGGTGATCTTCTGCCCCATCGTCTTGACGATGCGCCAGCCGCCGAACAGCGTGCCGAAGGAGATCGCCGCGTAGCACGAGACGATCACCCAGGTCGGCGGCGCCGCATCGGTCGGTGCCACGTGGTTCGAGGCGATCAGCAGCATCCAGATGATGCCCATGGTCTTCTGCGCGTCGTTGCCGCCGTGGCCCAGGCTGTAGCTGGCGGCCGATACGAGCTGCAGGCGGCGGAACCAGCCGTCGATCTTGCGGGGCGTGGACTTCACGAACACCCACGAGACGATCAGCATGATGACGGAACCGAGCACGAAGCCCAGCAGCGGTGCGATGACGATGAACACGACGGTCTTGATCAGGCCACCGGCGATCAGCGCGCCGGTGCCCGCCTTGGCCACCGCGGCGCCCACCAGGCCGCCGATCAGCGCGTGCGACGAGGACGAGGGAATGCCGTAGTACCAGGTGATCAGGTTCCAGACGATGGCGCCGACCAGCGCCCCGAAGATCACGTAATGGTCGACCACCGACGGATCGATGGTGCCCTTGCCGATGGTGGTGGCCACCTTCAGGCCGACCACGAAGACCGCGATGAAGTTGAAGAACGCTGCCATCGCCACGGCCGTCTGCGGCTTCAGCACGCCGGTCGACACGACGGTCGCGATGGCGTTCGCGGCATCGTGGAAGCCGTTCATGAAGTCGAAAATCAGGGCCAGGAAGATCAGTGCCGCCAGCGCGTAGATGCTGATTTGGAGGGTTTGCATGGATGAATGTCTGCTGTGCCTGGCTTACGCGTTCTCGACGATGATGCCTTCGATGATATTGGCCACGTCCTCGCAACGGTCGGTCACGGTCTCCAGGATCTCGTAGATCGCCTTCATCTTGATCAGGTTGCGCACGTCCGGCTCGTCGCGGAACAGCTTCGACATGGCGGCGCGCATCACGTGGTCCGCATCCGATTCCAGGCGGTCGATCTCTTCGCAGATGCCGACGATTTCGCGGGCATTGTCCATGTTGGCCAGCAGGGCCACGGCATCGCGCACCTTCTCGCAGCAGGCCAGCACCAGCTCGGCCAGGCGCTTCGCTTCCGGCGTGACGGCGTGCAGGTCGTACAGCGACACGGTCTGGCCGGCGTCTTCCATCATGTCCAGGATGTCGTCCATCTTGGTGATCAGCTTGTGGATGTCGTCGCGGTCGATCGGCGTGATGAAAGTCTTGTGCAGCAGGTCCACCGTGGTGTAGGTGATCTTGTCGGCCTGCTTCTCGATGCTTTCAATCGCGTGGACGCGGTTTTCCAGGTCGTCGAAATTGGTCATCAGGGCGAGCATTTCCTTCGCGCCCTTGACGCACAGCTCCGCGTGCTGATTGAACAGGTCAAAGAACTTGCCCTCGGTGGGCATCAGGCGTCCAAACATTTTATTCTCCGTTGATTGATTCGTTGTGCTGCCGGGCCATGGGATGGCCCGCTGTTAATGCGGTCCCGGCCGGTCTTAGTCGCCCTGGTAGACGGACAGGTTGCCGGTGTAGTTGCCGAACTTGGTGTACATGCCGATCCACGTGAGACGGATGGCACCGATCGGGCCGTTACGCTGCTTGCCGATGATGATCTCGGCGGTGCCCTTGTCCGGCGAATCGGGGTTGTACACCTCGTCGCGGTACAGGAAGATGATCACGTCCGCATCCTGCTCGATAGCGCCGGATTCGCGCAGGTCGGACATCACGGGACGCTTGTTGGGCCGCTGTTCCAGCGAGCGGTTCAGCTGCGACAGCGCGATGACCGGGCAATGCAGTTCCTTTGCCAGGCCCTTCAGCGAACGCGAGATCTCGGAAATCTCGGCGGCGCGGTTGTCGCCCGGCTGGGAACCCTGCATCAGCTGCAGGTAGTCGACGATGATCAGGCCCAGCTTGCCACACTGGCGCGCCAAGCGGCGCGCGCGCGCCCGCATCTCGATGGGGTTGAGGGCCGGCGTCTCGTCGATGTACAGCTGCGCCTCGTTCATTTTCTGGATCGCGTGCGTGAGCCGCGGCCAGTCTTCGTCGTTCAGCTTGCCGGTGCGCAGGCGGTGCTGGTCCAGCTGGCCGACGGAGCCGAGCATACGCATGGCCAGCTGGGCGCCGCCCATCTCCATCGAGAACACGGCGACGGGCAGGCCCGCCTCGATGGCGACGTTTTCGCCGATGTTGACGGAAAACGCCGTCTTGCCCATCGACGGACGGCCGGCCACGATCACCAGGTCGCCCGGCTGCAGGCCGGACGTCATCTTGTCCAAGTCGGCGAAGCCGGTCGGCACGCCGGTGATCTCGCTGCCGCTGTCGCGGCTGTACAGCTCGTCGATGCGTTCGACCACCTGGGTCAGCAGCGGCTGCACGGCCAGCCAGCCGGCCGCGCCACGCGAGCCCTGCTCGGCGATGGCGAAGATCTTCGACTCGGCCTCGTCCAGCATCTGCTTGACTTCCTTGCCCTGCGGGCTGAAGGCATTGCCGGAGATCTCGTCGGCGACCGTGATCAGCTTGCGCAGCACGCCGCGATCGCGCACGATCTCGGCATAGCGGCGGATGTTCGCGGCCGATGGCGTGTTTTGCGCCATGGCGTTCAGGTACTGCAGCCCCCCCACCTCGTCCGCCTTGCCCAGCATCGACAGGGCCTCGAAGACGGTGATCACGTCCGCCGGCTTGCCGCCGTTGATCAGCCGGATCATCTGTTCGAAGATGATGCGGTGATCGTAGCGGTAGAAGTCTTCGGCGTGCATGAAGTCGGCAATCCGGTCCCACGCGGCGTTATCGCGCAGCAGGCCGCCGATCACCGATTGCTCGGCTTCGATCGAGTGCGGCGGGATGCGGAGGGAATCGACTTGCGGGTCGGATGGGGCATTCATGGCGCGCATTATACCTGCATAAGGAGGTCAAAGTTTATAAACAACAGCAACTTACAAGTCGCTCGGGGAACACGGCGCCACCGCGCTCTGGCGGTCCGGGGCGGCCGCCAGCGACCTGACTTCCCATGAAAAAAGCCGGGACGAACCCGGCTTTTTACTTTGACAGGGCGGCCGGGAAAAAAATCCCGGCGCCGTCGGTGCTGAGGATGCGGCTTACGCTGCTTCGCCCTGCACGGCCACCGTCACATCAACAACCACGTCGGTGTGCAGGGAAACCGACACCGGGTGCTCGCCGGTGGTCTTCAGCGGACCGTTCGGCAGGCGCACGGCGGCTTTCTCGACCGGGAAACCGGCCTTGGTCAGCGCTTCGGCGATGTCGAAGTTGGTCACGGAACCGAACAGACGGCCGTCGACGCCGGCCTTCTGGGCCACGGTCACGGTCATGCCGTTCAGCTTCTCGCCCTGGCCCTGTGCAGCGGCCAGCTTTTCGGCGGCAGCTTTTTCCAGTTCGGCGCGCTTCGTTTCGAACTCGGCCACGGCGGCCGTCGTGGCACGGCGTGCCAGCTTTTGCGGGATCAGGAAGTTACGTGCGTAGCCGTCCTTGACCTTCACCACGTCGCCCAGGTTGCCGACGTTGATAACTTTTTCCAACAGAATGATTTGCATAGTGTTCTCCAGGTTCTATCTGTACTGCCGGCGATCAGGCGTGGTGCAGATCGGTGTAAGGCAGCAGGGCCAGGTAGCGGGCGCGCTTGATCGCGGTGTCCACTTGACGCTGGTAGTGCGCCTTGGTGCCGGTCAGACGGGCTGGCATGATCTTGCCGTTTTCCTGGACGAAATCCTTCAGGGTGTCGACGTCCTTGTAGTCGACCTGCTCAACGCCAGCGGCGGTGAAGCGGCAGAATTTCTTACGCTTGAACAGCGGGTTCTGCTGTTTGCGCTTTTCTTTCAGCTTTGCTTTGTTTTTGTCGAACTTTTTACCGAATGCCATTTTAGGCTCCTGTATCTAAATGTTGCCCCACGTTGGCGGGACGAAAATCAATGATGTGAAATACCAGGCGACTGCTGTTGCGGCTTTTCTTTGCCAGGAATCCCGTGAACTCGTAGATGCCCCCCAGTGGCACCTGGCTGAAGCGGCCCGAAATCTCGCCCGCGGCAAGCGCGGCAATTTCGAACTCGGTCAACCGGGCAATGCCTGCCTCCATCTGCTGCGAACTGTGCTGCAAGAGTGCATTCACAATCGGCATGCCGGCCGGGGTGTAGCGGATCGCTTCCCGTTCGGTGATGAGGCCGACAAACTGGAGCTGGTTCAGCGAAACTCCCTGACGAAATTAGGCGGCAGCAGCGGCGGCAGGCGCAGCGGCAGGAGCCGAAGCTTCCGCGCGGTGGCTCTTGGCAGCGTCTTCGCGCTGGACCGACTTCATCATCGGCGAAGGAGCGGTTTCCGCTTTCTTCATCTTGACGGTCAGGTGACGCAGCACGGCATCATTGAATTTGAACGCGGTTTCCAGTTCGACCAGAGTGTCGTTGTCGCACTCGATGTTCATGCAGATGTAGTGTGCCTTGGCCAGTTTCTGGATGGAGTACGCCATCTGACGGCGGCCCCAGTCTTCCACGCGGTGCACGTTACCGCCGCGCGAGGTCACGCTGGCTTTGTAACGTTCGATCATCGCGGGCACTTGCTCGCTCTGGTCCGGATGGACGATAAATACGATTTCGTAGTGACGCATGCAAACTCCCTTAAGGACTGTGTTGATAGCCCACCCTGGCGTCAAGACAGGTGTGGGAAGAGGTAAGCCCGCAAGCATAGCAGGTTTTGGTTGACATTACCAGCTACCCGACTGCGCGCCAGCGCGGCAGAAACGCCACTTGCCGCGGCGACGCACACCGCACTTCAGCGCCCCTACGTGATGCGCCGTTGACGCCACTGCCGGACGGCCACCTCAACCACGCTCGGGTACCTCGACGCGAAGCACGAATCCTTATCCACAGAAATGTTTCCAAAAATCGGGGACTGTCCCCTTTTTCAGGAAATATTTCTAAAATTCGGGGACAGTCCCCATTTTTAGGAAATATTTCCTGAAAAGTGGGCTGGCCGCCGGTTTTTGCGCCTGTGTACCCTTGCTTTCTCGTTGATACTGTACAAAAATACAGACTGTTCATATCCACAGCCTTCTCCACAGGCGATACCGAGAATTCAAGCATCATGATCAAGCTCACCGCAAGGCAGGAACAGATTCTCAATTTGATCCGGGATGCCATCGACAATACCGGCTTCCCTCCCACCCGCGCCGAGATCGCCGCGGAACTGGGCTTCAAATCGGCCAATGCCGCCGAGGAGCACCTGAAGGCGTTGGCACGCAAGGGTGCCATCGAAATCACGGCGGGCACGTCGCGCGGCATCCGGCTGCTGGGCGAACGCCCGGTCACCTCCACTTCCCGCGTGGCCGACCTGGGACCGATGCCGCAGGTGCCGGCCGCAATGCTGATGAGCCTGCCGCTGATCGGCCGCGTGGCTGCCGGTTCGCCGATCCTGGCCCAGGAAAACCTGGAAACGAGCTACAACGTGGATCCCGCGCTGTTCTCGGCCAGGCCGGACTTCCTGCTGAAGGTGCGCGGCGAATCGATGCGCGATATCGGCATCATGGATGGCGACCTGCTGGCCGTGAAAAAGGTCGACACGGCCAAGAACGGCCAGGTGGTCGTGGCCCGCATCGGCAACGAGGTGACGGTGAAGCGCTACCGCCAGACCGGCTCGCTGATCGAGCTGCTGCCGGAAAATCCGGACTTCAAGGTGATCACCGTGAACCCCGAGGAAGACGAGTTCGCGCTGGAAGGCCTGGCCGTCGGTTTGTTGCGAAGCTGGCATTGAGCGCCGGATCGCGCATAATGCGATCCTTCTCACTGTAAGCGTACCGATCCGATGACCCAATTTGTTCTCTACGGCAGCTGCGAATCCGGCCACAGCTACAAGGTGCAGCTGCTGATGACCCTGGCTGGCGTGCCGCACGACTACCATGAAGTGGACCTGCGCATCGCCCGCGGCGACCGTCCCGAACCGTTCCGCAGCCTGGCGCGCTATGGCGAGGTGCCGCTGCTGGTGCAGGACGGGCAGCCCTACGTGCAATCCAATGCGATCCTGCTGCACCTGGCCGAATACCTGAAGGCCTACGGCGGCGAGACCCCGGAGCGGCTGGAACGCGTGCGCGAGTGGCTGTTCTGGGAAGCGAACCGCGTGGGCCTGTCGATGGCGCACCTGCGCTACGGCCAGGAGTTCGATGACGAAGGCGCCTACGGCCCGGAAGTGCTGCGCTGGTTCCGCCGCCGCTTCGGCGCGGACATGGTGCGCCTGGAAGAAGAGCTGGCCGACGGCCGCGCCTTCCTGCTGGACGACACCGTGTCGGTGGCCGATATCTCCCTGTGCTCCTACATGTACTGGCCCGAGCAGGCGGGCGTCAGCTATCCGCCGCTGGTACAGGCCTGGCTGGACCGTATCGCCGCCCTGCCCGGCTGGAAGCACCCGTACGACATGCCGGGCGCCGCGCCCTGGTGATTTCCCGGTAATGCCCGGCCGGCCAGGTCCTCTGGCTGGCCGTCCTGCCACAGAGTGCCCAGCCCAGGTGCCAGCGGCGCAGTGCCATTCCGCGGAAGGGCAGAGCCGCGGACCCACCTACCACGAGCTGGACAGTAAAAAAAAGCGGCTATCGGGCAGCCGGCCGCAGCGCCACCTTGCCATTCGCCTGGTCGACATACACCGCGTAGTGCTGGAAGAAATCGGCGCCGGCCAGGCCGTCCGGCTCGAAGCGCTCCGGCATCGGCAGCAGCAGCGGCGTCAGCACGGGGCCGCCGGCCAGCGACATGGCCACATACTTGCATGGCTTGCCGGGTCCGAGGAAGTCGCAGCGGTGCGTCCGGTCGCGCCGGGACTGCACGCTGGCCGGCTTGACCACGGAGACATTGGCGGCGGTGTCGAACACCATCCGGTAGCTCGCCCGCTCGTTGCCGAGTCGGACGACGATCCCTTCATGCACCTTCTCGTACGGCAGTTCGCGCCAGCCGGTGCCCAGCGCGAGCGGTGCGCCGAAGCGCAACTTCGCGCCGGCAAAGTCATACACGAACGGCTGTTGCGCGAACAGGCCCAGGCCGATGACGGAGTGCCGCGGCTGGGCGGCGCCGGGGCCCGTGTGCAGGCCCCACGGCTCGAATGCCACGCCCGTCACGGCACCGAACGAGATGCCGTTGATGACCAGGTCCGGAATCGTGAACTCGTCCTGCTCGGCGATGCGGCCCGTCAGGTCCAGGCTCTTGAGCTTGCGGCCGGTGAGCTGCAGGCCAGGGATCGTGTCCATCACGTCGCGCGTCAGGTGCACCGTGCGGCTCGAGCCGATATCGAGCGTGAACGGATGCGTGCCGCCCGCGATCGACAGCTGCGCCACCGGGATGCCGTTCTCCAGCGCCAGCGGTATGACGACTTCGGCCCGGGCGACCGATGCCGCCAGCATCATGACCAGAAGCGAGGCAAGCAACTGCCGCATCAGCCGTCCAGCGCGTTCCTGAAGTCGTCCACCAGGTCGGCCGTGTCCTCGATGCCGGCGGAGACGCGGATCAGCGACTCGGCGATGCCCATCGACGCGCGCCGCTCGGCCCCCATCTCGAAGAAGATCGTGTGCGCCACGGGGATGACCAGCGTGCGCGTGTCGCCCAGGTTCGACGCCGGCACGGCCACCTTCAGGCGGTTCAGGTAGTCGAAGGGGTCGATGCCGTCCTGCAGCTCGAAGCTGAACAGGGAACCGTAGGACCTGAACAGCTCGGTGGCAATGCCGTGCTGCGGGTGTGACGTCAGGCCCGGATAGTGGACCGCGGCCACGCGCGGATCGGCCGCGAGCATCTCCGCCACCGCCTTGGCATTGGCGCAGGTGCGCTCCATGCGCAGGGCCAGCGTTTCCGCGCCCACGGCGATGTGGTGCGCCGCCTCCGGTCCCAGCGAGGCGCCGAAGTCGCGCAGGCCCTTCGCACGGATCTGCGTGATGCCCCACATGGCCGGCGCGGCCTTCCTGTAGTTCTCGAAAATGTTGGGGAAGCGCGTCCAGTCATAGGCGCCCGTGTCGGTCAGGGCGCCGCCCAGCGCATTGCCGTGGCCGGCGATCGACTTGGTCAGCGAGTTGATGACGAGGCCCGCGCCCACCGTCTTCGGCAGGAACAGGTAGGGCGTCGTCATCGTGTTGTCGACGATGTACAGGATGCCCTTTGCCGCGCACAGCTCGCCGATGCGCTTGAGGTCGGCGATCTGCGTGCGCGGGTTGGCGATCGTTTCGACGAACACGATGCGCGTGTTTTCTTTCAGCGCGGCGGCCACGTTGGCCACCTCCGTCGCATCGACAAAATCGACGCCGACGCCCTGCCCCGCGACCGTCTGCCACAGCGAGTTGGTATTCCCGAACAGGAAGGAAGACGACACCACATGGTCGCCCGCGCGCAACAGGCCCTGGAACACGGCGCCGATGGCGGCCATGCCGGTGGCGAAGCACAGCGTGGCCACTCCGCCTTCCATCTTGTTGACCTTCTCTTCGAGCGCCGAGACGGTCGGATTGCCCTGGCGGCCGTAGCGGAAGCCCGGCTCGCGGCCCTGGAACACAGCCGCCAGCTGGCGCGCATCCGTGTAGCCGAACGCGACGGACGTGTGCACGGGCTTGTGCAGCGAGCCCTGCTCGATCGTTTTCTGCCGGTCGCCGTGCAGGATGGTCGTGGTGAACCCGTAGTTTTTCTTATCCATGTAAAACTAATTGCCTTAAATCGGGGACTGTCCCCATTTTCAGGAAATATTTCCAAAAAACGGGGACTGTCCCCCGTGGTACGGAAACAACACGGGCTCCGTGAGGAGCCCGTGCTATTACGCTTCGGTGGTGGCGTAGTTCAGGTTGAGCTGGGTGCGGCCGGCATCCTCGCCGGTGCTGCCCTTGTCCTTGGGGTTGTGGCGCGCGTTCTCGATGCGGTCCAGGTAGTCCGCCGACACGTTGCCGGTGATGTACTTGCCGTCGAAGCAGGACGCCTCGAAGCTCGTCAGCGCCGGATTCACGTCCGAGATCGAGCGCTTCAGGTCGTCCAGGTCCTGGTACACCAGCGCATCGGCCGTGATCTCCTTGCACACTTCCTCGACGGTGCGGCCGTGGGCGATCAGCTCGTCGCGCGTGGGCATGTCGATGCCGTACACGTTCGGGTACAGCACCGGCGGCGCGGCGGACGCGAAGATCACCTTCTTCGCGCCGGAATCGCGCGCCATCTGCACGATCTCGCGGCTGGTGGTGCCGCGCACGATCGAGTCGTCGACCAGCAGCACGTTCTTGCCCTTGAACTCGTCGCCGATCGCGTTCAGCTTCTGGCGCACGGATTTCTTGCGCAGCGCCTGGCCCGGCATGATGAAGGTGCGGCCGATGTAGCGGTTCTTGATGAAGCCTTCGCGGTATTCCTTGCCGAGGCGCAGGGCCAGCTGGATCGCGGCCGGGCGCGACGAATCGGGGATCGGCATCACCACATCGATATCGTCGGCCAGGCCTTCGCGCTTGATCTTCTCGGCCAGGTACTCGCCCATCTTCAGGCGCGTGTTGTACACCGACGCGCCGTCGATCACGGAGTCCGGACGGGCCAGGTACACGTATTCGAACACGCACGGGTTCAGCGACGGATTGTCGGCGCAGATGCGGCTGTGCAGCTTGTTCTCCGCATCGATGAACACGGCTTCTCCCGGCAGCACGTCGCGCACGAAGCGGAAGCCGGCGCCTTCCAGCGCCACCGATTCGGACGCCAGCATGTACTCGGTGCCCTGCTCGCCCTCCAGGATGCCGTAGCACAGCGGCCGGATGCCGTGCGGATCGCGGAAGCCCAGCAGGCCCACGTCGGCGATCTGCGCCACGGCCGCGTAGCCGCCTTCGACGCGGCGGTTCAGCACCGTCACGGCTTCGAACAGCGTGGAGGGTTCCAGCGAATAGCCGGTGGTGGCCTTCTGGATCTCATGGGCCAGCACGTTCAGCAGCACTTCCGAATCGGAGTCCGTGTTGATGTGGCGGCGGTCGTTCTTGAACATGTCCTGCTTGAGCTGTTCCCAGTTCGTCAGGTTGCCGTTGTGCGCCAGCGTGATGCCGAACGGCGCGTTGACGTAGAACGGCTGCGCTTCCTCTTCCGACGACGAACCGGCCGTCGGGTAGCGGCAGTGGCCGATGCCCGAATTGCCCATCAGCGAACGCATGTTCCGGGTGCGGAACACGTCGCGCACCAGGCCGTTCGCCTTGTGCATCGAGAACATGCTGCTGTGATTCGTTGCGATGCCGGCCGCATCCTGGCCGCGGTGCTGCAACAGCAGCAGCGCGTCATACAGCAGCTGGTTGACAGGTTGATGGGAAACGACGCCGACGATGCCACACATATGATGCTCCTACGGATTTAAGGAATGCGAGAATTGCACTAGAACTGCACGTGCTGCGCGAGGGCAGCGGGGAGAAACGGTTGCACGGTCAGGGCGAGCGTCTCGGCAAGCGGGGAGAGCAGCGCATCGCGCCAGAAAGCTTCCTTGGGAAGCGACGTCATCCCGCACAATATGACGCCGGCCAGCACGATTACAAGGCCGCGCCCCAGACCGAACAGGCCGCCCAGGCCGCGGTCGGCCAGCGACAGGCCGCCCGCATCGATCAGCGCCGACAGTGCCATCGCCAGCAGGCCCGTCAGGATGCGCACGCCGATGAACAGCACCACGAAGCTCACCATCAGCCGCGTCACCTCGCCCGGAATCACGGGCGGCAGCATCGTCGCCAGCGCGGCACTCCAGGCGTTGGCGACCACGAAGGCCACCACCCAGCCCAGCATCGACAGGACCTCCCGCACCAGCCCGCGCACCATGCTGATGATGACGGAAGCGCCCAGCACGAACAGCACCACGTAGTCGAAGATCGTCACGGCCAGCCGCTTCGTCTCAATGCCACACCTGTCAATGCCGCGCCACCGTCATGCCGGGCTGAGGCTGCCGGACAGCCCCAGCTTCTGCAGCTTGGCACGGGCCTTCTCGGCTTCTTCGCGGCTGCCGAACGGGCCCACCTTCACGCGCGTCAGGTCACCGGAGGGCGATTTCTGCGTGAACGAGCGGATGCCCGCGTCGCGCAGCCGGCCCTGCAGTTCCTCGACCTTGTCCCGGGCCGCCAGCGCCGCCACCTGGATCACGAAGCGGCCGCTGTCGGCATCCGGCTTGGCGGCGGCCGGCTTGCCTTCCAGGATGGCGATGGCGCGTGCGGCATCGGCCGGCTTTTCCAGCTTCGGTTCGTGTTTCGGCTCCGGCTTCGGTTCGGCTTTCTTCGGCTCCGGCTTCGTCTCGGCGACCTTCTTCGGCTCGGGCTTCGGCTCGGCCTTCTTCGGTTCCGGCTTCGGCTCGACCTTCTTCGGTTCGGGCTTGTGCTCCGCCACGCGTTCCGGCTTCGGTGCGGCCTGCGGCGCTTCCGTCTTCACGGGAGCAACATGGACGGGAGCGACCGGCACCGCATCGGCCTTGGCCACCTTCGTGGCCGGGCGGGCCGGTTCCGGTGCCTCGTCGGCCGGCTCGACGATTTCCTCGCTCTGGTCGAGCGCATCGGCCTGGGCCGCCTTGCGCGGTGGCTTGCCTGCGTCGTCGGTTGCAGCGCCGCCCTTTTCGGCGGCCGCCGGCTTGTCCTTGTCGGGGATATTGATGGCGATGTCGTTGGCCAGCGGCTTGGGTTCCGAGTCGAGCACCATCGGCAGGCCGATCGCCACGGCCAGCGCCAGTGCGATCGCACCGACCAGGCGGCGCCGTGCGCGCTTCTTCTCCGGCAGCACCGGATCGGCGCCCTCCTTGCGCGCGCGGCCACGGCTGGCACCGCCGCCGGCCTCGTTGGCCGACGCCCGCTTCGAGCGCGCTCTTTCCGTCAGCGCGCGGTCGTCCGCGGCGCGGTAATAGCCGCTGTCTTCGGTGGACTGCTGCTCCTTTTTGCCGAATTTAGAGAACAAGCCCATGCATGAATTTCTCGGTGATTGTTGGTGAGGCTGCTGCCGCGGGTCAGTGCAGCGTGGACTTCCTTGCGGCCATCACGCCAGCCACGGTCAGGAACGATCCAAAGACCACAATTCTATCATTCTCACCGGCCCGGCTCATTGCATTTGCAAAAGCTTGTGCAGGCGTATCGAAGATGTTGACGGTCTTCTCATGCGGGTCCGGCACGGTCGCCTGCACCTTCGCGGCCAGCTCGGAACCGCTGGCGGCGCGGGGGGATGGCAGCGTGGCCAGGCACCAGTGGTCGATCGAACCGCCGATGGCCTTGATGACGCCGTCGATGTCCTTGTCGTGCATCGAACCGAACACGGCGAACGTGTACGGGTGGTAGCCCATATTGCCCAGGTTCTGGTTCAGCGCCGCGGCGGCATGCGGGTTGTGGGCCACGTCGAGGATGACGGTCGGGCGGCCCGGCAGCACCTGGAAGCGGCCCGGCAGCTCGACGGTGACGAGGCCGGTGCGCACGTCCTGCGCGCCCACCGGCAGCTCGATGCGCAGCACTTCCAGCGCGGCCAGCGCGGCCGAGGCGTTGAGCAGCTGGTTGGCGCCGCGCAGGCTCGGATAGGCCAGCGCGTTGCGGCGCATGCTGCGGCCGCCATAGTTCCACTGCTGCTTGTCGCCCGAATAATTGAAGTCGCGGCCCATCAGCCACAGGTCGGCACCGATGGCATTGGCATGGTCGACCAGCGACTGCGGCGGTACCGGATCGCTGCAGATGGCGGCCTTGCCGGGCCGGAAGATGCCGGCCTTTTCGAAGCCGATCTGCTCGCGCGTGCCGCCCAGGTAGTCGACGTGGTCGATGTCCACGCTGGTGACGATCGACACGTCCGCATCGACGACGTTCACGGCATCGAGCCGGCCGCCCAGGCCCACTTCGAGGATCGCCACGTCCAGGTTCGCCTTGCTCAGCAGGTGCAGGATGGCCAGCGTGGTGAACTCGAAGTAGGTCAGCGACGTGTCGCCGCGCACCGCTTCCACCGCATCGAAGGCGTCGACCAGCATGGCGTCGCTGGCCAGTTCGCCATTGACGCGGGCGCGCTCGTTGAAGTCCAGGAAGTGCGGCTTGATGTACAGGCCGGCGCGGTAGCCGGCGCGCAGCAGCACCGATTCCAGCATCGCGCAGGTGGAGCCCTTGCCGTTGGTGCCGGCCACCATGATGACGGGACACGTGAACGCCAGTTGCAGGCGTTCCTTGACGGCGCGCACGCGGTCCAGGCCCATGTTGATGACGGTTTCGGCGTGGCGCGCTTCGAGCAGCGCGAGCCATTCTGGCAGGGTGGCGGGAGTGGTCATCTTGGTCTGGCGGCGATGGTGTGAGCGGAAAGACAGCGATTTTAGCGCGCGCGCGGCATCGGCGTCAGGTGCGGATGAAAAACGGGGCCGGTCCTGGCGGACGCGGCCCCGTTCAGGCGACATGCGGGTGCTTACGCGATGACTTCGGCAGCCTGGTTCTGCAACAGTGCCAGCAGGCGGGCGATCTCTTCGCGCATCTTGCGGCGGTCGACGATCATGTCGATGGCGCCTTTGGTGAGCAGGAACTCGGAACGCTGGAAGCCTTCCGGCAGCTTCTCGCGCACCGTGTTCTCGATGACGCGCGGGCCGGCAAAGCCGATCAGCGCCTTCGGTTCGGCCATCACCACGTCGCCCATGAACGCGAACGAAGCGGACACGCCGCCCATCGTCGGATCGGTCAGCACGCTGATGAACGGCAGCTTCTTCTCGGCCAGCTTGGTCAGCATCGACGTGGTTTTCGCCATCTGCAGCAGCGACAGCAGGCCTTCCTGCATGCGCGCGCCACCGGTGGCGGTGATGCAGATGAACGGCACCTTCTGCTCCAGCGCCACCTGCGCGGCGCGGGCAAAGCGCTCGCCCACGACGGAGCCCATCGAGCCGCCCATGAACTCGAACTCGAAGCACGCCACCACGACCGGCAGGCTCATGATCGAGCCGCCCAGGCAGACCATCGCATCGGTCTCGCCGGTGGCATCCATCGCCTGCTTCAGGCGGTCCGGGTACTTCTTGCTGTCCTTGAATTTCAGCGTGTCGACGGGCAGCGTGTCCTGGCCGATTTCGTAGCGGCCGCCGGCGTCGAGCAGCGCATCGAGGCGCTCGCGCGCACGGATGCGCATGTGGTGATCGCACTTCGGGCACACATGCAGGTTCGATTCGAGATCGGTGCGGTACAGGACGGCTTCGCACGAGGGGCACTTCACCCACAGGCCTTCCGGCATCGTCTTGCGGGCGGCGGCATCCGAGCGCTGGATCCGCGGCGGCAGCAGTTTTTCCAACCAGCTCATGTTTTCTCCTGAGGCTGTAACTTAGGCGCGCAGTGTAGCCGTTTCCGCCAGCCGTGTCGAACATTCAACTTTGACAATTTTACGCACGGGCGTGTGATTCCATGCGGCTTCCACCGCAACAGCCGAGTCCGTGTCCACTTCGGGGTCAGACCCCGACATAGACACAAGCCCGACCATAGTGCGTCCGTATATTGCATGAAGCAACCCGATCGAAACACGGAATCGTTTCGCTTGACGCTCCGTCATGCCGCTCACTGCTGAGTTCGTGTCCTTGTCGGGGTCTGACCCCATGGTGGACACGGGCTGGACCGTGGCTCAGGCGTCGAGGGCGGCGCGGATGCCGGACACGAAGGCCTGCACCGCCGCGGGGGCGGCATCCGGTTCGGACGCTTCGATCTCCTGGATGATGCGGCTGCCGATGACGACGGCGTCCGCCACGCCGGCCAGCGCCTTGGCCGTGGCGGCGTCGCGGATGCCGAAGCCCACGCCGATGGGCAGGCTGACATGCTGGCGGATCGCGGCGATGCGCTCGGCCACCTGCGCCGTGTCGATATTGCCGGCGCCCGTCACGCCCTTCAGCGACACGTAGTACGAGAAGCCGCTGCCGACCTTGGCCACCTGGGCGATGCGTTCTTCCGTCGAGGTGGGTGCCAGCAGGAAGATCAGGTCCAGGCCCGCCTCGCGCATCTGCGCGGCGAACTCCTCGCACTCTTCCGGCGGATAGTCGACGACGATGGCGCCATCGGCCCCCACCTCACGCGACTGGGCGATGAACGCTTCGATGCCGATGCGCTCGATCGGGTTGGCATAGCCCATCAGCACGACGGGCGTGTGCTGGTTCGTCTTGCGGAACTCGCGCACATACTCGAACACGTGGCGGATGCCGATGCCATGCACCAGCGCGCGCTCGCAGGCCCGCTGGATGACGGGGCCCTCGGCCATCGGGTCGGAAAACGGCACGCCGAGTTCCAACACATCGGCGCCGCCGGCCACCAGGGCATGCAGCAGCGGCACGGTGAGCGCGGGCGACGGGTCGCCGGCGGTGATGAAGGTCACGAGACCGGTTTTTTGTTGCGCCTTCAGCGCGGTGAAAGTCTGGGCGATACGGGACATTGTTTTGCTCGGCAAATGTTTCTCGAAAAATGGGGACAGACCCCATTTTTCAGGAAATTTCTTTGAAAATGGGGTCTGTCCCCATTTTTCGGGCAAGTCAGCCGAACTGCAGTCCCATCCGCTCGGCGACGGTGTGCATGTCCTTGTCGCCGCGGCCGGACAGGTTCGCGAGGATCACCTTGTCCTTCGGCAGCGTGGCGGCCAGCTTGGCGGCGTAGGCCAGCGCGTGCGACGACTCCAGCGCCGGGATGATGCCCTCGATATGGCAGCAGTCGTGGAAGGCCTGCAGCGCTTCCTCGTCCGTGATCGACACGTACTGCGCGCGCCCGGAATCCTTCAGCCATGCGTGCTCCGGGCCCACGCCCGGGTAATCCAGGCCGGCCGACACGGAGTGCGTCTCGATGATCTGCCCGTCCTCGCTCTGCAGCAGGTAGGTGCGGTTGCCGTGCAGGACGCCCGGATAGCCTTTCGTCAGCGATGCCGCGTGCTTGCTCGTATCGAGGCCCTCGCCGGCCGCCTCCACGCCAATCAGCTGCGTGTCCTTCTGGTCGATGTACGGATAGAAGATGCCCATCGCGTTCGAGCCGCCGCCGATGCAGGCCAGCACATAGTCGGGCTGGCGGCCCGTCATTTCCGGCATCTGCACCAGGCACTCCTCGCCGATCACGGACTGGAAGTCGCGCACCAGCATCGGGTACGGGTGCGGGCCGGCCACGGTGCCGATGATGTAGAAGGTGTTTTCGATGTTGGTGACCCAGTCGCGCATCGCCTCGTTCAGCGCGTCCTTCAGCGTCTTCGAGCCGGACGTGACGGGCACCACGGTGGCGCCCAGCAGCTTCATGCGGTAGACGTTCTGCGCCTGGCGCTTGACGTCCTCGGCGCCCATGTACACGACGCATTCGAGGCCGAAGCGCGCGCAGATGGTGGCCGTGGCAACGCCGTGCTGGCCGGCGCCCGTCTCGGCGATGATGCGCGGCTTGCCCATCCGCTTGGCCAGCAGGGCCTGGCCGATGACGTTGTTTATCTTGTGGGCGCCCGTGTGGTTCAGGTCCTCGCGCTTGAAGTAGATCTGCGCGCCGCCGGCCAGTTCCGACCAGCGTTTGGCGTGATAGATCGGCGAGGGGCGGCCCACGAAGTGCTTCAGCTCGTAGCGGAACTCCTCGAGGAATTCGGGGTCCTGGCTGTAGCGGGCATAGGCGTCGTTCAGTTCGGCCAGCGCGTAGGTCAGCGTCTCGGCGACGAAGGAACCACCGTAGGGGCCGAAGTGGCCGGTGCTGTCGGGCAGCTGGTAGTCGGTGGCGTGGAACAGCGGTGTGGCGGTCTTGGCAATAGGAGCGTTCATGGCGTTCTCGAAATCGGGGAACGCGCGACGCGCTTACGTCTCGGCGTTCCCGGGGGTGGCATCGCCGGCCCTTACCGCGGCAATGAATTGCGCGATCAGGCCGGCATCCTTGATGCCCTTCGCGGCCTCGACGCCACTGCTGACGTCAACCGCCCAAGGGCGTACCTGCGCCACCGCGCCAGTCGCATTTTGCACGCTCAAGCCACCACTTAAAACGGCCCGAGGCGCGAGATCTCTTGGGATGAGGGACCAATCGAATACCTTTCCTGCGCCGCCGTAGGCATCGACATGGGTGTCGAGCAGAACTCCCGCACAGAGCGGCGAGGAGGCGCGGCATAACGCTTCGTATTCTAGCAGCTCGCTTCCGGTGCTGTCCCCTTTTACGCGGAACACCCGCAGGTACGGGCGGTGTGCCGCGGCCGCGGCCTCGGCGCACTGCCCGGCCGTCTCGTCGCCATGGAACTGCAGCAGGGCGACCGGTGCCACGTCCACGATTGCCCGCACCTCGTCGGGCGACGCGTTGACGAACAGCCCGACGGCCGTGACGAACGGCGGCAGCGTGGCGATCAGCTCGGCCGCGCGCTGTGGCGTCACGTAGCGGGGGCTCTTCGGATAGAACACGAAGCCGACCGCATCGGCGCCCAGCGCCACGGCGGCGGCCACGTCCTCTTCGCGGGTCAGGCCGCAGATCTTGATGCGGGTGCGGTGCATGGCGGCTCCAGTGTAAAACGCGGTAACAAGGTGGTCAGAAGGCGGCAAGAAGGCGGCAAGAAGGCAGTGGCAAGGCGGCCAGAACGCGGTCAGAACGCGGGCAGCAGGTTGGCCAGGTTGCCGGCGGTTTCCTGCGGCAGGCCCCACTTCGCATCGTATTCGATATCGGCCAGGTACAGGCCGTCGGGCATGAAGGTGGGCGCGGCGCGCCTGCGGTCGCGGCTGGCCAGCAGCTCGCCCAGCCAGGCCGCGTCCTCGCGGCCCTGGCCGATGTACACCAGCGAGCCGACCAGATTGCGCACCATGTGGTGCAGGAAGGCGCTGGCGCGCAGCGTGAACAGGATCATGTCGCCGTGCCGCTCGATGTCGATCGCATGCATCGTCTTGACGGGCGTTCTGGCCTGGCAGCCGGCGGCGCGGAACGCGGAGAAATCGTGCTCGCCCAGCAGCGGACGCACCGCGTCCTGCATGCGCGCCACGTCCAGCGGACGATGATAGAACCCGGCGCGGCCGGCCAGCAGTGGCGCCCGCACGTGGTTGTTGTACAGCAGGTAGTGGTAGGTGCGCGAGCGGGCCGCGAAGCGGGCGTGGAAGTCGTCTTCCTGGCGGAATTCGGCTTCGCCGAAGGCCACCACCTCGTGCAGCGGCTTGACCCAGCGTACGCCGATCGAGTCGGGCAGGAAGGCATTGATGCCGCGTACCCAGGCATGGGTTTCGCGGTGCACGTCCGTATCGAAGTGCACCACCTGCCCCAGCGCGTGGACGCCGGCATCCGTGCGGCCGGCACAGGTGGTGCCGATGCGCACGCGGGCGAACTGCTCGATGGCCCGTTCCAGCTGGTCCTGCACGGTCTGCCCATGGGGCTGGACCTGGTAACCCTGCCAGTCGGTGCCGTTGTACTGGAGGCCCAATGCGATGCGTTTCAATGCCGGTCCGTGAAGGGAAAAAGAGCCGGGATTATACGCCCCGGCCCATATCGAACGCTACGGCGCCCGGTCAGCCCAGCGATGCCAGCATCTGGTTGGCGCGGCTGACCTGGTCGTCGCTGCCGCCGCGCAGCACCTCGTCGAGCAGTTCGCGCGCGCCTTCCTTGTCGCCGATCTCCTGGTAGGCCACGGCCAGGTCCAGCTTCGTGTCCATCTCCATCTGCAGCGGCGTGAGCTGCTCCGGCGCGGCGGCCGGTGCCGGCACGGCAGGCTCGTCCACCAGTGGCGGCGTGGCGGCCGGCGGCTGGTCGGCCAGCTCGTCCAGCTCCAGGTCGATGCCGGACAGGTCGAATTCCGGCGGCGGCGCGCTGGCGGCCGGCGCGCTGGTCCCCGCCCCATTGGCGGACGCAGTGCCGGCCGGGGAGTCCGGCAGCTCGGGCAATGCATCCAGCGCGAAGTCGTCCTCCAGCGACGGTGCCGCGGCGGGCGGCAGCGGGGCCGCCACGTCGAAGTCCATCAGGTCCAGTTCGGCCAGCGGATCGGCGGCCGGGGCCGGGGCGGTCGCAGGCTGGTCGTCGCCCGGCAGGTCCAGGTCGAAGTCCATCGCCAGGTCGGCAGGCGCCGGGGCGGCCGTGACTTCCTCGGGGCGCGCCGCGTCGCCCGGCAGGTCGAAGGCCAGGTCGAGGTCGTCGGCGGACTTGTCCGCGAATGGATCCGCCGCGGGGGCTGGCGATGCTGGCGGCACCGTTGCTGGCGTGGCCGCATCGAGGCCGCCCAGGTCGAAGTCGAGGAAGTGCTCGGCGTCGCCGGCATCGGCCACACTGGGTGCAGGTGCCGGTGCAGGTGCGGATGCGGGCGCCACCGGCGCCGGCACGGCCGTGTCGTCGCCGAAATCGAAGTCCATCAGGTTGTCGGCCGGTGCCGAAGCCGTGTCGGATGCTGCGGACGCGGCCGGCAGCGCCGTCGCATCGCCGAAGTCGAAGTCCAGGTCGCCCGCTGCGGTGCGCTCTTCCGGCCGGGCGACCGCGCCCTCGTCGCCGGCGGGCGGCACGGGCTCCTGGCCCAGATCGAGGTCGAGCCCGTCGCGCGCTTCCGCTTCGCGGGCCCGGGAAGCATCGTCCAGCGCGGACGCGAAATCGCTGGCGGCGAAGGTGGCCGCGGCGGCCGCGGTGCCGGCAACCGCGGCGGACCCGAAGGCCGTGCTGCTTGCCGGTGCGTCGCCGTACAGCGGGTTGGCCGGATCGATGCCGCGGCCCAGCGTGGCGGCCTGCGCCCACTCGTCGCCGGCGCCGCCCGTGTAGCCGCGCAGCTCGGTGGCCTGCGCCTCGAACGCCTGCAGGTCCTTGCGGTTGGCGTAGATCTCCAGCAGCTTCAGGCGCACCGCATGCCGTTCCGGATGGGTGCGCAGCGCTTCCTTCAGGATCTCTTCGGCCTGCGCATCGCGGCCATAGGCAATGTAGACATCGGCCTCGGCGACCGGATCGACTTCATTGGTATCGAGCTGGCTGGCCGACGGGGCGAAGTTCGAATTGAACACGCTGTTGCTGGTGTCGACGCTCTGGCCGCCCGGCTCGGCGATCAGCACCTGGCCCGGCTCGCCCGGCTGCGGCACCACGACGGACGTCGGCGCCACGACGAAGGCTTCGCGGGCCTTGCGGCGGCGCGCCACCAGCAGGCCCACGCCGGCCAGCACGGCGGCCAGGCCGATGGCGATGGCCTGGATATTGTCCATCACCGTGTCCATGATGCCCGGTTCCAGCTGGGCCGGCACGGGGGCGGGCTTGGCGGCTGGCTTGGCGGCGGGCGTTGCTGCCGGTTTCGCTTCCGTGGCAGGAGCCGCCGGTGCGACCGGCTGCGGCGCGGCGGGGACTGCCGCACCATGCACGTCCATCTCCGGCGTGGCGCGGTTCTGCGCGTCGGCACCGGACTTGTTCTTCACGGCCACCAGGTTTTCCAGGTCGCTGACGTTCTTTTCCAGTTCCTTCACGCGCGCGGCGGCATCGGCCACCTGCTGGTCCTTGGCGATCTTGTCCTCGGCCGCGCCGGTGCTGCCCGCCTTGCCCGCGGCCTCGCCCGCTTTCGACAGCTTCAGCTGGTCCTGGGCGGCATTCACGGCGTTCGGACGTTCCTCGACCTTCGCCGCGATCTGGCCGGCGGCGCTCTGCTGGGGCCCGGCGGCCTTGGCCGGCGTGGACGCGGCGACCTGCCCGGCCAGGCGGTTGCGGTAGGCATTGAAGTCGGCGGCATGCGCGACCACGACACCGCGCGCTTCGCCACGGCCGGTGCCGCGGATCGTGCCCTCGTCGGGAATCGTCAGGATCGTGCCGGACTTCAGGCGGTTCATGTTCTTGCCGGCGAACGCTTCCGGGTTGGCCCGGTACAGCGCCACCAGCATCATGTCCAGCGACACTTCGGCCGGCTTGTTCTCGGCAGCGATGCGCGACAGCGTGTCGCCGCGGCGCACGGTCACTTCCGTTTCGCGTGCCTCGCTGGCGGCCTGGCGCGGCGCGGCACGCTCCGGCGCGGCGGGTGCCGGGCGCGGCTGGCTTTGCTGCGGGCTTTGCGGCGCCGGTGCCGATGTTGCAGGCTGCGGTGCCGGTGCGCCGGCCTGCGCAGTCGCACGGTTCACCTCGACCGGCGCGGCCACCTGCGGCGACTGGGCATTGCGCAGGTCCGCGGGATCGAGCAGGAAGGTGTACTCGCGCACTAGGCGGCCGCTGGCCCAGGTGAGCTCGAGCAGCATGTCGACGAACGGCTCGTTGATCGGCTGGGCCGACGTGATGCGGATGAAGCGGCGTTCGCCACGCTGGTCGATATCGAAGCGCAGGTTCAGCAGCGCCGGGTTGAAGTCGATGCTGGCGGCACTGAAGGCGGCGGCCGGGGCCAGCTTCGCCGTCAGGTCGCGCGCCTCGTCCGGCGTGACGGCCGTCAGTTCGATCTCCGCGCGCAGCGGCTGGCCCAGGGCGGACAGCACCGTCAGCTTGCCCAGCCCGGCCCCATGCGCCGCCGGCAGGACCGCCGCGCCGATGATGGCACTGGCCAGTGTGGACAAAGCGAGCGACGCAACCCGGGAGCGTTTTTGTACAGGCATATTCTGTAGTAATAAGTTGGCAATGACAGGAAACCACCCTTCCTGGACGTCCCAACATAACATCATGCCCCGGAGCATGCAAGCTCTTGCCTGTGGGAAGGCCGCGGCATCGGTCGAGCCCGTGTCACGGGGGGGCAGGCACCGTGACACGAACTCGTCAGGTATCGGTGACAGGGAATGGGCAGACGAAGTCATGGCTCAGCTCCTGTCATGGTGCCTGGCACCAGGCCATGCGGAGTCATGGCTCAGCCTGTGTCACGGTGCCTGGCACCGGGACACAAGCTGAGCCATGAAAAAGGCCGGCGCTCCGTGGAGGCCGGCCTGGTGCGTCGATGCGCGGGCGCTTACTTGTCCAGCACGATGCGCAGCATGCGGCGCAGCGGTTCCGCGGCGCCCCACAGCAGCTGGTCGCCGACGGTGAACGCGGAGATGTACTCCGGGCCCATCGACAGCTTGCGCACGCGGCCCACCGGGATCGTCAGGCTGCCCGTGACGGCGGCCGGCGTCAGGTCGCGCACCGACGCTTCGCGCGTGTTCGGCACGAACTTCACCCACTGGTTGTCGTTAGCGATGATGTCGTTGATCTCGTCCAGCGGCACATCCTGTTTCAGTTTGATTGTGAGAGCCTGCGAGTGGCAGCGCATCGCGCCGATGCGCACGCACAGGCCGTCGACGGGGATCGCCGCGGAGCCGAAGCCTTCGCCGCGGCCGAGGATCTTGTTGGTCTCGGCGCCGCCCTTCCACTCTTCCTTCGACTGGCCGTTGCCCAGGTCCTTGTCGATCCACGGGATCAGGTTGCCGGCCAGCGGCACGCCGAACTGCTTCGTTTCGTCCGCCGACAGGCCGTGCTGCGTGGCCAGCACCTGGCGGTCGATCTCGAGGATCGCGGAGGCCGGGTTGTCCAGCAGCGCTTTCACGGACTGGTTGATGGTGCCGAACTGCGTGAGCAGCTCGCGCATGTGCTGCGCGCCGCCGCCGGAAGCCGCCTGGTACGTCATCGACGTGGTCCACTCCACCAGGTCCTGCTTGAACAGGCCGCCCAGGCCCATCAGCATGCACGACACGGTGCAGTTCCCGCCGATGAAGTTCTTCACGCCCTTGGTGAGCGCATCCTTGATGACGTTCAGGTTGATCGGGTCCAGCACGATCACCGAGTCCTGCTCCATGCGCAGCGTGGACGCCGCGTCGATCCAGTAGCCGTTCCAGCCGGCCGCGCGCAGCTTCGGGAACACTTCGCCCGTGTAGTCGCCGCCCTGGCACGAGATGATGATCTCGCAGCGTTTCAGTTCGTCGATATTGGTGGCGTCCTTCAGCGTCGTTTCGTTCTTCGCATACTGTGGTGCCGCGCCGCCCGTGTTGGAGGTGGTGAAGAATACCGGCTCGATGAAGTTGAAATCGCCCTCTTCCTGCATGCGCTGCATCAGGACCGAACCCACCATGCCGCGCCAGCCTACCAGACCTACTAATTTCATTTGAATCCCCTTCGATGTTTTGGTTGTCCACGTTGAACGCGCGCCCGGCGGGTTCGGTGGACAACGATATTTTTTACTTCGCCAGCGCGGCCACGACCGCATCGCCCATCTGCTCGGTGCCCACTTTGGTGGTGCCGGCTTCGTGGATGTCCGGCGTGCGCAGGCCCTGTGCCAGCACGGCCTTGACGGCGTTCTCGATGCGCTCGGCCTGTTCGTCGCGGCCCAGCGAGAAGCGCAGCAGCATGGCGGCCGACAGGATGGTGGCCAGCGGATTGGCCACGCCCTTGCCGGCGATGTCCGGCGCCGAGCCGTGCGACGGTTCGTACAGGCCCTTGTTGTTGGCGTCCAGCGAAGCCGATGGCAGCATGCCGATCGAGCCGGTCAGCATCGCGGCCGCATCGGACAGGATGTCGCCGAACATATTGCCGGTGACGATCACGTCGAACTTCTTCGGCGCGCGCACCAGCTGCATGGCGGCGTTGTCGACATACATGTGGTCGAGCGCCACGTCCGGGTATTCCTTGTGGACGTCGGTGACGATGTCCTTCCAGAACTGGAACGTCTCCAGCACGTTGGCCTTGTCAACGCTGGTCAGGCGCTTGTCGCGCTTCTGCGCGGCCTGGAACGCCACGTGGGCGATGCGGCGGATTTCGCCTTCCGCATAGCGCATCGTGTCGAAGCCTTCGCGCTGGCCCTTGAACGGACCATCGGGACATTCGCGCACGCCGCGCGGCTGGCCGAAATAAATGTCGCCGGTCAGTTCGCGGATGATGAGGATGTCCAGGCCCGACACCACTTCGGGTTTCAGCGTGGACGCGCCGGCCAGTTCCGGATACAGGATCGCCGGACGCAGGTTGGCGAACAGGCCCAGGTTCTTGCGCAGGCCGAGGATGGCCTGTTCGGGCCGCAGCGGGCGGTCCAGCGTGTCGTACTTCCAGTCGCCGACGGCGCCGAACAGCACGGCGTCGGCCGCTTGCGCCAGTGCCAGCGTGGCCTCCGGCAGCGGATGGCCGGCCGCTTCGTAGCCGGCGCCACCGACCGGGGCCGTCTCCAGTTCGAACTGTTCGTCGAGGGCGTTCAGCACCTTGACGGCCTGGGCGACGATCTCGGGACCGATGCCGTCGCCGGGCAGGATTGCGATTTTCATTGTTTTCGTCTCAGATGATTCGGGTGACTAGATGCTGTTGGCCAGCCACGGCTGGCTGGCCAGATGGCGTTCCTCGAAGGCGCGGATGCTGTCGGCATGGCGCAAGGTCAGGCCGATGTCGTCGAGGCCGTTCATCAGGCAGTATTTGCGGAACGGGTCGATCTGGAAGGGGTAGGCGATCTTGCCATCCTGCGAGCGGATGAGCTGCTGTTCAAGGTCCACCACCAGGCGGTAGCCGGGGAAGGCCTTGACTTCGTCGAACAGATGGTCGATCTGCGCTTCGGTGAGAACGACCGGCAGCAGGCCGTTCTTGTAGCTGTTGTTGAAGAAGATGTCGGCAAAGCTGGGCGCGAGGATGGCGCGGAAGCCGTACTGGTCCAGGGCCCAGGGCGCGTGCTCGCGCGAGGAGCCGCAGCCGAAGTTCTTGCGGGTCAGGAGGATCGAGGCGCCCTGGTAGCGCGGCTGGTTCAGCACGAAGTCCGGATTGAGGGGACGGCGCTCGTTGTCCATGCCGGGTTCGCCGTGGTCCAGGTAGCGCCATTCGTCGAACAGGTTGGGGCCGAAGCCGGTGCGGCGGATCGATTTCAGGAACTGCTTCGGAATGATCGCGTCGGTATCGACGTTCGAGCGGTCGAGCGGGGCCACCAGGCCCTCGTAGATCGTAAATTTGTCCATGCTGCTCTCTCTGTGGAGCACGGCGCAGCGGCCGTGCCGCAAAATTATTTTCTGCCGGCGCCTTCGACGACCTGGCCGACCTTCTGCACATCCTTGCCGAAACCGGCAACGGTGTTGCAGCCCGTGAGGACGAGGGTGGCGAGGACGATGGCGGCGGCGAGGGCGCGGGTTTTCATGATGTCGGATGTCGGTGAATGATACTGCCCGGGCGCCACGCCAGGTCGGCATGGCGCGCCGGATAAGATGGCCCGCGGGCCGCGACGTTCAGCGGATCGCGCGAACGTCGACGAAATGGCCGGCGATGCCGGCGGCAGCGGCCATGGCCGGCGAGACCAGGTGGGTCCGGCCGCCCTGGCCCTGGCGGCCTTCGAAATTGCGGTTCGAGGTCGAGGCGCAGCGCTCGCCCGGATCGAGGCGGTCGGCATTCATCGCCAGGCACATCGAGCAGCCCGGTTCGCGCCACTCGAAGCCGGCGGCGCGGAAGATCGTGTCCAGGCCTTCGCGCTCGGCCTGCTCCTTCACCAGGCCGGAGCCGGGCACCACCATCGCCAGCTTCACGTTGGAAGCGCGCTGCTTGCCGCGCACCACGGCGGCCGCGGCGCGCAGGTCCTCGATGCGCGAGTTGGTGCAGGAACCGATGAACACCTTGTCGATGCGGATGTCCTCGATCGCCGTGTTCGGCGTGAGGCCCATGTACACCAGCGCCTTTTCCATGGCTTCGCGCTTGACGGCATCCTTTTCCAGGTCCGGGTCCGGCACGCGCGCATCGACCGACACGACCATCTCGGGCGAGGTGCCCCAGGTGACCTGCGGCTTGATCTGCGCGGCGTCGAGCGTGACGACGAGGTCGAACTTCGCGCCCGGCTCGGTATGCAGCGTGCGCCAGTACTCGACGGCGCGGTCCCAGTGCGGGCCCACCGGCGAGAAGGGACGGCCTTTGACGTAGTCGATCGTGGTCTGGTCGACGCCCACCATGCCGGCGCGCGCGCCCGCCTCGATCGCCATGTTACAGACCGTCATGCGGCCTTCCATCGACAGCGAACGGATCGTCGAGCCGGAGAATTCGATCGCGTAGCCCGTGCCGCCGGCCGTGCCGATGACGCCGATCACGGCCAGCACGATGTCCTTGGCGGTCACGCCGGCCGGCAGCGCGCCGTCGACCTGCACCAGCATCGATTTCGATTTCTTGGCCAGCAGCGTCTGCGTGGCCAGCACGTGTTCCACTTCGGAGGTGCCGATACCATGGGCCAGGCAGCCGAAGGCGCCGTGCGTGGACGTGTGCGAGTCGCCGCAGACGACCGTCATGCCGGGCAAGGTGGCGCCCTGCTCCGGGCCGATCACGTGCACGATGCCCTGGCGCTTGTCGTTCATGTTGAAGTACGTGACGCCGTACTCCCTGGTGTTCTTGTCGAGCGTTTCGACCTGCAGGCGCGAAACGGGATCCTCGATGCCGTGCGAGCGGTCGGTGGTGGGGACATTGTGGTCGGCCACGGCCAGGTTGGCGGACAGCCGCCAAGGCTGGCGGTGGGCGGCGCGCAGGCCGTCGAAGGCTTGCGGGCTGGTGACTTCATGCACGAGGTGGCGATCGATGTACAGGATGGCGGTGCCGTCTTCCTCCGTGCGAACCACATGGGATTCCCAGAGTTTGTCGTAAAGCGTCTTCATGATTGCTGCTTGCTGCCTGTGTGATAAAAGTTCCAATTGATTATGCCACAGTTTGTGCGCTGCAAAACAAGCCGACTTTCCGCCTCGTGGGCCACGGTCCCTTGCATCGGTGCTGCGCGCCTTGGGGCGCCGGTGTTGCATTAATGTTACAGATTCCGTTGCCAAAAATCGGGGACAGTCCCCGTTTTTTGGCAACAAAAAAACAAAAAGCCTGCGATTTGCGTCGCAGGCTTTTTGGTGACTAGCTTGGCAAACTGCTTATGCTGCCATGCGCACGCTGCTCCTGCAACCATCCATCAGGAAAGATAGGCCCACGACTAGGACGAGCTCGCCTTCGGCGGAGCGCGCCGTGCCCGTGACGCCATCCACTGCAATGGCGGTCAGCGGCTTGATGACGAGGTCGGCGGTGCCGTCGACGGCGCCCACGGCCAGGATATATGGCTGCGGTGCGTTGATGACGATGCCCACCCGTTCGGTCGACAGTTCGTAGCCCAGCGCATTGGCCAGCGAACGCACCGGCAGCGGCCGGCCCTGGTCCTTCAGCACCGGCGAACCGCCCACTTCCATGAACGTTTCCGGCAGCTCGACGACGCGCTCGACGACGGCCATCGGCAGCGCCAACAGCGCGTCCGAGGTCGACACCAGCATCGTCGGCACGATCGACAGCTCGATCGGCAGGCGGATGGCGAACTTGGTGCCCTTGCCCAGCGCGGACTCGATGTGGATCGCGCCGCGGTTCTTCTCGACGGCGGTCTTCACCACGTCCATGCCCACGCCGCGGCCGGACACCGACGACGCCACTTCCTTCGTCGAGAAGCCCGGCAGGAACACCAGCTGGTAGGACTCGTCGTCGGACATGTTCGCCGTCGGCGAGATCAGGCCCTTTTCGCCGGCCTTGCGGCGCAGCGCGACAGGGTCCATGCCCTTGCCGTCGTCCTGCAGCACGATCATCACGCTGTTGGCTTCCTGCCACGCTTTCAGCAGGATGGTCGATTTCGCACCCTTGCCGGCGGCCACGCGGGCTTCCGGACCTTCCACGCCATGGTCCAGCGCATTCCGCAGCATGTGCACCAGCGGGTCGTACAGCGAATCGACGACGACGCGGTCCACTTCCGTTTCCGCACCCTCGATGATCAGTTCGACTTCCTTGCCCAGGTCCTTGGCCAGCTCGCGCACCAGGCGCGGGAACTTCTGGAACAGGCGGCCGACCGGCTGCATGCGGGTGGCCAGCGTGGCGCGCTGCAGTTCGGTGGAGTAGCGCGAGGCGCGTTCCAGCGTTTCCGTCAGCGCCGACATCAGCGTGGCGGCCTGGCCTTCGAACTTGAACTGCTGCAGGCGTTCCAGCAGCACGGCGGCCTGGTTGGCGGCCTGCACGGATTCGCCGGCCACTTCCAGCAGCGCGTCGAGCTTGACGGCGTCGATGCGGATGCTTTCTTCCTTGGCCGGCGCGGCGTGCGCGGGCTTCTCGTCGCGGCGTTCCACGCCATCCCATTTCTTGCCGGAGGCGGCGTCCGCAGCCGGCGCGGCAGCCGCGGCTGCCGGTGCTGCCGTGGCCACGGGCGTGGCAACTGCGGCGGCGGGGGCGCTCACTGCCGGGGCCGAGCGAGTGTAGGTTCCCGGCGGTACCACCGCTTCGTACATCGATTCCCAGTCCAGGCCGTCGGCGGACGCGGTGTGCACGGCAGCAGGCGCGGCAGCAGCGACCGGTGCCGGCGCGGCCACGGGTGCCGGGGCAGGCTTGGCGGCCGGCTTCGACGAGGTTTCCTTGCCCTCGATGGCTTCGTTCAGGATCGCTTCCAGGTCGGCCGGCATCGGGCCCATGCTGTCCGGCGAGGCGCCGTTGTTCAGTTCAGCCAGCTGGTCGGCCACGAAGCCGGACGCCTGCAGCGCCGCCTCGATCGACAGCGGCGTGACGGGTGCTGCGCCGGTGCGCAGCGCGTCGAACAGGTTTTCCGTCAGGTGGCAGGCCGACACCAGGGCGCCCAGGTTCATGAAGCCCGCGCCACCCTTGATGGTGTGGAACGAGCGGAACACGGCGTTCAGCGTTTCCTTGTTGTCCGGGTCCCGTTCGAGGCGCAGCAGGTGCTCCTCGACATTGACCGCCAGGTCCATCGCCTCGACGACGAACTCCTTGAGCATATCGTCCATCAGAACCCCAGGTCGGCAAGCAGATCGTCCACATTGTCCTGGTTCAGCGCCACCGACGGGGCCGACGGGCCGCTCATCAGCTGCACTTCCAGGGCCTCTTTCTGCGCGATCTTCTCGCGCTTGTCGGCCGGTGCGTTATCCTTCAGCAGCTGGGCCAGCTCGGCCTCCACCGTCTTCGTGATGATCACCACTTTCTTGATCAGCTGGCCGGTGATGTCCTGGAAGTCCTGCGCCATCATGATTTCCAGCAGGCGCGCCTTTTCGGCTTCAGTGGCTTCCGACACGGCCTGCGCGAACGAGCGCGAGTCGCCGGCCAGCTTCTTGAATTCGTCGATGCTGAGCTTGCCGTCGAACAGCGCGGCCCAGCGGTCTTCCATTTCCTTCGACTTCTTCGACAGCACGTCCTGGGCCGGCATGCCGTCGTCCAGCGTGTTCAGCACCTTGTTGGCGGCCTGCTCGGTCAGCGTGGCCACGTATTCCAGGCGGTCCTGCGCGTCGTTGATCTGCGACGACGCCTCGGTCAGCGCCTTGTCGTAGCCCAGTTCGCGCAGCGAGTCGTGCAGCAGGCGGACGATGCCGCCCAGGCGTTCGAACATGGTGCCATCCTGCGGGGCCTCTTCGCCGTCCGCGGCCGGGGCAGTTGCGGCAGGGGCCGGCGCCGGGGCAGCGGCTACGGCCGGTGCCGGCGCGCTGGCCGGGGTGCTCTTGGACGAGATCTCGTCGAACAGGCTTTCCAGGTCGTCTTCGGCCGCCCCTGCCGGCGCGGGTGCGGGCGCAGGAGCGGGTGCGGGAGCGCTGGCGCGCTGCGCGGACACTTCCTCGAATAATGCGTCGAAATCATCAGCGGCGTCGGTCATTTCCCTGCTTCTCCATAATCAAAAATTGCTTCCGTCACACTGCCTGAAGTTCTGTCATGATGACGCTCGGCAATATTAACGCACTTTCGCGAGTGTAGCAGGGGGTCGCCTGCTTGTTCAATCGCGGCCTCTTCAAACGGGTGGCAGGGCAGGAAAACCCTCCCTTTGTGTTGTATTTGGGCGGCAAGTGTTTGTCTTAAACAAACATGTTTTCGAAGACAAGCTTGCGCCATACGGTGCTCTTTCTTGAGAAAGATCAATTCTTTACATCCAGACAAGGACTCGATTCGCGGCTACAATGCGAAATCCGCACCTACTGTTTTTCGCTGACAATTCGCTACGGTTCGTTACAGGGTGGCCGGCATGTATCGGAAGATTCTGATTACCACGGATGGTTCCACCGTGTCGCGCATGACGGCGTGCGCCGGCGTCGCGTTTGCCCAGCAGCTGGGCGCCGAGGTGCTGGCCCTGTTCGTCGCGCCGGAATACCAGTATCCCATTTATGTCGAAATCATTCCGCCCAGTTATCCGGGCGAAGAAGAATATCGGGCTGCAATGCGCCGCGCCGGCAGCGACCATGTCCAGTCGATCGTCGATTCATGTGCCAGAAAAGGGCTGCGCTGCGAAACGATGACGGCCTTTTCGGAAACGGCGGCATTGAAGATCGTGGAAATCGCCGGCCAAAAGGGCTGCGACCTGATATTCATGGGTTCACATGGCCGCAGCGGCTGGGGCCAGTTATTGCTGGGCAGCGTGACGAACAAGGTGCTGTCGCATTCGCCGATTCCCGTGCTGGTGCACCGCCTGCTGAAGGAACCCTTGCCGGATGAATAATGCAGAACAGCAGGCCGCCGGGCCGGCGCCGCGCGCCGCTGTCACGTTGGCGCGCGCGGTGGCAATTTCCGGCCCGCGCATAACCGAAACCACTTCATGATCAGAATTGTCATTGCGGACGACCACACCATCATGCGCGAAGGGCTCAAGCGCATTCTCGATGGCGCACCCGATATCGATATCGTCGGCGAAGCGGTGGATGGCTTCGAGGTATTGCGACACGTGCGCCAGGGCGGTTTCGACCTGCTGCTGCTCGACCTGTCGATGCCGGGGCGCAGCGGCGTGGACCTGATCCGCCAGATCCGTGGCGAGGCGCCGAAGCTGAACGTGCTGATCCTCACGATGCACGAAGAGGAACAGTATGCGGTGCGCGCCATCCGCGCCGGCGCGCAGGGCTATCTCACCAAGGAAAGCGCCGGCACGCAGCTGGTGGGCGCGATCCGCAAGGTCGCTTCCGGTCGCCCCTACATCAGCACCGAGGTCGCCGAGCAGCTGGCACTGAATATCATGATGCCCAACGAAAGCCTGCTCCACAAGCAGCTGTCGGACCGCGAATTCGAGGTTTTCTCGCTACTGGTTTCCGGCAAGTCGATTACCGAAATCGCCAATGGCCTGCACCTTTCCGTAAAAACCGTCAGCACGCATAAAACCCGCATCATGCAGAAAATGGGAATGACATCGTTGTCGGAAATGGTGCAATACGCCGTTGCCCACAAGTTACTCTCGCCTTTCAAAAGCTGATTAACTTCGGCGCCTGTTTCTTTTATCCTCCTTAATGCGTTCGGTGGGTAGGAAAAGTCCTACAGATTGTCGCTAGCTCCTACGCGTACATTCAGCCATTGCCGATACCCATCCCCCTGCCTCGTTGGCATACTGAAACCATTCCGCCACTTCCTGCCCGATCCCCAAGGAAAGCTGCACCGGATCCGGCAAAGATCAAGATCGACAGACTCGGGTCGATTTAAAAATCGGAAGTTAACCGGGGCACGGAAGCGGGCTCCAGGCCGGGCGGTTGAAAAGCTGGCACCCACACGGCTCGCAACAAAACCGGCATTCGAGTAATCGTCGCAACGGGAAATGAAACCCGATTCATCCGGGTTCAAAAAAGCACCAGAGACATTCGGGCTCGAAACAACTGTCCTGCAATTCGAAGTTTCCAGTTCCAACCGTTTCAGCTTTGCAGATTCTGTCTCGTATTAAAAGCTGCTCGCTACCGTTGCTGCCCTTGCCGGAAACACCGGTCGGTATCCAGCTTCAGAACACCGCCGTCCACCGACGTTCCGAACGATGACCTGAAACCAGGAGATAAGCATGCTCCCAACGCAAATGTCCGAAGCGCGGGCCGCCGCACCCGCCGCCCAATCGCCTGCCATGGAGGCCGGGCGCCAGCGCCAGGGGCGCCTGTGGTCGAACCTGAAGGAAGTGTGCGACCTGCTGCACATTCCGGCCGCCTGCTCCGTGAATGCCGAAGAACTGCTGTTCCAGCACGTGCAGTTCAAGACCGGCCAGCGCATCCACACGATCGGCCAGCCGTTCGATACGCTGTACATCGTCAATTCCGGCTTCCTGAAAACCGTGCTGATCGATGAATTCGGCAACGAACAGGTGCTCAGCTTCCCGATGAAGGGCGACATGCTGGGCGTGGACGGCATCCACAGCCGCCACTACGCCTCCGAAGCCGTCGCGCTGTCCGACTGCGACCTGATCCTGCTGCCGTTCAAGAAGCTGACGGCGCTGGGCCGCGTGCACCTGGAACTGGAAAACATGATGTACGGCGTGATGAGCCGCGAGCTGGTGCGCGAGCAGGCCATGATCGGCATGCTGGGCGCGCTCAGTGCCGAGGCCCGCGTGGCCCGCTTCCTTGTCTCGCTGGCGGACCGCTTCGCGCAGATGGGCTATTCGAGCAAGCTGTTCAACCTGCGCATGACGCGCCATGAAATCGGCAGCTACCTGGGCCTCACGCTGGAAACGGTGAGCCGCACGCTGTCCGCCTTCAACGAGATCGGCCTGATCACCGTCGACCAGCGCACCATCGGCATCAAGGATGCGGAAGCCCTGAAAACATTGCGCCGCCTGCCGCCCTCCCGCTCGCGCAGCAAGTCGCCAGCGAACCGCAAGGCCGCCGCCGATGCCGCCGCGGCTGCCGCCACCGCCACACCAACGCCGCCCATCCAGCTGGTGGCCGCCGTCTGACATCACCGTTCCGAACCCAGCTTGGGCCCGCTTCGGCGGGCCTTTTTTTATCTTCGACTGCCGGATTCGTGTCCCGGGGCCAGGCACCGTGACACTGCAGTGCCGGACGCCGTGAGATCCGTCGAGCTCGTGTCCTGGTGCCAGGCACCGGGGCAGGCAACGAGACAACGACATCTGCCGAGCTCGTGTCCTGGTGCCTGGCACCAGGACACGAGCCGCGACGTGCCGTGCCACGCCCGGCAGCAAGAAATCGCTTGCATTTCCGGCAGCCCTGCCGAATAATGCAAATGCGAATCATTCTTATTTGAGGACATCATGCAGACCCCAGCCAACCAGTCCGTCCAGCAAGCACAGGGATCCCGGCAATCGCAGCCTGCCGCCGTCCGCCGCCTCACCACCGCCGGCCTGATGCAGGACCAGCGCGAAGTGGAGATCGAACACGCCGGCCGCATCTATCGCCTGCGCATCACCCAGCTGAACAAGCTGATCCTCACCGCCTGAACGGCTTGCCCGAGACTGCGTTGCCAGGGATTGCGCACGGCGCAGCATCCGCAACGTCTCACCACCCTCCCCAGCCAGCCGTCGCCAGCTGATCATGTCCAGGAGTATCCGATGGCTGTCGACCCTAACGATCCAATCTACCTCGCCCCTACTGCGGGCACCCAGCACCCGGAGCTGATGCTGTCCGCCGTGCTGCACCTGATGTCGCACTACACGGCCGATGGCAAGGGCTGCGTGAAGCTGGCCTCCGTCATCGAACGGCACCTGAAGGCGCTGGCGGCGCTGCCCGGCTTGTCGCCGGTGCTGTCGGCCACCTGCCAGCAGTTGTCCGAGCAATGGGCGGGCGTGGTGGAGCGCACGATGCCGCGGCCGCAGAAGAAGGACGACGGCTTCCTGGCGCGCCTGATGCACCGCAGCCGTCCCACCGCGCAGGTGGTGTGAACATGTGCGATAAGCATCCGTTCATCGCGCCGCAGGAGGCGCAGACATCGCGGCGGCGCCGCATCTGGGAACTGGCGCATACCTGCCACTGCCCGCTGGTGGGCGTCTCGCTGCCGCTGGCCACGCTGCGCAAGCTGGTGGGCAAGGTCACCGGCGGCACCATCCTGGCCGACGATTACGAGATCCATGTGGGCGCCGTGAGTGAATGCGGCACGCGCAACCGCCTCTCGGAGGCCCTGCAGAAGGAATTGGAACGCCGTTATGCGGCCGTGGTCCAGCGCTTCCGCGCGGCGCGCACCACCGAGGGCGTGGCCGAACTGTGGCAGGCCGCAGTGGCGGGCGGCGACGTGGCCGGCGCCTTCTGGGCCGGCCTCACCCACCCGCGCTGCGCCCAGGAGCTGGAAGAAAAAATGTGCCGCGACCTGCACATGATCCAGCACCAGGCCGGCGCCTGCGCACGGGCCGACATCCACCGCTTCAACGCCGTGGTGGAAGAGAATGGCCAATTGACCCGCGAGCTGTCGCGCGTGCAGAAGCGCAACGCGGCCATGCAGCTGGAGCACACGGCCGAGCAGGACCGGCATGCCGCCGCGCTGATGCAGCTGCGCGCCCAGCTGGTGGGACGGGACAGCGTCATCGATTCGCTGCGCCAGGAGCTGGAAGGACTGCGTGCCTCGATTCCCGGCCTGCCGGCGCGCGAACGGCTGGCGCAACGGCTCGAACAGATGGAAGAGCGCGAACAGATGCTGCGCGACCAGGTGATCGACCTGCGCCGCGCGTTGACACAAAGCGTGGCGCAAAGCATGGCGCAAAACGCCGCACTGGCCGATGCCGCGGCCGCCCATGAAGACAGCACGCCGGCCGCCCCGGCCCCCATCGAACATGTGATGCGCATGCCGGTGAGCCTGACCGAGCGCAGCATCCTGTGCGTGGGCGGGCGCAACGGCAACGTGGCCAGCTACCGCGCCGTGATCGAGCGGGCCGGCGGCCAGTTCGCGCATCACGACGGCGGCCTGGAAGACAATGCCGGCCGCCTGGAAGCAAGCCTCGCCGCCGCGGACATGGTGATCTGCCAGACCGGCTGCATCAGCCACAGTGCGTACTGGCGCGTGAAGGACTTCTGCAAGCGCACCGGCAAGCGCTGCGTGTTCATCGAGAATCCCAGTGTCTCCAGCCTGCAGCGCGGCCTCGAGGAACTGGCGCCCGATGCACTGACCTGACGAAGGCCGCCCCCCTTACCTCCCGGTTCCGCCCTCGTGGAACCTTTCTCCAGCCCCGTTCCCCCGGGGCTTTTTTTTTGCGCGGCTCCACGGCCGGTGAAAATGCAGGCCCAGCAACCATTGCCATGACGGTGGGTGCCACAGGCCGAGGTGACAACGCGCCGTTCGTTGGTGTCGTGGCCCTGGCCCTGTCACGGTACTGCCCCCCGGACAGAGCACGCCCCGGCAGGGCCCGCGGCCGTCAGTACACGTCGCGGCGATAGCGGCCAGCGCTGGCCAGCGCGTCGACGGCGGCATCGCCCAGGAGGTCCCGCAGCGTGCGGTCGACGCCGCCGGCCATGCCTTCCAGGCTGCCGCACACATAGACGGCGGCACCGTCATTGATCCAGGCCCGCAATTCGTCGCCGGCCTGCCGCAGCACATCCTGCACGTATAGACGCTCGGGCTGGTCGCGCGAGAACGCCAGGTCCACGCGCGCCAGCAGGCCTTCCTGCTGCCAAGCTGCCAGCTCCTCGCCGTAATGGAAATCGTGTGCCCGGTTGCGCTCGCCGAACAGCAGCCAGTTGCGGCCCTGCCCCGCTGCCACGCGGGCGCGGAGGTGGCCGCGCAGGCCGGCAATGCCGCTGCCGTTGCCGATCAAGATCAGCGGCTGCGTGGCATTGTCTTCCAGGCGGAAGCGGCGGTGCTGTCGCAGCCGCAGCGGCACGAGTCCCCCGACTCCGGCCTGCTCGCACAGCCAGCCCGATGCCACGCCCGTGCTGCCGTCGGCATGCCGCAGCAGCCGCACCAGCAGGTGCAGGCGGCCATCGGCAGGGATTGACGCAATCGAATACTCGCGTGGCCGGTCCGGCTCGGCGGCCGGCGCCACCTGCACCAGGTCGCCGGACTGCCATGCCGGCAACCGGCCAGGAGGCTGCAGTGATTCTCGTCCCTGCGGCTCGCCCGTCGCCGATCGACGCAACTTCGCAGATTGCGATACCGAACCGACAGAAGCCGCTTCGGTGAATGCCGCTTCGCGCGGCGCGGGGCCGACCGGTACCTCCTCGTCTGCCAGCCCGTCCGGCTCCAGTTCAAGATGATAGACCGGTGCCCCGGCACTGCCCGGATTGAGCAGCCGCCGCGCGGCCAGCCGCCACGGGGTGAAAGCGGGAGCTTCCCAGTCCGGCGCATCGCTGGTGCCGGCCATGTGGCTCAGGTGCTGGCGCCAGGGCGCGATATCGGCCGTGGCGCCGCGGTCGACGTCCACGCGGGGGAACAGCGGCTGCGCGCCCTGCGCCGCCAGCCACGCATCGAGGGCGCGGCCGAAGCCGCAGAAGTGGGCATAGCTGCTGTCGCCCAGCGCCAGCACGGCGTAGTGCAGCCGCGGCAGCGGCAGGTCGCGCGTCATCAGCTTGCCGGCAAAGCTGGCGCCGCCATCGGGCGCATCGCCCTCGCCATAGGTGCTGGCGATGAACAGCGCGCGCTCGGCGCCCTGCAGGGCCGCCGCATCCAAGTCGGACAGTTCGCACAGGCGCACGGCGATGCCGGCCAGCCGCAAGGTGGCGGCGGTCTGCTGCGCCAGCTCCTCGCCGATGCCGGTCTGGCTGGCGTAGGCCACGATCCAGCCGCCCGCCGCCACCGCGCCGGCATTGGCGCGCCGGTGCCGCCAGTGCCGCCACGGGATCAGGCAGATGGCACCGTAGGCAACGCAGCAGGCGCCTGCCAGCGCCAGCCGGCCCAGCTCATTGGTAACGATCATGAGTGAGGTTCGTTCAGGATGTTCATGCCGCGTCGAGCATCGCCCGCATCGGCGCACTCAGATGTTCACGCAGCCCGCCAGTCGTGCGTTCGACGAAGCGGGCCGCCATGCCGCGCCGCTCGGCCAGCGCCAGGCCCGCCTCGGGGCCCAGCACCGTCAGCGCGGTGGACCACGCATCGCAGGCCATGCAGCTCTCCGCGACGACGGTGACGGAGGCCAGCCCATTGGCGATCGGCTGGCCGGAACGGGGATCGATCGTGTGCGGATAGCGGCGCGCGCCATCCTCGAAATAACGGCGGTAGTCGCCGGACGTGGCGACGGCCAGCCCATGCAGCGCCAGCACGATGCCGCCGTCATCCCCTGCCTCGCCGGGCTGCTCCAGCGCCACCCACCATGGCTGGTGATCCGGCTTGATACCGGCACCGCGCAATTCACCCCCCACTTCCACGACATAGTGCTGCAGCCCCTGCCCTTCCAGCCAGCGCGCCAGGCAATCGACGCCGTACCCTTTGGCGACGGCGGACAGGTCCAGCTGCACGCCGCCCGGCTGCAGGGCGCTGCGGCTGGCCTGGTCGAGTTTGACGCGCGCGACCGGCAGCGCCGCGTGCGCCTGTTCCGGCGAAGGCGGCACGAACCCCGGCGCGTCGTGGCGATTGACGGGGCCGAAGCCCCACAGGTTGACGAGCGCGCCGGCACAGGGATCGCAGGCGCCTGCACTATCGCGGCACACCTCCAGCGCGTAGGCCAGCACGGCGTAGAAGGCCGGCGGCAATGCCTGCCAGGTGCCGGCCGGCGCGCGGTTGAAGCGGCCCAGGTCCGAACCGGCTTCCCAGTGGCTCATCTGCGCCACCACGTCATCGAGCTGTGCCTGCAAGCCCGGCTGCAGGTCGGGGCCCGCCGCCGCCTGGGCGACGCGCACCGACCAGCTCGTGCCCATGCTGGCGCCGCCGTAGTCGCGCACGACCGCCCCGGCGGGCGGCGCTGCAGGCGAGATCCGGTGCGGCAGCAGGACCCGGCGCATTACTCGGGCAGCACTTCCACCGTGGCCGCGTAGGTCACGCGGCGCGCCGGCTGCTGGGGCGGCTGGCCGGCCGGACGTGCCTGCCCCTGCCCGCCCTGTGCACCCGGACCGCCAGGACCCGCGCCCTCGCCCCGCGCCTGCACCGGCCAGGCCGCGGAGACGAGATACATGCCGGCGGCCGGGATCGTGAACGTGATCTCGCCCTTGGCATCCGTGCTCTGGCGCGTCTCGTTCAGCGTGCCGCGGTAGCGCACGCCGCCCGGGATCAGGCTGAACGGCAGGTTGGCGGCCGGCTGGCCGTCGAGCAGGAAGCGCCAGGTGGCTTTCTCGCCCGCGCGCAGCTCGTTGGGGTGCGTGACGGGCACCAGTTCCAGGCCGGTGCCGGTCGGCTTCAGCACGGCGGTATCCGGTTCGTTGGCAGTGACGAACGTCTCCAGGCGCGAGGTGGTGCGCGTCACGCGCAGTTCCTCGGCATTGGCCGGCACTTCCTTCCTGAACGTTTCCTCGGTGCCGCGGAAGCGCTTCGTCTCGCCGCCGGCCTTGTAGCTGGCCATCACGTTCTGGTTCACCAGCGCGATGCGGTAGGTGCCGGACCTGGCCATCTTCACGTCGAAGGTGTTGCGCAGCTTGCCGTTCGAGACGTTTTCCGGCGTGACGCTGGCGCCGTCCGGCCCCGTGATGGTCAGGCCATCCAGGCGCAGCGGCACGTGGTCGATGTCGAACAGGCCTTCGGAGACGGCGGCGTCCACGGTGACCCAGGCTTCCTTCGCCTCCACGACGGTGGACGACGGCAGGATCCACGGCTTGTGCGCCTGCGCGCCAAAGGCGGCGCCGGCCAGAGCCAGGGCCACCAGAGCTTTGGGGAGTGTCATCGGCAGTGTCATCATTTTCATCCTCACGATTTGACCGTCACGACGACATTGCCCAGTTCTTCCTTGCCCTTGGCGGAGAACTCCTGCGTGCCTTTCACGGGCCAGGTGACGGGCACCTTGACCAGTTCGCGGCCGCCGGCCTCGCGGGCCACTTCCACCACCACCGTGTACTGGCCGGCCGGCAGCTTGTTCAGCGCATCCTTCGCCACCGGGAACGTCAGCGTGTGGTCGCCCGGTGCGCGGGTCGCGCCGCTGACGCCATCGAGCGGCATCGCCACGTCGCGCCCGCTCTTGCGCCACCACTGGCGCATGTCCTTCAGCCACTTGGTGCCGGCATTGTCGCGCTTCTTCATGTCGTACAGCACGGCCAGGTTGGTGACGACCTTCTGGTCGCCGTTTTCCAGCCAGGCGGCGATGTAGGGCTTGTGGTACTCGGCCACGTTGAGCTGCGGGATCTCGAGTTTCAGGGCCAGGTCGGCCGCCATCGCCTGCGCGCCGGCCAGCGGAAGGGCCAGCGCGATGGAGTAGCGTAATTTCATGGATATGCCTTTTTAGTGGATGAACAGCAGTGCAATGACAAACGGAATCAGCATGCCCAGGCCGACCATCGGCCAGGTGAACGGCCGGTTGGCCGCATGGAATTTCAGGATCAGCAGGCCGGTGATGCAGAACACCAGGCACAGCACGGCAAAGAGGTCGATGAACCAGTTCCACGCGGTGCCCGTGTTGCGGCCCTTGTGCACGTCGTTCAGCCAGGAGATCCAGCCCCGATCGGTATTCTCGAATTCGGCCGCGCCGTCGTCCAGGCCGATGCGTACCCAGGCATCGCCGCCCGCTTTCGGCAGCGGCAGGTAGACCTCGTCGGCCGCCCATTCCGCCTCGCGCCCGCCGGCCTTCAGCGACCAGGTGTCCAGCAGCCAGCGCTCGCCGGCGGCCGGCAGCGGTGCCTTGTCGCCATCGTGTTCTTCCGCAAACGCCTTCAGCTGTGCCACCAGCGCCGCCGGCGCCACCGCCTGCTGGCGCACGATGGTGGGCTTCGCCTCGATCTGCGACGCGTGGTTCAGCGTGATGCCGGTGACGCTGAACAGGAACATGCTCAGCAGGCAGAACGCCGAGCTGATCCAGTGCCACTGGTGCAGCTGCTTCAGCCAGACGGCCCGCCCGGCGCCCCGTACCGCGGCCTCTTTGTCCTTGTCGCTCAAGATCGTCTTCTTATTCTTAACAGATCCTTAAATGATAATGATTATCATTACCTAAGTCAACGTGCCATCCCTCTGCTGTTACAAACGAAACCATCGGGAGGCATCCATCCTGGCAATGTTGTATTTATGACGCGTACGCTGGCGTACAGAGTGTCTCCCGAGGCTGTCCTACACTGTGACCCTGTTCAGGACAATATCGAGAGGAACACCATGGCACTGTTTACCCGGGAAGAATTGGCCGATCTGCGCGACAAGATCAAGGATGTGAAGTTCGGCATGTTCACCGTTCGCGAGGCCACCGGCCAGCTGACCAGCCGTCCGATGACAAGCCAGCAGCTCGACGACGAAGGCAATCTGTGGTTCTTCGTTTCCGACCAGGAAGCGTTCACGCACGAACTGGCGCGCGAGCCGTCCGTCAATGTCAGCTATGCCGATGTCGACGACCACCTGTACGTGTCGGTGGCGGGCCGCGCCGCCCTGCTGCGCGACCGCGCCAAGGCCGAAGAACTGTGGAAGCCGGCCGTGAAGACCTGGTTCCCGCAGGGCCTGGACGATCCGCACCTGGCGCTGCTGAAGGTGTCGATCGACGGCGCCGAATACTGGGACACCGGCAACAGCAAGATGGTCTCGCTGTTCGCGATGGCCAAGGCGGCCATCACCGGCAAGCGCCCGGAACACGTGGGCGAGCACAAGACGCTGGGACACTAATCGCTGAGGCACTGATATTTGCCCGTGTCCTGGTGCCAGGCACCGTGACACGTGTCCTGGTGCCTGGCACCGTGACACGGGCTCGGCTGTAGTGGAATGCAAAAAACCCCGGCGCGCCGGGGTTTTGCGTCAGACGCCGGAACTCGCTTCCGGTCCGGGAGCGCCGCCCCCGGTGCCGGGCGGGTCGCCACCCTGGCGGGAGGCGTCGCCGCCGCTCTGGCGTGAACCAGGATCGGCGCTCTGGCGGCTGCCGGGAATCGGCTTGTCCATGCGGCGCACTTCGGTCTCCGGCAGATCGACATTGCCGATGCCGGGATGCTCGGTGTCCACCAGGACGAAGGTGTCATCGCGGTTGGTGTTCTTGCGGGAGTTGTCAGGTGGAGTCATGGGTATCTCCTGTGCCTGGACCTGCGGGATCAGCCCTGACGGTTGTCCGTGCGGCTGTCGGACGGGCTGGCCTGGTTGTCCTGGCTGCCTTCCTGGCTGGCGGCGCGCGCGGCGCTCTGGCGGTTGCCGTTCTTGTGGCTCATGGCCCCGGCACGGCGTGCCTCTTCCGACGTGAACTCGTGCGCGGTGCCCTTGGCATGCGCGGCGCGGCCACCTTCGGATGCGATCTCGCGCTGGCGCTGCGGATCCATCGATGCAAAGCCACGGTTGCGCGTGGAACTCTGCTTGTTGCCTTGCGTCTCGCCTTGTCGACTACCTTTGCTGCTACCCTGATTGTTACCCTGATTTGAAGCCATGGTGATATCTCCGGAAATGAAGCAATGGGGGATCTGGTCGTGGGTGTGGGGTGAGGAAGGGAACCCGCGCCCGATCGGTACCGACCAGCGACGATCATTTTTTATAACGATCGGGCAACAGGAGCCCCCATGGTAGTGGAAGCACTGAACAGCAAATATAGGACGTCTACATGTGCGAGTGTAGGATAAAGCCTACTCAGCAGAAGGTTTCGATAAGTTTGTAACCCATAGATACCAAACACCGCTACAGCGCGAAAATCGTGTCTTCCACCGCCAGGTAAAAGCGTTCGCCGGCAGCGGGTTCCACGACATGCCCGCCCGTGAACGAACCGAACGAGGGCAGGATGGCGCGCCCCGGCCCCACCACGAAACATGGCAGCCGCAGCGATTCGCGCCGGCCGGCGATCCGGCAGACCGGGTGTACGTGTCCCGCCAGTGCATACCCCGCGTCGGCCTCCAGCGGCAGGTCGGGATGGTGGCAGAAGGCAAACGGCCCGAAGGTCCACGGCTCGTCCACCATGTCGATGCGCAGCAGCCGCGAGGGGTCGCCGGCGTGCCGGTCGTGGTTGCCCCGCACCAGCGTCAGCACCAGGTCGGGATGGCGTGCGCGCCAGGCCAGCATCGTTTGCACCGTCGCGCTGGCGTGGGCGGCACGGGCATGCAGGAAGTCGCCCAGGAACAGGATGTGGCCGATATCGTGCGCGGCCAGCAGCGCATCGAGGCCCAGCAGGTTTTCGGTCGTCGTCCCGCGCGGCACCGGCACGCCCAGCGCGCGGAACGAGGCTGCCTTGCCGAAGTGGATGTCGGCGATCACCAGCATGCGCGCCCGTGGCCAGTACAGCGCCTTCTGCGGCAGCAGCAGCACCTGCTCGCCGGCCAGCTCGATCTGCAGGCTCATGGTCCGGCGGCCTTCTCCAGTTCGCGCAGCACCCGCGCCACGCGGTCCGACAGTTTTTCGGTGCTGAGCTTTTCGCGGAAGCGTTCCACCATCAGCGCGAAACCGAGCGGCGTGGCGCGCCTGATCTCGTGATAGCTCACCGCGCGTGCCTGCAGCTCCTCCAGCGTGGCGCGCAGGCGCTTCAGTTCCAGTTCCTGCTCCAGCACCTCGCGCTGCGCCTGCGTGAGCAGCAGGTTGCCGGCATCGTGCTTGCGGAACACCTCGAAGAACAGCGAGGACGAGGCCTGCAGCTGGCGGTTGCTCTTCGGCTGGCCCGGATAGCCCTGGAAGATCAGGCCGGCGATGCGGGCGATCTCGCGGAAGCGCCGCTGCGACAGCTCCGTCGCGTTCAGGCTGGCCAGCACGTCTTCCAGCAGGTGGTCGGTGCTGAACAGGTCCACGTCGACGCCCGCGGCGGCCGCGAACACGTCCGGCCATGCCACCTGTTCCGGCGCCAGCAGTTCGAAACCGTAGTCGTTGACGGCGATGGAAAACGTGGCCGGCTGCAGGCGGCCGATGCGCCAGGCGAACAGCGAGGCCAGGCCGATGTGCACGGAGCGCCCCGCGAACGGATACACGAACAGGTGGTGGCCTTCGCGGCTGTGCAGGCTTTCGATGACCGTGCGCTGCGGCGTGGGCAGTGCCGACCAGCGCTCCTGGATCTCGAGCAGCGGCCGGATCGCCGCCATTTCCGGTCCGCGGTAGATGCCCTCGGTGGCCAGCCGCATCTGCTCCAGCGCCGCATGGGCCAGTTCCGAGGACAGCGGCATCTTGCCGCCCTGCCAGCGGGGCACGGCACCCTTGGCGCCGGTGGCGCGCTTCACGTACGCCGTCATCTCGTGGATGCGGATGAATTCCAGGATGCGCCCGCCGAACAGGAAGTGGTCGCCCTTGCCCAGCCGCGCGATGAAGCCCTCTTCCACCGTGCCGATCCGCCCGCCGCTCTGGTACTTCACCTGGATCATCGCTTCCGAGACGATGGTGCCGATACCCATCCGGTGGCGCCGGCCGATCGCCGCATCGGGCACGCGGTACACGCCCTCCTCGTCCGGCAGCACGCGCCGGTATTCCGGATACACGGTCAGGCTCTGGCCGCCGCGCGCCACGAAGTCCAGCGCCCACTGCCATTCTTCCGGCGTGAGGTCGCGGTACGACCAGGCGCGCCGCACTTCCTCGTACAGGTCATTTGCTTGAAATCCTCCTCCGAGGGCAACCGTGACCAGGTGCTGCACCAGCACGTCCAGCGGCTTGTCCGGCGTGCTGCGCGATTCGATGTCGCGGTCCTTCACGGCCTGGATCGCGGCGGCAGCCTCCAGCAGTTCCAGGCTTTGCGTGGGCACCAGCGTGACGCGCGAAGCGCGGCCTGGCGCGTGGCCGGAGCGGCCGGCCCGCTGCAGCAGCCGGGCGATGCCCTTGGCGCTGCCGATCTGCAGCACGCGCTCGACGGGCAGGAAATCCACGCCCAGGTCCAGGCTCGACGTGCACACCACGGCCTTCAGCTCGCCCTTCTTCAGGCCCAGCTCGACCCAGTCGCGCACCTCGCGGTCCAGCGAGCCGTGATGCAGCGCGATGATGCCGGCCCAGTCGGGACGGGCGTCCAGCATGTTCTGGTACCACAGCTCCGCCTGCGAGCGGGTGTTGCAGAACACCAGCGTGGTGGCATGCTTCTCGATCTCCCCGATCACGGGCTGCAGCATGTGGATGCCCAGGTGGCCGGCCCAGGGAAAGCGCGACGGATGCTCGGGAATCAGCGTGTCCACGACGAGGTCCTTGCGCAAGCTGCCCTCGACGACGGTGCCTGTCACACCAGGGCCCAGCAGCACTTCCTGCGCGCGCTGCAGGTTGCCGAGCGTGGCCGATAGCCCCCACACGACGAGGTTCGGATTCCACTGCCGCAGCCGCGCCAGCGCCAGCTGCGCCTGCACGCCCCGCTTGTTCCCCATCAGCTCGTGCCATTCGTCGACAATCACCATGTCCAGCAGGTCGAACTGCTCCTGCGCGTCCGCCTTCGACAGCATCAGCGACAGGCTTTCCGGCGTCGTCACCAGCGCATCCGGCAGCTTCTTCGCCTGCCGCGCGCGCGACGCGGACGAGGTGTCGCCGGTGCGCGCATCGATCGTCCAGCCGGGCAGCACGTCGGCCGCCGACTCCTGCAGCGCGCGCAGCGTGTCGGCCGCCAGCGCGCGCATCGGCGTGAGCCAGAGCACGCGCAGTCCGGCTTTCCGGCGCGGCGGCGCGGCCAGGGCGCGCTGCAATGCCGCGAACCAAACGGCCAGCGTCTTGCCGGAACCGGTGGTGGCGTGCAGCATGCCGGACTCCCCCTTCAGCGCGGCGCGCCAGACGTCGCGCTGGAACGGGAAGATCTGCCAGCCACGCGCCGCGAACCAGTCATCGACGGACTGCGCGACCAGCCGCTTCGGCGGCAACGGCGCGGCCGCCTCGGCAGGTGGCGGGAGCGGCGTGGCCGGCCGCGCGGTCGATTGCGCGATGGTGCGTGCCCGCGGCCGGTTCATGCCAGCGAGGCCTGCTGCAGCAAGCCTTTCAGCATGTCCAGCGTGTCGGCTTCCTCGACGCTCTTGTCCTCGCGGCGGCGCAGGATGCGGGGGAAGCGCACGGCGATGCCGGACTTGTGGCGCGGCGACGCGGCGATGCCTTCGAAGCCGATCTCGAACACCATCGTGGGCTTCACGCTGCGCACCGGGCCGAAGCGCTCGATGGTGGTCTTGCGCACGGCATTGTCCACCTGGTTGATCTCGGCATCCGTCAGGCCGGAATACGCTTTGGCAAACGGCACCAGCACGCGGCTGCCGTTGCCCTCGCTGTCCACGATATCGTCCCACACCGCGAAGGTGTAGTCGGTGTACAGCGAGGCACGCCGGCCATGGCCCGCCTGCGCGTAGATCAGCACCGCGTCCACGGCATACGGATCGATCTTCCACTTCCACCACGTGCCCACGTCCTTGGTGCGGCCCACGCCGTACTGCGCGCTCTTCGCCTTCAGCATCATGCCTTCCACGCCCCGCCCGCGCGACTCTTCGCGCACCTTGGCGAGTGCTTCCCAGTCCGGCGCCTCCACCAGCGGCGAGATGCGCAGCTGCGGCGAATCCACTTCCTTCACCAGCTGTTCCAGCAGCGTGCGCCGCTCGCACTGGGGCAGCTTGCGCAGGTCCACGCCATCGCGTTCCAGCAGGTCGTAGGCCACCAGCACGGCCGGGTACTCGCCGAGGAACTTGGGCGACAGCGACTTGCGGCCGATGCGCTTCTGCAGGTCGGCAAAGGGTGCCGGTGACGAGGTGGGCGAAATCCCGTCGCGCCACACCAGGATCTCGCCATCGACCACCGTGCCGTCGGGCAGCCGGATGGCGGCCAGCTCGGGGAAGCGTTCGGTGATCAGGTCCTCGCCGCGCGACCAAACCCAGCTGCCGCCACGCGCGACGATCTGGGCGCGCATGCCGTCGTACTTCCATTCCACCTGCCAGTCGCCGATGTCGCCCAGCGTGGCCGGTCCGGCCTGCAGCTGGTGGGCCAGGAAGAACGGATACGGCTGGCCGCCGCGCTGCGCATGTTCGTCGTCGGAGGCTTCCGCGATCAGCTGCAGGAAGCCTTTCGCGGTGGGCCGCACGCTGCCGTCGGTCCAGCCCATCAGGCGCTGCGCGATCAGCTTCGAATCGATGGCGGCGATGCCGGACAGGGCCCGCGTCACCAGCAGCTTCGACACACCGACGCGGAAGCCCCCGCCGATCAGCTTGATCAGCAGGAAGCGCTCGGGCGTTTCCAGCTCGTCCCAGTACGAGAACAGCGCGGCGCGGATGGTCTCGGGCGCCGCGCCCCGGAGTGGCGCGATGCGTTCTTCGATCCAGACGGCCAGGCCGATGTCGCTGCGCGTCTTCGGTTCCGGCAGGATGTGGGCGATGGTCTCGGCCAGGTCGCCGACCGCGTGGTAGCACTCGTCGAACAGCCATTCGTCCAGCATCGCGTATTCGGTGGCGTACTGGCGCAGCAGCTTCGTCGGCACGGCCTGGCGCGGCTTGCCGCCGGCCAGGAAGTACACCGCCCATGCCGCATTCTCCGGCGCGGCATTGCTGAAGTAGGTCTTCAGGGCCTCGAGCTTGCGGTTGGTGGCGGTGGTTTCATCCAGCTCCGCGAACAGGCGCGCGAACTCACGCATCGTCGCCCCCGTCCTTCTGCGCGGCGGCGGTGCCGGCTTCGCGGGCCGCCTCCGCCTTGTCCTTCACGGCCCAGCGTTTCGCGACGGGATCCACGTCCGGCTCGGTGGCGGCCACGCCTTCCGCGGCGGCACCGGCGGCGGCCGCATCCTCCGCTTCATCGTCGCCGTATTCGGTATCGAAGCCCTTCGCGTCGTAGCCGTTCTGGCACAGCCAGCGCACCATGGTGGGAATCGAGCCGTGCGTGACGACGATCTTTTCCGCGCCGGTGGCCTTGATGGCCGACATCAGGCCGGGCCAGTCGGCATGGTCGGACAGCACGAAGCCCCGGTCCACGCCACGGCGGCGCCGCGCCCCGCGCAGCAGCATCCAGCCGCTGGCAAAGGCGTCGGAGAAGTCGCCGAAGCGGCGCGCCCACGGCGAACCGCCGGCTGACGGTGGCGCGATGACGATGGCTTTCTTCAGGTCGGCCTTGTCCACGTCGGACACCATCTGCGTGGGCGGCAGCGCCACGCCGGCCGCGCGGTAGACGCGGTTGAGCGGCTCGACGGAGCCATGGCAGATGATCGGGCCGATGGACGGATCGAGGCCGGACAGGATGCGCTGCGCCTTGCCGAACGCGTAGCACAGCAGCAGGCTGGCGCGCCCTTCCGCCACGTTCTTGCGCCACCAGGCATTGATGTCGTCGAAGGTCTGCTGCTGCGGCTCCCAGCGGTAGATCGGCAGGCCGAAGGTGGATTCGGTGATGAAGGCATGGCATTGCACGGGCTCGAACGGCGCGCAGGTGGCATCGGCTTCCACCTTGTAGTCGCCCGAGGCCACCCACACCTCGCCGCCGCATTCCATGCGCACCTGGGCCGAGCCGAGCACGTGGCCGGCCGGATGCAGCGAGATGCGCACGCCGTTGTGCTCGACCGTCTCGCCATAGGCCATGCCCTGCACGGTGATGTCGCCCAGGCGCGACCTGAGGATGCCGACGCCCGGTTCCGCGGCCAGGTAGTGGCCGTGGCCCACGCGGGCATGGTCGCCATGGCCATGCGTGATCACGGCCCGCTCGACGGGCCGCCACGGATCGATGTAGAACCCTCCCGGCACGCAGTAGAGACCTTCCTTGCGTACCACGACCATGTCGCCGGCCATACTGACTCCTCTCATGCTCCTGCACGTTTGCGTCATTCTAGCCACGCGGCCGCGCGCCCACTGTCCGCCAGCGCACAATGAACGGCCGGCCATGGCGAGGGGCGCCAATGAAAACGGCGCCCTGAGGCGCCGCGATGCGGACAGGCTGCGCGCGTTACACGGGCTGCACGAACTCCGCCATGAACGTCTTGGTAGTGTTCTCCGGGAACTCGATGGTGATCTGGTCGCCGGCCACCGAGAGCACGGTGCCGATATCGAACTTGGGCACCTTCACCTGGCTGCCGATGGAGATCACGGGGCCGAGCGGCACGGACGGCTCCGGGATCGGCTCGAACACGGGTTCCTCGTTCTCGACCGGCTGCACGGCGGGCGGCGACATGCAGTTGTCGCAGCAGCCGCACTGCTTCACATCGGTGGCATCGTCGGCGAAGTAGTCGAGCATCAGCTTCCAGCGGCAGTAGCCGCTCTGCGCGTAGGCCACCATCTGCTCCAGCGCATCGTGGTCGCGCTCCTGCTTCTGTTCGTAGATGGCGGCCAGCTGGTCGAACTGGGCGCCCTTCGAATCGCGGTTGGTCAGCAGCCAGTCCAGCTTGCGGTTCTGGCGCAGCAGCTTGCCATCCTTGAGCAGCTTCAGGCACACCTTCAGCTGGCTGTCCCCCAGGTCCGGCACGGCATCGCGAATCGCCGCGTACTGGCACGGCACCAGCGGCACCGTTGCCTCGTACACGGCGCGCAGGTCGTTCGCCGTGGGATAGTGCTTCACGAGGAAGAACTGCTGCAGGCGCTTGTCATCCTGGAAGTACAGCAGCGTGCATTCGGCCGGCTCGCCATCGCGGCCGGCGCGGCCCGATTCCTGGTAATACGCTTCCAGGTTGGCCGGCACCTGCAGGTGGATCACGAAGCGGGTATCGGGCTTGTCGATGCCCATGCCGAATGCGTTGGTGGCCACCATCACGCGCCGCTGGCCATCCATGAACAGGTCCTGGTTGGCGCGGCGTTCCTTGGCGGGCAGGCGGCCGTGGTACAACGCCACGCTTTCGCCCGCCTCTTCCAGCTTCGCGTGCAGCTCCTCGGCGGCCTTCACGGTCGCAGCGTAGATGATGCCGACGCCGGCCGTTTCGCGCACCAGGCGCAGCGCCTGGCCCACCTTTTCGCCCGGATTGGTCACCTGGATCACCCGGTAATGCAGGTTCTCCCGGTAGATGCCGGTATTGATGACATTCATTTTCGGCGTGCCCAGCTGGTGGCCGATATCCTTCATCACGTCCGGCGTGGCGGTGGCGGTGAGCGCCAGCACGCGCGGCTGGCCCAGCGCGCGCAGCGCGGCGCCCAGCTCCAGGTAGGCGGGACGGAAATCATGGCCCCACTGCGAGATGCAATGGGCTTCGTCGATGACGAACAGCGAGATATTGGTTTCCTGCAGCACGGCCAGGAACTCCGGCGTGGCCAGCCGCTCCGGCGTGCAGAACACGATGCGGCTGTGGCTGGTGCGCACGTCTTCCAGCGCCTCGATCTCCTCGGCGCGGGTCAGGCTGCTGTTCAGCTGGGAGGCGGCAATGCCGATCTCCTCCAGCTTTTCCAGCTGGTCCTTCATGAGGGAGATCAGCGGCGAGACGACCACGGTGGTGCCGGGCAGGATCGAGGCGGGAATCTGGTAGCACAGGGACTTGCCGCTGCCGGTCGGCATGATGGCCAGCGTGTCGTGCCCTTCCAGCACGCTGTCGATCACTTTCTGCTGGCCGGCCCGCAAATGGTCGACGCCGAACACATTGTGCAGCAGGCTGCGGATCAGTTTCGTGCGGCCCGCGCCCGTGCGTTGCGCGCCACGGCGTTCGCCGGCGCTGAGATTTCTGGTGACCATGTAAGTGTGCTCGTCTCTGGGAGTATCGTAGCACTCAAGATAGGCCCCGGCGGTCCTGGCCGCCATAGGACGCAGCCTACTCTGCACGTAGGAGTGTGGCCGAAGTTCCTCAGCAATACCCGGCACCGGTCCTGCGCGCTCGAGAGCCGCTCAGAAGCCGCTCAGCAGCGCGTAGAGCACCATCGCCAGGCCGGCCATCGACACCAGCCACACCAGCGAGCGCACGTACGGCACGCCGAAGGCATACAGCGGCACGTACACGATGCGGGCGATCAGGTACATCCAGCAGCCGTACAGCGTGAGCGTGCCTTCGGCGCCGGCGGCATTGGCGGCCAGCACGGCACCGATGAACAGCGGCAGCGTCTCGAACAGGTTCTTCTTGGCACGCTCCAGCCGGCCCGTGATTCTGCCGACCGGCGGACCGTCGCCATCGCGGGCGCTGGCGTTGTAATCCATCCCCGTCTCGCGCGTGCGGGCCGACGAGTGCAGCAGGATCTGCACGATCGCCAGCACCAGCGTCCAGCCCAGCAGCATCAGTTCGGTGCTCATCATGGTGTTCCTTGTGGTGGTGTCGTGTTGGTGGATCAGCCGCGCGCCCGGTCGAGCGCGGTCTGCAGGTCCATCAGGTCATACGGCTTGCGCAGGCAGGTGGCCTCGAACCCCAGGCTCTCCAGCGCCTCCTTGCCGTAGCCGGTGGAGAAGATGATGCGCAGCGGTTTCGCCGCGTGCACCTGCCGCGCCAGCTCGATGCCGGACATGCCGGGCAGGCTGACATCGGTAAACAGCACGTCGAAGTCCTGCGACTGCAGCAGTTCCCACGCCGCTTCGCCATCGCCCACGCCGGACACGGTGTGGCCCAGCATGCCCACCAGCTCGCACACCATCTGCAGCGAATCCTGGTTGTCCTCCACCACCAGCACGCGCAGCGAGGCGGCATGGTCGATGGCTGCCTGCGGTTCCAGGAAGGTGCGCGGGCCGCCGCGCTGGTGCTCGCGCGCCAGCAGCTGCTGCTCGCGGTTGTTCAGCACGTGGCGCAGCTTGCGCGCCAGGTCCTCGCGGCGGTACGGTTTGCTGAGGAGTTCCAGGCCCGCATCGAGCCGGCCGCCATGCACGATCGCGTCCTGCGGATAGCCGGAGGTGAACAGCACCGCCAGGTCCGGCAGGATCTGCTGGGCGATGCGCGCCAGTTCCGGGCTGCGCAGCGCGCCGGGCATCACCACGTCGGTAAACAGCAGGTCGACGTGCTCGCCCGATTCGACGATGCGCAGCGCGCTCTCGCCATTGTCGGCCGCCAGCACGTGGTAGCCCAGCGCCTGCAGCATGTCCAGCACCACGGTGCGCACGCCGGCATCGTCCTCCACCACCAGGATGGTTTCGCTGCCGCCCGTGATCGGGCCCGCGTCGTTGTCGAAACTGGCCGACGCTTCGGTGCTTTCCGCCAGCATCGTGCGCGGCAGGTAGATGCGGATGCTGGTGCCGCGCCCCATCTCGCTGTGGATCTTGATGTGGCCGCGGCTCTGCTTGACGAAGCCGTAGGCCATCGACAGGCCCAGGCCCGTGCCCTCGCCTTCGCGCTTGGTGGTGAAGAACGGCTCGAAGGCGCGCTGCTGCACCTCGGGCGACATGCCGGAGCCGTTGTCCGTCACGGCCAGCATCACGTACTGGCCGGCCGGCACGTCGACCATGTCGTTGACCTGCACTTCGTCGAGCACGGCGTTGCCCAGTTCGATCGTCAGGCGGCCCGCGCCCTGCATGGCATCGCGCGCGTTGATGCCCAGGTTCAGGATCACGTTCTCCAGCTGGCCCGGATCGACCAGCGTGTTCCACAGGCCGCTGCCACCGACCACGGCCAGCTCCACCGCCTCGCCCAGCGCGCGGCGCAGCAGTTCGTCCATGTTCGCCACCAGGCGGCCCAGGTCCGTCACGGCCGGCTGCAGCGGCTGCCGGCGCGCGAACGCCAGCAGTTGCGAGGACAGCTTGGCGCCCCGCTCGACGGCGGCCACCGCCATGTCGAGCCGGCGCCGCGCCGCCTCGTCCGCGCCCAGGTGCAGCGCCAGCAGGTGCAGGTTGCCCGAGATGATCTGCAGGACGTTGTTGAAGTCGTGCGCCACGCCGCCCGTCAGCTGGCCCACGGCTTCCATCTTCTGCGACTGGCGCAGCGCCTCCTCGGCCTTGTCGCGCTCGGCCACCTCGCGGCTGACGCGCTGCTCCAGCGTGTCGTTCAGGTCGCGCAGCGCCACCTCGATGCGGCGGCGCTCCGTGATGTCCGTCTTCACGGCGATCAGCGCCACCGGCTGGCCGGCCTCGTCGTCCAGCCGGCTCATGCTGCTGGAGATCCAGACCCATTCGCCGTCCGGCCGGTGGTAGCGTTTCTCCAGCGTGAACGGCACGCCGGTGGCCAGCAGCCGCTCCACCAGCAAGCGGTTCTCCGCCTTGTCGTCCGGGTGGATCAGGGCTTCCATGTGCAGGCCGAGCACCTCCCCTTCGGGCCGGCCGAACATCTGGCACAGCGCGCCGTTGACGCGCGTGTAGCGGCCCTGCAGCGACACCTCGGCCAGGCCGACGGAGGCCTGGCCGAAGATCGCCGCCAGCCGGTCCTGGCTGGTGCGCAGCGCCTGTTCGATCTGCTTGCGATGGGTGATGTCGAACGCCACGCCCACGTAGCGCCGCTCGGCCGGCGTGGCGCCCTCGATCGCTTCGCCCTGGCGCGCCAGCCAGCGCCGCTCGCCCGTGTCCGGCCGGCGGATGCGGTATTCGGTGTAGGCCAGCGGGTTCGGGTCGCTGGCCAGCCGCTCGGGGCCGATGCGGGCCCGGTCGCGCGGATCGACCAGCGAGATCAGCAGATCCTCGGTGACGTCGACATCGTGTGCCAGCCCCCACACGCGCCGGTATTCGGCCGTGACCACCAGCTTGCCGGTGCGCGGGAACCATTCGAAGCTGCCGATGCCGCCGGCATGCTGGGCCATGCGCAGCCGCTCTTCGGTAAGGATGTGCGAGGTGACGTCGATGCCCTCGACGAACACGCCGGTGATGGCGCCGTCCGCCGCGCGCAGCGGCTGGTAGACGAAATCGAGGTAGCGCGGTTCCAGCTCGCCGCTCTCCTCGGACAGCAGGTGCACTTTCTGCTGGCGGCCCACATACGGCTCGCCGCTCGCATGCACGCGGTCTAGCAGTTCGATGATGCCCTGTTCGCGCACTTCCGGCAGCGCCTCGACGAGCGGCTTGCCGACGATGTCGCGCCGGCCCACCAGCCGCAGGTACGGCGCATTGGCCAGCTCGAACACGTGGTGCGGGCCGCGCAGCACGGCCATGAAGCTGGGCGCCTGTTCGAACAGTTCGCGCAGCAGGCCGGTTTCCTCGCGCAGCCGGCGGTTCTGCTGGTTCAGTTCGGCGCGGTCGCGCTCCAGCGAGCGTGCCTGCCGGATGCGCCCCGACACATCCACCACCGTACACAGCACGCCGCCCACGGCGCCGTCGGAATCGAAGACGGGGGTGTAGAACAGGTCGAACCACACGTCTTCCGGCGTGCCATTGCGCAGCAGCGTCAATGGCGTGCCGGGGTGCTGGCGCGTCTCGCCGCGAAAGCCCGCTTCCAGGATCGCGCGGTTCCAGTCCCAGATCTCCGGCCAGGTGTGCGGCACGGTGCCGCCCAGCGCCGCGGGATGGCGCGCGCCGGCGATCTCCACGTAGCCCTCGTTGTAGATCATGACGTGCTCGGGGCCCCACATCAGCACCATCGCGATGGGCGAGTTGAGCACGATGTCGACCGTGGTGCGCAGCGCGGGCGTCCAGCCGGCCGGCGCGCCCAGCGGGCTGGCGGACCAGTCGAAGCCGCGCACCAGGTCGCCGACGGCCCCACCGCCACGCGGCAGGTACGTGTCGACCGTCCGGCTGGCGATGGCGCCCGCACTCATGCGGCGTGCCCGGCCATGCCGTGCTGGCTGCTGCCCGGTACTGCGCTGTTGCCCTGCCCTGCGCTGCTGCCGGACAGCGGCCGGCCGTTGCGCGGCAGCGTGACGGTGAACACGGTGGTGCCGAGGGCTTCCTCCGAGGCGACCGTGAGGTCGCCGCCGTGGACGCGCACGAACGTGCTGGCCGTGTACAGCCCCAGGCCGAGGCCCTGGCCCGCCTTGCGCGATTCGCCGCGGTGCTGGAACGGCTCGAACAGGCCGACCAGGCGCGCCGGCGGGATCACGCCGCGGTTGCTGACGGTGAGCTGCAGGCGTTCCGGCGCGCTGCCGTCGATGTGCACCAGCACCGCGTGTTCCGGCTCGCCGTGCTGCAGCGCGTTGCCCACCAGGTTCGAGATCACCTGCGAGAAGATGCCGGCATCGATCAGCGCATGCTGGTCACCCACGCCTTCCACGATCACGCGCGACGGCTTGTCCGGCGTGGCGAATTCGTCGGCCAGCGTGCGGCACAGCTCCGCCACGTCGCGCCGCGCCGTGCGCAGCTGCATCTCGCCGGCGCGGATGCGCGCCAGGTCGAGCAGCTGGTCGACCATCTGCGCCATGCGCTTCGCGCTGCCCTGGATGCGCTGCGCCGTCACGGCCACCTTCGGGTGGTCCGTCATCATCGGCAGCAGCATCGCGCCGTTCATCACCACGGACAGGGGCGTGCGCAGGTCATGGCCCAGCACGGCCATGAACATCTCGTTCATGTGCAGCGCGCGCTGCAGTTCCTCGAGCTGCTGGGACAGCTGCTTCTTCTGCTTGTACAGCTCGACGAACACGCCCACCTTGCTGGTCAGTGCCTGGGCATCGATCGGCTTGAACATGAAGTCCACCGCCCCCGCTTCGTAGCCGCGGAAGCTGTAGTTGGTCTCGCGCGAGGCGGCGGTCAGGAAGATCAGCGGGATGGCACGGGTGCGCTCGCTGCCGCGGATCAGTTCGGCCAGCTCGAAGCCGTCCATGTTCGGCATCTGCACGTCCACCAGGGCCAGCGCCACTTCGTGCACCAGCAGCAGTTCGAGCGCTTCGGCGCCGGACGAGGCCTGCAGCAGCGCGATGCCGGGGCGGGCCAGCAGTGCCTCGATGGCGATGAGGTTCTGCGGCACGTCGTCCACGACGAGGATATTGATCGGAGCTGTCACGGGTCTTTCTTCGGCAAAAGGGGTGCGCCATCGCTCAGTCAGCAGCGACGGCAGCCCCCGGATTCATTGTGCACGCGGCCCGGCGGACAGCCGGACCGGCGATTATTACATGACATCCTACAACGTTTGCCAATTTGACAGCGCATGGTTGGACACCCGTGTGCCCCGCCCGCGGCCGGGCAAGGCGCTGCAAAGAACGGTAAAATCGCCCTTTTCCTTCAGGACCGCACCATGACGTTCAATCTCGCCGACACCGCCTACCGTACCGACAGCCCGGAAGCCAAGGAAACCATGTATGCCGACCTGCGCTCCCAGCTCACGGGCCTGCTGCATGGCGAAACGGACTGGATCGCCAACACCGCCAACTTCAGCTCGCTCGTGTTCAACACGATGCCGCACCTGAACTGGGCCGGCTTCTACTTCCTGCCGACGCCGGACGAGCTGGTGCTGGGCCCGTTCCAGGGCAAGCCGGCCTGCATCCGCATCAAGCGGGGCCGCGGCGTGTGCGGCAGCACGGTGGAAAAGGGCGAATCGATCGTGGTGCCGGACGTGCACGCCTTCCCCGGCCATATCGCCTGCGACGTGAACTCGCGCTCGGAGCTGGTGGTGCCGGTGTTCGTGGCTGGCGCGGTGGCCGGCGTGTTCGACCTGGACAGCCCGCTGCCGAACCGCTTCGACGACGTCGATGCGCGCGGCATCGAGTCGCTGGTGAAGATCCTGGAGGCGACGCGCGGCTGAACGATGCATGGCGGCGCGGCCCGCCGGTCCGCTGATCAGACGATCAGATCATCAAACGATCAGGGCCGCGCTCATCGACTTGGCCTGCTCGGCCGCCGCGTCCAGCAGGCTGGCCACGTGGGGATGCTGTTCCAGGTAGCCGGCCAGCGCCGCCGTGCGGCCCAGCATCAGGTCCTGCTCCTGCGGCAGCGGCGAGGGCACCGGGCACAGGTGGCGCGCCACCAGCAGCGTGTCGCGCAGGCCTTCCGGCGGAATGCCGACGGCGGCGCCGCGCAGCGACACCACGGCCAGCGCCACCGGCTCGGGCACCTGCAGCTTCTTCATGATTTCGCGCGCGATGATCTCCTGCGCCGCGCCCATCCACTCTTCCGGATCGTCCAGCAGGCCGGGAATCGCGTCCGCGCGGCCCAGCAGGTAGAACCCGCCCACTTCATGGACGATGCCGGCAAACAGCGCGGTATCGGGCTCGGTGCGCGTGATGCGCTGGCCGATCACGTAGGCCAGCGCCGCCACATGCGCCGTGTACTTCCACAGCTGCTCGGCCTGCATGCGCAGTTGCGGATCGCGGATGCGCGCGCCGAACTGGCGCACCACCATCGCGGCGGCCAGCGTGTACAAATTGCGGTAACCGAGGCGCATCACCGCGGCGCGCACGCTGGTGGCCAGTGCCGCGCCGTTGGACCGGAAGACGGCCGAATTGGCCAGTGCGACGGCGCGTGCCGCCAGCACCGGTTCGGCCAGCAGCTTGCTGATCACGTCCGCATCGCGGCAGTCGGGATCGGCCAGCGTCAGCTGCAGCGACAGGGCGGCATTGACGCTGGTCGGGAACACCAGCTCGCCACGTTGAGCTTCGGTCACTACCTGCGCGAAGTCTTTCAGTTTTTCCATAGGTGAACTATACCTGCGAAGGGCCCCGCAACAACAGTCCCCCGCAGCAAAAAAACGCCCATCTTTCCTCCCTGGCGCCCGGGGCAAGTGCCCGTGCACCGCGTGCGGGCCTGCCGCCAGGACCCGCGCAACATCTCGCCAATTCGCCGTTTTTTAATCTTGACGATGAAACGCCTTTCAACCTAATATGAATTGAAAGGTTTTTATTTTTGCAAGAAAGCATATTATCAGCGCGGCCTGCACTAAATATGAACCGCGCCCGCACCCGTATAGTGCGATGCACCAAAATGATTATCTCGACGAGCCATTAAGGCGCACCAGGATTCAGTCGAGTTCGCCTGGACACCGCATGAATGCTGGCCTGCAGGTCGATTGCGGATGAGTACGAACGACATTACCACGATTTAGTTGCATCGCACAAATTTAATTGCTGCGGGAGGTGTGGATAATGAACAAGACCGAATCTGCCCTGCTCAGGCTGCGTGATATCCTCGTTTATATGGAGCTGGACGGCCAGCGCGGCGATATTCTCGACCGCTTATCGGCGCTCGCCTGCGAGATACTGGCGGCGGAACGCTGCGTGATAACCCTGTTCCGCGATGCCGCACCGCTGCCGGCGCCCGGCACGCCACAGGCGGCGTTCGGCGAGCTGGCCCGGCGGCAGCGCGGCCGCCCCGCCCCGGCCGATGCGGGCCGCGACGTGATGTTCGCCATCATCGTGCTGCACCGCCAGCCGATCGGCGTGATCCATGTGCACCGCGCCAGCGGGGGCGAGGAGTTCGATGGCGACGATCTGCAGCTGTTCAGCATCGTCACGCCCGTCATCGGCAAATCGCTGCAGGTGCTGCAGCTGCAGGGCCTGCTCAAATCGCGCTTCACGCAGATCGCGCTGTCGCGCTCGGACGACCCCACGATCGGCCAGATCGTGCAGGGCGGCGCGCAGAACCCGAACGGCATCGCGCGCATCCTGGCCAGGGCGTTCTATCGCGAGATGACGAATGCCGGCTTCGACTTCAACCAGATCCTGCATGCCGCCTCCGAGGTGATCTCGGAGCTGACGGCCAGCCTGCGCAAGCACAGCCGGCACGCACCTGCCCCATCTGCTGCATCTGCTGCATCTGCTGCATCTGCCACATCTGCCGCATCTGCTGCATCTGCTGCACCTGCCGCCACCGCCCCGGTGCGGCTGGCCACGGCCGACGACCGCACGGGAGAAACGGCATGAACACGCGCGCACAGCATGGCGCCAGCCGCGCCGGCACGGCGCCGTTCGATGCCGTGCACCACCGCTTCGAACGGCTGGCCCTGACCTATCCGGGCGCCGTGGCCGTGCGCGGGGGCGCCGGCATGCTCACGTATGGCGAACTGGACTGCCAGGCCGATGCGCTGGCGGCCCACCTGCAGCGCCGCGGCCTGCTGCCGGGGCAGTTCTGCGCGCTGCACCTGCCCACCTCGTGCGCCCTGGTGCGGGCGATGCTGGCCGTGCTGAAGGCCGGCGGCGCCTTCGTGCTGCTCGATCCCGCCCTGCCGCCCGCGCGGATCGCGGCGCTCACGCATTTCTTCGACCCGGCCCTGCTGCTCACGCAGGGGCACTGCCCGGCCGGCACCCGGCACGGCACGCTGGTGCTGCAGTGCGCCGGCGACGATGCCGGACTGCCCTGCGCATGGCCCGACGAACACCCGGTGCGCGCCCACGAGATGGCCTGCGCGCTGCCCAGCCGGCAGCCGGAGCTCGGTGTCGGCGTCGCCATGCTGACCCATGCGGACCTGCACGCGCTGTGCGATACCCCCGCCGGCCCGCCCGCCCCGCCCGGGACAGCGGCGCTGGCGGTGCTGTGGGGCCCGCTCACCCACGGCGCCCCCGTCACGCTGGCATCGTAGGCACCCGGCACCACCGTTAGAAGGCACCGTCTTTCCGCTCTCGACACAGGAGGTTGGTCATGCAAGCCAGGCTATCCGACATCCCCGACACCATCGTGCTGTCGCCGCCCCGCACGCTCAGCCCGCAACTGCCGGTCGCCGCCTGCCGGGCCGGCGCCCTGGGCCTGCTGGACCTGGGCATGCTGCCGCTGGCGGCCCGCGGCGCCGCCACGGCGGCGGGCGCCATCGCCAGGCTGGCGCGCGGCGCCGGCCGCGGCAGCCACTGGGGCGTGCGCTGCGACCTGTTCCAGGGCAAGGCAGCGCTGCTGCGCCATGCCAGCGCGGCGCTGGCCCTCGACATCGAACTGCCGGTGCTGCTGCTCGGCGGCGTGCGCCGTACCGACCTGCGCCGCGCCCTGCAGCTGGGCCGCTGCATCGCCCGCGCCGTGCTGCTGGAGGTGCAGGATGTGGAGACCGGCCGGGCCGCGCAGGCCGCCGGCTACGACGGGCTGGTGGTCAACGGCCACGAGGCGGGCGGCCGGGTCGGCCCGTCCGCGGCCTTCGTGCTGGCCCAGGAATGCGATGGCGCGCTGCAGCTGCCCTACTGGCTCCGCGGCGGCATCGGCCTGCACACGGCGCCGGCCGTGATGCTCACGCGCGCTGCCGGCGTGGTGCTGTGCGAGCAGCTGTGGATGGCGCGGGAGGCGCAGGAAGAGCCGGGCGCGCGCGCCTGGCGCAAGCTCGATGGCAGCGAGACCACCCTGGTGGGCGAAGGCGCCGAACTGCACCGCTTCTTCGCCCGCTCCGGCCGCGCCAGGCTGCATGCGCTGGAACGGGCCGTGGCGGCCGGCCAGGACTGGCGCACGCTGCTGCGTGAACACGCCGCCGCGGCAGACGACCCGCTGCTGCCGGCCGGCCAGGACATCGCCTTTGCCGCGCCGCTGGCCGAACGCTTCGGCACCGCCGGGCGCATCATCACGGCGCTGCGCGACAGCATCGCCGGCAGCCTGGAACTGGCGGCCCGGCACACGCCGCTGGCGCCCTACGCCGCGCTGGCCGATGCGCACGGCACCCGCTACCCGATCGTGCAGGGACCGATGACGCGGGTGTCCGACGTGGCCCCGTTCGCGCGTGCCGTGGCGCAGGCTGGCGCCCTGCCGTTCCTGGCACTGGCCGTGCTGTCCGGCCCCGAAGTGCGCAGCATGCTGGCCGCGGCGCGCGACCAGCTGGCCGGCGCGCCCTGGGGCGTGGGCATGCTGGGCTTCCTGCCGCTGGAACTGCGCCAGCAGCAGATGGCGGCGCTGCGCGAGATCGTGCCGCCGTTCGCGATCATCGCCGGCGGGCGGCCCGGCCAGGCCCGCGAGATGGAGGCCCTCGGCATCACCACCTACCTGCACGTGCCCTCGCCCGGCCTGCTGGCCAGCTTCCTCGACGGGGGCGCGCGCCGCTTCGTGTTCGAGGGCAGCGAGTGCGGCGGCCACACCGGCCCGCGCACCAGCTTCATCCTGTGGGAGCAGGCCGTGGCGGCGCTGGCGGCCGCGCCGCTGGACGATCCGGCCGGCGTGCACGTGCTGTTCGCCGGCGGCATCCACGATGCGCTGTCGGCCGCCATGGTGGCCGTGCTGGCGGCGCCGCTGGCGGCGCGCGGCATGAAGGTGGGCGTGCTGATGGGCACCGCCTACCTGTTCACGGACGAAATCGTGCAGAGCGGCGCGATCGTCGAACCGTTCCGCCAGCAGGCCATGGCCTGCACCGAGACGGCGCTGCTGCAGTCCGGCGTGGGCATCTACACGCGCTGCGCGCGCACGCCGTTCTGCGACGAATTCGACCGCCTGCGCCGCGAGCTGGTGCTGGACGACAAATCCGAGGAGGACACGCTGCTGGCGCTGGAGACGCTCAACGTGGGCCGCCTGCGCATCGCCTCGAAAGGCATCGTGCGCAATGGCGACGGCGGCGCGGACGCACCGCGCTACCGCACGCTGGACGACGACGAGCAGCGCCAGGCCGGCCTGTACATGCTGGGCGAGGTGGCGCGCCTGCGCCGCGAGCCGCTGGCCGTGGCGGACCTGCATGCGGCGGTCAGCGCGCGCAGCACCGCCCTGCTGCAGCGGCGGCAGGACAGCGCGCGCGCCGCCGCGGCCGCACGCCGTCCGGCGCAGCAGGAACCGGTGGCGATCGTGGGCATGGCCTGCCACTTCCCCGCCGCCCGCACGCTGCAGGCGTTCTGGCACAACATCGTGCGCGGCATCGACGCGATCCGCGAAGTGACGGACGAGCGCTGGCCGGCCGCCCAGCTGTTCGATCCGCGCCGCGGCATCAAGGACAAGGTGTATTCGAAATGGGGCGGCTTCCTGGACGACGTGCCGTTCGATCCGCAGCGCTACGGCATTCCGCCGGCCAGTCTGGCCCACATCGAACCGGCCCAGCTGCTGACGCTGGAGGTGGCCCGCCAGGCGCTCGAGGATGCCCGCTTCGACCGCCTGCCGTTCCCGCGCGGCCGCACCGCCTGCATCGTGGCGGTGGGCGGCATCAGCGACCTGAGCACGATCTACAACTTCCGCACGCTGCTGCCGCTGTACCTGGCGCGGGTGGCCGAGTTGTCCGAGGAACAGCGCCAGCGCATCGCCGACACGCTGCTGCACGAGGAACTGCCGCCGTGGACCGAGGACACCTTCCCCGGCATCCTGGGCAATGTCGTGTCGGGCCGCATCGCCAACCGGCTGGACCTGGGCGGCAGCAACTTCACCGTCGATGCGGCCTGCGCCTCCTCGCTGGCCGCGCTCGATGCCGGCGTGCGCCAGCTGCGCGACGGCAGCGCCGACGTGGCGCTGGTCGGCGGCGTCGACTGCGTCAACGGTCCGCTCGGCTTCATGTCGTTCGCGCAGACCCACGCGCTGTCGCCGCGCGGCCGTTCGCGGCCGTTCGATGCGGGGGCGGACGGCATCGCCATCAGCGAAGGCGTGGGCGTGGCCGTGCTGAAGCGGCTGGCCGATGCGGAACGGGATGGCGACCGCATCTACGCGCTGGTGCGGGGCAGCGGCAGCGCCAGCGATGGCCGGCACCGCAGCCTGACGGCGCCCCACCCGCCCGGGCAGGTGGCCGCCCTGCAGCGCGCCTATGACGATGCCGGCGTGGCACCGGGCGCCGTGCAGCTGATCGAGGCGCACGGCACCGGCACGGCGCTGGGCGACCGCAGCGAGGCCGAGGCGCTGCGGCAGGTCCTGGGCAGCGCGGAGCGGCCGCGCTGCGCCGTCGGCTCGGTGAAGTCGATGATCGGCCACACCAAGGTGGCGGCCGGCATGGCGGGCCTGATCAAGGGCGCGCTGGCGCTGCACCAGCGCGTGCTGCCGCCCACCATCGGCGTCGAGCGGCCCATCGACGCGCTGGGCGGCGTGGACAGCCCCCTGTACGTGAACAGCGAATGCCGGCCCTGGCTGGCCGAACCGGGGGCGGCACGCTATTGCGGGGTCAGCGCGTTCGGCTTCGGCGGCACCAATTTCCATGCCGTGCTGTCCGAATATGCGGGCGGCTACCGGCCCGGCGACCGCCTCGACCTGCACCCGCGCGCCGTGGAGGTGTTCGCGCTGGCCGGCGCCGACCGCGCCGAACTGGTGGCGACGCTGGAACGGCTGCGCGGGGCGCTCGGCGACCAGGTTGCGGAAGCGTCCGCGGCGCCGTCGCTGGCGCAGCTGGCGTACTCGCTGTACCGCGAACAGCACGTGCTGCGCCGGGCCAATGGCGGCCAGCCGTGCCGCCTGGCGTTCTGCGCGGCCAGCGCCGCCGAACTGGCCAGCCACTGCGAGCGCGCGCTGGCGCTGCTGGGGGCGCCGGCCGGCGCCACGGTGCCGCCGGGGCTGCACTTCCGCGAGAGCGCCGCGCACCTGGGCGGCGTGTGCTTCCTGTTCCCCGGCCAGGGCGCGCAGAAGATCAACATGCTGCGCGACCTGGTGACCGGCATGCCGGACCTGCACCACCACTTCCAGCATGCGGGCACGAACGGCGCCGATGGCGCGCCGCAGCCGCCGGTGGCCGAGCTGGTCTATCCGCGCCCCGTGTTCACCGAGGCCGAGCGGGTGCTGCAGCAGGAGGCGCTGAACGCCACAGCCGTAGCGCAGCCGGCGCTGGGCATGGTCGAGATGGCGGCCTGCGAGCTGCTGGCCCGCTTCGGCCTGCAGCCGGACTTCGTGGCCGGCCACAGCTATGGCGAGTACGCGGCGCTGTGCGCTGCCGGCGTGATCACGCCGGACAGCCTGAAGACGCTGTCGCTGGCCCGCGGCGCGCTGTCCGAACTGGCGCCGCCGGGTGCCATGGCCGCCGTGGATGCCGATGCGGCGCGCACCGCGGCATTGCTGGCGCAGCACGGCATCGAGGCGAGCGTGGCGAACCTGAACGCGCCGGACCAGACCATCATCGCCGGCAGTCCCGAGGCGATCCGCCAGGCCCTCGGCGCGCTGCCGGCGGCGGGCGTGCGCGTCAAGCAGCTGGCCGTGGCCAGCGCCTTCCACTGCCGCCAGATGGAAGCGGTCGGCGAAGAGCTGCTGCAGCACCTGGAAAAGACCCCGTTCGCGCCCTCCCGCATCCCCGTCTACAGCAACCTGACGGCCAGCCCCTATCCGGACGATCCGGCCGCCATCCGCGCCCTGCTGGCGCGCCACATCGCCGAGCCGGTACGGTTCGCCGAGTCGATCGCCGCGCTGCATGCGCGGGGTGCGCGCATCTTCATCGAGTGCGGCCCCGGCATGGCGCTGTCCGGGCTGGTGGCGCGCAACCTGGCCGGCCAGCCGCACCTGGCGCTGGCCATCGATGCGCCGGGCCGCAACGGCTGGCAGCAGCTGGGGCAGCTGCTGTGCCAGGCGCTGGCCGCCGGCCTGCCGCTGCACCTGGAGGCCTGGTTCGCCGGCCGCGGACTGCAGCAGCACGACCTGGCCGAAGCGCTGCAGGCGGCCGAAGCGGCGGCCGCGCGCGGCCCGCTGACATGGCGCGTCAATGGTGGCCGCGCGGCGCCGTGGTCGGCACCCCGCACCAGCATGGCGGCGAAGCCCCATGTGCCGCAGCCCGCCCTGCCGGCGGCGGCACCGGCCATGGCACCACCGGCCGCGCTGCGGGCCGTGGCGCTCCCCCCGGTCGCGGCGCGGCCGCCCTCGATTCCCCGCAGTCCCACCAGGAGATCCACGATGAACGAAGCAGAGCTGATGCCGGAGGGCCGCCCGCCGGCCCTTGCCGGCGTGACGGACGGTGCCTATGCACAGATCCAGCACGGGCTGGTGCGCTTGCTCGACCTGCAGTGCGAGCAGCAGCGCAGCCTGCGCCATTTTCTTGAATTCCAGGCGCAGCTGGCCGGCCTGCAGCTGCGGGGCGGCGCGGCCGATCCGGTCGACTTCATGCCGGCGTCGCAGGCGGCATTTCCAGTGCCGTTGATGCCCGCAGCGCCGGCGCCCCGCACCGCTGCCGCCATGGCGGTGCCCGATGCCGGTGTCGCGCTGGCCGACGATCCGGCACCGGCCGGACCGGCAGTGACGGCACCGGTGCTGCCGGCCCTGTTCACGCAGGGCGCGGCGCTGCACGCCGACACCCCGGTGCCGGCACCCGCTGCGATGCTCCCCGAACCCGCGCCGGCCGGGCCGATCGCGCTGCACCCGGCAGACGCGGCGCCAGTCGCGCCGGCCAGCGCGCCGCCCACGCCCGCGCAGTTCCGCGACGCGCTCCTGAACGCCGTGTCGGAGCGCACCGGCTATCCGGTCGACATGCTGAACCCCGACGCCCACCTGGAAGCGGAGCTGGGCATCGACTCGATCAAGCGCATCGAGATCTTCAGCGGCCTGGCGGACCGCTACGGCCTGGTGGGCGATGGCGACGAGGAAAGCGTCATCGAAACGCTGTCCGGCTTCCGCACGCTGAACGAGATCGTCGGCTGGTATGCCGGGATGAGCGCCACCGCCGGGGCAGCGCCCGAAGCCGTGGCGACGGGAGGGCCCCTGCCAAAAAAAGCGCCGGCTCCGCTTCCCCGCTCCAGTGAGGAAGCGGAGTCCGACGACCCCGTGCTGTGCTACGTGGTGGGCACCAGTGCCGCCGCCCTGCCCCGTCTCCCGACCGAGGCGCCTGTCATGCCGGGCACGCACGCGCTGCTGGCCGGCGCCGACGGTGCGCTGGCCGCGGCGCTGGCCGACGCGCTGGCAGCCAATGGCTACACGGTCTCCCGGCTGATTCCGGGCGACGCCACGCTGCTGCTGGCAGATGGCCGCTGGCAGGCCGACCTGTCCGGCGAAGACACGCTGGCGCCGCTGGCCGGGCTGCTGGCCACCGCCGGCCGCCGTCCCACCCTGCTGGTCAACCTGATGAGCTGTACCGACACCGGCGCCGCGGGCGAGATGGCCGAAGCCGCCCACCACGGCGACGCGCGCGCCCTGTTCCTGCTGCTCAAGCTGCTCGCGCCCACGCTGAAGGACGGCGGCTGGCTCGTCAACCTCACGTGCTTCGATGGCCGCTTCGGCCTGGGCGGCGCCGCGCTGCCGCCGGCGGCCAGCGCCGGCACGCTGGGCGTGGCGAAATCGGTGCGGCGCGAGTGGCCGGCGCTGCGCGTGAAATGCATCGACGCGGCGCCCGGCACCGACCCGGCCTGGCTGGCGGCGCAGGTGACGGCCGAACTGCGCAGCGGCACGCCCGACGTGGAAGTGGGATATGGACCGGCGGGCCGCTGCCGCATCGACCTGGCGGCCCGCCCGCCCGGCGGCGACCTGTCCGTGCTGGCGCTCGATCCGGGCGCCGTGCTGCTCGTCACGGGCGGCGCGGACGGCATCACGGCCGACATCACGCGCCTGCTGGCGCAGCAGTACCGGCCCCACCTCGTGCTGGTGGGACGCAGTGCGCTGCCCGGCGACGAGGCGGCCGACACCCGTGCCGCCACCGACCCGGCGGCCCTGAAGCGGCTGCTGATCGGCCGCATGCGTGCCGACCGCGCCACGCCGGCCCAGGTGGACGCAGCGCTGCAGCGCCTGCTGAAGGACCGCCGCATGCGCGCCAACCTGGCCGCCATGCGCGCCGCCGGCTGCACGGTCGAATACCACGCCCTGGACGTGCGCGACGATGCGGCGTTCGGCGCGCTGGTCGACGACGTGTATGCCCGCCTGGGCCGCATCGATGGCGTGCTGCACGGCGCCGGCATCATCAGCGACCGGCTGCTGGGCGCGAAATCGCTCGATGCCTTCGATGCCGTGTTCGATACCAAGGTGCGCCCCGCCCTGCTGCTGGCGCGCCGGCTGGACCTGGCGCGGCTGCGCTTCCTGGTGTTCTTCTCGTCGGTGGCGGGGCGCTTCGGCAATATCGGCCAGGCCGACTACAGCGCCGCTAACGAGGTGCTGAACAAGCTGGCCGGCCAGCTGTGCCACGCCTGGCCGGCGCTGCACGCGCTGGCCATCAACTGGGGGCCATGGGACGGCGGCATGGTCACCGACGACCTGCGGCGCCTCTATGCCGCCCACGCGATCCGGCCGATCGCCGTCGACACGGGCCTGCGCCGCTTCGTGGAGGAACTGGGGCGCGGCGCCCAGGGCCAGCCCGAAGTGGTGATCTCGGCCAGCCTCGGCCAGCTTGCCGCGCTGCAGTGGGGCCGCTGAGCCCGCGCCCGCATTCCTTCATCGCATCCACCGGGAGAACCGCATGAACCATCCATCCGCCGCGCCGCTGCTGGTCGACTTCCAGCCGGCGCAAGTGAGCAAGCCCGTTTCGCAGAAGCTCGCGCTGCAGATCTCCGCCTTCGGACTGGCGCGCGGCTACTGCAAGCAGCACGGCATCACGGGGGCCGACGGCATGCTGCGCGTGCTGCAGGACATGCGCGGCAAGTTCGACAAGTACGGCGTGTCGGCGCAGCTGATCAAGCGCCGCCAGCTGGTGTATTTCCCGCGCCTGCGCGACATGCGCATTGCCGGCGGCGAACTGGTGCTGGCCAGTCCGGAGCACCCGCACCTGCAGCTGTTCCCCGATCCGGACGACACGCGCGGGGCCGACCTGAAGCAGCGCCACGCAAGCTACGGCAAGGTGGTGGCCGGCTGCCTGGGCCAGATGTACGGGGACACGCGCACGGCGCCGGACGACCTGATCCACGTCACCTGTTCCGGCTACCTGGCGCCCAGCCCCGTGGAACGGATGGTCGCGCAGCGCGAGTGGTTCGACACGACCGTCACGCACAGCTACCACATGGGCTGCTACGGCGCGTTTCCGGCGATCCGCATGGCGCATGGTTTCCTGGCCTCGTCGCGTGCCGGCGCGGCGCGGCCCAAGGCGCGCGTGGACATCGTGCACACCGAGCTGCTGTCCGGCCACCACAATATCCAGGATAGCGGCATCGAGAACATCATCACGATGACGCTGTTCGCGGACGGCTTCGTCAAGTATTCGCTGTGCACCGAGGAGCACGCCCGCGAACATGGGCTGCGCGGGCTGCGCGTGCTCACCTACGAGGAGCACCTGCTGCCCGATTCGGCGGACGACATGACGTGGGTGCCGGCGGCGCACCAGTTCCAGATGACGCTGTCCATCATGGTGCCGGTGGTGATCAAGCGCCATGTGCTGGCTTTCGTCACGCGCCTGCTGCGGGGCATCCGCATCGACTTCGGGCGGGAGCGCGCGCGGCTGATGTTCGCCATCCACCCGGGCGGCCCGAAGATCGTCGAGCACGTGCAGGAGGAACTGGGACTGGCGCCGGACCAGGTGGCGATCAGCAAGGAGGTGTTCCGCGAGAACGGCAACATGTCGTCGGCGACGGTGCCGCACATCCTGAAGGGCATCCTCGAGGAGAAGGCCGTCAAGCCCGGCACGCCGGTCGTCTGCCTGGGCTTCGGCCCCGGCCTGACGGTGACCGGGCTGGTGGTGGAGAAGACGTGATGGACACCGCCTCCACCATGCCGGCACGATCTGCCGCCCCCCTGGTCGCGCGCCTGCAGGAGATGCGCGACCTGCGCACGCAGGACGCAGCCCCCGCCACGCCGCCCTCGCCGCCTTCCGCCCCTCTTCTGCCGGCGGCTGCCGGACTGCCATTCCTGGGCACCGTGACGGGCTACCAGCCCGGCGTGCAGGTGGCCGTCGAACGGCCCCTGCTGCCGGCCCGGGACCGCTACCTGTCGGACCATGACTTCGTGCAGGCGCCCGGCATGCGCAACCCGAACTGCTACCCCGTGGTGCCGATGACGATGAGCCTGGAAATGATGGCCGAAGTGGCGGCCTGCCTGGTGCCCGGCCTCGGCGTGACGGGCATCGAGGACGTCAACGCGGTGCGCTGGATCGTCGCCGGCGACGGCGGCGCGGCGGTGCTGCGCGTCGAGGCCGTGATCGACCTGTCCAGCAGCACCCCGGACCGCTACCGCATCGACGCACGCATCTGCGCCGATGGCGACCGCCAGCCGTCGATCAGTGCCCGCCTGCTGTTCGGCAGGCGCTATCCCGTGGCACCGCCGCCCCTGCCGCCGGCCGAACCGCCAGCAGGGGCGGCCGCGCCCGTGCTGTTCGACACGGCGAGCGCCTATGCGCAGCGCCTGATGTTCCACGGCCCGTCGTTCCAGGCCATGCACGGCATTGCCCGGCTGGGCGCGGAGGACGTGCGGGGCGAACTGGTGGTGCGCGCACCGAGCACGCTGTTCGCCGGCACCGAGGCGCCGCAACTGCTGCTCGATCCGGCGCTGCTGGACGGCCTGGGCCAGCTGGTGGCGCTGTGGTCGTTCCACCACCACCGGCAGGCCGCCTTCCCCGTCGGCCTGGGCCGGCTCACGCTGTGCGGCCCCACGCCACCCGCCGGCAGCGTGGTGCCGGCCCGCGCGGTGATCCGCGGGCGGCAGCTGAAGATGCTGGTGGCCGACCTGGAGGTGGGCGACGGACGCGGCGGCACGTGGCTGCGCATCGACGGCTGGCGCGCCTGGCAGTTCGCCTGGGATGCGCGCCTGCTGGCCTTCCAGCGCGATCCGGTGCGCCAGTTGCTGAGCGATGCGCAGGACCTGCCGGTGCCGGCTGCAGCGTCCTCCCCGTCGGCCGCCGTGCAATGCCGGCGCATCGGCGCGGCGCGGGTCGCCCGGTTCGATGCGGCGCTGCTGGCGCGGCACTACCTGCAGCCGGCCGAGCTGGCGCGCTTCCAGGCCCTGCCGGCCGCGCCGCGCCGCACCGCCTGGCTGCTGGGGCGCGTGGCCGCCAAGGATGCGGCACGCGCCTGGCACCTGGCGCAGGGAGGCATGGCGCTGCATCCGGGCGACTTCGCCATCGACAACGATGCACATGGCCAGCCGCATGTGACGCATTGGCCGGACAGCCCGGCACCGCACCTCAGCATCGCGCACTGCGGCGAAGAGGCCGTGGCGCTGGCCGGGGCCACACCGGTGGGCATCGATCTCGAGACGGTGGCCGTGCGGGACGAAGCGTGCGAGCAGGCCGTCACCACGGCCGCCGAGCGCGAACTGCTGGGTGTGCGCGACGGGGCCGTGCGGGCCGCCTGGCTCACACGCCTGTGGTGCGCCAAGGAAGCAATGGGCAAGCGCATGGGCAGCGGCGTGGTGCCGGGACCGCGCCATTTCGAGGCCCAGGCCCTGTGTGCCGATGGCAGCCTGCGCATGTGGCATGCCGCCAGCGGCACGGGCAGCATCGTCACCACGCTGCGCAGCGGCGAATACATGCTTGCCTTCGACCTGGGGCCGCGCGGCGCTGCCGCGGTGAGGGAGACGAAATTCGGGGAGACGAAATACGGGGAGACGAAATTCAGGGAGACGAAACTCGGGGAGACGAAAACCAAGGAGCCGCCATGCAAGGAATCGCCATGAACCCCGCCGCACCCCATGCCCTGCCGCCGGCGGCTGCCGTGGTCGAGCTGCGGCGCGTCAGCAAGCATTACCAGCTGGGCGACAGCCGCATCGACGCGCTGCGCCAGGTCAGCCTGGCGATCCGGCCGGGCGAATTCGTGGCCGTCTGGGGCCCGTCCGGCTCGGGCAAGTCCACGCTGTGCAACCTGGTCGGGCTGCTCGACGCGCCGTCGTCCGGCCAGGTGCTGTTCGATGGCACGGACGTGGCCACCCTGTCCGACAACCAGCGCAGCATCGCGCGCAACCGCAGCATCGGCTTCGTGTTCCAGAACTTCAACCTGGTGCCCGTGCTGTCCGCGCTGGAGAACGTGATGCTGCCGCTGCAGATCGGCAGGGCCGGCACGCGGCAGGCGCGCGCGGCCGCGCTGCGGCGCCTCGACGAAGTGGGCCTGTCCACCCATTTGGCTCACCGGCCGGCGCGCCTGTCCGGCGGCCAGCAGCAGCGCGTGGCGATCGCGCGCGCCCTGATCGGCGCACCGGCGCTGGTGGTGGCGGACGAGCCCACCGCCAACCTGGACAGCAGCAATGCGCTGCGCGTGATCGCGCTGATGCGCCGCATCGGCCATGCCGAGGGCACCGCCTTCGTCTTCTCCACCCATGACGAACGGCTGCTGGACCGCGTCGACCGGCGCCTGCGCATGCACGATGGCGTGCTGGTCGAGGAAGGCGCCGCGGCCGTGCCGCCCGTACCCGCGGTGTCGGCGCCCGCCACGCAGGTGACATCATGATGACGTGGCTGAACCTGGCCGTGCGCAACCTGTTCCGCAACGGCCGCCGCTCCGGCTTCACGGTGCTGGCGATCGGGCTGGGCTTCCTGGCCGTGAACGTGCTGGGCGGCTTCACGAACTACATGTTCACCAGCCTGCAGCACGGCTACATCTATGGCGAGGCGAACGGCCACCTGACGGTGTTCCGCCGCGGCTTCCTCGACCGGGGCAAGCTCGATCCCACCCGCTTCCTGCTGGACGCGGCGGCGGTGCAGGGCATCCGCACGGTGCTGCGGCAGCACCCGGAAGTGCTGCTGGCCACGCCCCAGCTGCAGATCTCGGGCCTCCTCAGCAACGGCCAGGTGTCGACGATCTTCCTGGCCAGCGGCCGCGTGCCGTCCGACGTGGCCGCCATCGCGGCACTGGGCAGCGCCGGGGCGGACCGGGTGCGGCGCTTCGACGGGGCGCCCCTGTCCGATGCGCGCAGCTTCGGCATCGGCGTCAGCCACGGCCTGGCGCGCCAGCTGGACCTGGCGCTGGGCGCCACGGCGGTGGCGATGGCCCCCACCGTCAGCGGCCAGATCAACGCGCTGGACGCGCAGCTGGTGCAGCTGATCGATGCGCCCGTGGAGGCGCTGGACGACAAGCTGGCCACCGTGCCGCTGGCCTTCGCCCAGGCGCTGTACGACACGGCCAGCGTGGACCGCGTGACGGTGGTGCTGGCCCCCGGCAGCGATCCCGCCACAGTGCGCGCCGCGCTGGCGCGCGAGATGGCGCATGCCGGCCTCGCCGTCGAGGTGCGCACCTGGGAAGAACTATCGCCCTTCTACACGAAGGTGAAGAAGATGTTCGACGTGATCTTCCTGATCAGCTTCCTGATCGTCTTCACCATCGTCGTGATGAGCGTGGTGAACACGTTCACGATGGCCGTGCTGGAGCGCACCCGCGAGATCGGCACCCTGCGCGCCATCGGCATGCGGCGGCGCGGCATCGTGGGCCTGTTCGCGCTGGAGAGCGCCGTGCTGGCCGGCTTCGGCACGCTGCTCGGCGCCGCCCTCACGCTGGGCGTGGTGGAGCTGACGGCCTGGCTGCAGCCCACCTGGATCCCGCCGCAGATGGCGCGCCGGGTGCCCCTGCAGATCCACTTCGTGCCGCTGTACTGGCTGGCCAGCTGCGCGCTGCTGGCGGTGCTGTCGGTCGGTTCGGCCGTGCTGCCGGCACGGCGCGCCGCGCGCATGCCGATCACCGGTGCGATGGGCTTTGCCTGAGGAGACGACGATGGGCAGCTTCCTGCAAGTGGCAGTACTGTCGCTGGCGACCGGCGCGGCATGCGCCGCGACCGATACCCAGGCCGTGCTGAAGGCGGCCGACGAGGCGCGCGGCAATGTGCGCGGGATCGCCTGGCAGGTGGCGATCGAAGCGCTGCAGGACGAACGGGTGCTGGACAGCCTGGTGTACGACATCAAGGCCCGCTCGTTCAACGTGGCGGGCACCAGCCTGGCGCCGCCGAAGTACCGCGGCAACAAGATCCTGATGCTGGGACCGTCGATGTGGTTCTACAAGCAGGGCCTGTCGAAACCCGTGCCGATCTCGCTGCGGCAGAAGCTGATGGGCGACGCCTCGTACGGCGACATCGCCTCCACCAACTACGCCGGCGACTACACGGCCACCGAGCTGCCGGACGACGAGGTGAACGGCGAGCCCTGCCACGTGTTCGACCTGCAGGCGCGCAGCGACAAGGTGACCTACGAAAAGGTGCGCTACTGGGTCTCGAAGGCGCGCGAGGTGGGCGTGCGGGCCGAGTACTTCACGGTGTCGGGCAAGAAGTTCAAGTCGGCCGCCATGGAGTACGGCAACCTGGTCAGCATCGACGGCCGGCCACGGCCTTTCCTGTCCCGCATCACGCTGCGCGGCGAGCTGCTGAACGGCGCGGTTACCCACCTGACGGTGCGCGAACCGCGCGTGGAACCGCTGCCCGATTATGTGTTCGACCTGAACCTGTTCATGCGCTAGGAGAGCAATCGTGCCGCCACCGCGCCCGTTACGTTTGCTGTCCCGGCTGTCTCTGCGGCTTCTGCATCGGCCACTGCTGCATGGTCCACTGCGGCATGGTCCTATGCTGCATGGCCCTCTTCTCCTCGCGCTGCTGCTCGCGAACGGCGCAGCCGCCGCGGCCGACCCGCCGGCCGACCCGCCGGCCGACCCGCCGGCCGCCGCCCCGCCGGCACGTTCGCTGGCACGCGAGCTGGCCGATGGCTTCTACTCGCGCATCAACGTGCTGGGATTCGGCCAGTACCAGGATGTCGAAACTGGCAGCGCGGTCAATCCCGGCAACCTGCTGGGCGTGCCGCGCAGCGAGCTGCAAGTGCTGCTGCGGCCGGACTTCAACCTGAGCTGGCGGCGCCTGGAGCTGGGCCTCAAACCCCGTTACGAGCTGGCGCGGCGCCGCACTTCGGCGCAGCAGTCCGGCGACAGTACCGGCCTGCCACTGCGGCGCACCGACAGCGGCGGCCATTACTACGTCAACGAAGGCTTCGTGCGCTACCGGCTGACCGACACGCTGCTCGTCAACGGCGGGCGCGAGAACCTGCAGTGGGGACCGGCCGCCCTGGCCTCCGTGTCGAACCCGTTCAATGCCAACAACGGCCGCAACAACCCGAACCTGGAAGTGCCGGGCCTCGACTACGTGCGCGCCGTGTACGTGCCGATGGCCGCCCTCACGGTGTCGGCCATCGCCAACGTGGGCGCCGGGCGCCTCGAGCAGGTGGGACCGTATGCGAAGACGTATGCGCTGAAGGCCGACTACACGGGCGACGGCCATTACGCGTCGCTGCTGCTGTCGCACCGCGAGAATGCCGGCAACCGCATCGGCTTCTTCGGCGGGTGGAACGTGTCGGAAGCGCTGCTGCTGCACGTCGAAGGCAGCGCCGACCAGGCGCGCGACCGGCCCGCCGGCACCCCGTCGGACCGCCAGCTGCTGGCCGGCGGCGCCTACACGCTGGAAAACGGCGCCAGCGTGACGGCCGAATTCCTGTTCAACCACGGCGGCTGCGCCCGCGGGCCGATCGCCGACTGCCTGCGCGCGCGCGGCACGCTGGCCGATCCGCGCCATCCGTTCAACCGGCGCCGCTACGCGCTGCTGCAGTACGTGGACACGCGCATCGGCGGCAATGTCAATCTCGTGGCGCGCATGATCCGCAACCTGGACGACGATTCGGCCCAGTACGTGCTGAACGTGGAATACGAACTGGGCGAGCACTGGCAGCTGTACGTCATCCCCACGCTGTACCGGGGGCGCGCCGGCAGCGAGTTCCGCAGCGTGCTGGGCAAATCGCTGTTCATCGGGGCTTCCTACACCTTCTAAGGAGCGATCATGTGCGACTTTCCCCGTTTCGCCGTGCTGACGATCGGCAGCGGCGGCTTCCTCGGTTCCACGGTGCGCGACATCACGCTGGCCAATGCGCTGCACCAGCGCGGCTACGCGGTGTCGGTCTACTGGATGCTGGAGACCAGCGGCGAACTGGTCGACGACGGCATCGGCCAGCGCATGCTGTGCCACGGCTCGCGCTACCACTTCCGGCGCCCTTCGCTGCTGCTGGACCGCGGGCTCGGCCCGCTGCTGTTCCTGGTGCCGAAAGCACGCCGCGTGGCCACCGTGCAGCGCAGCGCCGGCTATGTGCACCGCCTGCTGGAACACCTGATCGGCGCCCAGTTCGGCCCGCGCGGCGAGCCGGACCTGGCGCGCCGGCTGGCCCGCTACCTGAAGCGCGACTGCATCACGCACCTGCTGCTGAGCTTTGCGTCACTGGGCCCGCTGGCGCTGCAGGCGCGCCGCCACGGCGGCCACGCCTTCGACTATCTCGTCACGTTCCAGGGCGACGAACAGTTCGCCCAGTATGCGCGCACGGCCGGCGTGTTCCCGGCCTTCCGCGATGGCGTGAACACGGCGCTGCGCGCTTCGCGCTGGCCGGCGGTCGCCGTCAGCAGCGATTACGTGGACCGCCTGGTGGAAGAACTTTCGCTGCCGCGGGCCGCGATGCAGGTGGTCTACAACGGCGTCGACCTGGCCGCGACGGCGGCGGCGCCGTTCGCCATGCTGCAGCAGGCCTTCCCGGGCCTGCGCGAGGAGGTGCCGATCGTGCTGTACCTGGGCCGCCAGGACGTTGAAAAAGGCATCGACCTGCTGCTGTATGCCGTGCGGCTGCTGGCGGCGCGCCAGGTGCCGCTGCAGCTGGTGGTGTGCGGTTCCACGGCGCTCGGCCAGGGCTACCGCAACGTGCTGGCCGCGATGGGCACGCACCTGGGCCTGCAGTTCCACCACGGCGGCGCCGTCAGCCACGCGCTGCGGCAGGCGCTGTACGCGCACAGCCACTGCGTGGTGTACCCGTCCATCAACCGCGAGCCGTTCGGGCTCGTGGTGGCCGAGGCGATGGGCCAGGGCACGCCGGTGCTGGTGCCCGATTACGGCGGCGTGGGCGAAGTGATCCGCGACCGCAAGAAGGCCGGCGGTCTGACGTTCCGCACCTGGGACAGCGGCGACCTGGCGCGCCAGCTGGAACGGCTGCTGAGCGACCGCGTGCTGCACGCCACGCTGGCACGGGATGCGCGCAGCGTGGCGCAGCGGTTCAGCGTGGACGCGATGACGCAGGGCGTGCTGGCCCACATGCAGCTGGCCGCCCGGCCCCTGGCGCCGGGCCGGGAAGCCCTCCATGTCACCTGAGTCCCGCTGCCGCCACCTGCCAGGCATGCCGGCCATCGCCTGCTTCGCGGGGCTGCTGGCCGCCACCGCCGCCGCGGCCTCGGCCAGCGCCGCCGGGCTAACGCACCTGGCGCATGCGCTGCTGCCCGCGCATGGGACGCTGGCGGGTCCCTTGGCCCCGCTGCTGCCCGCCATTGCCTGCATTGTGCTGTTCTATGCCTACGCCCTGCTGCTGCACCGCCTGCTGCTGCACGCCCTGCCGCTGCGCAGCGGCCCGGTGGAAAGCAGCGTGCGCGCCGCGTTCGGCTACCAGCTCTACCTGCTGTTCTACCTGATGGTGTTCAATGCGCTGATCCGCAGCCGGGTGCTGCCGATCCCGCTGATGCGGCCGGTCTACCTGGCGCTGGGAGCCCGGCTCGGCGCACGCACCCACACGGGCGGCACGATCCTCGATCCGGCGTTCGTCACCATAGGGCACGACACGCTGATCGGCGAGGCGGCGCTGCTGGTGCCGCACGTGCTGGAAGGCGGCACGCCGGCCCATTTCCCCATCGTGATCGGCAATCACGTGACCATCGGCACCCATGCGGTCCTGCTGGCCGGCGTGACGGTGGGCGACCACGCGCTGGTGGCCGCCCATGCGCTGGTGGCGAAGGGCACCGTCATCGGCCCCGGCGAGGTGTGGGGCGGCGTGCCGGCACGGCGGCTGCGCGGCGCGCGGGCCGACCTGCTCCAGCGAGGCCAGACGGCCTGACTGCCGGCGCAGCCGGGTGCCCGATGCAAGCCCGGCTGCGTGTTCCGTTCGGCTCAGGCGATCTTCGTCAGCTTGTCGATGCGGATGTCGACCAGGCCACGCACCGCCGCGCCCAGCGCCTTGAAGTGGTCGGTGGCCTCGTGTTCGGCCAGGGCGGCGGCGCTGTCCCACTCCTCCAGCATGACGAAGCGGCCGGGCTGCTCGTTGTCGACATGCAGCTCGTAGCGGCGGCAGCCCGCTTCGGCGCGGCTGCCCGGCACGACGGTTTCCAGGGCCTGGCGCACGGCGGCTTCCTGGCCTGGCCTGGCGGTGATAGTGGCGACGACGGTCAGCAATTGGGTCACGATGGGTCCTTGCAGATGGCAGTGGAAGAAGCTCGCCAGTCTACCCGGGATCGCACGGCGCTGCTGGCGCGGGGTGCCAGGCAGCAGCACCGCGCGCACCACCCGGAAAGCCGCCGCCCCGCCCAAACGGGGTAAAATGCCAGCCCAACCGCAACGCCATCACAGCCGCACCGACTCCATGAACGTCCCGTCCGAAATCAACGCCGCCGCCGTCAAGAACAGCCCCGCCGAAAAAGTTACGCCCATGATGCAGCAATACCTGCGCATCAAGGCGGAACACCCGACGATGCTGGTGTTCTACCGCATGGGCGATTTCTACGAGCTGTTCTTCGACGATGCGGAGAAGGCCTCGCGCATCCTCGGCATCACGCTGACGGCGCGCGGCAACGCGAACGGCGTACCGATCAAGATGGCGGGCGTGCCGTTCCACTCGCTGGACGGCTACCTGGCCAAGCTGGTGAAACTGGGCGAGTCGTGCGCCATCTGCGAGCAGATCGGCGACCCGGCCCTGTCCAAGGGCCCGGTGGAGCGCAAGGTGATGCGCGTGGTTACCCCCGGCACGCTGACCGATTCGGACCTGCTGCCGGAAAAATCGGAACGCCCCCTGCTGGCCCTGTCGATGCTGGTGCAGCGCAAGCAGGTGACGGCGGGCCTGGCCTGGCTGTCGCTCGCCTCGGGCAACCTGAAGCTGATGGAGTTCTCCGGCGACCAGCGCAGCGTCAACGCGCGGCTGCAGCAGGAACTGGAGCGCATCGTGCCGGCCGAGATCCTGCGTGCCGATGGCGCAAATGACAATCAGCTGTTCGACGAGATCACCATCTGTCACGTCAACCAGGTGCCCGAGTGGCATTTCGACGTGGTGCATGGCCACAAGGCGCTGCTCGACCAGCTGGCCGTCGCCACGCTGACGGGTTTTGGCGCGGACGGCATGGGTCCCGCGTTCGGCGCGGCCGGCGCGCTGCTGCGCTACGCCCAGTCGACCCAGGGCCGCGGGCTGCAGCACGTGCGCAACCTGGCCTGCGAAACGGAGTCGGAGTTCATCGGCCTGGATGCCGCCACGCGCCGCAACCTGGAGCTGACGGAGACCATCCGCGGCCAGGAATCGCCGACCTTGTTCTCGCTGCTGGACGGGTGCCGCACGGCGATGGGCTCGCGCCTGTTGCGCCACTGGCTGCACCACGCGCGGCGCGACCAGTCGGTGGCGCGCGCCCGCCATGACGCCATCGCCGCGCTGATGGAGGACGATGCCACCGGCTCGTTCGGCTTCCACCTGCAGCAGGTGCCGGACATCGAACGCATCACCACCCGCGTGGCCCTGCAGACGGCGCGGCCGCGCGACCTGGCCGCCCTGCGCGACGGCATCGGCCAGCTGCCCAAGCTGCAGAAGACGCTGGAACGCATCCTGCCGGCCGAGCGGCCCGATAGCCTGCTGCATCGCATCCACGAACAGCTGGCCACGCCCGGCCCGTGCGTGGACCTGCTGGTGCGCGCCGTGATGCCGGAGCCGGCCACGATGGTGCGCGATGGCGGCGTGATCGCGCGCGGCTTCGACGCGGAGCTCGATGAACTGCGCGGCCTGTCCGAGAACGCCGGCCAGTTCCTGGTCGACCTGGAGACCCGCGAGCGGGCCCGCACCGGCATTGCCAACCTGCGCGTCGAGTACAACCGCGTGCACGGCTTCTACATCGAGGTGACCAACGGCCAGGCCGACAAGGTGCCGGAAGACTACCGCCGCCGCCAGACGCTGAAGAACTGCGAGCGCTACATCACGCCGGAACTGAAGGCCTACGAGGACAAGGCGCTGTCGGCCCAGGACCGCGCGCTGGCCCGTGAAAAAGTCCTGTACGACCAGCTGCTGGTCGACCTGGCGCCGCACATCGGCTGCCTGCAGACGATCGCCGCGGGCATCGCCCAGCTGGACACGCTCACGGCGCTGACGGAACACGCCATGCGCAACAACTGGTGCGCGCCGCAGCTGGTCGAGGAGGCCTGCATCGACATCCGCGAAGGCCGCCACCCGGTGGTGGAAAACCAGATCGAACGCTTCATCGCCAACGACTGCCGGCTGCTGGCCGAACGCCGCCTGCTGCTGATCACGGGCCCGAACATGGGCGGCAAATCGACGTTCATGCGCCAGATCGCGCTGATCACGCTGCTGGCCTACATCGGCAGCTACGTGCCGGCGGCCAGCGCCACCATCGGCCCGATCGACCGCGTGTTCACGCGCATCGGCGCCACCGACGACCTGGCCGGCGGCCGCTCGACCTTCATGGTGGAGATGACGGAAGCGGCAACGATCCTGAACGGCGCGACGGACCATTCGCTGGTGCTGATGGATGAAATCGGCCGCGGCACCTCGACCTTCGACGGCCTGGCACTGGCGTGGGCCATCGCGCGCCACCTGATCGACACGAGCCGCAGCTTCACCCTGTTCGCCACCCACTACTTCGAGCTGACGCAGCTGCCCGAGAGCCATCCCACGGCGGCCAATGTGCACCTGTCGGCCGTCGAGCACAAGGACAGCATCGTGTTCCTGCATGCGGTGCAGGACGGCCCGGCGTCGCAGAGCTACGGCCTGCAGGTGGCGCAGCTGGCCGGCGTGCCGCAGCCCGTCATCAAGGCCGCGCGCAAGCACCTGGCGAAGCTGGAAGCGCAGGCCCTCACGTCCACGCCGCAGCTCGATCTGTTTGCAGCGCCGTCAGCGGCCGAGCCGGATGACGAAGCGCCGCAGGGGCCATCGGCAGCCCAGCCCGCGGCCGATCCGCGCCTGGCCGAGCTGCTGGCCGCGCTGGACGACGTGGATCCGGATGCCCTGACCCCGCGCGAAGCGCTGGAGCGCCTGTACCAGCTGAAGCGCCTCGCTCCGGCATGAAGCACCGCGCCGGTCGGGCCCTGCTGCTGTGCGCCCTGCTGGGCGCCCTGCCCTGCGCCACGACGGCGCGGGCCGCCCCGGCCCGCGACAAACCGTTCGAGTTCGTCGTGATCGGCCACGCCTTTGCCGGCGGGACCGACGACGCGGACCTGAAGCGCACGCTGGTCCGGGCGGACAGGCTGAAGCCGGCCTTCGTGGTCGCTGCCGGCATCAAGTCGGCCGAGGAACCCTGCAGCGACAAGCTGTACGCGCAGCGCCGTGCCCTGCTCGACCAGGCCGACCAGCCCCTGCTCCTGGTCCTGTCCGGCAGCGACTGGACCGGCTGCCGCAATTCGGCGGGCCGCTCGAATGCCATCGAACGGCTGAACCGCATCCGCGAGATCTATTTCGACGAAGAGGCGCTGGGCGAAACGCGCCTGGAACTGTCGCGCCAGTCGATGATCGCCAAGTTCCGCAGCTATGCGGAGAACGCCCACTGGGAGGTGCGCAACGTGCTGTTCGCCACCATCAACCTGCCGGCGCCGAACAACCACTACCTGCTGGAAGCGGGCCGCAACAGCGAATACGAGGACCGGCTGGTGGCCAACCGGGCCTGGCTGCAGCGGCTGTTCAGCCTGGCCAAGCGGCGCAAGCTCGATGGCCTGGTGCTGTTTTCCGATGGCGATGTGCGCATCCATGCCGAACAGGGATTCTCGCTGCTGTCGGGGTTCTCGACGAAGCAGGACGGCTTTGCCGAAACGCGCCGGCTGATCCGCGTGCTGGCCGAGAAGTATCCGGGCAAGGTGCTGCTGGTCGATACCCACAAGCCGGCAGCGGCGGAACCCGTGGCAGAAGGCGCGGTCGCGCCGGGCACGCTGACCTGGCGCGGCAACCTGGGGCATGTGACCTTGCCGGACGCGTGGCACGTGGTGCGGGTGACGCCGGGCGACCCGGTGCAGTTCGCGCACGAAGCCGGGCATGGCGAGGAGAAGACGCAGGTAAAAGGCAACGGGCAGCCGAAGCCGCCCGCCGGGTCCGCGAAAAAATCCTCCGCGAAAGGGGAGCGGCCGCAGCCGCCCCTGAAATAACGACGATCAGTGGATCGGGTGGCTGCGGAAGTGGTCGCCCTCGCCGCCCTCGTCGCCGTCATCGCCTTCGTCGTCACCGTGGTGGTGGCCATGGGCGCCGTGCACGTGTTCGTGGGCGATTTCCTCGTCCGTGGCTTCGCGCACTTCCAGCACCTTCAGGTCGAAGCGCAGGGCCATGCCGGCCAGCGGATGGTTACCATCCAGCACGACCTTGTCTTCGGCGATATCGGTCACGGTGAAGATCATCGCTTCCTCGTCGCTGTCGCCATCGGGCATGCCTTCGAACTGCATGCCCACTTCCAGCGGTTCCGGCAGGCGCGCGCGCGGCTCCACTTTCACCAGTGCGGGATCGTAGTCGCCAAAGGCATCGTCCGGCTCGATCTGGATCGTGTTGGCGTAGCCGGCTTCCTTGCCGTCCAGCTCTTCCTCGATCTTCGGCAGCGTGTTCTCGTACCCGCCGTGCAGGTACACCATCGGCTGGCGGCCGTCTTCGATCAGATTGTTCTGCGCGTCGGACAGCTTGTACTGCACGGTCACGACGGTATTCTTGGCGATTTTCATTGCGTTTCCTTTCTTTATAAGCTGGCGCGATTATACTCCCTGCCCGCGGGTGCCGTTCCTGGCGCGCGAGCAGCCGGGATGGCCGGTACGCGCAGGCCATCCCTTATAATGGGGCATGAAAAATTCCGCGCCACTCCGCCTTCTCGGCGATATCACGCCAGCGCAGTTCCTGCGCGACTACTGGCACAAGAAACCCCTTCTGATCCGCGGTGCCATTCCCGGCTTCCAGCCGCTGCTGCCGTTCGACCAGCTGGCCGAGCTGGCCACCAAGGACTATGTCGAATCGCGTCTCGTCACCGCCACCGGCGGCGAATGGGACATGCAGCACGGCCCGCTGCAGGACCTGCCGGCGCGCACGCAGCGCGAGTGGACGCTGCTGGTCCAGGGCGTGAATCTGCAAAGCGATGCGGCCGATGCGCTGCTGCGCCAGTTCCGCTTCGTGCCCGATGCCCGCCTGGACGACCTGATGGTCAGCTTCGCCACCGATGGCGGCGGCGTGGGCCCGCACTTCGATTCGTATGACGTGTTCCTGCTGCAGGCCGAAGGCCAGCGCCGCTGGAGCATCGGCCCGCAGAAGGACCTGACGCTGGTCGATGGCCTGCCCCTGAAGATCCTGGCCAAGTTCAAGCCGACCGAGGAGTTCGTGCTGGAACCGGGCGACATGCTGTACCTGCCGCCCCACTACGCGCACGACGGCATCGCCATCGGCGACTGCCAGACCTATTCGATCGGCTTCCGCTCGCCGTCCTACCAGGAACTGGGCGAGGCCTTCCTGCAGTTCATGGCCGATTCGATCGACCTGCCGGGGCGCTATGCCGATCCGGAACTGGCGCCGTCGGCCAAGCCGGCCGAGATCCCGCAGGACATGCTGGGCAAGCTGGCCGACGAGCTGAACAAGATGCAGTTCACCGAGGACGACTTCACCATCTTCCTGGGCGAATACCTCTCCGAGCCCAAGCACAATGTGTTCTTCACAGGCCCGGACGAGCCGCTGCCGGCCGGCCGATTCGCCAAGGCCGCGGCCAAAAAGGGCGTGAAACTGTCGCGCAAGACGCAGATGCTGTACCGCGGCAAGAACGTCTTCATCAACGGCGAATCGTTCGCCATCGGCCGTGCCGACAAGGCGGCGCTGGAGGCCCTGGCCAACCACCGCCAGCTGACCGGGACGGAAGCGGCGGGCGCCTCGGAAGACGTGCTGGAAGCCCTGTACGCGTGGTACACGGATGGCTGGCTGGAACTGAACGACTGAATTCAACGACGCAGTAATCGACAAGGAGAGCGCATGGACAGGCAGCCGTTCGATACCCGCGCCGGTTTCCAGGCGCAGCTGGACCAGTGCCTGTCCCGCGCCCGCCTGACCTTGCAGATGTTCGATGCAGACTTCGGCTGGTGGGAGCTGGGCAGCACGCGCAACGACGCGCTGCTGCGGGCGTTTTTCGGCCACGGCGGGCGGCTGCAGCTGGTGGCGCACAGCAACGCCCGGCTGGAGCGGGATGCGCCCCGCTTCCTGCGGCTGCTGCGCGATTATGGCCACCTGATCGAATGCCGTGTCACGAACCGGGCGCTGCAGATGCTGACGGATTCCTTTTGTGTCGGGGACGGCCACCACATCGTCCGGCGCTTCCACAGCGATTATTTTCGCGGCGAAGCATTTTTTGATGCCCCTTCGTCAACCAGAACGGCTCTGGAACGTTTTAACGAAATCTGGACCGAAACCCGGCCCGGCCTGCACGGTAACGTGACAGGGTTGTAGCGGCGGATTCGGTACAATTTTGCCTGCACGACAGGTAGTGTATTAAGTAGGTGAACAAGGCAAGCCGGTAGTGGGCCGCAAGGCAACCGAGTATCGCAACTATAGTCATACCAGAAACATTGTGTTACGCTAAATAGTTGCAGAATGCTCTTGTGTTGCTATTGCGACTCATGAAAAATCGCTATAATATTCTGTTAGGAAGTTTCCGTTGTCGAGGGCACCATTTGGTCCGAAAGACCACGAAACGCCCTAATGAGCGATAATTACCGGTAATTATTCATCGCAACATCGTTATTAATTTGTGAATTAATTAAGGAAAACAAATGAAAAAATCCCTGCTGATCGCCTCCCTGCTGGCCGTTGCTCTGGCTGCTTGCTCGAAAAAAGAAGAAGTGCCTGCTGCTCCAGCTCCAGAAGCCACCGCTCCTGCCGCTCCAGCTGCTGACGTCGCTGCTCCAGTCGCCGCTCCTGCTGACGCAACGGCTCCTGCCGCTGCTGACGCTGCTGCTGCTGCTGCCGCCGCTTCGGACGCTGCTTCCTCCGCTGCATCGGCTGCTGCCGCTGCTTCGGACGCTGCTTCGGCTGCTGCTGCCAAGTAATTGGTACCGGACGGCTGCCTTCGGGCGGCTGGCCTGATAGAACCGCCCTTCGGGGCGGTTTTGTTTTGGGCGGAAGGTTTTGTCGGTCGTCGCGCCGCGGGGCCTACCCTAAGCGCCCGCGGTTATTACCTCGGTTGCGGGCCTTTTCGCGGGTATGCAACCTTCTGCTCGCACCTCGATGGCGTTGGCAAACTGCTGGGGTCCGCCTTCTCCTCGCACCTCGATAGCGTTGGCAAACTGCTGGGGTCAGACCCGCGATAATGGCAGTGACCAAGCTCGAAGCCTCGGGCGCTGTGGGTCAGCCCCCTGCCGTGCGGCGGCCCTTTGCGACTTCTGGCTCCCAAAACAAAACCGGCCAAGCGGCCGGTTTTGTTTGGTCGAGCAGGCTGAAATTACTTCAGCTCATCCTGCAGCAGCGACAGGATCTTTTCCGCCGTCGGCGAGCTGTTGGCCACGCCCTTGTTGTCCTGCACGGCCACCTGGCTGGTGTTGCCGCCTTCGGCCGCCTTGACGGTGATGCGGTAGCGCTGCGCTTCCTTGTCGGCATCCGACGAGCCCCAGCTGAACAGGCGCTTCAGGAAGCCCTTCTTCTCGACATCGTCCGCCACGTAGCGCACGAAGTACACGCCCTGCACGCGGTCGCGGTCTTCCACGGTGAAGCCGGCACGGTCCAGTGCCAGGCCCACGCGGCGCCACGAGCGGTCGAAGCCTTCGTCCGTTTCCACGTAGCGGCCGGCGCCCTCGCCTTTCAGCGTGGCGTGCAGCGGCTGCACGATGGCGTTGTCGACGGCCGTGCGGGCGGCGGCGCCTTCCGTGCCGCCCAGCTTCACGAGCAGGCGCGACAGGAATTCCGCTTCCAGGTTCGGGTCCGATGGACGGGGCGTCCACTGGACGATTTCCTTTTCCGGACCGGAGGCGACTTCTTCCGCGCCGCGGTGGCTGATGAAGATCTCGGTCGAGCCATCGGCATTGCGCTCGATGCGGGTGCGGTACTTGTCACGCTCGCCCGTCGAATAGGCCGAATCGAAGACGCGGCCGATGGTGCGGCGGATGATGCCTTCCGGGATCTTGGCGCGGTTCTCGTTCCACTCCGTTTCCAGCAGGCCGGCCGTGGCATTGTCCACCACCAGCGTGAAGCCGTTCTCTTCCCAGAATGCCTTCAGCTTCGGCCACAGGACGTCCGCCGGCTGCTTGACGACCAGCCAGCGCTGGTTGCCGGAGCGCTCGACGCGGATCTGCGAGTTGCCGGTGGTGGCGACCGTATTGCCGTCGGCGGCTGCACCGGGCGCTGCGCCAGGCAGTGCGGCACCGGCCTGGCCGGCACGCTGCGCGGCATAACCGGAAGCGGTGGCCACGCCGTTGCCGCCCGTGTCCGGCAACGCATAGCGGTTGTCCTTCTGCAGCTGGGTCAGGTCGGGCGGCACGTCCAGCGTGGACGCCTTCTTGGCCGATTTGTAGTCCACCGTGGTTTTGCCGACCACCGATTCGACCATGCCGCAGCCGGTCAGGCTGAGCATCATGACGCCGAGCACGAGGCTGGCTTGCGGAGTGGAGAAAGCTTTCTTGGTCATGTGGTTACAGAAGTAAAAGCTGAAAACAGCGGGATGATCGTCGCGGCGGCAGGGCCACCGCGGTCGTGGCACGTCGAAGTTCCGGCGGAGACTAGGCCAGGACGCCGGCGTCGCGCAGCGCGGCGCGCACGGCCGGCTGGCATTCGGCGGCAAGCGGCACCAGTGGCAGGCGGATGCCGGCCGGCATGCGACCCATTTCCGCCAGCGCCCATTTCACCGGCACCGGATTGGGCTCGATGAACAGTTTCTGGTGCAGCGGGAACAGCTTGTTGTTGATGGCGACCGCGCGGGCATTCTCGCCGGCCATGGCGGCGGCGCACAGCTCGGCCATCGCGCGCGGTGCCACATTGGCCGTCACGGAAATATTGCCCTTGCCGCCGGCGAACATCAGCGCCATCGCGCTCGGATCGTCGCCGGAATACACGGCGAAGTCGGCCGGCACCTGGCGCAGCAGGTCGAAGCCGCGGCCGATATTGCCGGTGGCATCCTTGATGCCGATGATGTTCGGGACAGCCGCCAGGCGCGCAACCGTCTCGTTGGACATGTCCGCCACGGTGCGGCCCGGCACGTTGTACAGGATCACGGGCAGGTCCACCGCTTCGGCGATCGCCTTGAAGTGCTGGTACATGCCTTCCTGCGTCGGGCGATTGTAGTAAGGCACCACCTGCAGCGTGGCATCGGCACCGGCTTCCTTGGCATAGCGCGTCAGCACGATGGCTTCGGCGGTGGAATTGCCGCCGCTGCCCGCGATGACGGGGATGCGGCCGGCCACGCGGTCCACGCAGGCCTTGATCAGGGCACAGTGCTCGGCCACGGTGACGGTGGCCGACTCGCCCGTGGTGCCCACGATGACGATGCCATCGGTGCCCTCGGCGATATGCCAGTCGATCAGCCGGTCCAGGCTTTCATAGTCGAGACTGCCGTCCGCATGCATCGGGGTGACGATTGCAACAATGCTGCCCTTGATCATAGATGGAACCACTTGCTAAAAGTTTTCAAAACGTCGATTGTAGACGATCGCCTGCTGCCGTGGTGCATTTCGCACTGGAATCAGTCCTCTGGTCGGCCTTGCGGACTGCCCAGCAGCGTGGCCTCGCGGGGGAAGCCGGGCCGCACGGCGCAGATCCGCTGCACCATGGCCTGCGCCGGATTTTCTTTCCCACGTACATTAACGACGCCCTCCTCGAATGCGATGACACGCAGCCCATGCTGCCCTGCCAGTTCCAGCAGCTCGCCCGCCTTCAGCAGGAAATCGGGATTGCTGGGCTTGCCGAACGCGGCGTTGCCCTCGGCGAAGGTTTCGTAGACCAGCATGCCGTTCGGCGCCAGGCTGCCCAGCATGTCCGCCAGCAGTGGCCGGTGCAGGTAATTCGTCACCACGATGCCGGCAAAGCGCTCCGGGCCGAACGGCCACACGGCGCCCTCGCCTTCCAGGTCGATATCGCTGGTGACGATGCCGGGACCGGCGGCTTCGGCCAGCGCGGCCGGATCGCGGTCGACGGCGATCACGGCATGGCCCAGGCCGACCAGGTGCCGCGCATGGCGGCCGCGGCCACAGGCCAGGTCCAGCACTTCGCCGCCGGGCATCAGGGGAGCGAAACGGCGCACCCAGGGAGAAACTTGGTCGATCATCATGGTATTTCTCGGTTCGGCAGATCAGTTCAGCAAATCGGTTCAGTTCAATAACAGCGCCGCCAGCGGCAGGACCAGCAGGTTGACCAGGGCCAGGAAGCCACCCACCAGGCGCCCCAGGATCGGGCTCAGCAGGCCCGTGTACATCAGCACGATCAGGCCGAGGAAGATCCAGGTCGTATGGCGCTCGATGCGCGCATAGCCGCGCGCCAGGCTCATCGGCAGCAGCGACGTGACGATGCGGCCGCCATCGAGGGGCGGCACGGGCAGCAGGTTGAACACGCACATCACGGCATTGACCTTGACGCCGGCTTCCGCCATCTTCAGCAGGAACGGCTCGCTCACGTTCATGCTGGCCATCAGCACCAGCGCGACCATCCAGCCGATGCCCATCGCCAGGTTGGCCAGCGGGCCGGCGGCGGCCACGAAGCCCATCTGCTTCTTCGGATTGCGCAGGCGCCCGTAATCGACCGGCACGGGCTTGGCGTAGCCGAACGGCATCTGGATCGCCAGGTACAGGACCAGCGGCAGCACGATGGTGCCGAACGGATCGATGTGCTTCGTGGGATTCATCGACAGGCGGCCCTGCTGGTAGGCGGTGGGGTCGCCGAAATAGCGCGCCACGTATCCGTGCGCAGCCTCGTGCAGGGAGATCGCGAACAGCACCGGGATCGCGTACACGGCAACGGTCTGGATGGATTGGCTCAGGTCAGTCATCGGGGCAAAATTTTACCAGACAGCATCATGCTGCCCGGCGGGTTTCAGGGAAAGGAAGAGGTAAAGTTGGGCAAAGATCGCCGGACCGAGGCCGGCTGCGGTTCGGTCCGGACGGGTGCTACAGCCCGACCACGGCCGGGTCGCCGCGGCCCAGGCGCACCAGCGTCGGCTCGGCACCGGACAGGTCGACGACGGTCGTCATCTCCATGCTGCAGGCGCCGCCATCGATGATCAGGTCGATCTGCTTGCCGATGCGGGCCTCGATCTCCTCCGGGTCGTTCAGCGGTTCCGTCTCGCCGGGCAGGATCAGCGTGGACGAGATCAGCGGTTCATCCAGCTCGCGCATCAGCATTTCCGCGATGGGCGACTCCGGCACGCGCAGGCCGATGGTCTTGCGCGACGGATGCGACAGCCGGCGCGGCACCTCGCGCGTGGCCTCCAGGATGAACGTGAACGGCCCCGGCGTGGCGGCCTTCAAGGTGCGGAACTGCTTGTTGTCCACCCGCGCATACACGCCGATCTCGGACAGGTCGCGGCACAGCAGCGCCAGGTGGTGCTTCTCGTCGATGCCGCGGATGCGTCGCAGCTTTTCGACGGCCGCCTTGTCGTCCACGTGGCACACCAGTGCGTAGCAGGAATCGGTGGGGATCGCCACGACGCCGCCGCCGTGGATGATCTGGGCCGCCTGCTTGATCAGGCGGGCCTGCGGGTTCTGGGGATGGATCTCGAAATATTGTGCCATGGGTTCCGGGCTTACCTGAGTGCCTGCAATGCGGCGATGCGTTCTTCGAACGGCGGGTGGGTGGAGAACAGCGCGGACCAGCCGCCGCCGCCGGAAATGCCGGACGCGGCCATGTTCTGCGGCAGGCCGCCCGGTTCCACGCCGGACAGGCGCGCCAGCGCGTTCTGCATCGGGCGGGTGCTGCCCAGCAGCTTGGCCGAGCCGGCGTCGGCGCGGAATTCGCGCTGGCGCGAGAACCAGGCCACGATGATCGAGGCCAGCAGGCCGAACACGATCTCGCAGACGAACACGGTGATCATGTAGCCGGGGCCGCGGCGTTCCTCGTTCTTCAGCAGCACCTTGTCCACGAAGAAGCCGACGATGCGCGCGAAGAACACCACGAAGGTGTTGACCACGCCCTGGATCAGCGTGAGCGTGACCATGTCGCCGTTGGCGATGTGCGCCACCTCGTGGCCCAGCACCGCCTCGACTTCCTCGCGGTTCATCGACTGCAGCAGGCCGGTGGACACGGCCACCAGCGCGGAGTTTTTAAACGCGCCGGTGGCGAAGGCATTCGGCTCGCCGTCATACACGGCCACCTCCGGCATGCCGATGCCGGCGCGCCCGGCCAGGCCCTGCACGGTGGACAGCAGCCACTGCTCGGTGGAATTCTGCGGCGCATCGATCACGCGCGCGCCGGTGGTCCACTTGGCCATCGGCTTGGACAGCAGCAGCGAGATGATGGAACCCGTGAACCCCACCACCAGCGAAAACGCCAGCAGGCCGCCCATCTCCAGCTGCCCACCCGCACCGGGACGGCCGATGCCGAGCAGCGACAGCACGATGGACAGCACCAGCATCACGGCGAGGTTGGTGGCGATAAACAGAATGATGCGTTTCATGGCGAGTCTCCGGTCAAAAAAGGCCGTGATTCATGTAAGGTTATTCGTGGAAAATACAAGCGTGCCGCCTGCCAATATTGGCCTGCGGGAATTAAAGCCGTCTTAAAACCAGTCGTGCCAGACCGGCGTGACATTGGCCGGCAGCGGCGGCAGCGCGGCGAATTCCACGCGGGCCTCGCCGGGCGCATGGAAATCCGTGCCGCGCGAGGCCAGGAAGCCGTAGGCATTGGCCAGCTGCGCGTAGACCGGATACTGGTCCGGCGTGTGGCTGCCCGTGACCACTTCGATGGCGCGGCCGCCCAGGGCCTTGAACTCGTCGAACAGGGCGCCCTGCTGCAGCGGCGTGAACCGGTAGCGGCCGGGGTGGGCGATGACGGCAATGCCGCCGGCGCCGTGGATCCAGCCCAGCGCTTCCTTCAGGGTGGCCCAGCGGTGCGGCACGTAGCCCGGTTTTCCTTCGCTCAGGTACTTCCGGAACACTTCCGGCGTGTTCGCGCAATAGCCCTCGCGCACCAGGAAGCGGGCGAAGTGCGTGCGCGACATCAGCGCCGGGTTGTCGACGAAGTCCAGCGCGCCTTCGTAGGCGCCGGGGATGCCGGCCCTGGCCAGCTGCACGCCGATCTCGCGGCCGCGCGCGTCGCGCCCGGAGCGGGTGTCGGCCAGGCCCTGCAGCAGCGCCGGATTATGTTCGTCGATCTGCAGGCCCACGATGTGCACCGTCTCGCCGCCCCACGTGATGGAGATCTCCACGCCCGGGACGAAGCGCATGCCTTCCGACGCCGCCGCCGCACGGGCCGCGGCGATGCCGCCCACTTCGTCATGGTCCGTGAGCGCCCACACATCCACGCCCGCCTGGCGCGCATGGCGTGCCACCGCGGCCGGCGCGAGAACGCCGTCGGAGACATTCGAATGGCAGTGCAGGTCGACTTTCAGCATGGTGGATTGGGTGCTCATGAGGCGTCATTGTACGCTGCCTGCGCGGCGCCTGTCGCCCTCACCGGCCCCGGCCGAGGAAGTCGTCGAGCAGCGCCGCCAGCATGGCCGGCTGGTCGTGGTGCAGCATGTGGCCGGCATCGGGCAGCATCTTCGCTGTCACGTCGGCCAGGTTGGTCATGCGCCGGTCCACTTCCAGGCGGCCCGCTTCCCGGCCGCCCAGCCACAGCCACATATTGGTGTCGGCCGCCTCCACCCATAGCACGGGCGCCGTGATGCGCCGCCAGCACGCCATGATGTCGTCCGCGTGGTACGGCAGCGGGCTGGCCCGCTTGTGCACCGGGTCGCCCAGGATTTCCCACTCGCCGGCGGCATTCCGCGCCGACCAGTGGCCCGCCAGGAAGGCGGCCCGTTCGTCCGTCAGGCGCGGGTTGGTCTTCTGCAGCCGCGCCGCCACGGCCTGCAGGGTCGGATAGCCACGCATCTCGGGCGGCGCCTGCAACTGGTCCAGCCAAGTAGCGTAGCGCCCCGGCGCATCCTCCGGCACGGCGCTTTTCAGGCCGAAGCCCTCCAGGTTGACGAACCTGCGGATGCGCGCCGGCCGCACGCCCGCATAGATGCCGGCGATATTGCCGCCCATGCTGTGGCCCACCAGGTCCACCTGTCCTTCCGGCTGGTAGTGCAGCAGCAGCGCTTCCAGGTCCGCCAGGTAGTCGGGGAACCAGTAGGTGTCCGCGCCGGACCGTTCGGTCAGGCCGAAGCCGCGCCAGTCCGGCGCGATCACGTGCCAGTCGCCCTCGAGATGGTCGACGACGAACTGGAACGAGGCGCCCACGTCCATCCAGCCATGCAGCATGAAGAGCTTGGGCGCGCCGTCGCGGCCCCAGTGACGGACGTGGGTGCGCAGGCCGCGCACGGTGAGGAATTCGGAACGGGATGGGGTCATCGATGGCTCTCGGGTAAGCGCGGCCTTGAAAACCGGTGCCGCGGCGCCACATGCGGACCTTCGGTTTCGCAAGCCGCAGGGCAACCGCATATTAGCACGACCGTTCTAATGCTTTTTTTCCAGCGGCTCCGGGGAAGGGAGGGCGTAAAATATCGCCAATATTCCCTCTCCGAAAGGCCAGCCGATGGGCATTTACCAGCTGGGCAGCGACGCGCCCGAGATCGACGCGAGCGCCTTCGTGGCCGACAGCGCCCATGTGATCGGCAAGGTGACGCTGGCGGAGAACAGCTCGGTGTGGTTCGGCGCCACGCTGCGCGGCGACAACGAGCGCATCACCATCGGCGCGAACAGCAATGTGCAGGAAAACACCGTGATGCACACGGACATGGGCTACCCGCTCACGATCGGCCGCGACGTGACGATCGGCCACCAGGTGATGCTGCATGGCTGCACGATCGGCGATGGCGCGCTGGTCGGCATCCAGGCGGTGATCCTGAACGGCGCCAAGATCGGCCGCGGCTGCCTGGTGGGGGCCGGCGCCCTCGTCACGGAGGGCAAGGAGTTTGCGGACCACACGCTGATCATCGGCTCCCCTGCCCGGGCCGTGCGCGAACTGACGGCGGAAGACGGCGCGCGCCTGCTGGCGATCGCCGCCGGCTATGTGGAACGCGCCGGGCAATACAAGACAACTTTGAAAAAGATCGGATAACGCATGACCCAGGATACGCTGCAAAAATTCATTTTCGAGAACGCTGCCGTGCGCGGCGAGCTGGTGGACATCTCCGCCACGTGGCGCGAGATCCAGTCGCGCCACCAGTACCCGGCGGCCGTGAAGCGCCTGCTGGGCCAGATGGTGGCCGCCGCCGCCCTGCTCTCCGCCAACCTGAAGTTCAACGGCTCGATCGTGATGCAGATCCATGGCGATGGCCCGATCCGCCTGCTGGTCGTGGAATGCGATTCGCAGCTGCGCATGCGCGCCACCGCCAAGCTGGTCGGCGACGAGCCGATCCCGGACGACGCCACGCTGACGGAACTGCTGAACCAGGGCGGCCGCGGCCGCTTCATCATCACGCTCGATCCGGCCGAGAAGGTGCCGGGCCAGCAGCCCTACCAGGGCGTGGTGCCGCTTGACGGCGAGGACGTGGCCACCGTGATCGAACACTACATGCTGCGCTCCGAACAGCTGGACACGAAGCTGTGGCTGGCCGCCAGCGACGACGTGGCGCGCGGCCTGCTGCTGCAGAAGCTGCCGCTGCATGGCGGCAAGGCCGAAGCGGCGCCGCTGTCCCAGGAAGAAGCGCTGGAGACGTGGAACCGCGCCGTGATGCTGGGCATGACGCTGAAGGAAGAGGAAATCCTGAGCACCACCATCGACGTGCTGCAGCAGCGCCTGTTCTGGGAAGAGACGATCCGCGTGTTCGATCCCGCGCACCCGGAATTCTTCTGCAGCTGCACGCGTGAAAAGGTGGGCAACATGCTGAAGATGCTGGGCCAGCAGGAAGTGGAGGAAGCGCTGGCCGAACAGGGCGAGCTGGGCGTGAACTGCGATTTCTGCGGCAAGCATTATGACTACGATGCCGTCGACTGCGCGCAGCTGTTCGCCAGCGATGCACCGGCCGAAGCGCTGATCCATCCGAGCGAAGCCAAGCACTGAGAATCCGCTTGAGCGAACGAGCCCGCCGCGCCCCCGCCCGGCGGGCTTTGTTTTGCCCGTCATATTGCTGTCATCCCGTCGTCATCGCCCCGTCATATCGCCCCGCTACGCTGCGCTTCGTTGCATTTTCCCCAACGAATAACAACCGAACGAAGAGCAGACGATGAAGAAGCAGATCAAGGCCGCCGTGCTGGCGAGCCTGGCCCTGACGCCGCTGGCGATGGCACAACAAGTGGCGGCCGCCGTGGCAGCGATGGAAACCGCCGCCGCCCCCGTGGCGGAGAGCGGTGCCGGCAGTGATGCAGGAACTGAAAGCGCCGCGGCGGCGGCCGGCCCGATGGCCACCGTGGAAGTGGCTTCGCGCCGCACCCGCTCCTCCGTGGCGCTGAAGAGCGACGAGATCCAGAAGATCCTGCCCGGCACCAATCCGCTGAAGGCACTGCAAACGCTGCCCGGCGTGAGCTTCCAGACGGCCGACCCGTGGGGCAACAACGAGCAGAACCTGTCGCTGTTCGTGCACGGCTTCTCCGGCCAGCAGCTGGGCTACACGATGGATGGCGTGCCGCTGGGCGACCAGCAGTACGGCAACTACAACGGCCTGTCGCCGCAGCGCGCCGTGATCTCGGAAAACGTGCGCGGCGTGGTGCTGTCGTCCGGCGCGGGCGACCTGGCCACGGCGTCCACCAGCAACCTGGGCGGCACGATCGAGACCTTCTCGGCCGACCCGCTGGCCACGCGCGGCCTCGCTGCGCAGCAGACCGTCGGCAGCCACAAGACGTCGCGCACTTTCCTGCGCTATGATTCGGGGAAAATGAGCGGCCAATCCGGCGACAGCAGCTTCTACGTCTCGGCCCTCCACCACGAAGCGCGTGCCTGGGACTTCCAGGGCCGCCAGGGCGGCGACCAGCTCAATGCCAAGTTCGTCAACGACAACGCCAGCGGCCGCCTGACCGTCTTCTTCAACTACAGCGACAAGATCGAGCCGAACGAGGACAGCACGGTGCGTTCGGCCACCGAAAAATTCCAGCCCTATACGCGGCCGTTCACGTATCCGGACTTCAACCTGGCGCTGGGCTACCTGTCGCCGACCGGCGCCACGCCCGCGGCGGACGGCAACAACTACCGCAACTACTACAGCGATGCGCAGCGCGAGGACTACCTGGGCTACGTGAAGTACGACTGGAACCTGTCCGACAGCGCCACCTGGTCGAACCAGGTGTACTACCACTACGACGACGGCGTGGGCGTGGTCGCCGGCCCGATCGGCGTGGCCGGCCTGCCCGCGCTGTTCGCCATCTACTACCCGAACCAGAACCTGAAGCAGGTGTTCGGCAATTCGGGCTATGCCACGCGCACCACCGAGTACCAGATCAACCGCACCGGCTGGCTGTCCACCTTGCGCAGCGAGATCGGCAACCACACCGTGCAGGGCGGCCTGTGGTTCGAGCACAATGAGTCGCAGGCCTACCGCCGCTGGTACGCGCTGGACGTGAACAACCCCAGCTCGCCGTACGACCGTCCCGAGAACCCGCTGATCACGCAGTACGGCAGCGAAATCGACAACAAGGTCGTGCAGCTGCACCTGCAGGACGAATGGCGCGTGCGGCCCGACCTCGTGGTGCAGGGCGGCTTCAAGTCCAGCCTGCAGTTCGCGCGCGGCATGATGCCGGTGCAACCGAAGCCGGGCGCGATTTCCGGGAATTCGCCGGCGCTGCCGGAAGGCGATATCGACACGAAGAAATGGTTCCTGCCGCAGCTGGGCGCGCGCTGGGACGTGACGCCGCGCGAGCAGGCGTTCGTGAACGTGCAGAAGAACATGCGCCAGTTCGTCACGTATGGCGGTGGTGGCGCGTCGCCGTGGAGCCTGGCCAGCCAGGCCGCGTTCGACCTGTTCAAGGCCACCGCCAAGCCGGAAACCTCCGTCACGTTCGAGGCCGGCCTGCGCTCGAGCCGCACCTTCGATGCCGGCGTGCTGACCGGCTTCGACGGCCAGGTCAACGTCTACCACGTGAACTTCAAGGACCGCCTGCTGACCATCAGCCCTACGCCCGTGATCTCGTCCATCATCGGCGGCAATCCGGTGCTGGCCAACGTGGGCAGCGTGAAGATGGACGGCATCGACCTGTCCGGCACGTTCCACTTCGGCCGCACGTTCTCGTTCTACGACGCGGTGTCGTACAATAAATCGAAGTACGACGACAACTACAGCAATGGCAAGGACACCGTGGCCACGGCCGGCAAGCGCATCCCGGGCAGCCCGGAATGGATGAACAAGTTCATCGCCTCGCTGAACGTGGCGGACACGGAGTTCCAGCTGTCCGGCGACTACGTGGGCAAGCGCTACGCCACCTATACGAATGACCTGTCCGTGAAGAGCTACTTCCTGCTGGGCCTGGGCGTGTCGGGCAAGCTGCCGTTCCTCGATGGCGGCTGGGTGAAGAACGCCCGCTACCGCGTCAACGTGACGAACCTGGCCGACCGGCAGGGCGACCTGAACGTGGTCGTCGGTGCGGCGGACAAGACCTACAACACTTTCCCGATCGCCCCGCGCCAGGGCTTCGTGACCCTGATGGCGGATTTCAAATGACGGTGCAACGTTACCTGTCGCGCCGCGCGTTCATCGCCGCGGGTGCTGCCACGGCAGGCGCCCTGCTCCTGCCGGCCACGGCCCTCGCCAGCGTGCCCGCCGCCGCGGGGCGCCCGCTGGTGTTCGCGCACCGGGGCGCCTCGGCGCTGCGGCCCGAGCACACGCTGGCGTCGTACGCCAAGGCGATCGCCGATGGCGCCGATTATGTCGAACCGGATCTCGTCTCGACGAAGGATGGCGTGCTGGTGGCGCGCCACGAAGCCTTCCTGTCCGAGACGACGGACGTGGCGGGGCGTGCCGAATTCGCCAGCCGCCGCGCCAGGAAGACGGTCGACGGCGAAGCGCATGACGGCTGGTGGGTGGACGACTTCACCCTGGCCGAGCTGAAGACGCTGCGCGCCATCGAACGCATTCCCCAGGCCCGTCCCGGCAGCGCGCAGTACGACGGCATGTTCCAGGTGCTCACGTTCGAGGAGGTGATCGACTTCGTGGCCGCGCAATCGGCCACGACGGGCCGCCTCATCGGCCTGGTGCCGGAACTGAAGCACTCCACGTACTTTGCCCGCGTGGGCCTGCCGCTGGAGGACCGCTTCATCGCCACCCTGGCCGCGCACGAATACACCCGCCGCGCACCCGTCGAGATCCAGTCGTTCGAGGTGGCCAACCTGCGCTACCTGCGCGAGAAGCTGGGCAGGCGCGCCAACCTGCGGCTGATGCAGCTGGTCGGCGTGGGCAATGTCAGGCCGAGCGATGTGACGGCGGCCGGCGGCACCCTCACCTTCGCGCAGATGGCGACACCGGCCGGCCTGCGCGACGTGGCCCAGTATGCCGACACCTTCGCGCCACCGACCCGTGCGCTGATCCCCTGGGGCGCCGATGGCCGGCTGGCCGCGCCCACCGCGATCGTTGCCGATGCGCGCGCCGCCGGCCTGCGCGTGGAACCGTGGACGTTCCGTCCCGAGAACCGCTTCATGGCCGCCGACTTCCGCGACGGCGCCGGCGACAATGCCCGCAACGAGGCCGGTTCGGTGGCCGAGATGCGGCGCTACCTGCAGCTGGGGCTGGACGGCTTCTTCACCGATGATCCGGCGCTGGGGATGCGGGCGGTCGCCGGCTGACGCGTGCCCATTCGTATCGTGCGGCGCCGCACCGCTTCCGCGGGCGACGCCTGCCGGCTAGGTTTCCGCTACAGTCGTGCTTTGTCCACCAGGAGAACAGCATGACGAACAAGGCACTCATCATTGGCAGCAGCGGCGTGGTCGGCAGCGCGCTGGCCGAGCGGCTGCTGGCCGAAGGCTGGCAGGTGCACGGTGTCTCGCGCGGCCGTACGCCGGGCGTGCCGGGCGTGCAGCAGATCAGCGCCGACCTCACGTCCTCCGATGTGGCAGGCGCCCTGGCCGGCGTGGATCCCACCCATGTCTTCATCACGGCCTGGTCGCGCCAGGCGAACGAGGAAGAAAACATCCGCGTCAACGGTGCGATGGTCAGGAACGTGCTGGATGCGGTCGGCCCGGCCGGCACCGTGCAGCACGTGGCGCTGGTGACGGGCCTGAAGCACTACCTCGGCCCGTTCGAGGCGTATGGCAAGGGCGCCGTGCCCGTCACGCCGTTCCGCGAGGAGCAGGGCCGGCAGGACGTGGCCAATTTCTACTACGAGCAGGAAGACCGCGTGTTCGACGCGGCGCGGCAGTACGGCTTCACGTGGAGCGTGCACCGGCCGCACACGATCATCGGCTTCGCCATCGGCAATGCCATGAACATGGGGCAGACGCTGGCCGTCTACGCCACGCTGTGCAAGCACACGGGCCAGCCGTTCGTGTTCCCGGGCAGTCGCCAGCAATGGGAGGGCCTGGCGGACATGACGGATGCGCGCCTCTTGGCGAAGCAGCTGCTGTGGGCCTCCACCAGCGATGCCGGCCGCAACGAAGACTTCAACGTCGTCAATGGCGATGTGTTCCGCTGGCAGTGGCTGTGGCCGAAGCTGGCCGACTACTTCGGCGTGGAAGCGGCACCACTGCCGGCCGAGACCAGCCCTCTCGAAGCCCGCATGCAGTATGCGCCGGCCCTGTGGCGCGAGATCGCGCAGCAGCACGGCCTCGCCGAGCCGGATGTCACGCGCCTGGCCTCGTGGTGGCACACGGATGCCGACCTGGGCCGGCCAATGGAAGTCATCACCGACATGACGAAGAGCCGCAAGGCCGGGTTCCTGGAATACCAGAGCACGCCCGAGGCCTTCTTCGACCTGTTCGAGCGGCTCAAGCGCGAGCGGCTGATTCCCTGATCGGCCGCGGCACTTGAAGACCGGCGGAACGGTCGCGGCGCATGAGAACCGGCTGAGCGGTCGCGGCGCATGAGAACCGGCTGAGCGGCTGCGGCGCATGAAACCGGCGGAACGGTCGCGGCGCTTGACAACCGGCTGTGCGGGCGCGGCGCTTGAAAACCGGAGGCGGCGGCGGCCTTGCTTGGGCTGCCGCAGTTGCAGCGCCCCTACCCCTTCGGCAGCCCGCTGGCCAGCTCGATCCACGCCGGCGGCTGCGGCTTGCCCCGTTCGCGCACGCCGAAGAACGTGACGACCAGGTCGCCCCCGTCGTCATAGAACTCCACCGAAGTCACGCCGGCGCGCTGCAGCACGTAGCCGGCCCGGAACGCCTTGTCGCGCAGGTGCAGGTTGAAGTCGGGATCAAGCACGTTGAAGTAGCCGCCGGCTTCCTGCACCTTGCCCACCTTGCCGCTGTAGATCTGCGTAACGCCGGGGTTGCCGAGGAAAGCCATGATGGCGATCCCTTTCGCGGACGCCCCTTCGAGCAGCTGGCGCACGGCCTGCGGCGTGACCTTCCGCGCCGCGCCGGCCGGTGCCAGGCGCAGCGCCTGCTCGCGCGACAGCTTGAACTCGGCGACGATGCGGTTGAACTGGTGCACGTCCGTCATCTCCTGCCAGGCCTGCCGGAACTCCTTCACGTCGACCGACGCATCCGGCTTGTCCGCCGCCTTCAGTGGCGCGGCCAGGACCGCCAGCCTGCCGTCCTGCGCCGGATGGCGGAAGTCGGCCACCAGCTTGTCGAACACGGCCACCTTCGTGTCGTCCTTCAGGTAGACCTTGTGCACGGCGGTGCCGTATGCATCGAAGAACTGCAGGCTACGGGACACCGTGCCATCCTTGCCCGGCTGGACGACGGCAAACGCATGCTTCCAGTGGGCGAAGTGGAAGCGCAGGTCGATCGGTCCGCCCAGGTAGCCGCCGGCAATGTTCAGTTCGCGGGCTTCCTTCTCGGCGTCCCGGGCACCGTCATCGCCCTGTTTCGCTTCCGGCAGGCGGGAAGCGACGCCGGTGACTTCGATGACGCCGTTCTCGTTGCGCGTCAGGCCCAGCACCTTGCCCAGGTCGAGCGCACGGCGCATGATCTCCCGCGGCGCATGCCCCGTGTCGGCCAGGCGCGTGGCGGTCGTGCCGATGCCGGTCGCCAGCAGTTCCGCCTCCGACACGCCCAGCGTGCGCGCCGCGTCGCGGATGCCGAGCTTCGGCTGCTCGGTCCTCAGCGTGGTCCAGCGTTCGGCCAGCGTGGCCGCGGCAGCGTGCGTGAAGAACAGCGCGCCGGCCAGCGCCAGCACGCAAGCCGCGGACGACTTCCAGTGGTGCCCATTCCGCTGCTGCATTTCAGGCTGAGGCATTTTCGGCTGAGGCATTTTCGGCTGAGGCATTTTCGGCTGAGGCATTTTCGGCTGAGGCATTTTCGGCTGAGGCATTTTCGGCGGATGTGCGTTGGGCCGCTGCATTTTCGGTCGCGGCGTGTTCAGTTCCGGCATGCTCAGTTGCGGCATGTTCGGTTGCGGCATTTTCGGTTGGTTCATCCGGTTCTCCTCAGTAGATCAGTTTCAGCGTGACGGCGCCATGGCGCCCCGGGCGGGCCTGGCGCCCGATGTCGGCGAGCGTGGCGGCCGTGGTGCCGGCGGCCAGGCTGCGCGACGAGGCGTAGTCCCAGTAGGTCTTGTCGGCGAGGTTGTAGACGCCGGCCGTGATGACGGCATGCGTGCCGATGTTCAGGTAGGCGGTGAGATCGGCCACGGTGGCGCCGGGCACGGCGAAGCGCGGGCCGTTGACGCTCGTGACGACGTCGCTGCCGGCCTGCTTGCCGCGCACGTTGAAGATGGACAGCGCGCCGCCACCCCGCTTGCCCGGATCGTCCCAGGCCAGCGTGGCGCTGACCTTGCGCGGCAAGGTCGACGCCAGTTCGCTTTCGGCACCCGTGTCGTTGTTGCGCGCCCTGCTGTGCTGGACGCCCGCCGCCAGCAGCAGGCTGGCGCCATCGAGCGCGCCGTTCCAGGCGCCGAAATCGAAGCGCCCCGTGGCTTCGGCGCCCCAGCTCTTCGCATCGGCCACGTTCTCGGGACGGAACAGTCCCTGCACGATCGTCGGATAGTTCACCGGGTCGGGCGGCTGCGCGGCATATTCGATGAAGTCGTCGTACTTCGTGTGGAACAGCGATCCGCTCAGAGTCAGGCCGCGCACCGGGTGGCCGGAGATGCCCAGCTCGAACGCGTTGCTGGTCTCCTTCTTCAGCGCGGCATTGCCCAGCACGGCATAGCCGGTGCCGGCGCCCGTGTAGCTGAACGAGTCGTAGGTGCCCGTCAGTTCGGCCGGCGTGGGCAGGCGCGTGCCGCGCGTGTACTTCGCGAACACTTCCAGCTCGGGGGTGAGCAGGTACGTCAGCGCGAGGCTGGGCGTGACGACATCGTCGCGGCGCTCCACCACTTCCCTCTGCGCGGCCGGCACGGCGACCACATAGGTCTGCAGGTTCTTCGGTTTCAGCTCGCGCCAGTCGTAGCGCAGGCCCGGCGTCAGCGTCAGGCGCTCGGCCAGCTTCACTTCGCCGCGCGCGTAGGCGGCGAACTTCGTCGTGTCCGTATCGGCCATGCGGTTCTTGCTGGTGATCTGGTGCGCGCCGGTCGCCAGCACGATGCGGTCCTCGTACCACGGCCGCCGGATCTCGCCGTTTTCCGCGCTGATGCCGTACGAGAGCTTGTGCGCGCCCACCTGCTTCACGGCGTCGCTCGTGAAACCGCGGGTGTCGTTGAAGTAGCCCGTGTCGATGGCGCGCTGCGTCCGCTGGCCGGTGCTGATGTACACCCCGTCGGTATGGTCTTGCACCTTCGAGTTCTGCACGTAGAGGCGTGAATCGAGGCGGTCGAACAGCGCGGTGCTGCTGGTGAACCGGTGGTCGAGACTGAAGCGGCTGCGGCGCGTGGTCGAATCCTGCGCCACGCCGGCCGGATACAGCGCGCTGGTCTTGTTGATGTATTCGCGCTGGTGGCTGGCCTGGTAGGCATCGACGGTGGCGGTGAGCTTGTGGCCCGCTCCCGGCGACCATGCCAGCTTGGCCAGCAGCGCATCGGAGTTCCAGTCGTCCGGATTGAGCACTGCATTGCCGGCCGATTCCAGCAGCTTGCCGTCGCGGTGCACCAGCAGCGCCAGCACTTGCAGGTTGCCGGCATGCGCTGCGCCGGTGACCGCATGCATGCGCATCTCGTTCGAGCCGTCGTAGCCGAACTTGTAGTCGGCGTACACGGGTTTGTCGGCGCTGACATAGTCTTCCGGCGCCTTGGTGACGAACTGCACGGCGCCGCCCAGGCCCGGCGTGCCGGGACCGCTGGCCGTGGTGCCGGAGACGATGGTCACTTCGCGGAAGGTCTCCGGATCGAAATAGTCGCGGCCGATGCCGAAGCTGTTCAGCGTCGAGCCGTCCGGCTTCGGTGCCGCGTCGGGCAGCGCGATGCCGTCCAGGTCCATGCTGACACGGTTGCCATCGATGCCACGGATATTGAAGCCCGTGTTGCCGGTGCTGTCCCACACGCTGCCGGACCCGCTGGCACCGTTCGGCACGCTGACCAATGGCGCATAGCGGGCGATGTTCTGCATGTTCTGCGCGCCCTGGCGGGTCAGGTCGTCAGACGTGAAGGTGGTGGTCGTGCCAACCGTGCGAACGTTGTCGTCACGCGGTGCGGTGACGAGGATTTCGCCAAGCGCGGTGGTGGTGGTGCCTGTGGATGGCGATGCGTTTTGCGCTTGAGCCAGCGGGCTCAGCGCGGACAGCAGGAGAGCCGGCAGCAGGGGCCGGCGCGCAGTCAGGGCGTTCATGGTGTTCCAGTCGGGAGTCAGTCGAAAGCTGGCTTCCGGTAGAACGGCTTAGCTGGCGCAGAGCGGTATCTTAATGCAAATGATTCTCATTTTCAAGAACTTGATGAACCATCAGCCACAGATGCTTCCGCCGCCCGAAGGATGTCCCGGTGCCTGGCACCAGGCCACGAGCTCAGCGACGCGCGGGCTTCTCGGGCTTTTCGCTGGCCGGCAGTGCGGGCGTGACGCCGTCGCCGGCGGCCTGGCCCTTGCGCAGGATCTGCACGTAGATCTCGTTCTGCTTGATCATCGACAGCTCGTAGCGCGCGCGCTCCTCGACGGCGCCGGTGCCGTCCTTCAGGTCGCGCACTTCGGAGTCGAGCTTGGCGTTGCGGCCACGCAGCTCTTCGTTCTTGTCATGGGCGGCTTCGACCTGCTGTTCCAGGTCCTTCACGCGCAGCCATCCGCCCTTCCCCAGCCATAGTGGATACTGGATCAGCAGCAGCAGTGCCGCCAGGGCAAGGGTTATCAAACGCATAGGGAAATGAAGAACCGGCCGGGAGAACCCGGCCGGCGTCTTGTCAAAAAGTTGCTGTCAGTTTAGAGCATTTTACTTCAGGTTGTAGAACGCATCGCGGCCCGGGTAGGAAGCGATGTCGCCCAGGTCTTCCTCGATGCGCAGCAGCTGGTTGTATTTCGCCATGCGGTCCGAACGGGACATCGAACCGGTCTTGATCTGCAGCGCGTTCAGGCCCACGGCGATGTCGGCGATCGTGGAATCTTCCGTTTCGCCCGAGCGGTGCGAGATCACGGCCGTGTAGCCGGCGCGCTTGGCCATCTCGATGGCGGCGAACGTTTCCGTCAGCGTGCCGATCTGGTTGATCTTGATGAGGATGGAGTTGGCGATGTTCTTCTGGATGCCTTCCTTCAGGATCTTGGTGTTGGTGACGAACAGGTCGTCGCCCACCAGCTGGACCTTCTTGCCCAGCGCTTCCGTCAGGATCGCCCAGCCTTCCCAGTCGCCTTCGGCCATCGCGTCCTCGATCGAGATGATCGGGTACTTGTCGGCCCAGGTGGCCAGCAGGTTGGTGAATTCGGTCGCGCTCAAGGAAAGGCCTTCGCCTTCCAGCACGTACTTGCCATCCTTGTAGAACTCGGAGGCGGCGCAGTCCAGGCCCAGCGCGATCTGCGTGCCCGGCTCGTAGCCCGCTTCCTCGATGGCCTGGATGATCAGCTTGATGGCTTCCTCGTGATTGGTGACGGACGGTGCGAAGCCGCCTTCGTCGCCCACCGCCGTGGTCAGGCCCTGCTTGTGCAGGATTTTTTTGAGCGTGTGGAACACCTCGGCGCCGTAGCGGATGGCTTCCTTGAAGGTCGGGGCGCCCACCGGGATGATCATGAATTCCTGGATGTCCAGGTTGTTGTCGGCGTGCGCGCCGCCGTTGATGACGTTCATCATCGGCACCGGCAGCTGCATCGAACCGGAACCGCCGAAGTAGCGGTACAGCGGCAGGCCCGCTTCTTCGGCGGCGGCCTTGGCGACGGCCATCGACACGGCCAGCATGGCGTTGGCGCCCAGGCGGCCCTTGTTCTCGGTGCCGTCCAGGTCGATCAGCGTGCGGTCCAGGAAGGCCTGTTCGTTCGCGTCCAGGCCCATGATGGCTTCGCTGATCTCGGTATTGATGTTCTCGCAGGCCTGCAGCACGCCCTTGCCGAAGTAGCGCTTCGGATCGCCGTCACGCAGCTCGATGGCTTCGCGCGAACCGGTCGACGCGCCCGACGGCACGGCGGCGCGGCCCATCACGCCCGATTCCAGCAGCACGTCGCATTCGACGGTAGGATTGCCGCGCGAGTCGATGATCTCGCGGCCGATGATGTCTACGATGGCACTCATGGGTAGTCTCCAAGTTGGGTAACGGTGACGTGCGCCGCGGCTTCGTTGAAGCCAGCGCAAAATTGCAGCAAGGGTAACAGAGGATGGCTTTGTAGGGAAGGAGAGCGCCCTACTACATTGTTCGGCTACGGCACCGGTTTCGCCAGTGAAAACGGGCCCGGCAGGCGATGGAAAACGATCCGCCGGCCGAACGGGAAAGGCCTGGCGGTAAATGAAAAAACCGGCCGCCAATGCAGAAAGGGCCCGGCAGCCATGGTGGCGCGGGCCCTTTCAGTGAAACAGCGACGACAGCGCTTACTCGAAGCTGTTCTCGAGGAAGCCGGCCTTCTTCGTGATGCGATCGAGTTCGATCAGCGTCGACAGCAGTTCCTTCATGCGGCCCAGCGGCACCGCGTTCGGGCCGTCCGACAGCGCGGTGGCCGGCGTCGGGTGGGTTTCCATGAACAGGCCGGCCACGCCCACGGCGACGGCCGCGCGCGACAGCACGGGCACCATGTCGCGCATGCCGCCGGACGAGGTGCCGTTACCGCCTGGCAGCTGCACGGAGTGCGTCGCGTCGAAGACGACAGGGGCGCCCGTCTCGCGCATGATCGCCAGCGAGCGCATGTCGGACACCAGGTTGTTGTAGCCGAACGAGGCGCCCCGTTCGCAGGCCATGAAGTTGTCTTCGTTGAGGCCCTTCGCCTTCGCCGCGGCGCGCGCCTTGTCGATGACGTTCTTCATGTCGTGCGGTGCGAGGAACTGGCCTTTCTTGATGTTCACGGGCAGGCCGGACTGGGCGCAGGCCGTGATGAAGTCCGTCTGGCGGCACAGGAAGGCCGGCGTCTGGATCACGTCCACCACCGACGAGACGATCTCGATCTCTTCGATCGAGTGCACGTCCGTCAGCACCGGCACGCCCAGTTCGCGCTTCACGTCGCCCAGGATCTCCAGGCCCTTCTCCATGCCGGGGCCGCGGTACGACGTGCCGGAGGAGCGGTTCGCCTTGTCGAACGACGACTTGTAGATGTACGGGATGCCCAGTTCGGCCGTCATTTCCTTCATGGCGCCGGCCACGTCGAAGGCCATCTGGCGCGACTCGATCACGCAGGTGCCGGCGATCAGGAAGAACGGCTGGTCGAGGCCGATGTCGAAGTTACAGAGTTTCATGCTGCCTCTCCTTGCTGTGCCGATGCGCCGCGCGCTTTATGCTCCAGCGCCGCCGTGATGAACGACTTGAACAGCGGGTGGCCGTCGCGCGGCGTCGATTTGAATTCGGGGTGGTACTGCACGCCCATGTACCACGGGTGCGCATTGTCGCCTTCGCGCGGCAGTTCCATGATCTCGCACAGGTCTTCCGTCGGCGTACGGGCCGCCACCACCAGGCCCGCTTCTTCCACGCGGCTCAGGTAGTGGTTGTTCGCCTCGTAGCGGTGGCGGTGACGCTCGGTGACCACGCCGCCGTAGATCTCGTGCGCCAGCGTGCCCGGCTTCACGGCGCAGGCCTGCGCGCCCAGGCGCATGGTGCCGCCCAGGTCCGAGTTCACGTCGCGCTTCTCCACCTTGCCGTCCTGGTTCTGCCACTCGTCGATCAGCGCGACGACCGGCTGGTCGGTCTGCGGCTCGAACTCAGTGGAGTTGGCGTTCGTCAGGCCGGCCTTGTGGCGCGCGTATTCGATCAGCGCCACCTGCATGCCCAGGCAGATGCCCAGGTAGGGAATGCCGTTCTCGCGGGCATACTGCGCCGCCTTGATCTTGCCTTCCACGCCGCGCTTGCCGAAGCCGCCCGGCACCAGGATCGCGTCGTACTTGGCCAGGTCGCCGGTGCCCTTCGCCTCGATCTCTTCCGAGTCGATGTACTCGATGTTGACGCGGCTTTCCGTGTGGATGCCGGCATGGCGCAGCGCTTCCGTGAGCGACTTGTACGATTCGGTCAGTTCGACGTATTTGCCGACCATGCCGATCGAGACTTCCTGCTTCGGATGTTCCAGCGTGTGGATCAGGTTCGCCCACATCGACAGGTCGGCCGGGGCCGGATCGATGTCCAGCGCCTCGCAGATGATCGCGTCCAGGCCCTGGTCGTTCAGCATCTGCGGCACCTTGTAGATCGTGTCCACGTCCCACACGGAGATCACGGCGCGTTCCTCGATGTTCGAGAACAGCGAGATCTTGGCGCGCTCGTCTTCCGGGATCGCGCGGTCGGCGCGGCACAGCAGCGCGTTCGGGAAGATGCCGATCTCGCGCAGCTTCTGCACCGAGTGCTGGGTAGGCTTGGTCTTCAGTTCGCCGGCGGAGGCGATGTACGGCACCAGCGTGAGGTGCACGAACGCGGCGTTCTTGCGGCCGGCGCGCAGGCTGAGCTGGCGTGCCGCTTCCAGGAACGGCAGCGATTCGATGTCGCCCACGGTACCGCCGATTTCGCACAGCGCCACGTCGTAGCCTTCCGCACCGCGGCGGATGTAATCCTGGATTTCGTTCGTGATGTGCGGGATCACCTGGACGGTCTTGCCCAGGTATTCGCCGCGGCGTTCCTTGCGGATCACGGATTCATAGATCTGGCCGGTGGTGAAGTTGTTCACCTTGCGCATGCGGGTGCTGATGAAGCGCTCGTAGTGGCCCAGGTCCAGGTCGGTCTCCGCGCCATCGTCAGTGACGAACACTTCGCCGTGCTGCATGGGGCTCATCGTGCCCGGGTCCACGTTGATGTACGGGTCCAGCTTGAGCATGGTGACTTTGAGGCCGCGCGATTCGAGGATGGCGGCGAGGGAGGCGGCTGCGATCCCCTTACCAAGGGACGAGACGACGCCACCAGTGACGAAGACAAATTTGGTCATTGCGAGATGAGGTGCCCGAACGGGCACGATGCGGGAAATTGAAATTATAGCGTAATCCGCCCGCCTCATCATCCTCCCCTTGCCTCTGGCCCGACGCGGCGTGGGTCGGAGAGTGTCGGTTTATTGTGCGAAAACTAACAGACTTGACACCATCGGGCGTCCACAATGGACTCCACTTCAACAGCATTCAACAGGAGGCAACCATGAGCTACGAACGCGATGCATACGGCAACTACGTCGACCAGGGCAAGCAGGACAATCAGGGTCCCGGCCCGCGCCTGATGGGTGCCGACACGATCATTGGCGATCACATCCACAACCTGAAGGATGAGCACCTGGGCTCCGTCAAGGAAATCATGCTGGACATGCAGAGCGGCCGCGTCGCCTACGTGGTGATGGCTTCGGGCGGCGTGCTGACGATCGGCGAAAAGCTGTTCGCGATTCCCTGGGAAGCGCTGGCGCTGGACACCGCCAACCACCAGCTGCGCCTGAACATCGACAAGGAGCGCATCGAGAACGCGCCCGGCTTCGACAAGGACAACTGGCCCGACATGGCCAACCAGGCCTGGACCACGGAAATCCACAGCTACTACGGCACCACCAGCCGCTCGACCGGCTCGACGCTGGACCGCGATCTGCTGTAACGGCAGCAGGCATTCGGCGGCTGGCGGATGTTCCGCCGCCGCCCTCCCCTCACCGGTTGTGTCCTGCGCGGACCGCCGGCTGCGGCCCGCCGGATAACCCCTTGCCGGCCGCTAACGCGCTCTCCAGCGAGGGCGCGTTTCTCGTTCCAGAGCGCGTTTTCGGGTAGCCTGTTCTCATGTCCTGGGCGTTTTCTCATGTCCCGGTTAGTTGCTGCGTCCAGCGCATGGGCACATCCACGATGCCATCGTGCGCTACCGGCTCCCCTTCCGGTACAAAGCCGAGATGCCGGTACATCGCCATCACGCGCACCGCCGCGTTCACGGTAAAGCTGCCCGGATTGCCCAGCGCGATCGCTTCGTCCCGTGCCAGCTCCCACAACCGTCGGCCAAGGCCCTTGCCGTGCAGGGATTCGCTGACGAACAGATGGAACAGGTGGGCGTTGTCGCGCATCGCAACGATGCCGGCGAGCAAGCCATCCTCCATCGCCACGTGATAACGGTACCGTTCCTGGGCAAGGTAGCGGCGCTGGCCGTCGATGCCGACACTGGCCATGAACTGTTCGGCGCCCTTGCCTGACGGATGCTGCGTCAGGAAGGGCATCAGCGCCATGATCAGGGCGGCGATCGCGGGGGCGTCTTCAGGGGTGGCCGGGCGGAAGGTCAGATTGTCCATCAGAATATTTTATGGGTGGGCTGTCGGGCAGCGCAACGGCTCAGCTGTGAATGGCGAACTGCGATGTTGACGGGATTCCGGACAGGCCACAGCGATGGGTGCCGGTCCATGGGCGACTGGGGACTGGGCGACTGGGGACCGGGGACTGGGGCGGCACGGTTGGGGCCTGGTCGGGTTGGGTGTGTGGCCGGCGGTCGGCGCCGGGTTACGGTTCTGGGGCGCAGGCATTGGGCGAGCAGGATGAAAGCGCCTCGCTGCCGTCGCGTTCTTCGGTGTGGACCTCGTAGGGTCGATGCGGTCGAGGAAAAGGATGAATGCATCGCGCTGCAACTGCATCGCGCGGCAAGCGGCGGCAAGGCGGCAAGGCGTGCGGCGGATGGCGTGTGACGGATGGGGTGTGACGGATAGAGTTTGATGGATCGCGCGTGACGGGCGGCGGACGGGCGGCTGGCGGCTGGCGGTGTGTGACTTGTGCCGTATAGCGTGTCGCGTGTGGCGTGCTGCCTGTAACGGCCGGCTGGCGGGGTGGCCGGTGGTTGACAGAGCGACGGTAGGAGCAGGAGGAGCGGTAGCAGGAGGAGCGGTAGCAGGAGCTGTGGTAGCAGAAGCGGCAGCGGCAGCAGAAGCGGAAAGGAAGCAGCTGGAAGCAGGCGCGTACCGTCGATTCAGCACCACAGTCGAGTTTGCCGCGGCACGAACAGGGTGGGTATCCGGCCCGACTCCATCAAGTGAATTTTCTTCAAATTCTCATCCTTCCGCTTTTTTGCCATCAAACGCCCTCTTTTGCCTTCTATGCGGGAGCAGCTGGAGAGCATTCGAGGGCAATCGGGCGTAAAAGAGCGCCACGACTCAAAATTGGAAAAAGTTTCCCAGAGGGGTAACATTTTCACGACTGAACCAGTTCCTCCTCAGACTTATTTCTGCTGTACGGTCGTCCTTGCCCGCGGCCATCTGGAACGGGCTAATGCGCATTCTCCATCCGGCGCTGGCAGTCCGCGCTGCATCACCCTCTTTGACGTTTTCCGGTGAAACTATGCCGTCCGGTAATCGCTGACAGGGCCTTTTGATTTCACACGCAGCATGACGGCTGCCTAGTTTGTCCGCGTCGTATTCCTCCGCCCCAATTCGGATTTATGCATCACGCCGGAGCTTGTGAACAGCTGGAATGTAGTTGCCCCTCTGGGAAATTTTCTTCAATTTCTGCGCATTTTTCTCCTTGGTCCTGCAATGCCCTGAATTGAACTCTTCCGCCACTGCCGAGTCGAACATTCAGAGGTATTCGAGGGCGTTCGAGAGCGATAGAGAATCCGGCGGAGGAAATAGCGATGACTTACATGACGGCCGTGGGACTGGCACCCGCTACGTTGGTCAAACTGATCCAGCACTTTGAAAATCGGCAAGACGAAGTCGACCTGGCGGTCGAGCTTACAGCGATTGTCGACACGTGGCTGGCCGATCGGGCGAGCGCCGCCCGGTTCGCGGATAGGCAGGGCGTGCAAGCAGCCGACGTGCCACGCGGCTATCACTGGAAGGAGCTGTTCCTGCCCCATGGCACGCGCTTGCGCCTTTACTTGAACGGACCGGACGATGAAGCGGTCGTCATCGGCAACCAGCTGATGTTCGAAGGGGTGCCGACGTCACCGAACAAATTCGTGAGCCGGTACCGGCACCTGCCCTGCAACGCCTGGGAATACCTTTCCGTGCTTTTTCCCGGCGAGCGAAAATGGGTGCGTGCGAATCACCTGCGTCGCAGCCATGCCGGACCGCGCGACAGGCGCAACAGGTCGCTCCAGACAAAAAGCTCGTCTTTGCCATAGCGCAGAAGGTCCGTGTCCGGCGAAGAAGCTTTCGGCATCACGGCTTTAAGAGAACGGCAAACGCACTGCGGTCATGCGTGGATTGCTCCGAATGGTCACACCGGATGTGATATGCCAAACAATTATGCAGATCGTGAATACCAGGATTGCGCCAAGATATACGTTTGGAATATACCGAGAATCTAAAATCGAAATTGGATTTATATCTTCGATGCGCCCATACTGGCTTCATTGTCGAAGCAATTCATTCGAAGCACTTATTCAGGAGGTCATCATGACTTACGCCATCAACGCAGTGAAACGTGTGTCCGCAGAAGGCTCCGTGTCGCTCAGCCGTCTGGCCAGTTCGCTGGGCGCCTTTGCCCGCCGCGCACTGGAGCAAGCCGGCGCCCCTTACGTGGACGGCCACCTGCCACCGCACTAAGCCGCCGCGTTAAGTATTGCGCTGCCGTTCAAACAAAACCCCCGCCGATGCGGGGGTTTTGTTTTTGCCGCGGCGGCTTCCGTCTTCAGTCCGCCACTGTCCAGTCAAACGTTCCCGATCCATCCTCCAGCAACTGCCGCAGTCCCGCCGCGAAACGTGCTTGCGATGCTGCGCTGACAGGCGCTTCGGCAGTGACCGTTTCATAGCCCTGGGGGCCGGGGTAGGCAATCTCGAACAGCAGCTGGAGATCATTCGCGCCCTGGCCGGTGTACTTGAAATTCACGCGGACACCATCGCCTTGCCCGAACGGCACGGCGCCCGGGGTAATGGTGCCGTCGGCCAGACCGGCCAGCGTGGTGGCCTTGTCTTCCAGCTCGCCCGCAGCCACTTCTACCGGGGCAGTAAACGCGCTTTCATTAGGGGTGAACGTCAGTTGCCGGGCATCCTCCGGATAGGGTTCAAGCGCGACACGCAGCGTTGCGAGGGGTGACAGATCTTGCGATGGCATGGCTTCTCCTCCAGTTGGAATAATGCCCATGCTACCGTTTCCGGCCACCGGCGGGCGATTATCTTTTATGAAAATTCCATCGGCGCGGCGTTCAGGATACCCGCAAGCTCCGCCCCAGGAACAACGCACCGGGAAGCGGGTTGTAAATGTAGGGCGGGATCGGTGTAAAACCCAACTCCGTGTACAGTTTCACCGCGGTCGTCATCGTGCCGAGCGTGTCCAGGCAGATGGTGCGGTAGCCGGCCATGCGGGCTTCTTCGCAGATGCGCTCGGCCAGTGCGCGGCCCAGCCGGCGCTCCCGGTAACCGGGCCGCACGAACAGCCGCTTCATTTCGGCGCATTCGTTATCGACGGGGCGCAGCGCCACGCAGCCGATTGCGTGCGCGCCATCCCAGGCCAGCAGGATGCGGCCACGGGGCGCGGCGTATTTGCCGGGCAGGTTCGCCAGCTCGGCTGCGAAATCCTGGAAGCACAGTTCGAAACCCAGCGTGGCGGCGTATTCGCGGAACAGTTCGCGCACGATGGCCTCGTCACGCGGCAGGTCGGCGTCGCGAATGCTCAGTGTCGTGTGGTACGGCTGGTCCATGGCTACCTCCCGTTGGCGGGCAATGATCGAGCAGTCATGCTAGCGTGGCCGCCGGTCCGCGGCTGCGGCACTTTGAAACGTGCGTGCGGTGGTTCGCTCTCCATATGTGCGGGGCTCAACAGAAATCCTGACTCGACCGTCGCGACGTCATGTTGCCCGCTGCCGGCATCGCAAATGGTCTACCATCGCAGCGATTCGACAACTCATGCAGGAGCCGAAATGCAGGAGCCGAAATGATCCGTGCGCTATTGCTGCTGGCCTGGCTGGGCCTGGGCCCGTCCCTGGCGCAGGCCGCGGCGACCTGCCCCCGCAACGGTGACGGATGGACGGCGGCCTGCTTCACCGGCACCGGCAGCGAGCGCCGTGTCAAGCCGCGCTACCTGGCGAGACTGGATTGGAACCGCTACGGCATGGCCACGATCATTGTCGACCAGCCCCGCGAACTGCTGGCCGTCGACCGTAGGGGCAAGGTGGCCGTGCCCGATATCCGCCATACGGGCGACTTCGATTATCCGGATGCGGAACATGGCATCGGCCGCTTCACGGCCCGCTCGGCAACCGGCCGGCGGCAATGCGGCTACTTCGCGGCGGAACGCTTTACGGTGGTGGTCGCGCCCGTGTATGACCAGTGCGAGGCCTTCCACGATGGCGAGGCGGCAGCATGCCAGGACTGCGTGCGCTATTGCCGCGACGAGGACTGCCATGACAGCGTGCTGGTGGGCGGCCGCGGCGTGGTGCTGGCGCCGGATGGCAAGGTGCTGCGGTCCTTCACGCCGGCGACGATGGACAATGTCTGCGGCCGCGACCAGGCCAGCGTGCGGCGCCCCGGCGCCACGGCCGTTCTGACATGTCCGCCGGCGGCCGACTCGCCCTTTGCACTGCCGCCGGCTGATCCAGCAGCGGACAGCTAGCAGAAATCGCGGCTCGACGTGGGCAGGCGCCCCAGCAGGGGCGACAGGTCCACCAGGCGCTTGGCGACCAGGTGCCGCACGATGCCTTCCTGCTGCCAGACGCCATACACGCCAAGGAGCGACGCGCCCAGCACCTCGCGGCGGTACTGGTCCACCAGGTCCGGCCAGACGATCACGTTGACGTTGCCCGTTTCATCCTCGATCGTGATGAACAGCACGCCCTTCGCCGTGCCGGGCCGCTGCCGCACGGTGACGATGCCGGCGCCGCGCGCCAGCTGGCCGTCCGCGAAGGTGTTCAGCACCTCGGCCGGCAGGAAGCGCTTCTGCAGCAGTTGCGGGCGCAGCAGCGCCAGCGGATGGCGGCCCAGCGTCAGGCCCTGCGAGCGGTAGTCGCCGATGATGTCGTCGCCTTCGCTCGGCGGGCGCAGCGCCGGCGCTTCTTCGACCGGCATGGTGGGCCGCAGCAGGTCCTTGTCCGGCGCGGCGCCCACCGCTTCCCACAGGGCCTGGCGGCGGTTGCCGGCCAGTCCCTGCAGGGCATTCGCGCCGGCCAGCACCTGCAGGTCGTGCCGTTCCAGCTGGGCGCGGCGCGCCAGGTCCGCCACGCTGGCGAACGGCCGCAGGCCGCGTGCCTGTTCGATGCGTTCGGCCGATTCGACGCGCATGCCGCGGATCAGCGACATGCCCAACCGCACGGCGGGTTGATCGCCGTGCGTTGTCCCATCCTGCACGGCAGGTTGATCGCCGTGCGCTTTTCCATCCTGCAGGCCGGATCGCACCCCGGCGTCCTTCTCCTCCAGCGTCGAATCCCAGCCGCTGATGTTCACATCGAGCGGCCGCACTTCCACGCCATGGCGCCTGGCGTCCTGCACCAGCTGCGACGGTCCGTAGAACCCCATCGGCTGGCTGTTGAGCAGCGCGCACAGGAAGGCGGCCGGTTCGTGGCACTTGATCCACGAGCTGATGTAGGTCAGCAGCGCGAAGCTGGCCGCGTGCGATTCGGGGAAGCCGTATTCGCCGAAGCCCTGGATCTGCTCGCAGATGCGGTTGGCGAACTCGATGTCGTAGCCCCTGGCCGTCATGCCCTCGACGATGCGGCCGCGGTACTTGTCCATGCCGCCCTTGCGCTTCCAGGCCGCCATCGCGCGGCGCAGCTGGTCCGCCTCGCCGGCCGAGAAGCCGGCCGCGATCATTGCCACCTGCATCACCTGCTCCTGGAAGATCGGCACGCCCAGCGTGCGCTCGAGCGCGTCGTTCAGCCCTTCCGGATAGTCGATCAGCGAAGGATCGAGGCGGCGCTGCAGATACGGGTGCACCATGCCGCCCTGGATCGGGCCGGGGCGCACCAGCGCCACCTCGATCACCAGGTCGTAGAAGCGGCGCGGACGCAGCCGCGGCAGCATCGTCATCTGCGCGCGCGACTCGATCTGGAACACGCCGATGGTATCGGCGGCGCACATCATGTCGTAGGTGGCCGTGTCGTCGCGCGGCACGTCCTGCATGCGGAACTGTTCGCCGCGCCGCGCCGCGATCAGGTCCAGCGCGCGGCGCAGCGCGGTGAGCATGCCCAGCGCCAGCACGTCCACCTTCAACAGGCCCAGTTCCTCCAGGTCGTCCTTGTCCCACTGGATCACGCTGCGGTCCTTCATCGTGGCGTTCTCGATCGGCACGAGGCGCGACAGCTTGTCCTGCGCGATGACGAAGCCGCCCACATGCTGCGACAGGTGGCGCGGGAAGCCCAGCATCTTCTGCGCCAGGCTGGCCCAGGCATTGGCCAGCGGCGTGTCCGGATCGAGGCCGCATTCGGCGAAGCGGTTCAGCAGCTCGTGCTTGCTGTCGAACCAGTGGTGCGACTTGGCCACCTTCTCGACGATGGCCAGGTCGATGCCCAGCGCCTTGCCGGCGTCGCGCAGCGCACTTTTCGGCCGGTAGCAGATCACGGTGGCGGCCAGCGCCGCGCGGTGCCGGCCGTATTTTGCGTAGATGTACTGGATGACTTCCTCGCGGCGCTGGTGCTCGAAGTCGACGTCGATGTCTGGCGGCTCGTCGCGCTCGCGCGAGATGAAGCGGCCCATCAGCAGCGTGCTCTCGGCCGGATTGACCTCCGTGATGCCGAGGCAGTAGCACACCGTGCTGTTCGCCGCCGAGCCGCGGCCCTGGCACAGGATCTCCTGCGAGCGGGCGAAGCGCACGATGTCGTACACGGTCAGGAAGAAGTATTCGTACTGCAGCTCCGCCACGAGTTCGAGCTCGTCCTCGATCTGCTGCTGCACCTTGGCGGGGATGCCGCTCTCGAAGCGCGCGTGGGCGCCGCGGTAGGCTTCCTGGCGCAGGTAGGAGGCCGGCGTGTGCCCGGCCGGTATCAGCTCGTTCGGGTATTCGTAGCGCAGCTCGTCCAGCGAGAAGGTGCACAGCTTCGCGATGCGTACCGTTTCGGCCAGCGCCTCGCGCGAATAGACGTTCGCCAGCCGCACGCGCGGGCGCAGGTGCTGCTCGGCGTTCTGCGCCAGGTCGTAGCCGCAGTCGGCCACCGGCTTGCCGAGGCGGACGGCGGACAGCGTGTCGTGCAGCGGCTTGCGGGAGCGCACGTGCATGCACACATGGCCCACGGCCACGACCGGCAGGCCATGCTGCGCGGCGATCTCCTCCACGCTCTGGCGGTGCCCTTCGTCGAAGGCGCGCTGCAGCAGGTTCAGGCCCAGCCAGGCACGCTCGCCGAAATTGGTGGCCATCCACGCGGCCTGCACGTGCAGCCGGTCCACGTCCTCGTGCTCCCACACGGGATAGGCCGGCAGCAGGATCAGCAGGCAGTCCGGCAGGCCGCGCAGGTGGACGCGCTCCGGCGGCGGTGCGGCGATGTCTTCCGCGCGCAGCACGTAATGGCCCTTCTCGGCGCGCGTGCGGCCCAGCGTGATCAGCTCGGAGAGATTGCCGTAGCCGTTGCGGTTGGTGGCCAGCGCCAGCAGCGTCAGCGACTCCTCGCCCTGGTGGTTGGTGAGGCGGAACCAGCTGCCGATCAACAGGTTGTGGTGCCAGCCCGCCCCCTTCGCCTCGCCATGGGCGCGCACCACGCCGGCCAGCGAACACTCGTCCGTGATGGCCAGCGCCGTGTAATCGAGTTCGATCGCGCGCGCCACCAGCTCTTCCGCATGCGAGGCGCCCTGCAGGAACGAGAAGTTCGTCATGCAGAACAGTTCGGCATATGGTGGCAGGCCTTGTGGCGGTGCAGGGTTGGACATAAGGTGAGCAAAATACTGTATAAACGTCCAGTATTCTACACCCCGTTTGGCACTGCCGAGCCCGTGTCCTGGGGCCAGGCCCCCGGGACATGCATTATCAAAGGCGATATTGTTCGGCAGCTCAACCATCCAGTTGAATAAAGATTGGTCGCTTAGCAGATTTGCCAGCACTGTGAAAGCAAATAAACAATTTTTACAATGGCAGTGCAAATTTGTGACAACCTCAAAATTGCCCTTAGTGCAAGCACGGTCGTGCCGATAAAATCGCCGTTTTGCTTATCGGAGAATGCCGTGTCCACGCTACGCCTTGCCGTCCTGTCCGCCCTGTACGGGTCGACCGCCCTTGCCTTCTCGCCCGCCGTGCTGGCCCAGGCCACGACGGCCGAGCCGATGCAGTCGGTCAGCGTGGTGGGTTCGCGCCGCATCACCAGCTCGGCGACGGACACCGTGGTGCCGGTCGACGTGATCCCGATGACGGCCGCGGCCGAACGGGGCGGCCAGTTCGACCTGTCGCAGACGCTGACCAATATCTCGCCCTCGTTCAACTCCACACGCCAGTCCGGTGCCGATGGCGCCGACCTGATCGACTCCGCCGCGCTGCGCGGCCTGGGCTCGGACCAGACGCTGGTGCTGGTGAACGGCAAGCGCCGCCATTCCACCGCGCTGGTCAACCTGTTCGGCGCGCGCAACCGCGGCAACACGGGCACCGACCTGAACGCAATCCCCATGCTGGCCATCAAGGACGTGCAGGTGCTGCGCGACGGCGCCGCCGCCCAGTACGGCTCCGATGCCATCGCCGGCGTGATGGACATCGGCCTGAAGAAAAGCCTGGGCTGCGAAGCCGTGGCGGGCTATGGCCAGTACTCGGCCGGTGACGGCGAGAACTACCTGGCGTCCGCCTACTGCGGCATCGCGCTGGGCGGCGGCGTGGTGGGCATCACGGCCGAATACCTGGACCGGGGCCGCTCCGACCGCTCCGAGCCGGACAATCCCCGCATCATCGGCGACAGCAAGACCAAGAACAAGACGCTGTACGTGAACGGCGAGATCCCGACCGGCGCGTTCAACAACACCGGCCGGCTGTACTTCACGGGCGGCCTGCAGAAGCGCGACGCGTCGTCGGCCGCGTTCGGCCGTGGCGGCATCGGTTCGGACGATATCCCGAGCCGCAACTCGGCGGCAATGTACCCGGACGGCTTCGTCCCGTTCATCAACGGCGAACTCGATGACCGCTACGCCACCGTCGGCCACCGCGCCCAGCTGGGCGAGTGGAATGCCGACCTGTCGCAGACCTACGGCTACAACCGCCTGCGCTACGACATCGCCAACACGCTGAACGCGTCGATCGCCAATGCCGACCTGCTGGGTGGCGGCAAGGGCATCAGCCCGAACAGCTTCGATGCGGGCGGCTTCTCGTTCGAGCAGTGGACCACCAACCTGGACTTCTCGCGCTACTTCAACGGCATCGTGGGCAAGGGCCTGAACGTGGCCTTCGGCGCCGAGTACCGCGTCGAGAAGTACAAGATCTTCGCCGGCGAACCGGGTTCCTACATCGATGCCGATGGCGTGGGTGAAGGCGGCAACGCGGGCAGCCAGGGCTTCCCCGGCTTCCAGCCCGGCGACGAGACGAACGCGCGCCGCCACAGCAGCGCCGTCTACCTCGACACGGAAGCGGACCTGACGGACGCCGCGAAACTGCAGGCCGCCGTGCGCTGGGAAAACTACAGCGACTTCGGCTCCACCTGGACCGGCAAGCTGGCCGGCAGCTACCGCCTGACGCCAACTGCCCTGCTGCGCGGTTCGGCCAGCACCGGCTTCCGCGCCCCGTCCCTGCAGCAGCGCTACTTCTCGTCCACGTTCACGGACTTCATCGGCGGCGTGCCGACCGACGTGGTGCTCGCGCCGAACGGCGGCGCCGTCGCCAACCTGGCCGGCATCCCGCCGCTGAAGGAAGAAAAGTCCACCAGCTTCACGCTGGGCGCCACCTGGACGCCGCTGGAGAACGTCTCCGTCACGGCCGACCTGTACCAGATCCGCATCCGCGACCGCATCGTGCTGTCCGGCCGCTTCGATGCCGACAACTACCCGGAACTGGCGGCACGCCTGTCGACGCTGGGCGTGGGCCAGGCGCAGTTCTTCGTCAACTCGGTGGACACCAAGACGCGCGGCATCGACCTGACCGCGTCGCACCGTGGCACCCTGCTGGGCAACCGCCTGACGACGTTCCTGGCGGCGAACTTCAGCAAGACGGAAGTGGAAGACATCCACGCCCCCGCTTCGCTGAGCGGCTACGAGGACGTGCTGCTGTCCGAACGCGAGCGCCTGTTCATCGAGCAGGGCGGCCCGCGCCGCAAGGTCACGCTGGGCTTCGACTACATCACGGGCCCCGTCGAGACGGACTTCAAGATCATCCACTTCGGCCCGCAGACGCTGGGCACGTTCAGCGGCACGGCAGCCGGCGTGCCGAACCTGCACTACGAAGCGAAGACGTCCGCCGACCTGGCCTTCACGTACACGGTCAACCCGAACGTGAAGATCACGGCGGGCGGCAACAACCTGTTCAATGCGAAACCGACGGCGCAGAACGCCGACGAAACGGACAACGGCTTCAAGTACGACAGCGTGCAGTTCGGCCTGAACGGCACCTCGTACTTCGCCCGCCTGCACGTGAAGTTCTGAGGCATTGGTGTCCGACAGCGGCTTCATGGTGTCTGACACCGATTTACCAGCTTGCCACCACCCTTGAACCTGGATGCCTCGCCCCGTGCGGGGCATTTTTTTGTCATCGCGGCGTCATACGCCACGGCTAAAGTCGCGCTTTATTTTCCATTCGGGGAGACAAGCAATGAAGAAGAATCACGTGATGCTGGCAGCGCTGATCGCGGCCGGCGTGGTGGGCTGCGGCAGCAACGACCATGATGCACCGACGCTGCCCGCTTCCCCGGCCTCCGACAGGATCGCCGAAGGCACCACCGTCACGTTCGCGCTGATGGAAACGACCGACCTGCACTCCAACGTCCTGGGCTACAACTACTACGCGCTGGCCGAGGACACCAGCCTGGGCATGGACCGCACCGCCACGCTCGTTGCGGCGGCCCGCGCGGAAAACCCGAACAATGTGCTGCTCGACGATGGCGACGTGATCCAGGGCACGCTGCTGGGCGACCTGCAGGCCGTGACGACGCCGGTGCCCTGCTCCGGCACGCTGGCCGTGCACAAGGCCATGAACGCGCTGAAGTACGATGGCGGCGGCATGGGCAACCATGAATTCAACTACGGCCTGCCGTTCCTGTCGCAGGTCACGAACACGGACTTCAATATCCCCGGCGTGACGAAGCCGGCCGGCACCTGCGGCGCGCCGGCCTTCCCGCTGGTGCTCAGCAATGTCACCGGCGTCGCCAGCGGCAAGCCGATCTTCCAGCCCTACAAGCTGCTGCCGCGCGCCTTCACGGCCACCGCACCGGATGGCAGCCCGACCTCGGTGCTGCTCAATATCGGCATCATGAGCTTCGTGCCGCCGCAAATCCTGGAATGGGACCAGAAGAACCTGGCCGGCAAGGTGGCCGTCTCCGGTGCGAAGGAAACGGCGCAGCAGTACATCCCCGAGATGCGCAGCAAGGGTGCCGACGTGATCGTGGCGCTGTCGCACGGCGGCCTCGATACGGCGCCGTACAGCCCGAAGATGGAAAACCCCAGCTACCACCTGGCCGGCACCGGCATCGATGCGCTGATGATCGGCCACTCGCACCTGATCTTCCCGAAGGGGAAAGAGACGGGTGCCGCGGCGCTCGACCCGTCGTTTGCCGCGCTGCCGGCCAGCGCCAACATCGATGCCGTCAACGGCTTCGTGAACGGCGTGCCGACCGTGATGGCGCAGAGCTGGGGCCGGCGCCTGGGCATCATCAAAATGACGATGGTGTACCAGGGTGGCAAGTGGGTCGCGCAGCCGGGCAAGACCACGGTGGAATCGCGCGGCTTCAAGTACAAGGACGGCGTGACCAATGTGGCGGCCGATGCGTCCATCGCCACGCTGATCGCCACCGAGCACGCGGCCACCATCGCCTATGCCAAGCAGCCGCTCGGCGTGACCACCGATTTCGAGATGTCCTCGTACTTCTCGCTGGTGGGCGACGTGACGGCGATCCAGCTGGTGAACCAGGCGCAGATCGACTACGTGAAGAACTTCATCGCCACGTCCACCGATGCCACGCTGGCCAGTTATAAAACCATTCCGGTGATCTCGTGCAGCGCGCCGTTCAAGGCCGGCCGCAACGGTCCTTCCGACTTCACGGACGTGGCACCGGGCGCGACGCCGGCCGCGCCGGTGGGCCTGCAGATCCGCAATCCGGGCGACATCTACCTGTACAGCAACAACAACCTGCAGGCCGTGAAGATCAAGGGAGCGGACCTGAAGAAATGGCTGGAAGCTTCCGCCAGCCAGTTCGGCCAGATCGATCCGGCGAAGACGACAGAACAGGACCTGGTGCCGAGCTACGGCACGATCTACAACTACGACGTGTTCTATGCCGAGAACAACGCGCTGACGTACCAGATCGACGTGACGAAGCCGGCCGGCAGCCGCATCGCCAACCTCACTTACCTGGGCAAGGCCGTGGCCGATGGCGACGACTTCATCGTCGCCACCAACGACTACCGCGCGGGCGGCGGCGGCAACGTGCCGGGCATCGATGGCAGCAAGACCATCATCAAGTCACCCGATGCCAACCAGGCCGTCGTGTCGAACTACCTGCAGAAGCTGGGCACGTCCGGCGGTGGCAAGGTCACGCTGGCGGCCAATGGCAATGCGCGCAGCTGGTCGTTCGCCAAGGTGAAGACGGCCGGCCCGGTGATCCTGCGCTCCGCGCCGGGCCACCTGGCGATCGCGCGCGCCAATGGCGTGAACGTGGTCAGCGGCGAAGGCGGCCTGGATGCCAGCGGCTTTGCCAAGTACGCCATCGACCTGTCGAAATGATGGCAGTCCGTTTGCTGGCAATGCTGACGGTGGAAATGATGGCAGCCCGCCTGCTGGCAACGCTGACGGTGGCCGTGGCCCTTGCCGGCTGCGGCAACGAGCCGCCACCGGACGCGGCACGCATCGAAACGCTGGGCATGGCGGCCGCCCAGCGCGGTGACATGGCCGCCGAACGCCAGCTGCGCACGCTGGCCGATGGCGGCAGCGTGGTGGCGCGGCGCGAGCTGGGCATCCTGTACCGCGCCCGTCCAGAACGGCGGGACGACGCAATGACCCTGCTGCGCCAGGCCGCGCTGGCAGGCGATGCGCAAGCCGCCTATCACCTCGGCGAGCTGTATCGCACGGCGGCCAGCAGCGCTGCAGGTACGGATACCGGCACCGGTGCCGGTGCCGGTGCTGGTGCTGGTGCCGGTGCTGGTGCCGGTGCTGGTGCTGGTGCTGGTGCCGGTGCCGGTGCTGGTGCTGGTGCTGGTGGTGGTGGTGCCGGGCCGGCCTCGGCATGGCCGTGGTACCAGCGCGCGGCCGAGGGCGGCCAGGCGAAGGCGGCGCTGATGCTGGGGCTGATGGCGAAGAACGGCGACGGCGTGCGGCGCGATGCGGCCACTGCGGCGCGCTGGCTGCAGCTGGCCAGCGAACTGGGCAACGCGCATGCGATGTTCCTGCTGTCGTATGCCTACCGCGAAGGGGATGGCGTGGTGCGCGACATCGAACGCTCCCGCATGCTGCTGGAAGAATCGGCCGAACGGGAATACCCGCCGGCCCTGCATGAACTGGCGCTGACGGTGGCCGACCCGCAGCGCGCCAGCCACCTGATGAAGGAAGCCACCGAACACCGCCGCAACAACTGGAACCGCTTCTAGAGGGCGGGTTTCATTCCGATCCCAGCAGCGCCAGCTCCCGCGTCATGTTGACGACCGCGGCCTCGCTGTACTGCTCGGCGAACCAGGGCTCCGTGAACAGCGTGCCGGCGGCAGCCTTGCCGCGCAGGTGCTCCAGTACGCGGGTGCGGTGCTGGCGATAGGGTTCGTCCGGCACGTGGGCGTATTCGGCGCGGATGCCGCGTGCGTAGTGGCCGTACACTTCCTCGTCCTGGCCCAGGATCGCCAGGTCCACGCCCAGCATGCTTTCCTTCAGCCGGTGCGCCAGCGTGCTGCCCTGCAGGTGGTCCGTCACGCGGATGAGCGTGGCCACTTCCTGCGCGCGAGCCGCATCCGGTTCCAGGCCGCTGGACAGCCACAGCTGCGCGCTGGCCTCCTCGTTCGAGACGGTCGCCGTGGCATCGTGTTCGTACTGCGCGTCATGGAACCAGAAGGCGGCCCGCACCAGGTCCGCATCGCGCGGGCTCTGGTGGGTATTGGCGGCCCAGGCGCGGATCTCCGTCAGGCCGTGCACCAGGTGATCGAGGTTGTGGTAGTGGCGCGTGGCGCCGCCATAGCTCTGCGCGCCCGTCAGGCGGGCAAACCACTCGGAAGTATTCGGCCGCGTGGCATTGCCGGTCTGCGTCGTGCCGAACAGCGACTGCCATTCCTGGTGCAGCCAGCGCAGGATCCAAGCGCGGTAGGCCGGCCCGGGCACGAATTTCTTGGTCGTCCAGTTCCAGCCCACCGGGCCTTCCAGCGCCTTGACGAAGCTGGAGCTGACCGACCCGAGGTCGCGCGGCGGCATCACGAACAGCGTCTTGGCGCCGCCGATCACTTCCACATTGGTCTGCTGGATCAGGTTCTCGTAATCGAAATCGGCCGTGGTGCGGATGCCGCGGATCAGGTAGTCGACGCCATGCCGGCGCGCCACGCGGGCCGTGTAGTCGCTCTTCACGATCACCACCTGCACATTGTCCCAGTGCCGCTCCGCGCAGCTCTCCAGCACGATGGCGCGCCGTTCCTCGGCCGAGAAACGGGGCTCCTTGCTGGCGTTCTGCGACAGGAAGACGATCACCTCGTCCGCGATCGAACGCGCCTCGCCGATCACCCACATATGGCCGTTGGTGATCGGGTCCAGCGTGCCCGAGAATCCGATTTTCTTCATGCGCTGCCCGTTGACTGAAATGAGACAGCCATTCTAGCCCAGCACCGGGGCAGCGGCAGATCAGCAGGTCAGGCGGAGAGTTTGGCCAGCGACGGTGTCTTGATGCCGTGTTTGGGCGCTTCCGCTGCCGGGAACGTCACCTGCACCAGCAGGCCGCCCAGCCGTTCGGAGGCGTCCAGCGTCAGCACGGCGCCATGGCGCTCCGCAATCGCCTTGATGATGGCCAGCCCCAGGCCGCTGCCCGTGGCGGTGCTGCCGGGCACGCGGTAGAAGCGGCTGAACACGCGCTCGCGTTCTTCCGGCGAGATGCCCGGGCCGCTGTCTTCCACCGCCAGCACGGTGCCCGTGTCGGTGGCGCGCACCGAGACATCGATGGTGCCGCCGGCCGGCGTGTACTTGATGGCGTTGTCGACCAGGTTGCGCAGCATGACGAGCAGCGCATCGGCCTGGCCCTTCACGCTCGCTTCGTCCGCATGGTGCAGGCCCAGGTCGATCGTGCGGGCCTGCGCCGCGCCCACCATGTCGCCCAGCGTGCGCTTGACCAGGTCCGTCAGGTTGACGGGATCGAGCTTCTGCTCGGCCGCTTCCTGCCGCGCCAGCACCAGCAGCTGTTCGACGAGGCGCGTGGCCCGCTCGATGCCCGCCGTCAGGCGGCCGACGGCCACGCTGCGCGCCGCCGCATCGTCGGCGCGTTCCAGGCTCAGTACCTGCAGCTTCAGCGCGGCCAGCGGCGAGCGCAGTTCGTGGGCCGCATCGGCAACGAAATGCTGCTGCGCGTCGAACGCCGTGCGCACGCGGCCGAACAGCAGGTTCAGCTCGTGCACCAGCGGCTTCACTTCGTCGGGCAGGTCCGCTTCGGAGACGGGCGACAGGTCGTCGGCCTGGCGCGACGCCACCTGGCGGCGCACCCGCGCCACCGGTGCCAGCGAACCGCTGACGACCCACCACACCACCAGCATCAGCATCGGCGCCATCAGCGCGATCGGGCCCACGGTGCGCAGCGCCAGCGCGCCGGCCATGCGCTTGCGCACCGCCATGTCCTGGGCGATCTGCACGGTCTGGTTGCTGGTCTGGACGGAGAACACGCGGTAGGTGGTGCCCTTCGCCTTCACGTTCGAAAAGCCCAGCACGGCGCGCTGCGGCAGTTCGGCGCGCGAGATGGAGCGGAACACCTGGATGCCATCCGGCGTCCACACCTGCACCACCATCTCGTCGTTGCCGGGATCGGCGCTGGGGCTGTTGGCGGCGTTGGCCAGCGGCGCGCCGGAGCGCAGCGCCAGCGCCATCTGCTGCATGTGGTAGTCGAAGATCTGGTCGGCGTCGTGCAGCGCGCTGCGGTAGGCGATCATCGCCTGCGCCAGCGCCGCCATCGTGATCGCGGCCAGCAGGAACCACAAAAGCCGTCCCCGCAGGGAGTGCGACACGTTGACCTTCATGCTGCCGACCGCGGGCATCTTCATGCCGAGTTTCATGCCTTCGGCACCATGTAGCCCAGGCCCCGCACGTTCTGGATCAGTTCCGCGCCCAGCTTCTTGCGCAGGCCGTGGATGTACACCTCCACGGCATTGCTGTTGACTTCATCCTTCCAGCTGTACAGCTTTTCCTCCAGCTGGGCACGCGACAGCACGATGCCGGGCCGCGCGATCAGCGCTTCCAGCACGGCCCATTCGCGGGCCGACAGGTTCACCTGCACGCCATTGGCGATCACTTCGCGGGTTTGCGGGTTGATCGACACGCCCTTGTGCTCGAACACGGGTTCGGCCCGGCCCGCGGAACGGCGCAGCAGCGCGCGGATGCGGGCCAGCAGCTCGTCCAGGTCGTAGGGCTTGAGCACGTAGTCGTCCGCGCCCGCATCGAGGCCGGCGATGCGCTGCTCGACGGCGTCGCGCGCCGTGGCCACCAGCACCGGCGTGAGCTCCTTGCGCAGCCGCATCGAGCGCAGCACTTCCAGGCCGTCCTTGCGCGGCAGGCCCAGGTCGAGCAGCACCAGGTCGTAGGTTTGCGTCTGCAGTGCGGTGTCGGCCATGTCGCCGTCCTTCACCCAGTCGACCGCGTAGTGCTCGGCCCGCAGCAGATCGAGCACCACTTCGCCGATCATTACATCATCTTCCACCAGCAACAGGCGCATATCGTTTCCTTTATTTCTTCGTTGCGGCGCAGTTTATCCCAATCGGACCGGAATAAAGATCCGCTCTTCGCCGCGCTGGATCAGCAGCGCCACCGATTTCGACGATTTCGACACCATGTCGCGCACCTGGTCGACCGAGTTGACGACGCGGCCGTTCACGGACAGCAGCACGTCGCCCGGCTGCACGCCGGCACTGGCCGCGGCGCCGCCCGCCTGCTCGATCACCAGGCCGGCCGGCAGGCCTGCCTCGCGCCGCTCCAGCGGATCGAGCGGCCGCAGCGCCAGGCCGAGGCGCAGCTTGGCGGCCGGCTCGCGCGCATCCGACACAGCCGCCACGCGTTCGTTGGCATTGCCCAGCTTGGCCGCCAGGCTCACCTGCTTGCCCTGGCGCCAGACGTCCAGCGCCACCTTGTCGCCCGGCTTGGCCAGCGCGACATACGCCGTCAGTTCGCCGGCACCGACGATCTTCTGGCCGTTCACGCTGCGGATCACGTCGCCCGGTTTCAGGCCCGCCTGGTCGGCCGGGCTGCCGTTTTCCACATTGGCGATCAGCGCGCCTTCCGGCGTGGCCAGGCCGAACGAATCGGCAAACTCCTGGCCCACTTCCTGCGCCGTCACGCCCAGCCTGGCGTGCACCACCTTGCCGGTGGCGATGATCTGGTCCTTGATGCGGTTGGCCACGTCGACGGGAATCGCGAACGACAGGCCCTGGTAGCCGCCCGTCTGGCTGTAGATCTGCGAATTGATGCCGACCACTTCGCCCTTCGTGTTGAACAGGGGGCCGCCCGAGTTGCCGGGGTTGACGGCCACGTCGGTCTGGATGAACGGCACGCTGCTGTCGTCGAGCGAACGGCCCTTGGCGCTGACGACGCCGGCCGTCACCGTGTTCTCCAGGCCGAACGGCGAACCGATCGCCAGCACCCACTCGCCCACCTTCACGTCCATCGAGCGGCCCAGCGGCACCACCGGCAGGTTCTTCGCATCGATCTTGATGACGGCAACGTCCGTCTTCGGATCCGAGCCCAGCACCTTGGCCTTGAACTCGCGGCGGTCGGTCAGCTTGACGGTCACTTCGCTGGCATCGCGCACCACGTGGGCGTTGGTCAGGATGATGCCGTCGGCACTGACGATGAAGCCGGAACCGACGCCATGGCTCGGCGCCTCGCGGCCGCCGCCCCGGCCCTGCGGGCCCTGGAAGCGGCGGAAGAATTCGTAGAACGGATCGTCCGCGAAGGGCTCGGCGCCACCGCGGCCGTCATAGCCCGCCTTCACGGTGCCGGTGGTGCTGATGTTGACCACGGCCGGCCCGTTGCGCGAGGCGATCACGGAGAAGTCGGGCAGCGCGATCATCGGCGCCGCGGTGGGCGCGGGCGCGCCGGCGGCAGCGTTCACGGGCGGCTGCGTGGCGACGGGCGTGGCCGGCACGGCCGCCGCGGGAGCGTGTTTTTCCTGCACGGCGATGGCGGCGCCCGCACCGAGCGCGCCCACCGCGACCAGCGCCAGCACCAGGCGTTTCATCGTCATCGAGACTGTGTTCTTGCTCATTGCTGTACTCCTGAGGAATCGGTTATCGATGGTAGCAATATGAGGACCCAAGCTTAGGTGCCACTTAACAACAGGCGTTGTCACGCGTGGGCGCAACGGCACGCACAAAGGCCGGGTTGCCCCGGCCTTCCTTACTGTCTGTTCCTGTCACCGCCGCACTGGCGGTGCATTACCTGTATAGCCGGCTTATGCCGCGTCGCGCTTCTGTTCCAGGGTCGTCACGTTGTTCGGCGCGATGCCGTCGATCGCGATCTTGCGGGGACGGAGCGCCTCGGGCACTTCGCGCACCAGGTCGATCGTCAGCATGCCGTTGTCGAACGACGCGCCGGTGACCTTCACGTGGTCGGCCAGCTGGAAACGCTGCTCGAAGTCGCGGGCCGCGATGCCGCGGTGCAGGAAGGTGCGCTCGCTGGCGTCCTTCTGCTTGCGGCCGGTGATGATGAGGGCATCGCGCTCGGTGTCGATGGACAGCTCGGAACGGTCGAAGCCGGCCAGCGCCATCACGATGCGGTACTGGTCTTCCGCCACCAGCTCGATGTTGTAGGGCGGGTAGCTGGGCGCGTCGGCGCCGTTCAGCAGGCTGGCCAGGCGGTCGAAGCCGATGCCGGTGCGGTACAGGGGGGTCAGGTCGAAAGTACGCATGATTTATCCTTTCAGTAAGCGATAAGGGGGCGGTCCCCAGGCGGGCAACCGCGGGTACGGATCAGTTCAAGGAGTTGTGTGGCAGCGCGCCGTGGCGCGCTGCCGTCAGTGGCGCTTGCCGTTATGCTGCAACGCGCGACTGCTCGATCGCCGGGGCGTCGCTGCCGCCGCCGATTTCGATCTTGCGGGGCTTCATCGCTTCCGGCACTTCGCGCACCAGGTCGATCGTCAGCATGCCGTTCTGGAACGACGCGCCCGTGACCTTCACGTGGGTGGCCAGCTGGAAGCGCTGTTCGAAGTCGCGTGCCGCGATGCCGCGGTGCAGGTAGGTGCGCTCGACACCATCCTTCTGCTTGCGGCCGACGATGTGCAGCGTGTCGCGTTCGCTGGTGATGTCGATCTCGGCACGGTCGAAGCCGGCCAGCGCCATCACGATGCGGTACTGGTCTTCCGAGACGAGCTCGATGTTATACGGGGGATAGCTGGGCTGCGATTCGGCGCTGTTGAGCATTTGTGCCAGGCGGTCGAAGCCGATGGCGGTACGGTACAGCGGGGTCAGGTCAAAAGTACGCATGGTGGATATCCTTTCAGTGTGTCAAGCGATATCGAGTGTTCAGAGCTGTTAAAGCCAGACATTTGAAGCACTCACTGCCGGCCCCCTTCTGGGCAACCGGTGCATCCGATATACGGTCGCACGGATGGCTTTCAAGAGGTTTTTGCGATGGTTTTCGAAAAAGGCGCACTGTTACATTTCGAGACATTCGAAATTTCCTGCGTGCTACACTCGTCGGCTTGGACCAACTTGACCACACGCCAATGACGATGCCCTCTTCCCTGCGCGCAGCGATCCTGCCTGCCCTGTTTGCCACTGCCTTCGCCACCTCCGCCCACGCCGCACCGCTGCCGACCCCGCTGGACCAGCCCTACCCGGGCACGATCCAGATGAAGATCGATGCGTCCGACACGGCCCGCAACATCTTCCGCATCCGCCAGTCCATCCCCGTCAAGCCGGGCAGGATGACGCTGCTGTTCCCGCAGTGGGTGACGGCGCAGCACGGCCCGACCGGCATGCTGCACCAGATGGCCGGCCTGAAGATGTCCGCCGACGGCAAGCCGGTGGCGTGGAAGCGCGATCCGCTGAACGTGTTCGCGTTCCAGATCGACGTGCCGCGCGGCGTGAAGACGCTGGACGTGGAATACCAGCACCTGTCGCCGACCGAGGCAGGCCAGGGCCGCATCGCGATGACGCCGGACATCCTGGGCATCCAGTGGCAGTCGATGACGATGTACCCGGCCGGCTACCGCACGCGCCGCATCCCGATCCAGACCACGCTCACCTTGCCGGCCGGCTGGCAGTACGGCACCGCGCTGGAAACGGCCGCGCGCCAGGGCGACGAGGTGCAGTTCAAGACGACCGACCTGGAAACCTTCATCGATTCGCCCCTGTTCGCGGGCCGCTACTACAAGCAGATCGACCTGGATCCGGGCGCGAAGATTCCCGTACGCCTGAACATCGTGGCCGACACGCAGGAAGCGCTGGACGCCAAGCCGGAGCAGATCGAGCCGCACCGCGAGATGGTGAAACAGGCCTATAAACTGTTCGATTCGCAGCACTACGCGCACTACGATTTCCTGTTCGCGCTGTCGGACGAATTCGGCGGCGTGGGCCGCGAGCACCACCAGTCCAGCGAGAATGGCGTAAAGGCGAATTACTTCACCGAGTGGAACAAGACGGAAGCCACGCGCACGCTGCTGCCGCACGAATTCACGCACTCGTGGAACGGCAAGTTCCGCCGCCCGAAAGGCCAGGACGTGCCGGACTTCAACACGCCGCTCGACAACAACCTGCTGTGGGTCTACGAAGGCCAGACGCAGTACTGGGGCCAGGTGCTGTCCTCGCGCTCGGGCCTGATCAAGAAGGAAAGCGTGCGCGACATGATCGCCAACATGGCGGCCACCTATGCCAACGTGCAGGGTCGCAGCTGGCGCACGGTGGTCGACACCACCAACGATCCGATCATCAGCCAGCGCCGCCCGCAGGTGTGGCCAAACTGGCAGCGCAGCGAGGATTACTATTCGGAAGGCGCGCTGGTCTGGCTGGACGTGGACACCAAGCTGCGTGAACTGTCCGGCGAGAAGCGCTCGCTGGACGATTTCGCCCGCGTGTTCTTCGGCGTCGACAACGGCCAGATCGTGGCGAAGCATTACACGTTCGACGACGTGGTCAAGGCGCTGAACGGACTGCAGGCGTTCGACTGGGCGCCGTTCCTGAAGAAACGCATCGAGGAAACCGGCCCGGCCCCGCTGGACGGCCTGGCGCGTGCCGGCTGGAAGCTGGTCTACACGGACAAGCAGACCGATTTCCTGAAGGGCGTGGAAGACGTCAGCAAGACCGCCAACTTCCAGTACTCGCTGGGCTTCTCGGTGGGCAGCGACGGCAAGATCGCCGCCATCGTGTGGGACGGCATCGGCTTCAAGGCCGGCCTGTCGGGCAACACCACGATCCTGGCCGTGAACGGCCGCGCCTACAAGCCGGAACTGCTGCGCTCGGCCATCACGGCCGCTACCAAGGACAGCAAGCCGATCGACCTGCTCGTCAAGCACGGCAACGACTACCGCACCGTGTCGCTGGACTACCACGAGGGCCTGAAGTACCCGCGCCTGGAACGCATCGAAGGCACGCCGGACCGCCTGGAAGCGATCCTGCAGCCGCGCAAATAACACTGCTGCCAGCTGCCGAGCCCGTGTCATGGTGGTGAAGCGGGTTCGTGGCGCCCGCTCCATGCCCGCGTAACGGCCCATCCCTGCAAGGATGGGCTCCTTCCTGGCCCCATGTGACACGAGCTCGACAGCGCTGCACGACAACAGCGGGCGTACTTCCTCCGGGACGTGCGCCCGCTTTTTTTATCGGCTACGCTACTGTTTTGCCCGATTGGAGAGCGACCGATGATCACCCTGCATACCTGGACCACGCCGAACGGCCGCAAGCCCGTCATCCTGCTGGAGGAACTGGGCGAGCCGTACGAGATCGTGCCCGTCGACCTGCGCCGCAACCAGCAGTTCGAGCCGGGCTTCCTGAAGCTGTCGCCCAACAACAAGATCCCGGCGATGGTGGACGACGGGGCCGAGGGCGGCACGGTCACGCTGTTCGAAAGCGGCGCCATCCTCACCTACCTGGCGGACAAGTTCGGCAAATGCCTGGCGCCGTCCGGCCCGGCACGCTGGCAGGCGATGCAGTGGCTGCACTGGCAGATCGGCGGCCTGGGACCGATGCTGGGCCAGCTGGGCTTCTTCGCGCAGCAGGACGATGCGTTCGCGCTCGACCGTTTCGTCAAGGAAGCGGACCGCCTGCTGACGGTGCTCGACACGCAGCTGGGCAGTTCGCAGTACGTGGCGGGCGACGACTACACCATCGCCGACATCGCCTGCTACACGTGGGTGCAGGCCGCCACCGAACGCCTGCAGGCGCCGCTGGGGGACATCCTGGCGTCGAAAGCGGATCTGCAGCGCTGGATTGCCCTGGTCGGTGCGCGGCCGGCCGTGCAGAAGGGCATGGCGTGGCAGGTCTAGTGGGGCGGCTACGGTAAAATACGGCCAGCGCTGATCGTACCGATTCGCCATTCACGGAATAACTGCAACAGGACGGGAGAAAGACATGGCGAAGAAAGAAGAGCTGGACGAAGAGACGCTGGCGTTCATCCAGTGGTGTATCGAAGTGGAAGGTTTCCTGGTCGCCGGCGGCGCCACCGTCAAGGAAGCGCAGGACCACATCGAGGAAGAGAGCGACTGGTTCAGCGACCAGTACTGCGACGGGCTGACGCCGGAAGAAGCCGCCAAGGAAGCGCTCGCTTGAGCGTTTCCGGCAGCAGCGCCATGGCAAGCGTTGCCGAGCTGCCGGTCCGCAGCGGCAGCCCGGCCGGCATGCCTCCGGACCTGCTGCCGGCGATGCATTGAGCATGCTGCACCATCTGTCCCTCGCCGTCGCCGACCTGCAGCGCGCAGCGGCCTTCTACGATGCCGTGCTCGCGCCGCTCGGCTACAGCCAGGTATTTGCCGACGACGAAGCCGTGGGCTACGGCCTGCCGGGCGGCGACGACCAGCTGTGCCTGAAGCTGGCCGCGCACGTGACCGTGCCCGGCCCCGGCTTCCATCTGGCCTTCACGGCCACCGACCCCGCGCAGGTCCAGCTGTTCCATGCGGCGGCACTCCATCATGGTGGCCGCTGCAACGGCCTGCCCGGCCCGCGGCCGGAATACGGCGACGGCTACTACGCCGCGTTCGTGTTCGATCCGGATGGCTATCGGATCGAAGCCGTCATCAACCCGGGCTGACAGGCCGCTGATCGGCAGGCAGCCACGGTACCTGCCGGGTGCCCTCTTCTACAGAACGCAACCTATCGGCCCGCACCCGGTTCCGCGGCCAGGTACCGCGTGCTCCACGCCGCAATCAGGTTGGCGACATACACGGCATCGTCCCGCTTCGTCAGCAGGTGGTCGGCCGTGTCGAGCGATACATAGCTTTTCGGGTGCTTGGCGGCCACGAAGATGTCCATCGCGTTGTCGATGGCCACCGTGGTGTCGCCCGGTGCGTGCATCACCAGCAGCGCCTTGCCCAGCGCGGCGATCTTCGGTGTCAGCCGGCTGCTGGCCACGTCGTCGAGGAACTGCTTGCGGATGCGGAACGGCCGGCCCGCCAGCTGCACTTCCGCCTCGCCTTCCGCCGTGATGGTAGCGATGCTGTCGCGGAACAGGTGCGTGACGTGCGACGGGTCGCTGGGCGCCCCGATCGTCACCACGGCGCGCGCTTCCGGCACCGCGCCGGCCACCGCCAGCGTGGCGGCACCGCCCAGGCTGTGGCCGATCAGGATCTGGGGCGCGGCGAAGTGGACGCGCAGGTAATCGGCCGCCGCGGCCAGATCTTCCACGTTCGACGAGAAATTGGTGCTGGCGAACTCCCCTTCGCTGGCGCCCAGGCCCGTGAAGTCGAAGCGCAGCACGGCGATGCCATGCTCCGTCAGCGCGGCGGCGATGCGGGTGGCCGCGAACACATCCTTCCCGCACGTGAAGCAATGCGCGAACAGCGCGTAGGCGCGCACCGCGCCATCGGGGGCATCGAGGCGCGCCGCCAGTTTCGCGCCGTGCGTGCCGGGAAAGTCGAGTCGTCGTGCCTGCAGGGTGCCTCCTGTCATCGGGTCGTGACGCTACTGTGCCCGGGAACGGGCCGGGCTACAAGATGGCTGCGATGCCTGGCTGCGATGTCAGGCTGCGATGCCTGGCTGGGATGCCTGGCGGCGATGTCTGGCCGCGATGTCTGGCGGCGATGTCTGGCCGCGATGTCTGGCCGCGATGTCTGGCGGAGATGCCTGGCGGCGATGTCTGGCCGCGATGTCTGGCCGCGATGCCTAGCCGAACAGGCCATGCAGGTACCAGCGCGCTTCCATGTCCTCGCTGCCACCCGGCAGGCGCTCGCGGTAGACCCAGTAGTGGGCGTTGTCCTCCCCTTGCGCGATGAAATAGTCGCGCGTCTGCGTTTCGCCCCACCAGCCCGCCTCGATGCGCTCGGCCGCGGACACCATGCGCAGTGGCGAACAGTAGAACGGCCGGTGATTGCGCACCAGCAGCGGGATCGGCTTGGGCAGCAGCCAGGCCGGGCGCGGCATGCCGCCGGGCGGCAGCTGCGCCACCACGTCCGCCGGGCGCAGCTTTTCCTGCACGGGCACCCAGCTGTTGGCATGCTCGGGCCGGTAGTCGGCCTTCGGCGCCGCCTGCAGCACATTGTCCGCGCCCAGCCGCGCCACCAGCAGCTCGAACAGGCGCTGCCGGTCCTCGTTGGTGCCGCCCGGCTCGGGGAACAGCGAGTCGGACAGCGGCGCCATCGGTTTCACCTCCGGCGCCTCCAGGCACAGGCCGATCACGGGCGCTTCCAGCACCAGCTTGGCCAGCCGCTCCTTCAGCAGCCGCACCAGGTGATCGTCGTTCCACACCGCCTCGGCCAGCAGGATTTCCACGGCCGTGGGCGGGCGGGCCACCCGGCCCCTTTCATGCTCCAGCCTCAGCACGATGCGTTCGACGGCCAGCTGGCGCACGTTGAGCCAGCCCGTCAGCTGCTGCAGCAGGCGTCCGGCGCCGGCCATCAGCAGGTCGGTGTTGTCGACGCGGTCGAACAGTTCCAGCTTCGCCTGGAAGTTGAGGGGCGCCTCGATCCAGCGGAACATTTCCGGGGCCTGGCCCAGTGCCGCATCGAGCATTTCCAGCAGGGCCGCGCCACAGCGCCGCTGCAGGCCCGGGCGCGGCAGGCGCGTCACGTCGCCCACCGACAGGCAGCCGATGCCTTCCAGCCAGGCCAGGTAGGGCCGCGCCGGCGGCAGCAGGCCCACGGGCAGGCCCTGCAGGCGCCGTTCCATCCGGGCGATCGTGAGGGTGCGTCCGGCGCCGCCGCGCGCCAGCAGCCACGCGCTGCGCGCCGTGGGCGCCACGCCCAGCACGCCCGTAAAGCCCAGCGCGCGCAGGCTCGCCCGCACCCGCGCGCACAGCCGCAGGATGCCGCCGAACAGGCGCAGGCTGGCGCCCACATCCATCAGCAGCGTGGCCTCCTCCCCTTCCGCCACCTGTGGCGTGAACTGCAGCATCGCCATCGCCACCGCATGCAGCGCCTCCTCCTCGCGGGCCGGTGCGCGCTCCTGCAGCGTGGCTTCCGGCGCCATCATCAGCGCGCCCCCGCGCCGCATGCCCGGCAGCACGCCGGCGCGGCGTGCCGCGGGCGAGACGGCCAGCACCACCTCCTTCTCCAGCACGGCCGTGCAGGTGTCAGCCGACCAGCTCGGGCAGAACACTTCGAGCGGGAGCCGGGGCAGGTGCAGGCCGATCCAGAGGCGCATGGCGTTGTAGCAGTGAAGGGGTCAAGGGCAAAAACAGCGGCGCCTCGCGTTGCGGCCCCCGGCGTTTCACGAAATCGATATGGATGCCGCCGGCGGCGGGATGCAGCGCCAGCCGCAGCGGTGCCGGCGAGGCCGACTGCGCCGCCACCAGCGGCCGCATCAGGCAGAACAGCGTTTCACCGCTTTGCGCCGCCAGGTGCAGCCGGCGCAGGGCATCGTCCCGCACATGCTGCTGCCACAGCAGCACGGCGCCGCAGGAACCGCTGCGCAGCACCTGTTCGGCCGCCCACAGCGCATCCGAACTCTTGCCCGTGTTGCGGATCCACAGCAACTGCGTGGGCGGAATGCCGAGCGCCGCCAGCCCCAGCGCCTGCGGTGCATACGGCGGCTGGATCAGCACCACGGGCCGCTCCAGCGCCATCAGCGCCGGCTGCAGCAGGCGCATCTCGCCCACGCCGGGCTGCTGCAGCAGCAGCTCGACCAGCGTGCCCGTGGGCCAACCGCCGCCCGGCAGCTGGTTCGACAGCACGGGGTAGCCGGTGTCGACGCAGCGGTCGTGCGATTGCGCCAGTTGCGATGCAAGCCAAAGAGAAGGATGCAACGCTTCCGGCGCCGGTAAATGGGGGCGCAGGGTCGAGCAAGCCATGGTGGAAACCAAAAATACTGTATGGGCATACAGTATCCGCTATGGGACGTTTTGACAAGACTTTCTTGTCCCGGACTTGCGAACAGTTAACATTTCAGCATGGCGAAACGGGCGTTTGAGCGGTGCCAAGGCGGCTTTCCGGGCAGCGCGCCTAATCCGCACACCTACCCGACTCGACCATTCGAATGCTCTGGACAACCATCAACATCCTGGTGCCCGTGCTGCTGCCTTACGTGATGATCCTGCTGATTGCGCTGGACCAGATCGTGCACGACCGCCCCGGCATCGGTGCCGCAACATGGCGCTCGCTGCTGAAAAATCCGTCGATCCGGGACAGTTGTTCTGGACCGCCATTTCAATGTTTGCTGCCCTCGCCTACGATGCAATCGATGCATGGAACGGACATCCCGCGGCACGATTTCATCGGTCTGATCTGCGGACTTTGCCTCCTTGGCGGCTTCGTCTGCACCGTGCTGGTCGGCTTCAGCACGCTGCGCACGACAACGGGAGGCAATACCAATTGGTACGTGATCGGCACTTCGATCGCGATCACCGGCATGCTGTGCGTTTTCTACCCGATGATTCATTTCTGGCTTCAGTGATGGTAGACTGACCGCCCTGCACTAGCAGCATAACGGAGGCAATGATGCTCGAGTACATGGAAAAAATCGTGCGCGACGATGCCAAGTTCGCCAGGGTGATGATGTCCCTTACGGCCGTGTGCATGCTGCTGATGGGGACCGGGATTGCAGTCGTTCTCCTGAATCCTCATTGAACATTGACCGGGCCGCGGTCAATTTTTTTTCCCGCTTTTTTGCCCGCTTTTTTTCCCGCTTTTTTGTCCGCTTTTTTGTCCATTATTTGCCGGCCTCAGCGCCGGTGCCTGCCAAAGAACTCCAGCATCATCCGGCTGGCATCCGGCCCCTTCGCATGGAAGGCGATGCCGGGATCGCCGCCGCTCCAGGCATGCGCGAGCGTGTCGATGCGCACCACCCGCAGCAGCACCTTCTTCCCCACCAGGTAATCGCGGATCTCGTGCCCGCTGCGCGTGCCGCGGCGCGTCACCTTGACGGGTGCGTCGGCGGGAATGCCGTTCAGCAGGAGACTTTGCTCCACCAGCTGCTGCTGGTTGACAGCATGCACGACGGTATCGGCATCGCCCTGGATCAGGATCGTCGGCATGAGAAGAAACTCGCTGCGCCGCGCCAGCACTTCGCGGATCGCCGGCTCGGTGCGCAGGCCGCCGCCGCGCCGCATCACGCCCAGTGCGCCGACGGCGCCATTGCCCGCGCCGAACACGGGACCCGAATGCAGACCGACGGCCGCGAAGATGTCCGGATAATTGAGCGCCATGATATTGGCCAGCCCGGCGCCGGCCGAGATGCCGCACACATAGATGCGCCGCCGGTCGATGGCATGCTGCGCCAGCACCTGCGCCAGCAGCGCCGCCACCGGCTGGACATCGCCGCCGCCCTCCTGCGTGGCCCGTTCGAACCAGCGCCAGCAGCGCTGCGGGTGCGTGGCGGACGACTGCTGCGGATACAGCACGGCATAGCCCTTCTTCTCCGCCACCAGGTTCATGCGCGTGCCCTGCGCGAACTGCGTCGCGGTCTGCTGGCAGCCGTGCAGCATCAGCACCAGCGGCAGGCCGTCGCGCACGGCATCGGGCGGCACGGCGTGCGGCAGGTACAGCCAGTAGCGCATCGGCTGGCCCGTGCCCAGGTATTGTCCGGCAAGCCAGCGGCCCGGCGCGACGGGAGCCGGCGTACGCACCCGCGGCGCCTTCACCGCCGCGGCCTTGGCCGGCCGTTTCCGGCGACTGCTTTTCGGTAACGCCAGCATGCTGTCGACCATCTTCAGCGTGGCGCGCCCCTGCGCATTGCCCGCCTTGATGAGCGTGCGCAGCAGCCGCGCGGCACTGTTTCGCCTGGCCATGCCTGCCTCCTTTCGTCCAGCCCGCACCCAACGGAACGGCGCCCACACTATTGACTCTCGGTAAGGACGCAAAAAATTTGCTTGCGCTATTCTGGCATGCGCACCGCCGGGCTAATGCACGGCGGCTTTCCACGAACCCGTAGCACAGGAGACCACTATGAGCTATCTCGACCGAGACCCGTTTGGTATTTACCGTGACAACGACAGCGCCGGCCCGGGCCCGCGCCTGATGGGTGCCGACACGCTGATGGGCGAAGACGTCTACAACCGCCAGGAAGAAGACCTGGGCGACATCAAGGAAATCATGCTCGACATGCAGTCGGGCCAGATCTCGTATGCCGTGCTGTCCTTTGGCGGCATCCTCGGCATGGGCAACAAGCTGTTCGCCGTGCCATGGCAATCGCTGCAGCTGGACACCGTCAACAAGCGCTTCATCCTCGACGTGCCGAAGGAAAAGCTGGAGAACGCTCCCGGCTTCGACAAGGACAACTGGCCCGACATGGCCAGCGCCGAATTCGGCTCGCAGATGAGCGGCTTCTGGGGCACCCAGCAGGCCCTGCCGGGACAGCGCACCTCGTCCGGCAGCGTGATGGGCAGCGGCACCAGCACCATGCAGAGCGAATCGAGCTTCGGCCAGAGCAGCATGGGTGACCGCAGCGCCGGCATGAGCAACTCGAGCATGTCCGGCACGCAGGGCGCCAGCCTGACGTCCGGCACGGGCCTGTCCGGCAGCAGCGCGGGCAACCTGGGCAGCGCGGGCACCACGGGCAGCTCGTCCGGCCTGGGCTCCAGTGCCGGCAACCTGGGCACCGGCAGCGGCCTGTCCAGCCAGAGTGACACGCTGGGCAATAGCAGCGGCCTGGGCAGCACCACGCTGGACCTGACGCGCGGCGACGACCTGACCGACAAGAACGTCAACCAGGTCGGCGGCCTGTCGAACCAGAACACCAGCATCGATCCGAACAAGAAGTTCTGATCGGAGCCGATAGCAGAAGGCCCGCTCGCGCGGGCCTTTTTTGCATCTGCGTTGATTTCTACATTTACCTCTGCATCGATTCCCACACCTTGAACAGGCGCTTGACCGACACGGGCATCGGCGTCCTCAGCTCCTGCGCGAACAGCGACACGCGCAACTCTTCCAGCATCCAGCGGAACTCCACCAGTTTCGGATCGGTGTTCTTGCCGGCCGATTTCTCGCGCACCACGCGCAGGTAGGGCTGGGCGGCCTGGTGCCACTCCGCCATCGCCTTGGCATCGCGAGCCGGCTCGGCGCGCAGCTTCTCCAGACGCACGTTCATCGCTTTCAGGTAGCGCGGGAAATGCGCCAGCTGCGTGAACTCCGTATCGAGCAGGAAGCGCTTGTGCACCAGGCCTTTCAGCTGTTCCTGCATGTCGGCGGCCGCCTGCGCGTTGATGCCCTGCAGGCGTTTCGGCAGGCCGTGGAATTCCGTCAGCACCTGCGAGACCAGGCGGGCGATCTCGTTCACCAGCAGCACCAGGCGCGACTTGCCCTCGTCCTTGCGCTTGTTGAACGAGGCCGCATCCGTCGGCAGCGGATCCTGCAGGCAGGCGATGTCGATCGCCTTGGCGATGATCTGGTCGCGCAGCTCTTCCTGCGTGCCCATGCTCATGAACTGCATGCCCATCTGCTGCAGGTTCGGGATGCTCTTCTCGACGAACTTGATCTGGTCCTTCATCTGCAGCGCGAACAGCCGCCGCAGGCCGATGCGGTGCGTGCGTGCCGCCACGTTCGGATCGTCGAACACCTCCAGGTCGCAGTGGCTGATCTTGTCCACCAGCGCCGGGAAGCCGATCAAGGTCAGCTTGCCCTGCACGATCTCCAGCAGCTCGGGCAGTTCGCCGAACGACCAGGACGTGATGTTGGTGTGCGCCGCCGCCGGTGCCGACGGCGCAGGGGCCGGTGCCGGCGGTGCCGCACCCGGCTTTCCTCCAGCTTTCACCTCGGCCGCGATGCCGCCGTGCTTCGGCTTGTTCCCTTCCAGCTGCGCCAGCGAGGCCGCGGAGGCTGGCGGCGCGTTCTCCGCCATCTTCTGGAAGCTCTGCCTCGCCTGGATGCCGTACTCGGCCTGCAAGGTCGCCAGGTTGCGGCCCATGTCCAGCTGGCGGCCATGCTCGTCCACCACCTTGAAGTTCATGAAGTGGTGGGCCGGCAGCTGCTCCGGCTTGAAGTCGGAGGTCAGCACGGTGATCGTGATCTGCTCGCGGATATCCGCGATGATCGCGTCGACCAGGTCGCCCCGGCCGAACGCCAGCTTCGCATGGATGCGGTCGCAGAACTTCTGCGCGTACTCCGGTAGCGGCACCATGTGGCGGCGCTGCTTCTGCGGCAGGGATTTCAGCAGCAGGTGCACTTTTTCCTTCAGCATGCCCGGCACCAGCCATTCGCAGCGCTCGCGCGACAGCTGGTTCAGCGCATACAGCGGCACGTGCAGGGTCACGCCATCGCGCACCGTGCCCGGCTCGAAGTGGTACGTGAGCGCCATCTCGATGCCGGCGGCCAGCAGCTTCTTCGGGAACAGCTCCGTCGTCACGCCGGCCGCCTCGTGCCGCATCAGGTCTTCCTTGACGAGGTACAGCAGCTTCGGCTCGGCAAACGTGGCCTGTTTATGCCAGGCCTCGAAGCCGGCGCCGTTGACCACGTCGTGCGGAATCAGCTTGTCGTAGAAGGCCTCGATCAGCTGGTCGTCGACCAGCACGTCCTGCCGGCGCGCCTTGTGTTCGAGGTTCTCGATCTCCTTCACCAGCCGGTGGTTGTGCGCGAAGAACGGCGCGCGCGTGTCGTAGTCGCCGCCCACCAGCGCATCGCGGATGAAGATCTCGCGCGCCTCGGCCGGGTTGTGCTGCGCATAGTTGATGCGGCGCTGGCTGTAGATCGTCAGCCCGTACAGCGTGGCCTTTTCGGATGCGGTGACCTGCGCCTGGCGTTTTTCCCAGCGCGGCTCGCCCCACGATTTCTTCAGCAGGTGGGCGCCGATCTTCTCCAGCCATTCCGGCTCGATCTTCGCGATGGTGCGCGCATACAGCCGCGTGGTTTCCACCAGCTCGGCCGCCATCACCCACTTGCCGGCCTTCTTGCCCAGCGTGGAGCCGGGCCAGATATGGAACTTGATGCCGCGCGCACCGAGATAACCCGGATCGTCTTCCATCTTGAAGCCGACATTGCCCAGCAGGCCGGTGAGCAGGGCCAGGTGCATCTGGTCGTAGGTGGCCGGCGACTCGTTCATGCGCCAGCCCTGCTCCTTCACCAGCGTGAGGAGCTGCGAATGCACGTCGCGCCATTCGCGCAGGCGTACCTGCGACAGGAAGTTGGCGCGGCAGTTGTCCTGCAGCTGGCGGTTGGTCTTCTTGTGCTCGATCGCGTCCTCGAACCAGCGCCAGATTTTTACATATGACAGGAACTCGGACTTCTCGTCGGCGAACTTCTGGTGCGCCTGGTCGGCCGCCTGCTGGTGCTCGACGGGACGGTCGCGCGGATCCTGCACGGACAAGGCGCTGGCCACGATCAGCACTTCCGTCAGCGCGTTGTGGTCCTGCGCGGCCAGGATCATGCGGCCCACGCGGGGATCGAGCGGCAGCTTGGCAAGCTTGCGGCCCAGGTTCGTCAGGCGGTTGTCGTCGTCGACGGCGCCCAGTTCCTGCAGCAGCTGGTAGCCGTCCGCAATCGCGCGCGCCAGCGGCGGCTCGATGAACGGGAACGTCTCCACATCGGTCAGGTGCAGGGACTTCATGCGCAGGATGACGGAAGCGAGCGACGAACGCAGTATCTCCGGATCGGTGAACTTCGGCCGCTTGTTGAAATCCTCCTCGTCGTACAGCCGGATGCAGACGCCATCGGCCACGCGGCCGCAACGGCCGGCGCGCTGGTTGGCGGCGGACTGCGCCACCGGCTCCACCTGCAGCTGCTCGACCTTGTTGCGATAGCTGTAGCGTTTCACGCGCGCCAGGCCCGCGTCCACCACGTAGCGGATGCCCGGCACCGTCAGCGAGGTTTCCGCCACGTTGGTGGCCAGCACGATGCGGCGCGCGTTCGTGGTGCGGAACACGCGCTCCTGCTCCTCCACGGACAGGCGCGCGAACAGCGGCAGGATCTCCACGTGGGGCGGATGGTGCTTGCGCAGCGCCTCGGCCGCATCGCGAATCTCCCGTTCGCCGGGCAGGAACACCAGCACGTCGCCGGAACCGATGCGGGACACCTCGTCCACGCCGTCGATCACGGCATCCATCAGGTCGCGCTTTTCCTTCTGCGCGGTGGCCGTGCGCAGCTGCGGCTTGGCAGCGTTCACGCCATCGGGCAGCTTGATCGGCTCGCGCTCGACGGGGCGGTAGCGGATCTCGACGGCGTACAGGCGGCCGGATACCTCGATCACCGGCACGGGCGGCCGGCCCTCCTGCGCGAAGTGGCGCGCGAAGCGCTGCGCATCGATGGTGGCCGACGTGATGATGACCTTCAGGTCCGGCCGGCGCGGCAGCAGCTGCTTCAGGTAGCCCAGCAGGAAGTCGATGTTCAGGCTGCGCTCGTGGGCCTCGTCGATGATGATCGTGTCGTAGCCCTTGAGCAGCGGGTCGGTCTGCGTTTCGGCCAGCAGGATCCCGTCCGTCATCAGCTTCACGGACGCGCCACGGTGCAAGGTGTCGTTGAAGCGCACCTTGTAGCCCACCAGCTCGCCCAGCGCCGAGTTGAGTTCCTGCGCGATGCGCTTGGCCGTTGCCGAGGCGGCGATGCGGCGCGGCTGCGTGTGGCCGATCAGGCCCTTCTGGCCGCGCCCCAGCTCCAGGCAGATCTTGGGTAACTGCGTGGTCTTGCCGGACCCCGTCTCGCCGGAAACGATCACCACCTGGTGCTTCTGCAGCGCCTCCGCGATCTCGCCGCGGCGGCCCGATACCGGCAGGTCCTCGGGATAGGTGATCGGCGGTAGCGGATTGCGGAACAGCCGTTCCGCCTCGCGCGCCGCGGCCTGCTCCGGCGTGGGCTTCTCGCGGCGCGGCTGGTTGCCCCGCGGGCGGTCCTGGCGCGGACCGCGCTCGCGGGCTTCGGCAGGTTGGGCGGGAGGGGAGGAACGGGACTGCCTGGAGACTTCTGACATTGTTTTTTACATCCTTTTTACCGCGATCGCTCTTTGATTTGCTACCAGCTGCCGCGCAGCGAATTATAATGCGGCGCATGGAAAACCCTGTCGAATTCGTCCACTGGCTGCGCTCCGTCGCGCCGTATATCCACGCCTTCCGCGGCAAGACCTTCGTGATCGCCTTCCCCGGTGAACTGGTGGCGGCCGGCGCATTGCCGGTGCTGGCGCACGATCTGTCGCTGCTGCACGCGCTGGGCATCAAGATCGTCGTTGTCTACGGCTCGCGCCCGCAGGTCGCCGAACAACTGGCGCTGCGCAACGTCGAAGGCCGCTTCCACAACGGCATCCGCATCACGGACACCGCCGCGATGGAATGCGCGAAAGAAGCGGCCGGCGAACTGCGCCTCGATATCGAGGCCGCTTTCAGCCAGGGCCTGCCGAACACGCCGATGTCGAATGCGGCGATCCGCATCATTTCCGGCAACTTCGTCACGGCGCGCCCACTGGGCGTGATCGACGGCACCGACCTGGAACTGACCGGCATCACCCGCAAGGTCGATGCGGAAACGATCCACTCGATCCTGGGTGCCGGCAGCCTGATCCTGCTGTCGCCCCTGGGTTTCTCGCCCACCGGCGAAGCGTTCAACCTGACGATGGAAGACGTGGCCGTATCGGCCGCGATCGCGCTGCATGCCGACAAGCTGATCTTCATCACCGAAACGGAGATGATGCGCGACCTGGCCGGCGTGGAGATCCGCGAACTGTCGTCGCACCAGGCCGAAGCCGTGCTGCAGGCGAACTTCCTGGCGCCGGAGACGGCATTCTACCTGCGCCATGCGATCAAGGCCTGCGACAGCGGCGTGGAACGCTCGCACATCGTGCCGTTCGCGATGGACGGTTCGGCCATGCTGGAACTGTTCACGCACGATGGCGTGGGCACGATGATCAGCCACGAAAACCTGGAAAGCCTGCGACCGGCCACAATTGAGGACGTTGGCGGGATTATCAAGCTGATCGAACCCCTGGAAGCGGATGGCACGCTGGTGAAACGGGGCCGCGAGCTGATCGAACGGGAGATCAATTATTTTTCCGTCATCGAACACGATGGCGTGATCTTCGGCTGCGCCGCCCTGTACCCGTTCCCGGAAGAGAAAATGGCCGAGATGGCGTGCCTGATCGTCAACCCGGAAGTGCAGGCGCAGGGCGACGGCGAACGCATCCTGAAGCACATGGAGAACCGCGCGCGCGCTTCCGGCGTCACGAAGCTGTTCGTGCTCACGACCCGCACGGCGCACTGGTTCCTGAAGCGGGGCTTCGTGCTGGCCCCCGTGGATGCGCTGCCGAAGGACCGCCAGCGCATGTACAACTACCAGCGCAAGTCCCAGGTGCTGGTAAAGCCCCTGTAGGCGCGCCCGTTTGCCTTTACAATCGTGGTTTTTGCATACTGAGGAGTACCCGAGATGGCCCGTACCGTCCACTGCGTCAAACTGAACAAGGAAGCCGAAGGCCTGGACTTCCCGCCGTATCCCGGTGAACTGGGCAAGAAGATCTACGAATCCGTGTCGAAGGAAGCCTGGGCCGGCTGGCTGAAGCATCAGACGATGCTGGTCAACGAAAACCGCCTGAACCTGGCCGACGTGCGCGCCCGCAAATACCTGGCCGCGCAGATGGAAAAGCACTTCTTCGGCGAAGGCGCCGATGCCGCCGCCGGCTACGTGCCGCCACCGGCCTGAGGCTCGCCAGCCGGATTCAGCTAGTTCAGCTAGTTCAGCTAGTTCAGCTAGATGCAGCGAAATGCCGAAACGGCACCTGCGGGTGCCGTTTTGCATGACGGCCGCTCCCGAGAGGCAAGTGCTTGCCGCCAGAAGCCGACCGCGCCCGGTTGCCGCAGCAACTGCCGCAACGATCGAGGCAGGTTATGCGTTTTTCCGGTTTTTCTAAAACACGATATTTGTTACTGCCCGACTCTCATTCCCGATATTTAGCGCTGTGCCGAGCTTCTATCGCATTGTCTTCGACTTTAGTATGGAATAGAACGAAATAGGAAGCTCTCCAGCCATTAATCGGATTTTAGAAAAACCCCATTTTCGCTCTGCCACCACCACGTTCTTTCCCGAGCCGATCAGCCCGCCTCCACTCCCTCCCCGCACGCCATCACTCGATTGCGCCGGCCGAGTTCGCACCGCCGCAACGGGTTATCATGCATGATCCACCGAGCATTCTCCCTGACCGGTATTCGTTGCCAAGGAACCCCGTGCGCCCTGTCCCGCTCCTGCCCCTCTTCACTGCCTTCTTCCTGCTCACCGCGCCCCAGGCGTACGCCGATCCCCTGGACGACAGGATCGCGCAGGAGATGGAGCGCCGCCACGTGCCCGGCGTAAGCGTGCTGGTCCTCCGCGACGGCAAGGTCATCAAGGAAAAGGGCTATGGCTTCGCGAACCTGGAACACCGCGTGCCGGTCAACGCCGACACGGTGTTCCAGTCCGGTTCGGTCGGCAAGACCTTCACCGCCGCGCTGGTACTGCTGCTGGCCGGGGATGGCAAGCTGAACCTGGACGACCCGATCGAACGCCACCTGGCCAATACCCCGCCGGCATGGAAGGCCATCACGATCCGCCACCTGCTGACCCACACCTCGGGCCTGGGCGATCCGTACGAGAGAATCGATTTTCGCAAGGATTATGCGGACGAGGAGCTGATCGCCCTCGAAGCGGCCATTCCGGTGCTGTTCGCGCCGGGCGAGCGCTTCTCGTACAGCAATATGGGCTACCACCTGCTGGGCTTCATCTGCAACAAGGCGGGCGGCAAATTCTATGGCGACCAGCTGCGCGAACGGATCTTCGCACCGCTGGGCATGGGTACCCGCATCATCAGCGAGTCCGACATCGTGCCGCACCGCGCGGCCGGCTATGAATGGGAAAACGGCGCGGTGCGCAACCAGGCGTGGGTGGCACCGAAACTGAACACCACCGCCGACGGCAGCCTCTACCTCACCGCGCGCGACCTGGCCAGATGGGACCAGGCCCTGTACGGCAACCGGATCCTCGACGCGCAACAGCGCACGGCCAGCTGGACACCGACAAGACTGAACGATGGCAAGGAATCCGATTACGGCTACGGCTGGCAGCTGGGCCAGCGCAACGGCCATACGCTGATTTCGCACAGCGGTGCCTGGCAAGGCTTCAAGTCCCAGCTCAGCCGCTTCGTGGACGACCGCTTCACCGTCATCGTGCTGGCCAACAGCGCGAATGCCAACCCCGGCAAATTCGCCGACCTGGTCGCCGCGCATTTCATCCCCGCGCTGGCAGCGGTGCCCGCGCCACCGATCGCGGACGCCGAGCCGGCCGTCACCGCCGCCGTCCGCGCGGCGGTCGCCAGCCTGGCTGCCGGCGCACGTCCGGCAGGCCTGGCGCCCGCCGCCGAACGGCGCTTTTCGCCCGAGGCAGTGGCCGGCCTGAGCGCCGAACTGAAAAGCTTCGGGACACTGCAGACGGTCGAACTGCTGGCGCGCACGTCCGAAGGCGACTTGACGCGTTACCGCTACCGCTTCCGTTTCGCCGGCGACACGGTGCTCGTCACCTGCGTGCGCGACAAGACCGGGCTGATCGAGAAGCTGTGGATGACGCCGGAATGAGCGGGGCCCGCCGGCCGGTCCTGTAGACTGCCCATCTCCTCCACAGCTCCGGACCACCGCATGCAGGGCCTGAAACGCAGGATCGTCTACGTCACGCTGTTCGAACTGATCGCCATCGGCATCACCACAACGGGATTCGCCCTCTTCACCGACCACGGCGCTGGCCATGCCAGCGTGGCGGCGGTGGCGTCATCGGCCATCGCCGTGGTGTGGAACCTGGCGTACAACACGGCGTTTGAAAAATGGGAGTCCCGCCAGGCCGTGCGTGGCCGGGGGTTCTGGCGCCGGGCGGCGCATGCGACGGGATTCGAGGCGGGGCTGGTGGTGCTGCTGGTGCCCCTGTTCGCCTGGTGGCTGGACGTGCCGCTGTGGCACGCCTTCGTGCTGGACCTGGGCCTGATGGCGTTCTTCCTGGCCTACACGTTCACGTTCAACCTGGCGTTCGACCGCGTGTTCGGCCTGCCCGCGTCGGCCCGGCCGCTGGCGGCCGAACCGGCGGCATAAGCGCTTACCAGCTCAGCGTCTTCACGCCTTCCGCCGTTCCCAGCAGGCAGACGTTGGCGCCGCGCGCGGCAAACAGGCCCACGGCGATCACACCCGTCAGCTGGTTGATGCGTGCCTCGAGTGCCACCGGATCGGTGATCGACAGGCCGGCCACGTCGATGAGGTTGCCGCCGTTGTCGGTGACGAACGGCTCGTCCGAGCCCGGCTTCGTGCGCACCTTCGGCTGGCCGCCCAGTGCCGCCAGCTCGCGCAGCACGGCGTTGCGCGCCATCGGAATCACTTCCACCGGCAGTGCGAACTTGCCCAGGGTGTCCACCAGCTTCGAACCGTCGGCGATGCAGACGAACGACTTTGCCACGGAAGCGACGATCTTCTCGCGCGTCAGCGCCGCGCCGCCGCCCTTGATCATGGCGCCCTGCGCGTCGATCTCGTCGGCGCCGTCGATGTAGACGGCGATCGAGTCCACGTCGTTCAGGTCGAACACGGGCACGCCGTGCTTCTTCAGGCGCTCGGCGGTGGCTTCGGACGAGGCCACGGTGCCCTGGATGCGGTCCTTGATGGCGGCCAGTTCGTCGATGAAGAAGTTGGCCGTCGAGCCGGTGCCGACGCCGATGATGGCGCCGTCGACCACGTAGCCGATGGCGGCGCGCGCCACGGCCTGTTTCAGTTCGTCTTGAGTCATGGGGAATGGTGTCGGGAAGATAAGGGTTGCAAAGGTCGGGCGTTAAGGGTTGCAAGGGCGGGCGTTATTTTAGCAGCGCAGCGGGTGGGGATTGTGGGAAAATGGCCCATCATCACGAGTCAGCAGAATCCCATGACGTCCGCATCCTCCTCGCCCTTGCCGCCCGCCGCCACCCCGCCCGCACCTGTCCGTACTGTTCTGATCGTCGACGACAGCCGCGTCTCGCGCCTAGTGGCGCGCCAGTACATCCTGTCCTTCCATGCCGACTGGCGCGTGGAGGAAGCGGGCACCGGCGAGGAAGCGCTGGCCAAGGCACCCGACCTGCGGCCGGACCTGGTGCTGATGGACGTGAACATGCCCGGCATGGGCGGCCTGGCCTGCGCCGAACAGCTGCGCCGCATGCTGCCCCATGCCAGCATCTCGCTGCTGACGGCCAATGTGCAGGATGCCACCCGCGCCCGTGCGCAGGAAATCGGCGTGGGCTTCATGGAAAAGCCCATCACGCCGGAACGCATCGGCCGCCTGGTCGCCACCGTCGGGGCCTGAGATGGTCGAGCTCACCGAACTGGAACACGACGCGCTGGTGGAGATCTTCAATATCGGCGTCGGCCACGCGGCCGCGGCGATGAGCGGCATCGTGCGCGAGGAAGTGACGATGTCGGTGCCTTCGATCAGCTTCCTCAGCCGCGGCGACGCGGCCGAACTGCTGGAAGCGGCACATCGCCGCAACGACAGCGCGGGCAGCAACTACAACAGCAGCGGCAGCAGCCAGCGCATCTGCGGCGTCAGCCAGCATTACGAAGGCGCGTTCCAGACCGAGGCGCTGCTGATGTTCCCGGAATATAAAAGCCTGGAACTGGTGCGCCTGATGGTGGGCGAATCCGTGCCGCTGGCCGAGCTGTCCGGCATGGAACAGGAGGCGATGAGCGAGATCGGCAACATCATCCTGAACTCCTGCGTGGGCACGCTGGCCAATATCTTCGAGCAGGAGCTGCACGGTTCCCTGCCCGTCTACCACGTGGGCAGCAGCGACGAGATCCTCGATGCCAGCGGCACGCGCAGCGAAACGGTCGTGATGATGCTGCACATCGACTTCATCCTGGAGAAGCACCAGATCCACGGCTACGTCGCGTTCATCCTCGATGTCACCGCACTGCACGACCTGAAGCAGCAGATCGCCGGCTACCTGCAGCGCACCCTCGGACTGGCGTAACATGCAACAACCCGATCGACTGGCCCTGCTCGAAGGCGTGCTGGAAGCCGTCGGCGCCGGCATCATCATCGTCGATGACGCGCACAACGTGGTGCTGTGGAATAAATGGATGGACCGCCACGCCGGCCGCACCGCGCAGGAGGCCATCGGCGCGAACCTGTTCGACCTGATGCCGGAACTGCGCGGCGGCCGCGTGGAAGCGGCCGTGGCGGCGGCGCTGACGAACCACTTCTCGTCGCTGCTGTCCCCTACCCTGAACCGCGCGCCGTTTCCCCTGTACCCGAACGCTGCGGCACGCGCGCGCAACCAGCATGACGAACGGCTGCAGCAGGCGATCGCCGTCACGCCGCTGGCCCTGCCCGGCGCCGCGCCGGACGCGCCGCGCTACTGCATGATCCAGCTGAACGACGTGAGCATGGCGGCCAGCCGCGAAAAGCTGCTGCGCGAACAGACCGAACTGCTGCGCATGCAGTCGTTCTCGGACGGCCTGACGGGCGTTGCCAACCGCCGCGCATTCGACGTGGCGATCGACCGCGAGGTGCGGCGCGCCAAGCGCAATGGCGGCGTGGTGTCGCTGCTGATGATCGACATCGACTACTTCAAGCCCTACAACGACCATTACGGCCACCAGCAGGGCGACCAGTGCCTGATGCTGGTGGCAGCCACCCTGCAGGCGCTGCTGCAGCGCTCCGTGGACATGCTGGCGCGCTACGGCGGCGAGGAGTTTGCCGTGATCCTGCCGGACAACGATGCGCGCCAGGCCCGCACGATCGCCGAGGCGCTGCACGCCCGCGTGCTGGCGCAGCAGATCCCCCATGCGTTCGCGCGCGGCGAGCTGAAGATGATCACGGTGAGCATCGGCGTGGCCACGCTGCCGCCGGGAGAGCCGTCCGACCCGGCGCGCCTGATCGGCGCCGCCGACGGCGCGCTGTATGCCGCCAAGCGGCAGGGCCGCAACCGCGTCGAGGCCGCGCTCGAGGACCACGACTAAGGATCGGGGACAGGCACCTATTTTTGAGCAACACGAGTGTTGCTCAAAAATAGGTGCCTGTCCCCTTGCCGGGTGCCTGTCCCCTTGCCGGGTGCCTGTCCCCTTGCCGCCGTTGCCGCCCTTACCGGCCCTGCAGCTGCTGCAGGATCTCCTTGTCGATCGCCTTCAGCGTGACGGTCTTCTCCACCGCGCCGCGCTTCACGGCCTCCTTCGGCATGCCGTACACCACGCAGCTTTCCTCGTCCTGCGCCACCGTGCGCGCGCCGGCCTTGCGCATCTCCAGCAGGCCGGCGGCGCCATCGTCGCCCATGCCCGTCATGATGATGCCGAGCGCATTGGCGCCCGCGTTCTTGGCCACGGAGCGGAACAGCACGTCCACCGAAGGCCGGTGCCGGTTGACCAGCGGTCCGTCGATCACGTCCACGCAGTACTGCGCACCGTCGCGGCGCAGCAGCATGTGCTTGCCGCCCGGCGCGATCAGGGCGCGGCCCGGCAGCACGCGGTCGCCGTGCTTCGCTTCCAGCACCTGGATCTGGCACAGCGTGTCCAGCCGCGCCGCGAACGCCGCCGTGAATTTTTCCGGCATGTGCTGCACGATGACGATGCCCGGCGTGACCCGCGGCAGCGCCGTCAGCACTTCCTCCAGCGCCTGCGTGCCGCCCGTGGAGGTGCCGATGGCCACCACCCGCTCCGTCGTCTGCAGCGGCGTGCGCGCTTCGCCGGCCGGCGCCAGGATCGCATCGGCCGTCAGCTTGGCCGGCGCGGGCGCCAGCGGCGCAGCGGCAGCGGCGCGCAGGCCGAGGCGGCGCACGTTCACCGTGGCGGCGGCACGCACCGCGGCGATCAGCTCATCGGCGCTGTCGTTCAGGAAGTCCTTCAGGCCCAGCTTCGGCTTCTCGATCACGGCCACGGCGCCGGCCGCCATCGCCGCCAGCGTCGTCTCGGCGCCCCGCTCCGTCAGCGTCGAGCAGATGATGACGGGCGTGGGCCGTTCGGCCATGATGCGCTTGAGGAAGGTGATGCCGTCCATGCGCGGCATCTCCACGTCCAGCACGATCACGTCCGGCCACTGCTGCTTCATGCGCTCGATGGCCAGCAGCGGGTCGGACACCGCATGCAGCAGCCGGATGCCGGGCGCCGCGGCCAGCATCTCGCCGACGACCTTGCGCACGACGGCGGAATCGTCCACGACCAGCACGTTGATGGTATTCATAGGCATGTGAGATTTGCGGCCGCCGCTGCGAAACCGCTAGGGTAGCGCACCGGCCGGCCGACCAGGCGTCCGTTAGCTTGCCTTGCGGTAGACCGAAGGGATCACGGGCTGCACGGCATCGCTGATGTCGTGCAGGCTTTCGGAATGGCCGATGAAGAACTGCGCGCCGGGCTTGAGCCGCGACGTCACGCGCGCCACCACCTGGCGCTTGGTATCGGCGCTGAAGTAGATCATCACGTTGCGCAGGAAGATCACGTCGTACAGGCCCAGGTCGCCCGGCAGCTGCGTGTTCAGGTTCACCTGGCGGAACTGCACGCGCTGGCGCAGCGCGCGGTCCACCAGCAGCGTGCCGGCCTGCTCGGCGATGCCCTTCAGGCAGAAACGCTTCAGGTAGGCCGGCGGCACGTGGCTGGCGCGTTCCATCGGGTAGTGGCCGATGCGGGCGCGCTCCAGCACGCGCGTACTGATGTCCGAGGCCACCACTTCCCACGGCGCGTTGCCCAGCACGTCCGCCAGCACCATCGCGATGCTGTACGGTTCCTCGCCGGACGAGCAGGCCGCGCTCCATACGCGGAACGGCGCGCCGGCACGCAAGCCCGGCTGCGCCTGCAGCGCCGCCTGCCGCAGCAGGTCGAAGTGGCGCGCCTCGCGGAAGAAATAGGTCTCGTTGGTGGTCAGCAGGTCGACGGCGATCTGCGTCTCGTCCGCATGGTGGCCGTCGGAGAGCATCGCGAAATAGGCGTCGTAGCTGTCCAGCCCGAAGTGGTGCAGCCGCTTGGCCAGCCGGCCGCTCACCAGCGCCTTCTTCGCATCGGACATCGTGATGCCGGCAATGTCGAGGATGAAGCGCTGGAACTGGGCGAACTCGCGCTCGCTGATCGCGATGGCCGTCATGTCAGGCGGCCGACGGTTCGCCGGTTTCCAGCACCGCGGCCGGCAGCGTGGCCAGCGCATCGACCGCCAGCACATTCGCCACGTTCAGCAGGATCACGAACTTGCCATTGAGCTTGCCCATGCCCGCGATGAAGTCGCCGCGGATGCGCGTGCCGAAGCTGGGCGCCGGTTCGATCTCGGAGGCCGGGATGTCCAGCACGGCGCTCACCGCATCGACCACCACGCCTGTCACCTGGCGCTCGCCATTGCTGCCGCCCCCCAGTTCGACGATGACGATGCAGGTACGCTTGCCCGGCACGGCCAGCGGCCGGCCGAAACGCGCCGCCAGGTCCATCACGGGCACCACGGCGCCGCGCAGGTTGATCACGCCGCGGATACAGTCCGGCATCATCGGCACCTCCGTGATGCCGGAGAACTCGATGATCTCCTTGATGGCCATGATGCCGATGCCGAACGCTTCGCCGCCCAGCATGAAGGTCAGATATTGCGCGGTCTCGCCGGCATCCTGTTTTGCTTGATTCATCATCGATCCCGCGTCAGAAATTGGTGAAGCTGGCTTCGTCCGGCTCGCCGTGCGTGGCGAAGCTGTCCGCCAGGCGCAGCTGGGCACGACGCGCACTGCCATGGCCACGCACCGGCTGGCGCACCGCCACGGCGGCGCGCGACTGCGCAGCCCCTCCGGCCAGGCGGAAGAAGCCCATCGCCTGCTGCAGCTGCTCGGCCTGGCCGCTCATCTCCTCGGCGGTGGCCGCCAGCTCTTCGGAGCTGGACGCGTTCTGCTGCGTCGTCTGGCTCATCTGGCCGACCGCCGCATTGATCTGGCCCACGCCGGCCGACTGCTCTTCCGAGGCGGCCGTGATTTCCTGCACCAGGTCGGAGGTCTTGCGGATGTTCGGCACCATCTGATCGAGCAGCTTGCCGGCCCGTTCGGCCAGCTCCACGCTGTTGCTGGCCACTTCGCCGATTTCCTGCGCCGCCACCTGGCTGCGCTCGGCCAGCTTGCGCACCTCGGCCGCCACCACGGCAAAGCCCTTGCCATGTTCCCCGGCGCGGGCCGCCTCGATGGCCGCGTTCAGCGCCAGCAGGTTCGTCTGATACGCGATGTCGTCAATGATGCCGATCTGCCGGGCGATCTGCTTCATCGCCACGACCGTGGCTTTTACTGCCTCACCGCCTTCGGCCGCTTCCGATGCGGCCTTGGCGGCCATGCCATCCGTGACACGCGCGTTCTCGGTGTTCTGCGAAATGGATGCCGTCATCTGTTCCAGCGAGGCGCTGGTTTCCTCGACGCCGGCGGCCTGCTCGGAAGCCGACTGCGACAGCGACTGCGCCGTGGCGCTCACCTCTTCCGACGCGGAGGCCAGCGACTGCGCGCTGCCGTTCACGTCGCCCACCACCTGCGCCAGCTTGTCCATCGTGCCGTTCGAATAATCCTTCAGCTGCGCGAACGCGCCCTGGTAGTCCTTCTCGATGCGGGTGGTCAGGTCGCCGTCGGCCAGCGCCGACATCACGCGCACCACGTCGCCGATGCTGGCACCGGTGGTGGTCACCAGCTGGTTCAGGCCATCGCCCATGTCCTTCTGGAAGCCGTGCATGCCCGTGGTGTCGACACGCGCATCGAAGTTGCCGCGGTTGGCTGCCTCCACGACGGCGCGCTGGCCGGCGATCACCTGGCGCAGCTTGGCGACCATCTCGCCCACGGCAAACAGCATGCTGCCGCTGTCGCCCTTGCGGGTGACCACTTCGCCGGACAGGTCGCCGTGCGCGATGCGCTTGAGCAGTTCGGCCGCATAGGCCGGCTCGCCGCCCAGCAGGCGCGTGATGGAAATCGTGATCCACAGGGCCATCACGATGCCGAAGGCCACGGCCAGCGTGCCCAGCGCCGTCATCTGGTTGCGGGCGCTGACGTAATCGGCTTTCGCTTCCTCGCCCACCTTGTCCATCAGCTGGCTCTGGTAGGTGATCAGTGCGCGGATGGCATCCACGTAGGCGCTCTGCGATGCATCGAGCTTGTTGACCAGCAGCTGGCGCGCTTCGTCGCGCTGGCCCGCCGAGACGAGGTGGATGAACTCTTCCTGCGAGCCGCGGTATTTTTCCCGCGCGTCCATCAGCGTGCGCAGCAGCTCCTTGCCGCGTGCCGACGTGATGCGCTGGCCCAGCTTGTCGAGACCGTCCTTGATGCCGGCCTTCGACGTTTCGATGGCCGCCAGTTCGCGGCGCGCCACGTCGGCATCCTCGAAGATGGCGATATTGCGCATGCCCACGGCGATCCGGTTGATGTTGTCGATGAGCTCGTAGCTCCACACGACCTTCGGATACTTGTCGGTCACCATTTCGTCGGTGGCCTGGCTGACGCCGCCGAGGCTGCGGATGCCCAGCAGGACGACGCCTGCCAGCAGCAGGCTCATGACACCGAAGGCCAGGGCCAGGCGCGTGCTGATTTTCAGATGGGAGAACATGGTGTGCTTTCTGCGGCCTCCGGCCGCGGGTGGTCAATGGAAGTCAATGGCGTCCGTCCGTGCCGCCGTGCTCAGAAGCGCGTGAAGCTCGCCTCGTCCGGGCCGTCCATCGCGAAGGCCGGGTTCTGCATCGCCAGGCTTTCGGTGCGGCGCGCGGGCGTGTGGTGCGGGCGCGCCGGCGGCTTGCGCACGCTGATGGCGGCGCGCTCCAGGCGGAAGAAGCTCATCGCCTGCTGCAGCTGCTCGGCCTGGCTGCTCATTTCCTCGGCCGTCGCCGCCAGTTCCTCGGAGCTGGAGGCGTTCTGCTGCGTCGTCTGGCTCAGCTGGCCCACGGCCGCGTTGATCTGGCCCACGCCGGCGGCCTGCTCTTCCGAGGCCGCCGTGATTTCCTGCACCAGGTCGGAGGTCTTGCGGATGTTCGGCACCATCTGGTCCAGCAGCGCGCCCGCCCGTTCGGCCAGTTCCACGCTGCTGCTGGCCACTTCGCCGATTTCCTGGGCGGCCACCTGGCTGCGTTCTGCCAGCTTGCGCACTTCCGCCGCGACGACGGCAAAGCCCTTGCCATGCTCGCCGGCGCGCGCCGCCTCGATGGCCGCGTTCAGCGCCAGCAGGTTGGTCTGATACGCGATGTCGTCGATGATGCCGATCTGCTTGGCGATGCGCTTCATTGCCACCACCGTGGCTTTCACTGCCTCGCCGCCTTCGGCCGAATCCTGCGCGGCCTTGCCGGCCATGCCGTCCGTGACGCGCGCGTTCTCGGTGTTCTGCGAGATCGAGGCCGTGATCTGTTCCAGCGAGGCGCTGGTTTCCTCCACGCCGGCGGCCTGCTCGGAGGCGGCCTGCGACAGCGCCTGCGCCGTGGCGCTCACTTCCTCGGAAGCGGAGGCCAGCGACTGCGCGCCGCCGTTCACTTCCGCCACCACGTGGGTCAGCTTGGCGATCATGTTCTTCATCGCAGCCAGCAGCTGGCCCGGTTCGTCGCGCGACGTCTTCTCGATCGTCACCGTCAGGTCGCCGCCGGCCAGGCGGTCGGCCACGGCCACCGCCTGGCGCAGCGGGCGCGTGACGGACAGCGTGATCAGCGTGGCGATCACCACGGCCAGCAGCAATGCGCCGACCGTCATTTCGATCACCAGCAGGCGCGTGGCCTCGTAGGTGGCGCTCGCTTCGCCGGCCAGCCGCTGCATCTTCTCGGCCTGGAACTTGGACAGCGCGTCGATGGCGTCGCCCAGCAGGCGGTTGGCCGGCACGAAATCGCCGCTGACGAACTTGGCCGCCAGTGCCTGGTCGGTCTGGATCAGCGCGTAGAACTTCTCGTACTTCGGTTCCAGCGCGGCATGGTGGTCGGCGATGGCCTTCAGCAGCTTCTTGCCTTCCTCGCTGGCGATCGTCCGGGTCAGTTCGGCGATGCGTTCCTGCTCGGCGGCGCGCACGCCCTCGAGCTGCTTGCGGTAGCGCGCGACCTCGGCATCGCCCTCGGCCAGCAGCATGCCGCGCATCTGGCGCGGAATGTCCACGCTGTCGCGGATCAGGTCCTTGGTCAGCACGACCTTCGGATAGGCGTCTTCGACGATCAGGTCGGACGCGCGGTCCATCGCCGCCATGCGGCCGATGGCCAGCAGCGCGACAGCCGCCAGCAGCAGTACCACCACGCCGAAGCCGAGGCCCAGGCGGATACCAATTTTCAGATTCTTCAGCACGATGGCTCCCGGTTCAGATAAGTAAGATTCATTGCGTCAGGCGGCCAGCACGCCGTGCGCGGCCTGGCTGTCCTGCTCCACGCCCTGCAGCAGCGCGGCCATGTCGAGGATCAGGGCGACCTCGCCGTTGCCGAGGATCGAGGAGCCGGACAGGAAGCGCACGCCGGCAAACACCTTGCCGAGCGGCTTGATCACGGTCTGGAACTCGCCCAGCAGCGTGTCGACCACGAGGCCGGCGCGGCTGGCGCCGTGGCGCACCACCACGATGCTCTGGCGCCGCGCCGGCTCGCCCTTCACGTGGAAGCGCTCGCGCAGCCGCACGTAGGGCAGCGGCTGGCCGCGCAGGTCCACGTAGCCCGACGTCTGCCCGGCCTGGCCGGGCCGGCCGTCCTCGCGGAACTCGATGCACTCCTCCACCATGTCCATCGGGATCACGAAGGTGGATTTGCCCAGGCCCACCTGGAAGCCGTTGATGATCGCCAGCGTGAGCGGCAGCCGCACGGTGACGGTGGTGCCCACGCCTTCCGTGCTGGCGATGTCGACGCTGCCGCGCAGCGCGACGATATTGCGCTTGACGACATCCATGCCCACGCCACGGCCGGACAGGTTGGTCACCTGCTCGGCCGTGGAGAAGCCCGGCTCGAAGATCATGCCGAAGATCTCCTTGTCGGACAGCGCGCGGCCCGCTTCCACCAGGCCCCGTTCGACCGCCTTGGCCAGGATGCGTTCCTTCTTCAGGCCGCCGCCGTCGTCCTGCACCTCGATCACGATGCTGCCGGAATCGTGGTAGGCGTTCAGCGTGACCGTGCCCTGCGCCGGCTTGCCACGCGCCACGCGCACGTCGGCCGGCTCGATGCCATGGTCCATCGCATTGCGCACCAGGTGCGTGAGCGGGTCGCCGATCTTCTCGACCACCGTCTTGTCCAGTTCCGCCTCCTCGCCGGAGACCTGCAGGCGGATGTCCTTGCCGATCTCGCGCGACACGTCGTGCACCACGCGCTGGAAGCGGTTGAAGGTGGCGCCGATCTTCACCATGCGCAGCTGCAGCGCGCTGTCGCGCACCTCCTCCACCAGGCCGGACAGCGTGGACGTGCATTCCAGCAGATCGGGGATCTGGGTGCGGCGCGCGATTACGCTGGCGCTGGCGCCGGCGATGATCAGTTCGCCCACCAGGTTGATCAGGCGGTCGAGCTTGTCCGCATCCACGCGCACCGAGCGGTTCTCGGCCGGCGCGCTTTTCGGGTCGGCGGCCTGCTTCTGCTTGACCAGCGCGGCCGCCACCACGGGGGCCTGCACCACGCCCTGGTTGACGAGGATCGCGCCGATCGGCGCCTGCACCTCGACGGGCACGCTGGCCTGCACGGCGAGCGCCTGTTCCAGTTCATGGGCCGTGATGCTGCCGCAGCGCACCAGCATCTCGCCCAGGCGCGTGCGCTCTTCCGGCAGCTCGTCGATCAGCGCCAGGTATTCGTCCACCTTGCTGTCCGGCGCCAGGATGCGGATCGCGCAGTCGTCGCGCACGAAGTCGAAGGCACCGTCGATGTCCGCCTTCGAGGCGGTGCTGGCAAAGCCGATCTCGAAGCCGAGGTAGCACGATTCCGGATCGAAGTCCTCGGCGGCCGGCAGGCCATCGAACAGCGTGGCGATGCCGGTGATGGTGCCCATCTGGCCGAGGTAGCGGATGAACGACAGCGGGTCCATGCCGTTGCGCAGCACGTCCGGCCCGAAGCGCAGCGAGATGTGCCACTGCGCCGTTTCGGCCGATGCCGGCACCAGCGGCTGCGCCATTTTCGCCACCGGTGCGGCGCTTACGCCGGCACCGTCGAGATAGCGCTGCAGCGCGGCCGTCAGCGGTGCGCCGGCCTGCGCCAGTGCCACGTCGCCGTCGAGCGTGTTCGCTTCCACCGCGTCGACCAGCGCGCCGATATGGTCGCGGCAGGCCAGCAGCAGCGTCACCAGGTCGTCCGTCACGGGCACCACGCCGTCGCGCACTTTATCCAGCACGCTTTCGGCCACGTGGGTGAAGTCCACCACCACGTCCAGGCCGAACATGCCGGCCGAGCCCTTGATCGTGTGGGCGGCGCGGAAGATGGCGTTGACGGCCTCCTCGCCTTCCGTCGCCACGGCCAGCAGGCTGTTCTCCATCTCCTCGAGCAGTTCGCGGCTCTCGGCGATGAAGGTGTGCATTACCTGGTCGAGATTCATGCCGCCGCTCCCGCACTGCCGGCCGCCAGCTCCGTCAGGCCGATCAGCGCCAGCACCTCGCGCACGGCCGGGCTGGGATCGACGATCCGCACGGTGCGGCCATGCACGGCCGCGGCACGGCGCATCATCAGCACCAGCTGCAGGCCGGCGCTGTCGAATTCGGTGACGGCCGACAGGTCGAGCGCCGGCACGCCGTCGGCGCGCACGGCGCCCAGCAGCAGGGGCTTGAGTTCCGCGGCGCGATAGATCGTCAGCTCGCCTTCGATGCGCAGCGTGTCGGCCGCTTCCGCGTCCGCCTGGACAATACTCATGTGGTTCTCCGTGTAAGCCGGCGGTGATGCGTCGCGCCAGCAGCGACAGTCATGACAGGAATCCGGACCTCGGTCCGGACATGGAATCAGGGGAGGACGAGCTTCTGGACGGCGGCCAGCAGCGCTTCCGGCTTGAACGGCTTGACCATCCACGCACGCGCGCCGGCGGCCTGGCCTTCGGCCTTCTTCTCCTGCTGCGATTCGGTGGTGAGCATCATCACGGGCGTGAACTTGTACGCGGGCCGCGTCTTCAGTTCGCGTACGAAGGCGATGCCGTCCATATTGGGCATGTTGACGTCGCTGATGATCAGGTTGACCTTCTGGCCCGTCAGCTTGGCCAGCGCGTCCTTGCCGTCGCTGCCCTCGATGACGTCGTAGCCGGCCTGGCGCAGGGCGATGCCGACGACCTGGCGGATGGACAGCGAATCGTCCACGACCATGATGGTTTTTGCCATGTAAAACTCCTAGAAAAAGGTGATCTCTTCTTCCTGCTGCGCGGGCGCAGGCAGGCTGCTGCGGGCATGCAGCGTGCGTTCTTCGGCCATCGCGTAGGTGCTTTCCAGCTCCGCCAGCAGCGCGCCCGCATCGAGCGGCCGCAGCCTGCCTTCGTCGGTGCCCTGCTCGTCCAGGTAGGACGGCAGGCGCGCGATGTTGTGCTGCACGTGCGACAGGATCTGGCTCACGCGGTCCTGGAACTGCAGCTGCACCAGCGCTTCGGCCACTTCCGCCTTGATGCCGGCGCTTTCGCTCTCCAGCAGGCTGGAGGACTGCACCAGCGCATCCGTCACGCCGCGGAACGAGGCCAGCACGTTGCCGATCAGCTGTTCCGAAGCCTGCACGGCCTGGGCTTCCTCGCGCATCGATGCGCCGGCGGCGGCACTGGTGGCGCCGATGGCGTCGCTGATCTGGCCGACCTGCCGGGCGATCTGCTTGCCCGCTTCGGCGGAGCGGTTCGACAGCATGCGCACCTCGGTGGCGACGACGGCGAAGCCGCGCCCCGCCTCGCCGGCGCGCGCCGCCTCGATCGCCGCGTTCAGCGCCAGCAGGTTGGTCTGCCAGGCGATGCTGGCCACGTCCGCGGCCATCGCCTGCAACTGCTGCGTGATCTGCTGCAGGCCTTCGATCTTCTGCAGCATCTGCTGCTTGCCGGCCGACGCGCTGGCCAGCATGTCGAGCAGCGAGCGCAGTTCCTTCTCGCTGGCGGCAAACACGTCGACGATGCTGCCGCCTTCGTGGTTGCGCGCGGCGCCGGAGGCAGCCAGCGCCTCTTCGAGCTTGTAGACGATGCCGGAGAAGCGGCCGATCAGCGCCACCACGGCTTCTTCCATCTGGTTGCGCGAGGCATCGATGTGCGAGGCCCAGACGCCGGACACGTCGGCGCTGAAGCGGCGGCGGCTGGCGAGATAGCTTTCTTCACCCTCATCGGCAACGGGCTTCGCATGCGGATAGAGGACGGCGCCTGCGCCAGCTGCGAGCAGCACGGCGGCGATGACGAAGCCGTGCCACTGCCAGGCGGCCAGCGGCACGATGGCGATGGCGGCGGCAATGGCGATGGCAAGCGGAAAATACGACTGCAGGGGACGTTGGCGGATCACGCGGCTTCCGTAGGGTCAGCGATTAATGAAGGGCAGTCACGGAAACAATGCCGCATTGATAAGGGGCGATCGATCCGGCGCACATCATCGCGTGCGCTAGGTTGCACTATTGCAGATGCTATTGCCGTAGCGCAAGGTCTTTGTGACTGTTTCGTGCTTTCCGGTCGCCAAAATCACACATTCGCTTGGCGTCTTGCCAAGTTGCGTGCCTTCGTGACAATCAACGGGGCGCTGGGGTTGCCAAAGAAAAAAGGCGCCCGCAGGCGCCTTCGCATGATGCCGCTGCTGTAGACCTCAGCCGCGCAATCCGCTCGCCGCCTTCGCCAGCATCGTGATGTGATCCCAGTCGCCCGCCTTCATGGCGTCCTTCGGCGTCAGCCACGAACCGCCCACGCAGGCGACATTCTTCAGCGCCAGGAAGGCCGGGGCGGTTTCCTGCGAGATGCCGCCGGTCGGGCAGAAAGTGATGTCCGACAGCGGGCCGGCAATCGCGTTCAGCATGCCCACGCCGCCCGCCGGCACCGCAGGAAACAGCTTGAGCTGCTTGAATCCCTGTTCGCGCGCCTTCATCACTTCCGATGGCGTCATCACGCCCGGCAGCAGTGGCAGGCCGCTGGACTTGGCAGCGGCGATCAGCGCATCCGTCAGGCCCGGCGATACGCCGAACACGGCGCCGGCATCGCGCGCGGCGGCGAATTCGTCCGGCTGCGTGAGCGTACCGACGCCGACGATGGCGCCTTCCACGGCGCTCATCGCGCGGATCGCGGCCAGGCCGTGCTGCGTGCGCAGCGTGACTTCCAGCACGCGGATGCCGCCCGCCACCAGCGCTTTCGCGAGGGGCACGGCGTGGTCGGGATCGTCGATCGCGATCACGGGGATCACGGCCGAGGTACGCATAATGTCGAGCAGAGTCATGGTCATGGCGCTTTCTTCACAAGGAAATCTTCATCGGAACCGGGCATCGTGTCGCCCACCTCTTTGCCGTCGTGCAGGTCGGCGCTGCTGTCGGCCGGCGACGGCAGCGGGAACGTGGCCGCGCCCTCTTCCGCCTTCGACACGTTGTTGCGGAACATCGCGAACAGTTCGCGGCCCATGCCCACATGGCTGGGCGACAGGTCGGCCTCGGCCGGCGTGCGGCCGGCCCATTCGGCGGCATCGACCTTCGCTTCCAGCGTGCCGGTGGCGGCATCGACGCGGATGATGTCGCCGTCGCGCACCAGGCCCAGCGGACCGCCGGCCAGCACTTCGGGCGACACGTGGATCGCTGCCGGCACCTTGCCGGAGGCGCCGGACATGCGGCCGTCCGTCACGAGCGCGACCTTGCGGCCGGCATCCTGCAGATTGGCCAGCGCCGGCGTCAGCGCGTGCAGTTCCGGCATGCCGTTGGCGCGCGGACCCTGGAAGCGCAGCACGGCCACGAAATCGCGATCGAGCTTGCCGGCCTTGTAGTCGGCCATGAAGTCTTCCTGCGAGGTGAACACCAGCGCCGGCGCTTCCACCGTGCGGTGCTCGACCTTCACGGCCGACACCTTCATGATCGCGCGGCCCAGGTTGCCCTCGACCTTGACCATGCCGCCATCCTTGGAGAACGGGTCGGCGGCGGTGCGCAGCACCTTGTCGTCGCCCGCCACGGCCGGCGAATCCTTGAAGACCACGCCCTTGCCGCCTTCGCCCAGGAACGGTTCCTTGCAGTGGTTGCGCAGGCCCTTGCCCAGGATGGTCGTCACGTCCTCGTGCAGCAGGCCCGCATCGAGCAGCTCGCGGATCACGAAGCCCGTGCCGCCGGCCGCGTGGAAATGGTTCACGTCCGCATCGCCATTCGGGTAGATGCGCGCCAGCAGCGGCACCACGGCGGACAGGTCGTTGAAATCGTCCCAGTCGATCAGGATGCCGGCCGCGCGGGCGATCGCCGGCAGGTGCAGCGTGTGGTTGGTCGAGCCGCCGGTGGCCAGCAGCGCCACGACGGCGTTGACAATGGATTTTTCATCGACCACGTGACCGATCGGAATGTACTCGTTGCCCAGTTCCGAGATCACGGCGGCGCGCTGTGCGGCGGCAGCCGTCAGCTGGTCGCGCAGTTCCGTGCCCGGCGTGATGAAGGCGGCCCCCGGCAGGTGCAGGCCCATTACCTCCATCAGCATCTGGTTGCTGTTGGCGGTGCCGTAGAAGGTACAGGTGCCGGCGCCGTGGTAGGACTGCGATTCGCCTTCCAGCAGCTCCTCGCGGGTGGCCTTGCCCTGTGCATAGCGCTGGCGGATGGCCGCCTTTTCCTTGTTCGACAGGCCGGAGGTCATCGGACCGGCCGGGATGAACACGGCCGGGATATGGCCGAAGTGCAGTGCGCCGATCACCAGGCCCGGCACGATCTTGTCGCACACGCCCAGGTACACCGCAGAGTCGAACATATTGTGGGACATGCCGATGGCCGTGCTCATGGCGATGGTGTCGCGCGAGAACAGCGACAGCTCCATGCCCGGCTGGCCCTGCGTCACGCCATCGCACATGGCCGGCACGCCGCCCGCGAACTGCGCCACGGCGCCCACGTCGCGCACGGCATCCTTGATGATCGGCGGGAAGTGTTCGAAGGGCTGGTGCGCCGACAGCATGTCGTTGTAGGCCGAGATGATCGCGACGGAAGGCTTCTTCACTTCCTTCAGGATCAGCTTGTCGTTGGCCGGAAAGGCCGCGAAGCCGTGCGCCAGGTTCGTGCAGGCCAGCGTGCTGCGCTGCGGCCGGCCCTGGATGCGGGCCGCTTCGATATGGGCGAGGTAGGCGCCGCGCGACGGGCGGCTGCGTTCGATGATGCGTGCAGTGACTTGTTCGAGGACTGGGTGCAAAGCCATTATGCTTCCTTATCGATGAATTTCCGAAATTTTACTACAGAAGGCGAAAGGCGTGCTGCCCCGGCATTCTTCATGGGCAAACGATCGCCAAGGGAACAGGGGATGATGGTAGATTCACGGAATTATTTGTTTTTCGATGTGCGATCCTGTAGTGAACTTACCAGCTTTTCCTGTATAGTTCCTCCATATCGAAACTGACATCATGACTGATCAGCCACATGCGCCAGCCCCTGTTGACCACCACGCCCGCCTACCAGGCCCTGCAAGCCCATGCCACCGATGCGAAAGGCTGGCAGCTGCGCCAGCTGTTTGCCGACGATCCTGAGCGATTCCCGAAACTGACGGCCGATGCGGCCGGCCTGTTCCTCGATTTTTCCAAGAACCGCATCACGGCGCGCACGCTCGAGCTGCTGGTCGACCTGGCCCGCGAGCGCGGCGTGGAAGCGCAGCGCGATGCAATGCTGTCTGGCGAGAAAATTAATCTTACCGAACAACGCAGCGTGCTGCACACCGCCCTGCGTATGCCGCGCGGCAAGGCGCTGGTGGTCGAGGGCCAGGACGTCAATGCCGACGTGCACAACGTGCTCGACCGCATGCGCGTCTTCACGGACAAGGTCCGCAACGGCACCTGGCTGGGCGCTTCCGGCAAGCCGATCACGGACATCGTCAACATCGGCATCGGCGGCTCCGATCTCGGCCCGAAAATGGCCGTGCTGGCGCTGCGCTCGTTCGCCCATCCGCGCCTGACGATGCACTTCGTGTCGAACGTGGACGGCCATGACATGGATGCCGTGCTGGCCAAGGTGAACCACGAGACCACGCTGTTCATCGTGGCCTCGAAGACCTTCACCACCGCCGAGACGATGCTCAACGCCGGCACCGCGCGCACCTGGTTCCTGGGCCGCGCCAAGGAAGAGGACCTGGCGCGTCATTTCGTGGCCGTGTCCACCAACACGCAGGCCGTCGCCGCCTTCGGCATCGATACGGACAACATGTTCCCGTTCTGGGACTGGGTCGGCGGCCGCTATTCGGTCTGGTCGGCGATCGGCCTGTCCGTCGCGCTGGCCGTGGGTTTCGGCTATTTCGAGGCGCTGCTGGAAGGCGCGCACGCGATGGACGAGCACTTCCGCACCGCGCCGCTGGAAGAAAATCTGCCCGTGCTGCTGGCCCTGACGGGCTTCTGGAACCGCGAGTTCCTCGGCGCCACGTCGCTGTCCATCGCGCCATATCACCAGGACCTGAGCCGCTTCCCTGCCTACCTGCAGCAGCTCGACATGGAAAGCAACGGCAAGCGCGTGACGAAGAGCGGGCAACCCGTGGACACCGTCACCTGCCCGGTCGTGTGGGGCGAGTGCGGCACCAACGCGCAGCATGCCTACTTCCAGCTGCTGCACCAGGGCACCGACATCGTGCCGATCGACTTCATCGCCGCGCTGCGCGCCACGCACGACCTGCCGGGCCACCACGATGCGCTGCTGGCCAACTGCTTCGCGCAGTCGGAGGCCTTCATGAAGGGCAAGACGGCCGACGAGGTGCGCGCCGAGCTGACCGCGCAGGGCCTGCCGGCCGCGAAGATCGACGAGCTGGTGCCGCACCGTACCTTCCCCGGCAACCGTCCGTCGAACACGATCCTGATGGAGCAGCTGACGCCGCTGACCCTGGGCGCATTGATCGCGCTGTACGAACACAAGACCTTCGTGCAGGGCGTGATCTGGGATATCGCCAGCTTCGACCAGTGGGGCGTGGAGCTGGGCAAGGTGCTGGCCAAGAAGATCCAGGCCGAGCTGGAGGGCGACGTGGACCAGGCTGCGCACGACAGTTCCACCAATGGCCTGATCATCATGGCCAAGGCCGCGAAGCTGCCATGAGCGCATACGACATCACCGTCGCCTTCGATGGCGTGATGCAGGTGGGCGAAGGCCCCCTGTGGCATGCCGAGGAGAAGGCGCTGTACTGGGTCGATATCGACGGGCTGGCCGTGCACCGGCTGCAGCTGGCGTCGAACCGGCATGACAGCTGGCCGATGGCGACGGAACCTTCGTCGCTGGCGCGCCATGCCGGGGGCGGCCTGGTGGTCGCCACGCGCGCCGGGTTTGTACACCTCGACACCGTTACCGGCGTTGTCAGCGAGATCGCCCCCTCCCCGTTCGACCAGTCCAGGGCCCGCTTCAACGACGGCAAGCCCGATGCGGCGGGCCGCTTCTGGGTCGGCACGATCTACGAACCGCGCGACCAGCCGGCTGCCGAGATGTATGTCCTCGAAAAGGGGGCTGTCCGCCTGGCGTGGTCCGGCGGCATGACGAATTCGAACGGCCTGGCCTTCAGCCCGGACCACCGCACGATGTACCACGCCGACACGACGACGCACCGCGTGACGCGCTACGACTTCGACCTGGCGGCCGGCACCGTGAGCAACCAGCGCGAAGTGCGCCAGTTCTCGATGGTCAAGGACGCCGATTACGGCGGCCGCCCGGATGGTGCGGCCGTCGACAGCGCGGGCAATTACTGGGTGGCGATGTTCGAAGGTGGCCGCATCGTCAAGCTGTCGCCCGAGGGCGAACAGCTCGATGAAATCGTGCTGCCGGTGCGCTGCCCGACGATGGTGGCCTTTGGCGGCGACGACCTCAGGACGCTGTTCATCACCACCGCCGGCAAGCGCCCCGCGGACGAGCTGGCAGCCTTGCCGCTGTCCGGCCGCGTGCTGGCCGTGCGGGTGGATGTGGCCGGGCTGGTGCAGCCGGCGTACCAGCCGTAACCGCCGTAGCAATCATTTTTTGAAACGCAGGTTCCAGCAGCACGTCAGCCGGAATGTCCGGCAAAACCAACCATACGACACCCATCATGGCACTTTCCGATTTTGACCTGGTCCTGTTCGGCGGCAGCGGCGATCTCTCGATGCGCAAGCTGCTGCCCGCGATGTTCTCGCGCGACGTGTGCGGCGACCTGCCGCCGGACGCGCGCATCATCTGCGTGGGCCGGCACGACAACAGCCAGGAAGAATTCATCGAGACCGTCAACACGACGTCGAAGCCGCACATCAAGGCGCCCAAGGTGACCTACGAGAACTGGGCTCGCTTCACGAAACGCATCGTGTACGTGTCGCTCGATGCCACCGATTCCTCCAGCTACAAGGGACTGGTGGAGGCGCTGCGGGGCGACGAGGGCCTGACGCGCGTCTACTACCTGGCCACGCCGCCGGCGCTGTTCGCGCAGATCTGCGACAACCTGAAGGACAACGGCCTGGTGACGCCGACCTCCCGCGTGGTGCTGGAAAAGCCACTGGGCCGCGACCTGGAATCGGCCAAGCAGATCAACCGCGAAGTGGGCGAAGTGTTCGAGGAATCGCAGATCTACCGGATCGACCATTACCTGGGCAAGGAAACGGTGCAGAACCTGCTGGCCCTGCGCTTCGGGAACATCCTGTTCGAGCCCCTGTGGCGCCGCGAATGGATCTCCGACGTGCAGATCACCATCGCCGAGAAGCTCGGCGTCGGTAACCGCATCGGCTATTACGACACCTCCGGTGCGCTGCGCGACATGCTGCAGAACCACCTGCTGCAGCTGCTGTGCATCGTGGCGATGGAGCCGCCGTCGTCGATCGCGCCGGATGCCGTGCGCGACGCGAAGCTGCAGGTGCTGCGCTCGCTGAAGCGCTTCACCCCGACCACGCTGGCGCAGAACATCGTACGCGGCCAGTACCGCGCCGGCCATGTGGACGGCCAGGCCGTGCCGAGCTACCGCGACGAGCCGGATGCACCGCAGGGTTCGCGCACCGAGACCTTCGTGGCCATGAAGGCGGAGATCGATACGTGGCGCTGGGCCGGCGTGCCGTTCTACCTGCGCACCGGCAAGCGGATGGCCGATGGCCTGGCCGAGATCGTGGTGCGCTTCAAGCAGATCCCGCACTCGATCTTCAACCAGCCCACCTCCTCGTTCCAGCCGAACTCGCTGGTGATCCGCCTGCAGCCGGACGAAGGCCTGCGCATGAACCTGATGGCGAAGACGCCCGGCGAGGGCATGCGCCTGAAACCGGCCGAGCTGGAACTGGACTTCCGCGAATCCTTCAAGGCACCGCGCATGGATGCCTACGAACGCCTGCTGCTCGACGTGCTGCGCGGCCAGCTGACGCTGTTCATGCGCGGCGACGAACTGGAAGCGGCCTGGGAATGGGTCGAACCGATCCTGAACAACTGGGAGCAGGACGACACGGCGCCGCTGCCCTACACGTCCGGCACGTGGGGCCCGGCCGCTTCGTCCGCGCTGATCGGGCGCGACGGGCTGCAGTGGCGCGAAGAAGCGCTGCCTGAAGATTAACCATGGCAGGAGGCGCCTGGCCTGCATGGCCAGGCCGTTCCGCAGGCGCGAAGCATGCTTCACGACACCCTGCTCCACCCTGAGGACCAAGTCAAACCCATGCTGCTCGACTCCATCCGCACCCAGCTCGATTCGCTGTCGAAATCGGAGCGCAAGGTCGCGCTGGCCGTGCTCGACAACCCGTCGCGCACCGTCAGCTCGAACATCACGGCGCTGGCGAAAAGCGCGCAAGTGTCGGAACCGACCGTCGTGCGCTTCTGCCGCACGCTGGGCTACGACGGCTGGCACGAATTCAAGCTGAAGCTGGCGCAGGGGCTGGCCGTGGCGCTGCCCGGCCTGAACGAGGCACCGTCGCAGGGCGACCTGGCGGCGGACCTCGTCAACAAGATCTGCAGCCGCTCCATCAACACGCTGCTGGACCTGCGCAACAACCTGCAGCCGGAGCCCGTGCAGCGCGCGCTGGACATCCTGTCCACGGCGAAGAAGATCGAGTTCTACGGCCAGGGCACCTCGGGCATCGTGGCGGCCGATGCGCAGCATAAATTCTTCCGCTCCGGCGTGCCGACAGTGGCCTATTCCGACCCGGCGATCCACAACATCGCCGCGGCGCTGCTGCGCCAGGGCGATGCATTGGTGGCCATCTCGCAGCGCGGCAACAGCCCGGCGCTGGTGCACTCGGCGCAGCTGGCCAAGGACGGCGGCGCGGACGTGATCGTGCTGGCCCCGTCCGGCACGCCGCTGGCGGACCTGGCGACGGTGCTGATCCCGATCGACCTGATCTTCAATATCGACCCGTACACGCCGATCTCGGCGCGCCTCGCCTACCTGGTCGTCATCGACATCCTCGCCGTCGGCCTCGCGCTGAAGCGGGGCCCCGAATTCCGCCGCACGATGCAGAACGCGCAGAAGGCGCTGCAGGAGTTCGAGGTGCAGTTCGATTCCTTCATCGGCTAGCAGCGCGATGCGTTGGCTGCGCGTGCGCCTGGCGCGCATGGCCGTGTCGCCTTGGGCGCCGCTGGCGTCCTTCGTTGCCATCCTGGCGCTGACCCGCTCGCCGTGGGGCGTGCCGCTCGGCTTCCTCGCGGTGTGGTGGCTGACACGCCCCGGCGGCAAGCTGCACGACATGGCCGAACAACTGCGCGATCCGGCGCGCTGGACGTCGATCCCGCCCGATGCGGACGACCTGGCCGGTCATGCCAGCACGGCCCCGCGCCAGATCGGGTCCTGGGGCGAGCTGGGGATGGGCGGCCCGGAATACGGCACGCTGCTGCTGCCGGACGGCGCGATCCTGCACGAGATCGATGGCGTGTCGCGGGTCGGCACCAGCGCCCTCTACCTGGCCACGAAGGTCGGCAGAGGCGGCAACACGGTGCTGGTCTATGACAGCGCCACGCAGCGCCTGCATGACCTGCCGCTGCCGGCCAGTACCCCGTCGCTGACGGAGCAGCGCCTGCGCGCCGCCTGCGCTGCCGACCCGTCACCCATCCCGCTGCACCGGGTGCTGGGGTTGCTGCTCGCAGCCGAGGTGCCGGTCCCGGCGCCATTGCTGGAACGTCGCCTGCGCAATGGCCGCCTGCTGACCGCCCGCCTGCTGCTGCCGGCCGACCTGCGCGGCGCCGGCGAGCCGGAAACGCTGCTGCACACGCTGCCCTACCAGCTCAGCGTGGATGGCCACCCCACGGCTATCTATGTATCCGGCCTGGAGGACTGCCACGAAAGTCCGTCCGGCGACCAGTTCGCCGTGCGCGGCATCCTGCTGCGCCGGCACCGCGTCGAGGCAGGCCTGTGGCACCACTGCTATCTGGGCCGCTACTACACGGTGCAGGCCCACGCCAGCAATGGGGAAGGCACGTTCTTCCTTGACGTCGCACGGCTGGCCGATGGCGGCGCCGTGACGTACACGCTCGATCGCTGCAGCTGGGGGCCGGATGGCCGCATCGCGCTGCCGCCGCCTTCGGCCCCGATGGCACTGGACGTGCACTGGCAGCGGCCGCCCTTGCGCGTGGCGACCCGGGACAGGACGGCGCGGCTGCAGTTGCCGGAACGATTGCCCGACGCCGCGCTGGATTATTCGCGGGCCTGAGCGCGCAGCATCGATGCGAACGCCGGTTCCACGCCAGGTGACAGCGCCGCGGCACCGGGGATCGCATCGGCCACCTGCTGCGCCGTTGCCGCGGCGAGTGTCCAGCCGAGGTGGCCGTGGCCCGTGTTGTAGAACACGCGTGGGGACCTGCCGGGGCCGACACGGGGCAGCAGGTCCGGCAGCATCGGGCGCAGGCCGGCCCAGGGCGTGACGGAGGCGGTGGAGACGCCGGGGAATTCGCGCCGCACCCAGTCGATCAGCGGCCCGATGCGCTGCGGCCGGACCGTGCGGTCGAAGCCGCACAGTTCGGCGGTGCCGGCCACGCGCAGGCGGTCGTCGCCGAAGCGGCTGGCGACCAGTTTGGGACCATCGTCGACGAGGCTGATGCGCGGTGCAGCGGCGCGGCTGGCGGCATCGTCCAGCGCCACCGTGATCGAATAGCCCTTCACCGGATAGACATTGACGCGGTCGCCCGCCATCCCGGCCAGCGCGCGGCTGGCGGTACCGGCGCAGATCACCGCCGCATCGAACCGCTGCGTGGATGGTTCCCCGGCATGGCCAATGGTGAGCGTGACGCCATCGTCAGCGGGCCGCAGCGCCGCCACCTCGCGCTCACACAGCAACTGCACGCCGCGCCGCACGCAGGCTGCGGCGAGTCCGGTCGTAAAAAGATGGATGTCGCCGCTGCTGTCGCTGTCCGTATAAAAACCGCCATAGTAGTTCCCGTGCAGCGCCGGCTCCAGCGCGCGCATGTCCGATGGCGTGACGGCCCGTCGCACCAGCCCCGCCTGCGCCAGCAGCCCCGTCACGCCGGCGGCATGCTCGAACGCGCGGCGATCGCGATACAGGTGCAGGATGCCTTCGCGGCGCAGGTCGAAGGCGATCCCCTCCTCCGCCGCCCAGGCGAACAGATGCTCGCGCGCCGCGATCGCCAGCCGCGCCAGCGTGACCGTGTTCTCGCGGTAGCGGGGAATCGCGCGCAGGAACTGTGTCAGCCACGACATCTTGTGCCAGCCGGGCGCCGGATGCAGCAGCAGGGGCGCATCCTGGCGCAGCATCCAGCCCAGGCCCTTGCGCACCGTCGACCAGCTGTTCCACGCCTCGGCATGCGAAGCGGAGAGCTGTCCGCCGTTCGCGAACGAGGTTTCCATGGCCGGATGCGGGTGCCGTTCGATGACGGTGACGGCCATGCCGCGCCGCGCCAGCGCGTAGGCCGTGGTGATGCCGGTGATACCGCCGCCGATGACTGCGATCTGTTTCATGCGTGACAAGTCTGTGCAGATTGCCGCAAGGATACCCGAAACAATTCGGTACAATAGGCTTTTGCCTGTTCAACCCGTTCAACCAGTTCAACCGCTCTTCTGCGCTCCCGTCATGAATCAACTCGAACAACTGAAGCAGTACACCAAGGTCGTGGCCGACACCGGCGACTTCCAGTCGATCCAGGCCTACACGCCGCGCGATGCGACCACCAACCCGTCGCTGATCCTGAAGGCGGTGCAGAAGGAAGAGTACCGGCCGCTGCTGGAAAAGGCCGTGCGCGACAACCCGAACGCCTCCACCGGCGAAGTGATCGACAAGCTGCTGATCGCGTTCGGCGGCGAGATCCTGAAGATCGTCTCGGGCCGCGTCTCCACCGAGATCGATGCGCGCCTGTCGTTCGATGTCGAGGCCAATGTGGCCAAGGGCCGCGAGCTGATCGACCTGTACGAGAACGCCGGCTTCGACCGCGAACGCGTGCTGATCAAGATCGCCTCCACCTGGGAAGGCATCAAGGCCGCCGAGATCCTCGAGAAGGAAATGATCCACTGTAACCTGACGCTGCTGTTCTCGCTGCCGCAGGCGATCGCCTGCGCCGAGGCGGGCGTGCAGCTGATCTCGCCGTTCGTGGGCCGCATCTACGACTGGCACAAGAAGCAGACCGGCATCGACTACCAGGGTGCGGAAGACCCGGGCGTGCAGTCCGTCAAGCGCATCTACAACTACTTCCGCAAGTTCGGCTACGAGACCGAAGTGATGGGCGCCAGCTTCCGCAACACCAGCCAGATCCTGGAACTGGCCGGCTGCGACCTGCTCACCATCAGCCCGGACCTGCTGCAGAAGCTGGCCGACAGCAACGAGCCCGTGGAGCGCAAGCTGTCCGCCGACAATCCGGGCCCCGCTGCCAAGATGAGCGTGGACGAGAAAACCTTCCGCTTCATGCTGAACGAAGATGCGATGGCGACCGAGAAGCTGGCCGAAGGCATCCGCGCGTTCTGCGCCGATTCCGGCAAGCTCAAGCAGATTATTTCCGGCATGCGCTGAACCACGGCGCAGTGTGGTTGTCCATCGAGGGAGCTGCGGCTCCCTTTTTTATCGCCACCTGATTTATCGTCACGCCGAAACCATTTGTCGCATTAGCTGATATACAATCTTTTACTTCGCCCGCATCCGCCCGCCTTCCCTTTCCGCAGGAGGCATTGATGAGATTGGCCCTGTTCCCCGCTGTCTGCGCCGCCGCTGCCGCTGCCACGTTGAGCGGCTGCGGCAGGAAGGAAGCGGCGCCGCCCCCGCCACCGCCACCCACCGTCTCCGTCATCACGGTAGCCGCCGCCGCGGTCGCCGTGACCGATGAACTGCCGGGCCGGGTGGAAGCCTACCGGGTGGCGCAGGTGCGCGCGCGCACGCCTGGCATCGTCCTGAAGCGCGTGTTCGAGGAAGGGTCGGACGTGAAGGCCGGCCAGGTGCTGTTCCGCATCGATCCGGCCGAGTTCCAGGCCAATGTGGCGAGCGCCGAGGCGGCCATCCAGCGGGCCCAGGCCAACCTCACGCTGGCCCAGATCCGCGAGCGCCGCTACAAGCCCCTGCTGGCCGCGCAGGCCGTCAGCCAGCAGGAATACGACGATGCCGTGGCGGCGCAGCAGCAGTCGGCCGCCGACCTGGCCACGGCCCGCGCGGCGCGCCGGACGGCCGGGCTCACGCTCGGCTATGCCACGGTGACGGCGCCCATCGCCGGCCGCGTGGGCCGCGCGCTCGTCACGGAAGGGGCGCTGGTCGGCCAGGGCGAAGCTACGCCGATGGCGCTGGTGCAGCAGCTCGATCCGATCTACGTGACAGTCACGCAATCGTCCACCGAGCTGCAGCAGCTGCGCCAGGCGCTGGCCAGCGGCCGCCTGAAAAGCGCCGGCAAGGATGGTGCGCGGGTGACGGTGGTGCTGGAATCGGGCGAGGCCTATCCGCAGGCGGGCAAGCTGCTGTTTGCCGATGCTTCCGTGGACGAAAGCACGGGCACCGTGTCGCTGCGCGCCGAGCTGCCCAATCCGGGGCGCACCCTGCTGCCCGGCATGTACGTGCGCGCCCGGCTGGAACGGGGTATCGACGAGAAGGCCATCACCGTGCCGCAGCAGGCCATCGTGCGCGGTGCGGAGGGCGCGTCCGTGATGATCGTCGGGGCGGACAACAAGGTGGTGGCGCAGCCCGTGCAGGCGGAGGCGGCCAGCGGCAACCGCTGGATCGTCAGCAGCGGCCTGAAGGGCGGCGAGCGCATCATCGTGGAGGGCTTCCAGAAGGCCAAGCCGGGCGCGCCCGTCAAGCCGCAGCCGTGGCAGCCCCCGCCTTCATCAGCCAGACCGGCGGGGGCCTAGATGCCGCGCTTCTTCATCGACCGGCCCGTGTTCGCCTGGGTCATCGCGCTGTTCATCCTGCTGGGCGGCGTGCTGGCGATTACCGTGCTGCCCGTGGCGCAATATCCCACGATCGCGCCGCCGTCGATCGTCGTCACGGCCACCTATCCTGGCGCCACCGCGCAGGTGCTGGACGATGCCGTCACCAGCGTCATCGAACAGGAGATGAACGGCGCCGAGGGCCTGCAGTACGTGGAATCGGAGAGCAATGCCACGGGCGGCGTGACGATCACCGTCACCTTCATCCCCGGCACCAATCCGGACATTGCCGCCGTCGATGTGCAGAACCGCATCAAGCGCGTGGAATCGCGGCTGCCGCAGGCTGTCACGCAGCAGGGGGTGCAGGTGAACAAGGCGCGCTCGAACATCCTCATGTTCGTGGGCCTGTATTCGACGGACGGAAGGATGGATCCGACGGCGATCGGCGACTACATGGCGCGCAACGTCGTCAACGAGATCAAGCGCATTCCCGGCGTGGGCCAGGCGCAGTTGTTCGGCACCGAGCGGGCGCTGCGCGTGTGGGTCGACCCGAACAGGCTCACCGGCTACCGGCTCAACATGAGCGACGTGACGGCGGCGATCCGTGCGCAGAACGCCCAGGTCACGTCCGGCACGATCGGCGACCTGCCCAGCCCCAGCTCGCAAACCTACCAGGCGCCGGTGGTGGTGACGGGGCAGCTCACGTCGCTTGCCGAGTTCGCCCGCATCGTGCTGCGCGCGAACCCGGACGGTTCCGCCGTGCGGCTGGCCGACGTGGCGCGGCTGGAACTGGGCGGCGCCAACTACAACATCAGCGCGCGCCTGTCCGGCAAGCCCTTCGTGGCGATCGCCGTGCAGCAGTCCCTGACCGGCAATGCACTGGCCACGGCCAACCTCGTGCGCGACCGCATGGACGAGCTGCAGAAGTACTTCCCGCCCGGGCTGGCGTACACGGTGCCGTACGACACGTCCCGCTTCGTGCGCATCTCCATCGAGGAAGTGGTCAAGACGCTGCTGGAAGCCGTGCTGCTGGTGTTCCTCGTCATGTACCTGTTCCTGCAGAACCTGCGCTACACGATCATTCCCACCATCGTGGTGCCGGTGGCGCTGATGGGCACGTTCGCGGCGATGCAGGTGTTCGGCTATTCGATCAACGTGCTGACGATGTTCGGCATGGTGCTGGCCATCGGCATCCTGGTCGACGATGCCATCGTCGTCGTCGAGAACGTCGAGCGCATCATGAGCGAGGAGGGATTGTCGCCGCGCGATGCCACGCGCAAGGCCATGTCGCAGATCACCGGTGCCATCATCGGCATCACGCTCGTGCTGATCGCCGTGTTCGTGCCGATGGCCTTCTTCGGCGGCGCGGTGGGCGCGATCTACCGGCAGTTCTCGCTGTCGATGGTGGCCGCCATGGCCTTCTCGGCGCTGATGGCGCTGACGCTCACGCCGGCCCTGTGCGCGACGATCCTCAAGCCCGTGCAGGCCGGCCACCACGTGGAAAAGCGCGGCTTCTTCGGCTGGCGCTTCTTTAGCTGGTTCAACCGCAAGTTCGCCGCCACCGCCACCAGCTACCAGGGCGTGGTGGCAAGGATCCTGCTGCGCACCGGCCGCTTCATGCTGGTCTTCGCCGTGCTGCTGGCACTGGTGGCGTGGCTGTACATCCGGCTGCCCTCGTCCTTCCTGCCCAACGAGGACCAGGGCTACATCGTCACCAATGTGCAGCTGCCGCCCGGTGCCGCGCGCGCGCGGGCCGATGCCGTGCTGGCGCGCGTGGAAGCCTATTTTCGCGAGCAGCCGGAAGTGGCCCGCACGATCTCGGTGGCCGGCTTTTCGTTCTCCGGCAACGGCCAGAACGCCGGGCTGGTATTTGTTCCGCTGAAGGACTGGGGCGAGCGTGGCCGGGGCCAAGCGGCGGACGACCTGGCGGGCCGCGCACTCGGTGCGCTGTCCGGCATTCCGGATGCGATCGTGTTCCCCCTGTCGCCGCCGCCGATCCGCGAGCTGGGCAACGCCACCGGCATCACGGCAAGGCTGCAGGACCGCAGCTCGCTGGGCCACGCGGCGCTGGTGAGTGCACGCAACCAGCTGCTCGGCCTGGCCGGGCAGAGCAAGGTGCTGCGCGGCTTGCGGCCCGAGGGGCTGGAAGACGCGCCGCAGCTGCAGGTGGAGATCGACCGGGCCAAGGCGCAGGCGCTGGGCGTCACCTTCGCGGACATCAACGCCACCCTGTCGGCGGGACTGGGCTCCTCGTATGTGAACGACTTCAACAGCAGCAACCGGCAGCAGCGCGTGATCGTGCAGGCCGAACAGGCGCGGCGCATGCAGCCGGAAGACATCCTGCGCCTGAACGTGCGCAGCACGGACACGGGAAATGGCACGGGAGTGAGTGCAGGAGCGGGAGCAGGAACCGGCACGAACGATATGGTGCCCTTCTCCGCCTTCGCCACCACCAGCTGGATCAACGGTCCCGTGCAGCTGGTGCGCTACAACGGCTATCCGGCGATCCGCCTGACGGGCGATGCGGCACCGGGCTACAGCACCGGCGAAGCGATGGCGGAACTGGAGCGGCTGGCCGGCCAGCTGCCGCCCGGCTTCGGCATCGACTGGACCGGCCAGTCGCTGGAAGAGCGCACCTCGGGCGCGCAGGCGCCGATGCTGTTCGCCCTGTCGCTGCTGGCGGCGTTCCTGGTGCTGGCGGCGCTGTACGAAAGCAGCTCGATTCCGATTTCCGTGCTGCTGGTCGTGCCACTGGGCGTGCTGGGTGCACTGCTCGGCGCACACCTGCGCGACCTGCCGAACGACGTCTACTTCAAGGTGGGCCTGATCGCCATCATCGGGCTGTCGGCCAAGAACGCCATCCTGATCATCGAGTTCGCCAAGGACCTGCAGGCACAGGGCAAGACCGCCATCGAGGCCACCCTGGAAGCGGTGCACCTGCGCTTCCGGCCGATCATCATGACGTCGCTGGCGTTCATCCTCGGCGTGCTGCCGCTGGTGGTGGCCAGCGGCGCCGGCTCGGCCAGCCAGCGCGCCATCGGCACCGGCGTGATGGGCGGCATGATCACGGCCACCGTGCTGGCCGTGTTCCTGGTGCCCGTGTTCTTCGTCGTCGTGCGCCGGCTGTTCCATGGCAGCGAGCGGCAGCGGCGGCTGGCGGCGCACCAGCTGGACCAGCCGGAGGCCGGATCATGAAGCGCTGCCTGCCTCTGGTTGCGGCGGTGCTGCTGTCGGCATGCTCGTTGATGCCGCACTACGAGCGCCCTGCCGCACCCGTCGCGCCCACCTATCCCGTCAATGACGCCACCGCCGATGGCAGCGGCGCACCCGCCGTGGCATCCGACCTGCCCGCGGCCGACACGGCGTGGCGCGACTTCTTCCCGGAGCCGCCGCTGCAGAACCTGATCGAGACGGCGCTGGCCAACAACCGCGACCTGCGCCTGGCCGCGCTGCGCATCGACGAAGCGCGCGCCACCTACCGCATCGCCCGGGCGGATCTGCTGCCGCACCTGGATGCCACGCTGTCCGGCACGCGCGCCCGCACGCCGGCGTTCGCCACGGGTACCGGCGCGGCGGTGGTCGGCGAGCGCTTCGATGCGGGCCTGGCGCTGCCGGCGTTCGAGCTCGATTACCTGCGCCGCGTGCGCAGCCTGTCCGCGGCGGCACTGGCCAGCTACCTCGCCACCGACGAAGCGCGCCAGGCCGCGCAGATCGGCCTCGTGGCGGAAGTGGCGAACGCCTGGTTCACCGAGCGCGCCTATGCCGCGCAACTGGCGCTGGCCCAGCGCACCTACGAGGCACGCCGCCGCACCTTCGACCTGACGCGCCAGCGGCTCGACGCAGGTGCCTCGTCGCTGCTGGACGTGCGCTCGAACGAAACGCTGATGGAGACGGCGCGCGCATCGGCCCTGGCGCTGGCGCGGCAGCGCGCACAGGCCGCCAATGCGCTGACCTTGCTGGCGGGTGCGCCCGCGCCGCAGCAGGCCGGTGACGCGGCGGGAGATACCTTGCCGGACGACGCCCGACTCGACGCGATGAGTGCCCTGCCCGCCGGCCTGCCCTCGGCACTGCTGGCGCGCCGCCCGGACATCCGCGCCGCCGAGCAGCGGCTGCGGGCCGCCAACGCCAATATCGGCGCGGCGCGCGCGGCCTTCTTCCCCCGCATCGCGCTGACGGCGGCCTTCGGCAGCGCCAGCCCGGCCTTCTCCCAGCTGTTCGACAGCGGGGGCGACACGTGGTCGTTCACGCCGCAGCTGGTGCTGCCCCTGTTCGACGCGGGCCGCAACCGCGCCAATCTCGACCTGGCCGAGGTGCGCCGGAACAGCGCCGTGGCCGACTACGAACGCACCATCCAGGTCGCCTTCCGCGAAGTGGCCGATGCGCTGGCGGCGCGCACCTACCTGGGCGACCAGGTGACGGCCCAGCGCGCGATCCAGGAAGCGCAGGCCGAGCGGCTGCGGCTGCTCACTTTGCGCTTCGAAAGCGGCGTGGCCAGCTCGCTGGACGTGCTCGATGCCCAGCGCGAGCTGTTCAGCGCCGAACAGCAGCTGGTGGAAGCACGGCGGCTGCGCGCGACCAACGCCGTGGACCTGTACCGCGCGCTGGGCGGCGGCCTGAAGTAGCGCGCGGATTCAGCTTCGGATTAGCTCCGGATTCAGCTTCGGCTTCAGCTTCGGCTTCGGCTTCGGATTCGGCTTCGGCTTCGGCTTTGGCTTCAGCTTCGGCTTTGGCTTCAGCTTCGGCTTCGCCTTCAGCTTCGAACTCACCTTCTCATTCACCTTCTCATTCACCTTCCAATTCGGCTCCGGCAGCAGATCGGGCCGGGCGCAGGCTGCAAGATCATCGCCGACGCCAGCTGCGCGCGCTGTTTCGAATTGGACGTCGGGGCCAGCCGACAAGCTGGCCGCCTGGCGCAGCCGTCCCCCGCACCGGGCACCGTCCCCGTACAATCCGGCATGGACTCCCCGATCACCATCCACCTCGGCGCGCGCGCCCGCGCCCACATCGCCAGAGAGGGCCTGAGCGCCGCCGACATCGCCATCCTTCCCGCCGCGGCGGGCGGGCCGAAAGGCCTGATCCTGAACGGCATCGACCAGTGGCTGTTCGGCGCGTGGCTGCCCGGCGCGCCGCGCGAGCGCCGCCTGATCGGCGCTTCGATCGGCGCCTGGCGCATGGCCGTGTCGGCAATGGCCGATCCGGTAGCCGGCCACCAGCGCCTGGCCTGGCATTACGCGCACCAGACCTATCCGGACAAGCCCAGCGCCGCTTACGTGAGCAATACCGTGCGCGGCCTGCTCGACGAGGTGCTGGGCGGTCATGCGCACGAGGTACTGGCGCATCCCGGCCACCGCGTCACGGCCATCACGGCGCGCGGCACCGGACCGCTGGCGAAGGCGGGCGGCGTGCGCTGGCGCGAGCTGGCCGGCTTCCTGGCGGCGGCCGCCGGCAATGCCGTGTCGCGGGCGCGGCTGGCCGGCGCGCTGGAACGCGTGCTGTTCCACGACGCCCGGGATGACAGCGGCTGGCTGCGCGAGCGCTTCGATGCGCTGCCGGCCCGCTTCGTCGCGCTGGGCGCGGACAACCTGCGCGACGCGCTGCTGGCCTCCGGCTCGATCCCGCTCGTGCTGCAGGCCGTGCACGACATCGCCGGCGCACCGCCCGGCGCCTACTGGGACGGCGGCCTGGTCGACTACCACCTGCACCTGCCCTACTGGCGCGATCCAGGCCTGGTGCTGTATCCGCACTTCACCGACCGCATCGTGCCCGGCTGGCTGGACAAGTCGCTGCCCTGGCGGCGCGCCGGTGCGGGCACGCACGATCCGATGCTGGAAAACCTGGTCCTCGTCGCGCCGTCGGCGTCGTTCATCGCCCGCCTGCCGAACGCCAAGCTGCCGGACCGGAACGATTTTCCCCACTACGGCCAGGACCATGCGGCGCGCATCCGCGACTGGATGTTCGCCATCGGCGAGAGCGAAAGGATGGCGGAAGCACTGGCCCGCTGGGTCGAGCGGCCGGACCTGAACGTGGTTGCGCCATCCCTGCCGTGACGGGTGTGGCGGGAACGATAAGCTGATACAACCAAGCCAAGATTTCGTTGCCAATACGCAACCGTTCGCCCGTATTTTTGACCAATAATCACTATCATCCAAAAAGTTCTCCGTCGTTTTGCATGCCTCGCCGCATACTGATTGCGCAAATTCACTACCGCCGGGATGCCGTCAAGTGTGCGTCGCGGTGACTACATTACGGAGAACACGATGAAGTTTTTATCCAGCTTGCGCATCACCACCCGCCTGGCCGCCGGCTTTGCCGTCGTGCTGCTGCTCGGCGTGGCCGGCACGGCAGCGGCCCTGTGGCATGCCCGCGAGGCGGCCGAGGCGACCCGCCGCATGATGGACCGGCCGCTGGCGAAGGAACGCCTGGTCTCGGACTGGAACGTGATGACCTATTCGGCCATCGCGCGCACCCAGCTGATCGCGCGCAGCTCGGACACCCAGCTCTCCACCGTGTTTGCCGACGTGATCGCCGACAGCTCCAAGCGCGCCACCGCCTCCGTCAAGCAGTTCGAAGGGCTGGTCGACACGGATGCCGAACGGGCCATGCTGGACCAGACCAAGTCGCTGCGCGCGGTCTACCAGGCCGGCAAGGAAAAGGTCATGAACGCCAAGAAGGCGGGCGACGCGGAAGGCGGCGAACGCCTGTACCGCGAGGTGTTCGCGCCGGCCGCCGCCGCCTACCAGGCCAAGATGAACGACCTGCTGCAACTGCAGCGCAGCGAGATCGACGCCAGCGCCCATGCCATCGCCGATGCGAACAGCCGCGCCAACGGCCTGATGCTGCTGCTGTCCGCACTGCTGGTGGCCACCGGCGGCCTGCTGGCCTGGGCCATCTCGCGCAGCATCACCAAGCCGCTGCACGACGCGCTGGGCGTGGCCAATACCGTGGCCGCGGGCGACCTGACGCACCACTTCGACAAGGACACGACCAGCGACGAGATCGGCGACCTGATGCGCTCCCTGAAGGGCATGAACGACTCGCTGCGCACGATGGTCAGCCAGGTGCAGACCGGTACCGCGGCGATCGAGCAGGATGCCGAGCGCATCGCCGCCGGCAACCTGGACCTGTCGGCCCGCACCGAGCAGCAGGCCGGCTCGCTGGAGGAAACCGCGTCGACGATGGAAGAACTCACGTCCACCGTGCGCCAGAATGCCGACAACGCGCAGCAGGCCAACCAGCTGGCACAGGCGGCGTCCGAAGTGGCGGCCCGCGGCGGCGACATCGTCGGCCAGGTCGTCACCACGATGGGCTCGATCGATGCGTCGTCGCGCAAGATCGTCGACATCATCGCCACCATCGACGGCATCGCCTTCCAGACCAATATCCTGGCGCTGAATGCGGCCGTGGAAGCGGCGCGGGCCGGCGAACAGGGCCGCGGCTTCGCCGTCGTCGCCTCCGAGGTGCGCAACCTGGCGCAGCGCTCGGCCGGTGCGGCGCGCGAGATCAAGGAGCTAATCGGCAATTCGGTGGACCAGGTGGACCAGGGCACGCAGCTGGTGCGCAAGGCCGGCGAGACGATGGCCGACGTGGTGAGCAGCGTGCACCGCGTGACGGACATCATCGCCGAGATCACCAGCGCGGGCCGCGAGCAGACGGCCGGCATCGACCAGGTGAACGAGGCGATCGTGCAGATCGACCAGGTGACGCAGCAGAACGCGGCGCTGGTGGACGATGCGGCGCAGGCCGCCACCGCCCTGCGCGAACAGGTGGCCGGGCTGGCCCTGGCGGCGTCCGCCTTCAAGCTGGAGACGGGCAGCGCCGCGCCGGCAGCCCGTCACGGCAACGTGCTGGCCCTGCCTAGCCGCGCAGGAAAATCTGCTGCAGGTCGTTCAGGAAGCGGTGACCGAGTTCGGTCGGCCTGATCACCGTGTGGTCGCGGAAGATCAGTCCCTTTTCTTCCGCGACGTTCAGTTCCTTCTCGATCGTGTTGAGCGCCAGGCCGGTACGTTCGGCGAACAGGTTCGGCGCGAAGCCGTCCTGCAGCCGCAAGGCGTTGAGCATGAACTCGAAGCCCATCTCGTCGCGCCCGATCTCCGTCTCTTCCTGCACCGGCGTGCCGCGCGCCACCCCTTCCATGTACGACTTCGGCTGCTTGTAGCGGGCCTGCCGCAGCACCCGGTGCGGGAATGACAGCTTCGAATGGGCGCCGGCGCCGATGCCGAGGTAGTCGCCGAACTGCCAGTAGTTCAGGTTGTGGCGCCCCCGGTGGCCGGGCCGCGCATAGGCCGATACCTCGTAGTGGCCGTAGCCCGCGGCGGCCGTCATGTCCGCCACCAGGTCCTGCATGTCCGCGCTTTCGTCGTCGTCCGGCAGGGCCGGCGGATACTTGGCGAACACCGTGTTCGGTTCCATCGTCAGATGGTACAGCGACAGGTGCGGCGGCTGGTACGACAGCGCCGTCCGCAGGTCCTGGCGCGCTTCGTCCAGCGTCTGCGACGGCAGCGCGTACATCAGGTCCAGGTTGAAATTGTCGAAGTTCGCGTGCGCGATCTCGACGGCGCGGCGCGCTTCGCCATCGTCGTGGATGCGGCCCAGCGCCTTCAGATGCTGCGAATTGAAGCTCTGGATGCCGATCGACAGCCGGTTGATGCCGCTGGCCCGGTAGCTGCGGAATTTTTCCGCCTCGAAGGTGCCGGGATTGGCCTCCATCGTGATCTCGGCCGCGCCGTCCAGCGGCAGCAGCGCGCGCAGGTCGGCCATCAGCCGGTCCAGCCCCGCGGCGGACATCAGGCTGGGCGTGCCGCCGCCGATGAACACCGTGTGGATGCGGCGGCCCCAGATCAGCGGCAGTGCCATTTCCAGGTCGGCGCGCAGCGCGTCCAGGTACTGTTTTTCCGGCAGTTCGCCCTGCGCTTCGTGCGAATTGAAGTCGCAGTACGGGCACTTGCGCACGCACCATGGCCAATGCACGTACAGCGCCAGCGGCGGCAGTGCCGTCAGGTTCAGCGCGCCCGGCTGCAGGTATTGCGCGGCCACGCCGGCGGCGGTGTCGATGGTGCGGGCCGGGCCGAGGTTGCCGCTTCCCCTTGCCCCGACCGGTTTGATGGGAATCATGTCAGCCTTGCACCCGCAGCTTGTCGACCAGCGCGCGCAGCGCCTGGCCGCGGTGCGACAGGCGGTTCTTCTCGTCCGCCGCCAGCTCGGCGGTGGTGCGGCCCAGCGCGGGAATGTAGAAATGCGGATCGTAGCCGAAGCCGCCGGCGCCGCGCGCCTCGGCCTGGATCACGCCGTGCCAGGAACCATCGGCGATGACGGGCTGCGGATCGTCCGCATGGCGCACGAACACCAGCACGCAGTAGTAATACGCGGACTTGTCTTCGTGCTGCGCCAGGTCGGCGATCAGCTTTGCGCTGTTGCGCGCATCGGATTTCGGTTCGCCGCCGGCCATGCTCGCATAGCGGGCCGAGTAGACGCCCGGCGCGCCGCCGAGCGCGTTGACGCACACGCCGGAATCGTCCGCCAGCGCCGGCAGGCCGGTCAGCCGCGCCGCATGACGGGCCTTGGCCAGCGCGTTCTCGACGAAAGTGTGGAACGGCTCGTCGGCCTCCGGCACGCCGAACTCGCCCTGGGCATGCACGTCGAAGCCGACAGTGGCCAGCAGCGCGTTGAATTCCTGCAGTTTGCCCGCGTTGTTCGAGGCAAGGATCAGTTTCTGGGTCATTGAGTCTGCTGAAAAATGGGGACAGACCCCATTTATTTGGAAACATTTCTTGGAAAATGGGGTCTGTCCCCATTTTCCGGGAAACTATTTTACTGCGCGAGGCCGAGGGTCTGCTTCTGCAGCCTGACCAGGTCGGCGATGCCCGCCTCGGCCAGGTCCAGCAGGCGGTTCATCGTGGCGCGGTCGAATGCGGCGCCTTCGGCCGTGCCCTGCACTTCGACGAAGGCGCCCGCCTCCGTCATGATCACGTTCATGTCCGTGTCGCAGTTCGAGTCTTCCGCGTAGTCCAGGTCCAGCACCGGCGTGCCCTCGAACACGCCGACCGAGATCGCGGCCACGAAGTGCTGCACCGGCACGGCGGGGATCGCGCCCTTGGCCACCAGCTTGGCGAAGGCATCGTAGGCCGCGACCATGGCGCCCGTGATCGACGCGGTGCGCGTGCCGCCATCGGCCTGGATCACGTCGCAGTCCAGGTGCAGCGTGCGTTCGCCGAACGCCTGCAGGTCGAAGGCGGCGCGCAGCGAGCGGCCGATCAGGCGCTGGATTTCCTGCGTGCGGCCGCTCTGCTTGCCCCGGGCGGCCTCGCGGTCCATGCGCGTGTGCGTCGAGCGGGGCAGCATGCCGTATTCGGCCGTCAGCCAGCCCTGCCCCTTGCCCTTCAGGAAGCCCGGGACTTTCTCTTCGATGCTGGCGGTGCAGATCACCTTCGTGTCGCCGCATTCGATCAGCACGGAACCTTCGGCATGCTTGGTGTAGTCGCGGGTCAGGCGCACGGTGCGCAGCTGGTCGACGGCGCGGCCGCTGGGGCGCGCGAGGATGGCGGAGGGATTGGTCATTGCAGCTTTCTCGATGGGGTTCATTTCAGTAATTGGGACGAGCGTTCGATGGCGCCGCGGATCTCCGCGATGGCCTTCTCGATTTCCGCTTCGTCGAACGGATCGCCGGGCGCGATCGTGCTGCTGTGCAGGTCGCCGGCCAGCGTTTCGGTGCAGATCACGGTGGAGCCGGCGGCAGTGGGTGCAGCGTCGGCCGCGTCGCCGCCCTGCCAGCCGATGGCCAGGCCGGTGACGTTGTCGCTCGTGGCGCCACCCAGCCGCAAGGCATCGCGCAGCAGGACCGGCAGCGCCTCGGCAACCGTGCCGCCGCACAGCGTGGCGACGAGCGACGCTTCCGGCAGCGTGGCCCACAGGCCGTCCGAGCATAATAGCATCACGTCGCCGGGCTGCAGGCTGGCGCGGCCCGACAGTTCCACCTTCGGCGCGGCCGTCGCGCCCAGGCAGTTGTACAGCTTGTTGCGGTCCGGATGGGTGAGGCGCGCCTCGGGCGGCACCTTGCCCCGCTCGATCAGGTGCTCCACGTGCGAGTGGTCGCGCGTGCGCGCCACGATGCGCCCGCCGCGCAGCCAGTACAACCGCGAGTCGCCGCAATGGGCCCAGGTGGCCGTGTTGTGCTGGATGACGCAGGCGACGATCGTGGTGCGCGGCGCTTCCGGCATGGCGTGCGCCACGGCGTAGCGGTGGATCTCCGCGTGCGCTGCGTGACAGGCCTCTTCGAGGAAGCGCTCCGGCCCTTTCACGTACGGGTTGGCCTGCTGCTGGAACAGCGACGAGATGGTCTGCAGCGCGATGCTGGCCGCCACTTCGCCGCGCAGGTGGCCGCCCATGCCATCGGCCAGCACCAGCAGCAGCGCATCGCGCGTGTAGCTGTAGCCCATGCGGTCCTGGTTGACCTTGCGCGCGCCGATATGGCTTTCCTGGTAGACGGAAAATTGCATGCTGCGTCCTAGCCCTGCCGGGTGTTGCGGGTTTCACCAGCCGGCGCGGACGACGCACCGAAGCCGAACCGCTGCACCAGCCGGCGCAGCACGCCGGGCGACGCCGCCTGCGTCACGGCTGGCGGGACGATCGGCGGCAGTGCCTGCAGGGCCTTCTGCAGCTCGAACAGGCTTTGCGGCCGCGCCAGCGGGTCGACGGCCAGCGCATGGCGCACCAGCCCCACCAGCGCTGGCGCGTAGTGCGCCTCCAGGCGCGTGTAGTGCTCCGCCATCGTGTCGGCCTGGCGGCGCTGGTCGGCCGGCTGCGGCGGCGCCCCGGCCATGCAGGCGAACATGGCCGCGCCGATGCCGTACACGTCCGTCCAGGGTCCCAGCGGATCGGTCTTCACCGTCAGTTCCGGTGCGGCGAAGCCTGGCGTGTACATCGGCGCCAGGGTCAGGGCACCGGTATTGATGGTCTGGCGCGCCGCGCCGAAATCGAGCAGCAGCGGCGTGCCGTCGGTGCGCAAATAGATATTGGCGGGTTTTAAATCGAGATGCAGCAACTGGTTGGCATGCACCTCGCGCAATCCGCGCAGGATCTGGGTGAATATCTGCCGGATAAAACTTTCGCCGATCCGGCCGCCTTTGGCGCGGTGCCGCGAGATATGGTCCTGCAAAGTGTGGCCCGATTCATAGGCCATCACCATATACACGGTGTCATTGGCGCGGAAGAAATTGAGCACCCGCACCACATTCGGATGGGCGATGCGCGCCAGTGCCCGGCCCTCCTCGAAAAAGCACTTCAGGCCGATGCGGAACACGGGCAGATTCGCCTTGCTGACGACGGGCGCCAGTTCGCCTTCCTGGCGCAATGCCAGGGCGCTCGGCAGATACTCCTTGATGGCCACCGCATTGCCTTCGCCGTCATAGGCAAGATAGACGATACTGAACCCGCCGGACGCAATTTTCTTTACAATGCGGTATCCAGCCAATTCCAGCCCATCCGGCAGCGGGGCGTTATTTTGAGCAGCCATATTTTTGCGCAGACATCGGTTCGTCGCCTTAATTTCCCTGGCCCAACTACCGGATTGTGTGGACAAAACCAGTGATTGTAAAGATAAAATCGGGGAGATCCATTGAGCATTTCCAGCATGACGGGGTATGCGGTTGCCACCAGCGAAAGCGCGGCCGGCACGCTGACCATTGAAATCAAGAGCGTCAATTCCCGTTTTCTCGACCTCCAGTTTCGCATCAACGACGACCTGCGCGCGCTCGAACCGGATCTGCGCGCCGCCATCATGGCCGCCATCACGCGCGGCAAGGTCGAGGTGCGCCTCAGTTTCGGCCGGAAGGCTGCCGCCGCCGGCACCCAGGCGCTGAACCTGCCGCTGCTGGGCGAGCTGGCGCGGCTGCAGGCCGAAGTCGGCGCGCACTTCCCGTCCGCCGCCGCCATGACCGTGGCCGAGCTGCTGCGCTGGCCGGGCGTCGTCGAGGAAGCCCAGATCGGCCAGGAATCGCTGCAGGCGGACGTGGCCGCGCTGATGGCGAAGACAGTGGCCGCGTTCGTGTCGAGCCGCCAGCGCGAAGGCGCGGCGCTGGAAGCCATGCTGGTCTCGCGCATCGAGGCAATGGAAGCGATCGTCAAGCGCATCACGCCGCTGATCCCGCAGGTGGTGGCGGGCTTCCAGCACAAGGCGGTAGAGCGCATGCAGGAAGCGCTGGGCCTGGCCTCGCAGGGCTCGAACGCGGCGCTGTCGCGCCAGGACGCGATGGAACGCATCCGCCAGGAAGTGATCCTGTACGGCATCCGCATCGACGTGGCCGAGGAGCTGGGCCGCCTGTCCGCCCACCTGACGGAAACACGCCACATCATGAAGAAGGGCGGCCAGGTCGGCAAACGGCTGGACTTCATGATGCAGGAACTGAACCGCGAAGCGAACACGCTGGGCGCCAAGGCTTCCGTGAAGGAACTGGCCGATGCGTCGATGGAGCTGAAGCTCCTGATCGAGCAGATGCGCGAACAGGTGCAGAACCTGGAATGACCCATAGCGGCGTGCACCGCGAGTGTGCACGCCCCTCGCGCAAACCCGGTTGCTCTTGGTAAAATACGCCTTTGGGCCTTCGGTCCCCATTCGAGATTGCATATGAACCAACACTTCTCCGGCAGCCTGTTCATGGTGGCGGCGCCGTCGGGCGCGGGCAAGTCCACGCTCGTCAACGCGCTGCTGGCGCAGGAGCCGGCGATCCGCCTGTCGATCTCCACGACGACCCGCCCGCCCCGCCCGGGCGAAGAGCACGGCCGCGAATACTTCTTCACGACGGCCGAGGATTTCCAGGCGCGCGTGGCAACGGGCGAGTTCCTCGAATGGGCCGAGGTGCACGGCAATTACTACGGCACGTCGCGCCTGTTCGTGGCCGAGCAGATGCGGGCCGGCACCGACATCCTGCTGGAAATCGACTGGCAGGGTGCCCGCCAGGTGAAGAAGCAGTTCCCGCAGGCGGCCGGCATCTTCATCCTGCCGCCCTCGATCGCCGCGCTGGAAGAACGGCTGCACAAGCGCGGCCAGGACGAGCCGCACGTGATCACGCGCCGGCTGCTGGCCGCGGGCGGCGAAATCGCCCACGCGCCCGAGTTCGAGTATGTTATTATCAATGAAGAGTTTCCGGTCGCCTTGCAGGAGCTGAGTGCGATCGTCCGATCGGCCCGGTGCCGATTCTCGCAGCAGGCAGCACGCAATGCGTCGCTGTTTGCCCAGCTGGGCATCCATGCCGAGCACGCCGATTAAGGCTGACAATCAAACCAGCCGGCGTACCAGTCAAAACAATTCCACCGCTGTCCCGTATTGAACTTTTGGAGTGAACACCATGGCCCGTATTACCATCGAAGACTGCCTGCAGAATGTGCCGAACCGTTTCCAGCTGACGCTGGCTGCAACCTACCGCGCCCGCCAGCTGCTGCAAGGCCACACGCCAAAGGTGGAAGCCAAGGACAAGCCCACCGTGCTGGCACTGCGTGAAATCGCTGCCGGTAAAGTCGGCCTGGAAATGCTGAAAAAGGTCCCAATGTAATTTTGGAACCTGCGTTCCACGGTACCGCCACAGGTTCTCCCAGTCGACACTGCGAACATCCATGAACCTGAATCCTGCCGATCCCAGTTCCAGCCTCACTGAACGTCCCGCCTCGCGGGGCCGGCGTTCGGCCAAGTCACGGCCGGACGCGGAAGCCCCGCAACCGCCCGTCATCTCCACCTCTCCCCTCGCCGCACCGCTGATTCCCGCGGGCGTGGCCACCATCAGCCACCTGACCGAGAAGCTCGCCGAGTACATGACGGAGGCCGAGCTGAAGAAGGTCAAGGAAGCGTACCGCTTTTCCGACGAGATGCACCTGGGCCAGGTGCGCAAGTCCGGCGAGCCGTACATCTCGCACCCGATCGCGGTGGCCGAGATCTGCGCCGACTGGAAGCTCGATCCGACGGCGCTGATGGCGGCGCTGCTGCACGACGTGATGGAAGACCAGGACGTCAAGAAGGAAGAGCTGATCGAGCGCTTCGGCCCGTCCGTGGCCGATCTCGTCGATGGCCTGTCGAAGCTGGAGAAGATCGAGTTCCAGAGCCAGATCGAGGCGCAGGCGGAGAACTTCCGCAAGATGCTGCTGGCGATGGCGTCGGACGTGCGCGTCATCCTGATCAAGCTGGCCGACCGCCTGCACAATATGCGCACGCTGGACGTGATGCTGCCGTCCAAGAAGCAGCGCATCGCCAAGGAGACGATGGAAGTGTACGTGCCGATCGCGCACCGTCTCGGCCTGAACAATATCTACCGCGAGCTGCAGGACCTGGCGTTCTCGCACCTGCATCCGCTGCGCTACAACGTGCTGGCCAAGGCCGTCAAGGCGGCGCGCGGCAACCGCCGTGAAGTCGTGGGCAAGATCCTCGACTCGGTGAAGAACACGCTGACGATGGCCGGCATCAGCGCCGAGGTTTATGGCCGCGAAAAGACGCTGTACGGCATCTACAAGAAGATGCGCTCGAAGCACCTCACCTTCTCGCAGGTGCTGGATGTGTACGGCTTCCGCGTCGTTGTCGACAATTTCTCGAACTGCTACGTGGCGCTGGGCACGCTGCATTCGCTGTACAAGCCGATGCCCGGCAAGTTCAAGGACTATATTGCCATCCGCAAGCTGAACGGCTACCAGTCGCTGCACACCACGCTGATTGGCCCGTACGGCACGCCCGTCGAATTCCAGATCCGCACGCAGGAAATGCACCGCACCGCCGAATCGGGCGTGGCGGCGCACTGGCTGTACAAGAACAGCGACGCGAACATGACGGACATGCAGCAGCGCACCCATGCGTGGCTGCAGTCGCTGCTCGACATCCAGCAGCAGACCGGCGATTCGGCGGAATTCCTGGAACACGTGAAGGTCGACCTGTTCCCCGATTCCGTGTACGTGTTCACGCCGAAGTCGAAGATCATCGCCATGCCGCGCGGCGCCACGCCGATCGATTTCGCGTATGCCATCCACACGGGCATCGGCGACCACACGGTGTCCGTCACGATCAACGGCGAGCCGGCCCCGCTGCGCGCCGAACTGCGCAATGGCGACATCGTGGAAGTGGTGACGGATCCGGATTCGCGGCCGAGCCCGAGCTGGCTGAGTTTCGTCCGCACCGGCAAGGCGCGCTCGGCGATCCGCCACCACCTGCGCACCATCAACCTGCCCGAGTCGATCGGCCTGGGCAAGCAGCTGCTGCAGCAGGCGCTGGCCGCCATCAGCATCTCGCCGGACCTGCCGGAAGGCCTGGTGGAACGGCTGCTGAACGAATCGTCGGCCAAGTCGATGGACGAGCTGCATGCGGACATCGGCATCGGCAAGCGCATGGCCGCCCTCGTCGCGCGGCACATCTTCGGACTGATGGGCGGCGAATCGGCCTCGGTGCCGATCGACCACAACTCGGCGGCGGACCTGGATCCCGTGACGATCTACGGCAGCGAAGGCGTATCCGTGCAGCTGGCGCCCTGTTGCCTGCCGATCCCCGGCGACCAGATCATCGGCCAGCTGCGCCGCGACCAGGGCCTGCAGGTGCACACGCTGGACTGCAGCGTGGCGGGCCGCCAGCGGCAGAAGGAACCGGACCGCTGGATCGCCGTCAAGTGGGGCTCGGAACTGAACCGCCGCTTCGACAGCCGCATCCGCCTGCTGATCAACAACGAAAAAGGCATCCTCGCCCGCGTGGCCGCCGAAATCGGCGAATCGGACGGCAACATCACCTTCGTCGGCATGGACGAAGACAGCGACCACATCCTCCACCAGCTGCGCTTCACCATCCAGGTGAAGGACCGCGTGCACATGGCCGGCCTGCTGCGCAATGTGCGGAAGGTCACCGGCGTCAATCGGGTGGCCCGCGAGCGGGGCTAGTTGCTTGGAAAATGGGGACAGACCCCATTTTTCGAGCAATATTTCTATTCTGTGCCAGTTCGTTTCCTGGGCCTGCCTCTCCTGCCGGAAAGCGAACCGATAGGACGGTTGGATCGAATAGCCTCTCGAATCATCTCAAAGCTGGCCGGGGAAAGCTCTTCTGAGAATAGCTCTCTATAGCGTAACTGCCTCTCGCAATCCGGGTGTCCCAAGTTGCAATACAGTGGATGCGGCGTTAGAAGCGAGTCGACACCATAGCCTGCGTTCCCTCGATGACTGGACCACCGATATTCATGGGGGGAGCTGACCATCCCTGCCCTCACCGGATTCAACTCGATGTAGCGCTGGCATATGAGGAAATAGGTATCTTCTGCAACCAGTGACGAGCGATAGCGTCCTTCCCACACTGTCCCACTGCGTTCATACCACCAGTTGAAGTATTGACTGTATTGCTGGCTTACCCCCTTCATCAGCGAGGCCGGTCCGCCCAGGTCCGAAAAGGACGCCAATAAATGCACATGGTTACTCATCAGTACATAAGCGTGGATCGTGGCACCGTTGCTCCGCGCGTATTCATTTAGCCATCCCAGATAGGCGACGTAATCTTCATTTCGAAGAAAACACACCTGTCGGTTGTTACCGCGTTGGATGATATGCAGGGGAACTTGCTCGGAAACCAGCCGCGCGCGTCGTGGCATAAGTGCTCCTCAGGTAGTCGGGGAGCAAATAATGACTGCGTACTTCGCGTGACACCCGGTGACTTATCAACATCCGATGTCAAAATTTTGCTCAAAAAATGGGGTCTGTCCCCATTTTTCGAGCAACTTACTGCGCCGCGGGATAGCTGACAGACAGTATCTCCAGCTCCTCGGCCCCATTCGGCGTATGCAGCGTGACGACATCGCCCTCACGGGCCTTCGTCATGGTGCGGGCGATCGGGGAGATCCAGCTTACCTTGCCCTTCAGCGGATCGAATTCGTCGATGCCGACGATGGTGATGGTGTTTTCCTCGCCCTGCTCGTTGGCATAGGTGACGGTGGCGCCGAAGAACACCTGGTCGCTGCCGTGGTGGACGCTGGGGTCCACCACCTCGGCCAGGTCGAGGCGCTTGGTCAGGAAGCGGATGCGCCGGTCGATTTCGCGCAGGCGGCGCTTGCCGTAGATATAGTCGCCATTCTCCGAGCGGTCGCCGTTCGAGGCGGCCCAGTGCACCACCCTCACCACTTCCGGACGGTCGACGTCGATCAGCTGCAGCAGCTCGTCCTTGATGCGCGCGTAGCCCGCTGGCGTCAGGTAGTTCTTCGCGCCGGGCGGGATCGCCGGCGCCAGCAGGACGTCGTCATCATCGTCCTGCTCGGTTTCTTTCACGAATGCTTTGTTCATGGGCCCTGGTGCATCTAGTATCATCCTGCCAATGCGGAACGATTGTACACATTTATGAGCCTTGCCCCCTCCTGCCACGACGCGGTCTGGCAAGCCAGCCGTTCCGCGCTGTATGTGCTCGATGCGGACACGCTGCGCATCCGCGATGCCAACCCGGCCGCGCGCCGTCTCGTTCCCTTCGCTCCCGACGCCGCCTTCACCGAGCTCGCTCCCGCCCTGCCGCGCGAGCAGTTCGATGCCGCACTGGCCACCGGCGCCATCGTCAGTGCCGTACTGGTGGACGCGGACGGCATGCCCTGTCCCGTCGCGCTGCGCCTGGCCCACGTCGGGCACGAGGGCCGCGCCTGCGTGCTGGCCATCGCCGAGGACGAAACGCCCGCCGCCGCGCTGCAGGACGTGCAGGCACGCTTCGATGCCATCGTCTCGCACACGCCTGGCCTGGTCTACCAGTTCCGCCGCGAGCCCGATGGCGGCGTGTCGTTTCCGTACCTGAGCGAAGGCTGCCTGGCGCTGCTGGGGCTGCACGCGGCGGAACTGGCCACGCACCCGGAGCGCTTCGCCGCCCTCGTGCTGCCGGACGACCGCCAGTCCTACCTCGATTCGATGGCCTCGTCCGCCACCACGCTGTGGAGCTGGAACTGGGAAGGCCGCATCTGGATCGAGGCGTGGAAGGACGTCAAGTGGATCAACCTGCGCGCCACGCCGCACGTGCTGCCGGGCGGCGCGGTGCAGTGGGAAGGCATCATGACGAACATCACGGAGAGCAAGCAGGAGCAGCTGGAAGTGCGCGCCAGCCGCGCCCGCCTGGCCGAGCTCACCGCCCACATCGAGAAGGTCAAGGAACAGGAACGCACGCGCATGGCGCGCGAGATCCACGACGACCTGGGCGGCAACCTCACGGCCATCAAGATGGCGCTGGCGATGCTGGCCGCGCGCCTGCCGGAAGGCGATGCGGTGCTGGCCGAGAAAGCCGCCTATGTCGACGAACTGGCCGACCGCACGATCGATGCCGTACACCGCATCACGCTGGACCTGCGCCCGTCGATCCTCGACTTCGGCCTGGTGGCGGCCCTGGAATGGCAGGTCAAGGAATTCGCCGCGCAGGCGGGCCTGGCGTGCAGCTTCCAGTCCAACGAGAAGGACGTCGAACTCGATCCCGACCAGGCCACCGCGCTGTTCCGCATCGTCCAGGAGGCGCTCACCAACATCGCCAAGCATGCCAATGCCAGCCGCGTGACGGTGCGCCTGCACTGCACCCGCACCCAGGTGAGCGTGAAGGTCACGGACAACGGCCGCGGCATTCGCGCCAGCGACCGCAACAAGGCCGGTTCCTTCGGGCTGCGCGGCATGGCCGAGCGGGCCCGGGCGCTGGGCGGCACGCTGACGCTGAGCGATGCGCCGGAGGGCGGCACCGTGGTCGCGATCGGCATCCGGCGCCTGTCGCCGCTGGCAAAGGGTCTACAATCGCGCAACACCGTGGCAATCAGGAAATAGGAAGCAGCATGAGTGAAAAAGCCGCCATCAAGGTCTTCATCGCGGACGACCATGCGATCGTGCGCGAAGGCCTGAAGCAGATCCTGGCCGACACGCGCGACATCGTCGTCTCCGGCGAGGCGGAGAACGGCAGCGATGCGTTGCGGCTGTTCCGCAAGTCGGCCTGCCACGTGGTGCTGCTGGATATCTCGATGCCCGACCGCAGCGGCATCGAGGTGCTCAAGCAGATCAAGAAGGAAAAGCCGGAGCTGGCCGTGCTGATGCTGTCGATGCACCGCGAGGACCAGTATGCGATCCGCTCGCTCAAGGCCGGCGCAGCGGGCTACCTGACGAAACAGAGCGCACCGAAGGAACTCGTTAACGCGATCCGGCAGGTGGCTGGTGGTTTAAAATACATCAGCGCGGCACTGGCCCAGGAACTGGCCAACCACGTGGGCGAAGACCACGATGTGGCGCTGCACGAAACGCTGTCCGACCGCGAGTACCAGACCTTGACGATGATCGCTTCCGGCAAGACGGTGGGCGCCATTGCCCAGGAACTGTCGCTGTCGGTGAAGACGGTGAGCGAGTACCGCGCGCGCCTGCTGGTGAAGATGAAGCTGAAGAACAGCGCCGAGCTGACCCACTATGCGATCCGCAATGGCCTGATCGACTGAACGCCACTGTTGTCTGCGATGCTTGCATCGAAAATAGCGTATTCATTCAGGCAACGCCAGCTGCCGTGAAGTAAAGGATTTAAGCCCCGCTGATCCGCGCTTAGCTTGCCCGGACCATGCCCTAAGATGCACGCCATCGGTAATCGTTTGTGAAGGCTGAGCGCCAGATGTCCAGCAAAACCCCCAGTCCACCCGCCCAGAATCCGGCAGATATCGCCCGCGAGGCGTTCCGCCGCCTGGCGGTGCGGCGCATCGCCCCGACGCCGGACGCCTATCGCGACATCTACAACGAAATTGCCGGCATTCCCGCCGCCCCCCCGGTGGCCGTGGCGCTGCCGGACAGCGGTCCCGAAAACGTGCTGAGCCGTTTCGCCACGCGCATGGCGGAACAGACCGGCGAGCTGGCCGACTTCGGCCGCCGCTTCCACCGCGCCGTCAAGGCGCGCGACTGGGATGCCTATGCCACCACGCTGTCGCAGCTGGCCGAGCGGCCGATCCGCAAGGTGGGCGGCATCGAACTGGCGCCGATGCCGGAAGGCGAACAGACGCGCGTGCTGCGGGACCTGCTGAGCCGGACGCTGACCCTGGCCGTCGCCTCGCTGCTGAGCGGCCGTCCGGACCTGGCCACGGAAGCCGAATCGCTGGGCGCCGCCACCAAGGAAGCGTACTCGGAAGCGGACCTGCACGAGATCGCCGTGCGCCTGAAGCAGCTGTGCTACCAGATCGAACTGAAGAGCGGCGACGCGGGCGAACAGCAGGAGCTGCTGCTGCAGCTGTTCCGCCTGCTGCTGGAAAACGTCAGCGAACTGCTGGACGACGATTCCTGGCTGCGCGGCCAGGTCGATGCCGTGCAGGCGCTCATCGAAGGCCCGCTGGACGCGCGCGCGCTGGAAGCAGCCACGCGCAGCCTGAAGGACGTCATCTACAAGCAGAGCCAGCTCAAGCACAGCATGGCGGACGTGAAGCTGACGGTGAAGAACATGATGATGACCTTCATCGACCGTCTCGGCCAGGTGGCCGCCACCACCGGCGACTTCCACGAAAAGATCGGCGGCTTTTCCGCCAAGATCAGCGAGGCGCATGATATCGCCGAGCTGAACGACATCCTCGACGAAGTGCTGCGCGAGACCCGCGTGGTACAGGGCGAGGCGCTGAAGGCGCGCGACACGATGGTCACCGCGCGCCAGGAAGTGCAGGATGCCGAAGCGCGCATCAAGGCCCTGGAAAACCAGCTGCAGCACATGAGCGAACTGGTGCGCGAAGACCAGCTGACGGGCAGCCTGAACCGCCGCGGCCTGGACGATGTCTTCGAACGCGAAACGGCCCGCAGCGAACGGCGCGGCACGCCGCTGTGCATCGCCGTGCTGGACCTGGACGACTTCAAGAAGCTCAACGATACGTACGGCCACATCGCCGGCGATGGCGCGCTGAAGCACCTCGTCAAGATCGTCAAGGAAACGCTGCGTTCGATGGATGTGATCGCCCGCTTCGGCGGCGAGGAATTCCTGATCATGCTGCCGGAAACGTCGGTGGATGCAGCCGTCGCCACGATGACGCGCCTGCAGCGCGAACTGACGCGCCACTTCTTCATGCACGAGAACGAGAAGGTGCTGATCACGTTCTCCGCCGGCGTGGCGCTGCGCCGCCAGGGCGAGGACCAGACCGAGCTCGTGCGTCGCGCCGACCATGCGATGTATACCGCCAAGAAGACCGGCAAGAACCGCGTCGTCATTGCCGAGTAGGTCGTCCTCCCCTCCCCGCAAGCCCGGCACCGCCGGGCTTTTTTTTCTGGCTACTGCCCAGGCCGCTGGACAGGCTGCACTGTTCCCAACTGCCCAGCTCGTGTCACATGGGGCCAGGCACCGTGACACGGGCTGAACAGTTCCTAACTGCCGAGCTCGTGTCCATGTCGGGGTCAGACCCCATGGTGGACACGAGCTCAGCCGTAAATTATTTACGCTTTTTAAGCCTGGAATTGAGGGCAAAAAACCCCTTATTTCTCGCTCAAGAAATCGGAATCCCTGTCGCCAGAGCGCCGGCATGGGGCCATCCTTGAGGGTTTCAAGTAAAAAGTTCCGTCTAAAAACCGCCTCAAGCTTTCCGTGTGGACACCGTTACCCATTACAACAGCGGCTTGAGCGTCACGGAACAGCGTGACGGGCCAAAGTGACCGAGCAGACCGCCAGACAGCAGCACCGTTTTGGAGTAATACCATGGCCTCCGTCATCAACACCAACATCGCTTCCCTGAACTCGCAACGCAACCTGTCCGGCTCGGCGAGCGCACTGTCCACCTCCCTGCAACGTCTGTCGTCCGGCCTGCGCATCAACAGCGCGAAGGACGACGCCGCCGGCCTGGCGATTTCCGACCGCATGAACTCGCAGATCCGCGGCATGACGCAGGCGACCCGCAACGCGAACGATGGTGTTTCCCTGGCGCAGACGGCCGAAGGCGCCCTGGCGTCCTCCGGCGACATCCTGCAACGTATCCGGGAACTGGCCGTGCAGTCTTCGAACAGCACCAACTCGGCGTCCGACC
>NZ_VLLB01000008.1 GCF_007830455.1 Pseudoduganella lurida | reverse complement strand
TTCGAGGACTGCACGGCCAGTTCGCGGATACGCTGCAGGATGTCGCCGGAGGACGCCAGGGCGCCTTCGGCCGTCTGCGCCAGGGAAACACCATCGTTCGCGTTGCGGGTCGCCTGCGTCATGCCGCGGATCTGCGAGTTCATGCGGTCGGAAATCGCCAGGCCGGCGGCGTCGTCCTTCGCGCTGTTGATGCGCAGGCCGGACGACAGACGTTGCAGGGAGGTGGACAGTGCGCTCGCCGAGCCGGACAGGTTGCGTTGCGAGTTCAGGGAAGCGATGTTGGTGTTGATGACGGAGGCCATGGTATTACTCCAAAACGGTGCTGCTGTTTGGCGGTCTGCTCTGTCACTTTGGCCCGTCACGCTGTTCCGTGACGCTCAAGCCGCTGTTGTAACGGGTAACGGTGTCCACACGGAAAGCTTGAGGCGGTTTTTAGACGGAACTTTTTACTTGAAACCCTCAAGGATGGCCCCATGCCGGCGCTCTGGCGGCAGGTTTTTGACTTTCTTGAGCGAGAAACAAGGGGTGTTTTGCCCTCAATTCCAGGCTTTAAAAGCGTAAATAATTTACGGCCGAGCTCGTGTCACCATCGGGGTCAGGCACCAAACGAGACACGAGCTGGGCAGTAGCGATCACCGCGGCGCGGTTACCATCTCCAGCGGGACGCCGCCGCGGGCGGTGCGGATATTGACGAGGCGTACCGGTTCCAGCGCATTCTCGCGCTTGCCATCGGTGGTGACGGCCAGCGCGACCGTGTTCGGGCCGTTCGGGTTGAGGATGCCCGGCGGGATGACGAACGTGCGCTGCGGCCCGATGTGGGCGATGAATTGCCCCATGTTCCAGCCGTTCACGAAGATCAGCACGCGGTTCTCGCGCTCCGAGCGGGGCTTGCCGGTGTCGCCGAACGCGAGGCCCAGCTGCACGTCATGTCCTTTCGGCAGGTCCAGGTCGAAGTCCGTCTTCAGCCAGTAGGTGCCGGCCGCCGGCGGTGCGTCGGTGCTCTTCGCGCCCGTCCAGCCGGCCTTTGGCGACGACGGCAGGTGCCACCCTTCCCGCTCGCCATACAGGCCGCCATTGTTGAGCGGGCCGCGTGCCACGTCGGCGATGTTCTCGCCGCCCCGGTTGCCCTGGATGCGCCATGCGATCGGCACGGCGAAGCGCTGGCCGCCTTTCGACGTGAGCGAGGCCGAGATCAGCCCGCGCGCCTCGCGGTGATAATCGTCTGCCATCAGGTCCCAGTTGTGCGAATTGTTGCGCACCATGACGGCAATCACGTGCTTGCCCGGCTTGAGCTTGCCCAGCGCAAGCTTCACGCTGTCAGTCGTCTCCGGGAACGAACGGCCGGTGTCGAGTTCATGCTGGCCGACGAAGCGGCCGTCGATCCACACCTGCACCATGCCCGCGCCGCCGGCGCCGTAGAACAGCTCCAGCTGGTCGGTCTTGCCGTCGGCCAGGTCGACATGGCCGCGGTACCACACGTCGCCGTGGTGGAAGCCGTAGTCGCTCATCGCCAGCGTGGGCTGGCCCCGCTCCGGCATCGTCCAGGTCTGCGCTGCCGAGCCGCGTGTATCGGCCTTCACCCACCCCGAGTCATCGAAGCCCGGTTGCGCCTCGGGACTGTCGGCGCGGCGCAGCCACGCACGCGCGGTGAGGTCCGGCAGCTTCACGGCATCCGGCCCCGCCACGGCACCCGTGCGGAAGCTGCCATCGGGCTGCGCCGTCAGCGCCAGCGCGGCGCCATTGAACGTGGCGGACGTGAACGCCGGCCCCCACAGCTCGAAGGTGCTGGCCGCGCTGGTGTCGCCCGTCAGCGCCAGCGTGCCGCCGGCCAGCGTGGCCGAACGCACCAGCGCCGGCGTCAGTTGCAGTACCTGCCCGGCGGGCGTCTTCTGCGTCCAGAAATGCAGGCTGGTCGTTTCGTCAGCGACCAGCAGCAGCAGGGGCGTGCGCCCGCCGCCGCTGATGTGCACGCGGGCCAGGCCGTCGTGCGTGTACGTCAGTTTCAGGTCGCCGGTGGCCTGGTCGAAACTGGACGCGACCTTGCCGCCCAGGACCTCCACCTGCGGCGCGCTCGCGTAGCGCAGCACCGTCTCGCCTTCCTCGCCATCGCGGCCATGCAGCAGCGCGATGTCCCGCTCGCCATTCCGGAAATGCGTCTGCAGTTCGGAGGTCGAATACACCAGGTGGTGGCGCTCCAGCGGATACGAAGCAAGCAGCATCTTGGCATCCTGGCCATTCAGGCGCAGCGGCACGGCGTACTTGCCGTCCTTCGTCTCCAGGTCGAACGTGAAGCGGTCATCGGTGATGACATTCGACGGGCTGTGCACCGCCAGCAGGATGTGCGCGCCCAGCTTCGGATTGACGTTGTGGTACACCTTCGCCTGCGGGATGGAGGTGCGGATCGCCGGGCCCTTGTCCATCTGCGCCAGCGCCGCTTCGGCGGCCTGCACGAACATGCCCTGCTGCTTCAGCGCCAGCGCCTTGGGACGCAGGCCGCGGTCTTCCGAGATCGGCGCGCCGTAGTCGTACGAGGTGTACACCACGGGCCCGGCCAGCCAGCCCCACGAGGTGCCGCCGAACGTCATGTAGATATTGTGGATGGTGATCCGGTTGATCAGGTTGGTGCCGTAGAAGACCCGCTGGTAGCCCTTGCCCTGGCGCTCCGCCGTGCAGTTATAGGTGCCGTTGGAACCCCAGTAGTCGAACCAGCCGGCGCCCAGCTCGGCCGCGAAACCGGGCGTGCCGGGCGAGGACAGTGCGCCCGCCTTCGGTCCCGGCGTGCCGTAGATCCCCCAGTCGGGCGCCTTGTTCGGGCCGGCCGGATCGGCAAACACATTGCAGCTGCCGCCCGGGTAGCCGTCGAACGCATACAGGTCGGTGGGGCCGGGGTTGGCCCAGGCCGCCGTCGACTTCGGCGGCGTCCAGTCGGGCAGGCGGCCGGCCGCGTTGTGGAAGAACGGCACGGAGATGCCATCGCCGCGCGCCTTCTTCGCCAGGTGCTCCATCTGCCGCACGTGCTTCGGCTCGACCTTGCCCAGTTCGTTTTCCAGCTGGTAGGCGATCACGTTGCCGCCGCCATCGGTGGCCTGGTGGCGGCCGATGATGGCGTTAATCTGCGTCATCCACTCGTCCGCCGCGGCCAGGTAGGCCGGATCGTCGGTGCGGGCCTCGGCCTTGTTGCGCAGCATCCAGCCGGGGTAGCCGCCGCCGGTCAGCTCCGCGTTCACGTAGGGGCCGGTGCGGGCGATGATGTACATGCCCTCTTCTTCCGCGATCTCGATGGCGCGTTCCACGTTGCGCACGCCGGCGAAGTCGTACACGCCCGGCGCCGGCGAGTGGTAGCCCCAGTCGAAGTAGAAGGCGATGCCGTTGAAGCCGACCGCCTTCATCTTCTGGATCACGTCGCGCCACAGCGAAGGGCTCGGCAGCCGGAACGGATGCACTTCGCCGGACCACACGACGATGCGCTTGCCGTCCACCAGCATCGAATGTTCGTCCCACGTGATCTTCTTCGGCCGGCCCTTCGGCTTGACCGCGGCAGCAAATGCCTTGCGCTCTTCCAGCACCACGGTGGCATTGCCGACGACCCCGGACACCCCGCCAACCTGCGCCTTCGCCGTCCACGTGCGCAGGCCATCGCTGCTGTCCGCGTAATACAGCTGCCGGTCGGTGCCGGAGAAGTAGGCGCGCCAGCCGCCATCGGGCAGCTTCACGAGGGACGGCGTGCCGGCCGTGGCACCCCATTGCGCCAGGCCGGCTTGCGGCGCGACCTGCCACGGGCCGGCGGGCGACGACGCTGTCGCCAGTTCCAGCTGGCCGGCGGCGTTGCGCACCAGCGCGGCGTAGCCACGGTCCATGGGGACGATGACCGCGCTGCCGGCCAGGCCCTGCACCACCTGCGGCGCGGACCACTGCCGGAACGCCGCATCCGGCGTGAGGATGCGCACCTGGGCCGCAGCACCTGTGCCATGCGTGACCACCAGCTGCGGCAAGCCGCCCTTCGCGGCCAGCCAGCGCGGTGCGCTCGGCTGCGTGCCATCGAGCCGCGTGTCGGAGACCGTCTGCCAGTGTTTCAGGTCGGCCGAACGGGCCACCTTCAGGCTGCCGCCCTGCACGGATGCCAGGTAGTACTGGCCATCATGGCCGATGATGGACGCATCGGCCGTCGCGCCGCCCCCGGTGGCCAGCGCTTCGGATGCGAGCGTGGTGAACTGCGCGCCGTCATACGACGAGAACACGCTGGCCTTGCCCTCGGCCGCCAGCGGCGCGGCCACCATCAGGAACACGGGCGACGTGGCCGTGACGCGCGTACGCGCCTGCTGCTGCTGGCTGTCGGAAGCCTGCGGAATGCCCAGCTCCTGCGCGGAAGCGGTCAGGGCCAGGAGGGCAAGCGTGAGGGGAAGAAGACGGGGCAGGCGCGGCGCGGCAGATACGTTCGGCATTGGTCTCGAATGATGGTCTAGGGGACAATCACGGATCATAAGGCCAATTGCCACCCGCGCCGCCCCGTCGAATCGTCAATTGCATGAGCGTTTCATGCGCGGCGGTGAGCAGTCATGCTCATGCCTCCTCCTGACCGCGGCTGTCCAGCGACTGCATCAGCCGGCGCAGGTCGTCCAGGCTGTACGGCTTTTCCAGCACCAGCGTGCTCGCATCGGCCAGCGCGCCGCCGTAGCCGGTGGCCAGCGCCGTCTGCAGATGCGGCACCTGGGCGCGCGCCAGCTTGATCAGGTCCCCGCCTCCCATGCCGGGCAATTGCTGGTCCGTGATCAGCAGGTCGATCGAGGCGGCCAGCAACGGCAGGGCCGCTTCGGCGCTGGCCACCGCCACCACGTCATGGCCGATGAATTCGATCATGTCGCGGGTGTTGTTGCGGATGTCTTCCTCGTCCTCCACCAGCAGCACCTTCAGCTTGGCGTGGACGGGTGCGGGGCGCACCACATTGGCAGGCGACGCCGCCTCCACCGGCGCCGGCTCGCTGCGCTGGCGCGCATTGGCCAGCACGTGGCGCACCTTGCGGGCCAGGCTCTCCTTCGTGTACGGCTTGCCGATGAGCTCCACGCCCGCATCGAGGCGGCCGCCATGCACGATGGCGTTTTCCGTGTAGCCGGACGTGAACAGCACGGCGATCGACGGCAGCCGTTCCTTCGCCTTGCGCGCCAGCTCGGGGCTGCGCAGCGGGCCGGGCATCACCACGTCCGTGAACAGCAGGTCGATCGGCACGCCGCTGTCGATCACCGTCAGCGCGGCGGACGCATCGCTGGCCTTGAGCACGCGGTAGCCCAGCTCCGTGAGCATGTCGACCACGGTGGCGCGCACCGCATCGTCGTCTTCCGCCACCAGCACGGTCTCCGTGCCGCCGACGACCGGCGTGGTGTCCAGCAGCGTGTAGGGATCCTCCGCCTCGCGCGTGCGCGGCAGGTACAGCTTGACGGTGGTGCCGTGACCCGGCTCGCTGTAGATCTTGATATGGCCGCCGGACTGCTTGACGAGGCCATACACCATCGACAGGCCCAGGCCCGTGCCCTTCCCTTCCGGCTTCGTGCTGAAGAACGGTTCGAAGGCCTGGGCCAGCACGTCCGGCGGCATGCCGCTGCCGGTATCGCTGACGGCGATCATCACGTACTGGCCCGGCGCCACGTCGGGATGGGCCGCGCAGTAGACGCTGTCGAGCAGCGTGTTGTTCACCTCGATCGTCAGCCGCCCCTGGCCATCCATCGCGTCGCGCGCATTGATGGCGAGATTGAGCAGGGCGTTCTCCATCTGCGCCACGTCGATCGACGCGCTCCACAGCCCGCCGGACATCACCGTCTCGATCTCGATTTCCTCGCCCAGCGAACGGCGCAGCATGTCCTCCATGCCCGTGATCAGGCGGCTCACCTTGACCACCTTCGGCTCCAGCGGCTGGCGGCGCGCGAAGGCCAGCAGGTAGCCGGCCAGCTTGGCGCCCCGTTCGACGCCGGCCAGCGCATTGTCCAGCCGCTTCGTCACGTCCGGCCGGTCCGTCACCAGGGCCGCCATCAGCTGCAGGTTGCCGGAGATGACCTGCAGCAGGTTGTTGAAGTCGTGCGCCACGCCGCCCGTCAGCTTGCCGATGGTTTCCATCTTCTGCGCCTGCTGCAGCGCCACCTCGGTACGGCGCATCGCTTCGGCCTGGGCGATATCGGCCGTGATGTCCCGGCCGATCGCGTGGATGAATGCGGCATCCGGGGAAGCGGTCCACGACAGCGTGGTGTAGCTGCCGTCCTTGCGGCGGTAGCGGTTCTCGAAGCGGAACACGTTGGCACCGGCGCTCAGTGCCGAGACCTGGCGGACCGTGTCGTCCCGGTCGTCCGGGTGCACCAGGTCGAGGAAGGACCGGCCCAGCACATCGTCCGGCTGCCAGCCGAGGATGGCGGTGAAAGCGGGGCTGACGGCGGTGAGCTGCGCGTTGAAATCGGCCACCAGCAGGATGTCCTTCGACAGGCGCCACATGCGGTCGCGTTCGGCCGTGCGGTGCGCGACCTGCGATTCGAGCGTGGCGTTCATCTGCGCCAGCGCCGCGGCGTTCTCGCGCAGCGCCGTTTCGGCGGCGATGCGCTCCGTCACGTCCGAGCCCTGCACGAAGATGCCGAACACATTGCCGGCGCCGTCCTTCAGCGGCTGGAACACGAAGTCGAGGAAGCGGTGGCTGCCCGGCGCGACGGCGGTGGCGTGCAGCGCGAACGGTACGGCGTCGCCAAAGACCGCCGTGCCGGTGCCATAGGCCCTGTCGAGCCGTTCCAGCAGGCCCTGGTCCACCAGTTCCGGGAACACGTCGCGCGTGGTGCGGCCGAGCAGTTCGCGGTGGCCGGCCAGTTCCTGGTAGGCGTCGTTGGCGAGCTCGTATTGGTGTTCCGGCCCGGTCACCATCGCCATGAAGCCGGGGGCCTGCTCGAACATGCTGGCCAGGCGGCCCCGTTCCTCGCCGATGCGGCGCTCGGCCTTCACCTTGGCGGTGGTTTCCACCACCACGGCGATCACGCCGCCGATCGTGCCGTCGTCATACGTGACGGGCGAATAGTCCAGGTTCATCCACACCTGCTCCGGCTGGCCGGTGCGGTGCAGCGTCAGCTCCTGGTCGACGTAGGTGAGCGTGCCGCCGGCCATCACCACGTTCATCACGTTGTCGTTGAAGTCCGCCACTTCCGGCCAGCCCTTGCGCACCTCGGACCCCAGCAGCGTGGGGTGGCGGCCGCCGGCAAACACGGAGTAGGCGTCGTTGTAGATCATGTAGCCGAGCGGCCCCCACAGCGTGACGATGGGCACGGGCGACTGCAGCACCATCGACACGATGGCCTTCATGCCGGGGTGCCAGGCATCCAGCGGGCCCAGTGCCGTGCCGGCCCAGGGAAATGCCCGGATCAGCTCGGCGGTGTGGCTGCCGGACGGCAGGAAGGTCGGGGAGATGGGCATCATGGTGCGTCGTTCGTTGGGTCGGCATGCCGCCGGAGCGGCGGCGGCAACAGGCGCGGGCCGCCATGTTACCTGCTGGAATTATAACGAAGATATCGTCCGACCCGCTCACGGTTGAGCGACCGGTGCGCTATGTGCAACCGCGCAGGGGCCGCTCTGGGACAGATCAGGGACCGCTCAGGGACCGATCTGCGGCGCCATGATGCCCGCCATGCCGATGAATCCCGGCTGCCGGCGGAAGCGGCCGACCCACTGCCGCAGGGCCGGAAACGCGTCCAGCGCGATGCCGCCTTCCGGCGCCAGCGCCACGTAGGGAAAGCAGGCGATGTCGGCGATCGTCGGTACCGGCGTGCCTGCCAGCCAGCGCGCGCCGCCGCTGGCGCCTTCGGCAAGATGATCGTCGAGCCGGCGCAACACGGCCCGCGCGGCGCGGCGGCATGCGGCGATATCGAGCGGATAGCCGAACGCATCGTGCAGGCGCGCGGCACCCGCGCTGCCGGTGAGGTCGTCGGCGACGGCCAGCCATGGCGCGATGCGCGCGCGGATCGCCGGATCGTCCGGATACCACTGACCCGCCGGGTCGTAACGGCTCGCCAGATGGACGAGGATGGCCTGCGCATCCGGGATCGACACGCCATCGTCCTCCAGCACCGGCAGCTGGCCGCGCGGATGGTGGTGCTCGATGAACCAGGCCGCCTTGTGCTCGCGGCCCGGATGGAAGTTCATCGCGCGGCGTTCGTACGGGAGGGCCAGCGCGTGCAGCAGGAAGCGCACCTTGTAGCAGTTGCCGGAGAGTTCGTAGTCAAAGAGACGCATGCGTTCAGTCGGTGAGTGCGCCGTAGCGCATGCCGCGCGCCAGCAGCCATTTGCGGTAGGCGATCGACAGCGCGTCGCAGCGCACCGGCGTTTCGCGGCCGGGCCGCAGCGGCAGCCGTTTCGGCACCTGGTTTTCCAGGATCGGCTTGTCCTGCGCGAAGATGGTGTGCTGGAACGCGACCAGGTCCGTGTCGGACGAGGTGTCGTCGTCATACGCCATCAGCGTGTAGGCGATGATGTGTTCCTCGTCGACGGGCTGGACGAACAGCGCGATGGCATCCATCCGGCCGGGGCGCGTGAACGCGGTCTTGTGCAGCATCGCCGTGAACGGCTGCATCACGCGGTAACGGTAATGGATCTCCAGCGCGCCGGTGGCGGTGCTGGATGCCTTCGGCTGCAGGAAGCGGCATCCGGTGGCCAGGATCTCGTCGCTGGCCACGTCGATGGTCACGGTGTAGGGCTTGACCTCGGTATGCGGCACCTCGCCCAGGTAGGACGCGTGCACGAACGGGAAGTGGCCCATATCGAGGAAGTTCTCGACCATGCGCAGGCCGGAGACGGCCACGCCGATGCCGTCGCAGTCGATGATGCGGCGCCCGTCCGGTGCGTCGAATTCGGGGAACGCGAACAGCGCGCCCGGCGTACCGGCCGGCCACAGCCACAGGTAGTCGTAGCGGATGCAGGCGGCGGCAGGCCGGCCGTCCAGCGTGGCGACCGGTGCGCCATCCGCGCCGCGCCAGACGCGCGCCTCGCCACCCAGCAGGCGCGCGATGTAGGGACGTTCGGCGCAGGTGCCGTCCAGCCGGCTGGCCGGGCCCACCGTCAGCCAGTCGTGCAGCACGTTCGGATCGGTCGTCATGGCGGCGTCTCCCGTGCCGCATGCTGCGCTTCGAGGTCGTCGCGCAGGGTCCGCAGCGCGGCATGCAACCGGGCCACCTGCGCCGTCTCGGGCGTGCCTGCCACGCCGGCATGCAGGAGCACCAGCGTTGCGGCAGCATGCGTGAGGTAGAGGGTGACGGGCGCGCCGGCCAGCGCACCGCCGAACACGTCGGGCGCGAGCGCCGTCCAGCCAGCCTGCAGCAGGGCCGCGGCAGCAAATGCCGGCGGCACGTCGACGCCCAGCGTGCGCACGATCGTGTCGATGCCGTTCGATGGCGGCGGTGCCGCGGGAACGCCGGCGCTGGCCCACACCATGCCATCCTGCTGCGCCGTCCGGTAGGTGGTCGCACAGATGCCGCGCGGGACGCGCATGTCGGGGTGGGCCGGAATGGCCACGCAGCGGCCGTCGCCGGCCTGGAATTCCCAGCCGTGGTACGCGCAGGCCAGCCGGTCGCCAACCAGCCGCCCCAGCGTGAAGCGCAGCCCCCGATGCGGGCAGCGGTTGGCCCAGGCCTGCGGTGCGCCATCGGCGGCGCGCCACAGCGCCAGTTCCTCGCCCGCCATGAAGCCGAGGGAGAGGTCGATGCCGGCAGCCAGGTCGGCCGCGGGGAGGACGGGGTGCCAGCGCGGCAGCGCAGCCTGCGGCGCGTCGGGTGGGGGAGTTTCGTTCATCGCGTATCTTCAGTCCGGACTGCGCCAGACTAACGCACGCGGCGGGGAATCACAAGGCGCCGCGGGCGGCCCCGGCCTGCCTCATTCCTGCCCCCCTCATCCCTGCCCCCTCATTCCTGCCCGATCATCCCTGCCCGATCATCCCTGTCCGATCATCCCTGCCCGGCCAGCGGCAGGCGCACCGAGAACACGCTGCCCGTGCCGGGACCGGCGCTGTGCGCGGCCACGGTGCCGCCGTGCGCCACCACGAGGCTGCCCACCAGCGCCAGGCCCAGTCCCAGTCCGCCCTCGCGGCCGTCCGCGGAAACGTGGGCCTGCGCATAGAAGGCGAACAGCGAGGCGATGACGGCCGGTTCCATGCCGATGCCTTCGTCGACGATCTCGACCAGCACCTCGCTGCCGATTGCCGTCAGCGCGATGCCGATCTGCGTCCCGCGCCCCGAATAGCGGCTGGCATTGGCCAGCAGGTTGGCGAACACCTGGACCAGGCGCGTGGCGTCGCCCGACACCGTTGCCGGCGCCGTGCACAGCCACTGCACGCGCTGCCCCTTCCGGCGTATCAGTTCGCCCACCTGCTCGATGGCATCGGCGATCGTCGCGGGCAGGTCGACGGCATCGCTGGCCAGCACGATCGCACCGCGCGTGAAGCGCGACACATCGAGCAGGTCTTCCGTCAAACGGCTCATGTGCCGCACCTGGCGCCGTATCATCAGGCCGATGCTGCGCAGCTGCTCGACCTGCACGGATTGCGCGTTGACGAGGAGTTCGGCCGCCGCGCCCGCCGCCGCCAGGGGGCTGCGCAATTCATGCGCGAGGATGGCCAGGAACTCGCCCTTGTGCGCATCCGCCTGCAGGGCCGCGTCGGCACGTTCGCCCATTGCGCGGCTGGCGCGCGCCAACTGGTCGACATTGTCCCGCAGGGTCGGCGGCCGGGCGGCCGGGCCGGCGAACTCCGATGTCAGCGCGGCATTGCGCTGCAGTGCGCGCGCCAGCTCCTCGTCCACCGGCACGCCTTCGAAGGCGGCGGCATGGCGCGCAAACGATTCGGGCGTGATATCGGCGCCGGGCGGACAGCCGCGCGAGAACACGAAACCGGGACGGGCGGCGGACAGGTCGGCATGGAAGGCATCGCTCCAGCCGCGGGCCGCGTTCGCGGCGGCGGACGCATCCTGCGCGCCCCAGCGCGCACGGCGTGGCGCCGGGCGCTGGCCGGCCGCCGGGGCCGGCACGTCCGGCGCCCCTTCCGGACTGTCCTGGCGGATGGCGACTTCCAGCGCCATGCGCAACGCCATTTCACGCAGGGTGAAACGTACCGTGCCCGCGCCGTATCCGACCAGGTCACGCGCGAGGTCGGAAACGATGGTGCCCAGGCGCACCTGATCGAGCGAATGAAAGCCACAGAGACCGGCAACCTGCATGGCGCGCTGGCGGGCCGTCAGGACGTCGAACTCGGTCGACAGGGAGAGGTTGACCATCCGGTAGCCTGCCCAGCACGAGTGTCCTGGACATGAGTGGTTGTATTGCTAGCCAGTATAAATTAACCAGCGACCGAAATCTGTCGTTCCTTCGCAACTGATACCGGAGATGGAGCGGCGATTGCGCGGGGGGATGGAAAGGGCCGCTCCCCGAACGAGTAGGGACAGACCAGCAGCGGACCAGCGGCGGAGCGGTGGCACCGCAACGCCGTTGTCCACGACGTTGGACTCACTTGCATGAAGCGCGGCACGCCGGATGGTGCCGCGCGACCGCGGGAACACTGGCTGCAGCGGCGCCGGCCCGTGCGCGCTAGGCCTGCAACGGCGGCGTGCCCTGCCCGGCCAGCGGCAGCCGCACCGAGAACACGCTGCCCGTGCCGGGACCGGCGCTGTGCGCTCCGACGGTGCCGCCGTGCGCGGTCACGAGGCTCTTCACCAGCGCCAGCCCCAGCCCGAGGCCGGCCTGCCGGCCATCCGTCGACTGGCTGGCCTGCGCGTAGAAGTCGAACAGCGAGGCGATGCGGTCCGGCTCCATGCCGATGCCGTCGTCCACCACGTCCACCAGCACGTCGGTCCCGGCCACGGTGATGGCGATGCCGATCTCCTTGCCGTTGCCGGAATAGCGGCTGGCATTGCCCAGCAGGTTGGCGAATACCTGCACCAGGCGGGTCCGGTCGCCCGTCACCGTGGCCGCATCGGCATGCAGCCAGCGCACCGACTGGTTTTTCTTCTGCACCAGCTGGTCCACCAGTTCGGCCGCTTCGCCGACGACGGACGGCAGGTCCACGGCATCGCTTGCCAGCGCAATGGCGCCGCGCGTGAAGCGCGACACGTCCAGCAGGTCTTCCGTCAGGCGGCTCATGTGGTGCACCTGGCGCTAGATCATCTGGCCGATGCGGCGCAGCTGCTCGCGTTCGATGGCCGGTGCATTGGTCAGCACTTCCGCCGCGGCACCGGCCGCCGCCAGCGGGCTGCGCAGCTCGTGGGCCAGGATCGCCAGGAACTCGCCCTTGCGGGCATCGGCCAGCAGCGCCGCGTCGGCGCGCAGGCCCAGCGCGTCGTAGCGCTCCGCCATCAGGCGGCTGGCATCTTCCAGTGCCTCGTACCGCTCGCCCATCGCCCGGCTGGCGCCTTCCAGCACGTCGAAGCGGCCCTGCAGCGCGGTGCGGCTGGCCGTCAAGCCGGTGACCTCGCCTTCCAGCGCATCGTTGCGCAGCAGTGCGCGGGCCAGGGCCACGTCCGCCGGCAGGCTGGCCAGCGCGCCGGCCTGCCGCTCGAACGATTCCAGCGTCAGCTCCGCCCCCGGCGGACAGCGGCGCGAGAACACGATGCCGGCGCCGCCGGCCGACAGGTCGAGGTGGAACTGATCGCTCCAGCTTTGCGCCTGGCGCGCCGCGCCGGCCGAATGCCGGGCGCTCCACTGCTGCGGCTGGGGTCCGTCGCTGTCCTGGCGGATCGCGATCTCGAGGGAGGCTGCCGGCATGACACCGCGCAGCGCGAACCGTACCGTGCCGGAGCCGGACTGGATCAGGTCGCGCGCGAGGTCGGACACGATGGTGCCCAGGCGGATCTGGTTGAGGGAAGTGAAGCCGCAGATGCCGGCAATCTGCACGGCGCGCTGGCGGGCAGCGAAGACGTCGAACTCCGTCGACAGGGGAATGTTATACATCTGAAAAGCTTCGTAGCCCGGCAGCACTGTCCTGGACACCGGTTGGGGTTGAGTAGCTTGTCAGTATAAATTATTCGCCACCAGAAATCAGCTTCCGGCAGGTCGCCGAAGTGAACTGGCTCGCTTAGCGCCACGATCGCCGCTGATGGAGGATCGTGGCATCCAGCGCTTACAACACCGGCATCAAGGCGCGGCCGGCTTGATCGTGAAGCCGTACGACAGCGGCTGCAGCGGCACGCGGTATTTCACCAGCGGCCGGCCATCGAGGCTCCAGCCGGTGTCGCCGCCCACGCCGGACTGCACGGCGTCGATCAGCACGCTGCCATTGCCATGCGGCGTGATGTCCGAGCTATGCCACGTCTCGCGCTTGCGGAAGTACAGGTCCTCGTACGGGAAGGCCAGCACGTTGACGGACAGCGGCTGCAGGCCCGTCACCCTGATGCCGGCACCGCCCTTGTCGGTCAGCGCGAACCAGCGCACGCCGGTCTTGTTGCCGGTTTCCTGCGGGCGGATGTACTCGTGGTACTGCTCGGCGACCGTGCCCTTGTACAGGCCGATGGCGGCGCCGGTCTGGCGGTCGGCATACGATTCCTGCGGGCCGCGGCCATACCATTCCAGCTGGCCCAGCTGCGATGGCGCATCGAAGCGCAGGCCCACGCGCAGCGGATCGGGCAGGTCGTCCTTCTGCGGCGTGAAGCTGCCCCGCACGGACAGCGTGCCGTCGCCCAGCAGGCGGTAGCTCGTGTCGAAGCGCGCATAGCCGGCGCCCAGCACGAAGCGCACGGTAACGGTGTCGCCGGCCACGTCGATGCCGGCCACGCGGCGCGTTTCCGTCATCATCTTCCAGTCCGCATGGGTGACGCCGACCTTGATCTGCTCGTCGTTGTCCGTCAGGCCACGCCAGAAGTTCGGCGAGCCGCCCGTCAGCATGCGCTTGCCGTTCAGCGAGTACTCGCTCACCAGGCCCGTCTTGCGGTCGATGGCCAGGCGCGTGCCGCCGGCACGCAGCGTGACGGCCCCATCGCCCTGGTCGACGGCGACCTTGCCGTTGGCGACCGGTTCCATCGCCACGCCGGGCACCATGACGAACTGCGAGAAGCCCAGCACCTGCCCGGCCGGCACGCCGGCAATCGCATCGGCCTTGATGCGCCCGCGCACCGTCAGCAGCACTTCCGTGCCCGGCTTGCGCTCCACGCGCGGCAGCACGATCGGCACCTGGGCGCGCGCGCCGGCCGCCACGTTCACATCGGCCAGCTTGCCGGTGGCGACCTCGCGGCCGTCTTCCGTCAGCGACCAGTCGAAGTCGAACGAGGACAGGTCCCTGAAGTCATAGCGGTTCACGGCGGTGATCCTGCCGGTGGCCGGATCGCCCTCGAACACGAACGGCGAATACACCTTGCGCAGCTCGTAGTATTCCGGGTCCGGCGTGCGGTCGGCGCGCACCAGGCCATCGCCCACCACGGAACCGTCGCCGCGCTGCGGGTTCACGTCGTAGCCGGAAGCCCAGTAGGTGCGGCCTTTGGCGTCCTTCGCATACACGCTCTGGTCCACCCAGTCCCAGATGAAGCCGCCCTGCAGCTTCTTGTACGAGCGCATCGTCTGCCAGTAGTCTTCCAGGTTGCCCAGGCTGTTGCCCATCGCGTGCGCGTATTCGCACTGGATCATCGGCTGCTTGAAGGCCGGGTCCATCGCATAGTCGACCTGGCGGTCGATGTCGTCGTACATGGGCGCGTAGATGTCCACGTAGCTGTTCGGCTTGTGCTCGCCGCTCATCGTGCCGTGGCCCAGGTAGCTGATCAAACGCGACGAGTCGTTCTTGCGGATCCACTTGGCGGCATTCTCGAAGTTCGGGCCCGTGCCCGCCTCGTTCCCCAGCGACCAGATGACGACGGACGGATGGTTCTTGTCCCGCTCGACCATGCGCTCCACGCGGTCCAGGTGCGCGGCGCGCCAGTGCGCCTTGTAGCCCAGCTGGATCTTCTCGCGGTCCTTGCCCCCGGCCTGGTCGCCGGCCTGCATGTAGCCGTGCGTTTCGATATTGGCTTCGTCCCACACGTACAGGCCGTATTCGTCGGCCAGGTCGTACCAGCGCGGATCGTTCGGGTAGTGCGAGGCGCGCACGGCGTTCACGTTGGCCTGTTTCATCAGCTCGATATCCTTGCGCATCAGCGCCTCGGACATCACGCGGTAGGTGACGGGATCGTGCTCGTGGCGGTTGACGCCCTTGAACATCACGCGGCGGCCGTTGACCTGCACTTCGCCATCGCGGATCTCCACGGTGCGGAAGCCGACCTTGCGCGACGTGGCGGAAATCAGCTGGCCCTTGTCGTCCTTCACCTCGATCTGCAGCCGGTACAGGTTCGGCGTCTCGGCCGACCACTGGCGCACCGACGGCAGCTTGCCGTTCAGTTTCGCGGCCTGCTTCGCATTGCCGGAGGCGCTCGTCGTCAGCACCTGCCTGTCGCCATCGAACAGCGTGGCGGTGACGGTGGCCTTGCCGGTCAGCTGCGCTTCCAGCGCGAACACGCCGTCCCGGTAAGCCTTGTCCAGGCCGGCGGTGACCGTGTAGTCGCGCAGGCGCGTGTTCCCTTCGGCGTAGACGTAGACGCTGCGCTCGATGCCGGACAGGCGCCAGAAGTCCTGGTCTTCCAGGTAGGAGCCATCGGCATAGCGGTACACCTCGATGGCGATGGTGTTCCTGCCCGGCTTGACGTACTTGCTCAGTTCGAATTCGGACGGCAGCTTGGAGTCTTCCGAATAGCCCACCTTCTCGCCATTGACCCAGATGTAGTAGGCGGCACCGGCGGCACCGATGTGCAGGTAGATGCGCTGGCCCTGCCAGTCGACCGGCACGTCGAAATCGCGGCGGTACGAGCCCACCTCGTTGACGTCATGCGGGATGTACGGCTCGTTCAGCGGGAACGGGTAGACGATGTTGTAGAACTCCGGCACGCCGAAGCCCTGCGCCTGCATCATGCCGGGCACCTGGATCGTCTTCCAGGCCGACACGTCGAAACCGGGCTTGTAGAAGTCCGCCGGCCGGTTGGCCACGCCCTTCGTCCACGCGAACTGCCAGGCGCCGTCCAGCGAGCGGTAGCGCTTCGAGCGGCTCATGTCGCCCGCTTTCGCCAGCTCCACGCTCTCGAAGTTGAAGAACGTGGCCTTCATCGGCTCCCGGTTCACGGCGAATACTTCCGGCTGCTCCCACTCGGCGGGCGCGGCCGCTACCGGTGCTTGTGCGGCATGGGCGAGGCTGGACAGCGCCAGCGAGATCGCCAGGGCCAGGGTCGTACAACGCATAGGGTCTCCTTGATGTTTTATCTGTCTTATCGGTATCGGCGGATGACATGCATCCGATGGTAGTTTAAACAACTTATCCCGACAGTGGGAATCAGTTTGCACTTTTCGATAGCGTTAAGTGCATCGGCCTTCGAGAGTATTTGACGGCCGCCGTCCATTTGCATACACTGTTATATATCGTGTTATGGAGATAGCGGAATGACGGATCTTTTGCAGGACATCGGCATACTGTTTCTGGGCAGCCGCCTGAAACGGCTGGGCGAGCGCATGCAGGCCGGCGCCACCAAGGTGTCGGCCAATGCGGGCCTGCCGCTGCAGCCCCCGCACCAGCCGATCCTGGCGGCGCTCGACGGGCAGGCGCGCACCATCGGCGAACTGGCGCAGCTCATCGGCGTGAGCCAGCCGGGCATCACGCGCAGCATCGGCCAGCTGACCGAGATGGGCATGGTGGCTTCCCACTCGGGCGAGGACCAGCGGCAGCGCACCGTGTCGCTCACGCCGGCCGGTGAAGCGGCGCTGGCCCGCGCCCGCGTCTATGTCTGGCCGCAGGTGGAGGAAGCCGCCAAGGCACTGCTCGGCGACCGTGCGGACGCCTTCATGCGGCAGCTGGCCGAGCTGGAAGGCACGCTGGAAGCCACGCCGCTGGACGTGCTGGCGGCACGCGCCAACCCACAGCTGCTGACGATCCGCGAATTCAGCGACGACCTGGCGCACCACTTCCACGACATCAATGTGGCGTGGCTCAGCGAGATGTTCAGCATGGAGCCGACCGACCGCGTGGTGCTGGAAAATCCCCGCGCCAGCATCGTCGACCAGGGCGGCGTGGTGCTGTTCGTCGAAGCGCGGGGACTCGGCATCGTGGGCACCTGCGCGCTGCAGAAGACGAGCGAGGGCGGCTTCGAGCTAACCAAGATGGGCGTGCGCGCATCGGCACGGGGCCTGAAGGCCGGCGAGTTCCTGCTGGCCGCCATCATCGACCGGGCCATGGCATTGCAGGCCGATCCCCTCTACCTGCTCAGCAACACCAAGTGTGCGCCCGCCATCCACCTGTATGAAAAGCTCGGCTTCCGGCACGACGCCGGCATCATGGCCCGCTACGGCGCCCGCTACGAGCGGTGCAATGTCGCGATGCTATACCACCCGCCGGCAGCTTGACTGTCGAGCCCGTGTCCACCTGGGGGTCAACCCCAAAATCGGACACGGACTCAACAATGCGCGGGTTCGCGCCGTTGTTATTGCTGAGCCCGTGTCCGAAAACGGGGTTGACCCCAAGGTGGACACGAGCTCGGCAATGGCTACGGCCGCGGGTTCCAGCCGCCCGGGAAGCCGGCGAAGAAGGCTGCGCGGGTGGTGTAGGCGGCTTTGGCTTCGTCGGGCGTCAGGACGCGGCCGTTGGCGCGGCGGGACAGGTCGAGCGGCCTGCCGTCCAGGTCCATCGAGCCCGCTTCGCGCCAGCCGGCGGTGGCCGAGGCGGCGAGCGGATTCGGTGCCGGCTGTTTCGCCACACCGTTGCCGGCCCAGCCGCCCGGCGCGATGTGCGGGCCCATGCGGCAGTCGATGAAGGCGATGTGGTCCCAGGCCGTTGCGTAGCCGGCGCTGCGGGCCAGCCAGGTGGCGCCGGCCGGCACGTCGTTGCCCGTCGGGCCCGGACCGTGCGTCAGGCGGCTGTTCAGGAACAGGAAGCCCCGGTCATTCGCGCCCACCGTGCGCGCCTGCAGCACGTAGCCGCCGCCTTGTGAATTTGCGCTATCGCCCACCGTGCGGATCTCGCTCTCCTCGAACAGCGCGGCGTGGTTGTTCCCCCAGATGAAATCGACATTGCCGGCAACGAGCGTGCGGTAGAACCACGCATAGCCGCGCACCTGGATGGTGTCCTGCTCGCTGAAGAAGCTGGCGTTCTTTGCCACCAGCCGGCCCTCGCTGTTGAAGAAGACCGTCTCTGCCTGGCCACCGTTGGGTGCGGAACGCAGCACGCTGTTGCGGATCGTCAGCGTATCGAGCGTGACGAGGTCCGCGTCCTCGATCAGGAACAGCGCGCGGCCGCCCGTGATGCCGGGCGAGCGCGCTTCCTGGGCGGTGCCGGAGCCAGGGTTGAGGCCATCGCCATTCTGCGCGTCGATCACGACGCCATCGCGGCTCTGGCCACGCAGCGTGACGTTGTCCTTCCCGCGCAGGTACAGCTGTTCCTGGTAGCGGCCATTGCGGATCTCCACCGTCACCGGCGCCGTGCGCGCAGTGTGCTGCATGACGTGATTGAGCGCGCCCTGCACGGTGCGGAAATCGGCCTTGCCGTCGTCGTCCACGACGAAGCGCGCGCCGCGCGGGAGGGTCGCCTTCGTGCGGAAGGCCCAGCCCTGCCCTTTCGCGATGCCGGCAAACGGCTGGCCGCCCAGCGTGCCGCTGAAGACGCCGTCATCCACGGTCACGATGTATTCCTCGCCCGGCCGCAGCTTCGCACTGTGCAGGTGGACGATGGCCTCGCGGGCCTCGATCGCGATCGGCTGCAGGCGCAGCGCGCGACGGAACGGCTGGCCTTCGTAGCCCAACTGGTCCGACTCGCCGCCCGCCCGCACCGTGTCCACCAGCGCACCATCGCGCTTGCGGTACACGCGGATCGCACCGCCGGACATGCCGAGCGTCGGCGCCGCATCGAAGTGCAGCCGCAGCGGCGTATCGGCCGGCACATCGCGTTCGCCGATCGCGGGCGTGACCGCACCTGCGAGCTTGTATGACGCCGGCGCCGGTGCACTGGCCGCAGCCACCTGCACATCGATCACGGACAGCACGTTCGGATCGTCGACGCTGGTCAGCATGACGGTGGTGGTGCCGGCGGCGACCGGCGCCAGGCTGACGGCGCCATCGGCGACTTGCACGCGCAGTAGCGCAGGATCGGCGGCAACGGCCGTGAAGCGGAAGGGCTGCGCGCCGGTGGCCGCAGCCGCGGCATCCTGGATCGCGCCCTGCGTGATGAAGCTGCGCGTGGCCAGCCGTACGGGTGCTGCCGCGGCATCGGGCAACCGATACGAACCGAGCGCGCTGACCGGCAGGCTTACGGCCGCATCGCCCACCGACAGCTGCACGCGCTGCGGCGCACGGGCCAGCGCCAGGCGGGCCGGCTTGTCCGCCGCATCCCCCGCGACGGGCGTGCCAACCTCGAATGCGGCGCCCTGCGCGAACACGCCATACCGGCCCGGCAGCGGCAAGGCGCCATCGACGGCGATCGTCACGCGTTCGCCGTTCAGGTAGGCGGCCAGGTTCGCGCCGGCCATCTCCAGCCGCACGGTGTTGAACCGGCCATCGCTGGCGCCGGCGCGGCCGAACTGCTTCAGGCGCGTCAGCTGGCCATCCTGCATGCGCACCACCTCCACCTGCACGCGGCCCGTCGTGCCCTGGAAGGCCACGCCGGCGCCGTACCAGTTCTTCTCGTCCTGGTAGCGGCCCACCACGTACAGCTTGCCGTCGCGGCCCGGCGCCAGCGGCCGGAAGCGCGCCTCGACATAGCTGTCGGCCGGGGCGGCGGTGCCGGTCACGCGCACCGGCGCATCGGCTTCGATACGGGTCACCGCATCCGAGGCCTGCGCGGCAAACGATATCAGGGCGGGGCACACCAGTGCCAGCATGGCGGTGGAACGCAGCATCTTGTCTCCTTGTTTTAGTTTTGGCCTGACCAGTTTAACCGACCTTTCGCGGCCCGGCCAAGCACCGCTTCGATCTCGCAAACAGATCGGCCTCATTCGGGGTTTCACGTTTTTTCGCACCGCCGATGCGCAAAATTATGTTTGCGTCGCCCTGCATTTTGGGCGATGCTTGCGGGAGCTGGTCAGGCCGCATTGCGCCGGCCTGACCGATCCGCGAACGTACAAGAACAAGCAGGAGACCCATGCAGCGCTTCCCTTCCATGCCGGCCACGCTGGCCGCCCTCCCGTTGATGCTGGCCACGCTGGCCTTCCCGGCCCATGCGGCCGAAGCCTGGGGCGCGGACCTGGGCAACGGCAAGTACCAGAACCCCGTGCTGAACGCCGACTATTCGGATCCGGACGTGATCCGCGTGGGCGACACCTACTACATGACGTCGTCGAGCTTCAACAGCGCGCCCGGCCTGCCGCTGCTGCAGTCGCAGGACCTGGTGAACTGGACGATCGTGGGCCACGCGCTGCCGAAGCAGGTGCCGGTGGCGCACTTCGAGACGCCCCGCTTCGGCGCCGGCGTGTGGGCGCCCTGCCTGCGCCACCATGACGGCAAGTTCTGGATCTTCTATCCCGATCCGGACCACGGCATCTACGTGACGACGGCAAAGGACTTCGCCGGGCCGTGGAGCGAACCCGTGCTGGTCCTGCCGGGCAAGGGCCTGATCGACCCGACGCCGCTGTGGGACGACGATGGCAAGGCCTGGCTGCTGCATGCGTCGGCCAAGAGCCGCGCGGGCGTGAACAACATCCTCACCCTGCACCCGATGGCGCCGGACGGCAGCCGCGTGCTGGACGCGCAGGGCAAGGTGGTCATCGACGGCAACCGGCTGGCCGGCTACCGCACGCTGGAAGGGCCGAAGTTCTACAAGCACGAAGGCTATTACTATGTCTTCGCGCCGGCCGGCGGCGTGGAGGAAGGCTGGCAGTCCGTGTTCCGTTCGAAGACGATCGACGGCCCGTACGAGGACCGCATCGTGATGGAACAGGGCGGCACGCAGGTCAACGGTCCGCACCAGGGCGGCTGGGTGCGCGCCCAGGACGGCAAGGACTGGTTCCTGCATTTCCAGGACCGCAAGGCCTATGGCCGCGTGGTGCACCTGCAGCCGATGACGTGGCAGGATGGCTGGCCCGTCATCGGCACGCCGGGCCCCAAAGCCGGCATCGGCAATCCGGTCGCCACCTACCAGAAGCCGGTAGCCGGCCAGAAGGTCGCCGTGCCGGCCACCAGCGACGACTTCACGGGCAAGTCGCTGGGCCTGCAATGGCAGTGGAACGCCAATCCGCAGCAGGGCTACTACTCGCTGACCGCCCGCCCCGGCTTCCTGCGCCTGCCCGTGCTGGCCTTCCCCGACTCGAAGGACTACGTGCGCGCTTCGCCGAACATCGTGGCGCAGAAGCTGCCGGCGACCACCTTCACGGCCGAGACGCGCATCGAACTGAAAGGCGCCGCCGACGGCGACCGCGCGGGCCTGATCCTGAACGGCCAGAGCTACGCCTCGCTGGGCCTGCGCCGGCAGGGAGCGGATCTGCAGCTGGTGTACACCACCTGCACGCCGTTCAGGCCACGCTGCACGGAAGCGGAAACGGTCGTGCTGCCGAAAGCGCCAGCTTCGCTGACCTTGCGCCTGGTGATGGCGGACGATGCGCAGGCGCGTTTGCAGTACAGCGCCGACGGCAAAAAATTCACCGATGCCGGCCCGGTGTTCTCCGCCACCAAGGGCCACTGGGTCGGCGCGCAGATGGGCCTGTACAGCAGCAGCGCCTCGGCCAGGGCTTCCGGCGCCACGCTCGATGTCGACTACTTCCGCGTGACCAAATGAACCGCAGGACCGTCTGCCTGATGTTGGCCGCGGCCATCGCGTCCCCCGCCTACGCGGTGGGGCCGTACCGCAATCCGGACAACAGGAATCCGAACGATCCGCTGGAGCCCACCTATCCGGTGCCGTACAAATTCCCGGTGGTGGCCGAGATCACGGCGCAGATGGACCTGGTGCGCGGCTTCATCGACCGCGCCACGCCCAGCCGCATCGTCGACCGCAAGACCGGCCGGCCCGTCACGGACTTCGCCACGCCCACGGCCGATGCGGTCGTGGCACCGTCGCCGAACGACTTCGGCATCATGAACTACGAGATGGGCGTGATGCATGCGGGCCTGCTGCTGGGCCGCCGCCTGACGGGCGACCCGAAATGGACGGCGATGACGGAGCGCCACCTGGCCTTCTTCAAGGAGCGCCTGCCCTACTTCCGCGCCCAGGAGGAACGCTTCAAGCTGGGCCGCGCGAACAGCTTCGCGCGCTTCATCGCCCCGCATGCGCTGGACGATGCCGGCTCGATGACGGCGGCGATGGTGCGCGCCCGGCTGGCGAAGATCGGGCCGGACATGTCGGCGCAGATCGCGATCAGCAGCGACTGGGTGGCGAACAAACAGGTGCGCCTGCCGGATGGCACGCTGGCGCGCAACCGCCCGCAGGCCTGGTCCGTGTGGGCGGACGATATGTACATGAGCATCCCCGCGCTGGCCGAGATGGGCCGCATGACGGGCGAACGCCGGTACTTCGACGACGCCGTGAAGAACGTGCTGAACATGTCCGGCTACCTGTTCGACAAGGGGCTGGGCATCTACATGCACGGCTGGAACCAGAACAATCCGGAGGCGCCGGAGTTCTACTGGGGCCGCGCCAACGGCTGGTGCGTGCTGGCGATGTCCGACCTGCTGGACGTGCTGCCGCAGGACCATCCGGGCTACCAGCAGGTGCTGGCCCAGCACCGCAAGGCGCTGCGCGGCATCGCCAAACTGCAGTCCGGCGCGGGCCTGTGGCACCAGATGCTGGACCGGCAGGACTCGTTCCTGGAAACCTCCGGCAGCGCGATGTTCGTCTACGCGATCGCGCATGCCATCAACCAGGGCTGGATCAGTCCCACCACGTACGGCGCGATCGCGCAGGCGGGTTGGGCGGGCGTCTCGTCACGCATCGGCGCCGATGGCGCGCTGTCGGACGGTGTCGTGGCCACCACCTTCGCCGGCGACAACGTCTACTACTACAACCGCCCGGTCAGCATCAATGCGATGGCCGGCTACGGACCGACCCTGCTGGCCGGCTTCGAGATGATCCGGCTCATTACCAACCCGGACATCGCGATCACCGACAAGGTGCGCACCTACCAGTACGGCCCGAAGAAGGCCACGAAGGAATGACCTCATGAAAAACCTGATCGGCCGGACCGCGGCACTGGCGGCAGGCCTGTTCCTGACGGCGGTGGCCGCCGCGCAGCCGGCACCCGCCGAACTGCGCTACGACTTCACGGGCCAGCCGAAGCCCGGCGCGACGGCCGTGCGCTGGACCGGCAGCGCGCCGCTGTACAGCGCCACCACCGGCTACGGCTTCGTCAACCAGACCGGCGCCCTGCCGGCCCGTTCCGTCCACACGGAAGGGATCCGCAGCACCGCGGCAGGCTACGTGATCACGGAAGCCGCCGTCGATCCGAATGCGGCCACCGACCATTACAACAACTACGGCATGGCGTTCCGCATCAAGGCCGCGCCCGGTGCCTATGCCGTGAAGGTGCGCACCACCTCCGATGCGGCCGACACGGTGGTGTCGCTGACCGGCATGCAGACCAGCCGGCTCACGCCCGCCGTGTTCTGGGATGCGGCCAGCCTGATGCCGAACCAGACGAGCGTGGTGGCGCAGGGCCGCGACTGGTCGTACCGCTACGTGAACGGGCGCGGCTACATCGACGTGGAGATCGAGCCGGCCAAAGCCGGCGTGCCGGTCGGCGTGGCGGAGATCGTGCTGACGCCGCTGCCGCCACGGCCGCGCCCCGCCGACGTCCAGCCGGCGATCTACACGCTGGGCGACTCCACCGTGAAGTCCTACACTTTCGACGAGGCGCCGATGAGCGGCTGGGGCCAGGTGTTCGACCAGCTGTTCGATGCCTCGAAGGTGCGGGTGGTGAACTACTCGATGGGCGGCCGCTCGTTCCGTAACGCCTACAACGAAGGCCGGCTGAACGACCTGCTGATGACGGGCTACGCGGGCGACATCGTGATGATCCAGTTCGGCCACAACGACGAAAGCCTCGACGAGACGCGCCGCTATGGCCGCGGCTCCACGGAAGCGATGTACGAGGAATTCATCCGCGACGTCTACGTGCCGGCGATCCGCGCGCGCGGCATGGTGCCCGTGTTCGTCACGCCGATGTCGCGTGTGAACGGCACGCCGAAGCCGGGCGAGCCGTACGTGAACTCGTTCGGCAAGCGCCACTTCCCCGAGCTGATGAAGAAGCTGGGCGCCGAGCTGCACGTGCCGGTCGTGGACCTGAACGCGCGCAGCGTCGAGTACTACAACGCCGCCGGCCAGCAGGCCATCACCGCGATGGTCATGTCGATCGAGGCGGGCGAGACGCCCGGCAAGACCAACGACGGCAGCTATGCGAACGGCCACCCGTCCAACAAGATCGACGGCACGCACTACAAGGAAGCGCTGGCGAAGCAGTATGCGCGGCTGGTGGTGACGGAGCTCGAGAGACTGTCACAGGATGACGAGGTGGCGGCGCGGATCGTCGCCAGCCTGCGTGCCGATGTGCGCGCAGCCGTGACGAAGAACGACTGGTCGGCCTTGTACCCAATAATCGCCAACGACATCGTCACCGGTGACGGTGCCTACTACCGCAACCAGATCGAGAAGCTGCTGCAGCTCGGTGCCCTGCGCAAGGATGCGCACGGCAATTTCAATCCGGCGGCGCCGATGGACACGCGCGAGTTCAGCGCGGCGCTGGCGAAGCTCATGCAGCTTCCCGAGGCAGCGCTCTCCCGGTATGCCGCCGGCCCGCTGTCCCGCGAAATGATGGGCGCCATCCTGTACGACGCGTACCAGGCCAAGTTCCGCACGAAGCCCGCCTACATGACCGACTACAACGGCAAGACAGTGCTGCCGGGCAGCCCGGGCTACGATCCGAACCTGGACACGGGCACGCAGGGCGCGATGTACTACCCGCTGGTGCGCTGGCCGCAGTTGACGGATACGGCGGCCGTCTCGCCGCAGTACGCGGCGAAGCTGAAGGAGGCGTACGAGCTGGGGCTGATCCGCTCGGAAGCGGGCATCGCGCGCGGCCGCATGGTCAACGGCCGCCAGATCGAACCGCAGGTGCAGGTCACGCGTGCCAGGGCCGCCAAGGCGCTTTACTTCATGTGGGTGCTGGCGCAGCCGCCGAAGGCGGAGAACGACCTGCGTCCGTAACGCCATCGCGCACCGCCGGCAGGAACGCTCAGGCCATGGACGCTGGCGCCGGCACGTCGGCGCCTGCCAGCGGCAACGTCAGCGTGAACGTGCTGCCGCGACCCGGTCCCGCGCTGGCCGCGTGCACGGTGCCGTTGTGCAGCGCCACCAGCTCCTTCACCAGCGCCAGGCCGAGGCCCAGTCCGCCCTCCGCCCGGTCCGGCGTCGGCGCCGCCTGCGTGTAGGTATCGAACACGTCCGGCAGCAGGGCCGCCGGCATGCCCACGCCATTGTCCTCGACCGAGATCTCGACCTGGGCTGCCGATACCGTCACCCGCACGTCGATCACGCCACCCGGCGCCGTGTACTTGGCGGCGTTGTTGAGCAGGTTGGCGAGGATCTGCACCAGCCGGCGCTTTTCGCCGCGCACGTGCACCGGGTGCGGCGGCTGGTGCAGGTGGCAGGCGTGCTGCTTGCGCACCATCAGCGGACGCACCTACTCGAAGGCGCCGGCGATCGGCTCGCGGATGTCCAGCACCTGACGGTCCAGCGCGAGGCGGCCGCGCGTGATCCGCTCGACATCGAGCAGGTCGTTGACGAGATCGACGATATTGCCCACCTGCGTGCCGATGACGTTGCCCAGCCGGCGCCGGTCCTCCACGCTCGCCGCGCCGCCGAGGCGCAGCACGTCGGCCGCCGCGCTGACGGGCGCCAGCGGATTGCGCAGCTCGTGCGCCAGCGTGGCCAGGAAGATGTCCTTGCGGTCATGCTCGGCCCGCAGCGCCTCCAGCGCGGCCTGCAGTTCGGCCCGCGCGGCGGCACGGGCCAGGTCGACGGTGCGCAACTGCAGCGCGAAACGCCAGATGATCGTCAAGAGCAGCACGACCACGAGCCAGGCAAACAGCGGCAGCACGCTGGGCATGTCGAACAGGCCCGCCTGCGCCGAGGCGAACAGCGCCGCGCCGGTGGCGACGGGCACCAGGAACGCCGAGACGAGCAGCCGGCGTGCAATGCGCGCGCTGGGCGAGCGCCCCGTCATCGCCGCCATCAGCCCGCTGCCGGGACGCAGCAGCAGCACGCCGGCGGCCAGCAAGAGGACCTGCAGCGACGTGAGGATCGAGGTCCCGCGGCCCGGCAGGAGCGCGAACAGGGAGGTGTCGCGGAACAGGTAGCCGGTGAGGTTGAGCAGCGCGAGCAGGAACACCCCCAGCCCGATGCCCTGCGCCGTCCTGACCTTCGCTCCCCTGGCCAGCAGGAGCGACGCAAGGCCGAGCGCGATGAACATGCCGGCCGTCACGGGGGAAGACAGGTTGTACCCGCTTTCGCGGCCCGCCTGCACCAGCAGGAACGGCCCCGGTGCCGCGCCGGCCAGGTAGCACGTTTCGATGACCAGGCCCAGCGCGATGACGGCCGCGGGCCCTGCCGTCGCGATGAACGGCCGCTGCGGCCAACGCCATGACGTCCACAGGCCGCCCGCCATCAGCAGCGACAGCAGCGCAGTGACCGGCACCATGGCCGGCAGGCCGGGCGCCATGGAGACCAGCTGCCGGATACCGAACAGCCAGCCGCACAGGTTGGCCACGGCCAGCACGGTACAGATCACGAAGACGGCCGGCAGCGCCGCGCTGGCGCGGGCGGCTTCAGGCACCTGCATCGCGCAGCTCCTTGCGGCAGGCACTGTCGCGCCACGGCTTGCAGGGGATCGGGCGGCAGCGTGGCCACGAGCGGACGGTCGCCATGAGCTCTCCTGTCATCGGAAAACCCGCAGGCTACGCCGGCAGCCCTGCCAGCACTGTACGCTGCACTACATAGGAGGGATTTCGGGTTGCCAGGCGGCATGCCGCAACGGCTGCTAAGCGATATGGATGGCCCGGAAGTCGTTCACATTGGTCAGCGTGGGCCCGCAGACGACGGAATCGCCCAGCGCCTGGAAGAAACCGTGGCCGTCATTATTGGCCAGGCTGTCGCGCGGCCGGATGCCCAGCTGCCAGGCGCGTGCCAGCGTGTCGGGGAACAGCAGCGCGCCGGCGATTTCCTCCTGGCCGTCCACGCCGTCCGTATCGCAGGCGATCGCGTGTACCTTGTCCAGGCCGTTGAGCGCGACACCGAGCGACAGCAGGAACTCCACGTTGCGCCCGCCCCGCCCGGCGCCGCGCACGGTGACGGTGGTTTCGCCGCCGGACAGCAGCACGCAGGGCGTCGTAAACGGCTGGCCGCGCAGCGCCACCTGCCGCGCGATGCCGGCCATGACGATGCCCACGTCGCGCGCCTCCCCCTCGATGCTGTCGCCCAGGATGTGCACCGCCACGCCGGCTTCCTGCGCGACCTTCGCCGCGGCTTCCAGCGCGATCTGCGGCGCCGTGATGATGCGCACGTCGTTGCCCTCCAGCCGCCAATCGCCGGGCTTGACGGACTCGCCGCGGCCGCTCTCCAGCAGCTCGATGACGCTGTCCGGCACGGCGATGCCGTAGCGGCGCAGGATCGCCAGCGCATCGGCGCAGGTGGTGCGGTCCGCGCAGGTGGGGCCGGAGGCGATGTCGGCCGGATCGTCGCCCGGTACGTCCGAGATCAGCAGCGTGACGACGCGCGCCGGGTGGCAGGCTGCCGCCAGCCGCCCGCCCTTGATGGCGGAGAGATGGCGGCGCACGCAGTTCATCTCGCCGATGGTGGCGCCGCTGCGCAGCAGTGCGCGGTTGATGTCCTGCTTGATCGCCAGGTCGAGCGACGGATCGGGCAGCGCCAGCAGGCTGGAGCCGCCGCCGGAGATCAGGCAGATCACCAGGTCGTCCGCCGTGAGTCCCTTCACCAGCGCCAGCATGCGCTGCGCGGCCGCCATGCCCGCCGCATCCGGCACCGGGTGGGCCGCTTCGACGATCTCGATGCGCTCGCAGGGCACGCCGTAGTCGTAGCGCGTGACCACCAGCCCTGCCAGTGCGCCCGGCCAGTGCTGCTCGACGACGCGCGCCATTTCGGCCGATGCCTTGCCGGCGCCGATCACGAGCGTGCGGCCGCGCGGCGGCGCCGGCAGGTGCGGCGGCAGGCACAGGGCCGGCTGCGCCGCGGCCACGGCCGCGTCGAACATGCGGCGCAACAGTGCGGCCGGTGCGGCCGGGTCCTTGCCCGGCATGGTGTCGCTCAGCGCCTCCGGCTTCGCTCTCTTCATCGCTTCGCTCATTGCTGCAACCATCCCTCATCCATTGCCGATTTCATGGCCCGCGGCGATCTCCAGCGCCCGCACCAGCGCCGAATGGTCCAGTGCCCCGCCGCCATGGCCCGCGCAGCTGTTGAACAGCTGCTGCGCATGGGCCGTGTTGGGCAGGCTCACGCCCACCTGCCGCGCGCTGTCCAGCGCCAGGTTCAGGTCCTTCTGGTGCAGCGCGATGCGAAAGCCGGGCGCAAAGGCCCGCGTGATCATCCGTTCGCCATGCACTTCCAGCACGCGCGATGCGGCAAAGCCGCCCATCAGCGCCTGCCGCACCTTCGCCGGGTCGGCGCCCATGCGCGAGGCCAGCAGCAGCGCCTCGCCCACCGCCTCGATGTTCAGCGCCACGATGATCTGGTTCGCCATCTTGGTGGTCTGGCCGTCGCCATTATCGCCCACCAGCGTGATGTTCCGGCCCAGCAGCTCGAACAGGGGGCGCACGATGTCGAAGGCCGCCTGCGGGCCGCCCGCCATGATGGTCAGCGTGGCCGCCTTCGCGCCCACCTCGCCGCCGGACACGGGGGCATCCAGGTAGGCGGCGCCCAAGGCATTGATGCGGCGCGCAAAAACCTTCGTCTCGATCGGCGAGATGGAACTCATGTCCACCACGATCTTGCCGGGCGCCAGGCCCTGCGCCACGCCGCCCTCGCCGAACAGCACCTCCGCCACGTCCGGCGTATCGGGCACCATCGTGATGATGATGTCGGCCTGCTGCGCCACCTCGCGCGCGGAGCCGACAGCGATCGCGCCCAGTGCCAGCAGCTCGGGCTGCACGGCCTTGCGCGCCGTGACGTACAGCTCGTGGCCGCCCTTCAGCAGGTTGGCGGCCATCGGCGCGCCCATGATGCCCAGCCCAATGAATCCCACTTTGCTCATCGCCGTTCTCTCCTGTTAGATGGCGGATCGTCAGGCGGGGCTCTTGAACCGCGCCGCCAGGGCTTCGGCACCGCGCGCCAGCAGGTTGATGTCGCTGCCCACCGCCGTGTAGGTGGCGCCGGCCTCGATGAACTGGTGTGCCAGCGTTTCGTCGCCCATCAGCACGCCCGCCGCGCGGCCCGTGGCGACGATGCGGCCGATGGCACCGGTGATGGCCTCCACCACCTCCGGGTGCTTCAGGTTGCCCACATGGCCCATCGACGCGGCGAGGTCGCCGGGTCCGATGAAGATGCCGTCGACACCCTCGACCGCGGCGATCTCCTCGATATTGGCAAGCGCCAGCGGCGTTTCCACCTGGAGCAGCAGGCAGATCTCTGCCGCGCAGCCGGCCGCATAACCGGCCATGCGGCCATAGTCGTTGGCCCGCGAGGCGGCCGAAAAACCCCGCACGCCATGGGGCGGATAGCGCGTGGCGGCAACGGCCGCGCGCGCTTCGTCCGCGTTCTGCACAAACGGGATCAGCAGCGTCTGCACGCCCACGTCCAGGAAGCGCTTGATGAGCACCGTGTCGTTCCAGGCCGGCCGCACGATCGGGTGCGTGGGCCCCTGCGCGATCGCCTGCAGCTGCGAATGGACCATCGGCAGTTCGTTCGGCGAGTGTTCCGTATCGAGCAGGAGCCAGTCGAAGCCGGCGTTGGCCAGCACTTCCACGGTCACGCTGCTGGACAGGCCGGACCACAGTCCCACCTGCAGTTCGCCGCGCTGCAGCGCGCGCTTGAAGCCATTCGGGCGGATGCTCGTGCGGAGGGAACCAGGTACGTTGCTCATCGTCGTCTCCTGTTCTGGTAGTGAGATGCAAGCGGTACGGTGCTGGGCCAGCGATATGAATTTACCATCACCCGTGGTGCGATCACCAGATTTATCATGCCGGCCGATGACTACCGGTTTGCGACCCGGGAGCGGGACCTGGGACGATGCGTCGTGGTGTATCGCCGGGGCCACGGGCGGTGGCTGCAGGATGCCGGCGTGGCGGCGCAGTCATGGGGCGGTGACTGGAGGATGCCGGTGTGGCGGCGCAGTCACGGGGCCGTGCTGCAGGATGCATCGCGGATGTGTGGCCGCAACCACGGGGCCGTGGCTGCGGGATGCTATAGAGATCTTGGGATCAGTCGCCGGCAGCGGCCGGGCACTTGCCGCGCTGCGGCGGCGCCAGCGGTCCCATCACGTGGTCGCCATCGAGGTCGACGCGCTCGTTCAGGACTTCGATGCGCCCGCCCGCATCGCGCACTTCGTACAGCTTGCCGCGCGCGTTCTTGAACGGCCGGTGCAGCACCAGCATGCGCTTGCCGTCGAAGGCATCGAACAGCATGCCGTGGCCGGAATCGCGCCGCACGATCGGTTCCAGCTGCTCCCACGGTCCCTGCAACCGGCCGGAGGCGGAACGCGCCACCGACTGCACATAGCCATCCTTGTCGTAGCTGGACCACAGCATCAGCAGGCTGCCGTCCTGCGACGGATACAGCTGCGGGCCGTCCGTCACGTACACGTTCTGCTTGGCCGGCGTGCCGTCGGCACCCACCGGCCGGTCGCCTTTCGACCAGGCGGCGCTGGAGGCCTTGAACAAAAGGACCGGCTTCCCGGCCGGCTGCAGTGCCGCCGTCAACGGCATGGCTTCGATGGTGCCGTCGCCCGTCTGCACCCACTCGTGCGCATACACGTACCACGGCTTGCCGTCGCGGTCGACGTGCAGCGTGCCGTCCAGTGTCATCAGGCTGGCCGGTGCGATGGGTTCGCCGCCGTTCACCGGCAGGAACGGGCCCTTCGGGCCGTCCGCCACGGCCAGGATCGTGCCGCGGCGGTGGGCAGGCCAGCCGGACACGGACGGCTGGTCCAGCTTCGCACTTTCGTTGTGCAGCGTGGTGAACAGGTAGTACTTGCCCCGCCACGCATGCACTTCCGGCGCCCACCCGCCGCCGTTCGCCCAGCCGCCTTTCGGGAGGTCGAACACCACGGTGGGTCTGGACCAGTTCTTCAGGTCGCGGCTCGTGTAGGCCATGATGCCCACGCCGCACTGCCCGCTCATCGACGGCACGTTCGACGTGTACAGGTAGTAGGTCTGGCTGGCCTTGTCGGCCACGATGAACGGATCGTGCAGCGGCATGGCGGGCAGCGTCAGCGGCGCCGGCGTGGCGGGCGCCGCGATGGCGTGGCCACAGGCGAGGAGGGACAACAGGAGGGCCGGTGCGAGGGCGCGGAGGGTCATGGGGTGGAAGAGGAATGGGGAAAGGAGAGTGTAGCGGAACACGGTTGCGGCGCCCGCGCCACGGGTCTGGCACCGCCGGCCAGGGAGCGTCGATGCCCGGTTGGCGTTCGCTGCGGTGCCTGATCCCAGCCTCCGGCATGCATCCAGCAAAAGGCTGGGGTCAGGCACCGCAGCAGGCGCTATCCATGCTTCCTGCTGCGCCATTGGCGGTGCCAGACCCCGGTACGCGGACGCCGCATGGGACATCCGGCGAGCGGACGCCGCATGAGATATCCGGCATGCCGGGGCTCCATGAGACATCCGGCGCGCCACCATCAGAACTTGTAGTTCGCCCCCAGCACGTAAGACCGCCCGGTTTTCCCGTACAACAGCGTATCGTCCCGCTCCGTGTCCTTGCCGTAGCGGAGTTCCTCGTCCGTCAGGTTCTGCGCCTCGAACGACAGGCGCAGGTTCGGCGTCACGTTGTACGAGGCCGACAGGCCGATGCGCGTGGAAGGATCGGCGAACGAGTGGTCGCTGCCGTTGGCGTTGCGCAGCACGTCGCGGATGAAGCTCGAGCGGTGCGCGGCCGACACGCGAGCGCTGAACTTCTTGTCCTCGTAGTACACGGTGAGGTTGTAGGCGTTCGGCGACAGGCCGATGAAGTTGGCCTCCTCGGTCAGCTGCTCGTTGGCAGCGGTACGGGGATTGTCCACTCGCGTGATGTAGGTGATCTTCGACTTCACGTGCGTGTAGTTGGCCAGCGCGCCGAAATTGCTCCACGCGCCCGGCAGGAAGGTGAACGGCACCTGCCAGTTCACTTCCAGGCCGTCCAGCGGACCGCCCTTCGTGTTGACCATGCGGCTCACCGACACATCGGTATCCGGCGTGATGCCGCATACCGGCGTGCCGCCCGTGATGGAGCAGCCCGTGGACGTCAGGTACGCGTTCGACAGGCCCGTCTCGGAATACTTCATCAGCTCGTTGGTGCGCTGGATGAAGGTCTTGATGTCCTTGTGGAAGGCGCCCACCGAGAGCATCGCGTTCTTCGCGTAGTACCACTCGGCCTGCAGGTCGAAGGTGTTGGCGCGGATCGGGTCGAGCGTCGGATTGCCGATCGAGACGGACTGGCTGGTGAGGTTGATCGACGCCGATGGCGACAGGTCCACGTACTCGGCGCGCGACAGCGTTTTACCCGCCGAGAAGCGCACCAGCAGGTCCTTCGGCAGCGTGGCCGTCACGTTGAACGCGGGCAGCCAGTCGCGGTAGCTGTGTTCGACCACGCGCGGAACCAGCTGGCCGGCAGGGTCCTTGATCAGCTGCATGGCGATGGTCTTGGTATTCGCACCGCGCACCCCCACGTTGCCGCGCAGCGGCAGACCCCAGGCGTTCACCTTGAAGTCCGTCGACAGGAACAGCGCATCGATCTTCTCCTGCACGTCGCGCTTGATCTGGTTGCCCAGCTGGTATTCGGACAGCGCCACGTCGCTGCAATGGCATTCGATGTCGTACACGCTGCGGAACTTGTCGAAGTCGATCGCCGCCCACGAACTCGGCACGCCCGGACCGAGGCCCTTGCCGAAGCCGGTGATCTGGCGCGTCAGGCTGGCCAGCGACACGCCGGCCGGCAGCGCCTGCGTCGGAATGCCGCCGGACGGCACCTCGTAGTTGAACCAGCTGTTGCGGCGGCTCGACAGGCCCGTCTTCAGCGTGAAGTTGTCATTGAGCTCGTAGCTCAGGTTGATGGAACTGGTTTTCAGGCGGTTCGTCGTGGTCAGGTAGCGGCCCACGAAGTTGCCGTGCACGGTGCCGTCGGCGCCCTGCGGACCGAACGAGAAGTTGTTCGGGTTCGAGATGTCCATGCCAAAGTTCAGCGCCGGCACCGCGCCGCCCGAGAAGTCCCACGAGAAGCCGTTGACGTTCGGCGCATCGATCTGCACGGTGGCGCGCATCGGATTGTTCAGGCGCGAGTCGGACACGCCCACCATCACGTCCACGGCCAGCTTGTCCGTCACGTCGCGGTGGCCGGACAGGACGGCCTGCTTGAACAGCGTGGTGTACACGTCCACCAGCCCTTCGCTGCGCACGTCCACGCCGTTGAATTTTCCGTAGGTCCAGCTGCCGTTCTCGTTGAAGCGGGCATCCACGATCGACGTCTGGCCCTTGCCGTTTTCCGTCATGTCGCGGCCGAACGAGATGCCCTGGATGTAGTTGTCGTAGCGCGTATTGCTGTAGCGGCCGCCCATCACGTCCAGACTGAGCTCGGTGGCACTGTCCGGACGCCACTGCAGCGTGCTGGTGATGCCGGTGCGCTCGTATTCCGTCTGCGAGCGGCGGTACCGGGGAATGCGCGGATGGAAGGCGCCCGAGCTGCCCGCCGGGCTGGCCACGGTGCCGCCGAAATCGTCCTTGCGGTTGATGATGTCGTTGTACACGGCCAGGCTGCCGGAACGGGGCACGCCGAAGCCGCAGTTCTGCGCATCGATGCCCTTGACGGCATTGGTGGCCGGGTACTGCGTGGCCGCGCCGATCGGCGAGCAGAAGCCGCCGTTGACGGAACCGGCCACGATGTCCACGGACTCGTAGCCCTCCTCGATGGCACTGCGCTTGGCGTAGGCCAGCGAGACGAGTGCGCCGACCTTGCCGATGCCGGTATCCCAGCGGTTCGAGTACAGCGCCGTCAGGCGGGGCTGGGTTTTCTTCGAGACGGTGTTGTACAGGCCCTGCGCGCCGATGCTGGCGGTCTGGCCCTTGAAGTCGAACGGGCGCGCAGTGCGCAGGTCGACGGTGGCGCCCAGCGAGCCTTCTTCCACGCCCGCTTCGGACGTTTTACGCACGGCCAGGCTGTTGAACAGCTCCGCGGCGAACACGCTGAAGTCGAAGGCGCGGCCGCGGTTGGTGCTGCCGTTGATGTCGGAGGCGCCGGTGGCGGTGGTGCCTTCGATGCCGTTGATGCGCACGCGCGTGAAGCCGGCGTTCAGGCCGCGGACGGTGATCTGCTTGCCCTCGCCGCCGTCGCCCTGCGCTACCGATACGCCCGGCACGCGCTGCATCGATTCGGCCAGGTTCGCATCCGGGAATTTCGAGATGTCCTCGGCCTTGATGATGTCGATGATGCCGTCGGAATTCTTCTTGATGTTCAGTGCGTTGTTCAGGCTTTCACGGAAGCCCGTCACCACGACGGTGTTCTCGGGCGTCGCCGCGGCGCCCGATTGTGCCTGCGCCTGCGCCTGGACCTGTGCGTGGATCGTGCCCACCAGCGCCAGGACGCCCAGCGTCACGATTCGCAGCCGCGAGTTCGGCCCGTGATGCGGCCCTGCCTGCATTGCTGTTGCCATACTTCCCTCTCTGTCTTGTTTTGAAATGCACCGGGTCTCCACGGCTTTTATATATTAAAAGCATTACCTTGCAAAAAGAGAGGGGACGAGGCAAACGATCACGCAGTTGACCGCTTTGCCCCCGGTCGCGCGCACGCCGTTGCGCATTTCGCAACAGATCGCATCACTACGGTGTCGCGTCCAGCGTGACGCCCATCAGGCCCATGACCACGTCGTTGGCCAGCGTGCGCAGCGTGAGGCTCTGCAGCGTGCGCGAGGGATCGAGCGGCATGGCCAGCACCGTGGCCGCGCCGCCGTCGATGGTGCCGCGGCTGCCCTTCGCTTCGGGCATGCGGGCCAGGCCGGATTTCAGGTCCACGCGCAGCGGCACGGCGGCGCAGGACGGGAACTGGTAATCGTCGATGAAGTAGTCCTGCTCGATCGGCCACCAGTTGTCCGGATTGCGCAGCGCCAGGCGCGCCTGCGTGCCGTCCGCGTAGGTCGCCACAAGTTCGCCGTTGTCGATGCGGCTCTGCATGTGGTTCGTCGAGCCGGCCAGCAGCAGGAAGGCGCGCGCGGCCTTGCCGGTGAGCGGCACGGTGACGTCGCGCGGATAGTTGTCCCAGCGCGAGGTGAAGGCCACGTTGGGCACGCTGCCGGAGGGCGTGGAAAAGGTCAGGCCGTTCGGCAGCCGCAGCGTTCCACCCAGCGCGCGCAGGCCGGCATCGTCGATGTTCGCGCTGGCGTTGAGGTGGCCCGCCCAGGCACCGATGCCCTGCGCCGGCAGCGCCAGCGTCACGTGCGGTGCGCGCGGCGACTGGTATTTGCCCTTCGCGAAGATCGCCGTGAGGCGGTCGTTGAACAGCGGCCCCAGATCGACCGGGCGGGAGCGGATCGCGGCGCCCTTCGTCCAGTCGGCGGAGGCGGAAGCGCAGGCGGCCGCACCCGCCTCCCCTTCCGGCGCCAACGCTGGCAAAGCGGTCCACCAGGTGAAGTCCCCCTGCCGCTGCTGGCGGAAGCCCTCGCGGGATGCGATCGGTGGCGTATCCGCGGCGGGTGCGGCGCCACGCCAGGTGATCGCCACGCTGGCTTCCTGCGCCAACGGCACGGCGATGCGCAGACGCGGCGCGCCGACCGCGTTGTCGTCCGCCTGCCATGCGGCCGGCTTGCCGTTGACCGTCACCCGCGCAACGTGCGTGCGCCAGGCCGGCACCTCCAGCGCCAGCTGGCGGAAGCGCGAGCCGTTCTGCGTCACGGTCCAGTGGTCCACCATGCCCTCGCGGCGCCACCGCATCGCCAGGTCGGGATGGCGCAGGCTGGCGTGATGCCAGTCGCGCGGGAAGCCGGGACGCAGCGTCAGCACGCCGGCCAGCGCATCGGGCCGCACGCCGAACAGGCCTTCCACCAGCGTGCGCGACGTGACGCCGGAACCATCGGCGAAGTCGCGCTGCGACTCGCGGCGGTACACGTCCAGGTAGTTCAGTGTGCCCACGTTGCCGGGACTGATCCCCATGTACATGCTGGCCAGCAGCGCCCCTTTCGACAGCTCGAACGCCGTGTCGGGCCGTCCCGCCTGCCAGTACGCCAGGGCGGTGTGCAGGTTCTCGCCCATCACCACGTTATTGATCGACCACATGTACGGCATCCAGTCGCTGCTCGGCAGCATGCGGTATGGCCGGTCCGCCGGCACGCCGGGGCCGCGCACGGGGATCGGGTGCGCCTGCCGGTCCAGGTCCGCCGCCATGCGCGCCGCCTCGAACGGCGTCGGCACGTGCGAATCGAGCGTGTGATAGAAGGTCCACAGGCCGTAGCTGGGATGCAGCTGCTGCGCACCCAGCAGGTCGCGGTATTCGCCGAAGGCGCCGCGGTCCGGCATCCACAACTGCTCGCGCATGCCGCGGCGGATCGCGGCCGCCTCGGCCAGATACGGCGCCGGGTCCTTGCCCGCCAGCGGTGCGATGCGTGCGGCCATCTCGTTGTGCCAGGCGTTGTAGGCGGACGTGTGGGTCACGCCGCCGCCGTTGTAATACAGCTCGTCGCTGGCCCAGATGGCGGCATACGCGTCGTACAGCGGCAGCTTCGCGGGGCCGAACTCGCGGCGGAACAGGCGCCGTTCCCACGCCAGGTGGCGCTCCAGCACGGGCCATGCCGCCTTCGCGAAAGCCGCGTCGCCGGTCCACAGCAGGTGGCGCAGCAGCGCATCGACGAACACCAGGTTCATGTCGTAATGCGACTTGCTCAGGTCACCGTTCGAATGCAGGCCCGGCTCGTTGCGCGCCAGGTTGGCGGTGGGGTCGGCCCGCGGCGCACGGTCGGGAATCGCATCCGTGTTCTGCCGTCCGGTCCAGGCGGCGAAGTTCTGGCGCGCCCGTTCGTGCCAGCCCAGCGCATCGAGCGCATACGGGCCGCGCCAGCCCAGCAGCTTGGTGCGCCAGGCGATCGCGCCGTGCATGATGGCCGCCTGGTCGCCGTCCCACACGGCATCGGCCGCCACGTTCAGCGCGCCCATCGCCGCGTTCAGGTAGGGATCGGGCGTGTCGATCCGTACGCGGTTGCGCAGCGCGTCGAAATGGCGGCGTGCATCGAGAAAGCGTTGTGCCAGAACGGCAGGTGCGAAGCGGGCCAGCCGTCCCTGCGCGGCGCCGTTCTCGCTCGCGTTGGCGGCGCCCGCCTCGCGGTAGTCCGCCTGCACGCCGGCCTTCGCCGCTTCCGTTACCTGCAGCGACAGGTACACGGGCTCGCTGGACAGCGCGATGCGGCCGAGCGCCACGTTACTGTCGCCGCCCTCGCCCGCTTGCAGCAGCGCCGCCAGGTCGTTCCATTGGCGGGCATCGGCGCGCACCATGCGCACGGGCGCGCTGGCGGTCGCGCCGATGGTGGCCACCATGCCGGTGGCGATGAAGCCATCCTTCACCAGTTCGATACGGGTATCGCGCGCGTATTCCGGCGCGAACTGGAAGTACTCGCCGATCGGCACCTTCTCGGTGCCGATGTCGCCGCCGCGCTGGCCCCGCTGGCCGTTGCCGGCACCGAAGGCGAACACCAGTTCGGCGCCCTTCGCCAGGTGCTCGCCCCGTACCTGCAGGCCCAGTCCCTCGGTGGCCGCATAGGCAATGGCAGCCAGGTGGAGGCGGCCGCGCGGGCCCAGGGCAGGATCGCCGATCTCGTACAGCAGCTCGCCGGGCCGGTAGCGCGCGGTGATGCTGCCCGCTGCGTCCAGCCAGAGCGTGCCAGTTGACGTGCGCACGCCCAGGCGCAGGTTGCCGCCGCGGCCCGGCAGGTACAGGGAGAACTGCGGCCGGTCGCCGCCATCGACGCGGAAGGCGCTGTTGCCGCCATACAGGGGACGGTTGAAGAACTCCGTGCCATTGTCGATGACGAAGTCGGCGCCTTCCGGCCGGTAGCGCAGTGGCCGGTCGATCCCGGCGGTGAGATTGGGCGTGGGGACCACACCGAGCTTCGGATCGGCGGCGTGGACGGGCGAGGCCGCGATCAGCAGCAGGGCTGCAGCGGGGAGGATGGCAAGGCGGGCAAAGGCGTGTGTCATGGCTGGGCTGGTGGTCCGTTGCGGCGGGCCGGCCAGCGCGGCCTCAGCCCGGGTGGGTTTTCTGTTCTCGGGTGCGGATCCCGTGCAGCAGCGTGCTGCGCGAGGAATCGAGGTGGATGCGCATCGCCTCGCGCGCACCGGCGATGTCGCGCCGCGCCAGCGCCCGCAGGATGTCCAGGTGTTCGTGCACCGCGTACTGGTTGCGCGCCAGCTCTTCGTCCTTGTCCCACTGGTAGTGGTAGTGGAACACCAGCGAGACGATGTCGTACAGGCCTTGCGCGAAGCGGTTGTGCAGCAGGCCGATCAGGAAAGTGTGGAAGTCGCGGTCCAGCGCCGGAAAATCCTTGTGCCGGGCCGGCATCACGGAGCCCAGCTGCTCGTGCCGCGCAATCAGGGCGTCCAGCGTGGCGCAGGCCGGGTCGTTCGGCGGCAGCTGGCCGAACTGCTCGAGGGCGGCGAATTCGAACATCTGCCGCACGTCCGCCAGCTCCATCGCGAAGGCCCGGTCGAAGGCCTGCAGGCGCCAGCCGCCACGGGGCTTCTTCTCGATCAGGCCGAAGCGCGAGAACTCGATGAGGAACTCGCGCACGCTGATGGTGCTGGTGCCGGAGGCACGTGCCAGTTCCGCTTCCGAGAACTCCGCGCCGGGCGGCAGGTCGCTCTGGTAGATGCGCTCCATCAGCACCTCGCGGATGCGGTCGGAGCCGGGCTGCAGTTCGGCGATGTCGAAATAATCCTTGCGCTGCGGCTTGCGCAGCAGGCGCCGCTCCTTCAGGTCGCCGATCAGTCCCTGCGCATGGAAGTGCGCGAGCACGCTGCGGATCGCCGTGCGGCTGCCCTCGCCCAGCGCCGCCATCTGCTGCTCCGTGGGCAGGGGCTCGCCGATCGCCACATGCGCCTTGATGTGAGCCAGCAGCAGGTTGGTACTGCGTTTGAAGACGAGCGGTGGTCGGGCCATGAGGTCGGGAGCCTGCCGGTGCGGCCGGCGGGAGAAGCATTGAATCCCTCATTCTAATCCGGCGCGGCGCCAGCCGTGTGGCATGGCTGCCCATCCTGCAACGACGGACCGGCAAACGAGGGGCTGGCAGAGAGGCATCTTCAATCACGCGGGACCACGAAGTATCGATACGGCCCGAGTGTATTCTATAAATTCCAACCTGCACTGCCCCGCCGGCCCGGCACCGCCAAACGCTCAATTCCGTGACGATTTCAGGCCGCCGGCCCGTGTCCTGGTGCCAGGCACCGAGACATGGCTAGCTTGCCGAGTCCGTGTCCTGGTGCCTGGCACCAGGACACGCGTCCAGCGCGCGCAATTTGCTGCAGCACCTGTCGCGGCCGCGCATCGGCAATGCTCACGATGGTGATCGATTGCCGGGTCCTCCGCCCGGCCTGGAAAAAACCTGACTACACTTGGGTTCTTAATTTATTTAGTACATCACAAGACAATGCCGCGCTCCAGCCCGGGAGCGGACACCGGCAGTACCGAGGCACATATAACGAGACGGAGAGAGACATGAAGAACAAGGGATCGCAACGGATCCGGCGCACCCGTGTGAGCCGCGCGGTATCGCTGGCCATGGCGGCACTGGTCACGGGCAACCTGGCCCTGGCGCAGGATAGCCAGGCGACCGATACGACGGGCGCCGCGGAACAGGCCACGGTCACGAAAATCACGGTGGTGGGCACGCGCGCCTCGCAGCAGTCCAGCATCGACCGCAAGAAGAACGCCGCCACGGCGATCGATTCGATCGTGGCCGAGGACGTGGGCTCCCTGCCCGACCGGAACGTGGGCGAAGCGATCTCGCGCATCGCCGGCATCGCGCTGGACCGGGGCGACTTCGGCGAAGGCGTGACGGTCTCGGTGCGCGGCAACGGTCCGGAACTGACCCGCGTGGAACTGGACGGCCAGGCCGTGCAGGCCGCCGGCGGCAGCGACATGGGCGGCGGTGGCGATGGCCGCGCCGTCGAATTCCGCCAGCTGTCGGCGGACCTGATCAAGAGTGTGGACGTGGTGAAGGGCTCGACCGCCGAGATGACGGAAGGCTCGCTGGGCGGCGGCATCCAGATCAAGACCCGTACCGGCCTCGATTTCGCCAAGCCGTTCGCCTCGCTGCGCCTGGCCGGCAGCCAGAACAACCTGAACAAGAAGTGGGCGCCGGACGCCAACCTGATCCTGGCAAACAAGTACCTGGACGGGCGTCTCGGCCTGCTGCTCAACGCCTCGACCACCACGCTGGACAACGAAGGCCACAAGGCGGAAGTCTCGGCCGGCGGCAACAACGGCTGGCAGGGCTACAACCGCTTCTACGACTTCGACAACTCGCCCGAGAAGACCTTCACCTTCCAGCCCGGCACGGTGAACACGGCGGACGTGGCCAGCCGCACGCCGCTGGCGCAGACGCCGCTGATCGGCGGCGGCTTCTTCAATGCCGCCACGCCGCTGGAACTGGTCACCCGCTCGGCCGCGGCGCAGAGCAAGGACGACTGCCGGGCCACCTTCGGTGCAATCAGCGGCGACATCCTGGCGAAGATGTCCGCGGCATCCCAGACGGCCGCAAAGAACCAGCGCAACAACGAGCTGACCACCTGCCTGAACCAGTGGAACGACTACTCGCCGTCCGGCCCCCGCTACGTGGTGCGCCGCGAGATCGACCGCCGCCAGAACCTGGACCTGCGCGCCGACTTCAAGGTGAACAACGAGCTGACCGTGTATGCCAAGGGCAGCTACAACAAGCGCCACGACGACATCAACACGCTGACCTACTCGCTGGGCAATTTCTCCGTACAGAACGGCACGACCAACGTGCAGCCGGGGTCCGCGGTGGTGGATGCGAACCACCACCTGCTGAAGTACACCTTCAACAACACCAACAGCAATGGCGTGGCCAAGACCAACCAGAGCCACGGCATCGGCGAGACGAGCGCGCGCTACCTGCAGTTGGGCGGCAGCTTCAGGCGCGGCAGCTTCAGCGCCGACTTCTTCGTGGGCGATGCGCAGTCCGACTTCAAGAAGGGCATCAAGGAACTGACGCTGAACGACTACTACGGCACCGGCACGCTGGAAGTGCTGCCGAACGGCCTGTGGGGCTACAGCTTCCCGAACGTGAATCCGGTCACCAGCGCGGACGCGTCGCGCTTTGCCGCCCTGTTCCCGCGCGGCGCCACCGCTGCCGTGGTGCCGGGCATCTACACCAGCGCGTCCGCGCCGGCCTACACGGCGGCCCAGCAGAACGCCGGCACCTCGTCGCCCAACCTGACGTGGGTGCCCACGCAGTTCTACAGCCGCGAACGCACCGCGAAGGCGGACGCCACCTGGAACACGCCGGACAGCATCCCCTTCTTCAAGCGCTTCAAGGGCGGCTACAACATGCGTGACACGCGCAACGACAACTGGAACATCAACAACGGCGGCTACAACCTGCGTGACCCGCAAGGCACCTTCGGCTCCGCCAATTACGTGGCGCCGCTGGTGATGCCTTCGCCGACGCTGCGCAGCACCATGTACGGCTGCGCCGACACGCCCGGCTCGCTGGGCCCGGGCGGCAACAAGTGCGTGTACGGCTGGATCCCGAAAGGCAATATCCAGCAGGCGCTGGACGGCTCGATGGTGTACACGATGGACCAGTTCGTGGACATGCTGCGCCAGACGATGACGCTGCAGGCTACGCCCACGCAGTTCTTCAACGGCGCCAAGGACCGGCCCGCAGGCCTGATCAACAACTGGACGCAGGTCGACGTGGAAAAGCTGTTTGCGCTGTCGAATGTCGCCAACACGGACTTCAGCTGCGTGAAGCAATGCACGGCCAATGACGGCAAGGTCTACGACCAGCCGGCCCAGCACCTGAAGGAGCGCACCGACGCGTTCTACCTGATGGGCGACTTCGGCCTCGACCACCTGCCGTTCACGGACCGCGCGCTGCCCTTCGGCCTGGAACTGGAAGGCAATGTGGGGGTGCGCTACGTGCGCACCCGCGTGTCCGGCACCGGCATGATGACCTTCACGGCCATCACCAAGACGGCCAGCTACGACCCGAACTTCCCCGATGCGGTGGGCGGCACGCAAACGCTGAAGGTGCAGCAGGCCACGGCCACCGAGGCGAAGACGACGGACATCCTGCCCAGCCTGAACCTGGCCACCTGGCTGGTGCCGGACAAGCTGGTGCTGCGCTACAGCGCGGCGAAGACGGTGGCGCGGCCGCCGGTGTCGCGGCTGCTCGCGTCCGGCTCGTGCACCTACAGCGAGGTGCAGGCCGACCTGGGCGAAGAGGCGCAGTCGTGCTCCGGCACGGTGGGCAATCCGGAACTGCAGGCGCAGAAGAACAACAACCAGAACCTGTCGCTGGAGTGGTATCCGAACAAGGACACCATGTTCACGGTGGCCGGCTTCCGCCAGGACGGCAAGGTGGGCGGCGCCACGCCGCAGGGCGTCTCGCGCTCGCCGCTGTTCGCCAATTCCAGCATGGTCAACCCGGCCACCGGCGCCTCGCTGGCCGAGCTGCTGTTCGACTATTCGACCTGGATGAACGGCGCCACGACGGGCCGCAAGGGCGTGGAGTTCAGCACCAAGACGGCGTTTACTTTCCTGCCCTGGCTGCTGCGCAACACGGGCTTCGACGGCAACTACTCGCGCATGCATTCGGCCACCCAGACGGCCAGCATCGTCGACCTGCTGACGGGCACCCCGCTGCCGCCGCAGAACGAGTCCAACAACACCTGGAATGCGGCGCTCTGGTATGACGACGGCAAGCTGTCGGCCCGCGTGTCGCTGCAGGTGGTGGGCTCCTACTTCAACTGCATCGCCGCCTGCGGCAAGACGACCAGCATGTACAACTACCCGAACGTGGGCGGCGGCCGTACCAGCACGACGTACAACCCGGGTTCGCCGAACTTCACCGACAGCACCCGCTTCATCGACGGCAAGATCTCGTACAAGGTCACGCCGCAGGTGGAGCTGTTCGTGGAAGGCCGCAACCTCGGCAACAACACCAATTCGCACAGCCAGGGCCCCTACGCCGCGTTTGCGGACGGCACGCCGAACCTGCTCGACTACTCGTACACGGGCCGGCGCATCATGCTGGGCGTGACGTTCCGCACGCTGTGACCGGGGATCCAATGAAGCATGCCATTGTCTGTTCGTCCCTCCTGCTGGCCGCCGCGCAAGGCTTCGCGGCCGACTTCAACGTGCGCGACTACGGCGGCAAAGGCGACGGCACGACGAAGAACACGGCCGCAATCCAGCGGGCCATCGATGCCGCCGCCGCGGCGAAGGAACCCGGCACGGTGGTGTTCCCGGCCGGGACCTACCTGACCGGTGCGGTGTTCGTCAAATCCGGCGTCACGCTGCGCATCGACAAGGGCGTGACCCTGCTGGGCTCGCGCGACATCGCCGACTATCCGCTGCTGCCCACGCGGATCGCCGGCATCGAGATGACGTGGCCCGCGGCACTGGTGAACGTCTACCGCCAGAAGCACGCCGCCATCACGGGCGCCGGCACCATCGACGGCGACGGCAAGGTGTTCTGGGATGCTTACTGGGCGCTGCGCAAGGCATACACGCCGCGCGGGCTGCGCTGGGCCTCCGACTACGATGCGCGGCGCCCGCGGCTGGTGCAGGTGTTCGACTCGTCGGACGTGAAGGTGGGCGGCGGCCTGCTGCTGCGCCGTTCCGGCTTCTGGACCGTCCACCTCTGCTATGCCAGCGACGTGGCGGTCGATGGCGTCACGATCGACAACAACGAGGAAGGCCACGGCCCGTCCACCGACGGCATCGACATCGACTCGTCGCGCCGGGTGCTGGTGGCCAATGCCGACATCGCCGTCAACGACGATGCCATCGTGCTGAAGGCGGGCCGCGATGCCGATGGCCTGCGCGTGAACCGTCCCACCGAGGACGTGGTGATCCGCGACATCAGGGTGCGCTTCTCCAAGGGCGGCATCGTGTTCGGCAGCGAGACGTCCGGCGGCTTCCGCAATATCGAGGCCTACAACCTGCACTTCGACGCGAAGACGCCGGTCGGCATCCTGTTCAAGTCCACGCGCACGCGCGGCGGCTGGGGCGAGAACCTGCGGCTGCACGACATCACGATGGACGGCACCCCGGTCGTCCTGCGCATCAACATGAACTGGAACCCGAACTACAACGCCACCACCATCCCGGCCGATGTGAAGGACGTGCCGGACTACTGGCGCGTGATGACCACGCCGGTGCCGCGCGAGAAAGGCATCGCGCACTTCCACGACGTGAAGCTCTGGAACATCAAGGCGACCGGCGCGAAGAGCGCGTTCGAAGTGGCCGGCTTCGCCGAGGCGCCGCTGCAGCGCTTCACGTTCGACGGCATCGACATCGAGGCGCAGAGCGGCGGCTACCTGCGCGATGCGCGGGACTGGCGCTTTACCAATACGACGCTGCGGGTGCCTTCGGCGGCACCGGTGGCAGTGGGCGAAGACAGCAGCGTGACCGGACTGCCGTCTGGTACATTCGTCGTTCGCCCCCTGTAGAAAAAAGGATGACACGGAGACCCATGAAGCATCTTGCCAGCACGCCCTTTCTCGGTATTACCCTGCTGTTCGCGGTGGCCGGTGCGCACGCCGCCCCGCCCATCGACCGCCCGGCGCTCGTCCAGCGCCATAATCCGCACCTGCGGGCCATCGATCCGATGGCGCCCCTCAGCGTGGGCAACGGCCGCTTCGCCTTCACGGCGGACGTGACGGGCCTGCAGTCGCTGCCCGCCCTGTACCACGACCAGGGCACGCCGCTGGAGACGCAGGCGCGCTGGTCCTGGCACGAGGATGCGAATCCGAACCATTTCAAGCTGTCGGACGTGAACCGCGACTACACCTCGTGGGGCCGCACGGTGGGCTATCCGATGAACACGAAGGTCCCGGCCGGCCAGTGGCTGCGCGAGAACCCGCACGTGCAGCCGCTGCCGCAGATCGGTTTCGTCTTGACCGGCAGGGATGCACGTGCCCTGACCGCCGCGGATGTGACAGGTATCGACCAGCGGCTGGACATGTGGCAGGGCCGGCTGGACAGCCGCGTGCAGGTGCTGGGCCGGCCCGTCACCGTCAGCAGCGCCGTCGATCCGGCCAGCGACACGCTGGCACTGCGCATCCGCTCGCCCCTGTTCGCCAGCGGCCGCCTCGCCGTGCGCATCGCCCTGCCCTACGGCTACCGGGGCAGCGACCACCACAACCCGCCGCTGGATTTTTCCAATGCGACCGCGCATCGAACGAAGGTGCTCAAGCAGACGGGCACACAGCTGGTTCTGGAACATGCCCGGGACGCCTCCCGCTATGCGATGACGCTGGCCAGCGCCGCTGCCATCACCATCCGGCACCCGGAATCCCACGTGTTCGAAGTCACGCCAAAAGCCGGCGAAACGCTGGAGCTGACCATCTCCTTCGCGCAGGACGGCACGCCTGCCATCACCCGGTCGAAAACAGTGTTCGCGGCGAGCGAAAAGCACTGGGATGCCTTCTGGCGCAGCGGCGCCGCGATCGACTTCAGCGGCAGCAGGGATCCCCGCGCGGCCGAACTGGAACGCCGCGTGGTGCTGTCGCAGTACCTGACGGCCCTGCAGCTGGGCGACACGCTGCCCGCATCGGAAAGCGGCCTGACGACGTCGACCTGGTACGGCAAGCACCACACGGAAATGGTGTGGTGGCACACGGCGCACTTCGCGCTGTGGGGCCGGCCGGAGTACACGGCACGCACGCTGACCTGGTTCCAGAAGACCCTGCCGGTGGCCCGCGCCGTGGCGGCGGAACGGGGCCTGCAGGGCGCGCGCTGGATGAAGATGACGGGACCGGGCGGGCGCGAAAGCCCCGGCGGCAATCCGATGATCGTCTGGAACCAGCCGCACCCGATCCACCTGGCCGAGCTGCTGTACCGCGCCAATCCCACCCGCGAGACGCTGGAGCGCTACCGCGAGCTGGTGTTCGACACGGCGCAGTGCATGGCCTCGATGCTGAACTGGGACGAAAAGAACAACCGTTACGTGCTGGGCCCGCCGCTGTGGATCGCCCAGGAGATCTACGACCAGGGCACCAGCATGAATCCCACGTATGAGCTGAGCTACTGGGCCCGTGGCCTGGAGATCGCCCAGCAGTGGCGCGAACGCCTCGGCATGCCGCGCGATGCGGACTGGGACAAGCGCCGCACCCACCTGTCCGCGCTGCCGCAGAAGGACGGCAAGTACGTGGCCCTGGAATCGACGCCGGATACCTGGGACAACGTGGACAGCCGCCACGACCACCCGTCGTTCCTGATGGCGCTGGGCCAGCTGCCGGGCGACGGCGTGGACCGCAGGATCATGCGCAACACGCTCGATGCCGTGCTGGCGAAGTGGGACTGGGCGACGAAGATCTGGGGCTGGGACTATCCGATGATCGCCATGACGGCGGCGCGGCTGGATGCGCCGGACCTGGCCGTGGGCGTGCTGCTCAAGTCCGATGGTCCGAACAATAGCTACACGCAGGCGGGCCACAACCCGAACACGAAGCTGCCCGTCTACCTGCCGGGCAATGGCGCGCTGCTGGCCGCGGTGGGCATGATGGCAGGCGGCTGGGATGGCGGGCCCGACCGGCCCACGCCGGGCTTCCCGGCCGATGGCAGCTGGACGGTGCGTGCCGAAGGGTTCAGGAAGCTGCCATGAGCGTCGACGAGATTCCCGATCCGCAGCGGCGCGGTTTCCTGCGCACCACCACGGCGGCAGGTGCACTGCTTGCCACGGGCTGTACTTCGCTGGCCAGGGTGCCGGACGATCCCTGGGCACGCGCGCAGGCGATCGTCGAGCGGTGCTCGCGGCCCCTGTCTTTCCGCAACGAGGATTTCGTCATCACCGCCTTCGGCGCGAAGAGCTGCGCGCTGGTGCCGGCGAAATCGGTCTGGCGCAAGGAGGTGCGCGACGTGCAGACGCCGGCGCCCGGTGCCACCGACTGCTATCCGGCGATCGCCGCCGCCATCGCGGCCGCGAGCCGGGCCGGCGGTGGTCGCATACTGATCCCGGCCGGCAGCTGGTACTGCAAGGGACCGATCGTGCTGCGTTCGAACGTGCACGTGCACCTGGCCGCCAACGCGCAGGTGTACTTCAGCGCCGATCCGGCCGACTACGCGAAATACGGCGACATCGATTGCGGGGAGGCCGGCAGGCTGGTGCTGTCGCGCTGGCAGGGCAACGACCTCCTCAACTACTCGCCGCTGGTGTATGCGTTCAACCAGTCGAACATCGCGCTGACGGGCGAGGACTGGACCAGCGTGCTCAATGGCCAGGCCGGCGTGGATGTCGCCGCCGGTGCCGGTAAAAGTGCCGGACCCTGGTGGAACTGGATCGACCGGAAGGAAGGCGTCGTGAATGCAGCCTCCATCAATCCGCTGAATGCGCCGCTGGAAACGGTGGCGCCGACGCTGTCCGCGGCACAGCGGACGCTCATCCAGGGCACGCATCCGCGCTGGAACGGCGACACGCGCTACCTGCCGGCGCTCTCCGAAGCGGGCGTGCCGGTCGCGCGGCGCATCTTCGGCATCGGTCACTTCCTGCGGCCCCCCATGATCGAACTGATCGGCTGCAGCGACGTGCTGCTGGAGGGCTACCAGGTGGTCGACGCGCCGTTCTGGCAGCATCATCCCGTCAACTGCCGCAATCTGCGCATCAGCCGGGTCAATATGGAAAGCCTGGGACCCAACAACGACGGCTTCGATCCGGAATCCTGCGACACGGTGCTGGTGGAGCACTGCACGTTCAACACGGGCGACGACTGCATCGCCATCAAGTCCGGCAAGAACCTGGACACGCAGTACGGCCCCACGCGCAATATCGTGATCCAGGACTGCGTGATGAACAGCGGCCATGGTGGCGTGACCTTGGGCAGCGAGATGGCGGGCGGCATCGAACACGTGTACGCGCAGCGCATCGAGTTCCGCAACGCGCACTGGGCCACGGATTCGCTGGGCACGGCGATCCGGCTGAAGGCCAATATGAACCGCGGCGGCTTCCTGCGCCACCTGTACGTGCGGGACGTCACAGTGCCGAACGGCGTCGATGCGCGGGCCCGCAAGGTGCCGGCGCCCGATCCCGCCAACCCGTTCAAGGGTGTCGCTACCGGTGGCGGCGCGATCGTCACGATCGACTGCAACTACGCGGCCACCGACGATGCCGTGCGCACCCGGCCGACGGCCGTGTCGGACATCCACATCGCGAACCTGCGCGCGCAGAACGTGAAGATGGCCGATGGCGCGTTCTCCGGCTGGCAGGCGGTGGTCATCCTCGGCCCCGTCGCGGCCAGCTTCAACGGGCCCGCCGGCACGCCGATCCTGCCGGTGACGAACGTGACGATCACCGACTGCGATTTCGGCACGCCGCGCAACCGGCAGGAGCCCGTCTATGTGCACAACGCGAAGGATGTGGTGCTGAAGAACGTGACCATCGCCGGCAAGGTCGTCAACCGGACGTTTTCGACCTGAGCTGTGTCCTGCCGCCCTGCCCTAACGTTCCAGGTACGGCGCCAGGATGGTTTCGAGCCACTCGACGAAGATGCGCACGCGTCGCGACAGGTTCTGCCGGTGCGCGACCACGATCGAGACCGGCATCGATCGCGGCGGCAGGTCCGGCAGGATTTCGACCAGCTCGCCGCTCGCCAGGAACGGCTGCAGGCTCGACAACCTGGCCTGGATGAGGCCCAGCCCGGCCAGGCCGGCGCCATGGTAGGTCTGCACATTGTTGACGCTGACCGATCCGGGCAGCGCCAGCATCGCATGGGTGTCGCCTGTCGGATATTCCCAGCCAAACGGCCGGCTGCCCAGGGTCGGCGTGTAGTGCACCATGCGATGCCCCTGCGCCAGCAGGTCGTCCAGCGTGCGCGGTACGCCAAACTGCGACAAGTACGCAGGACTCGCCGCATTCACCATCCGCAGGGCGCCCAGATGGCGCGCCACGAGCGTCTCGTCCACGATGCCGCCAATGCGCAGCACGCAATCCATCCCTTCCCCGATCAGGTCGACGCGCCGGTCGGTGCTGGACAGTTCGAGCTCGATGCCCGGATAGCGGGCCAGGAACGACGGCAGCGCCGGCACGATCGTCGAGCGGGCGAATTCGGTCGGCAGGTCGATGCGCAGGCGCCCGCTGACCGGCGCTTCGCTGCCGGCGAACATGGTGCTCAATGCCTCGGCATCGGCAAGCAGCGCCTGTGCCCGCGCGTGGAAGCCGCGACCATCCTCGGTTAGTTGCACGGATCGGGTCGAGCGGTGCAGCAGGCGTGCGCCCATCTGCGCCTCCAGTTCACGAACCACGTTCGATGCCCGGCCCTTCTGGATGCCCAGGCTCTCCGCCGCGCGCGTGAAGCTGCCCATTTCCGCAATGCGTACAAAGATCGCCAATGCCTCGAGATTTTGCATTGTCATTAATGAAGATAACAATGAGTTTTGATTGGCATACTTTATAGCAAAAGACCTGGAAGGCATAGTGGATGCCTCTGGCGCCGATCTCGCACTGGGCAACATCCGCCGGTCATTTCAACCAACTCAAGCGACTACTGACATGAAGACACCCACGAACGATATGGCGCACCAACTGCTCGCCGAGCGCAACGCCGTCGAAACCCTGTATCGCGCATTCAGCGAACAGAATCCCGACCTGGTGGATACGGTCCTGGCACCGACATGGGAAGACATTCCGCTCGCCCCCGACCAGGGACCCGGCCCGGCCGGCATCAAGCCGATCATCCGCATGGTGGCTGCCGCCTTTCCCGATGTGCGCATCACCATCCACGACATGGTCCAGGCGCCGGGCAAGATCGGCGTGCGCGCCGAGATCAGCGGCACCCACCTGGGCGCGCTGTTCGGCATCGCGCCGACCGGCAGGAAGGTGAGCTTCCGGCTGCACGAGTTCCACACCGTCGCCGATGGCCTGGTCACCACCACCTGGCATATGGAAGACTGGTTCGGCCTGTTCCAGCAACTCGGCCAGTTCCCGCAAGCGGGTTGACGCTGCGTCTGGCGCCGGACACAGGGGACCTTGTCCGATTTCGTGGTTTTACTAAAACGCTCTATATGCTTCTACCCGCTTCTACACGCCTCTACACGCCTCTACACGCCGCTGGAACGCGATATTTCGCCCGAAATTGCAAGCGCGCCCAATAGAAAAAGCGCTCATCAGCGCGAACGAAAGGGACGACTGTACGTTCGAAATATTCACCATACGACACGGCAGGTTTAGTGAATAGTAGGCTGCTATACAAGTGGCTAGCGAAGTCTGGAAGCGTTTAGTAAAACCCCGATTTCGGGAACACCACTGTCTCGATCCACCTTGTCGGGCACCGGCCAGGATCGCGTTGCAGCCAGCATCCCATCGAGCGATCAGGCATCAGGACCGCCCGTCAGCCGCTCCCGGTTCCCATACGCGAAGCCGGCCTGCGCGGCTTTGTCGAACCGTTCGTGCCTTCAGAACCCGGCCCGCTCGCCCTGCTCCATCAGCAGGAACCGCACGCCCACATCGTTCCCGTCGGCGAGCTGCTGGCGAATCACCGCGCGCACATCGTAGTTCGACTTGAAGACGGGCTTGATGTGGCTGACGACGACGGGCAGCCCGCGCAGCGCGCCGACACCGCCGCTGTACTGCTCCAACGTGCGCAGTTCCTTCAGCAGCCAGGCCGGTGTCAGGTGGCCGTATAGCCGCTTGTCCGGCACCTCGTTCGGATACGAGGTTTCGATGACCAGCCCGCGCAGCCGGCCGGCGCGGACCTCGCCGGCCAGGGCCCGCCATGCGGCCGCCATGAAAGAAGATTGTTCGACGGCGTCCGGCCCCGTGTCGCCGAAATACGCGAAGCTCTGTTGCTGATAGGTGACAAGCAGCATCGAGGATGGCGTGCCGCCATGGCTGAGCGGGAAGATCCGGCCCGCCATGCCGGTGGCGCCCAGCGCAAACGACTCCCCCGCGGGCTCCGGCTGAAGGTGGTAGGTCCCGACCTTGGGCGCCACGCCGGCATCCGTCAGGTTCGGCCATGTGCTCCAGTTGAAGGCGTACTTGCTCAGCATCTCCAGCGTGGCCGGCAAGCCGTAGACCGTCTTCTTCGTGTCGTCCGGCGAACCGATGACGAGGCCGGCGAAGTGGTCCAGGTGGCCGTGGCTGATGAAGTAGCTGTCCAGCAGGTGCTTGAAAACGTGACCCTGCGGCGTATCGCCCCGCAGCACTGCCGCATCGATGGGGCCGAAGCTGCCCTGGCCCAGCGCCCGGTCGATGCCCGGCAGCGTCGATCCCGCATCGAGCACCAGGTAGCGGCTCTCGCCCTCCGCGCGAAGGGCATACGACGTCAGGTTGTCGGTCGAGAGGCCGCCACCCACGCCCAGCGCGACAAGGTGGAAGCCGCCTGCCCCGGCGAGCGGACAGACCAGGCATGCGCAGGCCAGCGCCAGCAGCGATCGGATCATTTTTGGTCAGAGAAAAAATGTCTAGGGCAAGGTGCCCGACACCATTCCCGACGCAGGCCGTGCATAGAAACATGGGCCAGGGCGGATGGTGCCAGACACCTTCATCACAAACTGCCAGCCGGGCCGGCAGCGTCATGCACGCGTCAGAAGTCGGCCGAGAACGACACCGACGTGAACCGCGGCGCACCGAGATAATAAAACACCGTGCCGGCCGCATAGCTGCCATACGCCTTCGCATTGGTCACGCTCTGCGACGACGGATTGCGGTACTGCTTGTCCGTCAGGTTGCTCACGTTGATCATGATGCGCGGGCGCTTGAGCTTCATGAAGTTGGCGAAGGTGTAGCCGGCATCGAAGCCCATCGTCGTGTAGCCCGGCACCTCCTCGTCGTTCATCAGCGTGGCCTGCTGCTTGCTGGTGGCCTTGGCCGTCAGGCGCGCGAAGCCGGGGCCGTTCGAGTACTCGGCGGACAGGCCGGCCTTCCATTTCGGCGTCAGGGGAAACTCGTTGCCGGCCGTGTTCAGCACCACCGTCGACGAGGCCCGCAGGTTGTCCTTGATCTCGCTGTTGGCATAGCCCAGCGAGCCATAGAACGCCCAGCCGTTGATCGGCGTGTTGCTGACTTCCAGCTCCACGCCGCGGTTCTTCACATCGCCCACATTGGTCAGCACGCTGAGCAGGTTGTTCGGGTTGTAGGCCGCGGCCAGGCGGTCGTGGAAGTTCACCTGGTAGAACGTCAGGGAGCTGATCAGCATGCTGCCCTGGTGGCGGTAGCCGATGTCCAGGTTGTACGAGGTTTCTTCCTTGATGTCCGACAGCACCGGCTGGCCGTTGACGATCTGGACGTTGTTCGCGCTGGACAGGATCGTGTTCGGCGGCGCCTTCATGTTCTTCGCCACGCTGGCGAACAGCTGGTCGTCGTTGGTCACGCGGTAGCGCACGCCGACCTGCGGCAGCACGTCGCTGTAGCTCTGCTTGATGCGGTAGGCGGTGGCCGACTTGCTGCCCTCGTTGGGGAAGTTGGTGAAGTCGCGCTTCACGTACGGCGTGCGCACGCCGGCATTGATCTGCAGGCGGTCGTCCAGCAGGGCGACGGTGTCCTGCAGGAAGGCCTGGTAGGAAGTGGACACCGTCAACCAGTCGCGCGAGTTGTACTGGGTGCCATCGGCGCGCAGCACGGGCGGTGCCTGCAGGTAGTCGTCGGCCGGCGTGCCGTCCGCGTTGACCTGCACGGCCGGGCCGCTCTCGCCCTTGTGCGAGCGTTCGTACCAGAAGCCGCCCAGGATCGTGTGGTTGCCGATCACGTGCGTCAGCGACGCGGTCACGCCCGGCCGGCCCGTGTTCGACAGCGTCGATCCGGCCAGCAGGTAGCGGTTGGTGCTGATGATGCCGTCGCCATTGATGTCCGTCGAGGTGCCGTTCAGGAAGGCGCCCGTCTCGCTCAGGTACTTCTGCTGCACGCCGCCCGTGCCGAAGCCGTACCAGTAATACGGCACGATCTTCAGGTCCGTGTTGTCGTTCAGGCGGAACTGCATGATGGCCGAGGCGATCAGGTTCTCGAACGGATTGAGCGACAGGCCGTAGTAGGTGGCGGGCGTGGCGGCCGTGGCCGAGATGACGGCGGGCGGCACCGTCGTCGAATAGTCGTAGTCATAGCCGTTGGCATTGAGCTGCGCGAGGCTGACGCTGTTGACGTTGTGGTTCGTCGCCTTGTTCCACAGCAGCGTGGCGTGGATGTAGTTGAACTTGTCCCAGTCGTAGCTGAAGCCGGAGTCGATGTGCTCGCGCTTGGCGCCCCCCTTGCCCTTCCACTTGTCCGCTTCCGAGTGCGAGAACGAGATGAAGGCTTTCGAGCGCTGGTCGGCGAACAGCCCGGTGTCATAGCGGTAGAAGGTCTTGGTCAGATTGAGCTGGCCGAGCGTCTGCGTGAAGCGGTGGCGCTGCACGTCTTCCGGATTGCAGCTGGTGATGCCGAAGTTGCCGCCGGTGGCGCCGATCTGCGGCGAGTCCACGTCGGTGGAGCCCTGCGTGACGAATTCCGAGCAGGTGTTTTCCTGGTCCACGTACTCCTGCGGATAGACGGCGTAGGTGCCGGCATCGTTGACGGGCACGCCGTTGATGGTGGCGCCGATCTGGTCGCTGTTGAAGCCCCGCATCGACAGGCCGCCGCCGAACAGGCCCGTGGCGTCGTAGTTGTAGCTGTTCACCGAGGGCAGCATCTCGAGGGCCTGGAAGGCGTTGCCGGTAGCGCGCTGCTTTTCCAGTTCTTCCGCGGTGATGGTGCTTCTCGCCTTCGGCGCGTCTTCCGTCACCATCAGCCCCATGCCGACCTTCTTTGCCGTGACGACGACCGTCTTGTCGCCATCGACGATGGTTTCGTGGTTGGACTGGGCGTGCGCCTGGGCGCCCAGGCAGGCCAGTGCCATCAAGGTCAGGCGCAGGGCAGGCCGGTTGCGGGTTTTGTCATGCATGGGTGTTCTCGAGCTCATAGGACGGATAAGGGTGGATGAACGAGGTGGATGAACGAGGTGGCTAAATGAGGTCGATGACCAGCAGCGCCGGAGCGGCATTGTTCGGCCGGTGCGGAGAGCCGGGTCAGCCCTGGCACCGGCCATTGACAATTGCATTTTGGAAGTGTCTCCGGCGACTATGGCATGGCGCCCCGCCGGCAGGCAAATATCACTTTATAAGTAAATTAATAGCTTTTGCGACTAGATTATTAAAGATGCTTCGCCCGGCCACACCGGCGCGCGGCCGCGGCCGCATGGTCGGGTATGATCGCTGGAGGCCCCCCTTTCCCGACGAGCCGCCCATCACCGATGCCGACGCCGAGCCTTCCTGCCATCGACCAGCTGCTGCTGCAGCGCACGCCACTGGTGCGGCGCACCATCGGCCTGGTCGCCGGCTTTGCCGCCATGCTGCTGGCACTGCATGTGTGGAACCTGTGGACGTCGCGCCAGGCGGTCCTGAACGACACGGCGGTCAGTACGGCCAACATGGCGCGTGCGCTTGCCTCGCACGCCGAGCGTTCCATCAAGATCGGCGATGCCGTGCTGGGCGAGATGGTGGAACGCGCGGAGCATGGCGGCGACGGCGCCGCGCTGCTGCGCATCCACGAGCGGCTGCAGGCCATCACGTCAGCCACGCCGGAGCTGCAGGAACTGTTCATCTACGGGGCGGACGGCAGCCGCCTGGCCACTTCCCTGCCCAGCACCCTGCCCGGCACCAACGCGGACCGCGAGTTCTTCCGCTATCACCAGTCGCATACGGAACGCACCACGCACGTGGGCAAGCCGATCCGCAGCCGCTCGACGGGCGTGCTGACGATTCCCCTGTCGCGCCGCGTGAACCGGCCGGACGGCAGTTTCGGCGGCGTGGTGATGGCGTCGCTGAAGCTCGAATTCTTCGGCGCGTTCTACGACAGTTTCGACGTCGGCCGCAGCGGCACGATCCTGCTGGCGATCGACGATGGCACCTTGCTGTACCGGCGGCCGTTCCACGCGTCGATGGTCGGCACCAGCATCGCCAACGGCCCGGTCGTGCAGCTGTACCGGAAAGCCGGGCCGGTGGGCACGGCGATGCTGGTCTCGAACATCGACGGGATCGAGCGCCTGTACAGCTACCGGCACCTGGACGGCATGCCCCTGCTGGTGGCGATCGCCCGCTCGCAGGCGGAAATCCTGGACGGCTGGCGCGGCACCGTCGTCAACACCAGCGCCGCCGTGCTGATCGCCGTATCGATGCTGGCCTGGATCGGCGTGCGCATGGTGCGCCAGCTGCGTGCCCGGGAAGCGCTGTCGGTCGAACTGCAGCGCGCCCGCGCGGCACTGCAGGCGCACAACCTGTCGCTGCAGGCGCTGGCCGACAGCGACGGGCTGACCGGCCTGGCGAACCGCCGCTGCTTCGAGAGCACGCTGGCGCGCGAGCACGAACGGGCGCGCCGCAACGGCCTGCCCTGCGCGCTGCTGCTGGTCGATGTGGACCACTTCAAGAAATTCAACGACCGCTACGGCCACGTGGCCGGCGACGACTGCCTGCGCCGGGTGGCCGGTGCGATCGCCGCCGGCACGCGCCGGCCCACCGACCTGGCGGCCCGCTACGGCGGCGAGGAATTCGCCGTGATCCTGCCGGACACGAACGCGGACGGCGCGCGCGCCGTGGCCGAAACGATCCGCGCCGCCGTCGCCGCGCTTGGCATTCCCCACGCGGACCACCCGGCCGGCCACGTGACGGTGAGCCTGGGCGCGCATGCGGCCCGCCCCGCACTCGATGGCAGCGCCGCGCTCGATTGGGTGCGGGCGGCGGACGCCCTGCTGTACGAGGCCAAGGCCACGGGCCGCAACCGCACGGTGGCCCGCCCGGCCTAACGCGTGGTCATCGGCGGCCAGGAAACGCTACAGTGTCGTCATTTGACTGTAACGGACTTGCCATGCGCGACCCTGCCGACCGTTTCCGCTCCCTGCCCCTGCTGCCCGCACGCTGCGACCGCCAGGCCTATGCCGCCATGCCCGCCCGCGCGACGGAAAACTGCGATGATGGCTGACGTCTCCGCGCGACCGGGCCGCCGCCCGCCAGGGAGCTGACGGATGCTCCTGCTCGTCATCCTACTGCTGCCCTTTGCCGCAGCCACCGTGTCCGCCTTCCTGCCCGGCGGCTCGCGCGACCGTCCCGCCGCCGTGGCCGGCATCGCCACGCTGGCCGCCCTGCTGCTCACCATCACCCAGTTCGGCGCCATCAATGCCGGCATCGTGCCGCAGGTGCGCTACGCCTGGCTGCCCGCCTTCGGCCTCGACATCATCCTGCGCATGGACGGCCTGGCCTGGGTCTTCACCGTCCTCGTGCTCGGCATCGGCCTGCTGGTGCTGCTGTATGCGCGCTACTACATGTCGCGGCGCGATCCGGTGCACCGCTTCTATGCATACGTGATGGCTTTCATGGGGGCGATGCTGGGCGTCGTCCTGTCCGGCAACCTGATCCAGCTCGTGGTGTTCTGGGAGCTGACCAGTGCCACCTCCTTCCTGCTGATCGGCTACTGGCAGCAGCGCAATGACGCGCGCCGCGGTGCCCGCATGGCCTTTACCGTCACGACGGTCGGCGGCCTGTGCCTGCTGGCCGGCATGCTGCTGCTGGGGCATATCGCCGGCAGCTACGAGCTGGAACAGGTGCTTGCTTCCGGCAAGCTGATCCGCGCGCATGACTGGTACCTGCCCACCCTGATCCTGGTGGCGCTGGGCGCCCTGACCAAGAGCGCCCAGTTCCCCTTCCATTTCTGGCTGCCGCATGCGATGGCGGCGCCCACGCCCGTCTCCAGCTACCTGCACTCGGCCACGATGGTCAAGGCCGGCATCTTCCTGCTGATCCGGCTGTGGCCCGCACTGGCCGGCACGCCGGAGTGGAGCTGGATCCTCGGCACGGCGGGCGTCTGCACGCTGCTGCTGGGCTCCTGGTTCGCCATCTTCCAGTACGACATGAAGGGCCTGCTGGCCTATTCGACGATCAGCCACCTGGGCCTGATCACGGTCCTGATCAGCATCGGCACGCCTTCGTCCGTGGTGGCCGCCATCTTCCACACGGTGAACCACGCCATCTTCAAGGCCTCGCTGTTCATGGCCGTGGGCATCGTCGACCACGAGACGGGCACGCGCGACATGCGGGTGCTGCGCGGCCTGCGCCGGGCCATGCCGCATACGGCGGCGCTGGCCGTGGTGGCCAGCGCCGCCATGGCCGGCGTGCCCTTCATGAACGGCTTCCTGTCGAAGGAGATGTTCTTTGCCGAGACGATGGTGGTGGGCGGGTCCGATAACTGGTGGATGTCGGTGGCTGCCTTCGTGATGGGCCTGTTCAGCGTGATCTACTCGCTGCGCTTCATCAGCGTGTTCTTCGGCCCGCTGGCGCACGACCTGCCGGAAGCGCCCCACGAGCCGCCACGCTGGATGCGCGCGCCGATCGAATGCCTGGTGCTGCTGTGTATCCTGGTGGGCGTGCTGCCGGAACGCGTCGTCGGCGACATTCTCGCGATGGCGACGCGCGCCGTGCTGGGCCGCGATGCGCCCGCGTTCGACCTGGCCATCTGGCACGGCGTCAACCTGCCGCTGCTGATGAGCGTCTTCGCGCTGGCCGGCGGCGTGGCCTGCTACCTGCTGTTGAAAAAGCGCTTCGGGCTGGCGCAGCGGGACCGCGTACCGATCCTGCACCACATCAAGGGCGCCCAGCTCTACGAGACCACCATGCTGGGCCTGTCGCTGGGTGCCGCCTGGCTGGTCCGGCTGGCCGGCACGCGCCGCCTGCAGCCGCAGCTGCAGATCCTCATGGCTGCCTTCGTCGTCGTGCCGCTGCTGCTGGCCGGCCCGCTGGTGCCCTGGCTGCTGCCGCCGCCGGAAGGTTTCGACCCGCTGTTCGCCCTCCTCTGGCTGGTGGGTGCCGGCTGCGCGGTGGCTGCCGCCTACCAGGCGAAATACCACCGGCTGGCGGCGCTGGCCCTGGTGGGCGGCACCGGCCTGGCCACCTGCGTCACCTTCCTATGGCTGTCCGCGCCGGACCTGGCGCTGACCCAGCTGATGGTGGAGACGGTGACGACGGTGCTGATCCTGCTCGGCCTGCGCTGGCTGCCGCCCCGCTTCCGGCCCGCCCACCTGTTCACCCGCGCGCCGGCCAGTACCCAGCTGCGGCGCACGCGGGACGTGGCGATCGCCGTCACGGGCGGCCTGGCGCTGGCGGCCTTCAGCTATGCCGTGCTGTCGCGCCCCAGCGTGCCCAGCATCAGCGGCTTCTTCGTCGAGCGAGCGCTCAGGGAAGGCGGCGGCGCCAATGTCGTCAACGTGCTGCTGGTCGATTTCCGCGGCTTCGACACGATGGGCGAGATCACCGTGCTGTCGGCCGTGGCACTCACCGTGTATGCGCTGCTGCGCCGCTTCCGCCCCGCGCCGGAAAGCATCCGCATCCCCATGCAGCAGGCCAACGACGTGGATCCCGCCATCACGCAGAAGCCCGCGCAGCAGGCGACCAGCGGCTACCTGATGATCCAGGCCGTATATCTGCGCTTCCTGCTGCCCGTGATGGGCGTGATCGCCGTGTACTTCTTCATGCGCGGCCACAACCTGCCGGGCGGCGGCTTCGTGGCCGGGCTGATCTTCGCCACCACGCTGATCGTGCAGTACATGGTGGCCGGCACCGACTGGGTGGAATCGCACCTGCGCCTGCGCCCGCACCGCTGGATCGGCGGCGGCCTGCTGTGCGCCTGCGCCACCGGCCTGGGTGCCTGGCTGTTCAATTACCCGTTCCTGACCAGCCACACGGCGCACGTCACGCTGCCGCTGCTGGGCGCGCTGCACGTGCCGTCCGCCTTCGTGTTCGACATGGGCGTGTTCCTCGTCGTGGTCGGCACCACGATGCTGATCCTCGTCGCGCTGGCGCACCAGTCGCTGCGCTCCCGCCGCGTGCCGCCGGGCCTGAGCCGCGCGGCCGCCGTGGCCAACATCCCGCCCGCCAAGGAGATCCGCTGATGGAAATCGTTCTCGCCCTGGCCATCGGCATCGTCTTCGGCGCCGGCATCTGGCTGATCCTGCGCCCGCGCAGCTTCCAGGTGCTGACCGGCCTGATGCTCATGTCGTATGCCGTCAACCTGTTCATCTTCGCGATGGGCCGCCTGACGGTGGACAGCGCGCCGCTGACGCCGGCCGGCACCGTGCCGGACGCGTCGCTGGCCGATCCGGTGCCGCAGGCCCTGGTGCTCACCGCGATCGTGATCGGCTTCGCCACCACCGCCCTGTACCTCGTCGTCATGATCGGCGCGCGCGGCCTGGCCGGCACCGACCATGTCGATGGCGAGGAGCCGGAAGCATGAGCGTGGCCATGACCACCGGCGTGGAATGGAGCCGCCACCTCGTCATGCTGCCCATCGTGCTGCCGCTGCTGTGCGGCGCCGTGCTGGCGACCCTCACGCAGGGCTGGCACCGGCTGAAATTCGCCCTGGCCTACGGCGCCGTGCTGGCCCTGCTGGCCAATGCGGTGGCGCTGATGCACTTCGCCGACAGCGAGTGGAAGAACGGCATCGGCATCTACCTGGCCGCCAACTGGGCCGCGCCGTTCGGCATCGCGCTGGTGGCCGACCGGCTGGCCGCCGCGATGCTGCTGCTCACCTCCCTGCTGGCACTGGCGGCCCTGCATTACGCGCAACCGCGCTGGAGCCGCATCGGCGTGCACTTCCACCCGCTGTTCCAGTTCCTGCTGATGGGCATCAACGGCGCCTTCCTCACGCACGACCTGTTCAACCTGTTCGTGTTCTTCGAGGTGATGCTGGCCGCGTCGTATGGCCTGGTCCTGCACGGCTACAACGTGGAGCGGCTGCGCGCCAGCCTGCAGTACATCGCCGTGAACCTGGTGGCGGCGCTGTTCTTCCTGGTCGGCACGGCGCTGATCTATGCCACCACCGGCACGCTGAACATGGCCGACATCGCCGCGCGCGCCGCCGTACTGGCCGGTGGCGACGCCAGCCTGTTCAAGACCGGCATCGCCGTGCTGGCGCTGGCTTTCCTCACCAAGAGCGCCATGTGGCCACTGGGCTTCTGGCTGCCCACCACGTATGCGGCCGCCTCGCCGCCGGTGGCCGTAATGCTGGTGCTGATGACCAAGGTGGGCGCCTACGTGATCCTGCGCCTCTGGCTGCTCACGTTCAGCGGCACGGCCGGCGACGTGGCCCGCTTCGGCTACGAGGCGCTGCTGTGGGGCGGCATGGCCACCATCGTGTTCGGCGCGGCCGGCATGCTGGCCACCGACACGGCCGGACGGCTGGCCGGCTACGCGGCGATCGTCTCGTCCGGCACGCTGCTGGCCGTGGTCGGCTATGGCCAGCCCTCGCTCGTGACGGCCGGCCTGTACTACTTCCTGGCCTCCACGCTGGCGATCGGCGCCTTCGTGCTGCTGATCGAGCTGGTGGACCGCATCCGTACGCCGGGTGCGGCGATCCTGGCGCTGACGGCCGAGGCCTATGCCGTGGAGGACATGCCGGCCGAACCGAAGGGCCAGGGCGTGCCGGCGGCGATGGCGCTGCTGTCGCTCGCGTTCGCGGCCTGCGCGCTGACGATCGCCGGCCTGCCGCCGCTGTCCGGCTTCGTGGCCAAGTTCGGCATGTTCCACGCGCTGCTCGATCCGGGCCCGCATGCGCCGGGCATTGCAACGGCCGGCTGGACCCTGATGGCGCTGGTGTTCGTGTCCGGCCTGATCAGCATCATCTCGCTGATGCGCTTCGGCGTGCGCACGTTCTGGATCAGCGATGCGGCCCCGCCGCGCCTGCATGCGGCGGAACTGGCGCCGGTGTTCGCGCTGCTGCTGGTGTCCGTGCTGATGACGGTGCAGGCTGCGCCGGTATTCGACTACCTCGCGCGCGCCGGTGCGGCGATCCACCGGCCGGCGCTGTACATCGACCGGGTGCTGGGCGCGAAGCCCGTGCCCGCGCCGGTCACGAGGGCGCCGTGATGCGGTGGCTGCCCTTCCCCATCGTGTCGCTGGCGCTGTGCGCCCTGTGGCTGGTGCTGAACCAGACGCTCGATCCGGCGAATATCCTGTTCGGCGCCGCGCTCGGCATCGCCGTGCCGCTGCTGACGCGCCGGCTGCAGCCGCTCGGCTACCCGCGCCTGCGCAAGCCGCTGGTGTTCGTGCGCCTGATCGGCATGGCCGCCGTGGAGATCGTCCGCTCCTGCTTCGCCGTGTGCCGCATCATCCTGTTCAAGGATTATGGCAAGGTGAACTCGCAGTTCATCCGCGTGCCGCTGACGATGCGCGATCCGTACGGCCTGGCGATGCTGTCCTGCCTGATCAACATGACGCCCGGCACGGTGTGGATCGAGATCCTGCCGGAGGGTCACGAACTGGCGCTGCACGTGTTCGACCTGCACGACCGCGACTGGTGGGTGGACACCATCAGGACCCGCTACGAGGCGCCGCTGATGCAGATCTTCGAATCCGGGGATATCCCGTCCCAAAAGAAGGAGAACGACCATGGCAACCCTGCTTGAAGTGGCCATCGCCTACGCGCTGGTGTGCGTGCTGCTGGCGATGGTGTTCTGCGCCATCCGGCTGCTCGCCGGCCCGGCCGCGCACGACCGCGTGCTGGCGCTCGACACGCTGTGGATGTGCGGCATGCTGGCGGCCATCGTGCTGGGCATCCGCTACGGCACGCAGATCTATTTCGAGATCGCCATCCTGGTCGCGCTGGTCGGCTTCGTGTCGACCATCGCGATGGCCAAGTTCCTGATGCGCGGCGAGATCATCGAATGAGGAAGCCCCAATGAGCACCATCGAGACGATCCCCGCCTGGGCCGCGCTGCCGGTGGCGCTGCTGCTGGTCCTGGGCGGCACGGTCATCCTGGCCGGTGCGCTCGGCCTGCTGCGGCTGCGCACCTTCTACCAGCGCATCCACGGCCCCGCCATCACCATCACGCTGGGCGCCGGCTGCCTGCTGCTGGCCTCGATGATCTACTTTACCGTGACGCAGGCGCGCCCGGTCTTCCATGAGATCATCATCACCGTGTTCATCCTGCTGACCGCGCCCGTAGTGGCGATGACGATCATGCGCGCCGCCGTGTACCGCGACCTGCGGGCCCGCAAGGACGGGGGCGGCGTGACGGCGGGCGATGTCTACGCCCTCACGGATGCGCGCACGGCGCCCCCGGAGACGCCGCCCGCCTAGCGGTCCGCCCGCGCGATGCGTGCCGCGAAATCGGCGAGATACGCGGCGCGCCAGCGGCTGACGGTTTGCGCGCCCTGGTGCTCGCCTTCGGCCACGCGGGGGTCCGGATCGTCGGTCCACCAGTTCGCATATCTTGCCGACGGCTTGCTGCCCGCGGCGGGCATCACGGCGGTGAACGCCCCCTTCAATGGCGCGACGCCCGGCTTGTCGCTGCGGATCTCGTAGCTGAACGTCTTCGCTTCCTTCGGCGAAAACAGGAAGCGCCAGCTGCCGTCCGCGTGGCGGTAGCCGGGGAACGACTGGCCATCCACGAACAGCCTGGTCGCCGCCACCGGCAGCGCGTCGCTGGCCAGCCTGAATTCGACGATGGAAAAGGCCTCGACGCGGTCGGCCGCCGTGGCGGGACGGTCGAACGTGGTGCGCTGGCGCTCCCATGCGCGCACGTAGTGCCCGCCCCAGGAATCGCGGGTGGGATCGAGCGGCGTGGCGCCCAGCAGGTACGTGACGGACGGCGTGTCGCCCATCTTGATCGTGCCCTTCAGGTGGCCGGCGAAGTAGTTTCCCAGCGCGCCGTGGCCCTGCAACCTGTGCTGCACGAAGGCCGTGTTGCCCAGGTCGCCCCGCTGGTCGCCGCCCACGAACCAGCCACGGTAGGTGGAATTCGATTCGATCATCCACAGGTCCGGATGCTCGCGCTCGATGTAGTCGAACGCGGCCGGCCCCCACTTCTTGTTCGGCCCGCCGATCCAGTACACCCGCAGCTTCGGCTTGATGGACGGATCGTCGTGCAGCGCCTGCGCCACGTCGCTCAGGTTGCCCCAGGCGAGCACCCACAGCGGCCGCGGATCGTCGCGCTTCGCGGCGGCGATGATGGCGTTCGATCCCTCCGTGGGCACGCCCCAGCCGCGCAGGCCGGTGGAACCGGTCTCGCCCTGCTTCGTCACCGCGCGCAGCGCCTCCGGTGCCGGATACCCGGGCGAATGCCGCTTCAGCTTCGGGTAATCCTTCTCGTATTCGTCGATGACCGCGAGGATGTTGCGCGCGCGGCCCGCATCGGATTCGAACGGCGACGAGATCAGGCCCTCGATATCGAACGTGTCCGCGTAGGCCAGCAGGTGCACCATCGACTGGTCGTCATCCGGATCGGTGCCGCCGATATCGGTGGACACGACGATGCGGTGGCGCGGCCCTTCGGCGGCGGCACCCGGCGGGACGGCCAGCATGGCGGCCGCGCAGGCGGCCGGCGCCAATGTCTTGTACAGAGCGGGACGGAGCGACTGGAGCATGGGTGCCTTCAGGGATGCGCAATGTGCGTAGTGTACGATGATACCGATGCCACGAGCCCTATACTGCGAGTCCGGTACTGCGAGTCCCTTACTGCGAGTCCGATACTGCGAGTCCGATACTGCGAGCCCGCTACCACCAACCGAATGCGCCTCCCGCAGGCGCCATCCCGCGAGAATACGATGAAGAGTATCCTTTCCATTGCCCTGCTCCTGCTGTCGCAGTTCGCCGTCGCCGAGACGGCGCCGCCCCGCTATGCCGACGCCGTCGCGGCCATCAAGCGCTACGACAGGATGTACCAGACGCCGCCCCATCCGATCGTGTTCGTCGGCAGCTCGTCGATCCGCAAGTGGGAGACGCTGCAGGTGGCGTTCGGGTCGTACAACGTGATCAACCGCGGCATCGGCGGCAGCACCATCGAGGACATTGCAGTGCATCTCGATGACCTGGTCGTGAGCTACCAACCGCGCCAGGTGGTGCTCTACGTGGGCGACAACAACATCCCCGACGAAAAGGAGTCCGCAACGTCGGTGGCCGGCAAGACGGTCGACCTGGTGCGCGCGATCCGCGCCCGCCTGCCCGGCGTGCCGCTGCTGTATATATCGATGAAGCCCAGTCCCTCGCGCGACAAGTACCGTGACAAATATGTCGAGGCGAACCGGCTGATCGCCGACGCGCTGGCGAAGGAACCGCAGGCCAGCTTCGTGGACGTGTTTGCGCCGATGCTCGACAACGGCAAGGCGCGGCGCGAGCTGTTCGTCGACGACATGCTGCATCTCAATCGCGACGGCTACCGTCTCTGGGAAGAGCAGGTCGGCCCGCACCTGCTGAAGAACTGAGTTACCCGCCCCGCACCACCTGCAGCTTCACCTTCCTGCCGTTCCGGTAGGTGAACAGCGTCATCGCCGCGTTGCGCAGGTCGCCCTTGGCATCGAAGGCGATCGTGCCCGTCACGCCTTCGTGGCGCACCTTCGCCAGCGCCGGCAGGAACGTGGCGGGCACCGTGGAGCCGGCCGCCTGCATCGCCTTGGCCAGCACCATCACGGCGTCGTAGGCATACGGTGCGTAGGACTGGATCTGCAGCTTGTAGCGCGCCTGGTAGCGCTGCGTGAAGGCGGCCGCACCGGCTTCCCGCGGGCCCTCCACGCCGCCGGCCACCACGCACACCACCTTGCCTTCGCCCAGCGCGTCGCCGGCCAGCACCGGCATGCGTTCGGAGCAGATGCCGTCGCCCGACACCAGCATGGCCGGCAGGCCCAGCGTCTTCATCTGCTTGAGCATCGGCCCGGCCACCGCGTCCATGCCGCCGTAGAAGATCACGTCCGGCTTCTTGGCGCGGATCTGCGTGAGGATGGCGTTGAAGTCGACGGCCTTGTCGCTGGTGAACTGGCGGCTGACGAGGGTGGCGGCGCCGCCCGCGGCCCGCACGCCTTTGGCGAATTCGTCCGCCAGGCCCTGGCCGAAGGCCGTGCGGTCGTCGATGATGGCGATGCGTTTCGCCTTCAGCGTGCCCAGCGTATAAGTGGCCAGCGTGCGGCCGATCAGGTTGTCGTTGGCGACCACCCGGAAGGCCGTCCTGAAACCCTGCTGCGTGTAGACGGGCGTGGTGGCGGCCGGCGAGATCTGCGGGATGCCGGCGGTGGCGTAGATCTTCGAGGCAGGCACCGTGGTGCCCGAGTTCAGGTGGCCCACGACGGCGGCCACGTGGGCGTCGACCAGCTTCTGCGCGACGGCGGTGCCGGCCTTCGGGTCGGCCGCATCGTCCTCCGGCTGCAGCACCCACTGGATCTTCCTGCCGCCGATGGCGATGCCGGCCGCGTTCAGCTCGTCGATGGCCATGCGGGCGCCGTTCTCGATATCCTTGCCCTGGTGCGCGCCGGGACCGGACAGCGGCGAGGCGGTACCGATCTTCACGATGGTCTGGGCGATGGCACTGGTGGAAGCAAGCACGCTGGTGGCGATGGTGGCGAGGGCGGCAAGGCGGCGGGACATGACGGCTTTCGTGGTTGGATGCCCCGATTGTAATGCCCGGCCCGCCGATGGCGCGCCCGGCACCGCTGCGCACGCCAACGTGCCTGCGTGGCGCACCGCCACCGACGGGTTCGCGTAGAATCCGCTCCTACCGGGCCGCGTGCCGGCCGTTGCCTCACAAAGATCGCTGCACATGAACCCCTTGGATACTGCGGTGCTGCCGCCCTCGGTCCTGCCGCCTTTTGCGCAGGAAGGCAGGATGGCGGCGCGCCTGCGCGGCCATGACTGGGCGCGCTCCGAACTCGGCGACCGGCCGGCCTGGCCGCACAGCCTGAACCTGGCCCTGAACATCTGCCTCGATTCGCACTTTCCCATCGCCGTCTGGTGGGGTCCGCGGCTGATCCAGTTCTACAACGATGCCTACCAGCCGATCCTTGGCGACGAGAAGGATGTCACGGCCTTCGGCGGCGCCGCGATCGACTCGTGGCGCGAGATCTGGCCCACGATCGGGCCGATGGTCGACCAGGTCATGCACCAGGGCCGCGCCGTCAGGGGCGAGGACCTGCCGCTCCACATCCACCGCGATGGCGCGCTGGGCCTGGCCCACTTCACGTTCTCCTACAGTCCCATCCGGGACGAGACCGGCGCCGTGGTCGGCATGTTTACGGCCGCCGTCGAGACCACGGCGCGGGTGGCGCTCGAACAGCGCCAGGCGTTCCGGCTGGCGCTGGCCGAAGCCTTGCGGCAGGTGGCGGACGCCGACGCCGCGCTGCGGGCCGCGGGGGACGCGCTGAGCGCGCACCTGGACGCGCACTACATCGGCTATGCCGAACCGGATCCGGCCTGCCAGCGCGCCGTGCTGCGCGACATTGGCGGCACCGTGGCCAGCGCCGCGCTGCATGGCCCGGCGCTGGCCGCACTGGGCGCCGCCCTGGAAGCGGGCCAGCCGCTACGTATCGACGATGCAGAGGGCGGCGGGGGCGACCTTGCACTTGCCGTGCCCGATCTCGGCGCGCTGCTGGTCCTGCCGCTGCGCCGCGATGGCGGTGCGGCCGCCGCGCTGGTGGTGGGCAAGCGCGCGGCGCACCGCTGGACCGATGCGCAAGTGCAGACGGCCCAGGAAAGCCTCGACCAGCTGGAAGGCGCCGTCAGCCGGCTGCGCGCCGAGCAGCTGGTGCGCAAGCAGCTGGGCTCGGAGGTCGAGCGCCTGCGCCGCCTGTTCGACCAGGCGCCCAGCTTCATCGCCGTCACGCGTGGCCCGCAGCACGTGTACGAATTGGCCAACGCCGCCTACCTGCTGGCGATCGGCCACCGCGACATCCTCGACAAGCCGATCCGCGATGCCCTGCCCGAACTGGCGGGACAGGGCTTCTTCGAGCTGCTCGACCATGTCTACACCACCGGCGTGCCCTACATCGCGCACGGCATGCCGGTGCGGCTGCAGCGCGCGCCCGGCGGCCCGCTGGAAGAGCTGATGCTGGACTTCATCTACCAGCCCGTCACCGATGCCGAGGGGCGCATCTCCGGCATCCTGGTCGAGGGCAGCGATGTCACCAGCCAGTACCGCGCGCAGGCGGAGCTGGTGCGCGAGCGGGACCGCACCCGGCACATCCTGTCCAGCATGAAGGAAGGCTTTGCCGTCATCGACAACACGTGGACGGTGCGCCAGGTGAACGAGGAAGGCCTGCGCCTGGCGCGGCGGGGCCGCGAGGACGTGCTGGGCCATCATTACTGGGAAGTCTGGCCCGGGCTGCACGGCACGGAAGCGGTGGCGCTGTTCCGCCGCGTACTGGAGACCAACGCGACGGAGACAAAGGACTTCCGCATCGCCTGGCCGGACGGCCAGCAGGTGTGGCTGGAGATCCGCGCCTATCCGTCCCTGGAAGGCGGGCTGGCGTTCTTCTTCCGCGACATCACGGAACGCAAGAGCGCCCAGCAGCAGCTGCGCGATGCCGACCTTCGCAAGGACGAGTTCCTGGCCATGCTGGCACACGAGCTGCGCAATCCGCTGGCGCCGATCAGCGCCGCGGCCGACCTGCTGCGCCTGCCCGGCATCGACGCGCCGCGCCTGCGGCAGACCAGCGGCATCATCTCGCGCCAGGTGAAGCACATGACCAGCCTGGTGGACGACCTGATGGACGTGTCGCGCGTGACACGGGGCCTCGTCACGCTGGAACAGCGGCTGCTCGACGTCCGGCAGATCGTGACGGATGCGGTGGAGCAGACCCGCCCCCTGATCGAGGCGCGCCGCCATGCGCTGGCGGTCAGCCTGCCGGACGAAGCGGCGGGGGTGCACGGCGACCAGAAGCGGCTGGTGCAGGTGCTGACCAACCTGCTGAACAACGCAGCCAAGTACACGCCGGAAGGCGGCACGATCGGGCTGGACGTGGGCGTGACGGCGGCCGTGGTGCGCTGCACGGTGCGCGACAACGGCATCGGCATGGACGCGGACCTGATGGGCAAGGTGTTCGAGCTGTTCATGCAGGCGGAGCGTTCGTCCGACCGTTCGCAGGGCGGACTCGGCATCGGGCTGGCGCTGGTGAAAAGCCTGGTGGAGCTGCACCGCGGCACCGTCTCCGTGCGCAGCGACGGCGCGGGACTGGGCAGCGAATTCACGGTGGCCCTGCCCCGCGCCGCCTTCGACGAGCAGACATTCGCACCCGCCCCGGGCGCGGCAGCCCCGGCGCCGCACGGGCTGCGCATCATGGTGGTGGACGACAACGTCGATGCGGCGCAGATGCTGGCACTGCTGCTGGAGAGTACGGGGCACCGCGTAACCGTCGAGCACAGCCCGTACGCGGCCCTGCGGCGCCTGCAGGACGGCGCGATCGACGTGTTCCTGCTCGACATCGGGCTGCCGCAGATGGATGGCTACGAACTGGCGCAGCGCCTGCGCCAGCAGCCCAACGGCGCCACGGCCACCTTCATCGCCATCACCGGCTATGGCCAGGAAGCGGACCGCCGCTCCAGCCAGAGTGCCGGCTTCTCCTACCACTTCCTCAAGCCGGTCGATGCCGCCGGCCTGGCCAGGCTGCTCGGTACGCTGGCCGGCGAACGCCGGCCGCCCCCGCCGCCCTAGAAGCTGTAGCGCGCACCGGCCCAGACGGTGCGCGGTGCGCCGGGTGCGTAGAACGTGGAGGACACCAGGCTGCTGTTGTCGCCCAGTGCCGCGAACGGCCGCGCGATGAAGTGGCCGTCCGGCGTCAGCCCCGTCGCGTTCAGCTGCGACGACGTGGCATAGCGGCGGTCGAACAGGTTGCCCACCTGGACGAAGAACCGCAGCCGCGGCGTGGGCGTGAACGTGGTGCCCAGGTCGGCCACGGCATAGCCGGCCGTGCGGCCGCTGCCGACGAAGTACGTGCCGTCCGGCGCGTGCCCGCCGTTCTCGTTGCCCCGCGCGAGCGCCCCCGACGAGGCGCGCAGGCCCGCTTCCACCGACCATGCGGGCGCAATGCGCCATTCGGCACGGGCCTTGAACAGGTGGCGCGGGATCAGCGGCAGGCGGTCGCCCGGTTCCACCTCGATATTGCCGTCCTCGTCGGCGCTGCTGTTGGCTTGCGCATTGAGCACCTCGGCGCTGCGGAAGGTGGCGTCCAGCCAGGTGTAGTGGGCCGACAGCTCGATGTCGCCGGTCTTGCCTTCGATGCCCAGCTCGATGCCCTGCCGCCGCGTCCTGCCGACATTGCGGAAGTAGCCGAAGCCGGCCGCATTGTCCGCCACGAACAGGATGTCGTCGACATTGTCCGCCCTGAACACGCCGGCGCTCCAGTCGGTCCTGCCGGCGAGCCGGCCGCGCAGCCCCGCCTCCCAGGTCTTCGTGACGACCTGCCGCAGCGGCGGATCGCCTGCCATCGCGTTGGGCAGCTTGCAGGGGTTTTCCGGGTCCGCACAGCCCAGTTCCACGGCGGTCGGCGCGCGCGTGCCTTCGTTGTAGCCGGCGTACACGTTCAGCCCACTGCCGGCATCCCAGGTGGCGCCGATGGCCGGGTTGAAGCGGTTGAAGCGGTGGTCGCCATCGAGCGAACCGGCACCGCCGCCGGGCGTGATGCGGTCCCGGTTGTGCACCGTGGTGCGGTTGTAGCGGCCGGACAGCGTGACATGCAGCGCCGTGCCGAGGGTCAGCGTGTCCGTCGCATACACGCTGGCCGTGCGGGTGCGGCCCAGCAGGTCCACGCGCGCATCGACGGGCGTGCCGTCGTCGTCGATCTCCGAACCGTCCGCAAAGAAGTCCACCGGAGTCACGCTGTGGTCGGGATTCAGGTAGCCGAACTGCGCGGACTGGGTGAAGTCGACGCGGCTCCTGTCGAAGGCGGCACCGGCCGTGAACTGGTTGCCCTGGCCGGCCAGCGTGACCTGCCCGCTGATGCCGTAGCTGGCCTGGCGGCTGTGCGTGCGGTTGAGCAGGCCGTTGCACTTCTCGGCCGGCTCATCGCCCAGCAGCACGTTGCCGAGGCAGCGCCAGAACGGGAACGGCGTGTTGGCCGCCGTCGCACCGCTGGCCGGAAAGCCCGTGTAGCCGGCGGCCGCGAGTGCCGCGCGTTCCGCCGCGCCGGGCTGGTACACCGACTGGTCGAGCGCATCGTCGTTCATGTCGCCATTGAGCGTGGCGGTGCGGATGCGCCGGTAGTAGGCATTGCCGGAGAACTGTACCGCGTCGCTGACCGCGTGGCTGGCGACGAGGTTGAGCAGCAGCGAGCGGTTGCGGGTCTGGTCCGGGGTGGTGTAGACGCTGGCGCGGTCGCGTTCCAGCAGGCGCCCTTCCTGCAGGCCGTTGCCGGTCAGCCGCGTGCGGGCCAGCGCCGCGCTGAGTGCCACGTCGGTGCGGCCGTCCAGCCAGCCCACCTTGCCGAACAGCTGGCCCAGGCGGGTGGGCGACGCGGCGCGCCAGCCATCCTCGCGAAAGCCGTTGCCCGTGACATACCAGTGCCAGCCTGCCCTGCGCCCGGCCGCGGCGCCGTTCCCGCCATGCTCGAACACGAGTTCCTGCCGGTCGTGGCGCCCGGCCAGCAACTGCGCGGAGGTGCCGGGATCGCGCATGCCGTCCCTGGTGCGGATCGAGAAGGCGCCGCCCAGCGTGTTCAGGCCGAACAGGGGATTCGAGCCGGGCATCAGCGCCAGCGAGGCGATGGCGGCCCGCGGGATCAGGTCCCAGCTGACCACGTCGCCGAACGGCTGGTTGAACCGCACGCCATCGACGTAGACGGACAGGCCCTGCGGCGTGCCGAGCAGCGGCGAGGCGGTGAAACCGCGGAAGTTCAGGTCCGGCTGGAACGGATTGCCCTGCACCTCGTTGACGAACACGCTGCCCACGCGGCGGTTCAGCGCATCCGGCAGGCTGGCACCCGTGGTGGCCGTGACGGCGACGCCGTCCAGCGTCTGCACATTGGCGGGGATCTGCCCGGGCGGCAGGCCCAGGCCGGGCAGCGGCGTGGTGCCGACCACTTCCACCACCGGCAGCGCGGGGGTCTCCTGCGCCACGGCCCGCACCGCCGGCCAGGCGACCAGCAGTCCCCCTGCAAGAACGGTCCCGATGTGCAGCGTGGAAGGTGACGGCATGGCGATCTCCTGTGGTCGTGGGCCTGTGGCGGAACGATTATTCCCATGGAAGCCATGGCGCTGCTAGGGAAAAATTCCCGACCTGCGCCAGGCCGTGGCACGGCGTTTGCAGAGGTGCCCATGTCAAAACCGGATCGAGGACACCATGGACCTGCGCCGCCGCCTGGCCGGCATGCTTGCCCTGCTGCTGGGCAGCCTGTTCGCGCTGACCGCCATCATCCAGCTGTATTCGCTGCGTGCCGATATCGAAGCGGAAGTCGCCGCGTCGGTACGGCTGGTGAACGTGCTGGCGGCCGCCGGCGCACCGCCGCCGCTGGCCGGGCCGCCACTGGCGCAGCGCCTGGCCGAGGCACGGCTGCGCCACCTGAGCGTCCGCACGGCGGACCAGCCGGCGGCCAACGCCACGCCCCATCCCGTGCTGGCGTGGCTCGGGCTGGCGCCGCCGGCACAGGGCGAACGGGCCATCCATATTGGCGGGCAAACGCTGTACATCACGCCGAACCCCCGCTCCGAAATCGACGAGCGGCTGGCGGCCACTGTGCGGATCTGGAGCACCCTGCTGTTCATTTCCGGAACAGCCTTCCTCGTCACGTGGTGGTGCACCGACCGTGCGCTGGCGCCGGTGCGCCAACTGGAGGACAGCCTGCACCGGCTGGCGCGCAGCGAACCGGTACCGCGGCTGCCGGCGTTCGCGCTGCGCGAATTCGGCCGCGTGGCACGCGCCATCGACCACCTGGCCCGTGCGCTGGCCGAGGCGCGCGCGGGCCAGCACGAACTGGCACGCCAGCTGATCGCGGTGCAGGAAGACGAGCGCCGCGCGCTGGCCCGCGAGCTGCACGACGAAATGGGGCAGACGCTGACCGCGCTGAACGTCACCGCCACGCATCTGGCCCGCAATGCCGAGGGGCTGGCACCGGCCGCGGTGGCCGAATGCGCCCTGGACCTGCGCCGCGACCTGCGCACCTGTGGCGAGCAGCTGCGCACGATGCTCAGGGCGCTGCGGCCCCACGGCCTGCATGCCAGCGGGCTGGCGCAGACGCTGCATGAACTGGTGCAGGGCTGGCGCGGCCGCCAGACGGCCATCGCGTTTGCCCTGGACCTGCCGCGGGAGCTGCCGGACATGGGCGACGCGATGGCGCTGACGCTCTACCGGGTGGTGCAGGAAGCGCTGACGAACGCGGTGCGCCACAGCGGCGCGCGGCACTGCACGGTGCGGCTGTCCGGCGGCGCCGGAACGCTGGTGCTGGAAGTGCGCGACGATGGCCGCGGGCTGCCGGCCGGTCCCCGCTGGCATGGCGGCCTGCTGGGCATGCGCGAACGGGTGGCGATGCTCGACGGGCAGCTGCAGGCCCTGCCGAATCCCGGCGGTGGGCTGCTGCTGCGCGCCACCTTCCCGCTGGCGTGCGGCGTCGCGCCGGCCACCGAGCCTGCCGAGGTGCCGGCATGACGCGCATCGTGCTGGTCGACGACCATGCCATCGTCCGCAGCGGCTACCGGCGACTGCTGTCGGCGGAGCCGGATTTCGAAGTGGTGGGCGAGGCGGCGACCGTCCAGGAAGCCAATGCGCTGGTGGGCCGCGCGGCACCCGATGTCGCCATCGTGGACCTGAGCCTGAAAGGCAGCAGCGGCCTGGAAGCGATCGCCGGCATGCTGGCGAGGCAGCCCGCGCTGCGGGTGCTGGTGCTGTCGATGCACGACGACGCCGGCCACCTGCTGCAGGCCCTGAAGGCCGGCGCGCACGGCTATCTCACCAAGCGCAGCGAACCCGAGGAAGTGATCGAGGCGATCCGCGGGGTGATGCGCGGGCAGCGCGTGCTGTCGCAGGACCTGCGCGGGCTGGACAGGCATGCCGATGAGGGCGCCGCGGCCGGCGACACCGCGCTGCGCGACCTGAAGCCGCGCGAATTCGAGCTGCTGCGCATGCTGGTGCAGGGCGAGTCCGTGCAGGCGATTGCCACCGTGATGCATCTCAGTCCGAAGACGGTGCTGAACTACCTGACCTTGATCCGCCAGAAGCTCAACGCCGACAACGATTTTAAACTGATGCACCTGGCGGCGCGCTCCGGGCTGGTGGAATTCGGCGCGGCCGTGCCGGCATGATGCCGCGCCTCCGTGAACCTCCGGTAAGCCTTTACTGCACCAGTTCCGCACCGGCCCAGGCCACTTCGGCCAGCTTGCCCGCCGGGCCCTGCGTGACCAGCTCCAGCGTCTTCACGCCCGCCACGTCGACATCGATGGCGACCGGCTTGGCGCTGGTCTGCTCGAACAGCACCTTGCCGTCTGCCACCAGCTTGTAGGTCAGCGCGCCGCCCCTGGCCAGCGCGCCGGTACGGCTCTGGAAGCGCCTGAATTCACCATCGAGCCGCAGTGCCACGCGCGAGCCGGCCAGCACGCCGAGGCCCTCGGCGACCGCCCTGCCCTCCAGCGTCAGCGGCTTGCCGGACGGCGCCGCATTGGCCTGCACCGGCACCCACTTGGCCGCCTGCGCCGTGGTCAGCACGGCGCTGCCGTCTTCCAGCACCCGCACGCGGGCCGGCACTTCGCTCACGTACACGCGGCCCGGCCGCAAGGCCGCGCCACGCACCGTCAGCAGCGCCGTTTCGCGCGGTGCCAGGTCGACCGTGATCATCCTGTCGACCGTGCTTTCCTTGCCGGTCCAGGCGTCGCGCGTGGTGGCATTCGTCGCCAGCTGCAGCGTCGCCAGCGGCACCGACACGCGGCGCTTCTGGCCGCCGCGGTTGATCAGCGCCACGGCCTTCTGGCCCGACGCTGCCAACGTGCGCACGACCACCTGCGTGTCGCCGGTGCGCGCAATCGTCACGCCCTGGTGGCCGGCCGGATCCTGGTCGATGGCGATCACGGCGCGGTTGCCGGCGATGTCGATCAGCGACTGCGGCATCTTCGTCAGGTCCGCGCCGATCATCAGCGGTGCCGCGGCGATGGCCCACAGCGACAGGTGGGCGCGCGCCTCGACCAGGTGCCGCTCGTCGAATTCGCCGTGGCCCAGCTCCAGCATGTCCGGATCGTTCCAGCGACCGGGACCGGCGAACAGCGGGCGCCCGATGGCGCTGTCGAAATTGAGCAGCATCGATTTCCAGTCCGGCGTGATGTCCGGGCTGGTGCGCCACGACTGGCCATATTTGCCGCCCCAGTTGTTCACGCGCGCCTCGCCCCACGCGCAGATGGACAGCACCACGTCGCCGTTCGGGCGCACCGTGTCGATCTCCTTGCGCAGGTCCGCATACAGCTCTTCCACGCGCGCCGAGCTGGCCGCATCGGGCTTGCCGCGCACGATCCACGGCCCGAAGGCGCGGTGCGTGCCGTCGCGCACCCAGGCCTTGTCCGGCGTGTAGTCGGCCAGGCCGCAGGCATCCACTTTCACATAATCGAAACCGTATTCGCCAACCAGCAGCTTGATGTCCTGCGCCTGGTGGCCGAAGGTGCCGATCTCGCGCTCGACCTGGCTGCCTTCGGGCAGGTTGGGCGAATGGCGGTCCCAGGCCTGCGAGCAGGCGTTGCGGCCGATCTCCGAATAGATGCCGGCCTTGAAGCCCAGCGCGTGCAGGTTGTCCACGAACGGGCGCATGCTGGTGCTGCCATCGGGCAGCGCACCGCTGGGGAACATGCTGGTGCGCACTTCGATGCGGCCGTCGGCGCGGCGCGTGCGCCACCAGCCGTCGTCCATGTTCACATAGCGGTAGCCGGCATCGGCCAGGCCGGTGTTCTTCAGCGCCGCCGCGTTGGCCATGATCTTCGCCTCGTCCACTTCCGTGTGGAAGGCGTTCCACGGGTTCCAGCCCATCGGCGGCGTGAGGGCCTGCGCGGCGGCCATGCCGTACGCGCCGGCCAGCGCAGCCAGCACGGCCGCTTTCATTACTTGCTTCATCGTTGGTTTCTTCATCGGCTTCTTCATCGGCTTCTTCATCGGTCCGGACTTCGTTGGAGACTGCGTCGCTGCCGAACGCGTCTTCATGGCATGCATTTCCATTGCCTCTGGTTTCATGCCGGCACCGCCTCGATCAGCAGGGCGTGGTCGAACTGCAGGGTCAATGTCGGGCTCGCCACATCGAGCTCGCCCAGGTCGCGGCCCTCCACGTAGTCGCGCAGGCGCCAGCGGCCCTTGCCCAGGCCGCGCAGTTCCACCGGCCCGTCCCAGCGGGGCGCATAGAAGGCGAAGTACATGCGGCCATCCTTCTCGATCGCATGCCCCTCCGGCTTGTCGAAGCCGATGTCGTACAGCTCGCCGCGGTACACGCCTTTCGGCAGCATCTTGGCGCGGTAGGCGCCGATCCACTTGCGCCACTTGACTTCGCGCTCGGGCGTGAGCAGGAAGCTGTCCTTCGGCTTCGGGTCGACCGGCCAGGTGAACTTGGTCGACAGCACGGCGCCGATGCCGACGGTGGAGGCGAAATCCTGGCCGCCGTCGCTCAGTTCCACGTGATCTCCGGCGTACGGTGCCGAGGGTCCCATCAGGGCCTTGATCGTCTTGCCCTTGTGGCGCACCTGCCAGGACGACAGCGGGTCCGAGGCCGGCGCCTGGTTCATGTACGGGAAGTTGTGGAAGGCGTACGAGGTGCCGCAGGGGCACAGTTCCACGACGGCGTTCGGGTTCACTTCACGCGCCGTGTCGTACACCATCTTCCAGAAGTCCTGCAGCTTCTCGAACGACTCTTCCGGGCGGGCGTGCTTGTGCGCCGGGTTGTGGCAGGGCGCCACGCCGTTCAGGTGCTGGCCGTCGATCTTGATGCCCTGGTAGCCCCATTCGCCGAAGATCTTGCGGATCCACGTGCGCGTCATCTCGATCGTCGGTTCGTAGGCGGGGCACAGATAAAAACTGTTCCACCAGCTGATCAGCTGCGGCGCGCCGGCGGCGTCCAGAAGCAGCATGTCCGCGTGGTCGTGCAGCAGGTCCGAACCGGGGTCCACCGCCAGCGGCGTGATCCACAGGCGCGCCTTCAGGCCGGCATCCTTGATGGTGGTGACGAGGCCCTTCATGTCCGCGTCGCCGTTCGGGAACTTCTTCCTGTCGAGGTGCCAGTCGCCCTCGTTGTTCTGCCAGCCGTCGTCCAGCACGGCCCATTCCAGGCCCAGTTCCCTAGCCTTCTGCAGCGTGCCCACCATCAGCGGGATGGTGAAGTCGCGCTCGTAGCCCCACGCGCACCAGATGGGCTCGTAGCAGTCTTCCGGGCAGTCCGGTGCGCGCAGGCCCTTCTCGGCCATCACCTGGCGGAAGCTGTCGAGCGCAGCGAAGTAGTCGCCCGTGTGCAGCGCCAGGAAGGTGTCCAGCGTGTCGAGGGTTGCGCCCGGTTCGAGCGTGACGTCCTTCTCGAATTCGACGGCCAGCGACGTGCCGGCATCCACCGCCTTGACGGGCAGTGCCACGAGGCGCGGCACCGTGTCGAGGTGGCCGACGGCCAGGCCGCAGTCGCGCTGCCACACGTCCGCCACCGGCGTGCCGCCGCCGTAGTCGGAGCCGTTCATGCCCATGAAGTTGCGCTGGTCGAAGCCGTGTTCGACGGACTGCACCCAGTCGCGGCGGTCCGGATGCGTGGCGCCGGAATAGGTCCGGAATTCCGGCTTGCGGCCGGCGGCGGGGCGCAGCGTGTGCGCGCTGTTCGCCCAGGCCGAGACCAGCAGCGGCTTGCTGCCGGCATTGCGGTAGGTAACGCGCAGCACCGCGAAGCCGGCATGCCGCTCGTAGAACGTGATGGCGACGGTCTTTTCGATGCCCTCTTTCGCCATGCCCGTGAAGCGGTGCCGCACGCCGGGGCCATGCGGTCCTTCGACGCGGTCGGCCGCCTGGGACGCCAGCGCGAAGCGGCCGATCCAGCGCCCGTTCGGCAGGCGCAGGCGCTCGCTCGGTGCGAACGCCGTCACCGCACCGGCGCGCGGGCCGCGCTTCGAGATCACGCGGCATTGCAGCTCGCCGTCGAACTCCAGCGCCATGGCGGCATCGCCGATGCGCGCCACGTCCTTCCCCTTGCCGGCCGGTGCGCCAGCGGCGAGGCCGGTGCTCGTTGCCACGGCCGTGCCGGCCAGCCATTGCAGCAGGGTGCGGCGGCGTTCGTCGTGCTGGTTCATACGTCTCCTGTCGTGTCCTGTGGGCGCCTGATCGTGTCGGGCCGGCGCGGTCACGAAATAGTAATGAAATGAAAACGAAAAGGCAAACGACTTTCGATTTCTTTCTTTCTTGCGTATTTATTTTCCTTTTCTTTCGTTTTTACGCTGTCAGGATCGGCGCAGTCAGGTCGGCCTGCGGCTGGTGCCGGCGCGCGACCTGGCGTTGAAGAGGTTCAGGCCATACCCGGACAGCGCAATGGCCAGCACCACCGCCTGTGCGGTCAAGGTCTGCACCGTGGGATACATGCCCAGCAGGTCGATGCGCGGTGCCGGAATGGGCGTGACGCCGATCCAGCCCGCCTCCTGCAGCGCAGCCGTGCCCTTGCCGATCAGGATCACGGCCAGTACGGCGACGAACACCGACGTGGCCGAGAAGAACTTCCCGATCGGCATGCGGGCGCTGGTGCGCAGCATGACCCAGGCGACGATGGCCAGCAGCACGACAGCCGTGGCAAAGCCGCCCAGCAGCGCGCCGCCGTTGCCGTCCGCCGCCAGCGCCGAGTAGAACAGCACGGTCTCGAATACCTCGCGGTAGACGGCGATGAACGCCAGCGCGAACAGGGCCCACGCCGAACGGCGCGTCATGGCGGCGGACAGCTTTTCTTCGAGATAGGACTGCCACCGGCCGGCACTGCTCTTCTGGTGCATCCACATGCCGACACTGAGCAGCACGAGCGCGGCAAACACGGCGCCGACGCCTTCCGTGACCTCGCGGCTGGCGCCACTGATGGCCACCAGCCAGGTCGCGGCGGCCCAGGTGACGGCGCCGGCGGCGAGCGCGCTTGCCCAGCCGGCGTGCACGTAACGGAGCACGTCCTGCCTGCCGCCCTTGCGCAGCACGGCGATCATGCCGATGACGATCAGCAGTGCTTCCAGGCCCTCGCGCAGCAGGATCGTGAGCGCGCCGATATAGGTGGTGGCCGGATCGGCGTTGGCATCGCCCAGCGCCGCATCGACCCGGGCGAACAGCGTGTCGATGTGTGCAGCGGCAGCCTCCGCCTGCGCGGGCGTGCCGGTGGACAGGGCCGAGCGGTAGGCCAGCATGGCGCTTTCCACCGCCGCCAGCAGCGCCGGATCGCGCGCGCCGACCACCGGCTCGATGGGCTCGAAGCCATCCAGGTAGGACGACAGCGCAAGCCGGGTGGCCTCGGCGCGCCGGCCGGCGTGCAGGGCAGCCAGGCTGTCCTGCAACCGCTGCCGCGCCAGCGCCAGGCCGGCGGGCTTGCCCCCTTCGACGGCGGCGGGATGGCTGCGCAGATAGGCGATCACGTCGCGCGCCGTCGCTGCCGGCACCGTCTGCGACGCGGCCCGTTCCGTCATCGTGGTGAGCGCGGCCAGGTCGGGGAAACGCGCCTTGAGCGATGCATCCTGCTGCCAGGCCTTCTCGCCGCGGGCGCGCGCGGCCGCATCATGGGACAAGGTGCCGATATAGAACGCGGCGGCCCAGCGGTCGTCGTCGGACAGCGCCGCAAACGCCGGCATCGACGTGCCGGGCACGCCCTGCGTGATGACCTGGTGCAGTGCCATCAGGCTGCGCGAGGCGGCGCGGGCGGCATCCGTGAAGGCGATGGGCCTCGGTTCCAGGCGCGCCGCCAGGGGACCGTCGCCCGCGCCGCCGGCACCGTGGCAGCTGGCGCACTGCGCCGCGTACACGGCCGCGCCGCGCGCCAGGTCCGGCACCTTGCGGGGCGCCACGGGTATCGGATACGCAGCGACCAGCAGCGCGTTCGCGGCGTGGGCGAGGCGCCCCACTTCGGCGCTGTCGGTCTTGCGTTCGATGGCGCTGCGCAGTTGTGCCACCGCGACCTCGATCGCCGCCTTGCCGGCATGGGGCGGCAGCCGTTTCACCTGCGCCGCGGCGCTGTCCGCGAAGTCCAGCATCTCGGCATACTCGGACGCGCTGACGACCGCACCATCGGCCACCGCGCCGCCGTAATCGACCGCCAAGTAATCGAGCAGCTGCCACACCTGGCGCGCATCGGCCGGTGACTGCGCCGGTTCGGCGGCCATGGCCAGCGCAGCATTGAGCAACAGCGTCCAGACCAGCACCAGCATGCGCCACGATGTGTTCACACGTTTCCCCAATGAGAATAATTCTCGATTGTAACCGTGTGCCGGCGCCTTCACGCAATGCGCGTTACCGCTGGCCGTGCGGAGCCAGGTCGGCCGGCACCGTCCTGCGCATGACCTCGATGAACGCGCGCAGCGTGGCGGACTGGTGCCGGCCTTGCGGGAAGTACAGGTGCAGGCCCGCGATCGCGGGGCACCAGTCTTCCAGCACGGCGCGCAGGCGCCCTTCCCGCAGCGGTGCCGCCGCATACAGTTCCGGCAGGTAGGCGATGCCCAGGCCGGCCAGTGCCGCTTCCAGCATCAGCTGCACGTTGTCGAGCGTGAGCGTGCCGGGGACGTCGATCGCCATGTCCTGGCCATGCTTGCTGAACTCCCAGCGATAGCGCTTGCCGCTGGGCAGGCGCTGGCGGATGCACTGGTGCTGGGTCAGCTGGTCAGGCGTGTCCGGGGCCGTGCGTGCCTGCAGATAGGCAGGCGCGGCGACGGCCAGGAACCGGAAATCCGGACTGAGGCGCACGGCGACCATGTCCTGCGGGATCGCCTCGCCGAAGCGGATGCCGGCATCGAAGCCACCGGCCACGATGTCGACGAATCTGCCGTCCGCCACCAGGTCGAGCTCCACCTGCGGATACTGCGCGCTAAAGGCCGGGACGACGCGTTGCAGCAGCAGGCGGATCGCCCCTTCGCTGCCGTTGATCCGCAGCGTGCCGATCGCCTGGCCATGGAGACCGGCCGCGTCGCCCAGCACCGTGTCGAGCCGCTGCAGCACGGGCAGCAGATCGGCCAGCAGGCGCTGGCCCGCCTCCGTCAGGGCGACACTGCGGGTCGTGCGGTGCAGCAGCCGGATGTCGAGGGCCTGCTCCAGGCCCCGCATCGCATGGCTGAGCGAGGACGGCGTGACGCCCAGCCGGTCGGCGGCCTGGCGGAAACTGCGCAGCTCGGCGATCAGCGCGAAGGCATGCAGGTCCGCAAGCGCCGGCTTTTTCGAGGACGAGAAGATTGCTGAAAACATTTCACTGACCCAGGCTATTTATCGGTTATTCCCGCATCAATGATACCGCGCTAGCATGGCTCCATCATCTTTCAAGGAGAGCGCAATGAACAAGACCTGGCTGGTTACCGGCACCTCGAGCGGCCTCGGTCGCGGCCTGACGGAACGCCTGCTGGCCCGTGGCGACACGGTGGTGGCCACGGCGCGCAATGCCGCCGCCCTGGACGACCTGGCGGCGCAGCATGGGCCCCGGCTGATCGTGCTGACGCTGGACGTCACGCAGCCCGAGGCCATCCGCGCGGCAGTGGCGCGGGCCTTCGCGCAGGCAGGCCGGATCGACGTCGTCGTCAGCAACGCCGGCTACGGCCTGTTCGGCGCAACGGAGGAAGTGACGGATGCGCAGATCGAACGGCAGGTCGCCACGAACCTGCTGGGCTCGATCCACCTGATCCGCGCCGTGCTGCCCCACCTGCGCGCGCAGGGTGGCGGGCGCATCGTGCAGGTGTCTTCCGAAGGCGGCCAGATCGCCTATCCGAACTTCAGCCTGTACCACGCCACGAAATGGGGCATCGAGGGCTTCGTCGAATCCGTGGCCCAGGAAGTGGCGCCGTTCGGCATCGACTTCCTGCTCGTCGAACCGGGACCGACCGGCACCGGTTTTGCCGACGGCCTCGATCACGCGGCGCCGCTGGCCGCCTACGAGAACACGCCGGCCGGCGAGGTGCGCCGGGCCATCGCCTCGGGCGCGTTCGAGATCAGGGGGGACGCGGCGAAGTCGGTGGATGCGATGATCGCGATGGCCGACAGTGCGGCGCCGCCATTGCGCCTGGCACTGGGCAGCACGGCCTACGAGAGCATCCGCCACGCGCTGGCCGGACGGCTCGACACGCTGGAGCGGCACAAGGCGGTCACCCTGTCGGCGGATGTCGACGGCTGAACGGGCGCGCGCGGGATGCAACGATGGCAGCCGGCGAGCTGCCATTTTGTCGTGCCGGCGCTTAGAATACGGCGCCCACAACCCACAGGAGAGAGAAAAAAATGAAGAAGCTGTTCGTGATGCTGGCGGCCGTCGCGCTGTCCGCCTGCGCCGCACAAGCGCCCGTCCCGGTCAAGGGAGGCTTTGCCAAAGGCGCCGATGTCGGCTGGCTGCCGCAGATGGAAGCCACCGGCTACAAGTTCTACAACCGGCAGGGCCAGGAGCAGGATGCCATCGCGATCCTGAAGGACCATGGCATCGACACGATCCGCCTGCGCACCTGGGTCAATCCGTCCGACGACCGCGCCAGTGGCCACAACAGCCGCGACGAAACGGTGGCGATGGCCGTGCGCGCGCAGCAGGCCGGCATGCGCATCATGATCGACTTCCACTACAGCGACAGCTGGGCCGATCCGCAGCAGCAGAAAAAACCCGCGGCCTGGGAGGGCCATCCGTTCCCGCAGCTGCTCGACGACGTCTACGGCTATACGCATGACGTGATGAGCGCACTGAAGAGGGCCGGCGTCACGCCCGAGTGGGTCCAGGTCGGCAACGAGACGGCGACCGGCATGATCTACCCGGAGGGCCATACGGACAACTGGCCGCAGCTGGCGCAGCTGATCAACAAGGGTTACGACGCCATCAAGGCCGTCAGCCCGACCTCGAAGGTGATCCTGCACGTCGACCGCGGCAACGACAACATGCGCTTCCGCACCTGGTTCGACAACGCGCAGCGGCACGGCGCGAAGTACGACGTGATCGGCCTGTCCTACTACCCCTACTGGCTGGACGGCAGCCCGGACTACACGGCCTCCATCGACGACCTGGGCCGCAACCTGAACGACATGGTGGCGCGCTACGGCAAGGAAGTGATGGTGGTCGAGGTGGGCGGCGAGGACGACAAGGTGCAGAACACCCACGACATGCTGGTGGCCGTGCAGCGCAAGGTGAAGGCCGTGCCCGACCACAAGGGCCTCGGCGTGATCTACTGGGAACCGCAGGGCGCGCGCAGCTGGAGCAAGTACAAGCTGAGCGCGTGGGGCGAGGACGGCAAGCCGTCGAAGGCGCTGGAAGCGTTCCTGGTGGAGTGAGCCATCCGCGTGGAGCGGCGCGCCCGACTGGCGGCGCGCCGCTCCACGCGGCGTTTCGCACAGCGCACACGCCGGATGCAAAAAGGGCAGCCACCCGGGCTGCCCTTTGAAATTCTGGAGCGGGAGAAGAGTCTCGAACTCTCGACCTCAACCTTGGCAAGGTTGCGCTCTACCAACTGAGCTACTCCCGCTTGGAGTGTGTACTGCGCCGTTCGCCGACAGGGTGATGAAGCTGCCTCGTCGCGAAGAGGCAAAAGTATAACAGCTCGACGGCAGGTGTGCCAATGTTTTCTCGCCGTGGGCCTGTCACCCCGCCGCCACCTTCGGCGCCAGCGGCATCACCTGCGCCGTGGTGGCCCCCTTGCGCGATGCCACAGCCGGCTGGTCGAACCGGTAGCCGGCGGCGTCGTGCACTTCCCACTCGCCCTCGCCCTTCAGGCGCAGCACGTGGGTGTGGTGCCGCAGCACCGCATCGCGGTGGGCGATGCTGATCAGCGTCGTGCCGCTTTCGCGCAGGCGTTCGTACAGCGAGGCCTCGTTGGCGCTGTCGAGCGCGCTGGTGGCCTCGTCCAGGATCACGATGCCGGGCCGGTGCACGAGCACGCGGCCGAAGGCCAGGCGCTGCTGCTCGCCGACCGACAGCACCTTGCCCCAGTCGCGCACGCCATCCAGGCCACCGGCCCGTTCGGCCAGCTGCGGCAGGTGGACCTCTTTCAGGATGGCCAGCATCTCCTCGTCGCTCAGGTCGGAATGCGTGCTCGGGTAGATCAGCTGGCTGCGCAGCGTGCCGGACTGCAGGTAGGGCTGCTGCGGCAGGAAGAAGAAATCGTCCAGCGCGGGCCGCTGGATGACGCCGCTGCCCGTGTTCCACAGGCCGGCGATGGCGCGCAGCAGCGAGCTCTTGCCGCAGCCGCTCTCGCCGGTGATGAGCAGGGCGTCGCCCGGCTGCAGGGCCAGGGACAGTTCCTTGACCAGCATCCGCTCGGCCTGCGGCGTGTGCAGCGTGACCGCTTCGAGCCGCACGTCGGCGCCGGTACGCGTGGCGATGCGGGGATGCGGGTCCTCGGCCGGGGCCGCCGGTTCCGTCTTCGGCAGCACCAGGTTCGACAGCGCCTGCAGGCGGTCGATGCCGGCCACGAAGCGGCTCAGGCTTTCGAAGTTGTCGACGATGACACCCACGGCGCCCAGCACGGCGGTGAACGCGCCGGCCGCCTGGATCGCGCGGCCCACTTCCAGCTCGCCCGACAGCACGCTGCTGGCCAGCAGCATGGCCGGCAGCACGAGCGTGAGCTGGCTGAAGGTGCGCTGGAACAGGTTCAGCGTGCGCTGCTTCTTGATCAGGCGGGACCAGTTGTGGATGACCTTGCCGAACTTCGTGTCGATGTGCGCACGTTCCTGCGTTTCGCCGCGGTAGAAGGCAATCGATTCGGCGTTCTCGCGCACCCGCATCAGGCTGTAGCGGAAGTCCGCCTCGCGGCGCAGCTGCCAGAAGTTCAGGTGGATCAGCGGCTTGCCGAACAGGTACAGCGCGATCGCCGTGCCGGCCAGCGCGTAGACCGCCAGCACGGCCACCAGCAGGTGGGAGATCGACCACAGCACGGCGCTGAAGGCCACCAGCTGCATCGCCGAACCGAGGAAGATCAGCAGGAAATTGATCGAGCGGCCCGTGAACGTGTTGATGTCCTCGCTGATGCGCTGGTCCGGGTTGTCGATTTCGGCATTGGCGTCGAGCTCGTAATATTTGCGGCCTTTCAGGTAGCCGTCCAGGAAGCGGCCCGTCAGCCACTGCCGCCACTGGTTGGCGAACAGGTCGCGCATGTAGTAGTAGAAGGCGTAGCTGGGCACCGCGAACGCCAGGATGATCAGGCAGGTGCGCACCGAGGTCCAGAACCGGTCGCCGTTGCGGGCCGCCAGCGCCGAGGTCATTTCGCCGGCCTGGTTGTTCAGCATGACGGCCAGCTGGGTCTCGACCAGCATCAGCACGATCAGCAGCGTCAGCAACAGCCATGCGCGCTTTTTTTCTTCTTCCTGCCAGTAGGGTTTCGCGACTTTGAGGAACTGCTTCCACGCGCCGACGGACAGGAGCGCCTTGCGGCGTTTTTTCCGGGACGGGATTGGCGGTTCATCCGTCAAGGTGCTGTCGGGGGCTGATGTGGGCATGGCGTTCTTCTGTGTTGAGCCGGCTGTGAGCGGATCCGCCGGTTCGGCAGTCTGCTGCCCTTCCCATGCCGGCGGTTCCCGACCCGGCAAGCCGTAATCCGCCGAGTCACGTGCCCAGCATAAGCGCTCATCCATACTCGTTCAGTGCGGAAACAGACAGAGGAGGCCGGAATGTGGCTTGCAATGCGACAGTATCAGACAAAATATTGCCTAGTAGCATTGAAAAGGTCGCATCGGCATCCGCGTGATAAGGTTTTGTCCACATTCCCGTCAACGATTTCAGGCCCGGTGGCCCGCTGCTCCGGCGGCCCCTGGCCCACACGAAAGGAAAACATGAACCGTTTCAACGACAAGACCGTCCTCGTCACCGGCGCCGCATCGGGCATCGGCCTGGCCACCGCCCGCCGGTTCCTCGCTGAAGGCGCCCGCGTGGTGATGCTCGATATCGACGGCGAGAGCCTGCAGAAGGCCGTCGCCGCACTGCCGCAGGACCGCGTGCTGCTGCAGGTCGGCGACGTCGCCGACAAGGCCACCGCCACCGCCGCCATCCGGGCCGCGGTCGACCGCTTCGGCGCGCTGCACATCCTGATCAACAACGCCGGCATGGCCGTCGAAGGCGACATCACGCAAACGAGCGAGGAAGATTTCGAACGCGTCATGGCCGTCAACGTGGGCGGCTACTTCCACATGGCGAAGGCGGCGATGCCGGAACTGGTGAAGACACGCGGCTCGATCGTGATGACCTCCTCCGTGTCCGGGCTGGGCGGCGACTGGGACATGTTCGCCTACAACACGTCGAAAGGCGCCGTCAGCAACATGGTGCGCGCCATGGCGATGGATGCGGCCAAGGATGGCGTGCGCGTGAATGCCGTCAATCCGAGCTTCACGAAGACCGGCATGACCGAGGACATGATGAAGAAGCCCGAGCTGATCGCCAAGTTCAACGAACGCATGCCGCTCGGTGCGCCGGAGGATCCGGAGGGGATTGCCGCCGCGATGGCGTTCCTGGCCAGCGACGATGCGCGCCTGATCACCGGCGTGAACCTGCCGGTGGATGCGGGGCTGCGCGCTTCCAACGGCCAGCCACCGCAGTAAGAAGGTCCGGTGCGGGCGGCGCTGCGCAACGAGCCAGCGCCGCCCGGCAAGCGCCTAGAAGTTGACGGGCAGGCGCACCGACAGCGACACGTCCGGCGTGTCCTGCGTGAGCCCCGCCCCGACCGTGACATTGAGCGTGCGCTGGCTGGTCAGCCGGTAGGAAAACCCCATCAGCAAGGTCCCCAGCTGGGTGCGCACGGAACCGGGCACCGGCACGCCATCCTGCCTGGTGCGCGCCATCGAGCTGTGGTCGTAGCCGAGGCTGAGCGAGGCCTTCTCGTTCAGCGCCAGGCCCATGCCGAAGTTGAAACCGAACACGCCGCCCGGCTTGATCTCGCCCAGCCACTCCATCTCGCCATTGAGCACTTCGCGCGACACGTCCTTGCGCTTGATGGTGTGCAGGTAGCTGACGCTGCCGAAGAAAATCGCCGGGTCGGACGGAAACAGCCAGGTCAGGCTGGGCTGCACGCCATAGAAGCCGGAACCGGTCGGCAGGTCGAGCGGCAGCCCCGTGCCCGTGGCGTTCTGGCCCACGCAGCGCTGCGTGCAATCGGTGACGACCTCGAACGGATCGCGCCCCGTGCGGGTCTTGACCCGCAGGCCGGCGATGTAGTACGCCTGGTCGATGCCGCCGTCATTGAGCTGGTGGCGCAGCGACAGCTCCACGTCGCCCAGCGCGCGGCCGCTGGTCGCGAACACCCGTTCGACGGCGGTGCCGGTAAACAGCTCGCGGCTCACGGTGGAGTCGGAGCGGTACACATACGGCACGCGCAATTCGAGTTCGGTGCGGTTGGTCAGGCCGTAGCGGCCCGTCAGCGCGCCGGTGAAGCTGTTGCGCTTGACCTCGCGGACATCCACCAGGCCGACCAGCAGCGCCGGGATGATGGTGTAACCCACCAGCGCCACGCGGTTGCTGGACGAGTAGCCGAACTGGAACGACGGCTCCAGCACGTAGCTGCCGCGCGCGGTCAGCACGCCGGGCGCCTCGAACAGCGGTGCCACGGCGGGCGGCCGGCTGTCGCCCGATGGCGCCTGGCCAACCGCAGGTGCGCTGGCCTGGGCGGCAGGTGCGGGTGCGGCCGGTCCCTGCCCCGGTGCCTGCAGCGGCGGCAGGGGTTGCGCCTGTGGTGCGCCACCGGCGCCGCGCAGCGATTCGAGGACCGCGCTGGCCAGCGGACGCCGGACCGGTCCGGCACCGTCCGCCGGTACTGCGGGTGACGCCTGCCGCTGCTCGGCAATCGCCCCGAGTTCGCCGCGCAACTGCTGCAGCAGCGCGCGCTGTTCGGCCAGTTCCCGCTGCAGCTCGCGCAGCTCGGTTTTCAGCTGCGTCGTCAGTTGCGTCGTCAGTTGCGTGCTCGGTTGCGTGCTCGGTTGCGTGCTCGGTGGCGGCGTCAGTTGCGTCGCCGCCGCCGCCGCAGGCGGCTGGTCCGGCGCTGCCGCCACCTCCTGCGCGAACGCATGGGACATCAACAGGGTCAGGCCGGCGGTGCCGGCGCGCAGGGTCGGGACAAGGGGCATGCGTTTCCTCCAGGTGGATGCGGTCAGCGCGGGACGATCGGGACCGCCAGTGCCTGGCGCAGGCTGTCGCCGAAGTTGAGGTTCTTCAGCACGGCCAGGCTGTTGACCGTGGCGTCGATCGTCGTCTGGGCGCGGATCAGCTGGTCGCTGGCGCCGTTCTGCAGCACCAGCCCGGCCATCGGCGTGCCGGCCCTCTGCAGCGCATCGCCGGCGCCGGCCTGGAAGGCCTGGAAGGAGGCCAGTCCGGCACCGCTGGCGGCCGCCCGGGCGACATCGGGGACGACCAGCTGGCTGCTGGCGACCGTGCTCCCGTTCAGGCTCAGCAGGCGACCCACGGACAACGACACCAGCAGGCCGTCGCCGGCATCGAAACCGCCGCGCGCCGCGCCCAGGATGATGTCATCGACCTGGCGCCAGGCGTCGGGCGCCTGCTGGGCGAGCGCGGGCGGCGTGCACCACATCGCGCACAGGATCGGCAGAAGGATTTTCATCGTTGGCTCGCTTTCATCAGTAATCGCCCGCGTCGAACTTGGGCAGCGTGATGCGCTGCAGGCTGTCGCGGTCCAGTGCCAGCGCGGGCTGCAGGCGGGGTGCCGCGGACCAGTCCTCGCGCGTGTTGAAACGGGCCTGGCCCGGCCGGTCGTGGATGACGAACAGCAGCTGGTTGAGCCAGATACCCTCGAACGTCGCGCGGGGCATGGCGCGGGTGCCGCCGGCCGGATCGCCCAGCAGCACCCGGCCGTCCTGCACGCCCTTGACGACGACGAAGTGGTGGTAGCCCCGCTCGGCGACCAGCACGATGGCCGGAAAACCCGCCCTGGCCAGGTCGTCGAGCGGCTGCTGGAAGCCGTCGGCCCGGAAGCCGTGGGCGGCCAGGTAATTCTTCATGTCCAGCAGCGAAAAACCTTCGCGGCGGATGCGTGCCTGGTCGCCGCGCTGGAACATCTCGGCAAAGGTCTGCTGTTCGGTGACCTGGTAACCGTAGTGGTAGGTGAGCAGCGTGGCCAGCGCGGCCGAGCCGCAGCTGAAATCGAACTGCTGCCGTACCGTCGAGGCAAAGCGCGCCTCCTTCATGCTTTTCACCTGCACGCGTACCGGCCCGCCCCCTGCCAGCGGCAGGTCGGCCGCACAGGCCGGCGCAATGCAGGCCATGATGGAGGCCATGAGGGAGGCCGTCATGCAGACCACCCGCCAGTGCGCCGTCATTTGAATTGCACGTTGACGATGGTGGCGTTCTGGATCAGCACATTGGCGCCGGAATTCTGGATCACCATCGGCAGGCCGGATGCGTTGCTGAACGCCCCATCGGTAATGATATTGGCGCCGGTGACGACATTGGTCGCCGCGTTGCCGCCCACCGTGCCATTGAGTTTCATGTCGCTCCACGGCGTGTCCGTGCCGCCGCGCAGTTCGGCCAGCCGTTCGTCCGCGATGGCCGGTGCGGCCTGGCGCTGCGGGCTCGAAGCTGCCGGCAATGCTGCCGGTTCGGGCGGCACCGTCACGCCGGTCGACGGAGCGGGCAAGTCGGTGCGCGGGGTCGCGGGTGCGCCGCTTGGCTGTCCCTGCGCGGCCAGGCAATGGGCCGCCAGCACCACGACGCCGGCCACACATACCAGTCGCCGCAGCGGGCCGATGGCCCGTGGCGTATCTCGTTCTGCATGCATATGCCCTCCTTTGAGTGAACACCACGGCCCGCAGCACGGACCGTGGCTGTCGCCTGGCCGGCACGAAGGCCGGCCAGGGAGGGACTTACTTGCCGACGCCGAGGTTGGCCTGCACGTTGATGCTCTGCTGGACCAGCGAGCTGATACCGCTGCTCTGGCTGATCATGGAGATGCCGGCCGCCGACTGCGCGACACCGCTCATCGTGTTCGACATATTGAACACGCCCGCGCTGACGCTGTTCGTGCCGCCCATGCCGCCGGTCCCGCTGGCACCCGCGCCACCGGTGGCCGCCGCTGTCGTGGCCCCCGTCGCACCGCCGGCGCCACCCATGCCGCTGCCGCCGCTGCCGCCCGTGCCGCCATTGCCGGCCGTGGCATTGCCATTGGTCGCGGCGCCGCCCGTACCGGCACCACCCGTGGTCGTGCCGGCCGTTGCCGAACCGCCCGTTGCCGCACCGCCCGCGGCACCGGTACCGGCCGTGTTGGAGGCCGTGCCGCTGGTCCCGCCCGTGCCGCCTGCCGCACCCGCCGCACCGTTGCCGGCGGTACTCGAGCCCGCGCCGCCCGTGGCACCGCTGCCGCCCGCACCACCGGTGCCGGTCGCGCCGGCACCACCCGCCGTGCTGGCCGTGGCGCCGGCGCCGCCGGCACCCGAGGTGTTGTCGCCGCCTGCCGCACCCGCACCTGCCGTGTTGGTACCGGCAGCACCCGAGCCGCCGGCCGCACCGGAACCACCCGCGGCACCCGCGCCGCCGGCCGCACCCGCGCCACCCGCGCCCGCCGTGCTGGCACCGGCCGTGGCCGTATTCGCCCCCGTCGTGCCGGCGCCACCGCTGCCGGCGCCGCCCGTTCCCGTGCCGGCGGTGGCCGTGCCACCGCTGCCGGACGCGCCGGTGCCGCTGCCGCCCGTCGCCAGGCCGCTGGTACCGGTGCCACTCTGGTTGCCCGGCGTGCCGCCGCCCGTGTCGCCCGGCGTGCCGCCCGGCGTGCCACCCGGCGTGCCACTTGTATTGCCTGCCGTCGTGGTGCCGCTCGTTGCCCCCGCACCGGTGCCTGTCCCGCCGCTGCCGGCACCGCCCGTGGCCATGCCGCCAGGACCGCTGCCCCCGGTGCCGCTTCCCGCGTGCGCCGTGCTGGTGGCGCCCGTGTCGCCCGTGCCCGAACCGCCGCCGGCACCGCCGGCGCCGCCCGTGCCACCACTGCCGCCCGACGCGCCGCTGCCGCCCGTGCCACCCATGCCACCGGTGGCGGCGCCCGTGTAGCCGCCGCTGCCGCCCTGACCGCCGGTCGCACCACCGCTGTTGCCGCCGCTGCCGCCCGTGGCGGTGCCGGCCAGTCCGCCCGAACCGCCCGTGCCCTGGCCACCGGCCGCGCCGCTGCCGCCGGCGCCGCCATAGCCATCCGAGCTGCTGCCGCCCGTGCCACCGGTGCCGCCGCTGCCGCCCGCGCCACCGCTGCCGGACATGCCGCCATGGGCCGCGCCGCCACTGCCGCCGGTGCCGGCATACGTGGCGCCGCTGGTCGCCGACCCGCCGTCGGCCGCGCCGCCATGCGAGGCGCCGCCGGCCACGTTGCCGTTGCTGGCGACACCGCCCGTTGCGCCGGCGGCACCGCTGCCGCCGTGCCCGCTCGCGCCCGTGCCACCGGTGGCCGAGGCGTTACCGCCACCGGCCGCGCCGCCCGTGCCGCCGCTGGCATTGCCGCCACTGGCACTGCCGCTGTTGGTGGCCATGTTGCCGATGTGCTGGACGTTGTTGCCCGTCACGGTGCCCGTCAGCGTGCTGATGGCGGTGGCGGTGGAGGTGTTGAATGCATTGGCGACGCTGGACGTGGCGCTGGCGCCATTGTTGGCCGCAGCGGCACCGGCCGCCGCCGCGTGCGCGGCACCGCTGCTGTTGTTGTTGGCATTGGCCTGGCGCTGGTCGTTGTCGCGATTGGAACTGCTGTCGTTGTCATTGTTGTTGGCCTGGCTGCTGTCGTTGTTCCGGTTGCTGCTGCTGTCTTGCACGGCCGAGGCGCTGTCGCTGGCGTGTGCTCCCGCGCCGCTTTGCGTCGGGGTGGTTTGGGCATGGGCGCCAAGATTGAAGGCGAGTGCGATTGCTGCGGCAAGCATGGTTTGTTTCATCTGATCCTCACTGATTGGTTGGCCAAGGCATCTCCGGAAAACGTCGTTCCCAGCAACCACATCAGTGCAAGCTTGATGCCATCGATATTTGCACTCGTAACATCTTGAAAATGCGGAGTATTTTGCGTCGCAAGATTGTGCGGCGGCCCCGACCGGGTCCCGTTTGTCACTTGCACGATACGAGCCTGCGGTGCCCGAACTGCTAACGGCTCAGCTCGTCATAGGGAAACGGGTAGTTGGAGGGCTGTCACGCCAGGGTGACAGTTTCCGCGCCACCGAACACATGTGACGCGACAGGCGTGGGCGGCGGCCACGAAAATGCCGGTTCGCCCCCATGACGGCGCCACCGGACCGCGCAGCCGGGCCGGTATCGCTGAGCGAACACATGCTTCAGCAATGACGTTTCCGCACCTGGGTCTCGATGTCGTACTTGGCCATCAGGCGGTACAGCGTCATGCGTGAAATGCCCAGCTCGAGCGCCAGCTGGGTAATGGTCTTGCCGGCCAACAGCCCCGCCTTGATGGCCAGCCGATCCGCATGGGCGCGCGTGTGATGGAGCCGCTGCGCCGCACAGCTGTCGCTGGCCAGCCCCAGGTCCTGGGCGCTGATCGTGCGCCCTTCCGCCATGACGGAGGCGCGCCTGACCCGGTTGAGCAGCTCGCGCACATTGCCCGGCCAGTGGTGCGCGCGCAATGCCGCCAGCGCGCCGGGAGAAAAGCCCCTGACGCCGGCGGCCCGTTCCCGTGCGTAATCCTGGAAGAAGGTTTCCGCCAGGGCTTGCAGATCGTCGGCCCGGTCGCGCAGCGGCGGCATTTCCACGGACAGCACGTTCAGGCGGTACAGCAGGTCTTCCCGGAATGCCCCGCGCGACACGGCATCCTGCAGCCGCACGTGCGAGGCGGCGACCACGCGCACGTCCACCGTCACCGGTTTCGTGCCGCCCAGGCGATGGATGGTTTTCTCCTGCAGAAAGCGCAGCAGGTTGGCCTGCATGTCCAGCGGCAGGTCCGCGATCTCGTCGAGGAACACGGTGCCGCCGGCGGCCGATTCGATGAGCCCGGTCCGTCCCTTGTCCGCGCCCGTGAAGGCGCCCCGCTCGTGGCCGAACAGTTCGGACTGGATCAGCGTGGCCGGAATCGCCCCGCAGTTGATCGCGACGAACGGTCCGCCGCGTCGTGCCGACTGTTCGTGCACGGCGCGCGCCGCCAGTTCCTTGCCGGTGCCGCTCTCGCCCCAGATCAGCACCGACGCTTCCGCCGCGGCCACGCGCAACAGCTGGCGCCGCAGCGCGACGATGGCCGGGCTGCTGCCGGTGATCTTCATGTCATCCCCCTCCGTCCGCCGGGGTGCCACGTCGCCCAGTTCGGCGAAGCCTTGCGCATGACCGAGGGTATGGCCGAAGCGGGTCGCATCCACCGGGTGCGTGTGGAAATCCATGCAGTGGGCGTGCACGAGGCGCCGCCAGCGCTGGTCGAGCAGCGCATCGTCTCGACAGAGCGCGATCCAGGTCACCCACGAATGTTCACGAAGAAATTGTTCGACCTCCGCCAGCGGGGCCGGCGCACCGACTTCGATCACGCCGAGCAGGAAGCTGCGCGTTCTCAGCAGCGTTTCCGCATGGTCCAGGTCGCGTGCCAGAACCGTGTCGAAGTCGCGCGTGAGTGCCAGCGCGGCCTTGCCTTCCCGACTCCCGAGCGGAATGCCGAGAAGTTTTTTGTTCATCATGATGAATATCGGAAGCGTCGCCTGTTGTCATCGCGTTCTACAGCGGAAGGCAACTTCCCCTGTGCGCGCTTTTATCGTCGAAAAAATAGCTGAACCATCCAATGCTGAATGAATGGCCGCGCCACTGCCTCGATCCCACGTCACTATAAAGGAGGAACGGCCGGCCTACTACTACTGTTCAGCACGTTTGAAAAAACTTTGCCCATTCCTGCAACGCGACAGGGCGATAATCGCTCGGCGCATTATTGAACGATAGAAACAATAATAACTTCGGCCTTCCAGATAATGCATTCCCGAAAATGAATCACGCTGCGCGCGGCAAAGATAAACCAGCGGGGGCTGAATCGGCAAAACCGGCGGATGTCACGATCAGCTCGGAACGTGCAGCCCGGCCGGTGGCCACGCATCCATGCCATGCACCGCCCGGAATGCGGCGTGCATGCTGATCTGGCTGCGCATGCGCCAATGCGCCCGTTGGATGCCGAATAAGGCCGAATGAGCCAGAGATGCGCCCTTGTGGAAAATTTCGGACACCCCGAATAAAAAAAAGCCAGGATATCTGCTGGCATTTCCCGTCTTTTATCCCCTTGGATCGACCCGTCATCGCAACGGCATTTTTACCCGGCTGCCGCGCAAGCCATTGAATTGGCTTGTCAATTATCGTTACCTCGGCCATTGAAATCGCCGTACGTTTTTCCTTGAATCAAGATGCCACACGGATGTGACACTTCTGGTACCCCCTTTTTATCTGCACTCGAGTAAGGTTGCGACGTGTGCCGCGGATGGCCGTGGCTTTCAGGAGAAAATGCGATGAATATCAAGAGCCTCGTGGCTGGTGCAATGCTGGTTGCAGCAGGATCCGTTTATGCGGACAATCTGAATACCAACGTCAATCTTGGCGGGGCTGCCGGTGGTCCCCTGTCGGGAGCGTTTGCCGTCACCCACTTCACCATGGGCGACTTCACGGACACCTTCAATCTTGCCCCGTCGTCGGGTTTCTTCAGCGTGGACTCCAGCCTGATCACGATCGGCTTCCTGCCGACGACCGACGTGAGCTTCTACGCCGCCGACATCAACGGTTTCGCTCTGACGCTCAGCCCGAACGGCACCACGGAATGGGGCACGTTGTCCATGGCGCCGATCATGGGGCCGCTGGTGCTGACGGTGCATGGCACGATCGGCGACGGTGGCACGGGGCCGGCAGCCGCCAGCTATGCGGGCACCGTCAACATCAGCCCGGTGCCGGAGCCACAAACGTGGGGCCTGCTGCTGCTGGGCCTGCCGATGGTCGGCTACCTGTCGCGCCGCCGCAAGAGTGCTGCCGAACTGCAGGCAGCCTGACGACACAGCGCGTCCGCGGCCGGCAGCGTAAGGCTCCGGGACATGCGCCGGCCGCTGCCTTCGGCAAGCGGCCGATCCGACCTCTCGGGCGGATACCGCGCGAGCGAGACCACTGTCCGCCGGGCACGCTGCCCGACATCACCCTGGCGCGAGCCTTCGGCACCGCCTGCCGGCCGCCATGCAGGACGCACGCTGCGTTGCGTGCAACGGCGCCTGTCGCCACCCACTTCGAACCCCGCCCCCTCCTGACCAACCGGCTCGGCCTGTCGACGCTTCGCCGCAGTGCGCCTGCGACGTGTCGAGACGCCCACCCATCGCGGGCCATCCGGCAGCGGTCGGGCCGGCAGATGCGCGACTTCATCTGCCGGCCCGACGGCGGCTGGCGGCTGCGCCGACCCGGCCCGCGGTCGTCGCACTGCGGACCGCACCTTCCGGCCTGCCCTCCGCGGATGCCAGCCTGCCACCAAGACGTGCAGGATCGGCCCGCTTGAACATCGCATCCCTGACCTTGCCGATCGGCCCGCTTTGAAGCAACTTTATTGCCCCCTTCGATGCGGCCACGCCCCACCGGTACGCTCTGCGCCGGACAGCCGGATCGTCGATCCCGGGCATGCCGGATCGCAATGTGTCCACGCCCCATAGCTGCACGCAAGGTCGGGCACGCAGGCATGACGGCACCAGGCAAGCCTCATGGGGGCGAGCCGCGTCGGACGCTTCTAATAAAATGCTTTCGGGAAATCGGCGGCTAACATATCCAACTTTCGAACGAAAGCACATGATCGAAAGTACACGAAAACAACAAGCAATTCGAAAACACACAAGAAGCTTTGAATCGCAAGGAATTTCGCTATAGACTGAATAACGCTTGACCAAACAGCACCCCCACTGTAGCTTTCGATTTCAGAAAAAACGAAAGTCCTCGTGGTGAGGGCACGTGTAGTACGAAATAAAACGAAAGCGCAGCAAGATCGACCTGCCGGTCCGGGCCGCGACTGGCAGGCGTGGGATCGCAACCGGAGAGCTTTCCCGCCGCATTCGCCTGCGCTGCGCCAATAACTTATAAAAGGAAGCGTTTAATGAGTTCTCATCTGCAACGCCGCTCGCATGCGGACAGCCATCACCACCTGGTGCTGCATCCCCTGACTTCGGCCTGCCTGCTGGCACTGGCCACGTTCGCGACGGCCGCCGGCGCCCAGGAGAGCACCGTCCCGGCCGATGCCGCCCAGCTGGAACAGGTCGTGGTGACCGGCACCCGCGCCAGCCTGCAGCAGTCGCTGGCCCTCAAGCGCAACTCCGCCGTCGTGCAGGACAGCATCAGCGCGACGGAGCTCGGCCGCTTCCCGGACAACAACGTGGCCGATTCGCTCAGCCACATCACCGGCGTGTCGATCTCGCGCACGGCCGGCGGCGAAGGCCAGAAGGTCAGCATCCGCGGCCTGGGCCCCGAATACACGATCACCACCTTCAACGGCCGCCTGCTGGGCACCGACGGGGCCGGCCGCGACTTCGCATACGACGTGCTGCCCGCCGACGTGATCAGCGGCGCCGACGTGGTCAAGTCGACCCAGGCGCAGCTGATCGAAGGCGCCATCGGCGGCCTCGTCAACCTGCGCTCGGCCAGCCCGTTCGACCAGAAGGGCCAGCACGGCCTGCTGCGCCTGGAGGGCGACCGCAACCAGATGAGCGACCTGAACGGCAAGAAGCTGTCCGGCACGTACAGCAATACCTTCAGCGATAACAAGCTGGGCGTGCTGCTCGGCGTCGTCTACGCCAAGCGCGACGTGCGCACCGACACGGCCGGCAACGACGGCGGCTGGACGCGCAATGCCATCCCGAGCGACCCGAGCCAGTTCTGGGAATCGGGCAACGCCTGGGGCGGCTTCATCGACCCGAACGGCAACGGCATCCTCGACGCCGACGAAGAAGGCCTGGTGGCCCCGGGCCAGTTCCGCTTCGGCTCCATCATGGAGAAGAAGGAACGCATCGCCCTGTCGGGCAAGGTGGAGTGGCGCCCGAACAGCGACCTGAAAGTGATCGTCGACGGGTTCAAGACGCGCCTCGACTCGCCGCAGGTCGGCTACCAGCTGTCGTTCTATCCGCTGTTCTCGCCCGGCCGCTGGTCCAACATCAAGGTCAACAACGGCGTGGTGACCGACCTGACGCTGGATAACACGGACCCCGAGCTGCGCCTCAATCCGGAAGTGCTGAACCAGACCGAGTACCGCGTGGTCGATACCGCCATGGTCGGTGCCCGGGCGGAGTGGAAGGTCACGCCGGACCTGAAGGTCAACGGCGACATGTACCTGTCCACGTCGAAGCGCAACTCCGGCGGCAACGATACCTACGTGGTGCTGCGCATGAACCAGCCGAACGTGACGCGCATCCGGCTCACCGGCGCCGCCGTGCCGGACGTGACGACCACGCTGGCCGACGGCCGCGACCTGCAGAGCGGCCTGGCTGCCGGCCAGTTCAGCGGCAATGACTTCAACACCCACTACTACAGCCGCACGGGCGACAACGTGGATGACCGCATCGGCGGCCTGGCCCTGGATGCGGCATGGAAGGTGGACCGCTTCCATGTCGACCAGCTGAAGTTCGGCATCAGCCAGACCAACCGCAAGAAGACGCGCGACATGATCAACAACGCGTTCAATGCCGGCGCGGACCACTACTCCGGCGCCAACGCGATCAACGTGGGCACGCTGGGCGGCAACGTCATCAACCAGACCCTGACCCCGAGCGGCTTCCTGTCGGGCGTGAGCGGCAACTTCCCGCGCAGCTTCCTGGGCTTCGACGTCAACAACTACGCGCAGGCGCTGGCAGGCCTCGACGGCAAGCCACGGCCAGGTGGCGGCGTGTACAGCTCGACGCTGTCGGCACCGGCGTTCAACCCGCTGGAAAGCTACCGCGTGAAAGAGGACACCACGGCAGCCTTCGTGCAGGCCGACATGTCCGGCGAAAAATGGACGGCGGACGTGGGCGTGCGCCTGGTGCACACCAAGACCGGCGCGCAGGCCTGGGACGCGAAGATCAACGACATCATCGAGAACGGCGCGTTCAACTACACGGCCGTCTACGCCGATCCGTCCGTGGTGCAGCAGGATGCCAGCTACACCTACGGCCTGCCGTCGGCCAACTTCACCTACGCGATCACGGACACGCTGCAGCTGCGCCTCGGCGCCGCCAAGACGATGGCCCGTCCGTCGGTGGACAAGCTGGCGCCGTCCAGCACCACCGCCAGCATCTCCTGGGGTGACTTCACGCAGATCTACGGCGGCAATGCCAACCTGAAGCCGTACTCGGCGAAGCAGGCCGACATCTCGCTGGAGTGGTACTACGCCAAGAACTCGGCACTGACGTTCGCCGTGTACCAGAAGAACATCAAGAACCAGATCACCAGCCAGTTCCTGACCGGCCAGGACATCGGCGCCCCGGGTGGCCGCCTGTTCAACGTGTCGCGCCCCATCAACGGCGACAGCGCCAAGGCGCGCGGCATGGAGATCGGCCTGCAGCACCTGTTCGACAACGGCTTCGGCGTGCGGGCGCAGTACACCCGCAACCTGTCGAGCAGCTGGGTCGATGGCGTGGAACGTCCGCTCGAAGGCATTGCGCCGGCGACGGCGTCGCTGGGCCTGCTGTACGAGAAGGGACCGCTCAGCATGAGCACGACGGCCGACTTCACCGACTCGTTCACGACCGCCACCAACGTGCTCGGCGCCGGCTTCAACGAGGTGACCAACTCCGTGACGTGGCTGACGGCCCAGCTGGCGTACGACGTGACCAAGTCGCTGCGCATCAGCATCGAAGGCAACAACCTGACCGATGCCGAGCAGGCACCGAAGCTGACGAACGGCTCCATCAGCCTGCCGAACGGCTACTACCGCTACGGCCGCTCCGTCACGCTGGGCGCCAGCCTGAAGTTCTGATGCAACGGGGGCACCGCGTGCCCCTTCTCCTTCAATGACGATGCTGGCGACGTGGCTTCAAGCGCGTCGCCAGTGTTTTATCTGCGGGCGCCCTGCCCGCACGACCCGAACTGGAATGCCGATGCCACTTTTCCCCCTCCCCGATGTCCCGGCGGTGCAGCGATGACCGCGCGCCGTGCCTTCCTCCAGTGGCTGGGCGCCGCGCCGCTGGCCACGCAGATCCCGCTCGCCCGCGCTGCCGACGGCAAGGGCCAGGTGCGCGTGCAGGACGCCGCCGTGTCGCTGCAGTTCGACGCGCAGATGCGCTGCCGCATCGTCAGCCTGGCGGGCAAACAATCCACCGCGCTGACCGGCTTCGACACCAGCGAGCACCTCGTCATCGGCGGCAAGCCGTCCGGCCGCTTCTCGCTGCAGAAGGCCGAGCCGGCGCGCGTGACGACGCCGTTCGGTGCCGGCCAGGCCCTCCATCTCGCCGGCCGCTCGCTGGACGGCATCGAGAAGCGCGTCACCGTGACGCTCCTCGACGAGCATCCAGGCGTGGCCTTGCTGGACGTGCGCTACGTGAACACGGGCAGCAAGCCACTGGTCGTCGACGCGTGGGTGAATGCCGCGCACCGCCTGGCCGCCGCCCCGCGCCACGCGGGCGGCTACTGGACCTATTCGGGCGCCAGCCATGCCGACCGGCGCGACTGGGTGCAGCCCGTCAAGCGCGGCTTCGAGCAGCGCAATTTCCTCGGCATGAATGCGTCCGACTACGGCGGCGGCACGCCGGTCGCCGATGTCTGGCGCCGCGACATCGGCCTGGCCGTCGGCCACCTGGCGCTGCAGCCGCTGCTCGTCGCATTGCCCGTGAAGGCAGTCGGCGACCAGGTCGACATCGCGCTGCGCGGCGACGTGCCGCAGACGCTGGCGCCCGGCGCCACGCTTGTCACGCCGCCCACCTTCATCGCCGTGCACCGTGGCGACTACTACGTGCCGCTGGACCGCTACCGCCGCCTGATGGCCGCGCAGGGGCTGGCGGCGCCCGAGCCACCGGCCAGCGCCTACGATGCGCAGTGGTGCGCCTGGGGCTACGAGCGGGACTTCTCGCTGGCCTATGTCCGCGCCACGCTGCCCAAGGTGCAGGAGCTGGGCTTCAAGTGGGCCGTGCTGGACGACGGCTGGCAGGTCAGGACGGGCGACTGGACGCCCGACCTGGCCAAGTTCCCGCGCGGCGGGGACGACATGAAGGCGCTGGTGGCCGACATCCATGCGCGCGGCATGAAGGCGCGGCTGTGGATCGCGCCGCTGGCAGTGGCCCCCGGCAGCGACGAGCTGCATGACCACACCGACCTGCTCCTCCTCGACAAGGACGGCGCGGCGCAGGACGTCACGTGGTGGAACTGCTTCTACCTGTGCCCCGCCTACGACAAGACGCAGGCGCGCCTGGCCGAGACGATCCGCATGATCATCGCCGACTGGGGCTTCGACGGCCTGAAGGTCGACGGCCAGCACCTGAACGGCGTGGCACCGTGCTTCAACCCGAAGCACAAGCACGCGCGGCCCGAGGAATCGGTCGAGGCGGTGTCGGCCTTCTACAAGGTGATGCACGACGTGACGCATGCGGCCAATCCGGAAGCGGTGCTGGAGGTCTGCCCGTGCGGTACCAGCTACGCCTTCCACAACATGCCGTACATGGACCAGGCGCCGGCCTCCGACCCGCTGTCGAGCTGGCAGGTGCGCCACAAGGGCAAGACCCTGAAGGCCCTGATGGGCCCCTGGTCCGCCTACGCGGGCGACCACGTGGAGCTGAGCACCGGCGGGCAGGATTTTGCCTCCAGCGTGGGCATCGGCGCCGTGGTGGCCACCAAGTTCACCTGGCCGGTCGATCCGAAGCCGAAGGACTCCTTCCTGCTGACGCCCGAGCGCGAGGCGCACTGGCGCCAGTGGGTGGACCTGTACAACAAGGGGCGCCTCGCCGAAGGCCGCTACCGCGGCGAGCTGTACGACCTGGGCTTCGACAAGCCGGAGACCCACGTGGTGGAACAGGGTGGCGCCCTGCACTACGCGTTCTATGCCGACACCTTCGACGGCGCGGTTGCCCTGCGCGGCCTCGGCCCCGGCGTGTGGACGGTGCAGGACTCGCTCACCGGTCGTGCCCTGGGCAAGGTGACGGCCGCCAGGGCCACCTTGCCGGTGCGGTTCACGCACAGCCTGCTGATCGAAGCGCGGCCCGAGACGCCCGACACGCTGCCGGTCGCCTTCGCCGGCAAGGTCGGGGCGCTGGGGACGGACGGCTACCCGCGCGCTTCGCAATGGGCCGATGCACCATCGACGTTCTTCCGCCACGACTGGCAGGGCAAGCCTCTGCAAGGCCCGCAATCGACGCGGGTGCAGCTGCTGCGCGATGCCGGCCACCTGTACCTGCGCTTCACCTGCAAGTACGACACGCTCAGCACCTACGAGCGCGCCGGTTCGGCGGCCGGCATCTGGCCGCTGTGGGAGCGCGACGTCGTCGAGGTCTTCCTGCAGGCGCCGGAACGGGCGGGACTCAAGAGCTACCGCGAGGTGGAAGTGGCGCCCAACGGCATGCTGATGGAGATCGCCGTGGAGGCATCGGGCAAGCGGCGCATCGTCGGCGAGAGCCGGGGCAAGGCGCACATCGATGCGGAGCACAAGGTGTGGACGGCGGAACTGGCCGTACCGCTGCGTGGCGGAGCGGAGGACGGCTGGCGCCTGAACCTGTTCCGCGTGGAGGGCCAGGACGGCAAGCAGCCGGTCTATTCGGCCTGGAGCCCGACGCGCACGGCCACGCCGGACTTCCACGTGCCGGCCGCCTTCGGCCGTCTTCTGAACGCGTGATGGGATGACGAAGATGCCGAAGATGCCGACGACACTGCAATGCCTGCTGCCGCTCGCCCTGCTCTGCGCGTTCTCCGCGCAGGCGGCAGGCGGCGTGGCAGGCGCGACGAGTGAAACGACGTTCCGCCCGACGGATGCCGGGATCGCCAACCCCGAGCGCGGCATGTACGTCTGGGCGAACGACAGCCTGGCCGCATGGACGCCGGCGCAGGCCGATGCCCAGTTCGCGGCCGGCTACCGCATCGTGTATGCGCCGGTGCGGCTGGACGCGTATGCGGGCGCACCATTGCCGCAGGCTGTCCTCGATGGCCTGTCCGCCAGCTTCGCCACGGCGCGGCGCGCGGGCCTGAAACTCATCCCGCGTTTCCTGTACAACTACCCGGCCGGCGAGACCGCGTACCGGAACGCGCAGGATGCGCCGCTCGCCCGCGTGCTGGAACACATCGGGCAGCTGAAACCGGTCCTGGCGGCGAACGCGGATGTCATCGCCTATCTGCAGGCCGGCTTCGTGGGCGCCTGGGGCGAATGGCATACCTCGTCCAACGACCTCACCGCGGCGGGACCGCGCACGCAGATCCGCGATGCGCTGCTCGACGCCCTGCCGCCCGACCGGTTCCTGCAACTGCGCTATCCACCGTATCTCATGGCATGGGCGCCGCAGGTGCCGCGCTGGCGCGACGGCTCGAAGGCTTCGCGCATCGGCGTGCATAACGACTGCTTCATGGCCTCCAACACGGATGTGGGCACGTACAGCGAGGATGCGGCAACCCGCCAGCGCCAGCACGCCTACACGGCGGCGCTGTCGGCCGTGACACCGTTCGGCGCGGAGACGTGCAATCCGGCCGATGAACCCGATCCAACGCCGCGCACCAATTGCGACGACATCCTGCGCGAAGGAAGCCGGTTCGGCCTGACCTACCTGAACGACACGTACTACCGCGGCCTGTTCCACACGCGCTGGGAGGCGCAGGGCTGCATGGCGCAGGTCAAGCGGAGCATGGGCTACCGCTTCGAACTGGCGACGCTGCGGCACAGTGCCGACGTGGCAGCCGGTCGATCGGGCGAGCTCGCGCTCACCCTGCGCAACAGCGGCTGGGCGCGCGCGTTCAACCCGCGTGGCGTGCAGCTCCTGCTGAAGCACCGCACTACCGGCGCCGTCGTGCGGCTTGCCCTGCCGTCGGTCGATCCGCGTGACTGGCTGCCGGGCCGCACCAGCACGGTGACGGCGCGGTTTGCCGTGCCGGCCGGGACGCCTGCCGGTATCTACGACGTATTGCTTGCCTTGCCCGATGGTGCCGCCTCGCTTGCCGGCGATGCGCGTTACAGCGTGCGGCCTGCCAATGCCGACGATGCCGGCAAGTCGCAGCGCTGGGATGACAGGCTGGGCGCGTTCGGTGCGGGCACCACGCTGAACATTCGTTGAACGAACATGGGCGAGCAAGACGCCCTTTGACACAGGAGAGATGGATGGCTTACCGATGGTCTGGCGCGAACAAGCAACCGCAAATGCATTTGCCGCAAGCGAAACGAGCGCAATTGAAACTTCTGTACAGCCTGCTGGCTGCAACGTTACTCGTCACGCAGGTGCATGCCAGGCCGGCGGCCGATCCGCTGGCGCCGGCCGGCCGGTGGGAAGGCGACACGAGCGGGGCCGCCAGCACCCCGCCGATGGGCTGGAACAGCTGGAATGCATTCCGCACCGAAGTCGATGAAGACAAGGTGATGGGCGCCGCGAAGGTGCTGGTCGACAGCGGGTTGGCCAAACTCGGCTACCACTACGTGATCCTGGACGACGGCTGGTGGATCAAGCGCCGCGCGGGTGACGGCCGCCTGCAGATCCGCACCGGCATCTTTCCCTCGGCAGCGACCGGTGGCCCGGACGGCACCAGCTTCAAGCCCTTCACCACCCGGCTGCACGCCATGGGGCTGAAGGCCGGCCTGTACACGGACGTGGGCCGCAATGCCTGTTCGCAGGCGCACGACCTGCACTCGCCGAACCTCCCGCAGGGCACCACCGCCGAGCGCGAAGTCGGGCTGGAAGGCCACGTCGGACAGGACATCGACCTGTACTTCAAGCAGTGGGGGTTCGACTACCTGAAGGTGGATGCCTGCGGCCTGGCCGACTTCGTGCCCGGTTCCGACGTGGTGAAGCAGCAGGCCTACCGCGCGCAGGCGCCGCTGATCGAGCGCGCCTCGATCAACCGTACCGACAGCGCCGCCGTGCGGGGCCGCTACGAAGCCGTCGCCGCGGCACTGCAGGCGGCGCGGCCGGACAACGACTACGTGCTGTCGATCTGCGCCTGGGGCATGGCGAACGTGCGCGCCTGGGGCAAGGACGTGGGCAACCTGTGGCGCACCAGCGCCGACATCACGCCCAGCTGGACCAGCATGCTGCACAACTTCGACAGCGCGGCCAAACGGGCGCTGTATGCCGGTCCCGGCCACTGGAACGATCCGGACATCCTGCACATCGGCCATGGCGCCTTCGATGCCGCCCACCCGGTCGAAGTGCGTTCCCATTTCTCGCTGTGGGCCATGATCAATGCGCCGCTGCTGGTCAGCTACGACCTGCGCAACGGTCCGGCATCGCTGCTCGACGTGCTGGGCAATCCGGACGTGGTCGCGCTGAACCAGGACCGGGGCGGCCACCAGGGCGTGGTCACCTATGATTCCGACGATGCCCAGATCATCGTCAAGACGCTGGGCGACGGGGGACGCAAGGCGGTCGCGCTGTTCAACCGGGGCGCCGCGCCGGCCGAGGTGACCCTGCTGGCGAGCCACATGAAACTGTCAGGCAGCGCGCCGGTCACGCTGCGCAACCTGTGGTCGAAGGAGAGCGTGAAGTTCACTGGCGAAAAGGCCTTCACGCTGGCACCGCACGAGACGCTGGTGTTCGAAGCCACCGGCAAGCGGCAGCTGGAAAACGGTGTCTACCTGTCCGAGATTCCCGGCGCGATCAACGTGGCCCGCGACGGCGTGCGGCAGCCGCAGGCCGATCCCACCGTGCACCGGATGATCGACCCGTGGGCCAGCACCCGTTCGGGCGGCGCGCGGCCCCAGTACGCCGGCTGGGGCGGTGCGCAGGCCGATGTCACGCCCTACGGCCAGACCCTGCAGGTGGCGGGCCAGGCGTTCGAGTCGGGCATCGGCATCCTGTCCGGCTCGCGGATCCAGGTGAAGAACGGTGCCGGCCATGCGCAGCTGCTGGCCTCCGTCGGCGTGGATGATTCGACCTCAAACATGCAACAGCCGGTGCGCTTCTCTGTGTACGGGGATGGCAGGCTGCTGGCCGAAAGCCCCGCGCTGGCCTATGGCAGCAAGGCGCATCGGCTGAAGGCAAACATCCGCGGCTACCAGATCATCGAGCTGGTGGTGCGGGGATCGAAGTCCGGCGATGCGCTGCCTGTCGTGGCAACCTGGGGGGATGCGCAGCTGCTGCGTGCTGCGGGCGACCGGTTCTGAGCAGTCGGCCCTGGTCAGGCAGGTGCCCCGTCGCTCGCCGCGCAGGCCGACGCCTGGCCGCGCACCGCCGCGGCGATGCTTGCCGAGACCCTGGCGAGCGCAGCCCGGTGCCCGGCCACCAGCGCCGCATGGCCGGCGCCGACCGGTTCGCGGAACACGCTGCGGCAGGTCAGCACCTCGCGCTCGCTGGCGCGGCGCACGCTCCACACCACATCGACCAGCGCGTAATCGTCCAGCCGCGATTCGAAGCGCTGCACGCTGGCGCTGATGCGGTACACCGCCGCGCCGGGCGGCGCCGGGTTGTTGTACACGTCCACCGCGCCCAGCTGGGCCGCGATGCCGAGCGACAGCGCAACGCGGATCTGGTCGTCGAGCTTGCTGGCCCAGCGATGATGCTCCAGCAGGTCGACCTGCCCGGCGCCCTTCGCCACCACCATCTGGTTGCGGCGCACCTGGTCCGGCACCGTCACCGGCCGCATTTCGATGTAGACCGGCGCCGGCGCCGCCGCCGGCACCGGCGCACCGGCGCTGTCGGTCAGCGTGTAGAACTGGTCGGGTGGCGCGCTGGCGCAGCCGGCCAGCACCGTCGTGAGCGCGGCGGCATACAGCGCGCGCTTGCGTTGGACGAGCGTGAGGCGGTTCATTTCTTCTTCTCCTGCGGTTTGCCGCGAATGAGCGACTCGGGATGGCGTTCCAGGTAGTCGGCCAGGTCGTTCAATTTCTCCATGGTGTCGGTGACTTCGGTGAGCGCGCGGCGCAGGTCCGACTGGAGCGGCGCGTCCTGCGACAGCAGGGTTTCGGCGCTGGCAAAGGTCTGCTTCGCGGCGGTCAGCGCATCGCGCATTTCCGGCAGCACCTGGCCGTCCAGACGGGCGATCAATGCATTGGCCTGCACGAGCGTCTTGTTCAGGTTATTGCCGATCTCGTCGAACGGGATCTTGTCGAGCTTGCGCGCGATGTTCGCGACCTGGGTCTGCAGTTCGTCGAGCTGGCCCGGCACGGTCGGGAACACCAGCTGGCCATCGCGCATCGCCAGCGCCGCCTTGGGCGCATTCGGATGGAAGTCGAGCGCCACGTACAGCTGGCCGGTCAGCAGGTTGCCGCTCTTGAGCTGGCCGCGCAGGCCGCGCGCGACCATCTGGCCCAGCGCGTCGCCGCCCGTATTGCTGTTGAGCGTTTCGAGGAACGATTCGCCAAGGCGGCCCGGGTACAGGTCGACCGTGACCGGCATGCTCAGCTTGCGCCGCTGGCGATCGAATTCGACGCCGATGCTGCGCACTTCGCCCAGCGCGATGCCGCGGAAGTCGACCGGCGCGCCCACCACCAGGCCACGCAGCGAGCCGTCGAAATACAGCACGGCGCTGACGGCCGGGCCGTCCGGCGCGCGCAGCGCCGCGGCACGGTCTTCGGCCAGCACGAACCGCGTGCCGGCCGCCGCCGGGACAGCCGGCTTGCGGCCATCGACCGCTTCGAACGCGATGCCGCCAGTGGCGAGCGCCGCCAGCGACTGGGTATTGAGTTTCAGGCCGTTGGCATCGAGCCGCAGATCGACGCCGCTGGCATGCCACCAGCGCGTGTCCTGCCCGACCAGGCCCGTGAACTTGTCCTCGACGAAGGCCGACATGTCGATCCCCTGTCCGCTGGCGTCCAGCGCGATCGAGGCGATCTGGCCCACCTTCACGCGCCGGTAGTACACGGGCGATCCGGGGGCCAGCGAGCCGAGGCTGTCTGCATGCAGGCGGTACTCGCGCCCCTTCAGGCCATACGGCACGGCCGGCGGCGCTTCCAGGCCCGTGAAACTGTCGCTGCTGTCTTCGCTGGCGCCCGGCGCGGCGCCGATGTACGCGCCCGACAGCAGCGTGTTCAGTCCCGTGACGCCGCCCGCGCCGATCTGCGGGCGCACCACCCAGAAACGGCTGTCCTTGGCGGCGAAGCGGCGCGCCTCCTTCGCCATCTCGATCTCGGCTTCGACGCGGCCCGCGTCCTGGCCGAGGCGGACTGCCACGACCTGGCCGATGTCGACGTCGCGGAACTTGACCTTGGTCTTGCCGGCCTCGAGGCCGTCGCCGGTCGAGAACGAGACGGTGATCGTCGGCCCCCGGTTGCCCAGCCAGACCGCCACCTGCCACGCGCCGATGAGGGCGGCCAGCACGGGGATCAGCCAGATCAGGGAAGGCAGCCAGCGGCTGGGACGGTCGATGGCCGGCCGGGGCACGGACGAGCGCGCGGACGGCGGCACCGGCGCGTGGTTCGGCGCAGGATTCGGCGCAGCATTCGGCGCAGGACTCGGCGCAGGACTCGGCGCAGGGTTCGACAATTCGTCGAGCGACGGTGCAGTCGGGCGTATGCCGTCCTGTTCAGGCATGTTGAGGTTCTCCATATGAATCGATCGGGTCCCAGATCAGGCGCGGATCGAACTGCGCCGAGGCCACCATCGTCAGGATGACGACGCAGCCGAAGGCGATCGCGCCGGGACCGGCAGTGATTGCGGCCAGCACATCGAAGCGCACCAGCGCCACCGTCAGCGTGACCACGAAAATATCCAGCATCGACCAGCGGCCGATGAATTCCACGACGCGATACGCGCGCGTTCTCGCCAATGGCGCGGCGCGCGAACGCAGCTGCGCCGTGCCGTTCAGCCAGACCAGCGCCAGCAGTTTCGACACCGGTACCGCGATGCTGGCGATGAAAATGATGATGGCCAGCCCTTTCGAGCCGGTATTCCAGAACAGCCGCACGCCGCTCATGATGGTGTCGCCTTCCGTCCCACCGACCGACTGCGTGTACATCACCGGCAGCATGTTGGCTGGAATGTACAGCAGCGCTGCCGCGGCCAGCATCGCCCAGGTCCAGCCGATGCTGTGCGGGATGCGGCGATGCAGCGACGCCTTGCAGCGGCAGCAGTGGGTGTTGGTCCGCGCTTCCTCTTTGGGTGTCAGGGCCTGGTGCGCCCCCGGCTCCAGGCGGTTCACGAGGCCGCAGGTATCGCAGGCGATCAGCTCGGCCGGGGGCTGGTGATCATGCCGAGGTTCGTGGTGGTGGGCATGCCCGGCCTGCCCCACCTCGTCCGGCTGCGGCACCTGGCGGTCGGCCAGTGCCCACAGCGCGCGTGGCTCGTAACGCATGACCAGCGCGCACAGGATCGTCAGTACGCCGAACGCGAACAGGCCCGGATGGGGCACCACCCGTGCCAGGCTGGTCATCTTGATGACGGTGACGAGGATGCCGATCATCAGCACTTCCGTCATCGCCCAGTGGCGCGCGCCCTGCACTGTGCGCAGGACCAGGTTAAAACCGGGCACGCGCACACGCCGGCGCAACCCCAGCGCCACGTACAGCAGGGCGCTCAGTTCGAGACCGGGAAAGACGATCCCGCACAACAGCACCAGAGTGGCGATCACGCCCATGCCCTCGCCCCAAAGCACGGCAACGGCCTGCGGCAGCGTGACGCCGGAGGACATGCCCGCCATCTGCAGGGTCACGATCGGAAAGCACTGGGCGACGATGAACACCAGCACGGCCGACAGCGTCAACGCCACCATGGTGTCGGTCCGTTTCGTCGGGCCGGACGCATGCCAGCGGTACAGCTCCAGCTGGCAGCGCCCGCAGCGCGCACGCTCGCGCACGGCCAGCGGCTGCCATTGGTACAGGCATCCGCAGTCGTGACAGCCGATCAGCTCTCCAGGTTTCATGCCGCGCTTTCTTTCATCATGCTATGGCACTATGTAACATGACCGGCAGCAACAGCGGCGCGCGGTTCAGGCCGCTCAGGCGCCGGCTCCGTCCGAAGGTGCCGGCAAGCGCTGCACGACCGCGTCGAACAGGGGGCGTGCGCCCGGGTCCGGGTGGGTGCAGTCATGCTGGAGCGTGGACAGGCTCGCGAGCACTTCACGGGTAGCGTCGGCCGTCTCGCACCGTGCCATCAGTTCCCCCAGCAGCAGGCCGAAGGCGCGCACTTCCAGCCGCTGCAGGGCCTGCGCCGCGGCGCCGTGCGGCACGAACCGCGAGGCGGCGCCGAAGTCGCCCAGCAAGGCGTCGCCGCCCTCGGTATGCAGGATGTTGTGCGCGTACAGGTCGCCGTGGAGGATGCCGCGGCCGTGCAGATGCTGCGCTACCGCGGCGATGCCCCGCGCCAGCCGCAGCAGGCCTTGAAGCGGAAAGCGCGTGGTCTCCGGGTAGACGTCCCGCGTGCAGCTCGCCAGGCTGGGCGGCCCGGCCAGGTTGTGGAACGCGGGGTCGACCAGGGCCATCACACAGCCGTGGATGCCATCGGGGTGATCGTCGACCTCGCCCAATACGGGAATCAGGTTCGGATGGCTGCCAGCGCCGATGCAGGCCGCCAGCTCGCACCCGGGCAGGCCGTCGCTCGTGATCGCGCCCTTGAACAGCTTGACCGCGACGGCCGTCCCATCCCTTTCCGCTTGCCGCAACAGCGCCTGGTGGATGATGCCGGAGGCACCTTCCCCCAGTTTCCGGTCAATCGTCAGTTGCTGCCACCCGATGCGGGCCGGATGCGCGTCGGCCGCTGCTGCCGCCTCGTCCGCGGCAGTGAACGGGTTGCCGGCATAGGCCAGCCAGGCCAGCTTCGGCATGCCCAGCAGCCAGGGCGGCAACACTGTCAGCCGGTTCGCGGCAATGCGCAGCAGTTCCAGGTTGGTGCAGTCCGCCAGCGCCTCCGGCAGGGTGCTCAGCCGGTTCCCCGCCAGCATCAGCTTCTGCAGCTGCGCGCAGCGGCCGATCGACGCGGGCAGGACTTCCAGCCGGTTGTCGGTCAGGATCAGCCAGCGCAGCGATGGCGGCAGCGCGTCGGCCGGCACCACGCTGATGCGGTTGCTCTTGAAGCCGATCATGGTCAATCCCGCGCAGGCGCCCAGCACGGGGGGCAGCACGGTGAAGCGGTTCTGCGAGCAGAACAGCACGCGCAGCCGCGTCAGGCGCGGCAGGTCGTCGGGCAGCGCCGACAACGCGTTGCCGGACAGGTCGAGGATTTCCAGCGTGTCGGCCAGGTCGAAGATCTCGCGCGGGAATGCGGTGAGGCCGCACGACAGCTGCAGGCGGACGGCGCCAGCCAGCGCGCCGCTTTGTAATTGTTCCAGGGTATGCATGAGGGCCGAAGAGCCAGGCGAAGTGGCAGAAATTGCGCGACGCCGTATTCTACCGGGACCGGCAGCAACACGATGCCGCTCGCCGCCGCAGTGCAACGGCCTCGCTCGCAATACCGCCCTGCCGGTCAGCGGTCCGCCTCCCGACACACCTGGCAGCGGGCCCGATCAGCGATAGTCGGCCGGCACCCAGCGGTAGGAGGACGCCTGGTCGACGCCGACATGGCCGATCCCCGGGAACGGAATGTGCGCACCGGCGACCCAGACGCGCCGCGCGGCCGCATACGAGAGGAGCGCGTTCCGTGTTTTCACGGCCTGCTGCTTGTCCGAATCGAATTCGATCGCCACTTCCGGATGCGGAAACTGCACCGCCGCGCTATGGATGATGTCCCCCCACACCAGCATGTCGCCACCGCGCGACGCGAACAGATAGGCCGTATGGCCCGGGGTGTGGCCACCCGCGGCAATCGCCGTGACGCCCTTCCTGATCGGCTGGCCCGCATCGAACACGGTGAGCCTGCCCGTCGCCAGGTACGGCGCGACGGCATCGCGCGACATCTTGAACAGGGCGCGCTGATCCGGCCGCGCATGGCGTTCGCTGTCGCGGCTCAGCCAGTAGTCCGCATCGGCCTTCGGCACGTACACCCGTGCATTCGGAAAGGCCATGGTCCCGCCCTCGGCGAGCAGGCCACCCGCATGGTCGGGGTGCAGGTGCGTCAGCAGGATCGTGTCGATGTCCGTGGGCTGGTATCCCGCTGCACGCAGGTTCTCGAGGATGAAACCGAGCCGTGGGCCGAACAGCTTCGCCGTGCCCGTGTCGACCAGGATGGTATTTTCGCCGGTCTCGACCAGATAGGCGTTCACCGGCGTCTGGACCGGTGCTCCGGTGGGCAGGAAGTTGCGATGCAAGGAAGACCGGATGACCTGCCTGCTGGCGCCGCCCAGCAGTGCGGCGTCGATGTCGACCACGCCGTCGAAGAGGGCCGTCACGGTCATGGTGCCGACGGGCAGGCGAAAATAGCCAGGAACCTGGGCCTTCTGTACCGGCACTGCGTTCGTGTGCCCGGCGGCGAACGCACTGCCTGCGGCGACAGCTCCCGTCACGGCCCATGCGGCGATGCAAAGCGAGAGTGCTTTCGCCGTCACGCCGGCAGGTTTTTTTAAAGTGCGGCGCGACTGGCGCGCGGGGAGGGATGGGTGGACCAAGGTGTTTCCTCTCAAATAATCGGGCTTCATGATATAAGAGAAAATAACGCTCCATTGACGCCGGTTACTCCCTGCGTTGGGGACATTTTTTCACCAGAGGCGTGTATGAGCGATCCATTGGCCGGCATTGCCGCGTTTGTCCAGGCAGCCCAGGGGGCGAGCTTCGCCGTGGCCGCCCGGCAGCTGGGGCTGACACGCTCCGCCGTCGGCAAGGCTATTGCCAGGCTGGAAGAGCGCCTGGGCGTGCAGCTGTTTCACCGGACGACGCGCAGCCTGGCCTTGACCGAGGAAGGCGCCCTGTTCTACGAACGTTGCGCCGGGGCGCTGGCGGAAATCAGGGGTGCGGAACAGATCTTCGACACGGGCCGCAGCGAGCCGGTGGGCCGCCTGCGCATCAGCGTCCCGGTCCTCCTGGGCCGGCACTGCGTTGCGCCGCTGCTGGTGCCGCTGGCAAAACAGCACGCGCAGCTGGCGATCGATGTCACGTTCACGGACCGGCCGGTCGATCTGCTCGAGGATGGATACGATCTGGTGGTCCGCACCGGCGCGCTGGCCAACGAAGCCGACCTGAAGGCGCGCCGGCTCGGCGTGCAGACCATGGTGCTGTGTGCCGCGCCCGCCTACCTGCGGACCCGCGGCGCGCCTGCCTGTCTCGACGACCTGGCAGCGCATGACACCCTTGCGTACGGCAAGGGCGAGCGCGTTGTGCCCTGGCGGTTCAGCGAGTCCGGCGCCCTGCGCAGCATCGTCGCGCAGGGGCGGCTGCGCTTCGACGACCTGGAATCGATCGCCGCGGCCGCCGTCCAGGGCGCCGGGCTGGCGTGGCTGCCTTCCTGGCTGATCACGGACCAGTTGCATGCCGGGCTGCTGGTGGAGGTGCTTCCTGCACTGCGCGGGCCCGGGTTCGATGTCTACGCCATGTGGCCGCTGGGGCGCTATCTGCCCATGCGCGTGCGCGTGGTTATCGACGAGCTGGCAAGCCGGATCCCGCCGATGCTGGCGGCCACGCCGATGGCCGCCAGCCTGCCGCGCCGGAACCCTGCTGGCGCATCCTGATCACGGCATGCATGCCCGATAGAACATTCTCGAGATTCGCCGGCTTCATCATTACCAGGTCCACCCCCCTTTTCTCGGCAGCCGCCGCGGTCCTTCCCCAGAATCCGGTCAGGATGATGATGGCGGCATCGCAGACATTGGGCATGCGGCGCAGCGCCCGGGACACCGCGAGCCCGTCCATGTTCGGCATGGACAGGTCCGGGATGATCACCTGCGGTGAAAACCAGGCAGCGATCGCAAGGGCATCGATGCCCTCGTAGGCGCGCTGCGTTTCATGGCCCATGTAATGGAACAACTCGGCCATGACATCGGCCGAGTCACGGCTGTCGTCGACCAGCAGAATGCGTTTCGATTCTTCTCTCATTGCCATCATTTCACCCTGTTGCCATTTGCGAAGGCGGTTGGCGCGATTTCCGTCGGTGCCGCCGGCGCTGCCAGCGGAATCGCTACCGTGAAAATCACGTCGGGTGCTTCGTAGCTGTAGTGGATCGTGCCGCAATGCTCCGTCACGATCTTGTGGACCAGGTGCAGGCCCAGGCCCATGCCGCCCGGTTCCGGGCGTTATCGAGCGCCACGCGCTTGAACGGGTCATACAGCACCCTGGCCAGTTCCTCGTTGATCGGGATGGCGGCGTTGCGGATGCTCAGCACGGCGAACCGGCCGACGCTGGCCAGGCGGATGTCGATGGCATGCGCGGCATCGCCATGATTCTTGGCGTTGCTGAGCAGGTTGCTCACCACTTGGGTGAGCCGGTCGGCATCGCCGTCCACGATGGCGCTCGCCGATGAGGCGACGAGGTAGCGGGTGTCCGGATTGCCGGTGCGGGCCTCGTCGACGATATCGTCCAGCACCGCACGCAGGGCGATCAGCCAGCCCCGGGTCGAGGGATCGAACGACAGGGCCAGCATGCCGACCCATTTGCCGTTGTGGTCACCGATGCTGTCCGGCCAGTCCGGGCGCGCCTGGCGCACCACCAGCTCCTCGGTACTGTCCTCCAGGGACGCGATGATCGCCGCCGCCATCGTCACGTCGATATCGCCATGGACCAGAATGCGGCCGTGCTGGCAGACGACCAGCGCCTCCGCTTCCAGCGATGCGCAGAGGGCCGCGGCCTCGTCCAGGATCGCGCGCAGCACGTCGTCATCGTCCACCAGGGTGCGCATCAACCGCGTGCGCACCTGCATCGACTGTTCGATCAACTGGCTGCACTGCTGGGCCTCGAGCCATTGCACGGTGGCCGCCAGCACCTGCACCAGGACATCGACCGCCGCGCGGATCGCGTGCGGCACCTGCCGTGCGGTCATGTGATGGCATGCCAGCATGCCCCACAGCTCGCCGTTGACGACGATGGATACGCTCATCGAGGCAGCGACGCCCATGTTGCGCAGGTATTCGAGATGGATCGGCGAGACGCTGCGCAGCACGCCATGGCTCATGTCGACGGGCGCACCGTCATGGCGGCCGAGCATGGCTACCGGAGTGGCCCCTACGTTGGCAATCAGGCGCAAGGTGTTGATCAGGTAGAGGCGGCGCGCCTGGGCGGGTATGTCGCTGGCGGGATAGCGCATGCCGAGCAGCGACGCCAGGTCGACACCACGCGCTTCGGCCACCACGTCGCCGCTGCCGTCATGGCGGAACCGGTAAGCCATCACGCGGTCGAAACCCGTCAGGGCCTGCACCTGCTGCGTGACCCGGCCCATGAGCGTCGCGACCGATTCCTGGCGCCGCAGGCTGTCGATGGCGCCATGCGCCCTGACGGCGAGCAGGCCCACCACATCTCCCGATACCGTGCGCTGCTCGTACTCGACCAGCACGTTGCCCAGGTAACGATGGGTGATGCAATCGAATTCGAGGGCACCGATGGTCGTCTGCACGGACGTGTGCGTGGTGTCCTCGTCGCCGGCTGCCGCCACGCAGGCCTCCACGTTCGCGCGCACGGCCGGCGCAAGCGCCAGCTGCGCCAGCGGCAATCCAGGCGCGCGCACCATGTCCAGCAGCGATGCGGCATTGGCGCTTCAGGCACTCAGCCGCAGCGTGCTGTCGAGCACGAGCATGGCACCATGGGGTTGCAGCATGCCCAGCAGATGGATGGACTCGTCGGAACAATTCTCGAGCGTCAGGGCCGCGTCGCCGCACTGGGCAAGGTCAGCGCTCACGGAGCTGCCTGGCTGGGCTCAGGCTCGTTGTTGCGGGATCCGTCGCCGGACCAGCCTGGATGTAAGAACAAGTTCATATCGCCCCTCAGGAGGATATGGAGGCGGGGTGCCTTCACTTTTAGTCCTACCAACCATCGGTGCAGTGTACGCTACATCGCCCGCCAGTAATGCCCTCATTTCAGCACCATCGGCAGCTTCGTCGACCGTGCAACAACATGGCTCCAGACGGCCTTGCCGGATAGCCATGCCATTCGAACATCGCCCTTCAGCGTATGCCCTGCTGGCGTTCCGGCTACAGCATCGCATCGGCAATCTCGAGCATCGCCCGCAGGCGGTCCATATGCCGCAGGTCCTGGTGGTAGCCCACCCAGACGTCCCTGCCGGGTGGCCCGTCCGGCGTGTCGATACGCTGCAATCCGGTGGTGGCATCGCCCAGCGGCATGGGCAGCACGGCAATGCCCATGCCTCGCAGGCACATCTGGGCCTGGACGGCCCGGCTCGTGCTCGTGAAGACCCGCCGCGACGCCGGAAACCGGTCCAGCAGCCAGGCGACATCGGGAAAGTGGGACTGCGCCGTATTCATCAGGATCAGTCCCACCGACGCCGGATCGTGCTGCAGCGCCGACGCGGTATCGGCGGAGCCATAGAGGCCGTAAGGGATCGTCATCAGGCGGCGCTGGACGATGTCCGGTTCGGTGAACGGCACGATGCGGAACGCCACATCGGCCTCGCGGCGCGACAGGTTCAGCAGGCGGTAGCTGGCGATCACCTCGGGCACCACGGCCGGATGGCGGCGCGCCAGTTCGGCCAGCACGGGCGCGAGCACATGGCCGGCAAACCATTCCGCCGCAGAGATGCGCAGGATGCCTTCCAGGCGCTCGTGGTTGCCCGCCAGGCGCCGCTCCATGGCCAGCGCGGCAGCTTCCATGGCTTCCGCCAGGGCCATCCGGCATCCCCGGCATCCGTGAGGACCAGGCCCGCGCTGGTCCTGCGCAAGATCGGCTGCTGCGCCTCCTGCTCGAGCGCCTTGATCCGGCGCCCCACCGTCGGATGGCTCACGCCCAGGGTACGCGCGGCCTCGCCGAACGATCCGCTACGCACCACCGCCAGGAAGATCCGGACGTCGCCCCAGTCCATCGTATCGATCCGTACAAAAATGTACGTCGAATATACAGGAGTGGCAGTTCCCGGACAACTCTGTACGCGGCACCATGGTGTTTTCCAACCTGCTGGCGGGATGAACGCCAGCTCTTCCGGGCTCTCAAGACATGTACAAGTTAAAGGACAAGGTCGCCATCGTAACGGGCGCGTCCAAGGGAATCGGCGCGGGCATCGCCCGCCAGCTGGCCGCCGATGGCGCGCAGGTCGTGGTCAATTACGCATCCGGCAGGAGCGGTGCCGACCAGGTGGTCGCCGACATCGACGCCGCTGGCGGGACGGCCGTGGCGGTGGGCGCCGACGTGACGGACGCGGCACAAGTCGCAGCGCTGGTCACGGCGGCCATCGATCGTTTCGGGCGCCTGGACATCGTGGTGAACAACGCCGGCATCTACCAGCTGGCGGAGATCGGCGACACCACCGAGGAGCTGTATCGCAGGCAGTTCGACATCAACGTGCTCGGTCCCCTGCTGGTCATCCGCGCCGCGGCGCCGCACCTGGGCAAGGGTGCCAGCATCATCAACATCGGCTCGAACGTCACGCGCGTTCTGCCGCCGGGCAGTGCGGTCTACACCGGAACGAAAGGGGCGCTCGATGCCATTACCGGCGTGCTCGCGCGAGAACTCGGCCCGCGGGGCATCCGTGTCAATGCCGTGAGCCCCGGCATGATCGAAACCGAAGGCACGCATGCCGCCGGCGCGATCGGCTCCGCGTTCCAGGCCTGGTACGAGAACCTGACGCCGCTCGGGCGCATCGGCCAGGTGCGCGACATCGCGCCGATCGTTGCCTATCTCGCGTCGGACGATGCCGGCTGGGTGACGGGCGAAATCATCCTCGGTTCGGGCGGCATGCGCTGAGCGCTTGCAATGGCCAGGACCTGCAACGTCTTGTGACGCCTGCCAGCCTGGGCCGGGAAGCAATGGGCCGATCCCGATTTCTGATGGCCGAGCAGCACCCCTCCGACGTGCGCCTGCGTTGCCGCACTTCGGCCACGGTTGCCCATTCAATGGAGATCATCGTCCACGGAACGGGATGACAGCGCTTGACTGCATACCTACCAGTAGGTAGGATAACGACATGAACACACCTGGCGGCCATCCCGCCGCATGTGACACGCCTGCCGCCGGGAGACTGAAGCCCGGCGGTACCACCATCATCACCAGTTGACCTCGGCAGTCTGTCGGCGCGCTGTACCGAGGTCGTTTTACTTGCGCCATCAATCTACCAACTAGTAGGTATACCATGAACAAGATGATTTCCCGTATCGCTGCGCGCGCCCTGCTCGCCGCCTCCACCCTCGTGCTGCCGGCCGCCAGTTTCGTCATGCCGGCCGTGGCCCAGGCCCAGAATGCGGAGCAGGTCCATGTCCGCGGCAGCATCGTTGCCGTCGACGGCAGCAGGATCAAGGTCAGGACCCGCGAGGGCAGGACCGTCGACGTCACCCTGGCCGAGGGCGCCCGCGTTGCCGGCGTGGCGCGCGCCGACATCGGCGACATCAAGCCGGGCGATTTCGTGGGCATCGCTTCGCTGCCGAAGGCCGATGGCGGCGACGGCGCCCTCGAAGTGCTGATCTTCCCGCCGGCCATGAAGGGCACGGGCGAAGGCAGCTACGGCTGGGACCTGAAGCCGAACAGCAGCATGACCAATGCCACCGTGGCGAACGCGGTCAAGGGTGTCGATGGCCATACCGTCACCGTGTCCTACCACGGCAAGGAAAAGAAGATCGCCATCCCGCCCGGCACTCCGGTCGTGACCCTGGCGCCGGCCGGGATGAAGGACCTGGTTGCCGGCGCGGTCGTGTTCGTGCCGGCCATGAAGGGTGACAAGGGCGCGCTCACGGCGCAGCAGATCGTGGTGGGCGCGAATGGCGTGGTGCCGCCGATGTAAGCAAAGCGAAGCCGGCCGCGCTGTGCAGGCCGGCTTCCATTTTCCGGAGCTGTCATGAAGCCTGAAAAAAACACCGTGCTGGTGCGCCGGCATGCCGTCATCACCCGCCTCACCCACTGGATCAATGTCATCTGCCTGGGCGTCCTGCTGTTGAGCGGCCTGCAGATCTTCAACGCCTGGCCCAGCCTGTACTGGGACCAGTACGGCGCCGACGGCGATCCCGCCTTCCTCAGCATCGGCGCCTCGCGCGCTCACGGCGAGCTGCGCGGCTACCTGCGCGTGGGCCATGCGGAAGTGGCGACCACCGGCGTGCTGGGTGTCTCACGCGTCGCTGGCCAGGGCACCGAACGCGCCTTTCCGGCCTGGCTGACCCTGCCCTCCTTCCAGGACCTGGCAGCGGGCCGCCGCTGGCACTTTTTTTTTGCGTGGGCCTTCGCGTGCAACGGCGCCGTCTACCTGCTGTACAGCGTGATGAGCGGGCATTGGCGTCGCGACCTGGTACCGCACCGCGCGGAGCTCGCGCCGCGCCACCTCTGGCAGGAAATCGTCGCCCATGCGCGCCTGCGCTTTCCAGAGGGACATGCGGCGCGCCGCTATAACGTGCTGCAGAAACTCAGCTACCTCGGCGTGGCAGCGGTCCTGCTGCCGCTGATGGTACTGACCGGACTGACCATGTCGCCCGGCATGAACGCCGTGGCGCCCTTCCTGCTGGACCTGTTCGGCGGACGCCAGTCGGCCCGCACGCTCCATTTCATCACCGCGTCCCTCGTGGTCCTGTTCGTGCTGGTCCATCTCGCCATGGTCCTGCTGTCGGGCGTGTGGAACAACCTGCGTTCCATGATCACGGGCCGCTACGCCATCGAGACATCGCACCATGACTGACCATCGACCCACCCGCCGCCGCTTCCTCCTGGGCGGCGCACTCGGCGCCGGCGCCGCCCTGCTCGGCTGCGACATGTCCGTGCAGGACACGCCCACCGGCCGGGTGCTCGAAACGGCGGAACACCTCACCCGATCCGCGCAGCGGCTGCTGCAGGGCCGCCATGCGCTGGCCCGCGAATACCGTGCAACCGACATCTCGCCGCGCTTCCGGGTCAACGGCAGCAGCATGCCGGACAGCGACGCCTACGCGGCCCTGCTCGACAAGCGTTTCGTCGACTGGCGCCTGCGCGTCGACGGCCTGGTCGCGCGGCCCCGGGAATTCTCGCTGGACGGGCTCAAGGTGATGCCGTCGCGCACGCAGATCACGCGCCACGACTGCGTGGAAGGCTGGAGCGCGATCGCCCGATGGACCGGCGTGCCGCTGGCCGAGGTGCTGCGCGCCACCGGCATCCTGCCCAGCGCACGCTACGTGGTGTTCCACTGCGCCGACGAACTCGAGCCGACGCTCGATGGCAGCGGCCGCTACTACGAGAGCATCGACCTGGTGGATGCCTTTCACCCCCAGACGATCCTGGCCTACGGCATGAACGGCAAGGAGCTGAGTGTTGGCCACGGCGCGCCGCTGCGCCTGCGGGTGGAACGCCAGCTCGGCTACAAGCAGGCCAAGTACCTGATGCGCATCGAGCTGGTCGACAGCCTGCAGGGCCTGGGGGCCGGCAGGGGCGGCTACTGGGAAGACCGCGGTTATGAGTGGTATGCGGGGATTTGACCCGACGCCGATCGTTCCGGCCGCGCACTTGCTTGACGCGCCGGCCGGAACGCCAGTGGCGTCTTCAGCGTTCCGCCTTGCCGTCCACCGGACCGGGCCACAGTTGCAGGACCTGAGTGACGGCGCTGTCCAGGGTCTCCCGCGTGGCACCGTCGCGCGCGAGCGTCGACAGCCCCAGCAGGAAACTTTCGAAGGCACCCGCCAAGGCGGCGGCATCCGTGGCGGGATCGAGTTGCCGTTGCGCGATGCCGCGCTGCACGCAGGCCAGGATGCCGGCGCGGTTGCGGGCCCGCGCCGCCGTCAGCCCGGCGGTGACGGCCGCGTTGTCGGGTGCGCCGGCACTCGTCACGCCCAGGGCCACCATGCACCCGCTGGGATGCGATGCCTCGACCTGCATGCGCGCCGAGCCGCGCAGCGCCAGCTCGATGGCGGCCCTGGGCTGCAGCGCCGGATCCCACAGGCAGTCCATCACCGATCCATGGCTGTCCAGGTACCGGGCGACGGTTTCGTGGAACAGGGCCTCCTTCGAACCGAAGGCCGCATAGAAGCTGGGCGCGGAGATCCCCAGTTCGGCTTTCAGCTGGCTCAGCGAGGTGCCCTCGTATCCATTCTGCCAGAACAGATGCATCGCCTTGGTCACCGCGGTAGCGCGGTCGAATTGTCGCGGTCGGCCCATTTGCGCCATCGTTTCCTCCTGTTCACTGACATCAATACTAAACGGTACAAAAGTCGTTGACAAGCCGGACCGCCCAACTTAACATTTGTACCGATTGATACATATGTTAGCGCCGATCTTCCCTTTACCGTCTTCACAGGAGCAACGATGAATGCAGCAAATCCGCCCCATGGCCGCACCCTGGCCTCCACGGAACCGTTACCGATCGCGGCCTTGCTTGCGCTGGCGATGACAGGCTTTATCTGCATCGCCACCGAAACCCTGCCTGCCGGCCTGTTGCCGCAGATCGCCGCAGACCTGCGCATCAGCACTGCCCTGGCAGGACAGACCGTGACGGCGTATGCACTCGGTTCCCTCCTGGCCGCAATCCCGCTGACTGTCGCCACGCAAGGATGGCGGCGCCGCAACGTGCTGCTGCTGACGATCGCCGGCTTTCTCGTCTTTAACCTGGTCACCGCACACTCCTCCAGCCTGTGGCTGACGATGGTGGCGCGGTTCTGCGTCGGCGCCGCGGCGGGCCTGGCATGGAGCCTGCTGGCCGGCTACGCCAGGCGGATGGTGGCCGTGCACCAGCAGGGGCAGGCAATGGCCATCGCGATGGTCGGCACGCCGATTGCGCTCGCCCTCGGCGTTCCCCTCGGCACCTGGCTTGGCAAGGCGGTGGGCTGGCGCAATGCCTTCGACGTCATGTCGGGCCTGACCGTGCTGCTGATCGTGTGGGTGCTCGTCAAGGTGCCGGACTATCCCGGCCAGGCAGGCCGTGAGCGCCGGTCCATGGGCGCCGTGTTCAGGACCCCGGGCGTGCGGCCGGTCCTGGCGACCGTCGTCCTCTGGATGCTGGGGCACAACGTCCTCTATACCTTCATCGCGCCCTTCGTTGCGCTGGCGGGCCTGGCCGGCCACGTCGACGTGGTGCTGCTCACCTTTGGCCTGGCGGCGCTGGGAGGCATCTGGCTCGCGGGCCGGATGGTGGACCGCCGGCTGCGCGCGGCAGTCCTGGCGAGCCTGGCCATCTTTGCGCTGGTCGCCCTGCTGTTCATCGTTGCATCCCATGCACCGGCGGCGATCTACGCCGGCGTTGCCGTGTGGGGCGTGACCTTCGGCGGCGCCGCGACGCTGCTGCAAACGGCATTGGCCGACAGTGCCGGCACGGGCGCCGACATCGCATTGTCGATGAACGTCGTGGCCTGGAACAGTGCGATAGCCGGGGCCGGTGCGCTGGGCGGTGTGCTGCTCGATACCTGGGGCGCCGGCGCGTTTCCCTGGGCAGTGCTGGGCTTGTCGATCGCCGGCTTCGGCGTCGCCTGGTCGGCCCGGGCCCATGGCTTCCCCCCGGGGCCCCGCGCGCACTGATCTCACCGCGTCAAGCTCCTGCGGCGGCGGCGGCGGTATCTGCAAAGGCCGTGGCACCGTCACTTTTTGCTGGCGTGACGACGGGACGGGATTCAACCGGCGCCCGGTTGCCTTGCCCCGCGCCCGGTGCTAATATCGGAACCGATTGGTTTATATATAACGGGATTGACGAGGTAAAGCGATGGGAAACAACGGCGCACCCGGCCGTCCACGCGAATTCGCACTGGACGATGCCGCCCGCGATGCGATGCAGGTGTTCTGGGATTGCGGCTACGAAGGCGCATCCCTGCCCGACCTGATCGAGGGGACCGGCCTCTCGCGCGGCAGCCTGTACAAGGCCTTCGGCGACAAGAAGGGCCTGCTGCTGGCCGCTCTCGACCGCTACATGGCCGAGGGCCTGCAAGTCACCGCGGAGCAGCTGTCGCAACCGGGCTCCGCCCGCGCGGCAATACGCACGGCGCTGCTGCGCCATGCCGTCCAGTCCTCCGGTAGCACGGGCCGACGCGGCTGCCTGATCGTGGCGATGGCAACGGAACAGGCGGCGCACGATCCCGACATTGCGGAACGGGCCCGCGGCATGTTCGAACGCCTGCAGCAACTGTACGCCGCCGCCATCGTCCGCGGCCAGGCCAGCGGCGAGCTTCCCGCACGCGATGCGCAGGCCCTGGCGCGCTTCCTGGTCTGCCAGATCCAGGGCATGCGCGTGCTGGGCAAGACCGGCGTTGCCAAAGCGGAGATGGTCGCGCTGGTCGACAACGCCCTGCGCGTTCTCGACTGACGCACATTTTTTTTGCCTAATTTGGAACCGATTGGTTTATTAAGGAGACACCATGATACAGACTCATCCCGCTCCTCCCGAGCCGCGCCGCTGGGCGATGTTTGCCATCCTGCTGGTCGGCGCCTTCCTGCCGCCGCTCGACTTCTTCATCGTCAACGTGGCGCTGCCGTCCATCCAGGGCGGCCTGGGCACTTCGTCCTCGGCCGAGCAGATGGTCATTTCCGCGTACGCCGCGCTGTATGCCGTCACGCTGATCACCGGCGGACGCCTGGGCGACCTGTACGGCCGCAGCCGCGTGTTCTTCCTCGGCCTGATCGGCTTCACTGCCGCGTCGCTGCTGTGTGGTGTCGCCTGGTCGCCCTGGGCCCTCGTCGCCGGCCGCGCACTGCAGGGCATCAGCGCCGCCGTCATGGCCCCACAGGCGCTCGCTTCCATCCAGGCCATCTTCCCCGAATCCGAAAAGCCGCTCGCGCTCAGCCTGTACGGCGCGGTGTTCGGCCTGGCCTCCGTCATCGGGCAGGCGCTGGGCGGCATCCTCATCGCGCTGGACCTGTTCGGCCTGGGATGGCGCGCGGTCTTCCTGGTCAACCTGCCGGTGGCCCTGCTGGTGATCCTGTTCGGCATTCCTCTGCTGAAGAAGACGGACGCGGGGCGCTCGGGCAAGCTGGACCCGGGCGGCATGGTCCTGTCGATGCTCACGCTGGCGCTGCTGATCGTGCCGCTGATCGAAGGCCGCGAGGCGGGATGGCCCTGGTGGTCCTGGCTGTCGCTGGCCATGGCGCCCCTGCTGGCGCGGTTCTTCTGGCGCTACGAGAGCCGGCTCGCGCAGGCCGGCGGAGCGCCCCTGCTCGATCCCGCGGCCCTGCGCACGCCGGGACTGGGCCGCGCCCTGCTGATCGCCCTGTCCTTCTATTCGATCGGGTCCTTCTTCCTGCTGTTCTCGGTCTATTTGCAGAACGCCCTGCACGTGAGCGCCCTGGACGCCGGCCTGGTCTTCCTGCCCTTCGGCGCCGGCTTCCTGCTGGGGCCCCTGTCCACGCCGTATTTCCGCCGGCATTTCGGCGACTGGGTCAATCCGCTCGGCATGGGACTGGAAATGGCCGCATTCCTCGGCCTGGCATGGCTGATCTCAGCGACGCCGGATGGCACGGCGCCGGCCTCCATGGCGCTCGCCATCCTGCTGTTCTGCATCGGTTTCGGCCAAGGGCTCGGCCTGCCGACACTGATGAAGATGATCACGGGCCGCGTGGCGCCCGCCCACGCCGGCATGATCGCCGGCATCGCCAGCTCGACCCTGCAGGTGAGCACCGCGCTCAGCGTGGCCTTGATCGGCGGGATCTTCTACACCGTGCTTGGCGGACGCGACGACCCGGCGGCGATCGCGCATGCCTTCATCGTGGCCGCGCTGTGCATCGCCTGCTGCCTGGGCGCCGGCGTGGCGCTGGGCATGACGCTCGCTTGGCGAACTGTCGTCGCTGCCACGCGCGGCCGGGTCTCCGGCGCTAAAACCACCGGTCTATAATCGCAGGCATGACTGATCTTGCTGCCTTCATCCGTTCACTGCCAAAAGCGGAACTCCATGTGCATCTGGAAGGGTGCGTCACTCCCGAGCAGGTCATCGCGACAGGGCGACGGAACGGCGTGGATCCGTTCGCGAGCGTGGACGCCGCGCGCGTCGCCTACGATGTGGCGAGCCTGGACGATTTCCTGGAAATATACGCCAAGGCAGCCACCGTCCTGCTGCATGCGGAAGATTTCGCCGAGGTCGCATCGGCGTATTTCGACAGTGCGGTCGCGGAAGGCGTTCGCCATGTGGAACTGATGCTCGATCCGCAAGCTCACACGACACGCGGCGTGCTGGTGGAAACCGTTTTTGAAGGACTTGCGAGGGCTCAGTGCCATGCGGCCCGCATCGGTCTGTCGACCATGCTCATCGTGAATTTCATGCGCGAGCGGGACGAGGAGGAAGCGCTGGAAATACTGGCGTCTTTGGCACCCTATCGCGCACAAATCGTGGCGATCGGAATCGACTCGGCGGAAGTCGGGCATTCGCCTGGAAAGTTCACCCGACTTTTCCGGCAGGCGCGCGCGATGGGCCTCAAGCTGGTCGCCCATGCCGGGTTCGAAGGTCCGCCGGAGGATATCGAGGAAGCACTCGACCTTCTGCAAGTGGACCGCATCGACCATGGCAACCGGGTCTACGAACGACCGGCACTGGCTCGCCGGCTTGGCGAAGCGGGAACTGCTGTGACGGTCTGCCCGCGCTCCGAGGTCCAGTTGGGCGTAGTCGCATCGCTCGCCGAGCATCCCGTGCGCCAGATGCTCGTGGACGGTATGCGGCCCTCGTTGCATTCCGACGATCCTGCCTGGTTCGGGTCGATCACGGAAAATTACCGCGTGATTGCGGAGGCCAGTGAGTTGACGCGTTCGGAGATCCGCCAACTCGTGCGCAACAGCTTTACCACCAGTTTTCTCCCCGCATCGTCGGTAGCCCTCTATCTCGCGGAGCTCGACGCAAAAGCCGGAGGTGGATCGTGAGTGGCCAACGACCGGTGATCGGCGCGCATGGGCTCGTCTGTCCAACCGACATGTACGGTTGCGCCTGGTGAACGATCGCTCGCGACGGTGTCACCGCATCGGTCGGGTTTCGAACGTTCCTGCGTCGAAGGCGCAGGCAGCGTCGAGGAGGCGCCATGCAGCGGGGCCGTGTCGATGCTCCGCGAACGCCTTGGTGATCTGATCAAGCTGTGGTGGACTGGCTGTCGCCGCCCTGACAGCGCCGCGTCCACCAGGCACCCGGTCTAGAAGACGACGACAGAACGGATCGATTCGCCGCGTTTCATGAGGTCGAAGCCATGGTTGATCTGGTCGAGGCTGAGTGTGTGCGTGATCAGATCGTCGATACGGAGCTTGCCTTCCATATACCAGTCGACAATCTTCGGCACATCGGTGCGGCCGCGCGCTCCGCCGAACGCGGAACCTTCCCACTTGCGGCCAGTCACCAGCTGGAACGGCCGCGTGCTGATTTCAGCACCAGCTTCGGCCACGCCGATGATAATCGAGCGCCCCCAGCCCTTGTGACAGCATTCCAGCGACTGCCGCATCGTCTTCGTGCTGCCTATGCACTCGAAGCTGTAGTCGGCGCCGCCGTCCGTCACGGCAATGATGGCGTCGACGATGTTGCCGCCGGCCGCCTCGATCTCCCTGGGATTGAGGAAGTCCGTCACACCGAATTTGCGCGCCATTGCTTCGCGGTCCCGATTCAGGTCCACGCCGATGATGCGGTTGGCGCCGACCATGCGAGCGCCCTGCGCGACATTCAGGCCGATGCCGCCCAGCCCGAAGATCACGACGTTGGCGCCAGCCTCCACCCGCGCGGAAAACAGTACGGCCCCCACGCCCGTGGTCACGCCGCAGCCGATGTAGCAAACTTTGTCGAAGGGCGCATCCGGACGGATTTTCGCGAGGGAGATTTCCGGCGCCACGATATGGTTGGCGAAGGTCGAGGTGCCCATGTAGTGCAGGATCGGCCGGCCGTCGATCGAGAACCGCGAAGTCCCGTCGGGCATCAGGCCGCGGCCCTGCGTGGAGCGGATCTTCTGGCACAGGTTCGTCTTGCGGCTCAGGCAAAATTTGCATTCTCGGCATTCCGGCGTATATAGCGGAATCACATGGTCGCCAGGACGGAGCGAGCTCACGCCTGGTCCCACTTCTACCACGATGCCCGCGCCTTCGTGGCCTAGGATGGCGGGAAACGCACCTTCCGGATCGGCCCCGGACAGCGTGTAGTAATCGGTATGGCAGATGCCGGTGGCCTTGATCCCCACCATCACTTCACCCGTGCGTGGACCAGCCAGATCCACCGTTTCGATCGTCAATGGCTTGCCGGCCTGCCAGGCGACTGCGGCTTTGGTTTTCATTCGATGCGTCCTTCTGGTGGTCGGTTACACGGACGATCTGGTGCAGGTCGCGCGGCGCCAGTGCGCGATCTCGCCGTTCCGTTCGAGAACCGATCATGCTCGTTACCGTGGGATGACTAATGGGCGCCCAACTGTGGCGCCATGATGCCGGCCATGCCCATGAACCCGGGCTGATGGCGAAAGTCGGCAATCCATGCGCGCACGGCCGGAAACTCGTCGAGCGAAACGCCGCCTTCCTGCGCCAGCGCCACGTAAGGGAAGCAGGCGATGTCCGCGATCGTCGGTGCATGAGGCGTGGCCAGCCAGCGCCCGCCGGCGCTGTGCTGCTCGGCGAGGTGATCGTCGAGGAGCCGGAACACGGCACGCGCTCCGGTACGACACGCTTCCACGTCGAACGCATAGCCCAGTGCGTCATGCAATCGCGCCGCCGAGGCGGTACGCGTAATCTCCTCAGCGGTTGCGAGCCAGATCTGGATGCGGGCACGGATCAACGCATCGGCGGGATACCACTGGTTCGTCATATCGAATCTGGACGCCAGGTACACAAGGATGGCCTGCGCGTCGCGGATCGAGACGCCCTGGTCGACCAGCACGGGGATCTGGCCAAGGGGATTGTGCTGCTCGAGGAACCACGCCGCCTTGTGTTCCCTCCCGGGGTGGAAGTTGATCGGGTGGCGTTCGTAGCTGGTCCCCAGGAGATGCAACATCAGGCGTACCTTGTAACAGTTGCCGGAGAGTTCGTAGTCGAATAATCGCATTGCAGATATCTTTCAAAGGTCGAGGATGAGCGTTGGGGACAGCGCGCGTGACACGCATATCAGCATCTGGTCTCCCCTGGCGCGTTCAGCGGCATTGAGATACGCATCCCGGTGATCAGGCGTGCCAGCGAGGACCCTGGTCAGGCAGGTGCCGCAAACACCCTGTTCGCAAGCAATGGCCACTGCATGACCGGCAGCCTCCAGCGCCTGGACAATCGTCTGGTCAGCGGGGACATCGAATACGGCGCCGGTTCTGGCCGACTCGACCCGAAAGGCACCTGCTGCATCGTCAACGACACAACGGGGCGCGGCAAAGTATTCATGATGAAACTGGTCTGGCCTCAGTCGTGCGCCCGCGAGGCGTTCGACAACAGCGATCAGCGGTGCAGGTCCACAGGCATAGACGTGGGTGTTCGCATCCGCGCGCGCGACCGTGGCAGCGACCGCCGCTTCTGTTTCCTCGGGTGTCAGACCGAGGTGCAAGCTGTACGACGTTGCAAACCGGCTGAGACGATCGAGGAATGCAGCGGCTTGAAGCGCCCGCGCGAAATAGTGCAGCTCGAACTGATCGCCCTGTGCGTGCAGATACTGCGCCATGGCCAACAGCGGCGTGATGCCGATTCCGCCGGCAATCAGCACGTGACGAGAAGCCCCTTCAGCCAGTGCAAACTGATTGCGCGGCTCGCTAGCAAGAAGGAGGTCGCCTTCACCAAGGTGGTCGTGGAGGTAGGCGGAACCACCACGTGAACAAGGGTCCCTTTTCACGGCAAGCACATAATGATCAAGTTCATCGGGTGCGTTGCACAGCGAATAGTGACGCAAGAGAGCCTTGCCATCGGTCCCCGGCAATGTCAGTTCGATGTGGGAGCCAGGTGCTGTCGGCATGACCGGGGCCGCATCCATGCGTTGCAGTTCCAGCCCGACGGTACCGTCGGCGATCATCCATTTGCGACGGACCTTCAGCGGCACCCGGTCGCGCGGTTCATTCAATTCATCAGCCATCGGTGCGCCTCAATCCACGATGGCGCCATACTGCATTCCACGGCCCTGGAGCCAGCGCCTGTAGGCAATCGACGCCGCATCACAACGCGCCGGCACCTCGCTGCCTGGCCGCAGCGGCAGGCATTTCGGCACCTGGTTTTCCAGGATCGGCTTGTCCTGGCCGAAGATCGTGTGCTGGAAGGAGATCAGGTCGTTCTCGGTCGACTGATCATCGAGATAGGCCAGCAGTCCGTACGCGATGATGCGGTCCTCGGCCACTGGCTGCACGAAAAGCGTCAGGACATCCATGCAGCCGGGATGGAGGAACGAGGTCTTGTAAAGCATTGCGGCAAAGGGCTGCATGACCCGGTAGACGTAGCGCACCTCCAGGGGCGTGGTCGAGGCAATGGACGATTTTGGCTGCACGAAGCAACATTCCGTGGCCCATATCTCGTCGGACACTTCATCGATCCTCACGGCGTACGGCGCCACTTCCGTATTCGGCACCTCGCCGAGATAAGCGGCGTGCACAAAGGGAAAGTGCCCCATGTCGAGGAAGTTTTCAATCATCCGGAGACCGGATACGGCGACGCCGATACCATCGCTGTCCACGATTCGGCGCCCTGCTTCCCCGTATTCGGCAAAGTCGAACAGCGCGCCGGGCGTACCTTCGGGCCAGATCCAGATGTAGCCGTAACGGATCTGGACATGGACTTGATTTCCGGCCAGGAATGCCGAGGGGGCCGCACCGGCGCCCTGCCACACACATGCACGCAAGCCGATCAGCTGCGTCGTGTAGGGGCGGTCCTGGCTCGTGCCGACCAGGCGGCTGGCAGGACCAACGGTCAGCCATGCGTTCAGCACATTCTTGTCGCTCGTCCTTGCAGTCATTGCCGTTCTCCTTCCTGGCCCACCGAAGCAAGGCGCCACTGTGTTTCGATAGCGGTGCGCAGCTGGCGCAGACCGGCATGCAGGCGGGATGTTTGCGCCGGATCCAGCATGTCCACGAGTCCGACATGCAGCATTACCAGGCCGACCGCGGCCCGCGCCAGATACAGAACCACCTGCTGGCCGCCGATGTCGCCCAAGAACACATCCGTCGCCGACGAGCGCCAGCCGTCACCGGCCAACGCGCGGATGACATGGTCCGCTGGTGCGCGAATGCCCAGCGACCGAAGGATCGTGTGCACCGCCGTGACCGGAGGCGCTACGGTGTTCTGCTGGCGAGCGACCCAGACAATCCCGTTGGCCTCCGCGGCCTGGAAGGTGCGTGCGCAAATGCTCCGTGGGACAGGCATCTCCGGATGCGCAGGTATCGCCGAACAACGGCCAGACCCTGACTGGAATTCCCAGCCATGGTAGGCGCACGAGAGCCGGCCATTGACGACACGGCCCAGCGTGAATCGCATGCCCCGGTGGGGGCAGCGGTTCTCCCATGCCTGGACGACGCCGTTCGGCGCCCGCCACAAGGCAAGCTCCTCTCCCTCGACAAAACCTAGCGCGATACTGCTTGCGTGGACCAGATCGCTCGCGGGAATTACCGGGTACCACGCGCCGCCCTGCGATGCTGTGGCAGTAACGCTGGTACTGATCACGTTTGTCATGTTTTCGATTCCTCAAATAAGTGTTCACCGCCAATCTAAAGCGCGGCGCGTCGAGGAGTAAGGGGGTTGCGATCACTCACTGTTTCAGTTCTGGAACGCTCGGCATCGTCCGCGCGTGATAGGCTGGCCGCGTGAAAGGCATGGGCCGTTCAGCGCTCTTGCGGACAAGCTATTGGATTCTGGAGAAAAGGATGCAGATCGATTTACGTCTGATCGAGGCGTTTGCGCTGGTGATGCGTAACGGCAGTTTGACGCGTGCCGAAGAGGTGAGCGGGATATCGAAGGCGACCCTGAGCCGGCAGATCATGAGCCTGGAGCAAACGCTCGGCGCCACGCTGATGACACGGCGTGCACGGGGCGTCGTGCCCACCGAACCAGGCCGCGTTTTTTTTGCGCATTGCGAAGAGATGCTGGCGGACCTTGCCGGCAGGATCGAAACCGCCAGGGTACAAATGCAGGAGCTGGACAGCGGCGTCACTGGCACGTTGAACATTCTCGCCGACAGTGTCTTCAGTACGGCATTCGTATGTCACGTTACCCGGCTGTTTCGCGAACGCTACCCGAATGTCGAATGCCGGATGGATATCGCCTGGGGAGGCAATCTTCCCGATGTCAGCGACATGGACTGTTATGTGTGTGCCGAACCACCAGACTTGCCCAACGTCGTCGCGAAGCTGTTGGGGCGCATCAGTCATGGCTTGTACGCCAGTCCGGCGTACCTGCAGCGCCGCGGCATTCCGGTGACGCCGCTCGACATCTCGCGTCACGACTCCATCATCCTCGGCGAATCACAAGGTGCCAGCGAAAAAACAATGCTGCACTCGGACCGGCATAGCCAACCATACGTGCCTAAATGCAGCGTGGCGACGAATGACTACTGGGTGATGAAATCGTTCTGCCTCGACGGCACCGGTATCGCGCTCCTGCCCGACTTCTTCGCTCGTCCCGAGGTCACACGGCGCACGCTGGTGCCGGTGCTGCCGAACTGGAAACCGGAGCGCACCCGCATCTATTGCGCCTACCAGCAGCAGCGGTACAAGACACGCAAACTGAAGGATTTCGTGGACCTCATGACGACTAGTGTCCGGCACATGGATTCGTATAACCAGTACGTGGGTTTTCCGTCGGTACTGCGTACCTCCTGACCACATGCCAATCGCACGACGCACATGCAAAATGACCGATCGAAATCGGAAAGCACGGATACGAATCCGTGCTTTCCGCCAGCCATCGACATCGGCTTGCCGCGCATGGCACGGTGCCAGCCACCGACCTTATTTTGGCATCGCGCCTTCGACGCCTTGAACGTAGTAGTTCATCGAGAGGACTTCCTGCAACGGCATGTCGACGCCTGCCGGAACCTTGAGGTTGCCACGCTGATCCTTGATCGGACCGCGGAACGGATTGAGCTTCCCTGCGCTCATTTGCGCCTTGCGTGTTTCGAACAGCTTCGCCGCATCGGCCGGAACGACACCGTTCAGGGGCGCCATCCTGACCATGCCCTCTTTCAGGCCGCCGCGTACGTCGCCGGATCGCCATGTCCCGCTCATCACAGCCAATGCGGTCTCTGTATAGAACTTGCCCCACTGGTTCGTCGTTGCCGTCAGATGGGACTTCGGCGCAAACCGGCTCATGTCGGCATCACGTGCGAAACCATACTTGCCCTTTTCCTGGGCAGCCTGGAGTACAGCCGGTGACGCGGTATCGTTTGCCAGGACGTCGGCCCCCTGAGAGATCAGTGCTTCAGCCGCCAGTTTTTCGCGAGCCGGATCGTACCAGGTGTTCACCCACATCACGCGGGTCCTGACCTTTGGATCGACACTTTGCGCCCCCAGCGTGAAGGCGTTGATATTTGCCAGGACCGCCGGAATGGGGAATGGTGCGACGAAGCCGATGACGCCGGACTTGGTCATCCTTGCAGCCAGAATACCTTGCAGGTAGACCCCTTCATAATCGCGGGTCGCATAGGTCCCCACGTTCCTGGACCGCCTCGTGCCGGTAACATGTTCGAATGTCACATCTGGATAGATTCTGGCCACCTTTTCAATGGCATTCATATAGCCGAACGAGGCACCGATAATCAGCTTGTTTCCTTCCGCCGCCAGCTTGCGTATCACGCGCTCTGCATCTGCTCCGTCTGGAACATTTTCCACATGCGTCGTCTTGACTTTGCTACCCAAGGCTTTCTCCATTTCAAGCCGCCCCTGGTCGTGCGAATAGGTCCACGCGCCATCCTGAACACTGCCAAAGAAGACAAATGCAACTTTCAGCGGCTCCGCCGCCTGCAAAGGTACCACTGCGAACATGGCTAGCACGGCAGCCGACAAAGCCAGATGGCGATGATTCATGAAATTCTCTTTCACTTCCGATTGATTGGCGCGGCGATGCATTGCCATGCTGCTGCGAAGAGCTGTCCTTCGGCTTTGCTTCCAGGTCGCCGCCGGCAATGCCAGCCAGCAGCCCGAGCGTCCCCTTTCCCAAAGACGCTCCGAACAACGTCGTCAGACAGGTGTGAAACAGCTTACTGCGCGCAGCCACAGACTTGAAGTGGCTCACCACAACGCTGCGTTTTAAATCTGAAACGGTAGGGGTCACGATGGCGCACGCGCACCTTCGGCTTTCTCCCGGATCAGCTGTGGACTCGCGGTCTGCTCGCGCTGCAGGCCTTCGACAGTTTCTGGCCAATCGAATGAGGAAGGGGCGCGCGCCGCCACAGGCGCCCCGCCGCAGACCAGACCCCACGCACGTTGACAGAGGCAATGAACAGTTGCCGGCGAAACTCCCCTCCAGCCCCGGAGCCGATAGCAGTGCGAGCCGGGACGCGGTGCGCGGCGGCGCACGTCAGCCGGCCATTCCCGCATCGGCAAGGCAGCCCTCCAGGTGGGACACGAAGGCCCTCACCTTCGACGTGAAGGCCTGGCGATCCGTCACGCAGGCATAGACCTGCATCGGCTCCGGAACGGCGTGGGCACCATGGCAACAGTCTTCTGCAAACAGGGGAACCAGCGCCTGCTTGTCGATCAGCGGGCCGGCGACAAAACTGGCCAGCCGGGCGATGCCGCCGCCATTGACTGCCATCTGTGCGAGCACGTCGATATCGTCGCTGATGAGCGCAACCTTGACCGGGGCGTCGAACTGCACGCCATCGCGCACGAAGCCCCACGGCAGGAAGCGGCCATCGGTCGGGTAGCGCAGGACGAGGCAGGCATAATGGCGCAAGTCTTCCGGCGATACCGGCCGGCCAGCGCGGTCGAGATAGGCAGGCGCCGCGCACACCACGAACGGGATGCGCGCAATCGGCCGCGCGACCAGCCGCTCCTCCAGTTGCGCCGTTATGCGCAGGCTGACATCAACATCTTCAGGTGATTGACGCGGCGTTCCGTGGCAATCACTTCCATGGTCAGGCGTGCATGGTTCGCCTGGAACGAATGGCGGCACTGGCGAGGTACAGGCTACCGACGATAGCGAACGCTTTGATTTCATGCAGAAAATTCGTGTGGCCATCGAGGGGGCGTCATTCCGCAACGACGATGTGATGCGCAAGATGCTGGAGTCGGCGATGAAGATCATGCAGCAAAACCAGGGCGAAACGATCGGCATCGATCCCCGCGCCTAACCAAGATGGCCGGTTGTCCGGCCTTGCTGGATCAAGCTGAGTTCAATCAGCGGCACTTCATCCATCGAGCCGCTCTTGTCGAGGTGCACCCGCGCACCGCCCGTGCTGGCTGGGCGCGATGGACATAGCCTATGTCCCGACGCCCGAATGTCAACGGCGATTAGGTCTTATACGGGTGTGGTGCACCACACTTTCCGTGTAGTGCACAGACGTGTTGAGCTGATGCTCGATTCGCTAAGTGCTTGATTTGATGGAGGCGAGGACGGGAGTCGAACCCGTCTAGACGGCTTTGCAGGGCGTATCTCATCCATATGAATCAACGATGTTGCGGTTCTGCCGCAGATTTCACCGCTTGTCATTCCAAAATTCAATGAAAAATCGGAGATTATTTGGCTCCTCAATTCCGTCGATAGTTTTAATATGAGCTGTGGCGGCTGCTTTGTGTCCGCGAAGCAGGCTCACGGAACTGTCAGAAATTCTGGGTGCGAGGTCCGGGACCTGATAAATAGGTAATCGTATGAGTAGATTTCGACAGCACGTACAAAACAATATTAACAACAAGTACATTAACCCTACGTACAACGCATAATGCTCAATGCACTACCTTCTTAACTTGATAATCCCTAATAACAGTGACAAGATCTACGAGCTTTTTTCTGACTGAATCTTGAAAGACATCTTTTTCGTATCCCACGACGACGTTCCCACTTAAACTCATTTCTTCATTATGATAACAATAATCGATCATGAGTTCTTGAATCTCGTCAATGGCAACAGCAGCTTTAGCTGCAAGTCTACCATCAATAATCTGTAATGAATTTGCATTAACAGCTAGCGTAGCAAGCTTTTTTAAATACTGCTCGTGGAATTCATGAATATTTTGCAATGAGAAATTACCAGAAATCGCATCGGCTGGAACAGCGCCAATTAATTCGATAACATTCTTGAGGAGTGGTTCAATTGCAACCGGACCAACGACTTGCCTGAGCCAATAATCGTCCTCTACTGATTTTTTCTTGTCACCCTTGTCCTTCAGCCATGTATAAATAGGCACACCAAGCGAGACTACGAGCGCAATCACCGCGACAATTGTCGAAGGTGTACCCCATTCGGAAGTATCGGGCGGCTGAGGTGGAGGTACTGAAACTGAGACATATACAACCCGCTCAGATTTAGGACAACAAGGAAAATTTTGATCAGCCGTGATGCATGAGCCAAAAGGAGGGAGATTTACAAGAGACTGCCCAATCAAAGGCTGCACAGCATGCAAGGATTTATTCAAACCTGAGAACCTCTGCTTAGGTTAAAATACTCTTATCCTGCAACGCGCGAGTTACGCAGCTATCGATAATGTCTTTGAACATTGGATTCGACGTGAACTTATACTTCCTATAAAATTCCTGCTTACTACCCGCTCGAACAACACTTTTACCGAAAAGTCCTAGAATAAACGAGCTACTAAGTGAGTAAGTAGAATCAGGAATTTTTACCTCAACCGCAGCATCAGTATCGTCCAGCCGCTCTACAGACAGCCTCTCTCGAAGCTGTTCACCTCGCATGCGCCCCGTAAAAACAGGACCTCCAAGGGTTGCAAAGTCTATTATCACTGGCTGGCTCATTCTAATTATCACCCAAAGCAACTGTACTGGCTGCACCGAGAGGAAATCTGATACTAATGATGGTCCCAGGGAAGTGTACACCCTTCAGCGACCTGACAAACTGCGCATCAGGCTTCGAGTTGAGATCATTCATACGGTTAAAGGCGATTACTTTACCACGATTCTGTGTTTCGCGCATAGCGTAAGTTCCATCAAACAAAATATATGTTCCACCCGAGACTATAGCCATCTTAGCCTGAACCTTGCTCTCTGGAGCACACTCCCGATGCACTTTTTGGAAAAAGTCAATTAGATCCACTGATCCCTGTCCTCGACTATCCTTAACAGTGTTGTTTTTTGAACTTACATGTGACTGAAGAGCAACTAAAGTCAGCAAATCCGGCAACCTCCAACCTAGACCAAAAAATCCTTGTCCGGCATGTAATTTTATGTAAGGATCAATCTGAGTCCGTGTATAAGAATTATCAGGCAGATCACTCAGCGTCTCAGCAATAGACTTGCCGAAGTTGAATATTGCTATCTCACATACTGGGACTTCAAGTGAATTGTCAAGATAACCCTGTACAGTCCAATCCACAAGCCCAGGATGATCTTCTGCGTTACACAGAATTTCGCTAATATACTCACAGAGTTTATGACGAGCACTGTGAGTAAGAACGCGGTTATGATCTTTGAGGCAAATATTGAAATGATCTACGAATCCAGCCACAACCTTCGCTTTTGCATCAGGTTTAGTCGGATCCTGCTTAGGGTCATAGTGTCGACATCTCCGATCGAACAACCTTAGATTAGCACTCTCACTAGCAGTGGCCTTTTCGTGAACGATGTTTAGGTGCTTAATTACCCCCATTGATTTCACAAAACGTTTAATGTTGGGATCAAGAGGATAGCGCCCTCCAATGTAAATCTTGCTACCGCGATAACGCCGCTCTTTTCTCGACTCATAAGCAACGATATCTAGAAGCGAATTAGCCGCAAGATCATAGATTTCCAGCTTAGATTGATCTATTTCCACCCTTTTCACCTTATCAATACGCATGTGCTTGGCAAAATGCAATATCCAGGCTACAGACCGAGCAGGATCTTCGATAATTGAAAATGTCTGTGGCACCTTGGCTACGATCTGGGAGAGCTTCTCGTTGACGTCCACCGAGCAGGCGTTAGCGAGCAAATCTATGATTTTTGACTTACTACCAAAGCGAGCGAGATGATCGCAATAACGCCTGTATCGATCGAGGGCCTTCTTACGACGTCTTGCTATTCGCATAGCGCGCTTTCTAGCACGTTTTCTTGACAGAAAATCACACGTTTGGATCGATCGCGGCATCACGGAACTTGTAGTTTAAATAGCAACATACTATACCACGTTGCACCACCCGTATGCAGCTATTTTTCCTCATCTAGGTATCAATTTATTTGATAGCCTGATTTACTATACTATTGCCTCTCCGCATCATTACGGCCACTTCCGATAAAGCACCTTCTAGATTTTCAAACTGTAACGGCCTTAGATAGCCGAGTATGGAATGATGCAGACTTGGATTTTAGAACTGTCGGTGTAGTCAAACGCGCCAGCGCGTAGATTCCTGGGCCGGTAGCGCTTTCACTCAGACGCTCTGTCTTAGGCGTCGAGGAGAAGCATTGCATCGCAACGCTGTCCCAGAAGCTGCTGTGACGGCTCATACTGCGAACGATGGGATGTAATTCGAGCAATGGCTGGAACTTCTCGTTTGTGTATTGTGAACCATGGTCCGAATGATAGGCCACTAGGCGTGGTCGTCACGATGGAAGGTGGTAACTAGCAGGGCATCCATTGCTAACAGAGCCGTCATTGTGGGTTACATCGACCAGCGCACCACATGCTGCGAGTACAGGTTAAGGACCACAGCGACAAATAGCCAGCCTTCACCGTCCATACGTAGGTTAAGTCAGCGGCCCATTTCTGCTTCGGCCCTATCGCTTCAAACTGTCGACCCAGCATGTTCGATGCAATCGCGTGGACCGGCGAAGCGAGCTGCTCTGGTGCGCTGCGATGCTCGTGGCGGCATGCAATGCCGGCCGCTTTCTCAGCCGTGCTACGCGATTCTTGCTGTAAAGCCATATCGATAAGATCTCGTACGACGCGCGGTGAACCGTATGTGCCAACGTTTGCTTCGTGGCTGTGCTTAACCGCTTTGAGAAGCTGGGCATTCTCACATTCATGCGCACCTGCTGGCTTATCGAGCTCATAGTAAAAGTCACTGCGAAATACGCTGAGTAGACGACACATCGTTCGCGTCGGCCAAATGCCCCGATATTTGGCGATGAGCCGTACCTGCCGTGCTTGAGGAAAGCCGCAACTGCCGCTTCTGCCGCAGAAACGTGCGGCGTCAGTTTCACTGCGAAGGCAATGCACTGGCGTACTAACAGTAAACGACTGATGCGCCGTGCCACCTGCGCGGCATCATGCGACACTTCATGCAGAGCACTGTCGCTAATGCTTCAACACCATGTCCATCAGACCGACTTGAACGTCAACTCAAGACTTGGCAATTGCACCAGCTATGGGCAACGGATTTCGTACGTGCAGATGCGGCAGTGCTACGTTTGCGCGGCCATCGCTATCCACATCTCTAGCAGCTTGATACGAATCGACTTCATGCTCCGCGCCTGTGAATAGGCACGTATCACCGCCCTCGGCAGCACAGCGACAATCTGGCCCGCGACAGTGATAAAAGCTCTCCATGTGGGCAATTGCTACAGTGAGCGCTTGCAGAGCTAGGAGATATAATAGCCTCAGGGGAAATTCACCTCGAAAATTATTCTCCTTGGAAAAAATGCTGGCTCAGCTACTCCCAATGCAGGGACTGTACCTAAACTCATGAAATATATAGAATTATTCGCAGGATGCGGGGGCCTTTCGCTGGGCCTCCGTGCAGCTGGAGGAGAGATGCTGCTAGCTAACGAACTGTCGCCGATGGCAGGTGAGACGTTTGCATGCAACCTCCTCGGTGAGGACCTCACCCATGCAGCCAAGAGCTCGCAAGTGTCAGGCCAGCTGAAGACAAAATGGTTGAGCAGCAAGTTTGGACGGCATGAACTTGCGAAGAGGCTGCAAGAAAATCCCCAGGACTATCCTCCCCTTGGAACGCAATTTGGCGACCTGGACGAGGACGGGACCGACCTCAAGGGCGCGCTTGTCGTTGGCAATGTGCGCCAGCTTAATGCCTGGTTAAACGAACCATCGAATCGAAAGGCGCTAGAGGAGATTAGGCACGGATTCGGCAGTGGGAACATCGACCTCGTATCCGGCGGGCCGCCATGCCAGAGCTTCAGCATGGCTGGGTCGCGGCAGTACACCCATTCCCGTAACGACCTTCCCTGGGAGTTTGCCAAGTTCGTTCAACTCACCCGACCGAAATTCGCGCTCCTGGAGAATGTAACTGGCATCCTCAGGCCTTTCCAAGTCGATGGTAGCGAAGTATTCGCCTGGGTCGAAGTGGCCAAGGCGTTTGCACGGATCGGCATCGAGGGTGGCGACGACGCAGGAGATGCTCGGGGTGGCTACGTGCCACTTTGCTTGCATGTAAATGCAAAATTCGCGGGCGTGGCACAGAACCGTACCCGATTCATCATGCTGTCGTTCAGGCGCGATGTCTTCGACATCCTGCTGGGAAAGATGATTGGACGCGACCGCGAGCTCTTACTATCGTCAGTAGAATTTTTCGAGAAGGCAAGAGCAGGAAAACCGATCCGGAGGGATGACTTACCCCTATACGACGCGGCAAAGACGCGCAACCTCCTCGATGGAACCTTCCTAGCAGGGCTGTCGACGCCTGCAAGGCCGCCCACGACGATGGATGCCATTGACGACCTTCGGGAGCATGGCCTTGCGCAGTCTGAGTACGTCCAAGGCATCAACACGCTCCTCGGACCCCAGGCACTCCCCCCCAAGACGGTTACCCTCGGCACCGAGGTTGCCAACCACGTGCTCCGCAAGCATGGACTTGCAGTACAAGCACGTTTTCGTGTCTATCAGGTCCTTAGCAAGTTTGGAAAAAAATCTCCGATTGCCGCCGCTGTCTACAAGCTACTGAGGGGTAGTGCACACGAGCTAGATGAAGAATCGTGGAAGCAATTGAGCAGTAGCAGCTACTTCATCCCTGCCCAGGGGTCGTTCCACCAGTTTAAGAACAAGATTTTCTTTGAGGAGTTCCTTACCGGATTACAGACAAAGAAATCTTCGCAGCAGGCACTGCTCCCGGACGAGCCCGCCCCTGCAGCGGTGTCCATACCTGACGACGTTTGCCACTATCACATGTCCTTGGGCGGCTTGCGTACCTTGACAGTGCGCGAGATGGCGAGGATACAGTCCTTCCCGGACAACTATGTGTTCCGGTCTAAGGCCACTACCGGGGGCGAGAAACGCAAGTACGAAGTACCGCAATATACCCAAGTCGGCAATGCCGTACCTCCAATACTTGGTCATGCGCTTGGCCAGATTGTCCAGGGCCTGCTGAAGCAATATCACCAGAGCCTAGGTCAGACGGAAGACAGTAGCTTCCTGCATGCTGCTTGACTAGGCGTCGCTATGTCCATCATGCGAATTCTACCTGCCTAGTCTCCATGCCAAGCCAGCACCGAGCATCACGACGTTTGTGGACGCGGAACGACGTACTCCACTATCAGGGACGACCGATCCCTGCAGGGCGAGAATGGGCAAGGCCCCAGGGTTTCTCGAATTGGTTCCGCTTCCGTGGGAAATCCCCAACTAGAGGTGCAATGCGTATCCAGGAATGCCAGTGGTACACCCAGATGGGAAAGCAATGATTCCTCCTTTGGGTGATGCTCGGCGGTACGATCATCGAGGCGCGCTCGAGCAAGGGATCGACAGGGCGACCCGGTCGCCATTCAACCTCGAACTTGGAAAATAGGAATCGAGATAGCATGACAGGGGATAGTCAGTGACACAGACACACGCAGGGAGCACGCGGTTTCCCGCAGGGTTAGTCGAGTGGGCAGGCAACCACTCAGGGGGCGTCAAGAGGCTCTTCGACGAAAGCAGCGGACGCCCTGGGCGCGAATTACTACGGACCAGGCTAATTGGCCAACTAGAGGCGTGGGCAAGCGCAATCGGATTAGGAGTCGATAGCACTCCGCGAATCCTCCTTCTCGTGGGCGGGCCAGGAAACGGAAAAACCGAGGCCATCGAGCACACGGCTAGGTGCCTAGATGAAGCCCTAGGCGCATCAGGCAGCCTCGTAGCGCGGTTGGCCAGGGAGTTCCACCCAAACAGCGGGCAACGCGTGCCCAGGACCGTGCGCGCGATCCTCGACGATCTTCCTGGCACCCGCCCTTCGATCGAGCTTAGCATCGTCCAGGACGCGACGGTCAACGGCAACGAGGAAGGGGTGTCGGCTGCTCGGTTGCTGCTCCGGGAGCTATCGGAGGTCCTCACGCCTGCATCCAAGTCGCTCTACCTTTGCTGCGTGAATCGCGGCGTGCTGGACGATGCCTTGGCCTTGGCCTTCGAGGACGCGCCGGGACCCGCGCAAGCCCTGCTAGAGGACATTACACGTGCAGTTAGCCAGTCGTCCGACGCACCATCATGCTGGCCATTGCAGGGGCACGACGCGGTGGCCATTTGGCCAATGGACGCGGAATCGTTGCTGGTCGCTCCGGGCACCGACGAGCCGTCACCAGCCGAGACCCTTCTCCGCCACGCGACGCGCATGAGTGACTGGCCGGATCACGGCAGCTGCAAGGCAGGGCCTGCGTGTCCTTTCTGTCATAGCCGGGCACTGCTAGACCGCGAGGAGGAACGCCGTGCGTTGCTGCAAGTATTGCGGTGGCATGAGCTCGGGAGTGGCAAGCGCTGGAGTTTCAGGGACCTGTTCTCCCTTGTGTCCTACCTCCTCGTTGGCCAGTTCCAAGGTTCCGCTAGCGGACACGCTAGCCCATGCGAATGGGCTAGCGAATTGCGTCGCTTCGACGAAGAAGGCATGGCATCGCCACGTCCCAAGCGGGAACAGCTCACCGCTCCCTACTATCTTGCCACGTCGAGCTACCAGCATTCCCTCTTCCACCAGTGGGATCATCGCGCCGCTACTTCGCTGACCCAGGACCTCAAGGACCTTGCTGTCGGCGAGTACGACGACGCAGCCTCGCGCACCCTAAGGGGCCTGCAGTATTTCCTACAGGATCGGAAGAAGCCCTACCTTCCTGCGACCATCATGGCATCGCTCGAAGGACTAGCCACATCCTTGGATCCCGCGCTCGCCAGCCCGGACGGCGAGGTGGCGGTTAGCGGGAGAACCAAGGTGTTCCTGGCGGAGATCGATGCTAGGTTTAGCAGGTCAGTCGCGGATGGGACAGACTTTATGCGCAAGCGCCAGATACTGTCCAGCAGCGAGCTCGAGCTGCTCGCCAGGCTAACGGCCGCTGACAAGGTCCTGTCCTCCCCTGCCTTGCGGCGCAAGAGGCCAGCAACTGCTGGACGCGTCCAACGCATGCTGCGGGACTTTGCATGCCGGCTAGTACGACGCAGCGTCTGCACGCGCTCCGCTGTAGTGGCCGACGCATCGACACTGCGATCGTTCCAACTAATAGTGGAAGAAGGGCATGGCAAGCGGATCCATGAAGTTGCGCAGCAGGTGAAAAGGCTCCTGAATAGCAAGCATGGCTTCGAGGTCTCACTGACCACGACGTTCGGGCAGCCGCTGCCTCCACCGCAGCGCCAGGCCGTGCTAGTCGTGCAACCACAGCCAGTTACACCGATCCCTCCGGCAACCCAGGGGCGCCCGCCTCCTCCGATCCGCTTCCTGAGGGTCGGCCAAGGGCGCTCGGCCCAACCGATTGCACTGACCTACGATCTCTTCAAGGCCGTCGAGGAGCTGGAGAGGGGATTATCCATCGCATCGCTCCCGAGGACCGTGGTGGCGCTGCTAGACACCACGCGTGCGAAGCTGGCAGGCCCCATCGTGCGAGACCGGGTGGCTCTCGAGGACTCGCTTGTCAGGTTGGGTAGCGATGGCACAACAGTAGGCCAAACATGGGATGGCTTTGTCGTAACGGAAAGGCACAATACGGATGAGCATTGAAGATTTCCAAAGGGCTCCTTGGCAGAATTCGCACCCCCTATACAAGGAGTCTTCCTTATCTGTAAGCCCTGCCCCCGAATACGCCAGCTCCGAGGTACTCATCGCATCGCTGTACCGTATGATCGGGTTCTCGGGTGCCAGCGAAGGTAGCGTTCCACAGTCCGGACGCGACCTAGACCGGAAGCTGCAACGGCTGCGGGAGCGACGTGCGCTCCCCGAGGCTGCCTGTACCGCTAGCGCAGGGACGTGGAATACCGTCCTCCACGGCATACTCGAAAGCCCGAAGCTTAAGAACCAGTCTACGAAACGCTTCCTACAAGTAACGCCGATCGTCCCAGGAACTTCGCTATTCTCGGGTTCCGCACGGCTTACGGCGAACTCGTGGCCGGCAGGCAGGATGGTGCGCCGAATGGTGTCCCTCGGCTCTGGACAAGCGCAGGAAGCTGATACGCTCTGGAAAGACCTGTTCTCGGCATTGACCGTTGGAGAGGACGACGACGTATTTGCTCGCTGGCTCGAGCATGAAACCCATTCTTGGGTGCCAGGGGAAGCCTGGGAACTCGTACCCATCCCGGCCGACGAGGCAAGACTCGACGCAGCAGACCTTGCGAATGTCCAATTCCTACCGGCCCGACAGCTCGCCCGCGACCTGCGCGCCATCATACAGGCCAAGGACTCAGTGACTCGTCGGCAGTGGACCAGCTTGCTCGAGGCGGTACTCCGCCTCGCCGCCGTCGCCCATGTAGCGTGGCTCTGCGACGTCCAGTCGAGGATGTGGCAGTGCTTGTCCGACGCCCTCGACGCAAAGGGCCCAGTGGGTGAGGCGCAAGCCCGGGAGGCAGTCTTCCCCAAGCATCCACAGTACATGGCGTATGGGGCGAAGGCGCAGCCTGGGCTGAAGGACGGCTTTTCCGGATACCTAGGTGCGCGCTTGGGTATTAACACGGTTCTCTGGTCCCTCCACAAGGCCGGCGTCCCCTATGAAGGTGGCTTTTCCTCCAGCCATGACGTCGCCGTCCTGTGCCAGCATGTCAGGGACAATCGTGCCGCCCTCTCCGCCCTTGAAACCAGGCAGGCGTTCCTCGATATACGCGAGCGGGAAGCCCGGGCGATGAACTGCAAGAAGGGTATCGGGGCAAACATGGTGGAGTTTGCTCGCCACGTGCTCGGCCAACGGGACCCGGCGGAACCGCTCCTGCGCGGCTACGACCAGGGCTACCTGCTGAAGAGAAAAGGTGCGGGCACGTCGAGTCCGTGGGTCGTGTCGCTGGGCCCCGTTGCCGTGCTAGCCCTGGTCCATTGCGCCCTTGCCGGCATGTCCGGGCCTCGTTCGATCCACAGGCTGGGCCAACAACTCGGAGCCTACGGGATCGCGATCGACCGCCATGATATTGCCGGGAACGACCTTGGGCACCAACTGCGGATGCTAGGCCTCGTCCTTGACAGCCCCGATGCCGAAAGCGGCATGTTGCTACTTCCTCCTTTCTCGCCAAGCTACAAATGAACAGACTCGTCGAAACACTCTCGCACATCGTCCAGGCAAAAGTACTGGCCGCGACACTGGGACTTCGCGGTAGGCTGGAATCGCGCTTCATATTCCATGGGCCGCCATTGGAGATGCTCGAACACGTCTTCGAGCAATTGGCTAGGAACGGAGGCATCCTTGTCCCACAACCAGATGGCCAACCACCTACGCTAGTCCCCGTCCTCCTGCAGCTCCCCGCTAGTTCGATCGCGGGCCCGAATCCTCCAATGGGAAGCTCGGGCAGGTGCGACGAGGGCCACCTCCTAGACATCCGCAACGACCCTAGCAATCCAAGCTTCGTGGCACTGGTCCCGCCTGGACAGTACAACAACCGTTCGGTTACCTCGACGACAGAGGAATTCGGCATCGGTCCATCGAATAACAGCGTACATGCGAACTTCGATGACTGGTGGGGGGATTCGCTCGTCCAGGAACTACTGGACAAGGCCCTGCAAGGTGCCCAGTTGGAGCGAGACGCTGGCACGGCGAGGCAACTGGTTGCTGCCGCTGCCGAAGCGGTGGACGACATGGACCAGCACAAGGGTAGCCGCGAGGCGGCATGGCGGCTGCTCTCACGCATATTCTCGATTCCTGGAGAAAATCTTGGATTGGAGCCGGGACAGGCGCTGGCCCTTGCTTGCGGCTTGCCTCCGATGGGCAACGGCAGCGTATCGCGCCAGCAAATGGAGGTCCTTGGCAGGGTCGCGGAAGCGCTGGCCGAGGGCTTCAGGACTGGGACGGAACGCCTCGCTAGCGGGGCGGACGAACCAGTACGGCAAGCGCTCGATGGCTTCCTGGCACACGTCCAGGCAAGGTGCAACGTGCCGACGGCGTTCGACCGCGCGACGCCGGCGTTCTACCTCCCATGCGACGGAGACCGGCTTGAATCCCCCCCGGATTGGTGGACTTGCTTGTCGACGGAGCGCTGGGCCGGACTGATTGCCGACGGGATGGGCGACGACGAGGCTGTCGGCGAGCTATCGATTACGTGCACGAACGCAGTGGTCCCCGCAGCACGCGGCATGCCTGCGATCGTGCAGGATCGGGTCGACCTACTGTTGGCAATCGAAGACCAGGGGACTGGGAAGCCCGTACCGGCAATCCTAGTCGGCGGCTCGCACGGGAAGGAAGGAAAAGCGATCGCGATAGCAGGGAGCATGCATGTAGAGGATGTACCACCGGAAGTTAGGCAAAAATCGCCAATTTCATATAAGATCCAGTCGGATGGGCGCAAGCCAGCCACGGCCAAGGTCATCTCGCTCTCGACGTGGGCCCCGGGGATCGTGGTAACCGCGAGGATGGCGGCCAAACTGTCCCCTCCCAGGAAGCCACGCAATGCTCGCGCTAAGACCGACTGGGAAACCTCCTTCACGCTGCCAGGCGCTGGCCGCTACGAGATACTCTTGCTGGCCCCGCCTGGGACCGACATCGTCGAGGCAGCCTGCATCCCCGACGATGCCACCGAAGTACAGGATGGGGGACGTCGAGCGCTTAGCGTACACGAGGTACGCGATGGCGAATACCAAGTCGAGATCGAGGTGGAAGACAAGTACCAACTCGACGTGGCATTCCGGCGACCCGGCAGCAAGGAAACCGAGACATGCACGTTGCTCGTCACCTGCGAGGAAGCACGGGAGGATGGTTGTCGCAGCGAATTCGAGCGCCTTATAAAGCACAACAGGCAGCATATCGACAGGTTCGAGGGCAAGTCGGTCGTCCAGCTTGACCGCAATGGGCGGCTGTCCAGCCTGCAGGGGTGGCTGCTCGACGAGCGATATGTCGAAAAGTCCTTCATCCCCATCGTGTTGTCAGATGACTACAGTTCCGTATGGGCGCCACCAGACTGGGCTGCCACAGGGGGACCAGTCATGTCCAAGGCCCGGTTCCTACAAGACCCCAGGCCAGATCCATCCCGCTTCTGCCCTCCCCCGGGCTTCGTAAAGGCAAGGAAGGAAATCGCGGCTAGGATCAGGGAGAGCGCCGATGAGTCGAACGGACTAGTTGAATCGTCTCCGCTTGGAAAATGGATCGCGAGGGACGAGGGCTTCCGTTCTCTGGTAGAAACCTACCTCGACAGCTATGCCGGCTGGCTCGCGTCCGACCGCGATATTGCTTGCTGGGTCGATACCATCGCCGTATGCGGTCGCGAGGCTGGGGGAAGGACGCTCGCGCGGATTCCCGATGCCATCATCCTTTCGCCTCTCCATCCACTACGCCTTGCATGGCATTGTCTTGCGCAAGAAGTACTTCACGATGCACTAGAAGACAATATACCTTGCCCGGCCGCGAGCATCCTCGACCCTGACTGCGTGCCCGATATCCTCACCATGTTGCTACAGTCGCCGGGAGCATCGCAAGGGCTTGACCCGGTAGACTTCCTGTCCGTCGAGTGTGATTCCGATTACTGGTCCGTCCTATGGAATGGAAGTCGCTTGGCAGGGCTCCCGACAAGATCACAGCAAGCGCCATTCGATAAGGTCTTCGGCCTGAAGGTCGGCGGTATCTCGGCCGGCTTCAGTCCCGCGCAGGTCGGTCGTGCCATGGATGATGTCAGCGACCTTCTCGCGGCAAAGCCAGTCATCAGCCTCGTCGTTTCCGGCGACGCCGGTACCACAGATGCCTGCAACGCGGGACTAGCGGAATGGTGCACGCGCCGCTTCGGCAGCGACCAGCGCACCGTGTCTAGGCAAGAAATCGGTCCGAGGAAGGTCGAAGTGTACGACACGCGTCCTGCTGGCCTACGTCCTGACCAGGCCACGATCGCCAACCTTTCCGAGGCTACCCTTAACCACGTTCGCTGGTTCGAGAAGCGGCCTGTAGGGGCGCGTCCGGACCTTGGTATTATTGCCCAGCTCGAATCCACGCAGCCCGAGTCAGCCGACGTAGGCATGCGCTCGCCACTGGGATTAGGCGGGCTAGTTCGCCACCGCGTGAGACGCCAGCTAAACGGTTCCTTCCTCAGCGAGTCAAGGCAAGCACGCCAGGCCTCGCAATCCGGCAGTGCTTTGCACGACAAGGTTGCCAACTGCATCCTGAGCCTAGAGGGCAGCTCCGACATGCGCATTGGCCTGCAGTTCGCTCCCGACGTCCATTCCGTGTCGAATATGCTGGAAGAGCACGCTGCAGGCTTCGTCGCGGTATCATCGTCGGCGATCGATCCTGCATGCTTCCTTGGTGGCTGGATTCCTGGCACCTATCTGTGGGACTACGACCTGCCCTCCTACTCCCAACGCGCCGGGGATACCAACGGCTACTACTTGCTATCGCAGGTAAAGGCCGCCGACCGCGAAGCACTAGCCCGCGTGGTGAGGCCCATCCTAGGTGACGCCCCTCTTGACGAGAAGGGACTGGGAGACTTGCTCCTCGAAGTCGCTGGGCGTGGCATACCCACGGTGCGAGGCCTGTCGGGCGACGACACTGGCGCCACGGGCGACCTCGGACTCTTCCTGGCAGCCCGGCTGCTGCAAGACCAGTTCCGTCCTTGCGGCAACGTGGCCAGCTTGCTACCAGTCCTTGCGGGCACGGAGGACGACGCATCGATCGCATTGGTGATCCCGGTCGATCCGTTCCGGGGCTATCTCGCCGACCTCGCACGGTCCCTTGGCAACCATTCCAAGGACTTATCACTATCGCGCCCGGACCTGCTTGTCGTCGGGATACACGTCGGAAAGCACAGTATCCGAATGCATCTAACACCCGTCGAGGTCAAATGCCGGCAAGGTACGACATTGTCGCCTGCCGATGCCAAGGACGCACTCGGGCAGGCAAAGGCACTCTCCTCCCTGCTGCGAGCCATGCAGGAGCGGGCATCCAAATCGGTCGCTTGGAGACTTGCTCTCCAGCACCTGTTGCTATCGATGGTCGGGTTTGGGTTGCGAGTCTATAGCCAGCACCACGTCGTTGCCACCCAACAGAAGCTTTGGGCAACCCTACATGAGCGCATCGCTGCGTCAATTTTCGAGGCAACTCCGTCGAGCATTGGCATCGATGACAGGGGACGGCTCGTGGTGGTAGACGACTCGCCTGAGAGCGCTGCACGCGACAACGACGGGGATGGGCTGGCCGAGACCATCGTCATTTCCGCGCAAGGGGCTAAGGAAATCATCATCGGTGATGCGCAGTCGTTCTACGACAAGGTTCGCGCTCGAGTGAACGACTGGGACTTGCTCCCCAAGGCAGCAATCTTCACCCATGCTAGCGAATCCGCAGGCGAGAAAGCCACGGGTGATCCAGCTCCGCTAGCCGCTGGTACGGGGCCTGCTAGCCAAGCTGCAACGATCGTCAGCGAAAGTCCACCTACGGAGAAAACCGTGCTCCCGGGGCACGCGATTATCAATGAGGAGCCCCTGCAACCCGCATCCGTCCCTTGCACCGGCGTTCGTCTCTCCGTCGGGAAGACGGTAGACGGTTTCGAGGCGAGGCATCTTTCGTTGAACATCTCCGATACCAGGCTAAACCAGCTAAACATTGGGGTGGTCGGCGACCTCGGCACGGGAAAGACCCAGCTCTTGAAGTCGCTTATTTTCCAGATTGCCAGGGCCCGGGACGAAAACCGCGGAACCAAGCCACGCTTGCTTATCTTCGACTACAAACGTGACTACAGCAGCCCGGACTTTGTCGCGGCTACCGGGGCAAAGGTAATCAAGCCTCGGCACCTTCCCCTGAACCTGTTCGATACGACATCGATGGGCGAGTCGTCCGCTCCTTGGCTCGACAGGTTCCGCTTTTTTGCAGACATATTGGACAAGGTATATACGGGTATCGGACCGGTCCAGCGTGACAAGCTCAAGGGGGCAGTACGCAATGCCTATGAATCGTGTGGTCCGCGTGGCGTCCCACCAACCATCTATGACATTCATGCGGAATACCGCGAACTATTAGGGGGCAAGTCGGACTCGCCGATGGCAATCATCGACGACCTCGTGGACATGGAGCTCTTCGAACGAGACCCTGGCAAGACAAAGTCGTTCGACGAATTCATGGATGGGGTCATTGTCATCTCGCTCGACGCGATGGGGCAAGACGACCGTAGCAAAAACTTGCTGGTAGCTATAATGCTAAACATGTTCTACGAGAATATGCTCCGGACGCCAAAGCGCCCTTTCCAGGGAACCGATCCACAGCTCCGCGTAGTCGACTCGTACCTGCTCGTAGACGAGGCAGACAACATCATGCGCTACGAGTTTGACGTGCTACGCAAGCTGCTATTGCAAGGGCGCGAGTTTGGCGCTGGGGTAATCCTTGCGTCGCAGTACCTGCGGCACTTCAAGGCAGGCGGGACTGATTATCGAGAACCCCTGCTCACTTGGTTCATCCATAAGGTGCCGAATGTAGCTGCAGCAGAGCTCGGGGCACTTGGCTTCACGTCCGACCTCGGTGATCTGGCGGAACGGGTAAAGACGTTACCTAACCACCATTGTTTATACAAGTCATTCGACGTGGCAGGCGATGTAATCCGGGGAGCGCCGTTCTATGAAATCGTCGAAGAAAAGTAAACAAGCAGGAGCTGGAGAAGAATAATAGATGGTGGATTCCCTGACCCCAGCACAGCGGTCGGAGCGGATGTCCCGGATCCGCGGCAAGGACAGCCAGCCGGAGCTCGCCTTGCGGCGGGCCCTCCATCGCCTAGGCCTTCGTTATCGGTTGCACAGCAACGACCTGCCTGGCAAACCCGATATGGTCTTTCCACGCCATAAGGCTGTAGTCTTTGTCCACGGCTGCTTTTGGCACAGGCACGAGAATTGCAAGGTAGCAACTACTCCGAAGAGCAACACCGTGTTTTGGATCGAAAAGTTCGAGAAGAACATGCAAAGGGATAGACGCGTCACAGGCCTCCTTAGAGACCTAGGGTGGCGCGTCTTCGTAGTCTGGGAATGCGAGGTAAATCCTAGCAAGACAGCAGACACTGCCCATAGACTTAACTTGGCGATCCGCTCCGGGGAGCTGCCCCCCCTATCATTGCCTAACAACGAAGGCATTCCCAAGTGCATGGATTAGCCAGATCGCTTCGAGACACAATGAAAGTTGAAGCTCGATTAGGCACTTGACTAGTCTGTACCGCTCAATGCCCCATCTGATTTTGATGCGGTGACTTGCCAGATGCTGTTAAATTCATTTCGCATTCGCGTCCAGTGAAATGCAAAAACAATTGTCTCTACCTGAGTACGATTGACGCGGCGAGTATGTTGATTGGCACTGCAGGCTGTGCCAATCATAGGTTTCCCATATTTTGCCGCCATAGTTTAGCCGCTAAAGGGGCGACCCATGTATAACCAGATTTTTTTCACTAACGTGCTCCGCTTGCTGGACATCCTTGGCATGACGAAAAACGATCTAGCCGACCATGCTGGCATCTCGGTTTCGTTCCTCTCCGATCTTACAAACGGCAAGGCAAATCCTTCTCTCAAGATCCTTGAAGCGATCGCCGCCGCGCTGCAAACCTCGCTGCCAGCATTGCTCGAAACCACGGATCTCGATAAAAAGACGCTAGAGTCGCTCGCCGGTGAAACACCTTGGCGGCTTCTTCCTGACGGCTTCATACATGTTTCCGCAATCCTGACCGACTTTCAGGCTTTCACCGTCCGCCAATGGCACGAAGACAACGTCAAAAAAATCGACATCGCGAAAAAGTGACGATCGCCCAGCCGCTCGATACGCGGCGCTTCCGTTAGTTAGCTTCTTCCCTACACACGATTTACCGAAAAACAGTAGCCACCTTTGCGCCAGATCAGCCCGCGCCCACAGTAGCGGTATAGCCTTTGCAATGAAGGCAACCATGCCAACTTTGCAAAGGCGGGCATCATGTCAGACGCAGCAGACATCGCGACGCTGAAGGACCGTGCGAGAGCAAAGCTCGAACGCGACATGGGCCCGCTGCTCATGTCTGCGCTGCACGATCCACGCACCGTCGAGATCATGCTCAACGCCGACGGCAAGCTATGGCAGGAGCGCCTGGGTGAACCAATGCGCTGCATCGGCTCCCTGCGCATGGCGCAGGCAGAAGCCATCATCAAGACCGTCGCCGGCTACCACGGCAAGGAAATCACTCGCACAAAGCCGATCCTCGAAGGTGAGCTGCCGCTCGATGGCTCCCGTTTTGCTGGCCAGCTTCCACCAGTCGTCCTCTCCCCTACTTTCGCGATCCGCAAGAAAGCAATCGGCATCTACACGCTGGATCAGTACGTGGCGGACGGAATCATGACCAGCGACCAGCGCGACATCATCCAGTTCGCTACCGCAGCTCACCGAAACATCCTCGTCACCGGCGGCACCGGATCGGGCAAGACAACTCTCATTAACGCCATCATCCATGACATGGTGGCCACCGACCCGGCCGAGCGAATCTTCATCATCGAAGACACCGGCGAGATCCAGTGCGCCGCAGAGAACTTCGTCCAGTACCACACGTCGATGGATGTGACGATGACTGCGCTGATCCGCACCGCCCTGCGCATGCGCCCCGACCGCATTCTGGTCGGCGAAGTCCGCGGCCCGGAGGCCCTCGATCTCCTGGATGCCTGGAACACCGGACACGAAGGCGGCGCGGCCACCCTGCACGCCAACAACGCCATAGCGGCCCTGCTGCGCCTGAAGTCACTCATCTCGCGCAATCCGTCAGCCCCCGGCGACATCGAGCACCTGATCGGTGAGGTCATCCACCTGATCGTGCATATCAGCCGAACGCCTGAGGGCCGCTTCGTCCAGCAGATCCTGCAGGTCGATGGCTACCGCGACGGGCATTACAACACAACCCCAATGTGAGGAGTCGATCATGAACAAACTTATCCACTCTCATCTGTACAGATCCCGGGTGCAGGTCCACGCAGGCGTGCTGCTCGCCCTGTCCCTCGCGCTGCTGATCTGGTCCCAGCACGCGCATGCGAGCGTTGGCACGGGCGGGTCGCTGCCTTACGAGAGCTGGCTGGAAAACCTGCGCAACTCCGTTACGGGTCCCGTGGCATTCGCCGTCTCGCTCGTGGGCATCGTCATCAGCGGCTCCGTGCTGATCTTCGGCGGTGACCTGAACGCGTTTTTCCGCACGATGATTTTCATCGTGCTGGTCATGGCCCTGATCGTGGGCGCGCAAAACGTGATGAGCACCTTCTTCGCCCGCGGTGCGGAAGTCGCGCAACTGGACCTGCCCGATCAGCCTCACCACGGCATGCCTATCTGGCGGATGGCCTGATCATGTCCCTGCGTGCCATTCCCATCCATCGTGCGGGCAATCGCCCCAGCCTGTTCATGGGGGGCGACCGCGAACTGGTGATGTTCGCGGGTCTCCTGGCATTCGCGCTGGTGTTCAGCGCACAGGAGTTCCGCGCGACGCTGGTCGGACTGGCGCTCTGGTTCGGCGCCCTCTACGGCTGCCGGCTGATGGCCAGGCACGATCCGCAGATGCGGCGCGTCTACCTGCGTCATCGGCGCTATCGCAAATACTATCCGGCGCGCAGCACGCCCTTTCGGAACAACAGCAGCCGCGAGGCGAGGCAATTCAAATGATCGAACCGATCACCTTCGGTGTTTCAGCGCTCGGCACTGCGATGCTTGCGATGCTGTTTGGCCGTGTCCGTGCGGTTGACACCACAGGCAGGCTCGCCAAGCATCGCTCCGGCGAGCCTGCGCTTGCCGATCTGCTGGTCTACGCCGCGATGGTCGACGACGGCATCATCGTCGGCAAGAATGGCTCCTTCATCGCCGCGTGGCTATACGAAGGAGAGGACAATGCCAGCAGCACGGACACCCAGCGAGAGAATATTTCGTTCCGCATCAACCAGGCACTTTCCAGCCTTGGCAGCGGATGGATGGTGCATGTCGATGCAGTGCGCCGGCCAGCTCCTGGCTACATGGAGCCGGCTCGATCGTATTTCCCCGACCCCGTGTCGGCCGCAATCGACGAGGAACGTCGGCGCCTGTTCGAACGGATCGGCACGATGTATGAAGGTTATTTCGTCCTTTCGCTGACCTACTTCCCTCCCCTCCTGGCGCAGAGCCGCTTCGTCGAACTGATGTTCGACGACGAGACCCCCTCGCCCGACAGGCATGTCCGCACGCGGGGCCTGATCGACACATTCCGGCGGGACTGCGCCAGCTTCGAATCACGCCTGTCCGCCAGTATCCGGATGACCCGCCTGGCCGGGCAGGAATTCCAGAACGAGGACGGTACGACCTGTACGTACGACGCACTACTGGGCTGGCTGCAATACTGCATCACCGGCATCCACCAGCCGGTCCAGCTACCCGCGAACCCGATGTACCTGGACGCTGTCCTGGGTGGCCAGGAAGTGTTCGGCGGGGTCGTGCCAAAAATCGGCCGGAAATTCGTGCAGGTGGTGGCGGTCGAAGGCTTCCCGCTCGAATCAACGCCCGGCATGCTCACGGCTCTCGGTGAGCTGGGCTGCGAATACCGCTGGTCGTCACGCTTCATCTTCATGGATGCGGACGAGGCGGCGAATCACCTCGACAAATTCCGCAAGAAATGGAAGCAGAAGATCAGGGGCTTCTTCGACCAGGTGTTCAACACCCACGTCACCTCCGTCAACCAGGACGCGGTGGCAATGGTCGCCGACGCGGAGGCTGCGATTGCGGAAGTCAACAGCAACCTGGTGGCGGAAGGCTTCTACACGAACGTGGTGGTGCTGATGCACGAGAACCGCGAACACCTCGAAGCGGAAGCGCGGAAGATCGAAAAGGCGATCCACCGGCTGGGTTTTGCGACGCGCATCGAGACCATCAACACGATGGACGCATTCCTCGGCAGCCTGCCAGGACACGCGGTGGAGAACGTGCGCCGCCCCCTGATCAACACGATGAACCTGGCCGACCTCCTTCCGACCAGCACCATCTGGACAGGCGACGCCGTGGCTCCCTGCCCGATGTATCCCCCTGCGGCGCCACCACTCATGCATTGCGTGACACATGGTTCGACGCCCTTCCGCTTCAACCTGCACGTTCGCGACCTCGGACATACATTCATGTTCGGCCCGACGCGAGCTGGTAAATCGACTCATCTCGCGCTGATCCTCGCCCAGCTTCGCCGCTACCCGGGAATGACAATCTATGCTTTCGACTACGGCATGGCGCTCTATCCGGTTACCAAGGCCATGGGCGGAAGGCATTTCCGGCTTGCTGGTGACGACGACCGCCTCGCCTTTTGTCCGCTGCAATTCCTGGCGTCGAAGACAGACCGTGCGTGGGCAATGGAATGGATCGACACGATCCTGGCTCTGAATGATGTTCACACGACCGCCGCACAGCGCAACGAGATCGGCAATGCGATCATGAACATGCATGCGAGCGGCGCGCGCACGATGTCGGAATTCTCGCTGACGATCCAGGATGAACAGATCCGCGAAGCACTGCGTCAATACACAGTCGATGGAGCTATGGGCCACCTGCTCGATGCCGAGGAAGACGGGCTGTCGCTGAGCGAGTTCACAACGTTTGAAATCGAGGATCTGATGAGCCTCGGGGACAAATATGCGCTGCCGGTGCTCCTTTACCTGTTTCGTCGCATCCAGCGTGGGCTGCATGGACAGCCGGCAGGCATCATCATCGACGAAGGCTGGATATCGCTCGGCCACCCTGCATTTCGCACTCGTCTCCGCGTGTGGCTCAAGACCCTGGCAAAGGCTAACTGCCTGGTGTTGTTGTCAACTCAAAACATGTCCGACGCTTCCAACTCGGGAATTTTCGACGTGATCCTGGAATCCACTGCGACGAAAATATTCCTGCCAAACGTCTACGCTCGCGACGAGGATGCCACGGCCCTGTACCGCCGCATGGGCCTGAACGACCGGCAGATCGAGATCATCGCCACGGCAACGCCCAAGCGGCAGTACTACCTGGTCTCAGAAAGCGGGCGAAGGCTGTACGACCTGGCCCTCGGGCCCCTGACGCTGGCGTTCGCCGGCGCGACCGACAAGGACTCCATCGCGCAGATCCAGGCGCTGGAGGCGAAGCACGGCAATGACTGGATCCACGCATGGCTTGCTTTGCGCGGCCTGTCCCTCGACCACTTCGGAGCGGCATCATGAATGCACCCATGTTCCTGAAACGGCTGATCGCCCGCGAAAATCCTGCGCTGGTGGAAGGTGGACGCCGCGAGGGGGAAAACGACAATCCGTACCTGTCCGCCCGGCGGACATGGAACGAACACGTCGGCGGCGTCGTGGCAGCGCGGCGCAACTGGCAGCTGCTGTGCATCCTGTCCCTTCTCGTCGCCCTGGCGGCGGTCGGGGGCATGATACACATCGGCAGCCAGACCCGTTTCGTGCCTTATGTGGTCCAGGTGGACAGGCTTGGCCAGCCCCTGGCGGTGGCGCCGGCGCAGAAAGCCGCGCCGGCAGACCCGCGCGTGATCCACGCGGCGGTGGCCGCCTTCATTGGCGACATCCGTCTCGTCACACCCGATATCGCCCTGCAGCGCAAGGCCGTCTTCCGGGTGTATGCGATGCTCGCGCCGAACGATCCCGCGACAGCCCGGGCGAACGAATGGCTCAACGGAAGCGAGGAGAACAGCCCCTTCCGTCGGGCTGCAAATGAGACCGCCAGTACCGAAATCGTCTCCGTGCTGCCGCAGACCGCCGACACGTGGCAGGTCGACTGGACGGAGACGGTCCGTGATCGCCAGGGTGTGGTGAAGGGCAAGCCGTACCAGATGCGCGCACTGGTGACGGTGTACACGACGGCGCCAACGCCGAGCACTACGGAAGAGGATATCCGCAACAACCCGCTCGGCATCCACGTGCGCGACTTCTCCTGGTCCAAGCTCCTGTGAAGGAAGGCTGCGATGAAACCTGCTCCTTTGATCCAAACCGTAGCGGCGTTGCTGGCTACGCTGTCCGTCTGCGGAATCGCCAGCGCGGTTCCGCCTGAAAAATCCCTGGCGGACCAGTACTTCAATACGAAAAGCCCGCGGCTGACGCAGTCCGAACAGGACGCGCTGTCGATCTCCCAGCAGTGGCGTGGCGGTGGCCCCGGCTCGAGGCCGGTCGCCGGCACTGACGGCACCATCCGCTACCTGTACGGAGCGCAGCAGCCAAGCATCGTCTGCGCGGTGCTGCAGGTGTGCGATGTCGAGCTGCAGGCTGGCGAGCAGGTGAACTCGATCCACCTGGGCGACACGGCACGCTGGCTGGTCGAACCGGCGATCACCGGCAGCGGCGCGGCGGAGGTCCAGCACCTGATCATCAAGCCGATGGACGTTGCCCTGGAGACGTCCCTGATCGTGACAACGAACCGCCGCACCTATCACTTCCGGCTGCGCTCCCATCGCACGGAGTTCATGGCGCGAGTCGCATTCACCTACGCCGACGAGGCCGCGGCAAAGTGGGAGGCCCTGCGCCAGCGCGAAGCCAAGGTAAAAGAGGACCGCACGATTCCGCAAACGGGCGAGTATCTGGGCGACCTGAGTTTCAGCTACACGATCGGCGGCAGCGCGTCGTGGAAGCCGGTGCGGGTCTACAACGACGGCAGCAAGACTGTTATCCAGATGGCCCGCGCGATGGCCCAGACAGAAGCGCCCACGCTGCTGGTCGTCCGCAAGGATGGCGGCTGGTTTTCCGATGCCGAGACGGTGCTGGTGAACTATCGTGTGCAAGGCGACCGCTACATCGTCGACACGGTGTTCGACAAGGCGATCCTGGTCGCTGGCGTCGGCGATGGCCAGCAGCGCATTACGATCACACGGGAGAAGTGATCATGCGCACACTGTCAGTCATCGTGGTGCTGCTGGTGACATCCGCATGCACCACTACGCCTGTTGCGAACAACGAACTGGATGACGCAGTGCTGCCAGGCACCGTGGACGCACGGCAGCTCGCCGCCGACGCGGCGAAGCAGTTGCAGGCCTACTATCCGGCGGCGAGCACCCGTTTCGCGCTGCGCCAGCGCGCTGACGCGGGCTTTCCCGGTACATTGGCAGAGGCACTGCGTGCCGCCGGCTACGAGCTCCGTGAAATTCCGCCTGCATCGTCGGCCGGCACCGGTGCAGCCGACGCACGGCAAGGCATGCCAGCAGACGCCGCTCCTGCCGACATACCTGTCCGGTATCTACTGGGCACTGTCGATCAGAACGGTGCCTATTACCTGACGCTGGATGCGGGGCACCACCGCATCAGCCGCGCTTACGTACTGCACCAAGATACGCTACGGCCGACAGGCGCCTGGCTGCATGGAGAGCTGCCATGAGCGCCACCCCGGTCAATCCATCGGAGATGTCCCCCGACCATTCGCCGCGCAGGATCCCGGCCCGGACCGGGGTTCGCCGCGTCAACAATCTTCCCGTCTATATCGTCGGTGGACTGCTTGCCATCTTCCTGACGATCATGGCAACGGTGGCGGCGGACCGCGCCGAAAAGCAGGCCAGGCCCCCGGAGCCGGCCCAGGTCAGGACAGGCAACACGAAATCGCTCGCGGACCAGCTAGCTGGGCCCGTGAAGGACGGCCAGGTGGCTGCCACTGCACCAGCCACGAGGCCCGTCATTCCTCCGGAGCCTTCGCAGCCGGCGCCAGTACAGGCCGAGAACCTGGACGCGCCACCGCTGCCGCCCGGGGCCAGGCCGCTATCGACCGATCCGGCTGGAGACGAGTTGCGCACCCGATTGCGCAGCGAAAAAATCCACCAGTTCGAGGAGGCCGTGAAGGCGCGCACCACCGTGCAGGCCACCGCACCACGCAGCGCCGCCTCCTCGAAAGCCACGGGACCGCAATCGATGGCTCCCCTGACACGCGATGACGCCGTCGCGCGCATCGACGCTGTGCAGCAGCAGATCGATGCCCAGATGCGGGAAGATCCGGCCGCACAGTTCCAGGCCAGGCTGCAGCAGATACGTGCCGCCGGTGTCGTGCCCGCGGACGCGGGGGCACAGGGACTGGCTCCCGACCAGGCGCCAGCCGTAACACGGCGCAGCGACTACAGCCAGTTCTCCGGCTCCGGCGCAAAAGATCGCTGGCAGCATGACCAGGTCGTGGAAGCCCCACGCTCCCCGTACGAGTTGCGGGCCGGCTTCGTCATCCCGGCGATCCTCATCTCCGGCATCAATTCCGACCTGCCGGGTTTCATCATCGGCCAGGTGAGCCAGGACGTCTTCGATACCGCCACCGGCCGCTGGAAACTGGTTCCCCAAGGATCACGGCTGGTCGGCCGGTACTCCAGTGACGTCGCCTATGGACAGGCGCGTGTGCTGGTCGCGTGGCAGCGCATCATCTTCCCCGACGGGAAGGCTCTCGACCTGGACGCGTTGCCGGGTGCCGATGGCGCGGGCTACGCCGGTTTCACGGACAGGACCAACAACCATTACTTCCGCATCTTCGGATCGGCGCTGCTCATGTCCGGTGTCACTGCCGGCATCGCCATCAGCCAGCCCGATGCCACGTACAACGACCGCCAGAGCGCGCGCAGCGCCATGAGTGAAGCGCTGGGGCAGCAACTTGGAATGGCGACTGCGCAGATGATCGCCAAGAACATGAGCATCGCGCCGACGCTGGAGATCCGGCCAGGCTACCGGTTCAACGTCGTCGTCACGAAAGACCTGACGTTCTCGAAACCGTACCGCCCGTTCGATTATTGAGCGGCCCAGTTGTGCGCACTGGCCCAATGCACACGTCATTCCACCAAGGAGGCTGACATGAAACGCTTTCTCCGCCCAGCACTACTGGCCATCGCCATCGCCGTTGGCATGCACACCGTCACCGGGCCAGTCCACGCTACCGGCATACCCGTGTTCGACGCGGGCAATTTGTCGCAGAACCTCATCAGCGCCCTTCAGGCGATGCTGCAGACTGCGAAGCAGATCCAGCAGTACCAGACCCAGCTGGAGCAGTACCGCAACATGCTGCAGAACACGACGGCGCCAGTCGCCAACGTCTGGGACGCCGCGCAGAACACGATGGACGGCTTGCGCAGGGCTACCGACACGCTGCAGCATTACAAGAACACGTTGGGCAGCCTCGACAACTATCTCGGAAGGTTCCACGACACTGCGGGCTACAGGCAGTCCCCATGTTTTTCCGGCGGACGGTGTTCGCAGGCCGACTGGGATGCGCTCAGCGCGTCTCAGGAACTGGGCTCTCAGGCGCAGAAGCGCAGCAATGACGCCCTGTTCCGCGCCATCGACCAGCAGCAGGATGCGCTGCAGTCGGACGCCCGGCAACTGGAGCGGCTGCAAAGCGCCGCGCAGGGCGCGTCCGGCCAGATGCAGGCCATAGGCTACGCGAACCAGCTCGCGAGCCAGCAGGCCAACCAACTGCTGCAGATCCGGGCGCTGATGGTCGCGGAACAGAACGCGCTGGCTGCGCGCAACCAGGCGCAGGCTGACAGGGAAGCACTGGCACGAGCTGCGGATGCGCGAGTCCTTGCACCCCGCTTTGAACCAAGCGTCCAGCGCTCCTGGTAAGGGAGGTTCCCGATGAAGCCAGCTCTTTGCGTGTTACGGACGGTTGCGCTGTTCGCAAGCGTAGCCTGTGTTTGCGCATGCTCCGATCATGGCATCAATGACGATGCCCTGCCGGAAGCAACTGCCATCTCGTGTCAGAAGGAAAACATCGATCGGATCCAGGACAAGCGCCGTCGAAACAAGATGATCGACATGTGCGCGCGACGGCCAACATTCGAACAATCAGTTCCACGAACCTGGTGAATCGCCATGGAAGCATTTCGCACGAAATACCAGGTGCTGGGCGTTTTATGCGTGGTGCTGTGCGCATATTCCGTTTCGGCACACGCGGATATCTCCTCGGCGAACGTACTGGATCGGGTACAGGATCGATATGCGCAGATTGTCACGTTCTGGGCAGCTACTATTTCCGCACGGGCGACATGGCTGTTCTGGACTCTCGCGTTGATCAGCATGGTCTGGACTTTTGGAATGATGGCGCTTCGCAAAGCGGATACGTCTGAGTTTTTTGCCGAATTCATTCGCTTCACGATGTTTGTGGGCTTCTTCTGGTGGCTGCTCGACAATGGCCCTCGGTTCGCCGTCGGCATCATCAATTCGATGCGCGCCATTGGCAGCGATGCCGCGAACGCAGGTGCCGCCGGCGCGGGCCTCCCTGCATCTACTGCAAATCTCCCGTCTCCAAGTGGCGTAATGGACATAGCGTTCACGATGTTCGACATGGTCATCAGCAAATCCTCAGTGTGGTCGCCCTTTTCCAGCGCCGTCGGAATCCTGCTTTGCATCATCATTCTAATAGTGATGGCACTCATCGCCCTGAACATGTTAATCCTGCTCATCTGTGGGTGGATGCTGGCATATGCCGGCGTATTCTTCCTTGGATTCGGCGGCTCCAAATGGACCTCGGATTTCGCGATAGCCTACTTCCGGACCGTTCTGAACATCGCCGCGCAACTGATGGCGATGGTATTGATCGTGGGTGCCGGCACAAGCCTGATCATCACGATCTACGGAGAAATGAGCGCGGACTTTCGATTGAAGGAAATGGCTGTCCTGATGGTCGCATCGATTGTCCTCCTCGGATTGGTAAATAAGGTTCCGGGCTTCATTGGCGGGCTAGCATCGGGCGGAGGCACCGGCGCCCTAGGAAGTGGATACGGCGCGGGCGCGGCAGTTGCCGCCGCCACGATGGCCGGTGCCGCAGCCGCAACGGCGGGAGCAGCTTTCGCTTCGGCAGCGGCCAACATCGGCGGCGGCACCCAGGCATTGATGGCAGCATTTTCGAAAGCCACGCAGGATGCCGGTGGCGGATCGTCCGCACGCGACTTCCTAGCTCCGCCATCCGGTGGCGGCGGCAATTTCGCAAACAGCTCGGCCGCGCTGGAGTCCACTTCTTTTGGCAGGGCCGTGGGCGGAGCGTCCAGCCATAGTGCGGAAATCGCTCAGGCTCTCGCCGAGAAAAGCGCCGGTGCAGCTGGCGAATCGTCCAAAGCTGGAGGCGATGGCTCCAGCCCCGCTGCCAGTACTTCGGACAGCGCCACGCAGGCAAGTAGCAAGGATCAGGGCTCTGCACCGTCAACAGCATCGCAGCCGTCGGAGGACAGTTCCGTACCTAAGAAAGGTGGCGGTGGGGATGCAACGCGTAGCGCACGAAATTCCGAAGGTAGCGGCCTTGCGAAAGCTGCCGGAAAAGCTGGCAGGATCGCGGCGGGTACCGTCGCCAATCTTGGGATCGGCGCGTTCGACGTGGGCATGAAAGGTGCGGGAAACATGATCGGCAACGCCAGGCAGCGCATTTCCGAGACCATCGGCGGAAAGATGGCCACGGCCATCAAGGCCCGCCGGGACTCCGCCGTAAAATCCTCGTCGTCGCCCGCGGCAGCCATGCAGACAAACTCCATCTCCGCTTCCAACGAAACAGTGGACCGTGCGGCCGAAGTGGCGGCGTTCCGGGATGGCAAGCATGGGCCGGACGGAGACAACACATGATCGACCTGCCCTCCAGCGATGCGGCAGTGATGGTTACCTGTTCAATCGAAGCAGCCGGTCGTTACCGCATCCCGACGCATATCCTGCTGGCCGTGGCCGCAGTGGAGAATGGCAGGCCCGGGCAGCGGGTGGCGAACACCAACGGAAGCAGCGATATCGGACCGATGCAGTTCAACACTCGATACATCCGTTCGTTATCACGGTACGGCATCACCGAGGCGGATGTCGCTGATACCGGGTGCTATCCCTTTCACCTTGCTGCATGGCGCCTGCGACGGCATCTGATGCAGGACAGCGGGGACTTCTGGACACGCGTCGCTAACTATCATTCGCGTACGCCGGTATTTAACCAAACGTACAGGCGAAAACTCATCGCACGCGGCGCGGAATGGGCGGCATGGCTGCAGGCATCGAAATCAACCGCACCTACATCGTCGAACGCACCGCCACGTCCGTCAAACGAATGGAGGGAGGGAATTCGGTCGCAGGATAGATACGTTCCCAGAATGATCACTCGGTCCTCAGGCTAGAATCGTGGCCGGCACACTTAAAACCATGCCCTTAGCGGTAGCCAGCGCCCTCCCTTCGCACACAGCTGGCTCGAATACATATCCGAACGAGAGCCTTCCACTCCCTATGGTACCTAGGGAAATGACCCAGTCTACAAAGGGAGCGGAATGCTGAAAAAGTCGACCAGTCCTTTAGGAAGCCGGGGCGATTCACTGCTGTCGATCGAGGAGGCCCCGGCGCGCCTAGTTCGATTTACTGGGAGTGACGCGCAAGGCGAGACATTGGTTTCGTGCCGGGAGCCGGTGGTTGCCGGTCTGGCCTGTCAAAGGACTCCCGCTACGGCTGTTCCTGACGCGGCGGCTGTCCACCCATGCACAAAATCTCGCACATCACTCAGATATCTGTACCTTACGTTTGTCGAATAGCAGCCAGCTGTCGCCGACCTGAACAAGCATCCGTATGCTCGTCTGGAACGAAACAATGACGGCCGGATTGCTGGTGCAGTTTTCTGTCACCACTGCCAACCCGGCGAACTGTGTGGAGCGTTCATTGGTCGTATATGTGGTGTGGTACTGCTTTTCCCCGGGCACGAACTTCGGATCGTATAGCGGGTAGATCGTGTCCATATCCTCCGTCGCGTAGGTGCCTTTAAGTCCGTGGTACATCAGACAAACTGAAATGGCGTCACCGAGATCGAGCTTGAACTGCCGAGCTGACTGGATCTGCGGCGTGACCAATGTCTGGTAATTTAGACGCCAGCGGCGTGCGATGGCGCTGTCCGCCCAGTCGTAGATCAGTGCGATGCCCTTGGCTCGGTTATAGGCAACCGTCCGCACCGCGTTCGTCAGCACTGGCGTGAACGAACCTGGCAATATCTGCCCTTGGTAGGCGCCTGTGGCATCGCCTGTCGTGATGGCCCAGTCGCTCGAGGGAGAGTCGTAGAAATTGATCAGCTTACCGTGTGCCACTTTCGTGTATGCAGGATTACCCGCCGCGACTGGTGTCGGCACGCGCTCGGCTTGGCCGATGCCGGCGTCGTTGTAGCCTTCTCCAGCATCGAACGTCAGCGCATTTTTAAAGCGTGTTGCGCGCGTCACGTATTCCTGCAAGGTCCCCTCGAAACTCTTGTAGACGCCACCGGATATGAACGCGTTCTTGCCTTTGGAGACAAAGGTGAACGCATTGTTGTCGGCATGATTGTGATTGTACGAGCCCAGTCTGCTGGACCGGAAAAACAGGCTGGACCGCTTGGGATCGATAGTGTTGCTATGCATCGCGACAACCCCGGCATCCTCGAACAAGAACGTCGGCCGCAACGACGGTTCGTGCGCTGGCGCTACCGCCGGATATTTGCCAGTCAGGAAATACTCGTAGAAAGATGCATAGACGGGCATTGGATTGCTTAGTGTGGCAGCGATCCCGTCCCGGTAGTACCACTCGTCGAGCGGATTCTGCGAGACATGAGCCAGCGTGCGATAGGTATTCCAGGCATATGAAAAATACGTACCGACATCTTCATTACCGTCGCCGAATGCGCCCCGCACCTTGTTCGAGCGTAACCGCGGCGTCAGTGCGTAGAAGTTCTCGCCGAACCGGTCAGTTGCCGGCAAATGACTGAGGTCGACACCGGTCAGCAACTGGAATGCCGCAAACGAGGTGGCATAAGAATTCACCGTCATCCAACCATAGTAAATGCTATTCCCGAAGGCGCTGTCGGTTCCCCCGCGCCATGTGCCGATAGAGGTGACCAGCGTGTTCCACGCAACCTCCCAGCGGTCGCCATGCAAATCGCCCTGTTCGAATACCTCATGCTCACCTACCGAATTGGCGGCATGCATCAGCGTCTGCACTGAATACAGGGCAGCCGTCAGCAAATGGGAATTGTAGGGATTAGTATGAAGATCGCGCATGCGCACGATGTTCTGCTCAAGCCGTATGTTGATCGGCCGGATTAGCAAGTCGCGATCGGCCTTGCTCATGTTGTAGTAAAGCGCGTCGAGCCCCAGTGCAAGCGTGCGCATGATTGCTCGGTTGGCTTGGTCGTCGCCCCCCGGGACGTCACCGGATAAGCCTTCAGGATTCCATGCGGCGAGCAGTTTGAGCCGGCTTATAGCTTCGTTGTGATATCGGATGTCGCCACGCACAAGCGCTGCCATGATGAATGCTTCGATGGGCCTGATGACGACACTGGCCTGATCCATGATGTTCTTGGTTGGATCGGGCTCGGGCAGCGTAGTAAGGGGAACGCCAAGTTGCTGCTCCGCATAGGCAAGGTAATTGGCATATGATGTCTTCAGTTCGCTAGCGCGGATTGCTGCATCGACTGCGGACATCTTCATGACCTTGCCCTGCGGATCGTCGACAACCTGCGGGATGATGCGCGGGTGAAGGCGCGCATCGATGCGCGCCTTCACGTAGGCCGCCGTCGGAATGTCCGGCAGCTCGTTGCCTACGTAACGGAACGAGCGTATCAGGCTCGTGAGCTGTTGACCGCCACGGGTCCAGTAGCTGACGTTCCAGCGATAATCGCCTGGCTCGGGAAGATTTTCAGGCAAAATTACGCGTGGCAATATCGCATTTATCTCATAGTGATATCCGTTCGGGCCGTCGAGCGTGAAGGTCATGCCGCGGTTAAGGTCGGTGTCGGAGAGTTGAGCCCATATGAAATAAGGGTTCGCTACCCGGACAGTGGTGCAATCGCGCGGCTCGATACGCAGGTACTCGTGCTTGCCCATATAGTCGGTATCCTCTTGCGGACGACACCCATCATAATAAGCAGAAGGAATAAAACCCTGCTCGAGTACCGTGCCGCGACTTAACTCGAGCGTACTGATGACCGGATTCTTCCCAGCTCCATCGGAGGCCTCAAGCGTATACCGCAACGTCGTCGCCGTTCCCAGCGGTGTAACAGAAGTTCCACTGCTGGTGGCGGCGACCGGTTGTCCGTTCAGCTTGACTGTGGCGGCACCGCTGACCGACCAGGTCAACTTGACAGGTTGACCCTCTACTACCTTGAGATGATCAACATTGAAACTCTCGATTACCGGCGCGGCGTGCGCTGTACCGACAAGCACCGATAGCAACGTTGCAACGAAAATTGAACGCATGAATGATCCTTTTTCGAGAGTGAACCGTAAAAGTAAGAAGGGCAGTCTTCTGGGCGAGTGTGATATCGATTCTATATTAGTTCTAACGCAACTATATATTAAAATGAGTCGTCGCCGGGCGTCGACGATGCAAATTTTATCTTGGCAATAAAAGACGACTGTTTAAGTTATTTCCTGCGACCACGGACATTGCACTAGCCAGCATAGAATGCTCCAAAAAAAGTATTCGAACAGTCGGCCTCATGAAATTACACAGAAAGTAAATTCTGGGATCTCGGCAGACACGTTGCCATTGGAACAGGAGGCGGGGCGCACTACGAGCCTCTCTGGTTCGGTTGAAGAGGCTCGCGATACTCTGCGAGATTTCTCGGCGTAAAACCTGCCCTCCTGGAGCAATAGCGGGAGCTTGGAAGGTGGATCCATCCGGAAATATCGTTGCGGGCAGTTTTCAACTAATCCAAATTACGCGTCGAAGCAAGTCCATAAATAGCATCTGGAACGTGCGCTTTGGATCGGAAGCGTCTCTCGGCCCAGGCATCATTAGATATGCGATTAGCGCTCGCACGTTGCCGTTGGATGCAAGTCGGCCCGACGGATTGCGGGCATGTTTGCAGATAGCGCGAGTACGAGCCACCGTCATTTGGATTTCGTTCTAAGCCGGCAAACGCATCGAATACGATGCATGGCACGTTTCGAAGGCAAACCGCTAGTGGTACGCTTCCAGGATTTTTGACCACGATAAAAAGGCTGTTGAATGAAAGCCTGCGCCGTCGGTTGCAAGCGTGCTTGCAGAAAGAGTGAACACGAATCTTCCATCATTTGCCTTTAGCAAGTCCATAACCGCGTCAAAATCACGCGTGGAAATTCTCGAGAGCTAGCCGAGATATTTTCGAATGGCAGATCTCGCCAAGAACTAAAAATCCGGTTGTGCCGAGGATATGGTTCGACACAACCGGATGGCGTGGCAGCAATGACCGCAACACCATCAACCAGTTCCCACCGAATTCCTACGGCCACGGGCCTGTTGACGCACTTCTTCAAGCGACACCCCGTGCTCGCGAACCTTCTTCATTTCCGCATTGACTGCCTGCGCAGCCTGTCGGCGCACGCCATCGCTACCAAGCTCGCTGCGTCTGGCCAGATCGTTAAAGCTGGCCAGCGGACGCCGAGAATCCTCGCTTTCTCGTGGTGCGAAAATGGGTTGGATAACTCGCGCGTCCGCAACTTCTAGCATTTCGGAGCGCATGTCAGCCGAGTGTTCCGGCGCGGCGTGCTGCAACCTGTCCGCGGCGATGATCACAGGCTTGTCCGGATAGCGCTGCCGCAGGTCCTTCGCGACCTCGGCGACATTGCCGGCTTCCATGGCCGCGACGGTGGCGAATCCGAGGCACGAAGACAGCGTGCTGGCGGAAGCGTAGTCCGCTGCGATAACGAGCGCTGGTGCAGTTGCCAACGCTCCGCTCCCACCTACTGCATGGAAACACCCCGCCTTGCGCGTGCCGGGCTCGAATCCCACCTGGCCGTCCGCATCGACATACTGGGCCGACCAGACCTTCCCGCGGACATCGGTCAACGGCAGGCAGGTCAGCTTGCCCTCGCTGTCGGTCAGCGCGCCAGCCTGCGGGACAAGTCCCTTTTCGAGCATGTACGGAGTCGGCGCTTCGACCGGCCGCAGCCCGCGCATCCGCTCACGAACCCTCTCTGCCGCCTCTTCATGCGCTGCTTCTTCACGTGCGCCCCGCTCACGAAGACGGCCGGCGGCCTGCTCGTTCAATGCTTCCTTGTCGGCCGCATCCAGGACATAGCCCTTGCCACGCCAGTGCACCTCGTTTCCGTTTTCGGGCGTCAAGACATACCCGTAAGGCTGCGCAGCCGGCTGCACTGCATACACTGCGAACGCCGGCCCCGCTTGGGAAGAGCCCTGGCGCAGCGGAATCCGATGCTCCGCGCCGTCGATGACAGGATGCTGATCCTCGACAACGCAACCAGCCTTCCGCAGCACCTCGGAAAACTCTTCCCGCGTGCTCTGCGGAACGATCGACGCCTGTTCGCCCTGGCGCTGGGCGGCACGCAGCGCATCGATGAACTGACGCGCGTCGTCGTTCCCCGCCCGCTGACGGGCAGCTTCCGCCTGCCTGGTCACCGCCGCGGCGCCGGCCAGGTCCTCGACAGTACTGTGGACATCCTGGCGAACCGCCTGCTCACGTAGCTGGTCCAGCTCGAATGCGCGCTGCTGTGCGTCCCAAGCCGTCCCCCCGGCGTCCACGCCGGCCGCATGCCGGGCCTGCGGCTGCAGCGCTTCCGCCCTCTTCACCATTTCGGCCTGCTGGTCCTGCAGCGCTGGCAGATTCAGGACGTCCGCCACCTCGCGAGGCGCTTCCCGCCGGGCGGCCTCGATCGCAACCGTGAAAGCACTGTCGACATAGCGCTCGTTGATTCCTTCCAGCTTCGCCATCACTTGGGGTCTGATCTTTTCCATTACGACGTCATCGCGCAGCACTGCCTGTAACTGTGGCGAAGCGTCACGTGTGTTGGCGATGATCTTCTCCGGCCGAAGGTTTTGGTTCGCTGCGATGAAGTCCGCCACCTGCTGCGCCTGATCGGCTTCCGAAGGCCGCCAGACGGGCAGCCTTGCCTCGGATTCGCGCGCACGCTCCGCGCGCTGCGGTGCGTCCTTGCGACCAAGCGTTTCGGCGATCACCGCATGCGTGCGGTCCACGTACGCGCGGTTGATGTGATCCAGCAGGGTGTCGGTCATCAGCGCCAGGTGCGCCATGCGCTCAGTGTCGCCGAGGATGCCACGCAGCGCGGCCGGCGCCGCGAGCGTGTTCTCGGCGACCTTCTCCGGCAGCAGGTTGACGTTCGCGGCGATGAAATCGGCGACCAGCTGCCCATCCTCGACGTCGCTCGACGGCGGCTTTGGCAGGGCGTTCTGGGCCGCCACAGCCTCGCGCGTCGCATCGACCGCGTCCGGCCGGTGAAGGGTCGTGCGGATCACGGCATGCGTTTCTGCCACCTGCTGCGCGTTTAGGCCCCGCAGCAGTTCATTCACCTCGCCATCCAGAGCCTGCATGCGCTTCTCATCTGCCAGGACGGACTGCAACGACGGCTCTGCTTCGCGCGTATTCAAAGCCACCTTCGATGGCAGGAGGTTGCGGTTCGCCGCGATGAAGTCGGCGACCTTCTGCGCATCGACGCTGTCCTGGAGCGCGCGCTGTTCCGGGCTCTGGATATTCGCCAGGTTCTTCACGTACGAGTTTATTTTTTCGGCATCGGATGCGGCGCGGAAGATCTCCAGCGGGTCGTCGCGCAGTGCCTTGATCCAGGAACCGACGTAGGCGGCATGCTGGCCGGGGTCGTGCCCGATTCCGAGTTCGCCACCGACGATCATGCTGGCGATCTCTGCGCGCAGCTCCTCGCGCGCATAGCCCTCGCTGCCGAACGGATGCGACAGGTCGCGATCGAGCCGCGACTCGTGGCCTGTCCAGTGGCCCAGTTCATGCAGCGCGGTCGCGTAGAACTGCGAGGCAGTCGCGAAGCGGTCTCGCGACGGCATGTAGATTTCGTCCGTCCGCGAGGTATAGAAGGCCGCGTCCCGCTCGATGCTCTTGAACGTGGCACCGCTGCCCTTCAGGATCGCTTCGGCCTGTTCGCTTGCCTTCCATGCCGGCTGCGGCCTGGCCTGCGGTGCCGGCAGCCCGTCAATCTGCTGCGCGTTGAACACCGTCGCCATGAACAATGCCGGCCGCGGCAGGCGCACTGTTTCCTTCACCTGCCTGCCTTCGGCATCGAGCACCGGCCGGTCATTGTCGTCGGTCTTGGTGCGCTCTTCGCTGAACTTCCAGTACTGCACGGGCGTGCCCTTCTCGCCCTTGCGCACCTGCGCTCCCACCGACTGCGCCTGCTTGTAGGTCATCCAGCGGTCGTCCTCGTAGCCCTGGCTCATCAGGTGAATGGCGTTGATGCCCTGGTAGCGCTTGCCGGTCGAGGCGTTGACGGGGAGGCCGGCGCCGGGCTCGCCCGGCTGCCATGGTTTCTGCCATGGCGCGGTGCCCTGCTCTAACTGGCGGATCAGCTGCTCGGCGACCTTCTGTACAAACGGATTGACGACATCGTTCATGATCTCTTCTCCTTCTCCTGTCTGAGCGCTTCGGGCAGGTCGATGCCGCTCTCGGCGGCGTCTTCCTCGGTGATGGCATCCTCGACGAACGCGCCCGCGAGGCGCGCCTCTTCCGGAGTGAACGGCGCGGCGAAACCCGGCGTGCAGGCGTCGTCCAGTTTTTCCATCACCACGTCCTTCAGCAAATCCTGGCCATCGGTCTTTCCAGCGGATGTCTTGGCTTGATCGTGCATCGCGTGCTCCTTTCGGGGTTGCGTTGAGGGTTACCAGACCAGGACCGGCACGATCACGTCGCGCACCTGGCTGCGCTGCACCGGGCCGTAATAGCGGCTGTCGAACGACTTCGGGTTCACGTCCGACATCAGCAGCAGCTGGTGTTCGCTGAGGATGTACCGGTCATGCTGGAAGCGCGGCAGCGGCAGGCCGTGGCGGTCCGCCTTCATCGGCGCGGAGTTCGGCAGCAGCGTGCCGTTGACCCGCACGCCATCGTCGTCAATGGTCACGGCATCGTCGGTCGCGCCGAGCACGCGCTTCATCAGGTAGCCATAGCCACCCGGGCAGAAGCCGGACGTGATGTAGCCCCGCCTGCGTGCTTCATCGAACACGCCCAGCTGCATGGGGCAGAACGTGACGTACCGCCCCTTCTCGACCTTGGCATCGGTCTTCCAGTACACCCCGACAGGGATGCTGGGACTGGTGTTCACCCGCACGCCGATGGCATACAGCACCGCGCCCTGCGCGATGATGCACACGCCCGCCACCAGTACCACGATCGCCACCTTTCTCATGCGCTTGCTCATAGCTTGATCCTTTCGCCTTCATACAGGTGGATCAGACGGTCGCTCTCCAGCGGTGCCGGTATTGCGGCGCGCGCGAGGAAGACCGGGTCCTGGAAATACAGCGGCTGCTTGCCATAGATGGCCGGATGACCCGCCGCATAGATCACCATGTCGCCGGCCTTCGTGATGTCGCCGTTGGCATCCTTCACGGGGCCGGGCATGCGCAGGCATTCATCGGTCGTCAGCAACGGCCGCTGCGTCTCCTGGATCGTGCGCGAGACCTGCCCGAGCAGCGCGCTTGTGCGACGGCCACTTGTCGTGATCTGCTCCTTCGCCACCGTGGTCTGGCCAGTGAGCTTCGACAGGTGTTCAGCGGTCTCCAGGCGGTTGGGCGGATAGGCGTTCTGGATGTGGCATGCCGACGTGATGCTCTCGTCGTGCCCGTAGCCGGTCTCCCGGCTTTTCAGCTGGTTGATGTCCTGGCAGACCAGATAGCATTTGATGCCATAGCCGGCCAGGAAGCCCAGCGACTCCTGCATGATGTCCAGGCGGCCGAGGCTCGGGAACTCATCGAGCATCATCAGAAGGCGGTGCTTGTAATGCGCGACCGCGCGGCCGCCACTGAAGGCCATGCGATCGGCCAGCTGGCGCACGATCATGTTCACCATCACGCGCACCAGCGGGCGCAGGCGGGACTTGTCGTTCGGCTGGGTGACGATGTAGAGGCTGACCGGGCTGTCGTGGTGCATCAGGTCGCGGATGCGGAATTCCGATGCGCCGACGTTCCGGGCGACGATCGGGTCCCGATACAGGGCCAGATAGGATTTCGCGGTGGAGAGTACAGAACCCGCCTCCTCCTCGGGACGATCCAGCATGTCGCGCGCGGCCGAGCCAATCACTGGATGGTTTTTCCCGTCGGCGTGCCGGTACGTGATCATTTCCATCCACAGCTCGCCAATGGCGCGATCGGGCACGGACATCATGGCATCGACGGCCGGCAGCGAGGCCGGGATGCCCTCCTCCCTCGCCTTGTACAGCGCGTGCAGGATCACACCGACGATCAGCGCCTGGCTGGTCTTCTGCCAGTGCGTTTCCAGCCCCTTGCCGTCGGGATCGACGATCAGCGTCGCCAGGTTCTGCACATCGCCGACCTCGTACTCGGTGGCGACACGGATCTCGTCGAGCGGATTCCAGCGCACGCTGCCGGCGGCTGCGGCGGGCTCGAAGCGCAGCGTCCTGTTCCGCGCATGCTGCTGCCGCCAGCCGGCAGTCAGCGCCCACAGCTCCCCCTTCAGGTCCGTCACGACGGTACTGCTGCTCCATGACAGCAAAGTTGGGACCACCAGGCCCACGCCCTTGCCCGACCTGGTCGGCGCATAGGTCAGCACGTGCTCCGGTCCGTCGTGCCGCAGGTAGTGCAGCGCGCCCTTGGGATCCTGCCAGGCGCCGACGTACACGCCGGCATGCGGGACAGGCCCGTTGCCGCTGATGCGCTGCCACAGCGTACTGCGTGGCAGCAGGCCCGCCGCGCGGATGTCCCTGATATTGGCCCAGCGCGCGGAGCCGTGCAGGAATTCGTTCACCTTCACGGAATTCGACAGGACCATGCGCGCCACCACGAGCATGATCAGGCCCACGCCCGTCACGCTGATGCCGACGCTGCCGGCACGCAGGAACTCGTCAGGGTACTGGGCGTACCAGCGGCCTGCCCAACGCAGGATGCCCCACGGCGCGTACAGCGAGTGCAGCTGCTCTCCCAGCACGGGCTGGTACCTGAACGTGTGGGCAAAGAACTGCGTGGCGGCCTGCAGACCCGCCGCCAGCGAACCTGCGGCGAGGACAGGGATGATCTGGTGCCGGCGGCGCGGGGGCCGGCGTACCTGCGGTCCCACGGCATTGTTGAAACGCTGCTTCATCGCTGTCTCCCTCCGGTGGTGATGCCGCCGCGGGGACCCACCGTCAGGGACGCTCCGCGTCGCAATGACTTGAGGCGGTGAGCCCTGGCGGCGTCGACTGCCATGACATGAATGGTGTCCTCGCGTTGCAGGAGCACCAGTACCTGGCGGTCGACCGTGCGCAGACCTCCGAACGATGCCGGCCCCTGGAAACCATCATAGGCAAGGTGTTTCGGTATATCGGACAAACTGATCCGCTTTTGTTCCCGCTCAAGTACGTATTTGTGGACGGCCGCCAGTGCGGCGTTTACTTGTCGATCCCCAGGAACGGGCCGTCGCACACCGTGATCTGCTGCGGCTCGCGGCTGCTCCACGTGATCAGGTACATCACCCGGCAGTAGCACCTCAGCTCCACCTGGGATGCGAACCACACCGAGTGAGGACAGGTCTCGCAGGCGGTTGCGGCTCTCGGGCGGCGGTCGGACGCCGATCGGGCCAGCGCCTCGCTGTGGGCTTTCGGCGCCTCCCTGCCCGGCGCCGTCGCGGGCTGCGCGATCGCCCTGAACGCCTCGTCCAGCAGGCTGCCCTGATCGGGATCGGTTTGCGCTTGTGTGCTCATGGTGTTCCTCCTTTGCTTGTGGTTGTGACAGTGCTTCGGTCCGATACTGTTCCAGCGCTGGATCGTCGAACGTTATCGATTCCCCCAGGTGGCCCGCCTCCCGCGCGATCGCCTGCCTGAACGCATCGCTGCCCTCGACATGCAGACGATTGCCGTACAGCCTTCTCGCCTCCATCAGAGCCGTGCGCAGGTCCCTGGCATTGAAGCGATTCCCGACGATCAGGCGGTCGCCGGTGTCGCGCAGCGGCGTGCCGCCAACGTCCCGGATGACGGTGCCGTGCTTGGTGATGTCGCCCCCTGTTTGCGAAGCCCCGGCCTGGACCTGGCCACCGAGGGTATTGCCCGTTACAGCGCCACGGCCTGGCCTGTCACGCAGCGCAGCCAGCGCCTCGGCGTTGCCTTTCTGCGCCTGGTCGCGCAGCCAGTCCGCCCATGCCAGGCGGCGGTACTGGTTCAACGCCTGCCGTCGCTCCTGCTGGTAGTCCGCATGGATACGTGCGATCTCGTTCACCAGGGACTTGCTGGCGGCGGCGTAGAGAACGCGTTTGGTCATGCGGTCCCTTACCGCCAGCCGGATCGCGGCCCGCTGGAGCCGGCCATGCCGTTTTGCCGCGGCGATCTCCCGGTCCTTGCGGTCCCTGAGCGCCAGGAATGCCGGCGCGCGCAGGGACCGGGCATCGGCCTGCTCCTGCTGATAGGTGGCGTACAGGTGTGTCGTGTCGATGCGTCCCGCGATCGCGGCCTTCCGGTAGCGCTTGCGGTCTCCCTGCGGCGGCTCCTGCGTGTGGTCGTTGATGACGGACTCCGGCGGCGCCTTCCCCGGCCTGGGCGTCAAGGGCTTCGAGTTTGTCCGTCCTGCGGGTTGCGATTCCTGCGATGCAGGTTCGTTGACGTGCGCGCGTTCAGGGAGGACGAATGGACCAAGGCGCGCCTCCAGCCGGGCCTTCGACAGGCTCCGGTCGATCGAACTTGCCTTGACGGTCGTGCCGTGTTCGTCGGACACGACAAGGCCGTTGCCACGTTCACGCATCGCCAGTCCGTACGCGTTAAGCAGCGCGTGCAAATCTGGCCAGCTGTCCGCCTTTACCAATCCGGTACGGCACTCGCGCTGGATCCAGCCCAGCAGGCTTTCCATGCCGGCATGAGCTTCCATGTCGTCGGCCGCGCTTTGCGCGCCGCGTCGGCCCGGCAGGTGGTTGTCCCGCTGCAGGCCGAACTTGGTCTCCAGGTCAGCGCACACGCGCGCCAGCGTCGCGTAATCGTTGTGCGGGTTGTGGATCGTGTGACGCGTCGGATGGATCTTGCAGATGGCGATGTGCACGTGCAGGTTGTCGGTGTCGTGATGGACGACGCTGATGCGCTGGTGATCCGCGAAACCGAGCCCGGCGCACAGGCGTTCCTCGATCGCCGCCAGCGTCCGTGCATCGGGCTCTTCGCCGCTCCGGAAGCTCACCACCAGGTGGTAGGTCTTGTCCGAGACCGCGCGCTGGTTCAGTGACTGCGTATGCTGGACTTCCAGGATCGCCACGTCGGGTTCCCGTGCCGCGCAGTGCGTGATCGTGATGTCTCCTACCCGCTCCTGCTTGTTCTGCGGGTCCAGCAGATAGTTGACGAGGCCGGCGTAGTCGCTCCTCTTCAACGTGCGCATGGGGATGTGCCTGGCGATCATGGCGATCTTTCGCTTTAGCAGCTAAAGGCGCTTGCGCGAGTCGGGCTGGACAAGCGACCGCAGCAGTTGACACGCGGCGCCGTGGGTCTCCTCGGTCTTCGCCAGCACGGCACGGATCGTCGCTTCGCCGAACTGGCGCGTGCGCGGGTCGTCCTGCAGCCACAGCTCCAGCAGATCACCAAGCCGGCGCAGGTCCGCGCTCATTGTCGCCAGTTCCCTGATGCGCTCATGGTCGATGACGCCGCGCAGCCGGTAGCCTTGACCCACCTGGCGCAGGTATGCCGCGACAGGCAGGCCCGCTGCCTTAGCAAGCCGTCGGATTTCCGCCGCTTCTTCCGGAAGTACCGGTACACGGAGCCGCAGCTCGCGCTTTTCGTCCTTCGCTGGCATGTTGGCCTCCGCAGGCGAGAGTGGTTTCGCGGCGGCAGCCGCGTGGCCCCGCAGGGCAGGATCCACGTTGAGCGCCGCAGGCGCGAATAAGGGGAGTGAAGGTGGACAGGCGGCGCAGCTGCATGGCCACCTTCACCTATCCTGCCCGCCCTAACCGTTCAATTCCATGCATGCAGGGTAGTTTTGTTTTTCGATTTATCCCTTGCGGAACCTCAACCGGCATGAAACTGGAACGCACAACATATCGAAAAGGCGAAAATCAGCGAGGAATCACGCTCCCGTACTGTCTCCGTCGTTCACGCGTCGCGCAGAAATGCCAGGACAGTTGCGATGCAGTGCCAAATCGATTTCAACTTGATGGCAAAACTGTTCCAAATTGATGCTGCTCAAACTAAAGCGAGGAGCGCGCGACATGGTCAAGAACTATCCCGAGGAACTGGCGAACTGGGTCAGGAAGAAGCCCACGACCAGGCGTGACAGGAATCTCGCGGCGTTCCTGGCGGTACGTTCCGATGTCCTGGCAGGGCTGCAGGCCGGATACCAGGCGAAGACTGTCTGGCGCAACCTGATCGACGAAGGCCGGGTCGCCTTCGGCTACGGGACGTTCCTGCGCTACGTGAAGATGCTTCCCGAATCCGCCACGCCCACCCTGGTAGCGCCGCCGCTGGGTGATCCGAAAACCGTCGCGGCAGGTGCCGAACCGATACGCGAGACGGCGCAGCTGAAGCCCGGGCAGCAGGCAGGCTTCGTGTTCAACCCCGTACCACGCAAGGAGGATCTTCTGTAATGGCTACCATCCATATGACCCTGCAGGGCAAAGGCGGCGTGGGTAAATCGCTCGCCGCGGTGATCCTGGCCCAGTACAAGATCGCAGGCGGTGCGAAGCCGCTCTGCATCGATACCGACCCGGTCAACGCCACCTTCCACGGCTATCAGGCGCTCGACGTACAGCGGCTGCCGATCATGGAGGATGACGAGATCAACACGCGCAAGTTCGACCTGCTGATACAACTGTTCGGCGACCTTGCGCAGCCCGCGATCGTCGACAACGGCGCTAGTTCGTTCGTACCGCTATCGCACTACCTGATCAGCAACGAGATCCCCGCCCTGCTCGCCGGCATGGGCCACCAGCTGGTGGTGCACACCGTGATCACGGGCGGCCAGTGCTTGCTAGACACGGTCAGTGGCTTCTCGCACCTGCTCGGGCAATTCCCGCGCGAGACATCGTTCGTCGTCTGGCTCAATCCTTTCTGGGGTCCCGTCGAAGATAACGGCAAGGGGTTCGAACAGATGAAGGCCTACCAGGCGCACCGGGACCGTGTGGCAGCGATCGTGCACATGCCCGTACTGAAGGAGGAGACGTACGGCCGCGACCTCAGTGACATGCTGCAGCAGCGCCAGACATTCGACGAGGCGCTTGCGTTGAGTTCGCTCACGATCATGACGCGCCAGCGTCTCACAATCATCAGGCGAAACTTCTTCCAACAACTCGACAACGTACCGGTGCTCTGATGGCGGACAAACTTGAGGAACTGATCAGGGAGATCGCGGCGAAGCACGGCATTGCCGTCGCCCGCGACGATCCCATCCTCGTGCTCCAGACGATCAACAACCGTCTGCTGCAGGACAGCGCGGCTGCGCATCAGGAACAGCTGGACCGCTTTAAAGAGGAAATGGAAGGCGTATCGCTGCGCTGGCAGAATGACGCGAAGGAAAAGGCAGAGCGCATCGTGAATGCTGCCCTTGCTGCCAGCGCCCAAGCGATGAATGACAGCATGACGAAAGGGGCGCTCACCGCAGCGGATGCCGTGCGCGACGGGGCCGCTGACGCGTTTCGAACCTGCGCGCCAATGATTTCCTCGTTCCGCCACCTTGCTGCCATCAATATCGCGGCCGCACTCGTCGTCATGATCAGCTGCGCCGTCCTTGTAACGAGCACTTAGCAAGTTACTGTCGCACAATTGACTTGATCTCGGTTCACACGCTAAGTTACCAACTGTCGAGTTGATGCAGAGCGAGCGGGCAACGATCATGAGCAGACCAATTGCACGTATGGGCGACCGGACCAGTCACGGCGGCACCGTGATCAGCGGCGACCAGACCTGGACCATCTACGATAAGCCGGTAGCGCGGATAGGCGACCTGACTGTCTGTCCGAAGTGCGGTGGCACTTTTCCCATTGTCGAGGGGGCACCGGACCTGAGCGGTTTCGGACAGGCAGTGGCGCGGCACGGCGACAAGACTGCCTGTGGCGCAATCCTGATCGCTGGGCAATCATCGGCCTGGTGGGATCAGCGCAGTGTGTCTGTCCCGGATGAGGATTCCCCAACCGACCTGGTTGCTGCCACGAAAAAGGTTGCGCAGGACGTGCCCACCATCTGCCTCGAATGCCTTGCCACCGCAGCCGCAGCGGGATCTGCGCTCGTCGTGAGAAGCTGAGGATGGGTGAAATTCTCGACCGGTTCAGCCGCCTTCGTCACGAAGACCAGACACTCAGCCTGTACGCGTTGGTCGATGGTCTGCAATATCAGGAATACTTGGGATGTGCGCTCCGAGCGAATCCTGCCAGGCGGTCGCTATTGGAAGATACCCCGGACGCACCGCTGGCGCATGCCGGCCCGTGGCTGATCGACGTCACAGACGACTCTAGTCAGACCAGCCAGCTGGAACAGCTCGAAGAGGCACTGCCGTCTGTATCGTGGCTCATCACGCCTATCGACATCGACGGCCTGACGCAACTGCTGCAGTTGAAGCTCCAGGCCGAGCTGCCCGACGGACGAAAAGCCCTGCTGCGGTTCTATGATCCGCGTGTGCTGAACAACCTGCGCCAGACCATGGACGAAAGGCAGCATGCCGATTTTTTCGTCGCCATTCAGGAATGGCACTACGCATGCAATGGCGAACGTTTCGTCGTGAGGTCTCATGCTTAAATTCTCCAGCAGTCAGCTCACGGCACTGAAGCAGCTTGAAGAGCACCAGTATGTTGAAGCGGTGAGAAAAAACATCCTGTCCGATATGCCGGAGCTGGCATCGGACGATACCCTCGCCTGCCGACTAGAACAAGCGTATCGACATGCTGTGGGCCTGCACTTCGTGGATGGAGCTGCAATCACGCAATTCCTCTACTACGAAGCCGCTGCACCGACTTTCTACCGGCAGCCACCGATCGACGGATGGCTCAGGAAACCTGGTGCAGCTGTCGAGCAACGCTTTTATGACCTGATTGCACTCACACGATCAAAGCTGGAGAAATACTGATGGTCATGCTGGCCCCATCGCTTCTGGAGGGAGCGGCCCTCCTCCTTTCACGAGCGCTTGTCGTCGGCGCGGCAGCAGGCACAGCGGGCGCTATCGGGCACGAGGCTGCAAAACGCAGGGCAGAAGCAGCAGAGAGAGCCAAGGCAGCCCCGATTGCTGAAGCGGGAACACAATCTCGTACCAGCGATGCGTGCACGAAGTGCCCGCCAGACTGTGGCACTCTTGTGGCTCGAAACTGGAACATGTCCGAGGAATCGCGTACCTACCAGGCACGGATCACCGGCTTCACTCCCCGCACGGAATGGAACTTCAAGGGGACGGATTTCGATGGATTCAAGTCGCAGCAGTGCCTGTTACTGGAGGCGAAAGCTAGATACGACCAGTTTTTTACAGAGGATAATAAGCCGAAATTTTTCTTCACAATCGCGGGCTTGCCGAAGATGATGCAGCAGGCAACCACCCAGAGCCTGCTCATCACGTCGTCACCACCATCACGACTGCATTGGCATTTCATGCAACCTAGGAGCCACGCCTACCTGCGGTCAGCGTTTCGCCGCAGGGGCTTCTTCATCACGACATTCCACACGCCATGAGCTACTACCTGACAATCACAGCAACGTTCCGGATAGGCGGCGCGCTTCCATCACTAGAAGAACAGTACCAGGACCTATGGGAAATCGCGAACGCGCTGGAACCGTTGAAATTTCAACTGGATTCCTGGTATCCGCCAGCACGAACAAAATCCGCTTCGCTATTGAACCCAGCATTCACTCCTCTGGGCCCCAGTTCCGCAGCTCTCGCGATGGCGAAAGCCGATAAGGACAATCATGATCCAAATGTTCGCATTATGGGCGTGTGGAACGGCAAGGATCGTGATGGCGGTGCTTCCTTTACGATCACCTATACGAAGCCTGCCATACCCAGTAATCTGGAGTTTCAGGCGGAGGGGCACGAATCATTGCTGGATACCGCGAACGTTATCAGCTTCGTTACTGCAATCGTCAGGAAGTGGTCGCCAGAAACTGTTCAGGTTGGACCAATTGGCTACGACGATACCAGCGTCTTTACGGACAGGCCAGCAGTGGGATGGATGCTTTACCTGCCGATTGCGATCTCGACCCAACAGGTACCCGAGGCGGCCGCGTTGATGCCAATTACCGGCAATGAAAGCAGCTCGTCGAAAGGCACGCTTGTGATTTCGGTTGATGAACCATTTATGATCAAGAATCAAGAGCATGTGACGAAAGCCAATGCAATCGAAACAAGGATGGTTGATCAGGACCTGTTACCCACGTTCGCACAGCTCAACAGCCAGTCCTGAAAAGCGCACCTAGGTGGTGGCTCATACACCGCGCACTATCCAGACAATGGGAGGTATCGACAGGTATGCCATCCTATCTTTTGACTCCTCTACCGGTCTTGAGAGACGGCTGCTTGACCGAAGCTTGCTTACCCTGATAGCCGATGGAAGCCAGGCTGCCCGCCTGGGGAGGCTTCGCGAAGTCGCTCGCATCATGCGCGACGACGTCCTTACCCACTAGCTGGAAGACATGCTCACGATCGACGTGCAGTATGACTCCTTCGTGAGTCGCTGCTCGATCGGCTCCGCGTGCCCCATTCAATGGATATAGCCCTGGCTTGATTGCCCCGGCCTTGTCTACCTTCGATACCACCCAGTCGCCATCCTTCTCCGTCTGCAGGAGGCGCTGTCCGTTCATCACCAGAAGCCGCTGTTTCATCAGCCCGTTCCCTTGCGTGTTTTCCTAGTGTCCTTTTGTGGTGAAGGCACCTCAGCTGCGTCAGCGCTATCGCCGAATGCCAGCGCCGTCAGCCGCACGGCAGTCAGTGGCACTTCTTCCAGCGAGCCGCTCTCGTCGAACTGCACCCACGCACTGCCCGCGCTGTCGGGGCGCCGAGTGAGCACAAGATTCCCTGACCGGCCACGATGCAAGACCTTCACCCTAGCCTGCCTTTGCCGCCGCGGTGTTTCCGGGCCGGCGTCTTCCTCAAGCGTTAAGGCGTCTATGCCGTCGTCCGTACTGTCGTCGATGGCTGGATGAGAGAATCCACTGCGCTGCGTGAGGAACTGGCGCAAATGCAGCACGCTCCCGCGGGTAATCTCCTGGCGCTCGTCTTCCAGCCATCTTTCCACTTCGGCGGGATTCTTTTGATGCGCTGTAGCAAGTTCATTGACGACCGTGACGTCCCGCACCCTCCCCGCGTTGAACGCTTGGGCGACCGGTTGCGGCAGATCCAGCAGGCGTGCATGCTGGGTGACGAAAGCGGCGGATTTGCTGATCTTCTGCGCGATCTGCTTGCGCTTCAGGCCCTTCGACAGCTCCCGGCCGATGTAGTCCGCGATCTCGCGTGCCGTAAGGCCATCACGATGCAGGTTCTCCACGACCTGGTCGGCTTGGCTGTAGTCGGGATCGATGAAGACGGGAAGCGTGTCCTTGCCGGCAAGGCGGGACGCGCGCAGGCGCCGCGCACCATGATTGACCAGATACCTGCCTGGCCGTTCCGTATTCGTACGAACCGATATGGGCGTCTTCACACCACGCTGCGCGATCGAGTCGGCGAGTTCGGACAGGCTCCGTGCGGAAAATCCAGGGTTGTCCGCGCGTCGCGGCTGCTGCGGATCCTCATCGATCAAATCGAGCGGTAGCTCGATCGGGCGGCCTGCTTCGACACTCCCGTGATCGGTGCTCTTGACGACGCCCTCGTCCTTCTTCGTCATCGCTGATTGCCACCCGGCGGCTCGACCATGTGGGCAGGAGCAGCGAACACGATGACAGCGAGGAGGATGACGACGGCGAAGTGCACGAAGCACGTAAAGCCCGCGTGAACGCCCGGCGTGTCCCACAGCACCATCGCGCGGACCAGCTGGAACATCAGGTCGACGGTAACCACCCAGCGCAGGAGTGGCCAGGTCATCACCACGACCATGACGAAGACACCGTAGACCAGCAGGAACAGCGGATTCCTGCACAGGGTCCGCCAGGGGCTTACGGGCCTGGGCGCGAGTGCGGGATCCTCGGGTGCAGAGGGTGACGGCGCCACGCGCTCCTGGACGCGATCCGATTTCGGGAATTCGAAGATGCGGCCCATGGTCATCTCCTGTAGTAGCTGACCAGATCGTCGCGCGAAACCTCCCTGTCGGGTTTGAGATGGATCAAACCGTGCAATCACCGGACAGAGCTTTAGCCGCTAAAAATGCGCGGCGACTGGCAAACGGTTTGATCAATTCGATATAGACGACACGTTCGCATTGCGGCCTGCGTGCGAGCGCCGATACTGAATACAGAATTTCGACATATCGGTTGCATCCACAAAGGAGGACATCATGAGCGAACAGATGCTGCACATCCTGGGCCCGTCGCGCCGCGACGAAATCGCCGTCATCGTCGGCGACGGCCCCGCCCTCGTATCGCTGCGGCGCGCGATCGACAGCGCGCTGCTGTGCGGCGCCGGCGGTACCGTGGTCTACCAGTCCGATGGCGAGAATTACCTGCTGGCGGTGGCGCTGCAGAAGGACATGAGCAGCGTCCACACCGGCTATGCGAACGACACCGTCTCGCACCGCTCGCTGCGCGAAAAGACGCCGATCCGGGCAGTGAAGAACTTCTGGCCAGCCCTCTCCAAGGCCATGCGGTTGCGGGAAGCCGACGCCGGCGGTGCGCTTGCCTCGGGACTCGCGCCGCAAGTAGGCGCTGCCATCGACTGACTGCCACAGCAGCGCGTGTGAAATACCATCAGCGCTCACCTGGCGGAACTGGCAATGGCCCCCGACACCCTCAACGCTGCAGACGCCGCCGCGCTGCTGTATGCCGATACCGCTACGGTGCTGGCATTGGCACGTGACGGCGAACTGCCGGGAACGAAGGTCGGCAAATCGTGGGTGTTCCTGCGCAGCGACGTCCTGGATTACCTGCGTGAACGGGTACGCGCGGATACCGAGCAGCGGCGGCGCGATCGGAATTTGGCATTGGTACCTGTGGCATTGCAGCTGCCTGCAGCCTGCAAGACCCGCAGGCGCGCTCCGCCGCCCCTTCCGGCGCTGCCCGCGAACACCAGTCGCTCGCCATGAATGCCGTTTCAGCGCGTGCATTCGTCATCGGCACCGTGCAGCCATGAGTGATCCTGGCGACGGACGGAAGGCATCGGCGAGCGAAAGAGAGTTAGACAGATTGTTGTCATGAACCCGCTAGGGTCTTCAATCGAAAATCACGCCGCTACGTTGCCAGAACTCGCATTTGTGAATCCGTCCGAAACTGCCTTTAGTCATGGCTGGATTCGGTAAAACGAGGCTCATGTAGTTGTCGAGCGAAGGGTCGTAGCGCGGCCATTCGGCTGCGCGGTCCTTCATGCCGGCCGCGCTGGTCCAGTAGCGGACCATCGTGTCAGACAGCTTCTCCTGGAGCGGGTTCAATTTGACCGGCTTACCGCGACCGCCGTGAAAGCCAGGGAAAATATACGCCAGCTCCATGCTGTGTCCCGCCCCCATGACGAACGAGGTAGGCGCAGTGAGATAGTCGGGTGCCGTGCGGTCGGCGAACTCGAACGCATGGGTCGGCGTTTGCGCAGCGACCCAGCGACTGATCGCACGGCCCGGGCAGGCAAATTCCATGTCCGTCACTGCCGCCGCATAAGCTTCGCTGGCATTTGTATAGTCACTGACAGGGTACGCTTTCTTCACCTCCTCGGCCCAGGTGCCGAACCAGTCGCTCATCGCCTTGTCGTACGACGCTCCCTGGAGTGGTGCCTGTGTGAGATTTTCCACCGCGCCTGCGAAGAATCCGCCTTCGTCGCGCGTGCTGCCATTGATCAGCGTGACGTGGTTGAATTTTCCGGACCGATACGCCTCGGCCGGATGCATCGGCATGACGGTACCATCGATGATGACCTGATTGATCAGATAAGGTGTCTGCATGGCCAGGACCGTCGCGACAGGCAGCGCCCGCAGGCAAGCGGCAGCATCGCCGCTTTCGCAACCTGCAGCCCGGGCAAAGCCGGTGCCCATCTTCTCGGCGAAGTCGAGCGGCTTGGGTGCACCGAAGGCCGGGAATTTCAGCGCCACGGCACCACCGCTCATGGCAATCGCATGCTGGAAGTTGCCGCGGGACCCCGGCGCCGCCACGTGCGCCAGCACGCTGTTTCCGCCAGACGATTCGCCAGCGATCGTCACGTTGCCCTTGTCCCCACCGAAAGCGGCGATGTTGCGCTGTACCCAGTCCAGCGCCATCTGCTGGTCCATGAACCCGTAATTGGCAAACGCGTGCCCCTCGCCGTTCAGGACCGGATGGGCGAAGTAGCCCAGCAGGCCCAGGCGATAGTTGATGGTCACGACGACCGCGTTCCCGTCCTTGGCCAGCTTGCTGGCGTCGTAATCACGGTTGGCGCCGACGAACAGGCTACCGCCGTGGATCCAGACGAACACGGGCAGCTTCTTCCCACGCCTCACGGCGTCCTTGCCGACGTATACGTTCAAGTTGAGACAGTCTTCCCGCCCGCCCGGCTTACCAAAGACGCCGAGGTCTTCGTTCTGCGGGCAATAGTTGCCGAACGATTTGGCGTCGCGCACGGCGCTCCAGGGCTGGGGGCGTTGCGGCGGCATCCAGCGCAGCTTGCCCACCGGCGCGGCGGCGTAGGGAATGCCGAGCCACGCCTGCATGCCGTCCTGGTCGATACCACCGACCAGCCCGCTATCGGTCTTCACCTGCAAGGGTATCGGCTGGGCTGCTGCCATGCTGATCGTGCCCAGGACGAGTCCTGCGATCATCAAGTGTCGAATCATCTTTTCTCTTTCGGCTGATAAGCAAACGGAAACGGGCGGCGGTGCCTGCCCGTCTGTTTGCAAGCAGTCTACCTATCAGGCGAACGGGGGACTAGCCGGCAAATCCAGCTAGGAACGATAAGCTCAGCTAATCGATTGCATCAGGAGCAAATGTAGCTGGTCGCAAGATCCGGATTGCCGCCTGTGTACTGCACGCGCTGCGGATACACGCAGATGGGCCGCGTCCTGGTCACGCCGCCGCCACTGCTTCGCAGCGTCACGTCGGCCGGAGCGACGCCGTGCTCGACCCATGCCGTGAGCAGCTCGTACATCTGGGTCGGCGCGAAATTGGGCGGCGACGCGGCCGGATTGGCCGTCCCGTTCGGTGTCCCGTGGCCCAGGCCAGGCACCAGGTACAGGCGATAGAAGTCCTGGACGTTCGCCACGCCGCCCATGTTCGCGGCGACCCGGTTGTAGTAATTGATCGTTCCCTGCGGCGCGATCGCTTCATCGTTCAGGCCATGCCAGGTCAGCATCTTCCCGCCGCGCGCCTTGAAGGCAGACAGGTCCGGCGAGTCGGTATTGATCTCGCCGAATTTCGACTGCAAGGCCAGCCCGCGCTCGTAAGCGCCGGCCAGCTGCGCATACGACAGCTGCTTCCACCGCCCCTGTCCCGTTCCCTCGGCGTTGACGAAATTCGGTCCGGCAATCGTGGGGTCCTGCAGCTCAAGCGCCAGCAGGTCGGACGCGATCAGGAACGGACCGCGCGGACTGGCGAGGCCGTCAAGGCCCATGTCGTAGAAGGTCTTCGCATACAGCGATGTCCCCCTGGGCAGGCCGAACCATTTGTGGTTGCCAGTGCCCGGCAGGGTCGCGGATTCCGCGTCCTTCCAGCCATTGTCGGCGACGGGCGCTGGCACCGTGCCGTCGGCAGTCATGCCATACCAGATTTTGTTGATTGCATTCGCCTGCGTCTTGCTGAGGCAATCCGGCGTATTGTTGCTGCCGCCATCGGCCCGGCAAAGAACGGCGGCATCCTTGGCAGGATCGTAAGTGCAGATCGAGGGGTCGAGAAGGTATCCGAGGTGGTGGCCGCCGACGACATCGCACGCGCGGATGGCGGCATTCGACGCCAGGTCCATCTGGGCAAGTGACAGCGGCTTTCCTTTCAGGTCGCGCTGGAACACGATCTGGGGGTACATTTCGGAGGTGATGAACCGCGTCCAGTTAAGGGCCGGGAAGTTGGCGATGATGCCATCGAAATCGTCAGGATGACGCTGGGCGAGCTTCAGGCCCTGGCGGCCGCCGGTGGATCCGCCTTCCCAGTACGAACGCCTGGGCGCGGCGCCATAGTAGGCCGTCGCCAGCGCCTTGGTCTTCAGCGCCTGCTCGTGGATGGCGCGCGAGGCAAAATCGATCCACAGGCGTTCGTTGATACCGCCATCCGGCAGCATGGCGAACGAGCCGCCGCCGACGGTATGGCCGGTATCCGTCACCGACGATACCGCGCCTTCGCCGCCCGCGATGGCTGCCGCATCGGGGCTCGCAATCGCATCGGTGGCGGCCGCCTTGCCGCCCTGCCAGCCGCCGCCGCCGAGGGCGTGGACCCTGCCGTTCCAGTTCGCCCTGGCAGGCAGCCAGACTTCGATTCCGATGCCACGCGATGTCGAGGTCGCATTGGCAGGCCCCCGGTTGCCTGGTCCGACCACAAGCTTCACCAGACAGACATCATTGTCTGCCGGCTTGCCGGGCTTCGATGCGGGCGAGCCGGGCAGCGAGAGTGGCTCGCCTTTGCGGAAGGCCTTGACCAGCACGACCGAAGTGTCTGCGTCGGTTGCGAACGATGATTTCAGGGTCTCGTCGCATGACAGCACAGGCGCTGCGCCAGCGCTTGCAGGCAGCGCTGCCATCATGAAGCCGGCGCCAGCCAGCGGCAGCACTAAAGATCGAAATTGCATGGTGAACCTGACAGTGATAGTTAAGTGAGTGTCAACCTTAACCACACCGTGCGGCGCTGCGTAGTGACGTTTGTTTCTAAATGGTATGAGGCAAATTAATAAACACCCGGTTCTCAGGCCGGCAGGCGCAGCGCATCGACCACGATGCTGAACGCGGACGCCGACTGCAGCCGGCTCGGATAATACAGGTGGTAACCGGGAAAAACGGGCCACCATTCTTCCAGCACCGGCACCAGCTCGCCCGCTGCGACATGCGGCGCAGCCAGCGCTTGGGGAATGAATCCGATCCCGACACCTGCCAGGGCGGCATTGAGCATCTGCCTGGTGGTACTAGCCGTAAACTGGCCTCGGACCTGCACTTCCAATGTCCTGTCATCTTTCATGAATTCCCAGGCATACAAGCCGCCATGCGTTGGCAGGCGAAGGTTGATGCAGTTGTGCAGTGTCAGCTCCTGTGGCGTTTTTGGCGTGGCCCGTTGTGCGAAATAGTCTGGATGGGCAATTGCGGCGAGCTTGGCGTCCGGCCCGATACGAACTGCGATCATGTCCTTGGCGACCTGATCGCCCAGCCGCACGCCCGCGTCGAAGCGATTGGTAACGATATCGACCATCCTGTTGTCGATCGCGATCTCGATATTGATCTCCGGGTATTCCAGCATCAGGCTGGATAGCTTGGGCCAAAGGATCGTGTCCGCGGCATGGTCCGTCGCCGTGATGCGGACCGTCCCTGCCGGCGCGCCATGGTTGCCGAGCGCTGCCATTTCGGCCTCGATTTCTTCGAAATGCGGCGTCAACGTCGCTAGCAGATGCGCGCCCGCCTCGGTTGGTGCCACTCCACGCGTGGTCCGCGTCAGGAGGCGGATGCCGAGTTTCGCCTCGAGAGTACGGATGGTGTGGCTGAGGGCGGACTGCGACACGCCCAGCTGGGCAGCCGCCCGCGTGAAGCTTCGCTCGCGCGCTACCACCAGGAATACCTGCAGATTATTGAAGTCGGGACGGGGCATTTATGAAATATCTACATATCGGTTTGCAAAGTTTACTGCTAGTTCACCTGTCGAACAATACCTACAGTGGGCGCCAGACCGCGCATGAACCGATCGATGCGCGCTTCCATACCATGAAAGGAATCCGCGATGACCAGCAAAGAAATCCAACCCGCCCCGCAACCACCGCTGCCGACACGACGACTCGGCCCCCTCGAAGTCAGCGCCGTCGGATCGGGCTGCATGAACTTCCACTTTGCCTACAGCGAACGCTTGAGCCGTCGCGACGCTATCAAGGTCATCCATTCCGCCTACGACCGGGGCGTGCGGTTCTTCGATACCGCCCAGGTCTACGGCCCGTTCCTGTCGGAAGAGACCGTCGGTGAGGCGCTCAAGCCGTTCCGCGACGACGTGGTCATCGCCACCAAGTTCGGCTTTCATTTCGGCAAGGACGGCAAGCCGACCGGCCTGGACAGCAGCCCCGAGCAGATCAAGCGCAGCACCGAGGATTCGTTGCGGCGCCTGCAGACTGATTACATCGACCTCTACTACCAGCATCGCGTCGACCCGGCCGTGCCGATCGAAGACGTCGCCGGCGCGGTACAGGACCTGATCAGGGAAGGCAAGGTACGCCACTTCGGCCTGTCTGAAGCCGGCGGCGCCACCATCCGCCGCGCCCATGCCGTACAGGCCGTCACCGCCGTCCAGAACGAATACTCGTTCTGGACCCGCGACCCCGAGCACGAAGTCATCCCGACCTGCGAGGAGCTCGGCATCGGCCTGGTAGCCTGGAGCCCGCAGGGCATGGGTTACCTGAGCGGCAAGATCACGCCAGACACCCGCTTCGACCCGCAACTCGACCTCAGGACGCAGTTCCCGCGCTTCACGCCGCAGGCCCGCCGTGCAAACTGGCCCGTGGTCGAGCTCCTGCAGCGCGTGGCACGTCGCAAGGAAGCATTGCCAGTCCAGATCGCTCTCGCCTGGGTCCTCTCGCGCAAGCCGTGGATCGTACCGATCCCGGGAACCATCCGGACCGAGCACATGCTGCAGAGCGTCGGCGCCCTCGACATCCAGCTCGACGCAGCCGACCTGCGGGAACTCGACGAGGGATTCGCCGCGATCCAGATCGATGGCCAGCGTGCCGACGAGGAACACCTCCGGCAGCACGACGACGGTGCCAACGTCGGCACGACATCGGCAGGCGGCCACGGTAAGAGCCCTCTGCCACCTGCGGCGATCCATCCATAAGCTGAACTTATCGTGGCATGCGGGATTGTTGTCTGGTCAATGTTACCGCTCTCCGCTATGGTGGGTCGACCTGACTGTCACCCGATGCCGCGCCATTGTCTGTTGCATCCTCGCTAGGAAATATCATGCGCCTTCATCTTGCAGCGCTTGGCGCGCTGGCCCTCGTATCAACCTGCACAACGGTGCCGGCTTGCGCAGCCAACCGCACTGGCGTGCCCCTACCGGACGCACGCTCGGAGGCGGCCAGCAAGGCGCCCTTGCCCGCCTCCGAATGGCATCTGGAAAACAGCATGGCCGAGGCTTATCTCGCCGTAACCGATGCCAACGTCGTGCTCGAAGGCCCCAGTTTCGCCCGCAACGGCGACCTGTTCTTCTCGAATTCGACGGCTGGCCAGCTGCTGAAGATGTCCTCCGATAAGCACCTGGCAACCGTAGCCGGGTTCGGCAGCGCCAGCATCGGCGGCACCGCCATCCACCGTGACGGACGCATCTTCGTGGCTGTGCACGACAAGGCATTCACGAAAGGCTGGATCGTTGCCCTGCAGCCCGACGGCACCCACCGGCAGACCGTACTGGCTCCCGATCGCGGCTTCATCCCGAACGACCTGGTGTTCGACCGTGGGGGCGGCATTTATTTCACCGACTTCCGCGGCACCTCCAGCGATCCTGTTGGCGGGGTCTATTACATTGCCCCGGGTTCCGCGAAGATCACGCCGATCCTCCGTCATCTGTCTCGCGCGAACGGGATCGCGCTGTCGCCGGACGGCGCCACGCTCTGGGTCACGGAACACGGCCGCAACCTGCTGCACAAGGTCGATCTGTCCGGTCCGACGACGGTGAAGCCGATGGGCACGAATGTGCCCTACGTCTTCACGGGTCCGGGGCCGGATTCCATGCGTACAGACAGCCAGGGCAACGTCTACGTCGCGATGATCCAGCAAGGAAGAGTCCTGGTCTTCGCACCCAATGGCGTCCCGACCGGGCAAATTTTGCTTCCCCAGCGCGAACAGGGCCGTAACCTGATGTCCGCAAGCCTGGCACTCAGCCCGCACAGCGACGACCTGTTCATCGTCGCCGGCGACGGGGAAGCCGGTGGAGGGGCGTCGATTTTCCATGCACGTGCTTCGGCCAGAGGCGTCACGCAGTTCTCGCACGAACAGGCGCCGCAGCCAGGCAGCCAGGAAAGCAGCCAATGACCAGGACGTCACTCAAGAAAATAGGTATCGGGCTGTTCACCCTCCTGCTGGCTCTTGTCGGCCTGGCCCTGGCCGTGGGTGGCGCCATGCTGGTGTATTACGGGGGATCCTTTTACTACCTCTTGGCGGGACTGGCGCTGGTTGCGTGTGCATCTGCGGTCATCAAATATCGCAGCAAGGCATTCAGCATTTTCCTCGTCCTGCTCGCATGCACCATGGCCTGGAGCCTGTGGGAAGTGGGGTTCAGCCCCTGGGAGCTCCTGCCGCGCCTCGCCCTTTTCCTGGTGGCCGGCGTGTGCTTCGTGCTGCTTCCCGGGACCGATGCTGCTGCCATGCCCCACCGCGGAGCGCGGGCGCTGGCATTGTGCACGTCGATCGGCGCGGCATGCATCGGCGGGTTTGGCCTCCACCTTGCGGCTCCGGCAGTCCCCGCCGATCCCCTGCTGCGCGCGGGGGTAGCGACAGCCTATCCCGCCGCCGGCCAGGCCGGCAGGCCGGCGGGCAGGCAGGACGGCAACCCCGCCGCACAAAGTGCCTGGCCCGCATTCGGCAATGACCTGGGCGGTACCCGGTTCAGTCCGCTGACGCAGATCAGCGCCGACAATGTGGGCAAACTGGAAAAAGCCTGGGAAGCCGACACCGGCCCGGCATCACCAGGCCAGCACAACGACCTCGAAGTCGTGCCCATCATGATTGGCGATACGCTATATGCCTGCAACGGCCATAACCGTATCACGGCCTTCGATGCGGAAACCGGCGTCGAACGCTGGCACACCGACATTTCGAATGGCGTGCGTGCGTCGGGCAAGCCGTGCCGGGGCGTTTCGTACTACAAGGTTTCGAGCAATGGCGGCGTCTGCGCGGAACGCATTTTCGCGGCAAGCCAGTCACCGGCACTGGTGGCGCTGGACGCGCATACCGGCAAGCCGTGCGAGGATTTCGGCGCCGCAGGATTTGTCGACCTGAACAGGAATATCAGCCGGCACCCGTTCGGCCATTACTACTTCAGTTCGGCGCCGCAGATCATCCGTGGCAAGGTAGTGGTGGGCGGCAGCATTCCCGACGGCCAGTACTGGGGCGGACCGTCCGGCGTGATCCGCGCCTTCGATGCGAAGACGGGCGAGCTGGCCTGGGCGTATGATTCGAACCAGCCGGACCGCATCGGCGCACCGCCGGACGGCGCCGTCTATTCGCCCTCCTCGCCAAACAACTGGGCGCCGATGAGTGCCGACGAAACGCTCGGACTGGTTTATGTGCCGATGGGCGGTGCAACGCCTGACAACTACGGCGGCCAACGCAGGCCAGGGGACGACCAGATCGGCAGTTCGGTGCTCGCGCTCGATGCCGAAACCGGCCGCAAGCGCTGGCACTTCCAGACGACCCACCACGACATCTGGGACTACGACGTTCCATCGCAGCCAACGCTGGCCGATATCCCGCTGGATGGCAAGATGCGGCACATCCTCATCCAGCCGACCAAGCGCGGTGAGGTGTTCGTCCTCGACCGCGAGACCGGCCGGCCGATCTACCCTGTTCAGGAACTGGCCGTGCCCCAGGGCGGCATCGCGCCGGGCGAGCGGCTGTCGCCGACCCAGCCGTTTTCGCTCAAGCTCCCGGCGTTCCAGATGCCGCGCATCCGGGAACAGGACATGTGGGGGATCACGCCGCTGGACCAGCTGTACTGCAGGATCCAATTCCGCAAATCCAATTACGTCGGTCATTTCACGCCGCTCACGCTCGGCAAGCCGGTCATCATCGCGCCCGGCTCGGCCGGTGGGGTGAACTGGGGCAGCGTGTCCCTGGACCTGGACCATAACGTCATGGTGGTCAACTGGATGCGCCTGCCGGACCGGGTGACGCTGGTCACCCGCGAGGAAGCGGTACGGAGGAAGTTCAAGCTCGGCGATGGCGAGAGCTCGGGCGGCTTTCCCGGACGTCCCATGCTGAACACGCCATACGGCGCGTACGGCAGCCAGTTCCTGTCGCCTCTTGGCGTACCCTGCAGTGCTCCGCCGTGGGGGCTGATCTCCGCTGTGGACTTAAACAATGGCAAGCTGCTGTGGTCGAAGCCGCTGGGGACGGGCCGCGATACCGGGCCGCTGGGCATTCCCACGATGCTGCCACTGACCATCGGTGTGCCCATGACCGGCGGGTCGGTCACCACGCGCAGTGGCCTCGTCTTCATTGCGGCCACCGCCGAGAGAACCCTGCGTGCGCTCGACGTGCGCACGGGACGCGAGATCTGGTCGGCCCGGCTGCCCGCTGGCGGCAATGCCAGCCCGGTCACCTATATCAGCCCGCGCAGCGGACGACAGTTCGTGGTCATCGCGGCGGGCGGGCGCAAGTCGCTCAAGGTGCGGCAAGGCACGAAGATTGTCGCTTACGCGTTGCCGCACGCGACGCAGAAACAACCCCTTACCGAAACGGCGCAACGATGAAATTCACGACTCCCGCAAACCGCAATCCCATCGACCGTCTCAAGGTCGTCGGCCAATCCACGCAGCGCATCGATGGCCCGTTGAAGACGACCGGCACCGCACCCTACGCGTACGAGCAGAACGACGCAGCCCCTGGCGCGGCATATGGCTACATCGTCGGCGCTGCCATCGCCAAAGGCCGCATAGGCTCGATCGACGTGACGCGCGCCAGGGCCGCACCGGGCGTGCTTGGTATCGTCACTGCGGATAACGCCGGCAAGGTGGGCAACGGCGACTTCTACACCGCGCGCGCGCTGGCCGGCCCCGACATCCAGCACTATCACCAGGCTGTCGCCCTCGTCGTTGCCGAGACGTTCGAACAGGCACGGGCAGCGGCCCAGCTCGTGCGGGTTCAGTATGTGCAGGCCGACGGCGCTTACGACCTCGCCAAAGCGAAGGAGAAACCGCCGCGGCGCCAGCCACTGCAGCAGAAGCAGCCGCGCGATACGGCCATCGGCGACTTCGAGGCCGCCTACGCGGCCGCACCGGTCAAGCTCGATGCCACCTACACCACGCCCGACCATGCCCACACGATGCTCGAGCCCCACGCCACGATCGCCGCCTGGGACGGCGACCGGCTCACCCTGTGGACTGCCATCCAGATCGTCAGCTGGGGCACGCGGGACATGGCCAAGATCCTCGGCATCAGGAAGGAAAATATCCGTATTGTCTCCCCTTATATTGGCGGCGGCTTTGGCGGCAAGGGTTCGGTACTGGCCGACGCCGTGCTGGCGGCGCTGGCTGCCCGGCAGCTTGGCCGGCCGGTCAAGGTCGCGCTGCAGCGGCCCCTGATGTTCAATAACACCACGCACCGCGCCGCAACGATCCAGCGTATCCGCATCGCCACCGACAAGGCCGGCAGGATTACCGCCATCGGCCACGAGAGCTGGTCCGGCAACCTGGGCGACAATCCGGAAAGCGCCACGGCGCCCACGCGCCTCCTGTATGCCGGCGCCAACAGGATGACGCGCCTGCGCGTGGCCCATCTGGACCTGCCCGAGGCGAACGCCATGCGCGCACCCGGCGAGACCCCAGGCATGATGGCCCTGGAAATCGCGATGGACGAGATGGCCGAGAAGCTGGGACTGGACCCTGTCGCCTTCCGCATCCTGAACGACACGCAGGTCGATCCGGAGTCCCCAAGCCGGCCGTTTTCGCAGCGCCAGCTGGTCGAGTGCCTGCGCAGTGGCGCTGAACACTTCGGCTGGGAGCGGCGCGCGGCGCGACCTGGCATGCGGCGGGACGGCCGCTGGCTGGTCGGCATGGGCGTTGCATCCGCGATCCGCGGCGCGCAGGTGCAGAAGTCGGCCGCCAGCGTGCGGCTCGATGCCAGGGGCGTCATCACGGTCGAGACCGATATGACCGATATCGGCACCGGCACCTACACGATTCTCGCGCAGACAGCGGCCGAGATGATGGGTGTCGGCCTGGACAGGGTGGTGGTGCGGCTGGGCGATTCGACGTTCCCGCCAGGCGCCGGCTCCGGTGGCCAGTTCGGCGCAGCATCCTCGACGGCCGGCGTGTACGCCGCCTGCGTGAAGCTGCGCGCCATGGCCGCGCAGCGCCTCGGACTCGACGGCGCCAATGTGGAATTCCTGGGCGGTCGGGTGCGCGCGGGCGGCACCAGCAAGCCCCTGACCGATGCGGCAGTGGGTGGCGACCTGGTCGCGCAGGACACGATGGAATATGGCGATCTCAACAAGCGTTTCGCGCAGCAGACCTTCGCCGCCCACTTTGTGGAGGTCGGCGTCGATGCCGAGACGGGCGAAATCAGGGTCCGGCGCATGCTGGCAGTGTGTGCCGCGGGCCGTATCATCAACCCGCTGGCAGCGCGCAGCCAGATCATCGGCGGCATGACAATGGGTGCGGGCGCTGCCCTGATGGAGGAGCTGGTGGTCGACAAGCGCGCCGGCTTCTTCGTCAACCATGACATGGCCAGCTATGAAGTGCCAGTGCATGCCGACATCCCGCACCAGGACGTAATCTTCCTGGACGAAGCCGATCCCACCATTGGTCCGCTGAAGGCCAAGGGGGTCGGCGAACTGGGCATCAGCGGGGTGCCGGCTGCGATTGCCAATGCCGTCTATGACGCGACCGGAATCCGCGTGCGCGAATATCCGATCACGCTCGACAAGCTGCTCGACCGGCTTCCGCCGATCGGTTGACCGTCAGCGATTGATGGTCTGCTGCATCTGCGGGGTGTAGCGCGGCGCGTCGATGTCGATCTTCGCAATGGCTGCTTCGATCTGCTGCAGATCCTCCTCGGCCAGCAGCACGTCGGCAGCGGCGACGTTTTCTTCCAGGCGGTGCAGCTTGGTCGTGCCCGGAATCGGCGCGATCCACGGCTTTTGCAGCAGCAGCCACGCCAGCGCGATCTGGGCCGGCGTGGCGCCCTTCTCCGTGGCGATCCTGCCAAGCAATGCCACAAGCGACTGGTTGGCCTGACGCGCTGCCTCCTGGAAGCGTGGCAGGACATTACGCACGTCACCCGCCGCGAATGTCGTGTCCTGGCCGATCGCCCCCGTCAGGAATCCCTTGCCAAGCGGGCTGAACGGCACGAACCCAATGCCGAGTTCTTCCAGTGTAGGCATGACGCTCTGCTCGGGCTCGCGCCACCACATCGAATACTCGCTCTGCAGGGCAGCGACCGGCTGGACTGCATGTGCACGGCGGATGACGGCGGCGCCAGCTTCGGACAGGCCGAAATGCCGTACCTTGCCCTCCCGGATCAGGTCACGCACGGCGCCCGCCACGTCTTCGATCGGCACATTCGGGTCGACGCGGTGCTGGTACAGAAGATCGATGTGGTCGGTGCGCAGGCGTTGCAGGGACTGCTCGACGACGGCGCGAATGCGGGCCGGGTTGCTGTCCAGTCCTTCGGTCGGGTTGCCGTTCCTGAAGCCGAATTTGGTGGCAATCTGCACCTCGCCGCGGAAAGGCTCCAGCGCTTCGCCGACCATGTCCTCGTTATGCTGCCCATACGCTTCCGCAGTATCGAAGAACGTTACGCCGCGTTCGACAGCGGCGCGGATGAGGCGGATGCCGTCGCTCTTGTCCGTGGCAGGGCCATAGCCGAAACTCAGCCCCATGCAACCGAGGCCGATTGCCGAGACATCGAGTCCGCCCCTGCCGAGTGTGCGCTTCTGCATACGATATTCTCCCAATCAAAAGGCGCCTACTGTAGCGAGACGCAGGCATGTAGCCTAGGTCGTCTTTTCGCTAAGCGCTATGCAGGAACCTAATGAATCCGCACGGCGCGCCTTGCCATCAGGCCTGATAGCGTAGCGCCTCGATCAGCAGGGCCATTGCACGCGAAGGCTGGCGGCGGCTTGGATAGAACAGGTGAAAGCCGGGAAAAGTCGGGCTCCAGTCCTGCAGTACTTCCACCAACCGCCCGTCCTGCACGTGAGAGCGGACGACATCCTCCGGCACGAAGGCCACGCCAAGCCCGTCCAGCGCGGCATGCAGGATCTGGTAGCCGCCATTACAGACCAGCTGGCCTTCGACACGCACGTTGAGTGCTTCGTCGCCCTTTTTTAGCTCCCACGCATACAAGCCGCCGTAGGTGGGCAGGCGCAGGTTGATGCAGTTGTGCTGGGTGAGGTCCTGCGGCGTCACGGGCTTCGGCCGCGCGGTGAAATAGGACGGCGCAGCCACCGTCGCGAAGCGCATGTCCGGCCCGATGCGCACGGCGATCATGTCCTTGGCGACCACGTCGCCGCTGCGAATGCCGGCGTCGTAGCGCTCGGCCACGATGTCGGTCAGCCCATAGTCGAGGATCACTTCGACGTTCACTTCGGGGTTGTCCAGCAGGTAGCGGGTCAGCCGCGGCCGCAGCACGGTATCGGCGGCATGCTCGGTGGCGGTGAGCCGGATGGTCCCGCTCGGCTTGATGCGGAGTTCCGCGATCGCCGCCAGCTCCGCCTCGAGCTCCTCGAAACGGGGGCCGGCACTCTGCAGCAGTCGCTCGCCAGCCTCCGTGGCGGAGACGCTGCGGCTGGTACGGGTCAGGAGCCGCACGCCGAGCCGTGTCTCGAAGGCACGGATGGTCTGACTGAGCGCGGACTGCGAAATGCCGAGCTGGGCTGCAGCTCGCGTGAAGCTGCCAGCACGCGCAACAGCGACGAATGCGGCCAGATCGTTGAAATTCGTGCGCGCCATCGATTAGCTCCTCTTATGGTTCCATGCAGATTTTACCGTCTAGTCCATTGATAAACCAATAGGTAGACTGCTTGCATTCCGAGGAACGCTGCCTGGGTCCGCTTCTCCAGAGGGGGAGTCGCCCTGCGTCCCATCCTCCCACCACCAGAACGAGCAATGAATGTCTACTGCAACGCAATCTGAAACGAAACCTGCCTGGTCGGCCGTGTATGCCATCGGACTGGCCGTTGCCGGCCTCACCTCGGCCGAAATGCTCCCCGTGAGCCTGCTGACCCCGATCGCCCACGACCTGAAGATCAGCGAAGGGCTGGCAGGCCAGACCGTCACCGCAACTGCCATCGTGGCATTGATCGCCAGCCTGTTCACGGCAGTGGCAACGCGCGGCCTGGACCGCCGCAAGCTGCTGATCGGCCTGTCCATCCTGCAGGTTGCGTCGGGACTGCTCGCCGCCTTCGCACCAAACCTTCCGGTGCTGGTGCTCAGCCGCCTGCTGCTCGGTGTTTCCGTCGGCGGATTCTGGGCGATGTCGGCTGCGTTGGCCATGCGGCTGGTGCCGGCCAATATGCTGGGCAAGGCACTTGCCGTCATTTTCGGTGGCGGGTCGATCGCGACGATCGCCGCCGCACCGCTCGGCAGCTTCCTGGGCGGTTTGATCGGCTGGCGTGGCGTTTTCCTGGTCGCCACCGTGCTGGCCATCGCCGCGCTGGTGTGGCAATGGGTGGTGCTGCCATCGATGCCGCCGCGCGGGCATGCGCGCCTGGCGACCTTGTTTCACGTGCTGACTCGTCCAAAGATCAAGCTCGGGATGCTGGCGGTGGTGCTGGTGTTCGGCGGCCACTTCGCCTTCTTCACGTATCTGCGCCCCTTCCTCGAATCGGTAACCGGGATGGGACTGAACGGCGTATCGGCGATCCTGCTCGTGTTCGGCATCGGCGGTTTCGTCGGGACATCCCTGTCGGGACGCCTGTTAACGCGCAGTGTTCATGCGACGCTGCTGGCCGTGCCGCTGCTGATGACGGCGATGGCGGCGGGCCTGGTCATGTTCGGCAGCGTGCCGGCCGTCGTATCGCTGTTCATCGCCGTATGGGGCTTCGCTTTCGGCACCGTACCGGTCGGCTGGTCGACCTGGCTGACCCAGACTGTGCCGGACGAAGCGGAAAGCGCGGGCGGCATCCTGGTCGCGGCCATCCAGATCGCCATCACGGCCGGTGCGGCCCTCGGCGGCGTGCTGTTCGACCATGGCGGGCCGCGCGAAGCCTTCATGGGCAGCGGCGTGATCCTGCTCGTGGCGTCGCTGGTAATCTGCACCATCGTGCGTGCGCGTCCATCGGTCGCGGTGGCACGCTCCGGACGGGCATGAACTCGGGCGTGGAACCGGTTCGGGGCAGCGCCGTCGTCGTCGGCGCATCGCTCGCGGGCCTGATGGCAGCCCTGGCACTTGCGCGCATCGGCATGGAAGTCGACGTGCTCGAACGTTCCGACGATACGGGCCGCACCGGCGCCGCCCTGCAGGCCGAGCCAGGCCTGCTGGAACAGCTGACGGGGCGGGGCGCTGCGTCCCTGCGGGCAGCCATACCAACCGGCGTGCAAACCTGGTTCGCCGTGCATGCGGCCTTGCGTGCGGCGGCCGATGCTGAGTGCCGGATCCGCCTGCACCAGCAGACCAATGTCCGTGAGGCGCGTCAGGATACGGGCCGCGCCTGGGTGGTCACCGGCGACGACAAGATCTTCGAAGGCGACATCGTTATCGGCGCCGACGGCCACCGCAGCGTCGTGCGGCGCAGTGTCTGCCCCGACAAGCCCGACGCGGAATTTGCCGGCTACCTCATCTGGATCGGCATCGTCGACGAACTGGCGATCGCGCCGCAGCGGCACTGGCCGCGTGACCTGGCGATCCTCAACGGCGGGGGCCATACCTTCCTCGGCTGCTCGCTGCCGGACGACGCCGGCACCCGGGAACCAGGTCAAGGCCGGCTCGGTTGGGGATGGTATGACGCCGGTCGCAACGACCTGCTGCGCGCGCAAGGCTGCGTGGTGGGGAATGTCGTGCACCACACACTGCGCGCCGCCGACATTCCGGAGGCCACCTACCGCGAACTGGCCCGCGAGGCCAGGAAATACTGGCCCTCGCCGTGGCGCGACGCAGTCCTCGACTGCATCGAGCGGCGCGCCGTGATCGGCACGCCCATCGCCGAATACCTGCCTGAACGACTGGTGGACCGGCGTCTCGCGCTGGTCGGCGATGCCGCCCATGTGCCGACGCCGATGACAGGCAACGGCTTCAGCGCATCGTTCCGCGACGCCCTGGCGCTCGCCGAATGCGTCGATGAATGCCGGGGTGCCGGATTCGAGGCGGCGCTGCAACGCTACCAGGCGATGCGGCTCGAGGACGTGCGGCGCCTGGTGCAAGGCGGGCAAAACTTCAGCCGCGGGTTCGCCCGGGGCGGATGAACGCAGGGCCGTTCACGTCAGGGACGCGCCATCACAGCCGGATTCAGACCACTCAGGAGGCAACACCATGTCCATTTATCGCATTCAGGCTTTCCCACCACGCTTGCTGTCGCTTGCCCTTGCGGCCTTGCTCGCTTCCGGTTGCACGACTGCCGTGACGGGCGTCCAGCCCGCCTCGCAGCCCGCGGCAGCGTCCGGCAGCGGCAAGCCCCAGGCTCCGCTCGTCCTGCGCACGATGGGCAGCCTGTATTTCGGCGGCACCGTGACCCGGGCTGCCGACGGCGAGACCTTCCACGGCGACCACGGCTATGCGCAGTACTACATCCCCGAGCACGCCCGTACGCTGCCGATCGTGATGTGGCACGGTATCGGCCAATCAGGGCGCAGCTTCGAATCGACCCCGGATGGCCGCGAAGGCTTCATGTCGATCCTGCCGCGGCGCGACTGGCCGGTCTACATCATCGACCAACCACGCCGCGGCCGCGCGGGCCGCACGCAGGCGCAGGCCGATTCCGGCTACGCGGTGCCGACCACGCTGCGCGAAAGCGCTGCATGGGATGCGTTCCGCGTCGGTGTCTGGACGCCACCGAAGCCGGCCCACGCCTTCCCCGGCGTACAGATGCCGCTCGACCCTGCGACGGTGGACCAGTTCTTTCGGCAGCAAACGCCGGACACGGGCACCCATCCGTTCACGGCCGAGCACCGCGCCTTCATGGGAAGGACCGTGGGCGAGCTGTTCCGCCAGGTCGGTCCCGCCGTGCTTCTCACCCATTCACACAGCGGCCAATACGGCTGGTCGACCGCGATGAACGCACCCGACCTGGTGAAGGCGGTGGTTGCCTATGAACCGGGCCAGTTCGCTTTCCCCGAGGGCGAGCGACCGCCGGAAATCGTGTCCGTGGCCGAAGGCGTGCGCGAGGCAATGGAACCGCAGATGGTGTCACAGGCGCAGTTCCAGAAGCTCACCCGCATGCCGATCATCATCATCTACGGCGACTACATTTCCCCGGACCCGAGCCCGGTCTTCAACGTCGATCTGTGGCGTGTAGCCAGTGCGCGCGCCAGGCAGTTTGTCGATGCGGTCAACCGGCATGGCGGCGATGCGCAATTGATCATCTTGCCGCAGCTTGGGATCAAGGGCAATTCGCACGCACCTTTTGCGGATCTGAACAATGTGGAGATTGCCGATCACCTCGAGAAATTCCTGGGATCGAAGAGGCTGGACGGACGCGCCACGCCGCATGCGGGACCGCGCCGGCCTGCCATCAGCACCAATACGATTCCGCTCGAAACTTTTTGAGGAGAGGCGAACGTCGGCCTCCACGACATCGTCACGCACTCACCAAAGATGCTGCGCCAGCTCGCTGCCGCGCAGGCTGGCGTACCGCTTCAGCATGCGCAGGTCGCGATGCCCCGTGATCCTGGCAATCAGGACATCGGACAACGTCGTCTTCTCATACAGCCGGCAGGTTGCTTCATGCCGCAGGTCATGAAAATGCAGTTCGAATGCGTTTGCCTTCTCGAAGATGAAGCGGAACCGCCGTGAAACATCGCTCGTCGCATCATCCAGCCCGCCGACGGAGGCATCGCCATTCCAGTATGAGAACAGGCGGCCCTTGCGTTTCTGGATCGCGGCCCCCTGCTTCGTGATGTGCTCGCGCAGCGTTGCGACCGCGGTGCTCGACAAGGGGACCTGGCGCCGGTCGCCATTCTTGGTTCGCTCAAGGTTGATCGTTCTCTGCATCAGATCAACCTGGCCCACCTCCAGGGTATAGCATTCCCGCATCCGCATCGCGGTCTCGAGAGCGAGCACGAAGAACACCAGATCCTCTTCTGGTCGCCCCGCCAGGATGGCACGGATCCGCTTCTCCTCCTCCGCATCCATGCGCCGGTTACGCTCCTCCCCGACCTTTGCCGACTTGCCGGAGCGTGCCAGGATTTTTTCGTCCTCCGGGGTGTAGACGGCAAAGCCCCGCTTCAGCAGCCGCAGCGGATTCTGGGCGATGATGTCCGGATGCTTGCGCATCATCCAGTCGAAGCAGCGGGCCAGCGCGCCGTGCCGGTGCTGGATGGTCGATGGCGCGAGGTTGTCGTCACGCTTCATGGAACGCACCCAGTTGTCGGCCCAGTCGTAATTGAGGCAACCTGTACTGAGCGTGGAAAGCTGCGACCGGATCGTGTCCAGCAGCTTGACGTCGGAGAGCGGCACCGGATTGGCACGGATGTACTCGGCGATGCAGCGGCTCACTGTCCAGATCTCACGGCTCGGCGTGCTCCGTTCCAGCAGCGCTGCCGGCACGATGCCCTGTCCCAGCAGCGCCTCGAGCTGGTCGGCATAGGCGCGCGCCTGCTCCTCCGTGTCGAAGGTCGCCCAAAGCGGCTTCGGCAGGAGCTTGTTGGTGACACGGATCTGGAACGTGCCGGAGGGGGTCTTCTTGATGGAGGCCATGTACTGAGGGTAGTACAGGCGACTCTTTTGTCAACGGCATGTAGGCCGTCTAGGGGTGTGGTGCACCACACTTTCTGTGTGGTGCACAGACGTGTTGAGCTGATGCTCGATTTGCTAAGTGCTTGATTTTATGGAGGCGAGGACGGGAGTCGAACCCGTCTAGACGGCTTTGCAGGCCGCTGCATAACCGCTTTGCTACCTCGCCAGAGGCTGCTTGATGGACCAAAGCGCGGTTAATCGCTGAGATCCTGCAATTTGGAGCGGGAGAAGAGTCTCGAACTCTCGACCTCAACCTTGGCAAGGTTGCGCTCTACCAACTGAGCTACTCCCGCATTGGAGTGGTGCTGCTGACAACTAAATTTACAACTGCCTGGAATGGAGCGGGAGAAGAGTCTCGAACTCTCGACCTCAACCTTGGCAAGGTTGCGCTCTACCAACTGAGCTACTCCCGCTTCGTCGGACGCCGCCTGAACCGCTGCGCCGTCATCAACAACAGGCCAGCATTATAGAGGGTGTAACGAAACTGTCAAGATACAATCGCCAAACAATTTATAAGGTGCCGGCCCGTTCCTTGATCAGCGGCCACGCCTTCTTCAGGTAATACAGCATCGACCACACCGTCAGTACACTCGCCAGCCACAACAGCTTCTCGCCCCAGTAGCGCGTGTCGATCGCGCCCAGGATCACGTCGTAGTACAGCAGCGCGGGAATGGCGACCATCTGCGCCGCCGTCTTGATCTTGCCGATCGAGTTCACCGCCACCGATTTCGATGCGCCGATCTGCGCCATCCATTCGCGCAGTGCAGAGATGGTGATCTCGCGCCCGATGATGATGAAGGCGATGATGGCATTGCAGCGGTCCAGCTGGACCAGCACCAGCAGCGCGCCGGCCACCATCAGCTTGTCCGCGACAGGGTCGAGGAAGGCGCCGAACGCGGACGTCTGGTTCCAGCGGCGTGCCAGGAAGCCGTCGAACCAGTCGGTGATGGCGGCAACGATGAAGACGAGGGTGGCGGCAAGGTTGCGGTCCTGCAGGGGCAGCCAGCCGGGCGGCAGGTAGAACACGCCCACGACCAGGGGAATCAGCGCAACGCGCAGCCAGGTCAGCAGGATCGGGATGTTGAATGGCATAAAAGCGGCATAAGGGCAGGCGGAGGTAGGAATGGTGACAATGCGCCGCTAGTCTACCTTGCCGACTCGCCTAATGCCAGTAAGCACGATTCGCGACATGGAACATCGTCGGGCCCGTGTCCCGGTGCCAGGCACCAGGACATCCAGGCCGTTCGTTCAATGCAGGCGCCGGTAGATTTCTTCGGCCAGCTTGGCGGAGATGCCCTCGACCGACATCAGGTCCGCCACGCTCGCATTGCACACGCCACGCAGGCCGCCGAAGCGCGCCAGCAGCCGCTGGCGGCGTTTGGCGCCGATGCCCTCGATCTCTTCCAGGGTGGACGTCTGGCGCGTCTTGGCGCGCTTGGCACGCATGCCGGTGATCGCGAAGCGGTGGGCCTCGTCGCGGATCATTGCCACCAGCATCAGCGCCGCCGATTCCTTGCCCAGTTCCTGCGGCGGACGGCCATCGACGAACATCAGCGTCTCCAGGCCCACGCGCCTGCCCTCGCCTTTCGCCACGCCGACGATCAGGCTGATGTCCAGACCCAGTTCGACGAACACCTGGCGCGCCATCTCGACCTGGCCCTTGCCGCCGTCGATCAGCACGATGTCCGGCATCACGCCATCGCCATTGGCCACCTTCTCGTAGCGGCGCATCAGCACCTGGCGCATCGCCGCGTAATCGTCGCCGGGCGTGATGTCGTTGATGTTGTAGCGGCGGTATTCGCCGTTCTGCATTTTGTGATGGTGGAACACCACGCACGACGCCTGCGTAGCCTCGCCCTGCGTGTGGCTGATGTCGAAGCATTCCACGCGCAGCGTTTCCAGGTCGGCGCTTTCCAGGCGCAGCGTGTCGGCCAGCGCGCGCGTGCGCGACTGCTGCGACCCCTGCTCGGACAGCAGCCTGGCCAGCGCGATCTCGGCGCCCTTCTGCGCCAGTTCCAGCCACTGGCGGCGCTGGCCCTGGGGCTGGAACAGCAGGTTGATGCGGTGGCCGCACTGCTCCTGCAGCGCCAGCATCAGCTCCGGCTGGTCGAACTCGATGTTCAGCACCAGCACGCCGGGGATGTATTTTTCCGTGTAGTGCTGCACCAGGAACGCCATCAGCACTTCCACGTCGATCGACTGTTCGGCGACGCTTTCCGCATCCATCACATGGGTCGGGAAGTAGGCGCGGTCGCCCAGGTGGCGGCCGCCGCGCACCATGGCCAGGTTCACGCAGGCGCGGCCGCCCTGGACGATGACGGCGATGATGTCCACGTCCGAGTCCGAGGTCTCCATGCTTTGCTGGTGCAGCACCTTGGACAGCGACTGGATCTGGTTGCGCACGCCGGCGGCCTGCTCGAACTTCAGGTCCGATGCGTAGCCGTGCATCTTCTGCTCCAGTTCCGCCATCACCTCGCCCGTGCGGCCGCGCAGGAACAGCGCCGCGTTGTTGACATCCGTGCGATAAGCCTCGGCATCGATGGCGCCCACGCACGGCGCGCTGCAGCGGCCGATCTGGTGCAGCAGGCAGGGGCGCGTGCGGTTCTGGAACACGCTGTCCTCGCAGGTGCGCAGCATGAACACCCGCTGCAGGATCTGCATCGATTCCTTCACCGCCCAGGCGGACGGGAACGGCCCGAAGTACTGGTTCTTCTTGTCGACGGCGCCGCGGTAATACACCATGCGCGGCACCGCGTCGCCCGTCAGCTTCAGGTAGGGATACGATTTGTCGTCGCGGAACAGGATGTTGAAGCGGGGCTGCAGCGACTTGATCAGGTTGTTCTCGAGGATCAGCGCTTCGGCCTCGCTGCGCGTGACGGACGTTTCGAGCCGCGCGATGCGCTCGACCATCATGGCGATGCGCGGGCTGGACAGGTTCTTCTGGAAGTAGTTCGACACGCGCTTCTTCAGGTCGCGCGCCTTGCCGACGTAGAGCACCTTGTCATCCGCATCGAAGTAGCGGTACACGCCGGGCAGGTTCGGCAGCTTGGCCACGGTCGCCAGCACCTGCTCGCGCGCCGACAGCGCCGCCGGTGGCGGGGCCGGCTGGGGCGCGGCCTCGGGCACCACGGCGGGTTCGTCCAGGGACTCGATCACCTGGCCGCTCACCTCCTCGTTCACCTGCTCGGCGATCCGGTCTACCTGCTGTTCGACGGCGTTCTGCTTTTGCTCTTCACTCATGGGACTTCTCGACGATCACGAATGCGACCGCGTATTCCTGTTCATCGCTGACGGACACCTGCGCCGCCAGCCGGTTGTGTTGCATGTACGCTTGCAGCGCGCCGGTATAGACCAGCGTTGGCTTGCCTTCCGCATCGTTGAGCATCTGCACGGCAGGCCAGGTGACCGGCGGGCGCAGGCCCAGGCCCAGCGCTTTCGAGAAGGCTTCCTTCGCGGCGAAGCGCGTGGCCAGGTAGCGCACGCCACGCAGCGGTGCGCGGGCGCAGCGTTCAGCGTACACCAGCAGTTCGTCCGGGCCAAGGATGCGGCGGGCGAAGCGCTCGCCATGGCGGGCCAGCGCTTGCGCGATGCGCGGGATCTGGCAGATGTCGGTGCCGATCCCGTGGATCATCGGGCTCCCAGGCGCGTGGACACCATGATCGCCTTCATCTCGCGCACGGCGTTTTCCCAGCCGACGAACACGGCATGCGCGACGATCGCGTGGCCGATGTTCAGTTCGTCGATCTGCGGAATGGCGGCGATCGCCTGCACGTTCGTGTAGTGCAGGCCGTGGCCCGCATTGACCTTCAGCCCGCGCTGCACGCCCCAGCGCACGCCGTTCTTGATGCGCTCCAGTTCGCGCTGCTGGTCTTCGGCGGCGGCATCGGCGTAGGCGCCCGTGTGCAGTTCGATGACGGGCGCGCCCACGTCGGCGGCGGCCTGGATCTGGTCTTCATCCGCATCGATGAACAGGCTGACGCGGATGTTCTCGCCCTGCAGTTGCTTGACTGCGGCGGCGACTTCCTTGTGGAAGCGCACTACGTCCAGGCCGCCTTCGGTAGTGATCTCGGTGCGCTTTTCCGGCACCAGGCACACGTCCGCCGGCCGGATGCGGCAAGCGAAGTCGATCATTTCCGGCGTGACGGCCGCTTCCAGGTTCATGCGCGTGACCAGTTGCGGCGCCAGCGCGATGACATCCTCGTCGCGGATATGGCGGCGGTCTTCGCGCAGGTGCAGCGTGATGCAGTCGGCACCGGCCTGTTCGGCCAGCAGCGCGGCGCGGATCGGATCGGGGTACGTGGTGCCGCGCGCGTTGCGCAAGGTGGCGACGTGGTCGATGTTCACGCCGAGGTCGATCATCGTGCCGGAGGGGTGCAGGAAGCTCATGGTCTCGTTTTTCTGGTTGCGGTATCAGAGTTGCATCAGGTCGATCAGGATCTGGCGCGTGTTCAGCGGGGCGCCGTTCAGCTGGTGGGCCAGCAGGTAGCGCATCAGCCCCTTGCTCTGCGCCTGCGTGGCCGGATCGCGGTAGTCTTCGCGTTCCATGTCCAGCAGGGTGCGGCCCGCCACCCGCGGCGCACTGTCGTCGTCGCGCGCCGGACGGGGGCCGCGTTCCGGGTCCACCACGTACTGCACGTTCGCCAGCACCTTGCGGCGCGTGTCGGCGCAGCGGGTCAGGTCGGCGGCGACGCCAGTCTCCTTAAGTAGGGCCGTTTCGAATTTTCGCAAGACGATCGGCGGCGGCTCGCCATGCGCCAGCTGGTTCAGCGTGGCGACGTAATGCTGGAAGAGCTTCGGGTGGGCGTCGTCGCGCGCCAGCAGTTTGACGAGCAGCTCGTTGAGGTAGAAGCCGCACAGCAGCGCCGTCTTCTCCAGCGGCAGCAGGCCGCCGACCCAGTCCGCATCGGTCAGCGTGCGGAGCTCGTTCTTGCCGGTCCAGCCGGCCGAGACGGGCTGGAAGGTCTGAAGCACGCCGCGCAGCTGCGAATGCGGCCGCTTCGCCCCCTTCGCGATGAGCGCCACGCGGCCGAAGTCGCGCGTCAGCAGCTCGACGATGAGGCTGGTTTCCTTGTACGGATAGCTGTGCAGCACGAAGGCCGGCTGGGCCGTCACGCGCGTGCCGATGGTGCGCGGCGCCGTACGTTTGCGGATTTGCTGGGGTGGTGGGATTGCTACTGCTGACTTCGTGTCCGCTTCGGGGTCAGGCACCAAAGTGGACACGGGCTCTGCTGTAACGACGTAGAAGTCTTCGCGATCGCGGACTTCCATGGCTGAGCTCGTGTCCACGTCGGGGGCTGGAAGGAGTGATGGCTTGCAAGCCATCACCGCTTCGTCGGGGGAAAGCTGCGCTTCCCGAAACCCCGCCTCTGCCCCCACGGTGGACACGGGCTCGACCGTAGCGACATCGCTTGCAACGGCCGAGCTCGTGTCAACTTTGGTGACTGACCCCGATGTTGACACGGACTCGGCCATGGATGGCTTACTCGTAGCCGTAGGCGCGCAGGCCGGCTTCGTTGTCGGCCCAGCCGGATTTCACCTTCACCCAGATCTCCAGGTAGACGGGGCCGCCGAACAGCTTTTCCATGTCCTGGCGGGCCTGGGTGGAGACTTCCTTCAGGCGGGCGCCCTTGTTACCGATGATCATGGACTTGTGGCCGTCGCGCTCGACGAGGATGGCGGCGAAGATCCGGCGCAGGTTGCCTTCCTGTTCGAATTTCTCGATCAGCACGGTGCTGGTGTAAGGCAGCTCGTCGCCCACGAAGCGGAACAGTTTTTCGCGAACGATCTCCGAGGCCAGGAATTTTTCACTGCGGTCGGTGATGTCGTCCTCGCCGAAGATCGGGTCGTTCTCCGGCAGGAAGCGCTTGATCTCGTTCTGCAGGCCGTCCAGCTGGAAGCGCAGTTTCGCCGAGACGGGCACCACGGCGGCGAAATTGAATTTCGAGGCCACTTCCTGCGCGAACGGCAGCAGCACGGCCTTGTCCTTCACCCGGTCGGACTTGTTGATCACCAGGACCACCGGCACGTCCTTCGGCAGCAGGTCGATCACCTGCTGGTCGGCGGCGCCGAAGGTGCCCGCTTCCACCAGGTACAGGATCACGTCGGACGAGTCGAGCGTGCCCGTCACCGTCTTGTTCAGCGTTTTGTTCAGCGCGTTCGAATGGCGCGTCTGGAAGCCCGGCGTGTCGACGTAGATGAACTGGGCGTCCGTCAGCGTCTGGATGCCCGTGATGCGGTGGCGCGTCGTCTGCGCCTTGCGCGACGTGATGCTGACCTTGGCGCCGATCAGCGTGTTCATCAGCGTCGACTTGCCCACATTCGGGCGGCCGACGATGGCAATGTATCCGCAGCGGAAACCGGCGGGGGTGGGTGCGTCAGTCATGGTGTTCTCGATTATTTGTTGGCGAGCTTTTTGTGCGCCGTCGGGTCGTCCTGGACCGTGGCGATGCCCGCCAGCTTCAGCTGTGCGGCACGGGGCTTGCTTTTGCGCGCCGCGGCGGGCGCCCTCATCATGGCCTGCTCGGCCACGTCCAGCGCCAGCTTGGCCGCTGCCTGTTCGCCGGCACGGCGGCTGCCGCCCCGGCCATACACCTGGATGCCCAGCTTCGGCACCAGGCATTCGATCTCGAATTCCTGGCTGTGCGCGGCGCCATGGGTGGCAACGACGTTGTACAGCGGCAGCGAAATCTTTTTGCTCTGCAGGAATTCCTGCAGCAGCGTCTTGGCATCCTTGCCCAGCGTGCGGGGATCGACGGTGTCCAGGATCGGGATGTAGAACGCCCGGATCATCTTGGCCGCCGCATCGAAGCCGGCATCGAGGTAGGTGGCGCCCAGCAGTGCTTCGAGCGTGTCGGCCAGGATCGACGGCCGGCGGAAGCCGCCCGATTTCAGCTCGCCCTCGCCCAGGCGCAGGAACTGCGACAGCTCCAGCTTCTGGGCGATTTCGTACAGCGACTGCTGCTTGACCAGGTTGGCGCGCAGCCGGGACAGGTCGCCCTCGTCGATCTGCTCGTAGCGCTCGTACAGGATCGAGGCCACCACGCAGTTCAGGATCGAGTCGCCCAGGAATTCCAGGCGTTCGTTATGCAAACTGCTGTGGCTGCGATGCGTCAGGGCCTGCTGCAGCAGCCCAGCATCGTGAAACGTGTGGCCCAGGCGGGTTTGCAATAACTGTAGATTCATCGGGTTCCTATTCCGCCCTGGTGGTGGCGCCGCCCTTGGCGGTCGAGCCGCTGTATTCGAGCAGCAGGCTGGCCGGCCCGGCCAGGTGGATTTTCTTGTCGTAGGCGAACGATACGTCCAGTCCGCCCTCGTTGCGTTCGATCGTCAGGTCGCGGCCGCTGATGGCGCTGATGTAGTTCACCTCGGCGCTCTTGTCGAACGAGGCGCGCACTTCCTGCGGCGTGGTGCCGGCGGTCTTGGCCTTGGCGACGGCCGCCGTGATCGAGCGGTACTCGCTGTAGGTCGGCAGCACCTGCATGGCCAGCAGGCCGATGACGCCGACCAGCGCCAGCAGCACGATCAGCCCGACCAGCGAAATGCCCTTCTGTTTGGCAGACACGACCATCGCCACTCCTTACTGAATGCCGCCGATGCGGCGTGGGTTGGACAGGTTCATCCAGACTGCCACGGCCTTGCCGACGATGTTCTTGTCCGGCACGAAGCCCCAGTAACGGGAGTCCGCACTGTTGTCGCGGTTATCGCCCATCATGAAGTAGTTGCCAGCCGGAACGACACAGGTAAACCCTTCGTACGAATACGTGCAGGCATCCTTGTGCGGGAAATCGCGCACGTCGGACAGGTTCAGCGTGCCGGCCCGTTCGTCGTTCAGGATGCGGTGCTCGACGCCCGTCAGGCCTTCCGTGAACTGCTTCTTGTAGACCAGGCTTTCGTCGTCCAGGTAATCGTCCAGCGCGCCATAGGTGACCGGCTTGCCGTTCACCGTCAAACGCTTGTTCTCATAAGTGATCTTATCACCCGGCACGCCGACGACGCGCTTGATGTAATCCTGGCTCATGTCCATCGGGTACTTGAACACCATCACGTCACCGCGCTGCGGGTCGTTGATCTGGATGATCTTCTGGTTGACGATCGGCAGGCGGATGCCATACGTGAACTTGTTCACAAGGATCAGGTCGCCCACCAGCAAGGTCGGCACCATCGACGACGACGGGATCTTGAACGGCTCGAACAGGAACGAGCGCAGCACGAACACCAGCGCGATCACGGGGAAGAAGCTGCCCGAATACTCCACCCAGGTGGGCTGGCGCAGCAGGTCCGCCTCGATCTGGGCGCGGCGCGCCGTGGTGTTCGTATCGACCTGGATGCCGTCCGCCGTCAGCTTGGCGGTGCGGGCATCGTAGTCGGCCAGCGCCCGGTCGGCGGCCGCGCGGCGGCCCTTCGAGAGGTGGAACACGTCCAGGACCCAGACGATCCCCGTGACGATCATCAGGACGAACAGGATCAGCGCGAAATTTCCCAGGATGCTTTGCAGTGTCATTTTTCGTCCACTTGAAGGATTGCCAGGAACGCTTCCTGCGGAATTTCCACGGAGCCCACCTGTTTCATGCGTTTCTTGCCGGCCTTCTGCTTTTCCAGCAGTTTCTTCTTGCGGGAGATGTCGCCGCCGTAGCACTTGGCCAGCACGTTCTTGCGCAGCGCCTTGACGTTCTCGCGCGAGATGATGTTCGAGCCGATGGCCGCCTGGATGGCCACGTCGAACATCTGGCGTGGAATCAGTTCGCGCATCTTCGCCGCCACGGCGCGGCCGCGGTACGGCGCATTGGCGCGGTGCACGATGATGGCCAGCGCATCGACCTTCTCGCTGTTGATCAGCATGTCCACCTTGACGACGTCCGCCGAGCGGTATTCCTTGAACTCGTAGTCCATCGACGCATAGCCGCGCGACGTCGATTTCAGGCGATCGAAGAAGTCCAGCACGATCTCGGCCATCGGCATCTCGTACACCAGCTTCACCTGGCGGCCGTGGTAGGCCATGTCCAGCTGCACGCCGCGCTTGCCGATGCACAGCGTGATCACGGACCCCACGTATTCCTGCGGCATGTACAGGTTGACGGTGACGATCGGCTCGCGCACTTCGGTGATGTGCGACGGATCGGGCATGCGCGAAGGATTGTCCACCTTCAGGATGGTGCCGTCGCGCTGCTCGACTTCGTAGACGACGGTCGGCGCGGTGGTGATCAGGTCCATGTCGAACTCGCGCTCGAGACGCTCCTGCACGATCTCCATGTGCAGCAGACCGAGGAAGCCGCAGCGGAAGCCGAAGCCCAGCGCCTGCGACACTTCCGGCTCGTACATCAGCGCGGCATCGTTCAGCTTCAGCTTTTCCAGCGAGTCGCGCAGCGCGTCGTACTGGTTCGCCTCGACCGGGAACAGGCCGGCAAACACCTGCGGCTGCACTTCCTTGAAGCCGGGCAGCGGCTCCGGCGCCGGCTTGGCGGCCGTGGTGATGGTGTCGCCCACGCGGGCCACCTTCAGTTCCTTGATGCCGGCGATGACGAAGCCCACCTGGCCGGCCGACAGCTGCGGCAAGGACACGGAACGGGGCGAGAAGATGCCGATGTCTTCCACCAGCTGCACCGACTCGGTGGCCATCAGGCGGATCTTTTCCTTCGGCTTGAGCGTGCCGTTGACGACGCGTACCAGCATCACCACGCCCACGTAGGCGTCGTACCACGAGTCGATGATCAGCGCCTGCAGCGGTGCGTCCGGATCGCCTTTCGGTGCCGGTACCTTGGCGATGATCGATTCCAGCACGTCCTCGACGCCCAGGCCCGTCTTCGCGGAGCAGTGCACCGCGTCACCGGCCTCGATGCCGATCACGTCCTCGATCTCGGCGATGGCGGACGGCGGATCGGCGTTCGGCAGGTCGATCTTGTTCAGCACGGGCACGACCTCGACGCCGAGGTCCAGCGCCGTGTAGCAGTTGGCGACGGTCTGCGCCTCGACGCCCTGCGAGGCGTCGACGACCAGCAGCGCGCCTTCGCAGGCCGACAGCGAGCGCGAGACTTCATACGAGAAGTCGACGTGGCCCGGTGTGTCGATCAGGTTCAGGTTGTAGACGACCCCGTCGCGCGCCTTGTATTTCAGGGCCGCGGTCTGCGCCTTGATGGTGATGCCGCGCTCGCGCTCGAGGTCCATCGAATCGAGCACCTGGGATTCCATCTCGCGGTCCGACAGGCCGCCGCACAGCTGGATGATGCGGTCCGCCAGCGTCGATTTGCCGTGGTCGATGTGCGCGATAATGGAAAAATTGCGAATGTTGTTCATTAGGTTCAAGCTGAATTCAAACTAAGTTCAAGCGGTGTCAAGCAAATCCTCGGCGCGGGCGCTGAAAAAGCCGCGCTGCCGGGCAGCCAATACAAAAAGCGCTCCGGGCGGGAAGCCCTGCCGAGCGCCTGATTCGGAAACCTGCAAGGAAAACCCCCGGCATTTTACCGGATTTCAGGGTGGAAAGCCCGAATTCCGGCGGGGACGGGTTGGCAGGGGCTCAGCTGCCGCGCGCCGCGCCTTCCAGGGCAGCCAGCACCGCCGTCTCGTCAAGGACGTAATGACACAGCTCGGGGCCGTCCGGGGCCGCGAAGAGCACCGGCACCAGCTCGTCGAAGCGGGCCACCAGCGCCGGGTCGGCGTCCACGTCGATCACGTCGACGGCGAACGGCCGGGCCGGGCTTTGCAGTGCCAGCAGGGCATCGAGCATGTCCTGGCACAGGTGGCAATAGCTACGCGAGTACAGGGTAAAGCGCAGCATGGGCGGCATGTGGTTCATTCCCTGCGCGAATACAAAGTGGAGCGCAGTGTGGGCGGCATGTGGTTCACTCCCTGCGCGAATCAAAGTGAAGCACAGCATGGGCGGCATGTGGTTCATTCCCTGCGCGGATACAAGGCAAGGCACGGGAGGAGCGGCATCCGGCTCATTCCCTGCGCGAATACAAGGTAAAGCGCGGCAGGGACGGCATCCCGTTCACGCGTTGTGCCAGTAAACAATGAAGCACCGTCGCGTCAGGCGCAGCGCCGGCATCGGCACTGCGCCATTCTCCGGATGAAGCGCCGGCCGCACCGACATTACTTCGGTGCAGGCACCGGTGCCGGACGCACCGTCAGGAACGCCGAACGCTCGCCGCGGCGCACCAGCAGCACGGCGTTCTTCTTCGGATCGAGCTTGCTCACCAGCGCATTGAACTGCTTTGCATCCGTGATCGGGCTGTTGTTCAGCTGCAGCAGCACATCGCCCTCTTCCACGCCCGCGCCGCCGGCCACGCCTTCGGCCGCGTCGACCTTCACGCCACCGGCCACGCCCAGCTCCTTGCGGTCCGCCGCCGGCAGGTCGGAGACCTTCAGGCCCAGCGCATTGACCGCCGCTTCCGCCTTCGGCTTGCTGCCATTGGGGCCGCGGCCGCCCTTGGCCGGCGTGTCCGATTCCAGCTCGGCGATCGTCACCGGCAGGTCGACGCTCTTGCCGGCACGCCAGACGGTAATGGTGGCACGCGTGTTCGGCGCCGTGTTGCCGACCAGGCGCGGCAGGTCGGCCGACTTGGCGATCTCGGTGCCGTTGAACTTGGTGACGATGTCGCCGGCGCGCACGCCCGCTTTCGCCGCCGGGCTGTCCTCTTCCACACGGGCCACTTCGGCGCCGCGGCCTTCCTTCAGGCCCAGCGTTTCCGCCACGTCGCGCGACAGCTCGGTGATCTCCACGCCGATGCGGCCGCGGGTGACCTTGCCGGATTTCTTCAGCTGGTCGGCCACGCGCATCGCCTCGTCGATCGGCACGGCAAACGAGATGCCGTTATAGGCGCCGGACAGCGTGGCGATCTGCGAGTTGATTCCGATGACTTCGCCGCGCATATTGATCAGCGGACCGCCCGAGTTGCCCGGGTTGACGGCCACGTCGCTCTGGATCAGCGGCAGGAATTCGCCCGTGTCGCGCGCCTTGGCCGAGATGATGCCGGCCGTGACGGTGTTTTCCAGGTTGAACGGCGAGCCGATCGCGATCACCCATTCGCCGACGCGGATCTTGTTGGAGTCGCCCATCGAGATGACCGGCAGGCGCGAGCCGTCGATCTTCAGCAGTGCCACGTCGGTGCGCGCATCGGCACCCAGCACCTTGGCCTTGAATTCGCGCTTGTCCGTCAGCGTGACATAGACTTCGTCGGCGCCGGCCACCACGTGCGCGTTGGTCAGCACGTAGCCGTCCGCCGAGGTGATGAAGCCGGAACCGATGCCACGCTGGACCTCCTGCTCCTGTGGCGCGCCGCGGCGGTTGTTGCCGCGTGGCGTCTGGCCGTCGCGGCGCGGCGTCGGCATCTGGCCGCCGAAGAAGCGACGGAAGAATTCCTGCATCTCGTCCTCGTCGCCGCCCGGCTCGCGGCCCTTCAGGCGCTCGGTGGTGCGGATATTGACGACGGCCGGACCGACCTTGTCGACCATGTCCGTGAAGTCCGGCAGGCCGGCGACGGAAGCCGCGGCGGCGTGCGCAGGTGCCAGGCCGAGCGGTGCCTGGGCAAACAGGAACCCTGCGCTGACCAGCAGCGCCGACAAGGTTTTATTACCAGCGGAGAAATAGGTTTTCATAAAATATTATCGCTTTTTGGTATGGTACGAACGAGGGTGAGGCCCGGTTCGCGCTATGGTAAGCGAAAACCGGACGTTGCAGCACTCACAAGATGTTGCAGACGATAACAGATTTCAAGAGGGGTTTTGTAGCGTGCCGTATCGGGTGAAAAGGGTTTGTCACAGGAATGCGCGCCAGGTCACGCCCGGCGCCAATTGCTGTCGGTGCCCACCGCCTGGAACGTGTCATGGCGTGAGCGCCGCAGGGTTTGAACGAATTGCCGGATCAGTCTGGACGAAGTCCGGATCGATGGCCGTCGGAGGAACCGGGCGGTTCAGGGGGTGACGGCGGCGGCAGACGCGGCGTTGTCGTCCCGCGGCCCCTGGGGTGCCGGAGCGCCGTCGCGGACCGGTGTCGCTTCGGCTGCCAGGCGGGCGGCAAGCCGGTCGGCAAAGCCTTCCGACAGTGCGCCGCTGGGGGTGCTGGCGCGCAGCGTGTCGCCGATGAGATGATACAGATGCCAGGCGGTGCGCCCTTCCAGCCCCGCCAGCGCGGCCAGCGTGAGCTCCGCATCGCAGGGCGGCAGCTCGTCGTCCACCATGGCGGAGATGTTTTCCTGCAGCCGGGTCGGGGTATCCATCGCACATCCCATCGAGGCCGAAAAGGCCGTCAAACAGTCAAGCAAAACAAGCACAGCAAGGCACAGCAGGGCGACAGCCAGGGCGTGGCCGGCGCGCGCCCGGTGCCAGATCAAGGGTGCGGAAAGCACTGAGCAGGATTCGTTGCACCTTTGATCAAAAAGCACACGCGCTCGACTGTCAGTGTTCACCGCCTACCAGCGCTTGTCAACCGGCAGGTCGAGGAGCGGGCGCAATCTGTCGGCGATCACTTCGCGGGCCCGGAAAATCCGGCTGCGCACGGTGCCGATCGGGCAGGCCATGATGTCGGAGATCTCTTCGTAGCTCAGTCCTTCGATCTCGCGCAGCAGGATGGCCGTGCGCAGATCCAGCGGCAGCGCATCCATTGCCGCGTTCACCGTTTCCGCGATCTGCTTCGTGGCCAGCATCGACTCGGGCGTGTTGATGTCGCGCAGCCCTTCAGCCTCGTCGAAGACTTCCGAGCCTTCCGCATCCGTGTCCGTGGATGTTGGCGTGCGGCGGTTCTGCGTCACCAGGAAGTTCTTCGCGGTGTTGATCCCGATCCGGTACAGCCAGGTGTAGAAGGCGGAATCGCCGCGGAAGTGGCGCAGCGCGCGAAAGGCCTTGATGAAGGATTCCTGCACCACGTCTTCCGCCGAAGCCGGATCGTGCACGATGCGCGACACCAGCCGCATCAGCCTGCGCTGATACTTCGACACGAGCAAGTCGAAGGCTTGCCGTTCACCTGCCTGGACTCGATCGACCAGCAGCTGATCGCTCTCACGGTCTGTCGTCACACCAGGTCCTCCGCGGGCGCTCAAACGGATAGAGTTAGCGCGCCGCAATTGTTTCAGGGGTTGGCCCGATTTATTTTGCCGCTAGCCGTGCACGGCGATGGCACGCGCGGCCAGTGCCAGCCGGCGCCGCACATCCGGCGTTGCACTGTCCGGCAGCACGGCCAGCCAGTGGACGCGGCCGCCCTCCTCCCCCAGGCGCAGCAGCAACAGGGCCGGCCAAAGGGTCGAGCCCGGTAGCAGCCGCACCGGCTGGCCGGCCACCGGGCGCGACGCATCCACATGGTGGTATACCGTCAGGCGTATGTGCCCGACACCCGAAATATCAATGCGCGCCGGCTTGACAATCCCCCTCGGAATGGCCGCCCCAGCCGTGGCTGCAGCGAGCAGAAGCAACGCCAGGAGGGGTGGTTCGACGACGAAGCAACAGGCCAGCAACAGGGCGCAGAACAGCAGCCGCGCCCTGCGCAGCAGGCGGGAAGGATGGATCACGGCGGACACGGCAATCGACATCGTTGCGCTCCCGGGCAGGACGGCGGAACCTTACGTGGAAAGCGCGGGGCGAGAAAGGCGAAAAGCCAAAAGCGGGCGCGCAAATGCCTGAATGCCAGGAAAATGGCGTGTGCGGATGCAGCAGGAGGGGAAACAGCGGGGATAAAACAATGTCGCGGGAACGCCCGCCGGCCGCCGCTCGCCCCGGCGATACCGGCGCGAGCGAAACAGGGTCAGCTACGCAGCGAACCGCGTGCTCAGACCTTGCCGAAGACCAGGCTGCCGTTCGTTCCGCCGAAGCCGAACGAGTTCTTGACGGCGTACTGGATCGCCATCGGCCGGGCCGTGTTGGCGCAGAAGTCCAGGTCGCACGCCGGATCCTGGTTGAACAGGTTGATCGTGGGCGGGGCCACCTGGTGGTGGATCGCCAGCACGGTGAACACGGCTTCCAGGCCGCCCGCGCCACCCAGCAGGTGGCCCGTCATCGACTTGGTGGAGCTGACGACGAGGTTCTTCGCTGCGTCGCCGAAGGCCAGCTTGATGCCGGAGACTTCCGCCACGTCGCCCTGCGGGGTCGACGTACCGTGCGCGTTCAGGTACTGCACCTGGTCCGGATTGATGCCGGCGTTCTTCATCGCCGCGATGGCCGACTTGGCGCCGCCGCGGCCGTCTTCCAGCGGCGACGTCATGTGGTACGCATCCGCGCTCATGCCGAAGCCGAGCAGTTCCGCGTAGATCGTGGCGCCACGCGCTTTCGCGTGTTCGTACTCTTCCAGCACCATCACGCCGGCGCCCTCGCCCAGCACGAAGCCGTCGCGGTCCTTGTCCCAGGGGCGGGACGCGGTGGCCGGATCGTCGTTGCGGGACGACAGCGCGCGTGCCGAGGCGAAACCGCCCAGGCCCAGCGGCGACACGGTCGATTCGGCACCGCCGGCGATCATCACGTCGGCATCGCCATATTCGATCAGGCGGGCCGCCGCGCCGATGCTGTGCAGGCCGGTGGTACAGGCCGTCACGATCGCCAGATTGGGACCGCGCATGCCATATTTGATCGAGAGATTACCGGAGATCATGTTAATGATCGAGGCCGGCACGAAGAACGGCGAAATACGGCGCGGACCGCGCTTGTCGTAATCCTGCTTCTGTTCTTCGATCATCGGCAGGCCGCCGATGCCGGAGCCGATGATCACGCCGATGCGATCGGCGTTCTCTTCGGTGACGACCAGACCGGAATCCTGGATCGCCTGGATGCCTGCGGCCATGCCGAAATGGATGAACGCATCCATATGGCGGGCTTCCTTGGCGTCGAGGTAATCCTCGACGTTGAAGTTCTTGACCTCGCCGGCAAAGCGGGTCGAGAACGCGCTGGCATCAAACTTGGTGATGTTGGCGATACCGGACTTGCTCTCGGTGACCGCGTTCCACGCTTCGGCAATCGTATTGCCGATCGGGGACACGCAACCGAGACCGGTAACCACCACACGACGGTTTTTGGAACTCAAGCGATTCTCCTGGAGTCGATCGGGTACAGCAACAACGTCGGCCTATCAGGCCTTGACGTGGTTCGTTGCGTAGTCGATCGCTTGCTGCACGGTGGTGATCTTTTCTGCCTGTTCGTCAGGGATTTCCATTTCGAACTCGTCTTCCAGTGCCATGACCAGTTCAACGGTGTCGAGGGAGTCGGCGCCCAGGTCATCGACGAAGGACGATTCGTTCTTGATGTCTGCTTCGGCGACGCCCAGTTGTTCGGCGACGATCTTCTTAACGCGTTGTTCGATATCGGACATGTTATGGCTCCATTGTGGGGTATGTTACGGAAAGCGCGCATTTTATCAGGTTTGCGCGCCGAAAAACTAATTTCGGCTTCTGTGCTCAGCTTTACCGAAATCGCTGTTAAAAGACAGGATCGAACTGTTAAATAACGCGTTCGCCACCCGTCAATCGATTTGCTCGAAGCGTCGACTTCCGCTCAGTTCATATACATGCCGCCATTCACGTGCAGCGTCGTGCCCGTGATATAAGCGGCCTGCGGCGAGGCCAGGAAAGCGACCGCGGCGGCGATATCTTCCGGCTTGCCGAGACGGCCGAGCGGAATCTGCGTGAGCAGTGCGGCGTGCTGGTCTTCCCCCAGGCTCTTCGTCATGTCCGTGTCGATGAAGCCCGGCGCGATGCAGTTGACGGTGATGTTGCGGCTGCCGATTTCCCGCGCCAGCGCGCGCGACATGCCTTCCACACCGGCCTTGGCCGCCGCGTAGTTCATCTGGCCCGGGTTGCCGGAAGAAGCCACCACCGAGGTGATATTGATGATGCGGCCGGCCTTGGCCTTCATCATGCCGCGCAGCACGCCGCGCGCCAGGCGGCCGACGGCCGTCAGGTTGGTCGTGATGACCTTGTCCCACTCGTCGTCCTTCATGCGCATCGCCAGCTGGTCGGCGGTGATGCCAGCATTGTTGACGAGGATGGCGATCGGGCCCGCTTCCTTGGCGACTTCATCGAGCACGGCGCTGCAGCGCTCTGCATCGGTAACGTTCAGGACGATGCCCTTGCTAGCCGCATTACCCGTTTCCTTGCCGATGTCGGCGAGATAGGCGGAGATGGCAGCGGCGCCCGCTTCCGTGGTGGCGGTGCCGATCACGGTCGCGCCCTGGCGCGCCAGTTCCTCGGCGATGGCCTTGCCGATGCCGCGCGATGCGCCGGTGACGAGGGCGACCTGGTTGGACAGATTCATATGGTTCTCCGTTCTTGTTGACGATTCTTGTTAACGATTACTGCAGCGCCGCCAGCACGCGCTCGAGCGATGCCTGGTCCGTGATCGCGTCGCCCACGAGGCGCGCGTCGATGCGCTTGGTCAGGCCCATCAGCACCTTGCCCGGACCGCATTCGATCACCTGGGTGATGCCGCTGTCGGCCACCTTCTGCATCGTCTCGACCCAGCGCACCGGCGCGGCGGCCTGGCGCACCAGCGCATCCTTGATGCTGGCGGGATCGCGCAGCACGGCCACGTCGACGTTGTTGATCAGGTCGATCTGCGGCGCCTCGAAATGCAGGCCGGCCATGTACTCGCGCAGGCGGTCCGACGCCGGTTTCAGCAGCGACGAATGGAACGGCGCCGAGACCGGCAGGCGCATGGCGCGCTTGGCGCCCTTCGCCTTGGCGATCTCGCAGGCCTTCTCGACACCAGCCGTGTGGCCGGCGATCACGACCTGGGCCGGCGCGTTGAAGTTGACGGGTTCGACGACCTGCGTCGGATCGGCGGCGACGGCTTCCGCACAGGCGGCGCGCACGTCGTCGTCGGACAGGCCCAGCACCACGGCCATCGTGCCCTGCCCCACCGGCACGGCTTCCTGCATCGCCTGCGCCCGGAAGCGCACCAGCGGCACGGCATCCTTGAACGGGATCACGCCGGCCGCAACCAGCGCGGAATATTCGCCCAGGCTGTGGCCCGCAACGACGCTCGGCACGGCACCGCCGGCAGCGATCCAGGCGCGGTAGACCGCCACGGCGGCCGTCAGCATCACGGGCTGCGTGTTGGTGGTGAGATCGAGGTCTTCCTTCGGGCCTTCGGCAATCAGCTTGCCGAGATCGAACTGCAGCGCGTCGGACGCTTCGGCGATCGTCTGTTCGACGACCGGGTTGCCGTTGAAGCCGGCCATCATGGCCACGGCCTGGGAACCCTGGCCGGGGAATACAAATGCGAATTGGCTCATATCGTTTGTTCTCGTTATCGTTTGCAAGCCGGGCAGGCTGGCAGTGGAACGCTTATTGTAAGACTGGGCGGTGACAAAAAACCGGTGTCCGACACCGAAAAGGCCCGTGTCAGGCACCAGCCCACGCTGCCGGCTGCGTCGGTGGTCGCAGGTGTCTTACACCAGTGGCGGGCCGAGCGGGTTTTCACTAACGACATCCGCGCCAAGTCCTGGCAAGCAGGTAAAGGGGGTATTGCTACATCCTTGCCAGGACGGCACCCCACGTAAATCCGCCGCCAACACCCTCCATCATGACGACATCGCCCTTCTTGACGCGCCCGTCGCGCACCGCCGCGTCCAGCGCCAGCGGGATCGAGGCGGCCGAGGTGTTGCCATGCTGGTCGACGGTCACGACCATCTTCTCCAATGGCAGGCCCAGCTTTTTCGCCGTGCCGTTCATGATGCGGATGTTGGCCTGGTGCGGGATCAGCCAGTCGATCTGGTCGCTCGTCATGCCGGCCGCTTCCAGCGCTTCGTTGGCGACCTTTTCCAGCACGTTGACGGCCAGCTTGAACACGGCCTGGCCATCCATGTACAGGAAGGCGCTGCCGGCCACCGCGCCGCCGGCCACGTTGCCGGGCACGGACAGGATGTCGGAATGCCGGCCATCGGCGTGCAGCTTGCAGGCCAGCACGCCCGGCGCTTCGGAGCCGCTCAGCACCACGGCGCCGGCGCCGTCGCCGAACAGCACGCAGGTGGTGCGGTCTTCGAAATTGAGGATGCGCGAGAAGATCTCGGCACCGATCACCAGCACGTTCTTGTGCATGCCGGACTTGATGAAGCTGTCCGCCGAGGCCAGCGCGTAGACGAAGCCGCTGCACACGGCCTGCACGTCGAAGGCGGCGCTGCCATTGCTCATGCCCAGCTTGCGCTGCACGATGCAGGCGGTGCTGGGGAAGCTGCCGAAGAAGTCCGGCGTGGAGCTGGCAACGATGATCAGGTCGATGTCATTCGCTTCCAGGTTGGCCGCGGCCAGCGCACGTTGCGCGGCGATGACGGCCAGGTCGGAGGAATTCTGTTCCGGCGCCGCGTAGTGGCGCGCCGAGATGCCGCTGCGCGACGTGATCCACTCGTCGGACGTCTCGATGCCCTTGGCGGCCAGCTGGTCGGTCAGCTCCTGGTTCGTGACGCGTTGCTCGGGCAGGTAGCTGCCCGTGCCGATGATTTTGCTGTACAGAGTCATGCCGTCTCACCCAATGGTTGTCGTTTCGCGCGGCATCAGTTCGGCGATCAGGTCCGCCAGCTGCTGCTGCACATCATTTTTCGCAGCATCATACGCCCTGCGGATGGCCCATTCATAGGCTTCCACATCGGCACCGCCGTGGCTCTTGAACACCAGGCCGCGCAGGCCCAGCAGGCTTGCACCATTGTAGCGGGCCGGATTCAGGCGTTTCGTGATGCGCTTCAGCGCGCTGCGGGCGATCAGGGCGCCCAGCATCGTGACCGGGTTGCGCTTGAATTCGGTGGTCAGCACCGTCTTGAAGAAGCGTGCCAGGCCCTCGATGGCCTTGAGCATCACGTTGCCGACGAAGCCGTCGCAGATGACCACGTCCGTGGTGCCCTTGAAGATGTCGTTGCCTTCCACGTTGCCGTAGAAGTTCAGCTTGCCGCGCGCATGGTCGGCCTGCAGCAGCGGAATGGTGGCCTTGACCACCTCGTTGCCCTTGATGTCCTCGGTGCCCACGTTCAGCAGGCCGATGGTCGGGCGGGCGATGCCCTCCATCGCATGCGCCAGCACGGAACCCATGATGGCGAACTGGTGCAGGTGATGGGGTTCGCAGTCGACGTTCGCGCCCAGGTCCATCAGGTACGTCGGGCCATCCTTCATGTTCGGCATGATCGTGCAGATGGCGGGCCGGTCCACGCCGGGCATCGTCTTCAGCACATAGCGGGAGACGGCCATCAGTGCGCCGGTATTGCCGGCCGAGACGCAGGCCTGGGCCTTGCCGTCCTTGACCTGCTCGATCGCCACGCGCATCGAGGAATCCTTCTTGCGGCGCAGCGCCACTTCGAGCGGATCGTCCATCGTCACCTGCTCGGAAGCGTGCTGCACGGTGACGCGCGGGTGCGCATCCGCATGGCACTTCTTCAGTTCGGCATGGAGGACGTCCTGCAGACCCACGAGGATCAGCTCGGCATCGGATTCACGTTTCAGGAAGTTGATAGCGGCGGGAATGGTGACCGACGGGCCATGATCTCCGCCCATGCAGTCGATAGAAATTTTGATTGTCATTGCGGGCTTGATGCAATCCCGGCGAGCGCCAGGGCCTGCGGTGGGGAAGCAGAAACTAGGCAGACACGGAAGGCCTTGCCACACAGCCGTTTCCGGCCGATGAAAAGAAAAAGCGGCGCCACGTCGGAAATTCCAGCGTGCACCGCTTTTGGTCTTTGGCCGAAACCAAAACGCCGATTACTCGTCGTTTTTGGTCTTCAGCACCTTGCGACCACGATAGAAGCCGTTCGGGCTGATGTGGTGACGCAGGTGGGTTTCGCCGGTGGTCGGCTCGACTGCCAGGTTCGGGGCGGTCAGGAAATCGTGCGAACGGTGCATGCCGCGCTTCGAAGGGGACTTCTTGTTCTGTTGAACTGCCATGATGACTCCTAAAACTAAGTTCTAAAATTTTAACACAATCGACCGGCAAATAGATGCAAATCGAGTATCCCAGCGGCATCGCATTTGCACACGAAGCCATTGCTGCATTACTACTCAATGCCAATACTCGCAGCCCGATTGGCACATTCCTTACTACTGCTGATTCGATACTGCAAATTTGAGCAATTCGCCTGAACCGCCGCGCCTGCTGCGCAGCTTATTTTTTCAGCGCCTTCAAGGCGTCGAACGGCGATTTCCTGTCGCTTGCCAGCACGTCGAGGGACGAGCCATCGGGGCAAACGTCATGTTTCGGTGCCTGCGGCAGCGCCAGCAGGGCTTCGTCTTCGATCAGGTCCATCAGGTTCATCGACCGGGTACCGACGATCACGTCGATGCTCTCGTCGTCGATCACTTCCTCGATTTCATCCGCCTTGGCATCGTCTTCGCCAAGCATCAGCACGGTGGCCGAATCGATCGCGTAGGCAAACGGCTGCAGGCAGCGCTGGCATTCCAGCTGGACCGTACCCGCCACGGTCACATCCATGCGGGGAAAACCGTGCTTGCTGGTGCCGCCGGCAACCGACCAGGACAGCTCACCGGTCGACGCAGCGCAATCGCGTGCAAGACGTTCCATTTCAGCCACCGGCGTAAGGCCATCGCGCGTGCTGCCGGTGCGGCAGAATTCAAAGGCGTCGATCAGCTGGGCATTGGTTGCAGCATTCATCGGCTAAAATTTCCCTTGAAAACCTGCGATAATAACAGGGTTTTCAACGCCGGGTCAAAGACTTGCGTGCGCAGCGTGTCCGAGGCGGGCTTTTTTGGCGCTGGCGCACTGAATCTGCAGCGACCTGGCAACACCGCATCCACGGCGCACAGAGCATATAACAATTCGTGGCGCCCCGCCACTTAAAATCTTTCCATGAATCAAACTCCGCAGCTCCCCTTGCAGTCACCTCTGCAGTTACCGCCCCTCGTGCTTGCCTCCAGCTCGGCGTACCGCCGCGAACTGCTGGAACGCCTGCGCCTGCCCTTCTCCGTCGACGTGCCCGACATCGATGAAACGCCGCTGGCCGGCGAAACACCGTCGGCCACGGCGCTGCGCCTGGCACGCGGCAAGGCCGCCGCGGTGGCGGCACGCCACCCTGGCAGCCTCGTCATCGGTTCGGACCAGGTGGCCACGCTGGACGACGAGCAGATCGGCAAGCCCGGCACGCACGCAGCCGCCCTCGCGCAGCTGCAGAAAATGCGCGGCCGCGAAGTGATCTTCCATACCGCGCTGTGCCTGTGGGACAGTCGCGACGGCAGCAGCCAGCTGGAAGACATCGCCACGCGCGTCACGTTCCGCGACCTGCCGGATGCCGAACTGGATGCCTACCTGCGCATCGAGCAGCCCTACGACTGCGCCGGCAGCGCCAAGAACGAAGGCCTGGGCATCGCGATCCTGGAACGCATCGAGGCGGCCGACCCCACTGCGCTGACGGGCCTGCCCCTGATCGCCCTGACCGGCATGCTGCGCGCGGCCGGCGTCACGTTTTTCAAGGACTGACCATGCCCGGCACCCTCTACCTGATTCCCAACACGCTGGGCGAAACCGCGGCACTGAACCACGTCATTCCCGAACACGTGCAGGCCCTCACCGCGCAGCTGCCGCACTTCGTGGCAGAGAACGCCAAGACGGCACGCGCCTTCCTGAAACTGGTGCACGCCGTGCATCCGCTGGCGCGGCCCCTGCAGGAGATCGGCATCACGGAACTGAACGTGAACACGAAGGCGGACGCGCTCCACGCACTGCTGGCCCCGCTACGTGCCGGCCACGACGTGGGCCTGCTGTCCGAGGCGGGCGTGCCGGCCGTGGCCGATCCGGGCGCGGACCTGGTGCGGCTGGCCCACCGCGAAGGCATCCAGGTGCGGCCGCTGGTGGGCCCGTCGTCGCTGCTGCTGGCCGTGATGGCAAGCGGACTCAACGGCCAGAGCTTCGCCTTCAACGGCTACCTGCCCACCGATGCGGCCCTGCGCAGCAAAAGACTGAAGGAACTCGAGACGCGCTCGCGCCAGGAAAAGCAGACGCAGCTGTTCATCGAGACGCCCTACCGCAATGCCCAGCTGCTGGAAGCGCTGGTGGCCAGCTGCCAGCCCAGCACGCTGCTGTGCGTGGCGACCGACATCAGCCTGGCCACGGAAACCATCCGCACGCGCACGGCAGCGCAGTGGCAGAGCGCGCTGGCGGGCGGCCAGGCGCCGGACTTCCACAAGAAGCCGACGGTGTTCCTGCTGTTGGGACAATAAGACGGTTGAAGGCAGCGCGCCGCCGCGCTGCCGTCGCCCGGCGGTGCAACCGGCTCTTGCTACGCTGACCGGTCAGCACGTGACCGGCGCTTCCCGCGGTAACAGGGCAACGTGTGACCGCAGCTTCTGACAGTACCGGTCCGCACGTGACCGGGGTTTTCGACGATGAACCGGTCAGAGCGCGGCCGAAGCTGGCGCTTCCGCCGGATAATCGTGCTGGAAGTCGTTGACCCACTCGTAGGCCGCCAGCTGGCTGGCATACAACGCCGATGGGGCCAGGCCGACCTTGTGCAGCAATGCCGTCAGTTCCTGGCCCTCCTGCGCCATCTCCACCAGCTCGATCAGTTTCAGCACGTCGCCATAGCTGCCGGTGCGGTGCAGCAGCGCGTCGCGCACCTCGTCCAGCACGTTGACGCTGTCGAGGATCTCGCCCATGCGCACGGAGAACAGCGTGTCCATCAGCGACATGATGCCCACCGTGAAACCGACATCGGCACCGATGCGCTCGTTCGGGCGCAGCTGGGCCAGCACGTTTTCCATCGTCTTGCCGCGCGTGGTGGCCAATTGCAGCAGGGGCGAATCGAATTGCTGCCCCTTCACGTACAGCAGGATCTGCAGCCAGCGCTGCAGCTGGCGCCGTCCCAGCACGAGCAGCGCATGGCCGACCGAATTGATGCGGGTACGCGCGCCGACGGCCGGCGTGTTCACCAGGCGCAGCAGGTTCAGCGTGATCACGGGATCGAGCTTGATCTGGCGTTCCAGCTCGCGCTGGCCGGCGTCGGCCGCCAGCAGCTCCAGCAGCCGCATCACGGCCAGCTGCGACGGCGCGATCTTCTTGCCGGACAGGATCACGGGGCGGGCAAAATAATAGCCCTGGAAATACTCGAAGCCCAGGTCCATGCATTGCTGGAACTCTTCCTGCGTCTCCACCTTTTCGGCCAGCAGCTTCTGGCCGGGATATTTCAGGGAGCGCGTCAGTTCGGCCAGCGAACCGGGCGGCAGGCCCTTGATGTCGACCTTGATCACGTCCATCAGCGGCTGCAGCTTGGCCAGGTTGTCGGACGAGCCCACCACGTCGTCGAGGGCGAACTTGAAGCCGGCCTGTTTCAGCTCGGTCACGCGGGCCACGATGGCCGGCGTGACTTCCACCGTCTCCAGCACTTCCAGGATCACCTTGTCGTTCGGCAGGAAGCGGATGAAATCGCTCATCAGGCCCGCCGCATCCACATTGACATAGGCGAGCTGCTCGCCCACCACCTTGTCCATGCCCAGCTCGGACGCGTGGGCGATCACCGATGCCGTGGCCGCGGCACCGTCGGTGACGTGCGCCTCGTCGCATTCGGCATTGCGGTACAGCAGCTCGTAGGCAACGAGCCGCTGGCTTCGGTTGAGGATGGGTTGCCGCGCCAGGAAGAAGTGGTTGGCGAACGGCATGGGAAGGTCCGGACTTGCTGCCAGCGTCATTGAAGAGCCTGCGTGAAAACGATCCCGCACGATACCGCAGCCGTGAGCAGGAAGGCAATTCTTTTATGACAATTGGAGAGAATTACGTTTTCGAAGTGGTCCGGCCACTTTTGGTTGTTGTCATTTCGCCACTTTCCAGCGTGAACCCGGCGCCCTTGTCGCGGCCCAGCACCTGCACGAGGTAGGGCAACACGCCTTTCAGGATCGGCTCCAGCGTGTACGGCGGATTCAGGATGAACATGCCGCTGGTGTGCAGGCCGATGCCGTCCGGCGTGGGGCCGGAGATCGACAGGGTCACGTTCAGCCAGGAGGCGGCCGGCAATTTCTTCATGCGCTCGGCAAAGTTGCGCGCCTCGATGCGCTGCAGCACCGGGTACCAGATCGCGTAGGTGCCGGCCGGGAAGCGCTTCAGCGCGTCGTTCAGCATGTCGATCACCTTGCGGTAATCCTGCTTGTCCTCGTACGGCGGGTCGCACAGCACCAGCGCGCGGCGCGATGGCGGCGGCAGCAGCGCCTTCACGCCCATGAAACCGTCGGCCTTGTTGACGATGATGCGCTTGCCGCGCACCGTGCTGCGCTTGCCCTGCGCGGCCTGGTGCTCTTCCAGCTTGGTGAAGTTCTCGAACAGCAGGCGGCTGTCGGACGGATGCAGCTCGAACAGGCGCAGCCGGTCCATCTCGCGCGCCACCTGCTCGGCCACGTAGGGCGAGCCGGGGTAGTAGCGCATCTTGCCGCTGGGGTTCATGCCGCGCACCAGGTTCACGTACTCGGCCAGCGCCGGTGGCAGGTCGGTGCGCTCCCACAGCGGGCCGATGCCGGTCTCGTACTCGGCGTTCTTGCTGGCCTGCGGGCCGTCCAGCGCATACACGCCGGCACCAGCGTGGGTGTCGATGTAGCTGTACGCCACGTCCTTCTGGTTCAGGTACTGCAGCAGCTGCACCTGGACGAAATGCTTGAGGACATCGGCGTGATTGCCGGCGTGAAAGGCGTGGCGGTAACTGAACATGGTTCTCTTCGGGATGGTTCGACCTGCCATTATCCCAGAGATCGGCGCGCCCGCCCAAATCGCGCCCGCGCAAGACAAACCGCGGCTCGTGGCCGCGGTCGTCGTGGAACTTGCGCTGCCGGTCAGGCCACGCGCTTGTCGAAGAACTGCTCGTCCTCGGTGGAGCCGTGCAGCGCCGTGGTCGAGCTCTGGCCCTGCTGGATGGTCTGCGTGACGGCATCGAAATAACCGGTGCCCACTTCGCGCTGGTGCTTGACGGCCGTGAAGCCCTGTTCGGCAGCGGCGAATTCCGCTTCCTGCAGTTCCACGAAGGCGGCCATCTGGCGGCGCGCATAGCCGTGCGCCAGGTGGAACATGCCGTAGTTCAGCGCGTGGAAGCCGGCCAGCGTGATGAACTGGAACTTGTAGCCCATCGCGCCCAGTTCGACCTGGAATTTCGCGATGGTGGCGTCGTCCAGGTTCTTCTTCCAGTTGAAGGACGGCGAGCAGTTATAGGCCAGCATCTTGCCGGGGAATTTCGCGTGCACCGCTTCGGCGAACCGGCGCGCGAAGGCCAGGTCCGGCTTGCCCGTCTCGCACCACACCAGGTCGGCGACCGGGGCATAGGCCAGGGCCCGCGAGATGGCCTGCTCGATGCCGGGACGCACGCGGTAGAAGCCTTCCACGGTGCGCTCGCCGGTGCAGAACGGGCGGTCGTTGTCGTCCACGTCGGAGGTCAGCAGGTCGGCCGCTTCCGCGTCGGTGCGGGCGATCACCAGCGTGGGCGTGCCCATCACGTCGGCCGCCAGGCGCGCCGCGCTCAGCTTTTCGACCGCTTCGCGGGTGGGCACCAGCACCTTGCCGCCCATGTGGCCGCATTTCTTGACGGAGGCCAGCTGGTCCTCGAAGTGCACGCCGGCGGCGCCCGCCTCGATCATCGACTTCATGAGCTCGAAGGCATTGAGCACGCCGCCGAAGCCGGCTTCCGCATCGGCCACGATCGGCGCGAAATAATCGATGTCGTCCTTGCCCTCGGACCACTGGATCTGGTCGGCGCGCTGGAAGGTATTGTTGATGCGCTTCACGACCAGCGGCACCGAATTGGCCGGGTATAGCGACTGGTCCGGATACATTTCGCCGGCCACGTTGGCGTCGCCTGCCACCTGCCAGCCGGACAGGTAGATCGCCTTCAGCCCCGCCTTCACCTGCTGCATCGCCTGGTTGCCCGTCAGGGCGCCCAGCGCGTTGACGAACGGCTCGTCGCGCAGCAGGCCCCACAGCTTCTCGGCACCCCGCTTGGCCAGCGTGTGCTCGATCTGCACCGAGCCGCGCAGCCGGACGACATCCTCTGCCGTGTAGCTGCGGGTGATGCCCTGCCAGCGAGCGTTGTCCGCCCAGTCCTGTTGCAATGCCGTGGCCTGCTGTTCGCGCGTGGTCATGATGTGCTCCCGAAGTTGAAAAGAAGTTGAGAAAAAAAAACCGCATCCGTTGGGAACATCTTACGCCCGATTGTTCACTGCACAACGGGTCTTATATAAGACATAGGATTAAATTTATTCTCTTATTTTTCAACAACTTGTGAGGCTTATTTCATGATGCGGAACATCATTTCTCGCCATGAAAGGGCCTGGCACGGTCCGATTGCTGCGCTTTTCATTAACGACAGGGGTAGTTTCGTATCGTGAAATCCCGAACCGGATGGCTTGCGCGTGCAGAGGGCGGTCGCGCACTTCCCACTGACGGGCCAGCTTACGCCGACAGCCGGCAGTCGGCCCGCAGCGGTGCCGGGGAGCCGCTCGCCAGCCGGTCCAGCAGCGCCGCCGCCGCCGCCACGTCGCGTGTTTGCCAGCCCTCGGTACAACGCGCGTATGCCCGGCCCAGCACATCGGCGCCATGGCGGCCGGCGCCCCGTGCGCCCAGCAGCCGGGCCAGGCTGGTGGCCGCACGCAGTTCCCACGCCAGCGCGCCCTGCCCCTGTGCCAGCGCCAGGGCGCGCCGGAACGTGCGTTCCGCCTGCGCAAGCGCACCCACCCGCACCAGTTCCTCGCCCCAGCAGCGCAGCAGTTCGGCGCCGGCCCAGCCGGCGCGGCCTTCCTCGGCGCGGACCAGGGCACGCGGCGTCAGCAGGCCGGGGTGCAGCGTCGGCAGCACATCGAGCAGCAGGCCCCCGCATAGCGGATGGCGCACCAGCAGGTCCGCCGGTTCGGCCGGTTCGCCGGCATGGCGCTGCAGCGCGGCGCGGAAGGCGCGCGACCAGAACTGCCAGTGCGCCAGGCTGTCGCGCCGGGCGCTCTCTTCCATCAGCGCCGTGCAGCGGCGCGCCAGCGCCAGGTCGCCGCACCACAGCGCCACCGGCACGGCCAGCACGAGGGCAAAGCACAGCGAGACGGCATGCCCGAGCCGTTGCGCCTCGTCGACCCCGTCGCGTGCCACCGCCAGCGCCTGCTCGGGCAGGCCCTGCAGCCACAGCAGCCGGCCGTGGATGGCCAGCGACGAGACGCGTCCATCGAACTGGAATCCGTCGGCGCTGGCGGCGCGCGCCGGATGCGCCACCACGGCAGCCACCTCCTCGCCGGCCGCCCGCTGGTCGCCCAGGTAATGCAGGGCGCGCGCGACCAGGCGCCGGTGCGTGAGGCTGGCCGCTGCCGTGCCGGCCGCGCGCGCCAGCGTGCCGAAGCGGCAGGCCAGCGCGAGCGCATGCCGGTACTCGCCCTGGAACAGCGCATCGGCGTAGCAGCCCCACAGCGCGCGCCGCGCGGCATCGTCGTCGCCCAGCCGCTGCGCCAGCGCCAGGGCCTGGCCGAACGCGGCGGCGCGCGCGGCCGACGCGGCGCCGCCCACATGCAGCAGCGTGTGCCCCAGCGCCAGGTGCAGCAGCATGGCCAGCGGCGCGCCTGCCGCGCCGGCCGCCCTGGCAAAGGCCAGCGCCGGCGCCAGCCGCATGCGGTACTCGTCCATCAGCGACAGCCGGTACCACAGGGGTGCCGAGACGGCGGCCAGGCGCGCGCCGGCCAGCGGCTCGCCGGCCGGCCCGAACGACCAGTCCAGCGCCGCGCGCACATCGTCCACCGGCCCGTACTGCCAGGCCTCGGTGGCGCCATCACCGGCCGGCGGCTGCGCCACCTCGGGCAGGTCGCACCACAGCCGCACATAGAGGCGCATCACGGCCGCCTCCTCGCCCGCGGCACGCAGCCGGTCCAGCGCATAGCTGCGCGTCGTATCGAACAGGCGATAGCGTGGTTCGCGCGCTGCACCGGCATCGGCTTCCAGCGCCACCAGCGACTTGGCCGCCAGCTGGCGCACATGTTCGGCCGCCGCCGTGGCGCCCATGCCGCCGCCCTGCGCGACCTGCGCCGCGGCGGCGCTCGTGAACGCGCCGCGGAACACGGCCAGGCGGCGCAGGGTCGCCTGCTGGCCGGGCGACAGCAGGTCGTGGCTCCAGTCGAGCGTGGCACGCAGCGTCTGGTGGCGCGGCAGCGCGGTGCGCCAGCCATGCGTGAGCACGCCGAAGCAGTCGGACAGGCGGCGCGCCAGTTCCTGTACGCCGAAGAATGCGGCGCGCCCCGCCGCCAGTTCCAGCGCCAGCGGAATGCCATCGAGACGGCGGCAGATCCCGGCGATCGCCGTGGCGTTCGCGGCATCGGGCAGGAACGTGCCGCCAGCCGCGCTGGCCCGTTCGACAAACAGCTGCACCGCCGGATACGCCGCCAGCTGGTCCAGCCCGGTCGCTTCGTGCCACGCGTCCGGCACGGCCAGCGGTGGCAGCCAGTGCACCTGCTCGCCGTCCACATGCAGGGGTTCGCGGCTGGTGGCCACGATGTGCACGCCCGGCAGCTCGCGCAGCAGCCGTGCCGCCAGCGCGGCCACGGCCGCCACCAGGTGCTCGCAGCTGTCGAGCACCAGCAACACGCGCGGCGCCGGTGCGGTCCCGACCTGCCCTCCGGCGAGTGCAGCGGCCATCGCAGCGACCAATCCGTCGGGCGTCACGGCCGCCAGGCCCAGCACCTGCGCCACGGCGCCCGGCAGCAGCGCCGGATCGGCCAGGGGCGCCAGGTCGGCCACGTGCACGGCCGACCCGAACAGCGTCCCGGTGCGTGAACACAGCGCCAGTGCAACCGAGGTCTTGCCCATGCCACCGGGGCCCGCGATGGTGATCAGGCGCTGATGCGGCAGGTCGCGCGCCAGCTGGTCCAGGAACGCGTCGCGGCCCAGCAGGCGCGGGCCGGGCGCCGTCCTGCCGGCGGGAGGGGATGGCAGCGTGGCCGCCGTCGCGGTCGAGACAGGCGCCACGAAGACATAGCCGCGCCCGACGATGTTTTCCACGTAGGCGCGTTCGCTGCCCAGCGCCTTGCGCAGCGCCGCCACGTGCACGCGCAGGTTGCCCTCCTCGACGCAGGTGCGCGGCCACACCAGCGCCATCAGCTCTTCCTTCGTCACCACCGTGCCGGCCCGTTCGACCAGCACCGTCAGCACGTCGATGGCGCGGCCGGACAGGTGCACGCGCGCGCCATGCCGGTACAGGGCGCGCGCGTGCGGCACCAGCCGGAATGCGCCGAAGGCCACTTCCTCTGCCGTTCCCCAATGCTTTCGGTCCATGCGCTTCACCTCGCTGCCGGATCGACCCGGTCCGACGATTCTAGCGCAACGGTTATCTTATTTATATGCCCGGCATTGGCGCCCGGGCGCTCCCCGGATCGGGGGAGTGCGGCCCCGGCACCTCGCTTTACCATCGATGCCGTATTAGGATGACAGCGCGATGAACGGCAGATCGCCCGAAGGCCTGCAGCGCGCTGTCAGCTTGCCGTCATTGAATGTCCTTATCATCGCTATGCCCACTCCGAGAAGATGCCCGCCATGGACCCAGCGTACACCCCGCAGCAGGCAGCCCGCGTAACCGGGACCCAGGATGCACCCGATGCCGCCGCGGTGGCCGGCGAGTGCCTGCTGTTCGGTTCCTTCCGTCTGCTGCCGGTGCAGCGCGTGCTGCTCGAGGACGGCCTGCCGGTGAAGCTGGGTTCGCGCGCCTTCGACCTGCTCGCCGTGCTGGTGGAACAGGCCGGCACCACGGTGCCGAAGGCCGAGCTGATCCGGCGGGTCTGGCCCGCCACGGTGGTCGAGGACAGCAACCTGCGCGTGCACATGACGGCGCTGCGCAAGGCACTGCGCGACCGCCCCGAGGCCCGCCTGATCGTCAGCGTGGCGGGCCAGGGCTATGTGTTCGTGGCCCCCGTGCGCCGGGCCACGGCCCAGGCCGCCGCGGACGACGGCGGCCGCGCCGCGCTGGTGCGCATGCTGGCCGCCGCCCTGCCCGCGCGCCGCCTCGTCACGCTGACCGGTATGGGCGGCGTGGGCAAATCCACCGTCGCGCGGGCTGTGCTGGCTGCTGTCGCAAGCCGGTACGTCACCTGCCGCGTCGACCTGGCCGACGCGCCGGATCCGGCCGCCGCGCTGGCGCAGGCATGGTGCCTGCCGCGCGGGGGCGATCCGGCAGCCGGCCTGCGTACACATGCCGCCGGCCGCCCCATACTGCTCCTGCTCGACAATTGCGATCACGCCATCGATGCCACCGCCATGCTGGCCGGGCAGCTGTTGCGCGACGTGCCCGGTTTGCGCCTGCTCGCCACCAGCCGCGAAGCGCTGCGCACTGCCGACGAATGGGTACACTGCGTGCCGCCTCTGGCCACGCCACCCGTGCATGTGCGCACCGCGCGCGAAGCGCTGGGCTGGCCCGCCACTGCCTGGTTTGCCGAGCGGGTGGCCACGCTGCACGGCATTGCACTGGCCGAGGCCGATACACCCGCGGTGGCCGAGCTGTGCCGGCGCCTCGACGGCCTGCCGCTGGCGCTCGACCTGGCGGCGCAGCAGCTGGACCGGCTGCCGGTGCGCGAACTGCTGCGACAGCTCGATGACGATCTCGACGTACTGGCCGGACACGACAAGGGGGCCGCCGCCCGGCACCGCTCGCTGCGCGCGTGCCTCGACTGGTCGCATGCGACGCTCACCGCCGTCGAGGCGGCCGTGCTGCGGCGGATGGCCATTTTTGCCGCCGCCTTCCCGCTCGCGAGCGCGGCACGCATCGCCACGGGTGCAGGCATCGGTGCCGGCAACGTCGAAGACGCGATCGCCACGCTGGGCGCGAAATCGCTGCTGGCGACGATGATGCTGGAGGGTGTGCTGCACTGCCGCCTGTATCCGACCACCCGCCGCCATGCCCGCCGATTGCTGGCCGTCGACGAGGAAAAGATGGTGCTGGCGGCGCTGGTCGCGGACTGCCGCGCGCGCCTGCAGGCCGGCGCCCCAGTCGACCTGGCCGAGGTGAGGCACGCGCTGGACTGGGCCTTCGGGCCGGATGGCGACGCACATGCCGGCACCGCGCTGCTGATCGCCTCGGGCCCGCTGTGGATCGATGGCGGCCAGCTGACGGAGCACCGCACACTGCTGGAGCAGGCGGTCGCGCGCCTGCCGGCCGATGCCGACGCGGAGGTGGCGATGGCGCTTGGCGCGGCGCTGGGCACCACGGCCGTCTACCTGGACGGCCCCGGCGCCGGTCGGGCCGCCTACGCGCGCGCCTTCGCCCTGGCAGGCCGCATCGAGGACAATCCCGGGCTGCTGGCCACCACCTTCTCCGGCCTGGCGCTGGAAGAAATCCTGGCCGGCGACTATCCCGCGGCGCTGGCGCTGGCCGCCCGCTTCCGGCAGGGCCTGGACGACCCGCAGCGGGCCGGCAGCAACGACGCGGCCTGGCGCACCCATGACCGCGCGGCAGCGCTGGCGCTGCACCTGTCCGGCGAACAGGCACCGGCCGCCACGCTGGCTGCCGCCCTGCAGGCGCGCTGCATCCCGATGGGCGGCGCGGGCAACGGCAGCGATGGTGACAAAGGTCACAACGGTCAGAACGGTCAGAACGGTCACAATGGCTACACCGGCGGCAATGGCTACACCGGCGGCAATGGCAACAACGGCCGCACGGCCTTGCATACGGATGAAAACGTTGCCGCGGGCGTGACCCTGGCCCGCAGCCGCTGGCTGCTCGGCTATCCCGACGATGCGCTGCAGCGCGCCCGCAACGGCGTGCTCCGTGCGCGGGTGCTGGGCAACCCCGGCGCCCAGGCCTCGCTGTGCTACGTGCTGGCGTTCGCGCTGATTCCGGTGGCCTGGTGGTGCGGCGAGCGCGCCACCGTGCTGGCCGCGCTGAAAGAACTGGAAGCGGCATCCTGCGCCCTGCCCCACTGGCAGATGCTGGCGCGCGAGTACCGCTACGGCGTGCTGGATGCTGGGCCGCTGGGCACGGCGCTGGCCGCACCGCACCTCGAAACGCTGGCCACGCTCGATCCGCGCTATGCCGACGAGCGCCTGCTGCGGCATGCGGAAGGCGGCGGCGCGCGCTGGTGTGCCGCGGAACTGCGCCGCATCGAAGGCGAGCGGCTGCTGGCCGCTGGCGACCCGGCGGGCGCGGAGATGCGGTTTCGGGCCGCGCTGCTGCTGGCCCGTAACCAGGGCGCGCCGGCCTGGGAACTGCGCGCGGCCACCAGCCTCGCCGCTTCGTGGGCGGCGCGGGGTTCCGTGCCTCAGGCGCGCGAACTGCTGGGCTTCGCCATCGGCAAATTCAGCGAAGGGCATGGCACCGCGGACCTGCTGGCCGCTTCCCGGCTGCTCGACACCCTGCGCGGCAAAGCCGGCTGGCACTTGCCGCCGGCACCAATGAAAAACGGCAGCGGACCCGAAGGTGCGCTGCCGGTAGGGATGCCGCTCTGAAGGCGCGATGCGCGCCTTGAACGATGGCCGTGGGCAGGTGTCGACCAGCCACGGCCGCGTGCAGGGAACTAGCGGCTGACGGCTTCCTCCTTGCCGTCCGCCGCGAACACCAGCGCGCCGTCGCGCGCATCGATGCGGATCGTGTCCTGCGGTCCGAAGCGGCCTTCCAGGATCAGCTTCGACAGCGGATTCTCGATCTGCTGCTGGATCGCCCGCTTCAGCGGCCGCGCACCATACACGGGATCGTAGCCCGCCTCGGCGATCTTCTGCAGCGCATCGTCCGTCACGCGCAGCCCCATGTCCATGCGCTGCAGCCGGTCTTCCAGGATCTTCAGCTGGATCTTGGCGATCGAGCCGATGTTCTTCTCGTCCAGGCCATGGAACACCACGATCTCGTCGATCCGGTTGATGAACTCGGGCCGGAAGTGGCCGCGCACCTCGGCCATCACGGCCAGCTTGGTCACCGCCGGATCGCCATCCTCCATCGACTGGATCTTGTGCGAGCCCAGGTTCGACGTCATGATGATCACGGTGTTCTTGAAGTCCACCGTGCGGCCCTGGCCATCGGTCATGCGGCCATCGTCGAGCACCTGCAGCAGCACGTTGAACACGTCGTGGTGGGCCTTCTCCACTTCGTCCAGCAGGATCACGCTGTAGGGTTTGCGGCGCACCGCTTCCGTCAGGTAGCCACCTTCGTCGTAGCCCACGTAGCCGGGCGGCGCGCCGATCAGCCGGGCCACCGAATGCTTCTCCATGAATTCGCTCATGTCGATGCGGATCAGCGACTCCTCCGTGTCGAACAGGAAGGCGGCGAGCGCCTTCGTCAGCTCGGTCTTGCCGACGCCCGTCGGGCCCAGGAACATGAAGGAACCGTACGGCCGGTTCGGATCGGCCAGACCGGCGCGCGAACGCCGGATCGCATCGGCCACCGCCTCGATGGCTTCGTCCTGCCCCACCACGCGCTCGTGCAGCTTTTCCTCGATGTGCAGCAGCTTGTCCCGCTCGCCCTGCATCATGCGCGACACGGGAATGCCCGTCGCGCGCGACACCACCTCGGCGATCTCCTCGGCACCGACCTGCGTGCGCAGCAGCTTCGGCTTGTCCTGGCCTGCGTCCGCACCAGCCGATTCGGCGTGCTTCAGCTGCGCTTCCAGCTGCGGCAGGCTGCCGTACTGCAGTTCCGAGACGCGCCCCCAGTTGGAGGCACGCGTGGCTTCCTCCATCTGCTGGCGGATGCGCTCGATCTCTTCCTTGATGTGCGTGGTGCCCTGCACATTGGCCTTCTCGGCTTTCAGGATTTCCTCGAAGTCGTTGTACTCGCGCTGCAGGCGGGCGATTTCCTCGTCGATCAGGTCGAGGCGCTTGCGCGAGCCTTCGTCCTTCTCGCGCTTGACGGCTTCCTTCTCGATCTTCAGCTGGATCAGCCGGCGTTCCAGCTTGTCCATCACTTCCGGCTTGCTGTCGATCTCGATCTTGATCTTCGAGGCCGCCTCGTCGATCAGGTCGATCGCCTTGTCGGGCAGGAAGCGGTCGGTGATGTAGCGGTGCGACAGCTCGGCCGCGGCGATGATGGCCGGGTCGGTGATCTCCACCTTGTGGTGCAGCTCGTACTTGTCCTGCAGGCCGCGCAGGATGGCGATCGTCGCCTCCACGGTCGGCTCGTCGACGAGGATCTTCTGGAAGCGGCGCTCCAGCGCGGCATCCTTCTCGATGTACTTGCGGTACTCGTCCAGCGTGGTGGCGCCCACGCAGTGCAGCTCGCCGCGGGCCAGCGCGGGTTTGAGCATGTTCCCCGCGTCCATCGCGCCTTCCGCCTTGCCGGCGCCGACCATCGTGTGCAGCTCGTCGATGAAGACGATGGTCTGGCCTTCGTCCTTCGCCAGTTCGTTCAGCACGGACTTCAGGCGTTCCTCGAACTCGCCGCGGAACTTGGCGCCGGCCAGCAGCGCGGCCATGTCGAGCGACAGCACGCGCTTGCCGCGCAGCGAATCGGGCACTTCGTTGTTGACGATGCGCTGCGCCAGGCCTTCGACGATGGCGGTCTTGCCAACGCCCGGTTCGCCGATCAGCACGGGATTGTTCTTGGTACGGCGCTGCAGCACCTGGATGGCGCGGCGGATCTCGTCGTCGCGGCCGATCACGGGGTCGAGCTTGCCCTGGCGCGCCCGCTCCGTCAGGTCCAGCGTGTATTTCTTCAGCGATTCGCGCTGGCCGTCCGCTTCCTGCGAATCGACCTTGCCGCCGCCCCGCACGGCATCGATGGCCGACTCCAGCGACTTGCGGGTCAGGCCGTTTTCCTTGGCCAGGCGGCCCGCATCGGACTTGTCGTCGGCCAGCGCCAGCAGCACCATCTCGCCGGACACGAACTGGTCGCCGCGCTTCTGCGCTTCCTTGTCGGCCAGGTTCAGCATGTTGATGAATTCGCGGCTGACCTGCACGTTGCCGCCCGTGCCGGACACCTTCGGCAGCCGCTCGACGGCGCCTTTCAGCGCGGCCGACAGCCCGCCGACATTGACGCCGGCGCGCTGCAGCAGCGAACGGGCACCGCCGTCGTCCTGGTTCAGCAGGGCGCTCAAGAGGTGCACGGGCTCGATGTAGGGATTGTCGCCCCCGACGGCCAGGCTCTGGGCATCGGCCAGCGCTTCCTGGAGTTTGGTGGTGAGTTTGTCTTGACGCATTGCACTTGCTCCTGAATTTTTTATCTGGCGATAAAGTAGGGCTGTGCGGGCACTATTTCAAGCAGGCTTTTTTACGCCAGTCAATACGGCACTCAACCTTGCGTGGCAGCCTGCCCGGGCGGCGCCCACTTGCGCAGCGCCTCGTCGTCGCTCACGCGCGCATCCACCCAGCGGGACCCGGCCGGCGTGTCTTCCTTCTTCCAGAACGGCGCCGCCGTCTTCAGGTAGTCGATGATGAACTCGCAGGCGGCAAACGCCTCGCCGCGGTGGGGCGACGTGACGGCCACCAGCACGATCTGGTCGCGCGGCAGCAGCGGGCCGACGCGGTGGACCACCAGCGCATCGAGGATCGGCCAGCGCGCCAGGGCCTGGTCGATGATCGCGTCGATGGAGGCTTCCGTCATCCCGGGATAGTGTTCGAGCTCCATCGCGGCCACCTGCGCCCCCTCGTTCAGGTCGCGCACCGTGCCCACGAAGGTGACGATGCCGCCCACCTTCGCGCCGTTGGCCCGCAGCGCCGCCACTTCGGTGGAGAGGTCGAAGTCGGCGGTCTGGATGCGCACCCGGCTGGCCATGATGCCGGGCGATGGCTCGGGCTTCGAGACGTCTGTCGTCATTTCGCCTCTTTGCGCAGCAGCGCATCCATGCGGCTGGCGGTGCGGTCGTCCACCAGCGCGGGCAGTGCGCACAGCGCCAGCAGCGGCGGCGCGATGCCGGCGGCCGGCCGGCCCGCCCCGGCACCGGCCTTGTGGCCGGACTTGAGCGAATCCTGCAGCACTTCCACCTGCATCTTGAGCCGGTCGCGCGCGAACTCGGCGCCGCTGTCGATGCCGGCGACGATTTCCTGCCGCAGGATTTCCGTCAGCAGGCGCGCACGGTTCCCTTCCAGCGTGGCGGCATACGCGGCGCGCTCGCTGGCCTCCCCGGCCGCCGCAGCCAGCGCCGCATTGAAGCGGCCATGCAGCGTGCGGTCGGCGTCGCCCGGCAGCGCCGCCAGGGCCTGCCAGCGCCCGTTCCAGGCATCGGCTTCCACGGGTTCAGTGCCGGCGACGGCTGCCTCCAGCGCCTGCACGAGACGCAGGCGATCGCGCAAGGCATTGGCCTGCGCCGTGCCGGCCTGTCGCCGGATCGTGTCGGCCTGCCCTTGCAGCGCGCTGACAGCGGCGCGGTAACGCTGCTCGATGCGCCCTTCCGCGGCCCGCGGCACCGGTCCGGTGGCATGCCAGGCGGTGGCCGCATCGCGCAGCGCCTTCGTGATGGCCGCCTGGCGCGCCTTGCCGCCATCGGCATCGGCATCGTCGCCGTCGAACGTGAAGGCCTCCAGCTGGGCACTGATGGCTTCGCGGGCATGCAGGTGGGCCTTGCGTTCGTGGTCGGCGGCGTGGGCCGATTCCTTGCGCTTCGCAAAAATCGTGTCGCAGGCGGCGCGGAATTTCTGCCACAGCGCCTGCTCCTGGCGGCGTTCCAGCGGCAGCGCCTTGGCATGCCCCTGCCACGCCTCCTGCAGGCCGCGCAGCGTGTCCACCGTGTGGCGATCGGCCGGATCGAGCTTGTAGACTTCCTCGATAAGCTGTTCGCGGCGGGCCACCTCGATGCCGCGCTGCGCTTCCAGCGGCGCCATCAGCGTTTCCATCGCCTTGCCGAAGGCCGTGTCGAGACGCTTCTTGTCCTTGCGGTCGATCGTGCCGAGGCGGCTCCAGGCCTGGCGCAGCCGCTGCGAGGACGACGCCAGCGTGCGCCAGTCTTCCCGCGCCGCCGGCGAATCGGCCACCAGCGCCTGCACCTCGTCGACCAGTGCCTGCGCCTTCGCGGCGTTGCCATGGCGTTCGTCGGCCAGGTGGCGGAAGTGTGCGGCGGCCGGCGCGTAGGCCGCCGTGCAGGCCGCGTCGAACTTCTCCCACAGGCTTTTCGGCGCCGGGCCCGAGACGGTATCGAGCGACTTCCACCGCTCGCGCATCGCGCTGACCTTGCGGGCCAGTTCCGCCATCGCCAGGTTCTGCGCCGGCAGGCCTTCGACGGCATGCACCAGCTCCTCGCGCGACACATTGCCGCCCCAGCGCGCCCAGGCGGACAGCCGCTTCAGTTCGGCGCGCACATGGGCCAGCCGCTCGCCCTGCTGCGGCGTCAGGCGGCCGGTCTTGCTGTCCTTCAAAGCCTTGTCGTGCTCGGCGGCCGTGTGAAGCTGGCCTGCTTCGAGCGCCGCTTCCATTGCAGCGACCTGGGCCATGAAGCGTTCGTTGGCCTCGCGGTCGGCCGGGGTGATCTTCTTTTCCCTGGGCGGACGGGCGGGTGCAGGAGCGGGCCCGGCCGGGGCAGCGGTGTCCGGGCTGGCATCGGTGGCGCCGGCAGCGGCAATGTCGGCCGTTGCGACATCGGCCGGGGCGGACACACCGGCCGGCTCGGCCGTCTCGGGGGCATCGCCGGCAGGCACTTCCGCTGGCGCTGGCGCCGCGGCCGCGCTCATCCGTGCCAGCGCCGCCCGGGCGCCGGCCAGCGCTTCTTCCACGTCACCCAGCAGGTGGCGCGGCAGCGTGCTTTTTTCGGGGGAGGCCAGGTAGGTGGCGTGGGCGCTTTCCAGCTTCGCCAGCTCGGCTTCGGCCTCCGCACCATCGCCGCTGGCCAGCCGGCGCAGCGCCGCCAGCGCATCGATCGCGGCGCGCTGCAGCGTCACCTGCGCTTCCAGCCGGCTGCCCAGCGCGGCGCGCAGCTGGTCGAACTGCGCGGCCATCTCCGGCGGTGCATCGATCACTTTCCATTGACGGTCCAGGTCGGCCACCTGGTTCGGTGCCAGCTTTTCGTCCTGCAGCAGGCGCTGCGCGGCGGCAATGGTGGCCTCGGCCTGGCGGCTTTCCATCTCGCGGTGCCGCAGTGCATCGAGGCGGCCCTGCACCAGCTTGGCAACGCGGCGGTCCGTGTTGCGCACGGCTGCCTGGACCTTTTCCAGCATCGGCCGGGACACCACGTGCTCGGCAGCGGCCAGCCGCACGTCGGCGAATTCGCTCTGCAGGATCAGCTCGACGGCAGCAGCCTCGTCGGCGGCCAGCGTGCGGGCCCGTTCGGCCTGCTCGGCGCGCCGCGCGGCGGCCGCTTCGCGGGCCGCGGCCTCCGGCGCACCGCCCTGGCCGGCGCCTTCGGCTGCCTGCGGATCGGTGCCCTTGTCGCCCGGGCGTTTGAAGAGGAATTCAAACATGATGTGCTATCGATGGATCAAAAACGCCATCATAGCGCAGCGACGCTTTTCGCGGCGGCGCCGGTGCGGGCCGGACGGCGTGCCCGCCCTGCCTCAGTCCGCCGCGGCGGCACGCGGCGCGGCCCGCTCGCGCTCGCGCAGGCGCGCCGCCGGCATGCGGATCTCGATCGCCGCCACCGGCTCGGCCGGCGGGGCCAGGCGCGGCACCAGCGCGATCACATCGCTCCCGGGGCCCTCGCCGTGGCGACGTGCCTCGGCCACCTGGGCGTCGTGTGCCAGCAGCTTGTTGGCGATCGCGAACCAGGCTTCTCCGCAGATCGCGCTGCGGGCGATGGCGAACAGCTCCTGCTCTTCCTTCTCCAGGCGCTGCAGCAGCGTGCCGCAGAACGTTTCGATCGATTCGCAGATGCCCGGGTCCGGCTCCACGCTGCCGGCCCCCGCATGCTCCAGCCGCTCCTTCAGGCGCCGCACGATGCCCAGCGCAAACCCGTTCAGGCGCGACAGCTCGTCGAGCAGCTGGTCGGCCCGCTCGGTGGCCTGGCGCAGCGCCGGGATCAGGTACAGCTCGATCTTGCGCCAGCTGCAGGCCTGGTACAGGCGCTCCAGCGTTTCGCATGCGTATTCAAGCTGGGACAGGGTGAGGCTGTGCTGACGGGTCAGCGTCGACTCCACATATTTCTGGAATGAAAGTACGCTGAGACGGATATTGGCCTGCTCGACGGACAGGGCAACCAGCGCATAGGTAGCCGTTAGCATGTGGATTCCCCCATCGTGTGCCCAGGTGTGGCTAGACTCTGAACGGACTGCGGACGAACTGCAACCGACTGCAACCAACTGCAATGAACTGCAATGAACTGCAATGAACTGCAAGGAGCTGGAAATAACTGCGATGCGCCGCGACGCATTGCGAACAAGCTGCGCGAGGACGACGTGGCGCCCGCGGAAAGCGTACGGAAGCTGAGAGTGTAAATAGGGCCGACGGAAGCACTTTGACACAGCGCAAGGTCGGGGCTGCGAATTCCGACGGCGCTAGGATGACTTCCCATGCAAGGGAATGGCGAGGCGGACGCTGTCCGGCGCGCTGCCCGGCCGCACCGAGCCGCCGAAGCGCCGTACCAGGCCCTGCACGCCATCGTTGCGGGCCAGTGCGTCGCCGACCAGGGCGCCGGTACCCCGCGCGCGGAAATAGGCCACCAGCTTGCCGAACAGGATCGTGCCCAGGCCCAGTCCCTTCAGGTCGGAACGCACGACGACGGCAAACTCGGCGCTGTGGTTGTCCGGATCGGCCACCGCGCGCACCACGCCCAGCGTCTCGGCCATGCCGTCCGCACCGGGCCGGGTGGCGATGAAGGCCATCGCACGGTCGTAGTCGATCTGCGTCAGCCGTGCCAGCTGGGCCGGCGGCAGCTCGCGCAGCACGGTGAAGAAGCGCAGCCGCACATCGTCCTGGTCGAGCGCCGCGAAGAAGCGCACGTGGGCCGGCCCGTCCTCCGGCCGGATCGGCCGCAGCAGCAGCGGCGCGCCCTGCCATTGCACCGTTTCCTCCAGCGCCTGCGGATACGGGCGGATCGCCATCAGCGCTTCCGGCCGCGCCGGGCCCAGTTCGATGTGCGCCGCCGCCGCGCCGAGCTCGTCGTCGGCGCCTTCCAGCGGGTCCAGTTGCAGGGCGGCCACCTCGGCCAGGTCGGTGACCAGGTCCGCCACGCGCACCAGCATCCGGCACGCGGCGGCCGGGTCGGCGAGCAGCCCACCGGCCCGGCTGCGCCGCACGATGTCGCGCGCCAGCACCAGGTTCAGCGGCGGCAGGCCGGCCGCGCCATCGGGCACCAGCCGGCCGGCGGCGCCGCCCAGGCCGAAGTCCAGCACGGGACCGAAGACGGGATCGACGTGCATGGCAATGCGCAGCGGCGGCCCGCCATCGTTGCCGTCCTGCGGGGCCACGGAACCGATGCCATAGGCGGCCAGTACGGTGCGACACTCGTCCTCGCGCAGCCTGCCGCGGCCCTGCCGGCGCGCTGCCGCCACGATCGCCCGCGCCGCCGCGCGCTCCGCCTCGCCGGTGGCCGGCACCTGCGCCGGCACTTCGTTCAGCAGCGCCTGGTTGCGCTGGTACTGGACGATCTGGCGGAAGGCCCGCACCGCCTTTTCCGGCGTGTCATAGGTCGGCAGCCCGGCATCGGCAAAGACCGTGCGGGCCGCCTGCACGCCGTCGCCACCCAGCCAGCAGGACAGCACGGTGCGGGGCGCCGCGCGCACCAGCGGCGCCAACGCCTGCGCCACCGCGGTGCTGCCGGCGCTGGCGGTGGGCACGTGCACCAGCAGCAGCGCGTCCGCCCCTGGCTCGTCGAGCAGCGCCCGCACCGCCGCCACGTGGCGGTCCACGCCGGCACGCACGCCGATGTCGAGCGGGTTGGCCGGCTGCGCGCCCTCTTCCAGCAGCGGCTGCAGGGCGCGCACGGTGGCCGGCGACAGCGTGGCGAGCCGGCCGCCGGTCCACGCCAGCGCATCCGTGGCCAGCAGGCCCAGGCTGGTCGCGTTGCTGATCACGGCCAGCCGCTCGTGCTCGCCGGTGGCGGCGGCCGGCGTGCGCGCCCGCGCCACGGTCTGCACCGCGTCGAACAGGTCCGCCGACGAGTACACGCGCAGCATGCCGGCACGGCGGATGGCGGCGTCGATCACGCGCTCTTCCCGGTCCGTGCCGCGGCCCGATTTCAGTACCACCACCGGCTTGCCGCGGGCCGCCACGCGCGCCGCGGACAGGAACTTGCGCGCATTGCCGAAGCTTTCCAGGTGCAGCACGATGGCCTGGGTGTCCGCATCGCCGGCCAGGAAGTCGAGCAGGTCTGCCACGTCCACGTCGCCGCCGCCGCCCAGCGACACGACGCGCGAGAAGCCGATGTGCTGGCGGCCGGCCCAGTCCAGCAGGGCCGTCATCAGCATGCCCGACTGCGCCACGAAGGCGATCTGGCCAGCCCGGATGCCCGCCTGGGCACCCACGTGCGCGACGCTGGCATTGACGCCGGCGGCGGGGGCGATCAGGCCGGTGCCGCCGGGGCCGAGGATGCGCAGCAGGTGCGGGCGGGCCGCCTTCAGCAGCGCCGCATGCAGGCGTGCATCCCGTTCCGGCGACAGCGGCGTCAGAACGATGGCGGCGCGGGTGCCGCGGGCGCCCAGCTCCGCCACCAGGCCGGGCAGCGTGTCCGGCGGCGTGCACAGCACGGCCAGGTCCGGCGCGGCCGGCAGCGCGGCGATGCGGGCGTGGCAGGCGATGCCGCGCAGCGTGTCGTACTTCGGATTGACGGGCCACAGCGGGCCGGCAAAGCCGCTGGCGGCCATATTGTCCAGCACCGTCGTGCCCAGCCGGCCAGGGCGCTGCGAGGCACCGACGATGGCGATCGAGCGGGGCTCGAACAGGTATTCCAGGTTGCGGACGCTCATTCACGGTCTCCGGCCGCTACCAGCGCGCGAAATGCTGTTCCGTCACGCCGGCCAGTTGCGCCACCATGCGTTTCGGGGCATCGGACGTGGCGCGCACCCAGCCGGAATAGGTGCCGAACGGCTGCACATAACGGCTGGCGGCGATGCGCGCACTGCGCAGCCGGCGCTCCTCGCGGCGCGCCGCCTGCGGGGTGAACACCAGGTCCAGGCAATCGTCCTCGGTGAACAGGCGCCACGGCGCCATGGGATCCTGGTGATCGTGCAGGAAGCGCGCGGCGGCCAGCGGGTGCAGCGCGCCATCGAGCCACAGGGCGTTTTCATTGGCGCCGAAATAGCCGGTCCCCAGGTTGAAACCCAGGTCGCCATCGTGTGCCGAGGCCCAGCGCCAGGCCGTCTCGCGCGGCAGCAGGCCGTTCGAGTAATCGATGCTGGCAGTGCCGCCGGCCAGCGGATGCTCGCCGCGCCAGGTGCGCACTTCGCCCGACAATGCCAGGCAGCCCGACTTCTGCGTGGCATGCACGCCGCCGCCCGGCACCAGGCCCGCCGCCACCAGCGCCGGCGCCGCGGCCGGGCCGAACGCCGCATCCACTTCCAGCCACGGGCTGCGCAGCGCCAGGCCGTCCGGGCCCAGTTCGATCGTCACGCCGGCACGGGCGAAGCGGCTGATACCGAGTCCATCGTCGGCGAGCCGTCCCGACAGCCGGCCCGGCCAGCCATCCTGCGCGAAATTGGCCAGCATGTCGCCTTCCGTGCGCTCGAACGCCCAGGCAAAGCAGGTGGTGAACCAGCCCAGGTCCACCAGCGCCACCGCGCAGAACATCTCCGGCGCGGACAGCGCCACGTAATGCCAGCGCTTGTGATGCAGGAAGCGCCATGGTGCGCCATGCCGGTACGGCGGTGCCAGCCGGTGCCAGTCGCACCCCTGCAGGCTGCCGGCATGGCGGCCCAGCAGCGGCAGGCCGTCCGGTCCCACGATGCGGGGCGGGGCTGGCGGCAGCAGGGCCTGCGCGGCAGCAGGTCGGTCCGCCACGGGCAATACGGAGACTGGCGGCACGGTCAACTCGGCTCCTGAAGGTGATGTTGGGCTGCCCATTCTAGCGCCTGGCCAGCGTGTTGCCAGCCCCCATGCCGCCCGAATGAGGACGGGTGGATGCCATGCACGATTTGATGTCAAGCACATATTGCAGAAGTTACAAGTTTATGTCCCGCCTCGCCTCTGGTGCGCCTATACTCTTAGTATTTGCGTGATAGTCCAACCGGGAGCGGAGTATGAAAACAAGCCAAGAACAAGCACGCCTGCATGTCAGCCCCTTTGTATTCCTTCGCAAAGCCGCCCTGACTGGCCTCGCCGTCATTGCTGTTGCGGCCTGCGTACCGGCCAGCGCCGAGTTCTACACCATTACCACCCGCACCACCGGCACGAATGCAGGCTTCTTCCTTGACGGCCTTTTCCCGCAAGGCGAAATCAACGGCAACTTCAGCTACGAGCTCACCGTCACCAGCGCCTTCAGCAGCAACAACGTCACCTCGAGCATCGACCGTCACTGGATGCGTGCCAACGATGCCGCGCTGGACGTTGCCCTGAAGGTGGACAACCGGCTGTTCACCTTCAAGACGGTCGGCACGGTCAACTCCGTGATTCATACCGATACGGATGGCGATGGCCGCACCATCAAACGCTTCTACAACACCATCAGCTTCGACCCCGCCACGAAGGGCGACTACGCCACCATCGACCAGTACGTGTTCCTGGCGGCCGACCAGTTCGCGATCAATTCCGTGCTGGAGAACGCCACCGGCTATTACGCCGACCCGCTCACCAAGGGTTTCTCGATCTATAACTCGAACGTCAATCCGAACGGTACGCTCGACCCGATGGGCGACGCTGCCGGCCGCGCCAACACATTCGAATACAACCTGGTCGCGGTGCCGGAACCTACGACCTGGGGCATGCTGGGCGCTGGTCTGGCCGTGGTGGGCTTTGCGGGCCGCCGCCGGCGTCAGCCGGCCATGGCTGCCTGACGCGACGGCCCTACCCGGCCACCGCCGGGATGCGCTACACTGGCGGGCTCCCCTCACCACGCCCGCCCTACGCATCCTATGCGCCTGCTGCACACTTCGGACTGGCACCTGGGCCAGTCCCTGCACAACTTCGACCGCCACCACGAGCACCAGTGCTTCCTCGACTGGCTGCTGGACACCGTCGTGGCCGAACAGATCGATGCGCTCCTGATCGCCGGCGACGTGTTCGACAACGCCAATCCGTCCGCCGCTTCGCAGCGCCAGCTGTACCGCTTCCTGCAGCGCGCCAGAGCCGCCGTGCCGGGGCTGGACATCGTCGTCACCGCCGGCAACCACGATTCGCCAGGCCGCATCGAAGCGCCCGGCCCGCTGCTGGAAGCGCACGGCACGCGCGTGATCGGCCACGTCGAGCGGGAAGACGGCGGCGCGATCGATGTCGCGCGCATGGTCCTGCCCCTGACGAACCGCGACGGGAGCGTGGCCGCCTGGTGCCTGGCCGTGCCGTTCCTGCGTCCGGCGGACGTGCCGCGGCTGGTGGCAGAAGGCGTCGATCCCTATTTGGGCGGCATCGCGCAGCTGTATGCCGAAGCGCTGGCGCATGCGCAAGCCATTCGCGAACCGCACCAGGCGATCGTGGCGATGGGCCACTGCCACATGGTGGACGGCCAGATGTCGGCCGATTCGGAACGCCGCATCGTCATCGGCGGCACCGAGATGCTGCCGGCGGGGATGTTCGGCCCCGAGATCGCCTACGCCGCGCTGGGCCACCTGCACAAGGCCCAGCAGATCGGCCACCACGCCCATATCCGCTACAGCGGCAGTCCGCTGCCCCTGTCGTTTTCCGAAGTGCTGTACGAGCACCAGGTGCTGCGCATCGATCTCGATGGCGCGACCCTGCGCGACACGGTGGCCATTCCCGTGCCGCGCGCCGTGCATCTGCTGCGCGTGCCCACCCGTCCGGCGCCGCTGGCGCAGGTGCTGGACGAACTCGAGGCCCTCGACTTTCCGCCCGCCCCAGCGCAGGCGCAGCCCTACCTGGAAGTGCGCGTGCTGCTCGATGCGCCGGAACCGGGCCTGCGCGCGCGCATCGAGGCGGCGCTGGAAGGCAAGCATGTGCGGCTGGCCAAGATCGAAACCTCCAGCGGCCAGCGCGGCGCCACCTTCGATGACGCGGCCGTGTCGCTGGACCAGCTGGCGCAGCTGCAGCCGGCCGAGGTGTTCAGCCGCCTGTACCGCCAGAAATACGGCAGCGATGCGCCATCCGACCAGCTGGCCGCGTTTGCCGAGCTGCTGCTCGCGGAGGCACGATGAGGATCCTGCGCATCGGCGGCAGGAACCTGGCCTCGCTGGCGGACGAATTCTCGGTCGATTTCGGCAGCGAGCCGCTGGCCTCGGCCGGCCTGTTCGCCATCAGCGGCCCGACCGGCGCCGGCAAGAGCACGCTGCTCGATGCGCTGTGCCTGGCGCTGTACGACCGCACGCCGCGCCTCGTGCAGGCGGTCGGCAAGACGCCGGACGCCGGTGAGCACATCCAGTCGAACGACACCCGCAACCTGCTGCGCCGCGGCGCCGCCGAGGGCTACGCCGAAGTGGACTTCACGGGCGGCGACGGCACGAGCTATCGCGCGCGCTGGAGCGTGCGCCGCGCCCGCACGAAGGCCGCCGGCGCCCTGCAAGCGACGGCCATGTCGCTGCACCGCCTGCCGGACCTGCAGCCGGTCGGCGGCACCAAGACGGAGGTGAAGGGGGAAATCGAAACGCGCATCGGCCTGAACTTCGACCAGTTCACGCGCGCCGTGCTGCTGGCGCAGAACGAGTTCGCCACCTTCCTGAAGGCGCAGGACGACGAACGGGGCCTGCTGCTGGAGACGCTCACCGGCAGCACGATCTACAGCGAGCTGTCGCGCCGCGCGTTCGAACGGGCGCGCACGGAAGCGCAGGCGCTGCAGCAGATCCACGCGCGGCTGGCCGACCAGAAGCCCTTGTCAGGCGAGGAGCGCGCGCTGGCCGAACAGGGTGCGCACGCTGCCGATGCGGCGCTGGCCGCGCTGGAAGAACGCAAGGCTGCCGTGGAGACGGACCTGCGCTGGCACAGGCAAAGCAGCAAGCTGGTGGAAGGTGTAACGGCGGCGCAGGCCGCGTGGGGGGACAGCCGCGCCGCGCTGGAAGCGGCGTCGCCCCGGCGCGCCGCACTGGCCCGGCTCGATGCGGTGCAGGAGGCGCGCCCGCTGCACGACGAGGTGCAGCGCATCGCCCACGAGACCGCGCAGGTGCAGGCATCGCTAACGGAATGCGGCCAGGCTGCCGAGCGCGCGGCACTGGCCCAGCAAGCGGCGGCCACCGCACAGGAAGCCGCGGCCGCACGGCTGGCCGCGGCCGAAGCGGCGCAGCGCGATGCGGCGCCGCAGCTGGACCAGGCCAAGGCGCTGGACGCGCGCATCGGCACCCTGCAGCCGCAGCATGCGCAGGCGCGCGCGGCGCGCGATGCGGCGGTGGCGGCTTCGACCAAGGCGGCGGCAGCGCTGTCCGACAAGCGCAACGAGCGCCGGCAACTGGTCACCGCCCAGGAATACACGCATACCTGGCAGCTGGCGCACCGCCACTGGGCCGTGCTGGGCGAGCAGTGGCCGCGCTGGGAAGAGCTGTTCGCGCAGGCGGCGCGCGCCGATCACCAGGTACGCGGCATCGCCACCAGACTGGCCGATGCGCAGGCACGTGTCGCACGCCACCGCGACGAGGAAGGGGCAGCGCGCACCGGTCTCGATGCGGCGGCCGCCACGCTGGCCGCGGCCGAAACGGAACGAGCGGCTGCCACGCAGGCATTGGCCGCCTTCGACGTGGAGGCGCTGGGCGCACGCCGCACGGCACTCGATGCCCGCCGCACCGCGCTGCAGGAGGGCGCGCGGCTGTGGCAGGACCTGGCCGCGCAACGGGCACGCCGCGCCACCTTGCAGGCCGAGACTGCACAGCTGGAGGGCGCTCGCACGGCCGCGCAGGCACTGGCCGATGGCGCACAGCGCGATCACCTGGCCGGCAAGGCGGGCCTGGCGGCCGCGCAGCGCGCGCTGGCCGTTGCCGAAGCGGCGTGCGGCGCCAGCGTCGAGCAGCTGCGCGCCACCCTGCAGGACGACACGCCCTGCCCCGTCTGCGGCTCGGTCGAACACCCGTATCACGGCAACGACCGGCTGCGCGCCATGCTCGACGCGCTGCGCGGCCAGGTCGATGCGGCGCGCGGCGAGGTCGAGCGGCTGATCGGCATCGAAGCCACGCAGCGCGCGGTGGCCGCCGCCAGCGCCGTGCGCCTCGGGCAGGTGCGCACCGAATTGTCTGCACTCGATGGCACGATTGCCGCGCTCGCAGCACGCTGGCAGGCCGCGCTGGCCACCATCGACGGCGCTGCGCAGGTGCCGGCGCAGGTTGGCGATGAAGAACGCCATGCGTGGCTGGCCAGCCAGCTGGAAACCATCGGCGCCGAACTGCAGGAAGTCGCCCGCCAGGACAACGCGGCGCGCCAGGCGGCCACGCTGCGCGAGCACGCCCGGCAGGCCTGCGAACGGGCCGCCGCAGAACAGGCGCGCTGCCAGGCCGGCCTGTCCGCTGCCGGCACGGCGCTGGCGCTGGCACGCTCGCAGGCCGAAGCGCTGCAGGCGCAGCATGTCGACGCGGCCGACCACCTGGCGACGCTGCTGGCCGATCTCGATCCGGCCTTCACCGGCGGCGAGGTACCGCAGGAAGGCTGGAAGGACGCGTGGCGGCAGGATCCGGCGCACTTCCACGCGCTGCGCCAGGCCGAGAGCCGCCAGTGGCAAACCCAGCGCGACAGCGCCGCCGCGCGCACCACGGCCATCGCCGCACTGGACATCGAGCTGGCCGCCCTGCACGAAGGCCATACACGGATGGCAGCCGACGAGCAGGCCACCCGCACCGCTTTCGTGGCACTGGACGAAGCGCTGCAACTGGCGCGCACCCAGCTCCTCGCCTTGTGGAAGGGCGAGCCGGTCGCCGACGTGGAAACGCGGCTGCGTACCGCGCTTGATGGCGCACGCGTTGCACTGGCCGCTCAGCAGGCCGCCGGCCAGCAGGCCGCGCAGGAACGCACCCGCTGCGACGAGGCGCTGGCGCAGGGCCGCAAGCGGCTGGCGGACCTGGCGGCGGCCGCCGCGGCCGCCCACGCAAGATTGGCCGCCTGGCTGGCCGCGTTCCACCAGGCGCACGCCGAACCGGACCTGTTCGCGCCGGCCGTCGGCGTGGCGTCCCTCGACGAGCTGCTGGCCTTGCTGGCCCATCCGCCCGAGGCGATCCGCGCCGAACGGCAGGTCCTGCAGGCGCTGGACCAGGCCGTGGCGCAGGCACTGGCCGTGCTGCGCGAACGCGAAACGCAGCGCGACGCGCATCGGGCCTCGGCCCCGGCGGCGGATGGCGTGACGCTGGAAACGCTGCAGGCGACGCTGGACGCGCTGGCCCTCGAGCACCGTACCGCCCAGGACCACGCGTCCGCGCTGAAGGTGGCGCTGGCCCAGGACGACGAACGCCGCCGCCGCGCCAGCGCGATGCTGGACGAACTGGGACGGCAGGAAGCGGCCGAGCGGCGCTGGGCCAAGCTGGCGGACCTGATCGGCAGCTCGGAAGGCAAGAAGTTCCGCAACTACGCCCAGCAGTTCACGCTGGACGTGCTGCTCGGCTACGCCAATGCCCACCTGCGCCAGCTGGCGCCCCGCTACCAGCTGCTGCGCATCGACAATCCGCTGCAGCCGTCGCTCGGCCTGCTGGTGCGCGACCTGCACATGGGTGACGAGCAGCGGTCCGTCCATTCGCTCTCTGGCGGCGAGTCCTTCCTCGTCTCGCTGGCGCTGGCCCTGGGGCTGGCGTCGCTGTCGTCGAACCGGGTGCGCGTGGAGTCGCTGTTCATCGACGAAGGCTTCGGCAGCCTCGATGGCGAGACGCTGCGGGTGGCCATGGATGCGCTGGACAACCTGCAGGCCATGGGCCGCAAGGTGGGCGTCATCTCGCACGTGCAGGAGATGACGGAGCGGATCGCCACCCGCATCGTCGTGCAGCCCGGTCCAGGCGGCCGCAGCCACGTGTCGGTTTCCTGATACAGTCGGCCGGAAGCTGCCGTGCTGAATGCGGTGAGTGCGGTGATAAAATGCGATTTTACTGATTTGAGTCAAAACACGATGTTAAAAGCACCACGAACACTGACGTTCAAATGCGCCAACTGCGCCAAGGCCGTCAAAGTCAACGTCCAGAAAGTGTCCGCCTGTTCGCATATCACGCCCTATTCCGGCGTGTGCGCCTGCGGCGAAGTGAAGCTGCACGCCGTCGGCCAGCCTGACGCCGTGCAGGCCTACCTGGCCTCGAACGGCCTGTGGACGCACCATCACTGATCTCCTCAAGAAGTCGGCAGGTTTGCCGATGTAAGGGGATACCGCTCAAAGAGGCCATCCATGTCGTCGATTTCTACCCTCGGCACCCGCCACTACCAGAACACCGCCCTCGCCGGCTCCGGCTCGGGCCAGCAGACATCGAAATCGAACGCCACCACGCCGACGGACGCGGCGTCGAAGCTGAGCAGCAACGTGGCGCTGTCGTCCGGCGCCGTCGACCTGCAGAAGCGCGTCGATGCGCTCGGCAACGACACGGTCGACCTGGCGCAGAACCTCCTCGGCAGCTTTGCGCAGAAAATGTTCGGCGACGATGCCAGGGGCGCCACCATCGACTTCGACTCCGTCTCGCTGGAAGCGTCGTCGTCCGTTTCGGCCGGCCGGCTGCGTGCCGAAGGGTCCGATGGCGTGACGAGCGCCTCGGGCTTCAGCCTGAACGAGAGCTCGCACTTCCTCGGCAAGGGCACCATCACGATGGCCGACGGCAGCAAGTACGATTTCGAGATCGAGGTGCAGTACGAAGCCACGGCCAGCTATGCCGAATCGTCGACCGCGCCGAAGAGCGAGCGGGACAAGCTGATCGAGCAGAATCCGGCCATGCCGCTGCCCGCCATCGAGTTCCCCGATGTCGACTGGCCGGGCAGCCTGAGCGACCTGTTCAAGCTGATGGACAAGGGAGCCACCGGCGACGTGAAGGACGAGGCGACGGGCGACAAGCTGGGCACACTGTCGCTGCGGCTGCTGAACCTCGTCAGCAACACGCAGTCGCTGGACACCTTTGGCACCGGCAAGACGGGCGCGCAGGCCTATGCGGCCGAACTGGCGGCCGGCGGCGTCCGGCACGGCAAGGATGTAAAGGATGTAACGGATGTGAAGGACACGCCGGCGAGCGAGTCGCAGGCAGCGGCCGACAACGCGCCGATCAAGGTCAACGAGCCCCTCACCAATCCGGACCCGGCAGCCGATCCGGCCACGGTGAAGTCGGCCGGCGATATCCCGCTGACGATCTCCACCACGCCGGCCGCCGATCCCGCCGCCTGAAGTGGCGGGCCGCGGCCCGGTATAATGCCCCCCTCAGCGAAACCGCCGTGCAGGCGGTTTTTGCGTTTACATTGACTGGAATTATCATGCAAGAAGCCGGCACGCCCGCACAGATCCACTGGACCGAAGATGGAAAGCCGCGCTCGGCGCGCTGGCACTCCGAGGCCGGCATGCCGCCGCCCAAGCGCGTGCAGGTGGCGGACGACACGCTGAACGCCGATACCGCGTTCCGCCTGGCCAGCGAAGGGACCGCGCTGCTGTGGCGCGGCGACTTCCAGAATGCCCGCCAGCTGCTGGGCGCACTGGCCCGCCGCGTCGACGGCAAGCCGGAGAAGCGCAAGAAAAAGGCGGCTCCCGCCACGCCGACCGAAGCCTTCCACCTGCACCGCCAGGCCCAGTCGCAGCGCGCCCGCACGCTGGCCATGCTGCTGATTCCCTTCGAACCGGGCTACACGATTCCGCTGCGCCGCGCGCCGGACGTCAAGCTGGCCTGCAACGAAGCCTACGGCCGCGGCGACGACGACTTCGTCATTTCGCTGCGCGAACTGCTGGGCGTGATCGGCGCGCACGAATGGCGCCGCAACGGCGTCGAGATCCCGGTGCTGGGAGCGCGCGTGCATCCGCACTATGGCGTGTTCTCGCCGGTGCGCGGCGAGTACGTGCAGCTGGTGGCCGACCAGCCCCTGCCGCGCAAGACGGATGTGGCGTTCGAGATCGGCGCCGGTACCGGCGTGCTGGCCGCCGTGCTGGCACGCCGCGGCATCCCCCGCGTGATCGCCACCGAGACGGACCGCCGCGCGCTGTCCTGCGCCCGCGAGAACATCGGCCTGCTGGGCCTGAACGAGAAGGTGGAACTGCTGGAAGCGGACCTGTTCCCGCCCGGCCGCGCCCCGCTGGTCGTCTGCAACCCGCCGTGGGTACCGGCACGCCCCAGCTCCTCCGTCGAACACGCCGTCTACGATCCGGACAGCCGCATGCTGAAGGGTTTCCTGGGCGGCCTGAAGGCGCACCTGACGGAAGGCGGCGAAGGCTGGCTGATCCTCTCCGACCTGGCCGAGCACCTGGGACTGCGTCCCCGCGAGCAGCTGCTGGGCTGGATCGCCGACGCCGGCCTCGCCGTGCTGGGCCGCGAGGACGTACGCCCGGTGCACCCGAAGGCGGGCGATGCCACCGACCCGCTGCATGCGGCCCGTTCGGCCGAGGTCACGTCGCTATGGCGCCTGGGCGCGGCTTGATCGATACACGCTGGATCGGTGCACGCTGAATTGGTGCACTGAAAGTGTGCCCTTGCACGATCCGGCAGGAACCTATATAATTCTTGCCTCAGACGCGGGGTGGAGCAGTCTGGCAGCTCGTCGGGCTCATAACCCGAAGGTCACAGGTTCAAATCCTGTCCCCGCAACCAGATTCGGAAAAGCCGTCGATTCGCAAGGATCGGCGGTTTTTTTTCGTCGATGTCGCATCGCGACACGCGGCCGATTCACGCGGCCGTCACAGTTGGTCGCTAGGCTGGGTGACTCCTTACCGATGGAGTGACCGATGTCCGATTCCCCCGATTTCAAGGTTCGCCGCCGCCAGATTCTGCTGGGCGGGGCGCTGGCGTCCACCGGCGTGCTGACGGCATGCGGCGGCGACCATGACGATCCTGCCGTGCCCACGGTTCCCGCACCAGCGCCTGCACCTGCACCTGCGCCTGCTCCTGCGCCGCCCCCCGCCGCCATCTCCAGCTTCGGCCTGGTGGTGCTGCCCGACACGCAGTTCTACTCGCGCTACGCGACCGAGGAAACGGGCAACCAGTTCAACAAGCGCTATGGCAGCACGCCGTATGCAGCGCAGACGCAGTGGATCGCCGACAACGCCGCCGCATTCAAGATCCCGTTCGTCATCCACGTCGGCGACATCGTCGACCAGGTGAACAAGCCGCAGCAGTGGGAAGTGGCGGACAAGGCGATGAAGATCCTCGAGGACAAGGCAGTGCCCTACTCCGTCCTGGCCGGCAACCACGACGTGCTGGCCGATATCGGCTACGAGCCCGGCAACGCCACCGGCACGGACGCCACCCGCGACTTAACCGCCGAGCCGTACCTGAAGTGGTTCGGTGCCGCGCGCGCGCAGAAGATGCCGACCTACGGCGGACGCGACCCCAGCGGCTTCCACGAATTCCACGTGTTCCAGGCCGAGGGCCAGCGCTTCCTCGTGCTGTCGCTGTCCTGGCGCGTTTCGGATGCCGGCATCGCCTGGGCGCGCAACGTGCTGCGCACGCATCCCACGCTGCCGACGATCCTCGTCAACCACCAGCTGATCGCGATTGCCAACGACGGCGTGCAGCCCCTAGAAGTGGACTATGGCCTGATGCTGTGGGAGAAGCTGATCCGCGACCAGGACCAGATCTTCATGACCGTCAACGGCCACCACCATGGCGCGGCGCGGCTGACCAAGACCAACGACTTCGGCAATGCCGTCGAGGAGATGGTGGTCGACTACCAGATGGCCTACCAGGGCGGCAACGGCCTGCTGCGCTTCTACGAATTCGACCTCACCAACAACGAGATCCGCGCGCTGTCGTTCTCGCCGTGGGTGAAGCAGAAGCCGCAGGCCACGCTCAATGCGTTCGACCAGGTGATGCTGAAGGACGCCAACAACGAATTCACCGTCAAGATGAATTTTGCCAAGCGCTTCGCCCGCTTCGCGCCCGAATTCAAGGCCGCCGCGGCATCCGGCACCCCGGTGACCACCCCCATCACCACCGCCGTCACCACGCAGATCATGACCGGCTTCACGGGGACGCCCGCCGTGGCAGCCCGGCCGGCCGCCAATGCGGACGATTATCCGAAGGTGACCAACACCATCGCGCACTGGCGCTTCACGGGCGGCGCTGCCGGCACCGCGGTACCCGACCGCGCCGTGATCGCCGATGCGTCCACCAACGGCAACGTGCTGACGCGCGCCGCGCTCGATGCGCCGGCCGGCAATACCGCCCAGCTGGACGACCTGCAGTGGAGCAGCGACCACCACCGCCTGTCGGCTGCGCCGGGCAGCATCGCCTTCCGCAATGCGGCCGGCAAGCGCCTGAGCTACTTCCTCACCGATGCGGCGGCGGCCATGAACCGCGAGACCTTCGTGACGGGCTACACGGTCGAGGCATTCATCAAGCTGGACAAATCCTGGACCGCGGCCACCAATGCGTGGATGAACATCATGACGCGCGCGGGCCGCCGCGGCAATCTCGCCACGTGGACGGGCGGACTCCCGGAATCGCCGCCGCTGCAGTTCGCCATCTCCAACCTGCGCGAAGTGCAGTGGGAGGTGGTGCCGCAGCAGCCCACGCCGCAGTCGGCGCGCACCAACTGGTCCGGCGAGATCCTGCTCGACACGTGGCTGCACGTGGCCATCGTCAACGATCCGGCCACGCGCGAGACCACCATGTACGTGGAAGGCGCGCCGGTGCTGCGCAATGCCATCGACGGCGTGGGCCTGGCGTCGCTGAACCTGCCGTGGACGATCGGCGCCGGCTACTGGGACGGCGGGCCGCCGGGCAGCGGCTTCCTCGGCGCGATCGGCGAGATCCGCATCGTCGCCAGGCCGCTGCTGCCGGCGCAGTGGCTGACGGCCCGGGCCAGCTGATGTAAAACCGGCGGCGGGTCCCTTCCCCGCTGCCGGGACGCGATGCTACACTCGCCGTTTCCCTTGCAATGAAGGAGCCGCGCGTGCCGGACCAGACCGATCAATTTGCCGACTCGCCCGAGCAGCCGTCGCGCCGCCGCCTGCTTGGTGCCGCCGGCGCGGCCGTTGCCGCGGGCGCCGTCGGCGTGATGCCCGCCGTTGCCGAATCGGCAGCGCCCCCGTCGAAGGCGGTGAAAGGATCGCTCGACGCGAAGCTGAAGGCGCACGTGCAGAACGTGGTCGTCATCTACCTGGAAAACCGCAGCTTCAACAACCTGTTCGCCAATTTCCCCGGCGTGGCCGCGCCGCTGTCGGACGTGCCGGCCGAACGCTATCAGCAGCGCGACTACGATGGCAGCGTGCTGCCGGAACTGCCGAAGGTGTGGGGCGGCATCATGGCCGCGCCGCAGGAGATCGCCGGCAAGCGCTACCAGCTGGGCGAGAACGACGTGACGGGCCTGCCGAATGCGCCGTTCGAGCTGAAGGACCTGCAGGGCAAGCCGCTGCCGGAGTCCATCATCACGCGCGACCTGTGGCACCGCTTCTACCAGAACCAGATGCAGATCAACGGCGGCAGGAACGACGGCTTCGTCGCCTGGACCGATGCCGGCGGCCTGGTGATGGGCCGCTACGGCCAGACGCAGAAGAACCTGGGCCTGTGGCAGGTGGCACGCGAGTTCACGCTGTGCGACAACTTCTTCATGGCGGCCTTCGGCGGCTCCTACCTGAACCACCAGTTCCTGATCTCCGGGCGCACGCCGGAATACTTCAACGCGAAGGACACGGCCGCGAAGAAGCGCATCGCCGTGCTGGCCGATGGCCCGACCGGGACGCGGCTGGCCCTCGCGCCGGACAGCCCGAAGTCGGCGCTGGAGGGCCGCGCCAGGTTCGTCGCCGACGGCGCCATCACGCCGGACGGCTACGCGGTGAACACGATGTCGCCGCCGTACCAGCCCAGCTACGGCCGCGCCGCGCCGGGCGGCGACCCGCGCTATGCCGATCCCGACGATGCCTACGTGCTGCCGCCGCAGACGTACGACACGATCGGCGACCTGTTGTCGCGCAAGGGCGTGAGCTGGGCGTGGTATGGCGGCGCCTGGCAGGCCGCGCTGGACGACCTGGGCGGCGGCTCGAAGCCGAACTTCCAGACGCACCACCAGCCGTTCAACTACTTCAAAAGCTTCGAGCCGGGCAGCGCCGCGCGGGAGCAGCACCTGCGCGACGGCGGGCTGGGCGACAGTCCCATCTCCAACAAGTTCATCGCCGCCGCGGTGGCCGGCAAGCTGCCTGCCGTGAGCTTCTACAAACCGCAGGGGAACCTGAACCTGCACGCCGGCTACTCGGACATCGAATCGGGCGACCAGCACATCGTGAACGTGCTGGAACACCTGAAGCATTCGCCGCAGTGGAACAACATGGTGGTGGTCGTCACGTTCGACGAGAACGGCGGCTGGTGGGACCACGTGGCGCCGCCACAGGGCGACCGCTGGGGCCCGGGCTCGCGCATTCCGGCCATCGTCATCTCGCCGTTCGCGAAGAAGGGCAATGTCGACCACACGTTCTACGACACCACGTCGATCCTGCGCTTCATCACGCGCCGCTTCGACCTGCCGCTGCTGGAAGGCCTGGCGCTGCGCAACCAGGCCTTCGCCGACCGCCACGCCACCCCGCCCGGCGACCTCACCGCCACGCTCGCCTTCCGCTGACCCGTCCCCGGCCCAACAGCCGAGCTCGTGTCACCCTGTGGGGTCAGGCGTAGTGACACGAGCTGAACATTAGGCACGTATCTCGTTGAATCTTCTGGCTTTAGCGGGTCAAAGGCTGAGCCCGTGTCACTACGCCTGACCCCAGGGAGGGACACGAGCTGGGCTGTAGCGAGGCTCACGGCCGCGGGCTCGATGTGGTACAATGCGCGCCGCTTCAATGCAAAGCCCGACTGATTAGCCGGGCTTTTGTTTTTGCACTGTACCGATGAGAGACAAAAAAGATAACGCCACGTTCGACCTGCCCGGCTTCGGTCCCGCCGAGCCGCTGGCGCCGGAGCCGAAGGTGCCGCCACCGCCGCGCCCCCGCCGCGCCGCGCTGAAGCAGGAGCAGATGGAACTGCTGGCGCCGACCGATGCCAGCGGCCTGCCCGTCTGGCAGCGCGACGAACAGCTCGACGTGACCGGCCTGCCGGTGTGGCAGCGCGATGACGGTCGGCACTGAACCGGAACCGAACCTGCGCCGGCACTGAACCAGCATCGTCACGCCATCAACGTGTCCGTATCAACCCGCCAGCGCACTGCGGTGCGCTCCTGTTAGACTGAAATTTCCTAAGCCACCGCGCGCCCGCCATGACCTCCTTCGCCACCCTGCCCCTGCCCGACGCCGTCCTCGCCAATCTCGAAACGCTCGGCTATCACACGATGACGCCGATCCAGGAACAGAGCCTGCCGCCCGTGCTGGAAGGCCGCGACCTGATCGCCCAGGCGCAGACCGGCAGCGGCAAGACGGCGGCCTTCGGCATCGGCGTGCTGCAGAACGTGAACCCGGCGTGGTTCGCCACGCAGGCGCTGGTGATGTGCCCCACGCGCGAGCTGGCCGACCAGGTCGCGAACGAACTGCGCCGCCTGGCCCGCGCCATCGCCAACATCAAGATCCTGGTGCTGACGGGCGGCTCGCCGATGCGCCCGCAGATCGCCTCGCTGGAGCATGGCGCGCACATCGTCGTCGGCACGCCGGGCCGCATCCGCGACCACCTGTCGCGCCAGACGCTCGACCTGGGCCAGATCCGCACGCTGGTGCTGGACGAAGCGGACCGCATGACCGACATGGGCTTCTACGACGACATCGCCGCGATCGTGAAGGAGTGCCCGAAACGCCGCCAGACGCTGCTGTTCTCGGCCACGTATCCGGACGATATCCGCTTCGCGACGGAAGCCTTCCTGGCCGATCCGGTGGAAGTCGTGATCGAGGCGCAGCACACCCGCTCGACGATCGAACAGCGCTTCTACGAAGTGGGCTTCGCCAACCGCGACGAGACGGTGGCGCGCCTGCTGCGCCACTACCAGCCGGCATCGGCCATCATCTTCTGCAACACCAAGGTGCATTGCCGCGAGCTGGTCGACACGCTGCGCGCGCAGGGCTTCTCGGCGCTGGCGCTGTACGGCGAGCTGGAACAGCGCGAACGCGACGAGATCCTGGTGCTGTTCGCCAACCGCAGCTGCCAGATCCTCGTCGCCACCGACGTGGCCGCGCGCGGTCTCGACATCACCGACCTGGAAGCCGTGATCAATGCGGACGTGTCGCGCGATACCGAAGTGCACGTGCACCGCATCGGCCGCACCGGCCGTGCCGGTGGCAGCGGCCTGTCGCTGACCCTGTGCGCACCGAACGAGAAGAAGTGGGTCAAGCTGATCGAGGAATACCAGAACACGCCCGCCGAATGGCATCCGCTGTCCGAACTGGATGCGGACGACAGCGGCCATGGCAACCCGGCGCCGATGCTCACGCTCCTGATCTCGGGCGGCAAGAAGGACAAGCTGCGTCCCGGCGACGTGCTGGGCGCGCTGACGGGCGACGCCGGCCTGGCCAAGGAACACGTGGGCAAGATCAACGTGACCGAGTTCCAGACCTACGTGGCGATCGACCGCCGCGTGGCCTACGAAGCGGCGGACAAGCTGTCCGACGCCAGCAAGCTGGGCCAGGACTTCGGCAGCTTCAAGGGCCGCAATTTCAAGATGCGGTTCATTGAACTGTAAGCGCGAACTATCAGCGTGAACAATCAGCGCGAACCGTAAAGCGCGAGTCTGAAGAACTAGCGGCGCTGCCCCATCCTCGGCAGCAGCGCCGCGAAGATGCCGAGCAGCGGCAGGAACGAGGCGATGCGGTAGACGTATTCGATGCCGCGGATGTCGGCCAGATGGCCCATCGCGGCGGCGCCGATGCCGCTGACACCGAACATCAGTCCGAAGAAGATCCCCGCGATCATGCCCACCTTGCCGGGCACCAGCTCCTGCGCGAACACCACGATCGCCGAGAACGCGGACGACATCACCAGCCCGATCACCACCGTCAGCACGGCCGTCCACGTCAGGTCCATGTAGGGCAGCGCCAGCGTGAACGGCGCGGCGCCCAGGATCGACACCCAGATCACGCGCTTGCGGCCGATGCGGTCGCCGATCGGGCCGCCGGCAAACGTGCCCGCCGCCACGGCGGCCAGGAACAGGAACAGGTACATCTGCGCCGTGTCGACCGACACATGGAACTTCTCGATCAGGTAGAACGTGTAGTAGCTCGACAGGCTGGCCATGTAGATGTATTTCGAGAACACGAGTACCGCCAGCACACCCAGCGCGCGGATCACCTGGGCGCGCGGCAGCGGCGACACGTGCTGTGCGGCGGCCTTGCGCACGGCATTGGCCAGGTGGCTGCCATACCAGCGGCTCACGCTCACCAGCACGATCACGGCCACCAGCACCAGCAGCATGAACCAGGCGATCTTGCCCTGGCCCCGCCCCACGATGATCGCCGCTGCCAGCAACGGGCCCAGGGCCGACCCCACATTGCCGCCGACCTGGAACAGCGACTGCGCGAAGCCGAAGCGCCCGCCCGAGGCCAGCCGCGCCACGCGCGAGGCCTCCGGGTGGAATGTCGACGACCCCACGCCGATCATGCCGGCCGCCACCAGCAGCATCGGGAAGCTGTGCGCCAGCGCCAGCAGGCCCACGCCGCACAGTGTCACGCACATCCCCACCGGCAGCAGGAAGGGCAAGGGACGCTTGTCCGTGTACAGCCCGATCCACGGCTGCAGCAGCGAGGCGGTGCACTGGAATGTCAGCGTGATCAGGCCAACCTGGGTGAAGCTCAGCGCGAACTGCGCCTTGAGCAGCGGATAGATCGACGGCAGCACGGCCTGCACGCAGTCGTTCAGCAGGTGCACGAAGGCGACGGAAAGCAGGATCTGCAGGACGGTGCCCTGCTGGACGGCACCGGCGGCGGTGGACGCGGTGTTGGTGGCCGCGTTGGTGTTCACGGTGATGGTCATGGCGAGGATGAAAGTGCGAAGCCGTCCAGTGTATGATGTTCGGCCCGCACGCTTCTTCCATTTTTCGTCGCCCAAGTGACACTTTCGCCTTCTTCCCGATACCGGCCGCGCCTGCAGTCGCTGCCGCGCAGCGTGACCGCCGTGCCGTCCGAGGCGCAGCACGGCGAGCAGATCGTGCCGCACTGCCATCCGTGGGCCCAGCTGCTGTATGCCAGCGAAGGCGTGATCCGCGTGCGCACGGACCTGGGCGTGTGGATCATCCCGCCGCGCCGCGCGCTGCTGATCGCGCCCGGCATCGTGCACGAGGTAACGATGCTGTCGCGCGTGAACATGCGCGCGCTGTACATCGACGCGGCCGTCATCGGCACGCTCGTCGCTGGCTGCCGCGTGCTGGAAGTGAGCCCGCTGCTGCGCGAGCTGATCGTGGCGCTGTCGGCCGAGCCGCTCGAATATCCCGTGCCGGGCCGCGGCGAACAGCTGGCGCAGCTGATCCTGTCCGAGCTGGCGGCGATGGAGACGGTGCCCATCGCCGTGCCGTGGCCGCGCGACCGCCGCCTGCAGGCGCTGTGCACGGCCATCATGGAACAGCCGGGCAGCCGCCAGCCGCTGGAGGACCGCGCGCTGGACGCTGGCGCCAGTGCCCGCACGCTGATCCGCCTGTTCCCGAAGGAGACCGGCCTGCCCTACCGCCAGTGGGTGCAGCAGGTGCACCTGGCGCACGCGTTCGCGATGCTGGCACGCGGCGACAGCGTGGGCACGATCGCCCGCGCGCTCGGCTACGCCAGCCCCAGCGCGTTCACCAGCATGTTCCGGCGGCTGCTGGGCAGGACGCCGCAGCATTACCTGACCGAGTGGCGTGGGCACAAGTAGGGCGCCGGCCGGATAGAAGGACGGGGCCTTCTTTGAAAGTACTGGGGCGCGAAGACCGTGCGCATGCGCCAGGCCGTAGGTGATGGTGCCTTCGTAGCCCGCAGTACCCTGCCGTGCGGCGTTCGCAAACGCAGCGGCCGCGGTGCGTCGAAACTAGGCCTTCTGTCGCACGGTCGTCGGGAAGCCCGGCGCCTTGCGATGATGCGTGGCCTGCTCGAACGCGTACGCCATGCCGATCAGCGCCGCCTCGCTGTACGCGCCGCCAACGAACGACAGCCCGATCGGCAGCCCCTGCACGTACCCGGCTGGCACCGTCACGTGCGGGTAGCCGGCCACCGCAGCGGGCGACGAGAAGCTGCCGCCGTAGTGGTCGCCGTTGATGAAGTCCGTCAGCCACGCCGGGCCGCCGGTGGGTGCCACCAGTGCATCGAGGCTGAATTCCTTCATCACCTTGTCGATGCCCTCTTCGCGCGCGTAGCGGCGGTTGTTCGCCAGCGCGTCCTGGTAGGCGCGACTGTCGAGGCCCGCCTTGGCCTGGCTGCTTTCCAGGTGCTCCTGGCCGAAGTGGCGCAGCTCCGTGGCCGCGTGCTTGCGGTTGAAGGCAATCACGTCCGCCATGTTGGCCACCGGCGCATCGGGCGCGTAGTGCTGCAGGTAGTCTGCCAGGCCGGGCTTGAACTCGTACAGCAGCACTTCCGTTTCGGTGTCGCCGTACTTGTCGATGTTCGGCACCTCGACATCGACCAGCGTGGCGCCCTGCGCCTGCAGCACCAGCAGGGCCCTGGCAATGGCCGCGTCGATGTCGTCGGACAGGCCGAAGAAATTGCGCGCCACGCCGAGACGCTTGCCGCGCAGCGCATTGAGGTCGAGGGCCTTCGCGTAATCGGCCGGCCGGGCGTTGGCGGTGGCGGGATCGAGCGGATCGGCGCCCGCCAGCGCGGCCAGCAGCAGCGCCGCGTCGGTCACGCTGCGCGCCATCGGGCCGGCCGTGTCCTGCGACGCGGCGATGGGAATGATGCCGCTGCGGCTGACGAGCCCCACGGTCGGCTTGATGCCGACAAGGCCGCAGATCGATGCCGGCGACACGATCGACCCATCCGTCTCCGTGCCCACCGCGATGGTGGCCAGGCTGGCCGCGATCGCCGCGCCCGAGCCGGAGCTGGAGCCGCTGGTGTTGCGGTCCAGCGCGTAGGGATTGCGCGTGAGGCCGCCGCGGCCGCTCCAGCCGCTGACGGAATGCGTCGAGCGCATGTTCGCCCATTCGGACAGGTTGGTCTTGCCGAGGATGACGGCGCCGGCCTGGCGCAGCAGCGCCGCGATGTGCGCATCGCGTTTGGCGCGCACGCCATCGAGGGCCAGCGAACCGGCCGAGGTGCTCATGCGGTCGGCCGTGGCGATATTGTCCTTCAACAGCACGGGGATGCCATGCAAAGGACCGCGCACCTTGCCGGCCTGGCGTTCGCGATCGAGCTCCTGGGCGATCTTCAGCGCTTCCGGGTTGAGTTCGATGATGGCGTTCAGGCGCGGACCGGCCTTGTCGATCTTGGCGATGCGGGCGAGGTAGCGCGACGTCAGCGCGTGCGAAGTCAGCTTGTTGGCCGCCATCAGCGCCTGCTGGCGCTCCACGCCCGCTTCCAGGAGGCTTTCCGGCGCCGCGATCCCGTCCACCACCTTCGCCGCCGTCACCTTCGCTGCAGCGGCCGCGCCGCCGATCGCCAGTCCCACCCGTACAAAATCCCTGCGGTCCATCGAGCCCTCGTACACAGTTGAAAACGTGCAGCATAGCAGCGCCGCCCTGCCCGCAGGAAAAGAATAAATAGTCCCCGTTCGCATACTGCCGAGCTCGTATCACACCATGGGGGTGGAGCAGGGTTTCACGGAGCGCCGCTCCGCGCCTGCGAAACGGTGGGCTCTTGCAAGAGCCCACGCCTCTCGGGCGTAGGCCATGGCACAGTGCCTGCCCCCATGTGACACGAGCTGAGCAGTACGGGCGAAAAAAAACGCTGCGAGGGCAGCGTTTTTTGCAAAGCGGCGATGCGCGATCAGTTACGGATGACGCGCTTGTATTCGTTGGTGCGGGTGTCGATTTCGATCGCATCGTCCTGGCTCACGAACAGGGGCACCTGCACGATGTGCTGCTTCGATTCGATGGCGTTTTCGATGCGGGCTTCCTTCAGCACGTTACCCGAGGTATTGCCCTTGACGGCCGGCTCCGAGTACACGATCTGGCGCACGATGGTGGTCGGCAGTTCGACGGAGATGGCCTTGCCGTCGTAGAAGACCGCTTCGCATTCCATGCCGTCCTTCAGGTAGTTCAGCGCGTCGCCCAGGTTTTCTTCTTCGATTTCGTACTGGTTGTATTCTTCATCCATGAAGACATACAGCGGATCGGCGAAGTAGGAGTAGGTGACCGGCTTCTTGTCCAGCACGACCACGTCGAACTTGTCGTCGCCGCGGAACACGTTTTCCAGCGGCGCGTTCGTCAGAAGATTCTTCATCTTCCATTTGTAGGTGAAGCCCGTGCGGCTCGAACCGTTGACGTCGGAGCGCAGCACGATGAAGGGCTTGGCGTCAACCATGATGATGTTGCCAACACGAATTTCTTTTGCGGGTTTCATAAGAGAGGGTACCTACTAAAAATGGGTTTCACTAACCGCTCATCATATCATGTCTTGCCAGCGGCGCCTACCGCGCGGCGCCGGCAAATGCGAGCAGATGCGTGGCCAGATCGCCATGGTCCAGCATTTGTTTTTGCCAGCGGTGCGTATTAATGGCAATAGCGTCCAGATTGTCATGGAGGTTTTGCCATGCCGATGTCCAGTCATTATCGTCAACCGCCGTGACACCGTTCCATTGCAGCGTGAATTCGGCCAGTGCCGGTAAATCGGCGGCATATCGCCCGATAAATGCGCGCAGTTTTTGATGGTGCAGGTTTTCTTCCTGCGGATAAATATGCCAGACGAATGGACGATCGGCCCATTGCGCCCGCACGAAGGAATCCTCGCCGCGCACGACATTCAGGTCGCAGGCCCACAGCAGGCGGTCATAATCGGGCTGGGGCACGAACGGCAGCACCCGCACCGTCAGCGCACCCTGCGTGCGGACCGCTCCGGCAACGGGCTCGGCACCGAGGAACGACCGCACCGCATCCTTCGCCACCCCCTCCGGCACCAGGCACAGCACCGGTTGCGCGCCGCGCCGCCACGCATCGAAGAGCCCGGCCACCGGCGCGTGCGGATAGCAGAACAGCGACACCTTGAAGGTGCCCTGCTCCGCCGCCGTGACGCCGAGCCCGGCCAGGAAAGACGCCTGCGCTGCCGGGTCGGCCTGGAACGCCTGGCGCGCCGCGATCAGTCCCGCTTCGCGCAGCAGGCCACCGGTCTTTTCGGTAAAACCGGGGAAGAAGAAATGCTTGGTCAGCGGCAGGCGCGGATGCATCGACGGCAGCGTGTGGCAGCCTTCCACCCACTCTTCCGCCGTCAGGCCTTCCAGGTTCAGCCATACCGGCTTCGGCGCGCGCTGGGCCATTGCCGTGACATAGCCGGGCGGGATGTCGACAGCGAAGAATTCGATGACGATATCGGCCACCTCTTCCGCATGGAAGATGCCTTCCTGGTCGCGCCAGTGCCGCACCTCGACACCGTCCACATGCTGCGTGCCGGCCTGCGGATCCACCTGCGGGCAGATGCGCCGGAAACTGGCCAGGTCGTCGACCCACAAGGTGACGGCGATGCAGTGCTCCAGCACCAGCTGACGCGCCAGCCGCCAGCAGATGCCGATGTCGCCATAGTTGTCGACCACCTTGCAGAACAGCGCCAGCGTTTTCGGATCGGCCATAAGCTAAAAAAATGCGCTGGAATGAAAAAGCCGCGCTGCCAACAGCGCAGAAGTGAAAAAGCCGCGCTGGCAACAGCGCGGCTCCGAATGGTTGGCGTCCCCACGGGGATTCGAACCCCGGTACTCACCGTGAAAGGGTGATGTCCTAGGCCTCTAGACGATGGGGAC
>NZ_VLLB01000007.1 GCF_007830455.1 Pseudoduganella lurida | reverse complement strand
CGCACTTGTTCAGGAACACGATGATGTAAGGCACGCCAACCTGACGGGCCAGCAGGATGTGTTCGCGGGTCTGCGGCATCGGGCCGTCAGCTGCGGAGCACACCAGGATCGCGCCGTCCATCTGCGCGGCACCGGTAATCATGTTCTTGATGTAGTCGGCGTGGCCTGGGCAGTCAACGTGCGCGTAGTGACGCGATGCCGTTTCGTACTCGACGTGAGCCGTGTTGATCGTGATGCCGCGTGCTTTTTCTTCCGGTGCTGCATCGATCTGGTCGTAGGCTTTCGCTTCGCCGCCGAATTTCTTCGACAGGACGGTTGCGATTGCAGCGGTCAGGGTCGTCTTGCCATGGTCAACGTGACCGATGGTGCCAACGTTCACGTGCGGTTTGGTCCGCTCAAACTTACCTTTTGCCATTTTAGACTCCTAACAATTTTAAAATATTGCTGGGCACGCGCCCGACTGTCAGATTGGATACTGCGGATGTTTTGCTGCTTTTGCCGCGGCACTTGCAGCGGCAATTCTGCCGCAAATACCACAACGAATTCTGGTGCCCTTTACGTGGATTGAACACGTGGCCTCTCCCTTACCAAGGGAGTGCTCTACCACTGAGCTAAAAGGGCTGATTTGCTACGAATAGATGCAACGATTTGATACCTTGCCATTGCGCGGAAACTGGAGCGGGTGAAGGGAATCGAACCCTCGTCATAAGCTTGGAAGGCTTCAGCTCTACCATTGAGCTACACCCGCGAGGTTCCGTTCACTACACGCATTGCTACGTTCACTCAGTTTCCTGCAAAACTTGGTGGAGGGGACTGGATTCGAACCAGTGTACTCATAAGAGGGCAGATTTACAGTCTGCTGCCTTTAACCACTCGGCCACCCCTCCGCGAGGAACCGCAGAGTATGAAGCATAAAATCAAAACTGTCAACGCTGTAACACAGGATTTCATGTTACGCAGCTAACCGTCTGCTTCGGGGCGAGATTGTAACGGCTGCCCTCGGGAAAATGCAAGTGTTGTTTTTACGTTGCATCGTTCTCCAAAAAAACCCCTAGGCCTGCTGCCGCACCAGGATGCGCCGGCCGGGCCGCACATTGTATTTCCTGAGCAGTTCTTCCTGCAGTCCGCCCAGCGCCGCCAGCCGCGGATTGCCGGGATCGAGCCGGCGCAGGCTGGCCACCAGCTCCATGCCTTTCGTGCCCAGTTTCTCGTTCCAGCCTTCGCGCTCCAGGTACTTCAGCACGGCCACGGCCGCATTGAACACCACCTGCGGGTTGTCCGGCAGCTTGCGCACCGCGTCCAGCATCGTTTCGACGGCGCTGCGGTAATCCCCTGCCCTGGCGTGGGCGGCGCCCTGCGATACCATGGCGGCCACCTCGTTGCGGCTCTCGCGGGCCAGCCGCGCCGCCATGTCGCCCTTGCCGATCTGCTCGAGCAGCCGCATGGCCCGCGCCATCGGCACGCCGCCGCCCGTGCTGGCCATCACGTTGCGCATCACCTCGGCGGCCTGCTGCTCGCGGCCGGTGGCCAGGCAGGTGCGCGCCAGCTCCAGCTTCATGCCGACGGACAGGCCGGTGGCAGTGCGCGCGCCGGCCAGCGCGGTGTCGAGCGCCGCATCCAGGCCTTCCGTGGCGCCGGTCGCTTCCAGCAGCATCGCCGTGGCGATCGCCGCGCAGACCGGCGTGTTCTCGCGGTTGGCCAGCGCGCGTTCCATGTCGCGGATGACGGATTCGGCGCCGGCCGCGTCGCCCTTCTTCAGCAGCGACTGGGCCAGCCGCGCATGGTCTTCGGGATTGCGGAATTCGGAATGGCGGGCGCGCTGCAGCACCTGCTTCAGGGCCCGCTCGGCAGCATCGGCATCGCCCGCTTCGAGCGCCACCTCGCCCAGGCGGCGCAGCCGCCCCACCACATGCGGCGACAGCTGCGCCGCGTCGCTCAGCACCGCCTGCGCCTCGGCCAGCTGGCCCGCTTCCTCGTGCACCCGCGCCAGCGAGTCGTAGGCGGCCAGGTAGCGGTCGTTCTTCCCCAGCAGGTCGGCCAGCATGGTGCGCGCCTCGTCCACATGGCCCCGCTGTGCCAGGGTCTGCGCCTGGCCCAGCCGCGCCCAGGGCAGCGCGCGCTCGTCCCACAGCGCAGCGTACAGATGCTCGGCCTGTTCCGGTTCGCCCAGCAGTACATGGGTTTCCGCGCGCAGCCGCATGAAGTCGGCCTTGTAGCGGGGCAGCGCCTCCTCGTCGCGCGTGGCGGTCTCGATGGCGGCGCGGTGCTCGCCTTCCTCCAGCAGCAGCTGCACCGGCAGCAGCGCGGCGCGCCGGTCCAGCGCCCGCTCGATGCGCGCCAGCAGCGTGTCGGCCTTGAAGGGTTTCAGCACGTAATCGTCCGGCGCCAGTTCGGCCACGCTGGTGACCTTGCTGAGCTGCCCTTCCGCCGTGACCATGAAGAACAGCGTGGCCGGCGTGATGAGCCCCTGCTGGCGCAGGTCCTCCAGCAGTTGCTGGCCATCCTGGCCCCCTTCCAGCTCGTATTCGCACAGGATCAGGTCGACGGAGCGGGTGGCCAGCGCGCGGATCGCCGCCTGCGCGGAGGTGGCGGCATCGACCCGCCCCAGCCCCAGCAGGTTCAGCATGTTCTGCAGGTTGGCGCGCATGCCGGCGTGCGGCTCGATGAGCAGTGCAGTAAGGCCCTTCAGTTCCGCCATGGTGGATTCGATCAGGTGGGTGAGGACATGGATCTTGACCGGCGGCCGCGCAGGGGATGCCCGCGGGGCGCACAGGCGTATGGTATGCGTCAGCCCGCCGGCACGTCGCGCGCAACGACGTCGGCCAGCGCCAGCACGACTTCCGGATCGAACTGGGTGCCGCCCCGCGCGCGCAGGTGGTCCAGCGCGGCCCGCGGCGACAGCGGCGCCGCCCCGCCCGGCCCGTGCAGCAGCACGTCGTAGGCATCGGCCACGGCCGCGATGCGCGCCGACAGGGGAATCTGCCGGCCGCGCAGGCCCTGCGGGTAGCCGCCACCGTCCCAGTGCTCGTGGTGGGCGCCGGCCATCTCCGCGCCGAACGTCAGGTAGCTGACGCCGTCGACCATCGCGGCGGCCCGCGCCAGCACCTGGCGGCCCACTTCGGCGTGCGTGCGCAGGCGCTGCTGCTCCTCGTCCGTATGGGGCCCGGCCTTGCGCAGGAGATGGTCCGGCGTGGCCACCTTGCCCACGTCGTGCAGGATGCTGGCCAGGCCGATCATCTCCAGCAGCGGCACGGTCAGCTCGTCCGGGTAGGCGCCCCGTTCCTTCAGCCGCGCCGCCAGCGCCGACACCAGCTTCTGGATGCGCCGCACGTGCGCGCCCACATCGCCGTCGCGCAGCTCGGCCAGGTCGGCCAATGCCAGCACGGTGGCTTCCTGGGCGCGCCGCAGCTGGCCGAACATGTACAGGTTGTCGAAGGCGGCAGCGATGCGTTCGCAGAATACCTCCAGCAGGTCGCGCTGGATCTGCGCCAGCGGCCAGGGCGGCGTGACGGAGATCGCCACGGCGCGCTGGTCCCGCGTGTGGATGTACAGCACATTGTGCGGATGGTCGAACTGGCTCTTCTTCTGCGCGAAGGCGCGCGCGATCAGCGGCGCCAGCTCGTGGCCGCCCGGCAGGTGCTCATTCTCGGCCAGCGACGTGTAGCTGCCGGTGGCGGCAACCACGGTGGCCGCCCCGCCGGCCGCATCGTCACCCCCGTCGCCCTGCATCAGGCACAGCACCCCGTCGGCGCCCACGTCCAGGATCGCCGATACCTGGTTCAGCACCCCGGAGGCGAATTCGCGCAGCGACTGGATCTGGTACAGATTGGTGGCACCGGCCAGGATCTTGCCCAGCCCCACGCGGCTGCGCTCCAGCATGTTCAGGCTTTCGTAGGCGCGCAGCGCCGAGATGACGGTGGTGAACAGCTTCTGCGTGGTCAGCTCCGTCTTGGCCTTGTAGTCGTTGATGTCGTATTCGATGATCACGCGCTGCTCCGGGGCCTGGCCCGGCTGGCCGGTGCGCAGCACCACGCGCACGATGGCGTTGTGCAGCTCCTCGCGGATGCGGCGCGCCAGCAGCAGGCCGGCATCGTCCGTCTCCATCACCACGTCCAGCAGCACCAGCGCGATGTCCGGCGTGGTGGACAGGATGTCGAAGGCTTCGCGCGCACTGTAGGCCGAGAACAGCTCCAGCTCGCGCTCCTTGAACGTCACGTTGCGCAGCGCCAGGCGGGTGACGGCATGCACATCCTCGTCGTCGTCGACGACCAGCACCCGCCAGTGGCGCTGCTCGGGCGGCACCGGCGCGTCGTGCGCGGCTTCCTCTTCCTCCAGCAGCCACGTATCATCGGCATCGTCATCCGCGACATCGTTGTTGACAGCATCGTTGGCATCCGTCATGCGCGCTCCTCCGGCAAGGTTCCTGCCAGCATAAGCCAGAGCCGCACGCGTGACAATTGATTATTGCCGTGAAAAAACATCCACGCAGCCAGGAGAGGCCATGCAACACCATGCAGACCATGCCAGCGCCGACGGAGCCGGCCGCGAATTCCTCGCCTTCACGCTGGGCCGGGAGGAATACGGCATCGACATCCTGAAGGTGCAGGAAATCCGCGGCTACGAGACGGTAACGCGCATCGCCAACGCGCCGGCGTTCATCAAGGGCGTGATCAACCTGCGCGGCATCATCATCCCGGTGGTGGACATGCGCATCAAGTTCCGCCTGGGCGAGCCGGTGTACGACGAATTCACCGTCGTCATCATCCTCAACATCGGCGGCCGGGTGGTGGGCATGGTGGTCGACAGCGTGTCGGACGTGACGACGCTGCAGCCGGACCAGATCCGTCCGGCGCCCGAGATGGGCACCGTGTTCTCGAACGAATACATGATCGGCCTGGGCACGGTGGGCGAACGGATGCTGATCCTGATGGACATCGACCGGCTGATGTCCAGCCCCGAGATGGGGCTGTCGGAGGGCCTGGCGCAGCAGGGCTAGGCCAGGGGGAAACGTCAGCGCTGCTGAAGGGTCAGCAGCACGTCAGCTCTGCTGAGGGATGAACAGCGCGTCGGCCCTGCTTAAGGTCATCGGCACGTCGGCTCTGCTGAGGGAGGAACAGCGCGTCAGCCCTGCTGAAGGTCATCGGCACGTCAGCTCTGCTGAGGGATGAACAGCGCGTCAGCTCTGCTGACGCTTCGCACAGGTGCTCTTGCCCGCCAGGTCGATGTTCTGGTAGCGGATCTCGTACTTGCCGTTGGCGAGCTGCTCGACGGCGAATTTTTCGTGCGCCTGCACGAACGCATAACGCACGTTGGAGCGGCGGTCCAGGTCGAATACCTTGATGAAGACGGGCAGCGTGTTGCCGCTGTTGTCCAGCGTGAGCTGCATGTCGTCGCCCTTGTTCGCGACGGGGAAGCCTTCCACGTAGCCGGAGCGCGTGGGCCACGGCTCGCCGTTCGGCGCCACCACCGCCGTCGTCTCGTTGTCGCAATCGCCGCTGGCACCGGGCAGGATCACCTGCGACAGCGACATCACCTTGATCGGCGGCGGCGGCCCGCCGCTTTCCGGCGTGTACGGCTTCGGTGCCGCGGACCAGGCGTCGTGGCTGTCGACCTCGGCCTCCGCCTTCGGCGCGGGCGTGACGGCGATGCCTGCCGCGGCGACTTCGCGCGGTGCGCCTGCCTTGCCGCCCCAGGCGCTGGCCAGCACGGTGGACACCTGGCGCGGCTCCGTCACCGTCAGCACGCCGCCCACCCAGCCGGCACCGAGGCAGGTCGCGGCGGTGAACCACCAGCGCCAGTTGCGCAGCAACGGCTTGCGGCGGCGCACCTTCTGTACCTGCTGCTCCGGCCAGGCCTGGTCGGGCACGTCGCCGCGCTCGTCCTGGCGGGTGCTGTCCAGCAGCTCGATCTCGTATTCTTCCTGGACGATCCAGTCGTCGTGCTCCTTGCGCCGCTGCGGATCGGCCAGCGTGCCATAGGCCAGGTTGACGATGGCCATGATGCGGGCGGCCCGTTCGTCGCCCGGATTCTTGTCGGGGTGGTATTTCTGGCTGAGTGCCTTGTAGGCGGCACGTACGACCTCCTGCGGAGCGCCGCGCGACACTTTCAGGTTGTCGTAATGTGTATGTATCTTGCCCATCGTTCCAGTATTGTCAGCCGCATACGACCTGGCTTCGCTCCAGGTCAATCATCATAGCTGAACTTATAGCACTTTTTACACAGAAACAGATGGGATCCGCAAGATAATTGCCACGATGCAACAGGCAGCTTCGTCTACAGCTTGTGCGCACGGTCGGCCGCCGCCATCGCCGGCGCCAGCGTCACCTGCCGCCCGACGACCAGCACCTTGAACAGCTCGCCCATTTCGGCGGGCGACAGGAGCCGCTGCACGGCACCGGCCTGCGGCAGGTAGGCCTTCACGTCGGCCGGGTCGGTGCGCAGCAGCAGGTCGCCGATGCCGCCGGCCAGCAGGAAGGAGGCCTGGCTCATGTAGGCCAGTACCTCCACGCCGGCGCCATGCGCGGCCAGCGCCATCGCCGTGAAGTCCACGTGCGCCGTGATGTCCTGCAGGCCGGGCAGGTAGAAGGGATCGGCATGCGCATGGTGGCGGTAATGGCACATCAGCGTGCCGGCCGCGCGGTCCTCGTGGTAGTACTCGTGGGCCGGGAAGCCGTAGTCGAACAGGATCGCCGCGCCGCGCCCTTTCGCCAGCAGCGCGCCCAATGTCGCCATGAAGCCGCAGGCCGTGCCGTGCACTTCCGTCACATAGCCTTCCGGCAGGCTGTCGTGCCCGGGGATCTGGCGCTCGATCTGCGCCAGCAGCGCCGGCGCCGCGGCCGCCGCCTCGAAGGCGAAGCGGCCGTCGCGCACCGTCACGCACTGTTCGCGCCAGCCGTCGGCCTCCTTCACGACGAGGTGCACCGGCATCGCGTCAAGTACCTCGTTGCCGAGGATGACGCCGTCGAACGTCTCGGGGAAACCGTCCAGCCACACCACCTGCGGGAAATCGCGCAGCGCTTCCTGCTGCCGCGCGCGCAGTTCGCCGGACAGTTCCACGATCGCATAGCGCTCCACGGTCACGCCCAGTTCGGCCAGCGCCGTGAGCACGTCGCGCGCCAGCCGCCCCGTGCCGGCGCCGAATTCGAGGAGCTGCGGGGCCGTTTGGGCGATAATGTCGGCTGCCACGCGCGCCACGGTGGCGCCGAACAGCGGCGACATCTCCGGCGCAGTGGTGAAATCACCATCCTTGCCCAGCTTGGCGGCACCGCCGCTGTAGTAGCCCAGGCGCGGGGCGTACAGGGCCAGTTCCATGAAACGGGAAAACGGCAGCAGGCCGGCATGCTGCGCCACTTCGGCGGCGATCAGCGTGGCCAGTTCTTGGGATGCGGCCAGCGCATCGGGATGGGGGACAGGTAAAGACATGGCGATATTGTAGAGAAAATGACGGCTGCACAGAACCGGATGAACGAGGGGGACCACCCCGATACTGCGCGCGTTGCCCTGGTGACGGGCGCCGCGAAGCGCATCGGCCGCGAAATCGCGCTGGCGCTGGCCGATGCCGGCTGGGACATCGCCGTGCACTTCCACCGCTCGCATGCCGAGGCGGAAGCGACGGTGGCCGAGATCCTTCAACGCGGCCGCCGCGCCGTCGCCTTCGCCTGCGACCTGGCGGACGAGGCGCAGGTGCGCGCGCTGCTGCCGGCCGTGCAGGCCCATTTCGGCGCCGTGCGCTGCGTCGTCAACAACGCTTCGCTGTTCGAATACGACCAGGCGGCAGACTTCGGCCATGCCCGGCTGGACGCGCACATGCACACCAACCTGGCGGCGCCGGTATTGCTGGCGCAGGCGCTGCACGCGGCCACGCCGGCCGGCAGCCAGGGCGTGGTGATCAACCTGCTGGACCAGAAACTATATAATCTCAACCCCGACTTTTTGTCGTACACGCTGTCGAAGGCGGCGCTGCACAGCGCGATCCCGATGCTGGCGCAGGCGCTGGCACCGAAGGTGCGCGTGGTCGGCGTGGCCCCGGGCCTGACGCTGATCAGCCACCTGCAGACCGGCGCCGACTTCGCGGCCACGCACGGCCTGTCGCCGCTGGGCGAATCGAGCCGGCCGGACGAGGTGGCGCAGGCCGTGGTGTTCGCCGCGCAGAACCGCGCGATGACCGGCTCGACGATGCTGGTCGACGGCGGCCAGCACCTGGTCCGTTTCGACCGCGACTTCAGCATGATGAATAGGAACCAGTGATGTACCTGCACCCCAAGCTGGCGGACTGCCGCCGCATCTTTATCAAGAACTTCCGCCTGGACATGGAGATCGGCGCGTACACGCACGAGAAGAACAAGTTCCAGCACGTGCTGGTGAACATCGAGTTCTGGGTACCGCTGGCGCTGAACACGCCGAAGAACGACGAGCTCGAGGAAATCGTCAACCATGATTTCGTCCGCCCCGGCATCCAGGCGATCGTCGCGCGCGGCCACATCAACCTGCAGGAGACGCTGTGCGACGCGATCGTCGACCTGATCCTGCAGCACCCGCTCGTCGTCGCCACCCGCGTCTCGACCGAGAAGCGCGAAGTCTATCCGGACTGCGAATCGGCCGGCGTGGAAGTGTTCCGCTTCAAGCCCGAGTAAGCTTCAAGCCAGAATAAACAAACCAGTATCGACCCGCACACCATGAACGCCATCGTCTCCCCGCTCGCCCCCGTCACCGATCCGGCCAAAGCCGACGCAGCCAAAGCTGAAAAAGCCGCCTACGAAAACAACAAGCTGCACAAGCGCCTGTGCCGCCTGGTGGGCCAGGCCATCGGCGACTTCAACATGATCGAGGAAGGCGACAAGGTGATGGTGTGCCTGTCCGGCGGCAAGGACAGCTACGCGCTGCTGGACATCCTGATGACGCTGCGCGAACGGGCGCCGATCCACTTCGACATCGTGGCCGTCAACCTGGACCAGAAGCAGCCGAACTTCCCCGACCACATCCTGCCGGCCTACCTGGAAAAGCTGGGCATCCCGTTCCACATCGAGAACCAGGACACGTATTCAATCGTCAAGCGCCTGGTCCCGGAAGGCAAGACCACGTGCTCGCTGTGCTCGCGCCTGCGCCGCGGCATCCTGTACCGCGTGGCCGACGAACTGGGCTGCAACAAGATCGCGCTGGGCCACCACCGCGACGACATCCTCGAGACCTTCTTCCTGAACATGTTCTTCGGCGGGAAGCTGAAGGGCATGCCGGCCAAGCTGGTCTCCGACGATGGCAAGCACATGGTGATCCGCCCGCTGGCCTACGTGAAGGAAGAGGACACGGAACGCTACGCGGCCGTGAAGGGCTTCCCCATCATTCCGTGCGACCTGTGCGGCTCGCAGGAAAACCTGCAGCGCAAGCAGATCAAGAACATGCTGCGCGGCTGGGAGAAGACCAATCCGGGCCGCGTGGAAAGCGTGTTCTCCTCCCTGTCGACGGTGGTGCCGTCGCACCTGATGGACCGCAACCTGTTCGGCTTCGCGGACCTGAAGACGGACGGCGTGCCCAACCCGCTGGGCGATATCGCGTTCGACGAGGAACCGTGCTCGACGCCGGCGGCGGGACTGACGACCATCTCGCTGCAGCGGCAGGACTGAGACCTCCAACGGCCGAGGCCGTGTCCACCCTGGGGTCAGACCCCGACACGGACACGGCCTCGGCCTTGATGCAGCGTCAGTACTTCAGCGCCGTGCGATAAACCGGATACAGGTTGTAGCGCTCGTCCCACGATGCATGGCGGCGGGCGAAGAAGTCCAGCCGGGCCGGCGCACTCTTCGCGAAGGCCGGATCGGCTGCCAGCTGCGCCTTGAACGCCGCGGCCACCTGCGGGTCCTTCAGCTGCTCGCGCGCGACTTCCTCCGCCACATACTCTTCCATGTACTCCTTGCGCTCGAACGCGGCGTTGAACAGGCCCCAGGCGGCCAGCGAATCGGCGCCCTGCGGTTCCAGCATCGTCATCGCCAGGCGTGCCTTCGGCTGCGCGATCGGCACGAACAGCGCGCCCTTGCCCACCTCGCGCGCCTCCGTCTTCCAGGCGCCTTCCACGCTCAGCATCTGGTGGCCTTCGAACGACTGCGGCGAGAGTTTCGTCTTCTCGGCGCGGAAGGCCTCGACATCGACCTTGCCCGGCGCCGCGGCCAGCACCCTGAACGCGATGCCGTGCTGCTTCAGCTTGGCGCCCACCTGCGCGGCATACGCGGCCGGCACGAGGTAGCCACCCGCCGGCGCCGCGATCACGAAGTCCGGCACCACCTCGTCGCGCAGCGGCACGCGCCATACCTGCGGCTTCGTTTCGTCGTACTGGGTCCAGGTGCCGCCCGACACGTCGGACGGCACGCGCTGGTATTCGTAGCCGGCGAACTCGATGGTCTGCACCTTGTCCGTTGTCTTGTAGCTGAGCGGGAACTGCATGCCCTGCGCCGCGACGGTGCGGGCATCGGCAGCGAGGGCCAGCTTGCGCCACTTGGCGCCATGCTGCGCCATCTGGTCCAGCAGCGAGACGATGGTGTTGTAGGTGATCTTCACGCGCGTTGGGTAGTCCTTCCACGAGTGCGTCTCCACCAGCATGCCGAAGCGGTTGCGCAGCACGAAGTAGCCGGTCGAGAAGCGCGGCGTGGACATGCCGTCCACGAAGCCTGACTGGGGCTCGTCGGTCTTGTCGAACGAGATGTAGAAGTGCTTCGGATCGGAGCCCTCCTTCTTCAGGTCGGCCATCACGTTGTCGCGCAGTGCGGTACCGGCAACGCGCAGCGCCTCGTCGCCGCCATGCACGGGCTCGACCTGGACCGACACGTCCGGCTGGAACTTGGCGCCGTCCGTCACGTGCAGGTCGATGTAGGCCAGCGGATCCCAGTCGTTGACGAGGCCCAGCATCGCCTGCATTTCCGGCGCATCGGCCTTCACGTAGTCGCGGTTCAGGTTGTAGTTCTGCGCCGTGACGCGCCAGCCCATCTCCACCGGGCCGCGCTGGTTCGGGCGGTTGTTCGGGCCGAAGCGCTCATGGCCGTCCACGTTGAAGACGGGGACGAAGAGCAGCACCTGCCTGTCCAGCGCACCGCTGGCGATCTTGCCTTCCAGTGCATTGCGCACGGCTAGGAAGCCGGCATCCTTGCCGTCGATCTCGCCCGCGTGGATGCCGCCTTGTACCAGCAGCACCGGCAGGTTCCGCTTCTTCGCCTGCGCCGCCGTCAGCGCGCCGCTCTTCGACACGGCCAGCGCCAGCATCGGCCGGCCTTCCGGCGTGCGGCCGAACTCGAAGCAGCGCACCGCTTTCGGATACGCCTTCTGGAACGCGGCGCACAGCTTTTCCACTTCGTCGTAACGGCCGGTGGCCGTGAAGCCGGAGCGTTCGGAAACGGTGGTCAGGTCGGTGGCGTTGACAGGCGCGGCGTGCGCCAGGGGCAGTGTTGCGGAGAGGGCGAATGCAAGGGCGTGACGAATCATCGACTGGGAGCTCCGGTAGGATGGACCGACAAAAAAATGGCGGAACGCGGCACGGATCGCGTGCCGGTCCCGCCTGGCCGGAGCATTATAGTCCCGCCGAAAATGGCGGGCCAGATGCGACTGCCGAAAGCACATCAGGAAGGGAATAAAGACTGAACGCCGGGAGACGGACGTTCCCTCTTCATGCTTCCCACGATAGCCATCGGGCACGCGCGAGGGAACGAATCGTTTCGCGCATGCTTATCCGCTTATCGCAGCACGCCATGCCACCTCAGCGCAGGTCGTGCACGGCGATCTCGCTGGCCGCCGGCCGCACGGGCAGCAGTGAGGGAGACAATGCGGGCACCCGGGCGGCACTGCGCGCGGCAGCCGGCTTGGGACAGGCGCCAGAGGCACGGTGGTGCAGCGCCGTGGCCAGCATGCCTTCAGCGCTGTCGCCCAGCGCGTGGTCCAGATCGTCGCTGGCCGCGCAGGTGGGAGCAAAACCGTCGCCGTACTCGCCATAGCCCTTTGCGTTCACGCCCTGGAACTGGATCGCGAAATAGGTCGTGCCGCAGTTGGTGGTGGGCGTGAAGGCGTAAGGCTTGCCGCAGGTGCGCTCGCCGACGAGATGCACGTCCACGTCGATGCCGCGCAGTGCATTGATGATCGATTCGCTGGCCGAGCACGTGCCCGGTCCCGCCAGGATGTAGACGCGCGCCAGGTTCAGCGTCGGCAACGGCTGGCCACTCTGCTGCGAGCGGGTGGCAAAGGGGGCCGGCGGGCGCGGCGTGAGCTTGTCGTTGACGAGCGTGTGCTCGAACGTGCGGCCCTCGGACCGTGCGCCGGCAATCATGTAGCCCACTTCGCTGGCAATGCTGAGCAGGCCGCCGCCGTTGTAGCGCAGGTCCAGCACGAGATCGCGCACGCCGGCATCGCGCAGCGTGGTGAACGCCGCAACCAGCTGCGGCTCGGCAGGCACCACGTGGCTGCCGAAAGTGAGGTAGCCCACCGGGCCGGAAGGTGTGGCGATCACGCGGGTGTTCTGCACCGGCGCGACACTGACCCGCGCGGACACCAGCGCTGCCTGCAGCATGCGTTCGCCGCGCTGCAGGGAAAAGCGGTGCGTGACGCCATCCGCGGCGGGGGACAGTGCCGCGTTGACCATGTCGAGGTCGGCCCCTGCCGCGCTGGCGAAATCGATGCCATCCACTTGCACCAGCCGGTCGCCGCGCCGCAGGCCGGCCAGTGCCGCTGAGGACCCATCGGCCACGGTGGCGATGCGCCAGTCGCGCGGCACGCCAGCCGCACGCAGCCAGCCGATGCCATAGCCACGTTCCACGCCGGCCGACAGCTCGATCCAGCGCGCTTCCGGATAGCTGAAGTGGAAACGGTCCTTCGGCTGTCCCGCCGGCGTCAGCAGAGGTGTCTTCAGCACGTCGAAATATCCGGTTGCGCTGTCATGCGCGCCCATGTCCGCGGATGGTACCTCGCGATACCACAGATAAGTTTCATCGATCCACAGCCGCAGGAAGGTCTGCTCGTCGCGCAGCGTACCGGGTAGCGAGTTCGGCCTGGCCACGCAGCGGTTCATGTAGTGCAGCAGGTTGGCGATCGGATCGGCCGCCGGCGGCTCCGTGGCAGGCGGCTCGATGATGGGCGGTCCGGCAACGGGAGGCTGCGTGGTGGGGGGCTGCGTGGCAGGCGGCTCGGCCGGCGCCGGCGTTGAAGGGAGGTCCGGTACCGGCACCGGCAGCGCAGGCGGGTCGACGGCAACCGGGGGATGATCGGGCGCCGCCGAGTCGCCGCCGCAGCCGGCCAGCAGCACCAGCGCCATCGTACTGATGAGAGTCTTCATGCGGCAGCATTCTAGCGCGCTTCGGGCGCCCTGCCGAAACGCCGGCGAGCGCTGCGGCGTCCGGCGGGAACCGAGCGCCCCCGACGCGCCATCCGGCGGACGGGTGGCGCGGCAGGCCGAAAACCTACGCTGCGTGCGTTGCCGCAGGCGCGGCGGCTGGCGACCGATACGCCGCCAGCAGCGATGCCTCCTTCTGCTTGGCCGCCTTCAGGTGCCGCTCCTTCACATGGCCATAGCCGCGGATGTCTTCGGGGATGCGCGCGATGGCCACGGCGGTCGCCAGGTTGTCCGCGTTCAGCGCTGGCAGCAGCGCCAGCACAGTCTCGCGGTACGCGCCGATCAGCGCCCGTTCGGTGCGGCGCTCGGCCGTGTAGCCGAACACGTCCAGCGGCGTGCCGCGCAGGCCCTTCAGCCTGGCCAGCACGCCGAAGGCCTGGCGCATCCACGGACCGAATTCGCGCTTGACCAGGTGGCCGTCGCGGTCCTTCTTCGCCAGGATCGGCGGCGCCAGGTGAAACTTCACCTGGTAGTCGCCTTCGAACATGTTCTCGATCTTCTGGCGGAAGGCGGGATCGGTGTGCAGGCGTGCCACCTCGTACTCGTCCTTGTAGGCCATCAGCTTGTACAGGTAGCGCGCCACCGCTTCCGTCAGTTTCGTGGAACCGAGCTTCGCTTCCGCGGCGCGCACCTGCCCGATGAAGTCCGCGTACTGATTTGCGTAGGCAGCGTTCTGGTAGGCCGTCAGCAGTTCGATGCGGCGCGCCACGACATCCTCCAGCGTCTGCGTCCTCTTGAACTCGATGACCTGCGCCGGCGTGGCGATCTTCGTCACGGCGGCCAGGTCATGCGCCGCATAACGGCCCCAGTGGAAGGCAGCCTTGTTGAACGCCACCGACACGCCATTCAGTTCGATCGCCTGCACCAGCGCGGCCTCCGACAGCGGCACGCGGCCCTTCTGGAACGCATAGCCCAGCATGAACATATTGGTGGCGATGGTGTCGCCCATCAGCGCGGTGGCGATGCCGCCCGCGTCGAGGAATTCCACGCGGCCCTCGCCGCAGGCGCGCACGATCTCGGTCTGCGAGCTGGCGGCCGGGAACTGCCAGTCCGGGTTCTTCACGAACGCCGCCGTAGTCGCACCGCTCGAATTGACGGCGGCCCAGCTGCGCCCTTCCCCCATCCGCGACAGCGCATCGCGGCTGGCCGTGACGATCTGGTCGCAGCCGATCACCAGGTCCGCGCTGCCGGTGCCCACGCGCGTCGAATGCAGGTCCGCCTGGCGGTCGGCGAGGCGCACGTGCGACATCACGGGGCCGCCCTTCTGCGCCAGGCCACTCATGTCCAGCACCACGGCACCCTTGCCGGCCACGTGCGCGGCCACCGCCAGGATCTGGCCAACCGTGACGACACCCGTGCCGCCGATACCGGTGATCAGGATGCCGTACGGCTGCGCCGTCGAAGGCAGCACGGGGCTGGGCAGCGGCGGCATGTCGCCCGTCCCCGCCGCCACCTTCTTCGGCTTCTTCAGCTGGCCGCCTTCCACCGTGACGAAGCTCGGGCAGAAGCCGTTCACGCAGGAATAATCCTTGTTGCAGGTGGACTGGTTGATCTGGCGCTTGCGGCCCAGCTCCGTCTCCAGCGGTTCCACCGACAGGCAGTTCGACTGTACCGAGCAGTCGCCGCAGCCTTCGCAGACGGCTTCGTTGATCACGGCGCGCTTGGCCGGATCGGGATACTCGTTGCGCTTGCGGCGGCGGCGCTTTTCGGATGCGCAGGTCTGGTCGTAGATCATTGCCGACACGCCCGGCATGTCGCGCAGTTCCTTCTGCACGTCCATCAGCTCGGAACGGTGGCGCACCGTCACGCCCGGTGCCCAGGCATAGTCGCGCGGGTACTTGTCCGGATCGTCCGTGACGACGATGATCGGCGTGACGCCTTCCGCGGCGATCTGCCGCGAGATCATGCCGGGATCGAGCGGACCGTCGAAGCTCTGCCCGCCCGTCATCGCCACCGCATCGTTGTACAGGATCTTGTAGGTGATGTTCACCTTCGCCGCAACGGCCGCGCGGATCGCCAGGATCCCCGAATGGAAATAGGTGCCGTCGCCGAGGTTCGTGAACACGTGCTTCTCGTTCGTGAACGGCGCCTGGCCCACCCAGGTGACGCCTTCCGCGCCCATGTGCGTAAACGTCGACGTCTCGCGGTCCATCCACAGCACCATGTAGTGGCAGCCGATGCCGGCCAGCGCGCGCGACCCTTCCGGCACCTTGGTCGACGTGTTGTGCGGGCAGCCGGAACAGAAGTACGGCGTGCGGTCCGTCTGCGGATTGGCTTTCGCTGGCACGTTCTTCAGCACCAGCTCCTTCGCTTCCAGGTAGGCGATGCGCTCCCGCACGCGCGCGGCCACCGGGTGGTCCGCGCAATAGACGGCGATGCGGCTGGCGATCGCCCGGGCGATCTGCGCGGGGTTCAGCTCATACGTGGCGGGCAGCAGCCAGTCGCCGTGGCCGCTGCGGTGGTGGTTCGACCATTCGCCCGTGTCGTCGAACTTGCCGACCACGCGGGGGCGCTGGCCATCCGGCAGGTTGTACAGCTCTTCCTTCAGCGCGTATTCGAGGATCTGGCGCTTCTCCTCGATGACGAGGATCTCGTCCAGGCCGCGCGCGAATTCGTGCACGCCGTCCGCCTCCAGCGGCCACGTCATGCCGATCTTGTACAGGCGGATGCCGATGTCGGCGGCGACCTGTTCGTCGATGCCCAGGTCGGCCAGCGCCTGGCGCGTGTCCAGGTAGGATTTGCCGGCCGTGATGATGCCGATCTTCGGCCGCGGCGTGTCCCAGATGATCTTGTTCAGTTTATTGGCGCGGCAGTACGCCAGCGCGGCGTACCATTTATAGCTGTTCATCCGCACTTCCTGGTCCAGCACCGCATCGGGCCAGCGGATGTTGAGGCCACCGGGCGGCAGCTCGAAGTCGTCCGGCATGGCGATCTGCACGCGGTCCGGATCGAAGTCGATGACGGCGCCGGACTCGATGATGTCGGTCACGCACTTCATCGCCACCCACAGGCCCGTGTAGCGGCTCATCGCCCAGCCGTGCAGGCCGTAGTCGATGTATTCCTGTACCGAGGACGGATACAGCACGGGGATGCCGCAGGCGCCCAGGATGTGGTCCGACTGGTGCGCGGTGGACGACGACTTGGCCGCATGGTCGTCGCCGGCCAGCACCAGCACGCCGCCATGCTTGGCGCTGCCGGCGTTGTTGGCGTGCTTGAACACATCGCCGCAGCGGTCCACGCCGGGGCCCTTGCCATACCACATGGAGAACACGCCATCGTACTTGGCGTCCTCGAACAGATTGGTCTGCTGGGTGCCCCAGACGGCGGTGGCGGCCAGGTCCTCGTTCATCCCTGGATGGAATTTGACGTGGTGCGCGTCGAGGTATTTTTTGGCCTTCATCGCCGTCATGTCGATCGACGTGACGGGCGAGCCGCGGTAGCCGGTAATGTAGCCGGCCGTGTTCAGGCCCGCCTTCAGGTCGCGCTCGCGCTGCATCATCGGCAGGCGGATCAGCGCCTGCGTGCCGGTCATGAAGGCGCGGCCGCGCTCCAGGGTCCACTTGTCGTCGAGGGTGATGGCCGGGTCGGGATTGCCTAGCGCCGACCCGTTCGCAGTGCCATCGTATGGTGCGTTCATGGGTGTCTCCAATATTCTATGGGTGCTGCACTGCCGGTGCGCCTTCTGACGAGGCGCTACCGGCGCTGGTTTGTTTACGCGGCCGTGCTGGCGGGATCCTCCAGTACGCCGCGGCGGATCTGATCGAGCTCGATCGATTCGAACAGCGCGCGGAAATTGCCTTCGCCGAAGCCCTGGTCACCCTTGCGCTGGATGATCTCGAAGAAGATCGGCCCGATCACGTTCTGCGTGAAGATCTGCAGCAGCAGTTCGCGCTGCGCTTCGCCGTTTTCGCCAGCACTGTTGGCCTGGCCGTCGATCAGCAGCCGCAGACGGCGCAGTTCCTCGAGGTTCTCGCCATGGTTCGGCAGGCGGCGGTTGACCAGCTCGTAGTAGGTTTCGATCGTATCCTGGAAGGCGATGCCGCTGTCGCGCATGCCCTGCACCGACGTGTAGATGTCCTCCGTGCCCAGCGCGATGTGCTGGATGCCTTCGCCGTGGTACTCGTTCAGGTACTCGGCGATCTGCGACTTGTCGTCCGACGATTCGTTGATGGGGATGCGGATCTTGCCGCAGGGCGAAGTCATCGCCTTCGATTTCAGGCCCGTCAGCTTGCCGGTGATGTCGAAGTAGCGGATCTCGCGGAAGTTGAACAGGCGCTCGTAGAAGCCGGACCATTCGCCCATGCGGCCGCGGTAGACGTTGTGCGTCAGGTGGTCGATATAGGTCAGGCCATTGCCGACCGGGTGCGGGTCGACGCCGGGAATCGCCACGAAGTCGGCATCGTAGATGCTGATGTCGCCGATGCTGCCGGGGCTGACGCCCTTGTCGGCATTCTTGCCGCGCCAGCGGTCGACGAGGTACAGCAGCGAATCGCCCACGCCCTTGATGGCGGGGATGTTCAGCTCCATCGGGCCCGTCTTGTTGTCGAAGCCCCAGGCGCCCATCTCGAGCGCCTTGTTGTAGACGTAGGCGGCATCATCGACGCGGATCGCGATGGCGCACACGGACGGGCCATGCTGGCGCGCGAAACGCTGCGCGAACGAATCCTGCTCGGCATTGATGATGAAGTTGATCTCGCCCTGGCGGTACAGCGTGACGTTCTTCGTGCGGTGGCGGGCGATGGCCGTGAATCCCATGTTCTCGAACAGCGCACCGAGCGCCTGCGGGTCGGGCGCGGCGAACTCGACGAACTCGAAACCGTCGGTGCCCATCGGGTTGTCCCATGGCGTGAATTGCATGCCTGTCTCCTTTTTATGTAATGCCGAAAAGTATAGGCCTCCACGGCCGGCATTAAATTGCAAACATTTGCTGCGCATCCCCTGATCAAGCAATAAAATTGCGCATCAGAGGACCAAATGGAGATTTCATGACCAAGATCGCGCTCGACAAAACCGACCGCAAGATTCTGTCCATCCTGCAGGAGGATGGCCGGCTGTCGAACCAGGACGTGGCCGAGCAGGTGAGCCTGTCGCCGTCGCCATGTCTGCGCCGCATCAAGCGGCTGGAAGAGGAAGGGGTGATCCGCCAGTACGTGGCGCTGCTCGACCCGGACAAGATCGGCCTCGGCCTGCTGGCCTATGTGAATGTGCGGCTGGAAAAGCACAGCGACGCCGCCGCCGTGGCCACCAGCACGGCCCGCGCGCTGGGCGCCCTGCCCGGCACCGTCTCGCCCCGCGAGGACTTCTCCGTGGCCGTCGGCCAGTGGCCGGAAGTGGTGGCCTGCTATGCCATGACGGGCGAGATGGACTTCCTGCTGCGCGTGCACGTGGAAGACATGGACCACTTCTCGCGCTTCATGATGGCCACGCTGCTGCACCATCCGGCCGTGCTGGACGTCAAATCCAGCTTCGCCCTGCAGCGCATCAAGGACACCACCGCGCTGCCGCTGGTCTGACTAATGATGAGCTCGTGTCCACCTTGGGGTCAGACCCCGACATAGACACGAGCTCAGCAGTTCTGGCCGATTTGCAGTGGTTTCAAGGTTGAGGCCGTGTCCGTGTCGGGGTCAGACCCCATGGTGGACACGAACTCAGCTGTTGTCGGGCTTCTTGCGGCGGGGCAGCCGTTCCCACAACTTGGTGGCGCGGCGGACGTTGGCTTTCAGCGCGTAGTCCAGCGTGGCGAGCTGCTCCTGCATGGCCTCGCGCATGACGCTGGACGGGTCGGCCGGGAGCAGCTTCAGGTAGGCATCGGCCTCGCCGTGCTCGCGCTCGATGGCCATGCCGGCCTTTTTCGCGATGTGCATCATCACCTGGTTCGAGGACAGGCAGTGCATGTACAGCGTGTCGACATCGTTGTTGCGGCAGACGATGCCGGCCCGCTCGAACAGCTTCGAGCCGATGCCGAGACCCCGCGCGGACTTGAGCACGGAGACGCCGAATTCCGCCACGCGCGCCTTTGCCGTGACGCCCTCCTTCGCCGGTTCGCGCGGCGCGAACGCCAGGTGGCCCACGGCCACCAGCCGGAACATGCGGTTGTAGACGCCGAACACCATGTCGCGCTTGAAGTCGATGCCGGCAACGTACTTCGTCACCTGCTCGTCCGACAGCAGCGACCCGAAACGCAGCACCCGGTCGCGCCCTTCCAGCAGCAGGAAGTGACGCACCATGCGCCGGCGGTCCCGTTCGCGCAGTTCCTTCACCGGCACCGTGGGCCGGGCTTCCTCGCGGCCCAGCCAGCGGTTGAGCGGGTTGCGGAACAGGTTCAGGCGGTTCATCAGGCGGCCTTGCCGGCTCCTGCGCTCGCTCCGCCAGCTGCGGCACTGCCTTCTTCACCGGCCCCTGCGCTGGTCCCATCCCCGGCGACATCACTGTCATCGGCTTCGTCCGGCCGCGCCAGCGCGACGCTGACGGCGCGCACGCGGGCATTGCGCACCAGGTCCGGGATGCGATCCGGCCGGTCGGTGCAGGCCTGCGCGATCTCGCCGGCATTGACGCCACGGGCGGCGGCCAGCGCCAGCTCCAGGTGGGCGCGCTGTGGGAACGGTGCCTCGGCAAAGCTGCCGGTGGGGCCGATACGACCGCGCGCATCGCATTCGGACACCAGCAGCAACTGGAGGAAACGGGCCGGCTTGCGGAACGCATCGCTGCGCTCGAACAGCTTGACGACCGTCCGGCAGCGCAGTTCCAGCGCGCGCGCGACGTTGCCATGCTCGCGTGCGGCCAACACGGCCAGGTCGCGGCATTCGGTCGGCACTTTCAGGCGCGCGCACACGTCCTTCACCAGCGCCACGCCGAGTCCTTCGTGTCCATGATGGGAAGGCCACTGTTCGGATGGGGTAATGCCCTTGCCCAGGTCGTGCAGCAGCGCCGCGAAACGCACCGGCAGCTCGTAGCGCTGGCTGGCCGCATAGTCGGCCACCTGCTCAATGTGGATGCCGGTGTCGACCTCCGGATGCCATTTCTCGGGCTGGGGAATACCCCACAGGCGGTCCAGCTCCGGCACGATGCGCGCAAGCGCGCCGCAGTCCCGCAGCACCTGCAGCATGCGCGACGGCTGGCGCTCCATCAGCCCGCGCGACAGCTCCTGCCACACGCGTTCCGGCACCAGCGCATCGACCTCCCCCTCGTCGACCATCCGGCGCATCAGCGCATTCGTTTCCGGCGCCACGGTAAATTCGGGGTAGCGCGCGGCGAAGCGGGCAATGCGCAGGATGCGTACCGGATCTTCGGCAAAGGCATCGGACACGTGGCGGAACACGCGCCGTGCGACATCGCCCTGGCCGTCGAACGGATCGGTGAGCGTGCCATCGTCGGCGCGGGCCATGGCGTTGATCGTCAGGTCGCGGCGCACCAGGTCTTCTTCCAGCGTCACATCGGGCGCGGTATGGAACACGAAGCCTTTGTAGCCGGGCGCCGTCTTGCGCTCGGTGCGCGCCAGCGCATATTCGGCCTGCGTTTCCGGATGCAGGAAGACGGGAAAATCCTTGCCGACGGCGCGGAAGCCCTGTGCCACCATCTCGTCCGGCGTGGCGCCGACGACCACGTAATCGCGGTCCTTGACGGGCAATCCGAGCAGCTCGTCGCGGACGGCACCGCCCACCACATACGTCTTCATGTCAGTCTTCGTGTTTTTCTGCGCGCTCGGTTTCGGCCAGCGCCTCGGCGACCCAGCGCGCCACGGCCGGATGGCTGCACATGCGGTCGCAGTAGGCCGACAGCGCCGGCGGCAGCGCCACGCCATACGTTTTGAAGCGCATCACGACGGGGGCGAAGAACGCATCGGCGATCGTGAAGTCGCCGAACAGGAATTCGTTGTGGCCGAAGCGGGACAGGCACTCTTCCCAGATCTCGCTGATGCGGCCGATATCGGCCTGCGTGTCCGGCGTGCGGCCGCGGCCCGGCAGGCTGGCGCGGATGTTCATGCTCATCGTGCTGCGCAGGCTGGCAAAGCTGGAGTGCATCTCGGCGCAGACGGAACGGGCCATCGCGCGCGCCGCCACATCCTGCGGCCACAGGTGCTCGTCCGGGAACTGCTCGGCGAGATACTCGCAGATCGCCAGGCTATCCCAGATGGTGATGTCGCCCGCCAGCAGCACCGGCACGCGGCCGCTGTAGGTGTATTTGGCGATGTTGTTGGCCGTGTCCTGCTGGTCCAGCAGCACGCGCACTTCGGTGAACGGGATGTTGAAGGCTGCCAGCGCCACCCAGGGCCGCATCGACCAGGACGAGGAATTCTTGTTGCCGATGACGAGCGTCAGGCCGGGCTGGCGTGCGTTGGCCAAGGTCTGGCTCAGGGTGGGATCGAGTTCGTAGGTTTGCATGGGATGGAAAGTGAAAGCTCAGCGGCTCGAGAACGTCGTCTGCTGCTGTTCCTGCGCGCTGTAGCCCTTCGGCGTGACGGTGCCCAGGCGCGACTTCAGCGACTGCGGGTGGCCTTCGAACAGCGCGGCATAGTAGGTGGCGTTGGTCATCACGTTTTTGACATACGTGCGGGTTTCCAGGTACGGGATCGACTCGATGAAGATGGTCGAATCCATCGGCTTCGTCAGCGCGCCGCGCCACGAGCGCAGGCGGCCCGGGCCCGCATTGTACGCGGCGGTGGCCAGCACCTGCGAGCCGTCCATGCTGCCCAGGACCATGTTCATGTAGTTCGCGCCCAGCAGGATATTGGTGCGCACGTCCGTCAGCATCTCCTGCACGAAGTTCGTCAGGCCGATCTTGTTGGCGACCCAGCGGCCGGTGGACGGCATCACCTGCATCAGGCCAGACGCGCCGGCGCTCGACTGCGCCGTCATGATGAAGCGCGACTCCTGGCGGATCAGGCCATACACCCAGGCGCGGTCCAGGCCCAGCGTGCGGGTGGTGTTCTGCATGATGTCGTCATGCGGGGCCGGATAGCGGTGCGTGTAGTCGGCCAGCGCACGGGTGCGTTCGGAGGTGTAGACCATGCGGTCCAGGATATGGTTCTGGCGCGCGAATTCGGCGGCCGCGATCAGTTCGCGGTCCGACATGCGGCGCAGCTCCCAGTTCCATTCGCGCGTGCCCTCGAAGCGCAGGCGCAGGTCGAAGAACTTCAGCGCGCGCTGGAAGCCGGGGCTGGCCGCCACGGCCGCGATCTCGGCCTGCGTGACGGGCGCGCCGGCGGCAGGAATCGTCACGGTGCGGCCCAGCTCCTCGGCGGCCAGCAGGCCGTAGTAATCCTCGCGCGCGGCAATGCTCTGGTACAGGAACTGCGCTTCCGGCGTCATGCTGCCGCCGGCCAGCGCGACCGACGTGCGGGCCTGCCAGTAGACCCACGTCGGATCCTGGCGCAACTGCGCGGGCATGGCGGCGATGTAGTCGCGCACGTTCTTCCAGTTCCCCTCGCGCAGCGCGTAGCGGGTGCGCCACTGGTGCTGGTCGATCGAAAGCGGCGCGCCGTTCGCGCGGCGCCAGTAGTCCGACGTGTCGTCCGCCAGCACATACGAGGCGGGCAGCGCGATATTGGCCCAGCCGATCGCCTGCTCCTGCGGCGTCAAGCGGGGCAGCGCCTTCTGCAGCGCCAGCACGGACAGCTTGACGCTGGTGCGGGCGGCGCGGCCCAGCGCGATCAGGAACACCTCGTGGTCGACGCGGCTGGTACCGGCACCCTTGGCCAGCACCAGCGCAGGCGTATCGATGGCCTGCGCCACCTGCTTGTCGGAGCCGTTCAGCAGCATGATGGTGCGGCGCGCGGGACCCGTGGCATTCGTTTCGCCGGCCAGGCGCACCTGCGCCCACAGGTCTTCCGGCGTGAACTGGCCGGTCTGCGCCAGCGAGGCGATCAGCGCGCTGCAGCCGTCGCCATAGTTCGCCGGCGCGACCAGCAGCGCCCGCGCTTCGGCGGCCACGTTCTCGCCTTTCGCCAGGCGCGACAGCAGCGCGTAGCATTTGACCTGCAGGTCGTCGTTCAGCACGAACAGGGGCAGCTGCTGGTCGAACAGGGCCCAGTCGCGCTTGCGGCCCAGTTCCAGCAGCCAGTCGTTGCGCAGGCGGTCGACGATCGCCTGGCCTTCGTAGCGTTTCAGGAAGTCGAGGATCTCGCTCGTGCTGGCATCGCGGAAATGCGATTTCAGCCGATAATAGTCGACGTAGGAAGGGATGGCGTAGTTGGTCAGCCGGGCTGCGTAGAATTCCGATTTCGTCGCGTCATCGCGGCGTACGGAATCGCGCAGCAGCAGGAAGGCATCGTCTTCCTTGCGGCTGTCGCCCAGGTCCTGCGGGATTGCCAGCGGAGTGGCGGCGCAACCGAGCGCGATCAGGGCGCCGGCTATCCATTTCAACGGGGAAATCAAGATACGACTCTCATGTGGATGATATGACCAGCGACCCTAGAATAACACGGCTGCCCGCGGGGCTACAGCCCGGCACGCCCCCGGCGGCAACCCCGGACAAGGCCGCGCTCCGCAGGCAATTGCTGGCCGCGCGCCGCTCGCTCGATCCGGCCACGCGGGCGGCCTGGGACCGCGCGCTGGGCGAGCATGTCCTGGCCTGGTGGCGCGACGTGAACCGGCCCGCGCTGGGTGTCTACTGGCCGCTGCGCGACGAGCCGGACCTGCATCATGTGTTCGGGGAAATGACGGCACTGGGCGGGCAGCTGCTGCTGCCGGTGGTGCTGGAACGGGATGCACCGCTGGCGTTTGCCGAGTGGCAGCCCGGTGAAGCGATGGTGAAGGATGCGATGGGCATTGCCATCCCCGCCGCGCTGCGCCTGCAGCCCACGCCGCCGGCACTGCTGGTGCCCTGCCTTGGGTACAACGCGCAGGGCTACCGGCTCGGTTACGGCGGCGGTTTTTATGACCGCACGCTGGAGCACGCCCCCCGCCCTGCCACGATCGGCATCGCCTATTCGTGCCTCGCCGCCGATTTCGACAGCGACGGGCACGATGTGGCACTGGACCGGATCATCACCGAGGCCGGCTGAAAGTTTCCAAAAAATGGGGACTGTCCCCGTTTTTTGGAAATATTTCCTGAAAAAGGGGACTGTCCCCGATTTTTGGAAATATTTCTCGGTGGAGTCGGGTAGGCGCTAGAGTGGAGTTTGCAGAAAACCAGTGTCTGACACCGATGAGGCCGGTGTCAGACATCAGGCACCGGTGCTGGCCTGGCAAGGCGTTCGTGTTGCGAAAAAGACGCGCAGGCGGTTATCTCACCAGCCGCTGCCAGATGGCGGTGGTGGCCACCGCCTGGTTCATGCTGTAGAAATGCAGGCCGGGGGCACCGCCTTCCAGCAGGCGTTCGCACAGATCCGTCACCACATCCAGGCCGAATGCCTTGATGGAGGCCGTGTCGTCGCCGTAGCTGGCCAGCTTCAGGCGGATCCAGCGGGGGATCTCGGCGCCGCACATGTCGGAGAAACGCATCAGCTGGGAGTAGTTCGTGATCGGCATGATGCCGGCCACGACCGGGACGTTGACGCCAGCCGCAGCGGCCGACTCCACGAACTGGAAGTACGCATCCGCGTTGTAAAAATACTGCGTGATGGCGGCATCGGCGCCGGCCTGCACCTTGCGGACGAACGCGTCCAGGTCGGCCTGCGGCGAGCGCGCCTGCGGGTGCACTTCCGGATAGGCGGCCACTTCGATGTGGAACCAGTCGCCCGTCTCGGCGCGCATGAATTCCACCAGCTCATTGGCATAGCGGAACTCGCCGCCCGCGCCATAGCCGCTCGGCAGGTCGCCACGCAGCGCCACCACGCGCTTGATGCCGTTCGCCTTGTATTCGTTCAGGATGGCGCGGATCGATTCGCGCGTGCCGCCCACGCAGGACAGGTGCGGCGCCGCATCGGCACCGGAAGCCATGATCTCCAGCACCGTGTCGAGCGTGCCGTGCTGCGTGGTGCCGCCGGCACCGAACGTCACGGAGAAATATTTCGGGTGGAGCTCGGCCAGCTTGGCCCGGGTGGCGCGCAGTTTTTCGGCGCCTTCCACCGTCTTCGGCGGGAAAAATTCGATACTAAAATTGTGGTCAGCCATCGGCGTCTTTCAGCAACAGGGTAGAAAGGGCCCACGAAATCACGCTGTACAGCAACGCTCCGCCCACCGCACCCCAGAACCCCGTCACGTGGAAGCCTGGCACGAACTGCGACACCAGCCAGAACGTGAAACCGTTGATGAGGAAGATGAACAGGCCCAGCGACAGGACCGTCACGGGCAGGGTCAGCAGGACGAGCAGCGGGCGGATCAGCGTATTCACGAGCCCGAGGACGAGCGCCGCGATCAGGGCTGCGCCAACGCTCGTGACGTCGACGGAATGCATCAGGTAAGGCACTGCGAACAGCGCCGCGGCATTGATCAACCAGGTCAGGACCAAACGCATAGAGATAAGCCTTTGAACGGGAAAAGGTTCGAAAAAACGGGCAAAAAAAGGCCGGCTCGCGCCGGCCGGTGCCAGGTTAGTAGCGGTAGTGGTCCGGCTTGTAAGGGCCCGTCACCTGCACGTTGATGTAGGCGGCCTGCTCTTCGGTCAGCTCCGTCAGCTGCGCGTTCAGCTTCTTGAGCTGCAGGCGCGCCACTTTTTCATCCAGGTGCTTCGGCAGCGTGTAGACGCCGACCGGGTAGCGGTCCTTGTGCTGGAACAGTTCGATCTGGGCGATCGTCTGGTTCGCGAACGAGGAGCTCATCACGTACGACGGGTGGCCCGTGCCACAGCCCAGGTTCACCAGGCGGCCTTCGGCCAGCAGGATGATGCGTTTGCCGTCAGGGAAGATCACGTGGTCGACCTGGGGCTTGATGTTGTCCCACTCGTATTTCTTGAGCGAAGCGACATCGATCTCGTTGTCGAAGTGGCCGATATTGCAGACGATGGCCTGGTCCTTCATGGCCAGCATGTGCTGTTCGGTCAGGATGTGATAGTTGCCGGTGCAGGTGACGAAGATGTCGCCGTGCGCAGCAGCATAGTCCATCGTCACGACGCGGTAGCCTTCCATCGCGGCCTGCAGCGCGCAGATCGGATCGATCTCGGTGACCCACACCTGGGCGGACAGCGCGCGCATGGCCTGTGCCGAACCCTTGCCCACGTCGCCGTAACCGGCGATGACGGCGATCTTGCCGGCGATCATTACGTCGGTGGCACGCTTGATGCCGTCGACCAGCGATTCGCGGCAGCCGTACAGGTTGTCGAACTTCGACTTCGTGACGGAGTCGTTGACGTTGATGGCCGGGAACGCCAGCTTGCCTTCCTTGTGCATCTGGTACAGGCGGTGCACGCCGGTGGTGGTTTCTTCCGTCACGCCCAGGATTTCCGGCAGGCGCTTGGAGTACCAGGTGGCATCCTTCTTGAGGCGGGCCTTGATCGAGTTGAACAGGCAGATCTCTTCTTCCGAGCCGGGGTTGTCCAGCACGGAGAGGTCCTTCTCGGCGCGCGCGCCCAGATGCAGCAGCAGCGTGGCATCGCCGCCGTCATCGAGGATCATGTTCGAGTAGACGCCTTCGCCCGGCCATTCGAAGATGCGGTGCGTGTAGTCCCAGTAGTCGTCCAGCGTTTCGCCCTTGACGGCGAACACGGGCGTGCCGACGGCGGCGATCGCGGCAGCGGCGTGGTCCTGCGTCGAGTAGATATTGCACGATGCCCAGCGGACCTGGGCGCCCAGCGCTTCCAGCGTGCGGATCAGCACGGCGGTCTGGATGGTCATGTGCAGCGAGCCGGTGATGCGCGCGTTCTTCAGCGGCTGCGCGGCGGCGTATTCGTCACGGATGGCCATCAGGCCGGGCATTTCCGTTTCGGCGATCTTGATTTCTTTTTCGCCCCATGCGGCCAGGCCGATGTCCGCGATGATGTAATCCTGGGAATCTTTGAGTACGGCGTTCATCACGCCTCCTTTCAGTGTTGAAAAAAGTTGACGTGAGCGCAGTTGTGACTGTCCGAGCCTGGCAGGTCGATCACCTGTCGCAACGCTCCTCGGAAGAACCGGCATTTTATAACAAAACCAGCCGCGAGCGGATAATCACATACATGCCACACGGATGCGCCAACCACGACACACCCGCCCCACTGAACTGTCGCCACGAAAAGGGACACACCTCAATCCCGGGAAATATTTCCAAAAACCGGGGACAGTCCCCATTTTTTGGAAACTTTTGAGGCGAGGCCAGCCGCGGCCCGAAGTGCGGCCTCCCTATAGACGTGGTCTCGGTGAATCCCCATTTCCCGCGGCCGCGGAGCAGATCGGGGACACACCTCAATTCCAGGAAATATTTCCTAAAAAAGGGGACAGTCCCCGATTTCTGGAAATATTTCTAAAAAAAGGGGACAGTCCCCGAATTTTGGAAATTTTTTAGGCGAGGCCGGCAGCGGCGCGCAGTGCGGCGGCCTTGTCGGTGCGCTCCCAGCTGAACTCGGGCTCTTCGCGGCCGAAGTGGCCGTAGGCGGCCGTCTTGCGGTAGATCGGGCGCAGCAGGTCCAGCATCTGCACGATGCCTTTCGGGCGCAGGTCGAAGTGCTCCTGGACCAGCGCGGCGATCTTCTCGTCCGGAATCACGCCAGTGCCTTCGGTGTACACGGTGATGTTGATCGGCCGGGCCACGCCGATCGCGTACGACACCTGCACCTGGCACTGGCGCGCGAGGCCGGCGGCGACCACGTTCTTCGCCACGTAGCGGGCGGCATAGGCAGCCGAGCGGTCGACCTTCGACGGATCCTTGCCGGAGAACGCGCCGCCGCCGTGCGGGGCCGCGCCGCCGTACGTGTCGACGATGATCTTGCGACCCGTCAGGCCGCAATCGCCCTGCGGACCGCCGATGACGAAGCGGCCCGTCGGGTTGACCAGGAACTTCGTGTCGTTCAGCCATTCCTTCGGCAGCACGGGACGGATGATCTCCTCGATCACGGCTTCCTCGATCTGCGCGTGCTGCATTTCCGGCGCGTGCTGCGTCGACAGCACGACGGTGTGCACGCCGACCGGACGGCCGTTTTCATAGCGCAGCGTGACTTGCGACTTCGCATCCGGACGCAGCCATGGCAGGCGGCCGTCCTTGCGCAGCTGCGACTGGCGCTCGACCAGGCGGTGCGCATAGTAGATCGCGGCCGGCATCAGCTCCGGCGTTTCGTCGCAGGCGTAGCCGAACATCAGGCCCTGGTCGCCGGCGCCCTGGTCCAGGTCGATGCCGGCGCCTTCGTCCACGCCCTGGGCGATGTCGGGCGACTGCTTGTCGTAGGCCACCAGCACGGCGCAGCCCTTGTAGTCGATGCCGTACTCGGTGTTGTCGTAACCGATGCTCTTGATGGTTTCGCGCGCGACCTGGATGTAATCGACATTCGCGTGCGTGGTGATTTCACCTGCCAGCACCACGAGGCCCGTGTTGCACAGCGTTTCCGCGGCGACGCGTGCCGTCGGATCTTGCGCGAGGATCGCATCGAGGATGGCGTCGGAGATCTGGTCGGCAACCTTGTCGGGATGGCCTTCGGAAACGGATTCGGAGGTGAAGAGATAATCGATGGAAGACATGCAAGCTCCAGTACGGTTATAGAATTGTCGCAATAACCCAACCGGCTTGCGACGCTTTAGCGAGATTTATATACCGCCTCGCAAGTTGTCATTAACTCGGCGGGTACTACGACGTGGTATTTTACGCTTCTTCAAAAAATTTTGGGCGGAGCAACACGAACTGTTGTGCTGACGCCTTGCTTTACATCTCATGTTGTTAAGAACTTTCCGCTTCTTCTCCGTCTTCCCTCTCCCCGTGCTGCACGCCCTCGGCGCCATGCTGGGCTGGATCGTGTATCTGCTGTCCCCGTCGTACCGCCGCCGCATGCGCGAGAACATGGCGCGCGCCGGTTTCTCGTCGCACCTGCCCCGTGCCGTGGCCGAGGCCGGCAAGGCGATCGCCGAGCTGCCGTTCATCTGGCTGGCCTCCGATGCGCGCATCGCCAAGCGCGTCTTCATCAAGGACTACTCGCTCGTCGAACGGCATCTGGCGGCCGGCCGCGGCATCGTGTTCCTGACCCCGCACCTGGGGTGCTTCGAGATCACGGCACAGCGCGTGTCGCATGACACGGAACTGATGGTGATGTACCGCCCGCCGAAGCAGGAAGCGATGCGGCCGCTGGTCGAAGTGGCGCGCGCCCGTGGCCAGCTGCGGCTGGCGCCGGCCAACCTGTCCGGCGTGCGCATGCTGGCCAAGTTCCTCAAGTCCGGCAAGCCGGTGGGCATCTTGCCGGACCAGGTGCCGGGCGAGGGCGAAGGCGTGTGGGCGGACTTCTTCGGCCGCCCCGCCTACACGATGACCCTGCCGGCCAAGATGGCGAAACTGGGCGGCGATGCGCCGGTGGTGCTGACGTATGCCGAGCGCCTGCCGCACGGCCGCGGCTTCCTGATCCACTTCGTGCCATTCACGGGCTCGCTCGACGGCGACAACGCGCAGCAGGCCCGCGCCATCAACGCGGCGATGGAAGACCTGATCGCCGACTGCCCCGCGCAGTACTACTGGAGCTACAACCGCTACAAGGTGCCGCCGGGCGTGCCGGGTCCGTCTGCCGCACAGGAGGCCGCATGAAGCTGCTGCTGGGGTTCATGTGGCTGCTGCACTGGCTGCCGCTGCCGGTGCTGGGCCGCTTCGGCGCGGCCGTCGGCAGCCTGCTGTTCGTCATCATGGGGCCGCGCCGCGAGATCGCGCTGACCAACCTGCGCCTTGCCATGCCGGAGCTCACGGAACCGGCGCGCCGCCGTCTGGTGCGCCGCCACTTCCAGGCCTATTCGCGCAGCGTGTTCGAGCGCGCCATCCTGTGGTGGGCGTCCGAAGCGCGGCTGCGCCGGCTGATCGTCATCGAGACGAGTGAAGGCATGCCGCCAGCCGAAATCCCGGTCGCCGCAATGACGGAAAAGCCGACGATCCTGCTGTGCCCGCACTTCGTGTGCCTGGACGTGGGCGGCGCCGCGATCGCGATGGAAGCCTCCGCCTCGTCGATGTACGTGCAGCAGAAGAACGCCACGTTCGACGAGGTGCTGCGTGCCGGACGGGCCCGCTTCAAGCCGGTGCGCCTGTTCACGCGCCAGGACGGCATCAAGCCCATTCTGCGCGCCTTGCGCGAACGCCTGCCCTACTTCATGCTGCCGGATATGGACTTCGGCGAGAAGGATGCGGAATTCGTGCCCTTCTTCGGCGTCCCGGCCGCGACCCTGACGGCCACGGCGCGCATCGCCGCCACGACGGGTGCGCAGGTGATGCCGGTGATCGCCACCTTCCTGCCGGATTACCGTGGCTGGCGCGTGAAATTCTATCCGGTGTGGGACAATTACCCGGGTACCGACATGGTAGCCGCCACGCGCCGCATGAACGAGTTCATCGAGGAGCGGGTGCGCGAAGCGCCGGCGGAATACTTCTGGACCCACAAACGCTACAAGACGCGTCCCAACGGCGAGCCTTCCTTCTACTCGAACAAGCGATGAAACTCAAATTCACCAAGATGCACGGCGCCGGCAACGACTTCGTCGTGATCGACGCCATCAACCAGCAGATCGACTTCACGGCGGACCAGTGGAAGGCGCTGGCGGACCGCCGCTTCGGCGTCGGCGCGGACCAGCTGCTGGTGGTCGAGAAATCGCAGAACCCGTCGTGCGACTTCCGCTACCGCATCTTCAACAACGATGGCGGCGAAGTGGAGCAGTGCGGCAACGGTGCCCGGGCCTTCGTGAAATTCGTTGCCGAAAAAGGCCTCACCAGCCAGCGCAGGATCGCTGTCGAGACGATGTCCGGCATCATCGCGCCGCGCCTGGAAGACGACGGCAGCGTTACCGTGGACATGGGCGCACCGATCTTCGAAGCGGAACGGGTGCCGTTCGATACGGAAGGCCTGCAATCGCAACGGCAAGGCAACGACACGCTGTGGCCGCTGCAGCTGGAACTGGCCGGCGAACGGGAAACCGTGCTGCTGTCCGTGCTGTCGATGGGGAACCCGCACGCGGTGCAGGTGGTGGCCGATGTGGACACGGCACCGGTGGAGCTGACCGGCCCGCTGATCGAGCACCATGCGCACTTCCCGAAACGCGTCAACGCCGGCTTCATGCAGGTGCTCGATCGCGGCCACATCCGCCTGCGCGTGTTCGAACGGGGTGCCGGCGAAACGCTGGCCTGCGGCACCGGTGCCTGCGCGGCAGCCGTGGCCGGCATCCGCCGTGGCCTGCTCGACTCCCCGGTGCGCGTGGATGCGCGCGGCGGCGAACTGTCGATCGCTTGGGCCGGCGAAGGCGAACCCGTCTACCTGACCGGTCCCGCCGTGACGGTGTTCGAGGGCGAGATCACAGTCTGACGTTTACCGCGGTTCAGCCCGTGTCCTGGTGCCAGGCACCGAGACATGGTCGAGTCCGTGTCCTGGTGCCTGGCACCAGGACAACCGCGGTTCAGGCCGTGTCCTAGTGCCAGGACACGACGCCGGACATAATGCGGCGGTCAGGCAGCCAGCAAGGCGCCCTCTTCCTGCACAGACTGCAGCCACGCCTTGAAGCGGTACAGCCGCTGCCGGTAGTTGCCTTCCGGGCCCGCCAGGCTGCAATCGACCGCCTCGAAGACGCGCACGATGCGGTCCAGGGCCTGGCGCTGCGTCGCATTCTCCACCAGCACCAGGCGGCGCCGGCTGCGGCCGTGGCTGGCGCGGATGTCGATCACCAGGCAGTGGCCCCGGTCGGCGGCCGGCACGTCCAGCAGCAGCGCTTCGGCGCGCGTGAGCCGGAACAGGGCGGCCAGCTCGATGCGTGCCGCCAGCAGCGGCTGGTTGCTGGCCAGTTCGCGCGTCAGCAGCGGCAGCAGGGGCGCCGCCCAGCCGCTCTCGCTGGCTGGCAGGGCGATGCGCGCCAGCATGCCGCCGGCGCGCGCGCTGCCCTGCGCGGCGGCCTTCTGCAGCCAGTAGGCCGCCAAGATTTCGTTCTGTTCGCTGGTGCGGCGCATGCGCCAGGCGTGCAGGCCGCACTCCAGCTGCGCGCCGCCGTGGCCCAGTGCCGCGGCTCGCTCCAGGCAGGCACGCGCTTCGCGGACGCTGCGCTGCGAGAACTCCGGTTTCACGTAAATGCGCGACAGCACGAACCAGGCCGCCGCCACGCCCTGTTCGCCGGCCAGCGTCAGCCAGCGCACCGCGCGCTTGAACTGGGCGCAGCCATGGCCCGGCACCCTTCCGCCCGCTTCATCCATGTGTGCCAGCTGCAGGCCCAGCGCCAGCTGCGCATCGCGGTCGCCGCCGACGGCCGCCAGTTCACGCATGCGCCGCGCCTCGTTGGCCGCGATGCCCTCTTTGTCTACCAAATGCCGCGCGCAGTGTGCCAGCAGGCGGGCCTGTGCGCCCGAGCCCTGCCAGGCGGCCGCATCGGCTGGAGCTGCCTGCAGCAGCGCGCGGGCCAGCGGCAGGTTCGTGGCGGAATCGTCGATGGCGGGGTGGTCCGGCAGATCATCGTCCGGCGTGACGGGGAGCGCGTCGCAGCAGGGTGGCGGTGCCGCCGGCCGGGGTGGCGCGAGCCGGAGCTGGGGCAGCAGCATCCGCGCTTCCGGCAGGCCGGCGTTCGCTGCCGCTTCCAGGGAACGGCGGGCACGCTGCCGCAGGAGCGCATGGTGCGCCGCCGGTTCCTGCAGCAGCAGCTGGCCCAGCGCGACGGCCGCCTGCACCACGCCGGCGTCGCTGGCGCGTGCGTACCATTCCAGCACGCCGGCGCGGTCATGGCCGGCATATTGGGCCGGCACATGGCGGCCGATCAGCATCCAGGCTTCGTCCAGCCCGCCCGAGGCGGCGCGGGCCAGCCAGTACAGCGCCGTGGGCAGGCTGCACGGCAGGCTGGCGCCCCCCGTCAGATAAAGCCGCCCCAGCTGCAGCTGGCTGGCGGCATCTCCCGAGCGCGCGACGCGGATCACCGCGAGCACTTCACGATTGGCCATGTCGGTCTCCCTGCTGTTATCGCAGCGGCCGGTACGACGCCGGCCGCCGGTTCGTCCGCGCACACGAACAACCACGGGACGTAACCAGGCAGTCTAGTCCCGAACGGTGGCCATGCGTGCTCGAGGTTGGCCATCCTTGATCCTTCGCAAACAACCCGGACCGGGCCCCGCCAGGCGGGGTGCCTCGCTCGCGCCGCGGCAGGCGGTAGCTTCCGAACAAGTAGCGTTCCACAAATACAACAGGAACGCCGCGGCATCGCGCTTTTCACCAAGAGTAGCGTCCCCAGCCGACCAATCGCCCACCGCCGCGGGAGCGACGGCTTAAGGTTTTTCCTGTCGAGCGCCGGCATGCGCCCACCGCCGTGCCGCGTTCCGCTTCTTCCTGAACGATGTCACCAACAAGGAACAGCCCATGAAGAAATCCCCTTTGAGATCCGCTTCCAGATCGCCGTTGCTGCTGGCCGTGCTCGCGCTGGCAGGCGCCGCCGGCGGTGCCCGCGCCCAGTCGTCCGTGACCATCTACGGCACCGTGGATGCCGGCGTGCAGCGCACCACGCACGTGGCCAACGATGCGACGCAGATCACGCGCCGCGACAACAACAAGCTGGGCTTTCGCGGCGTGGAAGACCTGGGCAGCGGCCTGAAGGCCCTGTTCCAGCTGGAGATCCGCTACGACCCCGATACGGGCGCGCTGGAAAACAATACCCGGCCCCTGTTCCAGGGCCAGAGCCGGGTGGGCCTGCAGGGCAACTTCGGCACGCTGCGCCTGGGCCGGGGCCTGACGGCGTTCCAGGAATCCGTGATGGCCTTCGAGCCGTGGTCCGGCCTGCCCAACGTGGCCGGCTACCAAACCAACCTGCAGGTGGCCGGTTACACCAGCGATCCGCTCAGCCCGGCGGGCAATTCCGCCAACCGCTTCTCCAACGCCGTGTTCTACAACACGCCCGTGTGGAACGGCTTCCAGGTCAATGCCACGGTCGCCACCAAGGAAGCCAACGGCGGCCCCGCCGTGATCGGCAAGGGCACCACCACGGCGCCGCAGTACGCGGCCAACGCCAACGCCTCGAACAATCCGTATTCGGTCAGCGCCACCTATACCAACGGCCCGTTCGCGGCCATGCTGGCGGCCGAGCGCAATGCGGTGGAAGCGAAGATCTGGTCCGTGGCCGCCTCGTTCAAGCCGATCCCGGACCTGAAGCTGATGGCCTCGTTCCAGCGCCAGGACCAGAGCCACACCCAGTTCATCAACACGGACACGGATGCCTGGGTGCTGGGCGCCAACTGGACGGTCGGCGTCGGCAAGGTGCTGCTCGGCTACGGCCAGAAGAAGCCGGACGGCGTGCTCAAGACCAAGCAGGCCTCAGTAGGCTACGAATACAGCCTGTCGCCGCGCACCTACCTGTACCTGGACCTGTCGCACAAGCGCACGCCGTTCGTCGTCACGGCCCGCAGCGACGTCACGCAGAAACACTACGCCCTGGGCGTACACCACAACTTCTGAGGGGGAAGGCGCGCCCCGGGTGCAGGTTGCCGGGGCGCTTTTTTTCACGACCGGTCAGGTAGAATGTCCATTGTTTCTTTAGATGTGACACCAATGACCGCTACCCTGGATTCCGCCGCTGTCGCGCAATACCTGACAGACCATCCCCATTTCTTCGAAGAGCATGCCGGCCTGCTGGGCGACGTCAGGCTGTCCAGCCCGCTGACGGGCCGCGCCGTCTCGCTGCAGGAGCGGCAGATGGAAGTGATGCGCGACCGCTACAAGGCGCTGGAACTGCGCCTCTCCGAGCTGAACCGCCACGCGCAGGAAAACCAGGCCATCGCCAACCGTTTCCACAGCTGGAACCAGTCGCTGCTGAAGGAGCGCGAGGTGGCCGCCATGCCGCGCGCCATCACGGAAGGCCTGAAAAGCAGCTTCGGCGTGCCGGCCGCCACGCTGCGCCTGTTCACCCCGGCAGCGCAATATGCCGGCGAATGGTTTGCCGCCGGCGTGTCCGACGATGCGCGCCTGTTCGCCAACGGCCTGCAGGCGCCCTACTGCGGCAGCAACAACGATTTCGAGGCCGTGCGCTGGCTGGACGACGCCGGCTCGATCGAATCGGCCGTCATCGTGGCATTGCGCGCGCCGCAATCGAAAGGCCCGGCCTTCGGCCTGCTGATCATGGGCTCGCCCGATCCGGAACGCTTCACCTCGCTGATGGCCACCGATTTCCTGGTGCATATCGGCGAGACGGCCAGCGTGGCGCTGGCACCCCTGCTGGCCTGAGGCCCGGTGACATGAGCGGTGGCGACTGGCGCGCGGCCTGGCTGCAGTACCTGGCCACGCAGCGCCAGCTGTCGCCGCGCACCGTGGAAGCCTACGGCCGCGACCTGGCCGAGCTGGCCACGCTGGCCGAGCACCGCGACTGGACGAGCATCGGCCATGCCGACATCCGCCGCTACACGGCGAAACTGCATGCCAGTGGCCAGCAGGCCCGCTCGATCGCCCGCAAGCTGTCCGGCTGGCGCAGCTTCTTCGGCTGGCTGGCCGACCAGACGCCGCTGGCCGCCAACCCCGTCGAGGGCGTGCGCGCCCCGAAGCGGGCGAAAGGCCTGCCGAAAGCGCTGTCCGTCGACGATGCCGTGCAGCTCGTCGCCACGCCGTCCCGCAAGGCAGCCGCGGCCCCCACCCCCAGCGAACTGTGCGATACGGCGATGTTCGAGCTGCTGTATTCGAGCGGCCTGCGCGTCTCCGAACTCTGCGGGCTGGACGTGCAGTACCGGAAGGCCGAAGGCAGGACCGACGCCTCCGCCGGCTGGTTCGAGCCGGGCAACGGGGAAGTGGTCGTCACCGGCAAGGGCGGCAAGATGCGCCGCGTGCCGGTCGGCCAGGCCGCATTGGACGCCATCGCCGCCTGGCTGGGCGTGCGTCCGGCCCCGTCCGACGGGGGCGCCGCCCTGTTCCTCACGGCGCGCGGCACCCGCATGTCGCCCCGCGTGGTGCAGATGCGGCTGAAGAACCATGCCCTCGCCACCGGCGCGCCGCTGCACGTGCACCCGCACATGCTGCGCCACTCGTTTGCTTCCCACGTGCTGCAATCATCCGGCGACCTGCGCGCCGTGCAGGAAATGCTGGGGCATGCCAGCATCACGTCCACCCAGGTGTATACGGCACTCGATTTCCAGCACCTGGCGCAGGTCTATGACAAAGCGCATCCGCGCGCGAAGTTAAAGTAAAGTCATTATCGGGGCGCTGATCCATATCAAGGTGCTCATTGGACAGCGAATTTGGAATTCCGGCATAATCGGCCGATTCTGTTTTGGCAACCGCTATGTCCACCATCCCCACCACCATCCTCACCGGCTTCCTCGGCGCCGGCAAGACCACGCTGCTGAACCGCATCCTGCGCGAGCAGCACGGCATGCGCATCGCCGTCATCGAAAACGAATTCGGCCAGGAAAACATCGACAACGAGATCCTCGTCCAGGAAAGCCGCGAGCAGATCGTCGAGATGAACAACGGCTGCATCTGCTGCACCATCCGCGGCGACTTGGTCATCGGCCTGTCGGACCTGGCGAAGAAACGCGCCGCCGGCGAGATCGCCTTCGACCGCGTGGTCATCGAAACGACCGGCCTGGCCAATCCGGGCCCGGTGGCGCAGACCTTCTTCGTCGACGACGAAGTGGGCAGCAACTACATGCTCGACGCCATCGTCACCATCGTCGACGCGCGCCACGCGATGCAGCAGCTGGACGACAACGAGGAAGCGCAGCGCCAGATCGGCTTTGCCGACCGCATCCTGCTGTCGAAAACGGACCTGGTGGACGAGGCCGCGATCGAGGCGCTGACGGCGCGCATCCGCCGCATGAACCCGCGCGCACCGATCGGCCGTTCCGATTTCGGCAATGCGCCCGTCACGGAAGTGCTGGACCTGAAAGGCTTCAACCTGAACGAGAAGCTGGAGATCGACCCGGACTTCCTGGCCGCCGAAGAGCATGAGCACGAACACCATCACGACCATGAGCACGGTCATGAGCACGGCGGGCACTGCGACCACCCGAGCCACCACCACGCCCACCATACCGATGAGATCAGCGCGTTTTCGTTCCGCAGCGAGCGAGCGTTCGATGCACAGAAACTGGACGAATTCCTGGGCGGCCTCGTGAATGTGTACGGCCCTCGCATGTTGCGCTACAAAGGCGTATTGTGGATGGAAGGTGCCGAGCGCAAGGTGGTGTTCCAGGGCGTGCACCAGCTGATGGGCAGCGATCTGGGGGCCAAATGGGCGGAAAACGACGTCCGCGGCAGCAAAATGGTCTTTATCGGCAAAAATCTACCGAAAGACATCTTTATTCGCGGTTTGGAACAATGTCTGGTATAAACTAACCCGGTTTTTGTGGGGCCGCGCCCGGTCCAGGCCGCGGCGCCTGCCGGCTGGAATTTGAAAACGTATCGAAGGTAAGCGAAGTCATGACCAAAACAAACAAGACCCCCGCGGAAGCGCCTCTCCTCACCGACGAAGAAATCCTCGCGATGAGCGACAAGGACTACATGAATCCCGCGCAGCAGGCGTTTTTCAGGGCCAAGCTGCAGCAGCTGGAAAAAGAACTGCTGAAAAACGCCGGCGAAACCACCGAGCACCTGCGTGAAACGGTGCTGGTCCCGGACCCGGCCGACCGTGCCACCATCGAGGAAGAGCACGCGCTGGAACTGCGCACCCGCGACCGCGAGCGCAAGCTGCTGAAGAAAGTGCAGCAGTCGATCGTGGCGATCGACAGCGGCGACTACGGCTGGTGCGAGGAAACCGGCGAACCGATCGGCATCCCCCGCCTGATCGCGCGCCCGACGGCAACGCTGTCGCTGGAAGCGCAGCAGCGCCGCGAGCTGAAACAGAAACTGTACGGCGACTGAACCGGTCATATCCCACGAAAGAGCATGCCGCGGCATGCTCTTTTTGTTTGCCCGCCCGTTTCCGATCCAGCAGTGCCAGCCTGGATCTTGCCCTTGGGCTACACTGAGCGCATGGGACTGTTCTCCCTTTTCCGCAAAACTTCCTCCAGCGACAACGTCGACGCAGACGAGGCCTACGCGCGCCTGGCCGCCAACAGCGAAGGGCTGCGCCCGGACCCCACGGCACTGGACCGCCAGCGCGACCTCGCCCGCGCCACCGTGCTGAAGATCGACGCGATCGAAGCGGCCATGGCGGCCGACATCTTCAACGAACCGGAACCGGCTTTCCGCCGCCCGCCTCGCCAGGCCCGCGTCCCGGCCGATGACGAACTGCCCGACACGGCCGTCACCGAACTGCTGGACGACGACGAAACGCCCGCCGAAGCGGCCGCCGCCGAACGCGCCCCGCTGGTGGAGGAAGCCGCCATCCTGTACGCTAACGGCCAGTCGGAGGCGGCCGGCGAACTGCTGGCCGCCGGCATGGCCGATGCCGGCGCCGACCGCACCGCCTGGTGGATGCTGTTCGACCTGTACCAGGCAGGCAACCAGCAGGGGGCGTTCGACAGCCTGTCGATCGATTACGCCAGCACCTTTGAAACCTCGCCGCCGCCATGGAACCCGGCGCAGGCAGAGGAAGCGCATGCCTACAGCGGCATCACGCCGACAGCAGCCATCGCCGGCGTGCTCGACCACCGCGCCGCGGCGCAGGTGGCGCGCATCCGCGAACTGGCCGATGCCGGCCCCGTGTTGCGGCTGGATTTCTCGCGCATCACGGCGGTGGAACCGGACGGCTGCATCCTGCTCCTCGAGGCGCTGCGCGGCGTGCCGGCCGGCCATGAACTGATCCTGGCCGGTGCCGACGAACTGCTGGCGCTCGTGCGCGGCCTGCTGGACGTGGGCCGCCGCGACGAAGGCGAGGCGCCGTGGCTGCTGTGGCTAGAACTGCTGCGCCTGCTGAACCGCGAGAAGGCGTTCGAGGAAGCCAGCATGGACTACTGCGTGACGTTCGAGGTGTCGCCGCCGCCGTTCGTCGCCCCGGGCAGGGTGGCCAGCGCACCGCGCCAGGCCGCCGCGCCGGCCGCCGACCGCTACCTGCTGCCGCGCACGATCGAAGGCAGCACCGCCGCCGTCTTCGCTGCGATCCGCGATTACGCGGCGCAGCCCGGCGCGCTGGTGTTCGACTGCTCGCGGCTGGCGCGCATCGATTTCGCCGCCGCCGGCCAGCTGGGCACGCTGCTGCGCGAACTGGCGACGGACGGCCGCCGCGTGGAGTTCCGCGGACTGAACCACCTGGTGGCCGCGCTGCTGCGGCTGCAGGGCGTGCCGGCGCGGCTGTTCCCGCACAGGTATTGACGCGATGAGCACGCTGCCAATGGAACCGTTCTCCGTGGTGCAAGCCTTGTGGCGGCGCCGCGATCTGCTGCGGCAGGACGAATGGCAGGAGCTGTATCGGCGCGTGCTCGCCCTCCTGCAGGGCGACCGGCCGGACGAAGCGGCCAGGCTGCCCGACACCCTCGATGCGCTGCAGCACGCCTGGTTCATGGAACGGGTGTATCTGGTGCGGTGCGACGCCGCCCCGGACGACGCGGCGGTGCTGCGGCAGCGCTTCCGCCGGTTCCTGCAGGACCAGCTGCACCGTCCTTTGCCCGAGGCAGAAGTGTTCAATGAGGACTGGCCGTGCTCCCTGCCAGCGGAGGACGATGCGGCGCTGCGCCCGTATGGCGTCACGGGCGGCGAGGTGCGCGATGCGGCGGCGGCTTTCCTGCGCACGCTGCCGGCCGATCTGCTCGTCCTGCTGCAAGGCTACTGCACGCCCCGACGCCGACTGGCACCGCATGTGGCGGCGGCGCACTACCATGGCGGCGCGCTCGGCCTGGCCCACTTCGGCAGCGAGAAACATGGCGCGGCGCCTGAAGTCGTGCTGCCGGCCCATGCCGATACCCTGCTGGCGCGCTGGCTGGCTGGCACCTTGCGGCGCGAAAACGGCCTGGGCCCTGGCGACAGCGCGGCCGTGCGCATCGTGCTGGACTGCCTGTGCGCCATGGCGTCAGCGCCGGCAGTGGACGGGCCGGACAGCGGTTCGCCCGAGCACGACGCCCTCACGCCGCCGCTGCCCGTCGTGGCGGCGCGGCTGGCTGCCGATGGGGACGGTGCCGGGGATGGCACCGGCAGCGCGGCCGACTGGCGCGACACTGCGGTGCCGCCCGACGCGCTGCTGCTGTTCGCGCGTGCCGAAGCCGCCGCCGCACTGGCGCAGCGCGTCCCGGCGCCCGGCCAGATCCACCTGCTCACCGGCACGCGGAGTGCCCTCGGCCTGCTGCTCGACAGCTGGCAGCCGGAACGGGGGTGCTGGCGCGGCCGCCTGGTGACGCCGGATGCCTCCTATGCCGGCCCCACCGATCTCGTTATCGATGCGCGCGATGCGCCGGTCGACGGACGGGCCGGCCTGGTACTGGGCGAGCTGCTGTACGATGCTGCCCCCGCATTGCTGGGACCGTGCCTGGGCGTGCTGGGCCCGGCACGCCTGCAGGCGCTGGCGCTGCATGAAGAGCGCGGCAACGACGGGCAGGCGCTGCCGCGGCCGGGCGTCGTCGCGCGCCGCGCCGTCGGCAGCGACTACGTGCTGACGGGCACCCCGCTGTTCGTCGGCGATCCACGCGCGACGTACCTGCGCCTGGTGTCGGAAGCGGCTTCCCATGCCGGCCTGCGCGAAGTACCCTGGGAAGTGACGGCGCGGGGGGAAGCCATCATGGCCTGGCGCTGGCGCAAGGTGGTCGTGATAGTGGCCGTGGCGCTGATCGGCGTACTGGCCGTCTGGTTGTTCCACTGAGCGCGGCCCGGCGGCCCACCTGTTTCCTGCAAGACTTGCAATCATCCGGCCCAGCCCCATGTTCGGGGCTGGACGTTTGCACGTCATTTTTCGAGGCAACTATGGAACAATTTCACGGCACTACCATCCTCTCCGTCCGGCGCGGCAAACAGGTCGCGCTGGGTGGCGATGGCCAGGTCACGCTGGGCAATATCGTCATGAAGGGCTCGGCCCGCAAGGTGCGCAAGCTGTACCAGGGCAAGGTCCTGTGCGGCTTCGCCGGCGGCACGGCCGACGCCTTCACGCTGCTCGACCGCTTCGAGGGCAAGCTGGAAAAACACCAGGGCAACCTGCTGCGCGCTTCCGTCGAACTGGCCAAGGACTGGCGCACCGACCGCGTGCTGCGCCGCCTGGAAGCGATGCTGCTGGTGGCCGATGCGGAATCGACGCTCATCATCACCGGCAATGGCGACGTGCTCGAACCCGAAGACGGCATCGGCGCGATCGGCTCGGGCGGCGTGTACGCGCAGTCTGCCGCCAAGGCGCTGTTCGAGAACACGGAACTGTCACCGGCGGAAGTGGTCAAGAAATCGCTGACCATCGCCGGCGAGCTGTGCATCTACACGAACCTGTCGCACATCATCGAAACCCTGGATTAAGGCTGACCAATGAACATGACTCCACAGGAAATCGTCGGGGAACTCGACAAGCACGTGGTCGGCCAGGGCAAGGCCAAGAAGGCGGTCGCCATCGCGCTGCGCAACCGCTGGCGCCGCCAGCAGGTGGCCGAGCCGCTGCGCCATGAAATCACGCCGAAGAACATCCTCATGATCGGCCCGACCGGCGTGGGCAAGACCGAGATCGCGCGCCGCCTCGCCCGCCTGGCCGATGCGCCGTTCATCAAGGTGGAAGCCACCAAGTTCACCGAGGTGGGCTACGTGGGCCGCGACGTGGACACCATCATCCGCGACCTGATCGACATCGGCATCAAGCAGACGCGCCTGGCCGAGATGGCCAAGGTGCGCGCCCGTGCCGAGGATGCCGCGGAAGACCGCGTGCTGGACATCCTGCTGCCGCCGGCGCGCGACTTCGGCTTCCGCGACAGCAGCAGTAACAGTGCCGAAGCACCGGAGAAGGACGGCACGCGCATGACGTTCCGCAAGCGCCTGCGCCAGGGCGAGCTCGATGACAAGGAAATCGAGATCGAGCTGGCCGAACAGGGCCCGCAGATGGAAATCATGGCGCCGCCCGGCATGGAGGAAATGACGGAGCAGATCAAGTCCATGTTCGCCGGTGCCGGCGGCACGCGCAAGAAGGCCCGCAAGATCAAGATCCGCGAGGCCCTGAAGCTGCTGGTGGACGAGGAAGCGGCCAAGCTGGTCAACGAGGACGAGACGAAGCAGAAGGCCATCCAGAACGTCGAGCAGAACGGCATCGTGTTCCTCGACGAGATCGACAAGATCGCTTCCCGTTCGGAAGCGGGTGGCGCGGAAGTGTCGCGCGCCGGCGTGCAGCGCGACCTGCTGCCGCTGGTGGAAGGCACCACGGTGAACACCAAGTACGGCATGATCAAGACGGACCACATCCTGTTCATCGCCTCCGGTGCGTTCCACCTGGCCAAGCCGTCCGACCTGATCCCGGAGCTGCAGGGCCGCTTCCCGATCCGCGTGGAACTGGAATCGCTGGCGATCGCCGACTTCGAGCGCATCCTCACCAGCACCGATGCCTGCCTGACGATGCAGTACCAGGCGCTGCTGGCCACCGAAGGCGTGACGCTGGAGTTCGCGCCGGCAGGCGTGACGCGGCTGGCCGAGATCGCGTTCCAGGTCAACGAACGCACCGAGAACATCGGCGCGCGCCGGCTGTACACGGTGATGGAAAAGCTGCTGGAAGAGATCTCGTTCACCGCCACGGAAGGCGGCGCGCAGCACATCGTGATCGATGCGGCCTACGTCAACGAGCGGCTCGAAGCGCTGTCGGTGAACGAGGACCTGTCGCGCTATGTGCTGTAACCGGCAGGCTGCAACCGGCAGGCTGTAACACTGCTGCCGCGGCGTTTGCATTCGCAGACGCCGCGGCTTTTTCTTTTTGGAGGTTCGGATGGCAAACAAGGCCCTGGCCACCCGCCAGAAAATGCGCCTGCTGGCGCAACCCGTCAAACCGCGCAACCCGTTCGCGGCGCTGGCCAAGTCCCGCGCCGCCGGTCCGCACGAGCGCAGCAAATCGGCCGAGCGGCAGGCCGCCAAGGTGGCGATCGCCAAGGCGAAGCTGAAAGCGGATCCGGAGGACTAGGCCGGAAGCGAAAATGGGGTCTGTCCCCATTTTCCAGGAAATTTCCGAAAAAATGGGGACAGACCCCATTTTTCAGGAAACTTCCTGGCAAACAGGGTCCCTGCCAATTTACTGCGACGTGACGGGCCGCTGCGCGGGCGCGGACTGGATCGGTGCCAGCTGGCCCGGCGCACCGACCGGCGTGCCGGGTGGCGGTGTGACGAGGGGCGTCGCCGATGGCGCTGGCGGCACGGCTTGCGGCTGCGCCTGGCCGAGTGCGGGCACCGGCGGCACGGCGCGGTCCACCGTTGGCAGCGGCGCGGCCGTCGTCAGCGACGAGCCCGCATCGGCCGGCAGGTCGAGGCGCTTCGGCACGCCGCCCTCCATCAGCATCACGTAGCGTGGTGCCACTTCCTGCACCGTCACGCCCGCGGCGACCTCCTTGCCGACCGGGTAGGCCTGCGGCGGATTGCCATTGGTCGCGATGATCGCCACGCTGCGGCCGCGAGGACTGGCAACGACGCCGCGCAGTTCGTAGGCGCTGGCTTCCGCCACGGTCTCCTGGCCGCCGAACAGGCCGCGGGCGGCATCCACCGACGGCGGCGGCAGTTCCTGCAGCACCACGGCGGCGATCGGCCGCTGCTCCGGTTTGAACAGTTGCAGGCCCCAGTAAGCGGTCGAGGCGGTCAGCACGACGACGGCTGCCAGCGATGCCAGCGTGGGATTCAGGGTGTTGTTCATCAAGCGGTTCATTCAGGACTCCAAGGATCAGCGCACCAGCTGCTCGCCGTACAAGCTGCTCATGTCACCAGCGACTCATTTCACCAGCCATCATCTCACCAGCTGGTTGATCTCGATGATCGGCATCAGCACGGCCAGCACGATCAGCAGCACCACCACACCCATCGCCAGGATCAGCGCCGGTTCCAGCAGGCCGGCAATCGTCAGCGTGCGGCGTTCCAGGTCCGCTTCCTGGGCAGCGGCGGCCCGTTCCAGCATGGCCGGCAGCTCGCCGGTGATTTCGCCGGCGCGGATCATGTGGATCAGCATCGGCGGGAAGTGCTTCTGGGCCGACAGCGCGCGCGCCAGGCCCACGCCTTCGCGCACCGCGTCGCTGGCCTCTTCCACCAGCTGGCGCATCGCCACGTTCGACAGCGTGTCGCGGCTCGTTTCCAGCGCGCGCAGGATCGGCACGCCGGAGCCGGTGGTGATCGCCAGCGTGCTGGCAAAGCGCGATGTGTTCAGGCTGCGCTCGAACTTGCCGTACAGCGGCGCGGTCAGCAGCCAGGTGTGCCAGCGCGTCTTCAGCGCGATGTTCTCCAGCGCGCGCCGCCACATGAACCAGCCGCCGATCAGGAGGACCAGCACGACCAGGCCGTAGTTGCGCACGAAGTCGGAGACGGCCAGCATCAGCACCGTCAGCAGCGGCAGCTTCTGCTTCGTGTTGGCGAACACGGAAACGATCTGCGGCACCACATAGGTGAGCAGGAAGATCACGATGGAAAACGCGACGACCGTGACGATGGCCGGATACGTAAAAGCCAGCCGCACCTTCGTCACCAGCGCATTGCGGCGCTCGATGTAGTCGGCCAGCCGGGACAGCACGCGCGACAGCTGGCCGATCTGTTCGCCGGACGCCACCAGCGCCCGGTAGATCTCGGCGAAGTCGCGCGGGTGGCGGCCCAGCACGTCGGACAGTCCCGCGCCGCCGATCACTTCCGAACGGATCGATGCGATCAGATCCCGTACGTACGGGCGTTCCGCCTGTTCCAGCAGCGCCGTGAAGGCCTGCTCCAGCGGCAGGCCGGCCTGCAGCAGGCTGGCCAGCTGGCGCGTGAACAGCGCCAGCTCCACCGTCGACAGTTTTTCGCCGAAGCCGCGCCGCGTGGCCGCACCGCTGGCATCGACCTGCGCCGAAATCGCCTCGACCTTCAGCGGCACCAGCCCCTGCCCGCGCAGGTCGGCACGCGCGGAACGGGCATTGTCGGCATTGACGACACCCTTCTTCGTGGCGCCGCCCGCATCCACGGCTTCGTAACGGAAAGCCGCCATGGCTTAATCCTTCGCCACGCGCAGCAGCTCGGCCAGCGTGGTGGTGCCGTCCGCCAGCCAGCGTTCGCCGTCCTCGCGCATCGTCTGCATGCCGTCGGCCAGCGCCGTGTCCTTGATGGCGGCTTCGGAAGCGCGCTCGTGGATCTGCGCGCGGATCCGCTCCGTCGTCTGCAGCAGCTCGTAGATGCCCACGCGGCCCTGGTAGCCCGTGTGGCCGCAGGCATCGCAGCCCACCGCGTGCCACTGGTGGCCGTCCGTCGTTTTGCATACCGGGCACAGCTTGCGCACCAGCCGCTGCGCCAGCACGCCCAGCAGCGACGACGACAGCAGGAACGGCTCGATGCCCATGTCCAGCAGGCGCGTGACGGCCGATGCGGAATCGTTGGTGTGCAGCGTGGCCAGCACCAGGTGGCCCGTCAGCGACGCCTGCACGGCGATCTGCGCCGTTTCCAGGTCGCGGATCTCGCCGATCATGATCACGTCGGGATCCTGGCGCAGGATGGCCCGCAGGGCTTTTGCAAACGTCATGTCGATGCGCGCGTTGACCTGGGTCTGGCCCACGCCGGCCAGGTCGTATTCGATCGGGTCTTCGACAGTCAGGATATTCGTCGCCGTCGAGTTCAGCAGCGACAGCGCGGCGTACAGGGTGGTGGTCTTGCCGGACCCCGTGGGGCCCGTGACGAGCACGATGCCGTGCGGCTGCGCCAGCAGGGCGTTCATCTCCGGAAGCATCGTCTCGCTCATGCCCAGGTGCTGCAGGTCCAGGCGGCCCGCTTCCTTGTCCAGCAGGCGCAGCACGGCCCGTTCGCCGTGGCCGGTGGGCAGCGTCGACACGCGCACGTCCACCGGCTTGCCCCCCACGCGCAAGGTGATGCGGCCATCCTGCGGCAGGCGTTTCTCGGCGATGTCCAGCTGCGCCATGATCTTGATCCGCGAGATCAGCGAACCGTGGATCGCCTTGCGCGGCTTGATGATGTCGCGCAGCGCGCCGTCGATGCGGAAGCGCACCACGGAAATCTGCTCGAAGGGCTCGACGTGGATATCGGACGCGCCATCGCGCAGCGCCTGCGTCAGCAGCGCATTGATCATGCGGATCACGGGCGCGTCGTCGGACGATTCCAGCAGGTCCTCGATGGCCGGCACGTCCTGCAGCAGGCGCGTCAGGTCGAGGTCCGCATCGAATTCGTCGGCCACCTGCGCCACGTCGCCGCCGGTGCCCGCGTAGGCCGCGGCAATGGCTTCCTCGAGCTGGGCACGGGGCACGGGTTTCAACTGGATGCGGCCGAAGCGGCGCGACACTTCGGCGATCGCCGAAGGTGCCGTGGCCTGCGAGACCAGCACCTCAATGGCCCCCATGCCGGCACCATCGCGCTCGCCGCCCCGTGCCAGCACGAGGTAATCGCGGGCAAACGCGTAGGGAAGAAGATTGTCCATCGACGCTTACCGTTGCGGTTGCTGGGGTTGCGGCGCGACGATCCCCGGCGCCACCGGCGGTACCGGCGCCGGCGGCACGGGTTTCGCCACCGTCGGCGAACCGACCGGCGTGCCATTGCTCAGCGTCGGCAACTGGGGCTGGCCCAGCTGGCGGATCAGGATCGAATCGTCCGGCGAGAATTCCGCACCGGAGGCACGCATGTAGTCGTAGCGGTCCGTGGCCAGGCTCATGCTCTGCTCCTTGTTGCGGATGACGACGGGCCGCAGGAACACCATCAGGTTGGTCTTCTTGCGCGAGCGCGTGTTGTACTTGAACAGGTTGCCCAGCACGGGAATGTCGCCCAGGCCGCGCACCTTCTCGATGCTGTCGGAAGCGCGGTCCTCGATCAGGCCGCCCAGCACGATGATCTGGCCGTCGTCGGCGATCACGTTGTTCTCGATGACGCGGGTGTTGAGCGTGATGCCGGCGGTGGCCGCCAGCGTCGACTGGTCCACCGACGACGATTCGTTGTAGATCGCCAGCTTGATCGTGCCGCCTTCGGAGATCTGCGGCCGCACTGTCAGCGTCAGGCCCACGTCCTTGCGGTCGATGGTCTGGAACGGGTTGGTGTTGGTGCCGGACGTGGTGGTGAACTGGCCCGTCAGGATCGGCACGTTCTGGCCGACGCGGATGGTGGCCACCTCGTTGTCGAGCGTGATCATGTTCGGCGTCGACAGGATATTGCCGCTGCCGGTCGATTCCAGCGTGTGGGCCACGGCGCCCAGGCCGAACTTGCCGTCCGCGAGCTGCTTGAAGATGCCGATCGTCAGGCCGTTGCTGGGCGAGCTGGCGCCGTTGTAGACATTGACCAGGTTGTTGCCGCCGCTGGAGAACGACTGCAGGCCGCCGAGGCGGTAGGTGCTGCTGCTGTCGCCCGTCGCGCCGACCCACTGCACGCCGAATTCGGCGGCCTTGTCGGCGGCCACTTCCACGATCAGCGCCTCGATGTAGACCTGGGCGCGGCGCACGTCGAGCTGGTCGATCACGGCGCGCAGGTTGCGGTAGATCGCTTCGGGCGCCGTGATGATCAGCGTGTTGGTGGAGGCATCGGCCTGGATGAAGCCGCCCGCACCGCCCGCGCCGGCCGCCTGCGCCCCGCTGCGGTTCGCGCTCAGCAGCGGGTTGGTGGGGCCCGAACCGCTGGTCGTCGACGTGCCGCTCTGGCCGAAGGCGCTGCCCGTGCTGGCCTGCGCCAGCCCCTGGCCGGCGTTCTGCGCCGTGCCGGTGCCCGTGCCGGTGGCCGTGGTGGCCGGCGTTTCGCCCGCCGTCACGGCGCGCAGCGTTTCGGCCAGCTTGGTGGCATCGGCATTCTTCAGGTACACCACATGCACGTTGCCGGATTGCGAAGTGGGCTGGTCCAGCTTGGCGATCAGCGACTTGGCCAGGTTGGCGCGTGCCACCGTCGGCGCGCGCAGCACCAGCGAATTGGTGCGCGGATCGGCCAGCACCGACAGGCGCCCGCCCGCATCGCCGCCGGCGCCCGTGCCCGGCTCCATCAGCTTGTTGATCATCGAGGCGACGTCGCTGGCGATCGCGTAGCGCACCGGGATCACGTCCATGTCGGCATTGGCCGGCGTGTCCATCGCGGCGATGATCTTCGCCAGGCGCTTCAGGTTGTCCGCGTAGTCCGTGATCACCAGCGAGTTGTTGCCGGGGTTCGCATTGATCGTGTTGTTCGCCGAGATCAGCGGGCGCAGCACGGTGACCAGGTTGGCGGCCGACTCGTGGTTCAGGCGGAACACCTGCGTGGCCACCTGGTCGCCCTTCGGCGCCCCCTGGCCCTGCACCACGGTGGGCGAAGCCTGCAGCTTTGCTTCCGCCTCCGGTACCACCTTCGCATAGCCGTCGCCGCTCACGATCGCGTAGCCCTGCAGCCGCAGTGCGGAAGCGAGCAGCGAGAACGCCTGCGACTTGTTGATCGACTTTTCCGACACCAGCGTGATCGTGCCCTTCACGCGCGGGTCGATCAGGAACGTGATGTTGGTGTAGTGGCCCACCGCCTTGATGACGGATTCGATATCGGCACCGACGAAGTTCAGCGCGGCTTCGTCCTGCGGCGCGGCCCAGGCCGGGCCGACCGACGTGGACAGCACGCAGCACAGCATGGCGGCAGCGGAGAGACGGCGCAGCGCCGGGAGGGAGGATTTGCTAGCAGACTGGTTTGTCATTATCTGAACTCGAGTGCGATGATGTTTTTGCCGCCGACGTTGCGACGCTGGCCCAGCAGGTTGAGCAGGTTGCCCAGGGTGTCTTCGTAGCCGGTATCGGCGGCGGCCTGGCCGGAAAAGCGCAGCCGCCCGTTCTGTAACTGGCCCGTGCCGGACAGCAGCAGCGGGCCCTTGTTGCTCTTCAGTGTCACGCCGGCCCCCTGGCCCTGCCAGTCGAGCGCCAGCTGGTAGCTGCCCAGCGGCTTGATCGGCGCCAGGCGCGACGACATGTCGTCCATCTGCAGGGTCGTCACGCCGTTGACCAGCACGTTGCGGTCGGCCAGCGCCAGCTGCAGCGAGGTCCAGGCCAGTTGCAGCCGGCCGGACAGCGCCAGCGTGTTCAATGGCGCGCCCAGGCCGGACAGGCCATCGGCCGGCAGCTTCAGGGCGGCGGGGCTCAATTGCCAGGCGCGCCAGCTGCCCGTGAACTGCACGGGCTGCGTCAGCGCCTCCGGATTGCTCAGTTCCATGCGCACGCTGCCCAGCAGCGACAGGGGCGACAGGCGCCAGGCGAAGCGGCCCGGCAGCAGGGGCGTGACGGGGCTGCCCGCGCTGGCGGCGCCACCCACGAAGGCGGAACCGCGCCACAGCGTGCCCTGCGCATCGCCCAGCGTGATGCGCCCTCCCGTCTGCTTCTCCACCAGCGTGGCGACCCACGCGGCAGGGAAGAACACGAGCGTGGTCAGCGCGGCGGTCGCCAGGATCGCGAGCAGCCACAGGAAGGCGCGCTTCATCGGACCGTCCGCATCACGGGTTGGCCTGCTGGCGCAAGGTCAGCGTCGCGTCGACCAGGCCCGCCGTGTCGACGGCACTGATCTTCGCATCCTGCACCAGCAGCCGGTTTTCGCGCGCCACGGCATCCATCCACGTGACCAGGCCGGCAAACGGCACGCCCTTCCATTCGATCTTCACATACTCGCCCGTCATGACGAGGCTCTGCGTTGCCAGGCCCCGTGCGGCCAGCGCGGCCGTCAATGCCTCGCGCGACAGGGGCAGCGCCTGTACCGGCGCCTGCGCCGACAGCTGCGCCGCCTGCGTGGCCAGCGCCTGCAGGGTGGCCGCTTCCTGGCGCAGTTCGGGCAGCGTGCGGCGCAGCCGTTCGCGGTTCGTCAGCGCCGGATCGACCAGCAGCGAGTACACCAGCGCCAGGCCGACGACGGCCCCGCCGATGGCGAGCATGCGGCGCTCCTGCTCCGTGCGCGCAGCCCAGAACGCGCTGCCACGGGCGCGCCAGCCGGCGATGGTGGAATTGACGCTCACGACTTGCCTCCTGCTTTCAGTTGCCACGTGCCGGCCCCCGTCTCGGTCAGCGCCAGGTGGCGCGGTGCCAGCTGCGCCTGCACCTGGGCCAGCGCGGCGGCATCGACCACGTTCGGTTTCAGGCGCACGGTCAGCGTGCGTTCGCGGTACTCCAGGCCGGCGACGATGTCGCGCCGCGGCAGCGCCTGCAGCGCCTCGGCAAACGCGGCGGCCAGCGCCGTGAATTCATCCGGTCCCGCCTGGCCGCCGGCCGCCCGGGCACGGGCGATATTGGCGCGCATCTGCGCGGCCGGTTCCAGCACCACCTTCTCGTTCGGGTAGGCGGCGCGGAAGATCTGCAGCATCGACTGGCGCACGGCCACTTCCTCGCGATGCAGGCGCAGCCATTCCCAGTTCAGGCCGGCGATATTGACCAGCACGGCCAGCACGGCCAGGCGCAGCGGCCAGCGCCAGCGTTTCCAGGCCTGCGCGTTCGCCCCGCTGGCGGCGCGCAGGTTGGCGGCCAGGTCCAGCTGCACCGCACGGCTGGCGGCGATGCGGTGCGCCCAGTGCTCGTCTTCCAGCACCATGCCGGGCAAAGGCGCAGCCAGGTTCGCCAGCAGCGCGTCGTATTGCGCGCGCTCGGCCGGCGGCACGTACAGCGTGACGGGTGCATCGGCCGCCAGCGCGCGCAGCGTGTGCAGCGCGCCCTCCGCATCCTGCGGCAGCATCAGGCCCACGCCTTCGTACTGCGCGGTGCGCAGCGTGAGTTCCAGGTCGCCTTCGCCGTGGGCCAGCGCGGCCGACACGCCACCCGGCGCCAGCGGCAGGCACAGCTGCGCGGGCACGGCGGACACGGCGCGCGCGCCCTGCGCCACCAGCGCCTTCACCAGCACTTCCAGCCAGGCGCGCTGCACCACCGCGACGGTGCGCTCGGCACTGCCGGCCTGGGCGGGCGCCAGCGCGAACACGCAGTCGTCCGGATCGCCCAGCAGCTGGTCCTCGACGAGATTGGGCAGCGCCGCCTTCAGGCGGCTGCCGGCCAGCGGCGGCACCGTTACGCGCAGCAGGCTCACGTCCGGCGCGGCCAGCAGCAGCACGACCCGGCGGCTGGCCGCGACCAGGTCGGTCAGCTTGCCCAGCGCACCGGCGCCCTGCTGCAGCACGTTTCCGCCATCGCCCACCTGCGCGTAGGCGCAGGTCACGCCGGTGTCGCTGGCCGCGACGCGGGCCGGATAACTTATGTAGAGAGTCGTCAAAAGCTGCTTTCCTTAGATTTCCCTGATCCATTCCAGGAACGTGCGCGAACCCTGCTGCGGTGGCAGCCGGCGGATCAGCGCCCACGATTCCAGCACGGCGCGGTCCAGCTTCACCTGGCTCAGTACCAGGAAATAATCGCTGCGCGTCACCACGTCGGCCAGTACCGTGCGACCCGTCATGGCGCCGGTGAAGTCGCTCTGCTGGCCGTAGGTCTTGTTCTTGCGCGCCGCCACCAGCGACTGCGCCTCCGACAGCGACATGCCCTGCACCAGCGCGGCCAGGACTTCCGCCTTGGCCGTGTTGACATTGACCCTGGCGGTATTGGGCAGCACGATCACGAAATCGCGCAGCCGTTCGATCGCCGCGGGCGAAAAGCCCGCCGCTGCCAGGTCTTCCACGCGCTGCAACGGCATCGCCCCCTTCTGCTGCGTGCCTTGCTGGCCGGACTGCACCTGGCCGCGCGCCACCAGTTGCGCGGCCGCGGACGCCAGGCCGCTGTCCAGCTGCAGCAGGTTGAGCAGCTGGCGGAAGACACTCAGCTCGCCGCTATTGACCACCGCGGCCGTCGCCAGGTTCGCCAGATTGTAACGCGACTGTGCGTCATAAATCTGGCCTTTCAGGGTGGCGTCGTAGTCCTCGCCCTGCACGCGTTCGCGTTCCACGTACTGGTCCAGCCGGGTCTCCGCCAGCGGCGTGGCCCATACGCCGTCCGCCCGCGTGAACTTGGGGTTGTCCATGCCGTCCTGCCGCAGGATCAGCCGCGCCCAGTCGAGCGCGCCGCGCAGGATCCAGCGCGTCTGCAGGTGCAGCCGCTGGTTCTCCACCGAGCGCACCTGCACCTGCTGCTGCCAGAACAGGCTGGCCACGATCGTGATCGCCAGCGCCGTCAGCAGCAGGGCCGTGACGACGGCCACGCCGCGCTGCTTGCGGCGGGTCCGCTGCGTCCGGCCCCTCACGTCGCCCCCACCAGCAGCACCTTGACCAGCGGCGCGTTTTCGCCCTGCAGCTGCAGCGACATCTCCAGGCCCTCGGGCAGGTCCGCCGCCGTGGCGGTCGTGACTGCAGTTCCCGTGGCCCCGCTGCCGGTGCCGCCGGTACTGGTGCTGCCGGTACTGGTGCTGCCAGTGCTGGTGGTACTGCTCGTGCCGCTGCCGGCCGGCTGCCAAGCGCCATCGCGCCACACCCGCACCGTCATGCCGGCCACGCCGCGCTGCAGCGCCACGCCGGGCACCGGATCGCCATCCGACATGGCCACCTGCCACAGGGCCTGCAGCTGCGCCAGGTCGCGCGTGCCGGGCGATTCGCGGCGCGTCAGCACGCCGTCGCGCACGCGGTAGCTCACCACCACCAGCTGCGTGGCGGCGTTTTCCGCGGCGACCGTGCGCACGAACAGCAGCCGCGCATTGTCCGCGGCCAGGTACTGCCGCGTGCCCACCAGGTCCGCCCCGGCCATCTGTTCCAGGTCGTTCTGCATCTGCGCGAACGCCAGCTGGATGCCGCGCGTGTGCTCCATCTGCGCCGTCAGCATCACGCGCGAGCGGACGATGCTGTCCAGGCCGCGCCAGCCCAGTACGGCCACGATCGCCAGCACGGTGATCGCCACCAGCAGCTCCACCAGGGTGAAACCGGACAATGCGGCGCGCGGCTTCATTGTTTCAGCACCAGCTGCACCAGCTTGATGATGCGGCGTTCGGGATGGGCCGCCTCGTACACCGACACCTCGACGCGGCGCAGCAGCGGGTTCGGCGAGATGATCACTTCTTCCTGGCACAGCAGCTGCAGGTCGCCCTGCGGGCAGGCGAACGATGTCCTGCCCACCGCCGGGAAGGTCCTAGCCAGGCGGATCTGCGCCATGCGGTTCTCGGCCGACCAGGTGGCCATCATCGTGCCGCGCAGGCCGTCGCTGTTCTGCGTCAGGCTGCCGATGGCGCGCAGCGAAGCGCCCAGCGCCGTGCCCACGATGACGAGCGCCACCAGCACTTCCAGCAGCGTGAAGCCGCGCGAGCGTATCCGCAACGTCGTCGGCATGGTCATCATTCCACCGCGAAGTGGCCCACGCCATCGGCATGGACGGCGGCGCTCACGTCGCCGGACGCCAGCGTCAGCACGAACGGCTTGTCGACCGGCTCGCGGCCGAACACGATGCGCAGCGGCGCGCCGGGCACATTGGTGGGCGGGTCGAGCAGCAGGGTCATCGGGGTACGCTTGAATGCGCGCTCGCGCAGCATGTCGTCCTGCGGCAGCGTCTTCCACTGGCGGTCGTCGCGCACCAGGAAGCGGTAGCCCATCGGACTGGCTTCGAAGGCGATGGGACGGTTGCGCACGATGGCCTCGTCACGCGCCAGCTGCAGCAGCAGGGCCACGCGCTGCGCTTCCTGCTGCATGGCCTGGCGCCCGCTCGGAGCCGCGTTCAGCGTTACCAGCCCCAGCGTGAGGCCGATGATGACCAGCACCACCAGCAGCTCGATCAGGGTAAAGCCGCGCTGGCGCATGTCCGTCGGCGCCGTCAATGAGTCAGTTTTCCCAGGAGCCGATGTCGGCATCGTCGCCGGTACCGCCCGGCTGGCCGTCGGCGCCCAGCGAGAACACGTCCACTTCACCCTTCACGCCGGGCGACAGGTACTGGTACGAGAAGCCCCACGGGTCCTTCGGCATCTTTTCCAGGTAGCCGCCCTCTTTCCAGCCGTTGGCGGCCGGGCCGCTGGTGGGCCGCGTCAGCAGCGCCTGCAGGCCCTGTTCGGTGGTCGGGTAGCGCGTGTTGTCCAGCTTGTACAGCTTGAGCGACTGCATGATGGTGGCGATGTCGACGCGGGCCGCGGCGATCTTCGATTCGCCGGTGCGGGACAGCAGCTTCGGCACGACGAGCGCGGCCAGCACGCCCATGATGACGACGACGACCATGATTTCGATGAGGGTGAAACCGCGCGCGCGGCGCGCCCTGGGGGACCCGCAATAGTGACCGTTTTGCATGACTTGAAGAGTAGTTAAGGCAATTGCAGAGTGCAGCAGTATAAGCCTTAAATACTACAGGAAGGTGAAGCGGGGCCGAAAAACGGGGTTAATTCCGGGCCCCAGATGTGACCGGATGTAAGTGCCCGCTAGCGCGAACAGGCCGGGCAGGAAGCATCGCGCGCCACGCCGATGCTGGTCCATTCCATGCGCAGGCCATCGAGCATCAGCAGGCGGCCGGCCAGCGTTTCGCCGATGCCCATCACGATCTTGAGCGCCTCGGCGGCCTGCATCGCACCGACCACGCCGACGAGCGGCGCGAACACGCCCATCGTGGAACAGGCCACGTCCTCGAAAGCCTGGTCCTGCGGGAACAGGCAGGAATAGCAGGGCAGCGTGCCGGTGCGCGGATCGAACACGCTTACCTGGCCATCGAAGCGGATCACGGCGCCGGAGACCAGCGGCACGCGCGCGGCCACGCAGGCACGGTTGATGGCGTGGCGGGTCTGGAAGTTGTCGGTGCAGTCGAGGACCACGTCGGCGGCCGCCACCAGTTCGGCCAGGCGCGCCTCGCCGGCCCGTTCGATCAGCGCGGTGACCTGCACGTCCGGATTCACGGCCGCGATGGCTTCCTGCGCCGACAGGGCCTTCGGCTGGCCGACGCGCGCCGTGGTATGGGCGATCTGGCGCTGCAGGTTGGTGAGATCGACGGCGTCGTCGTCGACGATCGTCAGGTGGCCCACGCCGCTGGCGGCCAGGTACAGCGCCGCCGGCGAACCGAGGCCGCCGGCGCCCACCACGAGCACGCGGGCGGCCAGCAGCTTCTGCTGGCCCTCGATGCCGATCTCGTCGAGCAGGATGTGCCGCGAGTAGCGCAGCAGCTGCGAATCATCCAAGATGCGCATCCATTTATTTCGATGCCGGCGCCTTGCGGTCTTCCGGCTTGATGCCGACATCCGACTGGGTTTCCGGCTTCACGAGGATCTTCTCGGCGGCTTTCTCCGTTTCGGTATCGGCCTTCGCCAGCTTCACCGGCAGGCCCTTGAAGTGGTTCAGCGCCTGGGCCAGCTGGAAGTCGTCCTTGCTGCCGAATTCGACGGGCTTCTGCTTTTTCGCCAGCGCCAGGATGCGCTTTTCCTCTTCCAGCTCGTCGTGCTTCACGGGGCGCGTGTCGGCCTCGTCGCCGGACAGGTGCTTCTGCAGGTCCGCTTCGCGCAGGCGCAGGCTGTTCAGGCCATCGCCTTCGGCCGTTTCGTCCACGCGCACGTCCGGCTCGATGCCCTTGGCCTGGATCGCCCGGCCCTTCGGCGTGTAGTAGCGCGCCGTCGTCAGCTTGACGGCCGTGTCGGCGGTCAGCTGGCGCAGCGTCTGCACCGAGCCCTTGCCGAACGTCTGGCTGCCCATCACGGTGGCGCGCTTGTAGTCCTGCAGCGCGCCGGCCACGATCTCGGAGGCCGATGCGGAACCGGCATTCACCAGCACCACCAGCGGCACCGTCTTCAGCGCCGCCGGCAGCTTGGCCAGCGGGTCGCCCGGATTGCGGCCGGCATAATATTCCGGCCGCGCGTAGAAGGTCTGCTTCGAATCGGCCAGCTGGCCGTTGGTGGAGACGATCACGGAATCCTTCGGCAGGAAGGCGGCCGAGACGCCGATCGCGCCCGGCACCACGCCGCCCGGATCGTTGCGCAGGTCCAGCACGATGCCCTTGATGTCCGGGTTCTGCGCATACAGGCCGGTGAGCTTTTTCGCCATCTCGTCGACGGTGGGCTCCTGGAACTGCGCGATGCGCAGCCACACATAGCCCGGCTCCACCAGCTTGGCCTTCACGCTCTGCACGCGGATCTCCTCGCGCATCACGGGCACGATCAGCGGCTTGTCGTCGCCCTTGCGGGACAGCGTGAGCACCACCTTCGTCTTCGGTTCCCCGCGCATCTTCTTGATCGACTCGTCGAGCGACATGCCTTTCAGCGGCACGTTGTCGATGCGGGTGATCAGGTCGCCGGCCTTGATGCCGGCCTTGTAGGCGGGCGTGTCCTCGATCGGCGAGACCACTTTCACGTAGCCGTCCTCCATCGCCACCTCGATGCCGACGCCCACGAACTTGCCCTGCACGGACTCGCGCATCTCGCGGAAGGCTTTCTTATCGAGATAGACGGAATGCGGGTCGAGCGAGGCGACCATGCCGCCGATCGCATCCTGCAGCAGCTTGCGGTCGTCCACGCCTTCCACGTAGTCGGACTTGATCAGCGCGAACACGTCCGACAGCTGGCGCAGTTCCTCCAGCGGCAGCGGTGCCTCGGCACGCTGCGCCAGGGCGGAAAAATTGGTCGAGACGGCCACGCCGGCGACCATGCCGAGGCCGATCAGGCCGATACTCTTGAGCTTAATACGCATAATTCTTCCGCATCAGAACCGCACCCACCCGGCCGGATCGAATGCCCGGCCCTGATGACGCAGCTCGAAGTATAGACCCGATTCCTCGTTGCCACCGCTGTTGCCGGCCGCGGCGATCACGTCGCCGGCTTTCACCACCTCGCCCACGCGCCTGAGCAGCGACTGGTTGTAGCCATAAATGCTCATGTACTGGCCGCCATGGTCGACGATGATCAGGTTGCCGAAGCCGCGCAGCCAGTCGGCGAACACGACCCGGCCGCCGGCCACGGCATGCACTTCGCTGCCTTCCGGCGCCAGGATGACGACGCCTTTCCAGCCCGGGCCATCGCCCCGCTTGCTGCCGAATTTCGCGGCCAGCCGCCCGCTGAGCGGCGCGCGCATCTGCCCCTTCAATGCGGCGAACGCGCCGGACGGCGCCGCCGGTGCCAGCGCCACATCCGCCGGCTTGGCGGCGCCTTCATCCTTCGGTTCCGGCCTGGCCGGTTCGCGCTGGGCGATCTGGGGCGCCGGTGCCGGCCGCACTTCCTGCGGCACCTTCGGCAGCGGCTTCTGCTCGGCCTTCGGCTTGTTGCGGTTTTCGCGGGCGATGCGTTCACGCTCCGCCTTCGCTTCCGCCTTGGCCTTGGCCAGCGCCAGCGCGCGGGCTTCCGCTTCCGCCTTCAGCTTCGCGGCCCGCGCGGCGGCCAGCTGTTCCTTGCGTTTCTGTTCCGCCGCGGCGGCGCGCGCCTGTTCCTCGATCAGCTTGTTCAGCCGGTCGACCAGGGCGCCCATGCGCTGCTCGTCCTGTTCCACGCGGCCCACTTCCTTGCGCTGCGTGTCCAGCTTCTTCGACAGGTTCGCCACCAGCGCGGCGTGCTTTGCTTTCTGCTGTTCCAGCACGGCCTTCTGCTGGTTTTCTTCTTCCGCGATCTCGACAAGCTCGTCGCGCGCGTTCTGCGCCTCGGCCTGGTTGGTCTCGACGGCCGCCAGGTTGGTGCGCAGCGATTCGATCAGCGCGGCCTGGGCTTGCGACACATAGGACATCAGCTGCAGGTCGCGGTTGATGCGGTTCGGATTGTCGCCGGAGAGCAGCAGCTTGATGCGGTCTTCGTTGCCGGCCACGTACTGCTCGCGCAGCAGTTTGGCCAGCTGTCCCTTCTGGCTGGCGATGCGGGCCGTCAGCGTTTCACGCTGCGTGGACAGTTCGGCGATCTTCGCGTTGGTCTGCGCCGTTTCGCCGGCCAGTTCGCGCAGCTGCCGGTTGGCGTTGGAGATGGCCGCTTCCGAGTCGGCCAGCGTGTCGGCCGCATCCTCGCGCGCGCTTTCGGTCTGGCCGATGTCGCGCTTGAGGGCATTGAGCTTCTGCTGCAGGGCCACGCGTTCCGCCTCGGCCACGGCCTTCTGCTTGCTGCGGTTGGTCTGCTGCTTGGCGGGTGCGGCAGCGGCGGCGGAGACGGCATTGCCGCCCCCGCACGCCACTGCCACGGCCACGCCCAGCGCGGCAAACCAGGCGCTGGCGCGCCGTGTACGACCTGGAACTGTCATCGAGGATTACTTGGCCTTGCCCTGGTTGGCGACGGCCGCCTGCGCGGCGGCGATCGCGGCCGGGTCGCCCAGGTAGTAGTGGCGGATCGGTTTCAGGTTCTCGTCCAGCTCGTAGACGAGCGGCTGGCCGTTCGGGATGTTCAGGCCGACGATTTCCTCGTCGCTGATGCCGTCCAGCATCTTGATCAGCGCGCGCAGGCTGTTGCCGTGGGCCGAGATCAGGATCTTCTTGCCGGCCTTGATGGCGGGGGCGATTTCCTCGTCCCACGCCGGCATCACGCGCGCCACGGTATCCTTCAGGCATTCCGTCAGCGGGATCTGCACCTTCGGCAGGCCGGCGTAGCGGGGATCGTTGAACGAGGTGCGGTCGTCACCCTCTTCCAGCGCCGGCGGCGGAATGTCATAGCTGCGGCGCCACACGAGCACCTGCTGGTCGCCGAACTTGGCGGCCGTTTCGCCCTTGTCCAGGCCCTGCAGCGAACCGTAGTGACGCTCGTTCAGGCGCCAGTCGTGCTTGATCGGCAGGTACATCAGGTCCATTTCGTCCAGCGCCAGCCACAGCGTGCGGATCGCGCGCTTCAGGACCGACGTGTAGGCCACGTCGAACTCGAAGCCTTCCTGCTTCAGGATCGTGCCGGCCGCTTTCGCTTCCTTGACGCCCTTCTCCGTCAGATCGACATCGGTCCAGCCGGTGAACCGGTTTTCGAGATTCCACGTGGACTCGCCATGACGCATGAAAACAATTTTGTACATAGGGCAATCTTCTTGAAGTGAGAAATAGAGAACCGGTGGCCGGAAAATGTTGCCGCAGCCGTTATCGCCTTCTATTTTATAATGGTCAGGTTGACTTCAACCAATGGAAGCTAAGTGAAATTCATCCTCGACCATATTTTCCTGATCGCTATTGCCGCCCTGTCCGGTGGCGCACTGCTGTTCCCGGCGCTGGCCCAGCGCGGCAAAAAAGCCAGCCCGCAGGCTGTCACGCTGTTGATAAATCGCGGTAAAGCCACCATTGTGGATGTACGCGACGCTGCCGCGTTTGCCGAGGGACACCTGCCGGATGCGAAAAACATCCCGGCAAGCGAACTGGACAATCGCAAGGGCGAGCTGGACAAATTCAAGAACAGGACGGCCATCGTCGTCTGCCAAAAAGGGGCGCGGGCCTTCGGTGCCGCAAAGAAACTGGAAGCGGCAGGGTTTGCCGACGTGGTCGTGCTGGAAGGCGGCATCGAGGCGTGGAAAACCCAGGGTTTGCCCATCACCAAATAACAGGAGGATAGCGCCATGACCGCACAAGTCACCATGTACACCACCGCCATTTGCCCTTACTGCATCCGCGCCGAGCGCCTGCTGGAGAGCAAGGGCATCAAGAACATCGACAAGATCCGCGTCGACCTCGATCCGTCGCAGCGCCAGCTGATGATGCAGAAAACCGGCCGCCGCACGGTGCCGCAGATCTACGTGGGCGACACCCATGTGGGCGGCTTCGACGACCTGTATGCGCTGGACCAGAAAGGCGCCCTGGATCCGCTGCTGAACGGCTGATCGGGACCGTCCCCCGGGCGCAAAAAAAGGCTGATCGCCATATTAGTTTTGCTACAATTGCCCACGCGTTTGGCCCGGGCCTGCCCGGCCGGACGACGATAATCATGTGTCCAATCCAATGAAAGCGTTCCATGTCTGACGAAAATCTGCAACCCGTATTTCAAATCCAACGCGTCTACCTGAAAGATTTGTCGCTGGAACAGCCGAACTCGCCGTCGATCTTCCTCGAGCAGGATGCCCCGACGATCGAAGTCGCCCTGGACGTGGGCGCGACCCCGCTGCAGGACGGCATCTTCGAGTCGACCGTGACGATCACCGTGACCGCCAAGGTGAAAGACAAGGTTGCCTTCCTCGTCGAAGGCAAGCAGGCAGGCATCTTCGAAGCGCGCAACATCCCGGCCGACCAGCTGGACCCGCTGCTGGGCATCGGTTGCCCGAACATCGTCTACCCTTACCTGCGCGCCAACATCGCGGACGTGATCACCCGTGCCGGCTTCCCGCCAGTGCACCTGGCCGAGATCAACTTCGAAGTGTTCTACCAGCAGCGTCTGCAGGCGATCGCCGAGCAGCAGGCCGCAACGGCCGAAGGCACGAACACGGTGCAGTAATCCGGTTCACCGCCGCGGTGGCGACACCGCGGTTCCGGGGCGGCCCAGCCGCCACCATTCAAAGGCCCATTGTGGCCTTTGATCATTTTGGACGAAAGTTTTTGGCAATGATTATTACGCGCTTGATAATGGGGGTCCTCCTGCTGGCAAGCGCGGCCGGCCAGGCAGCCGAATTCAAGACGGTCGGCACCGCACCGGCCCTGCTGTACGATGCCCCTTCCACCAAGGGCAACAAGCTGTTCATCGTCCCGCGCGGCGCGCCGCTGGAAGTCGTGCTCACCTATGGCGACTGGGTCAAGGTGCGCGATGTAACAGGCGACCTGGCCTGGACGCCGTCGCGCGGCCTGTCCGCGCGCCGCAACGTCATCGTGCGCACGCCGAACCTGAAGATCCGCGCCAGCGAGGACGAAACCTCCACGGTCGTGTTCATCGCCGACCGGGGCGTGCTGCTGGAACTGGGCGAGCCGGGCGCCAACGGCTGGATCAAGGTACGCCATCGGGACGGGCTGGCCGGCTATGTGCGCGGTACGGATATCTGGGGTAACTGAGCTGGAGCACCGAGCTGGGGTCACCGAGCTGGGGTCACCGAGCTGGGGTGACCGAGCTGGGGTCATCGAGCTGAACAACTGAGCTGAACAAACGAGCTGGCCAATTAGAAAGCAGGCAATGCAAGAGAACACACCGAACCGTCGCCGCATCACCGTCCTGGGCGCCGGCGCGTGGGGCACCGCCGTGGCGATCGCCGTGGCCGCCCGCCATGACGTACTCCTGTGGGGCCGCAATGCCGCCACCATGCGCGACCTCGACGCCGCGCGCGACAACACCCACTACCTGCCCGGCTATCCGTTCCCGCCCGCGCTGCAGGTCACGGCCGATTTCGATGCCGCCGTTGCGCACACGCTGCGCGATGCCGAGGGCGACGACGGCCTGCTGATCGCCGCCTGCCCCGTCGCCGGCCTGCGCCCCCTGCTGGAAAGCCTGAAGGGCCGGCCGATTCCGAACGTGGTCTGGCTGTGCAAGGGCTTCGAGTACGAAACGGGCCTGCTGCCGCACCAGATCTTTGCCGAAGTGCTGGGCGACGGCATCGCCAGCGGCGCGCTGTCCGGTCCCTCGTTCGCGCAGGAAGTGGCACGCGGCCTGCCCTGTGCCCTGACCATCGCATCGCAATCGGCCGCGCTGCGCGACTGCGTGGTGGCCACCGTCCATGGCGGCACGATGCGCGTGTACGCCAGCGACGACCTGATCGGCGTGGAAGTCGGCGGCGCGGTCAAGAACGTGATGGCGATCGCCACCGGCATCGCCGACGGCCTGGGCCTGGGTCTGAACGCCCGCGCGGCACTCGTCACGCGCGGCCTGGCCGAAGTCACCCGCCTGGGCACGACGCTCGGCGGCAATATCGAGACCTTCATGGGCCTGACGGGCATGGGCGACCTGATCCTCACCTGCACGGGTGACCTGTCGCGCAACCGGCGCGTCGGTCTCGGCCTGGCGCAGGGCAAGGCGCTGGCGACGATCGTCAGCGAGCTCGGTCACGTGGCGGAAGGCGTGCCCTGCGCGAAGGCCGTGCGCGAACTGGCCGCGCGGCTGGGCGTGGAGATGCCGATCACGAACGGTGTGGCCGCCGTGCTGTTCGATGGCGTGTCGCCTCAGGAGCTCGTCGGCCGGATGCTGGCCCGCGATCCGCGCGACGAAACCCTCAACCCTGCCGCCAAGTAGCGCCGGTAACATCGGGGACAGCCACCTATTTCCGGGCAACAAGTTGCAGAAAAAAAGGTGGCTGTCCCCGATGTCTGACAGCGGGAAACTGCAGCACGTTTTGATGCGGGCCTTTGACCGAATCGAGGTCGGCCCCCGTTGACCATGGATAGCATTGACAAGTCCGCTTGTCATGTCCGCTTTCCATGCCCGATCCCTCCATTCCTGCCAGCCTCCCTGCCTCCGGCAATTTTTCGCCGCGCAGCCTGCTGGTCTTCCTGTGCGTCGGCGGTGCCGCAACGGCCGCGCATTACCTCGTGATGGCGCTGCTGATGCGGGCCGGCCTGCCGGCCGTGCCCGCGTCCGGCATGGGTTTCCTCCTCAGCGCCCTGCTGAACTACCTCCTCAACGAGCAGCTCACCTTCCACAGTCGGCTGGAACGCCGCATCACCGCGCCCCGCTTCGCCCTCGTTGCCGCCACCGGCCTGGCGCTGAACCACCTGCTGCTGGACCGGCTGACGGGGGCCGGCCTGGCCACCGTGCCCGCCCAGCTGCTGACCACCACGGGAGTCATCGCATGGAACTACTGCATCCATGGCGCCTGGACTTTCAGCAGCCGGCGCCGCTGAGGAGCACTCCCGTCGTCAGCCTCGTGCTGCCCTGTTTTAACGAGCAGGAGGTGCTGCCGGAAACCACGCGCCGGCTGGTGGCGCTGCTGGCGCGACTGGAAGCGGAGGGCGTGGCGGCGCCGGGCAGCGCCATCTATTACGTGGACGACGGCAGCAGCGACGCCACCTGGCGCCTGGTCGCCGACTACGCGGCCACCCTCCCCGCCGTCTGCGGCATCAAGCTGAGCCGCAACCGGGGCCACCAGAACGCGCTGCTATGCGGCCTGATGACGGCGCCGGGCGACGTGCTGGTGAGCCTGGATGCGGACCTGCAGGACGATGTCGAGGCCATCCCGAAGATGCTGGCCGCCTGGCGCGACGGCAACGAGATCGTCTACGCCGTGCGCAGCCGCCGCGATGCCGATGGCTTCCTGAAGCGCGTGACGGCGGAGGGCTACTACCGCCTGCTGGCCTGCCTCGGCGTGCAGGTGCTGTTCAACCACGCGGACTTTCGCCTGATGAGCCGCCGCGCCATCGAGAGCCTGCGCGCCTACGAGGAAACCCACCTGTTCTTGCGCGGCCTCGTGCCGCAGCTGGGCTACCGCACGGCGGTCGTGGAATTCGCCCGGGCCGCGCGCTTTGCTGGCACGTCGAAATACCCGCTGCGCAAGATGCTGGCGCTGGCCTGGCAGGGCATCACGTCGTTCACCGCCTATCCGCTGCGGCTGATCACCGGCGTCGGGGCGCTGGTGTCGTTGGCCAGCCTGCTGATGTCCGCCTGGGCACTGGGCATCCGCCTGTTCACGGACCACGCCATGCCGGGCTGGGCTTCGGTCGTCATCCCCATGTACCTGCTGGGCGGCATCCAGCTGCTCAGCCTGGGCGTGATCGGCGAGTACCTGGCCAAGGTGTACGAGTCGACCAAGAAGCGGCCCCGCTTCCATGTCGAGGCGGTGGTCGGCCAGGCGTTCGGCGCGGAGGGGGCATGAGCCGCGCGCTCGTCACGCAGGTGCCGGCCGGCCTGTCGATCGGCTCGGCCGTCGTGTATTTCTGCTGCAGCGCCGGCATCCACAACCACGTGCTGCTGCTGGTGGGTGCGGTGCGCTCGATCGCGGAACACCTGTGATGCTGACGGTTGTCTACCTGGGGCTGTGCGGGTGGATCGCGGCGCTGGCGGCGCGGCGGTTCGCGCAGCAGCGCAAGCTCGTTGCCATCACCGCGTTCTTCGCCGCCTTCCTGCTGGCCTTCCACGTGCTGGGCTTTGTCGAACTGGCGACCGGCGCGCCCCTCGTCACCACCGGCAGCGCGGCGTTGCTGCTGCTGGCAGCGGCCTTCGTGATCCGGCGCATGCCCCTCGCGGTCACGCTGCGGGTGACGCCACCGCGCGAGCAGCCCAGCCGGCTGGCGGGGCTGACGATCGCCGGCTTCGTGCTGGTGGCGGTGATGCTGGTCTGCGGCCATCCGCAGGGCTACGAAGTGATGGCCTACCACCTGCCCCTGTCCGTCCACCTGCTGCAGGCGCATTCGCTGCAACCCTGGGACGGCAACTTCCCCCACACCTTCCCCGCCAACGCCAGCATCCTGTGGGCCGTGCTGCTGGACGGCCTGCCGGAGCGGCTCGCGTCCGCAGCGAACCTGGTGCTGCTGGTGCCGCTGGTGATGGCGACGTATGCGCTGTGCCGCCTGGCCGATGCCGACCGCAAGGCCTCGCTGTACGCCTGCTGCGGGCTGGTGGGCGTGCCGATGATCGCGTTCTCGTCCGCCGAGCTGGGCGCGGACGTGGGCGGCATCGCCTTCGTGGCGCTGGCGATGGTGTTCGTTCTCGGTCCGCTGCGGGCCCCGGCCGCGCTGCCGCTGGCCGGACTGTGCGCCGGGCTGGCGTTCGGGTTCAAGAGCCTGCACCTGATCAGCGCGGTGGCCATCGGACTGGTGGCGTGCTGCCGCAGTGACGATGGAAGGTCCCCATTCCGCAATGCTGCCTGGTTTGGCGGGGCAGCATTGCTGTCCGGCGGCTTCTGGATGCTGCGCAACGGCCTCGCGTTCGGCAATCCGCTGCATCCGGTGGGCGTGCCGCTGGTCGGTGCCTGGCTGGGCTGGCTGCCGGCTGCCGACTTCGACGCGTCGCTGCGCGCCACCACGCAGCTCGAATGGGTGGACAGCACGTGGCAATGGCTGGTCTATCCGTGGACGGAACCGCAGCGCTACGGCCAGAACTTCAAGCACAGCGCGGGCCTGGGCGCCTTCGTAGCAGCCACCCTGCCCGCGACGGCCGTGGCGCTCGGATCGGCCTTCGTGCGCGATGGCTGGCGCCGGCACCGCATCCGCCTGGCCTTGTTGTTTGCCGTGCTGTTCATCGCCGCCGCCTGGTGGCTGCTGGGCGACCGCCAGCCCCGCTACGGACTGGCCGCCCTGCCACTGGCGATGCCGCTGGTGGCGTGGGCCGTTACGCAATCCGCAGGTCGCTGGCGCCGTGCCTTCGACCTCGTGCTGGCGGTCTGCATCGTGACGATGCTGGGCGTGTTCCTGTCGCGCCAGGCGCTGCAGTTCGGCGACCGCATCCTGCTGTCGCACCAGACCTCGCGCGCGCTGTTCTACGAATATCCGAAGGGGATCGACGCACTGCCGGCCGGCGCGACGATCCTGAACCTGGCCGACCGCAGCTGGCACTATCCGCTGGCCGGCGCGGCCCTGTCGAATCGCGTGGCGAGCATGCCGGAAGCGCGGCGCCTGCTGGGCCTCGAACCCAATCTCACGTCGCCGCACCAGGTGACGCTGCAAGCGGCACCGCTGCGCGCGGCCGGCATCACGCACGTCTTCGCGGCGGGTGGCACGCTGACGCACGATGCCTGCGTCGAACTGGAAGAAGCGGCCCGCCTCGACCGCAATCCGGTCAACGGCATGCCGCTGGGAAGCCCGCGCGTGCTGTACGCGCTGCGCTACCCGTGTCCGTGAAAAGCTTCAGTCTTTCAGGACGATCGTCAGCAGGGCGACCGAATCGGTGACGGCCGTCAGCCCGTGCGGCGCGGCGCCTTCCAGGTACAGCATCTCGCCGCCGCGCAGCGTGGTCGTGCGCCCATGCGCGTCGAAGGCGATTTCGCCTGACAGGCACTGGAACGTGATCTGTCCCTTCACCCAGTGCTCCGGCATCGATTTCCCGGCCGGCAGCACCAGCCGGATCAGCTCGATATCGTCCGTCTTCGCCAGCGCGATGGACGAGAATTGCGAACCATCTTCACCGCTGCGCTGCAGCGCGATGACCTGGCCGGAAGAGGCGTGTTGTAGTGCCATGAACGTTCCTTATGTAGTGGTGCGTGAGCAGTCCGATGGCTCATCTTAGCAGGGCGGGCCGCGCGGCGACGCACGCCGGGTCGCCCGCAAAAACCTGCAATGTCATAACATTTTGCTACGGCAAGCTTATATACTCTCCTATCAAAATAACGACAAGGAGACTGTATGACCGAAGTGAATGGCGCTCGCCGCAGCGTCTGCATCGGCTTGCTGGGCGGCCTGGCCGGCATGGCCCTCGGCGGGGCCGCGAAAGCCCGCCCCACCGTGGATGACCAGGGCAAGGTGTTCCGCCTCGATGGTGGCAAGGTGACGTATGCGTTCGGCCTCAATCCGCAGGGCCAGCTGCAGACCCTGTACTGGGGCAGTGCCCTGGCGGCGGCCGACAAGCTGCCGGGCGCCGCGGCGTTCCGGGAAAACTCCAGCAACGAAACGCAGTCCGTCGTCACGCCGTTCGAGTTCCCCGGCTTCGGCGGCGGCCTGACGGTGGAGCCGGCCCTGAAAGTGACCTTCCCGGACGGCGTGCGCGACCTGGCGCTGCGCTACGTGGACCACCAGGCGGGCGAGGACCGCATCGTGGTGCGCCTGAAGGATGTCAGCCGCGCCGTGCACGTGACGCTCACGTATGCGATGGACGAGGCCACCGGCATCCTGTCCCGCTCGGCGACCGTGGAGAACCGCACGAACAGCTGGATCCAGGTCGACCAGCTGGCCGCGGCCAGCATCAACCTGCCCTACCAGGACGATTACCAGCTGCAGTACCTCACCGGCAAATGGTCCGGCGAATTCACGCTGGAGACGCGCGCCATCACGCCCGGCTCGACGGTGATCGAAAGCCGCAAGGGCGTTACCTCGCACCAGGCCAATCCATGGATCGCCATCAGCCGCGCCGGCACCGACGAAGAGGCCGGCCCCGTCTGGTTCGGCGCGCTGGCCTGGAGCGGCTCGTGGCGCATCCACGTGGACATGGACGCCGCCGGCAACGTGCGGGCGACGGCCGGCTACAACCCGTTCGACTTCTCGTACCGCCTGAAGGCCGGCGAGAGCCTCGCCTCGCCCGCCTTCCATTCCGGCTATTCGGACGAAGGCTTTGGCGGCGCCTCGCGCGTGTTCCACCGCTACCAGCGTACGCGCATCCTGCCGGGCGCGCCAACGCCCCGCGTCCGTCCGGTGCTGTACAACTCGTGGGAAGCAACCTACTTTGCCGTCGATGAAAAGACGCAGGGCGAGATCGCCGAGAAGGCCGCCGGCCTCGGCGTGGAACGCTTCGTGATGGACGACGGCTGGTTCGGCGCCCGCAACGACGACCGCGCCGGCCTGGGCGACTGGGTCGTCAACCGGAAGAAATTCCCGAACGGGCTGGCGCCGCTGATCAGGCGCGTGAACGACCTGGGCATGGAGTTCGGCCTGTGGGTCGAACCGGAGATGGTCAACCCGGACAGCGACCTGTACCGCGCCCACCCCGACTGGATCATCCACTTCACGGGCCGGCCCCGCAGCGAGGCGCGCAACCAGCTCGTGCTGAACCTGGCACGCAAGGATGTCTACGAGTACCTGCTGAAGATGCTCGACACGCTGCTCAAGGACCACAACATCGCGTTCCTCAAATGGGACCACAACCGCGCCTGGTCCGAGCCGGGCTGGCCGGGCGTGGCACCGGGCGAGCAGCAGCGCCTGTACGTGGCCTACGTGGACAACCTGTACAAGCTGCTGGGCGAACTGCGGCGCCGCCATCCGAAGGTGGAAATCGAGTCCTGCGCCAGCGGCGGCGGCCGCGTGGACCTGGGCATCATGCGCCTCACGGACCAGGTCTGGACCTCCGACAATACCGACCCGTTCGACCGCCTGATGATCCAGGACGGTTTTACACGCGCCTACACGCCGGCCGTGATGATGGCGTGGGTGACGGATGCGCCGAACTTCCTCAACAAGCGCGTGACGTCGCTGGAATACCGCTTCCTGTCGGCGATGCAGGGCGGCCTGGGCATCGGCGCCAACCTGAACCACTGGAAGCCGGAAGACTTCCAGAAAGCCAAGCAGCTCGTTGCCGACTACAAGACGATCCGCCTGACGGTCCAGCAGGGCAACCTGTACCGGCTCGTGTCGCCGCAGAAGAACTCGCCGCGCTCGGCCACGCTGTCCGTGTCGCCGGACGCCAACCAGGCCGTGCTGTTCGCCTTCCTGCATGCAAGCTCGCGGATGGAGCGGCAGCCGCGCATCCAGCTGCGCGGGCTCGATCCGAAAAAGGTCTACACGCTGCGCACCATCTCGGGCACGGTCGCGCCGGAGACGCCGAAGCAGGCCAGCGGCGCCTACTGGATGGGCAATGGCATCGGGCTGATGCTGTGGGGCGATTTCGCGGCGGGTGCCGTGGCGTTCGAGGTGCAGTAAGAAGTCAGCGCTTGCCCGGCACGGTGCGGCAGGCGCTGGCAAGCACGTTGCGCCAGCGCGCTGCCTCCGCCGCATCGTCGCCAGGCGTCGCACCGGGGCTGGCCGTTTTCTTTTCCGCCGACAGGGAGAACGGCCGCGCCACGTTTTTCAGGTCGTACTTCGTGCGCTCGACCAGCACCTGCTCCATGCGCTGGGCGGCCGCCGCCATCTCGTTCTGCACCGGTTCCTTGATGGCCCGCGCGTGCAGCGCGAGGATGGTGCGGGCGGCATCCATTTCCGGCCGGATGAAATCGCGCAGCAGGAAGTAGTAGCGCAGCTGCGCCGTCATCGCTTCGTCGCCGGCCTTTTCCAAGGCGGAAGAAGAGGCGGGCACGCAGGCTTCGTCCGTTCCTTCCGCCACCGCCTTGGCGAACGCGTAGGTGGACGAGGTGACCACCGACGCTTCGCGCACGTCCTCGTTGAAGATCACCATCATGCGCGACAGTTCCGTCTGCACGTCCGGCGGCAGGCCGTTGCGCGCCTTGTCGACCTGTTTCGTCAGCGTCGTCAGCTGCCGGGTCGCCGTATCGCGGCAGCTGGCGCTCAGCGCGGGGCCGGGCGTGAATACGTGTTGGTCGAAGGCGGCGAGGCAGCCCTCGTAGGTCTTGTCGAGGGCGGCCACATTGGCGGCGATGGCGGCAATCGTCTGCGGCGCATCCTGCTGGATGCGCTGCGAATTGTCCATTGCGCTCTTGCTGAGGAACAGCGAGCCGGCGCCGCCCGCGACGATCAGCACGGCCGCAACACCCAGCGCCAGCCTGGCACCGACCGGTGGCTTGCCCCCGATGCCGAAGAATTTCTTCTGGATGGCCGGATGCCGGTCGATGCGCGCGCCGATCGACTGCCAGCCCCAGACCTTTACCTCTTTCGCAGGCGCCCGGGCTGTCGACACCATGCCGGCATCGTTCGACGCCGTGGTCAGGATCAGCAGCTCATCGATCGGGTGCGGAAAGGCCGCGACCTCGGCCAGCGCGCTGTCGATATCGGCATCCGTCAGCGGCTGGCCGAAACGCGCCTCGCGGCCCTCGAAGCGTGCCGCGACGATGCGGCCATCCGGCAGCTTCGCCCACGCATCGATGCCATCCTTGCGCTGCCCGGCCCCGCCCCAGCGACGGAATTTAGCGCCGTATTCCGCCGACAGCAGCGCGAGGGACAGGCGTTCGAGATCCTGCCAGGTGGCAGAGCGGAGGTAGGGGGAGGTGCTGGTGGAAGTCATCGGCAACCATTCTAACCTGCGCTTATCTGCGCTTGCCTGCGCCAACCTACGCCAACCGACACCCTGCCGGCCCGCTCACGACAAGTACACGTGCTCGTTGCGCTGCCTTGCCTGGTGCACGAACATCTTCGGCGGCTGGCCGAAGGCGCGCAGGAAGGCACGGCGCATGCGTTCCTCGTCGCCGAAGCCCGTCATGCCGGCGATGCGGCCGATCGACGAGTGGCCCTGCTCGATCAGCTCCTGCGCCGCCTCCACGCGCAGCTTCTCGATCGCCTTGGCGGGCGCCATGCCCGTCTGCGCCTGGAACACGCGGCTGAAGTGACGGGGGCTCCAGTGCACCCGCGCGGCCAGTTCGTCCACGCTCAGTTCCTTGTGCAGATTGTCGCGCGCGTACAGCAGCGCCTCCTTCACGCGGTCCGAACTCGGTTCGATTTCGGCGATGGCGGAGAACTGCGACTGGCCGCCAGTGCGGCGGTGATAGACGACCATCGCACGCGCCACCTTGCGGGCGATATCGATGCCCAGGTCTTCCTCGACCATGGCCAGCGCCATGTCGATGCAGGCCGTGACGCCGGCCGATGACCAGATATTGCCTTCGCGGACAAAGATCTTGTCCTCGTCGGCCACCAGCGCCGGATGCTGTTCCTGCAGGCGGCGCCCGAACGCCCAGTGCGTGGTGGCGCGCTTGCCATCCATCAGTCCCGTGCGGGCCAGGATGAAGGCGCCCGTGCAGATGCTGGCGATGCGACGCGTGGCCCCGGCATTGTTCCGCAACGTCGATTCCAGCTCCGGCTGCGGCGCGGGAATGCCGATGGCGCCGCCGACCAGCAGGGTGTCGTAGCCGCCCCAGCCGAGGGGCTGGCTGTCCACCGCCACGCTGCTGGAACTCCTGACCGGACCGCCCGTCGCCGACAGCGTGGCCAGCTCGTACAGCGGCTGCTCCAGCAGCGTATTGGCGAACTCGAACACGCTCAGGACGGCCGTGTCCAGCACCTGGAACCCGGGGTAGATGACGAGGCCGATGCGCTTGCTCATGATGACGTCCAATTAAATCGATAAGCCGCATTTTAGGACAGCTTTTGCATTTCTGCCCGTACAAATCATGTCCTGAATTGCGTTATTCCTGTCACAACAGACATCGCTCGGCGGTTCAGAATGGCCTTCATCCACTCACCGAACCGAAAGGAAACATCATGAACACCAGCGGAAACACGATCTTCATCACGGGCGGCACCTCGGGCATCGGCCGCGGTATCGCGGAAGCGTTCCACCGCCTGGGCAACCAGGTCATCATCAGCGGCCGCCGCAAGGCCCTGCTCGACGAGGTGACGAAGGCCAATCCCGGCATGGCGGGCGTGGAACTCGATATCCAGGATCCCGCGCAGATCAAGGCCGTGGCCGCGCAGCTGGTGAAGGACTTCCCGACCTTGAACGTGCTGTTCAATAACGCCGGCATCATGCCGTTCGACGATGCCGCCGGCGCGATCGACGACGCAACGGCGCTGGCCACCGTCACGACCAACCTGCTGGGCCCGGTGCGCATGACGTCCGCGCTGCTGCCGCACCTGAAGACGCAGAAGGATGCGTTGGTGATCCACAACTCCTCCGTGCTGGCCTTCGTGCCACTGGCCAGCACCGCCGTCTATTCGGCCACCAAGGCCGCCATGCACTCGTATGCCCTGTCGCAGCGCTTCATGCTGCAGGGCAGCGGCGTGCGCGTGGTGGAAATCTCGCCGCCGTGGGTCGACACCGACCTGGTCTACAAGAGCGGCGACGCGCGCGCCATGCCACTGCCGGACTTCGTGGCCGCCACGATGGCAGGCCTGGCGGCGGGCAAGGATGAGGTGTATGTCGAGGCGGTGCAGTCGCTGCGGGACAATCCGGGTTCCGGCGAACATGGTTTCGTGAACGCGTTCAACCAGGCGCTGAAGGAGAATCCGATTCCGGTCGGGCACTGATCAGCTACTGGACCCGACGGCGACCGTCTGCAGTCGTTAGTGCTGGCACTTCGCTAGCCCAGCTCGCCCGTTTACGATTCAGGTGGCCGCCCAGCTCCGTATCCTTTCCGCCAGGGCGGCAGGATCAGCTTCGCAAAACTGTCGGGTACCTGAAGCCTCGATATGGCCCAGTAGCTCACTGCTGCGCCGGCGAATCAGCGCCTCCTGCGGCGTAGCAGCGTGAGGGAGCACGACGAACAAGGCTGGAGGTTCACGCCGTTGAGCAAGATTGTGGGCAGTCATGACGGCGAGATTGGCCGTAAAAATATGCCGTTCGACCGTCGCGAAATGGGCATACCGGGCCGACAGGATGCTGCCGTAACTGGTGCCGTTATCCAGCCCGATTTCGAGCATGCGACCGCCGATGGGGAGCATGCGGCCCGGAAGGAAAATGCGCTTCTCGATTCCCTCAAGGGCTTTAGACATAAGGGAATAGGCCCAGTCGTCGTTCGTCTGTTCGTCGCGTGGACCCGATTCGCTCCATAGGGCCCCGGCATGCCGACGCAGCAGCTGGTGCAACTCGGCATCGACGTGATGGGCCGAGAAATAGCCATTGTCGACGATCCGGACGTGCGGGGAACCTGTCACCAGTTCCTTCAGGGAAATACGATAACTACGAACGAGTGCGCGCTCGATACCTGACAGCAAATCGCGTACATCTTCCGCCGTGATTGCATCGCCATACAGCTTCGACAGCTTGGCCAGCGATGGCAACCACTGCAAATGCAACTCAGGATCGCCTTCTACGGATGCGGCAACACCAATGACGAAGTCCTGCTGGCTGCCCAGATCCGGGCGGAACAGCAAGGTTGCCCACCGTCCAATATGCGCAGGTCCAGCAACCGCATTGGCACGCTTCAGTAACTCGACAACATTCATCACATTAATCGTCCACAGCTTTCGGCAAACGCATTTCCATCGGCACGCGTGCTCATGTAATCAAGAATCGCGTGTACCGCCTCCTCATCCAGCAGGCCGGGAAGAAACTGCGCCAGATAGGCCAGGGTCTTCAGCCAATCCGCATTCGATCCGGCATGCTCGATTACCGCATGCGTGATGAAGTCGGCTGCACGCGACGACGTCAACATTTCGCGCGCTAATTCCAACAAGCAGTTTGGCGCGAGTTTATCTGGCCAATGCAAATGCCAATAAGGCCCACCTCCGGTACATCCCTGATCGATAGCCAGATAATGCAGGTCATCCACGTAGAGCACATTGCCATCGTTCCTGTCGCTGTTGCCAGTGACATAATCCACGGCAGCGAGGCGAATGCAGAACGTACTCCCGAAAAATGCCCTGGACTGGCGTTCCGAGAATGTCGCCAGCCGGCGCACGAACTTGAACGGATGTGCGCCCTGTTCAAACGACGTCACCCAGCAAACAATATATCCACTCGCATCAATATAGTTCGTCAAGTCGATATCGAGGCCAGCTAGCTCCTGGCTTGTCAATAATAAGATTGCGGCGCGTGCGGGCTGCGCTATTCCCCGTCCGGCATTCGCTACATAGCCGATCGACTCGTTAGCGACCCCACAAGTTCCAGCTTCGTAGAGTTTGATTACGACATCGATGATCTCCGCAGTTCCTGGCCACTCGAGTCTGCCGACAAATACCGGCTGTGCTCCAGCAGACGCCAATTGGGCCTGCACTGAGAGGCCACGGTAGGAAGCTGCAGTAAGGATCGGTATCAGATCGTTGTCCACGCTGTTTCCTGATGTTACCTGAAGAGGGCTGCGAAGTCGCACATGAACGCATTTGGCGCGTTGCAAAAACAAATGCCTTACGTACAGCGCACGTAAGGCATTGAATTCTGGTGCCGGCTGCCGGTTTCGAACTGGCCACCTGATGATTACAAATCAACTGCTCTACCAAATGAGCTAAGCCGGCGTGATCTGGACAACGGCGCGATTATACGCGATTTGCCTACTTGATACGAGTCAGGGTGGGGCGGCCGCCCTTCTTCGGGCCGTCGCCGCCATCGTCGGGACCGTTGCTGTCGTCACTGCGGGCCGGTGCTGGCGCGGCGGCGAGCGTGGGCGCGGAAGGGGATGGCACGGACGACAGGATCGGCGCGGCCGGCTCTTCCGATACAGGCGAAGGCGGCGACGACGTGCCGGCACCCGGCTCGCCCAGCACCGGTTCGAAGGCCATGCCCTGCCCGTTCTCGTTCGCGTAGATCGCCATCACGTTATTCACGGGCACGAAGATCTCGCGCGACACGCCCCCGAAGCGGGCATGGAAGCGGATGCTGTCGTTGTCCATCTTCAGGCCGGAGGTGGCGCCGAAGCTGATGTTCAGGACGATCTCGCCCTTCTTCACGAACTCCATCGGCACGGTCGTGGCGGCATCGACCTTGACGGCGAGATATGGCGTGTAACCGCTGTCCGTGCACCACTCGTAGATGGCGCGCAGCATGTAGGGCTTGGTTGAAATTTCTGACATGACTCTTCTTGGAAGGCTGGCGCGCCCGCAACAAGGGTTGCAGACGCGCGGGAACTGCATGAGCTTACGTGAATCCGCCGATCAGCGGCGCATCACTTTCTCGGATGGGGTCAGCGCTTCGATGTAGGCCGGGCGGGAGAAGATGCGTTCCGCGTACTTCATCAGGGGCGCGGCCGTCTTCGACAGCTCGATGCCGTAGTGATCCAGGCGCCACAGCAGCGGGGCCACCGCCACGTCCAGCATCGAGAACTCGTCGCCCAGCATGTACTTGTTCTTCAGGAACAGCGGCGCGAGCGTCGTCAGGCGGTCGCGGATTTCGGCGCGGGCCTTGTCGTGGCTCTTGTCGTTCGTCTTGTTGCGTTCGCTTTCCAGCGTGTGCACGTGGACGAACAGCTCTTTCTCGAAGTTGAACAGCATCAGGCGGGCACGGGCGCGCATCAGCGGATCGGCCGGCATCAGCTGCGGGTGCGGGAAGCGCTCGTCGATGTATTCGTTGATGATGTTCGATTCGTACAGGATCAGTTCCCGTTCGACGAGGATCGGCACCTGGCCGTACGGGTTCATCGTCGAGATGTCTTCCGGCTTGTTGAACAGGTCAACATCGCGCACTTCGAAATCCATGCCTTTTTCGAACAGGACCAGGCGGCAGCGCTGGGAGAATGGGCAGGTGGTGCCCGAGTAGAGAACCATCATATGGTAGTTCCTTCAAGAAAAAACAAAGGGGGCGAAGCCGCGAACGGTTCACCCCGGTTGGGCGCGGCCGGCGGGGCCGGCGCGGTGCAAAGAATGCGACCTTAACAAAATCGGCCGGTAAAAATCAAATTTATTTGATTTCTTTCCAGTACGAAGCATTCAGGCGCCAGGCAAGGAAGGCAAACACGCCCAGGAACAGCAGGACCCACACGCCGAGCCGCTTGCGGGTCTGCTGGGCCGGTTCCGCCATCCACTCCATGTAGCCCACGATGTCGGCCACGGCGGTGTCGAATTCCAGCTTGTTCATCGCGCCGGGCGAGACCTGCTGGAAGCCGGCGAACTTGTGGATCGTCTTGCTGGCATCGTGCGGATCCTTCTCCTCGACGAACTTGGCCGCCTGGATGCCCTGCAGCGGCCACAGCACGTGCGGCATCGCCACGTTCGGGATCACCAGGTTATTGAAGCCGGTCGGGCGGGTGTCGTCCTGGTAGAAGGTGCGCAGGTAGGTGTACAGATAGTCGCCGCCCGTGCCGCCCGGGCCGGCCTTGGCGCGGGCGATCACGGAGAGATCCGGCGGCACCACGCCGAACCAGGCCTTGGCATCCTTGGCCGGCATGGCGGTGGTCATCATCTCGCCCACTTTCTCGCCGGTGAACAGCAGGTTCTGCTTGATCTGGTCCTCGGACAGGCCCAGGTCGCGCAGCCGGTTGTAGCGCATCGACGAGGCGTTGTGGCAGTTCAGGCAATAGTTGACAAACAGGCGGGCGCCATTCTGCAGCGCCGCCATGTCGTGCGAGCGGTCCGGGGCGCGTTCCAGCGGGAAGCCGCCCTCGCTGCCGAAGGCCAGCGCCGGCACCAGGGCCAGCAGGGCGAAGAACTTGGTACGGAAAGTTTTCATTCGTGTCCTCGTGGCTCGGTGGCTGACTCAATGCGCGGCATAGACGACGCGGTCCGGGACCTTCTTGAAGGTGCCCATCTCGCTCCACCACGGCATCAGCAGGAAGAACGCGAAGTAGTACAGCGTGGCCACCTGCGACACGATCGTGCCGATCACGGACGGCGGCTGCGTGCCCAGGTAGCCCAGCGTGACGAAGGTGACCGCCAGCAGCGCGTACAGGTACTTGTGCCAGTCCGGACGATAGCGGATCGATTTCACCGGCGAGTGGTCCAGCCACGGCAGGAAGGCCAGGATCACGACGGAGCTGCCGAAGAACACCACGCCCCAGAACTTCGCGTCCAGCACCTGCGGCAGCATGCCGACGATGGCCACGATGGCGATCACGGCAATGACGGCCTTGGTGCGGAACGCCAGCTTCGACTTCAGCCACAGGAACGACACGTAGGCGGCGACGGCCACCATCAGCACCCACATGAAGTCCGCGGTCGTTGCGCGCAGCACCGAGTAGAACGGCGTGAAGTACCAGGTCGGCGCGATGTGCAGCGGCGTCTTCAGCGAGTCGCCCGGCAGGAAGTTGTTGTATTCCAGGAAATAGCCGCCCATTTCCGGCGCAAAGAACACCACCGCCGAGAAGATGAACAGGAACACGGAGACGCCGAACAGGTCATGCACCGTGTAGTAAGGGTGCGAAGGGATCGAATCGACCGGGTGGCCGTCCGGGCCCAGGTTCTCCTTCACCTCGATGCCGTCCGGGTTCGACGAACCCACTTCGTGCAGCGCGATCAGGTGCGCCGCCACCAGGCCCAGCAGCACCAGCGGGATGGCGATCACGTGGAACGCGAAGAAGCGGTTCAGGGTCGCATCGGAGACGACGTAGTCGCCGCGGATCCACAGCGACAGGTCCGGCCCGATCAGCGGAATGGCGCCGAACAGGTTGACGATCACCTGCGCGCCCCAGTACGACATCTGGCCCCACGGCAGCAGGTAGCCGAAGAACGCCTCGGCCATCAGGCACAGGAAGATGGCGAAGCCGAACAGCCAGATCAGCTCCCGCGGCTTGCGGTACGAGCCGTACAGCAGCCCGCGCGTCATGTGCAGGTAGACGATGATGAAGAACGCCGAGGCGCCGGTCGAGTGCATGTAGCGCACCAGCCAGCCCCACGGCACTTCGCGCATGATGTATTCGACGGAGGCGAACGCCAGGTTGGCGTCCGGCTTGTAGTGCATCGTCAGGAAGATGCCGGTGACGATCTGCAACACCAGCACGAACATGGCCAGCGAGCCGAAGATGTACCAGAAATTGAAGTTCTTCGGGGCATAGTAGCGGCCCCACTGGTCGTTCCACAGTTTCGACAGGGGGAAGCGGTCATCGACCCACCCCAGCGCTTTTTGTGCTGCCGGCGCATCCGCCGGCAGTTTCGTCTCCTTGAATGCGCCCATCGTTAAGCCTCGCCTTTTTCGTCTTTGCCGATCAGGATGCGGGTATCGCTCAGGTACATATGCCGGGGCACCACGAGGTTGTCGGGTGCCGGCTTGTTCTTGAAGACGCGGCCGGCCAGGTCGAACGTGGAACCGTGGCACGGGCACAGGAAGCCGCCTTCCCAGTTGTCCGGCAGCGAAGGCTGCGGGCCGGGGGCGAACTTGGTGGAAGGAGAACAGCCCAGGTGGGTGCAGATGCCGATGGCGACCAGCAGTTCGGGCTTGCGCGAGCGGTGCTCGTTGATGCAGTACTCGGGAGTGAATTCGTCCGGATTGCGTTTCGAGTCCGGATCGGCGACTTCCTTGTCGGTCTGTTTCAGCGAGGACAGCATCTCCGGCGTGCGGCGCAGGATCCAGACGGGTTTGCCGCGCCACTCGACGGTGCGCATCTCGCCGGGCTGCAGGGTGGCGATGTCGACTTCGACGGGGGCGCCGGCCGCCTTGGCACGCTCGGAAGGTTGAAAGGTACTGACCAGGACACCTGCGGTACTCAATCCAACCACGCCGCCCGCTGCGCATGTTGCCGCTAGCAGACCTCGCCGGCTGGGATCGACAAGCTTCTCAATGCTCATACACACCCCAATCTTATAGAAATCGTTTATTTGATATGGGACAACAGACCATCTGGCAACACAAAATTATAAGTGAACCCTTCGGCTTATTAAAGCGAAACGTTGCACAAGTAAAAAGAGTTCCGATGCTGCGGTGCAGGGTAAATCGGCCGCCATCCGCCCTGCGCCGCCTCGTACGGCAGTGTTTGAGCGCAGCAATGAAAACCCGTTATGATCCCGGCAGTACCAACTATTCGGGAGGAAGTCATGGCCATATTGCAGGAATTTAAACAGTTCGCGATGCGCGGCAACGTCATCGACCTGGCGGTGGGCGTGATCATCGGCGCCGCATTCAGCAAGATCGTCGATTCGCTGGTGCAGGACATCATCATGCCGCCCATCGGCAAGCTGATCGGCGGGCTCGATTTCGCCAACTACTACGTGCCGCTGAACCACCAGGACCCGCACCTGTCGCTGGCCGAGGCCAAGAAGCTCGGCGCGGTGCTCGCCTACGGGAACTTCCTCACCATCCTGTTAAACTTCCTCATCCTGGCGTTCGTGATCTTCCAGATGGTGCGGCTGGTGCATGCCGCGCGCAAGCGCCTGGAAGAAGTGGAACATCCGGCCAAGCCGTCCGAACCGGCGCCGCCGCCGGAAGACATCGTGCTGCTGCGCGAGATCCGCGACGCCCTGAAAAAATAAACCTCTAACAAAGCTCCATGCGACGACTCTGGTTATTGTTTGCGCAAGCGGTGACCATCGTCCTGGCACTGTATTTCGTCTATTCCGCGATGCGGCCCGAGTGGCCGCGCGATGCCGCCACGTCCCGGCCCGGCACCGTGCAGCAGCTGGGCACGCCCAGCCAGCCGGCCACCGCGCTGGTGGCGGCGCCGGCACCCACCGCCAACTCGTTCCGCTCCGCGGCGGGACGGGCCATGCCGGCCGTCGTCAATATCCTTACCTCGAAAGCGGTCAAGACCCAGCACCCGCTGCTGCGCGATCCTTATTTCAAGCGCTTCTTCGGTGACCGGGGCGGCGAAGGTGATGGCGAGGACGACGAGGACGACGACCAGAACAGCCTCGGCTCCGGCGTGATCGTCAGCCCGGATGGCTACATCCTCACCAACTACCACGTGGTGGAAGCGGCCGACGAGATCGAGGTCGTGCTGGCCGATGGCCGCAAGGCGTCCGCCAAGCTGGTGGGCACCGATCCGGAGACGGACCTGGCCGTCATCAAGATCAGCCTGACGCAGCTGCCCGCCATCGTGCTGGGCAATGCCGACCAGGCCCGCGTGGGCGACGTGGTGCTGGCCATCGGCAACCCGTTCGGCGTGGGCCAGACGGTCACCATGGGCATCATCTCCGCGCTGGGCCGCAACAACCTGCACATCAACCATTTCGAGAACTTCATCCAGACGGATGCGGCGATCAACTTCGGCAACTCGGGCGGCGCGCTGATCGACACCAGCGGCAACCTCCTCGGCATCAATTCGGCGATCTATTCGCAGACCGGCGGCTCGGTGGGCATCGGCTTCGCGATCCCGGTCAGCACGGCGAAGATGGTGATGGAGTCGATCATCCGGAACGGCCACGTGGTGCGCGGCTGGATCGGGGTGGAGTCGCAGGAGATCACGCCGGAACTGGCGCAGAGCTTCGGCCTGAAGCGCGACAGCGGCGCCATCATTGCCGGCATCGTGCGCAACGGCCCGGCGGACAAGGCCGGCATGAAGCCGGGCGACATCCTGCTGTCCGTGGAAGGCAAGCCGGTGCGCGACACCAACGAGATGCTGAACCTGATCGCCCAGCTGCAGCCGGGCGGGAAAGCCACGATGCGCGTGCTGCGCAAGAACCGCGAGACCGACCTCGCCATCACGGTGGGCAAGCGCCCGCCACAGAAAAAGTAATCAAGAGATTCCATGCATATCCGTGACCTGACCGGCTACCTGCGCGAGCTGGCCGACAACAACAACCGTCCGTGGTTCGTGATGAACAAGCCGCGCTACGACATCCTGCGCGAGGAATTCGTCGAACTCGTCACCCAGGTGATCGCCGAGACGGGCAAGTTCGACAAGGAAGTGAAGTTCTGCAATCCGAAGAAGGCGATCTTCCGCATCAACCGCGACGTGCGCTTCGCCCACGACAAGAGCCCGTACAAGACGCATTTCTCGGCCGCGCTGGCACCGAGCGACCTGCGCCGCCCCAGCCAGTCCGGCGGTCCCACGTTCTATTTTCAACTGAACGGCAAGGGCCAGGTGCAGTTCGGCGCCGGCGAATACATGCCGCCACCGCACCGGCTGCGCGCGCTGCGCCGCCACATGGTGGAAGACGCGGCGGGCTTCCGCAAGGCGCTCAACAACAAGGGGCTGAAAGCCACCTACGGCACCATCCAGGACGAGGGCAAGCTGCAGCGCCCGCCGAAGGGCTTCGATCCGGACCACGAGCACATCGAGTTCATCAAGCTGAAAAGCTTCTTCGTGTGGACCGACGTGGACCTGGACCTGAACGACCCGGACGCGCTGCTGCCGATGATCGTCGACGGCTTCAAGGCCGCGCTGCCGCTGGTGCAGTGGATGCGCGCCGCGAAGGTCGACGAAGTCGAAGAAGCCTGAGCTGACTACAGCCGAGCCCGTGTCCTGGTGCCTGGCACCAGGACACGGGCTCGGCTGTACTGGGCGGGCGCCTTCAGGAACGCTTCCAGGAATTCGACGCACACCCGCAGCTTGGCCGAAGCCGAGAGGCGCGACGGGTAGATGGCCCACACGTCGGCGGGCTGCTCGTAGGCGGGCAGCACGCGCACCAGGTCGCCGCGCGACAACGCCGGAGCCACGTCCCACAGCGAGCGCAGGATGATGCCGTGGCCGTCCAGCGCCCACTGGTGGACGACTTCGCCATTGGTGGCCGACAGCGGCCCGCCCACTTTCACGCTCTCTTCGCCATCCAGCCCCTGTAGCACCCAGCGGCCGAAATCCTCGTGCCGTTCGCGGATGACGATGCAATAGTGCCCCGCCAGTTCGGCCAGGGTGCCTGGCGTGCCGTGCTTTTCCAGGTAGGCCGGCGCCGCGCACAGCACCCGCGCGTTGATGGCGATGCGCCGCGAGATCAGGTGCGGCTCATGCGCCTGGCCGACCCGCACGTCCAGATGAAAATCCTCGCCGATCAGGTCCACCGAGCGGTCCAGCAGTTCCAGCTGGATCTCCAGCGCCGGATAGCGCTGCGCCAGCGCGGACAGGGCCGGCGCCACGCGGTTGCGGCCGAAGCCGGAGCTGGTGCAGATGCGCAAGAGGCCGGCCGGCGCCATCTTCTCCGTCGATACCGCCTCGCCCATCTGCTCGACGTCCTCCAGGATGCGCAGCGCCCAGCCGTGCACCACCTGGCCCTGTTCCGTGACGGCGACCGTGCGCGTGGTCCGGTGCAGCAGCCGCACGCCCATCGCATCCTCCAGCACGGCGATGCGCTTGCTGACAAAAGCGTTCGACACGCCCAGCGCGCGCGCCGTGGCCGCAAAGCTTTTGTGGCGGACGACGGCGGCAAACAGCGCAAGGTCGTCCAGCTGGGGAGGATTGTTCACGATTCGTGCATGATGAAGTAACGATTCTCCAGATTATATCCACCTTGTATCCGCGCTATGCTGTGTCCATCACATCGAAGGAGACGAGCATGAGCACCGCAGCCAACATCAAACGCATCGCCGTGATCGCCGGCGACGGCATCGGCAAGGAAGTGATGCCGGAGGGCCTGCGCGCGCTGCGTGCCGCCGCCGGCAGGTTCGATCTGCCCCTGGAATTCACCACCTTCGCATGGGCAAACTGCGATTACTACGCCGAGCACGGCAAGATGATGCCGGACGACTGGTACGCGCAGCTGAAGGACTTCGACGCGATCTACTTCGGCGCGGTGGGCTGGCCGGACACGGTGCCGGACCACGTGTCGCTGTGGGGCTCGCTGCTGCAGTTCCGCCGGCAGTTCGACCAGTACGTCAACCTGCGCCCCGTGCGCCTGATGCCGGGCGTGCCCTGCCCGCTGGCGAACAAGCAGCCGGGCGACATCGACTTCTACGTGGTGCGCGAGAACACGGAGGGCGAGTATTCGTCCGTGGGCGGCCGCCTCTTCGAAGGCACGGAACGCGAGACGGTCATGCAGGAATCCGTGTTCACCCGCCACGGCACCGACCGCATCCTGAAATACGCGTTCGAGCTGGCGCAGTCGCGGCCGAAGAAGCACCTGACCTCCGCCACCAAGTCGAACGGCATCTCGATCAGCATGCCGTACTGGGACGAGCGCGTCGTGGCGATGGCCCCCTTCTACCCCGAAGTGAAGTGGGACAAGTACCACATCGACATCCTGTGCGCCCGCTTCGTGCTGAGCCCCGAACGCTTCGATGTCGTCGTGGCCTCGAACCTGTTCGGCGACATCCTGTCCGACCTGGGCCCGGCCTGCACGGGCACCATCGGCATCGCGCCCTCGGCCAACCTGAATCCGGAGCGCGCCTTCCCGTCGCTGTTCGAGCCGGTGCACGGCTCGGCGCCGGACATCTACGGTCGCAACATCGCCAACCCGGTGGCCATGATCTGGAGCGGCGCGATGATGCTGGAATTCCTGGGCAACGGCGACGCGGCCTTCCAGTCGGCGCACGATGCGCTGATGGCGGCGGTCGAGACGGTGCTGAAGGACGGCCCGCACACGCCGGACATGGGGGGCGCTGCCTCGACCACGCAGATGGGCGAAGCGATCGCCGCCCTGCTCGAGGATTGAAACGCTAGGGAAGCGCTGATTTATTGCTGGTGGATGAGATTAGTCCTGAAAAACGTGTTCAGCAAGACGCAAATTCCCCGTCATACCGGGGTATGGCGGGGAATTTGTGGCGCAGCTGGGCGCGTTTTCTCAGGGCTAGGATCGCCGCCATGAATAAATCAGCGGTTCCCTAGGGCAGCATCTCCGGCCTGAATGCGCTCCGGCGGCTGACCTGCCGGCCGGAGACCATGAACTGCCCGTCGCCGCGGTAGTGGATGGTCTGCGGCACCTTCGGCGACGGGGCCACGTGCGCCTTCACCACCTCCCACACGAACAGGCCGTAGCGCGCCACCAGCGCATCGTCATGCAGCCGGCATTCGAAGCTGGCGTGGCATTCGGCGATCAGCGGCGCCTTCACCAGCGTACCTTCCTGCGCCGTCAGGCCGAAGTGGTCGAACTTGTCGATGTCGGCACCGCTCGTGTTGCCGATGCCGACCACCGTGTCGATCAGTGCGAAGGTCGGCAGGTTGATCACGCATTCGCGGCTGCGCCTGACCAGTTCGTGGGTGTGGTTGCCGGATGCGATCACGCATGCCAGCAGCGACGGCGCGAAGTCCACCACCATGTGCCAGCCCATCGTCATGATGTCGCGTTCGCCGCGCCACTGCGAGCTGACCAGCACCACCGGCCCCGGTTCCAGGAATTGCCGGACCCTCTCCAGCGGAAAATCTGCCCTTCGTTCGTGCCGCACCTGTCGTCCTCGCCGTCATGTTTCCGACACCTTAGCGGAACGGCGCTGGCAGCGGAGCACGCGTGTCAGGGCACCGCCCGGCCGCCTGCCGGTACATGAACGGCGGCCCGCGCCACCCGCGCGCGCTGGTCCCGTCCGAGCACGATGCGCAGGTCCGCCGTCGTGGTGCTTCCGGCCATTGGAAGCGGTGTCGCCAGACCCAGGCGACCGGCCAGTGCCCGTGCCACCGATGCGATATCCGCCGTGCCGCGGTACTCGATGCGCGTGACGGGCACCGTATAGGGCCGGGCGTTCGTGATCCGCACCGATTGCCACGCCTGGTCCTGCAGCCGGCGCGCCCACGCAGCCGCCATGCCGCGTACGCCGTTGCCGTTGCTGATTTCGAGGTGCAGCGCAGGGGTGGTGGCCACCGGCCGTGGGCCGGAAGAAGGCGGTGCGGCCAGTGCTTCCGGCGCCGCGATGCGGTGCACCTCGACCACGGCCCCGGCCTGCCGCAGTTCGGTGCGGGCCATGCCGGCCGGCCACGGCGTCACGTCGCGCGCGCTTTCTGCCACGCTTCCTGCAACGCTTCCTGCCACCCCTTCTGCCGTCCCGGCGCCTGGCGGCATGGATGCGGTGGCCCCGGCCAGTCCGTAATCGCGCCGGATGTCATGGGTGCGCAGCGTGCGCGCCTGCTTCGTCATGCGCAGCGCCCGCGCCGTGTCGCCGGCGGCCGCCAGCACCGCGGCCAGCTGTTCCCACGTCTGCGGCTGCAGCGGATCGAGCACGCAGGCCTGTTCCAGCAGGGTTACCGCCTCATCGTACCCGCCCTGCAGGTACAACGCATAGCCCAGGTTCCCGAGCAGGAAGGCGCGCTCGCCCGGTGCCGCGTCCGCGCTTTCCGCCACAAGCGTGCGCCACAGCGCGATGGCGCCAGCGTAGTCGCCCTGCCCGGCCCGCAGCACGGCCAGGCCGTTGCGCGCGGCGCGGTGCCGCGGGTCCACCTGCAGTGCCAGCTGCCAGGCCTGGCGGGCCTGCACCAGCCGGCCGGCGCCGTGCTCCACGCGGCCCAGCGTGTAGTAGGCGTCCGCACCGAGGAAGGCGGTGCCGGCGCCATCCGGAATCCGTGACGCCGGCGGCGTGCCGCAGGCCAGCAGCAGTGCTCCGGTGCAGGCGGCGGCCATCAGTTTGCGTGTCGTGCGCATATCGTTCTCCGTATTCAGCGCTGGCCGGACATCGCCGGCAGCACCACCTGGATCATCTGCAGCGCGGCCGGCCCGACGAGCACCAGCATCAGCGTGGGGAACATGCAGAAGATCAGCGGGAACAGCAGCTTCAGGCCGATCTTCGCGGCCGCCTCCTCCGCCAGCAGCGTGCGCTTGTGCCGCAGGTTGTCGGCATGCACGCGCAGCGAGTCGCCCATGCTGGTGCCGAAGCGCTCGGCCTGGATCAGCATCGCCACCAGCGTGTCGACATCGTCCACGCCGCTCCTCAGCGCGAAGTTGCGCAGCGCCTTCTCCTTCGTGAACCCGGCGCGCATCTCCATCAGCACCAGCTGCAGCTCCTGCGCCAGCACGCGGCTCTTCACGTCGATCTCGGCCGCCACCTTGGTCAGCGCCCGCTCCATCGACAGGCCCGCTTCCACGCACACCGTCAGCAGGTCCAGCGCATCGGGAATGTTCTCGAAGATCTCGCGCTGGCGCCGCTGCGCGGTACGCGACAGCACGCCGTTCGGCAGGTAGTAGCCGAGGGCCGCGGCCGTGAACAGCAGCATCAGGAAGCCGTTGCCGATACCGCCGCTGGCGCTGGCCACCAGCACCGCCAGCACGGCGGGCAGGCCCAGCGACAGCACGGTCTTGGCGGCGAAATACAGCGTGGGCGCGGACGGATGGCGCCAGCCGGCATTGATGAACTTCGTGCGCAGCGGCGAGCGTTCCCACCCTTCCTCCGGCAGCGACAAGCGGGTGAGCGGCCGGGCGGCACGCGCCACCCGCTCGATCCATTGTCCCTCCCCCGCCGCCTCACTGGCCGCACTGCCGACCACACTGCCGGCCGCACTGCCGGTCGCGCCACTCCCTTCAGCGCCGCTGCGGAACGCGCGCAGCCGTTCACGCAGCGGCATCGGCGAGAAGATCGCCATCCCCGCCAGCACCACCGTGGCCACCACCAGGAACACCACGCACAGGAAGACCAGCTGGGCGGCGTTCATACGCGGATCCTCACCACCTGGCGCATCCACAGCATCCCCAGCAGCATCGCGCCGGCGGCGCACCACAGCATCCGGATGCCGGACGGCGTGGTCCACAGCATGCTCACGTATTTGTGATTGACCACGCTCATGAACGCCAGCATCACCAGCGGCAGCAGGCCCAGGATCCAGGCCGACATGCGCCCTTCCGCCGACAGCACGCGGATCTGCCCCTGCAGCTTCAGCCGGGCCCGCGTCAGGCGGCTGATGTTGCCCAGCAGCTCGGCCAGGTTGCCGCCCGATTCGCGCTGGATCAGCACGGCCAGCACGAAGTAGCGCAGGTCCGTCAGCGGAATGCGCGCGGCCAGGTTGTGCAGCGCCTCGTTCATCGGCACGCCGTAGTTGACCTCCTCGTAGGTGGCCTTGAATTCACCACCGATCGGATCGGCGATCTCGTCGCCCACCATGCGCAGCACGTTGGCGAACGAGTGGCCGGCGCGCAGCGCACGGGCCAGGAAATCGGCCGCCTCGGGCAACTGCGCCTCGATCTTCTTGAGCCGTGCACCGCGCGCCCGCAGCAGCAGCCAGTAGGGTGCCCCGGCGGCGGCCGCGAGCAGCAGGCAGGCCGCCGGCAGCGGCACCGGCATCGCCAGCAGCACGCACACGGCAGCGGCCAGCAGCAGCACGGAGCAGCCCAGGAAGCGCGCCACCTGCCAGCGCACGCCGGACTGCAGCAGCAGCCGGTCCAGCACCGCCAGCTGCGGCACGGCGCGCAGCCAGCCTTCCAGCAGCGGCGACACGGCATAGCGGCGCTGCTTCAGGATGCTGATGCGCTCGCCCCGCTCGTCGCGGCCGGCCATCAGGTCGAGCCGGCGCGCGATGCGGCGCGCACCGCGCCCATGCGATGTGCTCCACCACAGCCAGGCCCCTTCCACCATGAAGATCACGGCGGCAAACAGCAGCACGGTGAACGCTGTGAACACCATATCCATCGCCGCCTCCTATTCGAACACGCGGTCCGGATCGAACACGCTTTCCGGCACGGGGGCGCCGAACAGCTTCAGGCGGTCGGCGAAGCGGGGCCGCACGCCCGTCGCATAGAAGTGGCCCTGCACCTTGCCGTTGCCGTCCACGCCGGTCTGCTCGAAGCGGAAGATCTCCTGCATCGCGATCACGTCGCCTTCCATGCCCGTCACTTCCTGCAGGCTGACGAGCTTCCTCGCGCCATCCGTCAGCCGCGACACCTGCATCACCACCGTCACGGCGGAGGCAATCTGCTGGCGCGTGGCGCGCGGCGTCAGGTTCACGCCGGACATGCCGACCATGTTCTCCAGCCGCGACAGCGCATCGCGCGGCGTGTTCGAGTGGATCGTCGCCAATGACCCCTCATGGCCCGTGTTCATCGCCTGCAGCATGTCGACCGCCTCGGCGCCGCGCACCTCGCCCAGGATGATGCGGTCGGGCCGCATGCGCAGCGCATTGCGCACCAGCGCGCGCTGGTTCACTTCGCCCTTGTTCTCGATGTTGGCGGGCCGCGTCTCCAGCCGCACCACATGCGGCTGGCGCAGCGCCAGTTCCGCCGCATCCTCGATCGTCACGATGCGCTCGGCCGGCGGGATGAAGCCGGACAGCACGTTGAGCAGCGTGGTCTTGCCGCTGCCCGTGCCGCCGGAGATCAGGATGTTCACCTTGGCGTGGCCCAGCGCCTCCAGCACCTGCTGCATCGGCGGCGTCAGGCTCTTGTACTCGATCAGGTTGGCCATCGTCAGCGGATGCGCGGAGAAGCGCCGGATCGACAGGATCGGCCCGTCCACCGCCAGCGGCGGGATGATCGCGTTGACGCGCGAGCCGTCCGGCAGCCGCGCATCGACCATCGGGCTCGATTCGTCGACGCGGCGCCCGACCCGGCTGACGATCTTCTCGATGATCTTCATCAGGTGGGCATTGTCGTTGAACGTCACGTCCGTCAGTTCCAGCCGGCCGGCCCGTTCCACGTACACCTTCGCGTGCGTGTTGACGAGGATGTCCGAGATGCCGGGATCGGACAGCAGCCGCTCCAGCGGGCCGAAGCCGAGCATCTCGTGCTGGATGTCCAGCACCAGGTGGTGGCGCTCGCTCTGGTTCAGCACGATGCGCTCGTCCTCGATGATGCGCTGGACCAGCAGCGCCAGCTCGTGCTTGAACTGCTCCGGCGTCAGGCGCTTCAGGCGCTCCAGGTCGATGCGGTCCAGGATCAGCTGGTGCATCGTGGCCTTCAGCTCCTGGTATGCGGCCTGCGACTGCACGGGCAGCGTGATGGTGTTGTTGCGGGTGTCCTCGACGGCGGCGAGGCGTTCGCGCAGGCTCATGGTGTGCTCCTTTCTCAGGCGCCCTTGACGGCGGAATCCGTTTCGCCGCGGCCGAACAGCCGGTCGAACAGGCCCTTCGCTTCGGTGACGCGGCGCTCCGTCACCAGTTCCACCAGGTCGGCCAGGCTGCGCGCCACCGGACTGCTGCGCGACAGCTGCAGCACGGGGATGCCCTGGTTGACGGAATCGGTCGCGGACAGGTAGTCGTTCGGCACCGTGTGCACCACGTCCGCGCCCAGCGCATGTTCCAGGTCGGACAGGCGCAGCTTGCCGCCCTTCTCGTAGCGGTTGACGATCAGCCGGGTGCGTTCGGCCGGATAGCCCAGCGAACGGAAGATGTCGAGCAGGCGGCGCCCGTCGCGGATGTCCGGCAGGGCCAGCTGCAGCACCGGGTAGATCGTGTCGGCGCTGTCGAGCGCGCGCAGCGACAGCGCATCGATCTGGCGGCCCACGTCCAGCACCACGTAGTCGTAATGCTGGCGCGCCACGCGCAGGATCGTGTCCATGTGCTCCGGCTTCATGTCCACCGCCTGGGTGGGATCGTCGGCGCCGGCCAGCACGCCGAAGCCCGCCGTCACGTGCACTAGGCACGATTCGAGGAAGGCGCCGTCCATGCGGTTGATCTGGCGGCAGATGTCGGACAGCGTCATCGTCGGCTTCTGGTCGGAGACATACAGCGTGGCGTCGCCGAACTGGCCGTGCAGGTCGATCAGCAGCACCTTCTTTTCCGCCAGCGCGGCCAGTGCGTAGCCGAAATTCGTGGCCAGGAAGGTGGCGCCGCTGCCGCCCTTGCAGGCGATGAAGGCCAGCACCTTGCCATCGCGCATGCGGGTGATGCCCGCCTCGATCTCGATGCGGTCCATCGCTTCGTGGAAGGCGCGGTGCACCAGCGGCAGCTGCAGCACCTCGCGCATGCCGGCGCGCATGGCGCGGATCAGCAGGTCCTGGTGCGCCTCGCGCGCCAGCAGCAGGAAGCGCGCCTCCGGATACAGGCGCTGCAGCCGTTCCACCAGGTCCCACTCGCCCGGCCCGCCGGCATCGAAGATCACCAGGTCGGGCGAATCGGGCAGGATGCGGTCGGCCGCATCGCGCAGGCCCTGGCGTGAGGCGATGAGCTGCACGGCCGGCATGCGCGCCGAACCCTGCGCGGCGATCTCGGCGTGCAGCTGGCTGTCCTTGCTGATCATGAGGGCTTTCATGGTGGGGTCCTTGTCGTGTCCTTAGGGTGGGAGACAGTGGTTGACGCCGGGCCGGTAGCCCAGCATCTCGGCCTTGACGAGGGTGGCGGCCATCGGCACGTGCATGGCGTCGAAGCCGGGCACCAGGCCTGTCATCGGCCGGTAGGGCAGCGCCGTGCAGTTGCCGGTGGCACTGGCGCACAGGCTGGCGCGGATGAAGCGGATGCACGAGGCGCCGTTCGCGTCCTGCGCGCAGTTGGCCAGGTTCGCCTGCGGGCAGGCGGGCATCGCCGTCACGGGCACGTACGCGCCACCGGCATCCTGCGACAGGTATTCGATGCGCAGCTTGCCCGTATCGATCTCCGGCGCCAGCGGCAGCCTGGCGACGGTGCCGCTGCTGCTGCCGAACAGCGCATCCGCGCGCAGGGCCGCCATCGCGGTGCCACTGGAAAAATCCGTGACGGCGGCGCCGCGCGCGGCACGGCGCGTGACTTCCTGCACCGTGTTGAACAGGAACAGTGCCCGGGCCACTTCCAGCGTGCCGAACACGAGGCCGAGGAACACGAGCAAGGTCATTGCCAGTTCCACGGTGACGGCGCCGCGCGCGGCCGGGTAGCGGAATGGTTCAGGGCACATAGTTCAGGGAGGACGACAGTACGATCTCGAGGATCCCGCCCGTCAGGTAGCCATCCGGATCGCCGAACAGCGTGTCCTCGAAGATCAGCGCGGCGGTGACATCGACCTTGTTGACGGCCAGCGTGAAGCACGCGTTGTCATTGCACTTCACGGTGATCGTTTCGGGCGGCGGTTCCAGGTCCGTGCCGGCCGAGCGCAGCGCGGCGCGCACGCTGGCGTCGCCGAACAGCCGCATCGACGCGGCGGCGCCGGTGCCGCTCAGCCGCTCGACCGGCAGGGCCGACACGATGCGCACCGTGCTGTCCACGCTCTTCTGCAGCGCGGTCAGGTGCCAGGTCAGCCGGCCGAACAGCACCAGGCCGTTCAGCAGCACGAAGGCGAACAGCAGCACGATGACCATCTCGATGGCGGCCGTGCCGCGCTGGCGCTGATCGCGTTTCATCGGAAGATCTCCACGGTGCGCAGCCGGTCGGTCTGCGCCTGCGTCAGCACGCCGCCGAACTCGCCCGGCACCTCGCTGTCGGTGGCCGGTGCCGACAGCAGGAAGCGGCCCAGCGCCAGCACGCGCACCGTGGCCAGGCCGCTGGGCGGGACCGTGCTGCAGTCCAGCAGGGGCACCGTCAGCACGCGCCGCTCGGCGCGCGATGGCGTGGCCGGATCCGGCGTCTCGCGGATGAGTTTGTAAGGCGTGCTGGTCCAGGTGGGCGTATTCGCCACCGCCACGGTGGGCGGGTACAGGGTATTCCACGAATTCCGGCCGATCAGCGTGCCGTCCGGCCTGGCGGGCTGCGCGAATGCCCAGCGGATGCCGTAGTGGCCCGCCGGGAAGGTCTGCGCTGGCGACAGATCGGCAATCGTGGCCAGCGGCAGGCCGGCGCCGGACGAGGATCGGGCGCTGGGCTGCGTTGGCTGGGCATCGGTCGGATGCCAGGTGGCGCCAGCACCCGCGTAGTTCTTCACGTTGGTGTCCGGCGGCGCGCCGTTGCGCACGCAGGCATTCGTGCCGCTGTATGGCGCGGCGTATTGGCCAAAGCGCGAATTGAGCTGGGCGGCCAGGTGGAAGGCTTCGAGCCGCCGCAGGTTGGCCGCGAGCGCCGTGGTGCCGGTGCCCAGGCTGCCATAGGCCAGGGTGCCGCTGCACAGGAACGGCGCCACCACCGCATCGGTACTCGTGTCAGCCGTGGCGACCGTGCCGGGCGGCGCCAGCGGATCGAGGAAAAAATAGGCGCCGCTGCTGGCGCCCAGTGCCGGATTGAGGTTGAGCAGGTTGTAGGTGACGCCGGTGCGGAAGCCGTAGGTGATGGTCTCCAGCAGGCCGCCGCCGTTGTCGCGCTGCGTGGTCTGCTGGGTCTTCAGCGCGCAGATGGCCAGCGGCGTGACCTTCAGCGCGGCCTGGCCGGCCACCGCGGCGGCACCCACGTCGATCGGGCTGTCCGCGCCGACCAGTCCCATGAAGATCGGCCGCATCACATGCGCGGTGGACGCCAGCGCGCCGATATCGACGCGCGCATACCAGATGCCGGCCGGCGCCGCCGCCGCTTCCCCGGCCGACAGCCAGCCGCCCGCCGCATCCGGGCTGCTGTTGAAGCGCAGCGCCGCATCGGCATTCCACGGCAGGCTGTCGGCCAGGCCGACACGGTGAGTGGCGGCGTTCGTGGCGGCGGCCGTGACGGCGGTCGCCACGCCGGCCGCCGTGCCGTTCAGGCGCTGCGCGGCGGCCAGTGCGATGGCGTCGGCCGCGCCCTGCAGCTGCGCCTTGCGGAAATAGACCAGGCCCAGGTCCAGCACCAGCCCGGCAAAACCCAGGATCACGACCAGCGCGAACGCATACAGGATCAGGATGGCGCCCCGCTGGCGCGCGCGCCGCATGGCAGCAGCGGCATGGCGTGGTGCCCGGGGCATCATTTCGCACCGCTGACGCCGATGGTGAACGGACTGGCCGCGGACGGCGGCTCGGCGAACGATTTCTGGTAACGCTGCTGGGCCGCGGCCGCACTCGGGCCATCCATGCCGTCGACCGGGCGACCGTCGCGCGCCGCCTCGGGGTGCAGGACCTGGGCCGCGAACGCGGCGCGGGTGGCCATGCCGAAGCGGGCATCCCAGTGCGGCGTGGCGGCCGGGCTGGCACAGCCGGCCAGCATGCCGAGGCCGATGAGCAGGAGTGTCGTTTGAATGCGCGGGAGCATGGTCGCCTCACTTCAGCTGGAACGGGGAGGACTGCGCAGCGGCCGGTGCCGGTGCGGCGGCCGGCCCTTCGGCTTCCAGCCGCCCGCCAATGAACATCTCGGCGCGCCCGGCCGGCTGCAGCGCATCGGTGGGCAGGGCCTGGCCAGGTGGCAGCGGCTTGACCAGGTGCGCCGTGACGACGAACAGCAGCTCGCTGCGGTCGTGCTGGAAGTCCGTGCTGCGGAACAGCGTGCCCAGCACGGGCACCTCGCCCAGGCCGGGCAGCGCGTCGATATTGGTCACCTGGTTATTGCGGATCAGCCCGCCGATGGCGAAGCTCTGGCCGTCGAACAGCTGCACGGTCGTGGTGGCGCGGCGCGTGGTGATCAGCGGCAGGATGGCGTTGCCGACGATGCCGCTGGCGCTCAGGCCCACGCCGTTGCGCGACAGCTCGGAGACCTCCGGCGCCACCTTCAGGTTGATGCGCCCGCCCGCCAGCACGGTGGGCGTGAAGCGCAGGCCCACGCCGAATTCCTTTTCTTCCAGCGTGACCTTGTTGTTGTCCTGGGCCACCGGCACGAAGATCTTGCCGCCGGCGAGGAAACTACCCTCCTGGCCGCTGATCGCCATCACCGTCGGCTCGGCCAGCACGCGCACCAGGCCGTGGTTGCGTTCGCCATCGACGCGCAGGGCATTGTTGGCGGACTTGAACAGTTCGATGCCGCCCTTGAGCGTGCCGCTGAGGAAATTCGACAGCAGCGACGCGGTCCATTCGCCGCCCTTCAGGCGCACGGCGGTGCCGGCCTCCAGCTTGTCGAGCAAGGTCTTCGATACTTCGGCGATCTTCACTTCCAGCATCACCTGCTGCGGCGCGCCCACCGCCAGCAGGTTGACGATCCGCGCATTGCCACCCGGTGCCGCGGCAGCCCCCCCTTCGTCGGCCTTCACCAGGCCGCGGGCCGGGCGGCGCACGTAGGCCTGCGCCAGCTCCAGCACCTGGGCCAGCGTCGGCCCATCCGACACGGTGCCGCTCAGCACCAGCGAATCGGCGGCGGCCGTGACGGCGATGCCCTTTTCCTCCGGCAGCACGGCCGCCAGCGTGCCCTGCAGGCCGCCCGCATCCATCGCCACCGTCACCTCGATCACGCTGCAGTTGCCGCTTTTGCCCTGCACGATCATGTTGGTGCTGCCGACATCGACGCCCACCAGGTACAGCGTTTCCGGTGCCACCAGCATCGCCTGCAGCACGGCCGGATTGCCGACGCTGCGCTGCACGACGGGTTCCGGCAGCCGCATCAGCGTGGACTTGCCGAGCTGCAGTGCCAGGCGGCCCGGCGTGGCCGCTTCACCGCGGCAGCGCGGCCCCTCGGTGCGCGGCGCGGCAGGGTTCCTGGCCGGTGCTTCGGCTTCGGCGGCCGCCGGCGGTGCGATGACGGGATCGCGCACCGGCGTGACGGCACCGGTGCCGGTGCCGGCGGCCAGTGCCAGGACGAACAGGATGGCGGGACAGGTCTTCATCGCGGCTCCTCACAGGCATTCCTGGCGGCTTTTCAGGCCGTCGATGGCGCCGATGCAGTGGCGCGGTTCGGAGCGCATCACGGCAGGCCGTGGCGGGCGGGCGGCGGCGGGCGGCGCGGGCAGCAGCACGGCCGCCGCGGGCAGGGCCGCCATCACGGGCTCGGCCAGCCCCAGCAGGCTGTGCTTCGTCGCGCCGGCCGTCGTGCCGGGCGTGGGATCGACCTGGTTGCGCAGCACCAGCGACAGGCTGCCGACGCTGCGCGCCAGGTCCAGCTGCTCGGCCTGCGCCGGCGTGACCTCCAGCGTGACGGCGTTCACCACGCGCGGCTTGGTGTCGTCGCGGCTCACTTCCTGCGCCACGGCCAGCACGAGGATGCGCTCCAGCACGATCTTCGAGATGGCCTGCTCGCCCCGGCTGGCCTGCGCGGCCTCGGACTGGGTACTGACCAGGATGTCGACGAAATTGCCCGGCAGCGCGAAGCCCGCCACGCCGACCACATCGTTGACGCGCACCGTGATGGCACGCTTGCCTTCGCTGATCAGCGCGGACAGGCCGCCCAGCGTACCGGCCGGCGCCAGCTTTGCTTCCGTCAGCGGTTCGCCGCGCAGCACGCTCGTCTTGAGCACGCGCCCGGACAGCACCAGCGGATCGCGCAGTGCGCCGGCGGGCAGGCTGCCGGCCGGCCATTCGGCCAGCTTGAGCATCTCCGGGGCCAGCCGCTGGCCCAGGCTCACGTCGGCCGTGGCCACCACGATGCGGGCTGCGTTGGCGGGGGTCTGGCCCAGCAGCCAGCGCGAGGCCAGCGCGACGGCGGCCAGGCCCAGCACGATGGCCAGTGCCATCATTGAATAAGCGCGGCGGTTCTTCATCCGATCCTCGCGTACAGGGTGACGGCTGCGTCGTCTTCCGTGTCGGCGTCGGCCAGGGGTACGTCGGTGGCGAACATGCTGGCCCAGGCCTGGTCGAGCGCCGCCGCCGACAGCACGGGATGGCGGCCCTCGAACGCGGCAAAGTCGGCGATGCGCGCCAGGATGTCGTGCGGGAAGCCGGCCAGCAGCGGCTGGCCGCTGTCGCCGTGCAGCGCGTCGACGAGGTAGTCCAGCGCCGCTTCGTCCGGCTCGATGCCGCAGCCGCGGCACTGCTGGCGGAACAGGGCGCGGTAGGCGGCGGCGCCGATCGGGCCCACGTGCACCTTGTAGCCGAGGCGGCGCAGTGAGGACGGATCGAGCAGCACCGCCGGGTCCAGGTTGGTGACGAAGATCATCCGCGCGTCGCACGGGACCGCGAACGTGTGGCCGCCCTGCAGCGCCAGCTGTTCGCTGCCCGTGTCGAGGGGCTGCGTGAGGCGGTTCAGCAGCGCGGCCGCGCCGATGCGCTGGCGGCCCAGGTCGTCGACGATGACGAGGCCGCCGGCCGCCTTCACGTGGGCCGGTGCGTGGTAGCAGCCGGCGAAGGCGTCGAGGCGCAGGTCCAGCATGTCGGCCGCCAGGTCGGCGCCCAGGTGCAGCACGGGGCGGCGGCACAGCGTCCAGCGCGTATCGCTGCTGCGGCGCTCGCCCACGGCACGCGCATGGGACAGGGCAGCCGGCAGGGCGGGTGGCGGCTGGTGGAGGGCCGCGTCGAAGACCTGCATGATTTCCTGGCCAACCAGCACCGCGTGCGGCACGGCCACGCAGCCCTGCAGGAGGCGGCCCAGGCGGCGCGCCAGGTGGGTCTTGCCGCTGCCGGACGGGCCGTGCAGCAGCAGGGGGCGGTGCGCATGCAGCGCGGCGCCGGCCAGCCGCCGCACCGTCGCGGGCAGGCAGTCGCCGGCGAATTCGGCCGCCACGTCGTCCGCCATCACGGACGGCAGGCGGGCGGCCTGGCGCTGCAGCAGCGCCCGGTAGGTCTCGAGCGGTACCGGAGCCGGGCCGGCATACGGACTGCGTTCCAGCCATGCCACGGCGCGCTGGCGGCCCGTGCCGGTGAGCTGGTACTGCACGTCGATGTCCGATTCGCCGCGCCAGGCCACTTCGGCCAGCCCTTCGGCCACCATGAAGTCGAGCACCTCGCGCAGCACGTTGATCGAGAGGCGCAGCCGGGTGGTGAGAACGGGCAGGTGCGTCCGGCCGGCGCCGAACAGATGCTTGGCCGCCAGTTCCGCCAGCAGGCCCAGGTCCAGGCCCGTGTCGCGCACCGTCTTCGGCTGCGTGGGCAGGTCCGGCAGGCCTTCCGTGCGTTCGCTGTCGGGTACCGCAGTGTGCAGGTCCATCATCGCCGTTCCTCCCTGTTGAGGAAGTTGATTCTAGCCATCGTTTCCAGGTGGATATTGACTACCAGCAAAACGCCGTGGCGCGGCGAGCTAGCGTGACTGGAGCACCACGGCGACCGTGCCGAGCGCGATCGCCACGCCATACGGAATGCCGCCGGCACTCGCTGCGCGGGGCAGACGGACGGGCTGGACGGGCACGCCGGCAAGCCGCCACAGCAGCGGTGCCAGCAGCAACTTCAGGTTGCGCAGCAGGAGGCGCCAGCGGCCGTTCAGCGCCAGCATCGCCAGCGCCAGCGCGCCGCCGAACAGGCACGTCAGCAGCGCGATCTGCACGGCCGGCACGGGGCCGGTGAAGGCGCCCACCATCGCCATCAGCTTCACGTCGCCGGCGGCCATGCCGCGCAGCACGTACAAGGGAAGGAACAGGAAGAAGCCGGTGGCCAGGCCCGCCAGCCAAGTGCCGGCGAGGCTGTCGGCAATGGTCGCGGGGGCGGCGAGCATGTGCAGCCCGACGGCCACGATCAGGCCGGACAGGACCAGTACATTGGGAATCCGGCGCAGCGCGATATCGGTCAGCGCGGCCTGCACGACCAGCCACAGCAGCATGAATTGAATGGCCGGGTTCATCTGGTACTCCTGGCGGAATCGGTCCGGGAACCCGCCGGCAATGCCGGCGGGAAATGCCGATCAGCTGCCCCCGGGGGTGGGAGTGCCGCCGTTCAGCGCGTTGGTGATCTTGGTGCCGATCGTCGTGAAAGCACCGCTGATGATGTTGCCCAGTCCACCGAAAGCGCCGATGATGACGCCCGCGATCACGGCCGCGATCAGGCCATACTCGATCGCGGTAATCCCTTCTTCATCCCGGGCGAATTCCCGGGCTGCGACAATTAACGATTGCATGGTTACCTCCTGTGAAGATGCGTTGGAACCTCCTCTGGCCAGTGCCATTGGGACCACTATAGTTTTTATGCCTGTAGGCAACATTGACCGCTCACAAGCTTTCTTCGAGGAACCAAAAAATTGTGAAATCCGGCACGCATGGCGTCCGTTCGGCCACGACACGGACAGTCGACGGAAAATGGTGTCGTTTTTAGGAATATTCTTCACAGTCAATTGCTTACAATGCAAAAAGGATTTATCCTGATCAGCTGTCTCTGGGAAAGGCCTGGTGCTTCACGTCACTGCGAGCCTTGTTGTTCGGAAACAAACGCGGAAGAGAATGGATTCCCTACTGAAACACATGGTGGACATGACCGGCCATCGCGATCACACGATGCTGGACATCTCCGTGATCTCGGCCGTGCAGGAGCTCGCCTGTGCCAGCCTGGCCCGCGTGCTGACCCTCGCCAGCGTGCGCGGCCAGCTGTACGTGCGGCCGCGGGCAGTCGTCGTGGCCGGCCAGCCGGCCCGCATGGAAGAAAATCCCGATCCGTCCAGCCCCGGCGAGCCCATCGCGAACATTCCGGCGCTGGCCGGCTGCATCGCCCGCCATGAAGCCTTCGTCGACCAGGTGGATGCAACAGGGAACCACACGCTGTGGCTGCCGATCTGGCTGGGCGACAAGGCCGACACCTGCCTGGAGATCGTCAATCCGACGCCCTACACCTCGGACACCATCCACATCATCGGCGGCGTCCTCAGCGTGTACCGCAATTTCCAGAACCTGCTGGACTACAGCGAGCGCGACTCGCTGACGGGCCTGCTCAACCGCAAGACCTTCGACGACCAGCTGGCCAAGATGCTGCTGGCCTCCGGCGCCGAGCAGGATTCGCTGACCCTGCCGCCCGGCGAGCAGGAGCGCCGCCAGCACTGCCAGGAAGAAAAGCAGTGGCTGGCCGTGATCGACGTGGACCACTTCAAGCACGTCAACGACCGCTTCGGCCACCTGTACGGCGACGAGGTGCTGATCCTGATCGCCAACCTGCTGACCTCGTCGTTCCGGGCCCAGGACCGCGTGTTCCGCTTCGGCGGCGAGGAATTCGTGGTGCTGCTGCGTTCGTCCACGCTGGACAACGCCAAGAAGATCATCGAGCGCTTCCGCCTGAACGTGGAGCAGCACGACTTCCCGCAGGTGGGCAAGGTGACGGTGAGCGTGGGCTTCGTGGCGATCAGCGCCTACGAGGCGCCGGTGGTGATCCTGGGCCGCGCCGACCAGGCGCTGTACTACGCCAAGAGCCATGGCCGCAACATGGCATGCCATTACGACGAGCTGGTCAGCGGCGGCCTGCTGCAGACCGTCGAATCGAACGATACCGCCGAATTCTTCTAGACCGGGCGGCGGTTCAGGCCAGCGCCAGGAAACGCATCGGATCGACGTTCCACTGCGCCGGGTTTTCGTGGCTGGTGATGCGGTCCGCGCCGCCGAAGCCCAGGCCGCGCGCCAGGTCCACCATTTCAGGACGGATGTAGACGTTCTTCCGCGCATGGAAGAACACGTTCACCTTGGGCGCCAGCAGGTTCGTCTCGTGCGGTTCGACGACGACGGCGAGCCGCCCCGATTCCAGCATCACCAGGCTGCCCACCGGGTAGATGCCCACGCAGCGCATGAATTCCTGCACCAGCTGCGGGTTGAAGTGGTGCCGGCTCCAGTCATGGATTTTGCGCAGCGCGGCCGCCGCGGGGATGCCCTTGTGGTACGGCCGGTCGGCCGTGATGGCGTCGTACACGTCGACGATCGCGGCCATCTGCGCCAGCTCGCTGATGGTGTCGCCGGCCAGCCGGTCCGGGTAGCCGGAGCCGTCGCGGCGCTCGTGGTGGTGGCGCGTGATGTCGAGGGCGATGCCGCCCACGTCCGGCGAACGGCGCAGGATGTTCCAGCCGTCTTCCGGGTGGCGCTGCACGATGGCGAATTCCTCCGGCGTGAGGGGACCGGGCTTGTTCAGGATCGCGTCGGGCACCAGCGCCTTGCCCGTGTCGTGCAGGAGCGCGCCCAGGCCCGCCTCGCGCACCGTGTCGGCATCCATGCCGCGCGACTGGCAGAACGCCACCAGCAGCGCGCACACGCTGACGGAATGCAGGAAGGTGTAGTCGTCCTTGTTCTTGATGCGCAGCAGCCCGGTCAGCGCGCCGGGATTGCGCAGGATGGATTCCGTGACGTTCTGCACCACAGGCCGCACCTGGCCCACCTCGATCGCCCTGCCCAGCCGCGCATCGGCCATCACGCTCTTGACCAGTTCGGAGGCCTGGCGGCGGATGCGCGTGGCGCGCTGCAGCTCCTCGCCCAGCGACACCCGCGCCGGCCGCACCGGTACCGCGGCAATCTGCTGCACCTCGGCCTCCACGGCAGCGCCGGCCTCCGCCACCGTCGGCGCCTCGATGTCCCGGCCGCGCGCCGTGTCGATCACGACATCGCGGATGCCGGCCGCCAGGATCTTGCGGATCTCGTTCTGGTTCGCCAGCAGGAAGCGGTTGCGCAGGAACGGATGCGTCAGCCAGTCGCAGGACATGTCATGAATGTACATGCCCGGCTGAAGCTGCGATGATTCGACTTTCTTGAGCATCGTGGTAGCTGGTGAACGGTAGGTTACAAAAGTATAGCAAGAGTTTTACCCCAGAGAACCAAATATAACTTTCCGACAACATGGAACTCCGCCAGCTGCGCTACTTTGTTGCAATCGTGGATCACGGCTCGCTGTCCCGCGCCGCCCTGGTCCTGCATGTGGCGCAGCCCGCCCTCACGCAGCAGCTGCGCCAGCTGGAGGAAGACCTGGGTGCCCAGCTGCTGCACCGCACGGCGCAGGGCGTGCACAGCACCGATGCGGGCAAGGTGTTCTACGAGCATGCGCAGGCCATCCTGAAACAGGTGGCCGATGCCCGCTCCGCCGTCACGCAGTCGGCCCGGCCGGCCGGCAATGTCACGCTCGGCCTGCCGCACAGTATTTCCGGCGCACTGGCCCTGCCCCTGCTGACGGCGGCGCGCGCCCACTATCCCGACATCACGCTGCAGCTGACGGAGGAACTGACCGGCAACCTGACCGAGCAGCTGAAATCGGGCCGCGTCAACCTGGCCGTGCTGTTCGATGACGGCCAGCTCACCCCCTTCGCCACCACGCCGCTGGCGGACGAGGCGCTGCGCTTCATCTGCCGCACGGATGCGCCCTGGTTCGCCGGCCGCGCCGCGGTCACGCTGGCCGAGGCGCTGGGCGCGACGCTGATCCTGCCCGGCCTGCAGCATGGCGTGCGGCCCCGCATCGAGGCGGTGGCGCGCGCGGCGGGGCTGGCCACGGCGAACGTCATCGAGATCAATTCCATCACCATCCTGAAGTCGGCGCTGCTGGCGGACCTGGGCGCGACGATCCTGCCCGTGGCGCCCGTGCTGGCGGAGATCCAGCGGGGCCAGATGCGCTGGCTGGACATCCACTCGCCCGCCATCGCCCGCTCGGTGGTGCTGTGCGCCTCCCGCACGCTGCCGCCCACCATCGCCGTCACGGCCATCAGCAAGCTGGCCGTCGACGTGGCGCGCGAACTGTGCGACGGCGGCGCGTGGCCGGGGGCGATGGCCGTCGGCCAGCCATAGTTTTTCCTTATACCCCCATCGGCGATCCGTATTTCCGCCGCCGGCAGGCGGCGCGTAGACTGGCCCACAGACCGCACACAAGCGGCTTTGCCCCACCCGGCAGGCTCCCATCCGGAGCACCAAGGCGCGGGCACGACCAGAAAACGATTTTGGAGACACGCCATGCCCGATTCCTCGGCTGCCACACCGGCGCTGGGCGCACCTGCCCAGCCGGAAGGCCCTCTCGCCACCGTCAGCCTCGACGACAAGTACACTGCCACCTCCGGCAAGATTTTTCTCTCCGGGATCCAGGCGCTGGTGCGGCTGCCGCTGATGCAGAAGCTGCGCGACACGGCCAACGGCCTGCACACGGCCGGCTTCATCTCCGGCTACCGGGGCTCGCCGCTGGGCGGCCTGGACGAAACGCTGTGGTCTGCAAAGCATCATCTGCAGGCGCGCGACGTGCAGTTCGTGCCCGGTGTGAACGAGGAACTGGCGGCCACCGCCGTGTGGGGCTCGCAGACGGTCGACCTGATCGGCCCGGCGAAATACGATGGCGTGTTCGCCCTGTGGTACGGCAAGGGCCCCGGCGTGGACCGCTGCGGCGATGTGTTCAAGCACATGAACCATGCCGGCACGGCGAAACATGGCGGCGTGCTGCTGGTGGCGGGCGACGACCATGGCGCGTATTCGTCGACATTACCGCACCAGTCCGACCACATCTTCTCGGCCTGCATGATCCCCGTGCTGTACCCGTGCAATGTGCAGGAATACCTGGACCTGGGCGTGCATGGCTGGGCGATGTCGCGCTTTTCCGGCTGCGCCGTGGCGTTCAAGGCGCTGGCCGATACGGTGGAATCGTCCGCTTCCGTCGATGCCGATCCGTTCCGCGTGCAGGTGCGGTTGCCGCGCGACTTCCACATGCCCGAAGGCGGCCTGAATGCGCAGCTGTCGAACGTGCCGCTGGGCCGGCAGGCGCGCAACCAGGAAGCGCTGATGCAGGACTACAAGATCTATGCGGCCCTGGCCTATGCGCGTGAAAACCGGCTGAACCACACCACCATCGACAACCCCGATGCAAAGCTGGGCATCATCGCCTCCGGCAAATCCTACCTGGACGTGCTGGAAGCGCTGGAGGAGCTGGGCATCGACGAAGCGATGGCCGCCAAGGTCGGGCTGCGGCTGTTCAAGGTGGCGATGCCATGGCCGCTGGAGCCGGATTCGGTGCGCGAATTCGCGCAAGGGCTGGACGAGATCCTGGTGGTCGAGGAAAAGCGCCAGTTCGTCGAATACCAGCTGAAGGAACAGCTGTACAACTGGCGCGACGACGTGCGTCCCCGCGTGATCGGCAAGTTCGACGACAAGGGCGAATGGGTGGCGCCGCGCGGCGAATGGCTGCTGCCGCCGAAGGCCGACTTCTCCGTGTCGCAGGTAGCGCGCGTGATCGCCTCGCGCGTGGCCCGCTACGTGGACGATGCGCCTATCCAGGACCAGATCCGCGCCCGCCTGGCCTTCCTCGATGCCAAGGACGCCGTGCTGCAGAAGGCCATCGGCACGCCGTTCCGCCCCGCCTTCTACTGCTCCGGCTGCCCGCACAACACGTCCACCAAGGTCCCGGACGGCAGCTTCGCGCTGGCCGGCATCGGCTGCCACGTGATGGCCACGTCGATCTACCCGGAGATGAACAAGCTCACCACCCACATGGGCGGCGAAGGCGCGCCGTGGATCGGCCAGGCCGCGTTCTCGAAGGTGCCGCACGTGTTCCAGAACCTGGGCGACGGCACCTATTTCCACTCCGGCTACCTGGCCATCCGCGCGGCCGTGGCGGCCAGGGTGAACATCACGTACAAGATCCTGTACAACGACGCCGTGGCCATGACGGGCGGCCAGCCGGTGGACGGCACCGTGTCCGTGCCGATGATCGCGCAGCAGATGGCCGCCGAGGGCATCGGCCGCATCGCCATCGTCACGGAAGACCTGGCACGCTATGCGGACCGCTCCGCCCTGCCCGCCATCGTGTCGCTGCACGACCGCAAGGAGATGGATGCAGTACAGCGCGAGCTGCGCGACCTGCCCGGCTGCACGGTGCTGATCTACGACCAGACCTGCGCGGCCGAGAAGCGCCGACGCCGGAAAAGGAAAGAGCTGGTGGATCCCGCCAGGCGGATGGTCATCAACGACGCCGTCTGCGAAGGCTGCGGCGACTGCGGCGTGCAGTCGAACTGCGTGTCGATCCTGCCGAAGGAAACGCCGCTGGGCCGCAAGCGCACCATCGACCAGTCCAGCTGCAACAAGGACTATTCGTGCGTGAAAGGCTTCTGCCCCAGCTTCGTCACGGTGGAGGGCGGCACGCTGAAGAAATCGAAGGCCGGGCAGGCAGCGACCGATGACTGGGGCCCGCTGCCGCAGCCGCAGCTGCCGGACTGCACGCAGCCGTACAACATCCTCATCAACGGCATCGGCGGCACGGGCGTGATCACCGTCGGCGCGCTGATGGGCATGGCCGCGCACCTTGAGGGCAAGGGCGCCTCGGTGCTGGACATGACGGGCATGTCGCAGAAGAACGGCTCCGTCACCTCGCACGTGAAGATCGCCCGCTCGCCGGCCCACCTGCGCGCCCAGCGCATCGCCACCGGCGAGGCCGACCTGGTGCTGGGCTGCGACATGCTCACGGCCGGCGCGGCCGATGCCGTGGCCAAGATGCGCCCCGGCCGCACGCTGGCCGTCGTCAACCTGCACGAGCAGCCGCCCGGCACGTTCGCGCAGGACGCCGACTGGGAATACCCGGCCGGCGACGTGCGCGCGCTGATCGCCGAATCCGTGGGCGGTGCCGATGCGGCCGACTTCATCGACGCGACGAAACTGGCCACCGCGCTGATGGGCGACTCGATCGCCGCCAACCTGTTCATGCTGGGCTATGCGTGGCAGCGGGGCCGCATCCCCCTGTCCGAAGGGGCGCTGCTGCGCGCCATCGAGATGAACGGCATCGCCGCCGCCGCCAACCAGAAAAGCTTCCTGTGGGGCCGGCGCGCCGCCGTCGACCTGGCGCGCGTGCAGAAGACCGCCACGCCCGCGCAGCCCGTCGTGCTGCAGATGCCGGAACGGTTCGACGCCGTCGTCGCCCGGCGCGTGGCGCTGCTGACGGAGTACCAGGATGCTGCCTACGCCGCGCGCTACCGCCAGGTGGTGGAGCAGGTGCACGAGCGCGAGACGGCATTGGGCTTGCCACATCAACTGTCCCTCGCCGTGGCGAAATCGCTCGCCAAGCTGATGGCCTACAAGGATGAATACGAAGTGGCGCGGCTGTACACGGATGGCCGCTTCCTGGCCCGGCTGCAGGAACAGTTCGACGGCGACGTCACGCTCAAGCTCAACCTGGCGCCGCCGCTGTTCGCGAAGAAGGATGCGCACGGCCATCCCGTGAAGTCGGAATACGGCCAATGGACCTGGGCCGCCTTCCGCGTGCTGGCGAAACTGAAAGGCCTGCGCGGCGGCCCGCTGGACGTGTTCGGCCGCACCGCCGAGCGGCGCATGGAGCGCGCGCTGATCGCCGAATACCGGCAGACGGTCGCCGACCTGCTCGCCGGCCTCACGCCGGACAACTACGAACGCGCCGTGCAGCTGGCCGCGCTGCCGGAAAAGATCCGCGGCTTCGGCCACGTGAAGGCACGGGCCGTAACCGCCTACCACGCCGACCGCGCCCGCTTACTTGCCTGAAAAATGGGGACAGACCCCATTTTTCAGGCAACTTTTCCAGGCAAAAAAATATCAAGAGAGACACCATGAACGACCTGACCTCCGCCACGAATCTTGCCCCCGCCCTCGCCGCAGCGCAGCCAGCACAGCCCCCACGCCCCGCCAACCGCGTGCGCTTCGTCACCGCCGCCTCGCTGTTCGACGGCCACGACGCCTCCATTAACATCATGCGCCGCATCCTGCAGTCGCAGGGCGTGGAAGTGGTGCACCTGGGGCACAACCGCTCCGTCGACGAAGTGGTGACGGCCGCGCTGGCCGAAGACGTGCAGGGCATCGCCATCTCCAGCTACCAGGGCGGCCACGTGGAGTACTTCAAGTACGTGATCGACCTGCTGCGCCAGCGGGGCGGCGCGCACATCAAGGTGTTCGGCGGCGGCGGCGGCGTGATCGTGCCGGCCGAGATCGCGGCGCTGCACGACTATGGCGTGACGCGCATCTTCAGCCCGGAGGATGGCCAGCGCATGGGCCTCGCTGGCATGATCGAATGGATGGTGGCGCAGTGCGACGTGGACCTGTCGCCGTATGCGCCCACCTCGCTCGAACCCCTGCGCGCGGGCGACATCGCCGCGCGGCACCGCCCCCTGGCGCAGCTGGTGACGGCGCTGGAAAACGACCGCGTGGCGCCCGAGCTGCGCCGCGCGCTGCTCGATGCCGCCGCAGCGACCACCGTGCCGGTCCTCGGCATCACGGGCACGGGCGGCGCGGGCAAGTCGTCGCTGACGGATGAACTGATCCGCCGCCTGCGCCTCGACCAGGACGACGCGCTGCACATCGCCGTGATCTCGATCGATCCGTCGCGCCGCAAGTCCGGTGGCGCGCTGCTGGGCGACCGCATCCGCATGAACGCCATCAATCCCTGGCACAAGGATGGCATACCGCAGAGCCGTGTCTTCATGCGTTCGCTGGCCACGCGCGAGGCGGGCTCAGAGATCTCCCAGGCGCTGCCGGACGTGATCGCCGCCTGCCGGGTGGCCGGCTTCGACCTGGTGATCGTCGAGACGTCCGGCATCGGCCAGGGTGATGCCGCCATCGTGCCGCACGTCGATGTGTCGATGTACGTGATGACGCCGGAATTCGGCGCCGCCTCGCAGCTGGAAAAGATCGACATGCTCGATTTCGCCGATCTCGTCGCCATCAACAAGTTCGACCGCAAGGGCGCCCAGGATGCGCTGCGCGACGTGGCCAAGCAGTACCAGCGCAACCGCGAGCTGTGGACCAGCAGCCCCGACGAGATGCCCGTCTACGGCACGCAGGCCTCCCGCTTCAACGACGATGGCGTGACGGCGCTGTACCACGGCCTGCTGCCGCGGCTGGCGGTGCACGGCCTGCGCACGCAGCCGGGCCGCCTGGCCCCCGTGACGATCCGCGCCAGCTCCGGCCGCAACGTGATCGTGCCGCCGGCGCGGGCCCGCTACCTCGCCGAGATCGCCGACACGGTGCGCGGCTACCATGGCCGCGTGCGCAGGCAGGCCACGCTGGCGCGCGAACGCCAGCAGCTGCAGGCCGCGCAGCGCATGCTGGTCGCCGCCGGACGGGAGGCCGGCTTCGACGACATCATCGCCGCGCGCGAGGGTGCGCTGGATGCCGAAGCGAAGCACCTGCTGGCCACCTGGCCGGCCACCCAGGCCGCGTATGGCGTCGACGAATTCGTGACGCGCATCCGCGACCGCGAGATCCGCACGAACCTGATCCACGAAACGCTGTCCGGCACGAAGATCCGCAAGGTGGCGCTGCCGAAGTTCGAGGATCACGGCGAGCTGCTGCGCTGGCTGATGCTGGAAAATGTGCCGGGCGCCTTTCCCTACACGGCCGGCGTGTTCCCGTTCAAGCGCGAAGGCGAGGATCCCACGCGCATGTTTGCCGGCGAAGGCGATGCGTTCCGCACCAACCGCCGCTTCAAGCTGGTCTCCGCTGGCCTGGATGCGAAACGGCTGTCGACGGCGTTCGACTCCGTCACGCTGTACGGCGCCGACCCGGCGCTGCGGCCGGACATCTACGGCAAGGTGGGCAACTCGGGCGTGTCGATCGCCACGCTGGACGACATGGGGGTGCTGTACGACGGCTTCGACCTGTGCGATCCGTCGACGTCCGTGTCGATGACGATCAACGGCCCGGCGCCGACCATTCTGGCGATGTTCATGAACACGGCGATCGATCAGCGCCTGGCGCGCTTCGTCGCCGAACAGGGCCGCGAGCCGACGGCGGCGGAGGCCAGCGAGATCCGCGCCTGGGTGCTGCAGAACGTGCGCGGCACCGTGCAGGCCGACATCCTGAAGGAAGACCAGGGCCAGAACACCTGCATCTTCAGCACGGAGTTCTCGCTGAAGGTGATGGGCGACATCCAGGAATACTTCGTGCAGAACGGGGTGCGCAATTTCTACTCCGTGTCCATCTCCGGCTACCACATCGCCGAGGCGGGCGCAAACCCCGTCTCGCAGCTCGCGTTCACGCTGGCCAACGGCTTCACCTTCGTCGAAGCGTACCTGGCGCGCGGCATGCACATCGACGATTTCGCGCCGAACCTGTCGTTCTTCTTCTCGAACGGCATGGACCCTGAATACACGGTGCTGGGCCGGGTGGCGCGCCGCATCTGGGCCGTGACGATGCGCGACAAGTACGGCGCCAGCGAACGTAGCCAGAAGCTGAAGTACCACGTGCAGACCTCCGGCCGCTCGCTGCACGCGCAGGAGATCGACTTCAACGACATCCGCACCACGCTGCAGGCGCTGATCGCCATCTACGACAACTGCAATTCGCTGCACACCAATGCCTACGACGAGGCGATCACCACGCCCACCGACGAATCCGTGCGGCGCGCGCTGGCGATCCAGATGATCATCAACCGCGAATGGGGCCTGGCGAAGAACGAGAACCCGAACCAGGGCGCCTTCATCGTCGAAGAGCTGACGGACCTGCTGGAGGAAGCCGTGCTGCAGGAGTTCGAGCGCATCGCCGAACGGGGCGGCGTGCTGGGCGCGATGGAGACGGGGTACCAGCGGGGCCGCATCCAGGAGGAATCGCTGCTGTACGAGCACCGCAAGCACGACGGCTCGCTGCCGATCGTGGGCGTGAACACCTTCCGCAATCCGAAGGGTGCCGGCGCGCCGCAGACGATCGAACTGGCCCGCTCGACGGACGACGAGAAGCAGTCGCAGCTCACGCGCCTGGCCGACTTCCACACCCGTCATGCGGACGCGGCACCGGCTGCGCTGGCGGCCCTGCGCCAGGCCGCGATCGACGGCGGCAATGTGTTCGCCCAGCTGATGGATGCGGTGCGCGTGTGCTCGCTAGGCCAGGTGACGGAAGCGCTGTTCGAGGTGGGCGGACAATACCGGCGCAATATGTAGAAACCCTGTCAGACAAAGCCGGGAGAAACCTACAGACTTCTCCCCGGCCGTATTGATCGGGCACAAAGGTGACTTCACACCCGTCCAGGGCCGGCCTGCTGGCTCTGCTATGTATCAATACGCACATAAGGCGCTCGGCTAACTTGGTATCTCGCTGCAATGGCCCCAGGCCCGACGAGGTCCACGATGAAATACGCCAGACTGACGCCGGGACACGGCTTCAAACCTGCCAACAGCCTGCTCTACTACCTGCAACGCCTGATTGTCGCGCCGCCCCTGCGCGGGCTGTGCGTGCGCCTGTTCCGCGCCTGGGTGCGCGTGCGGCAGGGCATCAATGCCCACGACGTCACGCCGGAGCTGCGCCAGCTGCTGGACCGGCTGCATGCCGATGGCTATGTCGCCCTGGGCCAGGTGCTCACGAAAGAGCAGTGCAACGACATCCACGCGTATTTCCGCGACCGCATCCTGACCGACCGCCAGGACGACAGCGCCACCTTCACGCTGGCACACGTGCCGCCCAGGACGCGGCTGGCCGAATACGGCATGCAGGACATCGTAGCCTGCCCCCACATCCTGGCGCTGGCCAATGACAGCCGCCTGCTGGAACTGGCGGAACGCTACATCGGCTGCAAGCCCACCATCTCGCAGCTGGGCGTGCGCTGGTCGTTCCCCGCCCCGCCGGCACCGGACCGGCGCTCCGACCTGCAGACCTTCCACCGCGATTCGGAAGACTGGCGCTACTTCAAGGTGCTGGTCTACCTGACGGACGTGGGCGCCGGCGACGGTCCGCACGTGTACGTGCGGGGCACGCACCGCACGCGCGCGCCGGTGCGGCTGAAGATCCAGTCCGATGGCGAGATCAGCCGCGAATACGGGACCGAGCGCCTGATCACGGCCACCGGCGAGCGGGGCTTCGCCTTTGCCGTCGACACGGCCGGCGTGCACAAGGGCGCGCCGCCCGTCGACAAGCCCCGCCTCATGCTGCAGATCCAGTACTCGCTGTTCCGCAGCTACGCCTACTTGTACGAGCCGCAACCCTACACGGGCGCGCTGTCGTTCGACCGCTACATCAACCGCCTGATCGTGTTCTGACCACTGAAAGGACCGCCACCCCATGACGACGATCGAACTGCGTCTGCCGCGCGAACTGGCCGAGGAAGCGGCCGAACTGGGCCTGCTCAACCCGCAGGTGGTGGCCGACCTGCTGCGCGACGAGATCCGCCGCCGCACCTTTGCCGACCTGCTGGCCCATGGCGGCCTGGCGGTCGTCGACGACCCGGAGAGTGCGCCGCCCCGGCGCCGGAAGTCCCAATGACCGGTCCTGAACAGTCGTCCTGAATAGTCGTCCTGAAACTCGATCCTGAACCTTCGTCCTGAAGCCAGTCCTGAAGACCGGTCCTGACGGTCAGCCCGGACAGGCGCCGATCGTCGTCCCCGGCAGCAGCACCGGCTGCCACAGCTCCTGCAGTGCCGCCGCCGGCGTGCCATCGAGCCGCGCCAGCAGCATCGCGGCCATCCGCGCGCCGGCGCCGCGCGGGTCGGGCTGGTCGACGGTGGCCACGTCCAGCCCCGCCAGCGCATCGGCCATGCCGCCCCACACCACCAGCGAGATGTCGCGGCCGATCGCCAGGCCCGCATCGAGCAGCGCGCGCACGGCGCCCACGCCGGACAGGTGGTTGTCGACGACGACGGCGGTGGGCCGCGGCGTCGTGGCCAGCAGGCCCTGCATGGCCTGGTAGCCGCTGCGGCGGTCGATCGCCACTTCCGGCAGGTGCGCCGCATCGACGGGCAGGCCGGCGTGCGCCATGCGGGCGATGAAGCTGGCGCGGCGCTGGCGGGCGAAGTTCAGCGCCAGCGGGGAACCCAGCAGCGCGATGCGGCGGTGGCCGTGTGCCAGCAGCGCGTCCACCGCGAGCGCGATGCCGGCCGCGTTGTCGTAGTCGAACCACGCGTAGGGCAGGTCCGTCCCGGTGCGGCCATGCGCCACGAACGGAAAGCCGGCTTCCAGCAGGTAGGCGATGCGCGGATCGTCGGCCTGCGTGCGGCTGACGATCAGGCCATCCACGCGGCGCCCGGCCACCATCTGTTCGTAGGAGCGCAGTTCGTTCGCCGGCGAGACGGGCACGATGATGAAGTTCATGCCCGAGTCTTCGAGCGCCGCGGACACGCCGCCGACGACGGCCAGGAACATCGGGTCGCCCAGGTCGGCCGGCAGCAGCGGATAGATGATGCCCAGCACATTGCTGCGGCCGACGGCCAGGTGCCGCGCCACCGGGTTGGCGCGGTAGCCATGCGCGGCCGCCGCGGCCAGCACCCGTTCGCGCGTGGCTGCGGACACTTCCGGATAGCCGTTCAGCGCGCGGCTGACGGTGGTCTTGGACATGCCGAGCGTGTCGGCCAGCGCCTTCAGGTTCATGCGGCGCGGTTCGCGTCGGTATCGACCGCGGGCGGCGACGTGGCCGCATCGCCCGCCCCGTCCACTGCGCGGCGGAAGAAGTACAGCATCACCAGCACCACGGCGATCGGCACCAGCGTCAGGTAGAACGCCGTGTGGCCGCTGAACGCGCCGAACACATATCCCGTGATCAGCGAACCGGTGGTGCCGCCCAGCGCCGAGAAGATCACCAGCAGGCCCGTCATCGCGGAATGCTGGTGCTGCGGCAGGGAGCTGAGCATCACGGAATTGATGCCCGGGTAGATCGGCGCCATGAACAGGCCGATCAGCGGGAACAGGAAGGCGGCCGGCGGCGCCGTCAGCCACGTGACGCCGGCATCGGCCGTGACGCCATGCGTCAGCGGCAGCGCCACCAGCACGACGGCGCCCATGCCCAGCAGGCACACGTTCATCACGGGGTACCAGTGCAGGCGGCGCAGGATCACGCCGGCCGACAGCCGGCCGATCGCCAGGCAGGCGGCGAAGATGCTGGTGACCTGCACGCTCATGGCGGCCGGCAGCATCAGGATCTCGTTGTTGAAGGTGGGCAGCCAGGTGCCGACGCTCTGCTCGATCAGCACGTACAGGAAGGCCGTGACGACGAAGATGCACACCAGCGGCTTGAAGAACAGCCGCAGCATCGCCGCGAAATCCTGGGCCGGGGTGCGCTCGGCCGGCAGCGCGGCCAGCCGCTCGTCGAACGGCGTGGCCAGCAGCAGCACGAAGGTGAGCGCGCACAGCGCCGCCAGCAGCCAGTAGACGTTCAGCCAGCTTTGCGAGGCGGGGTTCGCGGAATCGATGAAGAAGCTGAACACCCAGTAGGCGCACAGCACGCCGACCATGAAGAAGCCTTCCAGCGTGTTCATCATGCCGGCATGGTGGCGCCGGCTGGTGGCGATCAGGCCGAGGGTCGAATACACGGACACCTTCGTCAACGCGAACGCCACGCCGACACTCAGGAACAGCAGCTTGGCGGTGGCGAAGCCCGGCACCAGCGGCATCGCCAGGCAGGCGGCCGTGACGATGGCCAGGCCCGTCAGCATCGCCCGCTTGTAGCCCAGCCGCGGCAGGAACGACGCGACGAGGAACGAGACGATGGCAATGGGCAGGTCCTTGAACCCTTCCAGCACGCTGGCGGCGGACTTGCCGACGCCGTAGTTGGCGATCACCTGCAGGATCACGGTGCCGACGCTGTTCAGCAGGATCGCGAACACGAAGTAAATCAGGAACAAGATGAACAGGATGCGGCGTCGCTGCATGGTGTCTCCTCCGCTGTTTTAATTTTTTATGGTTCTTGTCATGGAATGCGGAAGGCGGCCAGGTCGGGAATCACCTGGTCCGCCTCCGTCAGTACGGCGGGGTCGCCCACGCCGATCGCATACATGCCGGCCGACTTGATCGAGGCCACGCCGGCCACCGCATCCTCCACGCCGAAGCAGTCGCCCGGTGCCACGCCCAGTTCACGCGCCGCCTTCAGGAAGATTTCCGGATCCGGCTTGCCTTTCGCGATGGTACCGGCATCGACGATGTAGTCGAACTTGTCGGTGATGCCCAGCCGGTCCAGCACCGTGAAGGCGTTGCGGCTGACGGACGCCAGGCCGATCTTCAGGCCCGCGGCGCGGCAGGTGTCCAGTGCCGCGACGGCGCCGGGCAGCAGGTCGGCCGGCGACATCGTGGCGATCAGCTCCTTGTAATGCTCGTTCTTTTCGGTGGCCAGCGCCAGTTTTTCCGCGTCGCTGTAGGCGCGCGTGGCCGAGGCAAGGATCAGCTCCAGGGAGCCCATCCGGTCGATGCCCTTCAGGTGCTCGTTGGCCGCCTCGTCGAAATGCACGCCCTCCCCATCGGCCAGGCGCTTCCATGCCAGGTAGTGGTAGCGGGCGGTGTCGGTGATGACGCCGTCCAGGTCGAAGATCACTGCTGCATAACGGGAAGTGCTCATGCCGGCTCCATCTGTTCGGGTTGTGCCGCACTCAGTGCGACGGATCTGCCATGGTGGGTGAACTGCAGCGCTGCGCCGCGCAGCAGGCGATACGTGGTGCCGCCGGCCTTCACGTCGACCAGCAGCAGGCAGCCGCGCAGCTGGATGCGGAAGCGGTAGCCCTGCCACTGCGGCGGCAGCGTCGGCGCGAAGCGCAGCGTGCCGCCATCGGTGCGCATGCCGCCGAAGCCGTACGCCACGCCCAGCCAGGTGCCGGCCATCGCGGCCGTGTGCACGCCGTGGCAGGTATTGCCATGCGTGTCGTCGAGATCGAGGCGGGCCGTCTCCATGAAGTAGTCGTAGGCCTTGTCGGCATAACCCACTTCGGCGGCGACGATCGAGAAGATGCACGAGGACAGCGAGGAATCGTGCGTCGTCACCGCCTCGTAGTAGTCGAAGTCGCGGCGCTTGTCGTCCGCGTTGAAGCGCGACGACAGCAGCAGCGCGGCCAGCACCACGTCGGCCTGCTTGCACACCTGGTGGCGGTAGATCACCAGCGGGTGGTAGTTCAGCAGCAGCGGGTAGTTCTCCTTCGGCGTGCCGGCGAAATCCCAGGGCTTCTTGGCGAGGAAGCTGTCGTCCTGCTCGTGGATGCCCAGCGCCGCGTCATACGGCAGGTGCGTGCGGCGCGCGGCATCGTGCCAGGCCGCCGGCTCGGCCGGATCGAGGTCCATCGCGGCGGCGATGCGCGCGTAATCCTGCGGGAACTCGGCGGCCAGGCGCGTGGCGATGTCCGCCGCGAATTCCAGGTGCGCCTGCGCCATCGCGTTGGTGTAGTAGTTGTTGTTGACGAGGGCCGTGTATTCGTCCGGACCCGTGACCTCGTTGATGACGAAGCGGCCCTGGCGGTCCGTGCTGCCGATGCCCATCCAGATGCGCGCCGTTTCCATCACGATCTCGGCGCCGTGGGCGCGCAGCCAGGCATCGTCGCCCGTCGCGTCCAGGTACAGGCGGATCGAGTAGGCGATGTCGGCGTTGATGTGGTACTGCGCGGTGCCGGCCGGGAAGTAGGCGGAGCACTCCTCGCCAGCGATGGTGCGCCACGGGTACAGGGCGCCCTGCGCATGCGACATCTGGCGCGCGCGGCGCCGTGCCGACTCCAGGCCCGCCCAGCGGTATTCCAGCAGCGCGCGGGCGATGTCGGGCCGGTTGTACAGGAAGAACGGGAAGATGTAGATCTCCGTGTCCCAGAAATAGTGGCCTTCGTAGCCTTCGCCCGTCACGCCCTTCGCCGAGATATTGGTCTTGCCGTCGCGGCCCACCGACTGCAGCAGGTGGAACTCGTTGAAGCGGATGCCCTGCTGCAGGTGGTCGTCGCCATCGATCTCGACATCGGCATCGCGCCAGAAGTCGGCCAGATAGGCCGCCTGGCGTGCCACCAGCGCCTCGAAGCCCGCGGCGCGCGCCTCGTCGAGCAGGGTGCGGCTGCGTTCGCGCAGCGTGTCTTCCGGATAGTCGCGCGACGTGTGATACGCCGCGTATTTGCGCACGGTGACGGTGTCGCCCTGCACGGCGTCGATGGCATACGCCGTTTCCAGCTTCAGGCCATCTTTCGTGCCCTGTCCTTGCGCAGCGATCTCCACCAGCGTGGCGCTGACGATGGTAAAGCCGCTGTTGCGGGTGCGCTGCACCAGCGCGCTGTAGTCGCCCTCCTGCACGGTATCCACCAGTTCCAGCGAAGCGCCGGAGACGGCCGAACCGATGCGGGGATCGTCGCCCGCTTCCAGGTTTTTCACGGCACCGTCCAGCGCTGCCACGATGCGCACCGGGCCGGAGAAATTGACGGGCGTGAGCTGCACCTCCAGCGCCAGCAGGTGCCGTTCGTCCAGGCACACGAGGCGGCGGCTGCGCAGCGCGATCGTGCGGCCCGATGGCGACGTCCACGTGAGCCGCCGTTCCAGCACGCCCTCGCGCACGTCCAGCGACCGTTCGTAATCGGCCAGCGTGCCCGCCAGGGGATCGAAGCGCTCGCCGTCCAGCCAGATCGCGATGCCCTTCGTGTTCGGCACGTTGAGCATGAACTGGTTGGTCTTCGCCAGCGCGTACGCCGTTTCCGGGTAGTGGATGGCTTCCGACTCGTAGAAGCCGTTCAGGTAGGTGCCATCGAGCGACGTGCCGGCCGGGCCGCTCCAGCCTTCTTCGGCCGTGCCGCGCACGCCGATGTAGCCGTTACCCAGCGCGAACAGGGTCTCGTTCAGGAAGTGCGTGGCGCTGTCGGGCGCGGCTTCGCGCAGCCGCCAGGGATCGGCGGGAAAGCGTTCGGATGGGGGCTGCGGCGATAAAGCGGTCACGGTGTCCTCGTCATTCAAACCGGTTTGAATACCGGGTGGCAAAGCCCGCGTCAGTGCTGGTCGTCACGTCGGCGGGAGTGGTTCGTTCAGGTCTGCCGCACCATCAGCATGGTCGGCAGCATTTCGGAGGTGGCAGGTTCGCCATTCATCAGGTCCAGCATCTTGCGGGCCAGCAGCACGCCGCCATCGCGCAGGTACTGGTGCACGGAGGTCAGCGGCGGCACGAAGCTGGCCGCGCCGGGCGTGTCGTCGTAGCCGATGACGGAGACGATGTCCGGCACGCGCAGGTTCTTCTCGGCCAGCGCACGGATTGCGCCCATGGCCAGCAGGTCGTTGGCGGCAAACACGCCGTCGAACACCTGGCCCTTCTTCTTGAGCAGCGTGGAAATCGCGTCGAAGCCCGCCTCGAACGTGAAGGCCTTCGGGCGCAGGATGTGCACGCTGCCCTGCCGGCCCATCGCGTCGATGAAGCCGGCGCAGCGCTCCTGCACTTCGGCATGGTCGACATCGCCCAGGAACACGAGCTTCTTGCGGCCCTGCTCGACGAAACGCTGGGCCGCGCTGGCGCCGCCCTTGCGGTTGTCGCTGCCGACGACGATCGTGGTGCTGCTGGCCTGGGCGCCGGCGAGCGGCGCGCCCCACACGACCAGTGGCCGTCCCGTGCCCTGCAGCGCCGTCATGGCCTCGCCATGCGATCCTTGTCCCAGCAGGATCAGGCCATCGGCACCCTGCACCGGCGCCGTGTCGAGCAGCTGCTTCGACGTCAGCACGACGCTGTAGCCGGCCGTCGTCAGTTCCTGGGTGATCCCGCCCAGCAGTTCCAGCGGGTACGGGTCGGACATCGGCCGGCCCCGCGCCGGGGTCATTTCCACCACCACCGCGACAGAGTACGAGCGGCCCATGCGCAGGTTGCGGGCACTGACATTGAAGCGGTAGCCCTGCTCGTCGGCGATGCGGCGCACCTTGTCGCGTGTCTTTTCCGTCACGAGGGGGCTGTTGCGCAAGGCCCGCGACACGGTAATGGGCGACACGCCGGCCAGCCTGGCCAGGTCTTCCATCGTCAGTCCGGTGTCGGTTTTGGGCGTTGCCATCGGGTACCTTGCATAAAAATCAGGGGGCATTATGACAGATATGGCGTGTCTGTCACGAAAAATGACATCGATAGCATTTTCATTGACATCGATGTCATTTGTTGTTTCAATGGCAGCCAACAACCAAGCGGCGGCGCCTTCACGGCGCATTGTCCGGAGACGACAATCCATAATGAAAGCACCACGGCCATGAAAAAAGCATTCCTGCTGTCCTCGATATCCCTGGCAGTCCTCACCCTGGCGAGCCAGGCCCGCGCCGCCGCCCCGCAAGAAGCCAGTCAGGATGCAGCAACTTCACAACAGGCCGCTGCCCCCTCCGCCCAGGCCGATGCGGTGCAGGCGGAAATCCAGCAGGTGGTCGTGACGGGCGTGGCCAGCGGCGGCCTGCGCAAGATCGATTCGGCGTTCTCCATCACCACCGCCAACGAGGAACAGCTGCGCCAGGCCGCACCGAGCAGCACGGCCGACATCCTGAAACTGGTGCCGGGCGTGTATGCCGAGGCGACCGGCGGCCAGTCCGGCGCCAATATCGAGGTGCGCGGCTTCCCGTCCGGCTCCGATTCGCCGTTCGTCTCCGTGCAGCTGATGGGCAACCCGATCTACCCGGTGTCGACGCTGTCGTTCTTCGAGGGCTCGTCCGCCTTCCGCCTGGACGACACGATCGAACGCGTGGAGGTGCTGCGCGGCGGCCCGAGCACGATCTTCTCGAATGGCCAGCCGGGCGCGACGATGAACTTCATCCTGAAGCAGGGCACCGACACGCCGGAAGGCTCGATCCGCTTCTCGACGGGCACCGGTGAACTGCGCCGCGTGGACGTGTTCTACGGCGGCAAGATCGCCGACGGCTGGTACGGCACCATCGGCGGCTTCTACCGCAACACCAATGGCGTGCGCGACGCCGGCTTCCCGTCCGACAAGGGCGGCCAGATCACCGGCACGCTGACCCGCAAGCTCGATGGCGGCGAAGTGACGTTCTACGCACGCCAGACGAACGACAAGAACGCGTTCTACACGGGCGTGCCGCTGATCTCGTCGAACGAGGGCCGCACGATTTCCGAATTCCCCGGCTTCGATCCGCTGACGGGCACGCTGATGAGCGGCGAGATGCGCCGCTTCACCGTGGAGGCCGGCCCCGGCCGCACGCTGAACTACGACCTGGGCGACGGCCGCGGCCTCAAATCCACCGTGTTCGGCATCGACTTCATGCAGAAGATCGGCGACTGGAACGTGTCGAACAAGTTCAATTACTTCGACGGCGACCTGAACACGATCGCCATGTTCACGGGGAACAACCCGCTGTCGATGGGCGCGTACAAGGCCGGTGCCCTGTCCTCCTACCGCAACGCGGTGGCGGGCCGCACGGCCACCACGGCCAATGCCACTTACCTGGACGGCACGCCCGTCGCGGACGACCAGCAGGTGGTGCAGGCCGGCCTGTGGGCCGTGGAGAAACAGCTGCAGTCGGCCACCGACGAGATCCGCGTCAGCCGCGAATGGATCAAGGACAATACGGTGACGATCGGCGGCTACTTCGCCAACTACTCGTCGGACGATGTCTGGTTCCTCGGTAACAGTCACCTGATGACGGCCGTGCCGAACGCGCGCCTGATCGATGTCCGCCTGGACAATGGCGTGATCGTGTCGAACCAGGGCAAGGAAGGCCCCGTCAACTACGCGCCGGTCGCCAGCTATGACGGCAGCAACACGGCCGTGTTCATCGCCAACGAGTGGAAGGTCAACGACCGCATCCGCGTCGATGGCGGCATCCGCCGCGAACGCCAGAAGCTCGATGCCACCGTGTCGAACCTGGCGACGGGCGACACGGACAACAACCCGCTGACCGTCTACAACAACGGCACGTCGATGCCGACCGGTTCCAACACGGCGCTGACCCGCACGGATTCGGCCAACTCGTTCACCATTGGCGGCAACTTCAAGCTGTCGCGCGACGCCAGCGTGTTCGCCCGCGCCAACACGGGCCACACCTTCGTCGCGTTCGACGACCTGCGCAACGCCGGCACGCAGGCCAATGTCAACGACCGCAACTTCCTGCCGACGCCGAAGATCAAGCAGATGGAAGTGGGCTTCAAGACGGCCACCCAGCTGTACAGCGCGTACATCAACTACTTCCACACCGAATTCGACGGCATCTCGTTCCAGCAGCTGCTGGCCGACGGCACCGTGCTGTACTCCACCAGCGGCTCGAAGGGCAATGGCGTGGAAGTGGAACTCGCACTGCGTCCGGTACGCGACCTGACGCTGACCCTGACGGGCGACTGGCAGGATTCGGAGTACAAGGACAACCCGGTCACGGCGGGGAAAAAAGTGCAGCGCCAGCCGAAGCTGCAGTACCGCTTCACCCCGTCCTACCGCATCCCGGTGGGCGACAACGAGCTGAAACTGTACGGCACCTACACGTACATCGGCGAGCGCTGGGCCGACCAGGCCAACCAGCAGTACCTGCCGTCCTATAAAACGTTCGACCTGGGCGCCGTGTTCCGCCTCGGCGAGAAGATCGAGTTCCGCGTCAACGGCACCAACCTGTCCAATGAACTGGGTCTGACGGAAGGCAATTCGCGCCTGACGACGGGCGGCACCGGCCCGATCAACGCGCGCCCGCTGTTCGGCCGCACGTGGGAAGCTTCGGTGATGTACCGCTTCTAAGCAGTCAGCATCCCTGGATCGGCGGCCTGCGGGCCGCCTTTTTTACTTTGGGCTCGACTACGCGCCGCGCGCCACGTCGCCATGCAGCAGCGGACTCCACAGCGCGCGGTGCGCCTCGTCCGGCTCGCACAGGGTCAGGCTACCTTTCGCGCGCGTCATCGCCACGTACAGGAAGCGGCGCTCTTCGGCCAGGTCCGGGCCGCGCGGGAATTCGCCCCGCTGCAGATACGGCAGGATCACGTGTTCCCATTCCTGCCCTTTCGCGGTGCGCACCGTCGTCAGCACCAGCTGTGCGCGATAGCGATTGCCTTTCGTGCGCGCTGCCAGGCGGGCCTGCCGTTCGCGCAGCTCGTGCAGGAAGTCGGCGACGGGACGCTGGCCGAACGTGCCGGCGAAGTCGATGAAATGGGCGATCGAGCGCACCGCCGCATCGGCCTCGCTGCGCCGTGGCACGGCCCGCGCCACCGCGGCCGGCAGGTCGATCAGCGCGCGGACCGCCAGCAGCACGTCGTGGGCACTGTGCAGCGACGCGCGACGTTCGGCCAGCGCGGCGCCGCAGGCGGCGAACCGGGCTTTCCAGTTGAGCGTGAGCGGACTGTCGCCTTCCTGCGCGCGGGTGACGATCCCGTCGAAGAACATCTGCAGCGACGCTGGCGTGCCCGTCACCGTTTCGATGGCCTGCTCCAGCGGCACCTTCTGCGCCGCGCCGCTCACCTGCAGGTAGTCGCTCTCGAAGTGCTGCGCCGACGACTGCATCGACACGAAGGCGGCCAGCGCCGTCACCATCGGGCGGATCGTCGGCTTGTCCTGTTCCAGCGTGTCGTATGAACCGCTGGCGATGTGCAGCAGCGCGCGCATGAACAGGATCTCGGGGCGCAGCAGGTACGACACGATGCCTTCGCACTGGTACGGGATCCCGGCATCGAGCAGCGCGTTCTCGATGTCGATGGTCTGGTCGTCCTCGCGCGTGATGATGGCGATCTCCGACAGCTTCACCGCGTGGTGCGCATTGTGCAGCGCCTGCACGTGACCGGCCACCGTGCGCGCGCAGGCACCGGCCACATCTGGATCGTAGGCAGCCCTGTGCTGCACCGTGTGCAGTTCGGGAATTGCTTCGACGGGCCGCGAAGTGAGCTTCGACACGGCGCGCGCCACGGCGGCGCCGAAGCGGCGCGTGCGGTGCAGGGGCAGGTAGACGGCATCGGCGTAGGCAGCGCGGAAGGTGTCGGTCGAGAAGCGCAGCTCGGCACCGCGCGCCGCATCGATCACCTGGTCGCGGTCGCCCACCACCACCAGCCGGCCGCGCCGCTTGAGCAATTGCAGCAGCGCGAACTCGGCGGCGTTCACGTCATGCCATTCGTCGACGAGGAACAGCGCGTGCTGCCACAGCTGGTCCAGCACGTCCGGCTGCAGCGCCAGCAGGCGCAGCAGGTCCGGCACGGCGTCGTCCTCCGTCTGCCAGCCGAAGTCGCCGGCATCCGGTTCGCGCAGGCGCTCGTAGGCGGCGCAGATCTCGATGAGTTCCACCGGCAGGTCGAGCGCCTCGGCGAGGTCGTACTGGCCGATCGAACCGAAGTCGTCGTCGCCGAACTGGTGGGTCAGCAGCCTGGCTTTCAGTTCGCGCAGCACCGCGAACAGGTGGTCGATGCGGTCGCGGTTCTGCTCGATGCCGAAGTCGAATTCCGAATCGCTGCCACGCGACTGGTGCCGCATCCAGACGCCCTGGGCGGCCTTCACCAGGTGGTCGCGGACTTTGGCCGCGCCGATCTGGGGCGGCTGCGTGAACACGCCAAGGGTGGCGAGCTTGCGCAGGTGGCGGCGGGCGAATTCGGTGATCGTCATCGGCACCAGGGCGGCCGGCGCGTTCTCTTCCGCCAGCTTCTGCGCGAAACGTTTTTTCGCACCGTCCGAGAACGCCAGGCAGGCGATGGCGACGGGTGCCAGACCGCGGGCGCTGGCGGCCCCGGCGACCATGGCCAGCGTCGTCGTCTTGCCGGAGCCGGCCACCGCATCGATCAGGACGACATTGGCGCGCGATTGCAGGATCGCCGTTTGTTCTGGACTGGGTTCGTGCGCCATGGGGACCTCGTTGTGTTCGTTCGCGCGGCAACGGTGCCACGCGCACGGCACTATACGTGATCCGGGCAACGCTGCCGCATCAGGCCCGGGCCAGGCCCTGCCACCAGCGCACGTCGACGTGCGGCGCGGCCAGCCCGATGCCCTGCCCGATCACGGGCGTGGCCAGCCGCTCGCCCCGTGCATCGGCCAGTGCGGCGATGCGGTCCAGCGGCTCGTGCCAGGCGTGGAAGGCCAGGTCGAAGGTGCCGTTGTGGATCGGCAGCAGCACCTGGCCGCGCAGGTCGATGTGGGCCTGCAGCGTCTGTTCCGGCTGCATGTGCACGTCCGGCCAGTTGGCATCGTAGGCGCCCGTTTCGATCATCGTCAGGTCGAACGGCCCGAACTGGTCGCCGATGGCCTTGAAGCCGCGGAAGTAGCCGGAGTCGCCGCTGAAGAACACGCGGTGGCTGCCGCTGTCGATCACCCACGAGCACCACAGCGTGCTGTTGCCGTCGGTGAGGCTGCGGCCCGAGAAGTGCTGGGCCGGCGTGCAGGTGAGGCTGATGCCGTCCAGCCGCACGCCGCGCCACCAGTCCATCTGGCGGATCTTTTCGGCCGGCACGCCCCATTGGACGAGGCGGTCGCCCACGCCCAGCGGCGTGACGAAGTACTGCGTCTTGCCGGCCAGCGCCACCACGGCGGCATGGTCCAGGTGATCGTAATGGTCGTGCGACAGGATCACGCCCGCCAGCGGCGGCAGCTCGTCGATCGTCAGGGGCGGCGCGTGGAAGCGGGCCGGGCCCATGAAGGGGAACGGCGAGGCGCGCTTGCCGAACACGGGGTCCGTCAGCCACAGGCCGCCGTTCAGCTTGAGCAGCACGGTCGAGTGGCCGAGGCGGAACACCGTGTTGTCCGGCGCCGCCTCGATCGCGGCGCGCGTCAGTGCCTGCACGGGGATGGGTGCCACCGGCACGGTATCGGCCGGCTTGTCGAACAGCGCGCGCCACATGATGCCCAGCATCTTGGCCAGGCTGCCGCGGTGCATGCGCGCCGGGTTGCGGAAGCGGCCGTTCTGGAGTTGCGGCGAAACGTGGGCGGTGGTGGTGGTCATGGCGGTCCCATTTGGAATAACGAATGTGAAGCAAGTACACTACACAGTGTAGTATCAAGTGTAATGGCGCCTTTTCGAAAAGTAAACTACCCGGTGTAAAATAACCGCATGTCCGATCTGCCCACCCCTCCCGAGGCCACGCGCCTGACCGACCGCAAGCGCGCCGCCATCGTGCAGGCCGCGATCGCGGAATTCCGCGCCAGCGGCTTCGAGGCCACGTCGATGGACCGCGTGGCCGCCACCGCCGGCGTGTCGAAGCGCACCGTCTACAACCACTTCCCCAGCAAGGACGACCTGTTCCTGCAGATCCTGCACGAGCTGTGGGACTGCAGCGCGGCGGCCGATGCGGCGCCGTACCGGGCCGGCGAGCCGCTGCGCGGCCAGCTCGTGGCGCTGCTGCACCAGAAGATCGGGCTGCTGCGCGATCCGTACTTCCTCGACCTGGCGCGGGTGGCGATCGCCGAAGCGATCCATACGCCGGAGCGGGCGCGCAGCATGGTGGCCAGGCTGTCGGAAAAGGAGGAAGGCGGCGTGGCGTTCCTGCGCGCGGCCCAGGCGGACGGCAAGCTGAAGGCGGGCGACGCCACCTTCATGGCCAATGTGCTGCAGGGCCAGTTGAAGACCTTCGCGTTCTGGCCGCAAGTGGCGCTGGGTCAGCCGGCGCTGGACGCGGCGCAGCAGGCCGCCGTGGTCGAGACGGCCGTCGACATGTTCCTCTGCTATTGGGGCAACTGAGGGGGCAGCTGAGGGGGAAGCTGAGCACCGCCGGTCACGCAGCGCACCGCATACACGGGCGGCAGGTAGGCCGCCACCGCCTTCCACACCTGCCCGCCATCTTCCGACAGCCATGCGTGGCCCGTCGTGGAAGCCATGAGCAGCGTCCGGCCATCGTCGGCCACCGCCAGTCCGTGGCGGTACACCAGGTCGTAGCAGTGCGCCTGCGGCAGGCCTTCGCGCAGCGACGCGAACGTGGCGCCGCCATCGCGCGTATGGTTGACGGCCAGGGCGCCATCGACCGGCACGCGCCGCTGGTCGGCCACGGCCGGCACGAACCAGGCCATGTCGCCGTCGGCGGGATGCACGGCCACGGCAAAGCCGAACGACGACAGCGGCGCCACGACCTCCTGCCAGCTGCGGCCATTGTCGGCCGAGCGCCAGATGCCGCTGTGATGCTGGCACCACAGCACGTCCGGCGCGCCGGCGCAGCGCACGATGCGGTGGGCATCCTGCACGGCGCCCGCGTCCACCAGTTCGGGCGGCATGTAGCGCGCCACCATGCCCTGCGTGCGCAGCGCCCAGGTGCGGCCGCCATCCTCCGTCAGCCAGGCGCCCGCGCTGGACAGGCCCACCAGCACGCAGGCGCTGTCGCGCGGGTCGACGCAGATGCTGTGGATGCCGGGCGTGTCGTAGCCGCCGCCGAACCAGTCCTCGCGCCCGGGTACCTGCCACAATCCTTCCACCAGCTGCCAGCTGTCGCCCCGGTCGTCCGAGCGGAACAGGCCACCAGGCAGGGTACCGGCCCACAGCACGCCCGGCTGGTCCGCGCCGCCCGCTTCCAGCGACCAGATCATCCGCAGCGTCCAGTCGGTCTTGTCCATGCTGCCTGCCGGCTTGGGCGGATAGACGGGTACGGCAATCTCCGTCCACGTGGCGCTGCCCGCATCGCGCCGGTGCAGCTTGGCGCCGAAGTGGCCGAGGTGCAGGGCCGCATAGGTGGCGCCGTCGCGCGCATCGTGCAGCACCATCGACACGGGATCGCCGGCGAAGTGCGGTGCGGACAGCTGCCAGGCGCCGTCGCCCTGCACCAGTTCGAAAAGACCCTTGCGGGTGGCAATCAGCGCATGGTGCATGTCAGCCTCCGGACAATGCCTGCAGGATGTGGATGGTGGCGCCGGCCGGCACGGGATCGTCCAGCCGCGCGCGATCGCGGCAGCGGTGACCGTCGATGAAGACCACCACGTTCTCGCGCAGCCGGCCCTGGTCGTCCAGTACGTAGGCGGCCAGGCGAGGGTGGGCGGCGCATACTTCGTCCAGCGCCACGCGCAAGGTAGGGGCATCGGTGGCCAGCCGCGGCACCGGCAGGAACCTGGCAAGCTGCTGGGTGAAGACGATGGATGCCATGGCGGATGCGTACCGGTATGCATGGAACGATGGATCGATGGATCGATGGATCGATTCTAGCGCGGTCGGGCCCTACCGTGGCCTACAATGAAGCCACGATGGATCAACCGGGAGCACGCATGTCGATCACGCCACAGGAACTGCAGCAGCTGATGCTCGAAGTGGAGGAGGAAGACCCGATCGATTTCGCCGACCTGCCCTTCGACGAGCACGACCTGCGGGGCATCGTGGCCAGTCACCTGTGCGAGATGGCCGATGCGCTGGAATCGTTCAGCGAAGAGGACCGCCAGCTCACGCTGCTGGCCGTGTCGGCCAAGCTGGTGCTGGAGAACATGGTGCTGCACATCCAGCTGCTGCGCCGCCACGGCCTGCCGCTCAATGGCCAGGCCGAGGCGCTGCTGGCGCGGCTGAGGAAGAAGGAATAGCCCCGCCGCGCCTTCGTGGCGTGCTACAGCGCAGGTGCGGCCGGAAAATCGATTACCGTGTCGTGCACGCGGTTGAACAGATTCGTGAACGTGATGCTGGCAATCGCCAGCAGGGCATCGGCGATCTGCGCATCCGTCACGCCGGCCGCCTGCACGGCGCGCACCACCGCTTCCGGCACCGTGCCGCGCGTGCCCACTACTTCGCGCACGAACGTTACCAGCGCATCGGTACGCGCATCGCCCGTCGCCTCGCCCTTGCGCACCTGGAGCATCGCCTCGGCGGTCAGGCCCGCGCGGCGGCCTGCCAGCGTATGCGCGGCCAGGCAGTAATCGCAGCCCGCCAGTTCGCTGACGGCCAGCTTGATCACTTCGATGTCGCGCGCCGGCAGGCTGCCTTTCTTCAATGCGGCATCCAGCTCGAGCGCCGCGGCCAGGGCCACGGGGCTGTTGCTGCCGATGCCCACGTAGGCATTCGGCACGACGCCGAGGGCGCGCTTGATGGCGCCGAAGACTTCCGCGGCAGGGCCGGTGGCTTCGGCAACGGTGGTGGTGTGCAGGCGGTTCATGGTGTGCTCCTTGCGTCGATTCGAGGACTCCAGTCTAGGCACGGCGCACCGGCCGGTGAATGCCCGGGCGGCGCTATAATCTGCCCGATCGTCTCAACCATTCCGTCATCGATTTGGACTCCCTCAGCCGCCTCCTCACGCTCTACCCGCTGCAGACGGCGCTGACGATCCGCTGCCATTTCGGCGCGCCGTGGCAGCTGCAGGTGGCCGATGCGGGACCGGGCCGCGCGCCGTGGCACCTGGTGGTTGCCGGTGCCGGCTGGCTGGAGATGCCGGACGGGACGCGCGTGGCATTGCAGGCCGGCGACGCCGTGCTGTTCCCGCATGGGCGCGCACACCGCATCGTGGCGGGCGACGGCGCGCCCGCGCCATCGCGCAAGGTCCAGGCACCGCATCTGCTCATCGAAACCAATGACGGCACCGGCCCGGCCAGCGACATCCTGTGCGGCGAATTGCGCTTCGGCCCCGAGGCGGAACCCCTGCTGCGCACATTGCCGGAGACGGTGCTGGTGCGCACGGCGGGCGAGCCGGCGCTGGCCAGCCTGCAGGCGCTGATCGCGCTGCTGCAGCAGGAGGCGCAGGGCGAGCGGCCCGGTACGGCGGCCATCCTGGCGCAATTGTCCTCCGCCCTGTTCGCTCTGCTGCTGCGCGGCTGGCTGGAGCAGTCCGGCACGCAGGGCCTGCTGGCCGTGCTGGCCGAGCCGCGGCTGCAGGCGGCGCTGCATGCGATGCTGGCCGAACCGCAGCGGTCGTGGAACCTGGAGGGACTGGCGGCGCTGTGCCATATGTCGCGCGCCACGTTTGCGCGGCTGTTCGGCGAAGTGGCGGGCACGCCGCCGGCGGAGGTGCTGACGCAATTGCGCATGGCGCAGGCCGCGCGCCTGCTGCTGCAGGGCGGGCTCGGCACGGCGCAGGTCGGCGAACAGGTGGGCTACCAGTCGGAAGCGGCGTTCAGCCGCGTGTTCAAGCGCCACCATGGCGTGGGGCCGGGCGAGTACCGCCGCAGCGCGCGCAGCGCCAACCCCTAGACCGCCGCGATCTTCCGCGCTGCCGGGACGACGATGGTGATGTCCCCTTCCGGCACCGCCACGCATGGCAGCACGTCGTGCGCCACCTTCTCGTCGAACGACAGTCCCGGCCACTCGACCAGGTAGCGCACGGCGCCGCCATCGCTGGCGCACAGGCAGGTGCGGCAGGTGCCGTTGCGGCAGGACGTGGGCAGCCGGATGCCGGCCCGCTCGGCGGCGCGCAGCAGCGTCTCGCCGGCGGCCGCCTCGAACTGCCAGCCGTGCGGCAGCACGCGTATCTGAAAACCTGCCTCGCTCATGCCCTGCCCTCTTCCTTGTCCCTGCTTTGACTTTTTCCCTTGCCACGCACCATGCGCCACACATCGGCCACCGCCGGCCGGTTGCACACGCAGCTGGCCAGTCCGTAGGCCAGCGCGCCCACGGCAACCTGGAGCGCCAGCGCGATGCGGCGGTCGGGCAGGTCCGACAGCATACCGTGCGCGATGGCGACCGCAGCGCACATGGCTGCGCCGCCCAGCATGGCGGGCAGCATGCGCAGTGCCACGTCGCGCACCGTCAGCCCGATCGCGGCCAGCATGCGGTGCAGGTTGACCAGCAGGACGACGGGATAGACGAGTGCCCACGCCATCGCCACGCCGAAGATGCCCCAGTGCGTGCCGCACCAGAAGGCCAGCGGCATCAGCGTGCACGCCACGATGCCGTTCTGCAGCGCGATGCCGGGCCGGCCGACGGCATCCGTGACGGCCGGAAGGAACTGCACCACGGTGCGGAATGGCATGATCAGGCACAGCACGCGCAGCGGCAGGATCGCCTCGGCCCAGTGCCCGCCCAGGAACACCAGCACGATGTCGCTCGCCGTGCTGGCCATGCCCCACAGCAGGGGGAAGGCCAGCAAGGAGACCAGTTCGAAGGCGCGCAGCAGCTGCCGCGCAATGGCGGCGTGGTCGTGCTGGTAGCGCGCCAGGGCGGGGAACGCCACCTGGTTCAGGATGCCGGACACGCGCTGCACTGGCAGGCTGGCCAGGTGCAGCGCCACCGAATACACGCCGAGGATCTCGCCGCCCAGCGTGCGGCCGATGATCACCGTGTCCGCCTGCGTAAACACGAACCACAGCAGGCGCGACGCGGAGATCTTGCCACCAAAGGCGAACAGGCCCCGCATGCCCGAGGCCGAGAAGCGCGGCAGGTGCGGGAACGGCGCCACGACATTGACGGCCACCGTGCGCCACAGCGCCGCCACCTGGATGCCCAGCACCAGCGCCCACACGCCCAGTCCCCGCCAGGCCAGCAGCAGCGTGACGACGGCGGTGACCACCGACTGCGTCAGGTCCAGCAGCGAGCGGGCCCGGAAGTCCAGGCCCCGCTGCAGCAGCACTTCCGAGACCAGCCCGAACGGCGTCAGCACGAACTGCAGCGCCATCACGCGGATCAGGGGCGTCAGCCGCGGCTCGTCGAAGAAGTGCGCGGCCAGCGGTGCCACGGCCAGCAGCACGGCCACCACGACGAAGTTGGCCAGCATGAAGATGCCCTGCGCCTGGCGCAGGCGGTCCGTGGATACTTCCGGCGCCTGCACCAGCGCCGGTGCCAGGCCCATCTCGACGAACATCGCGCACCAGGCCAGGAACACGGAGGCCATCGCCATCAGGCCGTAGTCGGCCGGCACCAGCAGGCGCATGACGACGATCGTGATGATCCAGCTCACCAGCTGGCTGGCGAAGCGGGCGCCGGCCACCCACTTCAGGCCGTGCAGGACGTCCCTTTTCAGCGTCATGCGGAACCGGTCCTCATGCCAGCTGCGCTTTGGTGGCGAGGTTGCGCGCCAGGCGCAGCGCGAAGCGCAGCGGGCTGCGGTCCCAGGGCGTGAAGCGGGGCAGCTGGAACAGGTCCGGCCGGCGGCGGCTGCCCCAGGAGGTGGACACGGCGCCTTCGAAGCGCAGTTCGCGGGCCATCGCCACGTGGCGCGCGTCATAGTCCTCGCCCGGCCGGCCGTTCGGGTAGGCCAGCAGCGTCACGGGCGCGCCCACGAGGTCTTCCAGCGCCAGCTTGCCATGGGCGATTTCATCGCGCGCCGCGGCATCGGACAGGCGCGCCAGGATCGGATGGTTGATCGTGTGCGCACCGATCGCCATGCCGGCTGCGTGCAGCCCCTGCACCTGCGCCGTCGTCATCATCAGGTCGTCCGGCAGCGGCACGCCCGCCAGTGCGACGAGGCGTGCCACCTTGTCGTGACGTTCGGCCAGCGGCAGGTATTTCAGCTGGCCGATCAGCGCGGGAATGGCGCGCCGGCGATCTGCCAAGGTGTGCAGCGGGTGCGTGCCGAGGCCCAGCATGGACGCGTCCAGCACGTCGTGCGGTGCGCGGCGCACGACTTCATACACGCTGTCGTTCCACATGCGGCCGCCATCGAGAAAGCCGGTGGCGACGAAGAACGTGGCGTGCAGGCCGTGGCGCCGCAGGATCGGCAACGCCACCGTGGCATTGTCGGCATAGCCATCGTCGAACGTGATCGCGGCCGCGCGCGGCGGCAAGGTGCCGGCCTTCATGCAGCGCACGGCTTCGGGCAGGGGCAGCACGGTGCAGCAGGCCTTCAGCATGCCCAGCTGCGCGGAAAAGGCCGCCGCATCCACCTCGGCCGGAAATAGCGGGTCCGGCTGCGGCAGCACGCGGTGGTAGATCAGGATCGACAGGCCCCGCGTGCCGCCCGGCGATAGCAGCCGCAGCAGGCCTTTTGCCAGCGGCGCGCCATGCATTACTTCGTCAGGCGGGATCATGGCGCAGCTCTTCGTCGGGGTTCCCGGCAACGTCGTCGTCCGGTGCCAGCGGATTTTTCCCGCGCGCAGGCAGCAGCACGAGGCGCTCCCGCTCGACGATCGTGCGTGTCGCCACGAGGGCCGCCATCAGGTAATACGGCACGTCGAAGTACGCCAGGCTGAGGAAGGTGCCGCCCGCCAGGAACCCCAGCAGGCTCACCTGGATCATGCGCGCCAGGTGGCCGGCCCAGGCCAGATCCGCGAACGGCGCCGCCTGGCGGATGATCGCCGTGCCGGTGCGCCATGTGAAGAAGCCGAGCGCCAGGTACAGCGCCAGGCCCACCCAGCCATGCTCGCCCAGCACCTGGAAGTAGATGCTGTGCGCGGCATGCACGTCTTCCGGCACCGGCGCGTAACGCTCGAACACGTCGGCATCGTAGATCTCGAAGCCGCCGCCCAGCGGCCGGTCGTTGGCCAGGTTGAACGCCATGTGCCAGGCGTTGATGCGGCCCATCGCCGACATGTCGTCCTGGTACTGGTCGATCGTGTCGATGCGGTCATGCCACTGGGCGGGCATGAACAGCAGCGCGACCGGCACGCAGCAGGCCAGCAGCACGCCGGTGAGCGCCTTGTTGCGGCTCTTGATCCACAGGGCGCCCAGCATCAGCGCCATGGCGATCGCCGCACCGCGCGAGTACGACGCCAGCGAAGCCAGCGCGCACAGCACCATCGCCGCCAGCAGCGCGCGCCGGCCCCACCGGTGCGCGACCAGGCCATGCAGGTACAGCATCAGCGGGATCGTCATCACCAGGGCCAGCGCGATCTCGTTGTTCCCGTCGATGAAGGTGCCGATCGGGCCCCACACGCGGTACTGGCCGCCGCTGCGCAGCGTGAACAGGCCGCCCTTGACGCCGTAGTAGCCGATCGACACGACCACGGCCCAGACCAGCCATTCGACATGCACGCGCTTGCGCAGCAGGAGCAGCACGACGAGCGTCATGCCCATGATCTTCATTACCTTCACCAGCTGGCCCCCGACCTGGTCGGCATGGATCGCGAACGCGGACGTGAGGGCCATCCACGCGACGAACAGCAGGAAGGTGATGGTGACGGGGTTCAGCGCCAGCCGGTAGCGGCGCCGCGGGTCGGTGGCCATCGCCGCGACGGTCGTGACCGCAATGATGGCGGCGAACGGGAACTCGCGCGCGAAACCCCAGCCCTGCGTGTGCGGGTTCATCACGCCCATCCAGATCCACATCACCACCCCGAACGAAGGCCGCCGGAAGATGTACGGCAGCGCGGCCAGCACCAGCAGGGTGATGACGACATCCCTCATGCGGCGGCTCTCCCGGCCGCGACCTTGCTGACGACATAGCGGAACTTGCCCGACTGTTCCGGCGCGATCTGCGCGACCCGCTCCACCTCGACAGCCACGCCGGCACCCAGCCGGGCCCGGAAGCCCCGTTCCACGTGGCCGCGCAGCGCCGCGAACGCCGCCTCCTCCAGCGGCTCGGCCAGGACGATCTGCACGCGCGTGAGCTCCAGGCTTTCCTGCGAAATCCGGAACGCCGCCACCTGCGGCAGGTCGCGCAGGATGTACACGAGCGCCAGGCCATGCATCACGGTACCATCCTGCGCCACCACGAAATCGGTGCTGCGGCCCTGGATCTCCTGCAGCAGCGGCAGGCCGCGCCCGCAGCTGCAGCCCTGCGTGCCCAGCACGCCGATGTCGCCGGTGCGGTAGCGGATGAACGGGAAGTCGCCGGTGGCCAGGTGGGTGACGACGATCTCGCCCGGCTGGCCGCGCGGCACGGGCTGGCCGGCCGGATCGAGGATCTCGACGATGATGTCCTCGGCCGTGATGTGCATGCCGCCCTGCGGACACTGGTGGGCGATGAAGCCGGCATCGCGGCCGCCGTAACCGTTGGCGACGGGGCAGCCGAAGGTCTCGGTGATCTGCGCGCGCTGTTCCTCGTACAGCCGCTCGGACGTGACGAATGCCACGCGGATGCCCAGGTCGTCCATGCGCTGGCCCTTGTCGCGCGCGTGGCGGGCGATGTGCGACAGCGCGGACGGATAGCCGAACAGCATGCGCGGGCGGTGCGCGCGAATGCGTTCGACGAAGGCATCGAGCTTGTCCGCCGACATCTCGAACGCGGGCAGCAGGTGCGTGCGCAGCACCAGGTCGCGCAATGCACGCACGCGGTCCTGCGCCTTCAGCTCGATGGGCGAACCCCACACGACGATTTCCGGATCGCCGATGTCCACATCCCACCAGCGCGTGGCGCGCCATTTGGCGGCGACATCGTGACTGATGCGCTCCTTGCCGATGTAGAAGACCAGCGGCTCGCCACTGGAGCCGCCCGTGTTGAAGCGGGCCAGGCCGGCCGCATCGGCCGCCTTCAGCCGCTCGGCATGGGTGCGGATGAGCGCCTTGTCCATCAACGGCAGGCGTTCCAGCACATCGAGGCCGTGCACGTCGCGGTGCGGATCGAAGTCCATCTTCTTGAACAGGTCGCGGAAGTACGGCACGCTGTCGCCCGCGCGCACCAGCAGGCTGCGCAGCCGCTCCAGCTGCAGCGCGCGCAGCTGCTCCTCCGGCCAGTACTGCGACTCCTCCAGCCCCTTGCGCACGGCCACGCTGCTGTGCTGCTTGACGCGTTCGTGCAGCGGGAACAGCAGGTTCGTGACGAGCGCCGTGTAGGGCGTGAAGCGGTAGCGCGTGCTCATGGCCGGCTCACCGCCGCGGTGGCGGCTCGTTCCGCCAGCACGGCCTGGTACACGCCCAGCAGCTGCGGCCGCACGCTGGCCCACGTGTACTGCTGCACCTGCCGCAGGCCTGCTTCACGCAATGCTGCTGCCAGCGCAGGTTCCGCGACGAGACGCAGCACCGCATCGGCCATCGCGCGCGGCGCGGCGGGCGGTACCAGGAGCGCGGTGCGGCCGTCTTCCACCAGGTACGGCACGCCACCGACGTTCGTGCTGACGACCGGCACGCCGCTGGCCAGTGCTTCCAGCACGGAGTTCGGCGTGTTGTCGACCAGGCTGCAGTTCAGCATCACGTCCGCAGCGCGGTACAGCGCCGCCATGCCGGCATTGTCCACGCGGCCCGTGAAGGTGACGGCCTCCCGCAGGTTCAATGTAGCGGCCAGCGCTTCCAGTACGGCGTGCAGCGGGCCGGAACCGGCGATGACCAGTGTGGCCGTCGGATGCGTTTCGCGTACCAGTGCCAGCGTGCGCAGGGCCGTGGCGTTGTCGTAGATCGCTTCCAGGTTGCGCGCCACCAGCAGGCGCGGACCGGCAACTGCCGTGCCCCGGGTCGCTGCCGCAAAGCGCTCCAGGTCGACGATATTGGGCACCACCTGCGTCGCAAAGCCGTACTGGCCGAAGACGGTTTCCAGGAAGCCGGAGGGCACGATCACCGCATCCGCCCGCGCCAGGCTCGCTGCCACGCGGGGCCAGGCGCGCGCGAAGAACGCCGCCGCCTCGCCGCCCCGGTAGTTGACGACGACGGGCGTGCCCCGCAGCCGCGCGATGCGGATGGCCGGCGCCACGAACAGGTGCCAGGACCAGCCGGAATTGGCCATCACGTGGAACAGCTGCACGCGGCCGGCCGTGCGCCACAGCCGCAGCAGGTAGGGCAGCAGGCGGACCAGCGCGCGCACGCCGCGGATACGGCCCGTCCACGCCGGCCGGTAGTCGGCATTGACCTGCACCGTCTCGACCTCGATCCCTGCACCGCGCAGCAGGCCGGCCAGCTGCAAGGTCTGGTTGGCCATGCCGCCTGACGGCGGCGGCAACGGACCGACCAGGCCGACCGACAGCGCCGTCATGCTTCCTCCACCAGGCCGGGCATCCGCAGCGGTACCACGCTGGCGTACACGCTGCCGTAGCGCGCCACGCTGGCGGCCCAGTTGCGCTCTTCTTCGACGAAGCGGCGCCCCTGGGCGCGCAATGTGGGCCACTGCGCGGGCGCGGCCAGCAGGGCCAGTACGCGCGCCGCCAGTGCCGCCGCATCGCCGGCCGCGAACAGCACGCCGGTGCGGCCATCCTCGATCAGTTCGCGGTGGCCGCCCACGTCGGACGCGGCCAGCAGCCGGCCCTGCGCCATCGCCTCCAGCGGTTTCAATGGGGTGACGAGATCGGTCAGGCGCATCTTCAGGCGCGGGTAGCACAGCACATCCACTACGTCGTAGTAGCGGTGGACTTCGTGGTGGGGCACGCGACCCGTGAAGATTACGCTGTCCGCCACACCCAATCCGCGGGCCTGGGCACGCAGCGCTGCCTCCTGCGGCCCGCCGCCAACGAGCAGCACGCGCAGGTCGGGACGCGCCGCCAGCAGCGTCGGCAGCGCGTCGAGCAGGACATTCAGGCCTTCGTACGCATAGAAGGAGCCGATGAAGCCCAGCACCGTCTTGCCCTGCAGGCCCAGTGTGCCGGCCAGCGCCTCGTCGCGCGTGCCGCCGGAGGCAAAATCGCCGATGTCGACGGCGTTCGGGATGACGGTGACCTTGCCGGCGGCGATGCCGCGGCCGAGGATCTCGTCGCGCAGGCCGGTGCAGATGGTGGTGATCGCATCGGCGCGCCGCAGTGCCCAGCTTTCCATGGCCCGCGTCAGCCGGTAGCGCAGGCCCCATGCGCGGCTGGTGCCATGGTCGACGGCCGCATCCTCCCAGAACGCGCGCACCTCGTAGACCACGGGGATGCCGAGCCGGCGGCCCACGCGCAGTGCGGCGATCGCGTTCAGTGCGGGCGAGTGGGCGTGGAGGATGTCCGGCGCTGTCTGCCGTGCGACCTGCAGCAGCCGCGCGGCCAGCCGGTCGATCACGGCCAGCTGGTTGAGCAGGGGCAGCCGCGCGAAGACACCGTCCGCGGGGCGGGTGCGGTGGAAGCACAGGCCATCGACCGACTCCTGCGTATCCTCCGCCACGCCGCCGCCTTCCGCATGCTTCGGGCTTGTGACATGGTGCGTCTGCCAGCCGAGCGCGCGCTGCGCCCGGAGGATGGCGCGGGTGCGGAAGGTGTAGCCGCTGTGCAGGGGAATCGAGTGATCCAGCACGTGCAGGATGGCCAGGGGCGCGGCGGCGAAATCGGCGTTCCCCATGTCAGGCCTGCAGTTCTTTCTTCAGGAACGCCTCGAACATCAGCAGCGTCCAGATCGGCGCGCTGTAGTCGCGGCGCCCCGACTGGTGGTGCTCGACCATCTCGGCCAGGAAGGCGCCGTTGAACATGCCGGTGGCGGCCAGGTCCGGCCCCAGCAGCGCACTGCGCACGCGTTCGCGCAACGGGCCGCGGAACCACGCCGCCAGCGGCACGGCGAAGCCCTGCTTGCGGCGGTACAGGATCTCGTGCGGCAGGAATTTTTCCATGCTCTTCTTGAAGATGTACTTGCCCTCGGCGCCCTTCAGTTTCATGGCCGGCGGCAGGCCCGATATCCATTCGACCAGCCGATGGTCGAGCAGCGGCACGCGCACTTCCAGCGCATGGGCCATGCTGGCGCGGTCCACCTTCGTGAGGATGTCGCCGGGCAGGTAGGTTTTCATGTCGAGGTACTGGATCAGCGACAGGGGCTCGTCGGTGGGCGCGGCCCGCTGGTGGGTACGCATCACGTCGATGGCGCGGTAGCCCTGCAGGCTGGCGCGGAAGGCATCCGAGAACAGCTGCGCGCGCATCGCATCCGTCATGATCGACACGCCGTGGAAGTAACCTTCGACGAGGTCGCGCGACAGCGATTCGAAGGTGCTCTTGGCGCGGAACACGCGGGGCGCCCAGTCGGCCTTCGGGTAGTAGCGGCCCAGGGTGCCGAACAGCGAGCGCCGCAGCGCGGACGGGATGCGCCCCCGCACGCGCTCCTCGGCCATCGTGTAGCGGTAGCGGCGGTAGCCGGCCAGGTTCTCGTCGCCGCCGTCGCCCGACAGCGCCACGGTCACGCGCTGGCGCGCCAGCTGGCAGACGCGGTAGGTGGGGATTGCCGAGCTGTCAGCATACGGTTCGTCGTACAGGTCGGACAGCGTGTCGAGCAGGCCGAAGTCGTCCGTGTCGACGGTTTGCACGTGGTGGTCGGTGCCGTACTGCTCGGCGACCTGGGCGGCGTAGGCCGATTCGTCGTAGGCCTTGTCGCGGAAGGCGATCGAGCAGGTATTGACGGGACCATCGGTCAGCCCCGCCATGGTGGCGACGACGGCGCTCGAATCGACGCCGCCGGACAGGAAGGCCCCCAGCGGCACCTCGGCCACCAGCTGGCTTTTTACGGAGTCGCGCAGCCGTTCCACCAGCTCGCCCTGCGCATCGCTTTCCGTCATCGCATGGTGCAGCTGGAACGGCACATCCCACCAGCGTTCGGGCTGGGCCAACGGACTGCCGACCTGCTGCAGCAACCGGTGACCGGGCGACAGTTTGCAGGCGCCCCGGTAGATCGTCTTCGGCTCCGGTATGTAGCCATAGGCGAAATAGTCCTCGACGGCGCACGGGTCGATCCCGCGCGGCAGGCCGGGCAGCGCGCGCAGGGCCTTCAGCTCCGAGCTGAAGGCGAACAGGCCATCGGGCAGCATCGCGTAGAACAGCGGCTTCACGCCCAGGTGGTCGCGCGCCAGGAACATGGCCTGGCGGTTGCGGTCCCACAGGCCGAAGGCGAACATGCCGCGGAAGCGCTCGACGCAAGCCTCGCCCCATTCTTCCCAGGCATGCACGATCACTTCCGTATCGCTGTGGGTGCGGAACACGTGGCCCAGTGCCTTCAGCTGCGCCGTCAGTTCGCGGTAGTTGTAGATCTCGCCGTTATAGCAGACCATCACGCTGCCATCCTCGTTGCCGAGCGGCTGCTGGCCGAGCGACAGGTCGATGACGGACAGCCGGCGGTGGCCGAAGCCGACGCCCGGTTCCACATGGATATCGCCTTCGTCCGGACCGCGGTGACGCTGCGTGTCGTTCATGCGGCGCAGCAGCGCCTCGTCGATGGCACGCTGGCCACGCGTGTCCAGGATGCCCACTATTCCGCACATGATGTCACCGCCCTTCCCGTTCGGATCTTTCGTTCGCACAGGCTGTCGTACAGCTGCTGGTAGGCGGCCACCATGGCGGCCATCCCGTACAGGCGCAGCACGCGCTCGCGGCCGGCGGCGCCATGGCGGGCGGCCAGTGCCGGCACCGCGACATAGCGCTCCAGGGCAGCGGCCAGCGCCGCGGCATCCGACGGCGGCACGAGGGTGCCGGTGACGCCATCGTCCACCACTTCCGGAATGCCGCCGACGCGCGTGCCGACCACCGGCAGGCCGCTGGCCATCGCTTCCAGCGCCGAGCCGGGCGTGCCTTCGGCGATCGACGGCATCGCGAACACGTGCAGGTGCCGCAGCAGCGGCGCGACATCCTGCCGCGCGCCGGGCAGCCAGGCCGCATCGGCCAGCCCCAGCCTCACGGCACGTTCGCGCAGCGACAGCAGCAGCGGGCCGTCGCCGATGATGGCCAGGCGCAGCTGGTCGCGCATTGTGGGCAGCCGCTCGCGCAGCAGCGCAAAGGCGTCGAGCAAGGTCGCCTGGTCCTTGACGGCCTGGAGGCGGCCCACGCTGCCGATCACGATGTCGTCCGCCGCGAATGGCCAGCCGGGCGGCACCGCATCATCCGGCTGGCGGGGGTGGAAGCGCTCGGTGTCGATGCCGTTGGCCAGCACACGGCTTTTCGCCGCTTGCACCCCGATGACGCTGCGGTTCCAGGCCTCCATCGCTGCCGAATTGGCATAGCAGCAGTCGTAGAACGGCGCCATCAGGCGGCGCAGCAGGTTGTGCTTGCGGTTGCGGCCGTGTGGATCGTCCGCATCGCGGCCGTGGGCACCGCTGATGCGCACCGGCACGCCGGCCAGCAGCGCCACGGGCCCGTACTCGACAGCCGACAGGTTGTATGAGTGCAGGATGGCGGGCCGCAGCCGGCGCAGCAGGCGCCACAGGCGCAGGTGGGTGGACAGCGCCAGGCCGGGCTGCTTGTGCAGGGCGTGAATGGTGACGCCGCGGCGCGTGATGCGCGTTGCGAACGCGGGATCGGCCTGGGTCAGGCACACCACCGCGTGCCGGTAGCGTTCCGCCGGCATGCGGTTGATGCGTTCGACCAGCAGCGCCTCCAGCCCGCCGAAGTCGAGCCGGTAGATCAGGTGGACGATGAGGGGAATGTCGTGCATGGCCGCTCAGCGCCGACGGTTGCGTGCCAGCACGGCATCGATCGCCGCGAGGTGGCCGCGCAGGAAGGCGCGCAGGGCGGGACGCGCCGTGGCCGGATTCTCGTCATACGGCGCGTAGACCATCAGCGCCGCGCCATCGTCGCTGCCGGTCAGGAACTTCTGCTTCACCTGCAGCAGCTTGCCCACGTAGTTGCTGGCGGTGGCGCGGCCGCCGATGTCATACCACTGCCAGACGACGAAGCGGCCATCGACGCCCGCCACGGTGGTCTCGCGCAGCACCAGCGTGCGGCCGGCGATGGCTTCGGCGCGCACTGCCACGCCCGTTTCGTGCCATGCCGCGCGCTGTCCCGTGAGCTTGTTGGTCGAGCTCACCAGCTTGCCCTGGCCGCCATCGCGGTAGAACTTCAGGAGGAAGCCCACTGTTGCATCATCGACCCGGTAGTAGCGCTGCAACCGGGCGCTGGCGGGCGCGAAGTCGGGTGCCCAGGCGGTGAACGGTCCTGTCTCCGGCACCTGCGCCTGGAACGAAGCCAGGTCCACGGGCCGCGGCACCGCGTTGCTGCGTTCCATCTGCCATGCGTAGGCGGGCCAGACGCCGATGCACACGGCCACGCCCAATGCGGCGGCAGCCACTGCGGCGGGCGGCGCCGACCGGCCGGCGGCATGGGCGACATCCGCCTGCGGTGGCGTGCCGTGGTCCTCGCGCCAGAAGCTGCCGATCCAGAACAGCGCCAGCATCACGGCGCCGAAGAACACCCAGCCGTAGATCAGGTGATCGACGCCGACCGCCATCGTCATGCCGCTCAAGTGGCCGATCAGCACGATCAGGTAGGCGCGGATGCCGTTCGCCAGCACCGGCAGCAGCAGCGCCACCAGCACGAACAGGGCGCGCCGCCACAGCGTACGGTAAGTGAGATACGCATACAGGCAGCCCAGCGTGACGGACGAGATCAGGTAGCGCAGGCCGCTGCACGCTTCCACGACGGACCAGTCGCCCGTGGGCAGGCTGAAGTTGTTCCCTTCGCGCAGCACGGGTATGCCCGTCAGGCGCAGCGCCTCGACGGTGAAGCTGGCCGTGATCTGGATGAGCGGATCGATCAGCGTTTCACCCACCGGCACGCCGAACAGCAGGAACGCCAGCGGGAACAGCAATGCGCGGGCGATGGCAGTGCCATACACGGCCAGCACGGTCAGCGGCAGCATGGCGGCGAACGCATACTGCCGAACGATCAGCACGTCGCCCAGCGAAGCGAGCATCCACGCCGCGCCGCACAGCGCCAGTGCCGCCAGCGCCGGCCAGCAGGGCCGCACCGGCAGCACTGCCAGCTGGGCGCGGCGGCCCCACACCAGCCACAGCGTGATAGGCACGATGACGAAGCCGTGCGCGAACGTGGCGGAACGCTGCCAGATCGCCACGATCGATGCGGCCGTGCCGAAATAGGCGATCAGCGGCAAGAGCACTGCTGCCGCGCCGATCAGCCATTGCAGCCGCGGCGACGCGGGCACGGGCGCCGGCCTGGTGACGACAGGCTGCGCAGCGGTGGTGGTGGCCAGCGTGTTCATGCCCGGTTCCATCTGGCGGTTTCGCCTGCAGCGCTGAGCGCTGCGGCCTGCCGGCGTGGCCCCTCCAGCAGCGCATCGAGCGGCGCGAGGCGGGCATCCCAGCCGTAGGAAGCCACCACGCGGGTGCGGGCCGCCATGCCGATCGCCATGCGGCCGCCGTCATCGGCCAGCGCGGCCAGGATGCGTTGCGCCCAGTCGGTGGCGCCGGCCGCGCACAGGATTTCGCTGCCGTTGACGGCATCGATGCCCTCCAGCGCCTGCGGGCTGGCAATGACCGCTTTTCCCATCGCCATCGCTTCGAGCACCTTGTTCTGGATGCCCCGTGCCACGCGCAGGGGTGCTACCGACAATGCGGCGCGTGCCACGTAGGGCCGCACGTCCGGCACGGTACCGGTGACGCTCACGCCGGGCAGCCTGCCCAGCGCCTGGACTTCGGCGGTTGGCCGGGCACCGACGATGCAGAAGCGTACCGCCGGCTGCCGGGCCCGCACCAGGGGCAGCACCTCGCGCGCGAACCACTGCACCGCGTCGCCATTGGGCCAGTAGTCCATCGAGCCGCAGAACACCAGCACCCGCTCGCCGGACGCATAGGGATTGGCATACACGGTCGCCGGCGTGAAGTAATCGGTATCGACGCCGTTGCCGTACCAGCCCGTGTGGCCGGCGCTTTCCGGCGCCAGCTTCTGGAACAGCGCCGCTTCCGGCGCGGACACGAACAGCGCCGCATCGCACGCCGCCGCCACCTGGCGCTCGTAGCGCAGCAGGCGCTCCGCCTCGTACGCGTACAGCAGGCGCGCCGGGCCGGCCTGCTGCTGCGCGTACTGCCGCCATTTTTCAGAATCGACGTCGCACAGGTCGACGATGCAGCGCGCGGCCGGCCAGCCCTGGGCATACTGCGCCATCGGCGTGGAGAACACGACGATGCGGCCCACGGGATGGTCGTCCATCGTGCGGCGCACCCAGGCGCGGGTGGCGCCATCGGCGTAGTAGTCCAGCGACATGGCGCGGTTGGCCAGCAGCGCGCGCAGGCTGCGAAGGCGCGCTTGCCGAGGATTGAGCGCCGCCACATGGCACGAGGCGCACAGCTTGCGCACCTGCGCCACGTATTGCCAGTCGGCCGGTTCGTCGACGAAGGTGGCCAGGTGCACCCTGTAGCGCGCCGCCAGGTGCTTCAGCAGCTGCCACGAGCGGATCTTGTCGCCCTTGTTGGGTGGATAGGGGATGCGGTGCACCAGCAGCAGCAGATCGCTCATTTCTGCCATGGCGCTACCCCAGGTCCTTGACGATGTGCGGTCCCAGCGCATTTGCCAGCGCCAGCGGCAGCATTTGCCACAGCCGGATGAACAGCCGGTACTTCGGATTGAGGGGATTCACGTCCGGCAGGTCCTGCGACCGGATCAGGCGATACGCATAGGGCAGCGGCTGGGCCGTGAAGCCCCAGTTTTTCTTGAAGTCGAAGGCACCCGTGCCCCGCTTGCTGCGGCCGAAGTCGAACAGACGGCAGGCACGCGCCGCCGCAGCCTGCATCAGGTTCCAGTACATGAAGTCATTGCCGGCCACGTCGCGCGCGATCGGCAGTCCGCCGCCGTAGTACGGCAGCACCTCGTCGCGGAAGAAGAAGCTAAGCACGCCGGCCACCAGCTTGCCGTTCTGCGTGATCACGCGCACCTCGCAGTCGGCGCCGAATTCCTGCTGCAGCAGCGCGAAATAGCGCTTCGGGAACACCGGCGTGCCCAGGCGGTGCACGCTGCTGGCGTAAGCGGTGAAGAAGCGCTCCACGTCGTCATCCACCGCGCCAGCAAGACCCAGCTTGATGCCTTTGCGGACCATCGCGCGCTGCTTGCGGGGGATGGCGTTCAGGTTGGCTTCGTCGTCCGGTCCGATCGCCTTGCGGAAGGTGGCATACAGGTCTTTCGTGAGCCAGGCCGCATCGTCCGGTTGCGCCGCGGTGAAGTTGCGGTACTCCAGGTGGCCCGTGTTCAACGCCTGCGCCAGCTTGATGGCCTCGGCATCGAGTGCCGTGCGGGCCTCTTGCGTTTGCGCCGCGATGCCGCCATACACGCAGAAGGGCAAGGCGATCAGCGCATCGCCGAACAGCCGGCTGCGGATGCGCGCCAGCGGCAGCACGCCTTCGATCCGGCCGTCCCGCTCGGCCAGGTAGAAATAGGTGCGGTGACCGAATGCCGCTTCGATCACGCGCTGCCAGCCGGCGCGGTGGAAGAAGGTCGCTTCCGGGCAGGCATTCACGAACGCATCCCAGCGCGCGCGGTCGGCCGCATCGGTTCCCAGCAGGCGCACCGACAATGGCGCGGCCGCCGCATCGATGCTCGCCAGGCCGCTGTCGATGACGGTACTCACGTGCGCTCCAGGAAGATGCGGTCCATGCGGTCCCACGCGAAGTCGCGCGTCAGGGCGCGCAGGCGGCGTTCCATGCGACCCAGGTTGACGTAGTGGCGGAAGCGCGTCTTCATGCCGATGCCGGCGATGCGCGGCTGATCCGGATCCAATTCCCAAGGGTGGCAGTAGAAGATCGCCGGCTGGCCGTCGACCCGGTTCACGCGGCGCATGAGCCGGCGCGACAGGGCATACGGCAGCAGCCGGAAATAGCCGCCACCGCCGGCCGGCAGGTTGCGTTCCCGCAGCCGCACCGTGGTGATGGGCACTTCCAGCAGGCCATCCGGACCGTTCGGACGGAATGCGAACCGGGGCGCCCCGGGCATGCCGTAATGGTCATGGACGATCGGGTAGATCGAGGAGCTGTAGCGGTAGCCCGCCTCGCGCAGCACGTCCAGCGCCCACAGGTTGCCGGGGCCGATCGAGAAGCTGGGCGCCCGGTAGCCGAGCACGGGCTGGCCGCCCAGCGCTTCCAGGATGGCCTTGCTGCGCGTGACATCGTCGCGGAACTGCTCGCGCGTCTGGTCCGAGGCGCGCAGGTGGCCGTAGCCGTGGCTGGCCAGCTCGTGCCCGGCGGCGACGATCTGCCGTACCAGCGCTGGATACCGTTCGGCGATCCATCCGAGGGTGAAGAAGGTGGCGTGCGCGCCGCTTTCGGCCAGGATGGCGAGGAGGCGCTCCACATTGGCTTCGACGCGGCATTCACGTTGCGGCCAGCTGTCGCGCGCGATGTAGGGTGCGAAGGCGGATACCTGGAAATAATCCTCGACATCGACCGTCATCGCGTTGCGCACCACCGCACCCGCGGTGTGGCCCGATGCTTGGCCCAATGCTTGAAGCGGCAGATGCGGTGCGGGCGCGTCCATCGTCTTTCCCCTAGCGCTGCACGAGCCAGTCGCGCACGATGAAGGCGATGCGCTCGGCCGCGCGGCCATCCCAGAAATGCGGGATGCGCCCCGCCTTGCCGGCCCCGGCCAGCACGCTGTCGAAGGCGGCGAGGATGACGGCCGGGTCGCTGCCGGCGATGGTGTTGGTGCCTTCGTCGACGGTGATCGGCCGCTCGGTATTCTGGCGCAGCGTGATGCAGGGCGTGCCCAGCGCCGTGGTCTCCTCCTGGATGCCGCCGGAGTCGGTGAGCACCACGCGGGCATCCCGCATCAGGCCCAGCATCTCCAGGTAGCCCAGCGGCGGCAGCAGCAGGATCGCCGGCCGGTCCAGCAGCGGCATCAGCCCGAAGCGCTCGATGGCGGCGCGGGTGCGCGGATGGACGGGAAAGAGGACGGGCACGCGGTCGCTGATCTGCGCCACCGTTTCCAGCAAGCGGCGCAGCACCTGCGCATCGTCGACATTGGCCGGGCGGTGCAAGGTCAGCACGGCGTGGCCCCCAGCCGCGAACCCGGGCCGGCCGGCATCGGCGGCGATGCGGCCGACAGGCACGGCGCGCGGCAGGTTCAGGCGCAGCGTATCGATCATCACGTTGCCGACGAAGTGGATGCGCTCTTCGGCAATGCCTTCCTTCAGCAGGTTGGCGCGGCCGCTCTCCTCGGTGGTGAACAGCAGGTCGGACAGCTGGTCCGTGAGTACCCGATTGATCTCTTCCGGCATCGCCCGGTCGAAGCTGCGCAGGCCCGCTTCCACGTGGATGACTGGCACGCCCCGCTTGGCGGCCACCAGTGCGCAGGCCAGCGTGGAATTGACGTCGCCCACCACCAGCACGGCGGCCGGCGCCAGTTCGTCCAGCGCGGGCTCGAACCGGCGCATCACCTGGGCCGTCTGCTGGGCATGGCTGCCGCTGCCCACTTCCAGGTTGATGTCCGGCGCCGCGATGCCGAGCGCCTGGAAGTACTGGTGGTTCATCGTCACGTCGTAGTGCTGGCCCGTATGCACCAGCTTGCCTTCGATGCCCGGCAATGCGGCCAGCGCGGCCATGACGGGCGCCATCTTCATGAAATTGGGCCGCGCGCCCACGACGCACAGGATGCGGTGGACGGCGGGTGAAGCGCTGCTGTGCGTCATGGTCTGGCTCATGGTTGCTCGCTGCTGTCGATCGGCCCGGCCGGGGTGCTGACCATGCGCTTGAGGATCGACAGGACGGAGCCCATCGATTTTTCCAGCCGCAGCATGCGCTCGTCCATCACGTCGGGGTTTCCGCTGGCAGGCAAGGTGTCGGTCGTCTGCAGGCCGGCATCGCCGGCCAGGGTCGCCACGGCCACGGGCGGGGTGAACTCCTGCCCGATGTCGCCGATGACGGCGTCCACCTCGGCGGCCGTGAATGCATGCAGTTCTTCGAGGAAGCCCATCAGCATCAGCCGGTCGCACAGGTGGTTGGTCTTGCGGGGTACGCCTCCCGTGAACTGGTAAATCGCCGCGAAGGCCGCCGGCGTGATGGCCGGATCCCCTTCCCAGCCGACCGTGCGCAGGCGGTGTTCGATGTAGGCCCGGGTTTCCGGCTCGTCCATCGGCCCCAGGTGGTACGTTGCGATGACGCGCTGGCGCAGCTGGGCCATATCGGGGCTGTGCAGCGTGGCGCGAAATTCCGGCTGGCCCAGTAAAAATGTTTGCAGCAATGGCCGGTCGCCGCGCTGGAAATTGGACAGCATGCGCAATTCTTCCACCACCCTCGGCGTCAGGTTCTGCGCTTCGTCAACCACCAGCAGGGCACGCTTTCCGCCTTCCTCGCAACCATGCAGGAACGTTTCCAGCCGGGCCAGCAGCGTGGTCTTGCTGGCACTGTCCTCGAACGGCAGCCCGAACGCGGCGACCACGCCGCGCACGATATCGTCCGCCTCCAGGTGCGTGTTGACGATGTGCGCCGCCACGATGCTGTCCGAGGCGATCTGGTGCAGCAGCTTGCGCACCAGCGTCGTCTTGCCCGCACCCACGTCGCCGGTGATGACGATGAAGCCCTCGCCCTGCGCCAGCCCGTATTCCAGGTAGGCCATCGCCCGCTTGTGGCCCCTGCTGCCGAAGAAGAACTGCGGGTCGGGCCGCAGCCGGAACGGTTTCTCGCGCAGTCCGTAGTAGGTTTCGTACATGAATGCTCCGCCGTATCAGAACCGCATCGACAGCGAGGCTGCCACCGTGTTTTCCGTATAGGACCGGTCCTCCAGCGACAGCCCGCCCTGGTTGCGGCGCACTTCCACGCTGCCGGCCAGCTTCTGGCTGAAGGTGCGCGCGATGTAGGCGCGGTACTGGCGGTTGTTCTGGCGCAGGCCGGTGCTGCGCGACTCGTTGCGGGCCAGCGTGGCGGAGACGGCGGCATTGGTGCGCGCGCTGAGGCGGTAGTCCAGCATCAGCGCCAGCCCCGTCTGGTCCGTGCTGTCGTTGATGTTCTGCACGCCGCTGCCCAGCAGGGCGCTGTCGTACTGCAGCCGGGACAGGGCCTCGCGCCGCAGCCGGTACAGGGTGGCCATGGTCGTCGTGCGCGCCGTGCGCAGTGCCACCGAGGCATTAAACTGGCGCTGCAGCATGTAGCGGTTGCTGAAGTAATTGATGCTGTTCGGCAGCGTGGGCGGCAGGTTCAGCGCGCGGATATAGGCGGCCACGGCAATGGCGCGCAGGACCGGGTCGGGGTAATTCGGCAGGAACATCTGGTTCAGCATGGCCGCCGTATCGACCGCGGAAGGCAGCAGGAAGCTGCTGCGGCTGGTGGTGACGTCGTCGCTGTAGTTGATGCTCCAGACCGTATTGCGGCTGCGGTGCGTGGCGGCAAGGAAGTAGCTGTTGCCGTAGTAGCGCTTGCCGGCGGAGGCGCGCAGGCTGGTGCGGCTGCTGGGCGTCCAGGCGAAACCGGCCGACCAGGACGCGCCCTTCGTCGCTTCGCCGGCCTGCTCGTAGTCGAACTTGTCGTAGCCGCCCGTGGCGGTCAGGCTCAGTTGGGAAGTCAGTATGTAGCGCAGCGACGCCAGCGCGCGGCTGTTGATCGAGGCCGGTGCAATGGTGTCGTCGATCTTCTCGCGGTCCAGGTCCAGCGCCCAGCCCACTGTGCGGAACGACTGCCCGCTGCTGACGGCCAGGCGGAGATCGTCCGCAACGCTGCGGCCGAAGCCTTCCTGGTCGGCATCGACGACGGAGTGGGAATAATGCAGCTCGGCGCTGGCGAAACCGCCGAAGGTGTGCCGCAGGTAGGGTGCCACGCGCCAGGTGCGCACCTCGCTGCGGTTGGCATCCGAATACGGACTGTCGCTGACCGGACCGAACGCGGAGACGGGCGTCTGGCTGATGCCGGCCTGCGCATCGAAGAACAGCAGGTCGCTCAGCAGCTCGCCGCGCGCCGTGGCGCTCAGGCTGCTGTTGAAGCGGTCCGTACCGGTCACGCGGTCATCCGAGTAGGCAAAGGCATTCAGGCGGTAGGAGGCAGAGAACTGGAAGCGCGGCGTGTTGTTCGTCGCCGTGATGCCGGGCGTGACGGAGGTGATGAAGCGGCTTTCCTTCTGGCCGTCGGCGCGCAGGCCGGCATTGTCCGACCAGGTTTCGCGCAGCTCCAGCGAGGGCGAGATCTGCCACGCCGCACGCACGGCGCCGGGCAGCAGCGCCAGCACGAACACCGGCCCCAGCAGCGGCAGCCTGCGGCGGGACGACGCTCTAGCCATAGTGATAATCGTACTTGCTGGTGGAGGCCGCCTCGCGCGACTTGTTGTACACCAGGTTGACGTTGCTGCAGCCTTCCAGCTGGGCCAGCGCGGCCAGCACGGCATGCTGGGTGGTCTTCTCCGACTCGACGACGACGACGATCTGCCCCATGTGGCTGGCCAGCACGTGCGCCTCGCTGGTGAGCAGCAGCGGCGGCGAATCGAAGATGACGATGCGGTCCCGGTAGCGGTGGGCGATTTCCAGCACGAGCGTGGACATCGCCTGGCTGGCCAGCAGCTCCGTGGCGCGCGGATTCGACGAGCCGGCCGGCAGGATCGACAAGGTGTTGACATTCGTGCGCAGCAGCACGTCCGCCATGTCCAGCCCGTCGTCCAGCAGGATGTCCATCAGCCCCCGCTGCGGCGGCAGGCCCAGCGTGCGCAGCACCGACGGGCGCGCCACGTCCGCATCCACCAGCAGCACTGTGTGGTCCAGCTCCATCGCGATGCTCATTGCCAGGTTGATCGACGTGAACGTCTTGCCCTCGCCCGGCAGCGAGCTGGTGATCATGATCAGGTTGCCCGGATTGGCATCCGGCTTGCGCGGCCCGAACGCGCGCTTGATCAGGGGCCGCTTGATGATGCGGAAATCCTCGACCAGGCCGGTGCGCCCGCCGGCGGCCGTGACGAGGCCCGCTTCGTGCATGCGCGCCAGGTCCAGCTCGACGCCCCGGCCCTGCCGGCGTGGACCGAAGGCTTCGGCCGGGTCCGGATTGGACAGCATGTCGGCCGGCGGCTGCACCGGGGCCGGTGCCGGTGGCAACGCCACGTCGTCCGCTGCCCGGGGCGGACGGGCGATGCGGCTGGCGGCTTTCTCGATGATGCTCACGTGGTCACCTGCTTTCTAGGCCTGCCGGGACAGCGTGAGCGCCAGCACGCCGCCATACGCCGTGAACAGCGCGGCCACCGCGGCAGCGAACGCGTACACGCGGCGGCGGCGGCGCACCTTCTGCCGGTCCGTCCAGTTCATGGCGATGCTGCCCAGGATGGGCAGGCCCGTGGCCTCGCGCAGGCTGTGCTGGCTGAGGAAGGTGGGCCGGATCTGGCCGAGCAGCAGCGCCGCGCCCAGCCCGGCCAGCAGCGCGCCGCCCAGCACCGCCGAATACAGGCCGGGGCGGTTCGGTCCGGCGGGCACGCTGGGCACGGCCGGCGGTTCGATGACGCGGAACGTCAGCATGTCCGTGGCGGTGGACAGGTCGCCGGACAGCTTGGCCGCCTCGCGGCGCTGCACCAGCTTCTCGTAGTTGTCCTTGTTGATGGCGTAGTCGCGGTTCAGCTGCGCCAGCTGCGCCTCCACCTCGGGCGCCTGCGTGCCGAGGGAGCGCATCTGCGCCAGCCGCGCGGACAATTCGCCTACCCGCGCCTGCAGCGAGGCGATGCGCGCTTCCTCGACGGACAGCTGCACGTTCAATTGCTGCAGCATCGGGCTGTAGCCGGCGCCGGGATCGCCGCCGCGCAGCTTCTTCGCCTCGGCCTTGCGGCGTTCTTCCAGCTGCGCCAGCAGGCGTTTCGAGGCCACGATGTCCGGATGCTCTTCGGTGAACTGCATGCGCAGCTGGTCCAGGTTCTTCTGCAGCGTGGCGATGCGGCCATCCGTTTCCGGATCGGCGGCCGCGCGCGCGTCGGTGTCCGTCACGGGCGCCATGTCATCGCCGGCGATCTGGCGCCGCACGGCGTTGCGCGCTCCTTCCGCTTCCAGCAGTTCCAGGCGGGCCTGGCCCAGCTTCTCGGTCAGCTCGCCGTAGGCCGTGGTGTAGTCGCCGCCCTGGCGCGGCAGCAGGCCCATGTGGCGGATCTTGAATTCCTTCAACGCGTTCTCGCCGGCCGCCAGCTTTTCCTCGACCATGCGGATCTGGTCGTCGATGAACTGGATGGCCTTCCCGGAATCCTGCTGCTTGCTGCCGTAGCTGCCCTCGACGAAGATCGTCAGCAGCGCGGCCACGATGTCCTTGCCCAGCTTCGGATCCGGATTGCTGTAGGAGATCGTGTAGATGTCGTCCCGCTCGGTGCCGCCAATGCGGATCTGGTTGACGAGTTCGTCGACGAGCTTCTCGTGTTCCTTGACGCTGCGGGCGCGCAGGTCCAGATCCACCATGCGCAGCACCTTCTCCACGTTCGGCCGGCTGATCAGCGTGCGGCGCATGAACATCACCTGCTGTTCCGTGTTCGGCAAGGTCGTCATGCTGGCCAGCAGCGGCTTCAGGATGCTCTGCGTGTCCACGTACACGCGCGCGGACGCCTGGTAGTCGTTCGGCATCCGGTAGACGATGGTCCAGCCGGCGGCAGCCACGATCCAGGTGATTGCCACCGCGTACCAGCGGTACTTGCCGATTGCCTTGAGGAAGCTCAACAGCAATGCCATCAATTCTGCCATCTTAATAACCCGCCTTTAGCTAGCCATCCGGAATCGAGGTCGATGTACTTCTGACGATGCGATCATGGCCGCCGCCATGCCGTTTAATTTGTTGCCTAAATTATATGAATCGCTCCATGATAGCGCAGAACTTATTAACGATTCATATTAATTTTTGTCGCTTGATGAATATCTAAACTATTCATTTGTTGAAAATAATGGGCAATGGCCGTTCCAATCATTCTGCTATCCTGATTCGATGAACCGCGTAATCCGTCCCTTGCAATGGCTGCTGCTGGCGGGCCTGCTCGCCGTGGTCCTGGCATGCCCGTGGCCGGCCGGCGCGGCGCTAACGGACACCATCGCCGCCGTCAAGCCGTCGGTGGTCGGCATCGGCACGATGCTGCGCACGCGCAGTCCGGCCGTGGTGTTCGTGGCCACCGGTTTCGCGGTCGGCGATGGCCGCTCGATCATCACGAACGCCCACGCGCTGCCGGACCTGGACGTGGAGCGCATGGAAACGCTCGGCATCGTCATCGGGCGGGGCGAGCAGATCGATTTCCGTCCCGTGACAGTGGCCGGGGTCGACCGGGAACACGACCTGGCGCACCTGCGCCTGGCCGGGGCGCCGCTGCCGCCGCTGCGCCTGGACAGCGCCGGGAGCATCGCCGAGGGGCAGGCGCTGGCGTTCACGGGCTTCCCGCTCGGCATGGCGCTGGGCCTGACGCCCGTCACGCACCGCGCGATGCTGTCTGCCATCACGCCGGTACTGCTGCCGTCGCTGTCGGCGCGGCGCCTCGACGCCCGCGCCATCAGCCAGCTGCAGCGCCGGCCCTTCCCCATCCTGCAGCTGGACGGCACCGCCTATCCCGGCAACAGTGGCAGCCCCGTGTACGACCCGGACAGCGGCGTCGTGTACGGTGTACTGAACATGACCTTCCTGAAAAACCAGAAGGAAAATGCCTTGAGCAGCCCCAGTGGCATTTCCTATGCCATTCCCGTGCAGCACGTCCGCGAATTATTACAGCAAAGTCCCGCCGGAAAATAAAAAATGCCGCAAGCGTGGTATTAAAGCCACCCGGTAACACAAACCCAATAACTCGAAGTTAATATAATGAAAGTTTATCTCCGGCCCCGTGCCGGAGAAACCATTCGAGACGGGAGAGCGCCGTGAATAACCTCAAACCGATGGCGTGGTGGTCTGCCGCCATGCTTGCCATGGCCCTGCTGGGCGGTTGCGCCGGCTCCGGCACGCCGCTCACGGATGTCACCGTACCGCCTCCCACCGACTACCTGATCGGCCCGGGCGACAATGTCCAGATCATCGTCTGGCGCAATCCCGAGGTGTCGCAGGCGGTGCCGGTGCGGCCGGACGGCAAGATCACCACGCCGCTGGTCGAGGACCTGCCCGCCAGCGGCAAGACGTCGACGGAACTGGCGCGCGATATCGAGAAGGCGCTCGCCAAGTACATCCAGCAGCCGGTGGTGACGGTGATCGTCACGGGCTTCACGGGCACCTATGGCGAGCAGATCCGCGTGATCGGCCAGGCGGCTAGGCCGCAGGCGCTGCCGTACCGGCGCGACATGTCGCTGATGGATGTGCTGATCGCGGTGGGCGGCGTGACGGAATTCGCGGCCGGCAACAAGGCCACCATCATCCGCAATGTCGACGGCCGGCCGCAGCAGTTCCGTGTGCGCCTGAACGACCTGATCAAGGAAGGCGACATCACGGCCAATGTGCCGATGCGGCCCGGGGACATTTTGGTGGTGCCGGAGAGCTTCTTCTGAGCCTCGGCTGCAGCAGGCAACCTCTGTCGAAAAATCTTACAGTCAATGACTTATCTCAAGCGCCTTGCGTCGCCGGGAACGAACATTCTGACGCCGATCAAGCTTAAGTCATTGATTCGGTTCGCGGGCCGGACCGTGCCGACCTGTTGGGAACAGGATTTGCTTCCTGCTCCTGCTCCCTCCCGATGAAGGACGCCCGACGTGGCCATCGACCTGCCGCCAGATGCCAACGATGATGCCCTGCGCGGGGCGCGCGACGACGCCGCCCTGTCCGCGCGCGGTGCCGCACGCCGCCGCTTCGCACGTGCCGGTGCGGCGGCCTCCGGCGTGCTGCTGACCCTGCACAGCCAGCCCGGCATGGCCTGCGAGATCTGTACGACACCGTCCGGCTCGCTGTCCGGCGGCCTGCAGAGCTTTCGCGGCCGCCCGCCCGTCTGCGCCGGCCGCACGCCGGACTACTGGCGCACCCACTCGTGGCCGACCGGCACCAGCAAGACGGCGCTGTACACCAAGCTGTTCGCCTGCAGCGGCGCCTATGCGCGCACCTACGGCGCCGTGACGCAGAGCGCGATCCTGGAGCCGAAGGCGTGGGACACCTACGGCCTCGGCCGTCACCTGGTGGCCTGCCACCTGAACGTGCGCGCCGGCCTGTCCACCTTCCAGACGCTGGCGATGCTGCAGGCGATCTGGCGCGAGTACCAGGCCAGGGGCTACTACACGCCCACCGCCGGCGTGCGCTGGGACGGCGCGCGCATCGTCGACTACCTGCGCGGCACCATGTACTGATGGACCAGCCCTGGCGCCTCGTTTCCGGCCAGACCCTGCTGCACCGCGGCTGGGACGAAGCCTGCGTGCTGTTCAACGACCTGTCCGGCGACACCCACCTGCTGACGGCCGAAGCGATGGTCCTGCTGCTGGCCTTGCGCGATGGCGACATCGATGCGGACGAACTGTCCGCGCCGGAGCTGGCGGAACCCCTGGCCGCCCTGCAGCGGCTCGACCTGATCGAACCGGTTCCCTGAGCCGATGGACCGCGCAGCCACCATCGCCAGCCTGGACCGCGCCGAACTGGGCCGGTGCCTGGCCGGTGCCGGCATCCGCCTCGTCACGGGCCGCTTCACGACCCGGCTGCGCTCGCCGATCGCCGGCGTGGCCGATGGCCTGCACCTGCTGTATGGCGACTACCCGCTGCTGGCACCGGAAGGCATTGCCGACTTCCACCTGGACCTGGTGCGGCCGGCCTCGCCACGGCGCTGGCTGCGGCCGCAGGTGACGCTGCTGTACGACGGCCGCGCGCCCTTCCGGCCCCTGCCGCTGGACCAGGCCTTTCCCATGTTCGAGTGGGGGCTGAACTGGTGCGTGGCCAGCCGTGCGCACCGCTACCTGATCGTGCATGCGGCCGTCATCGAGAAGCATGGCCGCGCCGCGCTGCTGCCCGCCCCGCCCGGTGCCGGCAAGAGCACGCTGTGCGCGGCACTGGTGGGGCGCGGCGGCTGGCGCCTGCTGTCCGACGAGCTGGCATTGCTGCGCCTGGACGATGGCCTGCTGCATCCGCTGCCCCGCCCGATCAGCCTGAAGAACGCATCGATCGGCGTCATCCGCGACTACCTGCCCGATGGCGTGCTGAGCCCACCGGTCCGCGACACGGTGAAGGGCACCGTGGCGCACCTGCGCGCCCCGGCCGGGAGCGTGGCGCGTGCCAGCGACCCGGCAGCGCCCGGCTGGGTAGTGTTTCCCCGCTACGAAGCAGGAGCCGCCGTGACGGCCGAGCCCCTGCCGCGCGCGGACACCTTCATGGAACTGGCGCAGAACGCCTTCAACTACAGCCTGCTCGGCGCGGAGGGCTTCACGGCGCTGGCCGATCTCGTCGACCGCAGCAGCGGGTGGCGCTTCCGCTACGGCGTGCTGGACGATGCGCTGGCCTACTTCGACACGCTGCCATGAAGCCCGGGCGCACCTGTCCACTGTTGCTGGCCGCGCTGCGCGATCCGCAAGGCCTGCCGTCGCTGGACGACGCCGGCTGGGACCTGCTGCTGCGCCAGGCCGCAAGCGCCCACCTGCTGGCCACGCTGCATGGCATCGTCGAGGATGCCGGTCTGCTGGAAGGGATTCCCCCACCGGCCCGCGAGCAGCTGGACTGGGCGCACATGGTGGCGCGCCGCCATGCCCGCGGCGTGCACTGGGAGGTCCGGCAGATCCGCCAGGCGCTGGCCGGCCTGGACGTGCCCCTGACGTTGCTGAAAGGCGCCGCGTACACGCTCGCCCGGCTGCCACCCGCTGCCGGCCGGCTGTATGCGGACATCGACGTGCTGGTGCCGGAAGAGCACCTGGGCGTGGCGGAAGCGGCCCTGATGCTGGCCGGCTGGGCCGGCACGCACCACGACGCCTACGACCAGCGCTACTACCGCCAGTGGATGCATGAACTGCCGCCGCTGCGTCACGTGCGCCGCGCCTCGACGATCGACGTGCACCATGCCATCCTGCCGAAGACGGCGGCGTTGCGGCCCGACCCCGTGCTGCTGCGCACCGCGGCCGTGCCGGTACACGGGGAACCCGGCCTGTACGTGCTGGCGCCCGTGGACATGGTGCTGCACAGCGCCGCCCACCTGTTCTGCGACGGCGAGTTCGACCACGGCCTGCGCGACCTGCTCGACCTGCACCGGCTGCTGTGCCACTTCGGCACCGATCGCCGCTTCTGGGTCTCGCTGGCCCCGCGCGCCCGCGTGCTGGACCTGGAACGGCCCCTGTTCTACGCACTGCGCTATACGGTCGCCCTGCTGGGTACGCCGGTACCGGCCGCCGTCAGCGCGGACGTGCCGGGACCCCGCCCGATGCTGCTGGCACTGATGGACTGGCTGTTCCACCGTGCGCTGCTGCCGGAGCATGCCAGCTGTGGCGACCGCTTCAGTAGCGTGGCACGCGGCCTGCTGTACCTGCGCGGCAACTGGCTGCGCATGCCGCCCCTGCTGCTGGCCCGGCACCTGCTGCACAAGGCTTTCCTGTCGCCGCGCAAAGCCGGGCCGGATACGGCGTGACGCCGCGGCACCGGCCACTACAATGAAAGTTTCTCGGGAGGGAACATGGCCAAGCCCTTTGCCGGCCGCCTGGTGCCGCGGTCTTCGTCGACCCCATGCCAGCCGCGGTTCCAGTCGATCGACGCGCCGCTTCACCAGCCGCTTCACCAGCCGCCTCACCAGCTCATCTGCCAGCCGCTTCACCACCCGCCTCACCAGCTCATCTGCCAGCCGCTTTACCAGCTTATCTACCAGCCGCTTTACCAGCCCGTCCACCAGCCAGTCCACCAGCCAGGCCAACAGCCGTCACGGACCCTGCCGCCATCTTCACGCTGCCGGCGAAGCACTCCTGGCGGCGCCTTCCGCTGGCTGGCGGCCATGCTGATCGCCGGCAGCGCCAGCGCCACCACGCCACCGGCGGACACGACGACCGCCCTGCTGGCCGATGCGGCCCGGCTCGAACACGGCGAAGGGCTGCCGCGCGACGTCGAACTGGCCGCGCGCCTGTATTGCCAGGCCGCGCGCGAAGGGGTGCCGGAAGCCCAGTATGCGCTCGGCTGGATGGTCGTCAACGGCAGGGGCCTGCCGCGCGACGAGGGCACCGCCTGGCGCCTGTTCACGCTGGCGGCAGGCGCCGGCCACGCACAGGCCGCCCGGATGGCGGCGGCGCTGCCACCCCGGCCGGATGCCACGCTGCCGCGCTGCATGACGCCGCCCTCCGCCCTCGCCGACGCGGCCCTGTCCGGCATCGCCAGCCCTGCCGCAGCAGCGGCCGTTTCCGCGCCAGTTCCCGCCGCTGCAGCCGGTGCCGCTGCAGCGCCCAGCCTGGCAGCGGTGCCGGCGCTGGTCGAGCGCCTGGTGGCACGGCTGGCACCGTCCTATGCCGTGGATCCGCAACTGGCGCTGGCCGTGATCGCCGTCGAGTCGGGTTTTCGCGTCAATGCCGTGTCGCCGAAGAACGCGCAAGGGCTGATGCAGCTGATCCCCGCCACGGCGCGGCGCTTCCGCGTGGGCGACCCGTTCGATCCGGAAGCGAATGTGCGCGGCGGCCTGGCCTACCTGCAGTGGCTGCTGGCCCGCTTCGATGGCGATGTGCGCCTGGTGGCCGCTGCCTACAATGCGGGCGAGGGTGCTGTGCTGCGTCACAAGGGCGTGCCGCCCTATCCGGAAACCCGCGATTACGTGCGCAAGATCATGGCGTGCCTCGATACGGATACAGTAAATGGTCGAGCTCTGATCCACCGCAATTGTCGAAAATCTTTACAGTGAATTTGCGCTAAGCCAAACCTGCAATCCAAGTCCCTGATTTCATTGCCCTTCCTCTTCTGGCATGGTCCGTGCATAACATTGGTCAAGCAAGGCCAACCGCACTTTCCAGGAGAGACCTATGAAGATCAAGACACTGCTGGCCGCCCTCGCCCTGGGCGCCGCCAGCGCCGCGCCGGCGTTTGCGGGTGTGGCCGGCATGGCAGACCTGAACATTTCGCAACTGCTGGCCGTGGATCCGATCACGCACCAGCCCAGCCCGTTCACCAGCCAGATCCAGATCCGCACGGACAGCCGCACGGGCACCGCCAATTCCAATTTCAACGGCATCGTCGGCACCGGTACCGGCGCCGGCAGCATCACGGACACGCGCACCGACGGCACCACCGCGTCCGTGGACGTGGCCTACCGCTGTGCCGGCAGTTCCTGTGCCGGCATCAACGCCATCTACGGCGGCACGGCCGAGAACAACCTGGGCACGCACCTGCATACCAACAGCGGCAACTTCGCGCTGGGCGACATGTACAACTCCGGCAACATCCTGGCCGGCGGCGCCAGCGGCCTGACGCGGGCCGACTCGTCGATCGACAATGCCGGCGGCGGTGGCGCCAACGCGACGATCCTGAATGGCGCCGGTGTCGTCACCACGTTTGCCGCCGGGAGCACCGTCGATTTCCAGCTGGCGCTCACCTACAATGCCTTCGTGGCCGCCTTCGTCGATCCGCTGCTGGCCACCGGCAACCAGGCATCTTCCGCCATCAGCTGGAGCCTCACGCTGCGCAACACCACCACCGGTACCACCGTGCTGGCCTGGACGCCGGATGCGCTCAACAAGGGTTTCACGTCCACCACCGGCAGCGAGAACGCCTCGTTCGAGGAAAGCGCGCAGATCTTCTCGAACACGTTCACGCTGCTGGCCGGGAACACCTACAGCCTGGTGATCAACCAGGCCGCCAACTCCACCGTCACGCTGGCCGCCGTGCCGGAACCGGAATCGCTGCTGCTGGTGGGCCTGGGCCTGCTGGCGATGGGCGTGGCGGTGCGCCGCACCCGCGGCTGACGGCGTAGTATCGGTGCAGGCGAGCCCGGGCGTGCCCGGGCTTTCATCTTGGCGCTGTCACCCGAATCTGTGGAAGTTTCTTTTGGCACTGACCATCGCGTGCTGCGGTCCAGTGCAGCGATCAGCGGGGCCGCAGCAGGTGTCTGACACCGGTTCTCCGCTCGCCAGCCAGCCTTGAATGGTTCCGTTCTTTCCACGGATCCGGGTGACAGAGCCTTTATCCTGGCGCTGTCAACCAGCCTGTGGAACCGGCGCCGTTGCCCTGGCAGCCGGGGGAATCCCACGGCTTGCGGTGACAGCGCCTTTATTTTTACAGCTGAGACATGCCACGCACCCTTGCCGACACGAGCAATCTCACGGGCCGGTCCCGGCCGGGCGGCCGGTTGCTGCGGCCGAGAACGACGGCCCAGGTGCAGCGCATCGTGCGGCTGGCCAACCTGCGCGGCTGGACGGTCAACCCCGTCTCCACCGGCCTGAACTACGGCTACGGCGGCGCCTCGCCGGCGCGCACCACCGACATCCAGCTGGACCTGCGGCGCATGACGGCGATCCGCAATGCCGCTGCCATCTCGCGCGCCAACCCGGTGGCCGTGATCGAACCGGGCGTCACGCAGCAGGCCCTGTACGCCTGGCTGCAGCAGCACCACCCGGACCTGGCGTTCAACGTGACGGGATCGGCGCGCGAGACGAGCATCATCGGCAATGCGCTGGACCGTGGCGTGGGCTACTTCGGTCCGCGCCGCGAAGACCTGTTCGGCCTCGAAATCGTGACGGGCACCGGCGAGCTGCTGCGCACCGGGTTCCGCCGGCTGGGCGAGGAATCGCCGCTGGCGCACAGCCATCCCTACGGCCTGGGGCCCATCCTCGACGGCCTGTTCTTCCAGGGGAACTTCGGCATCGTCACAAGCGCCTGCTTCCGCCTCGTGCCAAGGCGGCCGGTGGCGGTGGCCATCACGCTCGGCCTGCGCGCCGGGGCGTCGCTTGCAAGCTTCATCGACCGCCTGGCGGAACTGAAGCGGGAAGCCGTGATGGATTCGGTAACGCACATCGGCAACCGGGCGCGCAGCCATGCCTCGCTCATGTACGGCATCACCACCTACCTGGAGCAGCAGTGCGGCCGCACGCCGGCAGCGGCGGCCAGCGAAGCCCGCGAGGCCCTGGCCATCGTCGCGCAGGGGGAATGGACGGGCCTGGGCGCGGTCACCGGCACGAAGGCCCAGGTGAAGGCCAACCTGGCGGAGCTGCGCGCGCGCCTCGGCGACCTTGCCACCGTGCGCGTGCTGACCGAGGAGCGGCTGGCGCTGGGCTACCGCGTGATGCATGCGCTGCGCTTCCTGCGCAAGGCGCGCGCCAACGCCGCCGCGATTGCCGCGCTGCGGCCCCTGCACGTGCTGGCGCTGGGCCAGCCGACCGATGCGGCGATCGACAACCTGTCGTGGCGCTATGGCCAGCCCGGTCTGCCGGCGACCCGGCTCGATGCAACGCGCTGCGGCCTGCTGTTCATCAATCCGGCCCTGCCGATGGACGGCGCGCTGGTGGCCGCGCTGGTGCGCGAGCTGGAAGACCTGGCCCGTCCGTTCGAGCTGTACATGACGATCAATATCGAGACGGCCACCTCGCTGGTTGCCGTCATCAACCTGCTGTTCGACCGCAGCAAGCCGGCCGAGACGGCGGCAGCGCAACGCAAGGCCGATGCGCTGCATGCGCACCTGCGCAGCCATGGCCTGGAGGTCTACCGGGCCCGCGCCGACATGATGGCGGCCATCGTCGATCCGGCCGATCCGTACTGGCAGGCGGTGGCGGCCATCAAGCGCGCGCTCGATCCGAACGCCGTGATCGCACCGGGCCGCTACGGGGTCTGACGAAACACCACGCCCGTCACGACATCGCCAGCAGCCGGTGCACGATGCCGTCCTCCTCGCGCTGCGAGAAGAAGTACGGATACAGCGAGCGCTGCGCCTGGCTGCCGGGCCGCTCGGCCGTGCCGCCCAGTTCCCGGATCCGCTCGGCCATCTCCGCCAGCTCGATCGCCAGCAGGTAGGCGGGTGCCTGCACGCGGGGGTTCTCGCGCACGTCGCCCAATCTCCGGAAGCCCATCATGTGCTCGTAGAAGCGGCGGTGCCGCGGGTTCACCTCGATCAGCGCGTGCGTGCAGCGGTGGATGTGGTAGCTGTAGATGAACACCGTGTGGAACAGCGCCGCCAGTGCCCCCTTCGAGCGCACCGTGTGATCGAAAGCCAGCTTGGTGATCTCGCAGACCCGCGCGCCGGACAGCCGCAGCCCATCGACCTGGTCGCGGAAGATCTCGTCGGCCAGGATGCCGGCCGGCGAGTCGATGCCCAGCGTGACGGTGCCGATCGTGTTGCCCTTCTCGGAAGCAGCCAGCGTGATGCGGTTCGGATGCGCCTCGATGCGGTGCGCGCTGGCATAGCCGCGCCACGCGTACATCTTGTTGATCAGCAGGCTGGCCGAATTGCGGCCCTCCTCCGTATCGGCCAGGCGGATGCCGAAGGTGCGGGTGTCGATGATGACGTCGCGCAGGCTGCCGGAGGCTTCCGGTTCGGACAGGGGCAGGTCGCTTTTCAGTTCGCCATGCAGCTCGCTTTGCAGCTTATCCTTTCCGCCGGCGGGAAGGTCGCTGCCATGGGGAGTGGTCCCGTCACGAACGGTTGGCATGGCGGCGCTCCTTCGCGTCGATGGGTGGGGAAGCTAGGGATTCCAGCATGCTCGAGCATGACTCACAAGCGCCTGAGCAGGGCGCGCGCCTGCTCGGCCTGGCTGCGGTCGCCCCGCGCGGCCAGCAGCGTTTCCAGCTCGCGCCGGGCCGCCGCCTTGTCGTTGTTGCGCGCGTGCGCAGCGGCCAGATGGTAGCGAATCTCGCCGGCGGCGGGATCGGCGGCGCTGGCCTGCTTCAGCAGCCCCAGGCCGCGCGGCACCTCGCCCTGCTCGACGAGGATCCAGCCCAGCGTGTCCAGCACGGCCGGGCTGTCCGGCAGCGCCTTCAGGGCGCCTTCCGCCGCCGCCTGCGCGCGCGCATCGCCGCTGGCCTGGTACGCCAGTGCCAGGTTGTTCAGCACCACGCCGTTGTCCGGCAATCTGCGCTGCAGCGCGTGGAAGGTATCGATCGCGGCCGGGTACTGTTTCTGCGCCGCGTACAGCTCGCCCAGGTAGACGCCCAGCGCCAGGTCGTCCGGCCGCTCGGCGTGCCATTGCCGCACCAGCTTCAGCGCTTCATCGGGACGCCCCGCCTGCCGGCAGGCGTTGGCCAGCTTGATGCGCACCGGCGTGGCATCGCCGTTCAGCTGCAGCGCCTTGCGGTACAGGGGGATGGCCTGTTCCGGCTGGCGCTGCGTCTCGCGGATCTCCGCCTCGACGATCAGGCCGGCCACCGTGCTGGCCGGCCTGGCCTGCACGTCTTTCGCGAACAGGATCGCCTGGTCGTAGTTGCCGCGGCGCGTTTCGACGGCGGCGCGGGCCAGCACGATGCCCAGGTCGTCCGGCCGCTCCGCGTGCGCCTTGCGCAGCGTGTCGGCGGCCAGGTCGCGTTCGCCCAGCGCCTCGTAGGCGGCCGACAGCCGCGCGGTCGTTCCCGCCGTGCGGGGCTGGATGGCGGCCATGCGATGATAGGCTTCCAGTGCCGCCGCGCGGTCGCCATTGGCCAGCTGCACGCGGCCCAGCATGTCCAGCAGGGCCGGATCTTCCGGGCTGGCCACCTGCATCGCGCGCACCAGCGTGAGGGCCTTGCGCGGCTCGGCCACGCGCAGGTACTGCTGCGCCAGGCGCAGGCCCGGTCCCGGCAGCGCCGGCTGGGCTGCGCTGGCCCGCTCCAGCAGCGCGGTGGCGTCCGCCGTGCGGTTCTGCGCCTGCGCCAGTTCCGCCAGCGCCGTCAGCGCTTCCACGCTGGCGGGATTCCGGTCGAGGAAGGCCTGGAAACGCTGGCGGGCCGCTTCCGGCTGGCGGTCCGCCAGGTCCATCCGGCCCAGGTTGCCGGCCGGCGTGAAGAAGTCCGGTGCCAGCTGCAGCGACCGGGTAAACGCAGCGCGCGCCCCGGCGCGGTCGTTCCTGCCGAGCAGCGCGCCACCCAGCAGGTTGTGCAGCATGGCGTTGTCCGGCGCGCGCCGCAGCATGTCCTGCACCACCGCCACAGCCGGATCGAACTGCTTCAGTTCCAGGTGCGTCATCGCCAGCACGATGCCGGCATCCACGCTCTTCGGCGGACTCAGTTCCACGCCCCGGCGCAATGCCCCGATGGCACCGGCGCCATCGCCCTGGCTCATCTTCGCCAGGCCCAGGCCGATGTGCGCCGGCGCGTCGCCCGGTGCCAGGCCGACCGCGCGCTGGTAGGTGACGGCGGCCTGGTCGAACCGGTTCAGCGTCATGTACGCGCGAGCGCCGATGTTGAGCAGCGCCACGTCGGTGGAGGTGGCCAGCTGGTTCTTCAGCTGCCCCAGCGCCTCGTCCGGCCGCTTCAGGCCCAGGTAGACGGAAGCCAGCATCTTGCGCGCATAGACGCTACCGGCATCGTTCTCCAGGTACTTCTTCAGATGCTGCTCGGCCTGCGGCAGGGAGCCGAGCGCGAACTGGATGGCACCGGCCAGCAACTGGGCCGGCGGATAGTCCGGCGCCACCTTCAGCAGGTTCTGGATGCTGCCCAGCGCGGCCTGGTACCTGCCCTCGCTGAAGTCGAGCAGCGCCTGGGCATGCCAGGCCAGCGGGTTGCGCGGCGCAACCTTCTTCAGCGCAGCGAGATCGGCGCGCGCCGCATCGAATTTTTTCTGGCCGATGTCCAGGTAGGCCTTCTGCAGGTGCGCCGTGCCGGCATCGGGATTGAGCTGCAGCGCCTTGTCGTAGGTGGCGCGCGCCGCGTCGATCCGGCCCATGGCCTTGTCCAGGTCGCCCCGGAACAGCAGCGCGTCGATGTCCGCCGGATTGTGCACGACCGCCGCATCGGCCAGGCGCAAGGCGCCATCGACATCGTTCTGCAGCAGTGCATGGCGCGCCAGGCCATTGAGCGCATCGGCATGGTTCGGCTCCTTTTGCAGCGCGGCCTGGTAGGCGGCGCGCGACGCATCGAACTGCTTGAGCGCCAGCAGCGCATCGCCGCGCAGGGACAGCAGCGGGGCAGTGGCTGGCGCCGCGCCGACCAGGTCGAGCGCGGCCTGCGCCTGGTTCTGGGCGATCAGGGATTTCGCGAGCAGCGGCAGGACCGTTTCGCGGGGCCCGCCCAGGTCGAGCGCGCGGCGCAGTTCCTTTTCGGCGGACGGCTGGTCGCCCGTCTTGCCATACAGGCGGCCCAGTGCCAGGCGAGCGGCGGCATCGTCCGGCCGCTGCTGCAGCGCGTTCTTCAGCTGGATGATGGCGGCGCGGTGATCGCCCTTCGCCTCGTATTGGCGCGCCTGGGCCAGCAGCTGGTCGGGGTTGTCCTTGCTGCCGCAACCGGTGACCAGGAGCGCCGCGAGGGCAAGGCCCGAGGTCAGGTGGAAAGTGCGTCGGACAATGCGTGTGCGTCGTTGCATGGAGCTCTCCCATACGCCGCCGGTCGTGGCGAACACATCCAGATAGTTTAATGGCAATGGGGGCAATCTTCGCGGTCCGATGGATGCCCATGCAGATTCCGGTGCGCGTGCGTGGTGCCGCCGCGACAGCCACTGTGCGGTCATCCCCCGTGTGGTCAGCCGCTTCGTGGCAGACGCTGTGGGTCAGCCGCTGTCGGTCACCAGGTTCGGCTCAGCACACGTGCATGCCAGGGCCGCAGCAGGCGGCAGACCAGCCGCAGCGGCAAGCCCGCGGAGCGTTCCAGCACGGGCCGGCCATGGCGCCCGCGCAGGAAATCCTCGACGCCCAGCAGCGCCGCGCGGGCATGGTGCGGAAAGCCCCGGTGGTGCAGGCGGTTGACGTCATACAGCGCGCGGTCCAGCAGTTTCAGGCCCAGCGCGCGGCGGTGCGGCGCCGGCGTGCTGCCGTGCCAGAAGCGCAGGTGGTTGCGGGCCATCAGGTAGAAGTAATACGCGGGACGGTCGGTCTCACGGGGCGGCATGTCGTGCAGCACGCGCGCCCCGTATGCGACGGCACAATGCCAGCCGTGCGTGGCGAGGCGGGTGCACAGTTCGTCGTCCTCGTAGTAGGCGAACAGGCGCTCGTCCAGCAGGCCGGCGGTGCGCAACGCGGCCGTGCGCAGCAGAAGCGCCGTGCCGGGCACCCACTGCTGCGCGGCCCGACCGACCGCGAGGCGGCGCGCTTCCGCCGCATCGCGGGCACGCACCGTGGCCAGCGAAGGCCAGTCGTGGAAGGTGCCACAGAAGTACACCTGCTCCGGCCGGTCCGGCAATGCCAGCACGGGCGACGCGGCGGCGCAGCATGGCTGACTGTCCATCAGCGCCAGCAGCTGCGCCAGCACGTCTTCGCCCGCCATCGTCGCATCGCTGTTCACCAGCCAGGCAAAGTCGTGGCCCTCGTCGAACGCCTGCGCGATCGCGAGATTGTGGCCGCCGGCGAAACCATGGTTGATGGCTTCGCGGCGCAGCGTCACGGGCAGGCCGGCCAGTCCCTGCGCAAGCGCTTCGGCATCGTCTGCCGCCGAGCCGTTGTCGATGACGAGGATGTCCATGCGCGCGTCGGGCGGCAGGGATTGCCGCAGCAGGCAGCGCACGCACTGCAGCGCGCGGGCGGCGCCATTCCAGTTCAGGATGCTGACGAGGATGCGATGCGTCACGCTGCCCGTCTCCGCCGCAGCACGAGACCCGCCGCCAGCGGTACGAACCCCAGGATGCCAAGCGGATCGACGCGCAGCTGCCTGGCGACCACGCCGGCAAACGGCTTGCGGTGCACGAGGCGGTGCAGCACGTCGGCGACGAAACTGCGTCGCAGGGCCCGCACGGTGGCGCGGTTGTCCTGCGCCTGCCGTTCCGTCAGCGGGTACAGGCGCGCGACCGCCTTGCGGTACTTCATCTCGTGGTGCAGTCGCAGCAGCGAGGCTTCCGTGCCCCAGCCCGAGCCGGAAAAGACGTTGACGCCGTCCATGCAGACCACCTCGCGGGCCGACGAGAAGACGATGCGGTCCGTCAGGCGCGCCAGGTCCAGCCAGAACAGGTAGTCCTCGCCCGCATACACGAATTCGGGGCGGAAGCGCAGCGTGCGGAAGGAGCGGAACCGGTACACGACGGTCGGCGTGCCGATCACGTTGCCGCCCAGGACCTGCGCCTGCATGTCGCCCTGGTACGCGTGCAGCTCGCGTTCGCCGGGCAGCAGCGCATGGCGCGCCGGATGGATGCGGCCGGCCCGCTCGAAGGCACTGGTCGCCTGGCCCAGCTGGTAGAAGTCGGCAAAATAGAAATCGTGGCCGGCGCCCAGTGCGCGCAGTGCGTTCGCCAGGTGCGCGGGCTCCCAGGCATCGTCCGAATCGAGGAAGGCCACGTATTCCGTGTCGGGCGTGACGTGGTCGAGGGCGCGGTTGCGCGCGGCGGCCGGTCCGCCATTCGGTTGGCGGAGGACGCGAATGTTCAGGCGTTCGTGCGCCGGCAGCTGTGCCACTTCGCCGTCGGCCGGCACGGGCGAGCCGTCGTCGACCACGATGACATCGAGCCGTGCGTCCGTCTCCTGCGCGGCCACGGAACGGAGTGCCCGCGCCAGGATGCCGGGACGGCGCTGGAAATAGGGAATCACCACCGCCACCTTGATGGTTGGTGCCATGTCGCTGCGTGCTGCGGATCGCTCCATCAAGTCTCCTTCGGTCAGCCGCGCCGCAGCACATGCCACAGGTCGCGGAAAAACGGGGCCGGGTCGGACCACGTGAACAGGTAGTAGCGCATCGACGGCCGCAGGAAGTCCGCCAGGTAGCCCAGCAGCTCGCCGCCGCGCGAGAACGCCAGCCGGCGGTCCGCCACCGCACCGGGCCGCAGCAGCAGGCGCAGCAGGCGCTTCGTCTCCGGGATCATGAAGCGGCAGCGCAGGCCGGCGCGGTAAGGAGATTGCACCGGCCGTGTTGGCGCCCCTCCCTGCGCGGTGGCCAGCCGATACGCCAGCCACGGGAATTCCACGCCGGCGTGGCAGGCCAGCGGCAGGCTGCCCCAGAAGCGGCCGTTCACTTCCATCAGCGCGGCCTCGTCCCGCACCGGATCGTAGCGGTACTCGACCATCGCGATGCCTTCCCAGTCCAGTTCCCGCAGCAGCGCCAGCGAACGTTCGCGCAGCGCGGCGTGCCGGTCCAGCGCCACGGATTCGCACATGGTCGACACGCCTCCTTCCGGCGGCCATTCATGCAGGCGGCGGTGCTGGAACACGCTGTGCGCCTGGCCATCGTGCATCAGGAAGAACTGCCCCAGGCCGTAGCCGGCGCAGTACTCCTGGATCAGCGGGTAGCGGCCGAGCGGCGCGAACTGGCGCAGGTAGGCCAGCAGTTCTTCGCTGTCATGGCAATAGCGCGTCTTGTCCAGGGCCAGGCCGGCGCGGCGCAGCAGGATGCCGGCCTCGTTCGGCTCGGCCCATTTCAGCACGACGGGAAAGCGCAGCGTGCCGGCTGCCGCCTGCGCCTCGGCCAGCGTGGCCGGCTGCACGGTGCGCGGTACCGGCACGCCGGCCTTCGCGGCGGCGGCATAGGTCAGCCCCTTGTCGACGACCGAATGCATGCGCCGTGCATCCGGGAACAGCAGCCGGTAGCCCGTCAGGCGTTCGCGGTGCCCGTTCAGCAGCGCGATATCGCCTTCCGAGATCGCGAACAGGCAGGCTTCGCCCAGCCGCGCCGCCAGCCCTTCCAGCTGCGCCAGCGTGCCTTCCGCATCGTCCGCACGCAGCAGGCCTTCATGAAGGTGCCGGGATGCCAGGCCCGGTGCGGCCGCCGTGCGGGCGATGCCGTAGACGGGCACGCCATGCCGGCCCAGGCTGCGCACGATGGCCACGCCGATCGGCGTGTCGATGCCCAGCACGACCGCCGGCAGAAGCGCCGGTAAAAGCGCCGTCACCGCGCGCTCCGTGGCCGCCACGGCAGGGTGCGCCCGTCCTGCAGGCGTGCCAGCAGCCAGGCGCGCAGCAGGTGCCGGCGCCGTTCCGTCACGGAGCCGGCCAGCCAGACGGTGACAAGCACCGCGCCGAACACCTCGGTCACGTACAGGGAGCCGGCCGGGTCGCCGTCGATCAGCACGCCGTAGAACAGCAGCAGCGGCTGGTGCATCAGGTACAGCGAGAACGTGTAGCCGGCCAGCCAGCGGATCGGCTTCTGCAGCGGCAGCAGCACGGGGCCGAAGACGGGCGCGATGGCGCGCGCGCCGGCGAAATTGGCTGCCACGATCAGGCCCAGCAGGTAGTCGGTGAGGGCGAAGCGGGAGAACGTGAGCTGGTGATGCTGTTCCGGGCCGACCAGGCTGCGCAGCCAGCCGCTGCCGAGATCCGTCAGCCGGTAGTGCTGGAACAGCGCGAAGGCCAGCAGCGAGGCGGCAAACAGCCAGGCGCCCTGTTGCGGCGCGATGCGCCCCAGCCACTGCCAGCGGTGCAGTGCCACGCCCATCGCCCACACGGGCGCCAGCAGCAGGATCTTCGGACCGATTACCAGCGCGCCGGCCACCAGCAGCAGCGCGCGCTTGCGGCCTGTCGTGAACACGCAGACGGCGAACAGGATGTAGTACCACATCTCGTAGCACAGCGACCAGTAGGGCGTGTTCGAGAAGCACATGATGGACACGTTCCACACTTCGTTCAGCCACAGCAGGCTGCTGGCGATGCGCACCGGTGCCAGGCCGGTGGTGGTCATGCCTTCGTAGAGCCCCGGATCGATGGCGGCGCCGGCCAGGTCCACCAGGGGTGTCAGCAGCACGACGGGCAGCGCCAGAGAGTAGAAGCGCGCCAGCCGGCTGGCCCAATATTCGGCCGGCGTGTTCTCGCGCCCCGCGTGGATAGACGAGATGACGTAGCCGGACAGGACGAAGAACACCATCACGGCCGCATGCCCATGGTCGCTGAGCGGCAGGATGTCGCGGCTCAGCCAGCGCATGTTCATGTGGTAGACCACGACCATCAGCGCGGCCAGGAAGCGCACCGCATCCAGGTACAGGGAGAATTCGCGGCTCATCGCTGCCGCCGCTGCGTGCCGCGCAATGGATGGGTGGGAATGGGACCGGCCGGCAGACGGGCCGCGGGGACGTCGTGCGCCAGCCTGTAGACGGCGTAACGGATGCGCGTGAAGCAGGTGTCGAAGTAGTCGCGCGACAGCGAGAACGGATCGTGCAGGTGCGGCACGCGCGGCCGGCACCAGTCGCCCAGCAGCGCCACCTGCACGTCGCCACGGTTGCCCAGCCGCCGCAGCAGCTCGCGCGCCTGCCGCACTTCCATCGCCAGCAGCAGGTCGCCGGGCTGGACGCGGAAGTCCTTCCAGTCGCGGGCGCGGTGCCCATCCATCGGCAGGCGCTGGCGCCAGGCAGCAGCCAGCGCTTCGTCCGGCGAAGGGGCACCGGTCGTCGTCGACAGGCCAACGGAGACGGCATGCAGCCCGGCGGCCCGCGCCACCTGTTCGGCATACGCGCTGCGGCAGATATTGCCGAGGCAGACGAACACCACGCGGCGCACCCGGCGCGGCTCGCGCAGCCCGAAGCCGCGCAGCCGGCCCGTCATGCGCTCGCCCTGCGCCAGCAGCAGCCGCACCAGGCCGCGCCAGGTGCCGAAGCGGCCATCCAGCCAGGCGCGCGGGGATCTCATGCGCTCACCTGCCGCCGCGCCAGCGCCCAGTGGCCGTAGCGGTCGTTGACAGCGCCTTCGACGAGGCGCCGCATGCCGAGCCAGGCACTGCCCTGCAACAGCACATTGCGCTCGTCCGGCACGGCGCGCAGTGCGGCGGCGGCGTCGCCCATGCCGACCGGCAGGAAGCGGTCGCGCGCCCCGTCCAGGAAGGTGCACAGGCGTGCCAGCCGGTCCTGGTGCAGCGCATCGACGCGGGCCGTCCCCATGCCGTCGCCGCGGCGCTGCACGTATTCGAACGGATGCGTGAGCAGCACCACCAGCGGCAATTGCACCGCGTGGGCGCGTTCCAGCACGAGGCGCATCTCAGCGAAGCTGCTGCCGGCCACCGTCAGCGTCTTCAAATGCTGGCGGCCGCCGACGGCCCAGTCCTGGAACGTCAGCACCGGCAGTTCCAGCACGCCGTGGCGCCAGTGCGTGCCGCTGTACAGCCGGTAGCCGGGATCGTGGCTGTCGAACACGGCCAGGCCGATGCAGGAGCTGGCCGGGATGCCGCAGCGCGCCAGGGCCGCATACAGCGCATCGTCGTGCTGCAGGTTCCCGGCGCGGAACACGGTGGGGGCTGGCACGCCCCAGTCGGCAAAGGCTGCCTGGCCCTGGCGCAGCAGGGCCACCGTGTCCGCCTCGGCGCGGCCCACGAAATCGTCCTGGTCCGGCTGCTGCCGCACCCGTTCGCGCCAGTCCTCGTGCCGGAACACGGCCCAGCAGGGATGCGTGTGCAGCTGCACCTCATGGCCCTGGGCGACGATGAGGCGCGCGATCGGGGCCATCGGATCGTCGCGGAAGTGGCAGCGGTGTACCGTCTCGACGAAGAACGTGGCGGGGATGTCATGCTTGCCGAACTGCTCGAGCAGGAAGCCCAGGCCCTGCGAGCGGCCATCGACCTCGCACCACACCATCGGGTCGCCTACCGGCTGCCGGTCGGCGCGGCCGAATGCACCGGCGATGGAGAACTCCGTGTCGACCGAGATGCAGACGCGCGTGCGCATGTCAGGCCCCCCTCAGCGGCCGGCTGCGGAACCACTGCTCCAGCATCATCAGCACCCACACCATGGTGCCGTGGTAGCCGGCGTGTTCCTGCAGGTGCCGGCCCGTCAGCTGGTCGATGAAGTCGCCGCGCACGATGCCGCGTGCCTTCAGGTCCGACAGGCTGTCGCTGGCCAGCTGCTGCAGCGGCGCGTGCTGCTGCAGCCAGACGCCGAACGGCAGCCCGAAGCCGTGCTTCTGCTTGGCGATGATCTCGGGCGGCAGGAAGTCCTTCAGCGCCGCCTTGAAGAACCAGCGCAGCTGCGTGCCGTTCAGCTTCTGCTGGGGCGTGAGGCCGGCCGAGAAGGCCACCATCGCATCGTCCAGGAACGGGAAGGCCGCCTCCACGCCGGCCAGTTCGCAGGCCTTCGTCACCTTCGGCAGGTCGTTGTCGGCCAGCGTGATCTTCAGGTCCAGCGCCAGCATGCGGTTGATCAGGCTGCGCGCTGCACTGCGGCCATACGTATCGGCCAGGCCGGCCAGCGGCGCGTCGACGTTCACGCCGGCCAGGAAGTCGGCAGTGAACACCTGCGCCGCGCCGTAGCGGCCCAGCAGGTTATAGGTTTCCAGCCTTGCCGGCATGTCCACCGAGGCCTGCTCGATATAGCTCTTCGCCTTGCGCAGCAGCCGCACGCGCTCGCCGCCGGGGAAGTGGAACACGGCCGGTTCCAGCAGCGCCTTGCGCAGCAGCGCCGGCACCCGTTCGTAGCGCGCGAACACATGCTGCTTCGCGTAGCGCTCGTTGCCGCCGAACAGTTCGTCGCCGCCGTCGCCGCCCAGCATGCGCGTGATGCCGTCCTGCCGCGCCATCTGCGCGCAGTAGAACGCCGGCACGGCCGACGCGTTGCCGAAAGGCTGGTCGCAGACGGCGGCGATGTGCGGAATCGCCTGCACCACATCGTCCGGCGTCACGTAGTACTCGTGGTGCCGGGTGCCGAAGTGGCGCGAGGCGATGCGCGCGTAGGCCATCTCGTCGTAGCCTTCGGCCGCGAAGCCGATCGAATACGTGTCGGCCGGCGTGCCGCGCACTTCGCACAGCATGCCGGCAATCGTCGAACTGTCGGTGCCGCCGCTGAGGAAGGCGCCGACCTTCGCACCGCCGGCAGCCGCGCCCACGCTGTACTTCAGCTGGGCCAGGAATTCGTTCCGCAGCTCGCCGAACGAACGGCCGCCCTCTTCCTGGAAGGCCATGCGCCAGTAGGGATGCGTCTCGACGCGGCCCTGGCGGTAGTGCAGCAGGTGACCCGGCAGCAGGCGCTGCTGGTCGCGGTAGACGGTGCCGGGCGAGGGCATCATGTGGAAGTACACGTAGTCGTAGATACCCTGCGGGTCGAGCGCCGTGCGCGCCAGCGGATGACGGGCCAGCGCATCGGCGGACGAGGCGAACAGCAGCGCTTCGCCGGCCAGCTGCCAGGCCAGCGGATGGACGCCCATGCGGTCGATGGCCAGGATGGCCGTGCCGGTGCGTTCGTCCAGCAGCGCCAGCGCGAAGGCGCCGTGCAGCAGCGCGCACAGGCGTTGCGGGTCAGGCTGGTTCCGGTACTGCGCCGCCAGCACGGCAGCGACACCCTGCGCCACGGCCGGCCCGGCCAGCGCGGCATCGAGCATCGTCGGATGCCCCCACAGCGCCACGAGAAGGCCATTGCCCTGCCACGTGTCGCCGGCCCCTGCAATGACCGCGGCGGCGCGCCCGCCCTGCAGCGGGCACAGCGTGCTGCCGTCGAAGCGGGCCAGCGGCGCCGCCATGCGCGCGGCCATGCCACGGTCATGTTCCTGGTCCTGCCAGCCCATCCATCCACACAGACCGCTCATCGTGCACCCCGCAGGTGTGACGGCCGCCAGCCGGCCGTTCGATCAGACGTGTACTACCGAGGACTTCCGAAACGATTGTTAAACCAGGACTTCCAGCGCGGCCGGGTGGCTGAGGAAGCCGCCCGGGCTGGCCGTGATGCCGTACGCGCCCGACTGCAGCACGGCGACCAGGTCGCCCGGCCCCGCGCTGGCCAGCTCCATGCCGTCCGCCAGCAGGTCCAGCGGGGTGCACAGGGGGCCGACCACCGACGCTTTCTCCCGCACCCCGCCATGCACCCGGTTGCCGATGACGACCGGGTAGTTCTTGCGGATCACCTGGCCGAAATTGCCGGAGGCGGACAGGTGGTGATGCAGCCCGCCATCCGTCACCAGGTACACGCTGCCGCGCGATTCCTTGCGGTCCACCACGCGGCTGACATACACGCCGGCCTCGCCCACGAGATAGCGTCCCAGTTCGATGACCACCTGCGTGCCGGCCAGCTGCGGCCGCACTTCGTGCATCACGCCATCCAGGTTGCGGCCCACGGCGGCCAGGTCGAGTCGTTCCTCGCCAGGGAAGTAGGGAATACCGAAACCGCCGCCGATGTTCAGGATGCGCGGTGCCCGGGGCGCGTCCTGCGCCAGCCGCAGTGCCAGCGCGAAGGTTTTTTCATGCGCCTCGTGCAGCGCCGCCGCCTTCAGGTTCTGCGAGCCGGAGAAGATGTGGAAGCCGTGAAAGTCCAGCCCCAGCGTGCCGATGCGGCGCAGCAGTTCCGGCACCGCTTCGGCATCCACGCCGAACTGCTTCGGCCCGCCGCCCATCTTCATGCCGGACGACTTCAGTTCGAAATCGGGATTGACGCGCACGTTCACGCGGGGCGTGATGCCCAGCCGTTCACCGACAGCAGCGGCACGTTCCGTCTCGCCAGGGGACTCCAGGTTCAGCACGATGCCGGCCGCGATCGCGCTGGCCAGCTCCGCATCGCTCTTGCCGGGACCGGCAAAGCTGATGTGCAGCGGGTCCACCGGCGTATCGAGCGCCACGCGCAGCTCGCCCCCGGAAGCGACATCGATGCCATCCACCAGCGTGGCCAGGTGCTGCACCACGGCCGGCATCGGGTTGGCTTTCATGGCGTAATGCAGGTGCACGTCCGCCGGCAGGTGCGCGCGCAGGTCGGCCACGCGTGCCGTGATGGCGGCGCGGTCGTAGGCGTAGAACGGCGTCTGGCCGACCCGCTGGGCGAGGCGCGTCAGGGCGATGCCGCCGACCTGCAGGCAATCGTCGACGACGGGGAACTGCAGCAGCGGTGCGTGCTGCGGGCGGGGTGCGGTCACTGTTCCTCCATGAAGACGTTCTCGTACTGCGTGGCCAGCAGCTTGCGGTCGATCTTGCCGTTGGGGTTGCGCGGCAGGCCGGCCGTGGCGATGACCACCTTCTGCGGCAGCATGTAGGCCGGCAGGTGCGGCTTGCAGGCCGCCAGCAGGTCCGACGCCGTCAGTGCGGCGCCTTCGCGGGGATAGGCGACGACGACGATGGCCTGGCCCAGTGCCGGATGCCGCACGCCCAGCGCGGCCGCCTCGGCCACGTGTTCGCGCGCATACACGACTTCTTCGACTTCGGTGGGGCTGACGCGGTAGCCGGAGGTCTTGATCATCTCGTCGTTGCGGCTGATGAAGTACAGGAAGCCTTCCTCGTCGCGCCGCACGGTGTCGCCGGACCACACGGCCAGCTCCGGCAGCGGCAGGCCGTAGTGGCGCGCGCCGATGGGCTTGAAGCGCTCTGCCGTCTTGGCAGGGTCGTTCCAGTAGCCCAGCGACACGAGGGCGCCACGGTGCACCAGCTCGCCCGGCTCGTGCGGTGCGCATTCGCTGCCGTCCGGCCGCAGCACCATCACTTCCGCGTTCGGGATCGCCTTGCCCATCGAATCGGGCCGGCGTTCCAGTTCTTCCGGCGGCAGGTAGGTGGAACGGAACGCTTCGGTCAGGCCGTACATCAGGAAGGGCTGCGCGGCGGGCAGCGCGCGGCGCAGCGCCTCGAGCGTGGGCCGCTGCATCGCCCCGCCGGAATTGGTGAGGTAGCGCAGCGTGCAGTCGGCCGGCCAGGCCAGCGGCGCCAGCTGGATCCACAGCGGCGGCACGGCGGCCAGCCCCGTGATGCGCTCGGCCACCACGGCATTGAGCACGTCGCGCGGCAGCAGGTGATTGATCAGAACAGCCGTGGCGCCCACGTGGAACGCCGTCGTCAGTTGCGACAGGCCGTAGTCGAAGCTGAGCGGCAGCACGGCGAGGATCCGGTCCTGCGGCGTGTTGCGCAGGTAGCCGGCCACGCTGGTGGCGCCGGCCACCATGTTCCGGTGCGACAGCACCACGCCTTTCGGCTTGCCCGTGCTGCCGGAGGTGTACAGGATCGCCGCCATGTCGCCATCGATGGCGCGCGGCGCGGCCGCATCGAGCGTGGCGTGCGACAGCGCTTCGTCCCATGCCCCCACGGCGACACCTTCGATGGCCGGCAGCCCGGCACTGCCGCCGACGGCCAGCACCCGCCGCAGGTCGCGGCAGGCGGGCAGCACGCCGGCCAGCAGCTTGAAGCGGTCGGCCGTCGTCACCAGCACGCGCACATTGCAGTCGGCCAGGATGTAGGCCACCTGCTCCGGCTTGAGCAGCGGATTGACGGGCACGAACACGCCACCGGCCGCCGCCGCGCCGAACATGGCCGCCACGTTCTCGACATTCTTTTCCATGTACACGGCGACCCGCTCGCCCCGCTCCAGGCCGGCGGCCCGCAGCGCCCCCGCCGTGCGGCGCACCAGACCGGCCAGGCAGGCGTAATCGAGCCGCCGCGTGCCGTGCACGAGGGCCTCCGCGCCGGGCTTGCGCGCGGCCGAATGGAAGATGAAATCGTGGATCAGGTCGCTCATGGTCAGTCCTGCGGTCAAAAACTCCGTGGAGACAAACAGCGCTTGCAACCGTACGGAAACTCGGGGGGCGATATTAACATTTTACAACTACTTCTTCGCCTTTTTTTGGCAAAGCCAACGGTAAATTAAACGCCATTCCCGGCTGTGAAAACAACCACGGACGTATGTTTTTGGCAACGCATTGATATACCTCCAGTTACTTGATCGTTATACTCGGAAGTTGCAAGAGATGACAGTGGCTGCCAGCACCTTCCGCAACCGAGACGGAGACGATGCGCCTTTCACCAGCGAACCCGGACGCCAGCGCCGTGCCGATGGCGCCAGCTTATCCGCCTGCCCGTTTGCCGGCGGCCCCGGCCCTGTCGCTGGACGCGTTCCGGCGCGGCGATGGGCCGCCCGTGCCATCCATTCTCGATGCGGGCCAGGCGCGTTTCGTCACCAGCGGCCGCGTCGCCATCGCGCTGGCGCTGCGCGGGATGGGCGTGGGGCCGGGCGACACGGTGCTGGTGCCCGCCTATCACTGCGCGTCGATGATCGAGCCGGTGGTGTGGGCCGGCGCCGCGCCGCTGTTCTACCGCATCCAAGCCGATACCGCCGTCGATCTCGACGACATCGCCGCGAAGCTGGCGGGCGCGGGCAACGTGCGCGTGCTGATGGCCACCAACTACTTCGGCTTCCACCAGCCCTTGCCGGCCTTGCGGGCGTTCTGCGACGCGCACGGCATCCGGCTGCTGGAAGACTGCGCCCATTCCTTCCTGGGCGAGCATGCCGGCCGGCCGCTCGGCTCCTTCGGCGATTACGCGATCGCCAGCACGATGAAGTTCTATCCCGTCTACGAAGGGGGCTGCCTGGTCTCGGCGCGCCACCGGCTCGACGGCGTGCGACTGCAACCGGCCGGCATCGGCTTCGAAGTGAAAATGCTGCTCAACCCGATCGAGAACGGCTTTGCGTACGGCCGCCTGCCGCTGCTGCGCCGGCTGCTCGCACTGCCGATGGCGGCGCAGCATGCGGCATGGCGCTTCATCAAGGCGCGCCGTCATGGCACGGTGCCGGCGCTGGCTCCCGGCTCGTCGGAAGGCGGCTTCGGCTTCGATCCGGCCTGGCTGACCAAGCGCTCTTCTTTCTTTTCGCGGCTGATGCTGCGCGCCGTGTCGCGCCGCCGGATGGGCGCCCTGCGGCGCCGCCACTACCTGCGCCTGCACGAGGCGCTGGGCACCCTGCCCGGCTGCCGGCCCCTGTTCGCCAGCCTGCCGGACGGCGTGTACCCCTGGGTGTTCCCGCTGCGCTGCGCCGCACCGGAGGCGCTGTTCCACCGCCTGAAGGAGACCGGCGTGCCGGTGATCCGCTTCAGCGAATTCCTGTGGCCGGGCGTGGATGCGGGCGTGTGCGCCAACAGCGTCGACCTGTCGCGCCGGGTGCTGCAGCTGCCCTGCCACCAGGACCTGCGGGACGAGGAAATCGGCTGGATGATCGACACGGTGCGCGCCGCCGTGCTGGCGCCGGGAGAGCATGCAAGATGAGTTTGCAACCGAGTTGGCAACCGCGATGGCAGCTGTTTCCCGCCACGGCGTTCGATGAACACGCAGAGACGTGGCGTACGCTGAACGCTGCCACCGCGCGCACCCCGCTGCTGGCACCGGAATTCGTGGCACCGCTGCTGCGGGAGTTCGCCACATCGCGCACATTGCTCGCCATCTGCACTGCCGCTGACGGCATCGTCGCGATGACCGTGCTGGCGGCGCGCGGCGGCGGCATCTGGGAAGTGCTGCAGCCTTCGCAGGCACCGCTCGGCCTGTGGCTGCACCGGCCCGACATCCCGCTCGAACCGCTGCTGGCAGCGCTGACCCGCCGCCTGCCCGGCGTCGCGCTGCTGGTGGGCCTGACGCAGCGCGATCCGCTGCTGGAAGCACGCCCGCCCGACAGCCCGACCCTGCGCACCCTCGACTACATCCGCACCGCCCATGTGCCGGTGGCCGGCAGCTTCGACGACTACTGGAACGCGCGCGGCAAGAACCTGCGCAGCAACCTGAAAAAACAGCGCGCCCGCCTGCTGAAGGACGGCACCGTCACGCGCCTGCAGATCGACCGCCTGCCGGAACAGATGGCCCTGGCCGTGGCCGATTACGGCCGCCTGGAAAGCGCGGGATGGAAGGCGCAGCTGGGCACCGCCATCCATCCCGACAATGCCCAGGGCCGCTTCTACGCCGCCATGCTGGCCGGCTTCGCGGCGCGCGGCCAGGCCGCCGTCTACCGCTACTGGTTCGACCGGCAGCTGGTGGCGATGGACCTGTGCATCGAAGGCGAGGGCACGCTGATCGTGCTGAAGACCACCTACGACGAGACGGTGCCGCCCGGCCTGTCGCCCACCCTGCTGATGCGCGAGGAAGGCTGCCGCCGCCTGTTTGACGAAAAACAGGTCGTGCGGCTGGAGTTCTACGGCAAGGTCATGGAATGGCACACGCGCTGGACCGATGAAATCCGCACCATGTACCATGTCAACCATTACCGCTGGCCGCTGTTGCGCCAGCTGCATGCCGCCGCCGGCGGCCATGCCACCCTGCTGCAGCGGTTGCGCAAACGATCCGTGCCCGCGCCCGCCCGGCAGCCCACCCCCACAATGGAGTAGACATGGTTCTCGACGAAGTAAAACAGATTGTCATCGATGTGCTGACCCTGGGCCCCGCCGGCCAGGCGCTGGACGAACATTCCGCGCTGCTGGGCAGCATTCCCGAACTCGATTCGATGGCGGTGGTGCAGCTGATCGGCGCACTGGAAGAGGGGTTCGGCTTTGCCGTCGACGACGACGAGATCAGCGCGGAAACCTTTGCCACGCTGGGCAGCCTGGCCGCTTTCGTGAAGCACAAGATGACGGCCTGACATGGACGGCAGCCCCGCCACGCCGCCGCCCGCACGGCCGTTCTTCCTGGACGGCGGGGCGGCGGCGCGTTTCGGGCTGCACCACCCCCCGGCCGGGGCCTGCCGCGGCGCCTGGCTGTACATGCATCCGTTCGCCGAAGAGATGAACAAGTCGCGCCGCATGGCCTTCCTGCAGGCGCGCGCGCTGGCGCAGGGCGGCCACGCGGTACTGCAGCTGGACCTGCACGGCTGCGGCGACAGCGCCGGCGATTTCGGCGATGCGCGCTGGGCCACGTGGCGGCAGGACGTGGCGCGCGGCCTGGACTGGCTGGCGCAGCGTCATGGCATCACGCCCGGCCTGTGGGGCCTGCGCCTGGGCGCGCTGCTGGCCCTGGACGTGGCCGCCACGCGCGATGTCGCCGGCCTGCTCCTGTGGCAGCCGGTGACCTCCGGCAGCCAGTACCTCACGCAGTTCCTGCGCCTGAAGGTGGCCAGCCAGTTATTCAACGATGCCGGCACGCCGACCGGCACGGCTGCGCTGCGCCAGGCGCTGGCCGCCGGCGCGCCGCTGGAAATCGCCGGCTACACGCTCGACCCGGGCCTGGCGTTGCCCCTCGATGCCTGCGATGCGGCGCAGCTGGCGGCGCCGGCCTGTCCCGTGCACTGGTTCGAGATCGCGGCGGAAGACGGGCGCCCCCTCTCCCCCGCCGCCGCGCGCACGGTGCAAGCCTGGCGTTGCGCGGGGGCCAGCGTGACGACGCAGGTCGTCGCCGGGCCGTCGTTCTGGGCCACGCAGGAAATCGAGGACTGTCCGGCGCTGCTGGCGGCCACCACCGCCGCATTCACGGCAAGCTGCCATGCCGCCTGACGACCAGGCGCTGTCTTTCGCCTGCGAAGGCGCATGGCTGACGGGCATCCTCAGTCCGGCCGATCCATCACAGGGCACGGCCAAGCGCGGCGTGCTGATCGTCGTCGGCGGTCCGCAATACCGCACCGGCAGCCACCGCCAGTTCGTGCTGCTGGCCCGCGCGCTGGCGGCGCAGGGCATTCCGGCCATGCGCTTCGATTACCGCGGCATGGGCGACAGCGGCGGCGCGCCCCGCGGTTTCCACGACGTGGATGCCGACCTGCGCGCCGCCACGGACACCTTCCTGGCCGCCTGTCCGGACCTGCGCGAAGTGGTGCTGTGGGGCCTGTGCGATGGGGCCAGCGCGGCGCTGTTCTACGCAGGGCAGGACCGCCGCATCGCCGGCCTGGTGCTGCTCAATCCCTGGGCGCGCACGGCGGACGGCCACGCCCGCGCCACGCTGAAGCACTACTACCTGGCGCGCCTGCTGCAGCCGGCATTCTGGAAGAAGCTCGCCAGCGGCCGGTTCGACTTCGGTGGCGCAGTCCGCTCGCTGACGGGACTGGTGCGGGCATCGCGCAGCGCGGCATCGGCACCCGCGCCGGCGCAGCCCGGCCTGCACGCGCGCATGCTGGCCGGCTGGCAGGGTTTCGCCGGTCCCGTGCTGCTGGTGATCAGCAGTGCCGATCTGACGGCGCAGGAATTTCTCGCCATGGCGGCCGGTTCGCGCCCCTGGCAGCAGCAGTTGGCGCTGCCGCGCGTGCAGCGCCGCACGCTGGCATCCGCGGACCACACGTTTTCGCGCCGCGCATGGCGCGACCAGGTGGCACGGTGGACGATCGAGTGGGTACGCTCATGGTGAACCCGATGCCGCCGCAACGCGTGCTGATGGTGGCCTACCACTATCCGCCGATGCGGGGCAGCAGCGGCATCCAGCGCACGCTGAAGTTCTCGCAGTACCTGCCGCAGCATGGCTGGCAGCCGCTGGTGCTGTCGGCCCATCCGCGCGCCTATGCGAACAGCGGCGCGGACCAGCTGGCCGAGATCCCGCCGGAAGCGGTCGTGCACCGCGCGTTCGCGCTGGACACCTCGCGCCACCTGTCCTTGCGCGGACGCTACGCAGGCTGGCTGGCGCTGCCGGACCGCTGGGTGACGTGGTGCCTCGGCGCGATTCCGGCCGGGCTGCGCATGATCCGCCGCCATCGACCGCAGGTGCTGTGGACCACCTACCCGATCGCCAGCGCCAACCTGGTCGGCCTGGCGCTGCACCGGCTGACAGGCCTGCCGTGGATCGCCGACCTGCGCGACCCGATGACGGATGTGGACTATCCGGCCGATCCGCTGACACGCCGCGTGTACCGCTGGATCGAGGTGCAGACGCTGCGCCACTGCACGCTCGCTGTGTGCACCACGCCGGGCGCCATCGCCACCTACACGCGCCGCTTTCCCGGGATTCCGGCCAGCCGCTTCGCGCTGATCGAGAACGGCTACGACGAGGAGAACTTCGCCAACGCGGCAGGCCTGCGAACGCCTGCGGCCAGTGCGGGACAGCCGTTCACGCTGGTCCACAGCGGCATCATCTACCCGTCCGAGCGGGACCCCGTGCCGCTGTTCGCCGCGCTCGCGACGCTGAAGGCAGCAGGCAGCGTGACGGCCGCGCGGCTGCGCGTGGTATTGCGCGCCACCGCCCATGACGACTACCTGCGCGGGTTGATTTCGCAATACGGCATCGGCGACATCGTCGGCCTGGCGCCGCACATCGCCTACCGCGAAGCGCTGGCCGAGATGCTGGCCACGGACGGCCTGCTGATCCTCCAGGCCAGTAACTGCAACCACCAGATCCCCGCCAAGCTGTACGAATACCTGCGGGCGCGCCGCCCCGTGCTGGCGCTGACTGATCCGGCCGGCGACACGGCAGCCGCACTGCGCCACGCCGGCATCGATACGATCGGCCCGCTGGACGACAGCGCTGGCATCGCGTCTGCCCTGCTGCACTTCCTGGCGCTGGCCGAAGCGGGCCGTGCGCCGCTGGCATCGGATGCCGCCGTGGCTGCCAACTCGCGCCGCGCCCGCACGGCCGAACTGGCGCGGCTGCTGGACCAGGTGACCGCCGCCGTGCCCGCAACGCAAACGAAAGGACGCGAAGCATGCTGAAACGATTTCCTGTCGTGCCGATGACCCTGGCACTGCTGGCCCTGTCGCTGCCAGCCTCCTGCAAGCCCTATTGCGGCGAACTGGCCAACGCCTTCGGGCCCTTCGACTACCGCACGCCGCCGCCCGATGCGCTGCACCTCGTGGAATCGGCCCACTACACGGAAGACGTGGCGCAGGGCGTGCGCGGCAACACCAGCACCGTCGGCGGCGACCTCGATTACACGCTGCGCGCCTTTCCGAACCACGCGCCGGCACTGGCCACGCTGGCGCAGGTGGCGCTGCGCACGAAAGCGACCACCCTGCCGGGTGCGAACTACGCGGTCGAATGCTACTTCGAGCGGGCCGTGCGCTTCCAGCCGGACGACGGCATCACCTGGGGCGCGTACGGCCAGTACCTGTACCGGCTGGGCCAGCGCGGGCGCGCACTGCCGCTGCTGGAAAAGGCAGCCGCGCTGGCACCGGACAACGCGTCGCTCAACTACAACCTCGGAATCGCCTACGCGGCTGAAAAACGCTACGACCGCGCCGTGGCATACGCGAAGAAGGCCTACCGCATGAACATCCCGCTGGCGGGCCTGCGCAACACGCTGGTGGCGGCCGGCCAGTGGGACGGCAAGGTGGAGGCGCTGCCGGCCAACGCGGACGAGGCGGCACGGTAGCCGGCCAGCCGCAACGGATCAGTGCCGATGCGCCGCCAGCGCCGCCGCCGTGCGCGGTCCTTCCCGCGGTACGCACCAGGGCACGATCCAGCCCGCACAGGCCAGCACCGCCTGCGTGATGTCGCCATACCGGCCCGGCACATCCTGCTGCAGCCACTCCAGCAGGAACATGCCGGCCCCCACCAGCACCGTGCCCACCACCGCGGCCCCATCCTGCCAGTGGAACGGCAGCACCTGCCGTAGCAGGCAGGCGGCAGCCATCGTCGGCCACAGGAATTCCAGGATGTTTTCCAGGCCGGACAGGCTCTCCATCTGCCCCGCGAACGGTACCCAGTTGAACGGCTGCCAGGGCAGTTGCGGCACGCCCTGCTGTCGTTCGTAGGCCACCAGGCCGGCCGACAGCAGCGCGATGCCGCAGGTGGCCAGCGCCCGCGGCTGGAAAGTGCGCACCAGCGCCAGCAACGGCAGCGCGCAGGCCGTCGCGGCCACCAGTTCGATCGAGAGCACGCGGCCCGCCACCAGCAGCTTGCAGACGAAGACGACCGCCATCAAAACGCAATACGTGCGCAGCAGCGGTCGGCCAGTTGCGAGCAGGCTGGCGAGCAGGATGCCGAGGCCCGCCTGGTAGCACAGCAGCGTGGCGAATTTGCCGGGGTCCGCGGTGGACGGCTGCGTGACGCCGCGGTACAGATAACCCAGCGCGTGGCGCAGCTCGGCGATGTCCAGCGACGGCACGAGAGGACTGGTCTGGGACAGGAACCACAGGCCGATGACGGCCAGGCCGGTACCGGCCAGCGGACCGGGACGGCACCACGCCTCGCGCAGCCGGAACACGTTGATGCCGACGCCGGTGTGCCGGTCGAACGGCGCGGCGGCCAGGGCGCCGGCGATGCTGCCGGTGGCGTTCATCGCCACGTCCAGCAGCGACGGCACGCGCGCCGGCAGGTACTGCTGGCCGCATTCGATGACGAGGCTGACCGCCGTGCCGCACAGGACAGCCAGCAGCACGGCCAGCGGAAAATGCATGCGGCGCTGACGACAGGCGCGACACGCCACCAGCAGCAGGCCGAACGGCATGTAGACCAGCACGTTCTGCACGACGTCGCCCTTGTCCCAGTGCGACGGCAGCGGCCCGTGCAGGAACGCCAGCAGCGGCGCGCCCGGGGCGCTCCAGGCAAACGGATACCAGCTGCCGTAGAACAGCAGCAGTATATAAAGCAGGAGCACGAACACCAGCCGGAGCCCCATCTACGCCGACAGCGCGCCGGCCTTCAGCCCGTGGCGCTCCAGCAGGTCGTACAGCGTGGGCCGCGACACGCCCAGCAGTTCGGACGCCTTGACGATATTGCCGTCCACCCGCGCCAGCGCCTTGACGATGGCGCGGTACTCGGCCTCGTCGCGTACCTGGCGCAGGTTCAGCGGCTCGTCTTCCACCGGGCCGAGACCCAGCCCCAGGTCGTCCGCCGTGATGGTGGGGCCGTCGGCCATGATGATGGCGCGCCTGATGCAGTTTTCCATTTCGCGCACATTGCCGGGCCAGGCGTGACGGGCGATCTGGGCCAGCGCATCCGGCGCGAAGTGCAGCAGCGGGCGGCCCTCCTGGGCACAGAAACGGTTGCGGAAATGCTGGGCCAGCAGCACCGCATCGCCCGTGCGCTCGCGCAGCGGCGGAATCGTCAGCACGATTTCCGACAGGCGGTAATACAGGTCCTCGCGGAACCTGCCGCTGGCCGCCAGCGCCTTCAGGTTCTGGTGCGTGGCGCAGACGATGCGCACGTCGACGGCAATCTCTTCGTGGCCGCCCACGCGCTCGATGACGCGCTCCTGCAGGAAGCGCAGCAGCTTCGCCTGCAGCGGCAGCGGCAGGTCGCCCACCTCGTCGAGGAAGAACGTGCCGCCGTGCGCCAGCTCCACCTTGCCCTTCGTCTGCTTTGCCGCACCGGTGAAGGCGCCCTTCTCGTAGCCGAACAGCTCCGATTCCAGCAGCGTTTCGGGAATGGCCGCGCAGTTGATGGCCATGAAGCGTTCCTTCGCGCGGGAACTCAGCTGGTGCAGCGCGCGCGCCAGCACTTCCTTGCCTGTGCCGCTCTCGCCCAGCACCATCACGGTCGCACCGCTGGGCGCCACCTTCTCCACGCTGCGGCACACCTTCAGCAGCGCCGGATCGCGGCTGATCACGCCGGCCAGCGGCGCATCGGCCCCGCTTTGCTGCAGCCGGCGATGTTCCTGCTGCAGTCCGTGCAGCACGAAGGCGCGCTGGATCACGAGGTCGAGCAGCTCCGGCTCGCACGGCTTCTGGTGGAAATCGTAGGCGCCCATCGCGATCGCCTGCACGGCATGGGCACGGTCCTGGTTGCCGGTGAGGACGATCACCTTCGTGTCCGGCGCCAGCGCCAGCATCTGCTGCAGCGTGGCCAGGCCTTCGCTGGCGCCATCCGGATCGGGCGGCAGGCCCAGGTCCATCGTCACCACGGCCGGCTCGTGGCGCCGCAGCTGGGCCATTGCCGCCTCGCGGTCGCCGGCCACCACCACCTCGCAGGAGTCCAGGCTCCAGCGCAGCTGTTTCTGCAGCCCCAGGTCGTCCTCGACCACCAGCAGCTTCGGTTTGGTTTGCGTCACAACGGTCCTTTCGGCGATGGGTTCATGGCATCAGGCGGCGCGCACATTCGCGGCCACGCGGTACCGGGGCAGGCTGACCGTGAACGTGGTACCGCGCCCCGGTGCGCTGCGCACTTCCAGCTGGCCGCCCAGCTCGCGGATGTATTCACGGCTCTCGAACGCGCCGATGCCCATGCCGGCCGACTTGGTGGAGTCGAACGGCTTGAACAGACGCTCGCGGAGAAACGCTTCGCTCATGCCCTGCCCCGTGTCCACGATGTCGATGCGTACCCACGCCGCCGTGCCGCTCAGGCGCACCGTCACGCGGCCATCCCTGGGCGTGGCTTCGATGGCGTTCTGCACCAAGTGGCCCAGCACGCGCTCCAGGCGTTCCGCATCGGCCAGCACATGCTGGCCGGCCGTGGCGATGTCCAGCTCGGGACGGGGCTCGAATGCGGCCTTCAGCGCCACGGCCTGCGCCAGCACGCGCTCCACCGCCAGCGGCCGCGCCTGCGGCGGCGTGGCGGTGCGGCCCAGCTTCTGCAGCAGCAGCTTCATCTTCTGCACGGAATAGCCGACCGTCTCCTGCATGTCGCGCTGGAAGGCCGGATTGTCGCGGTGCTTCTCGGCATTGGCCGTCAGCAGCGACAGCTGCGCCACCAGGTTCTTGAGGTCGTGCACGACGAACGTCGACAGCCGGTTGAAGGAATCGAACTGGCGTGCCACCAGCAGCGCATCGCCGGCCTCCTGCTGCGCCAGGTGGCTGGCCGCCTGCGCGCCGGCCACCTTCAGCAGGTCCAGCACTTCCCAGTTCAGCGTGACGGGGCTGCGCGGCTGTTGCAGCACCACGAAGCCCAGCAGCTGTTCGTGGAGGATCAGCGGCACGGCCAGCCAGGCACGCGGGTAGACGCGCAGCCAGTCGGGCAGCGGGGCGGCGCTGTCGCTTTCGTCCACCGCCACCACCCAGCCCTTCCCTTCGATGAAGCGGCAGAATGGCGAATCGGCCGGTTCGACGGCGAGGGAGGCCGCCGTGTGCCAGCAGGCCGCCGGCTCGCAGCGGCCCTCGCGCCGCAGCCACAGGCCGCCGCCGGGACTTTCCACCAGCGCGGCGAGCGCCTGCACGGTGCGCTCCCCCAGGCCCGGCCCGGGTTGCGACAGCGTGCGCGTGAACTTCAGCCACTCCTCGCGGTAGTCGTAGTGGTAGCGGTAGAAATGCTTGCTGAGGAAGACCTTCAGCCAGGCCCGCACGCTGCCGGAAAACAGGATCACCACCAGCAGCAGCGTGGCGCCGAACAGGAAGGCCAGCTGCATCAGCGAGCCCCAGTCGCCGCCCACGAAGCGCAGGTAGTAGGCGGCCGGACTCATGGCCAGCAGGTAGCCGGCCGAGCCGAGCAGCGCGGCCGAATGGAACAGCATGCGGCGCGACACGGCCAGCTGGTTCGACCACGATGCGCTGCGGGGCAGTGCGACCGCCAGCAGCGGCGCCGTCAGCGCATTGACGAGGCCCCGGGCGGCCCACAGGTCCCGGTTCAGGCCGCGGAACAGCAGCATGTCGCTGTACAGGTAGAAGTCGTAGGCGAACATGGCGCCGATGCCCAGGCAGACGAACTTGACGGCCCAGCGGCCCTGCGTGCCGGCATTGCGGTACAGCTGCTCGACCAGCAGCATGCCCAGCACCGCCGCACCCATGCGGCCGACAACGGCGAGCTGGAACTGGAGCGAAGGCGTGAGCGCGGCCGGCAGCAGGGCGCCGATGAACAGCACCGCGTACAGGCCGATGGCAAAGCGCCGCAACAGGGCCAGGCGCTGCGCCTTCGCCGCCGCGCCCAGCATGGCGAACGTGACGGCGGTCCACAGTGCACCGCGCAGCAACTCCGCCAGTTCCACCACGATGGCCGGCGGCGTTCCGCCCGCAAGCCCTGCCTGGGCGGCGCTCCACAGCACCGTCACGCCGCAGGCAGCGGCCAGCAGGCGGCCGTGCGGACGGCCGCGCCAGCGCGTCAGCAGTGCGGTGCACAGCAGCAGGAACGCCAGCGCCGCGCTGGCGTAGCTGAAGACCGGCACGCTGGCCGCCATGGGTAGCCCGTGCATCGCTCAGCGGCCGCCGCGGAACATCACGACCTTGAACGTGTCGATCAGCACCAGCACATCGAGCAGCAGGCTGTTGTTCTTCACGTAGTACAGGTCGTACTGCAGCTTCTGCAGGGCGTCGTCGACCGAATCGCCGTAGCCGTAGCGCACCTGGGCCCAGCCCGTGATGCCGGGCTTGATGCTGTGCCGCACGTTGTAGTAAGGTACCCGCTCGTTCAGCTGGCTGACGAAGTACGGCCGCTCGGGCCGCGGGCCGACGAAGCTCATCTCGCCCTTCAGCACGTTGAGGATCTGCGGCAGCTCGTCGATGCGCAGCTTGCGGATCACGCGGCCCACGCGGGTGATGCGCGGGTCATTGCGGGCCGCCCACTGCGGCGGGCCGCCCCGCTCGGCATCCATGTACATGCTGCGGAACTTCAGCACGCGGAACAGGTGCCCGTCCTTGCCCACCCGCTCCTGCGAATAGAACACGGGCGCGCGGTCCTCGATGTAGATGGCCAGCGCCGTCAGCAGCATCACCGGCAGCGTGACGACCAGCAGCAGCAGGCTGGCGACCAGGTCGAAGCTGCGCTTCATGAAGGTGCGCACCCGGCTCTGGTCGAAACCGCCGCCGAACACCAGCCAGCTGGGCTGCACGGACTCGACGCGGATCTGGCAGGTTTCCCGCTCGAAGAAGGTGGTGGAATCGGTGACCTCGATGCCGAACAGCTTGCAGTCCAGCAGGTCGGCAATGGGGAACTCGACGCCGCGACGGTTCTGCACGGAGACGACGATTTCGCTGACCCGGCACTGGCGCGCCAGCTGCAGCAGCGTGCGGCCTTCCTCCAGCACCAGCAGGCTGTCCTCCGGTACGGCCACGTCCTCGCAGGGCACGCGCACATAGCCGGCGATGCGGTAGCGGTGGTAGCTGCCGGCACGCGCCAGTTCGCCGCAGTCGCGCGCCAGCGTGCCGCAGCCGATGAACAGGATGCGCGATTCCAGGAAGGACAGCTCGGAGGTTTTCAGGAACAGCATCCGCGCCAGCACGATGCCGGTGCCGGAGATGCAGAACACCAGCACCAGGATGCCGCGGCCGAAGTACAGGTCCGGTGCCAGGTAGAACACCAGCGTGAGGATGCAGAAGCCCATCGCGAACGACGGCATCAGCTGCAGGAAGAAGGAATTGCGCAGCCCTTCGCTGAGCCGGACCTGGTACATGCCCAGCGCGCTCATCGAGAACACGATCGCCGCCGCGAACACGCAGGCGGACAGGAAGAAGTGATCGAGCTGCGGCAGCATGAATTCGGCGCCCGCCGACACGCGCAGGCCGGCGCCCGCATAGAACGATCCGATCAGGATCAGCACTTCCAGGAACAGCAGGCTGAACACCACTTTGGACACGTAGTGGTTCGAGATTCTGAGCATCGTTGACCCCCCAAGGGCACATCCGTTTTTATGTCCGGGCCGTCGCGCGCGGCCTCGGTAAACCGGTCAGCTGGCCTTCGCCAGGTGCTGCACGTACCAGTCCATTGCTTCGCCGAGTCCCGCATCGATGGTGTGTGTCGGTGCATAGCCCAGCAGTTCGCGCGCACGGGTGATATCGGCCTGCGAATGGCGCACGTCGCCGGCCCGGAATTGCTGGTATTGCGGCTCCCTGCCGCGCAGGTGCGGAAAGCGCTCCTGCAGCAGGGCGCGCATCATGCGGTACAGCTGGTTCAGGCTGGTGCGCTGGTTCAGCGCCACGTTGAACACGCAGTTCACCGCACCCGGCGCGGTGGCCAGGGCGGCCAGCAGGTTGGCCTGCACCACGTTGTCGATGAAGCAGAAATCGCGGCTCGTCTCGCCATCGCCGTTGATCAGCACGGGGCGGTCGCCGATCATCGCCGCCACCCACTGCGGAATCACGGCGGCATACGCGCCCTGCGGATCCTGGCGCCGCCCGAACACGTTGAAATAGCGCAGGCCGATCGTCTCGATCCCGTAGCAGCGCGCGAACACTTCGGCATACAGCTCGTTGACATACTTCGTCACGGCGTACGGCGACAGTGGCCGGCCGATGCGCGACTCGATCTTCGGCAGCCCGGCATCGTCGCCATAGGTGGAACTGGAGGCGGCATAGACGAAGCGCGCGACCTGCGCGTTGCGGGCCGCCAGCAGCATGTTCAGGAAGCCGGTGACATTGGTATCGTGGGTGCGCTGCGGATCCTCGATCGAGCGGCTGACGGAGCCCAGTGCCGCTTCGTGCAGCACGTAGTCGATGCCCGTGCAGGCCTGGGCGCAGGTGGCCGCATCGCGGATATCGCCTTCCACCAGGCGGAAGCCGGACCAGGCCCGTTCGCCGACGGCGCCGCGCACCTCGTCCAGGTTATGCCGGTGGCCGGTGGAGAAATTGTCCAGCCCGACCACCTGCTGGCCGAGCCCGAGCAGCGCCTCCACCAGGTTCGAGCCGATGAAACCGGCGGCGCCCGTCACGAGCCAGCGGTAGCGGCGCCCGCGCAGGTGTGCCTTCACGTCGTCGAACTTGCTCACAGCGCGCTCGCCTCCCATGGTTTCCACGTGCCTACAGGCGCCACACCGAGAAGCCCGCTTCGCGCAGGCCGGACAGGTTGAACTGCGACTTCACGTCGATGAAGCAGCCGCCCGGCTGCAGCTTGGCCGACAGGTCCGTGAGTGAACGGGCCAGCAGCTCGCGGTGCGACACGGCGGCCAGCACTGCATCGGCCTGCGGCAGGCTGTCCCAGCCCTCCAGCGCGATGCCGTATTCGTGCAGCGCCTCGCCGCCATCGGCCACCGGGTCGTGCACGTGCACGTCCAGGCCATAGGAACGCAACTCCGAGACGACGTCCGCCACCTTCGAATTGCGCAGGTCCGGGCAGTTTTCCTTGAACGTGAGCCCCAGCACGTTCACCTTGGCGCCCTTCACGTGGCAGCCGTTGGCGATCATCTGCTTGACGGTTTTCTCGGCCACGTACTTCGCCATGCCGTCGTTGATGCGGCGCCCGGCCAGGATCACCTGCGGGTGGTAGCCGATCATCTCGGCCTTGTGCGTGAGGTAGTAGGGGTCGACGCCGATGCAGTGGCCGCCCACCAGGCCGGGCCGGAACGGCAGGAAGTTCCACTTGGTGCCGGCCGCCTGCAGCACTTCCAGCGTGTCGATGCCGATCTTGTCGAAGATGATGGCCAGCTCGTTCATCAGCGCGATGTTCAGGTCGCGCTGCGTGTTCTCGATGACCTTGGCCGCTTCCGCCACGCGCACGCTGGAGGCGCGGTACACGCCGGCCGTGACGATCGATTCGTACAGGGCGGCCACCGCGTCCAGCGTGGCGGCATCGTCGCCCGATACCACCTTCAGGATGGTGGTCAGCCGGTGTTCGCGGTCGCCCGGGTTGATGCGCTCCGGCGAGAACCCGATATGGAAATCCTCGCGCCATTTCAGTCCCGAGTGGCGTTCCAGCACGGGCACGCAGACTTCCTCGGTGGCGCCCGGATACACGGTGGATTCGTAGATGACGACCGCGCCGCGCTTCATGTGCTTGCCCACGCTGGTGGAGGCGCCGATCAGCGGTCCGAAATCGGGATTGTGCGCGATGTCCACGGGCGTGGGCACGGCGATGACGATATAGTCCGCTTCCGCCAGCCGGGCGGGATCGGTGGTGACGCGCAGGTGCCGCGCGGCGCGCAGGTCCGCCTCGGGCACCTCGCCGGTGGGATCGACGCCACGCTCGTAGGCGGCCACCTTGGCGGCCGACAGGTCGAACCCGATCGTCGGCCGCTTCTTGCCGAATTCCACCGCCAGCGGCAGGCCGACGTAGCCAAGTCCCACGACTGCCACGACATCATCGTTATCCATGGTCGGTTCCGTTTCTGAATCACGTTGGCCTGCGGCTGTGCAGCCACGGCGGAATGAAGACAAAACAGGGAAAAACTCCAGCGATACGATCTTTACAACGGGTTCTGCACTTGCAGGGGATGCAGGTCGGGCAGTGCGGCAGCCCAGGTTGCGGCAGCTCGGTCCTCCCGCGCAGCAGGATTGCTGCGCAAGAAACCGAATATTACACACCAGAAACCACCGACACCCGGCAATGCGTCAATGCTTCAAGGCAATTGGTGAGTGCACGACAACAGCGTCAGCGGTGTTGCAAGCTTAATCGCAGTTGTTACCGAAAGTGTCAGCAAATTGTCTGGATAGCAGGAAAACCACACGTACTTGCGCGGCCGGGCGTGCTCATGGCAGATGCAGGAATTGCGCCACAATGAGGCAGAGCCTGGCATGACGGCTGGCGACAGGGGGTACATGGCGCCCCCAACACGCCGATGGCATGGAGATGGAAAATCCTCCGACATGGACTTGGCGCGCACCGGAATGCAAACTGAAAGTTACATTCTATGGCAGCAGAAACAAGATGGGGGAAACAGGGAAGCGAGGAGAAAGCGAGGGGAACTGAAGAAAGAAATCCGGAGGGTGGTGCGGCTGGCTGGGATCGAACCAGCGACCCTTGGCTTCGGAGGCCAATACTCTATCCACTGAGCTACAGCCGCACGGGTCTTGCGAGAAGCCGAAGGATACCGGCTTTCCCCGCGCACGTCTATCTCGAAGCACAACTATTTCACTCTGGCGACGCTCCGCGGCCTGCTTGCCAACGCTGCCAGAACGTTTCGCAAGCGATAACTTTGAGACTATAATCGTTTCGCCCTCAGGCAAGAAGTCTGCCATACCCAAGTACCCCGGATGTCAAAACATTAACGCTGGTCGACCAGCCTTTGTACTAAGGAAATCATGAGCGACGCACACCACGAGCACCAGTCCGCGATCCGGACGCCCAAGCAACTCATCGCAGCAGTCGTAGGCTTCTTCCTCGTTACCATCTTCGGCATCATCCTCCTCGTCCAGTACGTCACGCAGAAGCAGCTCACCGGCGCCGGCTCGAACGCCATGTCGGCCGAATCCATCGCCACGCGCCTGAAACCCGTTGCCGACGAGGGCTTCACCTTCAAGGACGCCAGTGCGCCGAAGGTGCTGCAGGGCGGCGAGGCGATCTACACCTCCACCTGCCAGGCCTGCCATGGCGCGGGCGTGGCCGGTGCGCCGAAAGTGGGCGACGCCGGCTCGTGGGCGGCGCGCATCGCGCAGGGCTACGACACGGTCGTCAAGCACGCCATCGAAGGCATCCGCGCGATGCCGGCCAAGGGCGGCAACCCGGATCTCGATGACGTGGAAGTGGCGCGCGCCGTGGTCTTCATGGCCAACCAGTCCGGCGCCAAGTTCAAGGAACCGGAAGTGCCCGCACCGGCCGCCGCCGCGCCTGCGGAGAATGCGCCTGCCGCCGAAGCGGCGCCCGCAGCGCCGCCGAAAGCCTGACGCACTGGCAGGAAATCCGACACGGGACCGCTCCCCGGAGCGGTTTTTTTACGCCTGCAAAAAGCGGGCGGCCATGAAAAAGGCCGCCCGCAGGCGGCCTCGCAAGCCTCGAATCAAACGCTTACCAGATGATCACGCGGTCCTTCGGCGGCAGGTACATCTTGTCGCCCGACTTGACACCGAATGCCTCGTAGAAGCCCGGCTGGTTGCGCATCGTGCCGTTGGCGCGGAACTGGCCCGGCGCGTGCGGGTCGGTCTTGATCTGCACGATCTGGGCCGGTTCGCGCATCTTCATGCGCCATACCTGCGACCAGCCCATGTAGAAGCGCTGGTCGCCCGTCAGGCCGTCGATCACCGGCGCTTTCTTCCCCTTCAGCGACAGCTTGTAGGCCTTGTAGGCCACGGCCAGGCCGGAGTTGTCGCCGATGTTCTCGCCCAGCGTCAGTTCGCCGTTGACGTTGTAGCCGGGCAGCGGGCTGAAGGCGCTGTACTGCGCCACCAGCTGGCCCGTCTTGGCCTTGAAGTTCTTGTGGTCGGCCGCGCTCCACCAGTCGCGCAGGTTGCCGTCGCCGTCGTACTGGGCGCCCTGGTCGTCGAAGCCGTGGCTGATCTCGTGGCCGATCACGCCGCCGATGCCGCCATAGTTCACCGCGTCATCCGCCTTCGGATCGAAGAACGGCGGCTGCAGGATCGAGGCCGGGAACACGATCTCGTTCATTTCCGGGTTGTAGTAGGCGTTCACCGTCTGCGGCGTCATCAGCCACTCGTCGCGGTCGATCGGCTTGCCCAGCTTGTTCAGCTCCTTGTTGTAGTTGAACTCGGCGGCGCGCCACACATTGCCCACCAGGTCGTCACGCTTGACCGTCAGCGCGGAGTAGTCGCGCCACTTGTTCGGGTAGCCGATCTTGGTGGTGAACTTGGCCAGCTTGGCCTGTGCTTCCTTCTTGGTGGCCGGGGTCATCCAGTCCAGCGTGTTGATGCTCTGGCGGAAGGCGGTCAGCAGGTTCTTCACCAGGGCTTCCATGCGCGCCTTGTACTCGGGCGGGAAGTGCTGCTGCACATAGACCTTGCCGATCGCTTCGCCCAGCGCCGATTCCGTGGTGCTCACGCCGCGCTTCCAGCGGGGCCGGTTTTCCGTCGCGCCGGACAGCGTGGTGCCGTAGAACGCGAAGTTCTCGTCCACGAAGGCCTTCGACAGGTAAGGTGCCGCTTCGTGGATCAGGTGCCATTGCGCATAGGCCTTCAGCGTGTCGAGCGACGTGCTGGCCAGCACCTTGTCCAGGCCCTGCAGGTAGGTCGGCTGGCTGACGATCACGTACGTGGCCTTGCCCTGCACGCCCGTGGCGGCCAGGTAGGCGTTCCAGTCGAAGCCCGGCATCAGCTCGCCCACCTTGGCGATGTCGACCTTGTTGTAGGCCTTGACGGGATCGCGCAGCTCGACCTTGCTCCACTGGATCTTTGCGAGTTCCGTTTCGAAGGCCACGATGGCTTTTGCATTGGCGGCGGCGTTCGCATCGCCGGCCAGAGTCAGCATCTTTGCCACGTGGACTTCATACTTGGCCAGCGCATCGGCCAGCTTGGCATCGTCCTTCTTCAGGTAGTAGTCGCGGTCCGGCAGGCCCAGGCCGTCCTGGTAGAAGTCGGCCACGTACTTGGTCGAATCGCGGTTGTCCTGGTGGATGCCGAAATTGATGGGCATCGTCACGCCATAACGGTTGGCGGTGGCGAACAGCTCCGGCAATGCCTTCTTGTCGCCGATGGCGGCGATGCGCGCCAGCTGGTCCTTCAGCGGCGCGATGGCCAGCTGTTCGACACGTGCTTCGTCCATGAAGCTGGCGTAGAAGTCGCCGATGCGCTGCTGCTCGGCGCCGGCATTCTTGGCGGCTGCCGCGTCCTCGATGATCTGGCGCAGCTGCGGCTGGATATCCTCGCGCAGCTTGGCGAACGAGCCCCAGCTGGACTTGTCCGCCGGGATCTCCGTGGTGGCCAGCCATTTGCCGTTGGTGTGCACGAAGAAGTCGTCCTGGGCGCGCACGGATGGGTCGACATACTCGGTAGCGATGCCGGAAGCGGCCTTGCTCGCGGAGGCCTTGTCGGCCGCGCCGGCAATGCCGCAGACGCCGGCCAGCAGGCCCAGCGTTAATGCACTTAACAGGTGTCGTTTCAAGGTAGTTCCCTCTTGTGGATCTGGGTCTATGACAGTGATGCCCGGTCGTTGCCGGGCAATCGACAATACCATACGCCCGGCCGGGAATAAAAAAAGACCACGCCGCCGGTCGTGGTCTTTTTGCTACGCCTGCGTGCCTTACAGGCCGATATTGATGCCGCCCGCGCCCCCGCCGCCCTTGCCGCCCATCCCGCCGCCCATGCCGCCGGGACCGCCGCCGCCCCGGTGACCGCCGCGTCCCTCGCCATCGCTGCGCGGCGCACCGCCACCGCCCGGCCCCTCGGCCTTGCGCTGCATCTGCTCGACGAGGAACACGGCCACCGCGCGCCGCTGGGTTTCGTCGAGGGCGTCGTTCACCGTCAGCCACCATTCGCGCAGCTGCTTTTCCTCGGCCAGCAGCAGGGCGCTTTCCGCATCGAGGGCGCCGGTCACTTCGCGCAGTTCCACGTCCTTGCCCTGCAAGGCCTGCAGCGCCGCCGCCTGCTGGCGCTCCTCGCGCGACTGGCGTTCGCGCAGCAGCGTGCGGGTGCGGCTCTCGGTCTGCTGCCACAGCGTGGCCTGGTTGGCGTTCAGCTTCAGCGAGTCCTTCAGCGCAGGCGCCATCATCAGCAGATCCTGCGCCCGCATTTCGTTGACGGGCAGCGCGGACGCGGGGCCGGCGGCCAGCAGCGCGAACGCCACGATTGCCGAAGTCAGCGCAGCCGCGCCCTTGGTACGAATCATCATGGAAAACTCCGTGCAAAAAAAAGCCTGCACCGGGGGGGCGCAGGCTAAAACCACTTCAGGGTAGAGAGAAATACAAACCCAGTTTAGGACGCGAAATCGGTGCTTTCCGGCATTCTTACATTTACTTACTCTCATTAACGGAAGGTCTACAAGACGTCGAAAGCCGCAACATCCGGTGCCGCTTTTCCCCATCCTTAAGGGTGGCGTAAATCCCCGTAAAACGGCGGCCGCCGGGCCGGGAAGCCGCCGCCAGCGCGGCCGTTCGGGTTTATACTGGGCCAGCGGCGCCCGTGCGCGCCGCTTTGGAAGGGTCGCCATGAGCATGGAAAGCAGGAACGAGGACAGCATCAAGGGACGGGTCGGCAAGCGCATGAAGAGCGCCGGCCTGGTGGGCGTGGGGGTGGTGGCGGGCATCGCCGTGTCGCTGCAGTTTTCCGCGATGGCGCAGCGGCCCGCGGAGCCGGCGCTGCCGCTGGAGGAACTGCGCCAGCTGGCCGATGTGTATGGCCTCATCAAGTCCGATTATGTCGAGCAGGTCGAGGACAAGAAACTGCTGGCCGACGCGATTTCGGGCATGGTTGCCTCGCTCGATCCCCATTCGGCCTACCTGGACAAGAAGGCCTACGCGGAGCTGCGCGAAGGCTCGCAGGGCAAGTTCGTGGGCCTGGGCATCGAGATCGCCCAGAGCGAGGACGGCACCATCAAGATCGTTGCGCCGATCGAGGATTCGCCGGCCTGGCGCGCCGGCATCAAGGCGGGCGACCTGATCACGCGGCTGGACACCACGCCGCTCAAGGGCCTGTCGCTGGACGAATCGGTGAAGAAGATGCGCGGCGAGCCGAACAGCAAGGTGACGCTGACGGTGCTGCGCCGCGACGAGCCGCAGCCCCTCACCTTCAGCCTGGTGCGCGAGGAGATCCACCAGAAAAGCGTCAAGGGCAGGATCATCGAGCCGGGCTATGCGTGGCTGCGCGTGGCGCAGTTCCAGGAGCCGACCCTGGACGACCTGGCCGCCAAGATCACCGAACTGTACAAGCAGGATGCGCAGCTGAAAGGCATCGTGCTGGACCTGCGCAACGATCCGGGCGGCGTGCTGCAGGGCGCGATCGGCGTGGCCGCGGCGTTCCTGCCGAAGGACGCCGCCATCGTCTCCACCAACGGCCAGGTGGCCGACTCCAAACAGACCTACTACGCGCGGCCCGAGTTCTATTCGCTGCGCAGCGACAGCGATCCGCTGGCACGCCTGCCGGACGCGTTGAAGCGCGTGCCGCTCACGGTGCTGGTCAACACGGGTTCCGCGTCCGCCTCCGAGATCGTGGCCGGCGCGCTGCAGGACTACAAGCGCGCCACCATCATCGGCAGCCAGACCTTCGGCAAGGGCTCGGTGCAGACGATCCGCCAGCTGACGTCCGACACGGCGCTGAAGCTCACGACCGCGCGTTACTACACGCCGCACGGCCGCTCGATCCAGGCCAAGGGCATCGTGCCGGACGTGCTGGTCAACGAATACGCCGATGGCGACGGCCTGAACGCGCTGCGCATGCGCGAGGCGGACCTGGCCAAGCACCTGTCCAACGACCGCGACACGGAGGCCGCCAGGGACCGCCGCGACGAGCTGGAAGAACAGGTGCGCATCCTGGCGCTGGAGAAGAAGCGCGAGCCGCTCGAATACGGCAGCGCCGGCGATTTCCAGCTGACGCAGGCGCTGAACCAGCTGAAGGGCCTGCCCGTGCAGACGGCGAAACCGGAATCGACGATCGTGCAGGCGGCCACGCCGGTGACCGGCAAATAAGGAAGACGGCAGAGCGGAGGACGGCGCCCGGGGAGAACCCGCGGCGCCGTTTTTTCATGCGGCGATTGGGGTAAAATCGGCGCCGACCCAGGCGCGCTCACGATCCGCGCCTTAACGATTTCGAAAGTTTGCCCATGAAACAAGCCGTCATCAGCGGGACCGGCCTCTTCACGCCGCCGCACGCCATCTCCAACGAAGAGCTGGTGGAAAGCTACAACGCCTACGTGGCTCTGTTCAACGACGAGAATGCCGCCGCCATCGCCGCCGGCACCGCGACCGCGCTGGAACCGTCGTCCGCCGCCTTCATCGAGAAAGCTTCCGGCATCAAGTCCCGCTACGTGATGGAGAAGGCCGGCGCGCTCGATCCGCGCCGCCTGGCGCCGCAGATCCCCGAACGGTCCAACGACGAACTGTCGCTGCAGGCCGAGATCTGCGTGGCCGCCGCGCGCCAGGCGCTGGAACGCGCCGGCCGCACGCCGGCCGATATCGACATGGTCGTCGTCGCCTGCTCGAACATGCAGCGCGCCTATCCGGCCATGGCCATCGAAGTGCAGCAGGAACTGGGCATCGAAGGCTTCGGCTTCGACATGAACGTGGCCTGTTCCTCCGCCACGTTCGGCATCCAGACCGCCGCCACCGCCGTGCAGACGGGGCAGGCGCGCGCGGTGCTCGTGCTGAACCCGGAAATCACCAGCGGCCATATCGACTACCGCGACCGCGACAGCCACTTCATCTTCGGCGACGCCTGCACGGCGATGGTGATCGAGGCGGCCGATGCGGCCGTGTCTGAGCACCGCTTCGCGATCCTCGACATGAAGCTCAAGACGTCGTTCTCGAACAATATCCGCAACAACTACGGCTTCATGAACCGCTTCGACGAGTCGGGCATCGGCCAGCCGGACAAGCTGTTCAAGCAGCAGGGCCGCAAAGTGTTCAAGGACGTGTGCCCGATGGCGGCCGAGATGATCAAGAACTCGATCGCCAGCGCGGGCCTGGACGTGACGCAGGTGAAGCGCTTCTGGCTGCACCAGGCCAACCTGAGCATGAACCAGCTGATCGCGCGCCTGATCCTGGGCCGCGATGCCGAGCCGTCCGAAGCGCCGGTGGTGCTGGACACGTATGCGAACACGTCGTCGGCCGGCTCGATTATCGCCTTCCATAAATACCAGGACGACCTGCCACAGGGCGCCTACGGCGTGATCTGCTCGTTCGGTGCCGGGTATTCGATCGGCAGCGTGGTGGTGCAGAAGCTGTAAGCGGGGCCAGGTCCAACCGGTGGCTGATACCGGAGGCCAACCGGTGGCTGGCACCGTTCCCGCCACACGCCTCATTGCGGTCACTGCCGCGATCGGGAATGGTGTCGGACACCTTCCGTGGACACCTGCAGCGGCACTTGCCGCAACATCAGCAGCAGCGCCAGCGCCGGCGGTTTCCAAGGCCGGCCGGGGATGACGGTTTATACTCGATGCGGAAATGGCTTGCCGTTTCCCGCACGAGTCCTCCCTCCATCCCCGAAAGGAACCCCGCCTGCATGCCCCATGACGTCACCCTGATCACCACCATCGCCGCCGCGCTGGGCTTCGGCCTCGTGTTCGGCTTCCTCGCCACCAAGGTCAAGCTGCCCGCGCTGGTGGGCTACCTGGCCGCCGGCATCCTCCTTGGTCCCGCCACGCCCGGCTTCGTGGCCGACGCACACCTGGCCGGCCAGCTCGCCGAGATCGGCGTGATGCTGATGATGTTCGGCGTGGGCCTGCACTTTTCGCTGGACGACCTGTGGGAAGTGCGCAAGGTGGCGCTGCCCGGCGCCGTGCTGCAGATCGCCGCGGCCACCGCGATGGGCATGGGTCTGGCCTACTGGTGGGACTGGACGATCGGCGGCGGCCTCGTGTTCGGGCTGGCGCTGTCGGTGGCCAGCACGGTGGTGCTGCTGCGTGCGCTCGAAGAACGGGGCATCCTCGATTCCTTCAACGGCCGCATCGCGGTGGGCTGGCTGGTGGTCGAGGATCTCGTCACCGTGCTGGTGCTGGTGCTGCTGCCGGCGCTGGCGCCCTCGCTGGGCGGCGACACGAGCGGCGTCGATCCGGATGCCAATATCTGGATGACCCTGGGGATCACGCTGGGCCAGGTGGCCGCCTTCGTGGCGTTCATGCTGCTGGTGGGCCGCAAGCTGTTCCCGTGGATCCTGTGGCAGGTGGCGCGCACCGGTTCGCGCGAACTGTTCACGCTGTGCGTGATCGCCGCCGCCGTCGGCATCGCCTTCGCCGCCACCAAGCTGTTCGGTATCTCGTTCGCGCTGGGCGCCTTCTTTGCCGGCATGGTGCTGCGCGAATCGGAACTGTCGCACCGCGCGGCCCAGGAATCGCTGCCGCTGCGCGATGCGTTCGCCGTGCTGTTCTTCGTCTCGGTGGGCATGCTGTTCGAGCCGTCGATCATCGTCGAGCAGCCTTTGCAGCTGCTGGCCGTCGTCGCCATCATCGTGTTCGGCAAATCGATCGCCGCATTCGTGCTGGTGGTGGTGCTGCGCTATCCGGCGCGCACGGCGCTGATGGTCTCGGCCAGCCTGGCGCAGATCGGCGAGTTCTCGTTCATCCTGGCTGCGCTGGGCATCTCGCTGCATCTGATGCCGCAGGAAGGCCAGAGCCTGATCCTGGCCGGCGCGATCATCTCGATCGCACTGAACCCGCTGGTGTTCGCGGCGATCCGGCCACTGGAGCGCTGGCTCGGTAACAATCCGCGGCTGGCGGCCCGCTTCGAGCGTCCGGCCGATCCGCTGGCCGAGCTGCCGACGACGACCGCGCGCACCAAGCTGGCCGGCCAGGTCGTCCTCGTCGGCTACGGCCGCGTGGGCCGCCGCATCGCGCGCACGCTGATCGAGAACGGCATCCACTTCGTCGTCGCCGAACAGAACCGCGACATGGTCGATGAGCTGCGCCGCAATGGCATCCCGGCGGTGGCGGGCGACGCCAGCGAGCCGGCGGTGCTGATCCAGGCCCACATCGCCCACGCCCGCATGCTGGTGATCGCCACGCCGGACACCTTCCACGTGCGCACGATGATCGAGATCGCGCGCACGCTGAACCCGGACATCCGCACCGTCGTGCGCACCCACAGCGAAGAGGAAGCCGAGCTGCTGCGCCAGGAACACGCCGGCAAGATCTTCATCGGCGAGGAAGAACTCGCCAACGGCATCACCGCCCACGTCCTCGACACCTTCCGCCAGCCCGCCGCCAGCGCGCACTGACGACTTCTACCGCCCAGCCCGTGTCCACCTTGGGGTCAGACCCCTACATGGACACGAACTCAACTATGTTGGACGGCTGAGACTGTCCATGTGGGGTCTGGAAGGAGTGACGGCTTGCAAGCCGTCACCGCTTCGCAGGCGCCAAGCTACGCCTGTCGAAACCCCTGCGCCGCCCCCTTGGTGGACACGGGCTGGACGGTTGCAATGGACTGCGTGCGCTGGGTAACCGTGGGCTGAATCGAACGGGCGTGCGGTCTTGTGTTCCGGGATCAGTTCCCTTACGCTGGAACCATGAAGCAACTCCTGTTGTTCCTGCTGATCGGCTGTACCGTGCCGGCGCTCGCGTTCGCGCAGGCGCCGCGGGGCGACACGCCGAAAGCGGAGACGCCGAAGCTGCAGGTGTCCGTCAAGCGGGTGACGCAGGATGCCATGCACATGTACGAGATCGATGCGACCGGCAGCGTGCAGGCGCCGCTGCCCACCGTCTGGCGCATCCTGACGGGCTATGACCGCATGGAGGAATTCGTGCCGGACCTGGCGTCCTGCCGGGTGCTGTCCCGCAACGGCAACGAGGTGATCATCGAGCAGTTCGGCACCGCGCGCTTCCTGTTCATGTCGCGCGCCGTGCACCTGATCGTGCGCGCCACCGAGCAGCCGATGACGTCGATCGACATCGCGCTGATCTCGGGCGACATGAAGCATTACGAATCGCGCTGGGAGCTGGCGCCGATCCCGGAGACGGGCGGCACGCGCATCCAGTATTCGGGCCGCATGATGCCGAGCTTCTACGTGCCGGGCATCCTCGGCACGAACATCATCCGCAGCGACGTCGAGCGCATGATGGGCGCCGTGCTGGTGCGGCTCGACAAGGGCATCGCGCCCCGCAACCTGCCCTCCAGCAGCACCGACCTGGCCCGCTCGCAGGCCTCGACGGCCGGCCTGCCCCGCTAAGCCTCGGCTCAAGCCGGGTAGAAATCCCGCGAGCGCACTTCCGCGAAATTCTCCAGGCTGCCGATGCGGATCACCACCGGATTCAGGCTGGCCTGCGCATGCATCGGCCGCCAGGCGAATTTCCATTCCTGTTCGATGGCATCCTGCGTGCCCATCGTGAAGGCGGCGCCCAGTGCCGCGCGGGTGCCGTATTCGACGGCGCCGTCGATGCCCGCCCAGTTGGGCAGGGTGCGCTGGACGGCGCGGTGCACGCGCTCGCCGAATTCCTCGCTGTTGTGGATGACGAGGCAGCTGTCCGCACCGAAGTGGTCGAACAGCTCGCGGCGCCACGCCTGCGAGAACGACAGCGTGAGGAAGCCGCCGACGGGACGCAGCGCGAACTGGCCCTGGCGCAGCGCCAGTTCGAGTTCGCTCTGCGGGCCGTAGCGGTGCAGGGTCGGGGGACGTTGATAGTCGTGCATGATGTGCTTCTTACTCGTTGGCTGGTTCGTAGGTTTTGGGCGCCCGGCGCACGTGGCGCATCGCGCGCATGGCGGCCGAAGCGATGAAGATCTCGCGCAGCAGGAAGCCGAAGCTGAAGATCAGGCTGATCACGGCGGCCACGAACAGGCCGGCGATGTACTTGTCGAGCGTGAGGTTGGCGGTGTCGCCGATGAACAGCAGCGCGATGACGAGGCAGACGAATAGGCCGCAGGCGGTCGACAGCGTGATCGCCAGGTTGATCAGGTGCGATCTCCGGTACAGCACGTCCAGTTCGTTCAGGTAGGTGTCGTTGTAGGCGACGTCCAGGCGGTCTTCCAGCACGCGCGAGCGGTCGATGATGCGCGCGAGCCGGTTGATCAGCACCTGCAGGTTGGTGCACACGCCGTTCAGGAGGAACACCGGCGCGATCGCCAGTTGAATGATGTGGCCGATATCGCCCAGCTGGATATTCATTGTTTGATCTAATTATTGACGGAAACGGTTCCGGTCCCAGGCGCCAGTGTAGCAGCCTCCCGGTCCCGCCCGATATCCGAACTTACCCGTAGCGTAACGCCTAGTCGAAGCGCCGGAAGCGGCGGAACTGCTCGGTGGCCGCGACCAGTTCGCGGCAGATGCCCGCCTCCATTGCGCCATGGCCGGCATCGGGCACCATCTTCACGACGGAGCCGGGCCAGGCCTTGTGCAGGCGCCAGGCCGTGAACGGCGGACAGATCACGTCGTAGCGCCCCTGCACGATGGTCGCCGGCAGGTGGGCGATGCGGCCGATGTTCCGGAGCAGCTGGTCGTCCTCGAAGAACGCCATGTTCGCCATGTAGTGGGCCTCGAGGCGGCCGATGCCCAGGTCGAGCGTGTCGCACGGCGCCTCTTCCGGCTGCGGCAGCAGGAACACGCGGCGCCCTTCGAAGCGGCTCCAGCCCCGCACGGCGGGCCAGTAGACGGCCGGGTCGTCGTCCATGATGCGCTTGTAGTAGGCCTGCAGCAGGTCGCCCCGCTCGTCCTCGGGAATCGGCGCGGCGAATTCCTCGTGGATCTCGGGATGGAACCACTGGGCGCCGTCGATGAACCAGTCCACTTCCAGCGGCGTGCACAGGAAGATGCCGCGCAGGATGAAGCCCAGGCAGCGTTCCGGATGCGCTTCGCCATACGCCAGCGCCAGGGTGGAACCCCATGAGCCGCCGAACACCAGCCACTGCTCGATGCCCATCAGCGCGCGCAGCTTCTCGATATCGTCCACCAGCAGCTGCGTGGTGTTGTTGCGCACCTCGCCCAGCGGCGTGGACTGGCCCGCGCCGCGCTGGTCGAACAGGATCACGCGGTAGTGGCGCGGATCGAAGAAGCGCCGGTGGTGCGGGGACAGGCCGGCGCCGGGCCCGCCATGCAGGAAGACCACGGGGATGCCCTGCGGATTGCCGACCTCCTCCCAGTAGAGCGTGTGCAGCTCGTCGACCGGCAGCATGCCGCTGCGCAGCGGCGCGATGGTGGGAAACAGCGGGGGCAACGCGGGTGTGGGATCAGGCATCGAGGCTCCGTCGGGCAGTAGGGATGGCATGCCCACCATTGTAATCGCGGCCAAAAAAAGCGGGACAGGGACCTGCCGCCGGCTCGCGCCGTGCCACAGGTGCCTGTCCCGCCGGGACGGCTGCTCGTGCTGTTTTAAGACTCGTGCTGTTTAAGACTCGTGCTGTTTAAGACTCGTGCTGTTTCAAGACTTGTGCTGTTGACGACTCGTACCGCTTACGACATGTGCTGGCCGCCGTTGATGGCGATGTTCGCGCCCGTCACGAACGCCGCTTCCTCGGACGACAGGTAGGCCACCAGGCCGGCCACTTCGTCCGGCTTGCCCAGGCGGCCCATCGGGATCTGCGGCAGGATCTTCGTGTCCAGCACGTCCTGCGGGATGTCGGTGACCATCTTGGTGCCGATGTAGCCCGGCGAGATGGTGTTCACCGTCACGCCCTTGCGCGCCACTTCCAGCGCCAGCGCCTTCGTGAAGCCGTGCACGCCGGCCTTGGCGGCCGAATAGTTGGTCTGGCCGAAGGCGCCCTTCTGGCCGTTGACGGACGAGATATTGATGATGCGGCCCCAGCCGCGCTCGACCATGCCGTCCGCCACCGGCTTCGTCATGTTGAACACGGAATCGAGGTTGGTGCGGATGACCGCATCCCAGTTCACCTTGTCCATCTTCTTGAACGTGGTGTCGCGGGTGATGCCCGCGTTATTCACCAGCACGTCGATCGGGCCGATGTCGCGCACGATCGCGGCCACGCATTCCTGCGCCGAATCGTAGTCCGACACGTCGGCCGGGTAGGCGGCGAAGTTGTAGCCCGCCTCCTTCATCTGGTCGAGCCAGCCCTGGTATTTCGTGTTGTTGGGGGAATAGGTGGTGACCACCTTGTAGCCCAGCGCAACGAGCTTGATGCAGATCGCTTCGCCCAGACCACCCATACCGCCCGTTACCAATGCAACTCGTGCCATCGCTATCTCCTTTGTGTGCGTGAAATCCGGGCCGCATCGATGGCGGCCCGGTGTATGCGAATTTCTGGAACTCTGTTATTCGACCGGAATTACTCGCGTTCGACGGCCAGCGCCACGCCCATGCCGCCGCCGATGCACAGCGAGGCCAGGGCCTTCTTCGCATCGCGGCGCACCATCTCGTGCAGCAGCGTGACCAGGATGCGGGCGCCGGACGCGCCGATCGGGTGGCCGATCGCGATCGCGCCACCATTGACGTTGATCTTGCTGGTGTCCCAGCCCATTTCCTGGTTGACGGCGCAGGCCTGGGCGGCAAACGCCTCGTTGATTTCCAGCAGGTCCAGATCCTGCGGCGACCAGCCGGCCTTCTTCAGCGCCAGCTTCGAGGCCGGTACCGGGCCCATGCCCATGAATGCCGGATCCAGGCCGGACGAGGCGTAGGCCTTGATGCGCGCCAGCGGCTTCAGGCCCAGTTCGCGCGCCTTCGAGGCGGACATCAGCACCACGGCGGCGGCGCCATCGTTGATGCCGGACGCATTGCCGGCCGTGACGCTGCCTTCCTTGTTGAACGCGGGACGCAGGCCCTGCAGGCCTTCCAGCGTGGAGCCGGGCTTCACGTATTCATCGGTATCGAACACGGTGGTGCCCTTCTTCGACACGATTTCGTACGGCAGGATCTCGTCCTTGAACTTGCCGGCCTTCTGCGCCGCTTCCGCCTTCAGCTGCGACTGCAGCGCGAATTCGTCCTGCTGGGCGCGCGAGATCTCGTACTTCTTCGCCACGTTCTCGGCCGTGATGCCCATGTGGTACTGGTTGTAGACGTCCCACAGGCCGTCGACGATCATCGTGTCCGTCAGCTTCGCGTCACCCATGCGGAAGCCGTCGCGCGAGCCGTTCAGCACGTGCGGTGCGGCGCTCATGTTTTCCTGGCCGCCGGCGATGATGATGTCCGCATCGCCCGCCTTGATGGCCTGCGCACCGAGGAAGGTGGCCTTCAGGCCGCTGCCGCAGACCTTGTTGATCGTGTAGCCGGGAATCGCGTCCGGCAGGCCGGCCTTGATGATGGCCTGGCGGCCCGGGTTCTGGCCCACGCCGGCCGTGAGCACCTGGCCGAGGATCACTTCGCTGATCAGGTTCGGGTCGATGCCGGTTTGCGCCAGCAGGCCCTTGATCACATGGGCGCCCAGGTCCGCTGCGGGAATCTTGGCCAGGCTGCCGCCGAATTTGCCAACCGCGGTACGGGCCGCGGCAACGATGACTACATCATCCATTTACTTTCTCCAGTGTACTGACATGCTTGGCCAGCGGGGGTTGTGATTACCACATTTCATTCTATCGGGTTGTGCCGCGAGGAGCCAGCGATGTCCTTACCGAGCTCGCCCAATCGTTCGTGGGCATGGCTGGCCACGCCGGCCATCTGCCGGCCGTAGCGCTGGGCCCGGTCGAAGGCCTGCTGGCCCTGGCGCGCGGCGATGTCCAGCAGGTCCTGGGGATCGCGCACGAACAGCAGCTGGTTCGAGGCGCTGTTGGCGGCGGCCAGCTGGGCGCGCGCCGCCTTCACGTGCACGTCCAGCAGCGTGGCGGAGCTGTCGAACGCGGCCTGCCACAGGGCGTTGCAGCCGGCCAGGTGCGATTCGACGAGGGTGCGGGTCGCATACAGCAACTCCGCAGGTAAAACCGAGGGGGCGATGAGCATGAGCGTTCCTTCCCGACTGAGATGGCGCAAAGGCTTTCATGCTAATTGGCGACAGTGATGAGATATTTGATCTACATCAAGCTCTACGACACGGGCAGATCGGTGCCTAACGTCCAATCGGCCTCTAGCTTCCAAGCGGCCTTTCGGCCAGCAGCCGCGCGCCCGGCAGCCGCGTGGCGCACTGCTCGCGCAGCACCTTCACGAAGTCGACCACGTAGGGCGTGTGCCGCAGCCCCGGCGCCAGCGACACCGCCATGTCGCTCCACAGGCCGTGTTCGCCGATCGGGCGGGCCGTCACGTAGCCGTCGTCCAGGTGGCGCTTCACGGCCCAGAACGGCAAGGCGGCGATGCCACGGCGGCTGGCCACCAGCTGCAGGATCGCCGCCGTCATGCCGGCCGTGCGGCGCACGAAGGGGATGCCGCCGGGACGCAGCACGTCGCGCACCAGTTCGATCTGCTGCTCCGGTTCGGGATAGGTGATCAGCGTGGCGCCGGCAAAATCGGTCCCGCCCAGCCGCCGCTGCGCCGCCAGCGGATGCTGGTGCGCCAGCACGGCCACGATCTCGGCGCGGAACAGCGGCACCGCACCCGCGCCGCAGGCGGCACCGATGACGACATCCACCTCGCCGGCAGCCAGCAGTTCGGCCGGCGAATCGCGCAGTTCCGCCACCAGGTCGATTTCCACCTCCGGCCAGCGCTGGCGGAATTCGTCCATCACCGGCATCAGCCAGTCGAACGCGGCGTGGCTGCCCGGCGCGATGCGCAGCCGGCCCTGGTCGCCCTGCACCAGCCGCGCCACGTCGCGCTCGGCCTGCGCGATTTCCGGCAGCACCAGGTCGGCCAGCCGCAGCAGCCGCGCGCCGGTGGCGGTGAAACCGATCGGCACGGATTTGCGCTCGAACAGCGGGCCGCCATAGCGGTCCTCCAGCAGCTTGACCTGGTGCGACAGGGCCGACTGGGTCAGCTCCAGCAGTTCGGCGGCGCGCACCAGGCTGCCCGCGGAACGGAGGGCGGCCAGGGTGCGCAGGTGGCGGAGTTCCAGCATGGGCGGCAGGCAAGTGGGAAGGATGGGCCACTGTAGCGCGGCAATATTTAACCCTCGTGACAGCACGACGGCAATGCGTGAACAAAATTCACGTTGACCCTGCTGCGGAAGGGCGACGGAACCCGCATGGCGTCCCCCTTTCCATGCACGAAATGCCCCCAGCTAATTAATTTTTGACAGTAAAATGCTCGGGCCCGGGCCAGCCCGAACTTTTACTCCTGTCATGTCCAAAAGCCCGTTCCAGAAACCCATCGAAATCAAGATTTCCACGGTTGTCGCCGTCTCCGCCATCCTGCACACGTCCGACGGCATCGCGCTCGACGCGGCCCTGAAGGGCATGACGGGCGGCGTGTCCGACTTCTTCGAGGGCGACCTCGCCGTCATCGACGTGGGCGACCTGGCACCGGGCTGCGAGCGGATCGACTGGGCCAGCACCATCGCGCTGCTGAAGAAATACCGGCTCAATCCGGTGGCGGTGCGCAATGCGCGGCCGGACATGGTCGATGAAATCCAGGCACTGGGACTGTCGCTCGATTCGGGCAAGCGCGACGTGTCCACGTCCAGCGCGGCACCGGCCAGCGCAGCACCGGAAGCGGTTCCGGTGTCCGAGACCGCACCGACTGCCCAGGCACCAGCGGCCGCGACGCCCGCGCCAGCGCCACAAGCCAATGCCGGCACCCTGATCATCGACACGCCGGTACGCGCCGGCCAGCGCATCTACGCGCGCGGCGGCGACCTGATCGTGATGGCCGTCGTCAACAACGGCGCCGAGCTGATCGCCGATGGCAGCATCCACGTCTACAACACGCTGAACGGCCGGGCGCTGGCCGGTGCTTCCGGCGATGCCGGTGCCCGCATTTTCGCCCTCTCGATGGCGCCGGAACTGGTGTCGATCGCCGGCGTGTACAGCACGTTCGAGGACGGTTTCCCGGCCGAGCAGGCCCGCAAACCCGCACAAATCAGGCTCGTCGGTGACAGACTGGATATACAATCTGTTAATTAAGCAATCTCCGGCAGGCCCGCAGACCGTTGCGCGCCAGGCTTTCATCTGAAAAGGATTATTTGTGGCAAGAATTATTGTTGTGACGTCCGGCAAGGGCGGAGTCGGCAAGACCACTTCGAGCGCCAGCTTCTCCACCGGCCTGGCGCTGCGTGGATTCAAGACCGCCGTGATCGACTTCGACGTCGGCCTGCGCAACCTGGACCTGATCATGGGTTGCGAACGCCGCGTCGTCTACGACCTGATCAACGTGATCAACAAGGAAGCCTCGCTGAACCAGGCCCTGATCAAGGACAAGCACTGCGACAACCTGTTCATCCTGCCCGCCTCGCAGACGCGCGACAAGGATGCCCTGTCGGAAGACGGCGTCGAGGTCGTGCTGGCCGAGCTGATCGCCATGGGCTTCGAATACATCATCTGCGACTCGCCGGCCGGCATCGAGCACGGCGCGCTGATGGCGCTGACGTTCGCCGACGAAGCCATCGTGGTGACCAATCCGGAAGTGTCGTCGGTGCGCGATTCAGACCGCATCCTGGGCATCATCCAGGCCAAGTCGCGCCGCGCCCAGTCGGGCGGCGAGCCGGTCAAGGAACACCTGCTGATCACCCGCTATTCGCCGAAGCGCGTGGAAGCGGGCGAGATGCTGAGCTACACGGACGTGCAGGAAATCCTGCGCATCCCGCTGATCGGCATCGTGCCGGAATCGGAGCAGGTGCTGCACGCGTCGAACCAGGGCAACCCGGCGATCCACTTCAAGGGCACCGACGTGGCGGAAGCCTACGAAGACGTGGTGGCCCGCTTCCTCGGCGAGGAAAAGCCGCTGCGCTTTACCGACTACGAGAAGCCGGGCCTGCTGAAGCGCATCTTTGGAGCAAAGTAAATGGCGCTGCTATCCTTCCTGTTCCCCAGCAAGCCCAAGACGGCCAACGCCGCCAAGGAGCGCTTGCAGATCATCATCGCGCGCGAGCGCAACGGCCGCACGGGTCCGGACTTCCTGCCGGCGCTGCACAAGGAACTGATCGAAGTCATCTCCAAGTACACCAAGGTGAACGCCGACGACATCAAGATCTCGCTGGACCGCCAGGGCAACCTCGAGGTGCTCGACGTCAACGTGGTACTGCCGGACGCCTGATCCACGCCCGAGCCCGTGTCCACCCCGGGGTCAGACCCCGACATGGACACGAGCCCGGCAGTAGCACCCGGTCGCGCGGTTCCAACGTGGCCAACAGCCGTTTTCGCCTTTTTCCCACCGCTCCCTGCCGCGATTCCAGGCCCGCAACCGGGCCATCGGTGCCATCGGTGCAACAAAAATTTTCCGTGGCTAAATAATTGCCAAATGTAAAAGTTTATTGAAAATAGCGTTTAACCAGTGTACCGTGTTATCGCACGCTGGCTCGCACACCGACTTTCAGGATGTGGATTCAAAGAAATAGTTAGTCAAAAAGGTAACTGGCTAACCGAATCCTGTTATATTCCCGGTGACCAAGCCTTACTTCCGGGTTTTAACTTCCAGATAAGATGAGAATTGTCGTCCTCGATAATGACCGCAGTCAGACCGATCTGATTTCCCAGGTCCTGACTTCCGCCGGTCACATTTGCCATGGTTTCCAGAGCGGGAAGGATCTGCTGGGCCAGCTGCGCAAGGAAAGCTATGACATGCTGATATTCGACTGGCAGGTCAGCGACATGGGTGGCGCCGAGCTGATGCGCAAGGCGCGCGAGCGGCTCAACGAGAATGCCCCCGTGATGTTCATGACCACCAGCTCCGGCGAGGACGACATCGTGTCCGGCCTCGATGCGGGCGCCGACGACTACATGATCAAGCCCCTGCGGCGCAGCGAAATGGTGGCCCGCGTGCAGGCCCTGCTGCGGCGCGCCTTCCCCACGCAGAATGGCGCCGAACAACTGACTTTCGGCCAATATGTTTTTGAAACCCGTCCGGGCAGGTTGTTAATGGATGGTCATGTCCTGGACGTGACGCACAAGGAGTTTTATCTGGCCTTGCTGTTTTTCCGCAACATCGGCCGCCCGCTGTCACGGGCTTATATTCATGAAGCCGTCTGGATAAGGGAAACGGACGTACCGTCCAGGACGATGGATACGCACGTGTCACGCGTTCGTAATAAATTGCAGCTGAAACCGGAGAATGGTTTCCGGCTCGTGCCCGTTTATAGCTACGGTTATCGGCTGGAAAAACTCGGCAGCTGATTGCCAAGGCGGCAGCTGGGACGATTTGTCCACCGGCGGCCAGGCTGGCCGCGCCGGGACCGCGACGGCACAACAGGCTATAATGGTGGCCTACGTCGTTGATTTGTATAGAGATGCAACTCCTAGCCGTCGGCCTCAACCACACCACAGCTCCGGTCGCCCTGCGCGAACGGCTGGCGTTCGCGCCTGACCAGCTGGGCCGGGCCGTGCACGAGGCGCGCAACTGGTTCGGGCGCCTGGAGCACACCGGCGGCAACGAGGCGGCAATCCTCTCCACCTGCAACCGCACCGAACTCTATGCGGCCAGCGCCGCGGCCAACCCGCTGGACGCCGGCGCCCATTTCCTGGCCGATTTCCACCAGCTGAACTACGCCGAACTGCGGCCCCACCTGTACATGCTGCCGCAGCACGAGGCGGTGCGCCACACGTTCCGTGTCGCCTCCGGGCTCGATTCGATGGTGCTGGGCGAAACCCAGATCCTCGGCCAGATCAAGGATGCGATCCGCACCGCCGACGAAGCGGGCGGCCTCGGCACCTATCTGCACCAGCTGTTCCAGCGCAGCTTCTCGGTCGCCAAGGAAGTGCGCAGCACCACCGAGATCGGCGCGCAGAGCGTGTCGATGGCCGCCGCCGCCGTGCGGCTGTCGCAGCGCATCTTCGACAAGTTGTCCGAGCAGAACGTGCTGTTCATCGGGGCCGGCGAGATGATCGAGCTGTGCGCCACGCACTTCGCGGCGCAGAATCCGAAGTCCGTCACGGTCGCGAACCGCACGCTGGAACGGGGCGAGCAGCTGGCGCACCGCTTCAACGGCAAGGCCGTGCGACTGGCCGACCTGCAGACCCAGCTGCACCATTACGACATCCTGATTTCCTCGACAGCCTCGTCGCTGCCGCTGATCGGCCTCGGCATGGTCGAGCGCGCCGTGAAAGCGCGCCGCCACAAGCCGATGTTCATGGTCGACCTGGCGGTGCCGCGCGATATCGAACCGGAAGTGGCGCGCCTGAACGACGTGTTCCTGTACACCGTCGACGACCTGGGCAAGGTGGTGCAGGCCGGGCTGGAGAACCGCCAGGCCGCCGTGGCGCAGGCCGAGGCCATCATCGAGACGCGCGTGCAGTCGTTCATGCACTGGGTCGACGACCGCGCCGTGGTGCCCGTCATCCAGAACCTGCATGAAAACGGCGAGGCGATCCGCCAGGCCGAGCTCGACCGCGCCCGCAAGCTGCTGGCCCGCGGCGAGGACATCGATGCCGTGCTGGAAGCGCTGTCGAAGGGCCTCACGGCCAAGTTCATGCACGGCCCGCAACAGGCCCTGCACCGCGCGCAAGGCGACGAACGCGCCCAGCTCGCCGAGCTGCTGCCCCAGCTGTTCCGCGGCCGCCGTTAGCGGCCCTCCCCTGCCTTCCCGTGCCGCCGGCCACCGCCGCGCGGCCTGTCCCACCATACCCAGAACAAGACCATGAAACCATCAATGCTGGCCAAGCTGGACCAACTCGCCAACCGCCTCGTCGAGCTGGACGAACTGCTGATGTCCGAAGGGGCCACGGCCAATATGGACAGCTACCGCAAGATGACGCGCGAGCACGCCGAGCTGGGCCCGCTGGTGGCGCTCTACAAGGACTACCAGGGCGCCCAGGGCGATATCGACGAGGCGCAGCAGATGCTGGCCGATCCGGACATGAAGGACTTCGCCCTGGAAGAAATCGAGGCCGGCAAGGCGCGCCTGGCAGCCCTGGAGCTGGACCTGCAGAAAATGCTGCTGCCGAAGGATGCCAACGACGAGCGCAACATCTTCCTCGAGATCCGTGCCGGCACGGGCGGCGACGAATCGGCCCTGTTCGCCGGCGACCTCTTGCGCATGTACACGCGCTTTGCCGAGCGCAGCCGCTGGCAGGTGGAAATCGTGTCCGCGTCGGAAAGCGATCTGGGCGGCTACCGGGAGGTCATCGCGCGCATCGTCGGCAACGGCGCCTACTCGAAGCTGAAGTTCGAGTCCGGCGGCCACCGCGTGCAGCGCGTGCCGGCCACGGAAACCCAGGGCCGCATCCACACGTCCGCCTGCACGGTGGCCGTGATGCCGGAGGCGGACGAGGTGGAAGACGTGCACATCAACCCGGCCGACCTGCGCATCGACACCTACCGCGCCTCCGGTGCCGGCGGCCAGCACATCAACAAGACCGACTCCGCGGTGCGGCTCACGCACCTGCCGACCGGCATCGTCGTCGAATGCCAGGACGACCGCTCGCAGCACAAGAACAAGGCTTCCGCGCTGAAGGTGCTGGCGGCGCGCATCAAGGACGTGCAGCTGCGCGAACAGCAGTCGCAGGAAGCAGCCACGCGCAAGAGCCTGATCGGCAGCGGCGACCGCAGCGAACGCATCCGCACCTACAACTTCCCCCAGGGCCGCATGACGGACCACCGCATCAACCTCACGCTGTACAAGCTGGACATGATCATGGACGGCGACCTGACCGACCTCACCAACGCCCTCGCCGCCGAACACCAGGCCGAACAGCTTGCCGCGCTGGGCGACTGATCGTTAATGCTCAGCCTGTGTCCATCCGGGGTCAGACCCCGACATGGACACGGTCCCATCAATGCTGATATTTTTCAGCGATTCAGCCTGTCATCGTTAGTGTCGCGCTGCACGTGAGTAAAGCTGAGCTCGTGTCCATGTCGGGGTCAGACCCCAAAGTGGACACGGGCTGAGGTGTACGCATTTGTGCGAGAATTGGCGCCTTCACTTTCGGACAATCATCACACATGAACTCGCGCTCCATTCTGCTGTCGACCGCCGCCGTCTGCCTGTTGCTGATCGGGGCCGCGCTGTATCTGCAGCACGTGAAGGACATGTTGCCCTGCCCGCTGTGCGTGATCCAGCGCTACCTGTTCCTGGCGATCGCGACCGGCTGCCTGGTCGGCGCGTTTGCGCGCAAGCCGAAGGTCGGCGCGGCGCTCGGGCTGGCGGCGGCGGTGGGCGGGCTCGGCGTCGTCGGCAAGCACCTGTATGTGCTGGCACACCCCGGCTTCTCCTGCGGCATCGACCCGGTCGAAACGGCGCTGAACAAGATCCCCACCGCCACCTACCTGCCCTGGCTGTTCCAGGCGGACGGCCTGTGCGAGAACGCCACCGATGCGATCGTCGGCCTGTCGGTGCCGCAATGGTCGGCCGTCTGGTTCGTGATCCTGGCTGCCACGATGCTGTGGGTGCTGCTGCGCCGCCGCGCCTGAGCACGCCCGCATGAAGACCATGATCGCCGCCGGCACCACGCTGGCCGCCCTGCAGCGCCAGAGTATGCTGGACCCGGTCGATCACCGCATCCTGCTGTGCCACGCGCTGGGCCTCACCCGCACCGGCCTCATCACGCAATCCGAACGCGCGCTGACCGGGGATGAGGCGGCCCGTTTCGCCGCCCTCGTCGACCGGCGGCTGGCCGGCGAACCGGTCGCCTACCTCATCGGGCACCGCGAGTTCTACGGCCTCGATTTCCGGGTCGGCCCCGCCGTGCTGATCCCCCGCCCCGACACGGAACTGCTGGTCGAACTGGCACTCGAACGGCTGGCACCGCGCTCCCGCGTGCTGGACATGGGCACCGGCAGCGGCGCCATCGCCGTGGCGCTGGCGCACACGCGGCCCGATGCGCAGGTGACGGCGCTGGACGTGAGCCCCGCCGCGCTCGACGTCGCACGGGCCAACGCCACGCACAACCAGGCCACCGTCCGGTTCCTGCACAGCGACTGGTTCACGGCCGTGGCCGGTGAAACGTTCGACCTGGTCGTCTCGAACCCGCCCTACATCCCGGACGGCGACCGCCACCTGTCCGAAGGCGACCTGCGCTTCGAACCAGCGGGCGCGCTCACGGACGGTGCCGATGGCCTGTCCGCGCTGCGCGCCATCGTCGCGGGCGCACCGGACCATCTGGTGCCGGGCGGCTGGCTGCTGATGGAGCACGGCTACGACCAGTCCGCCGCCGTGCAGGCCCTGCTGGGCGAGCGCGGTTACACCGAGGTGCAGAGCTGGCACGACCTGGCCGGCATCGCGCGCGTGACGGGTGGACGCGTCCGCCTCCGTTAGCCAGCGCCCCGAGCGCACCATAGCGCTTTGCTAGAATCCCGGAGGGCCGTGCCGGCGGGAGATTTTTCGAGCACGGGCGTACGCGTTTTTGCAAATTCGGTTACTCTCGCACCAATATTTTGGTCCGATGTACAAGAAAGGAAAGCCAATTGTCCACTCTACTGACGCGCCGCCTGGCCCTGCTGGCCGCCGAGCCGCACCGCGCGGTGCTGCGCGGCGGCCTGCGTGGCATCGAACGGGAAACGCTGCGCGTGCAGCCGGACGGCCAGCTGGCCCGTACGCCCCATCCGGCCGGCTGGGGCTCGGCCCTGACGCACCCGGAAATCACCACCGATTACGCGGAAGCGCTGGCCGAGTTCATCACGCCGGCCGAGGGCGACATCGCCACCACGATCGACAAGCTGGACGGCATCCACCGCTATGCCTATAGCAAGCTGGGCGATGAACTGCTGTGGAGCCAGTCGATGCCCGCCGCCCTGCCGGCCGAGGCAGACATCGCGATCGCCTGGTACGGTCCGTCCAACCTGGGCATGCTCAAGCACGTGTACCGCCGCGGCCTGGCCGTCCGGTATGGCAAGGCCATGCAGTGCATCGCCGGCATCCACTACAACTACTCGCTGGACGAGGCGCTGTGGCGCGTGCTGGCCGATAACGAGCCGGCCGACAGGAAGCTGTCGCGCACCGCCTACCAGTCGGAAGCCTACCTGGCGCTGATCCGCAATTTCCGCCGCCACAGCTGGCTGCTGATGTACCTGTTCGGCACGTCGCCGGCACTGAACAGCGGCTTCCTGCGCGGCAAGCCGCACAAGCTCGACACGCTGTCGGCCGACACGCTGTACCTGCCGTTCGCCACCAGCCTGCGCATGAGCGACCTGGGCTACCAGAATGATGCGCAGTCGGGCCTGCGCCCGCACGAGAACAGCCTCGATTCCTACGTGGCCACGCTCACGCGCGCCGTCAACCAGCCATACGAGCCGTACCGCAAGATCGGCACGAAGGATGCCAATGGCGAGTGGATCCAGCTGTCCACCAACGTGATCCAGATCGAGAACGAGTACTACTCCACGATCCGGCCGAAGCGCGTGATCCGCACCGGCGAACGCCCGATCCAGGCCCTGTGCAACCGCGGCGTGCAGTACGTGGAGGTGCGCTGCCTGGACGTCGATCCGTTCGAGCCGGTGGGCGTGAGCGTGACGACGGGCCGCTTCCTGGATGCGTTCCTGCTGTTCTGCGCGCTGGACGACAGCCCGGCCATCTCCGAACTGGAAGGCGAGGTCCTGGCGCGCAATTTCGCCCGCACCGTGAAGGAGGGCCGCCGCCCGGGCCTGACGCTGACGGTCGACGGCCGCGAAGTACCCTTGCGCGATGCTGGCGAAGCGCTGCTGGCGCGCATCCGTCCCGCCGCCGAACTGCTGGACGGGTTGCGCGGCGACACCCAGCACACGGATGCCCTCGGACAGCAGGCCCCGAAACTGGCCGATCCGGAACGCACGCCCTCGGCTGCGGTACTGCGCGAACTGGCCCGGCACGGCAACTCGTTTGCCGCGTTCGGCCTGGCGCAGAGCGAACAGCACGCAGCCTACTTCCGCGCCCACCCGCCCACCACGGAAGAAGCGGCCTACTTCGACAAGCTGGCGCAGCAGTCGGTGGCCGAGCAGGCCGAGATCGACGCGGCGCCGCGCGGCAGCTTCGACGACTACGTCAAGGCCTACCGCGCCAGCAACCTGTGCCCGAACCAGGTCTGACCGGACCGCGCGACCTCTCCCGCCGTGCTCACCTTTTTTAACGAACAGCACGGCCAATGGCGGCCCCGGCACGCGCTCGTGCACGGCCAGCCGGCGCCGCCCCGCGATACGCCGGACCGCATCGACGGCATCGTCGCCGAACTGGGGCGCCGCGGCCTGGGCCGCATCGTCACCCCGCACGGCGTGCCGCTGATGTCGCTGGAGCGGGTGCACACCCCGCGCTACCTGCACTTCGTGCGCACGGCCTGGAGCGAGTGGCTGGCACAGTCCGCCGACAACGGGGGGCGCGATGCCTTTCCCTCCCTGTGGCCCGTGCGCACGGCACGGCCGGACATCGAACCCGACGACTTCAACGCCCGCTTTGGCCTGTACTCGGCCGACACGCTCACGCCGCTCACGGCCGGCACCTGGAGCGCCGCCAAGGGCGGTGCCGACTGCGCCATCAACGGGGCCCATGCGCTACGCATCGGCGAACGCAGCACCTTCGCCCTCACCCGCCCCGCGGGCCACCATGCGGGGGCCGAGTCCTGCGCCGGTGGCTGCTGGCTGAACAACGCCGCGCTGGCCGCCCAACACCTGCTGGACGACGGCCTGCAGCGCGTGGCGGTCCTCGACGTGGACTACCACCACGGCAGCGGCACGCAGGCCATCTTCCACGACCGCAGCGACGTGCTCACGCTGTCCCTGCACGCCGATCCGCGCGGCGCCTATCCCTTCTTCAGCGGCCATGGCGACGAGACGGGCGGCGGTGCGGGCCTGGGCTACAACGTCAACCTGCCGCTGCCGGCCGGCAGCACGCCACAGGCCTGGTTCGCCGCGCTGGAGACGGCCTGCGTGCGGCTGTCGATGTACCGGCCCGATGCGCTCGTGGTGGCCTTGGGTGCCAATACGTTTGCCGGCGAAGTCCACGGTGGCTTCGGCCTGCAGGGCGGCGACTTCCTGCGCCTCGGTGAACGGCTCGCCTGGCTGAACCTGCCCACCTGCTTCGTGTTCGAAGGCGGCAGCCCGCTGCGCGAGCTCGGCGTGAATGTCGTCAACGTGCTGGAAGGGTTCGAGACGGCGCTGTAGGCCTGCGCACGGCACGATAAAAATCGCTTGCAATTAAATCGCGCGCTATGTATATTGTGCACATGGGCGCTGCGGATGTGGCGAGCAGCAGCAGTTAGCACTCATTAGTCAGAGGTTACTCAGCAGCGCCTGGCAGTACCGATAGCACCACGCAGTCAGCAAGCCCGGTAAAACATAGCGCACTACTGAATCGTTTATTATCCAACTGAAAGGATTTCATCATGTCGATCGAAAAAGCCCTGTACCAAGCCACCGCCACCTCCACCGGCGGCCGGGAAGGCCGTTCCGTCTCGAGCGACGGCGTGCTGGACGTGAAGCTGACGACGCCGAAGGAACTGGGCGGCAATGGCGCCACCGGCACCAATCCGGAACAGCTGTTCGCTGCCGGCTACTCGGCCTGCTTCATCGGCGCGATGAAATTCGTTGGCGGCCGCGACAAGATCACCGTCCCGGCCGACACGTCGATCGAGGCCACCGTGGGCATCGGCCCGATCCCAACCGGTTTCGGCATCGAAGTGGAACTGAAGATCTCCGTGCCGGGCCTGGACCGCGAGACGGCCGAGAAGCTGGTGCAGGCTGCCCACATCGTCTGCCCGTATTCGAACGCCACCCGCGGCAACATCGACGTCACGCTGACGATCGTCTGAGCCACAGGTAGCCGAGTTTGAAGTAGTACCGCCGGCCACTGCCTTACAATGCCTCTTTTGTCCGAGGCATGCACGATGATCGAATGGCAGTGGCTGGCGTTTGAAGCAATCCCCCGCAAGGACCTGTACGAAGTGCTGCGCCAGCGGCAGGAAGTCTTCGTGCTGGAACAGACCTGCCTGTACCCCGACCTCGATGGCTACGACGAAGCCGCCCATCACCTGATGGCGTGGCAGACCATCGACGGCGCGCGCCGCCTCGTCGCCTACCTGCGCTGCCTCGCACCGGGCGCCAAATACACGGAAATGTCGCTGGGCCGCATCCTCACGCCGGCCATCGCGCGCGGCACCGGCATCGGCCGCCAGCTGGTCGCCGAAGGCATCCGCCGCGCCGAAGCCCAGCACCCCGGCCACCGCATCCGCATCGGCGCCCAGCAGCGCCTGGAACACTTCTACCAAAGCTTCGGCTTCGCAACGGTCAGCGCGCCGTACGACGAGGACGGCATCCTGCACATCGACATGCTGCGCTGAATGTTGCCGGAAAAATGGGGTCTGTCCCCATTTTTCGGGCAATTGTCCGGCGCCATGAAAAACGGCGGCCATCGGGCCGCCGTTCTTGTCTGCACCGAACGCCGCTCAGCGCTTGATGGCCAGCACTTCGATCTCGAACACCAGCGGCGAGTTGGCCGGGATGACCGTGCCGTTGGCGGCCGTCAGCGACTGCGCGCCGTAGGCCAGCGATGCCGGGATGGTCAGGCGGCGCTTGCCGCCCACTTTCATGCCGGGCACGCCCTGGTCCCAGCCGGCGATCACGGTGCCCTTGCCGAGCACGAACGTGAACGGGCTGGCGCTGGTGGCGGAATCGAACAGGCTGCCCTTGTTGTCGGTCTTGGTGCTGTCGTAGACCCAGCCGGAATAGGCCACGGTCACGGAGTCGCCGGCGGTGGCCTCGATGCCGGTGCCGACCGTCATGTCGATCTGCGACAGGTTGGCCACGGCCGGAGCGGCAATGGCAACATCGTCGTCACCGCCGCCGCAGGCGGTCAGCGCCATGGCGCAAGCGAGGGTCGCGAGGAGCTTAAACATCGATTTCATGGGTCTCTTGCCTAAAAATTGTTGGTGGTGTGTCGAGCGCCGCCTGCATACCGCGTCGGACGCAAACAGTGCGGAAGTTTAGCAGACTGTTACGACGCCTTTCCAGCGACTACATTTCTTTACAAATTTGTGTCGTCAGATTTCCACCTGGGTGCCCAGCTCGATCACCCGGTTGGGGGGAATCTGGTAGTAGTCCGCCGCCGCACGGGAGTTGCGCGACATCGCCACGAACAGGTGCTCGCGCCACGGCGCCATGCCCTGGTTGGGGGCCGAGATCACCGTCTGGCGGGCGATGAAGAACGAGGTTTCCATCATCTCGAAGCGCAGGCCGTGCAGGCTGCACAGGCCGAGGATGGCGGGAATGTCCGGCTCGTCCTTGAAGCCGTAGCTCACGTTTACCTGGAAGCACTGGTGGCCCAGGTCCGTGATGCGCACCTGCTCGGCCATCGGCACGTACGGCTCTTCCACGATGTGCACCGTGAGGAATACCACGCGTTCATGCAGCACCTTGTTGTGCGACAGGTTGTGCAGCATGGCGTGCGGCACCCCGTCGCTCTCGCCGCGCAGGAAGATCGCGGTGCCCGGCACGCGCACCGGCGGCGCCACGAACAGCGAGGACAGGAACTCTTCCAGCGGAATGGCATGCTTCTGCAGGTTGCGGAACACCAGCTCGCGGCCGGTACGCCAGGTGAGCATGATGGTAAACAGCGCGGTACCCAGCAGCAGCGGCATCCAGCCGCCATGGAACAGCTTCAGGGTGCTGGCCGAGAACAGCAGCACGTCGATGACGAGGAAGAAGCCGGTCGCGCCGATGCACACGGCCAGCGGCAGGTGCCAGCGGTAGCGCGTGACGAAGAAAGTCAGCACCGTCGTGGCCAGCATGGTGGCCGTGACGGCGATGCCGTAGGCGCCGGCCAGCTTGTCCGAGGAACCGAAGCCGACGACGGCGATCAGCACCACGATCAGCTGCAGCCAGTTCACCGCCGGGATGTAGATCTGGCCGATCTGGTGTTCGGACGTGTGCAGCACGCGCATGCGCGGCAGCAGCCCCAGCGCGATGGCCTGCTTGGTCATCGAGAACGTGCCGGAGATGGTGGCCTGCGAGGCAATCACCGCGGCCATCGTCGACAGGATCACCAGCGGGTACACGCTCCAGCTGCCCAGCTGCTGGAAGAACGGGTTCGACACGGCTTCCGGCTGCGCCATCAGGAGGCCGCCCTGGCCGAAGTAGTTCAGCGCCAGCGCCGGGAAGCAGACCATGAACCAGGCGGCGCGGATCGGCTTCTTGCCGAAGTGGCCCATGTCCGCATACAGCGCCTCGGCGCCGGTGAAGGCCAGCACCACGGCGCCCAGCGCCACGAACGCCACGAAGCCGTTGTGGTACATGAAGGCCAGCGCATGCAGGGGATTCAGGGCCAGCAGGATGTGCGGTTCGCGGGCGATATTGATGACGCCCATGACGGCCAGCGCCAGGAACCACACCATCATCACGGGCCCGAAGAAGCGGCCGATGCCGGCCGTGCCGTGGCGCTGCACGGCGTACAGCGACACCAGCACGACCACGGCCAGCGGCACCACGTACTGCTCCAGCGCGGGCGCGGCCACTTCCAGGCCCTCGATTGCACCGAGCACGGAGATCGCCGGCGTCACCACGCTGTCGCCATAGAACATGGTGGCGCCCAGCACGCCGATCACCAGCAACGGGAAATGCCAGCCGGAGCGCTTGCTGACGGAGTTCAGCGCCAGCGCCATCAGCGCCATGATGCCGCCCTCGCCGTGGTTGTCGGCACGCAGCACCAGGGTCACGTACTTCAGGGAGACGATGATCGTCAGCCCCCAGAAGATCAGCGAGATGATGCCGAGCAGGTTCGCTTCCGTCAGCGGCAGGCCGTGTTCCGGGTCGAAGATGGTTTTCAGCGTGTAGAGGGGGCTGGTGCCGATGTCGCCGTAGACGATACCCACCGCGGCCAGCGTGAGCGCGGCGAGACTACTTTTCTTGTCCGTCAAAGTTACACCTGAAGTCAGTTTTGGCGCATTGCACAATATGGCAAGTGTCCATGAATTGCAAGCGAAACACCTTGTCATGGAGGATGGCCGCATGTTGTATGCTGGCGGGTTTTCCACCCGCGTCACGGGGCCAGCGGCACCGTTACCATCACGGAGCTGTTCCCGCATGAATCCCGGCACCCTCAACGCCACCCTCGCCTTCCTGCTGTGGGGCCTGTTTCCCCTGTACTTCCACGCGCTGGGCGACGTGCCGCCGCTGCAGATCCTGGCCCACCGCATGGTGTGGTCCCTGCTCTTCCTGTGCATCGTGCTGACCGTGCGCCAGCAGTGGAAATGGCTGCCCGCCGTGCTGCGCCAGCCGAAGGTGGTGGGAATGTTCACGGCCAGCGCGCTGCTACTGTCGGCCAACTGGGGTATCTACATCTGGGCCGTCAACAATGGCCACGTGATCGACGCCAGCCTGGGCTACTTCATCACGCCGCTCATCAATGTGCTGCTGGGCCTGGCGCTGCTGAAGGAAAGGCTGCGCGGCGGCCAGTGGCTGGCCCTGGGCGTGGCGGCGGCCGGCGTGGCCTGGCTGACCTGGCAGGCCGGCCAGCTGCCGTGGATCGCGCTGCTGCTGGCCGTCTCGTTCGGCGGATACGGCCTGCTGCGCAAGACGGCCGCGCTGGCGGCGCTGGAAGGCCTGTCGTTCGAGACGCTGCTGCTGTTTCCTCTGGCGGCCGGCTACGTGATCTGGCTGACGGTGCACGGCACCAACGCCTTCCTGACGACGCCTTCCGCCACCACGCGCCTGCTGCTCGTCGCGGCCGGCCCGATCACGGCGATTCCGCTGCTGCTGTTCGCCAGCGGCGCGCGCAAGATCCCCCTGTCGGTGCTGGGCATGCTCCAGTACATCACGCCAACCATCCAGATGGTGCTGGGCCTGGTGTTCTTCCACGAGACCTTCTCCAGCGCCCGGCTGGCGGGCTTCATCCTGATCTGGAGCGCGCTGGCGCTGTACGTGGCGGAAGGCTTCTGGACGGCGCGCCGGCCGGCCGTTGCTGGCTAGTCCCGCGCGTTTGGCGTATCCTTGTTGACCTTCCGTATTCTCCGAACACCTCTATAAGAATTTCTCAATGGCAAATTACGTCTACACCATGAACCGCGTGGGCAAGATCGTCCCGCCCAAGCGCCAGATCCTGAAGGACATCTCGCTGTCGTTCTTCCCGGGCGCGAAGATCGGCGTGCTGGGCCTGAACGGCTCGGGCAAGTCGACCCTGCTGAAGATCATGGCCGGCATCGATACCGACATCCAGGGCGAAGCGCGGCCGATGCCGGGCCTGAACATCGGCTACCTGCCGCAGGAACCGCAGCTCGATCCGGACAAGACCGTGCGCCAGGAAGTGGAATCGGGCCTGGGCGAAGCGGCCGAGGCGCAAGCCAAGCTGGACGCCGTGTACGCCGCATATGCCGAGGAAGATGCCGACTTCGACGCGCTGGCCGCCGAGCAGCAGCGCCTGGAAGCGATCATCGCCTCCGCCGACGGCGGCAACCTGAACACGCAGCTGGAAATGGCCGCGGACGCGCTGCGCCTGCCGCCATGGGACGCGAAAATCGGCGTGCTGTCGGGTGGTGAAAAGCGCCGCGTGGCACTGTGCAAGCTGCTGCTGTCGAAGCCCGACATGCTGCTGCTCGACGAACCGACCAACCACCTGGATGCCGAATCCGTGGAATGGCTCGAGCAGTTCCTGCTGCGCTTCCCCGGCACCGTGGTCGGCATCACCCACGACCGCTACTTCCTCGACAATGCCGCCGAATGGATCCTGGAACTGGACCGCGGCCATGGCATCCCGTGGAAGGGCAACTACAGCTCGTGGCTGGACCAGAAACAGGCCCGCCTGAAGCAGGAAGAATCCACCGAATCGGCTCGCCAGAAGGCACTGAAGACGGAACTGGAATGGTCGCGCCAGAACCCGAAGGCGCGCCAGGCCAAGTCGAAGGCCCGCCTGGCCCGCTTCAACGAACTGTCCGAATACGAGTACCAGAAGCGCAACGAGACGCAGGAGATCTTCATCCCCGTCGCGGAACGCCTGGGCAATGACGTGATCGAATTCAAGAACGTGTCGAAGGCCTTCGGCGACCGCCTCCTGATCGACAATCTGTCGTTCACCGTGCCGCCGGGCGCCATCGTCGGCATCATCGGCCCGAACGGCGCCGGCAAATCGACGCTGTTCAAGATGATCGCCGGCCTCGACCAGCCGGACAGCGGCGAAGTCGTGATCGGCCAGACGGCCCGCGTGTCGCTGGTGGACCAGAACCGCGACGAGCTGGCCAACAACAAGACCGTGTTCGAGGATGTGTCGGGCGGCGCGGACATGCTGAGCGTGGGCCGCTTCGAGATGCCGTCGCGCGCCTACCTGGGCCGCTTCAACTTCAAGGGCGGCGACCAACAGAAGGTGGTCGGCAACCTGTCCGGCGGTGAACGGGGCCGCCTGCACCTGGCCAAGACGCTGCTCAAGGGCGGCAACGTGCTGCTGCTGGATGAACCGTCGAACGACCTGGACGTGGAAACGCTGCGTGCGCTGGAAGATGCGCTGCTGGAGTTCGCCGGTTCCGTGATGGTGATCTCGCACGACCGCTGGTTCCTGGACCGCATCGCCACGCACATCCTGGCCTTCGAAGGCAATTCGCAGGTGACGTTCTTCGACGGTAACTACCAGGAATACGAAGCGGACAAGAAGAAGCGCCTGGGCGAGGAAGGTGCCAAGCCGAAGCGCATCCGCTACAAGCCGTTGTCGGCTTAAGTGTCAGAGCAATAGAAAACGGGCCGCGAAATCGCGGCCCGTTTTGCATGGTGAGGCGGGCACAAGGACATTGGCGGAACGGCTTCTCCCGTCGTTGTCGTACCCGCCTCGATCGGTGCGGCGGCGCTTAGAAGTTGTAGCGCGCGCCCAGCGACACGGCGCCCTTGCTGCGGCCCAGGTCGATGTCGTTCTTGCCGTAGTGCTCGTATTCCAGCGACAGCGAGACCTTCTCGTTCACGGCGTATTCGGCGCCAACGGCCGCGTACAGCGCGTTACGGCTGGAATCGCCGTTGTAGTTCGACGCCAGGCCGGTGGCCCACACGTCGTTCTTGTTGTGGGCAACGCCCAGCTTGCCGGTCAGGTTGGTCTTCTCGGCGATCGGGTAGGCGGCCTTGGCAGCCAGGTAATAGGACTTGGCATCCGCTTCGGCACGGCCGGCGGCGCCATTCACGTTGTACGCATAGCTGGACTTACCGAAGTCGGTGTAGCCGATTTCCACGCCGTACATCGGGGTGATCTGGTAGCCGGCGAAGACCTTGCCGCCGTATTCGTGCTTGTTGGTGTCGCCACCCGAGGAGTCGTTGTTCAGTTCGTAGCGGTGTTCGCTCACGACGCCACCGATCCCCACATACGGGGTGCCGCCGGAAATTTGTGCGGAAGCGGCGCCAATGACACCAACGGAAGCGATAAGGGCGAAAATAGTCTTTTTCATGATGTGATCTCTCAGCAAAGGGTTTCTCGGTGCGTCGGATCGCTGTTCATTAATGTAGGAACTGCGATAGAGCCAAGATAGCACCACGTTCCCTTATCAAAAGGGATAGAACCGTAATAATTGTGAGCAGATGTAATCACTATTGAAAGTGAAGGAACGCCCCCAAACTGGCGGCGTTCCCTTAAGAAACCCTAATAAAGTGGTTTCGTGGAAAAGAAACTCAGAAGATCGTTCGGAACGTCAGATTCACGCGCAGGCCGCGCGGCCTGGTTTCCTTGTTGATGCCGTGGCGCCAGTGCCGCTGCAGTGCGCCGGCCATCAGCAGCAGGCTGCCGTCCGTCAGGTCGAGCTTCACGGTTTTGGGCAGCGTCTTGTGTTTCAGCACGAAGGTGCGCGTGGCGCCAAACGTAAGGGAGGCGATGGCCGGCTCGGGACCCAGCTCCCGTTCGTCGTCGCTGTGGAAGCCCATGCTGTCGCACTCGTTGCGGTAGAGGTTCAGCAGCACGCTGTTGTAGGTGCGGCCCGTTGCCGCCTCGACGGCAGCCTTGATCTCCCGGAGCAGGGGCGTGAACGGCAGGGGGTGGAACATGCGGCCGGAGTAGGTATAGCGCGCGTCGCCATACCAGGCGGACAGGCGCGGCTGCTTGTGCTGCTTGCCGTAGAGGACGATGGTTTCCTCGCGCCAGGCGATATCGTCCAGCAGGGCAGCAAGGATGGCCTCATTGGACTGCGCCAGCGGCAGTTGCGCGAGGAAGAACAGGTCGCCATCCCCGATCGGGATGGGCTGGAGGTCGGTAGCGGCGGAAAACAGGTCCATCGCCACATCATAGCCGCGTGACGGGCCCGGATGCGACAAGGCCCGCGGCGGAACACATCGGTTCGCGCCTGCGGGCCCTGTGTGAACGACGGCTTGAAATTTATGCGTAGGCTTCGGCCAGGCTCATCACGCGCGGCGTGATGGTGATGCCCTGATCCGAGAACAGCTTGTTGATGAACGCCATGTTGGCTTCGTTCTCTTCCACTTTCCAGCCCTTGAACAGGTCCGTGCCATCCTTCTGGAAATGCAGGTCCAGCACCTTGCCGCGGTCCTTGTGGGTGTAGCCCGAGCTGTGCGTCTGCTGGAAACCGGCAGCTTCCAGGGCGGCCAGCACGTCCGACGGCGGATTGTCCGGGTCGGTGGCGAGGTAGACGCCGAAGGTCTTGCCCGGTGGTTTGGCAGCGATATCGACCTCGTAGATGCCCGGCGCTTTCGTGACGGTCGTGGACTTCAGAAATAACATGTGGTTCCCCTGTCCGGCGCTGGTCAGCATCGCGCCGCTGATGAATGGTAAAAGGGTAGCTTATTGCCTTGCGACACATTTGTCGATCATCGTGGAAGCTTTTTTGCCGTATAACAACGTTCAGGACAGAATATCTTCATGAATGAAGCCTTCGTTGCAAGATTGACTGTCGGTACAGTGCATCAGGAGCGTTTCCGAGCGGCGAGCGCCGCAGTAGGAGGCACCAGCGCCGCATACAGGGCGCCGGTATCGGCATCCCAACCGGCCACGGCCTCCTGCTGCCGGTGCACGGTCACGAAATCGCCGCGCGCGACGGGGCCCGAGAGGGCCGGCGCCGCGCCCAGGCGGAAGACATTGTCGAGCGACTCCTGGGCCAGCGGCCGGGCCAGTTCGCGGGCCACGTCTTCCGGGATGCCGGCCGCCACATAGGCGCGCAATGCCGCATCCAGCACCGTCACCAGGTAGTTGCTGGCGAAGACGGCCGCCGCGTGGTACACGGTCTTCGCCGCCGGGTCGATCGCCACGGGCCGGGCGCCGATCGCCTCCAGCGCCGGCACCACCACGGCCAGCGCGCCGGCATCGCCTTCGATGCCGCAGAACGTGCCCGCGAAACTGGCCGCCACCGCCGCCGGATCGGCAAAGCTGCGGATCGGATGGGCACTGGCCACGTGCGCGCCGGCCTGCCGGGCAGCCTCCAGCGCGCCGGATGCCAGCGCGCCGCTGCAGTGGACCACCACGGCACCGGCCAGCGGGCGGCTGGCGGCCAGGGCCGCGCAGGCGGGCACGATCTGGTCGTCCGTCACGGCCAGCAGGTAGAGCTGCGCCACCGGCAGTTCGTCATACGTGGCGCAGGCCAGCCCCGCGCCGATGAAGTCCACGCCGGCCTGGGCGGAGGCGGCCGAGCGTGCCAGCACGCCGCGCACCTCGCACGTGCCGGACGCGTGGAACAGGCGCCCCAGCGCACGGGCCACATGGCCGGCGCCGACGATGGCAAGGTCAACGGCAGGGGCGGGCATGGTCAGAAACCGGAGCCGGGCTGCTGCAGGAACTCCAGCTCCTCCGGCGTCGAGGTGCGGCCCAGGATGGCGTTCCGGTGCGGGAAGCGGCCGAACTTGCGGATCACGTCGTGGTGCCGCTTGGCGAAGTCGAGCATGCTCTCGAAGCCGGGGCTGGACGCGGCCAGCTTGTCGAACAGGATCACGGAGCGCTGCTGCATCGACAGGTTTTCCGAATGCTCGAACGGCATGTACGAGAAGGCGCGCTGCACCACGGGCAGCGTCTGGCTGGCGCCGGAGTTGTCGATGGCCAGTGCCGCTTCCAGCGCCAGCACATCGCCGGCAAAGGCCTTCGGCGTGCCGCGGTACACATTGCGGGCAAACTGGTCCAGCACCAGGATGCGCGCCAGCACCCCCTGCGTGCCTTCGTCGTCCCAGTGGCGCAGGCCGCCGGCCAGCGCATCCTCGACCGCATCGCCGAACTGGCCGAAGATCTGGCGGTCGAACGCATCGTCCTTGCGGAACCACTCGGGGCGCTGCGCGTTGTGCCCCTTCACGCCGATCGGCAGGAACCAGAAATCCAGTACGTCTTGCGAGGTCACGAGCATGATCTTCCTTTGGGTATTTCCTGCATGGTTCAGTTGCGGGCATGCGTGATCTGGAAGCCTTCGACGCCGTCGAAATGCGCCATTTCCGTCGCCAGCTGCGCCATCGGCGTGCCGCTGCGCTTGCCCAGTGCCAGCGCCACGAAGCGCCATTCCAGCCTGCCCTTGTCCAGCCCGATCATCAGCGAGCCGCCGGCGATCTGGTAGCCCCGCTCGAACGCCATGCGGCGCAGCGCCTCCTCGGACGGCTCGTAGCCCTCGCGAAAGCGCAGCGTGATGGCGATCGCATGGCGCGACGGCAGCCAGGCTTCGACACGCGACAGGTAGATCATCACCAGGGCCGACAGCAGCGCCAGGCCCATCGCCGCCATGTAGAAGCCCACGCCGACCAGGATGCCGATCACGGACGAGGCCCAGATCGATGCGGCCGTCGTGAGCCCGCTGATGTTGAAGCCTTCGCGCATGATCACGCCGGCGCCGAGAAAGCCGATGCCGGTGACGATGCCCTGGATGACGCGGGTGGGATCGGTGCCCACCAGCCCCGTCATGTGGCCGCCGAACCAGTGCTCGGGATAGCCGCCGATCACGGTCAGCGCGGCCGATGCCATGCACACCAGGCCGTAAGTGCGCATGCCGGCGGCGCGCCCGTGGTACGAGCGCTCGTAGCCCACCAGCATGCCGAGCAGCAGCGCGCCCAGCAGGTTGAGCAGGATGACGCCGTTCGTCACCAGCTCGCCGGAGGACCAGTAGGCGCCCAGCAGCTCGGGCAACGGCATGCTGGCTGATAATGCCGTGGACAATGCGGCGGACATCAGGCCTTCGGCGGCTTCTTGACCAGCTGTTTTTCGAACGCCACGTCGAGCTTGCTGATGCGCTTCGGCGTCTGCGGTCCCTGCGCCTTGACGAAGGCGACGAAATCGTCCAGCTCCATCGGCGGGCACAGGGGCGGCTGGCCCGGTCCCGCCGTCAGGAAGAAGTGGCCGCTGCCGGTGATCGTCATCGAATAGCCGGGATTGCCGCTGCGTTCCTTCAGGCGGTCGATGGCGTTGGATGCGCGGGTGGATCGGCTCATAGTGGTTGGGTCCTTGTGTTCAGCCAGGCCAGCGCGGCGCCGCTCACGTGCGGCGCCAGGCGCGCGCGCACGGTGGCATGGTAGTCGTTCAGCCACCCCAGCTCGTCCTCGCGCAGCAGCGCGCGGTCGATGCAGCGGGTATCGATGGGGCACAGCGTCAATGTCTCGAAGCGCAGGAATTCGCCGAATTCCGTGGTGCCGTCCGCGCGGTTCAATACCAGGTTCTCGATGCGGATGCCCCACTGGCCGGGGCGGTAGATGCCGGGCTCGATCGACGTGATCATGCCCGGTTCCATCGCCGTGTGCGGGTCGGGTGGCAGTGCAGGAGAAATGGCATGCGGGCCTTCGTGCACGTTCAGGAAGAAGCCCACGCCGTGGCCGGTGCCGTGGCCGAAGTCCACGCCGGCCGCCCAGATCGGCGCACGGGCGATCGCATCGAGCAGCGGCGCGCGGGTGCCGCGCGGGAAGCGCGTGGCGGACAGCGCCATCATCCCCTTCAGCACCAGCGTGAAGTCGCGGCGGTGTTCGTCACTGATCGCGCCGACGGGCACCACGCGCGTGATGTCCGTCGTGCCGCCCACGTACTGGCCGCCCGAATCGATCAGCAGCAGGCCGTCGCCTGCGATGGTGGCGCACTGGCCTTCGCTGGCGCGGTAATGCATGATCGCGCCGTTCGCGCGGTAGCCGGCGATCGTGGCGAAGCTGGCGCTCACGAAGCCGGGGCGGCGCGCGCGTGCGGCCGTGATATGGCGGTCGATATCGACCTCGTTCAGCGGCACATCGTGGCGGTGTTCCAGCGCCTCTTCCAGCCAGGCGAAGAATTCGCACAGCGCCGCGCCATCCTGTTCCATCGTGGCGCGCACGTGGGCCGCTTCGCTGTCCGTCTTGCGCGACTTGGCGAAGGTGGTGGGGTTGATCGCCTCGACCACCTTCACCTGCCTTGGCACGGCCTGCCGGGTGCCATGCGTGACGCGGCGCGGATCGAGCAGCAGCACCGTATCCGGCGGCAGCTCGGCGAGCGCCGCGGCGGCGCGCACGTACGGCGCCACCGTGATGCCGTCCGCGGCCAGCCGGGTGGCCAGCGCGGCGGGAACCTTGTCATCTGCGACGAACAGCGTGCCGCGGTCCGGGCCGATCAGCGCATGCGACACGAACACCGGATTGAAGTTCACGTCCGCGCCGCGCAGGTTGAACAGGTAGGCGATATCGTCCAGCGTGGAGGCGAAGTGGTGCGTGGCGCCCTGCCGTGCCAGCGCGGTCCGCAGCGTGGCCAGCTTGTCGGCACGGGACGTGGCGGCATACGGCGCTTCGTGTTCGAACACGGCGCCGGCGGGCAGGCCGGGACGGTCCTGCCACACATCGTCCAGCAGGTCGCGGTCGGTGCGCAGCATCACGCCTTTCGAATCCAGCGCGCCGGCCAGCAGCCGGGCGATCGCCAGGCCCAGCACATTGCCATCCACGGCCAGCACCTGGCCCGGCTGCAGGTGCGCGGCCAGCCATTCCACGTACAGCGTGCTGGCGCCGGACGGGATCTTCATCAGCGCGATGCCGGTGCCGGCCAGTTCCGCCTCGGCCTGCGTGAAGTAGCGGCCGTCCGTCCACACGCCGGCGAAGTCCTGCGTGGCGATGAAGGTGCCGACCGAGCCCGTGAAGCCGGACAGCCATTCGCGGCCCTGCCAGCGGGGCGGCAGGTATTCGGAGATGTGCGGATCGGAGGACGGCACGAGGACGGCATCCACGCCGGCGCGGCGCATCGCCTGGCGCAGGGCGGCCAGGCGGCCGGTGACGACCTGCACGTGGCTGGCGGGATGGGAACTGGCGGGGATGGAACTAGGAGACATGGTCGGTAGCAGGAACTCGAAGAGCCCCATGATACCGCGCGGGGCCCCTCCGGTGCAGGGCGCGCTGGCCCTGCCGCTGTCAGGAATGGTGCGTGGTCTGCTGGAACGACATGCCGGGGCGGCGCTCGACGATATCGTCCACGGCACGCACGATCTCCTCCTGCGCCACGTAGTGCAGCATGTGGCCGGCATCCTCGATCGTGTGCAGCCGGCTTTGCAGCAGTTCGCGGTGCAGCCGCTCGGCATTGTGCTCGTGCGTGACGATCTTGTCGCCGGCGCCCGAGAAGATCGCCACCGGCATCGTGATTTCAGGGTAGCGCTTGTTCAGCGTGGCGGCCGCCGGAATCATGAGCGCCGATTCGGCACCGGCCGCGCGCAGCTGCGAGGGGCGCAGCGACAGCCACTTCGGCCACGGCTTGAAGCGGGCCGCCTCCTCGCGCGGGCTGAAGATGCGGCCGATGAACTTCGGCCACAGCAGGCGGCCCAGCAGCGGCGACACGGTATGCCGCAGCACGTCGCCCACCACCGGGATGGCGGGTGCGGACATGAGCGCCACGTCCATCCGCGCGCTCGGATAGTAGTAGCCGGACATCAGCACCAGGCCGCGCACCAGGTCCGGCGCGTCGAGCGCCATCGCCAGCGCCACCAGCGTGCCCCAGGAATGGCCAACCGCGACGGCCTGCGAAATCCCCAGTTCCTTCAGCGCCTTGCCCAGCAGCGCGGCCTGCTCGGCCGGCGTCCAGATCGTCGTGCGCGGCCGTTCGCTGTAGCCGAAGCCAGGGCGGTCGAAGGCGATCACCTTGTGGTCCCGCGCCAGGTGGTCGATCAGGCCGGACAGCTCGAAGTCCAGCGACGTGGCGCCATTCCCGTGCAACAGCACGACGACGGGTCCTTCGCCCCGCTCGAGATAATGCAGCCGCACGCCATCGACGGTGACGAACTGGCCGGCCGGCGGATTCTCGGCCTCGGCCTGCTGCGTTTTGGCGCGCACCACCAGGTGCGCGATGGCCAGCGCACCCGCGACCGCCAGGATCTTCTTCGTTCCACTCAACCGTGCCATGCGATGCTCCCGTATCCATTGAATCGGTACAGGCTAAGCCAGCCGGTGGCTGCACTTTGTTAAGCCACTAACACTGAGGACAGGTTTGCTGCACTGCCATAGGGACATGCCGGGGCGGAGAGGATTTCATGGCCGGGAGGGTGCAGCCATGCGCGACGGCATCCGTCATGCGCCGCAGCATGCCGGGACGGGCCACGATGTGCGCTTCGTTTTTCGCCGGGATCGCGGATAATTGCGCCCTCCTTCACCTGTTTTACGTTCGACACCATGCAAGAATTTCATCATCAACGGGCCCGTGCACTGCTGGACAGCGCGGAAGAAATCTTCACCGCACAGCAGGTGCAGGACGCCGTCCGCCATGTCGCCGACGCGCTGAACGCGCGCTACGCCACGCAGGAAGAATTCCCGCTGGTGCTGGGCGTGATGGGCGGCGCCGTCGTCTTCACGGGCAACCTGCTGCCGCAGCTGACCTTCCCGCTCGAATTCGATTACATCCACGTGAGCCGCTACGGCGACGAGGACCGCGGCGGCGAAGTGGTGTGGAAGGTGGTGCCCCGCTCGAACGTGGCAGGCCGCACCGTGATCGTCGTCGACGACATCCTCGACGAGGGCGAGACGCTGGCCCACGTGAAGCAGCGCCTGCTGGACATGGGCGCGCGGGAAGTCGTGATCGCCGTGTTTGCCGACAAGGCGATCGGCAAGGCCAAGCCCGTCAAGCCGGACCTGGTGGGCCTGGTGATCCCGAACCGCTTCGTGGTCGGCTACGGCATGGATGCCTACGGCTACTGGCGCAACCTGCCGGGCCTGTGGGCCATCGACAACGCGGCGCTGTCGTCGAACCAGGCCTAAGCCCGTACTGCCAGCACCTCGTCGACCAGGCCATAGTCGAGCGCCTCGCTGGCGGACATGTAGCGGTCGCGCTCCGTGTCGCGCGCCACGCGGGCCACGTCCTGCCCGGTGCGCTCGGCGAGGATGCGGTTCATTTTCTCGCGCAGGTGCAGCACCTCGCGCGCCTGGATCTCCACGTCCGCCGCCGTGCCCTGCGAACCGCCGCTGGGCTGGTGGATCATGATGCGGGCATTCGGCAACGCATAGCGCTTGCCCTTCGCCCCCGCCGCCAGCAGCCATGCGCCCATGCTGGCCGCGAACCCCGTGCAGATCGTGGCCACTTGCGGGCGGATGAACTGCATCGTGTCGTGAATGGCCATGCCCGCGTAGACGGAACCGCCGGGCGAGTTGATGTACAGTGACACGTCCTTGTCGGGGTTTTCGGATTCCAGGAACAGCAGCTGCGCGACGATCAGGTTGGCCGATTCGTCCGTGACGGGGCCGACCAGGAAGACGATGCGCTCGCGCAGCAGCCGCGAGTAGATATCGTAGGCGCGTTCGACGCGGCCGGTGTTTTCGACGACGGTGGGAATCAGGTTCATGGCGGCTCCGGTGGGTGGGTGGTTGCCTGTTGACGCAGGACGCAACCGCCGCGTGACGAGAATATTTTTTCGATGCGCTGTCACGCTGCCGGGTTCCCGTTCGTCATGTGCGCAAAGGAGAATGCGATGAACCAGCTTGAAACCTTCGAAGCGTCGCGCCGGCGCCTGCTGTCGATCGCCTACCGGATGCTGGGCAGCCTGGCCGAGGCGGAAGACGTGGTGCAGGACACCTGGCTGCGCTGGCATGCGGCCGGGCCGCGCGAACTCGTCACCCCCGTTGCCTGGCTGACGACGGTGGCGACGCGGCTGGCCATCGACCGGCTGCGGCGGCTGAAACGGGAACAGGACGCGTTGCCGGAAGCCTGGCTGGACGACGCGCTGCCGTCCGGCGAGGACACGGTGGAGCGGCTGTGCGAGCTGTCGTACGGCGTGCTGCTGATGCTGCAGCGCCTGTCGCCGGCCGAGCGCGCCGCGCTGCTGCTGCACGAGGTGTTCGACGTGCCCCATGCGCAGATCGCCGCCATCCTGGACGTGAAGACGGAGCATTCGCGCCAGCTGGTGCGGCGGGCGAAGTCGCGCGTGCAGACGGGACCGGCGCGCCGCGGTGCGAATGCCGACAGTGCAGAGCTGGCGCAGGCGTTCGTCGATGCCATCGCGCGGCATGACGAGGATGCCGTGGTGCGGCTCGTCACCGGCAGCGAAGTGATTGCGGATGCCGGCACCACGCCGCAGGCGCTGGCACGCACGCTGTGCCGGGCGGGGACTACGGCGCGGCTGCAGGGCATCAACGGCGGCTGGGGCGTGGCGGTGCTGCGCTACGGCCGCGTGGCGCTGCTGCTGAGCCTCGACACGGCGCTGTACGTGGTGGCGCCGCGCCGCCGGCTGGTGCCGGCGTGAACCCCATGCAGGGGTAGCGGCGCTCCCACCTAAGACCCATGGGCAGCGGGGCAGGTCTGCACTACCATTTTCGGTGCAGATCAACCATCCGAGGTGCCCCATGAACACGACCGCTACGAATACCGCCAAGCTCGAAGTCCTGACCCCGCAGAACAGCCAGATCATCTTCATCGACCACCAGCCGCAGATGGCCTTCGGCGTGCAGTCGATCGACCGCCAGGTCCTGAAGAACAACACGGTCGGGCTGGCCAAGGCCGCCAGGGTCTTCAACATCCCCGCCACCATCACCACCGTCGAGACGCTGAGCTTCTCGGGCCACACGTATCCGGAACTGCTGGATGTGTTCCCCGGCCAGCCGATCCTGGAACGCACGTCGATGAATTCGTGGGACGACCAGAAGGTGCGCGATGCGCTGGCCGCCAACGGCCGCAAGAAGGTGATCGTGGCGGGCCTGTGGACGGAAGTGTGCAACACCACCTTCGCCCTGTGCGCGATGCTGGAAGGCGACTACGAGATCTACATGGTGGCCGATGCCTCGGGCGGCACGTCGAAGGAAGCGCACGACTTCGCGATGCAGCGCATGATCCAGGCCGGCGTGGTGCCCGTCACCTGGCAGCAGGTGCTGCTGGAATGGCAGCGCGACTGGGCACACCGCGATACCTATGATGCCGTGATGAAGATCGTGCGCGAGCACTCGGGTGCGTACGGCATGGGCGTCGACTACGCCTACACGATGGTGCACAAGGCGCCGCAGCGCATCACGTCGCAGCACGAGACGCTCGCGCCGGTGCCGGCGCAGCCGCAGTAAGCCGCTGGCAGTAAGGTCGCACGCGGTAAAGTCGCACGCAGTAAAGCCGCAAGTAGTAAAGCCGCAGGTAGTAAAGCCGCAGGTAGTAAAGCCACACGCAGTAAAACCACGCGCAGTAAAGCCGCGTTAACGCAAAAAAGGGGCCGCGGCCCCTTTTTCCATGGTGGATGGCGTTACAGGGCCAGACGGCGGCGGGCCGCGTCGTACTCGGCCTTCAGGCGCTCCACCATCTCGGCCACCGTCGGCACGTCATTCATCAGGCCCACGCCCTGGCCGGCACCCCAGATGTCGCGCCAGGCCTTGGCGCTGGACGAGCCGAAGCTCATCGCGCTCTTGTCCGACTCGGGCAGCGCGTCCGGATCCAGGCCGGCCGCCACGATCGATTTCTTCAGGTAGTTGCCGTGCACGCCCGTGAACAGGTTCGTGTAGACCACGTCCGCCGCGGCCGATTCAACGATCGCGTCGCGGTAGGCATCCGTCACGTTCGACTCCTGCGTGGCCAGCCAGCGCGAGCCGATATAGGCGAAGTCCGCGCCCATCGCCTGGGCCGCCAGGATCGCATCGCCCGTGGCGATCGCGCCGGACAGCGCGATGGGACCGTCGAAGATCTTGCGCACTTCGCCGACCAGCGCGAACGGCGACAGCATGCCGGCATGGCCGCCTGCGCCGGCCGCGACGAGGATCAGGCCATCGACACCCGCCTCCAGCGCCTTCTGCGCGTGGCGCAGCGAGATCACGTCGTGCAGCACGATGCCGCCATAGCTGTGGATCGCGTCCAGCATCTCCTTCGGCGGGGCGCGCAGCGACGAGATGATGATCGGCACGCGGTGCTTGACGCACACTTCCACGTCATGGGCGAGGCGGTCGTTCGACTGGTGGACGATCTGGTTGACGGCGATCGGCCCCACCTTTTTATCCGGATGGGCAGCCTGGAACTCGGCCAGCTCCTTCTGCAGGTCCGTCAGCCACGAATCGAGCAGCTCGGCCGGCCGGGCGTTCAGCGCCGGGAACGACCCGACGATGCCGGCCTTGCACTGCGCCGCCACGAGCGCGGGGCCGCTGGCGATGAACATCGGCGAAGCGATAACGGGAAGAGACAGGTTTTGCAACACGCTTGGCACGGCCATGGTCGACTCGCTTTTGAGGTTGATCAGATCAATCGATTATAGACCCGAAAAAGTACGGTCGTACGAATTCTAGACGAATCGCTCTATCCACCGTCGAGCCCGTGTCACCCTATGGGGTCAGGCGTAGTGACACGCACTCAACCGTAGGCCCCTGCGCGGAGATTTCAGCCCCTCGTGCACGGCAAAAAAGGCGGTAATGCTGAGCTCGTGTCACTACGCCTGACCCCTTGGTGTGACACGGACTCAGCCTTGGCTGGCCCGGTCAGACATTGACGAGGTCGTCGCCGTCAATCTTCGCGGCGAGGCCCCGGACGAGCTGCTTGATGGCCCAGGCGGCGAGGTCGGCTTCGGACTTGTGCAGGTGGCGCAGGTTGGTGGCGACGACCACGGGAATGGAGGCCAGCAGCGCCTGCACGTCGGCGACGGGGATGCGCTGGCGTTCCAGCAGCAGGAACTTGAGCAGCACCTTCACCGCGTACTCGGCGTTGTTGGCCGGTTTCGACGACAGGAAATCGAGCCGGCGCCGGGCGCGGGTCAGGGCCGCGTCCACATCGGTGAACATGGCGCCGTGGCCGGGCACGACGACCTCCACGTCCAGCGCCGCGATCACGTCCAGCGTGGCGGCCGCTTCCTCGAAGCCTTCGTCGCCTTCCAGTTCGGGGAAGATCACGCCGAAGCCGTTCTGCCACAGCGCATCGGCCGAGACCAGCAGCTTGTGCGCGGCGCAGTACCAGATCAGCGAGTGGGCCTGGTGGCCCGGCGCACCCAGCACCTGCCATTCCAGGTCGCCCAGGGTCAGCACGTCGCCGGGGCGGACCACGCCGTCGATCAGGAAGCGCGGGCACTGCTGGCCCAGCGCGCGAAAGCCCAGCGCGTCTTCGTCCCAGTGCCGCACCTTCTCTTCTTCCGGCGCGGGCACGAAGGTGTCGCAGCCGAAGTGCGCCTCGAGCAGCGCGTTGCCACCGCAGTGGTCGGAATGCAGGTGCGTGGTGTACAGGCGGTCGAGCCGGCGGCCCGGCAGTTCGTGGCGCACCAGCTCGAGCGTTTGCGGCGCGTGCGTGACATAGCCGCTGTCGATCAGCGCCGTGTCGTGGCGGCCGACCAGCAGCACGTTGTTGGCGGAGAGCCAGCCCCGTTCGAAGACGCGGATGGAATCGGGAAGCGTGATCATGATGGGATGCGCGGCCCGGCCGTTCAGTCGAAACCGATCGACTGTTCGCGCGCGGGGAGCCGGGCCCAGACGGCGCGCTTGAAGTCGTCGTCCGCCTTCGACCAGGCGACGATTTCGTCGATGGTGCGCAGGCAGCCCTCGCAGAAGCCGGTGTCGCGGTTCATCTTGCACAGGCTGACGCAGGGCGAAGGCACTGGCGTGGCGAATTCCGGTGTAGCAGGTTTCATGGGCGGTGGTGTTCGGTCGAGAGTGTATTTTAGCCGATACAGTGCGGCACCCCGCGCCGGTGAATTTGGCTATACTGGCCCCAAACAATGGCCCGTGGACCCACGGAGCGCAGAGGAGACGCAGCGCGCGCCGCCCCATCGTTGCAGCCGGCACCGGCTGGGGGAGGCGCAGTACAGCGGCATCCACCAGCCTCCGAGGTATGCGATGAAAGACGGTCACCACTGGTTGAAGCAGGTTCGAAAGACGGCCCGCCTCCTGTTCGGCAGGGCCTTCACCGACTCGGCGTTCCGCACGCCCGGCATTCCCGCCGCCTTCAGGCTGCCCCGGCCCGAACGCATCTTCGACGCGCCGCCGCCAGCCCAACCCCCTGCGCCACTGCCGTCACCACCGCCGCGCGCCCCCGCCGCGCCGGCCGGCACCCGCTTCACATCGGGCACCTACACGAACGGCGCCGGCACGCGCCACTACAAGCTGTACACCCCGTCCTGCTGGAAAGGCCAGCGGCTGCCGCTGGTGATCATGCTGCACGGCTGCGGCCAGGATCCGGACGATTTCGCCGCCGGCACGCGCATGAACGCGGTGGCCGAGGAGCGCCGCTGCTTCGTCGTCTATCCGGCCCAGTCGGCGGACGCCAACCATGCACGCTGCTGGAACTGGTTCAGCGCCCTGGACCAGAAGCACGGCCAGGGCGAGCCCTCGATCATCGCCGGCATCGCGCAGGACATCATGGACCGCTATCCCGTCACGCCGGGCCAGGTGTACATCGCCGGCATGTCGGCCGGCGGGGCGATGGCCGTCATCGTGGGCACGCTGTATCCGGAACTGTTCAGCGCCGTGGGCGTGCATTCCGGCCTGCCGTTCGCGGCGGCGCGCGACCTGCCTTCCGCACTGTCGGCCATGAAGCGTGGCGCCGCGTCGAGTGCCCGGGAGGCGCGCAGCGCCGGCCTGCCCATCATCGTCTTCCATGGCGACCGGGACACGACGGTGCATCCGGCCAATGGCGAGGAACTGATGGCGCAGGGCCTGCGCAGCCATCCGCTGGGGGGCAGCGCACAGCCGTCGCGGGTGGCCGGCCGCGTGCCCGATGGCCATGCCTACACACGCGTCAAGCACTGGCTGCACGACGGCTCGCCGCTGGCCGAGCACTGGGTCATCCACGGCGCCGGCCATGCCTGGTCGGGCGGCAGCGCGGCCGGCAGCTACACGGACCACAAGGGGCCGGATGCCAGCCGCGAGATGATGCGCTTCTTCAGCACGGTGCGCGGCAGTTGAGCGGCAGTTGAGCGGCAGTTGAGCTATTCAATCGCTCCCGGCTGGCCTGCCTTTTTGCCAGGCAGCGATCTGCGCCGCCAGGCAGGCCGGGCACCAGCAGCCGACGGCCACCTCCCGTTCGGCAGAAGAACCCGGAACGGGCGCGGGGACGGGAACCACGGCCGGCAGGTAGGTGCACCAGCACGGCGCAGCGCCCTCCCCGGCAGCCGGACCGTCCTTCATCGCGCAGTGAAAAGTGGCGCCGCAGCGCTCGCAGGTGCTCATCGCGCCAACGCTAGCGGATCGGCTGCCAAACCACAAGCCATTTGGCCCTATAATGCGCGTCAACCGTCTTGGAACACCAGCAGACGCCAGAGCGCGGCCGTTCATGCCTTCGCTACGCTGTCGCTGTATATTAGCCCCATCTCTCTACCGGACCCGCCATGAGCCAACTCACCAACCTGACCCTGGATGTGCAATCGGACGACCTGACCGCGGTATCGCCGCGCATCCAGGCGCAGATTCTTGCCGAAGCGCTGCCGTACATCCGCAATTTTCATGGCAAGACCATCGTCATCAAATACGGCGGCAACGCGATGACGGACGAGCGCCTGAAGCACGGCTTCGCGCGCGACGTCATCCTGCTGAAACTGGTGGGCATGAATCCGGTGGTGGTGCACGGCGGCGGTCCGCAGATCGACAATGCGCTGAAGAAGATCGGCAAGCAGGGCACCTTCGTGCAGGGCATGCGCATCACCGACGAGGAAACGATGGAAGTCGTCGAGTGGGTGCTGGGCGGCGAAGTCCAGCAGGACATCGTGATGCTGATTAATCACTACGGCGGCCAGGCCGTGGGCCTGACGGGCAAGGACGGTGGCCTGATCCGCGCGCGCAAGATGGCGATGCCGGACAAGGACAACCCGGGCCAGTACCTGGACATCGGCTTCGTGGGCGAGATCGATGCGATCAACCCGGCCGTCGTGAAGGCGCTGCAGGACGATGCGTTCATCCCGATCATCTCGCCGATCGGTTTCGGCCAGGACGGCCAGGCCTACAACATCAACGCCGATGTCGTGGCCGGCAAGATCGCCGAGATCCTGAAGGCAGAAAAGCTGATCATGATGACCAATATCGCCGGCGTGCAGGACAAGAGCGGCAACCTGGTCACCGACCTGTCGGCGCGCGAAATCGACGAGATGTTCGCCGACGGCACGATCTCCGGCGGCATGCTGCCGAAGATCTCGTCCGCGCTGGATGCGGCGAAGTCGGGCGTGAACACGGTGCACATCATCGACGGGCGCATCGAGCACAGCCTGCTGCTCGAAGTGTTGACCGAACAGGCGTTTGGCACTATGATCCGGTCTCACTGAAAAAAAGCGGGCAGTCATGCTGCCCGTTTTTTCGCTGTGTGAGCCATACCTTCAGTCGTACCGATGCCCTTTTAGCTCAGTGGTAGAGCACTCCCTTGGTAAGGGAGAGGCCACGTGTTCAATCCACGTAAAGGGCACCACTTCCCGCTTTGCGCAGTAGCCCGCAGTATCCTTCTCTTCCCTTGCAGTTCCCTCTCCGCTTTCCGCAAGACCCGCAGCAAATTCCTCAGTACCGCCCTCAGTAGACCCGTCAGTAGATCCGTTCCACGCGCAGGCCCTTTTGCCGCAGCAGTTCCGGCACGCTGCCCTTGCCGACCAGGTGCAGCACGCCGATCGCCGCCACGCTGCTCGTCTCGCGCGCCAGCAGCTTCGCGATGCCGTCCGCCAGCAGCGGATTGCGCCCGGCCAGCAGCACGCGGGTAACGAAGCGGCCGGAGAACGACTCGTCGCTGGCGGTCTTCTCGGCGATGCGCTCCAGCGCCGCCTTGTCCGCCGTGGCCCAGGCCTGCGCGATGGCGCGCGCGTCGGAGGCCTGTTCGCGCTTGTCGATCGCATCGATCGTCTCCTGCAGGAACAGGGCCTGGTCGCCAGTACTCATGCGGCCGAACAGCGCCATCTGCGCCTGCACCGATTCCAGTTCCACGATCTTCTGCTTGCGTTCGCGGGCGCCCTTCGACAGCCACACTTCCACGGCCAGCTCGGACTGGTAGCCCTGCGTCTCGAACTCGCGCACCGTCAGCAGGCTGGCGATCATCCACGGTTTCATCGGCGCCACCGACGCGGGCGCCACGTCGAACTGGCGCAGCAGGCGGTCCAGGCGCGGCCGGTAGGCAGCGTGCAGTTCGGCCGATGCCGGGCCGCGGCCGTTCTGGTAGATGCCGTACTCGCGCACGGCGCGCGCGATGTCGTCCTGGCTGCCCAGGGGATCGACTTCCAGCGCCAGCACGCGCGCCGTCTGCAAGGCGGCCGTGATGCGCGGCTCGAGGGGATAGAAGCTCTGCGAACCCACGTGGATGGTGCCGAACAGCCAGGCCACGTGGCCGGAACCTTCGATGCGGAACAGTGCGCCCCGGTCCGGTGCCGGGGAGGGCGGCGCGGCGTCGTCGGCCCATGCCCGCGGCGTAGCATTTGGCGCAGCGGTAAACACGAACAGGCAACAAAACATCACTATAATCTGGCGTCGCATGACTTCCTTGGCAGTTCCAACAGACGTGAATATTAAACCTTCCGCCCCCGTGTGGCTGTTCGACCTGGACAACACGCTGCACAATGCTTCGCACGCGATCTTCCCGGCGATCATGGCGAACATGAACACGTACATCGCGCGCGTGCTCGGCGACGGCACCACGCCGGCCTGCGTGGAGACCGTGAACGCGGCGCGCACGCTGTACTGGAAGCGCTACGGCGCCACGCTGCTGGGACTGGTGAAGCACCACGGCGTGCGGGCCGACCACTTCCTGGCCGAGACGCACGGCATGGACGACCTGCTGTCGATGATCCGCCACGAGAAGGGCCTGGGCCAGCTGCTCAGGCGCCTGCCCGGCCGCAAGGTGCTGCTGACGAACGCGCCGCACCGCTATTCGACGATGGTGCTGCGCCATCTCGGCATCGCCCGCCACTTCACGCACCACATCGCCATCGAATCGATGCGCGTGAACGGCCAGCTGCGGCCGAAGCCGTCGAAGCTCCTGCTGCGCAAGGTGATGCGGCACCAGCGCGTGACGGCGCGCCGCTGCATCCTCGTCGAGGACACGCTGGCCAACCTGCGCACCGCGCACGCGCTGGGCATGGGCACGGCCTGGGTCACGCAATACCTGAAGGTGGGCGACCCGATCGGCGCGGCCCATCCGCCGAAGCGCCTGGTGCGGCCCGGCTGGGTCGACGTCAAGGTCAGGTCGGTCAAGCACCTGCCGCAGCGGCTGGCGCGCCTGCGGCGCTCGCCACTCGCTACCTAGCGCATTCATTTTCTACCACTCCCGAACAGGCTTATGGCTACGACACCGCCCGGTCAACGCAAGCTGCAAATCCTCCAGGCCCTCGCCGCGATGCTCGAGCATCCGAAGGGCGAGAAGATCACCACCGCCGCGCTGGCGCGCCGGCTGGAAGTGTCCGAAGCGGCGCTGTACCGGCACTTCGCCAGCAAGGCGCAGATGTTCGAAGGCCTGATCGAGTTCATCGAGACGAGCGTGTTCGGCCTGATCAACCAGGCGACCGAACGGCAGCAGGACGGCATGGCGCAGGCGCGCGACATCCTCGCCCTGCTGCTGCAGTTCGCCGTGAACAACCCCGGCATGACGCGCGTGCTGACGGGCGAAGCGCTGGTGGGCGAGGACGAGCGCCTGCAGCAGCGCATGAACCAGTTCTACGACCGCGTGGAACTGGCGCTGAAAGGCGCGCTGCGCTTGGCCGCCAGCGAGGGCCAGGCGCACGAGGACGACGTGACCGCGCGCGCCAACCTGCTGGTGGCCTTCGTGCTGGGCCGCTGGCACCGCTACGCCAAGAGCGGCTTCAAGCTCGTTCCCGGCCGGGAAACCGGCGTGCAGATCGCGCTGCTGCTGGGATGACGATTTGACCGAAACGATGCACGCCACCCCTTTCGCCCTGCTGGACGACGCCGGTGCCGATGGCCATTCGCGGCTGCTCACAAGCCACGTGCGCACGCTGCGCTGCACGGACTACGCGGCATGGCCGGCAATGCTGGACGAGCTGCACGCGGCGCTGGCACAGGGCCTGTACGGCGTGGCGCTGTGCGCGTATGAGCTGGGCCACCACATCGTCGGCATTCCTTCCCCCGCAGCGGACCGGCCACTGGCAGAGGTGATGCTGTTCCGGGACTGCGCGCAGCTCACCGGTACCGACGTGGCGGCATGGCTGGCGGAACGGGCCGGCGACGCGGTGGCCGGCATCGCCGGCGTGCAGGACAATGTGGACGAGCCGGCGTTCACGGCCGCGATCGACCGCATCCGCGACTACATCGCCGCCGGCGACACCTACCAGGTCAACTACACCTACCGGCTGCGCTTCGACGCCTTCGGTTCGCCGTACGCCCTGTACCAGCGGCTGCGCGCCCGCCAGCCCGTGCCCTACGGCGCACTGGTGCTGACGGAGGATGGCGGCGCAGTACTGTCACTGTCGCCGGAGCTGTTCGTGCGCCATGCGGCCGGCACGCTGACGGCGCGGCCGATGAAGGGCACGGCGCCGGCCGCCCTGCCCGGCCAGCACGCCGACGTCGACGCAGAGAATGCGCGCCGCGCCCGCGCCCTGGCCGCCGATCCGAAGAACCGCGCGGAAAACCTGATGATCGTCGACCTGCTGCGCAACGACGTGGGCCGCGTGGCGGTGACCGGCTCGGTACACGTGCCGGCGCTGTTCGACGTGCAGCGCTACAGCAGCGTGCTGCAGATGACGTCCACCGTGCAGGCGCAACTGCGCGCCGATGCGACGCTGGCCGGCATCTTCGCGGCGCTGTACCCGTGCGGCTCGATCACCGGCGCGCCGAAGCGGCGCGCGATGGAGATCATCGCCGAACTGGAGAGCGCGCCGCGCGCCCTGTACACGGGTGCCATCGGCTGGTTCGATCCGCTGGCCCCCGGGCAGTCGGTTCCCGACTTCTGCCTGAACGTGCCGATCCGCACCCTCGTGCTGCAGCCACCGGAACATGGCGTACGCCGTGGCGAGCTGGGTGTCGGCGCCGGCATCGTGTACGACAGCGTGCCTGCGGACGAATATGCGGAATGCCGGCTGAAGGCGCGCTTCCTCACGGGACTGTCGAACGACTTCGAACTGTTCGAGACGATGTACGCCACCCGCGAACAGGGGGTGCGGCACCTGGAGCCGCACCTGGCGCGGCTGGCGCGCTCGGCCCGTTACTTCGGCTTCCGCTGGGACGAGGCGGCCGCGCGCGCCTACCTGGCGATGGCCTGCGGCGCACTGCCGGCCGGCGTGCCGCACCGGCTGCGCCTCGCGCTGAACGGGGCCGGCGCGTTTGCCGTGCAGAGCGGCGAACTGCAGCCGGTCCAGCAGCCCGTGCGCGTGCTGCTGGCGCCGGAGCCCACCACGTCTTCCGACCTGTTCCTGCGCCACAAGACCACGCTGCGGACCCGCTATGACGCGGCCTGGCGCGCGGCCGAGGCACAGGGCGCGTTCGACCAGCTGTTCTTCAACGAGCGCGGCGAGCTGACGGAGGGCGGACGCAGCAGCGTGTTCGTGCGCCTTGACGGCAGCTGGCTCACGCCGCCGCTGGCCAGCGGCCTGCTGCCCGGCGTGATGCGGGGCGTGGTGCTCGATGCGTGGGCGGCGCGGGAGGCGGTGATCACGCGCGCCATGCTGGCGCGGGCCGAGGAGATCGTCGTCTGCAACGCGCTGCGTGGCGCGCTGCGTGCGACGCTGGCCTCATGAGAGCTTGATTACAGGCTGACGAACGATTCGAAGCCGCCCCAGAACATGCGCTTGCCGTCGAAGGGAAAGTTGGCCGGGTCCATCATGTCCGCCAGGCGCGGATCGTTCATCACCTTGTCGTTGATGGCATCGCGCTCGGCACGCGAGTTGTAGACGATCCACGAGAAGAACACCACCTCGTCTTCCTGCAGCTGCACGGCCTGTGGAAAAGACGTGACTTTGCCGGGCTGCACATCGTCCGCGATACATTCGTGGAATTCCAGCGCGCCGTGCTCGCGCCAGATGCCGCCGGCCAGTTCGGCGTGGGCGCGGTATGCTTCGATCTTGTCCTTCTTGACCGGGGTGACGAAACCATCGACGTAAGGCATCTCTTCCTCCTCAGGGTGGAAACACGGATTGACCGGCAGTCACCGGCCCACACAGATTAGCCGTCACCCGCGCCGATAACAAGGAATGCTTTCCGGTAAGCGCCCGGCGTGGTGGCGAGCAGGCGGCGGAAATGGTGGCGCAGCGCCTCGCCGGAGCCGAAGCCGGCCCGCTCGGCCACCTGCGCCAGCGGCAGCGGCGATTCCAGCAGCTCCTTTGCCAGCGCCACGCGCTCGCGGATCAGCCATTCGCCCGGTCCCATCCCCGCCGTCGCGCGGAACTGGCGCTGCAGCGTGCGCGGGCTCATCGCCGCCCGCTCGGCCATCGATGCGATCGTGTGCGGCTGCGCGGCATGACGCCGCAGCCAGTCCATCAGCCGCGACACGCGGCCCGCTTCATCGGCCGGCATGGGCCGCGGCAGGAACTGCGCCTGTCCGCCGTCCCGGTGCGCCGGCAGCACCAGCCGCTGCGCCACCAGGTTGCCCACCTTCGCGCCGTAATCGCGCCGCACCAGGTGCAGCAGCATGTCCAGGCCCGCCGCCGAACCGGCCGACGTGATCACCTGGCCATTGTCGATGTACAGCGCATCGGCTTCCACCCCGATCGACGGATAGCGCTGCGCCAGGCGCTCGGCATAACGCCAGTGCGTGGTGGCACGCTGGCCATCGAGTACGCCGGCCGCGGCCAGCACGAACACGCCGGAACAGATCGAGCACAGGCGCGCACCCCGCGCATGGGCGGCGCGCAGGGCCTTGAGCAGCGCGGGCGGCGGTTCGGCATCGGCGCCCCGCCAGCCGGGGATCACGATCGTGTCCGCCTGCTTCAGCAGGCCGGGCGCGTAGCGGGCCTGCACGGTGATGCCGCCGGCGGCACGGATCGGACCCTTCTCCACCGCGCAGACGGCGAAGTCGTACCACGGCACGCCCAGCTCGGGCCGGTCGAGCGCGAACAGTTCGACGGTGCAGCCGAATTCGAAGGTGCACAGGCCGTCGTAGGCCAGCGCCACCACCAGATGAGGTTTGTCCATGGCGCGATCTTAACGCAGGTTGGCAAGCGCGCCACTGCCGCGCCAGTCCGCGGTTGCCGACAATGAAGCTTCCCAACCACTGGAGGATGACGATGTCGATCGTGACGGAAGTACCGGCCGCGCCGGCCGAAGCGGCGCTGGCCCATTTCGGGGGCTTGCTGGAATTCGAGACGGACTGCTGGGATGTGCACAGCGTGCTGGGCACGCCGGCGCAGGATTTCGTGCTGCTCGATGTGCGCGGCACGGCGCAGTACGAACGGGGCCACGTGCCGGGGGCGGTGGACCTGGCGCACCGCAAGATCATCGGCTCGAAGCTGGCGCACTACCCGGCCGGGACGGTATTCGTCACGTACTGCGCCGGGCCGCACTGCAACGGCGCGGCGCGGGCCGCCATCCGGCTGGCGCGGCTGGGGCGGCCCGTGAAGATCATGGCCGGCGGCGTGACGGGCTGGCTCGACGAAGGGTTCGGGCTGGTGACGGCGTAGCGCCCGGCCGGGTGCCGGCGGTTCGATGCAAAACCCGAAAGCATGGGCCGGGGGCGGACCCGGCGGGTCCGACCAGGTGGCAAGACAGGATTACGACGCCAGCGCCTTCTCGATCGCGCCGACCAGGTTCTTGTCCTGCGGCGTGACCTTGCTCGGGAAGTTGTCGATCACCTTGCCATCGCGGCCGATCAGGTATTTATGGAAGTTCCAGCCGGGCGCCTTGCCGGTCGACTTGATCAGGCTGGCGTACAGCGGGTTGGCTGCCGCACCCGTCACCGGCGTCTTGGCGAACATGGGGAACTTCACGCCGTAGGTGTTGTAGCAGAACTCGGCAATTTCCTTCGCCGAGCCGGGTTCCTGGTTGCCGAAATCGTTCGACGGGAAGCCCAGCACCACCAGGCCCTGGGGTGCGTACTTGCTGTACAGCGCTTCCAGGCCTTCGTACTGCTTCGTGTAGCCGCAATAGCTGGCCGTGTTGACGACGAGGACGACCTTGCCGGCGTACTGGCACAGATCCTGCGGCGTTTCGTCCTGCAGGCGCTTGAACGTCTGGTGCAGCACGGCGGGGCAGCTCTTCGCGCCGGCCGTGGTGGTAACCGGCGCCGACACCTTGGCCGGCGTCTGCTGCGCGAACGCGGCCGTGCTGGCCAGCAGGCCGGAGGCGATACCGAATGCGGACAGGGCCGCGAACCTGAAGGGGGAAGTCATGATGAACCCGGATGTCGTGAACGAAGAGTCATTGTAAGTCACTCCCGTGCCGCCGTACCGCTTACCTTGTCTAAACTTTGCCTACGTTTTTGAGAAACTTTTCCTGAACTTCGCGATCCTTCCCGATCTAGACTTTTTCCCTGGATTTCGCGCTCTTCCCGCGCCGGCTTTTTCAACACCGTGATCCGCCACCATCGCATGGGAGTTCACATGAAGCACGCCACGACATGCCCCGGCCGCCTCCTTGGCACCTTCCTCACGCTTCTGTTCGCGCTGGCCATGGGGACCGCGCAGGCACAGACCACGCCGCTGCCGGCGCTGAAGGCGGACCAGCTGTCCGTCTCCGGCCTGTCCTCGGGCGGCTTCATGGCGGTGCAGTTCGATGTCGCCTATTCCGCCAGCGTCGTCGGCGCCGGCATCATCGCGGGCGGGCCGTACAACTGCTCGCGCGGCAATGTCACCATCGCCACCATGATCTGCAGCTGCACCACCGGCACGCCCTGGTGCGCCGTCACGCCCGGTGGCACCAATATCCCGGACCTGATCGACACCACCGACCGCTACGCCAGCGATGGCGAGATCGATGCCCCGGCCAACCTGGCCCGGCAGCGCATCTGGCTGTTCTCGGGCCGCGCCGACAGCGTGGTGCCGATGCCCGTGATGAACGACCTGGAACGCTACTACCGGCACTACACCGCGCCGGAGAACATCCGCTACCGCAGCGACATCCGCGCCGAGCACACCATTCCCACGGACAGCTTCGGCAATCCGTGCGCCAACCTCGGCTCACCGTACATCAGCAATTGCGCCGTGGATGGCGCAGGTGAGCTCCTGCAATGGATCTACGGGCCGCTGCTGCCGAAATCGGAAGGCGACCCGGCGGGACGCTTCGTGGAATTCGACCAGGAGGAGTTTCTCGCCAATCCCACCAGCCACGGCATGGCGGACAAGGGCTGGCTGTACGTGCCGCCCGGATGCGAGGGCGATGCCGCCGGCTGCCGCCTGCACGTGGCCTTCCACGGCTGCAAGCAGACGGCCGCGCTGATCGGCGACGTGCACATCCGCCATGCCGGCTACAACCGCTGGGCCGACACGAACCGCATCGTGGTGCTCTATCCGCAGGCCGCGCCGCTCACGTTCGCCAATCCCAACGCGTGCTGGGACTGGTTCAGCTATGACGACCGGGATTACGCGGTCAAAAGCGGCCGGCAGATGGCGGCCATCAAGAGGATGACGGAACGCCTGACGGGGACCGGCACGGCGCCGGAACGGGCCGCCGTGCGCGATTTCTGAGCGCTTACTGGCCCAGGCCGAGGCAGATGTATTTCACGACCAGGTAGTCCTCGATGCCGTACTTCGAGCCTTCGCGGCCCAGGCCGGACTGCTTGACGCCGCCGAACGGCGCCACTTCCGTCGAGATCAGGCCCGTGTTGACGCCCACCATGCCGGATTCGAGCCCCTCGGCGATGCGCCACACGCGGCCGATGTCGCGCGAGTAGAAGTAGGAAGCGAGGCCGAACTCGCTGGCGTTGGCCAGGGCCACGGCTTCGTCGTCCGTCTTGAAACGGAACAGCGGCGCCAGCGGGCCGAAGGTCTCTTCATCGGCGACCACCATGTCGCTCGTGGCATCGGCGATCACGGTGGGCTCGAAGAAGCTGTGGCCCAGCGCATGGCGATGACCGCCCGTCAGCAGGCGGCCGCCCTTGGCCAGCGCATCGGCCACGTGCTGCTCGACCTTGCGCACCGCCTTCTCGTCGATCAGCGGGCCCTGCGTGACGCCCTGCTCCACGCCGTTGCCGACCTTCAGTTTGTTGACGGCGGCCGTGAACTTCTCGGCGAACGCGTCGTACACGCCATCCTGCACGTACAGGCGATTCGCGCACACGCAGGTCTGGCCGGCATTACGGTATTTCGAGGCGATCGCGCCTTCCACGGCGGCATCCAGGTCGGCATCGTCGAACACGATGAACGGCGCATTGCCGCCCAGTTCCAGCGACAGCTTCTTGATGGTGGGTGCGCACTGCTGCATCAGCAGCGCGCCCACGGCCGTGGAACCCGTGAACGACAGCTTGCGCACGACCGGGTTGGCGCACATCTCGGCACCGATTTCCTTCGGCGCACCGGTGACGACGGAGAACACGCCCGGCGGCACGCCGGCCCGTTCGGCCAGCACGGCCAGCGCCAGCGCGCAGAACGGCGTGGCTTCGGCGGGCTTCAGCACCATCGGGCAACCGGCCGCCAGCGCGGGACCGGCCTTGCGGGTGATCATCGCGATCGGGAAGTTCCACGGCGTGATCGCGGCGCACACGCCGATCGGCTCCTTCGTCACGATGATGCGCTTGTCCTGCCAGGGCGACTGCAGCGTGTCGCCGGCGACGCGCTTGGCTTCCTCGGCGAACCATTCGATGAAGCCGGCGCCGGACGTGACTTCGCCCTTCGCCTCGGCCAGCGGCTTGCCCTGCTCGGTGGTCATCAGCAGGGCCAGGTCGTCGGCGTTCTCGACGATCAGCTCGTACCACTTGCGCAGGATGGCCGCGCGGGCCTGGGCGGTCAGCTTCTTCCACGCCGACCAGGCCTTGCTGGCCGCCTCGATGGCGCGGCGCGTCTCGTCGGCACCCATGTTCGGCACGGTGCCCAGCTGCTCGCCGGTGGCGGGATTGGTGACGGCAATGGTGGCGGCACCATCGGCATCCACCCATTGCCCATCGATATACGCCTGTTGGCGCAACAGACTTTGATCCTTCAGTTGCATGGTCATCTCCATGTAAGCAAGACAACAACTATGCCATAGCACGGCAGACCTTGCAGACACGCCAAATGGCAGAGCCCGTGTCCTGGTGCCAGGCACCAGGACATTGCTGAGCTCGTGTCACACCATGGGGGTGGAGCGGGGGTTTCGTGGAGCGCAGCTCCGCGCCCGTGCAACGATGCGACCATGCAGAGCCGCATTCCTTCCAGGCACCACGACATTGCTCAGCTCGTGTCACACAATGGGGTCAGGCGTAGTGACACGAGCTCGTCAGTAGGGCGCTTTTCGGCATGGGCCCGCTCTGGAGAACCAGCGTGCGAGCCCCTAATGCTCAGTTCGTGTCACTACGCCTGACCCCAAAGCGGGACACGAGCTCGGCAGTAAATCGGGTTATTTGACCTTCAGCTTGGCCAGCTTCGGGTCGCCCGGCGGGAAGGCGAGGTGCATGCCGCGGAGGGTTTCGGCGAGCAGCGTGGCGACGGCGATGTCGCGGTGGGGCTTCGAGTCGGCGGGGACGATGTACCACGGCGCGTGCGGCGCATCGGTTTCCATGATGGCCGTTTCGTAGGCGGCGTGGAAGGCGTCCCATTGTTCCCTGTGCTTCAGGTCGGACGGGTCGAACTTCCAGTGCTTCTCGGGATCGTCGATGCGGTCCTGCAGGCGGCGGCGCTGTTCGTCCTTCGAGATGTGCAGGAAGACCTTCAGCAGCACCGTGCCCGATTCGGCCAGCATGCGTTCGAAGTCGCGGATCTGCGCGTAGCGGTGCGCCATCGCGCCCGCATCGAGCGTGCCGTAGACAACCGGATGCAGCACGTCCTCGTAGTGGCTGCGGTTGAAGACGGCGATCTCGCCCGTGCGCGGCACCTGCAGGTGCACGCGCCACAGGAAGTCGCGCGCCAGGTCGGCGGAAGTCGGCACGTCGAAGCGCACCGGCCGCAGGCCCATCGGATTGATCTTGCTGAACAGGCGGTGCACGGTGCCGTCCTTGCCGGAGCAGTCGACGCCCTGCAGCACGACCAGCACCTTGCGGTTGCGCTCCGCGTACAGCATCTCCTGCAGCGTGGCGATTTCCTTGTGGAGCGCCTTGCCGACCTTCTTGTCGGCCTTGGCATCACCGCTGCACAGCGGCGTGGCACCGGCGTCTTCATCTTCCAGCACGGGTTTTTCCGCGGCGCGGAACATCTTGGTGGCCTTCATCGTTCTCCTCGGGGGTAGCGCTGCGCCGTCACTTCGCGCAGCGTGGCCAGCATCGCTTCGGCGCCCGGCGACAGCCGGTGCTGCCGGCGGGTGACGATACCATACAGGTCCATCGTCAGTCCCAGGTCGTACGGCAGTACCGTGACGAGCCCCATGTCGAGATAAGGCTGCACCAGCTCCTGGGGCAGCGCGACGACCATGCGGCTGCCGGCCAGCAGATTGACGATGACGGGCAGCGCCAGCGTCTCGACCGTCTCCGCGGGCGGCTCCAGGCCGGCATTGAGGAATTGCGCCGCGAGCCGGTCGCGCAGGATCGAGCCGGCCGGCGGCAGGATCCACGGTTCGCGCACCAGGTCGGCCAGCCGCAGGTCCGTGCGCCCGGCCAGCGGGTGGCCAGCGGCGGCAATCACGCTGTGCGGTTCGTCGGTGACGGGTTCGAAGTGCAGTTCCGCGGCCGCCTGCGCATCGAGCACGCGGCCGATGACGATATCGAGTTCGCCGGCGCGCAGCCGCTCCACCAGCAGCTTGCTGGTATCGACGGAGATGGCGACGCGCACGCGCGGATGGCGCGCCTTGAGGAGCTTGACCGCATCCGGCAGCAGCCCGGTCGACGGCGTGAGCACGGCGCCGACGGCCACCTTGCCGGACAGGCCGGAGAGCAGCTCCATCACCTCCTGGTGCGCGGCATCCATCTCGGCCAGCGCGGCGCCGGCCCGTCGGATCAGCACTTCGCCATACCAGGTGGGCAGCACGCCGCGCGGCAGCCGCTCGAACAGCGGCACGTTCAGCGCATGTTCCAGTTCGGCGAGGAGTTTCGAGGCGGCCGGCTGCGTGAGGTGCGCGGCCGCCGCCGCATGCAGGATCGACCCGTGCCGGCCCAGCTCCACCAGCAGCACGAGCTGGCGCATCTTGAGGTGGGAGCGGACGAAGCGGTCGGAGGGCAGGTCGGTCATAGTGGAAGCTTCAAGCTTCAGTCATGGTAGAGATGCGACCTGCCACCGTCAATCAGGATGTCCGTGGCGTTGATGAAGCGCGCTTCGTCGCTGGCCAGGAACAGCGCCGTGTAGGCCACCTCCTCCGGCTCGCCGATGCGCTTGACGGGCAGCAGCGCCGCCTGCCGTTCGTATTCGGCCTGCGGATCGGGGAACGAGTCGAGCCAGGCGCGCGCGTTCTCCGTCATGATCAGGCCCGGCGAAATGGAATTGACGCGGATGCCGCGCGCCGCGTACTCGATGCCCAGCGAGCGCGTGAGCCCGATCAGCGCATGCTTCGCGACCGGATAAGGGAAGCAGCCCGGAATGATCCTGTGGCCGTGGATGGAAGCGATGTTGACGATGCTGCCGGCACCCTGCGCCAGCATCGATGGCAGCGCTGCGCGGCTGACATTCCAGGCCCCTTCCAGGTCGACGGAAAAGCAGCGCTGCCACTCCTCCTGCGTCATCTGCAGCGGATCGGTGAAGACGTTCATGCCGGCGTTGTTGACGACGACATCGACGCGGCCGAAGCGCGCGATCGTCTGCGCCACCATGGCCTCGACCTCGTCGCGCCGCGAGATATCGGCCGTCACGTACAGCCCGGCGGGCAGCTCGGCCCGTACCTGTGCCGCGAACGCGTCGTCGACATGGCTGTTCAGCACCACGCTGGCGCCTTCCGCCACGAACAGCCGCGCGATGGCGCGGCCGATGCCCTGCGTGGAGCCCGTCACGATGACGACCTTGTCCTGCAAACGCTGCGCCATGGGGCCTCCTTCGATGTGGAACGTACCGATAAAAAAAAAGCGTGGCACCCGAAGGCGCCACGCCGATACCGCAATTACATATTGGCCTGCAGGCTGATGCCGAAGCGGCGGTCATCCACGTAGCGGCCGAACGGCGTGCCGGTCACGCCGTAGTAGCTGCGGCGGGACTTGCGCGTCAGGTTGTTCACTTCGAACGCCACCTTCAGGTTCTTGTTCAGCGCATAGCTCATGTAGCCATCGACCATGCCGTAGCCTTCCATGTACGTGGCCGTCTGCGCCATCGTGGCGCCGTTGTTCACGTAGTAGTTCTGCGTGCCGGACAGGTACTTGCCGCGGTAGTTGTACGCCAGGCGCATGCCGAAGTCCTGCCAGTCGTACATGCCGACGATGTTGTAGCTCTGCTTCGACAGGCCTTCCAGCGTGGTTTCCTGGCCCTGGATCGGACCCGGCGCCTTGCTGTCGACGTAGGTGAAGTTGGCTTGCAGGCCCAGGCCCGACAGCATGCCCGGCAGGTTCGTGAAGAAGCCCTGGTAGCCCAGTTCCAGGCCCTTGATGGTGCCATCCTGGCCGTTCTGCGGCGTGCGCACGCTGTACGTGGTGCCGCTGTACTGGATGTCGCCCGTGGTGGTCTGGATGAAGCCGTCCACCTTCTTGTAGAACGCCGCGCCGAACACGTAGTCGCTCTTGCTCAGGTAGTACTCCAGCGTGCCGTCCAGCTGGCGTGCCGACAGCGGCTGCAGGTCCGGGTTGCCCAGGTAGCCGGTGCGGTCGTTGGCGTTCAGCGACAGGCTCGGGGTCAGCTGGTCGAAGTTCGGCCGCGTCACCACTTTCGAGGCCGACAGGCGGGCCACCAGCTTGTCCGTCACGTCCATCTTGATGTTCACGCTCGGCAGGAAGTCGTCGTCCGTCGTGTCGTTGTGCTGCGGGACGTAGGTGCCGTTCTGCGACTGCTGCCAGCCGCGCGTGGTCTTGGTACGCACGTAGCGCACGCCGAAGTTACCGGTGATCGACTTGCCCATCAGTTCGGACTCGAAGTCGGCCATGCCGTAGATGGCGCTGGTCTTCTCGGAGAAATCGAACGTCTGCGCCGCATCGAAGCCCGGCAGGGTCAGGCCCAGCGTGTCATGCACGGCCTGCGGATTGCGCAGCCAGTCCAGGTTGGCGATCGACAGCCACTGCTTCGGATACTGGCCGTAGCCTTCGCGTTCCAGCAGGTTGTTGTACGGGATCGGACCGATCTGGCTGGCCAGGCCGGCCACGGCACCGCCCACGGCGCCGGTGCCGGCAGCGCTCCAGATGTCGTTGATCGTGTTCACTTCCGAGCTGGTTGCCTTGCGGTCGGAGTAGCGCACGCCGGCCTTGATGCGGGGGATGAACGTGGAATCGAGGCTGCGTTCCACGTCGCCGCGCCACACGGTCTCTTTACCGTCGTTCTTCTGGCGGAAGTACAGCGCCTTGCTGGCCCAGTACTGCGATGGCGTCAGCAGGTCGTTCGGGTTCGAGAGCTCCGGGTAGGCGGACGGGATGTCCGTCGTCAGGTCATACGTGAAGGCCGGGCTGCTGGTCGAGGCGCCCAGGCGCACTTCCTGGTACACGCGGGCGAAATCGCTCTTCGTGTAGCCCAGTTCCGACTTGACGGTCCAGTCGCCGGACTTCCAGCGGCCGCCGATGGCCAGCTGGCGCGTCTTCGTGTCGTTGTCGCCGATGTAGCCGGAGGTCGTCGTGTCGGCGCCGTAGAAGGTGCCTTTCGTGACATTGCCGTTCTGCGTGGTGACGGCGCCGCGCGGCCACAGGGCGCCGGCGTTGGTTGCGGCAGTCCAGTTCGGCCAGTACGGCGACGCGTAGTAGCCGTAGGTGTCGGTGGTGGTTTCCAGCTTCGTGTAGGCGGCATCCGCGTACAGCTCCAGTTCGCGGGACGGACGCCATTGCAGCGAAGCGTTCACGCCGGTGCGTTCGCGCTCGCCCAGCTCATACGAGTACCAGGCGCCGATCGGCGCATAGGCGCCGGAGCCGTCCGCCAGCTGGGCCGGTGCGCCCAGTTCCTGCGTGTCCGAACGGTAGTTGCGCTTCTGGTGCGCAACGCTGAGCAGCGCGCCGAAGTCCTGGCCGCCGGATTTCCAGCGGTTGCTGACCAGCAGGGAGCCTTCGCCATTGCGCTTGTCGGCGTAGTCGGCGTCCGTGGCCTTCACGGTACCGGCCACCTTGAAGCCGGCGAAATCGAACGGCCGGCGCATGCGCAGGTCGATCAGGCCGCCGATGCCGCCTTCCACCTGTTCGGCGGTCGGGGTTTTGTAAACGTCGGCGCCGGCCAGCAGCTCGGACGGCACGTCCTGGAACGACAGACCGCGTTCCTTGCCGGCCGTGAAGATGGAACGGCCGTTGACCAGCGTCTGGGTCTGCGACAGGCCGCGGATCTGCACGCGGTCGCCTTCGCCGCGCGAACGCGAGATCTGCACGCCGGTGATGCGCTGCAGCGCTTCGGCCACGTTGGAATCGGGCAGCTTGCCGATATCGTCGGCCACGATGGAATCGACGACCTGGTCGGCATTGCGCTTCAGGTCCTGGGCTTTCTGCAGGCTGGCACGCATGCCGGTGACGACGACCTGCTGTTCCGCGGCGACCGGGGTGGTGTCTGCTGCAGTCGCTGCGTTGTCGGCCGCGCCGGTGGTCTGGGCCAGGGCGGGCAGTGCGCACAGGGCGCAGGCGATCGCGATGGCGTGGCGGCGGCCGGGGTACTGATTGAAACTCATACTGTCTCCAACGTTGAACAATTTGAACAAAAATTACGGCGAAACCGTGATTTTATACACTGGCGTCAGATATAACTTGTTCAAATGAACCAACTGTTGTTTCCCAGAGAACGCCGGCCGGCCTTCCTTCGGCAGGTAGACCGGCGCATCGGCGCGCAATGGCAGCACCGCGAGTGACAGTTCGTTACGCTGGGCCAGCCCCTTCAGGCCCACTTCCCAGCCGTAGCCGCTGTAATACCAGTCGTCCGCCAGGCGCGTGCCGTCGAACAGGCGGGCCATGTCGCCGGTAAAGTCGATGCGCAGCAGCGCGTCGTCGACATCCTTGAGGGCATCCGCCGGCAGCGTGATCTTCCAGGCCGCGGCGGTGCGCCACGCTTCCGGAATCGGCTGCAGCGCCGCTTTTGCGAAGCCGCCCTTCTGGATCGGTGGCGCGTCGGTCGCTTCGCGCAGCGGCGTGAAGCCCGCCTGCAGGTGCTTCGCCGGCAGCGTGGCTTCGAAGGCCTGGAAGATGCCGTCGTTGCCGGCCGCGCGCAGGACGGTCGTCGCCTTGGGCGTCTGTTTCAGTGCCGGGTACACCGCGAAACGCAGGTTGTTGGCGCCCACCGAACGCAGTTGCAGCTTGCCGCCGTCGAACCAGGCCTGCTGGTTGGTCAGCACCAGGCGGCGCTGGCCGCCCTTTTCGCCAAAGTCGCCGATGGCCAGCTGGCGCGCCTGCTCGGCATCGAGCACCAGCACGTGCACGGGACGGCCGCCGGCGCGGCGGATCGTCAGTGCGCGCAGGGTGCCCGGCTCGATGCCGTCGACGATCGTCGCGCCGCCTTCGATGCTCTTGTGGGCGCGCGTCTCGATGGCGGCACCGGTGTCTTCCAGCGCCAGCTCGACGGGAATCCTGCCGCTGGCCGCGAACACATAGGTGATGCCGTCCGCACCGCCATCCAGGCGGGCCACCGGCTGCGCCGTGGCGTAGCGCAGGCGCGTGCCGTCCAGGTCGAAGTTCACGGGCCAGATGAAATAGGCGCCGTTCGGCACGTCCACCGCACGGCGCGGGAAGGCCACCGCGCCGCCGGCCAGCTTCACGTTGAAGCGCAGCGACTGCGTGGGCAGCGCATACTGGCGCACGTGGTTGTTCACGAAGACGAAGGCGCTGTCGCCCGCACTGCGCACGGCCACGCGGGGCGTCTTCAGGTCCGTCGGGCCGCTCGGCGTGGTATCGGGTTTGCGCACCGTCATCGGCGCCAGGCGGCTGCCGAAGTCGTTGATGAAGTGGTGGAACGGGCGCAGGTAGGTCAGCACGGCGCGCTGCTGGCCGTCCGGCCCGAGCGGCGCCTGGAAGTCGTAGCTGATCGCCGGCGTGTCGTTGTAGCCGCCGGACAGCGTGCTTTCCTCCAGCGTGGTGCCGCCCTGCGGATTGCGACCGCCGTGGAACATGTAGTAGCCCATCAGGTTCACGCCGGAGCCCAGCTGCACTGGCAGCATCGAGGCGATATCGTCCGGCGACACCACGGGGCGGCGGCGGTACATGAACGGCAGGCCGGCACCGTATTCGGCACCCAGGAACGGCGTCCTGTCGATGTCCGATTCGGCCGTGCCGCGGCCATGCGACTTGGTCTGCGCGCCGAGATCACCGCTGACGCGGCTGTCGAAGCGGAACGCGTAAGTCTCCTTCGGCGGCAGTTCGGTGCTGGACGCCGCCCACGGTTCATCGGGGTAGCCGCCAAAGACGGGCGTGACTTCGCCGGACGGGTACTGCGCCCCGTCCCAGCCGGTGACGGTGTATAGCGGCGCATCCATGCCGGCATCGATCGCCAGTTTTTTCAGCATCGAGATATGTTCCGCGCCCTGCCCCGGCCCCACCAGGTTGTATTCGTTTTCCAGCTGGATGCCGATCACCGGGCCGCCATCCTTCCACAACTCGCCCTTCAGCTGCAGGCCGATCTGCCGGTACAGGCGCGTGACGTAGCGCAGGTACTGGGGATCGTTGCCGCGCGTGCGCATGCCGTTCACCACCCAGTCCGGGATGCCGCCGTAGCGCACCTCCGCATGCGCCCACGGGCCGATGCGCACGACGGCTTTCAGGCCGACTTTCCGGCACAGCTGCAGGAAGCGTTTCAGGTCGCGGTTGCCCTTCCAGTCGAATACGCCGTTCTGCGCTTCGTGGTGGTTCCAGATCACGTAGCTGGCCACGGCCGTGATGCCGGCCGCCTTCATCTTCGCCAGTTCCGCTTCCCACGTGTCGGCCGGGCTGCGCGTGTAGTGGAACTCGCCCATCACGGGCATCCACGGCTTGCCGTCCAGGGTCAGGTAACGGTTGTTCACGCCCAGAATCTGGCCGGTGGACGACTTCGCGGTGCCCAGTTTCAGGTAGCCGGTGGCGGGATCGCCGGCCGGTGCGGCCGCGTCGACCGTGATGGTCTGCTGTGCGTGGCTGCCGAAGGCGGCGCAGGCCAGCGCCAGCGCCAGTGCGCTGGTGTGATGGTGCTTCATGGGGTCTCCTGTAGTGCGGCTTGTTCGTGCGGCTTGTTCGTGCTGCTTGTGGTTCCATTGCCGGCTGGCCGATTCAGCCCCAGGCCGCGGCGAAGCGGCGCGCATTGGCGCCCACCGTGGCCGCATCCATGCCCGGCTTGTACAGCGCGGAACCGAGGCCGAAGCCGGCCACGCCCGCGGCGCGGTACTCCGCCATATTGTCCGGCGTGATGCCGCCGACGGGCAGCAGCCGCAGTTCTTTCGGCAGCACGGCCCGCAGGGCCCGCACGATGGCCGGCGTGACCAGCTCCGCGGGGAACAGTTTCAGGGCATCGGCACCGGCCTGGCGGGCGGCGAAGGCTTCGGTGGGCGTGGCCACGCCGGGCACGCAGACCATGCCGGCCGCTTTCGCCGCGCGGATCACGTCCAGGTCCGCATGGGGCATCACGATGATCCTGCCGCCGGCATCGCGCACCTGCGCCACGGCTTCAGTATCGAGCACCGTGCCGGCGCCGATGATGGCATCGGCCGGCAGGCTGCGCGCCAGCTTTTCGATGGAGTCGAATGGCTGCGGTGAATTCAGCGGCACCTCGATGATGCGGAAGCCCGCATCGTACAGCGCGGCGCCGATGCCTTCGGCCTCGGTTGGCTGCAGGCCGCGCAGGATGGCTACCAGCGGCAGGTGATTGAAGGCGGTGTCGAACAGGTCAGTCATGGTCTTCCTTTTGCAGCAGGCCGGCCTGGCGGGCCAGCGCCAGCAGGCCGGCGGGGGCCGTGTTGTCCAGTACCAGGTCGGTGGGAATGCCGAAACGCTGCAGAGCCAGCTGGTAGCGGGCGCACAGCTTCGTGGCGCCGACCAGCGCCAGCGGCTTCGCATTCAATCCGGCCGCGGCGCGCCATTGCAGGCCGGCGTGCAGCTCGTGGCCGATCAGGAGGCCGGAGAGGTAATCGGCCAGCGCGGCATGCGGCAGCTTGTGCGTGACGCCCAGGCTGCGCGCCGCGAACAGCTGGTGCGGCAGGCCCAGGTCGCCATGATCGCGCGCGGCATCCACGCCCTGCACGAAGGCGTCCGGATCCGGCCCGGCGTCCTTCGGCATCAGCCGCCCCAGCACCGAATGCTGGCGCAGCACGGCGTACAGCTCGCCCGTCATGTGGGTGGCGAAGCGCACGATTTGTTCATCGCGCACCTGCGTCCATTTCGAGTGCGTGCCGGGCAAGACGATGCAGCTCGCTGCCCGCAGCGTCTCGTGCAGGTGCAGCGCGCCGACGATCTGCGTTTCCTCGCCGCGCATCACGTCCGGCGGCAGGCCGGCCCCGTCGAACAGCACGCCGGGCACGATGTGCGGACCGTCCTGCGGCCGCTGCAGGCCGGCGGCCAGCGCGGCGGCACCGGCGGGACAAGGCGCATACGGCACGTCCCGCCAGCCGTGCGTGCTGCCGACCATGCCGCAGGCGATCACGGGCAGCCTCGGATGCGCAGCGTGCCATGCGCCGGTGACTTCATCGAAGGCGGCCGTGAACGCAGCGTGGCCGGACAAGGTGGACGCGCCCTGCTCCGCCGTGCGTTCCGCCAGCACGGTGCCATCCGCCGCGATCAGCCAGGCGCGCAGGCTGGTGCTGCCCCAGTCGACGCCGATCAGTGCCGCGCCGTTCACCATTGCCATCACCACTCCGCCACGCTGCCGTCGGGATGGCGCCACACGGGATTGCGCCAGTCCGGCGCATTCCGGCTCGCCGCGATCACGCGCTCCTCGTCGACGATCACGCCCAGGCCCGGCTTGGGCAGCGGCGGGAAATAGCCATCGGTGATGACGAAGTCTTCGGGATTGAGCACGTAATCGAACAGCTCCGCGCCCTTGTTGTAGTGGATGCCCATGCTCTGCTCCTGCAGCACGGCGTTGTGCGCCACGAAGTCCACCTGCAGGCAGGCCGCCAGCGCCACGGGACCGAGCGGACAGTGCGGCGCGAACGCCACGTCGTACGCTTCGGCCATCGAGGCGATCTTCACGCACTCCGTGATGCCACCGGCGTGGGACAGGTCGGGCTGCACGATGGCGATGCCGCCACGCCGGAACACGTGCTTGAACTCGAAGCGCGAGAACATGCGTTCGCCGGCCGCCAGCGGAATCGCCGTGGCTTCGGCCAGGCGCGGGTAGTACTCGGCCTGCTCCGGCAGCACCGGCTCTTCCACGAACAGGGGCCGGAACGGCTCCAGCTCGCGCAACAACACCTTCGCCATCGGCGCGGCCACGCGGCCATGGAAGTCGATGCCGAATTCGATCGTCTTGCCGAACGCATCGCGGATCTGTGCGATGCGGCCGACGGCGGCATCCACCTTGGCCGCCGTGTCGACGATGCCCAGCTCCTCCGTGCCATTGAGCTTGAAGGTATCGATGCCGATCTCGCGCAGCGTGTGGATGCCTTCGATGACTTCAGCCGGCCGGTCGCCGCCCACCCAGCTGTACATCTTCATCCTGTCCCGCACGCGGCCGCCCAGCAGCTCGTAGACGGGCACGCCCAGCAGCTTGCCCTTGATGTCCCACAGCGCCTGGTCCACGCCGGCGATCGCGCTCATCATGATCGGCCCGCCGCGGTAGAAGCCGCCCCGGTACATCACCTGCCACAGGTCGTTGATGCGGCATGGATCCTGGCCGACCAGGTAGTCCGTCAGCTCGTTGACCGCCGCCTCGACGGTGCGCGCGCGCCCTTCGATCACGGGTTCGCCCCAGCCGGTCACGCCTTCATCGGTCTCGATCTTCAGGAACATCCAGCGCGGCGGAACACGGTACAGCGTGAGCTTGGTGATTTTCATGGCGGCCAGGGAGAGAGGGAGGGCGCCAGTGTACCGCCGTCGCCCCTCCGGGAAATATGGCTTATCGCGCCAGGGCTATACCGATTAAGCATAGCTCGGCGTTGCTAAAACTGAAGTTGTCACTTGACTTTCGCGAGCTGGCGGCAAATACTGAAGTCCCAACTTCAGCAAGGAGACGATCATGACGGGTCCAGCCCAGTTCGACACCTTCACCATCGAGCGCGCATTCCCTGCCGCGCCGGAGCGCGTGTACGCCGCGTTTGCCGACCCGCGCCGCAAGCAGCGCTGGTTCGCCGAGGGCGAGCATCACGAGGTCGAGCAGTTCACGATGCAGTTCGAGGTGGGCGGGCGCGAGGAGGCGCGCTACCGCTTCAAGGCCGGCTCGCCGTTCGCCGGCGTCAGCCTGGCATCGGATGGCGTGTTCCTCGACCTGGTACCGGACCGGCGGATCGTCGCTGCCGCCACGATGGCCATCGGCGGCCAGAGGATTTCGGCTTCGGTGCACACCTTCGAGTTCACCGCCACGGCCGGCGGCACGACACGGCTGCTGTTCACCCACCAGGCCGCGTTCTTCGACGGCGCCGATGGTCCCGAACTGCGCCGCGCCGGCTGGCAGCAGCTGCTCGACCAGCTGCAGGCGGCGCTGGAGGAGCCCGAATGACACCGGCCATGCCGATGACCGAGGCCGATGACGTGCTCGCCGCCCTCGGCGACGCCACCCGGCGCGCCATCCACCGCATCGTGCTGCAGGGGCCGCAGTCGGTCAGCGCGCTGGCACAGGCGCTGGGCGTCACATTGACGGCCATCTCGCAGCACGTGCGCATCCTGCAAGCGTGCGGCCTGCTGCAGACCCGCAAGGTGGGCCGGGTGCGCATCTGCGAAATGGACCGCCGCGGGCTGGATGTGCTGGCGGACTGGGTGGCCCTGAACCGTCAACTATGGGACAGCCGCTTCGATGCGCTGGATGCGATGCTGCATGAGGGCGATGGGGCTCAGTGACGGGCCCGGAAGGGCAGATTGATTGTGTCAATCGACCATGCCAGGCCGGCGTCCGCATAACTTGGCGCATAGCGGAACATGCCATCCACTTAGCGTCCCGCGGTGATCCACTCGCCGGTATCGGGGCGCTGCAGGTAGATATACAGGGGCCTAGAAGTAATCCGCATCATGCTCGCGCTCCTGCCGGGTGGACTTCACCCGCCGCTGGCCGGACGCCAGCATGAGTGATTGCGGCAACGCCGGCACGGCGTCATCGAAGACGCCCAGCACGAGAAGCGCCGTCAGATAGGTGCCCACGGCCGCACCGGGGTCACCGCGCTCCAGCCGACGCAGCGTAGCCTCGGAAACGCCGACCCTGGCACACAGGTCGGCGACCTTGATGCGCTGGCGCAGGCGTTCGTTCAGGATGCATCTACCCCAGCTCGTCAGGCGTTCCTGCACGAGTGTGGGCGTTGCGATGGGGGGCAATAGCTTCTTGGGCATGACGACGGCGGGGCGAACTCTATGGTTTACCCCCAAGCATAGATGAATTTTTATGGCGCATAAAGCGAAATCTATGACTTATCCTTTCATTCTTTTAGCCATAGATTGCTGTTTATACGGCTTAAGCGATAGTCTATGAGACCAGTGATGCGTCGATCGCGATTCGAATCGCCTGCTGGCATGTCAGCGAGCGCAAGTCATTCCAGCGCCCGCAGCGCCGCCTGCCAGCCCCACCACGACGCCTCCTCGAACACGGAGAAGCCGCTCAGGTCCGCATGGGCGAACAGGATCGGGCCATCCACGTTGCGCAGGTTCTGCACGCCGGCGTTGGACAGGAAGCCGGGCACCGGCGCGGCCATCGCATGCCCGCGCAAGGTGATATCGGCACGTATGACGCTGTCCTCGAACGCATTGCCGTACGCGGCGCGCAGGTCGGTCATGGCCAGCGCCAGCAGCGCTTCCGGGGACGCGGACTGCATCCACTTGCGCGCTTCCGCCGGCGAGCGGTCGGCCAGCGCCAGGTAGCTCGTGAACACCGTCTGCGGCGGCGGCGTGACGCGGATGTCCTGGTGCGTGGAGACCACGTAGCCAAGTCCCTGCGTGCCGTGCACCACGTTGTCCCACGACAGCGGCGCCTCCGGCAGCTCCTCGGGGAATCCGTTCAGTAAAAAATTCGTGACGAGCCATGGCGCGTATGCCGGCAGGTGCCGCGACGGATCGAAGCCGTACTGCGCGATGTTCTCGACGATGCGGCCCGCCACCAGCAGCGGCATCGCGCAGATGGCCTTGCGGGCCCGCACCAGATACGTCACGGGCTTGCCGCCTTCCAGCGTGAAGCACAGCGCCTCGACGCGTCCTGCCACCTGCCGCACCTTGGCAACGGTGCCGGCGATCCGCTGCGCCCCACCCCGCTCGGCCAGTTGCGCGGCCAGCGGCTGCAGGCCGCCGGGCCAGGTGAGCCAGGCGCCCGCCGCGGCATTGGCCGCTTCGCCACCCCGGGCGCAAAAATAATGCAGGCCGGCCCAGGCCGACACGCGGTCGCTGCCGGTGCCGTAGTCGTCGCGGCAGCAGTAATCGAGGTACCACAGCAGCGTGGGCGAGCGATAGCCGTTCGCCTTGAGCCATGCAGCGAAGGTCTGCGCATCGAGCGCCCGCCACGCCGGATCGGTCGAGGCATTCACGGAGGGCAGCGTGAACACCTTGCGGTTGTCGGCACCGCGCTGCAGGCGCAGCTTGTCGATCTCGGCAAAAAAGCGCTTGTGTTCGGCCAGTTCGGCGGCCGGCACGCCCTCGCGCGGCACGATGCCTTCCTGCCAGCGGCCGCCGTACAGCAGGCGTTCGTGCGGCGCATGCAGCAGCAGGCGTTCGTCGTACGCGGGCTTCTGGCCGTAGGGGTCGCGCGTGATGATGCCCAGGTCGTACAGCATGTGCCGCACATGCAGGCACTCCAGCGGCGGCACCGGCAGGTAGTGGGCGCCGGTGGGGAATACCAGCGCACCATGGCTGCCGCCGGCCGCATTGCCGAAGCGTTCGGGTCCTTCCACCATCAGCACGTCCTGCAGGCCTTCGCGGCGCAGCTTCCACGCGGCCGTCAGCCCGGCGATGCCGGAGCCGAGGATCGCCACGTCCGTTTCGATGACTTTCGTGGGCGCGGGCAAAGCAGGATGATCACGCAAATGAAGGTCCCGCAGATAGTGGCCTTCGTCGCGACCCGGGGAGTGCAGCACGGGCGTGATTTCGCGCCAGCGACCATAGGCGGCAATGCCGGCAGCGGCGGCGGCACCCGCGCCACCCAGGGCGGCGGTCCAGCGCAGGAAGGAGCGGCGTTGCATGGTGTATTCCTCAGTGAAGCCCGGTGGCGCTCAGCGGATCGTCCTGCGCCAGTCCTGCTCGAACGCGTGGACCAGCGATTGCGTGTCGAGGCGGTTGGGCGCCATCGTCAGGGGCTGCATGTCGGCCGGGAAGCGGAACATCTCGGCGGTGGTGGCCGCATCGAGGAAGCGCATCGGCATGCGGTATGACGTGGGTGGCTGGTAAGCCGCCTGCGGCGAAGCGATGATGAAGCCCCATTCGCCGAACGACGGCACGTAGGCGTGGTACGGCGAGGTGCGCAGGCCGACTTCGCGCAGCGTGGCATCGACCGTCCAGAAGGCATGCGGCGCGAAGAAGGGGGAGGTGGACTGCACCACCATCAGGCCATGCGCCGCCATGTGATGCCGTACCATCCCGTAAAACGGCACCGAGTACAGTTTGCCGAGCGCGAAGCTGGACGGATCGGGGAAGTCGACGATCACCGCATCGAACATCTCGGCCGTGTGTTCCAGCCACTGCGCGGCATCCGCGTTCAGGATTTTCACACGCGGATCGGACAAGGATCCGTGGTTCAGCGCCACCAGCTCGGCGCGCGCCCTGAACGCATTCGTCATCGCCGGATCGAGATCGACCAGCGTCACCTGCCGGACGTTCGGATAGCGCAGGATCTCGCGCAGCGCCAGCCCGTCGCCGCCGCCCAGTACCAGCACGCGGCGCGCCCACGGCAGTTTTTCCATCACGGGATGCACCAGCGCCTCGTGATAACGGTATTCGTCGCGCGACGAGAACTGCAGGTTGCCGTTGATGTACAGGCGCGTGTCGTCCTTCCAGCGCGTGATCACCAGGCGCTGGTATGGCGTGCTGGTGGCATACACGATCTCGTCGCCGAACAGGCCGTGTTCGCCGAAGTGCGTCATGCGGTCCGCGCTGGCGAAGCCGAAGGCCAGCACCGCCAGCACGCCGCAGGCACGCAGGGTGCGGCCCGCGAGGTTGCCCAGCTCCGCGCGGAACACGTGGATGGTCCACAGCGCCACGCCGATGTTCAGCATGCCGAACAGGAAGCCGGTGCGCACCAGCCCCAGGTAGGGTGCCAGCACCAGCGGGAACAGCAGCGAGACGGCCAGCGCGCCCAGGTAGTCGAAGGTGAGCACGCGGCTGACGATTTCGGCGAAGCCCGTCTGGCGTGCATTCAGCGCGCGCATCACGAGCGGCACCTCCATGCCCACCATCGCGCCGATCAGGAACACCAGCACGTACAGCAGCAGGCGGAACGGCGCGGCCATCCACGAGAAGGTGAGGAACAGCAGCGCGGCGGACACGCCGCCGACCAGGCCCACGGCCAGTTCCACGTCCACGAAGCGGGCCAGCACGTGTTCGTCCTTCACGTACTTGGACAGGTGCGCGCCGACGCCCATGGCGAACAGGTAGCAGCCGATGATGGTGGAGAACTGCAGCACCGAGTCGCCCAGCAGGTAGCTGGACAGGGCGCCGGCGATCAGTTCATACGCGAGCCCGCACGACGCCACCACGAACACGGACAGGATCAGAATCTTTTTGGTCATTGGCCCGTGGCTGGATTATCATCTTTCATCGATAGCAACGACACTATAAGCCATGTTCGCAGTCGCCAACTACCTGATCCACCTGGCCATCGCCGCCGCGCTGCTGGCCGTGTTCTTCAAGGCCTACACGTGGATGACGCCGTATGACGAAGTGCTGCTGATCCGCCAGGGCAATCATGCGGCGGCACTGTCGCTGGGCGGCGCGCTGCTGGGCTTCTCGCTCACCATCGCATCGGGCCTGCTGCACACGGCGAACTACCAGGAATTCTTCGCGTGGGCGTTTGGTGCGATGGTCGTGCAGGCCCTCGCCTATGCCGTCGCCACGCGCGCCCTGAACATGGCGAAAGACCAGATCGAATCCGGCAACAGCGCCTTCGGCGCGCTGCTCGGCACGATCTCCCTGTCCATCGGCGGCATCAACGCCGCCTGCATTTCGTAAGTACGGAGGCCCGCATGAGTATCGGCAGCTTTATCAGGAAGCAGTTCATCGACGTCCTGCAGTGGAACGAGGACGAGGAAGGCGTGCTGGCGTGGCGCTTCCCGATGCAGGATTTCGAGATCCAGAACGGCGGCGTGCTGGTGGTGCGCGAATCGCAGGTGGCGGTGTTCGTCAACGAAGGCCAGATCGCCGACGTGTTCGGCCCCGGCACGCACAAGCTCACCACGCAAACGCTTCCCGTGCTGACCAACCTGAAGAACTGGGACAAGCTGTTCGACTCGCCGTTCAAGTCGGATGTGTACTTCTTCAGCACCCGCGTGCAGACCGGCCGCAAGTGGGGCACGCCGCAGCCGATCACGATCCGCGACAAGGATTTCGACATGATCCGCGTGCGCGCCTTCGGCATGTATTCATACCGCGTGCTGGACGCCCGCAAGTTCTTCACGGAGATCAGCGGCACGCGCGAGGCCTATACCCGTGACCAGGTCGAGGACCAGCTGCGCGGCATCATGCTGGCGACGATGGCCAGCTCGCTGGGCAGCTCGAACACCGCCTTCCTCGACATGGCCGCCAACCAGGCGCTGATGGCGCAGGAGATCAAGGGCGATCTCGCCGATGCGTTCGGCCGCTACGGCCTGGGGCTCGACGAATTCAACGTCGCTTCCGTGAGCCTGCCGGAGGAACTGCAGGCGGCGCTGGACGAGCGCATTTCGGCCGGCATGAAGGGCGGCCTGTCGAACGACAAGATGGCCGGCTTCACCCGCTTCCAGACGGCCACCGCGATCCCGCTGGCGGCGCAGAACGAAGGCGGCATCGCCGGCATCGGCGCGGGCCTGGGTGCCGGCGTGACGATCGGCCAGGCGATGGGCCAGGCCGTGGGCGCATCCCTGGCACCGACCGCACCGCAGGCGTCACCGGCCCCGGTGGCGGACGATTCGATCGAGGCCCGCCTGGCAAAACTCAAGGGCCTGCTGGACAAGGGCCTGATCTCCGCGGCCGACTACGACAGCACCAAGGCGGAGCTGCTGAAGAAGCTGATCGGATGATGAAGGCAAAGGATCGATGAAAGCAAAGGGTCGATGAAAGCGCACCGTTGATCACGGTTTCCTGTCCCGGCTGCGGCGCCGAGGTGCGCTTCCGCTCGCATGCGGCCGTGATGGCCGTGTGCGAGTTCTGCCTCACCGGCGTGCTGAAGGACGAAGCGGCCGTGCGCAACCTCGGCAAGATCGCCGAGGTACTGGAGGACTATTCGCCGATCCAGCTGGGCGCGGCGGGCCAGCTCGCCAACCGTCCGTTCACGGTGATCGGCCGCATCCAGCTGGCGTATGACGCCGGCCTGTGGAACGAGTGGTACCTGCTGTTCGACGATGGCGCCAACGGCTGGCTGGGCGATGCGTCCGGCCAGTACACCATCACGACGGTGCAGGACAGCAGCGACACCCTGCCGGCGTTCGACGCGCTCCGCCCCGGCAACCAGTACACGGTCGCGGGCGAACGCTACACGGCGGCCGATGTACGCACGGCGCGCTGCACCGGCGGCCAGGGCGAGCTGCCCTTCCGTGTCGGCGCAGGCTGGCAGGCGAAAGTGGCGGACCTGCGCACCAACAACCGCTTCGTCACGCTCGATTATTCGGACGGCGACAAGCCGCTGGTCTACACGGGCAGCGCCGTCACGCTCGAGGCGCTGGGCATGCAGCTGCTGCGCGAAGATGATGCCATCCTGCGCAGCGCCGGCCGCTACCGGGGCAGGCTGACGAAGCTCGACTGCCCGTCCTGCGGCGCCTCGCTCGACTACCTGCCCGGCATGACGGCCAATCTGGTGTGCGTGGGCTGCCAGACCCAGCTCGATGCCGCCAGCCCGCAGATCAAGGTGCTGCGCGCCGGCGAAGGGCTGGCCGTGGTGCCGACCAAGCTGCCGCTGGGTACCGCCGGCACGCTGGGCAACCAGCCGCTGACGGTGATCGGCGTGCTGCGCCGCGCCGACGAGGACGGCGAAAGCTGGACCGAATACCTGCTGTTCGCGCCGGGACGCGGCTTTACCTGGCTGGTGGAGACGGATGAAGGCTGGCAGCGCTCGGAGGTGCTGGACGAATGGCCGCAGTGGCAGGATGACAAGGCCCGCCTCGGCAGCGTGGCCTTCCGCAAGCGCCATGACTACACCGCGCGCGTCACGTATGCGGCGGGCGCCTTCAACTGGCGGGTGCAGAAAGGCGACCAGGCGCGCGTGATGGAATTCGAGCATTCGCAATCGTCGCTGGCCGCGGAAATGACGGCCGACGAACTGACCTGGTCGCGCTCGACGCCGGTCGCCTTCGACCAGATGAAGGCGTGGTTCCCGAAACAGTTCGGCACCACCGGCTCGTCGCGGGGCGTCTACGGCAAGCTGGGTGCCGGCGGCAGGTACCGCGGCATCGCCAAGGGGCTGATCATCACGACGGTGGTACTCAATGCCATTCCCCTGATGTTCAATTTCACCCGCACATTTGCGTTCACGGTGCTGGCGGGACTCGCGCTGTATCTGCCCGCCCTGTTCCTCGACCAGTCGGACAAGGAATGAAGAAATTCTGGATCTACGGCCTGGCCGTCGTGCTGCTCTCTACCGTGCTCAGCTGGTCGAACATGCGGGGCGGCCCGCGCGGATATTCGTCGGGCGGCTCCTCATGGTCGTCCAGTACCGGTGGCGGCAGCTGGAGCAGTGGCGGCGGAGGCCATAAATGAACTGGAACTGCAACGCGAATGCCAGTGCGGACATGCATCCGGGCGTGCACGCGGCGGAAGGCATGCACCTGCTGGCGGATCTGACCGGCATTGCCGCCAGTCGCCTGATGGAATGCGCCGCAATCGAATTATTGCTGCGCAAGGCAGCGAACGCCGCCAATGCGCGGATATTGCACAGCCACTTCCATTCCTTCGGACCGGACGCGGGAATTACCGGCGTCGTCATGCTGGCCGAATCGCATATTTCCATCCATACCTGGCCGGAGCAGGGTTTTGCCGCCATCGATATTTTCATGTGCGGAAATGCCAGGCCGCTCGAAGCGCTCCGTGTTATCGAAGCGGGATTCAAGCCGGTGCAATGCCGGCTGAAATCCATCAAGCGGGGCATCGTGCAGGCAGTGCCATAAAGCGGCCGCACGGCATTCGCCTGCTTGCCCCTATTCCCGACCGCTCACATTATCTCGCGCAGCTAATGACGGGCCAGAATCTCTGGCTGTCTGCACATGGGCGGCCACTCCCATGGTCACCTCGTGCTCCACGCGCCACGTGCGGATACGCAACCGCCGCCCGCCCTGCCGCTCGCGCCAGAACCTGGCACGAATACGCCGAAAATTGGCATAGAAAGCCTGTAATGACAGGCCAATACAAGTGCCACCCTTATTTTTCCTGGATGGTCGCCTCGATATTGTTCCCGTCCAGGTCGATGATGTAGGCGCTGTAGCTGTGGCCGCAGGTCTGGCGCAAGCCGGGAGCGCCATGGTCCTCCGCCCCGAATTCCAGGGCGGCATAATAGAAGGCATCGACCGCATGGCGGTTCGGTGCCATGAATGCGATATGAATCGGCGCATTGCCGACCATATTACTCGTGCGCCAGTAAGTGGGAATCTCCGATCCCAGCCATAAGAATGGCTGGCCGTTTTCTCCCCCATAAATGGCCCAGTCCATATCCGTTTCGGTGCGGCGAATTCCCAGCGGCGCGAGGCAGGCATCGAATAGTGCCTTGCTCCGCATGAAATCGGCGACCACAATGCCGAGGTGATGGATCATAGGTGCTCCCAGGTGAGAAACCAGACTAGCACTGTTGATCAACATTCGGCGCGCGCGAGTATTTCAAGCGGATAGTGTCCGAATAATTCGCAGTAATTCACAAAGGTGCATTTCGTTATGGGCGTGACGACGTTTTCAATTGGCGCCCGAATGCCCCGGAATCCGGCCGATCTCATATTCAAGACGGTGCGCCTCGGTTACACTGGCGCCTGACTTTTCAACCGGATTCACCATGCGCCGATCCGCGCCCTTCCTCCTGCTTCCCGCAATGCTGGCCGTGGCCGGCTGCGACTCCTACCAGCCCGAACAGCTGTACATGGCCACCAGCCCCGCCTGCAGCGCGTGGGTCGATGCTTCCCGGTTCGACCTGCCGGAAGGCGTGAGCGTCACGGCCACCGCGCCGGTAACGACGGGTCGGGGCGGTGCCGAATTCGGTGTCATCTACCAGATCCCACGGGGCGGCAAGGTGCAGTTCACGACCCGCGCGTTCGACTTCACGCAGCCGAAGGGCGCCGTGATCGCCAAGGGCCAGCTGCTGACCTTCTACCAGCGCGGCATGAACGCCAGGGCGGAAATCGTGGAAGTGATCAAGGAAGTGCCGGGCATGCTGATCCCGGTCGCCACGTCGGATGCCACGCAATGGCGCGTGCGGCTGGGCGTCAAACAGGGGCTGCCGGAACGCTTCGATTTCGTCACGCCCGGCATCATCATCAAGGGCAGCACCTACCCGGTGCGCACGTTCACGTACCGCTGGTTCCCGGAGCGCAAGGCTTACGGGCTCTGCCGCTAGGCTGCCTTCACCAGTCCGCTACGGCCGTCCTTTGCGCTGCCGTTGCCGGCCAGCGACTGGTCCACGCATGCGAAGGCGGCGGGGTGCTTGCCGTCGATGTGACGAGCAGCCCTGCCCTCATGGATTGCTGGCCGGTCCGGCGAGCTTGTGCACCGTGGCAGCCACCAGCGTACGGGCATCGTCGCAACCGAGCCTGGCCAGCCTGGCGACATCCTGCGTGCGGGCGGCTTCCTGTGCCACCAGGTAGCCGTAGTAATAGCCGCTCCGCTGCGGCAACGGGCCGCTGCCGCCGGAGAGCTGGAACAGCCCGGCGATCGTGTCGTCTTCCCGGCTGTCCAGCAGCTGTTCCAGCTGCCGCCACCCCGCCGGCAGCGTGGCCTGCGCGCGCGCTACCAGGCCACGGGGCACGTCCAGCAGCATTTCCCGTTCGGTCGCCGCGGGGTTCATCTGCTGCGAGACGTAGGTGGCCAGCCCTTCGGTCCACAGGCGCTTCCAGACGACTTCTTCCGTACACGCTGCCAGCACGGGCTCGTGATAGGTGTGGAACAGCTCGTGGTGATAGAAGGCCGCCTCGCTGATGTCGCCGTGGTAGCGCACCATGCCGTCCACGCCGAAGATCAGGTACTCCCTGCCGGCCAGGGTACGCGTGCCGCCGTCCATCTCGCCGAGCGAATGCACCAGCCAGATCTCGCGGTCCGCCCGGTAGTCGGGAAAGCGCGCTGCGAAGCTCGCCACGTTGCTGGTCAGCGTGCTGCCGAAGTCGCGCGCCTTGCGCAGGTAGGCCTCGCGCATGCCCGGATAGCGGGCAATCGCGGCAGCGATATTCCTGTCCTGCTCGGCATGCGTGACATGGCCGCGCGCGTCGCCATAGAACTGCGGGAACTGCGCCCCGACCGTGCGCCGGAAGTCGGCCACGCGGGCCTCGACGGGCATGCCTTCGGTGCGGGTGTAGAACGCATCGAACGCGAGCGACAGGTCGTGCACCGGCGGTGGCGCGGCGTAAGTGATACCGCAGGCGGACAGGGCGGCGAGCACAACGGACAGAACACGGCGCATGGCATTCTCCGGATGTAAAAAAAGCAGCCGAAGCTGCTTTTTCATGGTTGCGGCCAGATCAGTGACGATTGGTCTGGCGCAGCTTGGCGATCGCTGCCAGCTGGCCGATGGCCGCTGCCAGTTCCGCCTGGGCTTTCGCGTAGTCGATGCCGGTCTGGTTGTTCGCCAGGCTTTCTTCCGCCAGCTTCTTGGCGGCTTGCGCCTTGGCTTCATCCAGGTCGCCACCGCGGATCGCGGTATCGGCCAGGACCGTCACGGCATTCGGCTGCACTTCCAGCAGGCCGCCGGCGACGAAGACGAACTCTTCTTCCGACTTGCCCAGCACCTGGATGCGCACCGCGCCCGGACGGATACGGGTGATCAGCGGCGTGTGCTTCGGGTAGATCCCCAGCTCGCCCTGCTCGCCCGGCAACGCGACGAAGGTGGCTTCGCCGGAGAAGATCAGCTCTTCCGCGGAGACCACATCGACGTGAATAGTGTTTGCCATAATTATCCTATCGGATTGAACGGCCCCGCCTCACGAGGAGGCGGGGCGCCGCATCGAATTAGCCCAGCTTCTTGGCTTTTTCGATCGCTTCCTCGATCGTGCCGACCATGTAGAACGCCTGCTCCGGCAGGTGATCCAGTTCGCCGGAAGCGATCATCTTGAAGCCCTTGATCGTGTCCTTCAGCGAAACGTACTTGCCCGGTGCGCCCGTGAAGACTTCGGCGACGTGGAACGGCTGCGACAGGAAACGCTGCATTTTACGAGCGCGCGCGACCAGCAGCTTGTCTTCCGGTGCCAGTTCGTCCATGCCCAGGATCGCGATGATGTCACGCAGTTCCTTGTAGCGCTGCAGGGTGCCCTGCACGGCGCGGGCCGTGTCGTAGTGGTCCTGGCCCACGACCAGCGGGTCCAGCTGGCGCGAGGTCGAATCCAGCGGATCGACGGCCGGGTAGATACCCAGCGAGGCGATGTCACGGGACAGCACGACGGTCGAATCGAGGTGACCGAAGGTCGTCGCTGGCGACGGGTCGGTCAAGTCATCCGCAGGGACGTACACGGCCTGGATCGACGTGATCGAACCGGTCTTGGTCGACGTAATACGCTCTTGCAGGCGGCCCATTTCCTCGGCCAGCGTCGGCTGGTAGCCCACGGCGGAAGGCATGCGGCCCAGCAGTGCCGACACTTCGGTACCGGCCAGCGTGAAGCGGTAGATGTTGTCGACGAAGAACAGCACGTCCTTGCCCTGGTCACGGAACGATTCCGCGATGGTCAGGCCGGTGAGTGCCACGCGCAGGCGGTTGCCCGGCGGTTCGTTCATCTGGCCGTACACCATGGCCACTTTGGAGTTGCCCAGGTTGTCCAGGTCGACGACCTTCGCATCGGCCATCTCGTGGTAGAAGTCGTTCCCTTCGCGGGTACGCTCGCCCACGCCGGCAAACACGGACAGACCCGAGTGTGCCTTGGCGATGTTGTTGATCAGTTCCATCATGTTGACGGTCTTGCCCACGCCGGCGCCGCCGAACAGGCCGACTTTACCGCCCTTGGCGAACGGGCACACCAGGTCGATCACCTTGATGCCGGTTTCCAGCAGGTCCTGCGACGGCGACAGCTCGTCGTAGGCTGGCGGGGTGCGGTGGATCGATGCGACTTCATCCTGCGGCACCGGGCCGCGTTCGTCGATCGGGTTGCCCAGCACGTCCATGATGCGACCCAGCGTGGCGTTACCGACCGGTACCATGATCGGCTTGCCCGTGTTCTGGATGGTCATGCCGCGACGCAGGCCGTCGGACGAACCCAGAGCAATGGTGCGGACCACGCCGTCACCCAGCTGCTGTTGAACTTCCAGGGTCAGCTCGGAGCCAGCCATTTTCAGCGCGTCGAAAACCTTGGGCATCGCGTTACGCGGGAATTCCACGTCGACCACGGCGCCGATACACTGAACGATTTTGCCATCAGCCATTTTCGTTCCTTCAATATAGTTAAATTCGTTTAAACCGCGGCCGCACCGGACACGATTTCGGAGAGTTCTTTGGTAATGGCTGCCTGACGGGTCTTGTTGTACACCAGCTTCAGTTCGCCGATCACGCTGCCGGCGTTGTCGCTGGCGGCCTTCATCGCCACCATCCGCGCCGACTGCTCGGACGCGAGGTTTTCCGCCACGGACTGGTACACCAGGGCTTCCACGTAACGTTCCAGCAGTTCGTCGATGACGGTCGCTGCATCCGGTTCGTAGATGTAATCCCAGTTGATGCCGCCCTTGTCCGCTGCGCGCTTCTCAGCCGTCAGCGGCAGCAGCTGTTCCACCATCGGTTCCTGCTTCATCGTGTTGATGAATTTGGTGTAGCACAGGTAGACGGCGTCCAGCTTGCCTTCCTGGAACTTCTCCAGCATGACTTTCACGGGGCCGATCAGCTTGTCCAGGTGCGGGGTGTCGCCGATCTGCGTTGCCTGTGCCACCACGGGCACGCCAACGCGGTTCAGGAAACCGAGACCCTTGTTGCCGATGGCGACTGCTTCGATCCGATTACCGGCCGCTTCCAGTTCCCGCGACTTGTTCGTCACCGCGCGCAGCACGTTGGTGTTCATGCCGCCGCACAGACCCTTGTCGGTCGTGATGACGATGAAACCGATGGCCTTGGCCTGCGTGCCCTGGGCATCGGCCAGGAACGGGTGCGTGTATTCGGGATTGGCGCCAGCCAGGTTCGCAGCGATATTACGAATCTTGTCCGCGTAGGGACGGGCGGCGCGCATGCGATCCTGCGCCTTGCGCATTTTCGATGCGGCGACCATTTCCATCGCCTTCGTGATCTTCTTCGTATTCTCTACGCTCTTGATCTTGCCACGTATCTCTTTGCCTACTGCCATGAGTCCTTACTCCTTCTGCAGAGAAGCAGCCCCGTGAACGGGGCCGCTCGAGCTGCACTTAAAATGCGCCGGATTTCTTGAAATCAGCGATGGCCGCCGACAGCGTTGCTTCGCCGTCCTTGTCCAGTTGCTTGCTTTCTTCGATCTTCGACAGCAGGGCAGCGTTCTTGGTCTTCAGGTAGCCGTGCAGGCCCGCTTCGAAGGACAGCACCTGCTTGACAGGCACATCGTCCAGGTAGCCCTTGTTCACGGCGAACAGCGAAGCGGCCATCATCGACACCGACAGCGGCGCGTATTGCTGCTGCTTGAGCAGTTCCGTCACGCGGGCACCGCGGTCCAGCTGCTTGCGGGTCGATTCGTCCAGGTCCGATGCGAACTGCGCGAACGCAGCCAGCTCACGGTACTGCGCCAGGTCGGTACGGATACCGCCGGACAGGCCCTTGATGACCTTCGTCTGGGCAGCGCCACCGACGCGCGACACCGAGATACCGGCGTTGATCGCAGGACGGATACCGGCGTTGAACAGCGACGTTTCCAGGAAGATCTGGCCGTCCGTGATCGAGATCACGTTCGTTGGCACGAAGGCCGACACGTCGCCTGCCTGCGTTTCGATGATCGGCAGGGCCGTCAGCGAACCCGTCTTGCCGGTCACGGCGCCGTTGGTGAAGGCAGACACGTAGTCGGCGTTCACGCGGGCTGCGCGTTCCAGCAGGCGGCTGTGCAGGTAGAACACGTCGCCAGGGTAGGCTTCGCGGCCTGGTGGACGGCGCAGCAGCAGCGAGATCTGGCGGTAGGCGACGGCCTGCTTCGACAGATCGTCGTACACGATCAGCGCATCTTCACCGCGGTCGCGGAAGTATTCGCCCATCGTGCAGCCCGAGTAGGCCGAGATGTACTGCATGGCAGCCGATTCGGATGCCGTGGCAGCCACCACGATCGTGTATTCCATCGCGCCATGCTGTTCCAGCGAACGCACGATGTTCTTGATCGTCGAGGCCTTCTGGCCGATGGCCACGTAGATACACGTGACGCCCTGGCCCTTCTGGTTGATGATCGCATCGACTGCCACAGCCGACTTGCCGGTCTGGCGGTCGCCGATGATCAGCTCGCGCTGGCCACGGCCGACCGGTACCATCGCGTCGATCGACTTGATGCCGGTCTGCAGTGGCTGGGACACGGATTCACGGGCGATCACGCCCGGTGCGATCTTTTCGATCGGCGAGGTCAGCTGGGTCGTGACCGGACCCTTGCCGTCGATCGGCTGGCCCAGCGCATTGACCACACGGCCGCGCAGTTCCGGACCGACCGGCACTTCCAGGATGCGGCCGGTGGTCTTCACCGTGTCGCCTTCGGAGATGTGCTCGTAGGCACCCAGGATGACGGCGCCGACGGAGTCGCGCTCCAGGTTCATGGCGAGGCCGAACGTATTGCCCGGGAACTCCAGCATCTCGCCTTGCATCACTTCGGACAGACCGTGGATGCGGCAGATACCGTCGGCAACCGAGACAACGGTGCCTTGATTGCGCACTTCAGCGCCGCCATCAATGCCTTGGATCCGGCTCTTGATCAGCTCGCTGATTTCAGATGGGTTGAGTTGCATGGTAACTCCTAATTGTTTTCTCTCAGCTTGCGCGAGGGTATTTGTATCTGCCGCAGGATCTGCCGCTGGGTCCGCTTACGACGTCAGCGCAACGCGCATCTGTTCGAGGCGGGCGCGCACCGAAGTGTCCAGCACTTCGTCGCCCACCACCACGCGCACGCCGCCGATCAGCGAAGGATCCAGCGTGACTTGCGGGTTCAGCTTGCGGCCGAATTTCTTTTCCAGCGTCGCGACCAGCGCAGCGGTCTGACCACCGTCCAGTTCGAAGGCACTGGTGATCTCGGCATCGGCTGCACCTTCCACGCCGTTCTTCAGGTCGTGGAACTGGGTGGCGATTTCCGGCAGCAAGGCGATGCGGCCGTTGTCGATCAGCGTCGACAGGAAATTGTTCGCTTCCGCGTTGTGCGGCGACTTCAGCAGGGAGGTGACGACGGCCAGCACATCGGCATTCGCGACCTTCGGGTTGCGGGCATATGCGAGCACCTCGTCATGCGAACCGATCTGGGCCAGTTCGGACACCAGATCGGACCACTGCGCGAGGTTGCCAGCCTGGGCTACGCGGAAGAGGGCTTCCGCGTAAGGACGAGCGACGGTTGCGAGTTCAGCCATGATTACAGCTCGGTCGCAAGGCGATTCAGCAGGTCGGCGTGGGCCGACGCGTTGACTTCGCGCTTCAGGATTTGCTCGGCGCCCTTGACGGCCAGGTCTGCCACCTGGGCACGCAGCTGTTCGCGCGCCTGGGTCACTTGCTGTTCCGCTTCCGCCTTGGCTTGCGCAATGATGCGGTCCGCTTCGGCTTTGGCGTTGGCCTTGATTTCTTCAGCGATCAGCTGAGCACGCTTTTCGGCGTCCGCGACGCGCGACGCAGCTTCGTCACGCGCGGTGGTCAGGGCTTCCGTGGCGCGCTTTTCAGCAAGCGCCATCGAAGCCTGGCCCTGGTCGGCCGCGGCCAGACCATCCGCGATACGCTTGGCACGCTCATCCAGCGCTGCATTCAGCGCCGGGAAAACGAATTTCATCGAGAACCAGACGAGCACCGCGAAGGTGATCAGCTGGCCGATGAGAGACGAATTGATGTCCATACCTTGCTCCTAAAAAATTCCCCGGTTGGAGCGTGAATTACTGGGCTGCAGCGATGACGGCGTTCAGGAACGGGTTGTTGAACGTGAACAGCAGTGCAACGCCGACGCCGATCATCGAGATCGCGTCCAGCAGACCGGCGATAACGAACAGTTTGGTTTGCAGTTGTGGCATCAGTTCAGGCTGACGTGCCGAAGCTTCCAGGAACTTGCCACCCAGGATAGCGAAGCCCAGAGCGGTGCCGATGGCAGCCAGGCCGATGATGATGGCGACGGCCAGAACGGTCATGCTTTGTACTTGTGCGATCAGAGCTTGCATTGAGATTTCTCCTAAGATTTAAAAAAGACTACGGATACAAATTTAAAAAACGAGTTTTACGAAAATTAGTGCTTCTCAACCGCGAGGCTAAGGTACACAACCGTCAGGGCCATGAACACGAAGGCCTGCAGCGTCACAATCAGGATGTGGAAGATTGCCCATGGACCACCCAGCAGCCACTGTGCCCACCATGGCAGCAGCGCGATCAGGATGAAAATCAGTTCGCCGGCATACATGTTGCCGAACAGTCGCAGCGACAGCGAGATGGGCTTGGCCACCAGCTCGATCATTTGGAACACGAAATTGACCGGTGCCAGCAGGATCGCCGCAAAGCCATGGGCGTGGAACGGTGCCGTGAACAGTTCCTTGCCCCAGCCGCCGATGCCCTTGGCCTTGATCGAGAAGCCGATGATGCACAGCAGGACCGCCAGCGACATGCCGAACGTGTGGTTCACGTCGGCGGTCGGCACGACGCGCAGGTTGTACACGCCGAAGAATTCCAGGGCGCGCGGCAGCAGGTCGACCGGCAGGAAGTCCATCGCGTTCATCAGCCACACCCACACGAAGATCGTGATGGCCAGCGGCGCGATGACGGCGCTCTTGGCGTGGAAGGCGCTGTTGACGGTGTCGTTGACCAGTTCCATGATCCATTCGACGAAGTTCTGCAGCTTGCCCGGCACGCCCGGCGTGGCGCGCTTGGCGGCCATGTAGAACACGCCCAGGAACACCAGGCCCAGGACGGCCGAAATCCAGAACGTGTCCAGATTGAACGCGCCGTCATGCGTCTTCAGGTGGGTAAGGTGGTGCTGGATGTACTCTGTGGCGTTTGCCGGAGCCGTGTGGCCCCCCGCGTGTTCAGTGGTCATAAGTAAGTTGATATTGAATTTAGAAATTTTGTCCACATCCTTCGACGATCGAAGGTGCGGCGCTTACACTGCGAGCAGCGCGAACCAGTAAGCCAGGGTCGTCGCCGCGAAACCCAAGATCAGCCAAACCGTGGCGGCCGATGGAAACAGCACCAGCGCGCCCACGAACAGCGCTGCCGTGATGAACAACTTCACCATCTCGGCGCGGAAATGCCGCCGGAAGATCACCTTGGCGTCCTGGCTATGTTTCGTCACCAGCAATGCATATGCGACGCTGCCGAGCGTTGCGATCGCACCGCCCATGGCGGCGGACCAGCCTTTTTCCAGCCCGGCGAAAAGCGCAACGAGAGCGGAAAACAGGACGGCAAGCGTGAATTGCAGGGCGACGATGCGGAAGACCGGCCGGGCGACAATTGATGCGAAATCACTCACTTGCCAACCTTCTGAACGTAGCTTCAAGACCCAAAGACACGGGATTATAGGGTGGTTATTAGACACACGTCAAACATGCTGCACCGCAACAGAGCGCCGCGGCGCCAACATTGCAACACCGACAGCTCTGCAAAAAAGCTATTTGCACCAAGTCGGTGCGAGCGTACCCTGCATGATTGACTTAGACGGGCCTTAAGTCCCTTTTCTTCCCGAAGTCATCCTGAAAAAACGCAACGGAACCGATATCGGGGTGTCCAACTGCCCTGCAATAGACAGTCGGACAATCATCGGAATGATTTTTAGAGGGCGGGGTCTAGTTGTTTCCTGCGGTGCGCAGGCGGGCGAGGACGCCGTCGAGGATGTCCAGGTCGGCAAAGTCGATGATCAGCTGGCCCTTGCCCTTCGCCCCCATGCGGAAGGTGACGGGAGTTGCCAGCGAATCGGACAGCTCTTCTTCCAGGCGCGTGATGTCGCCGGATTTCTCGCGCACCTTTGCCTGCGGCGCCGCGGTCTGCTCATCCAGCGTGCGGTTGACGAGCTTTTCCGTTTCCCGCACCGACAGGCGCCTGGCGATCACCACATTGGCCAGCGTGATCTGGGTGGCCGCGTCGACCGCCAGCAGGGAACGGGCGTGGCCCATGTCGATATCGCCCGCCATCAGCATCGTCTGCACGGCGCCGGCCAGGTTCAGCAGGCGCAGCAGGTTCGACACGGCGCTGCGCGACCGGCCGACGGCGTTGGCCGCCTGCTCGTGCGTGAAGTCGAAGTCCGTGATCAGGCGGTGGATGCCCTGGGCCTCTTCCAGGGGATTGAGATCCTCGCGCTGGATGTTCTCGATCAGCGCCATGGCGGCGGCGGCCGTGTCATCCACCTCGCGCACCAGCACGGGGACCTTGTCCAGGCCGGCCAGCTGCGCGGCGCGGAACCGGCGTTCGCCGGCGATGATCTCGTAGGTCGCGCCATCCTTGCCGTGTTCCACGGGGCGCACGAGGATCGGCTGCATGATGCCCTGCGTCTTGATGGATGCGGCCAGCTCGGTGAGGCTGCCTTCGTCCATCCGCGTGCGGGGCTGGTACTTGCCCGGCTGCAGCGCGGCGATTGCCAGCTCGGACGGCTTGCCCTGCTCCGCCGCTCCCGCATCGTCCGCGCCGCCCAGCAGCGCATCGAGTCCGCGGCCGAGGCCTTTCATTTTTTTGGTTGCCATGTTTTTTCGTTAGCTTCTGCAATATCGGGGACTGCAACATCGGGGACAGGCACCTATTTTCGGGCAACACGCGTGTTGTCCGAAAATAGGTGCCTGTCCCCAGACCCTCACATCTTCTTGATCCGCTTGACCATCTCGGCGCCGAACGCGATATATGCCTGGGCGCCCTTGGAAGACGGGTCGAACGTCACCCCGGGCATCCCATAAGAAGGCGCTTCGGCCAGACGCACATTGCGCGGAATGATGGTCTTGAACACCTTGTCGCCGAAGTGCTGTTCCAGCTGGGCCGAGACCTGCTGCGACAGCGTCATGCGCGGATCGAACATCACGCGCAGGAGACCGATGATCTTCAGGTCCGGATTCAGGTTGGCATGCACCTTCTTGATGGTGTTCACCAGGTCGGACAGGCCTTCGAGCGCATAGTACTCGCACTGCATCGGGATGATCACGCCATGCGCGGCGCACAGCCCGTTCAGCGTGAGCATCGACAGGGCCGGCGGGCAGTCGATCAGGATGAAGTCGTAGTCCTTGTCCACCGCCGCCAGCGCATCCTTCAGGCGCTTCTCCCGGTTGTCCAGTTCCACCATCTCCACTTCGGCACCGGCCAGCTCGCGGTTCGAGGGCAGCACGTCGAAGCGCCCTGCTTCGGACCGCTGGCGCGCCGTGGCCACGTCCGAGGTGCCCAGCATCACTTCATAGGTGGAAGCGGCCAGCCCGGCCTTGTTGATGCCGGCGCCCATCGTGGCATTGCCCTGCGGGTCCAGGTCGACCAGCAGCACGCGCTGGTTCAGCTTGGCCAGGCCGGCGGAGAGATTGACCGTGGTGGTGGTCTTGCCCACGCCGCCCTTCTGGTTTGCTACGCAAAATATTTTCGCCATGTATCCGCTTCAGGTTTCCTGTTTTGATTTATACCGTTTATATCGTATAAATGATTTATATCGTATAAACGGTTTATTTGGTTTATATCGTATAAATAGTTTATACGGTTTCTGCACGCTCGACGAAAACCAGGTGGCGCTCGGCCGCCAGGCCCGGCACCCGCAGAGGCTGCAGATCGTGCACTTTCCAGTCGCCCGGCAGTCGCTCGCGTTCGTCCTGCGGCGCCGTGCCTTTCAGGGCGACGAAGCGGCCACCCTCGGCCAGCAGGTGCTGCGACCATTCCACGAAATCGGACAGGTCGGCGAACGCGCGGGAAGTGATCACGTCGAACGGCTGCTTTACCTGCAGATCCTGGACTTTTTTCGTGTAGACGGTGACGTTAGACAGGCCCAATTCCGCCTTCACCTGCGTCAGGAACGCCGTTTTCTTGTGCACCGTGTCGATCATCGACACAGCCATGTCGGGGCGCGCAATGGCCAGCACCAGGCCCGGCAACCCGCCGCCGGCGCCCACGTCCAGCACGTTGCGCGCGCCGTCGAAGGCGGGCACGGCGGCCAGCGAGTCGAGCAGATGCAGCGTCATCATCTGCATCGGATCGCGCACGGACGTGAGGTTATAGACGTTGTTCCACTTGTTCAGCAGCGCCAGATAGTCCAGCAGCTGCTCCTGCTGCGACGGCGAGAGGGCCAGGCGCAGCTCGGCGACGCCCTCTTCCAGCACATGCGCCAGTGCGGCGCGGTCGAAAATCGCCATCAGGCCGCCTCGTCTTTCAGCGTCACGAAGCCGCCATAACCGGTCTTTTTCAGGTGTACCAGCAGCAGCGAAATGGCCGCCGGCGTCACGCCGGAGATGCGCGAGGCCTGGCCCAGCGTTTCGGGCTGGTGCTTGGCCAGTTTCTGCCGCACTTCGACGGACAGCGCGGCGATATCGAGGTAGTTGAAGCCCTCCGGCAGCTTCAGGTTCTCGTAGTGCTCATGGCGTTCCACCTCCTTCAGCTGGCGTTCGATGTAGCCGGAATACTTCAGCTGGATCTCCACCTGCTCCTGCACGGCGGGATCGGCCACGCCCGGGCCGCCCAGGTTCTGCCCTTCGCTGCCCGTCAGCGTGACCAGTTTTTCGTAGTCGACGCCGGGGCGGCGCAGCAGGTCGGCCAGCGAATATTCGCGCTCGATGGCCTGGCCGATCACGCGTTCCGACTCGGCGGCTGCCAGGATGCGGGGGTTCACCCATGTCGATTTCAGGCGTTCCAGCTCGGTCGCGACGGCCTCGCGCTTGCGGTCGAAGGCCTCCCATTGCGCGTCACCGACGACGCCCAGCTGGCGGCCGATGTCCGTCAGGCGCATGTCCGCATTGTCCTCGCGCAGCGACAGGCGGTACTCGGCACGGCTGGTGAACATGCGGTACGGTTCCTGCACGCCCTGGGTGACGAGATCGTCCACCAGCACGCCAAGGTAGGCTTCGGAGCGGGCCGGCGTCCAGGCATCCTTGCCCTGGGTCTGCAGCGCGGCATTGACGCCCGCCAGCAGGCCCTGCGCAGCCGCTTCCTCGTAGCCCGTGGTGCCGTTGATCTGGCCGGCGAAATACAGGCCGGCAATCGACTTGGTTTCCAGCGATGCCTTCAGGCCCCGCGGGTCGAAATAATCGTATTCGATGGCGTAGCCGGGCCGCAGGATATGGGCGTTTTCCAGGCCGCGCATCGAGCGCACGAGGGCGATCTGCACGTCGAACGGCAGGCTGGTGGAGATGCCATTCGGGTAGAACTCGTGCGTCGTCAGGCCCTCCGGTTCCAGGAAGATCTGGTGCGATTCCTTGCTGGCGAAGCGGTGGATCTTGTCCTCGATCGACGGGCAATAACGGGGGCCGACGCCCTCGATGACGCCCGTGTACATGGGGCTGCGGTCGAGGCCGCCACGGATGATGTCGTGCGTCTGCTGGTTGGTGTGCGTGACCCAGCATGGCAGCTGACGCGGGTGCATGGCCGTGTTGCCCATGACGGAAAATACCGGCACCGGGTCCAGGTCGCCGGGCTGTTCCGTCATCACGGAAAAGTCGATGCTGCGGCCGTCGATGCGGGGCGGCGTGCCCGTTTTCAGGCGGCCCTGCGGCAGTTTCAGCTCCTTCAGGCGGCTCGACAGCGAGATGGCGGGCGGATCGCCGGCACGGCCCGCCGAGTGGCTTTGCAGGCCCACGTGGATCTTCCCGTCCAGGAACGTACCGGCCGTCAGCACGACGGCGCGCGCGCGGAACTGCAGGCCGATCTGCGTGACGGCGCCCACCACGCGGTCGCCCTCCACCATCAGGTCGTCCACCGCCTGTTGGAACAGCCACAGGTTCGGCTGGTTTTCCAGGCGCGAACGGATCGCCGCCTTGTACAGGATGCGGTCGGCCTGCGCGCGCGTGGCACGCACGGCCGGGCCTTTCGACGAGTTCAGGATGCGGAACTGGATGCCGGCTTCGTCCGTCGCGATCGCCATGGCGCCACCCAGCGCGTCCACTTCCTTGACGAGATGGCCTTTGCCGATGCCGCCGATGGAGGGGTTGCAGGACATCTGGCCGAGCGTTTCGATGTTATGCGTCAGCAATAACGTCTTCTGGCCCATGCGGGCCGAGGCAAGTGCGGCTTCGGTACCGGCATGGCCGCCGCCGACGACGATGACGTCGAATTCAGTAGGAAATAACATGGTGAGGAGAGAAAAGCGAAGGGATCAGGAGGAGATTATAAAGTTTTTTGCGTGCTGCGACTTTTTTAGGCAGAAATATTCCTGGATTGTTCCACGTGGAACATTCGACAACTGCTGTGTTGTGCATCGCCCTGTTTCACGTGGAACAAAAAAAGCCCGGTAAAAACCGGGCCTTCGATGCTGTTCCACGTGAAACAATCACCAGCGTTGATATGCATCCCACGAAGTCTTGACGATCAGGATGGTCACCACCACCAGAAAGACGCGACGTACAAAGCCACTGCCGTGGCGCATGGCCAGCTTCGTGCCGATCAACGAACCGGCCACCTGGCAGACGGCCATCATCAGACCCAGCTGCCACAGTAGATGGCCGCTGTAGCCAAACCACATCAGCGCCGACAGGTTGCAGGCCACGTTGACGACTTTTGCCACGGCCGACGCTCCCAGGAAATCGAAGCCGAACAGACGCACGAACAGGAACACCAGGAAGCTGCCGGTACCAGGGCCGAAGAAGCCGTCATAGAAGCCGATGCCGGCGCCGCAGGCGACCGCCAGCAGCCGCTCCTTCAGCCCGCCGTGCAGGGGCGCATGGATGCTGCCGAAGTCCTTGCGCTTGAAGGTGTAGATGGCCACGGCGATCAGCACGACGGGCAGCAGCGTGCGCATGAAGTCGGCGGGAATCTTCGTCACGGTGAAGGCACCGAAGAACGCGAAGAAGAACGCGGCAAACGCGGCCGGTGCCGCCGTCGTCCAGGCAATCGACACGCGGCGCGCATAGTTCACCGCCGCGGCCGCCGTGCCGAAGATGCCGGCCAGTTTGCTCGTCCCCAGCAGCGTTGCCGGTGCCGTATTGCCGAACATCGAAAACAGCACGGGGATCTGGATCAGCCCTCCCCCGCCCACCACCGCATCCACCAGGCCGGCCGAAAAAGCCGCCACCCCCAACACCGCCAGATCAAGCATCGTTTCCCCCGTTGAATCCGTCATTGTACGGAAGCGCCATGCGCTAGTCGAAGGCGAACGATGTTATTGATGAGTCTGTGTCCCGGTGCCTGGCACCATGACATGGATGGGTTCGTGTCCCGGTGCCAGGCACCAGGACAGCATGCTGGCGGTGGACGAAAAAAAGGCCGCCGTGATGGCGGCCTCGATGGCAGCGGTCAAGAGGTCAGTTCGGCACGTTGACGGTGCCGCCGCTGACGGTAATGGCGTTGGTGCCGGGCGTGGCCGAAATCGGTGGCACGTTCGCCACCGTGATCGGTACGGTCGCGCTGGCGCGCGTGGTCGTGCGCACCACCTGCGATGGTGGCAATGGCGTCGCACTGTTTTTCAGGTTGGCATACACGGCATCCAGCGCGCGGAACAGGTACACATGCAGCGGCACGATGACGGTCGGCAGGGCGCTGCTGAAGCTGTCGAAGTGGTTGGCGTTCGTCACCTCGATGTAGCGCAGCTTGCTGTTGGCGCCCTCCACCGAAGCGTTCAGTCCCAGGTAGGCACGCGACGCGTGGTTCACGGGAATGAGTGCATCGGCACGGCCGGCAACGATCAGCGCCGGCTTGCCCTTCAGGTTGCCGGTGGCCTGCACCTCGGCGATCCCGGCGCGCACGCGGGCGCTCTGCGCCGCCAGGTCGCCCGTCAGCGCATTCCCCGTGACGGCATCGACGCCGGTGGCCAGCGAGCGCAAGCACAGGAAGCCGTCCAGCGACTGGTCCTCGATGCCGGTCGTGGGCGAGACGCCGATGCTGTACACCTTGGCCCCACCTACCGAGTTCTCGTACACGGGCGTGCCGACGATACCGTTCTGCGTGGCGAAGCTGGAGGCTTTGACGGCAGCCGTCAGCGGTACGGGATTACCGGCCGCATCCGTGGCAGCCCAGCTGAAGCCGCAGACATTGTCCGTCACGGCAAACTTGCCGTAGGCGTTCACATAGGTCACGGCAACCAGGATATTGGTCAGCGCATGCAGGCCCTGCAGCGGCTCGGCATCCGCTGTCCAGCCATACGCGCGCAACCGCGCCCGCGCGTCGGCCTGCCGCGCCGCCAGGTCGCTCCCTGTCAGCAGCCCTTTCTGGACCAGCGATGCGCAGCGTCCCGCAGCACCCGCTGCCAGCAAACAAGGCTGGTACAGCGCGGCATAGCTGGCGTAATCGAGCAGCGCCCGGCCCTGGGCCGCGACATTGGCCCCACCCTGCCGCACCGTATAGCCCGTCGCCGACTTCGGCTGGATCTGCGGCTCGGTCGCCGCCACGGCATCGATCAGCCCCTTGGTATCCTGCTCGGCCGCAAGCAGTGCCGCGCCGGCGCCGTTCGAGATGGACGACGCGATCGTCAGCGTGTTGGCCGGCGTCAGCCGTACGACATGGCTCTTGCCGTCGCCGGCCAGCACGCCGTATTTTTCATTGAGCACATAGAAGGCGAACTCGACAGCCTGTAACGTGGCCTTGCCCCAGTCCTTCTCCGGATTCTGCTGCGAGTGCGCATGCTTGAACGCGATGCGGCCCGGGTACTGCTGCGCGTAGGTGGTGCGCTGCGCGTCGGTGAGTTCGGGTGCGAACGTGGCGTTCCTGCCCGCTGCGGGACGCGTTGCACGCTGGCCGTTCTGGCCGATCACGCTGTCGTCCTCGAACGTGTACAGGCCGGTGCCGCTGCCCTTGTCCGCATAGGCCACTGCGCAATTGTTCTTGAGGGCCCATTCGCCGGCGCTGCCGATGGCGCCGTAGATGCCCCGCGAGCCGCTCGACGTACCCGTCACGATGCAGGGATTGACGGGGTCGAAGCCGGCCGGCACCTGCACCAGCAACGTCACGTTCTGCTTGCCGGTGCCGTCGTCGGCATACGCCACATATTCGGTGCCGGGCACCATGCCGTTGCCGCTCGTGGCAGTCCCCGCCGCGTTGACGTTCGGGCCGTACAGCGTGCCGTAGCCGCTGGCCGCGGCGATATCGAGCACCGCGCGGTAATTGGCCCAGATGGCGTTACGGCGCAACTCGCGCGGCGTGGGATTGGCGGCATCGTTGTAGGCCGGCGGCGCGGCGCTCGCCAGGCCCGTGGCGCCCAGCCCGGCCGTGAGCAGATCGTCGCTCGTGCCGTCGTAGGTCGTCGACGTCACGGTGCCCAGGTAGGCGGGTTTCTGGTTCAGGTCGGCCGGATCGTCGTCGTCATCGTGGTGGCTGCCGCAGCCGGCCAGCGCCAGCGTGGTCGCCGTTACTGCCAGCACGGTCAGGACCGTTTTGGTGTGCTTCATTGTGTCTCCTTGTCGTTATGCGTAGCGGCATGCGCCTGGATAAAGCTTGCCGGATAAAACCCTTGCTGCAAAAAACAAACGCCGGACCAGGTCCGGCGTTGGCTGTGTTCAGGTGGTGCGTTTTCGCCCCAGCACCGCCACGATCTCGCCCACGATGCCGCGGCGGAACAGTAGCACGCAGGCAATGAAGATCAGGCCAGTCACCATGCTCACCGCTTCCCCAAGCTTGTTGAACCACAGGATGCCGGTACTGCCCGCCACCATCGTGCCGAAGTCGCCCAGCTTGTTTTCCAGCGCGATGATGATGATGGCGCCCAGCAAGGGCCCGGCCAGCGTGCCCATGCCACCCACCAGCGTCATCAGGATGACGAGGCCGGACATGGTCCAGTGCACATCCGTCAGCGTCTCGAAGCCCAGCACCACCGTCTTCAGCGCACCGGCCAGTCCGGCCAGCGCGGCGGACAGCACGAAGGCCATCAGCTTGTAGCGGTCCACGTCGTAGCCCAGTGAGATCGCGCGCGGCTCATTTTCCTTGATGGCCTTGAGCACCTGGCCGAACGGCGAGTGCACGGTGCGCACGATCAGCGCGAAACCGGCCACGGCAATCGCCAGCACGACGAAGTACAGCACCAGGTCGCTGGACAGGTCGACCGTTCCCAGCAGGCGTCCCCGCGGCACGCCCTGCAGGCCGTCCTCGCCGCCCGTCAGGCCCGTGAAGCGCAGGCCGCCGAAGTAGACCATCTGCGCCAGCGCCAGCGTGATCATCGAGAAGTAGATGCCCGAACGGCGGATCGCCAGCGCGCCCATCACGACGCCCACCAGGGCAGCGCCCGCCACGCCGGCCAGCACGCCCAGTTCGGACGGCAGGCCCCAGGTTTTCAATGCATTGCCGGCCACGTAACCGGCGGTGCCGAAGAAGGCCGCGTGGCCGAACGACAGCAGGCCCGTAAATCCGATCAGCAGATTGAAGGCGCTGGCGAACAGCGCGAAGCACAGCAGCTTCATCAGGAATACGGGGTAGCCCACGAAGGGCGCGGCCAGGGCCACCGCCAGTGCGATCCCGTAACCGATCCGTTTGTCCATGCGGTCTCCCTTCACTTCTCTTTGCCGAACAGGCCGGCGGGGCGCAGCAGCAGCACGATCACCATCACCAGGAACACGACGGTGGACGAGAACTCCGGATAGAACACGCGCGTGAAACCCTCGATGACGCCGAGCCCGAGCCCGGTGACGATCGCGCCCAGGATCGAGCCCATGCCACCGATTACCACCACGGCAAACACGACGATGATCAGGTTCGAGCCCATCAGCGGCATCACCTGGATGATGGGCGCCGCCAGCACGCCGGCAAAGCCGGCCAGCGCCACGCCGAAGCCATAGGTGAGCGTGACCATCAGCGGCACGTTGATGCCGAACGCCTCCACCAGCTTCGGGTTCTCCGTGCCCGCGCGCAGGTAGGCACCGAGACGGGTTTTCTCGATGACGAACCAGGTGGCAAAGCACACCACCAGCGAGGCGACCACGACCCAGCCCCGGTAGTTCGGCAGGATCATGAAGCCCAGGTTCGTGGCGCCCTGCAGCTGTGCGGGCGTATCGAAGGTCTGGCCCGAGACGCCGTAGAAGGAGCGGAACACGCCTTCCACCAGCAGGGTGATGCCGAACGTGAGCAGCAGGCCATACAGGTGGTCCAGCTGGTAGAGCCAGCGCAGCAGCGTCTTCTCGATGACGATGCCGAGCGCGCCGACCACCAGCGGCGCGGCCAGCAGCATCGTCCAGTAGCTCATGCCGAGGTAGCTCATGCCCATCCACGCCAGGAACGCGCCCATCATGTACATCGCGCCATGCGAGAAATTGATCACGTTCAGCAGGCCGAAGATGATCGCCAGGCCGAGCGACAGCATCGCGTAGAAGGAACCGTTGACGAGACCCAGCAGCAGCTGGCTCATCAATGCGGGCAGGGGAACGCCGAAAATTTCCATGGGCGGCCGGTCTCCGTGATGGTGGTCAGCGCCCTACTTCCACAGCGAGCACTTCGTTTCGGCCTTCGTCATGTAGGCCTGCTCGCCCGGGATGGTGGCCACCAGCTTGTAGTAGTCCCACGGGTACTTCGATTCGGCCGGCTTCTTCACTTCCATCAGGTACATATCGTGCACCATGCGGCCGTCCGGTCGGATCACGCCGTTCTTCGTGAACATGTCGTTGATCGGGGTTTTCTTCAGGTAGGCCATCACCTTGTCCGAGTCGTCCGTGCCCACCGCCTTGACGGCCTTCAGGTAGTTGGCCGCGGCCGAATAGTCGGCGGCCTGCAGCATCGACGGCTCTTTCGTCATCTTCGCGAAATAGCGCTTCGACCAGGCGCGAGTATCGGCATTCGCATCCCAGTACCAGCCGTCCGTCAGATACATGCCCTGCGTGACGTTCAGGCCCAGCGAATGGATGTCGTTGATGAAGATGAGCAGGCCGGCCAGCTTCATCTTCTTGCTGATGCCGAATTCGTTGGCTGCCTTGATGGAATTGATGGCGTCGCCACCAGCATTGGCCAGCCCGAGGATCTGCGCCTTCGAGGCCTGCGCCTGCAGCAGGAACGACGAGAAGTCCGATGCCGACAGCGGATGCTTCACCGCCCCCAGCACCCTGCCGCCGCCCGTCTTCACCACGGCCGCCGTATCGGTTTCCAGCGACTGGCCGAACGCATAATCGGCCGTCATGAAGTACCAGTCCTTGCCGCCCTGCTTGACGATCGCGCCGCCGGTGCCGCGCGCCAGCGCGACCGTGTCGTACGCATAGTGCACGGTGTACGGCGTGCATTCCTCATTGGTCAGCCGCGAGGAGCCGGCGCCGATCGAGATGAAAATCTTTTTCTTCTCGGCGGCGACCTTGGCCATCGCCAGGTTGGCGCCGGAGTTGGTGCCGCCGATCAGCAGGTCCACGCCGCCCTGGTCGAACCATTCGCGCGCCTTCGAGGCGGCGATGTCGGCCTTGTTCTGGTGGTCGGCGGAGACGAATTCCACCTTCTTGCCGGCGATGACGGGGCCGGCATCGGCGATGGCCATCTTGATCGCCTCGGCCCCGCCGGCACCGTCGATGTCCGTGTACAGGCCGGACATGTCGGTGATGAACCCGATCTTGATGGTGTCGCCCGATACCTGTGCGGCGGCAGTACCCGGCAGGCCTGCGGCGCAGAGGGCCGCGGCGGCTACAGCGATGGCTTGGCGTTTCATAGCGTCTCCTTCGACTAGGTTTTTATGATGCCGCAGCAGCACCCACCGCCGCGGCGATAGCCTGCACTACCCTTCCCTTCCCTTCACGTTTTAACCCTGTCACACCCCCAGCAGCTCGGTCAGCACCGGCATGCGCGCGCCCAGTTCCACCGCATCGAACGCCAGCGCGATCTGGCCATGCTCCATCACGTAGAACCGGTCCGCCAGCGGCGCGGCGAAGCGGAAATTCTGTTCCACCATCACGATCGTGTAGCCCTTCGCCTTCAATGTGCGGATCATGCGCGCCAGGCCCTGCACGATCACTGGCGCCAGGCCTTCAGAGATTTCGTCCAGCAGCAGCAGGCGCGCACCGGTGCGCAGGATGCGCGCCACGGCCAGCATCTGCTGCTCGCCGCCGGACAGGCGCGTGCCCTGGCTGTGGCGGCGTTCCTTCAGGTTGGGGAACATGTCGTAGATCTCGTCGACGGACATGCCGGCGTGGCCCGTTGCCAGCACGGGCGGCAGCAGCAGGTTTTCCTCCGTGGACAACGATGAAAAAATGCCGCGCTCCTCGGGACAGTAGCCGACACCGAGGTGCGCCACGCGGTGCGTCGGCAGGCCGATCGCTTCCTTGCCGTTGATGCGGATCGAGCCCTTGCGCGCCCCCGTCAGGCCCATGATGGCGCGCAGCGTGGTGGTGCGGCCGGCGCCGTTGCGGCCCAGCAGCGTGACGACTTCGCCCGCGTGCACGGCCAGGTTCACGTCATGCAGCACATGCGATTCGCCGTACCAGGCCTGCAGGCCGGCAATTTCCAGTGCCGCCGGGGCGGGTGAACTGGCAACCACCGCAGCATTCCTTGCCGGTGCGTTCATCCGTGCGCTCCCGCCAGCTCGGCCGCCTCGCTGCCCATGTAAGCCTCCATCACCTGTGGATTGGTGGAGACCTCGGCATAGCTGCCTTCGGCCAGCATCGCGCCCCGCTGCAGCACGGAGATCCGGTCGCAGATGCCGGAGACGACGCTCATATTGTGTTCGACCATCAGGATCGTGCGGCCGGCCGACACCTTCTTGATCAGCTCGGTGACGCGGTGCACGTCTTCATGGCCCATGCCTTGCGTGGGCTCGTCCAGCAGCATCAGTTCAGGCTCCATCGCCAGCGTGGTGGCGATTTCCAGTGCCCGCTTGCGGCCGTAGGGCATGTCCGCCGTGATCGTGTCGGCAAAACTTTCCAGGTCGACCTCGGCCAGCAGGGCCATGGCACGCCCGTTCAACTGGTCGAGCGTGCGTTCGCTGCGCCAGAAGTGAAAGGTGGTGCCCAGCTGGCGCTGCAGGCCGATGCGCACGTTCTGCAGCACGGTGAGATGGGGGAACACCGCCGAGATCTGGAACGAGCGGATCACGCCCATCCGGGCGATGCGGGCCGGATGGGCGTCGGTAATGTCCTTGCCGTTGAAAACGATCGCGCCGGCGGTCGGCGCGAGGAACTTCGTGAGCAGGTTGAAACAGGTCGTCTTGCCCGCGCCGTTCGGGCCGATCAGGGCATGAATATGCCCCTGCCGGACGTTCAGGTTCACCTTGTTGACCGCCGTGAACCCCTTGAACTCCTTGGTCAACTCCCTTGTTTCCAGGATGAAGTTGGACATCGCGTCTCCCAGGTCTTTATAAGAATGTCTACCTGCCGCAATGGGCTGCCTCGAAAGCACCGCTGCCTCGGCCGCTGCAAATTCGGTCGATCTTACCGAGAACGATTTTCCCGCTCAATACCGTATAACTACCACATCTTTATAACTAGCTGCTGGTAACCGAATATGCGTTATCTGTCGCTTATTTTTTGCTAGTGACTTCTTCTGCTTTTTAAATCGATGAATATCGCCTAAATTGCATTGTGCAGTTACCTATTATTTTTAACCGAGTTCGTCGACCAAAGTGGCAACGAGCCGCGCTGCCGACATGCGCCGGGTGCGCCCGACGCCGGTACCGCACCACAGGGACATCAACTCGGTATCGCCCCGTTTCGCCGCTTCGAAACGGATCGGCCCGGTAAGCGCATTCTGCACGGGATAGGGCGGCACCAGTTCTTCCACGCCTTCCATCTGGTTCATGAAGCGGTTCACCAGACCGCGCGCATAGCGTCCGGAAAAGGCACGCGTGAGCCGTGTGGGCGCATTGCCGGCGATGAGCAGCCGATGCTTGTAGGCGGGATGGATGCCTGATTCCTCGGTGACGAGGAATGCGGTACCCATCTGGACGGCAATGGCGCCCAGCGCCAGCCGCTCACGGATGTCGGCGCCCGTCATGACATTGCCGGCCGAGATGACGGGAATCGACACTTCGGCCACGACTGCCTTCAACAGGTCGATCGTCCCCAGCGTGGCATCGCGCTGGTCGCCGATGAAAGTGCCGCGATGGCCGCCGGACTCGATGCCGGAAGCGATCACCGCATCGGCACCGATCCGTTGCCAGGCCAGGGCTTCCTCGACAGTGGTGACAGTCCCGATCACCAGGATGCCGGCAGCATGCAATTGCCCGACCTGGTCGGCCGAAAGAATCCCGAACGTGAAGCTGGCCGCCGCGGGTTTGACGTCCAGTAGCACCTCGAACTGCGCCGCGAAGTCTTCGCACCAGCGGAAGGGCAGCGCCAGCTCGGACCAGCCCAGCGACGACCAGACCGGTTTCAGCAGTTCGACCGCCGTGGCCACTTCCTCGCGGCTGGGCCGGGGATCGTCCTGGATGAACAGGTTCAGGATGAAGGGTTTATCGGTCAATCGCCTGGTTTCCGCGACCTGCTGGCGGATTTTTTCCGGCCCCAGCAGCGACATGGCGAACGAGCCCAGGGCGCCCGCGTTGGACACGGCAGCGACCAGCGCCGGGGTGGTACACCCACCGGCCATCGGGCCCTGGATGATGGGATGAACGAACAGGGACCGCAACTCCATGGTATCTCCTAGACAAGAATCAGGCTGTGCATAACCTTATGGATATCCACAGGCATCGTTTGTGCGTAAACCGTTCGGCTGTGCAGAACGCCATTTTTGTCCAAAAACCGTTCCGCGGCCATACAAGGTTTACGCGCGTGGTTGTACGGAACGTAAACGGCTGATTCTATTGCAGTTGAGGCAGTTATCCACAGAAAACCGGAACTGTTAACAACCACTACTAGCTTGTATACAGACTTATTCTTGTAAACCGATGGCACTTTCGCGCTCGCACTTCGGGACGCCATCTTCACGAACTATCGAAAAAAGCGTCAGCAAGAAATTCGTTTGCAGAACTAGGCAACGTCGTTGCAAAGCGGTCTTTCCGTGAACACCTCTGCCTGACGATGTGATCCGCAAGCGTTGTCGTCCTCCTCGCGAACCTCCCCTGCCCGAGCGCTCGTGGAAAGTTGCCAGTTCTTGAACTCGCAGTTTTAAAAAAATGGTCTTTCGGCTCCAAACGGTCGATGCATCGAAAGCCTGCAGACGCTTTTCCAGAAGATTGCCGCTTGTCCGACGTCATTGCACACGCAGCAAGGATTCGATCCGGACAGTCCGGAAGCGTTCCCTGCCGCTTCGTACGTGCTGAGCTGGATCAGCCAGGGGCGTTTTCGGCGTGCGAATGCTTCTGCTTGCTGCTTTGGCAAGCAAAGGAGTGGTTTTCAGAAAGGGATGTGGATAAGCCGCTGCATATCCACAGGTGCGGATGTGCGTAAACCACGTGAAGGTTCACGGCCGCAGTTTTTGTCCAGAAGTCGTCCGGGCTGGATACAATGCTTTTCCAGCTGATTCAAGGAGGCGTAAACAGCTGATTTTGTGGATGTTAACAGGGTTATCCACAGTAAACGGCCGGTTTACTATCTACTACCAGGTTTTATATTTATTCTTATCCTTGTAAACCAACAACACCGTAACCATGCAAAACACCGCAAAACCGCAGGCAGACATTCGCCTTGGCATCATGTCCGCTCTCGCAGAAGAACAAAGCGGTCTGATCGATGCAATGGAAAACCCGTCCAGGCTGGTACACGGCATGCGGGAATACACCGCAGGCAGCCTGTGGGGAATCGAGTCGGTCGCCGTGCTGTCCCGGATCGGCAAGGTGGCTGCCGGCATGACGGCCGCTACGCTTGTGGAAAAGTTCGGAGTTACCCACATCGTCTTTACCGGCGTTGCCGGCAGTGCCGATCCGGACGTGCAGGTGGGCGATGTCGTGATTGCCGATTCGCTCGTCCAGCACGACATGGATGCGTCACCCCTGTTTCCGCGCTTCGAGGTGCCGCTGACGGGCCTGTCGCACCTGCCCAGCGACCTGGCCTTGAGCGATCGCCTCGCCGCGGCAGCCGGAAAGTTCCTCGAAGCCACGAGCGGCCCCAGGCTGCATCGCGGCCTCATCGGCAGTGGCGACCTCTTCGTTCACGATGGAAAGCGCCTGGCGGCCCTGAAAAGTGCCTTGCCGGGCCTGCTGGCGGTGGAGATGGAAGGCGCCGCCGTGGCCCAGGTGTGTTTCGAGCTCGGCATACCCTTCGCCGTGATCCGCACGATTTCGGACAATGCGGATGAATCGGCTGCCGTCGACTTCGTGGAATTCGTGCGCACGGTGGCCTCGCGCTACGCGTTCGGCATCATTGAAAACTTCTGCCGGAGCTGGACGCTATAGACGGGCCCGTGTCCGTGTCGGGGTCAGACCCCATGGTGGACACGGGCTGGGCCGTAAAAAGGCCTCCAGGGGCGTTTAAAGCGCTGCTGGAGGCCTTCGGAGGTAGGGAGAGCCCGGAGTCGGGCTCGAATGGCTTTACGCGCCCAGCGTCATCAGGCTGGCATTGCCGCCGGCGGCGGTCGTGTTGACGCACAGGGCGCGCTCGGCGATCAGGCGCCACAGGGGAATGGCGGCATCGGCCGTCGTTTCGACCAGGGAGACGATGGCACCATCGCGTTCGGCAAGCGGTACGCGCAGCTGGGCGGCCAGTGCCGGTTCCACCAGTGCGATCTGGAAGCCGTCCTTCAGCGCTGCCAGGTCGCCGACGACCTGCATGCGGTCGCGCACGGCGGCGGGCAGGTCGGCCGGAACCAGAGCGCTCGAATGGGCCACGACGATGGCGCGGTTGCCGGTTGCCAGCACGGCAGCGAGCTGGTTCAGGAGCACTTCCTGGCTGTTGGCAAAGCAGGCGACCGTGCCGCGTGGCGCATGGCGCAGCGTGTTGCGTTCACCCGTCGGGCCCGGCAGCACGATTTCCGTGCCCAGCGGTGTCGTGTGGGCATATTGCTGGGCGAGCGTGGCAGCGTTCGCAAAACCTTTTCCTTTGGCCCAGACGACCAGCGCATCCACCGCCGGGGTCGCCAGCCGAGGATGGGTGGCCACCGCCGGCGCCGAGCGCTGCAGGCGGTGCAGGTACAGCGGACCGCCCGCCTTCGGCCCCGTGCCGGATTTGCCTTCCCCGCCGAACGGTTGCACGCCCACCACCGCGCCGACGATATTGCGGTTCACGTAGATGTTGCCGACATGGGCACGGGCGACGATGTAGTCGATCGTCTCGTCGATGCGCGAGTGGATGCCCAGCGTCAGGCCGAAGCCGCTGGCGTTGATCTGGTCGATCACGTCCGGCAGCTGGGAACGGCGGTAGCGGATCACGTGCATCACGGGACCGAACACTTCCTTCGTCAGCTCGGCCAGCGAGCGGATCTCCAGCACCGTCGGCGGCACGAAGGTGCCCACCGCTTCGGCGGGCAGGCCCAGCGAGAAGTGCGCCACGCAGGTGCGCTTGGTCTGCTCGATGTGCGACAGCAGATTCTGCTGTGCTTCCGTGTCGATGACGGGACCGATGTCGGTCACCAGCCGGTCCGGATTGCCGATCTTCAGCTCGCCCATCGCGCCCTTGAGCATCGCGATGGTCTTGTCGGCGATGTCTTCCTGCAGGAACAGCACGCGCAGCGCGGAACAGCGCTGGCCGGCGCTATCGAAGGCCGAGGCGATGGCATCCTGCACCACCTGCTCCGGCAGCGACGAGGAATCGACGATCATCGCGTTCTGCCCGCCCGTTTCGGCGATCAGGGGAATGTCGTGACCCTCGGCCACGGCGCGGCGCGCCAGCGTGCGGTTGATCAGCTGTGCCACTTCGGTCGAGCCCGTGAAGATCACGCCCTTGACACGCGCGTCATTGCACAGGCCGGCACCGACGACGTCGCCCCGGCCCGGCAGGTACTGCAGCGCGGCGCGCGGAATGCCCGCCTGATGCAGCAATTCGACGGCGCGGTGCGCGATCAGCGGGGTCTGTTCGGCCGGTTTCGCCAGCACCACGTTGCCGGCCGCCAGCGCGGCTGCCACCTGTCCCGTGAAGATCGCCAGCGGGAAGTTCCACGGGCTGATGCAGGTGACGGGACCCAGCGCTTCACCCGCCCCGCTGCGGATCTGCTCGGCGTAGTAGCGCAGAAAATCGACCGCTTCGCGCACCTCGGCAATCGCGTTCGGCAGCGACTTGCCGGCCTCGCGGATCGCCAGCGCCAGCAGTTCCATCATGTTCGCTTCGTACAGATCCGCCGCACGCACCAGGGCCGCGGCCCGCTCGGCCGGCGCGACCGCTGCCCAGTCCGCGGCAAACGTGCTGGCGCTGGCCAGCGCCCCGGCCACATCGGCCGCCGTCGCCTCCGTGACGTGGCCAACGGTATCGGCCTGCTGCGCCGGATTGACGACCGGCTGCGCGGACTGGCCAGATTCGGCGGCGGCGGCCAGCAGCGGTGCTGCGGTCCAGGTGCGCGGCTGTGCCAGTGCCGCGGAAACCTCGCGCAGCACGTCCTCGTTCGACAGGTCGATGCCGGCCGAATTGCGGCGCGCGGTGCCGAACATGTTCAGCGGCAGCGCGATGGCCGGATGCGGCAGGCCGCACTGCCGGCGCGCCGTATCGAGCGGATTGGTCACCAGCGTGTCGACGGGAATGCTCTCGTCGACGATCTGGCTGACGAACGAGGAATTCGCGCCGTTTTCCAGCAGCCGCCGCACCAGGTAGGCCAGCAGCGTTTCATGGGTGCCCACCGGCGCGTAGATGCGGCAGGCCTTGCCCAGGTTCTGCGCGCCGACCACCTGGTCGTACAGCGTTTCGCCCATGCCGTGCAGGCACTGGAATTCGTAGTCGTCGATGCCGTCGCGCTGGGCCCACGTGTAGATGGTGGCCAGTGTCTGCGCGTTGTGCGTGGCGAACTGCGGGTAGATCACGTCCGTCGCGGCCAGCAGGCGCTGCGCGCAGGCCAGATAGGACACGTCCGTGTACACCTTGCGCGTGTAGACGGGATAGCCGGGCATGCCGTCCACCTGGGCGCGCTTGATCTCGGCATCCCAGTAGGCGCCCTTCACCAGGCGCACCATGAACTGGCGGCCGGTACGGCGCGCCAGGTCGGCCAGGTAGTCGATGACGAACGGGCAGCGCTTCTGGTAGGCCTGCACGACGAAGCCGATGCCGGCAAACCCGGCCAGTGCCGGATCGTGCGCCAGCGCTTCCATCAGGTCCAGCGACAGCTCCAGGCGGTCGGCCTCTTCCGCATCGATGTTCAGGCCGATGTCGTACTGCTTGGCCAGCAGCACGAGGGCCCGCACGCGTGGCAGCAGCTCGTTCATCACGCGCTCGCGCTGGGCACGGCTGTAGCGCGGGTGCAGCGCCGACAGCTTCACGGAAATGCCCGGACCGCTGCGGATGCCGCGGCCGTTCGAGGCCTTGCCGATGGCGTGGATCGCCTGTTCATACGAGGCGTAGTAGCTGGCCGCGTCGTGCGCCGTCAGCGCTGCCTCGCCCAGCATGTCGTACGAATAGCGGTAGCCGCGCGCCTCGTTCTCGCGGCCGTTGCGGATGGCTTCGTCGATCGTCTGGCCCGTCACGAACTGGTTGCCCAGCATGCGCATCGCCACGTCCACGCCCTTGCGGATCAGCGGCTCGCCGCCTTTGGCGATCAGCCGGCCCAGTGCGGAACCCAGCTTTTCCTCGCTGGAGGTCGTGACCAGCTTGCCGGTGACGAGCAGCCCCCACGTGGCCGCATTGACGAACAGCGACGGCGATTCGCCCAGGTGGCGCTTCCAGTCGCCCTTGCTGATCTTGTCGGCGATCAGGCGGTCGGCCGTGGCCTTGTCGGGAATGCGCAGCAGCGCTTCGGCCAGGCACATCAATGCCACGCCTTCTTCCGACGACAGCGAGAACTGGTGCATCAGCGCATCCACGCCGGAGGCCCGGGTACGCTTTTCGCGCACGGCCGTCACCAGGCGGCGCGCCAGGTCCTGGGCGGCCTGCGTGGTCTCGGCACCACGTTCGCGCACCTGGGACAGCAGCCACTGGACGGCCTCCTGTTCGTCACGTCGATAGGCCGCGGTGATGGCGGCGCGCAACGGGGTCGGATCGCGCAGGATTTCCGCCTGCAGGGTGCTGAAGGGAACGGGGGCATTCATGGGATGATCTTTAATCAAGGTTGTGGCGCAACACCTAACAAAACACGCCCGGCAGCGACGGGCTGCGGAGCGTGCAATATGGCTGTTGCCAATGATTCGATTGTATGCGTCTTTCTTCTGGATTAATTCTGGTAATCCATAGGGCTAGCAATACAACATTTTTGGTGAGAGAATTTGACCAAATAAAATTAATTATCGACGCCTCCCCTTGGAGGCGGCGCAAAATAAATCGATCTGGGAGTGATGATGCTGGACAAGATCAGCAAGAAGATCCTGATGGAGCTGCAAAGCGATGGCCGCATCAGCAACGTGGAGCTGGCCGCCCGCGTGAACCTGTCGCCCGCCGCCTGCCTCGAGCGGGTGCGCAAGCTGCACGATTCCGGCTACATCCTGGGCTACACGGCCCAGCTCAATCCGCAGCTGCTGGATGTCTCGCTGCTGGTCTTCATCGAGGTGGTGCTGGACCGCACGACCCCGGAAGTCTTCGATGCGTTCAAGCATAGCGTACAACTGATCCCCGAGGTGCTCGAATGCCATATGGTGGCGGGCGGCTTCGACTACCTCGTCAAGGCGCGTGTGAAGGACATGGCCGCCTACCGGGAATTCCTCGGCAAGACGCTGCTGCAGAAAGGCGTGCGCGAAACGCACACCTATGCGGTGATGGAAGAGGTGAAGAACACCAGCAAGCTGCCGATCAAGTAGCAGTCAGTGCGAACGGCCGAGCCCGTGTCCATGTCGGGGTCTTATATCTTGAAGATGGCGTAAATTGTGTTTGCGAGCATGTCAGCTTGATGGGTCTGGGGGCCTGAAGAGCCCGAGGGTCAGCCTATAGCGACA
>NZ_VLLB01000006.1 GCF_007830455.1 Pseudoduganella lurida | reverse complement strand
GGGTCGTTCGAGACCAGGACGTTGATAGGTCAGGTGTGGAAGTGCAGTAATGCATTAAGCTAACTGATACTAATTGCCCGTAAGGCTTGTCCCTATAACCTTGACGGTTATAGTCAACAACAAGCATTTACCTGTGTTTGAGATACCCCACTTTACTTCTTCCAGATTCAGCAGTGTCGTTGCCCTATCGGGAACGAGACTGTGTACAAGTCATGCCTGATGACCATAGCAAGTCGGTCCCACCCCTTCCCATCCCGAACAGGACCGTGAAACGACTTTGCGCCGATGATAGTGCTGCAACCAGTGTGAAAGTAGGTTATCGTCAGGCTGTTATATAGAAAAACCCCCATCAGCCTGAACGCGCTCAAGATCGCGTTCAGTGCAGATGGGGGTTTTTTGCATTCTGCGCGGATTATCCAGTCGCTCAATCGGCCATCAGTCCATTGCGCTTTCAGTTAGCAGGAGCGGATAGGGGTCTCGTGCCGTCAGAAGCCCTTTCCAGATCAGGCAAGGCCCCGTTTTACAGGGATGTCTGTAAAACAGGGCCTGTCCCGATTGCTCAGACGCCCCAGACGATATTCTCGCCGCCATCCCGCGCGGCGCGCAGCATTTCCAGCAGCGGGAAGGCACGCTGGGCGAAGCCGACATGGTGTTTCTCGGCCAGTTCCTGCGTTTCACCTTCCGCTGACAGCTCGTGCGCGATGTGCAATTGCGTGGAATGCTCCGTATCGACTTCCGGATGCAGCTTGCTCATCGCGACTTCCTGTTCCAGCAATTCCAGCGCATTGCCGGCTTCGGCGGCAGTAATGACACCGCGGGCGGGGTTCTTGCTCAACACATCCAGGATGCGCTGTGCGTGTTCCTGGTACATGGTGACCTCGGGCGAGGATTTGGATTTGAATGTGACTAACATGGCGCTTCCTGAAAGATTGTTGTTTTTGGTGATTCAACGATATCACGTCTTGAATGCATCCATCGGTTACACGCTTCGCTCTTAATTCACCTTTAACGAACGCAGGAACATGTCCACCTGTTCCGCGTCCACGCCCTGGTCCGGTCCGATGACTACTGCCTGAAAAACGTGTTTTCCGCGCGCGAGGAAGCGGCCGTGCAGCTGCAGCGCTCGTCCGGAAGATGCGCCATGCGCTTCCACATCCATTTCGCCATCGCGTGCCTTTTCCGTGGCGGTGGTGCTGCCGATATTACGCAGCATCGCCGTCTTCATGGCGTCGACAGCGGCCTGGGCCCGTGCCGCGTCTGCCAGCTCCGCACTGCCGACGGCGAACATGGTGCCGTCGATCTCGGCAGCCGCCATCGTCATCCTGACTTGCTGGCCGTCGAGGTCCACCGCGCGCGTCTGCAGCGACGGCTTGGCCGGGAACAGCACGGCATACGGTGCATCGCTGCTGCGATAGTCGCGCCAGTTGAACTTCGGGCTGCAGGCAGACAGGGCAACGGCGGCGGCGAGGATCGGGAGGATGGCTCTCATGGAATGATGGTAGCAGCCCCGCGTGGCCGGCGCCATGGCGGCGCATCCGCCGGCTGCGGCCTTACTGCGGCTGCTGCAACCCGCGGCGGAACTGCACGGCTTCCTGGACATGCCTGGCCAGCACGCCGGCCGAACCGTCCAGGTCGGCGATCGTGCGCGCCACCCGCAACACGCGGTGATACGAGCGCGCCGACCAGTGAAATTTGAGCATCGACTTGTGCAGGATGGTGATGCCGGCCTGCTCCGGCTTGCAGTAGCGGTCGATCTCGCGGGAGGTCAGGTGCCGGTTGGTCTTGCGCTGCCGGGCCAGCTGGCGTTCGAAGGCCGTGGCCACCCGTGCGGCGATCGCCTGCGACGGCTCGCCATCCTCTCCCTTGTGCAGCGTTTCGGTGGGCACGGCGCCGACCTCCATCTGCATGTCGATGCGGTCCAGCAGCGGGCCGGAGATGCGGCCCTGGTAGCGGTTGATGGCCTCGAAGGTGCAGCGGCACTGTTGCGTCGCATGGCCCTGGTAGCCGCAGGGGCAGGGATTCATGGCGGCGATCAGCTGGAAGCTGGCGGGGAACTCCGCCTGGCGGGCGGCACGCGAGATCGTCACGCGGCCCGATTCGAGCGGCTCGCGCAGCACTTCCAGCACGCGCCGGTCGAATTCGGGCAGCTCGTCGAGGAACAGCACGCCCCGGTGCGCCAATGAGATCTCGCCGGGCCGCGGCACGCTGCCGCCCCCCACCAGCGCCACGCCGGACGACGTGTGATGGGGCGACCGAAACGGCCGTTGCCGCCAGTTCGCCGGCGAGAACGCCCCCGTCAGCGACTGCACGGCCGCCGCTTCCAGCGCTTCCTCCTCCGTCATCGGCGGCAACAAGCCGGTGAAGCGCGAGGCCAGCATCGTCTTGCCCGCGCCGGGCGGCCCGATCAGCAAAATGCTGTGGCCTCCGGCCGCCGCCACCTCCAGCGCGCGTTTCGCATGCAGCTGCCCCTTCACTTCCGCGAAGTCCGGGTAGTGGCCGGTGGCCGGCAGGAGCACCGCCTGGTGCCGGGCCAGGCGCGCGCTGTCGTCTGCGGCGCGGAAGTGGTTGCAGACTTCCAGCAGCGTCGCGGCCGGATAGATGGCTGCACCATTGACGAGCGCCGCCTCGTCCGCATTGGCCCGCGGCAGGATGAATGCACCACGGCCGTGCGCCCGTTGCATCGCAAAAGTCATCGCCAGGGCGCCGCGAATGGGGCGCAGCTCGCCCGTCAGCGACAGTTCGCCGGCAAATTCGTAACGGGCCAGGGGGAGGGCGGGAATCTGGCCGGAGGCGGCCAGGATGCCCAGCGCGATCGGCAGGTCGAAGCGGCCGGACTCTTTCGGCAGGTCGGCCGGCGCCAGGCTGACGGTGATGCGGCGGGCCGGCATCTCGAAGCCGGCATTGAGGATGGCGGCGCGCACGCGGTCACGGGATTCCTTCACTTCCGTTTCCGCCAGGCCCACGATGTGGAAGGCCGGCAGGCCGTTGGCGAGGTGGACTTCCACGCCCACCTCCGGCGCTTGCATGCCGCTCAGCGCACGGCTTTTCAGGACTGCCAGGCTCATCAATTCCCCGCTGCGGCTGACGATCCGTCATGCTAGATCGTCGGGGCGGGCGCGGCCTTGCGCCGCCACAGGGCGGAAAAGCGTTTTACAGCGGGGTCTTCTCGGCCGCCAGCTTCGCTTCCACTTCGGCCAGGCGCGTCTCCAGCAGTTCCAGGCGGGCGCGGGTCTTTGCCAGCACCTGGGCCTGGATATCGAACTCTTCCCGAGTGACGAGATCGAGGCGGGCAAAGCCCTGCGTGACCATCGCCTTCACGTTGCGTTCGATGTCCTTGGCGGGGGAATTTTCGATCGCTTGGTTGATCTTGCTCTGCAGGTCGTTGAAAAAATTGTTCATGTCCATCGCTGGCTCCGGTGGTTGGCGGGTTCTGCACTGAAACAGTGCAATGTCGAAGATTATTTGGTGCGAAAGGGGTGGCCGTCTCGGCATCATTGCATGCTTCAGCTAGTAATACTGCAACTTCTTGCTGGCACGCATTCTGCTAATAGAGACGGGAACCGACGTTCAAGCTGAATTCTAAACCCTATAAAAGACACTCAAAAGGAAATCGCCATGAATGACAAGAACAAGCGTTCCACCCTGTCGCTCGCCGTGCTGGCTGCCTGCTGCGCATTCGGTCAGGCGCAGGCGCAGGAGAGCGCTGCGGCACCGGCGGCGAAACCGGACAATGAGATCAGCTTCAACGCGGCCGTTACCAGCGACTACCGTTACCGCGGTATTTCGCAGACACGTCTGAAACCCGCGCTGCAGGGCGGCGCCGACTGGGTCAACAACCCAACGGGTTTCTACGCCGGCACCTGGCTGTCCACGATCAAATGGGTCAAGGATGGCGGGGGCGATGGCAGCGTCGAGTGGGATCTGTATGCCGGCAAGCGCGGCGAGATCGCCGAAGGTGTTTCGTATGACGTGGGCGGCCTGTATTACGCCTATCCGTCGAACTCGCTGCCGAACAGCGCCAACACCTTCGAGCTGTATGGCCAGGTCGGCTTCGGCCCGGCCACGCTGAAATACTCCCACTCGCTGACCGACCTGTTCGGCTTCAACGACAGCAAGAACAGCCAGTACCTGGATGCCTCCGTGAACCAGGAAATCGCCGAAGGCTTCATCCTGAACCTGCACGTGGGCCGCCAGAAAGTGAAGAACAACGATGCCTCCAGCTACACCGACTGGAAAGTAGGCGTCACCAAGGACTTCGGTATCGCGACGCTGTCGCTGGCCTATGTCGATACCAATACCGAAGCGTACTTCGCACCAAACGGCAAGAACCTGGGCAAATCGGGCGCCGTATTCACCGTCTCCAAAACTTTCTGAAACAAAAAGAGGCCTGCCATGAAATTGATTACCGCCATCATCAAGCCGTTCAAGCTGGACGAGGTGCGTGAAGCCCTCTCCGCGATCAACGTGCAAGGGATCACCGTCACCGAAGTCAAGGGCTTCGGCCGCCAGAAGGGCCACACGGAGCTGTACCGCGGCGCCGAATACGTGGTCGATTTCCTGCCGAAGACCAAGATCGAAGCAGCGGTCGACGACGCGGTCGTCGAGCAGGCCATCGAAGCCATCGAAACGGCAGCCCGCACCGGCAAGATCGGCGATGGCAAGATTTTTGTTTATAACCTGGAACAGGTGATCCGTATCCGGACCGGTGAAACCGGCAACGATGCTCTTTAATTGGGGAACTCGATGAAAAAAACGATAACGAAATGGCTGGCTGGGGCAGCCATGCTGATGGCCTTCACCGCAATGCCGGGCTGGGCGCAGGATGCCAAGCCGGCCGATCCGGCTGCCGCGACCGCCACCGCGCCAGCGGCTGACGCTGCTGCACCCGCTGCGGCGCCTGTCGCCGCCGCCCCCGCCGCTGCCGAAGCCGCGCCTGCCGCCGCCGCACCGGCCGCACCAACGCCACAGAAGGGCGATACCGCCTGGATGTTCACGGCCACGCTGCTGGTCATCATGATGTCGATCCCCGGCCTGGCCCTGTTCTACGGCGGCCTGGTGCGCTCGAAGAACATGCTGTCGATCCTGATGCAGGTATTCGCCGTGTTCTCTCTGATCATCGTGCTGTGGTGCGTGTACGGCTACTCGATCGCTTTCACCGAAGGCAATGCGTTCTTCGGCGGATTCGGCCGGGCGCTGCTGAACGGCATCTATGATCCGGTGGCCGGCACGTTCGCCTATGGCGCCACGTTCACCAAGGGCGTCGTGATCCCCGAATTCATCTTCGTGGCGTTCCAGGGCACCTTCGCGGCGATTACCTGCGGCCTGATCGTGGGCGCTTTTGCCGAGCGCGCGAAATTCGCCGCCGTGCTGGCCTTCGTGGTGCTGTGGTTCACGTTCGCCTACCTGCCGATGGCGCACATGGTCTGGTTCTGGACCGGTCCCGATGCGATCACCGATGCCGCTTCCGTGGCAACGCAGGGTGCCAAGGCCGGCTGGCTGTTCCAGCACGGCGCGCTGGACTTCGCCGGCGGCACCGTGGTGCACATCAACGCCGCCGTTGCCGGCCTGGTGGGTGCCTACATGATGGGCAAGCGCGTGGGCTATGGCCGCGAATCGATGGCACCGCACTCGCTGGTGATGACGATGATCGGCGCCTCGCTGCTGTGGGTGGGCTGGTTCGGTTTTAATGCCGGTTCCGCACTGGAAGCGGGCGACGTTGCCGCGCTGGCGTTCCTGAACACGCTGCTGGCCACCGCCGGTGCCGCCGTGTCCTGGCTGTTCGCCGAATGGATCATCAAGGGCAAGCCTTCGATGCTCGGGATCGTGTCCGGTGCTGTCGCCGGCCTGGTGGCCATCACCCCGGCCGCCGGCTTCGTCGGCCCGATGGGCGGCCTCGTCATCGGCCTGCTGGCCGGCGTGGTCTGCCTGTGGGGCGTGAATGGCCTGAAGCGCCTGCTCGGCGCCGACGACTCGCTGGACGTGTTCGGCGTGCACGGCGTGGGCGGTATCCTGGGCGCGATCCTGACCGGCGTGTTCGCATCGCCGTCGCTGGGTGGCCAGGGCGTGTGGGATTATGTCGCCAACAAGGGCTCGGCTGATTATTCGATCGGCAGCCAGGTGGTCACCCAGGCGCTCGGCGTGGGCGTGACGATCGTCTGGTCGGGTGTCGTGGCCTTCATCGCCTACAAGCTGGTGGACATCGTGATCGGCCTGCGCGTGCCGGAAGAGCAGGAGCGCGAAGGCCTGGACGTGACGAGCCACGGCGAATCGGCTTACCACGCTTAAGCAGTACTTGCGTCACCAAAAGCGCCCTGCGGGGCGCTTTTTTGCTTGATGAACCTTTAAAATGTTGCGTTTGCCCCGATTTGGTGAATTCGCATCACGCCTGCGCAGGCGCCGCCCGCATTTCGTTTAAAGGAAGTAAGCATGGTTCCCCACCTCGTGACGGCCCAGACCGGACCGCTGCTCGATCTCGAAGAAAAAATCCTGGCCGCCACGCCCGCCATCGAGCGCTGGTTCCGCCTCGAGTGGCAGGAACACACGCCGCCGTTCTACTGCTCCGTCGATCTGCGCAACGCGGGCTACAAGCTGGCGCCGGTGGACACCAACCTGTTCCCGGGCGGCTTCCATTACCTGGCCAGCGAAATGCTGCCGCTGTCCGTGCAGGCCGCCATGGCCGCGATCGACAAGTACTGCCCGGATGCGCGCAACCTGGTGCTGATCCCGGAAACGCATCAGCGCCATCCCACCTACCTGGAAAACGTGGCGCGGCTGGCGCAGATCTTCCGTCAGACGGGCCTGCACGTGCGCCTCGGCACCCTCGACCCGACCATCACGCAGCCGACGCCGCTGGCTCTGCCGGACGGCAATATGCTGGTCGTCGAGCCGCTGGAGCGCTCCGCCAACGGCCGCCGCCTGGGCCTGAAGGATTTCGATCCCTGCACGATCCTGCTGAACAACGACCTGTCGAACGGCATGCCGGACATCCTGCAGAACATCCACGAGCAGAGCCTGCTGCCGCCGCTGCATGCCGGCTGGGCGCTGCGCCGCAAGCACAACCACTTCACCGCGTATGACGAGGTGGCGAAGAAATTCGGCAAGCTGATCGGCGTCGATCCGTGGATGGTCAACCCGTTCCACGCGAAAGCGGCCGACATCGACCTGCAAAGCGGCGAAGGGCAGGACGTTTTGGCTGGCAACGTGGATGCCGTGCTGGCCAAGATCCGCAAGAAATACAAGGAATACGGCATCAAGGAAAAACCGTTCGTCATCATCAAGCCGGATGCGGGCACCTATGGCAAGGGCATCATCACCATCCGCGATGCGGCCGAGCTGAAGGACCTGTCGCCGGCCCAGCGCGAACGGATGGCGGTGGTGAAGGACGGCCAGGTGGTCAGCGACCTGAACATCCAGGAAGGCGTGCCCACGTTCGAGAGCATCAAGGATGCGGTGGCCGAGCCCGTCGTGTACATGATCGACCGCTACGTGGTGGGCGGCTTCTACCGCGTGCATGCGGAGCGGGGCGTGGACCAGAACCTGAACGCGCCCGGCTCGGAGTTCGTGCCCCTGGCGTTCGCCCAGCAGCATGCCGTGCCGGACCTGAAGGCCAAGCCGGGCACGGCCGCACCGAACCGCTTCTATGTGTATGGCGTGGTGGCCCGCCTGGCGCTGCTGGCCGCGTCGCTGGAGATGGAACGCACCGATCCGGATCCGGAAGTCTACTGAGCGAAAGCGGGCGCGGCCGATGCCGAAAGGGAAACTCGGCTAGAATCAGCCCTTGTTTCAGCTCTCATTCAGCCATTACCCCGATCGGATGTGCCCATGAAAATCGCTTTCCTCGCCGACCCGCTGTCGTCCTTCAAGATCTACAAGGACTCCACCTACGCCATGATGGCCGAGGCCGCCAAACGGGGCCACGAGGTGTATGCCTTCCAGCAGCGCCACATGGCGCTGGAAAACGGCATCGTCAGCGCCCAGATGCAGCGCATCACGCTCACCGGCGGCGGCCAGGAAGACTGGTACGAAGCGGCCGATGCCGAAGACGTGCCGCTGTCCACCTTCGACATCATCCTGGAGCGCAAGGACCCGCCGTTCGACATGGAATACGTGTACGGTACCTACCTGCTGCAGCTGGCCGAAAAGGCCGGCGTGAAGGTCTTCAACAGTCCGCAGGCGATCCGCGACCACAACGAAAAGCTGTCGATCGCGCAGTTTTCGCAGTTCACCTCGCCCACCATCGTCACCTCCGACGAAGCGCGCCTGCGCGCCTTCCATGCCAAGCACACGGACGTCATCTTCAAGCCGCTGGACGGCATGGGCGGCACCGGCATCTTCCGCGTCAAGGCCGATGCGCTGAACCTGGGCGCCATCATCGAAACGCTGTCGCTCAATGGCAAGCAGACGATCATGGCGCAGAAGTACATCCCCGAGATCGTCAAGGGCGACAAGCGCATCCTCGTCATCGACGGCAAGCCGGTGCCGTTCTCGCTGGCCCGCATTCCGCAGGGGACCGAAGTACGCGGCAACCTGGCGGCCGGTGGCGTGGGCGTGGCCCAGCCCCTCACGGCGCGGGACCGCGAAATCGCCGAGGCGATCGGTCCGGTATTGGCCGCACGTGGCTTATTGCTGGTAGGATTGGATGTGATCGGTGATTACCTCACCGAGGTGAACGTCACGAGCCCTACCTGCTTCCAGGAGATCACGCAGCAGGCCGGCTTCGACGTTGCCGCCATGTTCGTCGATGCGCTGGAAGCGCGCGCGGCGGCGGCACATTGAAGACGCAGCAAGGAATCTAATGGTCGGTATTCTGCTCATGACGCACGCCCCGCTGGGGGAGGCCTTCCTGGCGGCCGTGGCCCACGTCTTTCGCGGCAAGGTGGAACATCTGGAAGCGATCGACGTGGTGGCAGACCAGGACCTGGCCGATGTGCAGGCGCTGGCCTCGGCGGCCATCAAGCGGCTCGACGACGGCGCCGGCGTGCTGGTGATCACGGACGTGAAGGGCGGCACGCCGGCCAACTGCTGCAACCGGCTGGCCGACGCGGGCCACGTGGAAGTCATCGCCGGCATCAGCCTGCCGATGCTGCTGCGCGCGATCACCTACCGCACCGATACGCTCGATGTGGTGGTGGAGATGGCGCTGGCCGGCGCGCAGAGTGGCGCGGTGCGGGTGGACAACCGCAAGCGGGTGAACTAGTCCGATTGGGAACGCCGGTGCCGAAAAGCCCGGGCCGGCGTGTTGGCAGACGTCTCTACAATAGTCAAAACATGATTCAGCAAGAACTCGAGATTATCAACAAACTGGGTCTGCATGCGCGCGCCTCCGCCAAGTTCACCCAGCTGGCCGCCAAGTACCGGAGCGACGTCTGGCTGTCCCGCAATGGCCGCCGCATCAATGCGAAATCCATCATGGGCGTGATGATGCTGGCCGCCGGCAAGGGCGCCAGGGTCACGCTGGAAGCGGATGGCGCGGACGAACAGGAGTGCATCACGGCGCTGGCCGGCCTGGTCAACGACAAGTTCGGCGAAGGCGAGTAAATGCCGTTTGACCGAGGAGCTCCGATGTCATCGTTCACCCTCCACGGCATTCCCGTCTCGCGCGGCATCGCCATCGGCCGCGCCCACCTGCTGGCGCCCGCCGCGCTGGACGTCAAGCATTACCTGGTCCCCGAAGAACACGTGGAAGCCGAAGTGGTGCGCCTGCAGTCGGCGCTGGCCACCGTGCACCGCGAGCTGCAGACGCTGTGGAACGAGCTGCCCAAGGATGCGCCCACCGAGCTCGGTGCGTTCATCGACGTCCATGCACTGATCCTCTCCGACCCCATGATCTCCGAGGCGCCGCTGGACATCATCCGCAGCCGCCACTACAACGCCGAATGGGCCCTCGTCACGCAGATCGAGGAGCTGTCGGCGCAGTTCGACGAGATCGAGGATGCCTATCTGCGCGAACGCAAGGCCGATATCCAGCAGGTGGCCGAACGCGTGCTGAAGGTGCTGCTGGGGACCGAGTCGCTCGGCCTGCCGAACCGCGTGGAACCGGACGACGACGAATTCGCCGCGCAGATGGTGGTCGTGGCGCACGACATCTCGCCGGCCGACATGCTCAAGTTCCGCGACCGCTCCTTCATCGGTTTCGTCACCGACGTGGGCGGCCAGAACTCGCACACGGCCATCGTCGCGCGCAGCCTGGACATTCCGGCCACAGTGGGCGTGTCGCAGGCCTCGAACCTGATCGAGCAGGACGACTGGGTGATCATCGACGGCGAAGCGGGTGTCGTCATCGTCAGCCCCAGCGCGCTGGTGCTGCAGCAGTACCGCGACCGCCAGGCCGCCGCGCAGCGCGCCCGCAAGAAGCTGGGCAAGCTGAAGAAAACCCCGGCCGTGACGAAGGACGGCACCGTCATCACGCTGCTGGCCAATATCGAGCTGCCGGACGATTGCGGTCCCGCGCTGGAGGCGGGCGCCAACGGCGTGGGCCTGTTCCGCTCCGAATTCCTGTTCATGGGCCGGGCCGGCGACATGCCGTCCGAGGACGAGCAGTTCGAACAGTACCGGCGCGCCGTGGTGGCGATGAAGGGCCGCCCGGTCACGATCCGCACGCTGGACATCGGCGCCGACAAGCCGCTCGATCCCACCGAGCACACGGCCCTCAATCCCGCGCTGGGCCTGCGCGCGATCCGCTACTGCCTGTCCGAGCCGCAGATCTTCCTGGCGCAGCTGCGCGCCATCCTGCGTGCCTCCGCGTTCGGCAAGCTGCGCATCCTGATCCCGATGCTGGCCCATGCCCACGAGATCGACCAGTCGCTGGCGATGATCGAGCTGGCCAAGTCCGAACTGCGCGAGGCGAACCTGAAGTTCGACCCTAACGTGGAAGTGGGCGCGATGATCGAGATCCCGGCTGCCGCGCTGGCGCTGCCGATGTTCGTCCGGAAGATGCATTTCCTCTCGATCGGCACGAATGACCTGATCCAGTACACGCTGGCCATCGACCGGGTTGATTATGAGGTGGCACACCTTTACAATCCCCTCCATCCCGCCGTACTGCAACTGATTTCGATGACCATAGCCGCCGGCCACAAGGCCGGTATCGACGTTGCCGTGTGCGGCGAGATGGCCGGCGACGTGAAGCTCACCCGCCTGCTGCTCGGCATGGGCCTGCGCGAATTCTCGATGCATCCGGCCCAGCTGCTGTCGGTGAAACAGGAAATCCTGAACAGCGACATGGCAGTAATCGGGCCGCACACGCGCAAGATACTTCGTTCGATGGACCCGGACGGCATCGCGGATGCCGTCCTCGCCCTGCAGACGATGTAGGCAACGGCGATGTACATTGCGGCGCCCCCATTCGGGCGCCGCCACCTCACGGCCCGCGGGGCCGCCAGCAGAACAGAACACATGTCCTCGATAGGAACCGTCTCCCCGCAAACCATGACGTTTGCGGAACCCCTGCCGCTGCAAAGCGGCGCGTCGCTGCGCGACTACACGCTGATGTATGAAACCTACGGCACCCTCAACGCCGACCACTCCAATGCGGTGCTGATCTGCCACGCGCTGAACGCGTCGCACCACGTGGCCGGCTGGTATGCCGACGATCCGAAGAACGTGGGGTGGTGGGACAATATGGTCGGTCCCGGCAAGCCGGTCGACACGGACCGCTTCTTCGTCATCGGCATCAACAACCTGGGCTCCTGCTTCGGCTCCACGGGCCCGATGCATGCCAATCCTGCCACCGGCAAGCCATATGGCGCCGCCTTTCCGGTGGTGACGGTGGAAGACTGGGTGGCCGCGCAGGCGCTGCTGGCGGACCGTCTCGGCATCGCGCAGTTCGCCGCCGTGATGGGCGGCTCGCTGGGCGGCATGCAGGCGCTCGCCTGGAGCATCATGTACCCCGACCGGCTGCGCCATTGCGTGGTCATCGCCTCGACGCCGAAGCTCTCGGCGCAGAACATCGCCTTCAACGACGTGGCGCGCCAGGCGATCCTGTCCGACCCCGACTATCGGGGCGGCGACTTCTATGCGCACGGCGTGGTGCCGAAGAACGGCCTGAAGGTGGCACGCATGGTGGGCCACATCACCTACCTGTCGGACGACGACATGGCGGAAAAATTCGGCCGCAAGCTCAGGGACATTACCGAAACCGGCAGCTACAAGTTCGGCTTCGGCATCGACTTCGAGATCGAATCGTACCTGCGCTACCAGGGCGACAAGTTCTCCGAGTACTTCGATGCGAACACCTATCTCCTGATCACGAAGGCGCTCGATTACTTCGATCCGGCGCGGGCGTACGACGGCGACCTGGCGCGCACGCTGGCGCACACGAAGGCCAAGTTCTTCCTCGCCTCGTTCACCACCGACTGGCGCTTCTCGCCGGAGCGTTCGCGCGAGATCGTGCAGGCGCTGCTGGCCAACCGCCGCGAGGTGACCTATGCCGAGATCGATGCGCCGCACGGCCACGATGCCTTCCTGCTGGAAGATCCGCGCTACATGAACATGGTGCGCGCCTACTTCGACCAGATCGGCCAGGAGACCGAACTGACCACGGCAAGGAGCGCGGCATGACCTTCGACGACCTGAAGACCGCGCGGCCCGACCTGGCCTTCATCGCGCACTGGGTGCAGCCCGGCACGCACGTGCTGGACGTGGGCTGCGGGGATGGCGTGATGATGGACTACCTCCAGTCCGACAAGGGCTGCAGCGGCTACGGCCTGGAACTCGATGACGGCCGCGTGCTGGCCAGCACCCAGCGTGGCGTGCGCGTCATCCAGCAGGATTTCGAGAACGGCCTGGGCATCTTCGGCGACAACTCGTTCGACACGGTGCTGTGCCTGTCGTCGCTGCAGATGATGCAGCATGTCGAGGCGCTGCTGCGCGACATCGTCCGCGTCGGCAAGGAGGCCATCGTGTCGTTCCCGAACTTCGCCTACTGGCCGCACCGGGTGGCGCTGCTGAAGGGCCGCATGCCCGTCTCGAAGACGCTGCCCTACCAGTGGTACGACACGCCGAACGTGCGCTGCGCCACGATCGAGGATTTCCTCGAACTGGCCGAGGAAGTGGGCCTGGACGTGCTGGAATGCGTGGCGCTGGCCGAAGGGCGCATCGTCGGCTTCCTGCCCAACCTGCGCGGCGAACTGGCCGTGTTCAGGCTGCGGAAAAAGAATGGCCGTTGAGCGCGGGTGAAGAACGCTCGCTGGCAGGTGGGGGGCGCGGCCGTGCTATCGTGTGGCGGCCGGCGCCCGAATTTGCCAGAATGATATGTATCGACCGATACGATCCTGAGCACGCCATCATCATGAAACGCTTCCGACACTCCATCGCCTTCCTCGTCCTCGCCGCCAGCATGGGCACCGTGCCGGCGCAGCAGCCGGCCCAGCATGCCCAGGCGGACGGCATTCCCGTCACGCGCCTGTCGCGGCTGCGCGTGCTGTCCGACGAGGACGCCGTCAACCAGCAATCGAAACTGCAGTACAACCAGCTGCTGCAGGAAGCCAACCAGAAGAACGCGCTGTTCCCGGCCGACCATCCGCAGGTGCAGCGGCTGCGCGCCATCGCCAAGCGCATCATTCCGCACGTGGGCCGCTGGAATCCGGAAGCGGCCAGCTGGAACTGGGAAGTCAACCTGCTCAATTCGGGCCAGGTGAACGCATTCTGCATGCCGGGCGGGCGCATCGCCTTCTTTGCCGGCATCCTGCAGAAGCTGAACATGACGGACGACGAAGTGGCGATGGTGATGGGCCACGAGATCGCCCACGCGCTGCGCGAACATGCCCGCAAGCGGCAGGGCGAATCGCAGCTGGCGGCCATCGCCGGCAAGCTCGGTGGCGTGGCGGCATCGGCCATCTTCGGCATCGATCCGCAACTGACCGATTTCGGCGGCCGCATGGCGGCCCAGGCGGCCGTGCTGAAATTCTCGCGCGGCGAAGAAACCGAGGCCGACCTGGTGGGCCTGGACCTGGCCGCCCGCGCGGGCTTCGATCCCCGTGCAGGCATCGCGCTGTGGCAGAAGATGGGCGCCGTGAATGCGCGCGCGCCGATCGAATTCCTGTCCACCCACCCGAGCGGCGACACGCGCATCGCCGAGATGAACAAGAGCATGCCGCTGGTGCTGCCGGTCTACGCGCGCACCCGCAATACCACGGTGGCGAAGCTGCCGCCGTACCGTACCACGCCGCTGCCGAAGGCCTGATGTCGTCGACGGTCAAGGTCCATGGCAAGGCGCCGCTGCCGATGCGCGACGGCGTCACGCCCAGCTACCTGTGGCTGCCGGAAGGCGACTGGCCCGACCTGCTGGCCTTCATGGTGGCGAACTACCCGGCCGTTACCGAGGCGCAGTGGCGCGAGCGGATGGCGCGCGGCGACGTGGTCGATGCGCAGGGCACGCCGCTGCGGCCCGATTCGCCGTACAAGCGCCAGCTGCGCATCTTCTACTACCGCGAGCTGGACTACGAGGCGCCGATCCCGTTTGCCGAGGAAATCCTGTACCAGGACGAGCACATCGTCGTGGCCGACAAGCCGCACTTCCTGCCGACGATTCCGACTGGGCGTTTTTTAAAAGAGACGCTGCTGGTGCGCCTGCGCGCGAAGCTGGGCATCGAGGACCTGGTGCCGATCCACCGGCTGGACCGCGAGACGGCCGGCATCGTGGTGTTCTCGTCGAATCTCGACAGCCGCGGCGCGTACCAGTCGCTGTTCCAGAAGCGTCTCGTGCAGAAGGAATACGAGGCGCTGGCCGGCCCGCTGCCGGGCCGCACCTTCCCCTTCAGCTACAAAAGCCGCATGGTCCAGGGCGACAAGTTCTTCACCATGAAGGAGGAGGAGGGCGAGCCGAACTCGGAGACGATGCTCGACGTGATCGAACAACGTGGCGAACACGTGCTGTACCGCCTGTGGCCGCACACGGGCCGCCAGCACCAGCTGCGCGTGCACCTGGCCGCGCTCGGCATCCCGATCGTCAACGACGCGTTTTACCCTGTCGCGCTGCCCTGCAAGCAGGACGATGTGTCGTCCCCGCTGAAACTGCTGGCCCGCTCGCTGGGCTTTCCCGATCCGCTGACCGGCGAGTGGCGGCAGTTCGAGAGCCGCCGCAGCCTGTAATCGCGTGTCCTGGTGCCAGGCACCGGGACACAAGCTCGGCAATGTCTCGGTGCCAGGCACCAGGACACGAACCGAGCAGTAAAAATCAGCGCACGTAGTCGATGATCAGCGGCGCGTGGTCGGAGAACTTCACGTCCTTGTAGACCGAGACGGTCTGCGCGCACTTGGCGATGCCGGGCGTGGCGACGTGGTAGTCGATGCGCCAGCCCACGTTCTTCGCATAGGCCTGGCCGCGGTTGCTCCACCACGTGTACTGCTCGGGGCGCGGGTCGAGGCCGCGGTGCACGTCCACGTAGCCGCATTCGTCGAAGATGCGCGTCAGCCATTCGCGTTCTTCCGGCAGGAAGCCGGAGTTCTTCTTGTTGCCCTTCCAGTTCTTCAGGTCGATCTCCTTATGCGCGATGTTCCAGTCGCCGCAGATGACCACCTCGCGCCCCTCGGCGAACAGCTCCACCAGGTGCGGCAGGAACAGCTCCATGAAGCGGAACTTGGCCAGCTGGCGCTCCGGCGACGACGAGCCGGAAGGACAGTACACGGAGATGATCGTCAGGTCGCCGAAATCGCAGCGCACATAGCGGCCTTCGGCATCGAATTCGGGGCTGCCGAAGCCGATCTTCACGGCGTCGGGCTCGATGCGGCTGTACACGCCCGTGCCCGAATAGCCCTTCTTCTCGGCGTAGTGGAAGTGGCCGTGGTAGCCGTGCGGGCGGAGGAACTCCTCCGTCATATCGCTGGCCTGGCACTTCAGCTCCTGCACGCAGATGAAATCGGCGGACTGCTCGCCCATCCAGGTGAAGAAGCCCTTTTTCGACGCGGAGCGGATGCCATTCAGGTTGGCGGAGATGATCTTGGTCATGGATTAAAATACGGGCACTTTTGATGGAAGGATAGTGCACATGAGTAATTTGAGGCAGCAGTTTATCGCGTTTTCCGTGTCCGCGGGCGTGCTGAAATTCGGCGAGTTTACGACCAAGGCAGGGCGCCAGTCGCCGTACTTCTTCAATGCGGGCCTGTTCCACGACGGCGCCACGCTGGCCAGGCTGGCGGACTTCTACGCGCAGACGCTGCTCGACTCCGGCGTGCAGTTCGACATGCTGTTCGGCCCCGCGTACAAGGGCATCACGCTGGCCGCCGCCACGTCGATGGCGCTGGCCGGGAAGGGCCGCAACACGTCGTTCGCCTTCAACCGCAAGGAAGCCAAGGACCACGGCGAAGGCGGCACGCTGGTCGGCGCGAAGCTGCAGGGCCGGGTCGTGATCATCGACGACGTGATCTCGGCCGGCACCTCGGTGCGCGAGTCCGTCGAGATGATCCGCAGTGCCGGCGCCGAACCGTGCGCCGTGCTGATCGCGGTCGACCGCATGGAGCGGGGCGGCAAGGACGGCCAGCTGTCGGCCCTGTCGGCGGTGCAGGAAGTGAGCCAGAACTACGGCATCCCCGTCATCTCGATCGGCAACCTGGACGACCTGCTGGGCTACCTGGCCGCGGACCCCGCGCTGGCGCAGTCGCGCGAGGCGGTGGCCGCGTACCGCGACCGCTACGGGGTGGCCGGGCCATCGCCGCAAAAGTAATCCGCATAAAAATCATGCTTTAATAGCGGCAACAATTATTACGGAGGAGCCGCCATGCATACCGCATCCCTGAAAGTCTACGGCGACGAGGCCGCCGTTGCCGACGCCCGCGACGGCCTGCCCAGCGAACCGGAAACCACCTGGCGCAAGGGCGACCCGCGGCCGGATGGCCGCACCCGCATCGATGCCGGCTTCTACGTGAGCCTGGGCGAGGACGAAGATCCCGCCGCGCTGCTGCGCCAGCTGCGTGCCTGGCTGCACGAATGCGAGGCGCGCGGCATCACGTTCGACGTGCCGCCGCTGGCGGCCGAGCTGCGCATCGCGATCAGCGACGTCAGCCCCGGCATCGCGCTGGACCTCTCCATCGCCGACCTGACCCTGCTGGTCAACATGGGCATCACGCTCAGCATCACCGGCTGATACGGCCCGCGCCCCCGCGCGCGTGGCGGTGGCGTGCGACGTACAACGGCGCCGCTGGGGCACCATGGGGGCGAGGCAGCCTTCCGGCTGCCACCGTTGAAAGGTGTACAGCATGAGGAACAAGCAGCTCCGCGTCGTCATCACCGGCGCATCGAGCGGGATCGGTGCCGCCACCGCGATCGCTTTTGCCCGCCAGGGCAGCCACCTCGTCCTGGGGGCGCGCGGCGAAGCGGGCCTGGATGACATTGCCCGGCGCTGCCGCGAGGCAGGCGGCACGGCGCAGGTGGGCCTCGTCGACGTGACCGATGCCGATGCCGTGGCGGACTTCGCCGCGCAGGCGCGCGCTGCCCTCGGCGGCATCGACCTGTGGTTCAGCGACGTGGGCATCGGCGTGGTCGGCAAGTTCGCCGACGTGCCCATCGCCGATCACCAGCGCGTGATCGAAACGAATCTGGTCAGCCACATGAACGATGCCCATGCCGTGCTGCCGATCTTCCAGGCGCAGGGCCACGGCATCTGGGTCAACATGATCTCCGTGGGCGGCTATGTCACGGCGCCCTACGCGGCTGCCTATGCTGCCAGCAAGTTCGGCCTGCGCGGCTTTTCCGCGGCACTGCGGGGCGAGCTGCACCGGCAGCCTGACATCCACATCTGCGACGTCTATCCCACCTTCGTCGACACGCCGGCCGTGCACCACGCGGCCAACTACACGGGCGCCCGGCTGTCGTTCCCGCCCGGCGCGCTGATGCCGGACCAGGTGGCGCGGGCCATCGTCAAGCTGGCAAGGCAGCCGCGCGCCACGACGGTGGTCGGCATGCCGGCACCGCTGCTCAAGCTCGCCTCGTTTGCCAATCCGATCGCGGCCGTGCTGATGGACCGCTTCATGGAACGCTGGACGCGGAAGGCCGATCCCGCTCCCGTCACCGAAGGCACGCTGTATGCGCCGCCGAGGGAGGCAAGCGGCGTCGGTGGCGAACGCCCGTCCAGCCAGCCGGCCAGCAAGGCGCTGGTGCTGGGCGTGGCCCTGCTGGCCACGGCGGTCGGCGTGGGGCTCGCGCGCGGGCGCAACTGAACTGCCCGTGGCGGCGATCCGGTGCAACGGTTAGGCACCCCACAGACCGTGCGCCGCTGCGCCACTACCATTCACAGCTCGCATAGGAGACTTCCATGGATTCCATCAACCGTAACCAACCCGAACAGAATCACAAGGACGTGAGCGGCCCCGAGGCCGTCAAGCGCATCAAGGAACTCGTCGACGAAGCCAACAGCGGCTTCTTCGTCAGCAGCGGCTCCGATGCCCGGCCGATGTCCGTGCTCGACGTGGACGATGCCGGCAACCTGTGGTTCATGAGCGCCTCGGACAGCCTGAAGAACGTCGAGATCGCCGCCGATCCGAAAGTGCGCCTGTACTTCCAGGGCTCGAAGCATTCCGGCTTCCTGTACCTGGACGGCATCGCCACCATCTCGCGCGACAAGGCGCGCATCCACGAACTGTGGACGCCGGACCTGAAGACCTGGTTCACCGAAGGCGAGGACGACCCGCGCATCACCGTGATCCGCGTGGTGCCGACGGACGGCTACTACTGGGACAACAAGCACGGCAACCTGGTGGCCGGCCTGAAGATCATGGTGGGTGCCGCGATCGGCAAGACGCTGGACGATTCGATCGAAGGGCGCGTTACGCCGTAAGTGGCGGGCCGGACGGGCGCGGCGGGTGTCGCAGCACGACGGGTGTCCGACACCAGTCCCGCCACTCACAACCGGTGTCCGACACCAACTGAGCCGCAGTCGGGAATGGTGTAGGCACCAGCCGCGAGCCGCGGACCGGAATGGCGTCAGGCACCACCCGCTCGATCGCCGTGCTCCTTCACCGAGAGCCGCGCGTCACTTTGGCCGTGTAGGTGTACAGCTTCCACGCGCCGCCTGCGGCCACCATCCGGCACATGCCGGTGGTGGCGTCTTCCGCCAGCATGAAGCGGCGGCCATCCCACACCCATTCCTGCGTACGCCAGCAGTCGCCCAGCCCGCGGCCTTTCTGCGTTGCGCTCACCACGCCAGCCGCATAGTCGCTGCCGTCCAGCGTCACCAGCACGGGCGAGTAGGGTGCCGTCCTGTTCGCGATCCAGAAGGCGGTTCCTTCGTTGTAGGCACCTGTCCAGCAGGGCACCTGCACCAGCAGCTTTTCGGGTGTCAGCCGCAGCGCCGCCAGGCGGTCCGCGGCGAAGCCGCTGCAATCCTCCTTGCCGATCGTGCCGCGCACTTCGCGCAGCAGCGCCGCGCGTGCGGCCGGCGGCAGGTCCACTTCGGTGGACCCTGCGGACGCCGGCGAGATCTCCGGTACCGGCACGGCGGCCGCCACTTTTTCTTCGCCCCGGTTCCCGCGCCGGATCAATGCCGTGTGGGTGCCGATGCGGCGCTGGTATTCGTCCATCTTCAGCAGCACCGCCGCGGCGCCCTTGCCGGACACCGTCCAGGCCTGGTGGCCGTCGGTCCACTGCACCACGCTGTCCTTGGCCAGCGCGCGCACCAGCGCTTCCATCTGCGCGGTGCCCAGTCGTGCCGTCGATGTCTGCGGGTCCAGCTGCACATCGCCCTGCGGCTTGCGGTCGATCGACATCGCCAGCGTGGACGATTGCGGCCGCGGCGCATCCTCCGCGTAGTCACCGATGCGCACCTTCGCAATGACGGGTTGGCCGGCGCCGGCCTGGCGTTCCAGCAGCACGGAGACGGCGGGCAACCGCCCATCGTCCTCCTGGTAGCCGGCGGCGCGGCAGGTGCGCGTGTTGTCGCAGGCCAGTTCCCAGTCCTTGTGGGTGAAGTGGAAGCCGTAGGTGTCGCCCGCCAGTGCGGGGAACGGGATTGCGGGAAGCGTGGCGCCGAGCAGCGCTGCGATCGATAACCGGATCATGAGGTTGCGTAGTGTCGGGACAAACGCAACGATAGCATTGTCATCGAAAAACGGCGCCGACATGACAAGGGAGGCATGAAAAAGGGGACAGGCACCTATTCTGGAGCAACACGCGTGTTGCTCCAGAATAGGTGCCTGTCCCCGATGTGGCGCCGGAAATCAGCCCGCCAGCTTCGCCTTCAGCAGCTCGGTAAGCTGGGCCGGATTGGCCTTGCCTTTCGAGGCCTTCATCGCCTGGCCGATCAGCGCATTGATCGCCGCTTCCTTGCCGGCGCGGTACTGCTCGACCGACTTGGCGTTGTTGGCGAGGACTTCGTCCACGATCGCGGCCAGCGCGCCGGAATCGGAGACCTGGCCCAGGTCCTTGTCCTTGATGATGGCGTCGACCAGGCCCTCGTCCTCGGAATTGGCTTCCCACAGGCCCTGGAACACTTCCTTGGCGGCCTTGTTCGAGATCGTGCCATCGGCGATGCGCTTCAACATGCCGGCCAGCTGCGCCGGTGTCACGGGCGCGTCGGCGATGTCGACATCGTTGCGGTTCAGGGTGGACGAGACGTCGCCCATCAGCCAGTTGGCCGCGGCCTTGGCGTTCTCCTGGCCCGCTTTCGCGACCACCGCTTCGAAGTATGTCGCCATCGCCTTCGACGAGGTCAGCACCAGCGAATCGTATTCCGGCAGCTTGTACTCGTTCACGAAGCGCTCGCGCATCACGGCCGGCAGCTCGGGCATGGATGCCTTCACCTGTGCGATCCATTCCTCGGAGATGGCCAGCGGCGGCAGGTCCGGATCGGGGAAGTAGCGGTAGTCCTGCGCGTCTTCCTTGCTGCGCATCGAGCGCGTTTCCTTCTTATCCGGATCGTACAGGCGCGTGGCCTGCTGCACCTTGCCGCCATCCTCGATCAGTTCGATCTGGCGGCGCACTTCCACGTTGACGGCTTCCTCGATGAAGCGGAACGAGTTCAGGTTCTTGATCTCGCAGCGCGTGCCGAACTCCGTTTGACCTTTCGGCCGCACTGAAACGTTCACGTCGCAGCGGAACGAGCCTTCCTGCATGTTGCCGTCGCAGACGCCCAGCCACATCACCAGGCCATGCAGCGCCTTCGCATACGCCACGGCTTCCTGCGCCGAGCGGATCTCCGGTTCCGACACGATCTCCAGCAGCGGCGTGCCGGCACGGTTCAGGTCGATGCCGGACATGCCGTGGTAATCCTCGTGCAGCGATTTGCCGGCGTCTTCTTCCAGGTGCGCGCGCGTCAGGTTCACCGTCTTCGTGACGAACTTGCCGTCCTTCTCGTAGCCGAACGTCAGCGAGCCGCCCTGCACGACCGGGTCGTCCATCTGGCTGATCTGGTAGCCCTTCGGCAGGTCCGGATAGAAGTAGTTCTTGCGGGCGAAGATCGACTGCGGCGCGATCTTCGCGCCCACGGCCAGGCCGAAGCGGATCGCCCGGTCCACGGCCTGCTTGTTCATGACCGGCAGCACGCCCGGCAGCGCCAGGTCCACCGGGCTCGCCTGCGTGTTCGGCGCGGCGCCGAAGGCGGTTGGCGAACCGCTGAAGATTTTCGAATCGGTCGTGAGCTGCACGTGGTTCTCGAGACCGATGACGACTTCCCATTCCATAGCTGTATTCCTTGTCTTCTTAGATGCCGCTCGGTGCGCGCGTGTGCCAGTCGGTCGCCTGCTGGTACTGGTGGGCGATGTTCAGCAGCTTCGCCTCGGCGAAGTAGTTGCCGATCAGCTGCAGGCCCACGGGGCGGTTCGCATTCGTGTCACCGGTGCCGAACCCGCAGGGGATCGACATGCCGGGCAGGCCAGCCAGGCTGGTGGACAGCGTGAAGATGTCGGCCAGGTAGTTCTTCACCGGGTCGTCCGTCTGGGCGCCCAGGTCCCACGCCACGGTCGGCGCGACCGGGCCCATGATCACGTCGCAGACGGCATCGGCGCCGGAGAGGACCCTGGCGAAATCGTCGGCGATCAGGCGGCGGATCTTCTGCGCCTTCACGTAGTAGGCGTCGTAGTAGCCGTGGCACAGCACGTAGGTGCCGACCATGATGCGGCGCTGCACCTCGGGGCCGAAGCCCTGGGCGCGCGTCTTCTTGTACATGTCCTGCAGGTCTTTATAACCCTCGGCGCGGAAGCCGTAGCGCACGCCGTCGAAGCGCGACAGGTTCGACGAGGCCTCGGCCGGCGCGATCATGTAGTAGGCCGGGATCGACAGGGCGGTGTTCGGCAGCGAGATGTCCACCAGCGTGGCGCCCAGCTCGACGAACTTGTCCAGCGCCGCGCGCACGGCCGCTTCCACGTCCGCGGCAAGCCCTTCGCCGAAGTATTCCTTCGGCACGCCGATGCGCAGGCCCTTCAATGGCTCGTTCAGGTTGCGCGTGAAGTCTTCATGCACGCCACCCTGTTCCGGCGTCAGGCTTGTCGAGTCGCGCTCGTCGTAGCCCGCCATCGCGGAGAGGAGCAGGGCGCAGTCTTCCGCCGTCTGCGCCATCGGGCCGCCCTGGTCGAGCGACGAGGCAAACGCGATCATGCCGAAGCGCGATACGCGGCCGTAGGTCGGCTTGATGCCGGTGATGCCGCAGAACGAGGCCGGCTGGCGGATCGAGCCGCCCGTATCGGTACCCGTCACGGCCGGCGCCAGGCGCGCGGCCACGGCGGCAGCGGAACCGCCGGACGAGCCGCCCGGTACGGCGCGCTTGTCCCACGGGTTCTTCACGGCGCCGAACGCGGAGTTCTCGTTGCCTGAGCCCATGGCGAATTCGTCGCAATTGAGCTTGCCCAGGTGGACCATGCCCACGCCATGCAGTTTCTCGACGACGGTCGCATCGAACGGGCTCACGTAGTTCGCCAGCATCTTCGAGCCGGCCGTGGAGCGCCAGTCGCGCGTCACGAAAATGTCCTTGTGCGCGACCGGCACGCCCGTCAGCGCGTGCGCGTGGCCGGCGGCGAGGCGCGCATCGGCATCGGCGGCCTGCGCCAGCGTCAGGGCGCGGTCGACGTGCAGGAAGGCATTCAGGTCGCTTGCCTCGATGCGGTCGAGGTAGTGCGTGGCCAGCTCGGTGGCGGACAGCTGTTTCGACTGCAGCAGCGTCGACAGCTCTTTCAGTGTTTTGGTATGGATCATATTGTCTCGGCGCGGCGCAATGCCGCAGCCTGCTGAATTAGTCGATTACCTTCGGCACGAGGTACAGGCCGTCCTCGGTCTTCGGCGCCACCTGCTGGTAGGCGTCGCGGCGGTCCGGTTCCGTGGGCGCGTCTTCGCGCAACCGCAGCGCCACCTGCATATGGGCCGCCAGTGGATGCGCCAGTGGCGCGATACTTTCGGTATCGACGGCCGCCATTTCGCCGGCCAGCGCGAAAATGCCGTTCAGCTTGTCCAGCATGGCGGCGGACGCGGCTTCGTCCATTTCCAGTTGGGCCAGGTTGGCAATGCGTTTTACGTCGGTAGGTGTCAGGGACATGGTTCGGGAAGCGCGCGGTATTTGGTTATTGAATCGTCAAGACTTTTGCAACATCGTCCATCTTGGTCTTATAAACCCATTAAACCCGCCGAAAAACATGGTTGTCGAGCTGCACGTTTGCGTGGATATAGGGCAAATATCCGGAGAATTATAAGGTAGAATGGCGGGTTGATGCGTTGCTGGCGCCCTGGGGGCATGGACCGGCTCCAGGAAGAGAGTGACTAGCCGCCGCATCGACTCGTGCATTACCTCAGGTTTTGCCTCGGGCATTACCTTATTTTTCGCATCCATTTTTAACTGCCCTTGTGCGGCTCGCGATACAGGATACTCATGTTCGGTTTTTTACGCAGGTACATCTCGTCGGACCTGGCCATTGACCTCGGCACGGCAAATACCCTCATTTACGTGCGCGGTTCCGGCATCGTGCTCGACGAACCCTCGGTCGTGGCGATCCGTCAGGAAGGTGGCCCGAACGGCAAGAAAACCATCCAGGCAGTCGGCAAGGAAGCCAAGCAGATGCTGGGCAAGGTGCCCGGCAATATCGAGGCGATCCGCCCGATGAAGGATGGCGTGATCGCCGACTTCACCGTCACCGAACAGATGCTCAAGCAGTTCATCCGCATGGTGCACGACTCGAAGTTCTTCCGCCCCTCGCCGCGCATCATCATCTGCGTGCCCTGCGGTTCCACCCAGGTGGAACGCCGCGCGATCCGCGAATCGGCGCTGGGCGCCGGCGCCTCCCAGGTGTACCTGATCGAAGAACCGATGGCCGCCGCGATCGGCGCCGGCCTGCCGGTTTCGGACGCCACGGGCTCGATGGTCGTCGACATCGGCGGCGGCACCACGGAAGTGGGCATCATCTCGCTGGGCGGCATGGTCTATAAAGGTTCCGTGCGCGTGGGCGGCGACAAGTTCGACGAAGCCATCGTCAACTACATCCGCCGCAACTACGGCATGCTGATCGGCGAACAGACGGCCGAGGCGATCAAGAAGGCGATCGGCTCCGCGTTCCCGGGCTCCGAAGTGAAGGAAATGGAAGTCAAGGGCCGCAACCTGTCCGAAGGCATTCCCCGTTCGTTCACCATCTCGTCGAACGAGATCCTGGAAGCGCTGACGGACCCGCTGAACAATATCGTGTCGGCCGTGAAGAACGCGCTGGAACAGACGCCGCCGGAACTGGGCGCCGACATCGCCGAGAAGGGCATGATGCTGACGGGTGGCGGCGCGCTGCTGCGCGACCTGGACCGCCTGCTGATGGAAGAGACGGGCCTGCCGGTGCTGGTGGCCGAAGACCCGCTGACGTGCGTGGTGCGCGGCTCCGGCATGGCGCTGGAACGCATGGACCAGCTGGGTTCGATCTTCTCGTACGAGTAAAGTCCGGCTGGCTTTGCCGGCAGCTTTGCAACAAGCGTTCGCATTACCGGAGCGGCCGTATCGCACCTGGTGAAGCCACAAGCTGAACCACGGCCGTTCCCGTCCTTGATGGATTTATGGAATACAGTCCGCCGCCACTCTTCAAGCAAGGGGCGTCCGCGCGCGCCAAGATGATGATCTGCGCCTGCCTGTCGATCGCGCTGCTGGTCTTCGACTCGCGCGTCGGCGCGCTGTCCTTCGTGCGCCAGGCAGTGGGCACCGTGCTGTATCCGCTGCAGGTGGTGGCCATGCTGCCGCGCGACGCGCTGATGGGCATGGGCAGCTACTTCTCCACCCTGTCCGCCCTGGAAAAACAGGTGCACGACCTGCGCACCCAGCAGATCGTGCTGGCGCACACGCTGCAGCAGGCCCAGCTCACGCAGGCCGAGAACGCGCAGCTGCGCAAGCTGCTCGAAGCGCGTGAAAAAGTGCCGGGCAAGACGATGCTGGCCGAAATCCTCTACAACGCCCGCGATGTGTTCACCCGCAAGGTCATCCTGAACCGCGGCACGCAGCAGGGCGTGACCACCGGGCTGCCCGTGATCGACAACGCTGGCGTGGTCGGCCAGGTGACCCGCGTGTTCCCCTTTACGTCCGAAGTCACGCTGCTGACCGACAAGGAGCAGGCGATCCCCGTGCAGGTGCTGCGCAACGGCCTGCGCAGCGTGGCCTATGGCCGCGGCCAGTCCGGCAATCTCGACCTGCGCTTCATGGCGCCGAACGCCGATGTGGTCGTCGGCGATATCCTGATCACCTCCGGCATCGACGGCATCTACCCGGCCGGCCTGGCCGTGGCCCGCGTCACGCAGGTGGAGAACACGGCCAACGGCATGTTCGGCCGCATCGTCTGCCAGCCGCTGGCCGGCATCGAGCGCAATACCCAGCTGCTGATCCTGATGTCGTTGCCCGAGATGCCGCCGCGGCCGCCGGAAGAAGAGATCGTCAAGCCGGGCAGGAAGAAAAAGGAACCGGCCAAGGATGCAGGCAAGGATGCCGGCGCCGGCACAGCGCCTGCGACTGCGGCTGCGCCGGCTGCGGCAGTCACCCCGACCGTGGCGCCGGCAGCCCCGGCCGCCGCACCGGGCCTGCGTCCGGCCGCGCCGGCGGCGGCACCGGCCACCGCTGCAGCGGCACCGAAGGAAACCCGATGAACCGCCCCCAGTACATCCTGCTGCCCGTCAGCCCGATCTTCATCATCGCCAGCCTGCTGGTGGCTTTCCTGCTGAACCTGATGCCGTGGGGCCGCTTCTTTGCCGCGCCCGACTTCGTGGCGCTGGTGCTGGTGTTCTGGGGCGTGCACCAGCCCCGCAAGGTGGGCATCGGCACCGCCTTCTGCCTGGGCCTGCTGATGGACGTGCATGACGCCACGCTGCTCGGCGAGAACGCGTTGGCCTACACGCTGCTGTCGTATGGCGCCATCATGATGCATCGCCGGATCCTGTGGTTCCGCCTCAGCACGCAGGCCATGCACGTGCTGCCGCTGCTGCTGCTGGCGCAGGCCGTGCAGCTGCTGGTGCGCTTCGTCGTCTCCGGCAAGTTCCCCGGCTGGCTGTACTTTGTCGAAAGCGTCGTCTCGGTGCTGTTGTGGCCCGTGATCACGGTGATCCTGCTGGCGCCGCAGCGCCGCGCGGTCGACAAGGACCACACGCGCCCGATCTGAGCGTGGCCATTCCATGACCGAGCTGAAAAACAACGAACGCGAACTGTACCTGTTCCGGGTGCGCCTGACCTTGCTCGGCGCGCTCGTGTTCGTCTGCTTCGGCCTGCTGCTGGCGCGCTTCGTCTGGCTGCAGGTGATCAAGCACAGCGACTACGCCGCGCAGGCCGAGGACAACCGCATCGCCGTCGTGCCGATCCAGCCGAACCGGGGCCTGATCCTGGACCGCAACGGCGTGGTCCTGGCGCGCAACTACTCGGCCTACACGCTGGAGATCACGCCATCGAAACTGCGCGTGCCGCTCGACGAGGCGATCGACCAGCTGGCCGGCATCGTGGAAGTGACGCCGAAGGACCGCCGGCGCTTCCGCAAGCTGCTCGACGAATCGAAGAACTTCGCCAGCGTGCCGCTGCGCACCCGCCTGTCGGACGAGGAAGTGGCGCGCTTCACGGCGAACCGCTTCCGCTTTCCGGGCGTGGAGGTACAGGCGCGCCTGTTCCGCAACTACCCGCTGGGCGAGACGGCCTCGCACGTGATCGGCTTCATCGGCCGCATCAACCAGCGCGAGGCGAAGGCGATCGAGGAGGGCGACGACGCCGCCAACTACAACGGCACCGACTACATCGGCAAGGAAGGCCTGGAGAAGAGCTACGAGAAGCAGCTGCACGGCGTGACGGGCTACGAGGAGGTGGAGGTCTCCGCCGGCGGCCGCGCGATCCGCACGCTGTCGCGCACCCCGCCCACCTCCGGCAACAACCTGATCCTGTCGATCGACATCGAGCTGCAGAAGGTGGCCGAGGAAGCGTTCGGCGAGTGGCGCGGCGCGCTGGTGGCCATCGAACCGTCGACCGGCGACGTGCTGGCCTATGTGTCGCGGCCCGGCTACGACCCGAACCTGTTCGTCGACGGCATCGATGCGCAGAGCTGGAACGAACTCAATACTTCGCTGGACCGGCCGATGGTGAACCGGCCGCTGTCCGGCACCTATGCGCCGGGCTCCACCTTCAAGCCGTTCATGGCGCTGGCCGCGCTGGAACTGGGCAAGCGCACGCCGGGCCAGGCGATTGCCGATCCGGGCTATATGTACCTGGGCAATCACAAATTCCGCGACGACGTGGTGGGCGGCCACGGCATGGTGGACATGCGCAAGTCGATCGTCGTCTCCTGCAATACCTACTACTACCAGCTGGGCCGGGACATGGGCATCGATTCGATCCATGACTTCATGAAGCCCTTCGGCTTCGGCCAGAAGACCGGTATCGACCTGGAAAACGAGAAGACCGGCGTGCTGCCGTCGCAGGAGTGGAAGCGCTCCCGCTACAAGAAGAACCCGGCGGCCGGCCGCTGGGTGGGCGGCGACACGATCTCCGTGTCGAACGGTTCCGGCTACAACTCGTACACGCCGCTGCAGATCGCCCACGCGGTGGCCAACCTGGCCAACAACGGCGTGGTGATGAAGCCGCACCTGGTGAAGATCCTGGAGGATGGCGCCACCAAGGGCCGCACGCTGACGGTGCCGAAGGAAAGCTACCGCATCGCGCTGCAGCAGCAGAACATCGACTTCATCAAGAATGCCATGGTGGGCGTCACCAGCGAACAGGGTGGCACCGCGTTCCGCGCCTTCACCAATGTCGGCTACACGGTGGGCGGCAAGACGGGGACCGCGCAGGTGGTGGGCATCGGCGCGAATGCGAAATACAACGCCAAGTCGCTGGCCGAGCGGCTGCGCGACAACGCGCTGTTCACGGCGTTCGCGCCGGCCGAGCAGCCGCGCATCGCGCTGGCCATGGTGGTGGAGAACGCCGGCTTCGGCGGCGCCGTCGCGGCGCCGATCGCCCGCAAGGTGCTCGACTACTGGATCCTCGGCAAGCGGCCGACCGAGAAGGACACCACCAAGGTGCCGAAGGAAGATGCCGAGCTGCTGGAGCCCGTCGAGGGACCGGCTGCCGAGGAGGAAGCGGCGCAGGCGCTGGAGCAGGCCGCGCTGGACAACGACGAACGGGCCTTCGAGGCCGACAAGGCGGCGGCTGGCGTGAAGAAACCTGCCGCGGCGGTTGCCGCATCGCCGGCCGCGCCGGGGCTGATGCCGCAGCGTCCCGCCTCCACGGCGGCGCCGAAGACGGCGGCCAGCCAGGCCGCGCCGAATGCGCAGCCGGTACCGCGCACGGCCGTCACCAATGCCGCGACGGCGCAGAGCCGGCCGCCGGCACAGGCCAAGGCGCCGGCCCCTGCGCCGGCGCGGCCCGCACAACCGCAGGCGGCCCTGCCGCCGCGTAAGGAATAATATGCGCATCAACGAACGACGCTCGCTGTGGCGGCGCCTGCGCCCGCACGTGGCGGTCTTCGACCCGGCGCTGCTGCTGGTGCTGGTCATGCTGCTCGCCACCAGCCTCGTCACCCTGTACTCCGCCAGCATCGGCATCCCCGGCAAGATCGAGGACCAGGTGCGCAACATCCTGATGTCGTTCTTCGTGATGTGGGTGGTGGCGAACATCTCGCCGCAGAACATGATGCGGATCGCCGTGCCCGCGTATGCCATCACGGTGCTGCTGCTGGTGGCGGTGGCGCTGGTGGGCACGATCAAGCTGGGCGCGCGGCGCTGGCTGCACATCGGCGTGATCGATATCCAGCCGTCCGAACTGGCCAAGATCGCCGTCCCGCTGATGCTGGCCTGGTTCTTCCAGCACCAGCAGGGGCACCTGCGCTGGCACTCGTACGCGGTGGGCGCGCTGCTGCTGCTGATCCCCGTGGGCCTGATCATGCGCCAGCCCGACCTCGGCACGTCGCTGCTGGTGGTGGCGGCCGGTTTCGCCGTCATCTACCTGGCCGGTCTGCCGTGGAAGGCGCTGCTGGCGCTCGTGATCGCGGCGGCCTGCAGCATGCCGGTGGCCTGGTCGATGATGCACGACTACCAGCGCGAGCGCGTGCGCACGCTGTTCGATCCCACCGCCGACCCGCTGGGCAAGGGCTTCCACATCATCCAGTCCACCATCGCCATCGGTTCCGGCGGCATCACGGGCAAGGGCTGGACGAAGGGCACCCAAACGCACCTGGAATTCATCCCGGAACGCACGACGGACTTCATCTTCTCCGTGTACTCCGAGGAGTTCGGCCTGGCCGGCAACCTGTTCCTGCTGCTGCTGTACCTGCTGCTGATCGGCCGGGGGCTGATGATCACGGCCGGCGCGCCGAACCTGTTCACGCGCCTGCTGGCGGGCGCGACGACGATGATCTTCTTCACGTACGCATTCGTGAACATGGGCATGGTGAGCGGCATCCTGCCGGTGGTCGGCGTGCCGCTGCCGTTCATGAGCTACGGCGGCACCGCGCTGCTGACCCTGGGCCTCGCCTCGGGCATCCTGATGAGCGTGCAGCGCCACCGCAAGCTGGTGCAGACATGATGGCGCGCACCAGGTTCACTTCATCGCTGCTGCTGGCGGCCCTGCTGGCGCTGGCCGGCTGCGGCAGCCGGGAGCTGATCAGCCACCTGCCGGGTGCGCCGAAGGTCAAGCCGAAGCACCAGCAGCCGGGCATGCCGGACATGCCGGCGGCGAACTCCGGCCGCGGCGGCTACTACAAGGACGATGGTCCCGGCGACGATCCGCCACCGAACCTGATGCAGGTGCCGGACGCGGAGGTGCGCAACGATCCGCTGCTGCCCCGCTCGAACCGGCCCTACACGGTGCTGGGGTCGACCTACGAGCCGATCCCGAACAGCCAGCCGTTCACGCAGCGGGGCATGGGCACGTGGTACGGCAAGAAATTCCATGGCCAGCGCACCTCGTCCGGCGAGATCTACGACATGTACAAGATGACGGCGGCGCACACCACGCTGCCGATCCCCTCGTATGCGCGCGTGACGAACCTGGCGAACGGCAAGAGCGTCGTCGTGCGCGTGAACGACCGCGGGCCGTTCCACTCGTCGCGCGTGATCGACGTGTCGTACACGGCGGCGCTGAAACTGGGCCTGCTGGCCAACGGCAGCAGCCAGCTGGAAGTCACGCGCATCATGCCGGACGAGATCGAGCGCATGGTGGCCGCGCGCAAGGCCGGCACCATCATTGCTGCCGTCGAAGGCGTGCCCGTCGCCGCACTGCAGCCCGGCGCGCCGCTGCTGGCCGGGCCGGACGAGCTGGAACGCTTCATCCTCACGCGCCCGCCCGCACCGGACGTGGCCGCGCCCACCTCGGGTGGCTACTACCTGCAGCTGGGAGCGTTCTCGAAGGAAGAGGGCGCCAACACGATGCGTGAGCGCCTCATCGAGGCGACGCGCGGCAGCGAATACCAGGTGGTGCAGGCCGGCAGCGTGTATCGCCTGTACGGCGGCCCGTTCCCGACACGCCAGGAAGCCGCCGCCGCCGCCGCCCGCCTGCCCACCGGCCTGCGCCTGAAACCGCTGGTCGTCCAGCGCGAAGGGGCTTACAGCACCGCTTCTGCGTCCCAGTAACTGCGCAGTTACTGCGCAGTCCGTGTCCACCTTGGGGTCAACCCCGTTTTCGGACACGACCCCAGCCGTAATCCATTCATTGAACGCACGTTATGGCTCAGTTCGTGTCCGATTCCGGGGTTGACCCCAAAGTGGACACGAGCTCGGCTGTTACGGGCACTTGCGGAGCGACTGGTCGGCGAAGTTTGCGAGGAGTTTGTCGAGGCGGCCACGGGTGTCGGGGCCGACGTCGCGGAACTGGAAGGCCAGCAGCTTCGAGGGGGAGTAGCGCGGCGTGATGCGGGCGCTGTGCACGCCCTGCTTGACGAGCGCGGCCAGCTGCGTCTGCGCCGCCGCTTCCTGCTTGAAGACGCCCAGCGAGATGCCCCAGCGCAGCGGCTGGCTGTCGTTCATGACGAAGTAGTTGGTCACGCCGCGCGCCTTCAGTTCGGCGACCTTCTTATCGGCCGCCTCCTTGCTGCCCTGCGGCGGAATGTTCACCATGTAGCTCGACACGTCCTGGCCCGGCAGGTTGCGGCGCGACTGGCGGTCGCCCAATGCGAGGGGGTCGAGCGCGGCCTCGAAGCGGCGCGCCTGCGCCAGCGTGAAGTCGCCCGCCTCCAGGCAGGCCAGCGTGACCGCCGCGGCCTTCGGTGCCGGCACCGGGGGCGCAACCTGGGCTGCCACCTCGGCCCCGGGTGCCACCTCGGCGGCCACGGCAGTGGCCTGCGCGGCCGGGATCAGCTTCAGCGCTTTTGCATTCAGCTGGCCGTCCAGCCGCGCCGGTTCGCGCTCGCCATCGGCAAGGTGGCCGACATAGCCCTGGCCGACGGCAAACAGCGCCGCGTTGGCGGCCAGCAGCAGGAAGAAAACGGGTTTCAGCATGGGGCCTGGTCCAGTGCGTCGGCCTGCAGCGCGGCATGCAGGCCCACCATCACGATATTGTCCACCCGCCGCGGCGCCACGGCGCCGGGCAGGGCCAGCGCCGGCATCACCAGCTGCGCTGCGCCGCCGGAAATGATACACGCGACAGTACCGTGCGTGGCCATAGCGCTGTCGCACGCCCGCGCGATGGCGCCGGCCTGCGCGGCCAGGCAGCCGGACAGGATCGCATCGTGCGTGTTGTCGGCAAAGACGGGCGGCAGCGGCGCGCCGGCATCGATCTGCGGCAGCTGCGCCGTGTTGCGGGCCAGCGCGCCATGCATCAGCGCGAGTCCCGGCAGGATCATGCCGCCGCCGAAGCGCCCGTCCGCGCCGACGATGTCGACCGTCGTGGCCGTGCCGCAGTTCGCGATCACCGCGGCCTGCGCGGGCACCAGCGCATGCGCGCCGATCGCGGCGGCGAAGCGGTCGCAGCCCAGCTGCAGCGGATTGCGGTAGCCGTTGACGACGCCGGCGCGGGCCGGCACCGAGGCAAACCATTCGACGTTTGCCTGCGCCCCAAGTGCCGCTTCCAGCGCGGCGCGCACGGCGGCGCCGGCCACGTTCGACACGAGCACCCGGTCGGCGACGAATGGCCATTGGGCCGGGAGCGCATCGATCCGGTCCAGCGTCACCGCACCCTGCGCGCGCCACTGGCCGAGTGGTGCGTCGGCATCCACCAGCGCCCACTTGACGCGGGTATTGCCGGCATCGACCAGCAGCCATGTCATTGCGACGTCAGTCACTCCAGCGCCAGTCATTGCAGCTTCTGTCATTGCAGCCTCAGCGACACATCGCCGGACAGCACGGTGACCCGCCCGGCCGGCGTGTCCAGCACCAGCCGGCCCATGTCATCGACCCCGGCCGCCAGCCCCTGCTGCACCACGGCACCGTTGTCGAGGATGTTGACGGCCGCCCCGCGCCACGCCTGCAGCGCATTCCACCGCTCGCAGAACGGCGCGAAGCCCGTGTCGTCGAATTCGGCCAGCACGGCGGCCAGCCGCGACAGCAGCTGCGCCACGAGTTCGTTGCGGTCCATCCGCGCCAGCCAGGGGGCCGACGACACGGCGCGGCCGATCTCGGCCTCCATCGCGTCCGGCATCACCAGGTTCATGCCGCAGCCGATCACGGCCCAGATGGCACCGTCCGGCGCCGTGCCCGTCTCCACGAGGATGCCGGCCAGCTTGGCGCCATCCTTCATCAGGTCGTTCGGCCATTTCAATTGCACCGGCACGCCCAGCGAGGCCACCGTCTCGGCCAGCGCCACGCCCACCGCCAGCGGCAGGCCGGCCAGCCGGTGCAGCGGCCCCTGGAAACGCCAGGCCAGCGAGAAGGTCAACGAGGCGCCGGGTGCCGACAGCCAGCTGCGTCCCGCGCGGCCGCGGCCGGCCGTCTGGGTTGCGGCGATGCGCAGCACGGGGCCGGTCAGGACAGCGCTGGCGGCGGTGCCGGGCAGCCGCGCCAGCAGGTCGGCATTGGTCGACCCGGTTTCGGCCACGGCCTCGATGGCGATATGGGAAGCGCTGGCGGCGCAGCGCGCGTGGATCGCGGCGGCGTCCAGCGTGGTGCCGGGATCAGGTTCTGGAGTGCTCATGCATGTTTGCGCGCCTTGCGGGGCGCGCGGGCAAAGGCTAGATCATACAGCGCGTTCGGCAGCAGCCGCAGCAGCCGCGCCACGAGACCCATCTGCCACGGGATCACGCGGTAGCGCGCACCGGCCGCGATGGTGCGCACGGCGCGCGCGGCGAAGCGTTCCGGCGCCATCAGGAACGGCATTGGATAGGCGTTCTGCTGCGTCATCGGCGTGTCGATGTAGCCCGGCGCGATGGTGACGACGCGGATGCCGTGGCGGCGCATTTCCAGCCGCAACGATTCGCAGTAGGTGACGACGGCCGCCTTCGAGGCGCTGTAGCCACCGCCGCCGGGCATGCCGCGCACGCCGGCCACACTAGCGATGCCCACCAGCGTACCGGTGCCCTGTTCCCGCATCGCCGCGATGAACGGCGCGAACGTGGCCACGGTGGCCGTCACATTGGTGGCGAAGATGGCTTCGAAGACGGGCAGGTCTTCCGGCACCTCCGTCAGCGTGCCGTGCGAGATGCCGGCACTGGCGATGACGATGTCGATGCCGCCGGCACGTGAGATGAACGCCTGCGCGGCAGCGGCCAGCGCGACGTGGTCGCATACGTCGCCGGCATACACATGGCAATCGGAAGGAGAGGGGAGGGAGGCGGCCAGCGCATGCATGGCATCTCCCCGGCGGCCGAACAGGCCGAGGATGGCGCCGTCCGATGCGTAGCGGGTGGCCAGCGCGGCGCCGATGCCGCTGGAGGCGCCCGTGATGAAGACCCGCGGCGCCCCGGCAGCAGCCATTACTTCTTGCCGGCTTTCGCTTTCGCCACCAGCGCGTCCAGCACCTGCGTGGTGGCCTGCTGCTGCGCGGTTTCCGTGTTCAGGTTTTCGTTCGCCTTGCCCGTCAGGCTGGGCGATGCCTGCCAGCGGCCATCGACCACCAGCAGCGGCCAGTATTCGACCTGGTAGCTCTCCATCATCGACTTGGCGCGGCGCGTCTTGCCGGCCACGCCGAAGGAGCGGTAGGCATCCGTGAACTTCGCCTTGTCGATGCCGTTCGCGCCCACCCAGTCGAGCACTTCTTCGTCGCGCTGCAGATCCTTGCCGCCCTGGTGGATGGCGGCCAGCACCTTCGACTGGTACTGGTCGGCCAGGCCCAGCGATTCGAGCGTGTAGTACAGCTTCTGCTGCGGCAGGAAGCGGTCGCTGTGCGACACGTGCACCCGCTTGAAGACGATGTTGTCGCCCTGTTTCTTCACCCAGGCCGAGAGGATCGGATCGAACGTGGCGCAGTGCGGGCACCAGTAGGCAAAGAACTCGATCACTTCGATCTTCTTGCCCGTGTCCGTCGGCTGCGGCGCCTTCAGCACCTGGTAGTCGGCACCTTCGACGGGCGCGGTGGGCGAAGCAAACGCCCCCGCGGCAGCAAAGCTCAGGGTGGCGGCGGACAGGATCTTCTTCAGGAAGTGCATCGGTTCTCCATTATCTCTGGTTGCGGACGACGGCCACGTCGACACCGTTTTCGGACAGCTTGCTACGTACCTTGTTCATCGCCTCGACCTGCGTGAACGGGCCCACGCGCACGCGGTGCAGCACGCCGGAATCGGTGCTGCGGTCCGTCACGCTCGCTTCGAAGCCGAGCAGCGCCAGCTTGGCGCGCACCGCTTCGGCATCGTTCGTTTCGCGGTAGGCGCCAGCCTGCAGATAATAAACCCACTTCTCTTCGCCTGCCGGGGACGGTGCCGGTGCCGCGGACTGCGCGGGTGGCGCTGCCGTGTTGAGCGGCGCCGGCGCCGGTGTGGCGGGCTTGCGCTCCGGCTGGTTCTGGATGCGGTCCACCACTGCCTGCAGCGGATCGGCGGCCGGGGCGGCAGATGGCTTGGCCGGTGCAGCGGGAGCAGCTTGCTGTGGATTGCGCGCATCCCGTTCGAAATCGCGGTTGGCGCTGCGCGTGCTGTCGCGGTTGCCGTACATCGGCTTGTTCGGATCGGCGATCGTGCCGGACGATTCGGCGGGCTTGGCGGTGCGCGCCGTGCGCTCGGTGAACGGCGACTGGCCCTTGGTGATCATCAGCGCGACGATCACGGCGATGACGAGGCCGATCACGAGGCCGATGATGATGCCGACCAGCGTGCTGCCCTGCTGGCGCAGGTGGGGAGTGCGGAAAGCCATTGTACGGATTGTCCTTGTGATGGATTACATCTGGTCCGGCGCCGAGACGCCGATCAGCGCCAGGCCGTTGCGCAGCACCTGGCGGGTGGCGACGACCAGCGCCAGGCGGGCCAGCTTGAGGGCCTCGTCGTCGACCAGCACGCGTTCGGCGAAATAGAAGCTGTGCAGGTTCGCGGCCAGGTCGCGCAGGTAGAACGCCACCTGGTGCGGGCCCAGCTCGGCCTGCGCGCGCGCCAGCACTTCCGGGTAGGCGGCCAGCGTGGCGAGCAGCGTCTGTTCGGTCGGCGCGACGAGCGGGGAAAGATCGACGCCCGCCACCGTGGCCGGGTCGCCGCCCCACTGCTGCAGCATGCGGCAGATGCGCGCGTGGGCGTACTGCACGTAATACACCGGGTTCTCGTCGGAGGTCTTCAGCGCCACGTCCACGTCGAACACGAATTCCGTGTCGGCCTTGCGCGAGATGAGGAAGAAGCGCACCGCGTCGCGGCCCCTGGTGATGTCGCCGCCGCCGGACCATTCGATCAGGTCGCGCACCGTCACGTAGGAACCGGCGCGCTTCGAGATCTTCACCTCGGCGCCGTCCTTCATCACGGTGACCATCTTGTGCAGCACGTAGTCGGGATAGCCCTGCGGGATGTCCAGGCCCACGGCCTGCAGGCCGGCGCGCACGCGGGCGATGGTGCCGTGGTGGTCGGAACCCTGCACGTTGATCGCCTGCGTGAAGCCGCGCTGGAACTTGACGATGTGGTAGGCCACGTCCGGCACGAAGTACGTGAACGTGCCGTCCGTCTTGCGCATCACGCGGTCCTTGTCGTCGCCGTAGTCGGTGGTGCGCAGCCACAGCGCGCCGCCGTCTTCGTACGTGTGGCCGTTCGCCACCAGCGCATTGACGGCCGACTCCACCTTGCCGTCCTTGTACAGCGAGGACTCCAGGTAGTAATTGTCGAACTTGACGCCGAAGGCCTGCAGGTCGATGTCCTGTTCGTTGCGCAGATAGGTGACGGCGAATGCGCGGATCGACTCCAGGTCATCGACGTCGCCCGAGCCCGTGACCGGCGCGCCGTCGCTGGCCGCGACCGTCTTCTTCGCCAGGAAATCGGCGGCGATGTCGGCGATGTAGTCACCGTTGTAGGCCGGGTCCGGCCAGTTGGCGTCGCCCGGCTTGATGCCGCGCGCGCGCGCCTGGGTGGACGTGGCCAGCGTGTGGATCTGCACGCCCGCATCGTTGTAGTAGAACTCGCGCGTCACGCCGTAGCCCTGCGCTTCGAACAGCGCGGACAGGGCATCGCCCAGCGCGGCCTGGCGGCCATGGCCCACGTGCAGCGGGCCGGTGGGGTTGGCGGAGACGAATTCGATGATCACGTGCTGGCCGTTGCCGGCGTCGCTGCGGCCATAGGCGGCGCCCTGTTCCAGCACGGTGGTTACGACGGCCTGCTTGGCCGCATCCGTCACGCGCAGGTTGATGAAGCCGGGACCGGCGATGTCGGCCGAGGCCACCAGCGCCTTGCCGGCCGGGTTGTCCAGCACGGCGGCAACGATCTTCGTGGCCAGCTCGCGCGGGTTCATCTTCAGCTGCTTGGCGAGCTGCATGGCGATATTGCAGGCCACGTCGCCATGCGCCGGGTCGCGCGGGCGTTCCAGCACCACGTTGGCAGTGATGCCGGTATCGGCCAGGAACGGGACGAGGGCGGCCTGGAACAGGGCGGCGATCTGTTGTTTTTGTTGGGCGAGCATGGTCGGTCGGAACGAAAGGTTGACAGCGGGTTGACAGCTAAAAAAGAGGACTGCGGGACGCACGCGCGTGCGCCGGAAGATCGGACATTATACCGGTTTGCGCCCGGCGGCAGGAGGGCGGCGGGCCGGGCTGCGGGCGTGCCGGGAGTGGGCCCGGGCTGCCCGCTGCTACAATCCTGCCCTTCCCATGCACCACGAAAGAACACGATGAGCAAGCGTCCGACGCTGAGTCTGAAGTCCAAGCCAGCCCCGGCCACGAAGAAGGCCGGCGCCGGCATGGGATCCAGGCCCGCCGTGCCCCCCGGCGGGCGGCCCCGGTCCGAAGCCGGCAAGGCGGCGGCCAACAAGCCGGCCAGCAAGCCAGCCGATAAGCCAGCCGATAAGCCCGCCGTGAAGCCGGCGTTGCAACCCGCCGGAAAGGTGCCGGCTGCGGCACAAACCGCAGCACCATCGGCCCCGGCGCCGAGCCCATGGGAAACGGCCGCGCCGCGCGTCCACAAGGCCCGGAACACATCGTCCGGCCCGTCGAAGGCGCCATCGTTCGCACCGCCCCGCAGCGACTCGGGCGGCCTGCGCGCCAGCCATCACCGCGACCTGAAACCCCGTGTACAGACCGAGTTCCAGGCCGAACTGAAGAGCGATTCGCTGGCCTTCGCGCTGCTGGGCGCGGCCGCCGCCGTGCTGCAGGTACGCGGCGGCATGGCGCTGCCGCAGGCGCTGGCCGGCGTGAACGCCCCGTCGCCGCAGGCGCGCGGCGCGATCCAGGACATCGCCTACCGCGCCATGCGCCAGCTGGGCCGCAGCGATGCGCTGGTGGCCGAGATGGCGCCAAAAGCGCCGGATCCGCTGGTGGCCGGCCTGCTGGCCTGCGCACTGCCGCTGATGCAGGCGAGCGACGAGGGCCCGGCACCGTACGAAGCGTTCACCGTCGTCGACCAGGCCGTGACGGCGGCCGGCGCCCATCCCGACACGGCGCGCGCCAAGGGCATGGTCAATGCGCTGCTGCGCCGCTTCCTTCGCGAACGCGAAACGCTGCTGGCCGCCGTGCTGGCCCAGCCGGTGGCACGCTGGAACTACCCGCAATGGTGGATCGATGCGGCCATCACCGCCTTCCCGACCCAATGGGAAGCCGTGCTCACGGCCGGCAACCAGGCGCCGCCGCTCACGCTGCGCGTCAATGCGCGGCGCGTGACGGTCGAGGATTACCTGGTGCGGCTGGCCGAGGCCGGCATCGGCGCGCGCCGCATCGGCGAGCAGGCGGTGCGGCTCGACAAGCCGGTGGGTGTGCACCTGATCCCTGGTTTCGACGAAGGCGACGTCTCGGTGCAGGATGCCGGCGCCCAGCTGGCCGCGCAGCTCCTCGATGTCCAGGACGGCATGCGAGTGCTGGATGCGTGCGCGGCGCCGGGCGGCAAGACGGGCCACATCCTGGAACTGGCCGACGTGGCGCTGACCGCGCTCGATGCGGACCCGCAGCGCCTGACCCGCGTGCGCGAGAACCTCGAGCGCCTGGGCCTGTCCGCCGAGCTGCAGGCCGCGCAGGCGCAGGGCCGCGAATGGTGGGACGGCGAACCGTTCGATCGCATCCTGGCCGACGTGCCGTGCACGGCCTCCGGCATCGTGCGCCGCCACCCGGATATCCGCTGGCTGCGGCGCAAGGGCGACGCGCTCCAACTTGCAACACTTTCCGGGCAAATTCTCGACAATCTTTGGCAGATGCTGCGGCCCAATGGTAAATTGCTGTTCGTGACATGTTCGTTGTGGCCGCAGGAATCCGAGGCGCAGGCGGCCGCTTTCGCGGTGCGCAATCGCGCCACGCGAATCGATGCGCCCGGTCAGCTACTGCCCGTGGGCGGTGCCGAACAGGATCACGACGGCCTGTTCTATGCGTTGTTCCAGAAGGATGCGTAGAACGTCGCCTCACCTGGCTTGTTTGGCCCCTGGAACAAGGCTCCTTTACCACCGACGATAGCGCACGTGACCTTCCGATTTGTTCGACTTTTCTGCCTGCTGCTGATGCTGGCCTGCGCATTGCCGCAGGCTGTGCGTGCCGCCGAAGGGGTCGTGGAGATCACCGATCCCCGCATCGAAGCCGCCGAAGAGGGCTACCGGCTGAAGGCCAGCTACGCATTCGACCTCAGTCATGGCCTCGAGGATGCGCTGCAGTACGGCGTGCCCGTGTCGTTCACCACCGAAATCACCTTCACCCGGCCGCGCTGGTACTGGTTCGACGAAAAGGCCGTGACCGCGCGCCGCACCTACCGCCTGTACTACGACGTGCTCACGCGCCAGTACCACGTGAAGATCGTGGGCAGCGTGCAGCAGACCTTCGAGTCGCTCGACGATGCGCTGTTCTTCATCCGCCGGCCCACCCGCTGGGTCGTGGCGGCACGCGGCGTGCTGAAGGTGGGGGAAACGTACAACGTGACCCTCAGCATGGGCATGGACCGCGACTACCTGCCCAAGCCGATCCAGGTGAACGCCCTGAACAACCGTGACTGGACGCTGGCGTCCCAGAAGAGAACCTTCCAGTACAGGGCGGAGTAAGTGACCCAGGCCTTGCGGTATCTGTTCGTCGTGGCGGGTGCCGTCTGCAGCATCCTGCTGTTCCTGCTGGCCTCCGCCTCCAACAATTCCGGCTTCATCGAACGCTATTATTCCTGGCTGCTGGGGCTGAACGCCGCCGTGGCCGTGGCGCTGCTGATCCTGGTGGGCGTGTCGCTGTTCCGCCTGTATTCGCGCTACAAGAGCGGCAAGTTCGGCTCGCGGCTGATGACGCGGCTGGTGATGCTGTTCGCCGCCATCGGCGTGCTGCCCGGCCTCGTGATCTTCCTCGTCTCCGTGCAGTTCGTCTCGCACTCGATCGACTCGTGGTTCAACGTGCGCGTCGAAGAGGCGCTGGAAGCGGGCCTGGACCTGGGCCGTTCCGCGCTCGATGCGTCGCTGGCCGAACTGAAAGGCGATGCGCAGCGCACCGCCGACGAACTGGCCACGCAGCCGTTCTACGCGGCGCCGGCCACGCTGGCCCGCTTCGTCCGCGAGCATCCCGGCACGCAGAGCGCCGTCATCGTCGACAACCGCGGCGGCCTGATCGTCTCGGCGCTGGGCGAGCGCCGCATCAACCTGGCGGGCGACCTGCCCACCGCCGCCATCATGGCGCGCGCCCAGGCCGAACCGCCGTATGCGGCGCCGGAAGGCGGCGGCGAACTGCGCGACCCGAACGGTCCGCCCGTGCCGCCCGATCCCGGCAGCCAGCTGCGCCTGCGCGTGCTGATCCCCGTGCCGGACCCGGTGCAGCCGTCGGGCGGCCGTTTCGCGCCGCGCTACCTGCAGGTGCTGCAGGCCGTGCCGTCGCGCCTGGCGGCCGATGGCGAAACGCTGCGCACCGCCTACAGCGAATACAAGCAGCGCGACGTGGCGCGCGACGGCCTGCGCCAGATGTACATCGTGACCCTGACGCTGACCCTGCTGCTGGCCGTGTTCGGCGCCATTGCGGCCGCCTTCCTGATCGCCAATGACCTGGCGCAGCCGCTGCTGCTGCTGGCCGAAGGCACGCGCGCGGTGGCCGGCGGCGACCTGTCGCCACGCCCGATCGTCGCCAGTTCCGACGAACTGGGCACGCTCACGCAAAGCTTCAACACGATGACGCGCCAGCTGTCCGAAGCGCGCAGCGCCGTCGAGCGCAACCGCATCGCGCTGCAGAACGCCAAGGCCCACCTGGAATCCGTGCTGGCCAATATGTCGGCCGGCGTGATGGTGCTCGATGCCGACTTCCGCGTCGTCACCTGCAACGAGTCCGTCGAACGCATCCTGCAGAAGGCGGGCGTGACGCTGACCGGCCGGCCGCTGGTGGACGTGGAAGGCATGCAGGAATTCGCCGGCGCCGTGATCGCGGCGTTCTCGGCCCAGAGCGCCCAGTCGGCCGCCGGCCGCAACCTGCAGCACCTGCACTGGCAGCGGCAGATCGAGATCTCGCGGCCCACCACCAGCCCGGACGACAACGCGCTGATCCTGCTCACGCGCGGTTCGCGCCTGCCGCTGGAAGGCGGTGGCGGCGGCTACATCGTGGTGTTCGACGACATCACGGACGTGATCTCGGCGCAGCGCTCGATCGCCTGGGGCGAAGTGGCGCGCCGCCTGGCGCACGAGATCAAGAACCCCCTCACGCCGATCCAGCTGTCCGCCGAGCGCCTGCAGATGAAGCTGGAGAACAAGCTGGGCGGCACCGACCTGGAGCTGCTCAACAAGAGCGCCGGCACGATCGTCAACCAGGTCGCCGCGATGAAGCGCATGGTCGACGACTTCCGCGACTACGCGCGCACGCCACCGGCTCAGCTCGAATCGCTGGACCTCAATTCCCTCGTCGAGGAGATCCTGCACCTGTACGTGGCCGGCGACGGCCACGACATCATCCGCCCGCAGCTGGCGCCCTACCTGCCGATGGTGATGGGCGACCCCACCCAGCTGCGCCAGGTGATCCACAACCTGCTGCAGAATGCCCAGGATGCGCTGGCCGACCTGCCGGACGCCGATGCGCGCCCGGCCCCGCGCATCGACGTGATCACGGAAGCGATCCATTACCAGAGCGCGGACGGCGGCACGCGCATTGCCGTGCGCCTGGCGATCTCCGACAATGGCCCGGGCTTCGCACCGAAAATCCTGGCCCGCGCCTTCGAGCCGTACGTGACCTCGAAGGTGCGCGGCACCGGACTGGGGCTGGCGATGGTGAAGAAGATCATCGACGAACACGGTGGCCGCATCGATATCCAGAACCATGCCGACGGTTCTGGCGCTTCGGTACTGATTTTGCTGTTAAAGTTGGCACCGGTGCAGTTGGCATAATGTCGAAGGGCTAATAGAATCTGCTGGCAGGGCAGGCGAAGCGCAGAATGGCGCGCACGATTCGCAGCGGCCGGATCCGCCGGCATGGGCCGCAGGCATGAGAATGCACACAAAAAGAATGCATACGACAAGAACTCAAGGGCAGGGATAGATGGCAAACATTCTCGTAGTTGATGATGAAATGGGTATCCGGGAGCTGCTGTCGGAGATCCTGGGCGACGAGGGGCATGCGGTGACGCTGGCGGAAAACGCCCAGCAGGCACGCCAGGCGCGCGCCACGGGCGCACCCGACCTGGTCCTGCTCGACATCTGGATGCCGGATACGGACGGCGTCACGCTGCTGAAGGAATGGCAGCGCGACGGCCTGCTGACCATGCCGGTGATCATGATGTCCGGCCACGCCACGATCGATACGGCCGTCGAGGCCACGCGCATCGGCGCGCTCAATTTCCTGGAAAAGCCGATCGCGATGCAGAAACTGCTCAAGGCGGTCCAGGCCGGCCTGGCGCGTGGCCAGGAAGTGGTGCGGGCGCCCGTGCTGGCACCCCGTCCGGCCGCGCTGCCGCCGGCGGAAGAGGCCGCACCGCCCAGCTTCGGCGCGCAGCCGCTGCCGCCGCAGGGCGCGCATGGCATCGCGGTGGCGCGGGGCAGTGGCGAAGGCCACATGTTCAGCCTGTCCTTCGACCTGCCGCTGCGCGAGGCGCGCGATGCGTTCGAACGCATGTACTTCGAGCACCACCTTGGGCGGGAGGGCGGCAGCATGACACGCGTGGCCGAAAAGACCGGGCTGGAACGCACCCACCTGTACCGCAAGCTGAAGCAGCTCGGCGTCGAGCCGGGCAAGCTGGCCAAGAAGAACCAGCAGGCCTGAGCGTTTCCTGAACCCGCCCGCCCAGCCCCGCATTCCCGCCACCCTGGTCACGGGCGCCAGCGCGCGCGATCGCGAAGCGGCGATCGCGGCGCGCCTGGCCGGGACCGGCGCACCTGGCCTGCCTGCCGGGGCCGAGCCGTCCCCGTCTCCTTCCCCTTCTTTTTCTTCCGCCCCGCCGCTGGTCGCGGTGATCCTCGAAGGCCTGGCCGATCCGGCTGGCGCGCTGGCGGCCGATGCCGTGCCTGCCCAGATCGAGCGGATCGCTCCCGGCTGCCTGTGCTGCGCGGGAAATCTGGTGTTGCGTGTTACATTGAATCGTCTGTTGCGGCGCCGGCCTGCGCAGCTCTTCATCGCGCTGGCCGATGCCACCCATGTGGGACAGCTGCGCGCCATGTTGTCGGCCTCGCCCTACGATGCGCTGCTGGCCCTCTGTAACGATGTCGTGGCGCCCGCCGGCAATCGCTGAGCTTTGCCGGCAGGGCTCTTGAAATGGCATGCCACAGCCCCACTTCGATACTGAACGCGGAACCCGACCGGTTTCCGCACCCTGAAGAGAAGGAAGCGATATGAACCTCATCTACAACAGCGAGCAGTACAGCGTCGTCGAATTCGGTCCCGATCGTGAGCTGGAATCGCTGCGTTTCGGCGGTTACGAGATCGTCGACAAGGGTGGCAAGCGCGAGATCTTCATCAACGGCGTGCTGGCCCAGAACTTCCGCCGCGATGTGAACGAACTGATCGCCAACGAACCGTCGATGGAAGAGATCGACGAATTCCTGGGCGCCTATGATTCCCTGATGAGCCAGCCGGTGCTGCTGCACTGAGCAGGTATTGCCGCTTCCTGGAGCATTCCGGTGGTGAGGTAACGGTCGACAAGACCTTGCCACTGTTCCGTCAGCGTTTCGAGCCGCAATGTGCCGACCGGCGTGGAGTTCGCTCCCATTGCGTTCACCTCGTTTCTCGCGCACCTGTCTTCCGCACTTCTCTCCTGCACTTCTCTCCCGCGCCTTACTCCTTCCTCCCTGGCGCATCCGCGCCGGCCTCGTCACCAGTCACCATCTTGTCATGGCCCGCACTGCACGGCCGGATATCGTGCGCCGTTTGTGGACGGATTGCTGCGAAAGAATATTTTCCTGCCATTAAACAGACGATCAATGCCAAAATAGCCGGAAAACAAGGACGTTTCCATGATCGATCTCTCCGCCAAGGATTCCCCGCGCAGCCAGCGCGTGCGCGAGTTCTACCTGGGCCGCCAGCCCATCCTCGACCGCCAGCAGGGTCTGTTCGGCTATGAGCTGCTGTTCCGTAACGGCCCGGTGGGACCGGCGCAGTTCGACTCGACGGCGCTGTCGGCCACCGCGGCCGTGCTGGCGCATGTCGCGCAACTGGGCGTGGACAAGGCGATCGACGACGGACCCGGCTTCGTCAATGTCGACGAAGGGGCGCTGCTGAGCGATATCTTCGGCTTCCTGCCGCGCGAACGCATCGTGCTGGAAATTGCCGGCTCGGTGCCGGCCTCGCCCGCCGTGCTGGCGCGGCTGACGGACCTGGCCGGCCACGGCTTCCGCTTCGCACTGGACGGCCTGCACGAGGACGCGGCACAGTTGCAGGCACTGCTGCCGATGGCCGAATACGTGAAGCTGGGCCTCGATCGCGGCCCTGCGAGCGGCACCGCGGCCCCGGCAGGCCTGGTGGCACTGGCCGCGCGGCTGAAGGGGGACGGCAAGAAGCTGGTGGCACAGAAGGTCGAGACGCTGGACCAGTTCCGCACCGGCCTCGACCTGGGCTTCGACTTTTTCCAGGGCTATTATTTCGCGCGCCCCGTGATCATGAGCGGCAAGAAGCTGTCGCCCTCGCAGCTCGCGCTGATGGAGCTGATGACGCTGGTGATCTCCGATGCGGAGAACAGCGAGATCGAACGGGCCATCAAGCGCGACGCGGCGCTGGCGCTGAACCTGGTGCGGCTGGTGAACACGCCGGCCGTGGGCGCGCGCCAGCGCATCGATTCGCTCGGCCAGGCGCTGACGATCCTCGGCCGCCGCCAGCTGCAGCGCTGGCTGCAGATCATGCTGTATGCGGAGCCCGGCAAGCGCGGCACCAGCCAGACGCCGCTGCTGGCCCTGGCCACCACGCGCGGCCGCCTGCTGGAACTGCTGGCCCAGAAGCTGCGGCCGGCGCACCGGCACGTGGCCGATATCGCCTTCACGGTCGGCATCATGTCGCTGATGGACACGCTGTTCTCGATGCCGATGGCCGAGCTGCTGGGACAGATCGCCGTCAGCGAGGAAGTGGCGGATGCGCTGCTGTACCGCGGCGGCTTCTTCGGCGAACTGCTCAAGCTCGCCGAATGCATCGAACGGGTCGAGGAAGACGAGCTCGTGCCCGCGCTGCACGACCTGGCCGTGTCCACCGTGGAACTGGTGGAACTGGAGATGGCCGCGTTCGAATGGAGCGACAACGTCGTGCGCTACGCGATCTGACGCGCGCGTCTCCCCGCGCGGCCCGTGTATTTTACGTGGCCGCCCCGGCGCCCGGCCACTTCTTGTGCAGCTCCGGATCCGTTGTCAGCTCCCAGGCCGCCAGCACGGCCGCGGCCAGTCCCACCAGCAGGTTGTTCAGCATGACATTGCCCTGCCCATAGTCGGCCACCAGCACCCACGGCGACACGGCGACCCAGATGCCGATCGCCAGGTTGACGATCACCGCCCACAGATAGGTTTTGTACAGGTCGCAGGCGGCCAGCACGGCCAGTACGGCGCCGCACAGGAATGCGTTCCAGGCGTGCGGTGACGGAATCACATACGAAAAAATCCACGGCGTGATGAACAGCCAGATGCCGAGCAGCAGGATCAGCTGGTCCTGCCAGCGCTTCAGTGCGATTGCCATGATGCCCTCCCGTGCAGTTGAACCTAATCGAACCTGATTGAACCTGATTGAACCTGATCGAACCTTCGCGGTCCTGGCGGTTCGACACCGGGGGAGGGCGGGAGTTCCGCCGGCAGCGTGCCGGCGTTACAGGTTCGGTGCCAGCCAGCGCTCCAGCTCGGCCTTCGGCACGCCACGGCGCGCCACCATGTCGTCCAGCTGGTCGTCGTTGATCTTGCCGACCGTGAAGTACTTCGACTGGGGATGGGCGAAGTAGAAGCCGGACACGGCCGCGCCCGGGAACATCGCATACGACTCCGTCAGCTCCATGCCGATCTCCTCCGGATTCATCACCCGGAACATGTCCGCCTTCACCGTGTGCTCCGGGCAGGCCGGATAGCCGGGAGCAGGGCGGATGCCGACGTACTCTTCCTTGATCATCGCCTCGTTCGACAGCTGCTCGCCCGCCGCATAGCCCCACAGGTCGGTGCGCACGCGCTGGTGCAGGTACTCGGCAAACGCTTCGGCAAGACGGTCGGCCAGCGCCTTCAGCATGATCGACGAATAATCGTCATGGGCGTCCTCGAAGCGCTTCTCGTACTTTTCGATGCCGAGGCCAGCGGTCACGGCAAACATGCCGATGTAGTCCTTCACGCCCGAGTCTTTCGGCGCGATGAAGTCGGCCAGGCACTGGTTGGGGCGCTGCACGCCGTCGATCACGGGTTTCACGCCCTGCTGGCGCAGGCCGTAATAGGTGAACGCCACCGTGCCGCGCGTGTCGTCCGTGTAGATCTCGATGTCGTCGTCATTGACGCTGTTGGCCGGCAGCAGGGCGATGACGCCGTTGGCCGTCAGCCAGCGGCCCTCGATGATGCGCTTGAGCAGCGCCTGGCCTTCCGCGTAGACCTTGGTGGCTGCTTCGCCGACGACTTCGTCCGTCAGGATGGCGGGGAACGGGCCGGCCAGGTCCCAGGTCTGGAAGAACGGGCCCCAGTCGATGTACTGGGCCAGCGCCGCCAGGTCGACATTGCGGAATAGCCGGCGACCGATGAACTTCGGCTTCACGGGTGCGAAGTCGAGCTTGGCCTTGTTGGCGCGCGCGGCTGCCAGCGTGATCGTCGGCAGCGCTTTCTTGTTCGCATGCTGTTCGCGGATGCGCGCGTAGTCCGTATCGAGTTCGGCCACGTACTTGTCCCGTGACTCGGGCGTCAGCAGCGACTGCGCCACCGACACGGAGCGCGACGCGTCCGGCACGTACACCACCGGGCCTTCGTAGTTGTGGGCGATCTTCACCGCCGTGTGGGCGCGGCTGGTCGTTGCGCCGCCGATCAGCAGCGGGATCTTCAGCATGCGGAAGTGCTCGTCGCGCTGCATCTCCTTCGCGACATAGGCCATCTCCTCGAGCGACGGCGTGATCAGGCCGGACAGGCCGATGATGTCGGCATTCTCCACCTTGGCGCGCGCCAGGATCTCGGAGGCGGGCACCATCACGCCCATGTTGACCACCTCGAAGTTATTGCATTGCAGGACCACGGAGACGATGTTCTTGCCGATGTCGTGCACGTCGCCTTTCACGGTGGCAATGACGATCTTGCCCTTCGGTTTCGCGACGATGCCGGTGCGTTCTTCCTCGAGCTTCTTTTCTTCCTCGATGTACGGAATCAGGTGGGCCACGGCCTGCTTCATCACGCGCGCCGATTTCACCACCTGCGGCAGGAACATTTTTCCTTGTCCGAACAGGTCGCCGACGATGTTCATGCCGTCCATCAGCGGGCCTTCGATCACGTGGATCGGGCGGCCATTGGCGGCCAGCACCTGCTGGCGCATCTCCTCGGTGTCCTCGGTGATGAACTGGGTGATGCCGTGCACCAGCGCATGCGCCAGGCGCTTCTCGACGGGCGCGTTGCGCCATTCCAGGTTGGCCGCTTCCTGCTTGCCGGCGCCCGCCTTCAGCGTGCCGGCGATGTCGATCATGCGTTCGGTGGCATCCTCGCGGCGGTTCAGGACCACGTCTTCCACGCGTTCGCGCAGTTCCGCCGGCAGGTCGTCGTAGACGCCCACCATGCCCGCGTTGACGATCCCCATCGTCATGCCGGCCTTGATCGCGTGGTACAGGAACACGGTGTGGATCGCCTCGCGCGCCGGGTCGTTGCCGCGGAACGAGAACGACACGTTCGACACGCCACCGCTGATCTTCGCGTGCGGCAGGTTGTCCTTGATCCAGCGCGTGGAGTTGATGAAGTCCACCGCGTAGTTGTTGTGCTCCTCGATGCCGGTGGCGACCGCGAAGATGTTCGGGTCGAAGATGATGTCTTCGGGCGGGAACCCGACCTGCTCGACGAGGATCCTGTAGGCCCGCGCGCAGATCTCGATCTTGCGCTCGAACGTGTCGGCCTGGCCCACTTCGTCGAAGGCCATCACGATCACGGCGGCGCCATAACGGCGGCACAGTTTCGCCTGGCGGATGAATTCCTCCTCGCCTTCCTTCATCGAGATGGAATTGACGATCGACTTGCCCTGCACGCACTTCAGGCCCGCTTCGATGACGGACCATTTCGAGGAGTCGATCATGATCGGCACGCGCGAGATGTCCGGCTCGGAAGCGATCAGGTTCAGGAAGCGCGTCATCGCGGCCAGCGAGTCCAGCATCGCTTCGTCCATGTTGATGTCGATGACCTGCGCGCCGTTCTCCACCTGCTGGCGCGCCACCGACAACGCCTCGTCGAACTGCTCGTTCAGGATCATGCGTGCAAAGGCCTTCGAGCCCGTGACGTTGGTGCGCTCGCCCACGTTGACGAACAGCGAATCGTCGTCGATCGTGAACGGCTCCAGGCCGGACAGGCGCTGCGCCACCGGCACGTGCGGCACGGCGCGCGGCTTGACATCCTTGAGCAGGTCGACGATGGCGGCGATGTGGTCCGGCGTGGTGCCGCAGCAGCCGCCCGCCACGTTGATGAAGCCCGCGTCGGCGAACTCGCGCAGCAGCGCGGACGTATCGGCCGGCAGTTCGTCGAAGCCCGTGTCGCTCATCGGATTGGGCAGGCCGGCGTTCGGGTAGATGCACACAAAAGTATCGGCGATGCGCGACAGCTCTTCCGCATAGGGACGCATGAGCGCTGCGCCCAGTGCGCAGTTCAGGCCCACGGTCAGCGGCTTCGCATGACGCACCGAGTTCCAGAATGCCGGCACGGTCTGGCCGGACAGGATGCGGCCGGAGGCGTCCGTGACCGTCCCGGAGATCATCAGCGGCAGGCGTTCCTGGCCGGGGTTCTCGTCGAAATACTGGTCGATGGCGAACAGCGCGGCCTTGCAGTTGAGCGTGTCGAAGATGGTTTCCACCAGCAGCACGTCGACGCCGCCTTCGACCAGCGCCGACACCTGTTCGTGGTACGAGGCGACCAGCTGGTCGAAGGTGACGTTGCGTGCGGCGGGATCGTTGACGTCCGGCGAGATCGAGGCGGTCTTCGGCGTCGGGCCCAGCGCGCCGGCCACGAAGCGGGGCTTCTGGGGCGAGTTGTACTTGTCGACGGCGGCGCGCGCCAGTTTCGCGGCCTGCAGGTTCATCTCGTACACCAGATGGGCCATGTGATAGTCGTCCTGCGCGATGCCGGTGGCGCCGAACGTGTTCGTTTCCAGCAGGTCGGCACCGGCCGCCAGGTAGCGCTCGTGGATTTCCTGGATCACATGCGGCTGCGTCAGGTTCAGCAGCTCGTTGTTGCCCTTCACGAACAGCTCGCGGGCGCCGCTGCCGGCCGGCGCCGCGAAGTCCGCGAAGCGCTCGCCCCGGTAGGCTGCCTCGTCCAGCTTGTACTGCTGGATGATCGTGCCCATCGCGCCGTCGAGGAACATGGTGCGGCGCGACAGGATGTCGCGCAGCTTGGCTTCGGTCTGGGGGGCGGGGCGGGTCACGGGCGTGTTCATTGGCTATCCATCGGAGACTTGCAGGGGGCTTGAGATTATAAGGTAAGAGCGGAGGGCAGGTCTGGCAACGGCCCCGCCAGCCAGCGGGCGGCCCGATTTGTGCCATTTGCGCACAAATCATGTGGCGCCCGCCCCCTACCCGGGCGGCGGACGGCGTTCTAGCATGGCTCCATCGTCAACGAGGAGCCAGCATGTCCCCCACCATCCGCAGTATCGCCGGTGCCGTCCGCACCGGTGCGATCGAGCCGCGCCGTACGGCGCTGGTGCTGGTCGATTTCCAGAACGAATACTTCAATGGCCGCCTGCCGCTGCCCGGCGCCGCTGCCGCGTTGACGCGGGCGCAGGCGCTCGTCGAACATGCCGACCGGCACGGCATTGCCGTGTTCCATGTGCGCCACGTGAATGCCTCGGGCGCATCCCTGTTCGCCCGGGGCAGCCTGGCGTCGCAGATACACCAGGCCCTGACGCCGGCGGCAGGGCACCATGTGCTGGAAAAATCCATGGTCGCCACGTTTGCCGGCACGCCGCTCGACGGCATGCTGCGCGAGCGGGGCATCGGTACCCTGCTGGTGGCGGGATTGATGACGCATATGTGCGTCTCCACGCTGGTGCGCGAGGCGCGCGCGTTCGGGCCGGGCCGCGACTACGGCGTGCTGGTGGCGGGCGATGCCTGCGCCACGCGCGACATCGACAGCTGGGACGGCGATGGCGTGGTGCCGTCCGCCATGCTGCACCGCGCGGCGCTGACGGCGCTGGCGGACAACTTTGCCGAGGTCCTCACGACCGCGGCCCTTCTCGATTTGCCTATCCAGGGAGAATGACATGCCGATCCTGAACATCACCATCGCGGGCACCCCGCAGAGCGTGCCCGCGCCACGCGTGGCCGACTTGCTGCTGCGCCATACCGGCGGAATCCTGCACAAGGCGCCGGCACTGACGGCCATCGCGATCGCCTACCGTGATCCTGCCCACTGGTTCGTGGGGGAAGAGACCCTGGCCACGCTGGGCAAGGCCAGCTTTTTCCTGGATATCAAGATCTCGGACGAGACCAACACGGCAGCGGAGAAGGCGGCCTACATCGAGGCCGTGTTCCGCGATATGGGGGAACTGCTGGGGGCACTGCACGAGGTGAGCTACATCCACATCGACGATGCCCGCCCGGCCGCGTGGGGCTGGGGCGGGCTGACGCAGCAATACCGCGCCGTGAAGAAACTGCTGATGTAGCGATCAGAGGCGGTGCGGCGTCAGCATCGACGGACGGCGCCGCAGCGCGGTACCGCCGACCAGCAGCAGGCCGGCGGCCAGCATGGTCCAGGTAGCTGGTTCGGGGACGGCGGAAACGACCTCGCCAGCCAGCACCGTTCCGCTGGAAATCGCGAACGCCGTTTGCGCTGTCCATAGATAAGCCTGCTCGGTATATTGGCCAAAAGCGTTATGGTATTCAAATTCGCCTACACCGGTTTGGTAATAATGGCCGCCACCGAACGCGCCCTCTGGATCGTAACCATATTGGCCGGCAACGAAATCCAGTTGGCCACCGATGTGATAACTGAATTGCTCGGTGCCACAATGATAATAATCGCTGCCCGTACCGCAACCAATGTATTCCATGCCGTTCACGTACAGCGAGCTGATTTCCGCCAGCTCCAGAATGCCGTCGCTATTGTCATCGCTGCCGGAGAATTTTCCGGAGATCTGGTAATCAGCGAGGATGGCACCAGAGTTACTATCCTGGAAACCAGTGTAACTAAATTGCCATGTACCGGCCGTGGCATTCGTCGCCACGCTCGCAGTTAATAGGCTGGCCAGCATTAATGGTTTAAACATGACGGTTCTCGATAATGGGAGGAGGATGTGCTTGATGTTATCTGCGTTATCTCAAGCTTCCTACCAGTAAACAACTTACGTGCACTAATACAACAGCTTAATTATCTTCGATGCAAGGTGTTTTCTTGAAACAATAAAGATATTAATATGATAATATTTTTTGTTCACCAAATATAAAACGGCATTTGACGGGTTTAAACTTCATAATGTTCAGCAGCGAAATCGATGAACGCGCGGACCTTCGGCGCAAGGTGCCGGCTCTGCGGATACAGGGCATACAACTCGCGGGGCCGCATCGGGAAGGCTGGCAGCACGGGAACCAGGTCGCCGCTGCGCAGGTCGGCCCGCACGATGAATTCGGCGCTTGAGGCGATGCCGAGCCCCGCTAGCGCGGCACTGCGCAGGGCGACACCCGTATTGGCCTGCAGGTTGCCGCCCACATGAACCGTCTGGTGGCCGCCGACCGGCAGCTCGAAGGTCCAGTCGAATGGCCGCTCGGCCAGCGTGTAGCACAGGCAGTTGTGGCGGACCAGGTCATCCGGACTGGCCGGGGTGCCATGGCGGCGCAGGTAATCGGGACTGGCGACGGGGAGGATCGGGCTGGTCGCGAGGCGGCGCGCCACCAGCGTGGAATCGGGCAGCTCGCGGGTCAGGCGCAGGGCCACGTCGAACCCCTCGCCGATCAGGTCGACGATGCGGTCGTTGCAGACGAGATCGACCTGCAGCTGCGGGTAGCGGGCGATGAAGCGGGGCAGCCAGCCGGCCAGCTCGAGCGTGCCGAACGCCATCGGCGCATTGATGCGCAGCGTGCCGCCGGGTTGGGCCTGGTGGTGGCCGACGGCGCGGTCGGCATCGTCCAGCGCATCGAGGATGTGGCGGCAGGCTTCGTAGTAGCCGCGGCCCGCATCGGTGAGCGCGAAGCGGCGCGTGGTGCGGTTCAGCAGCTGGGCGCCGAGATGGCTTTCCAGCTGGCGGATCTGGCGCGACACGATCGTGTGCGAAATGCCCAGCGCATCGGCCGCCGCCGTGAAGCTGCCCAGTTCCACTACCCGCCGCAGCGCGCGCAGCGCAGCCAGTTGATCCATGCCCGTCCCGCCCGAAGTCGCCAGGCGTTCAGATTACTGTAAGGAAAGGGGCAGGGCAATGGGCCAGCCGTGGCCCATTGCACTTCAGGCGAAGCGCAGGCCGTCCAGGGGGAATCCCTTGATGAACTCGGCGGCGGGCAGGCGCTTGCCGCCGGGTTTCTGCAGTGCCGTCAGTCGCAGCGTGCCGCGGCCGCAGGCGATCACGATGCCGTGCTGGGCATCCGCCGCGAGCACCTGGCCGGCGGGCACATCGCTGCTGCCGTCGAGCAGCTCGGCGCCCCACAGCTTGATGACGGTGCCGTCCACCGTGCCGTGCGCGCCGGGGAAGGGATTGAAGGCGCGGATCTTGCGGTCCAGTTCGCTGGCCGGCTGCGTGAAGTCCAGCGTGGCTTCTTCCTTGGCGATCTTGGCGGCATAGGTGACGCCCGTTTCCGGCTGCGGCACCGCATCCACCTGGCCCTGCGCCATGCGCTGCAGCACCTTGACGACCATCTCGCCACCCAGTGCGGCCAGGCGGTCGTGCACCAGCGCCGTCGTGTCGTGCGGGCCGATCGGCGTGCGCTCGATCAGCAGCATCGGGCCCGTGTCCAGGCCTTCTTCCATCTGCATGATCGTCACGCCCGTTTCATGGTCGCCCGCCTCGATGGCGCGGTGGATCGGCGCGGCGCCGCGCCAGCGCGGCAGCAGCGAACCGTGGATATTGATGCAGGGCTTGATGTCGAGCGTGCTGCGCGGCAGGATCAGGCCGTAGGCGGCCACCACCATCACGTCGTAGTCGGTGGCCAGCAGCAGCGCGTGCGCATCCTTTGCTTCCTGCGCCCGCTGCAAATCCTTCGCATCCATGCGCAGCGACAGGGGTTGCGCCACGGGGATGCCATGGGCCAGCGCGAAGGCCTTCACGGCCGAAGGCTGCAGCTGCAGGCCACGGCCGGCGGGGCGGTCCGGCTGCGTGAGCACCAGCGGGATCTCGAAGCCGGCCGCATGCAGCGCGCGCAGCGCCACGGCGGCGAATTCGGGCGTGCCGGCAAACACGACTTTCATGGGGCGTTGCGGCACGCTGCCCATCAGCGGCGGCCGCCGGCGCGCAGGTGCGAGCGTTCCATGCCGCGTTCTTCCTTCTGCAGCTTGGTCTTGATGCGGTTGCGCTTCAGTGGCGACAGGTATTCGACGAAGACCTTGCCCATCAGGTGATCCATCTCGTGCTGGATGCACACGGCCAGCAGGCCATCGGCATCGACTTCGAAGAACTCGCCTTTTTCGTTCTGCGCGCGCACCTTTACCTTGGCCGGGCGTTCCACGTCGTCGTAGATGCCGGGCACGGACAGGCAGCCTTCGTCGTACACCTGCTTGTCGTCGCTGGCCCACAGCACTTCCGGGTTGACGAAGACGGTGAGCTGGTCCTTCGTCTCGCTGATGTCGATGACGACCACGCGCTCATGCACGTCCACCTGCGTGGCGGCCAGGCCGATGCCGGGCGCGTCGTACATCGTTTCGGCCATGTCCGCAACGAGGCGCGCTAGGCGCTCGTCGAACACGGTGACGGGCTTGGCGACCTTGTGCAGGCGCGGATCGGGATAGCGGAGGATGTTCAGTGTCGACATGGATGGCTTGTTGATAATGGAGATGCGAATGGAGATGCTGATAAAGGCAATGACGGGGCGAATCCCCGGCAAAAATGCAACGCTTCGCGACCCGCCGGACAGTGCTTGCGGCGCGTTGGGCGTGTGGGGCTTGCTGTATCAGGGTAAGTTGGGCAGAATTTCTGTACGGCAAGCCAGGACTTCGGTCCAGGCACTTCAGCCCGGCAATCTGGCCGGCCAGCTGCCGGATGAACGGACATATTCAATGAAAAATTTTAGCACAGTCGGCGTGCGCCTGTTGGCGGCGGCACTGATTTCCGCAGCCGCTGTCGCGCCCGCGCAGGCCCAGGCTCTCCGCTGCGCATTCAAGCCGAACGCGCCCGACCAGCACACCGTCGTCAAGGGCGACACGCTGTGGGATATTTCCGGCGCCTTTCTCGAGAAACCGTGGTGCTGGCCGCAGGTGTGGGACCTGAACCGGGAAGAGATCGCCAATCCGCACTGGATCTATCCGGGCCAGGTGATCCTGTTCGACCGCGCCGCCGGCCGGCTGCGGCTGGCAAAACGGCTCGGCGTCACGGATGACGGCGGGGCGGGCACCGTGCGCCTGTCGCCGCAGACGCGCACCGAAGGCCTGGGCCGGGATGCCATTCCGTCGATCCCGGCCGGCGTCATCGAACCGTTCCTGAGCCAGCCGCTGATCATCGAAGGCGACGAACTGAAGGATGCGCCGCGCATCGTGGCGACCGCGGAGAACCGCGTGATCATCGGCAAGGGCGACAAGGCCTATGTGCGCGGCAACCTGAAAGGCGGCACGTCGTTCCAGGCCTTCCGGCCGGGCAAGCCCCTGGTCGATCCCGTCACGAAGAAGACCGTGGGCATCGAGGCGTTCTATCTCGGCACGCTGAAGCTGCAGAAGGAAGCGGCCGGCGGCTCGGACGTGCACACGTTCATCGTCGCCAGCGCCAAGGAAGAGATGGGTGCCGGCGACCAGCTGATGCTGATGCCGCCGATGCCGATGCAGAACTACGTGCCCCATCCGCCGGCAACCCAGGTCGATGCGCGCGTGCTGGCGATCTACAACGGCGTCACGCACGCGGGGCAGAACCAGGTGGTGTCCGTCAATCGGGGAAAGCTTGATGGGCTCGACGTTGGCACCGTGCTCCAGCTGTACCATGTCGGGCAGACGGTGACGGACCAGGGCGCCAGCAAGGGCTGGCACAACCTGGGCAATCCGCAGGTCAAGCTGCCGGACGAAGAAGTGGGCAGCCTGTTTATCTTCCGCGTGTTCAACCATATTGCGTATGGCCTGATCATGCAGGTAACGGAACCGGTGGTGGTGGGCGACGTTGCCAGAACTCCGGAGTAAACCGCGCCGTGCAAGCCACGGAATCCCTTCCCATTGCCGGCATCGACACGCTGCTGCCCTGGCTGCGCGTGCTGGCGCTGCCCGGCCTGCCGCGCTACACGAAGGCGCGGCTGGTGCGGCGCTACGGCACGCCGCAGGCGTTGATCGAGGCTGCCTGCAAGATCGACGATGCGGATGACCATGCTGCGCACGAACACGTCGAACAGGTAGCGGGGACGGACGAAGAAGTCATGTCGCCGCAGCTTGTGAAGGCACTGCGTGCACCGGTCGCGCCGCGCCTGCGCAAGCTGGCCGAAGAAACACTTGCCTGGGCCGCCCTGCACGGCAACCATCTCGTTACGCTGAACGATGCGGCCTATCCGCCGCCGCTGCGCGAGATTGCCGATCCGCCATTGCTGTTGCATGCGCAGGGCGACGTCGCGCTGCTGCAGCGCACCGCGTTCGGTGTGGTCGGCAGCCGCACATGCACTGCGCAGGGCAGCGCCAATGCACAGCGCTTCGCGCAGGCATTGTCGGCCGCGGGCCTGGCGATCGTGTCCGGCCTGGCGCTGGGTATCGATGCGGCCGCGCACAAGGGCGGCCTGGCGGAGCGCGGTTCCACGATCGCGGTGATGGGTACCGGCATCGACATGATCTATCCGGCATCGAATGCAGCGCTGGCGGCACGCATCCGCAGCGAAGGCTGCCTGCTCAGCGAGCATGCGCTCGGCACGCCGCCACGCGCGCACCATTTCCCGGTTCGCAACCGCATCATCAGCGGGCTGTCGCGCGGCGTGCTGGTGGTCGAAGCGGCCGAACGTTCAGGCTCCCTGATCACTGCGCACCTTGCGGCGCACCAGGGCCGCGATGTGTTCGCCGTGCCGGGCTCGATCCATTCGTCGCTGTCGAAAGGCTGCCACAAGCTGCTGCGCGAAGGCGCGAAACTGGTGGAGACGGTGGACGACATCTTCAAGGAATACAGCCTGCCGCGGGCACTGAGCGAAGCGCAAGTGGAGAGCGAAATGCTGGAGGAAATCACCGATGCCGCAAGGGCCTTGCTCACCGTGCTGTCGTACGATCCGATGCCCGCTGACGAACTGGCAATGCGCCTGCAGCTCGATGCCGCTGCCACTCAGGCAAGTTTGCTTGCACTTGAGTTAGCAGGTGTTGTGGAACGGCTGCCGGGTGGTGTTTTTCAGCGACTCAAACGGTGATTGCTGCGGTGCGGGACTTGTGCCGCGCCGATTTATGCTGATAGAGTAGCGCCATGTTCGACATCCTTGTATACCTCTACGAGACCTATTACCGCCCCGATGCGTGCCCCGAACCGGCCGCGTTGGCGAAGAAGCTTTCCGCTGTCGGTTTCGATGACGTGGAGATCTCCGAGGCACTGGTCTGGCTCAACGACCTGACCGAACTGGCCGGCATCGAACAGGCACGTACGGCGGCATCGACGGGCACGCGTTTCTACGTGGCCGAAGAACAGGATGTGCTGGGTGCACCGGCGATCGGCTTCATCGCCTTCCTGGAAAGCGCGCGCGTGCTGTCGCCGCTGCAGCGCGAGATCGTCATCGAACGCGCGCTGGCGCTGGAAGAGTCGCCCGTCAACCTGGGCAAGCTGAAGATCATCGTGCTGATGCTGCTGTGGAGCCAGGGCAAGGAGCCCGATGCGCTGATGTTCGACGACCTGTTCGGCTCCGACGAAGACCAGACCCCGCGCCTGCTGCACTGAATCTCTCCCTCCAAAGGTAGAATCCTCCGGCCGCCCCTGCGGCCGGTTTGCATTGGGCGGCACTGCGGTGTGCCCGCGCCACGGGCGGGGCGATGCTTGCGGTTTGCGCGGCAACGCGCTTATGATTGCCCCCCAACCAGACACGAAATCCGGCACGAGGCGCATTGCCCATGTATCATGCGCCTGCCGTCCCCCGGGGAGAGTGACGCCGCCGCGCACCGCGCGAGGCCGCTCCCGACGTGACCGAGCAAAGCAACCGAGCAAAGCAACCGAGAACAACAAACATGAGCAAAACCCTCATCATCGCCGAGAAGCCTTCTGTCGCGAACGACATCGCGAAGTCGCTTGGCGGCTTTACCAAGCACGATGAGTATTTCGAGTCCGATGACTACGTGCTGTCCTCCGCCGTGGGTCACCTGCTGGAAATCGCCGTGCCCGAAGAGCATGACGTCAAGCGTGGCAAATGGAGCTTCACGCACCTGCCGATGATCCCGCCGTACTTCGCGCTCAATCCGATCGCGAAGACGGAGAGCCGCCTGAAGGTGCTCAACAAGCTCATCAAGCGCAAGGACGTGACGGCGCTGATCAACGCATGCGATGCGGGCCGCGAAGGAGAACTGATCTTCCGCCTGATCGCGCAGAACGCCAAGGCCAAGCAGCCCGTCAAGCGCCTGTGGCTGCAGTCGATGACGCCGAACGCGATCCGCGACGGCTTCGCGCACCTGCGCAGCGACGACGAGATGCTGCCACTGGCCGACGCGGCGCGCTGCCGTTCCGAGGCGGACTGGCTGATCGGCATCAACGGCACCCGTGCGATGACGGCCTTCAACTCGAAGGAGGGCGGCTTCTACCTGACGACCGTGGGCCGCGTGCAGACGCCGACCCTGTCGATCGTGGTCGAGCGCGAAGACAAGATCAAGAAGTTCGTGCCGCGCGACTACTGGGAAGTGCGCGCCGAATTCGTGTGCGCCGCCGGCGTGTACGAAGGCCGCTGGCTGGACACGAAGTTCAAGAAGGACGAGACGGATCCGGAGAAGCGCGCCGAGCGCCTGTGGAGCAAGGCTGCCGCCGATTCGATCGCACTGGCCTGCAAGGGCAAGCCCGGCATCGTCACGGAAGAATCGAAGCCGACGACCTCGATGGCGCCCGCGCTGTTCGACCTCACGAGCCTGCAGCGCGAGGCGAATGGCCGCTTCGGCTTCTCGGCGAAGAACACGCTGGGCCTGGCGCAGGCGCTGTATGAAAAGCACAAGGTGCTGACGTATCCGCGGACCGATTCGCGCTTCCTGCCGGAAGACTACATCCCCACCGTGCAGTCGACGCTGGAAGTGGTGAAGCAGAACCCGAACTACCACCAGTTCGCCAAGCAGATCCTGGACAAGGGCTGGGTCAAGCCGAACAAGCGCATCTTCGACAACACCAAGATCTCGGACCACTTCGCGATCATCCCGACCGGCATCGCGCCGAAGGGCCTCTCCGAGCCGGAACAGAAGCTGTACGACCTGGTCACGCGCCGCTTCATGGCCGTGTTCTTCCCGGCTGCCGAATTCCAGGTCACCACGCGCTTCACGGAAGTCTCCGGCCATCAGTTCAAGACCGAAGGCAAGGTCATGACGAACGCCGGCTGGCTGGCGATCTACGGCAAGGATGCCGCGGCCGACGGCGACAAGGACGGCGGCAACCTGGTGCCGGTGGCGAAGGGCGAGAAGGTCCACACCGACAAGGTCAATGCCAATGGCCTGGTGACGAAGCCGCCGGCGCGCTACACGGAGGCGACCCTGCTGTCCGCGATGGAAGGCGCCGGCAAGCTGGTCGATTCCGACGAGCTGCGCGATGCGATGGCCGGCAAGGGCCTCGGCACGCCGGCCACGCGCGCCGCCATCATCGAGGGCCTGCTGGGCGAGAAGTACCTGATCCGCGAAGGCCGCGAACTGATCCCGACGGCGAAGGCATCGCAGCTGATGACGCTGCTGCGCGGCCTGGGCGTGAACGAACTGACGGCGCCGGAGCTGACGGGCGAGTGGGAACACAAGCTGTCGCAGATGGAGAAGGGCCGCATCTCGCGCGAGGAGTTCATGCGCGAAATCCAGCAGATGACGCAGATTATCGTCAAGCGCGCCAAGGAATACAGCAACGACACGATCCCCGGCGACTACGCCACGTTGACCACGCCATGCCCGAACTGCGCGGCCGTGGTGAAGGAAAACTACCGGCGCTTCGCCTGCACGAAGTGCGACTTCTCGATGTCGAAGACGCCGGGCAGCCGCCAGTTCGAGATCGCCGAAGTGGAAGAGCTGCTGCAGAACCGCACCATCGGTCCGCTGCAGGGCTTCCGCTCGAAGATGGGCCGCCCGTTCGCGGCGATCCTGCGCATCGTGCGCGATGAAGAGATCAAGAACTTCAAGCTGGAATTCGACTTCGGCCAGAACGACGAGGAAGGCGAGGACGGCGAAGGCGTGGACTTCACCGGCCAGACCGCGCTGGGCCCTTGCCCGAAGTGCAATGGCGGCGTGTACGAAATGGGCCTGGCCTATGTGTGCGAACACAGCGTGGCAAAGCCGAAGACGTGCGACTTCCGCAGCGGCCGCATCATCCTGCAGCAGGAGATCCTGCCGGAGCAGATGGTCAAGCTGCTGAACGAGGGCAAGACCGACCTGCTGCCGGGCTTTGTATCGCAGCGCACGCGCCGGCCGTTCAAGGCCTTCCTGGCACGCGGCAAGGACGGCAAGATTAGCTTCGAATTCGAGCCCCGCAAGGAAAAGCCGGGCGCGAAACCGAAGGCTGGCGCGGCAGGCGACGCACCGGCGGAAGCTGGCGCGGATGCAGCGCCGGTGAAGGCTGCGGCCAAGAAGGCGGCGTCCAAAACCGCCACCAAGACCGCCGTGAAAGCCGCCGCGAAGAAGGCGCCGGCCAAGAAGGCGGCCGCGAAGAAGACGGCCGTCAAGAAAGTGGTGGCGGCGGAATAAGCATCCGCACCGCAGCACCAACGGGACCCGCGCGGGTCCCGTTTTTTTTTGCGGTGCCGGTGCCACCCTGCATCGGCCGGCATGGCGCCTCTACACGCACAATATGTCCAGCCCATGTCATGCATTCGAGATATGGCTTCGATGCGACAGCGGCAGTTCTAGACATTGCTGCATGGAAAAGGTACTGCTAGACTCGCGATCATCCAGCAATCCTTCCGCACTCCGCGGCACCCCCATGAACAACCTGAAAATCGGTACCCGTCTTTCCGTCGGCTTCGGCCTCGTGCTGGTCCTCATGACCCTGATGACCGCGTTCGGCATCCTGCGCATGCAATCGGTGGCCGAAGCCACGCACGACCTGATGGCCGTGCCGCTGGCGAAGGAACGCATGATGGCGGACTGGTACCGCCTGATCCACACCAGCGTGCGCCGCACGTCGGCCATCGCGAAAAGCAGCGACCCGTCCCTGGCCGCTTTCTTTGCCGAGGACCTGAAGAATTCCACCGCCGAGATCGGTGAGCTGAGCAAGAAGGTGGAAGGCCTGCTCGATACGCCCGCCGAAAAGGAAGCCTATACACGCGTGACGGAAACCCGCAAGCGCTACGTGAAGTCGCGCGATGCCATCACGGCGCTGAAGAAGGAAGGCAAGCTGGAAGAGGCGGACGCCCTCCTGATGAAGGACTTCACGCCGGATGCGAAAGCCTACCAGGACGCGCTGAACGCCCTGCTGCAGATGCAGCGCGCCGAGATCGACGCCCAGGCCGTCCGCATCGACACGCTGTTCCAGGGGAACCGCAGCTTCCTCGTCGCCTGCGGCGTGGTGGTGCTGGTGATCGGCGCGTTCTGCGCCTGGTGGCTCACGCGCGGCATCGTGGTGCCGCTGAACCGCGCGGTGGACATCGCTTCCAGCGTGGCCAACAACGACCTGCGCAATGACATCGAAGTGACCAGTACCGATGAAACGGGCCGCCTGCTGGCCGCGCTGCGCCAGATGAACGCGGGCCTGGTGCAGATCGTGTCGCAGGTGCGCAGCGGGACCGTGCACATGTCCAGCGCTTCGGGCGAAATCGCTTCCGGCAATATGGACCTGTCGGCGCGCACCGAGCAGCAGGCCGGCGCGCTGGAAGAGACGGCATCGTCGATGGAGGAACTGACGTCCACCGTGAAGCAGAATGCCGACAATGCGCGCCAGGCCAACCAGCTGGCCGTGAGCGCGTCCGAAGTGGCGGTGCGCGGCGGCGCGGTAGTGGGCAAGGTGGTCGACACGATGGAGTCGATCAATGCGTCCGCGCGCAAGATCGTGGACATCATTTCCGTCATCGACGGCATCGCGTTCCAGACCAATATCCTGGCGCTGAACGCGGCGGTGGAGGCGGCCCGCGCGGGCGAGCAGGGCCGCGGCTTTGCCGTCGTCGCAGGCGAGGTGCGCAACCTGGCGCAGCGCTCGGCCGCGGCAGCGAAGGAAATCAAGGAGCTGATCGGCGACTCCGTCACCAAGGTCGATGCGGGCAGCAAGCTGGTGGCTGAAGCGGGCATGACGATGACGGAAGTGGTGGACAGCATCCACCGCGTGACCGACATCATGGGCGAGATCACCACCGCCAGCGTGGAGCAGAGCGCCGGCATCGAGCAGGTCAACCGCGCGATCGCCGACATGGACGGCGTGACGCAGCAGAACGCCGCGCTGGTGGAAGAGGCAGCTGCCGCGGCCGCATCGATGCGCGAACAGGCCGAGGCGCTGGCGCAGGTCGTGGCCGTGTTCCAGATCGACGACGCCGCGCCAGTACGCGCCGGTTCGACCTCGTTGCGGCTGGCCGCCTGAGCGCGCACCCCGACCAAAAAGTTTCCTGAAAACGGGGACTGTCCCCCTTTTCTGGAAATATTTCCTAAAAATGGGGACTGTCCCCTGTTGTAAAAAATGGGGACTGTCCCCTGTTGTAAAAATGGGGACTGTCCCCTGTTGTAAAAATTGGACTGTCCTCTTTAAAGCAATAAAGCGCCCGCGGGCGCTTTATTGTTTGGTGCCGCGGGTGTTCGATCAGTCCTTCAGGTCGGCCGGCACCTTGCCGCCGTTGGCGGCCAGCTTGTTCATCACCTGGCGGTGCAGCCAGATGTTCATCGTGGCGGAATCATTGGTGTCGCCGGTGTAATGTAGTTCCTGCGCCAGCTCCTTGCGCGACTGCAGGCTGCTGTCCAGGTCCAGCAGTTTCAGCAGGTCGACGATCGACGAGCGCCAGTTCAGCTGCTGGCCCGCGCCTTGCGCCTTGCTGTTCAGGATCTGCTCGACGTCCACTTCGGACAGTGGCGCCGCGGCGGCTGGTGCTGGTGCTGGTGCGGCGGCCGGTGCTGCAGGCGCAGCCGGTGCGGCCGTTGGTGCTGCCGGCGCGGCCGGTTTCGCGGCGACGGCCGGGTGCGAAGAAGGGAAGATCTTGTGGAAGATATTGCTGAGGATGCCCATGGATGTTCTCCTTTGATTGAACCGTGAAAGATGCGACCCGCGGTGCCCGATGCGCCGCGGGTGCTATGGAACGCTGTGATCAGCGGTGCGACTGCGCCATCTTGCCCAGCACGATCGCGAGTGCCGCGCCGCCCAGTGCCTGGATCAGCTGCGGGTGCTGCGCATAGAAGTCGCCGATGCGGTCGACGATGCCGGGGTTGTGCTGTTCGGCCGTCGTGGCGATTTCCTGCACCTGCGCCGGCGTGATTTTTTCGGCCTGCTCGGCCGTCACCTGCGGCTGGCCGTTCTGGCCGAACAGGCCGCCGATGCTGCCGGCCAGCGCCGTCAGCATCGCCGGGCTCACGTTGGCGAGCAGCTGGTTCAGCATGCCGGCCCGCTGCTGCGGGTCGCTGCGGCCGAACAGCTGGCTGACCATGTCCGCGAACGGCGGGGTCTGGTCGGAGCGGAACGCTTCCGTCACGCCGCTGGCGACGGAAGATTGCGGGGCCTGCTGCGCGGCGTGCGTGAAGTCCTGTTCCGCGCGGGCGGGGTCGGCCGCGCCGCCCAGGTATTGCTGTAACAGATTACCGAGATCGAATGCCATTGCCGGCTCCTGTGTTGAAAACAGCGATCAGGATAGCGGCGGCACAGGGCGGGCTCTGTTCGCGGACGCACGCACGGGTGGACGCCGCAGTGGCCGCGAAATGCGGCTATTTCGCGGGCAGCTCCACGGCCGTCATGTTGTCGTCCGGCTTGCGGTCGATCAGCTTGTTGTCCGGATCGATGCCGGCGCGCGCCGGGCGGCCCGTGACCACCAGCGTGAAGCTCGTCTCGCCGGGGCCGATGCGCCGGCGCTCGCGCAGCAGCGGCTTGCCGTCGCGGTCGTCGATGCCGATGTCGACCAGGTCGGCCAGCGTCGTTTCCCGCTCCGCGCCCAGGCCGTCCGCGCGCAGCTTGGCCGCCTGCACGGTCAGCTGCACGTCATAGCGGCCGTCCGCGCGGCGCTGCGCCGTGGCCGACAGCGCGCGGTTGTCGTACAGGACGATGGCGTTGAACAGGTCGTCGACGAGGTAGGCGCGATCCGGCGGCAGCGTGGCGCGCAGGCCGTCCACCAGCGCCGTCACGCTCGGATACGGCCCGCCGCTGTAGGCGTGCTGCTTGAGCAGGCCGCGCAGCACGGCGTTCACACGGTCCTCGCCCACCAGGTCCTGCAGCTGGTACATCGCCAGGCTGCCCTTGCGGTAGTGGATGTAGGGCTGGTTCTCGTTGTCCGCCAGCGGCAGCTCCTGGTGATTCTCCAGCGCGCGGCCATGCAGGTACATGTCCAGGTCGTAGCGCAGGAAGCGCCGCATGCGCGCCGCGCCGAAGGTCTTCTTCATCACCATCAGCGCCGAGTATTCGGCCAGCGTTTCCGAGAGCACCGTGCCGCCGCGCGTGTTGCCGGCCGCGAGCTGATGGCCCCACCACTGGTGCGCCACTTCGTGCGCCGTCACGTAGTACGGGTAGTCGATGTCCTTCGGATTGCGCTCGTCCACCTTGGCGATGAAGCCGATGCCTTCCGAGAACGGGATCGTGTTCGGATACGACTGGGCATACGTCTCGTAGCGGGGGAATTCGACGATGCGCACGACCTTGTGCTGGTAGGGCCCGAAGTTGCGGCTGTAGTAGTCCAGCGCATCCTTCACGCCCTTCGTCATGCGGTCCAGGTTGAACTCATGACCCGGGTGGTACCAGATCTCGATGCCCACGTCCTGCCACCAGTCGTGCCGCACCACGTAGCGGGCCGACTGCACCGAATAGAAGTTCAGGATCGGCGCATCCATCCGGTAGTGGAAGTAGCGCCGGCCGTTGGCCGTCCATTCCCGCGCCAGCATGCCGGGCGCGATGGCCGTCTGGTCGGCGCTGGTGCCCACGATCGCATCGAACGTGATCCAGTCGGCGTCGCTGCCCATCATGTTGTTGGCCAGGCCCTGCGGATCGTCGCGTGGCAGCGCGCGCTCGCGCGCCGGCAGCCCGTGCTGCTTGCGGTCGCGCGGATCGACCAGTTCGCGGTCGCGCTGGTAGCCGATGCGCGGCAGGATCGCGTTGTTGAAGAAGGTGCCGTTGGCCAGCACCGGCGTATCCTTGCCCAGGCCGAAGAAGCCCTTCGGCGACCAGGCGATCTCGAACTCCATCGGCAACTGGCCGCCGGCCGGCAGCGGCGTGGCCAGCGCATAGCGGTAGTAGCCGAGCGCGCGGTCGGCCAGCGTGGCGCGGTTGCCGTTCAGGCCGAACACGGGCGCGCCCATGTCGGCCTGCGGATCGCGGCTCACGTAGATCGCGGTAACGGGCTGGCCGCTGCGGTTCTCCAGCAGGTAGCGGCCTTTCACCACCAGGCGGCGTTCGTTCGGCATGATCTCCACGTCCAGGTGCACGGAGGTGATGCGCGGCTGGGGCAGGGCGGCGGTGGCCTTGTAGCGGCGTTCGTAGTCGGCACGGTCGGCATCGCGGCGGAACGGCGTCTGGTAGTCGTTGGCGATGTGCAGGTTGTAGTAGAGGATGCCGCCGGCGCCCAGCATCACGGCCAGGCCGGCACCGAAGCCGGCCAGCACCGGCACGCTCAGGGCGCGGCGCGCCAGCTGCAGGCGCGTATGCCATTCGTCGTTGGCGCCGCGCGGCCAGAACACGCGCGTGAGCATCGCCAGCAGCAGCGCCGCGCCGCCCCAGTACAGGTGGTACCAGTGCTCGCGCACCAGCCCCTGGCCGAAGCCGTTCATGTCCGAGTAGCGCACTTCCGGCGTCCATGCGTACAGCACCAGCGGGTGGTCGAGGCCCAGCGTGGACATTGCCACGGTGGCGGTGTAGTACGCGATCATCGCGCAGAAGGCCAGGTACTTGTAGCCGATCAGCACCTGCGCGGCGATCGCCAGTACGGCCAGCAGCGCGTAGTAGGGCAGCTGCACCGTGTACAGGTCGAGCAGGTAGACCTCCGGCTGCAGGTGCAGGTAGCCCTTGGCCAGCTGCACGGACATCCCGGCCAGCATCACCACCAGCAGCAGCAGGGCCTGCAACGCGACGAGGGCGACCAGCTTCGACACCATCGGCAGCCAGGTGGGCACGGGCAGCGCATCGAGCATCAGCGCCATGCGGTGTTCGCGTTCGCGCCAGACCAGTTCGCCCGCGTAGTAGGTGGTCACCACGATCATCACCAGCGAGAACGGCTGCGACATGGTCTCCAGCACCATGTAGGTGACGGGCCAGGTGCCGGTGCCGAACATGTCGCCGGCGGCCATCATGCTGGCATACATCAGCAGCACGCCGGCCAGCACCAGCACGAAGAAGTACACGTTCTTGATCGTCTCGCGCAGGTTCAGCCAGCTGAACTGGCACAGCAGCAGCGCCAGGCTGCGCGCGCGGAAGTCCGGCGGTTCATTGGTATTTGCGGCGGCAGCGCTGATGCGCAGGGGGACTTCGCCTTCGCCCCGCGCGGCGGCGCTGCCGCTGTCGACGGTGCTGACGAAGTGGAAGCGCCAGTAGCCCAGCAGCAGCGCGACCAGGGCAAACGACAGCCACAACACCCGGTTCAGCAGGTAGATGCCTTCCGGGAGCACCAGGCGCGTATTGCGCTCGGCGATCGGCCAGTATTCGGTGAGGCGCACCAGCGCGGCCGTGCCGAACGGATCGATCAGCGCGGCCAGCGTCTTGTAGTCCAGGTCGCGCGCCAGGTTGGGCGCCACGATGTACCCGATGAGCATCACCACGCTGCCCACATACACGGGCAGCATGCGCCTCGTGAGCGCCGCCATCACGAAGAAGACCGCGCCGAAGATGAACAGGTTGGGCAGCAGCGACACGGCGAACGGCAGCAGCCAGGCTGCCGGGATGAACGGTCCCACGCGGTCCGCCTCCACGCCGGGCAGCCAGGTGCCGAGCAGCGTGCCGAGGGGGATGCTGGCGAAGATCACGGCCAGCACCAGCCAGGCGCCGAGGAAGCGGCCGAACATGTACTGGTGCTTGCCGATCGGCGCGGAGAAGAAGAAGTGGTGCATGTCGTACTCGAAGTCCTGCTGAACCGCGCGGCCCATCACGGCGGCCACCACGATCACGCCGAGACATCCCAGCACGCTGGCCGTCAGCATGATCGAGCGGGGTGCGTTGATCAGCACCTTGCCGCCGTACGTGACGGTGAATTCCTTGAAGGCGCCGCCGGTGGCGCCCGTCCACACCAGCGCCAGCGTGAGGAACAGCGCGAAGTAGGCCCAGGTGGACAGCAGGCGCAGGCGCTGTCTCGCTTCGAAGAGCGCGATGGCGAACATGGCGTTCAGTCGCAGGCGTGCGCCACGTGGCGGCCGGCGATGGTGGCGAAGTACACGTCTTCCAGGTCGCCGATGGCTTCCTCGAAGCCGTCGCCGGGATCCTCGTCGCTGTAGGCGTGGATCAGCGTACGGCCGGAGAGCAGCCGCGTGGAGATGATCGTGTGGCGCTGCTGGAAGTAGGCCAGTTCGCGCTTGTCGATGAAGCGCGCCCAGATCTTGCAGCTCACGTCGTCCACCAGCTGCTGGGTGGGGCCGGCCAGCAGCACACGGCCCTTGTTGATGATGGCCATGTTGGAGCACAGGTCCGCCACGTCGCTCACGATGTGGGTGGACAGGATCACGGTGCGTTCGGCGCCGATGTCGGAGAGGAGGTTGTGGAAGCGTACGCGCTCCTGCGGATCGAGGCCGGCGGTCGGTTCGTCCACGATGATCAGCTTCGGATCGGCCAGCAGCGCCTGGGCGATGCCGAACCGCTGGCGCATGCCGCCGCTGAAGGTGCCGAGGCGCTGGTGGCGCACGTCGAACAGGTTGGTCTGCTGCAGCAGGCCGTCGACCACTTCGCGGCGGCGCGCCCGGTGCGACAGGCCTTTCAGCACGGCGAAGTGGTCCAGCATTTCGTAGGCGGTGACCTTCGGGTAGACGCCGAAGTCCTGCGGCAGGTAGCCCAGCAGGCGGCGCACGGCGTCCTTCTCGTCCAGCACGTCCAGGTCGCCGAAGAACACCGCGCCGCTGTCGCACTCCTGCAGCGTGGCGAGGATGCGCATGAGCGTCGACTTGCCGGCGCCGTTCGGGCCGAGCAGGCCGAACATGCCGGCCGGGATCGTCAGCGCGACGTCATCCAGCGCCACGACGCCGTTGGCGTAGGTCTTCGACAGGTGCTCGATGCGCAGTTCCATGGGAATCCTTGATGCGGTGCAGCATGGCCCGTTGCCATCCGCTCTTCTGACGGCATTGTATTGAAACGCCGACACATCGGTTGCCGTCTTGCGACAGCCCGCGTTTTCCGGGCCTCAGAGTGCACGCATCGGGGAACGGCGGCCGGAGGCGGGCGCGGCGGGCTTCGGCTTGAAAGGTGGTCAAGAGTAGCAAGCGCAACAGTAGCTGGCAAGGCCAGGGCCGGGCGGGCGCAAAAAGTGACGGGGTTTGTTATATAGTGCAACCCATGAGACCGGAATTCCCGAAACTCGATAACGCCCTGCAGGAGCAGCTCCTGGCGGTGACGCGTTGCGGCCTGACCGCCAAGGAGGCAACGGGCTTTTTCCGGCTGGCGCTGGGCCTGTGCTATCTGGCCACGCTGATGACGAAGGAAACCCTGGATTTCAAGAAGCTGGACAAGGAATTCAACCGCTTCATCTACCGCTCGATCGGGCCCGGCCACAGCATCACCAGCATCCTGCAATGGATGAGCGGCGAGGGCGTCGTGCAGGTGCTCGACTCGAAGCGCTTCCTGCGCGCGTTCACCGAGAATTGCCCGCACATTCCGCCCGAATCGATCCCGTTCCTGCTCGGCCTGAACCTGGGCGTGGCGAAGGATTTTTCCGGCCTGGACGTGCGCGGTCCCGTGGCCGACTGGATCGAGAAGCAGCGCATCCTGCGCGAGGGCGAGTAAGGCCGGCTGGGACGATTTGTCCCGGCCATCGTGCGGCGGAGAACCGCATGCCACGCTTATAATCGGTCATCGCTACCAGCAGGACAGGACCGCCATGAGCTCGAAATTCCACTTCCACAATCCGCTCGACCGCTTCATCTGCAGCACCGACAAGGCGCTGCGCGTGCTGGCCGGCGTGGCCTCCGCCTCGCGTCCCACGCCCGCCACCCACGTCGACGACACGCACATGACGGACGAAGACCGCAAGCACAGCGCGGGCCTGATCCGCGTCGATCACGTGGGCGAGGTGATGGCGCAGGCCCTGTACAACTCGCAGGCCCGCTTCGCGAAAAGCGACAAGCTGCGCGAGAAATTCGAGGAAGCGAGCCGCGAGGAGGAGGACCACCTGGCGTGGACGGCGCAGCGCCTGAAGGAGCTGAACTCGCAGGCCAGCGTGCTGGCGCCGCTGTTCTATGCCGGCGCCTATGCGCTCGGTACAGTCGCCGCCAAGATGGGCGATGCGCACAGCCTGGGCTTCGTCGTCGAGACCGAACGCCAGGTGGAGAAGCACCTGGACAGCCACCTGGAAAGCCTGCCCGCCAATGACGGCAAGTCGCGCGCCATCGTGGCGCAGATGCGCCTGGACGAAATCGCCCACGGCAAGGCTGCGCAGGACCTGGGTGCCGCCGACACGCCGCTGCCCATCAAGGTGGCGATGCAGGCCATGTCGAAGCTGATGACGGGCACGACCTACTACATTTGAGCGCATCTGTTAGTTGGCGCTCGTGGCGCCGCGCCCTCCCGGAAGTATAGTGTGGCCAAAAGTTCACGGAGAATACTATGCGTTGGGACGGCAACAGGGAAAGCGATAACGTCGAAGACCGCCGCGGTGATGGCGGTGGGGGCGGTGGTGGCGGATTCAGTTTCGGCGGCGGCTCGCTGAGCATCGGCGGCGTGGTCATCGCGCTGATCGCCTCGTTCATCTTCGGCATCAATCCATTGACGCTGCTGAGCGGCATGAGCGGCGGCGGCCAGGTGCAGCAACAGCAGACGCCGGCGCACGAGACGCCGGCCGACGACCGGGAAGCGAAGTTCATGCGCACGGTGCTGGGCGACACGGAAGACACGTGGGCCGGCCTGTTCAAGGCCCAGGGCGAAACGTATCAACCGCCGAAACTCGTGCTGTTCACCGGCCGCGTGCAGACCGGCTGCGGCGCCGGCCAGTCCGCCACCGGTCCGTTCTACTGCCCGGCGGACCGCAAGGTGTACATCGACCTCGATTTCTACCGCCTGATGCAGCAGCGCTTCCACGTTTCCGGCGAGTTCGCGCAGGCTTACGTGATCGCGCACGAAGTGGGCCACCACGTGCAGAACCTGATGGGTCTTTCCGACCAGGTGCACCGCGCCCAGCAGCAGGCCAGCGAGAAGGAAGGCAATGCGCTGTCCGTGAAGCTGGAACTGCAGGCCGACTGCTATGCCGGCGTGTGGGCCTTCCACGCCAACCAGGCGCGCCAGATCCTCGAGCAGGGCGACGTGGAGACGGCGCTGTCCGCCGCCACGGCGATCGGCGACGACGCGCTGCAGCGCCAGTCGCAAGGCCAGGTGGTGCCGGATTCGTTCACGCACGGCAGCTCCGCACAGCGCGTGCGCTGGTTCAAGCGGGGCCTGGAGACCGGCGAAGTGGCACAGTGCGATACGTTCCAGGCGCGGCAGCTGTAATCCGCTCCGGATTTACCGCAGCTCTTCGAACTGCCCGCCGTTGATGCGGTAGTAGTGCGGGCCGGCGCCACCTTCCTCGTTGCGCTGGCCGTGCACGATCAGCAGGGCGCTGTCGCGCCGGAACTCGAGCGGTTCTGAAATAGCCAGATCCCAGCAGCAGATCGTGAACGGGAGCCAGGTGACGGCTCCCGTTTGCTTGTCCAGCGCCGCCGTCAGCACGCAGGAGGCGCCGCAGCCGATTGTCGTCAGCACGAAGCGGCCAGCGAAATTCACCGGCATTTGCAAGGCTGCGCGTAACGCGCTTCGGTATTGGCGGTCCTGTGCCGTAACAAGTCGCAAGGACGCAGGCTGCTTCAGGGCCGGGATGAATGCGGGGAATGCGTCAAACGCTGGCGTGGTGTCGTTCGCCCTGCCTTGGGCAAGGCAAAGTCCTAGCCCGATGGCGAAAAGGCTGCGTGCTATCGCGCTCATCGTCAACGGGCGTCTGCATCGTCAGGCTTCGACGATCTCGAACGAATGCGTGATCTCGGCCGTCTTCGCCAGCATGATGCTGGCCGAGCAGTACTTGTCGTGCGACAGGCTGACGGCGCGTTCGACGGTTTCCTTTTTCAGGTCCTTGCCGGTGACGGTGAAATGGAAGTGGATCTTCGTGAAGACCTTCGGATCGACATCGGCACGTTCCGCTTGCAGCGTGACGTCGCAGCCGCGCACATCCGCACGGCCGCGTTTCAGGATCAGCACCACGTCGTAGGCCGTGCAGCCGCCGGTGCCCAGCAGGACCATCTCCATCGGGCGCGGGGCCAGGTTATGGCCGCCGCCATCGGGCGCGCCGTCCATCGACACCATGTGGCCCGAGCCCGTTTGCGCACGAAAACTCATGCCCGACGGGCCGTTCCAGCTGACTTTTACTTCCATGTTCTTCTCCGAATAGTTTGCAGTCGATTGACTGGCATTGTAAGGCAGGCGGCGTGTTCACGCGCCCGGCTACTGCCCGCAAAAAGCTGGGGTCAGACCCGCGGTGGCGGCGCGAACCAGGCTTGCCGCCGTGGGCGCTATGGGGCAGACCCCCGGCCGTTCCACGGCTCCAGGGGATTGCCAGCGCTCCTACACGCCCACCAGATACCGCTCGCTGCGCATGCGCCACACGGTGAACGCCACGCACAGGAGGGCCAGTACCAGGCTGCTCCCGAAAGTGAGGGCGAACGGCAGCGCGCCCAGCGCCTGGCCCTTCGCCAGTTCGCGCAGCAGCGTCTGGTGCGACAGCAGCGGCACCAGGTACATCCAGTTGGCGGTCGCGAGATCGAGCATCGGCACCACGATCACGGGCACCATCGGCACCAGGATCGCGAAGCTGACGGTGGTCTGCGCTTCCTTGAACGACTTCGCATTGATCGCCAGCGCGATCTCCATCGCGGCGGCAAACAGCGGCAGGGAGAGCGACGTGAGGCACACCCACGCAAGGTCGCTCCACGCCAGGCGCCACGACAGGCCGATCTCTTCCAGCGGCAGCCATTTCAGGATCGCGTGCGCCAGGCACAGTTCCACCGTCAGGCCCACGAGGGCGAGCAGCGACGCGGCGAACCACTTGCCGGCCACCAGGTCGAAGGTGCGCGCGGGCTGCGCCAGCAGCACTTCCAGCGAGCGCCGTTCCCGTTCGCCGGCCGTGCTGTCGACGGCGCTGGAGAGCGCAAAGAAGAACGCCGGCACGAAGAACATGCCCAGCATCGTGCCGATCATCGTGGCCGAGCGCGAGGCGCTGGTGCCCGTGTCGTACTTCTGCAGCCGGACGGGGAACAGCGTGGCCGGCGAGACGCCATGCGCCAGCAGCCGTGCGCTGGCGATCGCATTGCCGTAGTGTTCCACGACGCCGATCACGTCATTGAGCTTGCGACGGTTGCTGGAGGCCGAGTCGTACCACAGCTCCAGCCGTGCCGGACGCATGTTGCGGTAGTCGTCGCCGTACGAGGGCGGCACCCGCAGCACGGCCGCCACTTTCTGACCGCGCAGCAGGGTGGTGATGGCATCCTCCGTCATTGCGCCGGCCTCGGTCACGTTGACATTGCGCTGCTTGAGCTGCGCCATCAGCGTGGGTGCGCCCGCGGCGCCAATCACGGTCAGCTCGATGCCTTCCTTCTCCGGCTCGGTGGCGCGGCCGATCTGCTGGTGCAGCACGCCGCCCACGATCAGCGGATACATCAGCACGAACAGCAGCAGCATCGACAGGGCGCGGCGGTCCCGCAGCGTCTCGCGCAGTTCCTTGAACATCACCACCAGGTACAGGGGCCTCATGCCGAGATCCCTTCATCGGTGCCCACCAGTTTCACGAACGCGTCTTCCAGGCTGGCGATGCCGGTGCGTTCGCACAGCGACTGCGGCGTGCCCTGCGCCACCGTGACGCCGTTGGCGATCACGATCACGTCGTCGCAGGAGTTGGTCACCTCCTGCATCACGTGGGTGGCCATGATCACGCAGCAGCCATCGGCACGCAGGGCGGCGAGGGCGCGGCGCAGGGCGCGGGTGCTCATCACATCCAGGCCGCGGCTCGGTTCGTCGAGCAGCAGGTTGCGGGGGCGGTGCAGCAGCGTGCGCGCCAGGGCCACCTTGATGCGTTGGCCCTGCGAGAAGCCTTTCGAGCGGCGTTCCAGGATGTCTTCCAGTGATAGCAATGTCGTTACCTCGTCGATGCGCCGTTCGAGGTCGGGGCGCGCCATGCCATTGAGTTCGCCGAAGTAGCGCAGGTACTCGCGCGTGGACAGTCTTTCATAGAGCCCGAACTGGTCGGTCAGGAAGCCGATGCTGCGGCGGACCGCGAGCGGGTCGCTGCCGGGGTCGATGCCGTCGACCCGGATCGTGCCGGCATCCCGGTGCAGCAGGCCGACCAGCATCCGTAGCAGCGTCGTCTTGCCGGCGCCGTTCGGTCCCAGCAGGGCAGTGACCTGGCCATCGCGCGCGGTGAAGCTGGCGCCGGCCAGGGCCTGCACCTTGCCGAAGTGTTTCGTCACATCGTGGACTTCGATCATTGCGGGTATCCGAATCGTTCAGGGTTGCGGGCCGGCGGCATCCAGCTGGAAGGTGGGGGCGGGAATCTCGTCCAGGCAGACCGCGGCCACCGGCGTGGCGGGGCTGTCGAGGAACTCGCGCATCAGCCGCGGGATGCAGCCGAGCGGCGAGACGATGTGGCCGCCGTTCTTCACCACCAGGTGCTGCGCTGCGGGCATCCACTGCGCGGCGGCCGCGGCGCGGCGGGGCGGCGTGACGGGATCCTGCGCGCCGGACAGCAGCAGCGCCGGCGCGGCGATGCGCGTGGCGGCCGGCCAGGCGACCGGTTTCACGTTGACGGCAGGGCAGAGCGCCGCCAGCTGCGTCACCTGCGGCGCACCGAGGAAGGAACCTCGCGTGTCATCTGCCACCAGCTGCGGCGTCAGGCGCGGGAAGTCCTCGGCGCAGACGACGGCCAGGTACAGCGGCCCGGCCATCGCGCCGTCGGCCGACAGGTCGGTGTCACGGTTGCTGCGCGCGACGAAGGGCTCCCAACGGCCGTTGTAGGCGCTGTGGATCAGGAAGGGCAGTGAACGCGCGTCGGCCTGCGCATACAGAACCCGGTGCACGGTGGCGACGAAGCGGCGCAGGCTGATCGTCACGGGCCGTACTGCGGCCGTACGCGGATCGGCCATGTCGATTTTGATGGGGCCTTTGGCAAGCTGGCTGGCAAGGGACGCGAACTCGCTGCGCAGGGCCGGGAAGGTGCGTGCACAGGCGGCTTCCTTCTCGCACTGCGCGAACGTGGTCTCCAGGGCGGCCTGGGCATCGCGGCCGCCGGCGGGAATCACCTGGTCCGGTGCGGCCACGCCGTCGAGCACGAGGGCACGCACACTGGCCGGATACAGCCGCGCGTAATGCTGGGCGAGGCGGGTGCCGTACGAGCCGCCCCACAGGTTGATCTGCCTGTAGCCCAGCGCCTGGCGCACGCGTTCGATGTCGCGCGCCGCCGCGTCGGTGGTGTAGCTGCCGTAGGGGGCGGCAAGCGAACGCACGCAGCGCAGGGCATCGGCATCGGCCTGCTCTTCCGTCATCGTGTCGATGTCCGGCGGCGTTTTGCAGTCGAGCTTGCCGGACAGGCCGGTGCCGCGCTGGTCGATCAGCACGATGTCGCGGGTGGCACGCACGCGGCGGAAGGCGGCCTGCACGACGGGCAGGATGTCGCTGCCGGCCTGGCCCGGGCCGCCGGCCAGCACGAACAGCGGGTCGGGACGGGCCGATTCACGGAAGGCCGCGGCAACCGTGGCGTGGACGGTGATGGTCTTGCCCGGCGTGCCGTAATCGAGCGGCACCGGGACGGTCACGCAGCGCAGCGCTTCCTCGCTGCCGGGCAGGTGGCAGGTGCGGCCCGGCGGGGCGGCGGCAGCCAGGCCGCCGAGCAGCAGCAGGGATAAAGCGGTGCAGCGGACGTTCACTGGGGCCTCTCGACGATCGCGGTGGGCCAGTCTAGCGTGACATTGCATACGGAGCAACACACGCAGCAACGGCTTGACCCGGCTTCGAAGGCTGCGCTATAATCGCCGGCTTTCCGTTCGCTCAGGAAAAGTCAACAACAAGGCTGCGTCCGTCGATGTCAATGGCGGAACCACCATTTGAGCGTTTATACATTCTTCATTAGGAAGTCAAACATGAAAACTTTTTCCGCTAAGGGCCATGAAGTCCAGCGCGACTGGTTCGTGATTGACGCGACGGACAAAGTCCTCGGCCGTGTTGCCAGCGAAGTGGCACGCCGACTGCGCGGCAAGCACAAGCCAGAATTTACCCCTCACGTCGACACGGGCGATTTCATCGTCGTCATCAATGCAGGCAAACTGCGCGTGACCGGTACCAAAGCCACCGAGAAGACGTACTACCGTCACTCCGGCTACCCGGGCGGTATCTACGAAACGAACTTCCTGAAAATGCAACAGCGCTTCCCGGGCCGTGCCCTGGAAAAGGCCGTCAAAGGCATGCTGCCAAAGGGCCCGCTGGGCTACGCAATGATCAAGAAGCTGAAAGTGTACGCCGAAGGTTCGCACCCGCACGCTGCCCAGCAACCCAAAGCACTCGAATTCTAAGGAACTGACATGATCGGTAACTACAACTACGGCACCGGCCGTCGCAAGAGTGCAGTGGCTCGCGTGTTCATCAAGGTCGGCACCGGCCAGATCATCGTGAACGGCAAGCCTGCGTCGGAATACTTCTCCCGCGAAACCGGCCTGATGGTGATCCGTCAGCCGCTGGAACTGACCGGCAACGTCGAGCGTTTCGACATCAAGGTCAACGTGCATGGCGGCGGCGAGTCCGGCCAGGCAGGTGCAGTGCGCCACGGTATCACCCGCGCCCTGATCGACTACGATGCAGCCCTGAAGCCAGACCTGGCACGCGCCGGTTTCGTGACGCGCGATGCACGTGAAGTCGAGCGTAAGAAAGTCGGCCTGCGCAAAGCACGCCGCGCCAAGCAGTTCTCGAAGCGTTAATTCGTTTCCGTGTGCAGCGCCCCGTGCGCTGCCACCACAAAAAAGCCACCGCTGCAAAGCCGGTGGCTTTTTTTATGGCTGGATCGATTCGATCGCCGGACAGCTTGCCCTGCAGGTGAGGTGCCGCGTAGACTGGACCGAATTCTTCTACCAGGAGGACGCAGCGATGACGAAGTACCTGATCTCCTTCCCGGCATCCGCAATGGATGTCGCCGCCGAAGACCTGCCTGCCGTTGGCGACGCGGCCCGTGCGGTGATCCGCGAGGCGAAGGCTGCCGGCGTGTATGTATTCGCCGGCGGTATCAACACGGATGCCGCGCCGCTGCTGGTTGCCGCTGGCGGCACTGCCACGCACGGAACCTATCCGCAGACCAGGGAATTCGATGGCGGCTTCTGCGTGCTCGAGCTGCCGTCGCGCGAGGCCGCCGTCGAATGGGCGGCGAGGATTGCCACCGCCTGCCGCTGCGCGCAGGAGCTCCGCGAGTTCGCTTACGACCCCGAGAGCTGACCCGACAGGATCGGGCCGCCGCAGTTGGGTCGCTAGCTGCCTCGTTTCAACTGACCGATGACGCTGGCCACCTTGGTGGTGATGATATCGACCGCCGGATCATTCGCGCCATGCGGCAGGATGACGTCCGCATGCCGCTTGGTCGGCTCGATGAACTGCTTGTGCATCGGCCGCACCGTTTCCATGTACTGGTTGACGATGCTTTCCACCGAGCGCCCGCGCTCGTTGATGTCGCGCTGCATGCGGCGGATGAAGCGCACGTCCGAGGCGGTGTCGACGAAGATCTTCAGCGACATCATGTCGCGCAGGTCCGCGTCGTACAGGGCGAACAGGCCTTCGATCACGATCACCGGCGCGGGCTTGACGGGGATGGTCTTGTTGGAGCGGTTGTCGATCGTGAAGTCATACTCCGGCATCGCGATCGCCTGGCCGTTGCGCAGGGCCTGCACGTGCTGGACCAGCAGCGGCCAGTCGAAGGCATTCGGATGGTCGTAGTTCTGCTGGCGGCGCACTTCCGGCGTGAGCTCGGACTGGTCGTTGTAGTAGTCGTCCTGCATCACGACGGACACCATGTCGGTGCCGAACGAGGCCAGCACCTGCTGCGAGACGGTGGACTTGCCGCTGCCGCTGCCGCCGGCGACGCCGATGATGAAGGGGCGATAGGAGGTAAGGGAAATCTGATTCATCCCCGCATGATACCGGAGCGGCGGCCGGCCTGTGCTCAACCGGCCAGCCGCGCCTCGTGCAGGCGGTGCAGCGTGATCTTGCGCACTTCGGTCTTGCTCTGCTGGATGTGAGCACGCAGCAGCATCGCCGACTCGGCGAATTTCCGGCGCAGCAGCAGGCCCACGATCTTGCCGTGTTCCTCGTAGGTGGCGTCCACGCGCTGTTCCTGGGTGAAGTCGAGGCGGCGGATGATGCGCAGCTTGTCCGTCAGCTCGGCGTGCACGCGGCTCATTTCCGGGTTGCCCGCGGCAGCCACCAGGCTCGCGTGGAAGCGTTCGTCGAGCTGCGCGACGATCTTGCCATCCTGCTCCCGCTCGGCCACGGGCGCAAGCCAGATGCGCTCCAGTTCCAGCAGCTCGGCCGGATGCTCGGCTGCCTGGCAGATGCGCTCCAGCGCGGCCGTTTCCAGCACGATGCGCAGGTCGTACAGATTGTCGAAGTGCCCGAAGTCGAGCGCGCGCACCTGCCAGCCGCGCCGGTAGGCCACGTCCAGGTAGCCTTCGCGCTGCAGCCGGAACAGCGCGTCGCGCAGCGGCGTGCGCGACACCTCGCAGCGCTCCGCCATCTCGGTTTCCGTGAAACGGTCGCCCGGCAGCAGGCGGAACTCGAAGATGTCTTCCTTCAGGCGGCAGTACACCTGTTCGGCAAGCGGGTTGGCGGGGGCCTGGGGCATCGGGGCGGTCCGTAACGGAGAGGTAACTGAAGGGTAACCGGAGGTCACGGTATACTGACATGGGCCGCGACGATCCGCCAGCCCTCCGGAAAGCGCACCCAGGTCTGCATCTGCCGGCCGATGCGCGGCGTGTCGGGTGCGCTGAACTCGATGCTGACGGTGCCCATGTCTGCGCCGAAGGTGGTCGTCACGCGCCGGGTGATGCGCCGTTCGGGGTGCACCGGCGTCCACTGCCGCTGGCGGTGCGCACGAATGTCCGCCGCGCCATACAGGTTCTCGACCACGCCGTAGCGCACAGTGGCGGGCGACTCCCAGAAATAACGGTCGAGCGCGGCGAGGTCGTTGCGCAGCAGCGCCGCTTCGTAGTCGTCGAAAAGCCTGTCGATCTCGGCGACGACGGCCGCCTTGTTGATGTCCATATCGTTCCTTTACGTTGCGGCGCGCACCAGCGCAGCAAGCGGCGCGGTCCAGCCCACGATGCCGCCCTGGGCATAAATCATCGCCAGCGTCGCCTCCTTGAAGTGGCTGAAATAGCTGGCGGTGGCGTCCTCCACCAGCAGGCATTCGTAGCCCCGGTCGTTCGCTTCGCGCATCGACGTCTGCACGCAGACTTCCGTCGTCACGCCGGCAAACACCAGGTGCGTGATGCCGCTTTCCTGTAGCAGTTCGTGCAGGCCGGTGGCGTAGAACGCACCCTTGCCGGGTTTGTCGATAACGATCTCGCCGTCGACCGTTGCCACCTCGGGCAGGATCTGGTTGCCCGGCTCGCCCCGCACCAGGATGCGGCCCATCGGACCGGTATCGCCGATGCCGAGCACTGGATTGCCGCGTGCACGCTTGGCCGGCGGACAGTCGGATAAATCGGGCAGATGCGATTCGCGCGTGTGCACCACCAGCATGCCGTTCTCGCGCGCGAAGGCCAGCAGTGCGGCGACAGTGGGCACGATGGCGGCCAGCGGCGTGACGTCATTGCCCAGCGCCTCGCCGAAGCCGCCCGGTTCGACGAAGTCGCGCTGCATGTCGATGACGACCAGCGCGGTGGACGATAGCGCGAAGCGGTAAGGGTAGGGCAGCGCTTCGACGGTCAGATGCTTCATGCGGCTTTCTCCAGCGGGTGCGCTGCGCCGTGGCTGGCCATATGGCGCCCCAGCACGGCGCGGTCGGCATCGCGCGCCGCGCATTCGTACACGATGCGGCCCTCGGCGATCACCACCAGGCGGTCCGACAGTTCGATCAGTTCATCCAGGTCCTCGCTCACCAGCAGCACGGCCGCGCCGTGTTCGCGCGTGGCGACGATGCGCGCGTGGATGTCGGCCACCGCCTTGAAGTCGAGGCCGAAGACGGGATTGGCGGCGATCAGCACATCCGCCCCGGTGGCCAGCTCGCGGGCCAGCACGGCACGCTGCACATTGCCGCCGGAGAGCGTGCCGATCGGCCGCTGCGGCAGCGGCGGCCTGACGTTGAAGGCGGCGATCAGCTGGCGGGCCCGCGCCATCATGCCGGCGCGGTCGACGAGCCAGCGGCGGCGGCCGCGCCCGGCATCGAAATCGAAGTCGCGCAGCGCCATGTTCTCCGCCACGCTCATGCCGGCGATGCACGCGTTGTGCAGCGGCTCCTCGGGCAGTGCGAACACGCGCCGCGCGCGGATTTCCGCACGGGTGCCGCGATACGGCATGCCGTTGACGGACACGGTGCCGCCACTCGGCGCGCGCTGGCCCAGCAGCGCTTCCACCAGCTCCTTCTGGCCATTGCCGGAGATGCCGGCGATGCCCACGATCTCGCCCCTGCGGATCTGCAGCGACACGTTCGAGACCGCCGCCTCGCCACGGTCGCCCTGCACCGACAGGTCATCAACGTGCAGGCCCACCGGCGCCTCCGCCGGGACCGGCGTGCGCGGCGCCGGTACGGCAGCGATGCGCGCTTCGCCCATCATCCACGAGGCCAGCAGGTCGGGCGTGGTGTCGGCCACCAGCGCATCGCCGACCTGCCTGCCCTTGCGCAGGACGGTGACCGCATCGGCAAACGCGCTCACTTCATGGAATTTATGGGTGATCATCAGCACCGTCAGCTCGCCCTGGTGCGCCAGGTCGCGCACCAGGCCCAGCACTTCCTGCGCTTCCTGCGGCGTCAGCACGGAGGTCGGTTCGTCGAGGATCAGGAAGCGGCGCTTCAGGTACAGCTGCTTGAGGATCTCGAGCTTCTGCTTCTCGCCGGCCGCCAGGCTGCCGCACAGGCGGTCGAGCGGCAGGCGGAAGGGCATCGAGTCCATGAACGCCGTCAGTTCGGCCCGTTCCTTCTTCCAGCCGATGCGCCATGGCAGCCGGCCGCGCGCAAGCAGCAGGTTTTCCGCCACCGTCATGCCCGGCGCCAGCGTGAAGTGCTGATACACCATGCCGATGCCCAGCGCGTGCGCGGTGCGCGGGCTGTCGACGGCGTGTTCGCGGTTGTCCAGCATGACCGCGCCCTGGTCGAGCGGCGCGTAGCCGATCAGCCCTTTCACCAGCGTGCTCTTGCCGGCGCCGTTTTCGCCCAGCAGCGCGTGCACGGTGCCGGCGGCCACCTTGATCGACACGCCGTCCAGCGCGCGGAAGTCGCCGAACGACTTGCCGGCCTCGTAGGTTTCCAGTTTCATGGCGTGCATGGCGCTTCTCCGTTCATTCCTGGCCCAGCGTGGCGAGCAGGGCGCCGGAGTCGGACACGGCGCCGAACACGCCGCCCTGCATCCTGATCATGTGCAGCGCGGCCAGGTGGTTGCCATGGTCGGTGGCGCCGCAGCAGTCGGCCAGCAGCACGCACTCGAAGCCGCGGTCGTTCGCATCGCGCATCGTCGTATGCACGCACACGTCCGTCGTGATGCCGGTCAGGATGAGGTTGCGGATGCCGCGCGTGTGCAGCACCATCTCCAGGTCCGTGGCATAGAACGAACCCTTGCCCGGCTTGTCGATGATGACTTCGCCCGGCAGCGGCGCTAGCTCCTCGATGATTTCCCAACCGGGTTCGCCGCGCACGAGGATGCGGCCGCAGGGCCCCGCATCGCCGATGCCGGCGCCGATGCGCTGGGAACGCCAGCGCTTGTTGGCCGGCAGGTCCGAGAGGTCGGGGCGGTGGCCTTCGCGGGTGTGGATGATGTGATAGCCCTGTTCACGCATCTTTGCCAGCACGGCCTTGATCGGTTCGATCGGCGCGCGCGTCAGCGACAGGTCGTAGCCCATCGTGTCGACATAGCCGCCCACGCCGCAGAAGTCGGTCTGCATGTCGATGATGACGAGCGCCGTGTTGTGCGGCGCCAGGCTGCCGTCGTAGGGCCAGGGATAGGGCTCGGCGTGGATGTGGCGTTCGGTGCTCATGGTGTCAGCCCTTGAAAGTGCGGGTCGGTGGCGCGTAGCCGAACGCGCTGCCATCCTTGTGGACGACATCGTCTTCCCACGGCAGGCGATATTCTCCCTTGGCCAGGTCGTGCATATAGGTGTAGGGGCAGTCCTGCGCGCCGCCCTTCACGGCGACATAGGCGCGGTGGCCGAACTGGTAGATATTGTTTTCCACGCCCCAGTGGACGCGGGCTTCGCGCACCAGGTCCGGGCGCAGCTCGCAGGTGACGATTTCATCGGCGCGGCCATTGCCTTCGACGAGCGGCACGCCGTCGAAATTCACGAACATCGCCTCGCCCATCGAATCGAAGGTGCCGTCCGAGCCGCACATGCACACGCTGGCCGTCTGCATCAGGTTGCAGAACGCGTTGGCCTGGTTGGTGATCTTCCAGCTGTGGCGGATCGGCGTCGTGTACCCGGCCGTGCGGAGCATGATCTCGACACCCTTGTAGGCGCACTCGCGCGCCATCTCCGGGAACATGCCGTCGTGGCAGATGATGAGCGCCAGCTTGCTGCCGTTCGGACCGTCGCAGACGGGGATGCCCAGGTTGCCCGGCTCCCAGGGCTCGACCGGCACCCAGGGATGCAGCTTGCGGTAGTACAGCTTCATCTCGCCCTGGTCATCGAAGATCAGGCCCGTGTTGTACGGATTGCCGTCCGGGTTGTACTCCATGATGGAGAAGCAGCCCCAGATGCGGTGATCGATGCAGGCCTGGCGCAGCGCGGCCACTTCCGGGCCGTCGAGCCGGCACATGATCTCCGGATTCGTGTCCATCGACAGGCCATGCAGCGAGTATTCGGGAAACACGATCAGGTCCATCGCGTTCGACGAGCGGCGCGCCTTGCCGACCATCGCAACGACCTTGTCGACCTGCGCGGCCAGTGCTTCGCGGGTGTGCGGATCGGGCAGCTGCAGTTGCGCGAGGCCGATGACGACACCGTTCGGGGATTTGTTGAGACCACCAAGACCGGACATGGGTTTCCTTTGAAATTGGGTTAGCGGGTCAGACTGAGTTCGCCAGGAGCGCCGACGATGGCCTGGTTGGGCCGGCAGGTGGCGATCATGATGGCCAGCGTCAGCACATACGGCGCCGCGTTGAACAGGTAGTAGCCCGACGTGATGCCGAGCGATTGCAGGGCCGGGCCGAGGGCGCCGGCCGCACCGAAGATCATGGCCGCCAGCAGGCAGCGCAGCGGCTGCCAGCGGGCGAAGATCACCAGCGCCACTGCCATCAGGCCCTGGCCGCTGGACAGGCCTTCGTTCCAGCTGCCCGGGTAGTACAGCGACAGGTAGGCGCCGCCCACGGCCGCCAGGAAGCCGCCGCAGGCCGTGGCGATCACGCGCACGGGCGTCAGGCGCAGGCCCAGTGCACGCGCCGTTTCGGCATGGTCGCCCACGAGGCGCAGCACCAGGCCCCAGCGCGTGTGCGTCATCCCCCAGTGCAGCAGGGCGGCCAGCAGCACGCCGATCAGGAACAGGCCGTTGATCTGCAGGGCGCTGTGCAGCGCTGCGTTGTTGCTCAATGTGTCGCTCCACGCGCCGAAGTCGATCGACGGCAGCACGGGCGCCTGCGGCTGGATGTACGGCTTGCCGAGGAAGAAGGCCAGGCCGAGACCGAGCAGCATCAGCGCCATGCCGAACGCGATGTCGTTCACGCGCGGCAGCGAGCACACCAGTCCATGCAGCGCGCCGAGCACGAGGCCGGAACAGCCGGCACCCAGCACGCCCAGCCACGGCGAACCGGTGGCCAGCGCGGTGCCGTAACCGGCCATCGCGCCGAACACGAGAATGCCTTCCAGGCCCAGGTTGACGCGGCCGGCCTTCTCCGTGATGCACTCGCCGAGGCTGACGAACAGGAACGGCGTGCCGACGCGGATCGCGCCGGCAAACAAAGCGAGAAGCAGGGCGCCGAAATCCAGGCCGAGGTCAAATGCGGGCATGCTGCGCTCCGGTGGTAGGGCTGGCGAGCCGCAGGCGCCACTGGGCCAGGCGGCCGGTGAACGCTTCGCATGCCAGCAGGTTGGTAAACAGCAGGCCTTGCAGCACCAGGGTCGTGGCATCGGGCAGGTCGAGACGGCGCTGCAGCAGGCTGCCGCTCGACTCGATGCCGCCGATGAAGATGGCGCACACGATCACGGCCAGCGGATTCTGGCGCGCCGCGAAGGCCACCAGGATGCCGCTGTAGCCATAGCCGGCCAGCAGCGCCGTGTTGGCATTGCCGTGCACGGCCGCGACTTCGAACATGCCGGCCAGGCCGGCCGCCGCGCCGCCCAGCAGGCAGGCGATGAAGACGATGCGCCCCACCGGCAGGCCGACGAGCTTCGCGGCGCGCACATTGCCGCCCGTGACGGACATGGTAAAGCCCAGCGTGCTGTAACGGACCAGCAGGTGCGCCGCCACGCAGGCCAGTACGCCCCACACCAGGCCCCAGTGCACGTCGAGGCCGGGCAGGGTGCCGATCAGCAGGTGGTCCGGCAGCGGCAGCGTGGAAGGCTTGTTCAGGCTGGCCGGATCGCGCAGCGGCCCTTCCACCAGGTGGCGGAACACGGCCAGCGCGATGTACGCCAGCAGCAGGCTGCCGATGGTTTCATTGATGCCGCGCGCCTGCCGCAGCCAGCCGGCAAGCCCTATCCACAGGCCGCCCGCCAGCGCACCGGCCACGCCCATCAGCACCAGTCCCGGCAGGCCGGGCATCGCCGCGGGGAAGGCCAGCGGCACGATTGCCGCCGCCAGACCGCCCAGCGCCAGCGCACCTTCGCCACCGATGATGACGAGGCCCGTGCGCGCCGGCAGCGCCACGCACAGCGCCGTGAACATCAGCGGCGCGGCGCGCTGCAGCGTGTTCTGCCACGCGAACGAGGAACCGAACGCGCCTTCGAACACGAGGGCGCACGCTTCCAGCACCGGCTGGCCCTGCACGAGCAGGAACAGCATGAACATGGCCAGCGCGGAGAGCAGCGCGCACAGCGTGGGCACTGCGGACAGCAGCCCTGGCAGGAGGCGCCTGGAAATCGGTAGCATCGCGCGTCCGTTACACCTGGCCGATGACGCCGGCCACCAGGTAGTTCATCGATTCCAGCTCGATCGCGGTCTGCTGCTGCACCACGCCGGCCGGGATGACGGTCTTGCCCGTGTTGTCCTTCAGCGGGCCCTTGAAGATCGGGTACTGGCCGGCCAGCATTTTCGCTTTCACCTGGTCGGCATTGGCCTTCGCCTTTGCCGTGACGGCCGGACCGTACGGGGACATCTTCACGAAGCCTTCCTTCAGGCCGCCGCGCAGGAAGTTGGTCATCGGCCTGCCTTCCAGCGCGCCTTTCACGAACACGGTATAGGGCGTGACCCAGTCCCATTCGGCGCCGGTGAGGTAGCCCTTCGGCGCCAGCCTGGCCTGGCTGGCGTGGTAGCCGCAGGTCATGGCGCCGCGTTTTTCCGCCGTCTCCACGATCACCTTCGGGCCGTCGACGTGGCAGGTCAGCACATCGCACTTCTGGTCGATCAGGCTGTTGGCAGCTTCCGCTTCCTTGACCGGCAGCGACCAGTCGCCCGTGAAGATCACGCGCACCGTGATCGACGGATCGACCGACTGCGCGCCCAGCGCGAAGGCGTTGATGTTGCGGAGGACTTGCGGAATCGGCTTGGCGGCCACGAAGCCCAGTTTTTTTGTCTTGCTCATGTGGCCGGCCACGACGCCGTTCAGGTACTGGCATTCCTCGATATAGCCGAAGAAGCTGCCTGCGTTGACCGGGTGCTTGCCCTTGGTCCACAGGCCGCCGCAGTGGGCGAAGCGCACCTTCGGGTTCTGTTCGGCGACCTTGATCACATGCGGATCGAAATAGCCGAAGGACGTCGGGAAGATCAGGCCGGCGCCATCCTGGGCGATCATCGCCTGCATCGATTTCTGCACCGCGACGGTTTCCGGCACGCGCTCTTCCTCGATGACTTTCACGCCCGGCATTTTCTTGATGGCGGCGGCGGCCTGCGCGTGGGCCTGGTTGTAGCCGAAGTCGTCGCGCGGGCCCACGTAGATGAAGCCGACGGTCAGCTTGCCATCCGCGCCGAACGCGAACTGCAGCGGCATGGCGCTGCCGAGGGCGACGGCACCGGTGGCCTTCAGGAAGTTGCGGCGGTCGAGCTTGTTCATGAAATCCCTTTCAGATGATGGATCGAGTGGTTCAGGTGGACTGGCCGTCGCGCAGGTACGCGCGCCAGCCGCCGAAATGGGTGATGTCGCGTGCGCCGGCCAGGGCGGCGCCTTCGCAGATGAAGCCCTTGACTGTGCTGCCATCCTCCAGCCGCACCGAGCCGATGCCGAGGGGCGCCGGGATGGCGGCGACGAAGCTGCCGAACAGCCGCAGCGGCAGCTCCCACGTTTCGACCTCGATGGCAGCGCCGTCCCTGTCGACGCGTGCCAGGCCGGGTTTCGGCGGGGTGGTGCCGGCCAGCGCGTACAGGCGGTAGTCGGGCGACGTGCGGGTGCTGCGCAGCTTGCGGGCGCCCCGTTCGAGCAGCTGCCAGTTCAGCGGCTGGCCTTCCAGGTGCGCGCCGACGACGGCCAGCATCACGGTTGGTTCGCTGAACGGCAGCGGATTGGCGGCAAGGCTGGCGGCGGCAGCGCGGGCGTCGGCGAACGGCGCGTTGAACGCGGCGCCGGCCAGGGCCAGCAGATGGTCCGAGCCGGCGCGGCCGACGATCGTTACGCCGGCCGGCAGCCCGTCGGGACGGTAACCGGCGGGAATCGCCAGCGCCGCCATGTCGAAGAAGTTCACGAAGTTGGTGTAGTAACCCAGCTCGCTGTTGCGCAGGACCGGCTCGGCCTGGACTTCGGCGATCGTCGGCATCGTCGGCGCGGTGGGCACCAGCAGGAAGTCGATGTCGCGCAGGCTCGCTTCGGCCTGGCGGCGCAGCGCGGCGAGACGGTACTGGCCTTCGAAGGCATCGACGGCGCTGTAGCCGTCGGCCTGGGCGACGATGCCGCGCACGGTCGGGTCCAGCGCTTCCGGGTCGCGCTCGAACAGCTCGCCGATGGCGGCGCGGCGTTCGGCCACCCACGGGCCGGCGTACAGCAGGCGGGCGGCATCGGCGAACGGCTGGAACGGTATCCGCACGATCTGGGCGCCGGGCATCGTGGCCCAGGCGAGCAGGGCGGCATCGAAGGCTGCTTCGGCCGCGCCATCGCCGAAGAATTCCAGGCGGTCCGGGACGGCGATGCGGTAGCCCCGCTTGCCTTCGGGCTGCGCGCCGCCCATGGCGACCTGGCGCGAGAATGGATCCTGCGGGTCGTGGCCGGCGATGCAGCGCAGCACCTGCCAGGCGTCGTCGACGGAGCGGGCAAAGATGGACACGCAATCGAGGCTGCGGCAGGCCGGCACCACGCCGCGGGTGCTGACCAGGCCCCTGGTGGGCTTCAGCCCGACGATCCCGTTGAAGCCGGCCGGCACGCGGCCCGAACCGGCCGTATCGGTGCCCAGCGTGAAGCTGGCCATGCCGAGCGCCACGGCCACCGCCGAGCCGGCGCTGGAGCCGCCCGACACATATTCCGGGTTCAGCGCATTGCGCACCGCGCCATGCGGCGAACGGGTGCCGACCAGGCCGGTGGCGAACTGGTCGAGGTTGGTCTTGCCCAGCAACAGGGCGCCGGCATCGAGCAGCTTGCGCACGGCGTGGGCGTCCTCGTCCGGCACGTAGGCAAAAGCGGGGCAGGCGGCCGTCGTCGGGATGCCGGCCACGTCGATATTGTCCTTCACGGCGAAGGGGATGCCGAACAGGGGGAGCGTGTCGAATATGGCGGGGCCATGCTGCTGCCATGCCGCATCGAGCATCGCCAGCTGGCGATCCATGGCGTCATCGCCCATGCGGCTGATCCAGATCTCCGGGCGATTGGCCGCTGCGATGCGCGCGTCCAGCTGGCGCACCAGATCGGCCGGGGTGAGAGTGCCATCGCGGTAGTGCGCCTGGAGGGTGGCGATGTTCGTGAAGTCCATGGTCGTCGTCATTGTGTTCAATCTTGCATACAAGATGGTATGCAGTGTTTAGCAAATGGTGTGCCAGTGCCTGCGCTGGTCGCGCGAAGTGGCTTGTGCAGGGGCTTGCGGGCATGCTGGGGATTCAGGCCGGGCCGCCGGTTCACGCCGGGAAGGCCAGGGCATGCACCAGATCGGCACTGCGGCGTGGTGCATTGCCTGAAAGCGGTGCGTGCGTGGCGTGACCGACCGGTAAAACATACGTCACAAGAGACTGATAAAATCCCTCCTCACTAAAACATTCGGCAAGGAAGAAGAACATGATCAAAGTTGGCATCGTAGGCGGCACCGGCTACACCGGCGTGGAACTGCTGCGATTGTTGGCCGTCCATCCCAAGGTGCAGCTGACGGCCATCACGTCGCGCAAGGAAGATGGCCTGCCCGTGGCCGACATGTATCCGTCGCTGCGCGGCCGCGTGGACCTGGCGTTTTCGGCGCCGGACAAGGTCGACCTGACGCAGTGCGACGTCGTGTTCTTTGCCACCCCGCATGGCGTGGCCATGGCGCAGGCGCCGGAACTGCTGGCCAAGGGCGTGAAGGTGATCGACCTGGCAGCGGACTTCCGCATCAAGGACCGCGCCGTGTTCGAGAAGACGTACAAGATCGACCACACCGCGCCGGAACTGCTGGAGCAGGCCGTGTACGGTCTTGTCGAGCTGAACCGTGAAGAGATCCGGGGCGCGAACCTGATCGCCAATCCGGGCTGCTATCCGAACACGATGCAGGTCGGCTTCGCGCCGCTGCTGAAGGCCGGCGTGATCGATGCTGGCAACCTGATCGCTGACTGCAAGTCCGGTGTGTCCGGCGCGGGTCGCAAGGCCGAGATCGGCATCCTGTTCTCCGAGTCCAGCGACAACTTCAAGGCTTACGGCGTGTCCGGCCACCGCCACACGCCGGAAACCACGGCGCAGTTGCAGCGCCTGACAGACGAGAAGGTCTCGCTGATCTTCACGCCGCACCTGGTGCCGATGATCCGCGGCATGCACTCGACCCTGTACGCCAAGCTGACGAAGGACATCGGCAACGAGGAACTGCAGAAGCTGTTCGAGGATGCGTACGCGGGCGAGCAGTTCGTCGACGTGATGCCGTTCGGTTCGCATCCGGAAACGCGCACCACCAAGGGTTCGAACATGCTGCGCCTGGCGGTGCACCGTCCGGACAATGGCAACACCGTCATCGTGCTGGTGGTGCAGGACAACCTGGTGAAGGGCGCATCCGGCCAGGCCGTGCAGTGCATGAACCTGATGTTCGGCCTGGAAGAAAGCCTCGGCCTGAATACGATCGCGCTGCTTCCTTGACACTCCGACATTGCATTGCGGCCGGGGTGCCACATCTTGGGCTTCATATCCCCCGGAAATGAAGCCCTCCGCAGCAGCAGGCGGCGCAAGGGTCTATAATGGACCCCAACGAATATCAGTAGGAGTTCCTCATGAATGCAGTAGCAGAAGCGGCAGTAACGGAAGCGGCAACGAGCACCACGATCGACGGCATGCCGGCACCGATCGTCTTCACGGACAGCGCGGCCGACAAAGTGGCCCAGCTGATCGAGGAAGAAGGCAATCCGGACCTCAAACTGCGCGTGTTCGTGCAGGGCGGCGGCTGCTCCGGCTTCCAGTACGGTTTCACGTTCGATGAAATCGTCAACGAAGACGACACCACGATGGTCAAGAACGGCGTCCAGCTGCTGATCGACTCGATGAGCTACCAGTACCTGGTCGGCGCCGAGATCGACTACAAGGACGACCTGGAAGGCGCCCAGTTCGTGATCAAGAACCCGTCGGCCACGTCCACCTGCGGCTGCGGTTCCTCGTTCTCCGTCTAAGCAATACAGCATCCCCATCACGGCGGGCAGCTTCGGCTCCCCGCCGTTTTTCGTTTACGGCCGAGCCTGTGTCCACCGTGGGGTCAACCCCATTTTCGGACACGAGCTCGGCATTCGTAAGGATGGGCTCGTGTCCGATTTCGGGGTTGATCCCTGAGTGGACACGAGCTCGGCGGTAGATCAGGCGGTGGCGGGGCGGGCGCTGGAGGCGAGGCGTGCGGCGAGCTCGTCCCATTTGCGGTCATGGAAGGGGAGGACGATCACGTTCAGGATCGGCTCGAGGACCGCAGCCAGGCCGCCGAAGGCGAGCGAGCCGGTGGCAAGGTACATCACGGCGAAGGCGATGACGAGGTGGAAGGCCGTCTGGCTCAGTTTTTCGGCGGCCAGCAGCGCGGTGGCGTTGCGGGCCGAGCGGTGGCGCAGACGGTGCCAGAAACCTTCGTGCAGCGGCAGCAGGGCGACGTTGATGATTGGCTCGATGATAGCGGCCAGGCCGCCCAGCGCCAGCGAACCCGTCGTCAGGTAGATCAGCGTGAACGCGATGCCCATGTGGGTGGTGACCTGGCTGAGTTTTTTCGCTGCAATGATCATGACTGCCTCTGCTGTAATTAACCGTTGAGGCAGATGATAACGATTCTCGTTTATTAGGGAAAATTGATTGTTTCGACCGGAGTGATTTGTTTTTCCAATCATGGGCGTGTCGATGTACGCACCCCCGGGCCGTTGTGAAGGAGAGCGGCCCACTGCCGTGTACCTTCAGGAGATCATCGTGACCAGCACAGCCAAGGGACCAGCGTCCTATTTCCCGTCCATCGAGAAAACCTACGGCCACCCGGTGGAACACTGGTTAACGCTGTTGCGCGAGCGTCAGGCAGGAGCAAAGCACATGGCGCTGGTGAACTGGCTGAAGAGCGAGCACGGCCTCGGCCACGGCCATGCAAATGCACTCGTGGCCCATCTGCTCGCAGGCACCAAGTAGGAAACTCAGCGCGGATACAGCGCGCCCAGCACGCGTTCGCCGCCGGCGCCCGTGACGGACGGCAGGTTGCCGGCCTTGCGCTCGTCGAAACGCCACGCCAGCCAGGCCCAGCACAGCGCCTCGACATGCGAGGGATCGGCACCCAACGCCAGCGTCGTCTGCACTTTCACGCCACTGCCCAGCTCGGTAGCGAGCATGCCCAGCAGGGTGGCATTGAACGCGCCGCCGCCGCAGACGAACAGCGCATCGGCGTCCGGCGCATGCTCGCGGATGCCGCGTGCCAGCGTGATGGCCGTCAGCTGCGTGAGGGTGGCTGCCACATCCTGCGTGGCCGCGCTTTCGAAGCCCGCCAGCCGCGCATGCACCCAGTCCAGGTGGAACAGGTCGCGCCCCGTGCTTTTCGGCGGCGGGAGCGCGAAGTAGGGTTCGGCCAGCAGCGACTGCAGCAACGCCGGCAGCACCGTGCCGGAGGCCGCCCACGCGCCCTGTTCGTCGTAGGGCTTGCCCAGATGCAGCCGGGTCCATTCATCGATCAGTACGTTGCCGGGGCCCGTGTCGAAGCCCGTCACATGGCCGTCCGCCGGCAGCACGCTGATATTGCCGATACCGCCGATATTGGCCAGCACGCGCGTCCTGCCCGGTTCGCCGAACAGCGCCAGGTGCGCGGCCGGCACCAGCGGCGCGCCCTGGCCGCCGGCCGCCACGTCCCGCGAACGGAAGTCGACGATCGCATCGATGCAGGACAGTTCCGCCAGCACCGCGCCGTTGATCGTCTGGCGCGTGTAGCCCAGTTCCGGACGGTGACGGATCGTCTGGCCATGGGCGCCGATCGCCCGCACATCGGCCGCCTGCATGCCGGACTTTTCCAGCAGCGCCGCCACGCATTGCGCGTAGACCTGCGCGATGCCGATGCCGGCCAGCGCCTCGCGTTCCAGTTCATTGTCGCCTGCCGCCTGCAGTGCACGCAGCTCGGCCAGCAGCGGTGCGGGATAGGGCAGGTGATGCGACGCCATCGTGCGCGCGGCGCCGGCCCAGAACTCGACCAGCACGCCATCGACGCCGTCGAGGCTGGTGCCGGACATCAAACCGATAAACAGGCTCATCAGAAGTAACGAAAGTAGATGTTGTGGCTATTGTGCCCGGATGTGCCTGAATGTGAAACAGCTAACAGTCGTTGCGCGAACAGGGGAATACACTGGTTTCACAGTGAGGGCGGAATAGAAAACGGCGCCACGAAGGCGCCGCGTTCAGGAGTACGGAAGGATTACTTCTGTGCCAGGGTGCTGGCCGAACCTACCGGACGCAGCAAGGCAAAACGGTGGATCATGTCGCCAGCCACCGCGTTGAAACGGGCTTTTTCGGCAGCCGTCAGGGGCGCCTGGGCCAGCAAGTTCAGCTTGGCCGGATCCTTCGCTTCGCCGCCCACGCGGAATTCGTAGTGCAGGTGCGCGCCGGTCGACCAGCCGGTCGTGCCCACGTAGCCGATCAGGTCGCCCTGGCTGACTTTCTGGCCCTTCTTCACGCCCGCCGCAAAACGGCTCATGTGCGCGTAGGCGGTCGAGTAGTTGTTCCAGTGCTTCAGCACGATCACATTGCCGTAGCCATTCTGCGTGCCGGCAAAATCAATGACGCCATCGCCAGCAGCGCGGATCGGCGTACCGGTCGGTGCCGCGAAGTCAATGCCCTTGTGGGCTTTCCAGTCGCCCGAGATCGGGTGCACGCGCATCGAGAAGCCGGACGACACACGCGTGAATTCCAGCGGCGATTTCAGGAAGGCCTTCTTCAGCGCCTTGCCGTCGAAGCTGTAGTAGCCGCCGCCCGTCTTGCTGGCAGGGTCCTCGAACCACACGGACTGATACGTCGTGCCGCGGTTGGTGAATTCACCGGCCAGGATGCGGCCCACGCGCACCATCTCGCCATCCTGCCAGAACGTTTCGTACACCACGTTGAAGCGGTCGCCGCGCTTCACGTCGGAGCGGAAGTCGATATTGGTCGAGAACATTTCCAGGATCTGGCGCACGATGGCATCCGGCAGGCGGGCACCGTCCGCATCGGAATCGGTGGCAGCGAACAGCGTGGACGTGATGTCGCGGGCATGCATCTCCACGCGGCGTTCCAGCTTGATCGGTGCTTCGTCGGCGGTGAAACCTTCGCCTTTTTTCGTAATCGAAACAGTCTTGACGGGGATGTCCTTGCCGTCGACGATGCTGGCGCGCAGCCACAGCAGCTTGCCATCGTCATCGGTCTGGGCCAGCACGCGCTTGCCGGTGCGCAGCTGCATCACGGCCTTGGCGGTCTTGTCCTTCTTGATGAAGGTTTCCGCGGCATCGTCGTCGACACCCAGGCGCTGCATCAGCGTGGCCAGCGTATCGCCGGCGCGGATGCGTTCTTCACGCACATACTTCTGCGTGTCGTCCTGTTGATCGATTTCGGTGAGCTGGGAGGAGAGGTTCGGCGAGGCGATGTCCTGCGTGATCGTCTTGACCGGCAGATTGTCGTCATCCATGGCCAGCGGGGCCACACCGGCGGCGCCAAAGGCAACGAAAGTGAGCGCCACGGCGGACGCGCTGACGATGCGGGCCTTGCGGGTCGAACCTAGCAGATGATACAAGCGCGAGCTTGTGAACTTATGTATTGGGTTCATGCAATCAGTTAGAATTTGCCGCTTGAACGATGATTTTTTAGCTTTTTTTATTGTAACTTGTTGATTTAGCTCGTTTTCGTTGGGCAAGATTGATGGGATCGGGCATTATAACGCATTCCTGCGCTACGCCAACATTTTGAGAAAATTCTGCGATTCATGGATAAGAACACCCCGGCGCCAGACCTTCCTTCCGCCACTGCTGCCGCGACCAATAGCGCAACAAACTCCGCCCTCCCTGTTACCAAATTCCCGCTGAGCGATGCTGTCCAGGAAGCGCTCGCGGTCGCCAAGCGCGGCGTCGACGAACTGCTGATCGAGAGCGAATTCGCCCAGAAGCTGGCCCGTTCCGAAGCCAGCGGCGTGCCGCTGCGCATCAAGCTGGGCCTCGACCCCACGGCGCCCGACCTGCACCTGGGCCACACGGTGGTGCTGAACAAGATGCGCCAGCTGCAGAACCTGGGTCACCAGGTGATCTTCCTGATCGGCGACTTCACGTCGATGATCGGCGACCCTTCCGGCCGCAATGCCACCCGCCCGCCGCTCACGCGCGAACAGATCGAACAGAACGCGCAGACCTACTTCAAGCAGGCCTCGCTGGTGCTCGATCCGGAGAAGACGGAAATCCGCTACAACTCGGAATGGTGCGACCAGCTGGGCGCGCGCGGCATGATCCAGCTCGCTTCCCGCTACACCGTCGCCCGCATGATGGAGCGCGACGACTTTGCCAAGCGCTTCAAGAATGGGACACCGATCTCGGTGCATGAGTTCCTGTACCCGCTGATGCAGGGCTACGACTCTGTGGCCCTGAAGAGCGACCTGGAGCTGGGCGGCACGGACCAGAAGTTCAACCTGCTGGTGGGCCGCGAGCTGCAGAAGGACTGGGGCCAGGAGCCGCAGTGCATCCTGACGATGCCGCTGCTGGAAGGCCTCGACGGCGTCGACAAGATGTCGAAGTCGAAGAACAACTACATCGGCATCACCGAGCCGGCCAACACCATGTTCGCGAAAGTGATGAGCATCTCGGACACGATGATGTGGCGCTACTACGAGCTGCTGTCGTGGCGTTCGCTGGACGAGGTGGCGAACCTGAAGCAGGCCGTCGCGAACGGCGCCAATCCGCGCGATGCGAAAGTGGCGATCGCCCAGGAAATCGTCGAACGCTTCCACTCGCGCCAGGCGGCCGAGGATGCGCTGGCCGACTTCGTCAACCGCTCGAAGGGCGGCATTCCGGACGATATCGCCGAGATCGGCGTGACCGGTGCGCCGCTGGGCGTGGCGCAGCTGCTCAAGCAGACCGGGCTGTGCGCCTCGACATCCGAAGCGATGCGCATGATCGACCAAGGCGGCGTGCGCATCGACGGCACCGTCATCAGCGACAAGGCCCTGAAGGCCGAGGCCAGCACGTTCGTGCTGCAGGTGGGCAAGCGCAAGTTCGCCCGGATCACGCTGACGGCATGATTGCTTTACTCCAGAGGGTGACGTCGGCCCAGGTCGTCGTCGACGGCGCCGTGATCGGTGCCATCGATGGCGGGCTGATGGTGCTGGTCTGCGCGGAGAAGGGCGATACCGAAAAGGAGGCCGAGGCACTGCTGGCCAAGCTGCTGGCCTACCGCGTCTTCTCCGACGAGGCCGGCAAGATGAACCGCAGCGTCACGGACGTGGCCGGCGGCCTGCTGCTGGTGCCGCAGTTCACGCTGGCGGCGGACACGCGCTCCGGCACGCGCCCCTCGTTCTCGCCGGCCGCCGCGCCGGAAGACGGCCGGCGCCTGTTCGACCATTTCGTGCGCGCCGCGCGCAGCCGCCATGCCGTCGTGCAGACGGGCCAGTTCGGCGCGGACATGAAAGTCGCGCTGACCAACGACGGCCCGGTAACGTTCTGGCTCCAGGTGGGTCCAAGTAAACAACAGGCTTCGACTTAAGGACGACGTATGCGCTTGTGGAGCGATTCATTCAAGAACGGTGCCGCGATTCCCCCAGCATTCGCCTTTGCCGAGCCGGATCCGGCGGGGCACGTGCGCCTGGCCGGCAACCGCAATCCCCACCTGGCGTGGGACGATATCCCGGCCGGCACGGCCTCGCTGGTGCTGCTGTGCATCGACGGCGATGCGCCCACGGTCGGCACGGACGTCAACCAGGAGGGCAAAACCGTTCCGGCCGACCTGCCACGCGGCGACTTTTATCATTGGGCGCTGGTCGATATTCCGCCCACGCTGGCCAGTCTGCCGGCCGGCGATTATTCGAACGGCGTCACGCCGAAGGGTAAACCAGGGCCGCAGCTGAGCGACGGCGCGGCGCAGATGCGCCAGGGCCAGAACGACTACACGGGCTGGTTCGCCGCCGATCCGGCCATGGCCGGCCGCTATTTCGGCTACGACGGCCCGTGCCCGCCATGGAACGACGAGCGCGTGCACCACTACATCTTCCGGCTGTATGCGATCGACGTGCCGCGGCTGCCCGTGGAAGGCGACTTCACGGCCCGGCAGGCGCTGGCGGCGCTGCACGGCCACATCCTCGATGAAGCCCAGCTGATCGGCACCTACAGCCTGAACACGACCGTGAAGTCCGCATGACGACGGAACTGCTGCTGATCCGCCACGGCGAAACGGCGTGGAACGCGGTGCGCCGCCTGCAGGGGCACCTGGACATCGGCCTGAACGATGCAGGACGCCGCCAGGCCTCGGCACTGGCCCGCGCGCTGGCGGCCGAGCCGCTGGCCGCCATCGTGTCGAGCGACCTGCAGCGGGCGATGCACACGGCCCAGGCCGTGGCCGAGCACCACCACGTGCCGTTCCACACGGACCGCGAACTGCGCGAACGGGGCTATGGCGTGTTCGAAGGCCTGTTGTATACCGAGATCGAAGAGCGCTACCCGGACCACTTCGCTGCCTGGCAGGGCCGGCACGTGGATGCCGTGATGCCGCATGGCGAGCGTCATGCCGAGAGCTTCCGCCACTTCTACGAGCGCTCCACCGCCGCGGTCGGCCGCTGGGCCGACCAGTATGCCGGCCAGCGGCTGGTGATCGTCGCCCACGGCGGCGTGCTGGAATGCGCCTACCGCGCCGCCACCGCGATGGCGCTGGAAAGCCCGCGCAACTTCCAGGTGCGCAACGCCAGCATCAACCGCTTCACCTGGTCCAACGGCCGCCTGGCGCTCAGCCACTGGGGCGACGTCGACCACCTCGCCACCGCGCTCGACGACATCTGAAGTTGCCGGAAAAATGGGGACAGACCCCATTTTTCGGGCAACATCGGCGGCCCAGTGACGTGCAGCCGCGATCACATAATTGAGCACTTGCCCCGCCCGTACAAAATAGTGCTTATTAATTGAGCAGCCCTTGGGGTAGAATTGCAGGTTCCCCCAAAGACTTCACCTTCGCGACTCCGCTTCCCATCCAGTGCAAATCGGTCCATATCAACTGCGCAACAATGTGTTCGTCGCCCCGATGGCGGGCGTCACCGACCGTCCTTACCGGCAACTCTGCAAGGAGCTGGGCGCCGGCTATGCCGTGTCCGAGATGGCCGCGTCGAACCCGCGCGTGTGGGCGAGCGAGAAGAGTTCGCGCCGCATCGACCACGCCGGCGAGATGGAGCCGAAGGCCGTGCAGATCGCCGGTTCCGATCCGCAGGAAATGGCCGACTGCGCGAAGTTCAACGTGGACAAGGGCGCCCAGATCATCGACATCAATATGGGCTGCCCGGTGAAGAAGGTGTGCAACAAGTGGAGCGGCTCGGCGCTGCTGCAGTTCGAGGATCTCGTCGAAAGCATCCTGCATGCCGTGGTGCAGTCGGTATCCGTACCCGTCACCTTGAAATTCCGCACCGGCTGGAACCGCGACAACAGGAACGCGCTGACGATTGCCCGTATCGCCGAGGAGGCCGGCATCCAGATGCTGACCCTGCATGGCCGCACCCGCGCCGACGGCTACACGGGCGATGCCGAGTACGACACCATCGCCGCCGTCAAGGCAGCCGTGAAGATCCCCGTGGTGGCCAACGGCGACATCACCACGCCGGAAAAGGCCCGCTTCGTGCTGGACCGCACGGGTGCCGATGCCGTGATGGTGGGCCGCGCCGCGCAGGGCCGGCCGTGGATCTTCCGCGAGATCGACCATTACCTGCAGACGGGCACGCACCTGCCGCCGCCGCTGGTGGCGGAAGTGCGCCAGCTCATGGACGAACACCTGCGCGCCCACTACGCCTTCTACGGCGACAACCTGGGCGTGCGCACCGCGCGCAAGCATATCGGCTGGTATGTGCGCGACCTGCCGGGCGGCGAACAATTCCGCCAGCAGATGAACCTTCTGGAATCCACGACCGAGCAATTGCGGGCGGTGGACGGCTTCTTCGAATCCCAGTGGAAGCATGGCGAACGGTTACAATACCGCCTCGCCGAAGAAATGCTGGCCGCCTGACATGGCGCCGGATCGGCAAACATTTAGCGTAAATACAAGAACATGAGCAAAGAAAGCATCCAGGAAGTCGTGACGAAAAGCCTCGAGGAATATTTCAACGACCTGGGCGAACAGCAGCCGTCGAACATCTACGACATGGTCGTCATGACCGTCGAAAAGCCGGTGCTGCAGGTGGTGATGACGCGTGCCGACGGCAACCAGTCGCACGCCGCCCAGATGCTGGGTATCAACCGCAATACGCTGCGCAAGAAACTGCAGGAACACGGCCTGCTGTAAGGCTATTCATCCGGCCAGTGGCGTGGCCTCCGGCCGCATGCCATCGGCCCGCACAGACACCCACTACTCATCACAGCCATGATCAAACAAGCTCTCATTTCCGTATCCGACAAGACCGGCGTGCTGGACTTCGCCCGCGCGCTGTCGGCCATGGGCGTCAACCTGCTGTCCACCGGCGGCACCGCCAAGCTGCTGCAGGAAAACGGCCTGGCCGTCACGGAAGTCGCCGACTACACGGGGTTCCCGGAAATGCTGGACGGCCGCGTCAAGACGCTGCACCCGACCGTCCACGGCGGCATCCTGGCGCGCCGCGACTTCCCGGAGCATATGGCCAAGCTCGATGAGCATGCGATCCCGACGATCGACATGGTGGTCGTCAACCTGTACCCGTTCCAGGCCACCGTCGCCAAGGACGACTGCACGCTGGATGACGCGATCGAGAACATCGATATCGGTGGCCCGGCCATGCTGCGCTCGGCGGCAAAGAACCACAAGGATGTCGTCGTGATCTGCGACCCGTCCGACTACGGCGTGGTGCTGGCCGAGATGAAGACGACGGACAATGCGCCCGGCTACATCAGCTACGAAACGCGCTTCAACCTGGCCAAGAAGGTGTACGCGCACACGGCGGCCTACGACGGCGCCATCACCAACTACCTGTCCAGCCTGGGCCCGGACCGCGCGCACACCACCCGTGGCGCCTATCCGCAGACGCTGAACGTGGCGTTTGAAAAGGTGCAGGACATGCGCTACGGCGAGAACCCGCACCAGTCGGCCGCGTTCTACCGCGACACCAAGGCCGTCGTGGGCGCGCTGGCCAATTACCGCCAGCTGCAGGGCAAGGAACTGTCGTTCAACAATATCGCCGATGCCGATGCGGCCTGGGAATGCGTCAAAAGCTTCACCGGCATCGGCCAGCCGGCCGCCTGCGTGATCGTCAAGCATGCCAACCCGTGCGGCGTGGCGCTGGGCGGTTCGGCCGTGGAAGCCTACAGCCGCGCGCTGCAGACGGATCCCACATCGGCGTTCGGCGGCATTATCGCCTTCAACGTGCCGGTCGATGCGGCCGCCGCCACCGAGCTGGCCAAGCTGTTCGTGGAAGTGCTGATCGCGCCGTCGTTCACGGACGAAGCGAAGCAGATCATGTCGGCCAAGCAGAACGTGCGCCTGCTGGAGATCGCCCTCGGTGACGGTGTCAATGGCATGGACTTCAAGCGCGTCGGCGGCGGCCTGCTGGTGCAGTCGGCCGATTCGAAGAACGTGCAGCAGGGCGACCTGCGCGTCGTCACGAAGCTGCAGCCGACGCTGCAGCAGCTGGCCGACCTGATGTTCGCCTGGAAGGTGGCGAAGTACGTGAAATCGAACGCAATCGTCTTCTGCGGTAACAACATGACCCTCGGCGTGGGTGCCGGCCAGATGAGCCGCATCGACTCCGCGCGCATCGCCTCGATCAAGGCGCAGAACGCCGGCCTGACGCTGACCGGTTCCGTGGTCGCCTCGGACGCGTTCTTCCCGTTCCGCGACGGCCTCGATGTCGTCGTCGATGCCGGCGCCACCTGCGTCATTCAGCCGGGCGGCTCGATGCGCGACCAGGAAGTCATCGACGCCGCCGACGAACGCGGCGTGGTGATGCTGTACACCGGCACCCGCCACTTCCGGCACTGATCCAGCATCCACGGCTCAGTCCGTGTCCACCAGGGGGTCAACCCCAAAATCGGACACGAGCACAACAGTATTACGGTTGAGGCCGTGTCCGAAAACGGGGTTGACCCCAAGGTGGACACGAACCCGGCCGTAATCGGATCCAAATGGCGCCCGCTATTGCGGGCGCTTTCTTTACTGCATACAATCAAGCGATGATCATTCTCGGCATCGACCCTGGCCTGCGCACAACGGGCTTCGGCGTCATCCACAAGCAGGGCACGAAGCTGCGCTACATCGCCTCCGGCACCATCAAGAGCGGCGAAGGGGATTTGCCGACGCGGCTGAAAGTCATCCTCGACAGCGTGGCCGAGCTGACGGTCACCTACCAGCCGGACTGCGCCGCGATCGAAAAAGTCTTCGTCAACGTCAATCCCCAATCGACCCTGCTGCTGGGGCAGGCGCGCGGTGCCGCCATCTGCGGGCTGATGAGCGCGACGCTGACGGTGGCCGAGTATTCGCCCACGCAGATCAAGCAGGCCGTCACGGGCACCGGCAAGGCCGCCAAGGAGCAGGTGCAGGACATGGTCGCGCGCCTGCTGGCGCTGCCTGGCCTGCCGGGCAGCGACGCGGCCGATGCCCTCGGTGTCGCCATCTGCCACGCCAACGCACAGGGCGCGCTGGCCGCCATCGCGTCCACGGCCGGGCCGTCCGGCTTCGCACTGCACATGAAGCGCGGCCGCCTCGTCGGCTAAACTCCTTCCATCTCCAAAATTCCAGGGCTTCACCATGATCGGACGTCTCTCCGGTGTTCTGCTTGAAAAAAATCCGCCGCAACTGCTGGTCGACGTGCAGGGCGTCGGCTACGAGGTGGATGTACCGATGAGCACCTTCTACAACCTGCCGCACACGGGCGAGCGGGTGATGCTGTACACGCACCTGACCGTGCGCGAGGACGCCCACCTGCTGTACGGCTTCGGCAATGCCGAGGAACGCGCCGTGTTCCGCCAGCTGATCAAGATCACCGGCATCGGCGCGCGCATGGCCCTGTCGATCCTGTCCGGCATGTCGATTGCCGACCTGTCGCAGGCCGTCACGCGCCAGGAAGCGGGCCGCCTCGTGAAGGTGCCCGGCATCGGCAAGAAGACGGCCGAACGGCTGCTGCTGGAACTGAAGGGCAAGCTGGGGGCGGACCTGGGCGCGGTGGGCGGCGTGGCCGCGGTGCCGGATGCGCAGACCGACATCCTCAACGCGCTGCTGGCGCTGGGCTATTCGGACAAGGAAGCGCTGCTGGCGCTGAAGACCGTGTCGGCCGGCGCCACCGTCTCGGACGGCATCAAGGCGGCGCTCAAGGCGCTGAGCAAAGGGTAATCGAGCATGGCCATCCAGACCGACAATTTCACCGAGCAGCGCATCATCGATGCCGCCCCCTCGTCGCCGAACGAGGAAGCGATCGAACGCGCCCTGCGTCCCAAGCTGCTGGACGAATACGTGGGCCAGCAGAAGATCCGCGAGCAGCTGGAGATCTTCATCTCCGCCGCCAAGAACCGCAGCGAGGCGCTCGACCACACGCTGCTGTTCGGCCCACCGGGCCTGGGGAAAACCACGCTGGCCAACATCATCGCGCGCGAGATGGGCGTGAACCTGCGCCAGACCTCCGGCCCCGTTCTGGAGCGTCCCGGCGACCTGGCCGCGCTGCTGACCAACCTGGAAGCGAACGACGTGCTGTTCATCGACGAGATCCACCGCCTGTCCCCGGTCGTCGAGGAGATCCTGTACCCGGCGCTGGAGGACTACCAGATCGACATCATGATCGGCGAAGGCCCCGCCGCGCGCTCCGTGAAGCTGGACCTGCAGCCGTTCACGCTGGTGGGCGCCACCACGCGCGCCGGCATGCTGACCAATCCGCTGCGCGACCGCTTCGGCATCGTCGCGCGGCTGGAGTTCTACACGACCGAGGAACTGGCCAAGATCGTCACGCGCAGCGCCGCGCTGCTGAAGGCGAACATCGATGCCAGCGGCGCCGTGGAAATCGCCCGCCGCGCACGGGGCACGCCACGGATCGCCAACCGGCTGCTGCGCCGCGTGCGCGATTATGCGGAAGTCAAAAGCAATGGCGACATCACGAAGGACACCGCGGATGCGGCCCTGGTGATGCTGGACGTGGACACGGTCGGCTTCGACGTGATGGACCGCAAGCTGCTCGAAGCGGTGCTGTACAAGTTCAATGGCGGCCCGGTCGGCATCGGCAACCTGGCCGCGGCGATCGGCGAAGCGGCCGACACCATCGAGGACGTGCTGGAACCCTACCTGATCCAGCAGGGCTACCTGCAGCGCACGCCGCGCGGGCGCGTGGCCACGCCGGCCGCGTACACGCACTTCGGCCTCGCCGCGCCGCGGGCCAGCCTGACCGGCGACCTGTGGTAATGGCGCAGATGAGGATCTGGGTCGATGCCGATGCCTGTCCCGGCGTCGTGAAGGAAATCCTGTACCGCGTGGCGGACCGCGTGCACGTCGAGGTCACGCTGGTGGCGAACCAACTGCTGCGCGTGCCGCCATCGAAGTACGTGCGCGCCGTGCAGGTGCCGTCCGGGTTCGACGTGGCGGACCGCGAGATCGTGCGCCTCGCCGAACCGGGCGACCTGGTGATCACGGCCGATATCCCGCTGGCTGCCGATATCCTGAAGAAGGGCGCGCAGGCGCTGAACCCGCGCGGCGACTTCTACACGCCCGACAATATCGCCCAGCAGCTGACGATGCGCGCCTTCATGGACGAGCTGCGCGGCAGCGGCGTCGATACGGGCGGCCCGGCACCGTATGGCCAGGCGGACCGCCAGCAGTTCGCCAATGCGCTCGATCGCCACCTGCGCAAGGCGGGCCTGGGCTGATCAACTGCCCGGGCGTTTTGCGGTATGCTTTCGCGCATGCTGATCAAAACCCTTCTCGCTTCCCTGGCCCTGGCCTGCTGCACCCTCGCGCAGGCCGCGTTGCCCGTCTACGGCTACACCGTCAAGAACACCTATCCGCACGATGCGCAGGCCTTCACCGAAGGCCTGTTCTACCAGGATGGCGTGCTGTATGAAAGCACGGGCCTGAACGGCCAGTCGTCGATCCGCAAGGTGGAACTGGAGACGGGCAAGATCCTGCTGAAGCGCGACATCCCGTCGCAGTACTTCGGCGAAGGCATCGCGCCGGTCGGCAAGAAGATCATCAGCCTCACCTGGAGCAACCAGATCGGCTTCATCTTCGATATCGATACCTTCCAGCCGTCCGGCACCTTCCGCTACGAGGGTGAAGGCTGGGCACTGACGACGGACGGCAAGCGCCTCTACATGAGCGACGGCAGCCAGTACCTGCGCGTGCTCGATCCGGAGACGCTGCAGGTCACGCGCCGCATCCGCGTGTCGGCCGAAGGCACGCCCGTCACGCAGCTCAACGAACTCGAATTCGTCAACGGCGAGATCTTCGCGAACATCTGGCAGACCGACCGCATCGCCCGCATCGATCCGTTCAGCGGCCAGGTGCGCGGCTGGATCGACCTGAAGGGCCTGGACCGGCTGGCCGGCGTGCAGCCGAGCGCCGACAACGTCGCCAACGGCATCGCCTACGACGCGGCGAAGAAGCGCCTGTTCGTTACCGGCAAACGGTGGCCGAAGCTGTTCGAGATCGAGCTGAAGAAGCTCCCCTGACGTCGATCGCCGCCAGCGCTTCCTCGAGCAGGTAGGCCAGCGCGGCCCGGCGTACCGTCGCGCGGTGCGCCTGCACCGGCAGCAGCGCATCCTCGTCGATCGCCACCAGCGTGCCGACGATCTGCGCGCCATCGGCGGTGCCCACGTCGGTCACGACGCAGGAACCCAGTCCCCGCAGGTAGAACACCCCCAGCAGCTGCCGGTCGATGCGCGCCTTCAGTGCGACGGGCAGCGCGGCCAGCGTGGCATGCAGGTCCTCCAGGAAGCGGTCGCGGGCAGGAAGGGCCGGCAGTTCGCGCGGTGCATGGCACGCCAGCAGTTCGGGTGGCGCGGCACCGAAGCGGCATGCCAGCGGCAGGTCGAGCATCGCTTTCCAGAGGGTCGGCGTGGTGGTCAATATCATCGGACGGCAGGGAGAAGCCGCGCGGGGCGGCGGCATCCGCAGTCTGCCGGGGCGGCCCGTAAAGCGGCGTCAGGGGACGTAAAGAAAAGTAAAGGTGCCGGCGGGACGATCAGCGGGGCAGGGCATAGCTGCGCAGGATGCGTGCATAGCTGCCATCGGCCCGCATGGCCTCCAGCGCGGCCTGCAGCGCCGCCGCTTCGTCCTCGCCGAAGTCCGGCGAGCCGCCCAGCCAGGTGGTGGTGCTGAGGAGGGCCGCGCTCGCGGTCCACGTACCTTGCGGGTACAGGCGCCGCGCCGTGTGGCTGACGATCGCCTGGTCGCCATAGATCGCATCGGCCATGCCCTGGTGGACGAAGCGCAGCCCCTCGACCATGCTGGCCGTCGGCACCAGCCGCGTATAACCCATCGCCTTCAGGTTCTCCACCTGCGCCGAACCGCGCAGGATGGCGATGCGGCGCTGGCGCAGTGCAGCCAGGTCCGCCACGTTCGTGCCGCCCGCTTCCGCCATGAACACGAACTGCTCGCGGTACAGCGGCGCGAGCCAGCGGAATGCATTTTCACGTTCCGGTGTGCGGGTGAGCGGGAAGATCGCCGTGCGCGGCTGCGTGGCCATGAACAGCGCCCGCTTCCAGGGCACGAATTCGACGGATGCGGGCACGCCGGCCCGCTTCGCCAGCTCCCGCACGATCTCGGTGAGCGCACCGGGCTTCGCCGGATCGCGCTCGATCGACAGCGGTGGCAGGTCGCTGGTGGCAATCCGCCATGGCGCAGCCGCCGGCGGCGCGGCAAAGGAGGGCAAAGCACAGGCGAGAACCGCTGCGGCGAAGATGAAACGTACGGTCATGCGCATATTGTACCAACGCCCCCGCTTGTGCCGACGACCCTGTACCGCGGCCGCTCCTGTGGTCGGCACGGCGTCAATCGTGCCGCACCCACGTCTGCGACCTGCCGAACGCCGGCATGCCCACGTAGCCACGTACCTCCAGCTTTTTGCCGCCATCGGACAGTTTCATGGTGCTCTTGTACACCTTGCCGTTTTCGGGGTCGAGGATCGTGCCGCCGGCATAGCCGTCGCCGTCCTGCTTCATGCCGTTGATGATCGCCAGGCCGACGATCGGCTTGCCCTGGTTCGCCCCTTCGCAGCGCGCACAGGCCGGATTCGGGTCGGTGCCGGCAGGCCGGTACAGCTTTTCGATCCGGCCCTGCAGCACGCCGTTCGCTTCGCTGATGCGGATCTCGGCCTTCGGCCTGCCCGTGTGGTCATCGATGCTTTGCCACAGGCCGACCGGGGAGCCGGCATCGGCCAGCGCAGGCAGGGCGAACGCGAACAGGGCGAGAGGAAGGAGGGCGCGCATCGGATTCTCCGGTCGGGGTGCAGGGATCAGTGTAGCGCTGCCGTGACGCGGACGGAGCGCGCATGAAAAACGCCGGAGCGGAGATGTCTCCCGGTCCGGCGTGTATGGTGGGGCTGGAAAGTTTATTCGGCCGGCAGCTTGGCGAGCTGCTCGCGCAGCTTGTCCAGCGTGGCGCCGAACGTGGCAACGCGTTCCTGCTCCTGCGCTACGACGGCGGCCGGTGCCCGGGCCACGAAGCTCTCGGACGAGAGCTTGTTCGAGGCCTTGGCCACTTCGCCTTCCAGCCGCGCGATTTCCTTGGCCAGGCGCTCGCGTTCGGCCTTCACGTCGATCTCCACCTTCAGCATCAGTTTCGTGGTGCCGACGACGGAGACGGCGGCCGGCGATTCCGGCAGCGCCTCGACGATCTGTACTTCGGACAGCTTGCCCAGCAGCTGCACGTACGGTGCAAACGCGGCGATCTTCTCCTTGTCTGCGCCCGTGGCCTCGACGATCAGCGGCACGCGCACGGAAGGCGACAGCTTCATCTCGCCGCGCAGGTTGCGGGTGGCATCCGTCAGGCCTTTCAGCTCGGCGATCCAGGCTTCCGCCTTCGTGTCGATGGCCGCTTCGTCGGCGATCGGGTACGGCTGCACCATGATCGACCTGCCTTCGGTATCACCCTTGCCAGCCAGTGGCGCGACGGTCTGCCACAGCTGCTCGGTGACGAACGGGATGATCGGGTGCGCCAGGCGCAGCACCACTTCCAGCACGCGCAGCAGCGTGTGGCGCGTGGCGCGCTGCTGCCCCTCGGTACCCTGCTGGACCTGTACCTTGGCCAGTTCCAGGTACCAGTCGCAGTACTCGTCCCACACGAACTTGTAGATGGCGGCGGCGATGTTATCGAAGCGCAGGTCGGCAAAGCCCTTCGCCACTTCGAGCTCGGTGCGGTTGAGCAGCGAGATGATCCACTTGTCGGCCTGCGACAGGTCAGCATTGGTTCCATCAACCGAAGGCGCGCTGCAGTCCTTGCCTTCCGTGTTCATCAGCACGAAGCGGGTGGCGTTCCACAGCTTGTTCGAGAAGTTGCGGTAACCCTCGCAGCGGCCCAGGTCGAAGTTGATGTTGCGGCCCAGCGAGGCGTAGCTGGCCATCGTGAAGCGCACGGCATCGGTGCCGTAGGCCGCGATCCCTTCCGGGAATTCCTTGCGCGTGGCCTTCTCGATCTTCTCGGCCTGGCGCGGGTTCATCAGGCCCGTGGTGCGTTTCGCCACCAGTTCGTCGACGCCGATCCCGTCGATCAGGTCCACGGGGTCGAGCGTGTTGCCCTTCGACTTCGACATCTTCTGGCCCTGCGAGTCGCGTACCAGGCCATGCACGTACACGGTCTGGAACGGCACCTTGCCGGTGAAGTGGGCCGTCATCATCACCATCCGGGCGACCCAGAAGAAGATGATGTCGAAGCCCGTCACCAGCACGGACGATGGCAGGAAGGCTTCCAGTTCAGGCGTTTCGTCCGGCCAGCCCAGCGTGGAGAACGGCACCAGCGCGGACGAGAACCAGGTGTCCAGCACATCGGCGTCGCGGCGCAGCGGACCGGTGCTGCCGGCCGCTTTCGCCTTGGCCTGGGCTTCTTCTTCGCTGGTCGCGACAAAGATATTGCCGGCTTCGTCGTAGTAGGCCGGGATCTGGTGGCCCCACCACAGCTGGCGCGAGATGCACCAGTCCTGGATATTGTTCAGCCACTGGTTGTACGTGGTGTTCCAGTTCTCCGGCACGAACTTGATCTCGCCGGAGGCCACTTTTTCCAAAGCCACTTCGGTGATCGACTTGCCCGGATTGAACGTGCCTTCCGGTGCCGGTTTGCTCATCGCCACGAACCACTGGTCCGTCAGCATCGGCTCGATGACGACGCCCGTGCGGTCGCCGCGCGGCACCATCAGCTTGTGGGGTTTCACCTGTTCCAGCAGGCCCTGTGCTTCCAGGTCCGCCACGATCAGCTTGCGCGCGGCGAAACGGTCCAGGCCGCGGTAGGCCTCCGGCGCATCGTCGACGATCTTCGCGTCCAGCGTGAGGATCGACGGCATGTCCAGCTTGTGGCGCTGGCCCACGGCGTAGTCGTTGAAGTCGTGCGCCGGCGTGATCTTCACGCAGCCGGTACCGAACGCCTTGTCGACATATTCGTCGGCGATGATCGGGATCTCGCGGCCCACCAGCGGGAGTTTGAGCATCTTGCCGACCAGCGGCTGGTAGCGCTCGTCCGTCGGGTCGACGGCCACGGCCACGTCGCCCAGCATCGTTTCGGGGCGGGTCGTGGCGACCGTCAGCGAGCCGCTGCCATCGGCCAGCGGGTACCGGATGTACCACATTGAGCCGTCTTCTTCTTCCGACACCACTTCCAGGTCGGAGACGGCGGTGCCCAGCACCGGATCCCAGTTCACCGGGCGCTTGCCGCGGTAGATCAGGCCCTGTTCGAACAGGCGCACGAACACTTCGGAGACGACTTTCGAGCGTGGCTCGTCCATCGTGAAGTATTCGCGGTTCCAGTCCGGCGAGGTGCCCAGGCGGCGCAGCTGGCCGGTGATCGTGGAACCGGATTCCTCCTTCCACTCCCAGACTTTTTCGATGAACTTCTCGCGGCCCAGGTCATGGCGCGAAATCTTCTGCGCATCGAGCTGGCGCTCGACGACGATCTGCGTGGCGATGCCGGCATGGTCGGTGCCCGGGATCCAGGCCGTGTTATGGCCCAGCATGCGGTGGTAGCGCGTCAGGCCGTCCATGATGGTCTGGTTGAACGCGTGGCCCATGTGCAGCGTGCCGGTGACGTTCGGCGGTGGCAGCTGGATGCTGAAGGAGGGCTTCGAGAGGTCCATCGACGCGGCGTAGTACCCGCGCTTCTCCCACTCGCTGCGCCAGTACTGTTCAATATCGGCAGGCTCGAAAGACTTGGCTAATTCCATGATCCGGATGTGTGATTTTGGCGAAAACGACCATTATAAGGGAGGGAGACAAGGGAGGGAGGCCATCTCCCCATCACATTGGAATCCTGTCCCGGCAAGGTCAGCGCGGCGGCGCGCACACCACGGCCCAAGGCTGCAATTCATTGCGCGAGCGCCGCACGGAGACCCGCGCCTCGCCGGCGATATCGTTCTCGAACACGAGGACCGGCAGGCCGTCCTTGGCGCGGTCCAGTCCCGTGAGGCGGTAGCCGCGCGAGCGCGATGGCGCGCAGGCCGAGTTCCCCGCCATCAGCAGGCGCGCATTGCCGAGCACCGTCGGGTGCTGCTGCAGCAGCATCAGCATGTCCATCTCGGCCAGGGGCGCGTGCAGCAGGATCGGAGTGTCGGGCTGTGCGCCGCACTGGCGCTGGTGCTCGATCCACACCAGCGTCTGCGCCGGCGTGCGCTCGGTCCAGCGCGCGGCCTTCGGCGCACGGGGATCCAGGTCGAACAGGGTGCGCGGCTGGCGGCACAGCGGCAGCACGGCGCGCACCGCGGGACCGTCGACGATGGCCGTCACGAGGCGCTTGCCCTTGCGGCCCCCTTCTTTTTTGACCGTGAACTGCGGGCGCAGCAGGCTGGTGGTCTGCTGGTGCGTGGCGTTGTACCAGTCGAAGAACGAGGACTGCTCGTCCGGGGTGGCCGTACGGGGGCTGGCGCCGTCGCCGGCCGGTGCCGCATGGGCCAGTGGCGCCGTCATCGTGCCAACTGCCATCGCGGTCATCAAGATTGCCGCCGCGGCGGCCAGGCCTTTCACCATCGTCGTCCTTTCGATCCTGCGCGGATGAGATTCATGCGCTGGATTATAAGACGCCAAAGCTTGCAACATCGGCACGGTTCCGGCATATAATGACGGCGCTGCGTGACCACCATGCAGCAAACGCTAGGGGTCCTGCGCATGGCAACAGCCGTGCACGGGTGAGAAATACCCTCCGAACCTGATCTGGATAATGCCAGCGAAGGGAAGCTTTGGGATGCCGTGCCTGTGCCGATCCGCTTCGGCCCGGCGCGCATCCGGACTCCTTTGCTGGCTCCTGCCCAAAGGAGCCAACGTGAATACCAAACTCGAACACCCCTTCCTCGCCAGCACGGCCGAGGTCGACAGCGCCGCCATCGCGCCGCTGCCCAACTCCCGCAAGATGTACGTGACCGGCAGCCGACCCGACCTGCGCGTGCCGATGCGCGAGATCACGCAGGCCGATACCGCCGCGTCGTTCGGCCACGAGGTCAATCCGCCCGTGACGGTGTACGACACTTCCGGCCCCTATACCGATCCGCAGGTGGCGATCGACGTGCGCGCGGGCCTGGCACCGGTACGCGCGGCGTGGATCGCCGAGCGGGGCGATACCGAGGCGCTGCCGGGCCCCACGTCCGACTACGGCAAGGCGCGCCTGGCCGATGCTGCGCTCGATGCGCTGCGCTTCGACCTGCACCGTACGCCACGCTGCGCCAAGGCCGGCGCCTGCGTCACGCAGATGCACTATGCGAAGCGGGGCATCGTCACGCCGGAGATGGAATACGTGGCGATCCGCGAGAACCTGCGCCGCCAGACTTACCTGGCCGAGCTGCGCGATGCCGGTCCGCTGGGCACGCGCATGGCGGATCTGCTGGGCCGGCAGCACCGTGGCGAGTCGTTCGGCGCCGCCCTTCCCGAGGAGATCACGCCGGAGTTCGTGCGCGACGAGATCGCCCGCGGCCGCGCCATCATCCCCGCCAACATCAATCATCCGGAACTGGAGCCGATGATCATCGGCCGCAATTTCCTCGTCAAGGTCAACGCCAATATCGGCAACTCGGCCGTCACCTCGTCGATCGGCGAGGAAGTGGAAAAGATGACGTGGGCGATCCGCTGGGGCGGCGACACGGTGATGGACCTGTCGACCGGGAAGCACATCCACGAGACGCGCGAATGGATCGTGCGGAACAGCCCTGTCCCCATCGGCACCGTGCCGATCTACCAGGCGCTGGAGAAGGTGAACGGCAAGGCGGAAGACCTGACCTGGGAGATCTTCCGCGACACGCTGATCGAGCAGGCGGAGCAGGGCGTCGACTACTTCACCATCCACGCCGGCGTGCTGCTGCGCTACGTGCCGCTGACGGCCAACCGGCTGACGGGCATCGTCTCGCGCGGCGGTTCCATCATGGCGAAGTGGTGCCTGGCGCATCACCAGGAGAACTTCCTCTACACGCACTTCGAAGACATCTGCGCCATCATGAAGGCATACGACGTGTCGTTCAGCCTGGGCGACGGGCTGCGTCCCGGCTCGATCTATGATGCCAACGACGAGGCCCAGCTGGGCGAACTGCGCACGCTCGGCGAACTGACGGCTATCGCCTGGCAGCACGATGTGCAGGTGATGATCGAGGGACCGGGCCACGTGCCCATGCAGCTGATCAAGGAGAACATGGACCTGCAGCTGGAGCACTGCGCCGAGGCGCCGTTCTACACGCTGGGACCACTCACCACCGACATCGCGCCCGGCTACGACCACATCACATCCGGCATCGGCGCCGCGCAGATCGGCTGGTACGGCACGGCGATGCTGTGCTACGTGACGCCGAAGGAGCACCTGGGCCTGCCGAACAAGGACGACGTCAAGGAAGGCATCATCACCTACAAGATCGCCGCCCACGCTGCCGACCTGGCGAAGGGCCATCCCGGCGCGCAGCTCCGCGACAACGCGCTGTCGAAGGCCCGCTTCGAATTCCGCTGGCAGGACCAGTTCAACCTCGGCCTCGACCCGGACCGCGCCCGCGCCTTCCACGACGAGACGCTGCCGAAGGAATCGTCCAAGGTGGCGCATTTCTGCTCGATGTGCGGCCCCCATTTCTGCTCGATGAAGATCACCCAGGAAGTACGCGAATACGCCGCCGGCGGCATGCGCGAGAAAGCCGTCGAGTTCGTCAAAGCCGGCAGCCAGCTCTACCGGAACATCTGAAACATTTCCTGAAATCGGGGACTGTCCCCCTTTTCAGGAAATATTTCCAAAAAAAGGGGACAGTCCCCGTTTTTTGGAAACTTTTTGAGGGCGCAAGAATGGAGATCGTGGTGAATGGCGCGCCGCGGGTGTTGCCGGCGGGGCAGACGTTGGCGCAGCTTGTGGCGGCGTTACAACTGGATGGGCAGGCGCTGGCGCTGGCGGTGAACCGCGGTGTGGTGCCGCGCCAACGCTGGCCGGAGGTAGTGCTGCAGGCGCAGGACCGCGTGGACATCGTGCGCGCCATCGGTGGCGGCTAAGGCTGCAGCGAACAACAAGGAGAACACAATGACTGGCAATGACGACGACCTGCTGACCATCGCAGGCAAGCAATACCCCTCGCGGCTGCTGGTGGGCAGCGGCAAGTACCGCGACCTGGAACAGACCCGCGCGGCCACGCTGGCGGCCGGTGCCAGCATCATCACGGTGGCGATCCGCCGCGTGAACATCGGCCAGGACCCGCACGCGCCGAACCTGCTGGACGTGGTGCCGCCTTCGGAATTCACCATCCTGCCCAATACGGCCGGCTGCTACACGGCGAAGGATGCCGTCTACACCCTGCAGCTGGCGCGCGAACTCCTGAATGGCCACAAGCTCGTGAAACTGGAAGTGCTGGGCGACGAGAAGACGCTGTTCCCCAACATGCCGGAAACGCTGGTGGCTGCGCGCGAGCTGGTGAAGGACGGCTTCGACGTGATGGTCTACTGCAGCGACGATCCGATCCAGGCGCGCATGCTGGAGGACATCGGCTGCGTGGCCGTGATGCCGCTGGCGTCCCTGATCGGCTCGGGCATGGGCATCCTCAATCCGTGGAACCTGTCGCTCATCATCGAGGGGACCAATGTGCCGGTGCTCGTCGATGCCGGCGTGGGCACCGCGTCCGACGCGGCCATCGCCATGGAGCTGGGCTGCGACGGCGTGCTGATGAACACGGCGATCGCCGGCGCGCGCGACCCGGTGCGCATGGCGCGCGCGATGCGGCTGGCGGTGGAGGCGGGCCGCGAGGCGTATCTGGCGGGCCGCATGCCGCGCAGGTTCGCCGCGTCGCCATCGTCGCCCATGGCGGGCCGGCTCGCATGAGCGAGAGGCCGTGCGTGCTGGTCTGCGCCGGCATGGACCCCTCCGGCGGCGCCGGCATCACGGCGGACGTGCAGGCGATCGGTGCACTCGGCGCGCACGCGCTGCCCGTCGTCACGGCGCTGACGGTGCAGGACAACAACCGCGTCCACGAGGTGCTGCCGGTGGCGCCGGATGTCGTGACGCGGCAGGCCCGGGCCATCACTGCCGCCTGCCGCATCGGTGCCGTGAAGATCGGCATTCCCGGCAGCGCGGACAACGCCCGCGCCATCGCCGCGGTCATCGAGGCGCTGCGATCCGGCGATCCCGCACTGCCGGTGGTACTCGACCCGGTGCTGGCCAGCGGCCATGGCGACACGCTCACGCGCGGCGATGCGGTGGCGGCACTGGCCCCGTTGCTGCCGCTGGCAACGGTCCTCACGCCCAACGGCCCGGAAGCGGCGGCGCTCATGGCGGCCGCCGGGCAGGAAGCGGCGGCACTGAGCGGATCAGGTGGACCCGGCTGCAAGCACCTGCTGGTCACCGGCGGTCATGGCGAAGGCGACACGGTCGTCAACCGCTGGTACGGCCCGGAAGGAGGGCGGGACTGGACCTGGCCACGCCTGCCGGGCGAGTTCCACGGCAGCGGCTGCACGCTGGCCGCCGCCATCGCCGCGCTGCTGGCCCGGGGCTGCGGCATGGAGGAAGCACTCGCCCGCGCGCAGGCCTACACCCACCAAACGCTGGCCGCGGCGTTCGTCATCGCGCCCGGCCAGCGCATACCGCTGCGCTAGCGCGGCAGAAGGGAAGCATCATGCAGGGACTGTATCTCGTCACGCCCGACTGGGACGACACCGAAGCGCTGCTGGCGAAAACGGACGAAGCACTGGCCGCGGCGGTGGGCGGCATCGCGCTGCTGCAGTACCGCCACAAGACTGCGGACGATGCGCAGCGCCGCGTCCAGGCCACCGCGCTGCTGGCGCTGTGCCGCCGTCACGGCGTGCCGTTCATCGTCAACGATTACGTGGAACTGGCGCGGGAGATCGGCGCCGATGGCGTACACGTGGGCGGCACGGATCTGGCCGTGGCGGCGGTGCGCCGCACACTCGGGCCGGCGGCGATCGTTGGTGCCTCGTGCTACGGCGACGTGGCGCTTGCCATGGCGGCCCAGGCGGCAGGGGCCAGCTACGTCGCGTTCGGGGGCTTTTATCCGTCGCGCGTGAAGCGTTATGAAGTCACCACGTCGCCATCCATACTCGATGAGGCGCGCACGGCCGGCGTGCACCTGCCGGCCGTCGTCATCGGCGGCATGACGCCGGAGAATGCCGCGCCGCTGGTGGCGCGTGGCGCGAACATGGTGGCGGCCATCAGCAGTGTCTACCAGGCCGCCGACACGAGGGCCGCGGTGCGTGCGTTTGTCGCCCTGTCGAAGTGACCGGTAGTTACGGGACTGCCGGGCTGTGCGCCAAATTCGGCTTTTGCCGTTATGTTAAAGGACCGTATAATCGATTCAAGATTAACGAGCCCCGACCGACATGAGCCCACAAGCCGTCACCAAGCGCCTCATCCTGATCGTCGATGACGACCAGCTGCTGGCCGAGTTCCTGAGCGTGATCCTGCGTAGTTCAGGCTACGACACGGTGCAGGCGCACTCCGCCGACCACGCCCTGAAACTGGTGGCCGAGCGCGAGCCGGACCTGGCGCTGCTGGACATCCACATGCCCGGCATGTCCGGCCTGGAGCTGGCCAAGCAGCTGAACCGCGAGACGTCGGTACCGTTCATGTTCCTGTCGGGCCGGGGCGATGCGGATGCCGGCAAGCAGGCCGCTGCCTATGGCGCCGTCGGTTTCCTCGTCAAGCCGGTGGACGAAAAGCAGCTGATGCCGGCTTTCGAAGCGGGCCTGGCGCGGGCGGACGATATCCGCCAGCTGCGCCGCACCGAGCTGAACCTGAACGCGGCGCTGGCCGCCGGCCGCGAAACGAGCCTGGCCGTGGGCCTGCTGATGTGCAAATACCAGACGGACCGCAACACGGCCTTCGAGGTGCTGCGCGACCACGCCCGCTCGAGCCGCCGCAAGGTCAACGAGGTGGCGGACCAGCTGCTTGCCGCCGAGGAAACGTTGAACAGCCTGCATGCGGCTTTTAACGCACGGCTCAAAAAATAGTCGGCAAAAAGCGTTTCTTAATCAATCGCAACAGGTTACACTTGCCGGACGGGACCGCCTGGTTCCGTCCGCTGCACCTCTTTCTGTGTTACGGCTGCCCCACCACCGCGGCCGTGCCACCTACTTCATCGGCCCAGCTCCGCCGTACGCATTTCCGGATACCCAACCGACCCCGCAGCTCCTGCGGCGCATGGATCCTGGTTCTGCACTTACGGAACACGGAGTTCACGATGGACATGACCGACGCCCTCGCGGCAAGCACACCCCTGGCCCCCGCACCCCACGTCCTGCACGTGGATGCCGACGACACCACCGCCCTGATCCTCGCCACGCTGCTGGTGCCGGAAATCCGCGTCAGCCGCGTCGATTCGATGCTGGCCGCCGCCGCCCGCCTGGACAATGAAGCGTTCGACCTGATGATCGTCGATTCGGACCTGCCCGATGGCGACGGGCAGGAACTGGTGGACAGCTTCCGCGCGCGCGGCTGCGACACGCCGGTACTGCTGTACTCGGCACGCCAGCCCAGCCTGCATCACCAGGCCCATGCCTACCTGCCGAAGCCGTGGACGTCGCCGCGCCAGCTGTGGCAGTCGGTCTGCCGCCTGATGGACCTGGACGTGCACGTCCAGCGCTGACCCCGGCGTCTCTTGGCATCGTTTGCTATCATGGCGGTTTGTTAAATAGCGGGGAAGCAACGATGAAAACCAGGGCAGCAGTGGCATGGAAGGCGGGCGCTCCGCTGACGATCGAAGAGGTGGAACTGGGCGGTCCGCGCGAGGGTGAAGTCCTTGTCGAGATCAAGGCCACCGGCATCTGTCACACCGATTACTACACGCTGTCCGGCGCCGATCCGGAAGGCATCTTCCCGGCGATCCTGGGCCACGAAGGCGCCGGCGTCGTCGTCGAGGTCGGTCCCGGCGTGAAGAGCATCAGGAAGGATGACCACGTCATCCCGCTGTACACGCCGGAATGCCGGCAGTGCAAATTCTGCCTGTCGCAGAAGACCAACCTGTGCCAGGCGATCCGCTCCACGCAGGGCCGCGGCCTGATGCCGGATGCGACGTCGCGCTTCTCGCTGGACGGCAAGCCCCTGTTCCACTACATGGGCACCTCCACTTTCTCCAACTACATCGTGGTGCCGGAAATCGCCGTCGCGAAGATCCGCGAGGACGCGCCGTTCGACAAGGTCTGCTACATCGGCTGCGGCGTGACCACGGGCGTGGGCGCCGTGCTGTTCTCGGCCAAGGTGGAAGCGGGTGCCAACGTGGCCGTGTTCGGCCTGGGCGGCATCGGCCTGAACGTGATCCAGGCAGCGAAGATGGTCGGCGCGGACAAGATCATCGGCATCGACATCAACCCGGCCCGCCAGGAAATGGCGCGCAAGTTCGGCATGACGCATTTCATCAACCCGAACGACGTGGAAAACGTCGTCGACACCATCGTCCAGCTGACGGACGGCGGCGCGGATTACAGCTTCGAGTGCGTCGGCAATACCACGCTGATGCGCCAGGCCCTCGAGTGCACGCACAAGGGCTGGGGCAAGTCGTTCATCATCGGCGTGGCCGCGGCCGGCCAGGAAATTTCGACGCGTCCGTTCCAGCTCGTCACGGGCCGCGAATGGAAAGGCTCCGCGTTCGGCGGCGCGCGCGGCCGCACCGACGTGCCGAAGATCGTCGACTGGTACATGGAAGGCAAGATCAACATCGACGACCTGATCACGCACAAGCTGTCGCTGGACCAGATCAACGAGGGCTTCGACCTGATGAAGAAGGGCGAGTCGATCCGCTCCGTCGTGATGTATTGAAAATAGTTGCCTGAAAAATGGGGTCTGTCCCCATTTTTCAGGCAACAGTCGTTACCGGCCCAGCCGCTCCAGCTTGGCAATCGACAGGTCCAGCACCTTCATCCCGGCGCTGCCGAAATTGATCTGCGCGCGGCAGTTGGCGCCGCTGCCTTCGATGTTGACGATCACGCCTTCGCCGAACTTGCCGTGGACCACGGATTCGCCGATGCGCCAGCCGGCCGTGCCGGCTTTTTCCGCCATGCGCTGGGCCACCGCGTTATCGCTGCCGCCGGTGAGCTTCGCGTCTTCCCACGTGGCCTTCTTGTTGGCGAACCAGTGCGACTGCACGCGCGGCGACAGCCACTTCAGGGACTCTTCCGGCAGCTCGTCGAAGAAGCGCGACTTCATGTTGTAGCGCGTCTGGCCGTGCAGCATGCGGGTCTGGCAGAAGCACATGTACAGGCGCTTGCGGGCCCGCGTGATCGCCACGTACATCAGGCGCCGTTCTTCCTCCACGCCACCGTCTTCCTTCGAGCTGCTCTCGTGCGGGAACAGGCCTTCTTCCAGGCCCGTGATGAACACGTTGTCGAATTCCAGGCCCTTCGCCGAGTGCACCGTCATCAGCTGCATCGCATCCTGGCCGGCCTGCGCCTGGTTGTCGCCCGCTTCCAGCGAGGCGTGCGACAGGAACGCCGACAATGGCGACATCACGGTGGCCATGGGCGCATCGGCATCCAGGATCTCGACGCCATCGGCATTGATGATCGCGGCACCGGCCTGCGCTTCGGATGGCGGTCCCAGGTGCGCCGGGGCGCCCTGGCCATAACCCTCTTCGCCGACGAACTGCGTGGCGGCACTCACCATCTGCTCCAGGTTCTCCACCCGGTCGGCGCCTTCCTTCTCGTTGGCGTAGTGCTGCAGCAGGCCGGACGATTCCAGCGTGATGCGCACCAGTTCCGGCAGCGCCATCTGCTGCGTCTCGAAGCGCACGCCCTCGATCAGCTTGACGAACGCGCTGAGCGACGATCCGGCCTTGCCCACCATGTAGGGCACGGCCGCATACATCGAGATGCCGTAGGTTTCGGCGGCGTTCTGCAACTGCTCCAGCGTGCGCGCACCGATGCCGCGGGTGGGGAAGTTCACCACGCGCAGGAAGGCCGAATCGTTGTGCGGGTTGTCCATCAGCTGCAGGTAGGCGATGGCATGCTTCACCTCCGCGCGCTGGAAGTAGCGCAGGCCGCCGTACACGGTGTACGGCAGTCCGGCCGAGAACAGCGCATGCTCGATCACGCGCGATTGCGCATTCGAGCGGTACAGCACCGCGATCTCGCTGCGCCGCGACCCTTCGCTCACCAGGTTCTTGGCCTCGTCCACGATCCACTGCGCTTCCTGCAGGTCGGACGAGGCTTCGTAGACGCGCACCTGTTCGCCATGGCCCGCATCCGTGCGCAGGTTCTTGCCCAGGCGGCGGCTGTTGTTGGCGATCAGCACGTTGGCCGCATCCAGGATGTGGCCGTGCGAGCGGTAGTTCTGTTCCAGCTTGATCAGGTTCTTCACCTGGAACTCGGATTCGAACGAGGACATATTGCCCACGTTCGCACCGCGGAACGCGTAGATGCTCTGGTCATCGTCGCCCACCGCGAACAGCGCGCCGCCGCGGCCCGTGCCATGGCCGGCGATCTGCTTCAGCCAGGCGTATTGCAGGTTGTTCGTGTCCTGGAACTCGTCGACGAGGATGTGGCGGAAGCGCTGCTGGTAGTGCTCGCGCAGCGGCTGGTTGCGCGCCAGCAGCTCGTAGGTGCGCAGCAGCAGCTCGGCGAAATCGACCACGCCTTCGCGCTGGCACTGGTCGTCGTACAGCTGGTACAGCTCGACCATCTTGCGCTCGACGGCATCGTACGCCTCCACGGCGCTGGCGCGCAGGCCCTGGTCCTTGTTGTTGTTGATGAAGTACATCAGCGTCTTCGGCGGGAACTTCTCGTCGTCGATGTTGTTGGCCTTCAGCAGGCGCTTGATCATCGACAGCTGGTCCTGCGTGTCGAGGATCTGGAACGACTGCGGCAGCGCCGCGTCGCGGTAATGGGTGCGCAGCAGCCGGTTGCACAGGCCGTGGAAGGTACCCACCCACATGCCGCGCGTGTTAATCGGCATCATGCCCGACAGGCGCGCCAGCATTTCCTTGGCCGCCTTGTTGGTGAACGTCACGGCCAGGATGCCGGCCGGCGACACCTGCCCGGTCTGGATCAGCCAGGCGATCCGGGTCGTCAGCACGCGCGTCTTGCCCGATCCCGCGCCGGCCAGGATCAGCGCATTTTGCGGGGGCAGGGTGACGGCGGCGAGTTGTTCGGGATTGAGATTGTGGAGGAGGTTCTGCATCCCGCCATTATACCGGGCAGCCCCCTGGACTGCCCGCCGGGAAGCGTGCTGTCAGGGCTTGGCGAGCGGCGCCGGTTCGGCCGCCGGGGCGCCGAAAATGTGGGCGTAGGCCACGTACAGCGCACAGTGTGCGCAGCCATACAGCAGCACGGATACGACCTGCAGCATCGCGAAGCCCAGCGTGCCGCCACCGAACACCATGCGCATCAGGTTCATCGTCACGAAGGCGATCACGCACAGGCACACGGCAAACACGAAGAACGCGCCGGCCGCCCGCTTGATGGCGAAGAAGCTGTAGAACAGCGCCTTGCCGGTGGCCATCTCGTTCCAGAACACGATGGGTGCGGCAAAGCTGATCACGAACAGGACCGGAATGTAGATGGCGCAGCCCACCAGCAGGCCGGGCAGCAGGCCGGCATCCTGCATCAGCTGCGGATTGGCCTGCAGGTCGGCCGGCGTCATCTTCGACAGCATGTCGAAGTCGGCAAACAGCAGCGCGATGGCCACCACCAGGAAGAACGCGCCCAGGTTGACGGCACCCAGCCGGCACAGGCGGCCGAACTTCGGCTTGCGAAAGCCCGCGCCCAGCATGGCCGGCACCACCGGCAGCCCCGCCTCGATCTGCCGCGCGGCGCTCATGAAGCCCACGGCAAACACGGGCATCAGCACGATCTGCGCGATCTGGCCCAGCAGCGGCAGGATGCTCAGCAGGGTGGTGAGCAGCATGTAGCCGAAAAACAGTGTCGACAACCCGGCGGGTTGGCGGCGCAGCATGCTGAAGCCGGCTTTCAGCCAGGTCCAGCCCATCGATGCCGGGGTAGCGTTCATGAGTCCAGTGCAGGTGCGGGGGTGGCGATGCGTTCGCGCAGGATGCGCTCGAAGTGGGTCGGATCGTGGGGCGTCAGCATCTCCGCCTCGCGGGGTTTATGCAGATCGTACAGGCGCGACAGCCAGAAGCGCAGCGCGCCGGCGCGCAGCATCGGCTGCCATGCTTCCCCCTCGTCCGCCGTGAACGGGCGCACGGCATGGTAGGCGTCCAGGAAGGCGCGCACGCGGGCCTCGTCCAGCACGCCCGTGGCCAGGTCCACGCACCAGTCGTTGACGGTCACCGCCACGTCGAACAGCCAGGTGTCGCAGCCGGCAAAATAGAAATCGAAGAAGCCCGTCAGGCGCTCGCCGTCGAACATCACGTTGTTGCGGAACAGGTCCGCATGCACGGGGCCCTGCTGCAGGCGGCCGTACATGGCGCTGGCGTGGAAGGCGTCCTGGAAGTGCATCTCGGCGCGCAGCAGGTCCGCTTCCGGCGCGGACAGGTGCGGCAGCACTTCGGGCGCCGCGCCATGCCACCACTCCAGGCCGCGCAGGTTCGGCTGGTGCAGCGGGAAGTCCAGGCCGGCCAGGTGCATCTTCGCCAGCATCGCGCCCACTTCCGCGCAGTGCACGGGCGCCGGCGACATTTCGGAACTGCCGACCAGTTTCGACACGATGGCGGCCGGCTTGCCCTGCAGCGGCACGCACAGCTCGCCCGCCCCGTTCGGCACGGGCGCGGGCACGGCCACGTCCCGCTCGGCCAGGTGGCGCATCAGCTGCAGGTAGAACGGCAGCTGTTCGAAGCTCAGGTTCTCGAAAATGGTGAGCACGTATTCGCCGCGCTCGGTGGTCAGGAAGAAATTGCTGTTTTCGATGCCGGAAGCGATGCCCTTGAGGGCCAGCGCACGGCCGAGGGGAAATTGCGCGATCCAGGGCTGGACGTCGTCCAGGCCGACCGAGGTAAAGACTGCCATGAGAATCGTTGGATGTAAGGGGAGGGTCCATGCACCCGGCCGCTTTGGCCGGGCCGATCACGGCATCAGCGTGCTGCGGGTGGCATTGGCGGAGGCGGCGGAACGTCTGCCGTGTTCTCGGCCGCCGCTTCGGCGGCCGCATCGGCACTGCGCTGTTTTTGTTTCTTGTTGGTATCGAACTCCAGCACGGTCCACTTCGGGCCGCGCACCTGCGGGCCGCCCGCGTCGCCCGGCAGCTGGGTGCTGTTCGGGTTGGCCGGCGTGACCGTGTAGGTGCTGCCGCCCGAGTGCACGGTTTCCTGCGTGATGCGGCCGCCTTCGCGCTGCACGGTCGTGGAATTTTCCCGCTGGGACTTCGGCGTGACGGTGATCGGCGTATCGGCATCCTGCACCGGCTGCGCATTGGCGGGCACCCCGGTCTGGGCGGAAACGGCGCCGGTCGCCAGCATCAGCAGGGCGGAAGCAATACCGAAAGAAATACTTGCAGGACGGGGCAGGGAGCGCATGAGGAGCCTTTCGGGAACCTGGAGTTTCATTTATGGTTCATTGTAGCAAACCGACACGGTTTTCCGCTGGGCCGTGAGCAAAACGGCATCGGCGCTGCACTTCGTGCTTCGTCCAACTCTGCGATAATCGGAGGATCTTTCAGCTTTCCACGGCCGGCCGACGCCGGTTTCCCTCATGCAAAAAACTCTGCTGCTGGTCGACGGTTCCAGCTACCTCTATCGTGCCTTCCACGCGCTGCCGGACCTGCGCAGCCCGGACGGCCACCCGACCGGTGCGATGCACGGCATGGTCAACATGCTGCGCCGCCTGCGCGCCGACTACCCGGCCGCCTACATCGCCTGCGTGTTCGATGCCAAGGGCAAGACCTTCCGCGACGACCTGTACCCCGACTACAAGGCCACGCGCCCCGGCATGCCGCCCGACCTGTCGCTGCAGATCGAGCCGATCCACGAAGCCGTCAAGGCGATGGGCTGGCCGATCCTGATGGTGGAAGGCGTGGAGGCCGATGACGTGATCGGCACGCTGTCCGTCACGGCCGAGAAGAACGGCATGGACGTGATCGTCTCCACCGGCGACAAGGACCTGGCGCAGCTCGTGACGCCGCACGTCACGCTGATCAACACGATGAGCAACGAGAAGCTCGACGAAGCGGGCGTGCTGGCCAAGTTCGGCGTGCCGCCGAACCGCATCGTCGACTACCTGACCCTGATCGGCGACACCGTCGATAACGTGCCCGGCGTGCCGAAATGCGGTCCGAAGACGGCCGTCAAATGGCTCACGCAGTACGACAGCCTGGATGGCGTGATCGCCAATGCCGACCAGATCGGCGGCGCCGTGGGGGCCAACCTGAAGGCGTCGCTGGACTGGCTGCCGAAGGGCCGCGAACTGATCACCGTGAAGACGGACTGCGACCTGGCCGCGCACATGATGTCGATCTCGGAAACGCTCGTCGCGCGGGAAGAGGACCACGAATCGCTGCTGGCGTTCTTCACCAAGTATGGCTTCAAGACGCTGCTGCGCGAGCTGAAGGGTGTCACGCCTTCGCCGTCGATTCCCGGCCAGACCGGTCCTTCGGCCCCGGAAGGCGCCACGGACGACATGTTCGCCCAGCCGCCGGCCAACGTGCGCTACGACCTGGTCGTGACGCAGGAACAGCTGGACGAATGGATCGCGCGCATCAACGCGGCCGAACTGGTGGCGGTCGATACCGAAACCACGTCGCTGGACGCGATGAACGCGGAACTGGTGGGCATCTCGTTCGCGACGGAGCCGGGCCTGGCCTGCTATATCCCGGTGGCGCACCGCTATGCGGGCGTGCCGGAGCAGCTGTCGCGCGAATCCGTGCTGGCACAGCTCAAGCCCTGGCTGGAAGACGCCGCGAAGCGCAAGCTGGGCCAGAACCTGAAGTACGATTCGCACATCTTCGCCAACTACGGCGTGAACCTGCGCGGCGTCGAGCACGACACGCTGCTGCAATCGTACGTGTTCGAATCGCACCGCACGCACGACATGGACAGCCTGGCCATGCGCCACCTGAACCACAAGACCGTGGCGTACGAAGAGGTGTGCGGCAAGGGCGCCAGCCAGATCTGCTTCGACCAGGTGGAACTGCAGCGGGCCACCGAGTATGCGGCGGAAGATGCCGACATCACGCTGCGCCTGCACCTGGCCATGCACGGCCACGTAGCTGGCGACGAGGGCCTCACGAAAATCTACCGCAGCATCGAACTGCCCACCGCCGTGGTGCTGCAGAAGATCGAACGCAATGGCGTGCTGATCGACGCGGGCCTGCTGGCCACGCAGTCGAACGAGCTGGGTGCCCGCATCACCGAACTGGAACAGAAGGCCTACGAGCTGGCCGAAGGACCGTTCAACCTCGGTTCGCCCAAGCAGATCGGCGAGATCTTCTTCAACAAGCTGAAGCTCCCCGTCGTCAAGAAGACGCCGAGCGGCGCACCGTCGACGGACGAGGAGGTGCTGCAGAAGCTGGCCGAGGACTATCCGCTGCCGAAGGTGCTGCTGGAATACCGCGGCATGGCCAAGCTGAAGTCCACGTACACGGACAAGCTGCCGAAGATGATCAACCCGCAGACGGGCCGCGTGCACACCAACTATGCGCAGGCCGTGGCGGTGACGGGGCGCCTGGCGTCGTCCGACCCTAACCTGCAGAACATCCCGATCCGCACGGCAGAAGGGCGCCGCATCCGCGAGGCGTTCATCGCACCGGAAGGCAGCCATATCGTCTCGGCCGACTATTCGCAGATCGAGCTGCGCATCATGGCGCACATCTCCGGCGACGAGGCGATGCTGCGCGCGTTTGCCGAAGGCGTGGACATCCACCGCGCCACCGCCGCCGAGATCTTCGGCGTGCCGCCGGATGAAGTGAACAGCGAACAGCGCCGCTACGCGAAGGTCATCAACTTCGGCCTGATCTACGGCATGAGCGCGTTCGGCCTGGCCGCCAACCTGGGCATCGACCGCGCCGCCGCGCAGAACTACATCGACCGCTACTTCCAGCGCTTCCACGGCGTGAAGCAGTACATGGACGAGACGCGCCTGGAAGCGAAATCGAACGGCTACGTGAAGACGGTGTTCGGCCGCCGCCTGTGGCTCCCGGAGATCAACTCGCCGAACGGTCCCCGTCGCCAGGGCGCCGAACGGGCCGCCATCAACGCGCCGATGCAGGGCACGGCGGCGGACCTGATCAAGCTGGCCATGATCGCCGTGCAGGACTGGCTGGAAAAGGAACAGCTCCAGACCCGCATGATCATGCAGGTGCACGATGAACTGGTGCTCGAAGTGCCGGACGCGGAACTGGAACTGGTGCGCACCACGCTGCCGCAGCTGATGGCGGGGGTGGCGCAGCTGAAGGTGCCGCTGGTGGCGGAAGTCGGCGTTGGCAAGAATTGGGAAGAGGCGCATTGAGTCGCCGCTAGTGTGTGAGCTACGGGGTCTGACCCACAGCGCCGCTGGCGTTTGCGCTTGCCAGTGAAATGGTCGCGGGTCTGACCCCAGCCTTTCGGGGGCGCCGTCGAAACGCCGGCAAACTGCTGGGTCAGACCCGCGATCCAGCCCGCGACTATGCTCATAGCCGCCGGCGCTGTGGGTCAGACCCCGGTACTCCACCGCCATCCGCGACTTCCGCTGCCTTCGAATCAATTTAATTAGTTGGCAATTCCCCACCCCCTATGTTTCAATTTGAGCATCACTAACCTGGAGGATGCATGAAAGACCTGCACAACGATAGCGCGGCCCTGATCGGCGACGCGGAAGGCATCAGCCGGCGCGACCTCCTCAAAGCGGCACTCGGCACGGGCTTCGCCGCGGCGGTGCTGCCGGTCCAGGCGCAGACCGTGGTCAAGACGGACAGCGACGGCCTGACCGCCGGCACCGTCAACGTCACCGTCGACGGCTACCCGGTGCCCGTGTACCGCGCCCAGCCGGCCGGCAAGACGGGCCTGCCCGTGATCCTGGTGATCTCCGAGATCTTCGGCGTGCATGAACACATCGCCGACGTGGCGCGCCGCTTCGCGAAACTCGGCTACCTGGCGCTGGCACCGAACCTGTTCGCGCGCCAGGGCGATCCGCAGAAGGAAGCGTCGATCGCCGACCTGCAGAAGAATATCATCAGCAAGACGCCCGACATCCAGGTGCTCAAGGACCTCGATGCGATCGTCGCCTGGGCCAAGGCCAATGGCGGCGCGGCGGACAAGCTGGGCATCACCGGCTTCTGCTGGGGCGGCCGCATCACGTGGCTGTACGCCGCACACAATCCTGCGGTGAAGGCCGGCGTGGCGTGGTACGGAAGGCTGGTGGGCGATGTCTCCGCCAACTTTCCGAAGCATCCAGTTGACATTGCCGCCACCCTGAAGACGCCCGTCCTCGGCCTGTACGGCGGCAAGGACACCGGCATCCCGCAGGAGAGCATCGAGAAGATGAAGGCGGAGCTGGCGAAAGGCTCGTCCGGTTCGAAGTTCGTCGTGTATCCGGACGCGGGCCACGCCTTCCACGCCGATTACCGCCCCAGCTACGTGGAAGCGGATGCGAAGGATGGCTGGAAGCGCGCCACCGAGTGGTTCAAGGAGCATGGCGTAGCCTGACCTCGGGCGTCGCCATCCTAGTAAAACGAGCAGAAGAGCGGGCCGGGCGGTAGAATGCCCGGTTTGCGCGCTTCCCGGGTCCGGCGTTGCGCGCGCTGGCACGCGCACAAGAGGTCCTAAAATCGATCCGGTACTTATCTCCATTCTGCTGGCGACCACGCTCGCCGGCGTCGTCAGCATTTCCGCGGCAGCCGTGTTCTCGTTCACGCTGCTGGCACGCATCGTCGAGCCGCTGGTCAGCCTGTCGGTCGGCATCATGCTGTCGACCTCCCTGCTGCACGCGCTGCCGGAAGCATTCGAATCGCACGCCGATCCGCGCACGCTGTTCGCCACGCTGCTGGCGGGCCTGCTGGCGTTCTTCATGCTGGAAAAGCTGGCGATCATGCGCCACTCGCACCATCACGAAGGCGATGGTCACCACCATGCGCACGGTCATGACAAGCGCGAGGCGGGCAAGGCCGGCTGGATGATCCTCGTCGGCGACGGCATGCACAACTTCACGGACGGCATTTTGATCGCCGCCGCGTTCCTGGCCGACCCGCACCTGGGCATCGTCACGGGTGTCGCCATCATCGCCCACGAGATCCCGCAGGAGATCGGCGACTTCATCGTGCTGCTCAACGCCGGCTTCTCGCGCACCCGCGCATATGTCTACAACCTCCTGTGCAGTTTGCTGGCCGTGGCCGGCGGCTTGCTCGGCTACTTCACGCTGGACCGCGCCAGCAACCTGATTCCCTACGTGCTGGTGTTCGCGTCATCGGGCTTCATCTACATCGCCGTGAGCGACCTGATGCCGCAGATGCAGCGCCGCGCCACGCTGCGCGAGACGGTGCCGCAGGTGCTGCTGATCGGACTGGGCGTTTGCATCGTGCTGTTCCTGACCGCCGGCGGCCACGCCGAGCACGGGCATTGAATACCGTGTTGCCTGAAAAATGGGGACAGACCCCATTTTTCAGGCAACAATCGTGACGCGCGGCCAGCGCGCCGGGTAGTTCTTCTGCGCGATGCGCATGCGGTAGGTGGCCAGGCTGACTCGCGCAGGGTTGCGCCGCACGATGCAATTGAACAGATCGTCCAGGCCGTGCGGTGCGATCACTTCGATGGCATCGTCATCGCGCAGCCGCAGCCCCACCGAGGTCGCATATTCCGGCCACGAGGCGACAGCCTGTTCGAGCGACTGCAGCGGCTCGACCGCGTGCCCGAACTGCGCTTCGAACCACAGGTGGACGGCGGCCTGGTTCGCTACTTCCCAGGGGATGTGTGGCAGCGCTTCCTGCAGCCGCCGCTGCAGTGTCCGATCCCGCGCCGGCGACAGGTCGGCCGCGTCGAAATGGGCCACGTCGATGTCGGGCAGGTGCGAGGGTGCCGCATGGCCGTGCAGGGCATCCCACACCAGGTTGCGGACGGCGCCCGCGCCGATGCACCATGACGGCAACCCCAGTTCGCGGACCGCCTGCAAGGCCGGCATGAGCCATCCGGAAGCGCGGGCGAGATGGGCTACGCGCGTCGCCAGCGCGCCGGACGTCGCCATGCTCGTTATTCGCCCGTAGCGACCGGCCGCTCCGGCGCCGCGCACCACTCGGACCACGATCCCGGATACAGCGCCGCACCGGACAGGCCGGCCACTTCGAGTGCCAGCAGGTTGTGGCAGGCCGTCACGCCGGAGCCGCACTGCATGATCGCCTGCGACGGCGCGGCAAACAGCGGCGCGAATTCCGCCTTCAGCTGCGCGGCCGGCTTGAACGTGCCGTCGGCTTGCAGGTTGTCCTTGAAGAAGCGGTTCTTCGCGCCGGGGATGTGGCCGCCCACCGGGTCGATGGTTTCGTTCTCGCCTCGGAAGCGGTCGTTGGCGCGGGCATCGACCACGGTCGCGCCGCCGGTCGACAGGTTCGCGACCACGTCATCCACCGACACGCTGCGGGTTAGCGATGCGCGTTCGGTCAACGAGCCGGCAGCGGGGGAGGGCACGTCCACGGACAACGCCTGCCCGGCTGCCTGCCACGCCGCCATTCCGCCATCGAGTACCGCCACGGCGCCGTGGCCGATGGAGCGCAGCAACCACCACAAACGCGCGGCGTACATGCCGCCATGCGCGTCGTACGCGACGACCTGCGTGCCGTCATCGATGCCGAAGCGGCGCAGCGTGGCCAGCAGCGCGGCCCGTTCCGGCAGCGGATGGCGGCCGCGGAAGGTGCTGCCCGCACCGCTCTTGGGGCCCGACAGGTCGTCGTCGATGCTGGCGAACCGCGCGTTCGGCAGGTGGCCCGCCGCATAAGCCTCGCGACCATACGCGGGATTCATCAGGTCATGGCGGCAGTCGATCACCACCCACTGCGGATCATCGATGTGCTGCGCCAGCGTGCCGGCATCAATCAAGGTATTGAACATGAGGGTTCCTCAGACTTCGCTTGCGATCGGATCCGTCGTGGCCACGGCCTTGCCACGCGCGGTGCTCTTCGTATTGTAGAACGCGGCGGCGCAGCCGGAGACGAGGATGATGCCGATGCCCAGCCAGCTGTGCCAGTCGAAGCGGTCGGCAAACACCAGCACGCCCCAGATACTGGAGAACACGATGCCCGTGTACTGCAGGTTGGCGACGACCAGCGTGTTGCCGAGGCGGTAGGCACGCGTCATCGACACCTGCGCAGCGGTGGCGAACAGGCCGATCCCCAGCAGCAGCAGGGCGCCATGGCCCTTGGTCAGCGAGTGGAACACGAACGTGCCACCATTCTCGACGACATTGCCCAGCAGGCCCGCCACCACGTTGCTGCAGGCGAAATAGAACACCACGCGGTTTTCCGGTTCGCCCGCCAGGCCCAGCTTGCGCACCTGCATGTACGCCACCGCCGTCAGCACCGAGGAGCCGATCGCGATCAGCGCATAGAACAGCTGGTTCGACGCGAAGGCCGGCTGCAGCAGCAGCACGACGCCCACAAAACTCATCGTCACCGCAGCGATCAGCGGCCACTCGACGCGGTTCTTGGCATGCCACCAGCCATGGGCGAACAGCCACACGGCGATCCAGATCGGCGACAGGTAGTTCAGGGTCATGGCCGTCGCGAGGGGCAGCTTGGCGATCGAGTAGAACCACATCCACAGCGAGATCACGCCGATGATGCTGCGCCACAGGTGGCCCATGGCGAACTGCGTGCGCAGGGTGCCGCCCTGGGCGCGGATCAGCAGGTACAGCACGGTCACGCCGATCAGGCCCCGGTACATCACGATCTCCGAGGTGGAGTACATCTCGGAGGCCAGCTTCACGAACACGCCCATGGCGGCAAACAGGAAACTGGCAAACAACATCCACAGCGACTGCATTCTTGATTCCTTAAAAGCCGAAGGGACAGCCCGTTTTGATCCGGTGCTGTCCCCTCGTGTTGACCATCTTCAGACGTCGATTTTGCTTCGGTACCATTCGTGGAAGTGCTGCATGCCGTCTTCCATCGGGCTCTGGTACGGCCCCGCGTCCGTCTCGCCCCGCGCCATCAGCACGCGCCGGCCGGCATCCATGCGCAGGCCGATCTCGTCGTCCTCCACGCAGGTTTCCATGTAGGCGGCGCGTTCGGCCTCGACGAACTCGCGCTCGAACAGCACGATCTCCTCCGGGTAGTAGAACTCCACCACGTTCTTCGTGCGGCCCGGACCGTCCGGCCACAGCGTGGACACGACCAGCACGTGCGGATACCACTCCACCATGATGTTCGGGTACAGCGTCAGCCAGATCGCGCCATACGGCGGCGCCTCGCCACCGCGGAACTTCAGCACCTCCTCCTGCCAGCGCTGGTAAGCGGCCGAGCCGGATTTCTGCAGGCCGCGGTTCACGCCCACCGTCTGCACCGAATAGTCGGCGCCGAATTCCCAGCGCAGGTCGTCGCACGACACGAAGCCGCCCAGGCCGGGGTGGAACGGCTCCACGTGGTAGTCCTCGAGGTAGACCTCGATGAAGGTCTTCCAGTTGTAGTCGCAGTGGTGCACCTCGACGTGGTCGAGCATGTAGCCGGTGAAGTCGAGGTCCTTCGTGACCGACAGGGTGCCCAGCTTCTCCATCACGTTGTAGCCGTTCTGCTCGAACAGCAGGCCGTTCCAGCTTTGCAGCGTGGTCTTCGGCAGGTTCAGGCAGGGCGTCTCCGGAAAGTGCGGTGCGCCGATCAGTTCGCCCTTCAGGTCGTAGGTCCAGCGGTGCAGCGGACAGACGATCGTATTGGCATTGCCGCGCCCATTGAACATCAGCGCCTGGCGGTGACGGCAGACGTTGGACAGCAGTTCGATCCCCTGGGCATTGCGGACCAGCATGCGGCCCTCGTTCTCCGCGGCGAGCGTGGTGAAGTCGCCGACATTGGGTACCATCAGTTCATGGCCCACATAGCGCGGACCATTTTGAAACAATTGCTGCATTTCCCGCTGCAGGAGCGTTTCGTCAAAATAGACGTGGACCGGAAGTTGCGCATTCGAGCGCGCCAGCCTGGCGTGGGTACCCAGATCGGACATCCCAACCCCCCTTAATTAAAGTACTGCAACCAAGAAGAGACAGAATCCGCAAAGACCTGAATTCAGAGTATGAGAACGGTATTTCGGACAGAACCGGCGATTATAGCGTGCCTGAGAAAGCTCTGCCGACAATTCTTCGCCGCGCGCCCCGGGGAAGGCGCCCGTCGAGCCCGGCATTGTGCCCCGTTTCGGCCCCCGGTGGCGTCCCCATGGCGTCCCGCATTGCGCCCGGATGCAAATTGCAACGCGGGTGTGTCGCACGGGCCGGCGCGCCGTTGTCATTTTGGACCGTGGGGGGCGGTTTGTTCTAAAATACCGGGCTACACTCCAGGAACGAGTCAATCAAAGCATTTATGGTCAATAAAACAAAAAGCGCCGGCGACAGCGGTGCCCAGGCGCCTGCTTCCTTCGAAGCGGCGATGGCGGAGCTGGCGCAGCTGGTGACGCAGATGGAATCGGGCCAGCTGCCGCTGGAAGCGTCGGTGGCCGCCTATGCGCGCGGCTCGGAACTGGTGAAATTCTGCGCGGGCCAGCTGGACAAGGTGGAGTCGCAGGTGAAGATCCTGGAAGGCGACATGCTCAAGCCCTTCGCCGAAGGCGACGAGGGTGCACAATGAGCGAGACCACGAGCGTCACCTTCGGTGACTGGATGGCCGGGGTGCAGGGCACGATGGAGGCGGACATGTCCGCTTATCTGCCGGCTGCCACCGCCATCCCGGCGAAGCTGCACGAAGCGATGCGCTATGCGCTGCTGGGCGGCGGCAAGCGCGTGCGCCCGCTGCTGGTGTACGCCGCCGGCGCCGTGTCCGGTGGCGCTGCGCAAACGCTGTCGCGCGCCGCCAGCGCCGTCGAAATGATCCACGCCTATTCGCTGGTGCACGACGACATGCCGTGCATGGACGACGACGACCTGCGCCGCGGCAAAGCCACCGTGCACGTGGCCTATGACGAAGCGACCGCGCTGCTGGTCGGCGATGCGCTGCAGTCGCAGGCCTTCGCCGTGCTGGCCGGCGCCGAGGGCGTGCCGCCGGCGCGGCTGGTGGCGATGCTGCGCGTGCTGGCCGAGGCGGCCGGTTCGTCCGGCATGTGCGGCGGCCAGGCGATCGACCTGGACAGCGTGGGCCTCAGCCTCACGCGCGAACAGCTGGAGCGGATGCATCAGCTCAAGACGGGCGCACTGCTGCGCGCTTCCGTGCTGCTGGGCGCGATGGCCGGCAAGGACCTCGACGCGGCCGAACTGCAGGCGCTGCACGACTATAGCCGCGCCATCGGCCTGGCATTCCAGGTAGTGGACGACGTGCTCGATGCGACCGCCGATTCCGCCACCCTTGGCAAGACGGCCGGCAAGGATGCGGCCGACAACAAACCCACCTATGTCTCGATCCTGGGGCTGGAAGCATCGGTCGCGCTGGCGGAGCGCCTGCGGCGCGATGCCCACGCGGCCCTCGATGCCTTCGGCGACGGTGCGCAACGCCTGCGCGAACTGGCTGACCTGATCGTGCAGCGGAAGGCATAAATGAACCTGCTTGAAACCATCAACGACCCGGCCGACCTGCGCAAGCTGCCGCGCCAGCAACTGGCCCCGCTCGCCGACGAGCTGCGCAACTTCCTGCTCGACTCCGTATCGAAAACGGGCGGCCACCTGTCCTCCAACCTGGGCACCGTCGAACTGACGGTGGCGCTGCACTACGTGTTCAACACGCCGCACGACCGCATCGTGTGGGACGTGGGCCACCAGACCTACACGCACAAGATCCTTACCGGCCGGCGCGAGCAGTTCCCCACGCTGCGCCAGCTCGATGGCATCTCGGGCTTCCCGCGCCGCGTGGAAAGCGAATACGACACCTTCGGCACGGCCCACTCGTCCACCTCGATCTCCGCCGCGCTGGGCATGGCGCTGGCCGCCAAGATCAAGGGCGAGCAGCGTCACGCCATCGCCGTCATCGGCGACGGTTCCATGACGGCCGGCATGGCCTTCGAGGCCCTGAACAACGCCGGCGTGGAGGAAGACGTCAACCTGCTGGTGATCCTGAACGACAACGACATGTCGATCTCGCCGCCGGTCGGCGCGCTGAACCGCTACCTGGCGCGGCTGATGTCCGGCCAGTTCTATGCGGCCGCGAAGAACGTCGGCAAGTCCGTGCTGCCGGGCCCCGTGCTGGAACTGGCCAAGAAGCTGGAAGAGCATGCGAAGGGCATGGTGGTGCCGGCCACGATGTTCGAGGAATTCGGCTTCAACTACATCGGCCCGATCGACGGCCACGACCTCGATTCGCTGATTCCCACGCTGCAGAACATCCGCAACCTGAAGGGGCCGCAGTTCCTGCACGTGGTCACGAAGAAGGGCCAGGGCTACAAGCTGGCCGAGGCGGAGCCGATCCTGTACCACGGCACCGGCAAGTTCAATCCCGCGGAGGGCATCAAGCCGGCACCGCCGTCGAAGCAGACCTACACCGAGGTGTTCGGCAACTGGCTGTGCGACATGGCCGCCGCGGACGAGCGCCTGGTCGCTATCACGCCGGCGATGCGCGAAGGCTCCGGCATGGTGCGCTACCACGCCGAATACCCGGACCGCTACTTCGACGTGGGCATCGCCGAACAGCATTCCGTCACGCTGGCCGGCGGCATGGCCTGCGAGGGCGTCAAGCCCGTCGTGGCGATCTACTCGACCTTCCTGCAGCGCGCCTACGACCAGCTGATCCACGACGTGGCGCTGCAGAACCTGGACGTGACGTTCGCGCTGGACCGCGCCGGCCTGGTGGGCGCCGACGGCGCTACGCACGCGGGCAACTACGACCTGGCCTTCCTGCGCTGCATCCCGAACATGGTCGTGATGGCCGCGTCGGACGAGAACGAGTGCCGCCAGATGCTGACCACCGCCTACCGGTATCCCGGTCCGGCCGCCGTGCGCTACCCGCGCGGCGCGGGCATCGGCGCCACCGTGGCGCCGGCGCTGACGACGATCGAGCTGGGCAAAGGCGAGATCCGCCGCCAGGGCGAACGCGTTGCGATCCTGGCGTTCGGCTCGATGGTCGCACCGGCGCTGAAGGCCGGCGGCCAGCTCAATGCCACCGTCGCCAACATGCGCTTCGTGAAGCCGCTGGACGTGGACCTGGTCAAGCAGCTCGCTGCCAGCCATGACTACCTGGTGACGGTGGAAGAGGGCTGCGTGATGGGCGGCGCCGGTGCCGCCGTGGCCGAGGCGCTGGCCGCCGCCGGCATTGCCAAGCCGCTGCAGATCCTGGGCCTGCCGGACAAGTTCATCGACCACGGCGATCCGGCCAAGCTGCTGGCCAGCGTGGGCCTGGACGGCGACGGCATCGCCGCCTCGATCAAGGCGCGCTTCCTGGGCGGCGAACCGCGGCTGGTCGTCAACAACGGCTGAACCCGTGTCCTGGTGCCTGGCACCAGGACACGCCAAGTGCCGAGTGGAAGCTGGTGTCTTACATCTTTTCCGCCCGGGACGACGACCGGCCTGTCGTCTCCGCAAAAGGTGTCGGACACCGTTCTTGGCCAACCCGGCACCGTCGAGCCCTGCAAATCACGCAATCTTGCCGCCTTTTTAAGTCCCGCACGGCTCGCGAATCAATCACCCCGCCGAGCGGCCGACTTCCACATGGCCGAGCTCTTTTCCTGTAGGATACCGTCTTTCGTCCGCGCAAAATGCTGGCGAGAATCAGTTCCAGACCAGCATCACGAGCTGGCTGAGATGTTCATCATGGGCAGGGAATCAGGGCGTTGGCTTCCCCGTGTCCAATCTTATTCGGAGACGGAATGGGAGCCTGGCGCCCACCTGTCCGGCGCACCGGCAAGCTGGTCGCGCTGGCATGCATCCTCGCAGTAGCAGGCGCGGCGGCAGCGGAAGCATTCCGGTGGTCGCGCGCAGTGGATCACGCCGAGCGGCCCGTCGTCGTCGACGTGGCCGTGCCGACATCCGTCACCGTCACCGAACTGTCCCGCAGCGTCATTCCGATGCCGAAGGGCGTGCCGTCCGCGCATGCCAGCGCGCTGGCCAGCCTGTCCGGCGGGCGCCTGATCTCCTTCTGGTGGGCCGGCAGCCGTGAAAGCGGGCCGGATGTGAAGGTGTACGCGTCGCGCTGGTCGAACGGCCGCTGGAGCGACAACTGGGTCGTCGCCAGCCGCGAATCGCTGGGCGCCGCGCTGGGCTACGGCGTGCGCCGCATCGGCAATCCGGTGGCGTGGACGGCCACCGACGGCACCATCCACCTGTACGTCGTCGCCACCGGCCTGGGTGGCTGGGCCGCGTCGCGCATCGTGCAGATGCAGTCGCGCGACGAAGGGCAGACCTTTGCCGTCAGCCGGGTATTGCCCGTCTCGCCGCTGTTCAATACCAGCACGCTGGTGCGCACCGCGCCCGTGCCGCTGGCCGATGGCGGCTGGTGGCTCCCGATCTACTTCGAGATCGGCAACAAGTATCCGATGCTGATGGCGTTCGATGCGCACGGCGAACCGCAGCGCATCGTGCGCATCGGCAGCGGCACCACGTCGCTGCAGCCGACCATCGTGCCGCTGTCGGCCACCGACGTGCGGGCCTGGATGCGCGATGCCGGCGAAGAGCAGCGCGTGCAGCAGGCGTTCAGCCGGGACGGCGGGGCGAGCTGGGAAGACGCGGCGCCGATGACGCTGTCGAACCAGAGCACGTCGCTGGCCGCGCTGCGGCTCACCAGCGGCGCCATCGTCATGCTGTACAACCACGTGGGCGTGGGCGATACCTCGCGCAGCGTGCTGTCGCTGGCCCTGTCGACCGATGCGCGCACCTGGCGCCCGCTGGCCGACATCGTCAGCGGCAAGCCGGGCGACGAGTTCTCGTATCCGTCGATGCAGCAGGTGGGCAACGAGCTGCACATCACCTACACGCACCAGCGGCAGTCGATCGCCCACCATCAACTGAAGATCAATTTCGACAAGGACCGGCTATGACGCTGCCCGATCTCGTCCTGCAGACCGTGTATGGCCGCGTGGCGTGGGCGCTGGTGCTGGCCGCGCTGGCGTGCATGCTGGCGCCGCGCCTGGCGCAGCGCTTCCGTGCGGCCGTGGTGGTATCTGCCGTCGTGCTGATGGTGCTGCCAGGTGCCGCATCCCCCGCCTACTGGCTGACATTGGCCTTTGCCTTCCCCAGCGGCCTGCTGGTCGGCTGCAGCCTCGTGACGCTGTACGCGAACTGGCGTGGCAGCCGGGCCGCCCTGCAGCTGCGGCCCGCGTTCGCGCTGCCCCTGTTCGTGGCCGGCACGCTGCTCTATCTCGATACGTTCGGCGTGCTGGCCCTGGGCCTCTACCATGCGGGCTTCGGCGGCACTGGAATGCCGCTGCTGGCATTGCTGGCGATGGTGGCCTGCGCAGCCGCCATCGTGCGCGGCCGCTCGGGTACCGCGCCGCTGGCAGCGCTGGCCGGCCTGCTGCTGTATGCGCTGGTGCGCCTGCCGACGGGGAACCTGTGGGATGCCGTGCTCGATCCGCTGCTGTGGGCCTGGGCGGTGGTGTCGCTCGTGATGGCCGCGGTACGTGCTGCACGGCGCGCGGACGGGAGCGTACGGACGGAAGCGCCCGCGCCTGTCTCCGTCTCGGCAACCGAGCCAGAAGCCGTGCCTGTGCACGCCGCCGGCATCGAATGAATCTTCAATTTTCTGGGAGTAGTGCGTGGTGATGAACAAGTGGTATGGACATCCGGTCTTCGTGGTCGCGGCCCTCATCAATGTCTTCGTGATGGGCCTGGCCATCGTCTGGTCCGGCGACCAGGCGGCGCTGTGGCGCCTGCTGGTGGAAGACGGCATCGTCGAATGGATGCAGTTCCTGTGCTTCGCCGTAACCTCCGGCCTGCTGGCGTTTGCCGCCGTCGAGCACTGGCAGCGCGTGCGCCGCATCGACCTGGTGCTGCTGGCGCTGGCCGGCATGTCGCTGGTGGTGGCGTTGGCCGCGCTGGAAGAGATCAGCTGGTTCCAGCGCATCCTGCACATCGCCACGCCGGACTACTTCGTCCAGAACAACCGCCAGGGCGAGACGAACCTGCACAACCTCGCCATCGGCAAGAGCGGCAGCATCCACAAGACCATCCTCGTCAAGCTGATCGTGCTGGTCGGCCTGACGCACAATATCGTGCTGCCGCTGCTGGCCCGCACGCGTCCCGCGATCCGCACCTTCGTCGAGAAGTTCGGCCTGTACCTGCCGCCGCTGTGGCCATCGGTGCTGTACGTGGCGCTGGTGATCCTGTCGAACGTGGCGGTGGACCACCCGCGCAAGGGCGAGCTGAGCGAAACGTTCGGCGCCATGCACTACCTGACCTCCGTGTTCGCCGCCTACTTCCTCGGCGTGAACTACGGCCGTCCGCCCATCTTCGAGAACCTGACCGACCGGCGCCGCGTGGCCACGCTGTTCGGCATGCTGCTCGTGTTCCTGCTGCTCACCGGCTGGCTCCTCAGCGCCGGTGCCGGCGCCGGCTCCTACCTCGCCATCCATCCTGACGGCGGCAAGGGCTGATGGACTACTGCCGAGCCCGTGTCCACCAAGGGGTCAACCCCGAAATCGGACACGAGCTCGACCGTAAAAGCCTTCGGAAGCAATCGCTAGTGCTCAGTTCGTGTCCGAAAATGGGGTTGACCCCAAGGTGGACACGAGCTGAGCCGTAGCGCTAGCCCCGTTGCCGGTCGTGGTGCCACAGCACGTCGCTGCCGCCGGCGTGGCGGTTCAGTACGCGGGCCAGCACGAACAGCAGGTCGGACAGGCGGTTGACGTACTGGCGCGGATGCTCGTGCAGCGTTTCCTCGCTTCCCAGCGTGACGATGCTGCGCTCGGCGCGGCGGCAGACGGTGCGGCACACGTGGGCCAGCGCGGCGGCGCGGGAGCCGGCCGGCAGGATGAATTCCGTCAGCGCCGGCAGCGTGCCGTTGTACTTCTCCAGCAGCGCATCCAGGCGCTCCACGTGTTCTTCCTTGATCAGCTGGTAGCCGGGGATGCACAGTTCGCCGCCCAGGTCGAACAGGTCGTGCTGGATCGTCACCAGCTCCTCGCGCAGCGCGTCCGGCAGCGGTTCGCACAGCAGCACGCCCAGGTTCGAATTGAGCTCGTCGACGTCGCCCATCGCATGCACGCGCACGCTGTCCTTGCGGGTGCGGCTGCCGTCGCCCAGTCCCGTGGTGCCGTTGTCGCCGGTGCGCGTGGCGATCTTCGATAGTCGGTTGCCCATAGGGTCTCCATGTCCGTGTAAGTGGTTTGAATCGTGCGAGGATACGCCAGATTGCCCTACAATCGGCTCATGCGCGCCCAGTTCGACCATCCGCCCCCCATCGTCAGCGCCTTGCAGGCCGTGCTGCCCGTCGGCTGCGTGCTGTTCCGGCTCGAGGACACGCGCCCGTACGAATGCGACGGCCTGTCGGCATTCCGCCAGCCGCCGCTGGCCGTGGCGCTGCCGGAGGACGAGATGCAGGTGCTGGCCGTACTGGACGTGTGCCGCGGCCACGGGGTGCCGGTGGTGCCGCGCGGCGCCGGCACGGGCCTGTCGGGCGGCGCGATGCCGATGGAGGATGGCGTGGTGCTATCGACCGCGAAGCTGAACCGCATCGTGCGGCTCGATGCCATGTCCCGCACGGCCGTCGTGCAGCCCGGCGTGCGCAACCTGGCGATCTCGGAGGCGGCCGCGCCGTACGGGCTGTATTACGCGCCCGATCCGTCGTCGCAGATCGCCTGCACGATCGGCGGCAACGTGGCGGAAAACTCCGGCGGCGTGCACTGCCTGAAGTACGGCCTCACGGTGCACAACGTGCTGCGCGTGCGCGTGGCCACCATCGATGGCGAGATCGTCGAACTGGGCAGCGAAGCGCTCGATGCGCCGGGCCTCGACCTGCTGGCCGTGTTCATCGGCTCGGAAGGCATGCTGGGCATCGTTACGGAAGTGACGGTGAAGCTGGTGCCGAAACCGGCCGTGGCGCGGGTGATCATGGCCTCGTTCGGCGACATCGTCACCGGCGCGAATGCGGTGGCCAGCGTGATCGCGGCCGGCATCATTCCGGCGGGGCTGGAAATGATGGACCGCACGTCGTCGCGCATGGTCGAACCGTTCGTGAACGCCGGCTACGATCTCGATGCGGCGGCGATCCTGCTGTGCGAGGCGGACGGCACGCCGGAAGAGGTGGAGGACGAGATCGCGCGCATGAGCGCCGTGCTGCGCGAAGCCGGCGCGGGCGCCATCACCGTCTCCACCAGCGAGGCCGAGCGCCTGCGCTTCTGGTCCGGCCGCAAGAACGCCTTTCCCGCCGCCGGCCGCATCTCGCCCGATTACTACTGCATGGACGGCACCATCCCCCGCAAGCACCTGGCCCATGTGCTGGCCGGCATCGCGCAGATGGAAGTGAAGTACGCGCTGCGCTGCGCCAATGTATTCCATGCCGGCGACGGCAACCTGCATCCCCTGATCCTGTTCGATGCGAACCGGCCCGATGAACTGGCGCGCGCGGAAGCGTTCGGCGCCGAGATCCTGGCGCTGTGCGTGGCCGTGGGCGGCACCATCACGGGCGAGCATGGCGTGGGCATCGAGAAGATCGATTCGATGTGCGTGCAGTTCCGCCCGGCCGAACTGACGGCCTTCTTCGGCGTCAAGCACGCCTTCGACCCGGCCGGCCTGCTCAATCCGAACAAGGCCATCCCCACGCTGCACCGCTGCGCCGAATTTGGCCGCCTGCACGTGAAGCATGGCGCGCTGCCCCATCCCGACCTGCCGCGGTTTTGAACGATGAACCTCGAACCATGAGCCTCGACCCATGAGCCTCGACGATTTCCGCGACCGCATCCGGTCCGCCAGCGCTTCGGCGACGCCACTGCGCATCGTGGGCGGCGGCACCAAGGACTGGTATGGCGGCCCGCTTGCAGGCGCGCCGCTCGACACGCGCGCGCACGCCGGCATCGTCGACTACGAGCCGACGGAGCTGGTGATCACGGCACGCTGCGGCACGCCGCTGGCGGAGATCGAGCGGGTGCTGGCGGGCGAGCGGCAGATGCTGGCCTTCGAGCCGCCGCGCTTCGGCGCCGGCTCCACCATCGGCGGCGTGGTCGCGGCAGGCATGTCCGGCCCGCGCCGCGCCACGGCCGGTGCCCTCCGCGACTTCGTGCTGGGCGCGCAGCTGATGGACGGCAGGGGCGAGCTGCTCAACTTCGGCGGCCAGGTGATGAAGAACGTGGCGGGCTACGACGTGTCGCGCCTGCTGGCCGGTTCGCTCGGCACGCTGGGGCTGATCACGCAGGTGTCACTGAAGGTGCTGCCGGTGCCGCTGTGCGAAACCACCCTGCGCTTCGAGCTCGATGAAATCACCGCGCTGCGCCGGCTGAACGAATGGGGCGGCCAGCCGCTGCCGCTGTCGGCCAGCTGCTGGCATGCCGGCCTGCTGACGGTGCGCCTCTCCGGTGCCGATGCGGCTGTCGATGCGGCAGTGCGCCGGCTCGGTGGCGAGCGCGTGACGGATGGCGAGACATTCTGGACGGCGCTGCGCGACCAGGCGTACTGCTTCTTCGGCAGGTCGCCCCTGTGGCGCCTCTCCGTGCCGCCGAATGCCAGCGCGCTGGTGCTGGGCGGCGAGCAGCTGATCGAGTGGGGCGGTGCGCAGCGCTGGCTCGGCGATGTCCATGCCAGCGCCAGCGAGATCCGCCGCACGGTGGCTGCTGCGGGCGGCCACGCCACGCTGTACCGCGCCGCCGACAAGTCCGCCGGCGTGTTCCATCCATTGGCACCGGCGGTCGATGCCATCCACGCGCGGCTGCGCGCCACGTTCGACCCGGCCGGCATCTTCCACCGCGGCCGGATGAACTGATTTCCACTGCTCCCATGCAAACCAATCTCGCCGATTTCATCCAGGGCACGCCGGCCGGTGACGAGGCGGAAAGCATCCTGCGCGCCTGCGTGCACTGCGGCTTCTGCACGGCCACCTGTCCCACCTACCAGCTGCTGGGCGACGAGCTCGATGGCCCGCGCGGCCGCATCTACCTGATCAAACAGGTACTGGAAGGCGCGCCCGTCACGCGCAGCACGCAGCTGCATCTGGACCGCTGCCTCACCTGCCGCAACTGCGAGAGTACCTGTCCGTCCGGTGTGCGCTATGGCCGCCTGGCGGACATCGGGCGCGACATCGTCGAACAGCGCGTGCCGCGCAAGCTGCCGGACCGCATCCGCCGCTGGGTGCTGAAGGAGGGCCTGTCGCGCAAGGCGCTGTTCACGCCGGCGCTGCGTGCGGGGCAGCTGCGCCGGCCGCTGCTGTCGCCGGCACTGCAGGACAAGGTGCCGCCGCGGCAGCCTGCATCGCCCTGGCCCACGCGCACCCACGAGCGCAAGATGCTGGTGCTGGCAGGCTGCGTGCAGCCCGGTCTCGCGCCGAACATCAATGCCGCCACCGCGCGCGTGCTCGATGCGGTCGGCGTGCAGCTGATGGCGGCACCGCAGGCCGGCTGCTGCGGCGCCGTGCGCTTCCACATGAACGACCAGGCCGGCGGCCTGGAACACATGCGCCGCAATATCGATGCGTGGTGGCCTCACGTCGACCAGGTCGAGGCGATCGTGATGACGGCCTCCGGCTGCGGCGTCACCGTCAAGGAATACGGCCACCTGCTGGCGCACGATCCGGCCTATGCCGCCAAGGCCGCGCGCATCTCGTCATTGACGCGCGACCTGGCCGAAGTGCTGCCTGCCTTCGAGGCCCGGCTGGTAGGGCGCGTGAAGGGGGAGGGCGGTCCTGTCGCCTATCACCCGCCCTGCACGCTGCAGCACGGCCAGCAGATCCGCGGCGCGGTGGAAGGGCTGCTGCGCGCATTGGGTGTCGAGGTGCGGCTGTGTGCCGATGCGCACCTGTGCTGCGGGTCGGCCGGCACCTACTCGCTGCTGCATCCGGAACTGGCCACGCAGCTGCGCGACCGCAAGCTGGCGAACCTGGCGGAGACGGATGTCCCGCGCATCGTGTCGGCCAACGTGGGCTGCATCCATCACCTGCAGTCGGGCACCGGCACGCCGGTGGAGCACTGGATCGAGCTGGTGGACCGCCTGATCGCCTGATCGCCTGGCCGGATGACCGTGGCGGGGCCTAGCTGCCGACGAACTGCGGCAGGCGTGCCAGGGCCGTCTCGCTCCACGGCGCGGCCAGTGGCTCCTGCAGGCTGGCGCTGATCCACTCGGGCGCGGCCACGAAGCCATCGGCCCATGCCGGCACGTCGTCCGGCGGCATGGGGCGCGCGATGCCGTAGCCCTGCGCGAGATCGCAGCCGAGCCGGATCAGCAGCTCGCCGTGCGCCACCGTTTCCACGCCTTCCGCGATCACGCCGCGGTTGAAGGCACGCGCCAGGCCGATGACGGCCGAGACCAGGTGCAGGTCGTCGCGGTCCTCCAGCATGTTGCGCACGAACCCCTGGTCGATCTTCAGCACGTCCGCCGGCAGGCGCTTCAGGTACGACATCGACGAGTAGCCGGTGCCGAAATCGTCCAGCGCGAAGCGGATGCCGAAGGCCTGGCACTCCTGCATGATGGCGCGCACATGCGCCACGTCGTGCAGGGCCGACGATTCCAGGATCTCCAGCTGCAGCAGCCGGGGCGGCACGCCGGGGAATTCGTCGAGGATGGCGCGCAGCTGCCGCACGAAGTCGGGCCGCTGGAAATGGCGCGCCGCGATGTTCACGCTGACGGCCCATTCGCGGCCGGCCGCGCACCACTGCTCCACCTGCGCCAGCGCGCGCCGCAGCACCCATTCGCCGATGTCCGCGATCAGGTCCGTATGCTCGATGGCGGGCAGGAATTCGAGCGGCGCCAGCAGGCCCCGCGCCGGATGCTGCCAGCGCAGCAGCGCCTCCATGCCGACCACGCGGCCGTCGCGCAGGTTCACCTTCGGCTGGTAGAACAGGCGCAGCTGGTCCGCCAGCAGCGCCTCGCGCACTTCGGTGCGCCGGTTGTGGTGGGTGCGCACCTGCTCGTCCGCCGCCGCGTCGAAGAAGTGCACCTTGCTGCGACCCTGCATCTTGGCCTGGTACAGCGCCTGGTCGGCATGGCGCAGCAGGTGGTCCGCGCTCAGTTCCGCGCCGGTGCACAGTGCCACGCCGGCACTGGCCGTGAGCGGGATCGCGCGGCCACCGGCATGGTAGACGCGGGCCAGCGACTGCATCAGGCGCTCCAGCGCCCGCTCCACGTCGGCGCGGCTGGCCTGGTCGCGCAGCAGCAGCACGAACTCGTCGCCGCCCAGGCGCGCCACGTAGTGATGCGCGCCGGCGAAATCGTGCAGCCGGCTGGCGGCCTGCTTGAGCACCTCGTCGCCCAGGCCCTGGCCACCGCTGTCGTTCACCAGGCGGAAGTGGTCCAGGTCGAACAGGCACACGGCCAGCAGCACCTGCTCGTCGCGGGCACGCGCGATCTCGTGTTCGAAGCGGGGTTCCAGCGCCGTGCGGTTCGGCAGCCCCGTCAGCACATCGTGATGGCTCTGCCACGACATCTGCTGCATCAGGTGGCGCCTCTCGCTCACGTCGCGGAACACCAGCACGATGCCGGGCGAGGCCTGCTCCGCCGGGGTGTCCTCGTGGCGGATCGGCGCGGCCGTGTATTCCACCGTGTAGCGCTCGCCGCGGCGATTGCGCAGGCTCTGGTCGCGCGCCGTGACCACCGGACCGCCGGCCTCGATGGCTGACAGCGTTTTCAATAGCGTGTGCTGGCCGAAGTTGTTCGCCAGCGTGAACACGCCGTGCAGTGCGCGGCCCTGTGCTTCGGCGGCCGTGAAGCCGGTGAGCCGTTCGGCGGTGCGGTTCATCGTGAGGACAAGGCCGCCCGGGCCGGTGGCGATGACGGCGTCGCCGATCGAGGCAAGCGTGACTTCGATGCGTTCCTTCTCCGCATGCAGGCTGCCCATCAGTTCCTGGATGCGCGCCGCCATGCCATTGAAGGTGGTGGCCAGTTCGCGCACTTCCGGAAAGCCGCGCACCGGCAGGCGCACGGACAGGTCGCCGTCGCGGAACGCGCGCGTGGCGGCCACCACGTGGCGCATCATGCGGCGCGTGACATGGATCATCAGGCCAAGCAGCGAATAGATGAGGAAGATGTTGAGGAGGGTGACAAGCACCTGCTTGCGCAGCGCGCGCCAGGCGGCGTTCAGCGCGGGCGTGGGACTGAAGGCGGCATGCAGCTCGCCTGCCGCCTGCACGGGCACCACGTAGTCGATCGGCGCGATGCTGGCCATGCGGGGAAACCAGTTAGGGTAGGCGGGCTGCGTGCCGGCCTGCTGCACCCGGGTCGCGTGGCCGGCGGCACTCCATGTGACGGTGGTCAGCGCGTGGCTTTCCGTGAGCGCGCCCTGCAGTTGTGCGGACAGCAGCGCCGCGTCATTCACATCGATGGCGATGCGCGCCTGCTGCAGCAGGCGGGACAGCGTCTGCTGGGATTCGAGCGCGAACTGGTGGCGTGCCTGGGCCGATTCGGATTCGACCAACAGCGTGTAGCGGAGGCTGACGATGGTGACGATCAGTACGGTAATCGGCACGAACAGGCGGGCGTACAGGCCCATCTTCATCCAGCGGCGGAACAGGTATGCAGGCAGTGACATAGCGGATCGACAGGGATAACCGCTGGTCATTATTACTTATAATGAAATGCTTATGGATGAGATTGTGAAATCGGATCGAAATATGGTACTGAGGAAATATCGCCGTAGCTGATTCGCCGTTTCAATGAAATCGCCATGGCTTATTTGGCTAAAAGTGCTTCGATGTCGGCGGCGATTTCTTCGGGTCGGGTGGCCGGCGCATAGCGGTGTGCAACGGAGCCGTCGCGGCGAATGAGAAACTTTGTAAAATTCCACTTGATCGCTTCCGTCCCCAGCACGCCCGGTGCTGCATGTTTCAGGTGCTGCCACAGCGGATCGGCCGCCGCGCCGTTCACGTCCACCTTGGCGAACAGGGGAAAGGTGACGCCGAAGTTCTTCTCGCAGAACGCACCGATGTCCGCCGGCGTGCCCGGCTCCTGGGCACCGAACTGGTTGCAGGGGAAGGCCAGTACTTCGAAGCCCTGCGCACGGTAACGCTGGTACAGCCGCTCCAGGCCCGCGTACTGCGGTGTAAAGCCGCAGGCGCTGGCGGTGTTCACGATCAGCAGCACCTTGCCGTCGTACTGCGCCAGGTGCACGGGCTGGCCGGCCAGGCTGACGGCCGGGAAGTCGAAGACGGTGCTCATCGCGGGACCGGCGCGCTTCAGATGAGGCCCAGGTGGGCCGTGCCGGCGGACAGGTCGCGGTTTTTCGCGTCCTTGCCTTCCAGCTTGATGGCCAGGCGCAGGTCGTTCACGGAGTCGGCGTTGCGCAGCGCATCCTCGTAGCTGATCCGGTCCGCCTCGTACAGGTCGAACAGCGACTGGTCGAAGGTCTGCATGCCCAGCTCGCGCGACTTCTTCATGAGCTCCTTGATCTCGTGGACCTTGCCCTGGAAGATCAGGTCCGACACCAGCGGGGAGTTCAGCAGGATCTCGATGGCCACCGCGCGGCCCTTGGTTTCCTTCAGCGGCACCAGGCGCTGCGAGATCATGCCCTTCAGGTTCAGCGACAGGTCCATCAGCAGCTGCTGGCGGCGCTCCTCGGGGAAGAAGTTGATGATGCGGTCGAGCGCCTGGTTGGCGCTGTTGGCGTGCAGCGTGGCCAGGCACAGGTGGCCCGTCTCGGCAAACGCGATGGCGTGGTCCATCGTTTCGCGGTCGCGGATCTCGCCGATCTGGATCACGTCCGGCGCCTGGCGCAGCGTGTTCTTCAGCGCGATCTCCCAGTCTTCCGTGTCGACGCCCACTTCGCGCTGCGTGACGATGCAGTTGTGGTGCGGGTGGACGAATTCCACCGGGTCCTCGATCGTGATGATGTGGCCGTAGCTGTTGGCGTTGCGGTAGCCGACCATCGCGGCCAGCGTCGTCGACTTGCCCGAGCCGGTGGCACCCACCATGATCACCAGGCCGCGCTTGGACATCACAACGTCCTTCAGCACCTCCGGCAGGCCGAGATCATCCAGCACGGGGATCGAGCTGTTGATGGTGCGCAGGACCATGCCCACGGCGCTCATCTGCACGAAGGCCGAGACGCGGAAGCGCCCCAGGTCGCCGGGGCTGATGGCGAAGTTGGCTTCCTTGGTCTGCTCGAAGCCGGCCGCCTGCTTGTCGTTCATGATGGCGCGGGCCAGATCGGCCGTGTGCGAGGCCGTCAGCGGCTGGGCCGAGACGGGCGTGAGCTTGCCGTCGATCTTGATGGCGGGCGGGAAGCCGGCCGTGACGAACAGGTCCGACCCCTTCTTGTTCACCATCAGGCGCAGCAGGTCGAACATGAACTTGGATGCCTGGTCGCGTTCCATGGTGGGGTCCTTGTATTGGCTTAGCCGGGGAAGTTTTCGGGGATCTTGGCGGCGGCGCGGGCGCTGGCGGCCGAGATCACGTTGCGGCGCACCAGGTCCGTGAGGTTCTGGTCCAGCGTCTGCATGCCGGCATTGCTGCCGGTCTGGATCGACGAATACATCTGCGCGATCTTCGCTTCGCGGATCAGGTTGCGGATGGCCGGCGTGCCCACCATGATTTCATGGGCGGCCACGCGGCCGGCGCCGTCCTTCGTCTTGAGCAGCGTCTGCGAGATCACGGCCTGCAGCGATTCGGACAGCATCGCGCGCACCATCTCCTTCTCTTCGGCGGGGAACACGTCGACGATGCGGTCGATCGTCTTCGCGGCGGACGAGGTGTGCAGCGTGCCGAACACCAGGTGGCCCGTCTCGGCGGCGGACAGCGCCAGGCGGATCGTCTCCAGGTCGCGCAGCTCGCCGACCAGGATGGCGTCCGGATCTTCCCGCAGCGCCGAGCGCAGCGCATTGTTGAACGACAGCGTGTGCGGCCCGACCTCGCGCTGGTTGATCAGGCACTTCTTCGACTCGTGCACGAACTCGATCGGATCCTCGATGGTGAGGATGTGGCCATACTCGTTCTCGTTGAGGTGGTTGACCATCGCCGCCAGCGTGGTCGACTTGCCCGAACCGGTGGGGCCCGTGACGAGCACCAGGCCGCGCGGCTTCAGCGCGAAGTCGGCGAAGATCTTCGGTGCGTTCAGGTCTTCCAGCGTGAGGATCTTGGACGGGATGGTGCGCAGCACCGCCGAGGCGCCGCGCTCCTGGTTGAACGCGTTCACGCGGAAACGCGCCAGGCCCGGGATGTCGAAGCTGAAGTCGATCTCGAGCATCTCCTCGTAGGTCTTGCGCTGCGAGTCGTTCATGATGTCGTAGATCATGCCGTGCACGTCCTTGTGCTCCAGCGGCGGCAGGTTGATGCGGCGGACATCGCCGTGCACGCGGATCATCGGCGGCAGGCCGGCGGACAGGTGCAGGTCGGAGGCCTTGTTCTTCACGGAGAAGGCGAGCAGTTCGGAGATGTCCATTTATAATCCCTAGGCCTAGAAAATAACGCCAGCTTGAAACGCTGGCGCACTGATTATGTCCGGAATCGAAGAGCGTTTGCAAGCTGTCGAAAAGACCATTGTCGCCGCGTGCGACGAGGCGCGGCGCCCGCCTGCCGGTGTGCGGCTGCTGGCCGTGTCGAAGACCTTCGGGCCCGATGCGGTGCTGGCTGCCATCGCTGCCGGGCAGCGCGCGTTCGGCGAGAACTATGTGCAGGAAGGCGTGGACAAGATCCGCGCCGTGGCTGCTGCCATGACGGATGCCGCACCGGGCCATGCGCTCGAGTGGCATTTCATCGGCCCCATCCAGAGCAACAAGACGCGGCCCATCGCCGAGCACTTCGGCTGGGTGCATACCGTCGAGCGCGAGAAGATCGCCACGCGGCTGGCCGAACAGCGGCCGGCGGAGCTGCCGCCGCTGAACGTGTGCGTGCAGGTGAACATCAGCGGGGAGGGCAGCAAGAGCGGCGTCGCGCCGGACGAGGTGGCGGCGCTGTGCGAGGCCGTGGCGCGCCTGCCGCAGCTGCGGCTGCGCGGGCTGATGGCGATCCCGGAACCCGCGGAGGACTTTGCTGCGCAGCGCGCGCCGTTCGCGGCGATGCGCACGCTGTTCGACCGGCTGCGCGAACGCTTCGGCCCGGACTTCGACACGCTGTCGATGGGCATGTCGGCGGACCTGCGCGCGGCCATCGTCGAAGGGGCGACCGTCGTGCGCGTCGGCAGCGCCATCTTCGGCGCGCGCCACTATCAACCTTGAGGAGTTCCATGAAGATTGCATTCATCGGCGGCGGCAACATGGCTGCCGCACTGATCGCCGGCCTGGCCGGCAAGGTGACGCCTGGCACGAACATCCACGTCGTCGATCCCAATCCCGCGCAGCTCGAGGCGCTGCATGCCGCGCATGGCGTGACGACGGGTGCGTCGATCGATGCGGCCGTCACGGCGGCGGAAGTGATCGTGCTGGCCGTGAAGCCGCAGGCGATGCGCGAGGCTGTCGCACCACTCGTGCCCTTGCTGGCGCAGGCGGGGCACAAGCCACTGGTGCTGTCGATCGCGGCCGGCATCCGCAGCGCCGACCTGGCGCGCTGGCTGGGCGGCTACGATGCCATCGTGCGCTGCATGCCGAACACGCCGGCACTGATCGGCATGGGCATCACGGGCCTCGTCGCAGCGGGCGGCGTGAACGTTGCGCAGCGCACCGCGGCTGACCAGGTGCTGCGCGCCGTCGGCGGCACCGTGTGGCTCGACGACGAAGCGCAGATCGATGCGGTGACGGGCGTTTCGGGCAGCGGTCCGGCCTACGTGTTCTACTTCATCGAGGCGATGCAGCAGGCGGCCGTCGAACTGGGCCTCTCCGCGGCGCAGGGACTCGAGCTGGCCAAGGCCACCTTCACCGGCGCCGCGCAGCTGGCCGCGCAATCGTCCGAGCCCGTGGCGCTGCTGCGCGAGCGCGTCACCTCGAAAGGCGGCACCACCTACGCCGCCCTCACCAGCATGGAGGCGAGCGGCGTGAAAGCGGCCATCATCACCGCCGTGAAAGCCGCCGCCGCCCGCGGCCACGCACTCGGCGACGAGCTGGGCCGCGACTAACGGCCCAGCCCGTGTCCACCGTGGGGTCAGACCCCGACTCGGACACGGCCTCGACCATGATCCAGCCGCTAAACGGTTGAGCTTGTGTCCATGTCGGGGTCTGACCCCGAGGTGGACACGGGCTCGGCCGTAAACGCAAAAACGGCCCGCGAGGGCCGTTTTGCTGCGGGCGACGAGAATCAGTCGCGCGAGATGATCACGCCGGCCAGCACGCCGACGACGGCGCCGATGACCACGGCGCGCCATGGGTTGTCCTGTACGTAGGTGTCGGCGCACTGCGCTGCCAGCTTGCTTTTTGCCAGCACGCTGTCTTCCAGCGTCAGCAGGTTGGTCTTGGCGTTGCGCAGCGTGTCCTTGAATTGCGTCTTCGCTTCATCGACGGTGTCCGCGCCGGTGCTGGCGGCGCCGCGCAGCCACTGTTCGGCGTCGCCGATGGCGGTTTTCAGGTCGCCCATCAGGCGGTCGCGTGCTGCCGTGCTGTCGCTGTCGGATTGATACGTGCTGCCGTTGCCGCTCGTCGTGCCATTGTTCGTCTGGTTCATGGTCGCCTCTTGTTCGGTTGGTTGAATGTCGGCGGCAAGCAGGCGCGCTGTCGACTTTTCCTGCCATCGTAACGGGAAGTTACTCCCGTCCGGACCTAGCGCAGTGCGTAGTCGAGCGCGATACCTGCGAAAACTGCCGCTCCCAGGTAATTATTGTGACGGAACGCGGCAAAACATGGCGCACGTTCGCGCCCGCGGATCAGGAAGTAATGGTAGATGGCGCATCCGGCGGCGATCGCGATGCCCAGGTAGTAGGCCACGCCGAGGCCGAAATGCCGGCCGGCGGCCAGCAGGATCGCCAGGTGCACGCCGTAGCACAGCATGATGATGGCCACGTCGAGGCGCCCGAAGGTGATGGCCGAGGTCTTGATGCCGATCTTCAGGTCATCGTCCCGGTCGACCATCGCATACTCGGTGTCGTAGGCCACGGCCCAGAACACGTTCCCCAGCAGCAGTAGCCAGGCCCACGGGGGCACGGTGTTCTGCACGGCCGCAAACGCCATCGGGATGCCGAAGCCGAACGCGATGCCGAGATAGGCCTGCGGGATCGCGAAGAAGCGCTTGAAGTAAGGGTAGGTGCCGGCGATGATCACGGCAGCCACCGACAGCTGCTTGACCAGCGCATTCAGCGGCAGGATCAGCAGGAACGCGGCGATCGCCAGGCCGGCCGCAATCGCCAGCGCTTCCTTGCCGCTCACCCGCCCACTCGTGATGGGACGGTCCACTGTGCGCTTCACGTGACGGTCGATGTCCTGGTCCGCGTAGTCGTTGATGGCGCAGCCGGCGGAGCGCATCAGGAACGTCCCCAGCGTGAAGATGACGAGGAGGCGCCAGTCCGGCACGCCGCCGGAGGCCAGCCACAGGGCGGCCAGCGTGGGCCACAGCAGCAGCACGGTGCCGATCGGCTTGTCCAGCCGCACGAGGCGGAAGTACAGCTGCAGCTTGGTCGGAGAAGAAGCGGTGGCTTGCATGGGGTCTCAGGCGGTGGCCGGGTCGAGATTGGTCACGCCTGGCAGGTCGATGCCGGCGATGGCTTCGCACAGCGCGTCGATGGCGGCCTTGCGCGTGAAGCTCTTGCGCCAGACGATGACGACGCGGCGCGATGGCACCGGCTCCTCGAACTCGCGGAACTGCAGCAGGCTGTGTTTCGGGTTCATGTCCGGCACGGAAGCGCGCGGCAGCACCGTCAGGCCGATGCCGGAAGCGACCATGTGGCGGATCGTCTCCAGCGACGAGCCTTCGAAGGTGCGCTGCATGCCGTTGCCGGGCGACGCGTAGCGCGCCATCTCGGGACACACTTCCAGCACCTGGTCGCGGAAGCAGTGGCCGGCGCCCAGCAGCAGCATCGTTTCGCTCTTGAGGTCCTCGGCGGGGATGCGCTCCCGCTTCGTCCACGGGTGCGGGCCGGGCATCGCCACGACGAACGGCTCGTCGTACAGCGCCTGCATCGCCATGCCGTGGTCCGGCAGCGGTAGCGCCATGATGGCCGCATCGAGCTCGCCCTGGCGCAGCAGTTCCAGCAGCTTGACCGTGTAGTTCTCCTGCAGGATCAGCGGCATCTGCGGCACGTTGTCGATCATCGCCTTCACCAGCGGTGGCAGCAGGTACGGGCCGATGGTGTAGATGACGCCGAGCCGCAGCGGGCCGGCCAGGGGATCCTTGTTCTGCTTGGCCAGTTCCTTGATGGCGGCCGTCTGTTCGAGCACGCGCTCGGCCTGCGCGATGATCTGCGCGCCCAGCGGCGTGACGGAGATCTCCGTGCCGCCCCGTTCGAACAGCGTGACGCCCAGTTCATCCTCCAGCTTCTTGATCGCGACCGACAGCGTGGGCTGGGCCACGAAGCAGGCTTCCGCCGCATGGCCGAAATGGCGGGCGCGGGCAACGGCGACGATGTATTTCAGTTCGGTGAGTGTCATGACTTTCCTGCAGGGCGCGGAGCACGATATTGTAACGGAACGCACTGCCGGCGCAGGCACGGGCCGCCGGGGCCGGATGCGGCCTCTATAATCATGGATTCTTTCAGCCGAGTTCCCTCATGCCCCGTTTCGAAGACAAGATCTGCAGCCGCGCCGACCTGCCGGCCCGCATCGCCGCCCTGCCCAAGCCCGTGGTGCTGACCAACGGCGTGTTCGACATCCTGCACCGCGGCCATGTGACGTACCTGGCGCAGGCGCGCGAGCTGGGCGGCTCGCTGGTGGTGGCCGCGAATACCGATGCTTCGGTCAAGCGGCTCGGCAAGGGCGACGACCGGCCGCTGAACGTGCTGGACGATCGCATGGCACTGCTGGCCGCGCTGGAATCGGTGAGCCTGGTGGTGCCGTTCGACGAGGACACGGCGCTGGAGGTGGTGCAGGAGGCGCGTCCGGAAATCTACGCAAAGGGCGGCGACTACGACATGACGGCAATCCCCGAAGGGCGGGCGGTGATCGGCTATGGCGGCAAGGCCGTCGCCATCGACTTCGCGCACGACCGTTCGACCACCAAGCTGCTGGCGAAGGTGCGGGAGTTCGGCGGCTGATGTCCTGGTTCAGTGCTGCAGGATGGTGATCGCGCCATCCGGCTCCAGGAAGGCGCATTTCATCTTGTGCAGCGGGCAGTCGGCCTGACGCAGCGCCTGCTCGACATCGCCCTCGGCCACGCGGCACTTCTTGATGACGTCATCGTAGATCTTGCCGTCGCGCCCCAGCAGCACCGGGCGGCCGTCCACGAGTTCCGCGATCTTGCGGCTGCGCGAGGTGGCCACCGCGAACAGCACGTTCAGCGCGATCAGCGTCGCGGCGATGATGAGACCACCGGGCAGCGAATTGTCGCCTCCCGACAGCGAATTCGATACGCCCTCGGACAGCAGCATCACAACGAGCAGGTCGAACGGCGTGAACTGGCCGATCGTGCGCTTGCCCGTGATGCGCACCATGACCAGCAAGAAGCAGTAGATTGCGGCCGCCCGCACGACGAACTCCCACCACGGCAAATCCATGTCGAACATAGCAACCTCCACCTGAGTTAGATTGCTTATACGACTTTGCGTGCAATTATGCCAACACCGTTGGCTTCTATGGCCGAGTTCGTGTCCACCGTGGGGTCAGACCCCAACATGGACACGAGCTCGGCTTTAAGAAGTGGCTCGAATGTCGCAGCAGCGCGGCTGACGGTCTTGGCCGATACCCCAAAGTGGGCTGCGATGGCAGGCATCGTGTACGCGGTGGAGAAATAGGCGCGTGCCATTGCCTCATTCCTGTTGACGTAACGACGCTGATACTCTTCCAGCGACAACGCTAACCGGCGGCATCTCGCAGCGGTATCCAGGCCGCGTGCACCGTGGTCGACCAGGGGATCCGCCGGCATCTCTTCGCTGTTGACAAATGCCCGGTACCGCATTGCCGCATGCTTTCTGTCACCGTCACCAAACTGGCTGATCAGCCAGTCATCGTCCAGCCAATCGAGAGGATGGGCGAGGCCGGAGGTGTGTGGATAGCTTCCCCAACGCCACTCCTGGGCCGACTTTACGAGCTCGGCACGTACCGGATTCCAGGCGACATACCGGGCGGTTGCCAAAAGCTGCGTTTCTCGACGCATGAGGACAGTGTGGAAGCGCCCCTGTATGACGTGCCCAACCAGATTGTGACGCCAGTTGAACTTCTGCCCGTAGGTTCCGTTCAGGTAGCGCATCCCGTCAGACAGATTGCCTTCCGTCGTTTGCACGATCATGTGGTAGTGATTGGGCATCTGGCAGAACGCATGCACGGCAAAGTTGAAGCGTTCAACTGTTGCCGCAAGTTGATCCTGCCAGATTTGATAATCGCGAACGTCGAGATAGATATGCGCGCGTCGGTTGCCACGGGAAGTCACGTGATACAACGCGCCGGGGTATTGGATGCGGGGAGCTCGGGCCATCCAGCAAAGCTAGCACGGGTGAGTTCGCTGGGCGTGAGGTGCATCACCAAACTTCGATAGCAATGGATGAGCTCGTGTCCATGTCGGGGTCTGACCCCAAGGTGGACACGGGCTCGGCTGTTACGCCCCGCCGGCGTAGCCGTTCTGCCGCCAGGCCTCGTACACGACGACGGCGACGGTGTTGGAGAGGTTCAGGCTGCGGTTGTCCGGGCGCATGGGCAGGCGGATGCGCTGGGTGGGCGGGAAGGATTCGCGGAACTCGGAGGCCAGGCCGCGTGTTTCGGAGCCGAAGATGAACACGTCGCCCGGCTGGAAGGCCAGCTGGCCGAACGGGGTGGAGCCGTGCGTCGTCATCGCGAACAGGCGCGCGGGGTCGGGCGAGACGGCGGCCAGGAAGGCGGCCCAGTCCTTGTGTACCTGCATGCGCGCGTACTCGTGGTAGTCGAGGCCGGCGCGGCGCAGCTTGGCGTCGTCCAGCGGGAAGCCGAGCGGTTCGATCAGGTGCAGCTGCGCGCCTGTGTTGGCGCACAGGCGGATGACGTTGCCGGTGTTCGGCGGGATTTCGGGATTGACCAGCACTACATGGAACAACTTGCTCTCCTTTAGAGGTGGGGCGGCGTGCGCGCAAAGACCAGGTTCGTGACGCGCGCGGCGCCATGGCGCTTGAACACGGCGGCCAGCTCGCCCAGCGTCTGGCCGCTGCTCATCACGTCGTCGACGATGCCGATGTGCCGGCCCTCGACCAGCGCGCGGTCGGGAATCGCGAACACGTGGGCGACGTTGGCGCGCCGGCTGCCCCCATGCAGCTTGCTTTGTGCGGACGTCTCCTGCACCCGCACGGCAAGCCGCGGCTCCACGGCGATGTCCAGCAGGCGGCCCAGTGGCCGTGCGATTTCGAGCGCCTGGTTGAAGCCGCGCCAGGCCAGCCGCCCCGCACCCAGCGGCACGGGACACAGCAGGGCCGGCGCGACGAAGCCGGGCGTGGCGCGCACCGCATCGGCCAGCAGCTCCGCGAACAGCCGCGCATGCGCCAGCTGGCCGCCGAACTTCAGTTCGAGCACGAGGCGGTCGAGCGGCAGCGCATACGAGGCGGCGACCACTGTCGCGTCATAGGCGGGCCGGCGCGCCAGGCAGCGCCCGCAGGCCACCGCCACCGAAGCCGTCGAAGCGACTGGCAACGGCGCCGCCACCGACGCCCCACCGGCAGCACCGCCACCGGCAGCACCGCCAACACCCGCACCGACAACGTCAGCACCGCCAACACCCGCGCCGACAACGTCAGCACCGCCAACACCCGCACCGCCAACGCCTGCACCGGCAACGCCCGCACCGCCAACGCCCGCACCGCCACCAGCTGTCCCTCCAGCAGCCGCACCATCCAGCCCGGCGCCAGCCCATGCCGCCGCAGACGACACCCCGGCACCCAAGCCCGCAGCCACCGCATCCGGCAGCGCCGACCACCCCACCGGATCCGCACAAACCGGGCACCGGATCTCACCGCCACCCAGGCACTGCGCCCGGCAAGCAGCGCACAAAGCCGCCCGTCCATGCATCCCGCACAGCACGCACGCGGAGGGCAGCAGCGCAGCCAGAATGGTGTTCGCGGCAGAGGCCAGCATCGTCGCTCCAGGCAGTCCGGCGGGCGGCATTGTAAACTGTCCCATTATCGTCCCCCTGTCCAGAGCCATGCAAGAGCGTCCCCCCAAGCTGTCCGCCCCGATCGACCTGGAACGGGTCCGGGCCATTTTCTCCCGTCCGGACAAATTGACCGAAGCCGAATTCCTGCGCCGCGAGATCGCCCACCGCATGCTCGAGCGCCTGCAGCTGGTGCGCCTGGCGCCGCAGCGCGTGCTGGATGCCGGCTGCGGCGCCGGTGCGGACCTGGCCGTGCTGCAGAAGCAGTACGCGGCCGCGCAGATCGTCGGCGTCGATCTGTCGGAGCCCATCCTGCGCGGCGTCGACGGCCAGCAGGCCACGGGCCTCAACCGCTTCATCAGCCGCCTGTTGCCGGCCAAGAGCGGCATCGACGTCGTCTGCGGCGACTTTGCCGACCTGCCGCTGGCGCCGAACAGCGTGGACCTGGTGTGGTCGAACCTGGCGCTGCACTGGCACCCGCAGCCGGACCGCGTGTTCGCCGAATGGCGCCGCGTGCTGCGCGTGAACGGCCTGCTGATGTTTTCCTGCTTCGGGCCCGATTCGCTGCAGGAAGTGCGCACCGCCTTTGCCGACATCGATCTTGCACCGCACACGCTGCCCTTCGTGGACATGCACGACTTCGGCGACCAGCTGGTCGAGGCGGGCTTCTCCACCCCTGTCATGGACATGGAGAAGATCACCGTCACCTACGAAGATGCCGGCAAACTCCTGGCCGACGTGCGCTCCCTCGGCGGCAATCCGCTGACGACGGCCCGCAAGGGCCTGCTCGGCAGGGCGGCCCACGCGCGCCTGCTGGCCGCCTTCGAGAAAGGCCGTCGCGCCGACGGCAAGCTGGCCCTTACGTTCGAGGTCATCTACGGGCACGCCTTCCGCCCCCAGGCCCGCATGACGAAGGATGGCGAAGCCATCGTCCGCTTCGCGCCCAAGGCCCCGAAATAAGGCTCCTATAAGAGAAGTTCATGCCGCGCCGCACCATTAACAGAAGGGCAATTTGCCTTGATCAGGCAAAGTGTTACTGCTTATAATCCCTGACTGTTTTGGCCTGTTAATTTCCAACCGGACAGAAGCATCCACCGGCGGGATCGAGCAGGACCAACGCGAGCAAGGCATCAATAGTCAACCCATCGGTGATATTGATTTTGCCGGTGGCGAGAGCGGTCCCAGGACCGCTCGGTGTATGCATGCACGACGACCACTGGCCCGCCGGCAGGTCGTCGCAATAATAATTTCTTATTATCTTGGGTGGTTTGGGGAAAATATGAAACTTGCGAAGCGACTTCACGCGCTGCTGGCCGCCTCCATGGCGGCACTGGCCGGTTTACCGGCCTGGGCAGCGCCGGCAGCCACAGCCACATCATCCGCATCGGGCAATCCAGGCACCTACGCCGCGGCCACCGGCGGCACGGGCGGCCCCATCGCCAACCAGCTGAACCTGCAGCCGCCCGCCACCGGCATCGCTTCCGAAATCTACAACCTGCACACCTGGATGATGGTGGTGTGCCTGGTGATCTTCATCGCCGTGTTCGGCGTGATGTTCTACTCGATCTTCAAGCACCGCAAGTCCGTCGGCCACAAGGCCGCCACGTTCCACGAATCCACCGCCGTGGAAATCGCCTGGACGGTCGTGCCGTTCCTGATCGTCATCGGCATGGCGCTGCCCGCCACCCGCACCGTGGTCGGCATGAAGGACACGTCGAATCCCGACATCACCATCAAGGCCACCGGCATGCAGTGGAAGTGGGGCTACGACTACCTGCAGGGCGAAGGGGAGGGCATCTCGTTCGTGTCGAACCTGTCCACGCCGCGGTCGCAGATCGGCGCGCCGGGCCAGGCGCCCACCCAGGCGCGCGGCGAGAACTACCTGATGGAAGTGGACAACGAGGTGGTCGTCCCCGTCCACAAGAAGATCCGCGTGGTCACCACCGCCAACGACGTGATCCACTCGTGGTGGATTCCCGCCTTCGGCGTGAAGCAGGATGCGATTCCCGGCTTCGTGCGCGATACCTGGTTCAAGTCGGAACACACCGGCACCTTCCGCGGCTACTGCGCGGAGCTGTGCGGCAAGGAGCATGCGTTCATGCCGATCGTCGTGCGCGTCGTCACGGCCGGCGAGTACACGGCCTGGGTGGAAGGGAAGAAGAAGGAAATGGCCGCGCTGGCGGACGATCCGAACAAGACCTGGACGATCGACGAGCTGAAGACCAAGGGCGAGAAGGTCTACGCGACCAACTGCGTGGTCTGCCACCAGGCCACCGGCAAGGGCGTGCCGGGCGCGTTCGCGCCGCTGGACGGTTCGGCCGTCGTGAACGGTCCGAAGGATGGGCAGATCCACGTGCTGCTGAACGGCCAGAAGAGCGGCAAGTACCCGGCCGAGATGCCGGCCTGGAAGCAGCTGTCGGATACCGACATCGCCGCCGTGATCACCTACACGCGCAACAACTGGTCGAACAAGGCAGCGGAAAACATCGTCCAACCGGCCGAAATTGTGGCAGCACGTAAGTAAGGAGCTTCATCATGAGCACGACTACTCTCGACACCGCTGGCCACGCGCACGATCACGACCATGCGCATGATCACGCACATGAGCACGACCACGCCCATGATCACCCCACCGGCGCGCGCCGCTGGCTGTTTGCCACCAACCACAAGGACATCGGCACCCTGTACCTGTGGTTCTCCTTCATCATGCTGCTGTCCGGCGGCGTGCTGGCGCTGCTGATCCGCACCGAGCTGTTCCAGCCCGGCCTGCAGTTCTTCCAGCCCGAGTTCTTCAACCAGCTCACTACGATGCACGGCCTGGTGATGGTGTTCGGCGCCATCATGCCGGCCTTCGTGGGCTTCGCGAACTGGATGATCCCGCTGCAGATCGGCGCCTCCGACATGGCGTTCGCGCGCATGAACAACTTCAGCTTCTGGCTGCTGCCGCCGGCCGCGCTGCTGCTGGCCGGTTCCTTCCTGGTGCCGGGCGGCGCCACGGCAGCCGGCTGGACGCTGTACGCGCCCCTGTCCACCCAGATGGGCCCGGGCATGGACATGGCCATCTTCGCGATGCACATCATGGGCGCCTCGTCGATCATGGGCTCCATCAACATCATCGTCACCATCCTGAACATGCGCGCGCCCGGCATGACCTTGATGAAGATGCCGATGTTCTGCTGGACCTGGCTGATCACCGCCTACCTGCTGATCGCCGTGATGCCCGTGCTGGCCGGCGCCATCACGATGACGCTGACCGACCGCCACTTCGGCACCACCTTCTTCAACGCGGCCGGCGGCGGCGATCCGGTGCTGTACCAGCACATCTTCTGGTTCTTCGGCCACCCGGAGGTCTACATCATGATCCTGCCGGCGTTCGGCATCATCTCGCAGATCATCCCGGCCTTTGCGCGCAAGCCGCTGTTCGGCTACGCCTCGATGGTGTACGCCACCGCATCGATCGCCATCCTGTCGTTCATCGTGTGGGCCCACCACATGTTCACCACCGGCATGCCCGTCACCGCGCAGCTGTTCTTCATGTACGCCACGATGCTGATCGCCGTGCCCACCGGCGTGAAGGTGTTCAACTGGATCGCCACGATGTGGAAGGGCTCGATGACGTTCGAGACGCCGATGCTGTTCGCCGTCGGCTTCATCTTCGTCTTCACGATGGGCGGCTTCACGGGCCTGATCCTGGCCGTGACGCCGATCGACATCCAGGTGCAGGACACCTACTACGTGGTGGCGCACTTCCACTACGTGCTGGTGGCCGGCTCGCTGTTCGCCCTGTTCGCCGGCTTCTACTACTGGAGCCCGAAATGGACGGGCCACATGTACAACGAAACGATGGGCAAGATCCACTTCTGGCTGTCGCTCGTCACGTTCAACGTCACGTTCTTCCCGATGCACTACCTGGGCCTGGCCGGCATGCCGCGCCGCTATGCGGACTACCAGGCGCAGTTCGCCGACATGAACGCCATCGTCTCGATCGGCGCGTTCGGCTTCGGCCTGACGCAGGTGTTCTTCCTGCTGTGCGTCGTGCTGCCGACGATACGCAAGGGTGCGCCGGCCGCCGACAAGCCCTGGGAAGGCGCGGAAGGCCTGGAGTGGACCGTGCCGTCGCCGGCGCCGTTCCACACGTTTGAAACGCCGCCGCTGGTGAAGTAGGCGCGCCATGACCGATCCGAAAAAGGGCAGCAACCTGCGCCTGGCGCTCATCCTGGGCGGCCTGGCGCTGCTGTTCTTCGTCTCCGTGTTCGTCAAGCGGATCTGGCTGAGCTGAGGCCCGCCATGGCCATGAATCCCGACAACCGCATCCTGCTGAGAAAGCTGCTGGTCATCGCGGTGGCGATGTTCGGCTTCGGCTATGCGCTGATCCCCGTCTACAAGCACCTGTGCGAGGCGCTGGGCATCAATGTGCTGACGCAGAAGGATGGCACGGTGGCCGCGCCGTCGAACACGCAGGTGGACAGGAGCCGCAGCATCACGGTGGAACTGGACAGCAATGTGCAGGGCACCCTGCGCTTCCGTCCCACCACGAGCCGGGTGACGGTGCATCCGGGCGAGCTGGCGACGGTGGTGTACGAAGTGGTGAACTCGCAGGGCCGCGTCGTCAATGCGCAGGCGGTGCCCAGCTATGCGCCGCAGAGCGCCACGCCGCATTTCAAGAAGGTGGAGTGCTTCTGCTTCCGGCAGCAGACCCTGCAGGCGCACGAGGCGAAGCAGATGCCGGTGATGTTCTACATCGATCCGAAGCTGCCGCGCGAAGTGAAGACGATCACGCTGTCGTACACGTTCATCGAGGTGGCGGGGCTGGCGCAGGCACCGGTGTCGGCTTCGACGTCGAAAGGCAAGCTGTGAAGGGCGAACGCAAGCCGTCGTTCTTATATTCGCTCAAGGCGGTGCTGTGGTCGTTCGTGGGCCTGCGCCGCAAGAGCGACTTCGACCAGGATTCGGGCAGGCTGAATCCGCTGCACGTGATCGCGGCCGGCCTGCTGGCCGCCGCGCTGTTCGTCATTGTTCTGATTGTGATTGTCCGGTTGGTGGTGTCACCATAACAGCAGTACACGGGGAGATGAAAATGCGTTCGACTGAAGCACCGTATTACTTCGTGCCGGGACCGTCGCGCTGGCCGATGCTGGCGGGGATCTCGATGCTCGCGACGATGGCCGGCGCGTCCGGCTGGGTCAACGACGCGGCCTGGGGCCATTACCTGTGCCTGGCCGGCATCGTGGCGATGCTGGCCGTGCTGTTCGGCTGGTTCGGCGAAGCGATCGGCGAATCGGAAGCGGGGCTGTACAGCCGCCGCATCGATTACTCGTTCCGCTGGTCGATGGGCTGGTTCATCTTCTCCGAGGTGATGTTCTTTGCGGCGTTCTTCGGCGCGCTGTTCTACGCACGCGTGATCTCCATGCCGTGGCTGTCGGACCTGGACCACAAGCTGCTGTGGCCGGACTTCGCGCCGCAGTGGGGCAATGCCGGCCCGGCCGGCGTGGTGGACACGTTCAGCACGATGGGCCCGTTCCCCATCCCCACCATCAACACGGCGCTGCTGCTGACCTCCGGCGTGACGCTGACGATCTCCCACCATGCGCTGCGCGCCGGCCACCGTGCCAAGACGGCCTTCTGGCTCGCAGCCACGATCCTGCTGGGCGCCGTGTTCATGGGCTTCCAGGCCTACGAATACATCCACGCCTACCACGAGCTGAACCTGAAGCTCACGTCCGGCATCTACGGCTCCACGTTCTTCATGCTGACGGGCTTCCACGGCTTCCACGTGACGATGGGCGCGATCATGCTGTCCGTCGTGCTGGCGCGCGTACTGAAGGGCCACTTCACGCCGGAGAACCACTTCGCCTTCGAAGGCGCCGCCTGGTACTGGCACTTCGTGGACGTGGTCTGGCTGGGGCTGTATGTCGTCGTGTATTGGTTATAGGCCAGGGCTATAATCCGCGCTAAGGACAGGAAGGCCGCGGTGGCATCGTCACTGCGGCTTTTTTTATCGGATCCCGGTCGGCTGGATGTAGCCGAAGTGGTGCAGCACGAGAATGGCGATGAACAGCGCGATGGACAGGCCCACACGCAGCGCCAGCGCATGCACCGTGCGGTTGCTGCGCCCCCGGTCGCGCATCAGGTAGAACAGCGCGGAGCCCAGGCTGCCGATGATCAGGATGAATGCGATGGCGACGAAAATTTTCATGGTGGCGCATGCCTCAAGGTGAGACCTCATTGTAATGCGTATCCCTTTCCGCACCGGGGCAATACCGCTGATTGCCACGCTGCTGCTGGTAGCGCTGGGCGTGACGCTGGGCCGCTGGCAGGATGGGCGCGCCGAGCAGAAGCTGGCGCTCGCTGCCCGCATCGCTGCCGCCAATGCCGCCGCGCCGCTGGTGCTGCATGGCGAGCAGGTGGCGCCGGAACGCGCGCTATGGCGGCGCATCGCCGTCACCGGCACCTTCGTGCGCGACTGGCCCGTCTACCTGGACAACCGGCCCAATGGCGGGCGCGCCGGCTTCGTGCTGCTGATGCCGTTCCGGATCGGCCACACGGCCACGCACGTGCTGGTGGCACGCGGCTGGCTGCCACGCGATCCGCAGGACCGCGAACGCATCGCCGCCTATCCCACGCCACCGGGCGTGGTGACCATCGAAGGCCTGGCGAAACCCGATGCGGGCCGCCTGCTGCAGCTGGGCGAGCCGGCGTCGCTGCGGCCGCACGCGATCGTGCAGAACGCGCTGCCGGAGGACGTGGCACGCGCCACCGGCCTGGCGTTCGAACCCTTCGTCATCCAGCAGACCTCGGCCGATGGCAGCGAAGGCATGCTGGTGCGCGACTGGCCCGCGCCGGATCTGGGTGTCGACAAGCACCGTGGCTACGCATTCCAGTGGTATGCGCTGGCCGTGACGGCCTTTTTGTTCTTTCTCGTGAGCGGATTCCGACGTGGCAGAAAAACCAGCTGAACCCACCCAACCTGCGGTGCACCCATCTCCCGTGAACCGGTCGCGCGGGCGCTGGAAGCTCCTTGCCGTGCTGGCCGTCTGCGCCGCGCCACTGGTCGCCTCGTATTTCACCTACTACGTGATCAAGCCGGCGGCGCGTACCAACTACGGTACATTGATCGATCCCGCCGCGCACCCCATCCCGCCGATGGCCACGCGCACGCTGGGCGGCGATCCCGTCACGCTCGAATCGATGGCGGGCAAGTGGATCATGCTGAAGGTGGGCGGTTCGGACTGCGGCCAGGCCTGCCAGGACCAGCTGTTCGCGATGCGCCAGCTGCGCACCATGCAGGGCAAGGAGCGCGAGCGCATCGAACGGGTCTGGCTGATCACGGACGACAGGCCGCTCGAGACGGTGCTGCTGCGCGTGGAGGATGGCACGCGCATGCTGCGCGCGCCGGCCGACAAGGTGGCACAATGGCTGCCGGTCGAACCGGGCAGCCGCGCCGAGGACCATATCTGGCTGATCGACCCGCGCGGCCATCTGATGATGCGCTTTCCGCGTCACCCGGATCCTTCGCAGGTCAAGAAGGATCTGGGCAAGCTGCTCAAGGCGTCGTCGATCGGCTAGGCCGACCATTTTAAAGAGACTGCATGCATCACACCACGCTGGCCCAGATGGCCATCACCGCCCTGATCGTCGCGCTGCTGCCGCTGTCGATGGTCTGGATCTCGAAGGATGTCGACAAGTACCGCAAGCTCGTCTGGGTCAGCGTGTTCCTCACCTTCGACCTGATCGTGTTCGGCGCCTTTACCCGCCTGACCGATTCCGGCCTGGGCTGCCCTGACTGGCCGGGCTGCTACGGCCTGGCCAACCCTTTCCTGGCGCATGACGAGATCCGCGCGGCCGAGGCGCTGATGCCCACCGGCCCCGTCACGCTGTTCAAGGCCTGGGTCGAGATGATCCACCGCTACCTGGCGATGGGCATCGGCATTCTGATCATGGCGATGATGGCCACCGCCTGGTACCGCTGGCGCCGCGAGAAGAAGGCCGGCTACCAGCCCGGCTATCCGACCGCGCTGTTCCTGTTCATCTGCCTGCAGGGCGCGTTCGGCGCCTGGACCGTCACGCTCAAGCTGCAGCCGATCATCGTCACGATGCACCTGCTGCTGGGCATGGGCCTGCTGGCGCTGCTGGTGTGGTTCGGAGAAAAGCAGAACCACGCGGTGCAGTCGTCCGGCCCGGCTGGCGTACCCGCCGTGATGCCGGGCGGCCTGCGCGTGCTGGCGGCCCTGTCCGGCGTCGTGCTGCTGGTGCAGCTGTTCCTGGGCGGATGGGTAAGCACCAACTACGCCACGCTGGCCTGCACCGAATTCCCCCTGTGCGGCGGTGGCCGGGTGATCCCGGAGATGGACTTCGGGCACGGCTTCCACCTGTGGCGCGAGCTGGGCAAGACCTCGGCCGGCCACTACCTGCCGTTCTCGGCGCTCACGGCGATCCACTGGGTGCACCGCAATTTCGCGCTCGTCGTCGTGTTCGTGCTGGGCTACACCTGCTGGCGCGCGCGGCACGTGGCGGCGCTGCGCAAGCCCGTCCGGGGCATCGCGATCGTGCTGGTGCTGCAGGCATTGACAGGCATCGCCACGATCTACCTGAGCTATCCGCTGGCCATCGCCGTGCTGCACAACGCCGGGGCGGCCGCCCTCGTGCTGTGCCTGACCATGGTAAACTACCGGGTTGTGTTCCTGACGTCCCCCCGATGACCACCCAAGCCCTGACCCACACCACCGCCAGCCGCGTCGCCCAGTACTGGGCGCTGACGAAGCCGCGCGTGACGCAACTGGCGGTGTTCTGCGCGGTCATCGGCATGTTCCTCGCCACCGACGAGCTGCCGCCCTGGCGCACCGTCGTCGCCGGCACGATCGGCATCTGGCTGCTGGCCGGCGCTGCGTTCGCCGTCAACTGCCTGGCCGAGCGCGAGATCGATGCGCGCATGGCCCGCACCGCGCGCCGGCCGATGGCGCGCGGCGAGATCACCCCGCAGCAGACCATGGTCTTTTCGGCCATCATCGGTGGCGCGGGCATGTGGATCCTGTATGCGCTGGTCAATCCGCTGACGATGTGGCTGACCTTCGTCACCTTCGTCGGCTATGCCGTGATCTACACGATGATACTGAAGCCGGCCACGCCGCAGAACATCGTCATCGGCGGGCTGTCCGGCGCGATGCCGCCGGCGCTGGGCTGGGCGGCCGTGGCCAACGACGTGCCGATGCAGGCCTGGCTGCTGGTGCTGATCATCTTCCTGTGGACGCCGCCGCACTTCTGGGCGCTGGCCCTGTACCGCCGCGACGACTACGCCAAGTCCGGCCTGCCGATGCTGCCCATCACGCACGGCATGGGGTTCACGCAGTTCCACGTGTTCCTGTACTCGATCGCGCTGGCCGCCACCACCTTGCTGCCGTTCGCGGTGCGCATGAGCGGGCTGATCTACCTGGCCAGTGCCGTCGTGCTGGATGCCGTGTTCCTGTGGTACGGCTGGCGCATCTGGCGCAACTACAGCGACCTGCTGGCCCGCAAGGCGTTCGCGTTCTCGATTCTCTACCTGGCGCTGCTGTTCGGCGCACTGCTGCTCGACCACTACGTCCGGATCTGACATGAAAAAGCTGTTCGCCGCGCTGTGCATGCCGCTGTTCCTCGTCCTCGCACTGGCCGCCTGTTCGGAGCGCCGGCCGGCCTTCAACAACACCGACATCACGGGCCTGAACTACGCCAAGGGCTTCTCGCTGAAGGACCACGACGGCAAGCCCGTCACGCTGGAGACCTACAAGGGCAAGGTCGTCGTCATGTTCTTCGGCTACACGCAGTGCCCGGACGTGTGCCCGACCACGATGGCGGAAATGGCCAATGTGATGAAGGAACTGGGCCCGCAGTCGGACGAAGTGCAGGTGCTGTTCGTGACGCTCGATCCGGAGCGCGACAAGCCCGAGCTGCTGCGCGAATACGCGCCGGCCTTCGACAAGCGCTTCGTGGGCCTGTACGGCACGCCGGCCGAAACGATCCAGACGGCCCAGGAATTCAAGGTGTTCTTCCAGAAGGTGCCGGGCCAGACGCCGGACAGCTACACGATCGACCACACGGCCGGCAGCTACGTGTTCGACAAGCAGGGCAAGCCGCGCCTGTTCCTGCGCCATAACCAGGGCGCCGCGCCGATCGTGCACGACCTGAAGCTGCTGCTTTCATGAACCCTTAAGTTCCAGGCGGCCGCGGCGCCGCGCAACCCTGCTAAGCTGGCGCATCGCCATTCTGCCGGCCGAACGCATGGAAAAGCGCTTTCAACCCTATACCCGCCTCGCGGCCATCGTCTTCCTCGTCATCGGCTGCCTGTGGGTGCTGCGGCCGTTCCTCCCCGCCGTGCTGTTCGCCTGCGCGATCACGATCTCCAGCTGGCCCCTGTACTTGCGGCTGGTGGCGCGGCTGCGCGGCCGCGGCACGCTGGCCGCCACCGTGATGACCGTGTCGCTGGTCCTCGTGATCCTGCTGCCGCTGGCGCTCGTGACATGGAACGTGGCGGATAACGCCGGCAATGTGTACCGCGCGCTGCGCGCCGCGCTGGACGCCGGCACCATCGCGCCGCCGGCCTGGCTGCGCACCATCCCCGTCATCGGCGACAGTGCCTACCATTATTTCGAAGGCCTGATCGGCAGCCGCGAACAGCTGGTCGATACAGCCAAGCGCTTCATGGAGCCGGCCCGGCACTTCCTGCTGGGCGGCGGTATCGTGCTGGGCAGCGGCGTGGCGCAGGTGAGCCTGGCCGCCTTCGTGAGCTTCTTCCTGTACCGCGACGGCCAGACGCTGCTGCGGGCCCTGTCGGTAGGCATGGACAAGATCATGGGCGAGCACGCGCTGGAGGTGGCCGACACCGTCGCCCGCACCGTGCGCGGCGTGATGTACGGCCTGCTCGGCACGGCGCTGGCGCAGGCCGCCGTGGCCGCCGTGGGCTTCCTGATCGCCGGCGTGCCGGCCGTGGCGCTGCTGGCCGTGGCCACCTTCCTGTTCTCGCTGATTCCCGTCGGGCCGCCGCTGGTGTGGGGCGGCGCCGCGCTGTGGCTGTTCTACCAGGGCAGCACCGGCTGGGCGATCTTCATGGCCGTGTGGGGCGTGTTCCTGATCAGCGGCGTGGACAATGTCGTCAAGCCGCTGCTGATCAGCCGCGGCTCCAGCCTGCCGTTCCTGCTGGTGCTGCTGGGCGTGCTGGGCGGCGTGATCGCCTTCGGCTTCGTCGGCCTGTTCATCGGGCCCACGCTGCTGGCCGTGGCGCTCGGCCTGCTGCGCAACTGGACCAATGTGCATCCCGTCACGCCGCACCAGGCCGGCCCTGCGCATGGCGAGGCGGCGCCGTGACGGAACCTGCAATCAGTCCAGCAGCGTCTTCACCAGCACGCGGCCATCCGGCAGCGTGCTTTCCTGCTTCACCATCTGCTGGGTGCCTTTCGCGTACCAGAACTTCGACACGCTGCCCGGCTGGTTGTAGTCGGTGGTGACGAGCCAGCAGTCCACCGGGCCCGCCGGGCCGCCGATCGCCTCGCTGCCCGCCACCTTGAACGTGTAGCGCGCCGGCGCGGCCGCACCGCCGGCGTGATAGAACACGATCTGCGCCTCGTAACCCTCGGCCAGCGGCAGCGCCTGCAAAAATTCCATGTCCGTCTCGAAGTTGAAGGCCGCTTCGGGCGAGGGCACCACCAGCGCCTTCTGCGTGTTGTCAGGCAGGTCCGGCAGGCCGGTGATGCGGTCCGGCGCGAACGCGAAACCTTCGACAGTCTTCTTGCCGTCCTTCTCCGTGATGCGCACGTGCGTCAGCGGCCGGAAGGTGCCTGTGTCGAACGTCGATTCCAGCCATTTGGTGGATGGCGTCTTGCCGACCGCGTCCCAGCGCTGGCGGATCTGCAGGCGCTTGCCGTCGAAGTGGATGTCGCGCTGCCAGATGTCGAGCGCCGTGTTGCTGTCGGCCGTGCGCAGGTAGCGCAGGTAGCGGTGGCTGCCTTCCTTCAGCAGGTTGAAGCGGGGCAGCTGGCTGCCCACTTCGACATACTGGGGTGCGGCGTGGACTGCGCCGGCCAGCAGGAATGTCGGCAGGAGCGCCGGCAGGAGCGCGAGGAAGATGGCGGAACAGGATGGACGCATCGGGATCTCCACGGTGGTGAAGCCCCCGAGTATAGTCCAGTGGCGGATCAGTCCTGCTCGTCCTCGGCCGGACGCACCTGGCGGGGGATCACCTTGACCAGCAGGATGCGCGGGCCGTTCATCTTGCGCACCACGATGTCGAAGGCATTGAAGCTCACGCGCTGGCCCTGTTTCGGGATGTCGCCGAGCTTGAGCATGACCAGGCCGCCCACGGATTCCACTTCGTCGAGGCCCATTTCCTCGTTCTCGATGTCGATGCCCAGCACCCGTTCCAGCGAGAAGATCGGCAGGCTGGCCTTGCCGATCAGCGTGCCGTCGGCCCCCTTCAGCCAGTCGTTCTCGTTGAGGCGGAATTCGTCGTGGATCTCGCCCACCATCGCGCCCAGCAGGTTGTCCAGCGTAAGGAAGCCGACCGGGCGCTTGCCCTTTTCGCCGATCAGCGCGAAGTGGGGCGCGCCTTCGCGGAAGCGGCGGAACAGTTCCAGCGCGGGCGTGCGCGCGGAGATCGTTTCCACCGGGCGCAGGAAGGCCGTGAAGGAGTGGATCGGCTTGCCGGACTGCTGGGCGAAGAACAGGTCCTTCAGGTGCACCACGCCCAGCACGCTGTTGCCGTCCTCGTCGAAATACGGATAGCGCGAGAAGCGGTTGCGCACCACCGTTTCCAGGTTCTGCTCGATGGGGCGGGAGGCCTGCAGCGCGATCACCTCGTTGATGGGTCGCATCAGGTCGGAGACGCGCAGCTGCGAGAAGTCCAGCGTGTTGGCCAGGATGTTGCGCTCGTCGCGGTTGAACTGCTCGCCCGGCTTGCTGGTGCGCAGGATCAGCTTCAGCTCGTCGAGCGAATAGTGCGACTCATGGCCGCCCGAGCCTTTCAGGCCGGCCAGGCGCAGCACCATGTTGGCGCTCTGGTTCAGCAGCCAGATGGCGGGATACATCATCCAGTAGAACGCATACAGCGGCACGGCGCACCACAGGCCCACCGCTTCCGGAATGCGGATCGCCAGCGATTTCGGCGCCAGTTCGCCGACGACGATGTGCAGGAAGGAGATGGTGACGAAGGCAAAGACGAACGAGATGCCGTGGATGATTTCCTGCGACGTGATGCCGATGGCCGCCAGCAGCGGTTCGAGCAGGCCGGCAAACGCCGGTTCGCCGATCCAGCCCAGGCCCAGCGAGGCCAGCGTGATGCCCAGCTGGCAGGCCGACAGGTAGGCATCGAGCTGGCCGTGCACCTTTTCCAGGATGCGGCCCTTGAAGCCCTGCGTTTTCGCGATGGCGCGCACGCGGGTGCGGCGCAGCGTCACGATGCCGAATTCGGCGGCCACGAAGAAACCGTTCAATGCAACGAGGAGGAAGGCCAGCAGGACAAGCAGTAGATTATGCATAGGACGCACTTCGGGTTGCAGCCGGCCCGGCGCAGGCGCTGACGTGTGGCCATACGCTGCCAAAAGGCGCGAACTTCCCCGAAAGCGGGTAGTTTAAAACGCCATCTTATCCGACCCGGCCGCCGGTCCGCGCAATTTTCGCCGGCGCGTGCGGACCATGCCGGCGAAGGATGCCGCGTGCCGCGCGCGCCAGCCGTGTTTTGAGCCGGCCCGCAAAACCAGTATAGTTGGCAGGTTTGGCCTGCAGAACGGGGGCCGGATAGTTCCACGCAAGGTGGTCGCTTTCCCTACTTCAGAGGCATTATGCGGGTCTGGTTCAACAGGACGTTTTCATCGGTCGCCACGGCGATGCGGCTCATCCGGCAGGAAGACCGGGCGGGCCGCTATCGCCTGATCTACACCGCCGGCAGCGCCGGCATCGCCGCCGCGGCCGCCGACCATTTCGAGCTGGAACCGAAGCTGAAGGGCGAGGAGTACCTGGCCTGGTGCCTCGACTTCTGCCGCCGGCACGAGGTGGGCATCTTCGTGCCGGGCCGCGAGGCGGCATTGATCAGCGGTGCGGCAGAGCGCTTTGCTGCCATGGGCACGCGCGTGCTGACGGTGGGCAGCCCGGCCGTGCTAGAGCTCCTGCACGACAAGGCGCGCTTCTATGCGACGGTCGACCTGCCGCTGGCCGCGCCGCCGGAAACGCTGCCCTTCACGACGCTGGCCGGATTCGATGCGGCGCACGCCGTGCTGCGCGCGAAGCACGGCAAGCTGTGCGTGAAGCCTTCCCAGTCCGTGTATGGGCTGGGCTTTGCGATCCTGGACGAACGGCGCAGCAGCGCGCAACTGCTGCTGGCCGGCGAGCAGTATCACATCGGCCTGGAGGACCTGCGCACGGGCCTCGGCCAGCTGGAAGACTTCCGCACGATGCTGCTGATGGAGTACCTCGACGGCCACGAGTACAGCGTCGATTGCGTGGGCGACGCCGGGCGCCTGGTGTGCGCCGTCCCGCGCCGCAAGCCAATGGCGGCCGGCACGGGGCAGGTGATCGATCCTCGTGCAGACATCCTCGCCGCCACGGCGAAGTTGACGGCCGATTACGGCCTGAACGGCCTGTTCAACGTGCAGTTCCGCGAGCACGAAGGGCGGCTGCGGCTGCTGGAGATCAATCCCCGCATGTCCGGCGGCATCGGCATGGCCTGCCTGGCCGGCCCCGTGCTGCCCTACGTGGCGCTGGCCGGCTTCGACCAGGGCTTCGACCGCATCGACATACCGCCGGTGCGCGCCGGCGTGCGGGTGGCCGAGGCGGCGCTGCCGGTCGTGCTGGCGGAGGACGCATGACGACCCTCGTGACGGACAGCCGCGAGATCGCCATGCCCACCGGCGTGCTGCGCGTTGACGTGGCACCCGGGCCGTTCGCCCTCGATGCGCTGCTGGGCTTCGGTGCCCGCGCCAATGCACGCCGCGGCTTCCTGTTCGTCAGCAAGGTGCTGGGCAAGCACTGGCCTTCGCGTCCCGCCGCCATGCGCGCGCTGCATGCGGCATTGGCCGCCCAGCTGCCGGCGGACCTGCCCGGTCCCCTGGTGTTCGTCGGGCTGGCCGAGACGGCCGTCGGGCTGGGGCAGGGCGTGTTCGATGCCCACCTGGCCGGCGATGGCGCGCAGGAAGCGCTGTTCCTGCACACCACCCGCTACCGCATGGATGGCGTGCCCCTGATCGAATTCACCGAAGCGCACAGCCATGCGCCGCGCCAGTTCCTGCACCTGCCCGTGGACGCGACGCTGCGCGAGCTGTTCCTGCGCGCCCGCACGCTGGTGCTGGTGGACGACGAGGCCAGCACGGGCAACACCTTCCGCAACCTGGCCGCCGCCTGCCGCGCGCTCAATCCCGCGCTGGCGCACGTCCACGTGGTCACGCTGGCCAACTTCATGGGGTCAGGGGCCGCGGCCGAACTGGGGCGTGACATCGGCCTGCCCGTCACCCTGGGCGCCGCGCTGCAGGGCAGCTATGCGTTCGAGGCCGGCGACGCGCCACCGCAGGCCCCGCCGGCACAGATCGTGGGCGCGGCCGGCAGCTTGCCGGTCGGCGGCGCATTCGGCCGTACCGGGCTGGCGCACAGGCTGACGGTCCCGTCATCGATCGTGGCAGCCCTGGCGTCCTCCGTGCAGCCCGGCGAATCCGTGCTGGTGCTTGGCACGGGCGAATTCATGCACGCGCCGTTCGTGCTGGCGTGCGCGCTGGAAGATCGGGGCATCGACGTGGCCGTGCAGTCCACCACGCGCTCGCCGATCCTGCAATGGGGCGCCATCGGCAGCCGCCTGGCCTTCGCCGACAACTACGGCGAGGGCGTCGCCAACTACCTGTACAACGTGCGGCCCGGCCAGTATGCGCACGTGTTCATCTGCCACGAAACGCCGCTCGACAATAGCCAGCAGGACGGGCTCCATGCGCTCGCCGCGCAGCTCGGCGCCCGGCTCATCCACTTCCGCTCGGAGCATCACGTTGAATAAATTCCTGTTCGTCGACCTCGACGACACCCTGTTTACCTCGCTGCCCAAGTGCGGCGCGGACGATGTGCTGGAGCCGGTGGCCTTCCTGAAGGACGGCGCGCCGATCTCGTACACCAACGGGCGGCAGCGCGCCTTCATCGAGCACTTCGCCGCCGGCATGACGATGATTCCCGCCACGGCGCGCAACCGCGATGCGCTGGGCCGCGTGCGCCTGCCGTTCACGAGCTACCAGATCATCGACTACGGCGGCATCGTGCTGGCCCCCGACGGCGCGCCGGACCCCGTCTGGCTGGCCCGCATGGGCGACGACATGGCGACCGCGCTGCCGGGCCTGCGCCGGGCCATGGCGGTGATCGACGCGTACGCGGAACGTGCCGGCCTGGCCATGCGCGCGCGCCTGATCGAGGACTACGGCCTGCCGTTCTACGTGGTGGTGAAGGATCCGGACAAGCGGTCCGAGCGCCTCGATCCCGTCGAAGCGGAGGCCGTGCTGCCATGGCTGGCGGACGAGGGGCAGGACTTCTGCCTGCATCGCAACGGCAACAACCTGGCCATCATGCCGCAGCGGCTGAACAAGGTGCGCGCCGTCGAGTACGTGCAGGCGCGGCTGCGCGAGCAGCATGGTGCCATCATGACCTTCGGCATGGGCGACAGCCGGTCGGACGCGCGCTTCATGGCCGCCTGCGACTACGCGATCATCCCGCGCGGCACGCAGCTGGCGGCGCTGACGGTGGAGGCGCTGTGACGCCATCCCGCGACACCCCTTTCTCCGGCAGCTACCGCGCCGACGACGTGCAGATCCTGCTCAAGCAGCTGCCGGCGCAGGACTTCGTCAGCGTGGCCGACAAGGAAGCGCTGATCCAGTCCGGCCAGCGGCACTACAGCGAGATGCTGTCGCCGGAATCGCTGCCATCGGCGCGCTATCTCGACCTGTTCGATGCGGCATGCCGCGAGAACCGCGAGCAGATGGCGGCCGACTGCCTGGTGCTGGCCAGCCTGATCGCCGCGCGGCGGGGCGGCGACATCACGCTGGTATCGCTGGCCCGCGCCGGCACGCCGGTGGGAGTGATCCTGAAGCACCTGCTGGCCCGCGTGTTCGACCGCGCGGCGGCCCATTATTCCGTATCGATCATCCGCGACCGCGGCATCGACGAAGTGGCGCTGGGGGCGATCGTGGCCCGCCATGCGCCGGAATCGATCGTGTTCGTCGACGGCTGGACCGGCAAGGGCGTGATCTCCCGCGAGCTGGAACACTGGGTGGCGCTGTTCAATGCGCGCCATGGCGTGGCCATCGACAGCGGCCTGTTCGTGCTGTCCGACCTGGCCGGCACGGCCGCCTGCGCCGCGTCCGCGGCCGACTACCTGATCCCGTCCAGCATCCTGAACGCCACCGTTTCGGGCCTCATCAGCCGTTCGATCCTGAACGAGGCCATCGGGCCCGGCGACTTTCATGGCTGCGTGTACTACGGAACTTTCGCACCACAGGACCGCTCGCGCAGCTTTGCCGACGACATCGTGGCCGCGGCGCTGGAACGCGCTGCCGGTGCCGGGATTCCCGACGCCGTGCCGCTGGAGCGCGAGCGTGCCGCTGCCACGTCGCGCGCCTGCCTGGCCGCGATCTCGGCGCAGTACGGCATCGCCGACATCAACCTGGTCAAGCCCGGCATTGGCGAAGCCACGCGCGTGCTGCTGCGCCGCGTGCCATACCTGCTGATCCTGCGCGATCCGGCCGCGGAGGCAGTGGCGCACCTGCAGGTGCTGGCACAGGAGAAGGGCGTGCCCGTCGCGGTCGATCCCGACTTGCCTTATCATGCCGTTTCATTGATCAGGAGTGGTACCGATGCATGACCAGCCCATAGGCGCATCGCTGTATGTGCCCGCTACGCACAAGGACCTGCCCGCCATCGCCAGCGGGGCGCGGCTGCCATCGCTGCGCTCCGTGATCTTCTGCACCGAGGATGCGGTGGCGGCGCGCGACCTGGCCATCGCGCTGGCCAACCTGGCTGCCACGCTGCGCGACATGCCGGCCGAGGCACCGCTCGACCGCTTCGTGCGGGTGCGGAACCCGGACATCCTGGCACGCGTGCTGGCGATGCCCGGCGCGGCGAAGCTGACGGGCTTCGTGCTGCCGAAGACCACCCGCGCCAACCTGGACGACTACCTGGCGCCGCTGGCCGGTACGCGCCACCTGCTGATGCCCACGCTGGAAACGGCCGAGGTGTTCGATCCGCTGGAGATGCGCGAGCTGCGCGTGCGGCTGGCGGCACCGGACGTGGCGCCCCGCATCCTGGCGCTGCGCATCGGCGGCAACGACCTGCTGGCGTTGCTCGGCCTGCGCCGTCCGCGCACCATGACGCTGTACGCCACGCCGCTGGGACCCGTGATCGCGAACCTGGTGACGACGTTCCGCCCGCACGGCTTTCGCCTGACCGCGCCCGTGTTCGAGCATCTCGACTGCCCGGAACTGATGGCGCAGGAAGTGCAGCAGGACCTGGCGTACGGCATGGTGGGCAAGACGGCCATCCATCCCACGCAGATCGACCTGATCGAGCAGCACTACCGCGTGCAGCCGACCGAGGTGGCGATGGCGCGCAGGATCCTCGATGCCGATGCGCCCGCCGTGTTCCGCATGGACGATTCGATGTGCGAGGTGGCCACGCACCGCGACTGGGCCAGCGCCGTGATGGCGCGGGCCAGCCGCTTCGGCACGCATCCGCCCGCGCGGGTCAGCCTGCTGCGGCCCGCCGCATGGCGGCAAGGCGGTGGCATGGCAGCAGAAAAAATCATCGGCGCCGACCCGGGTCGGCACTGACGCAGCCTGGCGGCGATCCCGGATCGCCGTGTACCTGAACGGCGCAGGCCACGGCCTCGCCACACATTAACCAGATAGGAGTCAACCATGGCAATCAGTTTGCAAAAAGGCGGCAACGTCAACCTCAGCAAGGAAGCACCGGGCCTGAAGAAGGTCATCATCGGCCTGGGCTGGGATCCCCGCGCCACCGACGGCTCCGAGTTCGACCTCGACGGCAGCTGCTACCTGGTGAAGGCCGATGGCAAGGTGCGCGGCGACGCGGACTTCATCTTCTACAACAACCTGAAATCCACCGATGGCGCCGTGGTGCACGCCGGCGACAACCGCACCGGTGCCGGCGAGGGCGACGACGAGACGATCGCCGTCGACCTGGCCGCACTGCCGGCCGAGATCGACCGCGTGTCGTTCGCCGTGACGATCCACGAGGCCGATGCGCGCCGCCAGAACTTCGGCCAGGTGGCCAAGGCCTTCATCCGCTGCGTGAACGCCGATGGCGGCACGGAACTGGCCCGCTACGACCTGTCGGAAGACGGCTCGACGGAAACGGCGATGATCTTCGGCGAGCTGTATCGCAACGGCGCCGACTGGAAGTTCCGCGCCATCGGCCAGGGCTTCAAGGGCGGCCTGGGCCCGCTGGCCCGCTCGTTCGGCGTGAACGTGTAAGCACGTACCGCCCCATGACCGCCCGGCGGCCGCTGGTACCCCAGCCGCCGCCGTTTTTTTCATCCTTCACTTCCCATTCCATGAAAACCTTCACACGTGGCGAAAAGAGCCGCCTGGCCGACCTGGGCCTGGGCACGCGCCTGGCGGTGGCCATCGACATGCCGGCGCCAGGCATCACCGTCGACCTGTCCTGCTTCGGCCTCGATGCGGCGGACAAGCTCGCGGACGAGCGCTACATGATCTTCTACAACCAGCCGGCCAGCCCGGAAGGCGCGCTGCGCGTCGACCTGTCGGCCGGGCGCGCTGTTTTCAACATCGACCTGGACGCCTTGCCCGCGTCGATCGCCAAGCTGGTGTTCACCGGCGCCGTCGATGGCAGCGGCACGATGCGGGGCATCGGCAATGGCACGCTCAAGCTGGGCGACGGCGCGGCATTCCCGTTCGCGGGCGGCGACTTCCAGGAAGAGAAGGCCGTGATCCTTGGCGAGCTGTATCGCCGCGACGGCCAGTGGCGCTTCGGCGCGGTGGGGCAGGGCTTCAACGGCGGCCTGGCCGCGCTGCTGGCGCACTTCGGCGGCGAGGCGGCCGCACCCACGGCAGCTCCTGTTTCTGCTCCGGCGCCTGTTTCTGCTCCTGCTCCGGCACCGGCCAAGATTTCGCTGTCCAAGGTCACGCTGGAAAAACGCGGCGACAAGGTCTCGCTGGAGAAGAAGGCAGGCGGCCGCGGTTTCGGCAGGATCCGCGTCAACCTGAACTGGAACCGCGGCGGGGTCGCGGCCGAGCCGGAGAAGAAGGGCCTGTTTGGCGGCATGTTCGGCGCGAAGAAGCCGAACGGCATCGACCTGGACCTGGGCTGCCTGTTCGAGCTGGCCGATGGCCGGCCCGGCTGCGTGCAGGCGCTGGGCGACGCGTGGGGGCGTTTCGACGAGAAGCCGTTCATCGAACTGGACAGCGACGACCGCACCGGCACGTCGACCGCCGGCGAGAACATGCACATCAACGGCGACCGTTTCGACGAGATCCGGCGCGTGCTGGTGTTCGCGTTCATCTACGAGGGTGTGCCCAACTGGGCCGCCACGGATGGCGTGGTGACGATCGAGGTGCCGGGCCACCCCACCGTCGAGGTGCGGCTCGACCATGCCGCCAACGAACGCATGTGCGCCATCGCGTCGATCGAGAACCGCAACGGCGAGCTGCAGGTCACCAAGCTGGTGGACTACATCGGCGCGCGGCCCGGCACGGGCTCGCACCAGGTGATGGACCAGAAATACGGCTTCGGCCTGCGCTGGGCCGCCGGCTCGAAAGGCTGAGCCGCCAGCCGCACCGTCAGGCGCCGAACAGGCCCGTGTTCGTCGCCTGCAGGATCGCTTCCACGGCCGGGTGGCGGATGCGCCGCTCGCTCGAGATCGCATAGAACTGCTCGCGCAGTTCGGTGGCCGCACCGGCCGGCACCACGCCGAACTGCAGCTTCACATCCGCTTCCAGCCGCGCCGGCGCGAAGAACAGGCCCAGGCCGTCGCGCGCGAAGGTCGTCAGCATCGCGTTGTCCTCGAATTCCCCCACCACGTCCGGCCGCACATCGTGCTGCAGCAGCCACTCGTCGATACGGCCGCGCAGGGCGTTGTTCCGGGTTGGCAGCAGCAGCGGCGCACCCGCCAGGCTGGCCGGGAAGTTGCGGCCGTGCCGTTTCGCCAGCGCCGGCGCGCCGAACAGCAGCATCTCGCTTTCACCCAGCAGGTGGCTGTACACCCGCAGGCTGGCCGAGGCGCGCACCGAACGGTCGGTGAGCACCACGTCCAGCTTGTGCAGCGCCAGGTCGGCCAGCAGCGCCTCGAACTCGCGCTCCACGCACACCAGTTTCACGGGCGTATCCATGTCGAAGGCGGAGCGCAGCAGGCGATAGGCGATCAGCTTGGGCAGCGAGTCCGAGATGCCCACCGTGAGGCGCATGCGGCCCGCGTCGGCCTCGTTCAGCGCCTCCTGCATGCGGTCGCCCAGCTCGAAGATCTGCTCGGCATAGGTGAGCGCCACGCGGCCCGCTTCGGTAGGCACCAGCCGGCGGCCCTGCTGTGTCAGCAGCTGCTTGCCCACCTGCTGCTCGAGCGACGACAGCTGCGCGCTGATCGTCTGGATGGCGAGGCCCAGGCGCTCCGCGGCCCGGGTGACGCTGCCTTCCGCGGCTACCACGCGGAAGAAATACAGGTGGCGGAAATTGATGCCGCTGGTTTTCATGGTTCGGATTTTACGAAGTGAAGTTCATATTATCTTCTATTTTTCAATTGGCGGGATTTCTCTACACTGCATGCATTGACATTAATCAACAAGGGGCATCGATGAAGCACTTCAGGATTTCATTCCTGGTCACGTTCGTCTGTCTTGCCGTCGCGGGATGGTGGGGCTATGAAAAGGCCGGGATGGCGGGCGCCATGTCCGCACTGGGTATCGCCATCATTCTGGGCGTGATGGAAGTCTCGCTGTCCTTCGACAACGCGGTGGTGAACGCCTCCGTGCTGAAGACGTGGGACGCGTTCTGGCGCAAGCTGTTCCTGGGCGTGGGCATCATCATCGCCGTGTTCGGCATGCGGCTGCTGTTCCCGCTGGTGATCGTGGCCGTGGCTGCCGACATCGGGCTGACGGAAGTATGGACGCTGGCACTGAACAACCCGGACGAGTATTCGCGTCATTTGACGAACCACCACGCGGAAGTGGCGGCCTTCGGCGGCATGTTCCTGCTGATGGTGTTCCTGAACTTCCTGCTGGACCCGGAGAAGGAAACGCACTGGCTGGGCAACTTCGAGAAGAAGATCGGTTCGCTGGGCAAGGTCTCGTCCGTCTCGATCATGATCGCGCTGGGCGTACTGCTGGGCAGCCTGTCGATCGTCGAGGAAGCGCAGAAGTTCGTGGTGCTGATCTCCGGCCTGTGGGGTGTGCTGATCTACGTTGGCGTGGACGCGATCTCCAGCTATCTTGAAAAGGGTGAAGAGGGCGAGAGCGGTGTCGGCGACATGGTCAAGAAGGGCGGTATCGGCGGCTTCCTGTACCTGGAAGTGCTGGATGCATCGTTCAGCTTCGACGGCGTGATCGGCGCGTTCGCCATCACCAAGGATGTCGTGATCATCATGCTGGGCCTGGCGATCGGCGCGATGTTCGTCCGCTCGATGACGGTGTACCTGGTGGACAAGGGCACGCTCGACCAGTACGTGTACCTGGAGCATGGCGCCCACTATGCGATCGGCATCCTGGCCGTGATCATGCTGGCGAGTATGAAGTTCCACGTACCGGAGCTGTTCACGGGCCTGATCGGTGTGGCATTCATCCTGGCTTCGCTGTGGTCCTCGCTGCAGTACAAGAAGAAACAGAAGGGCCTTGCGCTGCAGGCGTAAGGCGGAAGAATCCGCGGCGCGACACATGAGACCTGTCGCGCCGGGTATGCAGGTAGTGTCTCTGTAGTCGGGTTTTACTTTCATATCACTCATTGAAGGAGTTTCGATCATGGCAATCAGTCTGCAAAAAGGCGGCAACGTCAACCTGAGCAAGGAAGCCCCGGGCCTGTCCCAACTGACCGTCGGTCTGGGCTGGGATGTGCGCGCCACCGATGGCGCGGCATTCGACATCGACAGTTCCGTGTTCCTGCTGAAGACCGACGGCAAGGTGCGCGCCGACCAGGACTTCATCTTCTACAACAACCTGAAATCGGCCGACGGCTCGGTGCAGCACTCCGGCGACAACCGCACCGGCGAAGGCGAAGGCGACGACGAGTTCGTGAAGATCGACCTCTCGAAGGTGCCGGCCGACGTGGACCGCATCTCGGTCGCCGTCACGATCCACGACGCCGAAGCGCGCCGCCAGAACTTCGGCCAGGTGTCGAAGGCCTTCGTCCGCTGCATCAACGGCGCCACGAACCAGGAAATCGCCCGCTACGACCTGTCCGAAGACGGCTCGACGGAAGCGGCAATGGTGTTCGGCGAGGTCTATCGCAACGGCACCGACTGGAAGTTCCGCGCCGTTGGCCAGGGCTATCAGGGCGGCCTCGCCGCACTGGCTTCCAGCTACGGCGTGTCGGTGTAAGCCATGCCAGCCTTCACCGTTACCGGGGACGTCGATCCGTTCCTGCACGTGACCCTGCGCCACGGCGAGAAGATTTATTGCGAATCGAACGCGATGGTGATGATGGAGTCGAACCTCGAGCTGAAAGGCAAGATGAGCGGCGGCCTGGGTGCGGCACTGATGCGCACCTTCGCCAACGGCGAATCGTTCTTCCAGCAGCATATCGAGGCTACCAAGGGCGAGGGCGACTGCCTGCTCTCGCCCACGCTGCCCGGCGCGATGCAGGTGATGGACATCGGCGCGCGCCAGTACATGATCAGCGACGGCGCGTTTGTCGCGGCCACGTCGGATGTGAACCTGAACGTGCGGACCCAGAACATCGGCAACGCGCTGTTCGGCCAGAGCGGCGGTTTCTTCATCACGGAAACCTCCGGCCGCGGCCAGCTGGTGGTGTCGGGCTTCGGCTCGATCTCCGAGCTGCAGGTCGAGGCGGGCAAGGACATCGTCATCGACAACGCCCACGTGGTGTGCTGGGACAGCGCGCTGCGCTACGAGATCTCGGTGACGACGAACCAGAAGAGCGGTTTCATCGGCAACCTGGTGAACAGCGTGACGAGCGGTGAAGGCATGGTGCTGCGCTTTTCCGGCAGCGGCAAGGTCGTGGTGTGCTCGCGCAACCGCGAAGCCTTCGTGGCCTGGCTGAGCAAGGGCCGCGGCCAATAACGATTGAAACGAGTCGACCGACTCAAGGAGGAACAAATGTCTGTGAATTTGACGAAGGGCCAGAAGATCTCTCTGGACAAGGAAGCCGGCGCCACGCTGAACCAGGTCACGATGGGCCTGGGCTGGGATGCCGTGAAGAGCAAGGGCTTCCTGGGCTTCGGCGCGAAGGGTGCCGATATCGACCTGGATGCCTCGTGCGCGCTGTTCGACGACGCCGGCAAGCCCGTCGACGTGGTGTGGTTCCGCCAGCTCAAGAGCCGTGACGGCAGCGTCGTCCACACGGGCGACAACCGTACCGGCGCCGGCGATGGCGACGACGAGCAGATCAACGTCAGCCTGCAGCAGGTGCCCGCCACCGTGAAGAGCATCGTGTTCACGGTGAACAGCTTCACGGGCCAGAGCTTCGCCCAGGTGCAGAACGCCTACTGCCGCCTGCTCGACGCGAGCAGCGGCAAGGAAGTGGCGCGCTTCGACCTGTCCGTCCAGGGCGAGCACAATGCCCAGATCATGGCCAAGCTGTACCGCCACAACGGCGAATGGAAGCTGCACGCGATCGGCGAAAACGGCAAGGGCCGCACCTTCGACGACCTGATGCCGCAGATCGCCCAGCACCTGTAAGAACACGCTTCACGTAACGCGTTTCACCTGCGCCTGCCCCATGGCGCGCTTCCCTTTGCGGTGGACCGGGTAACCGGCCACCGCTTTTTTTCATTGCGAGGAGCTTCCCGATGAGTGATTGCGTGGTGGGCATCGACGCCGAGCCGGATCACGGCGACATGGCGCAACTGGTGGGTGGACTGACGGAATACAACGCGCTGCATGCGGCCGGCGATGTGCCGAACTACCTGCTGGTCAGCGTGCGCGATGCCACCGGCCGCCTGGGCGGCGGGCTGCTGGGCGCCACCTATCTGGGCTGGCTCAGCATCCAGGTGATGTGGCTCGAAGAGGGCCTGCGCGGCCAGGGCCATGGCGGTGCGCTGCTGGCACTGGCCGAGGAAGAGGCGCTGCGCCGCGGCTGCCCGCGCGTGTTCGTCGAAACGCTCAGCTTCCAGGCACTGCCGTTCTATGAACGGCACGGCTACCAGGTACACAGCCGGCTGGACGATTTTCCGCCTGGCGGTGTGCGCTATACGCCGACGAAGATGCTGGGCGGCGCGGTCAGGGTTTCGCGGTAGCCGCCTTCGCCTCGTCGATCTGGGCGTGCACGACCTTGTGCACGAAGGCCAGCTTTTCCAGCACCGGGGTGCTGAGCTTGAACGGATACGAGTCCGGCATGCCCATGCTGCGATTGAGGCTGTTGAGCACATAGCTCAGCGCGAACCACTCGTTGGCCAATTCGTCGAAGGAATCGATCTTGACGGGCGGCGCCACGATGTCCAGCGACGGTTCGTTCGGCTTGACGGGATGGAGCGACACGCCGCTGGCCTGCGCCGTTTCCAGCGTGTCGAACATGTGCAGGTAGTGGGCCCAGGTCTCGGCCCAGTCCTCCCATGAATGCGAGCTGGCGTAGGTGCTGATGAAGCGCGATTCCCAGTCGGCCGGCGGGCCTTCGCTGTAGTGGCGCTTGAGCGCCTCGCCGTAGTCGGCCCGCTCGTCGCCGAACAGGGCACGGTACTCGTCGATCCAGTGGGTGCCGGCCACCAGGCGGTCGAAATAATAATGGCCGCTTTCGTGGCGGAAGTGGCCCAGCAGCGTGCGGTAGCGTTCGTGCATCTGGTCGCGCGTGCGTTCCCGCTCGGCCGGATCGGCTTCGGCGATGTTCAGCGTGATCAGGCCGTTGTCGTGGCCCGTCATCACGGTCTGGTCGGACACGCCGTCTTCCAGGAACTGGAAGGCCAGGCCTGTTTCCGGTTCCACCTCCTTCGAGGCGGGCGTCAGGCGCAGCACCGCCAGCGAAAAGAGCAGGCGGCGCTTGGCCGCCTCGAGGCGGGCCCACAGCACGTGGTTCTGCTCCTTCGACAGGGCCGGGATGATGACGGTCAGCTGGCACGATTCGCACAGTGCATGGGGATCGTCCGCCGGCAGCATCCAGTTGCAGACATTGTGCTGCACGTAGTTGCTGCATTGTTTGAAGAGCTTGCCTTCATCCTTGCGGTTCAGGCTGCGCCACAGGCCGGTGCCGGTGGACTCGAAGGCGTTGATGCTGCGCTGGGACGGCTGATAGCCCAGCATGCTGTTGCAATTGAAGCAGACGGTGTTCTCGAAAAAGACCTGCTGTGCGCACTTGTCGCAGTGAAACGTTTTCATGGGAAATTTGAGCAAATGGGAGATGGATCGTTATTGCCAACATAGCATTAAAATCGATCTCGAAGCGCCCGGCTCGCGCTGCCACGGCTTGCAGTATGCTGTCGGTCCCGCCACCGTCGATGAAGCCCCATGCGCCTGTTGCAACTGATCCTGATGACCGCCGTTTTTCTCACCGTGCTGTGCGGGCCGGCGCTGCTCGTCGCGCGCAAGCTGTACCTGCGCGGCTACCGGCTGGCGACACGCCCGCTGCGCATCATCGTGCCGCTGCAGCTGATCGTGGCCTTCGGCTGCATCGTTGCCGCCGATATGTACGGCGAACACAACCTGGCCGCGATGATCGTGCTGGCCACCTTCGGCACCAGCGCGCTGGGTGCGGGCGCCATGTGGGCGATCGGGCGCGTGTTTCCGGCGCGGCTGATGTAATCGGCGCTTACGCCTGCGCCGCGATCATCGCCGCGTTATAGACGGCATGCGCGATGGCCGGTGCGAGCAGGCCGCGCTGGCGGTCGAAGGCGTAGGCGGTGCATAGACCCAGCACGAACACGGGCAGCATGGACAGCGGCGGATGCACCACCGCGAACAGCGCCGCGCTGGCTGCCATTGCCGCAGCACGGGGCAGCGAACGCCGCAGGCCGCCGAACAGCAGGCCGCGGAAGATGAATTCCTCGCACAGCGGCGCGGCCACGCAGGCCACCGCCAGCAGCAGCCACGGCGCGATGCCGCCACCCGTCTGGGGAAGCGGCACATGGAAGTGGCGCAGCGCCAGCATCCACAGCACGCCGACGGCGATCGCCGGCACGGCGCAGGCGAGGCCCGTGGTCACGGCCGGCAGCACCGGCCCCGCCAGCAGCACCGGCACGCCGCTGGTGCCCATGCGCCAGTAGGCCAGCCGCATCAGGCCATACACGACGACACCCGCCACGGCCAGCGCGATGGCCAGTTGCGACAGCGGCGGCGGGCCGTCGCTCCGGTGCACCACCGCCAAGGCGATGGCCTGGACCGCGAAGAACAGCAGGGCGGCCACCATGCCGTCGGCTGCCGATACGCGCGGCGGCGGCGCGGCAGTCGGGTCGAGCAGGTACGGCAGGTGGTCGCGTGCCTTCTGCCACAAGGCCAGTGCGAGGGAGGCCACCAGCACCACGACGGCCAGCCGGTACTGCCAGACTTCCGTGTACAGCGCGAAGCCATACAACGCCGCCAGCATCGAATACAGGTAGACGTAGGTGGGCCGCACGCGCGCATGGGCTTCCTGCGCCAGCGGGTCGGAGGCCCACACGCCCAGCGCCACGGCGATCAGCGCGAAGACGGGCATGCCGAGGGCGACGAGCAGCATGCGCGCCGCCAGTTGCGCATCGATATGCGGCGTGTAGGCGATGCCGATCGAGAACACGGCGGCCGGGTAGGCCAGCGCCAGCACGGCCCACAGCTGCGCCTTCTGCACCAGCATGCGCTCCAGCGTGTGCGGGAAGGTGTACAGCATCCACAGCGACTGGCCTTCCGTGTTGATGGTCTGGAAGGCGGACAGCAGCAGCACGTAGCTGCCCAGCCCGAACGCGATGGAGGCCAGCAGCATCTGGTCCTGCCCCAGCTGCGCGACATCGTGGAGGCGGCCACTGAACAGCATCTGGCTGCCGATGATCACCACCGGCACCAGCAGGCTCTGCACGAGGAAGGTGCGGTCGCGCCCCAGCAGGCGCAGTTCGCGGCGCTGCAGCGGGGTGGCGGGCAGCGTGCGCAGCGGCTTGCCGGCAGTGCGTGCGGAACGGCTCGATTCGCGCGAGCTGGTCGCCACCACGCCGGCCGACAGCAGGTGCGCCAGCAGCGCCACGCCGGCCCACGCCAGCAGCGCCGCCTGCGCCGCCAGCACGGCGAACCAGCCCAGCGTCGCCGACAGGGTGCGTGCTTCCAGCCATTGCAGCGCCACACCGGGCGGCGTCCACAGGGTCCAGGCAGGCCAGGCACGGGCCCACTCCATCGTCACGCCGCCGCCGGGCAGCGACAGCGCGATGACGAGGTAGATCAGCGGCATCGCCGCCAGCGAGATGGCCGCCTGCAGGTTGCGCAGCTGGGAAGGGGCCAGGCGCAGGCGCAGGCCGGTGTCGGCCAGCGTGCGCAGGACGGCCGCGAGCAATAGCAGGACCAGCGCGGCGGCCAGCGCGGCAAAGGGTGCGCTCCAGCGCAGGCCCGCCAGCCAGGCGATCACGGCGCACGTGGGCCACAGCACCAGCATGCCGGTCGGATTGGTGACGCTGCGTTCCAGCACGCGCGCCCACAGCAGGGCCTTGCGCTGCACGGGCAGGGTGACGAGCCATTCCAGGTCCCAGTCCGGCTGCGCCAGTTCGCGGCTGCCCAGTGGCACCAGCAGCGCGACGAGCCAGAGCAGCGTCAGCTCCAGCGCCAGCCCCGCCTTGACGGCGGGGCCGAACGATCCACCGGCCAGTTCTCCCGCCGCCACCTGCTGGCGCTCGCTCTCCTGCATCTGCGCATCGCAGGCCGTGCCCGGCGCCAGTTCGCACTGCAGGTTCAGCACTATCCCGTACGACATGTGGGTGAAGGCCAGCGTCATCATGAGCGCCACGAACACCGGCAGGAGCCAGCGGCCGCGGCGCTTGCTGGCCGTGGCGGCACGGCCGGGCTTCTTCCGGCGCAGCGGCGTGCTGGCCAGGTTCAGCAGCCGCCGGATGCGCAGCCGCGCCAGCAGCCATGCCGCGCCTGCCCCGCTGACCGGCCCGTTCATGCCTCTTCCGTGAGGTTCAGGAAGACCTGTTCCAGCGAGGTGCCGGCATCCGTGCGCAGCTCGTCCAGCGCGCCGGTGGCGACCAGGCTGCCGCGGTGGATGATGCCCACGCGGGCGCACATGCGCTGCGCCATGTCGAGCAGGTGGGTGGAGACGAAGATCGTCTTGCCGGCCGCGGCACGGCCGATGAGAAGGTCCTGCACGTCACGCGCGGCGCGCGGGTCGAGGCCGTTGATCGGTTCGTCGAGGATCAGCACGGCCGGGTCGTGCACCAGCGCGCAGGCCAGGCCCAGCTTCTTCTTCATGCCCATCGAGTAGTTGACGGCATATTCCTCGGACACGTCGTCCAGCCCGAATTCGTCGAGCAGCTGTTCGGCGCGCGCGGCCGCATCGTTGCGCCGGAAGCCGTGCATCTCGGCGACGAACTGCAGGATCTCGCGGCCGCGCAGGTAATCGTAGAAGATCGGGTTGTCGGGCAGGTAGCCGACGTGGCGCTTCACTTCGGCGGCATCGCGATGGCAGTCCAGTCCATCGACCAGCACCCGGCCCGCGCTGGGCACGAGGATGCCCATCATCATGCGGATCGTGGTCGTCTTGCCGGCGCCGTTCGGGCCCAGGAAGCCGAACACTTCGCCGCGGCCGACGGCCAGGTGCAGCGGCCGTACCGCGTCGTAGTCGCCATAGCGCTTGGCCAGGCCGTCGAATTCGATCATGGCGCTCCCGAATGGTTGAGCGCCGATCTTATCATTCGGCGTGCGCCACCTGTCGCAGGCTCATGCCGATGCGTTCCGTGCGTGGTGCCCAGTTGCCTTTGATGTCGGCCGAGACGAGGATGCGTTCGGCGCGGCCGATCAGCAGGTTCCTTGGCACGGTGCCGAACACGCGCGAGTCGCCGCTGTTGTCGCGGTTATCGCCCAGCATCAGGTAGCTGTCCGCCGGCACGGTAACGGGGCCGAAGTCGCGCATGGCCGTCACCTGCGGCAGCACCTGGATGCGGTAGTCGGCAGTGCCGCTGTGCTCGCGCAGGTGCAGCGCCTGCAGGTCGCCCAGCGGCGCCATGTGTTCCACCGCGTTGCCGATCACGGTGTAATCGGCCTGCCGCCCGTTGATCAGCAGCCGCTCGCCGCGCAGCTCGACGGTGTCGCCGGGCAGGGCGGCGATGCGCTTGATCAGCCGCGTGCCGTCCTCCGGCGACGAAAACGTGACCACATCGCCGCGCTGCGGGTCGCCGGTGTGGGCCAGCGAGATGTCCGTCAGCGGCACCTTCACGTCGTAGGCCAGGCGGTTGACGAACACCACGTCGCCTTCCAGCAGGTTCGGGCGCATCGAGCCGGACGGGATCGGATTCCAGTCCGCCACGGCGGTGCGGAAAATCCCGAACAGCAGCAGGAAGGCGAGAAAGCCCTTGTTGGCACGGATCGATTCTTTCAGCTGGAAAGGCATGGCGGGGCTCCTGTGGTGGTGGTGAAAATCCATCATCGGGCGGCTGTCTTAAAGGGTGCTTACGGTTCCGCCAGATCGAAGGCCTGCAGCATGCGCCTGTGGCCGCGCGGCGACACGGTCAGGGCGCGGCTGTCCAGATCCTGCTCGACCCAGCGCTTTTGCAGCGCCAGTTGCAGCAGCGCCGCGCCCAGCGAACCGCCCAGGTGCGGCGTGCGTTCGCTCCAGTCCAGGCAGGGGCAGGCGAAGCGGCGGCGCTGGCGGCGCAGGGCAGCCACGTCCAGGCCGAGCGCGGCGAAGCGTTGTTCACCAGGCCGGGAAAGTGTGTAACCATCCCCGGTCTCGATGAGCCAGCCCTGCCGCGTGAAGTGATCGTGCAGGGAGACGGCGACGCTGCCGGCCATGTGGTCGTAGCAGGTGCGGGCCTGGCGCAGCCGGCTGGGCGTGCTCGGGCGGAAGGGCGGGCGGGGTACGCCGGCCACGACCAGCAGCGCTTCGAGGGCCGTGGCGACCTCCGGGCCGGCCAGGCTGTAGTAGCGGTGCTTGCCTTGCGCGAGCTGGCGCAGCAGGCCGTCTTCCTTCAGCCGCGCCAGGTGCGCGCTGGCCGTGGAGGCGCCCACTTCGCCAACGACGGACAGCTCGGTGCTGGTACGCGCATGGCCGTCGAGCAGGCAGCACAGCATGCGCGCGCGGGCCGGTTCGGCGATGGCGGCGGCGATGCGCGCCAGGCGGTTGTCTGCATCCATGATTCGCTCCCGGGCGAAGTGTGTACGTGGGCTTTTCAGGATACTGCACCGCATCGCTTCCAGTAAAGGACTCCCATGCACGATCCCTCCTGGCCGGCCGGCGCGCTGGCGGCCGTGACGCATCACGATCCGTACCCGTATTACGCCGCGCTCGCGCAGGCGCCGGCTTTGCTGCGGGATGAGCCATCGAACCTGTGGGTCGCCGCGCATCCCGCCACCGTGCGCGAGGTGATGGCGCACCCCGACTGCCATGTGCGACCATCGAACGAACCGGTGCCGGTGGCGCTGGCGGGCGGACCGGCCGGCGACCTGTTCGGCGCGCTGGTACGAATGAACGACGGCGCACCCCATGCGCAGATGAAGGCGGCGCTCCGGCAGGCGCTGGCGCTGGTGGCGGCGGAAGAGGTGATGGCGCATGCGAAGGCCATCGTGGCACTGCACGCGGTGCACGATGCGGCCACCCTCAACGACTTCGTCTTCAACGTGCCGGTGCAGACGGTCGCCAGCCTGCTGGGATGCCCGCCGCCGCAGCTGCCAGCCATCGCTTGGGCGGCGGGGCGGTTCGTGGCGGGCCTGGCGCGGCTGGCATCGCCCGCGCAGGTCGACGCGGCGCATGATGGCGCGAGGGTACTCGTCGATGCGATGCGCAGGCTGGTCGAGGCGGCACCAGCGCGGGGACTGGTGGCCGAGGTACGGCGCGCATTGCCGCCGGACGGCGACAGCTTCGCACTGTGCGCCAACCTGGCCGGGCTGCTGACGCAAACGTGCGAGGCGACCGCGGGCCTGCTGGGCAACTGCATCGTGGCGCGGCTGCGCGGAGCTGGAGATGGTGCCAAGGATGTTGCGACCGGTGGTGCAGTGGGTGGCATAACGGGTGGTGCGAATGGTAGTGCGGCAGAGGGATCGGCGGCGCTGGTGGCGCGGGTAGCGGAATGCGATCCGGCCATCCATAACACGCGCCGCTTTGCCGCACGCGACGTCACCATCGCCGGTACCATGGTGCGGGCCGGCGATGCGATGCTGCTGATCCTGGTAGCGGGACAGCCGTTCGGCAGCGGACGCCATGCCTGTCCCGGCGCGCGGCTGGCGCATTCCATCGTCGCGGCTGCACTGCCGGCCAGGGCTGCACTGCCAGCCGTATCGTGGCGCTACTGCCCGGCGCCGAATGCCCGCATGCCGCATTTCATCGACAAGGAGACGCCATGATCGCCGTGATCTTTGAAGTGATTCCCCATCCGCAGCACCGGCAGCGCTACCTGGACCACGCCGCCGCGCTACGCCCGCTGGTCGAACGGATCGACGGCTTCATTTCGGTGGAGCGCTTCGAGAGCCTGGCCAGCCCGGGCAAGCTGCTGTCGTTATCCGTCTTCCGCGACGAAGCCGCGCTGGGGCAGTGGCGCAACCTGGAAGCGCACCGCATTGCGCAACACGCCGGCCGCAGCGAACTATTCGCCGACTACCGGCTGCGCATCGCCGGCGTGATCCGCGACTACGGCATGCACGAGCGGGACGAAGTGCCCGCCGACAGCCGTGCCCGCAATGGCTGAGCTCGTGTCATGGGGCCAGGCACCGGGACAGTACGCAATGGCTGAGCTTGCGTCATGGAGCCAGGCACCGGGACAGGAGCTCGGCAGTGGCGCTCGCGGGACGGCTGGAATCAGTACTTCCAGTTCAGCGTGGCGCTGGCAGTGCGCGGCGCGGCGTACAGGGCCTGGCTCCAGTACAGGCTCGTGAGGTATTTCTTGTCCGCGAGGTTGTTGACGTTCACGGCGAGCGACAGCTGGCGGTCGATCTCGTAGCGCGCCATCAGGCCCAGCACCGCGTAGGACGGCTGGCGGATCACCGCGCCATCGGCTTCGTTGCGGTAGATGTCGTCCTGCCACGTCGCGCTGGCGCCCACGCGCAGCTTCGGCACGGCCGGCAGCTGGTAGGTGGCGGAGAAGCGCAGCGTGCGGCGCGGGACATAGGTGCGGGCAGCATTGCCCTGTTCATCTTCCAGGTGCAGCACGGAGAAGCCGGCGCTGGCCTGCAGGCCTTTTGCCAGCTCGCCGCCCAGGTCGAACTCGAAGCCCTTCGCTTCCGCATCCACGCCGCGGTAATAGGCCTTCACGCCGACCATGCCGGCCTGCTCGGCGGTGTTCAGCTGCTTCGTCTTGTAGACCGCGGCCGCGGCATTCAGGCGGCCGTCGAACCATTCGCCCTTGACGCCGGCCTCCCGCGTCCTGCCTTCCATCGGCGCCAGCGTGGCACCGGTGATGTCCGTTTCGCTTTGCGGGTTGAAGATCTCCGTGTAGCTCGTGTAGGCCGTGAGCGCCGGCGCCAGCTCGTAGGTCAGGCCCAGGTAGGGCGTGGTCTTCGCAGCCGATTTGAAGCGGGTCACGCCATACGCGTTGCCGGTGCTGTCCGCCTTCGTGTGCGTCACGCCCGTGATCAGCTTCAGGGGATCGGCGAGATCGAAGCGCGCGGCAACGAAGGCGGACTTGCGGCGGTCGACATACGCGCTGCCATCGATGCCTGCGTCGAAGGCCGGTTCCGGATAGACGCCGGTCCATTGGTCCAGCGGCACCAGCGCCGTGCCGATGCCCTGGCCGTAGTGCGACACGTCGTCGAGCGTGGAGCGGGACCAGTTGGCGCCGAACGTCAGGTCATGCCGCCGGCCGCCCAGCGTGAACTGGCCGGTGGCGGAGGCTTCGGCCAGCGTCTGCCGGTTGTCCGATGCGTACAGCGACGGATACGAGAACAGGCCGAAGCCGGTGGCGCGGTCCGGCGTGCCGTAGGTGTAGAACAGCTTGCCGTCGTTCTTCGTCGTGTTGCGGGCCAGCGTGGCCTGCGCGCGCCAGCCGTTGCCGAAGCGCTGGACCAGCTCCACGAACGTCCTCTGGTCGTTGAAGTGGTTGCGGGTCCAGTCGGCCGCCGTCGAGTAGCCCACCGGCAGGTCGGTCGGCGTCAGGTCCGTGTAGTACAGGGGCAGCGCGCCCCACATGCCGCCCTTCGTGTCGCTGATCTGGCTGGAGTGGCCGACAGTGAGCGTGGTGTCCTGTGCCAGCTTCGCTTCGATCACGCCGTAGAACACCTTGCGGTCGGCCGAGTAGCGGTCGATGTACGAGTCGCCATCCTGGTAGGCGGCGACGATGCGGCCGGTGACCGTGCCGGCTTCGTTCAGCGCGCCGGAGATGTCCGCTTCGGCGCGCTTCTTCGCATGCGAGCCGTAGGTGAGGGCGGCCGAGGCCTGGAACGTGCTCGTCGGGCGCTTGCGAATGAAGTTGACGGTGGCGGACGGATTGCCGGTGCCGGACATCAGGCCATTCGCGCCGCGCACCACGTCCACGCGGTCGTACAGCACGGTGTCCAGGTCGCCCTGCACCAGGCCGGAGACGAAGGGGATGCCCACGCCGTCGTACTGGAAATTGGTGATGTCGAAGCCGCGCGCCGTGTAGTAGGTGCGGTCGTTCTCGACGCGTTCGACCGTCACGCCGGTGGTGGTGGCCAGCATGTCGTTGACGGTGTCGAGGCGGAAGTCGTCCAGCTGCGCGCGGGTGATCACGCTGACCGATTGAGGCGTCTCGCGCAGCGACAGGTCGAGGCGGGCGGAGCCCTTGCTGTCCTTGACCGTGTAGCTGTCCTCGATGGCGCTGCCCTGCACGACCACCGTCGTCATCTGCTGCTGTTGCTCCTCCGGCGCGGGATCAGGGGCCGCATGGGCGGCACCGCACAGCAGGGCCGCTGCGAGGGCGGCGGCGGTGGGACGCAGGTGGGCGATGGGAGCGGGCATGATGTCCTTATATGTTTGAGAATGAGAATTATTCTCATTTTAGGGCATCTACGTATCGACCGACAAGCATGCCGTGCTGTAAAGGTTCGTAAAGGGATCCCGTGGCATGAATGGCCGAGTCCGTGTCACGTGGGGTCAGGCACTGTGACACGGACTCAACCGTTTTTTCTGAGTGTCTCGCAAAGAGAGCAGGCTGCGCCAACCGGCGTCGAAATTCAGTTGTTCAGCTCGTGTCAGGGTGCCTGGCCCCAGGACACGAACTCGGCTGTAGCGCTTGCCGAGAGTCAGTGCGCGGACTTCTGCACCAGCGCGCTGCCGATGCCGTGGCGGTGGCCTTCGCTGACGGCCGTGACGGTGCCGTCCGGGTTGAAGACGAGGGCGTTGGCGGCGCCGATTTCCTCGGGGGCGTCGGACCAGCGCTGGCCGTAGCGGGCCAGCGTGCCGGCCTGCGCGCCGGTGGCGAAGCCGGGCTCGATATCGGTGGCGGTGCCGTTCCGTTCGGACAGCCGCGGCGCATCGACGGCCTGGTCCATGCGCATGCCCAGGTCGACGTAGTTGACGATCGTCTGCAGCACGGTGGTGATGATCGTGGCGCCGCCCGGGCTGCCGATCGAGAACGCCGGCTTGCCGTCCTTCAGCGCGATGGTCGGCGCCATGCTGCTGCGCGGCCGCTTGCCCGCCTCCGGCACGTTCGGCTGCGGACCGGTGAAGTCGAAGTCCGTCATCTCGTTATTGAGCAGGAAGCCGTGGCCCGGCACGACGATGCCGCTGCCGCCCCACGATTCGATGGTGAAGGTGTAGGAGACGATGTTGCCGTCCTTGTCGGAGACGGTCAGGTGCGTGGTGTGCGCGCCTTCCTGCTGCAGTTTCACAGCGGCGGGACGCAGCGGCACGCTGGCATCCTGCTGGAAGGGATACGGATCGCCCGCCGCGACGGGACCGCTGGCAGCGCGCGTCTCATCGACGAGCGCGCGCCGCTGCGCCGCGTAGCCCTTGCTGAGCAGTCCCGCGATGGGCGCATCGACATATTCCGGGTCGGCCAGGTAGGCATTGCGGTCGGCGAACGCCAGACGGCTGGCCTCCAGGTACAGGTGCTCGGCCCTGTCGCGCGGCAGGGATTTTAGGTCCCAGCCTTCCAGGATGTTCAGCGCCTCGAACACGGCCACGCCGCCACTGCTCGGCAGCGGCATGCCGTACAGGTCGTAGCCACGGTAGGTGCTGTGCACGGGCTGGCGGATGCGCGCTTCGTAGTTCGCCAGGTCGGCCAGCGTCATCGCGCCGCCGCGCACCGTCATGCCGGGCGCGGTGGCAGGACGGTTGACGGCATCGACGATGGCCCGGGCCAGCGGGCCCTGGTAGAAGGCCTTGACGCCGCCCCTGGCCAGCGTCTGGTAGGTGCGCGCCAGGTCAGGATTGCGCAGCAGCGTGCCGGCCCGGATGGCCTTGCCGTTGCGCAGGTACAGGGCGGCAGTGGCAGGGAAGCGGCTGAACTTGGCGGTGTTCTGGTCGACCAGGTGGGTGAAATTCTCGCTGACGGTGAAGCCCTTGTCCGCCACGCCGATTGCCGGCGCCAGCACGTCCCTGAACGACATGGTGCCGTAGCGCTGCAGTGCTTCGTGCCAGCCGCGCACGGTGCCGGGCACGCCGACCGACATGCCGCTGGCAACGACCGTCTCGAAGTCCATCTCCTTGCCGTTGTCGAGGAATACCGCGGGCTGGAACGACATCGGCGCTGTCTCGCGGTGATCGATGGTGATCACGCGCTTGTCCTTGGCCAGGTACAGCACCATGAAGCCGCCGCCGCCTACGCCGCAGGAAAACGGGTCCGTCACGCCCAGCGTGGCGGCCGCCGCCACGGCCGCATCGACGGCATTGCCGCCGCGGTTCAGGATCGTCAGCGCCGCGCGTGACGCCTCCTCGCTGATGGTCGCCACGGCACCACCCGTGCCGGTGGCGACGGGCGTCTTCGCGATGGCGATGGTGCAGCTGAGGGTGAGGAGGATGGCGGTGGTGAGATGGCGCTGGCGGAGAGGGGTCATGGGCTGGCAGGCTGGGCGATGGATACGCGCAAGCTTACCCGATAATCCGGCGCCGGCGCATCGAGGGCGGGCGGCTCCGGCGGTTCCAGTTTCTCCAGTGCGAATGTCAGGCCATCGAGCGTGGCGCTGGGCGCCGCATTCGGCATGTTCTCGGCCAGCACGAAGCTGCGGGTGCCATGCGGGCCGGCCAGCGCGAACGTGTAGCTGATGAAGCCGGCCCAGACGCACACAGCGCCCTGCTTGCAGCGGCTGTCGTTGACGCGTTCCAGCTTCAGCGTGGTGCCGGGCGACAGCATGACGATCTCGCCCTGGCGCAGCGTGTAGCTGGCGCTGGTCTTCCTGGGTTTGCCTTCGCCTGCGGGGCTGCCGGTCACGGTGCAGGCCGCCACGATACCGAACAGCAGTGCGAAAGCGAGGGTGGCGATGAAGCCCCTTCCAACTCGTGTTCTCAAGATTGCCTCCATTCGGCCATGTGGGCCGAGAAACATATCTTAGCGAAGTGTCATCATGGGCGGCGCACGGCTGAGAGCTAGAGGGGACCGCTGTCCGGCATTTCGTCCCGCGTGCAGCGTGGCTGGCAGCCACGGGTGTTTGGCGGATGATGCCAGACACCAGCGCGAGCGGTGTCTCGCAGGTCGCATGGCTCATCAGCCCGGCGGGAAGGCCGGTGTCTGGCACCATTCCCGACAAGGGAAGCGGGTGCAGGGAGAATCTGCGGCAAGAAGTAGGTCAGACACCGGCACGATGTCAGGCACCAGCACGATGTCAGACACCAGCATGAAGCCAGCCACCAAAAACAAAACCCGGCCGGGGCCGGGTTTCGGGGAGCGCGCAAGCCGTTAAACGTAGGCGGCGAGAGCGGTCTTCATCTTCTTCAGCGCGGCCGATTCGATCTGGCGGATGCGCTCGGCCGAGACGCCGAATTCAGCGGCCAGCGTGTGCAGCGTGGCGCCCGACCCGTCGTCGTTGGCCAGCCAGCGTGCTTCGACGATGCGGCGCGAACGTGGGTCCAGCTTCGACAGCGCCGTTTCCAGGCCTTCCGACTGCAGGCGCGTGACCTGTTCCGCTTCCAGCACCCTGGTCGGCTCCGACAGGTCGGACGACAGGTAGGCGATCGGCGAGAACTTGTCGTCCTCGTCGTCGGTCGGCGCTTCGAGGGCGATGTCGCGGCCCGACAGGCGGGTTTCCATCTCGATCACTTCCTCGCGCTTCACGTCCAGCGTTTTCGCCAGCTGGTCGATCTGCGCCGGCGTCATCGCGTCCAGGCCGGTCTTGTGGCTGCGCAGGTTGAAGAACAGCTTGCGCTGCGCCTTCGTCGTGGCCACTTTCACCAGGCGCCAGTTCTTCAGGATGTACTCGTGCATCTCGGCCTTGATCCAGTGCATCGCATAGGACACGAGGCGCACGCCCTGGTCCGGATCGAAGCGCTTGACGGCTTTCATCAGGCCGATATTGCCCTCTTGGATCAGGTCGGCATGCGGCAGGCCGTAGCCCAGGTAGCCGCGGGCGATCGACACGACCAGGCGCAGGTGGGACATCACCAGTTTTTCGGCGGCTTTCAGATCGTTGTTCTGTTTCAGCCGCTGGCCCAGCGACACTTCTTCTTCATGCGTCAGCATCGGCAGGCGGTTCACGGCGGAAATGTAGGCATCCAGGTTACCCAGGTTGCCGCTGAACCCGAGTCCGAGTGCACTGGTGCCGGCTGGTACTACAGCGGTTGGTGCGGACATGGTAGTCATTTTCATTCCTCGCTCGAAGTCTTGCCCGTGCCGCGCGAGATTGCTGCGGCACTTCTACAGCATGCAGTGATGAACTTAATCCGGTCTTAACCCTTGGAAAGGGCCGATTCGGCCATCACATTGCGTTTGAACACATATTAGCACTCTCACTCGACGAGTGCCAATGGCTGTGATTCTATGGCTTTGATAGTGAAAAACCTATCAGACCAAAGGGATAATTAGCCTTGTGCAGACCCTCGTCGCCGCGCGTTTGCGCTGCATCAATGGGTTGGTATCAAGGTTAAGTGGGGGAAGAAACGCACTCTGTGCGTGAACGCACGAACCTGCCGGCGGTCGTGTAGGACGACGGCCAGCCATGTTGTACGCCAAGGAGAAGGGCTACGGCAAGAAATGCGGGCGGCTTACGCCTTTTACAAGGCCTCGCTACCCGATTTTTTCGTCAGGAAAGACGCTTCAGTTGCCGGCGCACCGACAGCGCCGCACCCACCAGGCCCAGCCCGGCGGACAGCGCCAGCAGCAGGCCCATCGCCAGTGGCTGCAGGGGCGCCAGCTGGAACTCGGACGCGTACAGCCGGGCGAATTCGGCGATCGCACCGTTCAACGGCCGCAGCGACAGCGCCACGGCGCCCAGTGCCACGCCACCGGCGCACAGGCCCAGCAGCGCGCCCGTGTAATAGAAGGGGCGCTGGATGTAGGTGTCGGTGGCGCCGATCAGCCGCGAGACGAGGATTTCCTCGCGCTGTGTCAGCACCTGCAGCCGGATGGTGTTGAACACGACGGCGATCACGACAGTGCCCAGCGTGGCCGCCAGCAGCAGCAGGCCCATGCGCAGCACGCCCAGCAGCGCGGACAGCCGCTTCACCCACGCCGAGTCCACCTGCACGGATTCCACGCCCGGCACCGCCCGCATCTGGTCGGCGATGTCGTCGATGTCCGCCGCCTGGGCCGCACCCTGGAACGCGTTCAGGCGCACGATGTAGCTGTCCGGCAGGGGATTGGCGCCCAGCGTGTCGACCACGCCGGCCACGCCGTTCTTTTCCTGCAGGTCCTCCAGCGCCTGCTCGCGGGGCACGAAGATGATCCTGGCATCGTGCGCGGCGGCGCGCAGCGCGCCGGCCAGGCCCTGCGCATGCTCGCGCGGCAGGTCCGGTTTCAGGAACACGGACAGCTCCGGGTCCACCGACAGCTGTTCGGACACGGGCCGCACATTGTCGAGCACGGTCAGGCCGGCAAACGGCAGCGCCAGCGCGATCGCCACGACGAGGATATTGAACAGGAAGGAGCCGGGCGCGCGGCGCACATGCACCAGCGCGGCACCCAGCGCAAAGCCGTGTTGACGGAACCAGATGCTCATGGCGCCACCTCCTGCGCTGGGGCCGCCGGCACGCCATCCTGCAGCATGCCCTGCCTCAGGTGGATCACGCGGGTGGCGCTGTCCAGCACGTGCTCGTCGTGCGTCGAGATCAGGCAGGTCACGCCCACCTTGTTGAACGCGCGGAGCGCATCGAAGACCTTGGTGGCGCTGGCGCGATCCAGGTTGGCGGTGGGTTCGTCGGCCAGGATGATCTGCGGCCGGTTGACGATGGCGCGCGCGATCGACACGCGCTGCTGCTCGCCGCCGGACAGGGCCAGCGGATGGGCAGCTGCGCGGTCCAGCAGGCCCACTTTATCGAGTGCGGCGCGGGCCCGGTCCTCGGACTGCGCGCGCGGCAGGCCGGTCACCAGCATCGGCATCATCACATTGGCCAGCACGGAGCGGTCGGTGAGCAGGCGCTGCTGCTGGAAGATCAGGCCCAGGTTGCGGCGCAGGAAGGGAATGCCGGCATGCTTCAGGCGGCCGATGTCGGTGCCGTTGACGGTGACCGTGCCGGCGCTCGGGCGCTCCATGGCGGCGATCAGCTTGAGCAGCGTGGACTTGCCGGCGCCGGACGGGCCGGCCAGGTAGACCAGCTCGCCCTTGGCGACCGTCAGCGAGACGTCGCGCAGTGCGCTGTGGCTGCTCGCGCCGTGACCGGCATATTGTTTGGTGACGTTGGCGAATTCGATCATGGTCAGCCGAGCAGCGCCTCGACGAATTCCGTCGCGTCGAACGGCTGCAGATCCTCGATCTGTTCGCCGATGCCGATGAAGTACACGGGCACCGGGCGCACGCGCGCGATGGCGGCCAGCACGCCGCCTTTCGCGGTGCCGTCCAGCTTCGTGATGATCAGGCCGGTCAGTCCCAGCGCGTCGTCGAAGGCTTTCACCTGCGCCAGCGCGTTCTGGCCCGTGTTGCCGTCGATGACGAGCAGCGTTTCATGGGGCGCGCCGTCCATGCCCTTGCCGATCACGCGCTGGATCTTCTGCAGTTCGGCCATCAGGTGCAGCTGGGTGGGCAGGCGGCCGGCCGTGTCGATCATCACGACATTGGTGCCTTTCGCCTTGCCGGACTGCACCGCGTCATACGACACGGCGGCCGGGTCGCACGACGCCTGCGAGACGACGGTCACGTCGTTGCGCTGGCCCCAGACCATCAGCTGCTCGCGCGCGGCGGCGCGGAACGTGTCGCCGGCAGCCAGCAGCACGGACTGGCCGTGGGCCTGCATGTGCTTGGCGAGCTTGCCGATGGTCGTCGTCTTGCCGGCGCCGTTCACGCCGGAGATCATCATCACGGTGGGCTGGTGCCGGCCCAGCTCGAAGCCCTTTTCCAGCGGGCGCAGCAGGTCGATCATCAGTTCCTTCAGCGCCACCTTGACGGCGGCCGCATCGAGCAGCTTGTCGTCCTTGACCCGGCGCTTCAGCGCATCGAGCAGGTACTGCGTCGCATCGATGCCGGCATCGGCCATCAGCAGCGCGCCTTCCAGCTCGTCATACAGGTCGTCGTCGATGCGGGCGCCGACGAACAGCACGGACAGATTGGCGGAGGTCTTCGACAGGCCGGCCTTCAGGCGGCTCATCCAGGACTGTTTCGCCGCCAGGCGGGGTGCCGTCTCCATCTCGAAGGACAGCGGTTCGGCGGGAGGGTGGCCGGCTGCGGGGTCGAAGGCCGGCGAAGAAACGGGGGACAACGCGGGGGGCAATGCAGGTGCCGGCACGGGCACTGGCGCAGGCGTTGCCGCGTCGGGCGTGACGGGTTTTTTCTTGAAGAAGCTGAACATGGGTGGCGGGCCGCCGGGGCGGCTGCTGATCTCTATAGGTAAGGATGCGCGTCGGCTATTCTACCAGAGCGGTCCGCACGCCTTGCTCATCCGGCACGCCGACGGCGGCCGTCAGTCGCGCATGCGCAGGCGCCAGTCGGCCAGCGCACCGGCAATGTCGTGCAGCGACAGCACCTGCACATACTCGGGCGCACGGCGGCGCAGCGCGGCATTGCCCCCGCCGGCCCAGATCTCCACCGTTTCCGGCAGCCGCGCGCGCAGCTCCTTCAGCGAGTCCAGCACCTGCCGCGTATTGACCGAAGTGGAGAAGGACAGCGCCACTACATCGACCTGCAGGCCGTGGGCAGCCTCGACGATATCCGGCAGCGGCGTCTGCACGCCCAGCGACATGCAGGCGGCGCCTTCGGCGGCCAGCAGCGCTTCCGTCATCAGCAGGCCCAGGCCATGCTTTTCCTGCGGCATCGTGGTCAGCACGATGCGCGGCCGCAGGCCGCTGCTGGCGGCATTCATGGCCGGCACGGAGAAGATGGCGCTGCGGATCACCATCTGCATGGTTTCCGAGAACAGGTGTTCTTCCCAGACGCCCAGGTCGCCGCAGGCCCAGGCATCGCCGACGGCGATCGTCAGCGGCGCCATCAGCTCGATGACGAAATTGCGCATGCCCATCACGAGCAGCGCCTGCGACAGCTTGCGGCGCAGGGTGTCGCTCTGGTGGTTGCGGACCAGGTCGAGGAACGGTTGCAGGTCCGGTGTGGGGCCGCGCGGGCGGGGGCGGGCACTGGCGGTGGTCTTCTCGGCCAGCGCCTGCAGTTCAGCGACGGTGCAGCCGATCACCTTGCCGGGCCGGAAGCCCATGTCGATGAGGCGCTTGACGAGGCGCAGTTTCTGGACCTGGTCGGTGGAATACACGCGCTCGCCGAAAGGATCGCGCCCGGGATTCGGGAAGGCGTAACGCCGCTCCCACACCCGCAGGGTTTCCTTGGCAACGCCCGTGTCGCGCTCCACGTCGCTGATCGTGCACAAAAGTGACGGGGATAAGGTGCTGTTATTCATCTGCGCGGGCGACTCCTGCATTGGGCATCCGGCATTCTACAGTCCTTTTCAACCGGAAAAATTGCAGTGAGAGCAAGATGTTGTATGGCAATTGTTACTACGTACCTAATTGTCCACGACATGGTAGACGGGGTAAGCAGAATTTACTCCTTTTAACGTGTTGCCGCACGTTTGTATTGGACAATAAGGCGAAAAATATTTTAAATGAATGAATGCCGTTGACTTTTAGTTACGCACCCAGTGCCGGCATGAACAGGCGGCTCAGCGGTACGGTCACGAGGGCGAGCAGCGTCTGCAAGGTGATCAGGGATGCCATCAGGCGCGTGTCGCCGCCCAGCTGGCGCGCCATGATGTACGCATTCGGCGCGGTCGGCAAGGCGCAGTAGAAGCACGCGGCCAGCGCCACCTCCGGCGCCACGCCGGCCAGCAGGCACACCTGGGCGGCGAGCAGCGGCATCGCCAGCAGTTTCAGCACCGAGCTGACGGCCAGCGCGCCGGGGCGCGCGCCTTCCAGCGAAAACACCAGGCCGCCGCCCACGCACAGCAGGCCCAGCGCGGTGGCCGACTTGCCGAGGATGTCGAGCGTGTTCATCAGCGCGGTCGGCAGCGCGATGTCCAGCAGGCTGACGATCACGCCGGCCAGCGTGGCCTGGATGATCGGGTTGCGTGCCAGCGTCCTGCCGACGGTGGCCAGGTTCGGCTTGCTGCCGCTCCACCAGGCCAGCGCGATGACGGACAGGGCATTCACCACCGGCAGGCACAGCGCCAGCGCCAGCATCACCAGCGAGGCCGTCTTGGCATCGAACACGAGTGCCGCCACGGCCAGGCCGAAATACGTGTTGGGACGCATCGCGCCCTGCATCACCGAGGAGCGGCTGGCACCTGGCAGCGTCGGCATCAGCAGCAGCGACGCCAGTGTCAGCACGACGATCAGGAAGGTCGGCAGCAGCGTCGCCAGCGCCAGTTCTCCCACCTGGCTGCCGTGGAACGACAGCCGCGCGGTGCCGGCGAACAGCATGGCCGGGAAGGCGATGTTGTACGAGAACTTCTCGATCGACGGGAAGAAGTCGGCCGGCATCCAGCCGTAGCGGCGGATGGCCACCCCGAGCAGCAGGATCAGGAATACGGGGATGATGGATGCCAGCATTGCAGAAACTCCTTAGTCCGCGGCGACGCCGGAAGGGCCCACGCGCAGCGCGTTCGGCGTGCTCGAGATGCGGATGCGGATCAGGTGGCGGTCCGGGTCCGTGTACATCGCGCGGCCGTGCAGCGTGCGGTGGTTGTCCGCGCACAGCAGTGTATCGTCCGGCAGCTGGCGCACGAAGCGCGGCGCACCCGTTTCGATCACGTCGTTCAGCAGGCGCAGGGCGGCCACCAGGTCGGGCGTGGCCAGATCGGGGCGCGCCGCAAGTCCTTTTTCAATCGAATCGTAGCGCCACCGCATCGCCGTGCCTTCCGAGTGGAAGACCGGGGCGTAGAATATTTCGACCTGGTCGTCCTGGGCCGCGTACACGGACGGCACGCGGAACGGCACGTCGCGGGTCAGCAGCAGCGCGTAGGCGGCGCGGCCGGCTTCGGTCTTCTGCAGTTCGGCCACGATGTCTTCCACGTCGATCAGCAGCGACTCGCCACCGTTGCAGCGGGCGGACGACACCACGTACAGCATGAACTGCTCTTCCGGCATCGGGTAGAACGACGAGTCCGTGTGCATGTCGGCATTGCCGACGCGCTCGGAGAAGGTGACGAATTTGGACTGGGTGCCGGCGCGGGCCCGCACATCCCAGGCGACGCGCTTGGTGCGCTGGTCGGTGGAGGTCGGGAAACCCTGGGTCAGCGCGATGGCGTACAGCACGGCGTTGCGGTGCGCTTCGGACATGCCGGCCAGGCCGAGGCCCGTGATGGCCAGGCCGCGGGCCTTGCGGCTGCCGACCTGGGCGGCGAACTTGGCCAGCGTGGGCACTTGCAGCAGCTCGCGCTGCAGGGACTCTTCGTCGGGATGCGGATAGAAGCCGTTGCCGTTGAAGTCGTCGAAGTGGCGCTCGACGATGGCGATCACGCGGGCGAGGTCTTCGCCCCAGGAAAAGTTGGTTTGTACGACAGCGATGTTGCCGGATTGCTCAATCGAAGAAAACATGGAAGCTCCTGTGGGTGGAATTGCCACACGGCAATAATGGAGCCATTTTCTTCCATTGCTGAACAAGTTTCAAGCGGAGTTTTGTGCGTTGCAACACACATAATGCCAAAAGGTGACCATATCCTCGTAGAAATGTTTATTGCGCCAGTGCTCCGTCATAGGGAAGTTTGCAAAGTTGGTGCAAGTCCTTGTCCGCCATAAGTGAAAATTCGGAAATGCGGAAAAACGACACATTGTGACAATGTCACGCAAACTTTTTGTGCATTCAATCGTGCGCCGCCGCAATGCGATAGAATATTGCCTCTCAGCAATTTCCCTGCTCACTGGACAACCTGACAAGGACCGACATGAAGTGGCTCATCGAGCGCAAGCTCTCTACCAAACTGGGACTGGCCTTTGCCGTCGTCCTGCTGCTGACGGCGTTCGTCGGCATCTTCTCGATCAACCAGCTGGCCAAGGTGAACGACACCGCCAGCGACCTGTCGCACCGCTGGATGCCGGCGATGCGCGTGATCCAGGACATCAAGTCGCAGATCGCCCGGGTCCGCACCCGCGAACTGCAATACATCATCTCGGACGAAGTGGCCGAGCTGGACAAATATGACAAGGTGATCGCCAACGACCTCGTCGAACTGAAGAAAATGCAGGACGAATACGTCACGCTGATCGAGACGCCGGAAGAGCGCGCACTGTACAACGAGTTCACGGTGTTGTGGGAACGCTACATGACGGAGGACGCCAAACTGCGTGCCGCCGTGCGCGCCCAGGACACGCCGCTGGCCAAGCAGCTCATTCGGGGCGAGTCGAATAAACTGATCGTGGCCTTGCGCGGCCAGGTTGACAAGCTGGTCAAATATTACGGCGAAGGCGGCACCCAGGCGGCAAAATTTGGTGATCAGGTATACAATTCTTCCCGCGCATGGATCATCGGCCTGCTGGTGTTTTCGGTGGCGATCGGCGCGCTGGGCGCGCTGGTGATTACCCGCTGGCTCGTCAATACCCTGGGCGGTGAACCGCAGTACGCGGTGAAGCTGGCCAACCAGATTGCCGCAGGCGAGCTGAGCGTCGATGTGCGCACCCGCGCCGGCGACGATTCCAGCCTGCTGTACGCAATGAAGACGATGCGTGACAGCCTGGCCAATATCGTCGGCCAGGTGCGCCAGGCCACCGATACGATCGGCAGCGCGGCGCAGCAGGTCGTGGCCGGCAACCTGGATCTGTCGGCCCGCACCGAAGCACAGGCGAGCTCGCTGGAGGAAACGGCGGCATCGATGGAGGAACTGACCTCCACCGTGCGCCACAACTCCGACAGCGCGCGCCAGGCCAACGAGCTGGCCGTCAGCGCTTCGGCCATCGCCGAGCAGGGCGGCCAGGTGGTGTCGCAGGTGGTTGAACGGATGGGTTCCATCAACGAGTCGGCAAAGAAGATCTCGGACATCACGGGCGTGATCGACGGCATCGCTTTCCAGACCAACATCCTGGCGCTCAACGCCGCGGTGGAAGCGGCCCGTGCCGGTGAGCAGGGCCGCGGCTTCGCGGTGGTGGCCTCGGAAGTGCGCAACCTGGCGCAGCGCTCCGCCGCGGCGGCGCGCGAGATCAAGGAACTGATCGGCGACTCGGTCGGCGAAGTGGAAGCGGGCACGAAACTGGTGAACCAGGCCGGCAGCACGATGCAGGAAGTGGTGGTCAGCGTCCGCCGCGTCACGGACATCATGGGCGAGATTACTGTTGCAGGACAGCAACAAAGCGCGGGCATCGTGCAGGTCAACGAAGCCATCGCCGAAATGGATTCCGTCACGCAGCAGAACGCGGCACTGGTGGAAGAAGCCACCGCGGCATCGCACAGCATGAAGGACCAGGCCGCCAGCCTGGCCCAGCTGGTCAGTATCTTTACTCTTGATGGATTGTCAAAGCCTCAGTATAGTGCCGCCTCCAGTGCCCCTGGCACCGGCAGCAAGACGGCGCGATTGAATCGGCCGCGATAACACGTGAACGCCGCCGCCCCGATCCGGGGCACGCGGCACAGTGGCAATTCGGGGTTTGCCCTCACCATAAGCGGTCCGGGACCATGTAGCCCAAGCACCGCACTGTCGACTCAGCATCATTTAGCCGTTGCCTTATTTTTAGATGCAACACAACTGAAGGAAAAGTAATGAAAAAAACTCTAATCTCCGTCGCAGTTCTGGGCGCCATGAGCAGCGCCGCTTTTGCACAATCGAATGTAACGATCTACGGTATCGTCGATGCAGGTATCGTCAGCGAGCGCGGCGGCAAGCTGGGCAACGTGACCAAGCTGTCGTCCGGCGTGGCCAACGCTTCGCGTATCGGCTTCCGCGGTACCGAAGACCTGGGTGGCGGCCTGTCCGCGATCTTCACGCTGGAAACCGGCTACAAGGTCGACGACGGCACCCTGGACAACACGAACAACACGCTGTTCAACCGCCAGGCCTTCGTCGGCCTGCGTTCGAACACCGCCGGCACCCTGACGGTCGGCCGCCAGTACACCCCTTGGTACAACGCCCTGGCCCAGGTCGGTGACCCGTTCGCCGCCGGCCTGGCTGGCTCGGCCAAGAACCTGTTCCCGGCCAACGGCATCAACCTGCGTAACAGCAACGCCGTCGTGTACCAGACGCCGCTGTTCAACGGCTTCTCCGGCGAAGTGTTCTACGGCTTCGGCGAGCAGTCCGATTCGTCGGCCGGCCGTCAGGTCAGCGCTGCGCTGTCGTACACCAACGGCCCGCTGAACGCGCGTCTGGCGTACAACAACCGCAACAACGACACCGCCACCGGCATCGCACCGGTCGTCGAGCGCGGCATCGGCCACAACAGCCTGCTGGCCGTGAACTATGACTTCAACGTCGCCAAAGCGTTCTTCATGTACAACCAGAACAAGGGCCTGAACAGCGTCGCCTACCCGAACGGTACCGCGTACACGACGGCTGCCATCGCCGCGTCGCAGGACAGCCGCGACGGCCTGGTGGGCGTGCAGATCCCTGTCGCTGGCAAGACCGGCAAGGTCATCGTGTCGTACATCTACGCCGACGACCGTGAATTCGCCAACCGCGATGCCAAGCAGTGGGCCCTGGGCTACACGCACGACATCTCGAAGCGCACCACGGCCTACGTGTCGTACGCGCGCATCGACAACCGCAACGGCGCTTCGTACACCGTCGGTGGCAACACCGAAGTCGGTACGGGCGACACCGCGTTCAACGTGGGCGTGCGTCACTCGTTCTAAGCGTTTCTCGCTTGCCGGCCAGGTTCGCCTGGCCGCACCGAAAACCGGCTGCCTTCGGGCGGCCGGTTTTTTTATGGGCGCGTTAGAATGCGCCATCTCCCATGCCCCGACTGCTCCAATGAAAACAACACATCGCGTCGCCGCACTTGCACTGCTCGCCATCTCCTGCGCCGCCCTTGCGGCCGCACCCTCGAAGGGTGATAAAAAGTCCGCCGCTGAAAAAGGCGGCATCCCGCGCTACGGCATGGCCGTCTATTCCGACCTGTGCGTGCAGCCGGGCGGCGAGTTCGGCGGCCAGCGCATCACGCTGCAGCGCTTTGCCGAAGTGGACACCGTGATCTACGAATACACGGCCGGCGGGCTGTCGTGGCCCGTCGTCGCCAACGATGTCAATGTCGATCCGCGCGGCCGGCAGATGTACTTCACGGTGCAGCCGCCGGACGAGCCGGAGCGCACGCTGAGCGGCAAGTTCTCCGCCGACGGCGAGACGCTCACGCTCGATGGCGGCTACTGCGCGGACGAATCGATCCCCATGAAGCTGGACAAGGTGCGCAACTACGGCCAGCAGCCGAAGGCCTGCCGCGCCTGTCCGGCCGGGAAGGAAAAACCGGCCGAGGCCCCGGCGGCCGGCCAGCCGGAAGCGCCGAAGTGGCAGCCGCTGCCACCGACGCAGGGCTGATACGCCTTAGTTGCGCGCCGCCTCCGCATTGGCGCGCAGCGTTTCCAGCGTGGCGCCCGGCGTGATCAGGTTGCCGTCGTAGCGCAGCTCGATCAGTGCTGGCAGCCCCTTCGCGCGTGTGAAAGCGAGGGCGCGCCCCAGGGCCGGCGCGAACTGCGCGGTGGCTTCCACGATTTCACCGTGGCCGCCATAGGCTTGCGCCAGTGCCGCGAAGTCCGGATTTTCCAGTTCGGTGCCGGACACGCGGCCCGGATAGGTTTTTTCCTGGTGCATGCGGATCGTGCCGAACATGCGGTTGTTGAAGACGATGATGATCACGCCCGCGCCGTACTGCACCGCCGTGGCCAGCTCCTGGCCGTTCATCATGAATTCGCCGTCGCCGGCAAACGCGATCACCGTGCGCGACGGATCGACGATCTTCGCGGCCACGGCGGCCGGCACGCTGTAGCCCATCGCACCGCTGGTCGGCGCCAGCTGCGTGCGCGCGCCGCCGTACGAATGGAAGCGGTGCGCCCAGGTGGCGTAGTTGCCGGCGCCGTTCGTGATGATCACGTCGTGCGGCGCCAGCGTGCCGATCGTCTGCATGACCTGCCACAGGTTCAGTGGCGCCGTGCCGTCGGTGAAGATGGCCGGCTGCTGCTGCCAGGCCTGCAGCTCTGCGCGCGCCTGCGCCACGCTGGCCTGCCACTTGTCCGCCTCGACGGGTGCCAGCGCCGCCAGCATCCGCGCCGCCTGCGGCATGCCGCTGGCGATCATCAGCTCGGCCTGGTACACGCTGCCCAGTTCCTCCGCATGCGGGTGGATGTGCACCAGCCGCTGGCGCGGCACCGGGGACTCGAGCAGCGTGTAGCCGCTCGTCGTCATCTCGCCCAGGCGCGGGCCCAGCGCGATCAGCACGTCCGCCTCGCGCACCCGCGCCGCCAGTTTCGGGTTGATGCCGATGCCCACATCGCCCGCATAGTGGGGGTGTTCGTTATCGAGCAGATCCTGGAAGCGGAACGCGCAGGCCACCGGCAGCGCATTGTCTTCGGCGAAGCGGGTGATGTCGGCGCGCGCCGCGTCCGTCCAGCCGCTGCCGCCCAGCAGCAGCAGGGGGCGTTCGGCCTGTGCCAGCATCGCGCGCAGCTGCGCCATCTGTTCCTGCGCAGGCGCGGCCTGCACCGGCTGGTAACGGCGCGTGTCGGCGACTGCCGCCTGCGTCACCAGCATGTCTTCCGGCAGGGCCAGCACCACCGGACCCTGGCGGCCGCTGGTGGCCACCTGGAAGGCGCGCGCCAGGTATTCGGGAATGCGTTCGGCGCGGTCGATCTGCGCCACCCATTTCGCCATCTGGCCGTACATGCGGCGGTAGTCCACTTCCTGGAAGGCTTCGCGGTCGACGAAGTCGCCGCCCACCTGGCCGATGAACAGGATCATCGGCGTGGAATCCTGGTAGGCCGTATGCACGCCGATCGACGCGTTCGTGGCGCCAGGACCGCGGGTGACGAAGCAGATGCCCGGCTGCCCCGTCAGCTTGCCGTAGGCATCCGCCATGAAGGCCGCGCCGCCTTCCTGCCGGTTGATGACGAAGCGGATGCCGGAGTCGCGCAGCGCGTCCAGCACATCGAGATAGCTTTCGCCGGGCACGCCGAAGGCCGTGTCGACGCCGTGGAGTTTCAGGGCGTCGACCAGGATCTGGCCGCCGGAGCGGGTAGGGAACGTCATCGGAGAACCTCCAGCGATTGGGATGGGGCATTCTAGAACCGCCCCCGGTGGACTGCTTTGCAAATGGCGACACGGTTTTTCAATCCGATGAGCCGGTGCGATCGGGTACAATACGCCCCGAAGCAAGCCAGACAGCCGCTGGTCGATGCAGCAATGCGTTGGCGGGAGGAAGGTCCGGACTCCATAGAGCGGGGTGACGGTTAACGGCCGTCCGCCGAAAGCCCTTCGGGGTATAAGGCGAGGAACAGGGCCACAGAGACGAGCGTATTAAGTTACGGTGAAACGCGGTAACCTCCACCTGGTGCAATTTCAAATAGGCACGCGATGATGCTGCTCGCGGAGCGTGCGGGTAGAAAGCTTGAGCGGTGGAGTAATCCATCGCCTAGAGGAATGGCTGTCATAGCGCTTCGGCGCCGTAACAAAATCCGGCCTATCGGCTTGCTTCACTAAATTCTCGCGATGACGGACTATATCCTGGCCCTCGACCAGGGCACCACCAGTTCCCGCGCCATCCTGTTCGACCACGCCGGCCGCCCGTGCGGTTCGGCCGCGCAGGAATTCCCCCAGCACTATCCCCAGCCCGGCTGGGTGGAACACGACCCCGACGATCTCTGGACGAGCCAGCTGGCCGTGGCCCGCCAGGTGCTGCGCGAGGCGCGGGTGCGTCCCGACCAGGTCCGCGCCATCGGCATCGCCAACCAGCGCGAGACCACCGTGCTGTGGGAGCGCGCCACGGGCCGTGCCGTGGCGCCCGCCATCGTCTGGCAGGACCGCCGCACGGCCGATGCCTGCGATGCCCTGCGCGCGGCCGGCCATGCCGACACCATCCGGGCCCGCACCGGCCTCGAACTGGATGCCTATTTTTCCGCCACCAAGCTGGCCTGGCTGCTCGACCACGTGCCCGGTGCACGCGAGCGCGCCGAGAAGGGCGAGCTGTGCTTCGGCACGGTCGACAGCTGGCTCGCATACAAGCTGTGCGGCGCGCACGTCACGGATGCCAGCAATGCCGCCCGCACCATGCTGTTCAATATCCACCAGCTGCGCTGGGACGACGGCCTGCTGGCGCTGTTCGGCATCCCCCCATCCCTGCTGCCGGCAGTCGTGCCATCGAGTGCGGACGTTGGTATGACCCATGCCGACCTGTTCGGCGCACCGATCGCCGTGGCGGGCATCGCCGGCGACCAGCAGGCGGCCACCTTCGGCCAGGCCTGCCACCAGCCCGGCATGGTGAAAAATACCTACGGCACCGGCTGCTTCATGCTGATGCATGCGGGCGGCACGCCGGCCGTGTCGCACCAGCGGCTGCTGTCCACCGTCGGCTGGCGCCTGCAGGAAGCCAGCCAGCCTTGCTACCTGCTGGAAGGCAGCGTGTTCATGGGCGGCGCCACCGTGCAGTGGCTGCGCGATGGCCTGGGCATCATCCGCACCTCGGGCGACGTGGAGGCGCTGGCATCCTCCGTGCCGGACAGCGGCGGCGTGCTGCTGGTGCCGGCCTTCGTCGGTCTCGGTGCGCCGCACTGGGACCCGTATGCGCGCGGCACCATCGTGGGCCTCACGCGCGGCAGCACGGCCGCCCACATCGCCCGCGCGGCGGTGGAGGCGATCGCCTACCAGAGCGCCGAACTGCTGACGGCCATGCAGCGCGATGCGGCGCAGCCCGTGCTGGAAGTGCGTGCCGATGGCGGCGCGGCCCGCAACGACCTGCTGATGCAGTTCCAGGCCGACCTGCTCGGCGTGCCCGTGCTGCGGCCTGCCGTCACCGAGACGACGGCGCTGGGGGCCGCCTACCTGGCCGGCCTGGCCGTGGGCTTCTGGGCGGACTGCCAAGAGATTGCCGCCCAGTGGCGCTGCGCGCGGCGCTTCGAGCCGGCCATGCCTGCGGACCGGCGGCAGGCGCTGCTGGACCGCTGGGCCCGCGCCGTCGCGCGCGCCAAGGACTGGGAAGCGCCACTTTGACGTCCGGCGGGCGAAAGTGCCCGCTCACGCCGTAACCCGCATGAATGCATCCCTGCGCACGTGATTGATGGTTGCTCTGGCGCGGCCGCTCGCGCCGGACAGGCTGCCCGAATGGCCGCGGCACCGTGCTCGATGGGTGTCAGATTTGTCTAGACAACATATTGCAAATGGGAATTTATTCAGTCCCAACACCACCATTTTCGCCGGAGTGTCTTTTATTTAAAAGGCAATTTTTCCGGACGCCCCCGATAGCGCTCACTGCGCCCCCAGCCGCGCATTTCTGCGGCTGAGCTGGGTAAACTTGCATTCTGATAGGAAAGATTACTTCAGGATTCAAACGTTGCCCCAGCGCGACGGAGTGGTTGCCAAATGACAAGCTTATCGAATTGTCCTGGTTTAATTTTTTACCATTCGGCACAGGTGCACCCGGGCCAGCAGATGAGGTAGAACTTTCAGTAAATTGTCTAGGTGCCTGATTTCTCGACGTTTTCTGACTTGAGACCGCTTCAAGTTATGACGCTAAGTCCTTAATTTCATTAGTAAAAATCGCTTTTTTCCATTCGGAAATCGCTTGACCGCCTATTTGCCATACTCTAAAGTGGGCACCTGTGTGAAAAAGTGTAGTTTTGTGGGATGTTCTGGCGGATCGGCATCACGCGACGTTCACGACAGTTTCGAAAAATAACGTTCTGAAGAGAAAATACAGCCGTGTTCCAAGGCGCGTCCGCAATCACTCTCGATGCGAAAGGCAGGATGTCCATTCCCGCCAAGCACCGTGACGCCCTGCTGATCCAGTGCGAAGGCCGCCTGACGCTCACGAAACATCCCGATGGCTGCCTGCTGATGTACCCCCGCCATGCATGGGAAGCGAAACGCGACCAGATCGCCGCCTGGCCGATGGCCGCGCGCGGCTGGCAGCGCATCCTGCTGGGCAATGCCGTCGATGTCGAGATGGATTCGGCCGGCCGCATCCTCGTCGCCCCGGAACTGCGCACTGCCGCCGGCCTGGGCCGCGAGGTCGTGCTGTCCGGCATGCTCACGCACTTCGAGATCTGGGACCCGGTCAAGCGGGACGAGAACGAGCAGGCCACCATCGATGCCGGCATGCCCGCCAACCTGTCCGACTTTGCCTTCTGAGAGCGCCGCCATGACCCACCCAGCGGAGCCATCCTTCCAGCATCGCACCGTGCTGCTCGATGAAGCAGTCGATGCGCTGGCCATCACGGGCGAGCGTGTCCACGGTACCTATATCGACGGCACCTTCGGCCGCGGCGGCCACAGCCGCCTGCTGCTGTCGCGCCTGGGGGAGCGGGGCCGCCTGATCGCGTTCGACAAGGACCCGCAGGCGATCGCCACCGCACAGGGCATCGCCGACCCGCGCTTCACGATCGTGCACGACAGCTTCGCGACGATGGCCGACGCCCTCGCCGAACGGGGCGTCGCGCAGGTCGATGGCGTACTGCTCGACCTGGGGATCTCGTCGCCCCAGGTCGATGACGCCGCCCGCGGCTTTTCCTTCCGTAACGACGGTCCGCTGGACATGCGGATGGACACGACGCGCGGCATCTCCGCGGCCGAATGGCTGGCCACGGAAACGCAACAGACTCTCGAAAAGGTGATCAGGGATTATGGGGAAGAACGGTTTGCTTTTCAGATTGCAAAGGCGATTGTTGCTCGCCGGGCAGTCGAACCAATTTCAGGCACACGACAGCTTGCCGGCATCGTGGCAGGCGCGGTCAAAACCCGGGAGAAGGGCAAGGATCCGGCCACACGGACCTTTCAGGCTATCCGGATTTTCATCAATCAGGAGCTTGAGGACCTCGAAGCCGGATTGAAGCAGGCCTACGAGGCGCTGGCGCCGGGCGGCATCCTGTCGATCATCAGCTTCCATTCGCTGGAAGACCGCATCGTCAAGCAGTACTTCGCCAGCCTGGCCAACGTGCCGCAGCCGGACCGCCGCCTGCCAATCCGCGCCGTCGACCTGCCGCAGCCGAAGCTCAAGCTGATCGCGCGCGTGAAGCCGTCCGATGCCGAAGTCGAGGCCAATCCGCGCGCGCGCTCCGCCGTGATGCGGGTTGCAGTTCGTCTTCCTGTGCGCCTGCCGGACACGGGCAGCGAGGTGAGGGCGTGACCGGCAAGCTCAATGTGGTTCTGGCAGCCTGCCTGGTGGGCTGCGCGCTGGCGCTCGTCAATACGCAGTACCAGGCGCGCCACCTGTTCATCGAACTGGAACGGGCGCAGGCCAAGGCACGCCAGCTCGACATCGAATGGGCCCAGCTGCAGCTGGACCAGTCCACGCTGGGCAAGCACGCCCGCATCGAGGACATCGCGCACCGCGACCTGGGCATGACGCAACTGACGCCGGCCCGCACGCAGTACCTGACGGAGGGGCAGGAATGAACCGCCCGGCCCGGAACGGCGGTGCGGCCGGTGCGCGCGTGGCCGCGTCGAAAGGCGTGTCCTTCTCGAAGAGCCCCGTGCTGGCGGTGCGCCTGCCCACCTGGCGTTCGCGCGTGGTGCTGTTCGTGCTGTTCGCCGCGTTCGCGGCGCTGGGCGCGCGCGCCTTGTGGCTGCAGGGCGTGTCCACCCAGTTCCTGCAGAAGCAGGGCGAGATCCGCTACGCGCGCACCATCGAACTGCCGGCCACGCGCGGCAAGATCATGGACCGCAACGGCCAGGTGCTGGCCTCGTCGATTCCCGTGAAGGCCATCTGGGCGATTCCGGACGACGTGCTGCAGGCGCCGGCCGAAAAGATCCGCGCGCTGGCCGGCCTGCTCGACATGAGCGAGGCCGACCTGCGCAAGAAGCTCGATTCCGACCGCGGCTTCGTCTACCTGAAGCGCCAGGTCGAGCAGGACGTGGCCGACAAGATCGCCAAGCTGGGCATCGAAGGCATCGACACGCGCAAGGAATACAAGCGCTTCTATCCGCAGGGCGAAGTCATGACGCACGTCGTGGGCTTCACCAACGTGGAAGACGTGGGCCAGGAATCGATGGAGCTGGCGCACCAGAAGACGCTGGTCGGCTCGACCGGTTCGCGCCGCGTCATCAAGGACCGCCTGGGCCACATCGTCGAGGACATCGGCGCCAAGCACGAGCCGCACGACGGCAAGGACCTGGAGCTGTCGGTCGATTCGAAGATCCAGTACATCGCCTTCACGCAGCTCAAGGGCGCCGTGGAGAAGTTCAAGGCCAAGGCCGGCGCCGCCGTGGTGCTGGACGTGCACACGGGCGAGGTGCTGGCGCTGGCCAACTACCCCAGCTACGACCCGAACGACCGCCGCAAGCTGACCGGCGCGCAGCTGCGCAACCGCGTCATGACGGACTCGTTCGAGCCCGGCTCCACCCTGAAGCCCGTCACCGTGGCGCTCGCCGTGGACAAGGGCAAGGTCACGCCGCACAGCACCATCGACACGGGCAACGGCCGCCTGACGATCCTCGACCGCACCATCAGCGACACCAAGGCGCACGGCGTGATCACGGTGCAGCAGGTGGTCGAGATGTCGTCGAACATCGGCACCTCGAAGATCGCGCTGTCGATGCCGTCGCAGGACATGTGGGAGATGTTCACGAAGGTGGGCTTCGGCCAGCAGCCGAAGTGGGGCTTCCCCGGCGCCGTGGCCGGCCGCGTGCGTCCTTATAAGTCGTGGCGCCCGATCGAGCAGGCCACCATGAGCTACGGTAACGGCATCTCCGTGTCGCTGATCCAGCTGGCGCGCGCCTACCTGATGTTCGCCCGCGATGGCGACACGATCCCCCTCACGTTCGAAAAGGCCAGCGAGATGCCGGCCGGCCAGCAGATCATCAAGCCGGAAACGGCGCGCGCCATGCGCGAGATGCTCGAGATGGTCGTCTCCGGCAAGGACGGCACGGCGAAGAAGGCGCAGATTCCCGGCTACCGCGTGGGCGGCAAGACGGGCACCGCCTACAAGGTGGAGAACGGCCGCTACGCGATGCCGCGCAAGTACATCGGCTCGTTCGTGGGCATCGTGCCGATGTCCGCGCCGCGCTTCGTGATCGCCGTGATGATCGACGAACCCACCGAGGGCGGCCACTACGGCGGCTCGGTGGCCGCACCCACGTTTGCCAAGGTGGCCGAGAACGCGCTGCGCGCGATGAACGTGCCGCCCGATTCCACGGTGACGGAAATCGTGGTGCCGGCGGACTCCGGACCGGAGGCCATGTAATGAGCGCCATGAACGACCATAACGATAACGATAAAGACAGCGACAGCGACAGCGGCGCCATCGCGGCATGGATCCGCCAGGCCGCGCCGAATGGCCAGCTGGCTTCCGACTCGCGCCGCATCCGCCCGGGCGATGTGTTCTTCGCTTACCGCAATGGCAATGGCGACGGGGCAGGCGACGGCCGCAGCTTCATCGAAGGCGCCATCGAGCAGGGCGCCGCCGCCGTGGTCTACGACCCGGCCGGTTTCGACTGGAAGCCCGAATGGAAGGTGGCGCACCGCGCCGTGCCATCCCTGCAGCAGCAAGCCGGCCCGATCGCGCACGCCGTGTATGGCCGTCCGGATGCGGGCATGTTCAGCGTCGGCATCACGGGCACCAATGGCAAGACCTCCACCGCCGTCTGGCTCGGCAGCGCACTGGCGCGCACCGGCGACACGACGGCCGTCATTGGCACCCTGGGCGTGGGCCTGTTCCATGGCCGCGGCGAGCCGCAGTTCACCACCACCGGCTACACCACGCCGGACCAGGTGCTGCTGGCCCGCACGCTGGACGAATGCCGCGCCGCCGGCGCCCGCGCGCTGGCCATCGAAGTCTCGTCCATCGGCCTGGAGCAGGGCCGCGTGACGGGCATGCATTTCGACGTGGCGCTGTTTACCAACCTCACGCGCGACCACCTCGATTTCCACGGTTCGATGGACGCCTACGAAGCGGCCAAGGGCAGGCTGTTCGCCTGGCCGGGCCTGAAGGCGGCCGTGGTCAACCTGGACGATCCGGCCGGCGTGCGCATGGCCGCGCAGGTGGCCGGTGCCACCGTCCATGGCTACACGCTGAAGAATGAGATCGACGTGGCGGCACTGCCGGGCGTGGCGATGATCCGCGCCAGTCAGGTCAAAAGCCGCAGCGCCGGCACCGAATTCCATGTCGACACGCCGGCCGGCAGCGCGCAGGTGAAGACGCAGCTGGTGGGCGCCTTCAATGTCAGCAATGCGCTGGGCGTGCTGGGCGTGCTGCTGGCGAAGGGCCTGCCGCTGCGCGCCGCCGTCGAGGCGATCGAAGCGCTGGCGCCCGCGCCGGGCCGCATGCAGCTGGTCGGCGGCAACGAGGCGCCGATGGTCGTCATCGATTATGCGCACACGCCCGATGCGCTGGAAAAGACGCTGGACGCGCTGCGCGCCGTGGCGGCCGACCGCAACGGCCAGCTGTGGTGCGTGTTCGGCTGCGGCGGCGACCGCGATCCGGGCAAGCGCCCGCAGATGGGCCGCATCGCGCAGACGCTGGCCGACCACGTGCTGGTCACCAGCGACAATCCGCGCAGCGAGGACCCGCACTCGATCATCGAACAGATCGTGGCCGGCACCGACACGACGCGCGCCGTGCAGACGGTCGAGGACCGTGCCGCCGCGATCCTGTCCGCCGTCAAGAACGCGGCGAAGGCCGACGTGATCCTGGTGGCCGGCAAGGGCCATGAGCCGTACCAGGAGATCAAGGGCAAGAAGCTGCCGTTCTCGGACCTGGACCATGCGCAGCTGGCACTGACCGCGCGCCTGACGATGATGAGGCAGAACTGATGGACGACATGAAGGTGACAGGATAATGCGCGCAACTCTCGACCAGCTCCTGCACGCCCTGACCGGTTCCACGCTGGTGGGCGAGGCCGTCGCTTTCGACGGCGTGTCGACCGACAGCCGCACGGTGGCACCGGGCGCGCTGTTCGTCGCGCTGCGCGGCGAAGTGTTCGACGCGCACAGCTTCCTGCCGCAGGTCGCGCAGCATCATGTGGCCGCTGTCGTCGTCGAGGAAGTGCCGGAAGGCTTCGCGCTGCCTGCCATCGTCGTGCCGGACACGCTGGTGGCACTGGGCCAGATCGCCCACTGGTGGCGCAACCAGTTCGACCTGCCCGTCATCGGCGTCACCGGCAGCAACGGCAAGACGACGGTGAAGGAAATGATCGCCGCGATCCTGGGCGCCGCGCATGGCGAGGAAGACCGCCTGGCCACGCGGGGCAACCTGAACAACGAGATCGGCGTGCCCCTCACGCTGTTCCGGCTGGCCACGCACCATTCGTCCGCCGTCGTCGAACTGGGCATGAACCACCCGGGCGAGATCGGCCGGCTGGCGCAGATCGCCGCGCCGACCATCGCGCTGGTGAACAACGCCCAGCGCGAACACCAGGAATTCATGCACACAGTGGAAGCCGTGGCGCGCGAGAACGGTGCCGTGCTGGCCGCGCTGCCGCCGGACGGCGTGGCCGTGTTCCCCGCGGCGGACGAGTTCACGCCGATCTGGCGCGAACTGGCCGGCGCGCGCCGCACGCTCACCTTCGGCCTCACGAAGGAGGCGGACGTGAGCTGCTCGTTCCGTCCCGCCGACTTCGGCAACGAGATCTTCGTGTCGATCCGGCGCGAGGACGGCGAGCTGGAACAGTTCTACATTGGTCTGCAGGCCGCCGGCGCACACAATGTGCGCAACGCGCTGGCCGCCGTCGCCTGCACGCATGCGGCCGGCATCGCGCTGGAAAAGATCAAGGAAGGCCTGGACCGCTTCGCGCCCGTCAGTGGCCGCCTGCAGCAGAAGCGTGCCGCGAACGGCGCCGCCGTCATCGACGACACCTACAACGCCAACCCGGACTCCGTGCGCGCCGCCATCGACGTGCTGGCCGGTTTCCCGGCGCCGCGCCTGCTGGTGCTGGGCGACATGGGCGAAGTGGGCACGCAGGGCCGCGAGTTCCATGAAGAGATCGCCGCGTATGCGGCACAGAAGGGCATCGAAGGGGTGCTCGTGACGGGCGAGCTGGCGCAATTCATGGCACCGCATGCCCGTCACTTCGAAGCGTTCGACGCACTGCTGGCGGCAGTCGATGCCGCGGTGACGCCGGACACCACAGTTTTGATCAAGGGCTCCCGTTTCATGAAGATGGAGCGGGTCGTGCAGCATTTGATTGGACCGCAACAAGCTAACAAGGAACCACACTGATCATGCTGCTCTGGCTCGCACAATACCTGCAGGACGACATAGGCGCTTTCCGCGTCTTCAACTTCATCACGTTCCGCGCGGTGTTCGCCACCATCACGGCCCTCGTCATCGGCCTCGTCGCCGGTCCCGCCGTCATCCGCAAGCTGACGGCCATGAAGTACGGCCAGGCCGTGCGTACCGACGGCCCGCAGACGCACCTGAAAAAGCATGGCACGCCCACCATGGGCGGCGTGCTGATCCTGATCGCGATCGGCACCGCCACCCTGCTGTGGTGCGACTGGTCGAACCGGCTGATCTGGCCCGTCATCGTCGTCACGCTGGGCTTCGGCGCGGTGGGCTGGGTGGACGACTACCGCAAGGTGGTGCGCCAGGATCCGGAAGGCATGCGCTCGGCGGAAAAATACTTCTGGCAGTCGCTGGTGGGCGTGGCCGCTGCGCTGTACCTGGCCTTCTCCGTGTCGGCACCGACGCCGGCCGAAGTCTTCAAGCTGTTCTTCGCGTGGGTGCAGTCCGGCTTCTCGCTGGACCTGCCGCCGAAGGCCGACCTGATCGTACCGTTCTTCAAGACGATCAGCTATCCGCTGGGCGTGTGGGGCTTCATCGCGCTGACCTACTGCGTGATCGTGGGCACGTCGAACGCCGTCAACTTCACCGATGGCGCCGATGGCCTGGCCATCATGCCAACCGTGATGGTCGGTTCCGGCCTGGGCCTGTTCGCCTACCTGACGGGCAGCGCCACGTACTCGAAATACCTGTTCATCCCGCACATTCCCGGTGCCGGCGAGCTGATCATCTTCGTCGGCGCGATGGCCGGCGCGGGCCTGGCCTTCCTCTGGTATAACACGCACCCCGCGCAGGTCTTCATGGGCGACGTGGGCGCGCTGGCGCTGGGCGGCGCGCTGGGCACCATTGCCGTCATCGTGCGCCAGGAGATCGTGCTGTTCATCATGGGCGGCATTTTTGTCGCCGAAACGCTGTCCGTGATCATCCAGGTGGGCTGGTTCAAGTACACCAAGAAGCGCTACGGCCAGGGCCGCCGCGTGTTCCTGATGGCGCCGCTGCACCACCATTTCGAACAGAAGGGCTGGAAGGAGACGCAGGTCGTCGTGCGCTTCTGGATCATCACGATGATGCTCGTGCTGCTCGGCCTGTCGACGTTGAAACTGCGGTAATCACAAGATGATCTACAACGGCAAAATCGCGCTGGTACTGGGGCTGGGGGAATCCGGCCTGGCGATGGCGCAGTGGCTGGCCCGCTGCGGCGCGCTGCTGCGCGTGGCCGATACGCGCGGCGTGCCGGACCGCCTGGCCACCCTGCGCGAGACGCTGCCGGGCACGCAGTTCATCGCGGGACCGTTCGACGCCAGGCTGCTCGATGGGGTGGATTTCGTTGCCGTCAGCCCCGGCCTGGCGCCGGACCGCGAACTGTCCGCGCTGCTGCCCGCCGCCGCCGAAAAGAATATTCCCGTCTGGGGCGAGATCGAGATGTTCGCCCAGGCGCTGGCCTGGCTGAAGACGGACCGCGCCTACGCGCCGAAGGTCATCGCCATCACGGGCACCAACGGCAAGACCACGGTCACGTCGCTGACGGGCCAGCTGTGCGAACGCGCCGGCCTGTCCGTCAAGGTGGCCGGCAATATCAGCCCGGCCGCGCTCGATGTGCTGCGCGAGGCCATGGACAGCGAGTCCCTGCCGCAGGCCTGGGTGCTGGAACTGTCCAGCTTCCAGCTGCACACCACGTATTCGCTGCAGGCCGATGTGGCCACGGTGCTGAACGTGACGCAGGATCACCTGGACTGGCACGGCACCATGCAGGCCTATGCGGACGACAAGGCGCGCATCTTCGGCGCCGGCACGGTGCGCGTGCTGAACCGCGCCGATGCCTACGTGATGCGCATGGCGAATGCCACCGGCACCAACATCACCTTCGGCACGGATGAACCATCCGCACCGAACGATTTCGGCCTCGTCAACGAGCGCGGCATCCACTGGCTGGCCACGGCCGAGCCGGTCGATGATGCGGAGCCGCGCAGTTCAAGCCGATCATCGCGGCGCAAGCATGAACCCATGCCGGCCGTCGAAACGAGCGTAAAAAAATTGATGCCGGCCGATGCGCTGCAGATCCGCGGCACGCACAACGCGACGAATGCGCTGGCCGCGCTGGCCCTGTGCCGCGCCATCGGCCTGCCACTGGCGCCGCTGCTGCACGGCCTGCGCGATTATCGCGGCCAGCCGCACCGCGTGGAGCTGGTCGCGTCGATCAACGGCGTCGATTTCTATGACGACAGCAAGGGCACCAACGTGGGCGCCACCGTGGCCGCCATCGACGGTCTCGGCACCGCTTTCACGGGCGACAGCCAGAAGCTGGTGCTGATCGCCGGTGGCGACGGCAAGGGCCAGGCATTCGATCCGCTGGCCGGCCCCGTGTCCCGTTACGTGCGCGCCGTGGTGCTGATCGGCCGCGATGCGCCGGCCCTCCGTACCGCGCTGGCGGACACCGGCGTGCACCTGGAAGATTTCAAGACCCTGGAAGAAGCCACGAAGCGCGCCGCCGCGCTGGCGCAGTCGGGTGACGCCGTGCTGCTGTCGCCCGCGTGCGCCAGCCTGGACATGTTCAAGAATTATGCGCACCGCGCGCAGGTGTTCATCGACACCGTGCGCGACGTGGCGCTCGACGCGGGGCAGGAGCTCTGATGGCCTTCCAGCTCCCGTTCAAATTCCTCGGCGGCGCCTCCGTCACGCCGATCGACATCCGCGCGCGGCAGTCGCGCATGATGGAATACGACCAGCCACTGGTGTGGGTCGTGATCCTGCTGCTCCTGCTGGGCATGGTGATGGTGTACTCGGCGTCGATCGCGCTGCCCGATTCGCCCAAGTTCGCCGCCTACAAGAACTCGTACTTCCTGACGCGCCAGGCCACCTTCATCATCATCTCGGCCGTGGCCGCGGCGCTGACGTTCCGCATTCCCGTCGCCACCTGGCAGAAGGCCGCGCCGTATGTCTTCATCGGCACGCTGTTCCTGCTGCTGCTGGTGCTGATTCCCGGCGTGGGCGTCGTCGTCAACGGCGGCCGGCGCTGGCTGTCGCTGAAGGTCTACAACCTGCAGCCTTCCGAACTGATGAAGCTCTTCATCGTGCTGTACGCCGCCGACTACACGGTGCGCAAGCAGGAATACATGCACAAGCTGACCAAGGGCTTCTTGCCGATGGCGCTGGCCGTCAGCTTCGTGGGCCTGCTGCTGCTGCTCGAACCCGACCTGGGCGCGTTCGGCGTGATCGTCTGCATCGCGATGGGCATCCTGTTCCTGGGCGGCGTGAACGCCATCTGGTTCGGCGGCATCGCCGGCATGCTGGTGACGATTTTCGTTGCCATCATCGCGCTATCCAAATTCCGGCGCGACCGCTTCTTCGCCTACCTGAACCCGTGGGAAGAAGAGAATGCGCTGAACAAGGCCTACCAGCTGACGCACTCGCTGATCGCCTTCGGCCGCGGCGAGCTGTTCGGCGTTGGGCTGGGCGGCAGCGTGGAGAAGCTGCACTACCTGCCGGAAGCGCATACCGACTTCCTGCTGGCCGTGATCGGCGAAGAACTGGGCCTGGCCGGCGTGCTGGTTGTCATCGGGATGTTCTACTGGATCGTTAAACGCGCTTTCGACATCGGCCGCCAGGCCATTGCCATCGACCAGACCTTCGCGGGCCTCGTCGCGAAAGGCATCGGCATCTGGATCGGCGTACAGACCTTCATCAATATGGGCGTGAACCTGGGCCTGCTGCCCACCAAGGGACTGACGTTGCCGCTGATGAGCTATGGCGGCACGGGCGTGCTCGTGAACTGCATCGGCCTGGCGATCCTGCTGCGCATCGACTACGAGAACCGCGTGCTGATGCGGGGTGGCCGCCTATGAACGGGAAAAAGCAGCTGATGATCATGGCGGCCGGCACCGGCGGCCACATCTTCCCCGGCCTGGCGATCGCGCAGACGATGCGCGAGCGCGGCTGGGACGTGTCGTGGCTCGGCACGTCGCACGGCATGGAGCAGGAACTGGTGCCGAAGCACGGCATCGCGATGGATGCGATCCATTTCTCCGGCATGCGCGGCAAGGGCCTGGCGCATACGCTGTCCGGCGGCATCAAGATGCTCAAGGCCTTCGGCGACTGCTTCGAGATCCTCGGCCGCCGCAAGCCCGACGTGATCCTGGGCATGGGCGGCTACGTGACGGTGCCCGGTGGCGTGGTGGCGAAGGTGCGCGGCGTGCCGCTGGCGCTCGTCAATGCGGATGCGGCGCTGCTGCTGTCGAACAAGACGCTGGCACCGGTGGCGGCGAAGGTGTGCTTCGGCTTCCCGGCCGATTTCGGCAAGGCGGCCGGCAAGGCGGTCGTCACCGGCAATCCGGTGCGCGCCGAGATCCTGGCCCTGCCGACGCCGGACCTGCGTTTCGCGGACCGCGAAGGTCCCCTGAACATCCTGGTGGTGGGCGGCAGCCTCGGTGCGCAGGCGCTGAACAATGCGCTGCCCGCCGCGCTGGCACTGCTGCCGGCGGATCGGCGCCCGGTGGTCACGCACCAGTCGGGCAAGAAGAATATCGAGGCGCTGCGCACCGCGTATGCCGGGGCGAACGTGACGGCCAATGTGGTCGACTTCATCGATGACATGGCCGCCGCGTACGAACGGGCCGACGTGGTGATCTGCCGCGCCGGCGCGATCACCGTTTCGGAACTGACGGCGGCCGGCGTGGCCAGCGTGCTGGTGCCGCTGGTCGCCTCGACGACCAGTCACCAGCGCGACAACGCGCAGTGGCTGGCGGGCCTGAACGGCGCGCTGCACATGCCGCAGACGGAACTGAACCCGCAAAGCCTGGCGGCGCTCCTGCAGACGCTCACGCGCACGGCCTGCCGCGGCATGGCCATCGCGGCACATGCGGCGGGGCGGAGGAACGCGAACGAGGCGATCGCGCACGTACTGGAATCATTGGTGGACAAAAAAGCATGAAGCATAAAGTCAAGAACATTCACTTCGTCGGCATCGGCGGCAGCGGCATGAGCGGCATCGCCGAGGTGCTGCTCACGCTCGGCTACCACGTGAGCGGCTCGGACCTGGGCAGCAATGCCGTCACGCAGCGGCTGGCGGACATGGGCGCCACGATCCACCAGGGCCACGCGGCGGAATATATCGGCGCCGCCGATGCGGTGGTCACGTCGACCGCCGTCGCGAAGGACAATCCGGAAGTGGTGGCCGCGCGGGCGAAGAAAATCCCGATCGTGCCGCGCGCCGTGATGCTGGGCGAACTGATGCGCCTGAAGCGGGGCATCGCCATCGCCGGCACGCACGGCAAGACCACGACCACGTCCCTGGTCGCTTCCGTGCTGGCGCAGGGCGGCCTGGATCCCACGTTCGTGATCGGCGGCCGCCTGACGGCAGCGGGTGCGAACGCCAAGCTGGGTTCGGGCGAATACCTGGTGGCCGAGGCGGACGAGTCGGATGCGTCGTTCCTGAACCTGGCACCGATGATCGAGGTGATCACGAACATCGATGCCGACCACATGGAAACCTACGAGCACGATTTCGAGAAGCTGAAACAGGCCTTCGTGCACTTCACGCACCGCCTGCCGTTCTACGGCCGCGCCATGCTGTGCATCGACGACCAGCACGTGCGCAGCATCCTGCCGCAGGTGACCAAGCCGGTGACGACCTACGGGTTCGCGGAGGACGCCGAAGTGCGCGCCGTGAACGCGCGCGCCGTCGGCACGCAGATGCACTTCACGGTGCTGCAGGAAGGCTATCCGGACCTGGACGTGGTGCTGAACCAGCCCGGCATGCACAATGTGCAGAACGCCTGCTCGGCCGTGGCGATCGCCCGCGAGATCGGCGTGCCCGATGAAGCCACGCAGGCCGGCCTGGAGAACTTTGCCGGCGTGGGCCGCCGCTTCACCAAGTATGGCGATGTGGCCATCCCCGCTGGTGGCGCATTCACACTTGTCGACGATTTCGGCCACCACCCGGTGGAAACGGAAGTGACCGTGGCTGCCGCGCGCGCCGCCTATCCGGACCGCCGCCTCGTGCTGGCATTCCAGCCGCACCGCTACACCCGCACGCGCGACCTGTTCGAGGACTTCGCCAAGGTGCTGTCCACGGTGGACGTGCTGGTGCTGGTGGAAGTGTATCCGGCCGGCGAGGCGCCGATCGTCGGTGCCGACGGCCGCTCGCTGGTGCGCGCCATCCGCGCGCGCGGCAAGACCGAACCGGTGTTCGTCGAGACGATCGGCGAGCTGCCGGAAACGATCATGACGGTGGTGCGCGACGGCGACGTGGTGCTGACGATGGGCGCCGGCGCGATCGGCGGCGTGCCCGCGAAGCTGGTGAGCATGAGCAAGGAGGCTGCAGCATGACGACTCTGACACAGGAAGACATCCGTGCCTTCGGCAAGGTGGGCGTGCTGTTCGGCGGCCGTTCGGCCGAACGCGAAGTCTCGATCATGTCCGGCACCGGCGTGCTGGCCGCGCTGCGCAGCCAGGGCATCGACGCGCATCCGTTCGACCCGGCCGAGCGTTCGCTGGGCGAGCTGGCCGCGGAACGGTTCGACCGCGTGTTCATCGCGCTGCACGGCCGCCTCGGCGAAGACGGCAGCCTGCAGGGCGCGCTGGAACTGCTGGGCATTCCGTACACGGGCAGCGGCGTGATGGCCAGCGCGGTGGGCATGGACAAGATCACCACCAAGGTGCTGTGGCTGAAGGCCGGCCTGCCGACGCCGGCCTACGCCGTGCTGCACGATGACGCCGACCTGCCGGGCGTGGCCGCGACACTGGGCCTGCCGCTGATCGTCAAGGCGCCGCGCGAGGGTTCCTCGATCGGCGTGTTCACGGTGAACGCGCTGGACGAATTCCAGGCCGCCTACGACAAGTGCGCACCGCTGGACGACGCCGTGCTGGTCGAGTCGTTCGTGACGGGCCGCGAATTCACGGTCGCGGTGCTGGGCACGGGCGCCACGGCGCGCGCGCTGCCGGTCGTGGAGATCGTGGCGCCGAAGGGCAACTACGACTACCAGAACAAGTATTTCACCGACACCACGCAGTATTTCTGCCCGCCGCAGCTGGACGAGGCGATCCAGGCCGAGATGGCGCGCATCGCCGTCGAGGCCTACCGCACGCTCGGTTGCGAAGGCTGGAGCCGCGTGGACGTGCTGCTGCGCGAGAGCGACCAGCGTCCGTTCCTGCTGGAGGTGAACACGTCGCCGGGCATGACGAGCCATTCGCTGGTGCCGATGGCGGCGCGCGCGGTGGGGTTGTCGTATGAGGCGCTGTGCGTGGAGATTCTTCGTTCCGCGCGCCTGAAGAACACCAAGGTTTAAGGACGGCACGAGATGTGGCAAGACGCGAAAGCCCTGAACGCAACCGCCAACGGCATCTATGCCCTGGTGTTCGGCGTTTGCGTGGCCGCCGGCGTCTACTGGCTGGCGCACCGGCCCGTGTTCAACCTGCGCACGATCCGCGTCGAGGCGCTGGCCAGCGCGGACCTGCGCCACGTGAACCTGCTGACGCTGAAGAACGGCACGCAGGGCCGCATCCGCGGTAACTTCTTCACGGCGAACCTGGAGAACGTGCGCCAGGTGTTCGAGGCGGTGCCGTGGGTGCGGCGCGCCACGGTGCGGCGCGAATGGCCGGACCAGCTGATCGTGGAAGTGGAAGAGCACGAGGCACTGGGCACCTGGGGCGAGGATGGCCGCCTGCTGTCGGTGAAGGGCGATGTCTTCACCGCCAACCTGGCCGAGGCGGAAGAGGATCACGAGCTGCCGCAGTTCTCCGGACCGGACGGCAGCGAGAAGGAAGTATTGGCCCGCTACGCCGAGCTGCGCAAGTGGTTCGCGCCGGCGAAGCTGGTGCCGGAAGGCCTGGCGCTGTCGGGCCGCTATGCCTGGACGGTGATGCTCGATAACGGCACCAGCGTGGCGCTGGGCCGCGAACAGACGCCACGCACGCTGAAGGACCGGGTCGACCGGCTGGTGTCGATCTGGCCGCAGCTGGCGGCGCGCGTGCCGGACATCGAAACGATCGACATGCGCTACCAGAACGGCCTGGCGCTGGCGGCGACGGGACTGAAGATCCCGGCCGAGAAAACCAAGTAATACCACGCATTCAAAAATATTTAGCACAGCTATCGAACGAATTGGGCAGGCACAGAAGATGACAAAAGACGCGAAAAACCTGATCGTCGGTCTCGACATCGGCACCTCGAAAGTGGTGGCCGTGGTGGCCGAGGTGATGGGCGATGGCCGCCACGAAGTGATCGGGCTGGGGCAGCACGAATCGCGGGGCCTGAAAAAAGGCGTGGTGGTCAATATCGAGGCGACGGTGGAATCGATCCAGCGCGCGCTCGAGGAGGCCGAGCTGATGGCCGACTGCAAGATCCGCAATGTCTACGCGGGCATCGCGGGTAGCCATATCCGCAGCTTCAATTCGAGCGGCATGGTGGCCATCAAGGACAAGGAAGTGACGGCCACGGACGTGGCGCGCGTCATCGAAACGGCGAAGGCGGTTAATATCCCGACCGACCAGCAGCTGCTGCACACCGTGCCGCAGGAATTCATCGTCGACAGCCAGGAAGATGTGCGCGAACCCATCGGCATGAGCGGTATCCGCCTCGAAGTCAAAGTCCATATCGTGACCGGCGCAGTGAGCGCCGTGCAGAACATCGTCAAGTGCGTGCGCCGCTGCGGGCTCGAGGTCTCCGACCTGATCCTGCAGCCGATGGCATCGGCCGACGCCGTGCTGACGGTGGATGAAAAGGAATTGGGTGTAGTGCTGATCGATATCGGCGGCGGCACCACCGACGTTGCAGTGTTCTCGGACGGCGCGATCCGCCATACGGCAGTGATTCCGATCGCCGGCGACCAGATCACCAACGACATCGCGATGGCCTTGCGGACCCCCACCACGGAAGCGGAAGAAATCAAGATCCGCTATGGCGTGGCGAAGCAGGTGCTGGCAGATCCGGGCGAACACCTGGAAGTGCCGGGCCTGGGCGACCGCGGTCCCCGCAACCTGTCCCGCCAGGCGCTGGCTGCCGTCATCGAGCCGCGCGTGGAGGAACTGTTCGCCATGGTGCACCAGGTGGTGCGCGAGTCCGGCTACGAGGGCGTGCTCTCGTCCGGCATCGTGCTCACCGGCGGCACGGCCATCATGCCCGGCATGGTGGAAATGGCGGAAGACATCTTCCTGAAACCGGCGCGCCTCGGCACGCCGGACTATCGCGGCCAGCTGGCCGACGTGGTGCGCAGCCCCCGCTACGCCACCGTGCTCGGCCTGCTCCAGGAAGCGAAGAAGCAGTATCTGCGCGGGCATATCGTGACGCGCCAGGACGGTTCGGTGAAGGCGGTGTGGCAACGCATGAAGGAATGGTTCCTGGGTAATTTCTAGGACGGCAGCACGGCAGCGGAACACAGGCAGCAAGTCACAGGCAGCAAATCACAGGCAGCACGTATTACCAAACAGGGTCGGGTCATTTCAAATTTTCGCAGTTTTCAAGCGCCAGGTCTTCTACCGATATGAGGGTTGGCGCTTGGAAGCCGCAATACTTTTAGGAGCACATCATGGAGTTCGATATGGTCGATAACGCATCACTGGGAACGGTGATCAAGGTGGTCGGCGTGGGCGGCGCGGGTGGCAACGCGGTGCAGCACATGATCAACAAGGGCATGAGCGGCGTCGAGTTCATCGCCGCCAACACCGATGCCCAGGCGCTGTCGACCTCCAAGGCCGACAACGTCATCCAGATCGGCGAGACCGGCCTGGGTGCGGGCATGAAGCCGGAAGTGGGCCGCAAGCTGGCCGAGGAATCGCGCGCACGGATCGAAGACTCGCTGCGCGGCGCGCACATGGTGTTCATCGCGGCCGGCATGGGCGGCGGTACCGGCACCGGCGCGGCGCCGATCGTCGCGGAAATCGCCAAGTCGCTGGGTGCCCTGACGGTCGCCGTGGTGTCGAAGCCGTTCTCGCACGAAGGCCAGAAGTGCATGGAAATCGCCGACGACGGCCTGGAACTGCTGTCCGAGAACGTCGACTCGCTGATCGTGATCCTGAACGAGAAGCTCGAAGAGATCTACGAAGACGAATCGCTGATCGAATGGCTGCAGCATGCCGACGATGTGCTGAACAACGCGGTGGCCGGCATTGCCGAGATCATCAACGTGCCGGGCCACATCAACGTCGACTTCAACGACGTGAAGACGATCATGGGCGAGCAGGGCAAGGCCATGATGGGCACGGCCACGGCCGAAGGTGTTGACCGCGCACGCATCGCGGCGGAGCAGGCGGTCGCTTCGCCGCTGCTGGACGGCGTGGACCTGTCCGGCGCGCGCGGCGTGCTGGTCAATGTCACGGCCAGCCGCGGCCTGAAGGGCAAGGAAATCAAGGAAGTCATGGCCGCCGTGCGTGCCTTCGCCGCACCGGACGCGTCGATCGCGCAGGGTATCGCGTACGACGACAACATGGGCGACGCGATCCGCGTGACGGTCGTGGCGACCGGCCTGGGCAAGGCCAAGCGCCACGTCCAGCTGGTGCCGCAGCAGATGCTGCGCACGGGGACCAACAACGCGCCGATCCAGGGCGCGATGGGCGGCATCCCGGGCACCACGTCCGTGTCGATGGGCGTGGGCGCCGCCGGCGGCAACCATGCGTTCGAAGGCATGAAGGCCCCGGCCGTGTGGCGTCGCGAATCCGCTTCCGAACAGGTGCGCGCGATGGAGAAGAACGGCATGGAAACCTACGATATTCCGGCTTTCCTGCGCAAGCAGGCTGATTGATCAGAGGATCACGCAGGTACCCGTAAGCCCGGGTGCCCTGGCGCTGTCCTTCGAGAGAGGGGGCAGCGTCTTCGAGCGGATTCGCTCACGCTCTGGCATACTTTGCCAGCGCTGCCGCGCCCTGGGTGCTTCACCCTTGCGCGGCTTTTTTTATGCCATACACAGGAGTCCACCATGACCATCAAGATCGGCGACACGCTGCCGGAAGGCACGCTGTCCGAATTCGTCGAAGTCGAAACCGAAGCGTGCTCGCTGGGTCCGAACACGTTCAACGTGCAGGATCTGGTGAAGGGCAAGAAGATCGCCATCTTCGGCTTGCCGGGCGCCTTCACGCCCACCTGCTCGGCCAAGCACGTGCCCGGCTTCATCCAGCATGCGGATCAGTTCAAGGAAAAGGGCGTGGACGAGATCTGGTGCATCGCCGTCAACGACGCGTTCGTGATGGGCGCCTGGGGCCGCGAACAGAAGGCCACCGGCATCGTGCGCATGATGGGCGACGGGAACGCCGCCTACACGAAGGCGCTGGGCCTGGACGCGGATTTCTCGAAGTTCGGCATGGGCACGCGCTCGCAGCGCTACTCGCTGCTGGTCGAGGATGGCGTCGTGAAGCAGCTCAACGTGGAGCAGGGCGGCAAGTTCGAAGTGTCGAATGCGGAGACGCTGCTGGGCCAGCTGTAAGCTGCATCGGCTGCAATGCAAGACCCGGAGCGCGCTCCGGGTTTTTTTATTGCGTCGTCGCTATCCCTACCACCAACCCCAGTCGCCAAGCACCTTGGCCTTGTAATAGGCCAGATTGCAGACGGCTGCAAATGTCACGGGGCCGCCAGCGTGGAAAGCGGCGTCGGCGGCGCCCTCCGGCGCACCCATCGCAGCGAGAATTACATTCACAGCAAAGTTCGAGCCGATCAGCGCGACCGTCAGCGTGATGGCACGTTTCCACATGCCCTTCGCCATGAAATAGAATGGCCCGAAGAAAAGTGCCCATACGTTGAACGCAGCTCTGAAGCGCTCGCGTAACGGCAACGTGCGGATTTTTTCGAAAGTCGGGCCGCCAGCCTGTTCGATCAATGCGAAGCGCCGCCGCCAGGCCGGCGACAGCGCTTCGAGCCCTCGGCCAAGGTCATGACCGCAACCAAAACAGCCGTTGCCGGCACTGTAGCCGGTATTGCAATGTTCGCAGCGCACCATCTCGAGCTCTCCTATGGTTGACGCCGGCGGGTCCGGCGTCGTCGAGCTGTAAGCTTAAGAATCCGGTGAGCTCAGGATATTGCGGCTGGGCAAACTCACCATTGCTTCCATGCTTGCGCCTTCATGCAGCGCCGCGATCTACCACCAGCTGTCGTCCCCCAGCACGGCCTGCTTGTAGTAGTCCAGGTTGGCGCGGTAGGCATAGACGAAGGCGGCGATGCTGATGCCCACGTTGCGCGCCAGTTCAGGGGCGATGCCGGCCAGGTCCGCGGCGCTCATCATCAGCAGCGTGAGGGCCGCCATCAGCAGCGCCAGCGACAGGCCGCGCTTCCACATGCCCTTGCACGCGTAGTAGGCGGCGCCGAACAGCAGGGCGAAGACATTGCAGCGGATGCGTAGCCGATCGGGCAGGGGCAGCTGCGCCAGCTTGGCCAGCGTCACGCCGCCGGCGCGGTCGATGGCGCCGAATTTCTCGCGCCACACAAGCGGCAGGCGCTGCGGCACGGCGAACTCCGGCGGCGTGCAGCTGGCAATGGCGCTGGTCGGCCGGCATGCCGTGCACAGCGGGCTCGTGATGAAGTGGGTACCGCAGTGATGGCAGATCGACATAAGGCCTCCGGGCAATGGATGATGAAGCGGCGATTGGACGAGCGGGGATAGAGCGAGCGCGGCTATAGAGCGAGCTCGACTATATCGATCCGCAAAAATTGTCTACTCATCAATTGTCAAGGCGGCACTGTCTTTTGCGTGGCACCAAGTGCGGAGGCGGTTCTCTAGAGGAGGCCATCGAAATGCCCCGCACGGCGTTTGCGGCCGGTCAGCCGGGGGCGAGGGAGTGGTTGCTACCATCGCGCCCCCGAGCGGCAGGGCGGATGTTGTGGGAATGCTACGCGGCCGCTTTCTTGCGCGAGCGCTTTTTCGGCGCCAGCATCACGCCTGTGCATTCGGGCGCGCCACAGTGGCAGGCGAAAGCCTTCTTCACGGCCGGCGTGTGGCGCTCGTCGTAGATGAGGCCGTAGTTGTAGTTCAGTTCCTCGCCCTTCTCGATATCCTGCAGCGCGTGGATGTAGACGCGGTCCTCGTCTTCCATCGCTTCGCAGTTCGGCGCGCACGAGTGGTTGATGAAGCGCGCCTCGTTGCCGTTGGCGCCGCCGTCGATCAGCAGGCCGTTGTTCAGCGTGAAGAAGAACGTGTGGTTGATCGGGCCGCCCTTCGCGGCGGTACGGCGGCAGGTTTCGTCCCAGTCGACGATTTCGCCCGTGTATTCGATGATGCGGGCGCCGGCCGGGATCTTGCGGCGGGCGAACACGCCGCGGCCATGAATCGGGGACTCGTGCACTTCGTAGAGGGGCAGGGGTTTCTTGGCGGATGTGGTCATTTCTGCATCTTACCGTGCCTGCCGGTCAGATACGATAGCCGCACGATAGCAAATCGCGATGCACCGGGCGGCTTAACAACAGCCCCGGGCATTGCGTACAATGGCCGATCCGCCACTCACAGGATCGCGCTTGAAACCCGACGCCAAGGAAAACCTGCACAGCATCTACGCGATGATCGCCGCCGTGGCCATGTTCGCGCTGATGGACACCTCGATGAAGCTGCTGGCCGGCCACTATCCGGCCGTGCAGGTGACGGTGCTGCGCGCGCTGACGTCGCTGCCGCTGGTGTGTGCGTTCATCGCCTGGCGGGGCAAGTTCCGCGGCATCCTGCGGGTGCGCTGGCCGCTGCACCTGCTGCGCGGCGCATTGGGCGTGGTCATGCTGACGGTGTTCGCCTGGGGCCTCAAATCGCTGCCGCTGGCCGAAGCGTATTCGCTGTTCTTCATCGCGCCGGCGCTGATCACGGCGCTGTCGGTGTTCATCCTGAAGGAGCGCGTCGACGGCCGGCAGTGGCTGGCGATCTTCGTCGGACTGGGCGGCGTGCTGGTGGTGCTGCGGCCGAGCGGCCTGAACTTCATTTCGCTGGCGGGACTGGCCGTGCTGGCGGCCGCCACGGGCTATGCCGTGTCGGCGATCGCCAGCCGCATCCTCAGCCGTACCGATTCCAACGAACACATCATGTTCTGGGTACTGGTGCTGATGGGGGCCGGTGCGCTGCCGCTGGCGCTGCCCGGCTGGGTGCCGCTGCGCTGGGACGACTGGCCCGTGATCGCGCTGCTGGCCACCTCCGGCTTCCTGGGCCAGATGGCGATCACGAAGGCATTCAGCATCGGCAAGGCGTCCATCGTGGCGCCGTTCGAGTACACCGGGCTGGCGTGGAGCGTGGCGATCGACTGGGCGATCTGGAACACGCTGCCGGACCGCTGGACGTTGACGGGCGCCGCGATCATCATCGCCAGCGGCATCTACCTGGTGCGGCGCGAGGCCGTGCACAGCGAGGCGGAGCACCCCTGATTCAGCGGCGGCGCCGCGTCCGCGCCAGGGCGCCCAGGCCCAGTCCCAGCAGAGCGAGGCTGCCCGGTTCGGGGACGGCAAAGGCCGCGTCGATGCTCACGTCGTCCACGCCCACGTGCTGGAAGAACTCCGTCTCCACCGCGGCAAAGCGCAGCTGGTAAGTGCCGCCGGCCGCCACCAGCGCCGTGATATCGAACGTGTAGTCCGTGTACGGGTGCGGGTTCGTGGCCGGGTCATCGATGCCGAAGTAAAAATTCTGCAGCACGCCGGCGCCCGTGTCGAACGGATCCGCGCCGGCCGTCAGCAGATCGACGCGGGTGAATTGCGCCGGCTGGCCGGTGAGGTGATCGAGCACGCCGCCGTTCGGGAAGAAATCCGCATACGAGTTCACGAACATGCTGAAGGTGAGGATCACCGACGTGGCGCCAGGGGCCACGTTGAAGGACTGGAGCAGCGCGTGGGTGCTGGGATTGACCTGGTCGGTCACGGCATAGCCCACGCCGCCGTGCGCGCCGACGGTGGAGAAATTCGACACTGGCGTGGTCGTGCCTGTGTTCGCGAACCAGCTGCCGGCGCTGTTCGGACGATCGATGGCGGTCCAGTTGGCGAGCCCCGCTTCGAAGCCGCCGTTCTGCAGCAGCGGCGTGGCGGTGGCGGCCGTGCCGGCAACCAGCAGCAGTGCGGCCAGGGATTGCAGTGTTTTCATGATGTTCTCCTGTAGAGGTGTTTCGATATCCGATCCTGCTCAGGCGCGCCGGCGCACCGCCACCAGGCCGCCAAGGCCCAGCCCCAGCAGGGCCAGGCTGTCCGGTTCCGGCACTGCGAACACGGCGTCGATGCTCACGTCGTCCACCCCCAGGTGCAGGAAGAAGTCCGTTTCCACCGCCGCGAAACGCAGCTGGTAGTTCCCCCCGGCCGCCACCAGCGGCGTGATGTCGAACGTGTAGTCGGTGTAGGGATGGGGATTGGTGGACGGATCGTCGATGCCGAAGTAGAAGTTGCGCAGCACGCCGGCGCCCGTGTCGAACGGATCGGCGCCGGCCGACAGCAGGTCGACGCGGCCGAATTGCGCGCGCGGCGTGGTGTGATCGAGCTCGCCGTTGTGCGGGGCGAAGGCGCCATAGGAGTTGACGAACATGCTGAAGTCCAGGGTCACCGATGCGGCGCCCGGTGCCACGCCAAAGCCCTGGAGCAGCGCGTGGGTGCCGGGGTTGAACTGGTCCGTCACGGCATAGGTGCTGCCGCCGTGCGCGCCCACGGTCGCGATCGAGCTGAGCGGGGTGGCCGTTCCCGCGTGCGCGAACCAGGTGCCGGCGCTGCCGGGACGGTCGACGACGGTCCAGCCGGTGAAGCCGGCTTCGAAGCCGCCGTTCTGCAGCAAGGGTGTCGCGGCAGCCAGCGCGGCGGCGGCGCTGCTGGCGATCAGCAGCAGGACGGCAAGCATGTGCGGCGATGTCATGGCGTTCTCCCGACAGTCCATGCGGGAGGAGATTGCAACGGCCATGCCAGCCGCTGCGTGCAGAGCGAACATCGGGATGGGCAGGGCGATGGCCGCAGCGTGTCCCGGCAACCTGTCATGGCGGCCGACGTTATCGTCGTTTCAACTTGTCGAGGCGAAGCCACGGCCGGGAACGCCAGCCGTCGAATCTCGATATAATCGTGAAATGCTGAAACAACGAACCATCCAGGAAACCGTCCGCACCATCGGTGTCGGCGTGCACTCCGGCACCAAGGTCGAACTGACCCTGCGGCCGGCCCCGCCCGGCACGGGCATCGTCTTCGCGCGCGTGGACCTGACGCCGCCGGTGGTGTTCCCCGTGGGGCCGCTTGAGATCGGCGACACCCGGATGGCGACGGTGATGATCCGCGACGGCGCACGCGTCTCGACGATCGAGCACCTGATGTCCGCCTGCGCGGGTCTCGGTATCGACAACCTGTTTGTCGACGTGACGGCCGAAGAGATTCCCATCATGGACGGCTCGGCCTCGTCGTTCGTGTTCCTGCTGCAGCAGGCCGGCCTGGCCGAGCAGGACGCGCCGAAACAGTTCCTGCGCATCCTGAAGCCCGTCGAAGTGCGCGATGGCCAGGGCGCCAACGAGAAGTGGGCCCGCCTCGTGCCGCACGACGGCTTCAAGCTGGACTTCTTCATCGAATTCAATCACCCGGCCGTCGACGGCACGGCGCAGCGCGCGCAGATCGATTTCGGCACGCAGTCGTACATCCAGGCCGTGGCGCGCGCCCGTACCTTCGGCTTCATGCAGGATGTGGAAATGCTGCGCGGGATCGGCCTGGCGCGCGGCGGCTCGCTGGAAAACGCCATCGTGATGGATGAGTACCGTGTCCTGAATCCCGACGGCCTGCGCTACGACGACGAATTCGTGCGCCACAAGATCCTGGACGCGATCGGCGACCTGTACGTGATCGGCCACCCGCTGATCTGCGCCTACGAGGCCCACAAGTCCGGCCACGCGCTGAACAACCGCCTGCTGCGCGAACTGCTGGCCCGGCCGGATGCCTACGAGATCGTCACCTACGACTCCGCCGACCAGGCCCCGCCATCGTATGCGCGCCAGCTCGAGCAGGAGTGGGAATACAACTAAGGCCGAGCTCGTGTCCACCATGGGGTCAGACCCCGACACGGACACGAGCTGGGCAGTAAGCTAGCGCCGGTGCGCGACCAGGTTCTTCAGCGCGGCGATCAGCGTGGCGTTGGCCTTGGTTGGTTCGAGCGCGTCGGACAGCTCGGCGAACGAATCGACACCCACTGCCGGGATCACCAGCGGACGGCGCTCCACGGGCGGTGTCGACATCGCCTTCATCATCTGCACCTTCAACTTCACGCTGTCGACCTGCCAGCCTTTTTGCGCCAGCGTCTCTTGCAGTTTTGGCAATTGCTGTTTAAGCTTGGCGGCGACCGACGCGTTGGGCGTCGACAGCACCAGCAGCCCCGCCTCGAACGACAGGATCTCGCACAGGCCGAACGCGGCCGGCAGCACGCGCGCGCAGTCCTGTTGCAGCTGTGCCATGCGCTGGACGGCGGGCAGCAGGGCTGCCAGCTTGTCGTGATAGCGCAGGAAATCCGTGGCGCCAACGGCGGTGCGGGTCTGGTTCGGTGAGTTGAATCGCATTCGCGCACCTTAGCATAGCCGCGCCGGGTGTGCAGCGGAGGATGGGCACCGTCGGGCCGGCTTCGCGTCCCCCGGCAGGCGCCGCGGGCGGCCAGCCGTACCGCTCCGGTTAATGCTGGATGTTAATATTTCCCATCAGGCTATTGTCTTACCGTTCGGGCAGCCCCATGTACCCCCGTGCTAAAATCATGGTCTTTTGCCATAGTCGTGGGGCAGGTACCCTGGGCACGGGCGGAAACCCCTCCCGCACAGCGGTCTTTTTTAAACGGCGTTTATTCAAGAAATTCAAGCATGTCCTTACTGACCCGGATTTTCGGCAGCCGTAACCAGCGGCTCCTCAAGCAATACCAGAAGACTGTCAACGAGATCAATGCGCTCGAGTCGCAGTACGAACAGCTGTCGGACGCCGAACTGCAGGCGAAAACGCCCGCCTTCAAGGCCCGCGTCGCCAACGGCGAGTCGCTGGACGACCTGCTGGTCGAGGCATTCGCCGTGTGCCGCGAGGCGTCGAAGCGCGTCTTCAAGATGCGCCACTTCGATGTCCAGCTGCTGGGCGGCATGGTGCTGCACTACGGGAAAATCGCCGAGATGCGCACGGGCGAGGGCAAGACGCTGACCGGCACGCTGCCGGCCTACCTGAACGCGCTGTCCGGCAAGGGCGTGCACATCGTCACGGTCAACGATTACCTGGCCCAGCGCGATGCGGAAACGATGGGCAAGCTGTACCGCTGGCTGGGCCTGACGACGGGCATCAACCTGTCGCAGATGGACCATGCCGTCAAGCAGGAAGCCTACGGTTCCGACATCACCTACGGCACCAACAACGAATTCGGTTTCGACTACCTGCGCGACAACATGGTGTTCGAGATCCGCGACCGCGTGCAGCGCGGCCTGAACTACGCCATCGTCGATGAAGTCGACTCGATCCTGATCGACGAGGCGCGCACTCCGCTGATCATCTCCGGCCAGGCCGAGAACCACACGGACCTGTACCACAAGATCAATACCGTGCCGCCCCAGCTGACCCTGCAGATCGGCGAAGAGAAGCCGGACGGCGGCGGCAACGTCGAAGTCCCGGGCGACTACACGAAGGACGAGAAGGCGCACCAGGTGCTGCTGACGGAAGCGGGCCACGAGAAGGCCGAGGCGATCCTCACGCAGATGGGCCTGCTGCCGGAAGGCGCGTCGCTGTACGACTCGGCCAACATCACGCTGGTGCACCACCTGTATGCGGCGCTGCGCGCCCATGCGCTGTACCACAAGGACCAGCATTACGTCGTGCAGCACGGCGAAGTGGTCATCGTCGACGAATTCACCGGCCGCATGATGACGGGCCGCCGCTGGTCCGACGGCCTGCACCAGGCCGTCGAGGCGAAGGAAGGCGTCAAGATCCAGAACGAGAACCAGACGCTGGCCTCGATCACGTTCCAGAACTACTTCCGCATGTACGGCAAGCTGGCCGGCATGACGGGTACCGCCGACACGGAAGCGTTCGAGTTCCAGGACATCTACGGCCTCGAGACCGTGGTGGTGCCGCCGAACCGCCCGTCCGCCCGCAAGGACAAGCAGGACCAGGTGTACAAGTCGGCGCAGGAAAAATACATGGCGATGGTCACCGACATCCGCGAGTGCTACGAGCGCGGCCAGCCGGTGCTGGTGGGTACCACGTCGATCGAGAACTCCGAGCTGCTGTCGGGGATCCTCGACAAGGCCAAGCTGCCGCACAACGTGCTGAACGCCAAGCAGCACGCCCGCGAGGCCGAGATCATCGCGCAGGCCGGTTCGCCGCAGGCCATCACCATCGCCACCAACATGGCGGGCCGCGGGACCGACATCGTTTTGGGCGGCAACGTCGAGAAGCAGATCCAGTTCGTCGAGGCCAATCCGGCCCTGTCGGATGCGGAGAAGGCCGCGCAATCGGCCAGGCTGCGCGACGGCTGGCAGGCGCTGCACGAGAAGGTGGTGGCGGCCGGTGGCCTGCACATCATCGGCACCGAGCGCCATGAATCGCGCCGCGTCGACAACCAGCTGCGTGGCCGTTCCGGCCGCCAGGGCGACCCGGGCTCGTCCCGCTTCTACCTGTCGCTGGACGATCCTTTGCTGCGCATCTTCGCGGGCGACCGCGTGCGCGCCATCATGGAACGCCTGAAGATGCCGGAAGGCGAACCGATCGAGGCGGGCATCGTCACGCGCTCGATCGAATCGGCGCAGCGCAAGGTCGAGGCGCGCAACTTCGACGTGCGCAAGCAGCTGCTCGAATACGACGACGTGGCCAACGACCAGCGCAAGGTGATCTACCAGCAGCGCAACGAACTGCTGGAAGCGACCGACATCTCCGAGATGATCCAGAACCTGCGCCACGGCGTGTTCGAGGAAGTGGTGCGCCAGTACGTGCCGGCCGAATCGGTCGAAGAGCAGTGGGACGTGCCGGGCCTGCAGGCTGCGCTGGCGGCCGAGTGGCAGATCAACGTGCCGCTGGCGGAGATGCTGGAGAAGGAAAACAACCTGACGGACGAAGACATCGTCGAGCGCGTGACGGCGGCGGCGGACGAGGTCTACAACAGCAAGATCGCCATCGTCGGCAAGGAATCGTTCGGCGGCTTCGAACGCAGCGTGATGCTGCAGGGTGTCGACAGCCACTGGCGCGAACACCTGGCCGCGCTGGACCACCTGCGTCAGGGTATCCACCTGCGCGGCTATGCGCAGAAGAACCCGAAGCAGGAATACAAGCGCGAAGCGTTCGAGCTGTTCGCCCAGATGCTGGACATGATCAAGAACGAGGTCGTGCGCCTGGTGATGACGGTGCGTATCCAGTCCCGCGAGGAAGTGGAAGCGGCCGAAGCGGCCATGGCCGCCACGCAGCTGGAGAACGTGCATTACCAGCACGCCGACTTCGACCCGAACGCGGCGCCGGAAGAGCTGCTGGCACCGATCTCGGTGACCACCACCACGCCGGCCGCCGAAGTGCAGGTCGGCCCGAAGATCGGCCGCAACGACCCTTGCCCTTGCGGCAGCGGCAAGAAGTACAAGGCCTGCCACGGCAAGCTGGCCTGATGGGCTGACGCAGCGAGAAAAACCGGGGTACGCTCCGGTTTTTTGCATTCTGCTTCCGCCGATTCCGATTCCGGCTTCATTCCGATTCCAATTCGTATTCCGACGCCGACGCCGATTCCGCTTCCTCCTCCGCAGGGTTCCGCGATGTCCGACCATCCTTCTCCCGAACAGCGCCGCGAACTGGGCGCCTTCCTCAGCAGCCGCCGCGCGCGGTTGCAGCCCACCGACTTCGGCCTGCCTGCCGGCCCGCGCCGCACGCCGGGACTGCGCCGCGAGGAAGTGGCGCTGCTGGCCGGCGTCAGCGTCAGCTGGTACACCTGGCTGGAGCAGGGCCGCGAAATCCATCCGTCGGCCGATGCGCTGCGCCGCATCGGCGATGTCCTGCGGCTGGACCAGGCCGAAGCGGCCCACCTGTTCGCGCTGGCCGCACGCCAGCCGCCACCGCCGCCAGCCGGCAACGGTCCCGTCAGCGATGGACTGGAACAGCTGGTGCGTGCCATCGATGTTCCAGCCTACGTGCGCAACACGCGGCTCGACATCCTGGTCTGGAACGCCGCCGTCGCCGACCTGTTCGTCGATTACGCCGCATTGCAGCCGCACGAGCGCAACACGCTGCGCCTGCTGTTCCTGCACGAGCCGTTCCGCACCCGCATCGTCGACTGGGCGCAGATGGCGCGCAGCATGCTCTCCACCTTCCGCGCCGCGCGTGCCCAGGCCCAGGACAAGGCGCCGTTCGACGCGCTGGTGGCCGAGCTGTCCGACCTGAGCCCGGAATTCAGCGCCTGGTGGGGCGATACGGACGTCAAGATCTTCGACGAGGGCGGCAAGATCCTGCGGCTGCCCGGCGGCGCGCAGGTCGCCTACACGTACCTGGCACTGACCCCGGTGGGCCGGCCGGACCTGTCGCTGGTGACCTACATGCCGCGCGAGCCTGCCTGGGAGCGGCACTCATAGGATCACGGGACGCCTTCCCCGGCCCGCGCGACAGGTCTACAGTGATTGAACAGGCAGTGCTTGCTGCTGCAAACCGTCATGGAGGCCGTATGTCGAAACTCGATCCCCTTTCCCCCGCCGGCGCCGTCTCGCGCAATCCGGCCAGCGGCGCACTGATCGCCAATTACCCGTTCCACACCGCTGCCGAGGTCGAGCAGCTGCTGGGCGCGAACGCCGCAGCCCAGCGGCAGTGGCGCGACACGCCGATCGCCGAACGCGTATCAGCCTATCGCCGCCTGGCCGCGCTGCTGCGCGAGAACAGCGAACGCCTGGCGACACTGATGACCAGCGAGATGGGCAAGACGCTCGCGGCCGCGCGCGCCGAAGTGGAGAAATGCGCCGGCTCCCTCGAGTGGCTGGTGGCACACGGTCCCGCGCTCCTGGCCGACGAGCCGGTGCCGGTCGAGGGCGGCGACCAGGTATTCGTGTCGTATCTGCCGATCGGCACGGTGCTGGCCGTGATGCCGTGGAACTTCCCGCTGTGGCAGGTGATCCGTGCCGCCGGCCCCATCATGTTGTCCGGGAACGGCTTCGTGCTCAAGCATGCGCCGAACGTGATGGGCGCCGCGTTCGCACTGCAGGAACTCTACGAGGCCGCCGGTTTCCCGCGGGGCCTGTTCGCCAGCCTGAATGCCGACAACGACACGGTGGCGCGCGTCATCGGCGATCCGCGCATCGCGGCGGTGACCTTGACCGGCAGTGCCCGCGCCGGTGCGGCCATCGCCGCGCTGGCCGGCCGGGCGCTGAAGAAAAGCCTGCTGGAGCTGGGCGGTTCCGACGCGTTCATCGTGCTGGCCGACGCGAACATCGACCTGGCCGTCAAGGCCGCCGTCCACGCACGCTTCCAGAACGCCGGGCAGGTGTGCCTGGCCGCCAAGCGCTTCATCGTCGAGCGGCCTGTGCTGGAGGAGTTCACGCGCAAGTTCGTGGCCGCCGCGCGGCAGGTGACCGTCGGCGATCCGCTGGACCCGGCCACCACGATGGGGCCGATGGCGCGCGCCGACCTGCTCGAAGAGCTGCACGGCCAGGTGCAGCGCACGATCGCGGCCGGTGCGACGCTGCTGCTGGGCGGCGAAAAGCTGCCTGGCGCCGGCAATTTCTATGCGCCGACGGTATTGGCCGGCGTGGTGCCCGGCATGGCCGCGTTTGACGAGGAGACCTTCGGCCCGGTGGCCGCCATCAAGGCGGCCGACGATGTCGAGCACGCGATCGCTTTGGCCAACACGAGCGATTACGGGCTGGGTGGCGCGCTGTGGACGGGCGACACGGTGCAGGCGCAGCGCATCGCCCGGCGCCTGGAAACGGGCGGCGTGTTCGTCAACGGCTTCTCGCTGACGGACCCGCGCATTCCCACTGGCGGCGTGAAGAAAAGCGGCTATGGCCGCGAGCTGTCGCACTTCGGCCTGCGCGAGTTCACCAATGCGCAGGCGGTGTGGGTGAAGACGGTCGGCTGAACTGGCGGGACGCGTGCAGTGACGGGAGCAGCACCATGCTCGGGTTGCCGCACCCGCACGCCGGCATGAACTCCGCAGCGCGGGCCGAGGCATTACAATATTGGCTCTTTTACCTGCCCGAGAACCCGAACATGGCCGTCAATTCCCCCATCCCCGTCGCCGCCGAGCTGAAACCCGTCAACGGGATCGAGATCGGCTATGCCGAAGCGGGCATCAAGAAACCGAACCGCAAGGATGTGCTGGTGATGAAGCTGGCCGAAGGCGCCACCGTGGCCGGCGTGTTCACGCTGAATCGCTTCTGCGCCGCGCCCGTGCAGATCTCGAAGGACAACCTGGCGGCCGTGAAGGCCGGCGGCAAGCCGATCCGCGCGCTGCTCGTCAACACGGGCAATGCCAATGCCGGCACCGGCGAAGCGGGCCTGGCCAATGCGCGCGCCACGCTCGATGCGCTGGCGCCGCAGCTGGGCATCGATGCGCAGCAGATCCTGCCGTTCTCCACCGGCGTCATCCTGGAGCCGCTGCCGGTCGAGAAGATCAAGGCGGGCCTGCCGGCCGCGGTCGCGAACCTGAAGGCTGACAACTGGTTCAACGCCGCGGAAGGCATCATGACGACGGACACGCAGCCGAAGGCCGGCTCGCGCACCGTCACGATTGCCGGCCACACCGTCACGCTGACGGGCATCAGCAAGGGCGCGGGCATGATCAAGCCGAACATGGCGACCATGCTGGGCTACCTGGCGTTCGACGCGAAGGTGGCGCAGCCGGTGCTGGAAGTGCTGGTGAAGGAAGCGGCCGACCAGTCGTTCAACTGCATCACGATCGATGGCGACACGTCGACCAACGATTCCTTCATCCTGGTCGCCACCGGCGCCGGCACGCTGGAGGTCGATTCGGTCGATTCGGCCGAATACCGCGAACTGGCAGCCGCCGTCACGGAACTGTCCGTCTTCCTGGCCCAGGCCATCGTGCGCGACGGCGAGGGCGCCACCAAGTTCATCACCATCACCGTCGAAGAGGGCGAGTCGGTGGAAGAGTGCCGCAAGATCGCCTACTCGATCGGCCACTCGCCGCTGGTGAAGACGGCGTTCTTCGCCTCCGACCCGAACCTGGGCCGCATCCTGGCCGCCATCGGTTATGCCGGCGTGGAACTCGATGTCGCGAAGATCAACATGTGGCTGGACGATGTGTGGGTGGCCAAAGACGGCGGCCGCAATCCGGACTACCGGGAAGAAGACGGCCAGCGCATCATGAAGCAGAGCGAGATCACCGTGCGCGTGAAGCTGGCGCGCGGCGCCGCTGCGGCCACCGTGTACACCTGCGACCTGTCGCACGACTACGTGTCGATCAACGCGGACTACCGTTCCTGATGGCCGGACTCGAAGACTTCCTGCTGCGCGCCGAGCGGGTGCTCGCCCGCGTCGAGGCGCTGCTGCCGCCGGCCATGCCGGCGCCGGACTGGGACGCGGCGTTTGCATTCCGCTGGCGCAAGCGCAGCGGTGTCATGGGTGCAACCTCGGGCTGGCTGCAGCCGGTGGCGCATGCATCGAAGATCAGCCTCGAAGATCTGCACAACGTCGCGACGCAGAAGGCGCAGATCGAGCAGAACACGCGCCAGTTCGTGGAAGGCCGCCCGGCCAACAACGTGCTGCTGACGGGCGCGCGCGGCACCGGCAAGTCCTCGCTGATCAAGGCCTGCCTGAACGGCTTTGCCGACCGCGGGCTGCGCCTGATCGAAGTGGACAAGGCGGATCTGGCCGACCTGCCGGACATCATCGACCTCGTTGCCGGCCGGCCCGAGCGCTTCATCGTGTTCTGCGACGACCTGTCGTTCGAGGAAGGCGAGAGCGGCTACAAGGCGCTGAAGGTGGCGCTGGACGGCTCCATCACCGCGCAGTCGGACAATGTGCTGATCTACGCGACGTCGAACCGCCGCCACCTGCTGCCGGAGAAGATGTCCGAGAACATGAGCTACAAGCACGACGAGGACGGCGACCTGCATCCCGGCGAGACGGTCGAGGAGAAGATCTCGCTGTCCGAACGCTTCGGCCTGTGGCTGTCGTTCTATCCGTTCAAGCAGGACGACTACCTGGCCATCGTCGGCCACTGGCTGGCGTCGTTCGGCTGCACGCCCGAGCAGATCGCGGCAGCCCGCGGCGATGCGCTGCGCTGGGCGCTGCAGCGCGGCTCGCGTTCCGGCCGCGTGGCCTGGCAGTTCGCCCGCGACCATGCGGGCAAGATGCCATGACGGAGGCGCATCTATCCACGCAGCCGGTCGATGTCGCTGTCGGCATCCTGATGAAACCGAACGGTGACGTGCTGCTGGGCCAGCGCCCGGCCGGCAAGCCGTATGCGGGCTACTGGGAATTCCCGGGTGGGAAAGTCGATCCGGGCGAGACCATCTTCCAGGCGCTGCAGCGCGAGTTCATGGAAGAACTGGGGATCGCCGTGCTGTCGGCGGAGGAGTGGTGCGGGGTGGAGCACGTGTACGAGCACGCGCACGTGCGGCTGCACTTTTTCATCAGCCGGGAGTGGCGCGGGGAGCCGCAAAGCCTGGAGGGTCAGGCCTTTGCCTGGCAGGGCGAGTTCAGCGTGGAGCCGCTGCTGCCGGCCACCATCCCTCTGCTGCAGTGGATCGAACGAAAATAGGGACAGACCCCATTTTTCAAGAAACATTTCCTGAAAAATGGGGTCTGTCCCCATTTTTTCGGCAATTACTGCTTGCCTTCATCCAGCGGATCGTCGAGCGGATCGGTCGGTGCACCGCCGGGTATCGTGTATTTCTCCTCGGCCCAGGCGCCCAGATCGATCTGCTTGCAGCGTTCGGAACAGAAGGGGCGGTATTTGTTTTTCTCGCTCCACTCCACTTTTTTACCGCAGGTAGGGCAATCGACAACGGTTGGCATATCAAAAACGTTTTTCAGAATTAATCAGAAACTGCACAGCGTCAGTTCGAACGGCACGTCCTCTTCCAGCGGTTTCGGCTTGCAGTCGCCGCCCTGGCTGGTAAAACGCACCCATAGCATGTATTTGTTGGCCGACATTTCGGGAATGGCGCCGAACGCGCCATCCACCGTCAGCCGCAGCATCTGGAAGACCTTCCCCTGCAACATCTGCTGGTAACTGCCGGCATTTGCGATCATTTTCTTGGCCGCGCCGGAATTGCGCAGCAGCCGCAGGATGAGGGACAGGGCATCGCACAGCGGTGCCAATGGCGCGAACCAGGTGGCGATGTCGGCATAGCGCTGCTCGAACGAGCGCTGCTGCCAGGCGTAATAGGACGGCAGGTCGAATTCGCAGGCGCCGCCAGGAATGATGGTACGGCCGCGGATGCTCATCAGCCACTCGTTGTCGCGCACGTTCTGGCCCGTCTTGCCCTGCGTGGCCACGAGGGCGGTGGCGGCACTGTCGAGTTCTTCCAGGATCGCGTCCAGCATTTCCGTCTGCACGGCGGGGTTGCTGCGGTAGCCCATCAGCGTCTGCTTCTGGCGCTCCAGTTCCTGCAGCAGGTCCGATTTCAGGTCGGCGCGGCCGGCCACTTCCAGCATGTCGAAGATCGTGGCCAGTGCCACGTGGTGCTGCATCGGGTGATCCTGGTGCACAAAAAACTTGAACTTCTCGTACAGGTCCTCCAGGCGCAATAACGTACGTATGCGCTCGTTGAAAGGATATTCATAAACGATCAAAGCAAATCCTCGTTGGTAGACCTGAAATATTCTCGTGATTCTGAACCATGCGAGGCAAAATTACAAACGTTGTTAATCGTTTCTTACTTTTCCTTCAGCGCATATTAAGTAACGGCTGTGCAGCCGTTCGATCTGGGGCGGCAGCGCGGCAATCGCCCCGCCGTTGTCGACGATATCGTCCGCCGCCGCCAGCCGGACCTGCCGCGGTGCCTGTGCCGCCATGATCGCCTGCACCTGCGCTTCCGGCAGGCCATTGCGTGCGATGACCCTCTCCAGCTGCAGCGCTTCCGGGCAGTCGACCACCAGCACGCGGTCCACGCGGCTCTTCCAGGTGCCCGATTCCACCAGCAGCGGAATATCGAAGATCACGTAAGGGCCGGTGCCCAGCAGGCTCTCGGCCAGCACGGCGTCGCGGATCATCGGGTGCAGGATGCCTTCCAGGCGTCGCTTGGCGGCGGGATCGGCAAACACCAGCGCGCGCATCTTCGCACGATCGAGGGCGCCGGCGGCATCGGCAAAGCCGTCCCCGAATGCGGCCAGCACGGCGGGCATCGCGGCGCCGTGCGGTGCGGTGAGGCCGCGCGCGATCCGGTCCGTGTCGACGATATCGACGCCCCGTTCGGCGAACAGGCGCGCCACGGCGCTCTTGCCGCTGCCGATGCCGCCCGTCAGGCCGACGGTGAAGCGGGTGCCCGTCATGGCCGGCCTCAGGTGCCGGTGAGGAAGGACTGCGTGAAGGCGGCGATCGGCGCGCCGAACAGCAGCGCGATCAGGCCGGCCGCGGCCAGGTAGGGACCGAACGGGATCGGATTGTCGCGGCCCCGCTTGGCGAACACGATCAGGCTGATGCCGACGATGGCGCCGACGATGGAGGACAGCAGGATGATCGTCGGCAGCATCGTCCACCCCAGCCATGCGCCCAATGCCGCCAGCAGCTTGAAGTCGCCGTAGCCCATGCCCTCCTTGTTGCGCAGCAGCTTGAAGGCCCAGTAGACGGACCACAGCACCAGGTAGCCGGCCGCTGCGCCGATCACCGCGTCGCGCAGCGGCACGAAGGTGCCGTTCAGGTTCACCAGCAGGCCGGCCCACAGCAGCGGATACGTCAGGTCGTCCGGGAGCAGCTGCGTGTCGAAGTCGATGAAGGTCATCGCGATCAGCAGGTAGGCAAACAGCAGCGTGGCCAGGCCCGTCCAGCCGCTGCCGAACTGCCAGACCAGCACGGCGGACAGCGCGCCCGTGAATGCTTCGATCAGCGGATAGCGCGCCGGGATCTTCGCCTTGCACCGGCTGCACTTGCCGCGCAGCGCCAGCCAGCTGATGACGGGGATGTTCTCCAGCGCCGTGATCTGGTGGCCGCAATGGCCGCAGCGCGAGCGGGGCGTCATCAGGTTGAAGCGGTCCGTGTGCGGCAGCGGCTGGCCGCTTTCGCTGGCCACGTAGTTGTCGGACTCGCGCTGCATCATGACCGGAATGCGGTAGATGACGACGTTCAGGAAGCTGCCGATCAGCAGGCCGAAGATGCCGGCGATGATGGCGGCGGGCAGGTAGGCGGGCGGCGAAAACAGGAAGAGGGCTTCGGACATGGCGTGGGCGGTTCGTTATGGCGCGGCGGACAGCGCGTGCTGCCCGCCCCTGGATTGAGGCGCAGCTTACACCACCGAGCCCAGTTTGAAGATCGGCAGGTACATCGCCACCACCAGGCCGCCGATCAGCACGCCCAGGATGACCATGATGGCCGGCTCCATCAGCGACGACAGCGAGGCCACCGCCTCGTCCACTTCCTCCTCGAAGAAGTCGGCGACCTTGCCCAGCATGCTGTCGAGCGCGCCGGATTCCTCGCCGATCGCCACCATCTGCGTGACCATGTTGGGGAACACTTCCACGTTCTGCATCGCCACCGTCAGGCTGGTGCCCGTGGAGACCTCGTTCTGGATCTTGCGCGTGGCCTCCAGGTAGACGGCATTGCCGGAGGCGCCGCCCACGGAGTCGAGCGCTTCCACCAGCGGCACGCCGGCCGCGAACATCGTGGCCAGCGTGCGCGTCCAGCGGGCGATCGTGGCCTTGCGGATCACGTCGCCGAAGACCGGCAGCTTCAGCAGCAGCCGGTCCATCGCCTGCTGCATCTTCAGCGAGCGGCGCCAGGCCTGGAAGAAGAAGTAGATGCTGAAGAACAGGCCGCCGAAGATCAGGTACCACCAGTTGACGAAGAATTCCGAGATCGCCATCACCACCAGCGTGGGTGCCGGCAGGTCGGCGCCGAAGCTCGTGAACACTTCCTTGAAGGCGGGGACCACCCAGATCATGATCACGGCCGTGACGATGAACGCCACCGCCAGGATCGCGATCGGATACGTCAATGCCGACTTGATCTTGGCCTTCATGGCCAGCGTCTTCTCCTTGTAGATCGCCAGGCGGGTCAGCAGGTCTTCCAGGATGCCGGCCTGTTCGCCGGCGCCCACCAGGTTGCAGAACAGCGGGTCGAAATACAGCGGGAACTTGCGGAACGCCTGGTTCAGGCTGGTGCCCGTCTCGATGTCCGAGCGCAGGTCCAGGATCAGCTTCGACACGGACGGATTCGAGTGGCCCTTGCCGACGATGTCGAACGACTGCAGCAGCGGCACGCCGGCCTTCATCATCGTGGCCAGCTGGCGCGTGAACAGCGAGATGTCCTTCTCCGTCACCTTGCGCCCGGAGCGGTACACCTTCTTCTTCACCTTGGTGACCATGATGCCCTGGCGCCGCAGCGTCACGTTCACCACTGCCTCGCCGCCAGCGCGCAGTTCGCCGCGCACCGTCTTGCCGGTCTTGTCCTTGCCTTCCCAGGCGAAGATGGATTCCTTCACGCCCGAATCCCGTGCCCTGATCGCGTTTGCCATATGTGTTCCCGTGTTCTTCCTACTCGTTCGTGCAGCCCAGGACTTCCTCGAGGCTCGTCAGGCCCGCCTTCACCTTCACGAGGCCGGACTGGCGCAGCGTCTTGACCCCTTCCGTTGCCGCCTGCGCGGCGATCTGCATCGCGTTGCCGTGCGCGAGGATCAGCTTCTCGATCGCCGGCGTGATCGGCATGATCTGGTAGATGCCCACGCGGCCCTTGTAGCCGGTACCGTTGCAGCGTTCGCAGCCCACCGGGCCGTAGGGTTTCCAGCTGCCGTCCAGTTCATCGGAGCGGAAGCCCGCCGACAGCAGCCGGTCGGTCGGCACGTCGGCCGGCTGCTTGCAGGTGCACAGCCGCCGTGCCAGCCGCTGCGCCGTGATCAGGATGACGGAGGAGGCGATGTTGAACGGCGCCACGCCCATGTTCATCATGCGCGTGAGCGTCGACGGCGCGTCGTTGGTGTGCAGCGTGGAGAACACCATGTGCCCCGTCTGCGCTGCCTTGATGGCGATGTCCGCCGTTTCGAGGTCGCGGATCTCGCCGACCATGATGATGTCCGGATCCTGGCGCAGGAAGGACTTCAGCGCGACGGGGAAGGTGAGGCCCGCCTTGTCGTTCACGTTCACCTGGTTCACGCCGGGCAGGTTGATCTCGGCCGGGTCTTCCGCCGTGGAGATATTGATGCCCGGCTTGTTCAGGATGTTCAGGCAGGTGTACAGCGACACGGTCTTGCCCGACCCCGTGGGCCCCGTGACGAGCACCATGCCGTACGGGCGCGCGATCGCGTCGAGCAGCAGCGCGCGCTGGTCCGGCTCGTAGCCCAGCGAATCGATGCCCATCTGCGCCTGCGTGGCGTCGAGGATCCGCATCACGGTCTTCTCGCCGAACAGCGTGGGCAGCGTGGAGATGCGCAGGTCGATGGTCTTGGTGGGCGAGACGATCAGCCGCATGCGGCCATCCTGCGGCACGCGCTTTTCCGAGATGTCCAGCTTGGCCAGCACCTTGATGCGCGAGACCAGCTTGTCCTTGATGGCGATCGGCGGCTGGGCATGCTCGATCAGCACGCCGTCGACCCGGAAGCGGATGCGGTAGAACTTCTCGAACGGTTCGAAGTGCAGGTCGGAGGCGCCCATGTTCACGGCGTCCATCAGCATCTTGTTCAGGAAGCGCACGATCGGCGCATCCTCCACGTCGGTGGCCGGGGCTTCCTGGGACGCCGCTTCCTGTTCCTCCGCGAACTGGATCTCGCCTTCCTCGCCGGCCAGCTCGCCGATCAGCTGCTCGCTGCTTTTCGACAGTTCGTGCAGCAGGCGCACCAGCGCGTCGTGCGCCACGATCACGGGTTCGACGGAGGACTCGGTGTGGAACTTGATCTGGTCGAGCGCCTGCGTGTTGGTGGGGTCCGAGATCGCCACCGACATCTTGTTGCCGCGCTTGGCCAGCGCCACCACGCGCTGGCTCTGCATCAGCTTCGGGTCGATGATCTTGGCGGGCAGCGCGGCGAAGCTGAACGCGTGCAGGTCCATCATCGGGTAGGCGAAGGTTTCGGAACAGAACACGGCGAGATCGTGCGGGCCGATGCTGCCGCTGGCCAGCAGCACGTCGATGAAGGGCAGCTTGTCGGCGACGGCCTTGCGCTGCAGGGCGTCCGCCTGCGGGGCCGTGAGGCGGCCCGCCTGCATCAGGGCACGCGCCAGGCCTGGTATGGGAGCGCCTGCCGCCGTATTGGGTTGGACTGCTGCCATAGCGGGGGAACCGGATCAAAGGAGTCGCCATGAAGATTGCAGCGACGGAAGGGCGACAAAGCGCCCCAACAATCAATGATGCCCGCGAGCATCACCTTTGTAAAGCGAAGTTCCGTTCAGTGCTGTCGCAATTTAACGACTTTGACGGATTGATTTTGCACTTTTACAACCTCGATGATGCAATCGTCAACCCGCACGCTGGTGGGCGCGTCCGGAATGTCCTGCAGGTATTCCAGCAGCAGGCCGTTCAGCGTCTTCGGGCCGTCGAGCGGGAAGTGTAATCCGAGCCGCTTGTTGATGTCGCGCAGCGCCGTGGCGCCGTCCAGCAGGCATTCGCCGCCGTTCCAGCCAAAGCTCTCCGCGCTGGACTCGGCCGGCGTGGACGACGTGGTGAACTCGCCGATCATTTCCTCGATGATGTCGTCCAGCGTGACGAGGCCCTGCACCTCGCCGTACTCGTCGACGATGATGGCCAGCCGCTCGCGGTGCTCCTGGAAGTGCTGCAGCTGGGCCAGAGCGGCCGTGTCCTGCGGGATGAAGTAGGGCGCGGACAGCAGCGCGCGGAAGCGGGCGAGATCCGGCTCGCCGGTTTCGTCCAGCAGCGCCAGCGCCTTGCGCACGTGCAGGATGCCGGTGATCTGGTTGATCTCGCCATCGTAGACGGGCAGCTTGTTGTGCCGGCAGGCGGCCAGCTGCTGGCGGATCGTGGCGAGCGGTGCGGCCAGGTTCAGCGCCTCGATCTGGGCGCGGGGCGTCATCACGTCCTCGACGGAGATCTGGTCCAGGTCGAACAGGTTGAGCAGGATGCTGCGGTGCTTCTGCGGCATGAAGTTGCCCGCTTCCAGCAGCACGGAGCGCAATTCGTCCGCCGTCAGCCCCGATTCATGGGGATTGCCGGCCGGCTTGACGCGGAACAGGCGCAACAGCGTTTCGACGAACAGGTTGACGAACCAGGTGAGCGGCTTGGCCGCGCGCAGCAACGGACGCAGGATGAAGCTGGCCGGCAGCACCAGCTGGTCCGCATAGCGCGCGCCGATGATCTTCGGCGCGATCTCCGCCACCACGATCAGCAGGAAGACCACGATGCCGATCGCCACGAGGATCACGTGCTCGTCCAGCCCGAACTGGGTGATGGCGATGGCGGTGACCAGCGCGATCGCCATTGCATTGAGCAGCGTGTTCGCGATCAGCACCAGCGACAGCAGGCGCTCGGTGCGCTCCAGCAGCCACAGCGTGGCAATCGCGCGGCGGCTGCCCCGTTTGGCCTCGTGGCGCAGGCGGAACTTGTTGGCCGCCATCAGGGCGGTTTCGGCCATCGCGAAGAAGGCCGACAGGAAGATCAGGCAGGCGAGTGCAAGCAGCTGCACCCATAAGGGAATGTTGTCCAAGACATCGAAGGAATCGCGCGGAAACCGACCGCAGAGCGGCAAATTCTACGGTAACCCCCGACCCCGTGCAACCGCCGCCTCCTGCTGCTCAGCTCGTGTCACATGGTGGGGTCAGGCGTAGTGACACGCACTCGACAGTAGTGTGCCAAGATCCTGTGCAGCATAGGGAAGTGGGCCGGGCGAGCGCTTACGGCTGAGATTGTGTCACTACGCCTGACCCCGGGGTGTGACACGAGCTCGGCTGTATCAGCTGCCGCGGTAGGTGGAGTAGGACCACGGCGAGACGACCAGTGGCACGTGGTAGTTCTGGTCGGCGTGGGCGATGCCGAAGGCGATCGTGACGGTGTCGATGAAGCGCGGCGAGGGGAGGTCGACGCCCAGTGCGGCGAAGTAGTCGCCGGCGCCGAAGGCCAGCTCGTAGCGGCCCGGCCGCAGTGTGTCGCCTTCCAGCAGCGGGGTGGCGCAGCGGCCGTCCGCGTTGGTGACGTCTTCCCTGATCAACTGTCTGGCCCCGCCCTCGACGGCATACAAAGCGACCTTGACGCCGGCGCCAGGCCGGCCGTGGGCGGTGTCCAGCACGTGCGTGGTGAGTTTTCCCATATCGGATCCTTGATGTGACTATCGGAGCAATCTTATACCGCCGGGCACATTTCCCTATAATGTTGCGAATATGGACAAGCTTAGCGAGGGATGATGATCAGGACCGCTTCCGCCGGCCTCGTGCTGGCCGCCGCCACCATGGCCACCACTGCAGCCACCAACGCAGCCACCGAGGCAGCCCCCAACGCAGCCACCACCGCAGCCCCCACGGCCCACGCCGCGCCCGCCACCATCGTGCAGGTCGACGGCGGCCGCATCGAAGGCACGCTCGAGGATGGCATCCGGGCCTTCAAGGGCATCCCGTATGCCGCGGCACCGGTCGGCACATTGCGCTGGCAGGCCCCGCAGCCCGTGCAGCCCTGGACGGGCGTGCGCTCCGCGGGCGCATTCGGCAACCGCTGCATGCAGCTGCCCCTGTATTCGGACATGGTGTTCCGCGCCGCCGGCATGAGCGAGGACTGCCTGTTCCTGAACGTGTGGGCGCCGGCCGATGCGACCAGGAAGAAGCTGCCGGTGCTGGTCTACTTCTACGGCGGCGGCCTGCAGACGGGCGACGGCTCCGAGCCCCGCTACGAAGGCGCGGCCATGGCGAAGGCGGGCATCGTCGCGCTGACGGTCAACTACCGTCTCGGCGTGTTCGGCTTCTTCGCCCATCCCGAACTGACGGCCGCCTCGCCCGACAAGGCTTCCGGCAACTACGGCCTGCTGGACCAGTCGGCCGCGCTGCGCTGGGTGAAGCGGAACATCGCCGCCTTCGGAGGCGATCCGGACCAGGTGACGATCGCCGGCGAATCGGCCGGCTCGTTCTCCGTCAGCGCGCAGATGGTGATGCCGATGTCGCGCGGCCTGTTCGCCCGGGCCATCGGCGAGAGCGGTTCGATCCTGGGCGGGCGCGGCACCACGCCGCTGGCCCGGGCGGAAGAACAGGGCACCGCCTTCGCGCGCCTGGTCGAAGCACCGACCCTGAACGACCTGCGCGCGCTGCCGGCCGACCGATTGCTGGAAGCGGCGCGCATGCCGGGTGCGCCCTGGTTCGGCATCGTGCAGGATGGCCATGCGATCGAGCGCGCCCCGCGCGACACCTTCGCCACGGGCCGCCAGGCGCGCGTGCCGCTGCTGGCAGGCTGGAACTCGGCCGAGCAGGGCGCCGCCGGCGTATTGGGCCAGGATGCGCCCACGCGCGAGAACTTCCAGGCCGCCCTGCGCCGGCTGTACGGCAATGACGCGGCCGAAGCGGCACGCGTCTACGACTACGACGTGAGCGACGCCGCGCGCGACCTGGCCGGCGACCGCTGGATCGTCCACGGCACCTGGAAGTGGATCGACCTGCATGCGAAGACGGCGCCGACCTGGCGCTACTATTATTCGCGGCCGCGGCCCGCCACGGTCGACGGCAAGCCCGCCGCCACGGGCGCCGCGCACTCGGCGGAAATCGAATACGCGATGAACAACCTGGCCGGCAATCCGGTCTACCGCTGGAGCGACGACGACCGCCAGGTGTCCCGCACGCTGCACGGCTACTTCGTCAACTTCATCCAGCACGGCGACCCGAACGGCAAGGGCCTGCCGAAGTGGCCCCGCGTGACGGATCCCGCGCCGAACGTGATGCGCATCGACGTGCAGTCCGGCGCCTACGACCCGCGCGACCGTGCCCGCTTCGAGTTCCACGACCGCCAGGCGGACCGACAGCCATGACCCTTCCTCCGCACTACCCGCGCGACCTCGCCGGCTACGGCCGCACGCCCCCGCACCCGCAATGGCCGGACGGCGCCCGCGTGGCGCTCCAGTTCGTGCTCAACTACGAGGAGGGCGGCGAGAACAGCGTGCTGCACGGCGACGCCGCCTCCGAGACCTTCCTGTCCGAGATCATCGGCGCGGCGCCGTTCGCGGCACGTCACATGAGCATGGAGTCGCTGTACGAATACGGTTCGCGCGCCGGCCTGTGGCGGCTGCTGCGCATCTTCGAGGACCGCAAGCTGCCGCTGACGGTGTTCGGTGTGTCGATGGCCCTGCAGCGCCATCCGGAAGCGGTGGCCGCGTTCCGCGAACTGGGTCACGAGATCGCCTGCCACGGCTTGCGCTGGATCTCGTACCAGAACATCGACGAAGCGACCGAGCGCGCCCACATGAAGGAAGCGGTGGACATCATCCGTGACCTGACGGGCAGCGCGCCGCAGGGCTGGTACACGGGCCGCGATTCGCCCAGCACGCGCAGGCTGGTGGTGGAGCACGGCGGCTTCCGCTACGACGCCGACTACTACGGCGACGACCTGCCTTTCTGGCAGCCGGTGGAACACACGGGCGCCGATGGCCGGCCGGCCGTCACGCAGCAGCTGATCGTGCCGTACACGCTGGACACCAACGACATGCGCTTCGCCGCCATGCAGGGTTTTAACAGCGGCACGCAGTTCTTCGACTACCTGAAGGATGCGTTCGACGTGCTGTATGCAGAGGGCGATCCGAACGGCCTGAATGCGCCGAAGATGCTGTCGATCGGCCTGCATTGCCGTATCGCCGGCCGGCCCGCACGGGCGGCATCGCTGGCCCGTTTCCTCGACTACGTGCAGGGCCATCCGAACGTGTGGATCACGCGCCGCATCGACATCGCCGAACACTGGCACCGGGTGCATCCGGCCCCATGAATCTGCAGCGCCAAAGAAAACGCCGCCGGGTCCTGCGACCGCGGCGGCGTGATGGCTGCGCTGTAGTGAAGATCAGCAGTGAAGATCGGCGCTGAAGATCAGCGCTGAAGAGCAGCGCTGAAGAGCAGCGCTGACGTTCAACGCAGAGCCAGGCAGCCCGGCCCGAAGGTGGTGAAGATCAGTGCTGCGCCAATGCCAGCCGGCCCGCGTTGCGCACCGCCGGTGCGGCGCCACCCAGCTTGAACACGGCCAGCGCGCTGCTCAGCTGCTCCGTCTGGTCCAGCAGCGACATGGCGGCGGCCGACGCTTCTTCCACCAGGGCGGAATTCTGCTGCGTCATGTCGTCGATGCTGGCGATCGCCTTGCCGATGTCGTCGATGCCTTCGCTCTGGCGCTGGCCCGCTTCGCTGATCTCGGCCATGATGTCGTGCACCTTCTTCACCGAGTCGACGATCTGGCCCATCGTGATGCCCGCTTCGTCCACCAGTGCGCTGCCGGCATTCACCTTGGCCACCGAGTCGCCGATCAGCTCCTTGATTTCCTTGGCGGCCGCCGCGCTGCGGTGTGCCAGGTTGCGCACTTCCGATGCCACGACGGCAAAGCCGCGGCCCTGCTCGCCGGCCCGCGCCGCTTCCACGGCCGCATTCAGCGCCAGGATATTGGTCTGGAACGCGATGCCGTCGATCACCGAGATAATCTCGACGATCTTGTGGGCCGAGGTATTGATCTCGCCCATCGTGGTGACCACGCCACCGACCACCTGGCCGCCGCGCGTGGCGATCGACGAGGCATTCATCACCAGTGCATTGGCCTGGTTGGCGTTGGCGGCGTTCTGGCGCACGGCGCCGGTCAGCTCGTCCATCGCGCGCGCGGTGCTTTCCAGGCTGCCCGCCTGCGATTCGGTGCGCGCCGCCAGGTCCGTGTTGCCGCTGGAGATTTCGGCGCTGGCGCCGGCGATCGTCTCGGCCGACGACTTGATGTCGGCCACCATGTTCGCCAGGCGGTCGCGCATTTCCTTCAGCGCGGCCAGCAGGCTGGTGCTGTCGGTCGGATGCGTATGGATGTCCATCGACAGGTCGCCGGCCGCCACGGCCGCGGCGATGTCGCGCGCATATTCCGGCTCGCCACCGAGCTGCTGCCAGATGGCGCGCACGACGAACCACGACACCAGCGCCAGGCTGAGGATCACGATCAGCGCGGCCAGCACCATCGTCGTCAGCACCTTGTTCACGCTGCGTTCGCTGTTGTCGATACCGGCCTTGAACTGGGCCTTGGCCGTTTCGTTGGTCTTCTGGAGGTCGGTGTTCAGCACGGCCAGCGCGCTCTGCATGCGGCCCACGGTCGCCTGCGGGTCGCCTTCTTCCATTTCAAGCATGATGCGCGCGGCCGACAGGGCCGGCGCGTAATACGCATCGAATTCCTTGGCCAGGCGTTCGCCGGTCTCGCGCTGGCCGTCGATGGCGGCCAGCTTGCCCAGGTTGGTGCGCAGCCTGGTGGCCTGTTCGCCCACGCTGGCGATGCGTGCCTTGTCGCCTTCGGTGACGGCATCGCGCAGGGCATCCGTGACGGCGCCCACTTCCAGCGCCAGTGACTTGCTCATGTCGAGCACCGGGTAGTCGACCCGTTCGGTGGTGCGGATCGACTCCAGCGCGCCGTTGGCGATGCTGGCGCTGACGGCGATGCCGAGACCGAAGATGACGGTGGAGATGACGGGCAGTGCCCAGATCCTGCGCTTGATACTCATGATGGTGTCCTGTTGTGACGAACCCGCCGTCCGGTGGCGCCGGACGGCGGGCTGTTTGCTACGGGGGCGTCGCTTGCGGCACCGACCTTACGGGGTCAGCACGACCTTGACGCTGGCATCCACGGCGCTCTTCTCGATGTAGCCGATGGCTTTCGGATTGGCGGCGATGGCCTTCTTGACGTCGGCGCTGCTGGCCACTTCCTTCGGCGGCGTGGCCTTGCCGGTGAAGACCAGCTTCGACCACAGGGCCTTGGCTTGCGCCGCTTCCTTGTCGGTGACCTTCTTGTAGAACTCGTTGCGCAGCGGCGAGCCGTCGGCTTGGTCGATCGGCGTGAACGCCGTCGATTTGCCCAGGAAGACGCTGGCGATCGTGTCCTTCGACACGGCTTCGCTGTTGGCGGCGTTGACCACCACCACCACCTCGGCAAAGGCCGGCGCGGCGGAAATCGTCATTACGGCCAGGACCGCGGTCATCATGCTTTTCATACGGTGCTCCTTAGAAGATGAAGTCGACTGCAACGGTGCCGACCGTGATGTCGCGGCTGAAACCCGGCGTCGCGTTGATCAGCAGGCCACGGCCGTTCTTCGGCGAGACGCGGTCGATCTGCACCTTCAGGTCTACCGAGCGGTACACGTCCCAGCGCAGGCCGATGCTGTTGGTGGACTGTTCGCCGCCACCGGAAGTGCGCATCGAATTGACGCCGGCCGACAGGGCCGCCAGCGTGGCGCGGCAGGCTGCCGGGTAGCCGGCAGGGCAGGCGCCCGGCACGGTGTTGGTCACGTTGCTGTCGATCGACACCTTGGCGTGCGTGTAGTACGGCGTGAACTTGCCGATGCGGTAGCCGCCCATCACGTACCACGAGGTGGTGTCGGCCAGGAAGCCGTCGGTGCGGCGCTTGGCGAATTCGCTCTGGCCGATGAAGTTGTTCCAGTCCACGGCCAGGCCGAGCGACGTGAACGAGGCTTTCTTGTCCTTCAGTTCCAGGTCGCTGGCCAGCTGGTTCAGCACCGGCAGGCGGTAGCCGGTACCGGCCGCGCGTAGGGACGTGTACAGGCCTTCCAGGGTCGGCGAGCCGTCCAGCGTGGCCCTGCCCTGGGTGTGGCCGAGGCGGGCCGTGAACGGGCCGTATTCCGCGACCAGGTTCACCGACGTCAGCTTCTTCAGGCGCATGCTCTGGCCGCCGACGATGTCGTTCTTGTTGGTGCCGAAGGACAGCTGGGCCGTCACGCTGGTCGGGCCGAAGCCGTGCTGCCAGATCGCGTCGATACCGTCGGTACCGTTGAACGGCACCTGCGAGTACATCTCCTGCGGCGGACGGATGAAGGTGTTTGCATAGCCCACGTTGCGGTATTCGGAGATCAGGAAGATCGGCGAACCGAGGCGGCCCACGCGCACGCTCAGCTCATCGGTGACCTTGGCCTTGGCGAAGGCCAGCGTGGCCTCGGCGCCGTATTCGTCCACGGCATCCTTGCGCACCAGGCCCTGGCCCGTCAGCGACAGCCAGCTGTTGATGGTGATGTCGGCCTGCAGGCCCAGGTTGGAATCGACGCCCGTGCGGGCATCCTTGCGGGCGCCGCTGGCCTGGTTGGCGCGCGCGAATTCCGCGTCGTCCGTGTTGGTGGCCGTCAGGGCGCCGGTGCCGAAGCCGCTGATCTTGACGGTCGGGCCGTCGCTGACTTCCTGCGCGTAGGCAGTGGAGATGGCCAGTGGCAGAACCAGCATGGCGGCAAGAATACGTGTTTTCATGAATGACCTATGACTCGGGAATGTTGGGAGAATCTGTTGCAACGACCGCGCAAGGCGCAATCATTTTTCGCGGATTTGGATTCTATCCATACGGAAACATCTGTCACAAGGGGATTCCATCAAAAGTAACAAGTGCCGGATCAAAGTGTTGTATCCAGGTGGAAAATAACCGTTAAAATGACGGTAAGTCATTGATTTCAATGCAAGTTGATATGTTTAGATTTGAATAGCACACATCATTTTTTGCATATATAGACCCGTGCCCGCCAGTGTTAACGTGATACGTTGGGAGAACACCGAGGCCATGATGTCCGAACCGATCCGTTTTTATTTCCGCGCTGCCGTGCATGAAGTGCAGGGCGTCGCCCCCACGCAGACCGTGCTGCAGCATCTGCGCGAGGACCTGCACTGCACCGGCACCAAGGAAGGCTGCGCCGAGGGCGACTGCGGCGCCTGCACGGTCGTCGTCGGCACGCTGGTGGACGGGCAGGTGGAACTGAAGGCCGTCAATGCCTGCATCCAGCCGCTGCCCACGCTCGATGGCAAGGCGCTGTTCACGGTGGAAGACCTGCAGCAGCCCGATGGCGCGCTGCACCCGGTGCAGCAGGCGCTGGTGGAATGTCACGGTTCGCAATGCGGCTTCTGCACGCCCGGCTTTGCCATGTCGCTGTGGGGCATGTACCTGAAGGTGGATGGCGCCCCCGCGCGCAAGGCGATCGACGACTGCCTGTCCGGCAACCTGTGCCGCTGCACGGGCTACCGGCCCATCATCGACGCGGCGCGCCGCATGACGGAGCTGCCGCGCGTGCAGTTCGACACGGCGGCACTGGCCGTGCAGCTGCAGGCCCTGCGGCGCGACAGCCTGTCCGTGTACGCCGCCCACGGCCAGGCGTTCTACGCGCCGCGCACGCTGGCGGAACTGGCGCAACTGCGCGCCATCCACCCCTCGGCCACGCTGCTGGCCGGCGCCACGGACGTGGGCCTGTGGATCACCAAGCAGATGCGCGCGCTGGGCGACATCGTCTACCTGGGCCATGTCGAGGCGCTGAAGTCGGTCGCCATCGATGGCGGCGTGGTGGAGATCGGCGCCGGCGTCACGCTGGAGGCAGCCTACACGGAGCTGTGCCGCCACTATCCGCAGGAACTGGGCGAGATGCGCCAGCGCTTCGCCTCGCTGCCGATCCGGAACGCGGGCACCCTCGGCGGCAATGTCGCCAACGGCTCGCCGATCGGCGATTCCATGCCGTGGCTGATCGCGCTGGGCGCCGAAGTGGTGCTGCATGCGGTCGACGGCGAACGCCGCCTGGCGCTGGAGGACTTCTACCTGGACTACATGAAGAAGGACCTGCGGCCCGGCGAATTCGTGCGCGCCGTGCGCGTGCCGCTGCCCCGTGCCGGCATCGCCTTCCGCACCTACAAGCTGGCCAAGCGCTTCGACCAGGATATCTCGGCCGTCTGCGCCGCGTTCGCGTTCCGGGTGGACGGCGCCACCATCGTGTCCGCCCGCATCGCGTTCGGCGGCATGGCCGGCACGCCGAAGCGGGCCGCTGCCGCCGAAGCCCTGCTGGCTGGCCGCGCCTGGGACGAAGCGGCGCTGGACGCGGCAATGGCCGCGCTGGCGCAGGACTACGCGCCGCTGTCGGACATGCGCGCCTCCGCTGATTACCGCCTGCGCACGGCGCGGAACCTGCTGCGCCGCTTCTGGCTGGAGACGCGGCCCGATGCGCCGCTCGCGGCCCGCGATGTCAACGCCTTTGCTGCCTGAGGAGCGCGCCATGAACCATCCCGAGATGCCCAACCTGATGCCCGAAACCGCGACGAACGCTGACACCGGCTGGCGCGCCGTCGGCGTGTCCCGCCCGCACGAATCGGCCGAGCTGCACGTGCTGGGCCAGGCCACCTACACGGACGATATCCCCGAGCTGCAGGGCACGCTGCATGCCGCGCTGGGCCTGTCGAGCAAGGCGCACGCAAGGATTCTCGCGCTCGACCTGGCACCGGTGCGCGCGATGCCCGGCGTGGTGGCCGTGCTGACGGCCGCCGACATCCCCGGCACCAACGACTGCGGCCCGATCATCCACGACGATCCGATCCTGGTGACGGATACCGTGCAGTACATCGGCCAGCCGGTCTTCATCGTGGTCGCCGACACGCACACGAATGCGCGCCGCGCCGCGCGCCAGGCCAATGTCACGTACGAGGAACTGCCGGCCATCATCACGCCGCAGCAGGCAAAGGCCGCCGCTTCCTACGTGCTGCCGCCGATGCGGCTGGAGCGGGGCGATGCGCAGGCCGCGTTCGAACGGGCGCCGCATGTGGTGAAGGGCGAGCTGTTCGTCGGCGGCCAGGAGCAGTTCTACCTGGAAGGCCAGATCGCCTACGCGATCCCGAAGGAAAACCGCGGCATGCTGGTGCAGTGCTCCACGCAGCATCCGAGCGAGATGCAGCACGTGGTGGCGCATGCGCTGGGCCTGCACTCGCACCACGTCCAGGTGGAATGCCGGCGCATGGGCGGCGGTTTCGGCGGCAAGGAATCGCAGTCGGCCCTGTGGGCCTGCGGCGCGGCGCTGGCGGCCGCGCACCTGAAGCGCCCCGTGAAGCTGCGCGCCGACCGGGACGACGACATGCTCGTCACCGGCAAGCGCCACTGCTTCTGGTACGAATACGAGGCCGGGTACGACGACGAAGGCCGCATCGTGGCCGCGCGCGTGGACATGACGCTGCGCGCCGGCTACTCGGCGGACCTGTCCGGCCCCGTCGCCACGCGCGCCGTCTGCCACTTCGACAACTGCTACTACCTGTCGGACGTGGACATCCGCGCCGCCTGCGGGAGGACGAACACGCAGTCGAACACGGCGTTCCGCGGCTTCGGCGGGCCGCAGGGCGCCATCGCCATCGAATACGTGATCGACGAGATCGCCCGCAATCTCGGCAAGGATGCGCTGGATATCCGCACACTGAACTACTACGGCATCGACGAACGCAACCAGACGCCGTATGGCCAGGTGGTGGCCGGCAATGTGCTGCCCGAACTGACGGCCCAGCTGGAGCGGTCGAGCGAATACCGCACACGCCGCGCAGCGATCGATGCCTACAACGCCACCAGTCCCGTGCTGAAGAAGGGCCTGGCTCTGACACCCTTGAAGTTCGGCATCGCCTTCAATGTCACGCACCTGAACCAGGCCGGCGCGCTGGTGCATGTGTACGTGGACGGCTCCGTGCTCGTCAACCATGGCGGCACGGAGATGGGGCAGGGCGTCAACACGAAGGTGATGCAGGTCGTCGCCCATGAACTGGGCGTGGACCTGGCGCATGTGCGCATCACGGCCACCGACACGACCAAGGTCTCGAACACGTCCGCCACCGCCGCCTCGACAGGCGCGGACCTGAACGGCAAGGCCGCCCAGGATGCCGCCCGCCGCATCCGCGACCGCCTCGCCGCATTCGCCGTCACGCTGCTCGGTGGCGAGGCGGCCGACGTGCAGTTCCACGATGACGCGGTACACGTCAATGGCGGCAGCCTGCCGTTCGTGGAGGTGGTGCAGAAGGCCTACCTGAAGCGCGTGCAGCTGTGGTCGGACGGCTTCTATGCCACGCCGAACCTGAGCTGGGATGCCAAGTCGATGAACGGCAACCCGTTCTCGTACTATGCGTACGGCGCAGCCGTGTCGGAAGTGGTGGTCGACACGCTCACTGGGGAATGGAAGCTGCTGCGCGCCGATGCGCTGTACGATGCGGGCCGCTCGCTGAACCCGGCGCTCGACATCGGCCAGGTCGAGGGCGCCTTCATCCAGGGCATGGGCTGGCTGACCACGGAGCAGCTGTGGTGGAACGCCGCGGGCAAGCTGATGACGCATGCGCCGTCCACCTACAAGATCCCCGGCATCTCGGACTGCCCGGAAGATTTCCGCGTGCAGCTGTTCGACCAGCCGAACGTGGTCGACAGCATCCACCGCTCGAAGGCCGTGGGCGAGCCGCCGCTGCTGCTGCCGTTCTCCGTGTTCTTCGCCATCCGCGATGCCATCTCCGCCGTCGCCGGCCACCGCGTGAACCCGCCGCTGAACGCCCCGGCCACCAGCGAGGAGATCCTGCGCGCGATCGACGCCGTCACCGAAAACATTGCCTCGAAAATGGGGTCTGTCCCCATTTTTCAGGCAAGTCGTTGAATCATGAATGACTGGCTGAAGGAGATGCCCGGGCCGGCGGTGCTGGTCACGGTGGCGCGCGTGGAAGGTTCCGCGCCGCGCGAACCCGGCACGAAGATGCTGGTGACGGCGCACGCGCTGCGCGACACGATCGGCGGCGGCCATCTCGAGCTGCGCGCCATCGAGATTTCGCGCGCGATGCTGGCCAACGGCGCGGCGGCGGTGAAGTACCAGCGCTTCGGGCTAGGTCCCAGCCTGGGCCAGTGCTGCGGCGGCGTCGTGTGGCTGGCATTCGAGCCGGTGACGGCCGAACTCGCGCAGGTCATGACGACGCTGCGCACCAACCCGCGCACCGACTACTGGCGCCTTGCGGCGACCGAAGGCGCGCCGCGCAACGCCCTGTTCGATGCGGACGGCAACCTGGTCGCCGGCGATGCCGGCGCGCCGCGCACTTTCGCCCGCACGCGCAGCGCCATCGTCACCAAAGACGGCTGGCTGGTCGACCCGGTGCTCGCGCCGCGCGCGCATTTGGTGCTGTTCGGCGCGGGCCATGTCGGCGCCGCCATCGTGCGCGCGCTGGCCGGGCTGCCGTGCACCGTCACGTGGGTGGATGAACGCGATGCCATGTTCCCCGCTACAATGCCGGACAATGCCGCGATCGAAGCGACCGACACCCCGGAAGCCGTGGTCGCCCAGGCGCCGGCCGGCAGCAGCTATCTCGTGATGACCCACAGCCACGCGCTGGACGAGCGGCTGAGCGCCGCGATCCTGGCGCGTGCCGCGGACCGGGGCGATGTCGGCTGGTTCGGCCTGATCGGCTCGAAGACGAAGCGCCTGCAGTTCGAACGGCGCTTGCTGGCGCGGGGCTGCGACGCAAGGCAGATCGCCGCGATGGTCTGCCCGATCGGCCTGCCGGGCATCGTCGACAAGGCACCGGCCGTCATCGCCGCCTCCGTCGCCGCGCAATTACTGATGACCTGGGAAGCGCAGGCCCATGCCGCTGCCGCCTCCTTCGCCCAACGGCGCCCCGTCCTTCTAGAGAACTGACATGCAGAACACCTCCACCGTGCAAGCCTACCGTGCCGGCTTGCTGACCTTTCACGCCGATCCGGCCTTCAGCGAGCGCGCCCATTCCTATTACGAGGATGGCCTGCTGATCGTCGCGGACGGGAAGATCTCGGCCATCGGCGACTGGTCCACGCTGCACGCCAGCCTGCCGCCGGACGTGGCGGTGACGGACTACCGCGGCAAGATCATCAGCGCCGGCTTCATCGATGCGCACATCCACTATCCGCAGTCGGACATCATCGGCTCGCCCGCGCCCGGCCTGCTGCCGTGGCTGGAGCAGTACACCTTCCCGGCCGAGCGCAAGTTCGAGGATCCCGCGCATGCCACCAATGTGGCCGAGTTCTTCCTCGACGAGCTGCTGCGCGTGGGCACGACGACCGCGCTGGTCTACTGCACCGTGCACCCGCAGTCGGTGGATGCGTTCTTCACGGCCAGCGAAGCGCGTGGCCTGCGCATGATCGCGGGGAAGGTGCTGATGGACCGGAACTGCCCGGACTTCCTGTGCGACACGGCGGAGCGGGGCGTGCTGGAATCGGAAGCGCTGATCCAGCGCTGGCACGGGCACGAGCGCTCGCTGTATGCGATCACGCCGCGCTTCGCGCCCACGTCGTCCGAAGCGCAGATGCAGCTGACGGGCGAACTGGCCCGCAGGTATCCGGACACGTTCATCCAGACGCACGTCTCGGAAAACGAGGATGAAGTCAAATGGGTGAAGACGCTGTATCCGCAGGCGCGCAGCTACCTCGATGTGTACGACCGCTACGGCATGCTGCGCCCGCGCGCCGTGTTCGGCCACTGCATCTGGCTGGACGAAGGGGACCGCCGGCGCATCGCCGAGACGCAATCGGCGGCGGCGGTCTGCCCCACGTCCAATCTTTTTCTGGGCAGCGGCCTGTTCGACTTCGAGCGCGCCGATGCGGCCGGCATGCTGATGGCGCTGGCGACGGACGTGGGTGGCGGCACGTCGTTCTCGATGTTGCAAACGATGAATGAAGCCTATAAAGTAGCGCGCTTGAAGGGCAGCTATCTTCCCGCGCTGCGCATGTTCTACCTGGCCACGCTGGGCGCCGCGCGCAGCCTGCACCTGGAAGGCACGATCGGCAGCCTGGCCGCCGGCAACGAGGCCGATTTCGTGGTGCTCGATCCGGCCTGCACGCCACTGCTGGCGCGCCGCACGGCGCACACGGACAGCCTCGAGGAGATGCTGTTCGCGCTGGCGCTGCTGGGCGACGACCGCACCGTCGCCGCCACGTATTCCGGCGGCAGGCTGGTACACCGGCGCGGCTGAAGACAGGGCCCTCGTCCACCCACACGGAGCCCCCATGTCTCGAGCCCGCATCAACAAGACCCGCCTCAGCGCCGCCGCGCTGACCCTCGCCTTCGCGGCCACCGCGCACGCCCAGAAGGCCGGCAACAACGAAGCCATCGTCAAGCGCCACTTCGCCAGCCTGCTGGCCGCGCCGGCGCAGACCTCGGAACTGACAATGTTCCTGACGATGATGCCGAAGGGCGGCGACCTGCACCACCATTACTCCGGCGCGATCTACGCCGAGCAGTACCTGGAATGGGTCGACCGGCAGGGCTACTGCGTCAGCAAGACCACCTTCCGCATCAGCACCGACAAGGCGGCGATCGACGCGGAACGCGCCAAACCGGGCCCGCTGCGGGGCTGCGTGTCCGGCGCCGACCTGATGGCCGACGACGGCGCCTACCGCAAGCTGCTGCAGAAGTGGTCCACGCTGGACTTCCACAACCATGGCGCCGACCAGCCGCCGCCGGACCAGGCGTTCTTCGACACCTTCGGCTATTTCGGCCCGGTCGCCTCCACCAACACGAACGACGGCCTGCGCACGCTGAAGGACCGGGCCATCGCGGAAAACCTGTCGTACATCGAGACGATCTTCGAACTGGCGCCGGGCACGCCGGATGCGGACTTCGACAAGGCCGTGGCCGATCCCGCACGACTGGACGCCGCGCTGGCCGCCTTCACGCAGAAGCTGGAAGCGAGCCCCGCCTTTGCGCAGGGCGTGGCCGATTACGTCGCCAACGTGGAGAAGAGCAGCGCCGGCATCGACGACGAGCGCTTCACGATGCGCTACCAGCCGTATGTGCTGCGCTTCCTGTCGCCATCGCTGGTGTATTCGCAGATGCTGGCCAGCTTCAAGCTCGCGAAAGCCAATCCGAAGATCGTGGGCGTGAACATCGTCGGCCAGGAAAGCCGCGACGTGTCGATGCGCGACTACAGCCTGCACATGAAGATGTTCAGGTTCCTGAAGGCGAAGTATCCCGACGTGAAGACGGCCCTGCATGCCGGCGAGCTGCGTCTCGGCATCGTGCCGCCGGAAGGCCTGACGTTCCATATCGCCGAAGCGGTGGGGGTGGCCGGCGCGGACCGCATCGGCCACGGCATCGACATCGCCCACGAAAAGGATGCGCTGGGCGTGCTGAAGACGATGCGGGAGCGCCGCGTGCCGGTCGAGGTCAACCTCACCAGCAACGAGTTCATCCTCGGCGTGCAGGGCGGCGCCCATCCGGTCGAACTGTTCCGCCGCCACGGCGTGCCGTTCGTGCTGGCGACGGACGATGCCGGCGTCACCCGGCACAACCTGTCGAACGAGTATGTGCTGTTCGCCACCCGCTACAGGACGGACTATGCGGAGGTGAAGAAGCTGTCCTACGACAGCATCCGCTACGCCTTCCTCGGTGACGCGGAAAAACAACGCTTGCTGCAACAACTGGACAGCCGCTTTGCCCGGTTCGAGGCGGACATCGCCGCCTCGGTGCCCAAAACCGGTCGCTGAGCCCAGTCCCGATCCCGGTCCGCACGTCGCCGACGCGGCCGGGATCTTGCCGCTTTATCTTTCCAATGTACTAATTTTGTAGCCCTTTCGCTACACTTTCCCAGTGCTGCAAGCGCGTTTTTGTAATTTCGCGATGAAATAAATTCACGCTTCCACGCCGCCTTTATAATCCCCGCCGTCAGCCCGCCCGGGAAAAAATATCTGCCTGTCCCAACGATCGATTTAGTGCAATCGCATATAAATGCGCTTGCAAATTCGAATTTGTCACGACTTTTGTCGTCATGCATAGTTGATTTGCAGCCAATAGACAGGGCGGCCCGGATGTCACGAAACGGTCACATTGCGGTCATCGTGGCGACATCAACGGCCGGTAAAATCTCGGGTTGGCTAAGCAGTTTGCAGCAAAAGTAAAGTGTGGCGGGAAGGGCAGATCTACCCGATCTTCGTCCAACCGCCAGTAAATTCGTCCAATTTGGGGAAATAATGATGAATCATAAACGGCTCCGTCTCACGCAGATCGCGCTGAGTCTGTCTATCGCACTGGCCGCGGCACCTACCTTCGCACAGAACACCACGTCTGCCATCGGCGGCCGTATCTCGAGCCCGGACGGCTCCCCAGCGTCCGGCGCCGAAGTCAGCGTGCTGCACGTGGAGTCCGGCTCCGTGAGCAAGGTGACGACGGATGCACAAGGCCGTTACGTGGCGCGCGGCCTGCGCGTCGGCGGTCCGTACACCATCACCATCAGCAACAACGGCGTGACCGAAAAGCGCGAGAACGTGTTCATCGCGCTGGCCGAAACCTCCACCGTGGATGCCCAGCTGGGCCAGGCCGTGCAGACCGTGACCGTTTCCGGCAGCAACCTGCGCAATGACCGCTTCTCGAAGACCGCCATGGGCACCGGTACCAATATCGGCCCGACGGAACTGGCGATCCAGGCATCCATTAATCGCAACCTGCAGGATTACGCCCGCACCGATCCGCGCGTGTCGCAGACCGACAAGGAACGCGGCGAGATCTCCGTGGCCGGCCAGAACAGCCGCTACAACACCCTGACGATCGACGGCGTGTCCGTCAGCGACACGTTCGGCCTGGAAGCCTCCGGTTCGCCGACCGCCAAGCAGCCGATCTCCATCGAAGCCATCGCTTCGGTGCAGGTCAACGTGGCCAACTACGACGTGACCCAGAAGGGCTACACCGGCGGCAACATCAACGCCGTCACGAAGTCCGGTACCAACGACGTGAAGGGCAGCGTCTACTACGTCTTCCGTAACGACAAGACCGCCGGCGAGCGCTTCAACACCACCGACGGCACCTACTACGATCCGGCCAAGTTCAAGGAAACGACCAAGGGCGCCACCGTGGGCGGCCCCCTGATCAAGGACAAGCTGTTCATCTTCGCCAACTACGAGAAGCTGGAATCGACCCGCACGGCACCGTCGTTCGGCCCGATCGGCAGCTCGCTGACGAACGTGGGCGTAACGCAGAACACGATCGACCAGGGCGCGGCCATCGCCAAGAACACCTACGGCATCGACGTCGGCAGCTCGGCTGTCCCTGGCGGCACGATGCTGTCCGTGACGGACAAGCTGGTCAAGGTCGACTGGAACATCAACGACGACCACCGCGCCATGTTCCGCTGGTCCAAGACCGAACAGTCCGAGCCGTTCTTCGCCGGCCTGACCGCCACGGGCATCTCGCTCAACAGCGAGTGGTACCAGCAGAACAAGACCATCGAAACGAAGGTTGCCCAGCTGACGTCCGACTGGTCGCCAACGTTCTCCACCGAGATCAAGTACTCGCGCCGCGACTACGACAGCGTGCCGAAGCTGAACTCGCAGCTGCCGCTGGTGGGCCTGCGCATCTCCGGTCCGCTGGCAGCCGGCGCGGCCACCGGCACCTCCACGGCCAACCGCTTCGTCAACTTCGGTACCGAGAACAGCCGCCAGCGCAATGCCCTGGCCACCAAGACGGACGACGTCTACGTGGGCGGCAACCTGCTGCTGGGCGACCACGAAGTGAAGCTGGGCGTGGACTACCAGAAGAACGACATCTACAACGCGTTCCTGCAGAACATCTACGGCAACTACACCTTCGGTTGCACGACGGGCATCGGCTACGAATTCCTGGGCGGCGCCAACCTGTCCTCGTGCACGGCGAACGCCGGCCAGATCGAACAGGCCGTGCTGGAGAACTTCCGCCGCGGCCGTCCCGTGTCGTACCAGACGCAGGTCGCCAACCCTGGCTACTCGCTGGAAGACGCGGTCGCCAACTTCACGATGAAGAACACCGGCGTGTTCGTGCAGGACACCTGGACCGTGACGCCGCGCCTGACCGTCATGGCCGGCGTGCGTGTTGATAAAGTCGGCGTGCCGCAAAGCCCGCTGGCGAACGTGGCCCTGGCTGCCGCACCCGGCGCGATGAACGCGGCCGGCCGTGCAACGGGCGGCTACGGCATCGACAACACCAACACGATGGACGGCCAGAAGCTGTGGCAGCCACGCGTGGGCTTCAACTACAACTTCGAGACGGCACGCCGTACCCAGATCCGCGGTGGCGCCGGCCTGTTCCAGGGCGCTGCCATGAGCGTCTGGCTGGCCAACCCGTTCCAGAACGCCGGCGTGGCCACGTCGACGATCGGCTGCGGCATCAGCGGCTTCCCGGCCTGCCCGACCACGGGTGGCGTGTTCAGCCCGGACATCAACAACCAGCCGCGCTTCACGGGCACCCCGTCGGCCGCGTCGGTGGACGTGCTGGCCGCCGGCCTGCGCCAGCCTTCGGTCTGGAAGATGAACCTGGCCGTCGACCACGAATTGCCATGGCAGAACATCACGGTGGGCGCCGAGTTCCTGAAGACGGACGCACGTGACGCGATCTTCTACCAGAACCTGAACCTGGGCGCGGCAACCCGCACCGGTACCGATGGCCGTGCGCTGTTCTACACGCCAGCCGGCTACAACACGGCATGCTGGGATGCCAGCGGCAACAGCATCACGAGCGGCACCTGCTCCACGTTCCGCACCCGTGCCGGCTCGAACGAGAAGTTCAACAACGTGCTGGTCGCCACCAACACGAAGCAGGGTGGCAGCAACCTGGCCACGCTGTCGCTGCAGCGTCCGATGATCGGCGGCTTCGCCTGGACCGCGTCGTACACGTACACGGAATCGAAGGAAGTCTCGCCGCTGACGTCGTCGACGTCCAGCTCGAACTACTCGGGCCGCTCGGTGTTCAACCCGAACGAGGAAGTGGAAGCCAATTCCAGCTACCTGGTGAAGGACCGCGTCACGGCGTCCATCAGCTTCCAGAAGCGTTTCTTCGGTTCGTACCGCACCACGTTCGGCACGTTCTATGAAGGCCGCTCCGGCAAGCCGTACAGCTGGACGACCAACAACGACATGAACGGCGACGGCCTGGCCGGCAACGACCTGATGTACGTGCCAACGGCATTCGGTTCCGGCGAAGTCGTGTTCAAGGGCGACACCGCCACCAACCACGCCAACGAGCAGCGTTTCTGGGACATCGTCAACCAGTACCGCGGCCTGCGCAATTCGGCGGGCGGCGTCGTGAAGCGCAACAACAGCTTCTCGAACTGGACCAACAACTTCGACGTGCGTGTGTCGCAGGAAGTGCCGGGCTTCTGGCAGGGTCATAAAGGCGTCTTCACGCTGGACATCCTGAACTTCGGCAACCTGCTGAACAAGAAGTGGGGCCGTATCAACGAAGTGGGCTTCCAGGCCAACGGCGCGCAAGCCCGTTCCTTCGTGGACGTGGTGGGCCTCGATGCCAGCGGCAAGTACATCTACCAGCTGCGCGACAAGGTGGAAGACCTGGAAGTGCGCCAGGCCAAGGGCGAGTCCCAGTGGGCCCTGCAAGCGACCGTCAAGTACGAGTTCTAAGCATCGCCTGAGCGGCATCGCCGCTCAAGTCTGCACTGCAAGGCCGGCCGTCAAACGCCGGCCTTTTTTCATCTCGGCCGTCAAACGCCGGCCTTTTTTCATGTCGGGCGCCTGCCGGAACGGCTCTGTAACGGAAGGTTTCCACGGCCTGCCTGCGCTGTTTTCGCCCGGCGTCCGCCTGTACAATACGTGGTCACGTTTCATCCTCACCTCATGAAAAATCTGCACTCCCTCCCGCTGGCCGCTGCCGTGGCACTGGCGCTTGCCGGCTGCGCGACCCCGCCGCCATCCCCGAATACCGAAATCAACCTGGTTGCCCTGAACGACCTGCACGGCAACCTGGAAGCCACCAAGTTCACGTACACGAGCACCGGCGACACGACGCCGCGCACCGTCATGGCCGGCGGCATCGACACCGTGGCCGGCGCGCTGCAGCAGTGGCGCGCCGAGGATAGGGACCTGCTGCTGGTCGGTGCCGGCGACATGGTCGGCGCCAGCCCCGCGCTGTCGGCGATGTGGGCGGACGAGCCCACGCTCACGGCGCTCGGCATGCTGGGCCTGACCGTCACCTCGGTCGGCAACCATGAATTCGACCAGGGCCGCAACGAACTGCTGCGCCAGCAGAAGGGCGGCTGCCACTCGCCGCGGCCCGAGAAGGCCTGCCAGTACGAACTCCGGTACGGCGGCGCGCAGTTCGGCTACCTGGCCGCCAACGTCATCGATGCCAGCACGCGCAAGACGATCCTGCCGGCCTACCGCGTGCTCGAAGCGAAGGGCGTGAAGATCGCCTTCATCGGCACCGTGCTGAAGGAAACGGCGGAAGTGGTGGCGGCCAGCGGCATCGCCGGCCTGCAGTTCGTCGACGAGGCCGATGCCGTGAACCGCCTGCTGCCCGAGCTGCGCGCGCAGGGCGTGAACACCTTCGTCGTGCTGATCCACCAGGGTGGCCGCACCGCCTCCGACTACGACCGCCAGTATTGCGACGACCTGGAAGGCGACATCGTCCCGGTGGTAAAACGCTTCGACCCGGCGATCAAGCTCGTCATCAGCGGCCATTCGCACAAGGGCTACCTGTGCAAGGTGGACGGCAAGCTGGTCACGCAGGCGCAGATGGGCGGGCACATGATGTCGCGCATCAAACTGGTGGTGGACAAGGCCACCGGCGGCGTGGTCGACATCAATGCCCGCAACGTCGTCATCGAGCAGGGCACATTCCCGGCCGAGCCGAAAGCGGCCGCCTACCTGGCAGCGCTGCGGGAGCGCAGCAACCGCGAGCTGAACAAGCCAGTGGCAAAGCTGGCCGTGCCGCTCGTCACGCGCGAGCGCGATGGCAAGGACGAATCCCCGCTCGGCAACCTGGTGGCCGATGCCACGCTGGCCGGCGGCCGCCCGTTTGGCGCACAGATCGCGTTCATGAACACGGGCGGCATCCGCCAGAACCTGGAGGCCGGTGCCGGCAACGTCACCAGCAAGGGCCAGGTGCAGGCCGTGCTCCCGTTCGGGAACACGCTGGTGGTGATGAACCTGACGGGCGCGCAGCTGCGCGCGCTGCTGGAAGGCCAGTGGGTGGGCGACAAGGTGGAAACCCGCGGCCTGCTGCAGGTCTCGGAAGGTTTCACGTACCGCTACGACCTGCGCCAGCCGCAGGGCAAGCGCGTGTCCGGCATGCTGCTGAACGGCCGGCCGGTGGCCGATGATGCCTCCTACCGCATCGTGGCCGCCTCGTTCCTGGCCGATGGCGGCGACGCATTCCCCGTCTTCGCCCAGGGCACCAACCGGGTCCAGACGGGCATCCGCGACGTGGATGCGCTGGTCAAGTACCTGCAGCGCCGCGAGCAGGACCTGAAACCGGCCGGCCTGGTGGCGGGCCAGCCCCGCATCGGGCACGTGCAATGAGGACGACATCCATGCGACGCATTTTCCTGGCCGGCCTGCTGGCCACTTCCTTCGGCACCGCGCAAGCCGACTTCCGCATTCCCGGCTTCGAACTGGTGCAGACCGCGCCCGTCGAAACGACCTTGAAGAACGCCGACCTGCGCGACCCCGTCACCGTGTGGTGCGAGCTGTTCGACAACGCCAAGGGCGATATCGCGATCGGCCAGTTCTATGCCGTGAACCAGCCGGGCGCGCCGTTCGAGAAGGTGATCGCGCGCCTTGCCGCGGCGGGCCAGCGCGGCGTGAAGATCCGCTTCCTGCTCGACAGGAAGGGCATCGGCCTGTCCGATGCGGCCACGCTGGACCGGCTGCGCGCCATCCCGAACCTGGAGCTGCGCATCCTCGACTACAGCCAGCTCACGGGCAACGGCATCATCCATGCGAAGTATGTCGTCGTCGATGGCCGGCGCGCCTTCGTCGGCAGCCAGAACTTCGACTGGCGCTCGTTCACGCACATCCACGAGACGGGACTGCTGGTCGATGACGCCACCGTGGTCGGCCAGGTGAAGGCGATCTTCGAGCAGGACTGGGCCGCCCAGGCACAGCTGGCGCGGGGCGCCAATGTGGCGCACCTGCAGGAGAAGGCCACTGGCGGTGCCGCCGCGCTGGCCGAACTGGCACGGCCGGCGTACCTGCTGGCCAGCCCGGCGGCGTACAACCCGCCCGGTGTCGGCGACTCGGAAGCGGGCCTGCCGCTGCTGCTGGCCGAGGCGAAGAACGAAGTGCGCGTGCAGCTGCTCGACTATGCGCCGCTGTCGTACGGCCCGAAAGGCACGCGGCCGTATTACGCCGTGGTCGACAATGCCGTGCGCAGCGCCGCCAACCGCGGCGTGAAGATCAAGCTGATGGTCTCCAACTGGAATCTCGAATCGCCGGCGCTGCCCTACCTGAAAAGCCTGGCCGTGCTGCCGAACGTGGAGATCCGCATCGTCACCCTGCCGAAGGCGTCCACCGGCTTCATTCCGTTCGCCCGCGTCATCCACAGCAAGACGATGACGATCGACGGCAAGCTCGCCTGGGTCGGCACCAGCAACTGGGCCGGCGGCTACTTCGACCTGTCGCGCAACCTGGAGATCGTGCTGCGCAACGAGGCGATGGCGGCGCGCGTCGCGGCCGTGCATGAACAGATCTGGAGCTCGCCATACGCGCAGCCGCTGGACATCAACAAGCAGTATCCGAAGCCACAGAAAGGGGCCGAAGAATGAAATCCCTGAAACGTCTCGCGTCCATCGTGGCGCTGGCCGGCGCCTTTGCCGCCGTCGCGCCGTCCGCCGCCCATGCCTGGGGTTATGAAGGCCACCGGGTTGTCGGTGCCATTGCCGCCAAGCTGCTGAAGGGCAGCGTGGCCGAAGGGCAGGTCAATGCGCTGCTGCTGCCGGGCGAAACGCTGGAATCGATCGCCGTCTGGGCCGACTGCGTGAAGGGCGACTGGTGCGGTCCGCAGACGCAGGAGATGGTCGACTACGTGGCCGGCAATCCGAAGCACGCCGAGTACCACTACACCGACGTGCCGTTCCAGCTGAGCGCTTACCATGACCATGGTGCCGGCACGTCCGAGGTCGACATCGTGCAGAGCCTGAAGGGGGCCATCACCGTCCTGCAGGGGAAGGACACGCCGGCCACCAATCCCCACAAGCTGACCAAGCGCCAGGCGCTGCTGCTGGTGGTGCACCTGTGCGGCGACATCGTGCAACCGCTGCACGTGGGCGCCGGGTTCGTGGGCAAGGACGGCAAGTTCGTGGTGCCGAAGACGCAGGCCGAGATCGACAGCGTCAACGTGTTCGATCCGCGCGGCGGCAACAACCTGCTGCTCGATGAAGCCAGTACTTCTTCCAGCGGCGACAAGCTGATTCCGCCGCTGCCGGATGTGGCCAAGGCCGCCGCGGGCGACAAGCCGCGCACCACGCGGCCGTTCCACTCGTACTGGGACAGCACGGTGGTGACGTACGCGATGCGCCGCTCGAACACGCGCACGCCGGAGCAGTTCGCGCAGTATGCGATCGACACGAAGCCGCTGGTGGCGAAGTCGCAGGGCGATGTGCTGACCTGGCCCTACCAGTGGGCCGACGATACGCTGGCCGTGTCGCAGGTCGCGCACAAGGACGTGAAGCTGGGCGCCGCCAGCACGCAGACCAGCAAGAGCACGGGCGAAACCTACAAGACGTGGGCGCTGACGGTGCCGGACGACTACGCCGTGCCATCCTCCGCGATCGCGCGCGAACAGCTGATCAAGGGCGGCTACCGGCTCGCCGAGCTGCTGAAGGCGATCTGGTCGTAACGGGCATCACGGCCCGCGGTCCGGGGTCTGGCACCGTCAGTGGAGCGGTTGGCAGCACTGATGGCGTGTGCTGCGGTGCCTGACCCCAGCCTTTGGCCAGCATGTCGCCACGGCTGGGGTCAGGCACCGCAGCCCGCGTCAACACTGCATCTGCAAGTCCCCGTCCAGCGGTGCCAGACCCCGTGACGCGGGCACTCTCCGCGACATCGACCGTTGCCGGTATCGGCCAGGGCAGTCATCCCACCCCGGCTGTCTTCTTCCTCTTCTTCCCCAGCAGCGGATCGATGAGCTGCGCGCCCAGCGTGTCGCCCACCCGCGTATCCGTGCCGTACCGTGCCGGCCAGTGCCGCGGCAGGTAGTGCGTGCCGAACAGCCGGTCCAGCACCGGCAGCGTGGACGCGTAGTTGCGGTTGATATGGTCGTTGCGCGTGTGGTGCCAGTGATGGAATGCCGGCGTCGTCACCAGCCATTCCAGCGGCCCAAGACGCCAGCGCACGTTCGAATGGATGAAGAAGCCCCACAGCGTGCCCAGCACCAGCAGCAGTGCCGGCGCGGCGGTGCCCGCCACGCTGGGGCCGGCCAGGCCGAGAAGATAGAGAGGCAGCAAGCCACAGAGGCGCGTGACCACCATGTCCACCGGATGCGTGCGCGTGTTGGCCATGAAGTGCAGGTGCTCGGTGCTGTGGTGCAGCGCGTGGAAGCGCCACAGCCATGGCAGCTCGTGGCTCAGGCGGTGGCCCCAGTAGAAGCCGATCTCGCCGATGACGAAGGCCAGCGCGATGCGCGCGGCGCCGGGCAGCGCCTGCAGCCACGAGGTCAGCGCCGCCGGCACGAGGTGCTGCGCGGCGACGGCCAGCAGCGCCAGCGGAGCGCTCAGCAGCACGACCGGCACCAGGCTGCTGATGACGTACCAGGCGAGGTTGTGCAGCACCTCGCGGCGCGGGCGTGCTGCATGCTGCGCACCGAACCACCGTTCCAGCGGCACGAACAGGAGCGTCAGCAGCACCAGCCAGGCGAACAGGCGCAGCACGGTGCCGGCGAATTCATTGAAGGAGAAGGGCATGGCGTGGGTTCAACGTGAAAGCACAACGCACGAATGGCAGGCACCGCGAACGGTACCTGCCATGGGATCGAAGCGATCGCTGTCGGAAGCGATCAGGCCTGCCTGGCGGCGCGGCGGCGCGCGGCGAAGCCAACCAGGCCCAGGCCGCCCAGCAGCATGGCCCACGTCGTCGGTTCCGGCACGGCCGACACCAGCGACACGCCGTCCAGCAGCAGGAACGGCGGTGCGCCCGGCGCGGTGCCCTTGGCCAGGAAGGACAGCACTTCGCTGGCGCTGGTGGCGGTGAAGGTCATGGTGGCCGTCTGCCAGCCGCTGAAGCCGCCGTTGGCGATGCTCAGCGCCTTGCTGTCCTGCGTGGCGCTGCCGAAGCCCACGTGCCAGTAGTTGTCGGCATTGGCGCCGTCGAAGCCCACCTGCTGCGCCAGCGCGTAGTCGAACGACAGCGTGTAGGCGTTACCGGCGGTCAGGCCGCTGACCGTCTGCGACAGTGTGCCCGGCCAGTACACGGCGTCCGATGCGAACACATTGCCGCCATTGGCGGAGTTGGCGAAACCGTTGTTCTGGCCCTTGAGCCATTTCACGGAATCCCAGGTCGTCATGATTTTGCTGTCCAGCACGAAGTTGAAGCCGCCGTCGTTGCCGTTGCTGCTGGTCCAGCCCGTCAGCGTGGTGCGGTCGGTGCGGCCGGTCTTGTTATCGAGCTGCAGGTTGCTGCCGTTGGTGGTCGATTCGAAACCGCCATTGGTCACCAGGTTGGTGGAGGCGCTGGCGAGGCCGGCGGCAAAGAAGGCGAGGGACAGCAGTGCGGAAGCAAGGCGCATGAAAGGCTCCAGAAAATTGTCAGTAGTTGGGTAAAAACTGCCGGCAATGTTTGGGCCGACTGTGCCAGCGCGACGGAGATGATGTCGGGCCGGTCAGATGACTTTATTGAAATAAGGGAAAAGTCATTGCGTAACAGAATTGTATCAGACAATTCCGACGGCGTAGCGAATATCCTGATGACAATGCTAATTCTTCTTTGGCAACTGTTGTAAAAAAGGGGCAGCGCCGTTGCCCGGCACTGCCCCTGGGGTGGGGACGAAGGCTCTAGCGCGACTTCACGAACGGCACGCCGATCGCTTTCGGCGCCACCGATTTCGCCATCAGGCCGGCCAGCACGATCACCGTCACGACATACGGCACCATCTGGATCAGGGCGCCCGGGATGCGGCCCACCACCGGCAGGTCCACGCCTTCCAGCTGGATCTGCACGGCGCCGAAGAAGCCGAACATCAGGCAGCCCAGGAAGGTGTACGCGGGGCGCCAGTTACCGAACACCATGGCGGTCAGCGCCAGGTAGCCGGCACCGGCCGACATGTCGCGCAGGAAGAAGCCGCTCTGCACGATGGCCAGGTAGGCGCCAGAGAACGAGCACAGCATGCCGGCGATCAGCATCGCCGAATAACGGGTCCAGGCGACGGAGACGCCGGCCGCATCGGCCGCATGCGGGTTCTCGCCGCAGGCACGCAGGCGCAGGCCGAAGCGCGTGTGGTACAGCACCCAGTGCACCAGCGGCACCAGCGCGAACGCCAGGTACACCAGCACCGAATGGCCGCCCAGCAGCTTGGTCCAGATCCAGCCGAGCACCGGCACGTCCGCCACCGCGGCGCTGCCGGGCAGCACCACGTCGAACAGGCGCGCCTCGCCCAGGTCCGGCGTGCGGCCGCCCTGCTGGAAGAAGTACTGCGCCACCACGAACGTCAGCCCGCTCATGGCGATATTGATGGCGATGCCGGCCACGAGCTGGTTGCCCTTCTGCGTGACGGCCACGTAGCCCTGCAGCGTGGCCAGCGCGATCGACACGGCCATGCCGGCCAGGATGCCGTACCAGGGATTCTGCGTGGTGAAGGCCACGGCGGCCGAGACGAAGGCGGAGGCGAGGATCTTGCCTTCCAGGCCGATGTCGATCACGCCGGAGCGTTCCGCGAACAGGCCGGCCATCGCGGCAAAGATCAGCACCGGCGCATTGCGCACGGTGGAGACGACGATACTGCCCAGGTGCAGGTCTTCGAAGGTCATGCTTGTTTCCCTTTGATGAGTTTCATCAGCACGGGCGCGTACAGGTATTCCATGGCGCCGCAGAACAGGATGATCAGGCCCTGGATGAAGATGAAGGTTTCGGTGGGGATGTTCGGTTTTTCCAGCGACAGGTCGAAGCCGCCCTGGATCAGCGCGCCGAACAGCACGGCCGACAGGAAGATGCCGATCGGGTGCTGGCGGCCCATCAGCGCGATGGCGATGCCGACAAACCCGGCGCCGCCCACGAAGTTCAGCGACAGGTAGTGCGTCGAGCCCATGATGGAGTTCACCGAGCCCAGTCCCGCCAGCGCGCCCGAGATCAGCATCGTCACGATGATCATCTTCGAGATCTTCACGCCCGCGTAGTGGGCGGCATGCTTGTTCAGGCCCGTGGCGCGCAGCTTGTAGCCCCACGACGAACGCCACACCATCAGGCCATAGATCGCCAGCGCGACGATGGCGATGAAGAAGCTGATGTTGAGCGGCGTGTCGCCCAGCACCGGCAGCCAGTCGGACAGCCGGGGCATTTCGGCCGCGGCCGAGAACACGCGGCTGGCGGTGTTCTGCTCGCCCGGCGGGATCAGGTACTTGACGATCACGAAGTTCATCAGCGAGGCGGCGATGAAGTTGAACATGATCGTCGTGACGACGATGTGGCTGCCCCGTTTCGCCTGCAGGTAGCCCGGAATGAAGGCCCACAGCGCGCCGAACAGCGCGGCGCCCAGCATGCCGGCGGGGATCAGCAGGTACCACGGCAGCGATGCGTCGAACGCCAGCATCGCCCAGGTGAGCCCGAGGCCGCCGACATACATCTGGCCTTCGGCGCCGATGTTGAACAGGCCCGCCTGCATGGCGATCGACACGGCCAGGCCGGTGAAGATGAAGGTCGATGCATAGAACAGCGTGTACGACAGGCCTTCCGGATTGACGATGGCGCTGTTGATCAGGATCTGCATCGACTCGACGGGATCCTCGCCCAGCAGGTGGATCACGAGCGCGGCCACCAGCAGCGCGGATAGCAGGTTAAGGAGAGGCAAGGCGACGGCAGTGGCCCAGCGGGGAAGATCGTTGTTCATGAGGTGTGGGTCCCGCCCATCAGCAGGCCGATGCGGGTGGTGTCGAATTCATTGATCGGCAGTTCGCCGGTGATACGGCCGCCGCACATCACGAGGATGCGGTCGGCCAGTGCGCGCACTTCTTCCAGCTCGACGGAGACGAGCAGGATCGCCACGCCGGCATCGCGCAGCGCCAGCAGCTGGGTGTGGATCGCCTCGATGGTGCCGATGTCCACGCCGCGGGTGGGCTGGCCGACCAGCATCAGCTTCGGTTTCGCCAGCACCTCGCGGGCAATGACGACCTTCTGCTGGTTCCCGCCGGAGAGCAGGCCGATGCGCAGGTCCGGGTTCGGCGGACGCACGTCGAACTCCTTGAGCAGGCCGGCGCAGCGCGCGGCGATCCCCTTGAAGTCGATCAGGCCCCAGCGGCCTTTGACATGGTCCTGGTAGCCGAGGAAGGTGTTGTGCATGACGGAGAAGTTCTTCACCACGCCGTCGCGCAGCCGGTCTTCCGGCACGTGCGCGATGCCCAGGTGGCGGAACACCAGCGGCAGGCCATCGGCGTCATGCCGGCGGTAGGGCAGGGCGGCGCCTTCGAAGTCGGCCTCGCCGGCCGTCGGCAGGCGCATGCCGGACAGGATTTCCATCAGCTCGCTCTGGCCATTGCCGGACACGCCGGCGATGGCGACGATCTCGCCGGCGCGCAGGGTGAAGCCGATGTCTTCCAGCAGGTTCACGCCGGCGCCGTCCTTCAGGCCCAGGCCGCGCACTTCCAGCACCGGCTTGCCCGGGTTGTAGGGTGCGCGGGGCAGGTTGTTCTCGATCGGGCGGCCGACCATCATGTTGGCCAGTTCCGCCTTCGACGTCTGCGCCGTCTGCACGGCGCCCACCACGCGGCCGGCGCGCATGACCGTCACCGTGTCGGTGATGTCCATGATCTCCTGCAGCTTGTGCGTGATGAGGATGATGGTCTTGCCCTGTTCCTTGAACAGCTTCAGGATTTCGAACAGCGATGCGGTTTCCTGCGCCGTCAGCACGGCGGTCGGCTCGTCCAGGATGAGGATGCTGGCGCTGCGGTAGATCTGCTTGAGGATCTCCACGCGCTGCTGCGCGCCCACGGACAGGTCGTGGATGGTGGCCAGCGGATCGACGTCCAGGCGGTAGCGCGCGCAGATCTCGCGCAGCTTCGCTTCGGCCTCGGCGCGGTGGCTGGCCAGGCGGAAGCCGCCTTCGGTGCCCAGCATCACGTTGTCGAGCACCGTCATGTTTTCGACCAGCATGAAGTGCTGGTGCACCATGCCGATGCCCAGGCGGATCGCTTCCTGGCTGGAGCGGATGTGGCGCTCCTGGCCATCGAGCACGATGGCGCCGCTGTCGGCCTGGTAGTAGCCGTACAGGATGCTCATCAGCGTGGACTTGCCGGCGCCGTTCTCGCCCACGAGGCCGTGGATGGCGCCCTTGGCGATCGTGAAGCTGACGTCCGTATTCGCCTTCACGGCCCCGAAATGCTTCGAGATGCCGCGGAATTCAACTGCTGGCTGCATAGAATGGTAGTGTGACATGTACTGAAAAACGCGCCGCGGGGGAGGCCCCGGCGGCGCGTTTGTCGTTGTGGGTCGGAAAAATCAGGCCGGGCAGGCAGCGCCCGAACGGATGTCGATGACCTTCGTCTTGCCGTCGATGATGTCCTTGCGGACGCCCAGCACCTTCTTCTCGATCTCCGGCGTGATCAGCTTGCGGTTGTTGGCGTCCAGCGCCCAGTCCACGCCGCCTTCCTTGATGCCCTTGGCCGTGATGCCGGCCTTCCAGGTGCCGTTCTTCATCTGCATGAAGCTGTCGTACACGGCATTGTCCACGCGCTTGACCATCGAGGTCAGCATCGTGCCCGGGTACAGGTGGTTCTGGTTCGAATCGACGCCGATCGCCAGCTTGCCCTTTTCCTTGGCCATCTGCAGCGTGCCCATGCCCGAACCGCCGGCCACGGCGAACACGACGTCCACGCCGCGTTCGAACTGCGAACGGGCCAGTTCGCCGCCCTTGGCCGGGTCGTTCCAGGCGGCCGAGGTGGTGCCGACCATGTTCTGCACGATCGTCATGTTCTTGTCGACGGATTTCGCGCCCTGCGCGTAGCCGCAGCCGAACGTGCGGATCAGCGGAATGTCGATGCCGCCGATGAAGCCCAGCTTCTTCGACTTGGTCGCCATCGCGGCGGCCACGCCGGCCAGGTAGGAACCTTCTTCTTCCTTGAACGTCACGGAATTGACGTTGTTCCCCGCGGCTACGCCGTCGATCAGCACGAAGCGCACGTTCGGGAACTCCTTCGCGACCTTGGCCACGGCCTGGGTCTGCGCGAAGCCGATGGAGGCGATCAGGTCGAGCTTCTTGCGGGCCAGGCCGCGCAGCACCTGCTCGGCCTGGGTGTCCGACGAAGCCTGCACTTCGATGAAGTTGATGCCCGTATCCTTCTTGAAGCGCGAGGCGCCTTCGAAGGCCGACTGGTTGAACGACTTGTCGAACTTGCCGCCGGCGTCATACACGACGCCCAGTTTCAGTGCCGCAGGGGCCGGGGCCGCCAGTGCGCCGGCCGAGACCGCAACTGCAGCGATCATCGTGGAAAGTTGTTTGATTTGCATGAAAAGACTCCTGGAAGTTCGCTATTGTATAGTTTTTGCGAGCAAAACAAGTAACTCGCATGAGCTTGCAGGCGGGAAAGCGCGGGAATTAGAGGCGATGCTCGGCACGTGCGACAGGCTCCCATTTTTTGCGGCCGGCATTTTTTTGACCGGCAGTTTCATCCATGAAGCCGACTTGTCATCGGCCTGTAGTATTTGCACAACATGTCTTGGCTGCCACCCGGCCGGGCGATCGCCGTTGTTTTCGTCCCACTCGGCAGCCGTGAAGGCTGCGCCGTAACACGGCCTCCCTCTGGAGCGGCCCGCCAGGCGGGCTGCAGTGGCGGATTACTATGCATCATCGCCATTCCATCAGACCAATACCTTTTTTGTTGATGATTTATATGCAAAAGCTCTGAAATAATGGGCGTCGATGACGATTTCCGGTAGCGCCGCGCCGTGCTAGCATCGCTCCTTATTTCTCTTTTGCAAATATGTTGGATCTCACAATGAGGAGTTGTTCCATGATGGCAATCCGTCGTTTCGTTCCCCGTTCCGTGATGGCGCTGGCCATCGCTGCCGCTTTCCCGTCCGTGTGGGCACAGGCCGTTACCGAGGCCCAGCCGGCGGAAGCCGTGGCCGAGAAAGCCGGGGCCGGACAGCTGGAAACGGTGATCGTGACGGCGCAGCGCCGCGCGGAAAACATCAAGGACGTGCCGATGTCGATCGCCACCGTGCGCGGCGAAAAGCTCGATGTGCTGACTTCCGGCGGCCAGGACATCCGCTTCCTGTCCGGCCGCACGCCGTCCGTCAGCATCGAGTCGGACTACGGCCGCACCTTCCCGCGCTTCTATATCCGCGGCCTGGGCAATACCGACTTCGACCTGAACGCCTCGCAGCCGGTCGGCCTGGTGATGGATGACATCGTGCAGGAAAACCCCATGCTCAAGGGCTTCCCCGTGTTCGACGTGGACCAGATGGAAGTGCTGCGCGGCCCGCAGGGCACGCTGTTCGGCCGTAACTCGCCGGCCGGCGTGATCAAGTTCGATTCCGCCAAGCCCGTGTTCAAGCAGGAAGGCTACCTGGCCGCCGGCTTCGGCAAGGACCGGGTGCGCAATGTCGACGGTGCCTACAACATCCCCGTCAGCGACACGGTGGCGATCCGCTTCTCCGGCTCGTCGCAGCACCGCGGCGACCGCGTGCACAACGAGCGCGCCACCGGCACGCGCGACTTCGAAGGCTACAAGGACAATGCCGCGCGCCTGCAGGTGCTGGTGAAACCTTCCGCGGACTTCTCGGCGCTGTTCAATGTGCACGGCCGCGACATGGACGGCACGGCCACGCTGTTCCGCGCCAATATCCTCAAGACGGGCACCAACGACCTGGTCGACGGCTTCGACTACGACAGCTACCCGACCGACGGCGTCAACGAGCAGCACTTGAAGAACAAGGGCGGCAACATGCGCCTGCGCTGGGACCTGCCGGGCATCACGCTGCACTCGATCACCGGCTACGAGAAGCTGGACTTCTACAGCCGCGCGGACGTCGATGGCGGCTACGGTGCCGTGTATGCGCCCCCATACGGCCCCGGCTTCATCCCGTTCACCGTGGAGACGGCCGACCTGATCCCGAACCACAAGCAGTTCTCGCAGGAGCTGCGCGCCGAGTCGAACACGAAGGACCGCCTGCAGTGGATCGCCGGCCTGTTCTACTTCAAGGAAGACATCACGATCGACAGCATCGCGTTCAATTCGCTGGCACCGGGCAATCCGCAGTCGCCGAACTACGCCACGCAGACGCAGAACTCGAAATCGTGGGCGGCGTTCGGTTCCGTCAACTACGCCGTCAGCGATCAGCTCAAGCTGCGCGCCGGCCTGCGCTACACGAACGACAAGAAGGACTTCGCCGCCCAGCGCATCGAGACCACCGGCCGTACCTACCTGCCGCTGCATGACGAGTCGAACAACGTGAGCTGGGATGTCTCCGGTACCTACGTCGTCGACAAGGACACCAATGTGTTCGCCCGCGTGGCCACCGGCTACCGCGCGCCGTCGATGCAGGGCCGCCTGAACGATCTGACCAGCCTGCCGTCGATGGCCGGTGCCGAGAAGGTGCTGTCCGGCGAGATCGGCGTCAAGCAGGACCTGTTCGACCGCCGCGCGCGCCTGTCCGCCACCGTGTTCCACTACCGCGTGAAGGACAAGCAGCTGACGGCCGGCAGCGGCACCATCAACATGAACCAGCTGCTGAACGCGGACAAGGCCACGGGGCAGGGCGTGGAGCTGGACGTGCAGGCCAACCTGTCGCAGAACTGGAGCGCCACCTTCGGCAGCAGCTACAACGACACCGAGATCAAGGACGCCAGCCTGTACGTGCTGCCTTGCGGCGGCGGCTGCACGGTGACGAACCCGATCTCCTTCGTGGGCGGCACCCGCGTCGCCCTCATCGACGGCAATCCGCTGCCGCGCGCGCCGAAGTGGCAGCACAACTTCACGCTGAAATACAGCACCCCGGTCGCGAACGGCGAGTTCTACGCGTTCACCGACTGGTCGTACCGCTCGTCGTATAACTTCTTCCTGTACGAAGCCAAGGAGTACAAGGCGAAGGACCTGCTGGAAGGCGGCCTGCGCGCCGGCTACAAATGGGGCGACGGCAAATACGACCTGGCCCTGTACGGCCGCAACATCACCGACGAAGTGCAATCCGTGGGCGCCATCGACTTCAACAACATGACCGGCATCCTCAACGAACCGCGCACCTATGGCGTGCAGTTCCGGATGAACTTCTAAGCTACTGCCCAGTTCGTGTCCACCTTGGGGTCTGACCCCGACATGGACACGGCCTCATCTTTATTTGTTCGTGGATCTGGATGCCTGCGTTCATGCAAAGGCTGAGTTCGTGTCTGATTTCGGGGTTGACCCCAAGGTGGACACAGGCTGAGCATGGGCCGAACTGCCGAGGCCGTGTCTATGTCGGGGTCTGACCCCATGGTGGACACGACCTCAGCCGTAGTTGGCTATCACTGCCGCTCGGGCGGCCGCAGGATGTTGAGGAAGGCGCGCACGACAGGGGCGTCGTCCGTCGTGGTGTAGGTGATGTAGAGGTTGGCGGAGGGCGGGTTGGTGCGGATCGGCAGGAAGACCACGCCGGGCCAGCCGATGCGGCTCGTCGTCTCCGGCATCAGCGTCACGCCGAGTCCCGCGCCCACCATCGCCAGCAGCGTCTGCGGTTCGGAGGCTTCCTGGAAGATCGTCGGCTGGAAGCCCGCGTTGACGCAGCATTGGATCAGGTAGCGCGGGAAGGCCGACTTGTCGAGCGCCAGCGTCAGCATCGGTTCGTTGGCCAGGTCGACGAGTTCGATGGCGTCCTGCTTGGCCAGCGGATGGTGCTCGTTGACGGCCACGCACACGTTTTCGCGGAAGCACAGTTCCTGGCGCAGGCTGTCGCTTTTCAGGTCCTCCGCATCGAGCTTCGGCTCGCGCCAGAAGCCCACGTCGATCTGCTTGGCGCGCAGCGCCTCGTACTGCACGGTGGGTCCCAGCTCGTGGATGGTCCACGTCACTTTCGGATACTTGCCCTGGAATTCCTCCAGCAGGCTGGGGATCGGCCCCCACATCGCCGACCCGACGATGCCCACGCGCAGCCGGCCCACTTCGCCGCGGTCGATCTGGCGCACCGTGTCGATCGTCATGCGCATCTTCGCCAGCATGTCGGCCGCCTCGTTCATCAGCGCGCGGCCGGCCACCGTCAGCTCGAAGCTGCGCGTGGTGCGGGCAAACAGCTTCACGCCCAGTTCCGCCTCCAGCTTCATGATCTGCTGCGACAGCGGCGGCTGCGAGATGTGCAGCCGTTCGGCGGCGCGGCTGAAGCTCTTTTCTTCAGCGACGGCCAGGAAGTACTTCAGTTGCTTCAGGTCGATCGACATGATGGCGGCTCGAAGATTCAGGCGGAAGGGAACTCCAGCAGCGCACGGGCCAGCGCCGCGCCCACGCGGGCATTGTTCTTCACGAGCGCGATATTGGTGGCCAGGCTGCGGCCGGCCGTCAGCGTCTTGATGCGCGCCAGCAGGAACGGCGTGACCTTCTTGCCCATCACGCCAAGCTCCTCGGCTTGCTGCAGCGCCTGCAGCGTGATGGCGTCGATCTCCTCCTTCGGCATCGCATCGGCTTCCGGCACCGGCGCGGCCACCACCACGCCGCCGTCCAGGCCCAGCGCCCACTTGGTGCGGATGAAGGCTGCCTGCTCGGTCGCCGTGTCCAGGCGGAAGTCGGCATTGAAGCCGCTCTGGCGCGTGAAGAAGGCGGGGAAGCCTTCCTGGCCGACGGCGACCACCGGCACGCCCTGCGTTTCCAGGTATTCCAGCGTCAGGCCGATATCGAGGATCGACTTCACGCCCGCGCAGACGACGGCGACATTGGTCTGCGCCAGTTCCTTCAGGTCGGCCGAGATGTCGAAGCTCGTCTCCGCGCCGCGGTGCACGCCGCCGATGCCGCCCGTGACGAACACGGGAATGCCGGCCAGCTGCGCGCAGATCATCGTGGCGGCGACGGTGGTGGCGCCCAGCTTGTTCTGCGACAGCGCATACGCCAGGTCGCGGCGGCTGACCTTCATCGCTTCCGGCGAATTGCCCAGCAATTCCAGCTGCTCGTCCGTCAGGCCCACGCAGATCTTGCCGCCGATGATGGCGATGGTGGCCGGCACGGCGCCCGCATCGCGGATGATCTGCTCGACTTCCTTTGCCGTCACCACGTTCTGCGGATACGGCATGCCGTGCGAGATGATGGTCGATTCGAGCGCGACGATCGGCTTGCCGGCGGTGCGGGCATTGGCCACTTCGGGCGAGAAGGAGAGGTAGCGTTGCATGGTCATTCCTGTTCTGTGGAGGACGCCTGGCCGAACAGGCCGGCAGTCAGTTCTGGTGAGACGGTGTGCGGGCTTTGCAGCGTGAGGGCGGCGGCCTGCAGGCCGCGTGCGCAGGCGTGAGCGAGATCGGTATCGCCCTGGGCCAGCGACCAGCACACGGCCGCCGAAAAGGCGTCGCCGGCGCCGGTGACATCGACCACGCTCACCTCATGAGCGGGCAGCCAGTGCAGCTCGTCGCCGGCCGTGTGGTGGACGCCGGCGGCGCCGGCCGTCACGATCACGTCCTGCGCGCCCTCGGCCTGCAGCGCGCGGCAGGCATCGCGGATGGCGGCCTGGTTGGGCAGTGCGCGGCCGGCGCGGGTTTCCAGTTCGCCGTGGTTCAGGATCAGCAGGCGCAGGCCAGCCAGGCTGCGCGGCAGGCGCGCCATCTTCGGCTGCGACACGGCCACCAGCACCAGCGGCGTGGCCTCGCGCGCGGCATCGGCCAGCAGCAGGGCCACGCTGTCGTGCGGCAGGTTCAGGTCCGCCACCACCAGCGCGGCGCCGTGGCGGCGCTGCTGGCGGCCGGCCAGGTACTCGGGCGTGAGCTGCTCGCAGATCGCCATGTCGGCCAGCGCCACGACCATTTCGCCACCGGCATCGAGCACCGCCGTATAAGTGCCGGTCGCGGCGCCGGCAAGTGTCAGCGTGCCTGTCGTGTCGATGCCGCTGGCCTGCGCGTGGCCCAGCAGCGCGTGGCCGGCGGCGTCGTCGCCGACCGCCGTCAGCAGGGCGCAGGTGCTGCCCAGCCGCGCCAGGTTCTCGGCGATATTGCGGGCCACGCCGCCATAGGTTTCCTCGGCGCCGGCCGGATTCGAGGTGCCCATGCGCAGCGGCTGCAGCGTGCGCAGCTTGCGGTCCAGGTTCGCGGCGCCGATGCACAGCACCGTGCGCTCTTCGGTCAGCACATAGGCGCGCCCCATCAACCGGCGCTCGCGGATCAGGCTGGCCACATGACCCGCCACGGCGGACCGGGACAGGCCGAGCGCATCCGCCATCTCCTGCTGCGAGATGAACGGGTTGGACCGGATCAGTTGGTACAGCTGTTCTTTCTTGCTCATGGGGAGAGTCAGTAGCGAGGCATTCTAACTTTTGTCTTGCATGCTAAACAGTTGTCCATTGCGTGTCAAATGGATGAGTTGGGCACCGGGATTCGTTATAATACGTCTTTATTTATATTTCCCGAATATAAATAGCCAAGTTAAATGGTATTTGTCATACATATAGCGCATGGTGCATAGTGTCGCCTGCCATCGGTGCGCCCGAATAAAGTGCGTGCACCTCCGTGGCGCCGCCATCGCGATTCCAACCAGAGAGAACCCAATGTCGAATAATTCCCCCTTCCAGGCCGCCGCCATCGTGCGTGCGCGCATGTCGGCCGCGCTTGGCGCAGACTTCGCGCCGCGCGCCGCACTGATCCTCGGCTCCGGCCTCGGCGTGCTGGCCGAACAGATGACGGACTCGGTCGCGATCGGCTTCGACGAGCTGCCGGGCTTCCCGATCAGCACCGTGCACGGCCACGCCGGCCAGATGGTGGTGGGCACGCTGGCCGGTGTGCCGGTCGTCTGCCTGAAGGGCCGCGGCCACTTCTACGAGGGTTACGGCCTGGGCGTGATGACGAGCGCGGTGCGCACGCTGAAGCTGCTGGGCTGCGAATTCCTGTTCGTGACCAACGCGGCCGGCTCCCTGCGGCCGGAAGTCGATGCCGGTTCGCTGGTGGCGCTGAGCGACCATATCAACTTCCTGCCCGGCACGCCGATGATCGGCCCGAACGACGAGCGCTTCGGCCCCCGTTTCTTCAGCATGGCCAACGCGTATGACGCGGACCTGCGCAAACTCCTGCAGGACACCGCCGCGGCCCAGAACATCACGCTGCACGAAGGCGTGTACATCGCCTACGCCGGCCCGAACTTCGAAACGCCCGCCGAGATCCGCGCGTTCGGCCGCCTGGGTGCCGATGTCGTGGGCATGTCCGTGGTGCCGGAAGTGGTGCCGGCACGTCACTGCGGCCTGAAGGTCGTGGGCGTGTCCGTGATCACCAACCTGGCCGAAGGCCTGTCGCCGTTCCCCCTGTCGCACGAGCAGACGCTGAAATACGCGGCCATCGGCGCGGAAAGCCTGGTGAAACTGATCCACGCGTACTTCGAGAACATCGCGAAGAACTAGCAATGACGGGCGGCCTTGGCCGCCCTTGAACTTTTACGGACCATCATGTCACGCGCATTCATCCTCCTGCTCGATTCGTTCGGCCTCGGCGCCACGCCGGATGCCGGCAAGTACGGCGACGCCGCCACCAACACCTTCGGGAACATCGCCAAGTGGGCCGCCGACAGCGGCAAGCCGATGGCGCTGCCCGCGCTGGAAAGCCTGGGCCTGGGCGCTGCGGCCCACGCGGCCAGCGGCCAGTGGGCGGCCGGCTTCGGCCAGCGCGAAGGTTTTACCGGTGCCTGGGGCGCGGCGCGCGAACAGTCGACCGGCAAGGACACGCAGAGCGGCCACTGGGAAATCGCCGGCGTGCCGGTGCTGTTCGACTGGGGCTACTTCCCGAAGACGGTGCCGACCTTCCCGAAGGAGCTGACGGACAAGCTGCAGGAACTGACCGGCGTGCCGGGCTTCCTGGGCAACTGCCACGCGTCCGGCACCACGATCATCACCGAGCTGGGTGACGAAAGCGTCGCGACCGGCCAGCCGATCCTGTACACCTCGGCCGACTCCGTGCTGCAGATCGCCGCGCACGAGGAAGCCTTCGGCCTCGATCGCCTGTTCGACATGTGCGAGAAAGCCTACGAGCTCGTAAAACCGTACAACATCGGCCGCGTGATCGCCCGTCCTTTCCTGGGCAGCGACGGCAACTACAAGCGCACCGCGAACCGCCACGACTACGCCGTGCCGCCCTCGGCGCCGACCCTGCTGGACCACGTGAAGGATGCCGGCGGCGAAGTCATCGCCCTCGGCAAGATCAGCGATATCTATGCGGGCCAGGGCGTGTCGCGCGTGGTGAAAGGGCCGGACAACATGGCGCTGTTCGACCGCCTGCTGGAAGTGGAAAAGGAGGCGGGCGACAAGTCGCTGACGTTCGTGAACTTCGTCGACTTCGACATGCACTTCGGCCATCGCCGCGACGTGGCCGGCTACTCGCAGGCCCTGCACGAACTGGATGCGCGCCTGCCCGAATTCATCGCCCGCCTGCGCGACGACGACCTGGTGGTGATCACCGCCGACCATGGCTGCGACCCCACGTCGCCCGGTTCGGACCACACCCGCGAGCACATCCCGATGATCTTCTTCGGCCCGCGCGTGAAGGCCCGCGAGCTGGGCATCTCGGAGACGTTCTCCGACATCGGCCAGACCATCGCGCACCACCTCGGCGTGCCACCCCTTTCGAACGGAACCAACCTGTTATGAGTATCCCCGCAGACTTCAAGCGCAACGAAGCCATCGACCTCGACCTGGGCTGGCTGAACCACATCCACGTCAACAAGTCCGCCGCCGAACGCCGCGCCGCCTCGCTGGCCAACCGCCGCACGGTGAAGAAGGAATACCAGGCCGCCTGGCTGGTGAAAGCCATCGAGCTGATCGACCTGACGACCCTGGCCGGCGACGATACGCCGGGCCGCGTCGAGCGCCTGTGCATGAAGGCGATGCGCCCGCTGCGCACGGACCTGGTCGAGGCACTGGGCCTGCAGGACCGCAACCTGAAAACGGGCGCCGTCTGCGTCTACCACGAGATGATCCGCCACGCCGACAAGGTGCTGCAGGGCCGCCTGCCCATCGCTGCCGTGTCGACCGGCTTCCCGGCCGGCCTGACGAGCATGGAAACGAAGGTGCGCGAGATCGAACTGTCGGTGGCCGATGGCGCGCAGGAGATCGACATCGTCATCACCCGCCAGCACGTGCTGACGGGGAACTGGCAGGCGCTGTACGACGAGATGGTGGCCTACCGCCAGGCCTGCGGCGACGCGCACGTGAAGGCGATCCTCGCCACGGGCGACCTGGTCACGCTGGAAAACGTGGCGAAGGCGTCGTGGGTCTGCATGATGGCCGGCGCGGACTTCATCAAGACGTCCACCGGTAAAGAGGGCGTGAATGCCACGATTCCCGTGTCCCTCGTGATGGTGCGCGCGATCCGCGAATACCACGAGCGCACCGGTTTCCAGATCGGCTACAAGCCGGCCGGCGGCGTGGGCACGGCCAAGGCCGCGCTGCAGTACATGACGGTGATGAAGGAGGAGCTGGGCAACGAGTGGCTGGAGCCGCACCTGTTCCGCATCGGTGCATCCAGCCTGCTGACCGACATCGAGCGCCAGCTGGAACACCATGTGACCGGCAATTATTCGGCCGCCCACCGCCACGCGCAACCTTGAGAACCCTATGCCAACCATTAACGAGATTTTGAACACCATGGAATACGGCCCCGCTCCAGAAAGCCAGAAAGAAGCACAAGCGTGGCTGGAAGGGCGCGGCCGGACGTTCGGCCTGTTCATCGACAACGCCTGGACCGATGCCGGCGAGCTGTTCGCGTCCACCAATCCGGCCGACGGCAAGCCGCTGGCCGAACTGACGCAAGCCACAAGCGACGATGTCGACCGCGCCGTGAGCGCCGCGCGTCGCGCGCAGCCGGCATGGGCCGCGCTGGGTGGCCATGGCCGCGCCAGGATCCTGTACGCGATCGCGCGCCTGATGCAGAAGCACGCGCGCCTGTTCGCCGTGCTGGAGACGCTCGATAACGGCAAGACGATCCGCGAAACGCGCGATGCCGACCTGCCGCTGGTGGCGCGTCACTTCTATCACCACGCCGGCTGGGCACAGCTGCTGGACGAAGAGTTCCCGAACCACCGTCCGGTCGGCGTCGTCGGCCAGATCGTGCCGTGGAATTTCCCGCTGCTGATGCTGTCCTGGAAGATCGCGCCGGCGCTGGCCGCCGGTAATACGGTCGTCTTCAAGCCGGCCGAGTTCACGCCGCTGACCGCCTTGCTGTTTGCCGAGATCTGCGTGCAGGCCGGCGTGCCGGCCGGTGTCGTCAACATCGTCACCGGCGATGGCCGCACCGGCGAGGCGATCGTCAACCATCCCGGCATCGACAAGCTGGCGTTCACCGGCTCGACGGAAGTGGGCCGCCTGATCCGCCAGGCCACCGCCGGCACCGGCAAGAAGCTGTCGCTGGAACTGGGCGGCAAGTCGCCGTACATCGTGTTCGAGGATGCCGACATCGATGCGGCCATCGAAGGCCTGGTCGATTCGATCTGGTTCAACCAGGGCCAGGTGTGCTGTGCCGGTTCGCGCCTGCTGGTGCAGGAGTCCGTCGAAGAGCGCTTCCTGAAGAAGCTCAAGACGCGCATGGACAACCTGCGTCTCGGCTCGCCGCTCGACAAGTCGATGGACATCGGCGCGCTGGTCGATCCGATCCAGCGCCAGCGCATCCACGGCCTCGTCGAAGCGGCGCGTGCCGAAGGCTGCGAGATCTACCAGCCGGCCGCCTGCGAACTGCCGGCCGACGGTTCATGGTTCCCGCCGACGCTGATCATGGGCGCCTCGACGTCCGCCGCCGTCGCGCAGGCCGAGATCTTCGGCCCGGTGCTGGTGGCGATGAGCTTCCGTACCCCTGCCGAAGCGGTCCAGCTGGCGAACAACACCGTGTACGGCCTGGCCGCGTGCGTGTGGTCCGAGAACATCAGCCTGGCGCTGGACGTGGCGCCGCAGATCAAGGCCGGCGTCGTGTGGATCAACACGGCGAACCAGTTCGATGCGGCGGTTGGCTTCGGTGGCTACAAGGAATCGGGCTATGGCCGCGAAGGGGGCCGCGAAGGCCTGGTCGAATACCTGGTGCCGGTGAGCGAGGATGCCCGTCCGGCGCTGCCGGCAGTCGTGAAAGCGGCTGCGAAGGGCGCCGCGCCGTCGGGCGATCCGTTCGCCATCGACCGTACCGCCAAGCTGTACATCGGCGGCAAGCAGGCCCGCCCGGACGGCGCCTACAGCCGTGCCGTGCACGGTGCGGACGGCAGCTTCCTGGCCGAAGTGGGCGAGGGCAGCCGCAAGGACATCCGCAACGCCGTCGAGGCCGCGCACAAGGCCGGCGGCTGGACGAAGGCCACGGCGCACAACCGCGCCCAGGTGCTGTACTACATCGCCGAGAACCTGGCCGCCCGCGGCCGCGAATTCGCCGACCGCATCGCCGCGCAGACCGGCACGCGCGAGGCCGAGAAGGAAGTGCAGGCCTCCATCGAACGCCTGTTCTACTGGGCCGCCTGGGCCGACAAGTACGACGGCGCCGCGCACCAGCCGCCAATGCACGGCATCGCCGTCGCGCTGAACGAGGCGGTCGGCGTGATCGGCATCGTCTGCCCGAACGAGAACCCGCTGCTGGGCTTCGTCTCGCTGGTGGCACCGGCGATCGCCGTGGGCAACCGCGTGGTGGCCGTGCCGTCGGAAGCGTATCCGCTGTCCGTGACGGACCTGTACCAGGTGTTCGACACCTCCGACCTGCCGGGCGGCGTGGTGAACATCGTCACCGGCAGCGCGGACGAACTGGCGCGCACGCTGGCCACGCACTCGGAGATCGATGCGGTCTGGCGTCACGACGGTTCGCTTGAGGGCTGCGCCGAAGTCGAGCGCCTGTCGGCCGGCTCGCTGAAGCGCACCTGGACCGGCGGCGCGAAAGGCCGCGACTGGTTCAGCACGCAGCAATCGGCTGGCCGCACCGTGCTGCAGCATGCCACGCAGGTGAAGAACATCTGGATCCCTTACGGCGTTTGAGGTTTCAGATAGCAGCTGAACGGCCGGGGTCTGTCCCCGGTAGTGTTGACGTTGCCGCCTGCCGTTGGCAGTGGCAAGGGGACTGACCCCGATTTTCGCCAGCGTGCCTGTCTTGCCGCGAAAAATCGGGGTCAGTCCCCTGTTTGGCGCAGCAGGCCCGCGGCAGTGCCAGCGCTGGCCGGGGACAGACCCCGTGACGCGGCTGCCGTCTGCGACATCCGCGCACCGAATCACCAGGCCCGCGATCGGGAAGATCGCGGCCACCCAGGTTTAAAGAAAGAGAACACCCATGTACCTCCCCCAGGAAATCATCCGCAAGAAACGCGACAAGGGCGAACTGACCGCCGACGAGATCCGCTTCTTCGTGCGCGGCATCCCCACCGGTGAAACCACCGAAGGCCAGATCGCGGCGCTCGCGATGGCTGTCTACTTCAACGACATGACGATGGACGAGCGCGTGGCGTTCACGCTCGCCATGCGCGACTCCGGCGACGTGCTGGAGTGGAAATCGCTGAACCTGCCCGGTCCCGTGATGGACAAGCACTCCACCGGCGGCGTCGGCGACGTGATCTCGCTGCTGCTGGGCCCCATGATCGCGGCCTGCGGCGGCTTCGTGCCGATGATCTCGGGCCGTGGCCTGGGCCACACGGGCGGCACGCTGGACAAGTTCGACTCGATCCCCGGCTACACGACGGTGCCGGACAACGACCTGTTCCGCAAGGTCGTCAAGGAAGTGGGCGTGGCCATCATCGGCCAGACGGCGTCGCTGGCGCCGGCCGACAAGCGTTTCTACGGCATCCGCGACGTGACGGGCACCGTGGAATCGGTGGCGATGATCACCGGTTCGATCCTGTCGAAGAAGCTGGCCGCCGGCCTCGATGTGCTGGCGATGGACGTGAAGGCCGGCAGCGGCGCGTTCATGCCGACCTACGAGAAATCGGTGGAGCTGGCCGAATCGATCGTCGCCGTCGGCAATGGCGCCGGCACGCTGACGTCGGCCCTGCTGACGGACATGAACGAATCGCTGGCCCCTGCCGCCGGCAACGCGGTGGAAGTGCGCTGCGCGATCGACTACCTGACGGGCAAGTCGCGCCCCGCGCGCCTGCACGAAGTGAACATGGCGCTGTGCGCCGAGATGCTCGTGCTGGGCAAGCTGGCCGCCGACGAAACGGAAGCGCGCGCCAAGCTGCAGGCCTCGCTCGATTCGGGCGAAGCCGCCGACCGCTTCGGCCGCATGGTCGCCGCGCTGGGCGGTCCCGCGGACCTGATGCAGAACCCGGACAACTACCTGGAGAAGGCACCGATCATCGTGCCGGTGCCGGCCCTGCAATCGGGCTACGCCGCCACGACGAACTGCCGCGCCCTCGGCCTGGCCGTCGTCGCGCTGGGCGGCGGCCGCACCCGTCCGCAGGATCCGATCGACTTCGCCGTGGGCCTGACGGCGCTGGCGGAACTGGGCCAGCGCATCGAAGCGGGCCAGCCGCTCGCCTTCGTCCACGCCCGCACGGAAGCGGCCGCCCAGCGCGCCATCGCCGACGTGCAGGCCGCGTACACGATCGCCGCCACGGCGCCCGCCGCCAACCCGATCGTCTACCGCACCATCCGCCCCTAAAAATAGGGACAGGCCCCATTTTTCAGGAAACATTGCCTGGAAAATGGGGTCTGTCCCCATATTTGAAAGACGTATCAGGATAATGAACACCGAACAACTGATCGAAGAAGCCAAGGCCGCGCGCCTGAAGGCCTACACGCCGTACTCCAACTTCAAGGTGGGTGCGGCGCTGCTGGCCAATGACGGCAAGGTCTTCCATGGCTGTAACGTGGAGAACGCGTCCTACGGCCTGTGCAACTGCGCCGAGCGCACGGCGTTCTTCAGCGCCTTCGCGCAGGGCTACCAGCAGGGCGATTTCGCCCGGCTCGTCGTCGTTGGCGAGACGGAAGGACCCATCGCGCCCTGCGGCGCCTGCCGCCAGGTGATCCTGGAACTGGGCGGCAACGAGCTGCCGGTGCTGCTGACGAACCTGAAGGGCGATATCCTCGAGACGACGGCCGCCGCGCAGCTGCCGAACGCCTTCGGCGGCCAGGACCTGAAGAAGTAAGCCTGCAGTGAAAAAGACGATCGACGTGCAGGCCGCCGTCGCCCGCGCCTCGCTCGAAGCGATCGCCGCGAAGACGCAGGGCACGTTCGGCGTCGGCTGCGTGATGCTGGACGGCTTCGGCAATGTGCTGCAGGCCGTCCACAACGATGTCATCCGCGACGGTCTCGTGTGGGACCCCACCGCGCATGGCGAGCGCCAGCTGGTGGACTGGTACCACGCCGAGGCGGCCCGGGGCCGCGAGCTGCCGGCGCCCGCCGACGTCACGATCGTCACCTCGCTCGACCCTTGCTGCATGTGTGCCGGCGCGATCCTGGCGGCCGGCTTCCACGTGGTGGTGGCCGCCAACGACCGCACCGCCGGCATCCACTACAACCATGCGGAAGAGGGGGGCGACAGCTTTACGGCGCTGCCGGAAACGCTGCGCGCACAGGCCCGCGCCACGTTTGCCTATCCGGCCGTGCTCGGTTCATCCTCCTATGCGCGCCCCGCCAGCGGTGCCGCGGTGCCGGCCTTCTTCATCGGCAAGACCATCGCCGAACCCACGCAGGCCCTGTGCTCGCTCGTGTTCGAAGCCACCACCGGCGCGGTGGCCGGGCTGTTCGATGCCGATCCGCCCCGCAGCGGCCTGCTCGATCCCGCCACGCTGCCGGCCGATCACCCTGTCGTGCGGGCCCTCAAGCGCGCCGACCCGGATGCGCTCACCTACCGCTGCCCACCGCACGAGCCGGATGCCGGGCTGGCACCCTACCTGCTGCACCAGCTCGAGCGGGACCGCGCGCACGGCGGCAGCGGCAACGCGGTGGCGCTGCTCGACGCCTTCGGCAACCTGCTCCTGTGCTGCCACGGCCGCGGCGGCATCCGCACCGCCTTCCTCGAATGCACGCGCGCCTACGCGCAGCTGCGCCATCGCCTGATGGTGCACGCCGGCCCGGCCGAACGGCACGCCATCCGCCGCTACCTCGGCCATCCGCGTGACGGCACCTTCGTGTTTGCGGCCGGTCCGGACGAGGGGGCGCTCGGCTTCATGGAGCTCGGTGCCTGGGGTTCGACGATGGAAGGGCCGCCCGCCCCGGACAATCCGCGGCAGTATCAATACGTGCAGCCGCGCATGGCCACCGAAGCGCTGCGCCAGCTATGCGCAGGCCTGCCGCCGCTCTATCGCGATCCGATCCGCGTGCATCCAGTGCAGGTCACCGACAGGGCGCTGGTCGACGCACTGGCCGGCCACGCCACCGCTGCTCACTGACGATATTCCGGCTCTTCCCAGGGGTCATACGTGCCGATGTTCCAAACATGCCCCTCCGGATCGCGGCAGGTGAAGCCACGGCCGCCATAGTCCTCGTCCTGCAGCGGCAGCACCACCGGCGCGCCGGCGCTGACCACGCGCTCGTGCACCTGGTCGGCATCGTTGACGACGAGATAGGCGGTTTGCGTGACGAACCCCTGCAACTCCGCCGGCTGCTTCAGCAGGCGGCCGTAGTCGGTGTCGAAAAGGGAGCCCAGCATCAGCATGCCGTTGCCGTAGGTGAGGCGGGCATGGGCCACGGATCCGTCTTCATTGAAGGTCACGCGGGAGGCTTCGAAACCCAGCGTACTGCAGAGCCACTCGATGGCGGCGGGCGCGTCACGGTAGCGCAAACAGGGCAGGATCGTGGCGCGCGTCGGCTTCGGTATCTGCATCATCGTTTCTCCCTTCGCATTGGTGGGCGGGCAGGCGAATCCCCAATATAGACCAGCACAATAGGCGCGGCAAGCGAGGTCAGGCAGCCTGCGGCGGCGCAGCATTGCCACTTGATAGCCGCAATAAAACAGGTGTTTCCGACGCGCTCCACGGCGCAACCGAGCAGCAGGGCCGGTTCCCCGCCGATGATGGTTGCGCAGCACCTTCTGCCCCTCTGCGCGCTTTGCCATACCGGGCGCGCGACCAGGACCGCCATGCCGCGGAGACCAAGCGCGGGCCATGCAATCGATTGCACACCAACGTCGTACGTGTCGGATGGAAATGTACGAATTTTGCAACAACTGCCTTTCAGGCCGCGTTATCAGGTGGTCCGGCCACCCTGGCATCCCGGGCGGCGATGTTAAGAAAACGTTTTCAAACATTATCGGCGGGAAGTCGTTGATTTGATAATGAAAACGTTTTCGCGACATCCATCGCGCTGTAGGCCGCGGCATGCCGGAGCGGTACCGCCCCGCCGCAATCTCGTCGGAAAGCCACATGAATGAACAATATTTTTCCGCTCATTCGATTGACCGATGGTTGCGCTAACTCTACTCTCTTCGCATGAGTTCGCCTAAGCGCATGCCTTGTCAAACGCGTGACGACCAGGGCGAACACGTTCCGGACATAAAAACCAGCCGGAGCGGGTGAATTCAGCACCACCACAGACGCCGCAACAAGGCGTTCCACGAAGAGAAGAGGAGACACCGTGTTACACCCACATCGCAGGGGCGCCCCGCGTCCCGCTACCCGCCTGCGCCTGGTCACTCTGGCCGTGGCAGGCGCCTGCGCCACCCTCGTTGCACCGGCCTACGCCCAGGAAGCGGCCACCGCCACCACGGCCACCGCCACCACGCCCCTGACGGAAGCCCCGGCCGCCACCGTCGTCGTGACGGGCCTGCGCGCCAGCATGCAGTCCACGCTGAACCTGAAGCGGGGTTCGGACGGCATCGTCGACGGCATCGTGGCCGACGATATCGGCAAGTTCCCGGACACCAACCTGGCCGAATCGCTGCAGCGCATCAGCGGCGTGTCGATCGATCGCAACCGCGGCGAGGGCGCGCAGGTTACCGTGCGCGGCGTGGGCCCGGACCTGAACATGGTGCTGCTCAACGGCCGCCAGATGCCCACCTCGAACCTGGGCGACCTGGCCGGCCGCGCGTTCGACTTCTCGAACCTGGCCTCCGAGTCCGTGTCGCAGATCCAGGTGTACAAGAGCGCGCGCGCCGATACGCCGCCGGGCGGCATCGGCGCCACCATCAACATCATGACGGCGCGCCCGCTGGACATCGGCAAGCAGGCCAGCGTGGGCGTGAAGGCCGTCTACGATACGTCCAACGACAACCTGCCGCAGGAAGACAAGGCGAAGCATTCCTACACGCCGGAAATCTCCGGCATCTACAGCACCACCTGGGCCGATGGCATGTTCGGCGTGGCCGTCAGCGCCAGCTACCAGGAGCGCAACCTGGGCGTGAACACGGCCTCGATCACCAATGGCTGGAAGGGCCCGTACCTCGGCAGCCAGACCGGCACCGGCACCATCCCCCAGGCCGGCGAGACCGGCTTCGGCGACATCACCAACCGCCCGGACGCAAGCGACGTGTACTCGGTGCCGCAGAATATCTCGTACTTCATGCGCGGCTCGCAGCGCCAGCGTACCAACGGCCAGCTGACGTTCCAGTTCCGCCCGCAGAAGGACCTGACCACCACGCTCGACTACACCTACTCGCAGAACAAGGTGCAGACCAAGTACCACGAGCTGTCCGCGTGGTTCAACTTCGGCCCGTCCGTCAGCAAGTGGACGGATGGCCCGATCGCCTCGCCGCTGTACTACCAGGAGAACGTGGCGAACCAGGACATCGCCATGAACGGCGGCGACTTCGCCACCAAGTCGGAAAACAATTCGCTGGGCTTCAACCTGCAGTGGAAGGCCACGCCGGACCTGCGCTTCACCTTCGATGCGCACCATTCCACCGCCGTGTCGAAGAAGGACAGCCCGTTCGGTTCCAATAACGACCTGGCCACCGTCAGCTTCAGCCGCGGCAACACGGGCGTGGACTTCACGCACGAGATGCCGGTGCTGTCGATCCAGGGCGCCGACTTCAACCGCGCGCCGATGCAGGTCTCCGGCTCGTGGTTCCAGGACGGCTACCAGAAGATGGAGATCGACCAGGCCCAGGGCGGCGGCCGCCTGAAACTGTTCGAGGCGTCGGAGCTGAACTTCGGCGTGTCGCTCACCAACGTGAAGAACCGCTCGGCGTTCCAGCAGGTGCAGCGCGATACCTGGGGCGGCGCCACCACGCCGGCCGACTATCCGCAGAGCCTGTGGCGCCTCGACTCGCTGGGCCAGTACTTCGACAAGCTGGGCGGCCACGACGATCCCGCGCTGTTCCAGCAGATCCACCTGTTCAACTTCGCGGCGATGCGCCAGCGCGCCTCCGATGCGACGGGCATGCCGGCTTCCTACCTGCCGAGCCTCGACAATCCGGACTACGACCGCCGCACCACGGAGAAGAGCCGCGCGCTGCACCTGCAGCTGAACACCGAGTGGGATTTCGCGATGCCGATGCACACCGGCGTGGGCTTCCGCTACGAGAAGACGGACGTGACGTCCACCGCGCTGTCGCAGACGGTGTCGGGCGTGAACTGGGTGTCGCAGAACGAGCTGCCGTACGTGTTCGGTACCAAGGACTTCATGACGCTGAAGGGCAAGTACCACCACTTCCTGCCGAGCGTCGACTGGGACATGGACGTGCGGCCGGACTTCAAGGTGCGCGCCAGCTATGGCCAGACGATCGGCCGGCCGCGCTATGACCAGATCCAGGGCGGCACGACGATCAACCCGACCGGCACCGTCAGCTACGGCACCGGCTCGCGCGGCAACCCGCAGCTCGAACCCGTCAAGTCGAAGAACATCGACCTGTCGGCCGAGTGGTACTACCAGCGCCAGAGCCTCGTCTCGCTGGGCGTGTTCCACAAGAGCCTGTCCAACTATGCGGGCCAGACGGTGCTGACGGAAACCTCCGGCAACGTGACGACGCCGGTGGGCGGCAAGTACTGGAACGCGGCGCTGGCGGCAGGCTGCATCGCCACGGACACCAACTGCCTGCGCGACTACATCCTCCGCAACTTCCGGGGCCAGCAGGGCGTCACGTACACCGGCGAGAACGCGCTGGGGCACGCCACCGGCACCATCTCGGGCATCCCGGGCGATCCGGCCGCGAAGTACCAGATCACCACGTTCGTCAACGAGAAGTCGGCCAACCTGAAGGGCGCCGAAGTCAACTGGCAGCACATGTTCGGCAGCACCGGCTTCGGCATCCAGGCCAACTACACCTACGTGAAGTCGAACCTGAAATACGACAACGCCAGTGCCGGCAACCAGTTCGCGCTGGTGGGCCTGTCCGATTCGGCCAATATCGTGGGGATCTACGAAGATGCCAAGTGGTCGATCCGCGCGGCCTACAACTGGCGCGACGAGTTCCTGTCCTCGGTCACGGACCAGGCGGGCGCCAATCCGCAATACGTGGAGCCGTATGGCCAGCTGGACCTGTCGATCGGCTACAACCTCACGCCGAACATCAGCCTGTCGCTGGAGGCGATCAACCTGAACGACGAAACGCAGCGCATCCATGGCCGCACCAAGTCGATGGTGCTGAATGCCACGCAGGGCGGACCGCGCTACATGGTGGGAGCGCGCTACAAGTTCTGACGCTCGTTTGAATGTCGCAGGCAAAAGCGGGGCCTTCGTGGCCCCGTTTTTTTTTGTGGTGTTTACCAGGTCACATCTGCTGGAACAGGTGCGTATTGCCGCGGCTGACCTCCAGCTCCTCGTGGAAATTCTTCACCCGCACCATCTGGCGGCCGCGCAGGTCGCGCGTCACTTCGGCGATCGCGTCCACGCGCACCAGCGTCGAGCGGTGGATGCGCCAGAACTCGTCCGGATCCAGTTCGTCCGCCAGTTCCTTCAGCGTCTTGCGGATCAGCACTTCGCCCGCCGCCGTCTGCACGCGCGTGTACTTGTCGTCGGCGCGGAAGAACAGGATCTCGCGCGTGCTGATCATGCGCAGGCTGTTGCCCACCTGGGCCTGCACCCAGTGCAGGTACTCGCGGCGGCCGGCCTTGTCGCGCTGGTCGAGCAGGCGCGCCAGCTGGCCGGCAATGTCGGGATGCTCGCCGCGGTGCTGGGCCAGGTGCGTTTTCAGACGCGCGCAGGTGGTGCGCAGCCGCTCGCCGCCCACCGGTTTCAGCAGATAATCCAGCGCGCCCTGTTCGAAGGCCTCGATCGCGTACTGGTCGTAGGCCGTCACGAACACGATGTGGCACCGGTCGAACAGCATGCGCGCGGCCTCGATGCCGGACAGGCCGGGCATGCGGATGTCGAGGAAGACGATGTCGGGCCGGTGCTGGCCGGCCAGCGCAATGGCTTCCAGTCCATTTTGGGCTTCGGCCACGATCTGCAGTTCGGGCCAGCATTCCAGCAGCCGCGCGCGCAGCATGGCGCGCATCGGTTCCTCGTCGTCCGCGATCAGTGCCGTGGCGGGCGTGCTCATGCCGCTTGCTCCATGAAGATGTCCGGCGCATAGGGCACCCGCACGGACGCCTTGCAGCCGCCTTCGGCCGGCGTTTCGATCAGCAGTGCGGCGCGCGTGCCGTAGACGAGCCTCAGGCGCTCGCGCACATTGGCCAGGCCGATGCCGTCGCCGGCGTAGCGCGAGAAGCCCACGCCGTCGTCCTGCACGTCCACCTGCAGTACGGCGCCGTCCACGAACGCGCGGATGTCGATGCGGCCGCCCTCGATCTTCGGCTCCAGGCCGTGCTTGATGGCGTTCTCGATCAGGATCTGCAGCGTCATCGGCGGGAACGTGGCGCTGGCCAGTTCCGGCGGCACGTCGATCGACACGGCCAGCCGCGTCTTCATGCGCGCCTGCATGATGGCGAGGTAGGAGCGGGACAGCGCGATCTGCCGTGCCAGCGTGCCGTTGCCACGGGCGCGCATCTGCGGCAGCGTCGAGCGCAGGTAGTCGATCAGGTGCTGGTGGATGCGCGCGGCCTGCGGCGGGTCCGTCTCGATCAGCTGGCCGATCAGTGCCAGCGTGTTGAACAGGAAGTGCGGCTCCACCTGCGCCTGCAGCGCGGCCATCTGCGCTTCCACCAGGCGGCGCTCCAGGCCTTCCGTGCCGGCCTGCGCGCTGGCGTCGCGTGCCTGCAGCTCGGCCTTGCGCTTGCCGCCCGCCAGCACCTTCAGGCCGAAGGAAATGACGATGAAGGCGAACGCCTGGTGCGGCATCACCACCGGCGTGCAGGCCAGCAGCAGCGCCAGCACCCACATGATGGAGAGCTGGCGGAACGGCACCTGCGCCAGCCAGTCGAAGAACTGCCACCACAGGGTGCTGGCCGTGTCGCCCAGGTCCCGCACGAATGCCAGTGCGCTGCGCGCGCCGCCTCCCATTGCTGCCTTCATCGCCGCTCCGCCCGGTTCATCAGTCGCCCGTTTTCTGCATCATTCTGCGCGCGTGTCGGCCGCCGGTGCCACGGGACGGTGGCGGCGCTGGTAGTGCGACCAGCCGAGCGCGCCCGCCACCAGCTTCACCAGCAGCAGCACCACGAACAGCGTCAGCGCCAGCGGCAGCACCGTCACGAACAGCGCCAGCAGCACGCACAGCGCCAGCAGGCCGGGCCACGGCATGCGGTTGATGCGCCGCGCGGCATGGCGCACGATGCGCGCCAGTTCGTCCGCCGCTTCACCGACCGATTCCATGAAAGTCTTGTTGATGGTTTTCATCGTGTCCTCCTCGTTGTGATGATGCCACTGTAGCGGCGCGCCGGGCCCATGCAAATGGCGATCCGACGAATGGGGCATTCGCGGGGGCGACTTGCATCGGCGGCGGACGAGTGGTGTGGCGACGGCGCAAGAAACATGCTGGATTTTCCATTAGGAATTTGACTTGGTGCAAATAAACATGCAATTATGCTATCCTATAGGAAAGCTTAGTTATTCAACCTGCAATCATCCAACGTACAACCCATGCTGCGGCCAAGCCGCGAAAGGAAACCATGTTCCGCACCAGCCTGACCGCGGCCTTCTTGGCCACCGCCTTCGCTTCCGTCCCTGCCCACGCCGCCGCCATCTCGCCGCTGACGGCCACGGAAGTACTGAACCAGTTCAACGTGGTGTCCCTCACGAACATCCATTCGCAGTCGCACATCGACGGCCGCACATGGGCAGGCGGCGCCGTGTCGGGCGGCGAATTCGGTGGCCACTGGTCGTCGACGCCGGCTTCGGCATATGCAGGCCTGACGGCGGCCGGCTCGGTCAGCAACGTCAAGGTGAACGGCGGCGGCGCCGTGGTGGGCGGTGCCATGTCCAACTCCACCGTCAATGCGGGCGCTTCGTATGTGGCGGGCGCGGCGTCGAACACCAACTTCAACGGCGCCATGTACGCGGCCGGCGGCTTTTCGGGTGGCCAGACCAACGGCGGCGTGATGAGCGCGACGGTCGCCACCGCCCTGTCCGGCGTGCAGGCGGCACAAACGACCGACTTCTCGCAGGTGCTCAATGGCCTGTCCACGTCGCTGTCGAAATTGTCGTCCACCGGCAGCAGCGTGGCCGTCAGCGGCAACAAGGCCACGTTCAACGCGGTGGCCAACGGCAGCGGCGTGGCCGTGTTCGACCTGACCGCCATCGACGAATCGCTGTTCAGGCTGGGCGAGTTCCAGTTCAACCTGAACGGCGCCAGCACCGTGATCTTCAATACCGACGTGACGACCGCCTCGATCGGCGCCAACTTCCTGGGCGGCAGCGCGCAGGCGATCGGCAGCAAGGCGATCTGGAACTTCTACGAAGCGACCAGCCTGAACATCACCGCCCAGTTCGGCGGCGCGATCCTGGCCACCGATGCCTACCTGAGCAACTCGCAGAACCTGGAAGGCGGCGTGTTCGTCAAGGAACTGGCGCAGGGCGCCGGCGAAATCCACCTGCAGCCGTTCACGGGCTACCTGCCGCCGGTTTCGGCGGTACCGGAACCAGGCAGCCTGGCGCTGTTCGCCGCCGGCCTGGCCGTGCTGGGCGGCCTGCAGCTGCGCCGCCGCCGTAAAGACATCTGATCGTTGTAACGACATCGGATCCGGAAGGCAGGGGACGTCAGCTCCCCGGCATCCGCACCGCCGCCAGCACCATCCGCACGATGGTCTCCTCGGCCGCGTCGAAATCGCGGCGGGTCAGCTGGCGGCGGCCCAGCACCAGTCCCATCTGCGCCGAAAAGTCCGCATACGACTGCGTCATCGCCCAGATGGCGAACAGCAGGTGCGTGGCATCGACGGGCGCGATGCGGCCCGCCGCGATCCACCGCTCGAACACGTCGATATCCCGCTTCAGCACCGGCACCACGCGCGCGCGGATCTGTTCACCGTACAGCTGCGCGCCGCCGATCACCTCCATCGCATACACGCGCGACGCATACGGCTGCTCGCGCGAGAAACGCAGCTTCGCCTGCACGTAGGCGCGCAGCACGTCGCCCGGCACCGAGTCCTCGTCCGCCTCGGCCAGGCTGGACATGCGCGCCAGCCAGTCGTCCAGCACATCGTCCAGCACGCGCTGATACAGCTCCTGCTTGGTGGGGAAGTAGTACATCAGGTTCTGCTTCGACAGGCCGGCGGCTTCCGCGATCGTGGCGACCGAGGCGCCTTCGTAGCCGCATTCGGCGAACACGCGCACGGCAACGGCGGCGATGTCCGCTTCCAGCCGGCTGCGGTTCAGCACGCGGCGGGTGGGGGTGTCACTGGCCATGGTCTCTCCAGACGGTGCGCAGGAAGTTGCGCAGCACCGCTTCGTGGGCGAACGCCACGTTGAAGCGGAACCACACGCTGGCGCTGTCGCGCAGCAGGAAGAATTCGTCCGGCGACAGCAGGATGCCGGCACGCAGCGCCTGGTCCGCGATGGCGCGCGCGTTGAAGGCAGGCGAGGGCGCCACCGGCCAGCCGGCGCTGACGAACATGCCGCCCCGGGGCCGCGCCACCGGCTGCAGGCCCGCTTCGGCCAGCGCATCGATGCTGCGCTCGCGGCCCGCTTCCAGCTGCGCCACCAGCTTCTCCACGGTGCGGCGGTAGGGGCGGGCCGTCACGGCGTGGTAGACCGCGCGTTCGTTCACCTCCGAGGTCGTCAGCCCCGTCAGCATCTTCACGCGCACCAGTTCCGGCAGCAGCGAGGCGGAGGCGCAGATCGAGCCCACGCGCAGCACCGGCGACAGCGTCTTGGAAAAACTGCCGACACGGATCACGCGGCGCAGCCCATCCATCGCCGCCAGCGACGCTTCGCCCTTGCCGGCCAGTTCGCGGTAGATATCGTCTTCCACCAGCCAGAAGTCGTGCTGCTCGGCCAGCGCCAGCAGCCGGTGCGCCTGCGCCTGCGACAGCGACGTGCCGAGGGGATTCTGCAGCACCGTGTTGACGAACATGAGCTTCGGCTGGCGCTCGCGGGCCAGTTCGGCCAGCACGTCCAGGTCCAGGCCCGCGTCGCCGCGCGGGATGCCGACCGCGTTGCAGCCATGATGCCGGATGAGCGAGAGCAGGTTGCTGTAGCCGGGGTCCTCGACCAGCACCGTGTCGCCCGGCCGCGTCAGCGTGCGCAGCACCAGGTCGAACGCGTGCGTGGCGCCATGCGTGAGCAGCACCTGGTCCGGCTCGACGGGGAACAGCTCTTCGGAGAGCGTGCTGGCCAGGTGCTGGCGCAGCGCCGGAAACCCCAGCGGATGGCCGTAGCCGCGCAGGCGGTTGGCGGGGATGCGCATCGCGTGGCGTACGGCATCCAGGATCGTATCGTCGCCATACCATTCGGGCGGCAGCCAGCCGGCGCCCACGGGCAGCGCATCGGACATGCCTGAGTACAGGTCGGAGGTCAGCGCATCCATCGTGACGGGTCCCGCGGCGGCGGCGGGCGGCAGTTGCGAGGGCACGTCCTGGCGGGCCACGTAGTAGCCGGAACCGCGCCGCGAGGACAGCAGGCCGAGCGTGACGAGCCGGTCGTAGGCCTCGACAACTGTAAAGGTACTCACGCCATTACACTTCGCGAACTGCCGCACGGAGGGCATTTTTGCACCGATCCGCAATTCCTTTCCCGAAATCATGCCGGTGAGAACCGTCACGATCTTTTCCACGAGACTGCCCTTGTCCGCCCGGGAAATCGGGATGACCGGCCACGAAACAACTCTTTTTGATGCTTCTGCGTTTTGATCTTGCGCAATGTTGCGGCTGACTGCCATCGGACCTTCCCCGTCAAACTGTAGTGGTTTTAAGACCTGTACGGTTGGAGCGCTTTCGCGATTGTGTATCTGTGCCAGCGCGGGTGGCGTGTCTATTATTGCATCAAGGTTTTGCCAACTGGTAAAGAATCGACTGGCATCGGCAAACAAATTCACGGGCAGCTGCAGCCCGACCCGCCCCACTGGAGACCACATGAACGAAACCCGTCCCGACTCCCTGGCATCGTTCTGGATGCCCTTCACGAACAACCGCGATTTCAAGGCGAGCCCGCGGCTGCTGGTCTCCGCGGCCGGCGTGCATTACCGGGACGTCGACGGCAATGCCATCCTCGATGGCACCGCGGGCCTGTGGTGCGTCCCTTGCGGCCACGCGCAGCCGAAGATCGTGGCGGCCGTGCGCGAGATGGTGGGGCAGCTCGATTTCGCGCCCACCTTCCAGATGGGCCACCCGGCCGCGTTCGAACTGGCCGACAAGCTGATGGCCTACACCAATCACCGCTACGGCCACGTGTTCTACACGAACTCCGGTTCCGAGGCAGTGGACACGGCGCTGAAGATCGCGCTGGCCTACCACCGCGCACGGGGCGAGGGCTCGCGTACCCGGCTGATCGGCCGCGAACGCGGGTACCACGGCGTGGGCTTCGGCGGCATTTCCGTCGGCGGCATCGCCGCGAACCGCAAGCCGTATGGCCCGCTGCTGCCCGGTGTCGATCACCTGCCGCACACGCACAACCTGGAGAAGAATGCCTTCACGCGCGGCGAGCCGGAATACGGCGCGCACCTGGCCGATGAACTGGAGCGCCTCGTCACGCTGCACGATGCGTCCATGATCGCCGCCGTGATCGTGGAACCCGTCGCCGGCTCCACCGGCGTGCTGGTTCCGCCGAAGGGCTACCTGAAGCGGCTGCGCGAGCTGTGCACGAAGCACGGCATCCTGCTGATCTTCGATGAAGTGATCACCGGCTTCGGCCGCATGACCACGCCGTTCGCCGCCGACTACTTCGACGTCGAGCCGGACATGATGACGACCGCCAAGGGCCTCACCAATGGCACCGTGCCGATGGGCGCCGTGTTCACCAAGGCCTTCCTGCACGACGCGTTCCTGGATGCGCCGGCCGGCATCGAGCTGTTCCACGGCTACACGTACTCCGGCCACCCGCTGGCCTGCGCGGCCTCGCTCGCCACGCTGGAAGTGTTCGAGGAACAGGACATCCTCGGCCATGCGAAAGGCCTGCAGGACTACTGGGCCGACGCGGTGTATTCGCTGAAGGACTTGCCGCACGTGATCGACCTGCGCGTGATCGGCCTGATCGCCGGCATCGAGCTCGCATCGATTCCCGGCAAGCCCGGCGCGCGTGCCTATGCCGCGTTCAAGCAGGCGTTTGCCGACGGGGTGCTGATCCGCGTGACGGGCGACATCATCGCGCTGTCTCCCCCGCTGGTGTTCGAGAAACAGCATATCGACGAGCTGTTCGGCAAGCTGGCCAAGGTGTTGAAGGGGCTGGATTAACCGCAGCGGCGGATTCGCCGGAATGAGTCGCAGCGGTGGATCCGCCGGGGTCTGGCTCCGCTGGCAACGTGCTTGACCGAAGTCGGCGGCAGTGGCTGCGGTGCCTGACCCCAGCCTTTGGGCGAGGACCGTAGAGCAGCCGGGGTCTGGCTCCGCCGGCAACGTGCTTGACCGAAGTCGGCGGCAGTGGCCGCGGTGCCTGACCCCAGCCTTCAACGCAAGTTCGCGCGGTGCAGGAGCGCGAAGTAAAAGCTGGGGTCAGGCACCGCAGCACAGGCAACGTGTAACAGCGCAGGCAAACAGTGGCGGAGCCAGACCCCGTGGCGCCACCGCCACGGGCCATTGCCCACATCATCACAACGCAGGATCACCAACCGAGGCACCCATGAGCACCCTGGACACCATCACCCACTTCATCAACGGCGCCAAGTCCGATACCACGAGCGGCCGCTACGCCGATGTCTTCAACCCCGCCCTCGGCGAACCGGTGGCCCGCGTGGCGCTGGGTACGGCGGAAGAAGTGGATGCCGCCGCACGCGCCGCCAGGGAAGCCTTTGCTGCCTGGGCCAACACGCCGCCGCTGGGCCGTGCCCGCGTGCTGGCAAAGTACCTGCAACTGTGCCAGGACCACACGGAGGAATTCGCGGCCATGCTGACCCGTGAGCACGGCAAGACGCTGGCCGATGCGCGCGGTGAGGTGGCGCGCGGCATCGAAGTCGTCGAGTTCGCGCTCGGCATTCCGCAACTGCTCAAAGGCGAATTCACCGACCAGATCGCGCGCGGCATCGATGCGTGGTCGATGCGCCAGCCGCTCGGCGTCGTGGCCGGCATCACGCCGTTCAACTTCCCCGTGATGGTGCCGATGTGGATGTTCCCCGTGGCGCTCGCCTGCGGCAATACCTTCATCCTGAAACCCTCCGAACGCGATCCGTCGCCGGCGCTGCTGCATGCGCAGTTGCTGAAGCAGGCGGGCCTGCCGGACGGCGTGTTCAACGTGGTCCAGGGCGACAAGCTGGTGGTCGACGCCTTGCTGGAACACCCGTCCGTTCAGGCGGTCAGCTTCGTGGGCTCGACGCCGATCGCCGAATACATCTATGCGAAAGGCAGTGCCAACGGCAAGCGCGTCCAGGCCCTGGGCGGTGCGAAAAACCATATGGTCGTGATGCCCGATGCGGATATGGAGATGGCCGTCGATGCATTGATGGGCGCCGCGTTTGGTTCGGCCGGCGAACGCTGCATGGCGATCTCCGTCGTCGTCGCGATCGGTGATGCGGGCGACAAGCTCGTGAGCGCACTGCAACAGCGCACGGCTGCACTGAAAGTACGCGACGGCGCGGCGCACGATGCCGAGATGGGTCCTGTCGTCACGCTTGCGGCGAAGGGGCGCATCGAGCGCCTGATCGGCAGCGGCGTGGAGCAGGGCGCCCAGCTGCTCGTCGATGGCCGCAACTACCAGGTGGCCGACCGGCCCAACGGCTTCTTCGTGGGCGGCACGCTGTTCGATCACGTGACGGAGGACATGACCATCTACAAGGAAGAGATCTTCGGTCCCGTGCTGTGCGTGATGCGGCTGCCGGACGTGGGCACCGCCGTGGAACTCATCAACCGCAACGAATACGGCAACGGCGTGGCGATCTTCACGCGCGATGGCGGCGTGGCGCGCGAGTTCGTGCGGCAGATCGAAGTGGGCATGGTGGGGGTGAACGTGCCGCTGCCGGTACCGATGGCGTTCAACAGTTTCGGCGGCTGGAAGCGCAGCCTGTTCGGCGACCACCATGCCTACGGTCCCGAGGGCGTGCGCTTCTACACGCGCCACAAGGCCGTGATGCAGCGCTGGCCCGCATCGGTCAACAGCACTGCCAGCGCTGGCGCGGAATTTGCATTCCCTCAAATGAAGTAAAGGCAGTTTCGACGCCCGGGACTGCTGCGCACCGGGGGCCGTCCCGCCGGGTTTTGCCCCATCGAGGACTGACCCCGGCCCTTTGCCCGCACAGTGAAGTCTCAACAGGATTCAGGATTCAAGCCACCAAGCCAGGAACCCCAGCCATGCTCGATTCACTCAATTACATCCCGCACGCCAGCGCCTCCAACGCGGAACTGGCCACGCACTTCACCGACCTGATGCCGCCGCTGAACGCGCGCCAGGCCGCGATCGAAAGCGCGCGCTGCCTGTACTGCTACGACGCGCCGTGCACGCGCATCTGCCCGTCCGATATCGACGTGGCCAGCTTCATCCGCAATATCCACGACCGCAATGTCGACGGCGCCGCCATTGGCATCCTGAAACAGAACATCTTCGGCGGCAGCTGTGCACGCGTCTGTCCCACCGAGATCCTGTGCGAGGATGCCTGCGTGCGCAATCACGATGCGGAAGGCCAGCCGGTGAAGATCGCGCTGCTGCAGCGCTACGCACTCGATAACATGAGCTTTACCGAGCAGCCGTTCCAGCGCGCCCGGTCCACCGGCAAGACGGTCGCCGTCGTCGGCGCCGGTCCCGCGGGCCTGTCGTGCGCGCACCGTCTCGCCATGCTGGGCAACGATGTCGTCGTCTTCGAAGCGCAGGAAAAGGCCGGCGGCCTGAACGAATACGGCATCGCCAAGTACAAGCTCACGGAAGATTTCGCGCAGCGCGAAGTGAACTTCCTGCTGTCGATCGGCGGCATCGAAGTGCGCCACGGCCAGCGCCTGGGCGACAACCTGCACCTGAAGGACCTGCACGCGAATTACGACGCCGTGTTCCTGGGCCTGGGCCTGGGCGCCAGCCGCAAGCTGGGCCTGACGGGCGAGGAAGCCGCCGGCCTGCTGGCGGCCGTGGATTACATCGCCGAACTGCGCCAGGCCCGCGACCTGGCCGCGCTGCCGGTGCCGAAGCGCGCCATCGTCATCGGTGCCGGCAACACGGCGATCGACATGGCCGTGCAGATCGGGCGCCTGGGTGCCGAGGAAGTCACGCTGGTCTACCGCCGCGGCTTCGATGCGATGACGGCCACGCACCATGAGCAGGACATCGCCAAGGCCAACCAGGTGCGCATGGTCACGTGGGCCCAGCCGCTGGCCGTGCTGCTCGACGGCTTCGGCCGCGTGAGGGGCATGCGCTTCGAAAAGACCCGCCTCGATGGCGGCCGCCTGGCCGGCACGGGCGAAACCTTCGAAATCGCGGCGGACGCCATCTTCAAGGCGATCGGGCAGACGATGGACGACGGCTCGCTGGCCGATCCGCTGGCCACGCTGCTGCAGCGCGACGGCGACCGCATCCACGTCGACGAACACTTCCGCACCGTCCTGCCGGGCATCTATGCGGGCGGCGACTGCGTGGCACCGGGGCAGGACCTGACGGTGCAGGCGGTCCAGCACGGCAAACTCGCGGCCATGGCGATCCATGCCGACATCCTGATGAAACTGGAGGCAGCATAATGAGTACCTTCGCGAGCAGCGGCGCCGATCTGAGCATCGACTTCTGCGGCATCAAGTCGCCGAATCCGTTCTGGCTGGCCTCCGCGCCGCCCACCGACAAGGCCTACAACGTGATCCGCGCCTTCGAAGCCGGCTGGGGCGGTGTCGTGTGGAAGACGCTGGGCGAGGATCCGCCGGCCGTCAACGTGTCGTCGCGCTACTCCGCCATCTACGGCAAGAACCGCGAGGTCATCGGCTTCAACAACATCGAGCTGATCACGGACCGCGCGCTGGACATCAACCTGCGCGAGATCACCGCCGTCAAGGAAGCCTGGCCGGACCGCGCCATCGTCGTCTCGCTGATGCTGCCTTGCGAGGAGCACTACTGGGCCGATATCCTGCCGAAGGTCGAAGCGACGGGTGCCGACGGCATCGAGCTCAATTTCGGCTGCCCGCATGGCATGCCGGAGCGGGGCATGGGCGCTGCCGTCGGCCAGGTGCCGGAGTATGTGCAGATGGTTACCGCATGGTGCAAGAAGCACAGCCGCCTGCCCGTCATCGTCAAGCTCACGCCGAACATCACGGACGTGCGCCAGCCGGCGCGTGCGGCGCAGAAGGGCGGCGCGGATGCCGTCTCGCTGATCAACACGATCAACTCGATCACGTCGATCGACCTGGACCGGATGGTGGCACTGCCCGTCGTTGGCGGCGCCAGCACGCACGGCGGCTACTGCGGCACGGCCGTGAAGCCGATCGCGCTGAACATGGTGGCCGAGATCGCCCGCGATCCCGAGACGCTGGGCCTGCCCATCTCCGGCATCGGCGGCATCAACAACTGGCGCGACGCGGCCGAGTTCATCTCGCTGGGCGCCGGCTGCGTGCAGGTGTGCACGGCGGCGATGCTGCATGGCTTCCGCATCGTCGAAGAGATGAAGGACGGCCTGGCGCGCTGGATGGAGTCCAAAGGCTACCGCACGATCGAGGACTTCCGCGGCCAGGCCGTGCCGCACACGACGGACTGGAAGTACCTGGACATGAACTTCAAGACGATCGCGCACATCAGCCAGGCGGACTGCATCGGCTGCGGGCGCTGCCACGTGGCGTGCGAGGACACGTCGCACCAGGCCATTGCCCGGCTGGTGGACGAAGCGACGGGCAAGCGCACCTACGAGGTCATCGAGGAAGAGTGCGTGGGCTGCAACCTGTGCGAGATCACCTGCCCGGTACAGAACTGCATCACGATGCTGCCGCAGCAGACTGGCAAGCCATACATGAACTGGACGCAGGATCCGCGCAATCCCCGCGCCGAGAAGGTGCCCACCGCCGCGTGAATTTTGGGGTCTGTCCCCGGCCGTTCGGGGACTGACCCCGATGTCTGCGAAAGTCATCGGCTCGTCGCCAGACCCCACCAACGCAACTGTCGCCATTTATCCGGAGCCCCCAGTGACCCACGAACCGAACGCCAACCCCAACCTCTGGAACGCAGACCTCGCCCCCACTACGGCCGCCCAGCGCACCTGGCGCTGGTACCACTTCGCCGCGCTGTGGGTCGGCATGGTGATGTGCATTCCCGCCTACACGCTGTCCGCCAGCCTCGTCGAAGGCGGCATGTCGGCCTGGCAGGCCGTTGGCACCGTGTTCCTGGCCAATGCGATCGTGCTGGTACCGATGCTGGCCATCGGCCATGCCGGCACCAAGTACGGCATCCCGTACGCCGTGCTGGCACGCGCCTCGTTCGGCACGTCCGGCGCCAAGCTGCCGGCGCTGATGCGCGCCATCGTGGCCTGCGGCTGGTACGGCATCCAGACCTGGTTCGGCGGCCAGATGATCTACACGCTGCTCGGTGTCCTGATGGGGCACGAGATCGGCGGCGACAAGATCGCGGGCCTGGGCATCAACGGCGCGCAACTGGCCTGCTTCCTGGCGTTCTGGGCGATCCAGTTCTGGTACATCGTGCACGGCATGGATTCGATCCGCAAGCTGGAGACGTACACGGCGCCGCTGAAGATCGCCATCTGCTTCGTGCTGCTGTGGTGGGTGAACGAGAAGGCCGGCGGTTTCGGCCCGCTGCTGGACCAGCCGTCCGCGTTCGCGCCGGGCGGTGCCAAGGCCGGGCAGTTCTGGACGGCGTTCTGGCCCTCGCTGACGGCGATGGTGGGCTTCTGGGCCACGCTGGCGCTGAACATCCCCGACTTCACCCGCTTCGCCCATTCGCAGAAGGACCAGATCGTGGGCCAGTCCGTCGGCCTGCCGGTGCCGATGGGATTGCTGGCGGCGCTGGCCGTCATCGTCACCTCCGCCACGGTCGTCCTGTATGGCAAGGCGATCTGGGACCCGGTCGACCTGGCCGCGCGCATGACGGGCGTGGCCGTGCTGGTGGCGCTGGTCGTGCTGCTGGTCGATACGGTCAGCGTCAACCTGGCCGCGAACCTGGTCGGTCCCGCATATGACTTCTCCGCGCTGGCGCCGAAGACGATCTCGTACCGCACCGGCGGCTTCATCACGGCCGGCATCGCGCTGGCGATGATGCCGTGGAAGCTGCTGGAGACGACGCAGGGCTACATCTTCACGTGGCTGATCGGCTACTCGGCGCTGCTGGGCCCCATCGCCGGCGTGCTGATCGTGGATTACTACTTCGTGCGCAAGACGGAGCTGCAGGTGGCGGAGCTGTACCGCGACAACGGCATCTACTCGTACCGCAACGGCTGGAACCTGGCCGCGATCGCCGCGTTCGCGGTGGGCGTGGCGCCGAACGTGCCGGGCTTCCTGAACGCCGCGTTCCCGGCCGCCTTCCCGACCGTGAGCGATCTGTTCAAGACGATCTATACGTACGCCTGGTTCGTCGGCATCGCCATTTCCGCCATCGTCTACGGTGCGCTGATGCGTGCTCCGGCGCTGGACACCGCCACGCCAGTACTGAATGGAGAAACCCGATGAGCATCCTGATTCGCGGCGGCACCGTCGTCAATGCCGACCGCGCCTTCCGTGCCGACGTGCTGTGCGACGGCGGCCGCATCGTCGCCGTGGGCGACAACCTGGAGGCGCCGGCTGGCGCACAGACCATCGACGCCGGCGGCCAGTACGTGATGCCGGGCGGGATCGACCCGCACACGCACATGAACCTGCCGTTCATGGGCACCGTCACGGCGGACGATTTCTTTACCGGCACGGCCGCCGGCCTGGCGGGCGGCACCACGACGATCATCGACTTCGTCATCCCGAATCCGCAGCAGTCCCCCCTGGAGGCCTATCACCAGTGGCGCGGCTGGGCGGCGAAGGCGGCCGGCGACTACACCTTCCACGTGGCGATCACCTGGTGGTCCGATCTCGTGCACGAGGAGATGGGCACCTTGGTGCGCGACCATGGCGTGAACAGTTTCAAGCACTTCATGGCGTACAAGAACGCCATCATGGCGGATGACGAAACGCTGGTGAAAAGCTTCCGCCGCTCGCTGGAGCTGGGCGCGATCCCCACCGTGCATGCGGAGAACGGGGAGCTGGTCTACCAGCTGCAGCAGGACCTGCTGAAGAAGGGCCTGACGGGGCCGGCGTCGCATCCGCTGTCGCGTCCACCGGCCGTGGAAGCAGAGGCGGCCAACCGGGCCATCGCCATTGCCAACGTGCTGCAAACGCCCCTGTACATCGTGCACGTGTCGTGCAAGGAGTCGCTTGATGCGATCACGCGCGCCCGCGCGATGGGCCAGCGCGTCTACGGCGAGGCACTGGCGGGGCATCTGCTGATCGACGAGAGCGTCTACCAGTCGCCCGATTTCGAATTCGCGGCGGGCCACGTGATGAGCCCACCGTTCCGCAGCAAGGAGCACCAGCGTGCGCTGTGGCAGGGCCTGCAGGGCGGGAACTTGCACACGACCGCCACCGACCACTGCACCTTCTGCGGCGAGCAGAAGGCGGCGGGGCGCGACAACTTCACGAAGATCCCGAACGGCTGCGGCGGCGTCGAGGAGCGCATGGCCGTGATCTGGGACGAAGGCGTCAACAAGGGCCTGCTGACGCCCTCCGAATTCGTGCGCATCACCTCGACCAATGCGGCGCAGATCTTCAATATCTATCCGCGCAAGGGCGTGATCCAGGCCGGCGCGGATGCGGACATCGTCGTCTGGGATCCGGCCGGCACGCGCACCATCTCGGCCAAGACGCAGCATTCGAAGGGCGGCTTCAATGTCTTCGAAGGCCGCACCGTGCAGGGCATTCCCGGTACCACCGTTGCCGCCGGCAAGGTGGTGTTCCACCGCGGCGAACTGATGGCTGTCGAGGGCGCCGGACGCCATATCGACCGCCCCGCCTTTGTCCCCGTCACCGCCTGAACAAGGAATCGATATGAACGACCTCAGTAGGGAAGAGAAAATGAGTGTATTGAACGGCCTGCGCGTGGATGGCAAGCGCCTGTGGGATGCGCTGATGGCACTGGCGCAGATCGGCGCCACGGAGAAGGGCGGCGTGAAGCGCCTGGCGCTGACGGACCTGGACCGCCAGGGCCGCGACCTCGTCGTCGGCTGGGGAAAAGCGGCCGGCATGACGGTCACCATCGACCAGATCGGCAATGTGTTCATGCGCCGCGCCGGCACGAACGACGCGCTGCCACCGGTCATGACGGGCAGCCATATCGACACGCAGCCCACCGGCGGCAAGTTCGACGGCAACTACGGCGTGCTGGCCGGCCTGGAAGTGGTGCGCACGCTGAACGACCACGGCATCCGCACGGAGGCGCCGATCGAGGTGGCGTTCTGGACCAACGAGGAAGGCTCGCGCTTCGTGCCCGTGATGATGGGCTCCGGCGTGTTCTGCGGCGCCTTCTCGCTGGAGACGGCCTACGCCGCGAAGGATGTCGATGGCAAGACGGTCGGCGAGGAACTGGAACGCATCGGGTACAAGGGCACGCAGGTGCCAGGCGATCATCCGATCGGCGCCTACTTCGAGACGCACATCGAGCAGGGCCCCGTGCTGGAAGATGCCGACAAGGTGATCGGCGTGGTACCGGCCGTGATGGGCCTGTCGTGGTACGACTGCACGGTGACCGGCATGGAAGCGCACGCGGGGCCCACGCCGATGGGCCTGCGCCGCGATGCGATGCAGGTGGCCGCGCAGATCATCCCGGAAGTGGTGGCGATCGCCAACCGCTATCCGCCGTACGGCCGCGGCACGGTCGGCATGATGCAGGTGTTCCCGAACAGCCGCAACGTGATTCCCGGCGAAGTGAAATTCTCCATCGACCTGCGCAACGTGAACGACGAGCTGCTGAACAAAATGCACGAGGAAATCTCGGCGTTCGTCGAGAACACCGCCGCGGCATCGGGGCTCTCCATCAAGCTGGAACGGGTATCGTATTACCCGCCTTGCCCGTTCCATCCCGATGTCGTGGGCGCCGTGCGCAGCGCCACCGCAAAGCTGGGCTACTCGGCGATGGACGTGGTCTCCGGCGCCGGCCACGACGCGATCTACGCCGCGCGCCTCGCCCCGTCCGGCATGATCTTCGTGCCGTGCAAGGACGGCATCAGCCACAACGAGATCGAAGACGCCCAGCCGGGCCACCTGGAGGCCGGCTGCAATGTGCTGCTGCATGCGATGCTGGAGCGGGCAAAGGTGGTTTGACGCCTGCTTTGACCGCGCAGGCCGGCGCGCCGCCATTGCGGCCTGTCCGGCCAGCGTCTCAGTCGGCCATGATCTGCCGTAGCTCTTCAGCGATCTGCTGCGCCAGCTGGTGGATGTGGAAGCCGTCCACGAAGCCGTGGTGGGCCTGGACGGAGAAGGGCAGCAGCAGCTCGCCGGGCGCGCCGTCGCGGAACTTGCCCCAGGCGAGGGACGGGATGTCCGGGCAGTCCAGCGCGGCGACCGGATGCTGGATCGAGTGGAAGTTCAGCCAGGGGATGCAGGTGATGAAAACCTGGTTCTTGGCCGCGCGCGGCGACAGCGTGCGGTAAAAGCTGTTCAGCTCCGTCATGCCGGACGCCTGTTCGCGCGCCGCCACGCCCCGTGCGACGAAGGTGCGCAGGTCGTCCGACCAGTCGAACATCGCGAAATTGAGGTCGTTGTGCTGGTTGATCACGGTGAACGACGGCACCAGCGCATCGACCCTGATCACTTCGCCCTCGAAGACGCGATAACGGAAGTTCTCGATTTTCAGCACGCTGCGCAGCACGGCGCACAGCAGCACGTGGAAGGGCGGCAGGCCCTGTTCCCTGCACCAGGGCCGGAAATCCGGCAGTTCCATCGTGAAGCACAGGTTGACGGCGGCGCTGTCCATGCCGTCGAAGAGCTGGAAGCGGTCGCGCCGCCGTTCGAAGTGTTCCATGCGATTTCCGTGTAAGTCGTGTCGATCCGGGCGCGGCATTGTCGCATGCCTTCATGCCGTGTCGTGGAAGGAGGCCAGCGCATCGACCAGTTCGCGCGCGTAGCCGGGCAGGTCGGCGTAGCCCCGCATGCACAGCAGCAGGCGGCGCTTGGCCCATGGGTCGGCCAGCTTCGCGACCTTCACGTTGGCCGCGTCGCGCGAGCGCAGCACGGCCGACTCGGGCACCACGGCCAGGCCCGCACCGCTGGCCACCATGCGGCAGACGGCGTCGAAGCTGCGCACCCGCACGCGGTAGCGCAGGCGCTTGCCGAGGCGATTGGCCTGTTCGCCGAGGAACTGCTGCAGCGCGCTGTCGCCGGCCAGGCCGATGAAATCGTGCTCCGTCGTGGCGGCGAAGGGCAGGCTGCCGTTGCGGCGCAGGCCCTTGCCGAGCGGGTGGCCGGGGCCGAGCACCAGCACCAGCCGGTCCTCGCAGAACAGGCGCGTTTCCAGGCCGCTGCTGTCCACCGAATCCGTGATGATGCCCACGTCCGCCAGGTCCTCGCGCATCGCCTGCACGATGTCGCTGGACAGGCGCTCTTCCAGGTCCACGTTCACCTGCGGGTGCGTGGCCATGAAGGCGGCCAGCGCATCGGGCAGGAATTCCGTCAGCGCCGACGTATTGCACAGCAGGCGGATGTGCCCTTTCAGACCGGAAGCATATTCGCCCAGGTCCGCGCGCATCTTCTCCATCTGCTGCGTGATCAGGCGCGCGTGGTGCAGCAGCGTGCGGCCTGCGGCGGTGGCTTCCACGCCACGGCGGCTGCGCTGCAGCAGCGGCACGCCCAGCGCATCCTCCATGCCGCGGATGCGTGCACTGGCCGAGGCCAGCGCCAGGTGGGCATGTGCGGCGCCGGCCGTGATGCTGCCGGTCTCCAGCACGCGCAGGAACAGTTTCAGGTCGGTCAGGTCAAAGCGCATGCGATCTCCAGCCTTCGGATAGCACGAAGGCTGGAGCAGTATATTCCAGATTTTCCGATGGCTGGCGGGGCGGCATACTGCGGCCATGGAAAACAATCTACTCTATATCTGCGCGGTGTTCGCCCTGGCCGGCTTCGTGAAGGGTGTGACGGGCATGGGCCTGCCGACGGTGGCCATGGCCCTGCTGGGACTGGTGATGCCGCCGCTGCAGGCCGCGGCCCTGCTGGTCGTGCCTTCGCTTTTCACGAACGTGTGGCAGATGCTGGCGCGGCGCGGCCTGTACGAAGTCTGGCTGCGCCTGCGGCCGATGCTGCTGGGCGTCTGCGGTGGCACGCTGGTCGGCGGCGCGCTGTTCGCGCAGGCCGATGGCAAGGGCTTGCTGGGCATCGCGCTGGTGCTGTATGCGCTGCTCGGCCTGTCGACGTGGCGCTGGCAGGTACGGCCCGGGCAGGAAAGCTGGCTGGGCCCCATCGTCGGTGCGGCGACCGGCCTGCTGACGGGGGCAACCGGCGTATTCGTGATCCCCGCCGTGCCTTACCTGCAGGCGCTCGGGCTGGACAAGGAGGAGCTGGTGCAGGCGATGGGGCTGTCGTTCACCGTGTCGACGCTGGCGCTGGCCGTTACGCTGACCACGCACGGCGCCTGGGAACCGGCGGCGGCCGGCATGTCCTTCGCGGCGCAGCTGCCGGCGCTGGCGGGCCTGCTGCTGGGCGAGCGGCTGCGGTTGCTCCTGAAACCGGCGCTGTTCCGGCGCTGCTTCTTCGTCACGCTGTTCGCGCTGGGCGCGCACCTGTCCTTCAGCGCTGCTTGAAGCTGCGCAGGAAGTCCAGCAGCACGGTGGCGGCGATGTCGGCATCGTCCGCCGTCATCGTCTCCAGCGGGTTGTGGCTGATGCCGCCGTTGCCGCAGCGGGTGAACAGCATGGCCACGTCCGTCAGCGCCGCCATTGCCATCGCATCGTGGCCGGCGCCGGACAGCAGGTCGAAGCGGGGCAGGCCGCTGCGCTCGACGGCATCACCCAGCTGGTCCATCAGCCATGGCGCACATGGTGCGGCGGGCGCCTGGACGATCGGGTGCAGCGCGAATTCCACGCCGCGCCTGTCGCAGAGGGCCTCGATGCCGGCCAGGACGTCCTTCACCGCATCGAGCCGCACGCCATCCTCGGCCGCGCGGATATCAAGCGACAGTTTGCAGGCGCCCGGGATCACGTTGACGGAGCCGTTCGGCACCGCCAGCTGGCCGACCGTGCCCACCAGCGACGGCACGCGGCCGCAGCGTTCCTCCACCAGCAGCACGGTCTCGGCGGCCGCCGCGGCGGCATCCTTGCGCATGTCCATCGGCGTGGTGCCGGCGTGGCTGGCGAGGCCCGTCAGTTCGACGAGATAGCGCGAGCTGCCGGCGATCGCCGTCACCACGCCCAGCGGCAGGCCGCGGCCCAGCAGCACCGGGCCCTGTTCGATGTGGACTTCGACGTAGGCGAGGATGTCTTCGGCCTTGCGGGCGATGGCGGGGATGGCCGCTTCGTCGTGGCCGGCCGCTTCGAGCGCCTGGCGCATCGTCACGCCTTCCGCATCGGCGGCATCGAGCAGGTTCATGTCGAAGCGGCCGACGACGGCATTACTGCCCAGGAAGGTACTGCGGAAGCGGACTCCCTCTTCCTCCGCGAAGCCGATCACTTCGAGGTGGAAGGGCAGTTTCTCGCCGCGCGCGCGCAGGCCGCGCACCAGGGCCAGCGGCAGCAGGATGCCGAGGCGGCCGTCGTACTTGCCGCCGTTGCGCACCGTGTCGTAGTGGGAGCCCGTGATGAGCGTCTTTGCATCGGGCGCATCGCTCGGGTAGCGGCCCACCACGTTGCCGACGGCGTCGATCGATACCTGCATGCCGGCGTCGCGCATCCAGTCCGCCAGCTGCGTGGCCGTGCGGCGGTGCGCGTTCGTCATGTAGGCGCAGGTGAGGCCATCCACGTCGTCGCTCCACTGGGCCAGGTCTTCCGCCCACTGCATGATCTGCGGACCGTAGGCGAGCTGCACGCCGAGCAGGTCGTTCAGCCGCATCTCGGCGATGCGGTGGATCTGGCGCAGGCACTCGGCCACTTCGGCACCGCGCGGATTCTTCAGGCGCCGCGCGAAGGTGGCGATGATGGCCTGGCGCGTCAGGCCCTGTCCCGTCGGGCCTTTCACGGCCAGGATGAAGGGGAAGCCGAACTTCGCGTTGTAGTCGGCATTGAGCCCCTGCAGCGTGGCGAATTCCTCGGGGCTGCACAGGTTCAGGCCGGACTTGGCCTGCTCGCTGGTCGACTCGGCCGTGAGCTGGCCGGCGATGGCCGCCTTGCCCGCCAGTTCCGGGTGCTCGCGGATCAGGCCGAGCTGCTCGTCCGCCGTGGCCGCCGTCACCACCGCCTGCAACGCCTGCTTCAGCGCCGCCACGCTGGCGAACGGCCGCTGCGGCGCTGCCCGTTCAGGTATCCACGGCGAGTGTTCGTAGATGCCGTGCAGGGCGTGCACGAAGGCGTCGGCGGGGAGGGCGTTCAGGTCGGTCAGTGTCGGCATCGCAGGGTCCTAGGTTAAGTACAAATGATAAACCGCCCATCGGGCTAACGACTCGCCTGGAACGTATAGCTCCTATGCCACCTTACTGATGAGTCTGTGTCACACCATGGGGTCAGGCGTAGTGACACGCACTCAGCATTAGGCTTCCTGAGGAATTTCTGCCACTCTAGGCAGAGCTACCTATAAATGCCTGGATCCAACTACTGTAGAGCTCGTGTCACTACGCCTGACCCTACGGTGTGACACGAGCTCGGCGGTGGCTATCTCGTGGCCAGCGCCTTCGCGGCGACAGTGACCTGGTCCCGCAGCCATTTGTGTTCCGGGCCCTGGTGCACGCGCTCGTGCCACAGCTGGTAGAAGCGCATCGGCGGGAATTTGATGGGCACCGTGAACGTCTTCAGCGGCAGGGACTTTTCGTAGAAGCGCAGGAACTGGCGACCGGTCGTCAGCACCAGGTCCGTCTGCGTGAGCATGTAGGGGATCAGGCCGAAGTAGGCCGATTCGACGGCCACGTTGCGGCGCAGGTTCTGGCGCTCCAGGAACGAGTCGATCACGCCGCCGTGGCCCTGCACGATCTGCGACGGCGCCACGTGCGGCAGCGACAGGTAATCCTCCAGCGTCATCGCATCGCTGGCGGTGCGCTTCGCATATGGCGACGCGGCGTTCATCGCGCACACGATCGGATCCTCGAACAGCTTGGAGATGTGCAGGTGCTGCGGCGGCTCGTCCCAGTTGGCGATGACGAGGTCCATGTCGCCATCGGACAGCATGCGCACGTAATCGACGCCCGGGCCCAGGCTGTGGATGACGACGCGGCTGCGCGGCGAGCCGCGCCGCAGCAGCGCCACCACGTTCGGCAGGAACTGGCTGTCCAGGTAGTCCGGCGCGGCGATGTTGAAGGTGCGCGCTTCTTCCTGCGGCACGAACGGCGTCTTCTTGACGAACAGGTTCTCCGTCTCGTCGAGGATGCGCTTGGCCGGCTTGAGCAGGCTCTCGCCATGCTGGGTGGGCACCATGCCGCGCGCGCCGCGCACCAGCAGCGGATCGCCCGTCAGTTCGCGCAGCTTGCGCAGCGAGGCGGAAATCGAGGGCTGCGGCTGGTTCAGCTTCAGCGCCACGCGCGAGACATTCTTCTCGACCAGCAGCAGGTACAGGATGCGGATCAGGTGGATATCGAGGTGTTGCGGCAGGGCGGACATGGGCGACTGTTGCTATAGCTATACGAATATGTCGAATATACGCGAATTTTCATGTCGCGTACCGCCCCGACCCTATATCTTCTATACATTGCCACTCTTCTGACCTCATTGCATGGAAGCCTTCCTCCCCTACGGCCTCGAATGGCTGAACCTTCTCGTGCGCTGGCTGCACATCATCACCGGCATCGCCTGGATCGGCGCCTCGTTCTACTTCGTCTGGCTGGACAACTCGATCCGCCCGCCGGCCCCCGGGTCGGACCTGGCGAACAAGGGCGTGATGGGCGAGCTGTGGGCCGTGCACGGCGGCGGCTTCTACAACCCGCAGAAGTACCTGGTGGCGCCCGCCGAACTGCCGAAGGAACTGCACTGGTTCAAATGGGAGGCTTATTCCACCTGGCTGTCCGGCTTCGCGCTGCTGACGATCGCCTACTACTTCAACGCGCAGGCGATGATGATCGACCGCGCCGTCGCCGATCTGACCACCTGGCAATCGGTCGGCATCGGCATAGGCTTCCTCGTCGCCGGCTGGATCGTCTACGACCTGCTGTGCCGCTCGCCGCTGGGCAAGCATGACCTGTGGTTCGGCATCGTCATCTTCCTGCTGCTGGTGGCGGCCACGTATGCGCTCACGCACCTGCTGTCCGGCCGCGCCGCCTACATCCACGTGGGCGCGATGATCGGCACGATCATGGTGGCCAACGTGGCGATGCTGATCATCCCCGGCCAGCGCAAGATGGTCGACGCGATGCGCGCCGGCGGCCGGCCGGATGCCATCCACGGCATCCGCGCCAAGCAGCGCAGCGTCCACAACAACTACTTCACGCTGCCGGTGCTGTTCATCATGATCAGCAACCACTATGCGATGACTTACCGCCACGAACACGCGTGGCTGGTGCTGGCCTTCATCATGGCGGCCGGCGTGTTCATCCGCCACTTCTTCAACCTGCGCCACAAGGGCCGCGTGGAATGGCGCTATCCGGTCATCGGCGTGGCGCTGCTGGCCCTGGTGGCGATCGCGATCGCACCGAAGCCGGTCGCCGTCGCACCTGCTGCCGCCGCGGTGCCTGACCAGTTCGCGCAAGTGAAGGCGATCATGGACCAGCGCTGCCTGTCCTGCCACTCCGCGCATCCCACGCAGCCCGGCTTCGCCACGGCGCCGGCCGGCGTGGTGTTCGATACGCCGGACCAGATCCGCCAGCACGCGCAGCAGATCCACAAGCAGGTGGTGGAGCTGAAGGCCATGCCGATCGGGAACCTCACCAATATGACGGACGACGAGCGCACCAAGGTCGCCGCGTGGCTGGCCGGTGGTGCCAAATGAGGAGCGAAATGATGTCACACAAGGATCAACTGATTGGCTGGATCGACGCCCACTTCGACGAACAGGTGGCCTTCCTGCAGCAGGTACTGCAGGTGCCCACCGATACGCCGCCCGGCAACAACGCGCCGCATGCGGACCGCGTGGCGGACATGGTGGGCGCGTATGGCTGGCGTGCCGAGAAGCACGCGGTGCCGGCGGATGTGGTGCGCGACTACGGCATGGAGAGCATCACCAACCTGGTGGTGCGCCGTCCCTATGCAGCGGGCGGGCCGACCGTGGCCCTGAACGCGCACGGCGACGTGGTGCCGCCCGGCGATGGCTGGACGCGTCCACCCTACGGCGGCGTGATCGAGGACGGTTACATCTACGGCCGCGCGGCAGCCGTGTCGAAGAGCGATTTCTCGACCTACATCTTCGCCACGCGCGCGCTCGAAGCGCTGGGCATTCCGCTGAAGGGCGGCATCGAGCTGCACTTCACGTACGACGAGGAGTTCGGCGGCCTGCTGGGCCCCGGCTGGCTGCTCGCACAGAAGATCACCAGGCCGGACCTGGTGATCGCGGCGGGCTTCGCGTACAACATCGTCACCGCGCACAACGCCTGCCTGCAGCTGGAGATCACGGTGCACGGCAAGTCGGGCCATGGCGCGATGCCGGAGACGGGCGTCGACGCGTTGCAGGCGGCCGCGAAGATCCTCAACGCGGTCTACGGCCAGCTGCCGGAACTGAAGAAGATCAAGTCGAACGTGCCGGGCATCGACTCGCCCACGATGCTGGTGGGCCGCATCGATGGCGGTACCAACACCAACGTCGTGCCGGGCAAGGTGGTGATGAAGATGGACCGCCGCATGATTCCCGAAGAGGATCCGGTGGCGGTGGAAGCGCAGGTGCGAGCGCTGATCGAGGACTCGGTGCGCGGCGAGCCGGGCATCCGCCTGGAGATCCGCCGGCTGCTGCTGTCGCATGCGCTGCGGCCCCTGCCGGGCTCCGAGCGGCTGGTAACGGCGCTGCAGCAGAATGCGCAGGCGGTGATGGGCGAAGCGATCACGGCGCAGGGCACGCCGCTGTACGCGGATGCGCGGCTGTATGGCGAGCAGGGCATTCCGGCGGTGCTGTATGGCGCCGGGCCCCGCACGGTGCCGGAGTCGAATGCGAAGAAGGCCGACGAGCGGCTGCTGCTGGAGGATCTGCGCAAGGCAACCAAGGTGGTGGCGTTGACCTTGCTGGATTTGCTGGGCGCGCCTTAGGTCGCAGGCCGGCGGACATCGGGGACAGGCACCTATTTTGGAGCAACACCGGGTGTTGCTCCAAAATAGGTGCCTGTCCCCTTCATGATGCTTCCGGTGTCTACTTCTCCGGCCGCATGAACGTGCGCATGGTGTCGTTCAGCGTTTCCATGTTCACGGGCTTGGTGAGGTGGTGGTTGAAGCCGGCGGCCATGGCACCCATGCGGTCCTTGTCCTGGCCGTAGCCGGTCAGGGCGATCAGCACGGTCTTCGCCAGCTCGGCATGGCCGCGCAGCGTGGCGGCCACTTCCACGCCGCTCATGTCCGGCAGGCCGATGTCCAGGAATACCACGTCCGGCTTCAGGCGCAGCGCGGCCTCGATGGCGCCGGCGCCGTCGTGCGCCATGTGCACTTCGTGGCCAGAGAACTGCAGCAGGGCCGCGACGATTTCGGCCGAGTCCACATTGTCGTCCACCACCAGGATGCGGTAGGTATCGGCGGGGGCCGCGGCGGGCTGCGCCACCGGCACGGCCGTGACGCCTTCGGCCGGGCAGTCGCTGGCGTCCGCCGCCGGCGAGCGGGCCAGCGTGGGCAGGCGGATCTCGAACGTGCTGCCCTGGCCAAGGCCGGGACTGGTGACGGTCACGGTGCCGCCATGCAGGTTGACCAAGGTGCGCACCAGCGACAGGCCGATGCCCAGGCCGTCCTGCACGCGGTCCGGCGCATGGCCGGCCTGCGCGAACAGGTCGAAGATCGAACCGGCCTGCTCGGCGGCGATGCCGATGCCATTGTCCGTCACGCGGATCGCGGCATCGTCTCTTTCGGTGCAGACCGACAGCGCGATGCGGCCGCCCGGCGGCGTGAACTTGGCGGCGTTGTTGAGCAGGTTGCCCACCACCTGCGTCAGGCGCACGCTGTCGCCGTCCACCCAGATCTCGTGGTCCGGCAGCTGCAGCGTGAGCGCATGCTGACGCGCGCGGATGTTCGGATCGGCCGTTTCCACGGCGCTTTTCAGCAGCGCGCACAGCTCCACTTCGGCGCGGCGCAGCGTGATCTTGCCCTGCGAGATGCGCGACACATCCAGCAGGTCGTCCACCAGCCGCACCATGTGGTCGGTCTGGCGCAGGATCACCTGGCGGGCGTTCTCCTGGGCCGGCGAGGAATGCGGGTCGAGGCTGCGCAGCAGTTCGACGGCATTGCGGATCGGGCCCAGCGGATTGCGCAGCTCGTGGGCGAGGATGGCCAGGAACTCGTCCTTGCGACGGTCCATGTCGCGCAGCTCGCGCTCCACGCGGCCCAGGCGCAGCAGTGCGCACACATTGGCCACCAGTTCTTCGGGCTCGATCGGCTCGAACAGGTAGTTGTCGGCACCGCTGTCCAGCGCGCGCACCTTGTCCGGCGAAGCCAGGTAGGAGGCGGACGTCTGCAGCACCAGCACGGGCGTGGTCAGCGGATTCTGCTTCAGGCGGCGGCACACCTCGAAGCCGTTGATGTCCGGCAGCTTGGTATCGAGCAGCACCAGGTCGGGCGATTCTTCCTGTGCCAGGCGCAGCGCTTCCGTGCCGCTGCCCGTCTCGATCACGCGCAGGCCGGCACGCTGGAGGATGCGCGTTTTCGCATAGCGTGCCGCGTCCGTGTCGTCGACGTTCAGGATCAGGGGTTCGGAAGAAGGTGCCTTCATGATGGTCTCTAGTTTATACGACAGAGGGCATGCAGCCGTTCAAGCAGCTCGTCCCGTGCGACGGGTTTGCAGAAGTAGGCGTCGGCGCCCAGCGAGAACGCCTTCTGCTGGTCCGCCACTTCGGAGGCGATGATCACCGGGACGTGCTTGCGGCGTTCGTCGCCCTTGATCTGCGCCAGCCAGCGCCAGCTGTCGCCGCCGACCAGGTACAGGTCGAGCAGCACCGCGACCGGCGCTTCCACGGCCCAGGCCTGCTCGGCTTCCCACACGCTGCGCACGATGACGGCGCGGAACGGCGTGTTGCGGAAGAAGCTGCGGTACAGCAGCTGGGTGGTGCGGTCGTCTTCCACCACCAGCACGGGCACGCCGCCCGTATCGGCCGTATCGGGCCGGAACACGTGCGGCTCCGGCATGGCATCGAAGGCCAGCGGGATCGTGGTGGAGAAGGTGGAGCCCTGGTCCGGCGTGCTGCGCAGCGTGACGGAACCGCCCAGCAGCTGCGCCAGCTTGCGGCACAGCGGCAGGCCGAGGCCGGTGCCCTTGATGCGATGCTGCAGCCGGTTCTCGACCTGCGAGAATTCCTCGAAGATGATCTGCTGGTGCTCGGGCGCGATGCCGATGCCCGTGTCTTCCACGTCGAAGCGCACCGCATCGCCGTTCGGCAGCAGGGTCGCGGTCACGCGCACATGGCCGCTCTCGGTGAACTTCAGCGCATTCGAGATGAAGTTGCGCAGGATCTGTGACAGCTTTGCCTCGTCCGTGACCATGGTGATCGGCTCGGCCGGCGCGTCGAACAGCAGTTCCACCGTGCTCGAGAGCAGCAGCGGGCGCAGCATGCCGCGCAGCGCGGAGAACATTTCGCTCACTTCGAACGGCGCGGCGCGCACGTCGATCTTGCCGGCCTCGATCTTGGCCAGGTCGAGCAGGTCGTCCACCAGCTCGGTCAGCGATTCGGCGCCCTTGGCGATGAAGCGCACCTGCTTTTCCTGCTCGGGCGACAGGTCGCCGTCGATGCGCTCCAGCAGCAGCCGCGTCAGCGCGCGGATCGACGACAGCGGCGTGCGGAACTCGTGCGTCATGTTGGACAGGAAGCGCGTCTTCATCTCGTCGGCGCGGCGCAGGTGGTCGGCCTTCTCGTCCAGCTCCGCGTACAGGGCCACCACGCCGCGGTTGGTGTCTTCCAGCTCGCGGGTCAGCTGCACCAGTTCGTCCTGGCGCGTCTTCAGCTCGGCCAGCGTGGCCAGCAGTTCCTTGTTCTGCTGCTGGACCTCGGACACGGTCACGTCCGGCGCCAGCGCGCCGAACTCGCCGCCCATCGCGCCGATCGCGGCCGGCGTCACGAGCGGGGCATCCTGCGGCAGCAGCTTCTTCAGCGTGACCGTGGTGCCGGCACCGGCTTCCGCAACGATGTCGAACTGGTCCATCAGGCGGCGCGCCCCCAGGATGCCCATGCCCATCCCGGTGGACGACTGGTAGCGGCCGGCCAGCACCATGGCCAGGTGCGGGATGCCGGGGCCCTTGTCCTCGATGCGGATCACCATCAGCTGCGGCACCGTTTCGCCTTCGATGGAGAACTCGACGCGGCCGGTGCCGGCATAGTTGTAGACGTTGCGGGCCAGTTCCGAGACGGCGGTGGCGATGCGCGCCTGGTCCTGCGTGTTGAAGCCGCACAGCGCGGCGATCTGGCGCGCGCGCTGGCGCGAGGCCACCACGTCCAGTTCCTGGCCGATGCCGAGGCTGAGGATGCGCAGCGTCATGGCCGCCAGCCCTGCTGGTCGCGCAGCACGACGACCGTCACGTCATCGCGGCCGCGGCTGAAATCGCGGTACAGCACGGCCGCGATGATGGCCGGGTGGCAGGACGCCAGGCCGGGGTAGTCGTCCAGGTGCCAGCGCGTGCCGATGCCGTCCGAGCACAGGATCATCAGCGTGTATTCGTCCCACGGCGCATCGAACTCCTGCACCTTGCGGATATTGCTGCCCACGATGCCGTTGTGCGAGACCAGCTGGCGCCGTTCCGGGCCGCTGATCAGGTGCGTGGCGATATTGCCGACGCCGGCGAAGCGCACCACGCCGGCCAGCATGTCGATGCGGGCCACGGCCACGGCGGCGCCACGCGTGGCACGGATGGCCCCGTGCATGTCTTCCAGCAGCGTGGCGGCGGGCAGGGCGGGATCGCGCGCGACGGTGGCGGCGGCCAGTTCGGAGGCCTGGGCGGCCAGGGGGCCGTGGCCCAGGCCATCGGCCACCACCACGGTGGCGCTGGTGGCATCGAGGGCCAGCGACCAGGTGTCGCCGGGAATATGCTCGCCATGCATCGGCAGGCACACGGCGCCGCAGCGCAGTGCAGGCGCGCGGCGTGCCGCCTCGGCCGGCGACAGCGCCTTCACGGCACGCGGCCACAGCGTCATCAGGATGACGGTGCCGCGGCCCGGGCTGCTGTAGATGTCGAATTCGGACGACAGGCGGCGCATGGCACCGAGGCCCACGCCATAGCTGCCGGCCGTGGAGATGCCATCGGCCAGGCTGGCGGCCAGGTTGGTGATGCCCGGGCCCTTGTCCACCGCCAGGATCTCGATGCCGTGCGCGCCGTTGTGCTGCAGGGGGCGCAGCAGGATCTCGCCATGGCCGGCGTGTTTCAGCAGGTTGGTGGCGGCCTCGGTGACGACGATCGCCACTTCGCCGGCGGCCGTTTCATCGAAGTCCAGGCTGTTGCACAGGTCCACCGCGGCGCGGCGGACCGCTGCCACCTGGCTGGCATCGCTCAGCGGGTGGCAGCTCTGGCGATGTTCCGCCGCTAGTATGGTTTCCATTTACTGATTCTGACTTTGGTGCCATTGCCTGGTGAGGATTCGATGTCGAATTCGTCCGCCAGCCGCTTGGCGCCGGACAGGCCGAGACCCATGCCGCCGCCGGTGGTGTAGCCGTCGGTGAGTGCCCGGTCGATATCGGGTATGCCGGGGCCCTGGTCGATGAAGGTCAGCTCGATGCCTTTGCGCGTGCCTTCCAGCATTTTCTGGATATGTGTGTCGCCACCGCCACCGTAGCGGAGGATGTTGCGCGCCAGTTCGCTGGCCGCCGTGATCATCTTGGTCTGCTCGATCAGCGAAAACCCCGCGGCGATCATCTGCTCGCGGACGGCCTGGCGCAGCCGCACGACATCCTCGTCGGTATGGATCGGCATCACCTGCACGTCGACGTCTGTATAGCTCAAGGTGCGCCTCTCGAAGATTACAGGGCCTGCTGCCGCAGCAGCGTGACGCCTTTTTCGACGTTCAGCGCCGTCTGCACGCCATGCAGCGTGAGGCCCAGTTCGACGAGCGTGATCGCCACGGCGGGCTGCATGCCCACCAGGACGGTGCGCGCATCGAGAATGCGCGCCATGGCTGCCGTGTTGCTGATCATGCGGCCGATGAAGGAGTCGACGATGTCGAGCGCCGAGATGTCGATCAGCACGCCGCGGGCGCGGTCCTTCACGATGCGGGCGGTCAGGTCGTCCTGCAGGGTCATCGCCAGGCGGTCATGCATGTCCACCTGGATCGTCACCAGCAGCAGGTCGCCCATCTTCAGAATGGGAATGCGTTCCATGTGTGCCCTCAGTTCGCCGCGTCGACGCGCACGACGGACGCACCGACGCGCTTGAGCGCGACCAGGAAGGCGTCCGCCAGCGTGGCCTTGGTGATCACGTCTTCCAGGTTCACGCCCAGGTGCACGATGGTCTGCGCGATCTGCGGACGGATGCCGCTGATGATGCAGTCGGCACCCATCAGGCGCGCCGCGGCCACGGTCTTGAGCAGGTGCTGCGCCACCAGCGTATCGACGGTAGGCACGCCCGTGATGTCGATGATCGCGATGGAGGCGCCCGTTTCGATGATCTTCTGCAGCAGGTTTTCCATCACCACCTGGGTGCGCGCGCTGTCGAGCGTGCCGATCAGCGGCAGTGCCAGCACATCCTTCCACAGCTGCACGACGGGCGTGGACAGCTCCAGCAGTTCCTGCTGCTGGCGCATGATCACGCTTTCGCGGCCCTTCTGGTATTCCTCGACCGTGAACAGGCCCATGCGGTCGAACAGCGCGCCGGTGTCCGACACTTCCGCGGCCAGCGTGGCCGGATCGCCCGACAGCTGCTGGCGCAGCAGCGCGAAAACAGGCTCCTTCAGCGAGAAGATGAAGGTGGCCGTTTCGGTGGGCGAGAAGCCCTGGCGCACGCGCGATGCGGAAATCTCCGCCAGCGCCTGGCGCACTTCGGCCCACGCCGGGGCGGCGAAGTCGTAGGTCTGGCCCTGCTGTACTGCCTTGACGACGAGCGGGATGAAGCGGGCCGCCTGCTGGCGGATTTCGCCTTCGGCCGCCTTGTCGCGACGCACCAGCCGCGACAGCATGCCATCGAGCCAGCCTGCCAGCAGGGATTCCTGATTTGCGCTAATGACGGTGGCCAGGTGGCCGGTCGATGCCATGCTCATGCGTTCTCCGAGAAAAATGTCGATCTGAACCGGTTAGTGTAACAGTTCGCTACCGAACACATGATACGGGGTGGAACAATTTCCAAGCCACACGTTATCTTATTGTTCACGAATCATCGCAAGCGCAGCCTCCGAACCGGTCCAGCAGGGCGCGGTGCAGGGCCGCGACCGCTGCCGGGTCGATCTTCGGCTGCCGGTCGAAGGTGAGCAGGCCGTTCTTTTCATGTTCCACGTCGGTGAACTGCGTATAGCAGAAGCCGGCCAGGAAGGTGAGCGTGCCCAGGTGCTCCATCAGATCGCGGTATTTGGCCAGCAGCTCCTCGGCGGAGCCGACGCTGCCGTAGTAGTCGAACAGCCGGTCGCGCGGCGCGCCGGCTTCCTCCGGCACGCTCAGGAACCCGCCCACTTCGGACAGCACCACGGGCTGCCCGCGGTACCGGCCGCCGGGCAGGAACAGCGGCTTGTCCTTGTACCAGCCCTGCAGCGGCGGCACGCCGGTGGCATTCGCCTCGGCATAGCGGGCGGCCAGCTTTTCGCCGGGCTGCGTGTAGTCGTGGATCGAGCAGACGTCGGTCAGGTCCGTGTGTTCCCAGCCGTCGTTGTCGATGACGGGGCGGGTCGGATCGATGCGGCGCGTGCGCTGCACGAGTTTTTCGATGAACGCGTGCTGGCCCGGATGGCGGTGCAGCGCGCCGAAGCCGAAGCTTTCCACCAGCGGCACCCAGCCCACGATGCAGGGATGGTTCAGGTCCCGCTCCACGGCGCGCTCCCATTCGGCCAGCAGCGCTTCCTCGGCATCGAGCGACCAGCTGCGCGCATTCGGCATCTCTTCCCACACCAGCACGCCCAGGCGGTCGCACCAGTACAGCCAGCGCGGATCCTCGATCTTCTGGTGCTTGCGCGCGGCATTGAAGCCGAGGCGGCGCAGCCATTCCACGTCCTCGCGCAGCGCCGCCGGCGACGGCGCGGCCAGGTTGGTGTCCGGCCAGTAGCCCTGGTCGAGCGCCATCAGCAGGAAGGTCTGTTCGCCGTTCAGCCAGAACCGGCCGTCGCGCGCCTCGAAGCGGCGCAGGCCGCAATAGGACGCCACTTCGTCCAGCACCGCACCGTCGCGCACCAGCCGCACCCGCAGGCCGTACAGGTAGGGATCGCGGTCCGACCACGGCCGCGCCGCATCGATGCGCGCTTCCAGCGTGACGGTCGCCATCGGCGTCTCCGCCTGGGCAAACGCGACGCGGTTTCCCGATTCATCGAGCACATCGAGTTCCACGGTCCAGCCGGCGCTCGGCGCATGCAGCTGCACCTGTACCGACAGGCGGCCATCCGGTTCGGCCGTCACGATGCGCAGCGTATCGATGCGCAGGGCCGGCACCGGTTCGAGCCAGACGCCCTGCCAGATGCCGGTGGTGCACCAGTAGTAGATGCGCACCGGCTTGCCGGAGGCCGACTGCTTGCCGCGCGGCTGGCACGGGTCCTGGCGGTCCTCGACGCGCAGCGTGATGCGGTTGCTGCCGGGCTGCAGGAACGGTGCCACGTCGAACGAGAAGGGCACGTGGCCGCCACGGTTGCGTCCCGCCAGCCGGCCGTTGATCCACACTTCGGTGCTGTAGTCGACGGCGCCGAAGTGCAGCAGCAGGTCGTCGTCGCGCCAGTCCTCCGGCACCTCGAAGCCCCGCGCGTACCAGACGATTTCGTGGATGTCCTGCGTGCCGATGCCGGAGCGTTCGCTCTGGTAGGGGAAGGGCACCTCGATCGACAGCGGCAGCGCGCGGCCATCGTGCCAGCCCGCGCCGCGGCCGAGGTCCGCGTCGTCGAACGCGAACTCCCAGGCGCCATCGAGGCTGGCCCAGCGCGGGCGGGTGAACTGGGGCGTGGGGTGGAGGTCGGGCGTTGTCATCGCGGCATGGTAGCGCGAATGACCGATGGCGGGCGGTACGGATCAAGCGTGCGGCCGCCAAGGCGTTGCTCCGTCGCGCCATGCGGGCAAGGCCGCGCCCGGCATGCCGGTACAATCTGGCGCCACCACTGCCGGAAGTCCCGCTGCCGAGCGGCGACACGGGTGGACACGACAGGAGGATAGTAAGTATGACGGGATGCGATCGTTGGGGGACTGCCCTTGTGCTGTGTATTGCCGGTGCCGCCGGCGTGCAGGCCGCTCCGCCGCCGCTCGACCTGACTCTCCGGGAAGGCGCGGTGACGCGCTCGCTGTCGGTGCAGAACTGGCGCACCGACCGGCGCGGCGTGCCGTCCTTCGACTACCACTACCGCCAGAGCGGGCCGGACTGCACCTACCAGCGCGACGGCCGTGCCGTGGCCGGCTTCGAGGACCTGGGCGACAAGGTCGAGCTGGAAGTCTTCAATCCCCAGGGCGACGACGGCAGGGAGACGGCGCCGATCGCGGTGTTCTACGACGCGGACGGGAGCGTGGTGTTCAGCATGCCGGTACCCGGCAAGGGACGGCCGGCATGGGTCTCGTTCGACGACGCTGCCATGAAGAAGAAGCTGCCGAAGAAATGCGGCCACGCCGGGCGTGGCGAGGCCGTGATGTTCCGGAAGTAGCCGGCAGGCAGCTGCTCCGGCTCAGCGGGCCTCGAGCCAGTAGGCCGGCAGCGCCACCAGTTCCCGCGCCAGCGAGTACGCGTCGCGCGCCTCGGCATACCGGGCGTGCGCCCCATGGACGGTGGCGGCGCCGGCGCGCTGCAGGGCGTAGCGGCTGCGCGTGATGTGGAAAAATTGTGTGACGACGATGGCGCTCGTGTAGCCATGCGCCTTCATGAGGGCCGCGCTGTTGCGCGCCGTTGCCTCCGTCGTGTTGCCTGCTTCGTCGAGCAGGATGGCGGCGCGGGGAATCGCCTGCCGGCCGGCCAGGTAGTCGGCCATGACACGGGCTTCGCTGAAGCCTTCCTTGCCCGTGCCGCCACTGACGATGATGTGCCTGACCAGGCCCTGCCGGTACAGTTCGGCGGCCCTGTCGAGGCGTGCCTGCAGGCGCCCGGACGGTGTCCCGTCCGGCATCACCTTCGATCCCAGCACCACGCCAACGTCGCTTGCCCGGGCGTCGTCGCGCAGGCCGTCGGCGGCGATGGCGGCGGCGCAGGCCAGGAGGAGCAGGATGACGGGGTAGAGGAACGCTTTCACCGCTTTCATGCTTTCATGCTTTCATGCTTTGATGCTTCCATGTTACCGCTCCGGGGCCGGGAGCGACTGCGAAGGACTGGCACGATACGAGCAATGAGCAGGGACATGCGCCATGATGCCACTTCCGGCTGGTCCGGGTGCAGCGGGACAGCCATCGGCCGGAATATCGATAGCAAAAATTCTTGGTTGGCCGGACGGGGAGGGGGCGGTAGTCTTGCCCTCCCGATCACAACGTCGCGCCGCTGTCCCGACCGGCCGCCCACAATCCATGCCCCCTGTCCGTCTTCTCGCCAGCCTGCTCTTCACGTTCGGCATGGCCGCCGCCATTGCGCAGGCCGCGCCAGCGTCGCTGCACTATCCGGCCAGCGACTACATCGAACAGTCGGCCGGCCGCAGCGGCGGCGTGCTGCACACCAGCGCCTCCTACGAAGCGGGATCGTTCGACATCCACCGGCTGCATGCCGGAAACCTGCTGTGGCAAAGCCGTCTGGTGTTCGACAACCTGGTCTACCTCGATCACGCCGGCGTGGCCACGCCCTGGCTGGCCACATCGTGGCAGGTCTCGCCGGATGGGCGGGTCTACACCTTCCACCTGCGGCGCGACGTGACCTTCAGCGACGGCACGCGCTTCGATGCCGAGGCGGTGCGCGTCAACTTCGAACGCATCAAGCAGCTTGGCACGCAGTCGCGCATCTCGAATGCCTACCTGTCGCCGTATCGCGAGGGCGTGGCGGTCGATCGCTATACCTTCGAGGCGAGGCTGGACGCGCCGTATCCGGCCTTCCTGTCGTTCCTGGCGCAGACCTGGCTGGGCTTCATCTCGCCACGGCAGATCCTCGCCGACCCGGACAGCATAGCGGTGCGTCCGGTCGGTACCGGCCCCTTCGTGCTGGCCGACTACCTGCCCGGCAAGCGGGCCGTCTTGAAGCGGCGCGCCGATTATGCGTGGGCGCCGGACTACCTGCGCCACAAGGGGCCGGCCTACCTGGAGGGCATCGTCATCGAGGCGGTACACGACGATGCGGCGCGCACGGCCGCCCTGCAGGCCGGGCAGCACCAGCTCACCTTCGAAGCGGCACTGACGGATGGCCGCAAGCTGCGCGCCGATCCCGAACTGGTGTTTTCGAACCGGGTGCGTCCCGGCAGCCCGATGCGCAGCCTGGCGTTCAACACGGCGCGCTTCCCGTTCGACGATGTGCGCATCCGCCGCGCCGCCGCGCTGACCATCGACCGCGCCACGGTCACGCGCGACATGAGTTCCGGCGAGTTCATCCCGAAAGCGGATTTCCTGGGCACGAATACGCCCGGTTACGTGGCTACCTACAAGGACGTGCTGGCCTACGACCCGGCCGGCGCGGCGCGCCTGCTCGATGCCGCCGGCTGGTCGCAGCGCGGCGCCGACGGCATCCGCAGCAAGGACGGCCGGCGCCTGAGTGCCGAGCTGCTGACGACGGGCGACGAGCGCACGCCGCCGGCATCGGTGCTGGCGATCCAGTCGGACCTGAAGAAGGCGGGCATCGAGCTGCGCCTGAAGCCGGTGAAGGGCGACGCCCTGTCGGAAACGGTGCGTGCCGGCCAGTACGATGCGCTGACGGGCGGCTGGTGGTCGGCGGCGACCCCGGATGTGCTGTTCCTGCTGTATCACGGCAGCCAGGTCGCGCGGCAGAACACCTTTGGCCAGGATACCGGCCGCCTCGCCGATCCGCAGCTGGACGACCTGCTGCTGCGCGCCCGCCAGTCGCAGGATGCAGGGGAGCGTGACAGCCTGTACCGCCAGGCGCAGAAGCTGCTGACCGAACTGGTGCCGGTGGTGCCGCTGCACGAAAGCCACCACCTGATCGCCTATTCGAAACGGCTGCATGGCGTGCTGTTCGATACCACGCACAACACGCCGATCCTCACGGGCGCGTGGCTGGAGCCGGACGGCACGCCGGTAAAGTAGTCCCGTGCACATGCCGGATTCCTGAGCACGGCCGGGTCCGCGCAGCCGGACACGTGGCCGGCGGCAGGAAAAACGGAACGCGCCGGCGCCGGCCAGCAGCAGCCCGGCAATCCTCTTCCAGCCACCCCCGTCGGCAGCGCGTGCCGCCGCCTGGCCGGCCGCCAGCCTGCACGTCGTCCGCTTCGGCAGGGATGGCCATGCGCGGGTGCTGCCTTGTTGGATGCCGGTCTCCTGCAACGCTTCCAGTCCGGCGAACAGCGCAGAGCAGCACTCCTGGCCGATCGCTTTTGCCACCATCCTCCAGATCAGTGTCATGACCGTGGAGTCGAGCGCCGGTTCGGCTGGCATCGACAGCGCGGTCGTACTCGTCCTGCTTGATGACGTTTCCGGCCAGGAGTGGTTCGAACGGAGGCTGGTTCGGGTTGGCGGAGAAGGACGTGAAGGGCGATATTCTAAATTGATTATTAATATAAAATAAACTTTTAAGAATTTTAAATGACGACGCTCGATGAAATTTGCTTCGCTTGAAACGCTGGCGCTGGCCTGGCTGGGCGTCGCCGCCCTGGTACCGGCAACTGCTGCAACCACTGCGCCGGTCGTCCTGAGCCAGCCGCACCTGTCGACCTACGTCCGGCAGATCGCGCCGGTAGCGGGCGGCCGCTTGTGCATCGTCGGCCAGGCGATGGATCCGGATGGTGATCTGCAGTCGCGCGGCACGGTCACGCTGTACAGCCTCGCCGAGGGCAAGGTGCTGTGGCAGCAGGCAGTGGCGGCACCGGACGGCCAGGCTGCCAGCCGCTTCATCGCCTGCGGCTCGGATGGCAGGTCGCTGTACGTGGCGGCCAATGTCGACTCGCATTCGGAGCGTTCGCTGAACCGTGCGCAGGTGTACCTGTACCGGTTCGACGACCAGGGCAGGGTCGCCGCTGTCAAGCCGCTTGCAACCGGTTCCGGAAATGCCTTCGTGTATGCCCTTGGTGCGGATGCGGGTGGCGTCACGGTGAGCGGCATGACGAACGACGTGAAAGCCGGCCGCCAGGCCAATGCGATCTTCTTCGCCAGGGTGGACCCGTTATTGAAGGAAGCCCGAACGAGCCGGGTGGAAAAAGGCGCCTTTGCCAGCGGCGCCTCGGCCCGGCTGGCCGACGGTGCGCTGCATGTGGCGGGCAATTTCCTGCCGGCGTCCGATGCTGCCGATGCTCTGGCGGACGATTACGCCGTGTCGAAAATCGTGGCTGGCAAATACCAGTTCAGTCTGCGCCCGGTGCAAGCGAAGGCCGAGGACATTGCCACGACGGTGACGGCGGCAGCCGATGTGGTATCGCTCGCCGTGGTGGGGAAAAGCACGACCCTGACGGTGGTGGGGCCGGACGGCAAGTTGAAGGACAGCCGCACGCTGGCCAGCACGTTCTGCCAGACCGGCAGCATCAGCGCCACTGCTGGAACCGTGTACGCCATACGCTCGCCCTGCGGCCGCTCGCAGGACCCGGCGCGGCTGGTGGCCATCGCGCGCCCGAGCGGCGCCGAGGCCGCGGTCGCCGGCATCAGTGGCGAACCCGTCAATGTGCTGGCGCTGGAGGACAGGCTGGTCGTCGTCACCCGCAAAAGCAACGGCAGCCTTTTGCTGCACACGCTGCCCCTCGCACGCTGACGGGCGGGCCGGGCCGGCGACGGGCGCCATTGCCGGCCTCAGTCGACGTCAACCGAGCGACCCGGACACCGACCGTCGGGCATTGCAGCGTGCACCGCGATCACGCTGCCGGGCGATGCTGAAGAGAATTGTTGTATTTTTGCAATTTTCGCGCTGATAATGACAGTAAAAGCTAGTTAGCATCCGATACTCCCTATAGTATCTTTTGTTCATTATCATCTTTGTAACTTCGCGGTCGATGCGTGCAGGCATGAATCGCGAATCCAGCTCCGATGCGAAACTTCCAGTGCCATTACGAGACGCTCAAAGTCACCCGCGATGCCCCCGCCGAAGTCATCCGCGCAGCCTACCGCTCGCTCTCGCAGAAGCATCATCCGGACAAGAATGTCGGGAGCGGTGACGCGGAAAGCGTGATGGCGCGGTTGAACCTCGCCTACAGCGTGTTGTCCGATGCGGACCGGAGGGAACTGTACGATCTGCAGATCCAGCAAGGGCAAGGTGCGTCCACGCAGTACGCCGGTGTTCATGAGGCACGCGCAGCGGGCCATCCTGCGCGCGATGCCGCCGATGAGCGCGCGGCATCCGCCACCGGCACAGTCCGGGCTCGTCTGCGCCGCTACGCGGCCGGCCGCAGCGGGCGCATCGCCGCGTTTTCCGCCTGCCTCGTGGCGGTTCTTGCGGTGGGCATTTGCTGGTCGATCTGGCGCGAGAACCGGCAAATGCTGCTGCTGGAACAGGCGGCGCTCGAGGCATCCGGTAATGCCACCACGCCGGGCGCGACGAGCGCCACCACGTCGACGCAGCAGCCGCGAGTGGCATCGTCCGGCCAGCCTGGCCAGTCGGGCACGGCGTCCGATCGCGATGCGCTGCCAGCACCGGATGCCGCCGCTTCCCGATCGGTCAGCGCGACACCATCCCCGTCCGCGCCGCTGCCGCGTGGGCAGGATGCAGCGAGCGCCGCGGCCAAGGCATCGGATTTCGAGCGCCTGACGGCCATGTTGAAGAGCATGGGCCTGGGCCTGCACAAGCTCGACCTGCCCAGACAGGCAGCGAATGCGGCGGCACCGGCTGCAGGGGCGAAGCAAGCGGCGCCACAACGGACAGACGTGGCAGCCAGTGCGAACGGCACGCCGGCGGCACCCGTCCCGAATGCCGCCACGGTCACGCAAACCGAAGCACCACATTCGCAGTCGGTCAGCGAGCGCCCGCCGCCGCCTGAGCCGGCTCGCAACCATGCCGTCATCGCGGGCGAGGCGGGCCGGGCAAGCGTAGCGCCCGTTCTCGGCCGGAACACGGCCGATGCCGGCCCGGCGGGCACGCTGCCGGCCAATGTCCCGAACGCGCCCAATGCCAATGCCGGGTTGCGCCAGGCCGTGATTGCCGACCCGCGGGCCTGCACGCTGCCGGCCTATCCGAAGAACGCTTACAAGAACGGCGAGAGCGGTACGGTGCGGCTGGCGCTGCTGGTCGGCAGCGATGGCCGGGTGATGGAATCGAAAGTGCAGAAGTCCAGCGGATCGAGCGAGCTGAATAACGCGGCGCGCAAGGCGCTGTCGCAGTGCCGGTTCAAGGTGGCGGGGAACGATGGCGCTGAGCCGGTGTGGACCACGATGGAGTATGTGTTTACGCTGGATTGAGCGCAGCTTCAATGCGGGCGCTGGCCATGCCTGCACGCGCGCTCAGTGGCTGCCGGTGTTCGCGAGCTGGCTGACGTCCTTCAGCACCTGGCCATACGAGCGGTACAGGTTGGCCGCCGGCAGGCGGCCTTGCTGTGCCATCAGCGTATGCACCCGGGCCAGCCGATAAAAGGGCACGCGCGGATATTCGTGATGCTCGATGTGGTAATGGATGGCATGGGGACCGACGAAAAAGGTCTGCCAGCTGCGTCGTACGACGGTACGGGCACTGAGGCGCTGGTCTTCCGAAGCCCGGTAGCCGGCATGTTCGGTGATGGCGCGGATGCGTCCGAACAGTGGCAGCAAGGTGACCGCCGGCAGGATCCAGAGGCCCGCATATAACGCCGCATGGCCGGCTGCAGCCAGCAGGCCAATCATCGTGCCCTGTACTGCTACGATGCTGGCGATTGCGTGGAACGCCTTGCCCTGGCTGGCGGTCCGGAGCGGCGTGCGGGCACGCTCCCGGGCGCGCACCAGCCTGCGCACGCTGAGGAAGTAGCCAATGCCGGTAGCGTCCTTGAACAGGCGCCACCTCAACTCCTCCCGCGTGACCGGATAGTCGTCGATGCCGAATGTGATGGCAACCGGATCGTCTGCCGCCATTGGCGCACGGTGATGCTGCAGGTGCCCGCGCCGGTAGAAGTCCATGACCAGCAGCAGTGGCGCGGCCGCGAACAGCTGGCCGGCGATATCGTTCAGGCGCTGCTGCGACAGCAAGGTGCCGTGCGCACTTTCATGCATCAGCACCGCCAGCGCGAGCTGGGTGCGTGCGATGAGAATGGCGCTCGCCAGGAACACCAGTGGATGGGGAAAGCGAATCGCCGCGACGAAGCAGGCAATGATCAGTGCCCAGTCGAGAGCGATGGCGAGCAGCGCGCGTGGATTGCTGACCGTGGTGAGATGGGCGGGCAATGCATGTCTCATGATGGTTGCCTCATCGGTGCTCCCCCCGCGTGGCCAGCTCGTGCAGCAGCGCGACCCAGCTTTGCAGGCGTGCGCCGGCAACGGCGCGGCCATCCTGTGCCGGGAGGCAGACGGTGCCCTGCAGCAGATCGTTGCAGGCAGTCGATATGTGCCGCGCGAACGCCGCCGCGTCACCCCGCCAGAGGACGATGCGGTGCGCCAGCCCCAGCTCGGCGGCGCGCGCGGCGTTGATCTTCTGCTCCGGCTGCTCGGTCAGCACCAGCACGATGGGGCGGTGGTAGACCAGGGCCACCGACAAGGCCGCCATGCCGGGCGCCGAGACGATCAGGTTGCTTGCGGCAGCCTGTTCCACCCAGGCGGCGTCCTGCGCTGTCCAGCCAGCGCGGCCGGCATAGCCTTCGCCGACCAGCGTTGCGTGCACGCCGGCGCAGTCCAGGCCTGCTTCCAGGCCGTCGGCCAGGCGGGGATCGCGGAAATGGGGATTGAGGTAGACGGCGGCGCAGGGCTGGGCGCGGGGTGGTGCCGTGTCTGCCACCACGACCGGCGTCGGCAGGCGGAACGTGGCACCGTCGCGCGTCGCCGCATAGCTGAAATCGTGCTCGATGCGGGCCAGGCTGGCATCGATCTGCCATCCCACGATGCGTCGGAAGAGGCGTGACAGGAGGCCTGGCAAGCGCCCCGAAAAATTGTTCTGCACGGCCTGCCGCAAGCTGGTGCCGTAGACATGGACTATCTTGCCGCGCCACGCCGGCATACAGCCCATGAACAGCAGTGCCGGGTGAAACGAGTCGTTCACGACCAGGTCTGCACCGCGCAGGGCGACACGCAGGTGCAGGATGTCGCGCCACATCCGCGACGGCCGGAATACATAGCTGGCGATATTGGCGTCGGTTTCTGCGCGCAGCATGTTCTGCCGGGCGTCGAACTGGACTGCGTAGTGGCGCGACAGCACCCGCGCAGCGATGCCGAAGCCGGCCAGGAAGGCGGCGCCCTCGTCCGATGTGGTGAGCACGTCGACCTGGGCGCCGTGGTCGCGCAACGCATGAGTGAGCAGTTGCGCACGCATCAGGTGGCCGCGCGCGTCGGCGGTTGCCAGATAGGCGAGCCTGAGCGGTTTCATGCGCGTGCGGGCCACACGCGCAACGCCGCGCCAGCCAGGTACATGATGAGTGCACCGGTGACACCCCAGGCTCGGTCGATGGCGCGAATCTCGTCGAGCAGCGCAGCCAGGCGGCCATGCTCGGAAGGCGTCACGAGTTGCGCCAGCGTATGCTGGCACAGGCGCACGTGGCGGTCTTCGTCGCGCAGTACGCGGGCCAGCAGGGAAAAGAGCGGATGCGCTTCGCCAAGCAGCGCGCAATGGCGCCGCAGCACGCGCGCGAAGGTCTGTTCGGCGCACAGGCCGATCGCGAAGGCGGGAATGAGGTGGCCTGCGGAAAAGCTGGTGGCGCAGCGCTGCGCAAGCGTTCGCCATTGGGAGATCTTGCGCAGGGTGAGCGCATCCGGCCGCGCAGACAAAGGCAGTTGCGCGATGCCGCCGCGCGCCTCGATCTCGGCAGCAAACAGGGCAGCGTGCAGCCGCTCGTCCGCCAGGTGCCGGCCCATCTGCCGCGCCAGCCAGGCGGGCGGCTGTCCCAGCAGGTCGGACTGCAGCGCGATCTCGCTCGACTCTTCGCCGATCAGGTAGATACGCAGCAGCAGCCGTTCACCGGCCACGCTCGCGTGCAGCTGGCGCAGGGCGGCACGCTTGATGGTACCGACCCAGTGTGCCTGCACGGCCGGCCAGCCCCGCAATGCCGGCTCCGCCAGGCCCGCCGGCAGCGGCGCTTCGTCAGCGTGCGGATGCATCGGCTGCCGCGAACCGGGTACCCAGTACGAGCCCGATAAAGCTTTGCTGCAGGAAGGCCGCCGCTGCGTCTGCCGCGCCGTCGAAGGCCTGCTGACGGTCGCCGTAACGCAGATAGCCCCGGCCGTCCACCGCGCCGATGGTCAGCCTGTCACGCGAGGCAAAGCCATGCTGCATCAGCGGATCGAGCGTCGGCTGGCCGCTCAGGCCATACAGGAACAGCTCGCGCCGGACCACCTGGTCCGGGATCCTGCCGGTCAACGCTTCCAGCTCGAACGACCAGGTGCCTTGCGCCAGCAGGGCGTCTGCGGCGCCGGTACCCTGCAGCCTGGCGCGCAGCACCGGCTTGGACGCCTTTCCCGCGCCGAGGAAAATGGTGATGTCGGCGTCGCCCGGATGCGTGCCGCGGGTGTCGCGTACCTGGACCAGGTGGCTGGTCAGGCGCGCCGCCAGCGCCGGATCGGTGACCAGTTTCGCAGCCTGGTCGGCCGAGATCAGTACGCGGCGGCCGCTTTCCGACGGCACATCCACCAGATACGGGTCGATGCGGACCTCGCTGAACCGTCCCATGACCGGCGTGTGCGGATGGCCGCTGAACGACCAGCTGTCGCCGTCCTTGCTTAGTATCAGGTGCACGCCTACGGGTACGCGGCGGCCCGCCTCGTCCAGTGCCGAGCCTTGCAACAGCACGTCGCCAACGATGGTCTTCCTGCCGTAACGGCGCGTGTTGTCGAAGTGAATGCGGTGCGTGCCGGTATCGACGGTGGCCGTGGTGGCCTGGTCGTCGAGGGCGATGCGATTGCACAGCACGGCGCGCATGCTGATCTTCGGCAGCGGGCAGCCGCTCGCCGAGGCGAAGTAGTGCGATCCCTGTCCCGCCAGGTCGCTGGCGCCGGCGTTGCCGGACAGTGCCAGCGCGCCGAGGGCTGTCCATTGCAGGATGGTCCTGTAGAGGTGCAAGCGCATGATGTCTCCGAGTCGTCAGCGTTGGTGGTAGGAGAGCGCCTGAGCGTCGGCGCCCCTGGCGGTCGAGGTGCGGATACCCAGGCCCCCGCACAGGGCGCCGAGCATGTCCAGCGCGGAAAACATCCCGATCAGCACAATGGCCGATACCCGGCGCATGCCGCGTACTGGCGCAGCATCCTGGTGATTGAGTGCGCGCAGGCTGTACCAGAGCCGTGCCGTCAGCACGCAAAGGGGGCCAACCGGACCGCTGTGTCCCAGCCATCGCAGCGACCGGGGCAGATAGGTGTGCACCAGGTGGGGAGTCAGACCGAGGGTGTCCTGGCCGCGCAACCAGCGCAGTTTGAGCAGCTCGAAGCCGGTATCAGGCAGCTTGTGTTCCGTATGTGCCCGTGCCGCGTAGTGCAGGGCCACGCCGGCGGCCTGAAGGCGTAGTCCCAGTACCTGGCAGTGCGCGCGATAGATGCCGTCGAGCGGCTGGTAGCGGTGCCGCGCAAATACTTCGCGTGAGAACACCACGTTGTTCGCGTAGAAATTGCGCGTCGCACCCGCCTCCAGGGGACTGGGGAAGTACATGAAGTCGATGGTGGTCAGGGCGGTGCCTGCAACGGTGGCCGCGTAGCTGGTGCGCCCGGCCACCACGGCCGGCGGCGCTGCATTGGCCAGTGGCGCGATCAGCTGTTCGAGCCAGTCGCGTGCGGGATTGCAGTCGGCGTCGGCAAAGCAGACATGGTCGCAGCGGTCGCCATGGACGGCATCGAATCCTTCGTTTTTCGCCTGGTAGTAGCCGGTGCCGGCATCGATGCGCACGAAGTCGATGCTGCGGCCGGCAAGTTCCTCGGCGCTGGTGCGAATGCGCTCGCTCAGGCCATCGTGCGTGACGATCACTTGCGCCAGCGCGTCCAGCGCGACAGTCTGCCGGGTCAGCAGGCCGATCACATGCAGCAGGCTGGCGCCGACCGCATCCGGGTCGGCGCCGCCGCGCAAATTGTTCGTCTCCAGTACCAGTGCGGTGCGCGCGGCGATGGATTCATGTGGCATATGCATTCCGTTGCCCGACCAAACGCGGGCCGTTGATTGATGAATGCTGCGAACTTGTGTGACAGACCGTCGGTGATCCAGCAATTCGACTGGAGAAATGAATTCGTGGCAGTCAGGCCGGCGAAAGCTTCGCGGCCTGTAGAGGTGCCATTCTGCTTCGCTTCAGCAGACTTGACTTGTTCTAGAGCAACACCCTCGTGCTCATGCAGGTTTTGTGGCGGGAGGCCTACAGAAGCGGAAGGTGGGCAGGCGATGACTCGAAACGGGCCATTCAACGCATGGAAGACGCCTGTCGGTCGTGCAGACACTGCGGCTAAATTAATTTTCTTCCAGTACAACTTTGCCTGTCGTGTAGAAAATTGCCCCCGGGTGCGGGCGGCGTTCGATCAGGTAAAGCCCGCGCCGGTTCTGGAAAGTGCCGCTTTTCCCCAGGCCGCCAAAGTTGAACGTGGTGCAAATGTATGACTCGCGGCCCTCGTGCGCTTTGCCCCAGATGGCTTCGTATGGATTGAATACTGCGGGTGGTTCGCCGTGGTCGAGACGCTCGATAAGTGCTAATGGCATCTCTTTTCCATTGAATATCAGGCCGAACTCTTGCGAGTTCTTCACTTCCCAAATCCCGACCTTGTCGCGGCCGTGTTGCAGCGTGATATGGATTTTGCCGGCATCCTCGTCCTCCATCACCTCGAAGGCATTTGCCGCTAACGAGGTGTAAAGCACGCTGGGCGGCATGGTCTCGGTACGCAGGCACGCTTCAATCAGGGTGGAACTTGGCCTGGCGTCGGCTTGGACAGCGAGGGCGCACAGCAGCAGTCCAGCAAGCGGTGTTTTCACTTGTATTCCTTTGCGCCGTCGGCGCTGCTCGAAGCGGGATTCTTCCCTACTTGAAATCACCCATGTTCACAGTCCGTCCCAGGCAGCATCGCAAAGGAGGTGGCGTAAACGAAAACAGCAGCCCGCAGGCTGCTGTCGCATATTGAATCAATGGTCGGGGTGAGAGGATTCGAACCTCCGGCCTCTACGTCCCGAACGTAGCGCTCTACCGGGCTAAGCTACACCCCGACGGGTGAGACAAATTTTAGACCAGAATGGGGTGATATGGCAACTGTTCCACCGGAGCATGGCGTTTCATTGGCACCCCGGCGCGCATGGATTACCATCCTGCGTTCTCTGCAAAGGATCCAGGAAACCGCCATGAACGTCACCATCTACCACAACAATGCCTGCAGCAATTCGCGCGGCGCGCTGGCGCTGATCCGCGCGGCGGGCATCGAACCCGTCGTCATCGACTACATGAAGAATCCGCCGGCGCGGGAGGGGTTGCGGGACATGATCGCGCAGGCCGGGCTGACGGTGCGCGGGGCGATGCGCGACAAGGGCGATGTGCACGAATCGTTGAACCTGGCCGATCCCGCGCGCACCGACGACGATCTGCTCGACGCGATGATGGCGCATCCGGCGCTGATCAACCGGCCGTTCGTCGTGACGGACAAGGGCGTGCGCCTGTGCCGCCCGCCGGCGACCGTGCAGGAAATCCTCTGAAGGGAAATCCTCTAAAGGGAGATCCTCTTGGAAAGCCAGAACGCCCGCCGTGACTGGTGCCGTTCGAAACGGCGCCAGTCACGGCGGGCGCGCTTGGGTGCTGCGACGCGCGATCCGTTCCGCGCGTCAGTTCTGCATCATCAGTTCTGCAGGATCTGTTCTGCAGGATCAGTTTTGCGTCTGCAGGCTGACCTTGACCGGGTGGGCGTAGCGTTTGGCGGCATCGGCCACGTACGCCTGCCACTGCGCGGCCGTGGTGATCTCGCCGGCGCGGCTCCAGGCGCCGCCCGCGTAGTAGCGCAGCGCTTCGCCCGATTTGACCGGTGCGTACACCAGATTGTTCAGCGGGTCGTCGACGAAGTCCTGCGCCGTCGGCAGGATCACGGCGGTGCCGAAGGCGCCTTTCGATTTCTGCTCGACCCACTGCAGCAGCGTGCCGGCGGTCTTGTCGCGCCGGACGGCGACTTTACCGTCTTCGCCCTTGTCGCTTGGTGTCTTGTTCAGGCCCACCGCCGCCGTCAGCGTGGCCGCGCCCTTGAACTCGAACATGCTGTCGATGCGGTCCAGGTAGCTGCCGGCGTCCGTCGTGAAGCGCTTCACTTCGGTGACGGGCGTGCCGGCCGCGTCCCAGCTGTCGTAGCGCAGCTCGAAGATGGAACGCACCGGGCCGTTGGCCAGCACCTTCCAGCCCGCGTAGTTCTGCGACACGTGCAGCGTCTTGCCATCCCAGATGCCGGTGCCGCCGGCGCCGCGCGACTTGCCCACGTTGTAGTTGTCCATGCCCTCACCTTCGTCATGGTGATAGTGGTCATGGCCCTTGTTGTACCAGCGGTCGACGATCGGATACGGCACGCGCTTGAACCACAGGTCCAGGCCGGACGTCTGCAGCACTTCCTTGCCGCTGCCGCTTGGGGCCGGCGCCATCAGCGCGGGGCCGTAGGTGCGGTGCGCCAGCTTGTCGTTCTCCCACGCGAAGTCGTCCAGGCGTTCCGGCACGTAGCGGGCGAACACCTTGGTAGGGAAGACGGGCACCAGCGTCTCGATCTTCTCCACCGTGTACGTGACGCTCTTCTCGCCGGCCTTGAAGCTGTGCTGGAACAGCAGTTCACCGTAGGCGGCGCCGATGTTCTTCGGGTCCTTGGCCTGCGGTGCCACGTTGGTCACCTGGTGCGGCACCACGTTGCCATTGGCGTCCTTCACCGCGATGCGCTGGATCAGCGCGCCGGGCAGGGCGGCGTTCACGTCGGTCCACGGGATCGCCACGGTTTCCGAAGGACGGGCCGTGTCGAGATCCTGGGTCAGCGTCACGCGCAGCGTGGCGGCGTGGGCGGCCGGGAGGGCCAGCGCTGCAACCAGTGCAGCCATGCAGGAGCGGTTCATCGTCGTCATCATCATCCTTTTACTGGTGTTCGCGGTAGTCGGTCTTGCCGCCATCCTTCGGCTGGAAGTGGTAGGTGCGCAGCTTGTACTCGACGCTTACCTTCGGGTTCTTCAGCAGCTTGATCATCTCGGCGCCGGCCAGCAGCGTGGGGCCGTAGCCATGCAGCGCGTGCACGCTGGTCGGGCGGTGGTAGTAGTACACCTGGTCCGATGCCAGCGTGGTGCCGACGCAGGTGCCTTCGACCTGGCCCTTGTCGTTGATCTTCGTGACGAGGCCCGACCAGCCGGCCGTGGCGACGGAGCCATACACCGTAGGGCTGATCCAGCCCTGGTTGATCGCATGGGCAATCGTGTAGACGAACATCGCCGAGGCGGACGTCTCCAGGTACGAATCGTTCCGGTCGATCATCTGGTGCCACAGGCCGCTGCCGGACTGCAGTTCGGCGACGCCCTTCAACGTCAGGCGCAGCTGGTTCAGCACCTTCTCGTAGCCAGGATGGTCCTTCGGCAGCACGTCGAGCAGGTCGCTCATCGCCAGCACCGCCCAGCCGTTGGCGCGCGCCCAGTAGAAGCGCGGCGAGTTCGGCACGTGCTGGTGCCAGCCGTGCGTGAAGATGTTCAGCTCGGGATTGAACATGCGCGAGGACATGCCCATCACATTGGCCACGGCCAGGTCGAAGTACTTGCGCTCGCCCGTCATCCTGCCCAGTTCGGCCAGCGCGGGAATGCTCATGTACATGTCATCGGCCCACAGCGACACGGCCTGCGGACGCTTGCGCGCCATCGTGCCGTCCTCCAGCCGGAACTGCTTGTTGGCGACCCAATCGCTGCACGAGGCGATCATCTGCGACAGGTCCGGGCCGACCTTGGCGGCCCTGGCGCGCATCAGGGCGGCGCACATGGAGCCCGAGTCATCCAGCGAGCGCGGGTCCAGCGTGCGGGCGAAGCTGTTGGCGCGCTCCAGGTGGAACTTGTCTTCCTGCGCGCGGAAGTAGGGCAGCGTCTTGGCGAAGAAATCGAAGTGGCGCTTCGTCATCGCGGTGAAGTTCTTGTCGCCGGTGGCGGCAGCGGCGTTCAGCAGGCCGGCGTGCACCACGCCCATCTCGTAGACCATCAGGCCGTAGTCGCCGGCACTTTCCGCGATGGCGGCATCGGCGATCGGGGTCTTGAAGTCGGTGATCTCCGCACCCGTCTTCTTGTTGACGACGTGGGCCGGCGTGGCCTGGTCCATGTAGGCGCGGATGCGGTTCAGCTGCTCGGTGATCTCGGCCACGACGGGCATCTTGTACGGGATCGGATACGTGCCTTCGGAAGGATCCTTGAGGCTCTTGTTGTCCGGATTGCGGTAGGGGCCTTCGGCATGGGCGGCGCCCAGCAGCGTGCAGCAGGCCAGGGCGGCCAGCAGTTTGGTCGGTTTCTTCACCTTGTCTCCGTATTTTATGGGGCCAATGAGGGCGACCAACGAGGTCACGATTGGTCAGGCCATTCTAGATTGGTCTGGCCACTTGCGCAAGGCGGCCAACCGCCGCAATTGTCCAGCCCGTGTCCACCTTGGGATCTGACCCCAAGGTGGACACGGGCTCGGCTGTAGAGGCGGGGGTCAGCCGCGCGAGAAGGTGCGGGTGACGCGTTCGAGGTGGGCGCGCATGGCCTGGCGGGCGCCGGCCGGGTCGTGGGAGGCGATGGCTTCCAGGATCTTGCGGTGGTCGGGCAGCGTCTGCAGGCGCAGCTCGTCCGTCTGGTAGTGTTCCTTCAGCTTCTGCCACAGCGTGCCGCGGTTGTTCCACAGGCATTCGATGACGCTGACGAGGGCCGTGTTGCCGGTGGCGCGGGCGATCGCCAGGTGGAAGTTGCGGTCGGCCGCTTCGTTGCTGGCGCGGTCGTGGTGGGTGTGTTCCATTTCCTCGACAGCCTTCAGGATCGCGTCGACGGCGGCGCCGGTAGCCACCTTCGCGGCGATGCCGGCGATCTCGGTTTCGATCAGCCTGCGTGCGGCCAGCACCTCGAATGGGCCGGGACCCGTTTCCGGCACCGCGGCGGGCAGGGGCTTCTCGCAGACGTAGACACCGGAGCCGCCCCGCACTTCGACGACGCCGCCCAGCTCCAGCGCGATCAGCGCTTCACGCAGCGAGGCGCGACTGACGGACAGCTTGCCGGCCAGGTCCCGTTCGGCCGGCAGGCGCTCGCCCGGGCCGATCTTCTCGCTCTGGATCATCTGCTGCACGCGTTCGGCGACGACGCGGTACAGCCGCGGCTCGGCGACGTGGGGCTCACTGGCGGCGGAGTTTTTTCTCATGGATGGGTGCCCTCGGTGGGAACGCTCGTTTATCGTTGTGGTCCGTGCGTCGTGCACGGTGTCTCTGCGGTCGATTGTACTGCCGACTTGCAGGGATGTTAACATCCGCGTTGCCCGGAAGAAGGCTTTATTTTGGAAGGGCCGCTCGGTACCGCGGCCCTGGCGGATGCTCAGTGCGTCCGGTCCACCGCAAAGCGTGCCAGCTGCAGCAGCGAGTCCTTGTACGGACCGGACGGCATGTTGCCCAGCGCGTCGATGGCGCGGTCGGCCTGCGCTTCGGCAGCGCGGCGCGTGTAGTCGAGCGCGCCGCCGGAGGTGATGGCGGAAAGGATGGTGTCGAAGTGCTGCTCGTCGCCCGACTCGATGCAGGCGCGCACCAGCTGGCGCTGCGCTTCGGTGCCGTGTTCCATCAGGTAGATCAGGGGCAGCGTGGGCTTGCCTTCGCGAAGGTCGTCGCCGACGTTCTTGCCGATCTCGCTGGCGTCGCCCGCATAATCGAGCACGTCGTCGATCAGCTGGAAGGCGGTGCCCAGCGAGCGGCCGTATTCGCCGGCGGCGGCGATCTGCGCATCACTGGCACCGGAAACGAGCGCGCCCAGTTCGGCGGCCGCCTCGAACAGCTTGGCCGTCTTCGAGCGGATCACCTTCAGGTAGCTCTCTTCCGTCACGTCCGGGTCATGCATGTTCAGCAGCTGCAGCACTTCCCCTTCGGCGATCACGTTGGTGGCATCCGACAGGATCTGCATCACGCGCATATTGTCCAGCGCGACCATCATCTGGAACGAGCGCGAATACAGGAAGTCGCCCACCAGCACCGAGGCGGCATTGCCGAACAGCGCATTGGCCGTGGCGCGGCCGCGGCGCAGCGACGATTCGTCGACGACATCGTCGTGCAGCAGCGTGGCGGTGTGGATGAATTCGACCACCGCGGCCAGTTCGTGGTGCGCGGCACCCTGATAGGAGTAGGCGTTGGCCACCAGGAGCACCAGCACGGGACGGATCCGTTTGCCACCCGCGCTGATGATGTATTCAGCGATCTGGTTCACCAGCGGCACTTCCGAATGGAGGCGGGCGCGGATCACGCCGTTGACGGCGTCCATGTCGGGCGCGATGGTGCTGATGATGCTGTTCTGGCTGGTGGCGGGGGTGGACAAGGCAAGCCTGCTTGGGTCGATAGAGTTGCCGCGAATTATACGACATGCACGCTTCTCGTTGCCGACATACCACGAGCGCATGCCTTTGTGAATAGTTTTTGACGCGATTTTGCCTGCCATGTATAATCGTTGGTTCCCCGGCATCCGTCCAGGCAGTTTTCATCGCTGCCAGGGTGTCGAGCGGGGGATTTTCTTAACATTTGATGAGGTTTCAAATCATGTACGCGGTCATAAAAACCGGTGGCAAGCAATACAAAGTTGTCGCTGGCGAAAAACTCAAAGTAGAACAGATACCTGCTGACATTGGTTCCGAACTCACCATCGATCAAGTCCTCGCCGTTGGCGCGGGCGACACCATCAAGTTTGGTGCTCCACTGGTTGAAGGTGCAACGGTTCTGGTGAAAGTGGTTTCCCAAGGTCGTCACGACAAGGTCAAGATCTTCAAGATGCGCCGTCGTAAGCACTACCAGAAGCACCAGGGCCATCGCCAGAACTACACCGAAATCCAAATCGTTTCGATCAACGGCTAATCGCTGTTGTCTGAATTAGTCTTCAAGGAGCAATAAATGGCACACAAAAAAGGTGGCGGTACTACCCGCAACGGCCGCGATTCCGAATCAAAGCGCCTCGGCGTGAAGGTTTACGGCGGTCAAACGATCAATGCCGGCGGCATCATCATTCGTCAACGCGGCACCCCGGTGCGCGCTGGTGAAGGCGTGGGCACGGGCAAGGACCACACCCTGTTCGCACTGGTGAACGGCGTGGTCAAGTTCGTGACCAAGGGCGCTGGCAACAACAAGTTCGTTACCGTCGTTCCGGCTGCTCAGTAATCAGTATCCAGACAACGCGGTAAAGCAAGGCGCAAGCCTTCTTATCGAAAGGCTCTGCCGACGGTAGAGCCTTTTTTCATTTTCAGGCGCTTAGTTTAAGGCGGTATTCATGAAGTTCATCGACGAAGCACGTATCGAAGTCATCGCCGGCGACGGCGGCAACGGTTGCGCCTCTTTCCGGCGCGAGAAATTCCGCCCGTTCGGCGGCCCCGATGGCGGCGACGGCGGCACGGGCGGCACCATCTGGGCCGTGGCCGACCGTAACATCAATACGCTCGTGGACTACCGCTATTCGAAGATGCACCGCGCGTCGAACGGCGAACCGGGCCGCGGCTCCGACTGCTACGGCAAGGGCGCCGACGATGTCACCCTGCGCGTGCCCGTCGGCACGCTGATTCTCGACGACGAGACGGGCGAGATGCTGGCCGACATGACCGAACACGGCCAGACCGAGCTGCTGGCCAAGGGCGGCGAGGGCGGCTGGGGCAATATCCACTTCAAGACCTCGACCAACCGCGCGCCGCGCCAGAAGACCGAGGGCAAGGAAGGCGAACGTCGCACCCTGCGCCTGGAGCTGAAGGTGCTGGCGGACGTGGGCCTGCTGGGCATGCCGAACGCGGGCAAGTCGACGTTCATCACGGCCGTCTCGAACGCCAAGCCGAAGATCGCCGACTACCCGTTCACTACGCTGCATCCGAACCTGGGCGTGGTGCGCGTGTCGCACGAGAAGAGTTTTGTCATCGCCGACATTCCTGGCCTGATCGAAGGCGCCGCCGAAGGTGCGGGCCTGGGTCACCAGTTCCTGCGCCACCTGTCGCGCACCGGCCTGCTGCTGCACATCGTCGACCTGGCGCCGTTCGAGGCGACCGTGGATCCGGTGAAGGAAGCCAAGGCGCTAGTCAAGGAGCTGGAGAAGTACGACGAAGCGCTGCTGGACAAGCCGCGCTGGCTGGTGCTGAACAAGCTGGATGTGGTGCCGGAAGCGGAGCGCGCCAAGCGCGTGAAGGACTTCGTCAAGAAGTTCGGCTTCAAGGGTCCCGTGTTCGAGATCTCCGCGCTGTCCCGCGAAGGCACGCAGGAACTCGTCACCGCCATCTACCAGTACCTGGAAGAGAAGCGCCACACGGTGCAGCGTTCCGAAGAAACGCAGATGACGGAAGAAGCGCGCGGCATCTCGTCGATCGATCCGGACGATCCCCGCTTCAAGGTCATCGACTGACCTGGTAGACGTTGTAACGAAGGGCCCGCGCTGCGGGCCCTTTGCATTGGCGCTGTCGTCGCCAGTTGTGGAAGGGCCGGCAATCGCCGGCGTGGCGTGTCCCGATTCCACCGGCGCGGGTGACAGCGTTACCGTTTGCTCTGTCACCGAAGCTGGGGAAGGGCCGGCCATCGCCGACGTGGCGTGTCCTGATTCCACCGGCGCGGGTGACAGCGTTACCGTTTGCTCTGTCACCGAAGCTGGGGAAGGGCCGGCAATCGCCGACGTGGCGTGTCTCGATTCCACCGGCGCGGGTGACAGCGCGTTACCGTTTGCTCTGTCACCTGGAAGCTGGGGGATGGCTGGCGATCACGCGGGTGGCGTGCCTCGATGCCCAGGTCGCCGGGTCCACTATCGCGTCGATCCTAATCTTGTTCGGTGGAGCGCGGCGTTACCGGTTAAAATTCTCTCGACTGTGACCTCGCCTTCCGCCAACCGCGGTGGAGCGCTGCGTCCGCGGCAAAGCGGGGCGAACGGCCCGGCGACCCGATCACCGTTGAACAAGAGATTCGCCGCCCCATGAATTCCGTCATCCAGAACGCCGGCCGCCTGATCGTCAAGGTCGGTTCCTCGCTCGTCACCAACGATGGTCGTGGCCTCGACCAGGCCGCCATCGAACGCTGGGCCGCCCAGATCGCCGCGCTGCGGCTGCGCGGCAAGCAGGTCGTGCTGGTCAGCTCCGGCGCCATCGCCGAGGGCATGCTGCGCCTCGGCTTCGAGCACCGTCCCACCGGCATCCACGAACTGCAGGCCTGCGCGGCCGTCGGCCAGATGGGCCTCGCGCAGATCTACGAAACGAATTTCCGCGCCCATGGCATCGGTACCGCGCAGGTGCTGCTGACGCACGCTGACCTGGCCGACCGCGAGCGCTACCTGAACGCGCGCTCCACGCTGACGACCTTGCTGTCGCTGGGCATCGTCCCGATCATCAACGAGAACGACACGGTGGTCACGGACGAAATCAAGTTCGGCGACAACGACACGCTGGGCGCGCTCGTGGCCAACCTGATCGAGGCCGACGCCCTGATCATCCTCACGGACCAGCGCGGCCTCTATTCCGCCGACCCGAGAAAGGATCCGGCCGCATTCCTGATCGAGCAGGGCAGCGCCGGCGATCCGCAACTGGAAGCGATGGCGGGCGGCGCCGGTTCCAGCCTGGGCCGCGGCGGCATGCTTACGAAAATCCTGGCCGCCAAGCGCGCCGCAAAATCCGGTGCGCACACGGTCATCGCATTCGGCCGCGAGCCGGAGGTGCTGACCCGTCTCGCCTCAGGCGAAGCGATCGGCACCGAGCTGCAGGCGCAGACGGGCCACCTCACGGCGCGCAAGCAGTGGATGACCGATCATCTGCACACGGCGGGGCAGGTCGTGATCGACGCGGGCGCGGTGGAGAAGCTGTCACGCGAGGGCAAGTCGCTGCTGCCGATCGGCGTGACCGAGGTGCGCGGCGAATTCGGCCGCGGTGCCGTGATCACCTGCGTCAGCCCGGCCGGCATCCCCATTGCCCGCGGCCTGTCCAACTACACCAGCGGCGAGGCGCGGCGCATCCTGCGCAAACCGTCCGCGGAGATCGAAGGCATCCTCGGCTTCGTCGAAGGGCCCGAGCTGATCCACCGCGACAATCTCGTGCTGCTGTAGAGCGTGTGTCCACCCTGGGGTCAGACCCCGACATGGACACGAGCTCGACCGTGCCTGCGTCCTCATGACGTTGGAGATTGCGGAATCCGTCCTTGATTTCAACGCCGCCAGACCTCAGGCGGACTGACGATCTCTGGTTGAGGCCGTGTCCGTGTCGGGGTCTTATATCTTGAAGATGGCGTAAATTGTGTTTGCGAGCATGTCAGCTTGATGGGTCTGGGGGCCTGAAGAGCCCGAGGGTCAGCCTATAGCGACA
>NZ_VLLB01000005.1 GCF_007830455.1 Pseudoduganella lurida | reverse complement strand
TCTCGTACGACTCGGAAGGCGCCTTCAAGGTGACGGACGATACCGGCCTGGCCAGCGGCGCGACCTCGACGCTGCAGGCGGTGGCGGACCTGGACATCTCCGACTTCGACGGTGCCCAGAAAGCCATCAAGATCGCCGATGCCGCGCTGGCCACGGTGAACACGCAGCGCGCTGCCTTCGGTGCCCTGCAGTCGCGGTTCTCGTCGGCGATCTCGAACCTGACGGCAACGACGGAAAACCTGTCGGCCTCGAAGAGCCGCATCGTCGACACCGACTTCGCTGCCGAGACCGCCAGCCTGACGCGCGGCCAGATCCTGCAGCAGGCCGGTACCGCGATGCTGGCCCAGGCCAACTCGCTGCCGAACGGCGTGATGAGCCTGCTGCGTTAAACGACATCGGGGTAGTTTTCTGAAAACCCGGCCGGGGCAACCTGGCCGGGTTTTTTTACGTGCGTGGTAAGAACTGGTGCCTGACGTCATTCCGCCCGCAACGTGTCCTCATGCCCTGGAATGGGGTCGGACACCGGTTTTCGGAGCCGCTGGTCCCAAGACGGGGCGGTGGAGTGGAACAAGTCTCTGACAATATTCGCGAGGACGCTCACACACCGCTGTCCCCCCTCCCCGGGCACTGCCGATGGCCGAAACCGATAGCTGGCGGGAATGATGCCAGACACCAGCCCCGCCGCCCCGCCTCCGCTGGCCACCCCACTATTGTCGAGCTGACACCGGAAACCCGCGCCAGGTCTCGCGCACCGAAAATATTTACGTAGAAAAATATTTTTATTCGCCCTCAAGTTTATTGCAGAGCAGCCGACTTAGCGCTCGACAATAAAAACACTTGAGTCCCAAGAACATAAATTTCCCACCGAAAACCACCTAAAGCTTCCCGTACGGCAACCGTTACCCAAAACAACAGCGGCTTGATCGTCTCGGAACACGGAGGCGGGCCAACGTCAAAGAGCAAATCGCCGAAATCAGCAGTACCTTTGGAGTAATACCATGGCTTCCGTAATCAATACCAACGTCGCATCCCTGAACTCGCAGCGTAACCTGACGTCGTCCCAGTCCGCACTGACAACGTCGCTGCAACGCCTCTCTTCCGGTCTCCGCATCAACAGCGCCAAGGACGACGCGGCAGGCCTGGCGATCTCCGACCGGATGAACGCGCAGATCAAGGGCATGACGCAGGCAACCCGCAATGCCAACGACGGCGTGTCGATGGCGCAAACCGCCGAAGGCGCGCTGGCCTCGTCCGGCGACATCCTGCAGCGTATCCGTGAACTGGCGGTCCAGTCCTCGAACAGCACCAACTCGGCTTCGGACCGTCAGGCCCTGCAGACCGAGGTGACCCAGCTGTCGTCGGAACTGAACCGCGTCGCACAAACCACCACCTTCAACGGCCAGGCACTGCTGGACGGCACGATGGGTACGGCGAACTTCCAGGTGGGCGCGGATGCCAACCAGCTGATCTCCGCAACGGGCTCGAACTTCCTGACCAACACCTACGGCAACAACAGCGTGAAGCAGGACGCTGCAGTCGTGAAAGATGCCGCCGGTGGCAGCAACGTGACCGTCGACGGCGAACTGAAGATCGCCGGCGTGCGTGGTTCGGGCGACACCATCAAGGCCACCGCGACCGACACGGCCAAGACGCTGGCTGCCAAGGTCAATGCCCAGACCGCCAAGACGGGCGTGACGGCATCGGCCAAGACCGAAGTGTTCCTGGAAATGGGCAAGGAAGACTATTCCCTGAAACTGACCAGCGATAACTCGACGGCCGTGGAAGTGAACTTCTCCGTGTCCGGCGACGGCAGCAGCGCCTCGGACTTCTCCGCCGCGATCAACTCGATCAACGCGCAGTCGGCCAAGACCGGCGTGACCGCCGAATACGATGCCGAGAACAAGGGCCTGAAGCTGACCCAGTCCGCCGGCAACGACATCAAGATCGAACAGAACCGTGACGGTGGCAACACCGCGGCCCTGAAGGCGTCCACGTACGACACGGACGGCATCAAGACGGCAGCGCAGGACCTGGCAGGTGCAGGTGCTTCGTCGACCGTCAACGGCCAGATCTCCTACGACTCGGAAGGTGCATTCAAAGTGACCGACGATACCGGCCTGGCCAGTGGCGCCACCTCGACGCTGCAGGCAGTGTCCGACCTGGACATCTCGGACTTCGAAGGCGCGCAGAAAGCGATCAAGATCGCCGATGCAGCCCTGGCAACCGTGAACACGCAGCGCGCAGCTTTCGGTGCACTGCAGTCGCGTTTCTCGTCGGCGATCTCGAACCTGTCCGCCACGACGGAAAACCTGTCGGCATCGCGCAGCCGTATCGTCGATACCGACTTCGCAGCGGAAACCGCGAGCATGACCCGCGGCCAGATCCTGCAGCAGGCCGGTACCGCCATGCTGGCCCAGGCGAACTCCCTGCCGAACGGCGTGCTGAGCCTGCTGCGTTAATCCGCGGTAGTACTTAGCCTGCTTTGAAGCGGTTCCCCGCCCGGATTTTCCTGGCGGGGAATTTTCATTAGGAGCACATCATGACTATCGATACGCTGGGGTCGCTGTCCACCGCGCGCGCGGACCGCACCTATCCCTCCAGCGAACCGGCGGCGCAAGCTGTCGGGCGCGCGCCCGCCACGGCGGCCGTGACGGCGCAGGCCGTCTCCGGCACCGCCGGTACCGCATCGATGGACGAGCTGAAGGACGCAGTTGGCAAACTGAACGACTCGGTGCGGAACCAGAGCCTGGAATTTTCCATCGACGAAGACAGCAAGCGCACCATCGTCAAGGTGATCGACCTGGGCACGAAGGAAGTGGTTCGACAGATCCCCACCGAGCAGGCACTGCAGATCTCCAAATCGCTGGAGAAGATGGCCGGCCTGCTGATCGACCAGGAAGCCTGAGGTCGACACTCATCGGCGCTCATTGCCACGCGGTGCCATATCGGCCAGGCCGCCCTCCGGGGCGGCTTTTTTTATGGTGAATCCCCGTTATGTGGTGCAAGGCACGTTCGCCGCGGCCGTGTCCCCTTACGATCGAGCATTCAGGAAGGATGAACACCGCAGGCATTGCACGAGCGCCGGGGCATCGCCGAAACTGACAGATGTTTCCGTCTCTCAAGTCTGGTTTGATTCTGCCGATAATCACTTACATTATCGCTTCCTCAGGAGAAAAGCCGTGGCATCCATTTCAACGACTGGCAGCGTACTCGACGTCAACAGCATCGTTTCCCAGCTCATGGCGGTGGAACAGGCGCCGCTGACCAAATACGCCCAGAAAACCGCGGCCTACCAGTCCACGCTGAGCGCCTACGGCTCCCTGAGCGGCGCGATCGGCGTGTTCCAGTCCTCGCTCGGCGGCCTGACGAAAGCGTCGGACTTCAACGCCCTGAGCGCCACCCCCAGCGATTCCACGGTGCTGGGCGCCTCCGCCACGTCGAAGGCCGTGGCGGGCAACTACAAGGTCAATGTCACGCAGATGGCGCAGAGCCAGACGCTGACCACGCCCGGCATCAACAGCAGCAAGTCGGCCGTCGGCCTGGGCGGCAAGACCACCATTTCCTTCCAGTTCGGCAGCGTGAGCGGCGGCTTCGGCCTGGCCGGCACCACGCTGGGCAACGCGGTCTCCTCGGACGGCATCAGCAACGGCTCGCTGACCATCAACGGCACCGCCATCGCCACCGACAGCACCACCACCAGCGCGCGCGCCCTGGCCGAAGCGATCAATGCGAAAAGCACCACCACCAACGTCACGGCCACGGCCACGCCGGCCAAGACCGCCACCGCGCTGTTCGCCGGTTTCGGCGAGGTGACGACCGATGCGGACAGCAGCTATTCCCTGAAAGTGGGCGGCGTGGAGATCGCTTCCCTGGGCGCCAGCGAAACGGGCCTCTCGGCCGATGCGATCGATGCGGCCCTCACCGAGCCCAGCACGGCGCTGACGGCGCTGGCCAATGCCGGCATCACCGTCTCCGGCAAGGCGGCCGACGGCACGCTGGTGTTCACCCGCACCGATGGCGCCAACCTCGAAGTCGAGGAAACGGTGACCGGCACCGTCAGCGGCGGCATCGGCAACAAGGCCGTCAACGTCGGCTCGAACACCACCGCCATCAGCAGCCTGTCGCTCAGTTCCACGGATGCCAGCCCGATCACGGTCGGCGGCAGCAACCCGGCCGCGGCGGGCCTCACCGCCGGCACCGGCGGCAGCTATCTCGGCGGCACGTTCACGCAGGATGCCAGCATTGCCTCGGGCATCGTCACGATCGATGCCACCAACAACTCGCTGGAGGGCATCCGCGATGCCGTCAACAAGGCCGGCCTGGGCGTCACCGCCACTATCGTCTCGGACGGCAGCGCCAACCCGTACCACCTGGTGTTCTCGTCGAACGCCACCGGTGCCAACGCATCGATGAAGATCTCGCTGTCCGGCGCCGACAGCGACGAGCCCGATGCCGCGCTGGCCAACCTGCTGGGCTATGACCCGAGCGTGGCGGGCGGGCAGAAGATGACGCAGACGTCGGCCGCCCAGGATACCAAGCTGAGCGTGAACGGCATCGCCGTGACCAGCCACTCGAACAACGTGGGCGAGGCGATCCAGGGCGTGACGCTGAACGTGTCGAAGGTGGGCGCCAGCACGCTGTCGATCAGCAAGAACACCTCGGCCGTGAAGACCAACGTCGAGGCGTTCGTCAAGGCCTATAACGACCTGAACACCACGCTGAAGAAACTCACCGGCTACGATGCCGACACCAAGGTGGCCGGCGCGCTGCAGGGCGATGCCACCGCGCAGTCGGTGCAGTCGCAGGTGCGGCGCATGCTGACGTCCAACGTGTCGGGCATCGCCGGCGCCTTCACGAACCTGGGCCAGGTGGGCATCAGCTTCGCCAAGGACGGCACGCTGAGCCTGGACTCCACCAAGTTCCAGAAGGCCATCGACAGCAACTTCGCCGACATCGGCGCCCTGTTCGGCGCGATCGGCAACACCACCGACAACCAGGTGACGTTCGGCAGTTCCACGTCCGCCACCAAGCCGGGCACCTACGACCTGTCGATCACGCAGATGGCCACGCAGGGCGCGCTGACCAGCGCGGCCAAGGTCGCCGACACGACCACCATCGCGGCCGGCACCACCTGGGCCGTGACGCTGAACGACACCACGCCCAGCAGCAGCAAGAACACGGCCACCGTCACGCTGCCGGCCGGCACCTACACCCCGGCCGAGCTGGCCAAGGTGGTGCAGTCGTCGATCAACGGCACGTCGGCCTTCTCCAGCGCCGGCAAGTCGGTGGTGGCGACGATCGACGACGATGGCAAGCTGGTGCTGTCCTCGGCGAAGTATGGTTCCCTGTCGAACGTGTCGCTCAGTTCGAGCGCCGGCACGGCGCCCGACAGCATGTTCGGCAGCTCGACGGCGGTGGCCGGCCTGGACGTGGCCGGCACGCTGGGCGGCTACGCCGTGGTCGGTTCCGGCCAGACGCTGACGGGCAAGGCCGGCACGCCGGTGGAAGGCCTGAAGATCGATGTCACGGGCGGCAAGGCCGGCGACCGCGGCACCGTCAGCTTCTCGCAGGGCTATGCCTACCAGCTGAACAACCTGGCCACGACGATGCTGGGCAAGACGGGCCAGATCACCAGCCGCACGGATGGCATCAACAAGTCGATCAAGGACATCCAGAAGCAGAGCGATGCGTTTTCGGACAAGCTGACGGCCATCGAGGCGCGCTACCGCAAGCAGTACAGCGCACTGGACGTGTCGCTGGCGCAGATGCAGACCACGTCCAGCTACCTGACGCAGCAGCTGGCGGCACTGGCCGCCAACAGCTGAGCGAACGCGTAACAGCACAGACACTAGAGCAGCAAGGAGATCATTATGTTCGGAAGTCCACAACGCGGCGTCAACGCCTATGCCAAGGTCGGCCTGGAAACAGGCATCGCCGCGGCCTCGCCGCACAAGCTGATCATGATGCTGTACGACGGCGCGATCGTCGCGCTGATCAATGCCACCAATCAGATGAAGGCCGGCAATGTCGAAGCGAAGGGCAAGGCCATCTCGCATGCCATCCAGATCATCGACAACGGCCTGCGTGCCAGCCTCGACAAGGATGTGGGCGGCGAGATCGCCAAGAACCTCGACGCCCTGTACGAGTACATGAGCGCGCGCCTGCTGACCGCCAACCTGCAGAACCAGGTCGACATCCTGGACGAGGTGCGCAACCTGCTCACCGACCTGCGCGACACGTGGAAGCAGATCGGCGACAACGCGAACGCCCCGGCCGCGAGCGGCGGCGCGCCGCTGGCCAACCAGAAGCAATCCCCCCTCCTGGCGAGTGTATAAGAGATGACGATGACGAAAGACGATGTGCTGGGCGTGTACGCCGCGATGAGCGACCTGACCCGCGCGATGGTGACGGCTGCCAACGAGTCGGACTGGGAAGGGCTGGAATCGCTGGAGCAGCGCGTCTCGGCGCACGTGGCGGTGCTGAAGGCGAATGAAGCGATGGTGCGGCTGGAAGGCGAGGAGCGCCAGCGCAAGGCCACGCTGATCAAGCAGATGCTGGACGACGACCGCAAGGTGCGCGACCTGATCGCACCCTGGATGGCCCAGCTGGCGCGGCTGATCAACAGCACCGGCACCGAGCGGCGCCTCGTCAACGCCTACGGCGGCGTCTGATCCGGCCGCGGTCAGCGATCGTGAGTCACTGAGGAGTTCTGGACGTGCAGACGCGGCTCGATCTTCCCGGGCTGCGGCCCCTCCTTCCCGGCGCCGGCCAGGCGGTTGCCGACCCGCGCCAGGCCGCCTTCCAGCGCACGCTGGCGCCGCTCGTCGGCCAGTCCGTCAAAGGGGAGGTGCTCGCCAAGCTGTCCGACGGCAGCTACCTGGTGCGCGTGGCCGATACCAATGCCCGCATGATGCTGCCCGGCGGCACCCAGGTGGGCGTCGACGTGCCGCTCAATGTCGTTGCGGCACAGCCGCGCCCGCTGCTGCAGGTGGGCACCGGCCAGGCCCAGCCCGCCACCGTCTACACCCCGCCCGGCGAAGCCGATGCGCCGGCCGCCGCACTGCCGCAGGGCGCACCCGCCGCCGGCGCGCAGGCCCGTCCCATGAGCGCGGCAGCGGTGCTGCTGAACAGCGCGCCCCTGGTTGCTGCCGACCAGCTCCCCACCCTCGACCGTTCCGCCGCCCAGGCCACGCTGAGCCCGGCCGCGCGGGCCATTGCCAGCGCGCTCACGCAGGCCTACACGGCGCCCGGCGCGCCCGTCACCATCCATGGCAAGGGCCCGCTCGTGGCAGCCGGTGCGCCCGATCCGGCGAAGCTGGAGTCTGCGCTGAAGAACGTGCTGGGTGAATCGGGGCTGTTCTACGAATCCCATGTGGCCGACTGGGCCGAGGGCAAGCGCAGCCTGCAGGATCTGGCGCGCGAGCCGCAGATGCAGCGCATGACGGCGCCGAACCAGGGCGCGTCCACCGAATCGCTGGCCAAGGCGATGGCGGGCCCGGACCTGTCGGCGGCGCAGATGATCAACCTGCAGCTGCACACGCAGGAACAGGGCAAGGTGCAGTGGCATGGCGAAGCGTGGCCGGGCCAGCGCATGGAATGGGAAGTGGCGCGCGAGGACAGCGAGGGCCGCTCGCGGGGCGGTGGCCGGGACACGCCGGACGAGCAGCCGGTGTGGCGCAGCGGCGTGCGCTTCCGCTTCCCGCTGCTGGGCCAGGTGAATGCCAGCGTCACCCTGGTGGGCGACCAGGTACAGATCCAGATGCAGGCCGGCTCCGACGACACGGCCGCCACGCTGAAGGCCTGGTCCGGCGCGCTGCAGGGCGCACTGGAGGCGGCCGGCATGCCGCTGTCCTCGCTGTCGATCGGCCTGCAGCCGGACGCCGCCGCGAAAGGTGCCGATGCGTCCTGACGATCCGCCGCGCCGGCCGCTGCAGAGCGCCGTCGCCCTCGCCTACCGCGACGGCGAAGGCGCGCCGAAGGTCGTGGCCAAGGGCCGCGGCCTGGTGGCCGAGCAGATCATCGCCGTGGCCGCCGAGGCGGGCGTGTACGTGCACGAATCGAAGGAACTGGTGTCGCTGCTGATGGACATCGACCTGGACCGGCAGATCCCGCCCGCCCTGTACCGCGTGATTGCCGAACTGCTTGCCTGGCTTTATCATATTGAATCGGCCAAGAAGACCGGCCTGCCCCCGCCGCCCGCACCACCCCTGGCGGTGCCAACGCCGGCAGCGCCCGAAGCGGCAGCCGACTCCTCCCCCACCACCTCACAAGAAGACCCCTGATGCAGCCCTTTATCCAGAATGCCGACACGGAAAACTGGCACGATTTCGAGGTGGGATCGCGTCGTGAAATCATCGCGCTGCTGCGCGGTATCGCCGAGAAAAAACAGGGCGTGCTGGTCGCCCCGCAGGAGGGCGAGGAGATCGCCGTCACCACGCTGCTCGAGGTGGATGGCGATGCCGGCACCCTGCTGCTGGACCAGCCCGCCGATGCGGCCCAGGTGCAGCGCCTGCTGGGCAGCAGCACGCTGTCGTTCGAGACCTCGCTGGACAAGGTGCGCATCTTCTTCGGCGGCGGCCGCCTGCAGCCGGTCCTGCACAACGGCCTGCCGGCCCTGAAGATGGCCGTGCCGGACAGCCTGATCCGCCTGCAGCGCCGCGAGTACTACCGCATGGCCACGCCGCTGACGAATCCGGTGCGCATCACCATCCCGATGCCGGCCGAGCTGGGCGGCGGCCAGGGCGTGTTCCCGTTGGCCGACATCAGCGTGGGCGGCATCGCCATCCTCGACAACCAGTTTTTATTGGGCGACACGATCGGCAAGAACTACGTGGAGTGCCGCATCGAGTTGCCCGACCTGGGCAATGTCACCACCAGCCTGCAGATCCGCAACACGCACGACATCACGCTGCTGAACAACAAGACCAACCGCCGGCTCGGCTGCCAGTTCATCGACATGGGGCGCGGTGCCGCGGCGGCCGTGCAGCGCTACATCACCAAGCTGGAGCGGGAGCGCAATGCCCGCATCAACGGGCTGGCGAGGTAGGCTTCGCCGCCTGGATCGGGGACATGCGCCTTGCCGCTGCCGTTGCCCGCGGGCGCTGCGCTTGCTGCCGCTACCCTTGTTACACCTGCATGTTCATGATGTCGCTGTAAGCCTGCACGAGCTTGTTCCGCACCTGCACGGTGGCCTGGAAGTTGATGCTGGCCTTCTGCATCGAGATCATCACGTCCGACAGGTTCACCGAATCGTCGCCCATCTGGAAACGCTGCGACAGGGCCTGCGCCTTGTTCTGGCTTTCCGCCACGGAGTCCAGCGCGCCCTTGAGCGCATCCGAAAAATCGACCTTGCTGGCCGGCTGTTCCGTCTGGACGGCCGGCACGGTGGCCTGCGGCCGCGTCGCCGCCGCTTTCAGCTGCGCGATCATGGACTGGATCTGGCTGCTGTCGATACCGCCTGTACGCATAAGGGACCTCTTCGAAGCTGCATTCTTGTTGCTGTAGCGGAACAGAAATCGCCCCCAGGGACGTTGCCGCGCTACAATACGGGGCGGGAAACACGCGCTGCGTTCCCCACTGCTCACCCTTGCAGGATAGCAGCGCCCGCGCCAGCGGCAGCTTCGAGCAGGCCCGGAAAGGGGCGTCTGTTCACCGGATCGAAAAAGTGGTCGTGCTTCGATAATGGCGTTCAATCAGGCGCGTTCCGTGCCATCTACCATTCGTTCCGGAAAATCCATCCATGGCTGCAGCCGCCGACACACTCGATCTCGACGCCCCTGCCGACACCGCAGGCCGCGTGCCGTTCTACAAGACGCCGATGGGCAAGAACATCCTGCGCGGCGCGGCCGTGGCGGGGATTCTCGCCGTCATCCTGATCGTCTGGCTGTGGCAGCGCCAGCCCGACTACAAGGTGCTGTTCGCCAATTTCTCGGACCGCGACGGTGGCGCCATCACGGCCGCGCTGGACCAGATGCAGGTGCCCTACAAGTTCTCCGAAGGCGGCAACGCCATCATGATTCCCGAATCGCAGGTGCATGCCGTGCGGCTGCGCCTGGCCTCGCAGGGCCTCCCCAAGGGCGGCAACGTGGGCTTCGAGTTGATGGAGAACCAGAAGCTGGGCATCTCGCAGTTCCTCGAGCAGGTGAACTACCAGCGCGCGCTGGAAGGCGAGCTGGCGAAATCGATCGAATCGCTGGGCAGCGTGCAGAGCGCCCGCGTGCACCTGGCGATGCCGAAGCCTTCCGTGTTCGTGCGGGAGCAGCAGAAGCCCACCGCCTCCGTGGTCCTCACGCTGCACCCGAACCGGGCCATCGACCCGGGCCAGGTGAGCGCCATCGTGCACCTGGTCGCCTCCAGCGTGCCGGAACTGATGCCGGCCAACGTCACCGTCGTCGACCAGCAGGGCAACCTGCTGTCGGACCAGAACCGCGACAGCAAAACGGCGCTGAAGGGCCTCGATGCCACGCAGCTGAAATACGTGCAGGAGCTGCAGAACCAGATCATCAAGCAGGTCGAGAACATCGTCAAACCGATCGTCGGCGAAGGCAATGTGCGCGCCGAAGCGGTGGCGGACGTGGACTTTTCCGCCATCGAGCAGGCGGCCGAATCGTTCAAGCCGAACTCGGCGCCGGCCCCGTCGGCGATCCGCAGCCAGCAGAGCAGCGAGAGCACCGGCAATGCCAATGCCAACCCGAACGGCGTGCCCGGCGCGCTGTCGAACCAGCCGCCCGGCACCGCCACGGCCCCGCTGACCACCACGCCGCCCGGCGAAGCAGCGCCATCCGGCACGGCGGCCGGCACCGCGCCGGCCACGGCGCCGCCAGGCCACAAGGAATCGACCACCAATTACGAAGTCGACAAGACCGTGCGCTACGAGCAGAAGGCGATTGCTGGCCTGAAGCGCATGACGGTCGGCGTCGTCGTCAACTACCGCCGCACCGTCGATGCCGCCGGCAAGGTCACGGTCAAGCCGCTGACGGCCGACGAGCTTGCCAAGATCAACAGCCTGGTGCGCGAGGCGATGGGCTACAACCAGGACCGCGGCGACTCCGTCAGCGTGGCCAATGCCCCGTTCGACGGCATCGACAAGCCGGCCGACCCGATCCTCGACTGGTGGCGCGACCCGGCCAACCTGCCGCTCGCCGCCGAGATCGCCAAGTTCCTGATCGTGGCACTGATCCTGCTGTACATCATCCTGCGCGTGGTGCGGCCGATGATGCGGCCCGTGTTCAAGAAGATCGACGAGATCAACGCGCCGGAGCCCGAGCCGGAAGAGGAAATCGTCGAGGAGCCGGCCGGCCCGACGCAGGAAGAGATCCTGGCGCAGCAGATGGCCGAGATGGAAGAAAACGTGGCGCGCACGTACCGCGACAACCTGATGCTGGCGAAAAAGCTGGCCAACGACGACCCGCGCATCGTCGCCAACGTCATCAAGGCATGGATAGGCAACAATGACTGAGAATACCGGACTGCAGAAAGCGGCGATCATGATGCTCGCCCTGGGCGAGGCCGAAGCGGCCGAGGTGATGAAGTTCCTCGGCCCGCGCGAGGTGCTGAAACTGGGCGCCTCGATGGCCACGATGAAGAACATCCCGCACGAGCAGGTGGTGTCCGTGCTGGACGACTTCCGCGACGAGATCGCGGCCGCCTCCACGGTCGGCCTCGATTCGGACGAATACATCCGCCAGGTGCTGACCAAGGCGCTGGGCGACGACAAGGCCTCCGTGCTGCTGTCGCGCATCCTCGGCGGCAAGGACGCTTCCGGCATCGAGAGCCTGAAGTGGATGGACTCGCAGTCCGTTGCCGAGCTGATCCGCAACGAGCACCCGCAGATCATCGCCACCATCCTCGTCCACCTGGAGCGCGACCAGGCCTGCGAAATTCTGGGAAACTTCACCGACCGCCTGCGCAACGACGTGGTGCTGCGCATCGCCACGCTGGACGGCGTGCAGCCGGCCGCGCTGCGCGAGCTGAACGACGTGCTGACCAAGCTGCTCTCCGGTAACGAGAACATCAAGAAATCGACGCTGGGCGGCGTGCGCGCGGCGGCCGAGATCCTGAACTTCATGAGCGGCGAGCAGGAAAACTCGGTGATGGAGAACATCAAGAACTACGACAACGACATGGCGCAGAAGATCATGGACGAGATGTTCGTGTTCGACAACCTGATCGAGATCGACGACCGCGGCATCCAGCTGCTGCTGCGCGAAGTGCAGTCGGAAATGCTGATCATCGCGCTGAAGGGCGCCTCGCAGGAGCTGCGCGAGAAGATCTTCAAGAACATGTCGGCGCGCGCCAGCGAGATGATGCGCGAGGACCTGGAATCGAAGGGACCGGTGCGCCTGTCGGAAGTGGAAACGCAGCAGAAAGGCATCCTGCAGATCGTGCGCCGCCTGGCCGACGAAGGCCAGATCGTGTTGGGTGGCAAGGGAGAAGACTCGTTCGTCTAAAACCCCTAGAATGCGGCCGTACCGTTTGTCAGAAAGAGGTAGAGCTTGGCTAATTTTCCGAAAGACGCGCAACCCGCCTTCCAGCGCTGGGAGCTGAAATCGTTCGGCGACCTGCGGCCCAGCACGCTGGCCGCCCGCGAGAAGGAAGAGGCCGAGGCGCGCGAGCGGGCCGCCGCCGAACAGGCTGCGCAGGCGGCCGCGGCGGCAGCCCGGCAGGCCGAATACGAACGCGAGCTGAACGTGCCGCCGCCGCCCCTCTACCCCACCGAAGAGGAGCTGGAAGCGATCCGTACCGAAGCGCGCCAGCAGGGCTACCAGGAAGGCTACGAGCAGGGCCACCGCGCCGGCGAGGACGAGGCATTCCGCGAGGCGCAGGAAGCCACGGCCGCCGCGCTGGCACCGCTGGCCGCACTGACAGAGGGTTTTTCGGAAGCGCTGCGCGGCGCCGACAACCTGATCGCCAACGACGTGCTGGACCTGGCGCTGCACCTGTCGCGCAACATGCTCAAGCAGGCACTGCCCGTGATTCCCGAACTGATCCTGCCGATCGTGCAGGATGCCATCGCCTACCTGCCGACCATCCAGAAGCCGGCCATCCTGATGCTGAACCCGGCCGATGCCGTGATCGTGCGCGACGCGATGGGCGAGGAACTCGACAAGTCCGGCTGGATCGTCAGCGACGACCACACGCTGGAACGGGGCGGCTGCCGCATCGACACCCCCAGCAACCAGATCGACGCGCAGATCCAGGCACGCTGGGCGCGCCTCACGCAGGCCGTCGGCAAGAATCTCGACTGGCTCGATGTGGATGACGGCCGGCGCGAGCGCCAGGAGCGAAGCTGACCATGGATGCCGCTGTCGAAGGTCCCGCACTGCATGCCGGCCGCTGGCGTTCCTACCTGAACGACTGCAACACGCTGCTCGATTTCGTCGAGCCGATGCAGGTGTCGGGCCGCGTCACGCGCGTGGCCGGCCTGGTGATGGAGGCCGTCGGCCTGCGCCTGGCGGTGGGTTCCGCCTGCACCGTGCCCCTGCCGGCCGGTGGCAAGGTGGAGGCCGAAGTGGTGGGCTTCGAGGGCGACCGGCTGTTCCTCATGCCGCAGAGCGACGTGGAGGGCATCATTCCCGGCACCCGCGTGTTTCCCATCGAACCGTCGATCCCGAAGCCGGGCTCCGTCACGCACCGCCGCCGCCGCACCAGCGACCGCGCGCGCCAGCTGCCGGCCGGGCCGGAACTGCTGGGCCGCGTGGTCGATGCGGCCGGCCGCCCGCTCGATGGCCTGGGGCCCATCAATTGCACCGAATCGGCGCCGATCAATGTGCGCCCCGCCAATCCACTCGGCCGCGCCCCCATCATCGAAACGCTCAACGTGGGCGTGCGCTGCATTAATGCGATGCTGACGGTGGGCCGGGGACAGCGGATGGGCCTGTTCGCCGGTTCCGGCGTGGGCAAGTCCGTGCTGCTGGGCATGATGGCACGCTACACGGAGGCCGATGTCATCGTCGTCGGCCTGATCGGCGAACGGGGCCGCGAGGTGAAGGAATTCATCGAGCACATCCTGGGCGAGGAAGGCCTGGCCCGCTCGGTCGTGGTGGCCGCGCCCGCCGACACGCCGCCGCTGATGCGCATGCAGGGCGCCGCCTACTCCACCGCCATTGCCGAGCACTTCCGCGACAAGGGCAAGCACGTGCTGCTGATCATGGACTCGCTGACCCGCTACGCGATGGCGCAGCGCGAGATTGCCCTGGCGATCGGCGAACCGCCCGCCACCAAGGGCTATCCGCCGTCCGTGTTCGCCAAGCTGCCGGTGCTGGTGGAACGGGCCGGCAACGGCGAGGAAGGCGGCGGTTCGATCACGGCCTTCTACACCGTGCTGACCGAGGGCGACGACCAGCAGGATCCGATCGCCGACTCGGCGCGCGCGATTCTCGATGGCCACATCGTGCTGAACCGGCGCCTGGCCGAGGCGGGCCACTACCCCGCCATCGACATCGAGCAGTCGATCAGCCGGGCGATGCACTCGATCACCTCGTCGGACCACCAGACCAAGGCGCGCCAGCTCAAGCAGCTGTTCTCCGTCTACGAACGGTCGCGCGACCTGATCGCCGTGGGCGCCTACACGCCCGGCACCGATCCGAAGATCGACCAGGCCATCGAGCTGCACGACCGCATCGAGCACTTCCTGCAGCAGAAGATCACGGAACGGGTCGACATGCTGGAGAGCTTGGGCCAATTGGCCACGCTGTTCGACTGATTGAAACATGCAGGCTCTGCCTATAATTCACCATCATGGCCTCGACATCCCAACTTGAAACGCTGATCGACCTGGCAAGCCGCGAGACGGACGACGCGGCCAAGCGGCTCGGCGCGGCCCTGAAGGCCGTCAACGACGCGGAAGAAAAGCTCAACATGCTGATCGGCTACCGCGACGAATACGGCCGCAAGTTCCAGGCCTCGCAGCAGGCCGGCATCACGCCGATGGCCTACCGCAATTTCCAGGCCTTCATGGAAAAGCTCGACAGTGCCATCCACGGCCAGGAAGAGGTGGTGCGCCACACGCAGAAGCGCGGCGAGCACGAGAAGGCCACCTGGCAGGCGGCGGAACGCAAGCGGGTGTCGTATTCCACGCTGCGCGAACGCGAAGCCGCGCGGCTGCAGAAGGTCGAGGCGAAGCGCGACCAGAAGGCAATGGACGAGCACGCTTCGCGCCAGGCTTTCTTCAAGCGCTGAACGGCGCCCTACACTTCATCCACCAGGCGCTCCCATGCAGACCCAGGCAATCCAGCTCCAGCAGCAGAACAAGACGCAGACGGCCAAGACGCAGGCAGCCACCGGCACGTCATCGTCCGGCCCCGACTTCAAGAACATGCTGTCGCGCGAGATCGAGCGCGCACCCGCCTCCACCGCGCCGGAACAGCCGGCAGCAGGAACGTCGCAGAATACGTCGCAGAACGTGCCGGCCAAGGTGAAAACGCCGCAGGCCGCAAAACCTTCCGCACAGCCGAGCCAGGCCGCGCAGGCGAACAAGGCGCAGCAGGCCAGGGATGCCAGGCAGGCCGCCGAAAGCAATGCGGCGGCGCAGGATGCCGGCCCGGCAGGCGAAGCCCCCGCCCCGGCCGCAATGGCCCAGGCCGCCCAGACTGCGGCCGCGGACGGCAAGGCCGACAGCGCGGCCACGGATGCGGCGGCGGATGACGCCACCGACGAAGCCATCGCGGCAGCAGCGGCCGACCCGATGGCCAATATGCTGGCCATGCTGGCGGCCTACAACCAGCTGACACCGGCAACCAGGGTGCCGGCCGAAGCCGCACCGGACGATGGCGCGCTGGCCGACACCGTGGCCGACGGCAAGGGCAGCGCAGCCGGCGATGCCGCCACCCTGGCGGCGTTGCAGGCCGGTGCGGACAAGCTGGCCGGAACAACGGCGCGCACCGAGGCAGCCCCGAAGGATGTCCCGGCCGAGTCGCGCGGTGCGGCAACGGCCGGCGACACCACGGCCCTGCAGCAGCTGCAGGCCAAAGCCGCCGCCGCCGAAGGCGCACCCGCCGCCACGCCCGATGCGAAAGTGCTGAGCACCGAACAGAAGGCCGAAGCATTCGCCGCGAAATTGGCCGAGGCCGCCAGCGCCAATGTCCAGCCTGCCCTGCCGCAGGCCGCGCAGGCCCTGGCCGCCACCACGCAGGCCGCCCAGGCCGTGGCCACCAGCCAGCTGCAGGCGCGCGTGGGCAGCAATGCCTGGGAACAGCAGCTGGGCCAGAAGGTCGTGTGGATGGTGGCCGGCGGCGACCAGAGCGCCTCGCTGACCCTGAATCCGCCGGACCTGGGACCGCTGCAGATCGTGCTGAACGTGTCGAACGATTCGGCCACCGCCACCTTCACGGCGCACCAGCCGGAAACCCGCCAGGCGATCGAGAACGCGCTGCCGAAGCTGCGTGAAATGATGAGCGAGGCCGGCATCCAGCTGGGCGACGCCAGCGTTTCCGCCGGGTCGCAGGAGCAGCAGCGGGCGTTTGCCGAGCAGGCGAAGAACGGCGGCAGCGGTAGCGGCCGCGCCGGCGGTCCGCGCTACGGCGAAGCGGGCGACAGTGCGCCGCAGGACACGCTGCAGCCGGTGGTGCGCCGCACGGTGCTGGGCGCCGTCGACACGTTTGCCTGAGCGGTCCTGCGCCCTTAACGGATGAGCTGGCGGAGGTTCCGCCCGCTGTTCCCCGTATCCCGACGCGCCCCTCTGACCGATAATGACATAATGGCGTACCGGGCCATCCCACCGGCCTGATCCGAAAACAATAAAGCGAACCGACAATGAAAGCCGATCCCAAGGCCGAAGCCGCCCCTGCCGCCGGCGGTGGCAAGAAAAAACTGGTCATCATCATCATTGCCGTCCTCGTGCTGGTACTGGGCGGCGGCGGCGCGGCCGCCTACTTCATGATGAAGGGCGGCGCGGACGCCGAGCACGACGAGGAACCCGTCAAGCACGAGAAGAAGAAAAAGAAGAAGAAGGCCGAGGGCCCGCCCGTCTACGTGCCGGTGGAAGCGTTCACCGTCAACCTGCAGCCGGAAGAAGGCGAGCAGTACCTGCAGCTGGCGTTCACGCTGCAGGTGCCGAGCGCCGAGCAGGAAGAGGCGATCAAGAGCAATATGCCGAAGGTGCGCAGCCGCATCCTGTTGCTGCTATCCTCCAAGAAAGCTTCCGAGATCAACACGCCGGAAGGCAAGCAGCAGCTGGCCAAGGACATCCTCGTCCAGGTCAACGAGCCGTTTGCCGATGGCGATGAAGAACAGGAAGTGGCCGAGGTGCTGTTCACCTCGTTCATCATCCAGTAAGCCTTTGAAGAATTCAGTGAGCATCCAGTTGAGCCATGGCGGATAACTTTCTCTCCCAGGAAGAAGTCGATGCCCTGTTAAAGGGCGTCAATGGCGACCAGGACGATGTCCAGGCGCCGGAGGAAGCTGCGGGCGTCCGGACCTACAATCTGGCCACGCAGGAGCGCATCGTGCGCGGCCGGATGCCCACGCTGGAGATCATCAACGAGCGTTTCGCGCGCCTGCTGCGCGTGGGCCTGTTCAACTTCCTGCGCCGCAGCGCGGAGGTGTCGGTGGGTTCCGTGCGGGTGTCGAAGTACAGCGAATTCATCCGCAACCTGGTGGTGCCCACCAACCTGAACCTGGTCCACATGAAGCCGCTGCGCGGCACGGCGCTGATGGTGTTCGACCCGGGCCTCGTGTTCCTGCTGGTGGACAACCTGTTCGGCGGCGACGGCCGCTTCCATACCCGCGTGGAAGGCCGCGACTTCACGGCGACCGAGCAGCGCATCATCCTGCGCATCCTCGATATCGTGTTCGAGGCCTACACCAAGTCGTGGGAGCCGGTGTTCCCGGTCGAGTTCGAATACATCCGTTCCGAGATGAACACGCAGTTCGCCAACATCGCCACGCCGAACGAGGTGGTGGTGGCGTCCACGTTCACGGTGGAACTAGGCTCCGTGTCGGGCCAGATCCACTTCTGCATGCCCTACTCGATGATCGAGCCGATCCGCGATGCGCTCACCTCGTCGCTGCAGGGCGAGGCGCTGGAAGTGGACAAGCGCTGGATCCGCCTGATGACGCAGCAGATCCAGATCGCCGAAGTGGAAATGGTGGCGCGGCTCGGCACGGCGAAGGTGAGCTTCGACGAGATCCTGAACATGCGCGTGGGCGACGTGATCCCGCTGACGATCCCGGAAACCATCGAGGCCACCGTGGACGGCGTGCCGGTGCTCGATTGCACGTACGGCGTGCTGAACGGACAATACGCGCTGATGGTGGAGCGGCTGCTCGCCAACAGCGATAATCTAAGCAAGTGACGTAATCAACAGGCAGGAGCACATCATGGCGGACAACCAGGACGACCAGAACCTCGACGACGACTGGGGCGCGGCCATTGCCGAGCAGGCCAAGGCGGAAGCGGAAGCATTGCAGAGCCAGGCAGCTTCGGCGGCCGTGTTCAAGGATTTCTCGAAGACGGCGTCGAAGACGGAAACCCACAACGATATCGACTTCATCCTCGATATCCCGGTCCAGCTGACGGTCGAGCTGGGCCGCACCAAGATCGCCATCAAGAACCTGCTGCAGCTGGCACAGGGCTCGGTGGTGGAACTGGACGGCCTGGCCGGCGAACCGATGGACGTGCTGGTGAACGGCTGCCTGATCGCCCAGGGCGAGGTGGTGGTGGTGAACGACAAGTTCGGTATCCGCCTCACCGACATCATCACGCCGTCCGAACGCATCCGAAAACTGAATAAATGAAGCGTGCTTTCGTTCCAGCGCTGCTGGCCGCCTTCCTGGTGGCCGGCAGCCTCGTCATGCCTGCCCTGGCGCAGGTGGCCGGGCAGGCTGCTGCCTCGACCCCGGCCCCTGCTCCCATCATCACCAACCCTGCCGACCGCACCGTCGCACCCGTGAAGGCGGGCGAACCGGCCACCGTCGTGTCGCCCACTGTGGCGCCCGCACCCGGCCCCGTGCTGCCCGCGGCCCCCGTCACGCCGACGGCCGAGCAGCAGGCCGCGCTGGCCGGTGCCCGCACGGCCGCGCCCGCGCCGGCTTTGTCGACGGCCCCATCCGCCGCAGGCAGCCTGCTGCAGACGGTGTTTGCGCTGGCGGTGGTGCTCGCGATCGTGGTGGGCCTGGCCTGGCTGCTGAAGCGCTTCGGGCCGCGCCACGTGGCCGGCGGCGGCACCGTCAAGCTGGTGGGCGCGCTGTCGGTGGGCACACGCGAACGGATTCTAGTCGTCGAAGTCGGCGACCAGTGGATCGTCGTGGGCGCGTCGCCGGGCCGCATGAACGCACTGGCCACGCTGCCGCGGCAGGAAGCCGATCCCGCCACCCTGGCCGGGCAGCCGGGCCTGCAGGCGCCGAACTTCGCCGAGTGGTTCAAGCAGACGATCGAAAAGCGGGGCGGCGGCGGCAATGCGAAATAAACCGATGTGGCGCCGGGCCCTTCCTGCGCTGATGCTGGCGCTACCGCTCCTTGCCGGCGCCGAGCCCACGATCCCCGCGTTCACGAGCGGTCCGGCACCGGGCGGCGGCACGCAGTACGGGCTGACGCTGCAGACGCTCATCCTGATGACGTCGCTGACGTTCCTGCCCGCCGTGCTGCTGATGATGACGGGTTTTACGCGCATCATCATCGTGCTGTCGCTGCTGCGCCAGGCGCTGGGCACGCAGACGGCGCCGCCGAACCAGGTGATGGTGGGCCTCGCCCTGTTCCTGACGTTCTTCGTGATGGGCCCAACCTTCGACCGCATCTACACGGAAGCCTGGCAGCCGCTGCAGGCCAACGCGATCACGATGCAGCAGGCGCTCGACCGCGGCTCCGCCCCTCTGAAAGGCTTCATGCTGAAGCAGACGCGCCAGGCCGACCTGGCCCTGTTCGTGAAGATCTCGCGCAGCCCCGCGCTGCAGGGCCCGGAGGACGTGCCGATGCGCATCCTCGTGCCGGCCTTCATCACGAGCGAGCTGAAGACGGCGTTCCAGATCGGTTTCGCCATCTTCATCCCGTTCCTCATCATCGACATGGTGGTGGCCTCCGTGCTGATGTCGATGGGCATGATGATGATGTCGCCGGCCGTGATCTCGCTGCCGTTCAAGATGATGCTTTTCGTCCTCGTCGACGGCTGGCAGCTGCTGCTGGGATCGCTGTCCCAGAGCTTTGCGTAGGGGCGCCGCGATGCACGACGATCACACCACAATACTGCCCAGTCCGTGTCCAGGTTGGGGTCAGACCCCGACATGGACACAAGCTCAACCGTATACCCCGGGCGCGCCATGACCCCCGAAACCGTCATGACGATGGGCCGCCACGCGATGGAAGTGACGCTGATGGTGGCCGCGCCGCTGCTGCTGGTGGCGCTGGTGATCGGCCTGATCGTGTCGATCTTCCAGGCCGCCACGCAGATCAATGAATCGACGCTATCGTTCATCCCGAAGCTGGTCGGCGTGTTCGTCGCGCTGGTGGTGGCCGGGCCGTGGATGCTGTCCGTGATGCTCGACTACATGCGCGAAGTCTTCGGCGGCATCCCGAACATGGTCAGCTGACCGGCGTTCCGCTCCCGCATGCTGTTACTGACCGCGGCCGAGATCAACACGTGGATCGCCAGCTTCCTCTGGCCGCTGACCCGCGTGCTGGGCCTCATCGCCGCCTCGCCCGTGTTCGGCAATGCCCGCGTACCGCGCACCGCCCGGCTGGCGTTCGGGGTGGTCGTGTCGATCGCCATCGCCCCGCTGGTGCCGGCGATTCCCGCCGCCGATCCTTCTTCCTACGAAGGCCTGCTGATCCTTGCCAAGGAGCTGATCACGGGCGTGATGATGGGCTTCGCGCTGCGCATCGTGTTTGCCGCCGTGGAGATGGCCGGCGAGATCAGCAGCCTGACGATGGGCCTCGGCTTCGCCAGCTTCTTCGACCCGATGTCGCAGGGCCGCTCGTCGGCCATCTCGCAGTTCCTCACCTGGATCGCCACGCTCACGCTGCTGGTGGCGAACGTGCACCTGCTGCTGCTGGAAGCGCTGGCGGAAAGTTTCGTCACGCTGCCCATCAGCGCGAAGCTGTTCAACGGCAGCGGTTTCTGGGACGTGGCACTATGGGGCGCGCGCATCTTCTCGGCCGGCGTGCAGCTGGCCCTGCCGGTGGTGGCGGCGCTCCTGATCACCAACGTGGCGCTGGGCATCCTGACGCGCGCGGCACCGCAGCTGAACCTGTTCGGCATCGGTTTCCCGATCACGCTGTCAGCCGGCTTCCTGGTACTGATGATCGCCCTGCCCTACCTCGCCACGCCGCTGACGAACCTGCTGGCCCAGGGCGCCGAGAAAGCGCGGCTGGTACCGCGGGTATTGCAGGGACAGGGCAATCTGGGACCGCGGCCGGCTGTGCCGGCTCCCGCACCGTCCCCGGCCCGCTAGGATGTAGCGAAACAGCGACAGCTTCTGGACGGGGATTGCTCTTTGCTCGCTTTGCTCAGGCGTGGCCAAACCACCACAGGGGACTGTCCCCATGACGGAAACGTGGCTCACCACAGGGGACTGTCCCCATGACTGAAACGTGGCTAAACCACTACAGTGGACTGTCCCCGTTCCTCAGACACCACTACAGGGGACTGTCCGCGTTCCTCAGACACCACAGAGGCTATCCCCATGGCTCAAAAGTCGCTAAACGGCCACAGGGGACTGTCCCCATGACTCAGACGTGGCTAAAGAGCGACAGCCTGGAGGTGGGGACTGTCCCCGGGCGTCAGATGTCACCACAGGGGACCGTCCCCGTTCCTGAGACACCATAGGGGCCTGCCCCCATGACTCAAACGTGGCTAAACCACCACAGGGGACTGTCCCCGTTCCTCAGGCGTGGCTAAAGAACGACAGCCTGGCGGTGGGGGCTGTCCCCGGGCCTCAGATGTAGTTGAAGAGCGACAGCCCGGTGGCTGTCTTGAAGGTCTGCTGGGCGGCCTGCAGGCTGGTGGTCTGCTGCACGAAGCGGGAGGCGGCCTCGATTTCGTCGACGTTGATCAGGTCGTTGATCTGCGATTCGTATTCGATGTTCAGCGCCGAGCCGGAGGAATCCAGGTAATCGAGTTCGCGGCCGCGTGCCCCGATCGAGGCGCGCACGGCCACCATATTGTCCTGGGCGTTCTGCAGGTTCTGGTTGGCCGTGTTGAGCTTGTTCGTCAGGTCGGCATTCACGGCTGGACCGGAGCCGGCCGTGCGCAGGGCCGTGATCACGTCGCGGATGGTCTGGAACACGGACTGGTTCTTGCTGGGCTCGACCGTGAACTGGTCGTCCGCGGCCGGCACGCCGGCGATGTCGAACGAGATGCCGCGGAACTGGATCGGTTCGCCGGACTTGAAGTCGGTGGCGGGCACAACCTCGGCGCCATCGGCATCCGTGACGGCATACTGCGTGACGCCTTCGGCCGTCTTCGAGAACGTGATCGAGTACGTACCAGGCACCCATTCCTTCGCGTTGACGACCGTGCCCGGCGAGATCACGCCGGTGCCGCCGCGTGCCGCATTGCCGGCATCGGCCTGGGTTAGGAACGTGCCGTTGCCGGTCAGGTTCTGCTCGAAGATCTCGCTGCCGGAGGCGCTGATCGCCATCTGGCGGCCCGAGCCGACCTGCAGTTCGCGCTGGCCCTGGTCGCCATAGTAGTTGGCGCCCGTGGAGGTCAGCGCGAACGGCTGCGTATTGGTCTTGTAGCCGGAAAACAGGTAGCCGCCCGTGCCGTCGGCCGTGTTGGCCTGGCCCAGGATGTCCTGCAGGCTGGCCTCCAGGTCGGCCGCCAGCGAGTCGCGGTCGGACTGGGACAGCGTGGGGCTGCCGGCCTGCAGCACGGTGCCGCGCACGTCGTCCATGATGTCGTTCAGCGTGTCGAGCACCGTGTCGGCCTGGGCCAGCGTGGACGACGCCGTCTGGCGGTTGATCGAATACTGCTCGTTCAGCTGCTGCGACTGCCCCACTTCCAGCGCCCGCGCGGACGCCACGGGATCGTCCGCCGGCGTCAGCACGCGGCGGCCGGTGGACAGCTGCAGCTGCGTCTTCAGCAGGTTCGACTGCAGGGTCGACAGCTGCGACACGCCGCGGTCGTACATCATCTGGGTGCTGATACGGGCTACCATGGATTGCTCCGGAATTAGTTGGAAATCGACAGCAGCGTGTCGAACAGCTGGCCGGCCACCTGCATCACCTTGCCGGCGGCCTGGTAGGCCTGCTGGTAACGCAGCAGGTCGGCCGCTTCCTCGTCGAGGTTCACGCCGGACACGCTCTGCTGCTGCGCCACGGCCTGGGCCACCGCCGTCTCGCTGGACGCGCTGCCGATCTGCATCTCGCGCGTCTTGTTGCCGACGAAATTGACGGTGGCTGCGTACGAGCCCTGGAACGTGGCCGTTCCGCCATTGAGCACGTTCTTCGTCTGCAGGCCGGCCAGCAGCACGCCGTTGCGGCTGTCGCCCACGCCGCTGGTATTGGGGCCGATGACGAACGTGTCGCCATTGACCGGCGCACCGGAAATGGCGAACGTGATGCCGCCGGACGTGATGCTGGCGCCATCCGAATACAGAATCGGCGTGCCCGCCGGATAGGTATCCGTCGTGCCATCCTGCCGCTTGATGACGGCATCGCCCGGCAGCCCGGTGATGACGCGGGTGGCGGGATCGGCCGGATCGGTCTGCTGGTACGTGAGCGTGAGCGGCGTGGTCAGCGTGTTGCCGGCCGCGAGGTAGTTGGCATCCACCGTGCCGGGGCTGATCGTGGCCGTGCCCTTGTTGGCGGACGGTACCGAGGTCGACACGGGCGCGGCCAGGGCGATCTTGCGGTAATCCGTGATGGCCACGTCCATGCTGGCTGCCGCCGTGTACGTGGGCCGCACCTGCACCCGGTCGCCATCGGCCGGCGTGCCGGTGATCGTGTAGGTGACGCCGTCGATCGTCTGCGGCTCGGGATTGTTCAGGTCGATGAACCCCGGGTTCACCGCGGCGCCATCGGTCCGCGTGACGTTGTAGCGGTTGTTGGCGGCATCGAACGTGAAACTGTAGTCGGCGCCCGTCAGGGCCGACGCATCGCTGATCGCGCCGTCGATCGTGGCCGTGCTCAGCGACGAATTGCGCGTGTCGTAGCCGATGTACGCCTTCAGCGGCGTGAAGAAATTGCCGCCCGGATCGCCGTTCAGGTCCTGGCCCAGCTTGTGCTGGTCGTTGAACGCCTCCGTCATGCTGGCGGCAACCTGGCCGATCTGGTTCTGCACCTTGTCCAGCGTTTCGCGGCGGAAGTCCATCAGGCCGCCCAGCGCGCCGCCGGCAAAGGAACTCTCGGAAAGAATGGTCTGGCGGCCCGTGGCGGGATACGCCACGACGGTGCGGCCCGGGTCGGTCGGCGACAGCACGGCCGCCATTTCCAGGTGGCTGGTGCCCACCACCAGCGGCTGGCCGGTGCCGAACGTGACGTTGAGCATATTGTTATCGCTCGGCAGCACGGTCACCTTCACCTGCTGGTTCAGTTCGCGGATCAGCTGGTCGCGCTGGTCCAGCAGGTCGTTCGGCGGGTTGGCCGGATCGGTGGTCAGCGAGGCAATCTTGTTGTTCAGGTCGGCGATCTGCGTGGCGTACGAATTGATCGAGTTGACGGTGCTGGTGATGGAGGTATTCACGCCATCCTGCAATTCCTGCAGCCGGCCGGACACTTCATGGAAACGCGCCGTCAGCGTCTCGGCCGAGGAGAGCATCGATTCGCGCGAGGCCTGCAGCGACGGCGTCGAGTTGGCCGTCTGCACGCCATTGAAGAAATCCTGCAGGGCCGGCGACAGGCCGATCGAGGAATCGGACAGCAGGTTGTCGATCTGGCTGATCTGGCCCAGGTAGGCATCCACCGAGCCCTGCGTGGACTGCGCGTTCATCACCTGCTTGTTCAGGAAATCGTCGTAGTAACGCTTGATCTGGGCCACCTGCGTGCCGGAGCCGACATAGCCGACACCCTGGCTCAGCGGCGGCAACGTGGCCTGCACGATGCCCTGCCGCGAATAGCCGGGCACGCTGGCATTGGTGATGTTGTGACCGGTCGTGGCAATGCCTGTCTGCGCCGCCAGAAGGCCCGTCTTGCCGATACTGAGGAGATTGCTCATGCTGTCGATTCTTTCCTGGTGTCGGTTAGTTTACGGCAGATGCGGGCAGAACTTGAAAATACGCCCAATCGTATCAGGCCGTGCTCAGACCAGTGTTTTCTTGATAATGGCGGACAGCTTGCTGGCGTAGTTCGGATCGGTGGCGTAGCCGGCCTTCTGCAGCCCCTGCGCGAAGGCGGACGCATCGCCGGCGCTGGCCAGCACCTTCTCGTAGCGCGGGTTGCTCGTGATGAGCTTGGCGTAATCCTTGAAGCTGTCCGCATAGCTGTCATAGGCGCGGAATTTCTCGACCTTGCGCTGGGCGCGGCCGTTCACGTATTCCGTGGTGGTGATGTCCACGGTCTTGCCCTTCCAGTCGCTGCCGGCCTTGATGCCGAACAGGTTGTTGCTGTTCGTGCCATCGGCGCCCTTGATCTCGCGGCGGCCCCAGCCGCTCTCCAGCGCGGCCTGGCCGAGCATGAACTTGGCGGGAATGCCGGTGGCCTTGCTGGCCTCGTCCGCATGGCTGGACAGCTTGTCCTGGAAGGCGCGCACGTGGGCGTGGCGGGAGGTGCTTGGCGCGGTCGCCGTCGCTCCCGTCGTCGACGACGAGGTGGCGCCGCCGGCCGCCTCGATGGAGCGCTGCAGCCTGGCCGCATCCAGCATCGACCTGGTGAACCCGCCATCCGGCACGTCGCTGTCGGTGCCGATGCTGGCGGCCGGGTCGATGCCGGTCGATTTCGACAGCTGGCGTACCAGCACGTCGGCCAGGCCGATGCCTTTCTTGGCAATGTTCTGGCTGGTCTGCTGGTCCAGCATGGTGGTGAACATCTTGGTCTGCTGGTTGTCCAGCATGCCTTCGCTCGGTGTCGCGTCGCGCATGCTTTTCAGCATCATGTTGACGAACATGGCCTCGAACTGCGTGGCGGCCGCCTTCGTCGCATCGGCCGAGCCGGCGCGGGCGCCCTGGCGCAGTTCCGCCAGGCCCTTGTTGTCGAGGGCCAGGTTGGCGGACAGGTCGGTTGGCGTGCTGGTCTGGCGGATCATGGCGGCCCCGCTTAGATGATTTCCAGCTCGGCGCGCAGCGCGCCGGAAGCCTTCATGGCCTGCAGGATGGCCAGCAGGTCCTGCGGCGAGGCACCGATCGCGTTGAGCGCCTTGACCACGTCGGCCAGGTTGGCGCCGCCCTGCAGCATCAGCACCTTGCCCGGCGCAGCCTGGATGTCGACGCTGCCCGGCTGCGTGACGGCCGTCTGGCCGCCGGACAGCGCGTTCGGCTGGCTCACCTGCGGATTGGCGGCCACCGACACGGTGAGATTGCCGTGCGACACGGCGCAGGTCTGCAGCGTGACGGCCTGGTTCATGACCACCGAGCCGGTGCGGGCATTCATGATGACTTTCGCGGCCAGCGCGGCCGGCGCAACGTCCAGCTCCTGCAGCTGGCCGATGAAGGTCACGCGCTGGTCCGAGGCGGCCGGGGCCGTCACGCGGATCACGCGGCCATCGAGGGCATAGGCGATACCGGCGCCATAGCGGGCGTTGATCGCAGCCACCACGCGGCTGGTGGTGGAAAAATCGGCGTTCTTCAGTTCCAGGCGGATCTGGCCGGCATCGCCCACGGCCGTCGGCACGGCGCGCTCGACGGTGGCGCCGTTGTTGATGCGGCCCACGGACAGGTGGTTTACCACGGTGGAGGCGCCGCCGCCGGGCGACTGCGCGCCGACGCCGCCCACTACCAGGTTGCCCTGTGCCATGCCGTACACCTGGCCATCGGCCCCCTTCAGCGGCGTCATCAGCAGCGTGCCGCCACGCAGGCTGCGCGCATTGCCCAGCGAGGAGACGGTCACGTCGAGCTGCTGGCCGGGCTGCGAGAACGGCGGCAGCGACGTGGTGACCATCACGGCCGCCACGTTCTTCAGCTGCAGGCTGGTGCCGGACGGCAGCGTGACGCCCAGCTGCTGCAGCATCGAGGCCACGCTCTGGATCGTGAACGGCGTCTGGGTGGTCTGGTCGCCGCTGCCATCGAGGCCGACGACGAGGCCGTACCCCAGCAGCTGGTTTTCCCGCACGCCGGCAATCGACGCCAGGTCTTTCAGGCGCTCGGCCTGGGCGGCGGGGACGATCAGGGCCAAGAGCAGCCCCAGCGTGGAGAGGAGGATTTTCATATCAGAACGGCAGCAGGCTGAGGAAGAAGCGCGACGCCATCGACGACAGCTCGGCGCGGTCCAGGTGCGAATTGGTGCGGTACTCGACGCGCGCATCGGCGATCGCCGTCGACGGCACGGAATTGCCGGCGCCGATCGTGTCCGGGTTGACGGTGCCGGAAATACGGATGAACTCGGTGCCCTTGTCCATCGCCACCTGCTTTTCGCCGGCGATGACGAGGTTCCCGTTCGGCAGCACCTCGACGACCGTCACGCCGATCGTGCCCGTGAAGGTGTTGCTGGCCGTCTGGGCGGCGGCGTCGGCATTCTTGTTGTCCGCGGACGTGCCGACGGTGGCGCCGAAGCGGCCCTGCAGCGGACCGGGCACGCCGAAGTTCACGCTGCCCGATTTGCTGGACGAGCTGGAACCGTTCTTGTTGGCCGTGGTGCGCTCGGTGATGACGACATTGATGATGTCGCCGATCATGCGGCCGCGACGGTCCTCGAACACGGGCCGGAACGACTGCGCCTGGTAGATCGCGCCATTCGGCGCCGTGGTCAGCGGCGGAACGGGAATCGGGCGCGCCGTGGTCGGGCCAGCCACGATGGTGGTCGGCGTGCTGGCGCAACCGGCCAGGGCCAGCACGGCGGCGCCGAGGGCGAGGAAAGCGGAACGGTTCATGACTGCCCTCTTACAGCTGCGTCAGGCGCTGCAGCATCTGGTCGGACGTGGTGATGGCCTTGCTGTTGATCTCGTACGCGCGCTGCGTCTGGATCATGTTCACCATTTCCTCGACGATATTCACGTTCGAGGTCTCCACATAGCCCTGCAGGATCTGGCCGGTGCCGTTGGTGCCGGGCACATTGGCCTGCGGCGCGCCGGAGGAGCCGGTTTCCAGGTACAGGTTCTCGCCGATCGATTCCAGGCCGGTGGGATTGATGAAGGTATTGAGCTGCAGGTTGCCGATCTGCTGGGCGGCGGCCTGGCCGGGCAGCTGCACGGTCACCGTGCCGTCCTTGGCGACATTGATCTCGTCCGCATCGATCGGGATCGAGATCGGCGGCTGCAGCACGTAGCCGCTGGAGGTGACCATCTGGCCGTTGTTATCGCGCTGGAACGAGCCGTCGCGGGTGTAGCCGGTGGTGCCGTCCGGCAGCAGCACGGTGAAGAAGCCGTTGCCGTTGATCATCAGGTCCTTGTCGTTGCCGGTGGCCTGGGGATTGCCCTGCGTGTGGATGCGCTCGATCGTGACCGGGCGCACGCCGGTGCCGAGCTGCATGCCCGAAGGCAGCTGCGTCTGCTGCGAGGAGCTGGCGCCGGGCTGGCGCTGGTTCTGGTACAGCAGGTCCTCGAAGACCGCGCGCGATTTCTTGAAACCGTTGGTGCTGACGTTGGCCAGGTTGTTCGACACCGTGTCCATCTGTGTCTGCTGCGCTTCCATGCCCGTCTTGGCAATCCAGAGCGAACGTATCATCTGCCTTCTCCCTCAGGGTAAAACCCTTTTCGATGGGAGCATTATGCGGCGGCAGGCATCAATTCAAAGCCAGGATCTGGGTGGCTTTCGCGGCGTTATTCTCGGCGTTCTTCAGCAGGCTCATTTGCGTGTCGAACGACCTTGCCAGGCTGATCATGTTGACCATCGCATCGACCGGATTGACGTTGCTGCCCTCCAATACGCCGTCCGCCACGCGCACCGTGGGGTCGGGATTGGCGGGCAGGCCGGACTGCTGGCGGAACAGGCCGTCGTCGCCCCGCACCAGCCCCGCCACGTCCGGATTGACCAGCTTCAGGCGCCCGATGACATTGGTGGGGCCGCCCTGCAGCTGGTTCTGGTCGATGCCGCTCACGGTGCCGTCCGCCCCGATCGCCACGTTGGTGTTGGGCGGAATGGCGATGGGACCGTTCTCGCCCTGCAGGGTCAGGCCGCCGGCCGTCTGCAGCAGGCCGTTCTCGCTCACCTTGAAGGCGCCGGCGCGGGTATAGGCTTCCGAGCCGTCGGTCGACTGCACGGAGAACCAGCCGTTGCCGCGGATCGCCACGTCCAGCGCGCGGCCGGTGGTTTCCATGGCGCCGGCCCGGTAGTCCGAACCGACCGTGGAATCGACCACGAAGGTGCGCGTGGCCAGCCCCTCCGAGACGACCGGCACGGCGCGGAACGCGTCGAGCTGGGCGCGGAAGCCCGTCGTGGTGGCGTTGGCAAGATTGTTCGACGTGGTGGCCTGCTGGTCCAGGATGTGCCTGGCGCCAGTCATCGCGGTGTAGATCAGTCGGTCCATGGGGCTCTCCGAAAACGGCGGCGCCAGCTGTACTCGAGCCGGCGCGGTGAACAGGGTTTAAACCGGCATCAACGCAGGTTGACGATGGTCTGCAGCAGCGAATCCTCGGTCTTGATCGTCTGCGCATTGGCCTGGTAGACGCGCTGGGCGGTGATCATGTCCACCAGCTGCTCCGTCAGGTCCACGTTGGACGATTCCACCGACGAGGAGCGCAGCTGGCCGTTGCCGCCCGAACCGGGCGTGCCGATCTGCGGGATGCCGGAGCCGGAGCTCTCGCTCCAGGCATTGCCGCCCAGCGGGATCAGGTTGTCCACGCTGGCGAAGTCGGCCAGTACCACCTGGGCCAGCGCGCGCGATTTGCCGTTGCTGTACTGGCCCACGATCACGCCGTTCGAATCCGTGGCGAAGCGCTGCAGGCTGCCCGACGAGTAGCCGTCCTGGGTGGACGCCTTTTCGCTGGTGGCGGTGCCGTACTGCGTGGTGCCGTCGAACGTGAGGTTGATCGGCATGTCCAGGATGGCGCCGTTGTCCGGGAAGATCGGCAGGTTGACGGTGAACGGCAGCGTGTAGCCGGCCGTCTGCATCGCCGCCGAGTCGATCAGGCCATTTTTCGTGAAGATCAGCGAACCGGCCTTCTGGGCAGGCACGTTGACGGCGGCCTGGAACGCCGCGTCGATCAGCGCCGGCGTGTTCGACGACACATTGCCCACGCTGGTGGCCGGATCGTACAGCGCGGCGATCTGGGCCAGCGCGGCCGGGGAGGCACCGGCGGCCGTGGCCGCGGTGGTGACGGCGGCGCCGACAGCCGCGGCGTAGGCCTGGCGCGCGGCGACCAGCGCGGCCGGATCGGTGCCGGCCGCCGCGGTGTTGTAGGCGGTGCGCGCATCGATCACGCCCTGGTCGGTGAGGATCGACTGCATCACTTCCTGCGAGTCGACCTGCACGCCGTCGTTGGCCACATACACATCCCACGTGCTGCCGCCAGTGCGCACGTAGTAGGTGCCCATCGTGTGCTCGTTGCCCAGCGAGTCGTACACCGGGATCACGGTCTGCTTGCTGTAGCTGTTCGGATCGGAAGCGTCGAACGGCTGCACCGTCGGCAGCGCCGTGTTCGACGACAGGTTGATCTGCAGGTTCGCCTTGGTGGTCTGCACCGGCGCCAGGTCGGAGGAATCGATGGTGATCGGTACCGGCGCGCCGGACAGGATCTGGCCATTCTTGTCGGCCAGGTAGCCCGTCAGCGCGGCGCCCTGGGCATTGACGATGGTACCCGTGTTATCGAGCAGGAACTGGCCGTTGCGGCTGTACTGCACGGCGCCGTCGACGACCATGCGGAAGAAGCCGCTGCCGTTGATGGAGATGTCCATCGGGTTGTTGGTCGTTTCGATATTGCCCTGCGTGAACTGCTGGGCCAGGCGGGCGACCGTCACGCCGATGCCGGGATTGTTGCCGCTGATGCCGTTCAGGGAATTGGCATACAGGTCGGCGAACTGCGCCTCCGTGCTTTTGAAGCCCACCGTGCTGGCATTGGCCACGTTGTTGCCGATGACGTCGAGCTGTGTGGAGGCGGCGCTCAGGCCGCTGAGACCTTGCTGGAACATGATGTCCTCTGCTTGAAAATGTTGGGTACTAAGTTAGGTACTAAGTTAGGTACTAAGTTAGGTACTAACTTAGGTACTGAAAAAAGTGTGGCCGGTGATTCCGGTGTGCTCAGAGCACCTGCTTGATGTCGTCCATCGTCAGCTGGCCGAGCGATGGCACGTTGAGCTTTGCGCCCGTCGGGCCCGTCGACACGCTGGCCACGGTGCCGAACGACAGCGTCTGGGCATCGGTCAGCGTCTTGCCGGCACTGGTCGCCGTCACGGCTAGCGTGTAGGTGCCATCGGCCGCGGTGGTGCCGTCGGTCAGCTTGCCGTCCCACGCCAGCGGCAGCACGCCCGCATCGACGTTCGTCATCGAGATCGAATGCACCACCTTGCCGCTGCTGTTCTTGATGTCCACCTGCACCGTGTCGGCGGCCGAGCCCAGCTCCAGGCCGAAGATGGCCTTGCCTTCCGAGACCTGCATGCCCTTGCCGGCGGCCAGCACGCCGTGGTTGATCATGTTCACGGCCTGCGTGGACTGCGAGGCGGCCATGTCCGTCTTCAGCGTTTCCAGCGTGTCGTTCAGCTTGTTGATGCCCGTGACGGTATTGAGCTGCGCCAGCTGGCTGGTGACCTGGGCGTTGTCCAGGGGATTGAGCGGATCCTGGTTCTGCAGCTGCGCGAGCAGCAGCGTCATGAACTTGTCCTGGTCGGCCGAGATGTCGCTGCTGCCGGACGTGGACTTGGTGTTCATCGTGTCCAGCAGCGACTGCGAGACGGGCGTGGTGTTGGTGGCGGTAACGGCCATGGTGTTTTCCTGTAATCCGGTTACTGACCGATGGTCAGGGTCTTGAGCAGCATGCTCTTGGCCGCGTTCATCGTCTCGACATTGTTCTGGTAGGAGCGCGAGGCGGACAGCATGTTGACCATCTCGTCGACCACGTTCACGTTGGGCATCGTCACGTAGCCCTTTTCGTCGGCCAGCGGGCTCTTCGGGTCGTACACCAGCTTCATCGGCGACGGATCCTCGATTACCTGCTGCACCTTGACGCCGGTGGAGGCGTTGTTGGCCGAGGGTGTCGCTTCGAACACCACCTGCTTGGCGCGATACGCCTCGCCGGACGCGCTGGTGGCGCTGTCCGCATTGGCCAGGTTGCTGGCAACGACGTTCAGGCGCTGCGACTGCGCGCTCATGGCCGAACCGGACACATTGAAAATCGAAAACAGTGACATGACGCCCTCCTCTCTCTAATACCGCTTACTGACCCTGGATCGCCGTCATCAGGCCCTTGATCTGGCTGTTGATGAACGTGACGCCCGCTTCGTAGCGCAAGGCGTTGTCGGCGAACTGGTTGCGTTCGACATCCATGTCGACCGTGTTGCCATCCACCGCGCCCTGCACCACGCCGCGGTACTGCAGGGGCGTGCCGTCGGCCAGCGTGCTGCCGTCCGGCGCCGGATTCTGGAAATGCCGCGCCGCTGTCGTGTTCAGCGAGCCCGTGGCATTCGTATTGGCCAGCGCACTCTGCAGCGCGGACGTGAAGTCGATGTCGCGCGCCTTGTAGTTCGGCGTGTCGGCATTCGCAATGTTCGATGCCAGCACGCTCTGCCGCGTGGAACGCAGGCTCAGTGCCAGTTCGTTGAAGCGCAGGTGATTGTCGAGTTTTCCCAGCATGACGGCATCCTTCCATCGGTGACAGGATTCATCATACGTATGCCGTACGGCAAATGATCGGCCAAACAGGAACGGCTTTTCGCGCCTGTTCTCGGCTTTCCGGGGCGGTCTCGCGCGTAACATGGCGGCCATGCACCGTTGTCCTGCCCCGCATAGATCGCCATGAATCGAGTCGCCATGAATCAAGCCGCCATGAATCGAGCCGCCAAGAAATCCCTGTTATTCGCCATCGCCGCCTTCGCTGCCGGCACCGCCCAGGCCGATGCCATGAACCCGGCCGCGCTGCGCCAGACCGTCGAGCAGTTCCTGCAGGTGCAGAGCGCCGGCCTGCCCGGCAAGGTGACGGTCACGGTCGGCAATATCGATGCGCGCATGAAGCTGGCGGCCTGCCCCGCGCCGGAAGCGTTCCTGATGCCCGGCAGCAAAGCGTGGGGCAAGACGACGGTGGGCGTGCGTTGCGCGGCACCGACGCCGTGGACGGTCTATATCCAGGCCAATGTCGGCGTGCTCGGCAACTACATCGCCGCCGCCACGCCGCTGTCGCAGGGCCAGGCGATCACGGAAGGCCAGCTGGTGACGATGCAGGGCGACCTGGCGACGCTGCCGGCCAGCATCGCCACCGACAAGGCGCAGGTGCTTGGCCGTACCAGCAATGTTTCCATTTCGGCCGGCACGCCGCTGCGCCTCGATGCGCTGCGCAGCCAGCCGGTGGTGAAGAACGGCGAGAAGGTCAGGCTGGTTTCCAGCGGCAATGGCTTCTCGGTATCGTCGGAAGGCAAGGCCGTGGCCAACGCCGCCGATGGCCAGGTGGTGCAGGTGCGCACGGCCGCCGGCCAGGCCGTCAGCGGCATCGCGCGGGCCGGCGGACTGGTGGAAGTGGCGTTCTGATTATTTCGGCACGCCATGCTAAAGTTTGCATCGTCCACGCCGTTAAGAACTCGTATGCTTGAAAAAAGCGCGGAGTACTAGCTCCCACCAGACGAGGAAGATGCTGTGAAAATCAACGATTCAGTGAAGAACGCGGGCCTGCCGGCGACCAGCACGGCGGCGAACTCATCCGCGTCGAATGCGCGCAATGCCGAAAAGGCCGCGGCCACCACTGCCGCCGGCACCAATACCGACAGCGTGAAGCTGTCCTCGCAGGGCCAGGCACTGGCCACGAGCAGCAGCAGTGGCGTGTTCGACACGAAGAAAGTGGAACGTATCAAGCTTGCCATCGCCGATGGCGAGTTCCAGGTCAACTCGGAGAAAGTGGCAGACGGCCTGCTGGACACGGTCAAGGATCTGCTGCATTCCCGCCAACGTTAAGGCTATACCATGCATGACGGCGCCCCCATCCTGGTCCTGCGCGAAGAACTGCGCCTGATCACCTCCCTGCTGGACATCCTGAAGGAAGAACAGCAGTCGCTGGTGGCCGCCGACATCGACAAGCTCTCGGCGCTCACGCCGCAGAAGTCCGACCTGATCGGCCGCATGGCGGCGCTGTCCGGCGAGCGCCACGCGGCGCTGGGCGAAGCGGGCTTCGAGGCACGCGAGGCCGGCATGGAAACCTGGCTGGCCGCGCATGGCACGCCGGAAGACGGCAGCTTGTGGCAGCAGGTGCTGGCCGAAACGCGCGAAGCGAAGGAACTGAACCGCCTGAACGGCATGCTGATCAACAAGCAGCTGGCCCACACGCAATCGGGCCTGCAGGCGCTGCGCCCGCCGGCACAGACAGGTGGCGTCTACGGTCCCTCGGGCCGCACCACGCCGAACACCACGTCACGCGGTTTCCTGGCCGGCTGATCACACGCCGCTTGCGTCATCCGAGAACCGGGCATTGCCCGGTTTTTTGTTGCCTGAAAAATGGGGACAGACCCCATTTTTCAGGCAACTTTCGTTTATTGCCCCACCGCCGGCGGCTCGACTGGCGGCGTGGTGGGAATCTCCACATCCGGATCCGGCACGGCCGACAGGATCGTGACCGCCACGCGCCGGTTGCGGGCGCGGCCGATCGGGTCGTCGTTCGACGCCACCGGATGGTTCGATGCATGGCCGACGGCGGTCAGCCGTTCCGGCGCCACGCCCGCCTCGATGAACAGCCGCACCACGGTGGCGGCGCGCACCGACGACAGTTCCCAGTTCGACGCATACAGGTTGCGCACCGGCTGGTCGTCCGTATGGCCTTCCACCTGCACCGCGTGCGGATCGTTCTTCAGCAGCGTGGCCACGGCCAGCAGGGCCTCCTGCGATTCCGGCGTGAGCTTGGCCGCGGCCGGGTCGAACAGCACGCTGGCATTGATCTCGACGGACACGCCGCGGCTGTTCTGCGTCACGCGCACCTTGCCTTCCTTGACGAGCGGCGCCATGGTCGACTGCAGGTCCTGCGCCAGCTTCGTCATCGAGGACTTCTCGCGCTGCATCAGCTCGGTGCGCTTCTTCAGGTTCGGGTTCGGGATCGGCTGGTTCAGCACTTCCGTGTTGGGCTTGACGTTGGCGCCCTGTCCGCCCAGCGCCTCGCCCAGCGAATCGGAGAAGATGCGGTAGCGGCCGATGTTGACCGACGAGATCGCATACATGACGACAAAGAACGCGAACAGCAAGGTGATGAAGTCGGCGTACGAGATCAGCCAGCGCTCATGGTTTTCCGGTTCGTCGTCGAACGGCTTGCGGGCGCGGCGATATTGAACGCTCATGACAGGTCACCCATAACGCGCGCTCATGTCAGTGATCCCGCATCAGCGTGGCGATGCGCTCGTCCATGATGCGCGAGAAGTCGCCGGTGGCGATGTCGTGGAACACGGCGGCGGCGATCTCCTGCTGGTGCACCTGGGCGATGACGATGTTCTTGAGCTTGTTCGCGATCGGGTAGAAGAACAGGTTGGCCAGGCCCACGCCATAGATGGTGGAGACGAAGGCCACCGCAATGCCGGGGCCGAGGCGGGCCGGGTCGCTGAGGTTTTCCATCACGTGGATCAGGCCCAGCACGGCGCCCAGGATGCCGATCGTGGGCGAATAGCCGGCTGCGGACTCCCAGATGCGCACGGCCTGCCGTTCGGCCGTCTCGAAGGCGGTGATCTCCATGTCGAGCGCCTGGCGCACCTTGTCCGGCTGGATGCCGTCGATGATCATGCGCAGGCCCTTCTGCAGGAAGTGGTTGCGCGCGTTGGTCATGTGTCGTTCCAGCGCCAGCGGGCCTTCGCGGCGCACCGTCTGGTTCCAGGCCTGGATGTCGCGCGCCAGCAGCACGCGCGTATCGGCCGGCGGGCGCACGATCCAGCGCAGCATCGTCACGCCGCGGCGCAGCGTGGCGGGCCGCGTCTGCAGCAGCACGGCGCCGAAGGTGCCGATGACCACGATCGCGAAGGCGGCGGGCTGGATCAGCGAGGACGGTTTGCCGCCCTCGAGCGCCTGTCCCACCACCAGGCCGGCCAGCGCCAGCAGGATCCCCGCTACGCTGGACCAGTCCATGCGTTCTCCCGTAAGGTGGCGCGCAGCCGCGCCACGGCCTGCGTGTGCAGCTGCGACACGCGTGATTCGGAGACGCCCAGCACGGCGCCGATTTCCTTCAGGTTCAGCTCTTCCTCGTAGTACAGGCCCATCAGCAGCTTCTCGCGCGGCGGCAGCGCATCGATCGCGTCGATGACGGCCTGGCGGAAATCGGTGTCCATCAGGGCGCGCAGCGGATCGGCATCCTCGTCCTGCGCGTAGCGGTCGAGGAAGTTGTCGCTGCCATCCTCGTTCTTGAAGTCTTCGTAGTAGACCAGCTGGTGGCCGCCGCCTTCGCCCAGCATTTCCTGGTAGTCGGCCAGCGACAGCTTGAGCGATTTCGCCACTTCGGATTCCGAGGGCGGACGGCCGAGCTTCTGCTGCAGCACCGTCATCGCATTCTCGATCTTGCGCATGTCCTGGCGCATCGTGCGGGGCATCCAGTCACTGCTGCGCAGCTCGTCGAGCATGGCGCCGCGGATGCGCATCACGGCATAGGTCTCGAACTGGGCGCCGTGGGTTTCCTCGTAGCGGTTGATCGCGTCCAGCAGGCCGATCATGCCCGCCTGTACCAGGTCATCGACTTCCACGCTGGGCGGCAGTTTCGCCTTCATGTGGTGGGCAAGGCGCTTCACGAGGGGCATGTGCTCCGTCAGCAGCGAATCCTTGTTTACCTTCCCTTTGACCGTGTACATAAATTCTTTTTATATGGCGCTAAAAATGGTTGCCGCTCCCTGCGAAATGTGACGGCGAGCCGGCCAGCGCAAACCGCCCCGCCAGTTGACGAAACGCCACCGATGCGCCCGCCAGCGGGAACGCATCCACCACGGCGCGACCGAGGCGCGCGGCGCGGTGCAGGTACTCATCGGCCGGCACGGATCCCATCGATACGAGATTCACGGCCAGGTAACGGCTTGCCGCCTGTGCCATATTATCGTAAACCACCCGGGCTTCCTTCTCGGAAGCACCCGTAACGACGATGCCGAACGGGCGGCGGCCCAGTTCGTGGTTCAGGCGCTTGATCATCATGTACGCATTCGTGATCGAGGTGGCGCTGTTCGACACCTGCACGACGATTTCCGAACTGGCCATCACGGGCACCGGGAACGCTTCGCCATCGAACTCGCCGTCCACCAGCACGATGCCGGCCTGCGCGGCCAGCACGTCGAAGGCCTTGGCCAGGCGGCGCGCCTCCTCCGGGCCGCGGCGCATCTCGCCGCGCGTCATCGACACCACGTTGAAGCCCTGCGGCACGGCGTGGATCACTTCGTTCAGGCCGCATTCCTGGCGCGCCACGTTGATCAGGCTGGCGCCGTTGTCGATGCCCAGCCGCGAAGCGACACCGTGTGCGCTCGCGCAGCCATCGACCAGCAGCACGTCGTTGCCGGCGCGGGCCAGCGAGGCGCCCAGGTTGACGAGCATGGCGCCCTTGTCGTCCTGCGGCGTGGCGGAGAGGAAGGTGACGATGCGGGGCCGCGGCGGGCCCGCCAGCATGCGGCGCAGTCCCTCGGCCTGGTCGAAATCGAAATTAGCCACGGAGCACTCCCGTCATCACGTATCCATTTACTGCCGCGCCGGCGGCGCAGACAGGTGAGCCCAACCCAACCTGGTCGACATCGAAATCAGCCAAGGTGCACCTCGCGCATGGCATCGTGGTGGGCATTCTGGCCGTTCGCGGCAGCCGCCATCAGCATCGGCAGGTCGCCGTCGGCGAACTGGGAGGCATCCTTCTTCAGACCGAAGGCCCGCTCGATCAGTTCCGCCGGCTTCGCCAGATGCAGGTCTTCCGGCACGCGCTGGCCGTTCGACACGTAGAACAGCTGCAGCTTCTGGCGGATCACCACGTCCAGCACATTGCCCAGCGAGGCGGCTTCGTCCAACTTCGTGATCAGGCAGCCGGCCAGGCCGCTGCCCTGGTAGGCGCGCACCACTTCGGTCAGCGTTTCGCCGGTCGACGTGGCATTCAGGCACAGCAGGCGCTGCACGTTCACGTCCGTGCCCTGCAGCATGGCGACCTGCTCGGTGACCATCTGGTCGCGCTGGCTGACGCCGACCGTATCGATCAGCACCGTGTGCTTGTTGCGCAGTTCCTTCAGGGCGATGCGCAGGTCGGCTTCATCCTTCACCGAGTGCACCATCACGCCGAGGATCTTGCCGTAGATGCGCAGCTGTTCGTGCGCGCCGATACGGTAGGCGTCAGTGGTGATCAGGGCCAGCTTTTCCGGGCCGTGGCGCATCACGCAGCGCGCGGCCAGCTTGGCGGTGCTGGTGGTCTTGCCCACGCCGGTCGGGCCGACCAGCGCGAACACGCCGCCCCGCTCGATCAGCGCGTCTTCGTTGGCGATGGCGTTCAGGTTGCGGGCCAGGACCGTGCGGATCCACTGCAGCGATTCCTCGGCACCCCGGCCGGCCGGCAGCTTGTCGAGCAGGCGGCGCGCCAGGGTGGCGGAGAAGCCGGCCGCCAGCAGTTCGCGCAGCACGGCGGCCTTGTGCGGCTCGCGCTGCTGGGCACTGCCCCACGACAGTTCGGCCAGCTGGGTTTCCATCATGCCGCGCATGGCGCGCAGCTCGCTCATCATGCCGTTCATCTCGGCGGCGGCATTCGACTTGGCGGCATTGACGGCATCGGCGACCAGCGCGGTGATGCGGTCCATGTCCAGCGATGGTGCCGGGGCCTGCTGATGTGTTTGTGGCTGTTGCTGTTGCTGTGCTGCTGCCGGGCGCGGCTGGGCGGCCGGTGCCGCTGGTGCCGGGGCGCGCATCGGCATGGCGGCTTGGGGGGCGGGCTGCGGTGGCATCGACGGCGCAAACGCGGGACGGGGCTGCTGTGCCTGGCGGGCCGGCTCGGAGAAGTGCGCGACGTAGCCGTCGTCGATGTCCAGGTGCGGTGCACCCTGCGGCGCATCGTCCACCGGCAGCGCCAGCGAGGCGGCATCGTCGTTGGCCAGCGCCAGGATTTCGACCACGCCATCGATCGGCCGGTTCGACAGGATCACGGCATCCGGGCCCAGCGCCTCGCGCACCTTGCGCAGCGCCTCACGCGACGTGGGCGCGGTAAATTTCTTGACGTTCATTGCACTGCTCCTGTCGTCATACACAGAGATATTCTCGATGTTGAAATTATTGACGATGCCGCAGAGAAAGCATCAACCGAACAGGCGGGGAAAACACGTGCATTTCACAATTCATCGCCGCTGCCGAGTTCGTGTCCACCTAGGGGTCAGACCCCGACATGGACACAAGCTCGTCAATAACATGCGAACGTGGGTACCCTTCTTCACATCGCAATTGATCACTTGGCGTACCGGGACCGGCAAATGGATGAGTCCGTGTCCATGTCGGGGTCTGACCCCATGGTGGACACGGACTGAGCTGTGGGCTTAGGTATTGCCCACCAGTGCGGTGACGCGGATGGTCTTGGCTTCGGGGATCTCGGCGTGCGAGAGGACCTTCAGCTGTGGCAGCGCGCGGCGCAGGAAGCGCGACAGCAGCGGGCGCAGCGGGCCGGGCACCAGCAGCACCGGCGTGACGCCCAGCGCTTCCTGCTGCGCGGTGGCCTGCGCGGCCTGCTGGGCGATGGTATCGGCCAGGCCGGGCTCGATGCCGGCGCCGTCGGCGCCGCCGGTGGCCAGCGCGCCCATCAGCAGGCGTTCCAGGCGGTTGTCGAGCGTCATCACGGACAGCTCGCCATTGCCCGGGAACAGTTGCTGGACGATGGCGCGGCCCAGCGCGATCCGCACCAGCGACGTCAGTTCGTTCGGATCCTGCGTGTGCGCCGTGTGTTCGGCCAGCGCCTCGATGATGGAGCGCATGTCGCGGATGTGCACGCCTTCGGACAGCAGGTTCTGCAGCACCTTCTGCAGGGCCGACAGCGACAGCATCTTCGGCACCAGGTCTTCCGTCAGCTTCGGCGCTTCCTTGCCCAGGTGGTCCAGCAGCGCCTGTACCTCGTTGCGGCCCAGCAGTTCCGAGGCGTGCGACGTGATCAGGTGGTTCAGGTGCGTGGCGACGACGGTGCCGGCATCGACCACCGTGTAGCCCATGCCCTGCGCCTGGTCGCGCAGGCTGGCGTCGATCCACGTGGCGGGCAGGCCGAACGCGGGATCGGTGGTGGCCAGGCCCGGCAGCGCACCGCTGGCCATGCCCGGATTGATCGCCAGGTACTGGCCGTTGAACGCCTCGCCGGTCCCCACTTCCACGCCCTTCAGCGTGATGCGGTAGGCTGAGGGTTTGAGTTCCAGGTTGTCGCGGATGTGCACGGGCGGCGCCAGGAAGCCCACTTCCTGCGCGAACTTCTTGCGGATGCCCTTGATGCGCTTGAGCAGTTCGCCGCTCTGCGCCTTGTCCACCAGCGGGATCAGGCGGTAGCCCACCTCGAGGCCCAGCGTGTCGACGGCCAGCACGTCGTTCCAGGTCGCCTCCTCGCTCTCGGCCGCCGGGCCGCCCTGCGCGCCACCGCCAGCGCCAGCGCCACCACCGGAGGCACCCGCTGCCGCGCCACCGCCGCCGGACGGGCCGCGCGCCGTGCCGTTTTCCTCGGCCAGCCGTTCCTTCTTCATCATCATGTAGCCGGCACCGCCCAGCGAGCCCGCCAGCAGCAGGAACACCAGGTTCGGCATGCCGGGGATCAGGCCCAGGCCGCCGATGATGGCGGCCGTGATGAACAGCACCTGCGGCTTGGCGAACAGCTGGCCGATCAGCTGCGAGCCGATGTCCACTTCCGATGCCACGCGCGACACCACGGCGCCGGCCGCCAGCGAGATGATCAGCGACGGGATCTGTGCCACCAGGCCGTCGCCGATGGCCAGCAGCGTGTAGTTCTTCACCGCGTCCGCGAACGGCATGTCGTGGGCGATCAGGCCCACCAGCAGGCCGCCGACGATATTGATGACGGTGACCATGATGCCGGCCACGGCGTCGCCGCGGACGTACTTCGACGCACCGTCCATCGCGCCGTAGAATTCCGCTTCCTGGGAGACTTCGCTGCGGCGCTTGCGGGCATCCGCTTCGCCGATCAGGCCGGCGTTCAGGTCGGCGTCGATCGCCATCTGCTTGCCCGGCAGCGCGTCCAGCGCGAAACGGGCGCCCACTTCGGCGATCCGGCCCGCGCCCTTCGTCACCACGACGAAGTTGATGATGGTGAGGATGATGAAGACCACGATACCGACCGTGTAGTTCCCGCCGATCAGGAAGTGGCCGAACGCCTCGACGACCTTGCCGGCCGCATCCGGGCCGGTATGGCCTTCCGTCAGCACGATGCGGGTGGAGGCCACGTTCAGGGCCAGGCGCAGCATCGTCGACAGCAGCAGCACGGTCGGGAAGGCCATGAAGTCCAGCGGCTTCACCGTGTACAGGCTGGTCAGCAGCACGATGATCGACAGCGCGATATTGAAGCTGAAGAACAGGTCCAGGATGAACGCCGGCAGCGGCAGGATCATCATCGCCAGCAGCATGATGATCAGGATCGGTGCCGCGAGGCTGTTGGCATTGCCGCCGGTGATGACGCTGGTCCAGGCGGGCATTCTGAGCGCTTGCATTGTGTTCTTCCCTCGTTACGCTGCGGGTTTGTTGTTCGGGTCCATGTCGGCCGGCACTTCCAGCTTCGTCGGACGGTCCGGGTAGCGGCCGCCCGGGCGGTAGGCGCGCAGCTGGTACACATACGCCAGCACCTCGGCCACGGCCGCATACAGCCGCTGCGGAATCTCGTCGCCGATGTCGGTGTGCTTGTGCAGCGCACGGGCCAGTGCCGGCGCTTCCAGGATGGCGACCTTGTGTTCCTTGGCCAGCTCGCGGATCTTGGCGGCCACGGCATCGGTGCCCTTGGCCACGACCTTCGGCGCGCCGCCGGCGCCGTCGGTGTATTTCAGTGCGACAGCGAAGTGGGTCGGGTTGGTGACCACCACGTCGGCCGTCGGCACGTCGGACATCATGCGGCGCTTGGCCATCTCGCGCTGCATCTGGCGGATCTTGCCCTTGATCTGGGGATTGCCGTCCGATTCCTTCGATTCCTGGATCATTTCCTGGCGCGTCATCTTCATCTTGTCGCCGTAGTGCCAGATCTGGTACGGGGCGTCGATGGCGGCAATGAAGCCCAGCGAGGCGACCAGGAACAGGAAGCACATCGCCAGCATGTCCAGCATGTGCGCGTAGCCCTCGTTGGCCGGCTCGTTGGGCAGGCCGAAGATGGCGTCCTTGTAGCGCATCATGACCATGTAGGCCACGGCGCCCACCAGGATGGTCTTCATGACGGCTTTCAGCAGCTCGACCAGCGCGTTCTTGGAAATCATGTTGGTCAGGCCGTTGACCGGGTTCAGCTTGCTGAACTTGGGCATGAAGCCCTTGGCCGAGAACATGAAGCCGCCCACGAAGATGGGCGACACGATGGCCACGATCATCACGCCCACGCCGAGCGGCAGGAAGGTGATCAGCACCTGCACCAGGTCGGCGAAGATGCGCTGGATGAGCACGTCGGGATCGAAAGCCTGCTCGCGGGTGAGCGTGAGGCCGGAAGTCAGCGTGGCCGACAGCTGGCGCGTCATGCTCGAGCCCATCATGTACAGGCCCGCGCCGGCCGCCATCAGCACGGTAAACGTGGAAACTTCCCGGGAACGGGGAATGTCGCCTTCTTCGCGCGCCTGCGTGAGGCGCCTCTCTGAGGCTGGTTCTGTCTTCTCGGCTTCGCTGTCTTCCGCCACGTTCCCGCTCCTGGTGCTTTTCTATACCCAGGAGACATTATCGGCGGCCGGCCCGCCCCGTCATCGGGGAAACAGACGGGGAAACCGGGGCTACATCGAAGTTTCTATGTGGAAATTACACTCCGGACTGCGCGGTGGGTGCCAGCAGGGCCAGCTGCTCGGGCTCCAGGAAGCACCATTCGCCCTCCTGCAGGCCGAGGGATGCCAGCTCCAGGCTGCCGATGGCCGAGCGGTGCAGGGCGGCGCAGTGGTTGCCGGCCGCGGCCAGCATGCGCTTCACCTGGTGGTACTTGCCCTGCTCCAGCACGATCTCCAGCAGGTTCTCGCCACGCTTCTCGCAGACGAGCGCCGCCAGCGGCGCCGGTTCGTCGTGCAGCTGCACGCCGGCCAGCAGCTGGGCGATGAGCTCGTCCGTTACCGGCTCGGCGGTGGTGGCCTGGTAGACCTTCGGCACGTGCCGCTTTGGCGAGGACTGGGCGTGGATGAACGGACCGTCGTCGGACATCAGCAGCAGGCCCGTCGTGTCGTGGTCGAGCCGGCCGACGGGCTGCACGTCGCGCCAGGTGAACTGTTCGGGCAGCAGGGTCAGCACGCCGGGGTGGTGGCTGGGCTTGCGCGAACATTCGAAATTGGCGGGCTTGTACAGGGCCAGGTAGACGTGCTCGCGGTAGCGCCATTCCTCGTCGAAGACGGTGAAGACCAGGTCGTTCGTGTCGAACAGGGTCTTGTAGTTGTCGTGCACGGCGCCATTGACGGCCACTTCGCCATCCTCGATCAGCGTGCGGCAGTATTTACGGGTGCCGAAACCCTGCGATTGCAGGAGGCGGTCCAGCGATTGTTTGCTCATGGGCCGGCATTTTACCGGAAAGGAGAACGATGCCGCCGATCACTTGAGAAAGATCAACCCGGCCGGGAGGCGGATTGTTAGACTGAAACAAATGTAGGAATCTGCTGAATGCTAACAAGCAGGTTCTTAGCAGATATCGATGTCATTCCTAGTAAACCCGATAGAAACCGAATTGTCATTCGCCCTCACAAGGAGAACGCCATGCCGCTGCAGACCATCCGCTCCGCCGTCGCCCGCGATGCCGCTGCCCATCTCGCCATGACCCTCACGCTGGCCCGTTGCCGCGCGGCCGAGGATGCCTTCGTCGCCCCCTCTTCCCGGGCCATCCGCCTGCGCGGCCAGTGGCTGGCGGCGACTTCGCAGGGCCTGAGCGAGTGGCTGCTGGAAGGCGGCATGGCGGGCGAGGAAGCCAGCAACCTGCGCGCCGCCCACGTGAAAACAGCGGCACTGGGCCGCCGTTTTCTGGTCTCCACGGGAGACGTCAGCGAGGAATCGTAATTCTCTCGGATGCGCATCTTGTGCGTCGGTGATCCGTTGCGCGGGACAGGTGGTACTGCGTGCTTCTGCTTCTGCTTCTGCTTCTGCCGGCCGCCGTGTCCGTGTTCCGATCGGCGGTGGCCCGGCGGACTTGCTGCCGGTGCATCTGCTCATTACCTGGCTACTTGCTACTGATCTTCTTCTACTGCTGTACTGCACACTGCGAACTGCTTCACTGCGTACCGCTTTACTACGTACTGCCTTGCTGCTTTACCGCTGGTACCTGTCGCTACGGGACGGAAGGCGTGCTGGATAGACTGCCGATCATTCCTCCATCGAATAACTACAGGTCCATCATAGGCCTTCCCCCGGAATATTCAAGCTCGCTTCAATCGTACGCGGGTCCGAATACCCATCCCGCCATGGTGCGGCTCAGCGGATCGACGGCGCGCCGCCCTGCACCGCCGTCTTCACGGCCGCGCTGCCCACGGCGGCGCCGAATTTCTTCAGCACCCGTTCCGGCAGGCCTTCGTGCTGGGTGTAGTCGATGATGTCCTCGGCCTTGACGATGTCGCGCGCCACGCTGTCGACACTGCCGAAATCGTCCGCCAGGCCCATGTCGACGGCCTTCGCGCCGGTCCAGAACAGGCCCGAGAACATGTCCGGCGTCTCGTGCAGGCGCTTGCCGCGGCCGGTGCGCACCACGTCGATGAACTGCTGGTGGATCTCGTCCAGCATCGCCTGGGCGTGCTTCTTCTGCCGTTCCGATTGCGGGCTGAACGGGTCCATGAAACCCTTGTCGACGCCGGCCGTGATCAGGCGGCGCTCGACGCCCAGCTTGTCCATCGCGCCGGTGAAGCCGAAGCCGTCCATCAGCACGCCGATCGAGCCGACGATGCTGGCCTTGTTGACGTAGATGCGGTCTGCCGCCGCCGCGATGTAGTAGCCGCCCGAGGCGCAGATCTCGTCCACCACCACGAACAGGGGCTTGTCCGGATAGCCGTGGCGCAGGCGGCGGATCTCGTCGACGATCATGCCGGCCTGCACGGGGCTGCCGCCCGGGCTGTTGATGTGCAGCACGATGGCCACGGAGCCGTTGTCCGCGAACGCCTTGTTCAATGCCGGGATGACGACGGCGGCCGAACCGCTGCCTTCCGATTCGATATTGCCCTCGATTTCCACCAGCGCCGTGTGGCGGCCCACTTCGCCTTCGCCGGCGAACGGGTTGATGTCGAAATAGCTCGCCACCGCCAGCACCACGAGCAGCAGCAGCACGATCTTGTAGAAGATGCCCCAGCGGCGGTTGGCGCGCTGTTCCTTGATCGTGGCGAAGACGAGCTTTTCCAGCACCTCGCGCTCCCACTTGATCGGTGGGTCGCCGGCGCGCCGGGCGGCACTGGAGGTGTCGGGAGACGGTGGGTGGAGATCGTCGCTCATGTGTTTTCAGTCCGCCCGCGGGCGCAGATAGTGATCCGGTTGCCAGTAGAGATTGCCGTCGCGCTCGGCCAGCGCCACGGGGGTGAGCCTGCCGCCCCGGCACGGGCCGCCGGCGCAGGCACCCGTGCTGGGCACATACACGGCGCCGTGCGTGGCGCACATCAGGTACATCTTGCCGGACTCGAAGAATTCGCCTTCGGCCCAGTCCAGTTCCACCGGCACGTGGGCACAGCGGTTCAGGTAGGCATACGCCTTGCCGCCGTGCCGGATGACGAACGCCGTGGCCGGTGCGCCGCCGGCCAGCACGTCGAAGCGCACGCCCCGGCCGCCATCGGCCACCGCATCGGCCGCGCAAACGAAGCGGTCCCCGGTCATGGCGGTCGGCTCAGGCATGGGCATCCAGCCACGCGTGCAGTTCCGGCACGTTCTTCGCGGAGAACAGCGGGCGGCAGGCCTGCAGCTGCTCGACCGGATGGGCGCCGTATTCGACGGCGATGCCGGCCGCGCCGGCGTTCTGCGCCATCAGCAGGTCGTGCGTGGTGTCGCCGATCATCACGGTGCGGCGCAGGTCCTGCCCCAGTTCGCGGGTGAGTTCCTGCAGCATGGCCGGATGGGGCTTGGAGAATGTTTCGTCCGCACAGCGCGTGGCATGGAAGGTACCCAGCAGCTTTGCGGCATCCAGCGAACGGTTCAGGCCCACGCGGCTCTTGCCGGTGGCGACGGCCAGGAAGTAGCCCTGCTGGAACAGCTCGGACAGCATCTCCGGCACGCCGTCGAACAGCACCAGTTCGTGGTCCTTCGTGAGGTAGTGGTAGCGGTAGCGTTCCAGCATGCGGCCATGGTATTTCGGGTCCACATCCGGCGGCAGCACCTTCTGCATGGCTTCTGCCAGGCCCAGGCCGATCACGTGCGCGGCGATTTCCCGGCTGGGAACGGGCAGGCCCAGGTCGCGGGCCGCGGCCTGGATGCTTTTCACGATGGTTGCGGTACTGTCCATCAGCGTGCCGTCCCAGTCGAACACGATCAGGTCGAATTGCTTTCTTGCCATGTCTCCGGCGTGGCCGGCTCCTGTTCTTGTAGTGGTTGCGGTGCGAACGTGCCGATAATCAGTGCTCGCCCACAACGGGCGGCCCCAAGCTTACCAAGAATCTTTCGCACTCGCGGGCCAGCGGCGCGTTCAGCGTGACGATCTTGCCGGACTCCGGATGACGGAACGTGATCTGGTGCGCGTGCAGGAACATGCGCTTCAGGGCGATGCGGTTACCGTCCGGCTTCTGCAGCGCCTTGTTCAGCGGGAAGTCGCCGTATTTGTCGTCGCCGGCGATCGGGCAGCCGGTCGACTGGAGGTGCACGCGGATCTGGTGGGTACGGCCGGTTTTCAGCTCGGCCTCGAGCAGCGCGTAGTATTGCAAACCCGCCTGGTATTTCTTCAGCAGCGTGAACACCGTATGGGAAGCCATGCCATCGGCCTGCACGGCCACGCGCCGCTCGCCGTCGCCGGTCGTATATTTGTGCAGCGGCAGCTTGATGTGCTGGCGCTTGTTCTTCCAGTCGCCCGCCGCCAGCGCCAGGTAGCGCTTGTCCGTTTTGCCATCGCGCATCTGTTCGTGCAGGCTGGTCAGTGCCGAGCGCTTCTTGGCCAGCAGCAGCAGGCCGGAGGTTTCGCGGTCCAACCGGTGCACCAGTTCCAGGAACTTGGCATCCGGGCGGGACGCACGCAGCTGTTCGATCACGCCGAACGACACGCCGGACCCGCCATGCACGGCCACGCCGGCCGGCTTGTCGATGACGAGCAGGTGCGCATCCTCGAAAATGACGGGAAATTCCGCTGCCGGGGCGGCATTGTCCGGCTTCTCCGCGATACGCACCGGTGGAATGCGCACCACGTCGCCGGCCACCAGGCGGTACAACTGGTCGATGCGGCCCTTGTTGACGCGCACTTCGCCGGAGCGCAGGATCCGGTACACATGGCTCTTCGGTACACCTTTGCAAATTCGCAACAGGTAGTTATCGATACGCTGACCGGCCTCTTCTTCGCCGATCGTGACGAATTGTGCTTGCGGCGGGACTGTGTTGGGGGAAGCGCTGCCGGCCGGTGGCGGGGTGGCACCGCGGGGCTTTTGGATTGCCTTCCCAGAATTTCTCTCTAAGTCCTTCATTTTGAATATATAATCAATTCGCCGTTGCAATGCGGTGCTTATAACACAGCACATGCCGGGTAACTGCAGTGTAAGAAGAAAACCACAATTTTACACAGGGGCGTCTCCGCTGGCCTCGCCGATTGCAAATTCAGCGGAAAGAAATGTATACGCACGTACGGCTGCGGATCAGGGTGGCGACCACTGTCGTCATCGGGTCGGGTGGCCGGATGTTGGAATTAGACTGGCTGGAACGTTAGGATAAACAGGCAAGCACAAATCGGACGCCGCCAAGCCCTCACCGGCAGACCGGCAGTCTCAAAAGTCGTGCTTGCCCATGATGGAGCTGATAACGCTTGCCGTTTCGCCAGGCACCACACAAGATGCCCTGGCTGACGCATTGCGCACGCCTGCATGTCCGCGATTGAATCGCGCTGTCGATGAACCTTGTTGATCGCCAGTCGCGCGTCCGCCCGACCCGGGCCGGACCGGCCCATGCAGGTGGTGCGAACTCGGCATGACGATCGGCTTCATGCGCCCACTGCGGCCGCCGCGCGCTTTTATTGGTCGTGCGACGCTGCTGCACGACGAGGCATTTCCCCGCAGCCTCCTTAGTTCCCGCGTATATCCCTGTATGGTTGCCGTTCTTTCGGGAGCGGCTTTACATGGCCCACGGGTCGCGGAGTCACATAAAAATGAAACGCATGTTGTTCAATGCTACGCAGCAGGAAGAGCTGCGCGTAGCCATTGTCGATGGTCAGAAACTGATCGACATCGACATCGAAACGGCCGGACGCGAACAGCGCAAGTCGAATATCTACAAGGGTGTCATCACCCGCATCGAGCCGTCGCTGGAAGCCTGCTTCGTCAGCTACGGCGAAGACCGCCACGGCTTCCTGCCGTTCAAGGAAGTGGCCCGCACCTACTTCCGTGAAGGCTGCGATGTCCGCAACGCCACCATCAAGGAAGCGCTGCGCGAAGGCCAGGAAATCGTCGTCCAGGTGGAAAAAGAGGAGCGCGGCAACAAGGGCGCCGCCCTGACCTCGTTCATCTCGCTGGCCGGCCGCTACCTCGTGCTGATGCCGAACAACCCGCGCGGCGGCGGCGTGTCGCGCCGTGTCGAAGGCGAAGAACGCCAGGAACTGCGCGAGACGATGGACAAGCTGGACCTGCCGCAGGGCATGTCCGTGATCGCCCGCACGGCCGGCATCGGCCGCAACGTCGAAGAACTGCAGTGGGACCTGAACTACCTGATGCAGCTGTGGCGCGCGATCGAAGGCGCGTCGAAGTCGGCCAACGGCGCCTTCCTGATCTACCAGGAATCGTCCCTCGTGATCCGCGCGATCCGCGACTACTTCCAGCCCGACATCGGCGAGATCCTGATCGATACCGACGAGATCTACGACCAGGCCCACCAGTTCATGAGCCACGTGATGCCCGACATGGTGCACCGCGTGAAACGCTACAGCGACGACGTGCCGCTGTTCTCGCGCTTCCAGATCGAACACCAGATCGAGACGGCCTACAGCCGCACCGTGCCGCTGCCATCGGGCGGCGCCATCGTGATCGACCACACCGAAGCGCTGGTCTCCGTCGACGTCAACTCGGCCCGCGCCACGCGCGGCTCGGACATCGAAACGACCGCCTTCAACACCAACTGCGAAGCGGCCGAGGAAGTGGCCCGCCAGCTGCGCCTGCGCGACCTGGGCGGCCTGATCGTGATCGACTTCATCGACATGGAAGTGTCGAAGAACCAGCGCGAAGTGGAACAGCGCCTGAAGGACGCGCTGCACCATGACCGCGCCCGTGTGCAGATGGGCAAGATCTCGCGCTTCGGCCTGATGGAACTGTCGCGCCAGCGCCTGCGCCCTTCCCTGTCGGAAGGCTCGCACGTGACGTGCCCGCGCTGCTCCGGCACTGGCCACATCCGCGATACCGAATCGTCCGCCCTGCAGGTGCTGCGCATCATCCAGGAAGAGGCGATGAAGGAAAACAGCGCCGCCATCCACGTGCAGGTGCCGGTCGACGTGGCCGCCTTCCTGCTGAACGAGAAGCGCGGCGAGGTCCTGAAGATCGAGAACCGCCACCGCATCACCGTGATCCTGGTGCCGAACAAGCACCTGGACACGCCGCACTACAAGCTCGAGCGCATCAAGCACGACGATCCGCGCCTGGAAGACGTGGCCGCCAGCTACACGATGGCCGACACGGCGGAAACCGACATGGGCTTCGCCAAGCGCCAGAAGGAAGAGCAGAAGCCGCGCCAGGAAGCCGTCGTCAAGTCGATCACGCCGGACCAGCCGGCGCCGATCGTCGACCGCACGCCAGCCCCGGAAGCCGCGCCTGCCGCCGCACCGGTGTTCGCCCCGGCACCCGCGAAGAAAGGCTTCTTTGCCAAGCTGGCCGCCTTCTTCACGGGCGAGACCGAACAGCCTGCGCCGGCGCCGGCCGCTCCCGCCATCGTGACGAAGCCTGCCGCCGCCGGCGAGCGTGGCGACAAGCATGCCCGTGGCCCGCGGGGCCGTGGCCGTGGTCCGAAAGGCGCGCGTGAAGAACGCGAACCGGGTGCCCGCGACGAGTCGCTGGTGAAGCCGGCCGCGGAAGCCCGTCCGCCGCGGCCACCGCGTCCGCCGCGGGAACCGCGCGAGAAGACGGATGGTGTCAAAGGCGAAGGGTTCAAGGGCGTTGATGGCGTCAAGGGCGAAGGTTTCAAAGGCGCTGAGGGCGTCGAAGGTGCCGTCGCTGCGCCACGCGCGGAACGTGGCGAGCGCCCGGAACGCGCCGAGCGTCCGGAGCGTGGTGAACGTCCCGAGCGTGGCGAGCGTCCGCCGCGCGAGCCGCGTCCGCCACGCGAGCCGCGTGAAGCCCGTGAACCGAAGGCACAGCCGGCCGAAGCGAAGGCCGATGAACTGGCACTGGCCGCAGCGGGCGTGGGCCCGGTCGGCACCGGGACCGGTGCACCGGTTGTCGATATCCCGGCTGGCGATACCCAGGGCCTGGTGAAATCGGCCGGTACCAACGGTCCGGAAGGCGAGGAACTGGAAGGTGGCGAGAACGGCGACGAACCGCGCCGCCGCCGTCGCCGCGGTGGCCGCAACCGCAACCGCCGCGAGCGCGAAGAAGGTGCCGAGGGCCTGGAAGGCAATGAAGCAGTTGCCGACGGTGCCAGCGGTGGCGTGTCGGCCGAGGCGGAACGCATCACTGCGGTGACCGTTGCCGTGGTCACGGAAGAGGTGCAGATCTCGTACCGTACCGATGCAGTTGCCAGGCAGGATGCCCCGGCCGCTGCATCGACCGATGCTTCGACCGCCGCGCCGGAAAGCGTGCCGGCAGCAGCTTCGTCCGAAGCCCGGGCGGAGAACGCCCAGGTGAACGTGATCGGTGCCCAGTCCCACGCGGACCGCGCCGAGGTGGCACCGGTGCAGGCCGAGCCCGCCGAAGCCACGCCGTTCGCGGTGGCGACGGCTGCGCCGGTCGAGGCGGCTCCCCAGCCGACCGCTGCCGAGCCGGTTGCAGCCGAGCCGGTCGCCGCCGAGTCCGTCGCCGCCGAGCCCGCCGAAGCGGAAATCGTCGACGCGCCAGCTGCCGAGCCGCTGCCGCCAGTCGCCGCAGCGCCGGTCGACGAAACGCAGGCCGCGCCAGCCGTACCGGAGCCTGTCGTGACCCAGGCCGCGGCCGAAGTCGCTACCGCCGAGGCCGTGAAGGAAGAAGCCGTTGCGACCCAGCCGGCAGCCGTTGCCGCGCCGGTCGCCGCACCGTCGCCTGCCGCGCCGGCTCCAGCACCTGCCCCGGCGCCGGCACCCGCCGACCTGGAATCGGTGCTGGCCGCCGCCGGCCTGCAGATGGCCTCGACCGACCCGGCCAAACTGCGCGCCGCGCAGGAAGCCGTGCAGGAAGAGGCCCCCGTCCGCGTCGGCCGCGCCCGCAAGCCCGCGCCGGTGATCGCCGACGAACCGCTTGTCCAGGTGGACACCCGCCGCTGATCCAGCGCCGGTGCCACCCAAAAGGGAAGCTTCGGCTTCCCTTTTTTATTGCCGAGCCCGTGTCACATAGGGTCAGGCACTGTGACACGAACAGAACAGTCAATTGCCCTTGGCCTGATCGCCTGCCCTTGACCACGCTAGTGATGAGCTCGTGTCATGGTGCCTGACCCCATGTGACACGAGCTGGGCCGCAAGGTCCAGGCGCTCGCGCTCCCGTCTGCCAGAGCGCGGCCTGTGAGGGAACGGGCCCCGTGCTATCGTATGCGGATGAAATCCATGCCCCCGATGCAGTTTTAGTAATGAACGAGAAGATCATCATCCTGTCCGACAGCCGCCACCGGCCGCTGTCGGTGCCTGCCCATATCGACGCGCCCACCGGCGAGGTGCGCGATCGCCTGGACCGGCCGCTGCGCGACCTGCGCATTTCCATCACGGACCGCTGCAACTTCCGCTGCGTGTACTGCATGCCGAAGGAAGTGTTCGACAAGGATTACCAGTACCTGCCGCATTCCTCGCTGCTCACCTTCGAGGAGATCGCCCGCGTGGCGCGCCAGTTCGTGGCGCATGGCGTGGAAAAGATCCGGCTGACGGGTGGCGAGCCCCTGCTGCGCAAGAACATCGAACGCCTCATCGAGATGCTGGCGGACATGCGCACGCCATCCGGCAAGCCGCTCGACATCACCCTGACCACCAACGGTTCGCTGCTGGCCCGCAAGGCGCGTTCCCTGAAGGATGCCGGCCTGCAGCGCGTGACGGTATCGCTCGATGCGCTCGACGATGCCACCTTCCGCGCCATGAACGACGTGGACTTCGCCGTGGCCGACGTGCTGCACGGGATCGACGCGGCCCATGAAGCGGGGCTCGGCCCCATCAAGGTCAACATGGTGGTGAAAGCCGGCACCAACGAGCAGGAAATCCTGCCGATGGCGCGCCACTTCAAGGGCACGCCGCACATCCTGCGCTTCATCGAATACATGGACGTGGGCGCCTCGAACGGCTGGAACATGCGCGACGTGATCCCGTCCGCCGAGATCGTGCGCCGCATCGGCGCGGAGATGCCGCTGGTGGCGGTCAACCCGAACTACACGGGCGAGACGGCTACCCGCTGGCGCTACGCCGATGGCGGCGGCGAGGTCGGCATGATCTCCAGCGTCACGCAGGCGTTCTGCGGCGACTGCACGCGCACGCGCCTGTCCACCGAAGGCAAGCTGTACACCTGCCTGTTCGCCACCCAGGGCCATGACCTGCGCGCGCTGCTGCGCGAAGGCCGCAGCGACGAGGAACTGGCCGCCGCCATCGGCGCGCTGTGGCGCGTGCGCGGCGACCGCTATTCGGAACTGCGCACCATCAACACGGACGGCCTGTCGCGCGTGGGCGAGCGCCGCGTCGAAATGTCCTATATCGGGGGATAAATGACGGACACGATCAGCGGCCTGCTGCTTGCCGGCGGCCGCGGCACCCGCATGGGCGGCGTCGACAAGGGCCTGCAGCCGTTCCGCGGCGGCACCCTCGCCGGCCATGTACTGCAGCGCTTCACGCCACAGGTCGCCCACGTCACCATCAGCGCCAACCGCAGCACGGCGCACTACGCGGCGCTGGGCGTGCCCGTGCTGGCCGACGAGCTGGCGGGCTACGAAGGTCCGCTGGCCGGCCTGCAGACAGCCCTGCGCCACGCCGACACGCCGCTGCTGGCCACCGTGCCCTGCGATTCGCCCTTCCTGCCGGACGACCTGGTCGCGAAGCTGCATGCCGCGCTGCTGGCGCAGGATGCCGACATCGCCATCGCCGTCACGCTGGAGGCCGATGCCACCGGCGCCGCGCGCAAGCAGTCGCACCCGGTTTTCGCGCTGATGAAGCGCGCCGTGCTGCCACAGCTGGAAAGCTACCTGGCCGAAGGCGGCCGCCGCATGGATGGCTGGCATGGCGCGCTGAAGGTGGCCGAAGTGCTGTTCACCGATGCGGGCGCCTTCCGCAACATCAATACGCCCGACGAGCTGCGCGACGCCGAGGGCACCCGCGCCACGCTGCGGCAGGTCGCCGCAGCCCATGCCGGCTACGATCCCCATGCGGTGCCCGTGCGCCAGGCACGCCAGATCATCAGCGACTTCGTGCAGCCGGTGCGCGGCACCGAAAAGGTGGCGCTGCGCGCTGCGCTGGGCCGCGTGCTGGCCGGCGACATCGTCTCGCCGATCAGCGTGCCCGCGCACGACAATTCCGCGATGGACGGCTTTGCCTTTGGCGGTGCCCAGCTGAGCACCGAGCATCCCACCACCCTGAGAGTCATCGGCACGGTCTACGCGGGACGCCCTTCGGCCTTGCAGCCGGCCGCCGGCGAAGCCGTGCGCATCATGACGGGCGCCGTGATGCCGGCCGGCTGCGACACCGTGCTGGCCCAGGAACACGCGGCCGGCATCACGGAAGACAGCGTGACCGTGGCGCCACGCAGCGTGCGCGCCGGCGACAACCGCCGCCTGGCCGGCGAGGACCTGATGGCGGGACGCGCCGCGCTGGCGGCCGGGCGCATCGTGCGGCCCGCGGACCTGGGCCTGATCGCCTCGCTGGGCATCGCCGAAGTGGCCGTGCGCCGCCGCCTGCGCGTGGCGTTCTTCTCCACCGGCGACGAATTGCGCTCGATCGGCGAACCGCTCGGCCAGGGCAGCGTCTACGACAGCAACCGCTACACGCTGTTCGGCATGCTCACGCGCCTGGGCTGCGAGATTGTCGACATGGGCATCGTGCGCGACGATCCGGCCGCGCTGGAAGCGGCGCTGTGCGATGCATGCGAGAGCGCTGACGCGATCATCACTTCCGGCGGCGTATCGGCCGGTGCCGCCGACTACACGCGCGACATCATGGCCCGGCTGGGCGAGGTGGCCTTCTGGACGATCGGCATGCGGCCCGGCCGGCCGATGGCGTTCGGCCGCATCGGTGCCCGCAGCGATACCCAACATGATACCGGCAGCGGCCGCGAAGCCTTCCTGTTCGGCCTGCCCGGCAATCCGGTGGCCGTGATGGTGTCGTTCTACTTCTTCGCCCGCCCCGCGCTGCTGCGCATGATGGGCGCCAGCGTGCCGGACGACCTGCTGGTGCAGGCGCGCGCCGCCGGTGCGATCCGCAAGCGGCCGGGCCGCACCGAATTCCAGCGTGGCATTCTGGAAGTGGCACCCGATGGCAGCCGCACGGTGCGCATCACGGGCGCGCAGGGCTCCGGCATCCTGCGCTCGATGACGAAAGCGAACTGCATCGTCGTACTGCCGGATGAGCAAGGCAATGTGGCCGCCGGCGACACGGTGGAAGTGCTGCTGTTCGAGGGGCTGGTCTAGCGAGCGGACGCCGCGTCCGGATGGGCGGCGGCGCCGTCATCCAGGCCGGCGCTACCGCCCGTTGATGCGCGCTTTCCGAGGTCAAGGGCCGCCGGACCTTGACCTCGGCAACGGCTTAATTGTCCGTGACGTCCAGCTCCTGTTCGAGGCCGCCGCCCAGCAGCCGCTGCGCCGCGTCGGCCGGCAGCGCCTCGACGGACTTGAGCTTCCTTGCCATCTGGCGGCTGCGCACCTCGGCGGACTCGATGTTCTTGGCGGCGCGCTCCAGCGTCATCTTGGTGGCGGCCAGCACGTCGCCGAACTTGCCGAACTCCGTCTTCACGGCGCCCAGCACCTGCCACACTTCCGACGAGCGCTTCTCCAGCGCCAGCGTGCGGAAGCCCATCTGCAGGCTGTTCAGCAGTGCGGACAATGTCGACGGACCGGCGATGCTGATGCGGTGCAGGCGCTGCAGCTCGTCGGCCAGGCCGGGGCGGCGCATCACTTCCGCATACAGGCCCTCGGTGGGCAGGAACAGGATGGCGAAATCGGTCGTCTGCGGCGGGCACAGGTACTTGTCGGCGATGGTCTTCGCTTCCGTGCGCACGGCCCGTTCCAGCTCGCGGCCGGCCAGCGCCACGCCATCGGCATCGGCCCGGTCGGCCGCTTCCAGCAGGCGCTCGTACTGCTCCTTGGGGAACTTGGCATCGATCGGCATCCACATCGGCGGCCCCCCTTCCGCCTGGCCGGGCAGCTTCAGCGCGAATTCGACGCGGGCGTTGGTGCCGGCGACGGTCTCCACGTTCTTCGCGTACTGGTCCGGCGTGAGCACCTGCTCGAGCAGCATCTCCAGCTGCACCTCGCCCCAGGTGCCGCGCGTCTTCACATTGGTCAGCACGCGTTTCAGGTCGCCCACGCCCAGCGCCAGTTGCTGCATCTCGCCCAGGCCCTGGTGCACGCGCTCCAGGCGGTCGGACACCTGCTTGAACGATTCCGTCAGCCGCGACTCCAGCGTGGCATGCAGCTTTTCGTCGACGGTCTGGCGCATTTCTTCCAGGCGCGCGCCGTTGTCGGACTGCAGGTCGCGGATGCGGGTCTCCAGCGTGACGCGCACTTCGGCCATGCGGCGCGCGTTCGATTCGGTCAGTCCCTCGATCTGGCGGCGCATCGCGTCCAGCCCCTGCATGGTGGCGGCGTGCGACTGGGCCAGCGTGTGGCTCATTTCCTGGCGCTGCGCCTGGGCAGTCGCCTGCAGCTGCATGCGCACTTCGCGCTCCACCCGCTCGATGCGTTCGGCCAGCGCGGCATGGGCTGCCGTGGCGTCGGTGCCGCCCTGCCCCCGCAGGAGGATGACGATCTGCACGGCGAGAATGGCGATGGCCAGCGCCAGCAATGCGTAGAGTTCCATGGCGTCGGCCTCAATCCGCCTTGTTGCGCATCCAGTCGGCCGTCTGGTAGAACGACTGCATCAGCCGCAGGCGCAGGTCCTCGGCAATGCCGACATCTTCCATCGCCCACGCCATCGCGCGCAGCCACTGGTCGCGCTCGCTGGTACCCACGGCGAACGGCAGGTGGCGGGCGCGCAGGCGCGGGTGGCCGAACTGTTCCTGGTACAGGTCCGGGCCGCCCATCCAGCCGGTGAGGAACCAGTACAACTTGTCGCGCGAGCCGTCCGTGGCGGGGGGATGCAGGGCGCGCAGGCCGGCGAATTCCGGCTCCAGTTCCATCAGGTCGTAGAAGCGGTCCACCATCTCGCGCAGCTTTCCTGCGCCGCCGATAACCTCGAATAAAGTGCGTGATTCAGTCATGGCGCCCATGATATCGCACTGAAAGCCGACTGATTGATCTAAATCAATTACGTTAGCGATACCACGCAAGATAGCCGGGTTTGGTAGGAAGATGCACGCTTGTTCTGCGTCAATTCCTATCATGCACCACGATCGAACCGAACGCGCGACCGGCGGCTTCGTCGGCAATCTGGTGCGGCGCCACCGCGGCGGCGAACGCGCCGTCGTCCAGGCCTTCGTGCTGGGCTGGCTCGGCGTGCTGTGGCACCCGCTGTTCTTCGCGCTATTCACCTGGCTGTTCCCGCAAGTGTACGAAAGCGTGGCCGCCCGGCTGCTGGGCATGGCCATCGGCGTGGCCGGCATCCTGGTGGCGCGCACCGGCATGCACTGGTGCGAATGGTACGTGCCGTTCGCGCTGGCCTTCCAGCTGCCCTTCTTCGGCAGCTACATGTTCCTGATGAACGATGCGGCCGGCGCCTGGGTGCAGCTGCTGATCGTGATGCTGGTGGCGCTGTTCCACTTCTCCAGCGTGCTGGCGCTGCAGGCCTACCTGGCCGGTACGGTGCTGGCCTGCCTTGCCGTGATCGTCCAGGGCCATGGCCACATCCTGCTGGCTCAGGCCGTGCTGCAGCAGCTGCCGGTGCACTGGATGCTCATCGGCCTGCTGTGCGCGGCGCGCTTCTCGCGCACGGCGCTGGAACAGGAAAAGCTGGCCGGCATCGGCGAGGGCCTGGGCTCGGTGGCGCACGAGATGCGCACGCCGCTGGCCGCGATGGATGCCAATGTGCGCGGGCTGACGCGCATGCTGCAGGCGTTGCCGGCCGGCGTGCCCGAGGAAATCGGCAAGGCCATGGTGCGGGTGCAGTACGAAGTGCGGCACATGAACCACCTGATCGACCTGTTCCTGATGTCGTCCAGCGCCGTGCGGCGCCGCCTCGACCCGTTCGAATCCGTGTCGATGGCCGATGCCGTGGATGCCGTGCTGCGCCGCTATCCGTTCACGGGCCCGGAACAGCGCGAAGCCGTGGCCGTGCAGGTGAAGGCCAATTTCCGCTTCGCCGGGCAGTACGAGCTGACGGTGGTGATCCTCCTCAACCTGCTGCGCAATGCGCTGAAGGCGATCCACCGTGCCGGCAAGGGCCGCGTGCGCATCGTCGTCGATGGCGACCGCCGCATGCCGCGCCTGCTGTTCATCGACACCGCCTGTGGCATCGCGGCGCGGCGTCTGCCGCTGATCTTCCAGCGCTTCTATGCCTACCCGGCGCACAACGGCACCGGCGTGGGCCTGGCGCTGTGCCGCCAGATCATGCGGGCGTGGAAGGCCGACATCCGCTGCGTGTCGCGCGAAAACGGCTACGCCATCTTCATCCTCGAATTCCCGGTCCAGCGCATTTCCACCGCAGGTGACTCATGAAACTGCCGATCTATTCGCATCCCAGCACCGTGGTGCTGGTCGACGACAGCGACTCGTTCCTGAAAAGCCTGTCGTTCCAGCTCGACCCGCTGTTGCCCAGCAAGACCTTCCACGACACGGCCGTGGCACTGGAATGGTTCGCGCAAAGCAACCGGCGCGACGACCTGCCGCTGCATGTCAACTTCGATAACGTCAACCAGGCGCCGGACCTGCCGAACGTGGCCGTGGACGTGCGCCGCATCCACCGCGTGTGCGAACAGGGCCAGCGCTTCTCGATCCCGTCCGTGCTGGTGGTGGACTACTCGATGCCGCAGATGAACGGCATCGAGTTCTGCCAGGCCCTGCAGCACCTGCCCACCAAGAAGATCCTGTTCACCGGCGCGGCCGACGAGAAGATCGCCGTCGAGGCATTCAATCGCGGGCTGATCGACCGCTACATCAAGAAAAGCGACGACGATGCGCTGGACCGGCTGGAGATCGAGATCGGTGCCATGCAGCGCGCCTTCTTCCTCGACCACGCGCAAACGTTGTCGGACATGCTGGCGCTGCACGACTTCAGCTTCCTGCGCTGCCAGGCGATGGCCACGCTCGTGCAGGAGCTGTACCGCAAGCACGGCTTCGTCGAGCACTATCTGTATCCCAGCCCGGCCGGCATCCTGTTCTTCGACCGCTACGGGCGCGGCAAGCTGATGGTGATCGAGACGGAACAGGGCATGTGCGCCCAGTACGAAGTGGCGCGCGACAGCGATGCGCCCCACTCGCTGCTGCTGGCGCTCTCCGAACGGCGCGTGCTGCCGTTCTTCCCGCCCACGGCCGGCGACGGCATGTACTCCAACGAGGCGGGCGACGAATGGCACCGCCACTGCCGCGCGCCGCAGGTGTGCCAGGGGCGCGAGAAGTATTACTGGGCGCTGTTCGATTTTCCCGAGCTGTACCTGGATGCGCCGCCGGTGCCCTTCGAACAGTTCCTCAATGCGCGGCATGCGCCGCTGGCGGCGTAAGTCGCTCACACAAAAGTGCACCCCTGCTTTTTTGTGGGGCCAGAAAAAAACGACCGGCAGAGCCGGATCGTTTTTACGCATCAAAGGCAGAACAGGATGTTGCAAAGAGCGTTTGCGCACCGGGGTCTGACCCACGGCGCCCACGGCCATTGACTTGGCTGCGATGGTTCCCGCGGGTCTGACCCCAGCAGTTCGCATGCGCGTCGATGGTTCCGAAGAAGGGCTGGGGTCAGACCCGCGGGATTGTCAACGACAGGGCGCGATGTCCCGGGCGCTGTGGGTCAGACCCCGTGACGCAACCGCTGGCGATCAAGACTTCGCCTCAGGCCTCGCGCAGCGTTTGCAGTGGCGGCTGGCGCAGCACGTTGCGCAGCCCGAGCCAGCCGCCGATCACGGCGCACAGCGCGCCGACGGCCACGCCGGCCAGCCAGGCGACGGGGCTGAACACCCAGTCGAACTTGAACTGGAAGGTGGCCAGGCCCCAGCCCATCGCGGCGGCGCCGGTGGCGGCCAGCAGGCCGGCCAGGCCGCCCACCAGCACGAACTCGATCAGCTGCGCCTGCGACAGCTGCTTGCGGGTGGCGCCCAGCGCGCGCAGCAATCCCGCCTCGCGGGTGCGCTCGTCCTGCGATCCCATCAGCGCCGCATACAGCACCAGCACGCCGGAAGCGAGCGTGAACGTGAACAGGAATTCCACCGCCTGGATCACCTGGTCCAGCACCGACTGGATCTGGCGCAGCACGCCGCCCACGTCCACCACCGTCAGGTTCGGGTAGTCGCGCGACAGCCGGGTGGCCAGCGCCACGGAGGCCTTCGGCAGGTGGAATGCGGTGATCCAGGTCTGCGGCGTTTCCGCCATCGCGCGCGGGTTGATGACGACGAAGAAGTTGACCCGCATCGAGCCCCATTCGAGCTTGCGCAGGCTGGTGATCTTCGCGGCCACCGGCGAGCCGGCGATATCGAAGGTCATCGTGTCGCCCAGCTTGAGGCCCAGCGTTTTCGCCAGTCCCTCCTCCACCGACGCTTCCGCGGTACCCGGCGCATCCGTGTACCACTGGCCCGCCGTGATGCGGTTCTGGGCCGGCGGCGCCGCCATCGTGGACAGGTTGAATTCCCGTTCGGCCAGGCCGCGCGCCCGGTCTTCCGTGTAGGTGGTGGCCGTGATGGCCTTGCCATTCACGGCGGTGAGGCGGCCGCGGATCATCGGGTACAGCGGCGCTTCCGCCACGCCGCCCTCGCGCAGGCGGCGCGCGATGTCGGCCTTCTGGTCCGGCTGGATATTGATGATGAAGTGGTTCGGCGCATCCGGCGGCGTGGCGCTGCGCCAGGACGTCATCAGGTCCTCGCGCACGATCGTCAGCACCAGCAGCGCCATCAGGCCCAGCGCCAGCGACACCACCTGCACGATGGTGGCGCCGGGACGGCGCCCCAGCGAGGTGACGGCAAAGCGCCATGCCTGGTGGTTCACCGAGGTGCGCAGGCGGCGCAGCGCGGCAAGGCCCAGCCAGCCCACCAGCGCGAACACGCCGAACGCGCCGGCGAAGCCCAGCGCCGTCCAGCCGGCCAGCTTCGGATCGCCGGCCTGCCACAGCAGCAGCACGGCAAACGCCACCAGGCCCAGGCCATAGGTGGCCAGCGCCATCGGCTGCGGCGCGGCCTGCTCGCGGCGGATCACGCGGTTGTGCGGCACGTTGCGCAGCTGCAGGATCGGCGGCAGCGCGAAGCCGGCCAGCAGCAGCATGCCGACCGCGAGGCCCTGCAGCGCCGGACCGAAGGTGGCCGGCGGCAGGTCGGCCGAGACGAGGCGGCCCAGCAGTTCCAGCAGCACGTAGTGGCTGGCAAAGCCGATCAGCACGCCGAGCAGGCTGCCCACCAGGCCGACGAGCAGGAATTCGACGAGGTACATGACCGTGACCTCGTTCTGCGTCAGGCCCAGGCAGCGCAGCATCGCGCAGGCGTCCAGGTGGCGCAGCATGAAGCGGCGCGCCGCCATCGCCACCGCCACGGCGGCGAGCACGGCCGACAGCAGCCCCACCAGCGACAGGAAGCGGTCGGCCCGTTCCAGCGTGGCGCGCATCTCGGGGCGGCCGTCTTCCAGCGTATCGATGCGCACGTTGCGCAAGTCACCGGCATCGATGCGCGCACGCAGCCAGGCCGAGTAGTCCTCGACGGCTTGCCGCCCCTGCGGCCCCTGCCCCGCCGCCAGCAGGCGGTATGTCACGCGCGAGCCGAGCTGCACGAGATTGGTGGCCGGCAGCTCGTCCGCGCGCAGCATCGCGCGCGGTGCGAACGACATGAATCCGGTGCCGCGGTCCGGTTCCGAGGCGATCAGCTGGGCGACGCGGAACGTTGCGTCGCCCAGCCGCACGGCATCGCCCACCTTCGCATCGAGCGCGCGCAGCAGCGCCACGTCCAGCCACACGGTGCCGGGTGCCGGAATGTCCGCCGCCGGCGTGCCGATACTGTCGCCGGCCTGCGCCGGATCGGTGGTCACCTTCACGCGGCCGCGCAGCGGATAGCCGGGACTGACGGCCTTCAGTGAGGCCAGCACCGACTGCGCCTGGTCGCCTTCGCCGGCCTGCACCATGCTGGGGAACACGGCGGTATCGGCCAGCACGAGGCCGCGTTTGGCCGCCTCGTCGCGCCAGGCCTGCGGCAGGCGCTGGTCGCCGCCGACGACGAGATCGGCACCGAGCAGCTGGTGCGCATCGCGATTCAGGCCGGCGCGCAGCCGGTCGATGAAGAAGCCGGCCGAGGACAGCGCGGCCACGGCCACGATCAGCGCGACGAGCAGGAAGCGCAGCTGGCCGGCGCGCCAGTCGCGCGCGGTCATGCGGAGAGCTTGCAGGAACATGATGTCTTGGCGGGTGGACTCAGACGACGTTGAAGGCGGCGAAGTAGGCGTCGAGTTCGTCGATGAACTTCTGCTTGTCGGCCTGCGGCAGGAAGGAGGCGGTGAAGCTGTTCTTCGCCAGGTCGTAGGCATGCTGCAGGCCCAGCGGCAGCGATGCGAACACGGCTTCGTAGTTGGCGTTCACGTAGCCGCCGAAGTAGGCGGGATCGTCGGAATTGATCGTCACCACCAGGCCGGCATCCATCAGCTGCAGCAGGTTGTGGCCGCCCATGTCGTCGAACACGCACAGCTTCACGTTCGACAGGGGGCATACCGTCAGCGCGATTTTCTCGGCCGCGACACGGCGCGTCAGCGCGGCATCCTCGAGCACGCGCACGCCATGGTCGATGCGCTCCACGTGCAGCACGTCCAGCGCCGACGCGATGTAGGCCGGCGGGCCTTCCTCGCCCGCGTGCGCCACCAGGTGCAGGCCCAGCTCGCGGGCACGGGCGAACACGCGCGCGAATTTCTCCGGCGGGTGGCCCACTTCGGACGAGTCCAGGCCCACGCCGATGAACCGGTCGCGGTACGGCAGTGCCGCTTCCAGCGTGGCCAGCGCGTCCTCTTCGGACAGGTGGCGCAGGAAGCACAGGATCAGCGTGGCGGAGACTTCGCTGTCGGCGCAGGCGCGGTGGATGCCGTGGATCACGTCGCCCATCGGCACGCCGCGTGCCGTGTGGGTTTGCGGATCGAAGAAGATCTCCGTGTGGCGCACGTGGTCAGCTTTGGCGCGGTCCAGATAGGCGGCCGTCATGTCATAGAAATCCTGTTCCTTCAGCAGCACGCTGGCGCCGGCGTAGTAGATGTCGAGGAAGGATTGCAGGTCCTGGAAGGCATACGCTTCGCGCAGCGCCTCGACGGACGGATAAGGCAGCTGCACGCCGTTGCGTTGCGCCAGCGCGAAGATCAGCTCGGGCTCCAGCGAACCTTCGATGTGCATGTGCAGTTCGGCTTTCGGCATGTTGCGCACGATGTGCTGCAGTTGGACGTTCATGGTGTTCTTTCAAGGACAGGGTTTGCGCACGGCTTGGCGCAGGAATTCTGTTCATCTTAACGCAAGAATTTCAGGCGGGAGCGGCGCGCCTTTGCCAGCCGGCCCCGACGCCGCACGGTTTGCAGGGCGCTCAGCACGGCTCGCGCAGGCGTGCTACTGTGGCGCAAAGGGCAAGCGAATTGGTAACAGTGCTGTGAGTGGCATCAACCGTGCGCACCTTTCGCCTTGTGAATCAGCGCCTTATCAGAGAGATTGACGATGCAGGATAATCTTTTGACTTCCAGCACGGTTAGCGCAATAATCAATTTCACATGCGTAAGATGCGTTACGGCGCACACACACGCAAGCCGGCACCCGACCCGCGGCACGGCCAATAAAAACGCAGCTCACAGGTGCGCGCAACGCGCACCGGCCAGAGAAGCTGCGCACGACATCAAAGACAAGAATAATCATCAGGGAGTTTGCACCCAGGACCAGGCCAGCAGCCCCAGCGACGACTGCCGGCCACTGTAGGGGAGCCCGAACGCCGTTGCCGGCAGGCGCTGCCATTGGCAGCAGCCTGCGCAAGGCAGCGCCGGGCCGCCCGCGACATGCAGGTTTACATCAGAGGACACGCACATGACGATCTTTGACAACTACGCAGCCCGGTACGAGCGCACCAAGGAAGAGGAGATGTCCCTCTCCGACTATCTCCAGCTTTGCAAGAAGGATCACCTGACCTACGCGTCGGCGGCGGAGCGCATGCTGGCCGCGATCGGCGAACCGATGCTGGTCGATACGCGCAACGACACCCGGCTGTCGCGCATCTTCGCGAACAAGGTCATCAAGATCTATCCCGCCTTCCGCGAGTTCTACGGCATGGAGGAAGTGATCGAGCAGGTCGTGTCCTATTTCCGCCACGCCGCGCAGGGCCTCGAGGAACGCAAGCAGATCCTGTATCTGCTGGGACCGGTCGGCGGCGGCAAGTCGTCGATCGCGGAAAAGCTCAAATCGCTGATGGAACAGGTGCCGTTCTACTGCATCAAGGGTTCGCCCGTCAACGAATCGCCGCTGGGGCTGTTCAACGAGGCGGAAGACGGCGTGATCCTCGAGGAGGACTACGGCATCCCGCGCCGCTACCTGCGCAGCATCCCCAGTCCGTGGGCGGTGAAGCGGCTGCACGAGTTCAACGGCGACATCAACCAGTTCCGCGTCGTCAAGCGCTACCCCTCCGTGCTCAAGCAGGTCGCCATCTCGAAGACCGAACCGGGCGACGAGAACAACCAGGACATCTCCTCGCTGGTCGGCAAGGTCGACATCCGCAAGCTGGAGGACTACGCGCAGGACGATCCGGACGCCTACAGCTACTCCGGCGGCCTGTGCCTGGCCAACCAGGGCCTGATGGAATTCGTGGAGATGTTCAAGGCCCCCATCAAGGTGCTGCACCCGCTGCTGACCGCCACGCAGGAAGGCAACTACAAGGGCACCGAGGGCTTCGGCGCGATCCCGTTCGACGGCGTGGTGCTGGCCCACTCGAACGAATCGGAATGGAAGAGCTTCCGCAACAACCGCAACAACGAGGCCTTCCTGGACCGGATCTACATCGTCAAGGTGCCGTACTGCCTGCGCGTGTCGGACGAGATCAAGATCTACGACAAGCTGCTGCGCAACTCGTCGCTGGCCGAGGCGCCCTGCGCGCCGGGCACGCTGCGCATGATGTCGCAGTTCGCCATTCTGTCGCGGCTGAAGGAGCCGGAGAACTCGTCGATCTTCTCGAAGATGCTGGTCTACGATGGCGAGAACCTGAAGGACACGGATCCGAAGGCGAAGTCGATCCACGAATACGTCGATTACGCGGGCGTGGACGAAGGGATGAACGGGCTGTCGACCCGCTTCGCGTTCAAGATCCTGTCGAAGGTGTTCAACTTCGACTCGACCGAGGTGGCCGCCAATCCCGTGCACCTGCTGTACGTGCTCGAGCAGCAGGTCGAGCGCGAGCAGTTCCCGCCGGAGACGGAGCAGAAGTATTTTTCGTACATCAAGGAACACCTGGCGCAGCGCTACGTGGACTTCATCGGCAAGGAAATCCAGACGGCCTACCTGGAGAGCTATTCCGAGTACGGCCAGAACATCTTCGACCGCTACGTGACGTTTGCCGACTTCTGGATCCAGGACCAGGAATACCGCGATCCGGACACGGGCGAGAGTTTCGACCGCGAGTCGCTCAATGCCGAGCTGGAGAAGATCGAGAAGCCGGCCGGCATCAGCAATCCGAAGGACTTCCGCAACGAGATCGTCAATTTCGGCCTGCGTGCGCGCGCCAACAACGGCGGCAAGAATCCGGCCTGGACCTCGTACGAGAAGTTCCGCACGGTGATCGAGAAGAAGATGTTCTCCAACACGGAAGAGCTGCTGCCGGTCATCTCCTTCAATGCGAAGGCATCGGCCGAGGATGCCAACAAGCATGCCGACTTCGTGGCGCGCATGGTGGAAAAAGGCTACACCGCCAAGCAGGTGCGGCTGCTGTGCGAATGGTATCTGCGCGTGCGGAAGTCCTCGTGACGTAAGCGGTGCATAATGAAGATGTACCTAATGAGACTTACTCCGTGAAAGCGGCGGCCGTGCAGGCCTGTGAAGCCTGCCACCCGGCCGCGGCGCCGGATTCATTGCAAAGGGAACACGCCGCGCCTGGCGGGCCGGCCGCGTTCCAGGCAGCAGGAGTGATATGGCTTACCTTATCGACCGTCGTTTGCAGGGCAAAAACAAGTCCGCGGTCAACCGCGAACGGTTCCTGCGGCGCTACAAGGCCCAGATCAAGGACGCGGTCGGGCGCGCCATCAAGGGCCGTTCCATCACCGACATCGAAAATGGCGAGAAGGTCTCGATTCCCGTCAAGGACGTGAACGAGCCGAGCTTCGGCCATGCCCATGGCGGCGTGTGGGAAGTCGTCAATCCCGGCAACCAGGAATACGCCAAGGGCGACCAGATCGCCCGGCCGAAAGGCGGCGGCGGTGGCGGCCGCGGCAAGGCCGGCAACAGCGACCAGACGAGCGAGGACGACTTCATCTTCGAACTGTCGCGCGAAGAATTCATGAACTACTTCTTCGAAGACCTGGAACTGCCCAACCTCGTCAAGACCCAGCTCACCGCCACCACCGACTTCAAGAGCCAGCGCGCCGGCTACACGGTGTCGGGCACGCCCAGCAATATCCACGTGCTGCGCTCGCTGCGCGGTGCGCTGGGGCGGCGCATCGCCGTCGGCGGCTCGTCGCGCAAGGCGCTGGCCGAGGCCGAGCAGGAACTGGAGGCGCTGCTGCTGGACGGCGCGCCGCTGGACGATCACCACGTCGTCGAGCTGAAGAAGAAGATCCACGCGCTGCACACACGCCTGCTGGCCATCCCCTACATCGACCCGTTCGACCTGCGCTACAGCAACCGCATCAAGATCCCGAAACCGATGACGCAGGCCGTGATGTTCTGCATCATGGATGTGTCCGGCTCGATGGACGAGGGCCGCAAGGACACGGCCAAGCGCTTCTTCATCCTGCTGTACCTGTTCCTCAAGCGCGTGTACGACAAGATCGAGGTCGTCTTCATCCGCCACCACACGGCCGCGGCCGAGGTCGACGAGCACGAGTTCTTCCACTCGCGCGAGTCGGGCGGCACCGTCGTGTCGTCCGCGCTGAACCTGCTGAACAAGATCATCGACGAGCGCTATGGCGCGGGCCAGTGGAACAGCTACGTGGCCCAGGCGTCCGACGGCGACAACTGGGACAACGACTCGGTGCTGTGCCGCCAGCTGCTCACCAACACCATCATGCCGAAGGTGCAGTACTACACGTACGTGGAGATCACCGATGGCCCGGCGCAGAACCTGTGGGAACAGTATGCGCAGGTGCCCGATCACCACCAGCACTTCGCCATGCAGAAGATAGTCACGCCGGCCGACATCTATCCGGTGTTCCGTGAACTGTTCAAGAAGCAGCCGAAATAATGAACCAGATGACGAAACGACCGCCGCATCCCCGTGCGCTGCCGGAGCAGTCGGAGTGGACCTTCGAGCTGATCGAGCAGGCCCACGAGGAAATCCGCCGCGTGGCCGAGAGCTTCGGCCTCGACACCTATCCGAACCAGCTGGAAATCATCTCGGCCGAGCAGATGATGGATGCCTACACTTCCGTCGGCATGCCCGTCTCGTACAACCACTGGTCGTTCGGCAAGCACTTCCTCGCCACCGAGAAGGGCTACAAGCGCGGCCAGATGGGGCTGGCCTACGAGATCGTCATCAACAGCAATCCCTGCATCGCCTACCTGATGGAGGAAAACAGCCTGACGATGCAGGCGCTGGTGATCGCCCATGCGGCCTATGGCCACAACTCCTTCTTCAAGGGGAACTACCTGTTCCGCACCTGGACGGATGCCGAGGCGATCGTCGACTACATGGTGTTCGCGAAAAACTATATCGCCGAATGCGAGCAGCGGCACGGCATCGATGCCGTCGAGCTGCTGCTCGATTCCTGCCATGCGATCCAGCACTACGGCGTGGACCGCTACAAACGGCCGGCCAAGCTGTCGCTGGCCCAGGAGAAGCACCGCCAGCGCGAGCGCGAGGATTACCTGCAGTCGCAGCTCAACGAATTGTGGCGCACGGTGCCGAAGCGCGCGGAAGAAGAGGCCGTGGCCCAGGCCCCTGCCCGCTTCCCCGTCGAGCCGGAAGAGAACCTGCTGTACTTCATCGAAAAGTATGCGCCGCTGCTGGAACCTTGGCAGCGCGAGCTGGTGCGCATCGTGCGCAAGATCTCGCAGTACTTCTATCCGCAGCGCCAGACCCAGGTGATGAACGAAGGCTGGGCCACGTTCTGGCACTACACGATCCTGAACCAGCTGTATGACGAAGGCGTGATCGGCGACGGCTTCATGATGGAATTCCTGAAGAGCCACACGAACGTGGTGTACCAGCCGCCCGTGCACAGTCCCTATTACAACGGCATCAATCCGTATGCCCTTGGGTTCGCGATGATGACGGACATCCGCCGCATCTGCGAGAACCCCACGGCCGAGGACCGCGAATGGTTCCCCGACATCGCCGGCAGCGACTGGAAGAAGACGCTCGACTTCGCAATGCGCAACTTCAAGGACGAGAGCTTCATCGCCCAGTACCTGTCGCCGCGGCTGATCCGCGAGTTCCACTTCTTCGCTGTCCTGGACGATGACCGTAACGAAAAACTGTCCGTCTCGGCCATCCACGACGAGATGGGCTACCGCTACGTGCGCCAGCAGCTGGCGGACCAGTACAACCTGGGCAACCGCGAACCGAACATCCAGGTCTGGTCCGTCAACACGCGGGACGACCGCGCCCTCACCCTGCGGCATACGCAGTTCAACCGCCGCCCATTGAACCAGCAGGCCCACGAGGTACTCAAACACGTGGCGCGCCTGTGGGGCTTCGACGTGCATCTCGATACCGTCTCGCCGGAGGGCAAGCTGATCAGCACCCTCGAGTGCAAGCGCGAGAAGCGCGGCCGCTTCATCTGAGGAGAACGGCCCCGGCGCTGGCGCCAGGGCCGCGGCTCGTCCAAACAATCAACTTTCTGATTGAAACCCTCTCCACAGGCAGTTCATTATTGGTCTGACCACCTGTGAGCCGGCCCGACCAGCTCGCTGTCGCCGCCCATGACTTGTAGTGAAGTTTCAAGGAGATACTTTTTACAGGCCCGCGCGCCACCGCGCACGTAAATTGCATATACTGGACCGGGGGAGGTATGGTGGCCACGTTTTGAAAAAACAAGGTGCCGATACCAAATTTATTTTAGCAATAGGGGGTCTAGCACTTAGAAAATTCAGTTTTGGATGGCGATCGAAAAACTTCCTTGCAGTGCCCGCACTGCCTGCACAACCGTAGCGCCCGATGCCCCACAATGGGCGCCGGAACGGTGCGTAGATGCGGCTAAGCGCATGAAATTTAACCGGTTTTTCGAGGTCAAAATTCTATGCAAAAATGAAGAATTCGTATGTATAATTCGCCGACGTCCCGGATGCGGCTGTAGCTTTGTGTCGCCATTTTTGGGGTTTAAGTAGAGTAGGTATTGGAGAAAGCAGGCATGAATTTTAGTGATAACGGGAAGGTCAAAAAGAACTATACCGGCATCGTGGTAGTAGTGGCCTTGCACATTTTGGCTGCTTACGGGATCGTCTCCGGCCTGGGCAAGAAGATGATCAACAAGATGATCGAGCCGGTGGAGACCAAGATCATCGAAGAGGTCGCCCCACCTCCGCCGCAGGAACTGCCACCGCCGCCGCCACCTCCGGAAATGAAGGCACCACCACCGCCGTTCATTCCGCCGGTTGAAGTCAACGTGCAGCAACCGCCGCCGCCGCAGAACGTCATCCAGAACGCGACGAACCAGAAGCCGGCGACGAACGAACTGGCAAAACCGGCACCGCCGGCACCGCCAGCGCCGCCAGCACCGCCTGCGCCTCCGGCCCAGTCCGTCCGTGTTGCCGCAGTGGCTGATTTCAGCACCTGCGCCAAGCCGGAATGGCCGAAGTCGTCGCTGCGTAACGAAGAAACGGGTACGGTAACCTTATCGTTCCTGATTGGGGTCGACGGTCGCGTGGCCGACTCCAAGATTGTGAAATCCAGTGGCTTTAGGGATCTCGATAAAGCTGCGGTGAATGGTATCGGCAAGTGCAAGTTCAAGCCGACCATGGTTGACGGCAAGCCGGAACAAGCGTGGATGCAAATGCAATACGTCTGGACGCTGGAATAACCCGAGACAGCATCGTCTCATCTAGTAATATTCGTTGTCGTTACGTTCAGCGAACTGATCTTTTATCAATTTGGAGGAAGCATGTTTAAGAATACCCGTTTGTCCGCTGTACTGGCCGCTGTGCTGTTCTCGGTGACCGCAGCAACCGCCCTGGTGAGCGCGCCGGCCATGGCCGACGCTCCTGCCGCGGCAGCCGCTGACGCACCTGCAGCAGCGCCGGCAGCGGATGCGGCCGCAGCACCGGCAGCCGACGCAGCAGTAGCCCCGGCAGCCGACGCAGCAGCACCAGCAGCAGCTGGCGCGCCTGCAGGTAAAGAAGAAGTGGAAAACCCGTTCGGCATCAAGGCAGTGTGGGAATCGGGCTGGGTTGCCCGCGGCACGATCGTCATCATGTCGATCATGTCGATCGGCTCGTGGTACATCATCATCACCAAACTGATCGACCAGATGAAGATCATGCGTCAAGCCAAAGAAGCTTCCGCTAAATTCTGGAAATCGTCGTCGATCGCCGCCGGCACCACCACCCTGGCCGAAGGCTCGCCATTCCGCTTCATCGCCGAATCGGGCACGAAAGCCACCGCCCACCACGACGGCGCCCTGCTGGAACAGATCGATCTGTCCACCTGGGTGACGAGCGCCATCCAGCGCGCTGTCGACAAGGTCCAATCGCGCCTGCAGGACGGCCTGTCGTTCCTGGCAACGGTTGGTTCCACGGCACCGTTCATTGGTCTGTTCGGTACGGTGTGGGGTATTTACGGTGCACTGACCAACATCGGTATGACCGGTAACGCGTCGATCGACAAGGTTGCAGGTCCGGTCGGTGAAGCACTGATCATGACGGCATTCGGTCTGGCAGTCGCAGTTCCTGCCGTTCTGGGTTACAACTGGCTGGTGCGTCGTAACAAGACCGTCATGGAAGACGTGCGTTCGTTCTCCGCTGACGTGCACTCCGTGCTGATCTCGGGCGCCATGTCCACCGCTGATTCCGCAGCTCGCACTGCCAAAAAAGTAGGCTAATACTATGTCGATGTCCGTAGGCAACGATAGCGGAGGTGAAGACCAGGTAATGTCAGAGATCAATACGACGCCCCTCGTGGACATCATGTTGGTTCTGCTGATTATTTTCCTGATCACCAGCCCGGTCGTTCTCAAACTGCAGAAGATTGCTCTGCCGGAAGAGATCAACCAGGCGATCCAGACGAAGCCGGAAAATGTCAACATCGTCGTCAACAAGGATGGTGACATCTACTGGAATCAGAAGAAAATGCGGGACACGAATGAGTTGTTCGATTTTCTGAAGGTCGAGGCGGTCAAGCTGCCGCAGCCGGAAGTGCATGTGCGTGGCGACAAGGAAGCCAAGTACGAGTCCATCGGCCGCGTCATCTTCACCACCCAGCGCGCTGGCATCCAGAAGGTCGGTTTCATTACCGAACCGCCTGACAAGGTGTAAAGCACCTGCCCGGCCAGCGGTTTGGCCGGGCAGTCTTCTATAAGGAACACACCCATGAGTATGAATGTCGGTTCGGGAGGCGGCCCAGCTGCAGATCCGGAACCAATGATGGAAATGAACATGACACCGCTCATCGACGTGATGCTGGTGCTGATCATTATGCTGATTATTACGATCCCGAAGGCCAACCACTCGGTGAACCTGAACATGCCGGTGGGCACGCCGCCGCCACCGACGACCGAACCGGTCGTCGTGACGATCGACGTGGACTTCGATGGCACGATCCTGTGGGATGGCGCTGCCATTCCGGACCGCGCCAGCCTGGAACAGAAGCTGATGGCCGTGGCTGCACAGGCTGACCAGCCGGAAGTGCACCTGCGTCCCAACAAGCTGGTCGAGTACGCGGCCGTGGCAGGCGTGATGGCTTCGGCCCAGCGCCTGGGCGTGACGAAGATCGGCCTGGTCGGCAACGAGCAGTTCCAGTAAGAGGCATTGCTGGTGATGGCCCGGTGTCCTGGCGACACATGAAAATCGCGGTACTTCGGTACCGCGATTTTTGTTAGGGCGACCGTTTTTCGCGCCCCTTCCCGACGCTGGAACAGCCGCAGGGACGAACTCAAGAGTACGGCCCTTTATTTTCCCCGATAGGCGGGTTATGCTGCCTGTTCTTGTTTTTTAATGAAAGAAGCTCGCATATGTCCAAGTTCCGTCTCGCCCATCTCGGCCTGGTGATGGCCGCCGTCGGTTTCACCGCTGGCGCGCCGCTGGCTGGCCTGGTGTCCGCCGCGCACGCCGCCGACACGGTTCGCGCCGATGTGGGCAAGCCCCTGCAGGAAGCCCAGCGCCTGCTCGGCGCCGGCAAAGCCCGTGAAGCGCTGGCCAAATTGAAAGACGCCGACAATGTCGGCAACAAGACCGATTTCGAGAAGTACCAGATCGAACGCGTGCGCGCCTCCGCCGCCGCCACCGCTGGCGACACCGCCGTGGCCGCCAAGTCGTTCGAGGCCCTGATCGCTTCGAGCCGCACGCCGGCCAGCGAAAAAGTGAAATTCAACGAAGGCCTGGCCGGCATGTACTACCGCGCCAAGGACTACCCGAAAGCCATCACCGCCATCCAGGGCGTGCTGAAGGACAATCCGAACAACACGGCGATGCAGCAGCTGCTCACGCAGACCTACTACATCAGCGGCCGCTACAACGAAGCCGCCGCCGCGCTGAAGAACGGCAAGCAGTCGGAAGAAAGCCTGCAGATGCTGGCCAACATCCAGCTCAAGCAGAACGACAAGGCCGGTTACGTGGCCACCCTGGAAAAGCTGGCCGGCAGCTATCCGAAGGAAAGCTACTGGGCCGACCTGCTGAACCGCGTACAGGGCAAGCCTGGCTTCTCGCGCACGCTGAACCTGGACGTGCTGCGCCTGCGCCTGGCCCTGAACCAGCTGAAGAAGCCGGCCGAGTTCATGGAAATGGCCCAGCTGGCCCTGCAGGCCGGCAACGCACCGGAAGCCATCAAGATCATCGACCAGGGCTACAAGGTCGGCGCGCTGGGCACCGGCACGGATGCGCCGCGTCACCAGCGCCTGAAGGACCTGGCGACCAAGACGCAGGCCGACAACACGGCCAACCAGGCCACCCAGGAAGCCACGCTGATCAAGGAAAAGGATTCCGACGGCCTGTTCAACATGGGTTACGCACTGGTCTCCGGCGGCAATGCCGACAAGGGCATTGCACTGATGGACCAGGGCATGAAGCTGGGCACGGCCCGTCGTCCGGAAGAGCAGAAGCTGCACTACGGTATCGCCCTGTTCAAGGCCGGCAAGAAGGCGCAGGCCGTGACGGCACTGAAAGCCGTCAAGGGCACCGCCGGCGAAGCCGACCTGGCCCGCTACTGGCTCCTGTACATCAACAAGGCCTAAGCTTTTACGCAGGCCATGCCGAAAGCGCCGTCTGCCCTGCAGGCGGCGTTTTTTTTCGTCCGGCAGCCGGCCGCTCCGGCGGACGGGGCCATTTCCCATGTGAATCTGTAAAACAGTCCGTATAATCGCTGGTTCAGGCAATGGATTTCGATCTCTCATGAAGGTATTTCGCGGACTTCCCAACGCAGCGGCGCGCGCGCCCTGTGCCCTCACGATCGGCAATTTCGACGGCGTCCACCGCGGCCACCAGGCGCTGCTGGCCCGCGTGCGCGCTGCCGCCTCGCAGCTGGGACTGGAAGCGGCCGTGATGACGTTCGAGCCCCATCCGCGCGAATTCTTTGCCCAGAAGCTGAACGACCCGTCGAAGGCGCCGCCGCGCATCGCCAACCTGCGCGACAAGCTGGCCTCGCTGGGCGACAACGGCATCGACCGCGTCATCGTCGAACATTTCTCGGACAGCTTTGCCGCCCTCACCCCGCAGGAATTCACCGAACGCGTGCTGGTCGACGGCCTGCACGTGAAGTGGCTGATGGTGGGCGACGACTTCTGCTACGGCGCCCGGCGCGCCGGCACGGTGGCGATGCTGCACGAGGCGGGCCGCCGCTACGGCTTCCAGGTCGAGACGCTGCCCACCGTGATGAACGGCGACACGCGCATCTCCTCGTCCGCCGTGCGCGCGGCCCTGCACGACGGCGCCTTCGACCGCGCCGAGCAGCTGCTGGGCCACCCGTATTCGATTTCCGGCCATGTGGTGCATGGCCAGAAGCTGGGCCGCACCCTGGGCTATCCCACGCTGAACCTGCGCGTGCCGCACCGCCCTGCCCTGTCCGGCATCTTCATCGTGCAGGTGCATGGCCTGGCCGATGGCCCGCTGCCTGCCGTGGCCAGCCTGGGCGTGCGCCCCACCGTCGTCGATGCGGGCCGCGTGCTGCTCGAAGTGCACGTGTTCGACTTCGCCGCCAATTGCTACGGCCGCCGCGTGCAGGTGGAATTCCTGCAGAAGATCCGCGACGAGGAAAAATTCGTCGACCTGCAGACCCTCACCGAGGCGATCGACCGCGACGCGGCCATCGCCCGCGCCTTCTTCCACGCACGCACGGCACCGCGCAGCGCGCCGAAAAGCGCCACCGACCGAATTTGAGCGACAGCGCCCGGCACTGTCACTCACCGATTGATCATTTGAAGATTCCCATGTCCGACAACACCGCAAGCAAGCCCGGCAAAGATGCCGGCAAGGGCCACACCAAGGCGGCCAGCAAGTACCCGGTCAACATGACCGACACCCCGTTCCCGATGCGCGGCGACCTCGCCAAGCGCGAGCCGAACTGGGTCCAGCAATGGCAGCAGAAGAAGGTCTACGAACGCGTTCGCAAGGCCGCCAAGGGCCGTCCGAAATTCATCCTGCATGACGGCCCGCCGTACGCCAACGGCGACATCCACCTGGGCCACGCCGTCAACAAGATCCTGAAGGACATCGTCGTCAAGTCGCGCACGCTGGCCGGCTTCGATGCGCCGTATGTGCCGGGCTGGGACTGCCACGGCATGCCGATCGAGATCCAGATCGAAAAACTGTACGGCAAGAACCTGCCGACGGCCGAGGTGCTGACGAAGGCCCGCGCCTACGCGCTCGACCAGATCGACCGCCAGCGCGCCGGCTTCATCCGCCTGGGCGTGCTGGGCGAATGGGACAACCCGTACATGACGATGGCCTACGGGAACGAGGCGGACGAACTGCGCGCGCTCGGCAAGCTGCTGGAAAAGGGCTATGTGTACCGCGGCCTGAAGCCGGTGAACTGGTGCTTCGACTGCGGCTCGGCGCTGGCCGAAGCGGAAGTGGAATACCAGGACAAGCGCGACCCGGCGATCGACGTCGGCTTCCCGTTTGCCGAGCCGGAAAAACTGGCGGCCGCCTTCGGCCTACCTGCCCTGTCCACCAACAACGGTTTCATCGTCATCTGGACCACGACGCCATGGACCATCCCGTCCAACCAGGCGCTGAACGTGCACCCGGAAGTGACGTACGCACTCGTTGAAACGAACCGTGATGGCGAGCCTCTGCTGCTGATCCTGGCGCAGGACCTGGTCGAATCCGCCCTGCAGCGCTACAAGCTGGAAGGCAAGGTGATCGCCACGACCACCGGCGCGCAGCTGGAAAACATCCGCTTCAAGCACCCCCTGCATGCGCGCGACGCGTTCTACGACCGCTACTCGCCCGTCTACCTGGCCGATTACGTGACGACCGACAGCGGCACCGGCATCGTGCACTCCGCGCCCGCCTACGGCCTGGACGACTTCATCTCCTGCCGCCAGCACGGCATGAAGGACGACGAGATGCTGACCCCGGTGATGGGCGACGGCCGCTACGCGTCCACGCTGCCGCTGTTCGGTGGCCTGACGATCTGGGAAGCGTCGAAGCCGATCTGCGAGGCGCTGCGCGAAGCGGGCGCCCTGTTCGAACTGAAGATGTTCGACCACAGCTACATGCACTGCTGGCGCCACAAGACGCCGATCGTCTACCGCGCCACGTCGCAGTGGTTCGCCGGCATGGACGTGCAGCCGATCGACGGCGGTTCCACCCTGCGCGAAACGGCGCTGGAAGGCATCGAGGCCACGCAGTTCTTCCCGGACTGGGGCAAGGCGCGCCTGCACGGCATGATCGCCAACCGGCCCGACTGGACGCTGTCGCGCCAGCGCCAGTGGGGCGTGCCGATGGCCTTCTTCGTGCACAAGGAAACCGGCGAGCTGCATCCGCGCACGGCCGAACTGCTGGAACAGGTGGCGCAGCGTATCGAAAAAGGCGGCATCGACGCCTGGCTGGCGCTGGACCCGCAGGAACTGCTGGGCGACGACGCGGCGAACTACGTGAAGAACAAGGACACGCTGGACGTGTGGTTCGACTCCGGCTCCACGCACCAGACGGTGCTGCGCGGCTCGCACGCCGAACAATCGGCCTTCCCGGCGGACCTGTACCTGGAAGGCTCGGACCAGCACCGTGGCTGGTTCCACTCCTCGCTGCTGACCTCCTCGATGCTCAATGGCCGCCCGCCGTACAAGGCGCTGCTGACGCACGGCTTCACCGTCGATGGCGAAGGCAAGAAGATGTCGAAGTCGCTCGGCAACACGCTGGCGCCGCAGAAGATCTCCGACACGCTGGGCGCCGACATCCTGCGCCTGTGGGTCGCCTCGACCGACTACACGGGCGAGCTGTCGATCTCGGACGAGATCCTGAAACGCGTGACGGAATCATACCGCCGCCTGCGCAACACGCTGCGCTTCCTGCTGGCGAACACGTCGGACTTCGATCCGAAGACGCATGCCGTGCCCGTCGACCAGCTGCTGGAAACGGACCGCTACGCACTGGCCAACCTGGCGGTGCTGCAGGCCACGGCCCTGAAGCACTTCGAGCACTACGAATTCCAGCCGGTGATCGCGAAATTGCAGAACTACTGCTCGGAAGACCTGGGCGGCTTCTACCTGGACATCCTGAAGGACCGCCTGTACACGACGGCCGTCGATTCGCGCGCGCGCCGTTCGGCGCAGACGGCGCTGTGGCACATCACGCAAAGCCTGCTGCGTTTGCTGGCCCCGGTGCTGTCGTTCACGGTTGAAGAAGCGTGGGCCATGTTTGCCGGCGCCGAGCAGTTCGCCGCCAGCGACGAGACGATCTACACGCAGACGTTCTGGGAGCTGCCGGCCATTGCCGACGCGGAGGCGCTGCTGGCCAAGTATGGCGTGATCCTGTCCGTGCGTGCCGACGTGACGAAGCAGCTGGAAGACCTGCGCGGTTCCGGCGCCATCGGCTCGTCGCTGCAGGCCGAGCTGGAAGTGAAGGCTGCCGGCGAGAAGTACCGCCTGCTGGCCAGCCTGGAAGACGACCTGAAGTTCGTGTTCATCACGTCGCTCGCCAGGGCAACCGAAGTGGCGGCCGAAACGGACGAAGCGGTGAACGTGGCCGCCTCGAACGAAGCGAAGTGCGAGCGCTGCTGGCACTACCGCGCCGACGTGGGCGCGCATGCCGACCATCCGACGCTGTGCGGCCGCTGCTACAGCAACCTGTTCGGACCGGGCGAAGTGCGCAAGTACGCCTGACCGGCAGGCGCTGAACCACCATGCATGGCCGCGCCTCGTGCGCGGCCATGGTCCGAACCCACAACAACAAGACCATGGCCAAAAGCAAAAAAACCTTCTCCAGCAATTCCGCCAGCATGACGCCCTGGCTGGGCATCGCCGCCGTCGTCATCCTGCTCGACCAGCTGACCAAGATCACCATCGAAAAGCTGTTCACGTATGGCGAGGAACTCGTCGTCACCAGCTTCTTCAACCTGGTGCTGGCCTATAACAAGGGCGCCGCGTTCAGCTTCCTGGCCGATCGCGGCGGCTGGCAGCGCCACTTCTTCACGGCCGTGGGCATCGGCGCGGCGCTGTACATCGTCTGGCTGCTGCGCAAGCACGCCGGCCAGCGCATGTTCTGCTGGGCGCTCGCGCTGATCCTGGGCGGCGCGGTGGGCAACGTGATCGACCGCGTGGTGCATGGCCACGTGATCGACTTCCTGGACTTCCACTGGCGCGGCCTGGGCCACTTCCCGGCCTTCAATGTCGCCGATTCGGCGATCTGCATCGGTGCCGCGCTGTTCATCCTCGACGAACTGCGCCGCGTGAACCGCTAACGTCCAACCATCGCGGGAGCCAGCATGCAACTGACCGGCAAGAAAATCGTCCTGGGCCTGACGGGCGGCGTGGCCTGCTACAAGGTCGCGGAACTGTGCCGCGCGCTGGGCAGGGAAGGCGCTGCCGTGCAGGTGGTGATGACGGAAGCGGCCACGCACTTCATCACGGCCGTGACGATGCAGGCGCTGTCCGGCCGGCCCGTCTACACGGACCAGTGGGACCCGCGCGTGGCCAACAACATGGCCCACATCGACGTCACGCGCGACGCCGATGCGATCGTCATCGCGCCCTGCTCCACGGACTTCATCCGCAAGCTGGCGCACGGCGCCTGCGACGATCTGCTGTCGACGCTGTGCATCGCGCGTCCGCGGCATGTACCGTTGCTGGTCGCACCGGCGATGAACGTGGAGATGTGGACCAACCCGGCCACGCAGCGCAATGTGCAGCAGCTGCGCGACGACGGCATCTGCATCCTCGGCCCGGCGGCCGGCGACCAGGCCTGCGGCGAAGTGGGCATGGGCCGCATGCTGGAACCGGCGGAACTGTGCGAAGAAATCGTCGCCGCCTTCCAGCCGAAGGTATTGGCCGGCAAGCGCCTTCTGATCACGGCCGGCCCCACCTTCGAGCCCATCGATCCGGTGCGCGGCATCACCAATCTGTCGTCCGGCAAGATGGGCTATGCGGTGGCCCGCGCGGCGCGTGAAGCGGGGGCCGACGTCACGCTGATCTCCGGTCCCACTGCGCTGGCCACGCCGCATGGCGTCACCCGCATCGACGTGCAGACCGCGCAGCAGATGATGGATGCGGTGAACCGCAGCATCGACGGCCAGCACGTGTTCGTGGCGGTGGCCGCCGTGGCGGACTGGCGCGTGACGAACCCCAGCACGCAGAAGGTCAAGAAGACCGAGGATGGTGGCGCTCCCCGCATTGAATTCGAACAGAACCCGGACATCCTGGCCACCATCGCCGCGCGCACCACGCTGGCCGGCCATCCCTACTGCGTGGGCTTTGCCGCCGAGTCGGAGAACCTGATGGAGTACGGCGCGGCCAAGCGCGAACGCAAGGGCATCCCTCTACTGGTCGGCAATATCGGCCACCACACCTTCGGCGCGGACGACAACGAGATCGTGCTGTTCGACGACCAGGGCCACACGCTGCTGCCCCGTGCCGACAAGCTCACGCTGGCGCGCCAGCTGATTTCCGAAATTTCCAAGCGCATCAACTCGCAATCGCTGTTCCAGTAAGAGCAGCAGGCACCAGAGAAAAATGAAAACCATCGACGTCAAGATCCTCGACCCGCGCATGCACGACCAGCTGCCGGCCTATGCAACCGAAGGCAGCGCCGGCCTCGACCTGCGCGCCTGCATCGATGCGCCGCTGACGATCGCGCCGGGCCAGACAGTCCTCGTGCCCACCGGCCTGGCGATCCACCTGGCCGATCCGGGCTACGCGGCGATGATCCTGCCGCGCAGCGGCATGGGCCACAAGAACGGCATTGTGCTGGGGAATCTGGTAGGCTTGATCGACTCCGATTACCAGGGCCAGCTGATGATCTCCACGTGGAATCGCGGCCAGGCCAGTTTCACCCTGCAACCGATGGACCGGCTGGCGCAGCTGGTCGTCGTCCCCGTGCTGCAGGTGGGCTTCAATGTGGTGGAGGAATTCGGTGCCAGCGAACGCGGCGCGGGTGGCTTCGGCAGCACCGGCAGCCAGTGACCGGCAGCGGCGCAACAAACACTCGGGAAGGATCTATGGCAGGAACCGTTACACCACGCACGTCCCCTCATACGCGGTCAGCCCTGACCGCCCTGGCTGCGGCTTCGCTTCTCTCGGCCTGCGCCACGGTGCCCCTCCCTCCCGCGTCGCAGGACGCGCCCGCAACCACGCAGGCCCCGCTGCCCGAAGCACAGGTGGTCACGCCGCGCATGCAGGCCGCGCGCGACACGCTGCGCAGCGTCGTCACGCAGCAGGACCGCCTGTACCGCGTGGCCGCGCCCCTGTTGATCAACAACGTGGAACTGTGCCGCACGCAGGCGCGCGGGCTGCTCGGTTTCACGGCCAAGAACAAGTGGTCCTACCCGGGCGAATACGCGGATGCTTCCGCCGCGGTGCTGGGGTATGGCGACATGCTGCAGGTGTCCGGCGTGCTGGCCGGCAGCGGCGCGGCGCGGGCCGGCCTGCGCAAGGGTGACGGCCTGATCGCCGCCGACGGCAAGGCGCTGCCCACCGGCGCCGGCGCGGAAACGGGCGCGGCCTCCGTGTTCGGTCCGCTCGTCTCGAGCCGCACGCAGTTGTCGATGACGATCTCGCGCGATGGCAGCACGCAGGTGCTGAAGGTGCCCGTCACGCGGGCCTGCGCGATGCGCATCGACCTGGGCAACTCGGACAACGTCAATTCGTATGCGGACGGCGCGCGCATCTCCGTCACGCGCGGCATGATCAACTTCGCGCAGAACGACGAAACCATCGCCTACGTGCTGGCCAAGGACATCGCCCACAACGTGCTGGGCCACGCGGCCGCGTCGCGCAACACGGCCGCCATCGGCGCCGTCATCGACAACGTCACGCGCGTCCAGCCGGACCAGACGATGCTGACCGGGACGGCCGGCATCCGTCCCCTGTCGGCCGACATGGAAATCGCCGCCGACAACCTGGCCCTGTACATGCTGGTGCGCGCCGGCTACGGCATCGACCGCTACAAGGCGTTCTGGCAGAAGCTGGCCGCGCAGTATCCGGCGTCCGTGCAGAACGGCTACGTGGCCCTGCACCCGAACGTGGGCCCGCGCCTGATGGCACTCGACCGGGCAATTCCCGCCGTGAAGGCGAAGCAGGCCGCCAAGAAGCCGCTGGTACCGTGAGCATGAGCAGGGTACAGCGCGCCGTCCTGCTGCTGTGCGCCCTGCCCGCCCTGGCGCACGCGGCAGCATGGACCCGCGCCGGCAGCACGCCGGACAGCGCCGTCTACCTCGACAAGGCCTCCATCAGGCGGGGCGACGACGGCCGCCGCGCGGCCACGCTGGAATCGTTCGGCAAACCGCAGACGGCGCCGGACGGCAAGCAGTACCTCTCCGTGAAGGCGCTGCACCTGTACGACTGCGCGGCGCGCAGCGTGACCCTGCAGGCGCAGACTTTCTATCCCGAGGCGATGGGCAAGGGCGAAGCCGTGGGCACCTACAAGTACGAAGCGTTCGATGCCGAAACGGTCGAAGCGGGCAGCCGCTACGCCGAAGCCATGGTCGCCGTCTGCGGCCGGAAACACTGAGTCCGGCGACGCGAAACGCGGCCGCATAGTATAGTCGTTGCATGGATAGCATCGACCTCGAAGTACTCAAGACCAGCGCCGCCTGGATCGCCGCGGGACACCGCTGCGAACTCGTCACCGTCATCAAGACCTGGGGCTCCAGCCCGCGCCCGATCGGCGCCACGCTGGCCATCTGCGACGACGGCCGCGTCGTCGGCTCCGTTTCCGGCGGCTGCATCGAAGACGACCTGATCGACCGCGTGCGGCGCGAAGGCATCACGCGCGCGCTGCCGGACATCGTCAGCTACGGCATCACGGCCGACGAAGCGCACCGCTTCGGCCTGCCCTGCGGCGGCACCATCGAACTGGCCATCGAGCCGCTGGACGAACGCAGTCGCATCGCCGAGCTGCTGCAGCGCCTGGAGCAGCACCAGCTGGTGGAACGCCACCTGGACCTGCGCACGGGCGCCGTGGAACTGGGCAAGGCCACGTCGGCCAATGTGCTGACACTGGCGGATGACACGCTCGTCACGCAGCACGGCCCGCGCTGGCGCCTGCTGATCATCGGCGCCGGCCAGCTGTCGCGCTTCGTCGCCCAGATCGCCACGGCGATGGATTACCACGTCACCGTCTGCGACCCGCGCGAGGAATACCGCGCCGGCTGGACGCTGCCGGACGTGGCGCTGGTGCACGCGATGCCGGACGACCTCGTCGCCGACATGCAGCTGGACCAGCGCAGCGCCGTCGTCGCCCTCACGCACGATCCGAAGCTGGACGACCTGGCGCTGATGGAGGCGCTGAAGTCGGAGGCGTTCTACGTGGGCGCCATCGGCTCGCGCGTGAACAACGCCAAGCGGCGCGCCCGCCTGGCAGAACACTTCGACCTGTCGCCCGCCCAGCTGGACCGGCTGCACGGCCCGATCGGCCTGTACATCGGCAGCAAGACGCCGTCCGAGATCGCCATTTCCATCCTGGCCGAAATGACGGCGGTGAAGAACAGCGTGCCCGCGTCGCTGCAGGTGAACCACGCCGCCGCCCTCGAAGCCCCCACGCCGTCCGCCTGCGCCGTCTGAATTGGCGCGCAAGATCCGGCTTGCACTAACAGCCGCGCTCGTGTCAACTTCGGGGTCAGTCACGAAAGTTGACACGAGCTGATCAGTCACTTGGCAGGAGAACGTTTGCCACAGTCGCGCCGTGTCTCGTTCGGTGCCTGACCCCGAAGTGGACACGAACTCAGCCATACGTAGATGAATTACCGCATTCCCCTTCCTCCCGGCTACCGCGTGCAAGACGTGCTGGCCTTCCACCGCCGCGATACGGAGAGCGTGGCGGAGCAGGTGGGCGAGCGCTCGCTGCGCAAGGGGGTGATGCTGGGTGGGGTGCCGGTGGTGCTGGGCGTGACATTCGATGCGACTGAAGCGGTCTGCGAGGCGGTCTGTGAAGCCGATATCGATGGCAAGGTCACGCCGCGACTGCGCCGTAACATCGAACTTGCACTGGATGGCATCCTGGGCCTGCGCATCGACCCGGCGCCGTTCTGCGCGTTTGCCGCGGCCGATCCGCTGCTCGGGACGCTCGTGCAGCGCCAGACCGGCCTGCGCATCGTGCAGTCGGCCACCGTGTTCGAAGCGCTTACCTGGGCCATCATCGGCCAGCAGATCAACCTGTCGTTTGCCATCGCGCTGCGCCGCACGTTCATCCTGCTGGCGGGCCGGCAGCATCGCAGCGGCCTGTGGTGCTATCCGGAGGCCGCCGATGTCACGCGTCTTCAGGTCGACGACCTCACCGGCAGAAAATTCTCGCGCGCGAAAGCGGAAACGCTGCTGCGCCTGGCGGCCCTCGTCGCCGGCGGCGAACTCGATCTCGATCCGGGGCCGACTCACAGCATCGAAGACATCGCCGCCCAACTGCTCGCCGTGAAAGGCATCGGCCCGTGGACCGTCAACTATGCCCTCCTGCGCGGCTATGGCCATGCCGACTGCTCGCTGCATGGCGATGTGGCGATCCGCGCCGCCCTGCAGCACCTGCTGGGCGAGGACAGCAAGCCCACCATCCCGCGCACCGAGCAGCTCTTGCAGCAATACCGGCCGCACCGTACGATGGCGGCGGCTCATCTGTGGGCCAGCCTGGCCGACCCCGACAAAGATAGTCCTTGACCCTCACGCCACGTCAGGCTTCACGATCGCCTGACCGAACGAGGAGCTGACGATGCTGAAGATTGGCCAACTGGCACACCACGCGGGCATTACCGTCCGCACGCTGCACCATTACGATGACATCGGCCTGCTCCAACCTTCGGGCCGTTCCGATGCCGGCTACCGGCTGTATGACCGCGACGACGTGGCCCGCCTGCAGCAGATCCAGGCGCTGCGCCAGCTCGGCATGCCGCTGGCCGACATCGGACATTTCATCGACCATTCCGGCACCTCCGCCCTCGCCATCGTCGAACGCCAGCTGGCGGCGCTCGACCGGCAATTGCAGGAAGCGGCGCGCATGCGCACGCACCTCCAGCAGCTGCATGCGCAATTGGCCCGTGGCGAACAACCGGAACTGGCCGACTGGCTGACCACACTGGAGCAGATGAAAATGTACGACAACTATTTTTCAAAGGAAGAACTGGCCAACCTGCCCGTTTATCACGACGAGGCGATTCGCGCCGAATGGGCGGCGCTGGTGGCGCAGGTCGAGAAAATCAGGGGCGAAGGCGCTTTGCCGGCCAGTCTCGAAGCAAAGCAATTGGGCCAGCGCTGGCTGACATTGCTCGATCGCGGCACCCATGGCAATGCTTCGATCATTGCGCGGCTCGATATCATGCACATGAATGAACCGGCAATCCAGCAAAGCACGGGCATCAGTCCGGCGTTACGACATTATGTCGCGGAGATAATCGGCGAACTGAAACTCGATGCCTATGCCAAATACCTGCAGCCGAATGAAGTGGAGCGCATGCGGCGTCACCAGCGCAGCCGCGGCAATGAATGGTTTCCGCTCATCGAGAAAATACGTCGGCAATTCAATGCCGACCCCGGCGGCCAGGCACCGGAGTCGGTTCATATTGCGCAGCAATGGCAGGCCTTATTCCACGACATGATCGGCGACGATCCCGCCACGCTGCCGCGTTTCCGGGCTGCGCTCGACAATGAGCCGCTGCTGCAAATCGGGCGCGGCATGACGGCGGAGATGGTCGGCTGGCTGCGCATCCACCGCTAACCGGCAGCGATCCAGGGGGGTGGTCGGCCGTCGATCATGCCAAATCCGAGCTTGAACAGACCGGAGATTGGCATGAATTAATTGATGGTGCGAGGACACAGTGCACGACGATGGGCGACGTCTGCACTCGATTGGCGCCGGCCCCGCCGATATCGTTGATCTTGTCCGGGTAATACATGCAGTAGATCCCGAAGGCGGTGGTGATCTGATAGACCTCCTTCGGATCGTTCGGCGCGCTGATCCGTTCGATGCGCGCCGCTTCACACCATTTCGGCGGCACGGCCAGCCTGGCTTTCGTGAATGCCCGATCCAAAACCTCTTTCATCGATTCACGCGAGCGGCCATATACCGGCCTGTCGTCGGCCGGGCGCGTTTCGCGTTCCGCGCGGGCAGCGCCTTTACCAGACGCCCGATATCGAGCAGGGGTTGGGTTTCGAATGGATCCGGCGCCTGCTCAAGTGGTTCCTGCGTGGAAACAGACGCTATCAACGCCGTCTTTGCGGGTGGTGGCTCATTCCAGGGCGATTTGGGTTTCGGAGCCTTGACCTGATTATTGGCCGTCGATGCCGGTGCGGGCGGTGGTGGCAAGGCAATGAATATCAGCCGCGAATAACGCTGGCGCGAAGACGATGCAGTTTCAGGCAGCTGCCTTGATCCCGCGAAGAATATTGCAGCATGCAGCAGGCCGCCTCCCAGGGTGAAGGAGAAATTCGATGCTGCATGAGAGGATGCATGCCGGCCCCGAAAGATTTACGGATTGGCAAGTGTAGAACGAATTGTCCCGATCGATGCAAAAGCAGGACGAAAAATACGCACGAAAAAAAACCGCCGGGTTCAGCTTGGAGCTGGAACACCGGCGGTTTTTCGAATTCTGGTTGCGGGGACAGGATTTGAACCTGTGACCTTCGGGTTATGAGCCCGACGAGCTGCCAGACTGCTCCACCCCGCGTCTGATGAAACGAATTATACGGCACATAACGCATTTAGGCAATATTGATCCTCGAATTGCGCATGATAGACCTGCTATATTCGTCAGCCGCGCCGTCCCGGGCGTTCCGCGCACCCCGCCAAACGGTGTAAAGTAAGCAAACCACAACCGACGTCGAACTATGAAATTCTGCTCCGAATGCGCTCATCCGGTCGAGCTGATGGTCCCGGCCGGGGACAACCGCCCCCGCTACGTGTGCCCGCACTGCGCCACCATCCACTACCAGAATCCGAAGATGGTGATCGGCTCGATTCCCGTGTGGGAGGGCGACGGCGAGCTGCAGGTACTGCTGTGCAAACGCGCGATCGAACCACGCTACGGCTACTGGACGCTGCCGGCCGGCTTCATGGAAAACGATGAGACCACCGCCCAGGCGGCGCAGCGCGAAACGGAAGAGGAAGCCGGTGCCAACATCGAACTCGGTCCCCTGTACGCGCTGCTGAACGTGGCGCACGTCCACCAGGTGCACATGTTCTACCTGGCGACCTTGCGCGACCTCGATTTCGCGCCAGGCGAGGAAAGCCTGGACGTGCAGATGTTCACGGAGAGCCAGATCCCCTGGGACGACCTGGCATTCCCCACCATCCGCACCACGCTCGAATGCTTCTTTGCGGACCGCGCCCGCATCCGCGAGGGCGGCAGCTACGGCTTCCACACGCAGGACATCACGCGGCCCATGCGCATCGAACCATGATTCCCTGGCTCGGCGCCCACACGCCCTTCCCCGACGTTTCCGAGGCGCTGACCACCGAGGCGCCGGGGCTGCTGGCGGCCGGCGGCGACCTGTCGCCGGAGCGGCTGCTGGCCGCCTACCAGCGCGGCATCTTCCCGTGGTTTTCCGAAGGCCAGCCAATCCTGTGGTGGAGCACCGATCCCCGCATGGTGCTGCATACGGACGAGTTCAAGCTGTCCGACAGCCTGAAGAAGACGCTCAAGAAAGTGGAGAAAAGCGGCCGCACCGACGGCCGCTGGCAGGTGCGCTTCGACAGCGCGTTCGAGCAGGTGATGCGGGCCTGCGCCGCACCGCGCCGCGACGGGCCCGGCACGTGGATCTCGGAAGACATCATCCGCGGCTACACGGGCCTGCACGGGCTGGGCTTCGCGCACTCGTCGGAAGTGTGGCTCGATGGCGAACTGGTGGGCGGTGCCTACGGCGTCTCGATCGGCCGCATGTTCTACGGCGAATCGATGTTCGCGCGCGTGACGGACGCATCGAAGATCGCGCTCGCCTACCTTGTCCATTTCCTCGTCCAGCACGGCGTGCGCATGATCGACTGCCAGCAGGAGACGGGACACCTCGCCTCGCTGGGCGCCCGCCCGATTCCCCGCGCCGCCTTCCTGGCGCACCTGAAGCACGCCATCGCCAGGCCGCGCATCCGCGACTGGCAGCCGGTGCCGCCCGTGGTGGCCGGCAGCTGAACGGTCCGCGCACGGCCCTGCCACGCAGGCCTGGCGCGAAAGCGCTATGATGTGAGCACTCCTCCATCCGTGACAACGCCACCGATAACAGGTTCTGCATGACGCAGCTGAACGACCTTCCTTTTGCCGCGCTCCAGTTCTACACGACGGCGCCCTACCCCTGCAGCTACCTGGACACGCGCCAGGCCCGCTCGCAGGTCGCCACGCCCTCGCACCTGATCAATGCCGATGTCTATTCGGAACTGGTACGCAACGGCTTCCGGCGCAGCGGCATCTTCACGTACCGCCCGTACTGCGACGGCTGCCAGGCCTGCATTCCCGTGCGTGTGGTGGCGCAGGAATTCGTGCGCACCCGCGGCCAGCGCCGCGCCTGGTCCCGCCACGACAACCTGCGCACCGGCGTGGCCACGCTGTCCTTCTCGGACGAGCACTACGCGCTGTACCTGCGCTACCAGAGCACCCGCCACGCCGGCGGCGGCATGGACCAGGACAGCCGCGACCAGTATGCCCAGTTCCTGCTGCAGAGCCGCGTCAACACGCGCCTCGTCGAGTTCCGCGAGCCGGACGGCACGCTGCGCATGGTGTCCATCATCGACGTGCTGTCCGATGGCCTGTCCTCCGTCTACACCTTCTTCGATCCGGACGTGCCGGCCGCCTCCTACGGCACCTACAACGTGCTGTGGCAGATCGAGCAGGCGCGCGAGCTGGGCCTGCCCTATGTGTACCTGGGCTACTGGATCGAGGAAAGCCCGAAGATGAGCTATAAAATCAAGTTCCAGCCGCTGGAAGCGCGCCGCAAGGGCGTGTGGGCGGTGATGCCGCGAATGGACGACGGCTCGCCGGCATAATCTTCCGGCAAGGTAGAATGGCGGGCAATTCTCTCGCCGGGTCGTTCCCGGCTTACTTCCGATTGCCCATGTCCGACAAATTCCTGTATTCCCTCGCGCGTCCGGCGCTGTTCTCGATGGACGCCGAAGCCGCCCACCATCTTACGCTCGACAACCTGAAACGCCTGTCCCGCCTGGGCCTCACGCGCGCCATCGTGCAGCCGCCAAAGCCCGATCCGCGTACGGTGATGGGCCTGCTGTTCAAGAATCCGGTGGGCCTGGCCGCGGGCCTGGACAAGGACGGCACCTACATCGACGCGCTGGCCGACCTGGGCTTCGGCTCGATCGAGATCGGCACGGTCACGCCGCGCGCCCAGCCGGGCAACCCGAAGCCGCGCATGTTCCGCCTGCCCGCCGCGCACGGCATCATCAACCGCATGGGCTTCAACAACGGCGGCGTGGATGCCTTCGTCGCGAATGTGCAGTCGTCGCGCTTCTTCCAGAAGAAGGACGGCGTGCTGGGCCTGAACATCGGCAAGAACGCCGACACGCCGATCGAGCGCGCCGCCGACGATTACCTGCACTGCCTGCAGAAGGTCTATCCGTATGCCAGTTATGTGACGGTGAACATCTCGTCGCCGAACACGAAGAACCTGCGCCAGCTGCAGGGCGGCTCCGAACTCGATGGCCTGCTGGCCCAGCTGAAGGATGCACAGGCGCGCCTGGCCGACCAGCACAAGCGCTACGTGCCGCTGGCGCTGAAGATCGCGCCGGACATGGACGAAGAGCAGGTGAAGAACATCGCCGATGCGCTGGTGCGCCACCGCATCGACGGCGTGATCGCCACCAACACCACGCTGTCGCGCACGGCCGTGGAAGGCATGCAGCATGGCGCCGAAGCGGGCGGCCTGTCCGGCGCGCCCGTCTTCGAAGGTTCCAACCGCGTGATCCGCCTGCTGAAGGCGGAGCTGGGCGACGCGCTGCCGATCATCGGCGTGGGCGGCATCATGCGCGGCCAGGATGCGCAGGCCAAGATCGCCGCCGGCGCCCAGCTCGTGCAGCTGTACAGCGGCCTGATTTACGCCGGCCCCGCGCTGATCCGCGACTGCGCCAACGCACTGCGTCAACCCTGATAAAAGGAACAAGATGGACAAGATCAAACTGGGCCGCACCGATGTCGACGTGACGAAGATCTGCCTGGGCACCATGACCTGGGGCCGGCAGAACACGGAAGCCGATGCGCACGCGCAGCTCGACTATGCACTGGAACGGGGCATCAACTTCATCGACACCGCCGAGATGTATCCGGTGATGCCGAGCGCCGAATCGCAGGGCGCGACGGAGCGCTACATCGGCACGTGGCTGAAGAAGAGCGGCCAGCGCGACAACATCGTGCTGGCCACGAAGGCGGCCGGCCCGAACCCGGGCATCCACTGGATCCGCGGCGGCCAGCAGAACTTCGACGAGCAGAACCTGCGCGCCGCCGTGGAGACGAGCCTGCAGCGCCTGCAGACGGACCACATCGACCTGTACCAGCTGCACTGGCCGAGCCGCAACGTGCCGATCTTCGGCGCGAACGCGTTCGATCCGGCAAAAGAACGTGCATCGGTTGCCATCGAGGACACGCTGGCCGCGCTGGGCAAGCTGGTCGACGAGGGCAAGATCGGCCACATCGGCGTGTCGAACGAATCGAACTGGGGCGTCTCGGAATTCATCAAACAGGCCGAACTGAAAGGCCTGCCGCGCATCGCCACCATCCAGAACTTGTACAACCTGACGGCCCGCCATTACGAAACCAGCTTCCTCGACGAGACCTGCTTCCGCGAAGATGTGACGCTGCTGGCCTACAGCCCGCTGGCGTTCGGCCAGCTGACGGCCAAGTACCTGGACAACCCGAATGCCGCCGGCCGCCTGACGCTGTATCCGCCGACCTGGAGCCCGCGCTACCTGCGGCCCGCCGTGCTGGAAGCCGTGGCGCAGTACGCGAAGCTGGCGCGCGAGAACGGCCTCACGCCGACGCAGATGGCGCTGGCCTGGTGCTACTCGCGCTGGTTCGTGGGCTCCACCATCATCGGTGCCACCACGCTGGACCAGCTGAAGGAAAACATCGACGCCTACGACACGCAGCTGCCGCAGCAGGTGCTCGAAGCGATCGACGCGATCCACGCCCGCATCACCAATCCGGGGCAGTAAATACATCGGCGACCACATCGGGGACAGGCACCTATTTCTGAGCAACACGCGTATTGCTCAGAAATAGGTGCCTGTCCCCTTTAAACTTTCACGATGCAAGCAAGTGTCTCCCATATGCGACTCGGGCATAAGCAAAGCGCATACAAATCGTTCGTGCCATGAGGTGCAACGATTAATATAGAGCTTTCGTCAATCCGAACCCCACCCTGATGAGCACTCGCTACAAGCATTCCCCGCATTCCCTCCTCGTTCTTTCCCTGATCGCCGCAGCCACCGCAGTCCCCGCCTCGGCACAGCAGCAGGCAGCACCGGCCGATGACCTGCAGACCGTCGTCGTCACCGGCACGTATGCGAAGAATCGCCGCACCGCCGATTCCGAATCGCCGATCGACATCATCGGCACGAAAGAACTGCAATCGACCGGCTCGTCCGAACTGGCCACCGTGCTGTCGCGCGTGCTGCCGTCGATGAACTTCCCGCGCCCTTCCGGCACGGATGCCTCCGATGCAGTGCGCCCGGCGCAGCTGCGCGGCCTGGCGCCGGACCAGGTGCTGGTGCTGGTGAACGGCAAGCGCCGCCATGCCTCCGCCGTCGTCAACGTCAACGGCACGGCCGGCCGCGGCTCCGCGCCGGTCGACCTGAACGCGATCCCGCTGGCCGCGATCGACCACATCGAAGTGCTGCGCGATGGCGCCGCCGCCCAATACGGTTCCGATGCGATCGCCGGTGTGGTCAACATCATCCTGAAAAAAGGGCCGAACGGCGGCGACGTCGAAATCGGCTACGGCGAGTACAAGGAAGGCGACGGCGAACAGACCACGGTCAAGGCCAACGGCGGCTTCGCGATCGGCGACAAGGGCTGGGTGCGCCTGGCCGTCGAAGCCGCGAACCGCAAGCCGACGAATCGCGCCGGCGCGGACACCCGCAATCCGGCCGAGCCGCTGTACGGCCAGGTCACGCAGCGCTACGGCGATTCGGACACCAAGCCGCGCAATATCTTCTTCAACTCGCAGATCCAGGTCGGCGAGAACACCGACTTCTACGCGTTCGGCCAGTACGGCGAGCGCGATTCGGAAGCCGCCGCCACGTGGCGCACGGCACTGAACGGCGGCGTGCGGCGCACCCCGCTGTTTCCGAACGGCTTCCTGCCGCTGCAGAACAGCACGGCCACGGACGAATCGCTGGTCGCCGGCTTCAAGGGCGACCTGGCCGGCTGGCGCTGGGACGCGAGCCTGGACTACGGCCGCAACAGCTTCTGGCTCGACATCGACAACACCGTCAACCAGGACCTCGGCGCGCAGAGCCCGACCCACTTCCACCTCGGTAAGCTGATTAACACGCAGTCCGTCGCCAACTTCGACCTGGCGCGCGAGATTCCGGTCGCCGCGTTCTCCGGTCCGCTGACGGTAGCGACCGGCCTGGAAGTGCGTCATGAATCGTACGAGATCGAAGCGGGCGACGCCGCGTCGTACATGGGTTCCGGCTCGCAGGGCTTCTCCGGCTTCCGCCCCGTCAACGCGGGCAAGAACAGCCGCAGCAACCAGTCCGCGTACCTGAACCTGGAAGCGCAGATCACGCCGCAATGGTCCGGCGCGCTGGCTGCCCGTTATGAGCACTACACGGACTTCGGCAGCACCACGTCCGCCAAGGCGTCCACGCGCTACGCGTTCAACGACAAGGTGTCGCTGCGCGGTACCGCCTCTTCCGGCTTCCGCGCACCGTCGCTGGCGCAGCAGTTCTACACCATCACCACGACCAACTTCGCGGTCGTGAACGGCACCAATACGCCGATCGAGACGGGCACGTTCGCCGTCGACAGCGCCGCCGCTCGGGCACTCGGCGCCACGCCGCTGAAGGCCGAGAAAGCCCGCAACTACAGCATCGGCCTGCAGCTGGCACCGACCCGCAACTTCAATACCACGGTCGACGTCTACCGCATTTTCGTGGACGACCGCATCGCGCTGTCGGCCAACATGACGCTGCCGCAGGCGCTGCGCAACGTGCTGGCCACGCAGGGCATCCAGGTGGGCGCGGGCCGCTACTTCACGAACGCGATCGACACCAAGACCACGGGCGTGGACATCGTCAGCACCTACCGCTGGAACCTGGCCAACACGGACCGCGTGGACTTCACGGCCGCGTACAACCACAACAAGACGCAAGTGGAAAACGTGGCCGCCAACCCGGCCGTCCTGACCGCCAACAACCTGCTGCTGATCGACCGCCAGTCGATCCTGCGCAACACGGTCGGCTCGCCGAAGGACAAGTTCAGCCTGGGCGCCGACTACACGGCCGCCACCTGGAGCGCGCGCGCCCTCGCCACCAACTACGGCAAGTTCACGGTCCCGCAGAACAACGCGGCGCTGGACCAGGAATACGGCCGCCAGTGGGTGCTGGACGTGTCGGGCACGGTGCGCTTCGCGAAGAACTGGCGCGTCACGGCCGGCATCGACAACGTGACCGACAGCTACCCGGACGACACCACCACCGCCGGCAACCTGAACACGAACGGCATCTACCCGTACTCGAACTTCTCGCCAGCGGGCTTCAATGGCCGGTTCTACTACGCGAAGGTCGGCTACAGCTGGTAACCGGCGTCCGCCGCAACGAAAAATCCCGCTCGCGCGGGATTTTTTTCATCCTTCAAACATTTCCCCAACTCGGGGACAGTCCCCTTTTTCAGGAAATATTTCCAAAAAACGGGGACTGTCCCCTTGTTGTTTTTAGCCCCAAAACGACGATTTCAGCATGTAGTCTGAAGCCTTAAGCAACGTGGTCAGACGCGACGTTGCACGGTCTCCTTTGAGCCGGCGGCCGCGCATTGTTGCAAGAATATTTCTTAAAAAAGGGGACTGTCCCCGATTTCAGGAAATATTTCCGGAAAAAGGGGACAGTCCCCGTGGGGAGCCGTGGTGGAGATGCAACGGTCAAGCGGCTTCGCTGCCCAGCAGGGCCTGCTCGATATCGCCGCGCTTCAGCTCCGGCGCGAACTGGGAGATGAATTCGTAGGCATACTGGCGCAGATAGGCGCCGCGCCGCACGGCCAGGCGCGTGGTGTTCGACGCGAACAGGTGCGAAGCCTCGATGGCGCGCAGGCCCTTGTCGCGACCGTGGTCGAACGCCATCGAGGCGACGATGCCCACGCCCAGCCCCAGCGACACGTACTGCTTGATCACATCCGAATCCATCGCCGTCAGGACGATGTCCGGCCGCACGCCGGCCTTGTCGAAGGCATCGTCGATGTGGCCGCGGCCCGTGAAGCCCACGTCGTACGTGATCAGCGAGAACTCGGCCAGGTCTTCCAGCCGCACCGGCGTGCGCGCCAGCAGCGGGTGGTTGTCGGGGACGACGATCAGGTGGCTCCAGCGGTAGCAAGGGAAGGACACGAGGTCCGGGAACTGCGACAGGCCCTCGGTGGCGATGCCGATATCGGCCTTGCCGGACAGGACCCACTCGGCGATGTGCTCGGGCGAACTCTGTTGCAGGGCGATGCGCACGTCCGGAAACGCATGCCGGAAGTGCGACACGGCGCGCGGCAGCGCGTAGCGGGCCTGCGTGTGCGTGGCAGCCACCGTCAGCGTGCCGGTGCTCTGGCCCTTGTATTCCATGCTGGCGTGCTGCAGGTTCTCCGCCTCGATCAGCAGGCGGTCGATGATCTTCAAAATGCCCTTGCCCGGCTCGGTGAGGCCCGTCAGGCGCTTGCCGTTGCGCTCGAAGATGACGACACCCAGTTCATCTTCCAGCTCGCGGATCTGGCGGCTCACGCCCGGCTGCGACGTGAACAGCGCGTTGGCCACTTCCGTCAGGTTGTAGTTGCGGCGGGCCGCCTCGCGGATGGATCGCAGCTGCTGGAAATTCATGATGACGCTCCTTCATCGACGAACACACGCAGCCGCTTCGGCCGCACGACCAGCGTCTCGCCTTCCTTGAACCCCAGGCTGGTGAAGCGCTCGTTGGAAATCGTGGCCTCGATCATCTGCGCGTTGTCGGCGCGTTCCAGGTCCAGCTGGGCCAGCGGACCGATCGCATGGGCGCGGCGCAGCTTGACGACGATGCCTTCCGCGCCGGCCGCATAGCGCTCGACATCCATCTCGTGCGGCCGCACGTACGCCGTGCCCTTCGCATCCACGCCATCGCGCACGCCATCGTGGCCCGCCACGTCCAGCTGTACGCCTTCGCTGGCCAGCACGCCACCATTCACGCGGCCATGGAACACGTTCACATTGCCCAGGAAGCCGTAGACGAACGGCGACGCGGGATGGTTGTACACCTGGTCCGGCGTGCCGATCTGCTCGACGGTGCCCTTGTTCATCAGCACTACCTGGTCCGCCACTTCCAGCGCTTCCTCCTGGTCGTGCGTCACGAAAATCGACGACACGTGCAGGTCGTCATGCAGGCGGCGCAGCCAGCGGCGCAGTTCCTTGCGCACCTTCGCGTCCAGCGCGCCGAACGGCTCGTCCAGCAGCAGAACACGCGGTTCCACAGCGAGGGCACGGGCCAGCGCGATCCGCTGGCGCTGGCCGCCGGAGAGCTGCGGCGGATAGCGGTCGGCCAGCCAGTCCAGTTGCACCAGCTCCAGCAGGTCCTTCACTTTACGGCGGATCTGGTCTTCGGAAGGACGCTGGGCGCGCGGCTTCACGCGCAGGCCGAACGCCACGTTCTCGAACACGGTCATGTGCTTGAACAGCGCGTAGTGCTGGAACACGAAGCCCACCTGGCGCTCGCGCACGTGGCGGTCGGACGCATCCTCGCCATCGAGCAGCACCTGGCCCGAGTCCGGGTGTTCCAGGCCGGCGATGCAGCGCAGCAGCGTGGTCTTGCCGCAGCCGGAGGGGCCCAGCAGCGCCGTCAGTTCGCCGGCCGGGAAGTCCAGCGAGACATTGTTCAGTGCCACGAAGTCGCCGAAGCGCTTGTTGATGTTCTTGACTGCGATCGTCATGTTGGTTCCCGCCGTATTAGTTGTCCGTGTCGTCCGCACGCGATTCGTGCAGGCGCCACTCGATGAAGGATTTCAGGGCCAGCGTCACCAGCGCCAGCAGCGCGAGCAGCGAGGCGACGGCAAAGGCCGCGACGAAGTTGTATTCGTTGTAGAGGATCTCGACCTGCAGCGGCATCGTGTTGGTCTCGCCGCGGATGTGGCCGGAGACGACGGACACGGCGCCGAACTCGCCCATCGCGCGGGCATTACACAGGATCACGCCATACAGCAGGCCCCACTTGATGTTGGGGAGCGTCACGCGGAAGAAGGTCTGCAGGCCGGAGGCGCCCAGCACCACGGCCGCTTCCTCTTCCTCGCTGCCCTGCGCCTGCATCAGCGGGATCAGCTCGCGCGCCACAAACGGGAACGTGATGAACACGGTGGCGATGACGATGCCCGGCACGGCGAACAGGATCTTGATGTCATGCTCGGCCAGCCACGGGCCCCACCAGCCCTGCGCGCCGAACAGCAGCACGTAGATCAGGCCGGAGATCACGGGCGACACGGAGAACGGCAGGTCGATCAATGTCAGCAGCAGGCTCTTGCCGCGGAATTCGAATTTCGCGATCGCCCACGATGCGGCGATGCCGAACACGAGGTTCAGGGGCACGGCGATGGCGGCCGTGATCAAGGTCAGCTTGATGGCGGCGATGGCATCGTCCTCGACGATCGCTTCCAGGTACACCTCGGTGCCCTTCTTCAGCGCCTCGGCAAACACGGCGACCAGCGGCACGAACAGGAACAGCGTGAGGAAGGCCAGCGCGACGAAGATCAGCAGCCAGCGCACCCAGCGCGGCTCCAGCACATCGGAGACGGTCGGCAGCTCGCCGCGTTTTTGCACGGCAGGGGTTACCACATTCGCAGTGCTCATTTTTTCCCGCCCTTGCCACGCGCCCAGGCCTGCAGCAGATTGATCCCCAACAGCATCAGGAACGACACGACCAGCATCACCACGGCGATCGCCGTGGCGCCCGCGTAGTCATACTGTTCCAGCTTGGTGACGATGAACAGCGGCGTGATCTCGGAGACCATCGGCATGTTCCCGGCGATGAAGATCACGGAGCCGTATTCGCCGGTGGCACGCGCGAACGCCAGCGCGAAGCCCGTCAGCAGCGATGGCAGCACGGTCGGGAAGATCACGCGGCGGAACGTCGTCCACGACGAGGCGCCCAGCGAGGCGGCCGCTTCTTCCAGTTCGCGTTCGGCATCCTCCAGCACCGGCTGCACCGTGCGCACGACGAACGGCAGGCCGATGAACGTCAGCGCCAGCATCACACCCAGCGGCGTGAATGCCACCTTGATGCCCAGCGTGCCTTCGACGAACTTGCCGATCCAGCCATTGGATGAATACAGCGCCGTCAGCGTGATGCCGGCCACCGCGGTGGGCAGCGCGAACGGCAGGTCGACCAGCGCATCGATGAAGCGCTTGCCCGGAAAGCGGTAGCGCACCAGCACCCAGGCGACGATGAAGCCGAAGACGGCATTGATCGCGGCGCCGATCAGCGAGGCGCCGAACGTGAGGCGATACGAGGCCATCACGCGGTCGGACGTGACGGCGCTCCAGAATGCCTCCCACGTCATCGTGAAGGTCTTCAGGAACAGCGCCGACAGCGGGATCAGGACGATCAGCGTCAGGTAGAAAATGGTGAAGCCGAGCGAGAGGTTAAAACCGGGCATCACCCGGTACGGTGCCCGCTTCCTCGCTTCGAACGGTATCGGCTGCGGCGCTGTGGCCGGCAGTACTGCAGACATGGGGGCCCTCTTATTACATTTTCGGATATTGGGCCCGAAGTTTCGCATCTGGTCGTTATAAACCAAACGAACCTTTAGTCATTTGCTTAGATGAATGGACAGATAAGGAAAAATCGGGGACAGCCACCTATTTCCGGGCAAGATTGCCCGGAAATAGGTGGCTGTCCCCGATGTCGAGGGCCGGCTGCGCGGTGCTTACTTGTTCGGCTGCGGCGTCAGGCGCAGGTAAGGCTTTGGCGACGTGAAGCCTTTCGGGTACTTCTGCTTGAGCACTTCCGGATCCTGCACCGTCAGCGGGATGATCACGTCATCGCCATCCTTCCAGTTGCCCGGCGTGGCGACGGTGTGCTTGTCGGTGAGCTGCAGCGCATCGATCACGCGCAGGATCTCGTCGAAGTTGCGGCCCGTGCTCATCGGATAGGTGATCTGCAGGCGGATCTTTTTCGCCGGGTCGATCACGAACAGCGAGCGCACCGTGGCGGTGGCGGACTGCTCGGGGTGGATCATGTCGTACAAGGTGGCGACCGATTTGTCGGCATCGGCGATGATGGGGAAGCCCACCACCGTCTGCTGCGTCTCCTCGATGTCCTTGATCCATTCCTTGTGCTTGTCGGCCGGATCGACGGACAGCGCGATCGCCTTCACGTTGCGCTGGTCGAATTCGGGTTTCAGTTTCGCCGTCAGTCCCAGCTCGGTCGTGCAGACCGGCGTGAAGTCGGCCGGGTGGGAGAACAGCACCACCCAGGAATCGCCCGCCCATTCGTGGAACTTGATGCGGCCGATGGAAGAGTCCTGCTCGAAGTCAGGGGCGATATCGCCAAGGCGTAAGGTCATGAAAGTCTCCGGATTGGTTAAGCAGACAACGGACCTGCATTGTGCGCCGCTTCGGCCAGCGTTTGCAACTGCTGCTGGCCGAACAGCCAGTCGTGCAGGCCGGAGTCGGCGTTGATGTGGCCGAGGGCGCCGGCGTCGATGAACGTGCTGCCCCAGCGGTCCGCCCAGCGCTGCGCGCGTTCAATGGGCATCCATGGATCGTCCGTGCTGGCGATGACGATGGTGGGGCAAGGCAGCGGCGACTGCGGCAGCAGCGCGGCCACGCCGAACTTGTCGGGATCGGCCGGTGCCACCAGCAGCAGGCCGGCAATGCCGGCAGGGTTGCGGGCCACGCTGTGCACCGCGGCGAGGCAGCCGAAGCTGTGCGCGACGATCAGCGTGCCGCCAGGCTGGCTACGGCTGGCGGAAGAGGCACGCCGGACATCGTCCACGCGCGCGCTCCACTTCGGCAGGTCCGGCTGCGAGAAATCGTCCTGCCGGACTCGCTCGAAGGACGGATACAGGCGCTGCCAGCGGCTTTGCCAGTGTTCCGGGCCGCTGTCATCCAGGCCCGGCGCGACCAGCACGCGAAACGGCGTCAGGCTTGCCGGCATGCCGTCTCCCGGCCTATTTCTGGTAGATCTGGTCGAACACGCCGCCATCGGCGAAGTGGGTCTTCTGGGCTTTGGTCCAGTCGCCCGCCACGTCGGCCAGCGTGAACAGCTTCACGTTCGGGAACTGGGAAGCGTACTTCTTCGCTTCCTTTTCCACCGTGGGACGGTAGTAGTTCTTGGCGATGATCTCCTGCGCCGCATCGGTGTACAGGAATTGCAGGTAGGCCTCGGCCACCTTGCGGGTGCCATGCTTGTCGACCACCTTGTCCACCACGGCGACCGGCGGTTCGGCCAGGATCGACACGGACGGCGCCACGATCTCGAACTTCTCCGGACCCAGTTCCTTGATGGCCAGCAGGGCTTCGTTTTCCCAGGCGATCAGCACGTCGCCGATGCCCCGCTCGACGAACGTGGTGGTGGCGCCGCGCGCGCCGGAGTCCAGCACCGGCACGTTCTTGTACAGCTTCTTCAGGTAGTCACGCGCGGTGGCATCGCTGCCGCCCGGCTGGCGCAGCGCGTAGCCGTAGGCGGCCAGGTGGTTCCAGCGTGCGCCGCCGGAGGTCTTCGGGTTCGGCGTGATGACGGCAATGCCCGGCTTGACGAGGTCGGCCCAGTCCTTGATGCCTTTCGGGTTGCCCTTGCGGACCAGGAACACGATGGTCGAGCTGTACGGCGTGGAGTTCTTCGCCAGGCGCTTCTGCCAGTCCGGTTTCACCAGGCCCTTCTGCGAGATTTCATCGATGTCGTAGGCCAGCGCCAGCGTGACGACGTCCGCTTCCAGGCCGTCGATCACGGCGCGGCCCTGCTTGCCCGAGCCGCCGTGCGACTGCTTGATCTTGACGTTGTCGCCCGTCCTGGCTTTCCACTCTTTCGCGAAGGCGGTGTTGACGTCCTGGTACAGCTCGCGCGTCGGGTCGTACGACACGTTCAGCAGCGTGATGTCGGCCGCCTGGGCACCCAGTGCGAAGGTGATGGCCGCGGTAAGTACGGAAAGCTTCTTGGACAGCATCTGAATCCCCTTATGTTTGGAAACCGCAGAGTAGCCCTTAGTCTTATAAAAAAGAACGAACATTTCGTTCGTTCCTTATGCCGAAACCTTATATCAGGTTCACCGGATCAATAGAATCTGTTGAACAGCACCACGGCCCACGCGGCGGCCGCCAGCAGCGACGCGAGCAGCACGGCGGCGCTACCGAAGTCCTTGGCGTTCTTCGACAGCGGATGGCGCTCCAGCGACACGCGGTCGACGACGGCCTCGATGGCCGAATTGATCAGCTCGACGATCAGCACGAACACGAGCATCCCGATCAGCAGCAGCTTCTGGAAGCTGGAGACGGGCAGCACCAGGGCGATCACCGTGCCCGGCACGGCCACCATCAGCTCCTGGCGGAACGCATGTTCATGGCGCCAGGCCGACTGCAGGCCCTGCATGGAATACCCACAGGCCGCAACGATGCGCTGCAGGCCGCTCTTGCTCTTGAATTCGCTGACGGGTTGGGTCATGGGAGAAGCTCGGGAAATGGGAGCTTATTATAGTGCAGCGTTGCGAGGGTACCGCTACGGGATGCCGATGTCGCGAATGGCGCGTGCAACCGTCCCCGGGCCTCCCCTAATTTCAAATTTTTTCACATCATGGTATAAAGCTTCCAGGTACTTACTGCAGCGCACCAACCACATCATGAAAATCGAACCCGTTGGGGAACAAAAGACGACGATCCAGGTCATCGAACGGATGGTCAGCCTGCTCGACGCGCTGGCCCGCTATCCGGATCCGGTCAGCCTGAAGGAATTGTCGAAGGAATCCGGCCTGCACCCTTCCACGGCGCACCGCATCCTGAACGACATGGTGCTCACCCGCTTCGTGGACCGCATCGAACCGGGCACCTACCGCCTCGGCATGCGGCTGCTGGAACTGGGCAATGTGGTGAAGAGCCGGCTGTCGGTGCGGGAGGCGGCGCTGGACTTCATGCGCGCACTGCACAAGAAAACCCAGCAGACGATCAACCTGTCGGTCCGCCAGGGCGACGAGATCGTCTACATCGACCGGGCCTTCTCGGAACGGTCGGGCATGCAGGTGGTGCGCGCTATCGGCGGCCGCGGGCCGCTGCACCTGACGTCCACGGGGAAACTGTTCCTGTCGGTGGACGAACCGAAGGCGATCCGCGCCTATGCCACGCGCACGGGCCTGGCGGGACACAACAAGAATTCGATCACGGACCTGCCGCGGCTGGAGCGCGAACTGTCGCTGGTGCGGGCGCGCGGCTATGCGCGCGACAACGAGGAACTGGAACTGGGCGTGCGCTGCATGGCGGCAGGCATTCGCGACGATGGCGGCAAACTGGTGGCCGGCCTGTCGATCTCGGCGCCGGCCGACCGCCTGCAGGAAGACTGGCTGGACGACCTGGTCAATACCGCCAACCAGATCTCCGCCACGCTCGGCTACATGCCGGCAGCCGACTGAGTCATCGCGCCGGCGCTGCCCACGGCCGCACCGACGGCTGCCGGGAACTGCGGCGCGAATGGCGTGGAGAACTGCGCCGGGCGCAGCGCCGTCAGCCATTTCTTCATGCGCACTGCATCGGCCACGCGCGCCGCGGTGCCCTTCGCATCGAGCAGCACCATGATCACGGCGCGGCCTTCGATCACGGCCTGCATCATCATGCAGCGCCCTGCCTCGTTGATGAAGCCGGTTTTCTGCAGGCCGATCTGCCAGCCCGAGCTGGGGATCACGAGACCGTTCGTGGTGCCGAACTGCACCGGACGGCCATTGCGCTCGACGACCGCTTTCGGGTCGGTGGAAAATTCCCGCAGCATCGGGTGTTCGTAGGCGGCCATCGCCAGCTTGGCCAGGTCCCGCGCGCTGGCCACGTTCTGCGTGGAAAGGCCCGTGGAGTCATGGTAATGGGTGTCCGTCATGCCCAGCGCCTGCGCCTTGGCGTTCATCGCCTCGACGAAGGCCGCGCGGCCGCCCGGATAGTTGCGGCCCAGCGCCGAGGCGGCACGGTTTTCCGAGCTCATCAGCGCAATATGCAGCATGTTGCGGCGGGTCAGGCGGTCACCCACCGTCAGGCGCGAGCTGGAGAACTTGGCGCGGTCGACGTCTTCGTCCGTCACGGTCAGGACTTCATCGAGATCCTGCTCTGCCTCGACGACCACCAGCGCCGTCATCATCTTCGTGATCGAGGCGATCGGCAACGCGACGCCGGCGTTCTTCTCGAACAGCACTTCGGCATTGTTCTGGTCGACGACGAGGGCCACGTTCGATTTCAGGTCGAGGGGATCGCGCGTCAGGTTCAGGCCGGCCAGGTCACCGACCGTGGGACGGCCCACGGGCACGGCAGCCGCCGCCACCGTGGTGACGCGCTGGTACACCACCTTCTTCTTGCCGCGCACGGTCACGGTGCGGCGCACCACCTTGTCGCGCGGTTCGGCCGCGGCCAGGCGGCGCACGCCGCCCTTGCTCACCTTGCCAGCCTTGGCCTTCTTGACGACGGTTTTCTTCGCTTTCGCGCCATCGGCTGCCTGCACGGCAGTTACCGGCACCGACACGCACAGGGCGGAAATCAGCGCCGTCACGATCATCTTGTACATGAGTTTTTCCCCGATTCAGCACCAAAACAGTCGTTGCAGTGTAGCAAAATGCGATGGGGCCGCAAGCGAATTCACATTGCCGGGCACGAAGTGTGTCCAGTCTGAAAACGAAATCGCCCCTGTTGACGCGTCGCTGCAACGAAGCTTGGCAACCGTTCATCACCTTCGGCACTGCCGGCGCTAATCGCCGACAAACGTGGCGAAGGCCGCCAGCGGCGCGCGCTCCGTGACCAGCGAGTTCTCGATCCGGTCCGGGTCGGCAACCCCGAGCGCCATCCCGCACACCACCATTTCATTGTCGGGCAATGCCAGCCGTTCCGCAATGATGCGGTGGAATTGTGTGAACGCTGCCTGCGGGCAGGTGTCGAGCCCACGGGCCCGTGCCGCGATCATGACATTCTGCAAAAACATGCCGTAGTCCAGCCACGACCCTTGCTCCATGATGCGGTCGATTGTGAAAATCAAACCCACCGGTGCGTCGAAAAATGTGAAATTGCGCGCGTGCTGGGCCGCCATGCCCGCCTTGTTCTCGCGCGTGAGGCCCAGCAGCGCATACAGGTCCCAGCCCACCTTGCGGCGCCGGTCGATATAGGGCGACTTCCATTCGCGGGGATAGTAGGGATATTCCTCCTGGTGCTGGCCGTTCTGCTCCGGGTCCTGGTAGGCCGCGGTAATGGCCGCGCACAGACCCTCGCGCGCGGTACCGGTCAGCACATGGACTTTCCAGGGCTGCGTATTGGTGCCGGATGGCGCCCTGCTGGCCACTTCCAGGATGGCGGCGATATCTTCCCGCGCGACCGGCGTGGGCAGGAAAGCGCGGATGGAACGGCGCGACGTGATGGCGGCATCGACGGCCTGCTGGGCGGAGTTCGTGATCACCGTTGTTTTCCTGTTCAGGATGAGTCTTAAAAATGCTTTTGTGCAATGCAAAACACGGCTTGCAAACGCTATCAATTCCATTAGGAAACAAATAACAGTCGTCCGCGTGAGAAAATCCGTTTGCTCCTTGTCGCCACCGGATCGATCGCCTACATTTGCTGGAATCGTTGCTTTGTGCAACGCACAAAATTCGCTTGACTTAATCGATGGCACCCGTAAAATCGCCGATGTTGCGTTGCACAATGGCCGTTCGGAGCCGGTTACAACAAGCTTTCATTCCACATTATTTTAATGGAGAACTACATGTTTTCGATTCCTGAGCAATTTTCCAATGCGACGAAGGCCAACTTCGAGAGCCAGTTCGCAATCTTCTCGGCGCTGACCAACAAGGCCTTCGAAGGCGTTGAAAAGCTGGTCGACCTGAACCTGACGGCCGCCAAGGCCTCGCTGGAAGAATCCTCGAGCACCGCCAAGCAGCTGCTGTCGGCCAAGGATCCGCAGGAGTTCTTCTCGCTGAGCGCCGCCCAGGCCCAGCCGGCCGCCGAGAAAGCAATCGCCTACAACCGTCACCTGGCATCGATCGCTTCCGGCACCGCCGCCGAGTTCTCGAAGGCCGCCGAAGCGCAGATCCTGGAAACGAACCGCAAGGTGATCTCGCTGGTCGACGAAGTGAGCAAGAACGCCCCGGCCGGCAGCGAAAACGCCGTCGCCCTGTTCAAGTCTGCTCTGGGCAGCGCCAACGCCGGCTACGAGCAGTTCACCCGCACCACGAAGCAGGCGACCGACGCGATCGAAGCCAACGTGAACGCCGCCGTCAGCCAGTTCACCGCCGCCGTCAAGTCGGCACCGGTGGCCGCTGCTGCTGCTGCCGCTGTCGCCAAGTAATGGATTGTGCCGGCCCAGGCCGGCAGGGCGCGGCTTCCACGCGGAAGCAACGCCTGAAGCATCGCTGTCTCAGGTCTCCTCGGCATCCGTGGATCCTCTCAGCGGATGTCTTTCCCGCGCCCCGGCCTGACCGGGGTGTTTTTTTGTCTGGTGGTGTTGTCCGCCAGATTCAGCGGCAGATTCGGGGATGTGGTCCCCGATGTACGGCGGTATTACTCGCCCAGGTAGGCGGCCTTGACGCGCGGGTCGTCCAGCATGGCGGCGGCGTTGCCGGTCATCGTGATGATGCCGGAGTCCATCACGTAGCCGCGGTCGGCGGCCTGCAGCGCCAGCTTGGCGTTCTGCTCCACCAGCAGGATCGTGATGCCCTGCTTCGACACATCGCGGATCACTTCGAAGATCTTCTCGACCATGATCGGCGACAGGCCCATCGACGGCTCGTCGAGCAGCAGCAGGTGCGGGTGGCACATCAGCGCGCGCGCCATCGCCAGCATCTGCTGCTCGCCACCGGACAAGGTGCCGGCCAGCTGGTTGGCCCGTTCCTTCAGGCGCGGGAACACGTCGAACCACCTGGCGATGTCGGCGTCGATGCCGGCCTTGTCGTCGCGCGTGTAGGCGCCCATCATCAGGTTTTCCTGGATGGTCATACGCGTGAACACGCCCCGCCCTTCCGGCACCATCGCCAGCTTGCGCTCGACCAGGTGGAAACTCTGCGTGCCCTTCAGCGACTGGCCCAGGTACGAGATCGTGCCTTCGACCTTGCAGGCCGGCAGCGTGCCCGTGATGGCCTTCAGCGTGGTGGTCTTGCCGGCGCCGTTCGCGCCGATCAGTGTCACCAGCTCGCCTTCATTGACTTCCAGGTCGATGCCCTTGACGGCCTTGATGCCGCCATACGCCACCTTCAGGCCGGCGATCTTCAATACATTCGCGACCATCAGTGCGATCCTCCCAGATAGGCTTCAATGACGGCCTGGTTGCTTTGGATTTCATGCGGCAGGCCTTCGGCGATCAGCTTGCCGTATTCCAGCACGCTGAGGCGGTCGCACAGGCCCATCATCAGTTTCACGTCGTGCTCGATCAGCAGCACCGTCTTGCCCTCTGCCTTGATCTTCACCAGCAGCTCGCGCAGCGCCAGCTTCTCGGTGGCGTTCATGCCGGCGGCCGGTTCGTCCAGCGCCAGCAGCTGCGGATCGGTGGCCAGCGCGCGGGCAATCTCCAGGCGGCGCTGGTCGCCATACGACAGGAACTTCGATGTACGGCTGGCGAACTGGCCGATGCCGACGAAGTCCAGCAGTTCCTGGGCGCGCTGGCGGATTGACGCTTCCTCTTCCCGCGCGGCCTTGTGGCGGAAAATGGCGCCGAACACGCCCTGGTGCGAGCGCACGTGGCGGCCCACCATCACGTTTTCCAGCGCCGTCATCTCGCCGAACAGGCGGATGTTCTGGAAGGTGCGGGCGATGCCGGCCCTGGCCACCGCATGCGGTGCCGATGGCGAATACGGCTTGCCGGCCAGCTCGAACGTGCCGGTGTCCGGCTGGTACAGGCCCGTGATCACGTTGAAGAACGTGGTCTTGCCCGCGCCGTTCGGACCGATCAGGCCGTAGATCTGGCCCCGCTTGATGTTGATGCGCACATCGGTGAGCGCCTGCAGGCCGCCGAAGCGCTTGTTGACACCTTCGATGTTCAGGATCGTTTCGTTCATGTCGCTCATGCCGCCACCACGCCCGTCGACTGTTCTTTCGTATCGGAGTCGCCGTCAGGACGATCCTCGTGCTTCGGCGATGGCCACAGGCCCGCCGGGCGGTACAGCATGATCACCACCATCGCCAGGCCGTACAGCAGCTGGCGCAGCACTTCCGCCTCGATCAGCACCTTGCCGAACAGCTGCTGCTGCACCGGTTCGACGACGTGGCGCAGCACTTCCGGCAGTGCCGCCAGCAGCGCGCCGCCCAGCACGACGCCCGGGATGTGGCCGATCCCGCCCAGCACCACCATGGCCAGCACGGCGATCGATTCCGTCAGCGAGAACGATTCCGGCGACACGAAACCCTGGAACGAGGCGAACATGGCGCCCGACACGCCGCCGAACGTGGCGCCCATCGAGAACGCCAGCAGCTTCACGTTGCGGGTATTGATGCCCATGGCCTTGGCGGCGATCTCGTCTTCGCGGATCGCCACCCAGGCGCGGCCCAGGCGCGAGTGCTGCAGGCGCGACGTGACGAAGATCGTGGCGATCGTCAGCAGCAGGAACAGGAAATAGTAGGCGTTCACTGACGGCAGCTGGAAGCCCGCCACCTCGACCGTGGAATTGGAACCGGGCGCGCCGGCCAGGTCCACGCCGAACACGCGGATCGAATCGATCAGGTTGATGCCCTGCGGCCCGTTGGTGATGTTGATCGGGTCGTTCAGGTTGTTCATGAAGATGCGGATGATTTCGCCGAAGCCCAGCGTGACGATGGCCAGGTAGTCGCCGCGCAGCTTCAGCGTGGGGGCACCCAGGATCGCGCCGAAGATGCCGGCCAGCGCTGCCGCGAACGGCACGATGAACCATACCGACAGGTGGATGCCGTTGGTGCGGATATCCTCGCCCAGGATTGCCACCAGCGTCTCGCCGAAGCCGGGATGCAGGCTGATCAGCGACTCCAGCAGCGTCGCGAACTGTGGCGAGGCGAACAGGCCCGTCATGTAGGCACCCAGCGCATAGAAGGCGATGTACCCCAGGTCCAGCAGGCCGGCAAAGCCGACCACCACGTTCAGGCCCAGGGCCAGCATGATATACAGCAGCGCCAGGTCGGCGATGCGCACCCAGGAGTTGCCGAAGTGCTGCGCGACAAACGGGAAGACCAGCATCAGCACGAGCACCACGCCCATGCTGACGAAGGCCTTCTTCGGATCGCGCGACTTGTCGAAATTGAGCAGTGCCATCGTGTTCTCCTCAGGCGCGGTCGGCCACGCGCTCGCCCATGATGCCGGACGGACGCACCGTCAGCACGAGGATCAGCACGACGAACGCGAAGATGTCCTGGTAATGGCTGCCGAGGAAGCCGCCCGTCAGGTCGCCGATGTAGCCGGCGCCCAGGCTTTCGATGATGCCGAGGACGATCCCGCCGATCATCGCGCCATAGATATTGCCGATGCCGCCCAGCACCGCGGCGCAGAACGCCTTCAGGCCGGGGATCGTGCCCATCGCGAACTGGATCGACGCGTAGTTCGCGCCCCACATCACGCCGGCCACGGCGGCCAGTGCCGCACCGATGGCGAAGGTGTAGACGATCACGCGGTTCGAATCGACGCCCATCAGGCCGGCGACGCGGGGGTTCTCGGCGACGGCGCGCATGGCGCGGCCCATCTTGGTTTTTTCCACCAGCAGCACCAGCGCGCACATCGACAGCGCGGCCAGGGCCAGCAGCAGGATCTGCGTGATGCTGATGACGGCGCCGCCCACGGCGATCGGCTCGGCCGACAGCAGCTGCGGGAACGGCAGCGGGTTGCGGCCCCAGATCATCATCGCGAAGGTCTGCAGCAGGATCGACATGCCGATCGCCGTGATCAGCGGCGCCAGGCGTGGTGCGTTGCGCAGGCGGCGGTAGGCGATGCGTTCGATCAGCACGTTGACGACCATGCAGACGGGAATCGCGCCGGCGATGGCCAGGGCCAGCTGCAGCCAGCCATTCATTTCGGGGAAGTGGGCACCGAGGAGGTTCAGGATCGTGAGGCCGGCCATCGCACCGATCATCAGCACGTCACCGTGGGCGAAGTTGATCAGGTTCAGCACGCCGTACACCATCGTGTACCCGAGCGCGACGAGCGCATACATGCTGCCGAGCACGAGCCCGTTGATGATTTGTTGGATAAAGGTATCCATCACTCCCCTTCTGGGCCGGCCTGCGCCGGCGCGTAACAAAAACGGCACCCGGGAGTTCGTCCCGCAGTGCCGCCGCATGATGCCGATTGAATCCGATCGAATCCGATTACGGTCGAGCCCGTGTCCTGGTGCCAGGCACCAGGACACGGGCTCGACAATCCGACCTTGCCAGACACTGCCGGATGTGGCGTCGCTTTTGACAACGGCCAGCATCCTACTATGGTTCGTTTCCATCCGACAGGGCGCCAAACATAGTCTGGTCGGCCAACGTTCGGATGGATTCGCCTAATCCTGTGCGCCCTCCATCATAACGACTCGCGCAGCAAACGGCGCACGGAATAATGGTGAATACACAAAATAATGTTCAGATCGAACGGTCAGGCCAGGCCCTTCGGCAGGGGGAACGTCACGTGCTCTTCCACGCCTTCCAGCGGGCGCACGCTCTTCGCGCCCAGGGCCTTCAGGCGGTCGATGACGGCCTGCACCAGCACTTCCGGTGCCGAGGCGCCGGCCGTGACGCCGATGCGCTGGTGGCCATCGAGCCAGGTCGGGTCGATCTGGTCGGCGTTGTCCACCATGTAGGCCGGGGTGCCCATCTTGCGCGCCACTTCGCGCAGGCGGTTCGAGTTCGAGCTGTTCGGGCTGCCGACGACGATCACCACTTCCACCTGCGGCGCCATGAACTTGACGGCTTCCTGGCGGTTGGTGGTGGCGTAGCAGATGTCGCCCTTCTTCGGCTCCTGCACGGCCGGGAAGCGCGCCTTCAGGGCGGCGATGATTTCCGCCGTGTCGTCGACCGACAGCGTGGTCTGCGACACGTAGGCCAGCTGTTCGGGATTGCTCACCTGCAGGTTGGCCACGTCCTCCAGGGTTTCCACCAGGTGCATGCCCTCTTCCGCCTGGCCCATGGTGCCTTCCACTTCCGGGTGGCCATCGTGACCGATCATGATGATCTCGCAACCGGCCTTGCGCATCTTGGCCACTTCCACGTGCACCTTGGTGACCAGCGGGCAGGTGGCATCGAAGATCGACAGGCCGCGCGCTTCCGCCTCGGCCCGCACTGCCTTCGAGACACCGTGCGCCGAGAACACCAGCGTGTTGCCGGCCGGGACATCGTCCAGTTCCTCGATGAAGATGGCGCCCTTGGCGCGCAGGTCGGCCACCACATAGGCGTTGTGAACGATTTCGTGGCGCACGTAGATCGGCGCGCCGAACTGCTTCAAGGCGCGCTCGACGATCTCGATGGCGCGGTCCACGCCGGCGCAGAAGCCGCGCGGCTGGGCCAGCAGGATTTCCTTGTCGGCGTCGATCGAGGCGAGCGAGGTTTGTTGGATGGCGATTGTCATCACAGCACCGAGATCAGGTTGACTTCGAAGCGCACCGGCTGGCCGGCCAGCGGGTGGTTGAAGTCGAAGAGGGCGGCATCGTCATGCAGCTCGCGCAGGATGCCGGAAAAGCGGCCGCCGCCGGGCGCCGCGAAGTCCACCAGGTCGCCCACGCGGTATTCGGCGCCGGGCACCGAGTTCTCGTCCAGCGTGGCGCGCGTGACGGGACGGATCAGCTCCGGATTGCGCGGGCCGAACGCCACGCCCGCTGCCAGGTCGAAGGCCTTCTGCGTGCCTTCCGGCAGGCCGAGCAGCAGCTCTTCCAGCACCGGTGCCAGTTGTCCTTGTCCCAGCATCAGCGTGGCAGGGTTGCCGCCGAAAGTGGAAACGATGTCCGTGCCGTCGAGCTGGGCCAGACGGTAATGCAGCGTGAGATAAGCGGAAGAGGTAACGACGTTCGACATGATGTGGCAGGGCCGGTTGGGCAAACCGGTATTGTAAGCCAGCTTGGCGCGCGGCGGCTGATTGCGGCCCGCCCGCCGCCCGCTGGAAGCACATCAGTACCGGGCGCCGGGCCCGCTCCATAATGAACCTCCACCCCGTGATTCCCACACGACCAGGAGGCAAGATGAGCATTTCGGAATGGCCGGCCCACCAGCGCCCGCGCGAGCGGCTGATCCGCGAAGGCGCGCAGGCCCTGTCGGATGCGGAACTGCTGGCCGTCTTCCTGCGCGTGGGGCTGCGCGGCAAGAACGCCGTCGAGCTGGCCGGCGACCTGGTGCGGCATTTCGGCTCGCTGCAGGCGCTGCTGCGCGCCAACGTCCGCGAATTCACCCGCGTGCCGGGCTTGGGGCCGGCCAAGTATGCGCAGCTGAACGCCGTCATCGAACTGGCGCGCCGCGCGATCGGCGACGAGATGATTTCAGGACAGGCGATCTGTTCGCCACAGGCGGCCAAGGATTACCTGCGCCTCGCGATGGCGGGCCGGCCGTACGAATCGTTCCATGTGTTGTTCCTGGACGTCAGGAACCGGCTGATCACGGCGCGCGAGCTGTTCCGCGGCACGCTCACGCACACCAGCGTGTATCCCCGCGAAGTGGTGCGCGAGGCACTGGAGCGCAATGCCGCCAGCGTGATGCTGGCCCACAACCACCCGTCCGGCACGCCGGAGCCCAGCGAGGCCGATTTACTGCTCACCCGCTCGCTGGTCCAGGCGCTGGCGCTGGTCGATATCCGCATCCTCGACCATTTCGTGGTGGCGGGACATCGCGTGCATTCGTTTGCCGAGCACGGGCAGATGTGACATTTCAGGTGTGGGCGCTTTTCAGATATGCGCCGGTTTACCTATACAGATCAAGGACTTCCGCTCGTGGCCACAAACTGATTTCGCTTCATGTCGCATAATGTTAAATTATTTCTCGACTTCGTGACACAATTGTTTTTCCCAAGTGATTGAAAAACCTCAGTTTTTTCGCTACACTCCTGTTTTTCCAATTTTGGAAGTTATCTAAGGAGTGCACCATGGCACGTGTTTGCCAAGTCACTGGGAAGAAGCCGATGGTCGGCAACAACGTTTCCCATGCAAACAACAAAACGAAGCGCCGTTTCCTGCCGAACCTGCAGAACCGCCGCATCTTCGTCGAATCTGAAAACCGCTGGGTCTCCCTGCGTCTGTCCAACGCCGGCCTGCGCGTGATCGACAAGGTCGGCATCGACGCCGTCCTGACTGACATGCGCGCACGCGGCGAAAAAGTCTAATAGGGAGCTATCATGGCAAAAACTGGCCGCGACAAAATCAAGCTGGAATCGACCGCTGGCACGGGTCACTTCTACACCACGACCAAGAACAAGCGCACGATGCCGGGCAAGATGGAGATCATGAAGTTCGATCCCAAAGCCCGCAAGCACGTGGCTTACAAGGAAACGAAGATCAAGTAATTGATCGCGTTCCACGAAAAACCGCTCCTCGGAGCGGTTTTTTATTGCCCAAAAAATGGGGACGGACCCCATTTTTCAGGAAACTATTTCCAAAAAAAGCAAAAAAAGGGGACTGTCCCCCGTTTTAGGAAATATTGCCAAAAATTGGGGACAGTCCCCGTTTTTAGGAAACATTCCGCGATGCCTCGCCGCATGCTGACCCGGCACTTGTCTGCACCATGCCGGGCCTGCCTCGCTACTACCCGAAATACCCGCCCTCGTCGATGTCCCGCAACAGCCCCACCTGCTCCGGCACCCAGCCCAGCGCCGCCTGCGTCCTGGCACTCGACGCTCCCATGTCGTCTGCGACGAAATGGGCCAGCCAGCCGAAGTGCGCAGCCGCTTCTTCTTTGGCCAGCGCCTTTACCGGCAGACCCAGCCCGCGCCCGATGGCGGCGGCAATGTCCCGGAACGCAATGCCCTCTTCCGCCACCGCATGCCACGGCCCGCTGCCACCGCTCTCCACCGCCAGCCGATACGCCCGCGCGACATCGAACCGGTGCGTGGAAGACCACAGATTGCCGCCATCGCCGACAAACGCGGAGACACCCGTGCGCCGCGCCACGTCGATCAGCATCGGTACGAAGCCGTGGTCGCCGGTACCGTGCACGGACGGCGGGAGCCGCATCACCCAGGCCTTCCCACTCTCGGCCCGCACCGCCGCCGCGGCCGCTTCCGACTGGCGCGGAAAGCCCGGCGCCGGCGCATCGTCCTCGGTGGCGGGCCGACCCTGCGCCAGACGTGCCAGGCCGGAGGTGACGATCAGCGGCCGCCCTTCCAGCGCCACGCCCAGTCCTGCGATGACGCGTGCATCCTCCGCGCAGCTGTCGGCGAAGCGGGAAAAGTCATGGTTGAACGCCGTGTGGATGACGGCATCGACACCTTCGACGCCGCGCCGCAAGCCATCCAAATCCTCCAGCCTGCCGCGATACGTTTCGGCGCCGGTGCGCGAGAGCGCTGTGGCGGCTTCTTCGGAACGCACCAGGCCGCGGACTTCATGCCCCGCACCCAGCAGTTCCTTGACAATGGCGGAGCCGACGAAGCCCGTCGCTCCGGTAACAAATACACGCATGGAATCACCCTCCGTTGAACAGAAGGCCAGTGTCCACGCTCCGCTTACCCAGGTAAAGCAGTGATATTATCCCGGTATAACGACCACCTGCCTCCATGGACATCGCCGTCATCCCCAACGAAACCCGCCTCGGCGCCTACCTGAAGCGCCGCCGTACCGCCCTCGACCCGGCGGCACTGGGGCTCACCTCCACGCGCCGCCGCACGCCGGGCTTGCGCCGCGAGGAAGTGGCGCAGCGCGCCAGCATCAGCACCACCTGGTACACCTGGCTGGAACAGGGGCGCGGCGGTGCTCCGTCGGCAGCCGTGCTGGACCGCATTGCCACCGCCCTGCTGCTGACGGATGCCGAACGCGAGCACGCCTTCCTGCTGGGCTTGGGCCGCCCGCCCGACGTGCGCTACCAGGCCGCGGCAGCCGTCTCGCCGCGCCTGCAACGCGTGCTGGATGCCTTCGAATACAGCCCGGCGATCGTGCGGACGATGATGTGGGATGTGGTGGCCTGGAACCGCGCCGCGGCGCGGCTGCTGACGGATTATTCGCTGCTGCCGCCGGCGCAGCGCAATATCGTGCGGCTCATCTTCACCAACCCGCACACGCGGGCCCGGCAGGTGGACTGGGAAGCGGTGGCGCGCTTCGTGGTTGCCGTGTTCCGCGCCGATGCGGCCCGGCTGGGGTCCACGCCGGCGGTGGATGCCTTCGTCGACGAGATGCGCCGTACCAGCCCGGAATTCGAGGCATTCTGGCGCGACAGCACGGTGCGCAACTGGGGTGAAGGCGTCAAGCAGCTGCGCCATGGCGATGGCGTGCTGTCCTTCGACTACTCGGCGTTCACGGTGGACGGCCGGCCCGACCTGGGCATGATCGTCTACAACCCCGCCACGCCGGCCGATACCCAGCGCATCAGAGCGCTGCTGGCCCTGGAAACTTAGCCGGAAAAATTGCCTGAAAAATGGGGTCTGTCCCCATTTTATTGGAAAGATTGCCTAAAAAATGGGGTCTGTCCCCATTTATTGTCCCCACTTATTGGCAACCTTCCACGTACTGCACCTGCTCCCAGGCGCCCGCGTAGAAGGTGGCGACCGTGCCCTGCCGCGTCTCGAAGCGGATGGCGTGGCGGCTGTCGGCGCTGGGCACCGTCAGGTATTTCTCGGCCGGATTCTCGACGCTGGGCGCGGTGTGCAGTGCGTCGCCATAGCGCTGCGCCACGTCGGCCACCGGATCGCCCACGCGGATGCCGCGGTCGGAAGCCACGCCGGTTTCCTGCACATCGACCCGCTGCAGCACATCCTTCACGAACATCAGGCCCACGCGCGGTTCCGCGGCGGGCGACACGTAGAAGCAGGCGCGGCTGCCCTGCAGGGCCAGCGGCGCGCGCTGCAGGTGGTCGTCCAGCACGCGGTTGACGGTGTCGAAGTCCATGCCCACCCTCAAAGGCCCGACACCGTCGGCGCGCACCGTCCAGTCCTCGGCCAGCGCGCTGCCTGCCATCGACAGCAGCAGCAGCAGCAGCAGCAGAAGTAGAAGCGGCGCCGCGGTATAAAGTCGTTTCATGTCGTCTCCAAAACAAAACGGCCCCGCAGGGCCGTTTTCATTGTAACTACTTATCGAAGCATCAGGCGTAACTGCGCAGGCGCAGGGAGAACTCCTGCAATGCCTTGATGCCGGAGGCTTCGGCACGCTGGCACCAGTCCTGCAGCTTGTGCACCAGTTCTTCGCGGGTGAAGTGCGAACGTTCCCAGATCACGCCCAGTTCCACGCGCATCGTGTGCATCGTCTCCAGCGCCTTGCTGTGCTGGAACAGCTCGACCAGCTGCTGCTGCTGCGGTGCGCCCAGCTTGGCCGGCTCGCTCTGCATCAGCTTGCGGCTCGACTTCAGGAAGCCGTCGCCCAGCTGCGCCTTGTCCTTCAGGTGCGCCACTTCTTCTTTCCAGGCGTGCTTCACCGATTTCGCGTACTTCGCCATCACGTCATAGCGGTTGGCGATCACGGCATGCAGCGTGTCCAGGTCGGCATGCGCCTTGTTGTCGGCGAACTTCGGCTTCGGCGGCATCTTCTTCACCTTGGCCAGGCCCACCATTTCCATCATGCGGATATAGCCCCAGCCGATGTCGAACTCGTACCACTTGGACGACAGCTTGGCCGACGTGGCATACGTGTGGTGGTTGTTGTGCAGCTCTTCACCACCGATCAGGATGCCCCACGGGATGATGTTGGTGGCCGCATCGCTGCAGTCGAAGTTGCGGTAGCCCCAGTAGTGACCGATGCCGTTGATGATGCCGGCGGCGGTGACGGGAATCCACAGCATCTGCACGGCCCACACGGTGATGCCCTTGGCGCCGAACAGCATCACGTTGACGATCAGCAGCAGCGCCACGCCCTGCCAGCTGTACTTCGTGTACAGGTTGCGTTCGATCCAGTCGTCCGGCGTGCCGTGGCCGTACTTGGCCATGGTTTCCTGGTTTTTCGATTCGGCGCGGTACAGCTCGGCGCCTTCCCAGAACACCTTCTTGATGCCGCGCGTGACGGGGCTGTGCGGATCCTCTTCGGTATCGCACTTGGCGTGGTGCTTGCGGTGGATGGCAGCCCATTCCTTCGTGACCTGGCCCGTGGTCAGCCACAGCCAGAAGCGGAAGAAGTGGCTCGGGATCGCGTGCAGTTCCAGGGCGCGGTGCGCCTGGTGCCGGTGCAGGTAGATCGTGACGGCGGCGATCGTGATGTGGGTAACGATCAGCGTGTAGATGACGGTTTGCCAGTTCGACAAGCCGGTGAGGCCATGCGTCAGGAATTCCAATACAGCGTTCAAGCTCAATCCATTTCAAGAAAGTGATTCCCTATCGCGCGGGAATGTACGCAACAGCTGTTACTCTGCTTCACTGCACTGCTGTGATGCATCTGCCAAGTTACACAGAAGCATGTAGTCACTACGCGGTGCAACATCACATTGTACGCGGATTCAACCGGAAACCATGGCCCGTCACGGATTGTTTTGTGGTATTTCGGGGATCGGTAATGTTCCGACAATACGCATTTCCCGCTGCGGGAACGGCACCGAGATCCGGTTGTCTTTCAGGGCTTTCCAGATGGCCCGGTTGACGTCCGACGTGACGCCGCCGCGGCCGTTTTCCGGATCGCCGATCCAGAAGCCCACCTGCAGTTCGAGCCCGTCGGCACCGAAGCTGAGCAGCGTGGCGCCCGGCGGCTTTTCCTGCAGCACGCGCGGCACGGCGGCGGTCGCGTCTTCCAGCAGCTTCAGCACGAAATCCAGGTCCGTGTCGTACGACACCGAGACCTTGGTACCGATCCACACCTGCTTGTTCGACAGCGTGGTGTTCTGCACGGCGCCCGAGACCAGCATCTCGTTCGGCACGATCGCCTCTACCCCGTCGAGCCCCTGCAGCACCGTGTAGCGCGTGTTGATGCGCGCCACCCGGCCGGTGTACTTGTCGACCGTGATCATGTCGCCGATGGCCAGGCTGCGGTCCAGCAGGATGATGAAGCCGGACACGTAATTGCTGGCGATCTTCTGCAGGCCGAAGCCGAGGCCGACACCGAGCGCGCCGCCGAACACGGACAGCACGGTCAGATCGATGCCCACCATGTTCAGGCTGAACAGGATCGCCACGATGATCAGCAGCGCGCGGCCCACCCGCGCCAGCACCACGCGCAGGTTGGAGTTCAGCGTGTCGACCGTCATCAGGCGCTCTTCCAGCGCCGCGCCGGCCCACATCGCCAGCACCAGCGTGATGACGACGGACACGATGCCCTGGCCGATCTCGGCCGCCGTCACCTTGTTCTTGCCGAGGCGGATGACAATGGAATCGAGGTAGTGATAGATATCGTCCCAGAAGCCGGTGATGTACAGCACCACGACGGCCCAGACGATCACCTGGAAGATCTTCTCGAACGTGAGCATGGCCGCGCCCACCTCGCCGCGCCGCGCGAACACGCGCCGTAGCAGGTAGAACACGAAACGGATCACGGCCAGCGAACCGAAGATGGGCAGGGCCACCTTCAGCAGGTTGACGTGGTACCAGCGCCGCAGCACCTCCTGCGCGATCGCCAGCAGGCAGACGATGGCCAGCGGCCCGATCACGCGCCCGAAGCTTTCCACGCCGAAGCGGGCGGCGGCGCCCTGCCCTGCGGCCTGGCGCCGCGCCAGTTGCGCGCGCAGCAGCCGCGAAATCCCCCAGCCCAGCACGATGCACAGCACCAGCGCGCCCAACTGCCACAGCAGGCCGGGGTCGCGCAGGTCGCCCAGCAGGTCGTTCAGCAGTGCGGACAGGGGAATCTGCTTCATCAGGCCTCGGCGCTGTCGTCGGACTCGGCGGCGGCGGCCTTGGCCATCGGCTTGCGTTCGAACACGGCGGCAAAGAAGCCGTCCGTCTGGTGCTTGTGCGGCAGCAGTTTCAGGTAGTCGCCCATCTCCAGGTCGATCTTCTGTTCCGCCAGCACCTGGCTCATCGGCACCAGCTGGAAGTCGGCGTGCGAGGCAATGAACTGCTCGGCCACCGCATCGTTTTCTTCCTTCAGCAGGCTGCAGGTGGCGTACACCAGGCGGCCGCCGCTCTTCACCAGGCGGGCGGCGCCGTCCAGGATCGCGACCTGCTTCTCGTGCATCTCGGCGATGGCGCCTTCCGGCTGGCGCCACTTTACGTCCGGATTGCGGCGCAGCGTGCCCATGCCCGAACACGGCGCATCGACCAGCACGCGGTCGATCTTGCCGGCCAGGCGCTTGATCTTGGCGTCACGCTCGTGCGCGATGGCGACCGGATGCACGTTCGACAGGCCGGAGCGGGCCAGGCGCGGCTTCAGCTTGGCCAGGCGTTTCTCGGACACGTCGAAGGCGTACAGGCGGCCCGTGTTGCGCATCTGCGCACCCAGCGCCAGCGTCTTGCCGCCGGCACCGGCGCAGAAGTCCACCACCATCTCGCCGCGGCGCGCACCGAGGATCTGGGCCAGCACCTGGCTGCCCTCGTCCTGCACCTCGATGGCGCCTTCCTTGAACAGCGGCAGGTTCTGCAGCTGGGGTTTGCGCAGCACGCGCAGGCCCATCGGCGAATACGGCGTGGCCTTGGCCGTGATCGGCGCTTCGGCCAGCTGGGCGATGACCTTGTCGCGGTCCGCCTTCAATGCATTGACGCGCAGGTCCAGCGGGGCCGGTGCGTTCAGCGCATCGGTCAGCTGCAGGGCTTCTTCCTCGCCATACTGCTCGACCAGCTTGTCCCACAGCCATTTCGGCATGTTCGTGCGCAGCGACTTGTGCAGCAGCGAGCGGTCGATGGCCGTCATGCGCGTCACCCACTCCAGCTCGTCCGGCGTCAGGCCCGGCAGCGCGTCCACGCCTACCGTGTCGGCCATGCCCAGCAGCATCAAGCGGCGCATCGTGGCGCCGCCGTTCGGCTCGGAGAATTCGGTGAAGAAGTTCTTGTTACGGAGCACCGCGTACACGCACTCGGCGATGGCGCCGCGCTCGCGTCCGCCGAGGCGGGGGTGGTCCTTGAAGTAGCGCGACAGGGTGGTGTCGGCGGGCGCGGTAAAGCGCAAGATCTCGCGCAGCACTTCTTCGGTGCTGGCGAGTACTGCTGGAGGCAATCTCATGGGAATCCTGGTGATGAATAAGACCGAACGGCCGGACCGCGTGCTACAGCGGTGTGCCGGCCGGGTGATCCGGTGTAATGACCCGTCCATGTTCGACGGTAAGTTTATCTTCGATGAACCAGCGGATGGCGCGCGGGTACAGCTTGTGTTCTTCGACCAAGAGGCGGGCCGACAGCGTGTCGGGCGTGTCGCCCGGCAGGATCGGCACGCTGGCCTGGTTCACGATCGGGCCATGGTCCAGCTCGGCCGTCACGAAATGCACGGTGGCGCCATGCTGCGCGTGGCCCGCCGCGATCGCCGCCTCGTGCGTGTGCAGCCCGGGGAACAGGGGCAGCAGCGACGGGTGGATGTTCAGCATGCGGTTCGCATAATGTTCCACGAACGCGGGCGTGAGGATGCGCATGAAACCGGCCAGCACCACCAGATCCGGCGCGAAACCGTCGATCACGGTCTGCAGTGCCGCGTCGAAGGCTTCGCGCGTGGGGTATTCCTTGTTCGCCACCACCGCGGTGGGAATGCCGCGGGATGCCGCGAAGTCCAGCCCCTTGGCATCGGCACGGTTGCTGATGACGGCGGCGATCCGCGCCGGCCACTGCTCGGCCTCGGCGGCCCGCACGACCGCTTCCATATTGCTGCCGCGGCCGGAAATCAGGATGACGATATTTTTCATGGCCGACATTGTAACCGCAGCGGCCGGTCAGCCCACCAAATGCCGGCCGCCTCCGCGGGGCCGATGGGGCTTATTCGAACGAATAGAAGACGCGGAACGGCACTTTCTTCTCGGCCCAGTAATCGGCCGCATCGCGGAACACGTCCAGCAGCGTTTCGCGCGCTTCGCGGTCGAATTTCTGGGTATTCGGCAGCTGTTCCAGCACGATCACGAAGCCCGGCTGCTCGCCGGCATTGGCCAGCGTTTCCGTCAGCGTGGTGCGCAGCGCGTCGAAGTTCTTGCCGCAGGGCTTGGGAAACCGGAACGATTCCGCGATGATGCCCAGCACCTGCTGCTTGGTCAGGCCCGCGTTGCAATGCGCATACAGAAAATGCTGGCCCAGGCGGCCGGCCTCCTCTTGCAGCTCAGCGACACGAAAGGCCCTGATGGACTGAACGAGGTGGGGCGGCACGGTTAAGAACAAACTCATTTTTCCCTCAAATCGACCTATGGGATGCCCGAAAATCCATGCGCCGTTCGGGCTGCAGGTTCCGTGCAAGGCGCCGCGGCGCGACGGTTTTCGAGGGTCTCCCTGTTTGCGTGCCGAATCCTGTTCGATGTCGACGGCACTGGCTGCGGGCGGGTCACTGCGCCGGCAGCGTTGCGTCAATGCTTCTGGTTCCATCGCCGTTGGCATCTGTGCTCTTATACCGAACCAGACCATTTCCATACGACAATTCGATCCCTAGGCTATAAGGGTAACGTGTTGTCCAGCATGAATCAACTTGAATGTGGCTCCCCGCGCAAGATTTGTTAAAACGCGGTCATTTTCAGCGCCCGTTAAGATGTTTTGCCGACAATCCCCTGGCCACGGCAGCCATTCTCCAGGTTACATTTTGTTGCCATGAGCGGGATCAAGCGCGGTGCGCCGGCGTTACCATAGACGCGAGGGGTTGCGTGCGCAGGCCCGGCCCACTTGCTGTCACACTGAGAAAAACCACATTTAAATCGAGGTACCCAAATGAAGCTGCAAGCAAAACTGATGGTTTCGGCGCTGCTGCTCGGCTCTCTCCCGGCCGTGCAGGCCGCCGATTTCGAGGATTCCGCCCGCGTGGTGCGCGTCACGCCGCAGGTTGAACGCGTCAATCGCCCGCACCAGGAATGCCGTACCGAATACGTGCAGGTCCAGCAGCCGCAGCAGCGCAGCGCCGGCGGCTCGATCCTGGGCGGCATCGCCGGCGCCGTGCTGGGCAGCCAGATCGGCAGTGGCGGCGGCCGCACCGCGGCCACCGTGGCCGGTGCGATCGGCGGTGCCGTGGTCGGCGACCGCGTCGACAACCAGAACGCGCCGCCACCGGGCGTGCAGGAACAGGCAGTGAAACAGTGCCGCACCGTGGACAGCTGGGAAAGCCGCACCACCGGCTACGAAGTCGTGTACGACTACCGCGGCCGCAACTACACCAGCTACATGAACTACGACCCGGGCGAAAACATCCGCCTGCGCGTGTCGGTGGAACCGCTGCAACGCTGATCCGCTGATCCGCTGCAACGCTGATCCGCTGATCCGCTTATCTGCTGTACCGATACTGCCGGCCTCGCGCCGGCAGTTTTCATTTGCGCGCTTGCTTCACGGCAAAGCGGCGCGGGATAATAGGCGATTAAGAAGGCGTCAACGGATCGCATCATGCTCATCAAACGTAAATCCATCGAACAAGTCGAGTCGTCGCGCCCCGCCAGCAAGCCTGCGGCCCGCGTCACCGCCAAGCCGCTGCCGAAGCCGCCGTCCAAGCCGGCCACTGCCTACAAGCCGAAGTTCGCGCCCGTCACGCTGTCCGAACAGGAGGGCGTGCGCTACCTGCACTTCGGCACCGAATGGGTCCAGGGTGCGATGCGCCTGCGCAAGCCGGACTGGCCGGAACTGGAATACGCCCAGCAGATGATGGCCTGGATGCTGTGGAACGCCGCGCCGCGCCGCATCGCCCAGCTGGGCCTGGGCACGGCGGCGCTGACCAAGTGCTGCTACAAGCTGTTCCCCGAAGCGCACGTGACGGCGGTGGAACTGAACCCGCACGTGATCGCCATCTGCCAGTCGATGTTCAAGCTGCCGCCGGACGACGCACGCCTGCAGGTACTGGAGATGGATGCGCTGGACTTCGTCAACGATCCCGCCAATCACGGCACGCTCGATGCGCTGCAGGTGGACCTGTACGACGCCACCGCGCGCGGCCCGGTGCTCGACTCGGCCGAGTTCTACGAGGCCTGCGCCGCCTGCCTGAACGACGATGGCATCATGACGGTGAACCTGTTCGGCGACCATCCCAGCTACGCGAAGAACCTGAAGGCGATGAAATACGCGTTCCCGCAAGTGGTCAGCCTGCCCGAGGTCCATGATGGCAACGTCGTCGCGCTGGCGTTCAAGCGCCGCCGCACGATCGACCCGCTGGCACTGGGCGCGCGTGCCGTCGATATCGTCGCGCAAACGAAGCTGCCCGCGAAGTCCTGGGTCAAGGGCCTGCTGGCGGCAAGCACCTGACAAGGGACCCATGACGAAAAATCTCGACCTGCAACAGATCTTCAGCTGGCTCCTCGCCGACGGCATGGTCGAGAAGCCCGGCGTGAAGGCCTTCTACACCCAGGCGCAGGGCATCCTGCGCAACACCGCCGGCTCGATGCATCCGCTGTGCGCCGTCGCCCACTGCAAGATCCTCTCCTCGAAACCGCCGCACAAGCAGCTTACCCTGGACGTGCTCACCGAATGGCTGGCGCAGCGCGCCCGCCTGCCGCTGTACCGCATCGATCCCCTGAAGATCGACTTCACGCGCGTGGCCGATGTGATGTCGGCCAGCTATGCGGCGCGCTTCAATATCCTGCCCGTGGAGATCACGGCCGACACGCTCACGGTGGCCACGGCCGATCCCTTCGCGCTCGAATGGGAACAGGAGATCGCCCGCATCTCGCGCCGTTCGATCCGCCGCGTGATCGCCAACCCGCTCGACATCGCCCAGTACACGGCGCAGTTCTTCGCGCTGGCCAAGTCGATCAAGAACGCCAGCAAGTCGACCGGCCAGGACCTGGCGCTGCGCAACAACTTCGAGCAGCTGGTCGAGATGGGCAAGACCAACCGCCAGGTCGATGCCAACGACCAGCACGTGATCAATATCGTCGACTGGCTGTGGCAGTACGCGTTCGAGCAGCGCGCCTCCGACATCCACCTGGAACCGAAGCGCGACATCGGCAACATCCGCTTCCGCATCGACGGCGTGCTGCACCAGGTGTACCAGGTGCCGGCCGTCGTGATGATCGCGATGACGGCGCGCATCAAGCTGCTGGGCCGCATGGACGTCATCGAGAAGCGCCGCCCGCAGGATGGCCGCATCAAGACCCGCACGGCCGGCGGCCAGGAGATCGAGCTGCGCCTGTCCACGCTGCCCACCGCATTCGGCGAGAAGCTGGTGATGCGCATCTTCGATCCGGATGTCGTCGTCAAGACGCTGCCGGAACTGGGCTTCCCGGCCGACGACGCGGCGCGCTGGGATGCGCTGACGCAGCGCCCGCACGGCATCATCCTCGTTACCGGCCCTACCGGTTCGGGCAAGACCACGACGCTGTACACCACGCTGAAGGCGCTGGCGACCTCGGAGGTCAACGTGTGCACGGTGGAAGATCCGATCGAGATGGTGGAAGCGTCGTTCAACCAGATGCAGGTGCAGCCGGGCATCGAGCTGTCGTTCGCCGATGGCGTGCGCGCGCTGATGCGGCAGGACCCGGACATCATCATGGTCGGCGAGATCCGCGACCTGGCCACGGCCGAGATGGCGATCCAGGCCGCGCTGACGGGCCACCTGGTGCTCTCCACGCTGCACACCAACGATGCGCCATCGGCCGTGATGCGCCTGCTGGAACTGGGCGTGCCCTACTACCTGCTGGAGGCAACGGTGATCGGCATCATGGCGCAGCGCCTGGTACGCACCTTGTGCCCGGACTGCAAGGAACCGGGCGGCGAGCTGGCGGACGACCTGTGGCAGGGTATCGGCGGCATCTGGAACCTGCCGAAGCCGGACCACGTGTACCGCCCGGTCGGCTGCCCGGAATGCCGCCAGACGGGCTTCCGCGGCCGCACCGGCATCTATGAACTGCTCACGGTGACGGAGCCGTTCAACGCGCTGGTGAAGGAAGCGACGGACATCACGGCGCTGCGCAAGCAGGCCATGGCGGACGGCATGAAGCCGCTGCGCATCGCCGGCGCGTGGAAGGTGATGGAAGGCGTGACCACGGCCGAGGAAGTGCTGAAGGTGACGGCCGCACTGGGCTAGTCGGGGCATTTGTGTCATCGCGCACGCACCGCTTGGCAAACCCGGCACGGCTGTATATAATGCGGCCTCTTTCGGGTCGTTAGCTCAGTTGGTAGAGCAGCGGACTTTTAATCCGTTGGTCGCAGGTTCGAGCCCCGCACGGCCTACCACTCGAAAGAAGCAGTCGTTGTAGCAGTAAAGCAGTCTTACGATGGGTCGTTAGCTCAGTTGGTAGAGCAGCGGACTTTTAATCCGTTGGTCGCAGGTTCGAGCCCCGCACGGCCTACCACGAATAGAATCAGGAAAGCCAACCGTTCGCGGTTGGCTTTTTTGTTTTCCGGCGCCGTTTCACTGCGGCCCATGATGTAAGATATTTTTTTATCAATGCATTAGCGAGGCATTCAGTGACGAGCGCCAAGCCGGCCCAACCTACCCGTTTCAACCTGCTGGCGGTGCAGCCCGGCGATGTGATCTTCGTACTTGGCAATCCCCGTGACCTTGCCGGCAAACTAAGGCAGACCATTAATATTCATGGCCAGCGCGTGCTCGCGTCAATGCGGGAGGACGGCCAGATCGACCTGCAGGAAAAGCTGCCGCATTATTCGCACGTGATGCTCGGCCTGGGCAATGGCTGCATCATCCATGCAGACGGTACCTCGGTCGCGGTCGAAGTCTTCCACGATGCCCTGCATTTCGATCGCGGCGATGCGTACAGCTTCAAGGTGTACCGCAAGCGTGGCCTCAAGGACTCAGCGCTCTCCGCCGTCACGCAGCATGCGCAGGCTTACTTCGGCCAGCGCTATTCCTTCCTCACCCACCTGCGCGAGCAACAGCCGGAGGATACGACCCAGTTCTGCTCGCGCCTCGTGGCGCATGCCTATCGCGAAGCGGGCGCGCCGTTGAACGACCAGCAGGACAACAAGGCACTGCCGGTCGACCTGTACCTGGCCTGCCAGGGCGAGGACTGGGAAGATGTCTCGGCCAGCTTCATCGAAGACGAGCTTGCCGCGCCAATCCAGGCCCTGTTCGACGACATCGACCAGGCGGTGCTGGGATCGGCACGCTTGCTGGGCGCTCTGCACACCCTGCAGCACAACCATCACGAGCAGGCTCAGGCCATCGAGGAAAATCTGCTGGCAGCCTCGCAGTCGTACCATGAACAGGCCCTCCTGGTGCGCCGGCACCCGGACCAGATGAACGACATGGTAGCGGACGGGATCTGCACTGTGCTGGGCGCTCTGGATACGCTCCTGGAAGCGGCGCGACTGCCGACCCTCGACACTCTCGTGCCGCCACTGGTGCAGGACAGCGCACGGTTACCGTATGTCGGCATACCCATGCCCGCGGCGCTGCAGGCGACACGGCTGGAACGGGCGAGCCTCGGCGTCCATACCGATTATGTACGGGCCGAGATCGGCATGTACGCGATCCTCGGCAGGATCGTCGTCGACGACGAGCGGTTCGCCCCGTTCCGCGCCATCGATGCGCGGCATGTGGACCGCTTCGAAGCTGCGCTGCAAAGTCCCGCGGCCCACCAGGTGCTGCCGGCGCAGCCGTTCGCCTGGGCAGCCGATGCGCGCCTGCGAGGCGACCTGCAGCGCATCTCGCAATTCCTGCTGGCGGCGTGCGCCGGCCTGGCGCTGCACCGCGCGCAGCAGCAGTCCGCGGAATGAACGCCGCGCTTTGCGGCATCTGGCCTTCTACTTGCCCATCTTCAGCCGCCACAGCGACGTGGGCAGCGCGATCGGCGCATCCGGCTTGAAGAACGACGAGTCCTGGATGCGCGACGTGGTCACGTACAGGCTGCCGTCGGCACCCTGGCCGAAGGTATCGGGCCAGCGCAGGCGCTCGTCCTGCACCAGCACGCGCGGCGCCGCATCCTTCTTCGCCAGGTCGCGCACCTTGATCGAGCTGTCTTCCGGCGACGTGATGTACATCTGCTTGCCGTCGCGGTCGATCAGCAGGCCGTCCGCCACGCCGTTCTTGCCGACCGTTTCCACTTTCTTGGCGATGTCGCCGCCCTTCCAGCCTTCTTCCGTCAGCGTGCGGGTGGCGATGCGGTACAGCGTGTCGCCCTTGATTGCCTGCCAGTAGAGGTACTGGCCGTCCGGCGACAGCGCGATGCCGTCGGCGGAGAATTCCACGCCCTTGCCGTCCGGACGGCGCAGCGGCCTGCCATCGGCCTTCACGACCAGGCCCTTCTTCACCTGCGTGGACGGGTCGCCGTCCAGCAGGCGCTTGGCCTCGCCGGTGCCCAGGTCGACCACCACGATCGCGCCGCGCACGCCGGAGTCGGTGATGTAGGCCCATTTGCCGTCCGGCGAGAAGCGCACGTCGTTCAGGTAGGAACCCTGCAGCGCCACGCTTTCCGGGAAGCGGATGTTCTGCTGCACGGCGCCCGAAGCAAGGCTGAGGCGCACCAGCTTCGGCCCGCCCGGCACGATGGTGGCCTGCGCCGGCGCGGCCGGATCGAGCACCCACAGGTTGCCCTTCCTGTCCGCGACCACGCTCTGCACGCACACCCAGTGCTCGCCGGCCGACAGCTCATCCTTCTTCGCGTTGCGCCACGCGTTCCACTCCGCGTTCGGGAACGGCACCGCGGCGCCGTTCTTCACTTCGGCCACGGAGACGGGCGAATCCTCCGTCCAGCGGGGGAAGTTGACGAAGATGCGGTTGTCCTCGGCGACCGTGACACCGGTGACCTGGTGGCCGAAGTCCGCGACCTTTTCCAGCGTGGCGCTGCGGTTCTGCGCCGTGGCGGGAGCGGCAGCAACGACGCCGGCAAAGGCCAGCAGGATGGCGCTGCGGATGAGCGATGACGGAGAACGCGATGGCATACAAGTCCTTTCGAGAGCGGGCACCGGCAACGCCGGGCCGCGAAAATGGGTGAAGCCGATGATCGCACAGCGGGTCGATGTTTCGGCAGGGTAGCGAATCGGGGTCTGCTACAGTGCCGCTTTTCGAAGGAGACGGGATGAACTGGTTGTTCCTGGCGATCGCGATCGTGGCCGAAGTGATCGCCACGTCCGCGCTGAAGGCGTCCGAAGGCTTTGCGCGGCCGTGGCCATCCGCAGTCGTGGTGGTGGGGTATGGGCTGGCGTTCTACCTGCTGTCGCAGACACTGCGCACGATTCCGATGGGCGTGGTGTACGCCATCTGGTCCGGGGCCGGCATCGTGCTCATCACGCTGGCCGGCTACGTGCTGTATCGCCAGCGGCTCGATACGCCGGCGCTGGTGGGCATCGGGCTGATCGTGGCCGGCGTCGTCGTCATGCAGGTGTTCTCGAAGACGACCGGCCACTGAGCCTTAGCGTTGAGCCTCAGCATTGAGCCTTAGCGTTGAGCCTTGCGATTGCGTCCTGCTACGGCAGCCAGCCTTTCAGCTCGTCGGTGCGACGGTCGGTCAGGCGGGTCTGCCATGCGGCGGCCGGCACCGACGGGTAGCGCAGCCTGGCAAACGCCACCCACGCATCGCGGTAGGCGATCCAGGACCGCTGCGTGGCGCGGATGCCGTCCTTCGTGACGGTGCCGTCGCCCACTTCGCCCTTCTCGTTCGCGGGCAGGGCCATCAGCTTGCGGTAGGCCGCGTTCAGCGCCGCGTCGGCGCGGGCGACATCGACAGCCTTCGGCAGTTCGCCCTTATCCGCGGTGCGCAGGTCGTCCAGCAGCTGGTCTTCCACCGCGGCTGTCGCCTCGATCGCGAACGCGGCGCGCGCGGTCCCGGAGAGGTCGGTTTCGTCGTTCCCGACATGCTTTGCGAAGGCCGTGGTGGCCTTGCGCAGCCTGTCGTAGGAAGGACGCTGCGCTGCCGTCAGGGCCTTCTCGATCGTCGCGTAGCGCGTGTCGCGCTGCCGGCCGTGCGCCTCCTCGGTAATGCGGGCACAGAAGCCGCCCATGTAGCCGCTGGTGATGTCGTCGCACAGGTCGAAGCGCTTGCTGTCCTTCCCGGCCTTCATCGCCAGCAGGTGCTCCACGCGATACTTCGTTTCCATCGCCGCGCCATCGACACGGCAGGCATGCGCGATCGCGCGGTCCAGGTCGCGCCCCACGCCCAGGCCGTTCGCGTAGAGCATCATCAGCACCGCGTCGTTCTTTTCCTTCTCGGCGCAGGCACGCACGCCCTGCCAGTCCGCCGTGGCACCGCGCCTGAGCTGTTCGTAATACGAGCCGATCGGGCTGCAGCGTTCGAAGCCTTCGGAAATCATTTGCGGCTCCGGCAGGTTCGCCGGGCACTGCGCCGGCGCGGCAGCAGCCGCGTTCACCACGCACGCAAGCAGGCCGACCGCGAGCGCACGCACCGCGCCGTTCACGCCATCACCCGCGCGCTGCCGGAAACACGTACCGCACTGCCCTGCCCCGGCAATGCCTCGGCATGCAGGTGGCACGGCACGCCCATGTCCTCGCCCTGCACGATGTCGATCGCCGTGGCCGGCCAGCCGATCTCGCGCAGGTAGCCGGCCAGCGCCGCCGCCGCGGCACCGGTGGCCGGGTCTTCGTACACGCCGCCCGATGCGAACGGGTTGCGGGCATGGAAGCGCGTGGCCGATTCGGCATGCACGATGGCGATGGTGGCCCAGCCTTCGCGGCGCATCAACGTGCGGCCCGCATCGAGGTCGTAACGCATGGCGCCCAGTGCAGCGCGCGTCTTCAGTGCCAGGATCAGGTGGCCGGCGCCGCCATTGGCCAGGGCCGGCGGCATGCGGGGATCGAGATCGTCGTGCGTGTAGCCGAACAGCGCCAGCGCCTCGTTCACGATGGCCGCTGGTGCGGCGCTGCCGGTGGCCGGTGGCGAGACGAGGCTGGCCGTGATGGCGCCACCGGCCTCGGCCCCCTCGACGGTGACCTGCGCATGGTTCGTTTGCAGCGCATAGGTGCCGGCGCCCCGCTCCAGCGCCAGTGCGGCGCCGAGGGCAATCGTGGCGTGGCCGCAGAACGGCACCTCCGATTCGGGCGAGAAGTAGCGCACCCGCCAGCCGTCATCCAGCGGTGCCGCGAACACCGTTTCGGAATAGCCCACGGCGGCGGCCACACGCCCCATCGTCCCGTCATCCGGCAACGCCGTGCCGATCCACACGCCGGCGGGATTGCCGCCGCTGTCGCCGGCGCAGAACGCCGCGATCCTTCGTACCTGTTCGATCATTCGTGCTCTCCTTTGCCGGCCAGTATAAACGGGCGGCAGTCGGTCGCACAGCTTTGCCGGCAGGGGCGGCACCTCCCAAAAAAAAGACCCGCACGAGGCGGGTCCGATGGAGCCGGTGCAGCTTACTTCACCTGGATCGAGCTCTTCACTTCCGTGACACCGTTGACGCCACGGGCCAGTTCCACGGCGCGGTCGGCTTCCGCTTTCGACGGCACGAAGCCGCTCAGCATCACCACGCCTTTTTCCGTTTCCACGTGCACGTCCATCGCCTTCACGTTGCGGTCGGCAGCCATGTCGGCCTTGACCTTGGCGGTGATCATCGTGTCGGACATCACGGCCTGGGCGCCACCGGCAGCCACGGCGGTTTTCTCACGGGCCGACTGGGCCATCTCCGACGACTTTTCCTTCGTGGCCTGTGCCAGTTCAGCCGTCTTCGCCTTCGTTTCCTGGGCGGTCTCGGAGGTTTTCGCGCGCTGCGTCATCTCCGCCGTCTTTTCCTTCGTCGCGGCGACCATCTCGGCGGTTTTCTCCTTGGCGGCCTGGGCGACTTCGACGGTTTTTTCCTTGGCGTTCTGCGCGGCGACGGCGGTACGGTCGCGCACGTCGGCGGCGCTGGCGGCCACGGCGCTGCCGTCGGCGTTATTTACCAGCACGGCGGTGCGGCCGTCCGCCGTGGCCGATGCCGTCGCATTGGCCTTCATGGAACGGGCCTGGGCCTGGCAGGAATTCTTGGCGTCGCCCGCCAGGTCGTCGCATTTTTCCTTGGCCAGCTCGTACTTCGCATCGGCCAGCTTGCGGTCGGCCTTCTGCAGTTCGGTGCCGGTGTTCTTGTGCTGGGCCACCGCATCGCGCTCGGCCTGGGCACGGGCGACTTTCGCCTCTTCCGTGCACACGTCCTCGGCGTTGTCCTTCAGCGTGTCGCACTGCTTCTTCGCCGATTTGTAGGTGGCTTCGGCCTTGTCATGCGCCGCCTTGTAAGCTGCGCTGTCGTTGTTCTGGCCGAAGGCTACTGCGCTGACCAGCGCCAGCGTGATGAAAGCTGCTTTTTGCATGGTAGGTCCCCTGAAGTTGATTGACAGGGAAGATTAAACGCTGCCGTGGCCCATCCATCTGTGCGCGAGCGAACGCAGAAGGGCCAACGTTGCCAAAATGTCACTCAGGCATGAGCAGGCCGGTGCTCCACAGCGATGCCGCCTGGTCGAAGGGATTGCTGCCAGCGGGGAAGGCGCTGCCCTGCCGCGCCAGCTTCAGCCAGGCGCGCGTGTCGTGGGAGCCGTGGCTGGCCGGCTGGTCGTCACGGACCTGGCGCAGCCATGCATAAACGCGGCCGTATTCTGCGGGATGACGCTGCTGTGTCCAGGCCAGTGCGACCAGGTCCGAGTACCCCTCCTCGCGGCGCGTTTCGCGCAGCTGCTTCGACAACGCCAGCAGCCGCGGATTCTCGCCGGACTCATGCCCCGTCTCCGTGAAGCCCGCCGGCAGCGCATGCCAGTTGCCCTGTGCGTAGCGCCAGCAGTGGCCCACTTCATGTGCCGTCATCGCTTCGATCAGCACGTCCCGTCCGCCATCGGGCACGTTGGCAAGCACGCCCTCCGCATTCGGGTTGCCACGCATCGACAGCACCAGCTTGCAGCGGCCTTCCTTGAAGCCCATCGCCAGCGGCACGTCGTTCGGACCGGCCTTCGGCTGGGCGATGATATCGATCGGCAGTTGCAGGGTTTTGGCGAATTCCAGCACCGGCGAGGCAGCGTTCAGCCAGCGGATTTCGGTGGACGTCAGATCGGCGGCGGCAGCGGAACCGATGAGGCAAGAGGACAGCAGCAGAGGCAGAAACTTGGGCATGACAAACTCCGGCGGGAAAAGTCACTATACATGCCACTTGGCAATTTAAACCATCGAAACCGGTGCTGTTACAAAATTTTGCCTTGTAGAAATCGACATCTTTGCGTGAAAGTTAATCGCTCGGACCGGTGACGCGCTCAGAACTCTTCCCAGCCGTCGTCCGGTTCGCTACGGGCGTTGATCGTCTTGCGGCGGGCGGGGCCGATCGCGACAGGTTGTATGACAGGTTTTATCGCAGGTGCGACGGCAGGTTTCCCCGCTGTTTCGGCAGGCGGCCTGGCACGGGACGGTGGCGCTTCCTTGATGGGGCGGGAGGGAACGATGGCCAGGACCGGCGCTGCCGGCTTGTCGGCCAGCTGGAACACGCCCACCAGGCCGGCCAGGTGGCCCGCCTCGTCCTCCAGCGACAGCGCGGCCGCTGCGGCCTGCTCCACCAGCGCGGCGTTCTGCTGCACCGCCTGGTCCATCTCGGCCACGGCGGCATTGACCTGTTCGATGCCGGCGGTCTGCTCGATGCTGGCGGTGGAGATCTCGCCCATGATGTCCGTCACGCGCTGGACGCTACGGACGATCTCCGCCATCGTTGCACCGGCCTGGTCGACCAGCCGGGCACCGCCTTCCACGCGCTGCACGGAGTCGTCGATCAGCTCCTTGATCTCGCGGGCCGCGCCGGCCGAGCGCTGCGCCAGGTTGCGCACTTCCGCGGCCACCACGGCAAAGCCGCGGCCCTGCTCGCCCGCCCGCGCCGCTTCCACGGCGGCGTTCAGGGCCAGGATATTGGTCTGGAAGGCGATGCTGTCGATGACGCCGATGATGTCGACGATCTTGCGCGAGGAAGCATTGATGGACGCCATCGTCTGCACCACCTCGGCCACCACCGTGCCGCCCCTGGTCGCCACTTCGGAGGCGGACAGCGCCAGCTGGTTGGCCTGCCGCGCGTGATCCGAGTTCTGCCGCACCGTGCCGGTGAGTTCCTCCATCGCCGCGGCGGTCTGTTCGATATTGCCGGCCTGCTGTTCGGTGCGCTGCGACAGGTCGCGGTTGCCGGCGGCGATCTCGCGCGAATTCGTCGCCATCGCCCCCGTGCCCTGCCGCACCTCGCTGACGATCTCCACCAGGCTGTCGCGCATGCCGCACAGCGCGTGCAGCAGGCTGGTTTCGTCACCGTCGCGCGTGTCGATGCGCACGGCCAGGTTACCGGCCGCGATGGCAGCCACGATCTCCGATGCCTGCCGCGGCTCTCCCCCCAGCTGCCGCTGCAGGCCGCGGTGGATCAGGTAGACGGCGGCGCTGCCCACCGTTAGCGCGCTGAAGCACAAAGACGCCAGCAATGCGGCAAACCCATGCGACAGGCGCCCTGCCGATGCCAGGTCGGTGGCGTGCTCCTGCGGGTGGGCGGCGGCATGGATGAGGAAGCGGTCGATCGCGTCGACGCGGTGGATGGCGATGGCCGTCACGGCGATCAGCAGGACGAACACCAGTCCGAACCCCAGCGCCAGGCGGGTGCGGACGGTCGTGCGGTGGAGATTCATGCGAGGTCCCTGTTTATGAGAGGAAACAGGGCAACGGTAGCATGGGCAGACGGCTGGAATTGCCGTGAATCACTACGGTTTGAGGCGGGCCAAACCCGTGCGCACTTCCTGCGCGAGCACGTGGCGTCCGCCAACAAACCTTGCCGTCGCCAAGGCCGGGCTCGTCACATCCCGGGGGCAGCCGGGGTTTCGCGGAACCTGCTCCGCGCGGCGAAGCGGTCCAGCCTTGCAAGGCCGGTCACCTTCCAGGTGTAGTGACCCGGAGTCATAGCTTGACGAAGGCCGAGTTCGTGTCACGGTGCTGACCCCAAGTGACACGAGCTCGACCTTACACGAGCTCGACCTTAAACGAGCTGGGCCTTACACGGGCTCGGCATTACACGAGCTCGGCCTTGGTGGCGTCCCCGCTCACTTCGCCAGCAGCGCGGCGGCGGTGGGGAACGCAGGGCGGATGTCGTGCGGCACGGACTTCATGCGGTCGAGTGCCTTCTGCACATCCGGACGGATGACGACGTACTGCGTCATCATCGCCTGGGCGCGCGCATAGTCGCCGGTGGCTTCGATCGTCAGGAACTCGCGGTCGAGGTCCGTCACGGCCTGGCGGATCTTCGCGAAGTCGACCGAGAAGGTGCCGTCGCCATGCGACACGAAACCGCCGTGGTCGAGCAGGTAGTTGACCTGGATGGCCATGCCGCGCGCGTGCGAATCCGTCAGGCCGAAGTGCAGCGTGCGGAAGGCCGAGGCCAGGAACGTCGTGTGCAGCTTGCGTTCGGCCGCCTCGCCCTGGCCCAGCGTGTCCTTCAGCTGGCCCTTGTCGAGCATCGTCATCAGCGCGTACAGGCCCGTGACATCGGCCTTGGCTTCCTCGATCGTCGCGTAGGTGTCCTTCAGGTCCTGGCGCGGCGTGGACTTGCCGCCCTGCGTGCTGTGCGGGCCGAGACCGTGGGTGATCTCGTGCGCCAGGATGTGCGTGAAGAAGGAATTGAAGTCGACGTCCGCCTGGTCCTGCGGACGCAGCACCAGCCTGGCGATCGGGCTCAAGGTGGCGCGGAACTTCGCTTCCTGCACGTTCTTGAGCATCACGCGCTTGGAGCCGCGCTGGCTGATGATGCGCTCGTCGTTCGGCAGGTTGTAGGCGGCCGTCTGCACGCCCATGTTGCCGTCGCCGGCGCCATACACCTGGTTGACGACGACCATCGGCGCCACCGCGCCCACCTTCGGATTGCGGTACTTCGCATCGATCGGCAGGCTGTCCTCGATTTCCTGCATGTGGCTGGCGAAGAAGTCGAGCTTCCGGGTTTCCTGCTGGTCGCGGATGTTCACGTAGGCTTCGAACGCGGCTTTGTAGCCGAACAGTTCGTCGTTGTAGGTCTCGTAGGGACCGATCGTCACGTCCACGGGGGAGTCCAGGTCCATCCAGGCGAAATCGGAGGCCAGGTAATCGTTGGACAGGAACGCTGCCGCGCGCAGGGTCAGGAATTTTTTCAGCGACGCGTTATCGGTGGCGGCCGCGGCTTCCTTCAGCAGGCCGGCAAGCTGCGTCAGCTCCGCCTTGTATTCCTCCGCGTATCTCACGGTGCGGTACTTGCCATCGGGCCCCGTGCGAATGGTGGTGAAGAACCATTGCGCCTCCCCCTTCTGCGGCGTGGGCTGGCTTTCGATCCACTGTTCGAGTGCCCCCTTCGTGGCGCCCTCCGGATAGAAGTTGGCGGCATCGGGCTTCGTCGCGGGGATCGCGATGCCGCCCAGTTGCGCAGGCAGGAAAGACGCGTTGCCATCGAGGATGGACCACGGCCCCTTGTTGAGCCAGAAGTAATCGGCGCGCGCCTTGCCCAGCGGCGAGGCATCCTTCTGCAGCACGTTCCAGAGCGCTTCGTTGTGCATCCAGCGCTGGCGCAGCTGCAGCGTATCGACGATCTTTGCGGCTTCGATCAGCTTCGCAATCGCCGCCCGGTCGCCGGCCGACAGCGCCGATGTATCGGCCTTCAGCTCGACGGGCGCGTAGCGCTGCGTCATGCGGTTCAGGTCCGCCAGCGTGGCCGGCGCTGCGCTGGCCGATGCGGGCGTGGCGGCGCATGCTGCCAGCATCAGCGGGATCAGGAGATTTTTCATGGCGTAGGGTCCGTGGAACAGACGCCCATTGTAATCCCCACGCTGCCACTGCCGGGCTCGTGTCGCCCGGATCAGTAGACGCGGTACACCTTGCCCGTCTCCGGGCCATCGACGCTGCGCTGGTAGGCCAGCGCGACGCGCGTGCCGTCGGCCGGTTCAAAGCCGGGAAACAGGTGGCCATAAACGGCTGCGGATTCCGTGAGCACGGTCGGCGCGACGACGTTGATGCGCACGCCCCGCTGCAGATCGAGCGCCGCGCCGGCCACGAAGCCTTCCAGCGCCAGGTTCACCGCCATCGCGTTGGCGCCGTGCCGGATCGCATGGCACGCGTCGATGCCGGAGGTCAGCGTGATCGAGCCGCCGTCGTTCAGCGCATGCTGCGCGGCCAGTGCCACGTGCACCTGGCCCATCAGCTTGCTGTCCACGCCGATCCGGAACTGCGCCGGCGTCATCGCGTGAAAAGGCGCCAGATGCAGCGCTCCGGCGGCAACCACCACGCCATCGACCGCGCCGGTGCGCCGGAACAGCGCCTGCACGCTGGCATGATCCTCGATGGCAACCCGTTCCTGCCCGCTGCCGCGACCGGCCGTAATGATGTCGTGATGGCCGCCCAGCCGTTCCACGACGGCGCGGCCGATGGTGCCTGCGGCACCGATGACGATGATCTTCATTTGCAGCTCCTGTCCGTTTGGGAAGCCCAGTATCGGCTTCCGTGTCGCAACAATAAATGCGCTAGCATGACGGGCATTCGAAACCAGGAGTTCGCAATGGACAAATTGCGCAGCATGCAAGTATTCGTCGCAGCCGTCGACGCCGGCAGCTTCGCGGCGGCGGCGGAGCGCTGCGGGATGTCGGCCGTCATGGTGGGCAAGCACATCCGCGCGCTGGAACAGATGCTGGGCGCGGCGCTGCTCCGGCGCACCACGCGGCGCCATGCGCTGACGGAGATCGGCCGGCGCTATGCGGACGAGTGCCGCGCCATCTTCGCGCAGATCAGCGCCGCGGAATCGGGGGCGGAGACGATGCGCGCGGCGCCGCGCGGTCTGCTGAAGGTGACCGCGCCCGTCTCCTTCGGCTCGCAGTGGCTGGCGCCCGCGCTCACCGACTACCTGGCGGTGCACCCGGAGGTGACGGTCGACCTGAACCTCAACGACCGCACCGTCGACCTGGTCGAAGAAGGATTCGATGTCGCGGTGCGCATCGGCGCGCTGCCCGATTCCGGCATGGTGGCCCGGCCTCTACAGCCGTATGCGATGGCGGTCTGCGCGTCGCCCGCGTATCTGGAACAGCATGGCACGCCGCGCACGCCGGCCGATCTCGCGCGGCACGAATGCCTGGAGTTCACCGGCTGGCTGCCGGGGGCGCGCTGGAAACTGAAGGGGGACAAGGATGGCCGTCACGTGCCGTCCGGACGTTTCCGTTCGAACGGCACGGCGGCGCTGCGCATGGCCGCCTTGCACGGCTTCGGCATCGTGATGCAGGCGGAGCTGATGCTGGCGGACGACATCGCGGCCGGGCGCCTCGTGCCGCTGCTGCGGGACTGGCTGCCGGCACCCCGGCCGATGCATCTGGTGTACCCGCGCGACCGGCGCGCCATGCCGAAGCTGACGACGTTCGTCGACTTCCTGCTGGCGCGCCTGGCGCCGTGATCAGGCGACTTCGGTCACGAACTGGTCGAGCGGACGGCGCACCTTCGGCAGGTTCACCAGCCAGTCGCCCTCTTCCTGGCGATAGCCCAGCGGCAGCATGGCAACGCTGCGCAGGCCCTTCTCGCGCAGGTTCAGGATCTTGTCGACGGACGGCGGATCGAAGCCTTCCAGCGGCACGCAGTCCACTTCCTCGAACGCGGCCGCGATGATCGCCGCGCCCAGGCCCAGGAACGCCTGGCGGGCCGTATGGCTGAAGTTCGTTTCCGCGTCACGCTGCGGGTAGGACGACAGCAGCTGCTGGCGGTAGGCTTCCCAGCCTTCGTTGCGGAAACCGCGCACTTCGTTCGTGAGGTCGAACATGTGGTTGATGCGCTCGGCCGTGTAGTTGTCCCATGCGGCGAACACCAGCAGGTGCGAGCTGTCCACCACCTGGCCCTGGTTCCAGGCGACGGCCTTGATCTCCTCGCGGATGGCCGGGTTGGTGACCACGAAGATCTCGAACGGCTGCAGCCCGCTGGAAGTCGGCGCGAGGCGTGCGGCCTCGATGATGCGGTCGACCTTCTCGCGCGGCACCTTGCGGCTCGGATCCATTTTCTTGGTGGCGTAGCGCCATTGCAGTTTGTCCAGCAGTTCCATTGTGATTCCTTGATTGATGTGGGCAAATGCCCGAACCCGTAACGCTACACGATCCCCGCCAACCTTGCCGGGCCCGGCTCGATAATGTTAAAGCCGAGCCCGTGTCCACCCTGGGGTCAACCCCGTTTTCGGACACGAGCTCGGCCGCTACACGGCTGAGCTCGTGTCCATGTCGGGGTCTGACCCCAAGGTGGACACGGGCTCGGCTGTACGGCTGGCTTACTGCGCGGCCAGCGTGGCGAGCCCGCCCTGCGGCTGCCAGCCGGCGCCGAGGGCGCGGGCGACGGCGACGGCGGCCAGCAGCCGCTGCGTGTCGATCTGCACGGCGGCGCGGTCGGCGGAGAGCGAGCTGCGCTGGGCATCCGTCACGTCCAGGTAGGTCGACAGGCCGCGCTCGTAGCGGGCGCGGGCGACGAGGTAGGCCCGCTGCGCCGCTTCGCGCGACACGGCCTGCGCCTGGCCCTGGCGCTGGCGCTGCTGCACGTCGGACAGCGAATCTTCCACTTCGCGCAGCGCCGTCAGCAGGCGGTTCTGGTGGTTGGCCAGCGCCTCGTCGTAGCGCGCCTGGGCGACCGCCAGGTTGGCCTTGTTGCGGCCGCCATCGAGCACGGGCAGCGACAGGGCCAGCGGGCCGAAGCTGAACTGGCGCGAGCCGCCCTTCGCGATCTCGGACAGGCTCTCGGACGCGAAGCCGAAGTTGCCGGTCAGGCTCAGCGACGGATAGAACGCCCCTTCCGCGACGGCGATATTGGCATTGGCCGCCTTCAGGTTGGCCACGCTCTCCGCGAGGTCGGGACGCTGGCCCAGCAGGCTGGCCGGCAGGCCGACGGGAATCGCCGGCGGCTGCGGCAGCGCGGCATCGGTCGTGGTACCGGCAACCGCGGGCAGCACGGTCGACGAAGGCGATGCGCCCAGCAGCACGGCCAGGCCATGCTCCAGCGCGTTGCGCTGGCGCTGCACTTCTTCCAGATCGGCTTCGGCATTGGCGCGCTCGATGCGGGCGCGGGCCGTGTCCAGCTCATTCGTCAGGCCCGCATCGAAGCGCGCGTTGACCAGCTGCTCGGTCTCGCGGCGCGTGTCGAGGGCGCCGCGCAGGATCGCCGTCTCGGCATCCAGGCCGCGCAGCTGCCAGTAGGCGGTGGCCACCTGCGAGGTCAGCACCAGCATCACGCCATCGCGGTCGGCCTGCGCGGCCAGCGCCTGCGCATCGGCGGCCTCGATGGCACGGCGCACCCGGCCCAGCAGGTCCAGCTCGTACGAGAACGACGTCCCCACCGAGTAGTTGTTGCCCTCGATGGCGCGGCGGCCCAGCGCGATGCCCTGCGACGTATTGGCCGAGGTGCGCGAGTTCGAGATGCCGGCGCTCACGTTCAGCTGCGGACGGTCGTTCGCCCGCACCACGCCCAGCTGGGCCTCGGCCTGCAACAGCCGCTGCGCCGCCGCCTTCACGCTCGGGCTGTCGGCCAGCGCCTGCTGCTCCAGCTGGTTCAGGGTCGCGTCGCCGAACACGCTCCACCACTGCTGCGGCAGGTGCGCCGCGGCGTCGGTCGTGCCCTGCGCATGGCGGAAGCTCGCCTCGGCGACATTGGCCGGCGCCTTGAAGTCGCTGCCCACGGTGGCGCAGCCGGACAGGATCAGTGCGGCCGAAGCCACCGCCAGGGTCATGTTTTTCTTGAAGAACATAGTTACCTCGAAAATTTTAGTGTCCGCCGCCGCCGGGGCCGGACGGGGACTTCACCTTGTCGGACAGCCACAGGATCGCGATGCAGGACAGCAGGATGCAGCCGACGAGGAAGAAGCCGTCGTTGTAGGCCATCACGAACGATTCGCGCCGCACGATGCCGTCAATTGCTTTCAAGGCCTTATCCGCCGCGTTGGCCGGATCGAAGCCCTGGCCGATGAAGGCCTGCGTCATCGCATTGAGCCGTTCCTGCGTGGCCAGCGAGAAGCTCGTCACCGATTCGCCCAGGCGAGCCGAGTGGAAGTGCTCGCGCTGCGTGAGCGCCGTTGCCAGCAGGGCGATGCCGATCGAGCCGCCCAGGTTGCGCGTCATGTTGAACAGGCTCGAAGCGGACGCCATGTCCTTCGGCGCGATGCCGTTCATGGCGAAGTTCGACAGGGTCAGCATCACGAACGGCTGGCCCAGCGCGCGGATGATCTGCGACAGCATCAGCTGGTCGTAGCCCGTGGTGGCATCCATGTAGGCGTTCATCAGGCAGGAGCCGCCGAACAGCAGCAGGCCGAACGAGCACAGGATGCGGTTGTCGATCTTCGAGGACAGCTTGGCCACGAACGGCATGATGAACAGCTGCGGCAGGCCGACCCACATGATCACCTCGCCGATCTGCATCGGCGAATAGCCGGCGATCTGGCCCAGGAACAGCGGCAGCAGGAACGCCGAGCCGTACAGGCCCATGCCCAGCACGGCGGACAGGCCCGTCGCCACCAGGAAGTTGCGCCGGCCATACAGGCCCAGGTTGACGAACGGCTGCGCGCGCGTCGCGCTGGTCACGATCCAGCCCAGCAGGCCGAAGATCGCCAGGCCCGCGAACGTGACGATGAAGGCGGAATCGAACCAGTCCTTGCTGTTGCCCTCTTCCAGGAACACGGTCAGGCAGCCCAGGCCCAGCGCCATCAGGCCGATGCCGAGCCAGTCGGCATTCCACAGCTGGTCGAGCTGCTTCTTTTCCTTGTCGAGGCCATATGCGATGCCGGCGATCAGCAGCACGCCCGGCACCCAGTTGATGTAGAAGATCGACGGCCAGCCATACAGCTCCGTCAGGTAGCCGCCCAAGGTCGGGCCCATCGCCGGCGCCAGCGTGGCCGTCAGGCCGAACAGCGCCATGCCCGTCGCGCGCTTCTGCGGCGGCAGCTTGGACATCACCAGCGTGAAAGCCATCGGTATCAGCGCGCCGCCGGTAAAGCCCTGCAGCATGCGGAAGGCGATCATGCTCTCCAGGTTCCAGGCGAAGCCGCACAGCGTGGAGAACAGCAGGAACAGCGCGGTGGTGCCCATCATGTAGCCGCGCAGCGAGAACACGCGCGTGAGCAGCGCCGTGAGCGGGATCACGATGATCTCCGCCACCAGGTAGGCGGTGGAGATCCACGAGCCCTCTTCCTGCGTGGCGGACAGCGAACCGAGGATGTCCTTCAGCGAGGAGTTGGTGATCTGGATATCCAGCACCGCCATGAAGGCGCCCAGCATGCCGGCGGCCACGGCGATCCAGGTACGCGGCGACACGGCGCCGGTGGCCTGGCCCATCGCCGGCCCGCCCGGCGGCGCGGCGGCGGTAGTCTGCGAACTCATTGCGGGCGCCGCTTAGTTGACGCGGGCTTGCTGCTGGGCCGGGGCGCGGGTGTCGTCGCCGATCGCCACTTCCGCGATCACGGACATGCCCGGCACCAGGCGACCGGCCAGCGCCTTCTGGTCTTCCGGCTTCAGCGTGATCTTGACCGGCACGCGCTGCACGATCTTCGTGAAGTTGCCGGTGGCGTTATCGGCCGGCAGCAGCGCGAACTGGTTGCCGGAGGCCGGCGCGAAGCTGTCCACGCGACCCGTCACTTCATGGCCGGGAATCGCATCGACGCTGATGTGCACCGGCTGGCCCACGTGCATGTCGGCCAGCTGGGTTTCCTTGAAGTTGGCGGTGATCCACACGTCGTCCTGCACCAGCGCCGTCAGCTGCTGGCCCGCCGTCACGCGCTGGCCCACTTCCACGGTGCGGCGGCCCACGCGGCCGGCCACGGGTGCCAGCACCTGGTTGTACGCCAGCTGCTGCTCGGCGTCCTTCAGCTGCACTTTCAGCACGTCGATCTGCGACTTCAGCACGTCGCGTGCGGACTGCGCGGCGGCGATCTGCGCATTGGCGGCGGTGGCGCTGTCCTTGCGCGCGGCCACGTCGGCGGCAGCGCTGGCGCGGCCCGCGTTGGCGGCATCGAGCTCGGCTTTCGACACGGCCTTCATCTGGTTCGTGTACAGCTGGCTGTAGCGGTCGGCATCCTGGTTGGCACGCACCTGCAGTGCCTGCGACTGCTTCACCTGCGCGGCCGCAGCGGCAGCCTGTGCCTTCACCTGGGCGATCTGCGCCTCGGCCTGCAGCACCTGGGTTTCCGCGCTGGCAATCTGCGCGCGCATCTGGTCGACCTTCACGCGCTGGTCGAACGGGTCGAGCTCGGCGATCACGTCGCCCGCCTTCACATACTGGTTATCCTCGATCAGCACCTTCGTGACCGTGCCGGCGATCCGGGACGATACCGGATGCACGTGACCCGTCACATAGGCGTTCTCGGTTTCCACGAAGTGCGCGCTGCGGTACCACATGCGGCCGCCGGCGGCGAGCGCGGCCACGGCGATCACGCCGGCGATGATGAGGACACGCCGGTTCGGCTTTTTCGCTGGCGCGGCAGGCGCAGCAGCGGCAGCTGGCGGCACGGCGTTGAGCACTTTTTGTTCTGGCTGGGTGGACATGGGGGCACTCCGAGAAATGAAATGGTATCCGCGCATTATTGGATAAAGGTTTGGGGAAGTCAAGAAATGAAACGGTTGCATTTCATTTTGATGTGCCTTACAGTGATGCCATCCAACGCTTTAGGTATTTCCACGTATCAATGGCCAGCAAATCAAAAGACCCCGCAGTACCGACTGAACAGGAGCCCGAGCAGGAGCCTTGCCCGGTGGCCCGTGCCGGCCGTCCGAAGGCTTGCGAGAGCGAAGCCCGCACCCAGGAGCTGATGACGACGGCGTTCCAGCTGTTCCTGGAAAAGGGCTATTCGAAGGTCAGCCTGGAAATGATCGCCCGCAAGGCCCACGTGGCGGTGCGCACCATCTACGTGAAGTTCGGCGGCAAGAGCGGCCTGTTCCGCGAGATCCTGAAGACGGGCCGCGACGCGGCCTTCCAGTCCATGGAGGACCTGGCCACGACGCAGGCGCCGATGCGCGAGGTGCTGCTCGACTTCGGCCTGCGCATGCACGAGCTGATCTCGTCCGGCCCCGTCATCCAGCTGCACCGCATGGTGATCGCGGAGGCGCACCATGACCGCGAACTGGCCGAAGCGTTCTTCGAGGGCGGCCCGCAGCGCACGCGCGCCGCGCTGCAGCGCTATTTCTCGCGGCCGGACGTGCGTGCCCAGCTGCGCGACCTGCCGGCCGACGTGCTGGCCATCCACCTGATGAACTGCCTGATGGGCGACCAGCTCAAGCGCTACCTGTTCATGCTGCCCTGCGCGGACGGCATCGATCCGGCCCTGCTGGGCCAGCGGGTGGACCTGTTCCTCGGCGGGGCAAAACTCGGGCCCGCATCTTCGTGACCGGCTTAGTGGTAGTGCTCGATTGACAATGCTTGACGACGGCGGCGCGCGGGCCCATCCTTGGGGACAGCTCTTCCGTACGCTACCGTACAGAGGACAGTGTTACCGCCAGAGATACTGGCGACCTTAAATCAGAATCGACAGGGGAACTGTATGAGCAAGTTTGACCGGCTGCAATGGAGCCAGAAAGTCGCGGCGCTGAACGAGCGCATCCGCGGCTTCCAGGCGAACCCCACTCCCGAACAACTGGAACTGGCGATCAGCGAACTGCGCGCCTATGCCGATGCCGCCAACGACGGGATGGAAATCCCCGAGCGCTTCATCGCCAGCTGACCGCCACCGACACATGACGACCGGGCTGTGCCCGGTTTTTTTATTTGGAGATCCCATGAGTGAAGAAAACCACGACCAGCAGTTCTGGCAGCTGATCGACCAGTTCATCCGCCACGCCAACGAACAGGGCGAGGCCAGCGGCGCCCCGCCGCACGTGGCCGGCGCCGCCCTGCTGTTTGCCGCCACCCGTTTCAATGCCTACCTGCTGGCCCACAATGCCGGCAGCGCCGAGCAGCTGGCGGCCAGCCGCGCCGAGTCGCTGGAATACTTCCGCGGCCAGTTCGAAAAGATGATGGAAGAGAACGTCACCGACTACGAGAAGAACTTCGACAAATACATGGCGCCGTGACCAGGCCTCCGCGCGGGATTCCGATGCCGCGCGTCTTTCTTGATGCGCGCGTCTCTCCCGATGCCGCGCGTATTTCTGGATGCCGCGCGATTCTCTTCATACCGCGCTTTTTTCTCGATGCCGCGCGATTCTCTTCACCGCGCGTTTTTCCTGATGCCGCGCGATTCTCTTCTTACCGCGCGTCTTTCCTGATGCCGCGCGTCGCTCCTGATACCGCGCATATTCTTGACGCCGCGCGTTTCCCCTGATGCCGCGCTTCTCACCTGTTTCATCGCCGTCCCGGCCTTCCCCCACGCCCTGCAGCCCCCTCCCCGACCTTTTCATTGCCGAGATTGACACGGCTTCGCCCTTGCGGTTTAATGCCCGAGAAGCATGAAATCGTTTTCAAATTCCAGAGACCATATGACCGACCAACTGCATTTCCCGCCCTCCTTCGTGTGGGGCGTTGCCACCAGTGCGTTCCAGATCGAGGGCGGCGCCAGCGCCGACGGCAAGGGGCCGTCCATCTGGGATACCTTCTGCCGCACGCCGGGCAATGTCATCGACGGCAGCGATGGCGACGTGGCCTGCGACCACTACCACCGCTACGCCGAGGACGTGGGCATCATGGCCGACCTGCACCTGCAGGCCTACCGCTTCTCGATGGCGTGGTCGCGCGTGCAGCCGGCCGGCAAGGGTGCCTGGAACGAGGCCGGTTTCGCCTTCTATGAACGCCTCCTGGACGAGCTGGACCGCAAGAACATCGCCGCCCACATCACGCTGTACCACTGGGACCTGCCGCAGGGCCTGCAGGACGAAGGCGGCTGGCTGAACCGCGACACCGCCTATCACTTCGCCGAATACGCTGCGGAAGTGGCGCGCCGTTTCGGCCATCGCGTGAAAACGATTGCAACGCACAACGAGCCGTGGTGCACGGCAAACCTGGGCTACGGCAACGCCCAGTTCGCGCCGGGCGTCAGCGACGTCAGGCAGTCCGTGCAGGTCTCGCACCACCTGCTGCTGTCGCACGGGCTGGCCATGAAGGCGATGCGCGCCGTGGCGTCCAGCGCGGAGCTGGGCATCGTGCTGAACCAGTGGACGGCCGACCCGGCCACCGACAGCGCCGCCGACCGCGCGCTGGCGGCATGGGAATACACCCGCTCGGTGCAGTGGTTCATGGACCCGATCTTCAAGGGCCGTTACCCGGTAGACGCGCTGCGCGGCCACGGTGCCAATGCGCCGGAGGTGCGCGACGGCGACTTCGACATCATCCGCCAGCCGATCGATTTCCTGGGCGTGAACTACTACTTCCGCTCTTACTGCAGCGCGGAGGACCCGCCGCGCCAGGCCCCGGCCGAGCTGGGCACGACGGACATGGGCTGGGAAATCTACCCGATCGGCCTGCTCGAGCTGCTGCTCAAGCTGAAGGAGGAATACGACCTGCCGCCGATCTACATCACGGAAAACGGCATGGCCAGCGCCGACCGGCCAGTCGGCGGCGAGGTGGCCGACACGCAGCGCATCGACTACGTGAAATGGCACCTGGCGGCGCTGCGCGAGGCGATGTGCAGCGGCGTCGACGTGCGCGGCTATTTTCTGTGGAGCCTGCTGGACAATTTCGAATGGAACTCCGGCTACGCGAAACGGTTCGGCATCGTGCACGTGGATTACGCGACCCAGAAGCGCACGCCGAAGGCCAGCGCGCTGTGGTACCGCGACTTCATCGACAGCCAGCAGCGCTGAAGGGTTCGCACAGCGCCACGCAGGAACGTGCACAATCCGCCAAGCGGCAGCATAGCCGCGGCGATAATGATCGAGAATCGAGGAGACGACATGACCACGAACGCCGCCGGCAGCACGCCGGACGCCCTGCCCTCCGCCAGCCTGCCTGCCGATACCCGCGGCGGTACCCGCCGCTCCCATCCGCTGCTGTGGGTACCGACCGGCTACTTCACGATGGCGCTGGCGTACGTGATGCTCACCAGCGTCACGGCCATCATGTTCAAGAACCTGGGCATGGACAACGGCAAGGCGGCCGAATACGCCAGCTACCTGATCCTGGCCTACACGATCAAGCCCCTGTTCGCGCCGTTCGTGGAGATGTACCGGACCAAGAAATTCTTCGTGCTGTGCGCGCAGCTGGCCATCGCCATGGGCTTCGGCGCCGTGGCGCTGGCCATGTCGCTGCCCGGCTACATGGCGATCATGGTGGCGCTGTTCGTGGTGCTGTCCTTCGTCGGCGCCACGCAGGACATCGCGTCGGACGGCGTCTACGTCACCGCGCTCGATGCCCGCTCGCAGTCGCTGTACTGCGGCATCCAGAGCCTGTCCTGGAACATCGGCCCGATCGTCGCTTCCGGTGGCCTGGTCTACCTGTCCGGCTGGCTGCACACCAACACCTTCCACCACGACCCGAAAGTGTTCGGGCCCGACTGGATCGACAGCTGGCGCATCGTGTTCTGGATCGTGGCCGGCATCACGCTGCTGATGGCGCTGTGGCACCTGCGCACGATGCCGGAAGGCGCGAAAGCGGCGAACGCGCCGCAGTCGATCGACGAAGCAAAAGCCATCCTGAAGGATTCGTTCATCACCTTCTTCCAGAAGCGCGATGTGTGGCTGATGATCGGCTTCGCGTTCCTGTTCCGCCTGTCCATCGGGCTGCTGGAAAAGATCGGGCCGTTCTTCATGGTCGACCCGAAGGTGGAAGGCGGCCTGGGGCTGTCGAACGAATTGCTGGGCATCGTGTACGGCACCTATGGCCTGGCGGCCGTGCTGCTCGGCTCCCTGCTGGGCGGCCTGTTCGTGGCCAGGCGCGGCCTGCGCCCCACGCTGTTCCTGCTGTGCTGCGCGGTGAACATCCCGAACGTGACGTTCCTGCTGATGGCGATCTACCAGCCCACCGACCTGCTGGTGATCAGCGCCGGCGTGGCCATCGAAAAATTCTTCTTCGGCTTCGGCTCCGTGGGCTTCATGATCTACCTGATGCAGCAGCTGGCACCGGGCAAGTACACCACCACGCACTACGCGTTCGGCACCGGCCTGATGGGCCTGTGCATGCTGGTCACCGGCAGCGTCAGCGGCCACCTGCAGGAATATCTCGGCTACGTCCACTATTTCTGGTTCGTGATGGCGGCCACGATTCCGTCATTCCTCGTCACGTGGTTCGCGCCTTTCCATCACGCGGAAGGCTGAGCCCGTACCCACCCTGGGGCGCAACAGGGAACTCGTCGAGCATCGCCCGGCGCCTGTGAAGGAACGCGGCCATGCACGGCCGCGTTCCTTCCAGACCCCGGCACGGACACGAGCTCGGCATTAACGCGAATCAGCGGCCGGCGCCCACGTGACGTCCAGCCGCCCGTGGCCGCGCGGGATGTCGAACAGCTCCGCATCGGGCTCGCTGCGATCGATCTTCGACATGGTCGTCTCCCAGCTGTCCCGGCGCGGGTCGTCCAGCTTGCAGGAGACCCCCACGCACAGGTCCTTCGAGTACCAGGACTCGCTGACCACGTCGACGGTACCGCCCGCGGCATCCGTAGGGTATTGCGCATGATTCTCGTGGCCGGTTGCCGGTCACGCCATCGAACTCGCGCTCGCCCAGCGGCTTTGCGTTGCGCTCCCGTTCACCGTGTCGCTGCGCCATCACGCCCTCGCGCAACTGTTCCTGTTTGGCCGGCGTCACGTTTCCCGCGAAGCGCACCTGCGTGTTCTCGCCCGTATTGCAGAATCGCCCGTTGAAGGCACCAGAATCGTGAGCAAAAAAAGCGGTGCCATGCGCCGCCTTGCCACTATCGTCGTGGCCTCAGAGATCGAGCGCCACTGGCAGCCGCACGAGAATGAACTCGTTGTTGTCCGGCTTCTTCGGATTGCGCGAGCCGGCGCCGCCCGGATAGTTGTTGTCGTTGACGAGCATGAGCGTGTGGCGGTCCACGATGCGCACCGCTTCCACGCACTCCATCGGGAACGTGAACACGCCGCCGATCGTGGCCGCGCCGCCCAGGCCTTTCGGGTCCGCGATATTCATCAGGTCCACCACCTCCTCCTTTACGAGGTAGCCATTGGCGTCGACCTTGTTCAGGTCGATCCGGTAGACCTTCTTCACCTTCGCGGCGACCCGGTCCGCCTTCGTGGCAGGGAACAGACCGGAACGGGCATCGCCGGCACCGCGGTCCTTCTCGACGACGAGGAAGGCGTGGTCGTTAATCGCCGTCATGTCGTTGACGGAGTAGACCTCGTTGACCGTGACGCCTGCCGCGTTCACATACGTGCCGCTACCCACGCGATACGAGTACGAAGTGGGCAGGAAGGCGTTGGTGCGGATGTCGAACACATTGATGATGCGGCGCTGCGGGTCGGTATCGGCCGACAGCTCGCGCTCCAGCAGGGTGTAGATGCGCTTGCCGGCCGGGTCGATCGCCATGCTTTCCAGGCCGCCCGAGTTGGGCAGGTTGGCCGTGGCCGTGCCGAGCAGCGGGTTGTTCGGGCTTTGCACGAGCGGGTTGCTGCCCAGCTTCTGCGTGTTCGGCAGCGCCACCTCTTTTGCCAGCACCTTGCCGGTGCGGTCCGTCTTGACGAGGAAGGGACCGAATTCGTCGGCGAACCAGAAATTGCCGTCCGCATCGAGCACGAACGATTCGACATCCAGGTCGCCGCCCGTCAACAGGCGGTTCGACCTGATCAGCGGGTCGACCGCGACCGTCCTGCCGGCCGGGCTGGAACTCGTGCCGGGATAGTTCGCGCCATCGGCCACCAGCGCATAGCTCAATTTGCGGTCGGGATCGCGCAGGCGGATGTAGCTGTCGGCATTGAAGCCGGCCAGCGTGGCGCAGGTGGAGAAACTGGCCGGCACGACCTTGCCGCTGGCCCAGTCGGGCTGGATGGCATACACGTGCAGCAGCGCGTCCGGCGACGAGGCTTTCGAACCGAAGCCGTTGTCCTGCATGACGTACCAGCAGCCGCCCGCGGGTGCCGCGGCAAACGCCGAGAAGCCCTGCATCGGCTGGCGGTTCGTGAACGGCAGCGTGTAGCCGTAGTTCGTGACGGCATTGGTCAGGTCGCCGCCGTTGACGAACTGGCCCGACGTGGGACCATCGACATACGAATCGGCCGGCAGGCTGGCGAAACCGGCCAGCGTGGGGACGGCCGGGAGGTCGTCGTCGTCGCCCCCGCCGCAGGCGCTCAGTGCCGATGCGGCCAGCGCTGCTGCGAGGAAGAGGGCCTTGCGGGGAAAGGGAAAGCGGATCTGGTTCATGCTCTGCGCGGTGGAGTCGGAGGCGCAAAGTGTAGGGACGCAGGATGACCGCGTTATGACAACGACATCACAAAAAAAAACACCCCGGCACTCGGGGGAGCGCCGGGGTGAAGGAGAGACCGGTGAAGGCCTGGGAACCTAGAACGTGTAGCCGGCGTTGAAGCCGATGGTGCGCGGTGGCAGGTACTGGGCCTGCCAGATGTTCTGCGGATTCTGCGCGCTGGTCTTGACTTCCTTGTCCGTGGCATTGCGCACGAACAGGTCCACGTAGTACTTCTGGTCCGCGTCGTAGCGCAGGCCCAGATCGAGCTTGCCGTACGAGCCCTGGCGGTCCGGCTCGCCCAGGTTGAACACGGACAGCCAGCTGGCCGATTCCCAGTGCGCGGACAGGCGCGGCGTCAGCGTACCGGCCGGCAGCTGGAACACGTGCTGGTACATCAGCTGCGTGCTCCACTTCGGCGAGTGCGGCATCGTGTTGCCCGTCACGTCCAGGCAGGTGCTGATGCCGCTGATCGGGCATGGCGGCAGCGTGTAGTCGTTCGAGCCGCCGATCAGCTGGCCCAGTTCCGCGTGCGTGTAGGTGCCGGTGAACTGCAGGCGGTCGGCCTTCGTCAGCTTGGCCGCGATTTCCGTCTCGAAGCCGTAGATCTTCGCGCCTTCCGCGTTGAAGGTGGAGAGGCTGTGGCTGCCGTCCGGATTCGTGACGGGGGCGCTGAACTGGAAGCCCTTGAACCTCTCGTAGTACAGCGCGTTGTTCATGCGCACCATGCCGTTGAAGAAGGTGCTCTTCGAACCGACCTCGTAGTTGGTCAGCGTCTCCTGGCCATACGGCTTGCCGCCATCCTGCAGGCCGCCCGATTTGTAGCCCGTCGACACGCTGGCATAGACCATCGAGCTTGGCGTCACGTCGTAGCTGACGCGGCCCAGCCAGGTGGCCTTGCTGCCGCTGAAGCGGCCCGAGTTGAACGAATCGGTCTTGTAGCCGGAGCCCGGTGCGAACGGATTCACGCTCGGGTTCAGCGGGATCTGCGGCACCGTCGCATCGCCCGTCCAGCCATTGCCGGTGCCGCCGATGTTGGCGCGCTTGTCGTCCGTGTAGCGCGCGCCGCCCGTGATGTGCAGCTGGTCGTTCACGTTCCACGTGGCCTGGCCGAACACGGCTTTCGACTCCACCGTTTCCTTCGGCTGGATGAAGGAGCCCTGCCAGTTCACGGTGCCCTGCTGGGTGCCGTTGATGATCGGGATGTCGAAGCGGATGCCGTTGTTCTCGTTGGCGTAGTACAGGCCGAGCAGCCAATCGACATCCTTCTTGCCGACCGACTGCAGCTCCACCTCGTGGCTGTAGTTCTTGTACTTCGAGTAGACCGTGTTGTTGGCCTGCGCGCTGCCGCCGGTGGTGAAGCTGGTGGGCGGCAGCACGCCGCCATCCTGGTCGTACGTGGACGAGCCGTGGAACGACGACCAGCCCGCGATGTAGGCCAGCGCCAGGTCCGGACTGATCGCCCAGTCCACGCGGCTGCGCACGGAGTTCGAATCGCGCTTGAGCGAAGGGGCCGTGTCGATCAGCGCGGACCAGCGGTCCTGGCCGGGACGCGGCGTCTGCATCAGGTTCATGCCGGGCGTGCCGCGGTCCTGGTAACGCTCGTACGACAGGTTCCAGTGCAGCGCCGGCGTGATCTCCCACAGCAGCGACAGGCGCAGCGCCGTCTGGTCCTGCGCGTTGTACTTGTCGCCGCCCTGCACGAACAGGTTCGTGTTGATCGGCTGGAAGGCGATCGGGTTGCCGGGATGCGCAGCGTTCCAGGCAGCGATCACCGGTGCGGCGGCGGCCTGCTGCTGCGCCAGCGGGATGTTCGGCGGCGCCTGGTAGTCGACATAGCCGTCATGCTGCTCGTGCACGAACGCGACGCGCAGCGCGGCCTTGTCGGACAGCGGCACGTTGAATGCACCGCGGCCGCCCACCCGGCTGTAGTCGCCGAGCCCTGCTTCCACGTAGCCGGACGTGCTGCCCAGCGACGGCTTGGCGGTCTGCATGTTCACGGCGCCGACGGTGGAGTTGCGGCCCCACAGCGTGCCTTGCGGGCCGCGCAGCACCTCGATGCCTTCCAGGTCGAACAGCAATGTGGTGGCGCCTTCCGGCCGCGGCGAATAGATGCCGTCGACGAAGATGGCCACTTCGGGGTCGGCGTATTCCGTCTTCGCGCTGTCGTTGCCGATGCCGCGCATCGTCATGGTGATCACGCCGTGGTCGCCCTGGCTGGTGGCCGAGAAGCCCGGCACCAGGTTGACGACGTCCTGGATGGTCTGCACGTGGTTGTCGTCCAGCGTGGCGGCACTGATGGCCGTGACGGCAACGGGGGTGCGCTGCAGCGAGGTGCTGCGCTTGGTGGCCGTCACGTAGACCTCGGGAATGACGGTGGAATTGGCTTCGGCGGCCTTCTGCGACTGCTGCTCGTCCTTGGGAACTTCCGGCGTGGCATTGACGCCGGCCGTCTGTGCCTGGGCGGCATTCAGGCCGGCCAGCAGGGTCAAAACGGCGAGCTGAATGGGCGTACCGAGGCGGCGCGCGCGGAGGGTGCGGGTCATCATGAGTCTCCTTCGTTGCTGCACTGCTGCGTGGCAGTGCGATATATTGTTAGAAATGATGCTGTTGAGATTGAAATCGATTTCAAGTAGAGTGAAAACGATTGCAAAGCTTCTGAAACCGTTTTCATAGTAGTCATTCGGGATTTGGGCTGTCAACAAAAAAATGCATTCAAGGCATTGGAATGCAGGGTGCAAGGGCGGCAGTGCTTGCGATCGTCGACGTGATCCGAGAGCACACGTGCCCGGGCTCACCATGCCGGCCTGTAGCAAAATGGCAACGGACGACAATACGGCCGAGCCCGTGTCAACTTCGGGGTCAGGCACCAAACGGGACACGAGCTCGACAGCGAAGGATCATTACAGCCGAGCTCGCGTCAACTTTGGTGACTGACCCCGAGTAGACACGGGCTGAGCAGTTAGAACATGCAACGAGGAGACCCATGGCACCCATCCGCAATATCCTCATCGTCGGTGGCGGGACGGCCGGCTGGCTGGCGGCATGCTTCCTGGCGAAGACGCTGGGCGCGCGCGATGCGCAGGCGATCCGCATCACGCTGGTGGAATCGAAGGAGATCGGCATCATCGGCGTGGGCGAAGGCACGTTCCCGTCGATCCGCGGCACGCTGTCGGCGATCGGCATCGACGAGGCCACCTTCATCCGCGACTGCAGCGCCACGTTCAAGCAGGGCATCCGCTTCGACCACTGGGTGCGCCCATCCGGCACGCCGGGACACGATCACTACTTCCATCCCTTCAGCCAGCCGAGCCAGAGACCGGGCGGCCCGGAGCTGCTGCCCTACTGGCTGATGGGTGCTGCCGGCGCCAACGTGCCGTTCGCCGCCGCGGCCACCTTGCAGAAGCACGTGGCGGACCAGTCGCACGGGCCGAAGCGCTTGACCGACGGCGACTATCTGGGCCCGCTGAACTACGCCTACCACTTCGACGCCGGCCGCTTCGCCGCCCTCCTCTGCCGCCATGCACAGACGCTCGGCGTGCACCGCATCGAAGCGACCGTCGATGGGGTCACGCTCGGTGACGATGGCGCCATCGCGTCTGTCATGACGCGCGAAGCGGGCGCGCTCACGGCCGACCTGTACATCGACTGCACGGGCTTTCGCGCGCGGCTCGTCGGCGAGGCACTGGGCGCGCCGTTTCGCAGCGTGAGCGACACGCTGTTCGTCGACCGTGCCCTCGCCATGCAGGTGCCCTACGCACGCGTCGATGCGCCGATTCCTTCGTACACCATCGCCACCGCGCACGAAGCAGGATGGACCTGGGACATCGGCCTGCACGAGCGGCGCGGCATCGGCTACGTGTATTCGAGCCGGCACACGTCAGACGAGCGCGCCGAACGGATCCTGCGCGCCTACATCGGCCCGGCCGCCAACGACCGGGAACCCCGCATGCTGAAGCTGAACGTGGGCTACCGGGAAACGCAGTGGGTGAAGAACTGCGTGGCGATCGGCCTCTCCGGCGGCTTCCTGGAACCACTGGAATCGTCCGGTATCGGGCTGATCGAAGCGGCGACCTACCTGGTGAGCTACCTGTTCCCGCACGATGGCAACCTGGCGCCGGCAGCAAAGCTGTTCAACGCGCAGATGAAGACGCGCTATGAACGCATCGTCGATTTCGTGAAGCTGCATTACTGCCTCACGCAGCGCACCGACCACGCGTTCTGGACGGACAACGCCGATCCGGCGACCATCCCCGACACGCTGCGCGACCAGCTGGCCATGTGGCGCGCGCGGCCGCCGCACCGGCTCGACTTCGTCACGGACCTGGAGATGTACCCGCCGTCCAGCTGGCAGTACGTGCTGTACGGGATGGAGTACGCCACGCGCCTGCACGCGAACGCTACCTCCCTGCCCGACCTCGAGGCGGCGCGCCGCGAGTTCCAGACCATCGCCGGGCTCGCGCGCCACGCGGTGGCTGACTTGCCGCCGCACCGCACGCTCGTCGAGCACTTCTGCAAGCGTCAAGGCGCCTTGCGCCGCGCATGAAGACCACCCTCTGCCGCGCGTAATTTCCAAAACTCGGGGACTGTCCCCTTTTTTTGGAAATATTTCCTGGGATTGGGGACAGTCCCCGTTTTTTGGAAATTTTTTGCTCTGGAAAGAGAGGGGCTTAGCGCTCTGCCGAGGGATTTACTGAGCAGCGCGGCAAAACCAGTGTAAGCGGCGCGGTCAACGGGAAATACTTATGCGCCATGCCACGGGGATCGTTGCGTGGATAGTTGTTGTTTTTTCCGGTTCCATGCCGGCCGGAGGGGACGCGGTGTGAATCCTCCGCCACAGTTCAACACCAGGGACAGTCCCCGTTTTTTGGAAATATTTCCTGGAATTGGGGACAGTCCCCGATTTCTGGAAACTTTTTGAGGGGTGCGGCGTTCAGCGCTCTGCCGGGGGAATTTGCTGGAGCGGCGCAGCGAAAACGGCATGAGCGACGAGGTCGACGGGACGGTATTTGCGCACCGTGCTGGCGGGATCGTTGCCCAGATAGTTGTTGTTTTTCCGGTTACTCGCCGGCCGGACGGGGCGCGGTGTGAATCCGCCGCCACAGTTCGGGCAGACGTTTTGTAGCAGCTCGTCCACACAATCCGCGCAGAACGTGCATTCGTAGGAGCAGATACGTGCGTCGGGCGCGTTGGGCGGCAGCGCCTTGTCGCAGTGTTCGCAGGTGGGACGGAGTTCCAGCATCGGCATTCCCTTCCATGTCATCGTGAAACGATCAGCCGCAATCCCAGCCCGATGAAGACGGTGCCGGCGATGCGGTCCAGCACCGGCCCCGCCTTCGGCCGCTTGGACAGCCACTGGCCGACGGCGCCGGAGAAGTAGCCGATCAGGCCGAACAGTACGGCGGCCTGCGCGGCGAACAGCACGCCCAGCGCGCCGAGCTGCCACGCCACATGGCCATTGGCGGCAATGACGAACTGCGGCAGGAAGGACAGGAAGAACAGGATCACCTTCGGATTGATCATGGCGGCCACCATCCCCTTGCGGAACAGCTGGCCGAGCGGCTGGTCGGCCATCCCCACCTCGTCGATGCGGACCACGCCCGCGTAACGCCAAGCGTTGAAGCCCATCCAGACCAGGTACAGGCCACCGGCCACCTTCAGCACCGTGAAGGCCGTCGGCGACGCCGCGATCAGCGCACTCACGCCGATCACCGCCAGCAGCGTATGGCTCAGACATCCCGCCGCGCAGCCCAGACCGAACGCGATGCCCTGCCGGCGGCCTTTCGAGATGCCCATGCTGAGCACCATCAGGTTGTCCGGCCCGGGCGACGCCGTGATCAGGATGGCGGCGGCCAAAAAAGCGAGGGTTTGCTGGAGCGTGAGCATCGGCGGATTCAGAAACAGGGACAGACCCCATTTTCCAGGAAATATTGCCAAAAAAATGGGGTCTGTCCCCATTTTTGCGGAAATATTGGCGAAAAAAAACGCCACACGGGGTGGCGTTTCCGGGCAAGCACCGCAGAATCAGCGCTTGCGGGCCGGCGGCAGGTCCGTGCAGACGCCTTCGTACACTTCGGCGGCCATGCCGATCGACTCGCCCAGGGTCGGGTGAGGATGGATCGTCTTGCCGATGTCGGTGCCGTCGGCGCCCATCTCGATGGCGAGAGCGATCTCGCCGATCATGTCGCCGGCATGCGTGCCGACGATGGTGCCGCCCACGATGCGGTGCGTTTCGGCGTCGAACAGGATCTTCGTGAAGCCTTCGTCACGGCCGTTGGCCACGGCGCGGCCCGAGGCGGCCCACGGGAAGTGGCCCTTCTCGACCTTGATGCCCTTGGCCTTCGCTTCGTCTTCCGTCAGGCCCACCCATGCCACTTCCGGATCGGTGTAGGCGACGGACGGGATCACGGTCGCGTCGAAGTGCGACTTCTGGCCGGCAGCCGCTTCGGCCGCCACGTGGCCTTCGTGCACCGCCTTGTGCGCCAGCATCGGCTGGCCCACCAGGTCGCCGATGGCGAAGATGTGCGGCACGTTGGTGCGCATCTGGCTGTCGACGGCGATGAAGCCGCGGTCCGACACCTGCACGCCGGCCTTGTCGGCAGCGATCTTCTTGCCGTTCGGGCTGCGGCCCACGGCCACCAGCACCATGTCATAGACCTGTGGTTCCGGCGCTGCGGCACCGGCTTCGGCGGCTTCGAACGTGACCTTGATCCCTTCCGGCAGCGCTTCCACGCCGACGGTCTTCGTCTTCGTCATGATGTTGTCGAAGCGGGCGGCATTGTACTTCTGCCAGATCTTCACGGCGTCACGGTCGGCGCCCTGCATCAGGCCGTCCATCATCTCGACCACGTCGATGCGCGCACCGAACGTGGAGTAGACGGTGGCCATCTCCAGGCCGATGATGCCGCCGCCGATGACCAGCATGCGTTTCGGGATGAAGCGCAGTTCCAGCGCGCCCGTCGAATCGACGATGCGGGGATCTTCCGGCACGAACGGCAGCTTCACGACGGCCGAACCGGCCGCGATGATGGCCTGCTTGAACTGCACGACCTTCTTGGTGCCGTCGGCGCCCGTCACTTCGATGTGGTTCGGGCTGAGGAACTGGCCGACGCCCTGCACCACCTGCACCTTGCGCGCCTTCGCCATGCCGGCCAGGCCGCCCGTCATCTTGCCGATGACGCTGTCCTTGTACTTGCGCACCTCGTCGATGTCGACTTCCGGCTTGGCGAACTTCACGCCGTGCTTGCCGAGGTGCGACGTCTCGTCGATCACGGACGCCAGGTGCAGCAGCGCCTTCGACGGGATGCAGCCCACGTTCAGGCACACGCCGCCCAGCGTGGCGTAACGCTCGACCAGCACGGTGCTCTGGCCCAGGTCCGCGGCGCGGAACGCGGCGGAGTAGCCGCCGGGACCGGCGCCCAGCACCATCATGTCGCACTGCACATCGACGTTGCCGGCATACGAACCGGCGGCCGGTGCAGGACCGGAAGCCGGTGCCGCAGCGGGCGCAGGAACGGCAGGGCCGCCATACACCGGCGCGGCCTGGCCCGGCGCAGCGCCCCTCTCGGCCGCCGTGGCCACCGGCGCGGCGGGGGTGGTGGTGGAATCAGCAGCAGCAGGGGCCGAAGCAGGAGCAGCAGCGCCGGCAGCTTCCTCGACGACCATCAGCAGCGAACCTTCCGACACCTTGTCGCCCACCTTGATCTTCAGTTCCTTGATCACGCCGGCGTGCGTCGATGGAATCTCCATCGATGCCTTGTCCGATTCCACGGTGGCGATCGACTGGTCGACCTTGATCGTGTCGCCCACCTTGGCGATCAGCTCGATGACTTCGACTTCCTTGAAGTCGCCGATATTCGGTACTTTTACTTCGACAGTGCTCATCGGGTCATCTCCTTACAGCAGCACTTTGCGCATGTCGCCCAGCACTTCTGCCAGGTAGACTGCGAAGCGGGCACCGGTCGCGCCATCGACCACGCGGTGGTCGTAGGACAGCGACAGCGTCATCATCAGGCGCGGCACGAACTGCTTGCCGTCCCACACGGGCTTCATCGATGCCTTCGACAGGCCGAGGATCGCGACCTCGGGTGCATTGACGATCGGCGTGAAGTGCGAGCCGCCGATGCCGCCCAGCGACGAGATCGTGAACGTGGCGCCCTGCATGTCGGCCGGCTTCAGCTTGCCTTCGCGCGCGGCCAGCGACAGTTCCGTCATCTCGCGGGCGATCTGCGACACGCTCTTCTGGTCGGCATTCTTCACCACCGGTACCACCAGGCCGTTCGGCGTATCGGCAGCGAAGCCGATGTTGTAGTACTTCTTGAGGATCAGGTTCGCACCCTCGGCGTCCAGCGAGGAGTTGAACGTCGGGTGCTTCTTGAGCGCGGCGACGGAGGCCTTGATGACGAAGGCCAGCATCGTCAGCTTGGCGGCATCCTTGTTCTTCGCGTTGGCGTTGTTGGTGTCGACGCGGAATGCTTCCAGGTCCGTGATGTCGGCATCCTCGAACTGCGTCACGTGCGGGATCATCACCCAGTTGCGGTGCAGGTTCGGGCCGGAGATCTTCTTGATGCGCGGCAGTGGCTGCAGTTCCGTTTCGCCGAACTTGGAGAAGTCCAGCGACGGCCATGGCAGCAGGTTCAGGCCCGCACCACCGCCAGCCGAGGCAGGAGCAGCCGTCGGTGCCGACGCGGCACCGGCCACCACGCCCTTGACGTAGTTCTGCACGTCCTGCTGCGTGACGCGGTTCTTCGGACCGGTGCCAGGCACCTTCGATACATCCACGCCCAGTTCGCGGGCGAACTTGCGGACCGACGGCGAGGCGTGCGCCAGCTTGCCGGAGACGCCAGCGGTGGCCGGCGCCGCCGCGGCAGGTGCCGGAGCAGGTGCCGGAGCAGGAGCGGATGCCGCAGCTGGTGCAGGCGCGGCAGCAGCTGGAGCGGCCGCAGGAGCAGCAGCAGGTGCAGCGCTGCCACCAGTGGCTTCGACCACCAGCACCACCGAACCCTCGGCTACCTTGTCGCCGACCTTGATCCGCAGTTCCTTGACGACGCCTTCGTGCGACGACGGAATCTCCATCGACGCCTTGTCCGATTCGACGGTGGCCAGCGACTGGTCCTTCTTGATCGTGTCGCCGACCTTGACCATCACCTCGATGACTTCCACTTCCTTGAAGTCGCCGATGTCCGGCACCTTCACTTCCACGGGACCGCCCGATGCAGCAGGGGCGGCAGCCGCTGGCGCCGGGGCGGCAGCAGGGGCCGGAGCAGGAGCGGCAGCAGCCGGCGCCGCTTCGGCCGCCGGAGCAGCAGCGGCGCCCTCCGCTTCCACGGTCAGCAGCAGCGAGCCTTCGGCGATCTTGTCGCCCACCTTCACCTTGATTTCCTTGATCACGCCAGCCGTCGACGAAGGGATCTCCATCGATGCCTTGTCCGATTCCACGGTGACCAGCGACTGGTCGACCTTGATCGTGTCGCCGACCTTCACCATCAGCTCGATGACTTCGACTTCCTTGAAATCACCGATGTCCGGGACTTTGACTTCCACAATGCTCATAGCGTTCGCTCCGTATTCTCGTTATTGGGTCACCGGATTTGGCTTGTTCGGGTTCAGGCCGTACTTGACGACGGCCTGTTCGACGACGGCCATCTCGATCTTGCCTTCTTCCGCCAGCGAACGCAATGCCGCCACCGTGATGTAGTAGCGGTTCACCTCGAAGAACTCGCGCAGCTTGGCGCGGCTGTCGGAACGGCCGAAGCCGTCGGTGCCCAGCACGCGGTAGGTGCGGTCCTTCGGCATGAAGGCGCGGATCTGCTCGGCGTACAGGCGCATGTAGTCGGTCGTGGCCACGATCGGGCCCTGCGTGTCCTTCAGCAGCTGCGTCACGTACGGCACGCGCTGTTCCTTGGTCGGGTTCACGAGGTTCCAGCGCTCGGCATCCTGGCCATCGCGGGCAATCAGGGTCAGCGACGGTGCGGACCAGATATCGGCGGCGACGCCCCAGTCCTTTTCCAGCAGCTCGGCGGCGAAGATGGACTCGCGCAGGATCGTGCCGGAGCCGATCAGCTGCACGCGCTGGCCAGCATTCGCCGTGCCTTCCTGCAGCAGGTACATGCCCTTCAGGATGCCCTCTTCCTGGCCGGCCTTCAGGCCCGGGTGCGCGTAGTTCTCGTTCATGATGGTGATGTAGTAGAACACGTCTTCCTGTTCCGTCACCATGCGGCGCAGGCCGTCATGAATGATGACCGCCAGCTCGTGGCCGAAGGTCGGGTCGTACGGCAGGCAGTTCGGGATCGCCGCGGCGAACAGGTGGCTGTGGCCATCCTCGTGCTGCAGGCCTTCGCCGTTCAAGGTCGTGCGGCCGGCCGTGCCGCCCATCATGAAGCCACGGGCGCGCATGTCGCCGGCGGCCCATACCAGGTCGCCCACGCGCTGCATGCCGAACATCGAGTAGTACGTGAAGAACGGGATCATCACGCGGTTGTTCGTCGAGTACGACGTGGCCGCGGCGATCCACGAGCTCATGCCGCCCGCTTCGTTGATACCTTCCTGCAGGATCTGGCCGGCCTTGTCCTCGCGGTAGTACATCACCTGGTCCTTGTCGACCGGCTCGTACAGCTGCCCTTGCTGGTTGAAGATGCCGATCTGGCGGAACAGGCCTTCCATGCCGAAGGTCCGCGATTCGTCGACCAGGATCGGCACCACGCGCTGGCCCAGGCTCTGGTCGCGCAGCAGTGCGGTAATGATGCGCACGAACGACTGGGTCGTCGAGATCTCGCGGCCTTCCGCAGTCGCGTCCAGCACGTTCTTGAACGCTTCCAGCGGCGGCACGACCAGCGTCTCGTCGGCCTTCATGCGGCGGTGCGGCAGGTAGCCGCCCAGGGCCTTGCGGCGCTCGTGCAGGTACTTCATTTCCGGCGCGTCGTCGGACGGCTTGAAGAACGGGATCTCGGCCAGCTTGTCGTCCGGGATGGGGATGTTGAAGCGGTCGCGCATTTCGCGGATCGCCTCGTCGTCCAGCTTCTTGGTCTGGTGCGCCGTGTTGCGCGCCTCGCCCGACTTGCCCATGCCGTAGCCCTTGACGGTCTTCACCAGCAGCACGGTCGGCTTGCCCTGGGCTTCCTGGGCGACCTTGAAGGCGGCGTAGATCTTGTGCGGATCGTGGCCGCCGCGGGTCAGGCGCCAGATGTCGTCGTCGCTCATGTTGGCGACCATGTCCAGCAGCTTCGGATGCTTGCCGAAGAAATGCTTGCGCACGTAGGCGCCGTCCTTGGCCTTGTAGTTCTGGTATTCGCCGTCGACGGTTTCCATCATCACGCGCTGCAGGATGCCTTCCTTGTCCTTGGCCAGCAGCTCGTCCCAGCCCGGGCCCCAGATGACTTTCACGACGTTCCAGCCGGCGCCGCGGAACTCGCCTTCCAGTTCCTGGATGATCTTGCCGTTGCCGCGCACCGGACCGTCCAGGCGCTGCAGGTTGCAGTTGACGACGATGACGAGGTTGTCGAGCATCTCGCGGGCGGCCATGCCGATCGCGCCCAGCGATTCCGGCTCGTCCATCTCGCCGTCGCCGCAGAAGGCCCAGACCTTGCGGCCGTCGGTATTGGCGATGCCGCGGGCGTGCAGGTACTTCAGGAACCGTGCCTGGTAGATCGCCATCAGCGGGCCCAGGCCCATCGACACGGTCGGGAACTGCCAGAAGTCCGGCATCAGTTTCGGGTGCGGGTACGACGACAGGCCGCCACCGTCGACTTCACGGCGGAAGCTCAGCAGGTTCTCTTCCGTCAGGCGGCCTTCCAGGAAGGCACGCGCGTACACGCCGGGCGACGAGTGGCCCTGGATGTACAGCAGGTCGCCGCCGTGCTCTTCGCTCGGCGCTTTCCAGAAGTGGTTGAAGCCGATGCCCAGCATGTTCGCCAGCGAGGCAAACGAGGACAGGTGGCCACCCAGGTCGCCATCGGCGCGGTTGGCCTTGACCACCATCGCCATGGCGTTCCAGCGCATCCACGAGCGCAGGCGCTCTTCGTATTCCAGGTTGCCCGGGCAGTGTGCGCCCACGTCGGCAGGAATGGTGTTCACGTACGCCGTGTTGGCCGAATACGGGATGTCGGCGCCGCGGCGGCGCGCCAGGTCGGCCAGGCGCTCCATCAGGTACTGGGCGCGTTCCGGGCCTTCGTTCTGCAGTACGGCGTCCAGCGCCTCGAGCCATTCCTTGGTTTCCTGCGCGTCCGGATCGTTGGCGGTTTGGGCCGTGACCTGGTCTAGTTGAGCTGACATGTAACGAGTCTCCTTAGTGATCGATGAGGGCCCAACCGGAACATCTGGCGGCGGACGCTGGGGTGCGAATGTACTGGATTATTTACTAAGACTTTGGCTAAGTGTGAGGATTCTAACAGTGAAATCGGCCTTTTCAAAATGCGGAAGGTCTTTCCACATTATGAAATTCTCCTATGAGAAAATGCTGCGTTGCCGCATAAATTCCCGACTTTCGGGAGATCGCATTGGGATCGCAGGGATTGGGCACCGCAGCATTTGCATGCGCATGCAAGCCGGGTGGCCCGATTGCCTGCGCGAGCATCCGACCGGGGCACATGAGCGGCCACCCTTTATAATGTCGGTCTTCCATCCTCCCATCACTGACCACACCATGTCTGCACAACTGATCGACGGAATCGCCCTCTCCCAACAACTGCGCTCGGAAATCGCCGCGCGCGCCGCCGCGCTCACCGCCAGGGGCAAGCAGCCCGGCCTGGCCGTGATCCTGGTCGGCGAAGATCCGGCCAGCCAGGTCTATGTGCGCAACAAGGTGAAGGCATGCGGCGACGTGGGCATCCACTCCGTGCTGGAAAAGTACGAGGCCGACCTGACCGAGGCGGCGCTGCTCGAGCGCATCGCGGGGCTGAACGATGATCCGGCCATCCACGGCATCCTGGTGCAGATGCCGCTGCCGAAGCACATCAACCCCCACAAGGTGATCGAGGCGATTTCCACCGCCAAGGACGTGGACGGCTACTCGGTGCTGTCGGCCGGCGAACTGATGACGGGCCTGGACGGCTACCGTCCCTGCACGCCGTACGGCTGCATGAAGCTGATCGAATCGACCGGCACCGACCTGCGCGGCAAGCACGCCGTCGTCATCGGCCGCAGCAACACGGTGGGCAAGCCCATGGCGCTGCTGCTCTTGCAGGCCAACGCCACCGTCACCATCTGCCATAGCGCTACGCCGGATCTGTCGGTGTACACGAAGCAGGCGGATGTGATCGTGGCCGCCGTCGGCCGCCGCAACACGCTGACGGCCGACATGGTGAAGCCGGGCGCAATCGTGATCGATGTGGGCATGAATCGCGACGATAATGGCAAGCTGTGTGGCGACGTGGATTTTGCCGCCATCCGCGAAGTGGCCGCGCACATTACGCCGGTGCCGGGTGGCGTGGGTCCGATGACGATCACGATGCTGTTAATGAACACGATCCAATCGGCGGAACGCTGAGATCGTTAAAAGGCGCCTGGGGCGTTGTTGCAGCGCCAGCCCTTGGTCAATTCGGTGCTGAAGCACTGACTGCGACGCTGCGCCTAGCCCGAGGCGCTTTGAACGATCCGCGAAGCCGATGGTTCGCAAAACTCTAGACCGGAAAAATACTATGACGATGACTGACAATCCCCTGCTCGACTTCGGCGGCCTGCCGCGCTTCGACGCGATCCGCCCGGAACACGTAACGCCGGCCATCGACGAGCTGCTGACGCAGAACCGCGCCGTGGTCGCCAAGCTGGAAGCGGCCACCGACGCCGTCACGTGGCAGAACTTCGTCACGCCGCTGGAAAACGCGACGGAGCTGCTGGGCCGCGCCTGGGGGATCGTCGGTCACCTGAACAACGTGGCCGATACGCCCGAGCTGCGCGCCGTGTACAACGAGAACCAGCCGAAGATCACGGAGTTCTTCACGGAGCTGGCGCAGAACGAGGCGCTGTTCGCCCAATACAAGGCGCTGCAGGCGTCGCCCGAGTTCGCAACGCTGTCGCCGGCCCGCAAGCGCATCATCGAGAACGCGATCCGCGAATTCCGCATGGGCGGCGCCGAGCTGCCGCCGGCACAGAAGGAACGCTTCGCGCAGATCCAGGAAGAACACGCGGTCACGTCCACGCGCTTCTCGGAAAACGTGCTCGATGCCACCAACGACTGGAAGCTGCTGGTCGAGGACGAAGCGGAACTGGCCGGCCTGCCGGACGATGTGAAGGCGGCTGCCCAGGCGCTGGCCGAAAAGAACGGCAAGGCGGGCTGGCAGTTCACGCTGCACTTCCCATCGTACTACCCGATCCTGCAGTTCGCCGACAGCCGCGCGCTACGCGAGACGGTCTACCGCGCCAACGCCACCAAGGCCTCCGAGCTGGGCGAGGTGTTCAGCGAGCGCGACAAGTGGGACAACAGCGCCAACATCGTCAAGCTGCTGAAGCTGCGCGCGGAAGAAGCTCAGCTGCTGGGCTACAAGAACTTCGCCGAGGTGTCGCTGGTGCCGAAGATGGCGCAGAGCCCGGAACACGTGATCGAGTTCCTGGAAGACCTGGCGAAACGGGCCCGCCCGTTCGCCGAGAAGGACCTGGAAGAACTGCGCACCTTTGCGCAGGAGCACCTGAACCTGACGGACCTGCAGGCCTGGGACCTGCCGTACGCATCCGAAAAACTGCAGCAGCACCGCTATGCGTTCTCGGCGCAGGAAGTGAAGCAGTACTTCCCCGAGCACAAGGTGATCGACGGCCTGTTCAAGCTCGTGCAAAACCTGTTCGGCGTGCAGATCCTGCCGGACCAGGCGCCCGTGTGGCATCCGGACGTGCGCTTCTTCCGCATCGAGCGCGATGGCGACCTGGTGGGCCAGTTCTACCTGGACCTGTACGCCCGCCCCGGCAAGAACAGCGGCGCGTGGATGGACGACGCGCGCAGCCGCCGGCTGGAAAATGGCCAGCTGCAGACGCCGATCGCCTACCTGACCTGCAACTTCACGGAACCGGCCGTCAAGGATGGCAAGGTGCAGCCTTCGCTGTTCACGCACGACGAAGTGATCACGCTGTTCCACGAATTCGGCCACGGCCTGCACCACATGCTCACGCTCGTCGAAGAGCTGGGCGTGTCCGGCATCGCCGGCGTGGAGTGGGATGCGGTGGAACTGCCATCCCAGTTCATGGAGAACTTCTGCTGGGAGTGGAACGTGCTGTCGCACATGACGGCGCACTACAAGACGGGCGAGCCGCTGCCGCGCGCGCTGTTCGACAAGATGACGGCGGCGAAGAACTTCCAGTCCGGCCTGCAGACCCTGCGCCAGGTGGAGTTCTCGCTGCTCGACATGCACCTGCACTTCGACTATGCCCCTGACTCGGGCAAGTCGGTGCAGGACGTGATCGACGAGGTGCGCCAGCGCTTCGCCGTCATCAAGTCGCCGTCGTTCAACCGCTTCCAGAACTCGTTCGGCCACATCTTCGCCGGCGGTTACGCGGCCGGCTACTACAGCTACAAGTGGGCCGAGGTGCTGTCCGCCGATGCCTACGCGGCATTCGAGGAAGCGGCGCAACTCGATGGCGCGGACGACAGGGTGGTCGACACGGGCCGCAAGTTCCTGAGCGAGATCCTGTCCGTGGGCGGCTCGCGCCCGGCGCTGGAATCGTTCACCGCCTTCCGCGGCCGCGAACCGCAGATCGACGCGCTGCTGCGCCACTCCGGCATGGCCGCGTAAAGGGAAACAGCAAAGCGGCAACCTGGTTGCCTGAAAAATGGGGACAGACCCCATTTTTCACCCGATGTCCGCCCACGCTACAATACCCGCATGACCCGCATCGACTTCCACACCAACGTCCCCGACAAGATCCTGTACGCCTGCCGCCTGGTGCGCAAGGCCTACGGCGCGCGCAACCGCATCGTGGTGCTGGCGGAAGATGCCCGCCAGCTGGCGCAGCTGGACGACGCGCTGTGGGGTTTCTCGGCCACCGACTTCCTGCCGCACGCGCACGTGAACGATCCGCTGGCGCCGGACACGCCCATCGTGCTGGCCGACAGCGATGGCGTGGAGCTGCCGCAGGCCGACCTGCTGGTGAACCTGGCACGCCGCGCACCGGCGCAGTTCGAGAACTTCCCCCGTTTGATCGAAGTGGTCTCCACCGACGAAGCGGACGTGGCGGCGGGACGCCTGCGCTTCGTGGCCTACAAGCGGCAGGAATTCCAGCCCGCCCACCTCACCGTGGGCAAGGCATGACGTCCGCCGCATCGTTCGATCCGGGCATCCCCGTCCTGACCGAGGTGCTGCGCGAGGATGTGCCGGCAACCGGGCCAGCGGCCACCGAACCTGCACCCGGGTTGAAGCACGAGCCGGCGCTCGGGTCCGAGCCCCCGTCGGAGCCAGCTTCGGCACCAGCGCCAGAGCCATCCTTCGCAGCGGGGCCTGGGCTGGCGTCCGAGCCCCAGTCCGATCCCGCGCCACTGCCATCGTTTGCCGCGGCACCTGCTGCCGTATTGACAGCGGCTTTTGCGCCCGCAGTCTGGCGCACCGGCGTGGCGCCGAAGCCTGAACCCGTAACCGCAACACCTTCCCTTGCAGCCCCCACGCCAGCAGTCTGGCGTACGGGTGCCGAGCCGGCGATCGTGCCCGAAGCCGCGCCAGCACCAGCGCCAGCGGTCTCCTTCGCTGCGGCACCTGCCACGGTGGCGCCGGCAGCTGTCACGCCGGCAGTCTGGCGCACCGGCGCGGCCGTCATCGTCACGGCCCTGCCGCCGGCCGTCAGTGCACCGGCCGCTGCGCCGATCATCGACAAGCCCGAGCAGGACTGGGCCGCGCTGGAACAGCGCCTGAACGAGGCGGTCGTGCAGCAGCTGACGGCACGCGTGGAGGCCGCCATCGAAGCGCAGGTGGCCCAGGCACTTGGGCAGCTTGCACAGGATCTGGCCGGTCAACTGCGCGCCGGGCTGCGCGAGACCATCGCGGCGAGCGTGGCCGAGAGTGTCGCCGGGCAGCTGGCGCAGGCACGAAAAGAGTGAAGGAAGCGGCTCGCGCGGTGCAAGGCTGCCCTCCTCCGGTGCAAGCCACGCCGCCCCTGCAAAAATTCCATCGCGGCGCCTTTCCCCGTCACGCGAATTGTTGTACCTTCTCGCACTGACGGCGCTCACGAGGTGCCCCAATCAATTCATCGGAGAGAACGAGTATGCAGACGAAGTTCATCGCAGTTGCCACCGCCGCCGCCTTCGCGGCGTCCGCTGCGGCAGGTGTCGCCCATGCGCAGGAAATCATCAAGATCGGCCACGTGGGTCCGATCTCCGGCGCCCAGGCCCATCTCGGCAAGGATGAAGAGAACGGCGCCAAGCTGGCCGTGGCCGACCTGAATGCGAAAGGCATCAAGATCGCCGGCAAGCCCGTCAAGTTCGTGCTGCAGCTCGAGGACGACGGCGCCGATCCGAAGCAGGCCACCACCGTGGCGCAGAAGCTGGTCGATGCCAAGGTCAATGGCGTGATCGGCCACCTGAACTCGGGTACCACGGTGCCGGCCTCGCGCATCTATTTCAACGCCGGCCTGCCGCAGATCTCGCCCGCCTCGACCAACCCGATCTTCACCAAGCAGAAGTTCAACACCACGTTCCGCGTGGTGGCCAACGACAGCAAACTGGGTGGCACGCTGGGCAGCTACGCCGTGACCAAGCTGGGCGCGAAGAAGATCGCCGTGATCGATGACCGCACCGCCTACGGCATGGGCGTGGCCACCGAATTCGTGAAGGGCGCGAAAGGCGCGCAGATCGTCGACAAGCAGTTCACCAACGACAAGGCCACCGACTTCAACGCCATCCTCACCAGCATCAAGGCGAAGAACCCGGACCTGGTCTTCTTCGGCGGCATGGATGCCGTGGGCGGCCCGCTGCTGCGCCAGATGAAGGCGCTGGGCATCAAGGCCAAGTTCATGGGCGGCGACGGCGTGTGTACCGATGCGCTGCCGCGCCTGGCCGGCGCCACGGCGGTCGAAGGCGTCGTCACCTGTGCCGAAGCGGGCGGCGTGCCGGCGGAACTGCAGAAGAACATGGACGACTTCCACGCCCGCTACCGCAAGGCCTACAACCAGGAAGTGCAGCTGTACGCGCCTTACGTGTACGATGCGGTCATGACGATGGCGCAGGCCATGCAGGATGCCGGTTCGGCCGATCCGAAGAAATACCTGCCGTTCCTGGCCAAGGTGAAGTACCAGGGCGTGACGGGCCTGATCACGTTCGACCAGTTCGGCGACATCAACAACGGTTCCCTCACGCTGTTCACCTATCCGGGCGCCAAGAAGACCAAGCTGGAAGTGGTCCATTAAAAGAATACTCAGGGAGACACCCCGAGCGGGCCGTCCTTGGACGGCCTTTTGTTTTTGCTGCGGCCCTTATGATGTGGCCGCATATCGATTGGAGTAAAACACATATGCAACAGAAGCTGATTTCCCTCGCCGTCGCCGCGACCGTGCTCGTCTCCGGCAGCGCACTGGCGCAGGAAGTGGTACGCATCGGCTACGTCGGCCCGCTGTCCGGCCAGTCCGCCCACTTGGGCACGGACACGTCGAACGGCGCGCGCCTGGCCGTGGAAGACCTGAACGCCAAGGGCTTCAGGATCAACGGCAAGGCCGTCAAGTTCGTGCTGCAGGCCGAGGACGATGCGGCCGATCCGAAGCAGGCCACGGCCGCCGCGCAGAAGCTGGCGGACGCCAAGGTGAACGGCGTGATCGGCCACCAGACCTCCGGCACGTCGATCCCCGCATCGCGCATCTACTACAACGCCGGCATTCCGCAGATCTCCGCATCGGCCACCAGCCCCGTCTACACGCACCAGAAGTTCAACACCACGTTCCGCGTGGTCGCCAACGACAACAAGCTCGGTGCCAGCCTGGGCGACTACGCCGTGAAGAAGCTGGGCGCAAAGAAGATCGCCGTGATCGACGACCGCACCGCCTACGGCCAGGGCCTGGCGGACGAATTCGCCAAGGGCGTGCGCAAGTCCGGCGGCGGCGTGCAGATCGTCGCGCGCGAGTTCACCAACGATAAGGCCACCGACTTCTCGGCCATCATCACCAGCATCCGCGCGAAGAATCCGGACCTGGTGTTCTTCGGCGGCATGGATTCGGTCGGCGGCCCGCTGGTGCGCCAGATGAAGGCACTGGGCATCAAGACGAAGCTGGCGGGCGGCGACGGCATCTGCACGGAAGCGATGCCGAAGCTGGCCGGTCCGACCGTGGGCGACGAAGCGATCGTCTGCGCGGAAGCGGGCGGCGTGACGGCGGCATCGCAGAAGAAGGTCGACGAATTCGGCGCGCGCTACAAGAAGCGTTTCGGGCAGGATGTGCAGATCTATGCGGCGTATTCGTACGATGCCGTGATGACGATGGCGGCCGCGATGGCCGATGCGAAATCGGCCGATCCGAAGAAATACCTGCCCAGCCTGTTCAAGGTGAGCTACCAGGGCAATATCGGCACCGTGGCGTTCGACCAGTTCGGCGACATCAAGGATGGCGCGCTGACCTTGTACACGTTCAAGGGCGGGAAGAAGAGCCTGATCGAGGTAATCAAATAAGGTGATCAAACAAGGTGCTCGATCGAGCCGACCATGAAAAAACCGGGCCTTTGCCCGGTTTTTTTACCCCTGCCTGCGCCGCATGTGCGGCCACATTCATTTCTGCGTCAGGATCCATTTCACCAGCGTGCGCGCTTCGGCTTCGCTCACCTGCGGATTGGCCGGCATCGGGATCGCGCCCCACACGCCGGAGCCGCCCTTCATCACTTTCGTGACGAGCTTGCCTTCGGCATCCTTCTGGCCCGCGTATTTGGCCGCCACGTCCTTGTAGGCCGGGCCCACCAGTTTGTTGGCGACCGCGTGGCATGCCATGCAGTTCTTCGCCTTCGCCAGGTCAGCGTTCGCCAGCGCCGCGTTCGACGCCAGGGCGGAAGCCAGTACCATTGCACCCATCACGAAACGTTTCATTGATTTCTCCAGATTAATTTGCCGCTGATTCTAACCTTTTTCCCATAAGGGCGGACATATAGCGGCTATTCCACAACGAAGCGCTCGGGTTTGGCGTTGACCCGCCACGCCGCGCAGTTGTTGCCACATGTAACCATCGCCGTTAGGATGGAACCTTCCGGGAGCCCACCATGCCGATCATCCTCATCATCCTTGCCCTGTGCGCGCTGCGCTGGTTCGAAGTCTGGCGCTTTGCCGAGCTGTCCTGGTGGTGGATCGCCGGCCTGATGGTCGCCGCCTTCATGTGGTTCGAATTCGTCGAACCGATGCTGGGCCTCGACAAGCGCAAGGCCCACGACGAAGACGCCAAGCGCCGCCAGGACCGCCTCAAGCAGCGCTTCGGCGACCGGAAGAAATAGCCACAGCCGAGCTCGTGTCCACCTTGGGGTCAACCCCAAAATCGGACACGAGCCCGACAGTTATATGGTTGAGTTCGTGTCCGAAAACGGGGTTGACCCCATGGTGGACACGGCCTCGGCTGTAGCCGTGCGGATCAGCGCTTCAGCTGCGACAGGTCGCGGACGGCGCCCCGGTCGGCGGAGGTGGTCAGCGCAGCGTAGGCGCGCAGGGCCTGCGAGACGTAGCGCTCGCGGTCCACCGGCTGCCAGGCGGCGGCGCCCTTGTCTTCCATCGCGGCGCGGCGGTGCGCCAGGTCCTCGACCGTCACGCGCAGGTTGATCGTGCGGTTCGGGATGTCGATGTCGATCAGGTCGCCCTCTTCCACCAGGCCGATGGCGCCGCCTTCCGCCGCTTCCGGCGACGCGTGGCCGATCACCAGGCCGGACGAGCCGCCGGAGAAGCGCCCGTCGGTGAACAGCGCGCACGCTTTGCCCAACCCTTTTGACTTGATGTACGACGTCGGGTACAGCATCTCCTGCATGCCCGGCCCGCCCTTCGGCCCTTCGTAGCGGATGATGACGACATCGCCCGCATGCACCGTGTCGCCGAGGATGGCTTCCACGGCCGCATCCTGGCTCTCGAACACGCGCGCCTTGCCGGAGAACTTGAGGATGCTCTCGTCCACGCCGGCCGTCTTCACGATGCAGCCCTTCTCGGCGATGTTCCCGTACAGGACCGCCAGGCCGCCATCCTGCGAATACGCATGCTCGCGGTCGCGGATGCAGCCGGCCGTGCGATCGAGGTCATTCGATTCGAAGCGTTCCGATTGCGAGAACGCCGTCTGCGTCGGCACACCACCCGGGGCGGCGCGGTACAGCTGGTGCACCGCCTGGTCATCGCTCACGCGGATGTCGTACTTCGCGATCGCGTCGCCCATCGTCGGGCTGTGCACCGTCGGCAGCGACGTGTCGAGCAGGCCGGCGCGCGCCAGTTCGCCCAGGATCGAGAAGATGCCGCCGGCGCGGTGCACGTCCTCGATGTGGTATTTGTCGGTCATGGGCGCGACCTTGCACAGGCACGGCACGTTGCGCGAGATGCGGTCAATGTCGGCCATGGTGAACTGCACTTCCGCTTCGTGCGCGGCGGCCAGCAGGTGCAGCACGGTGTTGGTGGAACCGCCCATCGACACATCCAGCGCCATGGCGTTTTCCCAGGCGGCCTTGGTGGCGATATTGCGCGGCAGGACCGAGTAGTCGTGCTGCTCGTAGTGGCGCCTGGTGATCTCCACGATCAGGCGGCCGGCGCGCAGGAACAGCTCCTTGCGGTCCGAGTGTGTGGCCAGCACGGTGCCATTGCCCGGCAGGGACAGGCCCAGCGCCTCGGTCAGGCAGTTCATCGAGTTCGCGGTGAACATGCCGGAGCACGAGCCGCAGGTAGGACAGGCCGAGCGCTCGATCTCCGCCACGTCGGCATCCGAGACGGTGGTATCGCCGGCCTTGATCATCGCATCGACCAGGTCCAGCTTGATGATCTTCTGGCTGTTGTTGACGACCTTCAGGACCTTGCCCGCTTCCATCGGGCCGCCGGACACGAACACCACGGGAATATTCAGTCGCATCGCGGCCATCAGCATGCCCGGCGTGATCTTGTCGCAGTTCGAGATGCACACCATCGCATCGGCGCAGTGCGCGTTGACCATGTATTCGACCGAGTCGGCGATCAGGTCGCGCGACGGCAGCGAGTACAGCATGCCGCCATGACCCATCGCGATGCCATCGTCGACGGCGATGGTGTTGAACTCCTTCGCCACGCCGCCGGCCGCCTCGATCTCGCGCGCCACCAGCTGGCCCAGGTCCTTCAGGTGCACGTGGCCCGGCACGAACTGCGTGAACGAGTTGACGACGGCGATGATCGGCTTCGAGAAGTCGCCATCCTTCATGCCGGTGGCGCGCCACAGGGCACGGGCGCCGGCCATGTTGCGGCCCTGGGTGGTGGTGTAGGAACGGTAGGTTGGCATGATGGTGTCTCCTGGACGTCGGCGTCAAAGCAAAGGGCATCAGCTTGCGCCCTGCCACATCAGTTGTCAAATATATGATTTAATGGTCTGTGAGACCTTTTGCATATCAAGAATGACACTGCGATGAACATCGAACTGCGCCAGCTGCGCTACTTCACGGCGGTGGCCGAAGAGCTGCACTTCGGCCGGGCGGCAAAGCGCCTGCACATGACGCAGCCGCCGCTGTCGCAGGCCATCCTGGCGCTGGAGGAGCAACTGGGTGCCGCGCTGTTCGACCGCAACCGCCGCGGCGTGGCGCTGACGCCGGCCGGTGCGGCGCTGCTGCCCGAAGCGCGCTGGCTGCTGGCGCAGGCGGCCGAGCTGCCGGGCCTGGTGGCGCGGGCCGCGTCCGGCGCCGCAGGCCGGCTGGTGCTGGCCTTCGTTTCGTCCGCCGACTACAGCGTGCTGCCGCCATCGCTGCGCGCTTACCGGTCCGCCTATCCGCAGGTGCAGATCACGCTGCAGGAAGCCACGTCCGACTTGCAGATCGACGAGTTGCTGCACGGCCGCGTCGATGCCGGCCTGCTCATCCCGCCATTGCCGGAGCGGGCGCGCGCGGAGCTGGAGTATCTGCCGGTGCTGAAGGAGGCGCTGGTGCTGGCCGCGCCGGCCAACCTGCCGGAACTGCGCGGCAGGCAGGAAGCGGACCTCAAGACGCTGCCGCCGCTGCCCCTGATTATCTTCCCGCGCGCGATCTCGCCCGGCCTGTACGACGCGATCCTGTCCGTGTTCCGCGCGGCCGGCATCACACCCGTGATCGGCCAGGAAGCGATCCAGATGCAGACGATCGTCAGCCTCGTCTCGGCGGGCATGGGCATCGCACTTGTGCCACAATCGGTGTCGAACCTGCGGCGCCCGGGAGTAGAATACCGCCCGCTCGCCCAGGCGACGCCGCTGGTCGAAACGGGCCTCGCCTGGCGCCGCGACAACCCCTCGCCCGTGCTGAAGGGCTTCCTGGATTTGATGAGAAAGAGACTCTGAATGCTGATACACCCGATGCCCAATCCCGTCGCCCTGCAGCTCGGCCCGGTGGCGATCCACTGGTACGGCCTGATGTACGTGCTGGCGTTCGCGCTGTTCATCGCGCTGGGCCGCGTGCGCATCAGGCAGCCGCACATCGCCGCGCTGGGCTGGAAGAACCAGGACCTGGACGACATGCTGTTCTACGGGATGCTGGGCGTGGTGGTCGGCGGCCGTCTCGGCGAGGTGCTGTTCTACCGGCCCGGCTACTTCTTCGCCAACCCGATCGAGATCCTGCAGGTCTGGCACGGCGGCATGAGCTTCCACGGCGGCTTCATCGGCGTGCTGATCGCCATGTGGTTCTGGTCGCGCAAGGCGAAGCGCAACCTGCTCGACGTGTATGACTTCATCGCGCCAATGGTGCCGCTGGGGTATGCGTGCGGCCGCCTGGGCAACTTCATCAATGCCGAACTGCCGGGCCGCGTGGCCGGCGACCAGACGTTGCCCTGGGCGATGCTGTGGCCGGACACGCGCTATCCGCTGTGGCCCGATCCCGTGTTCCTGGAAGGCCTGCGCCATCCGTCGCCGATCTACCAGATGCTGGTGGACGGCCTGCTCGTGTTCATCATCCTGTGGCTGTTCGCCCGCCACGCCCGCCCGCGCCTGGCGGTGGGTGCGATGTACACGCTGCTGTATGGCTGCGCGCGCTTCTTCACCGAATACTTCCGCACGCCGGATTGGGAGACCACGGTGCTGGGCCTGCCCATCACGTCCGGCCAGGTGCTGTCGCTGCCGATGATCGTGGCGGCCATCGCGATGCTCGTGTGGTCGTATCGCCGCAAGGCCTACGGCGTGGCACCCGTCACGGCCTGACACCGCTGATGAGTTCGTGTCTCGGTGCCAGGCACCGTGACATGTCCTGGTGCCTGGCACCGAGACACCAGCCTTGATGTCGTCATCAGCCGATCAGCTTCAGGATGAAGCGCCACTCGGCCGGTTCGACCGGCATCACGGACAGGCGGCTGCCCTTGGCCAGCAGCCGCATGTGCTCCAGTTCCGGGTGGCTGCGCAGTTCCTTCAGGTCCAGGTAGCGGCCCTTCTTCACCGCCTTCACGTCGATGCCCGTCCAGCGCGGGGTTTCCGGCGTGGCCTTCGGATCGTGGAAGGGGCTTTTCGGGTCGAACTGCGACGCATCCGGATACGGCGCGCTGACGATTTCGGCGATGCCCGCAATGCCCGGCACCGCGCAGCTGGAGTGATAGAACAGCACCCCGTCGCCGACCTGCATGCCGTCGCGGATGAAGTTACGGGCCTGGTAATTGCGCACGCCGTACCATGACGTGGTCTGGTCTTTTGCTGCCAGCACGTCGTCGAAACTGACGTCATCGGGTTCGGACTTCATCAGCCAGTACTGCTTCGCCATGCGACGCTCCGCTCGGAAAGAAAACGTGGACGTAAAAAAACGGCTGCTGCACCTTCCGGTACAACAACCGCTTCCACTAATGCTACTACTTGTAAGGCCCCGCCTGTGCCGTTTTACCGGCATCCTGAACCTTACGGTTCAAGGCGGTCACAGTCAGTTCAACTTCGGGTTCATCGGACTAGCGACGCTCACACCCGCCAAACAATATCCCGCAACCTATGCGTGTAAATGGTTCAAGGAATATATGGCAATCTCGAACACCGCAGGGTGAGACGCAGTTTACTCCTCATTCGCATTCCGCGAAAGGTCAATCGTGCGCTAGAACAGATTTTCCTGCGGCGTGAGCGCACCGTCGAGCACCCGGTGCATGGCGGCGAGCTTCTGCTGCACTTCCAGCAGCGAGATTTCGGACAGCGGCCCGGCCGGCGCTTTCGCCGTCAGGAATTCCGCCGCCATCGACAGCGCCGCCATCACGGCGATGCGGTCGTTGCCCTTCACCTTGCCGGTGTCGCGGATGGTGGTCATCTTCTTGTCCAGCAGGCTGGCCGCCTCGCGTAGCGCGCGCTCCTCGCCTTCCTTGCAGACCAGCCGGTAGGCCGAACCCATGATGTTGACGTCGACGTTCGTCATGGCTGCGCGTCCTCTTCTTCCGGCTTCGGCGTTTCCAGCGGCGGGATATGTTCCAGCAGCGCGGAGACCCGCTGGTGGGCTTCGGAAAGGCGGCCCTGGAAACCCAGGTTTTCCGCCACCAGCGCGGCGTTCGCCCGGCGCAGCTGCGCGTTCTCGCGGCGCAGCGAGAGCGTCAGTTCGGCGAGCTGCTCGATCTTGTCGGCGAGGTCTTGGAAGTCGGAAATCATCCCGCCACTATAGGGGTGCACGATAGCGTGGTCAACAGAATTGCTGTCGATCTACACTTAAAGGCATCTTAATGGCAAGCGTTTCATGCAGGGGCGCCAGCAGTTTGTCGCGCCCGGCATGAAGAAGAAAGGGCTCAGCCTACCGCGCCCAGTGCCAGCAGCAGCACCGCGCCCGCCACCGCGCCGAGTGCCGCGCCGGCCGCCACATTGATCGCCACCCGCACCCAGTTCGGCGCGTGGACATCCCTGGGGAATTTTGTCTGGAACATCGTAGCCTCCGCTGATATCACCGTTGCTGACCGCTGCGCACCTGCCCCTTGCCCCCTGCCGCACGCAGGCGGAGGCCGAAAACACAGTGTGCACCCGCGCTTTGTCTTTGTCAAAACACAAAGAGAGCGTTGTGGCGCGGCATGTTGTGTCAACGAAAATGCGCTGTTTTGCCTTCACTCGCCGCCAGCTTACGGCACATGGCACCCTCGCAAACGTTGTCAGCGGCGCCATCCTTGCGCTCTCGCAAAGGGTCAGATCGCCGCCCGGTGAATTTCCAAATATGAATTCTCTTGAAATCGCGTAGTGGCATCCCTATAATCATTGGCACTCGTTAGCCGAGAGTGCTAACAACGTTTCAACCTCACCGTACACATAAGGAGTTTTGTATGAACCTTCGCCCTCTGCACGATCGCGTCATCGTCAAACGCCTGGACCAGGAAACCAAGACCGCGTCCGGCCTGATCATTCCTGATGCCGCCGCTGAAAAGCCGGACCAGGGTGAAGTGCTGGCAGTTGGCAACGGTAAAGTTGCCGACAACGGCACGCTGCGTGCACTGGAAGTGAAAGTTGGCGATCGCGTTCTCTTCGGCAAATACTCCGGCCAGGCTGTCAAGGTCGACGGCGACGAGCTGCTGGTGATGCGCGAAGAAGACATCATGGCCATCGTCAACAAGTAATCAAGCACCTTTACAGAATTCACGGAGAACACAAACATGGCAGCTAAAGAAGTAATCTTCGGCGACGCAGCGCGCGCCAAAATGGTTGAAGGCGTCAACATCCTGGCCAACGCCGTCAAGGTCACCCTGGGCCCGAAAGGCCGCAACGTGGTGCTGGAACGCTCGTTCGGCGCGCCGACCGTCACCAAGGACGGTGTCTCGGTCGCCAAGGAAATCGAACTGAAGGACAAGCTGCAGAACATGGGCGCGCAGCTGGTCAAGGAAGTCGCATCGAAGACCTCCGACAACGCCGGCGACGGCACCACCACCGCGACCGTGCTGGCCCAGGCCATCGTTCGCGAAGGCATGAAATTCGTGGCCGCCGGCATGAACCCGATGGACCTGAAGCGCGGCATCGACAAGGCCGTCAGCGCCACCGTCGAAGAACTGAAGAAAATCGCCAAGCCAACCACCACGTCGAAAGAAATCGCCCAGGTCGGCGCGATCTCCGCCAACTCCGATTCGTCGATCGGCGAGCGCATCGCCGAAGCGATGGAAAAAGTGGGCAAGGAAGGCGTCATCACCGTGGAAGACGGCAAGTCCCTGAACGACGAGCTGGACATCGTGGAAGGCATGCAGTTCGACCGCGGCTACCTGTCGCCTTACTTCATCAATAACCAGGAAAAGCAGACGGTCGTTCTGGAGAACCCGTTCGTCCTGCTGTGCGACAAGAAGATCTCGAACATCCGCGATCTGCTGCCGGTACTGGAACAGGTGGCAAAAGCCGGCCGTCCGCTGCTGATCGTCGCCGAAGACATCGAAGGCGAAGCGCTGGCAACCCTGGTGGTCAACAACATCCGCGGCATCCTGAAGACCTGCGCAGTCAAGGCCCCTGGCTTCGGCGACCGCCGCAAGGCCATGCTGGAAGACATCGCCGTGCTGACCGGCGGCCAGGTCGTGGCTGAGGAAATCGGCCTGACGCTGGAAAAGATCACGCTGGAAGAACTGGGTTCGGCCAAGCGTATCGAAGTGGGCAAGGAAAACACCATCGTCATCGATGGCGCGGGCGAAGCGTCGAACATCGAAGGCCGCGTGGCACAGATCCGCACCCAGATCGAAGGCGCAACCTCCGACTACGACCGCGAAAAGCTGCAGGAACGCGTGGCCAAGCTGGCCGGCGGCGTTGCCGTGATCAAGGTTGGCGCAGCCACCGAAGTCGAAATGAAGGAGAAGAAAGCCCGCGTGGAAGACGCGCTGCACGCCACCCGCGCAGCCGTTGAAGAAGGCATCGTGCCAGGCGGCGGTATCGCCCTGCTGCGTGCCCGCGCCGCGATCGACATCAAGGGCGACAACCCTGACCAGGATGCCGGCATCAAGATCGTGCTGCGCGCGATGGAAGAGCCGCTGCGCATGATCGTGCAGAACGCCGGTGAAGAAGCCTCCGTGGTCGTCGCCAACGTGCTGGCCGGTACCGGCAACTACGGCTACAACGCCGCCAACGGCACCTACGGCGACCTGGTCGAAATGGGCGTGCTGGATCCAGCCAAGGTGACCCGTTCGGCACTGCAGAACGCCGCATCGATCGCCAGCCTGATGCTGACGACCGACTGCCTGGTGGCCGAAGTGGCCGAAGACAAGCCGGCCGGCGGCATGGGTGGCATGGGCGGTATGGGTGGCATGGGCGGCATGGACGGCATGATGTAATCACCGTCTGGCGCCAGCCGAACGCGAAAGGCCGCTTCTTCGGAAGCGGCCTTTTTATTTCCGCGTGACATTTCGTGAACTTTCCGGACCGGGCGCCGGGTTAGTATCCCGGACCATGACGGAGATCCCATGCTGAAACCACTCATCGCCGGCATCGTGCTGGCTGCCGCCGCCAGTTCCCCTGCCCGGGCCAGCCTGGAAGGCAATCCCGCCTCGCGCGCGCTCGTGCAGGAGGGATTCACGCTCCAGAGCCAGGGCCGCAACAAGGAGGCCTTCGAAAAATACCAGCAGGCCGCCAGCGCGGATCCTGCAGCCTCCATACCGCTATCGTCGATGGCAGACCTGCTGTACAACCTGATCGAGGGTGCCAAGCCGGAACTTCGCCAGCAAATACGGGAGCAGGCCAGCGCGGCCGCGCACGCCGCCCTGCAAAAAGCCGCCAACGATCCGATCGCGCAGGAAGTGCTGCGCAAGCTGGAGGACGAGGGCGCTGCTCCGGCCTACGTGCCGAAGGGCGCGGCAGCAAAAGCCCTGTCCGACGCCGAAACCGCCTTCGCGCAACGCGACTACGTGGCGGCGCGACGGCTCTACGATGCCGCACTGGCCGCGGATCCGCAGTATTCCGCCGCCTGGGTCGGCGCCGCCGACTGCGCCTACATGCAGCAGCAGTGGGGCGAGGCCGAGCGGCTGTTCCGGCAGGCCACCGCCGCCGACCCGCGCAATGCGCAGGCCTGGCGCTTCCTGTCCGACGCGCTGGTCCAGCAGGGCAAGCGCCAGGATGCCGAAGACGCGCTGCTGGCGGCCATCGCGGCGCATCCCGCACAGAAGCCCAACTGGGACAAGCTCGGCGGGCTGCGCAAGGCGACCGGCGCCCCGCCGCTGACGGTGGTGAACCTGTCACGGGTGCCCCGCACCAGCATCAAGGATGGCAAGCCGCACATCGAACTCGCGCAGGGGACGCTGGACAACAAGGACGCCGCCGACGGTGCCGTGTGGCTGGCACTCGCGGTATTCGATGCCAACCCGCAGAACACCAGGGCATCCGTCACTCCCTATGCGCGCGAGCTGGAACGCTGGCGCAAGGCGCTGCAAGTCGCGGACGAGATCGCCGAAAATGGCGGACCGCGGCTGCAGGATCCGAGCCTGCTGGCCATGCAGGACCTGTATCACCGCAACCAGCTCGATGCCGGGATCCTGTTCCTGCGCTACCGGGAAGCCTATCGCGCCGACCTGGATGCCTGGCTCGCCGCGCATCCGCACGGCACGCGCGAGTTCGTGGCCACCTGGTCGCTGCGGCCGTAAACGCGGAACGGCTGCCCCGGGCAGCCGTTCTTCATTGCCGACCAGTGCGGCTCAGGGCCGCCGCTGGGCCAGCACCGCCCCGGCGGCGCTGCCGAGGCCGACACCGAGGCCGATGCCCATCGCGAAATTGCCCATCACAACACCGATCGCGCAGCCGATCGCTGCACCCAGGCTGATCCCGAAGCCAACATAGCGCCCGGTGCGGTCGTCCGGTTCCATATCCATTTGCGTCTCCTGTTTCGTGGTTGTTGTGAAGCCAATATAGTCCTGTTTGACGCAGGCGCTGCTGTTTTTTCGGGCGGGCTGTCCCGCATGAACAACGTTTTCAGATGGTGCGCAGCAGCAGACCCGACAGTCGAAAGCACCTCGGGAACGTGGCACGGCACGGTACCTCCGAGCGCGAACTACCGCCTTCTCATCCATACGCAAGCGCAGCAGGCGTGCGACAGGGATCGCGTGCGCCTGCGCACGGTTGCCGGAACTATCATGGCCCTTCCACTATCGACGGGATTCACCATGGCAGATACGGTCGGCGATTTTCTCCTGCAACGCATGAAGGACTGGGGCGTGCGCCGCGTCTTCGGTTATCCGGGCGACGGCATCAACGGCATCATGGGCGCGTTCGGGCGGCAGGAGGACATCGACTTCATCCAGGTGCGCCATGAAGAGATGGCCGCCTTCATGGCCACCGCGCACGCCAAGTTCACCGGCGAGGTGGGCGTCTGCGTGGCCACGTCCGGGCCCGGCGCCGTGCACCTGCTCAATGGCCTGTACGACGCCAAGCTCGACAACCAGCCCGTGGTGGCCATCGTCGGCCAGCAGAAGCGTTCCGCGATCGGCAGCGACTACCAGCAGGAAGTGGACCTCACCGCGCTGTTCAAGGACGTGGCCCACGAATACGTGCACATGGCCACCGATGCGTCGCAGGTACGCCACCTGATCGACCGCGCCTTCCGCATCGCCAAGGAGCAGCGCACCGTCACCTGCATCGTGTTCCCGAACGACGTGCAGGACCTCGATGCGGTACCGACGCCGCCACGCGAACATGGCGCCGTCCATTCCGGCATCGGCCAGCTGACGCGCAGCCACGTGCCGCCGCTCGATGCGCTGCAGCAGGCCGCGCGCATTCTCAACGAAGGCAAGAAAGTGGCGATCCTGGCCGGCGCCGGTGCGCTGCACGCCACCGATGAACTGATCGAGATCGCCGACATCCTCGGCGCCGGCATCGCCAAGGCGCTGCTGGGCAAGGCCGCCGTGCCGGACGACCTGCCCTTCGTCACCGGTTCCATCGGCCTCCTGGGCACGAAGCCCAGCCACGACATGATGAACGACTGCGACACGCTGCTGATGGTGGGCTCGAACTTCCCGTACAGCGAATTCCTGCCGAAGGAAGGCCAGGCGCGCGGCGTGCAGATCGACATCGATGCGCGGCGCGCCAGCGTGCGCTATCCGATGGAGTTCAACCTGATCGGCGATGCGCGCGAGACGCTGCGCGCGCTGATCCCGCTGTTGCAGCGGAAAACCGACCGCCAGTGGCAGGACGGGATCCGCGAAGGCATCGAACGCTGGTGGCGCGTGCTGGAAGGCCGCGCGATGAACGAGGCCGATCCGATCAATCCGCAGCGCGTGTTCTGGGAACTGTCGCCGCGCCTGCCGGACAACTGCATCGTCACGGGCGATTCGGGATCCGCCACCAACTGGTATGCGCGCGACGTGAAAATGCGCCGCGGGATGATGACCAGTGTCTCCGGCGGCCTGGCGACGATGGGCTGCGCCGTGCCGTATGCGGTGGCGGCCAAGTTCGCGCATCCGGAGCGCCACGTGATCGCGCTGGTGGGCGATGGCGCGATGCAGATGAACGGCATCAACGGCCTGATCACCATCGCCAAGTACTGGAAAAGCTGGGGCAACGGCAAGCTGGTGATCATGGTGCTGAACAACCGGGACCTGAACCTCGTCACGTGGGAAGAGCGGGTCATGGGCGGCAATCCGAAATACGAGGCGTCGCAGGAGATGCCGGACTTCCCGTACGCGCAGTACGCGCAGCTGATCGGACTGAAAGGCATCCGCATCGACAGCGCCGACGCGGTGGCGGGCGGCTGGGAAGCGGCGCTGGCGTCCGACGTGCCATGCGTGCTGGAGATGGTGACGGATCCGAACGTGCCGCCCCTGCCGCCGGACGTGCCGGTGAAGCAGGCGGCCGCCTACCTGAAGGCGATGCTGAAGGGCGACCCGGATGCGCTGGCCACCGTGCGCGCCAGCATCAAGGAAACCTGGGAAGGCTGGTTCCCGCCGAAGAAGGACTGACCAAAATAATGGGGTGTCGGGGAACGCCGGAACGTGCCTCTTTCGTTTAACATGATCGCAACATTCATGGTCGAAAAGTTCGTTGCAATGCACACCCCTTCCCGCCGCCCTTCCCGTTTCCCCGCCGTGGCCGGCACGACACTCGGACTGCTGGCCGCCGCACTGGGCGCGTGGTTCCTGTATCCGCAGCACCTGGGGCCCGCCCAGGCCGACAAGGCGGCCGCCGCATCGGCCGTCCGGCAAACCACTCCGAAGGGACCCGCCGTGCCAGCATCGCCCCTCAACCGGGAACAGGCCGAAGCCCGCCTGATGGCGCTGCCCGAGCTGCAGGCATGGGCGAAACATATCGAGCAGTCGTCCGGCGGCAAGGTGCATGGCGCCGTCGTGGCGTTCGATGCCGGCCTGCGCGACGTGGGTGGCAAGCGGTATCACCAGCTCGATTTCGTCGAGAACCGGCCCGATGCGGCCGTGACGTGGGGCCGCTTCCTGGTGGGCGCCGCCGATGGCGAAATCCTCGTCGACGATGCGGAGCGCGGCACGACGCTGACCCTGCAGCGCTGGCGCAGCGAACAGCAGCCCATGCAGCGCACTGCCGGCGCGACCGGACGCCCGTAAGTTCAGCCGGTATCGCTTGCAGGGCTCCGCCCCGCGTGCCGGATGGCGTATCATCATGCCATGTTCAAGAAACTGCTTGCCGCCCTCACCTCGCGCCGCCAGGCGTCCGCTGCCCAGCCCTACCGGCAGGACGAGCTCAATCTCGTCTACCAGCTGCTGTTCTGCGACGATCCGCAGCTGATGCAGGCCAGTGCGGCGTCCAATGCGCTGTTCGGCGCGGCGCCCGACCCCCGCGTGGTGCAGACGATCGGCGAAGATCCCGCCGAGGAAAGCCGCGTACGGCTGCTGGCCTGGCACTGGCTGCGCGCGGCCGGCCAGCCGGTGGCATCGCGCGAGCTGCTGGGCGTGGTCGTGGAGGTGCCGCTGGAAGGGGGGCTCGACGTGCTGGCCGCGTATGCGGACGGCAGCGTCCAGTACATCAACCAGACGGGCCGGCTGGCCGTGTTCGAAGGCGCGCCGGAGGAAGTGGCGCAGCACGGCAAGCTGCTGGTGCATGCCGGCATCGGGCTGGCCGCGAAAGGCGCCGTGAAGAAACGCACGCCGCCGCCGGCGTTCGGCAATGTCCGGCTATCCCTGCTGGCGGCGGACGGCCTGCACGTGCGCGAAGGCAGCTTCGGCGAGATCGACCGCGACCCGCTCGCCAAGCCCGTGCTGCAGCAGGCGCAGCGGCTGCTCGATACCGTCGTGCGGCAGGGTTCCTGAACGGCGATCGTCGATGGCGCCCTGCCTGGCGCCGCGGGCTTTTCGCAGTGGCGCTGTCACCGCAAGCCGTGGAATGACTCGCGGCGTTCCCGGTGGCGTGCCCCGATTCCACAGCCTGCGGTGACAGCGCCTTGACACGGGCATCAGGCCAGCTTGCGGATTTCCTCTTCGGCCCGGCGCAGGATCGCGGCGATCTGTTCGCGACGGCCCTCCGGCGCTTCGCGGTCGCGCGCCTTTTCCACCACCGCCTCCTTCAGCCCGTGCATCACGGCGCGCAGGTCGTCACGCCCGTGGCCGCGTCCCGCACCGCCACCCTCGCCCAGCCGCGCCATCAGCGCTTCCACCATCTGGCGGTTCTCGTCCAGGAACGCCTGGCCTTCCGGCGTGATCGAATGCAGCTTCTTGTTGCCGTCGCTGGCGATCGACACGTGGCCCATGTCGGCCAGCATCGCCAGCAGCGGATAGATCGCGCCCGGGCTCGGCGCATAGCCGCCTCCGACCCGCCCTTCCAGCTCCTTGATGATTTCGTAGCCATGCCGTGGCTTCTCGGCAATCAGCTGCAGCGCCACGTAGCGCATCGCGCCCGCATCGAACATCCGCGCCGGACGTCCCCCGCCCCCGCGGGGATGATGATGTTCGTGCATATGGCAGCCGTGTTTTTTCAGTCCATGAAACATGCTTCAACTCCTTAAGATATATCGCAGTGAGATATATCGTAAACGTTCCACAGAATTCCGCAAGCTTTTTTTACAGCCGAGCCCGTGTCCACCTTGGGGTCAACCCCGTTTTCGGACACGAGCTCGTCCGTACATGAGGCTCCGCGTGACAGCCAAGGATGAGTCCGTGTCTGATTTTGGGGTTGACCCCATGGTGGACACGGGCTCTGCCGTAGCGCTGCGCAGGCAGGCGCCACCGTTCGGCAGCTTCGGGTAAGGTGCAGTGTCAATCAACCAAACGGAGGATGTATGCGCAAGATGATCTTGATGGCAGTCGCGGGCTTTCTCTGGAAGAAGTTCCAGGCACGGGCGCTGAACCGCCAGGCTGCCCAGCCGCCGCGCCGCTACTGAAGGTAACGGTGTAGTTCGTGAGGAAACGCCGGGTGCCTGCATCCGGCGTTTTGCCGTCCGGGATGCTCTTTCACCGATGAAGGTTGCCAGCCCGACAGGAATCCCCTAGCATCGCGTCCACCACAATTTTGGGGAAACCATGGTCAACGCCACCCACGAAGCGGGCAACGGTCCGCTGCCGCGCCAGATTCCATACATCATCGCCAACGAAGGGGCGGAACGCTTTTCCTTCTACGGCATGCGCAACATCCTGACGCCATTCCTGATCAGCACGCTGCTGCTGTTCGTCCCGCTGGAAGACCGCGCCGGCGAGGCGAAGCACGTGTTCCACACCTTCGTCATCGGTGCCTACTTCACGCCCCTGCTGGGCGGCTGGCTGGCCGACCGCTTCTTTGGCAAGTACAAGACCATTTTCTGGCTCAGCCTGTTCTACGTGGGCGGCCACGCCTGCCTGGCGGTCTTCGAGGACAACCTGCACGGCTTCTACTTCGGCCTGTTCCTGATCGCGCTGGGCGCCGGCGGCATCAAGCCGCTCGTCTCGGCCTTCGTCGGCGACCAGTTCGACCAGACCAACAAGAACCGCGCCAAGCTCGTGTACGACGCGTTCTACTGGTCGATCAACTTCGGCTCGTTCTTTGCCTCGCTGCTGATGCCGCTGCTGCTGAAGAACTACGGCCCCTCGGTCGCCTTTGGCGTGCCCGGCATCCTGATGGCGTTCGCGGTGCTGATCTTCTGGCTGGGCAAGCGCAAGTACGTGCACGTGCCGGTCGCGCCGCCCAATCCGGATTCGCTGACGCGGGTGGCGCGCACCGCCCTGCTGGCGCAGCAGCCGGGCGAAGGACGGCCCGGCCTCGCCGTGGCCGTCATCGGTGCCGTCGGCGCCGTCATGTCGCTGGCGATGTCGTTCTCGTGCGGCTTCGTGATCGCCGCCTGCACGGCGCTGGTGCTGCTGCTGGCATTCGGCGGCATCGGTACGGCCATGCAGCTGGAACGCGCCCGCGGCCATCATCCGGACGAAGCGGTGGACGGCGTGCGCGCCGTGCTGCGCCTGCTCGTGGTGTTCGCGCTGGTCACGCCGTTCTGGTCGCTGTTCGACCAGAAGGCCTCCACCTGGATCGTGCAGGCCAATGCGATGACGTCGCCCGTGCTGAACCTGTTCGGCTGGGAATTCCAGGTGCTGCCGGCGCAGATGCAGGCCGTCAATCCGGCGCTGGTGATGCTGCTCATCCCGTTCAACAATTTCGCCATCTTCCCGCTGCTGCGCGCGCTCGGCATCGAGCCCACGGCGCTGCGCCGCATGACGGCCGGCATCGCGTTCAGTGCCGCCGCCTGGCTGGTGATCGGCTGGATCCAGGTGTCGATGGATGGCGGCACGCCGATGTCCATCCTGTGGCAGCTGCTGCCGTACATCCTGCTGACGATGGGCGAAGTGCTGGTCTCCGCCACCGGCCTGGAGTTCGCGTACAGCCAGGCGCCCCGTTCGATGAAGGGCGCGATCATGAGCTTCTGGACGCTGGCCGTCACGGTCGGCAACCTGTGGGTGCTGATCGTGAATTCGAGCGTGAAGAACGAGGCGGTGCTCGGCCATATCGATGGCACCGGGCTCTCCGTGATCGCTTTCCAGATGTTCTTCTTCGCCGGCTTCGCGCTGCTCACGGCGGTGGCCTTCGGCCTGTATGCGCTGCGCTACAAGATGGTCGACAACTACCGGTCCGATCCTGAGCCGGGCTGCCACGGCACCATCCCGCGCAAGGCCTGATCGCAACGAAGAAGCACAGCAGCCACAAGGGCTCCCGCCGCGATGCCGTATCGTGCGGGAGCCCGCCATCCCCCAATCGGCTGCGATTGTCAGTGGCCGCGCGCGGGGTACCGCAACGCCGCGGCGCACGCGCAACACCCCCCTGCGCATCCGCTCCCACTTCCATATAATTGCCCCACGGCACAACGCAGTCGCGGTGCCGGCACGCGTGCATTTTCCCGGCAACCGTCCCACGCCCACCGACCGCACGGTCACTGAACGGAACATCCATGAACCTGAAGAACATGAAAGTCGGTACCCGCCTCGCCCTCGGCTATGCGATCGTGCTGCTGCTATTGGTGGTGATCGTCGCGACGGGCGTGCTGAAGATGCGCCAGATGCAGGAGCGCGCCGACAACATCACCGAATTCAACAACGTGCAGATCGCCCGCATCACCGCGCTGCAGAACAGCGTGATGGACCGCATGATCGCCCTGCGCAACCTGGCGCTGCTCACCGACACGAACGCGATGCGCCCGGAGGTGGAACGCATCCGCCGTCAGGAAACGGTGTATGCGGAAAACGCGGCAAAACTGGCCACCATGTTTGCCGACCCGAGCACGGAGGCGGAAGAGAAGACGCTGTGGGCCACCATCGTGCAGCAGGAGGCGCTGGCCAAGGCGCCGATGGCCGATGCGGAACGGCAGGGTCTCGCCAACGAGGCCGATGCCAGCACCGACACGCTGATGAACAAGGTGCGTCCGGTGCAGCGGGTGTGGCTCGATGCGATGGACAAGCTCACCGCGCTCGAAGTCACGCTCAACGCGCAGGAAGCGGGCGAAGCGCGGGCCGCCTACCACACGGCCGTCACGTCGATGCTGGTGCTGGCCGCGATCGCGCTGGCCGCCGGCGTGGGCGCGGCCGTGTACGTGACGCGCACGCTGCTGGCCCAGCTGGGCGGCGAACCTGCCGACGCGGCGGCCATCGCCGCCAGCATCGCCGCCGGCGACCTGACGGTAGCGGTACCGGTGAAGGCCAGCGACACGAGCAGCATGATGCATGCGATGCGCGACATGCGCGACCGCCTGGCCGCCATCGTCACCGAGGTGCGCAGCGGGACCGACACGATCGCCACCGCCGCCGCGCAGGTTTCGGCCGGCAATATGGACCTGTCCTCGCGCACCGAACAGCAGGCCGGCTCGCTGGAGGAAACCGCGTCGTCGATGGAAGAGCTGACGTCGACGGTGCGCCAGAACGCCGACAACGCGCAGCAGGCCAGCGCGATGGCTGCATCCGCTTCCGAGGTGGCGGTGCGCGGTGGCGCGGTGGTGGCGCAGGTGGTCGATACGATGGGCGCGATCGATGCCTCGGCGAAGAAGATCGTCGACATCATTTCCGTCATCGACGGCATCGCCTTCCAGACCAATATCCTGGCGCTGAACGCGGCGGTGGAAGCGGCGCGCGCCGGCGAACAGGGCCGCGGCTTTGCCGTGGTGGCGGGCGAAGTGCGCAACCTGGCGCACCGCTCCAGCACGGCCGCCCGCGAAATCAAGGAACTGATCGACGACTCGGTCGGCAAGGTGGGCACCGGCACGCAGCTGGTGAACCAGGCCGGCATGACGATGGCCGAGGTGGTGGAAGGCGTGCAGCGCGTGACGGACCTGATGTCCGAGATCTCGGCCGCCAGCCGCGAGCAGTCCAGCGGCATCGAGCAGGTGAACCAGGCGATCACGCAGATGGACGAAGTGACGCAGCAGAACGCCGCGCTGGTCGAGGAGGCCAGCGCCGCATCGGAAGCGATGCAGGAGCAGGCGCGCCGGCTGGCGGAGCTGGTGGGGACGTTTACGGTCGCGCAGGGGGTGGCCTCTTCCTCGCGGCTCGCGGCCAGGGCCGTGCACGCGCCGGCCGCGGCCGCCCGCCCTGCCCTGCCGGCTGCGAAACACAAGCCCGCGACCGCTACCAAGCCTGCAGCAGCGCCTTCACCTGCGCGGCCGGCACCTGCGGCCAGCGCCGCCGCGCGCAAGGCACCCGCCAGCACCAGCGAAGCGGATTGGGAAGAGTTCTGATCGCGCGCCGGTGCCGGCCACCCGGCCCGGCGCCGGCCCTCAGGTCACCACGCTCGGCGCGGCCCGCCCCGTATTGGCCGTGATATTGGCCACGCTCTCGGCGATCGCGATCAGGGCCGCCAGCGCCTGCTGCGTGGGCGAATGGTGCAGCGAAGGATCGGGCTCGTAGCGCTCCAGGTAGACGCGCAGCGTGGCACCTTCGGTGCCCGTGCCGGACAGCCGGAACACGATGCGCGAGCCGTCCGTCATCACGATGCGGATGCCCTGCTTCGTCGCCTGCGAACCGTCGACCGGATCGGTGTATTCGAAGTCGTCGGCATAGTCCACCGTGTACAGGTTCAGCTGCTGGCCCTTCAGGTTGGCCAGCTTGATGCGCAGGTCGTCCATCAGCACATTGGCCGCATGGCTTTCGATGCCTTCGTAGTCGTGCCGCGAGTAGTAGTTGCGGCCGAAGCGCTGCCAGTGTTCCTCGACGATCTGCTGCACCGACCGGCCCTTCACGGCCAGCAGGTTCAGCCAGAACAGCACGGCCCACAGGCCATCCTTCTCGCGCACGTGGTTCGAGCCCGTGCCGTAGCTCTCCTCGCCGCACAGCGTGGCCTGGCCGGCATCGAGCAGCGAGCCGAAATACTTCCAGCCCGTGGGCGTTTCGAAGCAGGGAATGCCGAGCGCCTCGGCCACGCGGTCCGGCGCGCGCGAGGTGGGCATCGAGCGGGCGATGCCGGCCAGGCCGGCGCGGTAGCCCGGCGCCACCTGCGCATTGGCGGCCAGGATCGCCAGGCTGTCCGATGGCGTCACGTCGAACTTGCGGCCCACGATCATGTTGCGGTCCGCATCGCCATCGGAGGCGGCGCCGAAGTCCGGCGCATCGTCGCGCGCCATCAGCTCGATGAGCTGGGCCGCGTTGACGGGGTTCGGGTCCGGATGGTGGCCGCCGAAGTCCTCCAGCGGCTCGCCGTTGATCACGGTGCCGGCCGGCGCGCCCAGCATGCCTTCCAGGATCGCCTTCGCGTACGGGCCGCCGACGGCGCTCATGCCGTCGTAGCGCATCGTGAAGCCGCCCGCGAACAGCTTGCGGATCGCATCGAAATCGAACAGGCTTTCCATCAGCTGCGCGTAGTCGGCCACCGGGTCGATCACTTCCACGACCATCTGTTCGACCTGGCCGCTGCCGAGGCGGTCGATGTCGATGTCGGCCGCGTCGCTGATGCGGTACTGCGTGATCGTGGTGGTGCGCTGGTAGATCGCCTCGGTGACCGATTCCGGTGCCGGGCCGCCGTTGGCCATGTTGTACTTGATGCCGAAGTCGCCGTCCGGGCCGCCCGGGTTGTGGCTGGCCGACAGGATGATGCCGCCCAGCGCGCCGTGCTTGCGGATCACGCAGGAGACGGCCGGCGTGGACAGGATGCCGCCCCGGCCCAGCAGCACGCGGCCCACGCCATTGGCCGCCGCCATCGCCAGGATGGTGCGCACGGCGGCGCGGTTGTGGTAACGGCCGTCGCCGCCCAGCACCAGCGTCTGGCCGGCCAGGCCACCCTCATTGGCGGCAAGCGTGTCGAACACGCCCTGCACGAAATTCTCGAGATAGTTCGGCTGCTGGAAGACGCCCACCTTCTTGCGCAGGCCCGAGGTGCCCGGGCGCTGGCCGGCGATCGGCGTCGTGTTGATCGTCTGGATTGCCATGTCTGCTCCGCTGTGATGTTTCAGGAATCTTAACATTCGAGCTTAGCGCGTCGGATCGTGCGGGGGCGTCCGGCACGCTTCGGCCGGACCGAACTCGAGGCAGTACACATTCGTGTCGCGCCCCGCCGGCGGCAGGTGGGTGCGGCGCACGAACTGCATGCCCAGCTTGTGCAGCAGCGCGATGGAGGCAGCGTTGCCGGGGTCCGTGATGCCGAACAGCCGGCGCAGGCCCAGCACGCTCCGGGCGTGGCGCACCACGCCGGCCGCCGCCTCGAACGCATAGCCCTGCCCCCAGTGGCGCGGTGCCAGCGCGTAGCCGATGTCCGTGTCGGGCAGCGCTTCGCGGCGGATCAGGCCGCACAGGCCGAGCGGCATGCCATCTCCCTTGCGTTCGACCAGGTACAGCGAATGGCCGAGACGGCGCTGCATCTGCATCGGACCGGACAGGATGTGCGCACTGGCCGCCTCCAGCGTGCGGATGTTCTTGTCGCCGATGTTGGCGAGCCAGGAAGGCTCGTTGACGAGCGCCAGGAAGAACGCCGCGTCGCTGGTGGCCAGCGTGCGCAGCAGCAGGCGCTCCGTCTCCAGGATCTTCATCGGCGGCGGCCGGTCACATGGCGCGGCGGTGCCGGAATGCGACCGACGCCGGGCGGCCCGGCAGGTCCAGGCGCGACACGGCGGGCGGCGCCTCGGCCACCACGCGGCCGCGCCGCAGCACCAGCCGGCGCGCCGCGCGCAGGCGGATCGCCTCCACGGGATCGGCCGCGTCCAGCAGCACCAGGTCGGCGTGGCAGCCCGGCTCCAGGCCGTAGCCCTGCAGGCCCAGGATCTTCGCCGGATTGGCGGTGATGGCGGCGAAGCAGGCGCGCATCGCCGGCTGGCTGGTCATCTGCGCCACGTGCAGGCCCATGTGCGCCACCTCCAGCATGTCGCCCGAGCCCATGCCGTACCACGGGTCCATCACGCAGTCGTGGCCGAAGGCGACCGTCACGCCGGCCGCCATCAGTTCCGGCACGCGCGTCATGCCGCGCCGCTTCGGATACGTGTCGTGCCGGCCCTGCAGCGTGATGTTGATGAGCGGGTTGGCGATCGCCGCCACGCCGCTCTCCGCGATCAGCGGCAGCAGCTTGCTGACATAGTAGTTGTCCATCGAATGCATCGAGGTCAGGTGCGAGCCCGTCACGCGCCCGCCCAGGCCCAGGCGGTGCGTTTCGTACGCCAGCGTTTCGATATGGCGCGACAGGGGATCGTCCGACTCGTCGCAGTGCATGTCCACCATGAGCCCCTGCGCCGCCGCGTACTCGCACAGGATGCGCACCGACTCGGCGCCATCGGCCATCGTGCGCTCGAAGTGCGGGATGCCGCCGACCACGTCGACACCCATGCCGATCGCGCGCTTCAGGTTGGCCAGCGCGGTGGCGCTGCGCAGCAGGCCGTCCTGCGGGAAGGCCACCAGCTGCAGGTCGATGTAGGGCGCCACGCGGCGCTTCACGTCCAGCAGCGCCTCGACGGCCAGCAGGCGGTCGTCGCACACGTCGACGTGGGTGCGGATCGCCAGCAGGCCGCGCGCCACTGCCCAGTCGCAATAGTCGAGCGCCCGCTGCACCAGCGCATCCTGCGTCAGCTGCGGCTTCAGCTCGCCCCACAGCGCGATCCCTTCCAGCAGCGTGCCGCTGTCGTTCACGCGCGGCAGGCCGTAGGACAGCGTGGCGTCCATGTGGAAGTGGGCGTCGACGAACGGCGGCGTGACGAGGTCGCCGGCCGCGTCGATCTCGCGCGCGCCCTGCACGGGCAGGCGTTCGCCCACGGCGGCGATGCGGCCGTCGGCGACGGCGATGTCGATACCCGTGCGGCCATCGGGCAGCGCGGCATTGCGGAGGACGATATCCATCGGGGCATTCTTTCGGCTGGCTGAAAGCCGATTGTAGTCAGCGCGGCGGCCCGTGCGCAATGGCGAACTTGCCGTCCCCGCCAGCCGGAAAAGCTTGTAAGCAGCTTATGTTGCAATGCATCACTCCCAAAATAAAGAGTGTATAAAGCGCTTTGCAAGGCCAGTTTTCATCGCTAGAATGACTTTATTGCAATGCACCATCCGTTCTTCATCCATTCTTATTCGTCCCCACATTTCCTATCATCGGGAGAGCTTATGTCTTCGATTGCAGAGCAGATTTCCGCCACGAGCAAGTCCCAGTTGGAAAGCCAGTTGAATTTCCTGAACAGCGTCCTGAAAAAGACCTTCGACAGCGCCGGCCAGGTGCTGGCGCTGAACATCAGCACCGCGCGCAATGTGGCGGAACGCGGTACCGCGGCGGCACGCCAGCTGATCGACGCGAAGGATCCCCGCGCGGCGCTGGACCTGGCGCGCCCGTTCTCGGCGCTGGAAGGGCTGTCCTCGTACGGCCGTGAGCTGTTCTCGATCGCCGCCACCACGCATGCCGAACTGCTGCAGACGGCGCGCGACCAGTTCCGCACCGAAGCCGCCACCGGCGCGGCAGCGGGCCTGCTGCCGAAGTTGCCCAGCCTGCCCACCTTCCCGCAGGCCGCAGCGGCCGGCAGGGACGTGATCGACAGCGCCGCGGCCGCGACGCAGGAAGCCACCGCACAGATGGCAGCCGCAGCGCGGCAGGCCACGGAAGCCGTTGCCGCCGCCACCATCGACGCCGCCAGCCAGGCTGCCCGGTCCACCACCGCGGCAGCGCAGGCAATGTCGGACACAAGCGCGCAGGCCAGCGACGCCGTGGCCGACGCCACGGCAGAAGCTGCGCACAAGACGCTCGATGCGGCCGACACGGCGGCGCAAGCGGGCAGCCAGGCCGTGGACGCCGCCTCGCAGGCCGTCGCCGATGTCGCCAATGTCTCTGATGTCGCCAATGCCGCCGGTTCGGCCCAGGCGGTCACCGGTACGGTGGTGGAGCAGGCGGCCGGCACGACCGAGAAAACCGTCGAACAGATCGCCGCCGCCGTGGCCGAATCGGCCCCCGCCGCGGGCTCCGCCGCGCTGTTCGACGGCGAGGGCGCCGCCACCACGAAGAACGTGCGCGCCAAGCCGGCCAGCAAGCCCGTCGCCGAAGCCGTGGCCGCACTGGCCGACAAGCCGTCCACCACGCTGAAGAACCTGCCGGGCAAGTCGCGCAAATAAGCCGGCCTGGCCGCCGGATGATAGCAAAACGGGCCGCGTCCTCCGCGGCCCGTTGTTCGTCGGTCCACCGCCGTCCGGCGCCGTACCCATCCGGCCGACACCGCAGGCGGGCATGAGGTATCCTTTCGGCCTTCATAAAGGATACGTCATGAGTTTATCGAGGCTGATCGGCGGCTTCGTGCGATCGCACTGGCGCGCTTATGCGGCAGCCGGCGCGATGCTGGTACTGGTGGCCGTCATCGGTGTCTGGATCCCCCGCAAGATCGGCGGCATGATCGATGCGCTGGCGGCGCACCGCATGACACGCGACCAGCTGCTGTGGGACATCGGCCTGCTCCTGCTGGTGGGCGTGGCGAACTACGTGCTGCGCGTGGCGTGGCGCGTGCGGCTGTATTCCGCCGCCTACCGCCTCGGCGTGGAACTGCGCACGCGCTTCTACCGCCGCCTGACCCTGCAGGGTCCCGCCTTCTACCAGAAGCAGCGCACCGGCGACCTGATGGCGCTGGCCACCAACGACATCGACGCGATCGAGCAGGCCGCCGGCGAGGCGATGCTGGCCGGCTTCGATGGCGCGCTGTCGCTGGTGATGGTGGTCGGCATCATGATTCTCGGCGTCGACTGGCGCCTGGCCCTGTTCGCGCTGCTGCCCTTCCCCCTGATGGCGTATGCGTTCTGGCGCATCTCCAGCCAGATCCACACCGCCGCCGCCGATGCGCTGCAGCGCTTCTCCGCCCTGAACGAACATGTGCAGGAAACGCTGTCCGGCGTACGCACGCTGCGCACGCTCGGCCTCGAACAGCGCAGCGGCGCCACCTTCGGCCAGCTGGCCGGCAAGGCTTCCGATGCGGCCCTCACGGCGCAGCGCTGGGAAGCCGCATACGAACCCGCCGTGGGCCTGACGCTGACGGCCGCCACCGGCCTGACGCTGGGACTGGGCGGCTACCTGGTGTGGACGAACCAGCTGACGATCGGTGCGCTGACCAGTTTTTCGATGTACCTGGGCCAGCTGATCTGGCCCATGTTCGCGGCCGGCTGGGTGCTGTCGCTGATCGAACGGGGCCGAGCCGCCCTGGCGCGCCTGCAGCCGATGCTGGACGCGCCGCTGACCATCGCCGACCGTGGCACGATCGCCAGCCTGGCGCCGGGCGAGCTGGCCGTGGAGCACCTGACGGTGGCCTATCCGGGCCAGGCCGAACCGGCGCTGCACGACGTGTCGCTGCGCCTGCAGCCGGGCCAGACGCTGGGCCTGGTGGGCCCCACCGGCGCCGGCAAGTCGACGCTGCTGCGCGTGCTGCTGCGCCAGCTGGTGCCGCAGTCCGGTGCCGTGCGCTGGGGCGGCCACGCGCTGGACGACTACACGCTGGCCGCGCTGCGCGGCGCCATCAGCTGGGTGCCGCAGGAGTCGTTCCTGTTCTCCGCCACGATCGCCGACAATATCGCGCTGGCCCGGCCGGATGCCACCCGCGCGCAGGTCGAGCATGCCGCCGACCTGGCGGCGATCCACGACGACATCCTGCTGTTCCCGCACCGGTACGAAACGGAAGTGGGCGAACGGGGCATCACGCTGTCCGGCGGCCAGCGCCAGCGCGTGGCGATCGCCCGCGCCCTCCTGTCCGACAACGACCTGCTGCTGCTCGACGATGCGCTGTCCGCCGTCGACACGGGCACCGAAACACGCATCCTCGACCACCTGGAAGAACTGCGCCGCGCCCGGCCGGTGCGCAGCGCGATCATCGCCAGCCACCGGCTGTCGGCCGTGGTGAACGCGGACCTGATCGTGGTGCTGCGCCAGGGCCGCATCACGGAGCGCGGCACGCACGACGAGCTGCTGGCGCGGGACGGCTGGTATGCCAGCCAGTGGCGCTACCAACAACTGGAGGCCAGCCTCGATGCAGTCTGACGATTCACGAAAACCAGGCGCTACGCCCCACGACAAGTTAATGCACAGGCAGCAGATGCGCCAGGCATTCGGCCTGCTGCGCCACGCCGCCGCACCGGACAGGGGTCACCTCGGATGGGCCATCCTGTGGCTGGCCCTGGCCGCCGGCCTGGAGGTGCTCGGCCCGCTGCTGGGCAAGCGCCTGATCGACGAGCACCTGCTGCCCCGCGTGCTGGACTGGCAGGCCATGGCGCTGCTGCTGGGCGGCGTGCTGGCGACCGGCTGGGCCGCCTCGTGGCTGCGCTACCTGCAGCTGGTGCGCCTGTCCGGCCTGGCGATGCGTTCCGTGCAGCGGCTGCGCGAGCAGGTCTACAACCATGTGCTGCGCCTGCCCATGGCCTACTTCGACCGCGCCATCACGGGCCAGCTGGTGTCGCGCGTGACGAACGACACGGAGGCCGTCAAGGCGCTGTACATCCAGGTGCTGTTCGTGATCCTGGACAGCACCATCGTGCTGGTCGGCACCGTGGCCGCCATGGCCTGGCTGGACTGGCGCCTGATGATCATCGTGGTGGCGCTGATGCCCTTCGTGTTCCTGATCGTGTGGCTGTACCAGCGCCAGTCGGCGCCGGCCGTCACCAGGGCGCGCCAGCTGCGCAGCGACATCAACGCGCAGATGGCCGAATCGATCGGCGGCATGGGCGTGCTGCAGGCGAACAATGCGCAGGAACGCTTCGCCGGCCGCTTCACGCGCACCAACGAAGACCAGTACACGCAGCGCGTGGCGGAGATCCGCGCCAACGCGCGCTTCCTGCGCCCGGCGCTGGACATGCTCAACGTGGTCCTGCTGGCCGCCGTCGTCTACGTGTTCGGCCTGCGCGCCGAAACGGCCGCCCTGGGCGCCGCCGAAGTGGGCGTGCTGTACGCGTTCATCAGCTACATCGCGCGCGTGATCGAGCCGCTCATCCAGATCACCATGCAGTTCAGCCAGTTGCAGCAGTCCGTGGTCGCGGCCGCGCGCGTGCAGGCGCTGGTGGAGGAACCCGGTGCGCCGGAGCATGGCAAGGATGCCGGCATGGATGCCGCGCGCGAGGCCGACCCCGGCGTGCCCGCCATCGACATCCGCCATCTCGATTTCGCCTACCACGCCGGCCAGAACGTGCTGCACGACCTGTCGCTGCGCATTCCGCAGGGCGCGTTCTACGGCATCGTCGGCCACACGGGCAGCGGCAAGTCCACGCTGCTGTCGCTGCTGCTGCGCTACTATCCGGCGCGGCCCGGCGCCATCCTGATGAACGGCGCGCCGCTCGAATCGATCGGCCACGATGCCTTCCGCGCCCGCGTGGGCCTGGTGCCACAGGACCCGTTCCTGCTGGCCGCCTCGGCCTACGAGAACATCGACATGGGCCGCGGCCTGCCGCGCGAACGCATCGAGACGGCGGCGCGCGCGGCGCATGCGCACGACTTCATCACGGCGCTGGAAGACGGCTACGACACGCTGCTGGGCGAAGGCGGTTCACGCCTGTCCTCCGGCCAGAAGCAGCTGATCGCGATTGCCCGCGCCCTGGCCGGCCAGCCGCGCATCCTGCTGCTGGATGAAGCCACCTCGCGCATCGACAGCGCCACCGAGCAGGTGGTGCAGGAAGCGCTCGACGAACTGCGCGGCCAGGTGACGATCGTGGCGATCGCGCACCGGCTGTCGACGATCCGCGATGCCGACCGCATCATCGTGCTGAACCACGGCCGCATCGAGGAGGCCGGCCCGCACGAGGACCTGATGCGCATCGACGGCGGCCTGTACCAGCGGCTGTACCTGCTGCAGCAGCTGGCGGCATGAGTCCGTGGAACACCGCTAACGTTAAATTCTGGTTAAAACGCCGCGAAACAAATATCCGTGGTATTTTCGTTCCGGATTGCAACATCGAAAGCAGGTGAGTTTATAATCAAGCGCCGCACGCTCTTCGCGCGCGGCGGTCCCAAGGAAATCCGTGGCTGGTCGAATCCCTCTCGCTATGTCCGTGCGGCTGTGGCGCCGCAGCGCTGTTGCATTGCTTTCATGCCTTGCGCTGGCAGCGCCATTGCCGGCGGCCGCCCAGCCCGCGCTGGACGCGGAACTGGCGGCCACCCGCGAAACGGTCCGCTTCGTGCCGGACGATGCCACCCGGCGCCTGCAGGCCATGGAGCCAGCCGCCCGCAAGGCGCCAGTGGCCACCCGCGCCGAATTCTTCTACCTGTACAGCATCGCCCTGCGCCGCCAGGGCGAACTGCGGCGTGCCCTGGCGCTGGCCGACGAGCTGGTCGCCTACGGCCGCCAGGTGCGCGACGATGGCGCCATTGCCAAGGGCATGCTGGCCCGCACCTATTCGCTGTACTCGCTGAACAACCTGCCCGCTTCGCACCTCGCCTGCTTCGAGGCGGAAGGGCGCGCGGCCAATACCAGGGACATGTCGCTGCGCGTGCTGACGATGCTCACGGCGGGCCAGTGCCGCCAGGAGCAGGGCAATTACCCGGCGGCGCTGGCGAAACTGCAGGCGGCCGTGGATGCCGCCCGCGGCGTGAAGAACGACCGGCTGCCCCTCGCCGGCGCCCTGAATGCGCTGGCGGTGCTGTACACCGCCCTCCAGCAGTACGACAAGGGCTGGGAAGTGCAGGCCGAATCGCTGGCGCTGGCCCGCACGCTGCCATCGCCCGGCCGCCTGGCCATCGCGCTGAACACGGAATACGGCCTGGCGATCAGCTCCGGCGACTATGTACGGGCGCGCCGCGCGCTGCTCGATGAACTGGCGGTGGAACGGCGCCTCGGTGCGCGGCAGATGGTGGCCGGCACGCTGGGCAACCTGTCCGACTGCTACCTGAAGGAGCGCGATTACGCGCGCGCGGCCAGCTACGCGCAGCAGGCCGTGGCCGCCGCTTCCGCCGTGAAGAACACGCTGTACATCGCCACCGCCCGCATCAACCTGGGCCAGGCCTACATCAACCTGGGCCGGCTGGCCGAGGGCAAGCGCCAGTTCGAGGCCGGCCTGGCCGTCTATGAAAAGAACGGCAACAAGCCGGAACTGCAGTCGGTGCTGAGCGAATATGGTCCGGCGCTCGAACGGGCCGGCGATTTTGCCGGCGCCATCGACGCGTATCACCGCGAGCGCCGCATCTCGGTCGAGCTGTTCGCCGCCCAGCGCCAGAAGGACGTGCTGGAGCTGCAGCAGAAGTACGACACCGAGAAGAACCAGCGGCAGATGGAAGCGCTGCGCCAGGAAAACCGCGTGAAGAGCGCGGAACTGGACAACCGCAGGCTGCAGCAGCGCATCTGGTGGCTGCTGGCCGTGGTGTTTGCACTGGCCGCCGTGATCGTCGGGCTGCTGTACCGGAAGGTGCGCCACGCGAACGCGCAGCTGCAGGTGAAGAACCTGGAACTGGCGCAGCAGAGCGCGCGCGATCCGCTCACCGGCCTGTACAACCGCCGGCACTTCCAGGAATTCATGAGGGCGCACACGCAGACCGACAGCACGCCGGCCGGTGCACTGTTCCTGCTCGACGTCGACCACTTCAAGCAGGTCAACGACACCTACGGCCATGCGGCCGGCGACATGGTGCTGAAGATGATTGCCGAGAACCTGCGCGTGACGCTGCGCGAGACGGACATGATCGTGCGCTGGGGCGGCGAGGAATTCCTGGCCTTCCTGCCGGCCGTGCCCCGCGGCGGCCTGGAGGAAGTGGCGCGCCGCATCCTGCACGGCATCTCCGCGCAGGTGCTGGACCACCAGGGCCAGTCGCTGCGCGTGAACGTCTCGGTCGGGTTCGCGCCCTTCCCGCTCGCGCCGGGCGGCACGCCGCTGTCCTGGGAGCGCGCCGTCAACCTGGTGGACATGGCGCTGTATCTCGCCAAGGGCAATGGCCGCAACCGCGCCTACGGCCTGCGCGGCTTCGCCAATCCGAGTGCGGAAACGCTGCTCGCGGTGGAGAAGAACCTGGAGCACGCCTGGCGCGCCGGGTTCGTCGATCTGGCCGTGGTCGAGGGCGAAGCGGCACCGGCTGCGGCACCGGCAGCGGCAACGCAGGCCTGAGCGCGGGCGTTCCCGCCAGCCTTCAGGCGGTCATGCCACCGTCGATCGCCAGCTCGGCACCGGCGACATAGCTGCTCTCCGCGCTGGCCAGGAACAGCGCCGCTGCCGCGACCTCCTCGGGGCGGCCCAGCCGCTTGAACGGAATCTGCGCCGTCACCGTCGCGCGCAGCTCTTCGCTGACCCCATCGAACATCGGCGTATCGATCGGCCCGGGACTCAATGTGTTGACCCGGATGCGCCGCGGCGCCAGTTCGCTCGTCCAGGTCCGTGCATACGAACGCACCGCCGCCTTGGTGGCCGAGTAGGTGCCATAGCCGGGATTGCTGATGCTGCCCGCGATGGAGCCGATCAGCACGATCGCGCCGCCGTCCGCCATCTGCGCGATTGCCCGCTGTACCGTGAACACCATGCCGCGCACATTCAGGTCGAAGGCCTGGTCGAAATGCGCCGTCGTGGTGGCCTCGAGCGGGGCGTATTCCGCCACGCCGGACGACGTCACGAGCACGTCCAGCATGCCGGCCTCCTCCCGCACCGTGGCGAACAGGCGATCCAGGTCGGCAGCCTGCGTCACGTCGCCCTGGATGCCTTGCGCGCCGGCGCCGATCAGCGCCACGGCTTCGTCGAGCTGCGCCTGCCGGCGGCCCGTGATGAACACGCGGGCGCCTTCGGCAGCGAAACGCCGGGCGATCGCAAGGCCGATGCCGCTGCTGCCGCCGGTGACGAGGGCGGTCTTTCCTTCGAGTTTCAACATGGTTGTTCCTATCGAGTGGTCTGGACGGCCGATGATACATTCCGTATATTTAGTGTCAATTACGCACCATGTCTAGCGTAGATATACGGAGGGATACCTTGCACGGCGAAACGAAGGACAAACTGGACGACGAACTGAACCCCGTGCTGGCAGAGATCAACAGCACGCGCCCGGTGCTGGAACAGGTGGCCAACAAGTGGTCGGTGCTGATCCTGACGGTGCTCTGCTCGCAACCGTCGCGCTTCAACGCCATCAAGCGGCGGCTGGACCCGATCACGCACAAGGCCTTGACGGAAGCGCTGCGCCGGCTCGAACGCAATGGCCTCGTGCACCGCAAGGTGATCGCTTCGTCGCCGGTGGCCGTCGAGTATTCGATCACCCCGCTGGGGCGCACGCTGCAGGATCCGTTCGTGGCGCTGGTCGCGTGGGCGAAGGGCCATGGCGGCCGCATCGCACAGGCGCAGCAGGCTTATGACGGGCGGGAGGACCGAGGTGCGAGCGCCGACGCCGGTGGAGGAGGCAGATGAGGTGCCGGATGAGGTAGCAGATGAGGTCCGGCTGCTCCCCAGCCAGCATGCGGGTGATGGCCGGCTGAGGTTACGCTGCGGGCCAGCTCAGGGCCAGCCCCGGTGCGACCGCGGTCCCGCTTATTTGGCGGTTTTGTCAGTCCGGTGCGCGCGCTCGTCTTCCTCGCGCGCGGCGCGGGCATTGGCCTGCACCTTTTCGCCGGCCCGCTCCAGCTTTTCGCCGATCGCCTCGGCCGCCGCGTTCAGCTTTTCCCCGGCCTGGTCGGCGGCCCGGTCCAGTTCACGGCCCGTATCCTGCGCGGCCTGCTGGAATTCCTCGCGTGCCTTGTCGAGATGGACGGCCGCCTTGTCCGCCGCCTGGTCGATTTCGCGCCCTGCGTGCTCGGCCGGACCGTCGACGCGGCGGTCGTCTTCCTTGTGGCAGCCGGCCAGGGCCAGCACGCCGGCCGTTGCCAGCATCGTGACGATATGCTTCAGTGTGGTGTGCATGCTTCCCTCCTCGAAGGGCCAGCTTAACAAAAATCGGCGCAGGACCGCGCCGCGCAATGCTGGCACCGCTTCATTCGCAGCGCTCGGACACCCATTCGCGGCCCGCCTTCATGCAGGTCTGGAACTCGCGGTCGAGCCGCGTGGCCTTCTCGCGCAGCGGCTGGCATTCCCCTGGCAGCATCGTTGCACACTGGGCCGCGCGGCCCATCGCGGCGCGGTAATTGCCCTGCGCGAGTTCGTGTTCCGCCTCCGTCTTCAGCTTGCGGGCTTCGTCCGCATCGGCCGTGCCGGTGGTCAGTGGCGGCGGCGCGGACGGGCGCAGCGGTGCCACGACCGCGTTAGCCGAGGAAGCCGGTGCAGGCCTGCCGGCGCCTTCCAGCAGCGTCGTCTCCAGCAGCCGTGACAGCGCGCCACGCAGGGTTTCGATGCGGGCCGCGCTTTCCGGGCGCTTCAGCTTCTCGGCCGCATCCAGCTTCGTTTCCATGCAGGCGCGGTCCTTCTTCGCCAGGCACACATTGGCTTCGTCGAGGAGCTTCTCGGCGCGGCGCGCGGCAATGCGGTCGCGCCACTCTTGCGTCGTGTCATCCGCGCCCCACTTCTTCTCGAAGGTGCCCAGGCGGGACGTGGCCTTGTCGAGCGCCCCCGCGGCCAGCGACGTCTCCATCGCCGCGCGGGCATCGCTCCACGCCCTGGCGCGCTGGCCCTTCTTGCCGCAGGCCGCCGTGGTGGACGAGATGGCCTGCTGCACGCGCCTGATCTGCGCGGCGCTGGCCGGTACCTTGCGCAGCGCGGCCAGCTCGTCGCGCGCTTCGTCGAGGCGGCAGCTTTCCGTCAATGCCACGGCATCGTCGACGCGGCTCTCCAGCCGGTGCGCCGCGTCCTTCGGCTTGACCAGGTACCACAACCCCAGCAGCAGCAAGCCAACCACGACCCAGGTACCCAGGCCGACGGGCTTGCGCAGCGGCGGGCGCGCCGGTGCGGACGGTGACGATGCGGGCGGCCGCGGTACGCCGGCGGCCGCTTCCGGCTGGCGGTAGCGCGGCGTGGCCGGTGGCGGCGTCGTCGGACCGGGACGAGATGGTGCCGGTGCCGGTGCCGGCGCTGGTGCTGGCGCGGCGACTGGCGTAGCCGGTGCAGGCGCTGGTGCTGCCGCGGCGACAGGCGGAGCCGGTGCAGGCGCGGGTGCAGGTGCAGCGGCGGCGGCGGCGGCAGGAGCAGATGAACGCGGCGCGGCGGCAGCACTGCCCTGCCGGGTGCCGCAATACGGGCAATACGCGACGGCGCGCGGGAAGGTGCGCGCGCACGCCGGGTTGATGCAGCGGTGGATCTCGTTCAACGCTTACTCCGGATCGGGAATGTCGTCGACGGGATCGGGAATCGCCGCGGCAAACAGCGCAGCCAGTTCCGGCAGCGTGCCGGCGGCCTGCCACTGGTCCACGTGCGGCACCCAGCGCATGTTCCAGGCCTTCGTGCCGGCCGTGATCTCGCCGCGCGCGATGCGCTGCGCCAGCTCCACCACCGTGAACGGTCCCTGCTGCGTCCGGTCGACGAAGACCTTGTACAGCGCCGGCGCCGCCGTTACAGCAGAAGCCACTGCCGATGCCGATGCGGACGCGGATGCAATACCGATACCACCGGCGCCGAACAGCGCGGCAGCGGCCGCATCGCCCGCCAGATATTCGGGCCGCAGCACGCGCTTGTCGACCGGCTGCTGCACTTCCCATGGATACGCGTCAGAGGCCGATCCCGGCACCGGCTCGCTCCATTGCGGCAGCAGTTCCAGCGCGCGTTCCTCGGCGTTCGCGAGGGCCGGTTCCGCGGCGACCGCGCGCCGCAGCCAGGCATCGTGCAGCCGCTTGGCCGTGATGTTCGGCAGCGATGGCGACGGCAGCTCGGCACCCGTCTCGTCCACTTCCAGGCGTGGCTGGTAGACGCGCAGCTGCGTGTGGCGCATGAGCGCGGCCAGCAGCAGGAACTGGTGGGCACCGAGGCGCGCCAGCCGCTGCTGCACGGTCGTGACGATCTGCTCGCGGTAGAACGCGGGCAGGCCATTGGAGCGGATCGCATACTCGTTCCCCACCTGCAGCCATTCGCCCGATCCCCCCTCCACCTCGAACAGGTACTGGCCGCGCGGCTGGAACGAGGCTTCGCGGTCGGCCAGGTCGGCCTTCCGTTTCAGCACGCCCGTCGCCACCGCCTGCAGGAACCACTCGTAGTCGTCGGCCAGCCGGTTCAGTTCATCCATGCCGGGTGCGATCGGATGGCGGAAGCGCGTCGCATCGAAGTGCAGGTGCGTGGGGATCTTCGGGTTCTCGATCTGGTACGAGGTGCGCCAGGTGGGCAGCCCGCGCAGCACCGTCATCGGGTAGCCGGACAGCTCCACGTAGCAGACGGCACGCCCGCGCACGCCCGTGTTGACGATGTTGACCAGGTCGCCGTGGAAGTAGCCGGTGGGCGCGGCCGCACGGATCTCGCCTTCCAGCCGCTTCCAGGCATTCACGTCGCCCACGCCGATGAAGCACTTGAACTGGTCGGCGGACGGCGTGAATTCGGCCGAGAAGCGCGCGTTCACCCAGGGCATTGCGCTGTTCAGCCATTCGGTAAAGATGCGCTGGCGCTCCTGCACCGACAGCGACAGCAGCCGTTCCAGCAGCGGATCGGGCGGCTCGCTGCCGACTTCTTCGGTCGAGAGCTGCGTCTGCGCGCGGCGGAACAGTTTCAGCAGCAAGGTGGAGCGCAGCTTCTCGTCGTTCAGTTGCGGGAACAGGCGCGCCGAGCCGCCGAATTCCAGCAGCACTTCCTCGCTCCAGGCCGACACGTCGCCCGTCAGCTTCACGGGTTGCGGCGGTTCGTCGCTGGCCAGCTTCATGTAGGTGGCGTGTTCGTGCTGCGCATCGGCGCGCAGCTGCGCCACGCGCTGGTCGACGGCGCCCAGCATCGCTTCCACGCTGCGCCGCCCTTCCTGGAATTCGCCCGCCACGCCGGACCACACGGCCTGGCCCTGTTCGTCGACGGCCTGCGGATCGCCCAGCCAGGCGGACACCTGCCGCAGCACCTCGGTGGACTGCCCGGCCGCGACGGCCAGCAGGTGGAAGCGCAGGTAGTCGGCAATATCGCGCTTGGCATGCACGATCACTTCACGCGCCTGGGCCGACGCATTGATCCACTTGTTGGCCGCCTGGTTCAGGTTGTTGAGCGACTCCTCCACCTGGCGGGTGCGCAGCGCGTCGCGCATGTCGCGGTAGCGGCGCTCGTTGTGCTCCATGCGCGGGATGTCGCGCTGGGCGATGCGCGCCTTGATCTGTTCCAGCAGCGACAGCACGAATTCCAGGCCGCCCTGGCGGCGGTCGTCCAGCAGCGCATACAGGCGCTCGCGCACGCGGCCCTTCAGCCGGCCCGCCAGTTCCTGCGTGTGGCGCTTCAGCCGGTCCTCGCTCGTCTCGGCCGTGGCGCCGGCTTCGCGGATCGCATCGCGTTCCAGCTGCGGCAGCAGGTCGGCGATCTTGGCGCGCCATTCCTTCAGGTCGTAGCTGTTGGTGATGCGGTCCACCTCCATCTGCACCTTCGACTCCACGCGTTCCAGCAGCGAGCGCTGGTCCTTGTCCATCAGCAGCTGGTCGGTCAGCGCGTATTCGAGGAACGGCGTGACATCGACAGTGCCTTTCCGGAAGTCGGGGAATTCGTCGAACGGCCGCTCCGTCAGCCACATCTGCTCGCGCATGAAGGTGTCGCGTTCCTGGTCGCCGGCGCGCCGCAGCAGGCCGTGCGAAGCGATGGCTCCACCCGACCCGCCCGCGCCATCCTTGCCGACGATGCCGAAGAACGCCTTCACCATCAGCGCTGCCAGTTCATAGGCGCGGATATCGTCGCGCAGGCCCTGCTGCGTGTCGAGCACCGACTGGCCGAACGCGGAATACACCTTCGAGTACGACAGGCGCATGTCGCCGAAGCGCCCTTCCGGCACCTTCGGATTGAACGGCCCGAGCTTGTGCTGCTGCTGGTTGACGGCCACCGAACGCTTGCGGTTGGCGAAATCGGCCGAGGCGAAATCCTCGAACAGCGAATCGGCCACCATCTGGTACACGTCCTTCACGTCCTGCGTGGCCTTGTTCGCCAGGTTGGCCGTGTCGACGAAGTAGACGTCGTCGAACGGCGCGCCGCGGCCCGTCAGGCTGTCCGGATCGGCCCAGCGCACCTGCGCATCCATGTCGCGCATCGCCGTCTCCAGTTCCATCAGCGTGGCGTAGGCATTCGCTTCCGTGCGCTCCTTGTTGGCGCGCGCATACCCGGTGGGCATCAGCATCACCAGGTCCACCTGGCTGTCCGCCACTTCCTGGCGCGCGATGGCCTTGGCGATCCAGCCCAGGTCGAGCGCCGTGCCGGCACCGGTGCCGCCCGCGTTCGAGGCGATGACGACGATGCGGAATTTCGACGTGTCGACCTGCAAGCCCAGGCGCTGGTAATTGTCCTTGCGTTCGATGCCTGCGTTGGAGGCCAGGAAGTTCAGCGCGCCCTTGATGCGGCCGCGCAGCTTGCTGTATTTGTCGAACAGGTACAGGCGCGCCACGGCGCGGATCTGGCCCGCGCCGCGCGACGGATCGATGCCCAGCGAGCGCAGTTTCTTGGGGCGCAGCGGCATCCAGTTCTCGATCAGCGGGAAGCGCGCCAGGCTGTCGTCCGAATCGTGGTACTGCAGCAGGTCGAGCGGTTCGACGAGGCGCTCCTCGTCGCCCAGCTTCACCAGCTCGTACCACGGGTCGGTGCGCTGCGACTTGCCTTCGTCGATGATGGCGCCGTTATCCAGGTCGATATGTAGAAACCGCGCGACCGGGAATTCGCCGATCGATTCCACGCGCGTGGGCTGGTGGCGGTTCCACACGGCCGACAGGATGCGGCGCCGGATGCGCATCATCACTTCCATGCCGGTGCCGCCCGCGCCGATGAACAGCGTGGGCCGCAGGTCCACCTTCACTTCATTCTTCTTGCCGATCGGGTCCACGGGCATCTCCTAGCGGCGGCCGGTGACGAGCGCGCCGCCGATCGCGGCAATGCCGAACACCAGCAGCGTGCCGGTGATGGCCACGTTCAGGAACTTGGTCGAATTGACGAAGCCCAGCACCACCGCGGCGCTCAGGAATGCCAGCCCGAAGAACAGCAGCCAGCCGGCGGTGTCCGCGGACGACGGCGCCACGCGACGCTTGACCAGGTAGTTGGCAAACGCATTGCGGGCGAAGAAGAAGATCACCAGCAGGAACAGGAACACGGCCCCGCCGATGGCGATGTCGCGCGTGGACGTGTCGGTGGCTGGCACCTGGCCATCGGGCGCGATCTCGATGCCGCTGGCGCTGTTACCAACGCCATTGCTGGCAGCCGTGCCGTCCGCCGGTGGCGTGGTCGACAGGCCGGGGGCCGGCTGCGGCGCCTCGTTCTTCACCTTGTCGTCGGGGATCCGGAAGCCCGGGTCGCTGTTCTTTTCGTTTGCCTGCATGAGATCCTCTTGTCGTTTCAATGACCGAGGCGAACGTTGGCGCCTGCGCGCACGTTGGCCAGCGTGTGTCCGAACATCGTGGTGTGCAGCTCGGCGACCTGCTCGCCGGCCGCGTCATATAAGGGGGTGCGCTTGCCGGCCCTGGTGTGCACCGTGCGGGGCTGGCCGTCGATCGTGACGATCGCCTTGCGGCCGCGCGTGCCGGCAACCAGGGCCGCGGCACCTGCCGCCAGCAGCGCAAACAGGCCGCCGATCGCGGCCAGCAGCGGCCCCGAACCATACTGCAAACGCACCTCGACGGGCAGCGCGGCGCGCGAGCCCTGGATGTCGCGCGGCGGCGTGAAGATGTCGGGCAGCGGATCGCCGGGAAACAGCTCGGCCATGCGCTGCCGGAACGCGCCCGACAGCTCCAGCTTCTGCTGCGACAGCGTGAGCTCGACCCGGCCCGGCAGCACGTGCGCCGAACCGGCCGACTGCAGCGCCGCCAGCGACCAGGCCGAGGGCACGTTGGCCACCGGCAGCGCCAGCGTGGAAGCCAGCGGCTGCGGCCGGCCCGGCGCCAGGTCCCGCACCTGGTCCGGCTTGAGCAGCACCGGCTGCGCGCCGCCCGCCAGCACGGCCTGCGCATCGATGCGCGCGCTACTGATCGTGTACGGGTACATGGCATTCTCCAGCCGCCACGTGACGTTGGTGGCCGGCGGCGTGCCATGGTGGCCCGCATCCATCTCGACGCGCAGCCGGCCGCCGGGCAGCACCGAGTAGCGCACGCCCGGCGTGTTCCCGACGCTGGCGGGGATCAGGCGCACCGTGTCCTGGTCCAGCGGTTTCAGGCGCGCCGGCGCTTCCGTGATGACCTTCTGCAGGCGGCCGCTGGCCAGCAGCGCATCGAGCTCGCGCACGCCCTGCGGCTGCACGGCAAATACGTACACCATCAGGCCGTTCGCCTTGTAGCGTTCACCTTGCACCGGCATCTTCAGCGGGAAGGCCAGCGCCTTGCGGATCGCCTGCCCCTCGTGGATCAGCTGGTAGAACTCGCGGTTGCGGCGCGCCGTGGCCTGGTCGTTGTTCGGGCTGTTGCGGTTGTTGGTGAACAGCCAGACGAGGCCCGGCTTGCCGGCCAGCGCCCCCTCGATCGCGCTGCCCACTGCTTCGCCCAGGTCCGTATCCGCCAGCGTGCTGCTGCCCGGCTTCTTCGCCACGGCCAGGGAAGCCAGCGTGGCCCGTAACTTGTCGCGCTCCGGCCGGCCCTTCTGCGCCAGCAGCGCGTGTGGCGACGGTGCTCCCGGCAGGCCCTGGTTGAACGAGGCCAGCACCAGCGCATCGTCCGGCGCCATCGCCGCTTCCACCACTTCCGTCACCAGCGCCTTGTACGGCGAGCCCGGGTCGGTGTAGAACGGCTCCATCCAGCCGGAGTTCTGCACCAGGAACACGTGGGACGCACCATGGGCGCTACCAGTCGCGCACGACGCGGCAAGCAGCAAGGGCACGAGCACGCGCTGCGGGATCATGCCAGCCCGTCCAGCCGCCAGCCGCGCAGTTCGTTCCACGACGGATGGTGCAGCCACAGGCTGCCCTGCCACACGAACGGCACGCAGTCGCCGGGGTGCCTGAGCCGCGCGATATCGTCCAGCAGCACGTTGCGCTGGCCGATCCATTCGACCAGCGTGCGCGGGATGATGTCGCCGGCCAGTGCCGCTTCGGCGCGGCCGGTAAAGCCCTCGAAGCGCAGCATCAGGCCGGATGGCTGGCTGCGCGAACCGGCCACCGCTTCCAGCAGCGGCAGCACGAGGGCGTCGCCACGGGCCTGGTCTTCCACGTCTTCATCGGCCCAGGGATCGTCCTTCACCTGGTGGCCGCGGCGGAACAGCAGGGTGCCGAAGCCCAGACGGGCGCCGTCGATGTTCTCCACTTGCGGGCTGTCGGGATCGAGCGCGCGGAACGAGTAGCCCGCGCCGTCGTTCCCGATCTGCCACAGGCGGCCGTCGCGGCTGCGTACCGGGCCGCCGAACTGCAGCCGCGGCGTCCACGGGAACGGCCAGGTGACAAAGCGCGGCGGCTGGCCGGGGCGCCACAGCAGTTGCCCCTCCTCGTGCAGCCAGTGCAGGCGGCCGTCGTAGCTGAACGGCCGCGCCCAGCCTTTTACAGGGACCGACGCGCCCTCGATCTCCAGCACCTCCGGATCGGCACCATCGGCTCCGGCGGTCCACAGCCGCAGGCCCTGCGGATGCGTGAACGGCACGGCGATGCGGCGGCCCACGGCGCCCGGACTGGCGGCCAGCGGCGCGCTGAACACGGGCTCGGTGGTGAAACTCTCGGCCAGCGGATTGGCGATCAGGCGTACCAGGCCCTGTGCGGTGGGCACGATGCCCACTTCGCCGCGGCGCGCGGTGGCCGGATCGGCGGGCGGCAACCAGGCATAGGCGGAAGCAATGAACGCCAGGTCCGCCGCGCCCTCGTCGGGCGTGAAGACATGCCAGCGGGCGCCGGGCGCATCCCAGTACTGCAGCACGTTGCGGGTGTAGGCCAGCGCCAGCAGGCGCTGCGCGGCAAAGCCGAACTGCGCGGCGACGAACACGCAGACGGCGTTCGGCGGCGCCGGCATGCGCAGGTCCGGCTGGCCGACGAACGGTTCGGGAGGACGGGTCTCCAGCGCGGCGGCCAATGGCAGCGCCGTCTGCGGCAGGCCGTGCGGCACGTGGCGGGGCAGCGGCGCCGCATCCGGCGGCAGCTGCGCACTGGTGCTGCCCCACCAGCCGGCGCGCGGCGCCTCGCGCATGGTGTGCACGGGCGCGCCGCACTCGGGACAGAACGCAAAGCCTTCCGGGAAGATCGGCGCATGCGTGCAGCTCCCTGGCAGCGCGGCGCCCAGCAGCAGCGCCACGTCCGGCAGGCGCGCGCGCACCAGCGGCCAGTCGACCCTTGGCACGCCCGCCGCCGTCTCCAGCACGAAGCGGGGTGACGCTGCCGCGTCCTCGCGCCACACGCTGCTGCCGGCCTGCCACCTGTCCACCATTCATCCTCCGTCATCAAGGCCGCGCGAAGGCGTGGCCATTGCGACAATCATAACGCATATGCCACACCGGACACGCCCCCGTTGCCCGCGAAAACCGGCGCCGGAAATGCAAACGCCCCGTGCGGGACGGGGCGTTTCAGGGGCAGCGGAGCCGCTCAGATATCGGCGGTGCTTTTCTTGGGGGGCGCGGGCGGCGCCCAGGTGACGCTTTCCGCTTCCGGACAGGTCGCCAGCGCATCGGAAAACGCCAGCCAGCGCTTCAGGCTGTCCATGCGACGGATCGTGATGCCCTTGCCGCTGATGTAGCCCACCTGCTCGAAGTATTCCATCTTCGTCTGCATCTTCGACGTGGTCGGCAGGTTGTCCACCAGGCGCTCGTAGGCCTTGCGGGCCTTGTTTTCCCACTTCGCCAGCGTCGGTTCGTTGAAGCGGTTGCTTTCGTAGTAGATCGTCAGCGAACGGTCGTGATTGCCGAAGCCGACCACCGCGGCACCGAGGCGCAACGTTTGCAGTACTTCATCCTTGATGTCTGCCTTTGGCACGAACAGCGCCCCGCGGCCATCCGCATCCGGCCGCTCCTGCGGCAAGTCCTGGCCAAACGTAATGCTCATCTCTGCTCCGTGGTTGCGTCAGCTTCAATAATGTTGCCATCCGGCTATATCGTCAAGGAATTTCGCGCCTGGGCGGCGGAACCCGCCCTTTATAATGCGCGGGCCGCAACAAGTTAATGCAACAGCTTGATTCCAAACCAATGCCATGAACGCCATTCCGCCCGCCTCCGCCGATCTCGCCGCCCGCAATATTGCCGACCTGCTCACGCATGCGATCGAACACGGTCCGGCGCAGCGCGCGCTGGTGGTGTTCGACCGGCGCAGCGAGCTCAATGCGGTGCTGACGGCAGCTTACCGCCGATCGCTGCCGGACGCCACGTTCATCGACTTCGACGCGACGGGGCCGGACGAGGTGCTGTCTGCATTTGCCGGGCTGGCGCCGCGCGACCTGGTGGTGCTGGTGCAGACGACCAGCTTCCGCCTGAACGATTACCGCATCCGCATGGAGCTGTTCGCGCGCGGGCTGAAGGTGATCGAGCACCTGCACCTGGCGCGCATGCCAGGCGAGCAGGCGCTCGTGTACATCGACGCGCTGGCCTACGACCCCGCCTACTTCCGCGGCGTGGGCCATGCGTTGAAGGCGCGCCTGGACCGGGCACAGGGCGGCACCGTTGACAGCGGCAACGGCGCGCAACTGGTGTTCGGTTCGCCGTTCGAGGAAGCGAAGCTGAACATCGGCGACTATTCGAAGATGAAGAACGTGGGCGGCCTGTTCCCGATCGGCGAAGTGTTCACGGAGGCGCGCGACCTGGAAGCGGTGAACGGCCGCGTGCGCGTGTTCGTGTTCGGCGACACGGCCTTCCGCGTCAACCGCCCTGCCACGCCGGTGACGATGATCGTCGAGCGGGGCCGCGTCGTCGGCGTCGAGGACAGCACGCCCGCATTCGATGAAATGCTGGCGATCATCCGCGCGCACGAAGGCGATGTGTGGGTGCGCGAGCTGGGCTTCGGCATGAACCGCGCGTTTTCCGCCACCCGCACGGTGGACGACATCGGCACGTACGAGCGCATGTGCGGCGTGCACCTGTCGCTGGGCGCCAAGCACGGCCAGTACCAGAAGCCCCAGTTCAAGCGCAAGGACGCGCGCTATCACGTGGACGTGTTCGCGGTGACGGAAGGCGTCTATCTCGACGGCGAGCGGATTTACGCGGACGGCGCCTGGCGCGTCTGAAGCAGCAGGTCCCAGGGCGGGACCGGCTGGTACTCGGCAACGAGGAAATCGATCAGCGCGCGCACCTTCGGGGACGGCCTGCCGCTGGCCGGGTACAGGGCGCTGAGGTGGTTCAGGGGCAGCTGCCAGTCCGGCAGCACGGGCACCAGCGTGCCGGCCTGCAGCTCGCGCCAGGCCAGGAACGTGGTGCTGTAGACGATGCCCAGGCCCTGCAGCGCCGCATGCTGCAGCACCAGGCCGTTGTTCGACGTGAAGCCGGCCGCCACGCTCACCGTGCGGCGCTCGCCTTCCCGTTCGAAGTGCCACGCGGTGCCGTCCGTCAGGTGCGAGAAGTGCAGGCAGCGGTGCGCGTGCAGGTCTTCCGGCTCGGCCGGGGTGCCGTGCTGCGCCAGGTAGGACGGCGCGGCGCACAGCACGGCGTGGCATGGCGCCAGCGGCCGGATCGCCAGCGCGCGGCTGTCCGGAATGCCGCCCACGCGGATCGTCAGGTCGAAGCCGTGGCCGATCGGGTCGAGCAGCGCATCGTCCACGTGCAGCAATGGCGCCAGGCGCGGATGCGGCAGGCTGAAACGGGCCAGCGCATCGGCCAGCCACGTCACGCCGAAACTCGATGGCGCCTGGATGCGCAGGGTGCCCGTCAGCTCGTCGCCGCCCTGCGCCACGGCCTGCGCCGCTTCCTGGGCCTGGCGCACCGCGGCCGCGCAGGGCTCCAGGTACGCCTGCCCCGCATCGGTGAGGCTCACCTCGCGCGTGGAGCGGTGCAGCAGCCGCGCGTTCAGCTTCGCCTCCAGCTGCAGCACATGTTTCGACACGAGCGCGCGCGACATGCCCAGCCGGCGCGCCGCCGCCGAGAAGCTGCGCTGCCGGGCCACTTCCACGAAAATCTCCATTGCGCGCAGCTGGTCCATCCGGGCATTGTCTTCAGTTTGGCGACAATGTGTCAACCACCTGCCGGCTATTTGCAGACATTGGCCTGCCTTAGAATGGCGGTATCACCATTGAGGAGCCACCATGCTGAGCGCAGCGCAACAGGAACAGTACCGTAGCGACGGATACATCGTCATCCCTAACTTCAAGTCGCCCGAAGAGATCGCCGCGCTGCGGGCCCGCGCCGCACAGATCGTCGACGAATTCGACCCGGCCGCCGCCAGCGGCATCTTCACGACGAAAGACCAGGAAAAGAAGGCGGACGAGTACTTCCTCCGTTCCGACAACACGGTGCGCTGCTTCTTCGAGGAAGAGGCGTTCGGCGCGGACGGCCAGCTGCGCCAGGCCAAGGCGCTGTCGATCAACAAGATCGGCCACGCGATGCACGACCTGGACCCGGCCTTCCGCGCCTTCTCGGCCGATCCGAAGCTGGAAGAAGTGGCGCGCGACCTGGGCCTGGCCGAGCCGCAGGTGTGGCAGTCGATGTACATCTTCAAGCAGCCCGGCATCGGCGGCGAGGTGCGCTGGCACCAGGACGCGACCTACTTCGACAGCGATCCGATCTCCGTGACCACCTTCTGGTTCGCGCTGGAAGACGCCACGCTGGACAACGGCTGCCTGTGGGCCGAACCGGGCGGCCACCGCACGCCGCTGCGCGAGCGTTTCGTCCGTCACGGCGACGACATCGCGGTGGAAAAGCTCGATGCCATGCCGTGGCCCGACGACAGCACCGCCGTGCCGCTCGAATGCAAGGCCGGCGCCTTGGTGTGCTTCCATGGCCTGCTGCCCCACTACAGCGCGCCGAACCGCTCGGCCGTCTCGCGCCACGCCTACACGCTGCACGTGACGGATGGCCGCACCACGTACTCGCCGCGCAACTGGATCCAGCGCGATGCCTCGCTGCCGGTGCGTGGTTTCCTGTGACGGCGATCCGCATCCTGGCGCCCCAGTGGGGCAATAACGAGCTGGCGCCGGAGGTCTTCATCGCCCGCGTGCAGGAAGCGGGCTTCGACGGCATCGAGATGTCGCTGCCGGACGATGCCGCCGAAGCGGACCGCTGGCTGCGGCAGATCGCCGAAGCGCAGCTGGACCTCGTCGTGTCGCAATGGCAGACGGTGTTCCATGCCGGCTTCGCCGAGCATCGCGCGGCACTCGAACGCCTGCTGACGCAGGCCTGCGCGGCGCGCCCGTTGCTGGTCAACTCGCACACCGGCAAGGACTTTTATACGCCGGCGCAGAACGAGGAGCTGCTGGAGCTGGCCGAGGCAATCGCGCGCGAGCACGGCGTGGCGATCGTCCACGAGATCCACCGCAGCCGCTTCTCCGGCCACCCGATGCTGCTGCTGCCCTACCTGGAACGCCTGCCGGCACTGGAACTGACGGCCGACCTGTCGCACTGGTGCACCGCCTGCGAATCGCTGCTGGAAGACCAGCCGGCCACGCTCGACGCGGTGCTGCCGCGCGTGCGCCACATCCACGCCCGCATCGGCCATGCGCAGGGCCCGCAGGTGCCGGACTTCCGCGCGCCCGAATACGCCGCCGAACTGGCCGCCCACCTGGCATGGTGGGACCGCATCGTCACGCTGCGCCACGCCGCCGGCGCACCGGTGCTGACGATCACGCCCGAATTCGGCCCCGCGCCCTACACCTTCCGGCAGCCGTACACCCAGGAGCTCGTCACCGATCCCTGGGACCTCAACGTGGCCATGGCCGCCCTGCTGCGCAGCCGCTACTGCTGACCTCGTGTCCACCCTGGGGTCAGACCCCGACATGGACACAGGCTCGGCAATACCGAATGGTCCAGTTCGTGTCCGTGTCGGGGTCTGGATGGAGTGCGGCCCGGCATGGCCGCACCGTTGCGCAAGCGCGAAATATATTTCGTGAAACCCTTGCTTCACCCCCAAGGTGGACACAGGCCCTGCAGTGGCGTGCGTGACTATTCCGCACCAAGGGCGGGCGGCTGCGTCAGGGTGGCGTCCGTTGCGGTGCGGCGCACCGTCGTGGGACGGGCGCAGGGTGCGATGGGATGACGGCTCGGCAGGCACTCTTTTTGCTCTTGCTCAATACATAGACTATTGACAGGGCCCGCGGGCCGCAAAGGAGAAGCTGCATGGCATATCTGGTCCCTTCGGAATTCGTCACCAAGATGGTGGACGCGGGCGAATCGAAAATCTACATGGCCACGCGCGATGCGCTGATCCGCGCCTACATGGCCGGTGCCATCCTGGCGCTGGCCGCCGTGTTCGCGGTGAGCGTCTCCGTGGCGACGGGCGTGCCGCTGATCGGCGCGATCCTGTTCCCGGTCGGCTTCTGCATGCTGTACCTGATGGGCTTCGACCTGCTGACGGGCGTGTTCGTGCTCACGCCGCTGGCGCTGATCGACAAGCGTCCCGGCGTCACCATCGGCCGCATCCTGAAGCACTGGGGCGTGGTCTTCGTCGGCAATTTCCTCGGCGCGCTGACGGTGGCCTGCCTGATGGCCTACATGTTCACGTTCGGCTTCAACACGGATGGCGGCAAGATCGCCCAGACCGTCGCGCATATCGGCGAGAACCGCACCACCGGCTATGCGGCCTACGGCGCGGCCGGCATGCTGACGCTGTTCATCCGCGGCATGCTGTGCAACTGGATGGTGTCGATGGGCGTGGTCGGCGCGATGATCTCCACCACCGTCGGCGGCAAGGTCGTGGCGATGTGGATGCCGATCATGCTGTTCTTCTTCATGGCCTTCGAGCACTCGGTGGTGAACATGTTCCTGTTCCCGTTCGGCCTCATGATGGGCGGGAATTTCACGGTCATGGACTACCTGATCTGGAACGAGATCCCCACCGTGCTGGGCAACTTGGTGGGCGGCCTCGCCTTCACGGGCCTGACGCTGTACTCCACCCATATCAAGACCGCGGCCAGGCGTTCGTTCCGCTGATCGGCGCGCGGGCGCGGGACGTTCCCCATGTCCTCGCGCCTGACGCTCGCCATCGGCCAGCACACGGAGCGCGGCCACAAGATCGTCAACCAGGACTTCCACGGCAGCTGCGTGCCGCGCGAGCCGCAGCTGTCCGTGAAGGGCGTGGCGCTGGCTGTAGCCGATGGCATCGGCAGCAGCGCTGTCAGCCAGGTCGCCAGCGAGACGGCCGTCGCCTACTTCCTCGAGGACTATTACTGCACATCCGATGCGTGGTCGGTGAGGACCTCGGTCGAGCGCGTGCTCGCGGCCACCAACGCCTGGCTGTATTCGCAGACGCAGCAGAGCCAGGGCCGCTACGACAAGGACCGCGGCTATGTGTGCACCTTCTCCGCCCTCGTCATCAAGTCGAACACGGCGCACCTGTTTCATGTGGGCGATACGCGCATCTACCGCGTGCACCGCGGCACCCTGGAACAGCTGACCACCGACCACCGTGTATCGATCGCGCCGGGCCAGAGCTACCTGGCGCGTGCCATGGGCGTCGATGCGCACCTGGAGATCGACTACCGCAGCGAGCCGCTCGAGCCGGGCGACCTGTTCATGCTGGCCAGCGACGGCGTCCACGAACACGTCGCGGCGGCCGATGTGCAGCGTGCGCTGGCCGATGGCGCGGACCTCGATGAAGCGGCGCGCCTGCTGGTGGCGCGCGCGCTGTCCAACGGCAGCACCGACAACCTGACCGTGCAGCTGGTCCGCATCGAGTCGCTGCAGGACCACGGAGCCGACGAGCTGCTGCAGAAGATGGCGGCCCTGCCCTTCCCGCCGCAGTTCGAACCGCGCGCGCAGTTCGACGGCTACCGCATCCTGCGCACGCTGCACGGCAGCAGCCGCAGCCACCTCTACCTGGCGCTCGACCTGGCCAGCGGCCAAAGTGTGGCCATCAAGGCGCCCTCGATCGACCTGCGCGACGATCCCGTCTATGTCGAGCGCTTCCTGATGGAGGAATGGATCGCGCGCCGCATCGACAGTCCGCATGTGGTGAAGCCGGTGCTGCAGGACCGGCCGCGCAGCAGCATGTACCTCGTCACCGAATACATCGAAGGCACCACGCTGGCCCAGCTGGTGCGCGACCGCGGCCGCCCCGGCCTGGACGCGGTGCGCCGCATCGTCGACCAGGTGGCGAAGGGCCTGCGCGCCTTCCACCGGCTGGAGATGCTGCACCAGGACATTCGCCCCGAGAACGTCATGCTGGACGGGACAGGCACCGTGAAGCTCATCGACTTCGGCGCGGCCAGCGTGGCCGGCGTGCGCGAGATGGCACCGGACGCCCCCGCCACCACGCTCGCCGGCGCGGCCCTGTATGCGGCGCCCGAATACTTCCTCGGCGAGCCGGGCACGGTGCAGTCGGACGTGTTCTCGCTGGGCATACTGACCTACCAGCTGCTGACCGGCCACCTGCCCTACGACGTGCGCATTCCGCAGGCGAAGAGTCGCGCCGCGCAGCGCAAGCTGAAGTACACGCCGGCACGCGACCACGATGCCGCCATCCCCGCCTGGGTCGACGCCGCCTTGCGCAAGGCCGTGCGCATCGACCCGCACGAGCGCTACCAGGATGCCGCCGAATTCGTCTACGACCTGCACCACCCGAACCGCGCATTCCAGCAGAGCGCCCGCCCGCCGCTGATCGAGCGCAGCCCCGTCACGTTCTGGAAAACCATCGCGTTCGCGTTGCTGCTCGCGCTGCTCATCGACCTCGCCCTGCGGCGCTGACATGTCCTGGTGCCTGGCTCCGGGACACAGACTCGGCAGACGCTTCAGCATTGATAACTCTGCTTACTGTTCGCACCGAGAGCGCAAAATGCCGCGCTATCTGCTCACGAGTGTAAGCGCCACATTGCCATGCAGCGCGAATTGCCATGTCCCGATGGGGATGGCTGCTTTGAATGATGGCAAGCATGGGAATGTCAGCATCCCCGGCGAACGCCAATGCTTCATCAATTTGACCCGACGTTCTGACATGGCGCACATGGCCCGCATCGACAAACTTCCTGTAGGCGTGGATGCGCGCAGCGCGAGTCGGCCCTGGGAACTGGTCGATGACCCAGTCGGATGCGAGCCACGCGGGACATGGTGCCAGCCGACAGTGGTAGCGATGCGAGCTCCAGCGCCAGTGGTCGGCATGGTGGGTCAATTCGGCCCGAACCGGGTTCAGGACGATATACCTCAGCAGCTCCAGCAGGTATTCCTGCTTGTCGACATGGACTGCGTGGAACCGATCCTGCAGCAGATGTCCGCTAAGCGAATGTCGCCAGTTGAACTTCTTCGCATACTTCCCGTTCAGGTAATGCATCGCCGCGGACAGATTGGCATCGGGGGTTTCGACAAGGAGGTGAAAATGGTTCGGCATCAGGCAAAGGCCGTAGACCAGAAGGTGAAACTGGTCGACTGTTTCTTCGAAAATGCGCAGCCAGATAGAATGATCGTACGCATCCACGAACATGTTTGCGCGGCGATTGCCACGGGCCGTCACGTGATACACGGCCCCGTGGAAGGGGTGTCTGGTCGGTCGGCTCATGCGTTCACGCTATCGCACAAGGCCCTCTCGATGCTGAGCGCGCTCATCCAGCCGGACGCAACTTTCTGCATTCGTTACCCGGAAATGACAAAGGTCCTGCGGAGCTCGTGTCCTGGTGCCTGGCACCAGGACATTGTTGAGTCCGTGTCTCGGAGCCAGGCACCAGGACACGGGCTGATCAGTGGGGATCGTGGAAGCGCTGCGTGATGGCCAGGAAGTCGGCTTCGGTGGCCAGCATGGCGTCGACGATGTCGGGGTCGAAGTGTTCGCCGCTGCCCTGCCGGATCAGCTCGACCGCCGTTTCGTGCGTGAACGCGGGCTTGTAGACGCGGCGGGAGATCAGGGCGTCGTACACGTCGGCCACGGCCAGCAGGCGTGCGGCGACGGGGATGGCGTCGCCGGCCAGGCCCTGCGGGTAGCCGGAGCCGTCGAAGCGCTCGTGGTGGCTGTAGGTGATCTCGCGGGCGAAGCGCAGGAAGGTGCTGTCGCTGCCGGCCGCCTGCGCCACGCTGTCGATCGCATCGCGGCCGTACACGGTGTGCAGCTTGACGGTCTCGAATTCCTCGGCGGTGAGGCGGCCGGGCTTTTGCAGGATGGCGTCCGGAATGGCGGCCTTGCCGATGTCGTGCAGCGGCGCGGCCTGGAACAGCAGCTCGATGTGCGCATCGGTCAGCTCGTGTGCGAAGCGCGGCTGCGTTTGCAGATGCCGCGCCAGGGTCGCCACGTAATGCTGGATGCGGTGCAGGTGGTTCGGGCTTTCGCTGTCGCGCCGCTCGGCCAGCGTGGCCAGCGCCCAGATCACGGCATCGGCCATCTGTGTGGCCGTGCGCGTGCGCTCCGCCACCAGATGGTCGACCAGGTGGACCTCGTGCCGCAGCAGGGCCTGCGCCTCGCGCAGCCGCAGTTCGCGGGCCACGCGGGCACGCAGCGTCTCGGCGGCGAACGGGTACACCAGCACGTCCGCCACGCCGGCGGCAAGGGCGCGCGCTTCCAGCGCCGGCGCCTCGACCGCATCGAACGCCAGCAGCAGCGGGATGCCGGCCGTGTCGGGATCGGCCTTCAGCTGGCGCACCAGTGCGAACGGCTCGGCCACCGCCGCATCGAGCACGATGACATCCGGCCGCGGCAGCCCGCGTGCCAGCCGCAGCAGGGCGGCGCCATCGGCTGCCTCGTCGATGTCGTGCTGTTCGCGCAGCATCGCCGATGTGCGATGGCGTCGTTCCGCCGCGCCGTCGCAGATCAGGACGGTGGTCTGGTGCTGGCCCTTCATGGCTGGTCTCCCGGTGTGCGTCGATGATACTTTACAGCAAGATCATCACAGCTTACCGGAGACCGGCGCGGAGACCGGCGCGGGCGTCATTCGATCAGTGCGGGGGTGCCGTCTTCGAGGAAAGCGCCGAAGCAGCGCGTGCATTCGAGGCAGAACAGGTGCGGCACCCGCACGTTCTTCTGTCGCAGTACCAGCTGCAGCCGGCCTTCCGTACACACCGGGCAGGTTTCACGCATCGTGCCGCAGGTGTGGACGTCGTCGGCCAGGTAGGTGTCGTCGCAACGCTCGCCGTCGATGACGGCCTGGGGATCGAGCTGGACGAGGTGGAGAGGCGCCGCGCCGCTGCGCTGCTCGGCGGGGGCGGGCGTATCCGAGCCTGGATGGGCTGCACGATTCATCTGAGCCTCCTGACCCGCCACGCGGATGGACGGGCCCGAATACGATAGCCAAATCGCCACCCCATGGCAAGCACATTCGTGCCGTACAAAGTAGCTTGCCATTAGATCGCGCGCTATCTATACTGGACGCATGGATGCCACCCAATCTACCGTCGCGCCGCACGTGCCGGTGCTCGACCAGCAGCTGTGCTTTGCGTTGTACTCGAGCTCGCTCGCGATGAACAAGCTGTACCGCAAGCTGCTGCGCAAGCTCGATCTCACCTATTCGCAGTACCTGGTGATGATGGTGCTGTGGGAGCGCGACGAGCTGTCCGTGAGCGAACTGGGCGACAAGCTGTTCCTCGATTCGGCCACGCTCACACCGCTTCTCAAGCGCATGGAAGCGGCCGGCCTGCTGAGCCGCACGCGCAGCGCCAGCGACGAGCGCCAGGTCATCATCGCCCTCACCCCGGCCGGCAGCGCGCTGCGCGAGCAGGCCAAGGACATTCCCGGCTGCGTGCTGGCCGCCAGCCAGTGCAGCCTGGAGCAGGTGGTGGGCCTGAAAGCCCAGCTCGACACGCTGCGCGCCAGCCTGATGGCGCAGGACTGAGCGGTTCGCGCCGAACAAAGTCGTATCGGCGCGACATGGGCGGACACCATCTGTCCGCCCGCCTGATTCCTTAACACCCTGCAACAGCAGCCTTCCCGCGTGGAACTGTCCGGCCACTGTCCGGCCGGACGTCCGCACGCCCGCATATTTCAGCAATGTTACAAATGCACGCCTCGCAGGGCGTCCCGCGGGCGCTTAGAATAGCCTGTTGTTTTACACAAAAACACGACGGCAACCCACCGGTCCACCGGCCGCGCGGGATGACCATCAACTGCCCTGGGAACCCAATGAAGCGCACACCTGCCAGCATCGCCGCCCGATTCTTCGCCCTCTCGCTCACCGCCCTGTCGTTCGGCACCGCCGCCCTGGCCGCCGAACCGTTCGATGACAAATTCCGCCAGCTCGACGAACTGCTGCCGACCGCGAACGCCTACCGCACCGCGTCCGGCGCGCCGGGCCACCAGTACTGGCAGCAGCGCGCCGACTACACGATCCGCGCCACGCTGGACGAAGCGAACCGCACGCTGACGGGCAGCGAACAGGTCACGTACCACAACAACTCGCCGGACACGCTCACCTACCTGTGGATCCAGCTGGACCAGAACCTGTTCAAGCCCGATTCCGACACCCGCCGCATCCAGACCGCGCCATCGCGCGAAGCCTGGACCAAGCCGCAGGGCGACGGCGCGGACGGCGCCAAGTTCGAAGGCCTGCGCAACGTGCTGGCCGGCCGCGACTTCGACGGCGGCTTCAAGCTGTCGAACATCCGCACCGCCGGCGGCGCACCGCTGAAATACGTGGTCAACGGCACGATGATGCGCATCGACCTGCCGGCGCCGCTCAAGTCCGGCGACAAGTTCAGCTTCGCCATCGACTGGAACTACAAGATCAACGACGCGAAGGTGCTCGGCGGCCGTTCCGGCTACGAGTACTTCGAGGACGACAAGAACGTGCTGTTCGAGATCGCCCAGTGGTTCCCGCGCATGGCGGCCTACTACGACGTGGCGGGCTGGCAGAACAAGCAGTTCCTCGGCTCCGGCGAATTCACGCTGGAATTCGGCGACTATGACGTGAAGCTCACCGTGCCGGCCGACCACGTGGTGGCCTCCACGGGCGAGCTGCAGAATCCCGGCGACGTGCTGACCGCCGCGCAGCGCGACCGCCTGGAAAAAGCCAGGACGTCGAAGACGCCGGTCATCATCGTCACCCAGGCCGATGCCGAGGCAGCAGAAAAGTCGGTGAGCAAGGCCACCAAGACCTGGCACTTCAAGGCGAAGAACGTGCGCGATTTCGCGTTCGCCTCGTCGCGCAAGTTCATCTGGGATGCGCAGGGCTACAGGAAGGACGGCACCAACGTGCTGGCCATGTCCTACTATCCGAAGGAAGGCAATCCGCTGTGGGAGAAGTATTCCACCGCGGCGATCATCCACACGATCGAGCAGTACAACAAGTACAGCCTGGACTACCCGTACCCGACGGCGATTTCCGTGAACGGCCCGGTGGGCGGCATGGAGTACCCGATGATCTCGTTCAACGGCCCGCGTCCGACGAAGGACAAGAAGACCGGCGAGCTGACCTACTCGAAGCGCACCAAGTATGGCCTGATCAGCGTGATCATCCATGAAGTGGGCCACAACTACTTCCCGATGATCGTCAACTCGGACGAGCGCCAGTGGACCTGGATGGACGAGGGCCTGAACTCCTTCGTCGAATACCTGGCCGCGCAGGCCTGGGAGAAGGACTTCCCGATCGGCCGCGGCGATCCGCGCGACATCACGGCCTACATGCGTTCGACGAACCAGGTGCCGATCATGACGAACTCGGAATCGGTTCTCCAGTTCGGCAACAACGCGTACGCCAAGCCGGCTACCGCGCTGAACATCCTGCGTGAAACGATCCTGGGCCGCGAGCTGTTCGACTACGCCTTCAAGGAATACGCGCGCCGCTGGAAGTTCAAGCGCCCGACCCCGGCCGACTTCTTCCGCACCATGGAAGATGCTTCCGGCACGGACCTCGACTGGTTCTGGCGCGGCTGGTTCTACACGACGGATGCCGTGGATGTCAGCCTGGACAACATCAGCGAATTCAACCTGAACACCAAGGATCCGGAAGTGGAGAAGGCCTGGGCCCGTGCCCGCCACGCCGAGGAACCGGTGTCCGTGACGGACCAGCGCAACGAAGGCATGGTGCGCAAGGTGGACCAGCAGCCGGCGCTGAAGGACTTCTACAACGAGCACGACGACTTCACCGTCACCAACGCGGACCGCAACAAGTACCGCGAGACGATGGAAGGCCTGGAGCCGTGGCAGAAGGACCTGCTGAAACAGGGCAAGTACCTGTACCTGGTGGACTTCTCCAACAAGGGCGGCCTGGTATCGCCGCTGATCCTGGAGATCACGCTCAAGTCCGGCAAGAAGACGATCGAGCGCGTGCCGGCGGAAGTGTGGCGCTACTCGCCCACGAAGATCACCAAGCTGCTGGTGACGGATGAGCCGATCACGGCGCTGACGCAGGATCCTTACTGGGAAACGGCCGACGTCGACACCAGCAACAACTCGTGGCCGCGCAAGGCCGCACCGTCGCGCCTGGAGCTGTTCAAGATGGAGCGCAAGAACCCGGACCTGATGAAGGACTTCAACACGCCACTGAAGGGTGACGAAGCCGTGAAGGCCGACGATAAATCGGCCAATGCCAACGGTGGCCTGAACGGCGCCGCCGCCAAGCAGCAGGCGGAAACGCAGAACCTGAAGCCGGAAGTGGACAAGGCGCCTGCGCGGCCGGCGACGGACCTGAAGAAGTAATGCGCCTGCCTCGCGTCCTGGCCGGTGCCTGGCTGGCGGTGCTGCTTTGCTGCGGCACCGCCAGCGCCCACAACTACCACATGGGCATGGCGGACATCGGCTACAACGCGGCCACCGGCAACACGGAGATCGTGCACACCTACACGGCGCACGATCTGGAAACGCTGCTGACCAACCTGTACGGACGCCAGTTCGACATGGGCATGGAAGAGGACCAGGAAGTGCTGCGCCGCTACCTGGAAAAGCGCTTCACCATCACGGCGGACGGCAAGCCGCTGCCGCTGCAATGGGTGGGCGTGAAGGCCGATGCGGACGTGCTGACCATCTTCCAGCAGGTCGAACGTACCGCACTGCCGGCCGGCGCGCTGCTGTTCGACGGCGTGCTGTCGGACTTCATCGCCACGCAGGTCAATACCGTCAACGTGGGCGCCCGCAACGGACGCCCGGCGGTCACGCTGGTGTTCACGGCAAAGCAGGAAAAACAGCGCCTGCCCTGACAGCCGTGCCGCATTTCACCCGTCCGGGTGATAACCACTTGTCATCACCGCGTCACTCGGGCATGCTCTCATCCCAGTGCAATCGGGGCCGGTCCTGCGGGATCGGCCCCGATTGCATCCGTGCCTGCCTTTCAATGGAACGGGTGCCTCCCTTGGGGAGGGTGCCCTGCCCGCCTACCGGTCGATCGATGAAAAAAACCCGCCTCGCTGCCGCCTTCGCCTCCGCCTTCGCCGCTTTCTCCTCCCCCGCCCATGCCGACGACCCGTTCATGCCCCGCGTGACGATCGATGCCTCGCGCATCAGCCAGCTCGGCATCGCCGATTCGGCCAGCGAAGGCATCGTCACGCAGCGCCAGCTGGAAGCGCGCACCACGTACCGCCCCGGTGAACTGCTGGAGGCCACGCCCGGCCTGATCGTGTCGCAGCACAGCGGCGAGGGCAAGGCCAACCAGTTCTACCTGCGCGGCTTCAACCTCGACCACGGCACCGACCTGCGCACGACGGTGGACGACATGCCCGTCAACCAGCGCAGCCATGCGCATGGCCAGGGCTGGACGGACCTGAACTTCGTGATCCCGGAACTGGCCACCACGCTGTCGTACAAGAAGGGGCCGTATTCGGCCAGCACGGGCGACTTCGGTTCGGCCGGCGCCACCGACCTGACGTACGCCAACCGCCTCACCAGCGGCATCGCCAACCTGTCGGTGGGCCAGAACGGCTATGGCCGGGGGCTGATCGCCGACTCGCTCGCAGCGGGCGGGGGCAACCTGCTGTATGCGCTGGAGACCATGCACAACGACGGTCCGTTCACGCAGGGCGACAATTACCGCAAGGTGAACGGCGTGCTGCGCTACAGCGAGGGCTATGCCAACAACGGCTTCCACATTTCGGCGATGGCCTACCGCGCCAAGTGGAATTCGACGGACCAGATTCCGCAGCGCGCCGTCGACAACGGCACGCTGGGCCGCTTCGATGCCGTCGACCCCACCGATGGCGGCGGCGCTCACCGCTACAGCCTGTCCGGCGCGTGGCAGCGCACGACGGACGAAGCTACCACGCGCGTGTCGGCCTACGCCATTGCCAACCGCCTGGAACTGTTCTCGAACTTCACCTACTACCTGGACGACCCGGTCAACGGCGACCAGTTCGCGCAGCCGGACCGCCGCGTCACCACCGGCTTCGATGCCAGCCACGCCTGGCACACGCACACCGACACGACCACGTCCACCACCACGCTGGGCGTCACGGCGCAGAACGACAATATCCATAACGGCCTGTACAACACGAAGGCGCGCCAGGTCACGGCCACCACGCGCCAGGACCATATCGTGGAAACCAGCGCCGCGCTGTGGCTGGAAAACCAGACGCGCTGGAACCCGTGGCTGCGCAGCGTGGCCGGCGTGCGCGCCGACCGCTACCGCTTCGACGTGGCGAGCGACCGCGCGGAGAACTCCGGCAAGGCCAACGACACGCTCGTCTCGCCCAGCGGCAGCCTGATCTTCGGGCCGTGGCGGAAGACGGAGTTCTACGTCAACGCCGGCCAGGGCTTCCACAGCAACGATGCGCGCGGCACCGTGATCAGCGTGGATCCGAAAACGAACGAGGCGGTGGACCGCGTGACGCCGCTGGCCCGCTCGCGCGGCATGGACCTGGGCGTGCGCACCGAGATCATTCCGGGCCTGCAGACGTCCCTGTCGCTGTTCCGCCTGGACTTCGATTCCGAGCTGGTATTCGTGGGCGATGCCGGCACCACCGAGGCGGGCCGGCCGAGCCGCCGCCGCGGCATCGAGTTCTCCAACTACTACAAGCCCGTCAAATGGCTGTCGCTCGATGCCGACCTGGCCTACGCGCGCGGCCGCTACAAGGACAGCGATCCGGCCGGCGACCATATCCCCGGCGCGGTGGAAGGCGTGGCGCAGTTTGCCGCCACGTTCACGCCGGAGGGGCCATGGTCCGGCGCGATCCGGGCGCGCTGGTTCGGCCCCCGCCCCCTGGTGGAGGACAACAGCGTACGGTCGGCCGCCAGCATGACGCTCAATGGCCGCGTCGCCTACCAGTTCGGCCGCCGCACGCACCTTGAGCTGGAAGCGTTCAACCTGACCAACCGCCGCGATGCCGCCATCACCTATTACTACGCGTCGCAGCTGAAGGGCGAGACGGCACAGGCGGACGATTACCACTTCCACCCGCTCGAATCGCGCTCGGTCCGCTTGTCCCTGACTCACAATTTCTGAATCGGGACGTCAGACCCACACCTGCCGGCCCAGGTCGTACAATAGGGAATTGTTTATTGACGCATCCACTTTTCCCATGGCTCCCGACTTCACTCCGCCCGACCAGGTAACGCACGCATTGCGCACGCAGGGCTGGGCCCTGCTGGCGCCGGACGAGGTGGCGGCGCTGTCCGGCACGCCGCTGGCGCAGCTGCGTGCGCTCGCCGCCAGCTGGGACGACCTGGAGCTGGACAACTACCTGAAGGACGGCGGGCGCTACCGGCGCCGCCGCCATTCCTGCTTCATCCAGCGCGAAGACGAGCTGGCGCAGACGGCGCACCGCGCGCACTGGCAGAGCGTGGAGTACAACGCGCTGCATGGCGGCATGCACCGGCTGTTCGCGCCCGTGCTGCCGGACACCGTCGCGGCGCCGGTCTGGCAGGGCCTGCTGACGGCGCTGGGCCGCCTGTTCACGGCGGTGCGCACCGATGCTTCCCACGCGCCCTGGTACGTGGAAGCCCATCAGTTCCGCATCGACACGGCGGACGGCATCGGCCGCCCCACCCCGGAAGGCGCGCACCGCGACGGCGTCGACTTCGTGGCCGTGATCCTCGTCGGCCGGCACGCCATCAAGGGCGGCGAAACGCGCATCTTCGAAGCGCACGGCCCGAACGGCAAGCGCTTCACGCTCACCGAACCGTGGTCGATGCTGCTGCTGGACGACGCCACCGTCATCCACGAATCCACGCCGATCCAGCCGCTGGGCGAACACGGCCACCGCGACACGCTGGTGATCACCTACCGCGGCGGCGCCTTCCAGGGCGAGCCGCAGGCCTGAACCACCGTTCAATCCGGCAAAATTGCGACCGCGGGCGCCACGGCGCCAGCGTTTCCTTTATAGTCAAAAATAATCAATACAAGGGACATCCTGTGGACTCCAGCTACGAAATCGAACCCGGTGAAATCGAGATCCTGATCGTCGAGGACAGCCCGACCCAGGCCGAACGGCTGCGCCGCCTGATCCAGTCGGTGCGCTACAAGGCCCGCGTGGCCGGCAATGGCCGCCTGGCGATGGAAGCGATCCGCGAACACAAGCCGCACCTGGTGCTGTCCGATATCGTGATGCCGGAAATGGATGGCTACGCGCTGTGCCGCGCCATCAAGGCCGATCCGACCCTGCGCGACATTCCCGTCATCCTCGTCACCTCGCTGAACGATCCGAAGGACATCATCCGCGGCATCGAATGCGGCGCGGACAATTTCATCCGCAAGCCGTATGCGGAAGACTACCTGCTCAACCGTATCGGCCAGATGCTGGTCAACCAGAAGCTGCGCCGCAACCAGAACATGGAAGTGGGCATCGCCCTGTACCTGGGCGAGCAGAAGCATTTCATCAACGCCGAACGCCAGCAGATCCTGGACCTGCTGATCTCCACCTACGAGCAGGCAGTGCAGGTGAACAGCGAGCTGCAGGCGCGCGAACGCCAGGTCATCGAGCTGAACATGCGCCTGGCCCACCATGCCGGCCAGCTGGAAACCATCAACCGCGAGATCGCGCTGAAGAACGTGGAGCTGGCCGAAGCGAGCCGCATGAAGTCCGCCTTCATCGCCAATATGTCCCACGAGCTGCGCACGCCGCTCAACGCCATCATCGGTTTCACCGGCGCGCTGCTGATGAAGCTGCCCGGCCCGCTGACGGACGAGCAGGACAAGCAGCTGAACACGATCCGCTCCTCGGCCCGCCACCTGCTCTCGCTGATCAACGACATCCTCGACGTGGCCAAGATCGAGGCCGGCAAGGTGACGATGACGATCGAATCCGTGCAGTGCCAGGAACTGGTGCGGGAAGTGGGCGAGACGCTGCGGCCCCTCGCCGCCCAGAAGGGCCTGGAACTGGAGATCGCGCTGGAAGAGCAGCCGATCGTGCTGGGTACGGACCGCCGCGCGCTGAAGCAGATCCTCATCAACCTGGCCAACAACGCCATCAAGTTCACCGAGAAGGGGTCGGTGCGCGTGGCGCTGGCCCAGGGCCGGCAGGACGACGGCACGCCCGTCGTCGAATTCTCCGTGGCCGACACGGGCGCCGGCATCCGCGAGGAAGACCAGGCCAAGCTGTTCCAGGCCTTCTCGCAGCTCGACTCCACGTCGACCCGCCATGCCGAAGGCGCCGGCCTGGGCCTGTACCTGTGCCAGAACCTGGCCAATGTGCTGGGTGGCGCGCTGACGTTCACCAGCGAGTTCGGCAAGGGCAGCGTGTTCACGCTCCAGCTGAAGAAGTAACTCCTCACTTTCGCCGCGCAGCGGCGCCCGGGCGCCTGGGCCTCACTGCTCAGCCCGTGTCCACTTCGGGGTCAGTCACCGAAGTGGACACGGCCTGATCTATAGCGATCGGTTTTGGCTGGAGATACCGCAGTTCCACGTGCCAGCTCATCTTCAAGCCATGGATCGCGCGTGCTACGGCTCAGTCCGTGTCCACTCTAGTGCCTGACCCCGAAGGAGACACGAGCTGGGCGGTAGCGGCGGGACCGGCCGGTGTGCGGCGTCTTGTCTGCGGCGTCCTTGACGATGCGCGTGCCGTGTCGACATCCCCCTTCCGACCCGCGTCGGCACGCCGCGCCTCAGGTGGTTGCTGCCCTTCGACAGCCGAGTGGGGTTTTCACAACCATCGAAAAATTTTTCGAAGTGATCAATTTCGTGACTTGCAGGCTGCTCTGCTGAAGAACTGGCGGGATTTCTCTTCAGAAGCTGATTCATTTCGGCCAAATCCTGTCCTGGCCAAATATTGTTGCAGTGCACATGGACATTGGAAACGGTTCCGCCGCAACGTGGCCCGCGCACCGTAGATTTACGGTATTGCACCGCAACATGGACGCCGCTATAGTGGAACTGTCTCCTCCAAGCGTTCTCCGAACAATTGGAACTCGCCCGCGGCCCCTGGCTCGCGGGCTTTTTTTTGGCCGGTCGGTATCCGTGAGGTCACGGAAGCCGGCGGTGTGTCGAATTTGTTCGGCGGATGCCGCGGAGAATGGCGGTGCGGCGGAGAATTTGGTTCGGCGGGGAATTTGCTGCGGCGGATGTCGCTGAAAACGGTGGCGCGGTGGGGAAATTGCTGCGGCGGATGTCGCGGAGAACAGCGGCGCACCGGGTCTGCCCCACAGTGCCCGGGACCGGGAGCTCGGAAGCCGGCAGGCCCGCGGGTCTGACCACAGCTTTTTGCTGGCGCAGTCACCGCGCATGCGAAAGTCCGGGGTCAGACCCGCGGCATCGACAGCAACCGGATGGACAGCCCCGGGCGCAATGGGTCAGACCCCGTGGCGCATCGGTCCAGGGCGAACACGTCGCTCCCGGGTCCGGGCATAAGCCCCCAGCGTTCAGGCCGTAGGCCGGAACAACGCCACGCCCTGCCCCTTCGGCATGTGAGGGAAAATCGCCGCCAGCTGCGCGTCGCGCAGGCGCAGGTGCCGCTCCACCACCTGTGCCAGCACCGCGCGGAAATCGGTCGTTACCGGCAAATCGCGGCCTTCGTTGAGCGCATCGGGCGCCAGACCCCGCCAGTCGCCCAGCACCTGCCCGCCATTCACGCCACCGCCCAGTACCCACATCACATTGCCGTGCCCGTGATCCGTGCCGCGGTTGCCGTTCTCGCGCGCCGTGCGGCCGAATTCGGACATCACCACGATCACAGTATCGTCCAGCATCGGCCCCAGCCGCTCCGCCAGGATCGCCAGGCCCTGCCCCAGCGGCGCGAGCCGGTTGGCCAGCTGGCCGGTGGCGGCGCCCTGGTTGGCGTGCGTGTCCCAGCCGCCCAGCGCGATGAAGGCCAGCTGCATCTTCGGGTCATTGCGCAGCAGCGTGGCCAGGCGCGCGGCATCGTCCGGAAAACCGTTCGGCAGCGGCGCACCGTTGTTCGCGGCCATCATCTGGGCGGCCATCGGCGACGCCGCCGCATCGATCACTTCGCGCCGCGCCTCGCGGCCGGCCCGGTAGGCGCCCCCGAAGCGCGCGTGGTCCAGGTACAGCTGGTCGAACGCGGCCGCCAGCGCCGGCGATTCCAGCGCGCCCGGCTTCACGGCGGCCGCGCCGTTCGGCAGGTTGACGGTGGCGGCCCGCCCCGCCAGGATGCGCGGCATCACGGGCCCGATCCCGAGCGCGCGGGTGGGCGTGGAGGTGCCGGGCAGCGTGGCCACCAGGCGGTTCATCCAGCCATCCTGCGTGGCCTTCACGCCTGGCGTGGCGGACTCCATGTAGTCCTGCGCATCGAAGTGCGAGCGCGTGGTGTCCGGCGAGCCGCTGGCATGGACGAAAGCCAGCTTCTTCGCTTCCCACAGCGGCAGCAGGGGTGCCAGCGCGGGATGCAGCCCGAAGCGGCCATCGAGCGTTAGCGCGCCGCCTTCGCTGCCGGGCAGTCCCAGCGCGATGGTCGGGCGCAGCGCCGCGTAATGGGGATCGGTGACCGGCGCGACGACGCTCAGCCCGTCGACGGCGCCGCGCAGCATCACGACCACCAGTTTCTTCTGCGTCGGCTGGCCATCGCCCGTGAAGGCCCAGGCAGTCCGGCCGACGGGGATCGCCAGGCCGGCGCCCAGCGCATGGAGGAAGGTACGGCGATGCATGGGAACTCCTTTCAGCGCTAGCGCTGCATGAAATCCGGACTGCCGAGCAGCAGCGCGGCATGCAGCTTCGGCGCGGCGGCGGCGGCCATCTCGCGCGTGCGGTGCGACAGGAGCGGGCCCAGCGCCCCGGCCACCGCGGCCGCATCGGCATCCTTGCCCAGCGTGCTGGCCAGGCCGATGCGGATGCCCAGCGCGTCCGGGTTCAGCCACGCTGCCTCGGTGTCGTCATAGCCGTCCGGTGTCTGGCAGCCGTACAGCGGCATGCCCAGGCGGGACAGCGCACCGGCCAGCTTCTTCGCCTCCGCCGTTTCCATCGGCACGGCGCTGGCGCGCGCGGCCGAGACCACGTACTGGTACGGCGTCTTGAACTTGGCACCGGCCGCGCCGTCGTCCAGGAATTCGGGACTGGCGAACAGCGTGCGCAGCACCGTGCGGATGTCGCCATCGGAAGTCATCCAGGCGCGCGTCATGCGCTCGACCAGCGCGGGAGGCGGCACGTCGCGCACGAAGTAGCGGGCCAGCTTCGTGCTCACGTAACGGGCGGTCGAGGGGTGCATCGCCAGGATGTCCAGCGCGATCTCGCCTTCGCGCAGGCCATCGCCGCTTTTGTCGCCCTCCTTCCTGCCGGCCACGGAGCGGCCCAGCCAGGTCTTCATGCCGCCGTCGTGGCGCTTCGGGTCGAAGTAGAACATCTCGTTCGCGTCGGCAAGCTGCTTCGGCCGGAAGGTCCATCCCGTCAGCATGCGCGCCAGTTCCGTCACGTCGGCCTGCCGGTAGCCGCCATCGACGCCCAGCGTGTGCAGCTCCATCAGCTCGCGCGCGTAGTTCTCGTTCAGGCCATTCGCCTTCGACACGCTGTTGTCGAGGTAGGCCAGCATGGCCGGATGATGGGCGGTGGCGCCCAGCAGCTCGCGGAAGCGGCCGAACACGTGGGGGCGAATGGCATCGCGCTCGAAGCTCGCGGCCAGCGCGCGCACATCGCCCTTGCCGGCGAAGACGTTGAAGTGGTTGAACCAGAAATCCGTCATCACCTCTTCCAGCTGGCGCGGGCTCCTTACCGCGCGCAGCAGCCGGGCTTCGGCCGCTTCGTCCGTCAGCTGCTTGTTGACGGCACGCTGCCGGGGATTGCTGCCGTCGCCCAGCTTGTCAGCCGCGCGCGCATCGAGCAGGCGGCGCAGCGCCACGCCGGGCGCTTCGGCCTGCGTCGTCAGCCCGCCCAGGCGCGTTTCCAGATCGGCCGGCAGCGGGATCGCCGCAGGATCCAGTTGTTCCTCGATATAGCGTGCGGCGCCGAGCTGCGTGACGCGCGCCACGTCGCCGGGACGGGGCCCGTACGCCAGCCGGTTCAGCACGTGCGCAGCGGCCGCTTCGCCGGCCAGCGGCGCGGCCAGAACAGGCTGCGACAGGGCTGAAAGCATCGCGCCGAGGGCGATCAGGCTGCGTGGGAAGGTCCGCATGGCGCCTCCGGGATCGAAACCAACGTTATACCCCTGCCCGGCCGCGCTGCCAAAGCCGGGTTTGTAACGAATGTATCTGGAACATTTCCTGGAAGATCACTTCAAACGGCCGATTTACTTATATCAATCGTTTTAATTCTATGATTTAATAACCGGATGATCGACAAATCCCCTTCCCGGAAACCCCGTGCCGACGGCGAGCAATCGCGCGACCGGCTGCTGAACGCGGCCCGCCAGCTGTTTGCCGCGAAGGGGTTTTCCAATACCTCCACGCGCGAGATCGCCCTGGGCGCGGGCGCCAATGTGGCGGCCATCAGCTACTACTTCGGCGACAAGGCCGGCCTGTACCGCGAAGCGCTGATGGACTGCATGCCGTCGCCGGAGCAGAACATCGCCCAGTACGACGATCCCGGCTTCACGCTGCGCCAGGCGCTGGAAGGCTACTACCAGCAGATGCTGGCGCCGATGATGGAGGGCGACACCGCCGACCTGCGGCTGCGCATGTGGCTGCGCGAGGTGCTGGAGCCCACCGGCATCTGGCAGAACGAGGTCGACAACGGCATCCGGCCCGAATTCATCGCGCTGGCCGGCGTGCTGGCGCGGCACCTCGAATGCCCGGCGGACGACGAGGTGTACCGCCTGGTGCATGCGGTGGCGGCGCTGGGTGCGCACCTGATGATCTCGCGCGACATCATCGCCGCCGTCACGCCGTACCTGCTGGAAGGGCCGGATGCACTGGCCGGATGGATTCCGCGACTGGCCGACTACGCCGAGGCCATCGTCGCGGCCGAACGCAACAGAAGAACGAAAGGAACAGCATGAGGTATCTCCCCCGAGCCGCAGCGACCGCGCTGGCGGTGGCCATGGCGCTGTCGGCGTGCGCCGTGTCCGGTCCCGCGCCGCAGGTCGATGCGCAGCAGCCGCCCCAGTGGCAGGCACCGTTGCCGCACCAGGGCAGCATCAACCAGCTGTCCGGCTGGTGGCGCAGCCAGGGGGATCCGCTGCTGGCGCGGCTGGTCGATGCGGCGCAGGCCGTGAGCCCCACCATCGCGTCGGCCCGCACGCGCATCGCCAGCGCCCGCGAACAGCGCGTGGCCGCCGGGGCCGCGCTGGCGCCATCGCTCGATGCGATCGTCACGTCCAGCCGTACCAGCCAGCAAAGCACATCGCTGCCCGTGAACACCACGTCGCAGGCTCTGCTGCAGGCCTCGTGGGAGATCGACGTGTTCGGTGCCAACCGCGCCGTGCGCGATGCGGCGCAGGCCCGCCTCGAAGGCGCGCAGGCGGGCTGGCACGATGCCCGCGTATCCGTGGCGGCCGAAACGGCCAACACCTATTACGACCTGCGCGCCTGCGAGCGCCTGCTGGACGTGGCGCGCCAGGATGCCGCCTCGCGCGCCGATACGGCGCGCCTGACGGAACTCACCGCCAAGGCAGGCTTCCAGGCGCCGGCCGATGCGGCTTTGTCGCGCGCCAGCGCGGCCGATGCCGCCAACCGCGAACTGGCCCAGCGCGCCCAGTGCGACGTGGACGTGAAAGCCCTCGTCGCCCTGACGGCCATCGCCGAACCGGAACTGCGCAGCAGCCTGGCCGCGGCAGCGTCGGACCTCACGCCGGCGCAGGGCATCGCCATCGACAGCCTGCCCGCGCAGACGCTGGCGCAGCGGCCGGACGTGTTCACGGCCGAACGGGAAGTGGCGGCTTCCAGCTTCGAAGTGGGCGGCGCCCGCGCGCAGCGCTATCCGCGCCTGTCGATCGCCGGCTCCATCGGCCGCGGCCAGATCCGCGCCGGCGGCGAGAGCGTCACGGCCAATACGTGGAACATCGGTCCCGTGCAGGTGTCGCTGCCGCTGTTCGACGCAGGCCGCCGCCGCGCGTCCGTCGAGGCCGCGCAGGAACGCTACGAAGCGGCCGTGACCACCTACCGCGGCAGCGTGCGCCAGGCCGTGCGCGAAGTGGAGGAAGCGCTGGTCAACCTGCAGAGCACCGACCTGCGCACCGTGCAGGCGCAGACCGCGCTGGAAGGCTACCGCGCCGCGTTCACCGCCGTGGACGACCGCTACAGGAATGGCATGGCCACGCTGTTCGAACTGGAAGACGCGCGCCGCACCCGCCTGGCGGCCGAGAACGCGATGGTGGCGGTACAGCGCGAACGCAGCGCCGCCTGGATCGCCCTGTACCGCGCGGCCGGCGGCGGCTGGAACCGCAACGACCTGACCGCCACCGCATCCACCTCTGCGAGCAACTGAGCGCAACCGAGAGCAACTGAGCAACCGAGAGCCACCGAGACCATGAAGAAGACCGATAAAAAACCCGCCCCGCTGCTGAAGACCAGGCCGCTCGCCTTTGCGCTGCTGGCCGCCTGCATCCTGCCCACCGGCGGCATCGCCCTGTACGGCGCCAGTGCAGCGTCGAACGCCGCGGAGGAGAAGAAGCCCGTGCAGCGTCCGGCGCTGACGGTGACCACGACCCGCCCGCAAACGGCCTCGCTGCCGGTGCGCCTGACCGCCAACGGTAACGTGGCTGCCTGGCAGGAAGCGTCGCTGGGCAGCGAATCGAACGGCCTGCGCCTGACGGAAGTGCGCGTCAACGTGGGCGACGTGGTGAAGAAGGGCCAGGTGCTGGCCGTGTTCTCCGCCGACACGGTGAACGCCGACGTGGCGCAGGCCCGTGCCGCGCTGGCCGAGGCGCAGGCCAATGCCGCCGAGGCGCAGGCCAATGCAAAGCGCGCCCGCGCCGTGCAGGCCAGCGGCGCCCTGTCCGAACAGCAGATCTCGCAGTACCTGACAGCCGAGCAGACCGCCAACGCGCGCATTGAATCGGCGCGCGCCACCCTGTCGTCGCAGCAGCTGCGCCTGAAGTACACGCAGGTCGTGGCACCGGATGCGGGCGTGATCTCGGCGCGCACCGCCACCGTGGGCTCCGTGGTCGGCACGGGCACGGAACTGTTCCGCATGATCCGCCAGGGCCGCCTGGAATGGCGCGCCGAAGTGACGGCGGCGGACCTGAAGACGATCCAGGTGGGCTCCACCGCCGTCGTGAAGGCCGCCAATGGGAGCGCACTGACGGGCAAGGTGCGCATGATCGCGCCGACCGTCGACACGCAGACGCGCTCCGCGCTGGTCTACGTCGACCTGCCGCCGGACCTGCGCAGCAACGCGCCGTTCAAGGCCGGCATGTATGCCAGCGGCCACTTCGAGCTGGGCAACTCCGGCGCACTCACGCTGCCGCAGCCGGCCATCGTCGTGCGCGACGGTTTCCCGTACGTGTTCCGCCTGAACGCCGATTCGCGCGTCAGCCAGGTGAAGGTGCAGACGGGCCGCCGCGTGGGTGACCGCATCGAGGTTTCCGGCGTGCCGGGCGAGACCACCGTGGCGCTGAACGGCGCCGGCTTCCTGAACGATGGCGACCTGGTCAAGGTTGTCAGTGCACAGGCGGCTTCGCCAGCCGCCGCCCCGGTGCGCGCCGCGAAATAAGGAGCTGCAATGAATTTCTCCGCCCTGTCGATCCGGAACCCCATTCCGGCGATCATGCTGTTCGCGCTGCTCACGCTGGCCGGACTGCTGGCCTATAAAGCCAATCCGGTGCAGGACTTCCCGGACATCGAGCTGCCCATCGTCACCGTCAGCGCCTCGCTGCCCGGTGCCGCGCCGGCGCAGCTGGAAACGGAAGTGGCCCGCAAGATCGAGGACTCCGTCGCCACGCTGCAAGGCGTCAAGAACATCTACACCAAGGTGCTCGATGGCGTGGCCACGGTCACCGTCGAATTCATCCTCGAGAAGAACATCTCGGACGGCGTCAACGAAGTGCGCGACGCCGTCTCGCAGGTGCGCGCCGACATGCCGGCCGAAGTGCGCGAACCCGTGGTCAGCAAGGTCTCCACGGCCGGCCGCGTGGTACTCACCTTCACCGTCGCCAACAAGGCGGGCAGCGCGTCGAAGATCGACGATGCCGACCTGTCCTGGTTCGTCGACAACACCGTGTCGAAACGCATGCTGACGGTGCCCGGCGTGGGTTCGGTCGGCCGCGTGGGCGGCGTCGACCGCGAGATCCGCGTGGAGCTCGACGACGAACGCATGGCCGCGCTGCGCGTCTCGGCGCTGGACGTGTCGCGCCAGCTGCGCCTGACGCAGAAGGAAGCGCCGGGCGGGCGCGGCGACGTGTCCGGTGCCGAGCAGTCGGTGCGCACCATCGCCACCGTGCAGTCGGCGCAGGCGCTGGCGGCAATGGACATCCCCCTCGGTGACGGCCGCCACGTGCGCCTGGACCAGGTGGCGACCGTCACGGACACGATCGCCGAACCGCGCGCCATCGCCACGCAGGACGGCGTGCCGGTGGTGGCCTTCGAGATCTTCCGCACCAAGGGCGCCAGCGAAACGGCGGTGGCCGAAGGCGTGCGCGCCGCGGTGGACCAGCTGCGCAAGGAAAACCCCAACCTGGAACTGAAGCAGTCGATCGACAACGCCTTCCCCGTCGAGGAAAACTTCGACGGCTCGATGGAGCTGCTGTACGAAGGCGGCATCCTGGCCGTGATCGTGGTGTTCTGGTTCCTGCGCGACTGGCGCGCCACGCTGGTGGCCACCGCCGCGCTGCCGCTGTCGGTGCTGCCCGCATTCCTGGGCATCTACTGGTTCGGCTATACGCTCAACACGGTCACGCTGCTGTCGCTGGCGCTCGTGGTGGGCGTGCTGGTGGACGATGCGATCGTGGAGATCGAGAACATCGAGCGCCACCTGAAGATGGGCAAGACGCCGATGCAGGCGGCGCTGGAAGCGGCCGACGAGATCGGCATGGCCGTGATCGCGACCACGTTCGCGCTGGTGGCCGTGTTCCTGCCGACCGCCTTCATGGGCGGCATCCCCGGCAAGTTCTTCAAGCAGTTCGGCTGGACCGCCGTGCTGGCCGTGCTGGCCTCGCTGGTGGTGGCGCGGCTGCTCACGCCGATGATGGCCGCCTACATCCTGAAGCCCCTGAAGCACAAGGAGGAGAAGGATGGATGGCTGATGCAGCGCTACATGCGCACGATGAAGTGGTGCCTGCACCACCGCCTCGTTACCGCCATTGCCTCGCTGGTGTTCTTCGTCTGCTCGATCATGCTGGTGGGCCTGCTGCCGACGGGCTTCGTGCCGGCCGCCGACCGCGCCCAGACGCAGATCAACCTGGAACTGCCGCCCGGCTCCACCCTGGCGCAGACCAGGGCGGCAGCCGAACAGGCCCGCGTGGCAGCGATGGCCGTGCCGGGCATCACGGGCGTCTTCAGCTCGATCGGCGGCGGCTCGTCGGGCGACGCGTTCGCGCCGGGCGCCTCGGCCGAAGCGCGCCGCGCCGTGCTCACAATCACCACCGTGCACCGCACCGACCGTCATGAAACGATGGCCGAGATCGACAGTGCGCTGCGGGCGAAGCTGGTGGACATCCCCGGCGCCCGCTTCACGGTGGGTCCGCCGGACACGGGCGTGAAGATGCAGCTGGTGCTGCAGTCGGAAGATCCGGTGGCGCTCAATGCCGCGGCGCGCCAGGCCGAACGCGAACTGCGCTCGCTGCACGGCATCGGCGGCGTCACGTCGTCGGCCTCGCTGGTGCGGCCGGAAATCATCGTGCGGCCCGACTTCGCCCGCGCGGCGGAACTGGGCGTGACGGCCAATGCCATCGGCGAAACGGTGCGCGTGGCCACCGCCGGCGACTACGACTTCGACCTGACGAAGATGAACCTGCCGGAACGCCAGGTGCCGATCCGCGTGAAGCTGCCGGACGCCGTGCGCGCCGACCTCGATGCGATCGGCCGCCTGACCGTCCCGGGCCGCAACGGCCCCGTGCTGCTGGGCACCGTGGCGGACATCACGATGGAAAGCGGCCCGGCGCAGATCGACCGCCTGAACCGCAGCCGCAACGTGACGCTCGACGTGGAACTGGGCAGCCGCTCGCTCGGTGAGCTGAACACGGAGGCGCGTGCGCTGCCGGCCCTGCGCAACCTGCCGCCCAACGTGAAGATCGCGGAACTGGGCGATGCGCAGGAGATGGCGTCGCTGTTCGCCAGCTTCGGCATCGCCATGGCCATCGGCGTGCTGTGCATCTACGGCGTGCTGGTGCTGCTGTTCAAGGACTTCATGCAGCCCGTGACGATCCTGGCCGCCCTGCCCCTGTCGATCGGTGGCGCCATCGTGCTGCTGCTGATCACGGGCCGGGCCCTGTCGATGCCGTCGATGATCGGCCTGATCATGCTGATGGGGATCGTGACGAAGAACTCGATCCTGCTGGTGGACTACGCGATCCTGGCGCGCGAGGCGGGCATGAGCCGCTTCGATGCGCTGGTGGATGCCTGCCACAAGCGCTCGCGCCCGATCCTGATGACCACCATTGCGATGGGTGCCGGCATGATGCCGCTGGCGCTCGGCCTGGGCGCCGACCCGAGCTTCCGTTCGCCGATGGCGATCACGGTGATCGGCGGCCTGATCACCTCGACGTTACTGAGCCTGCTGGTGGTGCCGGCCGTGTTCACCTACATCGACGATGCCGAGCACTGGCTGGGCCGCATGGTGCAAAAGCTGCGGCATAAAGATGGCTCTCACAAGGATAGTCATGGCAGCCATCCGGAGCATGCGGAAACGCGGCCCGAAGTGGTGTGATGGGAAAGGGAGCGATGCGCTCCCGATAAAAAAGCGGCGCCGGATTTCCGGCGCCGCTTTTTTTTGGGGCGCAGCCCCGCTGGCCCATCGCCTTCAGCCCTTGTGCTGGACTTCCTCTGAAGCGATCTCCGCCAGGTCCACCAGCGCCTGCAGCTCCGCCGAACGGAGGCGGCGCGGTTCGCGGTCGATCACGCACAGCGTGCCGAGCGCCTGGCCGTTCCCGTCGCGCAGCGGCACGCCCGCGTAGAAGCGGATGCGCGGATCGCCCTGCACCAGCGGATTGTCGCGGAAGCGGGGATCGATGGCGGCGTCCTCGACGACGAACGGCTCGTCATGCAGCACGGCGTGCGAACAGAAGGCCCAGGCGCGCGGCGTTTCTTCCGTCTCCAGGCCGACCTTCGCCTTGAACCACTGCCGCGATGACGTCAACAGGGAAACCAGCGCGATCGGCGAACCGGTCACGAGGGAGGCGAGACGGACGATGCGCTCGAAGCGCTCTTCCGGCGGCGTGTCGACGAGGCGCGACGACTCGAGCGCCACGAGACGCGCCGCTTCCTCCCGGCCGACCGGATAGTCGGGCGTGGCGGCGGGCTGGAACTCGAGCGGCGAGACGTGCGACAGCGCCGCTTCGACGGCCTGGCCGACGGTCGAGTTCTGCGACGGCGTGCGGTCCATCAGGCTGCGGATGCTCGACATGCGCGTGCGGCGATGGCCGCCCGGCGTCTTCCAGGACGCGATGGCGCCGTTCTCCATCCACATCTGGACGGTGCTGGTGGCCACGCCCAGCATGCGGGCGGCGGCGGTGGTGGTCAGGATCGGATCCTTGGAATTTGGCATGAAATGTTCCTTTGGGCGCCAGTATAGCCGCCGCTGTCGCCCCTGTGTCACAGCAGCGGGCTGAATTTGACGAATTTGATGTATTTGCGCGAATACATCGGTAAATTCGTCAGATCTTATTGCGTTGCGGAAAAATTTAGGGCATTATGCCAACTGATTTCATCAAATTCCACTCTTTTCTATTTCGAAAGTCCCATGGACGCCTATCGCAACGCGCGCATCGCCACCAAGCTGTATTCGGCATTCGCCCTCGTTCTCCTCTTTACGGTCGTGCTGGCAGTGTTTGCCATTTCGCGCGTCAATTCCATCGATGCGGCCCTCGACGCCGCGAGCACGCTGCGCCGCACGCAGCTCGATCCGCTGATCGAGGCCCGCGAACAGCTTGCGCAAACGGGCATCTCGGCGCGCAATGCCTACATCTTCGACGACGTGGCCGCGGCCACGCGCGAGCTGGACCTGGTGGACAAGCACAAGGCGCAGTACCTGGCAGTGCTGAAGAAGACCGATCCGCTGATGCAGGACAATGCCCAATACCGCGTGGTGCGCGAAGGCCTGCTGTCGATGGCGCGTGAACTGGAACGGCCGCGCCGTTATGTGGCAGCGGGCGACAAGGCCGGCTACGGCAAGTTCCTCGTCGAGGAATGCACGCCGCTGCGCCGCCGCATCGTGGCCGACATGGCCGTACTGATGCAGGAACTCACCCGCATCAATGCCAACGCCACGACCAGCGCGAAGGCCGAGGCGGATCACGCCAGCTACTGGATCGCCACGCTGTCCATCGTCTGCGTGGTGCTGTGCATCGCCGTGGGCATGACGATCGTGCGCAGCCTGGCGCGCCAGCTGGGCGGCGAACCGGCCTATGCGGCCAGCGTGGCGCGTGCCATCGCCCGCGGCGAACTGCATCGCCAGGTCGACACCGGCACGGCGCATGGCAACAGCCTGCTGGCGGCGATGCGCACGATGCGCGACAGCCTGTCGGGCATCGTCACCAATGTGCGCGGCGGCACCGATGCCATCGCTTCCGCCTCCGCCGAAATCGCCTCCGGCAACCTGGACCTGTCGAACCGCACGGAAGCCCAGGCCGCCGCGCTGTCGCAGGTGGCCACGTCCATGAAGCAGCTGATCACGTCGGTGCGCGCCAATGCCGATTTCGCCGAAGAAGCCAGCCAGCTGTCGCAGCAGGCATCGGCCACGTCGCGCCAGGGGGGCGAGGCGGTGGAAAGCGTCGTCACCACGATGAACCTGATCAACGAGTCGTCGAAGAAGATCGTCGACATCATCGCCGTCATCGATGGCATCGCGTTCCAGACCAATATCCTGGCGCTGAACGCCGCGGTCGAAGCCGCGCGGGCCGGTGAACAGGGCCGCGGCTTTGCCGTCGTCGCCACCGAAGTGCGCAGCCTGGCGCACCGCTCGGCCGCCGCCGCCAAGGAGATCAAGGCGCTGATCGAGGATTCGGTCAGCAAGGTCAACACCGGCACCGCCCTTGTCGACGACGCCGGCCAGACGATGAAGAATGTGGTCGACGGCATTGCCCGGGTGACGCAGATCGTGCAGGACATCTCCAGCGTCAGCCGCGCGCAGAGCGAGGACATCGACTCCGTCGACACCGCCATCGCCCAGCTCGACGACATGACCATCCAGAACGCGGCCCTCGTCGAACAGGCCGCCGCCGCCGCCCAGTCGCTGCAGACCCAGGCCGACCAGCTGGCCGGCGTCGTGCACACCTTCCAGCTCGAAGCAGCCTGATTTTCACTGCAGCCGGGTTCGTGTCCACTTTGGGGGTGAGGCTGGGAATTCGCGAAATCTATTTCGCGCCTGCCGAACGGTGCATCCATACGAGGATGCACTCCTTCCAACCCCCTAGATAGCGTTGTCCTGGTCCCAGGCACCTTGACAAGCGAACGCATGCATAAAAGTGTGCGCTAACCTCTGGCCCCAGCTTTTCCAGCAGCGACACGCCTACCGGCTAATTGTCGAGGCCGTGTCCATGTCGGGGTCTGACCCCACGGTGGACACGGGCCGGGCTGTATCAGCGGGCCGTCCCTGCCGGCGCGCTGTACCCGCCCCCCATCACCCGATACAGATCGACGGATGCCGTGAGCAGCCGCGCCCGCAGCTGCAACCGTGCCACGTCCGCCGCATACAGGCTGCGCTGCGCATCGAGTTCTTCCAGATAGGCCGCATAGCCGTTGGCATAGCGGTTGTGCGCGATGCGCAGCGTTTCGGCCGCCGTGGCACGGCGCGCGTCGTTCTGCACCACCTGCTCGCGCAGGCGCGTGACGGCATCGAGGCCGTTTTCCGTTTCCACGAACGCCTGCCGCACCGTGTTCTCGTACGTGACGAGCGCCTGGTTGCGCACGGCCGCGGCGGAATCGGTGGCCGCCTGCACGCGCCCGGCATCGAACAGCGGCGCGGCCAGCGTGCCCGTCAGGCGCCACAGCCGCGCCGGCGCATGCAGCAGGTCGGACAGCTCGCCGGACTGGATGCCGCCCGCAGCCGTCAGCCGGAACGTGGGCAGCAGCTGGTCGCGCGTGGCGGCCAGCTGCGCGTTGGCGGCCACGATCGCCTGCTCGGCGCGGGCGATGTCGGGCCGGCGCCGCAGCAGGTCCGACGGCAGGCCGGACGGCACCGGCGGCGGCACCAGCTCGGCCAGCGTGCGGCCCCGTGCAATCGGGCCGGGCGAGGCGCCGGACAGCAGCGCCAGCGCATTTTCCTGCTCGAAGATCTGCCGCTGCAGCTGCGGCACCTGCTCGGCCGCCGTGTCGTACTCGGCCTGCGCCTGCAGCCATTCCAGCCGCGAGCTGTAGCCCACTTCGAACTGCCGGCGCGCCAGGTCGCGCGAACGGGCGCGCAGTGCCAGCGTGGCCTGGGCCAGCTCCAGCTGCGCATCCAGCCCGCGCAGGTTCAGGTAGCCGCTGGCGACATTGGCCGCGATCGACAGCCCCACCGCCTCCAGGTTCGCCTGCTCGCCGCGCAAGGTGGCGGCCGCCGCTGCCGTGGCATTGGCCAGCCGGCCCCACACATCGAGTTCATACGCCGCCTGCACTTCCAGCGGGAACACGTTCGTCACGTACGGCTGGCCCGTCACGGCCGACAGCGTGCGCGTGCGCGTGGCGCTCGTATCGAACGACAGCGTGGGTTGTAGCGCCGCCGAAGCGGCCCGCACGCGCGCGCGGAAATCCTCGATCCGTTCGCGCGCCACGCGCAGGTCGCCATTGTTGGCCAGCGCCGTGCTCACCAGGGCCGCCAGCGCGGGATCGTCGAACGACTGCCACCACGCGGCATCGACGGGCAGGCCGCTGCCGCCATCGGGCAGCGGTGCGCGCCACTGCTGCGGCACCTGCAGCGTGGACGCGGGCGGCGGCGCGACCCGTGCGGCGCAGCCGGCCAGGGACAGCATTGCCAGCAGCAGTGGTACTGCCCTCATCGCTTCGTCCCCGTGGCAGGTGCCGGTGCCGGATTGGTCTCCGCGTCATTGAGCACGGCCGACGTGTCGATGCTGACGATGACGGACATGCCGGGCCGCAGCCGCTCCGCCAGCTTCTGGCCGCCATCGATGCGGATACGCACCGGGATGCGCTGGGCGATCTTGACGTAGTTGCCGGTGGCGTTATCGGCCGGCAGCACGGAGAATTCCGAGCCGGTGGCCGGCGAGATGCGCTCCACCTGGCCCGTCAGCAGCGCACCGTCGAGCGCATCGACCTTGAACGTGGCGCTCTGGCCCACGCGCACGCCGTTCATCTGCGTCTCCTTCAGGTTGGCGATCACCCACATCTGCCGCGGCACGAGGCCCATCAGCTGCGCACCCGAATTGACGAAGGCGCCGCGCCGCACGGAGACCTGGCCCAGCTGGCCGTCACCGGGCGCGACGATGCGCGTGTTGTCCAGGTCCACCCTGGCCGCCTTCAGCGCCGCCTCGGCATTCTCCACCGCGGCTTCCAGCGAGGCACGGTTGACGGTCACGGAGGTCGACTGCTGCCGCGAGATCTCCACATTGGCCTGTGCCTGCGCCACGGCCGCCACGGCCTGTGCCCGCGCAGCCCGCTGCGCATCCCGTTCGCGCTGCGACAGCGAGCCGTCTTCCACCAGCTGCTCCACGCGGCCCAGGTCGGCGTTGGCGCGGCTGGCCTGCGCCCGCGCATTGGCCAAAGCGGCTTCCTGCAGTGCGATGGTGGCGGCGGCGCTGCGGCGCGTCTGCTGCCAGTTGGCCAGCGCGGCCTGCTGCGCCGCCAGTTGCGCTTCGGCCTGTTCGTAGCGCTGCTCGTAGATGCGGCGGTCGATCTCCACCAGCAGGTCGCCCTTCCTGACGAACTGGAAGTCCTGCACATGGACCTCGGTGACATAGCCGGAGAGCTGCGTGCCGATCACCGTCACCTGCCCCCGCACCAGCGCATTCTCCGTCGACACGATCGGGCTGGTGAACGGCGGCAGCCGCCACGCGTACAGCACGACCAGTACGCCGATCAGCGCGATCAGCGCGAAGCCGACGATGGCGAACCACTGGTGCGGCCGGTCCGGCTGGGCGGGCGGCGCCACCGGCTCGGCCGGCGAGACGGGCGTGATGATGGGCGGTGCCTTGGTGTCGGTGGTGTTGGTGGTGTCGTTGGCGCTCATTGGTGCTCGTTTTATCAGGATCCGGAGTTGTTAAGTGAGACCTTGGCCATGCCCGTCTGGGCGTTCTGCACGGGCGCGGCGGCGCGGCGCGCCGTGAACAGCTGCCACAGGTGCTGCAGCACTATCCACGCCAGCGTGCCGACGGCCACGATGGCGATCAGCAGGAACACGTCGTTGTAGGCCAGGATATTGGCTTCGCGGGTGGCCGCCGCGCCCAGCACGGCCACGCCTTCGGCACTGCGCAGCGTGGGGTCCATCAGCGTGCCGCCATAGGCCGCCCCGCCCGACTGCACGCGCGCCGCCACCAGGGGGTTCATCAGCGTGAGGTGTTCCACCAGCTGGCTGGAATGGTATTTTTCGCGCAGCACCTGCACGGTGCCGACGATGGCCGAACCCAGCAGGCCGCCCAGGTTCTGCGTCATGGAGAACATGAGCGAGAAGCTGATCAGGTTCTTCGGCTGCGCGATGATGGCGCCGAAGCCGGAGACGAACACGGGGCCGATGAAGAACACGCCGGCAAACGCCAGCAGCGCCTGGCTGACGTACATCTGCGCGGGCCGCGTAAGATTGGTGGCATGCGAATCCATCCAGGCGCCGATCGCCATCAGCACCAGCGAGAACATCAGCGAGACGTTGATGCGGCCGGGCGAAATGGTCAGCGCGCTGGCCGCCATGCCGGCGACGCTGGCCACCAGCGTGACGAGCCACAACCCCCGCATCTGGTCGTTCTGCAGGCCCAGCGCCTGCAGGAAGCCGACGGTGCCGGTGGCCTCCGACTGCACGATGCGGATCAGGAGCACGGCCAGCGCCAGCCGCACCATGTTTGCCGTCGTCAGCCAGCGGATGTTCAGGAGCGGATTGCGGCGGTTGTGCTCGATCGTGACGGCGGCGGTAAACAGGATGATGCCGCCGACCAGGCACCAGCCCAGCCACGGCGTTTCGAACCACCAGTACACGCGGCCCATCGCCAGCACGGCGCACAGCAGCGCCACGCCCGGCGCGAACAGGGCGAACGTGAGGAAGTCCATTTTCTCGAACGCGCGGATGCGGTCGCCCGGCGGCAGCTTCAGCAGCAGCACGCAGCCGAGCGACAGCAGCACCATGCCCAGCTCGAACGAATACAGGCCGCGCCATTCGGCGATCTCCAGCAGCTCGGTGGAGAACAGCCGCGCCACCGGCAGCGCCAGCTGCGAGAAGCCGACGCCCAGCACCACGCCCTTCAGGCGGTGCTGGGCAGGAAACGCCTGCAGCGTGTAGTACAGGCCCAGCACCGTCAGCGCGGCGCCGCACACGCCGCTGGCCGCACGCACGAAGATCGCCGATCCCAGCCCGTGCACGAACAGGTGGGCCAGCGTGGCGATCGCATACAGCACCAGGAACAGTTCGGTGAACAGCCGGAGGCCGAACTGCTGGCGGAACTTCACCAGCAGCAGGTTCATGGAGACATTGGCCATCACGTAGGCGGCCGGCAGCCACTGGATCTCCGCCTGGAACACGCCCAGCGATCCCTGCGCATACAGCAGGTTGACGGAGACCAGCGCATTGCCCAGGCCACCCGTGATCGCCACGATGAAGCCCACGATCAGGTAGGCGATGCGGCGCGGCGTGGAATGCAGGGGCGTGGACGGGGAGCCCGGCAGATTGGGGCGTTCGTGCGGCTTCCAGGCCTGGGGAGCGTAGACGTCCATGCGTGATGAAAAATTGAATGACGATGTGATGACGAGCAGGATGAGCATAGCACCGGCGGGCGCCATCTTCGGGCCCGCTTGGCTGCCGGCAGGGGAACCGGTGCTTATGGCAGAGCCGGAGCCCGGTCCGCCACAATGCAGCAGGGCCGCCCTCCCTGCGGAGAGCGGCCCTGCTGCGCGATGCTAACGGCGGATTACACCATCGGCGGATCGGTCTCGCGCACCCACACGCGGTGGCCGGCGATGGCCAGCTTGAACGCGGTCAGCGCGGCGGCGGCATCGGCCGGCGTGGCGCCGATGATGCCCGGATCCGGCGTGCCGTCCGGCAGGTTGGCCGGAATGTCGGCCTTGGCCAGCAGGTTGCCGCCGCCATCGACCACCATGATCGGCTTGCAGTGGCGGTACTGCAGGCGCACGAACTCCAGCGCATGCGCATCCATGGCCAGCGCGGCGGAAGCCGCCTCGCCACCCGGGATCACCATCGCGTCGTAGATGACGGCAGGGCCGGCTTCCAGCGTGATTTCCACGTCCAGCGTGTCGCCCGCGGCTCCAGTGATCTTGCCCAGCTTCTGGCCGACATAGCGCGGCACGGCGCCATCGGCCAGCAGGCCTGCGTAGATCGCGCGGGCGCCATCGAGGTCCGTGCCGTTGCCGACCAGGATCGCCACGCGGCGCGTGTGCACGCCGGTGCTGCCCGGACGGGCCAGCAGCGACAGCGCCGCCGACGGCTCGTAGTCGTGCAGCGGCCGCGTGGTGGCCAGCGGCTGCGGTTCCGGCACTTCCAGGCCCAGGCCATCGGCCACCGCGTTGACCAGCGTGGCATCCACGTTGGCCAGCATCGCCAGCGTGCGCACGCGGATCGCCGGCACCGTCACGCGCGTCAGCTCGAAGCGGAAGGCGCCCACGATGTGCGCCTGCTCGACCGGCGTCTGGCTGTGATAGAACAGGCGCGCCTGCGAGTAGTGGTCGGCGAACAGTTCCGGCCGGCCGCGCACCTTGTCTTCGCCGACCGCGGTCTGCGGGTAGCTGGTGAAGCCCGCCGTACCGGCCTGGTACGGCACGCCGCCGCCCAGCGAATTCGGCTCGTACGACACGCGGCCGCGGTTGATCGTCTGGCGGTGCATGCCGTCGCGCTGGTTGTTGTGGACCTGCGTGACGGGCGCGTTGATCGGGATCTCGTGGAAGTTCGGACCGCCGAGGCGCGACAGCTGGGTGTCCACATACGAGTGGATACGGCCATGCAGCAGCGGATCGTTGGTGAAGTCGATGCCCGGGATGATGTGCGCGGTGCAGAAGGCCACCTGCTCGGTCTCGGCAAAGAAGTTGTCCGGATTACGGTTCAGGACCATCTTGCCGACCGGCTGCACGGGCACCAGTTCTTCCGGCACCAGCTTGGTCGAATCGAGCACGTCGAACGGGAAGCTGTCGGCCTGTTCTTCCGTGAACACCTGCAGGCCCAGTTCCCATTCCGGGAATTCGCCCGCTTCGATCGCTTCCCACAGGTCGCGGCGGTGGAAGTCGGGATCGGCACCGCTGATCTTCACGGCTTCGTCCCACACCAGCGAGTGCGTGCCCTGCAGCGGCGTCCAGTGGAATTTCACGAACACGGATGCACCCGCCGCATTCACCAGGCGGAAGGTGTGCACGCCGAAGCCCTGCATGGTGCGGTAGCTGCGCGGGATGGCGCGGTCGGACATGGCCCACATCAGCATGTGCATCGATTCCGGCATCAGCGAGACGAAGTCCCAGAAGGTGTCATGCGCGCTGGCCGCCTGCGGCATGGCGTTGTGCGGCTCCGGCTTCAGTGCGTGCACCAGGTCCGGGAACTTCATCGCGTCCTGGATGAAGAACACGGGGATGTTGTTGCCCACCAGGTCCCAGTTGCCTTCGTCCGTGTAGAACTTCACGGCGAAGCCGCGCACGTCGCGCGCCGTATCGGTCGAACCGCGTTCGCCGGCCACGGTGGAGAAGCGCACGAACACGGGCGTCTTCTTGCCGGCCTGCTGGAACGGCGCGGCGCGCGTGATGTCCGACAGGTCCTTGTACGCTTCGAAATAGCCGTGCGCGGCCGAACCGCGTGCGTGCACGATGCGCTCGGGAATGCGCTCATGGTCGAAGTGCGTGATCTTCTCGCGCAGGATGAAGTCTTCCATCAGCGTGGGGCCGCGCAGGCCCTGCTTCAGCGAATCCTGGTTGCTGGCGACGGGCACGCCCTGGTTGGTCGTCAGCACGCGGTCGTTCGAATCGGCGCGCACGCGGTCCAGCGGGGCGATGGTGTTGTTGACACCGATCGGCGGCTGGCCGCTGCCCGTCTTTGGCGACGCGACGTTCTCGACGGCCGTGCTGGCGGTCACGATGTCGGCATCCGGCTTGGCCGTCTGGCCGGGCTGCGGCGTGCGCGCGGCATCGCCATATTCGCCGGCCTTGTTGGCGTTGTAGCCAACCTTGGCGGCGAGGTCCATGCCGCCGGCCTGCTTGGCCAGCAGCACGTCGCCTTGCGGATTGCCGTTGCCCAGCGAAGCGGGCGGCGTGGCGGTGGACGGACCGCTCACGGTGGACAGGATCGAACCGGCGCCGTCGACGCCGTTACCCTTCTTTGGTTTGGTCATTTGCGTTTTCTCGTCAGAGGTTGAACAGTTATCGGAACAGGGCGATCAGGATGATGATGGGCAGCGGCACACCCAGCATCCACAAAAGAATCGAGCGCATGTGAGTCTCCTTGTCTAGGTACTGATTAGTTGATGCGGTCGCGCAGGCGGCCGCCGAAGGTGGCCGCCAGGCTGGCAACGAACGCGCCCAGCAGCAGGGCCACGAACATCCACAGGGCGGAGTGGGCGGCAGCCTTGCGGGCTTCTTCCGCCGCGGCCTTGGCCTTGGCCTTCGCATCGGCGACGGCTTTCGTCGTGCGGTTGTACACGTCGTCGACGCGGCGTTCCGCGTCCTGCTGGGCGATGCCGGTGCGCTTGGCCACGATGGTGGCCAGGTACTGGCGGTCGTCCGGGGGCAGCGCATTGCCCTGCAGGGCCGCGGTGACGATGCGGTTCACTTCGGCGCGGGTGCCGTCGTCGCCGGCCGCAGCCGTGCCGTCGCCGCGCAGCAGCATGTCGCCGTAGTAGCTGGCCACGCCCTGACCTGCGTCGCCGTTGCTTGCAGCCTTGCCGGCAGCCGTGGCGCCGGCTGCCGTCGCACCGGCCACCGCGGTACCGGCATCGATCGCGCCGCTCAGGGCAGCGCGCACGCCGCCGGCCAGCAGGGCCACCGTCAGCAGCGTGGCAACGGCCCAGGCCAGCAGGCCATGCGCCGTGTCGCGGAAGTAGACTTCATCGGTATGCACGCCGGCCCAGCGCGTGCGCAGGCGGCCCGCCATGTAGCCGCCGATGCCGGCCGCGGCCAGCTGCGTGAAGGCCAGCCAGACGATGGCGGCGGTACCCAGCGGCGCATCGTTGTACGAATACGGCGACACGGACGACAGGCCCAGGCCGAGGCCCAGGATGATCAGGATGAACGACAGTGCCGCGGCGGCCAGCGCGCCGGCAATGATGGCGCCCCAGGACGTAGCGGACGCGGGCGCGGCGGCCGACAGCTCCGCAGCCGCGATGCCGGACGTGCCGACGGTATTTCCGGATGTGATCATCTATTTCCCCTTCTCTATATTTTCGGCGCCATAACGCGAGCCGGCCATGCGTCGCAGGACACATGGCCGGGTCTCCCTTGCCACCTCAGCGATGGCGGGCGGTATGGCAGATCGGATCAGTGACGGCGCGAACCCAGCAGCTTCGACACGGCGAAGCCGGCGGCCAGGGCGACCAGCACGGACGTGGCCGGGCTGTTGCGCACGTAGCCGCGGCCCGTTTCGGCGATCTTCTGGTAGGCCACGTTCAGGTCGGCGGCCTTCTGGCTCAGGCGGCCGGACACATCGTTGGCGGTGTCGGTGACCTTGTCGACGGTTTCATGGGCCTTGTCCACCAGGCGGTCGGCAGCGGCCGGCACCTTGTCGGCCAGCTTCTCGACGGTGCTGTGCACCTTGTCGACGGCGCCGGGCACCTTGTCGGCGATCTTGTCGACGGTGCTGTGCACCTTGTCGGCAGCGGCCGGGACTTTCTCGGCGGCTTTGTCGACGGCGGCGTGCGCGGTGGCAGCGGCCTTGTCGGCAGCCGGCTGGACCTTGTCCGCGACTTTGTCGGCGGCCTTGTCGATGGAGTTGTGGGCGTCGTTGCGGGTACCGTTGCCGATCGGGGTGACGGTGCCGGTTGCGTTCGTGTTCTGTTTGTCGTTGTCCATGATCGGATCCTCTGTGTTGGTGAATGAAGGCTTGCGTGAACAACAATAGACCCCGGACCGCCCCTTCACAGTGCGGCACTTAACAATGTGTTACGCGACCGTGGAATCAATCTGCGCGCCCGCCGTGCGCACGGCGGGCGCCGCCGAGGCGCGCTTTGTGGCAAGGTGGGGTTTTGCTCCGAGGTGCGCCATGTTCCCGATCTCGTCCGTTTCCGAACCGTCCGGCATGTCGCCGCTCTTCAATATGGGCAGCGTGAGCGCGGCACGGGCCGAGCAGGCCGTGGCGCCCAGTTCGGACGTGGCCGTGTCGTCGCTGGGCCAGTTCATGGGCACGCTGGCCCTGTCGCAGAAACGGCTGGGCGAGCTGGCGGCGGCCGCCGGCGGGCGCGATCCGCGTGCCGACCTCGATGAATTGGGCACCGCGGCCGGCGAACTGGTCGAAGCGTTCAATGTGGGCCGGGCGATCGATACGCTCACCTCGCCCTCCTCGCAACCGATGACGGCCTCGGCGCTGGCCAATGGCCTGTCACAGGCGTTCGACGGCCAGCGTACGGCGCTCGCGCAGATCGGCATCGACCTCTCCCCTTCCCTGCTGGCCGATGCCGGCGACATCCTGTCGGTGGACAGCGAACGGCTGCTGGCCGCGTTCCAGACGGACCGCCAGGGCACGCTGGACACGCTGACGCGCGCGGCGGGCAGCTTCGACGCGGCGGGCGGTGCGCTGGCGCAGCAACAGGAGATCGCGGGGCAAGGCGGCAGTACCCTGCAGACGCCGCAGACCAGCGGCCTGCCGCCCAGCGCGATCAGCGACGCCGCATTGCAGAACGCGCTGCGCGACAGCAGCACCGTGCAGGCCAGCCAGCAGAACGCCACCAGCGCTGCCGACAACGACCAGGGCACGGCCGGATCGCCGGAAGCGCCGCTGATCGCCGGCTCCGGCACGCCGGCCGCCTTCGTCAACAACCAGGCCGCCGAGCTGACGGCCGCGCAGGCCCGCAACAGCGCCAGCGGCGCCATCGGCCCGGCCAATGACAATGGTGCCGGCAACCTCAATGTCAACGAACAGGATCCCGGCACGCGCACGGCCTCGCAGACGGAAGCGGCCACGCAGGCGGTGCGCGACCAGGTGCAGCCGCCGGCGCAGAACCTCACCAATGCACCGGGCGCCGCGGCCGTGAACACGGTGCAGACGCCGCCGGCCGCCACCACCTCCATCGACCAGGCCAACGCCGACGCGCGCGCGCAGCAGCTGGCCCTGGAACGCGCCGCCACCAACCGGGCAGCGCTCGAAGCCAGCGCCCAGGCGCTGCGCGACCAGACGGCGCTGACGGAACGCCTGGCCGCCGACCGCCAGCTGCAGGCGCAGCGCGACGACGCAATCCGTACCGAGCAGGCCCGCATCGATGCGCAGCGCCTGGCGGCCCAGGAGAGCGCCGTCAGCCAGGCCGCACTGACACAGCAGGCACGCCAGGCCAACGAACGGCTGTCGATCGCGCGCGAAACCGCCAATGCCCAGCTGGCTGCGCAACAGGACACGGTAACGCAGGACCAGCGGCTGCAGGAAGCGCGCGCCGCCGCGGCCCGCCAGCTGGACACCACCCGGGAAGAAGACGCCGCCGCGCAGCAGCTGGCGGACCGTTTCGATGCCGCGCGCAGGAGCGACCAGAACATCATCGACCAGAACACCGCGGACCAGCGCACCGTCCAACAGCAGCAGGCGCTCACGCAGGCCGACCGCGTGGCGCAGGACCAGCTGCTGGCGGCCCGCCGCACGGCCAGCGGGCAACTGGCGGCGAACCAGGAAGAAGCGCTGCTGGACCAGCGGCTGCAGCAGGCGCGCCGCGCGGCGATGCAGCTCGCCGTCGAACAGCAGGCCACCACGGCGCAGCGCAATGCCGAGCTGGCGGAAGCGGAGACGGGACGCCAGCAGGATGCCCTGCGTGCCCTGCAGGAACAGGCCACGGCACGGGCGGAAGCCACGCTGGAGCAGCAGCGCACGGCACTGCGCACCCAGCAGGCCGCAGCGGCCGCGGGCTTCGGTACCACGGCCGGCGCGACGACGGCCACGGGTCTGGCGAACGAACAGGCGGCCGCCGGCGCCGCGGCCGATGCGCAGATCGCCGCCAGCGCGGCCACGGCGGGCAATGCCGCGGTGGCCGCCGATGCGGCCGCGGCGGCGCAGGCATCGCTCACCACCCCGGCCAATCCGGCGGCCGGCACCACGGCAGGCGGCACGCCAACGGCCACGGGCACCACGGCCAACGGCCTGCCGGCCGGGACGGAACCGGCAACCGCAGCGGCACCGGCACCCGGTTCTGCCGGAACGCCCGGCGCCGCCCCACCGCCACCGAATTCGGCCGATCCTGCCATCGCGGCAGCCATCGCGGCGCAGCACCTGGCCGGCGGCATTGCCGGTGGCGGTGGCGGCGGCGGCGGTGGGGCGGCGCCGCGCGAGGAACTCAATCCGGCGGTACGGCCGGTCGTGCGCACGGGGACGGTGCCGCCGGTGTAATGGGGGAAATCACGGTCCGGCGGCGGCAGCTCAGGGACCGGCGGCGGCATCCCGGGGACCCGCGGCGGCAGCCGCAAGCGCCGCCGCCACTTCCGGATCGGTGCACGGGCCCGCCCACGCGCGCCCGCCGCATGGCTGCGGGTTCAGGGCGTCTTCACGGCTCATCGTCACGGCTCGACTTCACGGCTGGTCTTCAAGGTTCGTCATCAAGGTTCGTCATCAAGGTTCGTCATCACTGTCATCCCCTTGTCCAGGGCGATTTCCTGCGAGCTGGCCGCCTTGGCATTCCATCCCGCGTGGCCTCGCCCTGCCCCGGAATGGTCTTGGCGTCCCGGAGCGGGCAGCGGCAGCATTCGGCGCAAGCATGCGATCAACAGCATCCGCCGTACTGAAACGAAGACAACTTTCGTTGGCTTACGGCAACAATATGGTCAGTTGATACCCGCACGCGTCAAAAACTGTCGACATCTTTCGCCGGGCCCATTAAAGTCGAGCGCCCCCGCCGGACTTTGCGGCGATGTTCAGGACAACTTATAGCCCGCGCGGCATTCCGGATCCGTTCCGGCATGCCGGGCGGGCGCCACTCAAGACGCACATGCCGAGCCCTCATCCCGCCCACCGCTGGGCCATTCCCCTGTTGCTTGCCGCCCTGGCCGGCAGCGCGCACGCGCAGCAGCCGGCCGCGTCGCCGACCGGTGTCGAGGCAGAGGAAGACGGCAGCACGGATGGCACCAGCAGCTGGGCGGTGTCGGGCTTCGGCACGCTGGGCGCCGCCCACAGCACGTCGCGCGATGCCGACTACAACACCTCGGTGCTGAAACGGTCGGGCGCCGGTGCCACGCGGTCCTGGAGCCCCGATGTCGACAGCCGCCTGGGCGCGCAGCTGGACGTGAAGCTGGACCGGCGCTGGTCGGCGGTGATCCAGCTGGTGAGCGAGCAGCGGCTCGAACACGGCTACCGCCCACAGGTCGAGTGGGCCAACGTGAAGTACCAGGCCACGCCGGACCTGGCACTGCGCATCGGCCGGATCGCGCTGCCGATGTTCCTGACCGCCGACTACCGCAAGGTGGGCTATGCCTACCCCTGGGTGCGCCCGCCCGTGGAAGGCTATGCGAGCCTGCCGCTGTCGAGCAGCGATGGCGTCGATGCCACGCTCCACTGGGAGTTCGGTCCGGTGCGCAATATCTCGCAGGTGTTCGTGGGCCACGACAAGGTGGCCGTGCCCGAGCCCCTGGAAGCGTATGGCCGCAAGCTGCTCGGCCTGTCCAACTCCAGCGACTGGGGCGCCCTCAACGTGCGGGTAAATATGATGCGCGGCGAGATCACGACCAATATCGGCAGCGGACTGTTCGCCATCCTCGACCGGTTCGGCCCGGCGGGCCAGGCGCTGACGTCGCGCTACGCGGTCGACCACAAGCAGGCCACCCTGCTCAACGTGGGCGTCAACTACGATCCCGGCAACTGGTTCGTGATGGGCGAGGTGGGCCACCTCACCACCCATTCGCTGCTGGGCGAGATCAGCAACGCCTATCTGTCCGCCGGCTGGCGCTGGCATGCGCTCACCCCGTATGCCACCGTGTCGGGCGTGCGTCCCGCCGGCTCGACCGCGGATGCCGGCCTGCCGCTGGCCGGGCTGCCGCCCGTGCTGGCCGCGCAGACGGCGGCGCTCAACGCCGGCCTGCGCAGCCTGCTGCAGGCGGCGCCGCACCAGACCTCCACCGCCATCGGCGTGCGCTGGGATGCCTACAACAATGTCGCCTTCAAGCTGCAGCTGGACCGGGTCAAGCCGCTGGCCGGCTCGCGCGGCACGCTGATCAACACGACACCGGCCTTCCGCCAGGGCCGCGCCTTCCAGGTCGGCAGTGTCACCGTCGATTTCGTTTACTAGGATGCGCATGCTCAAGCCTTCAGCCTGTCTGCGCGCAGCCTTCCTGCTCGGCGCCGTCGCGGCTGCCGTTCCCGCCGCCGCGTTCGACCTGGTGGTCATCGTGTCGTCCACCAGTCCCGTGACGACGCTGCGTGCCGACCAGGCCGCCGCGATCTTCCTGGGCCAGACCACGCGCCTGCCGGACGGCACCGAAGCGGCGCCCCTCGACCAGACCATCGGTTCGCCGCTGCGCGACCAGTTCTACCTGCGCCTCACCAACAAGAACCGGGCCCTGGTCAAGGCGCACTGGTCGAAGCTGGTGTTCACCGGCCGCGGCCAGCCGCCCGCCGAACTGCCCGATGGTGCCGCCATCCGGCGCCGCGTGGCCGGCGACCCGGCGGCCATCGGCTACATCGACAGCAGCCTGCTCGACCCGAGCGTGCGCGCGGTCCTGGTGGTGCAGTGACACCCGGCAGCCGGTTCGGCCGCTTCGCGCGCACGCTCGAGACGTACGTCGCGCTGCCGCTGTTCGCGCTGCTGTCGCTGGCCGCGATCTGGATCGCCACGCTGCATTTCGTGGACGTGGAGCGCGAGGCGGCCCGCAATGCGGCCAGCGATGCGACGCGCGAGCAGCTCGACACCTACGAAGCGCAGATGGTGCGCAGCCTGACCGCGATCGACCAGACGCTGAAGGTGGTGGCCTATTCGGTGCAGATGAACGGCCCGCGCGCCGCCCTGCCCGCGCTGCGCACGCAGGGCCTGCTGCCGCCCGGCCTGCTGTTCCAGGTGAGCGTGAGCGACCGCGACGGCCGCATCGTCGACAGCAATCCACCCACCCCGGCACCCGATATTTCGCAGGAAGCCTATTTCACCGCGCATGCGACCGGCAAGGCGGGAGCGTCCTTCGTCAGTGCGCCGATCCACGCCGTGGCCGGACAGGAGGCCCTGCTGTATTTCACGCGCGGCATCAAGGACGGCAGCGGCCGGTTTGCCGGCGTGGCCATCGTCGCCGTCGATCCGGCGTACTTCACCAGCGCCTACGAACGTTCGCGCGCCGGCGAACGGGGACTGCTCGCGCTGGTGGGCGACGACGGCACGGCACGCTCGGTGCGCATCGGCGACAAGGTGTCGGCCGGCGGGCGCTTCGCGATCGATGGACTGGACGTGCTGACGCCGCGTGCGACGGCACCGGACGGCGTGGTGCGCTACGGCGGCGCGCACCGCCTGCATGGCTTCCCGCTCACGGCGGTGGTGGGCCTGGCCGCCGACGAGCAGATGGCCGCGTTCGAACAGCATCGCAGGACCTACATCCTGGCGGCTTCGGCGGCCAGCGCGCTGCTGCTGGTGGTCGTGGCACTGATCAGCGCCTGGTCCTGGCAGCTCGCCAAGGCCCGCCGGCGGGAGCGGCGCGCGCAGGAGACCTACCAGGCCGCATCGGAAGCCAGCCTGGATGCCGTGTTCGTGCTGCGCGGCGTGGCCGGCCACGACGGGCACGCCGCGGACTTCCTGGTGGAGGACAGCAACCGGCGCGCCGAGCTGCTCACCGGCGTGCCGAAAGCCGCCCAGCGGGGCCGGCCGCTCGTGGAACTGCTGCCCTATTCACGCACGAACGGCATGTACGACGAACTGGCCCGCGTGGTGACGGGCAAGGTGGCGGTGGAAACGGAATGGCAGGCCGGCAGCGGACCGAACACGGGCCGCTGGCTGCAGCGCCAGATCGTGCCGGTCCAGGATGGCGCGGTGCTGATGGTGCGCGATATCACGGAGCGCAAGCAGGCCGAGGAAAGCGCACGGCACATGGCCCAGCACGACGAGCTGACAGGCCTGCCGAACCGCAGCCTGATCCGCGAGCGCCTCGACGCGGCCGTGCACGAGGCGCAGCGGGGCGGCACGCACCTGGCGCTGGCCTTCATCGACCTGGACGGCTTCAAGGCGGTCAACGACAGCCTGGGCCACCAGGCCGGCGACGTGCTGCTGCAGGTGATCGGCCAGCGCATGCAGGCCTGCCTGGGCCCGGGCCAGACGCTGGGCCGGCTGGGCGGCGACGAATTCGTGATCCTGCTGCCCGATGTGGCGGACAGCGTGGCAGACAGCGTGCCGGCCATCGGCCCGCTGCTCGAACGCGTCCTGTCGGCCGTGGCGGAGCCGGTGCAGATCGGCGACCAGGCCGCCTCGGTCGGCTGCAGCATGGGCGTGGCGGTCTACCCGCGCGACGGCGACGATCCGCGCACGCTGATGACGAACGCCGACGCCGCCATGTACCACGCCAAGGAGCTGGGCAAGCACAACTTCCAGTTCTACCAGCCCGGCATGAATGCCGCCGTGGCGGACTAGCCGCGCCCTGCTCCTTCCCTGCATGCCGCAGGGCTGGCGGCCGGGACGAAAACGTGGATAATCCACGCTACTCGACCATGACGGGAGCAGTCCATGAACAATCAGAAGAACCAGCACCATTGCCTGCGCACCGTGCTCGCGGGCCTCGGCGCCATTGCGCTGGCATCGTCAACACTGGCATCGTCCGCGCTGGCGCAGGAGACGGTGGTGAAGATCGGCCACAGCGGCCCGCTGTCCGGCGCGCAGGCGTTTTCGGGCAAGGACAACGAAAACGGCGCGCGTCTCGCGCTGGAAGATCTGAACGCGAAGCCGGTCACGGTCGGCGGCAAGAAGATCAGGTTCGAACTGGTGTCCGAGGACGACCAGGGCGACCCGAAAGCCGGCGTGGCCGTGGCGCAGAAGCTGGCCGACGGCGGCGTCAAGTACGTGGTCGGGCCGTACAACTCCGGCGTGGCGATCCCGTCTTCCCGCGTGTATGCGGGCAGTGGCGTGGTCGTGGCCAGCGTGGCCTCGAATCCGAAGCTCACGCAACAGGGCTATAAAAACCTGTTCCGCGTGAACGCCAGCGATACGCAGCTGGGATCGAAGATGGCGCTGTACGCGGCCAGGGAACTGAAGCTCAAGACGGTGGCCGTGATCGACGACCGCACCGCCTTCGGCCAGGGACTGGCGGCGGAATTCAAGAAGAGCGCCCGCGCGGCCGGCATGAACGTCGTCGCGCACGAGTACACGACCGACAAGGCCGTGGACTTCACCGCCATCCTCACCACGCTGAAATCGAAGAACGTGGAAGCCATCTTCTTCGGCGGCTATGCGCCGCAGGGCGGCCCGATGGCACGCCAGATCCGCCAGCTGGGCATCAACGCCAAGCTGCTGGGCGGCGACACCATCTGCACGTCCGAAATGGGCAAGCTGGGTGGCGATGCGGTCGGCGCCAACGTGCTGTGCTCGCAGGGCGGCGCGCTGCTCGACAAGGCCGCCAGCGGCCCGGCCTTCAAGGCCAGGTTCAAGAAGCGCTTCAACGCCGAGCCGGACGTCTACGCCGCCTCCTACTACGACGCCGCCAACCTGTTCGCCCAGGCGATGCAGAAGACGAACTCGCTCGACCCCGCCAAGGTGGGCGCTGCCATCTCCGCCGGCACCTACCAGGGCGTCGCCGGCACCTACGCCTTCGACGCGAAGGGCGACATGAAATCCTCGCCGGTCACGATTTTCTCCTTCAAGGGCGGGCAGCCGGTGGCCATCACCAGCTACTGATACGCCCCACGGTCCAGCCCGTGTCCGATTTTGGGGTCAGGAAGGAGAGCTGCCTTGCAAGGCAGCTCCGTTGCGCAGGCGCGAAATATATTTCGCGAATTCCCTGCTCCACCCCCAAGGTGGACACGGGCTCGGCCTTAGATCACCGGGCTGCGTAGTAGCGCGCGAGGTCGGCGACTTCCTGGTCGGTGAGGTGGCGGGCGGCGTTGCGCATCTGGGCGTTGACGTCGTTGTGGCGGGTGCCGTTGCGGAAGGCGAGCAGCTGCTGGTGCAGATAGGATTCCGGCAGGCCGTCCAGCCACGGCGAGGCGGGCTTGCGGATCTCGACCGCGTGGCAGGAAGCGCAGGCGCCCACGTTGCGCAGCGGGTCGCCGTGGCGCACCAGGCGCGGCGTGGACTGGTCGATCGGATCGGCCAGCCGTTCGCGCGGCAGGTAGGCGTAGTAGGCGGCGAGGTCGCGCATGTCGGCGTCGGACAGCTCTTCGACCAGGGGACGCATGATGGCGCTGGCGCGGTGGCCGGACCGGTAGTCGCGCAGCTGCTTGTAGGTGGCGGCGGCCGGCTGTCCGGCCAGGTGCGGCGAACCGGCCGGGCTCATGCCGCGCGCGCCGTGGCACATCGTGCAGCGCATCGCCAGCGTGGCGCCGCGGCCGATCGACGCACCGTCCGCCGGCGCCATCATCTGCGCCATCACGATCACGCCGGTGGAGCGCTGCGCCGTGTCGATGTCGAGGCCGGGACCCGTGTACGGCACCGGCACGCCAGCCGCGCGGCAGATCGATTCCCACATGCCGGCCAGCGCATCGCGCGCATGGGCACGCGGCATCCACACGAAACCGATCAGCGCAGCGACGAGGGCGATCGCCAGCACCGCCAGCACGCTGCCGGTGAACCAGCGGTTCTTCAGCGAGAAGGTCCGTTCGCTCATGGGGGCCCTCCCGACGGGACCCCATCCCCGCACCAGCCACGTCCGGAAGGGAACGTCCTCATGGCGGCCCTCCCGACGGCACCCTGCCCGAGCGCCAGCTATTCCGAAAAGAGAATGCGCTCATGGCGGTCCGCCGATCGGCACCGCCGGCACGGACGTCTGCGGCAGCAGCATGAGCTGGCTGATGGGGTACCCGTAGTTGACGACCGACAGCCCGATCATCAGCGCCAGCCAGATGCCGTAGCCGTTCAGCGCGGCCGGCGTGTGCTCGGCATGCGCGCTCCGGCTGAACGTGAATTCGGGCAGCGTGACGGTGGCGCCGCGATGGCCGCGCGCCAGCACCAGCAGGAACAGCAGCCCGGAGACGACCAGCAGCAGCCCGCCGAGGAAGGTGATGATGACCGTGATGGCCTGCGGCGCGATGGCCGGATCGGCGTAGTCGAAATACGCCATCCGCCGCGGCATGCCGAGGATGCCGACCACGTGCCACGGGAAGGTGAGCACGATCATCCCCACGAACCACAGCCACAGCTGCCAGCGGATTGCACGGCCGTTTTCCAGTTCGCGGCCCGTCAGGTGCGGCCACAGGTCGTAGGCGACGGCGAAATACATGATGACGATCGCGCCGCCAAAGATCAGGTGGAAGTGCCCCGTGATCCACTGCGTGTTGTGGATGGCGAAGTCGAGCTGGTAGCTCATGTTGATCAGGCCACCGGCGCCGCCGAAGCCCAGCAGCACGAAGGAGAACGCCAGCGCCAGCATCATCGGGTTGTGCCACGGCAGCCGCTTCACCCAGCCGACCAGTCCCGTGCCGCCCCGCAGCCGTCCGGCGATTTCCACGGACGCGGTGATGGTAAAGATCGTCAGCAGCGTCGGCACCGCCACCATGCCCGTGAAGACGGCATGCAGGAACTTCACGCCGGACCCCACCTGCGGATCCTGGAACAGGTGGTGCACGCCGATCGGCATCGAGAACACCAGGAACAGCACGAACGACAGCCGCGCCATCGTGTCGCTGTACAGCCGCCCGCCGATCGCGCGCGGTACCAGCGTGTAGAAGGCGATATAGGCCGGCATCAGCCAGAAATAGACGATGGCATGCAGCGTCCACGAGAAGAACACGCGCGCCAGGCCCGCATCGATCGTGTGCCGCCAGCCCAGCGCCACCGGCAGGATCTGGAACAGGATCTCGATGGCGGCGCCCAGCGACGTCCACGCCCACAGATAGGCCCCGGCCAAGTTGGCGAACATCGGCAGCGGCACCACCGCGCCGGGATGGGCCTTGCGCCACACACGCAGGTTCACCGCCATCAGCGCCACCCAGATCCACGAACCGGCCACCACCAGCACCACGCCGATGTAGTAGAACGGATTGCCCACCAGCGGCGGATAGAACGTGTACAGCACCGACGCCAGTCCCATCGACACGGGCACCATCGCCGTGACGGTGCCCAGCACGACGAGGGCAAAACCGGCCCAGGCCCAGCGCCGTCCGACGAGCGGCTGCTTCAGCGACAGCGCCACGATCGCATGGCCGAAGCCCATTGCCACCAGCGTGGGAAACACATAGCCCATCGCCGTGCCATGTGCCGTGACGGAGCGGTAGTACAGCTCCGGATTGCCGATCCAGTCGCGCAGCGGGCTGCGGACGTACATCTGCCACTCGCCCAGCAGCAGCGCGACGAAGAAGGCGATGAACGCGACCCAGAAGTGCCACAGCACCAGGCGGCGCGACGACAACAGCGGATCGGTGCGCGCGTCGGCGGGCAACCCCGTTCGCGGCCCGACAGCGGGATCAAGGTCCGACACAGCTGGCCCTCCCGCCCTGCAGCGCCGCCGCGAACGCCGCCGGCTCCACCACCCGCACCTTCGCCCACATGGCCGCGTGGCCGATGCCGCAGAACTCGTGGCACGGCATCAGGAACTCGCCGCCCCGCTGGAAGCGCGTGGCGAACTGCGACACATAGCCCGGCGCCAGCATCATGTTGACGTTGGTTCCGGCCACCGAGAAGCCATGCACGACATCGGAACTGGTGGCGCGGATGCGCACCGGCGTGTCGCGCGGCACCAGCACGCACTGCGGCGTGAACGCATACTGGCTCGCCAGCAGCCGCACGGTGACGGCGCCATCCGCCTCGCGCGCCGTGCCCAGGTTGGCCTCGACGAATTCGCCGGACAGGTGCAGCGTGGCCGGATCGATGGTCTCCATGCGCGCCGGCGGCATGGTTGCCCAGTGCAGGCTCATATATGCCAGCATCCCCGTCAGGAACAGGATGATGGCGCCCGTGACCACCGCCCAGCGGCGCTCGGCGCCCACCGCCATGGCGTGGCCGTCCATCTCAGGCCCCTCCCCGTGCGAGGAACACGAACAGGTAGAACGCCAGCCACAGGGCCAGCACGATGGCGACGGCAGCACCGGCCACGGCAAACGCGCCAGCTGGCCCGCGCGCGACGACGGCCTCCACGCGGGCCTGCTGGTCCGAAGACTCGTCCGGTTCGGTGAACATCTGCTCTCTCCTAGTCGACGGTGGCGGACCGCAGCGCGTTGACATCGCGCGGGCCGACAGCCCCGGCGCGATTGCCCCACGCGTTGCGGATGTAGGTGACGACGGCGGCGACCTGCGCATCGGTCAGCTCGTGCGCGAACGGCGGCATCCCGTACGGCATCGGGTTCCTGCGCGTGCCCGGCGGGTAGCCGCCATTGAGCACCATGCGCACCGGGTTGACGGCGGACGTCATGATGATCGACTGGTTGTTCGCCAGCGGCGGATAGTGCGGCGGCTTGCCCTTCCCCGCCGCGCCGTGGCAGCTGGCGCACTGTTGCGCGTACAGGCCACGGCCTTCGGCAAACAGCTGGCTCACGTCCGCGCGCTGCGGCGCATTGGCCGGTGACGGCTGCGCCGGCTGGTCCGCGGGCAGGCTTTTCAGGTACACCGCCATGGCGCGGATATCGGCATCGCTCAGGTGCTGCAGGCTGTTGTAGGTGACCTCCGCCATCGGCCCGTAGACGGTGCCGCGCTGCGACACGCCCGCCTGCAGCAGGTCGACGATATCGCGGATCTCCCAGGTACCGAGGCCTGCCTCTCGGTTCGACGTGAGCGAGGGCGCATACCAGTTCTGCATGGGGATCAGGCCGCCGCGGAACGCCTGTTCCTGCGACGAGCCGCCCAGTGCGTTGATCGGCGTGTGGCACATGGCGCAGTGGCCCAGCCCTTCGACCAGGTAGGCGCCGCGGTTCCATTCGGCCGACTGCCCCTTGTCCGGCCGGTACTCGCCTTCGCTGAAGAACAGCGTGCGCCAGCCGATCAGCAGGTTGCGGTTGTTGTAGGGGAAGCGCAGGTCGTGCTCGCGGGTGGCCAGCCGCACCGGCGGCACCGAGCGCAGGTAGGCGAAGAGCGCGTCGCAGTCGGCGCGCGTGACCTTCGTGTAGCTGGCGAACGGCATGGCCGGGTACAGCAGCTTGCCGTCCCGGCCGCGGCCCGTGTGCATCATCCTGTAGAAATCGTCCGCGCTCCAGCGGCCGATGCCGGTGGCCACGTCCGGCGTGATGTTCGGCGCGTACAGGGTGCCGAAGGGCGTGGGCATCGGCCGGTTGCCGGAGAAGATTTTCGCGCCGGGCTGCGTGTGGCAGGCGATGCAGTCGCCGGCCTGGGCGAGATAGCGGCCCCGCTCCAGCAGGGCCGCTGCCGGTGCCCGTGCCGCGGCCGGTGGGCGGGCCTGCGCGGCTGCGGGCATGGCCAACTGCGCCATCGGCCCGGCAAGCGAGGCGGCCAGCAGTACCGGCAAGGGCAGGCGGGAGGGTCGCAGCAGGTGCATGCCGCCTCCTAGCGTGCCTGGCTGCCGCAGCCCATCGGCAGCGCACCGCCCGTCTTCGCCGGCCGCACGCCGGGATCGACCGGCAAGGACGCGAGCCAGGCCGACACGGCCGCCACTTCCGGCTCCGTGAGGCTGGCCGCGATCACCTGCATGCAGTCCGGCGCAAGTGCCGTGCGCAGGCCGTAGCGCCACGCACCCAGCTGCGCGCTCACGTAATCGGCGCGCAGGCCAAGGAGGCCGGGAATGCCCGGTTCGCGTCCGCCCAGGCCTGCGCCGTGGCAGCTGGCGCAGGCCGGGATCTTCCGCGCCGGGATGCCCTGCGTGACGATGCGGCGCCCGTCCACCAGCTGCTGCGCGGGACGATCGACGGCCGGCTGCGCCAGCGGCGGCGGATCGAGCCGCGCGAAGTGCTGCGCCATCTGCATCAGGTAGGGATCGGGCAGGTAGGCCAGCAGGTAATTCATCGGCACGTACTTGCGGCGGCCATCGCGGAAGGCCACCAGCTGGTTGTACAGGTAGCCGGCGGGCTTGCCGGCCAGGCGGGGAAAGTACACGTTCTCGACCCCTCTCCCCTGCACGCCGTGGCAGCCGATGCAGGCGCGCACGCGCTCCTCCAACGTGTCCGGCGCACGTTCGGCGGCAGGCGCCTGCGCGCGCGCCTCAGGGGCGTTCAGCCAAGCTGTGGCAGGCAGCGTGGCCACCAGTACGACGCGGCAGACCCGCAACAGGACCGGGCGAACGGCTTCCACTGTGGCGACCTCCTGTCAGGCACGGGCGTGCTGGAACGCGAAGCGGACGACGATGAAATACCAAGGTAGCACGGCGTGGAATGGCAGTGCCTCTGCCATTGGGCAGGTGTGACGCTAATGTGACGCCGGCGCGACGCCGGCCGCGTCAGCTGGTGGTGCCGTTGCCGATGCGGCGCGGCGCGTGCACGCCCTGCCGGCCATGGAAGTCCAGCGCCCTGACGGTGTTGCGGCCGCCGTTCTTGGCGGCGTACAGCAACTGGTCGGCCAGCTCGATCAGTGCCTCCTGCGGGAAGCGCGCGGAAACGGTGGCGAAGTTGACGGCGGTGACGCCGAAGCTGGCCGTCACGCCCACGTGCTCGCCGGGCGCCACCTGCGTCGACATGGCCGACAGCGCCGCGCGCATGCGCTCGGCCAGGTGCATGCCGCCCGCCAGGTCCGTTTCCGGCAGCACCAGCAGGAACTCCTCGCCGCCGAAGCGGATCAGGCTGTCGACGTTCTCCCGGATCATCCCGCGCATCATGTTCGCGAACGCCACCAGCACCCGGTCACCGGCCGGATGGCCATAGTTGTCGTTGACGGACTTGAAGTAATCGATGTCGCACACGATCACGGCCAGGCTGAGGCGAAACCGGCGCGCCCGCGACAGCTCCATGTTCAGCAGTTCCTGCTGCAGGTAGCGGCGGTTGTGGCAGCCGGTGAGCGGATCGCGCTCGGACAGGTTCTTCAGCACCGACTGCACGCGGAATTCCTCGCGCCGGATCAGGCTGTAGCGGCGCGCGGCGATGCAGCCGAAGCCGTTGGCAAGTGTGAGCAGCATCGTCATCGTCAGCATCTCCTCGCCCTTCAGCCGGTCCAGGATCAGTGCGACGATGACGAACACGATGGTGGAGACGATCGCGATCGCGATCGCGTAGATCAGCCGGTTCGGGATGTACAGGTAGATGACGAGCACCATGATGGACATGGCCATCGCGTGCCACGGCAGTTCGGCCGGCCGGGACACGACCGCCAGGGCAAAGGCCAGCAGGCAGATGATCTCGGTCACGCTGGCCGTCAGGTAGGCCTTGCCGACCGAATGGGGATGCAGGTAGTTGACGACGCAGCCGGCGGCAGCGATGAAGAAAACCAGGATGCGGCACGCCACGAGCAGCATCGTCGTTTCGTTCCAGCCCAGCGACATCACATCCGTGATGCCGAACAGGACGAAGCACGAAGCGCAGAACATCACGGTCATTCGCAGCTGGGCCTTGCTCTGAGGAAGCAGGTGGTGGCTGAAGTGCGCCTCCACTGTCCTGTCCCTGAATTCCGCCGTCAGGGGAGAAATCGCGAAGGCCGCGTCGCTTACCGGAAATGACACCGCTCCTCCTGTACCAGGCCCCATGTCCAGGGCAATCGAGTATTGTAATTGATGCTACCCAATATTTATCTCACAGAAACTCACACTTCGAGACAGAATTTCGGCGAAAGTTGCGCGTACGCACGATTATTGGACGCAAAGGTCCACATCTTGACGACAACGCTGAAAAACGGCGGCGTTGGTGCCGGAACGAACGAAGGCGGTGCGCGCGCTGTTCGGCGCAAGTTCCATCGCTTGTGGGGCCCGGTTGGGAGGTGGTTTGATGTTCAGGCTGGACGAAAAAGCCGGCAACGCTGCCAGGTCGGGTGCCGGGAGATGTTGCTCAGCAGCCGGTATCGACAAGCGTTAATGCGGCAGGCGTGAACACGCCGCTTGCCAGCACTGCTTCCGAGTAGGTCACCCGGCAGGTCGACGCCGTGGCCGCGCTCTTCGGCGACACGTGCAGGTCACGGCCATTGACGGTGATGGTCCACTCCTCCGCGATCAGGCCGGCCGCCGTGGCAGTGGTGACCGCGGATGACGGGTAGCCGTTGACCATCGCCACGCTGGTGCCATCCATGTCCACCGCCGCGTTCTGGGAGCCAGAGATCAGCGATTTGCCACGTGCCATGGCGCTGACCGTCGCCAGCGCGCCGCGCGCCCCTTTGACAGCCGCCCGGCGCGCATCGCTGCCGAGGTTGACGAACTTCGGCAGCGCGGTGGCGGCCAGGATGCCGAGGATGACCAGGACGACGATTAGTTCGATTAGCGTGAAACCGCGTTGGGTGGGGGTTTGGCGAGGTCGAGGGAGGGGCATGAGATGGCGGGGGAGGCAATGCGTTTGCTGAGCTAGAAGGCTCTATGCGACAACGCTCAGTGTCAGCAGAATGGTTCCACGTTGCCGAGGACAAAGCTTCCTAAAGGAAAGAAGCATTTTACCGGGAATAGCAGTCAGAACACGCCAGGGCGTGAAATTTTGCAGTAGGAGACGACGTGGACGCCGTACAACTAGGCTCTTAGGAGGGCTGACCGGAATCCTACGGCAGAGTGCGCAAGGCGAGCTCATCCTTAAGATACCGGCAGGAGTACCGTCGAGATACGCTAAGTTACTGAGTTCGATTCACATTTTGCTCGTCGAGTTCGTTGTGCTGGTTCAAACAACTTCGTCGGATCTGGACGAGAATATCTTCAGCCACAATTTAATCGGCACTACAATCGCAAAGTTCGCTGGCACCCCCGCTAACGATACTGCATCGCACCTTTGCGCTATCGGGGCTTCCACTGCGGCCACACCTTGGCGTGCCGAGATAAGACCAGCAAAGTTAGGACGTTGCCATATTGGTCCGCAGAGATCTTCATTTCCCGTAGCATCCCGTCCTCTTCCGCCTTCGGCCACCAGACCGATAATGGCAACTGAATACCAGCGCGGTGATGGCGGACCGTAGCGTCGGCAGCCACCGATCCTGCGGGAATCTCTACAGGTCCCGCGCTGGCTTTGAAAAACGCGCCCACCTCGCGTGCCGATTCACTCGACCACGACCAATCGATAAAACCGTCGTTGTGCCGAATTAGCACAGCTTTCTCATCTGTGAAATCAATCCACTTCAGTGCCGCGGCAGTCAATGACACGCCATATCGGTCACTGCATCGACCTAGCAAATCGAAATCCACAGGCGCTGTGATTTGCTGACGATAGTCTCCCAGCGGCATCAACAGGTACGAGGCAAACTTGTCGGCCTGCACCTCGAGGTCCTTATCATCAGTCCTCCCGCTCAACATGTCCTTTTCGCCACATTCAAACGTCGGTCGGCGAACCCGATGTAACACATAGTGACCAAGCTCATGAGCCAGCGTGAAGCGAATTCGGCCGGGCGAGCCGAGCTTGCCGTTGTAGAGAATCATCCACTTGTCACGACGATCGTTGGCCATCAGAGCGCCTTCGAACGTTGGAACATCGGCCGGCTCCACTGCGACGATTGGATCAGGCCAACCAAACTGCTCCGCGATTGCTAACGCAATCTGTTCCACCGCGACTGGAAACGGCGAGGAATTGAACGCCGCGTGGAACGCTTCAATGAATTTATACAGTTGAATCGCCGCTCGTTGCGGACTTGACGTATCCAGACTCACGATCGTTTGAATGTCTCAAGAATCTTTCTCAGATGATCTTTGCCTTCAGCATTCAATTGCTGATAGCCACGAAAGAAGGCCTCGTCAAGGTGCTTTTCCTCTGGAGCCCGCACGTCTTCCTCCAGAAAGTAGGCCGTTGTCACACCTAGCACATCGCCCAATGCCGTCAGCTTCTCGGCTGAAGGACGTTGGGATTCCCGGTTTTCGAGCTCCCATAAATAGCTCTTGCTGAGCTTCGCTTGGGCAGCGAGTTGTTCGAGGGTCAGCTTTCGTTCCTTACGTAACGCGCGTAGCTTTTCTCCTAATTGGGTGGCCATAGACGGATTCCTCCAAGTTTAACATATCACCATTGTAACACTATTCCGAACTTTTTCTCTTGACACGTCGGAAGAAAAAAATGACACTAGGAACTACCGCAATTCCGAACTTTTTCTAATGCAATAACAGGAAAGGTGCTTTGGTATCGGTCAAGCGGTCCTCATTGCCCGTGACGGACCGAACGTAACTTCCAAACGACGAGGTAAGCTAGATGGAAACTAAACAACTTTCGCAACATCCTGGTGTGGGGGCGATTGAAGTCTGTGGTCTCGACTTGGTCCTTCGCCCGGTTGCTATCCACGATACGACTCCGACCGGTATGCAGATTGCAGAGGCCGCCGGCTACGCGCCCACTCCCCTTATCTCAGTGCTGCAATGGCTGATGCACGGACTCGAGGACGTACGGCCGACAGAGGTGGTCAACCTGCGTGATGGCCTTAATCGCTTCATCATTGCGGAAAGCGAAGCTACCTGGCGCCTGATCATCGATGGCATCCGCTTCGACTGGCCGTCGCCACGTATCCTGGTCTCGGTGTTACGTACGCTGGCCGCCGTTCCGACAACGAAGAGCATCTTTCTGACCGACCCCGACCAAGGCGAAATTTACCTTGCCGATGACACCGAACTCGACCTGACTGCCCCTGGGGTCGAGGCGTTGGTAACCCATGCGCCATCCTTCAAACTCAATGTGCAAGGGGTTCTGTTGTCTATCAATGCGCCCACGGTGGTGGTACGTAATGCACTGCAGTTGGCAGGCATTAGCACTGACCAAGGCTGGCACATTTTTCTGATCGTTCAAGATCAGGATAAACGCGAGGTGCAACTCGACGATGTCATCGACCTGACCACGCCTGGCATCGAGAAGTTACGCCTTACCCCCAAGGATGTCGACAACGGCGAAGCAAGTCCTTCGGCGGTCCGGCAGTTCAGGCTCCTGCCCTCTGACGAAACGTATCTCGACTCTAACCACCCGGAATGGATGGCGATTGTCGAAAACGGTCGTCAATGGCTGTTACTGCCCACGTACGATATGCCGACTGGATACCTGACCAGCGCTACTTCGTTGGCTGTGGAAGTGCCGCAGACGTACCCCATGACGCAACTCGATATGTTCTACGTGAACCCACCAGCCACTCTCGCCAGCGGCGCAACTATTCCAGCTACAGAGATGATGGAGACAATTCAGGGACTGCCGTATCAACGCTGGTCACGACACCGCGGCGGACGCTCGCAGTGGCGCCCCGGAATCGATAACGTGATAAGCCACCTCGCCCTGGTCGAAGCGGCGTTGCTCAAGGAGATACAGCAATGATGCCGTCATCCACACTGGTGCTTACAAAAGACCAGCATGAGCAACTGCATCGTCACTTGTTTCCCGGCGACGGTCTCGAAGCTGCAGCGATTCTCCTGTGCGCACAAGGGCCCGGGCCCCGACGTAGGCTGCTCGTTCGCAGCACCATGCTGGTTGCCCACGCTGATTGCATCCGAGAGGCGGACTTCCTCCGCTGGCCAGGAATGGCAATTGAAAACGCCATCGACGCTGCGAGCGCAGATGATTTGTGCCTGATATTGCTGCATTCCCACCCCGGTGGCTATCTTGCGTTCTCCCAGCAGGACAACCGTAGCGACCAAGCGACCATTCCCGCCATTTTCCAGGCACTTGGGTCATTGCACGGTACGGCCATCATGGTCCCCTCAGGCGAGATGCGCGCTCGAATATACGCGGCGGATATGCGGGCACGGGATGTTGAACTTGTCCAGGTCGCTGCCGACGACATTTATCTTTACTGGGCAGATGGCGCCTTCCGCGACCGGCCGATGGCTTTTGGCGCACAGGCGCGCAGCGAATTAAATCGCTTGAGCGTAGCAGTGATAGGCGCGTCTGGTACCGGATCCATTGTCATAGAGCAGGCTGCCCGATTGGGCTTCGGCCGGATTACCATGGTGGACTTCGACGAGGTTGAGACAAAAAACTTGAATCGAATCCTCAATAGCCGCTCTAAGGATGTGGGCGTATCCAAAGTGAAGGTACTCTCAGAGGCGATTGAGGCCTATCGTGGCAAAGATGTCGCCGTTACGATTCCAACCACGATTCTGAACCGCGACGCCGTGCTAGCAGTCAGTCAGGCAGATGTCATCCTGTGCTGCGTAGACACGAAAGAAGGGCGTCAGATCGCTGATCTGATTGCCTCGGCCTTTCTGATTCCGTTGTTCGACGTAGGCGTCAGCGTGCCAACCCGTCAGGCACCTAATGGCGTTGCAATCTTGGATGTGTACGCTCGTATCGACTACATTCGACCAGGCGGCCCCACTCTCAGAGATCGCGGTGTTTATTCACACGCGAGCTTACGCGCTGAAAGTCTCAAGCGCAGCGCGCCTCTTCAATATCAACAGGAACTTCTGGACGGCTATATTAAAGGCGTGCCGGAAGAAGCGCCGTCAGTGATCAGCCTGAACATGCGTGCGGCCTCTGATCTCATGCTCGAACTAATTGCACGCATACATCCCTTTCGGCACTACTCTAATAGCGAATGCGCTCGCCGTGAGCTAAGACTTGGGGCAGGTGAAGAAGAATTTTTTTCCGAAAATACTTTCACGCTTGGAGATAACTTCGTATTGGCGCGGGGGCTTCAAGAGCCTTTGATCGGCTTGCCGTCGCTGTCGGAGCCATTCGCAGCAAAACTGACCGAACCCACCTGCAGTGGTAATCTATGATCAAACTGTGGTGGCGCCGCCTCAAATCATATTGCGAAAATCGATATTACACGCGCCGAATAGAAATTTGCAATAGCGAAATCCTACCCGTTAAAATGCCAACACGCAATATAGTTTTGTTGCGAGAAGGAAACCAAGATTGGAGCGTTGGCTTTGCATGTCCGTGCGGTTGTTTTCGAACAATTGAATTACTTCTTATACCGGATGCAACACCGCACTGGGTTCTCACAATAAATAAAGAAAGGCCAACCCTATCGCCCTCTGTTTGGCTCAAAACAGGATGCCGGTCTCATTTTTGGGTCCGAGATGGGAAAATAATATGGTGCAAAAGTTGAGTAGAAGTATAGGAACCGCGAATGCGAAAAATATTCGATAAGCTTTTGCGGATTAGCTCCACGCTAAGAAATGCTACGCAACGCCGAAATGCATCATGAATCATTTATTTTTTCGAGACGACGTTGAAAGGCAATGCCTTGCTAGATACCAATGTATTTTCAATTTTATCATATTCCCATATAACAGCAGATTTCAAATAGCCTAAATTTTTATCTTTCGTTAGAGCCTCCTTCTTTGCACGACTGAGAACAATTTGAGCCCCTTGGCTGTGATCCCCCTTTATCCTACTCTCGGCTAATTCGATCACATCTTCAGCCCGCGGATCATTTGCCTCCTTAGCAGCTAGCACCCAAAAAGCCATGGCAAGCGCTTTTGAACTATTTTCTTTTTTTGAATCGAGTAGTTCGTAGGCACTTTGGTAAAAGTCATAGCCCTTATCGTGAACTCCGAGTCGGTAATAGTACAAACCTAGATTAGCCAGAGTATGTCCCGATACAACCCCGGTCTCAGCAATCTCCAGCTGAATAATATTTTGTAGCCGCTTTCCAACTTCCTCCATTTTGTTTTGCGCTGCCAGTGCGAATACCAAATTGTTTTCGCACTCTGTTTCATAAGGTCCTAGGAAAAGGGCGCGACGCATACAGTCTTCCGCAGTGGAGTACTTGCCAATGATCGATGCGGCATGTGAGGATGCCCTTAGAGGGCGACTGGAAAATGGCTCATCCTCAAACCAATTATGCGCAGCCGTTAGTGCTCCGGCGTAATCACCACGCTTTTCCAGATCGTAATACTGGGCTTCGGACGAGTATTTGTCGGTCAGCCATTCCGGCATAATGTTCATCTGTATAGAATGATGATTAACGAACCATACGGCTTGCGCTACTGCGTTGTCATTGGGCGATCGTAAGGCAACGTTGAAAGTTCTTTTGGCCTCCTTTGCATGTCCCTCTTCCATAAGCAAGGTGCCAAGCGCCGCTCCTAACTCTGCCAAGTGCATTGGGGCGAAGCGGCTGCCCTCCACCGTTCGCTGAGCTTTTTTAAATAGGGATGGAGATTTACCAAGGACAGTTTCGACAGCGACCAGCGCGGCCAGCAGCCAAGGATCTTCTTGGGTTCGTGCCGACTTCTGAAGAACGAATAGTGCACGGTCGGCCTGCTTAAGATGTGTGTAAAATCTTGCGGCCGATCTCAGTACGAATCGATTATTCGGCTCAAGCGCACATGCCATCATGATTGCTTCGCCCGCCTGTTCGTTCTGGCCCAAAATGGCATACATCCTCGCCATGTCTATCAATGCAATAGAATTACGAGGATTTATGGATAAATGCCTTTTCAGCCTAGCGATCTCCTTCTGTTGGAACTCCTTTTGCGGCATATATTCCGCAAAGAACGGTGTGCCAAGAACTAGACTGGCGACTGAGTGCAATTGCGCCGATACCCCATCCTGCTCTTGCAAGATGAACTTTGCAGGCTCGATGAGCTTTTCACGAAATTCCGGATCGTGTCCGTAATTGAGCAGGTCAGCAGCACCACCAAAATTAGGTGCGCTGTGCCATTGTTTGAGCTGCTCATCGAAATACGCCTTGACGTGTTGAGGGACAGGGGTATTCGCCGGAGCGGCAGGATTGACTGCGGTCGGCAGGCTTTCAGGTAGTCGCGATGATGTTGACGATGATCGCCAGCGTGGAATGACTTGGCGGGACCATTGATTATCCATTACTTGCTTTCTTTGCTTCGATGCGTTCGTATACTTCCGCCTGTCTGCTCATCCGGTCGAAAATTGACCGGTAACGATCTAGCCCAATCGGCGTTCCGCTCTGCATGCGCGCAGCAGGATGGCCGCGCTGTTCAGGATCAGGATGGCACAGCCGGAAATACGCCTCGAGCAGCTCAGCACGTATACGCGCCTCGCTAGGTAGCGAATTGGTCAACTGTTCGGTCGCATCAGTATGCGCCCTCACGAGAAAGGGTAACACGTCTCTATACGTACCTTGCCATGCTTTGGGTTGATACGCTTGAGGCAAATTGAAAACCGTCAACGGCAATGCGCCCAGACCCGTGTACAGGAATGAAATCAGACTCCCGAGGAGGTAAGCATCGCTGCCAATTTTACCGTTGACGAACGAGGTTGGCACTTCGCCATAGTGATATTCAGGCGGCGCATAGCTATAGTCGCCTGGGTAATCAAGGGCATCCGTCGGGGCTACAAAACGCTTAGTCCTGCAACGGCCAAGGTCCCCGAGCTTGAAGTCAGATTTCGCATTAAATTCAAGCACATTGGAGGGCTTGAGATCCTGGTGTGCGATATCATTGCTGTGCAGTTGAACGAGCGCCACCGCTGACTTGTGCAGCACACGCAGTTTCCAAGAACTCGCTTTATCGCCGCCGGTAGCGATTGCACGGCGGATATCCCCGTCTGCCCACTCAAATACGAGGTAATAAATCGTTGTCATCGGATTAGCTTGAGGAGATGCATCGAACTGCCCTGACTCAAGCAGGGTAATAATGCCACTTAAACGAGCATCAGAACAAAACTGCAGCACATCTCGTTCGAATAAGTACTGGTTTATGGCCTCTCCCATTGCCCCGATACCTCTGACAAATGCATTTTGGATGTCCATAGCTTTCAAAAATGCTATCTTGCCCTCCTTGGTGACTTGATAACCAGTCGAGAAATTTCCCCCGCTCATCCCTACATAAGTTCCTAGTTGACCAATGACAGTCCAGCCGTTGATGACTTTACCGTGTAACATTTCTGCAGCCGTCGCCATTCTTATTCCTTACATATTGGTCTGATTATGCTCGTTGGCCTACTCAATGAGCTGTTAACTATGAATTACATCCGAAGATCTAAATTTCTTCAAATATATTGCATTATAGAAATATTTCATCCTACTTAGATTCTTCATATCGCAACTACGCTCTAAGTATTTTGTTAAAACTGCCTATTGTCAATAAGATGCATCGCTAGAACGACGAGTTTAGGCGGAGGAAACTGGCATCTCGAACGCTAAGCAGCGGACCTTGACAAAGATGAGAAAAACTGCCCTGGCTTTCTACCTGCGTGACGATAATATGAAGTATTGATTCAAAAGTAGCATGCACAGGCACGTCAGCTCCAACTACCAAAAGACTCGACGGCCGGAGTGCCTGTCAAACGTTGCAAAAGTCTGGCGCTTGAGCTTGATCTTCTATTCACTTCTGCTACCACTGTTTGGTACACATTTCCTACAGGCGCCAAGGAGTCGCTAAGCGGGTTCCAATGCTGCTCGTCCCAATATCCGCATCGAACAGCCTTCGTATCTGTACTCCTGAGAGTGAGCATGCCATGTAGGTGCCTCTGCAGAAACTGTCGGCGTTTGCCTAGCACGTCTCACTGCGATGGGTTCGAAGCTGCCCAGCGACGACACACTCAACCGAGGTGATGTCCCATCGACCCCAGCCTAATGCCAGGCCTGTCAAACAACGCCAGCCCGGCGAAAAAAGCAGGCGCTCAACCGTCGCCTTGCCGCCAGAGAATTCTTCTGGACCTAAGGGTTTGCGATCGGAAAGGCCGGGCCATATTGGGGGCCGACAATTGCCTTAAATCGTACAAACGTCCCGTGACAGAGTCGCGCTACAGGTATTCGCGGGCTTTGCCGAAGCGGTATTTTCAAGGACATAAGTCTGGGCGATCAGATCGAATTCGGCAAGCGCAGCATGGATCGGGAGCGGCAAAGTCGGGTTCTGGATCGACATGTTGGCCATCAAATAACGTCGCTAGGTTAGCACAGCTGAGTTCGCCCGCGCTGCGTGTTGCAGCTGCCGCAATTTATACGTGCGCGCTTATCTCTGCAATAGCTACAACCGCGATTTTCATCGCTTTTGCAAGACCGCTACTCACTTAGTACTTCCCCAAGCGGAACAAGCTAAATCCCCTAAGGACGAAGGCAGCGTATCACCCGTCTACTAAGACGCCGAAAGGCGCCGTTCAGCAACCGCAGGTTGCGTGATGTGTGAGACAGCCTAATGGGGTTGTGGGGTGTCCCCGCACATCCAATTGTTGTCTTACATTAAGGTTTTAAGTTCCTACCGGCATTTTTAAGTTGCCCCATCCGATTTTAGAGACGAATTCAGTGATAAACACATACAGGATAACGAACAACCAGAAACGGTTCGACTGACGAAGTGCGAACGTCGGGTAGACGAACGTGGAAAAACCGCCAACAAACCGCCAACGAGCTCTTCCATGGGGTCGAATTAGGTCCATGCAGCAACTGCTGACATCCCTTCGCAAAGCGCTACCGCCTAATTCTTCAATGTTTTAGTCCAGGGTCCTCCAGCATTGTCCAACCCGAAAAAGCCACCTTTCGTGCCTGAGCGCGCTCAAGGCAGCGTCATCCCTGCAACCTACAGTGAGGCTGCAATCAGGAGCACCCATGAGCCATGTCGACGAATTCCTGAAACGCGATAAGAAGGGGCACGGCAAGCTAGCGCCCTGGCTGGACGACATCGTCAAGCTGCGTAAAAAAGGTGCGTCCTACCGAGCGGTTTGCCGCTACCTCGCCGAATGCGGCGTGACCGCGACGCCGGCCGAAGTTCACGCCTATATGCACCGCTGCGGTCGCAACAAACTGACCATCGCCAGATCGCCAGCCCCCTCTCCGATATCCGATACGCCAGGAGCGTCGATTGGTCCCGACGGGCTGCCCGAATTCAAGTGGAATCCGCGGGCCGACCCTAACTCAAGTTGGTAGGAGATCACCATGAACTCAGACGCAAAACCAATCCACATCACCTTGCAGGGCAAGGGCGGTGTTGGCAAATCCCTCGCCGCCACGTTGTTGGCCCAATACCTGGTCGACAAAGGCGTGCAGGTCGATTGCTATGACACGGATCCTGTCAACGACACCTTCAGCCAGTACGCCGCCCTGAACGTGGCGCGTTGCGAAATTCTCCGCACTGCCAGCGACATCAACCCGCGTGTGTTCGATGGCCTGATCAAGGCGCTACTGGGAAGCGATCGCGTCACGGTCATCGACAACGGCGCGGCGACGTTCGTCCCACTGATGGCCTACATGGTCGAAAACCGGGTGGTGGAGCTGCTGCAGGCATCGGCCCGTCCGGTGATCCTGCATTCGGTCCTGGCTGGCGGTCAGGCATTCGCGGATACCTGTCACGGACTCGAGACGCTGTTGTCGGCCTACGATGCGCCGGCGGTCGTTTGGGTCAACGAATATTTCGGCCCGGTTGAACGTGAAGGACGGTCGTTCGAGCAGTCGCAGCTCTACGCGAATCACGCCGAACGGATCAGGGGCATCGTCAGGATCGGCAGGGGAAATGCCGACACGTTCGCCAAAGACCTGGAGCTCATGCTGGTGCGGAAGATGACATTCAAGGAAGCCTTGGAATCGGAGGACTTTCACATCATGCCGCGGCAGCGCCTGAAGATGACAAGGGATGCGATCTTCCAGCAGCTGGACCGAATCGACATGTAAGCCCTGCCCCACTCGTCAAGCGCAGACGCTGGACATCAGTGCCTGCGGACGCCTTCTACGATAGGCAATTCAAGTGCATCGCATAGCAGAAATTGATTTGCCAGCTCATTGCCGCAGGCGAATCGGCGGGCGTGCTCATAAAATAATAAATCGTTTATACGATTTATATCGATCATGCGGTTCGGCGCCGAATGAATATTCCTGGACAGGGCCGAGTGCCATCGCGGCCGTACCCCGGCAAGCCCAGCGATCAAGATGGCATCCAGTGCCCGTGAAGTCGCTTGCTACTTCCTATTTCGGATCAGTTGGAGAGGCAGTGACCTCCGTTCCCAATCGAAGCTGGTCAAGATAATCCGCCCAGCGCTGCATCATCGCGCGTCTCGCCGGCAGGTGCGACGTGCGATTATAAGCCCTGCCCAGCGGATCGCGGACCGCATGCGCGAGCTGGTGCTCGATCAGCTCCGGGCGCTCGCCCAGGACCTCATCGAGGATGGTCCGGGCCATGGCACGGAAGCCGTGCCCCGTCATGACCTCCTTCTCATACCCCATATAGCGCAAGGCCGCGTTGACCGTGTTTTCGCTCATGCAGGCCTTGCTGCGCAGGCTGGGGAACACATAACGGCCATCCCCGGTGATCAGCTGCAGGTCGCGCAGGATCGCAACGGCCTGCGTGGCCAATGGCACCAGGTGATCGATCTTCATCTTCATTTTCGCCGCCGGGATGCGCCACTCCGCGGCCTCCAGATCGAATTCCGTCCACTCGGCGGCCCGCAACTCACCTGGGCGCACGAACAGCAAGGGCGCCAGCTTGAGGGCTGCCACCGCAGCGGGATAACCGTTGTAGCCATAAATCGCACGCAACAGCGGGCCGACGTCCTCGGGGTCGGTAATGGCAGCGTAATTTCCTTTCTTGGGCGGGGCGATTGCGCCACGGAGGTCGATGGTGACGTCACGCTCGACCTGGCCTGTCGCCACTGCATATCGAAAGATTTGGCCGCACACCTGCTTGACGCGGTGGGCCGACTCGACTGAACCACGCGCCTCCATTTTCTGGACAGCGAGCAGCACGTCGCGTGGCTTGATCTCGGAGATCGGTCGTCTCCCCAGGACGGGAAAGATGTTGTTCTCTAGCCAGCCCTTGATTTTGTCCTGCGTGCTGACGGAGCGGGTGGCCGCCATCTTGCGCAGCCAGTCCCTGGCGACAAGTTCGAACGTCTCGCGGACCGCAAGAATCTTCGCACGCCGGGCCTCCTGCTTCGCCTGGCTCGGGTCGATGCCTTCGGCCAGCAGGGTGCGGGCCTCATCGCGTCGCTTGCGGGCGCTGGCCAGCGTCACGGCCGGGTAGACCCCAAGGGCCAACGTCCTGCGCTTGCCGAAGTAAATGTAGCCATCCGCCAATACTTGCTGTCGCCCTTGACCAGAAGATACATCCCGCCGCCATCGGCGTGCTTCTCACCGTTTGGCTTGCTTGACGTTAAACGGCGGATGAAAAGATCAGTGAGAGCCATGGCTGCCTCCGTGACGGTATCTCCGAGCGAGCTCTGCAGGCAGATACCGTGTAATCCGACGGTACTTTTCCGAGATTTCAGCGTACACCACGGGACGGCATTGGACAAAAAAAAACCCGCTCTCCTATGAGGAAGCGGGTTTTTTAAACATCTTTGGACTACCTAACACAACAACTTGGTGCCGCTGACCGGAATCGAACTGGTGACCTTCGCATTACGAATGCGCTGCTCTACCGACTGAGCTACAGCGGCTAAACCTGTACAACGATTTAACCTTGTTCCGACTGCTGCATCTCGTTACCAACTGAGCTGCACCGCGCCGAAAGAGGCCACATTATAGCAACGGTTTTCACGGTTGACTAGGGTATCTTCCGAGAAAATTTTAGCTTGCCGCCTGAACGCCTTCGACACCGCGTATGACGGCAGAGCCCGTGTCAACTTTGGTGACTGACCCCGAAGTTGACACGAACTCAGCCAGGATCACTCGTGGTGGTACCCCGTCACCAGCGCCACCTCATCCCGCGAGCCCAGGAACACCGGCACGCGCTGGTGCAGCTTCTCGGGCTGGATGTCCAGGATGCGGTGCTTGCCATCGGTGGCCATGCCGCCGGCCTGTTCGACGATGAAGGCCATCGGGTTCGCTTCGTACATCAGGCGCAGCTTGCCCGGCTTAGACGGGTCGCGCACGTCGGCCGGGTACATGAAGATGCCGCCGCGGTTCAGGATGCGGTGCACGTCCGCCACCATCGAGGCGATCCAGCGCATGTTGAAGTCGGTGCCGCGCGGGCCCGTGCTGCCGGCCAGCAGTTCGCTGACGTAGCGCTGCACCGGCGGCTGCCAGTGGCGCTGGTTCGACATGTTGATGGCGAATTCCTTCGTCGTCGTGGGGATCTGGATATTGCTTTGCGTGAGCACCCACGAACCCATCTCGCGGTCCAGCGTGAAGCAGTTCACGCCGTGGCCGGTGGTGAGCACCAGCATCGTCTGCGGGCCGTACACGGCGTAGCCGGCGGCCACCTGCTTGCTGCCCGGCTGCAGGAAGTCCTGCTCGGTCGGCGTCGTCATGCCGTCCGGGGCCTTCAGCACGGAGAAGATCGTGCCGATCGAAACGTTCACGTCGATGTTCGACGAGCCGTCCAGCGGATCGAACACCAGCATGTATTCGCCCATCGGGTAGCGGTTCGGAATCAGGTGGATCGATTCCATCTCTTCGGACGCCATCGCGGCCAGGTGGCCGCCCCACTCGTTCGCCTCCAGCAGGATCTCGTTGCTGATCACGTCCAGCTTCTTCTGCACTTCGCCCTGCACGTTCTCGCTCTCGAGCGCGCCCAGCACGTCGCCCAGCGCGCCCTTGCCCACCGAGTGGCTGATGGTCTTGCAGGCCCGGCCGACCACTTCGATCAGCAGGCGCAGCTCGGCGGGGATGTTGTGGTGCTCGCGCTGCTGCTCGACGAGGTATTGGGTCAGGCTGATACGTTTCATGGATTTCCCTGGTTGGACTACTTAGTTTGCGAGCGCTTTGGAGATCACTTCCATCACGTCATTGGACAGCTTCGGCGCGGCGGCCACCGTTTCGAGCGCGCGGCGCATGTGCGGCTGCAGGTCCGGCAGGTAGCGGCGCCACCGGTCCATGCTGCGCGCCAGCCGCGCGGCCACCTGCGGGTTCAGCGCATCGAGCTTGATCACGTGCTCGGCCCAGAACTCGTAGCCGCTGCCGTCCGGCGCGTGGAACTGCGACGGATTGGCGTTGGTGAAATTGAAGATCAGGCTGCGGGCGCGGTTCGGCGTCTTCAGCGTGAAGGCCGGGTGCGTCATCAGTTCGCGGATGCGTGCCACGTCCGTCGTGGGTGCGCTGGCCTGCATGGCAAACCACTTGTCGACCACCAGCGCCTCGCCCTTGAACTCGTCGTAGAACGACTGCAGCTGCGCTTCCACGTCGGCGCCGCTGTGGATCAGCGCGACGAGTGCTGCAGCGCGGTCCGTCATGTTGGTGGCCTCTGCCACCTGGCGGGTGGCCAGGTCGAGCGTGAAGTCGTCCGGCGCGGCCAGCAGATAGCTCAGCGCCAGGTTCTTCAGGCCGCGCTTGCCGGCCGAGACGGCGTCCGGGCTGTAGGGGCCCGGCGTGGCGTTCGCGGCCACGGCATTCTGCAGTTCGTTGCGCAGCACCTTGGCGATCGTCTCGCGCATGAAGCGGCGCGCCGTGTGGATGGCCTGCGGGTCGACCGCCTCCATCTGGTCGGCGATCAGCGATTCGGATGGCAGGATCAGCGCCTGTTCTCGGAACGCCGCTTCCAGCGTTTCGTCCACCAGCAGGGCGCGCTGCGCGGCGATGAAGGTGTAGTCCAGCTCCAGCTTCTCGCCGTTCTGCACGGCGGCCGTGAGCCGCAGCAGGCGCGCCATCGCCAGGCGCTGGCCGGCTTCCCAGCGGTTCACCGGGTCGCTGTCGTGGCGGAACAGGTGCAGCAGCTCTTCGTCCGTGTACGGATATTCCAGCACCACGGGGGCCGAGAAGTCGCGCAGCAGCGAGGGCACCGGCAGTTCGGCGATGGCGTCGAACGTGAAGGTCTGCTCGGCTTCCGTCAGCTCCAGCACGACGGTGGTGTCGCCTTCGCCGTTCAGCGCCAGGTCGCGGCCCTTAGCATCGAGCAGGCCGACGGCGACCGGGATGTGGAACGGCAGCTTCTCCGCCTGGCCTGGCGTCGGCGGGCAGCGCTGGGCCAGGGTCAGCGTGTAGCGCTGCGCTTCCTCGTCATACGTGCCGCTGGCGGTCACGATCGGCGTGCCGGCCTGGCTGTACCAGCGCTCGAACTGCGCCAGGTCCCGGCCGGCGGCGGAGGCCATCGCGGCGCGGAAGTCGTCGCAAGTCACGGCCTGGCCATCATGGCGTTCGAAATACAGGTCCATGCCCTTGCGGAAGGCATCGCGGCCCAGCAGCGTCTGGTACATGCGGACGACTTCGGCGCCCTTCTCGTACACCGTCACCGTATAGAAATTGTTGATCTCGACGAAGGAGTCGGGACGCACCGGGTGTGCCATCGGGCCGGCGTCTTCCGGGAACTGTGCCTGGCGCAGCGTGCGCACCTGGTCGATGCGGGTGACGGCGCGGCCGCTGTCCGTGCCGATCATGTCGGCCGAGAATTCCTGGTCGCGGAACACCGTCAGGCCTTCCTTCAGCGACAGCTGGAACCAGTCGCGGCAGGTCACGCGGTTGCCGGTCCAGTTGTGGAAGTACTCGTGGCCGACCACGGCCTCGATGCCGGCAAAGTCCACGTCTGTCGCAGTGGCGGGATTGGCCAGCACGAATTTGGTGTTGAAGATGTTCAGGCCCTTGTTCTCCATCGCGCCCATGTTGAAGTCGCCCACGGCCACGATCATGAAGCGGTCCAGGTCCAGCTCCAGGCCCCAGCGCTCCTCGTCCCAGCGGATGGAATTCTTCAGCGACTGCATGGCGTAGTCGGTCTTGTCCAGGTTGCCCTCTTCCACCCACACCTGCAGCAGCGCATTGCGGCCATCGGCCAGGCGGAACGTCTCTTCCTGGCAGACCAGCCTGGCCGCCACCAGCGCGAACAGGTACGACGGCTTCTTGAACGGGTCTTCCCACTTGGCGTAGTGGCGGCCGTTGTCGAGGTCGCCCTCTTCCACCAGGTTGCCGTTCGACAGCAGCACGGGATACTTCTGCTTGTCGGCGCGCAGCATGACGGTGAATTTCGCCATCACGTCCGGGCGGTCCGGGAAATAGGTGATGCGGCGGAAACCTTCCGCCTCGCACTGCGTATAGAAACTGTTGTTCGACACGTACAGCCCGGACAGCGTGGTGTTCTGTTCCGGCGCGCAGGTCGTTTCGATTTCCAGCACCACATTCAATGGCGCCTTCTTGATGGTGAGCGTGCTCGTCCCCACTATGTACTGACCAGGGTTCAGCTCGGTCCCGTTCAGGCGCAGCGCCACCAGTTCGATGTCCTCGCCGTGCAGGACGATGTCGCGGTGGTCCTGCGCCGCTTCCGGATTGTGGCGCAGCGTGATGCGGTTGGCGACGATGGTGCGGGCCGGATCGAGGTCGAAGCCCAGTTCCACGGTTTCGACCAGATAGCTGGGCGGGGTGTAATCTTTACGGTAGATCGTCTGCGGGCTGTCGGTTCTCATGAGGCAGTCACCTTCGATGGGGACAAAAGAATATTTTACCAACACCGGGTACGGGCATGGCCCCAATCGTGCCGATTCGTCCGGCGGTGCCTGAATCTTTTCCTGAACGTTGCACCCCGTAACATTCTGTAATAATCGAACGGTCGCACCACGGCGGGCCTACACTGGAACGTGGGAAAATAAATTTTCTGGGAGCGAAACATGAAATCCTTAGCCATCCTCGTCGCAGCGGGCAGCCTGCTGCTCGGCGGGTGTGCAACGACGATCCGCAGCGATGTCACGGTGTTCCACCAGTGGCCGGCGGAACTGCAGGACAAGACTTACGTATTCGATACACCCACGCCGAGCGAGGACACGCTGGAATACCGCAGCTACCAGGGCCTGGTGGCCAATGAGCTGGCCAAGCTGGGCTTCGCGCAGGCGCCATCGATCGAGCAGGCCAAGCTGACGGTGGACATGGGCTTTTCCACCATCGACCGCCAGTCGCGCCGCCTGGTCGCCAGCGATCCGTTCATGACCAGCCCTTACTGGGGCATGTACGGCGGCGGCTTCTACGGCCCGCGCTACCGGGGCTTCTACCCGAGCCGCTTCGGCTACCGCTACTACGGCTTCCGGCCGTATTACGATCCGTGGATGTACGGCCCGACCGACTATCGCGAAGTGATCTATCACGACTACGAGCGCAAGCTGAACGTGAAGATCAACGACAAGTACGGCAAGAAGCTGTACGACGTGACGGTGCAGAACACCAGCCGCAAGAAGTCCACGCCGGCCGTGATGCCCCTGCTGGTGCAGAGTGCCTTCACGGGGTTCCCGGGCGAGAGCGGCAAGGAAAAGCGCGTCGATCTCGACCTGCAGTAAGCCTGCCAGCCGTATCGAATGCCTCCGCCAGCGGAGGCATTTTTTTTGTCCGTGCCTGCCGCGTTCAGCGTTTCAGGTCATCCTCGATCACGCGCTGGAAGTCCGCCCGGTTCCACTGCACGGTGGTGACGGGAATGTCCGGCCGGTAGAACTGGCCATTGCCGCGCGGCCGGTTCACATACAGCTTCGTCGGCACCAGCACGCGGGCCAGGCCGCCCGGCAGTTCCTGGCGGCGCACGTCCATGTAGGTCGAATCGGCCGAGCTGGGGGCGCCGACCAGTTTCGTGTTCGCGAACAGCTTGAACACATCCACCGCATCCAGGCAGGCGCTGGCACAGTCGCCGGGCACGATCACGTACACGGGCCGGGTGAACGGCGCGGGGTCGCCCGGCTGGTCGCTCGCCGGGTCCGCCGGGGGCGGGGGCGCGTCGTCGCCGGCATCACCCTTGATCCAGTAGGGCTGGCCGGCTGCCTGCGCGGCCAGCATGCCCGTGCCGATTTCCTCCAGCAGGCGCACGGTCGCCGTTTCGCCCTGTGCCTGGAACATGTCCCGCGCCTGGCGGTAGTGCGCGATGTTGCCGGCGGACGCGCGATACCACGTGCGCTCGTCCCGCGTGGCGGCAGCGGCACGCCGGCGCACCCGGTCCTCGCCCCACAGGGCCATGGCGAAATCGCGGCTCCAGGTGGAATTGCCGCCGCTGTTGCGGCGCAGGTCGACCACCACCGCCTGCGCCCGCAGGAAGGCGTCACGCCCCGTGGCGATGCGTGTCCGCACAGCGTGGTAGGCGGCGCGTTCGGCATCGTTCGGCTTGAACGTGGGCATCGCCATCCAGAACAGGCCCGGGCGGGGTTCCGTCAGCCCCACCGGCAGCGTATCGGCCGTCATCGTGCCCTCCTGCCAGGTGCGGGCCTGAGCCGTGGCCGGACGCCAGTGCAGCTCGCGCGTGACACGTCGGCCGGCCTGTTCGAACACGCAGCGCTGCGGCCGCGCCACGAAGGGATTGTGCGTGTCGCTGAACAGGTACGGCGCCTCGCTCCACCACTGCCCCGCCTCGTCGCTGCGGCCCTGGAAGGCAAACACGTTGTCTTCCATGAGCTGGCGCGCGGTCCTGCCGTCGCATGACACGATGCGCTCGCCGGCCCGGGCCGCATCGCCCTCGGCCGCATACACGAACAGGTCGCCGCGCCAGGCCGCCACGAAACCGGGCCACCGTGGCGGTACGCTGGCGGCCAGGTCGAACCGCTCGCGCAGGCCGGCATGGCCGTCGTGGATGCGCACGGTGAACCCCTGCAGCGCCGCGGCATAGCCCTGCGCATTCGTGACGCGCGCGGCCAGCGCCAGGCCATGGTCGCGCGCCTTCGCCAGGTCGGCCGTGAACGCGGGGTTGTGCGGATCGAGCGCGCCGGCATGCTTGGCCAGCGTGACCTCGTAGCCGGCCGCGATGTCGCGCATGGCGGCGGCCTGCCAGGCGGCTGGCGTGGCGGGCAGGACGGGTTCGGCGGCCGGCGTGGCAGCCATTGCACCCGGCAGTACCAGGGCAAGCAGCAGGCGCCTCACGAGAAATAGGCCTCGCTGGCAAAGGTGAGCACGCCGACCAGCGCGACGGCCAGCAGCAGCACGATCAAGAGGCGCCCGAACTTGGGGCTGCCGTCGTCATCGTCGGTGGGGCCGCCCATGCTTAGTGCGGGATGAGGATGGAAGAACCCGTCGTCTTGCGCGACTCCAGGTCACTGTGCGCCTGCGCCACGTCCTGCAGGCGGTAGCGCTGGTGGACGGCGATCTTCACCTCTCCGCTGGAGACCACGCCGAACAGCGATTTGGCCGTGGCTTCCAGGTCTTCCCGCTTGGCCGTGTAATGCATCATCGTGGGGCGCGTCAGGAACAGCGAGCCGCGCGACTGCAGCTCGCTCGGCGCGAACGGCGGCACGGTGCCGGAGGCGTTGCCGAAGCTGACCATCAGGCCCAGCGGCTTCAGGCAGTCGAGCGACCCGGTAAAGGTGTCCTTGCCGATCGAGTCGTAGACGACGGACACGCCCTCGCCGCCCGTCAGCGCCTTCACCCGTTCCGTGAAGTTCTCCTTGCGGTAGTTGATGACATGCGTGGCGCCGTTCTCGATCGCCAGCGCGGCCTTTTCCTCGGAGCCCACGGTGCCGATCAGGTTCACGCCCATCACCCTGGCCCACTGGCAGGCGATCAGGCCCACGCCGCCGGCGGCCGCATGCCACAGGATCGTGTCCCCCGGTTTCAGGTGCGCGGTGCGATGGAGCAGGTACTGGGCCGTCATCCCCTGCAGCATCATGGCGGCGGCCGTGTCGAAGGCGATATGGTCCGGCAGCACCACCAGCAGGTCGCCCGGCATGTTGCGCACCTGCGCATAGGAGCCGTTCGGGCGGCCCGCATACGCCACCCGGTCGCCCACCTTGACGTGGGTGACGCCCTCGCCCACCGCTTCCACCGTGCCGGCGCCTTCCATGCCCAGCCCGTTCGGCAGCGGCTGCGGATACAGGCCGGTGCGGAAGTAGACGTCGATGAAGTTGACGCCGATGGCCTCGTGCTTCACGGTGACTTCGCCGGGACCGGGCGCGCCCACCTCGACGTCGACATACTCCATCACTTCCGGGCCGCCGGTCCGGGCTACGCGGATTGCCTTGCTCATGGTGACTCCTTCGCAGTGGATTCGTTTGCAAACTGCAGTTGCAGCTGATCGAGCACGAGATGCGCCGTCGATACATTGGTGGCGCAGGCCACGTCGTGCACGTCGCAGGCGCGCACCAGCGCGTTGATGTCCGGCTCGTGGGGCTGCGGCGTCATGGGGTCGCGCAGGAAGATCACGGCATCGATGCGGTCCTCCACCAGCAGTGCGCCGATCTGCAGGTCGCCGCCCAGCGGGCCGGAATGCTTGCGGTCGACCGTCAGGCCGAGTTCGGCAGCCAGGCGCCCGCCGGTGGTGCCGGTGGCCGTCAGCGTGCAGCGGCGCAGGAAGTCCACGTACTGGCCGGCCAGGGCGATCATGTCGTCCTTCTTGCGGTCGTGGGCGATCAGGGCGATGCGGGGAGCGGTCATGTCTTTGTCTCTTGTTATCCGGGTTTGGACTGCGTAGGTTTGGCGTGGGACAGCAAATAGATCCCGGCCAGCACCAGCGCCGTGCCGCCCAGCTGCCAGCTGGTGACGGGCTCGCCCAGGATCACGGCACCGAGGAACAGCGTGGAGACGGGGCCGATCATGCCGGCCTGCGAGGCCACGCCGGCGCCGATGCGCTGCACGGCGATCATCGTCATGAACACGGGCGCCACGGTGCACAGCAGGCCGTTCACCAGCGACAGGCCATAGACGGGCAGCGGCTGCACCAGCCCCGAAACGGGCCGCAGCACGAAGAACTGCAGCAGGCACGCGGCGCTCGACACGCACATCGCATACGCCACCAGCCGCAGGGAGCCGATGCGCTTGACCATCTCGCCGGACATCAACAGGTAGGCCGCATAGGCGGCGGCCGAGCCCAGCACCAGCAGCGAGCCGAGCATCACGTTCGGGCTGCCGCCCACCAGGTCGTGCACGAACACCAGCACGATGCCCACATAGCAGACGGCCAGCGCCAGCCATTGCACGCGGCCGATGTGCTGGCGCAGGAAGGTCGCCGAGATCAGCAGCACGAAGGTGGGCGTGAGGAACAGGATGAGGCGTTCGAGGCCCACCGTAATGTATTGGAGGCCGAGGAAATCGAGGAAGCTGGAGAGATAGTAGCCAACCAGGCCCAGCGCCACCAGGCGCCAGCGGTCGCCGTTCGACAGCGGCGGCGCGGTGCGCATCTGCCACAGCGCCACGGCGGCAAACACGGGCAGCGAGAACAGCATGCGGAAGGCGATCAGCGTAACGGCGTCGATGTGGTAGCGGTACAGCAGCTTGGCCACCACGGCCTTGGTGGAAAACAGCACGGCCCCGCCGACGGCGATCGCCAGCCCGCCCAGGTACGCCGTGCGCACGCTCGCCGGCGTGCTCGTGATCGTTTTGTCCATCCCCCCATTGTACGGCGAAACCCGTGGTGTTGCCGACTGCTCAACTATTCAACCGCGGCAATTGTGGTGGCCGAGCGGCATGCCGTTGCACCGACTGCCGGGCCGCGCACGATTGAATACCGCCATTCGACAACGCGGCCGGTTCAGCGTAGCATTTTTTTATTACAAAAGTGTCATTGCACTTTTATTACCTCATTTAAAGGAACGATCATGGCAGAAGGCTTGGTGGCAGGCGGTACGAGTGGCGACGACAAGATTACCGGTACGGACGGCACGGACGTGCTGTATGGTCAGGGCGGCCACGACTGGCTGATCGGCCTCGGCGGCGACGACAACCTGAACAGCACGGAATACAGCGTCAACGGTGTCTCGGTGCCGGATTACATGGGCGACCGCCTCGATGGCGGCAACGGCAACGACGTGCTGACGGGCGGCTCGGGCCACGACTTCCTGATCGGCGGCGCCGGTGCAAACCAGCTGATCGGCGGCGGCGGCTACGACACCGCCATCTATGCCGGCAATATGGCCGACTACACGATCGCCCGCCAGAACGGCATGCCGGTCAGTGTCAACGGCAGCGGAGTGAGCGACAGCCTTACTTCCGTGGAACGCGTGAGCTTCGACAACGTGTCGATCGCCTATGACATCGACGGCAACGCCGGCCAGATCTACCGCCTGTACCAGGCGGCGTTCGACCGCAAACCGGACCTGGCAGGCCAGGGCTTCTGGATGAGCATCCGCGAGGACCGCGGCTGGAGCATGAACGACATCGCTTCCGGCTTCTTCAACAGCGACGAATTCCGCGCCGAGTACGGCAATGCCACCGATACGGAATTCCTGACCAAGCTGTACCATAACGCGCTGCACCGCGAGCCGGACCAGCCGGGCCTGGATTCTTGGCTGCATGCCATCTCGCTGGGCCAGACCCGGGAAAACATCCTGCTGGGCTTTGCCGAGAGTGCGGAGAACCAGGCCCAGGTGATCGGCGCCATCAAGGATGGCATCGAGTACACGCTGTTCACCCCGGCCTGACCACTTCCTGACGGGGGCCGGAGCCCCCGGCCGCGGCTTCCCGGCGGCGGAAATGCCGAGGGACGGTATGCTAGAATACCGCCCTCGATTGCATACCCTCCAAGGAAGACCGAACATGGCTGGACACAGCAAATGGGCCAACATCAAGCATAAAAAGGCTGCCACGGATGCCAAGCGCGGCAAGATCTGGACACGCCTGATCAAGGAGATCACCGTCGCCGCACGCATGGGTGGCGGCGATGTCACGTCCAATCCGCGCCTGCGTCTTGCGATCGACAAGGCGGCAGACGCCAACATGCCGAAGGACAACGTGGCGCGCGCCATCTCGCGTGGCACCGGCGGCGACGACGGCGCCAATTACGAGGAAGTGCGCTACGAGGGCTACGGCATCGGCGGCGCCGCGATCATCGTCGACTGCATGACGGACAACCGCGTCCGCACCGTGGCCGAAGTGCGCCACGCGTTCAGCAAGTTCGGCGGCAACATGGGCACGGAAAATTCCGTGTCGTTCCTGTTCCAGCACTGCGGCCAGTTCCTGTTCGCCCCCGGCACCGATGAAGCGAAGCTGATGGAAGCGGCGCTCGAAGCGGGTGCCGAAGACGTGGTGACGGACGACGAAGGCGGCTTCGAAGTGCTGTGCGCACCGCACGATTTCGCCCCCGTCAAGGAAGCGCTGGAAGCGGCCGGCTTCAAGGCCGAGGTGGCCGAGATCATCATGAAGCCCGCCACCGAAACCACGTTCACGGGCGACGAGGCCATCAAGATGCAGAAGCTGCTCGATGCGCTGGAGAACCTGGACGACACGCAGGAAGTCTATACCAACGCCGTCATCGAAGACTGACGCGGCAGATGACCTGCCCGGGCCTGTCCTTGCCGGACAGGCCCAACCCGATCCACACCGAGGCCGTTTCCGGATGCGCACCCGCCCCGCCGCCATCCGCAAGCAGCTTCCCAACACCCAAACCATCAATTCTTATGAAAATCCTGGTAGTCGGCTCCGGCGGCCGCGAGCATGCGCTGGCGTGGAAATTGGCCCAATCGGAACGGGTGCAGATCGTCTATGTGGCGCCCGGCAATGGCGGCACGGCGCGCGATGACCGGCTGCAGAACGTGGCCATCACGGACCTGAACGAGCTTGCCGAGTTCGTGATCCGCGAACACGTGGCGCTGACGGTGGTCGGCCCGGAAACGCCGCTGGCCGGCGGCATCGTCAACCTGTTCCGTGCGCGGGGCCTGAAGGTGTTCGGCCCCACGAAGGAAGCGGCGCAGCTGGAATCGTCGAAGGACTTCGCCAAGGCGTTCATGAAGCGCCATGGCATTCCCACCGCCGAATACGAAACGTTCAGCGAGGCGGCACCGGCCCATGCCTACATCGACGCGAAAGGCGCACCGATCGTCATCAAGGCCGACGGCCTGGCCGCCGGCAAGGGCGTGGTCGTGGCGCTGACGCTGGAAGAAGCGCACCAGGCGGTCGAGCACATGCTGTCGGACAACCGCTTCGGCGACGCCGGCGCGCGCATCGTCATCGAGGAATTCCTGGCCGGCGAGGAAGCGTCGTTCATCGTCATGTGCGATGGCAAGAACGTGCTGCCGCTGGCCACCAGCCAGGACCACAAGCGCCTGCAGGATGCCGACCAGGGCCCGAACACGGGCGGCATGGGCGCGTATTCGCCCGCCCCGATCGTCACGCCGGCGATGCATGCCCGCGTGATGCGCGAAATCATCAACCCGACGATTGCCGGCATGGCGAAGGACGGCATTCCGTTCTCCGGCTTCCTGTACGCGGGCCTGATGATCGACGCGGCCGGCAACCCGAGGACGCTGGAATTCAACTGCCGCATGGGCGACCCGGAAACGCAGCCCATCATGGCGCGCCTGAAGACGGACCTGGTGGGCGTGATGGAACATGCCGTGAACGGCACGCTGGACGCCGTGGGCCTGGAATGGGACCGCCGCACCGCCGTGGGCGTGGTGCTGGCCGCCGCCGGCTATCCGGACAATCCCGTGAAGGGCGATGCCATTGACGGCATCCCGGCCGAAACGCCGGAATCCGTCACCTTCCACGCCGGCACGGTGGAGAGCGATGGCCAGCTGCTGACCTCGGGCGGACGCGTATTGTGCGTCGTCGGTCTCGGCGATTCGGTCAAACTGGCGCAGAAGCAGGCCTACGAGGTGGTCGACAAGATCCGTTTCAACGGCATGCAGTACCGCCGCGACATCGGTTGGCGCGGCCTGAAACACTGACCCGACATCGGGGACAGGCACCGATTTTCCAGAAAGATTTCCGGAAAATCGGTGCCTGTCCCCGATTTTCCCTTTTCGAGAACCCATGTCCCTGCCCGCTCCCGACACCGTCAAGGCCTACCTGATCGACCTCCAGCAGCGCATCGTGTCCGCGCTCGAGGAGGCCGACGGCACGCCGTTCCTGCGCGATGCGTGGCAGCGGCCGGAAGGCGGCGGCGGCATCTCGCGGCTGGTCGAGGAAGGCAACCTGTTCGAACGGGGCGGCTGCAATTTTTCGCACGTGACGGGTGCCAAGCTGCCGGCATCGGCCGCGGCGCACCGGCCCGGCATCGGCGGACGTGCGTGGGAAGCGATGGGCGTCTCGCTCGTGCTGCATCCCCGTAATCCGTACGTGCCGACCGTGCACATGAACGTGCGCTTCTTCTCCACCTCGATGGAGGACGGCACGCCGGTGTGGTGGTTCGGCGGTGGCCTGGACCTGACGCCCTACTACGGCAACCTGGCGGACGTGCGGCACTTCCACCGCAGCTGCAAGGCGATGGTGGAGCCGTTCGGCGCCGACCTGCACCCGCGCTTCAAGGCCTGGTGCGACGATTACTTCTACCTGAAGCACCGCCAGGAAGCGCGCGGCGTGGGCGGCATCTTCTTCGACGACTTCAACGACGCCGATTTCGCCACCAGCTTCGCCATGCTGCAGAGCGTGGGCGACGGTTTTCTCGGCGCCTACCTGCCGATCGTGCAGAACCGCCGCGATACCGCATACGGCGAGCGGGAACGCGATTTCCAGGCCTACCGGCGCGGCCGCTATGTGGAGTTCAACCTGGTGTTCGACCGCGGCACGCTGTTCGGCCTGCAGTCGGGCGGCCGCACGGAAGCGATCCTGATGTCGATGCCGCCGGTGGTGAAGTGGCGCTACGACTGGCAGCCGGCGGACGGCACGCCGGAAGCGGCGCTGTACACCGACTTCCTGCCGCACCGCGACTGGCTGGCATGACCGGCAGTGACCCCGGCAGTGACCCGGGCAGAAACCGCAGCGGCAACGTCGGCTGCACCCTGCTGCTGGGCGGCAGCTTCGATCCCGTCCATGCCGGCCACGTGGCGCTGGGCAGCACGTTCATGGCCCTGCTGGGCGCGAGCGAACTGCGCGTGATTCCCACCGTGCCGTGGCAGAAAAGCGCGCTGGTGGCCACGCCGGCGCAGCGCGCGGACATGGCCGAGCTGGCGTTTCGGGGCCAGCCCTACCGCGTGGTGGTGGACCGCCGAGAGATCGAGCGGGGCCACGCTTCCTACACGGTCGAGACGCTGCGCGAACTGCGGGCCGAGCTGGGCGACGACGCGCCGCTGTGCTTCCTGATCGGCGCGGACCAGCTGGCGCGGCTGGACACCTGGCGCGACTGGCGCGCGCTGTTCGCGCTGGCCCATCTGTGCGTGGCGGCGCGCCCCGGCTTCTCGCTCGACGGACCCGGCATTCCCGCCGCCGTGGCGGCGGAATTCGCGGCGCGCAGGGCGCCACCCGAACAATTATGCAGCCAGCCGGCCGGACTGACCTGCATCGCCGCGGAGCTGGCCATGGACATCTCGTCCACCCGGATTCGCACGGCACTGGAAGAACGGCATGGAGAAGAGGACGCGGGTGAGGATGGGAAGGACCATCGGCACAATACCGGCGGACCGATTCCGGGGGTTTTGCCCCCCCTGGTGCTAGACTATATCGAACAACACAAACTTTATAAGAAGTACAACTGAATGGAAATCAAAAAACTGCAATCCCTCGTCGTCGACGCGCTGGAAGATGTGAAGGCCCAGGACATCGTCGTGTTCGACACCACGGGGCTCACGAGCCTGTTCGACCGCATTGCCATCGCCTCCGGCACGTCGAACCGCCAGACCCGCGCCCTGGCCGCATCGGTGCGCGACAAGATCAAGGAAGCCGGCGGCGACGTCATCGGCGTGGAAGGCGAGGACACCGGTGAATGGGTGCTGGTCGACCTGGGCGACATGATCGTGCACATCATGCAGGCGCCGATCCGCGCCTACTACCGCCTGGAAGAGATCTGGGGCGAGAAGCCCGTGAAGCTGGGCGCCGCCAAGCGCAAGACCTCCGCCGAGGGCAAGGCTGCCGAAGAGCTGGATGCGGCGCCGAAGAAGAAATCGGGCCACCTCGCCGCCAACCAGGCACAGAAGTCCGCCGAGCCGGTGATCGAAAAGGCCGAGAAAAAAGTCGCGGCCCGCAAGCCCGGCACCGTGAAGGCTGCCGCTGCTGCCGGCGCCGTGGCGAAGAAGGCCGCTGCCAAGAAGGCCGCACCGAAAGTCGTGGCGCCCGAAGGCAAGAAGGTGAAAGTCGCCGCGCCGAAAGCGTCCGTGGCATCCGCCCGCGCCGCCAAGGAAGCGAAAGCGGCCGAGCCGAAAGTGCCTGCCAAGACCGTGATCAAGCGGATCCGCAAGCCTGCCGCCGAAGAGTAAGCGAAAAGGTCGAGCATGCAGCTGATCATCGCTGCGGTCGGGCACAAGATGCCCGCGTGGATCGAAGCCGGCTATGCCGAGTACGTGAAACGCATGCCGCCCGAGCTGCGCATCGTGCTGAAGGAGATCAAGCCCGTCGAGCGGTCCGGCAGCAAGACTGCCGCCACCGCGATGGCGCTGGAACGCGAACGGATCGAGGCCGCGCTGCCGAAGTCCGTGCGCATCATCGCCCTCGACGAACGCGGCAAGGATCTCACCAGCGTGGGCCTGTCCCAGCAGCTGGAACTCTGGCAGCAGGACGGCCGCGACACGGCCTTCCTGATCGGCGGGGCGGACGGCCTCGATCCCGGCCTGAAGGCCCGCGCCGAAGGCCTGATCCGTATCTCCAGCATGACGCTGCCGCACGGGATGGTGCGCGTGATGCTCGCCGAGCAGCTCTACCGCGCCTACACCATCACGCAGAATCATCCCTACCATCGCGTCTGACAAAACTAGAACAACGCCATGAAACTGGTCGAACGCAAAATCTACCTTGCCTCCAAAAGCCCGCGCCGGCGCGAACTGCTGCGCCAGATCGGCGTCGATTTCGAACTGATGCTGCTGCGCAGCGACGGTCCGCGCGGTGCGGACGTGACGGAAGAAGTACGCCCTGACGAAAGCGCCGAGGACTACGTGCGCCGCGTGGCCAACGAAAAGGCCGACTACGCGTTCGACCTGGTACGGCGCCGCCACCTGAAGCCCCGCCCCGTGCTGTCGGCCGATACCACCGTGGCGGTCGATGGCGCCATCCTCGGCAAGCCCACCGGCCGCGCCGAAGCCGAAGCGATGCTGGCGCGACTGTCCGGCCGCACGCACGAGGTGCTGACCACCGTGGCCGTGCGCACGCACGACTTCAGCGACAGCATCACGCAGGTCTCGCAGGTGCGCTTCGCCACGCTGAGCCCGGCCGACATCCTGGCCTACTGCAGCACCACCGAGCCGTTCGACAAGGCCGGCGGCTACGGCATCCAGGGCCTGGCCGCCGTGTTCATCGAACACATCGAAGGAAGCCACTCCGGCATCATGGGGCTGCCCCTGTTCGAGACGGCGCAGCTGCTGCGCCAGGCCGGCCTGAAACTGCCATGAACGAAGACATCCTCGTCAACATCACGCCGCAGGAAACCCGCGTGGCGCTGGTGCTGCAGGGCGCCGTGCAGGAACTGCACATCGAACGCACCCTCACGCGCGGCCTGGCCGGCAACGTCTATCTCGGCAAGGTGGTGCGCGTGCTGCCGGGGATGCAGTCGGCCTTCATCGACATCGGCCTGGAACGCGCCGCCTTCCTGCACGTGGCCGACATCTGGGAAGCCCGTCCCCACGACGGTACCGGTGCCACCCCCACGCCGATCGAGAAGCTGCTGTTCGACGGCCAGGTGCTCACCGTGCAGGTGATCAAGGACCCGATCGGCACCAAGGGGGCGCGCCTGTCCACGCAGATCTCGATCGCCGGCCGCATGCTGGTCTACCTGCCGCAGGATGCGCACATCGGCATCTCGCAGAAGATCGAGAAGGAGTCCGAACGCGAGTCACTGCGCACGCGCATGCAGGCCCTGCTGCCGAAGGAAGAAAAAGGCGGCTTCATCGTGCGCACCCAGGCGGAAGACGCCAGCGACGCCGACCTGGCCGCCGACATCGACTACCTGCGCAAGACCTGGGGCGCCATCACGCACGGCGCGAAGACGCGGCCGCCCACCAGCCTGCTGCACCAGGACCTGTCGCTGGCCCAGCGCGTGCTGCGCGACTTCGTGCATGAAGAGACGGCGACGATCCAGGTGGACTCGCGCGAGAACTACCTGAGCCTGACCGAATTCGGCAAGACCTACACGCCCAGCGTGCTGGCGCGGCTGCAGCACTACACGGGCGAGCGGCCCCTGTTCGACCTGTATGGCGTGGAAGAAGAAATCCAGCGCGCGCTGGGCCGGCGCGTGGACCTGAAGTCGGGCGGCTACCTGATCGTCGACCAGACCGAGGCGATGACGACCATCGACGTCAACACGGGCGGTTACGTGGGCGGCCGCAATTTCGCCGACACGATCTTCAAGACCAACCTGGAAGCGGCGCACGCGATCGCCCGCCAGCTGCGGCTGCGCAACCTGGGCGGCATCATCATCCTCGACTTCATCGACATGGAGAACGCCGAGCACCGCAACGCCGTGCTGGCGGAGCTGCGCAAAGCCTTGTCGCGCGACCGCACCAAGGTGTCCGTCTCCGGCTTCTCGGCCCTGGGCCTGGTGGAGATGACGCGGAAGCGCACGCGCGAATCGCTGGCCCACATCCTGTGCGAGCCCTGCCCCGCCTGTGCCGGCAAGGGACAGGTGAAGACCTCGCGCACCATCTGCTACGAGATCCTGCGCGAGCTGCTGCGCGAAGCGAAGCAGTTCAACCCGCGCGAATTCCGCATCCTCGCCTCGCAGGAAGTGGTGGACATGTTCCTGGAAGAGGAATCCCAGCACCTGGCGATGCTGGGGGATTTCATCGGCAAGAAGATTTCGCTGCAGGTCGAGACCAGCTATCCGCAGGAGCAGTACGACGTCATTCTGATGTGACGCACTGCGGCCCGGCCGACTTCACTGCACCTTCAGCACGATCACCCCGATCGCGTTGGCGCCGGTGCGGTGGCGCGAGGGCGAGTTCACGCGCAGCTTGAAGTGCACGGCGGCCAGCGCTGCCTGGTCGCCGAAGAACGCGCCGGTGGCATCGTACATTTCCTTGAACGTCGCGCCGTTGGGGATCACGCAGTCGTTCCGCGAAACGACATTGAGCGCCTCCCAGCCGAGGTTGCACTGAACCCTGGGGTCGCCGGCCTGCGTGGCGCGCAGGTGCTGCTCTTCCGATTCCACAGCCACCGGCAAGGAGAAATGCCGCGTCTGGCCGTCGATGACGAGGTCGAACTGCAGCGTGCCCTTGATCCCGGGCGAGGTGGCCAGTTCGAGGCGCGCATTCGACACCTGACCCGGCGGGATCTTGCCATCGCCGCCGAGGCCGCCGTCGAAGGTGGCCATGGTGGCGGCATGCTGGCCGTAGTTCATCACCGCCTTCGGGAACACCTTGAAGCGCTCGTCGCCCGGCTTGGCCACCATCGGCTTCTTCTGTACCAGCGCCATCATCCGCCGCATGTGGAAGTCCTGCAGCGCGGGGCGTACGGCAGCCGGCACCTGCGTCGTCGCCTTCCTGAGCCGCACGGGCGACTCCTGGCCGACGAAGATGTGCCGGTCGGCCGTACGGCCCCACCACAGCTCGCCCGGCACGCCGGTGCTGCCCTTCTCCAGCCAGTCGCCTGGCTGGTACTCCGCCGCACGCAGCGGGCCGGGGGTGGCTTCGTCGCCGGGACGCACGCCCACCAGCACATTGTTCTTCAGGGCCGCCATCATCTCGCCATCGCGGCTGGTCAGGCCCTGGTCCAGCCCGGCGCCGAACACGCGCTGGTGGCAGACCACCGTGTCGGCACCTGGCGGCGACCAGCGAATGACCGGCACCTTGTCGTCCTGGCATGTGGCGATGGTTTCGGGGCCGGCAACGGCGGCGCCGGCGACATGGGCAAGGAAAGGCAGCAGCAGCAGTCCGCGCAGGGTTGAACGTTTCATGGGCTGAAGGAAGCGTAACGGGAGCTGAACTATAAACCGTTGCGGGAGCGACGGGCGCAGCCCCGCCATCCGTATCTTTGTCGCCGTCTGCCAGCGCGGCCTGGCCGTATTTCGTCCGGCACCTTCCGCCATCGCTGCGCGTCGAGGAGAACTGGCTCGCACTGAATCGCGTTGAGGACGGCGAGCCAGCCATGCAGGCCCGCTATTTCGCGCTGCTTGCCGCCTCTTCGATCAGCGCAGCGACTTCGGTCGGATGCGACGTCATCACCACGTGCGAGGCGCCATCGACGACCACGGTTTTCTTCGACCTGGCCCGCTTGGCCATGAAGTCCTGCGCCGCGGCCGGAATGTTCTTGTCCGCCTTGCCGTAGATGAACCACGATGGCAGCGTCTTCCAGGCCGGTGCCGGCGAAGCTTCGTTCAATGCGGCGTCCGTGATCGGACGCTGCCCCGCCGCCATTTGCTGTGCCTTCGGCGCCGGCACATCGGCGGCGAACTGGTCGCGAAACCTGGCTGGCTGGATATACAGATCCTTGCCGCCATCGGCCAGCGCGACCGGCGGCGCCAGTGCAGGACCGAGCGTGCTGCCCGGGAATTTGCCCGACAGCCCGGCGGCCGACTCGCCGCTCTCCGGCGCGAACGCCGCCACGTAGACCAGTCCCTTGACGTTGGCATTGCCCTGCACTGCGGCGCTGATCACGGAGCCCCCGTACGAGTGCCCGACGAGGATCACGGGACCCGGCACGCTCTTGACGATCCCGGCCACGTAGGCCGCGTCGCCCTTCACGCTGCGCAGCGGATTGGCGGCGCCGATGACGGGGTAGCCATCCTTCTGCAACCTGGCCATGACACCGTCCCAGCTCGACGAATCGGCGAATGCGCCATGGACCAGGATGATGGTGGGCTTGGCGTCGGCGGCACCGGCCGCGGGAGCGGCCAGCACGGCGGCCAGCAGCGTGGTCGCCAGTGATATGAACGGTTTTTTCATGGAAGCTCCAGTGAACGGTCGACAGGTCAGTACCTGGCACCGATGCTAGCAGCGAAATGACCGCGATCTGGGCGATACCGCGCCGGCCGGCCTTCTGGCAGGCGCGCGGATCCCCTATTCGTCGGACCGGCGGGCAGCACTGCGCAGGCGCGTCGGCCGGGAAGCGGGGATGGCCGCCAAAAAGAAGACATGGGAGAAAAGAAGCATGGGAGAGCAGGCAGCGCGATAAGACGGTCCGCGGCGCGGCCTCTCGACGGCAGGATGCCGGCGCGGCCGCGGACATTGCAGCGTGTGCTGCGAGCGATGGTATTGCGGTGGAACTGCGGTACCGCGAGAGCTGCGGTGTTACGCGGCCTTGCGGCGGCGCGCCATGAAGCCCACCAGGCCCAGGCCGCCCAGCAGCATGCCGTAGGTGGCCGGTTCCGGCACGGCGCTGACGGAGACGACACCGCCCGAATAGATCGCCGGCTGCGCCAGCACGTTGCCGCTTACCTGCACGTAGTAGCTGGCGGCCGCCAGGTTGGTCGTGGTCAGCTGCCAGTGGCTGGTGGTGGCGGCATCGCCAATCTGCGTGCCGCCCAGCACCAGCGTGCCGTCCGCGCTGTACAGGCCCAGGGCAGTGATGTCCAGGCCGGTACCAGGGCCGTTGGTATACGAGAACAGGTCGGCCGTGATGTTGCTGCTGCTCGTCAGCGTGAAGGCATACCGGTCGGCAAAGCTGTCCCCTGCCACGCCTTGCACCCAGCGGCCGAAGAAGGCACTGCCTTCCGCCACATCCACGGTGGAGGACGGGGTGCTGACATCGGCAGCATACGCCGCGCCGGTCGTGAGGGCGGCGCATGCCAGCGCCAGCGATGCTGCGAGTTGCTTGGTCTTCATCATTCCTTGCTCCTAATAGATAGTCTGCTTTGAGGGGGTCGGGGGCCGTCGAGGCATGGACAAGGTAGCAAGAAAAATCCGTCCGCAAACTTTTCGGATACAACTACTTACAAGTTGTTCGGCTGTATTTGGCGTGTTTTGGGAGCATTTTCGCCGCCGTTGAGTCAGTAAAATCAGGCACTTACCCATGCGTGAAAATGGTATTGCATTTTACGTAGGATTTATCCTACGTAGCCCTGAGGCGGGCTGAGACGTCGCCAAATAGCGACTATAAGTAAAGCTTAAGTCCGGGCGTAGGTAACAGGAAAGCAGCGCCTTGCACGTCGACGGGGCGGAATCGTCAGCCAGGAGTCGCGGTATCGCCATGCCGCATGACGCGATTGCGCCCGGCAGCCTTGGCCGCGTACAGGGCCCGGTCCGCCGCTTCCAGCAGCGTGCTGGCATGGTCGGCACCGCGGCGCGGCACCAGCGTGGCAACCCCGGCACTGATGGTGACGATGCCCAGCGGGCTGCCGGCATGTTCCAGCGCCAGGTTTTCGACGGCGGCGCGGATGCGTTCGGCGACCGCGAGGGCACCTTCCCCATCCGTGTTCGGCAACAGCACGGCCAGTTCCTCGCCGCCGTAGCGGGCCGCCAGGTCGCCGGCGCGGCGCGGCGTCTGGAGGCGCACCGCCTCGGTCACGGCGCGCAGGCAGTCGTCGCCGGCGGCGTGGCCGTAGCGGTCGTTGTAGGCCTTGAAGTGGTCGACATCGATCATGGCCAGCGCCAGCGGCGCGCCCTGCCGCATCGCCCGGCTGAATTCATTGCCGAGCGAGACGTCGAACTGGCGCCGGTTGGCCAGGCCTGTCAGGCCATCCTGCAGCGCCAGCTTTTCCAGCGTGGCGTTCAGTGTGGCCAGCGCGTCGCGGGTCTGGCGCAGTTCCGCCTCCACCTGCAGGCGCCGCCGCATCTGGCGCACCAGCCGGTTGCCGAACAGCGCCAGCAGCGCGGTGAGCACCAGCACGGCGGCGGAGCGACCCAGCGTGTCGTGGCGCCAGCGCGCCATGATGTCCTCGCGCGACAGGGCCGCCGTCACGAACAGCGGATAGTTTTCCACCGGCCGGTAGCTGTTCAGGCGCAGCTGGCCATCCTGCGGCGAAACGAAGGTGCCGGTGCCGGCCACGCGGCCGCCGCGCTGGTAGGCCTGGAACAGCTGCGAGCTGCGCACGTCCGCCCCGATGCTGCGCGCGCTGTAGGGCTGGCGCAGCAGCAGCACGCCGCGGTCGGACAGCAGCCCGATGGCGCCGTTGCGGCCCACGTCAAAGCGGCCGGAGAAGCGGCTCAGGTAGCCCATGTCCACCGCCGCCATCACCACGCCGCCGAAGCTGCCATCGGGCTTGTCGATGCGGCGCGTCATGGGGATGATCCAGCGGCCGCTGGCACGGCTGATCACGGGCAGGCCGATATACGTGCCGGCATCGGCCACCTGCATATGCCGCACGAAGTATTCGCGGTCGGCGATATTGATGTTGCGGACCTTGGTGGCCTGCGAATTGACGACCCAGTTGCCGCGCTCGTCGTAGTGCGAGATCACGTCGATCTGGGGCAGGCGGCGGGCGTCGTCCACCATCAGGCGGTGCAGCCGTTCCAACTGGGCCGGGCCGATGCCGTCCGTCTCGATGCGTTCTTCCAGGTCGAACAGGCAGGTGTCCGCCGTGCGCAGCGTGTCGTCCGCATGCTCGCTCATCGCGTGCGCCAGGTTGGTGGCACTGCGTTCGGCCTGGTCGAGCAGCGCGGTGCGCGCACCCCAGCTGCGCGAGGCTTCCAGCACCACCATCGCCACGCACACGAGCGCCACGAAGGCGCCCGTCCAGAAGGTGATGGGCAGCCGCTTCATGGCAGCCGCTTACGCCGCACCCAGCATCGGCTGCAGCGTGCGCCACACGGTGGCCGCGTCGAGCTTGCGCATGCAGTCGTGGTGGCCCAGCGGGCATTCGCGCTGCCGGCAGGGCGAGCAGTCCAGCCGCAGCGACAGGGCCGCCGCCAGGTCGGAGAACGGCGGCGCGTGGTCCGGATCGGTCGGGCCGTAGATGGCGACGACCGGCCGGTTCAGGCTGGAAGCCACGTGCAGCAGGCCGGAGTCGTTGCTGACCACCGCGGCGGCATGGCCGATCAGCGCCACCGCCTCGGCCAGGCTGGTCTGCCCGGCCACGTTGTGCACGGCCGCGGCGCTGCCGGCCACGCCGGCAAGCACCTCGTCGCACACCGCGCGGTCCTTCGGCGATCCCAGCAGCGCCACCTGCGCGGCCGGCTGCTGCGCCACGATGGCCTGCGCCAGCGCGGCGAAGTGGGCGGGCGGCCAGCGCTTGGCCGAGCCGAATTCGGCGCCGGGCGCAAACACCACCAGCGGCCGCTCGAGCGCCAGGCCGGCCTTCGCGCAGGCGCCGGCAATCTGCTCCGCCGTCACCTGCAGCACGGGCCGCGGCGCCGGCTGCAAGGGCGCCTCCGGCGCGTTGGCCAGCGCCGCGTAGAACGGCACCATCGGCCGTGGCGGCACGTCGTCGTGGTGCATCACGTTGATCAGGCCATAGCGACTCTCGCCCTTGTAGCCCACGCGGCGCCTGATGCCGGCCAGCCAGGGAATCAGCGCATATTTCAGGGTATTGGGCAGCACGTAGGCGGCACCATAGCCGCGCCGTTTCAGCAGGCGGGCGTAGCGCCAGCGCTCGCGCAGCTGCAGCGGGCCATGGCGGAACGGCGTCTGCAGCACTTCGGCCACTTCGCGCATCTGCTTCCAGACGGGGGCCACGGCGGGCGGCGCCAGCACGTCGATCGGCGCCTCGGGATGCGCGGCGCGCAGGCGCTGCAGCAGCGGCTGCGCCATCACCGCGTCGCCGATCCAGTTCGGCGAGATGACGAGGATGCGCTGCCCCGCCATCATGCTTGTTCTTCCCGCGCGTTCAGGCACAGGCCCATGAGCACGAACAGCATCAGCGCGTAGAACATCGCGCTGCGGGTGGAATAGAAGATCACTTCCGTCAGGCCGAAGCCGAAGTAGCCCAGCACCAGCAGCATGCCGGCCAGCGCGGTGGCCACCAGGCCGGCCGGTGCCGACTCGTGCGAGCGCAGCATGCGCAGGAAGAACAGGAACGGCATCAGCAGCGTGCCGAACCAGATCAGGAGGCCCAGCACGCCGCCGTACACGAGCGCCTGCAGCGCATCGTTGTGGAAATGCTCCGCTTCCAGCACGAAGGGCTGCAGCGTGCCGGCCTTCACCAGCGCCCCCAGTTCCTCGTGCACCTGCACGGGGCCGACCGGCACCAGCGGGTGCTGCGCGATCAGCAGCGTGGCGCCCTTCCACAGCTCCAGCCGCACGCCCACGTTGGTGTAGGCACTGCCGCCATTGAAGTAGGTCTGCACGTCGCTCACGCCCTGCTCGAGGCGCTGGCCCATGCCCGTCTGCGGTACCAGGAAGGCGCCGGCCACCAGCACGCCCACCAGCGCGGCGGCGCTCTTGGCGAACACGCCGCGCAGGTAATGGCCATACTTCAGGAACAGCAGCGCGGCAAACACGATGGCCACCCAGCCGCCGCGCGTGCCCGTGGCCAGCGAACCGGCCAGGCCGGCCACCACGCCGAGCGCGGGCCAGAGGCGCTGGCGGCCGCGGAAGTCCAGCACGGCGGCCAGGCACATCAGGCCCATGCACAGCACGATGTCGCCGAAGGTGATGGCGTTCATCATGCCGCCCGGGCGGTCGATGCCTTCGATCACGCGCTGGTAGCCGACCACGCAGGCGCCGGCCACCGTGCCGCCGATCAGGCCCCACCACAGCGCCTTGCGGCTGGGGCGGCAGGCCACCACCGCCACCAGTGCCGTGAAGGCCAGCAGCATGCGGGTGGGTTTCTCCCAGACGCGCAGGCTGACGCCATCGTGCAGCAGCACCACCAGGCCGCTGAAGACGCAGGCGGCGGCAAAAGCTGTCAAAACCGGACGGAGTTCGCTAACATGGCGCCGGAATCGCGGCCAGCCCGGTTCGCGGCACCAGATGGCGGCCAGCAGGAACCCGAAGCTGCACAGGCCAACGCCGGCGCCGGCGATCAGGGACAGGAAAGGCAGGAGGAAAACCAGGCAGGTGACGGTTACAAGTTTTACGTGGGCATTCTTGGTTAAAGTATTATTCATCAAAATCATTCGAGCGATGCCGGTCGACGCTCCCCATCACTTTCGTCATATTCCACGTTCCTTCGGTTCACGACTTCATGCAACAAGCGGCGACAATCTCGGTCATCATCACCACCTACAACCGCCCGGATGCGCTCGCCGCGGTGCTGGAGGGCTGCTTCACGCAGGATGATGACCATTTCGAAATCATTATCGCTGATGACGGCTCCGCGAACAACACGAGGGAATGCGTGGCGGCCCTGCAGGCGCGCTCCCCCGTGCCCCTGCGGCATGTCTGGCAGCAGGATGCCGGCTTCCGCGCGGCGCGCGTGCGCAACCTGGGCACGCTGGCCTCCAGCGGCGACTACATCGTGTTCCTCGACGGCGACTGCGTGCCGGCCAGGAACTTCGTCTCGCAGCACCGGCGGCTGGCCCGGCCCGGCTTCCTGGTCTCCGGCAGCCGGGTGCTGCTCTCCGAGGAATACACGCAGGCGGTGCTGACGCGCCACCTGAACCTGCAGGCGCTGGGCGCCCTCACCCGCCTGCGGCTGCGCCTGGCGGGCCATTTCAACAAGTTCCTGCAGACGGTGCTGGTGCTGCCGGACGTGGGCCGCGTGCGCCGCAAGTTCAGCTGGCGGCGCATCAAGAGCTGCAACCTGGCCGTCTGGCGCAGCGACCTGGAGAAGGTGAACGGCTTCGACGAAAGCTTTACCGGCTGGGGCCACGAGGATTCCGATCTGGTGGTGCGCCTGTTCAATGCCGGCGTGCTGCGCAAGGACGGCGCCTTCGCCACCGAGGTCTACCACCTGTGGCACCAGCAGAACCTGCGCGACCAGGCCACCAGCAACCGCAAGGTGGTGCTGCAGCGCGCCGTGGACGGCACCACCCAGGCCAGCGCCGGACTGCGCGAACTGGCCGCCGTCGCCTAGGTCCGCTCCGCAAAACGGGCGGCGTACAATCGGCTAAGCCCCGCGCATGTGCGGTACCGTACGGAGCTCGCGGGCCGGTGCTGCCAAGCTGGCGACTTGTCTATCAAAACGGAGGAAACGCGATGCGCCTGGATATTTACCGACGACCCGAACACGACGGCATCTTTTCCTATCTGGCTGTCCCCGAAGGGAAGCCCATTCCGCAGGAAGCCATCAACACCGACTGGGAACCCCAGCAGAAGTCGCTGGAAGTCGCCGACGATGCCGATGCCCTGCCCGAATTCCATATCGAAGGCGCTGCACAGCAGATCAGCCTGAAGGGTTATGCGATCACGAGCCTGAAAGACATGTAAAACATGTAAGGATATGTAAGGTCCGGCGCGCTGCCGGACCCGGTTTCTTGCGAAGCCGCCGCCCGGGTTTTGGACCTGCGCGGCGGCTTCGCCACATTTGCGCATCGCGAAAGACCGGGCCGATTTTACGGCCGCACCAGCTTGTATAATCGATCATCCCACCCCGACCGGGAGCCTGGCGTGATCCACTTCTTCCCCACCTACACGAAGGACGGCACGCGCTCCCCGTTTGCCCTCGGGCTGCAGGAACTCGGCGTCGACTACCGGCTGTTCGCGGACGACGTGCGCTTCCGCTACCGCTCCCGCCTGAAACTGCTGTTCGTCGGCTGGCCGAAGCTGGCCTGGTTCGCGCTGCGTGCGGGCATCCGTTCCCTGGTCACCAGCCGTACCCGGCCCGAGGCGGTGGTGCTGGGCTCGGACATCGAAGTGCTGATCTTCGCGCCCCTGCGCGCCCTGTTCTCGCGGCGCACGCAGATCGTGCTGCTGGGGTTCATCCTCACGCCGCGCACCACGCCGCTGGCCAACCGGCTGCGGCTGGCCTATTTCCGCTGCGTGATGGCCTTCGTGGACAAGCTGATCTGCCACTCGTCCACGGAGCGCGAGCGTTACCGGGCGCTGTTCGCCAACGGCCGCACGGAAGTGTTCTACATCCCGCACGGCACGCACATCCACGGCCGCGAGGAAGCGCCCGCCCCTGCCGCGGAGCCGTACATCCTGACGGCGGGCCGCTCCGGGCGCGACTACGGCACGCTGTTCGCGGCGGTGGACGGCCTGCCGGTGGCGCTGCACGTGGTGTGCGACAGCGATGCGCCGCTGGCCGGCCTGCATGTGCCGGCCAACGTGACGGTGCTGCGCCAGTGCTATGACGGCGACTATGTCGAGCAGCTGAAGAACGCCCGCTTCGTGGTGGTGCCGCTGGGCGTGGCGGACATCTCGGCCGGCCAGATGGTGCTCCTGCAGGCGATGGCGTTCCACAAGGCGGCCGTCATCACGCACACCCTCACGGTGGCGGACTACGCGACGGACGGCGTGGAAGCGCTGCTGGTGCCGCAGGGCGACGCGACCGCCATGCGCGCCGCGATCGTGCGCCTGCTCGACGATCCCGCGTACACGGCGCAGATGGCCGACCGCGCGATGGCGGCATTCGACGAGCGCTTCTGCATGAAGGCCTTCGTGCGCAACCTGGTTGCCGCGATCCGCAGCCAAAAATAGGGCCAGACCCCTGTTTACCGGCAATAAATCCCGCGTTCAAAAATAGGGACAGACCCCATTTTTAAAGCAACGAAATCGCAGCAATGAAATCGGCGGCGACGCTTAGCCAGCCAGCACCTGGCGCCGCCAGCGCAGCAGCCCGAACGCCACCGTCCAGTAATAGGCCAGCAGCATGCCCACCATCGCCAGCGTGGTGAAGGTCAGCTGCGACGTGCCGGTGGGCGCCTCGCCACCCAGCAGCATCGGGCCGAAGCGGTAGGCCATGCGGCCCACCAGCGCCAGGGTCAATGCCGTGCCGATGTAGGGATTGGGGGTGTAGCAGAAGGCGCCGCCCGGTGCCGGCGCATGCAGCTGCATCTTCGCCAGCGCATACCAGCCGAGCGCCAGGCCGGCCGCGATGCCGGGCACCAGGCCGTACGGCACGGCGCCCTGCGCCACGGCGCCGCAGCCCATCCCCAGCGCCAGCAGCGGCATGAAGAACAGCGAAAAACGCTGGCGCGCGACGGACAGCGTCTGCCGCCCAAAGTTGCGCCGGATGCGGGCGAACAGGCGCCACGCGATCAACAGACCGATACCGCCTGAAACGAGAAGATTTGAATGCATGGAAGGAGCCGAAAGTTGTGCACCGCGTGGGCGGACCGGCGTTCAGCTTACCTGCAAAGTTGCCAGAAAAATGGGGTCTGTCCCTATTTTTTTGGAAATTTAGTACTCGACCGCCACTTCCTGCGCGCCCAGCACCCGCTCCAGCGCCAGCGTGAGCTCGTCGGACGGGGCAACGCGCCAGTCGTCGCCCAGCTGCAGCGTGCAGTCGATGCCTTGCGGGCGGATGCGCATCTGCACCGGCAGGCCGTAGTCGTCGCGGTGCGGGGTCAGCACTTCCTGCAGCTTCGCCGGCGGCACGGCGTTCGGCAGCACCCAGCCCATCTGGCGGCCGAACTGCAGCCGCGCGGAGACGATGTCGTATACCTTCTCGGCCGAGATGCGCAGGCCGCCCGTGAAGCGGTCTTCCGACACCTTGCCCGTCACGGCCAGGAACTCGTCCTCCGTGAAGGCCTTCTTGTTCGCCTCGTAGACTTCGTTGTAGACGGTGACCTCGACCACGGCGCTCTTGTCGTCCAGCGAGACGATCAGGATCTTGCCCCGCTGCGTGAGCTGCGTGCGGATGCCGGTGATCACGCCGCACATCATGCGCGGCTCGCGCGACGGCTCCAGTTCGGCGAGCTTGGTGCGCGCGAAGCGGCGCGCCTCGGCCGCATAACCGTCGAACATGTGGCCGGACAGGTAGAAGCCGAGCGCGATCTTCTCTTCCTTCAGCTTGTAGCGGTCGGTCCACGGCGTGGCCTGCACGTACTCGGGCGGCGCCACCAGGTCGCTGTCGTCGCCACCGAACAGGCTGACCTGGTTGGCGGCCTTCAGTTCCTGCTCGGCGCACTCCATGGCGAAGCCGACGGAGGCGAACAGCACAGCGCGATCGACCTTGAAGCAGTCGAACGCCCCCGAACGGATCAGCGCCTCGATGGTGCGGCGGTTGATCTGGCGCTTGTCCACGCGCTTGCAGAAGTCGAACAGGCTGGTGAACGGACCATCGGCCTCGCGCGCCGCGATGATCGCCTCGATGGCGTTCTGGCCGGCGCCCTTCACGCCGCCCAGGCCGTAGCGGATCGCCATCACCTTCTTGCCGGTGACGGAGCGGGGCTGGCCGTCCGGACGGAAGCGGTAGGCGGACAGGTTGATGTCCGGCGGCAGGATGGTTAAACCACAAACTTCAATGGAGTCCTCGACGAGAATCTTGACCTTCTCGGTGTCGTCCATCGTCAGCGACATGTTGGCCGCCATGAACGCGGCCGTGTGGTGCTGCTTCAGGTAGGCCGTGTGGTACGACAGCAGCGCGTAGGCGGCGGCGTGCGACTTGTTGAAGCCGTAGCCCGCGAACTTCTCCATCAGGTCGAAGATCTCGTCGGCCTTCTCGGTGGTGAGCCCCCGCTCGCCCGCGCCCTTGCGGAAGATCTCGCGGTGCTCGGCCATCTCCTCGGCCTTCTTCTTGCCCATCGCGCGGCGCAGCATGTCGGCGCCGCCCAGCGAGTAGCCGCCGATGATCTGCGCCATCTGCATCACCTGCTCCTGGTAGACCATGATGCCGTAGGTCTCGGACAGGATGCCCTCGGTGCGCGGATCCGGATAGTCGAACTTCTCGCCGTGCTTGCGCTTGCAGAAGTCGGGAATCAGGTCCATCGGGCCCGGACGGTACAGCGCGACGAGCGCGATGATGTCCTCGAAGCGGTCGGGCCGCGCATCCTTCAGCATGCCCTGCATGCCGCGCGACTCCAGCTGGAACACGGCCACCGTCTTGGCCTTGGTCAGCAGGTCGTAGGAACCGCGGTCGTCCAGCGGCAGCGACTCCAGGTTGAAGTCCTTGTCGGCCGGGTCCAGCTCGCGGATGTAGTTCACCGCGCGGTCCAGGATCGTCAGCGTGGTCAGGCCCAGGAAGTCGAACTTCACCAGGCCCACGGCCTCCACGTCGTCCTTGTCGTACTGCGACACGACGCCGGTGTCGCCGGACTGCGTGTACAGCGGGCAGAAGTCGGTCAGCTTGCCCGGCGCGATCAGCACGCCGCCGGCGTGCATGCCGATGCCGCGCGTGATGCCCTCCACCTGCTGCGCCAGGTCCAGCAGCTGCTTGACTTCCTCCTCGTTCTCGAGACGCTCCTTCAGCTGCGGCTCCTCCTCGATCGCCTCGGCGATGGAGACAGGCTTGCCCGGCTTGAACGGGATCAGCTTGGAGATGCCGTCGCAGAAGTTGTAGCCGAAGTCCAGCACGCGGCCCACGTCGCGGATCGCGCCCTTGGCCGCCATCGTGCCGAACGTGGCGATCTGCGACACGGCGTCGCGGCCGTACAGGTCCTTCACGTGCTGGATCACCAGCTCGCGCTTCTCCTGGCAGAAGTCGATGTCGAAGTCGGGCATCGAGACCCGTTCCGGGTTCAGGAAGCGCTCGAACAGCAGGTTGTACTTGAGCGGGTCGAGGTCGGTGATCTTCAGCGCGTAGGCCACCAGCGAGCCGGCGCCCGAACCCCGGCCCGGGCCGATCGGCACGCCATTGTTCTTGCCCCACTGGATGAACTCCGCCACGATCAGGAAGTAGCCGGGGAACTTCATGTTGATGATCGTGTTGTTCTCGAACGCCAGGCGCTCCTCGTAGCGGGGCCGCTGCTGCTCGCGCTTCACCGGATCGGGGAACAGCTGCAGCAGGCGTTCTTCCAGGCCCTTCTTCGTTTCGGCGACCAGGAACTCGTCGATCGTCATGCCCGGCGTGGGGAAGTTCGGCAGCTGCGGCTTGCCCAGCGTGAGCGTGACGTTGCAGCGCTTGGCGATCTCCACCGAGTTTTCCAGCGCGTTCGGCAGGTCCTCGAACAGGATCGCCATCTCTTCCTGCGTCATGAAGCGCATCTGCTCGTTGAAGCGCTTCTGGCGCTTGTTATTGGCGATCATCTCGCCTTCGGCGATGCAGATGCGCGCCTCGTGCGCGATGAACTCCTTCTCGGACATGAACTGCACCGGGTGCGTCGCCACCACGGGCAGGCGCAGCCTGGCCGCCAGCGCCACCGACTGGCGCACCTGGGCTTCCTGGTTCGGCTGGCCGGCGCGCTGGATCTCGATGTAGAAATGGCCGGGGAACAGCGCCGCCCATTTGCGCGCGTGCTTCTCGGCCAGTTCCAGGTTGCCGTTGTCGATGGCGCAGCCGATGTCGCCGAACTGCGCGCCGGACAGCACGATCAGGCCGTTGGCGCCGCTCTCGCCCGGCATCACGTCGAAGGTCCGGTCCTTCAGGGCTTCCAGCCATTCCACGCGCACCTCGGCGCGGCCCTTGTACTGGTTGGTCAGCCACGCCTGCGACAGCAGGTCGCACAGCTGCAGGTAGCCCATGCGGTTCTTCGCCAGCAGCAGCAGGCGGCACGGCTTCTCGCGGTTGTCGTCGTTGGTGATCCACACTTCGCAGCCGATGATCGGCTTGACGCCCTTGCCGCGCGCCGTCTTGTAGAACTTCACCATGCCGAACAGGTTCGACAGGTCGGTGACGGCCAGCGCGCCCTGCTGGTCCTTCGCCGCCGCCTTCACCACGTCGTCGATGCGCACCAGGCCGTCGACGATCGAGTATTCCGAGTGCACGCGCAGGTGGACGAAGGCCGGCCCCGTCGGGGTGGACGTATCGTCGGGCTGCACAACGGGTTCGGCTAGATGCGGATCAAGGATTTCAGTGCTCATATGCTAACGCTCGGTGGCTGGTGATGCGGGTGGACCTGCTATTTTAACGCCGGCCGGCCAATCACTGCCGGCTTAGTTTTCCCCTTCCGCGCGCACGTCGGCCAGCCAGCGGGACCGGCGCCGGCCTGCTCTATAATGTCGGCTGCTCCGCCATCCCGCACCGATTCCCATGCCAGTCCGCACGTTCGCCCTCCGCTACGCCCCGCAATTGCGCTTTCTCGTCGCGGGTGCCGTCAACACGCTGGGCGGCTATCTGCTGTACCTGCTGCTGCAACTCGTGCTGCCGTACCAGGTGGCCTATTTCCTGGCGTTCGTGGCCGGCGTGGTGGGCGCCTACTGCCTGAACACGCTGTTCGTGTTCCGCACCCGGCTGGCGTGGCGCACGTTCCTGGCCTATCCGGCCATCTACATCGTGCAGTACTTCATTTCGGCGCCCATGCTGGCCGTGCTGGTCGAATGGCTGCACGTGCCGGCGACGGTCGCGCCGCTGATCGTGAGCGTGGTGATGATCCCTGTCTCGTTCCTGCTGAACCGCTACATGCTGCTGCGCGGCACCCCTTCCGCCACGCCGTAGCTGCGCCGCATGCGCAGGAACGGCTCCTCGACCGTGCGGTAGGAGAGCGTGGCGATCGCCCACGTGAGCGCATACACGAGTATCCCCAGCAGCACCGTATCGGCCGCCGCATTGCCGGTCAGTGCCGGCAGCCCAAACGTGCGGCCCAGCGTGTGGATCACCGCCGCATGCAGCAGGTAGAAGGAAAAGCTCACCTTGCCGCCATGGCACAGCGCCCGTTCCAGCCAGCCCGGCAGCGCGCGCCGCAGCGACACCCACGCCACGATCACCCCCGCCCACACCACGCTTTCCTGCAGCGACCAGGTGATCCAGAACGGCGCATGCGTGTCGCCGAACGGGGCCACGCGGGCCTGCAGTGCCGTATTGGCCACCGCCAGGAACAGGGCCAGCGGCGCCAGCCAGGCCGCGTGCCGTTCCAGCCACGGCTGCACGCGCGGGTACAGCGTGGCGGCGAGCATCCCCACCAGGAACTGGTCGAAGCGGCCGACGAAGGTGCTGAAGTACATCAGCGTGCTGCGCCCGTTCTCGCCATATGCGGCAAGCTTGAACAGCAGCATCAGCACCAGCAGGCGCACCAGGTAGCGCGGCCCCTGCTCCAGCGTGAAGCGCGCGATGAACGGGAACACCAGGTAGAACAGGAACTCCAGCGAGATGCACCAGGCGGCGCCCGTCACGACACTGGCCGACGTGGGCGAATTGCCGAGATTCGTCGTGAGCAGGTACAGCACATCCTGCGGCTGGAAGCGGTCGCGCCCGATCGACGTGGCAAGCAGGAACACCACCAGGAACAGCGGCATGATGCGCAGGATGCGGTTGCGCAGGAAATCACTGTACACGATGGTCTTCTGGTGCTGCGCGATCTGCATGAACAGGAAGCCGGACAATGTGAAGAACAGCCCCACGCCGGTCTGCCCTTCCGTGACGATGCCCCACCAGGAACCGGCCAGCGGCGGCGCGCCGTGGCCACGCGCTTCGATATGAAAATGGAACAGGAAGACGATCAGCGCGGCCAGCCAGCGGAGCTGGTCGATGCGCGGGTTGTAGGCGATATTGAGCGATTTCATCGGCTGGCGGCGGGCCGGCCTGGCGCTTGCAGCGACGGCCGTGCTTTATAATGGAGGCTTCCCACTGTACTGAATTATCATGTCCAACGCCACACCAACCCACGCTGCCGCCGCTCCTGTCACGGGCGGGGAACCGGCCTTCGTCAACATCGCCGCCTACAAGTTCATCACCTTCGACGACACCGAAGCGCAGCGCCCGCGCTTCCAGGATATCTGCGCCCGCCTCGGCCTGCGCGGCACGATCCTGCTGACGCCCGAAGGCATCAACATGTTCCTGTCCGGTACGCGCGCCCACATCGACGAGTACCTGGCCTGGCTGCGCGAGGATCCCCGCTTCGCCGATATCGAGGTGAAGGAAAGCCTGTCGGCCGAACAGTCGCACAAGCGCATGCTGGTGAAGATCAAGAGCGAGATCATCACCATGCGCATGCCGCTGATCAAGCCGGAAGAAGGCCGCGCACCGTTCGTCGAGGCGAAGACGCTGAAGCGCTGGCTGGACCAGGGCCATGACGACACGGGCAAGCCGGTGGTGATGGTCGATACCCGCAACGACTTCGAGGTGGACGTGGGAACGTTCGACAACACGGTGGACTACCGCATCGCCAAGTTCACCGAGTTCCCGCAGGTGATCGAGAAGCACAAGGCCGATTTCGACGGCAAGACGGTGGTCACGTTCTGCACCGGCGGCATCCGCTGCGAGAAGGCCGCCATCCACATGCAGAACATCGGCTACGACAATGTCTACCAGCTCGAAGGCGGCATCCTGAAGTATTTCGAGGAAGTGGGCGGCGCGCACTACACGGGCGATTGCTTCGTGTTCGACTACCGCACCGCGCTGAACCCGCAGCTGCAGCCGACCGAGACCGTGCAGTGCTTCGCGTGCCGAGCCGTGGTCACGCCGCGCCAGCAGCTCTCCCCGCAGTACGTGTACGAAGTCTCCTGCCCGCATTGCGCGGACCAGCCGGCCGACCGGCCCGAAGCCCCCGCCAGCCAGCCGGCCTGACGGCGTGGACCGCTTCATCTTCGCCAACCAGCTGCGCGGCATCGCGGCGCTGCTGGTGATGATGGCGCACTACTTCGGCGTCTATTTCGCGGCACAGCCGATGATCGGCCGCATGACGGCGTCGCCCGACCTAGGCTTCACGCCGCCCCCCTGGGTGCGGGCCTTCGAGCTGCCCTACCAGGGCCCCACCGGCGTGGCCGTGTTCTTCCTGATCAGCGGCTTCGTGATTCCCTTCAGCCTGCGGCGCCTGTCGCGCGCGGGCTTCCTCGTCAACCGCTTCTTCCGCATCTTCCCCACCTATGCCTGCTGCCTGGGGCTGGGCCTGCTGGCCGTGTGGCTGAACGCGCGCTACTGGCAGCAGCCATTTCCGTTCACCTGGCACGACTACGCCGCCAATGCGGCACTGGTGCACAACCTGCTGGGCGTGCCCACGCTCGACGAAGTCAACTGGACGCTCTCCATCGAGCTGAAGTTCTACCTGCTGGCGGCGCTGGTACCCATGGCGCTGCTGCGCCCGGGCCTGGGCTGGCTGCTGGCGCTGCTGGGCGGCGCGCTGCTGGCCACCGCGTGGCACCAGCATTCCGGCCACGGCACGCTGCTGGCGATGGAGGCCAATTACCTGACCTTCATGGTGGCCGGCACCCAGTTCCATCACCACGCCACCGGCCAGCTGTCGACCGGCGCACTGTACGCCCGCGTGCTGCTGGTACTGGCCGCCTTCACCGGCACCTGGGCCTTCGGTCCCCAGCCCGGCCAGTTCCCGTGGGTGACGGTGTGGTACTACAGCGCCGTGCTGGTGTTCGGCCTGTGCTACCGCTGGCGCGGCGCGTTCCGCCAGCGCCGCGTGCTCGATTTCCTCGCCAGCATCAGCTACCCGCTGTACTGCGTGCATCCGCTGTTCGGCTACAGCCTGCTGAAGGTGCTGATGCACCGCGGCCTGCCGTTCGGCGCCGCGGTACTGGTGACGATGGCCGCCACCATCGGCCTGGCATGGCTGGTGCACAAGGCGGTCGAGGGGCCGACCAATGCGCTGGGCAAGCGGCTGGGGAGCCGGTTTTCGAAGGGCCAGGCTGGCGCGTATGGCGCGGCCACGGCGCCGTAAGCCAAGGGGCGCATGCTGCGATAGTCTGCAGCCCTCAGCACCGTGTGCGCACGGTGCGACGGGTTGCGGCACGCGAGAACTGCGGTGCGGAGGATGCGGCGGTCTGCAGCGTGCCAGCCACCCATCGCGGCCGCCCGGTGCCGGCAGCCCGGCACGCACCGCCCTCGCGCAACCAAACAAAAACCCCGGCAACGCGAGCTGCCGGGGTTCTTTAACAGCGCAACGCCCGCATCAGCGGAAGTACGAAGCCATGTCCCGCACATCCTCATCGCCCAGCGTACCGGCCGCGGCGCGCAACCGCAGCTTCGCCAACAGGTAGTTGTAACGCGCCTGCGCCAGGTCGCGCTCGCTGGTGAACAGCGTCTGCTGCGCATTCAGCAGGTCGAGGTTGATGCGCACGCCGCCGCGGATGCTTTGGGTGGTGGCCGTCACCAGCAGTTTCGCGGAAATCACCGCCTTGTCCAGCGCCTGGATGCGCGCCGTGCTGCTCGTGACCGCGGCATACTGCTTCTTCAGTTCGACGGTGATCTTGTCCGTCTTGACCTGGTATTCGGCACGGGCCTTTTCCAGCCCGGCGACGGACTGGCGGCTGACGGCGCTGATCTGGCCGCCCGCATAGATCGGCACGTTGACCTGGATGCCGATCGCGCGGTTCTTCGATTCCTGGTTGTAGGTATTGAGCGTTTCCGCCGTGTTCTTGCTCACGCTGGCCACCATGTCCACGCGCGGATAATGGCCGGCCTTGCTGCGGTTGACTTCCTGCTGCGCTGCCTCGATCGCGAACGTCTGGCTCACCAGGTCCGGGTTGTTGTCGAAGGCCAGTTTGCGCCACTGTTCGTAGCCGCCTTCCGGCAGCGGCGCGATGCGGAAGCGCTCGGCCAGTTCGTCCAGCCCTTCGACCGGCTGGCCCACCACGCCGGACAGCGTGGCCAGGGCCGCCTGCTCGTTGTCCTGCGCTTCCAGCAGCTGCGCTTCGGACAGGTCCAGGCGTGCCTGGGTCTCCAGCATGTCCGTCTTCGTGCCCTCGCCGCCCGTGAACAGGCGGTCGTTGACGGCGCGCTGCTCGGCATACATATCGCGCTGCACTTTGCTCAGGCGTACCTGCTCGCGCGCGAACAGCGCGTCGACATAGGCCGAGACCACGCGCAGGATCAGCTCATGGCCGCGCAGGCGGAACTGCTCTTCGCTGTAGTTGGCCTGGGCGTTGCCCTGCTTGTAGCGGGCCAGCGCATCCAGGTTGAACAACGGCTGGCGCAGCTGCACGCTGGCGGTACGGCTGATGTATTCCGGCTCGCTCGGCACGCGCTGGCCCTGCTGGGTCGTGACCACCAGGTCCGCGAAGTTCTTGTTGGCGCCGTAGTTGGCGGATACATTGGGCAGCAGGTTGGCGCGCCCGATGATGCGGTTCTCGCGGCCTGCCGCCGCATCCTGCACGGCCTCGCGGAACGTGGGGTCGTTGGCCAGCGCGGCCTGGTAAGCCTGCATCAGGCCCAGCGCGCTGGCCGGCGCCGATGCGGCACCGAAGCCCGCCAGCAGGGCGGCAGCCAGCGCACCACGCAGCCTGGTATTGGTGAACTTCATCAGATCATTCCTCCGACATCGCGGACTTGGCGCGATCGAAAATCGGCTTGAGCAGATAGCTCATCATCGTGCGCTCACCCGTCTTGACGACCATCTCCACCGGCATGCCGGACTGGATGTCGAGCTTCTTCTCGGCGATGATCTTCTGGCCCGCCGGCGACACGTGGGCGCGCACCTTGTAGAACGCATTGCCGGTGCGTTCGTCCACCGTGCGGTCGGCGGAGACCGTGGTGACCACGCCCGGCACGTGCGGCGTGCGGTTGGTATTGAAGGCCGAGAAGATCAGCTCCACCGGCAGGCCGTCGTGCACGCGGTCCACCAGGTTCACCGGCAGCTGGCCCTCGATCACCAGCGGATCGTTGGCGGGCACGATATCCATCATGCGCGCGCCGGAACCGACCACGCCGCCGCGCGTGAACACGTTCAGTGCGACGACCGTGCCATCGACGGGCGCGCGCACTTCGGTATTGGACAGGTCGTAGTCCTGGCCCTGGATGCGGCTTTCCAGCGCACCCGCTTCACGCTGCGTGTCCGACAGCTGGGCGCGCACTTCCTTCTGGAAGTCCTGCACGCGCTGCATGCGGCGCAGCGTGAGTTCGGTGACCTGGCGCTGCGAACGGCCGATATTGCCGATGTCTTCCGAGATCATGCCGGTCAGCTGCGCATAGGTGCGCTCCTGGTCGAGCATGCGGTTGCGGGCGATGTAGCCTTCCTTCGACAGGTCGCGCATATTGTCCAGCTGTTCCTTCAGGATCGCCAGCTGTTCCTTCTTGGCGTCGCGCGATTCCTGCAGGCCCTTCATCTGCACCTTCAGGCCGGCGATGTTCTCGTCCACCGCGGCCAGCTCGCTCTGCAGCGAGATGCGGCGGGACGAGAACAGCTGCTTCTGCAGCTCGAAGCCTTCGATCACGCGCGGGTCGCTCTTGAACTGTTCCAGGGCGGCGGGGAATTCCAGGCTGGACTTGCCATCGCGTTCGGCCAGCAGGCGCGCTTCCATCAGGCGCGAGGTGATGTACTGGGCGCGCGTCGATTCGGCGGCCGAGCGGGCCTGCGTGCTGTTCATGCGCACCAGTACCTGGCCCTTTTTGACCACGTCGCCATCCTTGACGAGGATGTCGTCGACGATGCCGCCGGCCAGGTGCTGGATCGCCTTGCGGTTGCCTTCCTTCGACACGAAGCCGGACATGGGCACGCCCTTGTCGAGCGGCGCGAAGCTGGCCCACAGGATGAAGCCCAGCACGCCGAAGATCACGACGAACCAGCCGATGCGGGCGAACTTCGAGGCGTCGGTATTGACGACCAGCGGACTCACGTCATGGCTGATCACGTCCGTTGGTGCAGTCCTGGTAATCAGATCGCTCATTTTTGCTCCTGTGCGGTGGCGGCATCATCGGCAGCTTTCGGTGCGGCCGGAACCGGCGGGACGCCAGCGGCGGCGCGCGCCTGGGCTTCGGCCTGGGCCTGCGCCTGCGCGCGGGCCTGCTGCTGTGCCTGTTGTTGTGCCTGCTGCGTCTGCAGCTGTTTCTGGTTGGCTTCGTTGAGGGCGTTCAGCACCTCGCGGGTCGGGCCGAACATGGCCGCGCCGCCGTCGCGCAGCACCAGCAGCTTGGTGGTGGCGCTGATCGCGCTGGTGCGGTGCGTGATCAGCACGATCGTCTTGCCGCGCTGGCGCAGGTCGTTGATGGCCGCCACCAGCGCGGCTTCGCCCACGTCGTCCAGGTTCGAATTCGGTTCGTCCAGCACGATCAGCGACGGATCGCCATACATCGCGCGGGCCAGGCCCAGGCGCTGCTTCTGGCCGCCGGACAGGCCGGCACCGCCCTCGCCCAGCTGCGTGTCGTAGCCGGCCGGCAGGTGCAGGATCATGTCGTGCACATTGGCGCGCTTGGCGGCTTCCACGACCTTGGCTGAATCCACCTCACCGAAGCGGGCGATGTTCTCGGCAATCGTGCCGCTGAACAGTTCGATATCCTGCGGCAGGTAGCCCAGGTGCGGGCCCAGCTCGGCCTTGTTCCAGTGATAGATGTCGGCGCCATCGAGGCGCACCTTGCCGACCTGCGCCGGCCACACGCCCACCAGCAGCCGCGCCAGCGTGGACTTGCCGGAACCGCTCGGGCCCACCACGCCCAGCACGTCGCCGGCGGCAATCGCGAAGCTGAGGCCCCGCACGACCGGCACGGTGACGCCCGGCGGCGCGGCGGAGACGTTTTCAACGGCCAGGTGGCCGGTCGGCTTCGGCAGTTCCATGCCGGCTTCGCGCTGCGGATTCGTCTGCAGCAGGCTGGTCAGGCGCTCGTAGGCGCTGCGCGTGCTGGACCAGCTCTTCCACACGCCGATCACCTGCTGCACGGGCGCCAGCGCACGGCCGACGAGGATCGACGCGGCAATCATCATGCCCGGCGTCATTTTGTTCTCGAGCACCAGCAGCGCGCCAAAGCCCAGCACCAGCGACTGCAGCGACACCTGCACGAACTTGGTGATGGCGGCGATCAGGCCGGCCTTCTCGCTTGCTTCGGCCTGCAGGTTCAGGAACTTGCTGTGCAGCCGGAACCAGCGGTTCTGCAGGTTCGGCAGCATGCCCATCGACTCGATGACTTCGGCATTGCGCAGGTTGTTGGTGGCCAGCGTGCCGGACACGATGGACATGCCGTTCGCCTCGGCCAGCGGCTTGCGCGTGACCTTTTCGTTGACGATCGCCAGGATCACCAGGATGGCCGTGCCGCCCAGGGCAAACAGGCCGAGGGACGGCTCGAACACGAAGATGACGATCAGGTAGATAGGGAACCACGGCGCATCGAAGAAGGCGAACAGTGCGTTCCCGGTCAGGAACTGGCGCAGGTTCGTCAGGTCCGCCAGCGACTGGCCGGCATTGGTGCCGGCGCGCTTCAGGTTCTGCTCGAAGGCGGCCGTGTAGACGCGCTTGTTCATCTGCATGTCGAACTTGGCGCCGACGCGGATCAGCACGAAGCTGCGCATCATTTCCAGAGTGGACATCAGGATGTACGCGCCCAGCATCAGCAGCGTGAGCATCAGCAACGTGTATTCGTTACGGCTCTGCAGCACCCGGTCGTACACCTGCAGCATGTACAGCGATGGCGCCAGCATCAGCAGATTGGTGATCGCGCTGAAGGCGCCGACGGTATAGAAGGTGCGCTTGAAACCCAGCAGGATCTGCTCGATCTCGTTACGTTTGGTGAGGAGATTTTTCATTGATATGCCGATAAAACCCTGCGGGAACGGCGCGCGGGTATCGGCGCCACGTCTAGGAACGTGACATTATCCATCAAAAGCCACTTCAAATGTGATGTGCATCACATTTTCTTACAGAAACAACGGTTGCGGTGGCATAAATGGAAAAGCCCCGTCCGGGGACGGGGCTTTTTGATCCGGACACCATCCGCCGGGGCGGATGGTGAGGGAAGACTTCTTACACGATGAAGAAGTGGTTGGTCGTGCCGTTTTCGACCAGGTTGGTCACGCCCGTCACGCCGGTCAGCTGCACCAGGGTGTCGGTTGCGCCGCCTTGGACGAACAGGTAGGTGCTGCCGGTGTATTCGAACACCAGAGCGGCGCCAGCCGTAGCGGTCGTTGCGGTGTCGGCCAGGCCAGCAGCATCAGCCAGCGTCGAAGGACCAGCGCCCGTGAACGTCAGAACGCCGTTCGTCAGGTTGGTGGCGTTGGCAGCGACGGTGTACGTGTCACCAGCAGCACCCAGCGAGATCATGTCTGCGTCGGCGATTGCATCGGCCTTGGCAGAAGCGTCGCCAGTTGCGGTGCTGACTGCAACGGCCAGTGCTTTTTCGAAGCCCTGGATCGACTCGACACCAGCGATCGACGAAGCGCTGGTCACCGAGATCAGGTCAGCGCCCGAACCCAGCTTGATCGTGCCGCCGTCGATGACGCTGGCCAGCGAAGCCGTCAGGCCGCCGGTTGCGCCGGACGTGTCGATCGTTGCCAGCTTGATTGCGCCGGTGCCGACGGTGACCGTCACGTGCTCTTCGCCCGTTGCGGTGATCGATGCCAGTTTGGCAGCGCCCGTACCGACGTTGATGACTACGTCCTGATCGCCGCTCGAGGTGATGGCAGTCAGTTCGCCCGCGCCGTTAGCGACGTTCAGCGTGTTCAGAGCATTGTCGCCACCGGACGTGATAGCGATCGTTTTCAGAGCCGTGCCAGCGACGGTCAGCGCAGCAACGTTGTCGCCGGTTGCGTTGACAGCTTCGCCCACGAAGGAAGAATCGAACACAGCCTTGACGCCGGTCGCGTTGGTGATGACCGATGCGTTGGCCGAGGTTGCCGTCGTCGTAGCAGCGGTCGTTGCCGTTTCGTCGATGTCCAGCGTGACGGTCAGGTCGCCAGCGACCTTCTGGTTGATCGTCAGTGCGCTCAGCGCCGTTTCAACGCCACCCACGACGGTACCGGTGTCGCCGGTGATGCGGTAGCCAACGCCAGCACCCACGTTTTGCAGGACTGCGCCCGTGCCGACGTCACCGGTGGTGATGATTTCGGACACGGTGTTTTTCTGCGACAGGATTTCGACGTCCAGGGCTTTCGCCAGGTTCTTCGCATCGAATGCGTCGAAGTTGCTGAAGGCACCCACGTTGGCGGAGCCAACCAGGTTCAGCAGCAGAGTGTCGTAGCCTTCGCCAGCATCGATCGAGTCGGTGCCGTTGATTGCAACAGCGCTCGTGAAGATGTCGTCGCCTGCGCCCAGGTTGATGTTCAGCGTTGCAGCGTCACGGCCAATGATGTTGACGGTGTCATTGCCTTCGCCGGCGTTGACGGTAACGATGCCGTTGCCGGTAACGTTGATGCGGATCGTGTCGTCGCCTGCGCCGGTGTTGACGGTGGCGGTCACGGTTTCGTCAACGGTCGTCGTCGTGGCGTTGTCCTTGGCGGTCACGGTGACCAGGGTGATGTCGTCCTTGCCCGAGCCGGTGGTGATGTTGGCAACGGTGGTTTCGCTGTCAGCGTAGGTGATCGCGCCGGTGCTTGCAGCAGCGTTGATCGTGGTCAGCTTTTTGGTCGTGGCGCTGCCAGCGTTGTCGGTGATCGACAGGTTGGTTGCAACCGACGTGTTCAGGGTCAGGGTCTGCACGTCTTTACCGACGGTCACGCCCAGGTTCGTGTTGCCGATCACGCCGTCGCCGCCGGTGGAGTCGGTCACGACGCCGGACAGGTTTACAGCGGCCAGCTTGCCGCTGGTGCCGGAGATCACGTTGAAGGTCGAACCTTCAACCACGCCATCAACAGCGATCGAAGCGCTGGTAGCTGCGTCGGTAGCGGTCACGGAACGGGCAGCAGCGGTGGTCAGGCCACGGAAGCCGGCGGTCGTGCTGGATTCCAGGTTCGTGACGTTGGCGGCTGCGCCGATTTGCCACAGAGCGGTTGCGCCCGTGAATTTCGAACCATCGGCCAGAGCAGCGACAGCACCATTGCTGTTGAAGATGTTGATCGTTTCGATGCTGCGGATGGTCGTGTTGGAGCCGATCGTGGTGTTGATCGGGGTCGTAGCGCCAGCATCGGTGTAGATGTTCAGCGTGTCGTTACCTGCGCCGCCATCGATCGAGTCGAAGTTGCCCAGGGTCGAACCAGCTGCACCACTTGCAGTCACGCTCAGTGCGTTGAAGATGTCGGCGCCAGCGGTGCCGGTCAGCGTGTCAACGCCAGCGGTCAGGTTGGTCGTCGTCGTGGCGGTGCCATCGTGCGCAGCAACAGCAGCAGCAGCAACGGCGTTCAGGTTGGCTTCGGTCGTTGCCGTTGCCAGGGTAGCTGCGTCGGTCACACCGGCCAGGAAGGCACGGGCGACGGAGTTGGCGGCATCACCCGAGTAACCGACGATTTCGGCGCCATCGGTCAGGGAAGCGGTGAATGCGGAAGCGGCAGCGACTTTGGAGTCGATGGCGATCTTGTCGGCGTTCTGGGCGGCGCCAGCGATCGTCAGGGCGATCGAACCGAACGTTTCGGTACCGGCGATCAGCTTGTTGGCCCAGTAGACCAGACCAGCGGCTTCTGCAGGACGGCCGAACAGGTTCATGTAGATGGCGTTGACTTGCTCAGCAGCCGTTTTGCCGCCGTACACGTCGGTGTACTCGGTCGAGTTCGCGAATTCGTTGGCCACGGCAGAGATGCTGCTCTTGTTGGCACGGTCCAGCCAGAACGACAGGCCCAGCACGTCAGCTGGACGGTTGAAATAGGCAACGTACAGTTGTTGAATTTCGGTAGCGGTGGTCATTAAGGTACTCTCCTAGGGATTAAGATTAGCTGCTGGCGTTGCACTGTTCGCAGTACTACGGCAGCCATGATGGCAGAAGACGAATGCCTCGGAATGTGACGTTCGTCACACGCCTTGAGCTTTTGTCGTTTTTTTTCGCAAATATATTGAGAAAACTCCGCGACACATTATCAGAGATGACTGTTTGGAATGCAATAGCATCACGTTCCGGTAATCATGGTGGACCGGCCCGCATTATCGCGGAATCAGGCAATGCGGACTCAGGGGAATTAAAGCGGGTCTGCCCGCCTTGCGCATGAGTGTAGGGGAACTGCTGCCGGGGTGGCGCACGAAAAAAAAGCGCCGCATATGCGGCGCTTTTATAATGATATTCAGTCAATGACGAATCGGCAAGTACAGGAATTTAAAACATCCGTTCGCCTGCTATTTATTCAGTGGCCATTCGATCCGCCAGATCACTCCCAACGTGATCACTTGCAGCATGATCACCTGCAGCATGATCACTTAACCCAGTAAGTCACGCCATTCGCAGTACGGCGCTCATCCAGCCGCGTCGTGAAAATATAGGCGGCGTCGTTCCGCGTGCCCAGGCTGCCGCTCACGGTCATGTTGCTGGCCGGCGTAAAGCGGTTGATGGCCGACATGTCGCCATTGCTGCCCAGGTTGCCTTCCGCCTGCAGGCGGAACGTGTCCTTGCCGGTGGTCAGGTCGAAACCGGTGGTGAAGGTGCGTGCGCCGAAGTCCACGTTCAGCTGGCCGTTGGTCAGCGCCGCAGCGCTCGGGGTCAGGCTGCCGCTCGTGCTGACCAGCGCCTCGCCCTGGCTCAGCGAGAAGCCGGCGGCGCCGGACTGGGGCATCTGGTACTCCGTACTGGCATCGCGGTACACCGAGTAATACGCGTTCGAGCCCACTAGCCGCGCACCCTGAGCAACCAGCTTGGTGCCGTCGACCGTGCCGGCGGCGCCCGCCACGGCGGCCCAGCGGCCCCATACCAGATTGCTTGGCGGCAGGGGCGGCGGCACCGTCTCCACCGGCACGGACACCACGGGCTGCTCGGCCGGGGCCGACACCAGCGGATCTTCCGGCGTGGCCGCCTGCACCGGGGGCACCGGCGGCGGCTCGGGCGGCAGCACGGGCGTGCGCACCGTCAGGCCCTGCTGCAGCACGTTGCTGGCCTTCTGCGGATCCAGGCTCGGCTCGGCCGATGCGACGGGGGTGGTGGCGCCCTTGCCCGGCTCGTCGCCGCGCGGCGGCGTCACCGCATCCGGCGCCAGCGGGCCGCCTGGCAGCACGTTCGGTTCGGCGCGGCCGCGGCGCACCTGCAGCATCTGCCCCGCCTGGCTGGCGGCCAGTTCCCGGCTGGCCGGGTGTTCGCATGGGCCTGCGCCGCCCGGCTGGCAGCTGCCGCCGAAGCCGCTGACGACGATCGCGCCGGACAGCACCGTCACGTTCGACGTTTCCTGGTCCGTGAACACCGTGAAGTCGGTGCCCCGCACGCCGATCGCCGCCACGGGCGTGTTGAACCGGAAATTCTGCCGCGCCGCCTTGACGCCGTTACCGGAGACGCTGCGCGCCACGCCTTCCAGCAGCTCCAGCTTGACGCGCGTGTTCGCGGGCGTTTCGCGGTCGATATGATAGGCGGCGATGCGCGCGCGGCTCGAAGGGCGCAGCACCAGCAGGCCGTCATCGACCGTCTTCACATAGATATAGCCGTCGCGGCCAGTGGTGATCTCGTCACCTTCCTGCACCACGCCGTTGAGCGCCACCGGGGCCCGGCCGATCCGCACGTCGCCGCTGACGAACACGGCGCGGCCGGCTTCGCCCGCCCAGGCCGGGGTGGCACAGGCCGCGACAGCAAGCAGCACGGCGCCGCAGGCGGCACGCAGGGGGGAAAAACGGCGGTGGACGGGCATTGGGAACGGCATGGTGGACTCCTTGAGCTTGCTATTGTGCGGCACTGCGCGGGGAAAGCTGTGACAGCCGTCACATCCGCACGGACGTATCCCGACACCCGAACTGTAACGCACAGGAAATACCACACGCATGGCTGTTACGCGATGTTACCAATGAAGGCTTATAGCGTGGAACGCCCGCCACACATGGCCGGCGCCGGGCCGATGGGGCGGCGCGGAGAGGGTGCGGGGGTTATACTTATAGGTTATGCGAAACATTTTGCGCTCCCCAGCCCGTCGATGAAGCTCCTGCGTGCCTCCCGTCGCGACGGTGCCGCCGCCCTGCTGGCGCGCTGGTGCGTGGCTGCGTTCGCAGTCGCAATCGCGGCGGCGGCACAGTGGCCCGGCGCCACCCTGCCCGGCGACGAACGCCTGCGGGACGTGATCGTGCGGGCCCAGGCCAGCCCCGTGCCGGAAGAACGGCTGGTGGTGGTCGATATCGACGAGGCCAGCCTGCGCCGCGCGGGCGCCTGGCCCTGGCCGCGCGACCGGCTGGCGCACATGGTGGAAAACCTGGTGGGGCCGTATGGCGCGCGCGTGGTCGGGCTGGACATCGTGCTGCCCGAGCGGGCCGACGCGGCGGGCGACGAGCGGCTGGCGCTGCTGGGCCGGTTCGGCCCGCTGGTGCTGCCGCAGTCGTTCGTGTTCGACGGCAGCGGCAGCCTGCAGGTCGGCACGCTGGGCGGCGGACGGCCGGCTGCCGCCGGCGATGCGGTGCCGGCGCGGGGCTTCGTGGCCAACCATGCCGGCCTGGCCGGTGCGGCGCGCTTCGGCAATATCGGCTTCCTGCCGGACATGGACGGCATGCTGCGCCGCCTGCCGATGCAGACCTTCTACCAGGGCCGCACCTACCCGGCCCTGTCGCTGGCGATGCTGGGTGGCGCGGTGGCGGGTGCCGGGCCGGTGGCGGGCATGCAGAGCGGCCATGGACTGCGCCGCATTCCCTACGCCCGGCAGCTGGAAGCCTACACGGTGGTGCCGGCGGCGGACATCCTCGACCTGGCCGTCCCGGCCGAATGGCTGCGCGACAAGTACGTGCTGATCGGCTCCTCCGCGCTGGGCCTGGCGGACCGGGTGGCCACGCCGCTCAGCCCGAACACGAGCGGGCTGCTGGTGCATGCCGAGGCGCTCACCGCGCTGCTGGACGTGCGCGACGGTAGCGCGCCGGCTCCCTGGCCCGGCCGGACCGTGGCGGTGGCATTCGCCGCGCTGCTGGCCGGCCTCACTTTATATACGCTGCCGCGCCTGGCGGCATGGGCCAACGTGGCGCTGCTGGCCGTGGCCGCGCTGGCGTGGCTGGCGCTGGTGTGGCTGCTGGTGCCGCACGATGCGGCGTTTTCGCCGGTGGGGCCGCTGCTGTCCTGCCTGCTGCTGCTGGCGATCGCCGTGCCGCTCGCCTGGCAACAGGCCCAGCAGCAGTCGCGCAAGCTGCTGGGCACGCTGCGCCAGTATGTCGCCGACGCCGTGGTCGATGAACTATTGCGCAGCAACCTGGCCGACCCGCTGGCGCCGACCCGCTGCCAGGTGACGACGCTGATTGCCGACATGGAGGGCTACACCACGCATGTGGCCTCCCTGCCGGTGGAGCAGGCGGCGCGGCTGACCCGCGACTTCCTGAACTGCCTGACGGGTCCCGTGCTGGATGCCGGCGGCACGCTGGACAAATTCACTGGCGACGGCCTGGTGGCCTTCTGGGGCGCGCCGCTGCCGGTGCCGGACCATGCCGACCAGGCGCTCGGTGCGGCCCTGGCGATCATGGCGGCGCTGGACGGATTCAACGCAGCGCGCAGGGCAGCGGGCCAGGCGCCGGTGCGGGTGCGCATCGGCATCGAGAGCGGCGAGGCGATGGCGGGCGATTTCGGTTCGAGCGCACGCAGCATCTATACTGCCGTCGGCGACAGCGTCAACGTGGCCTCGCGGCTGGAAACGGCAGCGCGCGACCTGCCCTGCGACGTGCTGGTGGGGCCGGGTACGTTCGCCCTGGCGCGCCGGCATGCGCTGGCGCCGGTCGGCCAGGTGGTGCTGCGCGGGCGAGACAGCCTCACGATGCTTTACACATTGACCGCGCTGGCGGCCAAAGGAACGATTTGAAGAACGTCTTGTTTGTCTTGTTGTCGCTGCTGCTCGCGGTGGGCGGGCAGGCCCAGGAAGCGCCGGCTCCCGCCGCGCCCGCGGGCCCGGACCTGTACATGGAAGCCATGCGCGCGCTCGGCGAAGGCCGCATGGCCGACGCCACGGAGGCGCTCGACCGCATGATCGCCGCCGGCCCGGAAAGCCCGGCCCAGTGGCTGGACCTGGCGATGCTGCAGTGCTCGCTGGGCCGGTCCGCCGAGGCGCTCGCGCTGTTCACCCGCATCGAGGCGCAGTTCGACCCGCCACCCGGGGTGCGCCAGCTGATCGAGGAACAGCGCCGGCAGGGCTGCCGCAACAGCCAGCGCGTGCGGCTCTGGTCGGTACAGGCGCAGCGCGGCTACGACAGCAACGTCAACCAGGGCGCGGCCAATCCGGAATTTGCCGCCGGCGACGGCACGCCGCTGCAGCTGCTGCCGGAATACCTGCCGCGCGCCGACCACTACACGGTGGTGGCGGGCGACTACCTGGCCGACCTGAACGAGCGCGGCGACATCGGCTTCGTGCAGGTGCACCTGCGCCGCAACGACCATGTATCCGACTACGACACGCTGTCGCTGCTGGGTGGCGTGGAGCACCCGTGGCGCGCCGGCGGCTGGCGCATGCGCAGCGTGGCGCTGGGCGGCCTGCTGACGCTGGGCGGCCAGCTGTACCAGGAGCAGGCGCAGCTGCAGCTGCGCGCCACGCCGCCGCTGGCCCTGCCGAAGAACGTCGACTTCGCACTGCTGGGCGGCGTGGGCTACTCGCACTACCGCACCCTCAGCAACTTCAACGCTGCCACGCTGGAACTGCGCGGCATCCTCGGCTACCGCGCCAGGCGCGGCTGGGGCCAGGCCAGCCTGGGCTACCTGGACGACCGGGCAACCGGCACGCGGCCGGGCGGCGACCGGGCCGGCTGGAACGTGCGCATGCTGGTGCGCGGCAACCTGGCGGGTGCGCTGGACGGCGAACTCGACTGGAGCCGCCAGCGCTGGCACGGCGACAGCGCCTATTCGCCCGGCCTGATCGACGTGACGCGGCAGCAGCGCACCAGCACGGCCCGCGCCGCCCTCTCCTACGGCTTCGCGGCCAACCAGTCGCTGGTGCTGGAATGGCGCGCCACGCGCAACCACGAAAACATCTCGATCTTCCAGTACGACAGCCGGCAGGTTTCGCTGAACTGGCGCTGGGAAGGCCGCTGATGGGTCTTACATTTGCTTACGTTGTCGGTTTATCCCCATGCTGCCAGAAATGATATTGTTCAGCGTTGCCCTGCTGTGCGTCTTCGCGGGCTGTCTCGTGCCGAACGAATGGCTGCCCACCCTGCCCAACGACAAGCTGCTGCATTTCGTGGCCTACGCGGGCCTGACGCTGCTGGCGGCACGCATCGCGGACGGCTGGGGCCAGTTTGCGTGCTGGGCGGCCGCGCTGGCCGTGGCCGGGTGGCTGGTGGAATGCCTGCAGCGGCTGGTGCCGGGACGGGGCTTCAGCTGGCGCGACCAGCTGGCCAATGCCGCGGGCATCGGCTGTGCGATGCTGGCCACCGGCCTGCTGCGCCAGACCGGCGCAGGCCGCTTCTTTCTGTAATATAGCCAAATGACAACGCATTCCGATCAACCGGTGGCCCCCGAGGTGCCTGCAGCCCAGCCGGTCGACGAGCCCGTGCCGGCCCAGAACGTCCAGGTCCACCTGCGCAAGATTCCCCTGCTGGCCGAGCTCAGCGAGGACGACATGGCCCGCGTGAAAACGCAGCTGCGCTTCCGCCAGCATGCCAAGCGCGACATCGTGCTGCAGAAGGGCGCCGCCGGCGACGGCCTGCTGTTCCTGCTGTCCGGCCAGCTGCAGGTGATCGACGTGACGGAAGACGGCCGCGCGATCGGCCTGCGCATGCTGTCACCGGGCGACTTCTTCGGCGAGATCGCCGTCATCAGCGGCTCGCTGCGCACCGCCTCGGTGGTGGCCATGAGCCCGGTGCTGGTAGCGTTCCTGCCGGCGCCGGCAGCGCTGCACCTGTTCTCGCACGCGCCGTCGGTGGCCAACAAGATGCTGCGGCACCTGGCCGAGAAGATCCAGCGCGATTCGGAATTCCGCTCGCTGCTCTCGATTAACAACACCACGCGGCGCATCTACACCTTCCTGGTGCAGATGAAGAAGAGCCAGCCGGGGGCGCCGGACGTGGTGGAAAACCTGCCGACCCACCAGGACATCGCCAACATGATCAACACCAGCCGCGAAACGGTGACCCGCGCGCTGATGGCACTGACCCAGCAGGGCATCATCCAGAAGGACACGCACCGCCTCATCATCCTCAAGCCGCAGGACCTGCAGAAGCTGGTCGACGGCGCCACCTGAACCCGCCATCCACAGCGATCGCACGGGCGCGTGCAGTATAATCGCGCGCCCCGCTTATGGCCCAAACGACAACAAAATCATCCATGCAACGACCTTTCCCATCCCGCCGCGCCGGAGTCCAGCCATGATCGTGCTGGGCCGGCTGCGCAACATCGCGGCATACCGCGGCTTCATCGCCGGCAGCGTGAAGCGCGAATTCCAATCGAAGTACCGCAATTCCATCCTGGGCGCGCTGTGGACCGTGCTCAATCCGCTGGCGATGATCGTCGTCTACACGGTGATCTTCTCGCAGGTGATGCGCAACCGCCTGCCGGGCGCCGGCTCGGCCTACGCGTACAGCATCTACCTGTGCGCCGGCGTGCTGACCTGGAACCTGTTCACGGAAATCGCCACCAAGGGCCAGAGCGTGTTCATCGATAACGCCGGCCTGATCAAGAAGCTGAACTTCCCCCGCCTGTGCCTGCCGATCATCGTGGTGCTCAATGCGCTGCTGAACTTCGGCATCATCTTCGGCCTGTTCACGCTGTTCCTGCTGGTGTCGGGCAACTTCCCCGGCTGGCCGTTCCTGGCCCTGGTGCCGCTGCTGGCGCTGCAGGTGCTGCTGGCGATCGGCCTGGGCATGGTGCTGGGCGTGCTGAACGTGTTCTTCCGCGACGTGGGCCAGTTCTTCAACATCAGCCTGCAGTTCTGGTTCTGGTTCACGCCGGTGGTCTATCCGGTCACCGCGCTGCCGGAGAACGTGCGACCCCTGCTGCTGTGGAACCCCATGGCGCCGGTGATCATGGGCTACCAGGACATCCTCGTAAAACAAACCCTGCCGCACTGGGGCAGCCTGCTGCCGGCCGCCGTGCTGGCAATCCTGCTGTGCCTGCTGGGCATGCATCTGTTCCGCAAGCGTGCGGGAGAAATGGTGGACGAACTGTGAACGGCCGTATTCATGTCAGCCGGCTTGGCAAAGCCTACAAGCGCTACCCCACCCACCGGGCCCGCCTGCTCGAGTGGATCCTCCCGGGCGGCAAGCCGCGCCACCAGGTGGTGCACGTGCTGCAGGACATTAACTTCACCGTGGAACCGGGCCAGGCGCTCGGCATCATCGGCATCAACGGCGCCGGCAAGAGCACGCTGCTGAAACTGATCACGGGCACGGCCATGCCGTCCGCCGGCAGCGTGCAGATCGGCGGCCGCGTGGCGGCGATGCTGGAACTGGGCATGGGCTTCCATCCCGACTTCACGGGGCGCCAGAACGTGTTCATGGCCGGCCAGCTGATCGGCCTGACGATGGACGAGCTGCACGCGCTGATGCCGGAGATCGAGGCCTTTGCCGAGATCGGCGAATACATCGACCAGCCGGTGCGCGTGTACTCCAGCGGCATGCAGATGCGCCTCGGCTTCAGCGTGGCCACGGCGCGGCGGCCGGACGTGCTGATCGTCGACGAGGCGCTGTCGGTGGGCGATGCCTACTTCCAGCACAAGAGCTTCGAGCGCATCCGTTCCTTCCGCCAGCAGGGCACCACGCTGCTGATCGTCTCGCACGACAAGGGCGCGATCCAGTCGGTGTGCGACCGCGCGATCCTGCTGGATGCCGGCCGCGTGCGCAAGGAAGGCACGCCGGAAGAGATCATGGATTACTACAACGCCATGCTGGCCGACCGCGAAGGCGAGAACGTGCGCCAGGAAGCCGACGGCAATGGCAAGACGCGCACCATCTCCGGCACCGGCGAGGCCACCGTGGCGGCCATCGCGCTGCTCGATGCGGCGGGCCAGCCGGCCGAGGTGCATGGCACCGGCAATCCGGTCACGCTGCGCGTGGAGGTCGACATCAACGCCGACCTGCCCGAGCTGACCCTGGGCTTTCGCATCAAGGACCGGCTGGGCCAGAACATCTTCGGCACCAACACCTTCCACAAGGGCCTGCAGGTGCGCGACCTGAAGGCGGGCCGGCGCCTGGTGTTCGACTTCGCCTTCCCGCTGCGGCTCGGCCCGGGCACCTACTCGGTGGCGACCGCGCTGCACAGCTCCGACAACCACCTGCTGGCGAACTACGAATGGCGCGACCTGGCGCTCGTGTTCGAAGTGATGAACCTGAAACAGAGCTATTTCGAAGGCAGCACCTGGCTCGATCCGCAGGTGGTGCTGCATGAGGGGGCCGCGACACCATGAGCCAAACGACGATGAGCAAGAACATCACCAGCTACGCCGAGAATTTCGAGGACGTGCTGCTGTGGCGCGCGCTGCGCCACCTGCCGCAGGGCTTCTACGTGGACGTGGGCGCGGGCGACCCGCACCGGCACTCGGTCACGCAGGCCCTGTACGACGCCGGCTGGCACGGCATCAACCTGGAACCGGCCCAGGGCCTGCTGCGGCGCCTGCGCATCGAACGCCCGGCCGACATCAACCTGGCCGTGGCCGCCGGTGCCCGGCCTGGCGAAGCGCCCTTCTACGAAACGCCGGGCCAGCCCGATTCCACGTTCGACGCGGCGCGTGCCGAAGCCCTGGGCGCGGCCGGCCGCGACGTGCTGCTGCGTCGCGCCGGCATCGACACGCTGGAAGCGGTCTGCGCAGCCCATGCACCGGCCGTGATCCACCTGCTCAAGATCGACACCGGTGCGCCCGCAGCGGCGGTGCTGGAAGGCTTCGACCTGGCCGGCCGCCGGCCCTGGGTCGTGGTGGCCGATGCCGGCGCCGGCATCGATGCGCAGCTGCAGGCGGCCGGCTATGCGCTTGCCTATGCCGACGGCAGGAACGTGTTCTACACGGCACCCGGCCACGACGACCTGCGCCAGGCGCTGGCGCTGCCGCCCCACCCGGCCGACGGCTTCGTGCTGTGCGAAGGCCACCACTACGCGTTCCCGCTCGACGAATGGCGCACCCGCACCGCCGCGGCGGAAGCCGATGCGGCCGAAGCGCGCGAATGGGCCAAGGCGCACGTGCGCGAATGGCGCGAGAAATACGCCCAGCTGGAACACTTCGAACAGGAGGCCGTACGCCTGCAGGGCGAGCTGGGCGGCATGGCACAACGGGCGGCCAAGGCCGAAGGACAGATCCCGCCGCTCAGCGCACGGGCCGCCCAGGCCGGCGTGGCCGAAGCGCAGCTGGGCGAGAGCCGCAAGGACCTGGCGCAGGTCCGCGCGGAACTGGCGCAGGTCCGCGCGGACCTGGCGCAGCTGCAGACGGCACTCGAAGGCAGCCAGCGCGACGCCGCGGCCGTGCAGCACCAGCTGTGGAGCGTGTACGACAGCACGTCGTGGCGCATCACGCGGCCGTTGCGCGATGGCGTGACGTTCACGCGCCGCGCCCGGCACTGGCTGCGCAGCCAGCCGCACCGCGCACGCCGCGTGGCGGTGCGCATCGTGCGTGGCGTGCTGCGCCGGGGCGTGCTGTTCGTGCTGTCGCGCCCGAAACTGGCGTTCTTCGTGCGCCGCCAGATCAACCGCTTCCCCGGCCTCGTCAACCTGGCGCGGCGCGTGCTGCTGCGCAGCCAGCCGGGTGCCGCCGGTCCCGCGCCGGTACCGGACGTGCCGCCGGCCGCCGCCGCCCACGACCTGCCCGATACCGCGCTGCGCGTGCTGCGCGACCTGCAGCGCCGCAGCTGATCTTCCGCGGCCGTTCCCTTTTACCTGAATCGACTCTATGCGTATCGTACTTGACCTGCAGGCCTGCCAGGGCTCCAGCACCCATCGCGGCATCGGCCGCTATTCGATGGCCCTGACACTGGGCATGCTGCGCCAGGGCGGCAGCCATGAATTCCGCATCGCCGTCAACAACCATTTCCCGGACAGCGTGGCCAACCTGCGCAGGACGTTCGACGGCCTGGTGCCGCAGTCGCACATCAGCGCCTACCAGCTGCCGGACGCGATCTGGGAGCATCAGGTCGCCAATGCCTGGCGGGTGCGCGCGGCCGAGCGCGTGCGCGAAGCCTACCTGGCCGGCCTGGCGCCGGACGTGGTGCACGTCTCGAGCCTGTTCGAGGGGCTGGGCGAGAATGCCTGCGTCTCGGTGCTGCATGAACGGCACCGCCACAACACGGCCGTGACGCTGTACGACCTGATCCCGCTGGTGCGCAAGGAAACCTACCTGACCGATCCCCATGTGGCGAACTGGTACCACCGCAAGCTGCAGAGCCTGAAGAACGCGCAGATCCTGCTGGCGATCTCCGGCCACTCGCGCCAGGAAGCCATCGACGCGCTGCAGCTGCCGCCCGACCAGGTGGTCAACATCTCGTCGGCGGTGGACGACATCTTCGTGCCGAAACAGCTCACGGCAGGCGAAGAGGCCGCGTTGCGCGAGAAATTCGGCCTGCCGCGCCCGTACATCATGTACACCGGCGGCATCGACTACCGCAAGAACATCGAAGGCCTGATCGAGGCCTACTCGCTGCTGCCGGGCGAACTGCGCCGCCAGTATCAACTGGCCGTCGTGTGCAGCGTGCCCGACCATGAGCGCCAGCGCCTGCTGGCCCTGGCCAGTTCGTTCGGCATTCCGGCCGGCGACATGGTGATGACGGGCTTCGTGTCCGACGACGACCTGGTCTCGCTCTACAACAGCACGGCGCTGTTCGTTTTCCCGTCACTGCAGGAAGGCTTCGGCCTGCCTGCGCTGGAGGCGATGTCCTGCGGCGTGCCGACGATCGGCTCGAACAACAGCAGCATCCCGGAAGTGATCGGCCGGGCCGACGCGCTGTTCGATCCGACCAGCGTGAAGGCCATCGCGGCCAAGATGCAGCACGTGCTGACGGACGCGGACTTCCGCACCAGCCTGTGCGAACACGGGCTGGTGCAGGCGAAGGAATTCTCCTGGGATGCCAGCGCGCGCAAGGCGCTGGGCGCCTTCGAGGCGGCCCACGAGCGCCAGATGGCAGCGGCCGCCGTCAGCGTGCCCGTGGCCGGACCGCGCCGGCCGCGCCTGGCCTACCTGTCGCCGCTGCCGCCGGAACGCACCGGCATCGCCGATACTAGCGGCGAAATGCTGCCGGAATTGGCGCGCTACTACGACATCGACGTGATCGTGCAGCAGCAGTTCGAAGTGAACGACCGCTGGATCCTGGCTAATTTCACGCAGCGCAGCGTGGCCTGGTTCGAGGAGAACGCGGCCAGCTACGACCGCATCCTCTACCACTTCGGCAATTCGGCCTACCACGCACACATGTTCGGCCTGCTCGAGCGGCATCCCGGCGTGGTGGCGCTGCACGACTTCTACCTGAGCGGCGCGCTGCACTACATCTCGGCCGCAGGCGGCGACCCGGCAGCCTATCCGGGCGCGCTGTACCACTCGCATGGCTACGCGGCACTGGCGCATGAACGGGATGCAGGCCGCGAAGCCTCGTATTACGCCTACCCGTGCAACCGCGCGGTACTCGACAACGCGGCCGGCATCATCGTCCACTCGGCACACTCGAAGGAGCTGGCGCAGCACTGGTACGGTCCGCAGCGCGCCGACGACTGGCAGCTGGTGGCCCTGCCGCGCCTGCTGCCGGGGCCGGTCGACCGCGCCGCGGCGCGGGCCCGCCTGGGGATCGCCGACGACGAATTCCTGGTCTGCAGCTTCGGCCTGCTGTCGGTCACCAAGTGCAACGAACGCATCCTGGAAGCTTGGTTGGAATCGGCCCTGCACCGGGATGCCAAGTGCCACCTGGTGTTCGTGGGCGAAAACCATGTGGGCCCGTTCGGCGACGCGCTGACGGGCCGCATGGCCGGCCACCCGCGCATCCGCATCACCGGCTTCGCCTCGCAAGAGCTGTACCGCACCTACCTGGCCGCGGCCGATGTGGCGGTACAGCTGCGCACCCGCACGCGCGGTGAGACGTCCGGCACCATTCTCGACTGCCTGTCGTATGCCATCCCCACGGTGATCAACCGCCACGGTTCCGCGGCCGAGATGCCGGAACACGTGGCCATCCGCCTGCCGGATGCCTTCACCACCGAAGAGCTGGCCGAGGCCATGACGCGCCTGCGCTGCGACCCGGAACTGGCCCGCACGATAGGCGATGCCGGCTACGCCTACATGTCCACCGAACACCATCCGGCCCGCGTGGCGCAGCTCTACCACGCAGCCATCGAAGCGTTTGCGCAGGGTGGCCGGCACAGCCATTACGCGGCGCTGCTGGACGGCCTGGGCCACATCGCCTGTCCGATGGCGCCGGGCGAGCAGGACTGGCTGCAGGTGGCCGACAGCATCGCCGCCAACGCGCCGGTGCGCGGGGCGCGCCAGTTGCTGGTCGATGTGACCGGCACGCTCGCGCAGGACGGGCCGGTGACGCCCTTGCTCAAACGCCTGCTGGAGGCACCGGTACCGGGCTGGCGCGTGGAACCCGTGCGGCTGGACGACGGCCGCTACCGCTACGCGCGCGGCCAGGCACTGGCGGTGATCGGGCGGGACGACCTGGCGCTGGGCGACGCAGTGGCCGTGCTGCAGCCCGGCGATGTGCTGCTGGTGCCCGGCACGGACAGCGCACTGCCGGCTGACCGCGCCGTGAGCAACCGCGGCATTGCCCAGTTCACGCTGCTGACGGCGCCGGGCGCCGTGGCCGATGCCGCCGCTGCCACCGCCCTGGCACGGCTGCTGCCGCCCGCCTTGCACGGGCTGGTCGCAGAACTGCCGGCCGCGTTCAGCGAGGGTGCCGAGCATGTTCAGTGACCACCCAACGGGGAATGGTAGCGGGGCCGGCAGCGGGGGCGGCGAGCGGCAGCTGCTGGTCGACCTCTCCGAGCTGATCCGCACCGACGCCCGTTCCGGCATCCAGCGCGCTACCCGCGGCGTGCTGGGCGCCTTGCTGGCGGCCCCGCCGGCCGGCCTGCGGGTGGTGCCCGTCTATGACGCGGATGGATTCTATGCCCATGCGCCGGCAGCCGATGCGGAAGGCCGCTTCGCGCCGGCGGCACCGGGCACGGAACAGCCGATCGCCGTGCGCGCCGGCGACATCTTCCTGGGCCTGGACCTGGCGCCCGAGCAGATTCCACGCAACGCGGCACTGCTGGAGAGCCTGCGCCGCCACGGCGTGCGCCTGTACTTTGTCGTCTACGACCTGCTGCCGGCGCTGCATCCGGAATGGTTCTTTGCCGGTGCCCAGCCCTGGTTCGAGCGCTGGCTCGGCCACGCCGCGCAGCTGGCGGACGGCCTGATCTGCAATGCGCAGGCCACCGTGGACGACCTGGCCGACTGGCTCGAGCGCCATCCGCCGCGCCGGACTGCACCGCTGCGCCTCGGTCATGCCCGGCTTGGCGCCGACCTGCAGGCGACCATGCCCCCGCTGGAAGCGGCACGTGACATGGCACCGGCCGATGGCGCCGTGCTCGATGCCGTGCACGCCCGCCGTACCCTGCTGATGGTGGGCACGCTGGAGCCGCGCAAGATGCATGCGCAGGCGCTGGATGCCTTCGAACTGCTGTGGCAGCGCGGCGTGGAGGTCAACCTCGTCATCGTCGGCAAGCTGGGCTGGAACGTCGAGGGGCTGGCCGAACGTCTGCGCGGGCACCCGCACCGGGGGCGCCTGCTGCACTGGTTGGAACGCGCCGGGGACGAACTGCTGCTGGCACTGTACCGCGATGCCACCGCGCTGCTGGCCGCCTCCGCTGGCGAGGGCTTCGGCCTGCCGCTGATCGAAGCGGCGCAGCACGGCCTGCCCGTGATCGCTCGCGACCTGCCCGTGTTCCGCGAAGTGGGTGGCCCGCACGCCTGGTATTTCGATGCAGGCGACCCTGCTTCCCTGGCCGATGCACTGGAGCGCTGGCTCGATCTGCACGCGCAGGGCATGGCACCCGCTTCGGCCGGCATGCCCTGCCTGACCTGGGCAGAAAGCGCCCGGGCATTCCTCGACTGCCTTGACGGCAACCTGCCCGTTACCGCGCCGTTCCTGTTGCCGCGGGCATAATAAAACCCGCGGCCGCATTTTATTGGCCTCCCTCCCGCTTATTATTTCCATAATCCCGGTGTTATACTGCCGGGTTATCGGTTCCGGCTGCGCGCGCGTTTGCCGGCTTTGAAACTCCGCATGAAACGGCGTATTGCCGGGCGTTTTCCGCCAGGCATGCGGTGATTGAAACCGCTGGAAACCGCCGTGACGGCAGCACGAATAACTAAAACAATGAGAGTTACCACTTCCACCGACTTGCGACAGCTGGCGCACCGCGTGCTGCCATGGCTGCTTGCCGTGAACCTGGCAATGCTGCTGTTTTTCCTGGCCTTCGATTACCAGGTGATCTTCCATTCGGACGCAGCGGTCCGTAATCAGCTGGCACAGGAAATCGCCGAAACGGGGCAGTATTTCCCGCGTGACTGGAATTATGCGAATGGCGACCTGTGGGTATTCTTCACGCACACCTTCGTGCTGCTGTTCCTGCCATTCCTGCCGAATGGCATCGGCCTGCATGTCCTGTCCGATATTCTCTGTGCGCTGCTGATCCTGGCCGGTGCCTGGACCTTTACCGGGCTGCTCGGCGTATCGCGCCTGGCTCGGCTGGCCGGTCTTGCGGTGCTCACGGGCGGTATCTCCGTGCTGATGGCGGAACACGTGTTCGGCCAGGCTGCCTACGGCTCCATGTTCTATTGCGGCGCCTTCCTGCTGTACTGCTACTGGCAGCAATTGCATGGCGCGGGCCGCGGCTACTGGCTCTGGGCGCTGGGCACGGCACTGCTGGCCATCGTGCTGTTCTGGGCCAACCCGCTGCGCGGCGCGATCTTCTACGCCGTGCCGCTGCTGTGCGCGGCCGCGGCACTGAAGCTGGCCGCGCCGGCACGGGGCGACACCCGCCGCCACTGGCGCACGGCACTGCTGTTCCTGGCCGCCTGCGCGGTCGGTGCGCTGCTCAATGCAGCCGTGCTGCGTTCGGTCCACAACCACCCCGCCCCGCCGCTGCTGTGGCTCGATTATGACGGCGTGCTGAACAACATCAAGCTGACCGTGCAGGGACTCCTGATCCTGTTCGACGGCATGCCGCGCTGGGATTCGGCGGTGGCCAGCCCGATGGGCGCCTATCGCGTGCTGCGCCTCCTTGGCGCGCTGGCGCTGGCATGGCTGCTGCCGCGCGCGGTGCTGCGCCTGCTGGGACCGGACCATCCGGGACGCCTGTTCTGTGCCACCTTTGCCGTAACTGCCGCCGGATTGAACCTGCTGGTGCTGCTCACCACCACGCTGATCGACGGCGCCAGTCCGGACGGTGCGGTGCGCTACCTGGTGCCGTCGCTGGTGTGCCTGCTGCTGCTGTTCACCGCTGCCGCCGTGGATGGCCTGCATCTGCGCCGCCCGGAGCGCGTGGCCGGCCTGCTGGTGGTGACGCTGCTGGCCACGAGCAGCCTGGTCAGCTATACCTTCCCCTACCGGCTGTTCTTCAAGGTGCCGCCGGCACTGAAGCTGCCCACGCAGAGCGCGCGCCTGACCACGTTCCTGCGCGACAACGGCCTGCGCTACGGCTACGCCACCTTCTGGAACGCGGGCAAGCTGACGGTGCTGGCCGACCACCAGGTCCGTATCCGCGCGGTGAACTTCGAGCAGGGCCTGCCGATGCCGATGCGCAAGCTGTCGTCGGACCGGTGGTACACCCGCGAGTACTACCAGGGGCCCGCCTTCCTCCTGCTGCAGGACAGCGAACAGCAGCAGGCCGACCTTGCCGCGCTGGCGCAACGCCTTGGCGCGCCGTCACGCGTGCTGCGTTTCGAGGACTGGCAGGTGATCGTCTACCCGCGCAACCTGGCGATGCTGCCGGAATGGGACCCGCTGGTGCGCCTGCCGCTCGCCTATCCGGTTTCGGCCACCACGCCGCACCAGATCGGCCGGCTGGCCGAAGGCGGCCTGCTTGCCGGCCCCGGCGAAGCGGGGACGCTGTATTTCGGCCCGTTCCGCGCGCTGGCGCCCGGCACCTACACCGCCACCTTCGATATCGACACGCGCGGCACTGCCACGGCCGGTTTCGGCTCGCTGGACGTCACGGCTGACGGTGGCAAGCACGTGCTGGCCCGCCAGAGCCTGACGGGCACGGGCAGGCAGCGCATCAGCCTGACGTTCAGCGCTGCAAAGGCGCTGCAGGCCGTGGAGTTCCGCGTCTTTGCCAGCGGCCAGGGCACGGTCGTGATGCGCGGCGTGGAACTGGTGCGCGCCCGCGCGCCGGTCCCTGCCCCTGCGCCTGCTGCGCAGCGATCCCAACCACCCGTGGCCCGCGCCAGCGCCGGCCCGCAGGAGCCTGCATGACCCCTCCCCTGATTTCCGTCGTCATCCCCGTCTATCGCGCGGAGAAGATGCTCGACGAGCTGTACACCCGCCTGCGCGACGCCATCGAGACCGTGTCGCCCCACTTCGAGATCGTTCTGGTGGAGGACTGCGGCCCGGACCGTTCCTGGGACGTGATCGAGCGCCTGGCCGCCGCCGACCCGCGCGTGGTCGGCCTGCAGTTCTCGCGCAACTTCGGCCAGCACTACGGCATCACGGCCGGCCTGGACATCTGCCGCGGTGACTGGGTGGTGGTGATGGACTGCGACCTGCAGGATGCGCCGGAAGAGATCCCGCGCCTGTATGCCAAGGCCCAGGAAGGCTACGACGTGGTGCTGGCCCTGCGCGGCGCACGCAGCGACCCGCTGCTCAAGCGCGCCACCTCGTGGCTGTTCTACCGCATCTTCAGCTACCTGGCCGACATCGATTTCGACGGCGACAGCGGCAACTTCCGCATCATGTCGCGCAAGGTCGTGAAGAACTTCACGAAGATGCGCGAGCAGCTGCGCTTCTTCGGCGGCCACGTGCAGTGGATGGGCTTTCCCACCACCGGCATCCGCGTGCAGCATGCCGAGCGCCTGGAAGGCACGTCCAGCTACACCTTCGCCAAGCTGTTCAAGCTGGCGGCCGACACGATCATCGCCTATTCCGACAAGCCGCTGCGCATGGCGGCGCGGCTGGGGCTGACGATGGCGGGCATCTCCTTCCTGCTCGGCAGCTTCATCCTGGGCCGCTCGCTGCTGCAGGGCTCGCCGGTGCCGGGCTGGAGCAGCCTGATCATCTCGCTGTACTTCATCGGCGGCCTGATCATCGGCATTCTCGGCATCATCGGCATCTACCTGGGCAAGGCGTTCGACGAGGCCAAGAAACGCCCGCTGTACATCGTGCGCCGCCTGACCTCCAATGCGGGAACGCTCGATGATTAGGCCCTCGCCCTACGACGCCGCGGCCTTCGGCATGCCGGCCTGGGAGCTGACGGAGTACTCGGCGCCGGCACTGGCCGCGGCCGACGGCCAGCCGGGCCTGCAGACGATCAAGGTCGATCCGCTGGCCGACAAGGCGCTGCTGCAGCGGCACGGCTTCCACTACTGCGACACGCTGCTCGCCACCCGCGCCACGCGCCAGCGGCTGCGCGACGTGCCGGCCCGCGCCGGCCTGTCGATCGGGCGCGTCGACACCCAGCACCCGGATGCGGCGGCGCTACTGGCGATCTGCCACGGCGCCTTCGCGCACGGGCGCTTCCACCGCGACTTCCGGCTGGACCGGGCCGGCGCCGACCGCCGCTACGACAACTGGCTGGCGCAGCTGCTCGCGGCGGACGGCGTGTGGGGCCTGTATGCCGACGGCGTGCCGGCCGGCTTCATCGCCCGCAACGGCGCTTCGCTGGTGCTGCATGCTGTGGCGCCGCAGTTCCGCGGCCAGGGCCTGGCACGGCACTGGTGGCACCTGGCCGCGGCCGCGCTGTTCGATGCCGGCCATGCCGAAGTCACCAGCTCCATCTCGGCCGCCAACGTGGCCGTCCTGAACCTGTATGCCTCGCTGGGCTTTGCCTTCGACGCTCCGCAGGACATCTATCACCGCATCGTCACCTGACCGGAACCTTCCATGCAACCGATCCCCTTCAACAAGCCCTTCATGACCGGCCGGGAACTGTGGCATATCGCCCAGGCGCACACCAATGGTCACCTGTCCGGCGACGGCATGTTCACCAAGAAGTGCCACGCGTGGCTGGAACAGACCACCGGCACGCGGCGCGCCCTGCTGACCCATTCCTGCACCGCCGCGCTGGAGATGGCCGCGCTGCTGGCCGACCTGAAGGAAGGCGACGAAGTGATCATGCCTTCGTATACCTTCGTCTCCACCGCCAACGCGTTCGCGCTGCGCGGCGCCGTGCCGGTGTTCGTGGACGTGCGGCCCGACACGATGAACATCGACGAGACGAAGATCGAGGCGGCCATCACGCCGCGCACGCGCATGATCGTGCCGGTGCACTATGCCGGCGTGGCCTGCGAGATGGACACGATCATGGACATCGCCGCGCGCCATGGCCTGGTGGTAGTGGAGGATGCGGCGCAGGGCATCATGTCTACCTACAAGGGCCGGCCGCTCGGCTCGATCGGGCACATGGCGGCCTACTCGTTCCACGAAACGAAGAACATCATCGCCGGCGAAGGCGGCGCACTGCTGGTGAACGACCCGCTGTATGCCGAGCGCGCCGAGATCATCCGCGAGAAAGGCACCAACCGCAGCCAGTTCTTCCGCGGCCAGGTGGACAAGTACACCTGGGTCGACATCGGTTCCTCGTACCTGCCCGGCGAAGTGATCGCCGCCTTCCTGTGGGCGCAGATGGAGGAAGCCGATGCGATCACGGCGCGCCGGCTGGCCCTGTGGCACCGCTACCACGAGCTGCTGGCGCCGCTGGAAGCGCAGGGCCGCCTGCGCCGGCCGCGCGTGCCGGAAGGCTGCGTGCACAATGCGCACATGTACTACATCCTGCTCGACTCGCTGGAGCACCGCTCGCGCGTGATCGCCAACCTGAAGCAGCAGGGCATCCTCAGCGTGTTCCATTACGTGCCGCTGCACAGCGCCCCGGCGGGCCTGCGCCACGGCCGCGCGCACGGCACGCTGGCCGTCACGGACGATATCGCGGACCGGCTGCTGCGCCTGCCGCTGTGGGTGGGATTGGAGCCGGACCTGCAGCGCGTGGTGACGGCGCTGACGGAAGCGCTGTAACAACGACTGCCCTTCCACGCAAAAAAGGCCGCCCGGCGAAAACCGGGCGGCCTTTTTTTTCAGCGTGATGCGTCGAAGCTGCCTGCTCCTCGCTGCTCTTTTACTCCTTGCGCAAACCGCCCAGCAAGGCCGCCACCTGGCCCTTCGGCTTCGACGGGCTGGACGAGGTGGTGGCCACCGGCGCGGGGCTGCTCGAACGCACCGGCTCGTAAGGCTTCAGGAACCACGGATCGACCTTGTCGCGGCGCGGGCCGCCGGGACGGGGGCCGCGTTCCGAGGGGCGGCCGGCCGGACCATTCGAGGCCGGCGCACTGGCGCCGCGGTCCGCACGTTCGGCACGTTCCGCATCGCGGCGCGGCGGACGGCGTTCGCCACGATCCTCGAAGCTGCGCGGTGCGGATGCGCCGGGCCGGAAGCCTTCCAGCTCGCCGCGCTTGATGGTCTGCTTGATCAGCTTCTCGATATCGGCCAGCAGGCGCTCGTCCTTCTCGGAATAGATCGAGATGGCGTCGCCCGAGGCGCCGGCACGGCCGGTGCGGCCGATGCGGTGCACGTAGTCTTCCGCGTTGTACGGCAGGTCGTAGTTGATCACGCACGGCAGGTCGGAGATGTCCAGGCCGCGGGCCGCCACGTCGGTGGCCACCAGCACGTCGATCTCGCCGCGCTTGAACGCTTCCAGTGCCGCCATGCGTTCCTGCTGCGTCTTGTCGCCGTGGATCGCGGAGGCCTTCATGCCTTCCTGTTCCAGGCCGCGCGACAGGCGCGAGGCGCCGATCTTCGTGTTCGAGAACACGATCACCTGCTTCAGTTCACGCGCGCGCAGGATGTGGGCGACGGCATCGCGCTTGTGCTCCTCGTTCACCTTGTAGACCACCTGCGTGACCTTGTCCGCCGTGGCATTGCTGCGCGCGACTTCGATGGTGACGGGATCGGTCAGGAAGGTCGACGCGAGGCGCTTGATCTCCGGCGAGAAGGTGGCCGAGAACATCAGGTTCTGGCGCACCTTCGGCAGCATGTTGATGATGCGCTGCAGGTCCGGCAGGAAGCCCATGTCCAGCATGCGGTCCGCTTCGTCCATCACCAGCATCTGCACCTGCGACAGCGAGATGTTCTTCTGTTCGACGTGATCGAGCAGGCGGCCCGGCGTGGCGATGACGATCTCCACGCCGCCGCGCATGATCGCGGCCTGCGGCTTGATGTCGACGCCGCCGTAGACGACGGTGGCGCGCAGCGGCGTGTGGCGCGAATAGGCCTGCACGTTCTCGGCCACCTGCACGGCCAGCTCGCGGGTCGGCGTGAGGATCAGCGCGCGCACCGGGTGGCGCGCCGGGCTCATGCTCGCATTGGCGTGCGCCAGCAGCAGCTGGATGATCGGCAGCGAGAAGCCGGCCGTCTTGCCGGTGCCCGTCTGGGCCGCGCCCATCACGTCGCGCCCCTGCAGGACCACGGGGATCGCCTGCGCCTGGATCGGCGTCGGGTGCTCGTAACCCTGGTCGGTCAGCGCACGCAGGATGTCGGGGGACAGGCCGAAGTCGGAGAAGCGCACCTGGGCGGGTGCCGCGGGCTGGACAGTTGATTCGATGTCGGACATAGATGATTGGTGAGAGCCGGGACCTCAGGCTCAGATGCTTTCCGGATTGAAAATGGCCGGAACGGCCAACCCCGGATGATACCCGTTTCAGCCGTGATACGCACAGAAACCACGAACTTGGGGGCAGATCATTGCAAAAAAGGAATGGAATGCGCGGCCGACCGGCCTTGCTGGCGGTGTCGCGTGTAAGCTGTGGGGATGAACCGTCGAACCTTCTGCCTTGCCGCCACGCTGGCGGCCATCGCCCCTGCCATCGCGCTGGCCGATCCGCGCGAATTTCCGCCGGGTGTACGCCGCGGCAAGATGACGCCCGGGTACTTCCCCGAGATCGTCATCGACGGCAAGGTGCGGCGGCTGTCGCCCGCGGCGCGCATCTTCAATGCGGACAATATGGTGGAGCTGCCCGCCGCGATCCGAGGCAGCAATATCCTCGTCAACTACACCGTGAATGGCGACGGGGACATCGACCGTGTGTGGATCCTCACGGCCGAGGAAGCGAAGCAGAAGCTCCCGGCGGCATAATGCTGGCGCTGGTGTCCGAACGGGCTGTAACCCCCGGCTGTTGCGCACAACAGACATTCAGAAAGGACAATCCACGTTTCCTCCTTGAAATTATTTACCCGCTTGATTAAGATCATCCCATCGGTCGCCGTGTATCCCCAACAGGCAACCAGCCGGATAACAGCAACAATACTCAGCACTACCCTCGAGCCCGCAGCGCAAGCCGCGGGCTTTTTTATGGGCGCTGTCTGCACGACCCTGCCATATTTCCCGCGCTATGTTGGCGAACGCACGGCAGTGCTTCCATGTGACACGTTACCGTGGCTCTTTTAACACTGATATTAAAAGGGCCATCATGCAAGCTCCCGCGCGCTGCCCGCTGACGATCACCGTCAACGGCCAACAGCACACCATGGAAGTGGAAGCCTGGGTCACCCTGCTCGATCTGCTGCGCGAGCGCATGGGACTGACCGGCACCAAGAAAGGCTGCGACCACGGCCAGTGCGGTGCCTGCACCGTGCTGGTGGATGGCCGCCGCATCAACTCCTGCATGACGCTGGCCGTGATGAACGACGGCCGCGAGGTGCAGACGATCGAGGGTCTCGCCAAGGGCGACCAGCTGCATCCGCTGCAACAGGCGTTCATCGAGCAGGATGCCTTCCAGTGCGGCTACTGCACGCCGGGCCAGATCTGCTCGGCCGTGGGCCTGATCAGCGAAGGCCGCGCCCGATGTTCGGCCGATGTGCGCGAGCTGATGAGCGGGAACGTGTGCCGCTGCGGCGCGTACCCGCAGATCCTGCGCGCCGTCTCGCAAGTGGCCGGCATCGCGCCGGACAGCGAGAACGCCGAACACGCCATCACCATCGGCACGGTGCCAGCATGAACCCGTTCGCCTACGACCGTCCGACCGAAGTCGGCGCCGCGCTGCAGGCCATCGCGGGAAATGACAGCGCTACCGGCGTCGCGAATCAACAAGAAATCCGCTTCATCGCCGGCGGCACGAATATCCTCGACCTGATGAAGGAAGGCGTGCAGCGCGTGCCGCACCTGGTCGACATCAACCGCCTGCCGCTCGACAGGATCGAAGCGACGCCCGAGGGCGGCCTGCTGCTGGGCGCCCTCGCCCGCAATGCCGACACGGCGTACCACCCGATCGTCGAAGAGCGCTACCCGCTGCTGGCGGCCGCGATCCTGGCCGGCGCGTCGCCGCAGCTGCGCAATATGGCCAGCAACGGCGGCAACCTGCTGCAGCGTACGCGCTGCTGGTACTTCTATGACGTGGCCACGCCGTGCAACAAGCGCGAGCCGGGCAGCGGCTGCTCCGCCAATGGCGGCATCACGCGCCAGCACGCCATCCTGGGCACCAGCGAGGACTGCATCGCCACGCACCCTTCCGACATGTGCGTGGCCCTCGCCGCGCTGGAAGCCGTGGTGCACGTGGAATCGTCGCGCGGCAAGCGCAGCATCCCGTTCGCGGAATTCCACCGCCTGCCGGGCGACCGTCCGGACATCGACACCACGCTGGCCGCCGATGAACTCATCACCGGCATCGAACTGCCCGATGCTTCACAGTTCATCCAGCACTCCGCCTACCTGAAGATCCGCGAGCGCCTGTCGTATGCGTTCGCACTGGTCTCGGTGGCCGCTGCGCTGGACATCGGTGCCGACGGCCGCATCGCCGCTGCCCGCATCGCGCTGGGCGGCGTCGCGCACAAGCCATGGCGCAAGCCGGAAGCGGAGGCGCTGCTGGTCGGCGCCCTGCCCGGCGAGGCCGTGTTCGGCCAGGTGGCCGACGCGCTGCTGGCCGGCGCGCTGGGCCGCGGCGCCAACGACTTCAAGATTCCCCTGGCCCGCAACACGATCGTGCGCGCACTGACCGTGGCGGCCGAGGGCACCCGAACCAATCAAACCATCCTTGAAAACGATGGAGGAACCCAATGACCGATCTGATCCCAGCACTGCGCGCCCCGTCCGCGGACGCCGGCACGGGCCAGGTGCGCACCGGCACGCCCGTCTCGCGCGTGGACGGCCGCGCCAAGGTCACCGGCCAGGCGCAGTACGCCGCCGAATACCCGGCCACAGACCTGGCCTATGGCGTGGTCGTCAGCTCGCCGGCCGCCAAGGGCCGCATCGTCTCGCTCGACACCAGCGCCGCCATGGCCGTGCCGGGCGTGATCGACGTGCTGACCCACGCCAACCGCCCGAAGATCCGCTCCTTCGACATCGCCTGGAAGGACATGACGGCGCCGGCCGGCTCGCCATTCAAGCCGCTGCACACGGACCGCATCATGTACAGCGGCGAGCCCCTGGCACTGGTGGTGGCGGAGACCTTCGAAGCGGCGCGCTATGCGGCCTCGCTCGTGACCTTCGAGATCGCCGAGGAGCCGCATGAAACGGCGCTGATGTCGCACCTGGACCGGGCCTACAAGCCGAAGCCGCTGAAGGCCGGCTACGAGCCGCCGCCGGACGAAAAGGGCGACACCGATGCCGCGTACGACGCCGCGCCGGTGAAGATCGATGCGCAGTTCTACAGCGGCGTGGAACACCACAATCCGATGGAGCTGTTCGCCTCGACGGTCATCCGCGATGAAGACGGCCACCTCACCATCTACGACAAGACGCAGAGCTCGCAGAACAGCCGCTGGTACGTGTCGCATGCGTTCGGCCTGTCGAAAGACAAGGTCACCGTGCGCAATCCGTACGTGGGCGGTGCGTTCGGTTCCGGCCTGCGTCCCCAGTACCAGCTGACGCTGGCCGTGATGGGCGCCCTGCACCTGAAGCGCTCGGTGCGCGTGGTGCTCACGCGCCAGCAGATGTTCACCTTCGGCCACCGGCCCGAGACGGTGCAGCGCGTCAAGCTGGCCGCCGAACAGGACGGCACGCTGCGCGCCATCTGGCACCAGGCGATCGCCGAAACGTCGCCGATCGAGGACTACGTGGAAGTCGTCGTCAACTGGTCCGGCCTGCTCTACAAGTGCGACAACATCAAGCTCGATTACAAGCTCGTGAAACTCGACCAGTACACGCCAATCGACATGCGCGCGCCGGGCGCGGCGCACGGCGTGCACGCCCTGGAAGTGGCGATGGACGAACTGGCGTACGAGCTGAAGATGGACCCGCTGGCGCTGCGCCTGAAGAACTACGCGGAGCGCGCCCCCGTCGAGGACAAGCCGTTCTCCAGCAAGGCGCTGCGCGAATGCTACGAGCTGGGTGCGAAGAAGTTCGGCTGGGACCAGCGTCCGCTGGAACCCCGTTCGCGCAAGGAAGGCACGGAGTGGATCGGCTGGGGCATGGCCACCGGCGTGTGGGATGCGATGCAGATGTTCGCCCGCGCCAGCGCCGTGCTGCATGCGGACGGCAAGCTGGTGGTCTCCAGCGCCGCCACCGACATCGGCACCGGCACGTACACGGTGATGGGCATGATCGCCGCCGAGGCGATGGGCATGCCGCTGGAGGACGTGACGTTCCAGCTGGGCGACTCCACCCTGCCGGTGGCGCCGATCGAAGGTGGTTCGTCGCACGTGGCCACCGTCGGTTCGGCCGTGGCGGGCGTGTGCGAGAAGCTGCAGAAGACGCTGTTCAAGCACGCGAAGAAGGTCGCCGGCTCGCCGTTCGAGGACGCCAAGTTCAAGGACGTGGAATTCGTGGCCGGCATGCTGCGGCTGAAGCGCTCGCCGGCCACCGGCATGGCGCTGACGGCGATCCTGAACGATGCCGGCATGGTGCGGCTGGAGGAAAAGTACCTGATGCTGCCGAACATGCTCAAGCAGCGCAAGTATCGCCGCCTCACGCACTCCGCCGTGTTCGTGGAAGTGCGCGTGGACGAGGAGACGGGCACGGTACGCGTGACGCGCGTGACGAGCGCTATCGCCGCCGGCCGCATCATGAACACCAAGACGGCCACCAGCCAGATCGTGGGCGGCGTGGTATGGGGCATCAGCCAGGCGCTGCATGAGGAAAGCTACACGGACCACAGGCTGGGCCGCTTCATGAACCACAACTTCTCCGAGTACCACGTGCCGGTCAATGCCGACATCCACGCGCTGGACGTGATCTTCGCGGAAGAGGATGACCGGATCGTCAGCCGGCTGGGCGCGAAAGGCGTCGGCGAGATCGGGCTGGTGGGCGTGTCGGCCGCCGTCAGCAACGCCATCTGGCATGCCACCGGCAGGCGCCTGCGCAGCACGCCGATGACGCCTGACAAGGTGCTGCTGGGCGAGGATTGAGTTGATGCGGTGGGCTGCGGGCTGACTGCCCGCCGCCGCCGAGCTGCGGGTCTGCCCGCGCTGGCGCGCTACGGGGTCTGCCCGCGGCTGGAGAGCTACGGGGGCTGACCGCGGCTGGCGAGCTACGGGGTCTGACCCATAGCGCCGCTGACGGTCATCCCGGTCGATCAAATGATCGCGGGTCTGACCCCAGCCTTTGACCAGCGTTTCGACGACGCCGGCAAACGGCTGGGGTCAGACCCGCGATCCCGTTAACAACGTGGCAAAGGTCCCGGGCGCTGTGGGTCAGACCCCGGTGCGCCGCCGTCAACGTGCCATCGGCGGCTGCGTGGTGTCTGACATCATTGAGCTCGGGTCCGCCCGCGGCTGGCGAGCTACAGGGTCTGACCCATAGCGCCGCGGTCATCCCGGTCGATCAAATGATCGCGGGTCTGACCCCAGCCTTTGACCAGCGTTTCGATGACGCCGGCAAACGGCTGGAGTCAGACCCGCGATCCCGTTAACAACGAGGGCAAAGGTCCCGGGCGCTATGGTCAGACCCCGGTGCGCCGCCGCCAACGCGACATCCGGCACCGCTCTCCCCCATCCAATCAAATGTAGTAGATCAGCGCCGCAACGGCCACGATCAGCGCCACCTTGGTGATCTTGTACACGGTCTTGTTCCACGCCTTGAACCGGCGGCGGTAAATGCCCGCGTAGTACGACACCCGGAACAGCTTCGACACCAGTCCCACCTGGTCGCCCGTCTCGTTCGGCGAGGCGGCGGCCGTCATCATCGTGCGGCCCAGGAAGCGGTTCACGGCCTGCGCCCAGCGGTAGCGCATCGGGCGTTCCACGTCGCAGAACAGGATGATGCGGTCGCCCTCGCTGCCGTTGATGGCCCAGTGCAGGTAGGTCTCGTCGAAAATGAAACCCTCGCCATCGCGCCAGCTCTGCTTCACGCCATCGACATCGATGAAGCAGCGGTCGTCGTTCGGCGTGGCCAGGCCCAGGTGGTAGCGCAGCGAGCCGGCGAACGGATCGCGGTGGATATTGAGCTTGCCGCCCGGCGGCAGCTCGGCGAACATGGCGGCCTTCACGGACGGAATCGCCTGCAGCAGCGCATAGGTGCGCGGGCACAGCTCGGCCGCGGACGGGTGGCTGGCGTTATACCACTTCAGGTAGAAGCGCTTCCAGCCGGCCTTGAAGAAGGAATTGAAGCCGGCATCGTCGTTCTTCTCCGACGCCTTGATCTTCTGCAGCCGAATCAGGTTTTCGGCCTCTTCACGGATCACCTGCCAGTTCTGCTGCAGCGGCACCAGGTCCTTGAACTCGGCGACGGGCAGGTAGGGCGTGGATGGTACCCGCGAGAAGAAGTGCATGAAGATGTTAATCGGCGCCATGAACGACGAGTGGTCGAACAGCTGGCGGCCGATCGGCAGCCGCACCTTGCCGCGGAAGTGGATGTGCAGCACGGACAAGATATAAAAACCGATGACGGCCCATTTCATTGCGCTTACCTCAGGAATGCCGAAACCGGCCATTCTAACGCAGCTTGTGCGCGCCGGCTGCGCCAGGGCCAGTCCTTGCCTGAACGTCAACGGCCTTCCTGCATCCGCATGCAAGCGGGCGCTACCCCGGATACAAAGCTGATAGCCTTTTCGTCAGCGAGAACAATAAACGAGGAGTAGCGATGACTGCTTTTCAATATTCGTCCCAGATCCGTGGTTCCGTGCTGGACGCAATCGGGAACACGCCCGTCGTGCAGCTCGGCCGCCTCTTCGGCGGGCATGACGTGGTGGCCAAGCTGGAGTTCATGAACCCGGGCGGCAGCATCAAGGACCGCATGGTGCGCTACATGCTGCGCCATCGCCCCGAGGGCGTCACCCACGTGGTCGAGAGCTCGTCCGGCAACACGGGCGCTGCGCTGGCGATGGCCGCCGCCGTGCAGGGCCTGCGCTGCGACGTGACGGTGCCCGACCGCACCAGTCCGGAAAAGATCAAGCGCATCGAGGCGTACGGCGCCACGGTGCATGTCTGCGATGCCAGCCTGCCGGAAGCGCACGCGGACAGCTACCAGAGCCTCGCCACCCGCATCGCCGCCGAACAGGGCGCGCTGCACCTGGACCAGTACCGCTCCGGCCTGAACCGCAATGCCCACTATACCGATACCGCGCCGGAGATGTGGTTCCAGCTGGACGGCCGCATCGACTACTTCGTGTGCGGCATCGGCTCGGGCGGCACGATCTCCGGCGTCGGGCGCTTCCTGAAGGACCGCAACCCCAACATCATCGTGATCGGCGTCGAGCCGCCCCACTCCGCCTATCGGGAAGCCGTCACGGGCGAAGCGGACGAAGGGGAATTCCGCACCGCGCTGGAAGGCGTGGGCAAGCGCAAGGTGGCCGCCTCCTTCGATGCCAGCGTGGTCGACGATGTGATCCGCGTGAACGACGACGATGCGCTCTCGTACCTGCACCGCCTGGCGCGCGAGGAAGGCATCCTGGCCGGCGGCTCGTCCGGCTGCGTCACGGCCGGCATCGCGCAGCTGCTGCCGCGCATCACGGGACGGGTCGTGACGATCTTTCCGGATTCAGGGGCGAACTACCTGTCGCGGCATTTCTAGTCGCCACGGAAGGCGTCAGCCAGCGCAGGCACAGCACCAGCCCGGCAATCACGTAAGCGAGGCCGCCGGGCACCCACATGATCAGGCCACCGAGCTGCTGATCTTCCACCGGCGTGAGGCCGAACGCCAGCGGCCCGTCGCCGTAGGCCGGATACCACACGGTGGCGGACATGGCGAACAGCGCCCCCAGTGCGCCCGTGTGCATCATGGTCGTGAACAGGTAGACGAGCGCGGGCCCCAGCTTCGGCCCGCGCGCCCCCAGCACGGCCCACCAGAACAGCAGTGCCGGGAACAGGAAGCTGGCGTGCTGCCAGGCGTGCACCGTCTCGCTGCGCAGCGCGGCCTGGAACAGCGGCGGCGCGTGCCACACCCACAGCGCGGCGAAGTGGACAAGCCAGGCGGGCAATGGCAGCGTGATGAAGTCCCACACCGCCGCCCACGGCCGCCAGTGCACGGCGCGGCCGACACCCTTGCGCCACGCCGCCGGCAACGCCCATAGCCAAGGCCCGAACGGCTGGCCCATCACCAGCAGCGGCGCGGCCACGATCATCAGCAGCTCGTGCTGCACCATGTGCGCCGAGAACATCATCGAGCCGGCCGGATCGAGCGGCGACACCAGCGCGGCCACCATCGCCAGCCAGCCGGCCGCGAACCAGCCGGCCCGGACCAGGATGGCCTTCCTGCCCAGCGCCTGGCGGGGCCAGAGCTTCAGCAGCCCGGCGATGTAGAAGCCCAGCGACAGCAGCAGGCAGGCCAGCACCCACGGCTCCGCGCCCCAGCTCAAAGGGGCCGGCTGCCCGGTCGTGATGACGTGGGCCTGGACCGGCGCCGCCAGCAGAAAATAGGGACAGACCCCATTTTTCAGGCAACTTTTCAGGCGAAGCATGGCGACAGCACCCACACCGGCAGCCACTGCGCCAGTACCATGAACGCGGACAGCGCGCCGACCACCCAGGCGATGAGCGCCATGAAGCGGTCGCGCACGGCGGGATCGTCGGAGCCCGTGTGTCCGCCACGCCGCCGCCAGCGGAGGAACGGCGGCAGCGACAGGAGCACGCACAGCACCACCGCAATCGCCGAGAGGACATGCAGCAGCGTGGTAGTCTGCAACGCGCAGGAGGGCGTCACGAGCGCGTACACCACCGACAGGTTGCCCAGCGCGAGCGACGGCGCCACCAGCATCGCCGGCCAGTTCGGGAATCCGCTCAGCCACAGTGGAACGCGCGCCATCAGATCCTCGCGCCGAAATAGACCGTGGCATAGATCGGCAGCCAGCTCGCCACCACGAAGTACCAGTACACCGCGTTCTCGCTGACATCGACGAAGCGCTTGCCGTCGATCGGACCCGTGAACATCAGCACCGTCAGCACGGCGGAATCCCAGGTGTCGGTGAGCAGGTGCAGCGTGTGCAGGCCCATGAGCATCCACACGGCGGAACCGTAGGCGTCGCTGTCCCAGCGCGTGTTCAGCGTGGTGAATTCGAACCCGCGCAGCACCAGGAACGCGATCGAGAACAGCAGGCACAGCACGAGGTTGATGCGCACCAGCCGCAGGTCCATCCGGCAGGCGGCGCGCCGCGCGATCTCGTTCGGGATCATCGACAGCAGCAGCACCAGCGTGTTCAGCGTTCCCCACAACAGGTCCGGCGCATCGCCGCTGTGCGTCATCGGCCACACGTCCGCATGGCTGCGCAGGTAGAAGTACATCATGATCGCCAGCCCGAACACGGTGGACTCGATGGCGATCAGGCCCATCGAACCCCACCACATCGGGCTGCGGTGGCCGAACACGAAGGTGGGCAGGTGGCCGACCTGCAGCGCGCCCGGGTCCTTGCGCTCGTCGCTCATGGTGCCACCTCGCGTTCGCGCCGCGTGTCGCTTTCGCTCTTCACGGGCCAGAACCACAGCGTGGCGCCGATCGCCACCGGAATCATCGCCCACACCACGGCCCACGGCGTGAAGATGGAGCCGACGAACAGCACCGTCGTCGCGATCGCCGTCAGGAACGGCCACGGCGTGTGCGACGGCGACAGCATGCGCGATTCGGGATGCGCCTCCGTCACGCTCGTCAGCAGCACTTCGCGCAGTGCCGGATCGATGCCGGCCACGTGATCAGGGAGCGCCGCAGCTTGCCAGAGCGGGTAGCGTCCATGCACCACCGGCAGCTTCTCGAAGTTGGCAGCTGGCGGTGGCGACGACGTGCCCCACTCCAGCGTGCCCGCGCCCCAGGGATCCGCTCCCGCAATGGCGCCATGCCGGCGGGTGCGCCACGCGTTGACGATGAACAGCAGCACGCTCGCGGCGATCATCACCGCGCCCACCGTCGCGCCGAAGTTCATGCCGCTCCAGCCCATGCCGGCCGGGTAGGTGTAGACGCGCCGCGGCATCCCTTCGAGGCCCAGCACGTGCATCGGGAAGAACGCGACGTTGAAGCCGACGAAGAACAGCCAGAAGTGCCATTTGCCGAGCGTTTCGTCCAGCAGCCTGCCGGTGAATTTCGGATACCAGTAATAGAACGCGCCGAACAGCGGGAACACGGCGCCGCCCATCAGCACGTAGTGCAGGTGCGCCACGACGAAGTAGGTGTCGTGCAGCTGCGTGTCGAGCGACACGGAGGCCAGCATCAGGCCCGTCAAACCGCCGCACAGCAGGATCACGAAGAAGGCCAGCACGAACAGCAGGGGCGTGCGCAGGTTCAGGCGGCCCGTCCACAAGGTGGCGATCCAGCAGAAGATCTGCACGGCCGTCGGGATGGCGATGACGAGGCTGGCCGCCGTGAAGAACGTCTTGCCCAGCTCCGGCAGGTTGGTGGCGAACATGTGGTGCACCCACAGCCCGAAGGCCAGGAAGCCGGTGGCGATCAGCGACAGGATCATGGCCGGATAGCCCACCACGGGACGCCGCGCGAACGTGGCGATGATGGACGAGATGAAGCCCAGCGGCGGAATGAAGATCAGGTACACCTCGGGGTGGCCGAAGAACCAGAACAGGTGCTGCCACAGCAGCACGTCGCCGCCCTCGGCCGGGTTGTAGAACTGCGTGCCGACGAGACGATCCGTGATCAGGGCGGTACTGGCCAGCATCACGGCCGGCATGGCGAACAGCACCATGAACGACTGCACCAGCATCGTCCACACGAACAGCGGCATGCGGTTCAGCGTCATGCCCGGCGCGCGCATCTTGAAGATCGTGACGATGATGACGATGGCGCCCATCAGCGCGGAGGTTTCCGTGAACGTGATCATCTGCGCCCAGAAGTCCACGCGCTTGCCGGGCGAGTAATCCGGGCCGGACAGCGGCACGTAGGCGAACCAGCCCGTGTCCGGCCCGATGCCGACGAAGAAGGCGGCATAGATCATCACGCCGCCGAACAGGAAGATCCAGTAGCTGAAGGCGTTCATGCGCGGGAACGCCACCGTGCGGTTGCCCAGCATGAGCGGCAGCAGCCACAGGGCCACGGCCTGCATCACCGGCACGGCGAACAGGAACATCATGGTGGTGCCGTGCATCGAGAACAGCTGGTTGTACATGTCCGGGCTGATCAACCTGCTGTCCGGCTTCGCGAGCTGCAGCCGCATCAGCAGCGCCAGGATGCCGCCCAGGACGAAGAAGACGAACGTGGTGACGATGAAGCGCCCGGCGATGGCCTTGTGGTCGACGGCGCACAGCCAGCCCCACCAGCCGGGTGGATCGCGCCAGGACTGCTCCAGCAGCTCGGCTTCGCGTTGTTGTGCATTGGTGGACGGCGTCATTTCAGGCTTTCCAGGTAATCGAGCAGTGCCGTCATGTCATCGGCCGGGAACGGGTGCGCGGGCATGTTCGCGCCCGGCTTGAAGCGCTGCGGATCGACGATCCACGCCTGCAGGTTGGCGCGGTCGTTCTTCAGCGCGCCGGCGGCCAGCGTGGGGCGGCTGGCGAAGTGCGTCAGGTCCGGTCCCAGCGTGCCGCGCGCCGTAGTGCCGGCCACCGTGTGGCACATCACGCAGGTGGTGCCCAGGAACACATCCCGGCCGCGGCGGCGCCGGTCGGTATCCGGTTCGACGGACGGCTTGCGCTGCGCGGCGGCCCATTGTTCGTAGTCGGCCGGCGCCTGCGCCGTGACCGGCAGCGCCATCAGCGCGTGTTCCAGGCCGCAGAACTCGGCGCACTGGGCGCGGTACACGCCCGGCCTGTCCGCCTGCAGTGCGATCGTGGTGCTGCGGCCGGGGATCATGTCGCGCTTGCCCGCCAGGTTCGGCACCCACAGCGTGTGGATCACGTCGCGGCTCTTCAGCGATACCAGCACGGGGCGGCCGACCGGCAGCCGCAGCTCGTTGGCCGTCGTGAACCGCTGCGTGGGATCGTCGCTCAGGTAGCGCGCTTCCCACCACCACATATGGCCCACCAGCTCGATGTTGACGGCCTCCTTCAGCGGCAGCCGGGCCAGCGCACGGGCCGTCCACACATCGGCCACCAGCAGCATCACGAGGCCGACGGCCGAGATCACGGTCCCCCACAGCACGATGCCGTGCACGCGCCGTTCGGGACGGGCCAGCGAGCCCAGGTCCGGCGCCGTGCCGGCATGGCCGCGCGGCGCGCGCCACAGCGCATACAGGAAGGCCAGCACGATCACGGCGAACACCACCGTGCACAGCGCCAGCGTGAAGTTCCACAGGCCGAAGATCGCCTGCGCCTGCGGGCCTTCCGGCTGCAGCGCATTCTGCAGCACCTGCTGGGTGGCGGCGGTCTGGGTGGATACTGCGGTTCCCGTCATTTGCTCGGCTCCAGTGTGGCGGGTGTTTCCTGTTTCGGGACCTGCTTCTCGCGCCGCCCTTCCGGTGGCGACGCCTGCAGCGTGTCGCCGCGCGACGGTGCCACGTCCGCCCTGACCTGGCCGCTCATCGAGCGCACGTAGGCCGCCAGCTGCCACAGCTGCTCGGCCGGCACGTGGGCGCCATAGGCCGGCATGCCGCGCGGGCGGCCATGGGCGATGCTGGCGAAGACGCTGGCGGCATCGGCGCCGTAGCGCCATTCCCGGTCCATCAGCGCGGGACCGATGCCGCCGCCACCCTGGCCATGGCAGGCATTGCAGTTGTAGGCGCGGTACAGGCGCTTGCCCTGGTTGACGGCATACGCGTTGTCTTCGTAGTGGTTCGCCATCGGCGGCAGCGCGGCCTGCGGCGCCGGCGTCCTGCGGCCGCCCGGCGCCGCATCGCGCATCCCTTCCGGCGCGCCGCCCGGCAGCATCGATGCCGCGGCCGGCGGCGACAGCGGCCGCGTCTCGCGCTCGCAGCCCACCAGTAAAGCGAGGGCGATCATCAGGCTACAGCGCAAAGACATACAGCATTCCTCCCTTGCGCGTAAAGCTGGGCAAATCCTTCATCGCGTTCACGTAGCCACGCGCCGCCGTGCCATCGCGGGCATCCAGCTCGTTCGACACGATGGCGCCGGCCCAGCCGCCCACGCCGGCCAGCACGGCCACGTACTGCCGGCCGTCCGGGCCCCGGTAGGTGACCGGCTGGCCGACGACGCCGGAGGCGACCTTGTACTGCCACAGGGGCTTGCCGTCCGCCGCGTTCACGGCCTTGAACCAGCCATCCATTGTGCCGTAGAAGACCACGCCGCCGGCCGTGGCCAGCGCGCCGCTCACGACGGGGAAGCGTTCCGCAACCGACCAGCGGGGCTTGCGCGCCAGAGGGTCCCATGCAGTGAGCGCACCGCGCGAACGGTTCGGCGCCGCGTACATCTCGCTGTCGACGCCCAGGTATGGGGTGCCGGCAATGTAGGCCACGTCATACGGCGACACATCCTCGCAGACATGCTGGTGCGGGATGTACAGCAGCCCCGTGCGCGGCGACCAGGCCGACGGCTGCCGCCCCTTGGCACCGGCCGCGCCGGGGCAGACGTGGCGTGTGGGTTCGCCCACCCGCAGGTCCTTGCCGGGATTGCGTACCGGCTTGCCGGTGACCAGATCGACGCGCTGGATCGTGTTGGCATCGACGAACGGATCGGCGGACAGCACCTGCCCGCTCAGGCGGTCCAGCACGTACAGGTAGCCGTTGCTGTCCGGGTGCAGCAGCACCTTGCGCGGCCTGCCGCCGACCCGCAGGTCGACCAGCACGTTTTCGTTCGTGCCGTCATGGCCATGCAGGTCGTGCGGGCTCCATTGGTAGAACCAGCGCGCCGCGCCGGTATCGGGCTGGCGGGCAAAGATCCCGGCCGTCCACTGGTTGTCGCCGGCGCGCTGCTCCGGGTTGCGCGGCGCGGGACTGGCGGTGCCGTAGTAGACCAGGTCCGCCGCCGCGTCGTACGAGAGTGTGCCGGACACCGTGCCGCCGCCGGTCTTCCAGCCATCGGTCGGCCACGAGGTGACGCCCAGGTTGCGGCCGCGCTGTGTTTCATAATAGGGTTTGAAATCGGCGCCGATCAGCACATCGGCATCCGGCCCCGTGCTGTAGGCGCGCCAGGCTTCCCTGCCGGTGGCGGCATCGAGCGCCGCGAGCCAGCCGCGCACGCCGAATTCGGCACCGCTGTTCCCCACCAGGAGCTTGCCGCGCACGACGAGCGGCGCCATCGTCACCGTCTCGCCCTTCGCCACGTCGGCGAGCCTGGCGCGCCACTGTTCCTTGCCGCTCGCCGCATCGATGGCGATGGCCTGGCCGTCGAGCGTGACCATGAACACACGGCCATTGTCATAGGCGACGCCCGCGGTGCCGGCATCGCAGCACGCGGCGCCTTCTGCACCCACGTCCGGCTGCGGCTCGAACGTCCACTTGCGGCGACCGTTCTGGCGCAGGTCCAGCGCATACAGGTAGTTCGGGAAGGGGGTCACGACATACATGGTGTCGCCAACGACCAGCGGCGCCGCTTCCTGGCCGCGCTGCACGCCCACGTCGAACGTGAACGCGGGTTTCAGCTGGCGGACATTGGCGGCGGTGACCTGCGCCAGGTCGCTGAAGTGCGTGCCGGCGGGATCGCTGGCAGCCGCGGTGACGGGCAATGCAGAAGCAAAGGCAACGACGATGGCGAGGGAGATGACGATGCGGCCCGGGCGTGACATGTTTTCATTGTTTCAACGTCGAGGCGACTCTTTTACCGGAATTCCTGCCGCCATGACGCACGCGTGATTCACGTCCATGACAGCGTGGCGGTGCCTTGCTTTTCAGTGATCGCATCGATGCCGGCGAGCTGCAGGATCGCGTTCGGCACGGATACCAAGTAGCGGTCGATACCGGGGGCGTAGAGCACCGCCAGCACGTCCAGTCCCGGCAGGTCGCTGGCCATGATCTTCACGACGGCGTTGGTGTGCTGGTGCCACAGCCAGCACACCGTTTTCTTGCCCGGCATCTGCGTGCCGTAGTTCAGGATCCACCAGCCGGCACCGCCGGCGACGATATCGATCTTGCCCTCGAAGCTTTGCAGCAGGGCAGTCTGGCGCGGCTCGGTCTTGTAGATCGTGGTGGGAACCTTCAGCGTGCTGCCGAAGCCTTCCAGCGCCGCGGCCGCGTGCGCGCCGGTCAGCACGTCGAAGCGGTGCAGCTGCAGCGTGTGCTCATGGCCGACGATATTGTGCTCGTGCGGCACGCTCGTCTTCGAACAGAACAGGATCCCGTCGCCACCCAGCCAGGCCAGCGCTTCGTAGGGTTGCACGGGAATGGCCGGATAGCGATGGGGGCCGGTCAGGGCTTCCGCCCTGCCCTCGTCCCACAGCCAGTACACGGCTTCGTCGAGCGACGCCATGTGCTGGTTGCTCGCGCTGACCAGTATGCGGCCGGGACCGAGACCGGTCAGCACCACGTCCTGGCCGGGCACGAGGACCGTGGTGACGCCGGCGCCATCGATCCGCGCCACGCAGCGGCGCACCGGCCAGTCGGCGCTGTCGTCCACCCGGTGCAGGCCATACAGCACGCCCGCGTCCACGATGCAGTCGAGGTGATGGAAATCGCCGCGCACCGGCGGGCCGAGGTTTTCGAAGTGCGCGCCGGTCGAGACCTCATACTGGAACACGTCGCCGGTGCCAGGCGCCCCTTCCTGCAGCAGCCGGCGCCAGTAGCGCCGTTCGCCCTCGGCACCGACCAGCAGCAGGTTGGCGCCGTCCACGTCCGGCCGGAGTTCCGACAAATCCACTTCCGCGGGCGGCCACTGGTTGCAGTCGATCAGGAACAGCGTGCGCGTGTCGTCCTCGAATTCCAGTTCGGACGTGATGCCGCCGAAGTAGCCGTAGGGATGGATGTAGGTGGTGCCGGGGAAGTCGTGCCGCGCGCCCGTCCACGCCAGTTGGTTCGGTTTGCGCACGATGTCCCCCGTTTTTCCCCGTTTTGTCGTCAGCGGATGAAGTAGCCGGACACGCGCCACTGTCCGTCCGGTTCCAGCATCGGCGTGACCGTCTCGACGGCATTCGCGCGATCGGCGAAGCGGCTCGCGTACTTGATCACCACGAAGCTCCCCTTCGGGACGCCGGGCATCGTGGTGGAATACGTGGCGGAGGTCACTTCGCGGCCCTGGAATGCGCCGAACGGCAGGCGCACATTGCGCGCATCCTTTTCCCACTGCGCCGTGCTGATGGCGTTGCGCAGCGGCGCCGCGGCCTGCTGCCACGATTGCGCGTACTGGTTCGCGTCGACCAGCGCCAGCCAGGTTTGCGCCGCTTCCCTGGCCGCGGCGATCGCCTCGGTTTCGGTGGGCGCGGCCTGCGCGGCGGCATGCGACGAGACGGAGAACAGGGCGGAGAGCATGGCGGAGAACAGCAGGGCAGCGGAGGTCTTCATGCGGTGCGGTGCCTTTCGTATCGATAGTGTTGGAGGCGGCGCGCCATGGGCCGGGCCGCATGCATAACTCTACGACAGTTTCGGTGCCGGATGAGAAAACCAAAAAAAAAGCGGCGCAATCAATGCGCCGCTTTCATCCACCGCAGGATGCTCAAGCCACCTGCGGCATCTTCTCGATCAGTTTATCGAGCGTGACCGGATACTCGCGCACCCGCACGCCGGTGGCGTTGTAGATCGCGTTGGCGATCGCCGCGGCGACGCCGCAGATCCCCAGCTCGCCCACGCCCTTCGCCTTCATCGGCGACGACATCGGGTCGGTCTCGTCGAGGAACACCACGTCCTGGTGCGGGATGTCGGCATGCACCGGTACCTCGTAGCTGGCCAGGTCGTGGTTGACGAAGAAGCCCACGCGCTCGTCGACCACCAGCTCTTCCATCAGCGCCGCGCCGGCACCCATCGTCATCGCGCCGATCACCTGGCTGCGCGCCGCCTTCGGGTTCAGGATACGGCCGGCCGCGCAGACGGCCAGCATGCGGCGCAGGCGCACTTCGCCAGTGTATGCATCGACCGCCACTTCCACGAAGTGGGCGCCGAACGTCGACTGCTGGAATTTCTTGTCGAGGTCGCCGTACTCCATCTTGTCCTCGACCACCAGCTCGCCGCCGTTGGCTGCTTCATGCAGCGCGACCGACTTGCCGCCCGCCTTCACGGTGCCATCGGCGAACTCCGCATCGGCCGCCAGGCCCAGTTTCTTCGTGACGGCTTCGCGCAGCTTCATGCAGGCCGCATACACGCCAGCGGTGGAGCTGTTGCCGCCCCACTGCCCGCCCGAACCGGCGGACACGGGATAGTCCGAGTCGCCCAGCTTGACGACCACCTTGTCCAGCGTCACGCCCATCATCTCGGCAGCCGTCTGCGCGATGATGGTGTAGGTGCCGGTACCGATGTCCGTCATGTCCGTTTCGACCGTGACCATGCCTTTGCTGTCGAGGCGCACGCGGGCGCCCGACTTCATGACGATGTTGTTGCGGAAGGCGGAAGCCACGCCGTAGCCGACCAGCCAGCGGCCTTCGCGCACCTTGGCAGGTTCCGCATTGCGCTTGCTCCAGCCGAAGCGCTCGGCACCGGTGCGCAGGCATTCCACGTAGCGGCGCTGCGAGAACTTGCGCGTGCGCTTTTCCGGATCGACGGTGGTGTCGTTGATGATACGGAGCGTGACCGGATCCATCTTCAGCTTCTCGGCCAGTTCGTCCATCGCGATTTCCAGCGCCATCATGCCCGGTGCCTCGCCGGGCGCGCGCATGGCGTTCCCTTCCGGCAGATCGAGCTCCGCCAGGCGCATGTGCGTCAGGCGGTTCGGGCCCGCGTACAGCAGGCGCGTCTGGTTGACGGCCGTTTCCGGCTGGCCGCCCGGCAGGTCGCCGGACCAGCTTTCATGCGCGATCGCCGTGATGCGGCCTTCGCGCGTGGCGCCGATGCGGATGCGCTGGATCGTGGCGGGACGGTGCGTGGTGTTGTTGATCATCAGCGGGCGTTGCAGGGCCACCTTGACGGCGCGGCCGGTCTGCTTGGCACCCAGCGCGGCCAGCACGGCTTCGGCACGCAGGAACAGCTTGCCGCCGAAGCCGCCGCCGATGTACGGCGACACGAAGCGGACCTTCTCCTTCTTGATGCCGAGCGTCTGCGCCATGTCGGAGACGCCCCAGTCGATCATCTGGTTGGCGGTCCACACGGTGAGCTTGTCGCCGTTCCACTGCGCGATCGAGGCATGCGGTTCCATCATCGCGTGCGATTCGTCCGGCGTGGTGTAGGTGGCGTCCAGCTTCACGGGTGCGCTGGCGAAGGCGCCATCGAAATCGCCCACTTTCGTGGCCGGCTTCTCGTCCTTCTTCGGCGTCTTGGCGGCCGCCATTTCCTTGGCCAGGTCATAGCTGCCGCTGATCGGCGAGTATTCCACCTTCACCAGCGCGGCAGCCGCGCGGGCCTGCTCGAACGTTTCGGCGACGACCAGCGCCACGGCCTGGTGATAGTGCTGCACTTCCGGGCCGGCCAGCAGCCTGGCGGTGTTCTTGCTGCCCTTTTCCAGCTTGCCGGCGTTCTCGTACGTGACGACGCCCAGCACGCCGGGCGCACCGCGCGCGGCCGAGATGTCGATCGACTTGATGATGGCCTTGGCGACGCTGGCGCCCACGATGTAGCCGTACGCGGCATTCGGTGCGACATCGTGGCGCTCGTACGCATAGCGCGCCGTGCCGGTGGTTTTATTGGGACCGTCGACGCGGTCCGTCGGTTTGCCGACGACCTTCAGCTGGTCGATCGGGTTGGTGGTGGCGGGCGTGGTGAACTTCATCGCATCATCCTTTCTTGGCTTCGGCGAGGACGCCGGCCAGCGTGCGCTGGACGAGGGGAACCTTGAACGCGTTGTCGTGCTGCGGCTTCGCGTCGGCCAGCAGTGCGTCGGCCGTGGCCTTCGCGCCATGCGGCAGGTGCTGTTCCGCCGACGGCATGCGCCACGGCTTGTGGGCAACGCCGCCCAGTGCCACGCGGCCGGTACCATCGGCCTGCACGACGGCAGCGACGGAGACCAGCGCGAACGCATACGACGAACGGTCGCGCACCTTGCGGTAGATATGCGTGCCGCCGATCGGTTTCGGCAGCGTGACGGCGGTGATCAGCTCACCCGGCAGCAGCGCGTTCTCGATGTGCGGCGTGTTCCCCGGCAGCTTGTGGAAGTCCGCGATCGGGATGACGCGCGTGGTGCCGTTCGGCTGCACCGTCTCGACGGCGGCATCCAGCACGGCCATTGCCACGGCCATGTCGCTCGGGTGCGTGGCGATGCAGGCATCGCTGACACCGACGATGGCGTTATGACGGGTGAAGCCGCCGATCGCCGTGCAGCCGCTGCCAGGTTTGCGCTTGTTGCAGGGCTGGTTCGTGTCGTAGAAATACGGGCAGCGGGTGCGCTGCAGCAGGTTGCCGGCAGTGGTTGCCTTGTTGCGCAGCTGCTGCGATGCGCCGGCCAGCAGCGCGCGGGACAGCACGCCGTAGTCGCGGCGCACGCGCTGGTCCGACGCCAGGTCCGTGTTGCGCACCAGCGCGCCGATGCGCAGGCCGCCTTCGCGGGTGGCCTCGATCGTGTCGAGCTTCAGGCCGTTCACGTCCACCAGGTGCGGCGGCGTTTCGATCTCCAGCTTCATCAGGTCCAGCAGGTTCGTGCCGCCGGCGATGAAGCGCGCGCCAGGAACGCGGGCGACGGCGGCTGCCGCTTCGGCCGGCGTCTTCGGCTTCTCGTAGGTAAAGACCTTCATGCGGGCCTCCCGGACACTTCGACGATCGCATCGACGATGTTCGAGTAGGCGCCGCAGCGACAGATATTGCCGCTCATGCGCTCGCGGATTTCCGCTTCCGTCAGCAGCGGTGCCTTGGTGATGTCGCCCGTCACGTGGCTCGGGATGCCCTGCTTGATCTCATTGATGACGGAGACGGCCGAACAGATCTGGCCGGGCGTACAGTAGCCGCACTGGTAGCCATCGTGCTTGACGAAGGCGGTCTGCATCGGGTGCATCTTGTCCGGCGTGCCGAGACCTTCGATGGTCGTGACTTCCGAGGCGTTGTGCATCACGGCCAGCGACAGGCAGGAGTTGATGCGGCGGCCGTCGACGATGACGGTGCAGGCGCCGCACTGGCCATGGTCGCAGCCCTTCTTGGTGCCGGTCAGGTGCATCTGCTCGCGCAGCAGGTCCAGCAGCGTGGTGCGCGTATCGACGGCCACCGTGTGCTCCTGGCCGTTGACCTTCAGCGTGACGTTGGCCGTGACGGGTGGTTTCGGGGCTTCCGCCGTACTGTTGTTGTTGGCGTTGGCTGGTCCGGGCTGTGCGCCGGCCATGCCAGGCACGGCGGCCGCGGTGGCCGTCAGCGCGCCGGCGATCATGACGTCGCGCCGGGTTTGATTGATGTCTTGCATGGTGATCCTTAGGCTGGTGGATGGGATGGTCCCAAAGGCCCAAATGCGCGATGCCGGCTCTTGGCCGGCAGGGGAACCTGGAGTCATGATAAGTGCATAACCTTATAAAGATAAACACTGTTGGGGCGCATGGGTTCATGCGCAGGATTCATCAATCGGCACGATAAAAAAGAAAGGCAGTGCATCTTTCCTGCTGCCGGGGCATGTGCCCTTCCCGTCGTGTGCCGTCCCGCTTGCCAGCCAGATGGCAAGGCGATGGTACGATCGCCGGATGCGATTTCTCTACAACGTGGTCGGTGTGCTGGCCGTGGTGCTGGGCGTGCTCGGCATCTTCCTGCCGCTGCTGCCGACGACGCCTTTCCTGCTGCTGGCCTCCGCCTGCTTCGCCCGCGGGTCCGTGCGCATGCATAACTGGCTGCGCACCAATCCCGTGTTCGGCAAGTACCTGCGGGACTGGGAGGATGGGCGCGGCTTGCCGGTGCGCGGGAAGGTCGTCATCCTGCTGTTCATGTGGGGGTCGATGGGGTATTCGATGGTCAGAGTCGGTAGCCCTTCCCTGGCTGCGATGCTGGTGCTGATCGGGCTCGGCGTCACTGTCTACCTCGTGCGGTTCGTGCCGACGCGGCGCTGAAACCACTCTCCTCCCACTTTCATCCGGTTAGTTGCGTTTTTGTCTCCTGCACAGTTCTACGAAGCGTCCGCTGGGGCGGCGGGACGTGCCGTTTCCACGCGGGCTTGAAGCGTGACCGATTGGGCGTATATTCAAGAGCAACCGATAAGACTTCATATTGAGGGGACTGCCATGAACACGTTGTTACGCAAAACCGGGGCGGCGCTTGCTCTGCTCGTCGCGGGCGCTTCAGCGTCTGCTGCGGTGACTGTTACGTACGTCAATACGGAAAAGATGACCGATGTGCCCCGCTTCGTGAGCGACCGGGAATCGATGGAGTGGATTTTCAAGGAGCACTTGGAGAAGCTGGGCAAGGATCTGCCGGCCGGACAGGATCTGAAGGTCGAGTTTCTCGATATTGACCTGGCGGGAGATGTTTTTCCCCGCGTACCGATCCAGGATGTGCGGATCATGAAGGGCCGGGCCGACTGGCCGCGCATGACGTTGCGTTATAGCCTGGAGCAGGATGGGCAGGTGCTGAGGAGCGGCGAGGAAAAGCTGGCCAATCCGAATTACCAGATGGGGATCAATATGTACAAGACCGATCTGTATGGGTACGAGCGGCAGATGCTGGAGGACTGGTTCAGGAAGGATGTATTGCAGGATGGCGGGCGCAAGAAATAAACACCCGCGCGGGCGGTTTTACCATGCGGCCCGCGCGATGATGCTCATCGAATATCCGATCAAACCCGAGATGGCGGAGCCGTCCGCCAAAAGCATTAGGTAGCCGGTCCAGCCGGTATTCGCCAGCAATTTTCTCTGCCCATGTGAAAATCTGGCTTCCTGTAACATCGTTGGAGCACGAGAGATGCTCTCTTCGCGTTACTATTTGCAGTTGAATAAACGCCCACAGATTGAGCACTGATGGTGCGGTATAACTCCATGAAGGCGAGTGCGGTGGGGTTCGACTTTCGGATTTCATCCTGCTCCCGTACCTCTATCGATTGGCGTTCTTTCTTCTGCAGGACGCCCATCTGCAAGCCAGGCCAGCCAATTCTCCGTTCACAAGTCATACGCCAGGGTTCGCTTGATCGCAACAACTGACCGTGGCTCCGGTGCTAGATTGGTTCTCCCCAACATTGAGGAGATGAGCATGACTGGCAAAGGTCATTCCACGACACGCCCCCCCCCGCTCTTCCGAGTAAAGAGGTCGCAAGCATGCGCATGAGTCCAACAGCGAGAGCCAGAATGCGCGCTCGCGAGCAGGACGTCTACCGCTATTACAACGACATGGGGAAGAACAAAGGACACTGTACTTGGGGCGCCGGGATACTTGCGCATAGAGGCGTGTGCAGTATCGAAGAGTTGGGCAGAACGGTCAGTGCTACACAAGTGGCGATGGAATTCGAAAGACGGGTAGCTGAGGCTGAAAGGGGCGTTCGCGATAACGTTTCGACGCCGCTAAACCAGGCGCAATTCGATGCCCTTTGCAGCCTGACTTACAACACTGGCGTCTCGGGAGCAAGTGACACGTTCCGGTACGTGAACCGCGGCGATTTCGCGGGCGCTGCCGACAACATTTCAAGGCTCATAAAAGTGTCGGTAGTCGTCCGCGGCAAAAAAAAGAAAGTTGTTGCGCCCGGACTGATTGCACGTCGCAAAGAAGAAAGCGCGCCTTTTCGTGCCGAAGCCAAGCAGCCTTTCGAAGCCACCAGTGAATAGGAGCCAACCAATGTTCCTTCGCTTCCCCAGGCTGCAGCCGGCAGCCCGCAGAGTCAGCTTCATCGGGACCGCTACAATCATTGCCGCGCTTTTTGCACTTCCTGTGCAAGCCGCAGACGAAAGCAAAGACGTGCTCGGTAAGTGGCGCCTGACCGTTCCGCTGGACTCATCGGAGATTACCGCGCTCGACGAAAATGAGGTGCAGCTTCTCGTCGGCAAGGTTTTCACGATCAGCAGAAGCGGAGTGCAATTTGGCAAAGACGTCTGTCTACCGCCCTCCCTCGCAGCAATGAGCGTCGAGCCTCGTCTTTATTTGAGAGAGCAAGCCCATGCCAGCAACGACGATATCCATTTGCCGAATCCCGTTACTGTGGTCCAGCTTGGCTGCACGATCGCATTTGTCCGCGGCCCGGACCGGTTGGTAATCCACTGGAAAGGGTGGTTCTTCGATGCGGTCAGGGTGGGTGCTCGCAGTACCCGTCGCCGCTAGCGCCAGGGATGAATGTGGTTCCGCCGCGCGCTCTTGGTTCTGTTTGAACGAGACCGGCATTGGGCGACTCCGTGGTGGAGATCACGCCGCACATGATTCAGGCCTTGATCAGCGCAGCGGGCGATGTGGCTCCGTGGTGGTCGATGCTGTTCCCGGGACCTGGACGGCGTTAGCGATGGCCGCCGGCAGCACCAGGGTAGCCCGGAATCCATCCGGGAGATTTTCCAGCAGCAGCCTCCCGCAATGCAGTTGCGCCACGCGCTCGGCGATGGCCAGCCCGAGCCCGGTCCCCCCGCTACCGCCGGCCTGGCCGCGGGCCGGATCGCCGCGCACGAACGGCTCGGCGAGCGTGGACAACAGCACGGCGGGCACACCGCCGCCATGATCCCGCACCGCCAGGTACAGCTCCGTTGCCGTGGCCTGCGCGGACAGCTGCACCGGCTCGTTGCCATATGTGAGCGCGTTCTCCAGCAGGTTGCCCATCGCCCGGCGCAGCGCCTCCGGACGGCAGCGCAGCAGCACGGACGGCTGCAGGGGCAGCACGCGGATGTCCCGCTCCGGATCCGCCGCCAGCTCCTCGAGCAACGCGTTCGGGTCGGCCAGCGCGATGGCCTCCGCCTGGAAGCCGCGCGCGAACGCCATGAACTGGGACAGGATGCGATCGATCGCGTCCACCTGGCGCTGCGCGCTGTCGCGCAGGGCTTCGTCCTCGTGCCGCATAATGGCCAGCGCCAGCTTCAGTTTCGCGAGCGGCGTGCGCACGTCATGCGAAATCCCCGCCAGCACGATGGCGCGGTCGGCATCGGCCTGCGCCAGCCGCCGCGTCATGCCGTTGAAGCTGCGCGACAGCTGCGCCACTTCGCGCGGCCCATCCTCGTCCAGCGGCGGCAGGGGTGCGCCGAGCCGATAGCTGTCCGTCGCCCGGTTCAGCGCATGCAGGGGCCGCAGTACCCGGCGGTACACCAGCCACGACGCCGCCAGCGCCAGCAGAATGGCCGCCACGGTGCTGCCCAGCAGTGCCCCCGTGGCGCGCGGCGGCTCGGTGCGGATGCTGATCCAGTAGCGCTCTTCTCCCAGCGGTACGCGCACCCACAGGCGCCGCGCATGGTCGATGCGCCAGTCCGGAGCCCCCCGCTCGGCCAGCGTGCGCGCCAGCGCGCGCATGAACAACCGCTCGACGGGCCGGGGACGGGGCCCCAGGTCGTCCGGCGGTGCCGCGCCGTTCCAGATGCGCAGTACCGATCCTGCGGACAGGCGGCGCACCAGCATCCCCTGCTCCGCCGGCGGCACGCGCGCCACCGTGTCGGCCAGCACCGCCACGCTCTGCGCCGTGACCTGCGCCACCTGCAGCAGCGCGGGCCGCAGCGCCAGCAGGTAGAACAGCACCAGGCTGCAGGCCTGCGCCACCACGACGATCAACGTCGTCGACAGCAGCGTCTGGCCCAGCAGGCTGCGTGGCCACGTCATGGCGCTTCGTCCGCCTTGGCGAACACATAGCCGTGTCCCCACACCGTGCGGATCCAGCGGGGCCGCGCCGGATCGTCTTCCAGCAGGCGGCGCAGGCGCACCACCTGCACGTCGATCGCCCGCTCGGTGATCCCGGCGTCGCGCCCCATCGCCAGGTCGATCAGCTGGGCGCGCGACAGCGGCCGGCCGGCCTGCTGCGCCAGCGCCGCCAGCAGCCGGAATTCGCGCGTGGAGATGTCCAGCTGCCGGCCCTCGCGCGTGAGGCTCAATGCATCGAGGTCCAGCACGAACTGGCCGAAGCGCAGCTGCCGGCCACCCTGCCGCACATAGCCCGCCTTGAGGTTGCGGCGCTGCAGCGCGGCCACCCGCGCCAGCAGCTCGCGCGGCAGGAAGGGCTTGGCCAGGTAATCGTCCGCGCCCATCTCCAGCCCCAGTACGCGCTCGACCGGATCGCCCTTCGCCGTCAGCATGATGATGGGCGTCTGCTCGCCCGCCGCGCGCAGGCGCCGGCAGATCGCCAGGCCGTCCTCGCCGGGCAGCATCACGTCGAGGATCAGCACATCGGCCGGCTGCCGCGCCAGCGCGCGCTCCAGCGCCGTGCCGTCCGCCAGCGCACGCACGGCATAGCCGTTCTCGCCGAGATAGCGCTGCAGCAGCGCGCGCATCTCGGCATCGTCGTCGATCACGACAAGGTGGCCGGCGGGAGTGGTCATGGTCCTCTGTTCAATGGCTGGGATGCGTGCATGCTACCGCAAGCTTCACAACCGGTTTGCGGCAAACCCATGACAAACCGTTACACGGCGTTCCGATGGCAGCGTTTGGTAACAATCGGGCAGGGATTCCACATCGTTGCGTAACAGGTGGGCGGCACACTGGCGGCGTTACTAATCAACCGAGAACCGATATGACCAAACGGATGATCGCCACCCTGCTGCTGCTTTGCTGTGCGCTGCACGCCCGCGCCGATGTCCCTGCCGCGCCGGACTATGCCCAGCCGTCCGCCTGGCTGTGCCGCCCCGGCCAGGACGCCGCGTGCACCACGGGCCTGGATGCGACGGCCTTGTCCGCGGACGGCCGGCGCACGCCGCTGCCGTTCGTGCCGGCGCCGGATGCTTCGATCGACTGCTTCTACATTTATCCGACCGCGTCGCGCGACCAGGGCACCTATGCCGCGCCCGTCGCCGCGCCGGAGATCGTGACCACCGTGCGTGCGCAGGCCGGCCGCCTTGCCTCGCGCTGCCGACTCTACGTACCGCTGTACCGGCAGCTGACGCTGACCGGCCTTGGCACGCGCATGGGGGACCGCGCCGGCATCGACTGGAGCGTGCCGTATGGGGACGTACTGGCCGCATGGCGCTGGTACATGGCGCACGACAACCACGGCCGCGGCGTGGTCCTGCTCGGCCATAGCCAGGGCACGATGCTGCTGCGCCAGCTGATCGAGCATGAAATCGATGGCCGGCCCGCGCAACGGCAGCTCGTGTCCGCGTTCCTCGCCGGCTCGCCGCGGGGCGAAGCGTTTTCGCACATCGGGCCGTGCCGCTCGGCCACCGACACGGGGTGCGTGTATGTGTGGGGCAGCTATGGCGCGGGAAATGCCGCGCGGTTGCGGCTGTTCGGGCGGCGGGCCAGCGGGGGCGGGGAAACCGTGTGCGTGAATCCCGCCGCGCCTTCCGGCGGAGCCGGCATGCTCAAGCCCTATTTGCCGGCGCCGTCGGGGACGGGCTGGATCGCACCTCAGCGCATGTACAGCGCCGAATGCGTCGCGGACCGGCAGGGGAATGTACTGCGGGTTGCCGGACCGGCGGCGGCGCTACGCGAAGCCCAGCCGGGATGGGGGCTGCATCGGCTGGATATGAGTCTGGTACTGGGGAATATTCTGGATGTACTGGAGAGTCAGGCGGCGAGCTGGCGTGGGGGGTCTTAGGGATGCGGTCGCGCACTTCACAAAAATGTTTGTCGTCCCGGTAGGTCATAACTCGGCTGCCAATGCCCATGTCACCGGTTCACGACCGATGTGTTCGCCGCGAGGACCGAGTTTGAGCCAGTATGGCGCGATGTCTCCGGGCAGTAACACCACCTGCGGTGCATCGTCATCGTCGTCCTGCGCCGGGCCAAAACCGGGAGGGCGATAGCGACCGTGTATCAACAAGCTATTCAAGTTCTTCCAGAGTGCTCATGCTTCATTATCCTTGGTTGGATGATGTTGGGCCGCAGAATGGACGGCGACTCCAGTCACTATAAATACGACGCCCTCGGCACTGGCTGGGGTGGAAAGTCCGCCGCTGAAATACAGAATGCCTATAGACCCTGCAATGAGAACAACCCCACCCACCATATTGGCCCCTGTTTTCAGATAACCGCTCAGCGGCAGGCCTTCTGATGCGGGGAATAAGGGGCGTTGCGCGCGATCGCGACCGGATCGTCATCCATTTAAACCTGGCTTCTGATGCGGCCAGCTTAGGCGCTGACGATGCTCGGCGCGCGCAGTATTGCGCTGGGTATCGTACGATCGGATTTGTCAGAAATTTGCATCGGCCGGGCCTGGCAATCACGACCAGGTGGAATGCTGAAAGATTTGGAGTGCAACTCAGCCAATCTATTGATCATGACGATGCGTAATTGGTAGGCCTCCCGTGAGTCGAACACGGCACCAACGGATTATGAGTCCGCTGCTCTAACCAAGCATGAGCTAGAGGCCCAGAGTACTGCCAGAACATCCGGCGAGCGCCGAATGCGTACAACGTATTACTGAGACAAGACACACTATCCTGCCGTATTTTCGTTAGCAAAACATCCGCCAACGAACACGGCAGAATAGGGTCTGGACCGCCTGCCGTCAAGGCCTACTTGCTGGCCTGTCAGGAGCACGGCAGCCCTGTCGAAGCCCTCAATTCCCTTCGAGGAAACTCTTCAGCTTGTCCGACCGCGAAGGATGCCGCAGCTTGCGCAGCGCCTTTGCTTCGATCTGCCGGATCCGCTCGCGGGTGACGTCGAACTGCTTGCCGACCTCTTCCAGCGTGTGGTCGGTCGACATCTCGATGCCGAAGCGCATGCGCAGCACCTTCGCCTCGCGCGGCGTCAGGGAATCGAGCACATCCTTCACCACGCCGCGCATCGAGGCATGCAGTGCCGCATCCGAAGGTGCCAGCGTGTTGTTGTCCTCGATGAAGTCGCCCAGATGGGAGTCGTCGTCGTCGCCGATCGGCGTTTCCATCGAGATCGGTTCCTTGGCGATCTTCATGATCTTCCGGATTTTGTCTTCCGGCATTTCCATCTTGATCGCGAGCGTGGCCGGATCGGGCTCGGCGCCGGTTTCCTGCAGGATCTGGCGGCTGATCCGGTTCATCTTGTTGATCGTCTCGATCATGTGCACGGGAATCCGGATCGTGCGCGCCTGGTCGGCGATGGAACGCGTGATCGCCTGGCGGATCCACCACGTGGCGTACGTGGAGAACTTGTAGCCGCGGCGGTATTCGAACTTGTCCACGGCCTTCATCAGGCCGATATTGCCTTCCTGGATCAGATCGAGGAACTGCAGGCCGCGGTTGGTGTATTTCTTGGCGATCGAGATCACCAGGCGCAGGTTGGCCTCCGTCATTTCGCGCTTCGCCTTGCGCGCCTTCATTTCACCGGCCGCCATCTGGCGGTTGATGTTGCGCAGGTCCGGCAGCGGCAGCACGACGCGGGCCTGCAGGTCGATCAGGCGTTGCTGCAGTTCCTTGATCGTCGGGATGTTGCGGCCCAGGATCGCGCTGTACGCGTGGCCGGCAGCCACTTCGCCGTCCACCCATTCCAGGTTCGTTTCATTGCCCGGGAAGACCTTGATGAAGTGGGCGCGCGGCATGCCGCATTTGTTCACGGCCACGTCCAGGATCTGCTTCTCGATGTGGCGCACTTCGTCCACCTGGCCGCGCAGCGTGTCGCACAGCTTTTCCACGACTTTCGCCGTGAAGCGGATGTTCAGCAGCTCGTTCGAGATCGCTTCCTGCGCGCGCACGTAGGATTTCGAGTTGTAGCCTTCCTTCTCGAAGGCCTTGCGCATCTTGTCGAACTGGTTGGCGATCTCGTCGAACTTGCCCAGCGCATTGTTCTTCAGCGCTTCGAGCTGTTCGGCCGAGTAGCCGGCGGCGGCGCCGGACGCGTTGGCTTCCTCGCCTTCCTCTTCCGCCTCTTCTTCCTCTTCCTCTTCCTCGTCGTCATCTTCGGACGGGGCGGGCGGCGGCGGCGGGGCCGGCGCTTCCTCGATCTCGTCGACCAGGCCGTCGACGATCTCGTCGATCTTGATCTCGTCGTGGCGGATGCGGTCGGAGGTGGCGATGATCTCGGCGATCGTCACCGGGCAGGCGGAGATCGCCTGGATCATGTCCTTCAGGCCGTCCTCGATGCGTTTCGCGATCTCGATCTCGCCTTCGCGGGTGAGCAGCTCCACGGACCCCATTTCGCGCATGTACATGCGCACGGGGTCGGTGGTGCGGCCGAAATCGGAGTCGACGGTGGACAGCGCGGCCTCGGCGGCGGCTTCCGCTTCGTCGTCGCTGGTGACGGTGGCAACGTTGTCCGACAGCAGCAGCGTCTCGGCATCGGGCGCGTGTTCGTAGACGGCGATGCCCATGTCGTTGAACGTGCCGATGATGCCTTCGATCGCTTCCGGATCGACGATGTTGTCAGGCAGATGGTCGTTGATCTCGGCGTACGTGAGGAAACCGCGCTCCTTGCCGAACTTGATCAGCGTTTTCAGCTTCTGGCGGCGGCGTTCCAGCTCTTCTTCCGTCGCTTCCGTGTCCGACGAGAATGCATCCTTCAGCAGCGCCTTTTCCTTGGCCTTGCGGTCCTTCGCCTTCGCCTTGTCGACGGCCTTCAGTTCGGCGCGCTCGACGGCGTTCAGGGCGGCAACCTCTTCGTTCTCCGGCTGGAATTCCTTTGGCTTGCGGCCGCGCCGGCCCGGCACCTTCACGCTCGGCAGCACGTAGCCGGACGTGTCGATGGCGGCCAGGGTGGCGGCATCCGTGGTCTGACTGACCGCCGGCGGCGCGGCAGCGGCGCGCGCGGCATCGCCCGCGTCCACAATGGCTTCCGCGCTGGTCTCTGCCTTGTCGGCCGTCTTCGCGGCGCGGGCGGTCACTTTGCTGGGCTTTGCAGCCGCTTGGGTTTCAGGTTTCTTTGCTGGCACAGGCGCTTTCGATGTCACAACGACTTGCTTTACGGTTTGAGGATGATGCCGTAAGGGCCGATGCTCGGGCCCCTCCCATCCGGCACTGCTATCACTTGCTGCACGTACTGCCGCTCACAGCGGCGACCAGTCATCCGCTGACCGGGTTTGCCAGATTTTTTATAGGCAAACGACCATGGTTAGCAGAAATTCTACTGTATGACAGCGCTATGGGGCTAGGGGCATGAACCGTGTGGGACGCAGGCTGTTGCGCCTGGCGGGCGACAAGAAACTCGCGCCGTCTTACACAAGTTCGAACCCTGCCGCCGAGACGCTGTCAAAGCGCCGGCCATTGAGCCCAACTTACTGAAAACAAACACAAATCCTGAACTGAAAAACCTTGCCAAGGTATTGAAATACTTAGCGTTTTATTATAGCACGCCACTTTTACAATACCAGAAGTACTGCCCCGGCTTCGTACTTCCGGGGATAATGCAGATGGTGCCGGGGACGGCGATATTCAACGATTCGCCAATTCCGACTGCTCCTCGCGCAATAACATCTCCTGCTTTGCCGTTATCTCGCGATAGCGCACGCCCAATTCCTCCGACGACAATCCGGCCGCGAACAGCTGGTTCAGTTCGGCTTTCAGGATATCGAGCTTCAGCTGGCGCACGGTGGCCGTCAGCCACATCTGTTCCGTGCCCAGATCCGGTTCCGGCGCGGCGGCGATTTCGCCGATGATCGCGTCGTATTCCTCGCCCTGTTCCTTCAGTTGCTGGGCCAGCGCGGCAAAAGAGCTGTGCTCGCCCAGACCCTGCGCCAGCTGCACCAGGTGCACCAGGTGCTCGCATTGCTCGGGGCCGAACTGGCGGAAGGCGGCCAGTGCGGCCTCGTCCAGCTGCAGCGCCAGCGACGGGTGCGTGACGACGGCGCGGATGATCTTCAGCTCCAGCCCCACCGGCTCCTGCCGCTTGGTTTTCGGCGGCGCCTTGCGGGCGGTGGCCACCGGCTTGCTGAGTTCGAACAGCGCCTCGATCTCGCCGGGCGTGCTCTGCGTCATCGAGGCCAGGCCGCGGACGATCTGCAGCCGCAGTCCGGACGGCGTCATCGCCTGCAGCAGCGGCTTTGCGTCGAACTGCACGCGGGCGCGGCCTTCCGGCTCGTCCAGGTCGTGCTCGCCAGCCACCTCGCGCAGCAGGAACTGGGACAGCGGCATCGCTTCGTGCACCTGCTGTTCGAACGCGGGGGCGCCGAATTCGCGGATGTAGCTGTCCGGATCGTGTTCCTGCGGCAGGAACAGGAATTTCAGCGTTTTGTCGTCCGCCACGTGGGGCAGGCAGGCCTCCAGCGCGCGGCGGGCAGCGCGGCGGCCGGCCTTGTCGCCGTCGAAGCTGAAGATCACATTGTCCGTCTGGCGCAACAGTTTCTGGACGTGGATCGTCGTGCAGGCCGTGCCGAGGGTGGCCACGGCCTGCGGGAAACCCATCTGGGCCAGCGCGACGACATCCATATAGCCTTCCGTCACCAGCACATAGCCTGCGTCGCGGATCGCCTGGCGCGCCTCGAACAGGCCATACAGTTCAGAACCCTTTGAAAATAAAGGCGTTTCCGGGGAATTCAAGTACTTTGGCTCGCCCTGCTCCATGATCCGGCCGCCGAAGGCGATGACGTGGCCCTTGGTGTTGCGGATCGGGAACATGACGCGCTCGCGGAAGCGGTCGTAGCGCTTGATGAAGCGGCCTTCCTCGTCCACCTTGTCGATGACGAGGCCGGCTTCGAGCAGCACCGGGGCGTCGTACTGGGGGAACACGGCCTTCAGGTTGTCCCAGCCTTCTGGCGCGTAGCCGAGGGCGAAGCGGGCAGCGATCTCGCCCGTCAGGCCACGGCCTTTCAGGTAACCGATGGCGTTCGGCGCCTTGCGCAGCTGCGCCTTGTAAAAGTCGGCGGCGGTGCTCATCGCGTCCGACAGCGCCATGCTCTGCGCCTGCATCTGGGCCCGCTGGGCGGGCGGGATCTTGTCATCCGCCTCCGGCACGATCATGCCCACGTTCTGGGCCAGGTCCTTCACGGCGTCGACGAACCCCATGCCGGAGTATTCGATCAGGAAGCCGATCGCCGTGCCGTGCGCGCCGCAGCCGAAGCAGTGATAGAACTGTTTCGTCGGGCTGACGGTGAAGCTGGGGGATTTTTCGTTGTGGAACGGGCACAGGCCCTGGAAGTTGGCGCCGCCCTTCTTCAGCTGCACGTAGCGGCCGACGACGTCCACGATGTCGACGCGGTTCAGCAGGTCGGAAATAAAAGACTGTGGAATCATCTGTTTGGGATCGCTGCTTTATGCCAGGTCAGGCTATACCGCTGCGCTTGCTGGACACTTGATCCAGCTCAACACGCAGCGGTGGCATCGGCTTAGGCGCCGGCCAGGGCTTTCTTGACCAGGCCGGAAACCACGCCCATGTCGGCACGGCCAGCCAGCTGCGGCTTCAGGATGGCGATGACCTTGCCCATGTCCTGCGGACCGGCAGCGCCGGACTCGGCCACGGCGGCCTTCACCGCGGCGGCGATCTCTTCATCGGACAGGCCGGCCGGCATGTAGGCCGCCAGCACCGCCAGTTCGGCCTTTTCGATGTCGGCCAGGTCGGCACGGCCGCCCGCTTCGAACTGCGTGATGGAATCCTTGCGCTGCTTGATCATCTTTTCGACGACGGCCAGCACCTGCGTGTCGTTCAGCTCGATCTGCTCGTCCACTTCCTTGCGCTTGATGTCGGCGAGGATCAGGCGGATGGTGTTCAGCTTGCCGGCTTCCTTGGCACGCATCGCGGCTTTCATGTCGTCGGTAATCTGGGCTTTCAGGCTCATGGCGGCACCTTCCAATAGGATCGTGAATCGTGGGTCGTAAAAACGGAAAACCCGCTGCGGACTAGCCGGAGCGGGTGGGCGCGAACACGGGCGGACCGGAGGCGAGAGGCGCCATCGGCGGGTCCGCCCACGCGGCGGAATTAGTACAGTTTCTTCGGCAGTTGCTGGCTGCGGATGCGCTTGTAGTGGCGCTTCACGGCGGCGGCCAGCTTGCGCTTGCGCTCTGCCGTTGGCTTCTCGTAGAACTCGCGTGCGCGCAGTTCGGTCAGCAGACCGGTTTTTTCGATGGTGCGCTTGAAGCGGCGCATGGCGACTTCGAACGGCTCGTTTTCTTTAAGGCGAATAGTGGTCATGTAAAAATTCAAACCGTTAGAGGGTTTTTAGGAAGACAGCGATATTAGCAGCATTTGTCCAGACAGACAATAGGCTTTATGCGGGCTTCACGCCGAAACCTGTCGACCCGCTAACTAACAACAAAGTGCGTAGCTACATCAGAAACCGCAGCGCCTCGGCGCCTTGGGGACCAGAATCATATCAGATTGCCAGCCCTGCCGCCATCCCGGACGACCAGGCCCACTGGAAGTTGTAGCCGCCCAGCCACCCCGTCACGTCCACGCTCTCCCCGATGAAGTACAGGCCGGGCACCTTGTTGGCCATCATCGTCTGCTGGGACAGCTCCTTCGTGTCGACGCCGCCGCGGGTCACTTCGGCCTTGCGGTAGCCCTCTGACCCATTGGGCGTGACGGTCCACGCATTGATGGCCTGGCCGAGGCGGCGCAGCTGGGCATCCGGCATGTCGGCCAGGCGGGCATCGGGCTGGAAGCCGTGGGCCCCCAGCAGGCCATCCACCAACCGGGACGGCAGCCACTGGGACAGCACGTTGTCCAGCTGCTTCTTGATCGTGCCCTTGCCTTCGATGAGGGTGGCGGCAACATCCATCTCCGGCAGCAGGTTGATCGTGATCGGCGTGCCCGGCTGCCAGAAGCTGGAGATCTGCAGGATCGCCGGGCCGGACAGGCCGCGGTGCGTGAACAGCAGGTCTTCGCGGAAGCGGGCGCCGGTGGGCTTTTTACCTTTGAGGCTGCCCGTTTCGACATCGACTTCCAGCGAGATGCCGGCCAGCGGCACGAAGGGCTGCCACTGCGCCTCGTCGAAGGTGAGCGGCACGAGGGCGGGACGGGGCTCGACGATCGCCAGGCCGAACTGCCTGGCGATGCGGTAGCCGAAGTCGGTCGCGCCGATCTTCGGGATCGACAGGCCACCGGTGGCGATCACCACCGCCTGCGTCGGGATGGGGCCGGTGCTGGTGTGGACGATGAAGTGGTCGGCCTCCTGCGTCACCTCCTCCACCTTGACGGGCATGTGCCACTGCACCTGGCCGGCATCGCACTCGGCCTTCAGCATGGCGATGATCTGCTCGGCGGAGTCGTCGCAGAACAGCTGGCCCTTGTGCTTCTCGTGGTGGGCGATGCGGTACTTCTTCACCAGCGCCACGAAATCCTGGGCCGTGTAGCGGGACAGCGCGCTGCGGGCAAAGTGCGGATTCTCGGACAGGAAATTGGCCGGCGTCGTATTCACATTGGTGAAATTGCAGCGCCCGCCGCCCGAGATGCGGATCTTCTCCGCCAGCTTGCCGGCATGGTCGACCAGCACGACCTGCCTGCCCCGCTGCCCGGCCGCCGCCGCACACATCATCCCGGCCGCACCCGCGCCGATCACCACCACATCCACCAGCTCCGCCATATCCATCCTTCGCATCAAACCGGGCATTCTACGCGAGGCATTACTGTTCAGCCCGTGTCAACTTCGGGGTCAGACCCCAACTTGGACACGAGCTCTGCCTTATCGCATGGATGAGGCCGTGTCCTTGTCGGGGTCTGACCCCAAGGTGGACACGGGGTCAGCTGTAGTGGCGGGTGCGCAGCGCGCGGGAGACGGCGAGGCAGTGGGCGACCTGCTGGGCGATCGGGTCGGGGACCAGTGTTTCGCCCCGCAGCACGGCGCCGATCCAGGCGGCGGTGGCGGCCGCGCTCCTGTCGTCCGGGAGGACGGGCTGGGCTTCGGCGATCATCTGGCGTTCGACGAGCACGGTGCGTTCGCCGTCGTGGAACCAGTCGATCTTCTGCGCCTTGGTAGCGTTGGCGATCGTCTCGCCTTCGGTGCCGCGCATCAGGAACGCGTCGCCCCTGGCCTGCGGGGCGGCGGTGAGGAAGTATTCGCCCAGCGTTTCCAGGTATTCCGGATGCGTGTACGACACCAGCCGCAGCGCCGGCCCGGCGAACGGCTGCATGATCTTCACCAGCGTGTGCGTGGAGTTGCGCACGCCCAGCACGCGGCGCAGCGACAGCAGGTGGGCCAGCTTCGGCGCCAGCGTGTCGATGGTGATGAAGCTGACGTTGCCATCGGCCAGCGCGCGCTCGGCGTCATCGGCGGAGGCGGCCGGCGCGATGCCCAGCGCGGCCAGCACCTCGGCGGTGGCGACGCGGCCCACGTCGCTGGACACGCCATGCACCAGCACCGGCACGCCCTCGCGCGCCAGCAGCAGGGCCAGCAGCGCCGTCAGGTTGGCCATCTTGCGCGCGCCGTTGTAGGTGGGGATGAGCACCGGCGCGAACTCGCCGGCCGGGGCCCGCAGCGGCGCGAACGACGCTTCGGCGGCATCGAGGAAGCCCGCCAGCTCGTCGACGGATTCGCCCTTGATGCGCATCGCCAGCAGGATGCCGCCCAGTTCCAAGTCGGAGACGCGGCCGTCCAGCATCGCCTGGTAGAGGTTGAACGCATCGGCACGGCTCATGCTCCGTGCGCCCTTGACGCCCCGGCCGATCTCCTTGATGAACGCGGCAGCCGGGAATGGAATCGTGGTGTTTTCAGTACTCATGGAAACAGCTTACCGCATTTGCGCTACACTATTTGGCTAGCCGGGACAAAAACCGAACAAAACCCAGCAGCAGTACCGTCATCCGCACCAGCACAACCCGCCACCAGACCCAAGCCAGCCATGACCGCCCCCGATCTCGAAAACATCAACGTCACCTCGTTCGCCTCGATGCCCACGCCGGCCGAGCTGCACGACAAACTGCCGCTGACGGCCAAGGCCTCCGCCACCGTCACCCAGGGCCGCGAGGACCTGCGCAACATCCTCGACCGCAAGGACAAGCGCCTGTTCGTCGTCGTGGGCCCCTGCTCGATCCACGACCCGGTGGCCGGCCTGGACTACGCGCGCCGCCTGAAGGCCCTGCAGGAGGAAGTGAAGGACACGATGCTGCTGGTGATGCGCGTGTACTTCGAAAAGCCGCGCACCACGACGGGCTGGAAAGGCTACATCAACGACCCGTTCATGGACGACTCGTTCCGCGTCGACATCGGCATGGAAAAGGCGCGCCAGTTCCTGCTGGACGTGTGCGAACTGGGCCTGCCGACGGCGACTGAGGCGCTGGACCCGATCTCGCCGCAGTACCTGGGCGACCTGATCGCCTGGACCGCGATCGGCGCACGCACCACCGAATCGCAGACGCACCGCGAGATGTCCTCCGGCCTGTCGACCCCGGTCGGCTTCAAGAACGGCACGGATGGCGACATCAGCATCGCCATCAACGCCATCCTGTCGGCTGCCAACCCGCATGCCTTCCTGGGCATCAATGGCGCCGGCAATGTGTCCGTCGTACGCACCCGCGGCAACCAGTACGGCCACGTGGTGCTGCGCGGCGGCGATGGCCGTCCCAACTACGATTCCGTCTCCGTGACGATCGCCGAACAGTCGCTGGCGAAAGCCAAGCTGCCGGCCAATATCGTGGTCGACTGCTCGCACGCCAACAGCTACAAGAAACCGGAACTGCAGCCGCTGGTCATGACCGATGTGATCAACCAGATCGTGCATGGCAACGGGTCGCTGGTCGGGGTGATGGTCGAATCGAACATCGTCGCTGGCAACCAGAAGATCCCGGCGGACCTGTCGCAGCTGCAGTACGGCTGCTCGGTCACCGATGCCTGCATCGACTGGGAGACGACCGTGACGATGCTGAAGGCGGCCGATGCGGAGCTGCGGCGCCGGCCTTGAGGCGGCGGCTGCATGCGTGTCCCGGGGCCTGGCCCCAGGACATCAAACAAACGCCTGCACCAGCGGCGCCACGCCATACGTGCCCGCCAGCGCCGCCTCGGCCCGGCTGGCCGGCGCATTCAGCTCCAGCACATCCAGGTAGATCCTGCCCTCCTCCAGCTTGACGCTGTAGCGCCGCGTGCAGCCCTGCTCCGGCGCGCCCTGGCAGCCGGTGGCGGGATCGATCGTTTCCGCATGCAGCGGACACTGCATCGGCCCGGCGTACAGCGCGGCGGCCGACAGCGTGCCGCCCGAACGCGGGCAGCTGTCCAGCAGCGCGAAGACGCGGTCGTCCACCGTGCGGACCAGGGCCACGCCGGGCAGCTCCTGCCAGGCCAGGCCGCGCGGGACGTGGCGCGTGCCGCCGGGCGGGATGTCCTTCAGCTTGCAAATCAGTTTCCATTGTTCGGGCATTGCTTCTCCTTCGGCGGCGCCTGCCGCTGGAAGGTATTAGCAAGACGGATGCCATGCCCGCAGCGGGAAACGGACACCGCCACGCGGACCGCCGCACTGCCACGGTGCGGCCACGCCCCGCGACAGGGCCGCAGGTGACGCCAGTGAAGCCGGCATGGCCGCAATCCGCTGCTGCGGCCAGTCCCGATCCGGCAGCGCAGAATCCAGGGCCATCGGGCCATGGTGACCGGATGAAGCCGCCCCCGCTTTCCATTACAATGGCGGATTGCCCTTTTCTTTCCCCTCCTGCGATGATCGTTCTTGGCGTTGAATCCTCCTGCGACGAAACCGGCCTGGCCCTGTACGACACGGACCGCGGCCTGCTGTCGCACGCCCTCCACTCGCAGGTGGCCATGCACGAGGAATATGGCGGCGTGGTGCCGGAGCTGGCGTCGCGCGACCATATCCGCCGCGCCATCCCCCTTCTCCAGCAGGCGCTGCAGGATGCCGGCATCGCCGCCAGGGATGTGGATGCGATCGCCTACACGCAGGGCCCCGGCCTGGCCGGCGCGCTGCTGGTGGGCTCGTCGATCGCGTGCAGCCTCGGCCTGGCGCTGGACAAGCCGGTGCTGGGCGTGCACCACCTGGAAGGCCACCTGCTGTCACCGCTGCTGGCGTCGGACCCGCCCGAGTTTCCGTTCGTGGCGCTGCTCGTCTCCGGCGGCCACACGCAGCTGATGCGCGTCGATGGCGTGGGCCAGTACGAACTGCTGGGCGAGACGGTGGACGATGCGGCCGGCGAGGCGTTCGACAAGTCCGCCAAGCTGCTGGGCCTCGGCTATCCGGGCGGACCGGCCATCTCGCGGCTGGCCGAATTCGGCGACCCCGCGGCCTATAAACTGCCGCGGCCGATGCTGCACTCGAAGGACCTGAACTTCAGCTTCTCCGGCCTGAAGACGGCCGTGCTGACGGTGGTGAAGAAGCAGGATGCCGCCAACGTCTGCGAGCAGAGCAAGGCCGATATCGCCCGCGGTTTCGTGGACGCGATCGTGGATGTGCTGGTGGCGAAGTGCGTCGCGGCCCTGAAGCAGACGGGCCTGAAGCGGCTGGTGATCGCCGGCGGCGTGGGCGCGAACAGCCAGCTGCGCGCCGCGCTGAATGCGGCGGCCGCGAAGAAGCGCTTCCGCGTCTACTATCCCGAGCTGGAGTTCTGCACCGATAACGGCGCGATGATCGCGTTTGCCGGTGCCCAGCGCCTGCAGATCAACCCGCAGGCGGCCCGGCGCGAGTATGCGTTCAACGTGCGGCCGCGCTGGCCCCTCGATGAACTGCGCGTGATTTAAGCTTCTTCAGCTACCCAGCAGCATCGCTGCCAGCCCGACCAGGGCCAGCAGGCCGCCGGCCGCCACCGCGCCGGTGCGCACATGCTTCTTCTGCAGGTCGACCCCGCGTGCCGCCATGCGCTCGCTGCGGCATGGCTTGCCCGTGCGCGGATCGATCGCGGGCTGGTTGGTGGGAACGGACTCGTTCATGGCTTGCTCCTGGCGGAAATGTCTAGTCAAGCCAATGTACCAGCAATTCGCGTGCCATGGCCACGAATTTGCAACGCCCGTGAACGTTCTTGCAACGGCCGGGTCAGCCCTGCGCCGGCGGCAGCGCCTCGCCGCAGGCCTTGCAGAAGCGCGCGTCGGCGTCGTGTCCCGTCAGCAGGCAGCGCGTGCAGCTGCGGCCCAGCACCGTGCGCAGGCCCCGCTGCGCGGCGATCTCCGAACTGATGATGCCGGTGGGGACGGCCAGGATGCCCCAGCCCAGCAGCATCATGAACGAGGCGATGAACCGGCCGATGTCCGTCTTCGGCACCAGGTCGCCGAAGCCCACCGTCGTCATCGTCGAGATGGCCCAGTAGACAGCCGTGGGAATGCTCGTGTAGCCGTGCGCCGGCCCCTCCACCACGTACATCACCGTGCCCAGGATGAACACCACCAGGAACACGACGGACAGGAAGACCAGGATCTTGCGGCGGCTGGCCATCAGCGCCTCGTTGAGCATGCTGTATTCCTGGATGTACAGCGTGAGCTTCAGGATGCGGAAGATGCGCAGCAGGCGCAGGATCCGCACGTCCAGCAGCACGTGCGCGCCGGGCAGGAACAGCGAGATATAGCTGGGCAGGATGGACAGCAGGTCGATCACGCCGAAGAAGCTGCGCGCATAGCGCACCGGCCGGCGCACGCACAGCAGCCGCGCCACGTACTCGATCGTAAACAGGATCGTGAAGAACCACTCGGCGGCCACCAGCCAGGTGCCGTGCTCGCGCGCGATCGGCGCGATGGATGTGAGCACCGCGGCCAGCACGGACAGCAGGATCGCGCCGATCAGCCCCAGGTCGAACAGCTGGCCCTTGCGGGTCTCCGATTCGAAGATGATCTCGTACAGGCTGGCGCGCCAGCCGCCATCGGGCTTGCCGTAGTACTGGTGCGGATCGGTGGAGCGGACGGGCGGTGCGGGCTGGGGACGGTCGTTCATGGCGCCGGTGGCGTGGGGTGATCGCGACGATGCGGGGCGCTCATTGTAGTGCGGGGCCCAGCAGGTCGGCGCGCGGGTAGCCCCAGTGCGGCACGTCGGCGCACGGCGTGCGCGCGCTGTCGGCGATGTCCAGCGTGGCGAAATTGCCCCGCGGGGTGGCCGAGAAGCGCACGTCGGTGGCGCTGTCGCCGTCCACGGCCGGCATGCGGGCGAAGCGCAGCCACGCGTTCACATGGCAGTCGCGCCCGGCCAGCGTGCGCAGCATGGCCAGATCGCCGGTCCACGGTGCGGCCAGCGCGATGCCCGGTGCAGCAGCTTCCGTCGCGGCCGGATCGGTGAGGCCCGCCGGACAGGAGGCCAGCGCTCCCGGCGCCAGGTTGAGCATGCCCCGGCGCAGGCGGTAACTGCCGGCCTGTTCGTTCTCCTCGATCGACACGAAGGACCAGCACAGCGGCTGGGCGGGGAACGCCGTCATCGCCACGTCCAGCACGCGCGAAGCGGGATCGATGCCGTGCAATGTGGCTTCCACCTGGCTGCGTGCGGCCGACGAAGCGCCGCCCTGCACGGCGATGAAGCCCACGCTCAGCAGCGCCGCCAGTGCCGGGGCCCGGCGGCTCTGCCGGCGCGTGATGCGCAGCGCGGCCAGCACGCCGCCCAGCACCAGCAGGACCGCCAGCGACGGCCAGCCCAAATAGCCGCGCCACGTGGCGCCGGCCAGGAACAGCGTCAGCGCGCCGAGCGCGAGACCGCGCAGGATGCGGTTCGGGATGGCCAGCGCCAGCGGCACGCCGAACGCCACCCAGAACACGGGTTCGACGATGAACACCAGGTCGCCGTAGAACCAGCGCGGATCGAACGGATACAGCGGGTGGATGCCGTAGGAATTGAGCAGGTCCATCGACATGTGCAGCAGGAAGCCGAGGACGATGGCCAGCCCCAGCCCGAGCCGCGCGTGAGGGCTGGTGCGCAGCAGCTGGCGCGCGTTCGGCCAGAACACCCACAGCATCGCCAGCAGCAGCAAGGCCTGTGGAATCGCGTACAGCAGCGTGTGCGTGTGGCCGCGGTGGTGCAGCAGGTAGCCCAGCGGTGCCGGCAGCAGGTGCGTGAGGAACAGGTCCAGGTCGGGGAAGTTGCTGGCCGCCGCGCAGGCCGTCAGCAGCAGGCGGTGGCGGGTGCGCTGGCGCGGCGCGTCCGCCTCGGCCGGCAGCGAGCGCTGCACCAGTTCGCCGACGCCCAGGCCGACGAAGGTGTGGGTAAGGTTGTCCACTCAGTCGAACGGACGCCGCCTAGCGGCAGACCTCGACGCCGTGCCAGAACGCGATGCGGCCGGTGATGGCCTTGGCCGCGTCCTTCGGCGTGGGGTAGTACCAGGCCGCGTTCCGGTTGCGCTGGCCATCGACTTCCACGTCGTAGTAGCTGGCCACGCCCTTCCACGGGCACATGGTCGTGTGCGTGCTGTCGCGCAGCAGTTCGCGCTTCACGCTCTGCGGCGGGAAGTAGACATTGTTCTCGACGATTTCCACTTCCGCGTCGCTCGCTTCGGCGATGACGGTTCCGTTCCAGATGGCGGTCGGCATGGCGGTTCTCCTGTGTGCGCTGCAAGGCCGCCGAAGGACGGCCGTCGATGGCGGCAGTGTAGCGCAATCGCTAGCAGGTGGTAAGCTCGACTGGAGAGGGAGGAAGGGAATGCGGCCCGGTCAGCCTTCGGCCATGATCTGCCGGAGCGCCTGCTCGAACACCTCGGGCGGCTGGCCGCCGGAGATCAGGTGCTTCTGGTTGACGACCACGGCCGGTACCGAGCGCACGCCCGCATCCTGCCAGAACGCTTCCAGCTCGCGCACCTCGTCGGCATATTCGTTCGACGCCAGCACTTCCGCCGCGGCGGCGCGGTCCAGGCCCACCTTCTCGGCGGCGCGCAGCAGCACCTCGTGCGAGCTCGGGTCTTCGCCGTTGGTGAAGTAGGCTTCCAGCAGCGCGTGCTTCAGAGCGCGCTGCTGGCCCACTTCTTCTTCATCGACTTCCGCGGCCCAGTGCAGCAGGCGGTGCGCATCGAAGGTGTTGTAGATGCGGCCGCGCTTGTCCATCGCGAACTGGAACCCGACGATCTCGCCGCGCTGGCGGATCATCTCGCGCGACTGCTCCTGCTGCGCCGGCGTGCTGCCGTATTTTTCGGCGATGTGCTCGCCGATGTCCTGGCCGCCCTTGCCCATGTTCGGGTTCAGCTCGAAGGGCTGGACGTGGAATTCGACGGCGAGATCGGGACCGATCCTGGCGATGGCCTTCTCCAGCGAGTTCAGGCCGATGGCGCACCAGGGACAGGAAACGTCGGATACGAAGTCGATGCGGAGGGGTGTGGACATGGCGGCCTTTCAGTGCGGTGGCCGCCGGCGGCGGCCCATCGTCAGATGATATGGGCCGGCCGCCGATTTGCAAGACGGTTACTTCTTTTTCGCGGCCGCGGCGGCCGCCTTGCTCTTGCTGCCGATGCGGCTCTCCTTGCCCGCCATGAGGTTGCCGATGTTCGATGCGTGGCGCCACACCAGCAGCCCGCTCATCACCACGACGGCGAACAGCTGCGGCTCGACGCCGAACAGCAGCCCATAGTAGAACGGTGCGAACACGGCGGCCAGCAGCGCGGCCAGCGAGGAATAGCGGAACGCATACGCGATGACGAGCCAGGTGGCCAGCGTGGCCAGGCCCAGCCAGACATCCAGCGCCAGCAGCACGCCCAGCGCCGTCGCCACGCCCTTGCCGCCCTGGAAGCGGAAGAACACGGGCCACAGGTGGCCCAGGAACACGGCCAGCGCCACCAGCGCGATGGTGCCGTCGCCGATCCCCAGGCGGGCGGCGAAGTGGATCGTCAGCCAGACCGCCAGCCAGCCCTTGAAGGCATCGCCGACCAGCGTCCAGATGGCGGCGCCCTTGTTCCCGCTGCGCAGCACATTGGTGGCGCCCGGATTGCCGGAACCGTAGGTGCGCGGGTCGGACAGGCCATAGACCTTGCTCACGACGACGGCAAAGGAGATCGAACCGATCAGGTAGGCGGCAAGCGCCAGCAGTACTGTAATCATTCCCCGTGAATCCTATGTGCTTTGTTGATTCTTTTTGCTGCTTCTTTTTGCTGCTTCTTTTGGTTGCTTCTTTTCGTTGCTTCAAAAATGGGGTCTGTCCCCATTTTTTGCTGGCGTAGCGGTCAATCCGCCAGCGCGCAGTTGACGGCCTTCGCCCCCAGCACCTGCCCCAGCACCGCCGGCGCGATGCCAATCAGGAAGCCGCGCCGTCCGCCATTGATATAAATCGTTTCTAGCGCGAGGATCGATTCCTCCACGTACACCGGCATGTCCTTCTTCGTGCCGAACGGCGACGTGCCGCCCACCAGGTAGCCGGAATGGCGCTGCGCCACCTCCGGCTTGCACGGTTCGACGGACTTGCAGCCGATATTGCGCGCCAGGTTCTTGGTGGAGACCTTGCAATCTCCGTGCATCAGCACAATCAATGGTTTGGCGGCTTCGTCCTGCATCACCAGCGTCTTGACCACGTGGTGCTCGTCGACCCCCAGTTCGCGGGCCGAGACGGACGTGCCGCCATGTTCCTCGTACCCGTACGGATGCTCGCTGAAGGGCACCTTGTGCTTCTTGAGCAGCGCCGTCGCGGGGGTTTCTGAAATATGCTCTTTCCTGGCCATGCGTGTTACGATCGAGTGAAAAGGAGTTTCTCATTATGCAGGAAGAAATTCGCTTTGCCACCTTCAATGTCTGCAACCTCGCCCCGCCCGGCGCGAAATTGTACGACAACCTCGAGCCCCTCACCCCGGCGGGCTACGAAGCGAAGGTGGAGTGGATTGCGCAGCAGCTCGACCAGCTCGATGCCGACGTGATCGGCTTCCAGGAAATCTTCTCCCAGGCGGCACTGCGCGACGTGTTGAGCCGCACCCGTCATTACCGCGATGCCGTGCACGCCGGCTTCGATCCCGATCCCCATGCCACCCGCATGACGCCGAACGTGGCGCTCGTCTCGCGCCTGCCGCTGGCCAGCCCGCCCAATGTCTACGTGAATTATCCGGCGGACGTGCCGTGCGATACCGGCAGCCCGGACTCGGACCGCTTCGCGCGCGCGCCGCTGCACGTGCAGGTCCTGCTGCCCAACGAGCAGGCGGTGGACGTGATCGTGGTGCACCTGAAATCGCGCCGCCCCGACTACCGCAGCGGCGACAGCGGCGAGGATCCCCTGCACTACGCGATGGCCAGCCTGCGCTCGCTCGTGTGGCGCGGCACGGAGGCGGTGGCGCTGCGCGTGCTGCTGTCGAAGATGATGCGCGAATCGCGTCGTCCCTGCGTGGTGCTGGGCGACTTCAACGACACGGCCGATGCGGTGACGACCACGATCGTGCTCGGCAGCGGCGGCACGCGCAGCGTGGCGACGTCCGCCGATCCGCACCTGGCCGCCGCCGAGGAGCGCCGCGGCCGCCTGTACGACAGCCGCCAGATCCAGCTGCGCCAGGATGCGCCGACCGCCTTCACCAGCGTCCACGAAGGCCACCAGTCCACCATCGACCACGTGCTCGTCTCCGAGGAATTCAACCGCAATTCGCCGCGCGCGATCGGCGAAGTCGTCGATGTCAGCTACTTCAACGAGCACCTGCAGCTGGCGCCGCCCGAGGCGTCCGACCACGGCCAGGTACTGGTGCGCATGCGGCTGTTCTAGGCGTTCAATGTAATACCCCGTCCATGCCGATGGCCTTCACGGCCGCCGCGGCATGGTGGCCCTGGTACTGGTCGCAGCCCTGCCCGCGCAGGAATTCCAGCTGCTCGGCCGTTTCCACGCCTTCCGCGATCACCGTCATCTCCAGGCTGCGCGCCATCGCGATGATGGTGCGGATGATGGTCGTGTCCACGCCGTTGCGCATGAAGGCCTGGGCGATCTTCAGCTTGTCGATCGGGTAGTCCTTCAGTTGGCCCAGGCGCGACCAGCCGGTGCCGAAGTCGTCCAGCGACAGCCGCACGCCCAGCGCGCGCAGGCCCTGCAGCGTGTCGGCCGTGCCCGTGCCGCCCTTCATGATGATCGCCTCCGTCAGTTCCAGCTCCAGGTAGCGCGCTTCCAGGCCGGACACCTCCAGCGCCGCGCGCACATTGTCGACCAGGTCGTGCTGCACGAACTGCGCGGGCGACAGGTTGACGGCCACCAGCACCGGGTGACCTTCGTCATGCCATGCGCGCGCATGGCGGCAGGCTTCGCGCAGCACCCAGTCGCCGATCGGCACCATCAGGCCGGCATCCTCGGCCACCGGGATGAAGCGTTCCGGCAGCAGCACGCCCAGCTCCGGATGGCGCCAGCGGATCAGCGCCTCGGCGCCCACCAGCGCGCCGCTGGCGATGTCCAGCTCCGGCTCGAAGGCCAGCTCGAACTGGCCTTCCGCCAGCGCGCGGCGCAGGCCGTTCTCGACCGTGGCGCGCTCGATGATGCGCTCGTTCATGGCGGCGCTGAAGAACTGGAAGTTGTTCCGGCCGCTCTGCTTGGCGTGGTACATGGCAATGTCGGCGTTCTTCACCAGCGTGTCGATGTCGTCGCCATCGCTCGGGTAGATGGAGACGCCGATCGAAGTCGATACGTTCAGTTCATGGGTGCCGATGTGGTAAGGCTGGCAGATCGCCGCGCGCACCGTGGCCGCCACGTGGGCCGCATGGTCGATGTCGCCGATGTCGGCCAGGATGATGACGAATTCGTCGCCGCCCTGGCGGCTCACGGTGTCCACCTTGCGCACGCACTTGAGCAGCCGCGCCGCCACTTCCTTGAGCAGCTGGTCGCCCACCTGGTGGCCCAGCGTGTCGTTGATGTGCTTGAAGCGGTCCAGGTCGAGGAACAGGATGGCCAGCATGCTGCCCTTGCGGCTGGCCGTGGACAGCGCCAGCGACAGCCGGTCCAGCAGCAGCACGCGGTTCGGCAGGTCCGTCAGGAAGTCGTGTTCGGCCAGGTGGCGGGTGTGCTCCTCCGAACGCTTGCGTTCCGTGATGTCCGACACGATCGCCATGTAGTTGCTGATATGGTCGGCGCTGTCGCGGATCGCGGTGAGCGCCAGCCAGGCGGGAAACAGCTCGCCGCTCTTGCGGCGCGACCAGATCTCGCCCTGCCAGTGGTCGGTGGCATCGAGCTGGTTCCACACCTCGCGGAAGAAGCTGTCGTCCTCCACGCCGGAGCGGTAGACGGACAGCGGCTTGCCCAGCATCTCGTCGCTGCCGAAGCCGGTGATCTCGGAATAGGCGCGGTTGATGGCGATGATGTGGCGCTCGCGGTCGGTGAGCAGGATCGCATCGCGGCTGTTCTCGAACACCTGGGCGGCCAGGTACAGCGTGCGTTCGGCGTTCTTGCGTGCCGAGATGTCGCGCACCAGCACGTAGAACAGGAACTCGTGGTCCAGCGTGACGGAGGTGATCAGCACCTCGGCCCAGAACAGGTTGCCGCGGCAGTCCAGGTAGCGCCAGTCGTAGCGGCAGTTGCCCTGCGCGTGCGCCTGCGTCTGGTAATCGAGTGCGGCCGCTTCGGACAGCATGCCGCCCGGCTGCTGCAGGGGCGAGAAGTCGGCCAACCGGCGGCCCACGAAGGTTTCCTGGTGCGGGCACCTGAACAGCGCCAGCGCGGCCGGATTGGCTTCCTCGATCAGGCCTTCGCGCACCAGCAGGATGGCGTCGCCGGACTTCAGGAACATCTGGCGGAAGTTGCTGCCGGCCGCCACCAGCGCCTGCTCTTCCTGCTTGCGGGCCGTGATGTCGACCTCCATGCAGACCACCTGCGCCAGCGCGCCATCGTGGAACACGGGCACCAGCGTGGACTGCAGCCACAGGTCGCGGCCGCCGGCATGGACCGGCCAGTCGCCGCAGGGGGCGTTGCGGCCGCTGTGCCAGGCGGCCTCGATGAGCGCGTCGTAGTCCGGCTGGCGGGCGCCGCGCTCGAACAGTTCGTTCAAGGGGCGGCCCACCACGTCGGCCGCGTCCCGGCCGCACAGCGCGGCGCAGGCTTCATTGCAGAAGCGGACGACGCCCTGCCGGTCGATGCTGCAGATGGCCACCAGCGGCGTGCGCTCCAGCGCAGCGACGAGGCGTGCAACCACGTCCAGCGCCAGGCTGGACAGGTCCGTGGCGGCTGGCCCGTCGGCGGCGGCGGAGGTGAGATGGTGCTGGCCCATCGTGCCATTCTTCCCGCCCCGCCCCGGCGCGCGCTTGCGCTGTCTCAAGCCGCCCCGCCAGCCGATGCTCGGGGCGACGCTTCATTTCCAAAAAACAACGCCGCCGGAACAAGGAAGGGACAGGCACCTGCCCGGATTGCCGGGCGGGTGCCTGTCCCCCTGTTCTTCGTCGTTGCCCGCCGTCGCTGGCGCAGCGCTATTCCTGCCTTGCCACCGTGCTGTCCGTGTCGGCGGCCTCGGTCTCGGTGGCGTCCGTGTCGGCATTCTCCGCGCCAGCCTCGTCCGCCTGCTGTTCGCCTTCCGGCCGGTTCTTCGCTTCCGCCTTGCGCCGGGCCTTTTCATCCGCCTTGCGCTTCTTCTCCAATTCCCGCTGCCGTTTCTCGTAGCTGAAATTTGTTTTTGCCATGGTAGCCTCCCTTTCCCCTCCATTATGCGTCAGTTCAAGGATCGCGGAAAAGCTATCCCCTTGGGTGATGTACCGCATGCAGCTGTTTCAGCCGCTCGCGCGCCACATGGGTGTAGATCTGCGTGGTCGAAATATCCGAGTGCCCCAGCAGCAGCTGCACCACGCGCAGGTCGGCGCCGTGATTGAGCAGGTGCGTGGCGAACGCGTGACGCAGCGTGTGCGGCGACAGCGGCGCCGTGATGCCGGCCTTCTGCGCATGCTTCTTCACCAGCACCCAGAACATCTGCCGCGTCATCGGCCCGCCGCGCGCGGTGACGAACAGCGCATCGTCCTGCTGGCCGTTGAGGATCGCGCCGCGCGCCTCGCTGGCGTAGCGGGCGATCCACTGGCGCGCTTCGGCGCCGAACGGCACCAGGCGCGTCTTGGCGCCCTTGCCCGTGATGCGCACGATGCCGTCGTTCAGGCTCAGCTCCGTGATCTTCAGCGCCACCAGTTCCGAGACGCGCAGGCCGCTCGCATACATCAGCTCCAGCATCGTGCGGTCGCGGATGCCGAGCGGCTCGCGCGTGTCCGGCGCGGCCAGCAGCGCATCGATCTGCGCCTCGCCCAGCGTATGGACGAAACGCGCCGGCTGCTTCGCCGAGGCCAGCTTCAGGCAGGGGTCCACGCCGATGCGCGCCTGGCGCAGCGCCAGCCCATAAAAGCGCTTGAGCACCGACAGGCGGCGGTTGGCGGAACTGGGCTTGGTGTCGCCATGGCGGGCCGCGAAGTAGGCGGCGATGTCGGCTCCCCGCACCTCCAGCAGCCCGCTCCCCGGCTTCGTCTCCGCCAGCCAGTCATGGAACAGCTTCATGTCGCGGCGGTAGGCGGCCAGCGTGTTCTTCGACAGGCCGTCCTCCAGCCACAGCGTGTCGCAGAACTCGTCGATCAGAGCAGAGTCGTTTGCTGCCATGCGTACTCGCGGTGTCCTTCGTGGGCCAGCAGCCAGCGTTTCACGTCCAGCGTGAAGCCGTTGCGGTCGTCGCTGCCGGCAAAGCCGCCCAGGCCCTGGGCACCCGTCACGCGGTGGCAGGGGATCACCAGCGGGAAGTAGTTGGCGCCGCAGGCCTGGCCCACGGCGCGCGGCATCGATTCAACGTGTTTCGCCACCTCGCCGTAAGTACGCACCTCGCCGCGGGGAATGGCGCGGATCGCATCCCACACCTTGCGCTGGAACGTGCTGCCCACCTGGGCCAGCGGCAGGTCGAAGCGGAAGTCCGCATCGTCGCAATAGCGCAGCACCTGGTACGCGGCTTGCTCTGCTACCGGATCCTGGGCCGCCTTCTCGGCGAAGCTGGCCGGCAGGTAGACCAGCTCCGTGACGACGCTGCCGCCGGTACGGATGCCGAGTGCGCCAAACGGCGTGGCCACGATGGCCGCGAAGAGATCGTCCGGCTGTTGTATTTGCATCACACTTAACGCCCTTTCAAGGCAAGACACTGTGGCATCCATGCTACACCAAGCTTTTGCGCTGAGCCAGATCAGGGAGTGGCGACAAAGGGTACGGGCAAAAAAAAACGCACCATCAGGTGCGTTTTAAGTCTGGTCGCGATCCCGGTTGTTTGGTCCCGCCGCGGCTGGCTTGTGGCCGCCTTCAGCAGTGATCCAACAACATACTGTGAACCGCGTGTCTCCTCGCTTTATCTGCCGTCTCCGGCCCCGTTCTTATTTACCACTCCCCACTGACTCTGATGTTCATCGCTGCATGTTCTTGGGCCGAGCCCTTTGCTACCTTGGTGCATAAGCTTATTTGCTGCACCAAACAGGAGCGATCATAACTGATCCATCGCGGCATTTCTCCTGTTTTTTTGTAGCAATAAAATATTTCAATCACGTTACGGGAATGACTGGTATTCATCAATCGTATGTGGTAACCCGACAAGAATCTGCCTCATCCGGGCGTGCCGTAGACCAGGCGCGGCAGCCATAACGAGATCTGCGGCACGTAGGTCACCAGCGCCAGGAAGCCCAGCATCGTGAGCAGCCAGGGCATGACGGCCACCGTCAGTTCCGAGATGCCCATCTTGGTGATGCCCGAGGCCACGTACAGGTTCAGCCCCACTGGCGGGTGGCACATCCCCACTTCCATGTTGACGACGATGAGGATGCCGAAGTGGATCGGATCGATGCCCAGTGCGACGGCCACGGGGAACAGGATCGGCGCCATGATCAGCACGATGGACGACGGCTCCATGAAGTTCCCGGCCAACAGCAGCAGCACGTTTACCACCAGCAGGAACGCCACCTGGCCCAGGCCCTGCGACGTCAGCCAGGCCGCCATCTGCTGCGGGATGTTCTCGCTCGTCATCAGGAACGAGAACAGCACGGCGTTCGTGATGATATACAGGAGCATGGCCGACATCGACGCGGAATCGAGCAGCACCTTGCCGATGCGCGACAGCTTCAGATCCTTGTAGACGAAGACGGCGATGATGAACGCATACACGGCCGCCATCGCCGCCGCCTCGGTCGGCGTGAACACGCCCGAATAGATCCCGCCCATCACGACGACGATCAGCAGCAGTCCCCAGGCGCTCTTGCGGAACGCCACCAGCCGCTCGCCCCATGTCGCCTTCGGCAGGCGCGGATAGTTGTGCTTCTTCGCCAGCACCCAGGTGGTGAGCCCGAGCAGGAAGGCCAGCATCAGGCCCGGCACCACGCCGGCCATGAACAGCGCGCCCACCGAGGTATTGGTGGTGACCGAATACATCACCATCACGATCGATGGCGGGATCAGGATGCCCAGCGCACCGGACGTGGTGATGACGCCGGCGCCGAAGCGGCGCGGATAGCCCTGCTTGACCATCGCCGGCAGGACGATGGAACCGATCGCCACGACGGTGGCCGGACTCGATCCCGACACGGCCGCGAACAGCGCGCAGGCCATCACGCCGGCCAGCGCCAGCCCGCCATGCCAGTGGCCCACGCAGGAGGTGGCGAAGTTGATCATGCGCCGCGCCACGCCGCCATGCGTGAGGAAATTCCCGGCCAGGATGAAGAAGGGAATGGCCATGATCTCGAACTTCTCGATCCCCGTGAACAGCTTCAGGGCCACCGATTCGACCGGCACCTGCGTCATCGTGAACAGGAACGTCAGTACCGTCAGGCCGAGCGAGATCGAGATCGGCATCCCGGTCAGCATGAGCACGAGCAGCAGCAGGAAGATGACCAGCGCGTTCATGCCCTGGCTCCGAGTTCTTCGTCCAGTCCCTCGACATGGGCGTGGTCGTGCTTCGGCAGGCTGCCGGTACGCACGAACGTGACCATCACCTGCAGGAAGCGGAAGCACATCAGCCACGAGCCGGCCGGCACTGCCAGGTAGACGAGCCACATCGGCACTTCCATGTCGGCCGAGGTCTGGTCCGTGTGTCCGATCTCCCACACGAACGAGGCCCCCAGCGCGCCGACGATGCCGGTGAACGCGGCGCCGGCCAGCAGGCCGAACACGATGAACTTGTCGCGCCACCGCGGCGACAGGCGGTTGATGACGACGTCCACCCCCACGTGGATGCCGGTGCGCACGCCGTACGCGGCGCCGAACTTGGCCATCCACACGAACATGTAAATGCACAGCTCCTGGGCCCAGCTGGCGTTGATCCGGATGAGCTGGTCCTGCAGCCACGGGATCGGCAGGCCGGAGAGGTAGCGGTGCACCACCGCGACAAAGATGATGAGGGTGGCCGCGCCCATCAGGGACGCGATGAGCCACTCTTCCAGGTGATCCAGGAATTTCATGGGCGGTTCTCGGCAATGGGCCACGCATGAACGTAACGATCATGGACCCGAAGATCATGGACGTGACGATGATGGACGTGACGGATCACGGCCGGGGTCTGCCCTGGCCATGATTGCAGCGGAATGCGAAGGAGGACGACAGGACGCCGTCCGTGATTTACCGGCGCGTGCCTACTTCACGCCTTCCTTGTTGATGGCGTTGATCAGGTCCGCGCCGATGCGGCTCTCCATCTGCTTCTGCACCGGCAGCAGGGCCTTCTTCCATTCGGCCTGCTGCTGGGCGTTCAGCGTGGTGAACTGGGTGCGGCCGGATTTCTTCATCGCCTCCAGCGCCAGGTCGTTGTCGCGCTGCGAGATCGCCTTTTCATACGTGGTGGTCTCGCGCATCGCGCCTTCCAGCGCCGTGCGGATGTCCGCCGGCAGGCCGTCCCAGAACTTCTTGTTGACGATGACCGCGTAGCCCAGGTAGCCGTGGTTCGACAGCGTGCCGTACTTCTGCACCTCGTGCATCTTCTGCGTGTACATGTTCGACGGCGGATTCTCCGTGCCGTCCACCACGCCCGTCTGCAGCGCCTGGTACACCTCGGAGAACGCCAGCACCTGCGGGTTGGCGCCCAGCGCGCGCATCTGCGCGTCCAGCACCTTGGACGACTGGATGCGCATCTTCAGGCCGCGGAAGTCCGTCGGCGTGTTGAGCGGCTTGTTGGCGGACATGACCTTGAAGCCGTTGTCCCAGTAGGCCAGGCCCGTGATGCCCTTCGGCTCCAGCTTCTTCAGGAGGCTCCTGCCGATCGGGCCTTCCGTGACGTTGTACAGCGCCTGCTTGGTGGGGAAGATGTACGGCAGGTCGAAGACCTCGAATTCCTTCACGCCCAGCGGACCGAATTTCGCCAGCGAGGGCGCCAGCATCTGCACGGCGCCCAGCTGCAGCGCTTCCAGCTCTTCCTTGTCCTTGTACAGCTGGCTGTTCGGATAGACCTCCACCTTCACGCGGCCATTGGTGGCCTTCTCGGCCAGCTGCTTGAAGCGGGCGGCGGCCTGCCCCTTCGGCGTGTCGGTGGCGACGACGTGGCTGAACTTGATGACGATGGGGGCTTGCGCGAACGCGGAGGAGGTGAAGCAGGCGGCAACGGCGACCGTGGCCAGGAAGGATTTCACTTGCATGGTGTCTCCTGTTATAGGAAATTGCATTTCTGAGAATTGCATTTATTATTCCTGCCATTGCAGGCTATAGAACGCTTTTGCAAGGGGCAACTGTGGAAAACCACAATACCGTGCCGGACCAGAACACCTACCCTGCCACGATGACTACCGTGACCCGGCCCGCCCCGCGCCTTCCCTTCCCCAACACCGTGCGCTGGCTGCTGCCGGTGGTGCTCGTGCTGTTCTTCCTCGCCATCCTGATCTGGCTGCCCTGGCAGGCGCGCCAGATGGAGAGCAGCGAACGCCAGGAACAGCTGATCGCCGACACGCTGTGGGTCGAGCAGACCATCCGCTTCCAGCTGGGCCGCCATGAAGAAGACCTGCGCGGCGTGGGCAACGAGATCCTGGCCGGCGCCTCGATCGCACGGCTGCACGACCGCATGGCCAGCGAACTCAAAACGGGCCTGGAACTGAAGCGCGTGCGCTGGGTCACGCCGGCGGGCATGGTGGCCGCGTCGAGCGACGAGGCGCCGCTGCCGCAGGCGAACCTCACGCCAGCCTCGCGCGATGCGGCCGAGCGGGCGCGCCGCAGCCGCCATGCCGTGTACAGCGAACCGGGCACGCAGACGGTCGACCCGGCCGGCGCGCCGGGCGCGATCCTGATGGATTACCACCTGCCCCTGTTCCGCGGCGAGACCTACCTCGGGTCGCTGGTGGCGACCTACCAGCTGTCGGCCATCCTCGACGAGATGGTGCCGTGGTGGTTCGCGCAGGACAACCAGATCACGCTGCTGGACCGCGACGACCGCATCCTGGCGCGCCGCGCGGCGGCCGGTCCCGGCCACGGCGTCTACACGCACAAGCGCGCGCTCGACTTGCCGGGCGCCGCCGTCACGCTGATGACGGACAGCGTGAAGAGCGAACCGAAGCTGCTGCCCAACCTGCTGGTCGGTTCCGTCATCGCGCTGTCGCTGGCGCTGCTGTGGAGCCTACTGGCGCTGTGGGGCCACATCTCGCGCCGGCTGGCGGCCGAGGAAGCGCTGCGCCAGCAGATGGCGTTCCGCACGGCGATGGAGAACTCGCTCGTCACCGGCCTGCGCGCGCGCGACCTGGAAGGCCGCATCACGTATGTGAATCCGGCGTTCAGCCAGATGGTGGGCTACCCGGAAGAAGAACTGGTGGGCCGCTCGCCGCCGATGCCTTACTGGGCGCCGGAAGTGATGGCCGAGTACCAGCACCGCCTGGCCAATGTGCTGGCCGGGACCGTGACGCCGCAGTTCGAGACGATCTTCCAGCGACCCGACGGCACGCGCATCCCCGTGCTGATCTTCGAGGCGCCGCTGGTCGACAACGAGGGCCGGCACACGGGCTGGATGGGCTCCATCCTCGACATCTCCGACCGCAAGCGCATCGAGGAACTGAACCGCGAACACCAGGAGAAGCTGCAGGCCTCCAGCCGCCTGGCGACGATGGGCGAGATCGCGTCGATGCTGGCGCATGAGCTGAACCAGCCGCTGGCCGCCATCTCCAGCTACACGACGGGGGCACTGAATCTTCTGGAGCGGCCGGGTGTCGACGGGTCGGTCAATGCCGGCACCCTGAAGCCGGCGCTGGAACAGGCCGGCGCGCAGGCGCGGCGCGCGGGGCAGATCATCCGCAGCGTGCACGAATTCGTGAAGAAGCGCGAACCGGAACGGCAGGATGTATCGGTGGTGTCGATGGTGGACAGCATCCGCGCGCTGATCGACCTGCAGGCCCGGCCGCACCAGGTGGTGTTCCAGACCAGCATTCCGGCCAACCTGCCGGACGTGCGGGCCGACCGCATGCTGATCGAGCAGGTGCTGCTGAACCTGACGCGCAACAGCATCGAGGCGATGTCCGGCATGCCGCCGGCGCGGCGCGTGCTGCGCGTGGAAGCCCATCACGACGTCGATGCCGGCCAGGTGGCCGTCAACGTGATCGACTGCGGCCACGGCATTCCGCAGGAGGTGGCCGAGCGGCTGTTCTCGGCGTTCTTCTCCACCAAGGCCGAGGGCATGGGCATGGGCCTGAACATCTGCCGCACGGCGATCGAGTTCCACGGCGGCACGCTCACCCACCGCGACAACCCGCAAGGCGGTACCATATTCACCTTTACGCTGCCCGCTTCGGAATCCTGACGGCAGCGGCGCCAAACCGGAGAATCACCCATGCTGCATATCGTCGATGATGAAGAAGTGGTGCGCGACTCGCTGTCGTGGCTGGCCGCCTCGCGCGCGATTCCCGCCGCGGTCTACGATCGCGGCGCCAAGTTCCTGGCCTACGTGGAGGCCGGCAAATTCGATCCGCACGGCGACTGCGTGCTGCTGGACGTGCGCATGCCGGACATGAACGGCGTGGCCGTGTTCGACCAGCTGGCCGCGCGCGGCCTGACGGAACGGCTGCCCGTCATCTTCCTGACCGGCCATGGCGACGTGCCGATGGCCGTCGATACCCTCAAGCGCGGCGCCTTCGATTTCTTTGAAAAGCCATTCAACGACAACCAGCTGATGGACCGCGTGGAGCAGGGCCTGGCCAGATCCCTCGATGCCAGCGCCAACGCGGCCGTGCATGCGCGGCTGGCCACGCTGTCGTCGCGCGAGCGCGAGGTGCTCGACCTCATTCTGGCGGGGAAGATGAACAAGGTGGTGGCCGACGAGCTGGGCATCAGCATGCGCACGGTCGAGGTGCACCGCGCGCACATCTTCGACAAGATGCAGGTGAAGACGGCCGTGGAGCTGGCCGGGCTGCTGAAATAACGTTCGAACCGCTGCCATGCTCAAGCCGACATTCGCCATCAGTGCCGCCTTGCGGCGCGCTGCGGTGCCGGATTTCGACCGTTATCCCTTTTCGCTGCCGGCCGTGCAGCACCTGGACGTGCTGACGTTCCATCCGAACGTGACGTTCATCGTGGGCGAGAACGGCAGCGGCAAGTCGACGCTGCTCGAAGCGCTGGCCGTGGCGCTGGGCTACAACGCGGAAGGCGGCGGGCGCAACTTCAACTTCGGCACGCGCGCCTCGCACTCGGTGCTGCACGAGTACCTGCGCATCAGCCGGGGCTACCGCCGGCCGCGCGACGGGTATTTCCTGCGCGCCGAAAGCTTTTTCAACCTGGCGACCAACCTGGACGAGATGGGCCCGGGCGCGCTGAACTCCTATGGCGGCACATCGCTGCACGAACAGTCGCACGGCGAGTCGTTCATGGCGCTGCTGACGCACCGCTTCGGCGGCAACGGCCTGTACATCCTGGACGAGCCGGAAGCGGCCCTCTCGCCGCAGCGCCAGCTGGCCGCCCTCGCCCGCATCCACCAGCTGGTGCGCGCCGGATCGCAGTTCATCATCGCCACCCATTCGCCGATCCTGACCGCCTATCCGGACGCGCGCATCTACGCCTGCCTGCCGGACGGCCTGCGTCGCACCGACTATACGGACACCGAGCCATACCAGGTGATGCACGATTTTCTGCAGGACCCGCAGCGCGCGCTCGAAGCGCTGCTGGGTGAGGAGGACTGACATGAGCGACAAGACCATCGCCGAAAAACTGTACGTGAAGAACGCCGCCACCATCGCCGTGCTGAACGCCGACGCGCGCCACGCGTTCGTCACCGGCCAGCTGCCGGCCGAGAAGCTGGTGGACAGCGGGCCCGCCGACCTGGTGCTGCTGTTCGTGCACGCATCGACCGAACTCGAAGCGCTGCTGCCGCAAGCCCGCACGCGCCTGGCACCGAAGGGCGCTTTGTGGGTCGCCTACCTGAAAGGCACCTCGAAGTCCCACGCGGCCGGCCTGCACCGGGACACCATCCGCACCTTTGCTGCCACGCTCGGCCTCGACTCCGTCGCCATGATCGCCCTCGACGCCGACTGGTCCGCGCTGCGGCTGAAGGCCTGACAGCCCAGCTCGTGTCCACCCTGGGGTCAGACCCCGCCACGGACACGAACTCGGCCATAAAACAACAGCGCAAAAATATACATAAGTGCTTATGTAGTTTGTGTATCATTGCGCCATGAAACAAGGACTCGGTACCCAATTGCGCCATTTGATCGAACTGCTGGACGGTGCCGTGGCCGACGCCTACGTGGCGGCCGGCATCGACTACCGCCCCCGCTATACGCCGGTGATGCGGGCGCTGGCGTCAGGCGAGGCACGCACCGTCGGGCAGATCGCCACGGCAGCCGGCATCACGCAACCGGCCGCAACGCAGACAGTGGCGCTGATGCTGAAGGAAGATCTGGTGGCGACGACGCCCGCCGCGCATGACGGCCGGCAGAAACTAGTCACGCTGTCGCAGCGGGGTCGCGAACTGCTGCCCCGGTTGCAGCAGTGCTGGGCCGCCACTGCCCAGGCGGCGGCCAGCCTGGATGCCGACCTGCCCTTTCCGCTGTCCGAGACGCTGGCCCAGGCGATCCTCGCCCTGGACCGCCAACCGTTCGGCGCCCGCATCGCCGCCGCGCGGGCCGGGTTCGAAGCGACTGCCACCCCACCCGATCTCAAGGAGACTTCATGAGCGCCACCTTTGCCACGCCCTCCCCTGACACCGCCATCGCCACGCCGCCGCTGCGCAAGCGCCTGCTGGCGCATCCACTGGTGCGGTTCGTGCTGGCAGTGCTCAGCGTGCTGGTGACCATGGTGCTGGCCGGTGCATTGTCGGAACAGGTGCCGAAGGCCTATCGGGTCGGGTGGCCGATGCTGCTGATGGCCGTCTCCGTGATCGGTGGCTATAGCGCGTATGTGCGCTGGGTCGAGAAGCGTCCGCTGGCCGAACTGGGGCGGAACGGCATGGGCCGGGAACTGGGCCGCGGACTGGGGCTGGGCGCGTTGCTGGTGGTCGTCTGCAGCGTGGTGCTGCTGGGGGCCGGCGTCTATACCATCACCGGCACGTCGCACTGGACGGCGCTGGTCAAGCCGCTGCCGGAGCAGGTGTTCGTTGCCTTCCTGGAGGAGATCCTGTTCCGTGCGATCGTCTTCCGGCTGCTGGAGAAATCGTGGGGGACGGCGGTCGCGCTGGTGGTGTCGACGCTCCTCTTCGCGCTGGCGCACATGCCGAACGAGAGCTTCACCATGCTGGGCGCGCTGGCCACGGCCGTGGCGGGTGCCGCGCTGTCCGGCGCCTACCTCGTCACCCGGCGCCTGTGGCTGCCGGTCGGCATGCACTTCGCGTGGAACTTCCTGTTCGACGCCGTGTTCGCCGTGCCCGTCTCCGGCCATGCCGCACGCGGCTGGATCCAAGTGACATCGTCAGGCCCGGCGTGGCTGAGCGGGGGCGCGTACGGCATCGAGGCCTCCGTTGTCACCGTGCTGGCGTGGGGCATCGCCACCGTCCTCCTGCTGACGCTCACGCGCCGCCGCGGCCAGTGGCGCGCCCGGCCCTGACCACGGCCCAGCTCGTGTCCACCATGGGGTCAGACCCTGACCTGTACACGGCCCCGGCTGTAGAACATGGCTGAGGCTGTGTCTTTGTCGGGGTCAGACCCCAAGGTGGACACGAGCTCAGCAGTAACCGTGCTGGTCGAGGGCCCAGGTGACGTGCTCGCGCACCAGTTCGGAGGGGTGGTCGAGCCGGCTGCGCAGGGCGGCGACGATGGCGGGGTCGCCGGCGGCGCCCAGGGTGGCGGCGTTGCCGAGGCCGACGGCGAGGTTGCGCAGCCAGCGCTCGTGGCCGATGCGGCGGATCGGGCTGCCTTCCATGCGGCGGTTGAAGTCATCCTCGCTCCAGGCAAACAGCTCGATCATCGAGGCGCTGCCCAGGCCGTGGCGCTCGTCGAAGTCCGGCAAGGTGGCGCGCTGGGCGAACTTGTTCCACGGGCAGATGGTCTGGCAATCGTCGCAGCCGTACACGCGGTTGCCGATCAGGGGACGCAGCTCGACGGGAATGGCGCTTTTCAGCTCGATGGTCAGGTAGGAGATGCAGCGCCGCGCATCCAGCCGGCCCGGGGCGACGATGGCCTGCGTGGGGCACACGGCGATGCAGGCGCTGCACTGGCCGCAATGGGCCTCGGCCGGCGCGTCCACCGGCAGCGGCAGGTCGACGAGGATCTCGCCCATGAAGAACATCGAGCCGGCCGCGCGGTTCAGCAGCAGGGTGTGCTTGCCGCGCCAGCCCAGTCCGGACTTTTCCGCCAGCGGCAGCTCCATCACGGGCGCCGAATCCGTGAACACGCGGTAGCCGAACGCGCCGATTTCCTTCTGGATGCGCTCCGCCAGCCCCTGCAGCCGGGCGCGCAGCACCTTGTGGTAGTCGCGGCCCCGCGCATAGACGGAGATGACGGCGGCCTGCGGATCGTCCAGCCGGGCCCGTTCGCGGGCGCGCCAGTCGCCCTGGTGCGATGCGGGCAGATAATTCATCCGCGCCGTGATGACCCGCACGGTGCCCGGCACCAGCTCGGCGGGACGGGCGCGCTTCATGCCGTGGCTGGCCATGTAGTCCATCTCGCCGTGCATGCCCGCATCCAGCCAGGCCTGCAGGCCGGGTTCGGCGGCGGACAGGTCCGCGTCCGCGATGCGCACCTCGGCAAACCCCAGCTCGCGCCCCCAGCCTTTCACGGCGGCGGCCAGCGCGGCGAGTGCCTCGGAAGATAACCCTGCGGAAGACGACATGGACGGTACAATGGCGGAGCAATCCACCAGGCATCAATCCTCCATTCTATGCGATCCACGATGAAAGCTCACCTGCGCGACGACGCCCACACGGCGGCCCTCGGCCTCGCGCTGGCCCGCGCCCTGCTGCCCGGCCTGGCGATCCACCTGCACGGCGACCTGGGTGCCGGCAAGACGGCGCTCACGCGCGCGCTGCTGCATGCGGCCGGCCATGTCGGCAACGTCAAGAGCCCCACCTACACGCTGTCCGAACCGTACCGCATCACGCTCGACGGCGCGCCGGTGAACGTGATCCACTATGACCTGTACCGCATGGGCAGCCCGGAGGAATTCCTCGACGCGGGCTTCCGCGAGGATTTCGACGGCCACAATATCTGCATCGTCGAATGGCCGGACAAGGCCGCAGGCGTGCTGCCGCCGCCGGACCTGGCGATCACGCTGAGCGTGGCTGGCGAGGGCCGTGATGTAGAATTGCAGGCGTTTTCCGCCCTGGGTACGTCATGCCTGCAACGCCTCCACTTCCCGCCCATCCTGTGAGTGCGCCCCCCGATACCCGTCGCGGCAAGAACCGCCGTACCTTCCTGCAGGCCGGCGGCACGCTGCTGCTGTCGGTCGTGGTGCCCCTGTCCGCACGCGCCGCGCAGATCCTCGCCGTGCGCGTGTGGCCGGCGGACGACTATACCCGCGTCACGCTGGAAAACGACACGGACCTGAAAGCCACCCACTTCATCGTCAAGGATCCGGCGCGCCTGGTGGTCGACATCGAAGGCCTGGAACTCGATGCCACGCTCAAGACGCTGGTGGCCAAGATCCAGTCCAACGACCCGTACATCAAGCAGGTGCGCGTGGGCCAGAACCGGCCGGGCGTGGTGCGCCTGGTGTTCGACCTGAAGTCGGAGATCCGTCCGCAGGTGTTCACGCTGGCGCCGGTGGCCGAGTACAAGCACCGCCTGATCTTCGACCTGTATCCGGTGCACGAGGTGGACCCGATCGCGGCGATGATCGAAAAGGGCGAGTGGTCCAGCGACGGCAAGCCGGTCGGCCAGCCGCCCGTGGCGGAACAGCATCCGGCCATTCCGCTGCCCCTGCCCGACAACAAGATTCCCGCGCCGGGCGTGCCCTCGCAGGCGCTGCCCCGGCCGGACATCGCCGCAGCCACGAAACCGGAGCTGAAGACGGAGCCGCCGAAGCCCGAGGCCAGGCCGACCATCCCACAGAAGGACGGCAAGCTGGTACGCATGCTGACGGTGGCGCTCGACCCCGGCCACGGCGGCGAGGACCCCGGCGCGATCGGCGCCAAGGGCAGCCGCGAGAAGGACATCGTGCTGGCCATCGCCAAGCGCCTGAAGGAAAAGATCGAGCAGCACCCGAACATGCGCGTGATGCTCACCCGCGACGGCGACTTCTTCGTGCCGCTGCCGGTGCGCGTGGAAAAGGCGCGCAAGGTCGATGCCGACCTGTTCGTGTCGATCCATGCCGATGCCTTCGTGTCGCCCTCGGCACGGGGATCGTCCGTGTTCGTGCTGTCCGAAAAAGGCGCCAGCTCGGGCGCCGCGCGCTGGCTGGCCAACAAGGAAAACCAGGCCGACCTGATCGGCGGCGTCAACACGAAGGGCCACGATCCGCAGCTGGCCAGCGTGCTGTTCGACCTGTCGACGACGGCGCAGATCAACGACAGCCTGAAGGTCGGGAAGGCCGTGCTGCAGCAGATCGGCGGCATCAACCGGCTGCACAACGGCGCCGTGGAACGGGCCGGCTTCGCCGTGCTGAAGGCGCCGGACATTCCGTCGATCCTGATCGAGACGGCCTTCATCTCGAACCCGGACGAGGAAGCGCGCCTGCTCGACAACGGCTACCAGGACCAGATCGCGGACGCCATCGTGAAAGGCATCCGCTCGTATTTCGCCAAGAACCCGCCGCTCGCCAAGAACCGGCTGACCTGAGGATCCAAGCATGAGCAACGACACGTTCGGCCAGCTGCCGGCCGTCCGCATCACCGCGCCCGATGGCGCACAGGCCCTGATCGCGCTGTACGGCGCGCACCTGGCGTCATGGACGACGGCCGATGGCCGCGAGCGTCTCTTCATGAGCGCGGCCTCGCCCCGCGACGGCAGCGCGGCGATCCGCGGCGGCGTGCCCGTCATCTTCCCGCAGTTCTCCACGCGCGGTACCGGCCAGCGGCACGGCCTCGCGCGGCTGTCGCACTGGCGCCTGGCGGACCAGGGCAGCACGGACACCACGGCCTGGGCCGAGTTCGCGCTGACACAGGATGATGTGCCGCCAGCGCTGGCTGCGGCCTGGCCGCATCCGTTCGCCCTCACGCTGCGCTTCACGCTGAAACCGGACGCGCTGGAGATGCGCTTCCATGCCGCGAACACGGGCGACGCACCATTCGACTTCGCCTGCGCGCTGCACACCTACTACCTGGTCGACGACTTCACGCGCACCAGCTTGAGCGGCCTGCGCGACGAGCCGCCCCTGCATTTCGGCCCCCCGCTGGACAATATCTACCCGTCGACCGCCAGCCTGACCCTCGCCTCCGGCCACGGCACGCTCGAACTGGCGCAGGAAGGCTTCACGGAATTCGTCGTCTGGAACCCCGGCGCCGAAGCGGCCGCCAGGCTGACCGACCTGCGCGACGACGAGTGGCAGCGCTTCGTGTGCATCGAACCGGCCCGCGTCGACCAGCAGCCCCTCGCCGCCGGCGCCAGCTGGACCGGCCTCCACACGCTCACCGCCCGCAGCTGAAAAACGGGCTACTGTCCAGCTCGTGTCACCGTCTGGGGTCAGGCGTAGTGACACGCACTCATGCGTAGCGGCGTCGCGCCCGTGCGGAACCGGCGAAACGGGCCTAGTGCCCAGCTCGTGTCACTACGCCTGACCCCAGGGTGTGACACGAGCTGGGCAGTAGGGGCAAAAAAAAACGGGCGCCACGCGGCGCCCGAAAGTCACTACCCCACAACAAAAACGTCGTTACTGCGATTCCTTGATCATCCGCCCGCCGGCCGCCTGCACGGGCCGCGCGTTCAGCGGGTATAGCCGCGAGAACAGCGCCATCTGCTCGGGCGAGGCCTGCAGCGGCTCCTTCATCACCAGCCACAGCACGCCTTCGCTGCACGGCGGCTCCGTCATCGAGCCCATGTAGGTGTAGTAGTCGCGCCGCTGCGGCAGGAGGTCGTTCGGGTCGAACACGACGGACGGCGTGAACGTGTCCTTCTTTTCCAGTGGCAGATTGTTCCAGACGGTCTGCACGGCCGGCTGCGGCTTGCCACGCTGCAGCATCAGCGCGAGGATCGCCACGTGGCCCTCGATATCCTTGTGCACCAGGTGGATGCCCATCTCGTATGTCTTGCCGTTGACGCGCTCTTCCGCCGGCCGGTGGAAGTGCAGCTGCTGCAACTCGTAGGTGCGGCCGCCAACGGTGAGGAAATTGCCGGTGCCCAGCTGTACCTGGACAGTATGACCATTGTCCGTGACGGAGAAGCCCGATGGGCGGTAGTCGAACGCGATCTGCTCCAGGTCAACCTTGATGCCGTCGCGGATGTCGATGGGCGACTGGCGCGTGCCGGCGCTGCACTTGTTCCAGGCGGCGTTGATCTTGCCCCAGTTGGCCGGGCCGAACTCGCCTTCATAAGTCCAGAAGGTGCTGGCGGGTGGGGGCGTGGCCGGCACGAAGGCAGCGGGAACCGGCTTCGCCTTCGCCTCTTTCCGGGCCTTGGCCGCGGCGGCATAGCGGGCCGCCTGGTTGGCCTTCATCTGCGCCAGGCGCTCGGCGATCCTGGCCGACAGGGCTGCCTCGGCCTCTTCTTCCTGCTCGCGTTCGGTCAGCTTGCGGGCCGGCTTGGCCGGCTTGGCCTTGCCGTCGCCGACTGCCATCGCATCGTCCCGTGCCGGCGAAGACGGACGCACGCCCGCGATCGCCGCTGGCGGCTCGGCCGCGGCCGTCCCCATGACGAGGCAGAAGAGTGTGAAAGCGAAAAGCTTGCGCATTGATCGGGAAAAGTAAAAACAGACTTGCCCCGATTAACGGATGCCGTACGGCAAAACTTGAGGGAAACCAACTTGATTTCCCCCAGAAAATCCAAGGCTTGACTACTTGTTCAGCACCCGGCGGCTGAACTTCCACAGGCCGCCCAGTGCGACGGGGACCACCGCCGCGCCCACGCCGACCAGCACGATCGTGGTCAGGTGGTCGCGCACGGCCGGGATATTGCCGAAGAAATAACCGGCCACGCACAGCGACACCACCCAGGCCAGCGCCCCCGTGACGTTGTACATCTGGAAGCGGCCGAACGGCATGGCGGAGACGCCGGCCACGAACGGTGCAAAGGTGCGCACCACGGGCACGAAACGGGCCAGGATGATCGTCTTGCCACCGTGGTTGTCGAAGAAGTCATGGGTGCGGCGCAGCGCATCCTTGTTCAGCCAGCGGTAGTCATGGGTGAAGACGCGCTGCCCCAGCGCCTTGCCGATCCAGTAATTGGTGGTGTTGCCGAGAATGGCGGCCGTCAGCAGCAGGAAGATCAGCAGGCCCAGGTCCATGTGCCCCGTGGCGCAGTAGGCGCCGGCGATGAACAGCAGCGTGTCGCCCGGGAAGAAGAACAGCACGACCAGGCCGGTCTCGCAGAAGACGATGGCAAACAGGATGGCGTAGACCAGCGGGCCGTACTGCGCGATCAGCGTGTCCAGCGTCTTGTCGACGTGGACCAGCATGTCCAGCAATTGAACGAAATCCATAACATTCCTAAAAAGAGCGGCGGGGGCGCCTATGACCATGGGCAGGCATCATACAGCGCGGGCGGATCAAGGACTTTCCAATTCGTCCATATTGCAGTTTACAATTCTTCATCCCTGTCCAGCAAGCAAAGAGGAGCCCATGACGCGCCGGCCGCTGTTTTTACTCTCGATCGCATTGACCCTGCCGCTGGCAGCGAAGGAACTGCCGCCGCGGCCCAGCGTCGCGGACGTCGTCAAGGCGGCGCCGGATAGCGCCTGGCGCCCGCTCGATCCGCAGAACACGCTGTACCTCGAGATCCCGGCCGGCCGCGTCGTCATCGAGCTGGCGCCCGTGTTCGCGCCCAATCACGCGGCCAACATCCGCGCACTGGTCCGCGACGGCTATTTCGACGGCCTGGCGATCCTGCGCGCGCAGGACAACTACGTGGTGCAGTGGGGCGATCCGGATGAAGACAAACCGCGCGCGCTGAAGACAGCAAAGGCTGCGCTGCCCGGCGAATTCACCATCCCTCTCAGGAACGACACGGCCTTCACGCGCCTGCCGGACCGCGACGGCTACGCGCCGCAGGTGGGCCATTCGAACGGCTTCCCGTCCGCGCGCGATCCGAAAACGGGCCAGGCCTGGCTGGCGCACTGCTACGGCATGGTGGGCGTGGGCCGCGACACGGGCGCGGACAGCGGCAACGGCGGCGCGCTGTATGCCGTGATCGGCCAGGCGCCCCGCCAGCTGGATCGCAACATCACCGTCGTCGGCCGCGTGGTGGACGGCATGCCGCTGCTGTCCGTGCTGCCGCGCGGCCCCGGTCCGATGGGTTTCTACGACAGGGCCGAACAGCGCGTGCCCGTCGCCAGCGTGAAGCTGGCAGCCGACGTGCCCGAGGTACAGCGCGCCCGGTGGGAAGTGATGCGCACCGACTCGGCCAGCTTCAAGGCGGTGGCGGAAGCGCAGCGCAACCGCGGCGGCCCGTGGACGAAGGTGGCGGCCGGCCATGTGGACCTGTGCAATGTGCCGATCCCGGTACGGCAGCGGAGTGCCGAATGATGCGGCCCCTTTGCCTGGCGCTGGTGCTGCTGGCGGCCGCGCTGCCGGCCGCCGCGCAGACCGCGCAACCGCTGTCCGCGGCCGACCTGGCCAGGCGGAGCGCGGCGCAGGCGGCCCGCGAGCTGCCGCCGCAACCGGAACCCGTGCCGGAGGTGACCCAGCCCGGCGGCTACGTGCGCTTCGGCGCCGCCAACACGAGCGCCTTCGAGGATGCCAACAATGCTGCCATCAACGGCGCCAGCAACGGTTTCACGATCGACGACTACGTGTCGCCGGACGGCGTGCACATCGCCCGCCACTCTGGCCGCGGCGGCGTGCGCTGCTTCAGGACGCAGTCGTTTCAGCCCCGTGCCATCGAACGTTCGAAGGAAACGCCGGTGCCCGTGAACTGCCCGCCGGCCAGCGAGCAGTGGCAACGGCGCTGAGCCGGCCCGACGCAATCGCCGTCGAACAGGGCGCGGCGTTTGGCGGCATGGGCGAGCCTATCGCCGCCGCCTAGTATAATTTCGCCCACCATGAATGCCCGCATGAACACTCCCTCCCCGCCGCGTCCGATCCGCGCCCTGCCCGACCAGCTCATCTCCCAGATCGCGGCCGGCGAGGTTGTCGAGCGGCCGTCCGCCGTGGTGAAGGAACTGCTGGAGAACGCGCTGGACGCGGGTGCCACGCAGGTCACGGTGCGGCTCGAGGAAGGCGGCGTCAAGCGCATCTGCATCACCGACAACGGCAAGGGCATCCCGCCCGAGCAGATGCCGCTGGCGCTGGCGCGCCATGCCACCTCCAAGATCACCTCGCTGGACGACCTGGAGAACGTGAACACGCTGGGCTTTCGCGGCGAGGCGCTGGCATCGATCGCATCGGTTGCCGTCGTCACGCTGACCTCGCGCACGGCCGATGGCGCGCATGCCTGGGAACTGGAAGGTTCGCACCTGGGCACGGTGCAGCCGTCGTCCGGCGCGCCGGGCACCACCGTCAACGCGCAGGACCTGTACTACAACACGCCGGCACGCCGCAAATTCCTGAAGTCCGAACAGACCGAATTCGGCCACTGCGCCGAGGTCGTGCGCCGCATCGCGCTGGCCCGGCCGGACGTGGCGTTCACGCTCACGCACAACGGCCGCACGGTCGACCACTGGATGGCCAGCGATATGGCCAGGCGCAGCGCGCAGATCCTGGGCGAGGCGTTTGCCGAGGCGCGGCTGGGCATCGACGAAGGCGCCGGCGTGCTGCGCCTGCACGGCTTCGCCGGCCTGCCGACGGCATCGAAAGGCCGTCCCGACTCGCAGTACTTCTATGTGAACGGCCGCTATGTGCGCGACAAGCTGCTGGTGCACGCGGTGCGCGCGGCCTACGAGGACGTGCTGCATGGCGACCGCTTCCCGTCGTACGTGCTGGCGCTGGAACTCGATCCCGCGCTGGTCGATGTGAACGTGCACCCGTCGAAGATCGAGGTGCGCTTCCGCGACGGGCGCGCGGTGCACCAGTTCGTGTTCCACGCGGTGCAGCGGGCGCTGGCGCAAACGTCCGCCACGGCGCACGGCAGCGTGCCGTCGCCCCTGCCGGCCGCCGATACCCTGGGCGCAGGTGGTGGCAATGCCGGTCCCGGCGCGTGGCGCCCGCAGCAGCAGGCCTCGTTCGGCGCGATGCTCAATCCTTCGTACGCGCCAACGTTCTCGCCGTCGCCATTTACCAGGGAGGGTGGCGTGGCGCAGAGCACCGAGCGTTACGGCGCACTGTTTGCCGACGGCGCCGCGCCCGCGCCAGCACCGTACACGATGCCGCAGCCGACGTCGTACACGGCCAACGCGGCCGCGCTGGCGCACGAGGAATTCCCGCTCGGCTTCGCGCTGGCCCAGCTGCATGGCATCTACATCCTGGCGCAGAACACCAAGGGCCTGGTGCTGGTGGATATGCATGCGGCGCACGAACGCATCCTGTACGAACAGCTGAAGAACGCGCTCGATGCGCAGATCGCCGGCACGGACATGCAGGTGCAGTCGCTGCTGATCCCCGTGACGTTCTATGCCGATGCGGTGGAAGTGGGCACCGTGCAGGAGCATGGCGACACGCTGCGCAAGCTGGGCTTCGACATCGCCGCGCTGTCGCCGACGACGCTGGCGGTGCGCACCGTGCCGGCGCTGCTGAAGAACGCCGATGCGCAGACGCTGGCGCGCGACGTGCTGCGCGATGTGCGCGAATACGGCGGCTCGCGCGTGCTGATCGAGCGACGCAACGAACTGCTGGGCACCCTGGCCTGCCACACGGCAGTACGCGCCAACCGCATCCTCTCCCAACCCGAAATGAACGCGCTGCTGCGGCAGATGGAAAGCACGGAGCGCGCCGACCAGTGCAACCACGGCCGGCCCACCTGGGTGCAGGTCGAGATCAACGCGCTCGACAAACTTTTCCTCCGCGGGCAGTAACCTCAATGAACGAAACACCCCGGCGGCCGCTCGCGGTCGCGATCATGGGCCCGACCGCGTCCGGCAAGACGGCCGCCGCGCTGGCGATTGCCGAACGCATTCCGGCCGAGATCATCTCCGTCGATTCCGCACTGGTGTACCGGGGCATGGACATCGGCACCGCCAAGCCCACCCGCGAGGAACGGGCGGCCGTGCCGCACCACCTGATCGACATCATCGATCCGCTGGACGCGTATTCGGTCGCGCAGTTCCGCACCGCGACGCTGCAGCTCGTCGACGACATCGTGACGCGCGGCAGGCTGCCCCTGCTGGTGGGCGGCACGATGTTGTACTTCAAGGGCCTGGTCGACGGACTCGATGACCTGCCCGGTGCCGATCCGGCCATCCGCGCCGAGCTGGAAGACGATGCGGCGCGGCTGGGCTGGCCGGCGATGCATGCGCGCCTGGCCACGCTCGATCCGGAAACGGCCGCGCGCCTGAAGCCGAACGATGCGCAGCGCCTGCAGCGCGCGCTGGAGATCATCCGCCTGACGGGCCGGCCGATGTCGGAACTGCTGGCGCTGCGCGCACCCGAGGCACTGCCGTTCGAGCTGCTGTCGTTCGCGCTGGAGCCGCAGGACCGCGCCGTGCTGCACGCGCGCATTGCGCGCCGCTTCGACCTCATGCTGGAAGACGATGCCTTGCTCGACGAAGTGGACCACCTGCGCCGCCGCGGCGACCTGCATCCCGGCCTGCCATCGATGCGCTGCGTGGGCTACCGGCAGGCGTGGGAATACCTGGACGGCCGCATCGACCGCGCCGCGCTGCGCGAGACGGGCATCATCGCCACCCGCCAGCTCGCCAAGCGCCAGCTCACCTGGCTGCGGTCGATGCCCGACCGGATCGTCATCGACTGCCTCGCGCCGGATGCCCCGGCGCAGATCCTGGCCCGCCTGCCCGCGCAATTTTGAGCGACCGTGGCGATTTGAGGTATATTGTTCGATTGGCCACGGGCGACCGAAATTCCGAGCCGTCCTTGACAGCACGCAGGCGAGCCGCCATAATGCTTGCCGTTGCGGTGATATAGCTCAGCTGGTTAGAGCACAGCACTCATAATGCTGGGGTCGGTGGTTCAAGTCCACCTATCACCACCACCAAATTCCAGACAAAATGGCCTGACCGGCAACGGTGCAGGTCATTTTTCTTTGCGGCGTTTTTTGCCGCGCCCCGTTCCGGTGATATAGCTCAGCTGGTTAGAGCACAGCACTCATAATGCTGGGGTCGGTGGTTCAAGTCCACCTATCACCACCAGATCGACAAGCCGCCGTTCGCGAGAATGGCGGCTTTTTCATTTCCTGCCGAGTCCGTGTCCATGTCGGGGTCAGACCCCGACATGGACACGGACTCGGCTGTCGCGCATTCCATGACTTCCTTTGCGGCCCTTGCGCTATCGACGCGGCTTGTTGCGTCTGGTCATCTGCTGCCCGCCAGCGCTGGACGAGACTGGAGTTTTTTCGACAGGAGGAAGTGATGGCTGACCTGATGCAACCCGTGTCGCGCGTGATTGGCGAACACCGTGACAGGATCCTGAAGGCGATCGATGGCAGCCCGGGCGCCGCGCGCGCGGGCCAATGGACCACCGCGGCGCTGCAGAACGACCAGGCCATGGAGACGATCATCCGCTGCTGCTACGAACTGCTGCCCGGCCTTGTGCGGCTGGCGGTGAAGGAACCGGCGTTCCGCACCTTCATGTTGAACAACCGCGAACGCATCCTGGCGCAGCTGGTGCCGCCCGGTCCGCGGGCGGCGTGACATCACGACAGGCCTAGAACATCCCGCCCACCACGTAGCCGCTGGTCATCGCCACCACGAGCAGTGCGCCGATCGGCGTGGGTGGCGCGGGGGACGGAATGTCGCAGGCACGGCAGATGGCGCCGAGGGCCAGGCCGAGGACGGCGCCGATGACGAGCGCGGTCATGGGGTACTCCGGCGCGGCGCTTCGATGGCGTGACCGCCGCAGTGCTGCTTGTTTTGCGCTGCGCGGCGGGCCACGTAGCGGTCCACCAGCCAGTAGCCGGTGCTCATCATGAAGACCAGCAGCGCGCCGGACAACACGGGCGGCGAGGCGGCGGGGATGGCGAAGTGGCGGCAGGCCAGGCCGACCAGGAAGGAGAGGATCAGGCCGGCGAGGATTTTCAGGGGGTTCATGGGGGTCCTTGGGGTCGCGGGATTGGGGGCATTGCTGCTGGGGTTTGCGCTGCGGCTTGCTGGCTTTACTGCTGGGGCCTGCGCCGCGGGATTGCTGGCTCTTACTGCTGGGGCCTGCTTCGCCGGATTGCTGGCTTTTACTGCTGGGGTCAGACCCGCGGGGTAGCTAGCAACCCGGGCGAAGGCTAGCGGCGCTGTGGGTCAGACCCCGGCTCTCTGCCGCTATGTGCGACCTCGTGCTCTCGAGGTCGCAGCGCCGCTCAGAACGCGAAGCAGCTGCAGCCGAAGGCGCCCCAGAAGCCGGCGAAGTCGGAGACGGGGACGGTCGACTTGCGGGCCACGTCGTGCGCGTGCTTGTGGACGGCGCAGGCGCCGGCGCACTGGTGCGGCAGCGTGGACTTTGCGGCCTGTGGCGGCGCGGCGCGGTAGTGGCCACCGGTCGTCGCGACGGGGGACCAGTCGGGCAGCACGGGAATCTCCGGAGGACCCAGCTTCGTGAACTCGGCCTGCCCGAACACGATGCGCCCGCCCACGACCGTCAGCACGGATTCGATCGACTTGATCGCTTCCTCGTCGATGCGGAAGAAGTCCGCGGACAGCACGGCCAGGTCGGCCAGCATGCCTTCCTGGATGCGGCCCTTCTTCCCCTGCTCGTTCGAGAACCACGCGCTGCCGGCGGTCCACAGCTCGATGGCGGTTTCGCGGTCCAGTTTCGCACCGGCGTCATACAGCCGCAGGCCGCCGACCGTGCGGCCGGAGACGAGCCAGTACAGTGCCGTCCACGGGTTGTGGCTGGCCACGCGCGTGGCATCGGTGCCCGCGCCGACCGGCACGCCGTTCGCCAGCATGCGCCCGATCGGCGGGGTGTGTGCAGCGGCTTCGGCACCGTAGCGCTCGACGAAGTACTCGCCCTGGAATGCCATGCGGTGCTGGATGGCGATGCCGCCGCCCAGCGCCTTGACCCGCTCGATGTTCTTCGGGCTGATCGTCTCGGCATGGTCGAACAGCCAGTGCATGCCGTCGAACGGGATGTCGCGGTCGACCTTCTCGAACACGTCCAGCATGCGGCTGATCGATTCGTCGTAGGTGGCGTGGATGCGGAACGGCCAGCGCTGTTCGGCCAGGTGGCGCACCACCTGCTCGAGCTGCGCTTCCATTTCCGGCGGCAGGTCCGGACGCGGTTCCAGGAAGTCCTCGAAGTCGGCGGCCGAGAACACCAGCATCTCGCCGGCACCGTTGTGGCGGTACCAGTCGTCGCCATCGCCCGGCTTGACCATCTCGGTCCACTGCTGGAAGTCCTGCAGCTCGCGGCCCTTGTTCTGCGTGAACAGGTTGTAGGCGATGCGGATGGTGAGCTGGTGGTCGCGCGCCAGCTGCTCGACGACGGCGTAATCCTCGGGATAATTCTGGCCGCCGCCGCCCGCATCGATCGCGCTCGTCAGGCCTAGGCGGTTCAGTTCGCGCATGAACTGGCGCGTGGAGTTCACCTGCTGGTCGAGCGGCAGCTTCGGTCCCCTGGCCAGCGTGGCATACAGGATCATCGCATTGGGCCGCGCGATCAGCATGCCGGTCGGATTGCCGTGCGCATCGCGCGTGATCTCGCCACCCGGCGGCTCGGGTGTGTTTTTATCGTAGCCGACGGCGCGCAAGGCGGCGCGGTTCAGCAACGCGCGGTCGTACAGGTGCAGCACGAACACGGGCGTGTCCGGCGCGGCGGCATTGAGCTCGTCGAGCGTCGGCATGCGTTTCTCGGCGAACTGGAATTCGTTCCAGCCGCCCACAACGCGCACCCACTGCGGACTCGGTGTGCGCAGCGCCTGCTCCTTCAGCATGCGCAACGCATCGGCCAGCGAGGGCACGCCTTCCCAGCGCAGCTCCAGGTTGTAATTGAGGCCGCCGCGGATCAGGTGCAGGTGCGAGTCGTTCAGGCCCGGCACGACGGTGCGGCCGTTCAGGTCGATCACCTGGGCGGCCGCGCTGTTGCGTACCGACTCGTGGCGCATCACGTCTTCGATGTCGCCGACGGCGAGGAACTTGCCGTCGTCGATGGCGACGGCGGTGGCAAAGGGCTTGGCTTTGTCGGCCGTGTGGAAGCGGCCGTTGGTGAGGATCAGCATGGTAGCGGCGAGTGAGGAAGGAACCGCTTCATCATACGCAGCTGGCGCGCCCCGTCATCCCTATACGGAGCACGCCTCCCCTCTTCCCAAAGGAAGAATCAGCCGAATTCGCCAAGTCGGCAGGGAGCGCGCCCTGCCCATGCCGAAAGTATCAGCTCGAGCGGCGTGTCAGCACCAGCGCGACGAGGCTGAGCAGCGCGGCGGCGGACAGGTAGTAGCCGACGTACTGCAGGCCGTAGGTGGTGGCCAGCTTGGTCGCGATGTACGGCGCCAGCGAGGCCCCCAGGATGCCGGCCAGGTTGAACGTCAGCGAAGCGCCCGTGTACCGCACCTCGGCCGGGAACAGCTCGGACAGCATCGTGCCCAGCGGGCCGTATGTCATGCCCATCAGGCCCAGGCCCAGGCACAGGAAGACCGTCACCTGCACGGCGCTGTGCGAATCGAACAGGGGACCCAGCACGAGGCCGAACAGCGCGATCGCGGCGGACACCCAGATCAGCGTGATGCGCCGGCCATGCCTGTCGGCCAGCAGCGCGGCGGCCGGAATCGTCAGGCCGAAGAACACCACGGCGATCAGCTGCAGGACCAGCATCTGCTGGCGCGAGAAGCCCAGGCCCTGTACACCCCAGTTCAGCGCGAACACCGTCATCAGGTAGAACAGCACGAAGGTGGCCATCGCCATCAGCGTGCCCAGGACCAGCACGCGGGTGTGCTGCGTCAGCACGGCCATGGCCGGCACCTCGACGCGCTCGCCCTGGTCTAGCACCTTCTGGAAGTCGGGCGTCTCGGTGATCTTCAGCCGCACGTACAGGCCGACGAGCACCAGCAGCGCGCTGGCCAGGAACGGGATGCGCCAGCCGTAGCTGAAGAACTGCTCGTCCGTCAGCGTTTCGGACAGCAGCAGGAAGATGCCACCACTGAGGAAGAAGCCGATCGGCGCGCCCAGCTGCGGGAACATGCCGTACCAGGCGCGCTTGCCGGGCGGTGCGTTCTCGGTGGCCAGCAGCACGGCGCCGCCCCACTCGCCACCCAGGCCCAGGCCCTGGCCGAAGCGGCACAGCGCCAGCAGCAGCGGCGCGGCGGCGCCGATCGATGCGTAGGTAGGCAACATGCCGATGACGACCGTGGAGATGCCCATCGTGAGCAGTGCCGCGACCAGTGTGGCCTTGCGGCCGATGCGGTCGCCGAAGTGGCCGAACACGGCCGAGCCCACGGGCCGCGCGAAGAACGCGATGGCGAACGTGGCCAGCGACTGCAGCGTGGCCGCCGTGGGATCGCCGGCGGGGAAAAAGAGTTTCGGGAAGACGAGGACGGCGGCCGTCGCGTAGATGTAGAAATCGAAGAATTCGATCGTCGTGCCGATCAGGCTGGCGAACAGCACGGTGCCGGGCGAGTTGACTCGGCCGGTTTGGGGTTCTTGCATGGTGACTCCGGTACAGGCAGGGACATGACCTCCATGGTCATGCGGTGAAAGCCATCAGCCGGGTAAGCCGATCATGGCAAACGCGTCGCGGATTTCGCCCGCATCTGCCGGACGCACCACGCGCGCCACTTCCTTCCCGTCTTGCAGGAAGATCATGGTCGGCCACAGTTTGACACGGAAGGAACGGCCCAGCAAGCGGCCGGGCCCGTCTTCCACCTTGAAGTGCCTGATGTCGGGATGGTCCGCGTAGGCCTCGGCCAGCAGCGGCTGCGCGGCGCTGCAGTGGCCGCACCAGTTGGTGCCGAATTCGAGGAGGGCGGGGCCGGTCAGGGCGTCGATGTCGGCGCGGGAGGGGGCGGACTCTTGGTAGGTGCGTTCCATGGTGGGGGCTCCGGTGGTTTTGATGGAACCTTACCATGGGGGCGGTCGTGGTGTACGCACCGGAACGGCTGGGGTCAGGCACCGCTGCGGACGCCGCGGATTCTGCGGACGCCATGGATGGCGGTGCCAGACCCCGGTGCGCCGGCGCCATGTGCGACATCCGGCGATTGCGTGGTGGCGGACGCACGGGAAACTGGCGACTCCACAAAATCGGGGACAGGCACCTGCCGCCTGCGGCAGGTGCCTGTCCCCGATGTGCATCCGGCTCCGGTGGCGCTACGCCGACAGCGTGGTGTTGTACTCCTTGCCGCCGATCTTCACGCGATTGAGCTTCAGTCCCTTCACGTTGTAGAGGAACCAGGGCTGCTCGGTGTTGACGGGGGTGCCGAAGTCGCAGTCGCTGATGGTCACGTCCAGCACCGGCACGACGGTGGGCATCGGCTGCGGGCCGTTGTAGTCGGAGGCGACGGGGCCGAGGATGACGATCGCCTGGAAGCACGAGGCTTTCTGGCCTTTCTTGTCGCCCTTCTTCACCTCCACGTTACCGACCGTGACGTTCGAGATCTGCACGTTCTGCACCACCGGCGGCCGGGTGCGCACCGTGTCCGCGGTCGGCGTGTAGTCGCAGTCGAACGTGACGACGGCGCCGGCCGCCGTGGCCACCGTGCGCGATTCGATCGGCGAACCGGGCAGCGATGCGTAGAACGAGGGGCTGGTCTGCACGCCATGCGGGATCTTCACGTTGCGCACGTAGAAGTTCTTCAGGTAGCCGCCGCGGTTCATGTTCGTCTTCAGCCGGATCGCCGTGTTCAGCGGATCGGTGGCCCAGTGGATGTTCTCGAACACCAGGTCCTGCGCATACACGTTCTGGATGCCGCCGGCCATCTCGCTGCCCAGCGTGACGGCGCCGTGGCCGCTCTGCATGATGCACTTCTGGATCACGATGTTCTGCGACGGGCCGTACTGCGTGTCCAGGTCCTTGCCGGCCTTGATGGCGATGCAGTCGTCGCCCGTGTCGAACGTGCAGCCTTCGACCAGCACGGTGTCGCACGCTTCCGGATCGAAGCCGTCGCTGTTCGGGCCCTTGCTGTTGCAGTGCACGTTGCGGATCACCAGGTTACGGCAGTGCACCGGGTGGTGCTGCCAGAACGGCGTGTCCTTCACGTGGTAGCCCTCCAGCAGCACATTGGTGCAGCCGATCAGCTGGATCATCGGCGGGCGCAGCATGTGGCCCAGGCCGAACACGCGCTGCGCCAGCGGCACGCCCGCTTCGGACAGCGCCGGCAGGTACTGCTCGTCCGCGCGCCAGCGGTCGCCTTCGCCCTGGATGTGCAGGCGCTCTTCTTCCGTCAGGTGCGGCGCCACGTCCTTCAGCGACATCGGGTTCAGCGGGTTCGGCACGCGCTGCGTCAGCTGGCCTTCCTTGTAGCCCGGTGTATTGGCCTGCGAGGCCGGGTTGATCGTGCGGTTCTTGCCCTTCCAGGTCCACCAGCAGTCGCCATCCTTGCCGTTGAACGGAATGCCGCCCTGGCCGCTCAGGATGCTGGTCCAGTCCTCGCCCGTCAGCGCGATGTTGTCGGCGCCGTACGCGTAGACCATCGACGCGAAGTTCAGGCAGTCGTTGCTCTGCCAGCGCGAGATGACCAGCCTGCCCTTCTTGCCGCAATCGAATTCGCCGTACTTGGCGTAATCGGTCGGCTGGTTCGAGAACAGCACGTTCGCGCCCTTCTTCAGGTGCACGTGCACGTTCGACAGCAGCACCATCGGACCGGCCACGAACCAGTTCCCGGCCGGGATCACCACGCGGCCGCCGCCGGCCTTGTGGCAGGCGGCGATGGCGGCCGCGATGGCGGGATAGCAGTCGAACGAGCCCGGCGCGTGCGTGCCGATCATCTCCTGGTCGTCGTGCGAGATCCAGCCCTTCACCTGCACCACCTTGCAGGGCTTGGCGCCGAACTGGGTGATGGGGAAGTCCTGCTCGCGGAACTTCAGCGGCTTGCTCAGGCGCCTGGTGATGTCCTGCGCGCGGCCCCACGGGTCGTCCGCGATGGCGGCGTGCGCGCCTCCGGCGATGCCGAAGCCGCCGCCGGCCAGGGCCAGGCTGGCTGCCTGCATCATCGCGCGGCGCTTGTCGTTGACCCTGGATGCATTGACCTCAGATGCGTTGACCTGATTTGCATCGACCCGATTTACATTGTTCATGCTGTCTCCACTCATGCTGCCGACTATTCGTCGGCGTTGTTGAATTCTGCCAGGTAGATCTCGGCTGGCAGGGGCTGCTTCCCGTAGCCCAGGGCGTTGACGGGGTCGAAGCCCGCGTTCTTCAAGTTGGTATAAAAATCGTTCGAGTCGAACTGCGCGGGGCGGTACGACAGCATCCCAGGCGCGTTCCAGTCCGTCCACACGTCGTTGCGGTCGATGTGCCGGCCGATGCGCGAGTTCAGCACGGCCATCTTGCCCACCGTTTCCAGCACGGTCGGCGTGATGGTGCCCTTCGGCGCATTGAACACGCTCGTCTCGCCCAACGTGCACGCGTAGCCCGGTACATTCACGGGCGCATACGGCGAGCAGCGCGAGTTGTGGAACCACTGGCGCGCCAGGTGGAACTTGCCCGCCAGCGAATGGTTCCTGCCGTCGCTGGTGAAGTGCACCTCGTTGAACACGAAGCCATACTTCGTCTTCCAGTTGGTGTTCGGCGCACCCACGAACGACATGGTGCGGTCGCCCAGCGAGCGCACTTCGCTGCGGTAGAAGTAGGCCGTGGTGTCGCCGAAGATGAAGTCGATATCGCCTTCGATGTACGACTTGTGGAAGAAGCTGCGCGCCGTCACGCGCGTCTCGGCCGACTTCAGGTACAGCGTGTCCTGGAAGCCGATCAGGCGGATGTTCTCGAACTGCGCCTTGTCGGCGCCCTCCACCGTCAAAGCCACGGCCTGGTGGCTGACGCGCGCCACGGAGGCGCCGCCCGGCGCGATGGTGCAGGCCGGCGAATCGCGGTTTTCGCTGCACTCGTCGCGTCCGTTGCCGGTGGCCTTGTTGTACGAATTCTCGATGGTCAGGTTGCGGGCCTGGAAGCCCGGGTTGCGCACCCACACCGTCATCGTGCCGCTGGTGGAGATGGTCGGTGCGCGCGCCGTGATCACCGCGTGCATGTCGCGAATCGATGGATCGAGTCTTTCAAACTGCGCGCCGTACCCCTTCACGTAATCGGCCACGGGCACGGCGGCATCGAGGCCGGCGCTGATCACCGTGTCCTGCGCGGCCTTGCCTTCGCCATACAGGGTGATGGGCCGGGCCGATGCGGGAATGTAGACGATCTCGCGGTAGGTACCGGGCTTGACGAGGATGTACTGGCGCTTGCCGTTCGGCTGCGCTGCCGCATCCAGCACGGCGCGGTTGACGGCCTGCTGGACGCTGGTGAAGGATTTGATGCCATCCGGCTTGCCGGTGGTGGCGACCGTGTAGTCGGCCTTGAAGGGCTTGTTCTGTACGAGGGGATCGGCCAGTGGATTCCAGGGGTCGGTGATCTCGCTGCCGGCGCGGCCGGTGGTCTTCAGCACCTCGGCAATGGCAAAGCGCTGCGCGACGTCGGCCGAGACCACGGGGCGCGGCCTTGCCGGCTTGTCCTGGCGCGGTGCCTGCGCCTGCGCGGCGCCCACGGCACCGGCGATGAGCGCGAACGCCAGCGCGCCACGCCGCGTGACGGCCATCAGCGCGCCTCCGGCTTGAAGTAGCGCGCGGTGGCCGGCACGGCGGCCTTCAGCTCGCGCTCGACCATCGTGGCGAAATACTGCGCGCCCTTGGCGCCCACGTGCGTGTAGTCGAACGCGCTTTTCGGCGCACCTTGCGGTTCGGCCGCGGCGGTAGCAGAAGCAGCAGGCATGACGGGGGCGGCAGCGGTGGCGGGCGTGGTGGCGGGAGCGGGAGCAGGCGCGGTGGCGGGAGCAGGAGCAGCACCTGGCGTCGGCCCCGGCACGTAGCCGGGCGGCTTCGGCTCGACGGCAAGCGTGTCGGCTTCCTGTTCGCCCATGGCCTGCACGGCGGCGACGCTCTCCGCGTTCAGGTCCAGCAGCGGCGCTTTTTTTGCGCTGGCGGTGGCGCGGATCACATCGGCCCACGGCACCAGCGTGTTCTCGACGGTGCCGTCGATGAAGCGGCGGCGCGTCAGCGGCGTGACCAGCACGGGCACGCCGCCCAGCGCCCGCGCCTCGTCCACATAGCGGGCGATATTGACGGGGAATTCGGTCTTCAGGTCGGTCGTGCGGCCCGGCTTGCCGGGCTGGTCGTTGTGGCCGAACTGGATCAGGATGTAGGTGGTGCTGTAGGCGCTGCTCCCTTTGAGCAGGCCCTGCACCTCGTCCCAGCGGCCCTCCTTGCGGAAGCTGCCGGAGCTGCGGCCGCCCCTGGCCAGGTTGATGCAGGTGTTGGCGCGTTCCACGCGCGCGCAGAACGCATCGCCGTAGCCGCTGTTGCTGGCCATCGTGGAATCGCCCACGAGAATGAAGCGGACGGGTTTTGTATCGGCTGCCGTGGCGCCGAACGAGCATGCGGCCAGGGCGGCCGCGAGGAGAACCTGTTTCATGTCGAACCTCCCGATGGATCAAAGCCAGGTTGAATCTGGACGCAAAAACCGCGGATGCAAAAATCGGGTCAGACCCGGAGGGTCAGACCCCAGGTCTGCGACACTGGAGCCGAATGCAAAACAGCCGCCGGCTGCGCAGCTTCCGCGGAAGCTGGCAGGTCGGCGGCCGCAGACTCAATTAAAAGTTATACGTTGCGCGCAGGTTGTACGAGCGGCCGATCGGGCTGGCCGCGCTCGACAGGTAGCCGAACGAGTAACCGCTGTGGTTCGTGACCGGCGGGGCGGAATCGAACACGTTGGTGACACCGAACGTCAGCTGCGTGTTCTTGATGCCCTTGTAGCCCACGGTCAGGTTCCACGGCTTGTACGAGTTGATGTCGCGCCAGTACTGCTCGGCCACCAGGTTCTGGTCTTCGTACTTCGAATTGTAGTTCTGCGTGGCCTGCGCCGTGAAGTCGCCCTTCGCCCACGACAGCTTCAGCACGTGCTTCCAGCGGTAGGTGATGATCGGGAAGCTCGACGTGGTGCCGTTCGACGCGGCGCCGAAGCGGCCCACGTTGTCGACCCACGCCTCGCCGTCGAACAGCTGGTTGTCGAACTGCGTCAGGTAGGTGCCGTCCAGCTCCACCTTGAAGTCGCCGTATGGCGTGGCCGGGAAGCGGTAAGCACCGGAGATGTCGATACCGGCCGCCTTCTGGCCACCCAGGTTCATCGTGGTGTTGTTCAGGTACGCCAGCGTGCCGTCGGCATTGCGCACGAAGTAGGACGCGTACTTGGCCGGATCGGTGAAGTACACCTGCTCCGGCAGGTTCGCCAGCATCTTCTTCATGCGGATGTTCCAGTAGTCGAACGACATCGTCAGCGACTTGGTCGGTTCCAGCACGACGCCCAGCGTGTAGCCGCGCGACTTCTCCGGCTCCAGGTTGGCGTTCGAGCCCACCTGCTTCGGCAGCTGCACGTTGCACACTTCCGACGATACATAGCCTGGCAGCGCGGTACCGGTACCGGTCACGCCCGGACGGCCGCCCGGGCACAGCACCGGGTCATCCCAGCGGGACGAGGTCTTGCCGGTGGCGCCCGGCAGGCGGTAGCCGTAGGCATCGAACAGCGTCGGTGCGCGGAAGCCCGTGTTGGCCGAACCGCGGAACATCACGGTCTTGTTCGGCTGCCAGCGGAACGAGGCCTTCGGGTTGATCGTGTTGCCGAAGTCGCTGAAATAGTCGTCGCGCACGGCCACGTTGACATTCAGCGTTTTTGTTACCGGCAGGTCCAGCTCCGTGTAGAGGGCGTACACATTGCGCTGGCCTTCGCCATGCGACGAGGTGCTGTTCAGGTACTGCACTTCGTTCTGGATCGCCAGCTTGTCGTCGCGGGTGGTTTCGTGGTGCATGTCGGCGCCCACGGCGATCGCGGCGTCGCCGCCGGCCATGGCGAACAGCGTGCGGCTGCCGGTCAGGTCCAGGCCCGTGTAGGTGGTGCGCGAATCGCGGTTCTTCTGGCCGTCGACCGAGATCGACTGCAGGTAGTCGCGGCCGGCCTGGTCCTGCAGGCCGAACGGGTTCAGCGTGCCGTTCGACAGGCCGGTGAGGATGCCCTGGCCGCGGAAGAAGCCGTTCTGGTAGTAGTTCTCGCGGTCGGAGATGCCGATCACGAGGCCGCTGCGGTAGTCCCATTCGCCGAACTTGCCTTCGTCGACGAAGGCCAGGCGCTGGTTGACCTGTTTGTCCTTCTGCGTGGCCAGGCCGTAGTCGGCCACCGACCACTGCACCGTCAGCGGTGCGCCGTTCAGGCCCGCCACGGCAGGTACGCCGCCGCTGTTGCCTGGATACCATTTGGACGACGACGGCAGCGTGGCGGACACGCCGTTCACGGCCACCGATTGCGTCGGGTTGCGGGCGGCGATGATGTACGACTGGCCGCGCGTGTATTCGACGGTGAACGTGTGGTCTTCGCTGATCTGCTTGGCGGCGCGGGCGTAGAAGCTGATCTGCTGGTTCTCGTACAGCGCGGTGCCGTATTCGTTGCTGTTGAGCGTACAGGTGTTCTTGGCGCCGATCGTGGAGTACGGCTCCAGGCAGGTGGTGGCGTACGGGTTCTGCGAGTTCTTGTTGGTCGGCGTGGTGAAGTTGGCCGGCGTGGCGTAGCCGCCGCTGCCCAGCGTGCGCGGACGGCCCAGCGATGCCAGCAGCTCGTCCGAGCTGAATTCGGCGCGGTCCTGGGCGGACAGGCGGTTGCGGTCGTGGAAATCGACCGTGGCGTAGGCCGACCAGCCGTCGCGGTTCAGGCTGCCCTTGCCGAACGTGAGGGTGGCGCGGCGTTCGTCGCCACCGCCGCTGCGTTCCGGCGTCACGTACTGGCCGGTGACCTGCACGCCTTCGAATTCGCGCTTGGTGATGAAGTTGACCACGCCGCCGATCGCGTCGGAACCGTAGATCGACGAGGCGCCGTCACGCAGGATCTCGACGCGCTGCAGCGCGGAGAACGGGATCACGTCCAGGTTGGCATAGCCTGCCGAGATGGCTTCGTTGGCCAGGCGGCGGCCGTTCAGCAGCACCAGCGTGCGGTTCACGCCCAGGCCGCGCAGGTTGATGTTGGTACCGGAGCCCGCGTTCGACGGGGCCAGCGACGCCGACTGCGGCAGCGCCATCATCACGTCCGCCAGCGTGGTCATGCCGCGCTGGGTGAATTCTTCCGCCTTGATGCTCGTGACCGGCAGCGCTTCTTCGCTGGCCAGCCGCTTGATCGAGGAACCCGTCACCTCGACGCGCTGCATGGAGGCTTCCTGGGCGGCCTCCTGTGCGGCGGCCTGGTTCGCGATGGCCAGTACGGCCAGGGCGATCGAGGTCAGTACCAGCCGTGGCTGGCCGAGGGTTTCACGCTTGTTCATGCTTGTCTCCTGAGGCATTTCAAAGGTCCCGCGCCGGGCGCATGCGTGTGCCGTCGGCGGCACCGGGTGGTGCAGTCGCGGCCTGGCTGGCTGACGGGAATGTGGGGTTGGGTAGAACTCAGCGCGCGGTTCTGTCGCGCAATGGCGCGCAGGACCGGCTGGCTGGAGGGGTGGTTCGCTGGTACATCGTGTCTCCTTCGGGCTCCGCGAGGCGGGCACCGCTTTGCATTACTTATTTACGTTACTTATATAGACTGCTTTTACAGCATTGTTCTATAGGTATTTTTTGCGTATTTTTTTGGCTTGCTTCTGGTGTTACGATTTTCCGGATGAAGCTATTGTTTTTGAAGATTTCATCTGGTCAGGCCATTCTAAAGCGGTCAGACCAAAACCGCAATGTGGACTAGCCAAATTTTTTGGCATCTGGCATACTGCCCTCACAGACAATCCGCCGGCATGTTCCCCTTCGTTGCCAGAACACAACAAAATACGACGCGCGGCCGGCCTTCCCTCCAGGAATACGAAATGACAGCCAGCATCCCCTCAGCGAGCACCCCGCGCCGTATCCTCATGCACGTCAACGACAATGTGGCGATCGTCGTCAACGATGGCGGCCTGCCGGCGGGCACCGTCTTCGAAGATGGCCTGACCCTCGTCGAAAACGTCCCGCAGGGCCACAAGGTGGCGCTGAAGGCGATTCCGAAGGGCGAGCCGATCCTGCGCTACAACGTGATCATCGGGCGTGCAGTGCAGGACATCCCGCAGGGCAGCTGGGTTGCCGAGGGGCTGATCGAGATGCCGCCGGCGCGCGAGCTGGACAACCTGCCGATCAGCACCGTGAAGGTGCCGCCGCTCGAGCCGCTGGAAGGCTACACGTTCCAGGGTTATCGCAATGAAGACGGCACCGTGGGCACCCGCAATATCCTGGCCATCACGACCACCGTGCAGTGCGTTGCCGGCGTGGTGGACTTCGCCGTGAAGCGCATCAAGGCCGAGCTGCTGCCGCGCTATCCGAACGTGGACGACGTGGTGGGCCTCGAGCACACCTACGGCTGCGGCGTGGCCATCGAGGCGCCCGGCGCCAACATCCCGATCCGCACCATCCACAACATCAGCAAGAACCCGAACTTCGGTGGGCAGGCCATGGTCGTGTCGCTGGGCTGCGAGAAGCTGCAGCCGACGCGCCTGTTCCCCGCCAATTCGATCCAGATCCGCCGCAAGGACGACACGATCGCCACCGAGCCGCCCGTGGTCTGCCTGCAGGATGCCGGCAACGTGGGCTTCATGTCGATGATCGAATCGATCATGAAGACGGCCGAGGCGCAGCTCGAAGTGCTCAACAAGCGCCAGCGCGTGACCTGCCCTGCTTCCGACCTGGTGGTGGGCGTGCAGTGCGGCGGCAGCGATGCGTTCTCCGGCGTGACGGCCAATCCGGCCGTCGGTTTCGCCACCGACCTGCTGGTGCGGGCCGGCGCCAGCGTGATGTTCTCCGAAGTGACGGAAGTGCGTGACGGCATCGACCAGTTGACCTCGCGCGCCGCCACGCCGGAAGTGGCGGAAGAAATGATCCGCGAGATGGCATGGTATGACGCTTATCTGACGCGCGGTGGCGTCGACCGCAGTGCCAACACCACGCCGGGCAACAAGAAGGGCGGGCTGTCGAACATCGTCGAGAAGGCCATGGGCTCGATCGTCAAGTCCGGCAGCGTGCCGATCACCGGCGTGCTGTCGCCGGGCGAGAAGCTCACGACCAAGGGCGTGAAGGGCCTGATCTACACGGCCACGCCGGCCTCCGACTTCATCTGCGGCACGCTGCAGCTGGCCGCCGGCATGAACCTGCACGTGTTCACCACCGGCCGCGGCACGCCGTACGGCCTGGCCGAGTGCCCCGTCATCAAGGTCGCCACGCGCGACGACCTGGCGCGCCGCTGGCACGACCTGATGGACGTGAACGCGGGCCGCATCGCCACCGGCGACGCCACCATCGAAAGCGTGGGCTGGGAACTGTTCCAGCTGCTGCTCGATACGGCCAGCGGCAAGAAGACCTGGGCCGAGCAGTGGAAGCTGTACAACGCGCTCGTGCTGTTCAACCCGGCGCCGGTGACGTAAATCCAGGCATCTATCCAGGCATCTGATCAAGCGGTTGAGCCGCTTGCCGGGACGGATTGGGTTAGCATGCCCTTTTGCGATGTTCGACAAGATTAAAGAAAACAGAGACGACGATGACGACGACGAAAAAACCTTTCAAGCGCCTGCTGCTGACGGGCGCTGCCGGCGGCCTGGGTAAAATCCTGCGCGAGCGGATCAAGCCATGGGCGGACGTGGTGCGCCTCTCCGACATCGGCGACATGGGCGAGGCCGGCGAAGGCGAAGAGATCTTCCAGGCCGACCTGGCCGATAAAGCCGCCGTGCTGAAGATGGTCGAGGGCGTGGATGCGATCCTGCACTTCGGCGGCATCTCCACCGAGAACACGTTCGAGAACATCATGTTCGCGAACATCCAGGGCACGTACAACATCTACGAAGCGGCGCACCGCCACGGCGTGAAGCGCATCGTGTTCGCGTCGTCGAACCACGCGATCGGCTTCTATCCGCAGACGCAGGTGATCGATGCGGACGATCCGCCCCGTCCGGACAGCATGTATGGCATCTCGAAGGTGTTCGGTGAACAGCTGTCGCGCTACTACTTCGACCGCGCTGGCATCGAGACCGTCTGCCTGCGCATCGGCTCGTCGTTCCCGGCCGTGAACAATCCGCGCATGATGAGTACCTGGCTGTCTTACGATGACCTGGTGGAAGCACTGCGCGTGTCGCTGCTCACGCCGCGCGTGGGCCACACGATCCTGTTCGGCGCTTCGAACAACAAGCGCCAGTGGTGGGACAACCGCAAGGCTGCGCACCTGGGCTTCCAGCCGAAGGATTCGTCCGAACAGTTCCGCGGCGATGTGCCGGAGACGGGCGTGTATCCGGCGGAGGACGATGCGTCGGCGAACTATCATGGTGGCAAGTTCATCTTTGATGGGCCGATGTACAAGGATTGAGGTTGATGGCTTGATGGCTTGATGGCTTGATGGCTTGATGCCGGTAGCTTGATACAGCATGGATAAGGGACGGGGCGCTTGATGCGCTCCGTTTTTTTTGCGCTGGTGTTTTGTGGGCCTGCGCGGCATGGGTTGATGGGTCGACTTTCGTGGCCGGCGGTCGGCGCCGGGTCGATGACGATGGTGTGCATGCTTTGGGCGGGCAGGAGGGATGGCGGTATGCGGGCGTTGCGGGGATGGATGCCTGGGAATGGATGCGGGGCGGTGTACTGTCGCGTAGAAGGGCGGCCGTGGGGACGGTGCAGGATAGTGGAGGCGGCGCGGTGGCGCGGTGGCACGGTGCTGGCGTGACGACGGCAGCGCTTATGCAGTGGTGCGGTGGTGCGCCGACGTGCTGACGCGGCGGCGGCGCTAACGCAGTGGCTTGGTGGCTTGGTGGCTTGGTGGCTTGGTGGCTTGGTGGCTTGGTGGCTTGGTGGCGTCGTGGCGCGGTGCCGTTGGTTGTGTCGGCGTCGGCGGCGGCGTCGGCGGTGGGGTCGGCGGTGGGGTCGGCGGTGGCGTGGGCGGTGGCGGTGGCGTGGGCGGTGGCGGTGGCGTGGGCGGTGGCGTGGGCGGTGGCGTGGGCGGTGGCGGTGGCGGTGGCGGTGGCGGTGGCGGTGGCGGTGGCGGTGGCGGTGGCGGTGGCGCTGGCAGTTGAATTGGCGGCGGCGCCGAGCCGAGGGTTAGCGCCGCTGGTGACGCCAGAGTTCAGCGCGATTTGCGGGGCATTGCAGGCACCTCGGACCGCACTAAAGCCGAGCTCGCCAGCTGGCACCTCGGGGCGGTTATCCGCCGCGACCCCGTCTAGCAAATCATCTGAAACGGTTTAGCAAACCATCTGATTTTTTTGAACCTTTCCCCCGCCGTCAAGTCAAACAGGTACGCACGCCCCGAGGATTTCGCCTTCCGGCGAAGTCAAGCCAAATCCACCCCCGGAGATTTCAGCATGTTTCCTCCAGTGACCATCCACTTGTCCCCCACGACAATGATCGCGTTTCTGCAGCACATCGAAGCGGCGTGCGGGGCGGTCGATGCCTCGCAGGTGGCGGATGAAGCGATCCGGCAATGGCTCGAGCGGCAAGGCGACCGGGCCGCACCCGGCGCGCCACGGCTGGTGCCGAAGGGGTATCACTGGAAGTGCCTGTATGTGCCGGAAGGCACGCTGGTCAAGCTGTGGCGCTATCCGGAGTATGGCCAGGCGGAGGTGATCGGCGACCGGCTGGTGTTCAAGGGCGAACACACATCGCCGAACAAGTTCGTACTGGGGTGCACCGGCACCATCCGCAATGCCTGGCTCGAGATCAGCCTGCTGATGCCGGGCGAAAAACGCTGGTTCTGCGCACGGGATCGCCGGTGGCGCATCTTTTCCGAAGCGCGTCCTCCCGTGAGGGCCGGCAAGCCCCTGCCGCCGCCGGAAGAAATCCAGCCCTGGGACTGGCGCTTCCTCCCGGCCGCAGAGCGCATCTTCGAGCCGACAAAGCCCCCGAAGTGCCTTCCGCAGGTTACTTCTTGAACTTCGCGCACGGATCCGCGCGCTTCTGCGCCGGAATCTTCCGCACCTCGTCGAACTGATCCTTCGCTGCACCATCCTCCACATAGCCGACCGAGCGCACCGTCAGCTTGCTGCCGATGGTGTTCAGCCAGCGCGGCACGCCCAGGTCCTTGCGCACATGGCCGTTCCCCGCGATCAGCACCACGTCGCGCGGCTGCTGGTCGCGGATCAGCTTGGCCATCCAGATATCGCGCGCGAACTGCGCGTTGACCATCCCGGGCAGCATCATCTCCGGCAGCATGTCGCAGTGGCCCATGCGGATCTCGCGTTCCTGCGCCTTGCGCCAGTCGGCGGAAATCGGCTCGGCCAGCCTGTACTCGGCCACCGTTTTCGGGTCGAAGCTGGAGGCGATCCCGTCGCGCACCACCTTCGATGCGTTGGCGCGCGACAGGTTGACGGCCACCACCGGCAGCGCGTGATCGATCGCCAGCTGCAGCACGGGGTAGTACTGCTGCCAGTCCCAGCCCTTCTTCTCCATCACGCGGATCACGCAGCCCGCATCGAGGCAGCCTTTGAGCGCGCGGTCCAGCAGCTCCTGGTCTTCGTGGTCGAACTGCTCCATCGCGATGGCGGGGCGCCAGCCGGCATCCACGCGGCGTTTCAGGTCCGCGAAGCGCTGCTTGTGGCCCTGCGCGTTGTCGTGCACCTCGCCCAGCAGGAGCACCTGCGGGTTGGCCGCTTCCTGCATGCCGGTCAGGCGGCCGCCGGCCGTGTCCTTCTTGATCATGCCGCAGCCGGCCAGCAGGACGCTGGCAGCGAGTACGGCGAGTGTGATGCGTTTCATGTGTTCTTCGTTGCCGGAAAAATTCCAGTCTAACCGAAGTGTCCTGATGAGTCCGTGTCACCTGGGGTCAGGCACCGTGCCATGCGTGGCATGGTGCCTGACCCCAGGTGACACGAGCTCGGCTGTGGGAAGCCGCGTCAAGCGTCAGCGCGGGCCAGAGCGTGGAGCTTGCTGATGGTGGCCCAGTTGCGGGTGGTGACGCCGTCGCCGAGGAGCTTGCCCATCGCGGCCGCGGCGCGGCTGGCCAGCACGCCGTCGGCGCACCAGATGTAGGCGGCCCAGCGGCCGAGGGCGAATGCCTCGGGTTCCCAGGGCTGGTGTGCCAGCGGCTCGAGCTTCGCGCGGTCGGCCGGGTTGCTGAAGACGGATACCATCAGCCTGGCGGGATCGACGGCGATCGCGCCCAGCGGGTTGTCGGCGACGACGTCGTCGAGCTGCTGCGCATCGAGCACGGTCACGCGCGAGCCCACGCCGAGCTTGAGCACCAATGCTTCCTCGATGCGCGTGGCGGACATGCTGGTGGACGACTGCGCTGCATCGAGGCCATCGCAGTCGAAGACGGCATTGCCGCTGTTGAGCAGCGTGCGGGCGCCGGTGAAGCCCAGTTCGCCGAGCACCTGGCGCAGGTCCGCCATCGCGATGCGCTTGGCGCGGCCCACGTTCACGCCGCGCAGCAGGGCGATCTGGCGCTGGCCGCCGCCGTCTCGATCCTTTCGCGCGAGCTGCCGTCCCTCGTGCTGCCCATCCTTCGGCACGACCTTCTGTCCATTTCCCTCGCCGTCTTTGCGCGCTGCCTTCCGCGCGGCCGGTGGTTTGCCCTGCTGGTCCATCATGGTCTCCTTTGTCGCGCAGTATGCGTCAGGCCCGGCATGGCGGGCGCCCGGTTCGGCGTGTCACGCCGGCTCGGGCGCCAGGGCCGGCATCGCTTCGTCCACCATGCGCGGCATGCGGAAAATGAACGATGCGCCCTGCCCCGCTGCGCTGCTGACGGTGATGCTGCCGCCGAACTGCTTGACGATCAGGTTGTAGACGATGTTCAGCCCCAGTCCCGTGCCGCCCTGGCCGCGGCGGGTGGTCACGAACGGGTCGAACACGCGGTCGATCAGCGTGGCGGGGATGCCGCGGCCGTCGTCCGTGACGGCCATTTCGACCCAGTCGCCATCGGCGCGGGCGCGGATCGTCACATGGCCCGGCTGGTCGGGCTCGAACGCGTGGTCGGCGCAGTTCAGCACAAGGTTCGTGAGCACCTGCGCCAGCGCGCCGGGATAGCTGTCGAGCAGGATGCCTGGCGGGCAGTCGATGGCCAGCGCCAGCTGCGTCTTTTTCAGGCGCGGCTGCAGGCTGGAGACGACTTCGTCGATGTACTCGTGCAGTTCGAAGCGGCGGCGCGCCTCGCTGACCTGGTCGACGGCGATCTGCTTGAAGCTGTGGATCAGGTGGGCGGCGCGGTAGGCGTTGTTCATGATCAGGCGCGCGCCCTCGCCGGCCGTGGCGATGTACTTCAGGATGTCGGACTTCTTCACCGCGCCCTGCGTGATCGCGGCGTGCATCTCGTCCGTTGCTTCCTTCAGCACGGAGGCGCTGGTGAGCGCGATGCCCACCGGCGTGTTGATTTCGTGCGCCACGCCGGCCACCAGCGCGCCGAGCGAGGCCAGGCGCTCCGCCTGCAGCAGCGACTCCTGGGCGTCGCGCAGGTCGTGCAGCGCCTGCTCGGTGGCCCTGGCGGACTGGCGCGCGGCGTCTTCGGCGGCGCGGGTGCGCTGGATGATGGCGCGCACCCGGCGCTGGATGGCGTTGAAGCCGCGGATCACTTCGCCCAGTTCGTCACGGCGTTTGTCGGGCAGCTCGGCGATCTCGTCGCTGTCGCGCGTGGCCAGTTCGGCCAGGCCGTCGCGCAGCTGGCGCAGCGGGTCGAAGACGATGCGCAGCGACAGGGCCAGCGCCAGCACGAGCAGCGCGTCGAGCAGCAGCACCTCGGCCAGGCGGCGGCGGATCTCCGCTTCCAGTCGGGCTTCGATCTGCGCGCGGCTGAAGTTGACGACCACGCGGCCGACGATCGCCGGGCGCGCGTCGCCGCCTGCGGGGCGGTACGCCAGGTCGGCTACCACCGGCGTGCCCGTCACGTCGCCGGCCAGCGTGGCGGGGGCCGTGCCGAAGGTGGCGATGCGGCCGTCATCGAGGCGGCGCTTGCCGGCGAACAGGCCCACGGACGTATCGTAGACGCGGATCGCCACCACTTCCGGCGGCGTCATTTCGGCAGCGACGAGCGTGTCCACCTTGGGCTGGTCCAGGTCCCACAGGGCCGACGGCAGGCTCGTTTGCAGGCGCATCAGCAGGCCGTCGCGCATCTGGCGGTCGGCGCTCTCCAGGTCATGGGCCAGGTGGTATTGGGAATACGCGCCCGAAATGCCCAGGACCACCGTTACGACGATCACGAACACGCACGTCAGCCTGGCCTGGATTCCGAACATGAGGTTCTCCCGGTGAATGCCTCAATGTAAGCGAACAGATTCTTTATGGCAAGAAGGGCAATGCGGGGCGAGACACTTGTGGAAGACCGGCCGGAGAGAAGGCCATTTCAGGGCCGTAAACGCAACGCGGCCGGGGCGTTGAACCCCGGCCGGCGCGACACCCTCCGGACTGCTTAGTGGGTGTAGTTGCCTTCCGGCTTTTGCTGCGCCTGGGCAGCCTGCGCCTGCTGTGCAGCCTTTTCCTCTGGCTTCGGGCGGCCTTGCGCGTCCGACAGACGGTATTTGGTGCGGCGGTCGCCCATCAGGTCGCGCAGGTCGCGGATGCTCATGCCCGTCACCTCGTGCATGCGGATCAGCAGCGAAGCGCCGACCGGCAGGCGGTGGTGGCGAATCTTGCTGATGACGGGTGGCGCCACTTCCAGCAGGCGCGACAGGGCAGCATCGTTCTTCAGCTGCATCTTGCCCAGCAGGATGTCCAGCAGGTGATTCGGGTTATAGCTTTCTTGGGAAGCCAGTGCGTGGTGTGCCATGATTGATCCTCGTCTATATAGTTGATGTAAAGATGTTGCTCCGACCATAAGGAAAGACCGCATTTGTCAAAAACAGGTTTCCAAACGGCTCCGTAACGAGTACGCCCAAGAAACGGACGCAAGGGCCGGCGACCATTGGGGACAAACTTGCACATGCAGCAAAATTCTATGCCCAAACAAGCACGCTCCAGCCTAGCGATGCCAAGCGAATATTTAATTAATATCAAGTATTCGCTGAAAAACTTGACAACAATGCCATTTCATCACACGCGCCACAGGGACAGCGCACGATAGAGATTTTAGGAAATTGTTACAACAGACAACTCAACAGTAAATTCTTCGAGACATAGTTGTCGATCCGATATTGATGAGCGTACAACGCGCATGCCTGCTGGCATCGGCTATTTTTGGCGAACCCACTACGTCGCCTCCGGGCGGCAAAGTACGGTAAACTGCCCGCCATGCAGAAAAAAGTATTTATCAAGACCTTCGGTTGCCAGATGAACGAGTACGACTCGGACAAGATGGCCGACCTGCTGGGTGCCACGGACGGCCTGGTGCGCACCAGTTCCCCGGAAGATGCGGACGTGATCCTCCTGAACACCTGCTCGGTGCGCGAAAAGGCGCAGGAAAAGGTGTTCTCCGACCTGGGCGTGTTCCGCAAGCTGAAAGAAAAGAATCCGGACCTGGTGATCGGCGTGGGCGGCTGCGTGGCATCGCAGGAAGGCGAGGCGATCGTCAGGCGCGCGCCCGTCGTCGATGTCGTGTTCGGACCGCAGACGCTGCACCGCCTGCCGAAGATGATCGAGATGCGCCGCCAGACCGGCAAGGCGCAGGTCGACATCACCTTCCCCGAGATCGAGAAGTTCGACCACCTGCCGCCGGCGCGCGTGGAAGGCGCATTCGCCTATGTGTCGATCATGGAAGGCTGCAGCAAGTACTGCAGCTACTGCGTGGTGCCGTACACCCGTGGCGAGGAAGTCTCGCGCCCGTTCGACGATGTGCTGACCGAAGTGGCCGGCCTCGCCGCCCAGGGCGTGAAGGAAGTGATGCTGCTGGGGCAGAACGTGAATGCGTTCCGCGGCGCGATGGCCGATGGCGAGGCCGCGGACTTCGCACTGCTGATCGAATACGTGGCCGCGGTGCCCGGCATCGAGCGGATCCGCTTCGTCACCAGCCACCCGAAGGAATTCACGCAGCGCCTGGTGGACTGCTACGCGCGCATTCCGCAGCTGGCCGATCACCTGTACCTGCCGGCGCAGCACGGCGCGGACCATGTGCTGGGCGCGATGAAGCGCGGCTACACGGCACTTGAATACAAGTCGATCATCCGCCGCGTGCGCGCGGTGCGGCCCGATATCACGATCGCTTCCGACTTCATCGTGGGCTTCCCCGGCGAGACGGAGCAGGATTTCGAGGCCATGATGAAGTTCGTGGCGGACGTGGACTTCGACAACTCGTTCAGCTTCATCTTCAGCAAGCGCCCCGGCACGCCGGCCGCCAGCCTGGCCGACGACACGCCGCACGAAGCGAAACTGGCCCGGCTGCAGCGGCTGCAGGCGCTCATCGACGCCAACACGAAACGGCACAGCGCGGCGATGGTGGGCCGCACCATGCGCGTGCTGGTCGAAGGGCCGTCGAAGAACGGCGGCAGCGAACTGACGGGCCGCGCCGGCAATACGCGCACCGTGCTGTTCGATGGTGGCGACACGCCGGCCGCACTGCATGGCAAGATGGTGGATATCCTGATTACCGAATCGTTGTCATATTCCCTGCGTGGCAATCTTGTCGCGCACGATGCATCCCTGAGCGAAGCCCATTGAAAACCAAGACTCCCGTACAGCCCCACTACTTCACGCCCGAGCCGCTGGACAATACGCGCCTGGCCAACCTGTGCGGTCCGCTCGATGAGAACCTGCGCCAGATCTCGGCGGCGCTCGATGTGACCATCTTCCGGCGTGGCGAGAAATTCATCGTCACCGGCACGAACGCCGAGCGCGCCGTGCAGATCCTGGAAAAATTCTATGCGGTGGCCGACAAGGCCGTGCCGATCGAGGAAGTGCAGCTGGGCCTCGTCGAGCAGCGCACCAGCGCCGCCAAGGCCGATGCCGACGATGGCGCCGAAGAGCCGCCGTTCAACGATCCCGAGATCGCCAGCCCCGCGCTGAAGACGCGCCGCAGCGACCTGCGCGGCCGCACGCCGCACCAGATCCGCTACCTGCGCAATATCCTCGAGCACGACATCAGCTTCGGCGTGGGTCCGGCCGGTACCGGCAAGACCTACCTGGCGGTGGCCTGCGCCGTCGATGCGCTGGAGCGCGATGCCGTCAAGCGCATCATCCTGTGCCGACCCGCCGTCGAGGCGGGCGAACGCCTGGGCTTCCTGCCGGGCGACATGAACCAGAAGGTCGATCCTTACCTGCGCCCGCTGTACGACGCGCTGTACGACCTGCTGGGCTTCGACCGCACGCAGAAGATGTTCGAGAAGCAGGTGATCGAGATCGCGCCGCTGGCCTACATGCGCGGCCGCACGCTGAACCACGCGTTCGTCATCCTGGATGAAGCGCAGAACACCACCGTCGAACAGATGAAGATGTTCCTGACGCGGATCGGCTTCGGCAGCAAGGCCGTCGTCACCGGCGACGTCACGCAGGTCGACCTGGCGAAGAGCCAGAAGAGCGGCCTGGTGGACGCCGTGCAGGTGCTGCACGACGTGCGCGGCATCGCGTTCTCGCATTTTTCCAGCGAAGACGTGGTGCGGCACCCGCTGGTGGCGCGCATCGTCGATGCCTACGACGCGGCGCAGCAGAACACCGCAGACATCGCCCCGCTCCTGACGACCGTGAAGACCCGCAATGTCCGAAAAAAGTAACGTGACAAACAAGCTGACAAACAAGCCGACAAACAAGCTGACCCTGTCCGTGCAGTACCCCGATGCGCGGCTGCAGGAGATCGTGCCGCGCACCGACCTGCGCAAGTGGGTGAAGGCCGCGCTGTTCGCGCCGGCCGAGCTGACCATCCGCTTCGTCGATGCCGCCGAAGGCCAGGCGCTGAACCTGCAGTACCGCGGCAAGGACTACGCCACCAACGTGCTCACCTTCGCCTACAACGAAGGCGAAGAGATCGCCGAGGACGAGCCCACCCGCGCGGACATCATCCTGTGCACCGACGTGCTGCAGCGCGAAGCTGCCGAGCAGTCCAAGACGGTCGCCGAACATGCTGCCCACCTGGTCGTGCACGGCGTGCTGCACGCCCAGGGCTACGACCACGAGGACGACGACGAGGCCGACGAGATGGAAGGCATCGAAACCGAGATCCTCGCCTCGCTCGGCTACGCCGATCCCTACGCCGCCGAGAAGTAACATCGGGGACTCATTTACGCCAGCTCCCGCTGCTTGCGCAGCACGATCCACCCGGCGACAAACGTAAACACCGCCACGATCCCGGCGATGATCCAGAACCCCGCGCCGTCCTGGGCCAGCGGAATCCCGCCCACGTTCATGCCCAGCAGGCCGGCGATGATATTGATCGGCAGCGCCAGCACCGTCACGATCGTCAGCACGTAGAGGCTGCGGTTGTTGGCCTCGTTGACGAGCGCGGCGATCTCCTCCTGCAGCAGCTTGATGCGCTCCTGCAGCGAGGCGATGTCGTTGAGCGTGACGACGAATTCCTCGCTGGCCTCGCGCACCTCCTGGCGGTCCGCCACCGACACCCACGACGGCGGCCGCTGCATCAGCCGGAACATGGCTGCCGGCTCCGGCGCCAGCAGCCGCTGCAGCCGCACCAGCACGCGGCGCAGCGAGCCCAGTTCGGCGCGCTGGTGCTTCAGCTGGCCGGACAGCAGGTTGTCCTCGATGCCGTCCACCTTGCCGGTGGCCATGCGCACGATGCGCGTCAGCACGTCGGCCTGGTCGCGCAGCAGGTGGGTCAGCAGCACCACGGTCGACGCGATCGGTTCGCCGCGCCGCACCGCCTGGCGCAGCCGCTCGACGGCCTGCAGGGGGCTGCGCCGCGCGCTGATCACCACCTGCCGCTCCACCGACAGGTACAGGCTGGCGATGTCCGACGGTTCGAACGAGAAGTCGCGCAGCACGTCGTTGATGACGGCCACCAGCGTGTCGTCGGCCTGCTCGATGCGCGTGGAACGCGAGCCCTCGTGCAGGCAGTCGTAGAACTCGTCGGCCAGGCGCAGGTGCTCGCGCAGCCATTTTTCGCTGGCCGCGTTGGCCAGGTTGAAGTGCAGCCACAGGAACTCGTCCGGGTACGCGGCGCGCTCCTGCAGCCAGGCCAGCGCATCGGCGGCCACGATCGGCAGCGCTGCCGCGCCGCGGCCGAACAGGTAGCCGCAGACCAGGCCGTTGTGGTCCGAGCCGTATTCCAAGGTAGCGGGTTTGATTGTTGCGTGCATGACCATCCTCCGGGGTCCAGTCTTGCATAAAAACATGACCGGACGATGTCAGGGGATAACTTTTTGACAAAAACGGCCCGACCGGGCCGTTTGGTGTATCCTGTATCCCTTCGAAACAAACGGCTTTATGCCTGCCATGCAAGAGCACTCTACCAGCGTCAGAAATGACGCTAAACCCCACCGCTCCCTCCTCGAGCGACTCACCGCCCTGATCTCCCCCGAGCCGGAAAACCGCTCCGAGCTCCTCGAAGTCCTGCACGAAGCCCACGAACGCAACCTGATCGACGCCGATGCGCTGTCGATGATCGAAGGCGTGTTCCAGGTGTCCGACCTGTCGGCCCGCGACATCATGGTGCCCCGTTCGCAGATGGACGTGATCGACATCTCGAAGCCCATCGAGGACTGGCTGCCGCTGGTGCTGGAGACGGCGCACTCGCGCTTCCCGGCCGTCGAGGGCGAGCGCGACAAGGTGGTCGGCATCGTGCTGGCGAAGGACCTGCTGCGCTACTACGCGGAAGAGGCGTTCGACGTGCGCAGCATGCTGCGTCCGGCGATCTTCATTCCCGAATCGAAGCGACTGAACGTGCTGCTGCGCGACTTCCGCGCCAACCACAACCACATGGCGATCGTCGTCGACGAATACAGCGGCGTGGCCGGCCTGATCACGATCGAGGACGTGCTGGAACAGATCGTCGGCGACATCGAGGACGAATACGATTTCGACGAAGAGGAGGACAATATCCTCTCCATCAAGGAAGGCCAGCTGGGCCCGCGCTGGCGCATCAAGGCGCTGACGGAAATCAGCCAGTTCAACGAGGAACTCGATGCGGATCTGCCGGACGACGACGTGGACACCATCGGCGGCTACGTCTCGAAGCACCTGGCGCGCATGCCGCACAAGGGCGACACCTTCGACATCGACAACCTGCGCTTCGAAGTGCTGCGTGCCGACGCACGCCAGATCCATGTGCTGACGGTCGAGAAACTGCCACCGGCCATCGACGAGCAGGACTGATGCGCCTGCGCCGCGCCGCCCCCGACGCCCCTCCCGCCCCACCCCGCAGCACCCGCAGCCGCATGCTGATCGCCGCCCTCGCCGGCGGTACCAGCGTGCTGGCGTTCGCGCCGTGGGGCTGGTGGCCGGTCCAGCTCATCACCCTCGCCATCCTGTTCTACCAGGTGCTGCGCGCCGATTCCGTGAAGGCCGCGGCCTTTGTCGGCTGGGCGTTCGGCTTCGGCTGGTGCCTGGCCGGTGTGCACTGGCTGACGATCACCCTGGTGCGCTTCAACCTGCCGCCCGTGCTGGCCTGGATCGCCCTCGTGCTGCTGTGCGTGTACATGGGCGGCCATGCCGCCGTGGCGATGGGGGCCGCGGCCTGGCTGCGCAAGCGCTGGGCGCTGTCCCTGCCGGCTGCCAACCTGCTGGTGCTGCCGGTCTTGTGGGCGCTGTCCGAATGGTCGCGCGGCTGGCTGTTCACGGGCTTCTCGTGGGCGTCCAGCGGCTACGCGCACAATGTCACGCCGCTGGCGGGGTACGCGCCGATCGTGGGCGTGTACGGTATCGGCGGGCTCGCCGCACTCACGGCTGGCGCCCTGCTGCTGCTCATGCACCGTACCCGCAAGGCTGCACTGGGCCTGATCGCCGCGATCTGGATCGGCGGCTTCGCCCTGCAATCCATCACGTGGACCACGCCTGTCGGCAAGCCGCTCACGGCGCGCCTCGTGCAGGGCAATATCGCCCTGTCCAACAAGTTCGATCCGGACCACATCGGCAACACGCTGCGTTACTACCGCGACGCCGTGACCAGCGTGCCGGCGGACCTCATCGCGATTCCCGAAACGGGCATCCCCCTGTTCCCGCAGCAGCTGCCGGCCGGCTACCTGGACGCGTACGGCACCTTCGCCCGCAAGACGGGCAGCGCGATCGTGCTGGGCATGCCGATGGCGGACAGCCCCACCAGCTATTCGAACAGCGTGCTCGGTCTCGGTACCACGCTGGCCAGGCCGTACCGCTACGACAAGCACCACCTGGTGCCGTTCGGCGAATTCATCCCGGCGGGCTTCCGCTGGTTCACGGACATGATGCAGATTCCGCTGGGCGACCAGGCGCGCGGCAAGGTGCTGCAGCCCGCGTTCGCCGTGAAGGACCAGCGCGTGCTGCCGAACATCTGCTACGAGAACCTGTTCGGCGAGGAGATCGCCGAACAACTGGATGACGGCTCGGGCGGCACGGTACTGCTGAACGTCTCGGAGCTGGCGTGGTACGGCACCTCGGTGGCGATCCCGCAGCACCTGCAGATCTCGCAGATGCGCACCCTGGAGACGGGTCGCCCGATGCTGGCCGCCACCAACACGGGGCCCACGGTGGCCATCGACCCGCATGGCGCCGTGAAGGCCAGCCTGCCGTACTACGAGGCGGGCGTGCTGCACACCAGCGTGCAGGGCATGACGGGCCGCACGCCGTACATCGTGCTGCGCAACTGGCTGCTGTTCGCGCTGGCCGGCGCGAGCCTGCTGGCGGCATGGCTGACGTCGCGCCGGAAGCAGGCCGCGGCCTGATCTCTACTGGTTCAGCGCAAAACCCGCTAAAATGAGCCGTTTTAGCGAATCCGCTTCAGTCAAGTCGCTTTAGTTTAGCCACCTCAGTGAAGTCGCTTCAGTTGAGCCGCTTTAGAGAACCAATCACGCTCGCGTCCGCGCGCGACCACTGCACCGTATCCATTCAATGCTGACATTCCAACAAATCATCCTGACCCTGCAGACCTACTGGGACCAGCAGGGCTGCGCCCTGCTCCAGCCGTACGACATGGAAGTGGGTGCGGGCACGTTCCACACCGGTACCTTCCTGCGCGCGATCGGCCCGGAGCCATGGCGCGCCGCGTACGTGCAGCCGTCGCGCCGGCCGAAGGATGGCCGCTATGGCGAGAACCCGAACCGCCTGCAGCACTATTACCAGTACCAGGTGGTGCTGAAACCCGCGCCGGAAAACATCCTCGACCTGTACCTCGGTTCGCTGGCGGCACTGGGCCTGGACCTGCAGCAGAACGACGTGCGCTTCGTCGAGGACGACTGGGAAAGCCCGACGCTGGGCGCCTGGGGCCTGGGTTGGGAAGTCTGGCTGAACGGCATGGAAGTCACGCAGTTCACCTACTTCCAGCAGGTGGGCGGCCTCGATTGCAAGCCCGTGCTGGGCGAGATCACCTATGGCGTGGAACGTCTGGCAATGTACCTGCAGGGCGTCGAGAACGTGTATGACCTGGTGTGGACCACCTGGGAAGAGAACGGCGAAACGAAGACGCTGAAATACGGCGACGTGTTCCACCAGAACGAGGTGGAACAGTCCACCTACAACTTCGAATACGCCAACACCGACCTGCTGTTCGCCCAGTTCGCGAACCACGAAGCGGAAGCCAAGCGCCTGGTCGAACTGCAGCTCACCTTGCCGGCCTACGAGCAGATCATGAAGGCCTCGCACAGCTTCAACATGCTGGACGCGCGCGGCGCCATCTCCGTGACGGAACGCGCCGCCTACATCGGCCGCGTGCGCACGCTGTCGCGCCTCGTCGCGCAGGCCTACTACGATTCCCGCGAACGCCTCGGCTTCCCCATGGCTGCCCAAGCCGCCCAAGCCGCGCAAGCCGATCACGTACAAAGCAACTGATATGACCCAGACTCTCCTGATTGAACTGCTGACCGAAGAACTGCCGCCGAAGGCCCTGTCGAAGCTGGGCGCGGCCTTTGCCGCCGGCATCGTGAACGGCCTGAAGGCGCGCGACTTCCTGGAAGACGACAGCGTTGCCACGTCGTACGCCACGCCGCGCCGCCTGGCCGTGTCCATCACGAAGGTGCGCGAGGTGTCGCCGGACAAATCGATCCGCGAAAAAGTACTGCCCGTGACGGTGGCCCTCGATAAAGAGGGACAAGCAACAGCCCCGCTGGCCAAGAAGCTGGCCGCGCTGGGCTTCCCCGACCTGCAGATCGCCGACCTGGAACGCGCGCAGGACGGCAAGGCCGAATCGTTCTTCTACACGTACACGGCACCGGGCTCGCAGCTGGAAGCCGGCCTGCAGGCCGCGCTGGAAGAGAGCGTCGCCAAGCTGCCGATCCCGAAGGTGATGAGCTACCAGCGTCCGGACGGCGCCACCGTGCAGTTCGTGCGTCCCGCGCACAGCGTGATCGCGCTGTTCGGCGACCAGGTGCTGCCACTGACGCTGCTCGGCCTGACCGCCTCGAACGTCACGCAGGGCCACCGCTTCCTCACGCCGCCGGGCCAGCGCGCCGTCACCGTGGCGCATGCCGATGCCTACGCCGACACGCTGGTCGACAAGGCGAAGGTCATCCCGTCGTTCGAAGCGCGTAAGGAACAGATCCGCACCGCGCTGCTGGACAAGGCCGGCGCCGACCAGGTCCTGATGCCGGAAGCGCTGCTGGACGAGGTGGCCTCGCTGGTCGAATGGCCGGTGGTGTACGAGTGCCGCTTCGAGGACGAATTCCTGGCCGTGCCGCAGGAATGCCTGATCCTGACGATGCAGACGAACCAGAAATACTTCGCGCTGACGGACACCAATGGCAAGCTGCGCTCGCGCTTCCTGATCGTCTCCAACATCGCCACCGACACGCCGCAGGCCATCATCGGCGGCAACGAGCGCGTGGTGCGTCCGCGCCTGTCGGACGCCAAGTTCTTCTTCGAGCAGGACAAGAAGAAGACGCTGGAATCGCGCCTGCCGGCCCTGAAGAACGTGGTCTACCACAACAAGCTGGGCACGCAGGCCGAGCGCAGCGACCGCGTCACGGGACTGGCCACCGCCATTGCGCGGCGTATTGGTGCCGATCCGGCGCTGGCCGAACGCGGCGCGCGCCTGTCGAAGGCCGACCTGCTGACGGACATGGTGGGCGAGTTCCCCGAGCTGCAGGGCATCATGGGCACGTACTACGCGCGCCACGATGGCGAGAACGAGGAAGTGGCGCTGGCCGCCTCCGAGCACTACCAGCCGCGCTTCGCAGGTGACACACTGCCATCGACGCAGACCGGCACCGCCGTCGCGCTGGCCGACAAGCTGGAAACGCTGGTGGGCATCTGGGCCATCGGCCTGCAGCCGACCGGCGACAAGGATCCGTTCGCGCTGCGCCGCCATGCGCTGGGCGTGCTGCGCATGCTGATCGAGAAGCGCCTGCCGCTGGCGATCTCGGAACTGCTGGCCGATGCGGTCGCACAGTTCAAGGACGTGGCGAACTTCAAGGACCCGAGTGCCGAAGTCACCGCCTTCATGCTGGACCGCCTGCGCGGCATCCTGCGCGAGCGGGGCTTCACGCCGAACGAGATCGAAGCCGTGGTGGCGCAGCATCCGGACCGCCTGGACGACATCGTGCAGCGCCTGGAAGCCGTGCAGGCGTTTGCCGCGCTGCCGGAAGCCACGTCGCTGGCCGCTGCCAACAAGCGCATCACCAACATCCTCAAGAAGAACGAGGAAGCACTGGCGCAGGCCGGCACCGTCAACCCTGCCCTGCTGCAGGACGAAGCGGAGAAGCACCTGGCCGCCGCCGTCACGCGCGTGCAGCCCGAAGTGGATGCGGCCTTTGCCGCCGGCGACTTCACCGGCACCCTGAAGACGCTGGCGCAGCTGCGCGATGCGGTCGATGCGTTCTTCAACGACGTGATGGTGATGGCCGAGGACATCGCGCTGCGCAACAACCGCCTGGCGCTGCTGTCTTCGCTGCACGGCATGATGAACCGCGTGGCGGACATCTCCAAGCTGGCCGCGTAAGGACGCCCGATGCCGCAGCCGAAACTGATCATCCTGGACCGCGATGGCGTGATCAACCACGATTCGCCCGACTTCATCAAGTCGCCGGAAGAATGGATTCCCATTCCCGGCTCGCTGGAGGCGATCGCGCGGCTGAACCAGTCCGGCTACCGGGTGGTGATCGCGTCGAACCAGTCCGGCATCGCGCGGCAGTTCTTCGACATCACCACCCTCAACGCCATCCATTCGAAGATGCACCGGATGGCGCAGCAGGTGGGCGCGGACATCGACGCGGTGTTCTTCTGCCCGCATGCGGCGGCCGACAACTGCGACTGCCGCAAGCCCAAGCCGGGCATGTTCGCCGAAATCTCGAAGCGCTACGGCGTGTCGCTGAAAGGCGTGCCCACGGTGGGCGATTCGCTGCGCGACCTGCAGGCCGGCTTCATCGGCGGCTGCGTGCCCTACCTGGTCCTGACCGGCAAGGGTGCGGGCACGCATGAAAAAGGCGGGCTGCCGCCCGGCACGCAGGTGTTCGCCGACCTGGCCACCACCGTGCAGCACATCCTGAAGCACCCTTCCCCTTTGCCGTAATCACCGGAGAACCGCGTTGTCCAAAGTCGTGCCTTTCATCCGCTCCCTCGTGTTCGCGCTGGCGATGCTGGTTGCCACCGTGGTGTGGTGCTTCGTCTGCCTGCTGGTGGCGCCGCTGCCGTACAACAAGCGCTATTACGTCACCTCGCGGTGGAACGTGTTCGTGATCTGGGCGGCCAAGGTGATCTGCGGGATCCGCTACGAGTTCAAGGGCTACGAGAACTTCCCGGACAGCCCGGCGATCGTGCTGTCGAAGCACCAGTCGGCATGGGAGACGATCTTCCTGCTGCCGAACCTGCCGCGGCCCCTGGTCTTCGTGTTCAAGAAGGAGATCCTGTACATCCCGTTCTTCGGCTGGGGCATCGCGCTGCTGCGCATGATCCCGATCGACCGCAAGCAGGGCAAGAATGCGTTCCGCATGGTCGTCGCCCACGGCAAACGCCGCCTGAAGGACGGCCAATGGATTATCATGTTCCCGGAAGGCACGCGCATCCCGGTGGGCCAGGCGGGCAAGTACAAGAGCGGCGGCACGCGCCTGGCGATCGAGACGAACGCCCCGGTGGTGCCGATCGCCGTGAACTCCGGCGAGTGCTGGCCGAAGAATTCGTTTATCAAGTATCCGGGCAAGATCACAGTCTCCGTGGGCAAGCCGATATCGCCCGAAGGGCACACCCCCGACAGCATGATGGAACAGGTGGAACAGTGGATCGAATCAGAAATGCGCGTCATTTCGCCCCACGCCTACAGCGCTGGCTAGACGGGCGTACGCAGGCCAGCGAACAGCTGGCGGCGGTGCCCGCCGAGGCCAACCTCGATGCGGACCTGCAGCTCGATCTGTTTGGCGTGAGCCAGACGGCTGCCGCATCGTCCGCCGCTTCGCCCTCCACTGCTGCGCCCTCCGCTGCTTTGCCCTCTATCCCTTCCCACTTCCCCGTTCCCGCCCCCGCCACCGTCAACCTGCTGCGCCCACCGGTGCAGCTGCGCCGTCCCGATCCCTCCCCCGTCATGCCCCGCAACGATGGCGAGGACCGCCGCCAGGTGCTGGTGGGCAGCTTCATCCTCGAATACGTGCTGCGCCGCTCCACGCGCACGTCGATCGGCTTCATGGTCGACGACGAAGGCCTGCGCGTCACGGCGCCGAAGCGCTGCACGCTGGGCGATATCGAGAACGCCATCCGCGCCAAGCAGAACTGGATCCTGACGAAGCTGGACGACCGCCGCCAGCGCCGCGCCGCGCGCCTGGAAAAGCCGCCGATGCGCTGGGACGATGGCGCCAGGCTGCCCTACCTGGGCGGCGACATCACGCTGCGCATGTACCAGGCGCCGCGCAACCGCACCGAATTCAATCCGCACACGAACGAACTGGCGCTGGGCCTCGTGCCGGGCGCCACCGAGCTGCTGGTGAAGGAGCGCGTGAAGAACTGGTACAAGGGGCAGGCCGAGGGCCTGTTCGCGCAGAGGCTCGACCTGTACGCGCCGCGCGTGGGCGTGCAGTATGCGTCGCTGTCGATCTCCTCGGCCGATTCGCGCTGGGGCTCCTGCACGGTCGACCGGGCGATCCGGCTGAACTGGAAGCTGATGTTCTTCTCGCTGCCGCTGATCGACTACGTGGTGGCGCACGAGCTGGCGCACATCCACGAGATGAACCACAGCGCGCGCTTCTGGGCCCACGTGGGCCGCGTCTATCCGCAGTACGAGGAAGCCAAGCAGCTGCTGCGGCGCCGCTCGCAGGAGATGCCCGTGCTGTTTCCCTGATACAGGATCCGTATCTGCGTGGATAGTTCGTCCGCGCACAGAGCGGCATGGCTCGTCATTGGATACTGAAGTCACGTTTCAATGACAGGAGCACACCATGAACCATCGACTCATCCAGGCCGCCCTGCTGGCGGCCACGCTGGCCGGCGGCGCGGCGGTTCACGCCCAGGACCGGCACGACCGCAACGAGCGCAACGAGCGCTATGAACAACGCGACGACGACCGCCGCGGTGACCGTCACGACAACCGCGACGACCGCCGCTATTCCGACGGCCGCCGCAACGACCGCGTCGACTATCACCACGACGGCCGCGACGACCGCAACCGCGGCGCGGGTCCCCGCCACGACCTGCGCAAGGGCGGCCGCCTGCCGAGCGACTACCGCAACCGCCAGTACGTCGTCGACGACTGGCGCGGCCACCGCCTCTCGGCCCCGCCACGCGGCTACCATTGGGTCCAGACGGGCAACGACTACGTCCTCGCCGCCGTCGCCACGGGCGTGATCGCTTCCATCATCCTGGGGCAGTGATCTCTTAGTGTCGAGCCCGTGTCCACCTTGGGGTCAGACCCCGACATGGACACGAACCGAGCAGCGATACTGCCGAGGCTGTGTGCATGTCGGGGGCAGACCCCTGGTGGACACAAGCTGGGCTGTAGCTAGTCGGTGAGCGGCGGCAGCAGCGCGAGCGTGCGGGCGGTGGCGCCGCGGTGCTGGCTGGCGAAGGCAAGCGCGCTGGCGCCCATCGTGGCGCGGGCGCTGTCGTCCGTGAGCAGGCGCGCTGCTTGCGACATCAGTTCTGCGGCATCGGCAATACGCAGCGCGCCGCCGGCCGCAACGGCATCGTCGGTGACCTGCGCGAAATTGAAGGTGTGCTGGCCGATCAGGATCGGCTTGGCGAGGGCCGCCGCCTCGATCGGGTTCTGGCCGCCCAGCGGCTGCAGGCTGCCACCGATGAAGGCGACGTCGCAGGCGGCGATGTAGGCAAACATCTCCCCCATCGAATCGCCCAGCACCACACCGGTGCCGGCATCGACACGGGCGCCCGGTTGCGTGAGCGAGGAGCGGCGCTGTACGGCAAGCGAGCGCTCGCGTGCCATCGCCTCCACGGCATCGAAGCGTTGCGGGTGACGGGGCACCAGCAGCAGCAGGGTATCGGCAGGCAGCGCGGCAGGCAGGTCATGAGACACAGCAGCCGGAGCAACGCCCGCCGCCGCAGGCACCGGAGCGGCGCTTGCAAGCGCATCCTGGAACGCATCCAGGATCGGCTCTTCTTCCCCTTCGCGCGTGCTGGCACACAGCAGCACCGGACGTCCCGTTCCCCATTGGTTCTTCAACAGCATGCCAGTGGCCACGGCGGCCGGCGGCACCACCACGTCGAACTTGATGCTGCCCGTGACGGCGACATTGGCCACGCCCAGCGCCCGCACGCGCGCCGCATCGTCTTCCGTCTGCGCCGCGACGAGCGAGATGCCGCGCGCCGCCTCCGTCATCAGCCGGCCCAGCTTGCGCGCCTTGCGCAGCGAGCGTTCCGACAGCCGCGCGTTGGCCAGCACGACCGGCACGCTGCGCCGGTTGCAGCGGGCGATCAGGTTCGGCCACACCTCCGTCTCCATCAGAAGGCAGATGCGCGGCTCGAAATGCGTGATGAAGCGGTCGACCAGGCCCGGCAGGTCGTACGGCAGGTAGGACTGCACGACGCGCGCGCCATGCTTGCCGAACAGGCTGCGGCCCGTGGCGCGGCCCGTCGGCGTCATGTGGGTGAGGAGGATGCGGCCGCGCGGATACTGTTTCAGCAGCGCGTCCACCAGCGGTTCGGCGGCGCGCGTTTCGCCCACGGAGACGGCATGCACCCAGATCGTCAGCGGCTCGTCGTTGGCGGCGCGCCGGCGATACACGGCGAGACGCTCGTTCCAGTGCTGGCGGTAGCCCGGCTCCTGGCGGCCGCGCCACCACAGGCGCGCCAGCACCAGGGGCAGGGCCAGCCGCCACAGCAGGGTGTACAGGAGCCGCATCAGTGCTCGGCCTTCAGCAGGCCCAGTGCGGCGGCCGCCACTTCGTCCACCGAAGGCGGGCTGCCCCGGTCGCCCAGGTTGACGATCCGCGGCGACCAGTTGCCTTCCGTTTTCCAGCGCGGCGAATCGCAGTAGATCTCCACGACGGGCCGGCTGAACGCGGCGGCGATATGCGTCAGGCCCGTGTCGACGCCCACCGCCAGCGCCGCACGCCGCGCCAGCAGCACGGCATCGGCCATCGACAGCTTCGGCAGCACGCGCGCATTCGGAATGGCGGCTGCCAGCGCTTCGGCTTCCGCCAGTTCCTTCGGCGAGCCCCACGGCAGCAGGATGGTCATCGGCGCCAGTTCACGGCCCAGCGCGATCCAGTGCTCGGGCGCCCATTTCTTCGCATCGCGCGCCGTACCGTGGAAGTACACGGCATACGGGCCGGCCGGCATCCAGTCGGGACGCGCTGCGTCTTCGGGAATCTGCGGCAGGCCGAAATCGGCCGGCGTGTCGACCGCATAGCCCAGCGCCGCACCGGCCACCAGGCGGCCGCGCGCCACAGCATGCGTGCGCGGATCGAGCGGAATGCTTTGCGTATGGAAGATGCGGGAGATGCCTTCGTAGCCGGAGCCTTCGCTGCCGTTGGCCAGGCCGACCTTCTTCCCGCCCTTCCTGACACGGGCTGCGCCCATGATGATGCCGGTCTTGAGCAGGCCCTGCGTGTCGAACACGTAGTCGTACTCGACCTCGCGCAGCTGGCGGAAGAAGGCGCGGATCTCGGCACGCACGGCCTTGTCGCCGAGCCGCTTGCGCCAGCGCCGCAGCGCGAACGGAATGATGTGGCGCACGCCGGGATTCAGCCGCACCAGGCTGACATAGCCCTCCTCCACCACCCAGTCGATGTTCGCGTCGGGGAAGTGGCGGCGGATGTCCGCCACCATGGGCAGATTGTGCAGCACGTCCCCCAGCGAGGAGACACGCACCAGCAGGATGTTCATCAAGCTTTAGGCTTAGAACGGCAGCTGCGCATCCGGTTTCGCCGCCAGGATCACGTCGCGGAACTGGCCCTGGATGCGTGCCAGCGCTGCCGGCGATTCGGCCTCGAAGCGCATCACGATCACCGGCGTGGTGTTCGAGGAGCGCGCCAGGCCGAAGCCGTCCGCGTATTCCACGCGCAGGCCGTCGATCGTGATGATGCGCTCGTTGCCGGGGAACTTGGCATCGGCGCGCAGCTTGTCCATCACGATGAAGTTCTCGCCTTCGGCCAGGTGCAGGTGCAGTTCCGGCGTGCTGTCCGATTGCGGCAGCGCGTTCAGCAGCGCCGACGGGTCCTGCTCCTTGGTCAGGATCTCCAGCATGCGCGCGCCGGCGTACAGGCCGTCATCGAAGCCGTACCAGCGTTCCTTGAAGAAGATGTGGCCGCTCATCTCGCCGCCCAGCGGCGCGCCGGTTTCCTTCAGCTTGGCCTTCACCAGCGAATGGCCGGTCTTGTACATCAGCGGCTGGCCGCCGGCCTTCTCGATGTACGGCGCCAGGTGGCGCGTGCACTTCACGTCGTACAGGATCTGCCCGCCCGGCACGCGCGACAGCACGTCGGCCGCGAACAGCATCATCTGGCGGTCCGGGAAGATGATCTGGCCATCCTTCGTGACGAGGCCCAGGCGGTCGCCGTCGCCGTCGAAGGCCAGGCCGATCTCGGCATCGGTCTCCTGCAGGCAGCGGATCAGGTCCTGCAGGTTTTCCGGGTGCGCCGGGTCCGGGTGGTGGTTCGGGAAATTGCCGTCCACTTCGCAGAACAGCTCGATCACTTCGCAGCCCATGCCGCGGTACAGGTCACCGGCAAACGCGCCGGCCACGCCGTTGCCGCAGTCGACGGCGATCTTGATGGGACGGGAGATCTTCACGTCGCCGATGATGCGCTCCAGGTAGGCGGCGCGGATGTCGTGGGTACGGTAACTGCCCGGCTGCGCGGCTGCTGGCAGGTCGCCGGCGGCGATGCGGTCGTACAGGCCGGTGATCGCGTCACCGTAGATCGCCTCGCCAGCCAGCACCATCTTGAAGCCGTTGTAGTCGGGCGGGTTGTGGCTGCCCGTGACCATGATGCCGGACTTCGTCTCGAGCACATTGGTGCCGAAATAGACCATCGGCGTGGCGACCACGCCCAGGTCGATGACGCCGACCCCGGCAGCCTGCAGGCCTTCGGCCAGCGCCTTCGCCAGTGCCGGGCCGGACAGGCGGCCGTCGCGGCCGATCACGACGCTCTGTTCGCCCTTGGCAGCGGCGGCCAGGCCGAATGCATGGCCGATCTGGCGTGCAACGCCGGCGTCCAGGGTGTTATCGATGATGCCGCGGATATCGTAGGCTTTGAAGATGGATTTCGAGAGGGAGACCATGGGTGTCGGATGAGCCCGGGCTGAGCGCAGCCGGCTTTATGAAATGGAAACAGACGGTATAGTAAGTGCGATGACAGCAGCAGGCAAGTCCGCCCTGCTGCCATGCACGATGGGAGAGCCGCGCGCGGGCGCCGGCTTCAGGACAGCGGAATCAGATGCGCAGGTCGTCGATGGCCTTGCCGGAATCGAGCCATTCCTTGACCCATTTCGGCTGGCGGCCGCGGCCGGTCCATTGCTGGGTGTCGTCGCCGGGATTGCGGTAACGGGCGGCCACCGTGCTGCCTTTGCCGCGTGGATTCGTATTGATCAGTTCTTTCAGCGGCAGGCCAACGCGCTGGGCAATGGCGAAAATCTCTTCCTTGGCCTTTTGCAGATCCTGCGATTCGCGCTTCTTCAGTTCGCGCTTGATTTGTTCCTGCAGATTGCGCAAGTCCGACGCCGATAAATTCGACAGATCCATCGTCCATTCCTTTGTAAAATTGTTCGGAAACGTGATTCTCTGCGAAATATACACCAGATTCAATATCTACTGGTTTCTCTTGTGCCGGATCATCCAGCGCGGCGCTTTAAATCGGACGATGCGGACATAAAGCCAGACATAACTGATGATGAACAGCGCGCAGAAAAGCATCAGCACGCCGGTATGGCGCCAGAACACGGTGGCCGGAATAACCGCCATCAGCGAGAACATCCACAGATAAGGCGATGTCAGCGAATTGCGGCGCATCAGCGCGCGTGCATCCTTGCGGCCCACGGCCCATTGCACCACGCGGCGGAAGATCAGGCTGTGCAGGTGAATACCGTCCGGCATGGCGGGCGATTTGCCGCGAATGAACATGCGGCGATAGACGGAAAACAGGGTTTCGAATGCCGGATAGATCAGCAGCAGCGCGGCATACCAGGTCGATACCTGGGGATTGCGCATTACCAGCAGCAGCGCCAGCTCGCCCAGCATGAAACCGATAAAGTAGGCGCCACCGTCGCCAAGGAAAATCAGCCCCACCGGATAATTCCAGATCAGGAATCCGGCCGTGGCACCGGCCACCATCAGCGCCGCCACCAGCACGAACATGTCGTTCACCTGCAATGCCACATAACCCAGGGAAAGCAGCATGCAGATTGTGACAACACTGGCCAGTCCATTAAAGCCGTCGATGATATTGACGGCATTGGCAATACCCGCCACCGATAATATCGTCAATGGCAGCGTCAGCCAGATCCAGGGTAATGGCCAGACCGCATCGATCCAGTCGATCCGGTCGATTCGCGCATCGAGCAGGTAATAGCCGAGCAATGCGGCCACCATTGTCAGGAACAGGCGCCGCGCGGCCGACACGCGGCCCGTGTAATCCTCGACGATGCCGCCGACGAAAGCGCAGGAACTGCAGGCCATCAGCGACAGCATCCAGGTGGTCAATGCGGGCACCCGCCAGATCGATATGCAAGCGGACAGCGCGACCGCCAGGAAGATCGACAGCCCGCCGATCCGCGCCACGGAATGCGCGTGCACCTTCTGGACACCGTTGAAATCGGCATCGAGCGCCGGGCCATGCAGGCGCGACTCCTTGATGACCAGCAGGGTCAGCAGGGCGGAGGCGACAAAACTTACCAGGAATGAAAACATGAATTCGTAAATCGGTGAATGGCCGCGCGTATCGCCCGCCGATGCGGCGGCGCAGCAAGGGCATTGCCTGCTTGCCAACCAGCGATTGTACCGGAGTAATGAGGGTGGAAGAAAAAAACGCCACCCCGCGGGGTGGCGCATTCCAATGGCCCGGCTGGATTGCCCGGGATCCGCTTGCCAATGGAGACAGCGGACCGTGATGCAGTGCGCAGTGTGCCCTTATTCCAGGCACAGCCGCAGGGCTTCGCGCCAGTGCGGCAGCCGCACGAAACGCTCCTGCAGCCGCTCGGACGACAGCACGGAGAACTGCGGCCGCTTTGCCGGCACCGGATATTCTTCCGTCGTGATCGGCACCAGCTTGCAGGCGATGCCCGCCTCTTCCAGGATCGCCTGGGTAAAGCCAAACCAGGTCGTTTCACCCTGGCTGGACAGGTGGTAGATACCGCTATTGGCCTCCCACCAGCCGGCACCGCCCTGCCCCGCTTGGGCCAGTACCAGAGCGGTGCTGTCGGCGATCGTGCGGCTCCAGGTAGGCGCGCCGTGCTGGTCGCTCACGATGCGCAGCTCGTCGCGCTCCTTGGCCAGGCGCAGCATCGTCAGCAGGAAGTTCTTGCCGCGCATGCCGTACACCCAGCTGGTGCGGAAGATCAGGTGCGGCACGCCGGAAGCCGCGATGGCCTGCTCGCCGGCCAGCTTGCTGGCGCCATACACGTTCAGCGGCCCGACGGGATCGGTCTCCACGCGCGCGCCGCCATCCTGGCCGGAGAACACGTAGTCGGTCGAATAATGCACCAGCGCGGCGCCCAGCACCTTTGCTTCCTCGGCCATCACGGCCGGCGCTTCGGCATTGATGCGGTGCGCCAGTGCCGGCTCGGTTTCGGCCTTGTCGACGGCCGTGTAGGCGGCCGGGTTGACGATCAGCTGCGGGCGCTCGGCGCGGATCACGTCCCGCACCTGGTCCAGGTTGGCCAGGTCCATGCTGCTGCGGTCCACGGCAATGACTTCGCCGATGCCCTGCAGGCTGCGGCGCAGCTCGTGGCCCACCTGGCCGCTGCAGCCGGTCAGCAGGATCTTCGGTTGCCGGTTCCTGCGCGTCATTCGAACACTTCCGCATCCGCCAGCGCCAGCGCCTTCTGGTCCTTGGCCGACAGCAGCGGCACGCCGTCGATGGGCCAGTCGATGCCCACGGCCGGGTCGTTCCACAGCAGCGCGCGCTCGTGTTCCGGCGCGTAGTAGTCGGTGGTCTTGTACAGGAACTCGGCGAACTCGCTCGTCACGGCAAAGCCATGCGCGAAGCCGGGCGGGATCCAGAACTGGCGCTTGTTCTCGGCCGACAGCTCGACACCGAACCATTTGCCGAACGTGGGCGAGGCACGGCGCAGGTCGACGGCCACGTCGAACACGCTGCCGGCCGTCACGCGCACCAGCTTGCCCTGCGCCTGGCGGATCTGGTAGTGCAGGCCGCGCAGCACACCGCGCGCCGAGCGGGAGTGGTTGTCCTGCACGAACGGCAGCGTGACGCCCGTCAGGTCGGCGAACTTCTGCGCGTTGAAGCTCTCGTAGAAAAAGCCGCGGTCGTCGCCGAACACGGTCGGCTCGATGACCAGCAAGCCCTCGATCGGGGTGGGAATGACCTTCATCGCGGAATCACCTTGTCCTGCAGGATCTGCAGCAGATACTGGCCGTAGCCGTTCTTCTTCAGCGGTTCGGCCAGGCGCGCCAGCTGGGCGGCGTCGATGTAGCCCTTCCGGTACGCGATCTCCTCCGGACAGGCCACCTTCAGGCCCTGGCGCTTCTCGATGGTGGCGATGAACTGCGATGCGTCGAGCAGCGAATCGTGGGTGCCGGTGTCGAGCCAGGCCATGCCGCGGCCCATCAGCTCCACGCGCAGGTCGCCCCGTTCGAGGTAGGCGCGGTTGACGTCCGTGATCTCCAGCTCGCCGCGGGCGGAAGGCTGGATCGACGCGGCGATGTCGCACACCTGGCTGTCGTAGAAGTACAGGCCGGTGACGGCGTAGTTCGACTTCGGCACGGCCGGCTTTTCCTCGATGCTGATGGCGCGCCGCTCGCTGTCGAAATCGACCACGCCGTAGCGCTCCGGATCCTGCACGTGGTAGGCGAACACGGTGGCGCCGTCCGGCTGGCTGGCGGCGTTGCGCAGCAGGCCGTCCAGGTCGTTGCCGTAGTAGATGTTATCGCCCAGGATCAGCGCGGACGGTGCATCGCCCACGAAGTCGCGGCCGATGATGAAGGCCTGCGCCAGGCCGTCCGGCGAAGGCTGCACCGCGTAGGACAGCTGCAGGCCCCACTGGCTGCCGTCGCCCAGCAGGTCGCGGAAGCGCGGCGTGTCCTGCGGCGTGGAGATGATGAGGATCTCGCGCATCCCCGCCAGCATCAGCGTGGTGAGGGGATGGTAGATCATCGGCTTGTCGTAGATCGGCAGCAGCTGCTTCGAGACGCTGGTGGTGACCGGGTACAGCCGCGTGCCGGAGCCGCCGGCCAGGATGATGCCCTTGCGGCCCGTGATCGCGGGGTTCGATGCCTGGTCGTTCATGATGCCTCCGCCTGGCTGCTGTCGCGGTTGAAGTAATTGGTCTCGACCCATTTCGCATAGGCGCCCGACTGCACGTCCGCCACCCAGGCGGCGTTATCGAGGTACCACTGCACCGTCTTGCGGATGCCCGTCTCGAACGTCTCGGCCGGCTTCCAGCCCAGCTCGCGCTCCAGCTTGCGCGCATCGATCGCGTAGCGGCGGTCGTGGCCCGGGCGGTCCTTCACGTAGGTGATCTGGTCGCGGTAGCTGCCCGTGGCCTTCGGCTTCAGGCTGTCGAGGATGTCGCACAGCGTGTGCACCACGTCGAGGTTGGCCATCTCGTTCCAGCCGCCCACGTTGTAGGTTTCGCCCAGGCGGCCATCGGCCAGCACGCGGCGGATCGCCGCGCAGTGGTCGGACACGTACAGCCAGTCGCGGATCTGCTGGCCGTCGCCGTAGATCGGCAGCGGCTTGCCGGCCTGCGCGTTGGCGATGATCAGCGGGATCAGTTTTTCCGGGAAGTGGTAAGGGCCGTAGTTGTTCGAGCAGTTCGTGGTGAGCGTCGGGAAGCCGTAGGTATGGTGGTAGGAACGCACCAGGTGGTCGGAGGCTGCTTTCGACGCCGAATAGGGGCTGTTGGGCGCGAATGCCGTCGTTTCGGTGAACGCGGGATCGGTGGCGCCCAGCGTGCCGTACACTTCGTCGGTGGACACGTGCAGGAAGCGGAACGCCTCCTTCTCGGCGTCCGGCAGGGCGGTCCAGTAGGCCCGGGCCGCTTCCAGCAGGGCGAACGTGCCGTTGATATTCGTGTTGATGAACTCGGCCGGACCGTGGATCGACCGGTCCACATGGCTCTCGGCGGCGAAGTGCACGATGGCGCGCGGACGGTGTTCGCGCAGCAGGGCCAGCACCTGTTCGCCGTCGCAGATATCGCCGCGCACGAAGACGTGGCGGGCATCGTCCTTCAGGGACGCCAGGTTGTTCAGGTTGCCGGCATAGGTGAGCTTGTCGAAGTTGAGCACCGGCTCATCCGACCCGGCCAGCCAGTCCAGCACGAAGTTCGAGCCGATGAAACCGGCCCCGCCTGTCACGAAAATCATTTAGTATCCCTGTCCTGCAAGTTGATTAAGTAATAACCTCGATTGTAATGGAAAGCGCCCGCCGGCCTCCAGATAATTGCAATCGTGTATCTAGGAAACATATGCGGACCTATGCCATCGGCGACCTGCAAGGTTGTCATGCGGAAACAGTTTCACTCGTCGAAGCGATTCTGGCAAGGGAGAACGAACCGCCCTCCATCCTCTTTTGCGGCGACCTGATCAACCGAGGACCGGACTCGCTGGCCACCCTGCGCTATGTGCAGGCGCTGGCCCAGGGCAGCGGCGGCCGCATCGATGCCGTGCTGGGCAATCACGACCTGCACCTGCTGGCGGTGGCGAACGGCATCCGCCCGGAATCGGGCTCCGATACGCTGGACACCATCCTGGCCGCGCCGGACCGCGAGGCGCTGCTGCACTGGCTGCGCAGCCGCCCGATGGCCCTGTATACGAAGGGGCATCTGCTGGTGCACGGCGGCGTGCTGCCCCAGTGGACGGCAGAGCGGACGATGGCGCTGGCAGGCGAAGTGGAAGCGGCGCTGCGCAGCGACGAATGGGTGACGTTCCTGGCCGAGATGTACGGCAACCAGCCGGACCGCTGGGACGACGACCTGCGCGGCACGGCGCGGCTGCGCTGCATCGTCAATGCCCTGACCCGGATGCGCTTCTGCACGGCGGACGGCACGATGGACTTCAAGCAGAAGGAAAGCGCCACGATCGACCCGGCCACCGGCCTGCTGCCGTGGTTCGAGGTGCCGGGCCGCGCCACGGCGGACGTGACCGTGGTGTTCGGGCACTGGTCGGCGCTCGGCCTGCGCATCGAACCGAAGCTGGTGGCGCTGGACAGCGGCTGCGTGTGGGGCGGCCAGCTGTCGGCCGTCTGCCTGGACGACCGGTCGCTGCTGCAGGTGGAGTGCCCGGAGTTCCGAAGGGCGAAGGGCAAGGGCTGACGCTGCATGGTGATGCTGCCTGAAGGCTGGAGTCAGGCACCGCGACATGCGCAGACGGTTCTGCCGAAGTCCCGGAGCAGCGGTGCCAAGCCCCGGTACGCCGCGGTTCGTGGCCACCACTACCGGCGGCTGCCCGGTGCCGGGAGCCCAGGTACGTCGCGGTTCTCTGCGGCTTGCGCCCTACGCCGCGGCCGCGTCCGGATCGCCATCCTCTTCCACTGCGTCATCCAGCCCGGCCTCCTCCGCCTCGGCGGGCGCGGGAATGCCCAGCGCCTGGCGGATGGCCTGGTAGGAACGTTCGGCCATTTCGCGGCGGTTCAGGTTCTCCGCCTTCATCGAGCGCAGGATGGTCACCCGCGCATGGATCGGCTTGCCGGACATGATGGCCATCACGCTCTGCGCGAACGTCATCTCACCGATGAACTCGACCGCCGGATGGAGGTTGCGGCGGCTGTCGATGTAGCGGATCGCGTAGGGCTGCACGCGCGCTTTTGCGTCCACCGCGGCCTGGAACAGGTTGGCGTGGAACGGCAGCAGCGTGCCCTGCGGCGCCGTGGTTCCTTCCGGGAAGAAGGCCACCCGCTCGCCCCCTTTCAGTGCCGTCACGAGCCCCTCGAACGCACGCCGCAGGTCGCGCCGGCTGCCGCGGGCGATGAACACGGTGCCGGCCTGCTCCACCAGCCAGCCGGCCAGCGGCCACGAGCGGATCTCGGCCTTCGCCACGAAGCGGCATGGATACAGCGCGTTCAGCACGAAGATGTCGAGCCAGGACACATGGTTCGACACCACCAGCGCCTGGGCGCGCGGCACCGCGCTGCCACCGGTGATCTGCACCTGCACATTGCAGATGGCCAGCAGGTAGCGCGACCAGCGCCGCACGTGCACTTCGCGCGCCTGCCGGTCGACCCAGGGAAATACCAGCGCGCAGATCGCCATGCCCACCAGCAGGTGGATGACGAGCCGCACGATACGCAGGAAAACGATCATGGAAATAAGGAAGAGGACAGAGTCACCATCATTGCACGATACCAGTCATCCGTGTACCGGTGATGACATCGGGCCGGGCCGGCGGGGTCGGAGTCACGGCCAGCCCGCCATGACCGCGGGGGTCATGGCGGGGATCATGGCAGCGGTTCATGGCGAAACCGCCGGCACCGCAGTCGTCAGCGTGCCGCGCGCTCGAACGCCACGTGGCCGGCCACGATGGTGGCGCGCACCTGGCCCGGCATCTCGTAGCCGATGAACGGCGTGTGCTTGCCCTGGCTGGCCAGCGCGGCCGGCTCGACCAGCCAGCGCGCCTGCGGATCGAACACCACCACGTCCGCCACCGCGCCCACCGCCAGGTGGCCGGCATCGAGCCCTGCCACGCGGGCCGGATCGGCCGTCACCCGCTGCAGCGCCTTGAACAGGTTGGCGGCACCATGGTTCTGTTCCTCGGCCCATTTCAGTGCCAGCGACAGCAGCAGCTCCAGGCCCGTCGCGCCCGGCGAGGCTTCGCCGAACGGCAGCAGCTTCTCGTCGTCGTCGACCGGCGTGTGGTCCGAGCAGATGGCGTCGACCGTGCCATCGGCCACCGCATTGCGGATCGCCTCGCGGTCGCGCTGGCTGCGGAACGGCGGCGTCACGCGCGCGTTCGGGTCGAAGAAATTGATGTCGGCATCGGTCAGGTGCACGTGATGGGCGCCCACGTCGCAGGTGACGGGCAGCCCTTCCGCCTTCGCCGCGCGCACCAGTTCCAGCCCGGCCGCGGACGACAGGCGGCACAGGTGCACCCGCGCGCCAGTCGACCGTACCAGCTCGAAGATGGTGTGCAGCGCGATGGTCTCGGCCATCACCGGCACGCCGGACAGGCCCAGGCGCGAGGCCAGCGGGCCGCTGTGCGCCACGCCGCCCTTGCCGATGTGCGCATCCTGCGGCCGCAGCCACACGGTGTAGCCGAACGTCTTCGCGTACTGCAGCGCGCGCAGCAGCACATTGGTGTCCTCGACCGGTACTTCGGCCTGCGCGAAGCCGATGCAGCCCGCTTCCGTCAGTTCCGCCATCTCCGTCAGCGCGGCGCCCTTCAGGCCCATCGTCAGCGCGCCCAGCGGATGCACATTGGCCTGGTTGCGGCCCCGTGCGCGGTGCTTCAGCATCTCGACCAGGCCCGGCTCGTCCAGCACGGGATCCGTGTCCGGCGGGCAGACGAGGCTCGTCACGCCGCCCTGCATGGCCGCCTGCAGTTCCGATTCCAGCGTGGCCTTGTATTCGTAGCCCGGCTCGCGCAGCCGCGCCGACAGGTCCACCAGGCCCGGTGCGACGACGAGGCCGGTGGCATCGAGCGTGCGCTCGGCCGTGAAGCCCTCCGGCGCCGTACCGAATGCGGCCACCTTGCCGTCGACGATGTACACGTCCTGCACGGTGTCGACACCGTTGGCCGGGTCGATCACGCGGCCGTTTTGAATGAGAAGATTACTCATCAGATCGTTATTCCTGCGCTTCATCCTGTATTTACCCTTGATTGCCTGCCACGATGCTCATCACCGCCATCCGCACCGCGATGCCGAACGTGACCTGCGGCAGGATCACGGCCTGCGGCCCGTCCGCCACGGCCGAATCGATCTCCACGCCCCGGTTCATCGGCCCCGGGTGCATCACGATCGCATCCGGCCTGGCCAGCGCCAGGCGCTCGGGCGTGAGGCCGTAGCTCTTGAAGTATTCCTGGGCGGACGGCAGCAGCGCGCCGCTCATGCGCTCGTTCTGCAGCCGCAGCATGATGATCACGTCGACGTCCTTCAGCCCTTCGTCCATGTTGGTGAAGGTGCGCACGCCCAGCTGGTCCAGGCCGCCCGGCAGCAGCGTGTGCGGGCCGATCGCGCGGATCTCCGGTACGCCCAGCGTGGACAGCGCGTGGATGTCGGACCGGGCCACGCGGCTGTGCAGGATGTCGCCAACAATGGCCACGCGCAGGTTCGTGAAGTCCTTCTTGTAGTGCCGGATCGTGTACATGTCCAGCAGGCCCTGGGTCGGGTGCGCGTGGCGGCCGTCGCCCGCGTTCACCACGTGCACGTGGTTCTGCTTCGTGTCGTGCAGGTGCTTGGCGATCAGGTAGGGCGCGCCGGACGAGGCGTGGCGTACCACGAACATGTCCGCATGCATGGCGGCCAGGTTGTCGATCGTGTCCAGCAGCGATTCGCCCTTGCTGGCCGAGGAGGCCGAGATGTTCAGGTTGATCACGTCCGCCGACAGGCGCTTCGACGCGATCTCGAACGTGGTCCGGGTGCGCGTGGAGTTCTCGAAGAACAGGTTGAACACGCTTTTCCCGCGCAGCAGCGGCACCTTCTTGACCTCGCGGTCCGACACGCTGACGAACGAGGACGCCGTGTCGAGGATCTGGTTGATGATGGCCTTCGGCAGGCCTTCGGTCGTCAGCAGGTGCTGCAGCTCGCCGTGTTTGTTCAGTTGCGGATTGAGCATGGGATCAGGTCACTGGATGGTCGTGTTCGATGGTCAGGGTGAAGCGGCGCGCCTCGTCCTGCGTCAGGCGCAGCGCCTGGCCGGCGGCAACGCGAGTATGGGCCGCCACGAAGTCCGCCGCCACCGGCAACTGGCGCTCGCCGCGGTCCACCAGCGCCGCGAGCAGGATGCGCGCCGGGCGGCCATAGTCGAACAGCTCGTTGATCGCGGCGCGCGTGGTGCGGCCCGTGTACAGCACGTCGTCCACCAGCAGGATGGTGGCGCCGGCCACGTCGAAGCCGATATGGGTGGGTTTCACTTCGGCGGGCAGGCCCTTCTTTGCGTAGTCGTCGCGGTAGAAGGACACATCGAGTACGCCGCAGCGTTCGGTCAGGCCCAGGTCCTGCGCCAGGCGCTCGGCGATCCAGGCACCGCCGGAGTGGATGCCGACGATGGCGGGATCGTGCGCGCCGGCCAGGCCGGTCTTTACCTGCTCGAGCAGCGCGGCATACAGCGCCTCGGCGTCCAGGCTGGCGGGGTCAGTCAGATTGGGCATGGGAGTCAAAGAAATCAGTTCGAATCAAAATATTGTTGCAGGATGATGGCGGCGGCGCGGTCGTCGATGACCTCGCCCCGCTTCGCCGACAGCACGGCGGACGAATAGCGCTCGTCGACCAGTTCGACGGGAATGCCGAAGCGGCCGTGCAGCTGGTTGGCGAAGCGGCGGCAGCGCGCCGTCATCTCGTGTTCGGCGCCATCGGGATGCAGCGGCAGGCCCACGATCAGCAGCGCGGGATGCCACTGGTCGATCAGTGCGCGGATCCGCGCGAAGCGGGTGGCATTGTCGATCGCTTCCACGACGGCCAGCGGACTGGCCTGGCCGATCAGCGTGTTGCCCATCGCTACACCGATGCGTTTGATGCCGAAGTCGAAGCCGAATACTGTCCGGGGTGCGGTCTGCAAGCTAGGCATGCCCCGCTTCGGACGTGAGCATCAGCGGGTCGATGCCCAGCAGTTTCATGGCCGCCAGGTAGCGCTCCTCGACCGGCAGGTCGAACAGCACGTCCGGATCGGCATGCACGGTCAGCCAGCCGTTGCGGCTGATCTCGTCCTCGATCTGGCCCGGGCTCCAGCCCGAATAGCCGATCGAGACCAGCATGCGCTGCGGGCCGGCACCGCGCGCGACGGCTTCCAGCACGTCGATCGAGGTGGTGAAGGCCACGTCGTCCGTCACCGTCAGCGACGACGAATAGCGCGCGCCGGGCGTGTGCAGCACGAAGCCGCGGTCGTCCTGCACGGGGCCGCCGAACATGATGGCCTTGTCCGTCATCCCCTCGCGGCCGGCCGTCACTTCGATGTCGATGCGCTCGAACAGCGTGTCCATCGTCATGTCCGTGGGCTTGTTGATCACCACGCCGAGCACGCCGTTTTCATTGTGCTCGCAGACGTAGACGACGGTGCCGCCGAAGACGGGATCCTGCATGGACGGCATTGCGATCAGGAAGTGATTCGCCAGGTTCAGCGCCGGCGTCGTGGAGGCGTCCTCCGGTTCCAGTTTGTGCAAGGGGGACTCCTGTAACAAGCCAGGCACGGGTAGCGGTTTGCTCGCTCTGCTCTTCTTCATGGCTACTCTCTTTGCTGGACTTTCTGTTTGCACGGTGGAAACTTCACGCGTACATCGACAGTTTACTATGAATTGCCGGAACGGCCACCGAATCGGGATGGGCGCCCGGTACGGCCTGGGTGGCGCCCTGTATACTGATCGTAGGCAATAATTTCCCTCCACGAATTGACGTCCCGCACACCCAATGCCCATCAGCAATAACAATCCCGCCGGCCCGCCGGATGCCGCCCGGGGCGCCCTCGTCTGGTTCCGGCGCGACCTGCGCGCATTCGACCACGCCGCCCTGCATCACGCGCTGCGCGCCGGCGGCCCGGTCCACTGCGTGTTCGTGTTCGACAAGCCGATCCTGGCCGGCCTGCCGCGCGACGACCGCCGCGTGGCCTTCCTCCACGCCTCGCTGGCCGAACTGGCGCAGGAGCTGGAAACGCTCGGCGGCCATCTGGTGGTGCTGCACGACGATGCGCGTGACGCGATCCCGGCCCTGGCGCGGCAGTTGAACGTCGCTGCCGTCCATGCCGCCGAGGACTACGACCCGGCCGCCATTGCCCGCGACAGCGCCGTCGCCGCCGCATTGCAGGCCGATGGCCGCACGCTGCACCTGCACAAGGACCAGGTGATCTTCGCCAAAGAGGAGGTGCTGTCCCGCGTGGGCAAGCCGCTGTCGGTGTTCACGCCCTATAAAAAATCATGGCTGCGCCGGCTGGAGGCGGAACCGGAAGCGCTGGCGCCGTGGCATGTCGAACCGCATGCTGCCGCCTTTGCGCCGGGTGCCAGCCCGCTGCCGTCATTGCAGGACATCGGCTTCGCTGGCGCCGACCTGGCCGCCGTCGGCATCGTTCCCGGCATGGAGGGCGGCGCGGCGCTGTTCGAGGCCTTCCAGCCGCACCTGGCCGACTACGGCACCGCGCGCGACTACCCGGAGCTGGACGCCACCTCGCGCCTGTCGCTGCACCTGCGCTTCGGCACCGTGTCGATCCGCCACCTGGTGCGCACGGTGATGCAGCTGTCCGCGCGGGGCCAGGCCGGCGAAGGCGGTGCCACCTGGCTGTCGGAGCTCATCTGGCGCGAGTTCTACCAGCAGATCCTGTACTTCAACCCGCAGGTGGTGGAAGCGTCGTTCAAGCCCGCCTACGACCGGGTCGCATGGGAGACGGGCGCCGCGGCGGATGAGCTGTTCGCCGCCTGGTGCGAGGGCCGCACCGGCTTCCCGCTGGTCGACGCGGCGATGGTGCAGCTGAACACCACGGGCTTCATGCACAACCGCCTGCGCATGGTCACGGCCAGCTTCCTGTGCAAGGACTTCGGCATCGACTGGCGCCGCGGCGAGCGCTACTTTGCGCTGCGGCTGAACGACTACGAACTGGCATCGAACAACGGCGGCTGGCAGTGGGCCGCCTCCAGCGGCTGCGATGCGCAGCCGTTCTTCCGCATCTTCAATCCCGTCACCCAGTCGGAACGCTTCGACAAGGATGGCGCGTTCATTCGCCGCTACCTGCCCGTGCTGGCCGCCCTGCCGTCGAAACAGATCCATGCGCCGTGGCTGCATGGCGGCGTTCCCGGCTATCCGGCACCGCTGGTCGACCATGCCGAGGCGCGCCAGCGCACGCTGGAGCGGTTCGAGGTGGTGAAGGGGAAGGCGGCGGAGGATGTCACGGCGAGCGGTGAAGACGCCGGGGTGTGACCCGCGGCGCCGGCGGCTGTTACCTGGGCTGTTACCTCGGCTGTTTCGTCGGCTGTCAGCTAGACCGCGGGTCTGACCCCGGCCGTTCGGATGCGCAGTCGGCTCGCATGCCAACTGCTGGGGTCAGACCCGCGATGCAGCCGCGGATTCCCGGGAAGGCCCGGGCGCTGTGGGTCAGACCCCGGCGGCTCAGCGGTCCCGGGCACCAGCCTCCTCCACACCCGGCAGCAACCCCGCAATCGCCCCCAGCAGGATGGTCTCCTGGAACGGCTTGCCGAAGTAGGCATTCACGCCCAGCTGCAGCGCGGCGTTGCGGTGCTTGTCCGCGCTGCGCGAGGTGATCATGATGATCGGGATGTCGCGCGTGGCGGCATCGGCGCGGATGTTGCGGGTCAGGTCGAAGCCGTCCATGCGCGGCATCTCGATATCGACCAGCATCAGGTCCGGCTTGCGCACGGCGACCTGCTCGAGCGCCTCCACGCCATCCTTCGCCAGCAGCACCGTGTAGCCCTCGCGTTCGAGCAGCCGCTGCGTGACCTTGCGCACCGTGAGCGAATCGTCGACGACCAGGATCGTGCCGCTGGCCGCCTGCGGCAGCACCGGCGCCAGTGCGGCGGCCGGCACGCCGGTCCCGGACTCGGCCAGGTGCTGGGCACGCTGCTGGAACAGGATCACGGGATTGAGGATCAACACGATCTCGCCCGACCCCAGCACGGTGGCTCCCGCGATGCCGGGCACGCGCGCCAGCTGCGGGCCCGTGTTCTTGACGACCACTTCGCGGTTGCCCAGCACCTCGTCGGCGCGGATCGCCAGCCGGTCGGTGCCGGCCCGCAGCACCAGCACGGCCACCGAACGCTGCGCCAGCGGCCGCGCGCCCGTCTCGCCCAGCAGCGCCGGCAGGTAGTGCAGCGCCAGCGGCTGGCCGCCCACGTCCACCGTGCCGGACGCTTCGTCCAGCGCGCCCGCCTTCACCTGCAGCACCTGCTCCACCAGCGCCGCCGGCACCGCATGCGTCTTGCCGCCGGCGGCCAGCAGCACCACCTGCGTGACGGCCAATGTCAACGGCAGGTGGATGATGAAGCGGGTGCCCTGCCCCGGTACCGTGTGCGTGTCGATACGGCCGCCCAGCGTCTGCGCTTCCGAGCGCACCACGTCCATGCCCACGCCGCGGCCGGCCAGCTCCGTCAGCGTGTCCGCCGTGGAGAAGCCCGGCTCGAAGATCAGGTTGGCGACCTGCGCCGGATCGGCATCGTCCGCAGTGTCGGCCGTCAGCAGGCCCAGCTCGCGCGCCTTGGCGCGGATGCGGTCCAGGTCCAGCCCGGCGCCATCGTCCGAGAACTCCAGCACCACTTCGTTGCCCTGCTGGGTGGCCTGCACCAGGATCTCGCCGGTTTCTTCCTTGCCCGCTTCGGCGCGCACCACGCGCGGTTCGATGCCGTGCACGATCGCGTTGCGCAGCAGGTGTTCGAACGGCGCCGCCATCCGCTCCAGCACGCCCCGGTCCATCTCCACGGAACCGCCGCGGATATCCAGGTTGACGCGCTTGTCGAGTTCCTTGGCACTCTGGCGCGCCACGCGGAACAGGCGTTCGGCGATGCTCGCGAACGGCACCATCCGCACCCGCATCAGGTCGCGCTGCAGGTCGCGGGTCATGCGCGCCTGCTGCACCAGGTCGTCGCTGGCGCTGTCCACCGAACGCACCAGGCTGGCGTGGAACGAAGCCACGTCGCCCACGCTTTCGGCCATCATGCGCGTGAGCTCCTGCAGGCGCGTGAAGCGGTCGAATTCGAGCGGATCGAATTCGCGCTCGCCGGCGATGGACAGGCGCGACGCGATCTGCGTCTCGGCCTGCATCTCCACCTCGCGCAGGTGGCCCCGCAGGCGGTCCAGATTGTCCTGGAAGTCGGCCAGCGCCGTGCGCAGTGCCCCCACCTCGTTTTCCAGGCGCGAGCGGCTGATCGACACCTCGCCGGCCTGGTTGACGAGGCGGTCGAGGATGTCCGCACGCACCCGCACCAGCGGCACCTGGGCGGCGGCGCCTTCCGGTTCGGCCGGGGCGGAGGCTGGGGCCGCCGGTTCCGCGCTGGCGGGATGCTGCAGCTGTTCGAACAGCAGCAGCGCATGGTCGTAATGGGCCAGCAATTCCTCGAACGCCTGCGGCGCGGGCTGCCCCATGCCCTCGATATGGGTTTCCATCTCGTGGGCGTGCTGGCCCAGGCGCATGGCGCCGGCCATGCGCGCGCTGCCCTTGAGAGTATGCAGCACGCGCTGCAGCGTGGCCGGATGTTCGCCATGGTCCGGCGCATGCTGCCAGGCGCGCAGCGCGGCGCCCACCTGCGGTAGCAGGTCCGCCCCCTCTTCCAGGAACACGGGCAGCAGGTCGGGGTCGAGTTCATCGGCCACCGGCGGCAGGTTCGATTCGGGTTCGGGCAGGGCCAGCACCTGGACGGCCGGTTCTTCCGCTGCTGCTTCGGTTTCGGTTTCGGCTTCGGTTTCGGCTTCGGTTTCGGTTTCGGCTTCGGTTTCGGTTTCGGTTTCGGCTTCGGCTTCCGGCGCTGCTTCAGCGGCTTCCGGCAGCGACTCCGCCTGCGGTGCGTCCTGCAGGCCCGTATCAGGTTCCGCCAACGCCTCCGGCGCGGCCTGCGTCAGCGGCGGCGCGGCAAAGGCATCGTCGAACGCGGAGTCGAACAGGTCGTCGATCGATTCGTCCTGCGTGGCGGCGGGCGGACGGGCAGGCGCCGCCGTGCCGCGCTCCGGTGCCGCCGGCGGATCGGCCAGCAGCGCCTGGTAGGTATCGGCAAACAGCGTCTCCAAGCGCGCCGTCAAGTCGTCCTGGGGGGCGGCGGCATCGGGCTGCGCTTCTGCCTGCGCTTCGGCGTGCATCCCGCCCAGCATGCTGTCCAGGCGCGCTTCCAGTTCCGGGCCGAAGCCGTGCGCGCGGGCCCATTCGGCGCGCAGCTGTTCCAGCGCGGCCACCAGTTCCGGCTGCTCGTCGGGCAGCTCGCCGGCCGTGAAGCCGTCGAGCATCTGGCCGATACGCGCGACGGCCACGTCGACCGCGTCGTGGTGGGCGGGATCGTGCAGCATCGGCGGGGCCGCTTCCAGCGTTGCCTCCAGCGCGTGCGCCAGATCGCGCAGCGCCTTGAAGCCGACGGTGGCCGAGACGCCTGCCAGCGTGTGCGCGGCCGGCAGCATCGTGTCGGGGGGACGGCCCTCGGTACGCCAGGCAGCGCCGGCCTCGGCCAGCGTGCGCACCAGCCCGGCCGCTTCCACCACGTAGATGTCATACAGCGGCGCGGGCACGGCGAGGCGGCCGATGAAGGTCATGGCGCTGGCCGGTTCCGTTGCCGGTGCCTCCGCTGCCTGCGGCAGTTGCTCGTCCTCCGCTGGCGGCTGCTGCTCGTCCGCCGCGGGCTGCTGCAGTGCATACGGCGCGGTCGAAGCGTGCCCCATCTCCGGCGCGGCGGCGGCGCTTTCCTCGGTCGCGTTTTCGTCCGTGACATAGGCCTCGGCCGCCGCCGATCCGGCTCCGGTGCGTGCTGCGGTTGCTAATTCGTCGGTGGGGGATTCGTCGGTTGCGGATTCGTCGGCTGCAGACTCCTCTGCCGCGGATCCGCTCGCCGGCGCGGGGGGCGCCGCAGCCGGCGCGGCAAACGCCCCGCCCTGCTGCACCCGTGCCGCGGCGGCCGCCAGCGGTGCGGCACTGCGCGGCGAGATCCCTTGCGCGACCAGCTCGGCGACCCAGGCGTCCAGCTCGGCCGCGCTCCATTCGAGAAGGCCGAACAGCGCATCGCTGGCCGCCCGCTCCTCGCCGATCCACGTGTTCATGACCTTTTCGATCGCCGATGCCGCGTCGGCGAACTGGTTCAATCCCACCATGCGGCCGCTGCCCTTGAGCGTGTGGAACGAGCGGCGCAGCTGCGCCAGGCTGGCCGGCGCTCCCGCCTCGGCGCGGGGCTGCGCCAGCGTGCTGTCGACGAAGGCCAGCACCTCCTGCGCTTCGCCGATGAAGATCTCCAGCAGCTCGGCCTCGATCGCCGCGTCGCCGGTGCCCGAGGCCGGATAGCTTTCCTCCAGTACCGGCACGGCGGGCGGCGGCACTTCTTCCTCCAGCACGGGAATCGATTCGGCGCCGGCGATCTTGCGGAACGGGACGGCGCGGAACGTCCCCTGCGCGGCATCGAAGGCAAACCTTTCCCGCGCGCCGGCACCGTTCTGGGCCAGCATGTCGACAAAGAAGCCCAGCGCGCCGACGTTCTGCGCGATGGCATCGAGCTGGCGGCCCTCCTCCGGCGCCGCCCCCTGCGCCAGGCCGGCAACGGCGCCGCGCACGTGGCGCACCGCCGCCTGTCCCTCCGGCTGGTCCGTGATGGCCAGCGCGCCTTCCAGCTGGTGCAGCATGCCATCGAGCGCCGCCAGCTGCGGGCGCTGGCCGGCGTCGGCATGGAACTCGTCCAGCGCCCGCTCCACGTCGCGCAGCGTGGCCTTCATCTGCTGCGCCAGCGCGGCCACGGTATCGTCCTGCCGCAGCTGCTGGGCCAGGCCGTGCTGCCACTGGGCCGGCGCGGGCGGCTGTTCGCCCGCCACCAGGGCCTGCAGGCGCGCGCCGATGGTGTCCGCGCTGGCGGCGAAATCGTCCGGCAGGTGGCGGATCTGGTCCAGGCCGTGCCCGGCAAACAGCAGCGCCGTCGCCACCTCCAGGCCGAGCGCCTCGCTGCGTCCGCTGCCGGCCGCCGTGCCGGCCACGCTGGCGACCTGCCGCATCAGCGCGGCCAGCGGCGTGACGTTCAGTTTGTCCGCCGCCGCAGCCACCAGCGCCAGCGCCCGGGAAAGATCGGCCGGCGCGCCGTCGTCGCCTTCCTCGGTGCGCTGCCAGGCGGCGCGCGACTGCGCCAGGCCGTCATGCGCACGTGCCAGCGCCTCCGGATCGATCTGGCCGTAGCGCTTTGCGGTGTAGTCGGCCGGCACCGTGCCGTCCAGCGCGAAGCCGCTGCGCAATGCCTGGGCCAGCGGTGTCAGCTGGTCCGGGTCGGCCGCGGCGATGAAGAACAGCGCATCGCGCAGCACCGCATCGGGCGTTTCGGGTGCGCCCTGGGCCAGCCGGCGCATCTGCAGGTTGGCCGCGCCGAACAGCTGCTTCACGTACACGCCGCCCGCCAGATGGCCGGCCGCCACCAGCTCCGCGCCGGCCTGCAGCGCCAGCCAGAACACGCGGCTGCGCGGCGCGGCCTGCGCGGCCGCCACTTCGGCGATCACCTCGGCCAGCGGCTGCGCCTGGGCCGGGTCGCCCGACTTCAGGTAAGGCAGCAGCGCCCGTTCGAAACGGCTGCGCAGCGCGCCGAAATCCGCCGTGTCGCCTTCGGCGGCGGGCAGCTCGGGCGTGCGCGCCAGGTCCGGGAAGAACAGGTCGGCCGGATGGATGCGCGCGGCGCCCAGCAGGCGCTGCACCGCCTCGTAATACGGGAACAGCCGCACCGGCTGGAACGGCGCGCCGTCCAGCAGCTCTTCCAGGAACTCCACCAGCGCCTGGTACAGCTCGGCGATGGCCTGCACATGGTCGGCGCTGCATTTCACGCTGCCATCCTTGAAGCGGTCCAGCGCTTCCTCGGCCAGCTGCGTGACCGCCGCCACGCCTTCCACATCCACCATCTGCAGGGCGCCATGCGCCTGGTGCAGGTGCGACTTGGCCAGCCGCAGCGCGGTGGCCTGGTCTTCCGGATCGAGCCCGCCGGCCTCGAACAGCGCCGTGCGCGACCGCCCCAGCGCCTCGCGGATCTCGCCCATCACCCAGGACAGCGGACCGGGGTCGAAGGAGTGGCTGGACACGGGATGGGACGTACGGCTTTCGATCATGCTTGCCTCATGAGGTAATGCGGAAACGCGAGACGGAATCCTTCAGCTGCTGGGCCAGGTCGGACAGCTGGCGCACCGATTGCGCCGTCTGCTGCGTGCCGTCCTTGGTCTGTTCCGTCACTTGCAGGATATGGCCGATATTGCGCGCCACGCCGCTGGCCGACGTGGCCTGAGCACCGGTGGCCCGCGACATGCCTTCGATCAGTTCGGCGAGCTGCTGCGACACGCGCTGGATGTCTTCCAGCGCGGCGCCGGCCGCATCGGACAGCTGCGCGCCTTCCACCACGCCACTGGTGGCCTTTTCCATCGCCGCCACCGTGTCGTGCGTGTCGGCCTGGATGGTGCGCACCAGCGCGCCGATCTGCTTGGCGGCCGACGCGGAACGCTCGGCCAGCCGCTGCACCTCCTCCGCCACCACCGAGAAGCCGCGCCCCGCCTCGCCGGCCGATGCGGCCTGGATCGCCGCGTTCAGCGCCAGCACGTTGGTCTGCTCGGTGATGTCCGAGATCAGCTCGGTGATTTCGCCGATCTCCTGCGACGATTCGCCCAGCCGCTTGATGCGCTTGGAGGTTTCCTGGATCTGTTCGCGGATGCCGTGCATGCCGGTGATGGCGTTCTGCACGGCGGTGGCGCCCTGGCGCGCCGCATCGACCGACTGGCGTGCCACGTCGGCCGATTCGGCGGCGGAGCGCGACACCTCGGTGATTTCCTTGGCCATGCGCAGCACGGTGGCGCTGGCGGCGCGGATCTCGCTGGCCTGCTGCTGCGAGGCGCCCAGCAGTTCCGTCGAGATGCCCTGCGCGTGCGTGGACGCGAGATTCACCTGCTCGGCCGTCGCCGTTACGCGGCCCACCAGCCCGCGCAGTTCCTCGACCGTGTAGTTGACGGAGTCGGCGATCGCGCCCGTGATGTCTTCCGAGACGGTGGCCTGCACCGTCAGGTCGCCATCGGCCACTTCCTGCAGCTCGTTCATCAGGCGCAGGATGGCCGCCTGGTTCTGCGCATTGGTGGCCTTGGCTTCCTCCTCCTTCTTCTGCGCCTGCAGCCGCAGCGTCTCGGCCTGCTGGCGTCGGTGCTCGGCGGCGCGGGTGCGGTTGTACGAGTCCTGCAGCAGCACGCGGCCGATCGCGGCGCCCGTCAGCAGGGTCAGCATGCCGCCGGCCACCATCAGCCAGAACGTCCAGTTCAGTTCCCCCAGCGTGCCGCGGTAGCTGTCCTGCAGTTCGGCGAGGGCCTGGCGCAGTTCCTCGTTGCGGCCGAAGACGAGGCGTTCGGCATCCTTGGCGGCCACGAAGCGGTCGGCGCGGGCCAGGATCGTGCCGGCCTGCGCCTGGTACGGTTCGAAGCTGGTGCGCAGCGCGGCCAGGCGTTCGCGCACGTCGGCGTCGCCCACGGCGGCCAGGCCCAGCGCAGTGCTGCCGTTCAGCAGCCCATCGACGGTGAGGCGGAAGGTGGCGATGTCGCGGCCCATCCGGAAGGCCGTTTCGGAACCGATGCCGTCCGCACTGAGGAAATCGGCGGCGCCCCGGCTCAGCCGCTGCGTCAGCATCGCCAGCCGGCCCAGCGCGGCGACTTCGCGCGCGCCGGCACCGCGCTGCAGCCGCAGTGCCGCGATCTCTTCGACCTGCGCCAGCAGTTGCGGCGCGCCCCGGTCGAGCGTGCGCAGCGCCTGGTCCATGCCGGCCAGGTCGCCGCGCAGCGCCAGGATGGTGTCGGCCGCCTTCGCGGTGGCGGCCCATTTGGCGCGTGCCGCCGTCACCGCGGCCTGCTGCGCCGTGCCGGCCGCCGGTACATCGCGGTTGCGGAAGCTGCCGCCATTGGCGAGGAGCGCCAGGTCGTTCTCCAGTTCGCGGCGGCTTTCGGCCAGCTGGCGGAAGCCTTCCGCATTGCCCTGCACCGCATTGGGCGCCGCCTTGCCGATGCGCTGCGAGTGCATCAGCGCGTCGCCGGCCACCTGCGTGCTGGCGGCGCTTTGCGCATTGTGTTCCACGTTCAGCGCCACGAAGCCGGCCGACAGGGCCACGCTGACTGCCAGCGCGGTGACGAGATAGCTCAGCTGGCGCTGCGGCGGCAGGTGGCCGATCAGCGGCAACCGCAGCGACGGGCTGTCCGGCACCGCGCCGGCCCTGCCGCGGCGGCGCAGCGCATCGCGCAGGCGCAGCGGGGAATCGTCGACATCGGCGACACGGGAGGGATCGGGTGCGGGGACCGTGCCCGCAACGGCGCCGGCCTGATAGGCGAAACGGGAGTCGGCGGCGGCGGCGCCATAGGCAAATTCGGAGTCCGGACCGCGTTCGTCGCGCCGGTGCTCCCGTCTGCGTGCCAGGTTGCGTGACGGATTGCGTGAAAAGAGGCCCATCGTTCCCTTTCGCGGTGCGTGGTGGCGGGCGCTAGACGCCGATCTGCAGGAAGCGCGCTTCCCGTACCAGCAGCGCCAGGTCGAGCCGCAGCCAGGCCTGGCCATCGGCATCGGCGTGCCGTCCGGCGCACCAGGCGGGATCGTCCGCCGTGGCGGCAGCCGGCTGCATGTCGTCCAGCCGGCGCAGGCCCAGCACGCGCGTGGCCTGCAGCGCGCACGGCAGGCCGAGCGTGGCCGAGAAGGTCAGCAGGCGCGTTTCCGGGCCGGGCAGCGCCGGTGCATCGCCCAGGTAGCGGGCCAGGTCGACGACGCCGGTCAGGCTGCCGCGCAGGTTGGCCAGGCCCAGGTACCAGGGCTGGGTGAGCGGCACCGGCGCGATGGCCTGCTGCGGCACGATCTCGCCGATCTGCGTCAGGTCCAGCAGGCAGTGGCGGGCGCCGACGAGTACGCCCAATTCGCGGCCCGCGGCCGGCGCGGCGCCCTGCGCGGCCTGCATGCGTTCCAGCAGCTGCACCTGGTACTGGCGCAGCCGGCTGCGGCGTTCGCCGTCGTGGGACTGGGTGTCGTCGTCCGTGCGCACCATCAGCCGAGCGCTTCGATCTTGGACAGCAGCTCGGCCGCGTCGACCGGCTTCACCAGGTATTCCTTGGCACCCTGGCGCAGCCCCCAGATACGGTCCGTCTCCTGGTTCTTCGACGAGCAGATGAACACCGGCACATCCTGCAGCTCGGGATCGCGGGCGATCGAGCGGGTGACCTGGAAGCCGTTCGCGCCGGGCATCACCACGTCCATCAGGATCAGTTCCGGCTTGTCGGCGCGGATGCTGGCCATCGCCTGCTCGCCGTTTTCGGCGGTGGACACGGCATAGCCGTTGCGGGACAGGATGTCCGTCAGGTAGTAGCGCTCGGTGGGCGAATCGTCGACGATCAGAATTCTGTGGATGGCCATGCTGGGTTCCTGTGGTCGCTTATGCTTGCGTTGTGTGCTCGCGCACCGCGGCCAGCAGGCTGTCTTTGCTGAAGGGTTTGGTGAGATAGGCCGAGGAGCCGACCATCGCGCCGCGCGCCCGGTCGAACAGGCCGTCCTTCGAGGACAGCATCAGCACGGGCGTGGCGTGGAATTTCGCGCTCTGCTTGATCAGCGCGCAGGTCTGGTAGCCGTCCAGGCGGGGCATCAGGATGTCGCAGAACACCAGCGCCGGCGCATGTTCGACGATCTTGGCCAGCGCATCGAAACCGTCTTCGGCCAGCACCACCCGGTAGCCGGCCTGGCTGAGGAAGATCTCGGCGGAGCGGCGGATCGTGCTGCTGTCGTCGATCACCATGATCTTCAGCCCATCGCTCCTCGAGCCTTCCGCTGGCGCTGTCGTGATATCGGCTGTCGTCATATCCTGTCTGGTTACCCACCGTTCCCGCTACGATAGCACAGGGGGAAAATGACGGCGCCCAGGTCGGAATGCCAGCCGGCGCCCCGCTTCCTTAGAAGGCCACCATCTCGAAATCGTCCTTGCGCGCGCCGCATTCCGGGCAGGTCCAGTTCATCGGCACGTCTTCCCAGCGGGTGCCCGGCGCGATGCCTTCGTCCGGCAGGCCGGCCGCTTCGTCGTAGATCCAGCCGCAGATCAGGCACATCCAGCTTTTGAATTCCACGCCCGTATTGCTCTCAACATTGCTGCTCACGTTTTGCCACCCTCTATCTAGTAAAATGCCGGATCGGGTATCTTAATCTACTGGCCGTGCAAAACCAAACATCTCCCCTCATTCTGACATTCGGCGTGGCCGATCCGATCGGCGCGGTGGGCGTGCATGCCGACCTTGGCGTCTTCGCGGCGCTCGGTTGCCACGGCCTGGCAGTGACCACGGCGCTGCTCATCGGCGACAGCGCCCGCGTCGAGGAACAGCAGCACGTGGAGCCGGACTGGGTCTCCGACCAGGCCCGCGTGGTACTGGAAGATGCGGCGGTGGCGGCCTTCAAGATCGGCGCCATCGACGACATGGAACACGTGTCCTCGATCGCCGAAGTGGTCTCCGATTATCCCGATGCGCCCCTGATCCTCGATCCCTTCGGCTCGCAGCTGCCGGCCCTGTCGGAACAGACCGACCCGGAAGAACTCCTCACGGTGCTGCGCCAGCTGCTGGTGCCGCAGGCCACGCTGCTGGTGCTGTCGCAGGTGGAGCTGGGCCGCATGGCGGAAACCTGGCGCGACCTGTCGAACGGCGAAACGATCGGCGACGATGCCCAGCACCTGATCGACCTGGGTTGCGAATACGTGCTGGTGACGGGCACGCCGGCCGGCACCTCGCGTGCCGAATCGGGCCTGCGCGCCAATACGCTGTATGGTGACGGAGGCGTGGTGCGGCACGACCGCTGGCAGCACCTGGTGGGCCCGTTCGTGGGCGCCGGCGGCGTGCTGTCGGCCGCGATCGCCGCCTACATGGCGCAGGGCGTGGCGCTGCCGCAGGCCGTCGACCTGGCCCAGCAATACACGTTCGGCGCGCTGAAGCATGCGCAGCGCTATGGCATGGGCCGGCTGGTGCCGAACCGTTTTCATCAGATGCAGAACAAGGATACGTAATGACGATTTCGCAAAACGATGTGCTGTTCGAACGCGCGCAGAAGACCACGCCCGGCGGTGTCAATTCGCCGGTGCGCGCGTTCCGCTCGGTCGGCGGCACGCCCCGCTTCATCAGCCGCGCCGAAGGCCCGTACTTCTGGGACGCGGACGGCAAGCGCTACATCGACTACATCGGTTCGTGGGGCCCGGCCATCGTCGGCCACGCCCACCCGGAAGTCGTGAAGGCCGTGCAGGATGCCGCCACGCGCGGCCTGTCGTTCGGCGCGCCCACCCGGGGCGAAGTCGAGATGGCCGAGGAAATCCGCAAGCTGGTGCCGTCGATCGACCAGGTGCGCCTGGTCTCCTCCGGCACGGAAGCGACCATGAGCGCCCTGCGGCTGGCACGCGGCGCCACGGGGCGCGACAAGATCGTCAAGTTCGAAGGCTGCTACCACGGCCACGCCGATTCGCTGCTGGTCAAGGCGGGCAGCGGCCTGCTCACGTTCGGCAATCCCACCTCCGCCGGGGTGCCGGAAGACTTCGTCAAGCACACGCTGGTGCTGGACTATAACGACGTGCCGATGATCGAGGAGGCGTTTGCCGAATTCGGCGACGAGATCGCCTGCGTGATCGTCGAACCGGTGGCCGGCAACATGAACCTGATCAAGGCCACGCCCGAGTTCCTGCAGGCGCTGCGCAAGCTGTGCACGCAGCACGGCGCGCTGCTGATCTTCGACGAAGTGATGTGCGGCTTCCGCGTGGGCCTGGGCGGCGCGCAGGCGCTGTACGGCATCACGCCGGACCTGACGGCGCTGGGCAAGGTGATCGGCGGCGGCCTGCCGGTGGCGGCTTTCGGCGGCAGCGCGGAGCTGATGGGCCACATGGCGCCGCTGGGTGCCGTGTACCAGGCCGGCACGCTGTCCGGCAACCCGATCGCGGTGGCGGCCGGCATGACGACCTTGAAACTGATCCAGCAGCCCGGCTTCTACGACCGCCTGACGGCCACCGCCAAGCGCCTGGCCGAAGGCCTCACCGATGCGGCATTCCAGGAAGGCGTGACCTTCTGCGCCGACTACGAGGGCGGCATGTTCGGCCTGTATTTCTCCGCCGAGCCGCCGCGCAACTACGCGGAGATGATGGCCGGCGACCGCGCCAAGTTCAACGAGTTCTTCCACGCGATGCTGGACGAAGGCGTGTACTTCGCGCCGGCCGCGTTCGAGGCGGGCTTCGTCTCGGCCGCGCATGACGATGCCGTGATCGATGAAACGATCGAAGCGGCGCGGCGGGTGTTTGCGCGGCTGAAGTAACGGTTTCTGCGGAACGTGCAAAAAGGACGGGTGACCGTCCTTTTTTTACGCCCGGCCCCGCTATCGGCTTGGGATCGGCTTAGGATGGGCTTAACGGCCCTGCAATTAAACTTTTTCTTAACAGCAAGCCGGCGACACTGCCATCCCCATGCCTTCCCCCAGTCCGATAACCCTGCCGTAACGCTGCCGCCCTCATGCCGGCAGCGTGCGTTGACGTACGAGCCGACCATGACTTTCCTGCAGCGCCTGTTTCACCGCTATGCCAAGAACGATGCCGTGAAGGCGCTGGGCCCCGGCCTCATCACGGGCGCGGCGGACGACGATCCCTCCGGCATCGCCACCTATTCCCAGGCAGGCGCCCAGTTCGGCTTCAACATGCTGTGGACGATGGTGCTGACCTACCCGCTGATGGTGGGCATCCAGCTCGTGTCGGCCCGCATCGGCCTGGTCACGGGCCGCGGCCTGGCGGCCAATATCCGCCGCTCGTATCCGCCGGCACTGCTGTACGCCATCGTGGCGCTGCTGCTGGTGGCGAACGTGATCAACATCGCGGCCGATATCGCCGCGATGGGCGAGGCCGTGCGGCTGGTGACCGGCGCCGGTTCCGCCCACCTGTACTCGCTGGCCTGCGCCTTCCTGTGCCTGACCTTGCAGATCTTCCTGCCCTACCGCACCTATGTGCGCTTCCTGAAATGGCTGACCCTGGGCCTGCTGGCCTATGTGGCCACCGTGTTTGCCATTCACCTGGACTGGCTGGCAGTATTCAAGGCCATGGTCATGCCCCGGTTCGAATGGAACCGCAGTTCCGTAGCGCTGATCGTGGCGATTTTCGGCACCACCATTTCCCCTTACCTGTTTTTCTGGCAGGCCTCGCAGGAAGTGGAAGAATTACGCGATGGCGAAAACCAGTCGCTGCGCCGTGCGCCGGAATATGCGGGCAAGCATTTACGCCGCATTAAACTCGATACCTTCATCGGCATGGCGTTTTCGAATATCGTCGCCGTCTTCATCATGCTGACGGCGGCGGCGACTTTAGGTGCGCACGGCATCACCGATATTCAAAGTTCGGCCCAGGCCGCGAATGCCCTGCGGCCGATTGCCGGCGAATTCGCCTTCTTTATTTTTGCGCTGGGGATTATCGGTACCGGCATGCTGGCCATTCCCGTACTGGCCGGCTCGGCCGCCTATGCGGTCACGGAAAGCTTCAAATGGCCCAATGGCATGGACATGAAGGTGCTGGAGGCGCGCGAATTCTACGCCATCATTTCGCTGGCCACCGTGGGCGGCATGGCGCTCAATTTCACGCCCATCGATCCGGTGCAGGCACTGATCTGGTCGGCCCAGATCAATGGCGTGATCGCCGTGCCCATCATGGTCGTGATGATGCTGCTGGCGCACGACCGCAAGGTGATGGGCGACTTCACGCTGAGCCGCCGGCATACCTTCTTCGGCTGGCTCGGCACCACGGTGATGGCCGTGGCCGTCGTGGCGATGTTCGCCAGCGCTTGATCGATACCATTTCGAGCCAGTTGCTGGCATGAAAGCGCTGCCAATTGGCGCGTTGTGACATTCGTCAGCCCCGGACGAGGCTTTCAGGACAATGTTCCGACAATCCGATGATGTCCGATCTTTAGAATCCGCTGCTCCATCGAACCGTCAACGGAGTGCATCATGCGAACGCTCTACCCTGGCGCGCGGGACAAGGCCCGCAGCGCCGGCATCCTGTGGATCAAGCTGGCCGTGCTGTATCTGATCATCGGCGTCGGCATGGGGATCGCGATGGGGGCCACCGAAAATTTCACGCTGCGGCCAGTGCATGCCCACGTCAATCTGCTGGGGTGGACGACGCTGGCCCTGTCCGGCCTGATCTACACGGTATTTCCCGCCGCCGGGACAACGCGGCTGGCGCGCATCCACTTCTGGCTGCTGAACCTGGCGATTCCCGTGATGATGGGATCGCTCGCGTGCTTATTGCTGAAGGGCGATACAAGGGTCTTGCCCGCCTTGGTTGCCTCCGAAATCGTGGCAGCGGCATCTATATTGGCTTTTGCCGCCAATATCTTCCTTAATCTGCACGGGGAGGGGCGGCAATATCCGCGCCAGTATGATCTGGCGGCGGCAGCGCGCATGGTTTAGTGATGAAGCGCGGTTATTTCAGCCAGCCCCGGTGCCGGAAATACAGGAACGGTGCAATGGCGCTGGTAATCATCAGGCCCCAGGCCCAGGGATAACCGAGCGTCCATTTCAGTTCCGGCATGAAGTCGAAATTCATGCCGTACACGCTGGCGATCAGCGTTGGCGGCAGGAAGGCCACGCTGGCGACCGAGAAAATCTTGATGATCTTGTTCTGGTTGATGTTGATGAAGCCGACCGTGGCATCCATCAGGAAGTTGATCTTGTCGAACAGGAACGAGGTGTGGCCGTCCAGCGATTCGATGTCGCGCAGGATCTGGCGGGCCTCCTCGAACTGCTCGGAATTGAGCAGCCGGCCCCGCATCAGGAAGCTGACGGCGCGTCGCGTGTCCATCATGTTGCGGCGGATGCGGCCGTTCAGATCCTCCTCGTGGGCGATGGCCGACAGCGCATCGGCCGCGTCCTTGTCGGTGAACTCTTCCTGCAGCACGCGGCCCGACACTTCTTCCAGCTTCTGGTAGATGCCCTCGAGCGCATCGGCCGAGTATTCGGCATCGGTGGCGTACAGGTCCAGCAGCACGTCCATGTAGTCGGCGATCGAGCCGGGCCGCGAGCGGGCGCGCATGCGCACCAGGCGGAACACCGGCAGGTCGTCCGTGTGGACGGAGAACAGCATCTTGCGGGCCAGGATGAAGGCGACGGTGACGACGCGCGACGGGCCATCGTCTTCTTCCAGCAGGAAGTCGGTGCGCAGGTGCAGGTCGCCGTTTTCCGCCTCGTAGTAACGGGCCGATGCTTCGATATCCTTGACTTCGTCTTCGCCCGGCAGGATCACGCCGTAGATCGTCTTCACCCAGGCGCGTTCGTCGTCCGTGGGGTCCGTCAGGTCGACCCAGACGGGCGCGACCTGTTCCAGGTCCTCCCGCGAATCGATGGGAACCTGGTTCAGCCGGCCATTTTGTAAGACGAAGACATTAATCATGGGCACTCTCAGCCGGCTGGAGACGGGACAGTTATCAGAACAATTGCAGGGGTTGCAAATCGGAGGGCAAAAATAAACCAGCGCAAGTGTACAGGCAAACTCCGCGCCCCGGCCAGCCCGGGCCGGCCCTTTTTAATCCCCTCTTCAGATAAGGAAGCTTTTTGTGGCGCAACTGTCGCGTGCCGGATTCAGCCCAGGTCCTGGTGCCTGGCACCGGGACACGAAGTCATCAATGTCCCGGTGCCTGGCACCAGGACACGGCCTCATCGGTTCACGGCAGGTCGGCGGAACCCATGCGGCGCAGGATGGTGGCGGTGCGGCGGTTCAGGTAGCCGGTATCGCGGTGCGCATCGTAGTAGCGCGGGTTCGGCAGCATCACGGCCAGGCGGGCCGCCTGCGCCGCACCGAGTTTCGCCGCCGGGATGCGGTAATAGTGGCGCGCGGCCGCTTCGGCGCCATAAATGCCGCGGCCGAATTCCACCACGTTCAGGTAGATCTCGAAGATGCGCTGCTTGTCCATCAGCGTTTCCAGCATGTAGGCGATGATCAGCTCCTGGCCCTTGCGCAGGTAGCTGCGCGAGCCGGACAGGAACAGGTTCTTCGCCAGCTGCTGCGTGATGGTGGAACCGCCGTGCGTGACCTTCCTGCGCTTCTCGTTGCGGTCGTAGGCTTTTTCCAGCGCGTCCCAGTCGACGCCGTCGTGTTCGGAGAAATTCGCGTCTTCCGAGGCAATGATGGCGCGCTTCAGGTTCGGCGAGATGCGGCTGTACGGCACCCATTGCTGGACGATCTTCGCGTCCGGATTCTTTTCCTGCAGGACGGACAGCTGCTGGCGCATGAAGGCCGTCATGCCCGGTTCATGGTCGCGCCACCACCAGATCTGCGCGAAGAAATACGCCTGCACCAGCAGGAACAGCACGATCGGGACGATGAAGACCCACTTCACCCAGGCCCAGCGGCCCGGCGCCTTGTTTGCCATAGCTCGATTGTTGTATTGGTATCAGGTTCGGAACTGCTGCAGCACCGCCGCCGTCTCGGGCCGCACACCGCGCCAGCCGTGGAACGCCTCCGCGGCCTGTTCGACGAGCATGCCCAGGCCATCGCGCGTGGCCGCCCCATGGCTGGCGGCGAACTGCAGGAAGACGGTCGGCTCCTTGCCGTACATCATATCCAATGCCAGCGTGCCTGGGTGAAATACCGAGGTCGGAATGGGCGGCAGTTCCGCCTGCAAGCTGGCCGACGTGGCGTTGATGACGATGTCGAACTCGCCCTCGATGGCCGCGAAACCGCACGCCGCGATGCGGCAACTGCCTGCGCCCGCGCCACCCAGCTGCGCGAACTGCTGCGCCAGCGCTTCGGCCGTGGCCAACGTGCGGTTGGCGATCACCAGCGTGGCCGGACGGTGTTCCAGGATCGGCAGTACCGCGCCACGCGCCGCACCGCCCGCACCGAGCAGCAGCACCCGGCGGCCGGCGATCGGCACGCCGGCGTTCACGGTGATGTCGTTGACGAGGCCCGCGCCATCCGTGTTGTCGCCCGTGATGCCGTGCCCGTCGAACAGCAGCGTGTTGACGGCGCCGGCGGCCTGCGCACGCACCGTCAGCGCATTCGCCAGGCGGAAGGCTTCCAGCTTGAACGGCACCGTCACGTTGGCGCCCTTGCCGCCTTCGGCGATGAAGGCATGCACCGCCGCGGCAAAGCCGTCGATCGGCGCCAGGCGTCTTTCATAGGTCAGCGCCTGGCCCGTCTGGGCGGCAAAGGCGGCGTGGATGTCGGGGGACTTGCTGTGGGCGATCGGGTTGCCGAACACGCAGTATCGGTCGGTCATGCCATCTTGGTCGATAAGGCTCATGCTAGTTGAGGCGGTCCAGTTTCGTTTCGAGTTTCTGTTCGCGCGTGAACTTGAAGCGCGTGATGATGACCCACAGGTCGTCGCGGTCGTTCGACAGCATGTTCGGCGGGAACTTGCCGAACGGCGCGGCGCGGCGCACGATCGCGATCGCCGCCTCGTCCAGCGCGCGGTTGCCGGAGCTGCGCTGCACCTTGATGCCGCCTTCCTTGCCGTACACCGTGCCGTCCTGGAAGATCGGGATCGAGAGCACCAGCTCGCCATACAGCTTGCGGCCGTTCTGCTGCGGGAAGTTCAGCGTGCCCACCTCCTCCACCTTGCGCTGGAAGGTCTTGTAGTACAGCGCGTAGCCCACCTGCTGCGTGCTGGGCGTGATGTAGGTGCGGCGCGGGCGCTTGTTCTGGTCCTCGATCGTCTGCGCGATCTCGGCGGCCATGCGGGCGATGGCGCGCGTGCTGTCGTTCAGGTCGGCGCCGGTCGGCAGCGGATCGGGCGTGTTGCGCTCCGTGACGGGCGCGGCGCGGTAAGGCGTCGTCTTCACCTGCGTCAGCAGGTTTTTCTGCACCTGTTCCAGTTCGGCGATGCGGCGCTTGGCGGCCTCGATGCTGTCGCCGGACTGCATCTTGCGCATGTCGGGCAGGGGGGACTTCGAGCGGCCCTTGTCGGCGCTGCCGCCACCTTCCAGGTTGGCCTGCGCCAGCGCATCGGCCTTCAGCGGCCGGTTCGCGTGCTTGGCGTTGACGAGGATGACTTCCAGCGTGGGGTCGGTGGGCTGCAGCTTCACTTCGGCCGGCGCCACGAACCGCACCGCCAGCAGCGCCGCGTGGACGACCACCGACGCGGCGACGGCGATCATCAGGAAGCGGTTGTCTTTAAAATACGTCACGCGGGTGGTCGATGGTGCCGGGCAGAATGCATCATTCTACCTGCAGAAAATCGGGGACAGGCACTTCAATTCGGGGATGTGCCCTAGAAGTCAGCTCGCATCGGGCTGCGCTGCGACTTCGGCCTTCTCGTCGGCCGGCTGGTCGGCGTCGGGGATCACCGCGGGATCGAGCGCAGGCACGGTCTCGGCCACCACTTCCTCTTCCTCCTCGATCTCCACTTCGCCGGCCGGCGCTTCGATTTCCAGCAGGCGCGTTTCGATGGAGAGGTCCACTTCGTCCCAGCGCAGCACGTCCAGCTTGACGGCGGCACCGCGCGGGGCGGACGGCATGCCGGGCAGGCGGATCACCAGCGGGATGTCCGTCAGGCGCAGCACTTCGTCCTTCAGCACCACGGCTTCCACCTGTTTCTTGTCTTCCTGGCCCAGCCAGCGCAGGCACCAGTAGCGCTCCATGTTCGACTGGAAGTCGGCATAGGCCGCGTAGGCCGCGTCGAAGGCGGAAACGATCGCGAACAGGTTGGCGTCCTTGTGCTTGAACGGGGCGACGAGCGGCGCCATCACGCCCTTCTCGGCCACGGCCAGGATCTGCCACTGGTTGACGAGGTCCGTGTAGCGGCGCAGCGGCGAGGTGCTCCACGCATACTGGTCGACGCCCAGGCCTTCGTGCGGCGCCGCGTGCGTCAGCATGCGCACCTGCATTTTCGCGTTCCAGCCGCCCACGCCGCGGCCCTGGCTGCGGTAGATGCCTGGCACGCCATGGTCGTGCATCAGCTTGCCCCAGGTGCTGTTCGCGAAGATCATCAGCTCGGCCACGATCTTGTCCAGCGGCGCGCCGCGCTTGCGGCGGCTGATGGTGACCACGTCGTCTTCGACATAGAAGTTGAAGTCCACGCGGTTGTTCTGTTCCGGCTTCAGGCCGAACGCCTCGCGCTTGACCATGCGGCCCGCTTCCAGGTGCTGGGCCCAGCCCCACAGCAGGGTCAGTTCGGCCTTGCGGGGGTAGTCGCCCTCGCCGCTGGCCAGCGTGGCCTCGTTGACGACGTCATCGAGGTCGTTGTGGCGCAGGTTGTTCGCGATCGGCACCAGCTCGGCGCGCGTCTCGGTGGACAGCACGGTCCAGTCGGACGGGTTCAACGTGGCATACAGCGACAGCGCCGGGCAGGTTTTACCCTCGGCCAGCGTGAACGCATTCACGATCTCGTCCGGCAGCATGGTGATCTTGTCGCCCGGCATGTAGACGGTGGACAGGCGGCCCCGCGCGATCTTGTCGACGGCGTCGTCCGGCCGGATGCCCAGGCCCGGCGCGGCGATGTGGATGCCCACGCGCACCGTGCCGTCGTCCAGGTGCGTGATGGAGAACGCGTCGTCGATCTCGGTCGTCGTCACGTCGTCGATCGAGAAGGCTGCCACGTCGGCCACCGGCAGGCCGGCCGGCGCGGCCGGTACGGCCACGTCGGGGAAGCCGGCGCCACGGGGGAACGACTCGAACAGGAACTTCGCCATGTGCAGGTCCTTCGCCGAACCGATGCCGCCGACGGCCAGCATCAGGCGCGGCGCGGTCGTGTGCAGTTCGTTGCAGGCCGTTTCCAGCGCCTTGTATTCGATGGTGTTCTTGTCCGGCTTGAACAGCAGCTGCTGGACGATGCCCGCCATGGACTCGGGCAGCCGGTTGGCCTTGAGCTCTTCCACGTAGCCCTGCTGCACGATCGCCTGCTGCTTCTTCTTTTCGATGCCGGCCAGCGCGGCCTTGAGCGACTGCTCCGGCGCGGCCTTGTAGCGCCCGCGGCCCTTCTTGTAGAAGTACACGGGCGCCGAATGCAGCGCCAGGATCAGGCCGGCCGCCTCGTGCGGCAGCGGCGCATGGCCGAAGTACTCGGCGCCCAGTTCCGCGAAGCCGAACTCCTCCCCGCCCGCCACTTCCCACAGGAAGTCCAGGTCCACGTCGGCCACCACGGCCTTCGCCTGCGCCAGCAATTCTTCCGGCGCGGGCTTCTCGTACTGCAGCAGCACGTCCTTGATCTTTACCTTGCTGCGCTTGCCGCTGGCCAGTTCCACCTGGTAGGCCTCGCCGGCGGTGGACAGCACGGTGCCCACCTTGAAATCGCCGGATTCTTCAAAAAAGACATTCATGTTCATCTCGTGTTGGGGGTTGTGGCAGCCGCGGGGACCAGGGCCTGCACCTGGGGCAGGAACACCTCGGTCACCAGCAATGTGCCCTGGCGCCGCCGGTACAGGCAGCGCCGTGCATACAGTAATCGTTCTTCCGGCACGCGCAGTCCCTGCGCCAGCATGGCGGCACGGGCGCGGCGGGCCAGCGGATGGCTCGCGCCCAGCCGCGCATATTCCAGCGGGCCGCGCGCCACCAGCGGGTCACCGAACAGCGTGGTGCCCAGCGAGCGCTCGCCGAGCGCGGAAAACAGCGGCCAGTCGGAAGCGTCGGCGCTCATCGGCACCACCGTGTGGGCAAACACCACGGGCGTATTATCACACCGCAGCAGCACCTCCCGTTCCAGCGCGCGGCCGGGGCGGTGCAGGCCCAGCGCCGCCGCTTCGTCCGCCAGGCAGATGGCCGGATGCTGGTGCAGCACCTGCACGCGGAAGGCCTGCGAGTGCCCCTTCAGTTTCGCCGTCAGCGAGCCGGGCGAGACCAGCCAGGCGGCCAGCGCGGGCGGCGCATTCACGGCCAGCACGTGGCGGTACCAGTTGGCCCGGCGCAGCGAGCGTTCCCTCATCCGGCGCGCACTCCGGCAAAATCAAGCACATCGTCGACATACTGCGCGAACTCGCTGATGCCGTGATCCGAGCCGTCGATCACGTGCTGACGCGCGCCCGGATAGTGGGCCACCATGGCGCGCCAGTCCAGTACTTCGTCACCGGTGGCGGCCACCAGGAAGTAGCGGTCCGGGCGCGTGATGGCCGGTACCGCCAGGTCCCGCAGCTCGCCGATGTATTCGCGCCGGAAGTCGAACGGTTCGTCGGAGTGGAACATCGTGGTCACGCCCACGTACTTTTCCAGGTCGACGAGCGGCGTGACGGCGGGATTGAGCAGCACGGCGCGGCAGCCCAGCTTCTCGGCCAGCCAGGTGGCGTAGTAGCCGCCCAGCGAGGAGCCGATGATGGTCAGTTCCGACGCCAGCACGGCATCCGGCTGAGCCCGTGTCACATGGTGCCAGGCACCGTGACACGAACTCGGCCGTTCGAGAAGTGCCAGCACTTCAGCCATCGCCTGGCGCGGCGATGCCGGCAGCTGCGGTGCAATGAAATCCTGGGCACGGCCCAGTGCCGTCATCCGTTGCGACAGCAGGCGCCCCTTCATCGACAGCGGCGACGAGCGGAAGCCGTGCAGGTAAAGGATCGTTGCGGCAGAGGTCACGCAGTGCCCTTCAGCGCCTCGAGCAGCTTCGCATGCACGCCGCCGAAGCCGCCGTTGCTCATGACAACGACATGGTCGCCGGGGCGCGCCGCGCCGATGATGGCCTTGACCATCAGGTCCAGGTCCTCGTACGCCGAGGCGACGGCGCCCATCGGCGCCAGCGTGCCGGCCAGGCTCCAGCCCAGCGACTTCTCGCTGCCGAAGCCGAACACCAGGTCCGCATCCTGCAGACTGGCGGGCAGCGCATCCTTCATGGCGCCCAGCTTCATCGTGTTCGAGCGGGGCTCCAGCACGGCCAGGATGCGCGTGCCGTCGCCCAGCTTCTGGCGCAGGCCGCCCACCGTGGTGGCGATCGCCGTCGGGTGGTGGGCGAAATCGTCGTACACGGTCACGCCATTGACCACGCCGCGCACTTCCATGCGGCGCTTGACGTTCTCGAACGACTCCAGCGCCTTGGCGGCCTGGGCGATCGGCACGCCCACATTGCGCGCGGCGGCGATGGCGGCCAGCGCGTTGTAGCGGTTGTGGCGGCCCGTCAGCTTCCAGTTGATCAGCGCCTCGAACTTGCCGTTGAAGAGCACGTCGAAGCTGCCGTCCGGGTGTTCCTTCATCGTCCAGTTGGCCGTGTCGCCGGCGCCGAAGCTTTCCTTTTCGGACCAGCAGCCGCGGCGGATCACGCGCTGCAGCGACTCCTCGTCGCCATTGACGATCACGCGGCCGATGCCGGGCACGGTGCGCACCAGGTGGTGGAACTGGGTTTCGATCGCGCCGATGTCCGGGAAGATGTCGGCGTGGTCGTATTCCAGGTTGTTCAGGATGGCCGTCTTGGCGTGGTAGTGCACGAACTTGCTGCGCTTGTCGAAGAACGCCGTGTCGTATTCATCGGCTTCGATGACGAAGAATTCGGAGTCGGTTCCTTTTCCGGTCAGGCGCGCCGAGATGCCGAAGTTGAGCGGCACGCCGCCGATCAGGAAGCCCGGTGCGTAGCCCGCGTCTTCCAGGATCCAGGCCAGCATCGACGAGGTCGTCGTCTTGCCGTGCGTGCCGGCCACTGCCAGCACCCACTTGTTGCGCAGGATATGCTCGCCGATCCACTGCGGGCCGGAGACATACGGCAGGCTGCGGTTCAGGATCTCTTCCACCAGCGGGTTGCCGCGCGAGACCACGTTGCCGATCACGTACAGGTCCGGTGCCAGGCTCACCTGCCCCGCGTCGAAGCCCTGGATCAACTCGATGCCCTGCGCTTCCAGCTGGGTGCTCATCGGCGGGTAGACGTTGGCGTCGCAGCCCGTCACCTTGTGGCCGGCCTCCTTGGCCAGCACCGCGAGGCCGCCCATGAAGGTGCCGCAGATGCCGAGAATGTGGATGTGCATGGTAAACAGTCCTGGTGATCCTGATGGTCGAGGACGCGATTTTACCCGACGCGCGCGCGGCCAACCGTGCGCGCCGTTCAGGGTATCATCACGCCCATGATGGCGAACCCACTGCTGAACCCACACGACGAAGGCGGCGACCTGGCGCCCCTGCGCGCCGAGATCGCGGCGCTGGCCGCACGCATGATTGCCCAGGATGGCGCGGACTATGCCGGCGCCAAGCGCAAGGCCGCGCGGCAGGTGCTCGGCGAGGCGCGCGCCAACGGCCAGCGCGATGCGCTGCCGGACGACCTGCAGGTCGAGGAAGCGGTGCGCCAGTACCACGCGCTGTTCAATGCCGATACCCAGCCGGCCCGCCTGCGGCACCTGCGGGCCACGGCACTGGACGTGATGGAAAAGCTGGCGGAGTATTCGCCCTACCTGACCGGCGCCGTGCTGAACGGCTCGGCCGGCGCGCATGACGACATCCGCCTGCAGGTGTTTGCCGACAGCGCCAAGGAAGTGCAGATCTACCTGCTGAACCACAACGTGGACATCGACATCTCCGAAAGCGACCATTACCGCGGACCCCGTTTCGATCCGGTGGAGACGGTGAGCTTCCTGTGGCATGGCGAAGGCGTGCACGTGGAACTGTATGAACTGAACGACCTGCGCGGCGCCCGCAAGCAGAAGTCCGGCGACCGGCCGGCGCGCATCGACATCGGCGAACTGCGCGCCCTGCTGGACGAATGAGCTTGCACGGCAGCGCGGCTGGTAAAACACTCAACCCACACGGGATCCAATGAAGACATCACATCTGCTGGCCTGCGGCGCGATCGCCGTGCTGTTTGGCGCCGTGGGCGCCTGGGTGGGCCTGAACAAGAAGGCGCCTGCGCCGCCGATCACGTCCACCGTGGCGCCGGGCACGAATGCGCTGGTCGACGGCCTGCTGTCGAAATCGATGGCCGACGACAAGGGCACGCTCCAGTCGCTGTCGCAGCACAAGGGCAAGCCACTGCTGGTGAACTTCTGGGCCACCTGGTGCGCGCCCTGCGTGCAGGAGATGCCGGAACTCTCCGCGCTGCAGACCGGCGGCGCGTACAGGAACCTGCAGGTGATCGGCATCGCCATCGATACGCCATCGAATGTCGCCACCTTCGCCCAGAAGTTCAAGATCGCCTATCCGCTGTATGTGGATGGCGTGGCCGGCACCGACCTGTCGCGCCAGTTCGGCAACGCCCAGGGCGGTCTGCCGTTTACCGTATTGATCGGCGCCGATGGCCAGGTAAAGAAGACCTACCTGGGGCGGCTGAAGTTCGACCAGCTGCGCCAGGACCTCGCCGGGCTGTGACGCTCGCCCCGCTTTAACTGCCGAGCCCTTGTCCTGGTGCCAGGCACCAGGACACGGGCTCGACAAGGCTTTTCGTAGTCATTTTCGCAAGTTCTTTTCTCTTGCCAAATAGTCGCGTCAGGCGGCAAAATGCGGAACTTTCGCGCACTGAAACCAGAACATGGCAAAACACCTGCTGCTGTTGAACGGCCCCAATCTGAACCTGCTGGGCACGCGCGAGCCCGGCATCTACGGGGCCACGACATTGCCGCAGGTGGAACAGGCGGCCCGGGAGCAGGTGGAAGCAGCCGGTGCGCGGTTCGCTGCATTCCAGAGCAACCACGAGGGTGCGCTGATCGACCGCATCCACGCTGCCCGCGACGAAGAAGTGGACTTCATCGTCATCAATCCGGGCGGCCTGACCCATACCAGCGTGGCGCTGCGCGATGCGCTGGCCGGCGTGGCGATCCCGTTCGTGGAAGTCCACATCTCGAATATTTACCAGCGAGAAGTTTTCCGTCATCACTCTTATCTGAGCGCGATCGCGAAGGGCACGATTTGCGGCCTGGGGGTCGAGGGATACCGCTTTGCCATCGACTTTGCGCTAAAAAGCAGTTAATCTACGCGATCTGCGCCCAATTTACATAGTTACCCGCTTTGGCGTCAGCGCCGGGCAGCACTAAAACAATTTCAGAAAACAAGATAAAACGGAGTTTCAGATGGATCTACGCAAGCTCAAGACGTTGATTGACTTGGTTGCCGAATCGGATATTGCAGAACTCGAAGTCACCGAGGGCGAGAGCAAGGTACGCATCGTCAAATCCTCCGCCATGCCGCAGAACCAGGTCGTGATGATGCCGTCGCACGGCGCCCAGGGCCAGTTCGCACCAAGCGCACCGGCCCCCGCGCCTGCCGCGGCGCCGGCCGTTGCCGCACCCGCGCCGGAGCCGACCGGCCATATCGTCAAGTCGCCGATGGTCGGCACGTTCTACCGTTCCTCGTCGCCAGGCAGCGCGCCGTTCATCGAAGTCGGCCAGTCCGTGAAGGAAGGCGACACGCTGTGCATCATCGAAGCGATGAAGCTGCTGAACGAAATCGATGCCGACAAGTCCGGCGTCGTGACCCAGGTTCTCGTCGAGAACGGCCAGCCGGTCGAATTCGGCCAGCCGCTGTTCGTCATCGGCTAAAGCCGTTGCGCGGCCGCTGCCGGCCGCGCGCAGTACCCCTCTTCTACAAAGAACACCCGGCATGCCCGGGTGTTCGCAAAGATAGAACTAGCCATGTTTGAAAAAATCCTCATTGCCAACCGTGGTGAAATCGCGCTGCGTATCCAGCGCGCCTGCCGCGAGATGGGCATCAAGACGGTCGTCGTGCACTCCGAGGCCGACAAGGACGCGAAGTACGTGAAGCTGGCCGACGAATCCGTCTGCATCGGCCCGGCGCAGTCGGCCCTGTCGTACCTGAACATGCCCGCCATTATCAGCGCGGCCGAAGTGACCGATGCCGAGGCGATCCACCCCGGCTATGGTTTCCTGTCCGAGAACGCCGATTTCGCCGAACGCGTGGAGAAATCCGGCTTCGTGTTCATCGGCCCCCGTTCCGACTCGATCCGCCTGATGGGCGACAAGGTCTCCGCCAAGCAGGCCATGATCAAGGCCGGCGTGCCGTGCGTGCCGGGCTCCGACGGCGCCCTGCCGGACGATCCGAAGGCCATCGTGCAGATCGCCCGCAAGATCGGCTACCCGGTGATCATCAAGGCGGCCGGTGGCGGTGGTGGCCGTGGCATGCGCGTGGTGCACACCGAAGCGGCGCTGCTCAATGCCGTGACGATGACCAAGACGGAAGCCGGCGCCGCGTTCGGCAATCCGGAAGTCTATATGGAGAAGTTCCTGGAGAATCCCCGCCACGTGGAGATCCAGATCCTGGCCGACGAGCACCGCAACGCCGTCTGGCTGGGCGAGCGCGACTGCTCGATGCAGCGCCGCCACCAGAAGGTGATCGAGGAAGCGCCGGCACCGGGCATCGCCCGCAAGCTGATCGAGAAGATCGGCGACCGCTGCGCGGAAGCCTGCCGCAAGATCGGCTACCGCGGCGCCGGCACGTTCGAGTTCCTGTACGAGAACGGCGAATTCTACTTCATCGAGATGAACACCCGCGTGCAGGTCGAGCACCCGGTCACCGAGATGATCACGGGGATCGACATCGTCCAGGAACAGATCCGCATCGCCTGCGGCGAGAAGCTGCGCTTCCGCCAGCGCGACGTGATGCTGTCCGGTCACGCCATCGAGTGCCGCATCAATGCCGAGGATCCGTTCAAGTTCACGCCGTCCCCCGGCCGCATCACGTCGTGGCACACGCCGGGCGGCCCTGGCGTGCGCGTGGACTCGCACTCCTATGCGGGATACTATGTGCCACCGCACTACGATTCGATGATCGGCAAGCTGATCACCTACGGCGCGACCCGCGAGCAGGCCATCCGCCGCATGCAGATCGCGCTGTCCGAAATGGTCGTCGAAGGCATCTCCACCAACATCCCGCTGCACCGCGAGCTGATGGTCGATGCCCGCTTCATCGAAGGCGGCACCAACATCCACTACCTGGAACAACGACTGGCCGAAATGCCGAAGGCAGGTTCATGAGCTGGACTGAAATCGTCATCGAAGTCGCCCGCGACCACGCCGAAGCCCTGTCGGACGCGCTGATCGAGCACGGCGCCCTGTCCGTCTCCGTCGAGGATGCGGACGAAGGCACCGACGCCGAGCAACCGCTGTTCGGCGAGCCGGGCATGGAGCCGAAGCAGGCGGCGTGGGAACACAGCCGCGTGGTGGCCCTGACCGACGTCGATGCCGACCAGTCGTTCATCGTGGCTGCCGCCGCGCAGGCCATCGGCCTGAAGACGCTGCCCGCCTACACGGAACGCAAGGTCGAGGACGAAGACTGGGTGCGCCTGACGCAATCCCAGTTCGAGCCGATCCACATCGGCAGGAACATCTGGGTCGTGCCGAGCTGGCACGAGGCGCCCGATCCATCCGCGCTGATCCTGGAGCTGGACCCGGGCCTGGCCTTCGGCACCGGCAGCCACCCGACGACCCGCCTGTGCATGGAATGGCTGGAAGCCCATCCGGCACCCGGCAAGACGGTGCTGGACTACGGCTGCGGTTCCGGCATCCTGGCGATGGTGGCCCGCAAGCTGGGCGCCACGCCGGTGACGGGTGTCGACATCGATCCGCAGGCGATCGAATCGGCGCGCGCCAATGCCGAGCGCAACCAGGTAGCCGACATCGACTACTTCGTGCCGGACGACTTCGCGCAGTCGAAGCATGCCAATGCGAAGTTCGATATCGTCGTGGCCAATATCCTGTCGTCGCCGCTGAAGCTGATGGCGCCGATGCTGTCCGGCCGCGTGGCCGAGGGCGGCGCTCTGGTGCTGTCCGGCGTGCTGGCCCGCCAGGCCGAGGAAGTGGCGGCCGCCTATGCGCCGTTCATCCAGATGTCCGTCTGGGCCGAGCACGAAGGCTGGGTGGCGCTGTATGGCCGCGCCGGCAGCGCAGACTCACCCGCCCCGCGCCAAGGCTGAACCCCGGACGCATGGCGCTCGCCACCAAATGCCCCCACTGCCATACCGTGTTCCGGGTCGCCCTGGACCAGTTGAAGCTGCGTGGGGGCATTGTCCGTTGCGGGGCCTGCAGCGAAGTCTTTGACGGCAATGCTGCGCTCGTGGAGGCGCCGCCCGCACCTGCCATCCCGGCTCCCATCCCTGCCCCTGCCTCTGCTCCTGATCCTGCCCCTGCTGCCATCCGGACCGACAGCGCCGAACCCGGCTTCGACATGCCCTCCGAGCACATCGTGGCGGTGGCGCTCGACGACCTGCATCATTTCGACGAAATACCGCCCGACGACATAGCGTCCGGCGAAACACCGCTCGACGCAGCGCCGCATGATGAAGCACCGCATGGCGAGACGCCGCGCGACGCAGCGCGTGACCGTGCCGAGCCGTACGTCGGGATCCTGGACACCGCGGCAACCGAACCCGAATCCCACGACAGCACCGACCGCGCCGCCGACGACGCCGCCGCGGCCGACCTGCTGGCGGCCGCACCGGAAAGCGCGCTGCTGGCCGCCGGTGCCGGCACGCTGGACCGGGAAGCCGCCCGCATCGCCGACCGCGCCGAGGCCGACACCGCGGCGCAGCGTGCTGCCGACACTGCGGGGGCGGACGTTACCGGCAATGCCAGCGAAACCGAAAACGGCGGCAGCGGCGGCAACAACTACAACGTCAGCGGCAGCAACAACGACAATGACAACGACAGCAACAACGACAGCGGCAGCAACAACGACAACGGCAGTGACGATGACGAACCCGACTTCGTGCGCCGCGCCAACCGCCGCCAGCGTGGCGCCCGGATCGCGCGCATCGCCATGCTGGCCGGCGTGCCGCTGCTGGTGCTGGCGCTGCTGGTCCAGGGCGTCTTTTCGCTGGGCAGCCGCCTGGCCGCCGACCATCCCGACCTGAAACCGGCACTGCAGGCGCTGTGCGGCACGCTCGGCTGCACCATCGGCCTGCCGCGCCAGATCGATGCGCTGGCCGTCGAACAAGGCGAGCTGCAGACGCTGGGCCCGGCCACGTTCAGCTATGTGACGGTGCTGCGCAACCAGTCCCGCTCCGTGCAGGCCTGGCCGCACATCGAACTGGTGCTGAAGGACGCGGCCGAGAAGCCCGTGCTGCGCCGCGTGTTCGCGCCACGCGACTACCTGGCCGACCCGGCGCGGCCGGCAGGTTCGGCCGCAGCCCCTGCATCGGCCACCGCCCGGGCCACTGCGGCGACCACCACTTCTGCCGCGGCGGCAACGCTGGCGCGTGGCTTCGGCCCGCGCAGCGAGCAGCCCGTCAAACTGTATTTCGTGCTGGATCGAGTGAAAGCATCCGGCTACCGCATCGCCATCTTCTACCCTTAAAGACATCCCAATGAACCAGACTTCCCTGATCTGTGGCTCGCTCGCCATCGACATCATCATGCAGTACGAAGGCCGCTTCGGCGACACGCTGCTGGCCGACCAGCTGCACAAGGTCAACGTGTCCTTCCTGGTGCCGACCATGCGCACCGAGTTCGGCGGCTGCTCCGGCAATATCGCCTACAACCTCAAGATGCTGGGCGGCGACCCGCGCATCGTCGGCGTGATGGGCCAGGACTGCGCACCGTACCTGGAGCGCCTGCAGCACCTGGGCATCGCCACGCAGAACATCCTGATCAAGAAGGATGCCTACAACGCGCAGTGCTTCGTCACGGCCGATTCGGACAACAACCAGATCAACGCCTTCCACCCGGGCGCCATGTCGTTCGCGCACGAGAACGAGGTCGAGGCGGCCGGTCCGGCGCGGCTGGCGATCATCTCGCCGGACGGCCACCTGGGGATGCTGAAGCACGCCGAGGACCTGGCCCGCCTGGGCATCCCGTTCGTGTTCGACCCGGGCCAGCAGCTGCCCATGTTCACGCCGGAACAGCTGGTGCGCTTCATCGAGCTGGCAACCTATGTAACCACCAACGACTACGAGATCGAGCTGCTGACGGCGCGCACCGGCCTGTCGCTGGACGAGATCGCAGCGCGCGTGGAAGCGCTGATCATCACGCGCGGCGAGAAGGGTTCCGAGATCTACACGGAAGGCCAGCGCATCGACATCCCGGCCGTGGAAGCGGCCGTGCTGGACCCGACCGGCTGCGGCGATGCCTACCGCGCCGGCCTGTTGTACGGCCTGACGCACGACCTGGGCTGGGAAACGACGGGCCGCCTGGCCAGCCTGCTGGGCGCGCTGAAGATCGCCCACAAGGGTGCCCAGAACCATGTCTACACGAAGGAACAGATCGCCGACCGCTTCGAGCAGGCGTTCGGCTACCGCTACTGATACCCGCATCGGGGACAGGCACCTATTCAAAAAACAAAGGCGCCGATGGCGCCTTTTTGCATGGCAGAGATGGCGAGCTTCAGCGGAACAACATGTCCAGCAGGATCTGGGCGATCTGCAGCAGCACCAGGGCCACCAGCAGCGACAGGTCGAGATTGCCCACCAGCGGCACCACGCGGCGCACGGGACGCAGCAGCGGCTCGTTCATGGCCCGCACGAACGGCGCCAGCGGCGCATTCGGATTGACCCAGCTGAACACCGCCTCGACCACCAGCAGCGCCATGAAGCCGTACAGGATCCAGGACAGGAAGCGGTGCAGCGCCACCAGCAGGATCGCCTCGAACGGATAGCCGGCAAACCAGCGCACCGAGGTAGCCAGCAGCACGATCAGGAAGGCGCCCAGCAGGCTGGCCCAGTCGTAGCCGCCCACGCCCGGCACGAGGCGGCGCATCGGGCGCACCAGCCAGTCCGACAGCTGAAACGTAAACTGCGCCACCGACGAGGGCGGGCGCACCCGTATCGCCTGCATCCAGAACCGCAGCAGCAGCACGCCGCCCAGCAGGACGGCAACGGTATCGACGATCAGCATCACAATACTAAGCACGGGCATTCTCCATAAAAAAACCGCTGTGCGATTGTCTCACACAGCGGTATTGCCCATCAGCCCGACAACGATGCGCGGTCCGGCACGGTACCGGTCCGCGCATCGTCTTCGGATCAGGAAGGACGGGTGCTGGTCGGGAACGGCCATGCGGCGGCCGGTGCCAGCGTGGTCTTCGCTGCCGGTGTTGCAGCGGCGGCAGGTGCCGCAGGTGCCGACGTGGCCGGAGCGGAATCCTTCTTCGCGGTAGCAGCCTTCTTCGGCGCGGCAGCCTTCTTCTCGGCTGGCGCGGCGGCGGCGGTTGCTGGTGCAGCAGCAGCGGTCGTATCGGCCTTGTCGGTCGACTTGACGGCTACTTTTTTCGCTGCCGGCTTGGCAGCGGTGCTTTTGACAGGCGCCTGCTGGGCTGCCGGCTTGGCGGCAGCTTTCTTGGCGACTGGCTTGGCGGCTGGTTTTGCAGCTGGTTTGGCAGCTGGTTTGGCAGCTGGCTTGGCAGCGGCTTTCTTGGCGGCCGGCTTCGCAGCTGGCTTCGCGGCGGCCTTCTTGGCGGCTGGCTTGGCGGCGGCTTTCTTTGCTGCCGGCTTGGCGGCGGCCTTGGTGGCTACCTTCTTGGCTGCTGGCTTGGCAGCGGCCTTGGTCGCGGTTTTCTTGGCGGCCAGCTTGGCGGTGGACTTGGCTGCCGACTTGGTGGCGGTCTTCGTCGCGGCCTTCTTCGCTACCGGCTTGGCGGCCGACTTCGCGGTCGACTTGGTGGCGGTCTTGGCTGCAGTCTTCTTCGCTGCCGGCTTGGCGGCCGAGCGCGCGGTGGACTTCGATGCCGTCGACTTGGACGCAGTGGACTTCGACGCCGTGGACTTCGAAGCGGTGGACTTCGATGCGGTCGACTTCGATGCCGTCGACTTCGTGGCCGACTTGGCGGCGGTCTTCTTCGCTGCCGGCTTGGCGGTGGACTTGGTCGCGGTGGTTTTCTTCGCGGCCGTCGTCGACTTCTTCGCCGTCACTGCGGACTTCGTTGCAGTGGTTTTCTTGGCTGCCGGCTTGGCGGCCGTGGTCTTCTTGGCGGCTGCCGGCTTGGCTGCAGTCGTCTTCTTCGCAGCAGGCTTGGCGGCCGTGGTGGCTTTCTTCGCTGCCGGCTTAGCGGTCGACTTGGTAGCGGTCGACTTGGTAGCGGTCGACTTGGCAGCGGTGGACTTGGCAGCGGTCGCGGACTTGGTTGCAGCTTTCTTTGCTGGGGCAGCGGCCTTGGTGGCGGCTGGCTTCTTCACTTCGGTTTTCTTTGCGGCGGTAGCCATTTAAATTCTCCTTCATCCGGGATGAAAATACACACATGGTTGAAACCCGTCCGGCCTGCCCGTCGACAGGCCGGGCGAATTATTCATCGGCACAAGCAGCTTGGTGTTTGCGCTAATGAATTCGGCACCCGGCTGAACTGCTGCAGCTCCTCACGACTGCAGCACTTCAGCCATTCGATCCGTCGCCCGGCCGTGGCCGCGGCGGCGGATACTCATTCTTGTTCTACATCTCCCGCGTTGGGCGCTCGCTCAGCACCAACGTCTAGCACCATCATCGACATCCGTTCTGCCCATCGCACCTCACGGATGGCAAAGAAAAAACCGCCCGGCCCGAGTCTTTCAGGCGAGGCGGCTTATCCGTTAACCGTGCGATGGTTATGCATATTGTGCGAACTTGATGTCCTGTTGTTGTTCGGTTTTTGCGGTGACTGCGCATCGTTCAAAGAGTGCTTGCAAGTCCTCGCATTTTCAAGTTCGTAAAGTACACGAAAACCTTGTTGATGCGCAACCGGCACGCATGCATTTCGCGCTGTTTTTTTGACGCGATCAGCGAGGTAGCGCACATTGGCCGTGCCGTCGCGCGCTGCGCGTGGTGCCTTCTGCTGTCGCGATCGCATCCGCATGCATCGGCCACGCATCGCATAGCGCCTTTAGGTAAAGGCCGTATGCGAAGCGACGCAACGCGGCTGCGCGCATGAGGCGGCATCGACACAAGGCTGCTACGCGTCGTCGTCATTACGCGACACGGCTGACACCGCACATAAAATAATTCGCGCGCCAGCGATGTAAACGGCACGTTCCCGCGTGCGTGCGATGCGCGGCGAGCCCTTTGCACCGGGCCGCGTTGCGAACGGCGATGGCGTTCGGCGCGTACCGAACGTGCTCGGCACCGGCAGCGCGCGGCATGGAAAACCGGACTCGTGGTGATCGGTGCGCCGGCGATGCAGGTCGCTGCGAGAAGACGAACGCACGTGGCGCGGTCGATGCATGCGCTGCCGTGATGCCGGCGGTGCGTGGTCTGCCAGGATGACTGCGCGAGCGTGACAAGGCAGGCAGGATGCACCGAGCGCGATGCTCATGGCCCGCAATGCCATTACACTGCATGCTCATCCTTACCGAGGCCGCCATGCACATCGACGCCGCGACGTCCCTGGTCCAGCGTGAACTGCTGCCCCGCTGGCCGGATGCCAGGGTCGCCATCATCGGCGGCTTGATCGCCCGCGGCGAGGCAACGCCGAGTTCCGGCATCGACCTGCTGCTCGTGTTCGGCCACGTCGACCGTGCGTGACGCGAGACGCTGAAGGTCGGCACAAGGACCGTCGAGCTGTTCGTCCACGACCCCGCCACGTTCGATCGCTTCTGCCGCGTGATCGACCGCCCCACCGGCCGGCTGCCATTGGCGAACATGGTGGCCGACGGCGTGAACGTGCTGCCGGCCGGCGCCGCCGAAGCCTGGCTGCGCCGCCATGCCGGCAAGCTGCTCGAGCTCGGCCCGGAGCCTCCGACGCCTGCCATGTTGGCGGCGCGCCGCTACGAGATCACCACGCTGCTCGAGGACCTGGTGGATGGCCGGGCGCCGGATGAATTGCTGGCCACGGCCATGAAGCTGTACGACGCGCTGGCGCACCTGGCATTGCGCGCGGCCAGCGCCTGGACCGGTACCGGCAAGCACCTGGCCCGCCGCCTGCGCGCCGTCGCCCCCGTGCTGGCGGACGATCTGGTGGCAGCGATGGCAGCAATCATCCCGCAGCCCGAAGACGGCAAGCGGCGCTTCACCACTGCCGTCGACCGGATGCTGGCGCCGCATGGCGGACCGCTGCTGGAAGGATACCGGCTGGCGGCGCCGGCCGAATGGCGCAGCGCCGGGGTGGCGTTTGCCGAGGACGAGGCGGCAGGCAGGACAAGGCGGACGGCGGAATGACCGGCAGGCATGTCGATGCGGCCCTCAGGATGCCCCCCAGGCATGTCGATGCGGGCGGCAGGATGACCCGCAGGCATGACGATGCGGAGATGCAGCCTGGAGATGGGATCGGGCGCGAGCCGCCGGAGGTTCTATGCGCCGGGCCGTGCGACGAATAGCGGGTGGCGTTCCGCCTCTGCCGAGAACGCGGTCAGCACCGGATAGCGCTTGGCGTCGATATGCTTGACCATCGCCACGATGAACTGCCACGCGACGGCCACCGTCACCTCCGCCACGCCCCAGCTCTCGACCGCGGTCGGCAGCGCTCTCTTCGCCACCTCGTCCTCGAGCCGGACGCAGGCTTCGTCCAGCTGCCCCGTCACCCGTTCGAGCCAGGGCGCATGCCATTTCTCTTCCGGCCGCAGCGCGTGTTCGTAGATGATCTGCACGGCCTTCTCGCAGGCGGCCAGCGCGATGCCGGTGAGAGCGAAGGCGCGGGCGCGCGCAGCCGGATCGTCCGGCCACAGGCGACGCGTTGCCGCCGGCAGGCCCTGCACGAAGTCGAGGATCAGGTTCGAATCCATCAGCGCCGTGCCGTCCTCCAGCACGAGCGTCGGCGCCTTCACGACCGGGTTGTACTGCGCGAAGTCGGCGTAGTTGCGGAAGACGGACAGCGGCACGTGCTCGTAGGCGACGCCGAGCAGGTCGAGGCAGATGGCGGTGCGGCGCACGTACGGCGAGTCGAGTAATCCAATCAGTTCCATGATCGTCCTGTCGTGTGAGTGGAGCTTGCAGTGTAGCGCTGCTGGCGACGATGCGGTGACGGTGGTGACGGTGTGACGGTGTGACCGTGACGGTGGCAGCGGTGATGGCAGCGGTGGTGGCGGTAGCGGTGGCGGTGGCGGTGGCGGTGGCGGTGGCGGTGGCGGTGGCGG
>NZ_VLLB01000004.1 GCF_007830455.1 Pseudoduganella lurida | reverse complement strand
TGGAACCCTCAATCGGCGCGAAGTCAGTGCTCTCGTTGGCGTCTGTCCATACAACCGCGACAGCGGCAGGATGCAGGGCAAGCGACGAATCTTCGGTGGGCGAGCGTGTGTACGCGCAGTGCTGTACATGGCAACTTTGGCTGCGATACGCTCGAACAGCGCGATAAAGAACACCTATGAGCGGCTTGTCGCAGTAGGCAAGATCAAGAAGGTCGCGATCGTCGCCTGCATGCGCAAGCTGCTCGTTACGATGAACGCCGTGCTACGAGACGCTCGGCCATGGGAGGCTGCTACCGTGACACGTTAGACGCGACACAGTTGCTGACCCCATGGTGGACACGAACTCGGCCGTAGCGGGTTACACCACCGCTGGCGCCGGCGTCTTGTCCTTGTACTCGCACAGGTCGACGATCATGCAGTTCCAGCACAGCGGCTTGCGGGCGATGCAGGTGTAGCGGCCGTGCAGGATCAGCCAGTGGTGGGCATCCTGCAGGAATTCCTTCGGCACGAACTTCAGCAGCTTCTGTTCGACGATGTCGACGTTCTTGCCCGGCGCGATGCCGGTGCGGTTCGAGACGCGGAAGATGTGCGTGTCGACGGCAATCGTCGGGTCGCCGAACGCCGTGTTCAGCACCACGTTGGCCGTCTTGCGGCCCACGCCGGGCAGAGCTTCCAGTGCTTCCCGGTCGTGCGGCACCTCGCCGCCGTGCTGGTCGATGAGGATCTGGCAGGTGGCCATCACGTTCTTCGCCTTGGTGCGGAACAGGCCGATGGTCTGGATGTACGTCATCAGCGTGTCGAGGCCCAGGTCGAGGATGGCCTGCGGCGTGTTCGCCACCGGGTACAGCTTGCGCGTGGCCTTGTTGACGCCCACGTCCGTCGCCTGCGCGGAGAGCAGCACGGCGATCAGCAGTTCGAATGGCGTCGTGTAGTCGAGTTCGGTGGTGGGATGGGGATTGGCTTCGCGCAGGCGGCGGAAGATTTCGTGGCGTTTGACGGCGTTCATGGTTCCGGTTTGTTCTGTTCCTCGGCAGCCGCCTTGGCCGCCTCGGCCTTCAGGCGCGCGCGCTCCATCGCGGCGGCGATGATCGCGCGCTTGCGTTCCTTCTCGGCCTGTTCGGCGGCGTTCTCCGGCGCGAGGTTGTCGACGGCGGCCATCTTCGCCTGTGCCTTGGCGGCCAGGCGCGCATCGTTCTCTTCCCGTTCCCGTTGGAGCCGCGCGGTGCGGAAATCGTGGCGGTCGCGGGCCGCATCGGCATCCGGCTGCGACCAGGCCTGCCAGCCAGTCGTCTCGGTGACGGGATACATGACGATGCAGTCCACCGGGCAGGGGTTCACGCACAGGTCGCAGCCGGTGCACAGCTCGGGAATGATCGTATGCATCTGCTTGGCCGCGCCCATGATCGCATCGACGGGGCAGGCCTGGATGCACAGCGTGCAGCCGATGCACAGCGCCTCGTCGATGTAGGCCACGGCGCGCGGGCGCTCCAGGCCGTTCACGGGATTGAGCGGAATGACGGGGTGGCCCGTGACGGCCGACAGCCGCACGATGCCCTCGGCGCCACCCGGCGGACACTGGTTGATGCGCGCCTCGCCCGCCGCGATCGCCTCCGCATACGGACGGCAGCCCGCGTAGCCGCACTTGGTGCATTGCGTCTGCGGCAAGGCGTCTTCGACGCGGTCGGCTAGGGTCTTCGGTTCGGTCACGGGATCAGGGCGGAGCACGGCAAACCGTCATTATCCTTCATTCGCTGCGCCGCGCGCCAGCCAGCCTGTCGCGCTGCCGGGCTCGTGTCCCGGTGCCAGGCACCAGGACATTGGCGCGCGCCCAAAAAAAAGCCGCCCCGAAGGGCGGCAGGCTTGCGAGGAGCCGGGTCAGGCGTGCTGCTGGATGAAGGCGGTGGTCTTCGGGCTATGCCTATCCTGCGCTCAGGCGTGCTGCTGGATGAAGGCGGTGATCTTCGGGCTATGCCTATCCTGCGCTCAGGCGTGCTGCTGGATGAAGGCGGTGATCTTCGGGCAGACGAGCTCGCGCCAGCGGCGGCCGGAGAAGATGCCGTAGTGGCCGGCTTGCGGCACCACGTAGTCTTCCTGCATGTCGGCCGGGATGCCCGTGCACAGCTCGTGCGCCGCCTGGGTCTGGCCGGCGCCGGAGATGTCGTCCAGCTCGCCTTCGATCGTCAGCAGCGCGACGTTCGTGATGTCCTGCGGCCGCACCAGCTGGCCGCCCACTTCCCACGTGCCCTTCGGCAGGCGGTGTTCCTGGAACACGGTCTTGATCGTGTCCAGGTAGTACTCGGCCGGCATGTCCAGCACGGCGTTGTACTCGTCGTAGAACTTGCGGTGGCTTTCCGCCGGCTCGTCGTCGCCGCGCACCAGGTGCATGTAGAACTCGCGGTGCGACTGGGCGTGGCGGCCCGGGTTCATGGCGATGAAGCCGGCATGCTGCAGGAAGCCGGGATAGACCTTGCGGCCGAAGCCCGGGTAGTTCGGCGGCACCGGATAGATGACGGTGTTCTCGAACCACGAGAACGGCTTCTCGACGGCCAGGTTGTTGACGGCCGTCGGCGATTTGGTCGGGTCGATCGGGCCGCCCATCATCGTCATCGATTTCGGCAGCTTGGCATCCTTGTTGGTGGCCATCAGCGCGATCGCGGCCAGCACCGGCACGGTCGGCTGGCAGACGGAGATCACGTGCACATCCGGGCCCAGGTGGCGGATGAAGTCCTGCACGTAGTAGATGTAGTCGTCCAGGTGGAACGCGCCTTCGGACAGCGGCACCATGCGCGCATCGGTCCAGTCGGTGATGTAGACGTCGTGTTCCGGCAGCAGGCCGCGCACGGTGTCGCGCAGCAGCGTGGCGTGGTGGCCGGACAGGGGCGCGACCAGCAGCACTACCGGCTGGGCCAGCGCATCGCGCTCGTTGTCGCTCAGGTCCTTGCGGAAGTGGATCAGGTTGCAGAACGCCTTGTTGACGGCCACGTGCTCGATGATCGACACGGGCTTGCCCTTGACCGTCACATTGTCGATGCCGAAGGCCGGCTTTTCGTAATCCTTGCCCAAGCGGTACAGCAATTCGTAGCCGGCGGCGATGCGCTGCGAGAACGGCGTGTGCGCGAAGGGCGACACCGGGTTGCTGAACAGTTTCGAGGACGCCTCGGCCCACTGCATCAGCGGGTTGAGGAAGGTGCGCTGCATCTCGTGAAGTTGGTAAAGCATAGGTGTTCCCGGTCGTGGAGCGCTGCTTTTTGATAACAAAAGATTACATGCAGCGCGGAATCATAAGGCCATTATAGGCCGATTGTTCTTGACGTAAAGCATTTTCCAGGGTGCTACGGGAAAGCCGCAGCGGTGTCACTTTAGCCCGACAATACGGAGAAAATGCCCGTGGTTCAAAGATAATAGTGATGCGAAAACAAAAAAAGCAGCGTTTCCGCTGCTTTCTTGTAGGACGGGTCCGAACACCAAGTCGGACCGCTCATCGGAACATGTCCGCTCAGTCGAACACCGGCGATTCCACGCCCAGCACCTTGTGCAGTTTCGGCGACGTGGTGGTGTACTGCATGTGGATCTTCTTGTCCGGGAAGATATAAGGCGCGGCACCGAAGGCGGCCAGCGCGGCTTCGTGGAAGCCCGACAGGATCAGCTTCTTCTTGCCCGGATAGGTGTTGATGTCGCCGACCGCGAAGATGCCCGGCACGTTCGTCTCGAACTTTTCCGTGTTGACCACTTTGAGCTGCTTGCGCTCGATGTCCAGGCCCCATTCGGCGATCGGGCCCAGCTTCGGCGACAGGCCGTAGAACACCAGCAGCATGTCCAGCGGCACGCGGCGCGTCACGCCGTCGGCACCGGTCACGCGCAGTTCGGACAGCTGGCCGTCCTTTTCCTCGATGCCGGACACCTGGCCGATGATCAGCTGCATCTCGTAGTCTTCGCACAGCTGCTTCATCTTCGCCACGGAGGCGGGCGCGGCGCGGAAGTCCTCGCGGCGGTGCAGCAGCACCACGGACTCGGCCTTGCCGACGAAGTTCAGGGCCCAGTCCAGCGCGGAGTCGCCGCCGCCGCAGATGACCAGGTTCTTGCCGTCGAACTGGGCCGGGTTCTTCACGCGGTAGAACACCTGCGAGCCGTCGAACTTGTCCAGGCCGTCGACCTTCATCGTGCGCGGCTGGAACGAACCCACGCCGGCGGCGATGAAGATGGTCTTGGTGATGAACTTCGTGCCCAGCGTCGTTTCGACGTCGAAACGGCCGTCTTCGCGCTTCTGCACCAGGGTCACTTCCTGGCCCAGGTGGAAGGTGGCGCCGAACGGCTCGATCTGCTTGAGCAGGCCGTCCGTCAGTTCCTGGCCCGTGCAGGAAGGGATCGCGGGAATATCGTAGATCGGCTTGTCCGGGTACAGTTCCACGCACTGGCCGCCCACGGCGTTCAGCGAGTCGATGACGTGGGCCTTGATTTCCAGCAGGCCCAGTTCGAAGACCTGGAACAGGCCGACCGGGCCGGCGCCGATGATGACGGCATCCGTTTCATGGAAGCCACCGGGGGTGGTGCTGACGATATTCATGACGATGTTTATCCTGTAGTTTCAATACGGCGCGAGCACCGGTCTGCGCTGGCAGGCCACGCGCGGTGCGCGGTGTACCGGTGAATGCGCAGTGATGGTGACCCGGCGCGGGAAGGGCGGTGCTGCCTTCAGCGTACCAGCAGGTTCAGTTTTTCCTTGACGTCCTTGAACTGCTCGGCTTCCGGCAGGGCGGCTTTGGTCTTCGTGATCGAAGGCCAGTTGCGCGACAGGTCCGCGTTGAGCTTGATGTATTGCTGCTGGTCCGAAGGGATGTCTTCTTCGGCATAGATGGCGTTGACCGGGCATTCCGCCACGCAGACGGCGCAGTCGATGCACTCGTCGGGATCGATGGCCAGGAAATTCGGGCCTTCGCGGAAGCAATCTACCGGGCAAACATCGACGCAGTCCGTATACCGGCAGGCGATGCAAGATTCGGTGACAACGTGGGTCATAGCAGTCCTATCAATGTGGGTGCGAAGCTGTATAACACAGTTCCAACTTCAGCAAAGCACTGTATTTTAGGGCAATTTCTCCAATCTCACAATTCAGGTTTAGACACAATGTATATAAGCAAATGCGATATGCAAATGCTTTAAAGTAAATGCAAGCGGCCCGCACCATGCGCCGGAGACGCGCGGTGCGGGCCGTTTTGCAGCGAGGGCGGGTCAGGCCGCGAGGATGCGATCGAGCAGGCCGCGCCAGCGGGCGGCAGCGGGACTGCCGTCGTCGGCAAAGCGCACGCTGTGGCGCCGGCCACCATCTTCGACGGTGATGTTCCAGTGCGGGATGTCCGCGCCGATCTTGCCCGCATCGTCATCCACCCCGTCCACGGCGGCCGCGAAGAACGGGCTGGCCGCCAGCGCCGCCTCCAGCGCGGCACCGGCGGGACTGGCCGCCGTGTCCACCTCGTGGGAGCGGGTGATGCCGGCAAAGCCGCCACCGTTGGTGGCGGTGATCTTCATGCCTGCTCCTGGCGCTGGCGGTTCTCCAGCGGCGCCTGGGCCGGGGCGACGTGCTCCTGGCGGCCCGCATAGCCCTTGCACCAGGCGGCCAATGCCTGGCGCTCCGCCTCCAGCACCCCTTCCAGGTCGAAGTACTGGGCGTTGTTCAGCGTGCCGCAGCAGGCGCGGCGGTCCTGCATCGCATCCGGCGGGTCGACCACGTCCGGCGCCAGCTCGGCATGGGATGGCACGTTGTCCGTCAGCGAGTCCGCCAGCACCACCTCGCGCAGGCTGAAGCGGTTGCGGATGAAGTTGCGGTAGTCGACCGGCTTGCCGTCCGCCTCCGACAGCCGCAGCATCTGGTTCGCCACGTCCGCATATTTCGCGGCTGTGTCGGGGGCCGCCACCAGGGCGCGCAGCGTCAGGCTGCACAGGTAGCCGCCCACGCGGTGCAGCACGGCGGCATCGTCCTCCAGGCCCGGCGAGCGTTCGTAGGCGAAGATGTCCGCCAGGATGTCGTAGATGGCGCCCGTGAAGACCTGCGAGATGGCGTGCACCTCGTTGCCCGCTTCGGAGAGCTTCAGGTCGTTGTCCGCATTGCGCAGGCCGTTCGGGCGGCCCAGCGCCAGGCCGAATTCCTCCGCCATGTCGGCCAGGAAGGTCTTGTCGTGCAGGTCCGCCTTGGTTTGCGCGATCACCGCTTCCACCTGGTCCATCTGCGTGAGCGCCAGGAAGATCGCCGTCAGGTCGCCGAACGATTCGTGCAGGCCGCCCGTCTGCGGCGGCGCCGAGGACAGGATCCAGCGGGGTTTCAGGCCGTCCAGCACGGCATGGCCCGTTTCATGCGCCACGATGTCGAACGAGCGGCAGGTGAACATGCGGTCGCTGGCGCCGCTGGGGATGAAGTCGCCGAACTTGAGCGCGCGGTCGGTGCGGCTGTAATAGGCGTTCATCACGTTCGGCAGGCCGTGCGGGAAGACCTGCAGCGCATCGGTGTTCGTGCCGCTGTTCCAGGCCCACGGCAGGGGCGCGGCATTCTCGCCGCTGGCCAGCACGCGCTGGTACATCGTCAGCGTCTGGCGCACCACGGTGAAGGTGTGCACGGCATCGAACTGGTCGGTGTTGGGCGACAGGATGAAGTCGCCGAAGGTGTTCGGGCTGACGGGGGCGATGCCGGGCTGGCCGAACGTGATGCGGGCATCGCGCGGGCCTTCCAGGATCACGCCGGGCAGGAAGACCTTGCGCGTGCCCAGTTCGCTGACGGACGGATCCTGCTTCCACATCAGCACGCGCGAGCCGGCGGAGGCAGCCGGCACGGGCTGCGGCAGGCCGGGCACGGATTTGAGCCGCGGATGGCCGGGCTGGCGCGTGAGTTCGGCGGCCTTGCGGTGCATGCGGTAGGGGGCGGACGGCGTCGGCACATAACCGACCGGCAGCTCGGCGCACCGCGTCAGCACCGCTTCCATCGGAACGATGACTTTCTGGTCCATGTGAATTCTCCTTCGGTTCGCCGGTCAGGGGCGAGGTTGGCTACGCGGCGGTGCACAGGAAAGTGGTCTCGGAATTTTCCGCGCCAGACTTCCATGGTCGTTCCGGCAGCGACTCCCACATTTGATCCCGCACAAACTTCAAGCTTGCGATGACGCGTTCTGTTGCTGACTTACAATGCAGGCTTTCCCGAACTGGAGTAGGCCATGGCCGCTGGGCCCATCGAGATCGCCGGCGCGGTGCTGTTCGCGATCGCCATCCTGCATACCTTCGCGGCAGCGGCCTGCGAACGGCTGGCGCGGCGCTTCCCGGCCCATGCCGGCATCTGGCACCTGCTGGGCGAGGTGGAGGTGGTGTTCGGCTTCTGGGCGCTGGTGCTGGTAGCGTTCATCGCCGTGGCCGCGGGGCCGGATGCGGCGATCGCCTACCTGGACGGCCGCAACTTCACCGAGCCGCTGTTCGTCTTCGTCGTCATGGTGATCGCCGCCACGCGGCCGATCCTAAATGCGACCAGGTCGGTATTGGGCGTGCTGGCGCGGTGGCTGCCGCTGCCGGGCAGCATGGCGATGTACTTCGTGGTGCTGGCCGTGGTGCCGCTGCTCGGCTCCTTCATCACCGAGCCGGCCGCGATGACGCTGGCGGCGCTGATCCTGGGCGAGCGCCTGTTTGCCGCCGGCCCGTCTGCTGCCGGCCTGTCCGTGCGCCTGAAGTACGCCACGCTGGGCGTGCTGTTCGTGAACGTGTCGATCGGCGGCACGCTCACGCCGTATGCGGCGCCGCCCGTGCTGATGGTGGCCGCCGCGTGGGACTGGGACCTGCCGTTCATGCTCGCGAATATCGGCTGGAAGGCGGCGCTGGCGGTGCTCGTGAACGCGGCCGGCGTCACGCTGCTGTTCGCGAAGGAACTGGCGGCGCAGCGGCCGGTCGAGTCTGGCGAGCCGGCGCGCATGCCGTTCGCGCTGGTCCTCGTGCACTTCGCCTTCCTGGCCGGTGTGGTGCTCAGCGCCCACCACTCCGCCGTGTTCCTGGGCCTGTTCCTGTTCTTCCTCGGCGTGACCCATGCCTACGCACGCTTCAACGACCGCCTGATCCTGCGCGAAGGCCTCCTGGTCGGCTTCTTCCTGGCCGGCCTGGTGGTGCTGGGCGGCCAGCAGGCCTGGTGGCTGCAGCCGCTGCTGCTGGCGATGAGCAGCGATGCCGTGTTCTACGGCGCCACGGCGCTGACGGCCGTCACGGACAATGCCGCGCTCACTTATCTGGGGTCATTGGTGACGGGACTGTCGGACGAATTCAAGTATGCGCTGGTGACGGGTGCCGTGGCCGGCGGCGGCCTGACGGTGATCGCCAACGCGCCGAACCCGGCCGGCATGGCGATCCTGAAGGGCCACTTCGACGGCGGCGCCGTGTCGGCGGGCGGCCTGCTGCTGGCGGCGCTGGCACCGACGGCCGTGGCGGTGGCGGCTTTCCGCCTGCTGTAGCTGTGGCATGATGGCGCCTTTGCCAGCCCGATAGCGAACGCATGATAGAAATCATCCAGTCCCACGACCTGACGCCCGACGCGGCGCACGCAGCGGCCCGCCAGGTGGCCGACAAGCTGGCGCGCGAACTGGGGCTGACGTGCCGCTGGCAGGGCGATGTGCTGCGGTTCTCGAAGAGCGGCGTGGACGGCACGCTGACCCTGGCGGCAGCCGAGGCGCGCATGCAGATCAGGCTGGGATTTCTGTACGGAGCGTTCGCATCGACCATCCGGGCGAAGGTGGCGGAGAAGATGCGGAAGGTGTTCGTGCCGGAAGCGGACACGCATTGAGCAGGCCGGCGGGGCGCCGGCCCGGCGGGCGCTGGATCAGCCCTTCAGTTCGTCGATCAGGTCGATGTACTGCTGCTGCGCGTCGTCCTGCGAGGTGCCCTGCAGCTTCGCCCACGCATCGTACTTGGCGCGGTTGACGAAGTCCGTCATGCCCGGGCGCTCGCCGGTCGCGTCGCCGGCCGACGCCTGCTTGTACAGCGCGTAGATCTTCAGCAGCGTCATGTTGTCCGGACGTTCCGGCAGGTTCTTCGAATCGGCGACCGCCTGGTCGAACTGTGCTTGCAGACTCATGTTTGTCCTCGTTGAATGGCTGGGTAGAAATGCTCAGCGCATCATACAAAAAGGACGAGCGTTCGCAGGCCGGAAACTGTAGAGGACTTGTTCCAAACCAGCACGAACCGGCTAAGGTAAAACGGCGGTTCGGGACCCGAGGCGACCGGGTCCTGAACCGCCGTTGCGGATCGGGCCGTGGATTACTTTTTCTTGGACGGGTTGACCGCTGCCTTCAGCGTGGCGCCAGCCGAGAATTTGGGCGTCTTGGTCGCGGCGATCTTGATCGCTTCGCCGGTTGCAGGATTGCGGCCTTTGCGAGCAGCGCGCTTGGCGACCGAGAAGGTGCCGAAGCCGGTGATGCCGACCGTGTCGCCTTTTTTCAGACGCTCGGTAACGATGGCAATCAGGGTGTTCACTGCGTCGTTGGCGGCGGCACCGGACATTTCCGTGCGTTTCGCAAATTCTGCAATCAGTTCGCCTTTTTTCATTCCTACCTCCTTGGTTAATGGAGGGCGCAGATTAGCACAATATTTGCCGAAAGTAATCCTTTCCAATTGAACGGAGCGACCAACAGACCCTTATGGTAGCTGGGCTGCCACGAAATGGCCCGGCGCGCGGCGGCGGCGGCCGCTGCCGGGCCGGCGGGCATGCGGGCAGCGGTGCACAATCCGGGCGGGGGCCCGGCGCTGCCCGGTGCTAATATGAATGCACCCCGGCAGGATTGCCGTGCCGGATGGGACGGCGACATCGCATCGACGGACCGGAATACGGCAGCGGATTCGCTGGACATTTCAAGGTAGCTGAACGGGCGGGCCTATCATGAGCTTTTCGGACGACACCCTGATGGCATATGCCGCTGGAGAACTGGATGCCGCCACGCGCCGCGCGGTAGAGGAAGCCTGCGCGCGCGACCTGTCGCTGGCACGGCGCGTGGCCCAGTACAAGATGCGGCGTGCCAATGCGTTCGGCGGCTTCGCGGCCGGCGACGATGGCCAGCACCGTGCGGCGCGCCAGGCAACCATCGTCAGCCTCGATGCCGTGCGGGCGCGGCGCGAAGCGTCGCAGCTGGCGGCGCGCAAGGCCGCCACGCGCGAACGCCGCTGGTCGTGGCCGGAATGGACGGCCCTGGCCGCCGTGCTGGCGATGGGCGTGCTGGCCGGGAAATTCGGCCTGGACTACCTGCAGGCGGACAGCCCGAAGGTGGACATGATCGCCAGCCACGACGGCACGCTGACGGCGCAGGGCCGCCTGGCCACGGCGCTGGAACAGCAGCCCGCCATGCCGTCGGGCGCCGCGGGTGCCGCCACCAGCGCGGCCGCCGCGGCAGCCGGCGCGGTGCGCATCGGCCTGTCGTTCGTGTCGACCGACGGCAGCTACTGCCGCAGCTTCGCCAGCGGCACCGGCACCATCGAGCTCGATGGCGTGGCGTGCAAGACGGGCCAGGAATGGCGCGTGCCGGTGCTGCTGCAGAATCCCTACCAGCTGGCGGCCGGCGCCGCCGGTGCCAGGGCCGGCGTCAAGGTCGATGCCAAGGCCGATGCCAGGCCGGCCAGCCTGGACATGCCGCCGCAGGTCAAGGAAGCGATCGAACGGCGCATCGCCGGCGATCCGCTCGACCCGAAAGGCGAGCAGGAGGCGATGCAGCGGGGCTGGCAGCGCTGAAGCCCGCGCCATCGGTCGAGGCGAAAAAAAGGCACGGTGCGCACCGTGCCTTTTTTTTCGCCTGCGCCGCGCTACTTCTTCGGCTTTTCTTCCTCATCGGAGCCCAGCGCCGCCTTGCCGACATAGACCACGCCCTTGCCTGCGGCGACGCCCACATCGACGGCGGTCGAGGCCACCGTCACGCCGGCGCCGACCACGGCCGCCCCCACTGCCACCACGGTGCAGCCGGACAGCGCCGGCAGCAGCATGGCAAGGAAGAGGAGGGCGGCCGGCTTCATCAGACGTCCAGCAGTTCGACGTCGAAGATCAGCGTGGCGTTCGGCGGGATCACGCCGCCGGCGCCGCGCGCGCCGTAGCCCAGGTCCGCCGGGATGATCAGCTGGCGCGTGCCGCCGACCTTCATGCCCTGCACGCCTTCGTCCCAGCCGCGGATGACCATGCCGGCGCCCAGCGCGAATTCGAAGGGGTCGTTGCGGTCCTTGCTCGAATCGAACTTCGCGCCCTTGCTGCCGTCGTCGTTGCGCAGCCAGCCGGTGTAGTGCACGGTCACGTTCTGGCCGGCCTTGGCCTCGGCGCCTTCGCCGGTCACGACGTCGTCGTACTGCAGGCCGGATGGGTTGGTGGTGATCGCCATGATGAATCCTTTGTCTGTGTTCGTTCGGGCTGACGATTGTAGTGCAAGCCGAAGCAAAGCACCAATCAGGCCCGCCCGGACGGGCTTTTGCGGGCCGCACATTATGGGTCTGCCAAGTTCGATAATGGGGCGATAACAGTGGCGATAACCCGGCTGATGCCAAGCCGATAATGACGTTCTGAAAAGCCGTTGTTTTTACGGCGTGCCCGGCTCTTAAATACCCCTTAAAGCCTGTCGGCCATCCCTGTGGCAGCGGCGTTTAACCGTAAAATACAGTCTTTGTTTCTCCTCTTGCGAGTGCCCATGTTCCGCAGTCTCCGCCGCGCCCTGCTTCTCTCCCTGTCCGCCGCCGGCCTGTTCGCCGCGGCGCATGCGAGCGCCAACGTCGTCGTCGTGCTCAATTCGCGCGATGCCACCGTCCAGCTGCTCGACCAGGCGACCTACAAAAGCCTGCAGACCTTCCCGGTCGGGAAGGAGCCGCACCACCTGATGGCCACGCCGGACAACAAGTCCCTCATCGTCGCCAGCTCGGTGGGCAACGAGCTCGTGTTTCTTGACCCGAAAACGGGCCAGGTGCAGCGCACGATCAAGGACATCCTCGACCCGTACCAGATCGGCTTCACGCCGGACCAGAAATGGTTCGTCGCCACGTCGCTGCGCCTGGACCGCGTGGACCTGTACCGCTACAACGGCAAGGACTTCGCGCTGGCCAAGCGCATCACGATGCCGAAGCTGCCGAGCCACATCGCGTTCGATGCGAAGGGCACCACCGCCTTCATCACGCAGCAGGGCAGCGACCAGGTGAGCGCCATCGACCTGGCCACGCAGACGATCAAGTGGACCATGCCGGTCGGTAAACTGCCGGCCGGGATCACCATGACGCCGGACGACAAGTACCTGCTGGTGGGGATCATGGGCAGCGATTACGTGGAAGTGATCGACTGGCGCACGCAGAAGACGGTCAAGCGCATCAAGGCCGGCGCCGGCACGCACAACTTCCGCGCCCAGGGCGACAACCGCTTCACGTACGTATCGAACCGCGTGAGCAACTCGATCAACATCATCGACCAGAAGACGCTGGAGAACGTTGGCCAGATCAACGTGCCGGGCGGCCCGGACTGCATGGAGATCACGCAGGACGGCAAGACGATGTGGGTCACGCTCCGCTGGATCAAGAAGGTGGCCGTGATCGACCTGGCCTCGCGCAAGGTCGTCAAGTACATCCCGGTGGGCCGCTCGCCGCACGGCGTGTACTTCGCCAACGCTTCCGCACGCATGTAAGGGTCAGCCGCAACAGTCATGCCGTCGATTCAGTCTTCGTTTCTCGCAGCCGCCGCGCTCCTTCCAGCGCTGGCGGCTGTTGTCATTCTGCCCGCCAGCGCGGCCGAACCTGCCGCCTGCCGCGGCACCATCTACCTGACGTTCGACACGGGCAGCCAGTCCCAGGCCGAACTGATCGCGGCGACCCTGGCGCGCCACCACATCCGCGCCACGTTCTTCCTCGCGAACGAGAAGACCACGCGGGGCGACTGGTCGCTCGACCCTTCCTGGGCGCCGTTCTGGAAGGCGCGCGCGGCGGAGGGCCATGCCTTCGGTTCGCATACTTTCGATCACGTCTACTACGTGAAGGATGGCGCCGGCGAGAAGATCGTCGTCAAGCCGCAGTTCGGTGCCGGGGGCGGCAAGCTTGCCAGCTGGACGCCGGCGCAGTTCTGCGACGAGATCCGCCGCGTCGACCAGCGCTTCGTGGAACTGACAGGCCGGCATCTCGATCCGATCTGGCGCGCGCCGGGCGGGCGCACGTCGCCGCGCACCCTGGCCGCGGCCACCAGCTGCGGCTACGCGCACGTGGGCTGGAGCCCGGCCGGCTTTTCCGGCGACGAGCTGTCGTCCAGTGCCTATCCGAACGCCGCGCTGCTGAAGAAATCGCTGGCGGGCCTGAAGGATGGCGACATCTTCGTGGCGCACATGGGCATCTGGTCGCGCAAGGATCCGTGGGCGCCGGCCAACCTGGAACCGCTGATCGTCGGGCTGGAACGGCAGGGCTTCTGCTTCGCCACGCTGCGTGAACACCCGTCCTATAGTTTGAAGTTGAAAAAGCCATGATCCAGACACTGATCCAGACCCTGATCGACTGGTTCGCCCAGGTGCAGGGCTGGCTGTTCCAGGCCGTGATCGAACCGGCCATGTACTACGCCGGCCTGGGCGACGTGATCGAGGATGCCTTCGAGGGCACCGAATGGTTCCTGATCGGCGTCTGCGAGATCGCCCTGATCTTCCTCGTGCTGCGGCCGCTGGAGGCGGCGCTGCCGGTGCACGCATTCAGCAACCGGCGGGCGCGCTGGAACGATTTCATCTACACCTTCCTGCACCGCCTCGGCCTGTTCCCGGTCCTCGTGTTCTTCACGCTCGACCCGATGATGGACCACGTGGCGGGCTGGCTGCGGCTGGAGAACGTGCGCCCGTTCAACCTGGAGAACCTGACCAACGGCATGCATCCGCTGGCCAGCTTCGCGATCTATTTCGTGGTGCTGGACTTCTTCGACTACTGGTACCACCGCGCCCAGCACGGCATCGGCTGGTGGTGGGGCCTGCACAGCCTGCACCACAGCCAGCAGGACATGAACCTGTGGAGCGACGACCGCAACCACCTGCTGGACGACCTGCTGCGCGACTTCTACCTGGCGCTGATCGCGCTGGCGATCGGCGTGCCGCCGGGGCAGTACGTGCTGCTGGTGTCGTTCTCGCGCATCCTGCAAAGCCTGCAGCACGCGAACGTGCGCATCCACTTCGGGCGGATCGGCGAGCGCCTGCTGGTGTCGCCGCGCTATCACCGCATGCACCACGCGGTGGGCGTGGGCCACGAATCGAAGGGGCAGGGCACGCTGGGCGGCTGTAACTTCGCCGTGATCCTGCCGGTGTGGGACATCCTGTTCCGCACGGCGAACTTCACGCCCGCATTTGCCCGTACCGGCGTGCGCGACCAGATGGTGCGCCTGCGCGCGGACGGCAGCCCGGCGCCGGTGCGCGACTATGGCCGCGGCTTCTGGCGCCAGCAGTGGCTGGGCCTGAAGCGCATGGTGGAATTCGCCCGGCCCCGCAGGTCGCGCTGAGGTTCGTCGCCACGCCGGCATCGGCGATAATGGCGCCTCGTTGATACCGATTCATGAGGAGGGCCGCCGATGCGCGGAGTGATGAATGCCTACGGCCGTGCGATGCTGTCCCAGCTGCACGGCAAGATCCTGCTGCTGTCGGCGATCCCGTTCGTGCTGTCTCTGGTCGTCTGGGGCCTGGTGCTGTGGTTTGCCGCGCAGCCGCTGCTGGACTGGCTGCAGGGCTGGTTCTTCGAGCTGGAGCTGTTCAACTACACCACGCCGTGGCTGGAGAAGATCGGCCTGACGGTGCTGAAATCGGTGCTGCCGCCGCTGCTGGCGATGCTGCTGCTGTTGCCGCTGATGATCCTGACCTCCCTCATCTTCATCAACCTGGCGGCGATGCCCGTGATCGTCAACCACGTGGGCTCGCGCCACTATCCGCACCTCGTGAAGAAGCAGGGCGGCAGCATGTTCAAGGGCCTGGTCAAGGCGCTGTCGCTGTTCCTGCTGTTCATCGTGATCTGGTTCTGCATGCTGCCGCTGTATATCGTGCCGCCGCTGGCCATCGTCGCTTCCGCGCTGCTGTGGGGCTGGCTGACCTCGCGCGTGATGAGCTACGACGCGCTGTCCGACCATGCCAGCGCCGAGGAAATCGCCCTCCTGCAGCACGAGAAGCGCTGGCAGCTGCTGGCGATCGGCGTGATGTCCGGCGCCGCGGGTTCGCTGCCGTCCATCGTGTGGATCGGCGGCGCCGTGCTGGCCGTGGCGCTGTTCCCGTTCCTGGTGGCCGCCTCCGTCTGGCTGTACGTGCTCATTTTCATCTTCACCGGCTTGTGGTTTGAGTATTATTGTCTCGAGGCGCTGTCGCAGCTGCGCGCCCGTACCGAAGCCGCCGCCGTCAACCCCATCACCACTGTCGAGAGCACCCAGCCATGACCACCACGATCGGCCTCATCATCATCGGCGACGAAATCCTGTCCGGCAAACGGGTCGACGCGCACCTGCCGAAAGTCGTGCAGCTGCTTGCCGCGCGCGGCCTGCAACTGGGCTGGGCCGAATATATCGGCGACGATCCGGCCCGCATCACGGCCACGCTGCGCCGCACGTTCGCCAGCGGCGACATCGTGTTCTCCACTGGCGGCATCGGCGCCACGCCGGACGACCACACGCGCCAGGCCGCGGCCGCCGCGCTGGGCCGCCCGCTGGTGCTGCATGCGCAGGGCGCGGAGAACATCCGGCAGCGCGTGCTGCAGGTGGCGCGCGAGGCGGGCCAGGAAGTGGACCTGAACGCGCCGGACAACCTGCAGCGGCTGAAGATGGCGGAGTTTGCCGATGGGGCGGAGCTGATCCCGAACCCGTACAACAACGTGGCCGGCTTCGCGCTGGGCAGCCATTACTTCGTGCCGGGCTTTCCCGTGATGGCCTGGCCGATGATCGAATGGGTGCTCGATACGCACTACGCGCACCTGTTCAACCGCGAGGCACGCGCGGAACGGGCGGTGCTGGTGTACGAAATGGCCGAATCCCTTCTCACGCCGCTGATGGTGGCGATCGAGGCGAAGTGGCCGGCCGTGAAGGTGTTCAGCCTGCCCTCGGTGGGCGATGCCACCACGCGCCGGCACATCGAGCTCGGTGTGAAGGGCGAGCCTGCCGCCGTGCAGGCCGCGTTCGATCACCTGCGCGAAGGCCTCGACCTGCTGGGCGCGGAATACCAGGCGCACTTGTAACGCCGTCATTGCGAGCCTGCTATCGGTGCGCTGACGTGCACGTTGCCTGTCGGTCAGGGACGTTGTATTTTTGCGAAAATTCCCCGCCGGGGCGAAAAATTCGCCCCCTTGACCGGTGCGGATGGGCGTGATGTGGTGCAATGGCAATAAGCCGTGCGCACTGCAGCCGGTGTTTTCGCGCACGCTGTCGATGATTCGTGCAATGCCAGTGCAAAGCCGCGGTGCGAACCGCGATGCATGCAGTAACCGTAAGTAGAACCTATGTCTTCCCAATACGACCAAGAAACGCCGCGCCTCGACGACGAGCAGACCGCGACCCCGCCGCCCTCCGAGCCGAAAAGCAAGCGTTCCCGCAACGCGTTCATCGTGTTGATGCTGGTGCTGCTGTCGCTGCTGGTCTGGTGGCTGCTGCATGAATTCCGCACCTCCACGATGCAGGCGAAGTACTTCACCGGTGTCGTCAAGCAGCTCAGCTACAAGGTCGAGGCGGGCCCCAGCAAGTCGATCCGCTACCCGCACGACAGCCCGTACGACGAGCGCCTGGGCTACGCCAACATCCCCGACTACCTGGGCAAGCTGAGCCAGCGCGATTACCAGGTGACGGCGCAGTCGCGCTTCTCGCCGAAGATGGTGCAGCTGGCCGACATGGGCATCTTCACCACGTTCCGCGAAAAGACCCGCACGGGCCTGACGATCTACGACTGCCGCGCGCAGCCGCTGTTCACGGCCAGCTACCCGGAGCGCATCTATCCCGGCTTCGAGCAGGCGCCCGCGGCGCTGGTCCACAGCCTGCTGTTCATCGAGAACCGCGAGCTGCTGGACAACACCTACCCGCAACGCAATCCGGCCGTGGAATGGGACCGCCTGTCGAAAGCCATCCTGGAAAAATCCGCCAGCGCCGTGGGCCTGGGCGGGCACCGCGCCGCCGGCGGCAGCACGCTGGCCACGCAGATCGAGAAGTACCGCCACTCGCCGGAAGGCCGCACCGGCTCGATGAAGGACAAGCTCAAGCAGATGGTCTCGGCCACGCTGCGCGCCTACCAGCAGGGCCCCGAAACGCTGGGCGTGCGCCGCCAGATCGTGGTCGACTACCTGAACACGGTGCCGCTCTCCGCGAAACCGGGCTACGGCGAAGTGAACGGCATCGGCGACGGCATGTGGGTCTGGTACGGCCGCGACTTCAACGAGGTCAACGGCCTGCTGGCCGGCCGCATGGACAAGCCGGGCAGCGCGCTGGCGTTCAAGGAAGCGCTGTCGCTGCTGATCGCGCAGCGCCGCCCCAGCTACTACCTGGGCGCCGGCGACGAGGACCTGGAAGTGCTGGCCAACAGCCACCTGCGGCTGCTGGCGCAGGCCGGCATCATCACGCCGGCGCTGCGCGACGCGGCGCTGAAGGAGAAACTTCATCCGGCGCAGGGCAACGGCCTGCAGGCCGCGCCGCCCCTGAACTACGTCACGAAGAAGGCGTCGAACGCCGTGCGCGTGCACCTGGCCAACCTGCTGGGCGACAACCGCATGTACAACCTCGATCGCCTCGACCTGTCGGTGGTCAGCACGCTCGATGCCGATGCGCAGAAGGCCGTCACGGCGCGCCTGCGCGACCTGCGCGACCACGAGACGGCGGAAGCGGCGGGCCTGACGGGCAAGGGCATGCTGGGCAACGGCGACCCGGCCAACGTGGTGTACAGCTTCACGCTGCTGGAGCGGGGCGACAAGGTCAACTACCTGCGCGTGCAGACGGATAACTACGACCAGCCGCTGGACATCAACGAGGGCGCCAAGCTGGACCTGGGTTCCACGGCCAAGCTGCGCACGCTGGTCACCTACATGGACATCGTCGACCAGCTTTACAAGAAGTACGGGGCGATGAGCGCGGACGAACTGGGCAAGGTTGCTTTCGATCCGAAGGACCGGCTGACGGCCTGGGGGATCGAATGGCTGTCGATCACGCCGCGCGACAAGCGCGACCTGACGGCGATGCTGAACGCGGCGATGGAGCGCAAGTATTCCGGCAATCCGGGCGAGGGCTTCTTCACGGGCGGCGGCCTGCATTACTTCGGCAACTTCTCGAAGGAAGACAATGCGCGCATCCTCACCGTGCGCGAAGGCCTGCGCCGCTCGACCAACCTGCTGTTCGTGCGCCTGATGCGCGACGTGGTGAAGTACTACAGCTTCCAGATGCCGGGATCGTCCGCGAGCCTGCTGGCCGATGCGGACGACCCGCGCCGCGCCGAATACCTGGCCCGCTTCGCGGACAAGGAAGGCAAGGAGTTCCTGTACCGCTTCTACGCCAAGTACAAGGGCAAGCCGAAGTCGGAGCTGGACAAGATCCTCGTCGACAGCATCCGCCCCACGCCGCTGCGCCTGGCGAACATCCACCGCACGCTGTTCCCGAACGCCTCGATCGGCGAGTTCGCGATGTTCGTCAACGGTAACCTGCTGTCGTCGCAGAGCGAAGTGCCGCAGGAGCGCCTGGAAAAGATGTACGACCAGTACGCGATGGACAAGTGGAACCTGGCCGACCGCGGCTATCTCGCCAATGTGCACCCGCTGGAACTGTGGCTGGTGGCCTACCTGCGCCAGAACGAAGGCGCGACGCTCACGCAGGTGGTGAAGGCGTCCGACAAGGAACGCCAGGAGGTCTACCAGTGGCTGTTCAAGACGCACCGCAAGCACACGCAGGACAAGCGCATCGCGGGCCTGCTGGAGATGGAAGCGTTCATGGAAATCCACCGCCAGTGGAAGAAGATGGGCTATCCGTTCGACTCGCTGGTGCCGTCGTATGCGACGACGCTGGGCGCCTCGGCGGACCGTCCTGCCGCGCTGGCCGAGATGATGGGCATCATCGTCAACGGCGGCGTGCGCAAGCCCACGCAGCGCATCGAGTCGCTGCACTTCGCCGCCGGCACGCCGTATGACACGAAAGTGGCGCGCGCGGACAAGGTGGCGGCGGAACGCGTGATCGCGCCGGAAGTGGCGCGCGTGGTGGCCAACGAGATCCAGGGCGTGGTGTCGGACGGTACCGCCAAGCGCGCCAAGACCGCATTCACGGCGGCCGATGGCAGCAATATCGCCGTCGCCGGCAAGACCGGCACGGGCGACCAGCGCTTCGACGTGTATGCCGCCGGCGGCCGCCTGATCGAATCGCGCTACGTGAACCGCTCGGCCACGTTCGTGTTCAATATCGGCGAACGCTTCTTCGGCAGCATGACGGCCTATGTGCACGGGCCTGAATCGAAGAACTACGATTTCACGAGCGCGCTGCCGGTGCAGCTGCTCGTCACGCTGGCACCCACGCTGATGCCTCTCATCGAACCGGACCAGAAGGCGCTGCCGCCCGGCTCCTCGGTCGCCGCCGCGGCCGCCGCGCTCGGCGCACCCGTCAAGGCCTGCGGCGGGTAAGCAGAGTACATCGGGGACAGGCCGCTGCGGCGTACCGACCAATTATTTGGCAACACGCGTGTTGCCAAATAATTGGTGCCTGTCCCCATTCTCGTCTGGCATCATAGCCAGCCATGAAACCCGTCCTCCGCTCCACGATGTCGCGCATCCGCAAGTTCACCAGCTTTTCCTTGCGCGACCTGTTCGCCTCCGCCACGCCCACCGTGCTGGCGATTGCCGCCGTCTGCGTGATCGCCTACCTGATCGTCGATCCCGCGCCGCCGAAGCACGTGGTGCTGGGCACCGGCCAGGACAACAGCGCCTACGACGCCTTCGGCAGGAAGTACCGGGACCAGCTGGCCCGCGAAGGCATCGCCGTCACGCTGCAAGGCTCGCACGGCTCTAGCGACAACCTGGCGCAGCTGAACGAACGCAAGGTGGACATCGCCTTCGTGCAGAGCGGCTCGACGGATGAAGCGGAAGCCGAACGCCGCGGCCTCGTCTCGCTGGGCAGCCTGTTCACCGAACCCGTGTGGCTGTTCCTGCGCGAGAAGCCGGGCACCGCGCCGGTCACGCAACTGACCCAGCTGCGCGGCACGAAGATCAATATCGGCGCGCAGGGCAGCGGGGCGCCGCGGCTGTTCCGCCAGGTGCTGGACGTGAACGGCGTCGCGCCCGGCGAGCTGCAGACGGGCCAGCTCGATAACACGCCCGCGACCGTCGAACTGCTGGAAGGCCGCATCGATGGCCTGGTGTTCGCTGCGGCGCCGGACGATCCGCTGATCCAGATGCTGCTGCAGACGCCCGGCATCTACCTGTTCGATTTCGCCCAGGCCGAAGCGTACACGCGCCGCCTGCCGTTCCTCACGCACGTCACGCTGCCGCGGGGGATCGTCGACCTGGGCCGCGACCTGCCGGCGCGCGACTACCAGCTGATCGCGCCCACGGCCACGCTGGTGGCGCGCGACGACCTGCATCCCGCGCTGATCGAGCTGTTCGTGCAGGCCGCCGGCAAGATCCACGGCGGTGCCGGCTGGTTCCAGCAGCAGGGCCAGTTCCCGTCCGCGAAGTACACGGAGATTCCCGTTGCCGACGAAGCGGCCAAGTACTACAAGGACGGCGCGCCGCTGCTGCAGCGCTACATGAGCTTCTGGCTGGCCAACTTCCTCGATCGCATGTGGGTGCTGCTGCTGGCATTGAGCGCGCTGATCCTGCCGCTGTCGAAGATCGTGCCGCCGCTGTACGTGTGGCGCATCCGTTCGCGCATCTACCGCTGGTACGGCCAGCTGCGCACGGTGGAGCAGGCCGTCGAGACGGTCAAGGATGCGCCACCCGAGCAGCGCGCCGCGGCGTATGCCACGCAGATGGCGCGGCTGAACGACATCGAGAACCTCGTCAACCAGATCTCGATTCCGCTGTCGTTTGCGGAGGACCTGTACGGCCTGCGCGGCCATATCCAGCTGGTGCGGCTGCGCATCCAGGCGCTGCTGGGACAGCCGCACGACGAGTCGCCGGCTGCAACCGTCTGAAAACCGCAACGCAAATCGTGATAGTGCCCCGACAGGTTTGACAGTATGTCATCGCGCCGCCGATGATGGTTCGTCGGCGCTCGCTGCAGCGCCGCGTCCGCCGGATCATATCGCTCACCGAAAGGGAACAGGATGCATCGCCACGCTTTACCGACTGCAGGATTGCTTGCCACCGCCATTGCCTCCCTCTTTGCCGGCCCCGCCGCCGCCCAGTCCACGACCGGCACTTCCACCGAAGACAGCCAGGCCACCGTCGTCGTCACCGGCACGCGCGTGTCGAACCGCACGGTGCTGGACACGTCGGCACCGGTCGATGTCATCTCGGCCGAGATGATCAAGAACACCGGCGTGCCGGAGATCACGCAGGCGCTGTCCGTCGCGCTGCCGTCGCTGAACTTCCCGCGCCCCGGCCTGGCCGACGGCACCGATACCATCCGGCCCGCCACGCTGCGCGGCCTGGCGCCGGACCAGACGCTGGTGCTGGTGAATTCGAAGCGCCGGCACACGTCGTCGCTGGTAAACCTGAACGGCACGATCGGCCGCGGTTCCGCCGCCGTCGACATGAACACGATCCCCACCGGCATCGTCAAGAACATCGAGGTGCTGCGCGACGGCGCGTCGGCCCAATACGGTTCCGATGCGATCGCCGGCGTGGTCAATATCCGCCTGCGCCAGGACCGTACCGGCGGCGAGGCCACCGCCAGCTACGGCGAGCGCATCACGGACTACGATTTCGCCGTCACGCCGCCGCCGGCCAATGCCAACTGGGGCACGCAGGACTCCCGTTCGCGCCACGATGGCGAGACGGCCACCGTCAGCCTGTGGAAGGGCCTGCCGCTGGGCGAGACGGGTTACCTGACGATCGCCGGCGAGTACAAGGACCAGAAGCACACGGAGCGCAGCGGCTACGACACGCGCCAGCAATACCCGCTGGTGAACGGTGCGTATGACCCTCGCGAAGCGACGATCAACCGCTTCAACGCCTGGTACGGCGAGCCCGAACTGAAGCAGTACACGGTGTTCGCCAACGCGGGCGGGGACATCAACGAGAAGGTGAAATGGTACGGCTGGGCGAGCTACCAGCGCCGCGAGGCGGAGTCGGGCGGCTTCTTCCGCCGTGCCCTGCAGGACAACAACACCATCCAGATCTATCCGGACGGCTTCCTGCCCATCATCGCACCCGATGTCGACGATTTCTCGGCGGCTGGCGGCGTCACGTTCACGTCCGGCGGCTGGGACTTCGACAGCTCGCTCAGCTACGGCAAGAACAAGATGGACTTCACCATCAAGAACACGCTGAACCGCTCGCTGGGACCGTCCAGCAAGACCGTGTTCGAGGCGGGCGGCTTCTCGTATGACCAGCTGACGTACAACCTGTCGGCCGTGAAGCAGTTCGAGGTGGGCCTGGCGTCGCCGCTGAACGTGGCGGTGGGCGGCGAAGCGCGCCGCGAAGGCTACAAGCTGGAAGCGGGCGAACCGGACTCCTACCGCAACGGCGGCGTGCGGCTGGCCAGCGGCCTGCCCACCGCTTCCGGCGCGCAGGTGTTCCCCGGCTTCCGCCCGAGCGACACGTCGGACAGCCACCGCACCGCCTACAGCGTGTATGGCGACCTGGAAGCGAACCTGCTGCCGAAGCTGCTGGCATCGTTCGCGGTGCGGGGCGAGCACTATTCGGATTTCGGCAGCAACTGGTCCGGCAAGCTGGCCGGCCGCTATGACTTCACGCCGGCGTTCGGCGTGCGCGGCTCGGTGCAGAACGGCTTCCGTGCGCCGTCGATGCAGCAGCAGTTCTTCACGTCCACGTCCACCAACTTCATCAACGGCGTGCCGTTCGACATCACCACGTTCAAGCCGACCGACGCGGCGGCCGTGGCGCTGGGCGCGAAACCGCTGGACGCGGAGAAGTCCACCAACTTCTCGCTGGGCGCCGTGGCCAAGGTGGGCCGGGGCAGCATCACGGTCGACGGCTTCCACATCGACATCCGCAACCGCATCGTGCTGTCCGAGAACCTCACGCAGACGAACGTGCGCAACTTCCTGGAAGCGAACGGCTTCCCTGGCGTGGGCGGCGGGCGCTTCTTCATCAACGGCGTGGACACGACCACGAAGGGCGTGGACGTGGTGGTGAACTACCCGTGGAACCTGGGCAGTGCCGGCCGTTTCGACCTGACCCTGGCCGGCAACTACACGGACACGGAAGTGACGAAGGTGCCGCAGACGGCCGCGCTGGCAGCGCTGTCGCCGGCCCCGGTGCTGTTCGACCGCGTGAACGTGCTGACGTTCGAGCAGGGCACGCCGAAGACCAAGTACACGGCCAGCGGCACGTGGAACCTGGGCCCGTGGGGCACGACGCTGCGCGCCACGCGCTACGGCAAGGTGCTCACGCCGGGCACGACGGCGGCGCTGGACCACACGATGTCGGCCCGCACGCTGGTGGACCTGGAAGGACGCTTCGCCATCAGCAAGGCGCTGTCGGTGGCGCTGGGCGCGGAGAACCTGTTCGACCAGTACCCGGATCCGTATCCGGCCGCGCTGAACACCACGGGCAATGCGCCGTACACGAACTACTCGCCGTTCGGACGGTCGGGGCGGTATGTGTATGCGCGGCTGACGTACACGCTGTAACCGCGCTCTTCAGCAGGCCAGCCGCGGACGGGTATCGTCCGCGGTTTTTCCTTTCAGGCTCCCACCCAGGGCAGCCCTGCCTTGCACCATCCGCCCACCGTCTTGCGGTGCCCGTCGGCATCCTTGTCTCCCTCGAAGCCCTCCAGGATATCGAAGCTGTTCGGGAAGCCGTTCTCCGTGGCGAGCTTGGCAGCATGCCGCGAGCGCACGCCGGAGCGGCACAGGAACAGCAGCACATCGTCCGGCTGCGCCACCGTGGCAAGCTCGGCGGCGAAGTGGGGGTTCTGCACGCCGCCCGGATAGGTGCTCCACTGCACTGCCGCATGCTGGGCGGCCGGGATGGAAACGCGGCCGATCCAGTCGCGCTCGGCGTTGGTGCGTACATCGATCAGGCGTATGTTCGGTGCCGACAGCAGCAGCGTGTAGGCCTCCTGGGGCGTGACTGCTCCAGCATAGGGCAGACCGGGTGCACGTTCGCGGGCGCGGTCGAGAATCTCGGAGGCGGTAGTCATCTGGCAGTAATTCCTTCTGATCGTCGTGGATCGTGGTCCTTGCGTGTGGCGGCCCCAAAATCTGGCGTGCTACATTGTGGGGCGTGAATCCCTGAATTGGTGCGAATTGGAACAGATGCACCATTGTTGTGCGCACTATGCGATGTGCAATCGTGGTGCGTGACAGCGCATATTTCCGTACGGACGATTTTAGGGTTCATAGACAGCAAGATCAATGGAACTTCCTGCATAAGCTTATCCGCTTCCCATTGGCACGCTTTCTGCTTTATAGTGGTTCGAGTTTCCGCCGCCGCCCCGCGCGCCGGCAGCCTTTTCACTTAGGAGATACGAATGGCAATGACCGCCGAAGAAGTTCTGAAGATGGTAAAAGACAACGAAGTCAAATTCGTTGATTTCCGCTTTGCCGATACCCGCGGCAAGGAACAGCACGTTACCGTGCCGGTGTCGGCATTCGACATCGACAAGTTCGAAAGCGGTCATGCCTTCGACGGTTCCTCCATCGCCGGCTGGAAAGGCATCGAAGCATCCGACATGCTGCTGATCCCGGATCCGAACACCGCGAACATCGACCCGTTCATGGAAGAGACCACGCTGTTCATGCAGTGCGACGTGATCGAACCGTCCGACGGCAAGGGCTACGACCGCGATCCGCGCTCGATCGCCAAGCGCGCCGAAGCCTACCTGAAATCCTCCGGCCTGGGCGACACCGCCTACTTCGGTCCGGAACCGGAATTCTTCATCTTCGACTCCGTGAAGTGGAAGATCGACATGTCCGGCGCCAAGGTGCAGATCGATTCCGACGAAGCGTCGTGGTCGACCGACAAGGACATCGAAGGCGGCAACAGCGGCCACCGTCCGACCGTCAAGGGCGGCTACTTCCCGGTGCCACCGGTCGACTCGTTCCAGGACATGCGTTCGGAAATGTGCCTGATCCTGGAGTCGATGGGCATCCCCGTCGAAGTGCACCACCACGAAGTGGCGGGCGCCGGCCAGAATGAAATCGGCACCAAGTTCTCGACGCTGGTCGAGCGCGCCGACTGGACGCAGAACCTGAAGTACATCGTCTGGAACGTGGCGCACAGCTACGGCAAGACGGCCACCTTCATGCCGAAGCCGGTCGTGGGCGACAACGGCTCTGGCATGCACGTGCACCAGTCGATCTGGAAGGACGGCAAGAACCTGTTCGCCGGCGACGGCTATGCCGGCCTGTCCGACTTCGCGCTGTTCTACATCGGCGGCATCATCAAGCACGCCAAGGCGCTGAACGCGATCACCAACCCGGGCACCAACTCGTACAAGCGCCTGGTGCCTGGCTACGAAGCGCCGGTGAAGCTGGCCTACTCGGCCCGCAACCGTTCCGCCTCGATCCGCATCCCGCACGTGGCGAACCCGAAAGGCCGCCGCATCGAGACGCGCTTCCCGGATCCGCTGGCGAACCCGTACCTGTGCTTCGCCGCGCTGATGATGGCCGGCCTGGACGGCGTGCAGAACAAGATCCACCCGGGCGAAGCAGCGTCGAAGGACCTGTACCACCTGCCGCCGGAAGAAGACGCGCTGATCCCGACCGTCTGCGCCTCGCTGGAAGAAGCGCTGGACCACCTGAACAAGGATCGCGAGTTCCTGACCCGCGGCGGCGTGTTCACCGATTCGATGATCGATGCCTACATCGAGCTGAAGATGACGGAAGTCACGCGCATGCGCATGACCACGCACCCGGTCGAATTCGACATGTACTACTCGCTGTAATGGCGCAGCTGCCGGTGGTTTTATGCCGGTAACGAGGACGCGGGGACGGCTTCTGCCTTCCTCGCGTTTTTTTTCGGATGTTGTATAGTCGGGGCATGATTTCACGTCGCCAGTGTCCAGCCATTTCTCGAACGTTCGCCGTGCTCGCGCTGCTCTTTGCCACCGCGGCGCAGGCGCAGATCTACCGCTGCACGGACGAGAGCGGCCACAAGGAATACACGGACCGCAAGAAGGGCAATCACTGCGTGCTGCTGGACCTGCCGGAAGCGAGCATTCCCGCACCGGCGGCCCGTGCGCCGGCCGCGGCGCCGCGGGCACGGGCGCCGGCGACGGGTGCCGCGGCGGCCGCGCCAGCGGCCTTCCCGCGCGTGAATTCGGCGGAACAGAAGGCCCGCGATGCGGACCGCCGCCAGATCCTCACCGACGAACTGAACGCCGAAAACCAGAAGCTGGCCGAATTGCGCCGCGAGTTCAACAACGGCGAGCCGGAACGCCGTGGCGACGAGCGCAACTACGCCAAGTACCAGGAGCGCACTGCCGGCCTGCGCGAGGCCATCGCCCGTTCGGAAACGAACGTCGATGCGCTCAAGCGCGAACTGTCGAACATCCGGTAGGCGGCCTCCGTCCGCAACATACGCCGCAGTGCCCGTCCGATCTGCCGACGGCACCACGGCGAACCTTGAACCGATCATGAAAATTGTCACCAATATCGCGCGTGCCGCCGCGGCTGCGGCCGGCGCCCTGCCGCGCACGCCCTCGCTGGCCGGCCTCGACCTGCTGGCCTCCGCCGTGGTGATGGTGGATGCCGAAGGCCGCATCGCCTTTGCCAACGCGGCGGCCGAGAACATGCTGGAAAGCTCGCTGAAAGCCCTGTCGCGCCAGCGGCTGTGCGACCTGTTCACCAATCCCGCCGAGCTGGAACACGTGATCGGCCAGGCCCGCACCCACAAGCATTCCGACCTGCGCCAGGACCTCACGCTGGAACGCGTGGCGCGCGAGCCGCTGCACGTGCACACGATCGTCAGCGCGCTGGACGAGCCGGCCGGCGCCGTGCTGCTGGAACTGCGCGAGACGGTGCAGCAGATGAAGCTGGACCGCGAGGAGCGCCTGCTGGACCAGAGCCAGGTGAACAAGGAACTCATCCGCAACCTGGCGCACGAGATCAAGAACCCGCTGGGCGGCATCCGCGGTGCCGCCCAGCTGCTGGAGATGGAGCTGCCGCCGCTGCACCTGCAGAACCTGCGCGAATACACGCAGGTGATCATCAAGGAGGCGGACCGGCTGCAGACGCTGGTCGACCGCCTGCTGGCGCCGCACCGCCGCCCGCACATCGTGGGCGACGTGAACATCCACGAAGTGCTGGAACGGGTGCGCAGCCTGATCATGGCCGAATTCCCCGCCGGCCTGCGCATCGTGCGCGACTACGATGCCTCGCTGCCCGAGTTCCGCGGCGACAAGGAGCAGCTGATCCAGACCGTGCTGAACATCGCCCACAATGCGGCGCAGGCGCTGTCCGGCCAGATCGAGGAGGGCAGCGCGCAGATCACGTTCAAGACGCGCGTGGCCCGCCAGGTCACCCTGGCGAAGGTCCGTTACAACCTGGCATTAGACTTGCATATCATCGACAACGGACCGGGTATCCCGCCCCAGATCCGCGACCGCATCTTCTACCCCCTCGTATCGGGCCGGGATGGCGGCAGCGGCCTGGGACTGACGTTGGCGCAGACCTTCGTGCACCAGCACATGGGCGTCATCGAATGCGAGAGCCGGCCCGGCTACACGGACTTCCGCATCCTGCTGCCTTTGCCATAAGCAGTTGGGCGGGTTGGGGAAGTCCACTGGATCCATATTGCGGGAAATAGAACACATATGAAGCCAATCTGGATTGTCGACGACGACGAATCGATCCGCTGGGTACTGGAAAAAGCATTGGCGCGGGAGAACCTCGCCACCAAGAGTTTTGCGAACGCGCGCGATGCCATCGCCGCGCTCGAATACGAGACGCCACAAGTGCTCGTGTCCGATATCCGCATGCCGGGCGATTCCGGCCTCGACCTGCTGCAACTGGTGAAATCGCGCCTGCCCGGGCTGCCGGTCATCATCATTACCGCCTTCTCCGACCTGGACTCCGCCGTGGCGGCGTTCCAGGGAGGCGCCTTCGAATACCTGGCCAAGCCGTTCGATATCGACAAGGCCGTGGAACTGATCCGCCGCGCGCTGGACGAGAGCCTGCGCGAGGCCAACGTGGAATCGGGGCCGGCCGAGACGCCGGAAATCCTCGGCCAGGCGCCGGCCATGCAGGAGGTGTTCCGCGCCATCGGCCGCCTGTCGCAGTCGAACGTGACGGTGCTGATCACGGGCGAATCCGGTTCGGGGAAAGAGCTCGTGGCGCGCGCGCTGCACAAGCACAGCCCGCGCGCGCAGCAGCCGTTCATCGCGCTGAACACGGCGGCCATCCCGAAGGACCTGCTGGAGTCGGAACTGTTCGGCCACGAGCGCGGCGCCTTCACCGGCGCGCAGACCACGCGCCGCGGCCGCTTCGAGCAGGCCGAGAACGGCACGCTGTTCCTCGACGAGATCGGCGACATGCCGTTCGACCTGCAGACGCGGCTGCTGCGCGTGCTGTCCGACGGCCACTTCTACCGCGTCGGCGGCCACCAGCCGCTGAAGGCGAATGTGCGCGTGATTACGGCGACGCACCAGAACCTGGAACAGCGCGTGCGCGACGGCCTGTTCCGCGAGGACTTGTTCCACCGCCTGAATGTCATCCGCCTGCGCCTGCCCAGTTTGCGGGAGCGCCGCGAGGACATCCCCCTTTTGGTGCGCCACTTCCTGGTGCAGAGTGCCAAGCAGCTCGGCGTGGAAGCAAAGCGCATGAGCGATGCGGCCATCACCTTCCTGCAGGGCCTGGACCTGCCGGGCAATGTGCGCCAGCTGGAAAACCTGTGCAACTGGATCACCGTGATGGCGCCCGGCCAGACGGTGGAAGTGAAGGACCTGCCGCTGGAACTGTCGGCCGGGCAGGGCGCCATGCAGGTGGCGCCGGAGCTGCAGGTCAATGCGCACCATGCGCCGCCTGCGGCGTCCGTCGCTACCACGGCACCGGGCCCGGACGGCTGGCTGTCGCTGCTGGAACTGCAGGCTGCCACGATGCTGGGCGACGGCCAGCAGGACGTGATGGACATCCTCGGCCGCCAGTTCGAATCGGCACTGATCCGCACCGCGCTCAAATACACGCATGGCCGCAAGAACGACGCCGCCGTCCGCCTGGGCATCGGCCGCAACACGATCACCCGCAAAATCGCCGAGCTGGGCATCGACGGCGCCAAGGAAGACTAGCTACAGATCAGCCCGTGTCAACTTTGGGGTCAGTCACGAAAAGCGACACGAACGAGGCCGTAACGGCAGCACGCCGTCTTTTTTACGGTCGAGTACGTGTCAACTTTGGTGACTGACCCCGAAGTTGACACGTACTCGGCAGTAGCGGAATTTCAGGTAAGCTCCCACCTTTCGTGGGAGCTTTTTTATGCTGATTAATTGCGTCGCGTATCAACATGGCCGCAAGCTGGCGGATCTGCCGGTGGCCGATATCAGCGACTATGTTGCGCGCGAGGATACCTTCGTGTGGGTGGCGCTGCGCGATGCAACGCCGGAGGAACTGGCGGAGATGCAGGCGGAGTTCAACCTGCACGAGCTGGCCGTGGAGGATGCGCAGCGCGGCCACCAGCGGCCCAAGATCGAGGAGTACGGCGACTCGCTGTTCGTGGTCGTGAAGACGGTGGAGATGAAGGGCGACGAGCTGGTGCTCGGCGAGATCGATATTTTCGTGGGCCACAACTACGTGCTGTCCTCGCGCCATGATAACTCGCAGGGTTTCATGGGCGTGCGGGCCCGCGCCGAACGGGAACCGCACCTGCTGCAGCATGGTTCCGGCTTCGTGCTGTACGCGCTGATGGATGCCGCCGTCGACCGCTACTTCCCCATCGTCGAGGCGCTCGAATCGGAGCTCGACGAGATCGAGGACCTGATCTTCACCGGTGGCTCGCAGCGCAACAACGTCGAGCGCCTGTACGACCTGAAACGCAAGGTGACGACGCTGCGCCACGCGGTGACGCCGCTGCTGGACACCATCGGCAAGCTGCACGGTGGCCGCGTGCCGTCGATGTGCGTCGACAGCCAGGCCTACTTCCGCGACGTGCACGATCACCTCTCGCGCATCAACGCCACGCTCGATTCCATCCGCGAGACGATCGGCACGGCGATCCAGGTGAACCTGTCGCTGGTGACGCTGGAAGAGAGCGAAGTCAACAAGCGCCTGGCCGCCTGGGCCGCCATCTTCGCCGTGCTGACGGCATTTGCCGGCATCTGGGGCATGAACTTCAAGAACATGCCGGAACTGGACTGGTATTACGGGTACCCGATGGCGCTGGCGCTGATGTTCGGCACGTCGTTCATCCTGTACCGTCGGTTCCGCCGCGCCGGCTGGCTGTAGCGGCACGCCCGGCAACGGCCGGGCTCGTGTCACATGGTGCCAGGCACCGTGACACGAGCTGATCCTTAGCGTGTCATGGTGCCAGGCATACTGCCATGTGTCGCGGGGCCTGACACCCTGCGATGTGTCCCGGGGCCAGGCGTCTGGCCATGTCTGTCCCCGTGCCAGGCCCCGGGACAACGCACCCCGGGCGCACCGGCCGCGTGTGATTAGCGCTTGTCCGCCGCCGCCATCGACAGCGCCACGGCTTCGGCCACCTTGATGCCGTCCACGCCGGCGGACAGGATGCCGCCCGCATAGCCGGCACCTTCGCCGGCCGGGAACAGGCCGCGGGTGTTGAGGCTCTGCAGGTCGTCGTCGCGCCGCTTGATGCGGATCGGCGACGAGGTGCGCGTCTCCAGGCCGGTCAGCACGGCATCGTGGCGGAAGTAGCCGCGCACCTGCTTGTCGAACGCGGGGAAGGCTTCGCGCAGCGCCTCGACGGCGTACTCCGGCAGGATCTGCGCCAGGTCCGTCAGGTGCACGCCCGGTTTGTACGACGGCACCACCTCACCGAATTCGGTCGACGCCTTGCCCGCCACGAAATCGCCCATCAGCTGGCCCGGCGCCGAGTAATCGCTGCCGCCCAGTGCATACGCCGCTTCTTCCAGACGGCGCTGGAATTCGATGCCGGCCAGCGGACCGCCCGGATAATCGTCCGGGCTGATCGACACCACGATCGCGCTGTTGGCATTGCGCTCGGCGCGCGAATACTGGCTCATGCCATTGGTGACGACGCGGCCCGGCTCGGACGCCGCCGCGACCACCGTGCCGCCCGGGCACATGCAGAAGCTGTACACGGCGCGGCCGTTCTTCGCATGGTGCACCAGCTTGTAGTCGGCAGCGCCCAGGATCGGGTGGCCGGCGTTCGGGCCGAAGCGGCAGGTGTCGATCATCGACTGCGGATGCTCGACGCGGAAGCCGATCGAGAACGGCTTCGCTTCGACGAACACGCCGCGCTCGTACAGCGTCTGGAAGGTATCGCGCGCGCTGTGGCCCACGGCCAGCACGACGTGGTTCGTGGCGATGCGCTCGCCCGTCGCCAGCAGCAGGCCGCGCAACTGGCGCACGCCGTCCTTTTCTTCGATCTCGAAATCCGTTACGCGCTGTTCGAAGCGGATCTCGCCGCCCAGCGCCACGATTTCCTCGCGCATCGCTTCGACCATCTTGACGAGGCGGAAGGTACCGATGTGCGGCTTGCTGACATACATGATCTCCGGCGGCGCGCCGGCTTTCACGAACTCCGTCAGCACCTTGCGGCCCAGGTGTTTCGGGTCCTTGATCTGGCTGTACAGCTTGCCATCCGAGAAGGTGCCGGCACCGCCTTCGCCGAACTGCACGTTCGATTCGGGATTCAGCTCGCGCTTGCGCCAGAAGCCGAAGGTGTCCTTGGTTCGCTCGCGCACCGTCTTGCCGCGTTCCAGGATGATGGGTCTCAAGCCCATCTGGGCCAGGATCAGCGCCGAGAACAGGCCGCACGGGCCCATGCCGATGACGACCGGGCGGGGCTGGCGGCCGTCCGCATTGACGTTCTCGGCGACATACTTGTACGCCATGTCCGGAGAGGGCATCAGGTGCACGTCGCGCTTGTTGCGGGCGAGGATGCCGGCATCGTCCGTCGTTTCCACATCCACGGCATAGATCAGCACGATGCTGGCTTTCTTGCGGGCGTCGTAGCTGCGCTTGTGGACCGTGAAGCGCACCAGCGCATCGGCGGCAATGCCCAGCCGCGCGAGGATGGCGGCCGGCAGCGCGGCCTCGTCATGGTCCAGCGGCAGTTTCACTTCGTTCAGTCGCAACATCTCGTTTGGTGTCCTGTGCGCCGCGGCGCGGCAGTCAAAAACCTCCATTTTACCTGTTTCCCGGCCATTTTTCCTCCCGGCGGCGGCGTTCTCCGCCAGGCACGCACACAACCGGCCGATGTGTAAATTGCGGTGAATCCGGGGTATTCGGTTTTAAATAGGGATGGAAAAAGAAACGCGGCCGCCGACGCCAGTTAATTGTCATTCCGCGTTAACGAGCTCGATTCCCCACGCGACCCGGGAATCGAATCGATAAAAACGACCCACGGAGGAAAGATCTATATTTTCAGCTTCCGCCGCGGTTTTCATAAGCGTCGTGTCCCTTGCCATTTTGCTGTCTCTTTTTAGCAACCTTGCAACCCCTGTTGTTGGCAATAATTATTCAGCGAAATGGTCGTTTTGCGATATGAAATTTGACCAATACAGTGCGATATCGACGTTTGCGGCCAGCTTTCATGCGCTTCCCGCTCTTCGCATAGTTGCCGAAACGCATTTCCAAGTACGTTCAACGTTTATTTATAAAACATTTTCGCATTTGACACCGCTAATTGCCGTGTGATGTGATGAATGAATGCCGAGCCGCTGACAAAGCGCGCCGGCAGTCGACGTGTTTTCATACAAATAGTCGGGACAATCAGGCCGGTTCGCCAATTCAAAATGGCGGATCAGGCCTGCTGACAAGTTATAAAATAACTGGGAATCTACATGTTCAAGAAAACTATTCTGGTTCGGGCGTTATCCGCCGCATTCAGCGCGGCCGCCCTGACGGTCGCGGTGGCACCGGCGGCCTTCGCGCAGTCGAACGCGGCCGGTACCATCTTTGGCCGCGTCGAAGCGCCGGCCGGTGCGACGGTGGTACTGAGCAACATCGAGACGGGCTACCGCCGCACGGTCACGCTCGATGCGAGCGGCCGCTACAACGCCACGGCGATGCCGCCGGGCCACTACCAGGTGCAGCTGCTGCGCGATGGTAACGTCGAGAAGACCACCGAGGTGGACGTGCTGGTCGGCCAGGGTGTCGACGCGTCGTTCGCCACCGCTGGCGTGCAATCCGTGCAGGTGACGGGCCGACGCAGCCGCATCGACGTGTCCAACTCGAACAACGGCGCCACGTTCACGGCCCGTGAACTGGCCCGCCTGCCGATTCCGCAGACCGTCGATTCGATCATCCAGCTGGCCCCGAACACCACGCGTGCCGACTCGCGCTATGCGGCCGGCGCCTCGTTCGGCGGCGGCGGCGCCTCCGAAAACGCCTACTACATCAACGGCTTCCCCGTCACCAATCCGCTGACCCAGCTGGGCGCTTCGGAACTGCCGTTCGGCGCGATCGCGCAGGCGCAGATCCTCACCGGCGGCTTTGGCGCGGAGTTCGGCCGTTCCGTCGGCGGCGTCGTCAACGTCACCACCAAGAGCGGCACGAACAACTGGGAGGCCGGCGCGAGCGTGAGCATCGAGCCGAAGTCGCTGCGCGCCAGCTATAAGGACAGCTATTACCCGGCGACGGGCGGCGAGGACAACGGCGGCACGGACAACACGCTGTACAAGCGCAACCAGGACAATAGCCGCACCGAGAAAATCTACGGTGCTTACCTGGGCGGCCCGATCATCAAGGACAAGCTGTTCATGTTCGTCGCCGTGGAAAAGCGGCGCTACGATTCCGAAGGCACGAACTCCACCGCCTCGTCGCTGACGCTGGGTAGCGTTGCTTCCACCAGCAATGCCGTCACCGGCTGGGAAGCCAAGCAGGACGACATCCAGCGCTATCTCGCCAAGGTGGACTGGAACATCACCGATAATCACCGTCTGGAGTTCACCGCAATCGGCGACAAGGCCGATACCGATCGCCAGCTGTACGCGTATGCGTATGAGGACAACGTGGTGCCGGGCCTGGCCCAGTTCCAGCACGGCTCCACGCCGACTGCTTCGCAGCATTACCGCAACAGTTCTTCGTTCAGCCCGGCCGTGGGTGCAAACACGCAGATCCTGCGCTACGTCGGCAACCTGACCGACGACCTGATCGTGTCCGGCCTGATCGGCCGCAGCAAGACGAAGAATACGAACCGCTACGACCAGATCGGTCCTGCATCGTCCGGTCCCCTGTTCCAGGTCAGCGCGCCCGCTGCCGCCCAGGCACCCGGGCTGAACTACAACAGCACGCAGGTGCTGTCGGGCCGCGTCAGCGCTGACGATTCGGACAGCACGATCGATTCGAAACGCCTGGATCTCGAATACAAGCTCGGCAACCACACGCTGCGTGCCGGTCTTGACGACAACAAGCTGAAATCGGGCGATGCCGGCGAAATCCTCGGCGGCGGCGGCCAGTGGGTGTACAGCTACGCGCGCAATCCGCTCACGCCGATCGACGTCGGCGGTGGCTACAACATCGTGCCGGGCACCGGTGGCGGCCTGGGCGCACAAGGCTACTACGTCAGCAACCGCATCTTCGACTCGCGCACCTCGGCCGGTTCCGACCAGAGCGCGCAGTACATCGAAGACCAGTGGCAGATCACGAAGGACGTGAAGGTCACGCTGGGCCTGCGCAACGAGGCGTTCAAGAACAAGAACGGCGACGGCGAGACCTTCCTGGAAGTGAAGGACTTCCTGCAGCCGCGCCTGGCCGGCGTATGGGACGTGAACGGCGACGCCAGCTTTAAGGTGTTCGGCAGCGCCGGCCGCTACGCCCTGCAGATCCCGACCCACCTGGCCGTGCGTGGCGCCAGCCGCTCGCTAAACACCCGCCAGTACTTCACGTACACGGGCACCGATGCCAACGGTCTGCCGCTGGGCCTGCAACCGCTGACCGGCGTGTTCTCGACCAATAACGAGATCGGCCAGGCCAAGGATCCGAAGACGCTGACCGCTCTCGACATCGACCCGACGTACCAGGACGAGATCACGCTGGGCTTTGAAAAGGCGCTGACGCCGCAGCTGAACGTGGGCGCGAAAGCCACCTACCGCGACCTGAAGGCCACGATTGACGACTTCTGCGACGGTTCCGTGATCTACGCCTGGGCCGAGCGCAACAACGTCGACGCCAGCAACTATGGCGGCTTCAACTGCTCTTCGATCAACCCGGGCAAGGATGCCACGCTGCTGGTGGACTTCGCCGGCAACCAGCAATACACCACGGTGCACCTGACGAAGGCCGATCTGGGCTTTGACGATGCCAAGCGGACCTACACGGCCGTCGACCTGTTCGCCGAACATCCGTTCACGAACGGCTGGTATGGCCGTATCAACTACACGTGGTCGCGTTCGCGCGGCAACACGGAAGGCCAGACCCGTTCGGACAACGCGCAGACGGACGTTGCTGCGACCTCGACCTGGGACAACGCGCCGCTGATGATCGGCGCCGAAGGCCTGCTGCCGAACGACCGCAAGCACCAGATCAAGGCGTATGGCTTCTACGAGCTGACCCCGGAATGGACGCTGGGCGGCAATGCGCTGATCGCCTCGGGCCGTCCACGCAGCTGCTTCGGCAACCGCTTCGATATTCCTGACGGTGTCGACAACTACGGTTCCGTGTACTTCTACTGCGGCAAGGAAACCCCGCGCGGTACGCTGGGCCGCCTGCCATGGGACAAGCGCCTGGATGCCAACGTGGTGTACCGCCCGCAGTTTGCGAAAGGCCTGGCGCTGAAGGTGGACGTATTCAACGTCTTCAACAAGCAGACGGCACAGACGATCGACGAAACGTACAACCTGGAAGGCGAGGCCATCAGCGCTACGTACGGCCGCGTGGTGAGCTACACGGCGCCCCGTGCCGTGCGCCTGACTGCCGAGTACAACTACCGCTTCTGATCTTGTAGCCGTTGTAACCATCGGGGACAGGCACCTGTTCGTTGAACAGGTGCCTGTCCCCGGTTCGTTTACCTCACATCCCGCCCCACTGCGCCGCCAGCACCGCCACCACCGCCAGCGCCGCCGTCTCGGTGCGCAAAATCCGCGGCCCCATCGACACGGCCACCGCACCAGCCCGCCGCGCTTCGTCCTCTTCCTCCTCCGTCAGCCCGCCTTCCGGGCCGATCAGCAGCGTTACGGGATGCGCAGCGTTGTCACGCGCCCAGACCGCCAGCGAAGCCTCGGCCCGCGGCGACAGCAGCAGCCGCGTGCCTTCGGCAGGCGCGGCCAGCCAGTCGCGCAGATTCATCGGTTCGGCTATTGCTGTTAACTGATTGCGCCCGCTCTGTTCCGCCGCCGCGACCGCCACGCCGCGCCAATGTTCCAGCTTCTTCTCGGCGCGCTCGGCAGAGAGCCGCACCACGCAGCGTCGCGCGGCGATCGGCTGCACGGCCGCCACGCCCAGCTCGACGGCCTTCTCGATGATCCAGTCCATCTTGGTGCCTTCCGGCAGGGCCTGGGCCAGCGTGACGGGGAAGGGCAGTTCCGCTTCGCGGGCATCGAAGGTGCGCACCTCGGCCGTTGCGCGCTTCTTGCCCACTTCCGTCAGCACCGCCTCGTATTGGCCGCCGTCGCCATTGAACAGCGTCAGCAGGTCGCCCGGCGCGAGGCGCACGACGTGGATGTGGTGGGCGACTTCGGGGGGCAGGTCGACCAGCTGGCCGATGGCCAGTGGCATGGAAAGATGAAAGCGCGGCATGTCTGGAGGAAACGGTTTGAAAAATGCACTGATTTTAAGCTGCGGCCATGTGCTCTGGTAAAATAACGGGCTACGCAGCCAAGGCGGCTTCATCAAGGCGACATCCGGCATACCAGCGCAGCACTGTGAGCCTTCCGCGCCGAAGCGGCTTCGAGCCCCAGGATTCCAAACCTCCCGCATCAAAACTTATGAACGCTAAGCTCCCCCACACCCAGATGGCCAACGCGATCCGCGCGCTGGCGATGGACGCCGTCCAGAAAGCCAATTCCGGTCACCCGGGCATGCCGATGGGCATGGCCGAGATCGCCGTAGCGCTGTGGAGCGGCCACCACCGTCACAGCCCGGCCAATCCGAAGTGGGTCAACCGCGACCGCTTCCTGCTGTCGAACGGCCACGGCTCGATGCTGCATTACGCGCTGCTGCACCTGTCCGGCTACGACGTGTCGATGAGCGACATCCAGAGCTTCCGCCAGCTGCACTCGAAGACGCCGGGCCACCCGGAAGTGGACATCACGCCGGGCGTGGAGACCACCACCGGTCCGCTGGGCCAGGGCCTGGCCAACGCGGTCGGCATGGCGCTGGCCGAATGGCTGCTGGCGAACGAATTCAACAAGCCGGGCCACGACGTCGTCGACCACTACACCTACGCGTTCCTGGGCGACGGCTGCCTGATGGAAGGCATCTCGCACGAAGTGTGTTCGCTGGCCGGTACGCTGGGCCTGAAAAAACTGATCGGCCTGTACGACGACAACGGCATCTCCATCGACGGTAAAGTCGAAGGCTGGTTCACCGACGACACGCCGAAGCGCTTCGAGTCCTACGGCTGGAACGTGATCCGCGATGTGGACGGTCACGATGTCGCCGCGGTCGATGCGGCGATTGCCGCCGCCAAGCAGGCCGACAAGCCGACGCTGATCTGCTGCAAGACGGTCATCGGCAAGGGTTCGCCGAACCTGCAGGGCGGCGACAAGGTGCACGGCGCCGCGCTGGGCGACAAGGAAATCGCCGCCGTGCGCGAATACATCAGCTGGAGCCACGAGCCGTTCCTGGTGCCGGACGAGGTCAACACGGCCTGGCACTTCAAGGACCAGGGTTCGGCGCACGAAGCCGAATGGAACAGCAAGTTCGACGCTTACACCGCCGCCTTTCCGAAGGAAGCGGCCGAACTGACGCGCCGCATGAACGGCGACCTGCCGGCCAACTTCGACGAAACGCTGGCTGCCGCCATCGCCGCGACCGTCGAAAAGAAGGAAACCATCGCCACCCGCAAGGCCTCGCAGAACGCGATCCAGGCGCTGGCACCGATCCTGCCGGAATTCCTGGGCGGCTCGGCCGATCTCACCAGCTCGAACCTGACCAACTGGAAAGAGTCGAGCAATGTCCGCTCCGGCAAGCCGGGCAACCATATCAACTACGGCGTGCGCGAGTTCGGCATGAGCGCCATCATGAACGGCATCGCGCTGCATGGCGGCTTCATCCCGTTCGGCGCCACGTTCCTGACGTTCTCGGACTACAGCCGCAACGCGCTGCGCATGGCCGCACTGATGAAGCAGCGTTCGATCTTCGTGTTCACGCACGATTCGATCGGCCTGGGCGAAGACGGCCCGACGCACCAGTCAGTGGAACACATCTCGTCGCTGCGCCTGATCCCGGGCCTGGACAACTGGCGTCCGGCCGACACGGTCGAATCGATCGTCGCCTGGGGCGCCGCGGTGAAACGCAAGAACGGCCCGAGCACGCTGATCTTCTCGCGCCAGAACCTGCCTTACCAGGAGCGCAGCGAGCAGACGGTCGCCGACATCGCCAAGGGCGGCTACATCCTGTCCGACGAGGCGGATGCCAAGGTCGTGCTGATCGCCACCGGTTCGGAAGTGGAACTGGCGCAGAATTCGGCCGCCGCGCTGCGCGCCGAAGGCATCGCCGTGCGCGTGGTGTCGATGCCGTCGACCGACGTGTTCGACCGCCAGGACGCGGCCTACAAGGCGGCCGTGCTGGGCAAGGGCATCCCGCGCGTGGCCATCGAGGCCGGCGTGACCGATTTCTGGTACAAGTACGTGGGCCTGGAAGGCGCCGTGGTCGGCATCGACACGTTCGGCGAGTCCGCACCGGCGCCCGTGCTGTTCAAGCACTTCGGCTTCACGGTGGAAAATGTCGTCGCCAAGGCGAAGTCGGTGATGGCTGCATAAACAGCTTTAGGACGGGTCCCCCGCCGCGGTGCATCAGCGGCGGGGCGCATAACAAGATTCTTTCATCAGGAGTACTGTGTATGACGATCAAGGTAGCAATCAACGGTTATGGCCGTATCGGCCGCAATGTGCTGCGTGCTTTCTACGAAGGCGGCAAGAAGCAGGACATCCAGATCGTGGCGATCAATGACCTGGGCAATGCGCAATCGAACGCGCACCTGACCCGCTACGACACGGCGCACGGCAAGTTCAACGGCACCGTGGAAGTCGATGGCGATTTCATGATCGTCAATGGCGACAAGATCCGCGTGTTCGCGCAGCGTAACCCGGCTGAAATCCCGTGGGGCGAGCTGAATGTCGACGTGGTGCTGGAATGCACCGGCTTCTTCACCACCAAGGAAAAGGCTTCGGCCCACCTGAAGGGCGGCGCCAAGAAAGTCATCATCTCGGCACCGGGCGGCAAGGATGTCGATGCCACCATCGTGTTCGGCGTGAACCAGGACGTGCTGAAGGCGTCCGACACCGTAATCTCCAACGCATCGTGCACCACCAACTGCCTGGCCCCGCTGGTCAAGCCGCTGAACGACACGATCGGCCTGGAAAACGGCCTGATGACCACCGTGCACTCGTACACCAACGACCAGGTGCTGACGGACGTGATGCACGAAGACCTGCGCCGCGCCCGTTCGGCCACGCAGTCGATGATCCCGACCAAGACCGGCGCGGCCGCCGCGGTCGGCCTGGTGCTCCCGGAACTGAACGGCAAGCTGGATGGCTACGCGATCCGCGTGCCGACGATCAACGTGTCGCTGGTCGACCTGTCGTTCATCGCCAAGCGCGACACGACGGTCGAGGAAATCAACCAGATCATGAAGGAAGCTTCCGAAGGCGCGCTGAAGGGCATCCTCACGTACCAGACGGAGCCGCTGGTCTCGGTGGACTTCAACCACAACCCGGCCTCGTCGAACTTCGATTCGACGCTGACCAAGGTCTCGGGCCGCCTGGTGAAGGTGTCGTCGTGGTATGACAACGAGTGGGGTTTCAGCAACCGCATGCTGGACACCACGGTTGCTCTGTTCAACGCGAAGTAATCGCGTTCGCATCAGGCAATAAAAAAAGGCGCCTCGGCGCCTTTTTTATTGCCTGAAAAATGGGGTCTGTCCCCATTTTCCGGGCAACTTTTTTTTAGAAGCTGTACGAAGCGCGCACGTAGTACGTGCGGCCGATCGCGGAAGCGAAGCGCGGATCGTAGCCGGCCTGGAACGTCTCTTCCTGGTACGACAGCGGTGGATCGCGGTCGAACAGGTTGCGCACGCCGAACGTGACGGCGTAGCCCTTCGGCTGCGTCCACGACAGGTAGCCGTCGAACGTGGTGTAGGAAGCCACGCGGTGGTTGTCCTCGTAGGCGTTCTCGTCGTCCAGGTAGCCGGACTTGTAGTTGGCCGAGAGGCCGGCGCCGAATTCACGCAGGTTCCAGCGCACCATGGCGGTGTTCTGCCAGCGGAACACGGGGCCGATGCCGGAGTAGGTGCCCAGGCGGTTGTTCCACTCGCCGTTTTCCGATGCCTGGTACTTGAACTCGTTGATCCACGTGCTGTTCATCGAGAAGTTGTACGTGCCGAAATCGGACGTGCGCAGGCGGTACTGGGCGGCCAGGTCGACGCCGTTGGTCTTGATGCTGCCCAGGTTCTGGGTGCGCAGGTCGACGTAGCCGCAGTTGGCCGCCGTCACGCACTGCGAACCGTCGATCGACAGGTTGCCGGCCGGGTTGCGGTGGTACAGCGCCGCGTACTTGGTCGCATCGGCAAACACGTCGTCTTCCGACAGGTTGTCGATCTGGTGGTCCAGCTTCACGGCCCACAGGTCGGCCGACAGCGTCAGGTTACGGACGCCTTCGTAGACGATGCCCAGCGTGGCGTTCTTGGATTCTTCCGGATCCAGGTTGGCATTACCGCCCAGCAGTTTCTGGAACTGCACGCGGCAGTTGGTGGCGGAACCCTTGCCCGGGATCGGCGTGCCGTTCGGGCAGTTGACCGGATCGTTCTGCGTGGACGTGTTGGTGTACGTCTGCGCCGAGTTGATCTCGTACAGCGACGGGGCGCGGAAACCGGTCGAGTACGAACCGCGCACCAGCACTTCCGGTGCCGGCTGCCAGCGGAAGCTGACCTTCGGGTTGGTCGAATTGCCGAAGTCGCTGTACTTGTCGTAGCGCACGGCGGCGGTCACGTCCAGCGTCTTCAGGATCGGCACGTTCAGCTCGGCGTAAGCGGCGTACACGCTGCGCGAGCCTTCGTCATGCGCGTTCGGGTCGATGCCCGTGCTGGCCACGACTTTCGCCGCATATTCCGTGTTCGATTCGGACAGGAATTCCTCGCGGCTGGCGGAACCGCCGATGGCCAGTGCGGCAGGGCGGCCGGCACCGAGCCAGTCGGACAGTTCGCGGCTGGCGGAGAAGTCCAGCGTCTTGGTGGTGCCCTTGGCGTTCTGGATATTGCCGTCCAGCGCGGCGGCCATCAGCAGGTCCATGCCGGCGGTGGTCTGCTCGCCGAACGGGTTGATGACGCCATCCAGCACGCCCTGGGTGATCATGTCGCCGTCGCTGTAGCCGCGCAGGTTCACCTTCACCTTGTTCTCGTTGTAGCTCAGGCCCGTCTGGTAATCCCAGCCGGCGATGTTGCCGGACAGGGTGGCGATGAAGCGCTGCTGGCGGTTGATGTTCTCGTCGGCGCGCGAGCCGTTCGGCAGGTCGCGCCACATCACGTTGATGTAGCCGGGCAGCGCGCCTGGCGGCAGGCCGGACTCACCCTCGAAGAGCGGGTCCAGCGGGATGTTCGGGGTGTACGTGCCGTTGCCCGGATAGTACGGGTTGAGCGAACCGTTGGCCTGCGTGCGGTTCATGATCAGGCCGCCGTATGGCACAGGCGCGATGGCGCTTTCCACCTTGCTGCGGCTGATCAGGTATTCCAGGCCCAGCTCGTGGTTGTTCGGCAGCTTCAGCGTGCCCTTGAATAGCCCGGTGGCGCGCTCGGAGCGGGGCACGTAGTCGACGAAGCTGGACGTCGTCATCTTGCAGCTGGTATTGCCATCGTTGATCAGGTTCGGCGCGCTGCTGCAGTTGCCGGCGACGGGGTTGCCGCTGTCGCCTTCCTGGTAGTAGTTGGCCGGGCTGGTCGAGCCGGACAGGCCGCCGGCGAAGCGCGTGTTGTAAGGGCGGTCCAGGCCGCCGATGGCGCGCTGCTTCTGGAAGTCGCCCATGGCGAAGAAGTTCCAGCCCTGCGTGTCCAGGTCGCCGAAGCCCAGGCCGATGTTCGTGTTGACGGACTGGCCGCCCGGGTGCTGCGGCGAATCGCCACCCACCGTGACGATGCCGCCCGTGAAGTCCTTGCGGGTGATGAAGTTGATCACGCCGCCCACTGCGTCGGAGCCGTACAGCGACGAGGCGCCGTCGCGCAGCACTTCCACGCGCTCGATGGCCGCGAACGGGATCATGTTCAGGTCCGGCGCGGAGCTGTCGAACGCATTGTTCGCCAGGCGGCGGCCGTTCAGCAGCACCAGCGTCTTGTTGGCGCCGATGCCGCGCATGTCGGCAAACGACGCGCCGCCCGTGCCCAGGCCCACGACCTGGCTGGTACCCTGCGTGGCCTGCATCGATGCGACCTGGGACATCACCTGTTCCACGGTGGTCACGCCCTGCGCCTTCAGATCATCCATCTTCATCACGGTGACAGGCACCGCGGTTTCCGCATCGATCCGCTTGATCGCCGAGCCGGTGATCTGGACGCGCTGGATCGGCTGGTCACCCTGTTGGGCAAGCGCCGGTGCCGCGATCAGGCCGGCGATACCGGCTGCACAGATCAGCCTGACCGAGTGGGCCAGGGTCGTTTCTTTCATCATTTGTAAGCTCCTGTTGTCACATGGCCGCCCGTGGCGAGACCACATGTCTCGACAACTGGACGACCCGGTATCAGACAACGAAGACAACAAACTGGTCCAGCACTTTTGATTGTGACAGTAGTGTTACATACAACACTATCGAATAATAATTGTGTTATGAATCTCAGTAATGAATAGTTTAGTACTAGGACTCATTGAATAAAGTGTGTTCGGCATCGCCGAACAGCGTCTGCCACAGCGCGATGACACCGGCCGCATGGTCCGCCACGCGCGCCGGATCCACGCGCGACTGGTCGCCGCCCTGCAGCCGCAACTGGTGCTGCAGCCGGCGCATGGCGCGGTAGGCATCGCCCACCTGGCCGGCCAGCGCGGCATCGATCAGGCCCAGTTCCGCGCACATGCGCAGCAGCGTGATGTTGCCCTTATTGGCCGTCAGCGCAGGATGTTCGGCCGAATGCTCCAGCACCAGGTACTGCACGATGAACTCGATGTCGATCATGCCGCCGGCATCCTGCTTCAGGTCGAAGCTGTCGGCGCGGCTCGGATAGGCGTCGTGCATGCGGCGCCGCATCGCCACCACCTCGCGCTTGAGTGCAGCGCCGCGCTTCGGTTCTGCATCTCCCGCGCCGGGCTGGCGCAGCACCTCGCAGCGGATCCGCTCGAAGCGCGCGCCGATCTCCACATCGCCGGCGCAGAAGCGCGCACGGGTCAGCGCCTGGTGCTCCCATACCCAGGCGGACTGCTTCTGGTAGCGCTCGAAGGCGGGCACCGACAGCACCAGCATGCCGCTGGCGCCATCCGGGCGCAGCGCCGTGTCGATATCGAACAGGATGCCGGCCGAGGTGTGCGACGTCATCCATGTGATGAAGCGCTGCGCCAGCCGGGCGTACAGGCCGGGCGCTTCCTGGTCGTCGTCGTCGAACAGGAAGACGACGTCCAGGTCCGACACATAGCCCAGCTCCTTGCCGCCCAGCTTGCCGTAGGCGATCACGGCGAAGCGGGGTACCTCGCGGTGCCGCTTGGCCACCGTCTGCCAGGCCGCGCCGATGACGGCGGCCACGATCACGTCCGCCAGCGCGGACAGGTGGTCGGCCAGCACCTCCACCGTCAGGTCGCCGGCCAGGTCCTGCGCCAGCAGGTGGAACAGCTGGGCGTGATGCACTTCGCGCAGGATGTCCATCTGACGCTCGGTGTCGCCCCTGGCCAGGGCCAGCTGCGCATCCAGGTCCAGCGCCAGCGCCTGCGGGTCGAACACGGCGTTGCGGATGCGGTCGTCCAGCAGCTCGTCGAGCAGGATCGGGTGCTGCGTGAGGAAGGTGGCCGCCCAGGCGCTGGCATGCATCATGCCGATCACGCGCTCGAGCGTGTGCGGGTATTCCGTCAGCAGTGACAGGTAGGACGAGCGTCGGGCAATGGCTTCCAGGAAGTCCAGCAGCCGGCTCAGGGTGCCGATCTGCGTGCCGGCCGGGTTGGTGGCGGCCGCGCGGGCGATCTGGGGCAGGGCGGCATTGATCAGCGCCACCAGCCGCTGCCGGCTCGCTTCCGGCATCGCGTTCAGCTTCGGCGACTGCCAGGTGGAGACGAGGCGGCGGCTGGCGCCGGCCGGATCGTCGTAGCCCAGGCCGGCGAAGCGGGCCTCGATGGCTTCGCGGTTGTCCGGGTCGGCGCACTCGTTGATGGCGGACGGGTCGATATCGTCGTCATTGGCCTTGTCGGCAAAGATCGCGTCGAACTGGTCGGCCACGAAGGCGCGGTGCACGGCCAGCCGGGCCAGCAGCGTGTCGATGTCCGGCAGGCCCATCATGCGCGCCACCGTGGCGCGGTCCTCGTCGTTCGGCGGCAGCGTGTGGGTCTGCGCATCGTCCAGGTACTGCAGCCGGTGTTCCAGGTTGCGCAGGAAGGTGTAGGAATCGAGCAGCTGCTCCACCACCTGTGGCGTCAGCAGGCCCTTCTCGGGCAGCAGGCGCAGGGTGGCGCGGGTGGAGCGGTCGCGCAGGGCCGGATCGCGGCCGCCGCGGATTAGCTGGAACACCTGGGCCAGGAATTCGATCTCGCGGATGCCGCCGCGGCCCAGCTTCACGTTGTGGCTGCGGTCCGGGTGCAGCCGTTCCTGGCGGTTGACCTCGGCGCGGATCTGCGCGTGCATCGTGCGGATCGCGTCGATCACGCCGAAGTCGAGATAGCGGCGGAAGCAGAACGGCCGCACGATGCATTCCAGCGCGGCGATGTCCTCCGGCGTGCCCGTCACGGCGCGCGCCTTCACCCAGGCATAGCGTTCCCACTCGCGGCCCTGCACGATCAGGTACTGCTCGACCATGCCCAGGCTGGCCGCCAGCGGTCCGGAGCCGCCGTTCGGGCGCAGCGCCATGTCGACGCGGAAGGTGAAGCCGTCTTCCGTGATCTCGGCGATCGCGGCGATCAGCTTCTTGCCCAGCCGGATGAAGTACTCGTGGTTCGACAGCACGCGCTGGCCCGGCCCGGTGGGCACCGTGTCGCCGTCTTCCGGGTAGACGAAGATCAGGTCGATGTCGGAGGACACGTTCAGCTCGAAGCCGCCCTGCTTGCCCATGGCGAGCACCATCAGCTGCTGCTCCAGGCCGGAGTCCGCACCCGTCGGCACGCCGTGCGCGGCGCGCATCTCGGCATCGGCTTCGGCCAGGTGCGTGCGGATCGCGAAGTCAGCCAGCCGGGTCACGGCCGTCACGACTTCGTTCAGATCGGCCTTGCCTTCCAGGTCGCGCCGGATGAGCGACGTGACCAGCAGGTTGCGCAGCCGACGCATGCCGCGGCCGAGTGGCAGCGTGCCATCTTCCCGCTCGATGTGCAGCAGCGCTGCCAGGTCCACGGTATCGAGCCGCTGTCCGCACAGCGCATCGGACTTGGCCTGCCGGTCCGGCGCGGCGGCCAGCCAGCGCTGGTAGAAGCGGGAGTCGGCGGCGGTGGCCGGCGTGAAGGGATACGGTTCGGTGGACAGGACGGCAGGAGCGGCGGAGGGGATGGCTGGCGGCATGGGGGAGGGCGGGAAAGAGAGGGAATATTGGGTAACCGCGTTGTATATCCGCGTTGTGTAACAGTTATGTAAGCAACACCATTGGGCGCCGGGAACAACCGGTCGTTGCGGTAGAATGGGCACCTTCCGCGAATCCCGTGGACGACCTTAATCATTTTACGCCGTGGCAAGCGGCGAGGCGTGGGAATCAGTGTTGACGGAACAATCGGCAGAAGAGACGGCAGCGGCAGCGCAGGGCGAAGGTCCCCTGCTGGCGCGCTGGCACCGCCTCCAGGCCGCCTACCGCTTCTGCAACCTGGCCACGCACCACATCCTGGGCTTCACCATCAAGCTGGTGCTGGCCGTGTACTTCCTGCTGGCGCTGCTGTTCCTGGTGCTGCGCTGGGGCGTGCTGCCGCAGATCGACCGCTACAAGGGCGACATCGAACTGCTGGCCAGCCGCGCTGCCGGCAACCCCGTCACGATCGACCGCATCTATGCGTCCTGGTCCGGCCTGCGGCCCAACCTGTTCCTGGGCGACGTGGTGCTGCGCGATCCGGCCGGCCGTCCCGCCCTGCGCCTGCCCAGCGTGCAGGCCACGCTGTCCTGGTGGAGCGTGCCCACGTTCGGCGTGCGCTTCCACTCGCTGGAACTGATCCGCCCGAACCTGCAGGTGCGCCGCGACGCGGCCGGCCATGTCTACGTGGCCGGCATCTATGTCGATCCGGCCCGCAAGGATGACGGCCGTGGCGCCGACTGGCTGCTGAACCAGCGCGAGCTCGTGGTGCGCGAGGGCAGCATCGTCTGGACCGACGAGCTGCGCACGCCGCAGTCGCCGGCGCCCGTGGCCCCCCTGGCGCTGCGCGACGTGAACGCGGTGCTGCGCAATAACTGGCACCGCCACCGCTTCGGCGTGCAGGCTGCGCCGCCCCAGGGGACGAAGGGTGCGCTCGATATCCGCGGCGACTTCCGCCACCCGGCCCTGTCGGTGCGTGCGTCGGACCTGCAGCAATGGCGGGGCACCCTGTACGCCGGCGTGCGCCAGGCCGACCTGGCCGTGCTGCAGCCCGCGGTGGCGTCGCTGCTGCCGCTGCCGGCCGGCGCCGCCGTCGCCTCGGGCAAGGGCAGCCTGCGCGCCTGGCTGGACATCGACCATGCGCGCGTCAACGGCATCACGGCGGACGTGGCGCTGGCCGATGTCGTCGCCACGCTGGGCACCGGCGTGCCGCCGCTGGACGTGGCGGCCCTGCGCGGCCGGCTGGCCTTCAGCGAAGACAAGCCGGCGCGCGGTGCCAGCCGCCAGGTCGCTTTCGGCGCGTACGGCCATCGCGCCAGCATCACCGATTTCACGCTGCGCACGCGCGATGGCGCCACGCTGGCGCCCACCACGCTGTCCTCGCGCTACCTCCCCGCCGCGAACGGCAAGCCGGCGCGCAGCGAAGTCACGGCCCGCTCGCTGGAACTGAAGACGCTGGCCGAGCTGGCGACCCGGCTGCCGCTGCCGGCCGCGCATCGGGCGCTGCTGGCGGACCTGGCGCCGCACGGCCGCGTCGACGACCTGCGCGCAAAGTGGGACGGGCCGGCGGACAAACCCGTGGCCTGGCAGGTGCACGCCAGGCTCGATGACCTGGGCATGGCCGCGCTGGCGGCGCGCCCCGCCGTGCCGGCCGCTGCCGATGGCAAGTCCGCCGGATTGCCTGCGGTGCCGGCCTTGCCCGGCTTCGACCGCCTGACGGGCACGATCGATGCGGGCAGCGACGGCGGCAAGGTGGCATTCGATGCGCCCGGCCTGGTTCTCGACATGCCGCACTGGTTCGAGACGGCTTCGATGCCGTTCAGGAAACTGAAGCTGGACCTGGCCTGGACGCACGAGGACGACGGCAGCCTGCGCCTCAAGCTGGGCAGGCTGGACTTCGACCAGGACGGCCTGACGGGCAGCATCGCCGGCACGCACACGATTCCCGCCGCAGGCGGCGCCGGCATTGCCGACCTCAACGGCACGCTGAACGGCTTCGTCATCAACCGCATCGGCCGCTACCTGCCGATCGCCACGCCGGAGCACCTGAAGCACTGGCTCACGGGCGCGCTGGAGGCGGGCACCGCGCAGAACGTGACGCTGCGGCTGGCCGGCGACCTGGCGCAGTTCCCGTTTGCCGCCAACACGCCGGCCGCCGCGAAGGGCCAGTTCCGCATCGGTGGCCGGATCGTCGATGGCCGGCTGAACTACGAGCCGGGCTTCTTTGCCAAGGACGGCAAGGCGCCCATGTGGCCGCAGGCCGAACAGATCCGCGGCAGCTTCCTGTTCGAGCGGGCGCGCATGGAAATCCGCGCCGATACGGCGAAGACGGGCAACGTCAGCCTCACCAATGTGAAGGCGGTGATCGCCGACCTGGCGCACCACGACGGCGTGCTGGAAATCGACGGCACGGCGCAGGGCGCCATGGGGGACTACCTGCGCTACGTGAGCAATACGCCGGTGCTGGAATGGATCGGCCACTTCACGGACCAGACCACGGCCACCGGCGCGGCGAAACTGACGTTGCGGCTCGACCTGCCGCTGAACCGGCTGGTCGACAGCAAGGTGCTGGGCACGCTGCAATTGCAGGGCAACGACGTGGTGCTGTGGAACGACATGCCGCCCGTGCTGCAAACCACCGGCAGGATCGAGTTCAACGAGCGGGGCGTGAACCTGAACGGCATCAACGGCACGCTGCTGGGCGGCCCCGTGAACATCGGCGGCGGCACGCAGCGCGACGGCGCCATCGTGGTGAAGATCGGCGGCAGCATGACGGCGGACGGCCTGCGCCGCACCTATCCGTCGGCGGCGATGCAGCGGCTGGCGCAGCACATCGGCGGCAGCACGCGCTACAGCGGCGTGATCAACGCCCACCACCACGAATACCAGGTGGCCATCGATTCCTCGCTGGCCGGCGTGTCGCTGGACTTCCCGGCGCCGCTGGCCAAGACGGCCGCCGAGGCGATGCCGGTGCGCTTCGTGCTGAACGGCGCCGCGGCCAACGAGGCCGGCCTGGCGCAGGACGATATCCGCATTGCGATCGGCACGGGTTTGGCAAGTACTGTGGCAGCCCACTACCAGCGCCAGCGCCAGGACCGCAACCCGTGGCAGCTGGTGCGGGGCGGCATCGGCGTCAACGTGGCGGCGCCCGAGCCGGACAGCGGCATGGCGCTGAACGTGAGCATGAAATCGCTGAACGTGGACGACTGGCTGGCGCTGGGCGGCGCCATCGCCGGTGCCGATGGGGGCGACAGTGCCGCCGCGGCGAACGACGGGCCGGGACTGTCCCAGTACGTGGTGCCGGAAATGATGGCCGGCCGCGCCGACGAACTGGTGATCGGCAGCCGCAAGCTGGAAGGCGTGGTGCTGGGCGCCACGCACCGCAACGGTACCTGGCAGGCCAGCATCGATTCGAAGCAGGCCAACGGCTACCTCACGTGGAACGAGTCGCCCACCGGCAAGGGACTGGGCAAGGTGACGGCGCGGCTGTCCACGCTGATCATTCCGGAATCGGCGGCGGGCGACGTGAAGGACCTGCTGGAGAGTTCCGCGTCGTCGCCTTCGATTCCCGCGCTGGACATCGTGGCGGAACGCTTCGAACTGTTCAACCGGGCGCTGGGCCGGCTGGAACTGCAGGCCTACAATGCGCTGATCACTTCGACGCGGGAATGGCGCGTGGCCAGGCTGGCGCTGGAGAATGCTGATGGCCAGCTGCATGGCTCGGGACGGTGGGTGAGCGCCAAGGGCCGCCACGACACGATGCTCAACTTCAATCTCGACATCGCCGATGCGGGCAAGCTGCTGGAACGGTTCGGCTTTGCCGACACGCTCAAGGGCGGCAAGGGCAAGCTGTCCGGCGACATCGCCTGGCGCGGGCTGCCGTATTCGATGGACATTCCCACGCTGTCCGGCAGCCTGGACCTGAAGGTGGAAAAGGGCCAGTTCCTGAAACAGGACCCGGGCGCGGCCAAGCTGCTGGGCGTGCTGAGCCTGCAGGCGCTGCCGCGGCTGCTGAAGCTGGACTTCCACGACGTGTTTGCCGAAGGCCTGGCGTTCGACGGCATCTCGGCCCATGCCGTGATCGACCGGGGCATCGCGAAGACGGAGAACCTCAAGATGCACGGCGTGGCCGCGACCGTGCTAATGGCCGGCACGGCGGACATCGCCAACGAATCGACCAACCTGCATGTCGTCGTGATCCCGCAGGTGAACTTCGGCACGGCGCCGCTGGTGTATGCGCTGGCCGTCAATCCCGTGATCGGGCTGGGCAGCTATCTCGCCCAGCTGTTCCTGTCGGCGCCGGTGATGAAGGCGCTGACGTACCAGATGCAGGTGACGGGGCCGTGGAAGGCACCCGTCATCACCAAGCTCGACAACAACCGTGTCGAAACGCCCCGACCCCAGTGAGGAAACCATGACCTTCATCGCCGCGATCCAGATGGTGTCGACCCCCGTGGTCGAAGAAAACATCGCCACCGTGCGCCGCCTCGTCGAGCAGGCCGCCGTATCGAACGGCGCGCAGCTGGTGCTGCTGCCCGAGTACTGGCCCATCATGGGCATGGCCGATACCGACAAGGTGGCCGTCGCCGAGCAACCGGGCAGCGGCATCATCCAGGAGACGATGGCGGACCTGGCGCGCACCCACGGCATTTGGCTGCTGGGCGGCACGCTGCCGCTGGCGAGCGACGATCCGGCGAAGGTGGTCAACACCACGCTGGTGTACGACCCGTCGGGACAGCAGGTCTCCCGCTACGACAAGATCCACCTGTTCGGCTTCAACCAGGGCGACGAGTCGTACAACGAATCGCGCACCATCGTGCCGGGCAGGCACGTGGGCACGGTCGACACGGTGGCCGGCAAGGTCGGCATGGCGATCTGCTACGACCTGCGCTTTCCGGAACTGTTCCGCGCCATGGGCCCGGTGGACCTGATCGTGCTGCCTGCCGCGTTCACCTACACGACGGGCGAGGCGCACTGGGAGCTGCTGCTGCGCGCCCGCGCCATCGAGAACCAGTGCTACGTGCTGGCCGCGGCGCAGGGCGGCACGCATGCCAACGGCCGGCGCACCTGGGGCCACAGCATGCTGGTCGATCCGTGGGGCGAAGTGCGCGCCGTGATCGAGGAGGGCGAGGGCATCGTGGGCGGCCTGGTCGACTTCGGGAAGATCGCCAGCGTGCGCGCCAGCCTGCCGGCGCTGCAGCACCGCACCATGTGAAACGCCGTAATCAAATACAATGAGCCGATACGCGCGATAACGCGACAGACATTAGCTGAAGGATCCATCATGAAACCATTCGAACCGAACCTGTCCTCGCTGGCACTGGCGCGCGATGTGCTGCTGACGCCTTTCGGCCTGGACGAATCCAAGCTGATCAGGACGCTGGGCACGATGTTCACGCACAAGGTCGACTACGCCGACCTGTATTTCCAGTTCACCAAGAGCGAAGGCTGGAGCCTGGAAGAAGGCATCGTCAAGACGGGCAGCTTCTCGATCGACCAGGGCGTGGGCGTGCGCGCCGTGTCCGGCGAGAAGACGGCGTTCTCGTATTCCGACGAGATCTCCGAGGCGGCGCTGCTCGATGCGGCCGCCGCCACGCGCACCATCGCGCGCGCCGGCGCCGGCAAGATCAAGGTGGCCGGTTCCCTGAACCAGCAGGGCGGCCGCTCGCTGTACCTGCCGCACGATCCGCTGGCGTCCCTCGACGCCGCGGCGAAAGTGAAGCTGCTGGAACGCGTCGAGAAGATCGCGCGCGCCAAGGATCCCCGCGTGGTGCAGGTGATGGCCGGCCTGGCCGGTGAATACGACGTGGTGCTGGTGGTGCGCAGCGATGGCGTGCTGGCGGCCGACATCCGTCCGCTGGTGCGCGTGTCCGTCACCGTCATCGTCGAACAGGACGGCCGCCGCGAGATGGGCTCGTCCGGCGGCGGCGGCCGCTACGACTACGGCTACTTCACCGACGAACTGCTCACGCAGTATGCCGACGATGCGGTCAAGGGAGCGCTGGTGAACCTGGATTCGCGTCCGGCACCGGCTGGTCCGATGACCGTCGTGCTGGGCCCGGGCTGGCCCGGCATCCTGCTGCACGAGGCGATCGGCCACGGCCTGGAGGGCGACTTCAACCGCAAGGGTTCGTCCACGTTTGCCGGCCGCATCGGCGAGCGCGTGGCGGCCAAGGGCGTTACCGTGGTCGACGACGGCACGCTGGCGGACCGCCGCGGCTCGCTGAACATCGACGACGAGGGCAATCCGACCCAGTGCACCACGCTGATCGAGGACGGCATCCTGCGCGGCTACATCCAGGACACGATGAACGCGCGCCTGATGAAGATGCCGGTCACCGGCAACGCGCGCCGCGAATCGTTCGCCCACCTGCCGATGCCGCGCATGACCAACACCTACATGCTGGCCGGCGACAAGGATCCGGCGGAGATCCTCGCTTCCGTGAAGAACGGCCTGTACGCGGTGAACTTCGGCGGCGGCCAGGTCGACATCACGAACGGCAAGTTCGTGTTCTCCGCCAGCGAGGCGTACATGATCGAAGACGGCAAGATCACGTATCCGGTGAAGGGTGCCACGCTGATCGGCAACGGCCCGGAGGTGCTGAACCGCGTGTCCATGATCGGCAACGACATGAAGCTCGATCCGGGCGTTGGCGTGTGCGGCAAGGAAGGCCAGAGCGTGCCGGTGGGCGTGGGCCAGCCGACCCTGCGCATCGATGGCGTGACGGTGGGCGGGACGGCTTGAGTCGTCCGCGCTGAGGTTCAAAAAGGCGCTGCGGCGCCTTTTTTTGTGGACTGCCACCGGCAACCACGAGCATCAGAACGTGTACGTCCCCCGCAGATACAGCGCCCGCCCGATCGGATCGGTATAGCGCGGGTCATACCCCTTCTGGAACACCGTGCCCTGGTTCGAGAACGGCGGGTCCCTGTCGAACAGGTTCTTCACGCCGGCCGTCAGCGCGATGTTGCTGAAGCCGGTGTACGTGCCGGACAGGTTGACCAGGCTGTATGACGTCACGCGGTTGAAGAATTCCGGATCGACCAGGTTCTGGTCGGCGTAGCGGGTCTTGAAGTTGTGGGCGAGCGTGGCGCTCCACGGGCCGCTGCGCCAGGTGAGCGCGGCGTTGTGGCGCCAGCGGAAGACCACGTAGTTGTCCGCATAGCGCCCCACGTTCTCGATGAACTGGCCGCCCCGTTCGTTCTGGTATTCGTAGCGGTGCACCCAGGTGCCATCCAGCGTGAAGGCCACGTTGCCCCAGTCGGCGGGCCGCGAGCGCACCGTCAGGCTCACGTCCACGCCGTCCGTCTTCACCTTGCCCAGGTTCTCGTTCAGGTCCAGGATCGCGAATGGCGAACCATCGGGATTGCGCAGGAAGCGGTCGCGGTATTTGTCGAAGTCACCGTAGATCGTCTGCTCGGGCAGCGCGCCGATTTTTTCGCGCAGGTGGATGTTCCAGTAATCGAGCGTCAGCGTCACGGCCTGCAGGGGTTCGAGCACGGCGCCGATCGACAGCGTGCGCGATTTTTCCGGCTGCAGGCCGGCGTTCCCGCCCTGCAGCTTGAATTGCTGCAGGTCGCAGTCGCGCAGGGGATTGGCACCCGGCTGCGGCACGCCGCCCGGGCACAGGATCGGGTCGTTGTAGCTGTTGCTGGTGTCGTTCTTCGACTGCGGCGCGTTCTTCTCGAACAGCGTGGGCGCACGGAAGCCCGTGCTGGCCGAGCCGCGCAGCACGAACGCCTGGTGGGGCTGGAAGCGCAGCGAGGCTTTCGGGTTCCAGGTGCCGCCCACGTCGCTGTAGTGGTCGTAGCGGCCCGCCAGCGACGCTTCCAGGTTGCGCAGGAAGGGCGCGCTGATCTCGCCGAACACGGCCTGGATGCTCCGGCTGCCATCCTTCGACAGCGAGCCGGAAAGCCCCGAACTGGCGGCCTGGCCGGCGATATCGCGGTTGACGTTGAAGTCGGCCTTCTCGTGGCGGATCTCGGTGCCGAAGGCCACGGCGAGCTTGCCGCCGGCCAGGTCGAACAGCTCGCGGCTGGCCTTCAGGTCGAAGGCCGTCTGGCGGTTCGAGGCATCCTGCACGCGGCCGCGCAGGGCGGCACTGGCCAGGTAGGCGCGGCCCGCCTCGTTCTGCAGCCCGAAGGGATTCAGGATGCCATTGAAGACGCCGGCGGCGAAGATCGCGTCGCCCACGTAGCCACCCGTGAAGTTCTCCTCCGAGCGGCTGACGGAATAGCTCAGGCCACCCTGGTAGTCCCAGCCCGCCACCACGCCTTCCAGCGCGCCGACCAGGCGCGTGCCGGCGCCTTTCGACTGGATCTGCCGCTGGCCCGCCTCGGTGGGGCGCCAGCTGACCGTCAGCGGCCCGCCGGACAGGCCGGGCTGGGCCGGGACGCCGCCCGCGCGGCCCGGGTAGTAGGGGCTGGTAATGGGCAGCACCAGGTGCGTCTGCGGCGGCGGCGCGGTGCGCGACAGCACGTTGTTCACGGCATGCAGCAGCTCGAGCGAGGCCGTGTGGCCGCTCCCCAGCGCGAAGCTGGCCTTGCCGTAGGCGGTGATGTGTTCCTGTTCCGGCAGGTCGTCGATCAGGCGCGTGTAATCCTGGCGGCAGGTGCCATTCGTCGGGTGCGGCACGGACAGCGGCGCATCGCAGCCGGTGGCCCGGCCGGGATTGCCCTGCACGCCGCTGCCCGCATCGAAGTAGTTGCCGGGGAAGGTCGTGCCGGAGGTGAGGTTCAGGCCGCGCGAGGGGATCACGCCGGTGGCGGAGAAGGGGCGCTGCTGCGATGTCAGCACGTCCTGCTTATGGTAGTCGAACACGCCGAGGACCGCCCAGCGGTCCCGGTCCAGGTCGCCGCCGCCGACGGTCACATTGGCACGCCGCTCGCGCCCGCCCGTTTCATCCGGCAGGATCGTCTCCAGCGAGATCGCGGCGGCATCGACGGCGCGCTTGGTGATGAAGTTGATGACGCCGCCGATCGCATCGGTGCCGTAGATGGCCGAGGCGCCGTCGCGCAGCACCTCCACGCGTTCCAGCGCGGCGACGGGGATCAGGTTCAGGTCCACGCTGGCGCCGTCGTACGGGTGGCTGGCCAGGCGGCGGCCATTCAGCAGCACCAGCGTCTTGTCGCCGCCCAGGCCGCGCAGGTCGGCGGTGGCCTGGCCGCCCGTGGGCAGGCCGCTGGCGTTGCCGCCCACCGTGTTGCCGGCCCCCATGCTGGTCTGGTTCGAAGGGATGCGGTCCAGCACCTCGGCCGCCGTGCTCAGGCCCTGCTTGACGAACTCCTCGGCGCGGAACACGGTCAAGGGCGTGGCCGTTTCGGACTGCAGCCGCTTGATCGACGAGCCGGTGATTTCCACGCGGGCGATCGGGCCTTCGGGGTTCTGCTGGGCCAGGGCGGGCAGGGCGAACAGGGCCGGGAGCAGGGCGGGCGCCAGGACGGCAAGGGGCAGGGTACGGCAGGAAAGCAGCGTGGGGTGGTTCATGGCCGGGTGGTCTCCTTCGTGGTGGTGTCACTACAGAAGTACCCGATGTAATCATTGACATGGATCAGGCCGCAACAGCGTTTTTCCAGCGTCTTGATCTCGCTCAAGTTCGAGAGCAAAAAAAACGGGCCCGAAGGCCCGTTTTTGGAAGCGCTGCAACAGCGCTCAGGTCAGCTAGGCATTAGAACGTGTAACGCATGCCGATCTGGAAGTAGCGGCCCAGCGCGCCGGAGTAGTCCAGCGGGTTGTAGCCGGCAGCGCCGTAGGTCAGCGGATCCAGTGGTGGTTCCTTGTCGAACACGTTCTGGATGGTGCCGAACAGCTCAGCCTTGTCGGACACCTTGTAACGGCCCGTCAGGTCCAGCGTCGTGAACGAGCTGATCTTGCAACCGTTCGGTGCATCGTTGCCGTTGGCGAAGGTGAACGCGCATTCCGTGTCTTCCTTCTCGTACTTGTTGTCCAGCTTGCCACGGAAGTTCACGATACCGGACAGGCGGATCGGGCCACGGTCCCAGGTCAGGCCCAGGTTGACGCGGTCATCCGGCGTGCCGATGCAGTTCGTCACGTCGCAGTTGCCGTGCGTGCCGGCGAAGTCCACGGAATCGCCGTTCTGCTCGATACGCTGGTACTTGAACAGGTGGGTCCACTTGGCATCGGCCGTGATGGAACCAGCGCTGCCGATCTGGAACGTGGTGCGGGCATCCAGGTCGAGGCCACGGACTTCGGTCGCTGCCGAGTTCACGTAGTTCGACAGCACGGCAACGATCGCGCCTGGATCGCCAGGACGGGTCGACGAACCGATGTCACGCACGACGCGGCCGGCGGCGATGGCCGACAGGGTCGATTCCTGGTTGATCTCGTTGGTGCGCTTGATCTGCCAGCCATCGATCGAGATGCTGGTGCGTGGCAGCGGATCCCACACGGCGCCCAGCGAGAAGCTCTTCGATTTTTCCGGCGACAGGTCCGGGTTCGGCGACGTGATCACGGCCACCGACGAAGCGGAGCAGGCCGCCGTCACGCCCAGGGCGCAACGGGTCGGATCGGCAGCGGTGGTGAAGGCTGCCAGGCCGCCACGGCCGTTTTCAGCCGCGCCAGGAGCACGGAAGCCGCGAGCGAACGTACCGCGCAGGGCGAAGCTGTTGATCGGCGTGAACTTGAAGCCCACTTTCGGCGTGTACGAGTTGCCCACGTCGTTGAAGTGGTCGTAACGCAGCGCGCCGGAGATTTCCAGGGTCTTCAGGACCGGTGCGATGGCTTCGGTGTACAGCGCGACGGAGTTGCGCTGGCCTTCATAGGCCGAGTAACCCAGGCCGATGATGTTGCCGCGGTCGGTGCCGGCGGTCGGTGCCAGTTCGGTCGAGTCGTGACGCACTTCGGCGCCCACGGCGATACCGATCGCGCCGCCCGGCAGCTGGCCGAACTCACGCGAGGCCTTGAAGTCGGCCAGGGCCAGCTTCGTGGTGGCATCGTTGGCGATGGTCGGCGACAGCGCGTCGTACAGGGCCTGCGAGTTCAGGCCGGCGTTCTCGCCGATGCGCCAGTAGGTGCCGGCCGGCAGGGCGCGGTACGCTGCGGATGCCTGGGCGGCAGCCACGTTCGCTGCGGACGGGTTCAGCAGGGCGTAGGCCACGTCGCGCTGCAGGTAGCCGCCGCGCTCGTTGTTCACCTTGTTCATCGAGAACAGGATCGCCGAGTCGATATCCCAGCCTGCGGCGGAGCCTTTCAGGCCGGCCACGGCGCGCGTGAAGTTCGATTCGATGTTGCTGGTGCGTGGGCCCACGTCATACGCCAGGTAGCGCAGGCGGGCGGTCGAACCGAAGTACGGGTTGTCCGGGTGCGCGGCGCCCAGCGAGATCGTGGCGTTGTTGACCGGGCCGCCTGGGTAGCCGACCGAACCGCTGATGCCGGAAGGCGTCGACGACGAATCGGAATTGCTGTGGTAGCCGTTCAGTTCAACGTACGCCTGCCAGTCCGGGTTCAGCTGGAACGTGGCGCGCGAGAACAGGTTCAGGGTTTCCTGACGTGGCTGCATCTGGTTGTACTGCTGTGCCGAGTCGATCAGGCAGCCGCCCAGTGGGTCGCCCTGCGGGTGGCTGGTCAGGTTCGAGCACTTCGCGCCCGGGAAGGTGCGGGTGAAGCCATTGCCGGCTGCCAGGCTGTCGCGGCTGTAGTAGCCACCGCCAGGCTGCTGCACGTTACCGATGATCGAGCTGCCGGCCGAGCCGGAATTGACGATCGCGCCAGTGCCGCCCAGGGCTTCCTGTGCGGAGAAGCCGAAGTCGCGCAGATCGCTCTTGCCGACGGCGCCGCGGTCGGCACGGTCACGGTTCCACACTTCTTTTTTCTTGCCGTATTCGGCGCTGAACAGGAAGTTGTAGCGGTCCGTTTCCAGGTCGCCCACGCCGTGCGTGACGGCGATGCGGGTGTCCGCGCCATCTTTCTCGTTCGACAGGCCCTGGCTGGCGCGCACGGTGGTGCCCACGTAGTCGCGGCGCAGGATCACGTTGACGACGCCGGCGATGGCATCGGAACCGTAGATGGCGGAGGCGCCGTCTTTCAGGATTTCAACGCGCTCGACTGCTTCGGCCGGGATGATGTTCAGGTCGGCGAAGGTTTTCTGGCCGTCATCGGCCAGGCCATACGGCGCAATGCGGCGGCCGTTCAGCAGCACCAGCGTGGACTGGGCGCCCAGGCCGCGCAGGGAGATACCCGATGCGCCGGCGGCGAAACCGCTGCCGAAGCTGGTTGGTACGGAACCGGAGTTGTCGACTGCCAGCGTTTGCAGCAGTTCGGCGACGGTGGTTTTGCCCGATTTTTCGATATCGGCACGGTTCACGGTCTGAACCGGCGATGCCGTTTCAGCCTGCGAACGGCGAATGTTCGAACCGGTAATTTCGACCCGTTGTACGGTCTGGCCGGCAGCAGGTTCGGTGGTTTGTGCCTGAGCGGTCAGAACCGACATCAACAGTGGCACTGCCACCGGGAAAGCCCGGCGCAGTCCACCTGGCAGGGGGCGAATTTTGATGGTCATCAGTGGTTCTCCAGAAGGTGTCCGATGTTTTTCGTGAGAGACGAACTTATATAGGAGATAAACAGTTTAGGAAACTGCAATGTCTCATGTGCGCAACAAAATTTGGAGGTGTCAACCCGCGCACACGCAAAAACAGCATAAGAGAGGGAGGGTTGGAAGTAAAAATTGCGTCAAAATGTAACAGGCAAGTTCGGCGTAGATGACGGTTATTTGGACGAATTTGCAGAAAATAGTTTGTTCACTGAAATTTTTGGTGCGCTTGGCCGCGGTGACGTTCTGCTGCAGCTCGGACGACGCGCCATGAATTGCAGAGCTAGAGCGATTTCTCTAAATCAAAATTCGCTGTCGCAACGCACGACGCTGCCGACCAATTTATATTCAGCGAAATGTGACTTTTGCCAGCGTTCCTGCGGCTGCCGAAACGTGATCGTCTCTTCCGAAAGTCATTCACAAGGTTTTCGTCTTGGCAAGAATTTCATGCTGAAAGCCGGGCGCGCCAGCGTGCGGACACGGCGCGAAATAGGGTTCGTGCGACTGTCCGGTAGCCGGTGTCGCCCACAATCGCTTGCCAAACGCCGGATCTTGTTGTTATAGTCATTCAACTTATAGGACTGTTCATGCACCACTTCGCTTTCTTTACCGGCTACTTTTATTTTTGGCTCCCAGCCTTCAGGCGGTTGAGTACAGGCCGGTGCACGTAAGCGAAAAGCAGCAAAGCGAACGTTCCAGCAGATACCAGAAACCGCCAGCGATGGCGGTTTTTTTTTACCCCGACAGTTTCAAGCGACACTACCTGGAGAGCCTCATGCAACGCACCGACGATCTGCGCATCCGCGAAATGAAGGAACTGACCCCGCCTTCGCACCTGATCCGCGAATTCCCCTGCACCGACAGCGCCTCCGCCACGGCTGCCGATGCCCGCGTGGCGCTGCACCGCATCCTGCACGGCCAGGACGACCGCCTGATGGTGGTCATCGGCCCGTGCTCGATCCACGATCCGAAAGCGGCAATGGAATACGCGCGCCGCCTGGCGCCGCTGCGCGAACAGCTCAAGGGCGACCTGGAAATCGTCATGCGCGTGTACTTCGAGAAGCCGCGCACGACGGTGGGCTGGAAAGGCCTGATCAACGACCCGTACATGGACAACAGCTTCCGCATCAACGATGGCCTGCGCATGGCGCGCGAGCTGCTGCGCGACATCAACGAGCTGGGCCTGCCGGCCGGCACCGAGTTCCTCGACGTGATCAGTCCGCAATACATCGCCGACCTGATCTCCTGGGGTGCGATTGGCGCCCGCACCACCGAATCGCAGGTGCACCGCGAGCTGGCCTCCGGCCTGTCCTGCCCGGTCGGCTTCAAGAACGGCACGGACGGCAATATCAAGATCGCCGTGGAAGCCATCAAGGCGGCCTCGCAGCCGCACCACTTCCTGTCCGTGACGAAGGGCGGCCACTCGGCCATCGTGTCCACCAACGGCAACGAGGACTGCCACATCATCCTGCGCGGCGGCAAGACGCCGAACTACGATGCCGCCAGCGTGGAAGAGGCCTGCAAGGCCATCGGCAACCTGGGCCTGGCCGCGCGCCTGATGATCGACGCCTCGCACGCCAACAGCTCGAAGAAGCCGGAGAACCAGGTGCCCGTGTGCGCCGACATTGCCGGCCAGGTGGCGGGCGGCGATTCGCGCATCGTCGGCGTGATGGTGGAATCGAATCTCGTCGGCGGCCGCCAGGATCTGGTGCCGGGCAAGGAGCTGACCTATGGCCAGTCGATCACCGATGGCTGCATCGACTGGGAGTCCAGCGTGCGGGTGCTGGAGCAGCTGGCTGAAGCCGTGCGAACGCGGCGCTTGAAGGGGGAGTAAGGCGGCCCGCGGTGCGCGCTTGGGGTCTGTCCCCGCAGGCTCCAAGGGGGGATGCGTTGTTGTCGGTAACAAGGGGACTGCCCCCAATGTTGGCCAGCGCCATCGCAGCGGTTGCAGAAATCGGGGTCAGTCCCCTGGCGGACGCTGGCGGTGGACGCGCGGGCGAGCTCTTGCCGGGGACAGACCCCGTGACTCGAACGCCTTCGGAACATCCCATGAAAAACGGCGCCGCGGCGCCGTTTTTGCATCAGGCCGTCAGGACCGGCGAACCGGCCAGGCCATCAGAACCGGTAGGAACCGGACAGGTAGAACTGCCGTCCCAGCGCGCTGGAATACGACGGGTTGTAGCCCACCTGGTGCGAACCGGCGTTACGCAGCGAGAACGGCGGGTCGCGGTCGAACAGGTTCAGGATGCCGCCGGTGATTTCCACGTTGGCCATCGGGCGGTACGCCACCTGGTAGTCGAACGTGGTGTAGCTCGGCACCTGCAGCGTGATCGCGTAGCACTCGCCCGGCGAACCGGCCACGATCACGGCGCAGTCGTCTTCCGTCTGCGGCTTGTCGATGTAGCCGTTGCGGTAGGCGGCGGTCAGCGTGTGCGTGAACTGCTTCGTCTCGAACGACGACGAGGCGCGGATGATGTGGCGGAAGGCCACGTCGTCGTTGCTGCTGTAGCGGTTCAGGTTGCTGGTCCATTCGTCGCTGGTGCCCGGTTCCGTGTAGCGCGAACGCAGCAGGTAGGTGCCGGCCAGGCGGTTGGTCAGCTTGCCGCCCCACAGGTTCATGCGGTGCTGGAAGTCGTAGTCGATGCCGCGGCTTTCCGCGCGGCCGATGTTCACCGGCGCATAGACGATCGCCAGCTCGTTGCGGCCCGTCGAGGCCACGTATTTCGTGGTGTACAGGTTCGCGTACTTTTCCCACTGCGCGAAGATCTGCGATTCGGCGACATCCGTGACCTGGTCGCGGATCTCCACCTGCCACAGGTCCAGCGCCATCGACACGCCGTTGAGCGGTTCCCACACGGTGCCGATCGACCACTGCTTCGACTTCTCCGGCGCCAGTTCCGCATTACCCGCGCGGAACGCTTCGAACTGCTGGCGGCCCACGCCGTTGCAGTAGGAGGCCAGCGGGTGGTTCGTGCCGGCCAGCGGGCAGTTGTAGTTGCCGCCCGTGACGCCCCAGTCTTCCTGCATGCCGGCGATCTGCTGCATCGTGGAGACGCGGAAGCCGGTGCCGGCCGCGGCGCGGAACATCAGGTTCTTCGTGGCCGAGTACTTGCCGGACAGCTTCCAGGTATTGGCGCTTTCGGTCTGGCCGTAGCTGGCGCCGCCGACATTGTCCTTGGTCGCGCCGATGCGGTCGTAACGCGCGGAGGCCGTCACTTCCAGCTGTTTCGTGATCGGCATCATCAGCTCGGCGTAGGCGCCGGCGTTGGCACGGTGGTAGCCGCTGTCGATGCTCGGGCTTTCGTACAGGATCTCGGCGTTCTTCGCCACGTCCTCGTTGGCCACTTGGTAGTTGGTGTCGCGATAGTCCACACCCACGCCCAGCATCGCCGTGCCGCCCGGCAGCTTGAACGCTTCGCGCGAGCCGCGCGCATCCCAGCCCTTCATGATCACGGTCTGCGTGCTGTACAGGCCGGAGAAGCCGGTGCCCAGCAGCGTGTTCTTCATCGCCTCCGGCATCTCGCCGTAGCCATAGGTGAACGGATCGAGCAGGCCCGCGTCGATCGCCGCGTCGAACTTGGCCGCGACCGGGAAGCCGCTGACATAGTCCTGCGTCTGGCGGTTGCGCGACCAGGTGAACGCCGAGTTCACGTCCCAGCCGAAGGCATTGCCATCGACGCCGGCAACGATGTGCGTGGCCTTGGTGCCGTAGTCGTACGTGCGGTTGCCCATTTCCATCAGGCGGTAGTTGGCCGTCACGCTCGTCACGCCGGCGGCCTGTTCGGCCGTCAGGTAAGGCGCCACGTAGCGGTTGTACAGCGCCGAGCCCTGGTCGATCGAGAACTGCGCCGGGAACGGTGCGATCGCGGAGCGCACATTGGCCTTGGTGAAGGCGAAATCGTAGAACGCCTTGAAGCCGCTGGCGCCCAGCTTGAATTCGCCGGAGCTGAACACGCCGTCGCGCTTCGTCTCGGGATTGATCTCGATCGTCGACGCGTGGTCGAAGTAGCAGTTGCCGTTGCCGTAGAAGTCGGCATTCATCGGCGCGCAGGCACCGTTGTGCGACAGCGCGTACGGGTTCAGGTTGACCGAGCTGGCGTCGCCATTGGCGGCCGTGTAGCGCACCGCGGCGTTGGCCGGCAGCGCCAGGCTGGAGCCGTTGATGAACTGCAGCGCACGGCCGTTGGCCGGGTCGGTGAAGTTGACGATGCCCGTCTTGGCGAACGAACGCTGCGATGCCTTCAGGGCCTTCTGTTCGTCGTGGCTGGCGGAGAAGAACACGCTGTAGCCATCGTCGTCGATGTCGCCGAAGCCCTTGGACAGGGAAACCGCATTGGACGAACCGCCGGAACGTTCGGGGCGGTTGTACTTGGCATCGATCTGCCAGTCGGAGGCACCCTTCTTCAGGATGAAGTTGACGACGCCGGCAATGGCGTCGGCACCGTACAGCGCCGAGGCGCCGTCGGTCAGCACTTCCACGCGCTCGACGGCCGACAGGGGAATCGAATTCAGGTCGATCGTGGTGCCGGAGTTGGCGGGCGCGATGCGGCGGCCGTTCAGCAGCACCAGCGTGTACTGCTCGCCGATATTGTGGATCGATGCCGTGGTGATGCCGCCACCGCCGCCGCCGACCGAATCGGCCGCCACGGAGAAGCCCTGCATCGCTGGGATCTGCTGGATGAAATCGGTGACGGTGGTGACACCCGTCTTCTTGATGTCCTTCTGGTTGAAGGACTGCACCGGCAGCGACGCTTCGGCAGCGATGCGCTTGATGGACGAGCCGGTGATTTCGACGCGCTGCATGGACTGCTCGCCGGCTTCCTGCGCGGTCGCGGCGTGCATGCCCATCGCCAGGCTGCCCGCGAACATTACGCGCAGGGAGCGAGACAAGACTTTCTCAATCATGACAACTTTCAGATATTGCGAACAACTGACAGCCCCGCCGGGTAGGGGAGGCTGGCGCAGCCCATGCTGCCAACCGGCAGTCACCATCGTTTAATGACCGGCGGATGCCCGCAATTCTCACAAATAATCACGGGGGCCGTAGTAAATCATCCGGGCGTGCTATTTGTCAATTTTTGTTCGGGGAATGTCACCAAATGTGACGTTCCGATGCTGCACGCGGCGATGCCGTAATAACGAAAAGGCGGCCCCGCAGGGCCGCCCGGTCAGTCAGTCGCGCTAGTTCAGAAGAACTTGTACTGCGCGCCGACCTTGAAGTAACGGCCCACGGCGCCGAAGTTATCCAGCGGGTTGAAGCTCATGCCACCGTAGGTCAGCGGATCCAGCGGTGCCACCCGGTCGAACACGTTCGACACCGAGGCGAACAGCGTGAACTGCTTGCTGACGTTCCAGCGGGTCGACAGGTCGACCGTCGTGAACGATGCCAGTTCGCAGCCGTTCGGCGCAACGGTGCCGTTGGCGAACTGGCTGGCGCACGGTGCGCCTTCGTAGCGGATGTTCTTCATGCTGTCGCGCCAGTTGGCCAGGCCGCTGAAGTTCCACGCGCCGATGTCCCACGAAGCCGTCAGGTTGACCTTGTTCTTCGGCGTGCCCATGCAGTTCGACGTGTCGCAGTTGCCGTGCGTGCCGGCGAACTGGTATTGCAGCGTGTCCGATTCGGCGCGCAGGAACGACGAGATGTGCGTCCAGGTCAGGCCCAGCGTGGCGCGACCGTAGTCACCCAGGCGCAGGCGCTGCTTGACATCCAGGTCGACACCCTTCACTTCCGTGAACGACGAATTGCGGTAGGCACCCGAGACCACCAGCAGCGTGCCCGAGTTCGGGATCACGGCGCCATTGGCGTCACGCAGGTTGTTGTCGTTGCGCACGGCAGTCGGGGAAGCGGCCGCTTCGGCGTACGACACCGGGTTGATCTCGTTGTTGCGCTTGATCTTGAACGCATCGACGGACAGGCTGGTGCCATCGAACGGATCCCAGACCATGCCGAGGGTGTAGCCTTTCGACTCTTCCGGCTGCAGGTTCGGGTTGCCGATCTTGATCGAGCTGACGGACACCGAGCAGTCGCTCTGGCTAGCGCCGGTGCGTGGGGTCGGCACGCCATTGACGGTCGGGCAGCGCACCGGATCCTGCGCGGAGGCGGAACCGACGGCCTGTGACATCGTGCTGTTCTCGGCCGCCGACGGGGCACGGAAGCCTTCCGTGTACGTGCCGCGCAGCGCGAACGTCTTCAACGGCGTCCACTTCAGGCCCAGCTTCGGCGTGGTGGAGTTGAAGTTGTCGTAGTGGTCGTAACGCAGCGCGCCCGTCAGTTCAACGGTCTTCAGGATCGGCAGCAGCGCTTCCACGTACACGGCCGACACCTTGGTATCGCCGAACGCGGCGGTGTAGCTGCCGTTGATCGAGCCGTCTTCCGTGCCGGACAGGCTCGGGTTGCTCAGCTTCTCTTCGCGGTGTTCGCCGCCGATCGCCAGGCCGATATTGCCGCCGGCCAGCGTCACCGGCAGTTCGCGGGTGGCCTTGAAGTCCACCACGTTCAGGCGCGTGGTCGAGTGCGAAGTCGAATTGCGCGACAGGGCCGCGTACAGCGCCGGCGAGTTCTTCGACGCCTGCGTGCCGATGTAGTAGGGGAAGTACTGGCTCGTTGGATCGCCCAGCGCAGCCTGCAGCACCTTCAGGTTCAGCATGTTGGACCAGCTCAGGTCCAGCTTCGACTCGGAGCGGGTGTAGCCGGCTTCCCAGTCCCAGCCGGCGTTGCTGCCTTTCAGGCCCAGCACGATGCGGTTGAATTCGTTCTTCGCGTCACGCACGGAGGCGCCGATGTCCCATGCCGAGTAGCGCAGGCGCACGTCCTGGCCGTATGGGTTCTGCGGATGCGTCGCGTCCATCACGATGGCCGAACCGTAGTTGATCAGCTGGTTCGCACCGCCGTTCGCGCCGGGGAACACCACGGTCGACGAGGTGGAGCCGGGCGTCATCGTAAACGACGTCTTGCGCTCGGAGTAACCGAGTTCCGTGTAGGCCTGCAGGTTCGGGTTGATCTGCCACGTGCCGCGGGTGTACAGGTTGACCGATTCGATCTGCGGCTGCAGCGAGCGGAACTGGTCCTGGTGCCAGACGCAGCCGCCGCGCGGATCGCCCTGCACGGAGGTCGAGAAGTTGGCGCAGCCCGGCAGCGACACGTATTGGCCGGTGGCCGGATTCAGCAGCGCGCCGGTCGGCGATGGCGATGCGGCGCCGTTGCTGATGTAGCCGCCCGCGTACTGCGTCGACAGGCCGTAGCCCCATGGGCGAATGTCGCCGTGGCCGATCCAGTCGCGGCTGGCGCGGTCGGAGGCCTTCAGTTCGTCGGACTGGTTGTATTCGGCGTTGAAGACCCAGTTGTACTTGTCTTCGTCCAGGTCGCCCTGGCCGTAGGTGATCGAGGCCTTGTTCTGCTTGGCGTCGTCGTAGCGCGACCAGCCCGTTTCACCGCGCACGGTGAGACCGGTGAAGTCCTTGCGCAGGATGATGTTGACCACGCCGGCGATCGCGTCGGCGCCGTACAGGGACGAGGCGCCGTCCTTCAGGATCTCGATGCGCTCGACGATCTGCATCGGCACGGTGGACAGGTCGGTGAAGCTTTTCTGGCCGTCGTCGGCACGGGCGAACGGCGCCATGCGGCGGCCGTTCAGCAGCACCAGCGTGGACGTGGCGCCCAGGCCGCGCAGGGAGATCGCGGTGGAGCCGGCAGCGAAACCGGAACCGAAGCCGGTCGGCAGCGAACCGGCGCCGTCGACGGTCAGCGTCTGCAGGTATTCGGCGACGGTGGCTTTGCCGGAGCGCAGCAGCTCGTCGCTGTTGATCACGGTGACCGGGGATGCCGTTTCGGCGCTGGCGCGCTTGATGCTCGAACCGGTGATCTCGACGCGCTGCATGCCCGCGTCCTGTGCTTGTGCCAGCATCGGCACGGCGGCGGCGCTCATGCCGGCGGCTGCGAACAGCAGGCGGACCGAACGGGCCATCATTTTTTCCATCATGGTGTCTATCTTTCTCATTGCCTTCAAACGTGAATCAGCGAGCTGTGACAACGTCGTGTGCTGCTTGGCTCCCCAGGCGCAGGAAACGGTGGCGTTCCTACGGGGGGCGATGAGACCACCTGGCGCGACTTTCCGTCAACGGTCGGGCAGGGCGGTTTTGTAACGGAGAGCGGGCGGGGCGGGGAGAAAGGAGGGGATGGCGCTTTTGGAAACTAGTTACTTCTTGGAAAAGATTCCCATCGTCGGCTAATTGTTCATATGTGGTGCAGTTTCTCCGAGGCACGTGACTATCGAAGAAATATTGCACGTTTGTCGCGTACCTGCAACAGAAAACAGATATGGCGGGAATCGAGCGCCCATAAAAAAAGCGCCCCTCGCGGGGCGCTCTTGCTTTTTTACTAAAGCTTCAGCTTAGAAGAACTTGTAGCTGGCGCCCACTTTGAAGTAGCGGCCGATCGCGCCCGATGCATCCATCGGGTTGTAGCTGATGCCGCCGTAGGTCAGCGGATCGAGCGGAGCGATCTTGTCGAAGGCGTTGTTCACCGAAGCGAACAGCGTCAGCTGCTTGTTGACGTTCCAGCGGGTCGACAGGTCGAGGGTCGTGAACGAAGCGATTTCGCAATCCTTCGTGCCTGGCTGGCCATTGGCCAGGACCGAAGCGCAGCCTGCACCTTCGTACAGGATGTTCTTCATCTTGTCGCGCCAGTTCAGGTTGCCCGCGAAGTTCCAGGCACCGATGTCCCAGGAAGCGTTCAGGTTGACCTTGTTCTTCGGCGTGCCGGCGCAGTTCGACGTGTCGCAGTTGCCGTGCGTGCCGGCGAACTGGTAGACGGTCGTGGCGCTTTCGTGACGGGCCCACGATGCGACGTGGGTGATCACGGCACCGACGGTGGCGCGGCCGTAGTCGCCCAGGCGCAGGCGCTGCTTGATGTCCAGGTCGACGCCCGAGATCTCGGTGAAGCTCGAGTTGCGGTACGGTGCCTGGGTCAGCACCAGCGTGCCGGTGTTCGGACGCACGACGCCGCCGACGACCAGGTTGTTGTCGTTGCGGATCGCGGTCGGCAGGGCCGCCGCTTCGTTGTACGGCAGCGGGTTGATCTCGTTCTCACGCTTGATCTTCCAGCCGTCCAGCGCCAGGCTCAGGCCGTCCAGCGGATCCCACACCATGCCCAGCGTGTAGCCTTTCGACGTTTCCGGCTGCAGGTTGGCATCGCCCACCTTGACGGCTGCGACAGGAATGGCGCAGTCGGTCAGCGTGGCGCCGCCAGCGGCAGGTACGCCGCCCGGGCAACGGATCGGATCGCGCACGGTCGAGGTGCCGGTCGATTGCGAAGCGCTGCTGCCTTCGGCGGCGCCCGGTGCACGGAAGCCTTCCGTGTACGTGCCGCGCAGGGCGAAGCTACGCACCGGGGTCCACTTCAGGCCGACTTTCGGCGTGGTGGAGTTGAAGTTGTCGTATTTGTCGTAACGGACAGCGGCGGACAGTTCCAGCGATTTCAGCAGCGGTGCCAGGATCTCGGCGTAGATGGCCGACACCTTGGCGTCGCCGAAGGCGGCCACGTAGCTGGAGTTGATGGAGCCGTTTTCCGAACCGGACAGCGATGGGTTCGACACTTTCTCGCGACGGTGTTCGGCGCCGACGGCCAGGCCGATGTTACCGCCCGGCAGGGCGATCGGCAGTTCACGCGTGGCCTTGAAGTCGACCACGGACAGGCTGGTCTTCGAGTGCGACATTGCATCGACCACCAGCGCCGCGTACAGCGAGGCCGGGTTCTTCGATGCCTGGGTGCCCAGGTAGTACGGGAAGTACTGCGACGCCGGGTTGCTCAGCGCCTGCTGCAGCACGTTCATGTTCAGCATGTTCGTGTATTCCAGGTCCAGCTTGGAATCGGAATACGTGAAGCCGGTGTCGTAGTCCCAGCCCAGGGCCGAACCCTTGACGCCCACGACGAAGCGGCGGAATTCGTTGTCCGCCTTACGCTCGGACGGGCCGATGTCGGTGGCGATGTAGCGCACGCGGGCCGGGGCGCCGAACGGGTTCTGCGGGTGCGAAGCGGCCAGCAGGTTCAGGTTGCCGTAGTTGATGAAGCCCTGTGGCGTCGTGGCGTTCGGCGGGAAGGCAACCGTTGGCGTGATCGACGGCGGCGTCATCGTGAAGCCGGTCGAACGCTTCGAGTAGCCCAGTTCCACGTAGGCCTGGGTGTTGTCGTTGATCTGCAGCGTGCCCTTCGAGTACAGGTTGGTGGACTCGATTTCCGGCTGCATGTCGCGCCACTGGTCGGCGTAGTACAGGCAGCCGCCGTTGGCGCCGGTCTGGTTCGTGGTCGCGGACAGCGTCGAGCAGCCTGGCAGGCTCACGTAGTTGGTCGACACCGGATCGCGCACCATGCCGGTGGTGGACGGGCTGACGCTGTTGGTGCCGTTGATGTAGCCGCCGGCGAACTGCGTGCCGACCGGGAAGCCGTAGGCGCGCAGGTCGCCGTTGCCGATGTAGGCGCGGCTGCGGCGGTCGCTGTTGGCGATGCGGTCCGACTGGTTGTATTCGGCGTTCACGACCCAGTTGTAGCGGTCGGTGTCCAGGTCGCCCTGGCCATAGGTGATGGAGGCCTTGTTGGCCTTGCCGTCGTCATAGCGCGACCAGCCCGTGTCGGCCTTGATTTCCAGGCCCTGCACGTCCTTGCGCAGGATGATGTTGACCACGCCGGCGATCGCGTCGGCGCCATAGGTCGACGAGGCGCCGTCCTTCAGGATCTCGATGCGCTCGACGATCTGCATCGGCACGGTGGACAGATCGGTGAAGCTCTTCTGGCCGTCATCGGCGCGGGCGAATGGCGCCATGCGGCGGCCGTTCAGCAGTACCAGGGTGGAGGTGGCGCCCAGACCACGCAGCGAGATCGCGGTAGAGCCGGCAGCGAAGCCGTTGCCGAAGCCGGTCGGCAGCGAGCCGGCACCGTCGACGGTCAGCGTCTGCAGGTATTCGGCGACGGTGCCCTTGCCCGATTTCAGCAGGTCGTCGCGGCTGATCACCTGGACCGGCGATGCGGTCTCGGCGCTGGCGCGCTTGATCGACGAACCCGTGATCTCGACGCGCTGGATGCTGGAATTGTCCTGTGCATTGGCAACACCGGCCATGCTCAGCGTGGCTGCCATGCCGCCGGCGAACACCAGGCGTACTGAACGAGCCATCATTTTCTCTACCATGGGTACTACCTCCACAAATAATTTCCGATGAACATCAGATGGGTGTGTCTGTGTTCGTGTCCCGGAAGCGATGAACTTCCTTGGGGACTCATGAAAGCATCGCGGGTTGACGCCGGTCAAACAAAAAGTTGTCGGGTTGAATTCATTTGCCGGAGGTCGAATTGCAGCTTCATTAAAAAAAGTGCATCTATTCGGCAGGATTCCGCGTATCTTCACGTCTTTTTACGGCAATTGCGCTCATCGTTAATCTTCGTAAATGAACAATGTGATGGCTAAGAAATTGTGGAGGAATTGATACAACTGCTGAGCAAAAGTTCTTATGACGCAACTTTATTCGGCGAACTCACTTTATTAATGCAATATCTGTCGCGCAGCGGACTTTTGCGCTATCGTGCTGCCTGAAGGACAGACCCGCTTGCCCAGCCGGCGGCATTGCCTTTTATTCATTGTCATGACTATGCCCGCCTTTCTCCTGCGCCGCCTGTGGCAGATGCTGCCGACGATGCTCGGCGTGGTGCTGCTCGTTTTTATCCTGTTCAACTGGGTGGGCGGCGACCCCGCCTATCTGCTGGCCGGCAAGATGTCCAATGCCGAAGCGATCGCCAATATCCGCCGCCAGCTGGGCGTGGACGAGCCCTACCACGTGCAGCTGCTGATCTTCCTGAAGCAGATCGTCACGTTCGATTTCGGCCAGAGCTGGGCCACCGGCGAGCCTGTCGGGCACGTGCTGGCCTCGCGCCTGGGCCCGTCGCTGACGGTGCTGGTGCCGCTCACCGTCCTGGAAACGCTGCTGGGCATCGCACTGGCGCTGGCCATCGCCTTCGTGCGCGGCTCGCTGACGGACCGGCTGACGATGGTGGCCTGCACGGCCGCGATGTCGGTCTCGATCCTCGTCTACATCATCGTCTTCCAGTACGGCCTGGCCTACAAGCTGGGGCTGTTCCCCGTGCAGGGCTGGGGCGACCATTTCACGGACAACCTGCTGCGCTATGCGCTGCTGCCGATCCTGATCGGCCTGGCGGTATCGATCGCGCCCACCTTGCGGCTGTACCGCAGCTTCGTGCTCGACGAAGCGAACCAGGATTACGTGCGCACCGCGCGCGCCAAGGGCCTGCCGGAGCGGCGCGTGATGTGGGTGCACGTGCTGCGCAACGCCGCCATCCCGATCCTCACGCACGTGATGGCCAACCTGCCGGCGCTGCTGATCGGCGCCTTCCTGCTGGAGCGCTTCTTCGGCATTCCCGGCATCGGCCGCGAAGTCATCCTGGCCGTCGAGCGCAGCGACTTCCCCGTCATCAAGGCGATCACCGTGTATGTCGCGGCTGCCACGATGGTGTTCAACCTGCTGACGGACCTGCTGTACCAGGCCGTCGATCCGCGCGTGCAGCTGCGATGAGGGCGCCGGTGACGAATGGCTCGGCCGGCTTGTGGACGCTGGCCTGGAAGCGGCTGCGGGCCGACCGGCTGGCGATGGCGGCGCTGGCCGTGGTGGCGGCGTTCCTGCTGCTGCTGGTGCTGTCCGCCAGCGGCCTGGTGGCTGCCGATTGGGAAGACGAGGTGGGCGTGAACTATGCGCCGCCCACGTTTGCCGGCGTGCCCAATCCCGGCACCGTGGCTGCGGCCACAACGGCGCCGCCGGCGCGGGCAAACCCGTTCGATCCGCTGGCGGCCGACCTCGCAGCGCTGCGCGCGCAGCTGCCCGATGGCGGCGCGCCGCCGGTGCGCCGCGCCACGCTGCCGTTCGGGGCCGACAAATGGGGCCACGACATCGTGCAGAAGACCATCAAGGGCGGCGAGACATCGATCGTCGTCGGGCTGGTTGCGGCCTTCGTCGCCGTCGGCCTCGGCACGCTGTTCGGCGCCATCTCCGGCTACTACGGCGGCCTGGTCGACGATGCGTTCAACTGGCTCTACAACGTGTTCACGTCGATCCCGTCGATCCTGATGATCCTGACGGTGGCGGCGGTGCTGCAGCAGAAGGGCGTGCTGACGATCGTGCTGATCCTGGGCCTGACGGGATGGACCGGGCCGTACCGGCTGATCCGCGCCGAATACATCAAGCACAAGGCGCGCGAGTACGTGCTGGCGGCCGATGCGATCGGCGCCTCGGCATGGCGCAAGATGTTCGCGCACATCTTCCCGAACGTGAGCCACGTGGCGCTGGTGCAGATGTCGATCCTCGTCGTCGGCTTCATCAAGGCCGAGGTGATCCTGTCGTTCCTGGGCTTCGGCGTGCCGGCCGGGGTGGTGTCGTGGGGCTCGATGCTGAACGAGGCACAAAATGAACTGTTGCTGGGCAAATGGTGGCAGCTGACGGCGGCCGCCACGGCAATGGCCGTGCTGGTCACCGCGTTCTCGCTGCTGGCCGATGCGCTGCGCGATGCGCTCGATCCGAAGGTGAAGACACGATGACGCAGGAGACGAACAACCTGCTGGAAGTGCGCGACCTGCGCATCGCCTTCCGCGTCGACAAACACACCATTTTCGAGGCCGTGAAAGGCATCTCGTTCGACGTGCCGCGCAACGCAACGGTGGCGCTGGTGGGCGAATCGGGCAGCGGCAAGTCCGTCAGTTCGCTGGCCGTGATGGGTCTTCTGCCGCGCGAGAACACGCTGGTCGATGCGGGCAGCAGCATCCGCTTCGATGGCCGCGACGTGCTGCATCTCGATACGGCGGCGCGCCGCGCTCTGTGCGGGCGCGACATCGCGATGATCTTCCAGGAGCCGATGTCCTCGCTGAATCCCGTGTTCACCGTCGGCTTCCAGATCGGCGAGGTGCTGCGCCGGCACATGGGCATGAACCGCCGGCAGGCACGCGTGCGCACGCTGGCGCTGCTGGACGAAGTGGGCATTCCCGATCCGGCCACGAAGATCGATGCGTATCCGGGCCAGATGTCCGGCGGCCAGCAGCAGCGCGTGATGATCGCGATGGCGATCGCCTGCGAACCGAAGCTGCTGATCGCCGACGAGCCGACCACCGCGCTGGACGTGACGATCCAGCAGCAGATCGTGGAACTCATCGCGAAGCTGCAGCGCCAGCGGGGCATGGCCGTGCTGTTCATCACGCACGACCTGGGGCTGGTGAGCGAGATCGCCGATGAAGTGGTGGTGATGCGGCATGGCGAGATCCGCGAGCAGGGCAGCGCGCAGCAGGTAATCGGCGCACCGCGCGACGACTACACGCGCGCGCTGCTGCACTGCCGGCCACCGCTCGATGCGCGGCCGCTGCGGCTGCCCGTCATCGCCGATTTCATGGAGGGCGGCACGCGGGCGGATGGGATGGCGGACGCGGTGCCGCAGCGAACCCGCGGCTATGCGGCGGACGACGAGATCATCCTCGACGTGCGCAACCTGAAGAAGAGCTTCTGGGTCCGCGAAGGCCTGTTCGGCAAGCGCGAGTTCCAGGCCGTGCAGGACGTGTCGTTCCGTCTGCCGCGCGGGAAGACGCTGGGCGTGGTTGGCGAATCCGGTTCCGGCAAGACCACCGTCGGCCTGACGCTGCTGCGGCTGCACCAGGCCAGCGGCGGCAGCGCGCTGTTCGAAGGGCGCGACCTGCTGGCCATGTCGCCGCGGGAGTATCACGCGTATAAACGGCGCATCCAGATCGTGTTCCAGAATCCGTACGCCTCGCTGAATCCGCGCTTCACGGTGGGCCAGATCCTGCTCGAGCCGATGCGCCTGCACCGTATCGGCGCCAACGATACCGAGCGGGTCGCGCTGGCGCTGCAATGGCTGGCGCGCGTCGGGCTGCCGGCGGCGGCGCTGCACCGCTACCCGCACGAATTCTCCGGCGGCCAGCGCCAGCGCATCGCCATCGCGCGCTGCCTGACCCTGCGGCCGGAAATCCTCGTCTGCGACGAATCCGTCTCCGCGCTGGACGTCTCCGTGCAGGCCCAGGTGCTGAACCTGCTGCAGGACCTGCAGGACGAGTTCGGGCTGTCCTACCTCTTCATCTCGCACGACCTGGCGGTGGTGAAGTACATCTCCGACCACGTGATGGTGATGCGGCACGGCGCCGTCGTCGAAAGCGCCGACGCCGACGAGCTCTACCGCAACCCGCAGCACCCGTACACGCGCACGCTGCTCGCCGCCATCCCCGGCACCCGCTAGCCACTGTCCAGCCCGTGTCAGCATCGGGGTCAGTCACCAAAGTTGACACGGGCTCAGCCTTATTAAAGCCGAGCTTGTGTCAACAAACGTGACTGACCCCGAAGTTGACACGAACTCGGCTGTGGCGGTATCTCCAATGGCGCCTGACGGCGGGGGCGGGATACGTTAAGATGGCGGGACCATGGCGAACTTCATCTATCTTCTGCAGGAATACGGCGTACTGATCGTGTTTGCCGTCGTCCTGGTCGAGCAGATGGGCGCGCCGATTCCCGCGTATCCGATCCTGATCGTGTCCGGCGCGCTGTCGATGAATGGCGGCACGCCGCTGGCGGGGGTGCTGGCGGTGGCGATGTGCGGCTGCCTGGCGGCGGACCTGTTCTGGTTCAACGCGGGGCGCCGCTACGGCAAGCGCATCCTGAAGGTACTGTGCCGGATCTCGCTGTCGCCCGACTACTGCGTGTCCCAGACGGAGGACAACTTCCGCAAATGGGGTCCGAAGTCGATGATCGTCGCGAAGTTCATCCCCGGCTTCAACACGATCGCGCCGCCGCTGGCGGGGGCGATGGGCACGCCGCTGCCCCTGTTCCTGTCGTTCAGCCTGCTCGGAGGGCTGATGTGGAGCCTGACGGGCATCCTGATCGGCGTGTATTTCCAGCAGAACGTCGACGAAGTGCTGGGCATCCTCGCCACGATGGGCGGCACCGCGCTGGCCGTGCTGGGCACGCTGCTGGGCCTGTTCGTGCTGTTCAAGTACGTGGAACGGCGCCGCTTCCAGCGCGCCATGCGCGTCGAACGCATCCATGTGGAAGAGCTGCGCGGCCTGCTCGACGGCGGCAACGCGCCCGTGATGGTCGATGCCCGCAGCGCCACCGCGCGCCGCCTCGATCCGCCGGTGCCGGGCGCGCTGCACGTGGACGGCAACCTGTCCGGCCTGCTGGCGGTGCTGCCGAAGGACCGCGACATCATCGTCTACTGCAGCTGCCCGAACGACGTGACGGCGGCCGCCATCGCCAAGCAGCTGCACGCCCACGGCTTCGAAAATGCCCGTCCACTGCATGGCGGCCTGGAAGCCTGGAATGGCGCTTTCCGTCCGGACGTCGTGCTCGATGGCGGCGAGGGCGACCTGCCAGCGCCGGGCGCCTCGCACTGACTCGCTCACTGAACCGCTCAGTGAACCGCTCAGTAAACCGCTCAGTCGCGCAATCACACTTTGTAGTATTCCTACGCTGCCTCGCGCAGCAACCTTGCGGGAGGCCGTGTGCTTGCGCTCGAACTGCCAGGATCGACGCCGCCTCATGTAATTAAACTACGTGAAACGCTTGCACGGCCGCGGCCAAATCCGATAGCATAAGCGACACTTTTTCTCCCGATAGCCCATGAACGCCATGTCCACACCCGCGCCGCAGACCGTCTTGCAGACCGCTCCTTCCGCTTTTCCCGGCGGTCCGCGCCTGCTGGCCGACGTGGGCGGCACGAATGCGCGCTTCGCGCTGGAGACGGCGCCGGGGCAGGTGGGTCATGTGCACGTGCTGCCCTGCTGCGAACATCCGACGCTGGCCGCCGCGCTGCGCGCCTACCTGGCGCTGCCGGACATCGCGGCCGTGGCACCGGTGGTGAAGCACGGCGCGATCGCCATCGCCAATCCGGTCACCGGCGACCATGTGCGCATGACGAACCACTCGTGGGAATTCTCGATCGAGGCGATGCGCGGCGAAGTGGGCTTCGACGTGCTGGCCGTGGTGAACGACTTCACGGCGCTGGCCCGTTCGCTGCCGCAGCTGGGCGAGCAGAAGCGCAAGGTCGGTGGCGGCGAGCCCGTGGCCGGAACGCCGCTGGGCCTGGTCGGTGCCGGCACCGGGCTGGGCGTGTCGGGACTGGTGCCGTCGGCGTCCGGCTGGACGGCGCTGCTGTCGGAAGGCGGCCATGTCAGCTTCGCGCCCGTCACCGAAAAGGAAGTGGCGATCCTGCAGTTCGCCTGGCGCGAGTTCGAGCACGTGTCGGCCGAGCGGCTGATCTCCGGCAACGGCATCGAGCTGCTGTACCGCGCGGTCGCCCACCTGCGCGGCGTGGCGCCGGAAAAACTGTCCGCCGCCGACGTGGCGCGCCGCGCGCTCGATGGCAGCTGCTCGCTGTGCGACGAGGCGATCGAAGCCTTCTGCGCGATGCTGGGCACCGTCGCCGGCAACCTGGCCGTGACCCTGGGCGCACAGGGTGGCGTCTATATCGGCGGCGGCATCGTGCCGAAGCTGGGCGAGCGCTTCGGCCGCTCGGCGTTCCGCGCGCGGTTCGAGGACAAGGGCCGCATGCGCGCCTACCTGGCCAATGTCCCCACCTATGTGATCACGGCCGAGTATCCCGCCTTCCTGGGCGTTTCCGCGATCCTGGCCGAGCGCCTCGGCGACCAGCCGGCAGCCTGACAGCGCCATTTCGCTGCACCGGTGAATTGCACCCGGCGAGGTTTTATGGGTTACAATGGCGGTCATTGGATGAAACGGCTCCCCCCGACCACGCAGTTCTTCCGGGTCCGCCAGCGGTCACGCTCCTGAAATACCGCGTTCCGACGATGCATCTCCCCTCCAGCCCCGGCACTGCCGGCCAGATCGTTTCTGGCCCAACCGCTATTCGAGGGCGGACTGCGGCTCCCTGCATCGCTTTGCAACCACTAGTGGCTTTATGGATACAGCTGAGGCGAAAAGAGTCCTCGAAACCGCGCTGCTTTGCGCTCGTGAGCCGCTGTCGGTGCACAGCCTGAAGAAGCTGTTCGTCGATGGCGACGATGCCGGCCGGTCGCCGGAAGACGGTGTGCCGTCCGAAACGATCAAGGGCCTGCTGGCCGAGCTGCAGCAGGAGTGGCAGGGCAGGGGCCTCGAAGTGGTGTCCCTGGCGACCGGCTGGCGCTTCCAGAGCCGGCCCGAGATGAAGCAGTACCTGGACCGGCTCAATCCGGAGAAGCCGCAGAAGTATTCGCGGGCGACGCTGGAAACGCTGGCGATCATCGCGTACCGCCAGCCCGTGACGCGCGGCGATATCGAAGAGATCCGCGGCGTGGCCGTGAACTCGCAGACGGTCAAGATGCTGGAAGACCGCGGCTGGGTCGACGTGGTCGGCCACCGCGACGTGCTGGGACGCCCGGCACTGCTGGGCACCACGAAACAGTTCCTGGACGATTTGGGATTGCAGTCGCTGTCCCAGCTGCCGCCCCTGCAGCAAATGGGCGACGTGCAGAATGCCGATCCGATCGACGTGCTCGAGGCGGCGCTGCAGGAGAATTTCGAGAAGGCGGCGCATGCCGCCACAGCCAATGACAATGAAGCGCCCGGGGAATCCTGCCCCGACGAACCGGTGCCGGCGCCGCCCACGCAAGATGACAAGCATGAACAACACTGACAATATTCCCGAGACCGGTGCGCCGGCTGAACCCGCCGTGAAACCGAAGCGCCGCACCAAGGCGCAGATCGAGGCGGCTGCCGCCGCGGCAACGGAGGGCGCGGCCGCACCGGCACCCGAAGCGAAGCCGAAGCGCACCCGCAAGGCGGCTGCACCGGCTGCGGCATTGATCACCGAGTCGGGCAGCGACAGCGCGCCGGCAGCAGCACCAGCCGACGCTGCCGCCGTGACCGAATCCGCCACCGTGAAAAAGCCGCGCGCCCGCACCAGGAAGGCTGTCGAGCCGGCCGCTGAAACCGCGGCTCCCGTGGCAGCAGCCCAGGCTGCAGCCGAGGCCAGCCCGGCTGCCGATGCGGCACCGAAGGCACGTACCCCGCGCGGTCCGCGCCAGATGCGCGAACAGCGCGCGCTGCGCGAACTGGAGCGCGCCGAACATGCCGGCCAGGCCGAAGCGCCAGCCGGCATCGAAGCTGCCGCGCAGCCTGCGGCGGAAGCCGTAGCGCCCGTGGCCGCCGAGGGTGCGCCGCAGGAAGAGCGCCAGGGCGGCAATGAAGGCAATGGCGCAGCGCGCGGCGAAGGCCGCCGCGATGGCCGCGGCCGCAACAAGAACGGCAAGGGAAAACAGGCCAACGGCCAGCCGGGCCAGCCAGCCCAGCAGGGCCGTGGCCAGCGCGGCCAGCAGCGCCCGGGCGGTGCCAGTGGCAAGCCGAGCGAAGCCGATGCCGTGTTCTCCTTCGTTACCTCGGATGAATTCGACAAGGCCGAAGGCGCGCGCAGCAAGCAGTCGCCGAAGGCCGTGCGCCGCGACCTGACGGCCGATGACGATGCCCCGAAACTGCACAAGGTGCTGGCCGAAGCGGGCCTCGGTTCGCGCCGGGACATGGAAGACCTGATCGTGGCCGGCCGCGTGTCGGTGAACGGCGAACCGGCCCATATCGGCCAGCGCATCCTGCCCGCCGATGCGGTGCGCATCAACGGCAAGCTGATCCAGCGGAAGGTGAGCAAGAAGCCGCCGCGCGTGCTGGTGTACCACAAGCCGGCCGGCGAGATCGTGTCGCATGACGATCCGGATGGCCGCGCCTCCGTGTTCGACCGCCTGCCGCAGATGAAGGTCGGCAAATGGATCGCCGTCGGCCGCCTGGACTTCAATACCGAAGGCCTGCTGCTGTTCACGACCAGCGGCGACCTGGCGAACCGCCTGATGCACCCGCGTTACAACATCGACCGCGAATACGCCGTGCGCACGCTGGGCGAGCTGGAAGAGGGCATGCGCCAGAAGCTGCTGGCCGGCGTGGAGCTGGAAGACGGCATGGCGCAGTTCTCCAAGATCGCCGATGGCGGCGGCGAAGGCGTCAACAAGTGGTACCGCGTGGTGATCGGCGAAGGCCGCAACCGCGAGGTGCGCCGCATGTTCGAGGCGATCGGCCTGACCGTCTCGCGCCTGATCCGCACGCGCTACGGTGCCCTCACGCTGCCGTCGAACCTGAAGCGCGGCCGCTGGGAAGAGATGGAAGAAAACACCGTGCGCGACCTGCTGTCGCTGGTCGGCGTGGAGAAGAAGGCCTCGGCCGAGGGCGGCGCCAAGGGCGAGCGCAGCGGCAATGACCGCGGCGAGCGTAACGGTAACGAGCGAAACGGTAACGAGCGCAACGGTAACGAGCGCAATGGAAATCAGCGTGGCGGCGAGCGCGGCAACGAGCGTGGCAACGAGGCGGGTGCCCGTGGTGGCGAGCGCCGCGGCCGCGAGCGCGAGTCCGAACCGAACTTCAACCGCATGGATGTCTCGAACAAGAACGCCGATCCGTTCCCGCAGGCGCCACGCGGCGGCCGCGGCCGTCCGGGCGGTGCTGGCCAGGGCAACGGCAGCGCCTTCGGTGCCGGCCTGGGCCGTGCTGGCCGCGGCCAGGGCGGCATCGGCCGCGCCACGCTGGGTGACCAGGGCAACGGCGGCGGCCGTCCGCAGCAGGGCAAGAGCGGGCGTCCGCGCCAGCCCGACCCGCTGCAGACGACGTTCGGCTTCGCCGGGCAATCGCAGCGTCGGGGCGGCGGCCAGCCGCGCGGCGGTGCGACGGACCACGGCATGCCGCGGCGTCGCAAGGGCTGATTTGCGGCTTGCGGCTTGATATCCGGCCGGGTGCTCCCATATGGGATCCCTGGCCCAATGCCGGCGAGCGCGACTGACTGATGTGGCGGCCAGCCCGCCCGGGTTCCCGCCCGCTCTGCAGTACAAAAAACAACCTTGTCGCTGTTGTAATAGCGTGCCATCGCCTATGCGGCGTTGCAGCGAAATCATTAGCACGTTATAATAAGCGGCCTGATAAAAGCTCTCTGACCGGATTGATCGCAGAGGCTGTTCCGAGATTGCCAAGCTGAAACGCCTGGAATCCGGGCCCGTCAGGTGGGAAACACAGGAAGATGGGCAGTTGCCCATTTTTTTTTTGCTTCGCGAAATGTGAAGCACAAATGTGCGGCACCCATGTGCAGCACAACTTGTGAACCGTTTTACCCGAGGTCGGCGGCAGGCGCCGCGGCCCGATCTGGAGATTTTCTTTGCAACTGCCGGAACTGATTGAGAAGACCGTAGCGGGTCTGGGCTACGACCTGGTCGATTTCGAACGGGCCGAGCGCGGCCTGCTGCGCGTGTATATCGATTTTCCTGCCGCGGATGCGGAGGAAAAAGGCCCGATCACGGTGGAAGACTGCGCCACGGTGAGCCACCAGCTGTCCCACGTGCTGACGGTCGAGAACGTGCCGTACGAACGGCTCGAGATCTCGTCGCCGGGCCTGGACCGGCCGCTGCGCCGCCTGGTCGACTTCGAACGTTTCGCCGGCCTGGAAGCCATCGTGAAGCTGCGCCTCGCGCTGCCGGGCACCGCGAACCGCAAGTCCTACCAGGGCATCCTGCAGGCGCCGGAAGGCGAGCAGCTGGGTATTGAATTTGAAAGTAAAGATGGTCCTGCGGTGCTGAATTTCACGCTCGCGGATATGGATAAGGCACGCTTGGTGCCGCAGGTGGATTTTAGGAGCCGCAAAGCATGAGTCGCGAAGTTTTGTTATTGGTGGACGCGCTGGCGCGCGAAAAGAACGTCGACAAGGACGTGGTCTTCGGCGCGCTCGAATTCGCGTTGGCGCAGGCCACGAAGAAGCGCTATGAAGGCGAAGTGGACATCCGCGTCTCGATCGACCGCGAGTCCGGCGAATTCGAATCCTTCCGCCGCTGGCACGTGGTGCCGGACGAAGCCGGCCTGCAGCTGCCCGACCAGGAAGTGCTGCTGTTCGAAGCGAAAGAGCAGATCCCCGATATCGAAGTCGACGAATACATCGAAGAGCCGATCGAGTCGGTGGAATTCGGCCGCCGCTTCGCGCAGGACACCAAGCAGGTCGTGCTGCAGCGCGTGCGCGATGCGGAACGCGAACAGATCCTGCAGGACTTCCTGGAGCGCGGCGATGCGCTGGTCACCGGCACCATCAAGCGCATGGAACGTGGCGATGCGATCGTCGAATCGGGCAAGATCGAAGCGCGCCTGCCGCGCGACCAGATGATCCCGAAAGAGAACCTGCGCATCGGCGACCGCGTGCGGGCCTTCATCCTGCGCGTGGACCGCAATATGCGTGGCCCGCAGGTGATCCTGTCGCGCACCGCGCCGGACTTCATCATGAAGCTGTTCGAGCTGGAAGTGCCGGAAATCGAGCAGGGCATGCTGGAAATTAAATCGGCCGCCCGCGATGCCGGCGTGCGCGCCAAGATCGCCGTCTACACGGCCGACAAGCGCATCGACCCGATCGGTACCTGCGTGGGCATGCGCGGTTCGCGCGTGCAGGCCGTGACCGGTGAGCTGGGCGGCGAGCGCGTGGACATCGTGCTGTGGTCGGACGATCCGGCGCAGTTCGTGATCGGCGCACTGGCCCCGGCCAACGTGTCGTCGATCATGGTCGACGAAGACAAGCACGCCATGGATGTCGTGGTGGACGAGGAAAACCTGGCCATCGCCATCGGCCGCTCCGGCCAGAACGTGCGCCTGGCGTCCGAACTGACGGGCTGGAAGATCAACATCATGACGGCCGAGGAATCGGCCGACAAGGCGGCCCAGGAAACGGCGGCAGTACGCGCCCTGTTCATGGCGAAGCTCGATGTGGACCAGGAAGTGGCCGACATCCTCGTCGAGGAAGGCTTCAGCAGCCTGGAAGAGATCGCCTACGTGCCGATCTCGGAGATGCTGGAGATCGAGGCATTCGACGAAGACACCGTGAACGAGCTGCGCACCCGCGCCCGCGACGCGCTGGTGACGGAAGCGATCGCGTCGGAAGAAGGACTGGAAGGCATGGAAGAAGGGTTGGTAGGCCTGGAAGGCATGGACCGCATCACGGCGGGCAAGCTGGGCCTCGCGGGCATCAAGACGCTCGAGCAGTTTGCCGGCCTGGCCTACGACGAATTCGGCGCCATCCTGGCGCTGTCGACGGACCGTGCACGGGAACTGATCACCAACGAATTTGAAGATGTGACCGACGATGAAATGAAGCTGGTCGACGGCAAGTACGACGATCGCGCCAAGGCTCTCCAGGCCAAGGCATGGTCTTCGGCGGAGGCGGCCCGCGCGTAAGCGCAGGGCACGACAGCAAAATCAATATCATCGCGACACATAGAAAAGAGGACTGAATGGCGAGTAACAACGTAGCCCAATTTGCCACCGAACTGAAGATGCCTGCAGACCTGCTGCTGACGCAGCTGCGTTCCGCGGGCGTCGAGAAGAGCTCGGCGTCAGATCCATTGTCGAAAGATGATAAGGACAAGCTGCTCGAACACCTGCGCCGTACCCACGGCGCCGCTGGTCAACAGGAAAAGAAGAAGATCACGGTGACCCGCAAGGAAACCAACGAGATCAAGCAGGCCGATGCTTCCGGCAAGACCCGCACGATCCAGGTCGAAGTGCGCAAGAAGCGCACCTTCGTGCAGCGCGACGACCTGCCCGCGACCACCACCCCGGCACCTGCCGCGCCCGTGGTCGACGAGGCCGAGAACGCCCGCCGCGAAGAAGAGATCCGCAACCAGGCCGAGCTGATCGCCCGCCAGGAAGCGGAACTGCGCGAGAAGCAGGAGCGCCTGGCGCGCCTGGACGCCGAGAAGGAAGCGCAAGCCAAAGCCACCGCGGCCGCCGAGGCGGAAGCGAAGCGTCACGCCGATGCGGAAGCGGCGAAGGCCGCCGCCGACAAGGCAGCGGCCGACAAGGCCGGTGCCCGCGACGCGCAGAAGCAGGCCGACACGGAAGCGGCGGACAAGAAGCGCGCTGCCGATGCCGAGGAAGCCAAGAAGAAGGCCGAAGCGGCAACGAAGGAAGCGGCCGAACGCGCCGAAGCGACCGAAAAGGCCCGCAAGGCCGTCGCCGACGAAGTGGCCCAGATCAAGGCCATGATGGCGCAGCCGCGCCGCGTGATCAAGGCGCCGGAACCGGCCCCCGCACCGGTCAAGCCGGCCGCACCTGCCGGCACGCTGCACAAGCCTGCCGACAAGAAGCCGGGCACCACCACGGCCACGACGGACAAGAAGGATGACAAGAAGCCGGGCGATCGCAAGTCGATCAAGTCGGCCAATGTGTCGTCGACCTGGTCCGACGATGCCAAGAAGCGTGGCGCGCCGGGTGGCGGCAAGGGCCGTCCGGGTCCGAGCGCACCGACCAGCCGCGATGGCTGGCGTGCCGGTGGCGGCCGTGGCGGCCGTGGCCGCAACTCGCACCACGACGACCGCGAAACCAACTTCCAGGCACCGACGGAAGCCATCGTGCGCGAAGTGCACGTGCCGGAAACGATCACCGTCGCCGAACTGGCGCACAAGATGGCCGTCAAGGCCTCCGAGGTGATCAAGCAGCTGATGAAGCTGGGCCAGATGTGCACGATCAACCAGGTGCTGGACCAGGAAACGGCGATGATCCTCGTCGAGGAAATGGGCCACAAGGCCTTTGCCGCCGCCGAGGACGATCCGGAAGCGCTGCTGGCCGACCAGGGCGAACAGACCCACTACGAAGCGACGGCGCGTGCGCCGGTCGTGACGGTGATGGGCCACGTCGACCACGGCAAGACGTCGCTGCTGGACTACATCCGTCGCGCCAAGGTCGCGTCGGGCGAAGCCGGCGGCATCACGCAGCACATCGGCGCTTACCACGTCGACACGCCGCGCGGCATGATCACGTTCCTGGATACCCCGGGTCACGAGGCCTTCACGGCCATGCGTGCCCGCGGTGCCAAGGCGACCGACATCGTCATCCTGGTGGTGGCGGCGGACGACGGCGTGATGCCGCAGACGAAGGAAGCGATCGCCCACGCGAAAGCGGCCGGCGTGCCGCTGGTGGTGGCGATCAACAAGATCGACAAACCGGGCGGCAACCTGGAGCGCGTGACGCAGGAACTGATCACCGAAGGCGTGGTGCCGGAAGAATACGGCGGCGAAGCGCCGTTCGTGCCGGTGTCCGCGAAAACGGGCCAGGGCATCGACACGCTGCTGGAAAACGTGCTGCTGCAGGCCGAAGTGCTGGAACTGAAAGCACCGGTCGCAGCTCCAGCCCGTGGCCTGGTCGTCGAAGCCCGCCTGGACAAGGGCCGCGGCCCGGTTGCCACGATCCTGGTGCAGTCCGGTACGCTCAAGCGTGGCGACGTGGTGCTGGCCGGTTCGTCGTTCGGCCGCGTTCGTGCCATGCTGGACGAGAACGGCAAGGCGGTGGCCGAAGCCGGTCCGTCGATCCCGGTCGAGATCCAGGGCCTGACCGAAGTGCCGGCCGCCGGTGAAGAAGTCATGGTCATGGCGGACGAGCGCAAGGCGCGCGAGATCGGCCTGTTCCGTCAGGGTAAATTCCGCGACGTGAAGCTGGCCAAGCAGCAGGCCGCGAAGCTGGAAAACCTGTTCGACTCGATGGGCGAAGGCGAAGTGAAGAACGTGCCGCTGATCGTCAAGACGGACGTGCAGGGTTCGCAGGAAGCGCTGGTCGGCTCGCTGCAGAAGCTGTCGACCTCGGAAGTGCGGGTGCAGATCGTGCACGCGGCCGTGGGCGGCATCACGGAGTCGGACGTCAACCTGGCGACCGCGTCGAAGGCAGTCATCATCGGCTTCAACGCCCGTGCCGACGCCCAGGCGCGCAAGCTGGCCGAAGCGAACGGCGTGGACATCCGCTACTACAACATCATCTACGACGCGATCGAAGAGGTGAAGGCAGCCATGTCGGGCATGCTGGCGCCGGAGAAGCGCGAGCACATCACGGGCCAGGTGGAAATCCGCCAGGTCATCCTGGTGTCGAAGGTCGGTGCGATTGCCGGTTGCCTGGTCACCGATGGTGTGGTCAAGCGTGCTTCGTCGGTCCGTCTGCTGCGCAACAACATCGTTGTGTGGACCGGCGAGATCGATTCGCTCAAGCGCTTCAAGGACGACGCGAAGGAAGTGCGCGCCGGTCTGGAGTGCGGCCTGTCGCTGAAGAACTACAACGAGATCCAGGTGGGTGATACGCTGGAAGTGTTCGAGATCCAGGAAGTGGCGCGTACGCTGTAATCGTTGGACGCGGTATCCATGGCGGGTGCCGCCCCTTCCGCGCTGTTGGCGTGGAGGCGGGCGCCACCCGCCATTTTTTATGTGGCGCGCCCGCCGGCGTCTTTCGTCCGGCGGCACCGCCATATTTTCATTGGTAGGACATCATGGCAAAACACAGTAAATCGATTCCCGCGCGCGGCCTGCGCGTGGCGGACCAGATCCAGAAAGACCTCTCCGAGCTGATCGCCTTCGAAGTGAAGGACCCGCGCGTGGGCATGCTGACCTTGGCCGAAGTGCAGCTGACGCCGGACTACGCGCACGCCAAGGTCTACTTCACGATGCTCAAGGACGACCCGGAGACGGTGAAGAACACGCTGGCCGGCCTGCAGGCCGCCGCCGGCTACCTGCGCAACCAGCTGGGCAAGCGCCTGCACATCCACACGCTGCCGCAGCTGCACTTCGTGCACGACATGTCCGCCTCGCGCGGCATCGCGATGTCGGCGCTGATCGACAAGGCCAACGCCACGCGCGCGGCCGATTTCGACGCGCAGCAGAACGGCGGCAGCGAAGACGACGACGCGGCAAAAAAATGACGCAGGAAGCATCGCAAGGCGCACCGCAGCGTGTGAAGCGGGTGCGCGACCTGGTCGATGGCGTGCTGTTGCTGGACAAGCCCGTGGGCCTGTCGTCGAACGATGCGCTGATCAAGGCGAAGCGCGTGCTGAACGCGAAGAAGGCGGGCCACACCGGCACGCTGGACCCGTTCGCCACCGGCCTGCTGCCACTGTGCTTCGGCGAGGCGACCAAGTTCTCGCAGGACCTGCTGGAGGCGGACAAGACCTACGTCACCACCGTGCACCTGGGCGTGCGCACCGATACGGGGGACACGGAAGGGCAGGTGGTACCGCCCGATCCCGCACTCGCTCGTGACGTCGCCGAGATCACCGTCGAACAGATCGAAGCGGTGCTCGCGCAGTTCCGCGGCCCCATCGCGCAGGTGCCGCCGATGTACTCGGCGCTCAAGCGCGACGGCAAGCCGCTGTACGAGTACGCGCGCGCCGGCATCACGCTGGAGCGCGAGGCGCGCAATATTGTCATCCATCGATTGGAACTGGTGTCGTACGAGGCGCCGTTCCTGAAGCTGGAAGTCACGTGCAGCAAGGGCACGTATATCCGCGTGCTGGGTGAAGACATTGGCGCCGCGCTGGGTTGCGGCGCGCACCTGAATGCCTTGCGCCGCACTGGCGTCGGCGCGCTGCAGGCCTCCGGCATGATCACGCTGGAAGACCTGACCGCGCATGCGGCGCCGTTGTCGCTGCTCGCACCGGTCGATGCGCTGCTGTCGACATTCCCTGCCGTCGAATTGACGCCCGAACTGGCGAAGCGCTTCCTGCAGGGCCAGCGGCTCCCGCTGGGCAAGGAGCCCGCCGTCGCAACGCCCACCGCCTACGAAGGCCGCGTACGCGTCTATGCGGACGGGCGATTGCTCGGCACTGGCCTGCTGGGCGAGTGGGCGATCCTCAAGCCCGAGCGGCTGATCGCTGCTGCGCAGTAGTCTTCCCAACTTCGTGCTACGTGTCTTATTGCCTGTGTCCTGGTGCCAGTCACCGGGACATGCGCTCGACATTTTCTTCCAGACTTGCTTGACCACCCTGCGATCAGGCTTTTCAGCCGCGTCCACTCTTCGGCACTGTGCTGATCAACGTCGCGCCACAACTGGTCTTGTGGCCATCGAACGCGACCGGCACGCCATCGATCGTCACCTTCGGATCACCTTCGATAATGACGCACACAGTGTGACCCTGGATGGGGCATACGCAGCGGTCGCCTTTGCGGGCGACTGCCACACCCATCACCTTGGTCTTCGGCGCTGCTGCCACGACCCTGCCGCCATGGCTGGTGGGATCGTTCAGTCGGATGATGCCGCGCATGGTGGTCTCCCGTTGATCACTTTGAATAGCCCTGCATGTGACGCTCCGCATCGTGACGGATACCCCACCACATCAGGTGAGCGTCCCGTTCGCTACGTGCGCGGAACCAGGGTTCCTCATGATTGATGGGGCGGACTTTCTCGGGTGGCATGACAATGACCGAGGTAGGCTGGGTTCGATCCGTCGTGCCAGCAACCAATACGTTCTTGCCGATGTGATTGGCATAGGCAATGCCTAACGCGACGTTGGTGAGTGCAGTGCCGGCGCCCATGTCGCCTAGAAGCGCAGACGTGTTGAAGGATTGCCTGGCATAGTCGATTTCTCCAACTTCCATGGTGAGTGTCTGCGCGAGGTCGCCGATACGGTTGGAAGAGTCGGGGTGCATATTGTGCGCATCGTGGATGACGTAACCGATCTCCACAGGCTTTATGTTCGCATTACGTGCTGCATCGTGAATAGTCGCCTGCCATGCCTGAATCGACTTCGGCGGCAGGCCCGGCTTCGATTCAAAGTCTTCTGCCTTGCGGCTCGCGGGATAACCAATCCAGGCCAGGGGCGCACGTTCGGTTTTGTAGTCACGGCCAGCCAGCACGAGGAGCACCATGTTCTCATTGATCTGCTTGTCCTTGGGTCGGCTTGGGGCATCCCAGTTCATTGCCCAAACAGTTTCATTTGGATGAGCCTGCAAATAATCCAGGGCGGCTGCAAGCGAAGTGAATCCTGCATTTGCGGCGCCGACGGTCACCCTTACTTCCGGCGGAGTGCTGCGCGACCAGGTCGTTGGCATATAAATGTTTCCAATGTTGAATGCGTTTGTTATTGTGTTTCGTAGATAGACTTGTGCTATTTCCGGTTTCAACCTTCCATCAGGGATCGAGTATTCCACGCGAATCCCGGCAAGCTCTCGCCAACTTTTTTTATCCGTTAGGGAGTGCGCGTTGTAAAAATAGGTAGAGCTGGAAAAGTAAACGTCGTGCATCTTGTAAAAAAGTTCGTCTATATATTTTTCGTGATAGCCCTCGAATGTTTCTGTGCCATTATTTCCAACGGCTATTGAGCCAATACTCTGGATTTTTGTGAATCGTTCCGGATTCGAACGAACCTTGTCGTCATTCTTATTTGGCGTTGCAAGCCCTAGTGCCCAAAGCAACTGCCATTCGGTCGAGTAATCTCTTCGTTGTAGCGGATTCAACCATTGCAGTCCCACAACCTGAGCGAGAAAAGGCTTCGATATAAGAGTCGAATTTGGCTGGGTCGAAGCCGAGGTCGAATTGATGGTCGAAGCTTGGGCCAATACTGGCGACGACCAACATGACGCAATTACGGCATATAGATGAAATTTTTTAAAGGATTTCATGATTTTTCCTATTGACGCAATTTAACTGGTTGGGTCTAAAATAAATTTTGAAGATTGGCATCATATGATTGGACTTGGCAAAGCGAATTCAGTAATTATTGTCGCGGGATGATGGGAAGTTTTGGCGCAAGTCTGATATTTTTTCAGGAATATTAGCTTCGGAAAAATTATTTATCCAGTTTTTTGTTGGCACATTTTTAAGTAGGCCAGTATTGAAATATTCAAGAAATTCCTTGCCGCTATCTTCCTTATTCAAACCTTTAAGCAAGCGCCAATCTGCGGTAATCCTAATTTTATTTATAATTAATGGACTGATATGACATACTCCCACAGCCACGTCATAAGCCAATGCCTTCTCGGCATGTTCCGGATTGGTCATGGTCGTCGAGTGATCCGTAGCGTTCGTGTCCACCGTATCGGCCAGATACTTCTTGATGTTCTTTTCTCGCCAGGCCTTGTACTGCGCGTTCGCCTGTTCCGGCTTGTCTTCGTGAATGACCTTCGCGCCTTTTTCGACACGGCCTTCACGTCGTGCCTGCATACGCAACCGGGCGTGATCTTCGTAGCGCATCTGCGCCTCGGTATCTCGGTTCCCCAGACCCGCGTCGGTCGGCGCACGCTCAGGATCGCCCTTGCCATCGCCAATAGGACGATCGCCGGCATATGGATCGTCCGGTTCGCGCACACGGGCCATGTCGCGATCCTGGCCACGTGCATCGCAGTAGGCATCGAATTGCGCGGTCGTCCGGCCAAAACGAAAACCCCGAGGTAAGAATGGTTCTGGTAGGTCAGGCGCCTCTAGAGGGATATACCAGTTCTTGTGTGGTAGTTCATTGATTCTCGTTCTGGCAATCCACGTCGCAACGATAAATATCGGCGCCATTCCGACAGTCAGGATCACGCCCGCCCGCTTGCTCGCCTCAATGCCTTTGGACAGCGAGTACTTCGCAATCGGCGAAGCCGGGGTCCAGAAATCCCAGCTGCCTGGCTTCGGTTTCTTATAGTGATGCAGCCAGTAGTGATAGCTTTTCTTCGGTACTTGAGGCCTTTCATCCGGTTCCTTCCCCACAAAAATCCCTTGAGCGAACACACGCTGGCAGAAGACACCTGTTCCACCGGTATCCGCAATTTCCTGAGCACTCATTCCCTGCCAGCCAATTCCCCTAACGGCGGTCGACGAAATGACCTGGTCATGCGGATTGCAGTAAAGCGTCACCCGGCCACAGGTTTGCGATGGTGTGCCTAAGCCGTACTTCGCACGGTCAGTCACTGCATCGAACTGATGCTTCGTGTTGGCCATCCACCGGTTGATCTCGCTGGTTTCCTGCGGTGGCGATGCAGGCTCGCGGATGATGTCGAAGAAAGCCTTGAGTGTTTCGATCCTTGCCTTGCGAGTCTGCCGTCCGGTGCGGCCTTTCTGGTCGGACATATGCATCTGTGTCCAGTTTTCAGTCATGTTGTCTTCGACCAGGCTGTATGGCGGGTTGCAGAGGACATAAGTGTTCGCGACAGGGCGGCCCGGCATTCGATCGCCAAGAAAAGCCGCCGCCATGCCGACCATATTGCCCTGGCTGTGGCAAACCATGGTAATAGGTACATCGGCCTGTTCCTTGCGGATCGATTCCACCAGCTTCGCAAGCCTCAGCGCCGCAACGATGTAGTACGCGCGATGCGGGCAGGAGAATACCTGTCGACTGTTGTCGGGGTTTAGGTGCTGTACTTGCAGCCAGAGAAAAAGATTGGACGACAGTCCTTCATTCCACAGATCGGGCAGCGATGTACACCCATTAGCGAAAGGACCGCCACCCCAGTAGTCTTCCTCATTCAGATAAATCGAGTCGCCGAAGTTCTGAAGTTCTTCTGCATTTGCCTTGTAGCCCCACCGAAACCGAATGACGGGAGAGAAATGTTCGGCTGCCTGGAGAAATGTGTCCGGCTCCCGGTCCGTATTGATAAAGCCGTCGTCCGTTAATTCAGCCGTGTACTTCGCCGGCGTAAGCTGCCCGGCCGTCGGCGTTGGAAATTCCATGTGTTCCGGACGACGCTTGAGCCGGTTATTCAGGCCTTGGCACAATCCTTCTTCGGCCTGTTCGTACCACTCGCCATCCGAATTCACGCCATGGACGAAGATGATGATGCCAGGCAGTGGCAGCTGCATGATCACGTCAAGATAGGAGTCTTTCAGAAGTGTGACGCCTTTTGCATCGCAGATCGCGGCCTGGTTCGAGACCTCGAATTCGGCCATCTTGGGTGTGGTCGTTCTATGGGTGGTGCCGTGCTTGTTCATCTCGGGCCTCCTGGAACCGGTTCAGATGTCTTTGGGATCGAAGAAGGCGCGCAGTTGTTGCACCGTATCGGAGGTAATCTTTTCGCCCTCCCCGGCACTGTTCGTGGTGACGGTGCGCCGTTGGCCATCGACCTCCACATTGATCTTCACGCCCTCGACCGGCTCGCCATCGCTGCCGCGTAGCACTCGCGGGGTGCGCACGAACTCGCCGTCGGTGAACTTCGGCAGATCCGCCGACTTGCTCGCCGCCCCATTCCAGTTATGCCCGTCCGTCTTGACCGTCAACGCGCCCGGCCCGCCAATCTCCGGCGCGCCGCCCTTCAGCGCGATGTAAGCCCCGCCCGTGTTCACGAACACCAGCTCCTCGGCCTGGATGATCACGCGGCCCTTGGCGCTGATCTTCACGTCCTTGCCGGAGTCGATCTGCGTCGTGTCGAACTGGCTCTGCATCAGCAGGGGACCGTGATGGGCAATGGCGCGCAGCCCGTTAGCGTGCGAGAACAGCGAGATGCCTTTGCCGGCATTTACGTTCATGCGCTGACCCGCCGTCAGCTGCAGGTGCTGTTGCGCTACCGTGTCGATGTTGGTGGCGGCGTAGGTCACCACCGCCTTCGATGTCGCGAAGCTGATGCCATCCGGGGCGGTGACGCCGATGGCGGCGGCACCGGATTTGTCCCAGTTCTTGATGCCCGATTTCAGGCCATCCTGCGCGGCAGCATCCACGGCGAGACCTTCATGGGACGCGGCATATTCGCCAAGAGAGCGGAACAGTTCGACACATTCCTCCATCAGCGCCAGGTAGTCGCTGCGGTCGAGCTGCCTGCCGCCACTGCCGAGGCGCTGCCAGGCGGACAGCAGCATGCCTTTGCCAGCGCGTAGCGCGAGCTGCTGGTCGGTCGTCAGTTCGGCGCCTTCGCCGCGCGCGGTGCCGGTGCCTTTCGTGCGGGGCTGCGTCAGCCAGCCCAGGTTCAGCTCCGAGCGCCCGTGATCGCTGGACAGCTGCGCGTTGATCTGGCCCGGCGTGTCGTCCAGGCGCAGCTGGTTGACGCGGGTACCTTTGACTTCGCGGCTCTGCATGCCGGAGAGGTAGCGATTGCCAGGCAGGCCATCGGTGCCGAAATGTGGCGGTCGGCCCGACGTGTTGTACAGCTGGCCGATGACGACCGGCTTGTCCGGATCGCCACCCAGGAAGGCGATCAGCACCTCGGTGCCGGCACGCGGCAAGGTCAGCGCACCGAAGTGCGAACCGGAGCCGGAGATGGGCCCGGCCCAGTTGGTGGCTACCCGCACCCATGCTGAATCGGCATCGGCGCCGGATGCGCCGGCGCCTTCCGCGTGCGCATGGTCTTTTTCACGCATGCCACTGAAACGCACCTTGATGCGGCCAAGTTCGTCGCAGTGCACCGTCTCGCCGGTGGGACCAACGACAATGGCACTTTGCATCGCTGCATGCGGCCGGTCGTTCTGTAAATCGGGCGCTGGCACGAAGCGCGTGTCGCGCCGCACGCACGTCATGCGCAGGAAAAAGCGCATTTCGCCCGCATCGAACCAGTTGCGCGCCGCCACGGGCAGCGCTGGATCGGTCTCCCAGCGGTTGCGGGCAAACAGGCGCTCGACCCTTGCGTCATAAGCCTTCGGCAGGTTGTTCTGCGCTACGATGTGCTGCGAGACGATCACGAAGTCGCGCTCGCCATCCCCGTGCTGGTCCATGTCAGGATGGCCGTCGAGCGTGAAGTATTCGCCTGCCGCGCACGAACGCACGCCGCCTTCGGCGACATAACACTTGGCCTCGAAGTCCGAGCGTGCCATGGCCTGCCGCGCCAGCACGGTCAGGTCTTCGTGATCGTCGCGCACATGCGGCGCCTCGATCAGGTAGCGCTCCAGTTCGGCGGCAAGCCTGGTGCCGCGCGTGCCTTGATCGGCCTCGCTGGCGGCGCTCGCCGTCATGAAGCCGGTGCCGCGTGGATTGGCATGGTCCCAGCTGAAGTACGAGAAGCGCCCCGGCTGCAGTGTGCGTACGCCGCACCAGGCAGTGATGGTGTCCCGTTCCTCGGTGGCGGCATTGCGGTGGAAGCGCACCACGCCGGCCGGGCTTTGCTTCAGGCGGCGCGCATCGTCGAACAGCACCATCGTATGCACAGGCGGGCAGGGTGCTTCGCTATCGGTCTCGGCGGCGCTGGCCCGTCCCGGGCGGAAGAACCAGCCGATGCCGCGCCGCCGCAGTAGCCGGCGGATGAAGGCGCCGGTACGCTCGTTGTACTGGATGATCTGGCTGCGCGTCGGATCGCGCCGCATGCCCAGCGCCGTGTTGACCTCGAATTCGAAGGACGCCGCCAGTGCCGGATTGTGGCGGCGCGCTTCCGCCAGCAGCAGCTGAACGATCTCGAGTTCGGTCTTGCCGAGGAACACCCGGGTATTCACGGCCAGGTCGAGTACCGCCAGCGCATCGCGCAATACCAGCTGATACGTGGCGAGACCGCCGTCGCTTTCGCCCTGGCTGGCCTCTGTAACGATGCCGCACAGGCTGCGCAGGTCGCCCGCATCCGTCACCAGCTGCACCTGCGCGGCCACGCCGATCAGTTCCTTCAGCGGCAGGCCGGCATCGAGCGACAGGCAGTAGACGCGCAGTTCGATGCCATCGCAGATGGCTTCCGTGCCGCTCACACGTTGCGGCAGCAGGATATCGTCGGAGGGGCCGTCCGCCAGTGCAAGCACGAGCCGGATGGGGCGATGGCGCGCCGTCAGGAGCTGCGCGATCAGGTCGGTATCACCGGGTTCGTCATAGTCCAATGCTGTCTCCTGGTTCGATGAGGTAACGGGTATCGGCGTTGTCAGCGCATTGCGGGCCGGCCACGAGAAAGGTGCCCTGTCCCAGCTTCGCGGTGCCGTCGAGGAAGATGGGCCGCATTTGGTCCGCGCGCAGAATGAGCCGTACTTCGAAGCACTGCGCGGGTACGTTGAACAGCGCCAGCATCGCGCGCAGCGCTCGGCCGCCGGGCGCCGCCTTCAGGAAGTGATCGAAGTCGCGCCGGTCCAGGGGGCCGAGCCAGAGACGCACGCGCAGGGCGCGGTATGTCGTGCCCAACATGCAGTCAACACCGAGCGTGCAGTTGGAGATACCCAGACGCGACTGTTCTTTCGGCCGCAACGTCTCCCAGTAGCCAGTGAACGGTTCGACCCGCACCGGCACGCGGAAATGGTCGTTCAGGATGGCAGCCATCAGCGCTGCCGGAACGGTACGTTGCCGTATCAGCGCGGCGTAGTGCGCAGCCACCTGTGGTGCAATCGCGGCATCGGTGTTTTGCGTTCGACCTGCTATGGCCAGCTGCAACGCCATGAAGCCATCGCGGCCATCTGCGCTGTGCCGGTACTCGACCCGGCATTTTTCCCAGGCGCGGTAGAACAGCAGCACGGAACGCTGCGAGAAGCAGTCGACAAAGGCGCGGCCCGCTTCGTTCCTGTCACCGTGAACCTGTGCTGCAACGGCTTCCGTGTAGCAGTAAGGCAGCACACCCTTGACGCCGAGGAAGCCGATGAAGGCGGGCGTCATGTAGACCCGGTCACCTTCGACCGTCAGCGTTTCGATCTGGTTGCGCGGGAAGGCCAGCGAGATGCTGTTCCGGAAGCGCAGGGCGCTGTCCAGCGTATGACCGGCACCTTGCGCAGCCAGCCACCTGCCGATCAGGTGCACGGCCTGGAAGAAGTCGTGCCGCTGCGGCTGCTCCAGCAAGCGCCGGATCAGGCCAGCGGGATGTCGCCATGCCGGGGTTGGCATCGCATGAGCTCCTTGCCGTCCGCGAGCGACACGATGGTCAGCCGCGTAAAGGTGTTGAGGTGGGCGCACAGGCCGAAGAAATGGTCGAGTACCTGGGCAAACAGATGCAGGCTGGCGCCGGTGAAGGCCTGCTCGTCGAGCGTCACGCGAATGTCGGTCCCGAAGACGGGCGTCGTGTGCCAGTCATCGCGCAGCCAGGTGCGCGCGCGGCGCAGATCCAGCGCGGCGACGCCGCGGATCTGCCGCTGCGTGATGGCGCTCTGGCGAAGGTCGTGCAGCGCCAGCGCCTCGCGCAGTCCCTCGACGCCTTGCTGGCCCAGCGCCGCCTGGCTGAACGACAGCAGCGAGATGAGGCGCCAATGATGCTCCGCGTTGAAACGATACTGGGGCGTGGGCCGCTGCAGGAAACGCAGCGTCCAGCCCTGGGTACCCTGTTCCAGTTGCAGGTCGCCCTCCGGTGCACCGTGGCGCAGCCGGGCCGGGATGTCGCGGTTGGTGCAGGTGAGGTCGATCGACACGCTGGCATTGTTCTCGGCCAGCGGATCGAGTTGCCCGTCCACCAGCGCGATGCGCAGCTCGTGGCCAGGATGCGTTACAGCGCGGATGGCATCGCGGCGCAGCAGCCAGTAGCGGCCCTTTCCTTGTTGTTCGCCATGATGGGCAGCGTAATAGGGGCGATATTCGACCGGCGCCCTGTCGCGTGGTGCGGCGCTGATGGCGCTGACCCGGTCCACGCTGTACACGTCATAGGCACCGGCGCTGGCGGCATCGGGCAACAGTTCGTAGTCCGGTGTCGCGTGTGTCATCTCGATGGGCGACGCGCTGCGCCGGAACAGGTTCACGACGGGCGTGCAATGGGTCAGCAGGTTCGCTTTCGAAACGCCGGCCAGCAAGCGTGCGGCTGGCGAGTCGGACGGCACTTTCAGGCCCAGGTGCAGCGTAACGCAGTGGCTGCCGGCCGGTGCGGGGCGCAGCAGCGGCGCCAGCATCAGGTCGAGGAAATTGAAACGGTCAGGGCATGCAAAATATTCGGCGAGCAGGCGGAATGCGGGATGCGCGGCCGGCGGCCATGGCAGCACTGCTTCTTCTGCCGAGAAGCCGGCCGGCGCCAGCGGCACGGCATCCAGCGCGCGCCACCGGCCATCGGGCAGCTCTACCCAGGCGGCTTGTGCCTGCAGGAAGAGTACATCTCGCACCAGCGCGCAGAGCGACGATTCGCCGGCAATCAGCAATCGCAATGCTGGAACGTCCAGAGCGCGCAGATCGAAGCCTGCCGGGCCTTCGATCCTGATGCTGAGCGAACTGGCGACATCCGCCGGCCTCGCGAGGTATGGCGGCAGGTCTGCGATGGCATGAAACGTCGCGCGTGACAGGACCAGCGGCGTGATGAACACGTCCTGCACGGTGCGAAATTTGCAGGCCATGCCCTCCTGCGAGCTCGCGCTCAGCACCGTCCCGCGCTGCACCCTGGTGACCGCCGTAACGGCGCCGGTATCGATATGGATATTGGCGGTAGCAGGAAAGGGCCGCAGGTAGTGCGGGTAATTGACGTTCAACAGGGCTTCGGTCAGCTTGCCGTCGCTGTCGTCCAGCAGCCGTGCCACGCGCGCGTTGGATAGCGCCGTGGCCTGGATCAGGCGCTCCACGTGGGGATCGTCGCCGGCGCCGTCTGCCATCCCAAGATGCATCGCCTGGGCCGGATAGTCGGCCGCGAATTCCTGTGCATAGCCATGCAGGAGGCCCAGTTCGCGTTCGTAGTATTCGCGCAGCTTCTTCATTGCAGCGCTCAGCGGATCGAGTAGTGCAGGGTGGAGGGCTGCAGGACGACGTCGAAGCGCAATGGCGTGCTGCTCGCCAGTGCAGTCAGCCGCCCGGTGATCACGAAGCTCACGTGGTTGACGACGCCCGGTTCGTGCACCAGCTGCGCGCGCACCTGCTTCAGGCGGGGCTCATGGCGGGCGATGGCCGCTTCCAGGCGGTCGCACAGTTCCTTGCGATCCGCGCTGCTGGACAGACTCAGTTCGGCAAAGTCGGCCAGTCCGAAACTGGCGATCGATCTGCGGCAATGGGGCTGGCCTGCCAGCGCAGCATCCGGCACGGCGCTGCGCGTGTTGAGGAGGTTTTCGAGATCGCGCGTGATGGCACGGCGGTACTGTTGGAGGGAGAGCGTCGCAATGGCGCTGTCGGACGCCGGAGACATCAAGCGGTCCCAGACACTGCTGGTAAATGTGATATGGCCGGATTCCCGCATGGTTCCCCCCGTTCGAAGCGAGCTTGGGGATTCTCCGGTGTCCGGCCGGAGGGGGTGTTGCGCTACCGCAATTGAGACGGCTGCCTAGCCGAAGACGTTCACGCCACCAGCGCCGCCATCAGCTTGCCCGGATCGGCCGGCTTGACGAAGTGGTGGTCGAAGCCGGCATCGTGCGAGGCTTCCACATCGTTCGGCTGGCCATAGCCGGTCAGCGCGATGAGCCGTGACGATGCCGTGTCCGGCGCGGCGCGCAGGCGGCGGGCCAGTTCGTAGCCGTCCATGCCGGGCAGGCCGATGTCGAGGATGAACGCGTCGCGGGTGCCCAGCTGCGGGTGGCGCAGCGCGCTTTCCGCATCGTCCGCAGTGACGACTTCGTGGCCCTCGGCGCGCAGCAGCGCGGCCAGCAGATGGGCCGCATCCACGTTGTCGTCGACGACCATCAGCCGCAGCGCGCGCCGGGCCGGCGGCGGCGCATCGGGCCCCTGCGTGGCCGGTACGGCGGCGCCGGCGGCCAGCGACAGCGGCAGGCATATGGTGAAGGTGCTGCCGGTGCCCGGCCCTTCGCTGTCCACCGTCACGCTGCCGCCATGCAGCGCGGTGATGCTTTTCACGAGCGTCAGGCCGAGGCCCAGTCCGCCCTGGGCACGGTCCGGATTGCGTTCGCCCTGGATGAACAGGTCGAAGATGTGCGGCAGCAGGGCGGGCGCGATGCCGTTGCCGTTGTCGCGCACCGTGATGCGGGCCTGGCCGTCGGCCACCGCCAGCTCCAGCGCGATGCGGCCGCCGGGGGAGGTGTACTTGGCCGCGTTGTTCAGCACATTGGCAATCACCTGCACGAGGCGGGTGCGGTCGCCGCGTACGGGGGCGGCTGCCGTGGAGCGACGCAGATCGAGCCGGTGGTGGCGCGCCTCGATCAGGGGCAGCGCCTGTTCGATGGCGCTGCTCACCACACCCTTCAGGTCCAGCTCCGCCATGTCCAGCTGCACCAGGCCGCGCGTCACGCGAGACACGTCCAGCAGGTCGTCCACCAGGTGCGCCATGTGCTTCACCTGCCGCACGATGATGTCGCTGGCGGCCTGGCGCGTGCGCTCGTCGGCGCGGCCCGCCTTCAGCAGCTGGGCGGCCGTGCTGATCGGCGCCAGCGGGTTGCGCAGTTCATGCGCCAGCATCGCCAGGAACTCGTCCTTGCGCGCGGCCGCGTCGCGCAGCTCGTCCTCGGCCAGCTTCTGGGAATGGATGTCCGTGCAGGTGCCCATCCAGCGCACGATGTCGCCGGCCGCGTTCCGGATCGGCAGGGCGCGGCCCAGCGTCCAGCGGTATTCGCCGGAGCGGTGCCGCAGGCGGTACTGGATCTCGTAGACCTCGCCGGTGGCCAGGCTGTGGCGCCAGGCCTGCCAGGCCGGCTCGCGATCGTCGGGGTGGAACATGGCGTTCCAGCCGGCGCCGTCGGTCGTGCCAGGCTCCATGCCGGTGTACTCGTACCACTGGGCGTTGTAGTAGTCGTGGAAGCCGTCCGGCTGGGTCGACCACACCATTTGCGGCATCGCATTGGTGATCGTGCGGAACTTGCCTTCGCTGGCCACCAGCGCTTCCATCGTGCGCGCCCGTTCGCTGGCCGTGCGGGTGCGCTCGGCGAACTCCTTCATGAGCGCCACGTCTTCCACCGCCCATTGCCGCGGCACCGTGTCGTTGACGACCAGGACGCTCTTCAGCTGCCCCTGTTCGATCACGGAGATGTTGACGAAGGCCTGCGTGCGGTACGCGCGGAAGCGCCCGGTAAAGGACGCGGTGCGCGGGTCCTGGTCCACGTCGGCGATCACCACGTCCTGGCCGCGCCGCATGTCGTCGACGAAGCCGCCGAACTCGCGCAGCTGCACGGTGCCTTCCAGCGAGGGCATGCCGGGCGCGCACCAGTCGCGGCCCACGTACAGCGTGTCGGTGGCCGGATTGTAGCGGCCATAGCCCACCCGGCTGGCGCCCAGCGTTTCGCCGAGGATGGCGGCGGCCGTGTACGCGATGTCGGCCGGCGAACGCAGGTCGCGCAGCGCGTCCGTCAGCCGCACCAGCGCGTCGCGACGGGTGTCGTTCAGCACCCGGTCCGTCACGTCCACGCCCTCGATGAACACGCCTTCCACGCCCCCCGATTCGCCGCGCACCGGCTTGAACGCGAAGTCGATGTAACGGCCTGCGACGGGACCGCCCGGCACGGCCTGTACCGGATAGAGGGTGCTGTTCGCCGTCAGCGCCACGCCGCTGCGGTACACCTCGTCCAGCATCAGCGCGAAGTTGCCGTCGGCGGAGCCGTCGAAGCCTTCCGTGACGGGATGGCCGACCAGGTCGCGGTGGCCCGTCAGCCGGAGGAAGCCTTCGTCCATCAGCTCCACGCGATGCTGGGGGCCGGCCAGCACGGCCATGAAGGTGGGCGCCTGCCGCGGCCGGGCCTGGCCGCGCATGCGCAGCTGCTGGGTGCGCAGCGCATACGTCACGTCGTCCACCTGGTGGATGATGCAGCTCACCGCACCGGCGTCGTCCAGCACCGGCGTGTTAACCGGCCGCCAGTACTTTTCCTCGAAGATGCCGGCATTGGGCACGTCGTAGCGCTGCAGCGGCATCGTGTCCGGTGCCTTCGAGGCCAGCACGCGTTCCAGCGAGGCGCGCAGATTGGCCACGCCGTCCGCGCCCGGGTCCGCGGGGTTGTCCGGGAAGGCATCGAACACGGAACGGCCGACCACCCGCGCCCGCGTGCTGCCGGTGGCGCGCAGGAAGGCATCGCTCGCTTCCAGGATCTCCAGCGCCGGCGACAGCAGCACGCACGGTGCCGGCAGCGCGCGAAAGATCGCGCTGGACATGGCTGGGCCTGCCGGTCCGGGAACGGCAGGGGAAGCACCATGGACAGCAGCGGTTGCAGCGAGAAGGTGGGCAGGTCGGTCGCTCATCGGGTTCCGGGGGAAGGCATGGTCCCAGCATGGGGCTTTCGCTCCGGCCGGTCCGTTCCCTGGACCACACAACGACAGTTTCAGGCGGCATGCCACCGTGCTATACTAGTGGGTTCAGTGCATCCGCACCTGCCGGGGCGCCTGCTGAGCAGACACTGTTTAACCTGATTCACGTTCCAACCGCATCACGAATAATAAGTTTCAAGCAACCAGCTTCGGCGTCCCACAGTTTTACTGCAAACACAACGACCATGTCTAATACTAAACGCGCAATTCGCAACATCGCCATCATCGCCCACGTCGACCATGGCAAAACGACCCTCGTGGACCAGCTGCTGCGCCAGTCGGGCACCTTCCGTGAAAACCAGCAGGTCGATACCCGCGTCATGGACTCGAACGACCTCGAAAAGGAACGCGGCATCACGATCCTGTCGAAGAACTGCGCCGTTGAGTACGAAGGCACCCACATCAACATCGTCGACACCCCGGGCCACGCCGACTTCGGCGGCGAAGTGGAGCGCGTGCTGTCGATGGTCGACTCCGTGCTGCTGCTGATCGATGCGCAGGAAGGCCCGATGCCGCAGACCCGCTTCGTCACGCGCAAGGCGCTGGCGCTGGGCCTGAAGCCGATCGTCGTCGTCAACAAGATCGACCGCCCGGGCGCGCGCGCCGACTGGGCCATCAACCAGACGTTCGAACTGTTCGACAAGCTGGGCGCCAACGACGAGCAGCTGGACTTCCCGATCGTCTACGCCTCGGGCCTGAACGGTTACGCCGGCCTGACGGAAGACGTGCGCGGCGGCGACATGAAGCCGCTGTTCGAAGCCATCCTGAAGTACGTGCCGGTGCGTGACGACAATCCGGACGGCCCGCTGCAGATGCAGGTCACCTCGCTGGACTACTCCTCGTACGTGGGCAAGATCGGCATCGGCCGCATCTCCCGCGGCCGCATCAAGGCCGGCCAGGACGTCATCGTCGTCGATGGTCCGGGCGCTACCCCGATCAAGGGCCGCATCAACCAGGTGCTGAACTTCAAGGGCCTGGAGCGCGTGCTGGTCGACGAAGCCGTCGCCGGCGACATCGTGCTGATCAACGGTATCGAGGAAATCGGCATCGGCTCGACCATCTGCGCACCGGATACCCCGGACGCACTGGAAATGCTGACCGTCGACGAGCCGACGCTGACGATGAACTTCATGGTCAACAACTCGCCACTGGCCGGCCGCGAAGGCAAGTTCGTCACGTCGCGCCAGCTGCGCGACCGCCTGGACAAGGAACTGAAGGCCAACGTGGCACTGCGCGTGGCACCGACCGACGACGACACGATCTTCGAAGTGTCCGGCCGCGGCGAGCTGCACCTGACGATCCTGATCGAGAACATGCGCCGCGAAGGTTTCGAGCTGGCCGTGTCCCGTCCGCGCGTGGTCTTCAAGATGGTCGATGGCGTGCGCCACGAGCCGTTCGAAAACCTGTCCGTCGACGTGGAAGAAGCCAACCAGGGCGGCGTGATGGAAGAGCTGGGCCGCCGCCGTGGCGACCTGCAGAACATGGAATCGGACGGCAAGGGCCGCGTGCGCCTCGAGTACCGCATTCCGGCCCGCGGCCTGATCGGCTTCCAGGGCGAGTTCATGACGCTGACGCGCGGCACCGGCCTGATGAGCCACGTGTTCGACGCCTATGGCCCGGTCGACAACTCGCGCGGCGAGATGGCCGGCCGCCGCAACGGCGTGCTGATCTCGCAGGACGACGGCGCCGCCGTCGCCTACGCGATCTGGAAACTGCAGGACCGCGGCCGCATGTTCGTGTCGCACAACGATCCGGTGTACGAAGGCATGATCATCGGCATCCACTCGCGCGACAACGACCTGGTCGTCAACCCGATCAAGGGCAAGCAGCTGACCAACGTGCGTTCGTCCGGTACCGACGAAGCGGTGCGCCTGGTGCCGCCGATCCAGATGTCGCTGGAATACGCCGTCGAGTTCATCGAGGACGACGAACTGGTGGAGATCACGCCGAAGTCGATCCGCCTGCGCAAGCGCTTCCTGAAAGAGCACGAGCGCAAGAAGGCATCGCGCGACGCGTAAGCGTTACGCCGTCAACGAAACCCGCCGCCTGAAAAGCCGGCGGGTTTTTTTTGCCGACTGCCGGCACGGGCGCTCGCTGCCAGTCTTGGGGGGCATGAGGCGAAAAAGAGACGCGTGGAAACATATGGATACAATTTAAGCAATTAACTGCGCAAAAATTTACGCAACGTGATCAATCGCGTGAGCGAATGACTGATCTAATCACTTTCCTGATTGTTTAGTGAGTGCATGGCATTGCAAAGGTTTCTCTAACATAAAATCCCCCGAGCAGGTTCCAAAACAGAAGGCTCACAAGGGCCACATCGGAGGAGTTATAGTGACCAAGCACGTGAATCACGGGCAGGCGGTTGGACGCCTGAACCGCAGGACCATTTTCGCCATCGCCGCCTCGATGCTCGCCGCCCACGCCGCCATGGCGCAGGAAGCCACCGCAGTGCGCACCCAGTCGAGCGACAACACCGCCGGCATGTCGCAGTCCGCCCCCGCCAACGACCCCGCGCAAGGCACTGCCGGCGCACCGGCCGCACCATCCGCACAGACCGCCGCATCGTCGGCACCGGCTGCATCGTCCGTACCGGCCGCCGCGCCTTCCGCCGATCCTTCGCAGGGCAGCGTCGTCGTCGTGACGGGCACCCGCAAGTCGGTCGCCTCCGCGATCGACCGCAAGATCCGCAACGCCACCGTGTCCGATTCGATCATCGCCGAGGACATCAACCAGTTCCCGGACAAGAACGTGGGCGAGGCGCTGTCGCGCATCACCGGCGTGCAGCTGACCCGTTCGTTCGGCGAAGGCTCGCAGGTATCGATCCGCGGCGTGGAGCCGGACCTGAACCGCGTCGAGATCAACGGCATGTCCGTGCTGTCCACCGGCGGCACCGCCGGCCGCGGCGCCGAGCTGCGCGAGCTGGCCTCCGAACTGATCCAGTCGATCGACGTGTACAAGGGCGTCACCGCCGACATGACCGAAGGCGGCGTGGGCGGCACCGTGAGCGTGAAGACCCGCAAGCCGCTGGACTTCAAGAAACCGACCATTGCCACCACCGTCTCCGGCGAGCAGTCCTCCAGCCGCGGCGGCGTGCAGCCGCGCGGCAGCCTGCTGCTGGCCGACAAATTCTTCAACAACAAGCTGGGCCTGATGGGCAACTTCGTCTACGACAAGGTGCTCACCCAGCAGGACTACGCGCGCAACACGTCGTGGCGCTTCCTGCGCGACTGGGATGCCTCGCCCGAGAAGACCGTGGTAAGCAAGGACCCGGCGCTGGCCGCGATCGGCTCGCAGGCCGGCTGCGATGCGCTGTCCGGCACCGCCAAGACCAACTGCCTGAGCCAGTGGTACGACTACTCCCCCGGCATCTCCCGCTACGGCATGTGGACGCGCGATCACAAGCGCTCGTCCGCCGAGATCACCGCGCAGTACGAGTTCTCGAAGCAGTTCAATGCCTACGTTTCGTACCAGGACAACAAGCAGGACCAGCGCCTGAACGACCGCAACTTCGGTACCGACTTCGGCAACGTCAACCGGCTGTTCAGCGCCGGCAAGGCGCCCGTCTACAACGCCAACGGCACGGTCGGCACGGCCGGCACCTGCACGGCGATCCCGACCACCGGTACGCCGGCCGGCATGACGGTGCAGAACCACTACGTGACCGAATACACGGTGGGCAACTGCCTGAACGTGGCGGGCCAGGGCGGCCAGGGCGCGTTCTCGACCTCGGCACGCGACTATGAACTCGACATCCGTTCGCGCTACCTGTCCAGCGGCTTCAGCTTCAAGCGCGACCGCCTGGAAGTGGAAGGCCTGATCGGCACGTCGTCGTCCGACTACTTCAGCGACAGCAACAACGTGGTGCTGACACAGAACGCGCCGGGCCTGAAGGTCACGCTCGACGCGCAGGGCCTGCCGCACTTCACGTTCCCGGCCGGTTATTCGCCGGATGACGCCAGCTCGTACACGCAGGCACAGCTGCAGTACCGTCCGAGCGAAACGCGCAACACGGAAGACCAGGCCAAGATCGATGCCAAGTACCGGCTCGACGGCTTCTTCTCCAAGCTGTGGGTCGGCGCGCAGGCGCGCAAGTCGGCCGGCCGCCAGTACAACGGCGGCGGCTACCTGAACAGCAACGACCCGAGCACGACGGCCGACGACGTGAGCATCATCAGCGCCAACGTCAACCAGACGCTGGTCTACGATCCGCTCAATACGTCGGGCGTCATCCGCAATCCGGACACGCAATCGTTCCTGAACAACAGCTACGCCACCAAGTACGCGACCGCGGCGCAGATGCAGGCGCTGGTCAGCTCGATCATCGGCCGCACGCCGGGCACGTTCTTCAACGGCTACGACAAGGTCAGCGGCCTGCCGACCGGCTGGACGACGCCGAACTACGCGGCCGCGGCACCGAGCTTCGACACGTCGCACTTCAACCATGGCTACCTGACCAGCGCGCCGGGCAGCGACGGCAACACGTATGCGCAGATCCCGGCCTACAAGTCCGAGGAAAACGTGCGTTCCGCGTACACCCGCCTGGACTTCGATTCGGAACTGTACGGCTACAGCTTCAGCGGTAACATCGGTGCGCGTTACACGAACACCCGCAGCCGTGCCACCGGTGCATCGTCGAGCCGTATCCGCGTCCAGAACAGCGCGAACAGCACGGCCTACACGGACTACGTGATCTCGAACAGCATCGCCACGGTCGACAACGAGTACCACGACCTGCTGCCAAGCGCCAACCTGATGGCCTGGGCCATTCCGGACACGCTGCTGGTGCGCCTGGGCTGGGGCAAGGTGATGTCGCGTCCACGGATCGACCTGCTGAACCCGAACATCAACTGTATCGCCAACAGCGGTAGCCCGACGGTGGGCGGCGATGGCACGGCCGACGATTGCACGGCCGGCAATCCGAACCTGAAGCCGTTCCGCGCGACGAACACCGATCTGTCGATCGAGTACTACCCGAGCGCGGACACGCAGGTCAGCGCGGCGTTCTTCCAGAAAAAGATCTCCAGCTACATCCTGGAGAAGAACCTGCAGAAGGATGTCGACGTGTACGGCGACGGCCGCCTGTGGGACGTAACGGGTGCGGTCAACGGCGAAGGCGCGACCACCAAGGGTATCGAGCTGACGGCGCGTACCGCGTTCACCTTCCTGCCGGGCTGGCTGGGCGGCTTCGGCGTGGACACCAACTACACGCGCATGAACTACAAATATGCGCCGGGTACCGAACGCCTGAACACCCTCGATGGTACCGTGCTGCCGTATCCTGGCCTGTCGAAGAACAGCTACAACGCGGCGCTGTGGTATGACCGTGGCCCGATCAATGCACGCGTGGCCTACAACCACCGCGATGCGTACTACACGGGCTCCAACGACGTGTCGGGCAACCCGAACTTCTCCGAGAAGACCGGCTACCTCGATGCTAAACTGCAGTACCGTTTCAACGACAACTTCACGCTGTCGTTCGAGGGCAAGAACCTGACGGACCAGGCCGAGATCACCAATGCGGGCGATTCGTTCCGTGTCAATGAGCTGGCATTCCCGGGCCGCCGTTACTACATCAGCCTGTCGTACAAGAACTGAGCGTAATGAAACCGAGCGCATGAACTGAGCGCATTGAACTGAGCGCATGAAACTGCGCGCATCAAACTGAGGTTTAACCGCAATGCACATGACTTTGCGTCATCGGACCGCGGGCTTCATGCCCGCGGTTTTTTTCGTCTGGAGCGCCGTGGCTTGCAGCAGCGCAGTCGCCCAGCCTGCCATCCCGGCAGCCCCGCCGGCCTTCAACAATCCCCTCGTGCAGGGGCGCGCCGATCCGCACGTCACGCTGCAGGAGGACGGCTGGTACTACTTCACGGCGACCGTGCCGGAGTACGACCGCATTGAACTGCGGCGCGCCCGCTCGCTCGACGACCTGGGCAAGGCCGAGGCGCAGGTCGTGTGGCGCAAGCACGCCGCTGGCCCGATGAGTTACCACATCTGGGCGCCGGAACTGCACCGTATCGACGGCAAGTGGTATGTGTACTTCACGGCCAGCCGCGCGGACAGGATCTGGGATATCCGCCTGTACGTGCTGGAATGCGCATCGGACGATCCGCTGAAGGGACCGTGGCTGGAACGGGGCCAGCTCAAGACGGGCTGGGAGTCCTTCTCGCTCGATGCCACCACCTTCGCCTTGAACGGCCAGCGCTATCTCGTGTGGACGCAGCGCCCGCAGGAAGCGGAAAAGCAGCAGACCAGCATCTACATCGCGAAGATGGCATCACCGCTGTCGATCGCGGGCCCGGCCACGCTGCTCACGTCGCCCGAATACCCGTGGGAACGCGTCAAGTACGACGTCAACGAGGCGCCCGCCGTGCTGGTGAAGAATGGCCGCGTGTTCCTCACGTACTCCGCGTCCGCCACGGATGCGAACTACGCGATGGGCATGCTGACCGCGAAAGCGGATGCCAACCTGCTGGACCGCGCGTCGTGGTCGAAGGCGGCGCAGCCGGTGTTTGCCACCAGCGCCGCCAACGGCCAGTTCGGGCCGGGCCACAATTCGTTCACCACCACGCCGGACGGCAAGACCGACATCAACGTCTACCACGCGCGCAACTACCGCGACATCGCCGGCGATTCGCTGAAGGATCCGAACCGGCATACGCGGGCGCAGGCGATCGCGTGGCGGCCGGATGGCACGCCGGACTTCGGCGAGCCCGTCGCCGACCAGGGCGCGGTGGCCGCCAAGCCGCTGTTCCGCGACCCGGTGGTCGATGGCGCGGCCGATCCCGTCGTGGTGTGGAACCCGCAGCGCCAGCGCTGGTGGATGTACTACACGGCGCGGCGCGCGAATACGCCCGGGCTGTCCGGCGTCACGTGGGTGCATGGCACGAAGATCGGCATCGCCGAATCGGCCGACCTGGGTGGCACCTGGTCGTATGTCGGCACGGCCGATATCGAACTGCCGCCGGACATGGGTGGTGCCAACGCCACGCACTGGGCGCCGGACGTGATCCGCGCGCCCGGTGGCACGTGGCAGATGTACCTCACCGTCGTGCCGGGCATCTTCACGGACTGGAAGCACCCCCGTGGCATCGTCCGGCTCGAGAGCACGGACCTGCGCAGCTGGCGCAATGCCCGGCCGCTGTCGCTGGTGACGGACAAGGTGATCGATGCCAGCATCGCCGCGCTGCCCGGCGGCGGCTGGCGCATGTGGTACAACAACGAGCTCGATGGCAAGTCGATCTGGACCGCCGACAGCGCGGACCTCGCGACGTGGACGCAGAAGGGCAAGGCGGTGGGCGACCAGGCCGGCGAAGGCCCGAAGGTGTTCCAGTGGCGCGGGTCGTGGTGGATGATCACCGATGTGTGGCGGGGCCTGGGCGTGTACCGCTCCAGCGATGCCGTCACGTGGCAGCGCCAGGCCAACAACCTGCTGCAGGCGCCGGGCAAGGGCGCCGACGACGGCGTGATCGGCGGCCATCCGGACGTGGTGGTGAGCGGCGGGCGCGCGTTCCTGTTCTACTTCACGCATCCGGGGCGCACCGCAGCAGCAGTCGCTGCGAAGCTCGATGGCACCGAGCAGCGGCGCAGCAGTATCCAGGTGGTGGAGCTGAAGGAAGAGGGTGGGGTGCTGACGGTGGACCGGGATGCCCCGACGCGTATCAACCTGATTCCGCCACCGTAGCGCGGATGTCGCAACCAGCGCGAGCGCACGGGGTCTGACCCATGGCGCCCGCGACTTCAGCTTCAGTCGTTAAAATCGTCGCGGGTCTGACCCCAGCCTTTCGCCAGCGCCATCGAAACGCCATCGAAACGCCGGCAAACGGCTGGGGTCAGGCACCGCAGCACAAGCCGTCGATGCTTCGTCCGCCACATGCCGGCGGAGCCAGACCCCGTAGCGCGAACGTTCTGCGCAACATCGGGCACGAAAAAAACCAGGGCATGCCCTGGTTTCATTCGAATGCTAGGCGCTCAACCTACCAGCGTGAGCCACCGTTCCCGATACTGCGCCCAGCCCTGTAGCGCGATCGGCGCGGCGGCATGCGCTTGCACGGCCGGCACCTTACCCCAGTGCGCCAGCATCCAGCCGCCGCCCGTGGTGCCGCTGGCGTCGTCGGTAACGATCACCTGCTGGCCACGGCGCAGGGCCGCCAGCAACGGCGCGAAGTGCGGGTTGTTGGTGAAGCTGCCTTCCACGACGATGTCGCCCGCCGAGCCGAGCGCGGTCAGGCAGTAGTCGCTCATCAGCACCACGTACAGCGTGGCCAGCGCGGTACGCTCGGCATCGGCCGGCAGGGCCGGGCCCACGACGGAGCCCTTGCGGCCCGCGAACGGCCCGCCCGCTTCGGCAAACGTGGGCAGCGCGTAAGTGCCCTGGTCGATGATCTGCTGCAGGTCGTCCACGCTGCAGGCAGTGGCATCGGTGCCGGCCAGCGCGGCGAACTCGCGGCCGCCCATGAACCGCATGCATGGCACGGGCTGTCCCAATGCGCTGCAGTTGGCCAGCATGTCCGACTGTTCCTTCAGGCCGTCCAGCGGACCGCCCGGCACCGCGGCGATCACCCAGGTGCCGGTCGACAGCACGGCCGGTGGCGCAGCATGGCTGCCTTGCGGGTCCAGGTGGCGCAGCAGCGACGCATTGCTGTCGTGGATGCCGCAGATGACCTGGCAGTCCGCCGGCAGGCCGGTGCGCGCCGCCACGTCGGGCGACACGGCACCCAGCGCATCCCAGGCATTGCGCAGCGCCGGCATCTGCTGCGTCCAGCCCATGCGTTCCACCAGCTGCGAATACTGCGCGCTGGCCGGCTGCCACAGGTCCGTATGGCAGCCCAGCGACGTCACTTCACCGGCCGCGACGCCGGACAGGCGCCACGCCCAGTATTGCGGATACATCAGGATGTGCTTCGCGCGCGCCACATCGGCCGGGAAGGCCTGCGCCAGCCAGGCCAGCTGGCGGCCCAGGTTCAGGCCGGCCGGCAGCTGCGGCGAATAGGTCGCGTCGTACGCGGGACGCTGGCCGAGATACTCGGTGTGCTGCTGCGCCGGCGGCTCGAACTCGTAGTCCAGCACCGGCAGCACCAGGCCGTTGTCGTCCACCAGTGCCGCAGTGGCGCCGTGCGTCACCGGCACGATCGCAGTCACCTGCGCCTGCGCCGCGAAGCCCTTGAGGGTATCGAGCATCCATGTCCAGATGCCATCGGTATCGTGGTGCGGGTAGGGGCCGTCGCGCAGCACCGTATTCGGGCGGCGCTGCTCGGCCAGCACGCGGCCGGCGTCATCGATCAGCGCCAGCTTGACATTGGTCTTGCCGATGTCGAGGACTGCAATTGCGGCGGTATTCTCTGTTGCCATTATTTTGCGACCTTCTTCCCGCGCAGCAGGCGGGGCAGCGCGATCGTCACCAGCAGCAGCAGGCCGATCACGATCGTCATGTAGATGCCGGGGATGTTCGCCAGCGACAGGCCGTACGTGACGGTACCGAGCGTCAGCACGGCAAGCATCACGCCGCCGATCGTGCCCGCGCCGCCAGCGATGCTCACGCCGCCCAAGATCACCATCGTGATCGCTTCCAGTTCCCAGCCCATCGCGATGTTCGGGCGCGTGCTGCCGATGCGGCCCGTCAGCAGGAAGGCCGCCAGGCCCGCCATCGCGCCCGTCAGCATGAACAGCACCAGCCGGTACTGGTTGACTTCGATGCCGGAGAAGCGCGCCGCGATCGGGTTGTTGCCGATCGCGTAGATGCGGCGGCCCCAGCGCGTGGCGTGCAGCACGAACGCGAACACGGCCGCGAACACCAGCAGCACGATGAATTCGCGCGGGATGAAATCGAAGAAGTAACCTTGTCCCCAGTCGGACATCAGCTGCGGGTAGCCGGTGAACGCTTTATCGCCCAGCACGACAGAAGCCAGGCCGCGATACAGCGACACGGTGCCGATCGTGACGACGATGGCCGGCAGGCCGAAGCGCGTCACCAGCACGCCGTTCAGCGCGCCGCACAGCGTGCCCGTGGCCAGCGCCACCAGCAGCAGCGTGGCGGGCGGGAAGCCGGCCTGGTTCGCCAGGCCCATCGCCACCGACGACAGCGCCAGGATGCCGGCCACCGAGATGTCGATCTCGCGGCAGATGATCAGCAGGGCCATCGGCAGGGCGATCAGGGCCTTCTCGCTGAAGTTGAAGGTGCCGTCGGCCAGGTTGTACGGGTCGAGGAAGTTCGGCACCAGCGCGCCGTTGATGACGAAGGCCACGATGAACAGCAGCGCCAGCAAGGTCTCCCACTTGCCCAGCACGCCCTTCACGTTGAAGCGGGGGCGGTCCAGGATCGTGTAACGCGAGTTGCTGGCGCTGAAGGCCGCGGCTGCGGTGTCCGTCGGGTCGGGTTTGGTCATGGTCGTGGTGCTCACGCGGTACCTCCTGCGTGTCCGGTGGTTCGGCTGCTCAGGTGCAGCGGCAGGATCTGCCGGCCCGCGTTCTTGCGGTCGCGGGCGTTGATCAGTACGGCCGCCAGGATGACGATGCCCGTCAGGGCGCTCTGCCAGAATGGCGAGACCTTCACCACCGGCAGCGCATTGCCGATCACGGCCAGGAACAGCGCGCCCAGCACGGCGCCAATCACGGTGCCCGTGCCGCCGGCAATGCTGATGCCGCCGATCACGCATGCGGCGATCACGGTGAATTCGAAGCCGTAGGCGATTTCAGTATAGGCCACCGCGTAGCGCGCCACCCACAGGTAGCCGCAGATGCCCGACACCAGGCCGGCCAGCCCGTAGGTCCAGAACAGCCGGTTGGCCATGGGGATGCCGACATAGCGGGCGGACGAAGGCGCATTGCCGATCGCGAACAGGTCGCGGCCGAAGCGGCTGTGGAAGGCCACGTACCAGGCGACGAGGATCGCGGCTGCGGCGATCCAGACCAGGTAGGTGATGCCGAACAGGCGCGTCAGCGGGAAGGCGATGAACGCTTCCGGCATCTGGTGCGACGACACCCAGGCGCCGCCGGACAGCACGAACACCAGGCCGCGATAGACACTCATCGTGCCCAGCGTGACGACGATGGCCGGCAGCTCCAGGTAGCCGATCAGGTAGCCGTTGACGAGGCCCAGCACGAGGCCGATCGCCGCCGCGGCCAGCATGATCACGACCAGCGGCAGGTCCGGGTTTTTCGAGGCCAGCAGCGCGGCGGCCATGCCGGACAGCGCCAGGTTCGAGGCCATCGACAGGTCGATGCCGCGCGTGACGATGATCAGCATCTGCGCCAGCGCCAGGATGATCAGCAGCGTGCTGTCCGTCAGCAGGTTGCCGAGACTGGCGCCGGTGATGAACACGGGCGCGCGCATGCCCACCAGCAGCACCAGCACCACGATCGAGACGGCCAGCAGCAATTCCCGCGTATGGTTTTTCAGATTGTTCTTCATGCGGCGTGCTCCAGCGCTGCGCTGCCCGATGCGGCGGCAACGACGCGTTCCGGCGTCGCGTCCGCACGGGCGAATTCTTGTTCGATGCGGCCCTGGTGCATCACGATGATGCGGTCCGCCAGGCCCAGTACTTCCGGCAGTTCGGACGAGACGAGGATCACGGACAGGCCCTGCTGCACCAGTTCACCCACGAAGCGGTGCACGGCGGCCTTCGAGCCGATGTCGATGCCCTTGGTGGGCTCGTCCAGGATGATCACTTTCGGATTCGTCGCCAGCCACTTGCCCAGCACGACCTTCTGCTGGTTGCCGCCGGAGAGTTCCGACACATGCTGCTGCAGGTGGTGGGCCTTCAGTTCCAGCTGCTCGCTGTACAGGCGCGACACGGCCATTTCCTCCCGGCGAGCCTTCGGGCCGAACAGGAAGAAGCCGATCTTGTCGAGGATCGGCAGGGTCACGTTGTGCTGGATCGGCAGCGTCAGGTGTGCGCCCTGGTGCTGGCGGTCTTCCGGCACGTAGGCGATGCCCTGGTTGATCGCCTCGGCGGCGCAGCCCACGTGCACGCGCTTGCCCTCGATCCTGATGGTGCCGCTGGAGCACTTCGTGAGGCCGAACAGCGCCTGCATCACTTCCGAGCGGCCCGCGCCCACCAGGCCGTAGAAGCCCAGGATCTCGCCGCGGCGCAGGCTGAAGCTCACGTCCTGGAATTCGGTGGGGTGGCAGAAGCCATCCACTTCCAGCAGCGTCTCGCCCGGCGTCACGTCCGCCTTCGGATACGCCTGCGCCACGGAGCGGCCCACCATCAGCGACACCAGTTCCGGTTCGGAGATGTCGGCGAGCGCCCCATCGGTGATGAAGTGGCCGTCGCGCAGCACCGTGTAGCGGTCCGCGACGGCGTAGATTTCGTCGAACTTGTGGGAGATGAAGATGACGGCGGTGCCGGCCGCCTTCAGCTGGCGGATGATGCGGTACAGCTCCACGATCTCGCGCTGCGACAGCGCGGCGGTCGGCTCGTCGAGGATCACCACGCGGGCATCCTGCGACAGCGCGCGGGCGATCTCCACGAAGTGGCGCTGCGCCACGGACAGGTCGCGCACCTTGGCACGCACGGGGATGTCGACTTCGAGGCGTTTGAACAGCTGCTCGGCTTCGCCCTCGATCTTCGTCCAGTCGATGCGGCCGCCCTTGACGGGCTGGCGGCCCACCCAGATGTTCTCGGCCACGGTCAGCTCGTCGAACATCACGCTTTCCTGGTGCACGGCGGTGATCCCGGCTCGCATCGCGTCCTGCGCGTTCGCGAACTGCATCGGCTGGCCGTGCAGGTGGATCGAGCCTTCGTCCGGCCGGTAGATGCCGGTGAGCGTTTTCACCAGCGTGGACTTGCCGGCGCCGTTCTCGCCCAGCAGGGCCATCACTTCGCCGGCCCGCACCGTCAGGGCCACCTTGTTGAGCGCCACGATGCCGGCGAAACGCTTGCTGATGCCTTCCAGGCGCAGCACGGGCTCACCGGCCGGATGGGTACCGGCCGGGGTTTCGGATAATGCTTGCATGGCTTAGAAAATCTTGGCGAATTGGTCGACGTTGCCGGCGTTGTACAGGAACGGTTCGGCCATGGCCGCCTCGCCCTTGGCATCGATGGCGATGGTGCCCATGCGGCCCGCGGTGAACTTGCCGCCGGCCTTGGCATCCGGCGCGCCCTTCACGAAGTCGTATGCCGCATAGGTGGCGGCATAACCCAGGTCGATCGGATTCCAGATCGCGAATTCCTTCACGGCGCCCGTCTTCACGTGGCCGGCCATCTCGGAGGGCAGGCCCAGGCCCGTCACGTACACCTTGCCGACCACCTTCTCGTCGACGACCGCTTTCGATGCCGCCACGATGCCGACCGTGGTTGGCGCGATGATCGCCTTCAGGTTCGGGTAGCTGCGCAGCAGGCCGATCGCTTCGCGGTAGCTCTTGTCGGACTGGTCGTCGCCATACGTGGTGGCGACGAGCTTCAGCTTGGCGAATTCCGGCTTCTGCAGCTCGGTCTTCATCACGTCGATCCAGATGTTCTGGTTGGTCGCCTGGGCGGACGCGGACAGGATGGCGATCTCGCCGGCGCCGCCGATCGAATCGGCCGCCATCTGCAGCTGCTTGCGGGCGATGAGGAGCGCGTTGGACGGATGCAGCTGCATCTGCCGGCCTTCCGTGGCCAGGCCGCTGTCGAAGGAGATGACCTTGATCCCGCGCTGCATGGCCTTCTTCGCGATCGGCACCAGCGCGTTCGGGTCGTTGGCGGAGATGACGATGGCGTTGACCTTCTGGCTGATCAGCGAGTTGACGATCTCGATCTGGCCTTCGGCCGACGGCGTGGTGGGACCCGTGTAGATGATCTCGACATCTTTCAGCTGCGCGGCCGCTTCGTTGGCGCCGGCGTGGGCGGCATCGAAGAAGCCGTTGCCCAGGCTTTTCACGACCATCGCGATGCGCACTTTTTCGCCGGCGGCGGGGGTGTTTCCGGCAGTGCCGGCAGCTTTGTCACCGCAGCCGGTGAGGGCGCTGGCGCCGAAGGCCGCGGTCAGAGCCGCGGCGATGAGGAATGTCTTGCGTTTCAATGTGCAGCCTCCGTCTGGTACAGCGAGGAACCGGTGAACTCGTAGCCGTGCGAGAACGGCATCGAAGCGACCGGCGATGGCACCGCCTCGGGTGCCACGGTAATGACCTTGACGCCGGATTGCTCGAGCAGTTGCACGGCGGCGTCGGAGGCGTGGGTGTCGGTGATGACGCAGGAGACGCGGTCCAGGCCGCACAGGATCAGGCCGGCCTTCTTGGCGAACTTCGAGCTGTCGGCCAGCACGATCAGTTCCTCGGCCTGGCCGATCAGGCGCTTCTCGGCCTGGATCAGCAGCGGGTCCGCTTCCATCAGGCCCAGCAGCGACAGGCCGTACACGCTCATGAACATCTTGGCCGCGTAGTGGTGCTGGGTGATGTCGTTATCGAACGGCGACAGGATCACGTTCTGTTCGCGGTACACCTTGCCGCCCGGGAGGATCACTTCGTTCTCCGACGACAGCAGCAGGCGCTCGGCCATCAGGAAGGAATTGGTGAGGATCTTGCAGTGCTTGTCGACCAGGAAGTCGGCCATCATGAACGTGGTCGTGCCGCCGTTGATGACGATCGTTTCGCCGTCCTGGCACATGCCGGCCGCATAGCGGGCGATGGCGCGCTTGCGGTCGGCGAAGCACTGGATATTGTGTTCGAAGGTTTCGCTGGTGAGCGTGAGGTTGCGTTTTTTCTGTGCCAGGTTGGCGGCACCGCCCCGCGTGCGCGTGAGCAGATTGCGTGCGGCCAGCCACGAGATGTCGCGGCGTACGGTGGCAGGTGAGGCGCTCAGCCATTCGACCAGCTGGGGAACGCTGGCCGTCTGGTGCTCGGCGAGCAGCTTCAGCAAACGTTTACGGCGCTTGTGATTCACCATGTTTCGTCTCCTAGTAGTTATCTACTTGTATTGACCTACTTGCCCGGCAGGGTGCCCGGCAGTGATCTATTTATTAAGGGTAAGACTAGCCATTAAAATTTGGGCAGTCAATCACTTGTCGCTCAGCTGTATGATTATTTCAACCGGGAGTGATTGCTTTCTGCTCAAATTGATCAACCGGATGATTAATTCATCGTTGGTCATTTTGTTGATCGCTTTGCGATTGACACCCTGCGGGGGTCTGTTTTCTACTGTTCGGGCTTGCCACGATGGCAAAGGGAAACACAAATCGGTGTGTGCCGCAAGTTTCCCAAACGGAATACCAAATCAACGACGGAGACGACATGAACCAATCGAAGCAGAAACAGCCCATCACATCGCTGTGGGATGACGCCAAGGCGGCAGCGATGAGCGAGCCGGAACTGCTGCTGTACCGTTCCAACCTGCTGGGTTCGGACCTGCGCATCACCAACTTCGGCGGCGGCAACACGTCCGCCAAGGTCATCCAGGAAGATCCGCTGACCGGCGAGCAGGTCGAGGTGCTGTGGGTCAAGGGCTCCGGCGGCGATCTGGGCAGCATCAAGCTGGACGGCTTCTCCACGCTCTACCTGGACAAGCTGAAGGCGCTGAAGAACCGCTACCGCGGCCTGGAACACGAAGACGAAATGGTGGCCTACCTGCCGCACGCCACGTTCAACCTGAACCCGCGCGCCGCCTCGATCGACACGCCGCTGCACGCGTACATCGCGAAGAAGCACGTCGATCACATGCACCCGGATTCGGTGATCGCGATTGCCGCCACGGCCAACAGCAAGGCGCTGACGCAGAAGATCTTCGAAGGCGTGCTGGGCTGGCTGCCATGGAAGCGTCCCGGCTTCGACCTGGGCCTGGACCTGGAAAAACTGTCGACCGAGCAGCCACACCTGAAGGGCATCATCCTGGAAGGCCACGGCCTGTTCACCTGGGGCGACACCGCCAAGGAAGCCTACGAGACGACGCTGGCCATCATCAAGCGCGCCGAGGAATGGCTGGAAGCGAATATCGCGCAACCCGTGTTCGGCGGCACCGCCGTGCAATCGCTGCCGGCTGCCGAGCGCGCCGCGTTTGCCGCGAAACTGATGCCTCTGCTGCGCGGCAAGATAAGCAAGACCGAATACAAGCTGGGCCACTTCGAGGATTCCGACACGGTGCTGGAATTCGTCAACAGCCGTGACCTGGCGCCGCTGGCCACCCTCGGCACCTCGTGCCCCGACCACTTCCTGCGCACCAAGATCCGCCCGTTCGTCGTCGACTTCGACCCGACCAAGCCGGACTTCGACGCCGTGGCCGCCGGCCTGGACGCCAAGCTGGAAGAGTACCGCGCCGACTACGTGGCCTACCACACCCGCAACAAGCGCGCCAACAGCCCGGCCGTGCGTGATGCGAACCCGATCATCTACCTGATCCCGGGCGTGGGCATGCTGTCGTTCGCGAAGGACAAGGCCACCGCGCGCATCGCCGGCGAGTTCTATGTCAACGCCATCAACGTAATGCGCGGCGCGAACGGCGTCGACAAGTACGTGGGCCTGCCGGAGCAGGAAGCGTTCGACATCGAGTACTGGCTGCTGGAAGAAGCCAAACTGCAGCGCATGCCGAAACCGAAGTCGCTGGCCGGCCGCATCGCGCTGGTGACGGGCGGCGCCGGCGGCATCGGCCAGGCCGTGGCACGCCAGATGCTGTCGGAAGGCGCCTGCGTGCTGCTGACCGACATCGATGGCGCGGCACTGGAAGAAGCCAAGGCCACGCTGTCGAAAGTGGCGGGCAAGGACAATGTGGCCACCATCGTCGGCAACATCACCAGCGAAGAGCAGGTGCAGGCCGTGTTCACGGAATCCGCACTGCGCTTCGGCGGCGTGGACCTGCTGGTCTCGAACGCGGGCATCGCCTCGTCGGCGCCGCTGGAATCGACCACGCTGGAAGTGTGGGACCGCAACCAGGACATCCTGGTCAAGGGCTACTTCCTGGCCAGCCGCGAAGCGTTCCGCATGATGAAGATCCAGCAGCTGGGCGGCTCGATGGTGTTCGTCGCGTCGAAGAACGGCCTGGTCGCCTCGGCCGGCGCTTCCGCCTACTGCACCGCGAAAGCCGCCGAGATCCACCTGGCGCGCTGCGTGGCACTGGAAGGCGCGCCGCTGGGCATCCGCGTCAACGTCGTCAATCCGGATGCGGTGATCCGCGGTTCCAAGATCTGGGACGGCAAGTGGAAGGAAGAGCGCGCCGCGTCGAACAAGATCGAAGCCGATGACGTGGAAGCGTTCTACCGCGACCGCAGCATGCTGAAGCGCTCGGTGCTGCCGGAGGATATCGCCGAAGCCGTGTACTTCCTGTCCAGCGACAAGGCCGGCAAGTCCACCGGCAACGTGCTGAACGTGGATGCCGGTAACGCTGGCGCATTCACCCGTTAAGCCACCGACCCGTTAAGCCACCTGCTTTTTGCATCAAAACGCGTAACAATGAAAGCCGCCGCGCCCGACGCGGCGGCGGTACATGAAGGAGACGAACATGAGTGAAATCAAGAACCCCGTGCTGGACGCCGGCCAGGTCGCGGAACAGAACGCCAAGGTCCAGGCCAACCTGCAGGCCGATTACGAAGCGCTGGGCGGCGTGCTGTCGCGCCGCGGCGTCGACATCGACAAGCTGACGGCCCTGGCCGCCACGTTTGCCGTGGCGCTGCCCAGCTGGGCGGCCGGCACCGGCGGTACCCGCTTTGCCCGTTTCGCCGGCAAGGGCGAGCCGCGCGGCGTGTTCGAGAAGATGGAAGACTGCGGCGTCGTGCACCAGCTGACGCGCGTCACGCCGGCCGTGTCGCTGCACTTCCCGTGGGATAAGACGGACGATGCAAGCGCGCTGAAGGAAGTGGCCAACGGCTACGGCCTGGGCTTCGATGCCGTCAACTCGAACACCTTCCAGGACCAGGTGGGCCAGGAACACACGTACAAGTACGGCAGCCTGTCGGCGCAATCGGGCGCGGCCCGTGCGCAGGCCGTGCAGCACAATATCGAATGCATCGAACTCGGTAAGAAACTGGGCTCGAAGGCCCTGACGGTGTGGGTGGGCGACGGCGCCAACTTCCCAGGCCAGAACAACCTGCGCGGTTCGCTGGAGCGCTACCTGGACAGCATGAAGGACATCTACGGCGCGCTGCCGGATGACTGGAACGTGTTCATCGAACATAAACTGTTCGAACCGGCGTTCTACGCCACCGTGATCGCCGACTGGGGCACCAGCTTCGCCGCGGCCCAGCAGCTGGGCCCGAAAGCGAAATGCCTGGTCGACCTGGGCCACCACGCGCCGAATACGAACATCGAGATGATCGTGGCGCGCCTGGCGCAGTTCGGCAAGCTGGGTGGCTTCCACTTCAACGACAGCAAATACGGCGACGACGACCTGGATTCGGGTTCGATCAACCCGTTCCAGCTGTTCCTGGTCTTCAACGAGCTGGCCGATGCGGCGGAACGCGCCAAGTCCGACAACAGCGGCTTCAACCCGGCCTACATGCTGGACCAGTCGCACAACGTGACGGACCCGATCGAGAGCCTGATGTCGTCCGCCGTGGAAGTGCAGCGCGCCTTCATCCAGGCCGCGCTGGTGGACCGCAACGCGCTGCGCGCATTCCAGGAATCGAACGACGTGCTGCAGGCCGCCCAGACGCTGAAGGCTGCCTACCGCACCGATGTGTCGGCGATCCTGGCCACGGCGCGTGTGCGTGCCGGCGGCGCCGCCGACCCGGTCGCCGCCTACCGCGCTTCCGGCTACCGCGAGAAGGTCACGGTCGCCCGTCCTCCGAAGGCCGGCGCCAGCAGCAGCGGCATCGTCTAAGTTCGCCGGTGCAGCGACTGCATCATCCAGGCCGGGCCCACCCTTGCGGTGGCGCCGGTCGACCCGGCATGCGGCGTTCGCTGCATGCCGTCCTTCATCCCTGATTCGTTGTTCATGCGTTGCGCAGCCCGCGAGGCTGGCTGCCGGCTGCACGGGATCGGGATGACATAACAAGAGGAGGAGACACCATGAAGCATTGGATACGCGTGCTGTCGGCAGTGATGCTGGCCGCCGCGATGAACCTTGTGCACGCGGCCGATTTCAGCGTCGCGAAGTACGGCGCCAAGGCCGATGGCAAGACGCTGAACACGAAGGCGATCCAGGCCGCGATCGATGCGGCGGCAAAGAGCGGCGGCACCGTCGTGTTCCCGGCCGGAACCTACCTGACGGGCTCGATCTTCGTGAAGAACGGCGTCACGCTCAACGTCGGCAAGGGCGTTACGCTGCTGGGATCGCAGGACATCAAGGACTATCCGGTGATGCCCACGCGGATTGCCGGCATCGAGATGAGCTGGCCGGCGGCGCTCGTCAACGTCTACAAACAGTCGAACGCGAAGATCGAAGGCGAAGGCACGATCGACGGCGACGGCAAGGTGTTCTGGGACAGCTACTGGACCCTGCGCAAGCAGTACGAGCCGCGCGGCCTGCGCTGGGCCTCGGACTACGACGCGCAGCGGCCGCGCCTCATCCAGGTCTTCGATTCCAAGCAGGTGAAGCTGGGCGGTGGCCTGCTGCTCAAGCGCGCCGGCTTCTGGACGGTGCACATCTGCTACTCGGAAGAGATCACGGTGGATGGCGTCACGATCCGCAACAACGTGGGCGGCCTGGGCCCGTCGACGGACGGCATCGACATCGACTCGTCGAAGAAGATCCTGGTGCAGCACGCCGACATCGACGTCAACGACGATGCGCTGTGCATGAAGGCGGGCCGCGACTCGGACGGCCTGCGCGTGGCGCGCAGCACGGAAGACGTGATCGTGCGCGATTCGATCATCCGCGCCGGTGCCGCCGGCTTCACGTTCGGCAGCGAGACGTCGGGCGGCTTCCGCAATATCGAGGCCTACAACATCACGGTGGAAGACAAGGTCCCCGTCGGCATCCTGTTCAAGTCGGCGCACACGCGCGGCGGCTTCGGCGAGAACATCCGCCTGCACGACTTCAAGATGAACGGCACGCCCGTGGTGCTGCGCGTGACGATGAACTGGAACCCCAGCTACAGCTACGCCGAGATCCCGAAGGACGTGAAGGACGTGCCGCCTTACTGGAACGTGCTGGCCACGCGCGTGCCGAAGGAGCAGGGCATGGCACAGCTGCGCGATGTACAGATCTGGAACATCAAGGCGACGGGTGCCAAGGTGGCCTTCGAAGTGGACAGCTTCAAGGAAAAACCGGCGACGCGTTTCGCGTTCAAGAATCTGGACATCCAGGCAGCGCAGGGTGGCCATATCAACGATGTGGCGGCGTGGACGTTCGAAGACACGAAGCTGGCGCTGGACCAGCCGGTGCGCGTCGAGAATGGCGACGCCGTGCGTGGGCTGCCGGCCGGTAGTTTCACCGTCGGTCCGCGCGCCGTAAAAGAAGATCCGTCGAAGAAGAGCTTTGAGGAACAGGACAAGACATGAAAATGAAGATCATCGTTGCGGCCATGCTGGCCGCCTCCGTCATGCATGGCGCGCTGGCTCAAGATAACAAGTATCCACAGCCGACAGCGGCCATGCAGGCCATCATCGACAAGGACACGCGCCGCAAGTTCGGCGATGCGCCGGAAGATGCCGGTCCGCTGGCGAAGGACCTGTCGCCGGCGCTGACCGAGAAGGACATCGACAGGGCGCTGCGCAAGGTCGCCGACTGGCAGCTCAAGCGCACGATGGAATACACGGACCAGATCTGGACCGCCGCCGTGCTGTACGCGGGCTTCATGGCCGCATCGGATGCGACCGGCGACAGGAAGTACCGCGATGCGATGGAAAAGCTGTCGAAGGGCTTCAACTGGACGCTGCGCGGCGGCCAGTATCCGGATGCGGACAATATCGCGATCGGCCAGATGTACCTGGAGCTGTACCTGCAGGACAAGAGTCCCGAGAAGATCGCCGAGCTGCGCAAGCATCTCGACGAAGGCATCAACCTGAAGACGCTGCGTCCCGGCGACGAACGCCTGCCGTGGTGGTGGTGCGATGCGCTGTTCATGGCGCCGCCCGTGTGGGTCAAGATGTGGCAGGCCACCGGCGAGCAGAAATACGTCGACTACGTGCACGAGCAGTGGCAGAAGACGTATGACCTGCTGTACGACCAGGAAGAGCACCTGTACGCGCGCGATGCCAGCTACAAGACGAAGCGCGAACCGAACGGCAAGAAGATCTTCTGGTCGCGCGGCGAAGGCTGGGTGATGGCAGGCCTGGCGCGCACGCTGGAAGTGCTGCCGAAGGATGATCCGAAACGGCCGTTCTACGCGCAGCAGCTGCGCGAGATGTCGGCCAAGCTGGCGTCGATCCAGAACGCCAACGGCGAATGGCATGCCGGCCTGCTCGATCCGCAAACGTGGCCGCTGGCGGAAACGTCCGGCGCTGCGCTGATCGTGTACGGCATGGCGTATGGCGTGAATGCCGGCTACCTCGATGGGAAGACGTATCGTCCGGTGATCGAGAAGGCATGGAAAGGACTGCTCACGCACGTGTACGAGGACGGCCGCCTGGGCGGCATCCAGCAGACGGGGGCCGAGCCGGCCTACTACCGGCCTTCGTCGAGCTACAACTACGGCATTGGCGGCTACCTGCTGGCCGCTTCCGAGCTGAAGAAGATGGTGAAGAAATGACGGCGAAGAGTACTGCGCTTGACGACGGCGTGACGATCAAGGCGTTCCGCATGCAGCTCAAACCGGGCATGGTGGACGAGTACCGCCGCCGCCACGACGAGCTGTGGCCGGACCTGGCCGAGGCGCTCCGCAACGCCGGCATCCACGACTACTCCATCTTCCTCGATGAAGCGTCGCTGGCGCTGTTCGCGGTGCTGAAGCTCAAACCCGGCTACCCCATCGCCGACCTGCCGAAGCAGCCCGTGATGGCGCGCTGGTGGGACCACATGGCCGACATCATGGAAGTCGAAGCCGACGGCGACCCGAAGAACCGCCCGAAGGAATGGGCGCTTCCGTCGATGTTCCACTTCCCCGGCTAAAACATTTCCAAAAATCGGGGACTGTCCCCTTTTTCGAGAAATATTTCCTAAAAACGGGGACTGTCCCCTTTTTCAGGCAACTTATTTTGGGCGAAAAAGAGACAGTTGTATGTTTCACACAGTGGGCCGCATAACGCCGCAGCGGCCATTGCCGAGGAACCGCCCGAAGGCGGGCGCGCTTCAGGCAATGTTCCACTTCGTCGACTGAAACATTTCCTAAAAATGGGGACTGTCCCCGTTTTTAGGCAACTTAATTCGCACGAAATAGAGACAGTCTCATTTTTGACACGGACGCCCGCATGGAAGTCGAAGCGGTCACCATTTTCGAAGACCGACCCTGAGGAATGCCGCTGGTCGATGCTCCATTCTTTGGAAGGAATATTTCCAAAAAAAGGGGACTGTCCCCGAATTTGAGAAATGTTTCCAAAAAAAGGGGACTGTCCCCGAATTTGGGAAACTATTTTGCCGGTGGGGTGGGGGCCGTCAGCAGGCCGCGGGCGCGCAGCCATTCTTCGGCGCGACGTGGCCATTGCGAGGCATTGGCCAGTCCGTCGCGCATGCCCATGCCGTGCGCGCCCTGCTCGAACAGGTACATCTCGGCCGGCACCTTGTTGCGGGTGAGCGCCTGGTAGAACAGGATGCTGTTCTCGACCGGCACGGCCTGGTCGGCCTGCGTGTGGATCAGCAGCGTGGGCGGCGTCTTCGGCGTGACCTGTTTTTCGAGCGACATCAGCTGCACCAGCTCGGGCGAAGGCGACGTGCCGATGAGCGCCTTGCGCGAGCCCATGTGCGCGGCCGGCGCTTCCATCGCGATCACGGGATACATCAGCACGAGGAAGTCCGGCCGCGCGCTTACCTTGTCCAGCTCCGCGCCGGTGCGGCCGAGCGGATGGTCGAACAGGGTGCCGGCCGTTGCAGCGAGGTGGCCGCCGGCGGAACTGCCCATCACGCCGATGCGGTTCGGGTCGATGCCGAACTCGCCGGCGCGGGCGCGCAGCAGGCGCACGGCGCGCAGCACGTCCTGCAGCGGCGCCGGATGGCCGAACTCCTGCATGCGGTACTTCAGCACGAAGGTGGTCACGCCCAGGGTGCTGAGCCAGGTGGCATACTGCAGGCCTTCGCGATCGAACGATTCGCGCACGTAGCCACCGCCCGGTGCGACGATGACGGCGGTGCCGTTCGGCCGGTCCACCGCGGGGCCGACCAGCGTCAGCGAAGGTTCCGAGACATTCGACACGGAGCCCCTGTCGAACTTTTCGGGACCGATGTTCTTCGCACCCGGCACGCCTTCGGGCCAGAGGGGCAGGACGGTGGGTGCGGCAAATACGGAAGTGGTCAGTGACATGGCAAGCAGCATCGACAGGGCGAGTTTTTTCATGACGGAGGATAAAAGAGAATGAGGATGACGAACACCCGATTGTGCACCGGACTGCTGGCCTTGTGCGCAGCCTTGCAAGGATGCGCGCCGGCGCAGGTGGCCACCGATGCGCCGCAGCCGCTGTTCAACGGCCGCGACCTGGCGGGCTGGGAACTGCGCACCGAACCGAAGGCCCCGGCCCCGGACGTGTTCAAGGTGCAGCCCGATGGCGTGATCGCCGCCGCCGGCAATCCAGGCGGCTTCCTGGCCACCACCGACAGCTACCGCAACTACCGGCTGCATGTGGAGTGGCGCTGGTCCGGCAAGCCGGGCAACGGCGGCGTGCTGCTGCATGTCAGCGATGGCCCGATGGACCGCGTGTGGCCGCTCTCGATCCAGGTGCAGACCAAGAAGGGCGCCGTCGGCGACCTGCTGCCGATGGCGAACGCCACGTTCACGGAACCGCCCACCAGCGCGCCCGGCACGCAACCGATCATCAAGGCCCATACCGCGGCGGACAGCGAACGCCCGGCCGGCGAATGGAACAGTGCCGACATCGTCAGCCGCGACGGCACCATCGAGGTCACCATCAACGGCGTGGCGCAGAACCGCATCACGAACGCCAGGCCGGCGGAAGGGAAGATCGGCTTCCAGCTGGAAGGCGCGCCGTACGAGCTGCGCAACGTCACGCTCCAGAAACTGTAAGACGAACCGCACCGATCCAGCCGCTTATTTGCGCTTCAGCCAGTCCGCCGGCACCGGCACGACAACGATGTTCATCGCCTTGCCGTCCTCGGACAGCATGGCGGACTGGATCTCGATCTTCGTGCCATCCGCGCTGAACGTGGGGTGAGGGTGGTCGGCGGCGGTGGTCTTGTGGCCCGTCGTCAGCATCTTCATTTCGCGCGTCTTCCGGTCGATCAGCCACAGGGTGCGCGAGAAATCGTCGCCGACGGCAAAGCGGCCATCCGGCGAGCCGTGCACATGCCACAGGCCGCTGCCCGAGGGCGTCTGGCCGGCGATCGTCATCTCGCGCGTGCGCAGGTTGACGATGGCCAGTCCCGTCGGCTTCTCGCGCGTGCCCGCATTGCCCCAGGCCGCGTCCTGGCCCGGGTTCGCGCCACCGACGTCGGTGCCCGGCGCTGCGACACCCCCCGTCTTCCTGCCGTCTTCATGCGCGATCTGGCGGTGGCCCATGATGGCCATCGCCACCTCGTCCTTCGTGATCACGGCTTCGTGCGTCACCCATTCATACGGTGCCTCCGGATACAGGGGACGCAGCCCGCTGCCATCGGCCATCACGGTCCAGGTGCGCTGCGGCGACTTGCCGCCCGTCTCCCAGCAGAACACGATCTCGCCCGGGTTGTACAGGTTGGCCTGGATATGGCCGATCTGGAAGCCGACGGAGACGACATGCCTGATCTCGCCCGTCTTCACGTTCATGCGCGCGATGCCGTTCGGGCCAGCGCCCATCTTGCGCGGGCCGAACGCTTCCTCGATCTTCGATCCGGCCGGCAGGTGCTTGGCCGCTTCCTCTTTGCCGACGCGGAAGTACGCCCATTCCTCGTCCGCATCCAGGGCCATGTCGCCGCCCGCGCCCAGCGCGGCCGGCGTGGTGCCGCTGATGCGCTGGTACGTGGCGGCCGGCTTCATCTTGCCGGCGGCGCTGTCCCGGAACACGGCCGCCAGGTCCACCTCGACGATCTGCAGCACATCCTTCTCGGCTGCCGGACGCATGAAGTACAGCTTCATCGACTTGCGCGCCAGATTCAGCATGCCGGTGTAGCCGCCTTCCGTGACCTGCACGATGTCGCCGGTCTTCTCGTTGACGGCCATCGCCTCGCCTTCCACGCGCTTCGAGCGGAAGATCACCCATTGCCCGTCGGAGGTCCATTGCGGGTGCGTCGGGTAGATCTTCGAATCGCCCTTCGGCGTGCTGGTCAGGAAGGTCAGCTCGGTGCCGGTGACGGGGTCCTTGACCACCTTGCGTTCGGACGGAAAGCGCTGGCCGATGCCGGCGTGGGCGGCGGTGGTGAAGCAGATGGCCGCGCACACGGCGGCGCGCAGCAGGGAGGAGGATGTCATGGTGTGCACGATCGCGTTGTAAAGCAGCGATTCTGCTCCTCCCCGTTTGCTGGATTGTTTCAGCTCCGCTCATCTTGCTGATTCTTTTCCGGCGTGCGAAAAACTGCCGATGACGGCCGCATTAGAATGAGCCCATGAAAAAATACCTGCATACCGTCCTGCTTTTCCTGTTCTGCCATGCGGTCGCCCATGCCCAGGCGCCTTTGCCGGCCGCGGTCAACACGGATCCGGCCCGCGCCCAGGTCACGCTGCCCGACCCTGCCAATCCCGCGCTGCCGTCGCTGATCCTGATCGGGGACTCCACCGTACGCAACGGCCGCGACGATGGCCAGGGCAAGGGGCCTGCCGGCCAGTGGGGCTGGGGCAATCCCATCGCCAATTACTTCGACCAGTCGAAGATCAACGTCGTCAACCGCGCCGTCGGCGGGCTGTCGAGCCGCACCTACGTGACCAGCGGGCACTGGGGACGCACGCTGGCGCTGGTGAAGCGGGGCGACGTCGTCATCATGCAGTTCGGGCACAACGATGCCAGCGCCATCAACGACGACAGCCGCGCGCGCGGCACGATCCGCGGCATCGGCGACGAGACCGAAGAGATCGACAACAAGCTCACGAAAGCGCGCGAAGTGGTGCACAGCTATGGCTGGTACCTGAAGGAGTTCGTGGCCGATATTCGTGCGAAGGGTGCGACCCCGATCATCTGTTCGCCGATTCCCCGCAAGCGCTGGGAGGCCGACGGCAAGGTGGGACGCAACGCCAGCAACTATGGCGGGTGGGCGAAGGACGTGGCGGCGCGCGAGAAGGTGGGCTTCATCGACCTGAACGAAATCGCCGCGCGCAAGTACGACGCGCTGGGCCGCGACGAGGTGATGAAGCTGTTCCCGCTGGTGACGCCGGACGAATCCGTGCACACCAATTGGGCCGGCGCGGAGCTGAACGCGCAGATCGTCGTCGGCGGCATCAAGGCGCTGGACGTGCCGGTGCTGGTGAGTGCGCTGAACGAGAAGGGCCGGCAGGTCGCCGCGCTGGAAGACGAGCGTCCGGTGGTCGATGCGGCGTCGGTGAAGACCGAGCAGGCGCTGAACCCCGCGCTCCCGACCGTGCACCTGGTCGGCGATTCGACCGTCAGGAGCGGCGGCAACAAGGGCATGGTCGGCTGGGGCGAACGCTTCGCGCCCTACATCGATGCGTCGAAGGCCAACGTCGTCAACCACGCGATCGGCGGCCGCAGCAGCCGCACGTTCCATACCGAAGGTCGCTGGGAGGCTGTGCTCAAGCAAATGAAGGCCGGTGACCTGGTACTCATCCAGTTCGGCCACAACGACGGCGGCAGGATCGGCGACCCGGCCATGAAGGGCCGCGCCTCCGGTCCCGGCACCGGTCCCGAGACCGTGGACGACAGGAAGCCGGATGGCGGCACGGAGCAGGTGCACACGTTCGGCTGGTACATGGCGCGCTACGTGCAGGATGCGAAGGCGAAGGGCGCAACGGTCGTGCTGCTGTCGCCGGTGCCGCACCGGGACGTGTGGGAAGAGCGGCGCGATTTCGAGACGTTCGCGCAGTGGGACCGCGAGGTGGCCGCGCAGAACGGCGCGCAGTTCGCCGATCTGACGATGGTGGTTTCTGATGGCTACCGGCGCGTGGGCGCAGGCACCGTCAGCACGTACTTCGCCGATGCGCGCACGCATACCAACGAGGCGGGGGCGGTGTTCAATGCGCAGGCGGTGGTGGCTGCCTTGCAGGGTTTGAAGGCGAACCCGGTGGCGGGGTGGCTGTCGCCGCAGGGGCGGACAGTGGTGGCGGCCGCTCCGAAGTAGCACGCCCGGTGGCGCCGGTCGATGCCTCGGATGCGCTCGAGTACCGGGGTCTGACCCACGGCGCCCGCGGCCCGGCCCCCGGTTGCTGTCCGGATCGCGGGTCCGACCCCGGCAGCTGGCACGCGTTTCGATAACGCGAACGAAAGGCTGGGGTCGGACCCGCGCTCGAGCCAGGGAAGGGCTCAATGCCGCGGGCGCTGTGGGTTAGACCCCGGCGCGCCACGGCCAGCCGCGACATCGGGCCGTTATTGCGCCACCGCCGGTGTGGAAGCCGGCGTCACGGCAGGCGCCATCACCGGCGCCGCCTCCCCGATATAGAACGAAGGCCACGGCGGCTGGTTGTATGCCGTGTTCTGCCACGCGATCGCGGCGCGGTACTGGGGATCCTGCATCAAGGTGGTGAACTTGTACGTGGTCGGGATGGGCGTGGAGTAGATGCGCAGGCTCTTGTTGTCCTCGGCACGCCAGATGATCTCCTCGCGCCAGTCGCCGAACAGGTCGGCCGACAGCGCCGGCGTGGACTTGGTGCCGTTGTTCGACACGGCGCCCGTCGCTTCCAGCAGCACGTTGGACTTGTTGTTCAGCCAGTCCCACTTCGAGACCTTGTTGCCGTTCAGGAGTTCGCGCAGCAGGTCGCCGTCCCACCACACCATGAAGTTCACCTCGCGGGGGTGCGCAGTGGAGATCACGTTGCCGCTCGCGTCGTACAGGTTCGGCGAGGCAGACGACCAGGCTTCAGCGCCGTAGTAGCGCGGATCGATGTCGCCCACCACGCCGCGGCCCGTGTCGCTTTTCGCCGGCGTCGTCCACAGCACCTTGCCGGTACGTGCATCGAGCATCGCCGCACCCACGTCCTTCGACATCTTCATGTTCTCGTGGACGCCGAATTTTTCCAGGCCCGGGCGGGTCGGATCGAAGTCGGAGACGTGCATCGTGTCCCCGTGGCCCATGCCGGTCGTCCACAGCGGCTTGCCGTCGTCGTTCAGCGCCATCGCGCCGTACAGGATCTCGTGGCGGCCGTCGCCATCCACGTCCGCCACGCTGAACTGGTGATTGCCCTGACCCGAGTAACCGGGCGGCACGCCCGGCGCTTCGGAATCGAAGTACCAGCGGGGCACCAGCTTGCCGTCGACGTAGTCCACCGCGGCGATCGTCGTGCGCGCGTAATAGCCGCGGGCGAACACGGCGCTCGGGTGCTTCCCGTCGAGCCAGGCGGTGCCGGCCAGGTAGCGTTCGGAGCGGTTGCCGTAGGCGTCGCCCCAGCGCGCTTTCAGTTCTTCCGGTGTCGGGTCGTCGCCATCGGGGCCGCGCTTCGACGGATACGGGATCGTGTCCACCACGCGGCCGGTAGCACCCTCGAACACGCTCAGGTATTCGGGGCCCTTCAGGATGCGGCCCACCGTATTGGCCATCAGCTTGCCATCGGCCGTGCGGCGCGAGCCGGTGCGGTCGCCCTGCTCGATTTCGAGGGGGCCGCTGACCCAGCTGGCATTGCCGTCGCCGATCACTTCGCCGTCCGCGTCGCGCGAGCCATCCGCCGTCTTGACGATCAGTTCGGCCTTGCCGTCGCCATCGTAGTCGGCCACCTGGAACTGCGTGTAGTGCGCGCCGGCGCGGATGTTCGGCCCCAGGTCGATGCGCCACAGCCGTGTACCATCGAGCCTGTAGGCATCCAGCAGCACGATGCCCGTATAGCCCGAAGCGCTGTTGTCCTTCGCGTTGGTCGGTTCCCACTTCAGCACGATCTCGTACCGGCCGTCGCCATCCAGGTCGCCCACCGAGGCATCGCTGGCCGTGTACGTGTATTCCTTGCCGTCGGGCGTGGTGGCGCCGGCCGGCTGCTGCAGCGGAACGGTCAGATAGCCGTCGATGACCAGCGCCTTGCTGGCCGCGCCTTCCACGCCGTTGACGACCTCGCGCACTTCATACGCGCCGCTGCCGCCCGTCTTGTCCAGATAGTTGGTGGACGTGGTGATCGACACCGCATTGAGCTTCTGGCCGCCCCGATACACATGGAAGGCGAGACCTGGCGCATCCGTGTTCAGCGAGCGCCAGCTCACCAGCACGCCATCCTTGCCGCGCACGGCCACCACGCCGCGGTCCAGCTTCTCGACCTGCATCGCCGAGGGGGCAGGGCCGTGCAGGACCGGCTCGCCGGGCGGCAGCAGCACGGGCAATCTGCTGCAGGCGCCGAGCGCCAGGGCCAGCGTCACCGCGGCGGCGCAGCGTGTCATCGTTGTGTTCAATTATTCTCTCCGTTCATGTGATTGCGGCTGCGCTCCCGTGAAGAAGCGCAGCCGCATGCGTACTGCCTGCCGAATTCTAACGGGTGCCCTGGTACATGAAGCCGCTGTCGTTCAGGCCGAACCTGTACTTCTTGTTCATCTCGATGATCTCGGCGCCGGCCAGCAGCACCGGACCGTAGCCGTGCGCGGCGCGCGTGCTGACCGGGCGGTAGTAGTAGAACGCCGGATCGAACGCCATGCCGGTGCCCACGCAGATGCCGTCGATCTCGCCTTTTGCATTGACCTTGCTGGCCACGGCGTTCCAGGCCAGGTTGGCCTTGGTGCCGTACATTTCCTTGTCCAGGTAGCCGCGGTTGACGGCGCGTGCGAACGCGTAGGCGTAGATGGCGGTGGCCGAGGTTTCCAGGTACGAGTCCGGGCGGTCCAGCAGCTGGTGCCACAGGCCGTCCTTGTCCTGCAGGTTGGCCAGGCCGGCGGCGTGCTTGCGCAGCTGCTCTTCCACGGCCTTGTAGCCCTTGTGGTTCTTCGGCAGCACTTCCAGCACTTCCACCATCGCCATGATGGCCCAGCCGTTGGCGCGCGCCCAGCGCAGTTCCGGATGGTCGCGCAGGCCTTCCACGTAGCCGTGCATGTAGATGCCCAGCTGCGGGTTGAACATGCGCTTCGAGAACTGCAGCACCTGCTTCACGGCGTCGTCATAGTACTTCGCGTTGCCGGTGTCCTTGCCCAGCAGCGCCATCGTCGGCACGCCCATGAACATGTCGTCCAGCCACAGCGTGTTCGGCAGCGGGCGGGGCTTCACATTGCCGCTGGCATCCTTGCCGCCGCGGGCCAGCGTGCCGTCCGGCAGGCGGTATTCCTTTTCGGTGACGAACTTGCCGCACACGTCCACCAGCTGGCCGTAGTTGACCTTCGAGCCCATGCCCTTCGCCTTCAGGAAGCTCATGCACAGCGCGCCCGCATCGTCCAGCGCGTGCGGGTTCAGGAAGCTCTTGATCGGCGCATGCGAGTTGGCCGGATCGGCCTTCACCACCGGTAGGTAGATGCGCGTCAGGTCCGCCAGCAGCTGGTGCCGCTTGATCGTGTAGTCCGTGTAGCGGTTGTCGCCCGTGGCGGCGCCGGCGGCCAGCATGCCGGCGTAGGTGACGCCCCATTCATAGCTCGTCAGGCGGAAGTCGCCCGGCTTCAGCACCGCGTCCGGATCGGCCTTGTCCAGCTTCCCGATCGGCGCGTGGCTGGTCTTGTTGATCAGTTCCGCCGGCGTGGTGGCGTCCAGGTAGGTGAACACGCGGTCCAGCACGGCCTTCACTTCCGCCGTTTCCATCGCCCGGTACGGATTCGGGTACTTGACGACCAGCGCGTGCAGCATCGCATCGGCGGCGGCAGGACCTTTTTCCTGCGGCGGCGGGGCTTCCTGGGCCAGCGCGTTGAACGACAGCGTGAACGACAGCGGCAGCAGGCACGCGGCAAGGGCGCCGGCCAGCAGGTGGCGGGGCTTGAGGTTGGACTGGGTCTTCTTCACTTGAACATCATCTCCGACTGGTTGACGGTGGCCGCGCGTGCGTCCCCGCCGGGGACAGTAGCGGATGTTTCGGCAACGCGCAATGCTTGAGCGTGCGCCGCGCTGGAACGCTCGCATTGTTGATTGAAGCGCCAGGCGCCGGAAGAAAAAAGGCAGCGTTGCCGCTGCCTCGCATGCTGCGTTCAGAAGCCGCCGGGGCCCGCACCGCCGCCACCACCACCCCAGCCACCGCCGCCCGGGCCACCAGGACCGCCACCTTCGCCGCCTTCGCCGCGCGGGCCGCGGAACATGCCGCCCTGGTTGCGCAGGCGCGAGTCGCCCGTCACGCCGCCGATGCTGTAGCTCAGGCCCACGGTCACCACGCGGCCCTTCTGTTCGCTGTAGCTGTACTGATCGACCGTATCGGACAGTGTGCGGCGGCGGTTGACATTGCTGTCGAAGATGTCGCGCACGCTGGTGCGCAAGGTCAGCTTCGGCGTGAGGCGCCAGGCCCATGCCGCCGTGACCTGCCAGGTCGGCTCGGCGATGGCGATGCCCTGCAGCTGGCGGCCCGTGTAGTTGCCGTTCAGCTGGAACTGGTGGCCTTCGATGCCGGCGTACTGGGCGCGCAGCTGCAGGCTCTTCGTGTAGGCCTTCAGGTTGGCCACCACCGAGTAATCCTGGTCATTGTCGTTGACCGCCCGGCGCAGGTAGTCCTGCTCGTTGCGCTGCAGGTTGACGGTGGCGCCCACGTTGAACGTGCGCGTCGGCTTCGCCTGCACGTTCAAGCTCACGCCCGTCGATTGCCGCTCGCCGTAGTTGACCGTCTGGCTGAGCACTGCCGTGCTGTCCGGGACCGGCGTGAGGAAGCGGCCGATCAGCGGCGTGGAGACGGTGCGGAACAGCGACAGGTTCGTGTTCGCACCCAGCCAGGTATCCGTGTACTTCAGCTCGTAGTTGTTGGTGTGCGTGGGCGCGATGCGCGGATCGCCTTCGGAGTAGTTGTAGTCATCCACGTACGTGACGTTGGGATTGATGTCTTCCTTCGACGGGCGGTTGATCCGCCGCGACCACGAGCCCACCACCGCTGCGCCGCTGTCGCCCCAGGCATACTGCAGGCTGGCGTTCGGCAGCACCTTCTTGCTGGTGTCCTTGCTGGAGTTGTTCTGGTTGATGTAGTCCACGTCGCGGTCCACCCGCTCGTAGCGGATGCCCGGCATGAATACCCAGGCCTGCGACAGCCGGAACGATGGCGTCAGGTAGACGGCATACGACTTCTCGCGCACCTTGAATGCGCTGGCGCGGTCGTCGACGATCACTTCCTCGCCCGTCAGCGGATCGATGTTGAAGTAGTCGGCATCCGTCTGCCCGTTGTTCACGCCCACCTTGAAGCCGGCCCGCATGGTGACCTGCGGGTTGAAGCGCTTCTTGTAGTCCATCGTGAAGTCGGCCGTACGGTTGTTGTTCTCGCTGCCGTTGGTGCTCTCGATGCGCGGACCGCCTGGCGGCGTGACGACGTAGGTATTGCGGTTGGCGTTGTTCGAATCGGCGTTGTTGCCGGAAGCGCGCAGGTCGTACTTCCATTCCTCGTCGCGGTTCGGCTTGTGTTCGTAGCCGAGCGAGAGCTGGTAGACGGTCTGCTTGCTGTCGCGGTCGATGTAGCGGTTGTATTCCTCGTACGGCGCGCCCAGCAGGCGGGTCACGTAGTAGTCGTTCGAATTCCCATCCCGCTCGGAGTGGCTGAAGTTCAGCATGGCGCTGGCGCGGTCCGTGTCGCCCACGTTGTAGCTGAACGTGGGGTTCATCGTGATGGTGCGCGACGGCGTGCGGCTGATGCTGTCGCGGTGCGCCACCTGCTCGCCGAGCGAGGTTTGCGTGACCGTGTCCGAGTAGCCGTTCCGCTCCTGCACATTGCGCATGAAGTTGACGTTGCCGTCGACCTGCAGGCGCCCCTCGTTGTAGCTGCCGTTGACGGACGTGTTGTAGCGGCCGTCCGCGCCCACGCTGCCGCTGATGGTTGCGCGGCCACCCTGCGGGCGCACGCGGCGCGTGATCAGGTTCAGGATCGGGCCGCCGCCGCCTTCGGAGCCGAATTCGGCGCCGGGCGTGGTGATGACCTCCACGCTCTCCAGCGCATCGGCCGGATAGCTGTTCAGCGCATCGCCGCCGTTCTCGCCGGAGAACATGGCCGAGCGCTTGCCGTTGACGAAGATCTGCGTGTTCTGCTGGCCGCGGATGGCCACCTTGCCGTCCTGGTCGACCGTCACGTTCGGCACGTTGGCGATGACATCCGACGCGGAGGCGTTCGGCGTGATGACTTCGGCCTTCACGTCGTACACGGAGCGGTCGATCAGTTCGGACGCGCGTTCGGCCACGACGGTCACGGTCTGCATCTCCGCGCCGCTGCTGCCCGGCTGTTCGGCGGGCTGCTCGGGCTTCTTGGCGGGATCGGTGGGCGTGGCGCTGACGGTGCCGGCCGCCGGCGGGCTCGATGGCGCCGGCTGTGCGGGCGCCGGCCGAGTCGCCGCTGGTGCCGTCGTCGCAGGCTGCTGCTGCGCGGCCGCCAGCGACATGCACCCCAGCTGGCCGATGAAGGCACCCAGCAGCAGCGCAGGCAGGGGGCGCATCACGGGGCGGGGCGGTTTCCCGGCAGGGCATTCGCGGCGGTATCGGCTTGGCATGATCGACTGAAGTTGGTAACGGTGCGCGATTCTACCAAGCGGGGGTGCCGCTAATATTTCTTGCTCAATACGTTAAGTAACATAGTGTGCAGTTCGGCGGACCAGATCTCGTAGCCCTCGGCCGTGAGGTGCAGCTTGTCCTTCGAGAGCCCCTTCCAGTTATCGCCCTCCGGCGTGAATTTCGATGCCAGGTCGAGGTAGTACACGGACTTGCCATCGGCAAGCGCGGGCAGCAGCTTGTTCACGGCCGCCATCTTCTCGGTGGCGCGCGCATTGGGCAGGATGCTGCAGACGATCACGCGCACGCCGGGGAATTTCTGCTGCGTGGCGGCGACGACGGCGCGCACGCCGGCCGCGATGTCCTCCGGCGTATCCGGCACATTGTTCGTGCCGATCATCACGACGGCCACCTTCGGCGCCAGGAACGACAGGTCGAAGTGCTGCAGGCGCCACAGCACGTGCTGCGTACGGTCGGCGGACAGGCCGAAGTCGAAGGCCTGCGCCTCGAAGTCGCGCTGCCATACCGGCAGGCCGGCGCCCCAGCGCCACTGTTCGGTGATCGAGTCGCCGATGAAAATGAGGTCCGACTGGCGGCCCTTGCGCAGCGCGAGGTAGTCGTTGAAGTAGGCCTGGTAGCGCTGCTGCGGGGCGTAGTTCTGGTCGCTCGGGACGGTGGTAGCGGCGGTGCTGGTGCTGGTGCTCGTTTGCGCACCGGCCTGCACGCAGCAGGCCAGGGCCAGCGTCAGTACGGCGAGCAGCCTGGATGGTTTCATCGGGTCTCCTTCTTCTTGTTTATTTTGCGGCGCGCAGCTGCGCCAGCGTGGCTTCCGGCACGGCGATCACGGTGCCATGGCGCATGCGCACCGGCGTGCCTTCGTCCGGGAAGTGCATCTTGTCCGTTACGTTTTCCCACGTCTTCAGGTCGCGCGAACGCAGTGCACCGTAGTGCTTCGTGGTGTACGCATCGAAGTAGATGATGGTGTCGCCGCCGGCCTGGATCGCCGTCGGCCCTTCCACCCACAGGTCGGGCGGCGTGATCGGTGCGGACAGGGGCTTGAACGGGCCGCGCAGGTCCGGCGCTTCGGCGATCTGCAGGTATTTGCGGGGCGGCTTCACCGTCTCGTCCTTGACGATCAGGTAGTGGGTGCCGTTCGCTTTCAGGAAGGTGGCGTCGATCACGGAGAAGCCCGGATCGTAGAACAGCTTCGTGGGTGTGAACGACTTGAAGTCCTTCGTGGTCGTCGCGTACATGCGGTGGTTGTACCTCTGTTCCGAGGAGCCGGCGGTTTGGGTGAACTTGCCCGGCACCGTCGAGGCCCAGAAGATCAGGAATTCGCCGTGCCTGTCGTCATACACGATCTCCGGCGCCCACGCGTTCAGCACGCCCGGTTCGTGCGCCATCACCGGCAGTTCCTTCTGTTCGGACCACGTAATGAGGTCCTTCGAGGATGCATAGCCGATATTGTTCTCGTTCCAGCCGGAGGTCCACACCATGTGGTACGTGCCGTCCGGGCCGCGCACGATGCACGGGTCGCGCATCAGTTTCGACTTGCCGACCTTTGGCGCGAGGAAGCTGCGGCCATCGGCCACCTTGTCCCACTGGTACGCGTCGGTGCTGGCGGCGAAGTGCAGGCCGTCCTCGCCGTTCTTCGTGAAGTAGGCGAACAGCCAGGCGTCGGCGGCGTGGACGGGCAGGATGCAGGACAGGAGCAGGGCGGCGGCGGTGGTGCGGAGACTAATCATTTGTTGGCTTCGTCGCCCAGCGGGCGTTCATTCGTGAAGTTCGGGCTGGCGGGGATGGCGAAGCTGGCGGCCGGGTCGGGCTTCGTGGGATCGAACGCGAAGCCGTCTTCCAGCTGGGCGGCGGCCGGTACGTTTGCGTGCCGCAGGCCGACGGCGACCAGCTTGGCCAGCTCATAGGCGCCGTAGTTGTTGTGGTGCGTGTTGTCCAGCTTTCCGGTGGACGGGGGCAGGGCAAAAGCCGCCTGCGACGCCTCCTCGCCGAGCGCTTCGTACAGCACCTTGCTCGATGCGTTCAGGTCGACGAACGGCGTGCCCAGTTCCTGGGCGGACTGGCGCGCGGCGGTGGCGTAGTCGATCAGCGACGGGATCACCTTGCCCTTGTCGTCGAAGCCGCGGCGTTCCATCGGCGAGACCAGGACAGGAAGGGCGCCGCGCGCGCGGATCATGTCCACGTGCTGCCTGATCTCGGCCTGGTAGGTGGTGAACGGGCCGCCGTTGCCGGCCTTGATCTGCTTCTGGTCGTTGTGGCCGAACTGCAGCAGCACCGTGTCGCCCGGCTGCAGCAGCGAGACGATCTTGTCGATGCGGCGGCGCGCCAGCGAATCGCGGTAGGTTTCGCCCGACTCGCCGTGGTTGGCGACGGCGGTGCCGGGCCGGAAGAAGCGCGTGAACATCTGGCCCCAGCTGGCATACGGTTCGCCGGACTGGTCGCACACGGTGGAGTCGCCGAGCAGGTAGATGGTCGGCACCTTGACCGGTTTGATCTCGACCTTGTCGACGCCGCCGTGGATTTCGAGCGTGACCTTGCGGTCCCAGTTCCACGCCTCCTGCACCGTCTCGCGGGGCGCCTTCAGCTTCACCAGGCCCGCTTCGATGCCATTGCTGGCGGCGATCTGCGGATTGCGCGTGTTGACGACGAAGGTGCGCGTGACCGATTTGCCGGCGGGGACGGTCACGTTCTCCAGCATCAGCCGGCGCAGCTCCGCCTTGATCGTGTGCGTGCCCGGCCCCAGCGTGACGGTCACGGCCACGTTTCCTTCCGGGACATCGGCGGTGAAGTAAAAGGGCTTCGACGCACCCGGCACGCTGCCGGGCTCCAGGCCGAAGCCGCGCGCCGCGTCATACGCCATGTCCGGCTTGACGGCCGCGTAGCCTGCCGCGGCCTTCGCGCCGAAATCGAAGCGCCAGCCGTCGGCCGGCATGGGCGCGGCGTGCGCAAGCGTGGAGGTCAGCACTGCCAGCGCGGCTGCTGCCACGGCGCGACGCGGGAGGAACGGAATGTTGGACATAGTGGACAAGCGCCGATGGCGACTAATGTCGAGCTCGTGTCACCTGGGGTCAGGCACCATGACACGGGCTGAACAGTTGAAATACGGTTGCGTTCGTGTCACGGTGCCTGACCCCAGGGTCACACGAACTCATCAGTAATCGACTACTTCGCGGCGGCGACGGACACCTTCACGGGGGCGGCACGCCGCGCGGCTTCCAGGGCCACGGCGCGTTCCCAGTCCTGCTTCGACCTGATCTCGCCGGCGCGCGACCAGGCGCCGCCCACGTAGTAGGTGAGCGGCTTGCCGGAGGCGATGGAAGCCGTCACGAAATCGCTGGCGGTGTCCGCGCCCTGGCCGGTGGCGCCGGGGAGGATCACGGCGGTGCCGAAGGCGTCGTTGCTCTTCTGCGTGACCCACTGGCGCAGCGCGCCGTCCTTCCTGACGAAGTCGGTGGCGACGGCGGCATCCTGGCCCTTGTCCGCCGGGGTCTTGTTCAGGCCGACGACGGCGGTGACGCCCGGCGCGCCGGCGCTGGCGCCGGTAATGGTGAACGTGCTGTCGATGCGGTCGAACCAGGTGCCGGCATCGACGGTGAAGCGCTTGACCTCGGCGACCTGCTTGCCGCCGGCCTCCCACGCGTCGTAGCGCAGCTCGAAGATGGCACGCACCGGGCCGTTGGCCAGCACCTTCCAGCTGGCGTAGTTGCGGCCCGTGTACAGCTTGCCGCCTTCCCAGATGCCGGTGCCGCCGGCGCCCAGCGAGCGGCCCACGTTGTACATGTCCATGCCTTCACCTTCGTCGTGGTGGTAATGGTCATGGCCCTTGTTGTACCAGCGGTCGATGACCGGGTAGGGCACGCGCTTGAACCAGATATCCAGGCCGCTGGTGACCAGCACTTCCTTGCCGCTGCCGGCCGGTGCCGGGGCCGCGAGGGCCGGGCCGTAGGTGCGGTGCGCAACCTTGTCGTTCTCCCACGCGAAGTCGTCCAGGCGCTCCGGCACGTAGCGGGCGAACACCTTGCTCGGGAACGGCGGCGTGACGGTGTCGGTCTTCTCGACGGTGAAGGTGGCGCTCTTCTCGCCGGCCTTGAAGTCGTGCTGGAAGATCAGCTCGCCGTAGGCGATGCCTTCGTTCTTCGGGTCCTTCGCTTCCGGCGCCACGTTCGTCACCTGGTAGGGCAGCGCATTGCCGGCCGCGTCGCGCACCGTGATCTTCTGCAGCAGCGCGCCGGGCAGCACGCGGTTCACGTCGGACCACGGCACCGTGATCGTCTCGGCCGGGCGGGCCGCGTCGAGCGGGTTGGTGACGGTGACCGTCATGCGCTGGGCATGGGCGGCGCTGGAGAGGAGGGCAGCCGCAGCGGTTGCGGCGACGAGGAGTCGTTGTTTCATGGCGTCCCGATGTTCAGCGTGAATGACAGCCGAGTATCGGGATTCGCTCAGGCAGTGTCAACGCAAGCGGCGATCTAATCAAGAAAGTGAGCGCAGGGGGTCATCCATGCGGCACGAAGGGGCTGGCATCGAGCGGCACGTCCACGATGAACTCCGTGCCGCTGCCCGCCGCGCTGTGCACGATGGCGCTGCCGCCATGGCTTTCGGCCACGTCGCGCACGAAGGCCAGGCCGGTGCCCCATTCGCGCACCGTGGGGTGCAGCCCCTTGTTCCGCGCCGAGAACAGGTTGCGCACCGCATCCGGCGGCAGCACGTGCCGGTGATGCACGGTCATCGTGGCGCGGGCATGCGCCTGCCGGACGGTGATCGTGGCCGGCCCCGCGCTGCCGCCGCCATCCGGTATGGCCGCATCGGCCAGCAGGTTGAGGAGCGCGCGCTTCATCGAGATGCGGCACCAGGTCACGGTCACGGCATCGGCATCGATGGTGCAGCCGGCGCGGCCCGAATCGGCACAGGCTTCGCGCACCAGTGCCGCCAGGTCGAACGTGGATAGCAGCAGCGGCAGCCGGTCGGAGAGGGCTGCGTCATCCCGCGTGGCGCCGTCCAGGTCCGTCTCGATCTGCGCCAGCCGGGTGCGGATGCGGTTGGCCAGCACGTCGATGCGTTCGCGGTCGCCGGTGCGCATGATGCGCTGGGCGGCCAGTTCGGCCACGTGCAGGTGGCCGCGCAGCATGGCGGACAGTGTCGTCAGCGTCAGCTCGTGCTCGCGTGTGCGCACCAGCTCGAACTCGTCGATCGCGTCGCGCGCGGCGAGGTCGCAGATCGTGACGATCGCGGCCAGGTCCTGCAGCCCCAGCATCTCGCCCCGTTCATACGCCACTTCGACGATGCAGTTGCGCAGGAGCTGGAACTCGTGCAGCAGGTCGCCGCTGCGGCAGCCGGCCAGCCGGCCCCGTTCGGCGCCATGGGCACGCGCGATGTTCGTGCAGCGCAGCGCAGCGGGCTCCGCCACCGAGATGCTCAGCTGGTCGTACAGCGCCGGCATCGAATCGAAGAGCAGGGCATCGGGCAGCGTTGCCAGGCATGCCACCTCGTCGGACAGGCGCTGCCGCCAGCGCAGCAGCACGTCATCCCGCAGGGCCTGCATCGCATGTGCACCGGGCGCCGGCGCGGTATCGGACAGGGAGGGCATCCTGTGAAAACATCGTCATCGTCGAGGACTGCAACTTACCAAGAATCGCCCGGCCGGAGCGCCAGCTTGGCCATGCGGGCATCCGGTCCTGCCGATGCAGCCGCTGTCACGGGCCCGCACTCTCTGCCGATGCGGCCGCTGTCACGGGCCGGCACTCTCTGCCGATGCGGCCGCTGTCACCGGCCCGCACTCTCTATATAATGTGCGGCCCACCGCATTCCTTGTCGCCATGAACACCGTCCCTGTCCCTACCGCCGCTGCCGCCAAGGCCCCAGGCCGCCGCCTCTCCGTTGCCCCGATGATGGACTGGACCGACCGCCACTGCCGCGTGTTCCACCGCCAGATCACGAAGCACACCTGGTTGTATACAGAGATGGTGACCACCGGCGCGCTGGTCTACGGCGACGTGGAGCGGCACCTGCGGTTCAGCGAAGAAGAGCATCCGGTGGCGCTGCAGCTGGGCGGCAGCGATCCGCACGACCTGGCCATCGCCGCGAAACTGGGCGAACAGTGGGGCTACGACGAGATCAACCTGAACTGCGGCTGCCCGTCCGAGCGGGTGCAGAAGGGCGCGTTCGGCGCGTGCCTGATGGCCGAGCCGGAGCTGGTGCGCGACTGCGTGAAGGCGATGCGCGACGCGGTGTCGATCGATGTCACGGTGAAGCATCGCATCGGCATCAACGACAGCGAAAGCTATGACTTCGTGCGCGATTTCGTCGGCACGGTGGCCGATGCCGGCTGTACCACCTTCATCGTCCACGCCCGCAACGCGATCCTGAAGGGCCTGTCGCCGAAGGAAAACCGCGAGATCCCGCCGCTCAAGTACGACTATGCCTACCGCCTGAAGCGCGACTTCCCGCAGTTCGAGATCCTGATCAACGGCGGCATCAAGACGGAAGCGGAGATCGACCTGCACCTGCAGCACGTGGATGGCGTGATGCTGGGCCGCGAGGCGTATCACAATCCCTATCTGATGGCCACGTTCGACAGCAAGTACTATGGCGACCCGGCGCCGGTGAAGAATCGCGAGGAAGTGCTGCGCGCGATGATGCCGTATATCGCTGCCCAGCTGGCGAAGGAGGGCGGCCGCGGCCTGAAGCTCAATACCATCACGCGCCACATGCTGGGCCTGATGCAGGGCGTGCCCGGCGCGCGCCAGTTCCGCCAGACGCTATCCGACTCGAAAAGGCTCGCCGCCGGCAATCCGGACCTGCTGCTGGAAGCCCTCCAGGGGCGGTAACCGGCAGGCAGGGGCGGTTGGAAACATCTTTGTTTTGCATGCGTTTGCAAAACGGTCTTCACACCGTCCGCTCCACCTTTGCAACGCCTTTGCGTTGTATCAAAACCTCACCCTGAACCCGGCAAACAACGGCCGGCGTCACCCTTCTGCCCGCATACCTGCGGGACTGTCGCAATTTCCCCATAGAAAGCCTCGTTAAGGGCTTCTACGGATTGATTTTGCTTGCCGCTCGGCAATCCATCAAATTATAATTTCCGCACAGACACACATTCTTTCTATCCATGATGTGTGCGACAGGAATAAAAAACCACAGCAGTTCCGCGTTTTGAATCCCTAGTTTTGCATTCGCAGTCAATGTTTGCTACTGTCATTACTTGCGTGATGGCAAGGGTCGATGAGTCAAAGAAATCTCATCTGGCAATCAATAACTATATTTAACGAAGAGCCGAAATGAATTTGAGCAAAATGAAGGTGGGGACCCGGCTGGGTCTCGGATTCGCACTGGTGCTGCTGTTCCTGGTAGCGGTGACGGTCGTCGGTATCTTCCGCCTGGCACAGATCCAGGACCGGCTGGACCACGTGGTGAGCGTGAACAACGTCGTGACGCGCCTCGTGATCGACATGCGCAACAACGTGTCGGATCGTATCGGTTCGCTGCGCACGCTGACGCTGATGGCCGACCCGGCCGACATGGAACCGGAATTTGCCCGCCTGAAGGAACAGACGGCCAAGTACGACAAATCCCTGAAGACGCTGGAAGCCCAGTTCGCAATCGAAGCGGCGCCGGAAGAGAAGAAGCTGCTGGCCCAGGTGAAGGAACACGAAGCCGTGGCACTGCCGGCCATCGAACGCGCTTCCGCCCTGTGGAAAGCCAACGATGCCATGGGCGCGACGAAGATCCTGATCAAGGAAATCCGTCCCGCACAGAAGAAGTGGATGGAAGCGCTGGACCAGCTGGGTGCGTTTGAAGACAAGCTGAACAACCAGGTGAAGATCGACGCGGCCGAAGGCTTCAACAGCGCCCGCAACTTCATGATCGGCATGGGCGTGCTGGCAGTGCTGATCTCGGTTGCCGCCGCTTACCTGATCACCCGCGGCCTGCTCAAGCAGCTGGGCGGCGAACCGGAATACACGGCATCGATCGCCGGCAGCATCGCCAACGGCGACCTGTCCGTGGCCATCGATACCGACGGCAACGACAAGGACAGCCTGCTGGCCGAAATGCGCGACATGCGTGACAGCCTGGTGGACATCGTGAGCCAGGTCCGCGTGGGCACCGAAACGATCGGTACCGCCTCGCGTGAAATCGCCGCCGGCAATATCGACCTGTCGTCCCGTACCGAAATGCAGGCGTCGTCGCTGGAAAAGACGGCCTCCGCGATGGAAGAACTGACGTCCACCGTGCGCCAGAACGCCGACAACGCCCGTGAAGCGAACCAGCTGGCGGCCAGCGCCTCCGACGTGGCCCGCAAGGGTGGCGCCGTGGTGTCGCAGGTGGTCGACACGATGAGCTCGATCAGCGAATCGGCCAACAAGATCGTCGACATCATCGGCGTGATCGATGGCATCGCCTTCCAGACCAACATCCTGGCGCTGAACGCTGCGGTCGAAGCAGCCCGTGCCGGCGAACAGGGCCGCGGCTTCGCCGTCGTGGCATCGGAAGTGCGCAACCTGGCACAGCGCTCCGCCAACGCCGCCAAGGAAATCAAGGCGCTGATCGGCGACTCCGCCGAGAAGGTGGAACGCGGTTCGAAACTGGTGGGCCAGGCCGGCGTGACGATGGACGAAGTGGTGAACTCGGTGCGCCGCGTGACGGACATCATGAGCGAGATCGCCAACGCCAGCCAGGAACAGAGCGCCGGCATCGAACAGGTGAACCTGTCGATCATCGAGATGGACGGCATGACGCAACAGAATGCCGCGCTGGTGGAAGAAGCTGCCGCCGCCGCGCAGAGCCTGCAGGACCAGGCATCGGAACTGACCCGCGTGGTGTCCATCTTCAAGCTGGAAGCGGGCGAAGAACGCGCCGTGATCGAAGCCGTGGCCACCGCCGCGAAATCGGTGCCGAGCGTCACGAACACCAAGCCGGCCGCCGTGCGCAAGCCGGTGGTGGCCATCGGCAAATCGCCGGAGGCACCGGCCAAACCGGCCAAGGCTGCTGCAGCCAAGCCTGCCGCCTCCGCAAAATCCGCCCCGGCTGCCAAGCCGAAAAAAGTCGTCGCTCCGGCCACGACCGGCGCGGACGAGTGGGAAGAATTTTAAGCATCAAACCTGATTCAATCGACTTCAATACGTTTTCAATAATCCTCGGGAAGAAATTATGAACAAGCATCTGATCACCTTTATCGCAGCAGCAACCCTGGTTTCCGGCGCCGCCTTCGCCGCCGAAGTGCCTGCAAGCGTCGACGCCGCCAAGTGCAAGGCCGAATACCCGAAAGCCTCGCTGATGAACGAAGAGCAGGGTGCCGTCTCGATGGCCTTCCTGGTGTCCGCCGGTGGCGACGTGGTCGAGTCGAAGGTCGAGAAATCGAGCGGCTTCAAGAACCTGGACAAGGCTGCCCTGAAGGCGCTGAGCGCATGCAAGTTCAAGCCGGGCACGAAAGACGGCGCCGCCGCCCAGACCTGGGCGAAGGTCGACTACGTCTGGTCGCTGTAAAACATCTGTCATTAATTCACATTAACTAAACAGGGAAAATCCACATGTCCACGAACAAGCTCTGGCTGGTTGCCGCCATCCTCGTCGCTGGTACCGCATCCGCCGCCGAAGTGCCGGCTTCCTTCGATGCCAAGAACTGCAAGGCCGAATATCCGAAAGCCTCGCTGATGAACGAAGAGCAGGGCACCGTGTCGATGTCCTTCCTCGTCTCCACCGGTGGCGAAGTGAAGGATTCCAAGGTCGAGAAGTCGAGCGGCTTCAAGAACCTGGACAAGGCCGCGATCAAATCGCTGTCCGCCTGCAAGTTCAAGCCGGGCACGAAGGACGGCGCACCGGCCGAAACGTGGACGAAAGTCGACTACGCCTGGAAGCTGGACTGAGTTTTCCCTGTTTGACCGTTTGACCGTTTTCTAGCTTTACCCCTTGTTTGGCCGGCTCCCAGAGTCGGCCGTTTTTTTTGGGCGCTGCGACAGCCTTTATTTTTCCTTTATTTGCTGTTCTTCTATGCAGTTGTTGACGTGCACGTTCATCTGTTAATCTGGGGGTATCACCTGCCAGTTGACCGACATGAACCGACCGCTCTGCCTGCCCCTGCTGACCATCGCCCTGCTGTCCGGCTGCAGCATGATGCGCAATCCCAATGACCCTGCACGCGCCAAGCAGAGCGTTTCCATCGTCAACAAGATGAGCTGGACGAATCCGCTGTCCGGCAAGGCCGACGGCGTGCGCACCGCCTGGCCTCTGGCGCAGCTGGCGAACCACGAGGAAATCTTCCCGCTGGCACAGCTCAAGGGGTGTACCGATCAGGCCGTGCCCTGCGCGTGGGGCGTGCTGAGCGCTTCGCGCAGCATCACGCGCTGGGATTACATGGCCGGCGGCGTGACGCTGGACGTGGGCGTGCTGGTCGATGTGCACCGCCGCCAGCAGGACCGCCGCCGCGACTTCCACACGTCGATGGCGATTCCCTCGGATGTGCCGGCGCTGTCGTACCGCAAGGTGACGCAGCAGGGCGTGGCGCTGCCGTACGGGAAGGTGTACCGGATCGACTTCGACTACGGCGTGCGCTTCGAGATCTGCGCCCAGCGCCTCGATGAGAATGGGCGTGCGCTGGACAACTGCGACATCCCGTATATTTGATTCACGGCAGGCATGGGCCTGCTGCAATCGGAACGATACGGAGGATGTGATGACGCAGTCGAAATCTTCAGGCAGCCAGAACAAGCAGTCCACCACCGAGGCGGAAGAGAAATCCACCCCGTCCGCCAAGAAAGCCAAGCAGGGCAAGGAGGCGGCAAGCCACACCAAGGCAGGTACCAGCGAAGGCGCCGGCGGCGGCAAGAAGCAGGCCCGCCACCACTAAGTCCGGCAGGTTCCGGTACCCGCGTCCGCCGAACGTTGCGCTGTTGTTTAGCGCTGTAACGGTGTGTAAAACTCCGTTGGACGGACGCGGAATTCCTTATAGTTCACTATTGGGAAGGAGATTTGCCATGAAAAACCTGTTGATCTTGCCCGTGGTTGCAGCAGCTGCACTCTTGACCGGCTGCGCCGTACCGGGTCCGTATTACGCACAGCCGTATGCTTCGCAGTCCGTCGATCCCTATGCGTGGCGCACCGTTTCCGTGACGCCGGTGGCGCCGGGCACGTATGCCAGTGCAGGGTCGAACGTCACGTATACAACTGAGGAAATTCCGACGGTTGCCTATGTTCCGCAACCGGTGTATGTGCCCGCCCCCGTGTATGCGCCGGCGCCGGCCTATTACTATCCGCCGGTCTCGATCGGGCTTGATTTCATGTTCACCAACCACCGCTGGGGCGGTGGCCGCGGCTGGGGTGGCGGCCGGGGCTGGGGCCGTGGTCGCCGCTGATCAGCGGATCATGAACAGCGTGGCGTGGGCCAGACCTTCGGTGGAGCACAGCAGGTAGGTGCTCGTGGCCACGAGGCCGAGCAGGAGGGAACTGAAGGTGAGGGGAATGTGCCGTGCCATGATGGGCTCCTTTTGACTTAAGTTAATCTTAAGGCAGGAGGATTCTGCAGTCATCGGCCAAAAGTTACGAGAGGTTGTAGGAGGATCGCTCGTCATGTTGCGCAGGCTGTCCGGCCTGCGCATTTTTTTTGACTGCTGCTGCTCAGCGGCGGCCGAAGGTGATGATATTGGTGTCCGGCGCGGTGTCCAGCGCATTGGAGATCGTCAGCCACTCGGTCAGGCGTTCCAGCTGCTTGACGTGGATGCCGGTGCCGTCGATGTAGCCGATCAGTTCCAGGTATTTTGCATCGATCTTCGCTTTCGACACGGTGGGTGCCACGATCACCAGGCGGTCATAGGCCTTGCGGATCTTGTTGGCCCACTTGTGCAGGCCGGTTTCGTCGAAACGGTTGGCTTCGAAGTAGATCGTCAGCGAACCGTCCGGATTGCCGAAGCCGACCACGCCAGCGCCCTTGCGGATCGTGGTGGAGCTGTCCAGGTCGAAGCTCTCCGTGGGCACGAACACGCCGGCGCGGCCATCGATGCCGGGACGGCCAACCGGGGTGTCCTTGCTGTAGGTACTGAGTTCCTTGAGTTTGGGCGCGTCGGCTACTTCGGTCATGATCGTTTCTGGTGGATTCGGATACGATATCTTACCGTTAAAAATATGCCGTGCGGAAACTTATTGCATGATTTCTTAGTGACTGGAATCAAGCTACCCGCAGTCCCATTTCCGCCATCAGTTCGGCTGCCTGGCGTACCGAAATCAGCGCACCCTTGAACACTTTGACGTCTGCCAGCGACAGGCCGCCCAGATCCGCTTCGCGCAGGTCCGCATTCTCGAAACGCGCCTGTTTCAGGTTGGCGCTGCGCAGGCTGCCGCCTTCGAACACGGCATCGCGGAAATCGCAGGCAGCCAGGTCGGCATCGCTGAAATCGAGCTGGCGTAGCGTCGCCTTGCGGAACGACATGCGGCGCAGGTCCGCCCCGATCAGCAGGCATTCCTCGAACGTGAGGCCAAGGTGGGCAGCCTCCTCGAAGTTCGCACCGGTGAGCTTGCAGCTTTTCAGCATGGCCGACGCCAGGCGCGCGCGGCGCCAGCTGCTGTTGTTCAGGTCGCAGCCATGGAACTGCGCATCCGTGAGGTCGGCCGCCGCGAAGTCCGCCTCGCGGCCCCGGCAGCGGCGCCACGTCGACTGGGACAGCGTGGCCGCGTAGAACGAGGTCTCCGCCACGCTGCAGCTGACGAACGTGCAGTTGCGCAGATCGAGCCGCGACAGGTCGGCGCCATCCAGGTCGCATTCCTCGAATTGCCGCGCGCCGCCGGCGAGCAGGGTTTCGATGGCGTTGCGGTCCAGCGTTTGTCCAGTGATCTGCATGCTTTAACTTGGTTCTTCGATATGACGCGCCAAAACAAAAAAGGCCACATGCCGAAGCAGGTGACCTTTCTCGCTTAATTCTTTGGGGTGGCTGATGGGGCTCGAACCCACGACAACAGGAATCACAATCCTGGACTCTACCAACTGAGCTACAGCCACCACTGACTTCTTTCTGTGTCGCCAGTAGCGCAACAGAGGCCGAATTATACTAGGCCGATTGGCAACTGGCAAACCCCTTTTCAGAGAAAATCGGAACTGACCTTGTTTTTACGGAAATTTCCTTAAAAATGGGGTCTGTCCCCATTTTCTCGGCAATTTCGTTCAATGGGTCTGTCTCCGGTTTTACACGTCGACAGCTTCGATGACGGGTGCGAGACCGAGCAGCCCACGGAACGCGTCGGCAAGGACGCTCGCGCTGGCGGTGGTGTAGCCGCGCAGCTGGGCGGTGCCGGCGGGGCGCAGCAGGCCGGCGCCTTCCAGCAGGCGGGCCAGCTGGCGGGCGACGGCGTCGCCGGTGTCGATCAGCGCCACGGGATGCGTGGCATGTTCGGCGACGATGCCGCGGATGACCTGCTCCACGAACGGGTAGTGCGTGCAGCCCAGCACCAGCGTATCGGCGCCATCCTTCAGCAGCGGCACCACATAGCCTTCCAGCAGCGCTACCGTTTCCTTCGAACCCAGTTCGCCCAGTTCGATCTGGTCGACCAGGCCGATGCAGGGCTGCAGCAGGAACTCGGTGTTCGAGGCGGACGCGATCTGGTCGCGCAGTTGCAGGAACTTCGCGCCATGCAGCGTGCTGTCGGTGGCGAGCACGCCGACCTTGCCGGAACTGGTGGCAGCGGCCGCCGGCTTCAGGCCCGGCTCCACGCCCACGATCGGCATGCCGGGCCATTCGGCTCGGATGGCCTTGATGGCCGCCACCGTCGCGGTATTACAAGCGACGACGAGCGCCTTGATGCCTTGCCCGAACAGGAAGCGGGCGACGGCGAGCGAGCGCTCCACCAGCCACGCCTCTGCGCGGTCACCGTACGGCGCATGGCCGGAATCGGCGAAGTACACCAGATGCTCGTGCGGCAGCTGCGCATGGATATGCCGCAGCACCGACAGCCCGCCCACGCCGGAATCGAACACACCGATCGGCGCCTCGGCATTCACGGAATGCATGGGATGAGCAGGCTGCATCATCGAGGTCTCCTTCGCTGAATCAGGCCGGGACAGCGTTCTTCAGCGACTCGATCTTCACGGACCATTCCTTCGGACCCGTGTTGTGCACCGAGGTGCCGGTCGAATCGACGGCAACGGTGACCGGCATGTCGACCACGTCGAACTCGTAGATCGCTTCCATGCCCAGGTCCTCGAAGCCGACGACGCGGGAGTTCTTGATCGCCTTCGACACCAGGTAAGCGGCGCCGCCAACGGCCATCAGGTATGCCGACTGGTGCTTCTGGATCGACTCGATGGCGACCGGGCCCCGTTCGGCCTTGCCGACCATCGAAATCAGGCCGGTCTTCTCCAGCATCATGTCGGTGAACTTGTCCATGCGCGTGGCCGTCGTCGGGCCGGCCGGGCCCACCACTTCATTGCCCACCGGGTCCACCGGGCCCACGTAATAGATCACGCGGTTGGTGAAATCGACCGGCAGCGGCTCGCCCTTGGCCAGCATGTCCTGGATGCGCTTGTGGGCGGCATCGCGGCCCGTCAGCATCTTGCCGTTCAGGAGCAGGGTCTGGCCCGGCTTCCAGGCAGCCACCTGTTCCTTCGTCAGCGTGTTCAGGTCGACGCGCTGCGACTTCTCGGTATCCGGCGCCCACGACACGTCCGGCCAGTCCGACAGCTTCGGCGGTTCGATGTAGGCCGGGCCCGAACCATCCAGCACGAAGTGCGCGTGGCGCGTGGCGGCGCAGTTCGGGATCATGGCGACCGGCTTCGAGGCCGCGTGCGTCGGGTACATATTGATCTTCACGTCCAGCACCGTCGTCAGGCCGCCCAGGCCCTGTGCGCCGATGCCCAGCGCGTTGATCTTGTCGCACAGTTCGATGCGCAGCTCTTCCAGCTTGTTCTGCGGGCCGCGCTGCTTCAGCTCGTACATGTCGATGTCTTCCATCAGCGACTCTTTCGCCAGCAGCATGGCCTTCTCGGCCGAGCCGCCGATGCCGATGCCCAGCATGCCCGGCGGGCACCAGCCGGCGCCCATCAGCGGCACGGTCTTGAGCACCCAGTCCACCAGCGAGTCGGAAGGGTTCAGCATCACGAACTTGGTCTTGTTCTCGGAGCCGCCGCCCTTGGCTGCCACGGCCACTTCCACGGTATTGCCTTCCACGAGCTCCATGTGGACGACGGCCGGCGTGTTGTCCTTCGTGTTCTTGCGTTCGAAGTGCGGGTCCGCCACGATCGAGGCGCGCAGCTTGTTGTCCGCGAAGTTGTACGCGCGGCGCACGCCTTCATTGACCGCATCCGTGACCGTGCCGCGGAAACCCTCGAAGCGCACGCCCATGCCGATCTTCAGGAACACGTTGACCATGCCGGTGTCCTGGCAGATCGGGCGCTTGCCCTCGGCGCACATGCGCGAGTTCGTGAGGATCTGCGCAATCGCATCCTTCGCGGCCGGGCTCTGCTCGGATTCGTACGCACGCGCCAGGTGCTGGATGTAATCGGCAGGGTGGTAATAGCTGATGTATTGCAGCGCTGCCGCCACGGATTCGATCAGGTCGTCTTGCTTGATGATGGTCATGGATAAACTCACTAGCGAATGGCTGGTTTGGGATAACTGAACTTAGTGCGCGTTCTTCGAATCTTTGTGCGTGGACGTCATCAGGCGGTCCGTGTACGCGATGGCCATCGCGGACAGCAGGAACACCACGTGGATGACCGTCTGGTACATCAGCGTCTTCTCGGTGTACGACTGCGCGTTGATGAACGTCTTCAGCAGGTGAATCGACGAGATGCCGATGATCGCCATCGCCAGCTTCGTCTTCAGCACCGAGGCGTTCACGTGCGACAGCCATTCCGGCTGGTCCGGATGACCCTCCAGGTGCATGCGCGAGACGAAGGTTTCGTAGCCGCCCACGATCACCATGATCAGGAGGTTCGAGATCATCACCACGTCGATCAGGCCCAGGACCACCAGCATGATCGTGGTTTCGTTGAGCTTCTCCGGCAGCGCGGCACCCGGCACGGCGACGGCCTGGAAGATGTGCTGCAGCGAGGCTTCGTTGCCCATCGCGGCGCCGATCAGGTCCTTCAGTTCGACCCAGAAGTGGAACACGTAGACGCATTGCGCGAGGATCAGGCCGAGGTACAGCGGCAGCTGCAGCCACCGCGACATGAAGATAAAGGCGGGAACGGGGCTCAACCGCTTGACGGTCGGGCGAGTCGGATCATCCATCGTACTGCTTCTCCTGTTTGGGGGCAAAAAAACACCCGGCATTTTACACCGCGGGGCTCATGGCCGCAGCCGCCGCAGCCGTTGCGCGGGGCCGCAAACAACGCTCCGGTGCTACACTCTGGCGTTTTTCATAACAGACCAGGCGCATGACGGAAGCCGACGAACAGCGCGACGACAAGCTGCAGTGGATCCAGGCATTGCGCGGCATCGCGGTGCTGCTCGTGGTGCTCACGCATGCGCGCTACCTGCTGCTCGACACCGACCAGTACGCGCTGGCCGACCGCCTGTTTCTGCCGGGCGCGATGGGCGTGGACCTGTTCTTCCTCATCAGCGGCTTCATCATGGTGTACACCACGCCCGGCGCCACCGGCCTGCACGCGGCGGCGACGTTCGGCGTGAAGCGCTTCGCGCGCATCTGGCCGGCCTATGCGGTGATCACGCTCGCCTACGTCCTGCTGGTCCACGGTGCCGATTACTTCAGCGACCCCGCGCACATCGGCGTGTTCGTTCGGTCGCTGCTGTTCCTGCCCGTCGATCCGCTCGATCCGCCGTTTTTCGGTTTCGCTTTCCCGCTCGGCTGGACGCTCGCCTTCGAGATGTACTTTTATCTCGTGTTCGGCCTGTGCATGCTGGCGGGGCGGCTGCGCTGGGTCGCGTTCTGGGCGTGGATGCTGCTCACGCTCGTCCTTGTGCCGCTGGCGAGTGGCGGGCCCACGCTCGATGTGCGCCAGCACCTCGACCTGCCGGGCGCTGCGCTGCAACTGGTGACGAACCCGATCGTGTACGAATTCCTGGCCGGCGTGGCGATCGGCCACCTGTACCTGCAGCGCTGGTTCCGCGTGCGCAGTACGCGGGTGGCGTGGCAGCTGGCCGTTTGCGGCATCGGCTTCGCCGCCTGGTATGGTTTCGGTCGCATCGGCACCTTCCACGGCCCGGCGGCGTGGGGCTGGCCACTGGCGCTGATGGTGCTGGCGCTGGCACTGGCCAGCAAGACGGTCGTGCTGTCGCCCCCGTCCGCGCTGGTGTGGGCCGGCACCGTGTCGTACTCGATGTACCTCACCCATTACCTGGGACAGACGGTGCTCGCCCGCCTGCTCGCGTGGTTCGGCATCGATACGCATACGTGGGCGCAGGTCTTTATCACCGTGCTGTTCGCGCTGCCGGTGGCCGCGCTGGCCCACTGGCTGCTGGAGATCCGCCTGGGTCGCGCGGTCCGGCGCGCGCTGCTGGATCGCCTGCGGCGGCGGCTGCCGGCCGAAGCGGAGGCGTCGTCCTCGTGAATCGGCGATTGTGGTTAGAATGCCAGTATTGCCGTTTGCCGGCGGGCCGCCATTGCGGCCCGGTGTAAGGGGGCTGTAAGCGGGTCGCCTTACTGTTTTGGCAAACTACACCACAACGGAGACAAGCATGAACGCACCAGCCGAAGTCAACTCGGGTAGCTCTGCTACCGAACAGCAGGGCCCCGTCGAGAGCCGCACCTTCCAGCCTCCCGAGCAGTTCGTGGCCAGGGCCGCCGTGTCCGGCATGGCCGGGTGCCAGGCGCTGTGCGACGAAGCGGCAAGCGATTACGAAGGCTTCTGGGCGCGTCTGGCCCGTGAGAACATCGAATGGCAGACGCCGTTCACCCGCACCCTCAACGAGGACGACGCGCCGTTCTACCGCTGGTTCGATGGCGGCAAGCTGAACGTCTCGTATAACTGCCTCGACCGCAATCTGCAGAACGGCAACGCGGACAAGACCGCGATCATCTTCGAAGCGGACGATGGCACCGTCACCAACGTCACCTACACGCAGCTGCACGAGAAGGTTTCGAAGCTGGCCAACGGCCTGAAGTCGCTGGGGATTAAAAAGGGCGACCGCGTCATCATCTACATGTCGATGTCCGTCGAAGGCGTGGCCGCGATGCAGGCCTGCGCGCGCATCGGCGCCACGCACTCGGTGGTGTTCGGCGGCTTCTCTGCCAAGAGCCTGCAGGAGCGCATCATCGATGCCGGCGCCGTGGCCGTGATCACCGCCGACGAGCAGCTGCGCGGCGGGAAGCACCTGCCATTGAAGGCGATCGTGGACGAAGCATTGGCCATGGGCGGCTGCGAGTCCATCAAGAACGTGGTCGTGTACAAGCGCACCGGCGGCAACGTGGCGTTCAACGCCGGCCGCGACACCTGGCTGTCCGACCTGGTCGATGGCCAGTCGGCCGATTGCGAACCGGAATGGGTCGATGCCGAGCATCCGCTGTTCATCCTGTACACGTCCGGCTCGACCGGCACGCCGAAGGGCGTGCAGCACTCCACCGGCGGCTACCTGCTGTGGGCCGCGCTGACGATGAAGTGGACGTTCGACGTGAAGCCGGACGACGTCTACTGGTGCACCGCCGATATCGGCTGGGTCACGGGCCACACGTACATCGCTTACGGCCCGACCGCGGTCGGCGCCACGCAGCTGATCTTCGAAGGCATCCCCACGTTCCCGCATGCGGGCCGCTTCTGGGAGAACATCCAGAAGCACAAGGTGTCGATCTTCTACACGGCACCGACGGCGATCCGCTCGCTGATCAAGGCATCCGATGCGGACGAGAAGGTGCACCCGAAGAGTTTCGACCTGACGTCCCTGCGCCTGCTGGGCACCGTGGGCGAGCCGATCAACCCGGAAGCGTGGATGTGGTACTACCGGAACGTGGGCCGCGAACTGTGCCCGATCGTGGACACGTTCTGGCAGACGGAAACGGGCGGCCACATGATCACGCCGCTGCCGGGCGCCACGCCGATGGTGCCGGGCTCCTGCACCTTGCCGCTGCCGGGCATCATGGCCGCCATCGTCGACGAATCCGGCGCCGACGTGCCGAACGGGCAGGGCGGCATCCTGGTGGTGAAGCGTCCGTGGCCGTCGATGATCCGCACCATCTGGAACAACCCGGACCGTTTCAAGTCCGCCTACTTCCCCGATGAACTGGGCGGCAAGTACTACCTGGCCGGCGATGGCGCGATCCGCAACAAGGACACCGGCTACTTCACGATCACGGGCCGCATCGACGACGTGCTGAACGTCTCCGGCCACCGCATGGGCACGATGGAGATCGAGTCCGCGCTGGTGGCGAACCCGCTGGTCGCCGAAGCGGCCGTCGTCGGCCGTCCGGACGACACGACGGGCGAATCGATCTGCGCCTTCGTCGTGCTGAAGCAGGCCCGCCCGACCGGCGAAGAAGCGAAGAAGATCGCCCTCGAGCTGCGCAACTGGGTGGGCAAGGAGATCGGCCCGATCGCCAAGCCGAAGGAGATCCGCTTCGGCGACAACCTGCCAAAGACCCGCTCCGGCAAGATCATGCGGCGGCTGCTGCGCGTGCTGGCGAAAGGGGAGAGCATTACGCAGGATGTGTCGACGCTCGAGAACCCGGCCATTCTGGAGCAGTTGAAGGAAACTTCGTAAGCTTGCTGCGCCTGCCGGCTCGGCTGCGCTGACGCTGGCATTGGCCGCCGCTGCCGATGAGTACTGGTGTCTGACAACCACTGCGGATACTCCGTCCGCATGAGGGTGTCAGGCACCGGTTCGGGAGCACCCGTAGCCCTCGACGCTTGCATTCCTGGTCTCTGCGCACCTATGGTTGCCCGCGTAATTTCTCCCCGCTCCCCTTGCCCAAGAAAAACTTTGCACTCTACATCTCACCTGCTATAATCTGCGGCTCTCGCGATGCGGGAATGCAGGAGAGATGGATGAGTGGTTTAAGTCGCACGCCTGGAAAGCGTGTGTAGGTTCATAGCCTACCGGGGGTTCGAATCCCCCTCTCTCCGCCAAGGATTCACATCGAACAGTCCCGGCAGGTCCAGGAAAGTCCAACAGAAGCCCCTCTAGCCCGTGCTACAGGGGCTTTTTTGTTTTTGAAGGTCCGCCAACGTCCAGTTGTGTTCGTGTGCATCCAACGCTTTTAGGAGCATGATTCAGATCATCATGTGCCCCCTTCAGAGAACCATGCCCCAAAACTTGGTCTAACGTCCTCCAACGCATGATTCTATGGAGGTGACGTATGCCGAAGCTCATTGTTCCGTTGACCGACATCCAGGTCAGAAACGCCAAGACCAAGGACAAACCCTACAAGCTGTTCGATGGCGGCGGGCTCTACCTTGATGTGATGCCGAGTGGCTCGCGTATCTGGCGTTTCAAGTATCGGCAGCAAAATGGGAAGGAAAACCGGCTGACCTTTGGACCTTACCCGGAGGTTACGCTGCAGGACGCCCGGGAGAGACGGCTTGAGACGCGCCGCCTGATGCTCCAAGGTGTCGATCCAGGAAAGCACCGCGACGATGCCAAGCGGCGGCTGACCGACCGCGCCGCCAATACGTTCGAGAGGATCGCGCGCGAGTGGTACGCCAACAAGGTACCGACATGGAGCGAACGCACGGCCAAGAACATGATCGTACGACTGGAAGCAGACATCTTTCCCCGTATCGGTTCGCGGCCGATCACCGAGTTGAAGCATCGCGACATCATCGAAGCCCTGCGCAAGATCGAGGAACGGGGCGCCACCGAGATCGCGAAGCGTCTCAAGGCGGTCTGCTCGCAGATCTTCAGCTATGCCATCCAGTGCGGACTGGCCGAACGCAATCAGGTGGTCGACATGAAGGACGTGCTGAAGTCCCGGCGGGCCTCGCATTTCGCCGCTATCGATGCCGACGAACTGCCAGCCTTCCTGGCCTCCCTGGAGCGCAACGAAGCGCGCATGTTCCAGCCGACGCGGATCGCCTTGCGATTGATGTTGTTGATCTTCGTCCGGACCAGTGAGCTTATCGAGACGCCATGGAGCGAAATCGATCTCGAAAAGGGCGAGTGGATCATTCCTTGGCAGCGGATGAAGCGGGGGAAGCTGACGGTCAACCCGGACACCACGAACCATCATGTGTGCCTGTCACGGCAAGCCATCGCGCTACTTCGCGAACTGCATGCGATTACAGGCGGGTCAAAGTACCTGTTCCCGAACCAGCGTGATCCCAAGAAGCCGATCAGCAATAACACTCTCCTCGTGGTGCTCGGGCGCATGGGATACAAGGGGCGCATGACGGGGCATGGCTTCCGGGCACTCGCCATGAGTACCATCAAGGAGCGCCTGGGGTACCGGCACGAGGTGGTAGACCGCCAGCTGGCACACGCTCCCAGAGACAAGGTCGCAAGCGCCTACGACCGCGCCCAGTTCCTCGCCGAGCGCAAGAAGATGATGCAGGACTGGGCTGATTACATCGACGTCTTATCGCTGCGGCCCACGGTTACAGGCGCCCGGACAGCATCGCCCTAGTTCAAACGTCTTCACTATCGCGCTTGGAGGCTTGGCGACACGCCAGCGCCTCCACCACCACCACCGGCCGCAGCGTCTTCGATTTCTCCCTGCCAAACGCTTTTTCCCCCTCCAGATCATCCGCAGTGCAATCGTAGTCCGCGCCAGGACGATCGCGGACGCCGGTGGATGATCCTGGACGATTCGCCCTTTCCTTGTCATTTCGCAGTGCTTCCGGTGTTTGATGCGCCGCAGGGGTGAGCCTGCGCAAGACGATACAGTGGTTCATGTCGAGCAGCTGGTGAGGAGCAAGCCATGTTTTCGCTTCGCTCAAACGGCTTGCCCTGCGGGGCGCCCTCGCTACGCTCGGTCCAAGTTCAACTGCACAAACGCCCAGGCCCACACCATGTCGCCCGATTCGACGCGCAGATCCCACGGCGGCCGCCCCAAGGGCGATCCGGACGCAGTGCGGCGTGCGACCATCGGCGTGCGCGTGTCCGCAAGCGAGTACGTGGCGCTCAAGTCGAAGGCGGCGCACATGCACATGACACCGGCGCAGTGGCTGCGTGAAGCGGCACTCGCGCGGCGCTTGCCTTCCCCGCCTGTCGCGGCCATCAATCGCGAGCAGTACGCCGAACTGGCGCGGCTTGCAGCAAACCTGAACCAGCTCGCGCATCTTGCTAACGAAGGCAAGCCGGTGACCGTGGCGAGTGGCCTGCTCGAACGCGTCGCTGCCGAGACGCGCCGCTTGCGTCTCGCGCTACTTGGCATCGACGGAGGCAGTGATGATCGCTAAAGCCGTCAAGGGCCGCGGCTTCCGCGGTGCGCTCGAATACGACCTGGGCAAGGAGCAGGGCCGCGTCATCGACACGAACATGAACGGTGGCGGCACACGCGCATTGGCCACCGAATTCGGAGAGATTCGCAAGCTTCGGCCGGGCCTCGGCAAGGCAGTGCTGCACGTGTCGTTGTCGGCGGCACCAGGCGAACACCTGACGGACACGCAGTGGATCGAGATAGGGCGGCGCTACCTGCATGGCATGGGACTGGACCGGAACCAGTACATCGTTACGCGACACACGGATACGGACCATGAGCACATCCACCTGCTGGCGAATCGGATCCAGTTCGATGGCGCGGTGACCAGCGATAGTCACGACTACCGCCGACAGGAGGTGTTGATGCGCGAGATCGAACGTGACCTCGGGCTGCGACAGGTCGGGCTGTCCGAGAACTGCGAACGCCGCGCTGCAACCAAAGGGGAAATCGAAGAAGGGCTGCGTAACGGGCATGCGTCGACGCGCCAGCAGCTGCAGCAGCTTTGCGATGCGGCGATGGCGCGCTGCTCGGGCTTCGCAGACTATGCCGCACGCCTCGCGGCGGCGGGCGTAGAACTCGTACCGGTAACACAACTCGATGGCACCAAGCTATCGGGCCTGTCGTACCGGCTGGATGGCGTGACGATGAAGGGCAGTGACCTGGGCAAGCGATACAGCCCGTCAGGACTGGCAAAACAGGGAGTGGGTTATGACAAAGAGCGAGACTTTGAAGCAGTTGGCCGCTGCCTCGAATGCGGCACGCCTGGACAAATTGGGGCAGGGGATCGAGGCACTGCACTCGGCCCGCATCGAGAACGTGGAGCAGCTGGCATCGATGCTGGAGCCGTTGGCGCAGGCGATGGCCGCACTGACGGACGAAACGCGGCAGACCCTGACGGAGATCGAGCAGCAGGGCCGCGATCAGGCAGAGAGGTTCAAGAGCCAGGTCGAGGCAGCGACCAAGGCGTTGACCCAGGCATCGACACAGGCGCAGCAGGCAGCCAGCAACATGGACGCAGCGGCCCGCCAGACCGAATGGCGTCACTATCTGTTGGTAGTGATCACAGGGCTGTTGAGTGGCTTGCTCGTGAGCGCATTGTGGCTCTGGCAAGCCCGCTACGCCTTGGAGGCCGAGCCGAGCATCAAAGGAGCTGCAGTGGTCTTCAGTCCCGAGACACCACCCAGGAAGCGATCCAACGTCAGATAGCGGCACTGGGCGGGAAGCAATTCGACGTGCTGCTTCGCGAGGTGATCAGTGGGAAGCCGATCCAGAAGGAATGGAGTACGGATCAGGTGTTGAAGAACGTCGCGTGGCTGCAGCGGATGAATGCGAGAGGTCACAACATTTTCATCCGACCGAACGGCGAGCACGGCCTGGCGCTCCTTGGCGCGCTCAATGGCGACGACTTGGCGAAGATGAGCCGCGAGGGACTTGTACCAGCGGTCAGCATCGAAATTGCTCGCGATGAATTTGAAGCGTGGGTGAAATTATCCAATAGGACATTACCTGCGGAGCTCCGTCGTCTGGCTGAGTTGGAGCTGATGGGCTTGATCACTGATGCCAGGAAGAAAATAGTCAACGCTGGATATGGACGGCTCGCGGGCTTCGTAAATCTTGGGAACGATCTGGATAGTATTTGGCGGGTAAATTATGTGTTCGCTCGTAAGGAAAGTACCAAGATCAGCCAGAACGCTAAATTCTGGTTGGAACGTGCGCGAACGATGTTTGAAGACAGAAACAAAGATATTCAAAGCAACGTATCAGTTCTGGTTTTGCCAAATCAGGCGAAGTCACGCGGGCACAGGCGTTGAGCATTCATCTTCCATTTCTCGATATCAAAAATATTAAATAATAAAAATACAAGAAATATATGCTCTGCTTAAAATGATGCGGATCTACGACACGTTTGAGAACAAACTTCCTACGAAACCTTCATTCGGTCGGTCATTTGTTACAGTACATGATCTTTTCAGCGTGGCAACATGATATGCTGTTCTGAATTGCAGCAATCGGCCAGAATCAGACTTTGGTATGGTACTGACGACGATGGATTCACGTAAATTCTTTTGGCTCATCCTTGCGATGTGCATCCTCTCGGCTGCAGCTACGTTACTACAGCTGATAGCCATGTATTTTATGAGCTTGGGAGGCGCGCCTCATGTCTATGAGAATTTCAGTGCAGCTCTTGCTGCGGCAAGGGATATTGAGAAAATAAAAGCCGCATGTTCGTCACTTGCACAGTGGACTGAATCGGAAAGAATGGGGCGCGTGGCGCTTCTGGTTTACGCCCCGCTTATCGCACTTGTGACTTCTATTGTCTGCGGCGCACTTGCTGCCTGGGCGCTTGCAAAGACCAAAAAAGCTAAAGTACTGCGGTAAAAGCGTATAATGCATCAAGGCAATATGCATGATGTGGCGAGCGTCCCAGCACTGGACGGCAGGAATCGGCCAAAGGCGGTCCCCCGCGCCAATAGGCGTCACAGAAGCGTCACGTTAGGAGATATTTCACGTTGAACTCCATCATATGAGCATGTCGATAGCGAAAGTCACCCTACAAGATCTTATCGCCGACCGCGAGGTAAGGGTCATGGCGCTCTCCGGAAAATGGGGCACGGGCAAAAGCCATATGTGGGACAGCCTCCGCAAAGCTTCGACGGATAGCCATATTCAGGAGGCGCTGTACGTTTCTTTGTTTGGCGTCGCTACGATCGCCGAGTTGAAGCTGAAGCTTGCCCAATCAGCGGTACCTATGATTAAGAGGAAGGGGCCTCAGGCAGATACAGTTAAGGGCGCGATTAGTGCCATAAAGAATGGTGCACAGGGACTTTTCAAACTCGGAACAGCCTTGGACGAATTCGCCCTGCTTGCCGTCCCAGCCATTGTGCGAGAGAAGTTCATCGTGATCGATGACATCGAGCGCAAACATGAGAAACTTACAATCGATGAAGTCTTGGGTTTCATAGACGACTTCACACGAAACTACGGCTGCAGGATCCTGCTTATACTGAACACTGACCAGCTCGCCGACAGGACTGTCTGGGAAAAATTCAGAGAGAAGGTCATTGATGAAGAGTTGCGGCTTGACACGACTGCGGCAGAGGCCTTCGACATCGGTATCCAGCTTTCACCGAGTCCGTTCGCAGCAAAGATCAAGCCGGCGGTCGAAGCCTGCGGCATCAGCAACATCAGGATAATTCGCAAGGTCATCCGCGCTGCAAACAAAATCCTTGCCGCGCATTTGACGCTTCCGGATGACGTTCTAGACCGCGTCATTCCTTCCACGGTGCTGCTGTCCGCCATCCATTACAAGGGCATCGAGGACGGCCCGACCATGGCCTTCGTTCTCGACTCCCAGTCTAATGTGGGCCGCGAAATCGCACGGAGCCAGCGCGAGCGTCGTGGCGAGGAAGCAAGCGATGAAGACAAGCTACATGCGCGATGGATGCTCCTGCTTAATCGTCTCGGCATCTCGTACACTGACGAATATGAAAAGCTTGTGTCCGACTACCTGAATGCCGGCCTTGTTGACCGTTCGGCAGTCGATGCGGTCGTCGATCGCTATTGTCGGGAGCAGGAACGCACTGGAGCACAGGCACGCGTGGGCGAGTTCTTCCAATCCACAATATGGAATCCTGAACTAACGCCCGCAAAAATCGTGGAGGCAGCAGGTGTGTTGCTCGCCGATGTGCCGCATTTGGACTGCTATAGCGTCACCTCACTGCACGATTACCTCGTTAAATTGCCGGGAGGGGCGGCGATTTCTGAACAGATTGTGTCCTTGTGGGTCGATCAAGTGCGGGAGATGGCAGCGGCGCCGGGCGCGGATCCCAGACAATTCGTATTCGATAACTGGACGGGACGCGCATTGCATCCTTCGATCGCGGCTGCTTTCGCAGAGGCGCGCGTTCGCGTCGAGCAGCCTAGAACCCTGTTGGACGTATGTCTCTACCTTGCGAGGAGTGACGGGTGGAACTCTTCTGAGGAGGCCGTCATGCAAGCGGCGACCGTTGACGATTTCACGCGAACAATCTTGAGCATCCGTGGCCAACAGCTCAAGTTGTTCATGCTCAAGAACCTCGACATTTACGCCAACCGTGGTACTTACGCGCCGCACTTCGGTTCCAGCCCTCAGCACTTCCTTGACGCATGCAAGAGAATTCGAATCGAACACGCCGAAACGCGCTGGGCAAGCCTAATCGAGGATTTGTTCAAAGACGCGAAGCTTTATACCAACCTCAATGTGGGGCAACCGGACGCCAACACGACAGCAGCTGATGAAGCAACCACGTAGGCTGGCGCACGCCTTGGCAACAGTCCGCTTTGGGTCGAGAGCAGCCTGTCGTGAGAGACCATGAATTTTTTGGTGCGGCAACGGCTACAATGTGGCGAACGGCCGAGATCGGCCAGAAGCGGACTTACATCGTTCTTCCCACCACCTTCGTCATACTTATGGTAGAATTTTTGCATACCAGCGACTAGGAGCAGCTCCGGTCTAATGTCTGGTCCCTAGGGCGATTTATGAATTTACGTGTGCCCGGTCGCTGGCTAGCGACCGGGCATTTCGTATTTGGGATTCGATCCGAAGAGGTCAACGCCGCTTTGCAACTGCACGATGATTTGGGTCACTCATGAATCCACAGCCGCTGCATCAGCTGTTCGATGCGATGTATCACGACAAGTATCGGTTCGACGAGTTCCTAGCCCTTAAACCCGAAGAGCACTACAGCCCGATCCCTTGGAAGAGTCGAACGATTTACAAACCGTCGCCGACGCTGAAGGATTTTCATAAATTCATCACCGGGTTTCTTCTTGACTACCTCCCAGTGAACGATTCGGTTTCCTTTGCATACCGCAAAGGTGCTTCGCTGCTCCAGGCGGTGACCCCTCATGCCTACAGCCGAGCATTTTTTCAGACTGATCTAGAGCGCTTCTTTGAAAGTATCACGTCGAGCCTAATCCGTAGGGTTCTTGATCAAGCATCTACCCCAGTCGCTGATTTGGCCGAGCATGTCGAACATATTGTCCGCTTGCTAACAATCGAGGGTGCGCTTCCAATCGGCTACTCGACCTCGCCAATACTGAGCAATGCATGTCTGCTGGGGTTCGATGCGCGCTTGGCCGCTACCAGCTGCGCGCGGAATTGGATATACACTCGCTACGCTGATGACATCATCATTTCCGCTGGTTCTCGTGCAGCGATAAATGATGTAGGTCAGGTCGTAGAAGAATGCTTGAGAGCTGAGCTCGGAGATAGTTTTCGACTAAATCAAGACAAGACCAAGCTCACAACTATCGGACGCAAAGTAAAGCTTCTCGGGTTCGTAGTTTTGCCAACAGGCGGCATAGTTGTTGACCGAAATGTGCGTGATCGGGTAGAGACTTTGCTCTATTTCTACGTAACCGATCGCTCCCGTTTGGCGAAAATCTTCGCCGAGGAGAATGACGAGGTGATGGAAGCTGGGCTAGAACGGTTGAGCGGCCTCATCAGTTACGTTCACTCTGTGGACGAGGCGTATCTCGAAAAGATGAGGATCAAGTTCGGCAGTACGGTCATCGATAGCTTCCTTCACAAGACGGCTCGATGACGCAATTTAAAATCACCCTGGAGTCGATCCAACATCTGGCACACTTGACATTGGACCTAGACCTGTCCGTACCTGGTCTGGTATGCCTCGTAGGACGAAATGGGACGGGCAAAACCACCTTAGTCAGAGCGCTGCGCAATCTTGCTAATGCTGATACCTTTATTAGCACTGCGACACCTCATGCGTTTTCCACCAGTAGCAAAATCACCTATGTCGTCGATGGGGTCGAAGTGCTGTTCGACTTTGACCGCAGGATTCGATCGCTGAACTGCCGCCAGGCGATACCTCCGGCATTGCGAAATCTGATTGCTGCAGAACTTCCGATTCCGCACGGGTCGCGCTTCAATTACTTCAAAAGCGCTAGCGAGGCTGATCTGGACATTCGCAAAGCGATTGCGCTCGGCGTGTATGTGCAACCTGGTGAACTCATTGATTTCCTAAATGAGATCTACTGTTCAAATCGCTTTTCAAACATGGTCGAGGTCAGCGTCAAGGGAAAACGTTACTATGCCATCGTGAAGGGTGATGGCACTTACATCCGCGAAGACTATTTGAGTTCCGGAGAATATTTTCTTATTAACCTCTATCGGACAATCAAAGGAACCGCACAGCTGATAGTGATTGATGAAATCGATATTTCTCTTGACGCTGCAGCGCAGGCAAATTTGTCGCGTTGCTTAAGATCCTTCTGTGCGCGCTTCAGATGCAAAATACTTTTTACAACCCACTCGCTCGCGTTGATGCGCCAGATTGACGATGATTCCGAACTTTTTTTCATGGAAAATTTGAACGGTCAGGCGTCGATTAGGCTGACCTCATATAGCGATGCAAAAGCGCGTCTGTTCGGATTCATAGGGTGGGACCGATACATCTTGACCGAGGATGAGGTGCTGCTAGGGTTCTTAAAAGCCTTGATAGGAAAATTTTGTCCGAGAGTATTTTTTCGCTACAAAATTATTCCAATGGGAGGCGGCCCGCAAGTTGTCAATCTGATGCGGCAAAATGAGAGGGAGCAGTTCTTGGCAGATCCCGAAAAGGTGATTTCGATACTCGACGGGGATCAGAAAAACGAGAAATACTGCCAAGATCCGCGAGTGCATATGATTCCAATTGAAAGCGTCGAAAAGGCTCTCTATGTGTATCGCGAGACGGACCCCGACTTCCCTTTCGTGAGCGAACGGAAGGATTTTACAGGCTATAAAGATTTTCACTACCATCTTCAGCAAAAGAAGATAGCGACACAGGAAGAAATTTTTCAGTACTTGATTGAAAAAAATGATGTTGCGCTTCAGGACCTTGTCGCTGTCCTGCAATACTTCCTCGTGGACCCTGCATAATGCCTGTACTTGTCGCGAACTTTCAGCATGCATGACGCGATCTGATGGTCGATTGATCTCATAGGACCAAGCACGAGCGCAGCCCGGACTTGATCAGCGGCTGGACGCTGCGGTGATGACCCTAAACTCAGAAACGTGCGCACGTCTTGCGAGGCGCTTAAAGACGGCTTTCTTCAATGCGCGGCCACGGATTCATCATTGTTCGACCGTCCGCTTTGGGTCGATAGCGGCCCAAGCCGAGGATGGCAACCGGCCCGAGTCGGTCATCCGCTCTGGTCGCCGTGCCGATCAACGCAACCGTGCGGGGCATGTTTGGGGGTACACCCAAGTCCACAATCGCGCAAACCCAACAGCCATGCGGGATTCCGCTAATAATAGGAATCCCCCTCTCCCAGGAATACAAAAAACATGGTCGCCTCCAGGCGGCAATTTTTTTTGTTTCATGGCGGAGAGAAGGAGAGTCCCTGCGGACTCTCCGTGGGGGATTCGAAGACTCGCGCCTGCCAGCGCGGGGCTCTTCGAATCGCCCATTTGTCGTTGAAGTGGAGATTTTCCGCGCAGCGAAAAATCCCACTTCAACGGCGCCGCGCGCCGAGGGCGCGCGTCGTCAACCACTTCAGCTTTCACACCCCGCGCTGACGCGTCTCCGATCACCCGGCGCTCACGCGTCTCCAACCACGCCGCACTCACGCGTCTCCAACAATCTCCGCTTGCACGCCGCGCTCATGCGTCTACAAGCTTCCGCCCAACGCGCCCCTGCGCCTTCCCAATTCACCCGCCCTTGCCGGCCAAACTCACGCAATCAGAGACGCGCATATCCCAATGCGATAATGCCCGTCTCCATGAAAAAATTAGTCAACCTGATCGGCTTTTCCCTGTGTCTCACCGCCACGGCGCTGCTGGCACTGGTAGGCCTGCTGGGCCTCGCGCTGACGATGCTGCTCAGCAGTGGCGCAGCGTATTTCCTCCTGCCTAGTCTTTGCGCATTGGCCGGTGCAGTATTGTTCGGCGTGCTGACGAAGAAAATCCCACCGGTGTCACGACAGGAAAACACATCGGAAAGAGAATGACGCGGTACCAATCTGCAACAACAACGTCACATCCCCCCGAAAACGCGTGACACTTGCCGCTGCGCAATTTAGCATAGCAACCTTCCCAAAAATTGCCCAGGGACATCACCTGCGTGCACGCACTGCCATGGGCAACGCTAACAATATCGCCGCATGGCGGGAACGCATTTTTTCTTCGCTGCTGGCCGTCGTGCTGGTTGTCGGCGCGATCTCCACGGTCGCGATCATCCCTTTCCTGGTCCAGCATGCCATGTGGCCGGTGGCGCTGGCCGATACGCTGGCGCTGGTGTGGATGTTCGCCATCTGGCGCCTGAGACGCCTGTCCTATACGGTTCGCGTGCTGAACTTCCTGGCCGTGGTCTACGTGCTGGCCATCGTGCTGATGCTGTCCGTTGGTTCGGCCAGCCTGAGCTATCTGCTCGGGCCACCGCTCATTGCCGCCATCCTGTTGAACCTGAGGTCCGCGATGATCGCCACTGGCCTCGGCGTCGCGGCCCTGATCGTGGCGGGTGCCACCGGCCACATCGCCCTGAACATGCCGGGCATGGGCGATGAACCGCTGAAGGCGTCGCTGGTCGCAGCGATCAACTACAGCACCGTCAGTTCGATGCTGTCGCTCGCCTGCAGCATGCTGCTCAAGGGGCTGTCGCGGTCGCTGGGCGAACTGGAGCTCACGTCCGCCGCCGTGGCGCGCCTGAACGACATGGTCATCATCGCCACGGCGGGCGACAGCCCGAAGGCGGTCCAGCCGATCATCTTCGCCAACGATGCGTTCCTGCGCCGCACCGGCTACCAGCGCGACGACATCGTCGGGCGGGACATGCACGCCCTGCGCGGGCCGGAGACCGATCACGCCATCGTCGCGCGCATCTACGAGGCAATGGCGACCAACCAGCCATGCCAGGCCGAGTTGACGATCTACACGCGCGCAGGTGAAGCCTTCTGGGTCGAAGTCGAAGTGATGCCATTTGCCCGCGAGGGTGTCACCGCGACCCACTGGGTGCTGGTCGGCCGCGACATCACGGAGCGCCGCGCCGCGGCGGAAGCCATCCACCGCCTGGCCTATTACGATGTGCTCACCGGCCTGCCCAACCGCCGCCTGCTGATGGAGCGTCTGGGAACCATGCTGGCGGCAGGTCCGGCAGGGCAGGGACTCGGCGCCGTGCTGTACCTGGACATCGACAACTTCAAGAACGTCAACGATGCGCGCGGCCATGCCACGGGCGACGTGCTGCTGGAGCACGCGGCAGCGCGCCTGCACCATGCCCTGAATCCGGACGACATGGTGGCCCGCATCGGCGGCGACGAATTCGTCATCCTGCTGGAGAACCTCGGCGCCGACCCTGCGATCGCGGCACGCACGGCACTGGCAACCGCGAACCTGGTGCGCAATGCGCTGGCACTGCCGCTGGAACTGGAAGGCCAGCCGTTCCGCATCGGTGCCAGTATCGGCGTGGCGCTGACCTCGCGCGACGGCGTCAGCGCGCACGACCTGCTGCGCGAAGCCGACACCGCCATGTACCACGCCAAGGCGGGCGGCCGCGATGGCGTGATGCTGTTCGAGTGCGCCATGCTGGTCGATGCGCAGCGCCGGCTGGCGCTGGAACGCGAGCTGGCCGTGGCACTGGACAACGGCGAGCTGGCGATGCACTTCCAGCTGCAGGTCGACCACCAGGCCACGCCGGTGGGCGCCGAACTGCTGATGCGCTGGCGCCGCGCCGACGGCAGCATGGTGCGACCCGATCACTTCATCCCTGTGGCCGAAGCGAGCAGCCTGATCATCCCGCTGGGCCACTGGGTGCTGCGCGAGGCCTGTGCGGCATGGCATGCGCTGGATGAGATCGGCCGCGCGCTGCCGCTGTCGATCAATGTCAGCCCGGTGCAGTTCCGGCAGCCGGACTTCGTCGAGAAGGTGCAAGCGATCCTCGCCGAGACGGGCGCGCCGGCCAGCCAGCTGATCTTCGAAGTGACGGAAGGCCTGCTGATCGAGGACATCGACCAGACGCTCGCCCGCATGCACCAGCTGACCGCGCTCGGCATCCGCTTCTCCGTGGACGATTTCGGTACCGGCTATTCCAATCTCGCGTACCTGAAGAAGATGCCGCTGTACGAACTGAAGATCGACAAGAGCTTCATGCAGGAGGCGCCGCAGGACCACAACAGCACGGCCATCGTGCAGTCGATCCTGTCGATGGCCGGCCACCTGGGCCTGCGGGTCGTCGCGGAGGGCATCGAGACCGAAGCGCAGGCGGCCTACCTGGCACAGCAGGGCGGCGCCTGCATGCAGGGCTTCCTGTATCACCGGCCCATGCCGCTGGCGCTGCTGATCGAGCAGCTGGGCCAGCGGCCGCAGGCACCGGCTGCGGCTATGCAGGCATAAGGTCCTCCCCTACAATCGCAGATCCTGTCTCAGCTACCGCAGCGATCGCGCATGAACCAGCCTGGAACCACTCCGCCGCCCGATGCGGCAGCCCTCAAGCCCTGCTGCGCGGCCTCGCGCACAGGAATGGCACTGAAGTCCGCGCCACTGACGCCCGCACTAGCCGCCGCGCCAGCGCCACGCGCGACGGTGACGCTGCCTGCAGCCACCTTCCTGATGGGTACCGACTACGCGCGCGCCAACCGCGGCGATGGCGAAGGACCGGTGCGTCCCGTGTCGCTGTCGTCGTATGCGGTCGACGCCTACCCGGTTACCAACGCCGACTTCACCGCGTTCGTGCAGGCCACCGGCTACGTCACGGAATCGGAACGCTACGGCACCTCGTTCGTCTTCCACGCCCAGATCCCGGATGCCCTGTATGACGAGGTGGTGGAAGACACGCTGTCCGCGGCGCCCTGGTGGTGCCTGGTGCGCGGCGCCTCCTGGCGCACGCCGGAAGGCCCGGGCTCGAACATCGGCGAGCGCATGGATCACCCGGTGGTGCACGTGTCCTGGAACGATGCGATGGCTTACGCGGCGTGGAGCGGCGGGACGTTGCCGACGGAAGCGCAATGGGAATACGCCGCGCGTGGCGGCCTCGAACAGAAGCTGTACCCGTGGGGCGACGAACTGACGCCGGCGGGCCACCACCTGTGCAACGTCTGGCAAGGCGAATTCCCCGACCTGAACACGGCGGAAGACGGCTATGCGGCCACCTGTCCCGTCGACGCGTTTCCGCCCAACGGCCACGGCCTGTACTCGGTCACCGGCAATACGTGGGAATGGTGCGCCGATTTCTGGTCCACCGATTTCAGCGCCGCGCCGAGCGCAGATCCGCAAGGACCATCGGCTGGCGCTGCACGCGTGATGAAGGGCGGCTCGTTCCTGTGCCACGCGTCCTACTGCAACCGCTACCGGCCGGCCGCGCGCACGCAGAACACGCCGGACAGCGCGGCCTCCAACATCGGCTTCCGCTGCGTCCGGCCGGTGCGTTGAACCAGCTCCGGTTTCAGCTTTCCTTGCTGCCGGCCTTCGGTGCCGGGTCCGGATACTCGACCGAAGCGACGTGCTCGCGCGCCATGCCCTCTGCGATCTTGGCCACGATCTCCGGATGCTGTGCCGCGACGTTCCTGCTCTCCTTCGGATCGACGGAGAGGTCGTACAGTTCCAGCGCTCCGTTTCGCTTCAGGCGCACGGCCTTCCACTTGCCCCAGCGCGCCGCCTGGCGGAACTCGGGGTCGTAGTATTCCCAGTACAGCAGGCGGTCTTCGGCCTTGCGTTGCGGATCGACCAGGAAGGGTTTCAGGCTCACGCCATCGGTCTTCGCCGCCGCGGCGCCCGCGAGGTCGAGCGCCGTGGGCAGGAAGTCGGGGAAGTACACGGGCACGTCGCTCACGGCACCGGCCGGGATCCGGCCCGGCCAGCTGACGATCCACGGATCGCGGATGCCGCCCTCGTACATGTCGCGCTTGTAGCCGGTGAGGCCGCCGTTCGAATCGAAGAAGTCGGCCAGGCGGGTCTGCTGCGCGGTCGGCTCCGAACGGGGGCCGTTGTCCGAGGCGAAGAAGATCACCGTGTCCTTGTCGAGGCCAGCGGCGGCCAGCTTGTCGAGCAGCTTGCCGATGCCGACGTCGAGGTAGTGGATCATTGCCGCGTAGGTCTTCTCGTCGTCCGCCCAGCCGGCCTTGTCGGCGTACGGTCCGAAGTCGGGCGCCGTGTACGGCGAGTGCGGGCTGTTGTAGCCGGCGAACAGGAAGAACGGCCCGGCCTTGTTCCGCTCGATGAAGTCGAGTGCATCCTCGGTGAGGATGTTCGGCTCGTACAGGCCGTGCTTGCCGTTGGCATTCTCGGGAATGTCCACCAGCTTCTCGTTGTGCATGCGCTGCGATGGCCAGTAGCCCTGCGTGCTCTCCTGCTGGATCAGCCAGCCCTTGAACTCGTCGAAGCCGAACTTCGGCGGCGTGGCGTTCGGCTCGAAGCCGTCCAGGTGCCACTTGCCCATCAGGCCCGTGCGGTAGCCGGCGCCTTGCAGGTACTGCGCCACCGTGTGATCTTCCGGCAGCAGGTTGGGGCGGCGCCACAGTTCTTTCCCCTTGCCCTTCGTTCCCAGCCGGCCACCGCCGACGGAGGTGTTGTCGCGGATGCGTGCGTGGCCCGTGTGCTGCCCCGTCATCAGCGCGCAGCGCGATGGTCCGCACACCGGCGCTCCCGCGTAACCCTGCGTGAACAGCATGCCGCTCTTCGCCAGGCGGTCGATGTTGGGCGTCCTGATCTTGGTCGAGCCGTAGATGGCGGTGTCGCCCCAGCCCATGTCGTCGGCCAGGATGAAGATGATGTTGGGGCGGCGGGTACCGGGTTGCGGGGCTGCGAAGGCGGGCGCGGTGGCGATGGCCGCCAGCGTGCTGATGATGAATTCTCTGCGAATCATGTAATCTTCCTGTTGAGGCACGGCCGCGCGGGCGGACCCGCCTGCGGCATGGGGAACGAGCTTAGCATCGTCGCACGATGATACCTGCTCAACAAATTGAGCGTTGGTGCTGCTTTTTCACCCCCCCCGTGCGGGAGCCGATCGCCGAAGCCGCCCGGCGGCAGGTCGAGGCGGCGCTGACGCCACCGCCGCCCGCGCCAGCAACCACTCCAGCGCCGCCAGCGAAATAACCCTGGCATTCGATAACCCCGCTCGATTCGAGACCCCATGCACGGACCCGACCCACAGACCATCCACCCCATGCCCGCCTTCGAGCAGGTGTGCTTCCTGAAGAACATCGTCACGCGCCCGAACATCGAGGTCGGCGACTACACCTATTACGACGATCCGGACGGCGTCCGCAACTTCGAAAACAACGTGCTGTACCACTTCGATTTCGTGGGCGACTGGCTGCGCATCGGCCGGTTCTGCGCCATCGCGCGCGGCGTGAAGTTCATCATGAACGGCGCGAACCACCAGACGGGCGGCATCTCCACGTACCCGTTCTTCATCTTCGGGAACGGCTGGGAGAAGGCGCTGCCGCAGGCGGGCGAGCTGCCGTACAAGGGCGACACCGTGATCGGCAACGACGTGTGGATCGGCTACGATGCGCTGGTCATGCCGGGCGTGCGCATCGGCGATGGCGCCATCATCGCGGCCCGCTCGGTGGTCACGGCCGATGTGCCGCCCTATGCGATCGTGGGCGGCAATCCGGCCGGCGTGCTGCGCGAGCGCTTCGATGCCGCGACCGTGCAGCGCCTGCTTGCCATCGCGTGGTGGGACCGCCCGGTGGCGTGGATCACCGAGCACCTGGAACTCATCCGCGGTGGCGATGTGGATGCCCTGGAGCGCGCCGCCGCGAGCGGTCAGGTGTAAGGACGGCGGCGTATCAGCCGCGATAGGGCGCCGCCACATCCAGCACCCACATCACGCCGAACTGGTCTTTCAGCATGCCGTACAGCGGCGACCACTGTGACGGTGCCAGCGCGTGGACAACCGTGCCGCCTTCGGACAGCTTGTCCCACAGCGCGCGGATCTCCTCCTCGGCATCGCCACGCACCGAAACAAAGAACGCGTTCTCGCCCGCGTGATAGGGCATGGCCGCCGGTACGTCATAGGCCATGACGCGAAAGCCATTGTCGGCCGCGACCTGGCCCCAGATGACCTGGTCCGCCTCCTCCGGACGCTCGGCCCGGCCGAAATCGCCATAGGTGACAACGGTGACGTCGCCGCCGAAGACGCGCTGGTAGAACGCCAGTGCGGCGCGGGCCTGGCCGCGGAAATTGAGGTGGGTAACGGTTTGAATGGACATCGTGGCTCCTTGGTTGAATGGTGGCGGTGCTCGACCGCGGTGCTATGATAGCCATCCCTCCTGCCAGTTTTTGTCAGTTGCCGATGTCCCGCTCCGACCGTTTATTCCGCCTGCTCCAGGCGCTGCGCAGCCTGCCCGCACCCGTCACCGCGGCGCAGCTGGCCTCCGAAACGGGCGTGTCCGTCCGTTCCACCTACCGCGATATCGACAGCCTGCGCGCCAGTGGCGCCGAGATCGGCGGCGAGCGCGGTTACGGCTACACGCTGATCGAAGACGGCACGCTGCCGCCGCAAACTTTCACCCGCATGGAAATCGAAGCGCTGATGCTGGGACTGGCCGAAGTAAAGCACATGGGCGACCCGGCATTGACCGCCGCGGCCAATGCCGTGCTGGGCAAGGTGGCCGCCACGCTGCCTTCACTGAGCCAGCAGCATCTGCTGCATGCAGTCTCGCAGGTGCATCACTTCTACGAGCGCTACCCGCCGCTGCCGGACATGGCGATGATCCGCACGGCGTGCTGGCGCGAAGAGGCGCTGGAGATCGGCTACAAGGACCGGGAGGGCGCGGTTACCAGCCGGACGATCTGGCCACTGGCGATCGTCTACCTGGACCGGCTGCTGGTGGTGCTGGCGCGCTGCTGCCTGCGCGAAGACTTCCGGATGTTTCGTGCCGACCGCATTACCGCGGTAGCGCTGGCGGGGAGCAGCTTCCGGCCGAAACGGGTGGCGCTGTTGCGCGAATACCAGGCCGGGCTGGATGCAAAGAGGGCGGAGCAGGCTGCCTGACGGCCGCAACGAAGTAGTCAATCATGACGGACGAAAAAAAGGTGGAGCAGGCCAGGCCCGCTCCACCAAAAACACCCGCCATCCAGGCACACCGCGCAGCGCGCCAGGCCGGCGAGTGCATCACAGGTTGCGGAAGTTCACCCCCACCATGATCCGGCGGCCGGCATACGCGTAGTCCAGCAGGTTCGGCGTGCCGTCGGCGAACGGCGTGTAGCCGCCCTGGCTGTTGGTGGTGGTCGAGTTGTTCAGGTTGCGCCCTTCCAGGAAGAACTCGATGTTCGGGCGCCATTTGTAGGCCACCTTGCCGTCGATGAAGCGCGTGCCGTCCTTGAAGTTCGGCGAGCCCGGGTTGTACGGGAACTTCGTCGAGGTCAGGCTCACGGCGGGGTAGTTCTGGATCGCGGCCTGCTGCGTGCAGCCGGCGATGCAGGTGAAGTAGGAAGCCACCGCCTGCACGGCCACGCGCGCCGAGAACTTGCCGTCGTCATACCAGACCGCCCAGTTGTACGAGTACTTCGACTCGCGCTGCGGCGGCAGCGGCGTGCCGGTCAGCAGGTCCACCGCGTTCTGCGTGGTGGTGATCGAGCGCAGCTTCGTCACGTTGGCATCGAAGCCCGTATAGCGCAGGTTCCAGGGCAGGAAGGTGAACGCGGACTTGGCGGCGAGTTCCAGGCCCTTGCGCGTGGTGGCCGCGCCGTTCATCCACATCGAGTAGTCGAAGGGCAGCGAAGACAGGTCCACGCCGGTGGCGGGATCGATCAGCGACGAGCCGGAGAACAGGGGGATATTGTTGACGCCCTGGCTGATGGCCGGTCCCACGATGCCTTTCTGCTTGAAGACGGCCACCGAGAACATCGTGTCGCGGTTCGGGTAGTACTCGACGCTCAGGTTCTGGTTCACGTTGCGTTGCGCCTGCAGCCCAGGATTGCCGAGCGTGCCGCTGCAGCGCTGCGCGCCTTCGCCGCTGTCCAGTCGCGTTTCGTCGTACGTGCAGGTGCCCGAGGCGATCAGCTGCGTGATGGGTGGACGCGCCACCGTCTTCGCATGGTTGTAGCGCACCACCAGCTGGTCCGGGATCGCCCACAGCGCCAGGTTATAGATCGGCAGGAAGTCCGTCGTGCTGGCATTGATCGCCGTGTTGCGCACGTAGGAGTTCGTGATCGTGCCGCCGGCCTTGGCCGGATCGAGCGGATCGTACGAGGCCGTCCTGGCGATCGACGTGAGCGTCATCATGCCGGTGCCGTTGACATCCGTGCGCACGTAGCGGTACCCCAGGTTGCCTTCCAGCTCCCAGTCGAACGGGAAGGCGATCTTCGTGAACGGAATGTGGTCGATGCCGAAGTCGCCCATCAGGTACAGCGCCTTGGTGCGTTCGTTCAGGCGCTGCACCGGCTGTTCGTAGATCTTGCCGTCCGTGGCCGTACACGTCTTCACGCAGTCGTAGTTGTTGTTCGGGACGCCGAGCAGCGAGAACGCCTTTTCCACGTTGATCTGGGTCCAGTTGTCCAGCATGCCGTCCGAGCGGCCCTTGGCGCCGCTGAAGAACTGCGTGGGCGTGGCCTGGCCCTGCAGCACCTGGCCGATCAGGCTTTGCCACTGCTGCGGCGTCAGCTGCACCGTGCTGTTCAGGCCCAGGCGCGGATCGGCCACCGGCGTGTAGCCGTACTGGCAGGGCTTGCCGCCCGGGCCCAGCGAGCCGGGCGTGTCCTGGCAGGCCTGCACCACGGCGCGTGCAATCGGCGTGGGAATGACGACAGGCGCCTGGTAACCCGGCTGGCCGTAGGTGCCCACGGCGGCCTGCATGACGATGCCGGCACTGTTGCCATCGCCGGGGTTCCAGTTGTTCACGCTGTTGTCGCGGAAGTTGAAGCCGGCCTTGAAGCGCTTGAAGAACGGCATCCACTCCGGTGCCACGTAGCTCACGTCCAGCTTCGCGGTTTTTTCCTCGCTCTCGCGGATCTGCGGATTCCAGAACGCTTCCGTGCGGGGCGAGCTCGAACTCACCAGCGGCTGCTGCGCCGCCGTGTAGGCCGGCACGTAGCGGGTGTTCAGCGGACCGAGCGGCTGCGCGCTGGCGTTGGACGTGGCGGGGAACAGCTTCACGTATTGCGCGGGATCGGCCTGGTTGAAATTCCCGGTCGGGAAGCTGTAGCTCCACAGGCCGTTCGGCAGCACGGCCATCTGCGTGGCGCCGAAGAAGTTGGTGAAGCTGATGCGCTTCTGGGCGCGGCGGAAGTCGGACTGCGCGTCGCCCACGAAGAACTCGGCGGTCAGGCCGTCGTTCTTGTACGTGCCGCCCAGCTGCAGGTACTTCGCCGTCACGTAGGCGATGTCGTGCAGCTGGTCGGTGGTGGCCTGGCCGTCGCTGATCGTGTACGACGTCAGGTGGTGGTTCGCATCCGTGACGATCGAGCCGGGCACGATGTTGACCACCGTGTTCGCCAGCGGATAGCCGTTGCTGCGCGGGGTGGGATAGTCGTAGGCGTAGTAGCCCGAGCCCGGCACCGCATTGCGCACGCCCGTGGCGGTGTTGTCCGTGTACGTGGGGCCCGTGTAGTTCGGGCCGATCGTCGTGCCCGTATTCGTGAGCACGTTGCCCAGCGTGTAGGTGAGCTGCGAGAGGTCGTCGCGGCGGCGGTTGTAGCTGCCCTTCGCGTAGACGGTCAGCTGGTTGTTCACCTTGAAGTCGGCGCGCAGGTCCAGGTTCTGGCGGCGGTCGATCTCGCGCTTGACGAAGTAGCGCACGTTCGACGGCGTGTAGTCGTTCCACTGGTTCAGGCAGGTGGCCAGCTCGTTGCCGCGCTGCGCCAGCGCCGCGTTCAGGTTGGCCGTGGCGATGTTGTTGCGCTGCGCCGTCGTCAGGTCCGGGAAGGCCGCGTAGCAGGCGGCCTTCGTCTGCGCGGCGGCCGATTGCGTCAGCACCGATTGCGGGCTGGCCGCCGTCAGGAAGCCGCCCGAGAGCAGCGGTGTCTGCAGCATCGGCTGCGTGGCGCTGGCATCGGCCAGGTTCAGCGTCTGCGGCTGGAAAGTAAACGTTTTTTCCGGCGAGTTGTCGAAGTCGGCCACGCGGTAGTAGCCCTGCAGGCCGCTGAAGGCGTTCTGCACCGAGTGCGATTCGTTGGCCAGCGTGGTGCTGGAGGCGTTCAGGATCAGGCCCAGCCGGCCGTCCAGGTATTTGTTCGCCAGGATCAGGTTGGCATCCGGTTCCCACTTCTTGTTCAGCGAACCCTGCGAGCCGGCCACGCGCACGGACACGAACGGCTTCTTGAAATCGAGGCCGGTGCGGGTCTTGATGATGATGCCGCCGCCAAGGGATCCTTCCGTCATGTCGGCCGTGGAGCCCTTCACCACGTCGACGCTCTTGATCAGGTCCGAGGACAGCTGGCGGAATTCGACGGCGCGGCCGCTGGCGCCGCTGTTGCCGCCCATGTCCGCGCCGCCGGCTGACTGCACGGCCTGGCCATCCAGTTCCACGCGCGTGAGGTCCGCCGAGTTGCCGCGCACGGCCACGCTCACGCCTTCGCCGTAGTCGCCGCGGTCGAGTGCGATGCCGGCCATGCGCGAGATGGCCTCGCCCACGTTCCGGTCGGGCAGGGCGCCCACGTCTTCGGCCACGATCGAATCCATCGCGGTGGCGGCGTTCTTCTTGCGGTCGATGCTCGACTGGGCCGATACGCGCGTGGCGGACACGGTCACCGTGGTCACCGGCCCCTGTGGTGCATCGCCGGCCGGTGCCGGCTCCTGTGCCAGCGCGGCATTGCCCGTCACCAGCGCGGCCAGCGCCATCGAGACCGCGAAGCTGAGCGGCCTCGGACGCATGTCGTACTTTGTGTTCTGCATGATTGTCGTCTCCGATTATTTTGATTTTTGCAGCGCTCTACTGGGTCAGCACGATGTTGATGCCGGCCGGGCTGGTGGCATTGATGTCCACGCTCGTCGATGCCGTGCTGGCCGTGTTCGAGTAGCCGGCGGCCACCGCATCGATGCGATAGCGGCCGTTGCCCAGGCTCGTGGTGGCGTTGGCCAGCGCCAGCGGCAGGGCCGGCTTGTACAGCGCGTACTGGATCGAGGCGCGCGGCAGGTCGGGCAGCGTGTAGGCGCCGCTGGCCAGGTCCACCGGCTGGAGGCGGTAGGTGACGGGAGTCGCCAGATTGCCCACGTTGATGCTGGCGGCGATGGTCTGCGCGGCCTGCACCCAGGTGCCGCTGTCCGGCGCGGCCTTGCCGGCGGCGTAGCTGACCTGCCCGCTGACGGTGGCGGTGGCGCTGGTGGCCGGCGCGATCGGTGCGGCAGCGGTGGCGATGGCCACGATGGCGGCCGCCTCCACCGGCACGGCGCCGATCACCGCGGTGGCGCGGCCGCGGCCCTGGATCACCACATCGTATTTGTTGGCCGGCAGGCGTGGCAGCAGGAATTCGCCGGTCGTCGGATGCGGCACGGCGGTGGCGAAGATGCCGCCGTTCTGCTGCGCCGTGATGACGATGCCGCTGGCCAGCGCGGCCTTGTCGATGAAGCCGGCGATGCCGTTCAGCGTGGGCTGTACGGCAGCCGCGCGTGGCTTCAGTACATAAGCGCTACCGCGGCGCTGGATCGACCCGCAGCCGTTGAAGTCCACCACCAGCGTGGCCTTGCCGGCGCTGTCCACCTTCACGTCCACCGGCACGCGGATGCCGTCGCTGCCGAGTGACGCATCGGTCGTCAGCGCGGTGTCGGCCGCGGCACCGGCGACCCGCACCGTGCTGCCGGCCGCATCGAGCACCAGCCGCGCCTGCGTGTAGATGCCGGCGGGGAGCGAGACTTCGCCCAGGTCGGTGGTGGCGCCGCCCGGCACCGTGGCGGCGTCGATCAGGTTGATGCGTTGCGCCGGCGCGAGGGCCAGGTCCACCCAGCCGCTGTCGCCGGTGGCTGCGTTGGCGCTGGTGTTCAGGCGCAGTTTGCTGACGGTGACGTTGACGGCGTCGAGGCCGCAGGCGTTAGCGCCCGTTTGCAGCTTGGCGAGCACGGTGCCGCGGGCGGCTTCCTGCGCTGGCGGATCGTCGTCATCGCCGCCGCCGCAGGCGCTCAGCAAAACGGCGGACGCAATGGTGCATGCAAGCCAGCGGCACCGCTGGTCGATCGGTTGGTTCATGTCGTCTCCTGATTTTTGTTTTTCGCCCCGTGGCGATGGCGTACGATCGATGTTCTTTAAATATTTCGTACAGCAGGCCCATCTTAGGGAAATTGGTCCGGCCAGATCGTTGCGATCTTTTTGAAGTGAATTACGAAATTGCTGAATGGCGGTCGGCCGCAGGGAGGAGAGAGGCGGGGCGGCGCAGGGGAGTGTTGTGCAAAGCTGACAAGGCGGCGTCATCAAGCCGTCACAGTCGCTCCCTATGATGCCCTCAATTTTTCGTTCCACCATCCAACAGAAGGGTTTCACATGCATCACGCCAGCCAGCTGCGCCGTCTTCCTCTCGCCATCGCCATCGGTGCCATGCTTGCCCTGGCGGCATGCGGCGGTTCCGATCACGACAATGACGACGTGGCGGTCGTGATCCCGGCGGCGCCGGCCGACCAGGGCGCGGCCGATACGGCACCGGTACCGACGGCGACGGCCTTCGTGGACACCGCGGCGACCAACCAGCGCGGCGATGCCCGCTACGCGACGTTGACGACGAATGCCGGCGTGCGCGTGCTGGGCGGCATGCTGGCGATCTGGAAGCCGCTGACGGAGCTGGTCGATGCCGACTCCCCGGCACCGGCCGTGGATGGCTTTCCGGCCGTCGTGAAGTCGGCCTGGACCGGCGTGCCCAATGACGGCACGCCGGGCGGCACGATCGTCAACGCGGCCGTCCACAATGCCAATATCGATTACGTGGTGAAGGCCACCGCCAGCCGCACCGCGGAGCAGGCGCAGCTGGCCTACCTGGACGACCGCCGCAGCAAGGGCTACAGCGTGACCGAAGGCATGGGTCCGCTGACGAGTGCCTGGCGCGCGGCCTCGCGTGCCACGACCACGATCAACGACGTGCCGGCCAATGCCACCACCGTCAAGTACGACGACGCCGGCAACAACAACGGCGTGGGCGGCGATGCCAATGCCGATTTCGGCAAGGTCGTCGACCTGGTCAACTCGATGGGCAACAACGGCTCGACGGAACCGGCCAAGCGCTTCTACAAGTACGCGCGGCCATTCCGCTGGAGCACGGCCGTGAAGGTGGTGCCGCAGCTGGAACCGGCCAAGAGCACCACGCCGGGCACGGACGGCGGCTTCACCAGCGGCCACTCCGCCGAAGCCACCCGTAATGCCGTCGCCATGGCCTACGTGCTGCCGGAGCGCTACCAGGAACTCGTCGGCCGCGGCCTGGAGCTGGGCGAGAGCCGCATCCTGGCAGGCATGCACTCGCCGCTGGACGTGATCAGCGGCCGCGTGCAGGCCCAGGCGGTGGCTGCCGCCAACCTGCTGGCCGCCAGCACCGCCACGCGTGCGGCCGCCGTCACGCAGGCTCACACCACGCTGATGAAACTGACGAACACGACGACGGCCACGTTCCCCGCGTTTGCCGTGTCCGGCACGCCGGCCAACGACCGCTTCGCCGACTACGCCACCAGCAAGGCCAACTACATCCGCCGCATGACCTACGGCCTGCCGCAGATCGCCGCCGCCAATGCACCGGCCGTGGTGCCGAAGGACGCCGAAGTGCTGCTGGAAACGCGCCTGCCGTACCTGAGCGATGCGCAGCGCCGCGTGGTGCTGAAGACCACCGCGATCGCTTCCGGCTATCCGGTGCTGGACGATGCGGAAGGCTGGGGCCGCCTGAACCTGTTCGCGGCGGCGGAAGGCTACGGCGTCTTCACCGGCAACGTGGTGCTGAACATGGATGCGACGAAGGGCGGCTTCAGCGCAGCCGACCGCTGGCGCAACGACATCACCGGCACCGGCAAGCTGGTCAAGCAGGGCACGGGCGCGTTGAAGCTGGGCGGCAAGAACGGCTGGACGGGCGGTACGCAGGTCGAAGGGGGCACGCTGGAAGCGCTGTCGGCCACGGCGTTCGGCACGGGCGATGTCTACGTCACCGCCGCCGGCACTGTGATCAGCAACGCACCGGCCGCGCTGGCCATCGGCGGCAAATACACGCAGCTGCTTGGCGGCACGCTGGAGCTGCGCCTCGGCGCCACCGAACAGGGCCGCCTGACGGTGGCCGGCGCCGCGACCGTCGGCGGCGGCACGCTGCGCATCAAGTTCCAGGACGGCTACAAGCCGGCGGCCGGCACCACGCTGACCGTCATCAGCGCCGCCAGTTTCAAGGGCCGCTTCGACACCATCACCGTCGACGGCCACACCGTCACGCCGACCTACACCAGCACCGGCCTGCAGCTGCGGCTGGGCGCCTGAGTCTCACTGCCCAGCCCGTGTCCACCGTGGGGTCAACCCCAGAATCGGACACGAGCTGGTCTGTAGCGTTCAGCTTTCCTGGGGGGTAGAAGCAGTTTTACTACGATCTCATCTTCAAACAGCACACATCGCGCATCTTCTACAGCTCAGTCCGTGTCCGATTTTAGGGTTGACCCCACGGTGGACACGAGCTGGGCGGTAGCGGCGGGGGGCAGCGCCAGCGGCAGGGCGCGGGCCCAGCGGTTCGACGAGAGGGAGAAGCTCAGCGAGCGCACCTGGTGGTACCAGCCGGCGGGCACGTACAGCATGTCGCCGGGGTGGACGATGCATTCGATCGTCGTGGCGTGGCGGGCGAGGGGGAAGCGGTCGAAGTCGGGCGCTTCCGGATCGAACGGCGAGCCGAACAGGATGGCGTTCGCTGCGTTCGGGTACAGGAATTCGTCATGATGGGGCGGCGCCAGCGTGATGCGCTTGGTGCCCCAGACCTGCGCGAAGACATTGTCGTCATAGTCGCAATGCAGCGGCGTGACGGTGCCGGCCGGGCCCAGCCAGAAGCGCGGCGGGCCCATCTTGTCGAAGTACGACGGCCAGTGGCACAGCCGGTTCAGCTCGCGCATTTCCAGGTTGCCGAGGTACGGCGGCAGGCCCTCCGTGCCGGCAGCGACGAGGTCCAGGTAGTCGGCCAGGTGCATGTCCCGCATCGCCCGGTCCGGCGCGAAGGCCGTGTTCACGTAGTCGCCCACGCGGGCACGCACCGGCAGGTCGCTGTAGCGCTCGCGCAGCGTGGCCACGTCCAGGGCAGCCAGAGGCCAGCGGTCGACGATCCCCGTCATCAAAAACGGCAATCCCTGCGCGGCGCGTTCGCGGAAGGCCGCCGTGCCCAGCGCCTTGAGACGAGGCACTTCCGTGATCGGCGGCAGCGCACGTGAGGCGGTCCTGATCGCTTCCCGCATCGCCTCGATGGACACCACGCCGCGCACCTGCGCATCCTTGCGCTCGCGGGCGGCCTGGTGGGCGGCGCGGTCGGCGGCGGCCGCTTCCGATGCCTGGCGGGTGGGCGGCAGGCGTGGCGCCGTGCGGGGTGGTGGCGCCTGCGGGGACAGCGCCGGGTTCTTCTGTTCTGACATGATCTTGCGATGTGCGCGAAGGCGGGCGGGCCGGCCCACCGTCTGTTCAATCGCGCATGATACTGCAAGGGCCAGCGGGACTACCGGCTCGGCTGCGCCCGCCGCAACGCATTGACGCCCAGCCCCACCAGCTTGCCGGCAACAAAACTGCCGCCCCCGTACAGCAACGTCATCAGCACGAACACGGGCACGGTGATGATGGCCGCGGCGCGATTGAGTTCATTGTCCGAGACCAGTCCCACGCCGACCCAGCAGGCCATCGAAACCAGCACGCCGGCCACGAACGGGCCGGACGGCAGCCGCGCGTAACCGGCGGCAAACGCAACCAGCATGCCGAATGTCGCGGCAGTGAGATCGTCTTCCGGCACCAGTGCCGTGGCCACCGCATAGCTGGCAAATGCGATAAAGCCGAGAATCGCCGGGCTCAGCCGATTGATCATGTCCATGCGTGGCTCCTCGAGATCGTTCCGAAAGCTTAGGCTTGCTGTTGGTCGGTTGGTACAAGCGCCCGAAAATAATCATTTTCCTGATTACTGTCGGGCGCTTTGCGCATTCTACCAAAGGTCAACAAGCCGCCCTCAGGCTGGCGGTGCCAACAGCGATTCAGGGCGCCAGCGTCGCCATGTCGATCACGAAGCGGTAGCGCACGTCGCCCCTGGCCAGGCGCCCGAATGCCTTGTTGATCTGGTCCATGGCGATCACTTCCACGTCCGCCACGATGCCGTGGGCGCTGCAGAACGCCAGCATGTCGTGGGTGTCGGCGGTACCGGCCGCGCCCGAGCTGGCGAGCCGGCGCCGGCCCATCGTCAGCATCAGCGGTGCGAAGTCGAACCGGTCGGGAATGCCCAGCGAGCACAGCGTGGCATCGAGTTTCAGGGCCTGGATCATCGGCGTCATCGGATAGGTGGTGGACACCGTGTCGAGGATGAAGTCGAAGCGGTACGCCTGCGCCGCCATCTGCGTCTCGTCCGTCGACAGCACCGCTTCGTGGGCACCCAGCGCCAGCGCCGCCGCCACCTTCGCGGGCGAGGTCGTGAACGCCACCACATGCGCCCCCAGCGCCCGCGCGAACTTCACCGCCAGGTGGCCCAGGCCGCCGATGCCCACCACGCCCACGGTCATCCCCGGCCCCACGTTCCAGTGCTTCAGCGGCGAATAGGTCGTCACGCCCGCGCACAGCAGGGGCGCGGCAGCCGCCGGGTCCAGGTTCGCCGGCAATGGATAGACGAAGCGCTGGTCAGCCACGTACCGGGCCGAGTAGCCGCCGCGGGTGCGGGTGCCATCGACACGGTCGACGCCGTCGAAGGTCTGGGTAGGAAACTCGCGGCAATACACTTCCATGTGGTCGCGGCAGGGCTGGCAGACGCGGCAGGAATCGACGATCACGCCGATCATCACCCTGTCGCCGATGCCGAACACGCTGACGGCGCTGCCCACCGCGGTGACTTCCCCGACGATTTCATGGCCGGGCACGAGCGGGAACGACTGGCCCCATTTGCCGGTGGCGTGCAGGTCGCTGTGGCATACGCCGCAGTACAGAACCTTCACCACCACGTCGTCCGGTCGCGGTGCGCGGCGCTCGAACTGCCAGGGCACCAGCGGGCCGTTCCGTTCCAGTGCGGCGTAGGCGGGGGTCATGGCGTTCGTTGCAGGGGCATTCATGGACTTCTCCTCGTCGGGGCTTTACACTCAATGTAATCTGTAAAGCATCCTAACAGGTTTACAAAATATGTAAACTGTAAATCATTGCTATTCCATTGAAGAGAGTGCATGGAACCGAAGGAAACCCGCATCGTCGATGCCGCATTCGACCTGTTCATCCGCCATGGCTACCCCAAGGTCAGCATGAGCGACATCGCGGCGGCGTGCGACATGTCGCGGCCCACGTTGTACGCCTCGTTCGCCAACAAGGAAGCCATCTTCGCGGCGCTCGTGCTGCGCCAGCGCGCCCGCAGCGATGCGGCCACGGCACAGCGCCTGCCGCTGGCAGGGGATATCGCCGCGCAGCTGGCGTGCCTGTTCGAGATCTGGGTGATCGAACCGGCGGCCTCGGTGATCCACTCGCCGAACGGCATCGACATGATGGCCAATTGCGGCAGCTACGCGCCCCGGGCGCTGGCCGACATCTATGACAGCCTGGAAGCACACCTGGCCGCCGTGCTAGCCCCGGCTATCGGGCCCGGCGGGACAATGAGCGCGCGCGAGATCGCCTATATCCTGCGGGTGGCCACCACCGGCATCAAGGCCTCCGCCGACAGCCTGCCGACATTGCAGCAGGTGGTGGCGGGCATGATCACCATGGCGGTGGCCACCGTCGGCGCGCAACGGTCCTGACGGCCGGCGCCGATGCCGCTTGACCCGGCCGCCGAACTTCGGTCCAATCGGCTTCCCACCCTTGTCACCCGGAGACCGATCATGATGAGCAAAAATACGATTTGCCTGTGGTTCGACGGTACCGCGGAAGCAGCCGCGCGCTTCTATGCCGCCACCTTTCCCGACAGCGCAGTGAAGGCCGTGCACGGCGCGCCCGGCGACTACCCGGACGGCAGGCAGGGCGACCCGCTGACTGTGGAGTTCACCGTGATGGGCATTCCCTGCCTGGGCCTGAACGGCGGCCCGATGTTCAGGCACAGCGAAGCGTTCTCGTTCCAGGTTGCCACCGACGACCAGGCGGAAACCGACCGCCTGTGGAACGCGATCGTGGACAACGGCGGGCAGGAAAGCGAGTGCGGCTGGTGCAAGGACAAGTGGGGCCTGTCGTGGCAGATCACGCCGCGCGCGCTGATGGCGGCGCTCGGCGACCCCGACCCGGCCGCGGCGAAGCGGGCGTTCGAGGCGATGATGACGATGCGGAAGATCGACATCGCCGCCATCGAAGCGGCGCGGCGCGGCTGACGCTTACGCCGGCTTTGTCGCATTTGTACAAGGCGGGCAGGGCGCCGTCCGGCATGCTGCCCGATCCGACTGACCGACCCATGCTGCCCCTGCGACCCCACCACCACGAATTCGCCCCGCCGACCGCGCTGAAGCACGCGGTCAAGTGCTTCTGGACCGACCGCATCGAGGGCGGTCCGCTGCCGTCCGCCTTCGAGGTACTGCCGGATGGCTGCGCCGAGATCATCTTTCATTTCGGTGGCGCGTGCGGCATGGTGATGGGGGGCCGCGTGCAGCGCCTGCCGTCGCCATTCTTGATGGGCCTGTTGACGCAGCCCGTCATGCTGCAGGCGCAGGGCCGGGTCGACATCCTCGCCATCCGCTGCTATCCGTGGGCCGTGTACGACCTGCTCGGGCTGCCCGCCGGGCAGGACGGCGTGCGCCGCTTCGACCACCCCGTCGCGCGCCTGCAGCCGACGCTGGCGCGGTGCATCGAGGCCGGCCACGTCGACGAGGCACTGGCCCACCTCGAACGCCATTTCACGCAGGCGGCATCGGGCATCGCGCCGGATGCCATGCTGCTGCGTGCCGGCGCGGCACTGCGGGAAGGCCAGGGCACCCTGTCCGTCAGCGCCGTGGCGGCGGCGGCCCATGCCACCGTGCGCACCCTGGAGCGCAGGTTCAAGCTGCGGGCCGGCTACACGGTGAAGGAGGTGTCCGGCGTGATGCGCTTCGAGGGGGTGCGCAACTCCCTGTTCGCGCAGCCGCACGGCAGCATCGCCGGCCTGGCGCAGGCGCTCGGCTATGTGGACCAGTCGCACCTGAGCCGCGAGTTCAAGCGCTACACGGGCACCACGCCGGCGGCCTTCGCGCAGCGGCTGCGCAAGAGCTGACTTTGGCGGGTTTGTACAAGCCTGGACAGCCACGCATCGCTACAGTGCCGGACATCGTCAACCACACGTTCGAGAACATGAGCACTGCGCAGCCACATTACGACGTCATCATTGCCGGCGCCGGTCCCGTCGGCCTGTTCCTGGCCTGCGAGCTGGCGCTGGAACGCTGTGCGGTGCTGGTGCTGGAACAGGCCGCCGATCCCGATTCGCCACTGAAGCGCATGCCGTTCGGCCTGCGCGGCCTGTCCGCACCCAGCATCGGCGCGCTGCACCGCCGCGGGCTGCTCGATGCGCTCGATCTCCACCAGCGCATGAAGAACCCGTTCGTCGGCCCATCGTCGCCGGGAGCGAAACGCCCGGCCGGCCATTTCGCCGGGCTCGTCTTCCATCACGAGGACATCGACATGTCGCAGTGGCCGGATCAGCCGGACGGTCTTCCGGCCAGCCTGCTGTCCGAGATGGCGGAACTGGAGACCGTGCTGGCGCGCCGCGCATGCGAGCTTGGCGTGACGATCCGGCGGGGCGCCGCCATCGCCGGCTTCGACCAGGAGCCCGACCGCGTCACGGTCCATGCCGGTGATGAAACGTTCGTGGGGGGCTGGCTGGTAGGCTGCGATGGCGCGCGCAGTATCGTGCGCAAGGCGGGCGGGTTCGACTTTGCCGGCACGGAGCCCGAATTCACGGGCTACACGTTCAGCGCGGAGCTGTCCGGCGCGGCAGCACTCAAGCCGGGCCGCAACGTGACGGCGCGCGGCATGTACCTCCAGTCGCAGCCCGGCTTCATCGTGCTGCAGGCGTTCGATGGCGGCGCCTTCCACGATGCCGGCCTGCCCGTCACGCGCGAGCATCTGCAGGATGTCCTGCGCCGCATTTCGGGTAGTGACGTAACGATCGAAACGCTGCACCTGGCCACCACGTGGACCGACCGCGCACGCCAGGCCACGGCCTATCGCAACGGCCGGGTCCTGCTGGCCGGCGATGCGGCGCACATCCATTCGCCGCTGGGCGGGCAGGGCCTGAACCTGGGCCTGGGCGATGCGTTGAACCTGGGCTGGAAACTGGCGGCGACCGTGCAGGGCCGGGCGTCCGAGGGACTGCTCGATACCTACCAGGCGGAGCGGCACCCGCTCGGTGCCCGGGTGCTGGACTGGTCGCGCGCGCAGGTCGCCCTGATGCGGCCCGATCCCGGCGCCCGCGCGCTGCGTGCGATCGTGGGCGACCTGATGGCAACGCGCGATGGCGCCACGTACGTGGCCGGGCGGGTCTGGGGTCTGGGTACGGCGGCCGTCCGCATCGCCTAGATGAGCTTGCGGAAGAACACCACCCGCTCGGTTTCCTCGAAGCCCAGCGAGCGGTGCATCTCCTGGCTCACTTCATTGTCCAGCAGCGCGTCGGACGCCAGCTCGGTGCAGCCATGCGCCCTGGCCCACAGGATGACTTCCACGATGAGCAGCGTGCCGATGCCCTGGCGGCGGTATTCCGGCGTCACGTACAGGCCTTCCACGAAGGCGACCGGCGTGCTGTCCGTGCCGTTCACGTAGTCCATCCGCAGCGCGGCTTCCGCGAAACCGAGCGCCCTGCCATTGGTGGCGCTGGCCATGAACTGGGCATACCGGTCCGGATCGCCCAGCGCCGTGCGCATCTCGGCCAGGTGCTCGCCCGCCATGGTGTCGGGCCACAGGGCCTGGCGGCACGCCAGCCAGCCCTCCTGCCCGATCGAAGTGCATGGAATGATCCGCATGGACACCGCCTTTCTAGCAGCCGCTGTGGTCGGCCATGGGTCGGGGCCGTGGAAATGCAAGTTTACCTCAATCCATTAGTTCACAAACAAAGCAATTGTCGTTGACGGCCGAAACTGTGCATGGCGGCCGCCGCGGGGCCGATCGGCTACACTGCGCAGCCCGGTTCTTTACTTCACCGCCGTGCACAATCCCGCCCAGCTCTCCTCCGCACTTGCCCAGCCGCTGCCCAACCTCGCCAGGGCCCGCCTTGCCGCGATGTCCGTCCTGTTCTGCAACGGCGTCATCTACGCCTCGTGGGGCACGCACGTGCCCACCATCAAGGACAAGTTCGGCCTGTCCGACGCGGCGCTGTCGCTGTCGATGCTGGCCGTGGCGCTGGGCGGCATCCTCATCATGGCTTGGGCCGGGCGCTGGATCGCGAAGGTGGGCAGTGCGCGCGCGTCCGTCACCAGCGGCATGCTGATGGCGCTGGCCGCGTTCGGCATCCTGCTGATGCCGCAGTACGCGCTGCTGCTGTTCTGGCTGGCGTTATATGGCTCGATGTCGGCCGTGAACGACGTGGCCGCGAACTCGCAGGCAGCCGTCATCGAAGCAACGTTCGACCGGCCCGTGATCGGTTCGCTGCACGGCAGCTTCAGCCTGGGGGGCATGTTCGGCGCACTGGTGGCTAGCGCCTGGCAGGGCATGCAGTGGCCGAACCAGTGGCACCTGGCGGCCGTGTGCACGCTGTGCGCGGCGCTCACGCTGTCCACGGCGCGCTGGCTGCTGCCGGAACCGGCCGTGCGTACCAACGAGGACGGCACGCCGCACGCTGGCGAGCATCTCGCACCAGGGGTCAAGCGCAAGCTGGTGGTGCTGGGCTGCCTGGCCTTCCTGGCGCTGATCGTGGAAGGCGCGATGTACGACTGGACCGCCGTCTACATGCGCGAGGTGGCGCTGGCGACGGGCGGCTTCGTGAGCGCCGGCTATGCGGCGTTCTCGATCGGTATGGCGGCGGGGCGCTTCACCGGCGACCCGGTGCGCGCGCGCTTTTCCGAAGGGGCGCTGGTCGTGGCCAGCTGCGCCATGTGCATCGCGGGCCTGGGCGTGGCGCTGCTGTTCCCCACGGTGGCGACCGCGCTGGCGGGCTTCCTCGTGTGCGGGCTCGGTGTCGCCAACATCATTCCCGTGATGTTCTCGTCGGCCGGCCGCATCGCGCTGGCCAACGGCGTGTCGCCATCGACGGGGCTGGCCATCACCACGCGGCTGGCCTATGTGGGCCTGCTGATCGGGCCCGTGATCGTGGGCTTCATCGCGCACCGCTCGGACCTGCGCATTGCGCTGGCATTGAGCCTGCTGGGCGTGCTGGCGATCGCCGCCTCGTCCCACCGCGTGTTCACGTTCGACGCGCCTGCGGCAGGAAAGTGATCACACCGTCTTGAGAAAGGCGAGCAGGCGCTGGAAGTAGAACGCCTGGTCGTCCCACATGCACAGGTGGCTGCCGTTCGGGCAGACCACGGCCGTGGCGCGGCCCATGGCCTGTGCCATCTTCGGCATGTCGGCCGGGTCCATCTCGTCGTACCGCGCGCCGATGACGAGGGCCTTGACGGTGATTTCGTGCAGCCGGTCCCAGCGCTCCCAGTCCTTCAGGTTGCCCGTGAAGACGAACTCGTTCTTGCCCTGCATGGCGTTATAGATCTGCAGGTTGGCGTGGGCGAACGCGCGGTTCACGGCGTCGGGCCAGGGCACGGTGCGGCAGATGATCTTCGGATAAAGCTGCTCCATCATGATCGCCTGGTACTCGGGCGTGTCGTAGCCGTCGGCCCGTTCCAGCGCTTCCAGCCGGGCCAGCGTGGCCGGCGGCAGCTGGCGCCGGATCGTGCCGAGGTGCCGCAGCAGCGACCCGATCCCCGCCGTCATGTTCGAGATCACGAGGCCGCGCAGGTGGCGCTGGTGCCGCAGCGCGTAGTCGATCGCCAGCATGCCGCCCCACGAGTGGCCGTACAACACGAAATGGTCGAGGCCCAGTCCGACGCGCACTTCTTCCAGCTCCTCCAGGTAGCGAGGCAGCGTCCACAGGGACGGATCTTCGGGCCGGTCCGAATTGCCGCAGCCCAGCTGGTCGTAGTAGTACATCTCGATGCCGGCCTGCGGCAGGAACGCTTCCATCGCTTCCAGGTATTCGTGGGTGAACCCGGGACCGCCATGCAGCAGCAGGACTTTCACGGGACCGCTGCCGACCTTCTTCGTCCACACCTTGTACTTCCCGTTCACGACGGGCACCAGGCGCACGCCGGCGGTGCGGATGCCGGGCGGGTTCAGGCCATCCGGTTGCGTGACGGTCACTGCGGTCGATGTGTGCCGTGGTGCGGCGTGCGCGGTGGTGGTGGTGGCGGCTGCGGTTGCAAGTACATTGACTGCGGCGGCGCTGATGAAATCACGACGGTCCATGTCTCTCCAATTGGGAATAGGTGATGGGGTGCCGCATGAAAGCGGCGGCCCCGTGCATTGCGAAGCCTGGTATTTTCCCCAATAATGCCGGGATCAAGAATCGGCATCCATCGTAAATCACCATTTCGCCCGGAGCAGCAATGGACCAGATCCACCTGATGAATGTCTTCGTGGCGGTCGGCGAAGAGGAAGGCTTTGCGGCCGCGGCACGGCGCCTGCAGCTGTCGCCGGCGGCCGTCACGCGGGCCATCGCGGCGCTGGAAGAGCAGCTGAGCGTGAAGCTGCTGCTGCGCACCACGCGCAATGTGCGGCTCACGGAAGCAGGGCGCCGCTACCTCGACGACGCGCGCAATATCCTCGCCAGCATCGCCGAAGCGAACCAGGCGGCGGCCGGCGTCAATGCGGCGCCGAAGGGCAACCTGTCCGTCACGGCGTCCGTCCTGTTCGGCAAGGCCTTCGTCATGCCCTGCATCCTGCGCTACCTGCAGGACTATCCGGAAGTGGACGTGTCGGCCTACTTCATCGACCGCATCGTGAACCTGATGGACGAGGGCATCGACGTGGCCGTGCGCATCGGCCACCTGCCCGATTCCAGCCTGAAGGCACTGAAGGTCGGGGAGGTGCGGCGCGTGCTGTGCGCCTCTCCTGACTACCTGGCCAAGCACGGCACGCCGCGCCATCCGGTCGACCTGCAGCGCCATACGATCATTGCCGCCAGCGGTATCTCGCCGCGCGTGGAATGGAAGTTCGGCACGCACGATCCGCTGGTGGTGCGCATGCGGCCGCGCCTGACGGTGACCAGCAACGACGCGGCCATCGCCGCCGTCACGTCCGGGCTGGGCATCTGCCGGCTGCTGTCCTACCAGATCGCCGACGAACTGGCGGCCGGGCGCGTGCAGATCGTGCTGGCCGATCACGAGGAGGCGCCGTGGCCCGTGCACGTGCTCCATCGGGAGAGCAAGTTCGGCTCGTCGAAGGTGCGCCATTTCATCGACCTGCTGGCCAGCGGGCTGCGCGAGCACCGGCAGTTCCACTGAGCCGATCCCACCCGTGCGCGCCATTCCGCCGCGCGCAACGGTGTCTTGCCGGCGATGGCGTTTCCCGGCCCTGGCCATGTCCCTAGAATGGACTGCGCTGCGTCCGCAGCGTTGACGATCTCCCCTGCATCCGCTCCACCTGGCCTGTTCCCATGCCGGCCCGTTCCTGTTCGAGGCTGTTCCTGTTCGAGACCTTCCCGTCGAAGCCTATTCCAAAGGACTGATCATGTTCAATGTCGCCACCCTGTACCGCCTCGCTTCCGCTCTCGGCCTCGCCTCCTTCAGCGTCCCCGTCACGCAGCTTGCAGGCCTGCTCGATACGGGCCATTTCGCGCTGGAAGAGGACAGTGCCGCGATCGGTGCGCTGATGCGTGACTTCCTGGGGCGCACCGTCAAGTAAGCAACGGGCCTGTTCTTCAGGCGGCGGCGACCTCGTTGCCGGCGCCTGCCAGCAGGAAGTCGCGCAGCAGCCGCGCACTGGGGCCGATGCGTTTCGCGTGCACGAGGTAGATCTGCAGCGAGGCCGTCTCCGCTTCGGGCAGCACGCGCACCAGTTCGCCGGAAGCGAGCAGCGCGGCCGCGTCATAGGCCGGCAGCCGCGCGATGCCTTCGCCGGCCAGCACGAACGCCAGCCGGGACGCGGCGCTGTCCGTCACCACATCCCCACGCACCGCCACCGGCACATCCCGTTCGCCAATCCGCACGTTGATGCTGCGCTGGCCCGGCGGGTACACCACCCAGCGATGCTGCTCCAGTTCCGCCGCGGACGTCGGCACGCGGTTGCGGCGCAGGTAGGCGGGCGAGGCGCACAGCATCGTCGGCTCCATCACCAGCCGGCGCGCCACCAGCGCCGAATCGGCCAGCGGCCCGGCACGCACGGCCAGCTCGATGCCCTGCTGGACCAGGTCGACGTTCGCATCGTTCATCGCCACGTGCAGGCGGATGGCCGGATAGCGCCGCCGGAACTCCAGCAGCGCGGGCAGGATGCGCTTGCTGCCGAAGTGGTGCGAGCAGGTGATGCGCACCTCGCCGCTCGGTTCGGCGCGCAGCAGCTCCATGCTGCGCATGCCATCCACGGCCTCGTCGAGCATGCGTTCGCAGTGCACGCGGAACGCTTCGCCCGCCGGCGTGAGGCTGAAGCTGCGCGTGCTGCGCTGGGCCAGCGGCACGCCCAGCTTCGCTTCCAGGCCGCGGATGTGGTGGCTCACCACGGCGCGCGTCAGGCCCAGCGCGCGGGCGCCGGCGGCAAAGCTGCCGGCGCGCACGACGGTGGCGAAGATCACCATGGCGCGCAGTTCGTCGAGGATCGGCAGGGGTTCGGTCATGTGCCGGATTGTACAAGGATTGTATCAACGGTTTTGACATTGCGTCATCTTGCCAGTATCTACACAGGCGTCGTTCGGACACCTATAGTTCACTCATGCCGGTCGTGCCGGTCAACCAACGAGGAGTGCACCATGAGCCTGAAACACGTGCTGTTCATTTTGACGAACGCTGCCGAAATCGGCCCCAACCACCGCGCCACCGGCTACTTCTTCCCCGAGGTAGCCCACCCCGTCGAGGTGTTCGACGCGGCCGGCATCGCCATCGAATACGCCTCGCCGCTGGGTGGCACGCCGCCGTTCGACGGCTACGACGAGAACGACCCGGCGCAGCGCGCCTTCCGCGGCAGCAAGGCGATCCGCCGCATGGGCCGCAGCCGCAAGCTGTCGGAAGTCGATGTGCTCGACTATGACGCGATCTTCTTCCCGGGCGGCCTGGGCCCGATGGTGGACATCGCCCTTGACCCCGAGGTGAAGCGCGCCGTGGCGCGGGCCTGGGATGCCGGCCGCATCGTGGCCGCCGTCTGCCACGGTCCCGCGGCCTTCCTGGGCGTGACGCTGGAGGACGGTACCAGGCTGGTGCAGGGCCGCAAGCTCACGTCGTTCTCGGACGAGGAAGAGGCGAACTACGCGCAGGCCGACGTGCCGTTCAACCTGGAGACGGCGCTGCGTGCGGAAGGGGCAGAGTATTCGTCGGTGGCACCGTGGCAGCCGGGCGTGGTGGTCGACGGGCGCCTGCTCACCGGCCAGAATCCGGCATCGGGCGGACCGCTTGCCCAGGCCATCGTCGCGGCACTGCAGGGAGAAGCGGCATGAGCGCGCCGATCACCGCGCCGATCACCGCGCCGATCACCGCGCCCATCACCGGGCCCATCACCGCGCCTATTACCGTCATCGCCCGCTGGGTCCTGAACGCCGGGGCGCTGGAAGAAGTGCTTGGCCTGATTGCCGAACTGCGCACGCAGTCGCTGGCGGAAGAGGGCTGCCTGCGCTACGAGGTGTACCGCGATGTCGATGGCGCCGACAGCCTGCTGCTGGTGGAGCAGTACCGCGACAGCGCCGCCATCGACGCGCACCGCCAGTCGCCGCACTACCAGGCGCTCGTCGTCGGGCGGATCCTGCCGCTGCTGGCGGAGCGGCGTGTAGACGTGCTCCAGCCGGCGGACCAGTAAGGGCGGCAGTGCCGGCTCAGCCGATCATCTCGCGGATGCGCAGGCCCAGCGCCTCCAGCGGGAAGGGCTTGGTGAGCACCGCCATGCCCGGCGCCAGCTGGCCCTTGTCCAGCGAGGCCGCTTCGTCGTAGCCCGTGATGAACAGCACCTTCAGGTCGGGACGGTGGACGCGGCCGGCATCGGCCATCTGCCGCCCGTTCATCCCGCCGGGCAGGCCCACATCGGAGACCAGCAGGTCGAGGCGGGCATTCGATGCCAGCACTTCCAGGCCCGCGGCACCATCGGATGCCTCGATGGCGATGTAGCCCATGTCCTTCAGCACGTCCATCACCAACAGGCGCACGTCCGGCTCGTCGTCCACCACGAGGATGGTCTTGGCGCTCTTCTGCATGGCCAGCGGTTCCGTGGCCGGCGTACCGGCCTCCGCTTCCGGTGCGCCATGGTGGCGCGGCAGCAGGATGCAGACCTCGGTGCCTTCCGCCACCGTTGATTCGATGCGCGCGTTGCCGCCGGACTGGCGGGCGAACCCGTAGATCATCGACAGGCCCAGGCCCGTGCCCTGGCCAAGCGGCTTGGTGGTGAAGAAGGGTTCGAAGGCGCGCGCCCGCACTTCCGCCCTCATGCCGGTGCCGGTATCGGCCACGCTCAGCGACAGGTATTCGCCGGCCGGCATCTCGTGCTGCTTTGCCTCCGCTGCGGTCACGGCATGGTTGCGCGTGCGGATGGTGATGGTGCCACCGTCGGGCATTGCATCGCGCGCGTTCAGGCACAGGTTGAGCAGCGTGTTTTCCAGCTGCGACTGGTCCACCAGCGTGGTCCAGGGTGCCGCCGTGCAGTCGGTGGCCACCGTCACGCCGGGACCGACGGTGCGGCGGATGATGTCCACCATGCCGCCCACCAGCGTGTTGACGTTGGTGGGCGTGGGCGCCAGCGTCTGGCGCCGCGAGAAGGCCAGCAGGCGGTGCGTGAGGGCGGCGGCGCGGCGCGTGGCGCCCATCGCCATGCCCATGTAGCGCTCCACGTCGTCCGGCCGGTTCTGGCGGAGGCGGATGCCGGTCAGCTCCAGCCCGCCCATGATGCTGGCCAGCAGGTTGTTGAAGTCGTGCGCCAGGCCGCCCGTCAACTGGCCCACCGCTTCCATCTTCTGCGACTGGCGCAGCTGCTCCTGCGCCTGTTCCAGCTCGGCCTGGCGTTCGCGGTCCGTGGTGACGTCGCGGCCGGTGGCATACGTCATGTCCGCCGCCGGCACGCCCACCCAGGAGATCCAGCGCAGCGAGCCGTTCCTGTGGCGGTAGCGGTTGACGAGGCGCGCCACGTTGCCGTCGGCGGCACCCACGTACGCCTCGATGGTGGACGGGTGATCGTCCGGCAGCACGAACTCGGTCACGTGGTGGCCCACCAGCTCGTCCGGCTGGTAGCCCAGCAGGCCGGTCCAGGCCGGATTCACGCGGCGCAGGTAGCCGTCGAAATCGATCACCAGCAGCAGGTCGGGCGATGAATTCCACATGCGGTCGCGCTCCGCCGTGCGCGTCACCAGTTCGTCCTCGGCCTGCTTGACGACGGTGATGTCCCGCGCCGAGCAGTACAGCTTGCCTTCCTCGGGCACGGCCACCCACGACAGCCAGCGCCAGCCGCCGTCCCGGTGGCGGTAGCGGTTGTCGAAACGGGGCACGGGCGTGTTCTGCGCCAGCGCCGCCTGCCACATCGCGCGCGTGGCGTCGCGGTCGTCCGGATGCACCAGGTCCAGGAACGGCGTCTGGAAGATCTCTTCCTCGGACCAGCCCAGCGTGGCGCCCCAGGCGGGATTCGAGGCCTCGAAGAAGCCGGCGCCATTGAGCACGCCGAGGATGTCCGGGCTGACGTTCCAGGTGCGGCCGCGCGCCAGCAGCTGCGCCATCACCTTCTGTTCCAGCTCGTCGTTCAGCGCGCGCAGCTTGACGATGGCGCGGTCGCGCTCCGCCTCCACGGCGCGGCGGTTCTCCACGTCGATCAGCACGCCGGGGAAGCGCATGCCTTTGCCTTCCGCATCGAGGTCGACGCGGCCATTGGCCTCGATCCAGTAGTAGCAGCCATCGGCGCGGCGCACGCGGTACTGGTGCGCGTAATGGCCGCCGGCGGCGATCGCGTCGCCGATCGCCTGCGCCAGGCCGGCCTGGTCGTCCGGGTGCACGGTGGCCACCACCTGCGCCAGGCTCAGGCCCCTGCGGCCCAGTGCCGGCTCGATGCCGAAGGCTTCCGCGAACGCTTCGTCCACCGTGAAGCGGTCCGTGCGCAGGTCCCAGAACCAGGTGCCGATGATGGCGCCGGCCGCCAGCGCCAGCTGCACGCGCTCCGCATTGACCAGCGCGCCGGCCTGGGCGCGCGCGCTGTCCACCGCGGACCAGGTGCGGTCGACCATGTCGCGCGCCATGTCGATGTCGTTAGCGGTCCAGTGGTGCACGGCCGCGTCATGCACGCTGAGGATGGCCTGCAGCTGGCCATGCTTCATCAGCGGGATGGCCAGGAAGGCGCGTACCGCAACGGCCTCGTGGCGCTCGCGGTAGGGCGCCGTATGCTCGTTGGCGGCCACGTCCGGCACCGCCATCACGATGCCGGCCTGCAGGCTGGCGGCCAGTCCGGGACCGTAGTCGTCGAGCGTCACCTGCAGGCCGGCCATCGACGGCACCGTGCCGTCGGTCCAGTCGCGGTGCAGGACCAGCGATGCGCCGCCGTCGGTCGTCTCGCCATAGATCACGCGCGTGACGCCCAGCTGGGTGCCCAGCAGCTCGCTGGCCTCGGCGATCACGGCCTCCGGATCGGCCAGCGGACGGATGCGGTCCGCCAGCGCCAGCTGGAAGCTCTGGCGCAGCGCGAAGCGGTGGCGCGCCTCTTCTTCCTGCTTGCGGTCGTGGATGTCCGTCGACGAGCCGAACCAGCGCGTGATCGCGCCGCTGGCGGGATCCCGGTACGGCTCGGCCTTGACGAGGAACCAGCGGTAGTTGCCGGCCGCCGAGCGGATGCGGTGCTCGACGAGGAAGGTGCCGCCCGTGTGCCGCGCCTCGTTGAAGCGCGCCATGGTCAGCGCCACGTCGTCCGGGTGCACGGCGGCCGCGGCGACTTCCGCGGCGGTGGCAGGGTGGAATTCGATGCCCGTGTAGTCGCGCCACTGCTGGTTGAAGAACTGCACCCGGCCCTCGGCATCCGTGACCCAGATGATCTGCGGCAGGACATCGGCCATCAGCCGGAATTTTTCTTCGCTCTCGCGCTGCGCGGCGCCCTGCACGGACAGGGGGCGTTCGAAATCGGAAGAGGGCTGCATGACGGGTGTTCAGGACGAAACGGCAAAGGAATATGGTAAAGGATATCGGCTGTCGGGGCGGCACCGCTGACTTTGGCGAGCCGACCTGGCACCCAATTTCATGTCTCCAAATATATAATCTCCGCCGAGATCCATGAGCTGCCGTCATAAGCCCATCAAATCGTTGCCCCTCCGCCGGGCTGTGCTGGCCATTACCATGCCTCCCTGATCCAATCCCACGCAGGAAGCATCCATGACCGCAATCCTCTCCGGCGCCCGCGCCGGCGACCAGCCCCGCGCAGCGCCGGGCAGCACCCGCCGCGCATCGCGCCTTCCTTGCCTTCCCATCGGTGCCGCCCGCTGCCACACCTGGGGGCTGCTCCGATGATGAATCTGGAAGCCAGCGCCGCTCCGGAACCGGTGGCGGCGCGGCCCGCCGCGTGGGGCGCCGTGCTGGCGATGTCGCTCGGGGCGTTCGTGCTGGTGGCCTCGGAGTTCATGCCCGTCAGCCTGCTCACGCCCATCGCGGCGGACCTGCACATCACGGAAGGGCAGGCCGGCCAGGCCATCGCGATCTCCGGCGCGTTCGCGCTGCTGACAAGCCTGTTCATCGCCACGCTGGCCGGGCGGCTGGACCGCAAGGTGCTGCTGCTGGCGCTGACGGTGCTGATGATCGTCTCCGGCACGGTGGCCGCGTTCGCGCCGAATTACGCCATCTTCATGGTGGGCCGCGCGCTGATCGGCGTGGCGATCGGCGGCTTCTGGTCGATGTCCGCCGCCACGGCGATGCGGCTGGTGCCGCCGGCCGACGTGCCGCGCGCGCTGGCGATCCTCAACGGCGGCAATGCGCTGGCGACCGTGGTGGCGGCGCCGCTGGGCAGTTTCCTGGGCGCGGCGATCGGCTGGCGCGGCGCGTTCTTCTGCGTGGTGCCGGTCGCGGCGATCGCCTTTGCGTGGAAGCTGGCCAGCCTGCCGCCGATGCAGGCGGCGGGCGGGCAGGGCCTCGGCAGCCTGTCGAGATTGCTGCGCCGGCCCGTGGTGGTGCTCGGCATGGCGGCCTCCGGCCTGTTCTTCATGGGCCAGTTCGCGCTGTTCACGTACCTGCGGCCCTTCCTGGAAAAGGTCACGCGGGTGGGCGTGTCGACGCTGTCGCTGATGCTGCTGGTGCTGGGCGTGGCCGGCTTCATCGGCACCACGCTGATCGGCCGCTTCCTGCAGGGGCACCTGTACCGCACGCTGATCGCCATTCCCGCCGTGATGGCGGTGATCGCGCTGGCGCTGGTGGCGCTGGGCAGTTCGGCAGTTGCGGTGACGGCGCTGCTGGCCGTCTGGGGCCTGATCGCCACGGCGGCCCCGGTGGGCTGGTGGACCTGGCTGGCCCGCACGCTGCCGCAGGATGCCGAAGCCGGTGGCGGCCTGATCGTGGCAACGGTGCAGCTGTCCATCATGCTGGGCGCCACGGTGGGCGGCCTGGTGTTCGATGCGGCCGGCTACCGCGCCACCTTCCACCTGAGCGCGGCGATCCTGGTGGCCGCCGCCATGTGCGCCGTGCTAGCGGCGCGCGCCGAACGCCGCGGCTGACAGCACCCCGGCCGGGTCGCCATCTTCCTTGTGGCGGATCGCATCGATGATCAGCGCCAGGGCCCGCGAGGTGTGGCGGCGGCTCGGGTAATACGCATGCAGGCCGGGGAAGGACGGGCACCAGTCGGGCATCACGCTCACCAGCCGTCCTTCGCGCACGTGCGTGGCCACCATGCTCTCGGGCAGGAAGGCCAGGCCGCAGCCATCGAGTGCCGCGTTCAGGATGTGATACACGTTGGTGAGCACCACCTGGCCGCGCACGCGCGCTTCCATCGGCCTGCCCTCGTGTTCCAGCTCCCAGGCATACAGCCCGCCGCTGCTGGCCAGCCGCAGGTTGATGCAGTTCTGCTTGAGCAGTTCCTGCAGCGACGCCGGCTGCTGGTGCCAGGCGAAATAGCCGGGCGAGCCGACGATCGCCATCGGCGTATCGGCCGTCAGGCGCACGGCGATCATGTCCTTTTCCACCTGGTCGCCATGGCGCACGCCGATGTCGTAGCGCTCGGCGGCGATGTCCACCATGCGGTAGTCGGAGCTGATCTCCACGTGCAGGTCGGGATACTGCGGCAGCAGCGGCGCGATGCGGGGCCACAGCACCGTGTCGATCACATGGTCGATCGCCGTGATGCGGATGGTGCCCACCGGCTTGTCCCCCAGGTCGCTGACGGCGGCGATCTCCGCCTCGATTTCCTCCAGCCGCGGCGCCACGTTCTGCAGCAGGCGCTCGCCCGCTTCGGTGGGCGACACGCTGCGCGTCGTGCGGGTGAGCAGCCGCACGCCCAGGCGGCTTTCCAGCGAACGGATGATGTGGCTGAGGGCGGACTGCGTGATGCCCAGCTTGGCCGCGGCGCGCGTGAAGCTGCGCTCGCGGGCGACGGCGAAGAAGGCCAGGATGTCGTTCAGGTTGTCTCGGGCCATGGGCTGCGTCGTGGGGAAATTCCGATGATACAACATCAATCAATGTCGTGATTGATGGCTGCAGTTCATGGATGGAGGCCGATTCAGCCCTTTACTCATGAGCCCTGCTCATAAGGGCTTGCAGCCGTGCGGTCTAGGCGCGCCGTTGGCACAGCGTTACAGTCACTCCGTCACCCCGTCGCTCCCGTCACGCCGTCATTCTCGTCCCGCAGCTTCGCATGAACGCCATTCCAGGAGAACCCATGATTGCACAACGCATCGCGGCCCTCGCGCTGCTCACCGCCGCCGGCACCGTTGCCATGGCAGCCGATGCACCCGCCACGCAAACCATCTACCGCGCCGCCACGCAGGCGCCGTCCCAAGGCAGCGCGGACACGTTCACGGGTGCCGTCGCCGTGCAGCCGGTCTTCCCGGCCGGTGCGGCGGTGAGCATGAGCGCCGGCCGCGTCACCTTCCAGCCCGGCGCGCGCTCGGCCTGGCACACGCATCCGGCCGGCCAGTACCTGATCGTCACGGCCGGCACGGGCTGGACGCAGGCCGAGGGCGGCCCCGTCGAGGAGCTGCATGAAGGCGATGCCGTGTGGTGTCCGCCCGGCGTGAAGCACTGGCACGGCGCCACGCCCGCCACGGCCATGACGCACATCGCGCTGAGCGCCACGCGGGACGGCAGGAACGTGCAGTGGCTGGAGAAGGTGAGCGAGGCGCAGTACCGCAAGCCGCGAGACCGGTGACGCGTATTCTGCCGCGCTCGCCCGCGGCGTTGTACTGATGCCCGCCGCGGCAGGATGAATCCGCAACAGCTCAACCAAGGAAAACAAATGGAACTGAAACGCGTGGGCTCGCAGCCCTCCATGAAAGGCCCGGAAGCGTACTTCACCGGCACCGTGCGCATCGATCCGCTGAACTCGCCGCCGGCACCGTCACGCGTGTCGGCCGCCGCCGTCACGTTCGAGCCGGGCGCGCGCTCGGCCTGGCACACGCACCCGCTGGGGCAGACGCTGATCGTCACGGCCGGCTGCGGCTGGACCCAGTGCGAAGGGGAAGGGAAGGTGGAGATCCGCACCGGCGACGTGGTCTGGTGCCCGCCCGGCCACAAGCACTGGCACGGCGCCACGGCCACCACGGCCATGACGCACATCGCCATCCAGGAAGCGCTGGACGGCGTGAATGTCGTGTGGCTCGACAAGGTGAGCGACGAGGATTACCTCGGCCCCGTGGCCGGGTTCACGCCGCACGATCACTGAGCCCGCAGCCCCGATGCGCTAACGGGCCTGGCGCGCGAACAGCTCCGCCATCCAGTCGACGAACACGCGCACCCGCGCGCTGAGGTGGCGGTTCGGCAGGTAGACGATGCTGATCGGATGGGGCTCGGCCGACCACGCCGGCAGCAGGCGCACGAGCTGGCCCGACGCGATATGGGGCTCGGCCATGAAGGCGGGCGTGTGAAGGACGCCGAGCCCGGCCAGGCCCGCCGCCAGGTAGGCATTGCTGTCGTTCACGGCCAGGAACTGGCGGCCCGTCACCGTCGCCTGTTCGTCGCCGCGCCGCAAAACGATCGGCATCCTGCGGCCCGATCCCGCGAAAAAATACCGGACCAGCAGGTGGCCGTCCTCCAGGTCCGCCGGGTGCGCCGGGGTGCCGTGACGCGCCAGGTAGGCGGGGCTCGCGCAGGTCACGAAATGCATGTCGCCGATGGGGCGGGCGATCAGCGATTCGTCCGCGATGCGCCCGCCACGCACCACGCAGTCCACGCGCTCGTGCACCAGGTCGACGGTGCGGTCGCCGATACCCAGGTCGAGCTGCAGTTCCGGATAGCGCGCCTGGAATTCGGGCAGCGCAGGGATCACCAGCAGCGACGCCATCGTCGTGCCCATGTCCACGCGCAGCCGGCCGCGCGGTGCCGCGTGGGCGGCAGCCAGGTCGGCGGCGGCTTCCTGCCAGGCGTCGAACACGCGGGCGATGCGCTCGTAGTAGGCGCTGCCGTCGCTGGTCAGTGCCACGCGCCGCGTGGTGCGGTGGAACAGCCGGACCTTCAGGTGCGCTTCCAGGCTCTGCACCAGCTTCGTCACGGCATTGCGCGGCAGGTCCAGGTGGGCGGCCGTCCTGCTGAAGCTGCCGGTATCCGCCACGCCGATGAAGGCCTTCACGGCCAGGTAGTAATCCACGCCCGTTCTCCTTGTCCGGATGCTCCGTCTGGACCACGATTATCACCCGAACAGGAACAGTGCTGGCCGGTTTTGCATCTTTATCCCTGTTTTCGAAGCGACTAGAGTGTCTCCATCAGGCCGCGAACCGCGCAATCCCGCCGGCCGGCCTTTCGGGAGCACACCATGGAACGGACATCGCAGGAACGGACATCGCAGGCACGGACAGCGCAGGCACGGACGTCCAGGCCACTGCAGGGCAAGACGGCACTGGTCACCGGCGGTTCGCGCGGCATCGGCGCGGCCATCGCGCGGCGGCTGGCCGGGGAGGGCGCCAACGTGGCGTTCAGCTATGCCAATGCGGAGGACCGGGCGCGCACCGTGGCGGGGGGAATCGAGGCGCAGGGCGTGGGCGCGCTGGCGGTGCGCGCCGACCAGGGCGACGCGGCGCAGGTGACGGCGCTGGTGCAGCGGGTGCACCGCCACTTCGGCCGGCTCGACATCCTCGTCAACAGCGCCGGCGTGTTCGTCACCGGTGCGGTCGATGATGCCCAGGCGGATATCGGCGCGTTCGAACGCCAGCATGCCGTCAATGTCGGTGGCGTGGTTGCGGCGGTGCGGGCCGCGGCGCCTTTACTGGCGGACGGCGGGCGCATCGTCTCGATCGGCACGACGGGCGCGCTGCGGGCGCCGTTTCCCGGCATCGGCGACTACGTGGCGACGAAGGCGGCGGTTGCGGCCTACAGCCGCGCCTGGGCACGGGACCTGGGCGCGCGCGGCATCACCGTGAACGTGGTGCACCCGGGCGCCATCGACACGGACATGAATCCGGCGACGGCCGATCATGCGCCGGCGCTGGCAGGGATGGCCGCGCTGGGCCGTTACGGCAGGCCGGAGGACATCGCGGGTGCGGTGGCATTCCTGGCCGGACCCGATGCGGGCTACATCACCGGCACGGCGATCACCGTCGACGGCGGGCAGCTCACCTGATCCGCAGCGTTCCTACCGGATCGCAGCAACCTGATCGCAATCTGATCGCAATCTGATCGAAACGCGCGCCGGGCAGCGGCCCGGCGCCATCCACCCTCAAGGAGTCACCATGTCCACGCAAGCGCTGTCGCCACTGCAGATCGCCGCACGATTCTTCGAACACTGGAACCACAACCGGATCGACGCCGCGCTGGCGATGCTGGCCGACGATGTCCTGTACGACAACGTGCCGTTCCCGGACATCGTGGGCCGCGCGGCGGTTGCCGAGTTCCACCGCGGCTTCGGCATCGGCACCGACTTCCTGCTCGACTGGCAGGTCACGCACATCGCGCAGGCGGGCAATGTGGTGCTCAACGAGCGCATCGACGTGTTCCGCCACCGCGACGGTGGCACCATCACGCTGCCGGTGATGGGCACGATCACGGTGGTGGACGGCCAGATCACGGTGTGGCGCGATTACTTCGATCCGGCGGACTTCGACCGGCAGCTGGCCGCGATCAGGCAGGGCTGAACGCGGCGCAGGCCGGGCAGGGCTCAGCCGGGCAGCTGGCCTTCGCCGCCGCCCACGAACGGCCGGCAGTCGACGGGGATGTCGATCAGGAAGGTGGTGCCGGTGGCACCCGAGCTGTCCACGGCCACCGTGCCGCCGTGGCTTTGCGCCACCATCTTCACGAACGGCAGGCCGATGCCCCAGCCGGCTGCGGCGGGCGAGCCGCCTTCACGGCGCAGGTATTCGAAGATGCGGTCGTGCTGGTCCGGCGGGATCGGCCGGCCGTCGTTGTGCACGCTGAGCATCAGCCGCCCGCGCGTTTCGCAGGCCTTGATCTTGATCTTGCCGCCATCGCCGTATTTCACGGCGTTGTTGACGAGGTTTTCCAGCGCGCGGTGCATCGAGCCGCGGTCCCAGAAACCGACGACGGCCTCGCCGACGGCCTCGAAATCGAGCGTGCCCTCGCGCGACTGGCAGTACTGGTCGCGCAGTTCCTTCACCAGCTCGAACACGTCGAACTGCGACAGGTCGAGCGGGATCGAGGCATCGCCGTGATAGGTCAGCGTATCGAGCAGGTCGCCCATCATGTCGCGCAGGCGCACCGCATTCGCCGCGATCTTGCTGGCCGTGTTGCGGGCGATGTCCATGCTGGGCGCGATGCCGATCAGCTGCGCGCCCGTCAGCACCACCGACAGCGGCGTGCGCATGTCGTGGGACAGGGCGGCCGCCACCTTGCGGCGCAGCTCGTCGTGGCTGCGCGTGAAGGCGCGGATCGCCTGGCGCATGGCCTCGTCGATGGAGTCGTCGATGATCGTCCAGTCGGACGGCCCCAGCGTCAAGCGCTCCTGCGCCACGGCGGCGATGGCGGCGCGCAGCAGCTGGTATTCATGGATCACCTGGTCCGGGCCGTACGGCGTCATGCGGGCACGCTCGCCGCCGTGGGCGCTGGCCGCGTTGGTGTCGCTGGTGGCGTTCTCGCGCGGGTGGCCGGGGCTCAGCGCCTCGGCGATATTGTCGTAGAAGGCCGGCAGCGTGTTCGTCAGCACCGGGCCGAGCAGGTCGCTCGCGCCGGCCACCTGGGCGCGCACTTCGCGCTCCCAGTGGTCCATCACGGCGTCGCGCATGGATAGGAACTGCAGGGACGTGGGCGAAAAGCCCTCGCGCTCCGGTTGTTGGTCTGTTGCCAGTGTCATGCCGCTCTCTTCGAGGGACCTAGCCAACACCGGCAGCCTGTTTGGCCGAGGTGGCAAAGCCGGGCGCCATCGGCGCTAATAAACCGTCGCGGGGGTGGGGCGGTCGGCGAAAGAAGTTTCAGGCGGAAATTATATAGTCCGGCTGCGCCGGCCCGCGCACGGTTCGCAGGTCCGGGAACGCGGCCGGCCGGCTGCCCGATGACGATGCGATTCCGGCAACCCCGTCTGCTAGTATGCGCGGGTTTATTCCACTCATCCACAGGACCGGCGCATGACCCACTCACCCCGACGACTTCTGCAACTCCTGCCATTGGCACTGGCCATCGCACTGGCCTGCGGCCCGGCCGCCGCCGAGCGGCGCAGCCTGTCGCAGGATTGGCTCTTCGGCGCAGGGGAACTGGCGGGGGCCGAGCAGCCCGGTTTCGACGACAGCGGCTGGCGCCGCGTGGTGGTGCCGCACGACTTCGGCATCATGGACCGCCCCGATGGCACGCCGCCGTTCGATGCGAAGGCCGTGGGCGGCCAGGATGCCGGCTATCTGCCGGGTGGCATCGGCTGGTACCGCCGCCATATGAAGCTCGATGCGGCCGACGCGGCGCGCGTGCTGCGGCTGCAGTTCGAGGCGGTCTACATGGATGCGGACATCTGGCTGAACGGCACGCACGTGGCGCGGCACCGCTACGGCTACACGGCGTTCGGCGTGGACCTGACGGGCAAGGTGAAGGCGGGCGACAACGTGATCGCCGTGCGTGTGAACCATGTCGATCCCTCGTCGCGCTGGTATGCCGGTTCGGGCCTGATCCGGCCGGTGACGCTGGAGGTGCTCGATCCGGTGCACATCGCGCCGGACAGCGTGTTCGTGAGCACGCGCTCGGCCACCGCCGACCGGGGCGAGGTGGAGGCGCGCGCCACCGTCAGCAACCGCGCGGCAAGGCCGGTGCGCGTGGAGGTCACGTCGCAGGTGGTGGGGGCGGACGGCGCGACGGTGGCCACGGCGCGGCAGGCCATGACGGTGGCCGCGCGCGGCTCGGCCGACATCGCGCAAGGGCTCGCCGTGGCGCAGCCGAAGCTGTGGTCGCCCGATGCGCCGAACCTGTACACGCTGGTGCAGGAAGTGCGCGTGGACGGCGTGGTGAAGGACGTGCGGCGCACCCGCTTCGGCATCCGCACCTTGACGGTCGATGCGCAGAACGGCCTGCGCGTGAACGGCAGGCGGTACGACCTGCGCGGCGGGAACATCCACCACGATAACTACATGCTGGGCGCCGCGGGTGCGCCGGATGCGGATGCCCGCAAGGTGGCGCTGATGAAGGCGGCCGGCTACAACGCCATCCGCAGCGCGCACAACCCGGCCAGCCAGGCCACGCTGGATGCGGCCGACGAACTGGGCATGCTCGTGATCGACGAAGCGTTCGACATGTGGCGCAAGGAGAAGCGCGCTGCCGACTACGCGCGCTTCTTCGATGCGAACTGGCAGCAGGACATCGACAGCCTGGTGGTCTCGGGCCGCAACCATCCGAGCGTGGTGATGTGGAGCGTGGGGAACGAGATTCCCGAACAGGGTTCGAAGGAAGGCGCCGCCATCGCGCGCCAGCTGAAGGAGCGCATCCGCCGTCTCGACACCACGCGGCCCGTGACGCAGGGCGTGAACATGGACGGGCCGGACAACGCCGTGCAGTTCGCCGAGCTCGATGTGGCCGGCTACAACTACCGCGTGCACCTGTTCGAGAAGGAGCACGGCACGCATCCGCAGCGCGTGATGTACACCTCCGAATCGACGTCGAAGGATGCGTTCCGCTACTGGGATCCGGTGGGCCGCATGCCGTGGGTGATCGGCGACTTCGTCTGGACCGCGGTGGACTACATCGGCGAGACGGGCATCGGCTGGATGGGCTACACGAAGGACTGGAAGCAGCTCGGCCCGTATCCGTGGAACCTGGCCTACAGCGGCGAGATCGACACCACGGGACGCAAGCGGCCCGCCGCCTACTACCGCCAGGTGCTGTGGGGGACGGGCATCGACCCGGTGGCCGCCTTCGTCGAGCAGCCGGCCGGCACGGCGGACCTGCCGGACCGCGAGCTGTTTGCCGAACATCCGGAGCTGGACTGGTCGCTGCATGACCTGCACCCCAGCTGGACGTGGACCGGCCAGGAAGGCAGGCCCCTGAAGGTAGTGGTGTACTCCGAGTTCCCGGAAGTGGAGCTGTTCCTCGACGGCCGCAGCCTGGGCCGCCGCAGCGTGGGCCGCGCCACCGAGTACAAGGCCGACTACAGCGTGACGTATGCGCCCGGCCGCCTGCTGGCGGTGGGCTACCGCGACGGCAAGGCGGCCGGGCAGTGGGAGCTGCGCACCGCGGGCGCGCCGGCGGCCGTGCAGGTGCAGGTCGACCGCGCCACCGTGCGCGCCAATGGCGAGGATCTCGCCTACGTGACGGTGGAGCTGGTCGATGCGAACGGCACGCCGGTCTATGCGCGCGCCGACGACCGCCGGTTCACGGTGACCGTGCGGGGGGCCGGCACGCTGGCCGGTGCGGGCAATGGCAATCCGATGGATGCATCGAGCCTGCAGTCGGGCGTGCGCACCACGTTCCATGGCCGGCTGGTGGCCGTGGTGCGCGCCGGCCTGCAGGCGGGGCCGATCGACGTCACGCTGGCCACCGATGGGCTGCCCGTGGGTCGGGTGCGGGTGGACGCGGTGTCGTCGTCCACGCGCTGACTGCCCAGCCCGTGTCAACGTCGGGGTCAGTCACGTTTGTTGACACGAGCTCATCCTTGTAAGCGATCAGCCCGTGTCAACTTTGGTGACTGACCCCGAAGTTGACACGCACTCTGCCGGTGGGGAGCTTGGCTGGCTAGAACGGCGGCGGCAGCTCCAGGGTCAGCTGCGCGCTGCCGATCGGACCCAGTTCGCTGGCGGCGCGCACTTCGAAGATGGCTTCGCGCCAGGTGAGGTGGTGCGGGATGCTGAAGATGTGGTCGACCGTGTAGGCCGCTTCCTGCCAGCCGTCGGGCGGTGCGACGGCGGCATCCTCGTAGGTGATCCAGTCGATCTCCTGGCCGTGCGCCCACAGCGACAGGGCCAGGCGGCGCAAGGGCAGGCTCGTTGCAGCGTCCACCGATACCCAGATGCACAGCTCCGTGACGGCGCCCGGCGCGTCCAGCAGCACGCGGTCCGGCGCGCCGTCGACGAAGTGCAGCGACTGGGTGGCGGCGTTCTCCACGCCATCGACGAAGGCGCAGGCGAGCCGGCGCAGTGTCATCGTCTCTCGCTCCGTCACTAGATGTTCTCGCTTTTCTTCAGCACCACGCGGCCGACGATCAGGCAGCTCACGCCATCGCACAGCTTGCGGGGGAAGCGGCGCTGGTCCGCATTGTCGGACGTGAGCCACCAGTGCCCCGCATCGCGCGACAGGCGCTTGACGACCGCTTCGCCTTCGTAGTTCACGGCAAACACCTGGCCATCGGCCGGCTGCTTGTCGCCCGTGTTGACCACGACGAGGTCGCCCCGGTACAGCCGCGGTTCCATGCTCTCGCCGGTGACCTCGATGGCGATCAGGTCCTGCGGGTTGAAGCGGTTGCGGGCGATCCAGTCGTCTTCCACGTTGAAGGGCGGGCCCGCCTCTTCATCCGGATCGATCGCGAAGCCGACGATGCCGGCGGACAGGCGCAGCCGCACGCGCCGGATCTGCACGATGCCGGGCGTGTCCTCGTCGATCGCGCGCACGCGCCGGAACCTGGGCGCGGCCGCCGGTTCCTCGGGCACCGTGATCGCGCCCTGGTCGAAGAACATGGCCGGCAGGGCCAAATCGTCTTCCAGCTTGCGCGCGATCTTCTCGCTGAAGGCGCGGCCCTCGCGATAGGTGGACGACAGGATCTGCGAAATGCGCGCCTCGCTCCAGCCGCTGGCATCGGCCAGCATCTTGCGGATGCCGCCGTACTGCTCGCGGATCAGGGACGTCAGGCGCTCTCTGCGGTATTGGTACATATTCATGCCGAGATCAGACCATAAATTTATCGTTTGATAAATTATCAAACGCTTGACTCGAAATATATCAATTGATAAAGTCGGTTGCAAGCGGTCTGAACATGTTTATGCGTTCGCTCAATCGAAAACGCGGAACTTTTGGCTGCCGTGCCACAGCGAGGAGACAGCATGAACATCGAAGCGGGGGCCGCCGCCAGCGCGCTCATTACCATTTTCGGGCCGCCACTCGGCGCCGGCGTCACGGCGTTCGCGCTGACCTGCCTGTTCCGGCGGCCCCGTTCCCGTGGCGAGGCGGGGTCCCGGCTGCTGTGCGCGGTGGCGATGGCCGGCATCATCGGTCCGTTCCTGCTGGTGGCGCTGCATTCGTGGTGGCCGTCGCTGTTCGTGTCCGCCGGCCTGGTGATGAAGCTGTGCGGCATCCCTGCCGCGCTGGGCATCCTGTTCGTAGCCGTACCTGTGCTGGTGCTGGCGGGGTTGCCGTCTTGGTGGCTGCTGGGAGGCGTAGTGCGCTGGCTGGACCGGCGCAAGGACAAGGACATCGGCCAGATGGCGCGCGATGCGGCGCGGGTGGTGCGCGATGTCAGGAAGTCGCTGTGAGGACGGCGCTGCGATGGTCGCGGCGCGCTGTCACCGCAGCCTGTGGAATCGGGCGCGTTACTGGCGCTGCCGTGATGCCACAGATTGCCGTGACGGCGCCTGCACTGCGACGACGTCGCTGCGGGGTGGTCGTGGGAGGAGGGTGTCGTTACGTTGTGGAGACGATGCGGGACAATCGCCGTGCAGCGCTGTCCCGCTTGGCGGATCAGCGCGCGCTGGCCAGCACCTGGGTCCAGTACACGCGGCCCCGTTCCGGGTTGACGGCGTAGCCGATGCCCATTTCCGTGAACGCGGCGTTCATGATGTTCTCGCAGTGGCCCGGGCTGTCCAGCCAGCCATCGACGGCAGCGCGGGCCGATTCCTGGCCGGAGGCGATGTTCTCGCCGATCGCGCGCCAGCGGTAGCCGGCCTGGATGGCACGGTCGCCCACCACGCTGCCATCCTTCGCCTGGTGGCTGAAGTAGCGCAGTTCGGCCATGTCCGTGCTGTGATTGACGGCGGCGGCATCGAGCTGGCGGCTCAGGCGCAGCGGCGGTGCGGCGGCAAAGTGGCGGCTGCCGCAGTTGCGCGGCTGGGCCCGTGCGGCGTTCACGGCGGCGAGCACTTCGTCGGCGACGTCGCCCGGGGCCGGCAGGCGGCGCTCGGGATGGGGACGGGCCAGCACGATGTCCCAGCCGGCGGCGGAGCGCACCGCGCCGATCGCCGAAACGTCCGTGCTCAGCAGCTGGGTGCAATAGTGTTCGCGCAGCGTGCGCATGGCGTCGGATGCGTCGCTGACATTCGTGATCGACATGGCTTCCGCATGGTCGGCCGGGTAGCCGGCCTGTTCCAGCGCCGGTTCCAGGAACATGCCGGCACCGATCCGGATGCCGGACAGCGCCGGTGCCGCATCCAGCGGTGCCACGGGCGCGGCCGGGCGGCCAGCGCACGTGCCGGGCGCTGCGCGGTAGGCATTGATCAGCGAGACGAGTTCGCGTGGCGACTGGCTGGCGTGGGCAGCCGGCGCGGCGCACGTGGCGACGAAGACGGCAGCGAGCGGCAGGACGTTGCGAAGATGTGAACGCATGGATATATTTAATGCTGTGTGGAAATATATGGTAGTGGAGTTCGGCAGGAATGGCCAGCATTCAACCACCGAATGTGGATCCCTGACGACGCGTGATAAGATCGTCAACAGTCTGTTCGACGTTCCCGGCGGGGCCGTTTCGGCGTCCCTGTCGGCTTTGCCGGCCTCGATGCAGGGTTGATCCGGGTTCGATCCAGCATCGCGATCCAGCATCGATCCAGGCATCGATACAGGCATCGATACAGGCATCGATCCAGCGTCGATTCCGGATCCGGACGCCGCCACGGGTCCGGTCCACGTCGGCGTCGATTCAGACCAGGCTCGCATTGGACGCCGCATCGAAGTTGGCGTTCGATCGGGCGTTCGATTTTGCTGCCGGATGCAGGTGGCATCGCGACTCACTCTGCAATTAACCAGCCTTTCACATCGAAGTGACCATGTTCGCAAAACCACCGCTGTACGTGCCGGGATCGGCAGGGGCCACCCGGATGGGTTCAGGCGCAAGATTGGAAGCAGGGGCGGCGGCAGGGGCAGCGTCGGACGCTGGACCGGGGACGCGGTCGGGCGTGGTGGTGGAGGCGGGGGCAGCCACGAAACTGCCTGCAGATTTCGCTGTAGATTCGGCTGCAGATTTGGCTCCAGATCTGGCTGCCGATCGGGCCACAGGTCCGGCCATGGGTCCGGCCACGGGTCCGGCCACATTGCCTGCAGCAGTCGAAGTGTCCGGGCGCAGTGCCGTCACGGTATCGCCGGCCGTGGACCTTCGTCTCGAGCTGGAGACCGCGTTCATCCCGGCCAACTCGCCGTGGGGCGTGCGTGCCTGGCGCTATCACATCGTGGCGGACGGTACGCGGGTGGGCACCATCAGCCTGCGCGACGGCCACACGCGCGTGTACACGCACCTGCTGGGCCACATCGGCTTCGCCGTCGACGCGGCGCACCGCGGCCACGGCTATGCGGCCCGGGCCGTGCTGTTGCTGCTGCCGGAAGTGGCCCAGCTGCGCATCGATACCGCGTGGATCACCACCACCCCGGACAACGCGGCGTGCCGGCGCACGCTGGAACGCATTGGCTGCGAACTGGTGGAGGCAGTGGAGATTCCGCCCTATTATGAGACGTACCGGCGCGGCGAGCGCGTCAAGCTGCGCTACCGGCTGGCGTTGCCGGGCAATGCCGGCGGATAGCAGCAACCTGGCAGCGCAGTACTGGTGACGCTCACTTGAACTTGTACTCGGCCGTGATGCGCACCGAGCGGCCCTGCACGTCATCGGTATCCTGCGGGATCACGCCGCCGCCGGAGCTGTTGAACTGGTACAGGTCGAGCGGCGGGCGGTGGTTCAGCACGTTGCGGACGAACAGCGACAGCGTCAGGTTGCGGATGCCCGAGTAGCTCAGGTTGTAGTCCCAGCGCACGAACGACGCGACACGGCACTGGGCCGGCGTCCAGCCGCGGTCCTCGCAGCCCTGCGCGCTGTACTCGTCGTCGTAGTAGTCGCCCTGCAGCGTGGTGGAGCTGCGGAAGTTGCTGCGTACGGTGTGCGCAAAGTCGCCGCGGCTGAGCGTTGCCGTCAGGTTGGCCACCGTCTTCGGGTAGTTCCAGCGGCCGGCCAGGTTGTCGCCCCAGCCGCCCGTGCCGTTGCGCGTGGGCGCCCATTCCTTGTACTCGAACAGGTAGGTGGCATTGCCCGTGACGTTGAGCCGGCCCAGCGGCGTATCGACCCGCGAGCCCAGCGACAGGTCCACGCCACGCGTCACCGTCTGTGCGGTGTTCTCGAACATGCCCGTGGTAGCGGACAGCGGACCCGCCGTCACGCCATAGCGCTGCCGTTCCGCCGCCGTGAAGGTGCGGTCCTGGTCGAGGGACTGCCGGATCACGGTGCCCGGCGGCAGCGAGTCCTCGGCCGCCAGCAGCTCGGCCGTTGTCTTCACGCCGATCTCGTCCTTGCGTTCGATGCGCCAGGCGTCCAGCGTGAAGCTGGTGCCGGACACCGGTTCGATCGCGAAGCCGAGCGTGGTGCTTTTCGATGTTTCCGGTTTCAGGCCGGGGTTGTTGCGCACCGTGCTCGCGATCCCGGTCGCGCATTCGTTGCCCTCGACGATATCGGCGCGTGCCGCCAGCAGTGCCTTGTTCGGATCGGAGGCGGGCAGCGCATCGGACTGGGCGCGCAGGTCGTTCGCCAGCGCCTGCGCCTGGTCGCAGCGCTTCGGGTCGAACTGGCCGTTGTCGAACGCGAACTTGCTGGACTGCGCGCTCTCCGTGAGGTTCGGCGCGCGGAAGCCTTTTTCGAACGTGCCGCGCAGCAGGAAGCGGGGCGTGGCTTCCCAGCGCGCCGCCAGTTTCGGCGAGGCGTGCGCCTTCACGTCCTTGAACTTGTCCAGCCGCACCGCGCCGATCAGTTCCAGCTTGTCCAGCAGCGGCAGGTTGGCTTCGGTGAAGACGGAGGCATTGGTGCGGCTGGCGTTCGAGGTGGCCGCGCCGTTGCTGACGATGTCGCCCGCCAGCAGGTTGGCCGAGGGGTTGATCTCGAACTTTTCATGCCGCACTTCGCCGCCCAGCGCCAGGTTCACGCCGCGCCCGCCCAGCTTCGCGACTTCGCCGGTGATCTTGCCATCGACGAAGGTCTGGGTGATCTTGCCGTCGTAGCCGTTCTCGGGAAACAGCGTGTTCACCACCTCCGGCGTGTTCAGTTCGCCCAGCCGGTAGGCGCGGTTGAACAGCAGAGGATCGTCGCTGGTGGCATCGGTGGCGCCGATCACCTGCTGGAAACCGGACAGGCTGAAGAAGCCGCCGCGGCTGCGGTCCTTCGTCTTGCTGCCCATGATGCCGAGCGCCGTTTCCCAGTCATAGTCGCGCCACGTGCCGCGCAGGCCCGTCAGCGCACGGTACTGGTCGCTCACGGTGTGGCGGTAGGAAGGATCGTCCGCGAACCGGTAGCGCAGTTCCGCTTCTTCGCCCAGTTCGTTCAGGGGATGGGTGGGGGGCAGGAACCGGTATGTGAAGCTGCGCTGCTCGCCCGTGGCGGGGTTGCCCCAGATCGCATCCGCCGTGGTGGAGCCATACGTGGTCTGGGCGCCCGAGTAATCCGTCTTGGTGCGCGACAGCAGCAGCTCGCCGAACGCTTCCAGGCCATCGCTGAACTGGTACTTGCCGGAGACGAGCGCATTGACGCGGTGGGCGGCGGGCTGCGCCTGGAAGTGGGCGAAGCGGTCGTACACGCACAGGCCGGCCGCGTTCACGGTGGCGCAGCCGGGCAGGGCACCCTGGCCGATGATATTGCCGGGGAAGCTGAAGGTGGACGGCGCGCCGCGGCTGCCGAACATCAGGCCGCTGCCCGGCGCAACGGCCGAAAACGCGTCGCCGTAATCGGGATTGATGTCGTCCACCGCCTGGCGCCAGTTGACGGCCTTGCGCCGGTAGAACTCGATATTGGCCAGCACGTTCCAGCGGTCCGTGGCCAGGTTGCCGAAGCCGCCCGTGATGGCCGCCGTCGATTCGTGGAACTCGGAATTCTGCGTGGACTGGTTGTGGGAAGCGCGCGCCTGCACGCCTTCGTAGTCCGAGCGGGTGATGATGTTGACGACGCCGGCCACCGCATCGGACCCGTACACGGCGGAGCCGCCGTTGCGCAGGATCTCCACGCGGTCCACCGCATCGAGCGGCAGCGCATCGAGGTTCGTGAACACCTCGTTGTAGTCGGCCAGCGCGTACGGCGCCACGCGCCGCGAGTTGAGCAGCACCAGCGTCGACTGCTTGCCCAGCCCGCGCAGCGCCACGGCGGAGGCGCCACCCGCGAAGGAATTGCTGCCGCCCGCATCGGACAGTGCCTGGCGGTCCGACGAGGTGAGCGTATCGAGCAGTTCCTTCACCGTGTTCACGCCGATGCGCGTGATTTCCTCGTGCCGGATCACCTGCACGGGCATGGCCGTTTCCGCTTCGATGCGCTTCAGGTTCGAGCCGGTGACGATCACGCGCTGGATCGACTGGCCCACCGCAGGCTCCTGCGCGAAGGCAGCAGGGGCCAGCTGCAGCATCGCGCCGGCACAGGCCGCGGCGAGGGCAGCGCTGCCGCGCCGTCGGCGGCGCGCACGGGGGGCAAGCGGCGCGCCCGTGGCCCGCACCGCCGAGGGTTGTACCGCATCCGTCCACGCTCGTGCATACGCGTTCATGGCTGCCTCCCCTTGATGACAGCATTATGACCACGGCCGGGGTAAATGGTTCCGGCCGCTGGAAAATATCCGGACGGGCGCGCAACAGCAGCATGCTGCAAGAGACGCGTGCAACTGTCGGGTCCGTGTCCCGGTACCAGGCACCAGGACACAAGCTCGGCCATGTCCTGGTGCCAGGCACCAAGACACGGGCCCTGCTGCGAAACGCGGGCGAAAAAAAAGCCCGCCGAAGCGGGCCAGTGGCGCGGAACGGCTGCGCTTACTTCTTGACGGAGTTGTCGTCGGCGTTGCTTGGATTGGCTGGCGAGGTGCCTGGCGTGGCCGTGGTCGGCGTGTTGCCATCCTGGTTCCACGTGGCCGGGTTCGAACCGGAGTTCGAGCCGGTGGCCGAGGCGGCGCTGGCGCCGGAAGCGTCCGTGGCGGTGCTGGTGGTTTCGGCGGTGCTGCAAGCGGCCAGTCCGGCGCACAGGGCGGCTGCGAAAAGGGCTTTGGTCATGTTCATGATGTGGTCCTTTATTTGCGAGTTATTGGGTTTATGATTGCAGGGAGCCGATTACAAAAAGATTAATCGATCACGCGAGGCCTGACTCTAGCACCGCCTCGCGTGCGGCTGCGCGCGATTGCCTGTTGTAAAAACCTGTTTCAGCGCCTTGCAAATATCTTCGATTTATCAAACGCCCGTTGACAGCCTATTGTGAGCATGTCAGCATTCATTTCTTTTGCGCAATTTCTTGGAGATCCGGATGGAAGCCCTAGCTTTCGACCAGCCCGACCTGGGCCAACAACTGGCGGCACTGAGCGACGCGGATCTCGACGAGGCCGCGTTCGGCGTCATCGGTTTCGATGCCGCGACCGTGGTGCAGCGCTACAACCGCTTCGAATCGCAGGCCGCCGGCCTGTCGCCGCAGGCCGTGCTGGGCCAGCCGTTCTTCACCAGCGTGGCGCCCTGCATGAACAACTTCATGGTGGCCCAGCGCTTCGAGGATGCGCTGGCCGAGGGCGGCGCGCTGGACGTGACGATTCCCTACGTGCTGACGCTGCGCATGCGGCCGACCAAGGTGCAGCTGCGCCTGCTGGCGCTGCCCGGTGCGGCCGTCCGTTACGTGCTGGTGCAGCGCCAGTCGTGAGCGGTTTTCCGTCCGGCAGCGATGAAGCGGCCGAGCACGAAGCGCTGATCCAGTTCCTGTACCTGGCGCCGGTGGGCCTGGTGCAGGCGGACATGGATGGCGCCATCACGCTGATCAATCCGATCTCCGCGCAGCTGCTGATGCCGCTGTCGCGCGATGGCGGTCTGGACAACCTGTTCACGGCGCTGCAGGACGTGGCGCCGGACCTGCGTGCGTCCTGCGAACGTTTCGCCGCGCCGAGCGGCATGGTGTGCGACGGGCAGCACCTGCACCTGCATGGCGGCCAGCGCAACACGCCGCAGATCCTGTCGCTCAGCCTGCTGAAGCTGAATGGCCAGCGCCTGATGGCCGTGCTGCAGGATGTCACGTTGCAGGTCCAGCGCGAACGCCAGCTGCGCCAGAGCGATGCATGGCTCAACGCACTGCTGGCCAGCATCACGGATTACGCGCTGGTGAGCCTGGATGGCGCGGGGCGCGTCGACCAGTGGAACGCCAGCATCGGCCGCGTCACGGGCCACACGCAGGCCATCGTCGGGCAGCCGTACTCGGTGTTCGACCCGGCCGATGCCACCACGCCGGAAGGCCTGCGCGACCGCCTGCGCGAGGCGGACGACAGCGGCTGGAGCCTGGACGAAGGACTGCGCCTGCGCGCCGACGGCACGCCGTTCTGGGGCAGCGTGCTGATCGCGCCGCTGCCGGAACGCGATCCGCAGGCGCCGGACACGGACCCTGCCTACAGCCTGGTGCTGCGCGATATCACCGACCGCCGCGAGGCCAGCGAAACCTGGCGCCAGGCCATCTTCAGCGATCACCTGACGGGCGTGGCGAACCGCCGTGCCTTCTTCTACGCGGTCGAGATGGAACTGGGCCGCGCGCAGCGCTTCCCCCGCCCGGTAGCGCTGGTGATGCTGGACCTGGACCACTTCAAGCGCATCAACGACACGCACGGCCACGCCGCGGGCGACGCCGTGCTGGGCGCATTCGCGCAGGCCCTGCGCGGCGTGTTCCGCGCGGTGGACGTGGTGGCGCGCCTGGGCGGCGAGGAGTTCGCCGTGCTGCTGCCTTCGACGGACGTGATCCAGGCCAGCGCCGTCGTCGAGCGCCTGCGCGCCGCGATCGAGCTGCAGGGCGTGCCGTGGGAGGGCACCGAGATCCGCTTCACGTTCAGTGCCGGCGTGGCCAGCTGGGATGCGCAGGTGGCCGGCGTGGATGCGCTGCTGCACCGCGCCGACCGCGCCATGTATGCCGCCAAGGCGGCCGGGCGCAACCGCATCGTGCGCTGGTCGCCGGACCTGGAGGATGCCCCATGACGCAGGCGGACGACAAGCTCGCTTACGAAGCGCTCATCCAGTTCCTGTACCGCACGCCGATCGGCCTGCTGCAGGCGGGCATGGACGGTACGGTGGACATGCTCAACCCGATGGCCGCGCAGCTGCTGATGCCGCTGGCACCGGATGGCGAGCTCGACAACCTGTTCACCATCTTCAACGACGCGGTGCCGCAACTGCGCGATGCCGTGAGCGCCTTCGCCAACCCGTCCGGCGACGTGGTCGATGGCCTGCGCGTGGTGGTGCCGGATGCGCCCGGTGGTGCGCAGGTGCTGTCCTTGAACGTGATGAAGCTCGATTCGCAGCGCCTGATGGCGGCCGTCAGCGACATCACGCTGGAAGCGCGGCGCGAGCAGGAGCGGCTGGCCAGCCGGCTGTCCTCCGAGGCGCGCACCGACACGCTCACGCGCATGCCGAACCGCGCCGCCGTGCAGGAGGAACTGCGCGCGATCCTGCTGCGCCGCCATGGCGACCTGCATGGGGGCGAAGTGCGCGTGGCTGGGGGACGGCGCGAGGATACCGGTTTTGCCGTGCTGTTCATGAACTGCGACCGCTTCCGCCAGGTGAACGACACGCTCGGTTCGGCCGCCGGCGATGCGCTGCTGGTGCTGATGGCGGACCGCATCCGCAACGTGCTGCGCCCGCCCACCGACCACATTCCCGCCGTGCGCAGCGGCGGCCAGCTGGCGGCCCGCGTGGGCGGCGACGAATTCGTCGTCGTGCTGGACGGGCTGCGCCGCGTCGAGGATGCCGAGAGCGTGGCGGCCCGCCTGATCGCCGCGGTGGGACGGGGCTTTTCGATGCACGGCCACGAGGTCGTCTGCAATGTCAGCATCGGCGTGGCCTGGGGCGATGCCCACGAGCCGGACGAGCTGCTGCGCGACGCCGGCATCGCCATGCGCGAGGCGAAGCGGGCCGGCGGCGCACGCCACGTGCGCTTCGAAGCGGCCATGCGCGAACGGGCCGCGCGCCGCAACGACATCGAGATGGAGCTGCGCCAGGCCCTGCAGGGCGAGCAGCTGTTCGTCGTCTACCAGCCGGTCGTCGGCCTGCTGCCGGATGGCGTGACGGACCACTCCACCGGCGTCGAGGCGCTGGTGCGCTGGCGCCATCCGGTGCGCGGCATCGTGCCGCCGTTCGAGTTCATCGGCGTGGCCGAGGAGAGCGGCCTGATCGGCGCGCTGGGCGACTTCGTGCTGGAACGGTCCTGCCGCGATTTCGTGCGCTGGCGCGCGGAGCTGGGCACGCTGGCGCCGCGGCTGATGGCCGTCAACCTGTCGCGCGCGCAATTGGCGCAGCCAGGCTGGTCCGAGACCGTGGCGCGCATCCTGCGCGACACCGGCATGCCCGAGCGCAGCCTGCAGCTGGAGGTGACGGAAAGCCTGGCCGCGCAGGACACCGACGTGCAGCAGCGCCTGCACGAGCTGAAGGCGCTGGGCATCACGCTGGCGCTGGACGACTTCGGCACCGGCTACTCGTCGCTGGCCAGCCTGCACCTGCTGCCCGTCGACACGGTGAAGATCGACCGCTCGTTCGTCAGCCAGAGCGAGACCAGCCACCACCACCGCGTGCTGATCGAGGCCACCGTGAAGGTGGCGCAGAGCCTGGGCATGAACACGGTCGCCGAGGGCATCGAAACGCCCGAGCAGGCCGAGGTGGTGCGGCGCCTGCAGTGCGACAAGGCGCAGGGCTACCTGTACAGCCGGCCGCTGGAGTCGCCGGCGCTGGTGGACTGGTTGCGGGCCGGTTAGAGCATGGCGGCGATGGCTGGGGGCTCCCTTGCCTTCGGCGTTCGCACTGACCGCGTAGGGGAAAGGCTGGGGTCAGGCTCGCGGACAGGCCGCTGGCTGCGTTCCTCCGTCCCGGGCGCTGTGGCAAGACCCCGGTGCGCAACCGTTCCCTGCGACCTCATGCACGTGTCCTGGTGCCTGGCACCAGGACACGACCAGGCGGTCAGTATGTCCCGGTGCCTGGCACCAGGACACGAGGCACCAGGACACGACCCGGCGGTCAGTATGTCCCGGTGCCTGGCACGAGGACATAAACCGGCTGTCAGCGGCCGAAGTGGGGCCAGCGGCGCGGCAGGTGGGAGGTGCTGGCCGGGTCGCGCAGGAAATCCTGCAGCACCTCCCGGAACAGCGGCTCGTCGGCGGCGTAGCGGGCCTGCCGCATCGCGCCGGGCAGCTGCAGCCGGTGCAGCGCGAACCAGTCGGCCAGCAAATCGCCCTGCGCTTCCATGTTGTAGTCGGCCAGACGCCGGTCGGGCGCCAGCTCGTAGCGGTACGACAGCCCGAGGCGCAGCGCGCCGCGCCACATCACCGGGTACCCCAGCTGCCACTGCCACACGTGCACCATCTCGTGCATGAACCACAGCAGCCGCCAGGCCGGGGCCCGCGAAAAATCGTCGCAGCAGTCTTCCGGACGGAACCAGATATGGCCGTCCGGCGCCATTGCCGTGGCGCGCAGCTGCAGCCCGAACGGGAACCAGCCGCGCGCATGCACGCGCACCGCGTCGACCGCCACGGCAGCGCCGAACACGCTGCGGCAGCAGGCGATCTCGCCTTCGGTGAGGGGACGGGACTGGCCCGGTACCGTCAGCGTCAACGGGGCAGGGGACAGCGTGCCCGGTGCCGTCATGCCTGCGCGGCCAGGAAAGCGATGAACGCGCGGTTCACCTCCGCCGCATGCGTGATGGGCGCCATGTGGCCGCCGGGCGTCTGCGCCGAGCGGGCGTTCGGCAGGGCGGATGCGAGGCGTGTGGCGACGGCGCGCGTGGAAGCGGGGCCGTCGCGGCCGGACAGCACCAGCGCCGGCGCGGTGATGGCGGCCATGTCGCGCAAGGTGGCGGCCTCGCCCAGCAGCGCCACGAAATCGAGCCGCACCTTCGCCACCTGCGCGGCGAAACGCTCGCGCAGCGGGGCCGGCAACGCGTCGAACGCACCGGCTCCATTCCAGTAATCGAGAAACACGCGGGCCGCATCTTCCGGCGTGGCGGCCGCTTCGATGGCGGCGATCACGCGCGCCACCTCCTGGCGGCCGGCATCGCTTTCCTCGAGCAGGTGGAACGCCACCGGTTCGAACACGGCCAGCGAGCGCACGCGCTGCGGATGCAGGCGCGCCAGGCGCAGTGCCGTGGCGCCGCCGTAGGAATGGCCGATCAGGTGGAACGGGGCATCGGCCGGCAGGTGCGTGGCGAGGGCTGCCAGCACGGCATCGGCTTCATGGGCCAGCGAGAACGTGGCATGCGTGTCCGGCGGCGGGAAGGGCGCCTTGCCGTAGCCCAGCAGGTCGAGAGCGATGAAGTGATGATGGGCGATGAAGTGATGATCGGCGCCGTGGGCTGCCATTAGCGCCGACCACTGGCTGCGCGAGCTCATCGAACTGTGCAGCAGGACGACCGGCAGGCCGGGGGCGGAGGTCGGGGCGGCAGTGGCGGTCATGGCGGCGGAAAGAGTCGTCGGACCGGCGATTATAGCGAGTGGCCGGGCACGATGGCCCGGCTGCCGCCACCTGTCCACGGGCTGGACAGGGTGGTGCGAGAATCAGCCCTGCTTGCGGCGGCGCGCGGCGGCGCCGATGAACAGCAGGCCGGCACCCAGCATCGCATACGTGCTTGGCTCCGGCACGGCGCTGACGGAGATGTTGTCGACCGACACGTCGAAGTCCGTGAAGCCGTACATGTAGCCGGGCTGGAAGGTGGTGAAGGCGATTTCGTCCACGCCGGCCAGCACGCTGGCAAACGTACGGTCGCTCGGCAGGAACGGGTTGCCCACGGCATCCTCGGCGCCGTAGCCGCCCCAGCCCGCCGGCAGCCCGACCGACGAGGTGGCGTCGATCGTCACGGAATAGTGCTGCCAGCCGCCCACGGCCGCGTCCAGCGTGCCCAGGTTGTACCAGACGCTCGTGTACGGCAGGCCGTTGGTGGCGTTGTCGTAGTCGCGCAGTTCCAGGATCAGGTCGCGCTGCACTTCCTGGCCGAAGAAGCGGATGCTCTGCGTCTGCACGTCGATGCCGAAGGTGACGGCGGACGTGGCCGTGTAGTCGTGGACGAAGTCCGTGTTGGTGCTGTTGGTGAAGCTGATGCCGAAATTCTCCATCACGGTGCGATAGGACGGTGCGCCGTTGCCCTGCGACGTGTCGATGCCGGAACCGCCGATGCCGTTCAGCGGCTGGGAGCCTTCCCAGCCCTGCGTGCCGGACGAGAAATCCGTCGTTGCCGCCGCTGCGCTGCCCGCTGCCAGGGCCATTGCCATCACGATCGCTGCCTGTTTCATCTTCATGTGCATTCCTTGGTGGTTGATTGGTGATCACTGCACGAGAACCGTCGTGGCCGCGTTACCGGCCCGTTGATTTTTGGTCAACGCGACGAATCATTCTCGGTAGCGCAGAGGCCCACTGTCAAAAGGAAAGTTTGAAGATTTTGTAACAAAGTGCCGTGCGAATACGGCCGTGTCGGAACGGGAATGCGGTCCGCGCAATAAAGTCAGTGGGTACTTCGCAAAGCAGCACGCGATATGGCCGCAGGCAGGTATTGTCGAGCAGGCTGCCGCACGTACTTTATTCGCGCAGCAGCTTGTGACGGCGGGGAGACAGGACGTATCAGTCGAGGCTGGCCGTGCGATCCGACATCTCCAGCTTCAGCTTGGCGGCCTTCAGCGTGGCGACATCGATGCGCGGCGCTGCGGTGGCAGGCTGCCGGTTGGCCCACTTGTCGCGGTTCACTTCCGCCGGGGGCAGCGTGTAGTGTTCCTTGGCCACCACGTGGCGTGGGGATTCGGCGATGACCGGGGCGGCTTCCACGCCAGTCGGCAGCGCGGCAACATCGGTGCTTCCGGCAGCGGGTGCCGCATCGGCCTCCACGCTTTCGATCACGGCACAAGGCTTGTCGGACAGCAGGGTGGCACCGTTCGGATCCAGGCATTTGTAGATCTGGTCGTTGGCGAATGCGCCGGAGCCGCCGGCCAGGGCCAGGCTGAGCGTGATGAAAAGGGCTGAACGTCGCATGGTGCACCTCCTGTTGAAACGATGGAAGAAGTGTGCACCGGCGCGCCGTGGCGTTCTGTTCGCCAGCTCACGGTGTTTCGGAGGACCAATCCTACAGCCGCATGGGCTGCTTTCCTGCGAAGGGCGGCTTTAGGCGGTGTGGACGTGGGCTCGCAGCAGGTTTTCCCACGCCGGCATGGCAGCCTGCCAGAAGGCGGGAATCGTGTCGGCCCGGATGTCGAGGCCGAGGAAGCGCGCCGCCGGCAGCAGGCTGGTGGCCAGCAGCATCTCGGCTGGTGCACCGTTGTCGAACGCGGCCGCGCCGGTCTGTTTCGACAGCTTCTCGCCATCGCCATTGACGACGACGGGCACGTGCAGGTAGCGCGGCTGCGGCAGGCCGAGCAGCTCCTGCAGGTACAGCTGGCGTGGCGTGGAGTCGAGCAGGTCGGCGCCGCGCACGATGTCCGTGATGCCCTGCGCGCCATCGTCGACGACGACCGCCAGCTGGTAGGCCCAGAAGCCGTCCGCGCGGCGGACGACGAAGTCGCCCACCTGCGCCGTGATGTCCTGCTCGACGTGGCCGTGCCAGCGGTCCTCGAAGGCGATCACGCGGTGCGGCGCTTGCGGCGTGCGCAGGCGCAGCGCGCGGGGCGCCTTGCCCGGCGCGAGGCCGGCGCGGCAGGTGCCCGGGTACACCAGCGCGCCATGGTGCGCCAGGCCGAGGCGCGTCTGCGAGTCGGCGATTTCCTTGCGCGAGCAGCCGCAGGGGTAGATGTCCTGCGCCAGTTGCGCCAGGGCCGCTTCGTACAGGGGTTCGCGGCGCGTCTGCCATGTCACTTCGCCGTCCCACTGCATGCCGCAGCGCTGCAGGGAGGCGAGGATGTGCTCGTCCGCGCCGGCCACGTTGCGGTCGCGGTCGAGATCCTCGATGCGCACCAGCCACTGACCGCGATGCACCTTGGCATCGAGGTAGCTGGCCATCGCCGCCACGAGCGAGCCGAGGTGCAGTGGACCGGTGGGAGAGGGCGCGAAACGGCCGGTGTACGAAGTCATGCGCGCAGTATCGGCGAACGGCGGCGCGAGCGTCAACCGCCGCCGGAAGAGTCAACTGCCGCTACTGTCGAGCCCGTGTCACCCCTTGGGGTCAGGCGTCGTGACACGAGCTCGTCTGTGAGGCATTTTGGCACCGCGGCTCCCCATGGCGTTCCGCTGAATTTCGGCCTACGGCCGAGTGCGTGTCACTACGCCTGACCCCACGGTGGGACACGGGCTCGGCGGTAGTGTCAGCGGCGCGGTTCGGTGAGGAAGACGGCCAGGCCCGTGAGGGGGAACAGCAGGCCGGTCAGCAGGACGCCGGGCCAGCCGTGGTGGGCCATCATCCAGCCGCCCAGCGAGGAGCCGAGCGCGCCGCCCAGGAAGAAGATGGCCATGTACAGGCCGTTCAGCCGCGAGCGCACGTCGGCGCCCAGCGCGTAGATGGCCCGCTGGCCGACGACGAGGCTGGCCGAAACGCCCGCATCCAGCACGATCGACGCGGCCACCAGCAGGCCCAGCTCGAACACGCGGCCACCGCTCAGCAGCAGCGGGGCGGCGAAGGCGACGATGCCGGCGACCAGGGCGATGGCCGTCGTCGAGCGCGACTTGCCCTGGTCGGCGCGGCGGCCGGCCAGCGGCGAGGCGATGGCGCCGGCCACGCCCGCCAGCGCGAAGATGGCGATGCCGGTCTGCGACAGGTGGAACGGCTCGCTGGCCAGGATCAGCGGCACGGTGGTCCAGAACAGGCTGAACGCACCGAACATGCAGAACTGGTAGGCGGCGCGGCGGCGCAGGATCGGCGTGGTGCGCAGCAGGTGCCACAGCGTGGCCAGCAGCGCCGGATAGGTGGACGTGTGATCCGGCTCGCGCAGCGGCAGGCGGCTCTTCAGCACGAAGGCCAGGGCGGCGGTGCCGATGGCGGACATGACGAAGATCGCGTGCCAGCCCAGCGCATCGGTAACCAGGCTGGAGACGGGCCGCGCCAGCATGATGCCCATCAGCAGCCCGCTGACGACGGTGCCCACCACCTGGCCGCGCCTTTCCGGCCGCGCCAGGTGCGAGGCGAACGGCACGATGATCTGCGCGGCGACGGAGCCCAGGCCGATGCAGAACGCGGCGGCCAGGAACAGGATGGCGTTGCTGCTGAAGGCGGCGGCAAGCAGCGCGCAGGCGGTGCCCAGCAGGGCGGTGACGATCAGCTTGCGGTTTTCGACCAGGTCGCCGAGCGGCACGATGAACAGCATGCCGAGGCAGTAGCCCATCTGCGTGAGCGTGACGATCAGGCCGGCGGCGCCGGGATCGAGGCCGGTGGCGCGGCTGATGGGGCCGACGAGCGGCTGGGCGTAGTACAGGTTGGCGACGATCAGGCCGGTGGCGGTGGCCATCAGCCATACCATGGCGGGGGAGATGTCGGGGTGGTCGGTGCGGGTATCGAGTTCTTGCTGCGCGCTCACGGCGGCTCCTGGTGGCACGGGGGCGTTATTGTAGGGGATAACGCCGGGCCGTGCTGGCAGCCGAGGAAATCGCGATGAAGCGCAGCGTTCGTGCAGAGGTGGCAAACACCGGTGTCTGACACTTTCCCGGGAACGGCGCCCGGAAAAAATGTCGGACACCGGGCGTGCAGCGGCCGCGGGCCGGAAGGCGGCTCACATCAGTTTCGAAGCTGCGGGCGCTGTGGGACAGACCCCGTGCGCGACAGCTCGCTGCACATCCGGCGTCTCAGGCCAGCCGCTTGTGCACCTCCGACACGATCTCGTAGGAACGCAGCCGGGCAGCGTGCTCGTGGATCTGGGAGGTGATCATCAGCTCGTTCGGCTGCGTGCTGGCGATGAAGGCGCGCAGCTGCGCTTCGACCGTGTCCGGCGCGCCGATGGCGGTGCAGGACAGCACCGAATCGAGCATCGCGTTTTCCTGTGGACCCAGCGTGGAGCGGTAATCCTTCAGCGGCGGCGGCAGCTTCGACGGCCGGCCCGTGCGCAGGTTGACGAAGGCCTGCTGCATCGACGTGGCGCGCAGCTGGGCTTCCTCGTCCGTGTCGGCGGCGAAGATGTTATAGCCCAGCATGACGTACGGCTTGTCGAGCTGCGCGGACGGCTTGAAGCCGGCGCGGTACATGCTGATCGCCTGCATCATCATCTGCGGCGCGAAGTGCGAGGCGAACGCGAACGGCAGGCCCAGGTGCGCGGCCAGCTGCGCGCCGAACAGGCTGGAGCCCAGGATCCACAGCGGCACCTTGGCACCGTGGCCCGGCACGGCCAGCACGCGCTGGCGCGGCTCGTCGCTCATGTAGTCCTGCAGTTCCAGCACGTCCTGCGGGAACTCTTCGGCATCGGAGCCCAGGTTGCGGCGCAGCGCGCGCGCCGTGGTCTGGTCGGAGCCGGGCGCGCGGCCCAGGCCCAGGTCGATGCGGCCCGGGTACAGCGCTTCCAGCGTGCCGAACTGCTCGGCGATCACCAGCGGCGAGTGATTGGGCAGCATGATGCCGCCGGCCCCGACGCGGATGCTGTTCGTGCCGGCCGCGACGTGCGCGATGACGACGGCCGTGGCCGCGCTGGCGATGCCCGGCATGCCGTGGTGTTCGGCCAGCCAGTAGCGGTTGAAGCCCCAGCGTTCGCCATGCTGCGCCAGGTCCAGCGTGTGGCGCAGCGACTCGCCGGCGTGGCTGCCTTCGGCGATGGGGGAGAGGTCGAGTATCGAGAATGGAATCATCGGGTGCATGTCAGGGCTGTGCCTGCCATTGCAAGCAAGACCCTGCCTTTCGTGTGGCTATGGACGTGACCCCGAGGTGCTCGCGGACGGGAAAACCGTCAGCGCACCTGGGCGGTGTCAGCCATTGTGGCACGGCTGGCGCGTTCCTGCAGGAGGGCGCGCAGCTGCGCCGGCTGCAGCGGCTTGACGACGTGGCGGTCGAAGCCGGCGGCCTGCGAGCGCTGCTGGTCGCGGTCCTGGCCCCAGCCGGTGACGGCCACCAGCAGGCAGTCGCGGTGGCGCGGTTCGCTCCGCAGGCGGCGCGCCAGCTCGTAGCCATCCATGCGCGGCATGCCGATATCGAGGAAGGCGATCTGCGGATCGAACGCCTCGGCACTGCGCAGGGCGGACAGGCCGTCGTAGCACACGTTCACCGTCTGGCCCGCCGCCATCAGCAGCGTGCGCAGCGTGTTGGCGTGGTCGATGTTGTCGTCGGCCACCAGCACGCGCAGCGGCGGCAGCGCGCCGCCGGCGTTGTCGCGCTCGGGCACGGGCGCGGTGGCATCGGCGGCCACCGGCAGCTCGACGCTGAAGGTGCTGCCCAGGCCCTTGCCGGGGCTGGCGGCGGACAACGTGCCGCCGTGCAGCTCGACGAGCCGGCGTGCCAGCGACAGGCCGATCCCGAGTCCGGCCTGCGAGCGGCCCAGCGACCGGTCGGCCTGGTAGAAGATGTCGAACACATGGGGCAGCACGTCGCTGGCGATGCCGATGCCGTTGTCGCTGATGTCGATGCGCACCCGGCCGCCCTCCGGCAGGCAGACGGCGTGCAGCGCGATGCTGCCGCCGTTCGGCGTGTACTTGGCCGCGTTGTTCAGCAGGTTCGAAAATACTTGCGCCAGGCGCGTGGCATCGGCGCGCAGCAGCACCGGACTATCGGGCACGTGCACGGCCAGCGCATGGCGGCGCTGGCCGATCAGGGGCCCGGCCGTCTCCAGCGAATGCGAGACGACGTCCTGCAGCACCACCGCTTCGGTGCGGATGCCCAGCTTGTCCGTGGTGATGCGCGAGACATCGAGCAGGTCGTCGACGAGGCGCACCATCTGCTTGAGCTGGCGGCCGATGATGTCCAGCACGGCCGGCGGCGGGGCCGCGCCGGGGCCGGCCAGCCGCATGATCTCCAGCGCGTTGACGAGCGGCGCCATCGGGTTGCGCAGCTCGTGCGCCAGGGTGGCCAGGAACTCGTCCTTGCGCACGTCCGCGAGCTGCAGCGCTTCCTGGGCGGCGCGGCGTTCCAGCAGCTCGCTGGCGGCCTGCTCGCGCGCATCGTCCAGCGCCGCCGCGGCGCGCACCAGCGAGTCGCCCACCTGCTGCGCCTCCAGGAAATCGACGACCGGCGGATGCACCTGGCGGCCCGCACCCAGCTCCGTCGCCGGTCCGATCAGCGCCTGCACCGAGCGGGCGATGCGGCCGCCCACCAGCCAGGCCATGCCCAGGCCCAGCGCCAGGATCACGACGGTGGCGATGATCAGCGATTCGAGCGTGCGCAGCAGGCCCGCCGCCAGCGTGCGGTGCGGTACGCCCAGCGTCACGCTCCAGCCGGACTTGGCGGAGCGGCTGTACAGCATCACCACGTGGCGGTCGTCGACGGTGGTGCCGTCGAAAGTGTCCTCCGGCCGGGCGCGCATGCGTGCGATGACGTCGGCTTCCGGCAGGCGGCCCCGGTAGCGGGCGATGTCGACATTGCGGGCGACGATGCGGTAGTCGGCATCGAGGATCGCGGCGCGCCAGTGTTCCGGGATCTTCTGGTCCGTGAGGATCGTGCTGAGCGCCGCCGGCAGCACCTCGGCCGCGAGCACGTAGCGCACCACGCCGTCGCGCAGCACGGGCACGGCCACGGTGATGCTGCCGTTGCCGCGCGCATTGCGCACCGTGCCGGTGACGACCGGCTGGCCGGTGCGCAGCACTTCGCGCAGCAGCTCGGCATTGCCGGGATCCGGCAGCGGCGTGCCGACCGTGGTGTTCATCAGCTGCTGGTGGGTGATGGGGTCGTACAGCACCACTTCCGTGATCGGCAGGATGGCGTGCACATTGGCAGCCTGGCGGCGGAAGTTGGAGCGGTCCGGCAGGTCCAGGGCATCCGAGACGGACAGCGTGCGCAAGGCCGTCGTGACGGTATCGAAATCGCGGTCGACCACCGCCACCATCGACCGCGCCGTGGCCATTGCCTCGCCCAGCAGGCTGGCCCGCTCGACGCGGTAATGGTCGTAGATCAGGAAGGCCGAAACGATCGCGGCGGGCAGCACGCAGCTCAATACCAGCAGCACCAGCCGGAACCGGATGGTCGGCAGGCGCGGGTGCACGTGGACGGGCGGTTGGCCGGAGCGTGTCTGCACGGAAAATGGACGATCGGGAATAGTGTATTTGGTGTAACTATTGTGACGTTACCATAGCTTCGCGTCCATGACAGCCTTTCCTTGCCCCGATCAAGAGAGCGTCGCGTGCAGCTGCCGCCGGCAATCCGATGGCGCGCCTAATTGGCGAAACAATCATGTTTATAAAATATCACGCGAACCGTCCATATAATGCCGTTTTGATTATGATCTTGTCGACCCGGTTATAAATGGCACCGTATCGGGGTTATTTTGGCAATGTTTTGTTGCACGGGTCTTGCGATTATCTCGCGCGTCGTGCGATTGAATAGCCGCAGCGCACAAATTCCTTTACCATCAGAAATAGACGCGCATGGCGCGCTCTCCGGCCCATGCCCCGGCCACTGCGGGCATTACCGTTGTCATTTTGATTGCCGCCTCGCGAGGCCGGCTTGGGAATTGCATGCTGCGTTATCTGATCTGCTCCATCGTCCTGTCGATTGCCTGCGTGGCGCAGGGCGTGGAAATGAATATGCCGACCCAGTCGGTACCCGGGGAGCCCATCGTCCCGGCAGCCGTGCCGAAACGCGGCGCCCTGTACCGGGTCACGCACGAGGGCAGGACCAGCTACCTGTTCGGAACGGTCCACGTGGGCAAGCAGGGCTTTTTCCCGCTCGAGCCGGAAGTGACGCGCGCACTGGCCGACTCCAGTGCCCTGGTTCTGGAACTCGATACGCGCGTGGCCGAACCGTTCCAGCAGGCGCTCACGAAATACGGTTATTACCCGGCCGGCGATTCGATCGTGAATCACCTGTCGCCGGCGGCATTGGCGTTGCTGGAAAAGGCCTTGGCAAAAGCAAACCTGCCATTGCGCAGTGTCGAGACTTATCGGCCGTGGCTGGTGGCCAATATCCTCGTCGGTGGCGAGATCGAGCGCAGTGGCTACCATCGCAGCAATGGCGTGGAAGGGTTCCTGCTGTCGGCCGCCGTGCAGCAGAAGAAACCGGTGCGCGAACTGGAGACGGCCGAATATCAGCTCAGCCTGTTTTCTTCGCTGGACGATGCGCAACAGGAACGCTATCTGCTGGAAAACCTGGACGACCTGGCCAGCGGCAGGGCGCTGCAGAAGTCTGCCGGCCTCATCGATGCGTGGAGCAATGCCGATGCCGGGCGCATCACGGCGCTCGCCCGCGAGCTGACCGCCGGGGACAGCGTCTCCGCCACCTTCATGGACCGCACGCTCCTCGGCAAGCGCAACCCGGAAATGACGGCGCATATCGAGGCCATCATGCGCAGCGACCAGGTGGCCTTCGTGGGCATCGGCCTCCTGCACCTGGTGGGCGACAAGGGCATCCCCGAACTGCTGCGCCAGCGCGGCTACGACGTTCAGAAAGTGTATTGACCGCCAGCGCCAAAGCGGGCGCCCGGCATGCCGAGGCGCCTGGCTGGCTTACTGGCGCTGGAAGGCGCCGTTGCTGTACATGACGCGGTCGCCCACCTTGTACTCCGGCGCCTTGTCGACGACCACGCTCTGCATGCCGCCATCCTCGGTGCGCAGGGTGACGCGGTAGACGCGGTCCGACGGCGCCCCGGCATCCGGCATCGCACCGCCGGCCGCCGCCGCACCCACCGACCCGCCAACGCCGATGCCGGCCTGCTGGCGCGTCATCGGTTCGATCGACTGGATCGTGCCCCGCCAGCCGGGCATGCCCATGCTGCCGCCCGTGGCGCCCATTGCCCCGCTCCCGCTTGCCATCCCGCCGGAATCCATCGATTTGTCAGGCGGGCTGGTTTCGGTACCGCTGCTGGAGCTACCGCTGCTCGAATTACCGCTGCTGGAACTGCCGCTGCTGGAACTGCCGCTGCTGGAACTGCCGCTGCCCGGATTGTCCCTCATGGAGCTGCCACTGCTATTGTCCTTGCCGGTGCTGCCGGTCCGGCTGTTGCCCTCCATGCCGTTGTCCCGGAACGCGCTGCCCGGGCCACTGCCCGTGCTCCCCGAAGCCGAACTGCCGGAGCCTTCGCCCTCCATGCCCGCACAGGCACCGAGCGCCAGGCAAGCTGCCAGCGCCGCCATCCTCCGGGTACAGCTTGTCATGGCCTTACTGATTGTTATTGCTCTCATGATCTGGTCTCCCATGGGCTGGATGCCCGAACAGAAGTAAGAGCCGGCGGCGGGGGAAGTGTTCTCGGGCGGGGGCGACTGATTGATCCAGCTCAAGCTACTGGATTGCACGTTCCGCCTGCAGGGACGCGGCCGTATCTGGGTGGCCGGATCAGGCCGGCACTTTCCGCGTCGTCCACAGCGCCCACATGACGGTTGCCATCAGCACCGCAGCGGTGCAGTCCACCACCCAGTCGCTGACCGCGCCATGGCGGTACGGCAGGAAGCTCTGCACGAATTCATCGATGGCGCCGAACGCGGCGATCGTCAGCACGCTCTTGATGGCGCGCTGGGCCGGCACGCCGCGGCTGCCGGTAAAGATCAGGAACGCCAGCACGGCATAGGCGCAGGAATGCAGCACGATGCCGGAAGCCACTTCGGCGGCATCGGCACGGGCGCCGGGGATCGAGCCGATGACCACGATGAGCGCGAACAGCGTCATGGCACCCCAGTAGCGCAGGCGGGCGTGATCGGAAGTGAGGAACAGGGTATGCAGGAGTTTCAGCACGGCGGAAAACTGGAGAAGCCAGCGATGGAGAAAATACCACCTTAACATGCCGGCAAAAAAGAAGCCCGCTGCAGTCAGCGGGCCAAACCCTGTCCGGGCCAAGAGAAGGTGCGGTCGAAGCGACAGGCAGACATCAGGAAAACGAACAGCGGAACACCAGGAAAAACCTTTGCAGCGAATTCGGAGCGGTGTGCCGGAGCACACCTGGTCTGCCACCACGCATATCGGTTGCGTGTGTGGCAGATGTGTCGAGTATAGGCAGGCTATGTGACGTCGTAATGACAGCGCGCAAGTGGAATCGCGCCGGCAAAAAAAAGGGCAAAAAAAAAGCCCGCTCGGTGGCGGGCTTCAAACTATTATCTTGGAGGAGAATAGTGGAGACAGGTGCATTATGCTGTCCGGCCACATATGCGTCCAATTTTCATTTTCGATATGAGATATATGTGGCGCGCATATCTTTATGCGCCGTATGCCGTCACAGGATGATGGCCTCGTTCGACAGCTGGTTGGGACGGGCACCATCCGCGGGGAAGTGCCGCTGCAGCAGGTCGGCCAGCTGGCGCAATGCCGCCACGCTGCCCTCCCGGAAATCGCCGCGCTTGTAGGCGGCCGTCATCGTTGCGCACACGGCCTGCCATTCGCCTTCCGTGATCAGGCGCCCGACGTTGCGGTCGGCCACGATGTCGACGGCATGGTCGGCCAGGTTCACGTAGATCAGCACGCCGCAGTTTTCTTCCGTGTCCCAGATGCCGTAGTGCGCGAACAGCGCGCGGGCCCGGTCGCGGTTGCCCACGCCGCCCCAGGCCGCGCCGAACGGCAGTGCCGGTTCGACGATCAGCCGCACTTCGGCGCGGTGCCGCGTTTCGCCCTCGGCGATGGCGGCCGCAATCGCTTCCAGCGTCGCTTGCGGGAAGCAGCGCTTGCCCGTGCCGGCGCCGGTGGACAGGTGGCGCCAGGCGCGGCGCGCGCGGGTGGAAAAGTCCGTCATCACCAGTCTCCCGAGGCGCCGCCGCCATCGAAGCTGCCGCCACCGCCGCCACCGAAGCCGCCGCCGCCACCGAACCCGCCACCGCCGCCGCCGAAGCCGCCACGCTGGCCGAGCGCACTGCCGATGGCGCTGCCGATCAGCACGCCGGCCGCATCGGAACCCCAGCCGGAACGGTGCAGGCCGCTGCTGCGGCGGCGGCCGCGCAGCATCGGCAGCAGCACGAAGGCGCCGACCAGCAGCAGGGGCAGCAGCCAGCCGCTGCCGCCATCATTCTTCTGGGCCGGCTGTGCGCTTGGTTTCTGCGGGGCGGGGAACTGTTCCTTGTCGAGCAGCGTGGCGATGGCGGACACGCCCGCCGTCAGCCCGCCGTAGTAATCGTTGTTGCGAAAGTGGGGAGCGATCACGTCCTGCAGCACCCGTTTCGACTGGGCGTCCGTCAGCGAGCCCTGCACGCCGCGGCCCGCCTCGATGCGCAGGCGGCGCAGTGCCGCGGGATTGTCCTTGGCGACCACCAGCAGCACGCCATCGTCGACACCCTTGCGGCCCAGCTTCCAGGCATCGGTGACGCGGATGCTGTACTGCTCGATCGCTTCCGGCGCCGTCGATTTCACGAGCAGGATGGCGATCTGGCTGCCGGTACGCGTTTCGTAATCGGCGAGCACGGATTCCAGCGATGCTTTCTGCTGCGCATCCAGCATGCCAGCCTGGTCCGTGACGCGCGCCTTCAGCTCGGGCACGGCAACGAACCCGTCCTGGGCCTTCGCCGCTTCCACGAACAGCAGTGCCAGCACGACGAACAGCACCAGGATCGTGTAGCGCACCATCCAGTGATGGATCCAGCTTTGCGACTTGTCCGCCACCCAGCCGCGCAGGCGGCGCCGGCGGCCCTTGCCGCGCACGTCGCGTTCGTTGGTGCTTTCGGCAGTGCCCAGCCATTTCCCTTCGGCGGGGTGCTCCCGCGTGCGCCGGCGCGGCGCGGCGGGTGGTGCGGCGTTATCCTGCGGACCCAGCGGCATGGCGTTTCGCTTTCCTGGTTACTTCTTGCCGAAATCGACGCTTGGCGCGGTCGAAATCGCCTTCTCGTTCTCCACCGTGAAGCTCGGCTTGACTTCATAGCCGAACATCATCGCCGTCAGGTTGGTGGGGAAGCGGCGGGCGAGCACATTGTAGTCCTGCACCGTGGCGATGTAGCGCTGCCGTGCGACGGTAATGCGGTTTTCCGTGCCTTCCAGCTGCGACTGCAGGTCGCGGAAGCTGGTGTCGGCCTTCAGGTCCGGGTATTTCTCGGACACGGCCATCAGCCGCGACAGCGCGGACGACAGCTCGCCCTGCACCTGCTGGAATTTCTGGAAGGCAGCCGGGTTGTTCAGCACTTCCGGCGTGATCTGGAAGCTGGTGGCCTGCGCACGGGCCTTCGTCACGGCTTCCAGCGTTTCCCGCTCGTGCGAGGCGTACCCCTTCACGGTATTGACGAGGTTGGGGATCAGGTCGGCACGGCGCTGATACTGGTTGACCACTTCGCCCCATGCGGCCTTGGTGGCCTCGTCCTTGCTTTGGAAATCGTTGTAGCCACAGCCGGACAGCACGGTGGCCATCAGGCCCAGAACGATCCAGCGTACGAATGTATTGCGCATGCTTCCTCCGAAAATAAAGACAGCTCCTGTATGCGAGGGACTATACACGGTCGTTACCTCTGCTTTTGTACGGTGCAGCACATAGTCGCGCGGCCCGGGACGGTCCGGGCGACGGCTATAATGCAGGGTTTGCAATCGCTCGAGAGGCCGCCATGAACTTCATCACCAAACTGAACGCTGCGTGGGCGGCCAACGATTCCCTGCTGTGCGTGGGCCTGGACCCGGACATCGAGCGCCTGCCCGTGCAGTTCCGCGATGCGCCGGATGGCATCTACCAGTTCTGCAAGGAGATCATCGACGCGACGGCCGGCCTGGCCTGCGCATTCAAGCCGCAGATCGCCTATTTCGCGGCGCTGGCCGCCGAGGGGCAGCTGGAGCGCATCTGTGCCTACCTGCGCGAGGCTTACCCGCACATTCCGCTCATCCTCGATTCGAAGCGCGGCGATATCGGCGCCACCGCGAAGCAGTATGCCCGCGAAGCGTACGACCGCTACGGCGCCGATGCCGTCACGGTCAGCCCGTACATGGGATCCGATTCGGTGGAACCCTACATGGAGTGGCAGGACCGCGGCGTGATCGTGCTGTGCCGCACGTCGAACCCGGGCGGTTCCGACCTGCAGTTCCTGCAGGTGGACGGCAAGCCGCTGTACCAGCATGTGGCGCAACTGGTTGCCGACAAATGGAATGCCAACGGCCAGTGCGCGCTGGTGGTGGGCGCCACGTTCCCGGAAGAGATCAGGGCGGTGCGCGACATCGTCGGCGAGATGCCGCTGCTGATTCCCGGCATCGGCGCGCAGGGCGGCGATATCGAGGCGACGGTGCGTGCCGGCCGCACCACGTCCGGCACCGGCATGATGATCAATTCGTCGCGCGCCATCCTCTACGCGAAGCCGCAGGGCGGCGAGGACTTCGCAGCCGCCGCCCGCCGCGTGGCCGAAGAAACGCGCCAGGCCATCAACGCGCACCGCTGAACAATCGGGGACAGCCACCTATTTCCGGGAAATATTTCCCGGAAATAGGTGGCTGTCCCCGATGTTGTCTCCAATATTGTCGGTCAGTAGGCCTGCGGGACGATCATCTCGGCGTATTCGTACAGCGCGCCCAGGATTGCTTCGCCCCGCTCGTCGGCCGACTGGGACAGCGTGTCGATTTCACCGAACAGCTGGTCGACGCTGCGCGCGCCGCCGGCCCCTTCCAGCAGGCGCGCCGCGCGGTGCTGTTCCCACTGTTCGTGTTCTTCTTGCGTGAGCGTGTCCGGGAAGTTGCGGGCGCGGTAGCGGAACAGCAGCTCGGCCAGGCGGTCGTCCTTGAACGGCAGCGTCATCGTCGCCAGCTCCTGCGGCCTGGCCCGGCGCGCCGAGTCCAGCAGCTTGCGGTCCGGCGTGCTGACGAAGCCACCGTACAAGTCCTCGTCGACATCGAACGGTTCGCCGGCCGGGCGGTGGAATACCTGCTCCCAGATTGCCGCCAGGTCCGGACCATCCGCCGCATAGCGCGCATGAGCGAGTGCGAGTTCCAGGTCCATGCTCCAGCGCTGCGCCATCGCCGGGCTCAGGGTCTTCAGGTTGTTTACCAGCATGGGCGACTTGTTGATGTGCACGCTCTTGATGGGCAGCCGCGTCATGCCTTCCGGGAGCGAATCGGCACGACTGAACAGGCGGGTCCGGATGGTGTCCGCATCAAGAGTGAACAGTTCGCGCGGATCGTGGCTGCAATCCCACACCAGGATCTCGTTCTTGTTGGTGGGATGCGGGCCCAGCGGCCAGACGAGCGCCAGGCAGCCTTTTTCGGCCGGGAACATGCCGGACACGTGCAGGAACGGCTGGCGCAGCTCGCGGGCCAGGTGCAGGCCGATTTCCTCGGACACCCGGTCCTTCTTGTGCAGCGAAAAACAGAAGTCGAACAGGCGCGGCTGCTTCTGGCGGATCAGGCGCGCCAGCGCGATCGTGGCGCGCACGTCCGACAGCGCGTCGTGCGCCGTCTCGTGGACCAGATTGTTGACTGATGTCAATAATTCAAGTTTGAAGGAGATCCTGCCGTTATCCCCTACAGGCCACTCGATGCCGTCGGGCCGCAGGGCATAGCACATGCGCACCACGTCCAGCAGGTCCCAGCGGCCGCAGCCGTTCTGCCATTCGCGCGCATAGGGATCGATGAGGTTGCGCCAGAACAGGAAGCGGGTGACCTCGTCGTCGAAGCGGATCGTGTTGTAGCCCACGCCGATGGTGCCGGGCTGCGCGAACTGGGCCTCGATGGCGGCGGCGAACTTGTGTTCGGGCACGCCCTTTGCCAGGCAGTCCTGCGGCAGGATGCCCGTGATCAGGCAGGACTGCGGATCGGGCAGGTAGTCCGATGCAGGCTGGCAGTACAGCATGAGGGGTTCGCCGATCTCGTTCAGCTCGGCATCGGTACGGATCGCCGCGAACTGCGCGGGACGGTCGCGGCGCGGCACGACGCCGAAGGTTTCATAGTCGTGCCAGAGAAATGTATGGTTCATCGTTGAATGCGCATCGCATTGTTATGTCTTGACTGGAGATTATCGTGGCAAATTCCGTTTCCCTCAATTCGAAGTCCATCTCCACCGATTCGAAGGTTGCGAACCAGGGCGAGGTATCGGCCTCGGCAAGGGCGAAACTGCAGTTGAACGTGTCGATCATGGAGGCCTCCGCGCAGATCTCCATCGGCGCGCAGAACGATCCGCAGGCGCTGCTGTACAAATCGGCGATCACCGGCATCAACGAGGCGCTGCGCGCGGAACTGGGCGAAAACGCCGTGCAGAACGCGGCCCGCAACGACAATTCGCCGGAAGCCACGGCAGACCGCATCGTGTCGCTGGCCACCGGCTTCTACGGCGCTTTCAAGAAGCAGAACCCCGGTACGGAAGACAGCACCGCCCTGCAGAAGTTCATGGACACGGTGCGCGGCGGCGTCGAGCAGGGCTTCAAGGAAGCGCGCGACATCCTGAAGGGCCTGAACGTGCTGGGCGGCGATATCGCCGGCAATATCGACAAGACCTATGAACTGGTGATGAAGGGGCTGGACGCCTTCGCGCAGAAGAATACCCAGCCGAAGGAAGAAATCGCCCAGGCCGAGCCGCAAGCGGCCTGACACGCCGGCCGGTTCAGGCAGGGGCCGCCGGCGCCACCGCCACCCGGTCGCGCCCGGCTGCCTTGGCGCGGTACAGCGCCGCGTCGGCCGCATCGATCAGGTCGTGGTCGTCCTGGCCGAGGCCCAGGCAGGCCACGCCGAACGAGGCCGTCATGTGCGGCAGCGGCAGGCGCATGTCGCCGAACACCACCGCCTCGCGCATCCGTTCGCACAGCCGCTCCGCCACGCCGGCCGCGATGCTGCCGCTGGTGTCCGGCAGGATCACCATCAGCTCCTCGCCACCGTAGCGCACCGCGAAATCCGTGGGCCGCAGGGCGCTGGCCAGCAGGCGCGACGCCGTGCGCAGCGCCTGGTCGCCCAGCAGGTGGCCATGGCGGTCGTTGAACTGCTTGAAGTGGTCCAGGTCCAGCATGATCAGCGACAGCGGTGCGCGCGTGGCATGGGCGGTGGCGGTCAGGCGCGGCAGCACGTCGTTCAGCCAGGCGCGGTTGTACAGGCCCGTCAGACCGTCGTTCATCGACAGCTGGCGGTAGAATTCGCCCAGCTTCTGGCGCCGCCGCAGTTTCACGTTGGCGGCGCGGATGCGGAAGGACAGCAGGCGCAGCAGGTTGCGCGCCACGCCGTCCGATTCGTCGATCAGGCGCCAGGCCAGTTCCGCGTCGATCACCAGCAGTTCGCTCTCTTCCAGCGCGGTCAGCGTGGAGGCATCGGCCTCGCCATCGAGCACCGACTGTTCGCCGGCGCTTTCGCCGGGCAGGATGCGCGTGGTGGCATCCTCGCCGGCATCGGCCAGTGCGCCGCGCAGCACGATCACCAGCCGCGGGCGGGCCGGATCGGAGACGGTGTCGCCCGCGTCCGCCAGCAGCACGGGGCAGGCCGCCAGCAATGCCGCCACGCTCGCATGGTCCGTGTCACGGAACAGCTGGAGGTCGGCGATGGCATGCGGGGTGGCGGCAAAGGTGCTGATCTGTTTCACTGGTGCGTTCCTGAAAGTAACCTCATCATAGCGCATCGACACTCTTCACCATGCGTTTTACAGGGACCTCTTTACCATGTTTTTCACCGACGCCATCGGCCGCCAGCACCGGCCGGATCCCGCCGCCCGCATCGTCTCGCTGGTGCCTTCGCTGACGGAAATGCTGTGCGACTTCGGGCTGGCCGGCCACATGGTCGGCCGCACCGGTTTCTGCATCCATCCGCGCGAGCTCGTGCAGGCCATCCCCAAGGTGGGCGGCACGAAGGACGTGAATATCGAGAAGATCCGTGCGCTGGCACCGACGCACCTGGTCGTGAACATCGACGAGAACGAAAAGCCGACGGTCGACCGTCTGGCCGAGTTCGTGCCGAACATCGTGGTGACGCATCCGCAGCGGCCGGCAGACAACCTGGCGCTGGCGCACCTGCTCGGCGGCGTGTTCGGTGTGCAGGAAGCGGCGGGACGCTGGTCCACCGCGTTTGAACGGGAGCTCCAGGCGCTGCGCGCCATGCCGAAAGGCCCGCCGCAGCGCGTGCTGTACTGCATCTGGCAGGATCCGTGGATGACGGTGTCGCGCGACACATACATCGCGGCGATGCTGGCGGAACTGGGGTGGACGGTACCCGAACCGGGTAACGGGCAGGGTAGCGAGCGCTATCCCCGCTTCGAATGGAACGAGGACCTGGTGACGAACGTCGACCAGGTCCTGCTGTCCACCGAGCCCTATCGTTTCACGGAAGCGCATGCCGATGCGCTCGAGCGCCAGATCGGCAAGCCCGTGCAGCTCGTGGATGGGGAGATGCTGTCATGGTACGGCAGCCGCGCTCTGGCAGGGCTGGCGTACCTGCGGACGCTCGCTTAGACCGGCTCGACCGGTTCATCCGGCGCGACCAGGTCGGCCACCGGGGTGTTGTGCTTCACATCGCTGCGCTTGCCCAGCGCCGTGTCCAGCGCGCGCACCAGCTTGCCGGAGGCGCCGCTGATGGCCTGGTGCAGCGTATCGGCATGGTCGGTGACGGCGATCGGCTGGATGCCGGCCACGCGGGCTTCCATCATGGCGCGCTTGTCGCCGGCGCCGGACTTGTGCGCGTTCACATCGGAAAGGTGGACTTCGACGCGGCTGATCTGCTCGCCGAAGCGGGCAACGGCCGTCTGGACGACGTTCGTGACGTGCTCGTCGAGACTCGCGTCATGGGTAATGGATTTATCGCTGTTGACTTGTACCTGCATGGTCGTTCTCCTCTGTTGTAACTGTGATGTCATCCTACGCCACCTGGCACCGTGCTGCCGTTAGCTGCTGCACATAGCTCAGGTATTGGGGCACGCGCGGGGAAATCAACTCACTTCGTACCAGAGGCCGCCGCCTGCTCGGCCAGTTCCTTGTCGTGGTGCGGAAAGCGGTCCATCTTCGCGAGCACGGGGAACAGCTTCATCCACAGGCCCGTCACGACCAGCGTTGCCGCGCCGCCGAAGACCACGGCGCGCGTCAGGCCCATCCAGCCGGCCGTCACGCCGGACTCGAATTCACCCAGTTCGTTGGAGGCGCCGATGAACACGGAGTTCACGGCGCTGACCCGGCCGCGGATCGCATCGGGCGTTTCGTACTGCACCAGCAGGTGCCGCACGTAGACGCTGACCATGTCGCCGGCGCCCATCAGCAGCAGGCAGATGAAGGCGATGAGGAAGGTGCCGGTCGAGCCGAGGATCACGGTGCCGACGCCGAACAGCGCCACGCCGCCGAACATCCACAGCCCCACGCGCCGCGTGATCGGGAAAAACGCCAGCGCGATCGAGCACAGCGCGGCGCCGGCACCGGGCGCCGTGCGCAGCAGGCCCAGGCCCTGCGGGCCGATGTGCAGCACGTCGTGCGCCAGTGCCGGCAGCAGCGCGGTGGCGCCGCCGAACAGCACGGCGAACAGGTCCAGCGAGATGGCGCCCAGCACGATCGGGCGCGACATCACGAAGCGCAGGCCTTCCAGCACGCTGTGCCAGGTGGCCGGCTCGCGGTTGGTCTTCTGCGGTGGCGAGGCCGTCAGCGCCATCAGGATCGTGGCCACCAGCAGCAGGCCGGCGCCGATCGAATACACCAGCGTGGGGCCGTAGATGTACAGCAGGCCGCCCAGGGTCGGCCCGAGGATCACGGCCACGTGGAAGCTCGACGAGGACAGCGCCACGGCTTTGCTGAAGTCCTGCTGCGGCACCATGTTGACGAGGATGGCCTGCGTGGCCGGCCCCATGAAGGCGCGCGCGCTGCCGAACAGCACCAGCACGGCAAACACGGGCCAGACCACCTGCAAGCCCGTGAGCGTATAGCCCAGCAGCAGCGCGCCCACCAGCAGCTGCACGCCCAGGCAGATGGTGATGATGTTGCGGCGGTTGTAGCGGTCGGCGGCGTGGCCGGCCGGCAGGATCAGCAGCAGGAAGGGCGCGAACTGCGCCAGGCCGATCATGCCCAGGTAGAACAGGCTGTGCGTCATCGAATACACCTGCCAGCCGATGGCGACATTCTGCATCTGCACGGCGAGGGTGCCGAGGATGCGGGCGGCAAGGTAGAAGCTGAAGTTGCGGTGGCGGAGGACGGAAAAGCCGTTCGAGGCGGAGAACTGGGACATTGAGTGGGCAGTTGGGGCACGCCGCCGCGTGCCCCAAGGCCCGCGGCACGTGCCGCGGTTTATGGTTGGGCGAGGTCGGCTTCGGTGGTGAAGGCGTCCGCGTAGAACTCGTCTTCCGGCAGCCGGCACTGGGCGACGAAATCGCGGCGGGCCGAATCGACGACGATCGGCGCGCCGCAGGCATACACCTGCCAGCCCGACAGGTCCGGCTGGTCCGCCACGACGGCCTGGTGCACGTAGCCGGTGCGGCCGGTCCAGCCGTCTTCCGGCTGCGCATCGGAGACCACCGGCACGTAGCGGAAGTTCGGCAGCTCGGCCGCCCACTGTTCGCACAGGCCGTGCAGGTACAGGTCCTGCGGACGGCGTCCGCCCCAGTACAGCACCATCGGGCGCTGCGAGCCGGAGGCCTTCATCTGCTCGACGATGGCCTTGATCGGCGCGAAGCCCGTGCCGGAAGCGAGCAGCACCATCGGCTTGTCGGATTCCTCGCGCACGAAGAACGTGCCGAGCGGGCCTTCGAAGCGCAGGATGTCGCGCTCCTTCATCGTGGTGAACACCTGGTCAGTGAACAGGCCGCCCGGCATGTGGCGGATGTGCAGCGTGATCGGGCCCGCGCCCGGCGCGCTGGCCATGCTGTAGCTGCGGCGCTTGCCGTCGCGCAGCAGGAATTCGATGTACTGGCCGGCGTGGTACTCGAGCACCTCGTTGGCCGGCAGCTGCAGCGTGAGGATGATGACGTCCGGCGCCACTTTTTCCAGCGTGGTCACGCGCGACGGCATCTTCTTGACGGGGAAGTCACCGGTGCCGGTCACTTCGCGGGCGGCGATCACCAGGTCCGAATGGGGCAGGGCACAGCAGAACAGCGACATGCCCTGCGCCTCTTCCTCTTCCGTCAGCGCGCGGCGCTGGTGCGGTTTATGCGTGATGGAACCGGAAACGACCTTGCCCTTGCAGGAGCTGCACGCACCGTTCTTGCAACCGTAAGGCAGGCCGACGCCGGCGCGCATCGCGGCAGCCAGCACGGTCTCGTCGTCATCGCAGGCGAACTGGTGGCCGCTGGGCTGAACAGTAATCTGAAACGTCATACAATCCTTGAATGAATAGCCAACAAATATCCGCGCGGTTCCCCGTCGCATCATGCAGTGCCCCGACTGGCGCCTCGACGCCCACCGCGCGCCGCCTGGGCAAGCCGCGGCTGCTGATCCTGGGCTGCGGCGACGTGGGCATGCGCCTGCTGCCGCTGCTGCGCACGCGCTACCGCGTGTTCGCCGTCACGCGCGACCCGGCGCACATGGCCGCACTGCGCGCGGCCGGCGCCGTCCCCATCCTGGCCGACCTGGACCGCCGCGACAGCCTGGCGCGCCTGGCCGGGCTGGCGCACCGGGTGATCCACCTGGCGCCACCGCCGGCACAGGGCGGGCGTGACAGCCGGACCCGCAATGTGTCCGCCATTCTACCCGAGGCGGCCAGGGTGGTTTATGTCAGCACCACCGGTGTGTATGGCGACCTGGCGGGCCGCCTGGTGGACGAAACGCAGCCCGTGGCGCCCCGCAATGGCCGGGCGTTGCGCCGGGTCGATGCGGAGGGGACTTTGAGGCAGTGGGCGCGCGGCGCGCACGGGCGGCTTGCCATCCTGCGCGTGCCGGGCATCTACGCGGCCGACCGGCTGCCGCTGGCCCGGCTGCACCAGGGCACGCCGGCGCTGCTTCCGGCCGACGACGTCTTCACCAACCACATCCATGCCGACGACCTGGCGGCCATCCTCCTGCGCGCCCTGCAGCGGGGCCGCCCGCAGCGGGTCTACCACGCGGTGGACGACAGTGCCATGAAGATGGCGGACTACTTCGATGCGGTGGCCGATGCGTACGGCCTGGCCCGTCCACCGCGGCTGGCGCGGACGGCACTGGCCGAAGTGGTCTCGCCGACCCTGCTGTCGTACATGTCGGAATCGCGCCGGCTCGCCAATGCCAGGCTGAAAGATGAATTACGCATAACGTTGCGTTATCCGACCGTGGCGGAAGGGCTACAGGCTGCCCTCCGGCAAGCGCGACCGGAGGACGGTTGACGTACCGGATTGAGACTTCGCAAATGCACGGCCTTTGCGCGAGACTACTTTAGGTTCAGATCAAGGGAGGGTGTATGGACAACGATCGGCCTCAGCCGGGAGTCGCAACCCCGGTACAGTCTGGCGTCCCGGGTGACAGCCAGCATCATGCTCCAGCGCAGTCCGGACGCCGGGCCGAGGGTCAGCCTCTACCTCAAGTTCAACCTCTACCCCCAGCGCAGACGCAACCTTCTCGCCTCGCGCCGCAAGCCCGATCCGGACTGCAGCACGCAACGGCGGCGCCGCCGCCGTCCCGGCCTACCCCGCTCGCGCCCCCTGGCAATCTGCGCATGCTGCCGCCGCCGGCGTGGTTGCCGCCACCCCATCCCCATCCCAGCAAGGAAGAAGTGCGCGCCTGGCTGGCCCGGCGCAGCCGCGCCGGCCTGCCGCCGCCGGCGCCGGACGTGATCCGCCGCGAGCTGCACTGGCACCTTCTGCCGGCCAGCACCACACCGGCCGCATCGCCCCTGCTGCTGCCCGTGGTGCTCGCGGAGTTCGCCACGCTGGCGGTGCTCACCTGGTACATGCTGGCACTACGCTCCTGCCGCCAGTGCGAGGCCGTGATCCTGTAACGCCATGGCAATTACCTAACATAGTAAAACGCGTTAAAATCTCACACATTCTCACAAATGTTCCGAAAGCTGGACTTTTGAGCAACAGGACGGTGTACCATAGCGCCCTTGTGCCAATAAATCCGCAGAGATGGATTTTTTATGGCTGGAATTTCGCATGTGGCCGTATTTAATTTGGTTAAAACCGTGGTTTTTTTGACCCGGACTTCTGAAGAATTGTGATCATGTCCCTGAAAGAGCTCACGTCGTCGCCGGCGTACAACCCGAACCGCGTCCTGGACGCCATCATCGAAAAACTGCAGCTGAAGAACGACGCGGCCCTGTCCCGTGCGCTGGAAGTGGCGCCGCCCGTCATCAGCAAGATCCGCCATAACACGCTGCCGATCGGTGCCACGATCCTGATCCGCATGCACGAGATCAGCGATCTGTCGATCCGCGAACTGCGCTCGCTGATGTCGTACTGACAGGCGGCAGCGCTAAAAAAACGGCCGGTCCTGCTTCCAGGACCGGCCGTTTGCGTTTCAGCCCGGAACGATCAGGCGGCCGTCAGGCGGGGGCGCTGGGCGTAGAAATCGTCTTGCGGTGCAGCCGTGCCGACGGCAGCGCCGGAATAGGCCGTCTGCGCACCAGCACCGGTCGCTGCACCGGAGTAGGCAACCTGGCTGGCGGTGGTGGCGGCACCGGAGTACGCGGTTTGCGTTGCCGCGCCCGAATATGCCGTCTTTGCCGTTGCTGCGCCGGAGTAGGCGGTCTTTGCAGTGGCAGCGCCGGAGTACGCATTCTGTGCAGTGGCGGCACCGGAGTAGGCCGCTTTCGCAGTGGCCGCACCGGAGTAAGCCGTCCTGGCGGTGGCGGCACCGGAGTAGGCGACCTGGCTGGCTGTGGCGGCACCCGAGTAGGCGGTTTTTGCCGTGGCAGCACCCGAGTAGGCGGTTTTTGCGGTAGCGGCACCGGAGTATGCGGTTTTTGCGGTAGCGGCACCGGAGTACGCGGTTTTTGCCGCAGCGGCGCCCGAATAGGCGGTCTTCGCGGTTGCCGCGCCCGAATAAGCGGTGTTTGCCGTGGCGGCGCCCGAGTAAGCGGCCTGCGTGGCGGCACCGGAGTAGGCCACGGCAGTGGCGGCGCCCGAGTAGGCCGTGGCAGCATCGCGCACATAGGCTTCGCCGAAAGTGGCTTCGTACAGTTCCTTCATCCGGTTGCCGACGCGGTGGTGGGCTTCGGTGTCGTCCTCGCCGCGCAGGCCGATGTAGGGGAAGTGGTGCAGGAAGTAGCCGAACACGGCTTCGCAATCGACCGCGTACTTCATCGTGTCCAGGATGTGGTAATGCCAGAACGTGTCGACATCCATCAGCGGTGCCGTCTGCTCGTTCGGGAACATCTTCATCAGGTACAGGAAGCGGCGGTATTCGAATTCCACAGCGTTGGCCTGCGCCAGGCTCCAGCCTTCGCCGGATTCCTCGTGCATCAGCTTGACCTTGATCGGCTCCAGGTCCAGGTCGGCAATCGGTTTGAACTGTTCGGAAATCATGGGAGTCCCTTCATGATGGGGTGGGGTAGCGGAAGAACGGCACCGGTCGTCCGGAAACATAAATATTGATTTGAATCAATATCAACGCCCCAGTATAGGCCGCTACGCGTGGATTTCAAGCTGAACTTCAACCGTGCGCGCTTGGCCGCGGGACGCCTCCCGGAGGCGCTGTTGCGCCTCCGAGACACAGCGGCCGCCGACGCGCTCAGGCAGCCGGCGTGAGGCGCGGACGCTCGATGTACAGGTTGTCCACCGCGACAGGGGCTGGCGCCGCCTGCGCTTCCGGCGCCCGGGCCGACCAGGCGACCGCCTGGCCTCCGGGTGCCCGGGCCGACGAGGCGACGGCTTGGCCTTCAGGTGCCCGGGCCGACCAGGCAACCGCCTGGGCTTCCGGTGCCCGGGCCGACCAGGCAACCGCCTGGCCTTCGGGTGCCCGGGCCGACCAGGCGACGGCCTGGCCTTCGGGTGCCCGGGCTGACCAGGCGACGGCCTGGCCTTCGGGTGCCCGGGCTGACCATGCAGCCGCCTGGGCTTCAGGTGCCCGGGCCGACCAGGCAACCGCCCGGCCTTCGGGGGCCCGCGCTGACCACGCCACGGCCTGTGCCTGCGGCGCACGGGCGGACCACGCAACCGCCAGTGCCGGATCCGCTGCCGCTTCCGGCGCCCGGGCCGACCAGGCCACGCCCGGCACGCTGGCCCGGGCCGACCATGCCATGGCTGCCGTGCCTGCTGTGCCTGCCGCGCGGGCCGACCATGCCGCCTGGCCGCCAGCGGCTGCGGCACGTTCCGGGGAGGCCGACCAGGCGCTGGCGGCCTGCCCGTAGTCTTCGCCGAAGGTTTCCTCGTACAGCTCCTTCATGCGCACGCCGAGGCGGTGGTGCGCCGCCTTATCGGCCTCGCCGCGCAGGCCGATGTACGGGAAATGATGCAGGAAGTGGCCGAACACGGCATCGCAGTCGGCCGCGTACTTCAGCGTGTCGAGGATGTGGTAGTGCCAGAACGTGTCCACGTCCATCAGCGGGGCGGCCTGTTCCTGCGGGTATTTCTTCATCAGGATTAGGAAGCGGCGGTATTCCTTCTCCACCGCATCGGCATGGGCGCGGCTCCAGCCCTCGCCGGATTCCTCGTGCATCAGCTTGACCTTGATCGGCTCCAGGTCCAGCGCTTCGATCGTTCCGAATGCCTGTTGGTTCATGGCGTGTCCTTTCATGTCGGTTGTCGGGCGTTGCAGCACCATTGTTGCGTCTGCTCATGCCGACCTATTGATGTACATCAAAGGCACCGGAATATTCCTACATCTTGATTTTTTCGATTCCTATTTGATCGGAGGGAAAATCCTAATGGCTTGCGAATTCTCCTAGCTGCACGGGGGCCACGCGCCATGCCACGGGCACCGTCACCGTGACGGTGGTGCCGCCATGGGGCCGGCTGAGGATGGAACAGTCGCCGCCGAGCAGGCTCATGCGCTCTTCCATGCCCACCAGGCCGAACGATCCGGTCTTGTTGCGGCTGCTGTCGTGCAGGCCGATACCGTTGTCCGTGATGGTCATCTTCAGCGTGCCGCCCAGGTGGCGCAGTTCCACGCGCACGTGGGTCGCCCGGGCGTGCTGCAGGATATTGCTGAGCGACTCCTGCAGTACACGGAACAGTGCCACGCCGCAGCGGTCGTCCAGTTCCGGCGCGCCGTCGGGATCGACCACGTCGCAGGCGATGCCGGAGCGCTTGCGGAACTGGGTGACCTGCCACTCGACGGCGGCGGACAGGCCCAGGTCCAGCACGTTCGGGCGCAGGTCGTTGATGATGTTGCGCACGCTGCGGATGGTGTCGTCGATCTGGCGCAGCGTGGCGCTGGCCCGCGCATACAGCTTCGGATGGCGGTGCGCCGTGCGGTTGGCCAGCAGGTCCGCCTCGATGCGCAGCGCCAGCAGGCTCTGGCCCAGGTCGTCGTGGATCTCGCGGGCGATGCGCTTGCGTTCCTCTTCCTTGATCTGCTCGGCATGGGCCGCCAGCCTTCTCAGCCGCTGGTGCGACAGCTGCAGCCGGGCCTGGCTGTCGCGCAGCTCGCGGGTCATGTCGCGTGCCATCTGCAGCGCCCGGCGGCGCGACGACACCTGGGCATGGAACAGCGCATACATCAGTAGCGTGCTGACGAAGCCCACCAGCGCCGCCAGCCAGGGCAGGTAGGCGTCGAAGGTGGAGAACAGGGCGGCGCGCGGCGCATCGAAATACGCCTGCCAGACCCGGCCGTTGAAGTTCAGCGGCAGGCTCAGCTGCACATGCGCTTCCGGCGGCAGGCGGCCCTGGCCCGTCTCCAGGCTGTCGAACAGCAGGTGGCCGGCCGGCTGGCCGCCCTGCGCCTTCATGCCGGAGGGGACGCTGTACAGCCGCACGCGGATGCCGTGCACGGGCACGTCCACCATCGCCGCCTCGACCAGGCGCGGCACGGAGAAGCCGATGCCCACCGAGCCCAGGTAGGCGGCGCGGCGCTCGGCCACCGTGTTCAGCGGCAGGTCGGAGCGGTACACGGGCAGCCGCAGCGGCATGCCGAACTGGGTGGGCGATTCCGGCAGCTGGATCGGCATGCCGGAGCTGGTGAGCACGCCCTTGTCGCGCGCCTCCGCCAGCGCATTGTCGCTGGCGGCGCGGGCCGAGAGGTCGAAACCGAACTTGGTCCGGGCGCCGTACACCGGTTCCAGCAGGGTGATGACCGTGTAGTGGGCGCGGCGGCCGGCCGGCAGGATCTGGAACTCGGGGTAGCCGAGCTGGCGCACCGCGCTGCTACGCATCTGCCGCTCGAAGGCATCGCGGTCCTTGTCCGTCACGTACTGGGCGAAATTGATGGTGGCGATGGCGGGGAAGTTGCGCTGGATGTCCAGGCCCTGCACATAGCGGTGGAAGCTCTCGCGCGAGATGCTGTCCGCTGCCTGGAAATGGCTGGCGGTGCCGCGCAGCACGTCGGTGCAGGCCTTGATGCCGCCGGCCACGTTGTACTGGATGCTGCGGGCCTGGTTGCGGAAGCGTTCCACCGCTTCGGTCTCCAGCGAGTTCGCCATCCACGCATAGAAGCAGCCTCCGACCATCACCGACAGCAGCACGCCGCTCCACCAGGATGGCGTGGCGGGGTCGCCCTGCAGTTTTCCCGTCGTGACGTGGTCCATGATTGCTATGCACAACAAAGCGTGGTCTACATGGCAATATAGGCAGCGCGTATGAGCTACGTCAAGGCGTATCAAAACTTGCTATCTGGTAGCGTTGCAGGACGCGGCCGTGCCCGAAAATGAACAAGCCGCCCGGAGGCGGCTTGTCTTCAGCGGGGAGCGCTTACTTCGGGCTGGCCCAGCTGTCCTTCAGCGTGACGATCCGGTTGAACACGGGCTTGCCCGGCTGCGAGTCGACGCGGTCGGCAATGAAATAGCCATGGCGCTCGAACTGGAAGCGCTGCTCCGGCGCCGCGTCCTGCAGGCCCGGCTCCAGGTAGGCGGTGACGACTTCCAGCGCCTTCGGGTTCAGGAACTCCTTGAAGTCCTTGCCGCCGGCATCCGGCTTTTCCTCCGTGAACAGGCGGTCGTACAGGCGCACTTCGGCCTGCAGCGCGGCAGTGGCGCTGACCCAGTGGATATTGCCCTTCACCTTGTACGTGTTGGCGCCATCCGTGCCCGATTTGCTGTCCGGGAAGTAGTTGACGTGCACGGCGACCACTTTGCCGTTTTCATCCTTGTCGTAGCCCGTGCATTCGGCCACGAAACCGTACTTCAGGCGCACGCGGGCGCCCGGCTGGTCACCGATCGGCGGATAGAAGCGGAAGTAGCCCTTGCTCGGCACTTCCATGAAGTCTTCTTCCTCGATCCACAGCTCGCGGGTGAACGGGAACGTGCGGTTGCCCAGTTCCGGATGGTGCGGGTGCACGGGGGAGCTGCACTCGACGGTCTCGTTCGCGTCGAAATTATCGACGATCAGCTTCAAGGGCTTCAGCACGGCGATCGCGCGCGGCGCCTTCGGGTCCAGGTCCTCGCGCACGGCGCCTTCCAGCACGCCGTAGTCGATCCAGCCGTCCGACTTCGTCACGCCGGTGCGCTCGGCCATGAGCTGGATGCCTTCCGGCGTGAAGCCGCGGCGGCGCATGCCCACCAGCGTGGGCAGGCGCGGATCGTCCCAGCCGTCGACGATGCCTTCCTCGACCATCTGGCGCAGCTTGCGCTTGCTCGTGACGATGTAGGTGAGATTCAGGCGCGCGAATTCATACTGCTTCGGCACCGGCTGCTGGAAGAAGCCGCCCTCGGCCAGCGTGGCCAGCAGCCAGTCGTAGAACGGCCGGTGGTCCTGGAACTCCAGCGTGCAGATGGAATGGGTGATGTTTTCCAGCGCGTCCGAGATCGGGTGCGTGTAGTCGTACATCGGATAGATGCACCACTTGTCGCCCGTGCGGTGGTGGTGCGCATGGCGGATGCGGTAGATGGCCGGATCGCGCAGGTTCATGTTCGGCGAACTCATCGCGTCTTCCGAGATTTTCGCGCGCAGGATGTGTTCGCCATCCTTGAACTTGCCGGCCTTCATGTCGCGGAACAGCTGCAGCGATTCTTCGGCAGGACGGCTGCGGAACGGCGAATTCACGCCCGGCGTATTGAAATTGCCGCGGTTGGCCGCCATGTCCTCGGCGCTCTGGCTGTCCACGTAGGCGTAGCCGGCCGTGATCAGGTATTCGGCCATCTCGTACAGCTGGTCGAAGTAATTGCTGGCGTAGTACAGGTGGTTGCCGGCACCCGTCGGGCCCTTGTGCTCCCAGTCGAACCCCAGCCATTTCACGCTGTCGATGATCGAGTCGACGTATTCCTGCTCTTCCTTGGCCGGATTGGTGTCGTCGAAGCGCAGGTGGCAGCGGCCCTGGTAGTCGCGGGCCAGCCCGAAGTTCAGGCAGATCGACTTGGCGTGGCCGATGTGCAGGTAGCCGTTCGGCTCGGGCGGGAAGCGCGTGATGACGGACGGCAGTCCGTCGCGCTGGTGCGCGCCGGTGGCGAGGTCATGTTCGACGATGTTGCGGAGGAAGTTCGGTGCCGGCGCCGCGGTTGGCGCGCCTTTTGCAGTGTTTTTGTCGTTGCTCATTTAAAAAGGCAAGGATGGGAGTGATTTAGCGGGCCATTTTACCGTAGGACAGGGCGTGCGTCGGGACGGCCGCCGGTTTTCTGTAGGATAATTCGCCCTTATGTCTTTATTTTCGGGGCCATCGTTACTTCATGGATAATTTGTACAACGTGCTCGGCGTGGCACCCAATGCCACCGACGACGAGATCAAGAAGGTCTACCGGTCGCTGGCGATGCGCTTCCATCCCGACCGCAATCCCGAACCTGGCGCCGATGCCCGCTTCAAGGCCATCGCCAAGGCGTACGAGGTGCTGTCCGACCCCGTCAAGCGGGAAGAATACAACCAGAGCGTCAACCACCGCATCATCATCGATCCGGAAGCTGAGGCCTACCAGCTGTGGCGCTCCGTCTTCGGCCTGCACGGCGTGACCCTGCCGGCAGAATGAAGTATTGCTGCACACCGTTTTCACAGAGAGTCTGAACATGAGAAAAGTACACCCCGAGTTCGCCTTCCAGTCGCGCGAACTGGCCGAACAGATCGAAGGCATCCTGGGCGATCCGCCGGACCGCAAGAACTACCAGGCGATGACGACCGCGCTGCGCACCGAGTATGCCAACGGTTCCGGCATCGAGGACCTGAACATGATGGCGTTCGCGCTGGTGGACGTGATCGAGATCGGCGATCCGAAGGCGCTGCTGGCCGATGCCGAGGACTTCGAGTTCGGCGATCCGGCGCACGTGTTCGCTGCCGTGTCCTGCCCTGACGGCCCGGCGGCCGAGATGCTGGCCGCCATCGAGGAAAACCATCCGGACCTGGGCCGCCAGGCGATCGTCACGGCCTTCCTGCACAAGCACCCGCGCATGTGGGACGACGACGACACCTCGCTCGACCAGCTGGCCGAAGGCGACGATGGCGACGACGTGGATGACGAAGAGAGCGGCGCGAGCGACGATTTCACCCAGATGTTCGACCAGGAAGGAGACCACTGATGGCCGATACCGCAGACAACGCGTCGCCCAGCTACCTGCCCGCGATCAGCAAGCAGGTGACGGAACTGGTGCTGGCCGGCTCGATCAGCCACGCCGAGCAGGCCTTTGCCGATGCCGCCGAGCAGCACGGCGACCTGGTGGTGGCCGAAGTGCTGGAAACCATCCCGCCGCACGTGACGGCGCTGCACATGGCCGGCTTCGACGGCGGCAAGCTGTCGCTGGCCACGCTGCTGGTGCCGCCGAAGGCCTGGGCCGCCAGCCTGGCCTACATCGCCGCCACGTGGAACGAGGACATGATCGAGGACGATCCCGAGCGCATCGCCGAGTCGCTGTTCGCGCACATCCACGGCGTGGTGTTCGGCACCGAGGATGAAGAGCGCCGCCGCGAGCTGCTGCTGGAAGCGTCCGCTTCCGACTTCGGCGCGACGGTGTTTGCCATCGTGTTCTCGCTGGCACCGAAGGAGATGCTGGAAGTGGCCGGCGAGGTGATCTCGAAGGGCTCGTACCTGACGGCGCATTCGTCGTCGGACAACGACGTGATCCCGCTGGCCGTGGCGCTGGCGCAGGCCAGCGAGGATGGCTGGGACCGCGCGCTGTTCGAGCTGTTCCCGGAATTCCGCCACAGCGCCGACCTGGCCGATGCCGAGTATTCCGACGATCCGGACGAGGAAGAACCGTCCGTGCTGCAGCGTTCCACCAAGGAGCTGCTGTACCGCCTGCGCAAGCAGGTGCCGAGCACGCGCACCGCCACCGGCCGCACGCCGCGTCGCACCGTCGGCACGGGGATCTTCGGCTGATGCTGCCCGCACTCGTCCGCGAAAACCTGCCGAGACTCACGCGCGCCATCAAGCTGCTGCCGGGCGATACCCGCCCGGACGCGGCGGTGACGCTGGCCGACGAACTGGCCGGCATCACCGCGATGGTGGCGGAGAAATTCACCAATAACCGCACCGCCGACGGCATCGGGCGCGCCGTGCAACTGACCACCGGTGGCGTGTCGCTGGGCCTCGAACAGCTGATGACGGTCGACAGCGATGCCGCCGCGCTCGATTTCCTCGTCGATCACGGTGCCGAGGCGGCGTTCCAGGCCGGCTTCCGCCAGCTGAAGGACCTGTCGGCCATGCCGGAAGACACGCTGGTGGGCGAGTACGACCAGGATCCCGTGTATGCCCAGCGGCGCCTGCGCGACATCTTCTTCGAGATCTGCCTGACGGACCCGAACGCCAACTGGGACGGCCCGGCGCGCTACCAGGAGCAGCTGAAGCAGCGCACCGAAGCGCAGGCCGTCGTCCGGCTGGCCAACTGGCTGCGCCGCCACAATACCGGCGGCCCGGTCCAGGATCCCGACCTGAATGCGGAAGGGGTGATTGCGCTGGCGATCATCTTTGCCGTCGAAGGGACCGGCCGCATCGTCGCGCGCACCGGGCAGAAGGACTTCGAGCGCTTCGTGAAGGCGGTGCGCAAGAAGAAGGCCAACTACGAGGCCGACTACGAAGCCGGCTGGGCGCAGCTGGTGGCCGCCGTGCCCGTGCAGCACCACCCCGTGCTGCTCAATCGCATCGACGTCTACCGCAACAGCTGCACCGTGCTCCAGCACATCCCTGGCCGCACGGCCATGAAGACGCTGTTCGCCGAGCTGGAGAACTACGGCGGCTCCGAGCTCGATCCCGACTACGACTGATCAGGCAAGAACATCGGGGACAGCCACCTATTTTCGGGAAAGATGCCCGAAAATAGGTGGCTGTCCCCGATTTACTGTTCCGCAGCGGCCGCCTCCCTCGCCAGCGCCACGAACGCCGCCACCATCGCATTCCCGCCATCGGTACGCTGCGCCAGCAGCAGCGATGTCGCCGCCTCCGGATCGGCGAGCGGCCGATAGACGACACCCTCCATGTGGATGCCCTCGAACGAGCTGGGCAGCACCGAAATCCCGCATCCCGCTGCCACCAGCCCGATGATCGTCGACGCCTCGCCGGCCTCCATCGCGATCTGCGGCGTGAAGCCGGCCGCGCGGCACAGGCGGAACAGCTGCGGGTAGATGCCCGTGCCGGCATCCTTCGGGAACACGACGAACGGTTGCCCCGCCAGGTCCTTGACGGCGATGCTGTCCTGGCGCGCCAGCGGCGAATCGGCCGGCAGCACCACGCGCAAGGGATCGGTACGCAACGAGGTCATCTTCACCGTATCCGGCAGCGGAACGGCCACCGTGCGCACGAAGCCGAGGTCGAGCTCGCGCGCCTCCAGCTTCTCCAGCTGGTGCAGCGTGGCCATCTCGACGAAGGTCAGCAGAACGCCCGGATACAGCTGGCGGTAGCGCCGCACCACGGTCGCGAACAGGGGCGTGAACGGCGTCGAATACGTAAAACCTACCTTCAGCTGGCCCGCTTCGCCCCGTTCCGCGCGCCGTGCCGTCTCCTTCGCCTGGTCGGCCAGCGCGAGAACGCGCCGCGCATCGTCCAGGAACAGCTTGCCCGCTTCGGTCAGCAGCACACGGCGCTTGTTGCGGTCCAGCAGGCGCGCGCCCACCTCGTGCTCGAGCGCCTGGATCTGCTGGCTGAGCGGCGGCTGGCCGATGTGCAGGCGGTCGGCGGCGCGCGTGAAGCTCAGCTCTTCGGCAACGGCAACGAAGTAGCGCAGATGACGGAGTTCCATTATCTTTTTTAAGTATCAAAAGCGCTTCCAATATATATATTGGACAGTAATACCGGTGCAATCCTAAGATGGTTTCCCGTCCCCGAAAGCCGCACCATGGACCGCCTCTCTCCTGCCAGTCCCGCCTTCAAACGCACCAACCGCGCCCTGTTCTTTGGCGGATTCTCCTGCTTTGCGCTGCTGTACTGCGTGCAGCCGCTGATGCCGCTGCTGGCCCACCAGTTCGCGCTGACGCCGGCGCAGAGCAGCCTGTCGCTGTCGGTCTCGACGGGGGCGCTGGCCGTCTCGCTGCTGGTGTCGTCGGCGTTCTCGGACCGGCTGGGTCGCAAGAACATGATGGTCACGGCGCTGTTCCTGGCCGCGCTGATGACGCTCGTCTGCGCCGTCGCCCACGATTTCCACCAGCTCCTAGCGGCGCGCGCGCTGCTCGGTGTGGCGCTGGGTGGCATGCCGGCCATTGCCATGGCCTACCTCAGCGAAGAGGTGGAGCCGGCGTCGCTGGGCCTGTCGATGGGCCTGTACATCAGCGGCAGCGCGTTCGGCGGCATGCTGGGAAGGGTGCTCACGTCCGTTGTCTGCGACTTTCTCAGCTGGCGCGTGGCGCTGGCGGCGATGGGCGTGGCCGGGCTGCTGGCCGCGTTCGAGTTCTGGCGCAGCCTGCCCGCGTCGCGCCATTTTCGCGCCACGGCGGGTGGGCTGGACGAGATGGTGTCCGGCGTCCGCCGCCACCTGGGCGATGCCGGCCTGCCGTGGCTGTTCGCGCTGGCGTTCCTGCTGATGGGCTGTTTCGTGAGCGCCTATAACTTCATCGGCTTCCGGCTGCTGGGCGCGCCGTTCTCGCTGCGGCAGAGCATCGTCGGCGGCATTTCCTTCCTGTACCTGCTGGGCATCTTCAGCTCCGTGTGGGCCGGCAAGCTGGCCGACCGGCTGGGGCGCCGCAGGGTGCTGTGGGCCACCATGTCCGCGATGTTCGCCGGGCTTTTACTGACGCTGGCCGACAACCTCGTCGCCATCGTTGCCGGCATGGCGCTGTTCACGTTTGCCTTCTTCGCCTCGCACTCGATCGCCAGCAGCTGGGTGGGGCGGCGCACCCGCACCCAGCAGGCGCTGGCCTCGGCGCTGTACCTGTTCTTCTACTACCTCGGCTCCAGCGTGGTGGGCTGGCTGTGCGGCGTGCTGTGGGGACACGGCGGCTGGAACGCCGTTGTCGCCCTGCTGGCGGTGCTGCTGGCGGGTGGCCTGCTGATCGCGCTGCGCCTGCGCCATCTCGCGCCGGTGCCGGCCCACGCGGTCGAACCGGAGGCGCCGCAGCCGGCATGAACGTTGAGCCTGCTCAACCGGCAGGCGGACCGGGGCAACCTTTGCGGCGCAGTCCGCTCCAAGCATGAACGCCGCAGCCGCGGCCCCGAACGTTCATGGAGAGGAGGGAACCATGTTGGGAGAACAGGAACTCCGCAGCCGCCTCAGCAGCCTTCAGCTGGCCGTCGGCCACGCCGCGCAGGCGCTGTCGGCCGAACGCAATATGCCTGGCGAACTGCGCGACTACATCCAGAAGCTGGACCGCCAGTCGGACCGCATCACGGAAATCCTCGCCCTGCGCGACCGCGCCCGCATCGTCAAGCTGATCGACGACATGGAGCTGCTCGGCGCCCGCGCGCGCCGCGTCTGTACCAGCGGGCTGCCGCTGTCCGGCCAGATGAAATCGGCCGTCAACCACATGCACAACGAGCTCATCGAGTTCAAGCAGCAGCTTCACTGAGAGCGCACTCTGCACCTTTGCACCGCTTGCGGCGAGGGCGCCGTGCCGGCACCTGGGCCCTTGTCGCGGCGCCGGCCTCGCGGCCCGCTGCGGCAACAGCACGACGCCCCTTGGGCCGCCCCGCATCGACGGATGCGCGGGCGGTTTTTTTTCGCATGTCCCGGTGCCTGGCACCAGGACACGGGCTCATCAATCAATATCCCGGTGCCTGGCACCGAGACACGGGCTCATCAATGACCTGGTGCCTGGCACCAGGACACGGGCTCGGCAGTAGGCGCGCCTAAAGAACGCCGCGGGCGCGCAGTGCCGCGACATCGTCCGCGCTGCGCCCCAGCAGCCCGCCCAGCACCTCATCGGTATGCTGCCCCAGGGTTGGAGGCGCGGAGCGCACCTCGGCCGGCGTGGCCGATAACTGCATCGGGCTGCGCACCAAGGCCGTGCTGCCGGCGGTGGGGTGGGGCACGTCGACGACCATGCCGCGCGCCAGCACCTGCTCGTTGCGGAACACATCGTCGAGATCGTTGATGGGGCCGCACGGCACGCCGGCCGCTTCCAGCTGCGCGATCCACTCGTCGCGGGTTTTCGTCAGCGCCATCTCCGCCAGTAAAGGGACCAGCACGTCGCGATGCTGCACCCGCAGCGGATTGGTGGCGAAGCGCGGATCGGCGGCGAGATCCGCCCGGCCGCCGGCTTCCACGAATTTGCGGTACTGCCCGTCGTTGCCGGCCGTGACGATGATGTGCCCGTCCGCGCAGGCAAACGTCTGGTACGGCACGATGTTCTGGTGCGCATTGCCCCACCGCTGGGGCGCCTTGCCGCTGTTGAGGTAATTGCTGCCCATGTTCGCCAGCATCGCCACCTGCACGTCCAGCAGTGCCATGTCGATGTACTGGCCCTCGCCGGTGCGGTCGCGGTGGGTGAGCGCGGCCAGGATGGCGACGGTGGCGTACATGCCCGTCATCAGGTCGCACAGCGCCACGCCGGCCTTCTGCGGCCCGCCGCCCGGCAGGTCGTCGCGCTCGCCCGTCACGGACATGAGGCCGCCCATGCCCTGGATCAGGAAGTCATAGCCGGCCCGGTGGGCATACGGCCCGTCCTGGCCGAAGCCGGTGACGGAGCAGTAGACCAGGTCCGGCTTGATCGCCTTTAGCGATTCGTAGTCGAGCCCGTAGCGGGCCAGCTGGCCCACCTTGTAGTTCTCCAGTACCACGTCCGACTGCATGGCCAGCTCGCGCACGATGGCCTGGCCCTCGGCCGTGGCGATGTCCACGGTAACCGAGCGCTTGTTGCGGTTGGCAGCGAGGTAGTAGGCCGCCTCGCGCGTGTCGCGCCCCTCGGCATCCTTCGCATAGGGCGGCCCCCAGGCCCGCGTGTCGTCGCCGCTGCCGGGACGCTCGATCTTGATCACGTCCGCGCCCAGGTCTGCCAGGTTCTGCGAGCACCAGGGGCCGGCCAGCACGCGCGACAGGTCCAGCACGCGCAGGTGGCCCAGCGCGGCGGTTTTGTTCGTCTCCATATTCTTGTCATTTCCTTATTGCGAGAAGCGTAGATTAACGTATCGGCCCGTGCTAAGGTGGCGTCCATGTGGCCCTATCCCACCATGATCGCCCACCGGGGCGGCGGCACCGTCGCGCCGGAGAACACCATCGCCGGGCTGGCGGCCGGCCTGCGCCATGGCTACCGGGCCGTGGAATTCGACGTGATGCTGGCGCGCGATGGCCAGGCCGTGGTGCTCCACGATCCGGATTTCGGCCGTACCGTGCGCGCGTCCGGCAGCGTCACGGCGCTGGATGCGGCGGAGATCGCCAAGCTCGATGCAGGGAGCTGGTTCGGCGACGCGTTCCGTGGCGAGCCGGTGCCGCGCTTCGAGCCGTTCGTCGCATACTGCCAGGCGCACGCCCTGTGGATGAATGTCGAACTGAAGCCCGCCCCGGGCCACGACGAGGCCACCGGCCGCCATGTGGCAGAGACCTTGCGCCAGCTGTTCCGCAACGAAGGGCAATCGGACCAGCTGCCCCTGCTGTCTTCCTTCAGTCCCGCCGCGCTGCGTGCCGCCCGGGCCGCGGCGCCGGAATTTGCCCGGGGCATCCTGTTCCGCGAGCTGCCGCCGGACTGGGAAGGGCAGGCGCGCGAACTGGACGTGCTGGCCGTGCACGTGCACCACGCGGGGCTGACCGCCGCCCATGCCCGGGCCGTGAAGGCCGCCGGATTCGGCCTTTTCTGCTATACGGTCAACGCTCCCGAGCGGGCGCGCACGCTGCTGGACTGGGGCGTGGACGCCCTCTGCACGGACCGGATCGACCTGCTGCGGGCAGACTTTAATTGATTGCTATACCGTATAATCGTCGTTTTGCCAAACCAGCCCGGGCGCGCGCCCCAGCACTAGCCAACCGACATGAAATCATCCGAAATCCGCGAGAAGTTCCTCAAATTCTTCGAATCGAAGGGCCACACGATCGTCCGTTCCAGCCCGCTGGTACCGGGCAACGACCCGACCATGCTGTTGACGAACTCCGGCATGGTGCAGTTCAAGGACGTGTTCCTGGGCCTCGACACGCGCCCGTACTCGCGCGCGACCACCGTGCAGCGCTGCGTGCGCGCCGGCGGCAAGCACAATGACCTGGAAAACGTCGGCTACACGGCGCGCCACCACACCTTCTTCGAGATGCTGGGCAACTTCAGCTTCGGCGACTACTTCAAGCGCGATGCGATCGCCTATGCGTGGGAACTGCTGACGAAGGTCTACGGCCTGCCGGTCGAGAAGCTCACCGTCACCGTCTACCAGGAAGACGACGAAGCCTACGACATCTGGGCGAACGAGATCGGCGTGCCGAAAGAGCGCATCATCCGCATCGGCGACAACAAGGGTGCCCGCTACGCGTCCGACAACTTCTGGCAGATGGCCGACGTGGGCCCGTGCGGCCCGTGCACCGAGATCTTCTACGACCACGGCGCCGACATCTGGGGCGGCCCTCCCGGCTCGGCCGAGGAAGACGGCGACCGCTTCATCGAGATCTGGAACCTGGTGTTCATGCAGTTCAACCGCGACGAAGCGGGCAACATGACGAAGCTGCCGAAGCCCTGCGTGGACACCGGCATGGGCATGGAACGCCTGGCCGCCGTGCTGCAGCACGTGCACAGCAACTACGAGATCGACCTGTTCCAGAACCTGATCAAGGCTGCCGCCCGCGAAACCCGCACGGAAGACCTGGAAAGCAAGTCGCTGCGCGTGATCGCCGACCACATCCGCGCCGCGTCCTTCCTGATCGTCGACGGCATCATCCCGAGCTCGGAAGGCCACGGCTACGTCCTGCGCCGCATCATCCGCCGCGCGCTGCGCCACGGCCACAAGCTGGGCCAGACGAAGCCGTTCTTCTACAAGCTGGCCAATGACCTGAACATCGAGATGGGCGTGGCCTATCCGGAACTGGCCGACAAGCTGGCCTACGTGCAGCAGGTGCTCAAGACGGAAGAAGAGCGCTTCGGCGAAACGCTGGAAAACGGCATGAAGATCCTCGAGGCGCAGCTGGTCAAGGACCCACACAAGCTCGACGGCGGCACCGCGTTCACGCTGTACGACACCTACGGCTTCCCGCTGGACCTGACGGCCGACATCTGCCGCGAGCGCGGTATCACGCTCGACGAAGAAGGCTTCACGGCCGCCATGGAAAACCAGAAGCGCACGGCGCGCGCGGCCGGCAAGTTCAAGATGGCCGCCAACGTCGAGTACAGCGGCGCGAAGACGAGCTTCATCGGCTACGAGCAGCTGGCCTTCGACGCGTCCGTGATCGCGCTGTATGCCAACGGCGCACCGGTGCAGGAGCTGAAGGAAGGCGAAGCCGGCATCGTGGTGCTGGACACCACGCCGTTCTACGCCGAATCCGGCGGCCAGGTGGGCGACCAGGGTGTCATCCAGAGCGCCGGCGCCAGGTTCACCGTGGACGACACGCTGAAGATCCAGGCGGACGTGTTCGGCCAGCACGGCGTGCTGGACACCGGCACGCTGAAGGTCGGTGACAAGGTCTCCGCCCAGGTGGACACGGCCAAGCGCGGCCGCACAATCCGCAACCACTCCGCCACGCACCTGATGCACAAGGCGCTGCGCGAAGTGCTGGGCGGCCATGTGGCGCAGAAGGGCTCGCTGGTCGATCCGGACAAGACCCGTTTCGACTTCAGCCACAACGCGCCGATGACGCCTGATCAGATCGCGCAAGTGGAAGCCATCGTCAACGCCGAGATCCTGGAAAACCACCCGGTCAAGGCGCAGCACATGTCGTTCGACGACGCCGTGAAGCATGGTGCGATGGCGCTGTTCGGCGAGAAGTACGGCGACGAAGTGCGCGTGCTGGACATCGGCTCGTCGAAGGAGCTGTGCGGTGGCGTGCACGTCACCCGCACGGGCGACATCGGCCTGTTCAAGATCGTTTCCGAAGGCGGTGTCGCGGCCGGCATCCGCCGCGTGGAAGCCGTCACGGGCGAGGGCGCGCTGGCGCTGGTGCAGGGCATGGCGCGCCGCCTGAACGAGGCCGCGGCCGCACTGAAGGCCACGCCGGAAGAAATCACATCCCGCATCGGCCAGGTGCAGGACCAGGTCAAGACGCTGGAAAAGGAGCTGAACGCACTGAAGTCGAAGCTGGCATCCGGCCAGGGCGACGAGCTGGCGACGAAGGCAGTCGACGTCAAGGGCATCAAGGTGCTGGCGGCCACGCTGGAAGGCGCCGATGTCAACGCGCTGCGCGAGACGATGGACAAGCTGAAGGACAAGCTGAAGACGGCCGCCATCGTGCTGGCCAGCGTCAGCGGCGACAAGGTCAGCCTGATCGCCGGCGTGACGGCCGATTCCATCACGAAAGTGAAGGCGGGCGAACTGGTGAACTTCGTGGCCCAGCAGGTGGGCGGCAAGGGCGGCGGGCGTCCCGACATGGCGCAGGCCGGCGGCACCAATCCCGCCGCGCTGCCGGAAGCGCTGGCGGCCGTGCAGGCCTGGGTCGAGCAGCGCGTGTAAGCCCGGCTACGGCATGGCAGGTTCGTGTCCCGGTGCCAGGCACCAGGACACTGCAGAAAGCGGCTTCGGCCGCTTTTTTTCATGCATGGAATTCATGTTGATCCCGAGATGACAGGGACGGTTGAGCAGTCGTGTCAGGTCGTTGGAAAGCCCACAAAACGGGGCTGTTCGTCGGCCTGGCAGCCCCGGCGGCGCACTGCGGTGAGGCGCGCACTGCACCGTCGTGACGCAGTGCGGCAGAGTCCATTTCTGTTCTATACTCCGATTCATGCCCGTTGTCTCCAGTATCCCTTTCCTTTTCTGAATCTCTCGTTGCAAAAATGCAACGACGTATGATCTCTTTTGGTGCACCGCGTCAACGCCTACTTTTTGGAGTAGACTGTCATGACTCAGCACAATAATTGGTGAGAATTTGATGAGCGACACTTTACTACTCGATACCGAAATCATGGAATTTCATAAGGAAATCGATGCACGGGGCCTGAACTGCCCGTTGCCGATCCTGAAGGCGAAGAAGGCACTGGCCGAACTGGAGAGCGGCCAGGTCCTGCGCATCGTGGCAACCGATCCCGGTTCCGTGCGCGACTTCCAGGCATTCGCCAAACAGACGGGCAATCCGCTGCTCTCGCATGTGCAGCTGGGCGCCGAATTCACTTTTCTGATGCAGCGCAAGTAACACCAGCTCGCCGCCCCGGTGGCGGATGGGTGAACATGAAGGGACAGTCCTGGCAACGGCACTGTCCCTTTGTTTTGCCGGATCGCGCCGGCATCCGCGATTTAGAGGAAGCCCTCCAGCCAAAAATCGTACGATCGTGCTTTAATCCGTATCAATGCGCTGTATCAATGTGGAAAAGCTCTTATAATCTAGCCCACATTTTCACTATCCATCATTCAAAGGCATCCCATGAAAGTCCTGGTACCTGTCAAACGCGTGGTCGACTACAACGTCAAGGTGCGCGTGAAGTCGGACGGCACTGGCGTCGATATCGCCAACGTCAAAATGTCGATGAACCCGTTCGACGAGATCGCGATGGAAGAGGCGACGCGCCTGAAGGAATCGGGCAAGGTGACGGAAGTGGTGGCCGTGTCGGCCGGCGTGACGCAGTGCCAGGAAACGCTGCGCACCGGCATGGCGATCGGCGCCGACCGTGGCGTGCTGATCGAAACGACGGCCGAGCTGGAGCCGCTGGCCGTGGCCAAGCTGCTCAAGGCCCTGGCCGACAAGGAACAGCCGCAGCTGATCATCCTGGGCAAGCAGGCCATCGACGACGATTCGAACCAGACGGGCCAGATGCTGGCCGCGCTGCTGGGCTGGCCGCAGGCCACGTTCGCCTCGAAGGTCAACCTGGAAGACGGCAAGGTGACCGTCACGCGCGAAGTGGATGGCGGCCTGGAAACCGTGGCCCTGACGCTGCCAGCCATCGTCACGACCGACCTGCGCCTGAACGAGCCGCGTTACGTGACGCTGCCGAACATCATGAAGGCGAAGAAGAAGCCGCTGGAAACGATCAAGCCGGAAGACCTGGGTGTCGACGTGACGCCGCGCCTGAAGACGGTCAAGGTCGCCGAGCCGGCCAAGCGCTCCGCCGGCATCAAGGTGCCGGACGCCGCCACGCTGGTGCAGAAGCTGCGCACCGAAGCCAAGGTCATCTAAAAATATTCAAGGAACCATCATGGTCGCACTCGTCATCGCAGAACACGACAACGCCAGCCTGAAAGGCAGCACCCACCACACCGTGACCGCCGCAGCCCAGTGCGGCGGCGAAGTCCACGTGCTGGTCGCCGGCTCGAATGCCGCCGCCGCCGTGCAGGCCGCCGCGCAGATCGCCGGCGTCACGAAGGTGCTGGTCGCCGACGCGCCGCACTTCGCCGACGGCCTGGCCGAGAACGTGGCCGAGCAGATCCTCGCGATCGCCGGCAGCTACAGCCACATCCTGGCCCCGGCCACCGCGTACGGCAAGAACATCCTGCCGCGCGTGGCCGCCAAGCTGGACGTGGCGCAGATCTCCGAAATCACCAAGGTCGACGCGCCCGACACGTTCGAGCGCCCGATCTACGCCGGCAACGCGATCGCCACCGTGCAGTCGTCCGACAGCGTGAAGGTCATCACCGTCCGCACCACGGGCTTCGATTCGGCGGCCGCTACCGGCGGTTCGGCCGCCACGGAAAACCTGACGGCCGTGGCCGATTCCGGCAAGTCGTCGTTCGTGGGCCGCGAAGTGGCCAAGTCGGACCGTCCGGAACTGACCGCCGCGAAGATCATCGTCTCCGGCGGCCGCGGCATCGGCTCGGCCGACAACTTCAAGGTGCTGGAACCGCTGGCCGACAAGCTGAACGCCGCCATGGGTGCCTCGCGCGCCGCCGTCGATGCCGGCTTCGTGCCGAACGACTGGCAGGTGGGCCAGACCGGCAAGATCGTCGCACCGTCGCTGTACATCGCCGTCGGTATTTCCGGCGCGATCCAGCACCTGGCCGGCATGAAGGATTCGAAGACGATCGTGGCGATCAACAAGGATCCGGAAGCGCCGATCTTCTCGGTGGCCGACTACGGCATCGTGGGCGACCTGTTCGAGGTCGTGCCGCAACTGGTGAAAGAACTGGGCTAAGAACCCCAAGGCTACGCTGACAACGAGCCACGCTGGCCAGGCCCACCGCCTTGCCACCGTGGCTTTTTTACTGGAGACGACAATGAGCTATCAAGCCCCGATCAAGGACATGCTGTTCGTGATGAACGAACTGGCCAACCTGGACGCCATCAGCGCGCTGCCCGGCTGCGAGGACGCCACCCGCGACACGGCCGAAGCAGTACTGGAAGAGAATGCCAAGTTCGTCAGCGGCGTGATCGCGCCCCTGAACCACGCCGGCGACAAGGAGCCGAGCTACTGGCACGACGGCCAGGTGACCACCTCGAAAGGCTTCAAGGAAGCGTTCCGCCAGTTCGGCGAAGCCGGCTGGCAGGGCCTGCAGCATCCGCAGGAGTTCGGCGGCCAGGGCCTGCCGAAGCTGGTCGGCACGCCGTGCGTCGAGATGCTGCACGGCGCCAACCTGTCGTTCGCGCTGGTGGCACTGCTGTCGGACGGGGCGATCGAGGCGCTGCTGACGGCCGGCAGCGATGCGCAGAAGGCGACCTACCTGGCGCCGCTGGTGACGGGCAAGTGGACCGGCACGATGAACCTGACGGAGCCGCAGGCCGGCTCCGACCTGGCGGCCGTGCGCACGCGCGCCGAACCGCAGGGCGATGGCACCTATAAAGTGTTCGGCACCAAGATCTTCATCACGTACGGCGAGCACGACATGACGGAGAACATCGTCCACCTCGTGCTGGCGCGCACGCCGGATGCGCCGCCGGGCGTGAAGGGCATTTCGCTGTTCATCGTGCCGAAGTTCCTGGTCAACGAGGATGGTTCGCTCGGCGCGCGCAATGACGTGCAGTGCGTCTCCATCGAGCACAAGCTGGGCATCAAGGCCAGTCCCACGGCGGTGCTGCAGTTCGGCGACCACGGCGGCGCCATCGGCACCCTGGTGGGCGAGGAAAACCGCGGCCTGGAATACATGTTCATCATGATGAACGCGGCCCGCTTCGGCGTGGGCATGCAGGGCATCGGCCTGGCCGAGAACGCGTACCAGCAGGCGGTGGCCTTCGCCCGCGACCGCGTGCAGTCGCGCGACGTGGCCGGATCAAGCGGCCCCGTCACCATCATCCACCACCCGGACGTGCGGCGCATGCTGATGTCGATGCGCGCGCAGACCGAAGCGGCGCGGGCGCTGGCTTACGTGGGCGCCAGCTACCACGATATCGCCCGTCATCACGAAGATGAAGAGACGCGCGCCGCGCATCACGCGATCTATGAATACCTGGTTCCCGTCATCAAGGGCTGGTCGACGGAGCTGAGCGAAAACGTGGCGCGCGACGGCGTGCAGGTGCATGGCGGCATGGGCTTCATCGAGGAGACGGGTGCCGCCCAGCATTATCGCGATGCGAAGATCCTCACGATCTACGAAGGCACCACGGCCATCCAGGCCAATGACCTGGTGGGCCGCAAGACGCTGCGCGATGGCGGCAAGGTCGCGCAGCACCTGATCGCGCAGGTGCGGGCGACCGGCACGCAGCTGGGGGAAACGGAAGATACGGCGTTCGCTGCCATTCGCCAGCGCCTGGAGCAGGGCGCGGCCGACCTGGAAGCGGTGGTGGCGTTCGTGCTGGCCAATGCGAAGAGCGATGTCAAGGCGGTGTTCGCGGGCAGCGTGCCGTACCTGAAGCTGGCCGGCATCGTGCTGGGCGGCTGGCAGATGGCGCGTGCCGCACTGGTGGCACAGCAGAAACTGGCCGAAGGGAATGGCGATGCGGCGTTCTACACCGCCAAGATCGCCACCGCGCGCTTCTTTGCCGAGCACGTGCTGGTGCAGTCCGGCGCGCTGCGCGCCGCGATCGTCGATGGGCATGCCAGTGTGCTGGCGCTGGCGGAAGATCAGTTCTGAAGGGCAGTTCCCTCTGTGAACGCCGGCCAATGCCGGCGTTTTTTTTGGCGTCGTCCCCTTGCCTGGAAGTTGCATGGCTAACGCTTTCGGTTGGTTTCCCTGCAAGCGCAGCGATCACGCACACAACTGTAGACGCCCAGCGACGCACTTCCAGCCACTGCGCGGGATCGTGATTGTCCAGGACGTGCAGCGAAGTCAAGTGTTTCCCAGGCCACACCATTTGATCGTTGCTCACTTGTAACAGTTCATCGATAAAATATTTCATTTGCGCATTTTGAGTTGACTAAACGAAATCTTAACGTCAACATGACGTCGATTTCCTCAATTCCGTCAAATTCATCGTTTTTTCCTTTCGCAAATGAATCTTCAGAACCTCAAAATCGGTACCCGGCTGTCCGCAGGGTTCACGGCCGTGCTGGCACTGTTGCTGGGAATCGCCTGGCTTGGCCTGCACAATATGGCGGCCCTGCAGTCCGACCTGCGCCGGGTTACCGAGGTCAACAATACGGGCATCCATCTCGCCTCGGAGATGCGTTCCGATGTGGTGGACCGCATGATCGCCCTGCGTAACCTGGCGCTGCTGACGGACGCGAAGGAGCTGGAACCGGAAGTGAAACGGATCGAGAAGGATGCGGCCCGCTATGCGGAATCGAATGCCAGCCTGAGCAAGCTGTTCGAGGCAAACAATGCCGGTGCCGAGGAGCGTGCGCTGCTGGCGAAGATCCAGGGCCTGTCCCGCGACATCCAGCCGCTGATCGAGAAGGCCAGCGCCCTCGGCCTGGCGCACGAGCGCGACGAAGCCACCCGTGTGCTGCTGCATGAAGTGCGGCCGATCCAGTTCCAGTGGCAGGCGGCGCTGACGGACCTGGTGGCGCGCGAGGAAAAGATCAATGAGGACGAAAAGGAAGAGGGCGAAAAGGCCTACGAGACGGCCCGTATGGTCGTCTTCGGCCTGACGGCACTGGCTGTGGTGGCCGGCTTTGCCATCGCCCGCTTCACGTCGCGTTCCATCACGAAGCCGCTGGCACAGGCCGTGGCCGTGGCGCAGACGGTGGCCGCCGGCGACCTGCGTACGCAGATCGATGTGCGCAGCAGCGACGAAACGGGCCAGCTGCTGGAGGCGCTGCGCGCGATGAGCGACAGCTTGGGCGGCATCGTGGCGCAGGTGCGCAGCGGCACCGAAACGATCACCAGCGCGTCGGATGAAATCGCCACCGGCAACCTGGACCTGTCCTCGCGTACCGAGCAGCAGGCCAGCGCGCTGGAGGAAACGGCATCGTCGATGGAAGAACTGGCCGCGGCCGTCAGCCACAATGCCGGCAGTGCGCGCACCGCCGCCGAAATGGCCGAAGCCACGCGCGCCGTGGCCTCCCAGGGCGGCGAGGCGGTCGGCGAAGTGGTGCGCACGATGGAATCGATCGATGCCTCCGCCAAGAAGATCGTCGACATCATCGCCGTGATCGACGGCATCGCGTTCCAGACCAATATCCTGGCCCTGAATGCGGCGGTGGAGGCAGCCCGCGCCGGCGAACAGGGCCGCGGCTTTGCCGTCGTTGCCAGCGAAGTGCGCAACCTGGCGCAGCGCTCGGCCAGCGCCGCGCAGGAAGTGAAGGCGCTGATCACGGATTCCGTCAGCCAGGTGGAGCAGGGCAGCGCGCTGGTCAACCGGGCCGGCGCCACGATGCGCGAAGTCGTCGCCAGCGTTGAGCGCATGACGTCGGTCGTTGGCGAAATCAGCAACGCCACGCACGAGCAGGAAGCGGGCATCCAGCAGATCAACCAGGCCGTCAGCGACATGGATGCCACCACCCAGCAGAACGCCGCGCTGGTCGAGGAAGCGGCCGCCGCTGCCGCCTCGCTGCAGGACCAGGCGAAGGAGCTGTCCGGCCTCGTCAGCGTGTTCCAGCTGCCCGCCAGCAGCAGCGCACCGCGCCTGGGCGTCACGAAGCATCCGCTGCTCGCCGCCTGATCCGTACGCTGCAATGCAAAAAGCCCCGCATCGCGGGGCTTTTGCTTTTACTGCTCAGTTCGTGTCCACCTTGGGGTCAGACCCCGACATGGACACAAGCTCGACAGTGCACCTGGTATGTCCATCCCCGAACAAGATCCGATCGGGACATCGCAGTTATTGACCGACAGGATACTGCTCAGCTCGTGTCTTTGTCGGGGTCTGACCCCAGGGTGGACACGAACTGGGCCGTAGCCTTAGCCACGCACGATCGTGCCGTGGTCCTTGCGCACGCGGTCGCCCTTGCGCAGGTCGGGGTTGTGCTCGAAGCGGTAGGTCTGGTTGCGGCCGTTGTTGAAGTGCACGTTGACGTTCCACACCTGCACCTTGTTCATCTTGCCCTGCACGTGCTTGCCGGCGTAGGCACCGCCTACAGCACCGGCGACCGTTGCCAGCGTGCGGCCACCGCCGCTGCCGACCTGGTTGCCCAGCAGGCCGCCGGCCAGGCCGCCCACGATGGCGCCGCCGGCATTGCCGTGGCCGTCTTCCTGCACGACGCGGACGCTCGTCACTTTGCCGCAGTCATTGCACACGTTGCGGTGATTCGGGGCTGCCTGGGCACCGGCCATCAGCGTGGTGGACAGCGTGGTGGCGAGGGCGAGGGAGGTGAGGGTGGCGCGAGCGTTCATGTTGTTCTCCGTTATGTTTCGATGGCCCCAGTATAGGCGGGGCGACGGCGCGCACGGTTGTCCAATTGTAATCGCTTGTAAAGTGCCGATGTCCGCCCGGTGAGGTCTTCCGGCTGCAAGCGCCGCCCGAACGGAAAGGCTCGCCGCCCCGGCATGATGAAACGTCAGCCGTAGGCACCACCCGTATACAGCAGGTCGAACAGCCGGGCCATCGTGGCGATCAGCAGGCCGGCCCCTACCATCATCGTCGCGACGATGACCACGGCCAGCGGCCAGCGCGAGGCGGACTGGCGGCCCGAACCCTGGTTGTAGCGGGCATCCCATCGGTCGTCCGGCGTGAGGCCCAGCACCAGCGCTTCCAGGCAGCCGGCCAGCACCGACAGCGTCAGCGGCAGGTACCAGTAGAACCAGTCCGCCCGCGGCGCCAGCGACATGACGATGCCGCAGGCCGGCAGCGCCGCGGCATGCAGCCAGCCCCAGCGGTCGTGGAAGCCCTTCAGGTAGAAGCGGTGCAGGCCGAGGCCGCCGAAGACGAAGGCCAGCAGCGTGGCCAGCGTGCGATATTTGTGCGGCGGGAAGGGCGGTGGGGAGCGCATGGCGGTCACGGTTGCTGAAGAGCTCGCAGTATCGGGGATATTGTCCCGTTTGTGTGGCATGGCGAGCAATTTGCGGTTGCCGCCAGGGGCCAAACAGGTAATAATCATGGATTACCCCAACACTCACCACCCTCTTTAATTCTTGCTGGGACTGTGTGAAGCACGCTATAATCGGCGGCTTTTCCGTCTCAGCACACTTATTGGAAATATTATGGTCGTTATTCGTTTAGCTCGTGGTGGCGCCAAGAAGCGCCCTTTCTACAACATCGTTGCAACCGATTCCCGCAATCGTCGTGACGGCCGCTTCGTCGAGCGTATCGGCTTCTACAACCCGATGGCATCGGGCCAGGAAGTGACCTTCCGCGTCGCTGCAGACCGTCTGTCGTACTGGGAAGGCGTTGGCGCCCAGCTGTCGCCAGCCGTTGCCCGCCTGGTCGCTTCGCAAAAAGCCGCCTAAGTTTCAGAGCGTAGTCCAAGTTGACCAGCAAGACCGCTTCCGGGGTGGAAATCCCCGGGGACCTGGCGCAGGTGGGATTCATCGCCGGCGCCTACGGGGTGGTGGGAGGAGTCAGGATCCGTCCGTTCTCCACCGATGCCGATGCCTTGCTGGCAGCAACCACCTGGTGGCTGGACAAACCAGGCCTGCATGACGTGGACGTCAAGCGGGCCCGCCTGCATTCCGGCGACGTGGTGGCAACGCTTGTCGGTATCACCGACCGCGACATGGCAGAAGCGCTGAAAGGCGCCGCGGTGCTTGTCCCGCGCAGCCAGTTCCCGGAACTGGAAGACGAGAACGAATTCTACTGGGCCGAGCTGATCGGCCTGGACGTCGAGAACCTGCAGGGCGAACGCCTCGGCACGGTGGTCGACATGATGAGCAACGGACCGCAATCGATCCTGCGCATCAAGGATGCCAGCGCGCCGGAATCGGCCGAACGCCTGATTCCGTTCGTGGACCAGTTCATCAACAAGGTGGACAAGGAAGCGAAGAAGATCGTCGTGGACTGGGGCCTGGATTTCTGATCCGACCGATGCAGTACGCGCATGCAATTTGACGTCATCACGCTGTTCCCCGACATGTTCGCCGCGCTCACGCAGTCCGGCGTTACCCGTCGTGCTCACGAGCAGGGGCGGTGGGGGCTGAACCTGTGGAATCCGCGCGATTTCACGACCGATAACCACCGTACCGTGGACGACCGGCCGTATGGCGGCGGTCCCGGCATGGTGATGCTGGCGAAACCGCTGGAGGCGACCATCGCGGCCGCGAAAGCGCGCCAGCAGGTGGCCGGCCTGCCGGCGCCGCGCGTGGTGTTCATGTCCCCGCAAGGCCGGCAGCTGACGCACCGGAAGGTCGTGGAACTGAAGGCGGAACCGGGACTCGTGATCCTGTGCGGCCGCTACGAAGCGGTGGACCAGCGCCTGCTGGACCGCTGCGTCGACGAGGAGATCAGCCTGGGCGACTTCGTGCTGTCCGGCGGCGAACTGCCGGCGATGGCGCTGATGGATGCCGTGGTGCGGCTGCTGCCCGGCGTGCTGAACACGGATGCGTCGGCCGTCGAGGACAGCTTCGTGAACGGCCTGCTCGATTCGCCGCATTACACGCGGCCGGAAGTGTACGAAGGCGTGACGGTGCCGCCGGTGCTGCTGGGCGGGAACCACGCGGAGATCGTCAAGTGGCGCCGCGAGCGCATGCTGGAAGCGACGGTCACGAAACGTCCCGACCTCCTCGAGGCGGCCCGCACGGCGGGCCTGCTGACGAAGCGGGACGAAAAGTTTTTGGCAGGTTTCATAAAACCTGTGGAGTAAGCGTAGCAAGTGTGCGGACCACGGGGTAATCCTGGGGCCGCTTGTCAAACCCCATCCTCTACCGGGCAGAGTACAGGCCGCAAGGCCCATGAGCGCCGGCATGATGGTTACAGGAGTCATAAAATGAATCTGATTCAGCAACTCGAGCAGGAAGAAATCGCCCGCCTGGGCAAGAACATCCCCGACTTCGCCCCTGGCGATACCGTGGTGGTGAGCGTGAACGTGGTCGAAGGCACGCGCAAGCGCGCCCAGGCCTACGAAGGCGTCGTGATCTCGCGTCGCAACCGTGGCCTGAACTCGAACTTCATCGTTCGCAAGATCTCGTCCGGCGAAGGCGTCGAGCGTACCTTCCAGCTGTACTCCCCGCTGATCGCTTCGATCGAAGTGAAGCGTCGTGGTGACGTCCGTCGCGCCAAGCTGTACTACCTGCGCGAGCGTTCGGGCAAATCCGCACGTATCAAGGAAAAACTGCCACAACGCCGCGCTGCTGCGGCCAAAGGCGAGTAATCCTCGCCGGGCCGCGCCTGCGTGGCCTGGAGCGAAAAAGGGATGCCGTCCGCGGCATCCCTTTTTTTATGCCGCTTTTCTCGCGCCAGCGCTTGATGTCGGGCCTGCCGCCCACACGTGTATCGTTTGCCGAACCGGAGAATTCCTTGGCCAAGCCCCTCTTCGACCCCGCCCAGCTGCCGATCGACGCCATCGCCGGCGAGCCGCCCGTGGCGCCCGAGCGCCAGACGCCCGCCTGGCTGCGCGAACGTTTCGCCATGGAGCGTGCCTGGACGCCTGAAGGGGCGGATGAAGCCTCGATGGCGCGCGCCGCCCCCACGCCGGCTGCCGTGCTGATCGCGCTGGTGCAGCGGGCCGAAGGCCTCACCGTGCTGCTCACGCAGCGTACCGCGCACCTGCACGATCACGCCGGCCAGATCGCGTTCCCGGGCGGGCGCGCCGAACCGACCGATGCGGATGCGGTCGACACGGCGCTGCGCGAAACGGAAGAAGAGACGGGCCTGCACCGCCGCCATATCGAGGTGCTGGGTACGCTGCCCCTGTACCACACGGGCACCGGCTACGCGGTCACGCCGGTCGTGGCGCTCGTCGCGCCGCCATTCACGCTGAAGGCCGACCCGTTCGAGGTGGCCGAGATCTTCGAAGTGCCGCTGGCCTTCCTGCTCGATGGCGCGCATCACCAGCGCCGCTCGTTCGCGCTGCAGGAGCGCACCAGGTCGTTCTACACGATGCCGTACGGCCGCCATTTCATCTGGGGCGCCACGGCGGGGATGCTGCGCAACCTGTTTCATTTCTTGCGCGCTTAGGCTATCGTAGCGCACATTGCGCTATTGCCATCCCCGGGCATGGAAACACTGCCCCGGAGGCAGCCTCAAAGGATTTCAATGACATTTCTATCGATTCTCTGCGCCTTGCTGCTCGAGCAGATGAAGCCGCTGCGCGCGGATAACCCGATCTACGCCAACATCAAGCTGTTCGCCGTGCGCATGGAAGCCTGGTTCAACGCCGGCCAGGCCACGCATGGCCGCATGGGCTGGTTCCTGATGATGGCCGCGCTGATGGTGCCCACCGCGCTGGTCTACTGGCTGCTGCTGCGCTACAACCTGATCCTGGGCGCCTTTGCCTGGAACGTGCTGATCGTCTACCTGACCCTGGGCTTCCGCCACTACAGCCATTACTTCACATCGATCCAGCTGGCCCTGAACGCGGGCGACGAAGCGGCCGCACGCGCGCTGCTGGCCGAATGGACGAAGACGGACACGGTGGGCCTGGAAGCCAACGAGATCGCCCGCATCGCCGTCGAGAAGGCGCTGATCACCACGCACCGCAACGTGTTCGGCGTGTTCTTCTGGTTCCTGCTGCCGCTCGGTCCCGCCGCGGCCGTGATGTACCGCGTCTCCGAATACCTGGCGCGCGCCTGGAACGAACCGGAGCACATGAAGAACGAGGCGTTCGGCCAGTTCGCCGCGCGCGCCTTCTACTGGATCGACTGGATCCCCGCGCGCCTGACGGCCGTGGCCTTCGCCGTGGTCGGCAATTTCGAGGACGCGATCTACGCCTGGCGCAATTTCGCGCACCGCTGGCGCGACGAGGCCATCGGCATCATCCTGGCCGCCGGCGGCGGCGCGATGGGCGTGCGCCTCGGCACGCCGCAGGAAAACCTGGCGCGCCTGGTGCCGGTCGATGCGGCCACCGTGGACATCAGCGACGTGGAAGTGGAAGCGCTGCCGGGCGACGAACCCTCCGTGCGCGCGCTGCAGAGCACCGTGGGCCTGGTCTGGCGCGCGCTGCTGTTGTGGATGCTGCTGCTGCTGCTGATGTCCGGCGCCATGGCCCTCGGCTGATCGTGCAGGCCGGGCAGGCCGGGCAGTGGCCGGCTTGCAGGAACATCGCCACGGCCCGAACCGGCTTACAATGCTGCATGCGCGGACCGGGCGCCCGCATTCCTTTCCGGTCCAGTCGGGTACTCGGCGGTCAGGTCTTCTATAAGATATAATACCCCCGCCCCATCGTCTCATCCACGTCTCAGCTTCCTGCCTATGGTTTTCCGTCTATGACCAGCGAGTTCTTCATTCTTGGGCTTACCCTCGACGGCAAGCAGTTCCGGCCCAGCGACTGGGCGGATCGCCTGTGCGGCGTGATGTCGTGCTTCCGCCCCGCGGGCAGCACGGGCGGCGGCGGACGCAACGCGCACCTGCAGTACTCGCCGCTGGTACGCCCCACGATGATCAACGGGGTCAAGGCGGTGGTCGTCAACGAAGGCCTGAAGGATGTGGAGCCGATGGCGTATCACTTCGTGCGCCAGTTCGCCGCCGACAACAAGCTGCAGGTGGTCGATGCCTGCCACGTGCCGCTCCCCGGCGACAAGGCCTGATCCTCCGGCACCCTTAAGCTTCAGCGTATTTCTTCCGCGCCGGGATCGGCGTAGGATAGGGTTTTCACGTGACCCGCGAAACCACATGACCCTTCGTCCTGCCCTGCGTCGTTCGATCCTTCCTGCCGCGCTGCTGTCCTGCTTCTCCCTCACCTTCGTTCCCCCCGTCGTGCATGGCCAGGCGCTGCCGGCCGGCGTCGTCAAGGGCCCGTCCGTCGAAGGCATCACCGAGTACCGCCTGCCGAACGGCCTGAAGGTGCTGCTGTTCCCCGATGCGTCGAAGCCCACGGTCACCGTCAACGTCACCTACCTGGTGGGGTCGCGCCACGAGAACTACGGCGAGACGGGCATGGCCCACCTGCTCGAACACCTGATGTTCAAGGGCGCGCCGCAGCACCGCAACATCCCGCAGGAATTCGCCAACCGGGGCATGAACTTCAACGGCACCACGTCGCTCGACCGCACCAACTACTACGAGGTGTTCGCCGCCAGCGACGAGAACCTGAAGTGGGCCCTGCAGATGGAAGCGGAGCGCATGACCAAGTCCTTCATCGCCAAGAAGGATCTCGATTCCGAGATGACGGTGGTGCGCAACGAATACGAGAGCGGCGAGAACAGTCCGTTCGGCGTGCTGCTGAAACGCATGCAGAGCATTGCGTTCGACTGGCACAGCTACGGCCGGTCCACCATCGGCAACCGCAGCGACATCGAGAACGTGAAGATCGAGAACCTGCAGGCGTTCTACCGCACCTGGTACCAGCCGGACAATGCAGTGCTGCTGGTGGCCGGCAAGTTCGATCCGGCGCAGACGCTGGCGTGGATCGGCAAGACCTTCGGCACGATCCCGAAACCGAAGCGCCAGCTGCCGCCATTCTGGACCGTGGAACCCGTGCAGGATGGCGACCGCCAGTTCACCGTGCGCCGCAAGGGCGACATGCAGCTGGTCCTGATCGGCTACAAGGTGCCTTCCTCGCTGCACCCGGATGCCGACCCGCTGGCCTTCATCAGCGAGATCGAGGGCGACACGCCGAACGGCCGCCTGCACAAGCTGCTGGCCGAATCGGGCAAGGCCGCGCAGGTATTCGCGTTCGGCCAGCTGGGTTATGCGCCCGGCCTGCAGCTGTTCGGCGCCGTCGTGAAAGCCGGCCAGCCGGTCGAGCCGGTGCGCGATGCGCTGGCCGAAGCCGTCGAAAGCCTGGCCAAGCAGCCGCCCACGGAAGAGGAGATGGAGCGCACGCGCCGCAGCTTCGCCAACGGCATCGAGAAATCGCTGAACGATCCGCAGCAGGTGGGCGTGGCGCTGTCCGAACAGATCGCGCTGGGCGACTGGCGCCTGCTGTTCCAGGGCCGCGATGCGCTGCCGAAGATCACGTCGCAGCAGGTGGCCGAAACGGCGGGGCGCTACTTCAAGCGCGACAACCGCACCATCGGCCTGTTCCTGCCGGAGGATACGCCGCAGCGCGCCGTGATCGGCGCCGCACCCACCGCCGCGGACGTGCTGAAGGACTTCAAGGCGAAGGACAGCGTGCTCACGTCCGAGAACTTCGACCCGAGCCAGGACAATATCGTGGCGCGCACGGAGCTCAAGACGATCGGCGGGCTGAAGGTGGCGCTGCTGCCGAAGAAGAACCGCGGCGAGACGGTCACCGTCGACCTGCGGCTGCAGTGGGGCGACGAGAAGAACCAGTTCGGCAAGCAGATGATCGCGGCCGCCACCGGCGAGATGCTGGCGCGCGGCACCAGCAAGTACACACGCGCCCAGCTGGCGGACGCGATGTCGAAGCTGAAGATGGGCGGCAGCATGTACCACTTCGACACCACGCGCGAGAACCTCGATGCGGCGCTGCGCCTGGCCGTGCACGTGCTGCGCGAACCGGTCTTCCCGGCGGCGGAATTCGAGCAGCTGCGCCAGCAGTGGATCGTGGGCATCGAGTCGGGCCGCAACGAACCGCAGGCGCTGGCCAGCCAGGAACTGGAAACCTACTTCGATCCGTGGCCGAAGGGCGATCCCCGCAACGTGATGACGGTCGACGAGCAGATCGCCGAACTGAAGGCGATGAAGCTGGCAGACCTGAAGGCCTACCACGAAGAATTCTACGGCGCGTCGAACGGCGAGCTCGCGATCGTGGGCGACTTCGACAAGAACGAGATCAGCAAGACGATCGCGGAAACCCTCGGCACCTGGCAGAGCCGCGCGCACTACGAGCGCATCCTGGACCGCAATGCCGAGCGCGCAGCGCTGTCGAAGACGCTCGACACGCCGGACAAGGAAAACGGCTTCTACACGGCGCGCGTGAACTTCGCCATGAAGATGGACGACCCGGACTATCCGGCGCTGGAACTGGCCAACTACATCTTCGGCGACGGCGGCCTGAAGTCGCGGCTGATGGACCGCATCCGCCAGAAGGACGGCCTGTCGTATGGCGGCGGTTCCGGCCTGTCGGTCAACGACTTCGACACGGCCGCGAACTTCTCCATCAACGCCATCGCCGCGCCGCAGAACCTCAAGAAGCTCGATGGCGCGATCCGCGAAGAACTGGCGCTGGCCGTGCAGAAGGGCTTCACGCCGGCCGAAGTGGCGGGCGCCAAGTCCGGCCTGCTGCAGCAGCGCATGCAGAACCGCTCGCGCGACGGCGTGCTGGCCAGCGGCTGGACCGCGCTGATGGACCGCGGCGATACCTATGCGTGGAGCAAGCGCCACGAGGAGCGGCTGAAGGCGCTGACGGTGGAGCAGGTGAACGCCACGTTCCGCAAGTACATCGATCCGGCCAAGCTGGTGGTGGTGATGGCGGGGGACAAGGACAAGGCGAAGTAAGGGGTCGTAGCGCACCGCGTCCGATCTCGCCCGCGGCCGTAGCGTACGGGGTCTGACCCACAGCGCCGTTACCTTTCGCCACAGCTGTTGGCAATGTCGCGGGTCTGACCCCAGCCGTTTGCATGCGTGTTGACAGCGCTCGCATAAGGCTGGGGTCAGACCCGCGATGCTGTCTTGACCGGGCTCGAGGTCCCGGGCGCTGTGGGTCAGACCCCGTACGCAGCCGTTCTCTGCAACATCGAGCTCCGAGCGGACGGCCGTTTCTTGCGGCCTCCTACGGCGTGCTCAACTCCGCCACGAAGTCATACATATCCCCGCGGAAGATCGAGCGGCAGAACTCCACCGCGCGGCCATCGCGCAGGAAGCCGAGCCGCTCCACGGCCAGTCCCGCATCGCCGGGCTGCGCCTGCAGCAGCTGCGCCTGTTCGGCGTTCAGCAGCAGCGCGGAGAGCCGCTGCAGGGCGCGTACCGGCCGGTGCCCGGTGCGCTCCAGCGCCTCGTACATCGACACATCCACCGCATCGAGCGCGGGCAGGGCGCCGGCCACGATGGTCGCGTATTCGAGGCACATCGGCATGTCGTCGGCAAAGCGGATGCGGTTGAAGCGGTACACGGGCGCGCCCGGCGAGAGCCGCAGCCGCAGCGCTTCTTCCGGCGTTACCGTTCCCTCCGAACGCTTCAGCCACACGCTGCGCGGCGTGCGGCCCCGTGCCCGCATGTCCTCCGAAAACGACGTGAGCTTGGCGAAGTTCTTCTCGATGCGCGTGTTGATGAAATTGCCGGAGCCGGGCCGGCGCACCAGCAGGCCTTCCTCCACCAGGCCGTCGATGGCCTTGCGCACCGTGATGCGGGATACCGACAGGTCGGCGGCCAGCTGGCGTTCCGCCGGCAGTGCTTCGTCGGGACCGAAGATGCGCTGGTCGATCGCCTCGCGCAGCGCCCGCTGCAGCTGCTGGTACAGCGGCAAACTGGTCTGCTCCAGGTTGCGCATCAGGTCTGCAAGCGTCGTCACCGTGGTCATCGCCTTTACTTCCGTGCGTGGTCGTCTGAATGGTGCGCCGGGACTGCGCGGACCGTGTGGAAATGCGGCGTCGATAATACCAAAAAAAGACCATACATAAAGCGGTACGCATCCTTGCAAAGCCAATTATGGGGGTATTGCCCCTGCCAGCTTCCCGTATGTCCAAAAGTGGTATGTGTTTCGACTACAACATGTGAAATAAATACGAAAATTGGTAGTGTTGTGGTATTGGTTGGAGTTATATTGGCGTTCGATTGGTTTTGTAGTCGCAGGGAGAACACCGTACGCTGCCGCGGAGACGCACCGGGGCGGCGCACCGTGCAGGATGACATTGGACCGGGCCTCGAGGGAGGCCTACATCAAGGGGGAGTACATGAAGCGCAACCAGGCAGTACAACAACATACCCAACGCCCGGCAGGCAGCCGCCTGACGCCGGCGGCCGCCGCTGCCGCACTGCTGGTCCTGAGCACGAGCATGAGCATGAGCGCGCAGGCACAGGAAACGACCACGCAGCCCGCCGCGCAGGGCGAGCCGGAAGTGGTGATCGTCACCGGCATCCGCGCCGCGCTGCAGCAGTCGCTGGCGGTCAAGCGCAATGCCGCGGCCAATATCGAGGTCATCACGGCCGAAGACGTGGGCAAGATGCCCGACAAGAACGTGGCCGACTCGCTGCAGCGCCTGCCCGGCGTGAACATCAGCGCCTCCGCTGCCGGCTCCGGCGGCTTCGACGAGAACGACCGCGTCAGCCTGCGCGGCACCGCGCCCGCCCTCACGCAAACGACCATCAATGGCCACGCCGTCTCCTCCGGCGACTGGTTCGTGCTCGACCAGGTGGGCGGCGCCGTCGGCCGTACCACCTCGTACTCGCTGCTGCCATCGGAAATCGTCGGCCAGGTCATCGTGCGCAAGTCGCCGACCGCCGACATGGTGGAAGGCGGCGCGGCCGGCTCGATCGACGTGATCACCCGCCACCCGCTGGACTTCAAGCAGCCCCTGTCGATCGAAGGCAGCGTGCAGGCCGTGTACTCCACGCTGGCCGAGAAGACCGACCCGCAATTCTCCGGCCTGATCAACTGGAAGAACGAAGCCAACACCTTCGGCATCATGGTGCAGGGCTTCTCGGAAAAACGCAGCCTGCGCCGCGACGGCCAGGAACTGCTGCAATATACGCAGATCGCGCCCACCAGTGCGCTGGCGCTGGCCAAGCCGGACCTGGCCAACGTCTGGTACCCGCGCCTGATCGGCTCCTCCCTGTTCACGCAGGAACGCCACCGCAAGGGCGGGCTGGTGGACCTGCAGTTCAAGCCATCGCGCGACTTCTCGCTGGAAGGCACCTACTTCAACTCGAAGCTGGAAGCCTCCAACTACAACCGCAACTACATGACGGACATGCTGGGCAGCGGCGCCATCGGCGGCAATGTCGTGCCTGACTCGTACACCGTGCGCAACGGCACGCTCACGTCGGCATCCTTCGCCAACAAGGGCACGGCGGCCAATCCGCTGCGCTACGGGATCGTCGACAACATCGTGCGCGAAGGCGCCTACGCCAAGTCCGAGTTCCTCGACCTGGCCGGCAAATGGCGCGTCAACGACCAGCTGTCGCTGTCCGCCTCGGTCGGCAAGACCCGCGGCACCGGCGCCACGCCATCGCAGGGCGTGTACGAGGGCGACGTGAACAACTCCGGCGTCAGCTACCAGCTCAATGGCCTCGGTTCGCCCGCCACCGTCAAGTTCCCGTCGATCGACACCACGCAGTTCACCGGCACGGTGCTCGACTGGGTGTTCGGCTACAGCCCGGCCACCACGTCCGACGAAGAGACCTACGGCCAGATCGACGCGGCATTCCGCCTGACGAACGACACGTTCAAGGAAATCAAGTTCGGCCTGCGCGGCACGGACCACGACCGCAGCAACTTCGCCATCTCGCAGGGGCCGAACTGGGCCAACACGGTGCCCGGTTCCGCATCCACCAACCCGGCCTGGAACGGCAATACTTATCCTTCGAACTTCGGCAACGACCTGAACGGCGACTTCCCGAAAAACGTCTGGGAACTCGATCCGGCCATCCTGCAGGCCTGGGGTGCGGAGCACTCGAACCGCAGCACCGAACGGATCTACTATCCGGACATGTTCAACCTGAAGGAGAAGACCAAGGCTGCCTACGTCTCCACGGAAATGGAAGGCGACGGCTGGAGCGGCAACGTGGGCGTGCGCGTGGTGCGCACCGAGGGCGAATCGAACGGCTACCAGATCCTGCCGAACCAGCTCCCGGGCGGCAACCTGCCGGCATTCCCGTGGGGCGGCTTCGTGCAGCAGACCCGCATCGAGAACAACCATACGGAAGTGCTGCCGAGCCTGAACCTGAAGTTCGACGTGCGCTCCGATGTCGTGGCCCGCTTCGGCATCTCCCGCACGATGACGCGTCCGGACTTCGGCGCGCTGGGCGGCACCGTGTCGCTGACGGACGAGACGCACACCGGCAACGGCGGCAACGCCAGCCTGAAGCCCACGCTGTCGAACAATATCGACGGCACCGTGCAGTGGTACTTCGCACCGCGCGCGCTGGCTTCCGTGGGCCTGTTCTACATGGACCTGCATAACTACGTGGGCTATGGCACCAGCACCGGCAGCTTCATCGACAGCCGGGCCTCGCAGACCTCCGGCCAGCCCGTGTTCGCCAACTACACGATCACGTCGCCGGTCAATGTGGACGCCAACGTGAAGGGCATCGAGCTGGCGCTGCAGATGCCGCTGGGCGCGGGCTTCGGCGTGGACGGCAACGTCACGCTGTCCGACTCGAAGCAGGACTTCGGCAGCTGCCCGGCCACGCAGACGGTCACCTCGTCCAGCCCCTGCGACATGCTGGGCGCCTCGAAGACCACGGCCAATGTCGGCGCCTACTTCGAGAACGACCGCTTCAACTTCCGCATCGGCTACGCATGGCGCTCGGCCTACCTGGCGGCGCTGGACCGCGGCACGCCGCTGTACCAGGACGAGACGGGCCAGCTGTCCGCCTCGCTGAACTGGAACATCACGAAGAACGTGGTGCTCACGCTGTCCGGCCAGAACATGAACGAGCCGATCCTGAAGAACTACGTGTACAACAAGGACCAGCCGGCACGCTTCTATGCCAACGGTGCCCAGTACTACGCGGGCCTGCGCTTCAAATACTGATCCGGTATCCGGGTTCACGCTGTACGATGAAAACCTCGCCCGGCGCGAGGTTTTCTTTTTGGAGAGACGATGACGAGTGCCGTTCCCGAACTGTCCGGTATCGATGCCGATGCATTTGCCGCACTGGTGGCCGCGCAGCGCCCGGTGGTGCTGCGCGGTTTCGTGCGCGACTGGCCGGCGGTGCAGCAGGGCCGCGGGGCGCCGGAAGTGCTGTGCCGCTACCTGATGGCCTTCGATCGCGGCACGGCCGCCGACACGGTGCTGATGGCGCCGGAGGAGGGCGGCCGGCTGTTCTACAAGCCGGGCCTGCAGGCGTTCAACTTCGTGCACAGCAGGCGCACCGTGTCCGCCGTGATCGAGCAGGTGGCGCGCTATTCGCAGTTTCCGAAGGCGCCGGCCGTGGCGATGCAGAGTGCGTTGCTGGATGACTGCCTGCCCGGTTTTACGGCCGCGAACCGCGCCCCGTTCATCGACCCGGCAGCCGCACCGCGCCTGTGGCTCGGCAATGGCGTCATCACGCCCGCGCACTTCGACGAGTCGCAGAACATCGCCTGCGTCGTCAGCGGTCGCCGCCGTTTTACCCTGTTCCCGCCAGAGCAGGGCCGCAACCTGTACCTCGGCCCGCTGGACTTCGCGCCGACGCCCACGCCGATCAGCCTCGTGTCCTTCCGTGCGCCGGATTTCAGCCGCTTCCCCCGTTTTCGCAAGGCGCTCGATCATGCATTGGTCGCCGAGCTGGAACCGGGCGACGCCTTGTTCATTCCCTCGCTGTGGTGGCATCACGTCGAATCGCTCGGCGTGCTGAACACCATGGTCAATTACTGGTGGGCCGCGCCGGCTGCCGCTGGCCTCACCAAGGCCGAGGTGCTGGCGCTGGCCTACGCTTCACAGGAGACTTCCGCATGACTTTTCAACGACTCGCCGCCGCGGTGGTGTTTGCGCCGTTGCTGGCGCTGGCCACGGGGACAGCCGCCCACGCCGCGCCGAAGTTCGTCTACAGCCCCTACAAATTCCTGCCGCTGGAGGGCACCGCGCTGCCGGCCGATGCCGGGCCCTTGACCTGGGCCTTTGCCACCGGCGAATGCGGCGACGAAGTGTGGGGCAAGAGGCCCGGCACGCAGGTCGCTGCCCATGTCGCCCGCTTCGTGCAGGCCGGCACCGATTACGTGATCTCCACCGGCGGGCAGGGCGGCGTGTTCACCTGCGCCACCGATGCCGGCATGGAACGCTTCATCGACCGCTACGATTCGAAGCACCTGCGCGGCATCGACTTCGACATCGAGGCTGGCCAGACGACAGAGCAGATCGACTCGCTGCTGGCGCGTGCCGCCACCGCGCAGAAGCACCGCCCCGCGTTGCGCTTCTCGTTCACGGTGGCCACGCATGCGGCGTCCGACGGCAGCCGGAAAAGCCTGAACGCGCTGGGCGAAACGATCCTGGCGGCCGTGCGTGCAAGCGGCCTGAAGGACTGGACGTTCAACCTGATGGTGATGGATTACGGCCCGCCGAAAGCCGATGTGTGCGTCGTCAAGGGCGATGCCTGCGACATGGCCGCATCGGCCGTGCAGGCCGCGCGCAATGTGAGCGGCAAATACGGCATCCCGCTGGCGCAGATCGAAGTCACCCCGATGATCGGCGTGAACGACGTGGCGCGCAACGATTTCACCGTGGCCGATGCGCGCACGCTGGGCGCGGCCGTGCGGTCGATGGGCCTGGCCGGCCTGCACTGGTGGTCGCTGGACCGGGACGTGCCCTGTGCGCAACCAGTCGAGGGGGCCAGCGCCACCTGTCACGGCATGGACGACCAGGCCGGCGCATTCGGCCGCGCGTTCGCGGCGGGACTGGGCAAGCCGCGCTGAAGGTTCAACAAGCGCCGATAAAAAGCGGGGATGACCGTTACCGGCCATCCCCGCTTTTCTTATGCAGCCTGAACTGAAAGGCTTACTTCGCCGCTGGCGCAGCGCCGCCGGCCGGACGGTTCACCCACAGCGTCCAGTAACGTGCCAGGTCGCCGCGGCCGTCGGTGCCCGTCACGCCCTGCAGCGTCTGGATGGCTTCGTCCTTCTTGCCGGCCATCGCGTACGAATAGCCCAGGCGCAGCTTGGCATCTTCCGCATTCGGCAGGCCGCCCTTGGCGATGCCTTCCTTGATCAGGGCGATGCCCTTGTCGTACTCGCCCAGCGTGACGTAGGCGTAACCCAGGTTGATCAGGCCGGTGCCGTTCTTCGACTTGCGGGCCGAGGCTTCGCCCGTGCCGATGTTCTTCTGGTCGTCGGCGGCCTGCTTGTCGGCCTGCGCGCGCAGCTTCTTGTGCTGGGCGGCGTTGGTGCCGGTGCCGAGCACGCCGTTCGAGAAGCCTGCATCCAGCGCCTGTTTAGCTTCGATCGGCTGGCCGGCCAGCAGGGCCAGTTCGGCCATCGCCGTGTAGTCTTCCGCGACCATCTTGGACGTGGCGACCTTCTGCAGGCGCAGGATGTCCAGCGTGAAGCGGTTCGAGTAGCTCGACTTGCCCTGCGTGCGGCTCAGCAGGTCCTGCCAGTAGTCGTCGTTCGGGTAGTAGCGCACCAGGTTTTCCATGGCCAGCAGGTAGGTGGCCTGGTCCTTCGTCTTGGCACCGGTATTGGCCAGCAGCTGCAGTTCTTCCAGGGCTGGCTGCTTGCCGGCCTTCTGGTTCGTTTCCAGGTCCTTCAGCAGTTCCGTCTTCGCCGTGGCGAAGTCGTTGTTGAAGTAGTAGGCGCGCACGATGTACTGGTGCACCTTGTTGTCGCCGGTTTCCGTCTCGTAGCGCTTGAACCAGGTGATGGCTTTCGCGTAGTCCTTGCTGTTGTAGTACTGGTTCGCCAGGGCCAGCACGAAGTCGCGCGTTTCGTTCGGGCTCAGCTTGCCGGAGTTGATCACGGCTTCCAGCGCGGTCGTCAGCGTGGCGTTGTCGCTGGTCGCGGAGGCGAGCGAGATGCGCATGCGGTTCAGCACGAAATCTTCATACGGCGTCTTGTTCGGCAGCGCGTCGGCCTGGGCCAGGCGGCTCTTCACTTCGGCGTAGTTCTTGGCATCCATCAGCGGCTTGATCTGGGCCGGATCGACCAGCTTGAACAGCTCGGGGCGCACGGTATCCTTCGGCGCTTCAGCCGGCGCGGCAGGCTTGTCTTGAGCGAAGACCGGCGCGAACGCGGCGTTCAGGCCAATGGCGGCCAGCAGGAGGCTGATGCGGGCGAGACGGAACTGGGACATGATGAAAAAATCCTTCGGACGAGGGGACAAACACTTATTGTCCCATAAATTTCAAGAATGGCATGTTTCCGCTGGAGGCATTTGTAACGGGCTGTAAATTCCCGCCACCCTCTGCGTCATGCTTCCCGCTGGCGGCGGCCGTCCGCATCGAACAGGTGGCACTGCGCGCGGGGCAGATGCAGGTCGATGCGCTCGCCCGGTGCCAGCGGCGCACCCTGCGGCGGCAGTTTCACGGCCACGGGCGTCGCACCCACGCTGGCGTACACGATGGTCTGGTCGCCCAGGTATTCCACGTGCGTGACGGTGGCGGCGGTGCGCTGCGCATCGTCGCTCATGGCCAGGCGCACGTGTTCCGGACGGATGCCGACGGTGACCGCGCCGGTCACGCCCGCATCCGCTGCGGGGATCAGGTTCATCTTCGGCGAACCGAGGAAGCCGGCGACGAACAGGTTGGCGGGCGCGTCGTACAGCTCGCGCGGCGTGCCGGCCTGCTCGATGCGGCCCTGGTTGAACACGACGATGCGCTGGCCCAGCGTCATGGCTTCCACCTGGTCGTGCGTCACGTAGATCATCGTGGTGCCCAGCTGCTGGTGCAGGCGGCTGAGCTCCACGCGCATCTGCACGCGCAGGCTCGCGTCCAGGTTCGACAGGGGCTCGTCGAACAGGAACAGCTTCGGTTCGCGCACGATGGCGCGGCCGATCGCCACGCGCTGGCGCTGGCCGCCGGACAGATCCTTCGGACGGCGCGCCAGCAGGTGGGTGATCTGCAGTACATCCGCCACCCGCTCGACGGCAGTGCGGATCTTCGCCTTGTCCTGCCTGGCCAGCTGCAGCGCGAACGCCATGTTCTCGTACACCGTCATGTGCGGGTACAGCGCATAGGACTGGAACACCATCGCCAGTTCGCGCGCTGCCGGCGCCAGCTCGTTGGCACGGCGGCCGTCGAACTGCAGCTCGCCGGCGCTGATGTCCTCCAGCCCGGCGATCATGCGCAGCAGCGTCGACTTGCCGCAGCCGGAAGGGCCGACGAAGACGGTGAATTCGCCGTCGGCGATGGCCAGGTCGATGCCGTGGATGACGGTCTGGTCGCCGTAGCGCTTGACGACGTTCTTCAGCGTGACGGCGGCCATCAGATAACGGCCGCCTTGTCGGTGTCTGCGGCCGGTGCTTCCGCGTCTTCCGTGATGCGCGAATCCATCGGGATGAACTGCGACAGGATAGCGACGGGAATCGCGGCCAGCAGCACCCACACGAAGAAGTGTTGATAACCGAGCGCCTTCTGCATGTCGCCGCTGATCCACTTGAACAGCACGAAGCCCAGCTGCATGATGCCGGTCGAGAAGGCGTAGTGCGCCGTGGTGTATTTGCCTGGCGCGACCACCTGCATCATGTACAGGATGATGCCGACAAACCCGAAGCCGTAGCCGAACATTTCCAGCGACAGCGCGGTGCCGATGATCACCAGGTCCTGCGGGTGCCACGTCGACAGGTACCAGAACACCAGGTTCGGCAGGTTGACGGCGAGGATCAGCGGCAGGATCGCGCGGCGCAGGCCCAGCCACGACGTGAAATAGCCGCCGGCGATCGAGCCCACGATGAAGGCGATCGTGCCCGAGGTGCCGTAGACGATGCCCACCTGCGCCGTCGTCAGCCCCAGGCCGCCCTTGTCGATGGCATCGCGCAGGAACAGCGGGCCGATCGTCTGCACCTGCGCCTCGCCGGCGCGGAACAGGATGATGAACAGGATCGACACCCAGATGCCCGGCTTGTTGACGTAGTCCACGATCACCTCCTGCAACGTGCGCGCCACGCCCGCCACGGTGCGGTCGCCGCCCGCAGCGTTCTTCGCCGGCGGCAGCGCCCAGCTGTGGTACAGGCCGAGCGCGATCATCGACGCGGCCAGGATGCCGAAGATGATGGTCCAGGCCGCCGTTACGCCCTGTGTCTTTTCCAGGTAGCCGGCCAGGATCACCAGGCCGCCCATCGAGATGAAGCGGCCGGCGTTGAAGAAGGTGCCGGTCCAGCCGGCATACTGCGCCTGCTGTTTTTTACTGAGGCTGGCGATGTACAGGCCGTCGCAGGCGATATCGTGCGTGGCGGCGCTGATCGCCACCAGCCACAGCATCGCCACGCAGGCGGCGAACCAGGCGGGCAGCTGCAGGGTCAGGGCGACGAGGCCCATGCAGATGCCGCCCACGACCTGGAACGTGACGACGACGAGCTTCTTGCTGGGCGCCAGTTCCAGGAACGGACTCCACAAGGGCTTGAAGATCCACGCGGTGCCGATCGCCGCCGTCCAGTGGGCGATGTCGTCGTTGGCCACGCCCATGCTCTTGAACATCTGCGCCGCGATCACGGCGATCGCGTAGAACGGCAGGCCCTGCGCCAGGTACAGCGTGGGAACCCAGAACAGGGGGCTTTTGTTCAGTTGCGCCGTCGTCATTGTCGTTGTCTCGGGTTTGTTGTTGTCGATCGGGTCCGGCGGCTTTACGCAAAGCCCGGCACCGGGCAGCGGCCGGCCGCTTCGATGTCGCCCTGCAGCCAGGCGTTGACGGCATCGAGTGCCGGTGCCGCGAAGCCGTAGGTCATCAGGGCCGGCGCGTCGATGTCGAGCGCCTGGTACGGGTTCCACAGCGCCACGTGCAGGTCCGGCCGCCAGGTGGCGCGCGCATGGTCGCCGTAGCGCAGGCGGGACGTGGAGGCCAGGATCGTGTAGCGGCCATCGTCAGGCAGGGCGGACCAGTCGAACGTGTCGGCATCGGCGAACGTGACGAGCTCCACGTCGTACAGCTGGCCCAGCGACGCGGCGACCCTGGCGGCGGAGACGCCCGCTTCCGAGACGCCGTCGCTGACCACATCCTGGCGCGCCACCAGCCGCACCTTGCTGCCGGGAGCGGGACGTTGCGGATTGCCGCGCGCCGTGAGCGAACGCTGCCAGCCTTCGGCCATGACGACGCGGTCGGCGGCATCTTCCGTGTACTCGCGCGGCGTGCACGGATACTTGCTGGCGAGGCGCGCCAGGCGCTTGAGCCGCGCATCGATGTGGGCCTGCGTCAGCGTGCCGTCGGCGATGGCGTTGGCGATCGCGTCGAGCGTCTCGTTCTGCGTTGCGGTGGTGCCGAGGGCCATGACCATGTCGGCGCCAGCGGCCAGTGCCCGCACGGCCGCGTTGCCCACGCCGTAGCGGCCGGCGATGGCGTGCATGTCCATGCCGTCCGTGATGATCACGCCGTCGTAGTTCCACTCCCGGCGCAGGATGCCATCGAGGATTGCCGGCGACATCGTGGCGGGATTGTCGGCATCGATGGCGGGATAGACGATGTGCGCCGTCATCACGGCCGGTGCGAGCGGGGCGGCGATGCGGAACGGTGCGAATTCGAAGGCTTCCAGCTCGCTGCGGGGCTTGTCGACGGTGGGCAGGTCGCGGTGCGAATCGACGCTGGTGTCGCCATGGCCGGGGAAGTGCTTGACGCAGCACGCCACGCCTTCCGTCTCGCTGCCGGCCATCCAGGCCATGGCCAGCTGCGTGGCGCGGATCGGCTCGGCACCGAACGAGCGCTCGGCGATCACGGGATTGTGCGGGTTGTTGTTCAGGTCCAGCACAGGCGCGAAGTTCCAGTTGAAGCCCAGCGCCTTCACGGCACGGGCCACGGCGGCGCCGGTGCGGTGCGCCAGGTCCGTGTCGTCGGCGGCGCCCAGGCCCATTGCGGCCGGTGGCGCGGGCACCCAGGTCGAGCGCACCACGGCGCCGCCTTCCTGGTCGATGCCGATCAGGGCTTCGTCGCCCAGGGCGGCTTTCAAATCAGCGGTCAGTTTCGACAGCTGCGCCGCATCCGTCATGTTCCCGCGGAACAGGCAGACGGCGCGGATGCCGTTGGTGCGCAGGAAGTCGGCGGTGGTGGCATCGAGCTCGGTGCCGGGGAAGCGGATCATGATCAGCTGGCCCGCGATTTTTCGTAGTTCTTGATGATTCATTTGACTGCTCCGTCCATGCCGCGCATGAAGTAACGTTGGGTGAAGAGGAATGCTGCCAGCGTGGGCAGGATGGTGATGACGGTGCCCGCCGCGATCACGCGGGTGCTGCTGCCGAACGTGCCGCGCAGGTACAGCACGCCGACCGACAGGGGGAATTCGCTGGGTTTGCTCATGACGATCGAGGGCCAGATGTATTCGTTCCACGCTTCCACGGCCGTCAGGATGCCGACGGTGGCCAGCCACGGCGCGATCAGCGGCAGCATGATGCGCGTGAAGATGGTCCACTCGGAAGCGCCGTCCACGCGGGCCGCGTCGATCAGGTCCTGCGGCACTTCCTCGAAGGCCTGTTTCAGCAGCAGGATCGCCACGGCCGTGACGATGTTCGGCAGGATCACGCCCGTGTAGGTGTCGACGAGGGACAGCTTCGTCACGGTGATGAAGTTGACGAGGAAGTTCACCTCGGACGGCAGCACCAGCGTGGCGAGGATCAGGCCGAACACCAGCCTGCGGCCGCGGAACTGCAGGCGCGCCAGCGGGTAGGCGGCCATCGAGCACAGGGCCAGCTTCCACAGCACGGTGCAGGCGGCGATGATGACGGAATTCCTGAAGAAGTCCCACAGCGGGATGACTTCCATCGCCTCGGCGAAGTTCCGCAGCGACGGCGCCTTCGGCCAGAACGTGGGCGGGAAGGCAAACACATTGCCCTCGGTGGACAGCGCCGTGACGACTGTCCACCAGAACGGGAAGACGCACAGCAGCGCGATGGCGGTCAGCAGCAGGTAGTGGCTGGCGGTCTTCATCGGATGGGTACTCAACGGCGCGGCTTCAGGTAGCGCAGGCACACCAGCGCGATGGCGATGCACAGCAGCGTGACGACGAAGCTGGCGGCCAGCGCGCGCGGCAGCTTCAGGTGCTTCAGGCCCTGGTCGTAGGCGTAGTACAGCGCGGTGAACGTGGAATTCATCGGGCCGCCCTGGGTCAGCACGTCCACTTCCTGGTAGGCCTTCAGCGCGGCCAGCACGGAGAGGATCGAGCAGACCATGATCGTCGGGCGCAGCATCGGCACGGTGATCTTCCAGAAGCGCTGCCAGCGGTTCGCGCCATCGAGCAGCGCCGCTTCCTGCATGTCCTGCGGCACGGCCTGCAGCGCGGCCAGGTACATCACCATGTACCAGCCCAGGCCGCGCCACATCGTCACGAACATGATGGCGAACAGCGCGATGCGCTCGTCCGACAGCCAGCCGACCGGCGCATCGACCAGCCGCAGCGCCATCAGCACGTAGTTGAGCGCGCCCTGTTCGTGGAACATGAAGCCCCACATGATGCCGACCACGGAGACGGTCGTCACCACCGGCACGTAGAACGCGGCGCGGAACAGCCGGATGCCGGGCAGCCGGTTATTGACCAGCACCGCCAGCGCCAGCGCGCCGACCTGCACGATCGGCACCATCAGCAGGAACAGCACCGAATTGCCCAGGCCCGAGACGAACATCTCGTTCCCGAAGATGTAGCGGAAATTGTCCAGCCCCACCCAGTGCGTTTCGCGGATCAGGCTGTAATCCGTGAACGCCAGGTACGAGCCATAGCCCACCGGCCAGAACGAAAACACCGCCAGCAGCACGAGCGCCGGCGCCAGGAACAGCCAGGCTGTCACCGACCGCGACATCAGCGCCCCACCAGCTCAACAGCCGAGTTCGTGTCAACATCGGGGTCAGTCACCAAAGTTGACACGAGCTCGTCAGTAATACTTGCCGAGCTCGTGTCACTTTTCGTGACTGACCCCGACGTTGACACGGGCTGAGCTGTATGGGGAAACTGTTTGGCCAGCTTGCGGTTCCAGATCGCGACGGCGGTGTCGAGGGCGCGGGCGATGTCCTGGCGGCCGGTGACGCCCGCTTCGACGGCTTTCACCAGCGAGCGGCGCAGCTCGTCGTAGTCGGTGATGCCGGCCACGTACATCGTGCGCGAGTGGGGCATCGAGACGGCGCCGGCGGCCACGGCTTTTTCGGCGGCGGCGGCACCCGGCGGCACATTCAGGAAGAACGGGTCGCGCGAGGCCAGTGTCGCGGCGGGGTAGACGCTGGCCTGCCGGGCGAACGCCAGCTGGTTCGCGTCGTTGGTCAGGAAGCGGGCAAACTTGCCCACTTCCGGCAGCAGCGCGCGCGGCACGCCTGCGGGGACGGCGAAGTGGATCAGCCAGCCGCCATCGGCGATGCCGGTCGGGCCCAGCGGCGCGGGCGCGACGTCGGTCACGGCATACACATCCTTCGCATCGAGCTCGATGCGCCGCACGGCCGTCGGCGGCGCCAGCAGCATGCCGAGCCGGCCGCCTTTATAGGCATCGATCGCGGCAGGAAAATTATCCTCGGCGAACAGGCTGTCCTTCAGCAGGCCGCCGGCCTTATACGTGTCGGCCAGCTTGCGGATGAGCGCCACGTGGGCCGGGGAGTTGAACACGGCGCGGCCGTTGCGGATCACGTCCAGGCCCTGCTGCATCATCAGGCCGTCGATCTTGGCGAGCGCGGGACACAGGCCGGCCTTGCCGGTGCGCCGGGCGATCTGGCGTGCGAACGCGAGCTGTTCGTCCAGGCTGCGCGGCGGGTGGGGAATGCCGGCCGCCTTGAACAGCTGCGTGTTGTAGGCGATGACGGCGACATTGCTGTACAGCGGGAAGCCGTAGGTCTTGCCGCCAAACGTCAGGTCATCGAGCGCGCCCTGCAGGTAGCGGGGACGTTCGAGCAGGCTGTCGACCGGCTGCAGCAGCCCGTCGCGCGCGAACTCGTCGGCCCACGGCACGTTCAGGTTGACCAGTGCCGGCGGCGTGCCGGCCACGATGCGCGTGACGAGCTTGGTCTGGATGATATCCCAGGGAAAATCGATCCATTCAACCTTCACGCCCGGATTGGCGGCCTCGTAGCGTTTCACGACCCCGTCGAAATAGGGCGTGAACTTCGGCTTCATGCTGAACGTCCAGAACTCGATCCGGGCCGGTGCCGCGACGGCCGAAAAGCCGATCGCGGCGGCCGCCAGCACCGTCAGCATGCGCACGAGGTTCATCTGGTTAGTTTGCTCAGTTTGTTTTTGTGACCTTGGACAGGTGCCGTGGCTTGTCCGGATCCAGCCCGCGCGCCGCCGACAGCTTGGCCGCCATCACATAGAACGCCTGGATGGCGACGATGGGGTCCAGGTCCGGCGTGGCGGCGACCGGCAACGTCAGGTCGCGCTGCGCCACGTCGGAAGGCGCGGCCAGCAGCACGCGCGCACCGCGGCCGCGCATCTCGTCCGCCAGTGCCAGCAGGCCCGCCTGCGTGGGGCCGCGCGTGGCGAAGATCAGCAGCGGATAGCCTTCCTCGATCAGCGCCATCGGACCGTGCTTGATCTCCGCGCCGGAGAACGCCTCGGCCTGCAGCGCGGAGGTTTCCTTGAATTTCAGCGACGCTTCCAGCGCGACGGGGAAGCTGATGCCGCGACCCACCACCATGATGTTGCGGGCCGGGGCCAGCACGTCCAGTGCCGGCGACCAGTCGGCGTGCGTGGCCGCTTGCAGCGAGTCCGGCAGCGCGGCCAGGCCATCCTTCAGGTCCGGGTCGTTCTGCCAGTGCGCCACCATGCGCGCGCCAGCCACCAGCGAGGTGATGAAGCTCTTGGTTGCAGCAACACTGAGCTCCTTCCCGGCGCGCAGCGGCATCGCCCATTCGGCGGCCTGCGCCAGCGGCGAATCGATGTCGTTGACGAGGGCGACGGTCGTGGCGCCGCCATCGCGGAAGTAGCGGATCGGCTCCACCACGTCCGGGCTCTGGCCCGACTGCGAGACGGAGATGGCCAGCGTGTCGCGCGTGATCAAGGGCGATTTGTTCAGCGTGACGAGCGACATCGGCAGCGAAGCGACCACGCGGCCCAGCCGCGCCATGATCAGGTAGGCGATGTAGTTCGACGCATGGTCCGAGCTGCCGCGCGCGATCGTCAGCGCGGTGGAAAACGGCGTGCCGGCGAGCTTGCGGCCCAGTTCCGTGTAGCGGTCGGCGTCGTGCGCGAGCTGCTGCGCCACGCACTCCGACGCGGACAGGGCTTCCTTAAGCATCATTGAGGTCAACACATTCTCCTTCGATATAAACGGCTTTCAGTTTCAGGTCGCGGTCCAGCACCACGAAGTCGGCCCAGGCTTGTGGCGCGATGCGGCCGCGCTCCGGCAGGCCCAGGTAATCGGCGGCATTGGTCGACACGCGGGCCGATGCATCGGCCACGGACAGGCCCATGCCCACCAGGTTGCGCAGCGCCTGGTCCAGTGTGAGCGTGCTGCCGGCCAGCGTGCCGTCCGGCAGGCGCACGCCGCCCATGCATTTGTGGACGGTGTGCCGGCCCAGCATGTATTCGCCGTCCGGCATGCCGGTGGCGGAGGTGGAATCGGTCACGCAGTACAGGCGCGGGATGGCGCGCAGCGCGGTCCTGATGGCGCCCGGGTGCACGTGCAGCAGGTCGGGAATCAGCTCGGCGTATTCGGCATGGGCCAGCGCGGCGCCGACCATGCCGGGCTCGCGGTGGTGCAGGGGGCTCATCGCATTGAACAGGTGCGTGAAGCCAGCCGCGCCATGCTCCAGCGCGGCCACGCCGTCTTCGTAGGAGCCCAGCGTGTGGCCGATCTGCACGCGCACGCCTTCGTCGGCCAGCTCGCGCACCAGGCCCAGGTGGCCGGCGATCTCCGGCGCCACCGTGATCACGCGCAGCGGTGCCAGCGTTTCCAGGCGCTTGACCTCGGCCAGCGTGGCGGCCCGCGCATAGTTCGGCTGCGCGCCCAGCTTGCCGGAGTTGATGTAGGGGCCTTCCAGGTGGGCGCCGAGCACGCGCGCTTCGCCCTTGCGGCGCTCGCGCACCACGGCGCCGATCGCGGCCAGTGCCACGTCGATGTCTTCCGGCGGCGCCGTCATCGTCGTGGCCAGCAGGCTGGTCGTGCCGTGGCGCGCGTGGATCGCGGCGATGGTGCGGATGGCGTCGCCGCCTTCCATCACGTCCTTGCCCGCGCCGCCATGCACGTGCAGGTCGATGAAGCCGGGCAGGATGTAGTCGCCGCCGTTCTGCTGCGGATCGGTGGCACTGCCATCGATGCCGGCCACGCGGTCGGTGAAGGACAGGGTGCCGGCGATCCAGCCGCCGGGAGTGAGGATATTGCCGTGGATGGTGTTCACGTCGGTATTCACGTCGGTATTCATTTCAGATTGGGTATGCCGGATTGGCATGCCGGGTTGTGCATGCAGCATCGTTCATCGGCGCGACTCCGCCACGAATTCGTAGTAGTCGCTGCGGCACCAGGAGTGGGTCAGTTCCACCGCGGCGCCGTTGTCCAGGTAGCTCACGCGCGTGATGTGCAGCATGGCCGTGCCGGGCGCGATATCGGCCAGCCTGGCCTGCTCCGCGCTGGCGTTGATGGCGCGGATGTGCTGCAGCGCGCGCATCGGCACCGTGCCATGCGCTTCCAGGTAGCCGTACAGCGAATCCGTCACGCGCCGCGGATCCGGGATGTAGGTCGCGGGGATGGTGGAGGTTTCGATGGCCATCACCACGTCGTCCGCGGTGCGCAGGCGCTTCAGGCGCGCCACCGGCACGTTCGGCGACAGGCCCAGCGACAGCAGTTCCAGCGGCGCGGCGATGCCGATCTCCCGCTGCAGCCACCGTGAACCGGCCGTGAAGCCGCGCTGGCGCAGTTCTTCCGAAAAGCTCGTCAGGCGCGACAGCGGTTGTTCCAGCTTCGGCGTGATGTAGGTGCCGGAGCCGCGCCGGCGCGTGAGCATGCCGCGGTCGCACAGCAGGTCGATCGCCTTGCGCGCCGTCACGCGCGAGATGCCCAGCATGTCGGACAGCACGCGCTCGGAAGGCAGCGCCTCGTTGGCGCGCCAGTCACCGCCGGCGATGCCGTCGGACAGGCGGTTGGCCAGCTGCATGTAGAGCGGCGTGTCGCTGGCCGCATCGGGATGGAAGTCGCGCAACTGGGCCAGCATCGGCTACTCCTGCGCTGCGGCGGCCGTGTCGGCCAGATGCTGCCGTACCAGCCGCAGCGCACCGGCGGCCGAATCGCCCTGGGGCGAGACGATGCGCTCCAGGAGTTCGAGCGGCAGGAAAGGGCGCATCGGTTCACCGAGGCCGCCGCACAGCGCGATCGGCAGAGTGCCGGTGTTATCGAGCGCCGCGGCGATCAGGGCTACCTGGCGGCCCGCTTCCAGCAGCATGTCGCGCGCCGTGTCGTTGCTGCCGGCGTGCGCGAGCACGATGCGCGCCAGTTGGGCGTACCGGGTCTGCGAGGCGTTGGCCAGCCAGGCCTGGATGCCGTCACGGTCACCGCCGCAGGCGGCGATCAGCGCATCGGCAAACGCGCCGCCGCGGGCGCGGCCATCGATCACATGCTGCACGTGGTTGATGGCGCGCAGGCCGATCCAGGCACCGCCCGCTTCGTCGCCGGAGGGGAAGCCCCAGCCGCCCACTTCGCGGCGGCTGCCATCGGCGCACAGGATCTCGCCGACGCTGCCGGTGCCCAGTGCGATGATGGCGCCCGGCGCGCCGTCGTGGGCGCCGAGCACGGTGGTGTAGGCATCCGTCTCCAGTGCCACGGCCGCATAACCGGGATTGGCGGCGATGAACTGCGCGGCCCATTGGCGGTTGTGGACGCCGGCCAGTCCCAGGCCGATGGCGAGCCGGGCACGTTCCGGCAGCGCGGTGCCGGCCCTGGCGAACGCCCCGGCCACGGCCTGTTCGACCGCGTTCCAGGCGTTGCCGATCCCGTGCAGCAGCGCGGAAGGACCGGCGCTGCCCTCCGCAACGAGCGCACCGCCGGCCTCCGCCACGCGCACCCTGGTACCGCTGCCGCCGCCGTCGACGCCGATGAGAAATTCGATCATGGTGAGGGAATGAAAAGTCGTGGGCCACTATAAGGGCGGCCAAACCAGCTTGTCAACAGGTATTTAACTGGTATTGTCTATCGTTGTTGAAAAGTCTTCTTCCGTGCCTGAATTGTCGTGATAAGCCATTGTTTTGTATGGAATTGGCGGCCAGTCGGAATGGTATTGCGGTTGGTATCGAAACAGGCTGGTCAGGCTAATACCAAAGCATCCCGCACGAGCCCGGCGCACCAGGCTTCCGGTCCCATGGAAAAGGCGCCGGGCCCGGTCCGGAAATGTCATAATTGCGCCCTGAAGGAGCGTGACATGATCAGATACCTTGGCACCAAAAAAACCGACCAGGGCGGCGTGCTCTATGTTTTCCTTATCAACGGGCAGGAAAAACATGTGCGCGAGAGCGCCCTGAAGCAGTATCCGGGCTGCTACGAGGCCTTGCCGGAGGCGGCCAAGGCCAGGATCGCCGCCAACCGCAAATGGCTGCAGGACCTGTAAGGACAGGTGCCGCCGGCATCGCCGCGGCCCTGCTCCTCGTCGCTGGCATGTCATCGGCGGCCGTGCCGAGCCATTTCGGCATCGTGATGGGCAACGGCCTGCTGTGCCGCGACCAGACTTCCAACCGCTACTACTTCGACTACATGGTGCGTTTCTTCGGCCAGCCCTACAAGCGCGACGGCGGTGCCTACTGGTTCCGAACGCCGCAGGCCAAGCTGTGGGGCTACGACGTGAAGGAGGTCATCGTCAGCGACGAGACCTATGCCTATCGCTTCGTGGGCGCCGTGTCGGACACCACGCCGGACAAGCTGGAGGCGGCGATCGCGAAGCAGGACGGCGTGCGGTATGCGAAAATCGACCGTTCCGCCTTCCCCGTGCGCGAAACGCGGGCCGGCGGCCGCATCGTCTACTTCGACCGGCGCAGCAAGATCTTCTGCGCCAAGTTCAAGCCGCTGCCGCCCGCCCTGCGTTGATGGCGACGTGAGCGCGACGTGACCGCAGCCGTTCCACTTCAGGTGTCCATGTACACGAAATTCTTCAGCCTGGGCCAGAGCCCGTTCTCCATCGCGCCCGATCCGCGCTACCTGTTCATGAGCGAGCGCCATCGCGAGGCGCTGGCGCACCTGCTGTATGGCGTGGGCAGCGGTGGCGGCTTCGTGCTGCTCACGGGCGAAATCGGTGCCGGCAAGACCACCGTGTGCCGCTGCTTCATCGAGCAGGTGCCCAGCGACTGCCGCCTAGCCTATATCTTCAACCCCAAGCTGTCCGTCGAGGAGCTCCTGCAGTCGGTATGCGACGAGTTCCGCGTGCCGCTGCCGGAGCGGGTCGTCAGCGTGAAGGGCTACGTGGATGCGATCAACCGCTACCTGCTGGAGAGCCACGCCCAGGGCCGCAACAACGTGCTGGTGATCGACGAGGCGCAGAACCTGTCGGCGCCCGTGCTGGAACAACTGCGCCTGCTGACGAACCTGGAGACGAGCGAGCGCAAGCTGCTGCAGATCATCCTGATCGGCCAGCCGGAGCTGCGCACGATGCTGGCGCAGCCGGAACTGGAACAACTGGCGCAGCGCGTGATCGCCCGCTACCACCTGGGGTCCCTGACGGCGGCGGAAACGGGCCAGTACATCGCGCACCGTCTCGCCGTGGCGGGCCTGGCGGGGGCTTCGCCATTCCCCGCAGGCGTGGTGCCGATGATCCACGCGCTGGCGCATGGCGTGCCGCGGCGGATCAACCTGCTGTGCGACCGTGCACTGCTGGGTGCCTACGTGGAGAACAGCGCGCAAGTGACGAAGAAGATCGTGCGGCGCGCCGCGGCCGAAGTGTTTGACGCCGAGCCGGGCGCTGCGCCGCGTGCGCGCTGGCCGCTGGTCGCCGGCGGCGTGCTGGCCGGTGCCGTGCTGACCGCGGCGGCGGCATGGCAGTTCAGGCCGGCTGCGCCCGTCGTGCCCGCGCAGGCTGTTCGCTCGGCGCCGCCCGCCGCGACGACGCCCGCCGTGAAACCGGCGGCGCCACTGGCGACGGACAGCGCGACCACCTTGCGCCGCCTCGCCGCGCTGTGGGACGTCACGCTGGAGGAGGGCGATGCCTGTGCCGCGGCCCAGCGCCAGAACCTGCGCTGCCTGGTGGCGCGCGGCCCGCTGGCGGACCTGCGTGCGCTGGACCGCCCGGCCGCCGTCAGGCTGCGCGACGATCCGGCCGTTCCGACCTATGGTTTGCTGACGGCGCTGGATGACCGTGGCGCCACGCTCGATGTCGGCGGCAAACGGCAGCAGGTCACCCTCGCCGCGCTGGACAACCGCTACGACGGCAGCTACATGACGTTCTGGCGCGCGCCGCGGGCCTGGCGCGAGCAGGTGACGGCCGGCGACCGCGGACCGGAAGTGGACTGGCTCGCATTCCGGCTCGCGCAGCTGCGCGGCGAACGGCGCCCGGCGGACAACGAGCCGCTGGCCGGCACCACGCTGGACTGGCTGCGCGAATTCCAGGCTGCCCAGCACCTGAAGGCCGACGGGGTGGCCGGACCGAAGACCTTCATGCGGCTGGCGCAGGCAGGTGGCGTGCCGGAACCGCGCCTGGCCGTGGCGCCGCAAGCCGGCGGGAAAAACTGATATGTCCTACATCCTCGAAGCACTGAAGAAAGCCCAGGCCGAACGGCAGCTGGGTGAAACGCCGACCATCCACGCGCCCGCGTTCGACGGGCCGGCAGGGCAGGGCGGCCGGCACGGCGTGCGCAAGCCGCTGGCGGTTGCACTGGCGGCGCTGGTGGCGATGGGCGCCGTCATCGCCGGCCTGGGCGTGGTGGTGTGGCGGCAGGCGCAGGTGCCTGCGACGCCCGTCTCGCCGGCTGTGCAGCCGCAGCCGGTCGTGACACAGGTGGCGCCGGCCGCGCCGCGACCCGTGCCCCGCGCGGCCGACACCACGCCGTTCCAGGTGCCGCCGGCGCCCGCCGCCGCCAGCGTCGCAGCGCCCGTGCAGGCGCAGGCACCGGCCGCCGCGCCTGCGCAGGCAGTGTCCCAGCCGACGCCGATCACGACCCAGGCAGCGGCAGCCGCGCCGAAAACGCCGGCCGCGGAAGAGCCGGTGCAGGCCCTGCGCGACCTGCCGGAACCGATCCGTCGGGCGATCCCGCCGATCGCCATGAGCGGCTACATGTATTCGCCGAACCCGTCCGACCGGCTGATCCTGATCGACAAGGTGCTGCGCCACGAAGGCGAGGAAGTGGCGCCGGGCGTGGTGCTGGTGGCGCTGGAGCCGAAGGGCGCCGTGTTCACGTTCCGCGGTTATCGGTACCGCGTTCCTTATTGACGCTTCTACTTTGACGCTTTTACCTGCCTGCACCGGAGCGCGGGTCATCGTGCGGTCACGAAGTGTTGTCATGCTTGGTTTATCGACAACTGCCCGGAACCGCCATGAAACTCTCCCTCTTCCACGCGCTGCCGCTGGTCGCCGTCGCCGCTCCCGTGCGCGCCGCTTACCTGCCTGACACCGCCGCCACCGAACCGGGCGCGCTGATCGTCCTGCTGGCCGGCATCGTGCTGCTGTGCCTCGTCGGCGGCGGTGGCGACGGACCGTTCCGCCCCGAAAAGTAAGCGCGCCAGCCGGTTCGGTGGCGCCGCTTATAATGCGGCATGCACCAACCGAGCCATCCCACATCGCCATTGAACCGTCCCCCATTCGACCCGGCACGCGTGCTGGGCGTGGTCGGACGCTCCGGCAGCGGCAAGACCACGCTGCTGGAATACCTGGTCGCCACGCTGGCGGGCCGCGGCTGGAAGGTCAATGTGATCAAGCACAGCCACCACGACCTGGAGCTGGAGCCGCCCGGCAAGGACAGCGCACGTTTGCGCCATGCCGGTGCCGCCGAAGTGATGGTGGCTTCGCCGTTCCGTTTTGCCATCGTCCATGAACTGCGCGGCGCCACCGAGCCGGGGCTGGACGAACAGATCGCCCGCCTGGCGCCTGCGGACCTGACGCTCGTGGAAGGCTTCAAGGCCTGGCCGATCGACAAGCTGGAAATCCACCGGGGCGTGGGCGACAAGGGGCCGCTGTACCCGACCGACCCGCACATCGTCGCCGTGGCGTCCACGCTGGCACGGCCCGAGGACCTGCGCGACACGGTGGCGTGGCTGGACCTGGACGACCACGCGGCCGTGCTGGACTGGCTGGTCAAAAAAATCCCGCCGCCGGCCTCAAGTTCCGGCCACGCGCTGCCGTAAATGGTGAAATGCCTCATTGTGAGGCGACGGAGGAAAGCATGGATGCAATGAGCATCGCGCGGTTGTCGACGACGATCGCCGAAACCGGCACGCGCCAGGAAGTGAGCATGGCCGTGCTGAAAAAGGCGATGGATGCGCAGGCCACATCCGCCGCCGCGCTGATCCAGGCCCTGCCGGACATTCCGGCGGCGAACCTGCCGGCGCACCTGGGCAACCACGTCAACACGACTGCCTGACACTGTTGCACCGCGATCGAAACCCGCAGCCCGCGTGCCGCGGGTTTTTTTTGCCCGGAACCCAGCCAAACTTCGCTAGAATCGCCCTGTTGCGCGGCAATCGGGCCGCCGGGAGAACACGATGAACAAACACGCAATGCTGGCCGCCGCGCTGGCCACCGCCTGCGCCGCAGGCACCGCACACGCCGACATGGGCGGTGGCGCCGACAAGGAAAAATGCTACGGCGCCGCGAAGGCTGGCCAGAACGACTGCGCTTCGTCGGACGGCGCGCACGGCTGCGCCTCGATGGCGAAGGCGGACAACCTGCCCACCGAATGGAAGTGGGTCGCCAAGGGCACCTGCGAGAAAGTGGGCGGCAAGACGGCACCGGCCCCCGCGACACCCGACGCGCCACCTGCCAAGTAAGTGAGCGCCGGCGTCGGCATCGGGCTGCGCCCGGCGCACTATCGCGATTTTCTCGCGCACCGGCCCACCGTCGGCTGGCTCGAAGTCCACAGCGAAAACTACCTGGAGGAGGGCGGCCGCGATGCCCACGTGCTGCGCGCGCTGCGGCGCGACTATCCCGTCAGCCTGCACGGCGTGGGACTGGGCCTCGGCTCCGTGCACGGTTTTTCGGCCGCCCACCTGGAGCGGGTACGCAGCCTGGCCGACCGCATCGATCCCTTCCTCGTCTCCGAACACCTGAGCTGGGGCGCCATCCCCGGCCGCCACCTGCACGACCTGCTGCCGCTGGTGCTGGACGAGGCCGCGCTGGCGCTGGTCGCCGCACGGGTGCAGCGCGTGCAGGAAGCGCTGGGCCGCCGGCTGCTGGTGGAGAACGTGAGCAGCTACGTGCGCTTCGCCGGCGACACGCTGGGCGAGACGGCATTCCTGGCCGAGCTGGCGCGGCGGACCGGCTGCGGCATCCTGCTCGATGTGAACAACCTGTATGTCAACCAGTGCAACCACGGCGAGGACGCGCTGGCGGCGCTGGGGGCGATCCCGCGGGGGCTGGTCGGCGAAATCCACCTGGGCGGCCATCTCGTGACAGCGGATGGCGTGATCGATCACCATGGCGCGGCGATCGCGGAGCCGGTGTGGACGTTGTACGAAGCGGCCATTGCGCGCTTCGGCGCCGTGCCCACGCTGATCGAGTGGGATACCGACGTGCCGCCACTGGACGTGCTGCTGGCGGAAGCGGCGCGGGCCGCGCAGGTGCTGGCCAAGGCGTCGGGCGTGCAGGTCGCGGAAGCCATACCAGGGATTGTCACCGCGCCCGCCAGCCAGGACGATCTGGCCGACGCCCAGCGGGGCTTTGCCGCCGCGCTGCTCGGAAGCGATCCTGGCCACCTGCCGGGAGCGACACCGTCATCGCGGCTGGCCATCTACCGCAATAACCTGGCGGGCAGCTGGACCCGCGCCCTGCGCAGCGCCTATCCCGTGATCGCGCAACTGGTGGGCGATGACTTCTTCAACGCCCTGTGTCACGAATATGGCATCCGGCATCCGACGGAAGACGCCGACCTGAACGCGTTCGGCAGCAGTTTCGCCGCCTTCCTGCGCGACTTTCCCCACGTGGCCGACCTGCCGTACCTGTCCGACATGGCGCGCCTCGAATGGCTGGTGCACCGCACCGCATACGCATCGGATGCACCTGCGCTCGAAGGGGCTGCACTGGCAGCCGTCACACCCGAAGCGTTCGCGCAGATGACATTGCGCCTGCATGATGCGGCGACCCTGTTTGCCGCGCCGTTCGCCGTGGTGCCGCTGTGGCAGGCGCACCAGCCGGACCGCGAGGTGCCGTTCCCCGCGCAGATCGGCCAGGCGACCTTCGGACTGGTGCACCGCCAGGGCTGGCGCGTGGACGTGCTGGCGCTGGACGCCGCCGCCTGCGAGGCGCTCACGCAGCTGAAGGAGGGAGCGACGGTGGACGCGGCACTCGATGCCGCGCTGGCCGTCGATGCCGCATTCGATCCGGCGGCGTGGCTGGCGACTTGTCTGACAGGCGGCGCCTTCGCGGCACCGCGTGAGATCAACTAGCCGGCAGCTGGGATCAGTGGAAAGCGCGCAGCACCCTGGCTTCGCCGGTGCTGTCGCAGTGGCGCGCGTTCGCTTCGCGGGTGGCGGCGATCATGCGCGAGACCTGGGCTTCCTCGAAGCGTTCCAGCTCGCGGTTGGCGAGATCGAGGGCTTCGGCCAGCTTCGCGCGGGCGGACTGGTGGGCGCCGGCCAGGCACCCGTCGGTACTTTTCAGCAGGTCTTCGGCGTTGTCGATGACCTGGCGCAGGTCGCCGATCAGGCGTTGCTGGCTCGGCGCGTTCGAGCTCAGCTGGCCTCCCTGCTGGGTTGGCTCTTGATGTTCCATACACGCGCTCCGGATAAAAGTGATCCGGCCACTATAACTTTGGCTTGTGGCCGGGATTTGCGACAGATTAAGCGCCGTCGGTACCGCTCCCGCCCCGGACCAGGATGCGCACATCGCCCACCGTGACCTGCTGGCCGGCGCGGATCTTCGCCGTCTTGCGCAGTTCCTGCTTGCCGTCGACCCGCACGTCGCCGCTGGCCACGATCTGCTTGCCCGCGCCGCCGCTGTCGCACAGGCCGGCAAGCTTCAACAACTGGTTCAGCTCGACGAATTCCGACGTCAGTTCAAACTCTACTTTTTCCATTTTATCCTCGTTCGTTTTGCGGGCGCGCACGGTATTGCCGAGTTACTAATACTTTGCGAACACGGTCCGCCGGCACGCCCGCGAACGGGCTGGCTCAGCCTTTCGCGCCGGGCCGGGTCATGTCGATCGGCACGATCCACTGGTCGAACTGCTCGGCCGTCACGTAACCCAGGGCCAGGGCCGCTTCCTGCAGCGTGGTGCCCTCGTGCTGTGCCTGCTTGGCAATTTGCGCGGCGCGATCATACCCGATATGGGGTGCCAGCGCGGTCACCAGCATCAGCGAGCGCTCCATCAGTTCGCCGATGCGCTGGCGGTTCGGCTCGATGCCGCGGGCGCAGTGTTCGTCGAAGCTGCGCATGCCGTCCGCCAGCAGGCGCGCGCTCTGCAGGAAGTTGTGGGCGATGAGCGGCTTGTAGACGTTCAGTTCAAAGTTGCCCGAGGCGCCACCCATGGTGATCGCCACGTCGTTGCCGAACACCTGGGCGCACAGCATCGTCAACGCCTCGCATTGGGTCGGGTTGACCTTGCCCGGCATGATCGAGCTGCCCGGCTCATTTTCCGGGATGGTGATTTCGCCCAGGCCGGAGCGGGGGCCGGACGCCATCCAGCGCACGTCGTTGGCGATCTTGAACAGGCCGGCAGCCAGCGTTTTCAGCGCCCCGTGCGCGGCGACCAGCGCTTCGTGGCCGGCCAGCGCGGCGAACTTGTTGTCCGCCGTCTTGAAGGGGAGCTGCAGGCGGGAGGCCAGCTCGTCCGCGATGCGCGTGGCGTATTCGGGATGCGAGTTCAGGCCGGTGCCGACGGCCGTGCCGCCCGCGGCCAGCTGCAGCACGGCGGGCAGTGCGTGTTCGATGGCGCGCTCGGCGTAATCGAGCTGCGCCACGTAGCCGGAGAATTCCTGGCCCAGCGTCAGCGGCGTGGCATCCTGCAGGTGGGTGCGGCCGATCTTGACGATGTCGTTGAACGCCTGCGACTTGCCGGCCAGCGTGGCGCGCAGCTGGCGCAGCGCCGGGATCACGTTGGTCGCCAGCGCCACGCCGGCCGCCACGTGCATCGCGGTGGGGAAGATGTCGTTGGAGGACTGGCCCTTGTTGACATCGTCGTTCGGGTGCAGCTTGCGCTCCTCGCCGCGCACGCCGCCCAGCAGCTCGGAGGCGCGGTTGGCCAGCACCTCGTTCATGTTCATGTTCGACTGGGTGCCGGAGCCCGTCTGCCAGACGGACAGGGGGAATTCGTCCGGATGCTGGCCGGCCAGCACTTCGTCGGCGGCGCGGGTGATCGCGTCCGCCTTGGTGGCATCGAGCACGCCGAGGTCGACGTTGACGCGTGCGGCGGCGCGCTTCACGTTGGCCAGCGCGGCGATCAGCTCCGGCGCCATTTTTTCGGTGGAGATGTGGAAATGATGCAGGGAACGCTGCGTCTGCGCTCCCCAAAGCTTGTCGGCCGGTACGTCGATGGGGCCAAAACTGTCGCGCTCGCTTCTGCTGTCCATGGCTTCCTCTGTCTGGGTGATGTCTTAAGTTTAACCCAGCGAGGAATTTCTGTTCGGGCTCTACAAAACTGCGAATTTCCGCCGTTAAAGACTTACCTTACGGAAATCCTGGCCGACCATGTCACTTTCATCCTCTTCTGCACGACGTCTTGCCGCGCTGGCGCTGGCCGCCGCGACGACGGGCGTCCTGGCTGCCGAGCCGGGCGACGCCACGGTCCGCTCGTACTCGGGCCAGCCGCTGGTGGCCGATATCGAGCTGACGGACCTGACGCCGCAGGACCTGGTCGACCTGCAGGCGCGCCTGGCCCGGCAGGAAGTGTTCGAAGGCGCCAACGTGAAGATGAATCCCGCACTGGCCGGCGCGACGTTCTCGATCGTGAAACGTGACCAGCGGCGCGTGCTGCATGTGACCACGGCGGCGCCGGTGCAGGGCGAGCTGCTGCATCTGTTCTTCCAGCTGTCGGCGGGCGGCAAGGATCGTACCCGCAGCGTGACGCTGTGGCTGTCGCCGGACCCGAATCCGCCGGCGAAGGTCGCGGCCGCGCCGGTGGTGGCCGTGCCTGCCATTGCACCGGCCGCGCCGGTGAGAGCTGCCGCCGAGGTTACACCTGCCAAAAACGCACTGCCGGTGGAGCGAGCCGTTGCGGCGCGGGCGCCGAAAGAGCGTGCCGCCGTGCCGAAAGCCGCGGCCGAGACCGGCAAGCGGCCCATCCTGACGGCCGAGATGCTGCGGGAGGCGGTGGCCAAGTATTCGTCCACGGCGAGCGATTTCAAGCGTGGCACCGCGAAACCGAAGCCGGTGGCGGCCGCGAAGGAGCTGGTGGCCGAGGCTGAACCGGCTGCTGAAACGAAAGCTGAAGAGAAAACCGCAGCGAAGCCGGCGGCAAAACCGGCTTCGCGCATGCAGCTGGCGTCGCGCGAGGAATTGGCGGAGGCGGCACGGGCCACGAAGGCGGGCCTCGATCCTTCCGTCAAGCTGGCGGAACCGAAAAAGCCGGCCGTTGCCGAGAAGGTCGAGGCTGCCAAGCATGTTGCGGTTGCTGAGAAAGCCGAGGCTGCCAAGCCCGTTGCTGTCGCCGGGAAAGCCGAGGCTGCCAAGCCTGTCGCGGTTGCCGACAAAGGCGCGCCTGCGAAGCCGGCCGCGCCGAAACAGGACGACGCGGCGATGCTGAACAAGCTGGCCGAGCTGGAAGGCAAGCTGAAGACCTTGCAGGCGCTGGTGAAGGAGGGCGGGGCGGCCCTGCCGGCCGGCACGAAGGCGGTGGCTGCCGCTGTTGCAGCACCTGCCGCTGCCCACGCTGCCACGCCTTCGGTGACGCCGGCCGTTGCCCATGCTGCCACCCCATCGGCTGCCCCGGCTGGTGGCCATGCGGCCGCCCCTTCGGCTGCCTCGGCCGGCGGCCATGCGAGTGCCGCTGCCACTGCCCCGGCCGCCATCGCTGCGAAGGCACCTGCCGCCGGGCCGGCCAGGCCCCCCGTGGCCGAACATGAGACCGCGTCCGTTCCGGCCCATCCAGCAACCTCGGAAGCCTCCGCAAAGTCCGAAGGCGCCGTCGCCAAGCCGGAAGCACACGCTGGCGAAGCCGGACACGCCGTCGCCGAAGCGCCTAGGGAGGAGGCCAAGCCGAAGGCACCGCCAAAGGTCGCGCCACCGCCTGTCAAGGAGCCGGAGAAAGAGATGAAGATCTCCCGTCCGAAGATCCTCACGTTCCTGTTTGCTGCCAGCCTCGTGCTGCTCGCCATCTTCGGCGTGATCGTCCACTTCATCCGCAAGGCCAGGAACAAGCGCAGCCCGATCGTGCGCCAGAGCTGGAGCCGCGACGAGGACGACGATGCCCCGCGGGTAGAGCCGGTCGCCGAAGCCGCGCCGCCGGAAGACATCCCGAAGGCGGCCTGACAGCCGAGCCCGTGTCCACTTTGGGGTCTGACCCCGACATGGACACAGGCTCATCTTTAAGCTTTCTAGCGCAGGTGGGCTGACCAGGCTACTGTTCAGTCCGTGTCCGAGAACGGGGTTGACCCCAGGGTGGATACGGGCTCGACAGCCTTAGCAGACGTAAAAAAAGCACCGGAAGGTGCTTTTTGCGTTGTTGCGGAGTATGACGGCCGATCAGCCGTTCAGGCGGCCCTGCCACGGTTCGGTTACGTCGCGGATGGCGCGGTCGTTGGCCATGATCTGTTTCAACAGGTCGATCTTGCGCTGGCGGGCCGAGCCTTCCAGGGCGGGCACGCCACCCAGCGTGGGCACCGCAGCGGCGGCGCACTGGTTTTCCATGCGGTCCAGGGCATTCCAGTCGCTCATCTGCGCTGCCACCACCATCTTGCTGGAGAGGCCGGCAATGTTTTCATACATCGAGAGGACTTCGTGGGAGGTCATGGTGTGCCCTGAATTCGTGATCTAAGCGTAAATGGATTGCTGCTTGTCTGGATTTACGTCAGGGCGGGGCGGAACTTGAGGGTTTCCTGAAAATAATTTGCAAAAAGTGTTGAAAGTTCGTTTTGGCATTGTCGAGAAAGCAAAACCGCCACGGCCCGTTGGGGCGGTAGCGGCTCGCGGGACCTGTCAAACCGATCTGGCTGTCAGCTCATCATCTCTTCCAGGCCCGCGGCGAGTTCGTCCAGCGGTGGCATGTCGGCGAGGACCAGCCCGGCCTCCATGCCCAGTGCATCCGCGACAGCCTGCGGAAAAGTGGCTGCAAGTTGTTCGTCCGATAATGCCTGCCGTTCGGCACGCGCGCGCCACACGGCGAGGTGGACGACGGCGGCAACCCTGTCGAGAGGTTCGGTAGCAAGCGGCGTGGCAAACGCGGCGATCGCATCGGAGAAGGGGGCCGGGAACTGCCAGCGGCGTGCCAGCTCGGCGCCCACGTCCGTGTAGCCGAAGCCCAGCGCCGCCTGTTCGACGGGGAGGCGGCCTTCGTCCAGCGGCCCGGCCATGGCATCGAGGGCGGCGGCCCGCTCCGGCATGGCGGAATGCATCACGAGCTGCCCGATGGCGTGCATGAGTCCGATCGTGAACGCCAGTTCCTGGTCCGCGCGGACCTTTTTGGCGATCCACCTGGCCGCGGCCGCCGTATGCATGCTGTAGCGCCAGAACTCGCGCAGGTCCAGCCCCGTCACCGACTTGAAGCCGTTGACCAGGCCGGAACTGATCACCAGCGTGCGGACTGCCACGAAGCCGAGCATGAGCACGGCATCCTCCACGGTGCCGATGCTGCGCGAGACGTTGTAGTAGGCTGAATTGGCCAGCCGCAGCAGCTTCGCGCTCAGCACGGGATCCTGCGACACCTTCTTCGCGATCTCTTCGGTCGAAACGGACGCCTTGTCGAAACTGCCGATCAGTTCATCCACTACCTTCGGCGCCGTCGGCAGCGCAGTGGGGGTGTCGAACAAGTCCTGCAATGTCATGTGCATTCTCCTGTCTTGCGGCCCGGACCCGGGACATTGTTGCTGTATGTGAACTATAGCGGGATTCCGCGGACGGCAGAAGGGTTTTCAAGGGCACGACGGGACTCGGCGGGAAGGCCCGTTCTGCGCTACAGTTCATTGTGGCGTACCCCGCCATCCAGTTTACACACTACCGAACCCAAGGGACTTTATGCAGGCACTTCGAGTATTCCGCCAACCGCCGCGCGCGACCACCGTTGCGCTGGCGCTGTGGGGCGCACTGGCCGTCTTCGCCACGCCCGCCTTCGCGCAACCGGCCGCTGCGCCAGCGGCCAGCCAGCAGGGGGCCGCCGCGCTGCCCGGCGACGATTTCTTCACCTACGTGAACGGCGACTGGCTCGCCACCGCCGAGATCCCGGCCGACCGCGGCAGCTGGGGCGCGTTCCACGTGCTGGGCGAAGAGACCAGCCAGCAGATCCTGAAGCTGATCGACGGCGCCGCAGCGCAGCCGGCGGGATCGGATGCCCGCCGCGTGGCCGACTACTACAAGGCCTACATGGACGAAGCGGGCATCGAGGCCAAGGGGGCCGCGCCGCTGGCACCGGTGCTCAAGCAGATCGCCGCGATCCGCGACAAGGCCGGCCTGGCCCACGCGCTGGGCGGCAACCTGCGTGCCGACGTCGACCCGCTGAACGCCACCGATTTCCAGACCGAGAACCTGTTCGGCCTCTGGATCTCCCAGGGCCTGACCGACCCGGACAACTACGTGCCCTACCTGCTGCAGGGCGGCCTCGGCATGCCCGACCGTGCGTTCTACCTGGACGAGAGCGAGCGCATGGCGCGCCTGCGCACCGCCTACCAGGCGCACATCGCGGCGATGCTGAAACTGGCCGGCTTCAGCGAGCCGGAAGCGCGCGCCGCCCGCGTGTTCGAGCTGGAGCGCAAGCTGGCCCAGTCGCATGCCACCCGCGAAGACTCCGCCAACATCCAGAAAGCCAACAATAGCTGGAGCGCCGCCGATTTCGCGGCCAAGGCGCCAGGCCTGGACTGGAAGGCGTTCTTCCAGAGCGCCGGCCTGGCCAGGCAGAAGAAGTTCATCGTCTACCACCCGGGCGCCGTCACGGGCGCCGCGGCCCTGGTGGCGTCCATGCCGCTGCAGACCTGGCAGGACTGGCTGGCCTTCCATACCGTCAACCAGTATGGCGGCACGCTGTCGAAAGCCTTCGTGGACCAGCGCTTCGAATTCTACGGCCGCACGCTGACCGGTACGCCGCAGCTGTCGGCCCGCTGGAAGGGCGGCCTGGCCTCGCTGAACGGCGCACTGCCGGCAGCGGTGGGCAAGCTGTATGCCGAGAAGTACTTCCCGGCCGCCGCCAAGGCGCGCGTCCAGCAGATGACGGCCAACATCATCGATGCCTTCCACAAGCGCATCGACCAGCTGGACTGGATGGCGCCGGCCACCAAGAAGGAAGCGCACGCCAAGCTGAACGTCACCTACGTGGGCGTGGGCTATCCGGAAAAGTGGACGTCCTACCAGACGCTCGAGATCAAGCCGGACGACGCCTTCGGCAACGCTCGCCGCGCGGACGAGTACCGCTACCGCCAGCAGCTGGCGAAGCTGGGCACGAAGGTCGATCCGAAGGAATGGTCGATGCCGCCGCAGCTGGTCAATGCCGTCAACATGCCGATGCAGAACGCGCTGAACTTCCCGGCCGCGATCCTGCAGCCGCCGTTCTTCGACCAGAACGCTTCCGATGCCACGAACTATGGCGCCATCGGCGCCGTGATCGGCCACGAGATCAGCCACAGCTTCGACGACCAGGGCGCCCAGTTCGACTCGAAAGGCCGCCTGCGCGACTGGTGGACGAAAGAAGATCTGGCGCACTTCCAGAAAGCTTCCGGCGCGCTGGTGGCGCAGTACTCGGCGTACCAGCCCTATCCGGACCTGAAGCTGAACGGCCAGCTGACGCTGTCGGAAAACCTCGCCGACCTGGCCGGCCTGGCCGCAGCGCTGGACGCCTACCACGCCTCGCTGGGCGGCAAGGCCAGCCCGGAACTGGACCGGCCGTTCTTCCTCGGCTATGCGGGGGCCTGGCGCAGCAAGACGCGCGAAGCCACGCTGCGCAACCAGATCGCCACCGATGGCCACGCACCGTCGCAATGGCGGACCTACACGGTGCGTAACGTGGATGACTGGTACAAGGCGTTCGACGTCAAGCCGGGCCAGAAGCTCTACCTGGCGCCGGAGCAGCGGGTGCGGGTCTGGTAACGGTTGTGCGACGCTCCTTAAGACTGACTTAAACAGGAAGTAAGCGGGCTCGTGACTCGTGGTTGGTGAATGCTTTGATAATGTTAGGGAGCGAACGGAAGGCGGTGGTTGGCGGACGTATAGTGTCTTCAACCACACGCCGTATCGCGTGTGTTCAAGGCGGCGGACCAATCCCGGTTCGCGCCCCCCAACACATGAAGGAGCAGATCATGAACAGCGATCAAATCAAAGGTAAGGCTAAGGAAATCGGCGGCAAGATCCAGGAAGAAGCCGGCGAACTGGTGGGCAGCTCGAAGCAGCAGGTGAAGGGCGTGGCCAACCAGGTCGAAGGCAAGCTGCAGAAGAAAGTGGGCGATGCCCGCGAAGCCGTGGAAGATGCAGCCGACGAAGCGCAAGTGCGCCGCGACAACCGCCAGGGCCTGTAAGGTCCCTCCCCACCGGGCTGCATGTCCGGCGGATAGCAAAACAGCCGCGGATGGGTCAAACCATCCGGCGGCTGTTTGTTTTTGGGCCCGGGACGTTGAGCAGCCGTTTGCAAATGCAACGGCCGCCAACATGCGATTATTCCGTGTCCGGCTTCAGGTTCTTGCGGAAGAACGCATCGATGGCCGTCTGCACGTGCTTGCGCTGCACGCGGTTGGCGATGCCATGCTTCGCGCCGGGATACGTCATCAGCTCGAACTGCACGCCGCGGTTGACGAGCGCGTCGATCATCTTCGTGCTGTTCGTGAACAGCACATTGTCGTCGGCCATGCCATGGATCAGCAGCAGCTTCGATTTCAGGCCGTCGACGTGGGCAAACACGGTGCTGTCCTTGTAGCCTTCCGGGTTGGCTTTCGGATGGTCCATGAAGCGTTCCGTGTAGTGCGTGTCGTACAGGCCCCAGTCGGTGACCGGCGCGCCGGACACGCCGGCCGCGATCCTGTCCGAGCCCTGAGCCAGCAGGCGCAGCGACATGAAGCCGCCATAGCTCCAGCCGTACACGCCGATGCGCTTCGCGTCCACGTAGCCTTGCTTGCCCAGCCAGTCGATGCCCGTCAGCTGGTCTTCCACTTCCACCTTGCCCAGGTTGCGGTAGATGGCGTCCGAAAACTGGCGCTCGCGGCGGCTCGAACCGCGGTTATCGAGGCGGAACACCACATAGCCCTGCTGCGCCATGTACTGGTCGAAGTAGTCGCCCCATTTGCGCGTGACGTGCTGCGCGGTCGGGCCGCCGTAGGTCGACAGGTAGACCGGGTATTTCTTCGCGGCCGAGAAGTGGTAGGGCTTGATCATCGACCAGTACAGCGTCTGGCCGTCCTTCGCCTTCATCGTGCCGTATTCGACCGGCAGGTGATCCGACTTGTACTTGAAGTACGGGTGCGACGCGTTGACTTCGTTGCGCTCCAGCCAGGTGACCATCGTGCCGTCCGGCTTGCGGATCGCGACCTGCGGCGGGTTGGCCGGGTCGGACCAGGTGTCGACGAACACTTCGCCGTTGCGGGCAAACGTGGTGTCATGCCAGCCATCGGCCTGCGTCACGCGCTTCGGCTTCGTGGCCGTGCTGCCGTCCAGCGCCACTGCGTAGGTCTGCTTGTCGATGATCGCGTCCTTGTTGGACGAGAAGTACACCTTGCCGGCCTTTTCGTCGACGGCCAGCAGGTTGTCGATGCCCCATTCGCCGGCGGTCAGCGGATGCTTCAGCTTGCCGTCCATGTCGAACAGGTACAGGTGGTTGCGGCCGCTGCGTTCGGACGACCAGATGAAGCCCTTGCCGCCGGAGAGGAAGCGCAGGTCGTCGCCGATCTCCACCCACGTTTTCGACGTTTCGGTCAGCAGCGTCTTCTGCGTCAGGGTGGCGGCATCGACGGCGATCAGCTCGAGCTTTTTCTGGTCCCGCGTCTGGCGCTGGAACAGCAGTTTTTTGCTATCCGCAGTCCAGTCGGCGCGCACCAGGTAGATGTCCTTCTCGGCACCCAGGTCGACATCCTTCGTCGCGCCGGTGGCCGGGTTCACGATGCGCAGCTCGATGACCACGTTCTTGTCGCCGGCGGCCGGGTAGCGCTGCTCGATCACGTCGGTGCGGTCGGCATAGATCTCGAAGCGGCGCGCCACCGGCACCTGCGACTCGTCGAAGCGGCGGTAGGCAATGGCCGAATCGTCCGGCGCCCAGTAGTAGCCGGTGTACTGGTGCATCTCTTCCTGCGCCACGAACTCCGCTTCGCCGTTGTGCAGCGTGCCCTTGCCGTCGGTGGTGAGGGCGGTTTCCTTGCCGGTGGCCAGGTCGATCACGTACAGGTTCTGGTCGCGCACGAAGGACACGTACTTGCCCTTCGGCGAAATCTTCGGATCCGTCACGTTGCCGGAGGCGACCAGGCGGGCCGCATCGGGCTTGGCCACGTCCACCAGGTACAGATTGCCGGCGATCGGCACCAGCAGGCGCTTGCCGTCCGGCGACCAGCTGTAGCTGATGATGCCTTTCAGGCTGGCGGTGCGCTCGCGCTCGCGGCGGGCCTTCTCGGCGTCGGACAGGTTTTCCTCGGCGACCAGCACCTTCGAGTCGACCAGGCGGCGGGTCGACTTGTCCTTCATGTTGAACTCCCACAGGTCCAGCTGGAACTGGTTGTCCTCGCGGCCACGCAGGAACGTCACGCGGGCGCCATCCGGCGAGACCTTCAGCGCGCGCACGCCGGGGCCGGCGAGGGCGGGATCGTCATAGATACGGTCGAGGGTCAGGCGGTCGGCGGACGCCGAGCCGGCGGCCAGCAGGGCCAGGAAGCTGAGGATGAAGCGCATGGAAATCCCGGTTGATTGAAAGAATTTGATGCAGGGCGAAAATCGCAAGACGATACCAGACTCGTCCCCCCCGTGGCGAGGCGCGAAAAATCGGAATATCACCTTACATGGTGAATATCGTTCAGTCCCTTACAGCCGAGCTCGTGTCACTCCTTGGGGTCAGGCGTAGTGACACGCACTCAACCGTAGACGAAACCGCAGAGTGAAGGGTGATGTGCTGGCTGCCCTAGCGATGAGCTTGTGTCACTACGCCTGACCCCAGACTGTGACACGGGCTCGGCTGTAGCGGGCCATTACGCCAGCGCGCGCTGCCGCGACAGGCGGTTCAGGTAGGCGACGAGCAGCACGGCGGCGACGGTCAGGCCCAAGACGAGGCCGATCCAGAAGCCGGTGGCGGACATGGGCTCGGCCGGCGCGAACGGCACCCATTGCGGCGCCAGGCCCAGCACGCAGCCCAGCGGCAGCGCGACGCCCCAGAACGCGAGCGTCTGGATGAGCATCGGGCCGCGCGTGACCTTGTAGCCGCGGATCGCGCACGATGCCGCCACCTGCGCCGCGTCGGACAGCTGGAACACCGCGGCGAACAGCAGCAGGTGGGCGCACATCTGCTGCACGGCGACATCCGACGTGTACGCGGCCGCGATCTGGTAGCGGAAGACCGCGATGCCCAGTGCCGACAGCACGGCAAAGCCCAGCGCCATCCATAGTCCGACGAACGAGGCGAAGCGCGCGCGCTGCGGATTGCCTTCGCCGAGCGCCTGGCCCACGCGCGTGATCATGCCGATGCCGAACGACAGCGGCACCATGAAGGTCAGCGCCGAGAAGTTCAGCGCGATCTGGTGCGCCGAGACGGTCACCACGCCGAAGCGCGCCACCAGCAGGCTGACCGCCCCGAACACGCTCACCTCCGCGAAATACGTCACGCCGATCGGCACGCCCAGCTTCAGCATGCTCCACACTTCCGGCCAGTGCGGCCACTCCCACCGGTCGAACGGATACGAGGCGCGGTAGGCCGGCGCGATGCGGATCCACAGCACGATGGCCAGCAGATCGAGCCAGACGACGGTGCCGCTGGCCACCGCGCAGCCCAGCGCGCCCATCTTCGGCAGGCCGAACTGGCCGAAGATCAGCAGCCAGTTGACGAGGATGTTGACGGCCAGCCCCACCAGCGCGATCACCATCACGGGCTTGGTCTGGTTGATGCTGGCGCTGTAGCCATACAGCGCGCGGTACGCAGCAAACGGCAGCAGGCCGATGCTGATGATGTGCACGAACATCGAGGCACGCGCATTCACCTCCGGCGCGAGATACAGGTAATTGAACAGCAGCGTGGCGAGGTTGGCGGCCAGCACGGCCAGCACGCCAACGCCCACCGACTTCCACAGCGCCTGCCGCACCGAGTGCGGAATTCTGTCGAACGCACCGGCACCCACCTCATGCGCCACGACGGAGTTAATCGCCATCATCGTGCCGTTCACGGTGACGAGAATGATCGACCACACGGAGGTGCCCAGCGCCACGGCGGCCAGTTCGGCGGCGCTGGTGTGGCCCGTCATCGCCACGTCCGCCACGCCCATGCCCACGGTGGCCAGCTGCCCGACCAGCACCGGCCAGGCCAGGTGCCACAGCGCGGCGGCTTCTTTGCGGATGTTCGGCAGCGTGAACGAATAAGGCATCGGGTTCTTGAAATTTTGGCGGAATCCACGATTTTACCGGGGCAGGCACCGCGGCGCACTGGAATGCGGCAGGCGCGCGCGGCCGGCCGCATTGTTGTAACCTGTGGTTATCGGGACTGCGACCTGGAGAAGCTATCGTGGAATACAAGGATTACTACGCCGCGCTGGGCGTGCCGAAGACGGCCAGCGCGGCAGACATCAAGAAGGCCTACCGCAAGCTGGTACGCAAATACCATCCGGACGTGAGCAAGGAAAAGGATGCGGATGCGAAGACGAAGGAATTGAACGAGGCCTACGGCGTGCTGGGCGACGAGGAAAAGCGCGCCGCCTACGACGAACTGGGCAGCGGCCTCGGCAACGGCATGGGCGGCGCGCCCCGCCATGGCCAGCCGTTCCGCCCGCCCCCGGACTGGGGCTCGGGCTTCGAGTCGTTCGCCGACAGCGACAGCGACTTTTTCAAGGACCTGTTCGCGCACGTGGGCGGCCGGCGCCGCGGCTTCCAGGCGCGCGGCGAGGACAGCCACGCCACCATCGACATCGCGCTGCGCGACGTGTACGAGGGCGCCACGCGCACGGTCAGCCTGCGCGTGCCCCAGCAGGACGAGAGCGGCCGCACCATCACGCGCGAGCGCACGCTGAACGTGACGATCCCGAAGGGCATGACGGAAGGCCAGCAGCTGCGCCTGGCCGGCCAGGGCCAGCCGGGCAGCGGCAATGGCGGCGCGGGCGACCTGTATCTGGAAATCCGCTTTGCGCCCGAGCCGCGCTACCGCGTGGAAGGGCGCGACGTGTACGAGACGGTGCCCGTGGCGCCCTGGGAAGCGGCACTGGGCGCGGAGATCGAAGTGCCCACGCCTTCCGGCCGCGTGACGGTCACGGTGCCGGCGCGCACCCAGGGTGGCCGCAAGCTGCGCCTGAAAGGGCGGGGCATTCCTGGCGCCGGGTCGGCACCCGCGGGTGATCTGTACCTGCTGCTGGAAGTGGTGCTGCCACCGGCCGAGACGCCGGCGGCGAAGGCCTTCTACGAACAGATGGCGCGCGAGCTGCGGTTCGACCCGCGTGCCGGTCTCAAATAACGAGGAGATACCATGGCCAACGAGGAGCCGATCCGTGCCGTGCCGCTCGACGAGGCGGCGCTGACACTGGAAGAACTGGCGCGGGCCTGCGCGGTGGAGCCGGGCTGGGTGGTGGAACGGGTGCAGACGGGCATCCTGCTGGGCGGCCCGACAAGCGAGCCGACCGCCTGGCGCTTCACGAGCGTGGATCTGGTGCGGGCTCGCAGCCTGCTACGCGTGGAGCGCGATTTCGAAGCAAACGAGGAAGTGGCCGCGCTGGTGGTGGACCTGACGGACGAGGTACGGCGCTTGCGGCGCCGTTTGCGCGCGGTCGGGTATTGAACGGCAGCCGGCCGTCGAAACGGCCGGCTGCGTGGGGGCTTGCCAAGGGATCCCGCGCCTGTGATCTGGTGTCAAAGATCCGGTGCCAAAGATCCGGCGCCAACGATCCGGCATTACTCATCCGGCATGACTGATCCGGCGCCATTGTTCCGTGAGCACTGATGCGGTGCCACTGTTCCGGTGCCACTGATCCGGCACCGCTGATCGGCAGCCTGAGTCGATCTTCGCTCGTCCGGCATCGATCACCCGGCAGCGCCAATGCGCCGGCGCCACCGCATCGACACTGCAGCAGGAGGCTGGATCAGCGCTGGTCTTCCGAAGACCCGCTGCGGGAACCGCCAGCGCTCGAGTGCTTGCTGCCGATATCGTCGATATCGTGCCCCGGCTCGCCGGACGTGCCCTGCATGCCCAGATGACGGTCGGACTGTTCGTTGTCGGTGCGGTTGTCCGGCACGGCCTGGTTGCTGCGCACATCCGACTGCGCATTGCGGGCCTTGTCCGACTGCTGGCTGTTGCCGCGCTGGCCCATGCCCACGCGTTCGCCGCCAGAGGCATCGGCCTGCAGCGCATCGACATCGTCGCTGTCGGCCGACTGGCGCGAGCGCGCATCATCCGGGCTGCCCGGGCCACCCTTTGCATCGCGCTGCGGCTGCTGCTGTTGCTGCTGCTTCTGTTTCTGCTGCTGTTCCTGGATCGGGATCAGGCCGCCCAGGCGCTGGGCGCTCGGCAGCGAACCGTCGTCGCGGCCTTCGCTGTGCTGGGTCGGCTGGCTGCCGCTGTGCGCCACCTGCTGCGGCGTGCGGCCATCGCCCACCTGGCCCGACGTGGCACCGGTTTCCTGGTCGCCGTACTGGTCATGGTTGCTTTCCTGCGGGCTGTACTGGATGTCCGGGCGGGCCCCCTGCGCGGTGGCCGGGCCGCCCTGGCCGCCGGGCGAGCCGCCCAGGTAGTCGGACTGGCCCTGGCTGCGCTGCTGGCTCTGGCCGCCCTGGTCGACGCCCTGGCCGCTCTGGCCGCCCTGCGTGCCCGATGGGGTGCCCTGGATGCCGTCCTGTGCGTTGCGTCCGCCGATCGATTGTTCCGTCATGGTGTGTCCTCCTTGGCTGCCGGCCGCGCTGCGCTGCTGGCTGGCGTTGATGTTGGGTTCGCGATTGACCTGCGTGGTGTCGTTGGCGGGGCTGCCGGCGGCATGGTTGCCGCTTTCGGTCTTGTAGCCCGCGTCTTCGGTACTGACCGTGTCCTTCTCCCGGGTCATGTCATCTCCTTGGTTGAGTCTGGGGACGGGGCGGCCTGCAGCGGCCCCGGCATGGAGCTATCGTAGACCTGGGGCCGCGGGAAGGGTGTCAGCGCACATGCCGCGGCGCTGTAGGAAGGGTTTTGAAGACGTTAGGATCTGCGTGGGCGCTGCTGCGGCCTGCCGGCGTGTCAGTCGTCTTCGTGCGGCTGCGAATAATCGAGGTCGAGGAACTGCTGTTTCAGCCAGCTGCCGGCAGGGCCCAGGTGGTCATCGGTACGGTGAATCACGAACAGCGGATACTGCAGCTCGTCGCCATCCTGCACGCGCAGCCGCACCAGCCGGCCGCTGGCCAGGTCGCGGGCGATCATCGCTTCCGGCATGCTGCCCCAGCCCAGGCCGCCCTGCAGCAGCGCATGCTTCGAATGCAGGTCGCCCAGGCGCCAGTCGCGGTGGCCCAGCACGCCGAAGTCCTGGCCGGAGGTCAGCGGGCTGCGATCCGTCACCACCAGCTGCAGGTGTTCGCGCAGTGCCGCCGTCGGCACCACGCCTTCGATCTGCGCCAGCGGATGGCCCGGCGCGCACACCGGCATCATCAGCACGTGGCCGGCCAGCTGACGCTCGATGGCGGGCGGCATCTGCACGGGCGTGCCGCTGATGCCGAGCTGGCAGCGGCCTTCCAGCACCATCTGCGTGACGCTGCCCAGCGCCTCCGTATGCAACCGCAGCGAGACGGTGGGGTACTCGCGCCGGAACGCTTCCAGCAGCCGCACCAGGCGGCACATGGGGAACATGATGTCGACGACGAGGCAGATCTCGGCCTCCAGCCCGGCACCCAGCGCGCGGGCACGGGCGCGCATGTCGTCCACCTTGGCGGACACGGCGCGCGCATCGGCCAGCAGCGCCTTGCCCGCTTCCGTCAGCGTGGGCTTGCGCTTGCTGCGGTCCAGCAGCGCCACGTTCAGCTGGTCCTCCAGGTTGGCGATGGTGTAGCTGATCACCGACTGGGTGCGGTGCAGGGCCCGCGCCGCGTGGGCAAAGCCGCCATGGTCGATGACGGCGATGAACACGCGCAGCTGGTCGAGGGAGGGCAGGCCGGGGTCTCTCATGTGTCTTCCATTCGCCTATCGCTTAAATCGATTGTTTCGATCTATATAAAGTGGATTTCATCGATATTAAACCTGTCCTATGATGGCTGCAATCAATCAACTTTCAGGAGCTCATCATGGCTAACGTCCTCTACATCAACAGCAGCGTGCGTACCGCCGGCTCGCTGTCCCGCCAGCTGTCCGCCGAGTTCGTCGCCAAGTGGCAGGCCAATCACCCGGCCGACACCATCGTGACCCGCGACCTGGCCGCCAATCCGGTGCCGCACCTGACGGAAGAAATGCTCGGCGCGTTCTTCACGGCGCCGGACCAGCGCAGTGCCGCGCAAGCGCAGACGGTGCGCACCTCGGATGAACTGGTGGACGAAGTGCTGGCCGCCGACGTGATCGTGATCGGCGCGCCGATGTACAACTTCTCCGTGCCGTCCGGCCTGAAAGCCTACATCGACCACATCGCCCGCGCCGGCCGCACGTTCCAGTACACGGCAACGGGCCCGGTCGGTCTCGTCACCGGCAAGAAGGTGTATGTGTTCACGGCCAGCGGCGGCGTGTACAGCGAAGGTCCGGCCGCCGGCTATGACTTCCTGGCCACCTACCTGCGCGCCGTGCTGGGCTTCCTGGGCATGACGGACATCAGCTTCGTGCAGGCCGAAGGCGTGGCGCTGGGCGAACAGGCCGTGGCCGACACCATGGCCAAGGGCCGTGCTTCGATCGAGGCGCTCGCCACGAACTGAGGCGGCAGGTCGGCACCCGCTGCCGACCAGTACTGAAGAAATCCGTGGCAGCCGGTATCATGCACCCATAAGGTTGCACTACCTGCCACGGAGCTCCGAATGAAAGACCGCCTGCATCTGCTCGTCATCGACCCGCAGAACGATTTCTGCGACCTGCCGCCCGAGTACCGGCCCATCGATTCCGCCAGCGCGGACGGCCAGGCCCGCCGCGCCCCCACGCTGCCCGTGGCCGGCGCGCATGCCGACATGCAGCGCCTGGCGCGCCTGATCGAACGGGGCCGCGACGGCCTCGCCGCCATCACCATCACGCTCGACTCCCATCACCGCTACCACATCGCCCATCCCACGTTCTGGCTGGCCGGCGATGGCGGCCCGGTCGCACCCTTCACCGAAATCACCGCGCAGGACGTGCGCGCCGCACGCTTCCTGCCACGCCATCCGCAGGCCCGCGAACGTGCGCTGGCCTATCTCGATGCGCTGGAAGCGGCCGGCCGCTACCGCCTGATGGTGTGGCCGGTGCACTGCGAGATCGGCACGTGGGGCCACAACGTGCACGACGACTTGCGCGCCGCCTACAACCGCTGGGAAGACGCGGCGCTGGGCGTGGTCGACAAGATCGCCAAGGGCTCCAATCCATGGACGGAACACTACTCCGCCGTGATGGCCGAAGTGCCCGATGAAGCAGACCCCGGGACGCAGCTGAACATGCAGCTGATCGACAGCCTGCTGCAGGCCGACCGCGTGTACATCGCCGGCGAGGCGGGCAGCCACTGCGTGAAGGCCACCACCGAACACATCGCCGAACACTTCGGCGACGAGACGGACCGCCTGGTGCTGATCAGCGACTGCATGAGTCCCGTTGCCGGGTTCGAGGCGCAGCAGGGCGCGTTCTTCGAACAGATGCGCGAGCTCGGCGTGCGCTTCGCCACGGCCGACGAAGTGCTGCAGGAGCTGCTCTTGAACGCGGGCCGCTGAGTATCACCGATGAACTTTCCCTCCACCGACCACCCGAACATGACCGCACCCTTCCAACCCGTCGTCCGCAGCCTGCTGGAGACGGACCTGTACAAATTCTCCATGTGGCAGGCGCTGCTGCACTGGCATCCGGGTGCGATCGCCGAATACGAATTCGCCTGCCGCAACCAGCCCGCGTATCCGCTGGCCGAACTGAAGGAAGAACTCGAGCGCCAGCTCGACCACCTGTGCACGCTGCAGTTCCGCCAGGAGGAGCTGGACTACCTGCGCTCGCTCCGCTACATCAAGGGCGACTTCGTCGACTTCCTCACCGTGTTCCGCTTCCAGCGCCATTTCATCACGGTGAAGACGGACGGCGAGAAGCTGCTGATCCACGCGGAGGGCCCGCAAGTGCACGTGATGGGTTTCGAGATCTTCGTGCTGTACATCGTCAACGAGCTGTACTTCCGCCGCTTCGACCAGCAGGCCGCGCTGGCCGAAGGGCGCCGCCGCCTGGACGACAAGATCGCCGCGCTGAAGGCCTTCGGCAAGGAGCCGATGCTGCGCAATCCGTTCGAGTTCTCCGACTTCGGCGTGCGCCGGCGCTTCTCGGCCGCCTGGCAGGACGAGGTGGTGCGCCGCCTGGTGGCGGAGGTGCCGGAGTTCTTCAAGGGCACGTCGAACGTGTACCTGGCCATGCACTGCAGGATCCATCCGATCGGCACGATGGCGCATGAGTACATGCAGTCGTTCCAGGCCTTCGGCGTGCGTCTGCGCGACTTCCAGAAGGCGGCGCTGGAGGACTGGGTGCAGGAGTTCCGCGGCGACCTGGGCACGGCGCTGACCGATGTGGTGGGGATGGATGCGTTCCTGCGCGACTTCGACCTGTACTTTGCCAAGCTGTTCGACGGGCTGCGCCACGATTCGGGCGATCCGGTGGAGTGGGGCGAGAAGGCGATCGCGCACTACGCGAAGCTGCGCATCGATCCGCACACGAAGCGGCTGGTGTTCTCGGACGGATTGAACCTGGAGAAGGCGATCTGCCTGTACCGCCACTTCGCCGACCGCATCATCACCGGCTTCGGGATCGGTACCTGGCTCACGAACGACCTGGGCATCCAGCCGCTCAATATCGTGATGAAGCTCGTTCGCTGCAACGGCCAGTCGGTGGCAAAGCTGTCCGACTCGCCGGGCAAGACGATGAGCAAGGACGAGACGTTCCTCGCTTACCTGCGGCAGGTGTTCGAACACCCAGCCGCGTAAGGGTGCCGAAGCCTCAGGCTTCCACGCCGCCGTAACGCAGCAGGATCGTATTGGCCTGCTCGCGGTGCACATCGGTGTCGACGTCCACCGACAGCAGGGCGGCGGGACGTGCCTTGCCGTGGTCGGTGTTGTCCGCGTCATCCGGCGTCAGCGAATCGAAGATGTTGTTGACGGCATTGGTGGACGTGTCCGTGGCACTCGCGGTGTGCAGGTTCAGTTGCACGGCCGAGCCGTGGAAGCCGGCGTCCAGCAGTGCCGCACGGGCCGATTCGGCATCGGCAACGGTCTTGAAGTTGCGGTGGATGGTGTCGGTCATGGGATGTCCCTTGTTGTGTCGTTTGTGTTGAGTCCTGCCACCATTGTGCCAAAAATGCCACAACGACGGCGCCCCGGAAAGCCTGGCTCCCCGGGGCCGGAAGCCGCGCCGGACGTGCCGGCCGGTCGATTTTTCGCTGGCAGATTATCGCGACTGGTCGCTCTCGCCCGGATAGCTGGCCGAGCCCTCGTTGCCCGCTGCGCCCTGCAGGCCGGTCGGATCGCTCGGGCGGCCGCCGCCGGACAGGCTCTGCTTGTCGCCGTCCCTGTCGGACTGGCGGTTACCCGCGCCGGTGCCGCTGCTGTTGCCCAGGTCGTTGGCGCTCGTGCCGCTGACGAAGCCGTTGCCTTCCTGGTCCGCTTCATCGCCGGGCGAGAGCAGATCGTCGGTGCGGCCGGCCGAATGCGCATTGCCGGCATTCCATGGCGTGTTGACCGCTTCGTCGTAGCCCTGATCGGTGCCGGACACGCCCGTGCCGCCCGTGCCCACGCTGCCTGCACTGCTGGTGCCGTCCTTGGTGTTCTGGTACAGCTTGCGGCCTGGCGTTGCGTTGTCGTCGTTGGACATGATGGTCTCCTGTTGATTTGGTGAGCTCCCATCGTAGGCCGTGCGCGACGACCGCTGAATAGGCGCGCGCGACAAGGCACTGTAGGAGTGCAGGCAATGTGCGCGCCCAATGAAAAAAGCGGCTGATGGTCAGCCGCTTTCCTGATGGCGCCGCCTTCCGCAGCGAACTGCTTACAGCTGCGACTTGCGCCGCGCCGTATAACCGACTGCGGCCAGGCCGAGGCCCAGCATCAGCCAGGTCGATGGTTCCGGCACGGCCGTGATCAGGCCGGGGCCGCCGATCGTGACGCTGTAGGCGCCGTAATCCGTGTCGCCGAAACCGGCCACGAGCAGGGTGTAATGGGTGCCGGCCGTCAGGCTTGCCCACGTCGACGAGGTATTCAGGGACACGTCATCGTCGCCGGCGGCAATGCTGTTGGAGAAGGCATCGTTCGGGTCGAAGGAGTTTTCATACAGCACGATCACGCTGTCGATGTTGTACACGGCGGTCAGCAGGAACGTGTATTCGCCACTCTGGTCGACGGTGAACGACCACGCATCGTAAGGCACCGCCGAGGCATCGGCTCCCAATGGCGTCAGGTCCACCGTCGGACCACCGGTGGTATCACCGGTCCAGGTAACGATATCCGCCTTGGCGGTTTGTGCGACGCCGACGAACAGCGCGCTGATGGCGATGGCTGTGCGGAAGAACTTGGTCAGGTTCATTTGGGTCTCTTTCATCAAATGGGGAGGGAGGCCTGCCGAGGTGTCTCGACAGGACGGCTTCAGTTTCGCATGTTTTTTTTATAATTTACTGTGCAATCTTAAGTAGATTTTAAGTCTTACATATGTGAATTTTTCTCGGGAATCTTTTGTATCGGCGTGGCAAAGGCTTGTAGAGTGAAAGCGCTTGGTTCGCTGCAAAAGAACAAGGTTTGATCGCAGGGATCTGTTGTGAATTCGGTACAGCAGCAGTGCGTGAAACGCCCGGCATGGCTCACCATCCACAGTGCGAAGTTCGGCCCTCGCCGGACAGCATGCACTCACCCGCCGACACTGAAGGCACGAACCTTCCCCGCAATTGCGGCCTCAGTCAGTACTTTGCACGCAATCAGCAAGGTAACTGGAGCCGCTGGACACGTTTCGACTAACTCATCGCCCTCCCAAATCATGTGCATCTGGCGCAACAGATGTTAATGCATGTAAAGAAAAAGTTATCATTTTCGTAAATCTGGCGGTAGAATCCGGTGCAATTAATTTCTATAAGATAAATTTGATGAAAATACAGAAATCTTTTGCTGCGCTGACGGCTAGCGTGCTGCTCAGTGCATGCGGCGGCGGTGGTGGCGATGGTGCGGCTTCCGGCAGCGGCTCAACCGGCAGCTCTCCGAGCGGCGATCAGAGCTGGCTGACCTTCACCCCAAATCCTGTCGCAGTGGATGCAAGGCAGGGCGAGTCGACTGCGTTTACCATCAAGGCGCACGCCAGCAAGACACTCGCGCAGGTTATCAATATCGGCATTTTTGAAGACACCGGCTTGATCACCACCGATGTCCAGGTGACGGGCGGTGCAACGCCTTACGACTACAACGCGACGCTGCGCGTCAGCCCGCTGCTTGTGCCCGGCAGCCGCAGCGGTACGCTGGTCGTGAAGCTGTGCGAAGATGATCCTCTGGTTTGCAACAAGCCGGTCAGCGGGTCGCCGTGGCGCTTGCCGCTGAAAGTCAACGTGGCGGCTGCAAGTACCGGTCCGGCCAGCCCGACCAATCCAACCACACCGACCAGCCCGGCTGATCCCGTCGTTCCAGCCACCCCGACAGCCCCCATCGAGCCGGTCACCCCACCGCCGCCGGCACCGGTCACGCTGCAATTCGACCAGGCCGCCTACTCCCTGAGCTTCGTTCAGGGCGAGCCGATCAATGTCACCTTCAACGCGGTGGCCAGCCGGGTACTGGTCGGCGAGGCCCAGGTAGGCGTGTTCGAGAAATCCGGCCTGGTAAGCAGCGGCGGCGGCAATCTGCAGTCGAAAGGCGACAAGCGCTACAGCATCGATCTGCCGCTCAATGGCGCGCTCGCTGCCGGGCAGTACAGCAGCACCCTGGAAGTGCGCGTGTGCCAGGATAATCCGTCGATCTGCGCGCAGCCGGTCAGCGGTTCTCCATGGAAAATCCCGCTGAAACTGACGGTGTCGCCCACCGTCAATCTGACGGCGCTGGCCGCGCTCCCAGGGGTGCCGTCGTGGAGCACCCATCAGGGCAATGCAGGCCACACTGGCGCGATCGCCGCCAGCGTCGATCCGGCCAAGTTCACACGCCGCTTCAACCTGCCGACCACCGGCCAGTACGCCAGGACGATCGCCACCGACGGCAATACGATCTTCGCGGTGCTGGGCAGCAGGTTTGGCAGCTGGACGCTGCAAGCCATCAGTGAAGACACCGGGAAGGAGGCCTGGCATGTCGACCTGGGCACCCTGAGCAACGTCAATCCTCCAGCTGCCGCCAATGGAAAGGTGTACGTTACTTCCACCGGCCACGCCGATTCCTTCCTGTGGATCTTCGACCAGAAGAACGGCACTTTGCTTGCAAAGCAGGCAATGAGCTCGCAATGGGAAAACTATATGGCGCCGACCATCTACAACGGCAGCGTCTACTCCGACGCCGGCTACTACGGCGGCATGGCGAAATATGACGGCACATCCGCCGCTGAGAAGTGGGCCGTGGGCCTGCCGCAATACGACGGCTGGACGCCCGCCGTTGACGGCCAGTATGCCTACACCTATGTCGGCGGTAATTTCTATGCGCTCGATGGGGCTACCGGTGCGACTGCCTTTTCGGTGAACGACCCGCGCTTCAGCTGGCATGGCTGGACTGCCGATAGCTCGGTGGTACTGGGGAAAAACATGCTGTACGCGTATGAAGGCGGCCGCCTGACCGCCTTGAACCTCGGCACCCGTGCCATCGCCTGGTACCTGGAGGGTAACGGTGCCGTTGCCCAGCCGGCGTTGAGCGCCAGCGCGCTGTATCTGCTGCATGCCAACGGCACCGTGCTGGAAGCGCGCGATCCGGCATCCGGCGTGGCGCAGTGGGTGGCCAGCCTGGACGGAACCTACCGCCAAATCATCGTCACCAGCAACCTGGCATTCGTCAGCAACGAGAGCAAGACACTGGCGATCGATCTGAGTACGCACAAGACCGTGTGGACCTATCCGCTGGGTGGCACGCTGGCCATCTCCAGTCGCGGCGTGCTGTATATCGTTTCGCAGCAAAAGATTGCGGCCGTGAACTTGCAGTAAGGGAGTGGCGGCAGGCGTATCCGGGCAGGCCGCGGGCGGACCGGATTCCCGATGCGCCGTCCGTGCCGGACGCGACAGATTCCCGGCGGCCTAATAAGAAGCAACGGCAGATTGGGCGAATCGAAGAGGGTTGCGCTGGTAGGCGCAACCCGGATTTGCGGCGGCGAGTGGACTCGCCGAAACCCCGCAAATCCCCCGCGTCCGTACCGGATGCGGCAGGATTCCCCTCATCGGAACCGGAGAACAAAAGGAAATGGCCCAAGCAAGCTTGGGCCATTTCCTTTTGTTCGGTGGTGGAGACGGCGGGAATCGAACCCGCGTCCGCAAGCACTCTACAGACAGTTCTACATACTTAGCTCTGCCATTTGATTTAATCCCCACGACGCGGACGAGCACGCTGCGTGAGGACGATTCACCTTAGATTTAGCGCTCTTCGAAGTGACCCCTCCGAGCGCGAGTCCCTGTAAATGACTCCACAGCTTTTAACGGCCCACCCCAGGGACGAGGTGTTGTGGAGCTAACAGCGATTAAGCTGCCAGTGCGTACGAGTTATCGTTTGCAGTTAGTTTGTTTCTGGGTGTATTTACGAGGTAACCAGGCCTCGGTATGCCCTGTTCTGCTTTGCAACCCACGTCGAAACCAGGTCGTCCCCACAGATGGAAAGAGGATTGTACTCCAATCCGCGTCCCGCTGCATGCGGATGCGTGTGATGCGGTGCAAGACCTACTCTTTCAGTTCGGATAAGGGGCGGCCTGCCGCGGCGATCGGCTCGACCCGGGCGCGCCCTTCTTCGAAGACGCAGCGGAACAGGTGGCGGCGCGAGGCGGGGGCATGCTCCGATGCGAGGTCGTGAAAGCCGTCCGCGCCGGCGAAGCCCAGGTCCACCGTCAGGTCGTCCAGGTAGTAGGTATCGACCAGTTCTTCCATGGTCTCGCGGCGCGTGCCCAGTTCCACCTCGCTGCGCAGCCGGGGGGCGGGGCCTTCGAAGTAGCGGATCAGGGCGTTTTCCAGCACGTCCACGCGGGTGCGTACCGACGCTTCCTCGGCCATGTCCGTCGCGGCTGTCTGCACTTGAATGTCGAAGCGCTGCACCATCAGGAACGTGTCGGAGTCGGCGCGGTGCGCTTCGCGCAGGCGGTTGACGATCGTGCACTCGCCCTTGGCAAGCTTTCCGGCCGCATCGCGCGTCTGGCCCACGTAGCGCACGGTGCTGGGGGCGTCGAGGCCCGTGTCGTAGCGCTGCACCAGGTCGTGGATGCTGAGCGGTTCCATCATCGAGCCCCAGTTCAGGATCAGGAAACGGTCCTGCAGCTGCACCAGCGGCTTTTTATAGGTGGCGTCGAACGGCACGTCGAGGTCGATCGTGATGGTGCCCTTGCGTTCTTCCGCGCCGATCAGCACGGGCACCGTCAGCTTCAGCGAGAAGAAGCCCCAGCTGACGGCGCGCTGCGTGTCGATGCGCAGGCGCGGGCGCGTGACCAGGAAGTACAGCAGGCGCTTTTCCATCGTGCCGTCGAGGGCGAACTGCTGGCGCCGCAGGTAGCGGCCGACGGGGTCGCGGAAATCCGGCAGACCGGTGCCGGTCGCCAGCAGGTCGTACCAATAGCATTTCGATTCGGCGACCGTGGCCGTCCAGCGTTGCGGCGCGCTGCTGCGCGGCGTCAGGACCTGCCCGGTCGTATCGTCACCAGGCATTGCTGCCTCCTCCGGTCATCACGTGGTTTTTATCGTTAGTTACCTCCATGGTACGCCTTTTTATTGGCTAGGGGCAACAGCGAAATCAGCCGGCAGTGTGGCCTTGCAACGATTTCAAGCTGCCAGCGTACGCGTCGCGGGGACGGTTTGCTGCAGCAGGGCCAGCAGGGCGGCCGGCGTTGCGACGAGATGATCGGCTTCCCAGCTGGCCGGCTCGGTGGCGCCGCAGTAGCCCCACTGGCAGGCAACCGTCGGCATGCCGGCGGCGCGGCCGGCTTGGATGTCGCGCAGGTCGTCGCCCACGTACCAGCACTGCTCCGGTGCCAGGCCGAGGCGGCGTGCCGCTTCCAGCAGCGGGGCAGGGTGCGGCTTCGGGTGGGCCATCGTGTCGCCCGAGATCACGCAGGCGGCGTGATCCAGGCCGATCAGCGGCATGAGCGGATCGGTGAAGCGGGCCGGCTTGTTGGTGACGATGCCCCAGGCCATGCCGGCCGCCTCGATGCCGTCCAGCAGTGCCGGCACGCCGTCGAACAGCGAGCTGTGCTGCATCATCGCCGCCTGGTAATTGTCGAAGAAGCCCTGGCGCAGCGCCTCGTAGCCGTCATCCTGTGGCGTCAGCCCGAACGAGATGCCGATCATGCCCCGCGCGCCGGCCGAGGCGGTGGGGCGCAGCAGGTCGTAGGAAGTGGGCGGCAGGTTGCGGTCCGTGCGCAGCTTGTTGAGGGCGGCCGCCAGGTCGGGCGCGGTGTCGGCCAGGGTGCCGTCCAGGTCGAACAGGATGGCGCGCGGGGCGGTGGCAAAGCTCATGGGCAGGCAGTCGATCGAGGGGAAGAATGGCAGGCATTGCCTGCCAGATACATCATACAGGGCGGGTACACGCCACCATGTAATTCACGCTGGTGTCGTTGTTCAGCGAATACAGTTTCGTCAGCGGGTTGTAGCCCAGGCCCTTCAGGCTGTCGACCTGCAGGCCGGCGCTGCGGATGTACTGCGACAGTTCCGCCGGCGTGATGAATTTCTCGTAGTCGTGCGTGCCCTTCGGCAGCATGCGCAGCACGTATTCGGCGCCGATCACGGCGAACAGGTAGGACTTCGGATTGCGGTTCAGCGTGGAGAAGAACACGTGGCCGCCCGGTTTCACGAGGGCCGTGGCGGCGCGCACGATCGAGGCCGGGTCCGGCACATGCTCGAGCATTTCCATGCACGTGACCACGTCATACTGGCCGGCTTCCTCGGCGGCCATGTCTTCCGCGGCGATCAGCTTGTAGCGCACCTGCACGCCCGATTCCAGGCTGTGCAGGTCGGCCACCTTCAGGGCGCGCTGCGACAGGTCGATGCCCGTCACGTCGCCACCCTTGCGGGCCATCGATTCGGACAGGATGCCGCCGCCGCAGCCGATGTCGATCACCTTGCGGCCGGCCAGCGGGGCGCGCGCGTTGATCCATTCCAGGCGCAGTGGATTGATGTCGTGCAGGGGGCGGAATTCCGAAGTCGGGTCCCACCACCGGTGGGCCAGTTCGCTGAATTTTTGAATCTCGAGTGGGTCGGCGTTAGCGTTCATGATCGGCATCATAGCGGTAATTTGTCGTGTTCCAAAGCACGCCTGCAAAACAGGCGAAGGCGCCTCCGGCACGGGACGAAAAAAATCCCGCCGGAGCGGGATTTTTCACGAGGGCAGGGCCCGATTACTTGTTGCGGGTACCGACGACTTCGATTTCCACGCGGCGGTTCTTCGCGCGGCCTTCGGCGGTCTTGTTGTCGGCCACGGGCTGCTTCTCGCCCTTGCCTTCGGTGTACACGCGGTTCGCTTCCACGCCCTTGCTCAGCAGGTAAGCCTTGACGGATTCGGCGCGGCGCACGGCCAGCTTCTCGTTGTAGGCATCGGTGCCGACGGAGTCCGTGTGGCCCACGGCGATCACGACTTCCACGTTGATGGCGCCCAGTTTCGACGACAGCTCGTCCAGTGCCTGCTTGCCTTCCGGCTTCAGCACGGCCTTGTCGAAGTCGAAGAACGCATCGGCGTTGTACGTGACTTTTTCCGAGGTTGGCACTGGTGCCGGTGCTGGCACGGCGGCCGGTGCTTCAGGTGCCGGTGCAACCGGCGGTGGCGGCGGCGCCACGCACTTGCCGTTTTCCAGGCGTTCCGGTTCCACGCAGATCGGCAGGTCGCAGCCTGGCACCGCATCGGCCGGCGTCCAGTAGCCGGTGCGCCAGCACAGGCCGAACGGGTTGCGGGCGATCACACCGCGGGCATCCTGCACGTATGCGCTTTTCGGCGTCGGCGCCTTGATGTCCTGCGTCACGGGCGCGAACGGCGGCGCGGTCGGCTTGTCCTGCGCGGCAACGGTGCCGGCCAGTACGGCAGACGCGGCGAAAATCGTGGCGATGAATTTTTTCATGTTTTTCTTTCCTTTCGGTGTGATATCGGCGGTCGAAGCTGCACGACCTTGGTGCATAGTGCGAATATTAACACGCGGTAACGCTTGCTCTGTTCGATACCGCACCCATGCACACGCAGATCGGGCGCGCTGGCAGATTGTGCATCCGCCAACTTTGACTTTCCTGCATTCTCTCATACGCCCTTGTGGTGCATGTGCGCGTTCCAACTGGAGCGGTCGTCGCGTCCGACCAAAATGTTGTGTTAATGCAACGCATTTTGTGGGGACAGGCGATGATAAAACGCAAATATGTCTGCACGATTACATGAGCTTCCGCATCGGCCCTGCAGCGTCATTCTGCACAGTCCGCCACCGTGGCGGCGCGCTATGGCCTTGTGGAAATAGCAAACGGTCCGAGCACCTCCCCAGCATGGTAAAATCGAACGATTGTCTGCCTCTACGGGCAGCCGGAACCCACGCCAGAGAAGCCCGCTAATGGATCAATTCGCAAAAGAAACAATCCCTATTTCGCTCGAAGAAGAGATGCGCAAGAGCTACCTCGATTACGCGATGAGCGTGATCGTGGGCCGGGCCCTGCCGGATGCGCGCGATGGCCTGAAACCGGTGCATCGCCGGGTGCTGTTTTCCATGCACGAAAGTAATTACCACTACAACCGGCCGTACGTGAAGTGCGCCCGCGTGGTGGGCGACACGATGGGTAAGTACCACCCGCACGGCGACGCGTCGATCTACGACACGCTGGTGCGCATGGCGCAGGACTTCTCGCTGCGCTACACGCTGGTGGACGGCCAGGGCAACTTCGGTTCGATCGATGGCGATGCTGCGGCGGCCATGCGTTACACCGAGTGCCGCCTGGACAAGATCGCCGGCGAACTGCTGGCCGACATCGACAAGGAAACCGTCGACTTCCAGCCGAACTACGACGGCAAGGAAAAGGAGCCGACGGTGCTGCCGACGCGCGTGCCCAACCTGCTGATCAACGGTTCGTCCGGCATCGCGGTGGGCATGGCGACGAACATCCCGCCGCACAACCTCTCCGAAGTGATCAACGGTGCACTGCACGTGCTGGCCAACCCGGACTGCTCGATCGACGAGCTGATCGAACTGATTCCGGCACCGGACTTCCCGACCGGCGGCACGATCTACGGCGTGTCCGGCGTGCGCGACGGCTACCGCACCGGCCGCGGCCGCGTGGTGATGCGCGCCAAGACGCACTTCGAGGAATACGGCAAGGACGGCGGCCGCATGGCCATCATCGTCGACGAGCTGCCGTACCAGGTCAACAAGAAATCGCTGCTCGAGCGTATCGCCGAGAACGTGCGCGACAAGAAGCTGGAAGGCATCTCCGACATCCGCGACGAGTCCGACAAATCGGGCATGCGCGTGGTGATCGAGCTGAAACGGGGCGAAGTGCCGGAAGTGGTGCTGAACAACCTGTACAAGCAGACCCAGTTGCAGGACACGTTCGGCATGAACATGGTGGCGCTGGTGGACAACCAGCCGAAGCTGCTGAACCTGAAGGAGCTGCTGTCCGTCTTCCTGTCGCACCGCCGCGAAGTGGTCACGCGCCGCACCGTGTTCGAGCTGCGCAAGGCGCGCGAACGGGGCCACGTGCTGGAAGGCCTGGCTGTCGCGCTGGCCAACATCGACGACTTCATCGCCATCATCAAGGCCGCGCCCACGCCGCCGCTGGCCAAGTCCGAACTGATGGCACGCGCCTGGGATTCGTCCCTGGTGCGCGAAATGCTGGCCCGCACCGGCGACGGCGGCGACGTGGACATCAACGCCTTCCGCCCCGAGCACCTGCCGAAGCACTACGGCATGCAGGCCGACGGCCTGTACAAGCTGTCCGACGACCAGGCCCAGGAAATCCTGCAGATGCGCCTGCAGCGCCTGACGGGCCTGGAGCAGGACAAGATCGTCAACGAGTACAAGGAAGTGATGGCGCAGATCGCCGATCTGCTGGACATCCTGGCCAAGCCGGCGCGCGTCACCGCGATCATCGTCGACGAACTGAACCTGGCCAAGACGGACTACGGCACCAAGGACGAACGCCGCTCCGTCATCGAGCACAACGCCACCGACCTGGGCACGGAAGACCTGATCACGCCGCAGGACATGGTCGTCACGCTGTCGCACCTGGGCTACATGAAGTCGCAGCCGATCTCCGAATACCGTGCGCAGAAGCGCGGCGGCCGCGGCAAGCAGGCCATGGCCACGAAGGAAGAGGACTGGATCGACCAGCTGTTCATCGCCAACACGCACGACTACATCCTGTGCTTCTCGAACCGCGGCCGCATGTACTGGCTGAAGGTGTGGGAAGTGCCGCAGGGGTCGCGCAACTCGCGCGGCCGGCCGATCGTCAACATGTTCCCGCTGCAGGACAACGAGAAGATCACCGTGGTGCTGCCGCTGTCCGGCGAGAACCGCACCTTCCCGGAAGACCACTACGTGTTCATGTCCACCAGCCTGGGCACCGTGAAGAAGACGCCGCTGCGCGACTTCTCCAACCCGCGCAAGGCCGGCATCATTGCCGTGGACCTGGACGAAGGCGACTTCCTGATCGGTGCCGCGCTGACCGACGGCAAGCACGACGTGATGCTGTTCTCCGATGCCGGCAAGGCCGTGCGCTTCGACGAGAACGACGTGCGCCCGATGGGCCGCACGGCACGCGGCGTGCGCGGCATGAACCTGGACGAAGGCCAGAACGTGATCGCGCTGCTGGTGGCCGAGAACGAGCAGCAGACCGTGCTGACGGCCACCGAGAACGGCTACGGCAAGCGCACGCCGATCACGGAGTACACCCGCCATGGCCGCGGCACGAAGGGCATGATCGCCATCCAGACCACCGAGCGTAACGGTAAGGTCGTGGCGGCCACGCTGGTCGAACCGAGCGACGAGATCATGCTGATCACGACGGGCGGTGTGCTGATCCGCACGCGTGTTTCCGAGATCCGCGAGATGGGGCGCGCCACGCAGGGCGTCACGCTGATCGCGGTGGAAGACGGCACCCGTCTGTCCGGCCTGCAGCGCATCGTCGAGGCGGACGAGGAGGAGCTGGCCGAAGCGGCGGCGGCCTCGGATGCCGCGGCGGCCACCGAGGCGGCCAACGAAGTGGCGGCGCGGGCCGAAGACGACCCGGCCGGCAACACGGCGTCCGAAGAAGGACCGACCGAGGAGTGACAGGCGATGGGCCCGTTCCGAATGCCGGACCGGGCCCATTCTCATTGACCAATCGAGAGTGCATCCACCATGAACAAGATCGCTGCAACCCTGCTGGTCTCGCTGGCCGCCACCACGCTGGCGGTGCCCGCCCTGGCCCAGCCCACGCTGTCCACCCAGCCGCCCGCCGCGGTGGCGCCGGACCCGAAAACGAGTGCCGCCGCGCGCGACCTGCTGGAGGCGATGAACTACCGCGCCACCACGGCCGCCATGATGAAGCAGATGATCGCCAACATGCCGGCGATGATGCGGGGCAGTGCACAGAACCAGATCCGCAGCAGCACCACGCTGACCGAGCAGCAGAAGACAGACAAGCTGGCCGAGGTCGACCGCATGGTGCCGCAGGCCACCGCCGCCATGTCGAAGGTGCTGGAAGATCCGAAGCTGGCCGACGAGATGATGGGCGAGATGGTGCCGCTGTATGCGCGGCACTTCACGGCGGACGAGATGAAGGAGCTCGCCACGTTCTACCGCAGCCCGGTTGGCCGCAAGTCGCTGCAGGTCATGCCGCAGCTGCTGGGCGAGGGCATGCAGTTCAGCCAGCGCCTGGTGGCGCCGCGCATCAACAAGGTGATGCAGGAACTGAACGAAAAACAGGCCCAGAACCAGGCAAAAAAATAAGGAATCCCGCGTGACGACCGTCTACAACTTCTCCGCCGGCCCGGCCGTGCTGCCGAAGGAAGTGCTGCAGCAGGCAGCCGCCGAAATGCTGGACTGGCATGGCAGCGGCATGTCCGTCATGGAGATGAGCCACCGCGGTCCCGAATTCATCTCGATCTACCGCGCGGCCGAGCGCGACCTGCGCGAGCTGCTGGCGGTGCCGGACAACTACCGCATCCTGTTCATGCAGGGCGGCGGGCTGTCGATGAATGCCGTGATCCCGATGAACCTGGTCGGCCGCAAGGGCCCCGATGCCACGATCGATTTCATCGAGTCGGGATCGTGGTCCGGCAAGTCGATCAGGGAGGCGGCCCGTTACGCGAAGGTAAACGTGGCCGCATCCGGCCAGGCCGGCAAGTTCACCGGCGTGCCGTCGCAATCCGAATGGCGTCTCACGCCGGATGCCGCGTATCTGCATCTGTGCACCAACGAGACCATCGACGGCGTGGAGATCGATTTCGTGCCCGACGTGCCGGCCGGCGTGCCGGTCGTGGCGGACATGTCGTCGCATATCCTGTCGCGTCAGGTCGACGTGTCGAAGTACGGCCTGATCTTCGGCGGCGCCCAGAAGAACATCGGACCGGCCGGCGTGACGGTCGTCATCGTGCGCGATGACCTGATCGGGCACGCGCTGCCGGTCTGCCCGTCCGCGTTCGATTTCAGGAACGTGGCGGACAACGAATCCATGTACAACACGCCGCCCACCTACGGCATCTACATCGCCGGACTGGTATTCCAGTGGCTGAAGCAGCAGGGTGGCGTGGCGGCGCTGGAACAGCGCAACATCGACAAGGCCCGGCTGCTGTACGCGGCACTGGATGCCGACGACTTCTACCAGAACCGCGTCGCTCCGGCCTATCGCTCGCGCATGAACATTCCGTTCTACCTGCGCGACGAATCGAACAACGAAGCATTCCTGGCCGGCGCAAAGGCGCGCGGCCTGCTGCAGCTGAAGGGCCACAAGTCCGTCGGCGGCATGCGCGCATCGATCTACAATGCGATGCCGATCGAAGGCGTACAGGCGCTGGTCGATTATCTGAACGAGTTTGCCGGGCGCTGAGCCGTCGACGCCTGCGCACCGCTGACCGGGGCAAGGGCGGCTGACACCAGGCACGCGCCAGTGGCCAGCGGCCAGCGGCAGCGGCAGCGGCAAACGCCAGCACACCAGGATCAAAGCAAAACCATGACAGACAAACTGAAACCCCTGCGCGACCGCATCGATGCGATCGACGCGCAGCTGCTGTCCCTGCTGAACCAGCGCGCGCAAGTGGCGCAGGAAGTGGGACACGTCAAAGCCGAAACGAACGCGCCCGTGTTCCGTCCCGAACGGGAAGCGCAGGTGCTGCGCGGCGTGGCCGAGCGCAATCCCGGCCCGCTGGGCAATACGGAGATGCAGACGATCTTCCGCGAGATCATGTCGGCCTGCCGGGCGCTGGAAAAACGCGTCACCGTCGCCTACCTGGGCCCGGCCGGCACGTTCAGCGAGCAGGCCGTGTACCGCCAGTTCGGCCAGGCCGTCGAAGGGCTGCCGTGCGCGTCGATCGACGAAGTGTTCCGCGCCACGGAAGCGGGTACCGCCGAATTCGGCGTGGTGCCCGTCGAGAACTCGTCGGAAGGGGCCATCAACCGCACGCTGGACCTGCTGCTGCAGACGAACCTCATCATCAGCGGCGAGGTGGCGATCGCCGTGCACCACAGCCTGATGAGCAGGACCGGCGCGATGGACGGCGTGACGGCCATCTGCGCGCACTCGCAGGCGCTGGCGCAGTGCCAGGTATGGCTGAACGAGCAGTATCCGCACATCGAGCGGCGTGCCGTCGCCTCGAACGCGGAGGCGGCGCGGCTGGCCAGCCTCGATCCGACCATCGCGGCGATCGCCAGCGAGATCGCCGGCGCGCAGTATGGCCTCGGCGTGGTGAAGGGCCACATCCAGGACGATCCGCACAACCGCACGCGTTTCGCCATCGTCGGCAAGCTGCAGCCGGGACCGTCCGGCAGCGACCGCACGTCGCTGGTGCTGGCCGTGCCCAACAAGGCCGGCGCCGTCTACCAGCTGCTGGCGCCGCTGGCCCAGCACGGCGTGTCGATGACGCGCTTCGAATCCCGTCCCGCGCGCACCGGCGCGTGGGAGTACTATTTTTATGTCGATATCGAAGGCCACGTGCAGAACGAGGCCGTGGCCCGCGCGCTCGCTGAACTGAACAGCAACGCCGCCTTCTTCAAGGTGCTGGGGTCCTATCCCACCAGCCTCACCTGATCCCAGCTGAATTTTTAAGAGAGTTTGTTTATGTCAAAGCATTTCGGTCCTGATTATGTGCGTGCCATCGCCCCTTACCAGGCCGGCAAACCGATTTCCGAAGTGGCCCGCGAGTTCGGCCTCGACGAGGCCACCATCGTCAAGCTGGCCTCCAATGAAAACCCGTTCGGCGTGCCGGACTCCGCGAAAGCCGCGATGGTGCAGGCCGCCGCGGAACTGGGCCGCTACCCGGATGCCAACGGCTTCGAGCTGAAACAGGTGCTGGCGGCGCGCTACGACGTGCCGGCCGACTGGATCACGCTGGGCAATGGCTCGAACGACATCCTGGAAATCGCCGCGCACGCCTTCGTCGAGAAGGGCCAGTCGGTGGTCTACGCGCAGTACTCGTTCGCCGTGTACGCGCTGGCCACGCAGGGCCTGGGCGCGCGCCATATCGTGGTGCCTGCCAAAAAACATGGTCACGACCTGGAAGCGATGCTGGACGCGATCGAGGAAGACACGCGCCTGGTGTTCATCGCCAACCCGAACAACCCGACCGGCACGTTCATCCCGGGCGCCGAGATCGAGGCGTTCCTGAAGCGCGTGCCGCCGAACGTCGTCGTCGTGCTGGACGAGGCCTATACGGAGTTCCTGTCCGAAGCGGACCGCTACGATTCGCCGGCCTGGGTGCGCCAGTATCCGAACCTGCTGGTGTCGCGCACGTTCTCGAAGGCGTATGGCCTGGCCGGCCTGCGCGTGGGCTTCGCGCTGGCCCAGCCGGCGCTGACGGACCTGATGAACCGCATCCGGCAGCCGTTCAACGTGAATTCGCTGGCGCAGGCGGCTGCCATCGCGGCGCTGGGCGACAGCGCGTTCCTGGAAAAGAGCGCCCGCAACAACACGGCCGGCTACCAGCAGTTCGTCGAGGCGTTCGAACAAATGGGGCTCGACTATGTGCCGTCGCACGGCAACTTCGTGCTGGTCAAGGTCGGCAACGACATGGGCGCCGGTGCGCGCATCAACCTGGCGCTGCTGAAGCAGGGCGTCATCGTGCGCCCGGTTGGCAACTATGGCCTGCCCGAGTGGCTGCGCATTTCGATCGGCCTGCCGCAGGAGAATGCCGTGCTGATCGCGGCCCTGCAGAAAGCGCTGGCGGAGAGCCGTGGCGACTAACGGCACCATCGATACGCTGGTCATCTACGGCGTGGGCCTGATCGGCGGCTCGTTCGCGCTGGCGCTGAAGAAAGCCGGCGCCGTGCGGCACGTGATCGGCATCGACCGCTCGCCCGCCGCGGCGCGGCGCGCGCTGGAACTGGGCATCATCGACGCGGTGGGCATCGGACCGGAAGCGGTGAAGGATGCCGACATGGTGCTGCTGGCCACGCCCGTCGCGCAGACCGCCGGCGTGCTGGCAGGGCTGCTGCCTTTCCTGGGCGAGGATGCGGTGGTGACGGATGCCGGCAGCACGAAGGCCGACGTCGCTGCCGCTGCGCGCTCGGTGCTGCGCGACCGCGTGGGGCAGTTCGTGCCGGGCCACCCGATCGCCGGGCGCGAGACGAATGGCCCGGAGGCGGCGGTCGGCGACCTGTACGTCGGCAAGAAATTCGTCGTCACGCCGCTGGCCGAGAGCCGGCCGGAGGATGTCGACCGCGTGACGGATGCCTGGCGTGCCTGCGGGGCGATCATCCATCGCCTGGCGCCGGAAGAGCACGACCGCGTGTTCGCCTCCGTCAGCCACCTGCCGCACCTGCTGGCCTACGCGCTGGTGGACGACATCGCCAACAAACCCCATGCCGACCTGCTGTTCCAGTATGCCGCCAGCGGCTTCCGCGACTTCACCCGCATCGCCGGCAGCTCGCCGGAGATGTGGCGCGACATCAGCCTGGCCAACGGGGCCGCGCTGCTGGGCGAGCTGGATGCCTACCTGGCGCAGCTGGCGCTGCTTCGCGAACGCCTGGCCGCCGGCGATGGCGCCGCGCTGGAAGCCGTGTACGGCAACGCGCAGCGCGCCCGCCGCAACTGGATCGAGGCCATCGAGGCGGCCGAAACGCCGGCCCCACAAGACAACGCTGAATAAGGAATACCCATCATGGCCGAACAAGACCATCCCCCCTACATCGACCTGAAGCCCGTGATGCACGTGGAAGGCGTCGTGCGCCTGCCGGGCTCGAAGAGCATCTCCAACCGCATCCTTCTGCTGGCCGCGCTGGCCGAAGGCGAGACGAAGATCGTCGACCTGCTCGATTCGGACGACACGCAGGTGATGCTGGGCGCGCTGCGCGCGCTGGGCGTCGAATGGACCGAAGTGCCGCAGGAAGCCGTCAACGGCACCGCGCGCACCATCCACCGCGTGCAGGGCGCCAACGGCAATTTCCCGAACCGCCAGGCCGATCTGTTCATGGGCAATGCCGGCACGGCGATCCGCCCGCTGACGGCGGCGCTGGCCGTGATCGGCGGCGACTATCAGGTGAGCGGCGTGGCGCGCATGCACGAGCGCCCGATCGGCGACCTGGTCGACGCGCTCAACGCCGTCGGCGCGAACATCGAGTACACCGGCAATCCGGGCTATCCACCGCTGCGCATCCGGGATGGCCAGTTCAACACGAACCGCCTGTCGGTGCGCGGCAATGTGTCGAGCCAGTTCCTGACCGCGCTGCTGATGGTCGCGCCGCTGATGGCGCATTCGCATGCCGTGACGATCGAGGTCGAGGGCGAGCTGATCTCGAAGCCGTACATCGAGATCACGCTGAACCTGATGCGGCGCTTCGGCGTCACCGTCGAACAGGACGAGTGGCGGTCGTTCACGATCTCGACCGGCCAGCGTTATCAGAGCCCGGGCAATATCCATGTCGAGGGCGATGCGTCGTCGGCGTCGTACTTCATGGCAGCCGGTGCGATTGCCGGCGGTCCGGTGCGCGTGGAGGGCGTGGGCCGCGATTCGATCCAGGGCGACGTGCGCTTCGTGCATGCGCTGCAGGAGATGGGCGCGCACATCACGATGGGCGACAACTGGATCGAATCGAAGTCGCACGGCCCGCTGAAGGCGATCGACGCGGACTTCAACCACATCCCCGATGCGGCCATGACGATCGCCATCGCGGCGCTGTATGCCGAGGGCACCAGCACGCTGCGCAACATCGCCAGCTGGCGCGTGAAGGAGACCGACCGCATCGCCGCGATGGCCGCCGAACTGCGCAAGCTGGGCGCGGAAGTGGAGGAGGGCGCCGACTACCTGAAGGTCACCCCGCCGAAGGTGCTGCAGCCGGCCACCATCGACACCTACGACGACCACCGCATGGCGATGTGCTTCTCGCTCGCCTCGCTCGATGGCACCGCGCGCCGCGGCACCGAAGTGCGCATCAACGACCCGAAGTGCGTCGCGAAAACCTTCCCCGACTACTTCACCGCCTTCGCCGGCATCGCCCACGACACGAAGTACTGAAGTTGCAAAAAAAATGGGGACAGACCCCATTTTTCAGGAAACATTGCCCAGAAAATGGGGTCTGTCCCCATTTTATGGGCAATTGTTTGGGACGCTGGCGGGTTAAAATCCGCCTCATGCCTACCTCGAACATCCCCGTCATCACGATCGACGGTCCGACTGCCTCCGGCAAGGGGACCGTTGCCCACAAGGTTGCCGACCATCTCGGTTTTCATCTGCTCGATTCCGGTGCGCTGTACCGCCTGACGGCGCTGCAGGCGCTGCGCCGCCAGACCCCCCTCACGGATGAGCACGCGCTGGCGAAACTGGCCGAGCACCTGCACATCAGCTTCACCGGCGAGGCGATCTTCCTGTCCAACGAGAACGTGACGGATGCGATCCGCGCGGAGGAAGTGGGCAATACGGCATCGAAGATCGCCGCGCTGCCGGCCGTGCGCCAGGCCCTGTTCGGCCTGCAGCTGGGCTTTCGCAAGGCGCCCGGCCTGGTGGCGGACGGCCGCGACATGGGCACCGTGATCTTCCCGCACGCCCATACCAAGGTGTTCCTGACCGCAAGTGTCGAGGCGCGCGCGCAACGCCGCTTCAAGCAATTGATCGGCAAGGGAATTTCTGCTAACATGGACGACCTCCTGATGGATTTGAAAGCGCGCGACGACCGGGATACGCACCGGGCCATCGCTCCTCTCGTCCCTGCAGAGGGGGCGCATGTGCTCGATACCTCGGACATGACGGTCGATGAGGCCGTAGCTCGGGTCCTGCACTGGTACGCGGCCTTCGGGAGGTAATTTGGTGTTGCGAGCGTGCTCTGTCCGCCCGCAACGTGTGTCAACCCGGGCCTTACCGCCCCCCAACCCAGTTGAAGTCGCATTTGGCGAGCCTTGCTGGATAACCTGGAATACATTTAAATGGAAAGTTTCGCAGCCCTCTTCGAAGAGTCCCTGTCACGTCAAGACATGCGCTCCGGCGAAGTGATCTCCGCTGAAGTCGTGCGTCTGGATCACAACTTCGTGATCGTCAACGCCGGCCTGAAATCGGAAGCTTTCATCCCTGTTGAAGAATTCAAGAATGACCAGGGCGAACTGGAAGTCAAAGTAGGCGACTTCGTTTCCGTGGCCATCGAATCGCTGGAAAATGGTTTCGGCGATACCATCCTGTCGCGCGACAAGGCCAAGCGCCTGGCATCGTGGCTGGCACTGGAAAAAGCAATGGAATCGGGCGAGATCGTCACCGGTACCGTGAACGGCAAAGTCAAGGGCGGCCTGACCGTCCTGACCAACGGCATCCGCGCATTCCTGCCGGGTTCGCTGGTCGACACCCGTCCGGTCAAGGACACGACCCCGTTCGAAGGCAAGACCCTCGAATTCAAGGTCATCAAGCTGGACCGCAAGCGCAACAACGTCGTTCTGTCCCGCCGCGCCGTCATCGAAGCATCGATGGGCGAAGAGCGCCAGAAGCTGATGGAAACGCTGAAAGAAGGCACGGTCGTGACCGGCGTCGTCAAGAACATCACCGACTACGGCGCGTTCGTGGACCTGGGTGGCATCGACGGCCTGCTGCACATCACCGACCTGGCATGGCGCCGCGTGCGTCACCCGTCGGAAGTGCTGACGGTTGGCCAGGAAATCACCGCCAAGGTCCTGAAGTACGATCAGGAAAAGAACCGCGTTTCGCTGGGCGTGAAGCAGCTGGGCGACGATCCTTGGACCGGCCTGTCCCGTCGTTACCCGCAAGGCACCCGCCTGTTCGGTAAAGTGACGAACCTGACCGACTACGGCGCGTTCGTAGAAGTCGAGCAGGGTATCGAAGGTCTGGTCCACGTGTCCGAAATGGACTGGACCAACAAGAACGTGGCACCGAACAAGGTCGTGCAGCTGGGCGACGAAGTCGAAGTCATGGTTCTGGAGATCGACGAAGAGCGTCGCCGTATCTCGCTGGGCATGAAGCAGTGCAAGGCGAATCCTTGGGACGACTTCGGCGTCACCCACAAGAAGGGCGACAAAGTGCGCGGCGCGATCAAGTCGATCACCGACTTCGGCGTGTTCATCGGCCTGGCCGGCAACATCGACGGCCTGGTGCACCTGTCCGACCTGTCCTGGACCGAAGCTGGCGAAGAAGCCGTGCGCAAGTTCAAGAAGGGCGACGAACTGGAAGCCGTGGTTCTGGCCATCGACGTCGAGCGCGAGCGCGTCTCCCTGGGCGTGAAGCAGCTGGAAGGCGACCCGTTCAACAACTTCGCAGCGCTGAACGACAAGGGTTCCTTGGTCACCGGCACCGTGAAGTCGGTGGAGCCGAAAGGCGCCGTGATCCAGCTGAACGAAGAAGTCGAAGGCTACCTGCGCGCTTCCGAGCTGTCCCGCGACCGCGTGGAAGATGCCGGTACGCACCTGAAGGTCGGCGACAAGGTCGAAGCCCTGGTCATCAACATCGACCGCAAGGCACGCAGCATTCAACTGTCCATCAAGGCCAAGGACAATGCTGACACCGCCGAGCAGATGCAGAAGATCTCTTCGGACAGCAACGCCGCATCGGGCACCACCAGCCTGGGCGCACTGCTGAAGGCCAAGTTCGATAACAAGAACTAATACTGACAATACGGAACGCAGATGACCAAGTCCCAACTGATCAACCGCCTGGCTGAGCGTTATTCGCAGCTGGTGGCAAAGGATGCGGAGTATGCCGTGAAGACCATTCTGGATGCGATGACCGGCGCCCTGTCGGCCGGCCAGCGCATCGAGATCCGGGGCTTCGGCAGCTTCGCCCTGAACAGTCGGCCTCCGCGCATCGGCCGCAACCCGAAGTCCGGCGACAAGGTGATGGTGCCCGAAAAACGGGTGCCTCATTTCAAGCCGGGCAAGCAGTTGCGCGAGCGCGTGGACGCGATGGTCGGGCAACCGATCATCGAGGACTGAATCGTCTGCGGTGAAGTGAAGTCGGAGAAGGGCGGACGCGAGTTCGCCCTTTTTTTTTTCGTTGAATCCCTGTAATGTCCGGGCATGAATAAAGAGCGGAACCCGCAACGATGAAAATCATTTCCACCATTGTCGGCATCGTGCTGTTCGTGCTGTTCTTCGGCTTCGCCCTGAAAAATTCGCAGGAAGTCGACCTGCACCTGTTCCTGAGCTACGAGCTGCGCGCGCCGCTGGTGCTGATGCTGCTGGTGTTCTTCGTGGCCGGCGCCGTCCTCGGCGTGCTGGCGCTGACACCGACCGTGGTGCGCTACCGGCGCGAGACGAACAAGCAGAAGACCGCCATCCAGACGCTGCAGGCCACCGCGCTGCAGGTCAACCGCGCACCCGACAGCGTGAATGCACAACAATAAGCGCAGCGCCGCTCGCCGCTCGCCGCGCGCATCACGCGCCAACAAGACAAACAAAACAATAGAACATGGACTTTGAACTCTGGTGGTTGCTGGGCATCCCGGCCTTCTTCGGCCTTGGATGGATTGCCGCGCGGGTCGATATCCGCCAGCTGGTCTCCGAATCGCGCACGCTGCCGCGCGGCTATTTCAAGGGCCTGAACCACCTGCTGAACGACCAGCCGGACAAGGCGATCGATTCCTTCATCGAGATCGTCAAGCAGGATCCCGAAACCACCGAGCTGCATTTCGCGCTCGGCAACCTGTTCCGCCGCCGCGGCGAGACGGAACGCGCCATCCGCATCCACCAGAACCTGCTGTCGCGGCCCGACCTGCCGGCGGACGAACGCGCCCACGCCGAATACGAGCTGGGACAGGATTACCTGAAGGCGGGCCTGCTGGACCGCGCCGAGGAAACCTATAAACGCCTGCTGGACACGTCGTATGCCGTGCAGGGCCGCCGCGCCCTGCTGGAGATCTTCCAGCGGGAGAAGGAATGGCAGCGCGCCATCGAGGCCGCGCTGGCATTGCAGGAAGCCGGCTCCGGTTCGCGGCAAAAGGAGATCGCGCAGTTCTACTGCGAACTGGCGCAGGACGCGCTGGTGCACATGCATCCGGACGACGCCATGCCGCTGCTGGAACGGGCGCTGCAGGCCGACCGCACCAGCGTGCGCGCCACGATGCTGGTCGGCGACGTGCTGCTGGCGCAGGGCGACACGGAAGGCGCGCTCAATTCCTGGCGCCGCGTGGAGCAGCAAAGCGTGCCGCACGTGGCGCTCGTGGCCCAGCGCATCATGGACGGCTACCGGAAAGTGGGCCGCCCGGAAGAGGGCCTGTCGCTGCTGAAATCCTACCTGCAGCAGGCCTCCTCGATCGACCTGCTGGAAGTGGTGTTCAAGGCCGTGCTGGAGCTGGAAGGCGTGGAGGCCGCGCGCCAGCTGGTGGGCGACGAACTGCGCCGCACGCCCACGCTGCTGGGCCTCGACAAATTCCTGGAAGCCCGCATGCTGGACGCGTCGCCCGCGGTGCTGTCCGAGCTGTCGCTGGTGAAGAACCTGGTTCACGGCTACACGCAGAAGCTGGCGCGCTACCAGTGCAGCCACTGCGGCTTCAAGGCGCGCCAGTTCTACTGGCACTGCCCCGGCTGCAGCCGCTGGGAAACCTACCCGCCACGCCGTACCGAAGAACTGAACGTGATGAATTAACCCGTCACCGCCACTGCCCAGTCTGTGTCCACCTTGGGGTCAGACCCCGACATGGACACGAGCTCTGCCGGGTGTGACATTCGGGCGACCAACCGGCACCGCGCCAGGACGCAGCGAAGCCGCCCTATGAAAGACAAATCTTGAGTAACTCGCCCATGACCTATTCTTCCCCCGCCCTCGACAAAGTCCGCATCCTCGTCGTTGGCGACGTCATGCTGGACCGCTACTGGTTCGGCGAAGTCGCCCGCATCTCGCCGGAAGCGCCGGTCCCCATCGTGCGCGTCGAAAAGCGCGAGGCCCGGCTGGGCGGCGCCGCCAACGTGGCCCGCAACACCGCGGCACTCGGCGCGCATGCCGGCCTGCTGGGCGTCGTCGGCGCCGATGAAGCAGGCGACGAAGTGGAACAGCTGCTGCAGGGCGGCGGCATCCACAGCTACCTGAAACGCGACGATGCGATCTCCACCATCATCAAGCTGCGCGTGATCGGCCGCCAGCAGCAGATGCTGCGCATCGACTTCGAGGAGCCGCCCAGCGACATCGTCCTGCGCGACAAGCTGATGCAGTTCCGCGCGCTGCTGCCCGACTACGACGTGATCGTGCTGTCCGACTATGCCAAGGGCAGCCTGGTGAACGTGGCGGACATGATCATGGCGGCCCGCGCGGCCGGCAAGATCGTGATGGTCGACCCGAAAGGCGAGGACTTCACGCGCTACACCAGCGCCACCGTGCTCACGCCGAACAAGGGCGAGCTGAAACGCATCGTCGGCAGCTGGAACAGCGAGGAACAGCTCACGGAGAAGGCCCAGAACCTGCGCGAATCGCTGCTGCTCGAGGCGCTGCTGCTGACCCGCTCGGAAGAGGGCATGACGCTGTACACGAAGGACGACCGCTTCCACATTCCCGCCGATGCACGCGAGGTGTTCGACGTCTCCGGCGCGGGCGACACGGTCATCGCCACGATGGCCGCGATGCTGGGCGCGGGCGCCAGCTGGCACGACGCCGTGCACACGGCCAACCGCGCCGGCGGCATCGTCGTCGGCAAGCTGGGCACGGCCACGGTGACGCGCGAGGAGCTGTTCGGCGGTTGAGCAAAGGCGGGCTCGGCAAAAGTTCCCCCCATCGCCGAGCCCGCTGACTCCCCGCAACGCCCACCACACTCTGTCAACCTCGGCGGTGACTGTCCGTTAAGCTGTGGCAGGCGCATTCGCGTCGCATCAGCCAACCGACCTGGAGAAGACCATGCTGAAAAAACTACTGCTTGCCGTTGCCGGCACCCTTGCCACAATGACGTTCGCGTTCGCGCAGGTCGACGTGAACAAGGCCGACCAGGCCGCGCTCGATTCCGTGAAGGGCATCGGGCCGGCGAAATCGAAGGCCATCCTGGAAGAGCGCGGCAAGGGCGAGTTCAAGGACTGGAGCGATTTCGAGAAACGCGTGAAGGGCATCGGCGGGAAGAACGCGGTGAAGCTTTCCGAAGCGGGCCTGCAGGTGAACGGCAAGGCCCGCGATGGCGCGGCCGCAAAGACTCCCGAAACGAAGCCTGCCGGCGCGAAGAGTGCGGACATGAAGAGTGCAGAGACGAAGAGTGCCGAAGCGAAGAAGGATGTCGTGAAGAAGTAATCGCTGATGTGGCCGTCGAACCCGGGTGCTGCCCGGGTTTTTTTCGTCCGTACCATGCGACGGACGGCGGCGAAACGGGCGGTCAAGGTAATCGACTCGACAATGGTTGTTGTAATTCTGTAACGAAGTGGATTAATAGAAAGAATTTGTTTCTTTGCATGTATAATCCTTTCTTCTGATTATCTCCCAACCAACGAGAAGGATCGCCATGACCAAGTCGTACGGTGCGCTGTCGGCGTCGCTACTGCTGTCGCTCGCGTCCTTCTGCCATGCCGCCGGGACCGGATCCGGGACCGTCGCGCAGGTGACCGCCCTGACGCAGGAAGAGGGGGCAGCGCTTCTGTATGCCCCCGACGATGACGGTATCGATGCTGCCTTCGGTGCCACCGTCAGCCTCGATATGCCGGCGCAACAGGCCGGGCTGCCAAGGCCCGTCCAGCCATCCTACGCTCCCGTCGATTCCCCGCTGTCTCCCGTGCCGGAACCGGACATCTGGGCGCTGCTCTGCGTCGGTGCCTCGGTGCTGGCGCTGCGCGGCGGCCGGGATCAGCAGCGCAGCCAGAAGCTCGGCTGAACCGCGCGGACGGCTAGACCGCCAGCGGCAGGCTGGCCAGGAAGGCGTGGATCTGCGACACCACCTGCGCCCCTTCGCCCACGCCGGCCGCCACCCGTTTCGTCGAACCGGCCCGCACGTCGCCGATGGCAAACACGCCCGGCACGCTCGTTTCCAGTGCCGCCCGCACCGGCTGGTCCTTCGGATACACGCCCGCCTCGAAGTTGGCGCGGCATTGCGCCTGCGTCACGTCGTGACCGGTGCGGATGAAGCCCTGCGGATCGACCTCCACGCCGCAGTCGCCCAGCCAGTCCGTGTTCGGGTCCGCGCCGATGAACAGGAACACGCGGCAGACATTGCAGTCCTCTTCATCGCCGGTGCGGTTGTTGCGCAGGCGGACCCCCTTCAGCCCCTCGTCATCGCCATCGAGCCGCATGATCTCCGTGTGCGTGTGCAGCTCGATGTTCGGCGTGGCACGGATGCGCTCGATCAGGTAGGACGACATGGTGGACTTCAGCCCGTCGCCGCGGATCACCATGTGCACCTTCGTGGCATGCCCGGCCAGGAACACGGCGGCCTGGCCCGCCGAATTGCCGCCGCCGACGAGGATCACTTCCTCGCTGCGGCACAGGCTGGCCTCGATGCGTGAAGCCCAGTAGTAGATGCCGCGGCCTTCGAACTGGGCGATGTTGTCCAGCGCGGGCCGGCGGTAGCGCGCGCCGCAGGACAGCACCACGGTGCGGCCCTGCACGCGCTTGCCGTCCGCCAGCTGCACCTGCAGCGGGTAGGTGTCGCAGATCAGCCGGGCCGCCGGCGCGGGAATGGCGACCTCCACGCCGAACTTCTGCGCCTGCACGTAGGCACGGCCGGCCAGCGCGCCGCCCGAGATCCCGGTGGGGAAACCCAGGTAGTTCTCGATGCGCGCGCTGGCCGCGGCCTGGCCGCCATAGGCGCGCTGGTCCAGCGCCAGCACCGACAAGCCTTCCGAGCCCGCGTATACGGAGGTCGCCAGGCCGGCCGGACCGGCACCGACGACGATCACGTCCCACACCTTGGCTTCTTCCAGCTCGGGCAGCAGGCCCAGGCAGCGGCCCAGCTCCGCGTTGCTGGGATTCTTCTTCACGCTGCCATCGGGGCAGACGGCCAGCGGCCAGTCTTCCGGCCCCGGCTGGTAGTACTCGCACAGCGTGCGCGCCTGCTCGTCGACCTGCGGATCGAGCACCACGTGCGGATAGCCATTGCTGGTCAGGAAGCTGCGCAGCTGGTGCAGGCGCTGGTGGCCGTCCGGCGCCACCAGCACCGGGCCGCCGGAATTGGCCTCGATCAGGCCCACGCGGCGCAGGATCAGCGCGCGCACGATGCGCTCGCCCAGGTCCGCCTCGGCGATCACCAGCGCACGCAGGTTGGCCGGCGAGATCACGAGCGCTTCCACTTCGCCCACCGCATCGCCATTGACGAGGGTAGGGCGGCCGGACAGCTGCGACACCTCGGCAGTGAATTCGCCGCGGCCATGTTCGGTGATGGGATACGAGTTGCCGAGACCGTCGTAGCGGCTGATGGCGATGCGGCCGGCCAGCGTGACGATCATGCCGAACGTGGTGTGACCGGCCTCCAGCACGCGCACGCCGTTGCCGAACCTGCGCACCGTGCCGAAGCGGCGCAGGCGGTTGATTTCTGCCTCGGAGAGTACCGGGAACATCTGGTAGCGGCGCGATTCCAGGTTGGCCGGTAGCGTTTCGTCCTTGCTGCCTTCGGGCAGGAACGGTGGGGGAGTCGGGTGCATGTCTGCCATGGCCGTGCGCGCAGTCGAAAGATGTTATGAACGCCACCAGTGTAGCCCAAGGCCCTGCCGCATTGGGACGTTCCTTCCCGGCCTGTTTCCTCTGGCAGATGGGGCGCTCCCCTGTTGCCGTTGTGGCGTACGCCACACGTCCGAAAATAAAGTGTTTGCATGCCAAAATGTAAACGGTTACATTCCTGCTATCCGAAGCGCCCGCAGGCGGGCGCAGCTAAAAAAATGTAACCGGTTACATCGGTGCGATCAGGAGACGGCGGTGGGCAAATGGGCGTAACCATCAAGGACGTGGCGCAGGCGGCCAATGTGTCGGTCGCTTCCGTGTCGCGCGTGCTGAACGGCCACGGCACGGTCACCGACAGGACCCGTGCCCACGTCCTCGCCATCATGAAGCAGCTGCGCTACACCCCGCACATCGGTGCGCGCAGCCTGTCCACCAGCCTCACCAGCACGGTGGGCGTGCTGCTGCCGGACCTGTACGGCGAATTCTTCTCCGAGATGATCCGCGGGATCGACGGTGCCGCGCGCCGCCGCGGCCTGCACATCCTCGTGGCCGGCCTGCACGGCGGTGCCGACGAGGCGGCCGCGGTGCTGGGCTCGATGCGGGGCCGCGTCGATGGCCTGCTGGTGATGTCGCCCCATGTCGATGCCGACCTGCTGGCCGACAGCCTGCCGGAACGGCTGCCGGTGGTGCTGCTCAACAGCGGTGCCGGCGGCGCGGCCTATTCGTCCATTTCGATCGACAACTACAGCGCCGCCCGCGCGATGGTGCAGCATCTGGCCGGCTGCGGCCACCGCCGCATCGCCTTCCTCACCGGACCGGCGCAGAACTTCGAGGCGCAGGAACGCCTGCGCGGCTACCGCGCGGCGCTGGCCGAGTGCCTGCCCGGCGTGCGCGAGAGCGTGTTCCAGGGCGACTTCTCCGAGCAGTCCGGCACGGCGGTGGGCAAGGCGCTGGCGAGGAAGAAGCAGCGCCCGGATGCGCTGTTCGCCGCCAACGACATGATGGCGATCGGCGCGCAGATCGCGCTGCAGGGCGCCGGCCTGCGCATCCCGGAGGACATCGCCGTGGCCGGCTTCGACGATATTCCCGTGGCCCGCTACGTCAGCCCTGCGCTGACGACCGTGCGGGTACCGATCGCGGCGCTCGGCGCCCAGGCGCTGCAGCGGCTGACGGAGCTGGTGGCCGCGCAGGCCGGCAAGGGAAGCGACGCAATGACAGATTCCGACAACAGGGTTGCCGCGCACACGCTGGACGCAGAGCTGGTGGTGCGCGCATCGAGCGGCAGCATACGGTAGTACTCGAACAGCAGTACTCAAAAAAGGAGACCGGCAATGAACAGCACCAAGCAAGGCAGTCCAGTAACGCGAACAACGGCGGGACCGATACTGCGCCTGACAGTGATGGCGGCGGCACTGGCCTCGGCACTGCTGGCGGGCAGTCCCGCGTTCGCGCAGCTGTCCACGGCCACGCTGCGTGGCCAGGTGACGGCGGCGGGCGCGGCCAGCACGGCGGGCACCCCCGTCTCGGCCGTCAACCAGGCCAACGGCTACGCCTACCGCACCACCACGCGGGCCGATGGCAGCTATGTCCTGACGGGCCTCGCGCCAGGCTCGTACCAGATCCGCGTCGGCGAGCAGGCCACCGACACGGTGACCCTGTCCGTCGGCCAGACCAGCACGGTGGACCTCGACACGGTCGCGGCCACGGGCGCGACACCGCAGCAGATCGTCATCACGGGCTCCGTCGCGCGGCGCGACGTGAAGACGTCGGAGGTGGGCACCTCCGTCTCGCGCGAGCAGATCGAGCGGCTGCCGCAGACCACCCGCAACTTCCTGTCGTTCGCCGACCTGGCGCCGGGCGTGCGCTTCGACGTCGACCAGTCCGGCAACGTGACCTTGCGCAGCGGCGCGCAGAACCAGGACAACGTCAACGTCTTCATCGACGGCGTCAGCCAGAAGAACAATATCCTGCGCGGCGGCGTGTCCGGCCTCGATTCCAGCCGCGGCAATCCGTTCCCGCAGTCCGCCATCGCCGAGTACAAGGTCATCTCGCAGAACTACAAGGCCGAATTCGACCAGGTGTCGAGCGCCGCGATCACGGCCGTCACCAAGTCCGGCACCAACGAGCTGCATGGCGACGTGTTCTGGGACCACACGGGCACCAGCATCACGGCGATGGACCCGTTCCAGAAGAAGGCCGAGGCCCAGGGCATCGGCCGGCCGTCGTCGAAGCAGGACCAATTCGGCATGACGGTCGGCGGCCCGCTGAAGAAGGACGTGGCGCACTTCTTCCTCGCCTACGAAGGCAAGAAGATCGACGACCCGCGCCAGGTGCTGGCACAGAATGCCAACCTGCTGCCCAATGCGGGCATCGTGCCCTCGCTGCTGGCGCAGCAGGGCGCCACCACGTCCAAGTTCGACGAAGACCTGTTCCTCGGCAAGCTCGACTTCCGCATCTCGGACGCGCATGCGCTGGAAGCGACGCTGCGCGTGCGGCGCGAAACGGACCTGGTCCCGGAAGACAAGCTGCTGTCCCTGCCCGGCAACGAGGTGGCGCGCGACAACGACGAGGACCGCTTCGACGTCAAGCACACGTGGACGACCGATAACTTCGTCAACGAGGCCCGCGTGGGCTACGAGAAGTACACGTGGAACCCGCATTCGACGGCGAGCGACCCGTACATCAAGTACCTCGTCTCGCCGACCAACACGCCGAACAATGTCGTGAGCGTGCTGATCGCCGGCGGGTCGCCGAACGCCCAGTTCCGCGAGCAGAAAGGGCTGCTGTTCCAGGATGACCTGACCTACACGGGCTTCGATCGCCACACGCTCAAGGGCGGCTTCAAGGTGAAGCGCATGGAGTACGACCTGTCCGGCACGGCGCGGGCGGTGGACATGCTCGAACAGCTGATCGACAACGTCACCGGCATCCCGCGCACCACGCGGACCGAACGGGCCATCGCGCCGATCGGCGTCGATTTCAAGAACAAGCAGTACGGCCTCTACCTGCAGGACGACTGGCAGGCGACCGACCGGCTGGAGCTGAACCTGGGCCTGCGCTACGACTACGAAGACAATATGCTCAACGACGGCTACGCCACGCCGGCGGAGCGGCTGGCGATCTTCGGCCGGCAGGATCCGCGCGCCGGCGCACCGGCCGGGCAGACCTATGCGCAGTCGCTGGCCAAGGGCGGCATCACCATCGGCGACTATGTCAGCACGGGCGACAGCCGCAAGGCGTTCAAGAATGCCTGGCAGCCGCGCCTGGGCTTCTCGTACGACCTGAAGGGCGACCGCAGCTCTGTCGTGTTCGGCGGCTGGGGCCGCGCCTACGACCGCGCCGTGGCCAACTACGCGCTGGACGAGCTGCAGAAGAATGCCCAGGTCAACGGCGAGATCTGGATGATCCGCAACGACCACAAGGCGCCGTACACCGACCAGTTCAGCTTCGGCTTGCGCCAGGCGCTGGGCATGTGGAACGGCGAGGCGGGCTACACGAACTCGCGCAGCCGCAACCAGTTCAACTGGTTCGGCGGCAACCGCGACCCGCAGGGCGGCTGGGGCACGCAGAGCCCGATCGATCCGCTGTGGGGTTCCGTCGATCCGTTCAGCACGCTGGTGCTGGGCGACTTCATCAGCCAGGCCAAGACCCAGACCGTGTACTTCAAGGTGGACAAGCCGTACACGCGGGCCTCGCGCTGGACGCTGTCGGCCACCTACACCTACAGCGACGCGCAGACCACCAACAAGGAATTCAAGAACGATATCTTCAACTGGACCTATGGCCGCTTCCCGGGCCAGTGGTTCCCGTCGGCGGAAGTGGAGAAGCACCGCCTCGTCGTCGCGGCCACGTCCGGCGACCTGCTGCCATGGGGCGTGCTGATGTCGGCCAAGGCCACCTATGGTTCCGGCCTGCCGTACCGCGTGACCGACTGCCACACGGGGTTCTCGAACTGCTATGCGATCAAGGGCGATGGCGACAACTTCAAGCAGGTCGACGTGGGCCTGGCCAAGGACATCAAGCTGGGCTTCGGCGCGCTGACCTTGCGGGCTGACGTGATCAACCTGTTCAACAGCATCAACTACGGCGGCTACGACGGCTGGATCGGCGGGCCGGGTTCGGCCAACAGCTACGGCGGCGACAACCCGAACGTGGGCCTGGCCAATTCGATGGGCGGGCCGATGCGCACGCTGAAGGTCTCTGCGAGGTACGCGTTCTAGACACGCCCTTCAGGAAAGCCCTTAGACACGCCATAGACAAGCCCCATAGGCGCGCCTTTTAGGCACGTCCTTTAGGGCAGGCCATTTAAGCAGGCCGTTTAAGCAGGCCATTTTAAGCAGGCCATTTTAAGCAGGCCCTTTAAGCAGGCCGCCGCATTGCGCAGTCCGGCAGTGCGGCGGCGGCCGGCAGCCTTCCACTTTCACAGAGCCGACATCCATGCGCCGTCCACTCTCCGCCCTCACGCTTGCCATCGCAAGCCTGCTGTCCACGGCCGCCCGCGCCGACAACCCGCTGCCGCCGCTGTTCGACGACCTGCAGCAGCGCACGTTCCAGTGGTTCTGGGACACCGCGAATCCCGCCAACGGCCTGGTGCCGGACCGGCATCCCACGCCGTCGTTCTCCAGCGTGGCGGCCGTCGGCTTCGGACTGACGGCCTACCCGATCGGCGTGGAGAAGGGCTACATCAGCCGCGCCCAGGCCCGCGCGCGCACGCTGGCCACGCTGCGCTTCTTCCGCAATGCGCCGCAGGGCGATGCCATGACGGGCGTGGCCGGCTACAAGGGCTTCTTCTATCACTTCCTCGACATGAAGACGGGCCAGCGCTACGGGAACGTGGAACTGTCGACGATCGACACGGCGCTGTTCATCGCCGGCGCGCTGTTCGCCCAGTCGTATTTCGACCGCGAGGAGCCGGACGAGATCGAGATCCGCCGCCTGGCTGCGGAACTGTACGCCCGCGTCGACTGGAAGTGGGCCACCAACCGGCAGTCCGCCGTGGCGCTGGGCTGGCGGCCGGACGCCGGCTTCATCAAGTACGACTGGACCGGCTACAGCGAAGCGATGCTGCTGTACGTGCTGGCGCTGGGCTCGCCCCAACTGGAGCACGCGCTGGGCCCGGAAGCCTGGCGGGCCTGGACCAGCACCTACGAGCGCAGCTGGTCGGCGCCGTTCGACCGGCCGCACCTGGCGTTCCCGTCGCTGTTCGTGCACCAGTACAGCCATGTGTGGATCGATTTCCGCGGCATCCGCGATGCCTACCTGCGCAAGCTGGGCCAACGCGAGGGCAGCTACGACTATTTCGAGAACAGCCGCCGCGCCACCTATGCCCAGCGCGACTACGCAATGCAGAACCCGCTGAAGTGCCAGGGCTACGGCGCCGATGTGTGGGGCCTAACCGCCAGCGATGGTCCGGTGGACCAGGTGCTCGACTACGGCGGCAGGAAACTGCAGTTCCGCTCCTACGCCGCGCGCGGCATGAGCGTCGATCACTATGACGACTGCACCATTGCGCCGACAGCCGCGGCGGGTTCGCTGCCGTTCGCGCCGGAGATCGCGATTCCCGCCGTGGTGCGGATGAAGGAACGCTACGGCGACTTCATCTACGGGCGCTATGGCTTCCTCGACGCTTTCAATCCCAGCTTCCAGTACCGGACCGGTCCCGCCCTGAAACTCCAGCACGGCAAGGTCGTGCCGGGCCGGGGCTGGGTGGCGGGCGACTACCTCGGCATCGACCAGGGCCCGATCCTGGCGATGGCGGAGAACTACCGCAACGACTTCGTCTGGCGCGTGATGCGCACCAATCCGGCCATCCGCACTGGCCTGGTCCGTGCCGGCTTCACCGGCGGATGGCTGGACAAGTGAGCATGCAGCGCCGCACCGCCTTGCGCTACCTGTCCGCTGGCGCGCTCGCCGCGGGCCTGGGTGCGTGCAGCCGCACGCCGGATGATGGCCGTGTCGTGCTGCGCTTCTGGGCGATGGGCCGCGAAGGCGAAGTGGTGCAGCAGCTGATCCCGGCGTTCGAACGCCTGCACCCCGGCGTGCGCGTCGATGTGCAGCAGCTGCCGTGGACCGCCGCGCACGAAAAGCTGCTGACGGCATTTGCCGGCGAGTCGATGCCGGACCTGTTCCAGCTCGGGAATACCTGGGTCGCCGAGCTGCAGGCCCTGAAGGCCATCGCGCCGCTGGACGACTATGTCGCCGCCTCGGCCACGCTCGATCCGGCGGATTATTTCGCCGGGATATGGAACACCAATGTCATCGATGGCGGCCTGTATGGCGTGCCGTGGTATGTCGATACGCGCGTGATGTTCTACAACCGCGACCTGCTGCGGCGGGCCGGCTACCAGGCCATGCCGGCCACCTGGGAAGGCTGGATGGACGCGATGCGCGCCGTGAAGAAGCTGGTGGGACCGGACAAGTACGTGATCCTGCTGCCGCACGAGGAGTTCGCGCCGCTGCTGGTGCTGGCGCTGCAGCAGCCCGACGAACTGCTGCGCGACGGCGGCCGGTACGGCAACTTCCGCAGCGCCGGTTTCAGGAAGGCGCTGCAGCTGTACGCCGACATGTATGCGGAAAAACTCGCGCCGATGGAGCGCGTGTCGAACGTGTACCACGAGTACGGCCTCGAATACGTGTCGTTCTACATGTCCGGCCCGTGGAATCTCGGCGAATTCAGGCGGCGCATCCCCGCGGCGCTGCAGCACACCTGGGCCACGGCGCTGGTGCCGGGTCCGCAGGGGCCCGCCGCGTCGCTGGCCGGCGGGTCCAGCCTGGCCGTGGCCAGCAGCTCGCCACACCGGAAGGAGGCCTGGCAGCTGGTCGAGTTCCTGTCGCAGGTCGATACGGCCGCGCGCTTCAACCGGCTGACGGGCAACCTGCCGCCGCGCCGCGCCAACTGGACCGATGGGGCGCTGGCGGGCGATCCCCAGGCGCGACCGTTCCGCGAGCAGCTGGAACATGTCCGGCCCGAACCGAAGGTGCCGGAGTGGGAGAGCATCCTGGCCGAGCTGCGCGTGATGGGCGAGCGGGTGGCGCATGGCGAGATCGCCGTTGCGGCCGCAGCAGTGGAACTCGATGCCAGGACCGACCGCATCCTGGAGAAGCGCCGGTGGATGCTGGCACGCGGGGGGCGCGCATGAGGGCCTTGCAATCGACTTCCCTGCCGGCCTCGCGCCGCGCCGCGTGGTGCTTCGTCGCGCCGGCACTGATCGCGATCGCCGTGTTCTTCTTCCTGCCGGTGGGCGCCGCGCTGGTCATGAGTCTGACCGACTTCGACATCTACGCATTGGCGGATTTGCGCAACCTGCGCTTCGTCGGCCTGCGCAACTACATCGAGCTGCTGCAGACGCCGCTGTTCTGGCGCGCCCTGGCCAACACCTTCTATTTCGTGATCGTGGGCGTGCCCCTGTCGATGGCTGCCTCGCTGGGCGCCGCGCTGCTGCTCGATGCCCGGGTGACGTGGCTGAAAGGCCTGTTCCGCACGGTGTATTTCGCGCCCGTGGTCACGTCGCTCGTGGCCGTCGCCGTGATCTGGCGCTACCTGCTGCACACGCGCTACGGCATGGTCAACTACGTGCTCTCGTGGTTCGGCATCGGCCCGGTGGACTGGCTTGGCGACCCGGCCTGGGGCATGCCGGCCATCATCCTGTTCGCCGTGTGGAAGAACTTCGGCTACAACATGATCATCCTGCTGGCGGGGCTGCAGAGCATTCCGCGCGACCTGTACGAGGCCGCCGAGATCGACGGCGCGGGCGGCTGGGCGCAGTTCCGTTACGTGACCTGGCCGATGCTGGGGCCCACGCTGCTGATGGTCAGCATCCTGTCGATGTCCGGCTACTTCCAGCTGTTCGCCGAGCCGTACGTGATGACGCAGGGCGGCCCCGTGCAGAGCACCGTCAGCGTCCTGTACTTCATGTACGAGCAGGGCTTCAAATGGTGGAACCTGGGCGTGGCCTCGGCCGTGGCCTTCGTGCTGTTCGCGATCATGTTCGCCGTCACGCTGCTGCAGCTGCGCATCGCCAGGGGGGCGGAAGCATGAAGAAGATCGTGCTGAACCTGCTGATGCTGGTGGCCGGCGTGGTTGCGCTGTTTCCGCTGGTGTGGATGGTGTCCGTCTCGCTGATGCAGCCCGGCGAGGCCAGCGCGTTCCCGCCGCCGCTGCTGCCGGCGCAAGCCACGCTGGCCAACTATCGCGAGCTGTTCGCCAGCGCCGGCATCGGCCGCTACGTCGTCAACAGCCTGCTGCTGTCGTCGGCCGCCACGGTGCTGTCGCTGCTGTTCAACGTCACGGCCGGCTATGCGTTCGCCAAGCTGCGCTTCGCCGGCCGCGACCGGATCTTCCGCACGCTGCTGGGCGCGCTGGTGATTCCCGGGCAGGTGGCGATGCTGCCGCTGTTCCTGCTATTGAAGGAGCTGCACCTGGTGAATACCTACGGCGCCGTGCTGGTGCCGGCGATCGCTTCCATATTCGGCATCTTCCTCGTACGGCAGTATGCACTGACGATTCCGGATGCCTTGCTGGAAGCGGCGCGCATGGACGGCGCGGGCGAGTGGCGCATCTTCCGCTCGATCGTGCTGCCGCTCCTGAGCCCCATCCTCGTCACGCTGGCCATCTTCACCTTCCTCGGCACGTGGAACGACTTCATGTGGCCGCTGATCGTGTTGACCGACAAGGAGCTGTACACCCTGCCGGTGGCGCTGGCCTCGCTGTCGCGCGAACACGTGCAGGACAGCGAACTGATGATGGCCGGCTCCGTACTCACCATCGTGCCCGTGCTGCTGCTGTTTCTGGGCCTGCAGCGCTACTACGTGCAGGGCCTGCTGGTGGGGAGTGTCAAGGGATGAAGGGCTTCCTTGCCTGGCTGCTTGCAGCGTGCGCCGCGCTGCCCGCGCTGGCGGGTGCCCAGGTGCTGGACGCCTTCGAGACGCTGGCGCCATGGCATGCCGAGGCCTCCGATGGCGTGACGGCGCAAGCAGGCCTGGTACCCGGTCACGCAGGCCGGGCGCTGCGGCTCGACTTCGACTTCGGCGGCCGGGGCGGCTATGCGTTCGTGCGCCGCACGCTGCCGCTCGACCTGCCGGACAACTACGAGATCTCCTTCATGGTGCGGGCCGATGCGCCGGCCAACCACTTCGAGTTCAAGCTGACAGATGCGGCCGGCGACAACGTCTGGTGGTACCGGCTGCCCGATCACGCCTTCCCGGACGGCTGGACGAAGGTGCGCTTCAAGATGCGGCAGGTGGCGTTCGCGTGGGGACCGACGAAGGACCGCACGCTGCGCCATGCCGACCGGGTCGAGTTCGTCGTCAGTGCCGGCAGCGGCGGCAGGGGATCGATCCTTCTGGACGAGCTGCGGATGACGGCGCTGCCGCCCGTGCCGGCAAGCTGGCCGGCGCCGACTGTGAATGGCCGGCCGGGTACGGCGTGGCAGTCGGTGCCGGGCAGGGGACCGCAGGAGGCCACCGTGGACCTGGGGGCGGTGCGCGAGTTCGGTGGCCTGGTGCTGCGCTGGCAGCCTGGCCGGCATGCCAGCCGCTACGAGGTGGCGTTGTCCGTCGATGGGCATACCTGGCAGACGGTTCGCACGGTCCGCGACGGCAACGGCGGCAGCGATCCGCTGCTGCTGACGGAATCGGAAGCGCGCTACGTGCGCATCCGCCTGCCGGATAGTCCGCCGGCCGGCTACGCGCTGGCCGGCCTGGAAGTCAAGGAGCTGGCCTTCGGTGCCACGCCGAACGCCTTCATCGATGCGCTGTCGGCCGAGGCGCCACGCGGCCGCTATCCGCGCGGGTTCACGAAGGAGCAGCCGTACTGGACCCTGGTTGGCGTGGATGGCGGCGCGGACCACAGCGCGCTGCTGTCGGAAGACGGCGCGATCGAAACGGTGCGCGGCGGCTTTTCGCTGGAGCCTTTCGTGCGTGCGGATGGCAAGCTGGCCGGCTGGGCCGACGTGCGCATCACGCAATCGCTGCAGGACGGTTACCTGCCCGTGCCCTCGGTACGGTGGGAGGCGCCCGGCTGGACGCTGACGACGACCGCGGCGGCCAGCGGCACGCGCGAGCGCTCGCAGCTGCTGGCCCGCTACGAGCTGCATAACCTGAAGGATGTGCCGCAGTTGCTCGCGCTGGTGCTGGCCGCGCGGCCCTTCCAGGTCAACGCGCCGCGCCAGTTCCTCAACACGCCGGGCGGCTTCAGCCCGATCCGCGCGCTGGCGTGGGATGGCGCTAGCCTGTCCGTCAATGGCGCGCACCAGGTCATCCCGTTGACCGCGCCGGATGGGGTGCGGCTTGCCACGTTCGATGGCGGGCTGCTGCCGCACGAAGGCGGCAGTGCGGTGGCGGCCGTGCGGGACGACACGGGCTTCGCCTCGGCGGCGCTGCGCTGGACGGTGCAGCTGCCGCCGCACGGCAGGGCCGTGATCGGCGTGGCGGCACCGCTGACGGGCGACTTCGCCGTGCCGGCGGAAGGCATCGCCTGGCTGGACCGCACGCAGGCGCAGGTGGCCCAGGAATGGCGCGCGCGGCTCAACCAGGTCGAACTGGCGGTACCGCCGGCCGGCCGCGCCATGGCCGATACGCTGCGTTCGTCGCTCGCACATCTGCTGATGACGCGCGATGGCGCGGCGCTGCAGCCCGGCACGCGGTCCTACCTGCGCTCGTGGATCCGCGACGGCGCGATGATGTCCGAGGCGCTGCTGCGCATGGGCCAGCCGGAGACGGCCGCCGACTATCTGCGCTGGTATGCGCCCTACCAGTTCGGCAACGGCAAGGTGCCGTGCTGCGTGGACGGACGCGGTGCCGATCCGGTGCCCGAGAACGACAGCCATGGCCAACTGATCTTCCTGGCCGCGGAACTGTACCGCTACACGGGCGACCAGGCGGCGCTGGCCGCCGTGTGGCCGAACGTGCGGGCGGCAGCGCGCTACATGGAAACGCTGCGCCAGTCGGAACGCACCGCTGCGCAGGCAGGCACGGCGCTGTACGGCCTGATGCCGGCATCGATCAGCCACGAGGGCTATTCGGAAAAGCCGATGCACTCGTACTGGGACGATTTCTGGGCGCTGCGCGGCTACAAGGATGCCGTGCAGATCGCGCAGGCGCTGGGGCAGCAGGGCGAGGCACGCGCACTGGCACGCCAGCGCGACGCGTTCCGCGGCGACCTGTATGCATCGATTGCCAGGGCCACGCGGCAGCACGGCATCGGCTACCTGCCCGGTGCGGCGGAGCTGGGCGACTTCGATCCCACCTCCACGACGATCGCATTGACGCCCGGCGGCGAGCAGCAGCACCTGCCGCGCAAGCTGCTGCACGGGACCTACGAAAAATACTGGGACTTCTTCACGGCGCGGCGCGACGGCAAGGCCGCGTGGCAGGACTACACGCCCTACGAACTGCGCAATGTCAGCGCCTTCGTGCGGCTGGGCTGGCGCAGCCGGGCGGAGGAACTGCTGGCCTGGTTCTACGCGGACCAGCGTCCCCGCGCGTGGAACCAGTGGGCCGAAGTGGTGGGCCGCGACGCGCGCGAGCCGCGCTTCCTGGGCGACATGCCGCATGGCTGGATCTCGTCCGACTTCCTGCGCGCCGCGCTCGACTCCTTTGCCTACGAGCGCGAGCCGGACCATGCGCTGCTGCTGGCCGAAGGCATTCCGCTCGCCTGGCTCGACGGTGACGGCATCGCGATCCGGCGGCTGCGCACGCCGTACGGGCCGCTCGGCTACCGCTTGCGGCAAGCCGATGGCCGGCTGACCTTGCAGGTCGATGCGGGCCTGAAGATCCCGCCGGGCGGCATCGTGCTGCGCTGGCCGTACCCGCATCCTCCCGGCGCCGCGCTGCTGAACGGCCGGCCGGTCCTTCTCAACGACGGGCAGGTGACGCTCCGCGCGCTGCCTGCCACGCTGACCATTCAATCGACTCCGAGGTGAACACCATGAGCAAACCCATCCACTTTCCGCCGGACTTCCTGTGGGGCAGTGCCACCTCCGCCTACCAGATCGAAGGTGCGCCGCTGGCCGACGGCGCGGGCCACAGCATCTGGACCCGCTTTGCCGCCACGCCCGGCAAGATCGCCAACGGCGACACGGGCGACATCGCCTGCGACCACTACCACCGCTGGCGCGAGGACGTGGCGCTGATGCGCAGCCTGGGACTGAAGGCCTACCGCTTCTCCGTGTCGTGGAGCCGCATCCTCCCGCAGGGCACGGGTGCCGTCAACGAGGCGGGCATCGCGTTCTACGAGAAGCTGATCGACGAGCTGCTGGCCAACGGCATCGAGCCGATGCTGACCCTGTACCACTGGGACCTGCCGGCCGCACTCGACGACCGCGGCGGCTGGCTCAACCCCGCGATCGCCGACTGGTTCGCCGACTACGCACGCGTGCTGTTCGAACGCTTCGACGGGCGCGTGTGCTTCTGGACGACGCTCAACGAGCCCTGGGTGGTCACGGACGGCGGCTACCTGCACGGCCCGCTGGCGCCGGGTCACCGCAACCTGTACGAAGCGCCGATCGCGAGCCACAACCTGCTGCGCGCGCATGGCGCCGCCGTGAAGGTATACCGTGAAATCGGCAAGCACCGGATCGGCCTGGTCGTCAACATCGAGCCGAAATACCCCGCATCGGACGAGCCGCAGGACATCGCCGCCACGCGGCGTGCCGATGCCTACATGAACCGGCAGTATCTCGATCCCGTGTTCCATGGCCATTACCCGGCCGAGCTGAAGGAAATCTTCGGCGCTGCCTGGCCCGACTGGCCCCGGGAGGACTTCGACCTGATCGGCCAGAAGCTCGACTACATCGGCATCAACTACTACACCCGCAGCGTGTGCCGGCATGAAGAAACCAACTGGCCGCTGAAGGTCGCGGCCGTGCGGCAGACGCAGTCGACCCATATGGAGACGGGCTGGGAAGTGTTCCCGCAGGGGCTGACGGACACGCTGGTCGAGTTCCGCCGGCGCTACGGCGACCTGCCCGTGTACGTGATGGAGAACGGTTCCACGTTCTACGATCCGCCCAATGCCGAGGACGGGCAGATGCACGATCCGCTGCGCGTCGACTGCCTGAAGAAGAACCTGCACGCCCTCCACGCCGCCATCGAGCAGGGCGTCGACCTGCGTGGCTACATGGTATGGTCGCTGCTCGACAATCTCGAATGGTCGCTCGGCTTCGCGAAGCGCTTCGGCATCGTGCACGTGAATTTCGAGACGCAGCAGCGCACACCGAAGGACAGTGCGCTGCTGTATGCGCAGGTCGTCGCCAGCAACGGCGCCTGCCTGAACGACCCCGCGTAAGGAGAGAGCATGGCATCGACCAGTCAGACCCCCGAACCAGTTCCGCCAATGCCGCCAGTGCCGCCGAAGGCCGCGCAGTCGAACACTGCGCAGTCGAAGGCCGCGCAGCTGAAAGCCGACGCCCGGCTGCTGTCGAACGGCCGCCTGACCACGCTGATCACCGAATCCGGCACCGGCTTCACCCGGGCTGGCGACGTGGCGCTGACCCGCTGGCATGGCGACCGCGTGGAAGACGCCGAAGGCTGGTTCTTCTACCTGCGCGATGCGGAGACGCACGAGCTGTGGTCGGTGGGTGCCCAGCCTTGCCCCGGCTTGCACGATCCGGACGTGCAGCGTGCCGGCGGCGCCGGCAGTGCCAGCCTGTGGATAGAGGTGTCCGCGCACGGCATCCTCGCGCACATGGAAGTGTTCGTGCATCCCGACCAGGACGTGGAACTGCGCAGCGTCGTCGTCTCCAACCTGTCCGGCCGCGCGCGGCTGATCGAGCTGACGAGCTACCTGGAAGTGGTGCTGAACCGCCAGGCGGACGAGGCCTCGCACCCGGCGTTTTCCAAGCTGTTCGTGCAGACGCAATACGATGCGGCCACCGGCGCGCTGCTGGCGCACCGGCGTCCGCGCGGGGCGGACGAGGCGGGGCAGTGGATGGTCAACGCGGCCACCGGCGGCACGGAGCCGCAGTTCGACACGGACCGTACCCGCTTCGTGGGCCGCGGCCGCGACCTGTCGCAGCCGCTGGGGATCGAAGGGGCGCTGACGGGCACCGCCGGCAACGTGCTGGACCCGGCACTCGCGCTGCGCCGCTCGCTGGCGCTGGGCGCCGGCGAGCAGGTGCGCCTCGTGTTCATGCTGGGCGCGGCGGACACGCGCGACGCGGCGCTGGCACTGGCCGCCGCGCTGCCGGACCTGAACCTGCCGGCCATCCTGGCCGATGCCCAGCAGCGCGAAACGGTGCTGCAGCAGAGCGTCGGCCTGCCGCCCGCGCAGGCCGATTACCATCACCAGCTGGCCGCGGCCGTGCTGTACGGCCAGCCGGCCGTGCGCGCGGAGGCGGCAAGCCATCCCGCCGACCCGTCGGCAGATCCCGCCACGTATGGCATCCCGCCAGGCCAGCTTGCCATCGTCCACACGGCCGGGCCGGACGACCTGATGCTGGGGGCGCTGCTGTCGGCGCAGCGCTACTGGGGGGCCAAGGGACTCGACCTGGCACTGCTGGTGGTTGATGCGCATGGCAACCTGGTGGACCCGGGACCGGACGTGGTCGTGCGCCAGACCACGGATTTCGCGCCAGGCCATCTCGAACAATTCGAGCGCACGGCGCAGCTGGTCGTGCGCGGCAAGCTGCCGGGACTGGGCCGGCCCGATGGCAGCCTGGCACCGTTGCCGCCGCGGCAGGGCATGGGCGGTGGCGGGGCGCCCGTGCCGGCGCGGGAAGCGCTGGCATTCTTCAACGGTGTCGGCGGCTTCAACCCGGCGGGCGACGAATACGTGATCCGGCTGGACTTCGACCGCGTTACGCAGCAGCTGCGCCGCCCGCCGCTGGCCTGGACGAACGCGATCTCGAACGAAGCGTTCGGCTGCCTGGTGAGCGACAGCGGCGCCGGCTACACGTGGAGCCGCAACAGCCGCGTCCACCGGTTGACCCCATGGTACAACGACCCGATCGCCGACCCGCATGGCGAGGCGCTGTACCTGCGCGACGAGGACACCGGCGAGTACTGGTCGCCCGTGCCCGGCCCGGTGCCGGCCGCGGCGCACTACGAGGCCGCCCACGGCTTCGGCTACACGCGCTTTACCCACGCCAGCCATGGCCTCGCGCAGGAAACGATCGTCTTCGTGCCGCGCCACGATCCGGTGAAGATCGTGCGCGTGAAAGTCAGCAACGACAGCGGGCGGCACCGCAAGCTGTCGCTGTTCTCGTACCAGCGGCTGGTACTGGGCGGCACGCCGGAGGACAGCAGCCGCCACGTCGTCACGGCATACGACGACGCGGCAGCCACGCTGCTGGCCACCAATGCGCAGGCCGGCGACTTCGCCGATGGCGTCACGTTTGCCGCCGCGCTGGCCGGCGGCGCGCAGGCCACGCACTACAGCGCGGACCGGGCCGGCTTCATCGGCCGCCATGGCAGCCCGGCACGTCCCGCCGCGCTGGCGCAGCCGGCACTCGACCATGCCAGCGGCGCAGGGCTCGACCCGTGCGCCGCCTTCCAGGCCACGTATGACCTAGCCCCGGGCGCCACGCTGGAATGCGTGTTCCTGCTCGGTGAGACGACCGCACGCGAGTCGGCGCTGGCGCTGGTGCAGCGCTATCGCGAAGGGGGCGCCGTGCAGGCGGCGCTCGAAGGCATCGTCGATTTTTGGCGCGCGACGGTGGGCGCCGTTCGGGTGACGACGCCGGTGCCGGCCGTGGACCTGATGCTCAACGGCTGGCTGACGTACCAGAACCTGTCGTGCCGGATCTGGGGCCGCTCGGCGTTCTACCAGTCCGGTGGCGCCTTCGGTTTCCGCGACCAGCTGCAGGATGCGTCGGCCATGATCTACGCGCGGCCGGACCTGACGCGCCAGCAGATCCGCATCCATGCGGCGCACCAGTTCGTGGAAGGCGACGTGCTGCACTGGTGGCACGTGGCGCCGATGGAGCAGGGCCTGCGCACGCGCTTCTCGGACGACCTGTGCTGGCTGCCCTACATCACGGCGTTCTACGTCCACACCACGGGCGACTGGACCGTGCTCGATGAGGTGGAACCGTTCCTGACGGCGCCGCTGCTGGAAGACGGCGAGGACGAGGTGTACCTGAAGCCGGCGCTGTCGGGCCAGAGCGCCGACGTGTACGAACACTGCTGCCGCGCGCTGGACCGGTCGCTGACGCAGGGCGCGCACGGCCTGCCGCTGATGGGCACGGGCGACTGGAACGACGGCATGAACCGCGTCGGCCGCGAAGGGAAGGGCGAGAGCGTGTGGATGGGCTTCTTCCTGACGCGCATCCTGCGCGACTTCCTGCCCCTCTGCGAACGCCGCGGCGACACGGCGCGCATCGCGGCCTACACGGCTTACCTGGAGCACCTGGCGGTGGCGCTGAACGATGGCGGCTGGGATGGCGCGTGGTACCGCCGCGCCTACTACGACAACGGTGCACCGCTCGGTTCGAAGGAGAGCGACGAATGCCGCATCGATGCGCTGGCCCAGGCCTGGGCGGTGATCTCGGCCGCGGCGCCGCCGGAGCGCGCGCGGCAGGCGCTCGATGCGATGGAGGCGCAGCTGGTGGCCGAGGACGACGGCATCATCCGGCTGCTGACGCCACCGTTCGTCGACACGCCGCACGATCCCGGCTACATCAAGGGCTACGTGGCGGGCGTGCGCGAGAACGGCGGCCAGTACACGCATGCGGCCTGCTGGGCGGTGCGCGCGCTGGCCGAAGACGGCCGGCGGGACCGCGCGGCGCGGCTGCTGGAGATGCTGTCGCCCGTCAGCCATGCGCTGGACCCGGCCGCGGTGGCCGTGTACCAGGTCGAGCCTTACGTGATCGCGGCCGATATCTACGGCACAGCACCGCATGTGGGGCGCGGCGGCTGGACCTGGTACACGGGATCGTCCGGCTGGATGTTCCGCGTCGGCCTCGAGTCCGTGCTGGGCTTCACGATCGAGGACGGCACGACGCTGGTGATCGCGCCGCGCGTGCCGGACGACTGGCCGGAATTCCGCATCCACTACAACGCGCCCGGTGGCGGTTCGTACGACATCGTCGTGCGCAATCCGGCCGGCAGTGCGGCGCGGGTTGTCGCCGTCACGATGGATGGCGCGCCGCTGCAGCCGGTGGATTGCCGGGCACGCATTCCGCTGACAGGCGACGGTGGCGCGCATGTCATTGACATTGTGCTGGGAGACTGAGATGGCGGGCCTGCAGATACGGGGAGTGAGGAAGCGCTTCGGCGACACGGCGATCCTGCACGGGATCGACCTGGATATCGCCGATGGCGAGTTCGTGGTGTTCGTCGGGCCGTCCGGCTGCGGCAAGTCGACGCTGCTGCGCACGATCTGCGGGCTGGAGGAGCCCGATGAGGGCACGGTCGCCATCGGCGGGCGCGACATGACGCAGGTGCCGCCGGCGCAGCGGGGCATCGCCATGGTGTTCCAGTCGTATGCGCTGTACCCGCACATGACGGTGTACGAGAACATGGCGTTCGCGCTCAAGCTGGCCGGCACGCCGCGCGACACCATCCGCGACAAGGTGCTGGCGGCGGCCACCAGCCTGCGCATCGAGCCGCTGCTGGAGCGCAAGCCGAAGGAGCTCTCCGGCGGGCAGCGCCAGCGCGTGGCGATCGGCCGCGCCATCGTGCGCCATCCCGAGGTGTTCCTGTTCGACGAACCGCTGTCGAACCTGGACGCGGCGCTGCGCGTGCAGATGCGCATCGAGCTGAAGAACCTGCACCGCACGCTGCGCAGCACGATGGTCTACGTGACGCACGACCAGGTGGAGGCGATGACGCTGGCCGACCGCATCGTCGTGCTGCGCGGCGGGAAGATCGAGCAGGTGGGCGCGCCGCTGGCGCTGTACAACCGGCCGGACAATCTCTTCGTGGCCGGCTTCATGGGTTCCCCCGCGATGAATTTCCTGCGCGGGGCGGTGGCACCCGGCGATGATGCTGGCGGCGTGCCACCGGCTGACGGGGCGGACGGCGGCACGATTGCGCTGGCTGCCGGTGGCCGCGTCACGTTGCCGCCCGCGGCCGGGCTGCCAGCCGGTGCGCCCGTCACGCTGGGCCTGCGTGCCGAGCATGTGGTGGTGACAGCGCCGCGCGACGGCGCTGTGGACGGCACGGCCGGCGGCATCCCCGCGCGCGTGCAGACCGTGGAGCTGCTGGGCGACTTCAGCTACGTCCACCTGCAGACGGCCAGCTCCGGCGAAACGGTGGTCGCCCGCACCGCCAGCGGCATCGACTGGCAGCCGGGCCAGGCCGCCCTCGTCACCGCGCCAGCCGCGCACTGGCACCTGTTCGACGCCGACGGCAACGCCCGGCGCTGACTGTCCAGCCCGTGTCCACCACAGGGTCAGACCCCGACAAGGACACGAGCTCAACAGCAATGCAATGGCTGTGTCCGTGTCCATGTCGGGGTCTGACCCCAAGGTGGACACGGGCTCGGCAGGAGGCGCCAAGCGGCGGGCCCGCTCTCGGATTAAAATGGTTGTTTTCTGTGAAAAAGAGCGGACGCATGGCATACAAAACTATTGCCGATACCATCGGCAACACACCGCTGGTCCAGCTGATGCGCTTGCCGGGGGCGGATGCCGCGGCGCGCAACAACATCATCCTGGGCAAGCTGGAGGGCGACAACCCGGCCGGCTCCGTGAAGGACCGCGCGGCGATGTCGATGCTGCGCCGTGCCGAGGAGCGGGGCGACATCAAGCCGGGCGACACGCTGATCGAAGCCACCAGCGGCAACACCGGCATCGCACTGGCGATGGCGGCGGCGATCAGCGGCTACAAGATGGTGCTGCTGATGCCGGAGAACCTGTCCGAGGAGCGCCGCCAGAGCATGGCCGCGTATGGCGCGCAGATCGTGCTGACGCCGAAGACGGGCGGCATGGAATACGCGCGCGACCTGGCCGGCCAGATGCAGCGCGACGGCAAGGGTATCATCCTCGACCAGTTCGCCAATCACGACAATCCGCGCGCCCACTACGAGAGCACGGGGCCGGAAATCTGGCGCGACACGGAAGGGCGCATCACGCACTTCGTGTCGGCCATGGGCACCACCGGCACCATCATGGGCGTGTCGCAATATCTGAAGGAACAGAACGAGGCCGTGCGCATCATCGGCGCGCAGCCGGAAGAGGGCTCGTCGATCCCCGGTATCCGCAAGTGGCCGGAAGCCTACCTGCCGAAGATCTTCGACAAGGCCAGGGTCGACCAGATCGAATCCGTGTCGCAGGCGGCGGCCGAACGCATGGCGCGCCGGCTGGCGGCGGAAGAGGGCATCTTCTGCGGCATTTCCGCAGCGGGCGCCTGCGAGATTGCGCTGCGCGTCTCGCAAACGGTGGAGAACGCGACGATCGTGTTCATCGTCTGCGACCGCGGCGACCGCTACCTGTCGACGGGCGTGTTTCCTGCCTGAGAGGCCACCGGGGTGAATCACCCGCGCTTGCCCCGCTGCACACGGGGCGCGACAGATGGCAAAAGCGCTGTCACCGCAGTCGGTGGCACCGCACCGGTGCCGGTGGCGTGCCCCGATTCCACAGGCTGCGGTGACAGCGCCATAGCAAAAAGCCAGGCAGTGCCTGGCTTTTTGATTCAGCAATCAGCTGTTGTTGGTGCTGCTTGCCGCCGGCGTTTCGCCTTCCTTCGGCTTGAACTGCTTGTCGCTGATGCGGAACTTGTTGCGGCGGTCGCCCATCAGGTAGCGCAGGTCGCGGATCGACAGGTCGCTGACTTCGTGCATGCGGATCAGCAGCGAGGCGCCGACCGGCAGGCGGTGGTGGCGGATCTTGCTGATCACCGGCGGCGCCACTTCCAGCGCGCGCGACAGGGCTGCGTCGTTCTTCAGGCGCAGGTTCTCGATCAGCGTGTCCAGCAGGCGATTCGGGTTGTACTGCAGCAGGTCGTCGCCTTCCGAATCGTTGTTCATATCAATGCCGACTTGGTTTGTCATGATGCGTCTGTTCCTTCTGTAAAGTTATTCTGCAAAGTGGAAACACTCGGAGCTAAGCTGCGCATGTTTTCCTTCACTGAGGAACTGTTCACACGCGATTCCGGGATAACAAGTTTCATAATATATACACAATTGTACAACACGATGCAATGTCGTAACTAAAAGCAATAAAAAATATTACCAGTCTGACTTGCCGTTGTCTTAATGCAACAATTGGTGAGAATTCTACCGCAGTTCCTGTGGTAGTAACCATCACGATTTTGTTAATTCTGCAATTTTAAGTGTAATATAAATCTTGCTATCGATGCTGCCACGAAAGCAACAGTGTGCTACTTGCATCACATTACATTCTATTAAGCAATAGTTCAACCGACAACTTGTCGTTCTTACTCTTTATTACATTCATCAAGGCGAGTTCGACGCCGATGTGCCCCGCGCAAGTCGTACTGCACGTCCCAGCTCCACGACCGACATGGCGTAGAAATAGCTGCGGTTGTACTGCGTAATCGCGAAGAAGTTGTTGCTTGCCACCCAGTATTCGGTCGGCTCCGAGCCGTTCTGCAAGTCCACCAGGCCATACAGCATTCCCGGCGGTAATGACGAGGTGGTGACGACGCCCGCTGCCATCAAGTCTTCCGGCCGCACCGTCGCCTGCAAGCCCCGATCCAGATACTGCTCCCACGAACGCGCCGGCGAGACGGTGGCCGGATACACGAGCGGACGCGGCTCATCGCGCTGCCAGCCATGGCCGACGAGGAAGGCGGCGACGCTGCCGATGGCGTCCGACGGCGAATTGCGCAGGTCGATATGGCCGTCGCCGTCGAAGTCGACCGCGTATTTCAAAATATTGCCGGGCATGAACTGCGGCAGGCCGACGGCGCCCGCGAACGAGCCCTGCAGCGACAGCGGATCGATGCCCGTCTGCCGCGCATACAGCAGCGTGGCCTCCAGCTCGCCGCGGAAGAACGCCATGCGCGCCTCGCGATTCGGTGCCACCGGGTAGGAAAACGCCAGCGTCGTCAGCGTGTCGACGACGCGGAAGCGGCCCGTGTCGCGGCCGTAGATCGTCTCGACCCCGATGATGCCGGCAACGATCTCGGCCGGCACGCCATACAGCGATTCGGCGCGCGCCAGCGCCTCGGCGTTCTCGTTCCAGAAGCGCACCCCCGCATTGATGCGGATCGGCTCGATGAACCGGCTGCTGTACACCTGCCAGTTCTTCGGCTTGCCGGGCGGCGCCGGTTTCACCAGCTGCACGACGGAATCGAGGTAGCGCACATTGCCCATCAATGCTTCGAGTTCGGGACGCGTGAAGCCATGCTTCGCCACCATCTCGTCGAGGAACTGCTGCACTTCCTTCCACTGGTTGAAATTGACGAACTCGCCCGTGTAGTAATCGCTGGCAGGCGCGGCCGCCGCCTTCCTGACCGGTTTCTTGGCAGCCTTCTTTCCTTTCTGGGACTTGGTGGGCGCGGCCGCCGACACATGGGCCGGCAGCACGCTGGCCGTGCCGAGAGCGGCGGCCAGCAGCAGGGAGAACAGCTTGCGGGGGATTGGTTTCATCGTGACAGGCTCAGCAGTGTGGCCAGCCGCCGGGCTGACCGTCGTCGTTCATCGTCATCCAGCGCGCGGTAGCGCAGCGCGCCGTACAGTTCCAGGAATTCGGTCATGGCGGCCTGCTTCTCCGCCGGCAGGCCGGCGGCATGGACGCGCGGCAGCAGGGTGGCAGGCCCCTCGTCCGGCGCGCGCGCAATGCCGTGGCCCGCCAGGATACGGCAGAACCTCAGCCAGGCAGTCTGCACGGGATCGCCCCGGCGCCGCGCCCGGCTGAACCGCCACAGCCACAGCAGGGCAGCCACACCGAGTGCGGCGGCCAGCATGCGCCAGTGGCCGAAGGTGCCGGATAATTCTGCCAAGAAATTCTTCTGCCGGTCCGGATTGTAATCCAGCACCCATTGATTCCAGGCATTATTTATCGCCTGCGTCTGGAAGCGCAGTTGCGACAGCCAGGAGTCCCGGTCGTCGCGCAGCGCCGCCAGGCCGCCCAGTCCGAACGGCGCCTTCTGGCGCAGCGCGCTCGCGGTCCCCAGCCGCACCCGGTCCGGTGCCACGGCCGCCGTCGGATCGACCCGCACCCAGCCGCGTCCCGCCAGCCACACCTCGGCCCAGGCATGGGCATCGGACTGGCGTACCGTCAGTACGCCATCGACCGGATTGAGCTCGCCGCCCTGGTAACCCGTCACCACCCGTGCCGGAATGCCGGCCGCGCGCATCAGGAACACGAAGCTGCCGGCATAGTGCTCGCAGAAGCCGGCGCGGCTGACGGTCAGGAACTCGTCGACGGCGTTCCGGCCCAGCAGCGGCGGCTGCAGCGTGTACGAATAGCCCTGCTGGTGGAACATGGCCAGCACCGCGTCGATGGTCCCCTGGTGGTGGGCGCCATACTGGCGGTGCAGGCGTTCGCCCAGCTCGCGGGCCAGCGGATTGAAGCCGGCCGGCAGCTGCAGCCATTTGCCGGACAGCGCCTGGTCCAGGTCCGGCTGGATGGCGTACTGCGAGTAGGCAGCGCTGCGGTAGCGCACGATCCGCTGCAGCGGGCGCAGCGTGGCGCTTTCCAGTTCGTCCGACACCACCACGCGTTCTTCGGCAACGGCCAGGTCCGGCGCGCTCAGCTCCAGCGTGAACAGGTAGCGCCGGCCGCTCGGTTCCAGCGTGATTTCATACGGGGCCGGACGGCCCGCGACACGCAGCGCCAGCGCCTCCTGTGCGCTGGCGGCCCGGTGCGGACGGCCGCCGATGCGGCTCCAGGTGCGGCCGTCGTAGCGGCTCATCACCAGGCCGCGCCAGTACAGGCGGTCCTGCGGCGGCGGGGGGCCGTCGAAGCGCACGCGGAAGGCGGGTTCTTCGGACATCGCCAGGCCCGACATCGAGCCGGGCGACATCGTGTCCGAGATGCCGGTGCGCGGCCCGGCGGCATCGCCCGGCGAGCCCCACAGCGGACCCTGGATGCGCGGGAAGCCGAAGAACAGCAGGATGGCCAGCGGGGCGGCCAGCAGGAAGATGCGCCCGGCCAGCCGCAGCCGCCGGCCCAGCGGCGGCACGGTGCCGGTGTACTGGAACGTCACCTGCGCCGTGAGAAGAATGATGATGGTGGCGCCCATGGCCAGGCCGGTGGCGATGCTCTGCGAGTAGAAGAAATTCGTCAGCATCAGGAAGAAACTGAGGAACAGCACCACGTACAGGTCGCGCTTGGCATGCATCTCCAGCAGCTTGAAGGCCAGCAGCAGCGCCAGCATCGCCACGCCGGCATCGCGCCCGAGCAGCATGCCGTAGGAGCGCCACACGCCCGCCATTGCCAGCACTGCGACCGGCAGCAGCAGCCAGCGGGGCGGCAGGCGGCGGCCGCGCAAGGTCAGCAGCGTGCGCCACAGCAGCGTCACGCAGGCGGTGGCGCTGGCCCACAGGGGCAGGTGGCCGAAGTGCGGCGCGATGACGAACAGGGCAGCCACGACCAGCAGCAGCGTGTCCTGCTTGTCGCGGGCCAGGGCGGGAAGGGAAGGCGCCTTCATGCGAACGCTTCTTCGCCGTACAGGGCCAGCGCGCGCAGGCAGGCGGCACGATGCGCGTCGCCCACGCCGGCGGGAAAATGATGGTGGCCGATGCGGAACGAGTAGGGCAGGGCGCGCTGTTCCGCTTCCAGCACCCAGCGCGTCATGCGTGCCAGGCGCACTTCCACATCCAGGTGCGCCGGCAGCTGCAGGAAGTCGAGCACCAGTTCGGCCACGGCGCCGCCCTCGAAATGCTTGGTCACGAGCTGGCCGCCGTCGCCGGGCGACAGGCGGGCGATCTGGCGCCAGGCCAGGTGGCGCATCGGATCGCCCGGCTGGTAGCTGCGGATGCCGGCGAAATTGTCCAGGCCCACTTCGCCGTGGCCTTCTTCGCTGGCCGCACCGCGCACGGGCAGGGGCTGCGCCGGCGTTTCGGGGGCGGGGTAGACCAGCACGCGCAGGTCCGGCTGCCACCAGCTCCAGGCGCGGAACAGGCCGAGCGGAAAGCGCGTCTCGAGCCGGATGCGCGGCGCGTGCAGCCAGCCGCGCGCCGCTGCGGGCAAGGCGAGGACCAGCGTGGTGCTGCCATCGGCCGGCACATCGGCGGCCTGGTCGGCCGCGCCAGGTTTGACATCGAAGGCCACCCGCACGGCATGCCGGGTGGCGCGCCGCGTGTCCTGCAGGACCACTTCGAACTGCGCCGTGCTGCCGGCAAACACGGGCGCCGTGCGGCCGCCCGCCAGGCGCAGTCCGGACAGGTTACGCACCGTCAGCACCATGTCGGCCAGCGCGCAGGAGGCCGTGAAGAAGGTCAGTGCAAAGCCCAGGCCCAGCGTGTAGTTGGTGGCGCCCAGCAGCATCAGCACGACGAGCACGGCGAAGGCAAGGCCGGCACGGGTGGGCAGCACGTACACGCGGCGCAGCGTGAGCAGCACATCGCCGCCCCGGGCGCGGCGCCGTTCCAGCCGCAGCAGCCGGTAGAGACGGTGCCAGGCCGCGGTCACCATCGGTCCGTTACCACGATGCGCGCCATGTCAGACCGGCACGGCCTTCTGCAGCTGCAGCACCAGGTCGCGGCTGGCCAGCGCCACGCCGTGGCTGGACTTCACGGGCCGCAGGCGGTGCGCACAGACGGGAATCAGCACCGCCTGCACATCCTCGGGGACCACATGGTCGCGGCCTTCCAGCGCGGCCCAGGCGCGCGCCGCCTGCACCAGCGCCAGCGCGGCGCGCGGGCTCAGGCCTTCCGCGAACGCGCCGTTCTGGCGCGAGGCCAGCACCAGCGCGTGGATGTAGTCGATCAGCGCAGCCGATGTGTGGATGCCGCGCAGCGCCGCTTGTGCCGCGGCCAGTTCGGCCGGCGTCATGGCGGCCGGCAGGTCCTTGAGCATGCTGCGGCGGTCCTGGCCCATCAGCAGCGCGCGCTCGGCGGCCGGGTCGGGATAGCCCAGCGTGATGCACATCAGGAAGCGGTCCAGCTGCGACTCGGGCAGGGGAAAGGTGCCGATCTGGTGGGTGGGGTTCTGCGTGGCGATGACGAAGAAAGGCTGCGGCAGCGCGCGCGTGACGCCATCGGCCGTGACTTGGCGCTCCTCCATCGCTTCGAGCAGGCCGGACTGTGTCTTCGGCGTGGCGCGGTTGATCTCGTCGGCCAGCAGCACCTGCGTGAAGATCGGGCCTGGGTGGAACACGAAGGCGTTCTTTTCCCGTTCGTAGACGGAGATGCCGGCCACGTCCGCCGGCAGCAGGTCGCTGGTGAACTGCACGCGGTTGAAGTTCAGGCCCAGCGAGATGGCCAGCGCATGCGACAGCGTGGTCTTGCCCACGCCCGGCACGTCCTCCAGCAGCAGGTGGCCGCCGGCCAGCAGGCAGGTCAGGGACTGGCGGATCTGCACGTCCTTGCCGACGATGAGGTTGCCCACCTGCCGTGCCACGGCATGCAATTTTGAATACATGGTCTGTTATAGTTGGCCCTGATGCGGATCATTCTACCTTGCGGCCGTCTGGACGCCCAATTTTGATGCGGTACGGCAACCATGACCACAGCCATCTATAGCCATCCCGACTGCCTGCGCCACGAGATGGGCGACTGGCACCCCGAATCGCCGGCCCGGCTGCAGGCGATCGCGGACCAGCTGATCAACGCCCACATCGACGATTTCCTGGACCACCGCGAAGCGCCGCTGGCCGACCTGGCCTGCATCGCGCGCAACCACACGCCCAATGCCATCGCCATCGCGCAAAGCCAGCCGCACGAAGGCGAGGACTACTATCCCGTCGATGGCGACACCTGCCTGAACCGCCACAGCTACACGGCCGCCCTGCGCGCGGCTGGCGCCGCGGTGGCGGCGACCGACGCCGTGATCGACGGCGCGATCGACAACGCATTCTGCGCGGTGCGCCCGCCCGGCCACCATGCGCGGCCTTCCGTGCCGATGGGCTTCTGCGTGTTCAACAACGTGGCCGTGGCGGCCCGCCATGCGCTGGAGGCGCGGGGCCTGCAGCGCGTGGCGATCATCGACTTCGATGTCCACCACGGCAATGGCACCGAGGAGGCGTTCCGCGACGATCCCCGCGTGCTGATGACGAGCTTCTTCCAGCACCCATTCTATCCTTACACGGAGCCGCTGCCCGTCACGCCGAACCGCGTCAACGTGCCGGTCCCGGTGGGCACGAAGGGCGATGCGGTGCGCCAGCTGGTCACCGAGCAGTGGCTGCCGGCGCTGCATGCCTTCCGCCCGCAGATGGTGTTCATCTCGGCCGGCTTCGATGCGCACCGCGAGGATGAACTGGGCGGCATGGGCCTGGTCGAAGCCGATTACGCGTGGCTGACGGAGCAGGCGATGGCGGTGGCGAAGGAGCATGCGCAAGGCCGCATCGTCAGCTGCCTGGAGGGCGGCTACAGCCTGTCCGCGCTGGGACGCAGCGTGGTGGCGCATGTGAAGGCGCTGGCCGAGATCTGACGCTCAGTCGGCGGGTTCGAACTCCACTACCGCCTCGTCGCTCCACGCGCGGTCGGCCAGCGGCGGGTTGAACGTGCGGTTCAAATGCCGGTTGACGGGAATGCGCTCGCGCCGCGCACCCTCGTGCAGCCAGGCGCCCTTGAGCGGCGCCTCCGCCTCGAACCCCATGTGCATCAGCGGCGAGTGACAGGGCCCGCCGGTGGCGGACAGCGCGCCGCGGGCCCGCGGCGTCAGGGCTTCGCGTTCGATGGCCCACTGCACGGCGCATTGCAGGCGCAGGTCGCCCAGGCGCCGCGTGCCGGCCGCCACGCCGGGGGAGCGCACATCCGGCCGCCAGCGGAACGAATTGCGCTTCTTGTTCAGCACCAGTTCCGCGCGGTCCTGCAGGGCCGCCGCGCTGCGCGGCAGGACGAAGCCGCCCTCCGCATCGAGCGGCACGGGCAAGGTCACCAGGTCGCCGGAGACCTTCAGTTCCAGGCCGTCCAGGCCCTCCGCGCGGGTGGCGGGGCGCAGCAGGAAACGCAGCGTGGCCTGCGGCGCGCGGGCGTGCTCGGCGTCGAACGCATCGAGGCCCTTCACCATCGTCGCATACGGCTTGAGCTCCGGATCGCGCACGTCCCGCACTTCGACGACGGGTTGCGCGCAGACAGTGGCGGCAGCGAAGGAGAGGAGGGCAGTCAAGTATTTCATGCAGCTGAAGCGGTGGCAAAAAGGGTTCATGTTAGCAGCGCCGCTGCCACAAAGTGAAAAGGGCCGCCCGCTGCCGGTAAAATAGCGGATTGATTTCCAGATTCAGAAGGCAACAGCATGTCCATTCAATGGTTCCCGGGGCACATGAACGCCGCCAAGAAAAAGGCGGCGGAGCAGATGGCCGATGTCGACGTCGTCATCGAGGTGGTCGACGCGCGCCTGCCCGAGGCCAGCACCAATCCGCTGGTCGAGGAGCTGCGCAAGTTCCGCGCGAAGCCATGCCTGAAGGTGCTCAACAAGATCGACCTGGCCGACCCGGACGCCACCAGCGCGTGGGTGCGCTATTTCGAGCAGGATCCGGACGTGACGGCGTATGCGATGACGACCAAGAAGCCGTCCGACGTGGCCAAGGTGATCGACAAGGCGCGCGCGCTGGCGCCGCACCGCGGCGTGCCGACGAAACCGCTGCGGCTGATGATCATGGGGATCCCCAACGTGGGCAAGTCCACGCTGATGAACGCGCTGCTCAAGCGCCGCGTGGCGAAGGTGGGCGACGAGCCGGCCGTCACCAAGGTCCAGCAGAAGATCTACCTCGACAAGGACACGGCGATCATCGATACGCCGGGCCTGCTGTGGCCGAAGATCGCGATGCCGAGCGACGGCCTGGCGCTGGCCGCCAGCCATGCCATCGGCGCCAATGCACTGATCGAGGAAGAAGTCGCCGAGTGGCTGGGCAACGAGCTGTTGCGCCGCTACCCGCAGCTGTTGACTGCCCGCTATGGCTTCAAGACCGAGGGCATGGACGGCATCGCCGTCGTCGAAGGCCTGGCGCAGAAGCGCGGCTACCGCATCCGCGGCGGTGACTGGGACTACGAGAAGGCGTCGCACATGCTGCTGCAGGACTACCGCACAGGCGCGCTGGGCCGCATCTCGCTGGAAACCCCGGACACCCGCGCCGCCGCACTGGCCGTGTTCCAGGAAGAACAGCGCATCAAGGCCGAACGCGCCGCCGAGAAAGCCGCCGAAAAGGAAGCCGAGCGCATGCGCGGCAAGCGGGGCACCTGAACCACGGCCGAGCCCGTGTCCACCATGGGGTCAACCCCGAAATCGGACACGAGCTCAACTGGATGACGGTCGGGCTCGTGTCCGAAAATGGGGTTGACCCCAAGGTGGACACGAACTCAGCGGTTGCCGGCGCCGAAGCGGAAGCTGCTGACGGCGAGGGCGCCGAAGAAGGTGTCCTCGTGATAGACGACTTCGGCGGCTTCGTGCTCGGCGGCGCCGAGCGCCACCATCAGCGGCAGCAGGTGTTCCTCGCGCGGGTGGGCGGCGCGGGCGGCGGGGGCCTGTTCCCAATGCGTCAGCGCGATGCTGCGTTCTTCGGGCGGCAGGGCCATCGCGGCGCGCAGCCAGCCGTCGAACTGGTGCGACGCGGCTGCCCCGGCGCCGTTGAAGGCGCGCAGGTTGTGGTAGCTGAGGCCGCTGCCGACGATCAGCACCCCTTCATCCCGCAGCGGCCGCAGCGCGCGGCCCGCGGCCAGGTGGGCCTGCGGATCGAGGTTGCGGCGCAGCGACAGCTGCACGATCGGCACATCCGCTTCCGGGAACACGGGATACATGGCCGAGAACGTGCCATGGTCGAAGCCGCGCCCCGCATCCAGTCCCGCATCGATGCCGGCCGCCTGCAGCAACGCCTGCGCACGGGCCGCCAGTGCCGGCGAGCCCGGCGCACCGTAGACGATCCGGTAAGTGTGCGGCGGGAAGCCGCCGTAGTCGTAGATCATGCCGGGCTGCGTGCCGGACGACAGCTGGAACGGCTCCGTTTCCCAGTGCGAGCTGACGACGAGGACGGCCTTCGGCTTGCCGCCAACCTGGCGCGGGATGTCCCGCAGCGACGCATCGAGCACGTCGTAGGCGGCGCCGAACTGGTCGCGCAGCCATGGCCACGGGCCACCGCCATGGGACAGGAAATAGGTGGGCAGGGTCATGCCGGACTCCTTCGTTGCGATGGGGCGAATATACGGCCGGCCACCCGGCGCAACAAGCGCCAAAATTTCGATACTGACGTTCGATCCGGTCGGGCCATCCGCGCCGGCAGCCTTAAACCCGCCTTAATTCACGGCCACGGTTTTTACACCGGCGCAAAAAATGGTACTCTCGCGGCGTTTGCCTTTTCAACGTTCCATTTCACCGCACTCACCAGGAAGGAAGATCATGCGTTTTCTGCGCCAACTGCTTGCCGCCACCGCCATGCTGACGTTCACCGCCGCCTCGCAGGCTGCCGGTCCGGGGTACACGACTTTGCAGACGCCGGTGCGCACGGAAGCGGGCAAGAAGGTCGAAGTAGTCGAGTTCTTCATGTACACGTGCCCGCACTGCCACGTGCTCGATCCGCAGATGGCCGAATGGGTGAAGAAGCAGGGCGACAAGATCGTCTTCAAGCGCGTCCACTTCGCACAGAACGCCACCGATCCGCTGGCGCACGCCTACATCACGCTCGAAGCGATGGGCCAGCAGGAGCAGGTGCACAGCCGCATCTTCAACGCCATCCACGTGCAGCGCGACCGCATCTACCGCAGCGACGACCAGATGAAGGAATTCCTCGTCAAGAACGGCATCGACAAGGCCAAGTACGAACAGTTCTTCAATTCCTTCGCGGTCCAGACTAAACTGAAACGCATCCCGTCCATCGTCGCCTCGTACAAGGTCGAGAGCGCGCCGACGATCGTGGTGGATGGCCGCTACGTCACGTCGCCTTCGATCGCCGGTGCGCCGGGCACGTCCGAAGTGGCGGCGGGCCAGGCCACGCTGGCCGTGCTCGACACGCTGGTGGCCAAGGCCGCGGCCGAGAAAAAATAACCATCGGCACGCAGTGTAGTAATTCAATGAAGGAAGCAGCATGACAGACCGCGAAAAGAACATCATGGAGGCCTACGGCGCGCTGGAGCCGGACGGCAACCGCCTGTTCAATGCCAGCAACGTCAACCATATCGCCTGGTCGCTCGTCGTGCTGCTGCTCATCCTGGCTGGCTGGCTGGGCGCCGCGCTGGTCAATGCCGAGAACCAGCGCAACGCGCTGATGACGAAGCAGTGCCAGGACCGCGTGTTCAAGGCCGAAGTGGACAAGAGCTGCCTGCTCACCGTGCGCTCGCGCGAGCACTGGTGGCAGCACCTGTCCTACGGCCTCGGCCACCTGTCGCCGGAAAAGTAGGCGGCCGTGACAAAAAAGCACGCGCGAGCGGGCTTTTTCATGTCACGACCCATGCACGTTCAACCGACCATCAGCTTCGCCGACTTCAGCTCGGTGCTGTTCGGCCCCGCATGGATGGTGAAGCTGCCCGGCTCCACCACGCGCCGCATCGCCACGTTGTAGAACGCCAGGTCGGCGGGGCGGATGTCGAACACCAGCGTCCTCTTCTCGCCCGGGTTCAAGGTCACGCGCTGGAAGCCCTTCAGCTCCAGCACGGGCCGCGTGACGGACGACACGTCGTCGCGGATGTACAGCTGCACGACTTCGTCGCCGGCCACGGCACCCACGTTCGCCACGTCCACTTCCACCTGCGTGGACTCGTCCGGCCGGATGGTGGCCTTGCGCAGCCGCGGCGTGCCGATCTCGAAGCGCGTGTACGACAGGCCGAAGCCGAACGGATACAGCGGCTTGGTGCTGCCGTCGATGTAGCCGCGCCGGGCGGAAGGCTTGTGGTTGTAGAAGATCGGCAGCTGCCCGACATTGCGGGCAATCGACACGGGCAGCTTGCCGCCCGGGTTGACGCGGCCGAACAGCACGTCGGCGGCCGCATGGCCCGTCTCCTGGCCGAGGTACCAGCCTTCCACGATCGCATCGGCCCGTTCGGCCAGCAGGTTGATCGACAACGGCCGGCCGTTCAGCAGGAACACGACGGTCGGCTTGCCCAGGTCGAGGATGGCCCTGGCCAGGTCGTTCTGCTGGCCCATCAGGTCCAGGCTGTTGCGGTCGCCCAGGTGCGTGTCGGCCCAGGCTTCGCGGCTGGTCTGCTCGTTGTCGCCCAGGACCAGCACGATCGTGTCTGCCGACTTGGCCGCCGCCACGGCGTCGGCGATCAGCTTCGCGTTCACCTCTGCCGACGTGAAGCGGATCTCGTCCTTGCCCCAGATGCGCTCCTCGGTGATGCGCACGCCTTCGCGGTAGTCGAAGCCGAACCCTTGCGCCTTCGCCTCGGCCTGCAGCGCATCGTGGATGGATACGACGTGGCGCGGGATGTCGGAATAGCCGCCGATCGGCGTGTCCTTCGCATGGGTGCCGAGCAGCAGCAGCCTGCCGACCTTCTTCGGCTGCAGCGGCAGGAGCGCAATGCCATCCTTTGCCGGCGCGTTCTTCAGCAGCACCACCGAGCGGCCGGCGGCACGCCGCGCCAGGGCCACCGCATCGGGCGTGGCCGTCAGGCTGTCGGCCCGTGCCGCGTCCACGTACGGCTGCTCGAACAGGCCGGCCTCGATCTTCAAGGTGAGGATGCGGCGCACGATCGTGTCGATCTCGGCGTTCGTGACCTTGCCTTCGCGGACCAGATCGGCGAGATGGCGGTAGCCGTGGCCGTCCGGCGTCTCGATGTCCACGCCGGCCTTCACCGCATACAGCGCGGCTTCCTTCGGCGTGGCGCCCAGGTGGTGGCGCGTGACGAGTTCCTTGATGCCCAGGTAGTCGGACACCATCACGCCCTTGAACCCCCACTCCTTGCGGCAGATGTCGTCCAGCAGCCAGCGGTTGGCGTGCGAGGGCACGCCGCCGATCTCGTTATACGAAGGCATGATGGCCGCGACTTTCGTCTCGCGCACGATCTTCTCGAACGGCGCGAAGAAGTCCTCGCGCAGCGTACGCTCGCTCACTTCGGCCGGGCCGATATTGGTGCCCGATTCCGGCTGCCCGTGTCCCGTCATGTGTTTCAAGGTGGCGAGCACCTTGTCCGGCCCCAGCTTGCGGGACGTGCCGGAAAAGCCCTGCACGGCCGCCTTGCCCAGCACGCCGGACAGGTGGGGATCCTCGCCATAGGTCTCCTCGATGCGGCCCCAGCGCGGTTCGCGTGCCACGTCCACCACGGGGGCCAGCGCCAGGTTGGCGCCGCGGGCCCGCATCTCGCGGGCGGCCACGGCAAACACTTGCTCCACCAGCGCCGGATCGAACGACGAGGCCAGCCCGATCGCCTGCGGGAAGCAGGTGGCGTCGCGCGCCACGTAGCCGTGCAGCGCTTCCTCGTGCAGGAACAGGGGGATGCCAAGACGAGTGCCTTCGATCGCCCACTTCTGCACGGCGTTCACGTACTGCGCCGTGTTCCCGGCATCGCGGTTGGCACGCGAGCCATCGTCGCCCGCCACGCCGGCCACATTGGTCTTGCCCTGCCGGTCGGACGGGCGCGCCAGCATGCCCAGCCCATGCGGGTAGACCTGGCTGGCCTTGGTCGCGGAGAAGTCGCCGTTGGGCTCCTCGATCTTTTTCTTCTCCTGCCACACGCAGTCCATCTGCGCGATCTTCTCCTCCAGCGTCATGCGGCGCAGCAGGTCGTCCACGCGTTTCGGCACCGGTGCGGCAGGGTCCTTGTACAGGGGGCGGGCGCCTGCGGCGAGCGCCAGCGCAGGGGTGCCGGCGGCAATACCGGCCCCGGCCACCGACGCCAGGAAGCGGCGGCGGCCGTGTTGTGTCTGATCCGACATGGGTCTCCGTTATTTTTTTGGTAGTTGACAGATCAGTGGTTGTGGCGCGGCAGCGTGTTGGCCACGCCGCGGTAGTCCAGCGCGAACTCCATGCAGGCGCCATCCTTCATCTGGCCCACCGTCGAGCGGTACAGCTGCTGCCAGGGCGTCTGGCTGGCCGGGAAGGCCGGGATGCCGTCGCCCTTGCGGCGTTCGATCTCCGCGTCATCGACGAGCATGTCGCACCTGCCCGCGTTCAGGTCGATGCGCACGGTGTCGCCGGTGCGGATCCAGGCGAGACCGCCGCCCACGGCCGATTCCGGCGAGGCGTTCAGGATCGACGGGCTGTCGGACGTGCCGGACTGGCGGCCATCGCCCAGGGTCGGCAGGTTCTTCACGCCCCGCTTGATGAGGGCATCGGGCGGCTGCATGTTGACGACTTCGGCTGAGCCGGGCCAGCCGATCGGGCCGGCGCCGCGGATTACCAGGATGCAGTCCTCGTCGATGTTCAGTGCCGGATCGTTGATGCGCTTGTGGTAGTCGTCCGAGCCGTCGAACACGATGGCGCGGCATTCGAACACGCCTTCCTGGCCCGGGTGGCTCAGGTAGCGGGCGCGGAACTCGTCCGAGATCACGGAGGTCTTCATGATCGCGAAATCGAACAGGTTGCCGGACAGGACGAAGAAGCCGGCCTTTTCCTTCAGCGGCGCGGCGAACGGCCATACCATCTCGCGGTCGTTGGTTTCCTTGCCTTCCAGGTTCTCGGCCATCGTGCGGCCCGTGACGGTCAGGCGGTCGGAACGCAGCAGGCCGTTCTGCTGCAGCTCCCACATCACGGCCGGCACGCCGCCGGCGCGGTGGAAGCGCTCCCCCAGGTATTTGCCGGAAGGCTGCATGTTCAGCAGCAGCGGCACGTCATGGCCGTATTCCATCCAGTCTTCGGTGCGGATCTCCACGCCGGCGTGGCGCGCCATCGCCATGATGTGCTGCTGCGCGTTGGTGGAGCCGCCGATCGCCGCATTGGTGACGATCGCATCGAGGAACGCGTCGCGCGTCAGGATGGCCGACGGCCGGATGTCCTGTTCGCACAGCGCGACGATGCGGCGGCCCGTCTCGTAGGCCATCTGGCCTCGTTCGCGGTATGGCGCGGGGATCGCCGAGCAGCCCGTCAGCGACATGCCCAGCGCTTCGGCAATCGCATTCATCGTCGATGCCGTGCCCATCGTGTTGCAGTGGCCGGACGACGGCGCGGAGGCGGCGGCGATCTCGAGGAATTTCTCGTTGTCGATCTCGCCGGCGGCCAGGCGGCGGCGGCCTTTCCAGATCGCCGCGCCAGAGCCGACCAGTTCCCCATCGAGCCAGCCATCGAGCATCGGGCCGCCGGACAGCACGATGGCCGGGATGTCCACGGTGGCCGCCGCCATCAGCTGGGATGGCGTGGTCTTGTCGCAGCCGGTGGTCAGCACCACGGCATCGATCGGGTAGCCGTGCAGGATCTCGACGAGGCCCATGTAGGCCAGGTTGCGGTCGATGGCGGCGGTGGGGCGGCGGCAGTTCTCGAAAATCGGATGGAGCGGGAATTCCATCGGGATGCCGCCCGCATCGCGGATGCCGTCGCGCACGCGCTTGGCCAGTTCCAGGTGGATGCGGTTGCACGGGCTGATGTCGCTGCCCGACTGCGCGATGCCGATGATCGGCTTGCCGCTGCGCAGTTCGGCGGGCGTGATCCCGTAATTCATGAAGCGCTCCAGGTACAGCGCGGTCATGTCGATGTGGTCCGGGTTGTCGAACCAGTCCTGCGAGCGATAGCGGCGGGTCATGATGAAATCACTTTCCAAAATTGATCAGGTGCTGCGGCAGGCCGGGCGTGGCGACGGCGAACGCGAACAGGCCGCCGGCCAGCGGGGCGGCGGCAAGCTGTTCGTCCGTCAGGCCTTTCGCGGCCGTGGTGGCGAACGCGGTCTTCAGGTCCGGGCCGCCGAAGGCGATCTTCGTGACGTTTGGTACCGGGAACTGGACGGCTTCCAGCAGCTCGCCGGCCGGCGAATAACGCTCGACGCGGGCGCCGCCGAACAGCGCGATCCATACGTCACCGGCGCTGTCGACTGCCGTGCCATCCGGGTAGCCGCTGCCGGCGATGGTGACGAACACGCGCTTGTTGGCCAGCGTGCCATCGGGCTGCACGTCGAACGCGTGCACCACCTTGCCGAGCGTGTCGGTGTGATAGAGGGTCTGGCGGTCCGGCGAGAACGCGGGGCCGTTGGTGATGACGATGCCGTCATCGTGCCGCGTCAGCGCGCCATCGTAGCGGTACAGCGCGCCGCTGGCGGCTGCCTCGGCATTGTCCATCGAGCCGAACCACAGCGCGCCATCGTGCGCCACGCCGCCGTCGTTCAGGCGGTTGCCGGGACGGTCCGCCTCGAACGTGGTGACTGGCGTGAACGCTTCGGTGGCCGGATCGAAATGGAGCAGGCGGCCAGGCAGGCCGCAGATAAAACCGCCATCCTGCGCCGGCAGCACGAAGCCCGCTTCGCCCGGCATCTGCCAGGTCTTGCGATCGCCGCCCGTGGCATCGCAGCGGTGCAGTTGGTGCCCTTTGATGTCGACGAAGTACAGCGCCCCTTCCGCCGGATGCCACACCGGGCCTTCGCCCAGGGTGGCGCCGAGCGGCCAGATGCACGTCGGCGCCGTCGTCATTTGCCGTCCCCGTACCAGCCGGCGTCGACGAAGTAGTCGCGGCCCGTGCAGCGCGCCGCATTGTCGGAGGACAGGAACAGCGTCAGCGCCGCCACGTCTTCCGGCTCGATGCGCTCGTGCAGCAGCTGGGAGGCGAGGATCTCCGCTTCGCCTTCCGGCGAGTACCACATGGCCATCTGCTTCGGCGTCTTGATGGAGCCGGGGATCACCGTGTTGACGCGGATGCCGTCGCCACCGAGGTCGCGGGCCAGGCCGCGCGTGAGGCCTTCGATGGCGGCCTTGGCCGTCATGTACAGGGTCAGCTGGGGCAGGGCCAGGTACCACGAGATCGAACCGAAATTCAGGATCACGCCGCCGCCCGCGGCCTTCATGCCCGGTGCCACGGCCTGCGCGCAGAAGAACTGGTGGCGCAGGTTGACGGCCAGGCTGTCGTCCCAGTAGGCCGGCGTGACGTCGGCCACTGCATGGCGATGGTCGTTGGCGGCGTTGTTGATCAGGATCTCGACGGGGCCGATGTCCTTCTCGATGGTTGAAAACGTTTGCGCCAGCGCCTCCAGATCGGTCAGGTCGCAGCGCACGTAGCGCGGCACATGCGGCACGTCCGTGTAGCTGGCGGCCAGTGCCTGCGAGGCTTCGTCGGCGATGTCGAGGAACACGACCTGCGCGCCCTGCCTGACGTACGCATCGACGATGGCCGCGCCGATGCCGGTGCCGCCGCCGGTGATGACGACCCGCTTGTCCTTCAGGTCGGGATAGGTGGCGTACACCAGGGGTTTACGGGAAACAGCCATGCATCATTCTCCAGTCGAGTTGTCCAGCAGGCCGCGGCGCGCGAGGTTGCTGTACAGGGCGCGAACGCCGAAAGTCCAGGGCGCGATCTCGTCGCTGCGGTGGACGTGGTTGATCAGGGCACCGAGGGCCGGGCTCGCGATCGTGACGCGGTCGCCCTTGTGGTGCGTGAAGCCGCCGCCCTTGGCGTCGCGGTCCTTGATCGGCGAGAACATCGTGCCCAGGAAGAGCATGAAGCCGTCCGGGTATTGGTGGTGCGCGCCGCAGGTCTGCGAGACGAGGTCGAGCGGGTCGCGGCTGATCTGCTTCATCAGGCTGACGCCCTCCAGCTCGAACGCATCGTCCGCGCCTTCGATCAGCAGGCGCACTTCGGCGTTGCGCACGGTGTCGAGCGAGAAGCTGTCGTCGAACAGGCGGATGAACGGGCCGATCGCCGTCGAGCCGTTGTTGTCCTTCGCCTTGCCGAGCAGCAGGGCGCTGCGGCCTTCGATGTCGCGCAGGTTCACGTCGTTGCCCAGCGTGGCGCCGACCGGCTTGCCGCGGCTGTCCACGGCCAGCACGATCTCCGGCTCGGGGTTGTTCCATTTCGATTCGGGATGCAGGCCCACGTCCGCGCCGAAGCCCACCGCCGACATCGGCTGCGACTTGGAGAACACTTCCGCATACGGGCCGATGCCCACTTCCATGTACTGCGACCAGGCGCCGCGCTTGATGAACGCCTGCTTCAGCTGCTCCGCCTGCGGCGAGCCGGGCTTGATGCTGGACAGGTCGGCACCGATGGAGGACAGCAGTTCGCCGCGCAGCTGGTCGGCGCGCGCCGGATTGCCGCCGGCCTGTTCCTCGATCACGCGTTCGAGCAGGCTGACGGCAAACGTCACGCCGCAGGCCTTGATGGCCTGCAGGTCGTTCGGGGCCAGCAGGCGGGGAACCGTGTCGCCGGGTTGCGCCAGCAGCGCATTCTCGACCAGCTTCTCGACGCGGCCCAGCGATTCGCCGGGCGCCGTGCGCACCAGCTTGACCAGGTCGTCGCGTTCGAACAGTGCGGAAACGGTGCTGGCATGGCGGGTGATGTCGAACACCTCGCCGTTGCGCACGGCAACGACGCTGGGGCCGTCGACGTCGCTGCGCCATACCCGGCCGACGAGCAATGCCTGCGGCAAATCCGCAGGCAGCAGTGCCGCTGCTGGGGCATCTTTCATGTGTGTCTCCTGTTATTGGTCTATTGATGCGGTTTGTTGGTACAAGCCCATCTGGTCCGGGCTGGCCCGGCGATCCTGCTGCTTCCCTTGCTGCGCTGCTTTACCTCTCTGGCTGGTGATCCAACCATCGCACTGGTACAAATGAATAGCGCTAACATGGGCCAGTGTGCGGTATTTGTCTTAGCGAGTCAACATCTCTGATGATCGACAGGGGCGCATTTTTCGGTGGGCAGGTGCGTGCGGCGGGCTGTTGCGGTATTTGTCCTTGCGAGTCAACATCCCTGATGATCGACAGGAGCGCATTTTTCGGTGAGCAGGTGCGTGCTGCGGGCCGTTGCGGTATTTGTCTTAGCGAATCAACATCTCTGATGATCGACAGGGGCGCATTTTTTTGGGCGCAGGTTCGGCTTGCGGCGCATCGAGTGCCGTCCAGGGCGCGTGGCTGGCCCGACAGTTCTTGTGAAGCCCCGCGACGCATGGAAGAATGGGCGCTTTCCGTTCTTCCTGCAAGCCATGTCCGGTCCGACCATCGCCGTCGTCCTCCTTGCCGCGCTGCTGCATGCCACCTGGAACGCGCTCGTCAAGGCGGGGCCGGACAAGCTGCTGTCCACCGTGGTGGTCACCAGCGGGGCGGGGCTGCTGGCCGTGCCGCTGCTGCCGTTCGCGGGCATGCCGGCACCGGCGAGCTGGCCGTGGCTGGCGGCATCGGCGGTCTGCCAGGTCGTCTATTACCGCCTGCTGGCGCTGGCCTACCGGCATGGGGACATGAGCCAGGCCTATCCCCTGATGCGCGGCACGGCGCCGCTGCTGGTCGTGCTGGCCAGCGGACCGCTGCTGGGCGAGGTGCCGTCGGCGGGGCAGGGCGTGGCGATCGCGCTGATCTGCGGCGGCGTGCTGGCCATGACGCTGGGTGGCGGCGCATCGCGGCGCAGCAGCGCGTATGCCCTCGCCAATGCGGTCTGCATCGCCGCCTACACGCTGGTCGACGGCATCGGCGTGCGGGCCTCGGGCGCACCCGCCGCCTACACGCTGTGGCTGTTCGTGCTGACGGCGCTGGGCATGCTTCCTGGCGTGGCCGGGACCGGCCGGGGCCTGGCGGCCTATGCCCGGCGCTACTGGCGCACCGGGCTGGCGGGCGGCTGCGGCACGATGGCGTCGTATGGCCTGGCCCTGTGGGCGATGACGCGCGCGCCGGTGGCGATGGTGGCAGCGCTGCGCGAAACGTCGATCCTGTTCGCGACACTGATCGCTTTGTACGTGCTGCGCGAACGCGTGTCGGGCCGGCGTATCGCGGCGGCCGGGCTGATAGCGTGCGGCGCCGTGGCGATGCGGCTGGCCCGCTGATGGTGCGATGACGGTCGGCCGAAGGCGCAGCGCCGGCAGCGCTGCGCCACGTTATTGCAGGAAGCAAGCTGATTGCGCTAACAGCCAGGCCCGGGCCCGGTGCTAGAATGGCCGGCAGCGCCGCGCCTTCGCGACGTGCGCCAGTGCCCGTTTTCATCTCCAACAAGAACAACACCATGACCAAACCACAGGCGAAAGAGCGCGCCAAATCCGTCCGCACGGCGGCGGCACCGGGCCGCAAACCGGGGCTGGCCAAGCCGGGCGTGCCCACCATGTCCGATGTCGCGCAGCTGGCCGGCGTGTCGCCGATGACCGTGTCGCGCGTGATGAACGGCGATCCGAACGTGCGCCCCGGCACGCGCCGCAGGGTCGACGAGGCGGTGGCCGCATTGAACTACGTGCCGAACCAGGCGGCGCGGCGCCTGGCCGGGGCACGCGCCATCCGCATCGGTTTCTTGTACAGCAATCCGTCCGCCGGCTACCTGAGCGAATTCCTGGTCGGCCTGCTGAACCAGGCCAGCAGCAACAACGTGCAGCTGGTGGTGGAGAACTGCGAGGGCGGCGATGCGTGGGAAATGCACACGCGCCGCCTGGTCGACAACGGTGTCGACGGCATCATCCTGCCGCCGCCGCTGGGCGACACGCGCGGCCTGATCGAGCTGGTGTCGCAGGCCAATGTGCCCGCCGTGACGGTGGCCTGCGGCCAGCCGGACCGCCGCGTGGGCGCCGTGTCGATCGACGACTACCAGGCCGCCTACGACATGACGAGCCACCTGGTGGCGCTGGGCCACCACCGCATCGGTTTCGTCATCGGTCACCCGAACCAGACGGCCAGCGAACGCCGGCTGAAAGGCTTCAAGGCCGCCATCGCCGAGCATGGCGCGGACGAGGCGCCGGAGCTGATCGCACAGGGCATGTTCACCTACCGCTCCGGCCTGGATGCGGCGGAAATGCTGCTGGGACTGGACGTGCGGCCCACGGCCATCTTCGCCAGCAACGACGACATGGCCGCCGCCAGCGTGGCCATCGCACACCGGCTGGGCCTGGACGTGCCGGGCGACCTGACGGTGGCCGGCTTCGACGACACGGCACTGGCCACCACGATCTGGCCGGAACTGACGACGGTGCGCCAGCCGATCGCGCAGATGGCCGAGACGGCAGTCCAGTTCCTGGTGCGGCAGATCCGCGCCGAGCGCGACGGCAGCGCCGCCGAACCGGAACACATCGTGATGGACTTCACGCTGGTGCGGCGGCAGTCGGACGCAGCACCGCGGCGCCGTCCGAAGATGGCGGGGAAGGTGGCGGAAGTGTAATGTGCCGCGCCGTGCAATGCGGCGGGGCCATGGTGGATGGGCGTGGCGCTGCCAGGTGGCGGCTTACGTGATGTCGAGGTTGTCCAGCTGGCGGGCCAGCAGCTTTTCCTGCAGCTTCAGTTCTTCGGCGGTAAATCCGTCGTAGGCGCGCGTGGTGCGCGTCCACACTTCCGGCATCACCTGTTCGATCAGCTTGCGGCCCGTGTCCGTCAGCGAAATCATCACGCAGCGGCGGTCGCCCGGGCGGTTGCCGCGCGAGACGAGCCCCTGCGACTCCAGGTCATTGCACACGCGGGTCAGGTTGGCCGGTTTTTCCATGCAGGCCTCGCCCAGCGTGGACGCGGTGGAAGTCTCGTTTTCCGAGCCGTACAGCACCGCCAGCACCATGTAGCTGGCGTCGACCAGGTCGTACTTGCGCAGTACGGCGTTGGACAGGTCCTTCATCCGTTTCTGCACGTGGTAAGTCATGCGGACCAGGCGCATCAGGTCTTCCGGGAAATCCGGAATCCGGGTATGGATGTTCTGCAGGCGCTGGTTGGTCGCGTCAAAACTGCTCATCGGCGCACTCCTGTGCAATAAAAATCGGAAAACCAGATTGTACTAGTGGTTGCACAAAGGTAAATTGTTTTTAAGAGCCATCGGACACGGTCCCGTCGCCCTGCGGCGTCTTCAGGCCGCGTGGGGGGCGTTTCCTGGCCGCTGCGCAGCGGAAGCGAAACGGGCTTCTTCGCTCATCAGCACGGGTTGCGCCTGCAACGTCCCGAAAGCATGGCAATGCCTGCTATTCATAAGGGTGCAATTTGCTAGCGATTGCCGGCCCGGGAAGGTCTCGAACAGATGTTGCTTTTATGGCGATGCTTGTATCTGGCATACAACATTGAGTGCCGCATGCGGGGCAAGTGCAGGGCGGCACCTCCTGCGTGTCATGGACAATTCAGTGGTGACTATTGGTTACGGCCGCCGTGTTCCCAACTGCCGCGCGGCGGTCACCCTGGAAGGTGGCATTGGCCGGGCGGGCGTCGGTGCGCCGCCCGGTCCCTTGCCGATCGTTGCCGCCAGCCGGGCGGCGCCCGCCGCGGCGGTCCGCCTGCCCGACTGGGGCGTGTCCTGTTGCTGCTCAGCGCGAACGCTGGTTCCTGGTCTGCGCGATGTCCATGTCGGCTTCGGTCTCGATCAGCGTGCCGTTGCGGCGCGCCTCGATGACCTGGGCCTGCACTTCGGCGCGGGTGAGCTGGTGCGCTGCCGGCTGGCTGGCGGCGGCGGGTGCGTCGTCAGCGCCGGACCCGGCCGCAAAGGCAGCACCTGCGGTGGCCAGCGCGAGGCCGGCAATGAGGAAGTAGGCGGTTTTCATGATGCGGCTCCTTGACTGAGGGCTAAAGTATATACATGAAAAATACATTTGTGAAATAAATAAAGCAATGGATGCCATTGACGCCGCCTACCGGGAGCGTGCGACGTCGTTCGGGTCTGGCTGTTAAAGTCCTGTCAACGCCGCAGCCGCGGCGAGGCAATCCTAGGAGGCATCTCATGAGCGGTACCAGCACACTCGACCCAGACAACTTCCCATCGCCCGACCGCGTCCTGGGCCGCGGCCACGGCACCGGCGCGCTCGGCCCGAGCGACACCACCGATTCCGGCAGCGACATCCAGGGCGGATCCGGCCTGGCCCAGCAGATCGAGGAAACCAATCTCGACCTGGGCACCAACGAGGATGACGACCTGAGCACGGCGGGCGGCACGGCCGGCCCGGACGTGGGCGACGCCAACCTCGACAGCGATTCCGATGCCGGCGGCACCGGTGAGCGTGCCACGGCAGGCCGCGACACGACGGCTCCGGACGGCGCCGACATCGATGTCGATCACATCGAGACGGTGCCGCTGACGACCGATGACGAGCGCGCCGACATCGAACGGGGGAGCTGAGCTGCTGCGTTGATTCATGGCGCTTCATGGCGCCATGCACAGCGCTAAAAACGCTACTCCAAAAACGAAAAAAGGGCCGCGCGGCCCTTTTTTCCTGTCAGCTGCCCTTACACGGCGCCGGGCGACTTGGTGATCGGCCTGGCGAACTCGAAGCGTTTGATCTCGCCCACCACGAAGATGTAGCAGAACACGGTAACCAGCGCATTCGCCCCGACGAACACCAGCGCGCCGTAGAACGAGCCGGTGGCCTGCAGGATGAAGCCGATGACGATCGGCGTGGTGATGCCGGCCACGTTGCCGAACATATTGAACAGCGAGCCGCTCATGCCGCCGGCCTGTTTCGGCGACGTGTCGCCCACCACGGCCCAGCCCAGCGCGCCGATGCCCTTGCCGAAGAACGCCAGCGCCATGATGGCGACGACCACGGCATCCTGCTCGACGAAATTGCACAGCACCATCGTGGTGGCCAGCAGCATGCCGCCGATGATCGGCGTCTTGCGGGCCACCGAGGTGCTGTAGCCGTTCTTGATCATGCGGTCGGAGATGATCCCGCCCAGCACGCCGCCGAGGAAGCCCGCGATGGCCGGCAGCGCGGCCACTAAGCCGGCCTTCAGGATCGTCATGTGGCGTTCCTTGACCAGGTACACGGGGAACCATGTCAGGAAGAAGTAGGTGAGCGTGTTGATGCAGTACTGGCCGATGTAGATGCCCAGCAGCATGCGCGAAGACAGCAGCTGCTTGATGCACGAGATCGTGTCGAACGACGGCGCGCCGGCGCCGGTGGTTTCCAGGTCGACCAGCGCGCCGCCGGCCTTGATGTACTCGATTTCCGCTGCATTCGCTTTCGGATGCTGGCGCGGGCCGTAGACGAACTTCAGCCACGCGAACGACATGACGATGCCGATCGAGCCCATCACGAAGAACACGCTTTCCCAGCCGTAGGTGTGCACCAGCCAGCCCATGATCGGCGCGAACAGCACGGTGGCGAAGTACTGGGCCGAGTTGAAGATCGCGGCGGCGGTGCCCCGTTCGGCGGTGGGGAACCACGAAGTCGTCAGACGACTGTTGCCGGGGAAGGAAGGCGCCTCGGCCGCGCCCACGATCAGGCGCAGCACGAACAGCATCATCACGGCGGCGCCGCCGGAGAAGAAGCCCACCCAGCCCTGCGCCAGCGTGAACAGCGACCACAGGAAGATCGAGAAGAAGTAGGTGATCTTGGTGCCGAAGCGGTCCAGCAGCCAACCCCCCGGCAGCTGCGCCAGCACGTAGGACCACGAGAACGCCGAGAAGATGAAGCCCATCTCCACGGGCGACAGGCCGAGCTGCTTGCTGAGGTCGGGACCGGCGATGGCGATCGTCGCCCGGTCGGCATAGTTAATGGTGGTAACGATGAACAGGATCGCGAGGATCAGCCAGCGTACATTGGTGGCCTTGGTGGCGGGATTCGGTGCTGTGGCCATGGTGTCTCCGTGGTGCGGTGTGGCGGTAGTAGCGGTAATACCGGTGGATGAAGGCAGTGCGAACGGTAAGGCAGTGCGTTGTGACTTAGTTGTCAGTCGTCATACGACTTGGCGAGTATAGGAGGGGCTCGTGATACAGGCAAGACTTTCACGAATAAATATTTGTAAGATGTACGGAAGCAAATGTGAACTGGCCGCTAACGGGGGCCGCTGCACCAGGACGGGGCAGAAACGAAGAAACGGCGGGCAAAAAAACGGCCGCGCACGAGGCGCGGCCGCTCAACCGAAACCGACGGGCCGTTAGCCGTTCGTCGCTTCGCCGCCCTGGCGCGTGAGCATCCACGCGGCCACGAGCGCGCCACCCCCCAGCAGCGCATACCGCAGCGGCTTCGACCTCGCCACTGCCGTGTATTCGGAACTTTCATTGACGCTGCCCATGCCCTGGCGCTGCTGCAGCTGCGACGAGGTGTCCGGCGCATGCAGCGAATCCTTGCGCAGCGGACTGGCCGGCGTGCTGGTGCGCTGGCCGCCCCACATCACGGCCTCGCCGATCTTGTCGAACAGGCGCGGCAGGTGGTAGGCGCCCACCGAGTTCGCCTTGGCGGCGGCGCCCACGTAGATGTCGCGCTTCTGGTGCTGCGCCGCGTCGAGGATCGCCTCGGCCACCAGCTCCGGCGCGTAGATCGGCGGCGGCAGCGTGGGCTCGACATCCATGTAGTTCTTGGCATGCACGGCAAACATCGTGTCGATCGCGGCCGGCTTGATCAGCGTGACGGAGATCGGGGCGCCGTCCTTTTCCAGCTCCATGCGCAGCGCATCGGTGAAGCCCTTCACGGCGTGCTTCGATGCGGCGTACATGCCCTGCAGGGGCACGGAGGCGTCCGACAGCTCGCTGCCCAGGTTGATCAGCGCGCCGCCGGCCTTCTTCAGGTGCTTGACGGCTTCCTTCGAGCCGTTCACCACGCCCCAGAAATTGGTCTGGAACAGGCGGTGGTTGTCTTCGTCCGACACTTCCTCGATGCGGCCGAAGATGGAAATGCCGGCATTGTTGATCCACGTGTCGATGCGGCCGAAACGCTTGATGGCGGCCTGGGCCAGCGCGCGCATCTCGTCCGGGCTGCCCACGTCCGTCGGCACGGCCAGCGCTTCCGCGCCGCGCTGGCGCAGCTGGTCTTCCAGGTCCTGCAGGGCCTGTTCGGCGCGGGCCGCGATCACCAGCTTGGCGCCCCGTGCCGCGGCGAGACGGGCCGTCGTCAGGCCGATGCCGCTGGTGGCGCCCGTGATGACGATGACCTGTTCCGATAGTCTTTTCAAACGCATGCTGAGCTCCCGATCCTGAAATGATGAATGTTGAAGAACGTGACTGATCGTACTGGCAAGTCGCGTCACCTCGTCACACCATTCCGCGCGACAAAACTTCAGGCCGCGACGGCCATCACTTCCGCCAGCCAGTCGGCAAACACGCGCACGCGGGGCGACAGCTGGCGCTGGCGCGGATACAGCACGGTGGCGGGCAGGGCCGGCGGCGGGAAGTCCGGCAGTACCTCGCGCAGCGTGCCTTCCGCCAGCCGCCGCTGCACGCGGTAGCGGGGCAGCTGCGCCAGGCCCAGGCCGCCCACGCAGCAGGCGACATACGCCTCGCCGCCGCTGACGCTGACCCGCCCCGGCACCTGCACCGTGCGCAGGACGCCGTCGACGAGGAACTCGAACGGCAGCAGCCGCCCGCTCGACGCGGCGTACCAGTTCACGGCCTGGTGGCGCAGCAGCGCTTCGATCGATTGCGGCATGCCGTGGCGGTCCAGGTAATCGGCGCTGGCGCACGTCACCTGCGCCAGCGTCGCCACGCGCCGGCCCACCATGCTCGAATCGCGCAGCTCGCCGATCCGCAGCACGCAGTCGACGCCTTCGCCGATCAGGTCCACATGCCGGTCGCCCATGCCGATCTCCACTTCGATGTCGGGAAAGCGTGCCATGAATTCGTGCAGGCGCGGCAGCACGAAGAAGCGCGCCGTCGTCGGCAGGTCGACGCGCAGTTTCCCCTTCGGCAGCACGCCGCGGTGGCCGAAGCCCGCTTCCGTCTCCTCGACGTCGGCCAGGATGCGCAGGCAGCGCTGGTAGTAGGCCTGGCCGTCCGTGGATGCCGTCACCTTGCGCGTCGTCCGGTGCAGCAGCTGCACGCCGAGCCGGGCTTCCAGCTGGCGGATCGCATAGGTGGCCGTCGCGGCCGGGATCTTGAGGTCGTCCGCCGCCTTGCTGAAGTTGCCCAGCTCGACGATGCGGACGAACAGTTTCATGGCGTCGAATCGGTCCATATCGCTTGGTTAATATTGTTGAGGTATTTGGAATAGTCATTCCAATCGTACCCGATTTATCTGCCGCTTTGCATGATGGATACTGGACCCATTCAACATCGAAAGGAGCAGACAATGAACACGACCCAACAGCAGGTGGCCATCGTTACCGGCGCCTCGCGCGGCATCGGCGCCACCCTCGCACAGCGGCTGGCCGCCGATGGCTATGCCGTCATTGTCAACTATGCGGGCAGCGCAGCGGAGGCGGCGAAAGTGGTGGCGGCCATCGAAGCGGCAGGCGGCCAGGCGGCCGCGGTGCAGGCGGACGTGGCCGACAGCGCTGCCGTGCGCGGCCTGTTCGATGCCGCGATCGAGCGCTTCGGCCGCGTGGACGTGCTGGTCAACAATGCCGGCATCATGCCGCCCGCGCTGCCGCACGTGGCCGATACGGACGACGCTACCTTCGACCGCCTTGTCGCCGTCAACCTGAAGGGCACGTTCAATGCGCTGCGCGAGGCGGCGCAAAGGCTGCAGCAGGGCGGGCGCATCGTCAATTTCTCGACCAGTGTCGTGGGCCTGGCGCTGCCCGGCTACGCGGTGTACGCGGCCACCAAGTCGGCCGTGGAGACGATGACGAACATCCTCGCCAAGGAACTGCGCGGCAAGCAGATCACGGTCAATGCCGTGGCGCCCGGCCCGACGGCCACCGACCTGTTCCTGAACGGGAAGTCGGACGAGCAGGTGGAGCGCCTGGCCAAGATGGCGCCGCTGGAGCGGCTCGGCGAGCCGGACGATATCGCCGAAACGGTGGCGTTCCTCGTGCGGCCGGGCGGCTGGGTGAACGGCCAGACGCTGCGCGCCAACGGCGGCATCGTCTGACCGGAGAGGGTGGGCTGGCCACCCCCGTCCCTTACAGCTTGCTCTCGGCGGACTCGGCCCACAGGTTGATGCCGCCTTCCTGCGCGAAGCCGTCGATGGCCTGCAGTTCCGCGTCGCTGAACACGAGGTTTTCCAGTGCCGCGACGTTCTCCCGCACCTGCGCCGCGCTCGATGCGCCGATCAGCGTGGACGTGATGCGTGGATCGCGCAGCACCCACGCCAGCGCCATCTGCGCCAGCGATTGACCACGCGTCTGCGCCAGCTCGTGCAGGCCGCGCACGCGCTGCAGGTTGTCCTCGGACAGGTGGGACGGCAGGATCGAGCTGCCGCCCGGCCGGTTGACGCGCGCATCGGCCGGCACGCCGTTCAGGTATTTGTTGGTGAGGATGCCCTGCGCCAGCGCCGTGAACGTGATGCAGCCGATGCCTTGCGTGCCCAGCGTGTCGAGCAGGCCTTCCGATTCGATCCACCGGTTCAGCATGTTGTAGGACGGCTGGTGGATCAGGCACGGCACCTTCCATTCGGCCAGCAGGCGCTGCGCTTCCAGCGTCTTGTCGGCCGAGTACGACGAGATGCCCACGTACAGCGCCTTGCCCGACTGGACCGCGTGCGCCAGTGCGCCCATGGTTTCTTCCAGCGGCGTGTCCGGATCGAAGCGGTGCGAATAGAAGATGTCCACGTAGTCCAGGCCCATGCGCTGCAGGCTCTGGTCCAGGCTGGCCAGCACGTACTTGCGCGAACCGCCGCCCTGGCCGTACGGACCCGGCCACATGTCCCAGCCCGCCTTCGTGGAGATGATCAGTTCATCGCGGTAGGGCTGAAAATCGTCGCGGAAAATGCGGCCGAAGTTCGTCTCCGCGCTGCCGTACGGCGGACCATAATTGTTGGCCAGGTCGAAGTGCGTGATGCCGAGGTCGAACGCGGTGCGCAGCATGTCGCGCTGCGTGGCGGTCGCCATCGTGTCGCCGAAGTTGTGCCACAGGCCCATCGACAGCACGGGCAGTTTCAGGCCGCTGCGGCCGCAGGTGCGGTACTGCATGGTGTCGTAACGATGGCGGGAAGCCGTGTAGGTCATGGGGTCCTCGGAAGAACGGTGAAGGGAAGGTCATGGATAATAACGCAACGGGCTTTTCGATGCGGACCAGGAGGCGGCGATGACGGCACAGTTCAAGGACCATTTTTCCGGCGGCGCGGCAGGCTATGCGGCCTACCGGCCCACCTATCCGGCGCGGCTGGCGGCCGAGCTGGCGGCCATCAGCCCGGGCACCGCGCTGGCACTCGACTGCGCCTGCGGCACGGGCCAGCTGTCGGTGCTGCTGGCGGACCATTTCGATGCGGTGGTCGCCACCGATGCGAGCGCCGCGCAGATCGCGCAGGCCCAGCCCCACGAACGCGTGCGGTATGCCACGGCGCTGGCGGAACGGAGCGGGCTGGCCGATGGCAGCGTTGACCTGGTGACGGTGGCGCAGGCCGCGCACTGGTTCGAGCTCGACAAGTTTTACGACGAGGTGCGGCGCGTGGCGCGGCCGGGCGCCGTGCTGGCGCTGGTGACGTATGGCGTGCAGAACGTGGCGGGGCCGGCCGATCCTGTCCTGCAGAAGTTTTACGCGGAGACGCTGGGCCCTTACTGGCCGCCCGAGCGGCGGCATGTGGAAGAGGGCTACCGCAATCTGGCGTTTCCGTTCCAGGAAGTCGCGTTGCCGGCGCTTGCCATGGAAGCGTCGTGGACCGCGGCGGAGCTGGTGGGCTATGTGGGTACGTGGTCCGCGGTGAAGGAGGCGCGCAAGGCGCTGGACGCGGATCCGGTGCCGGCGTTCGCGCGCGAGCTTGAGGCGGCCTGGGGCGACCCCGAACAGCGGCGGCGCGTGACGTGGCCGTTGACGGTGCGGGCCGGACGCATCGCGTAAATAGCAACGGCCCGCACGAGGCAAGCAGCATATAAATCGGCCCGCATGAAGCGGGCAGCATCTAATACCGCCCGCACGAGCGGGCAGCATGTAAAACGGCCCGCATGAAGCGGGCCGTCGAGCGCTGCGTCAGTGCCCCGCAGGGCACGTCAACCTCAGGCGAAGTTCTGGTTCACGAATTCCCAGTTGACCAGGTTCCACCACGATTCCACGAACTTCGGACGGGCGTTGCGGTAGTCGATGTAGTACGCGTGTTCCCACACGTCGACCGTCAGCAGGGCCTTGTTCTCGGTGGTCAGCGGGGTGGCGGCGTTGGACGTGTTGACGATGTCCACGGAGCCGTCCGGCTTCTTCACCAGCCAGGTCCAGCCGGAACCGAAGTTGCCGACGGCCGACTTGCTGAACTCTTCCTTGAACTTGTCGAACGAACCCCACTTGGCGTTGATCGCATCGGCGACCGGACCGGTTGGCGCGCCGCCCGCGTTCGGGGCCATGCAGTGCCAGAAGAACGTGTGGTTCCACACCTGTGCGGAGTTGTTGAAGATGCCGCCGGAGGATTTCTTGATGATCTCTTCCAGGGACAGGTTCTCGAACTCGGTACCCTTGATCAGGTTGTTCAGGTTCGTCACATAGGCCTGGTGATGCTTGCCGTAGTGGTATTCCAGCGTTTCAGCGGAGATGTGCGGTTGCAGGGCATCTTTCGCGTAAGGCAGCGGCGGCAGGGTATGTTCCATGTGTATTTCCTTATAACGGGACGGGAAAAAGAAAAAGCAGGGCGAATGACAAAACGATCATCATTGTAATGCGTAGCACGCCGCTCTGCCGAAAGTCCCTCGAAACCGTGCGGAAAATGGCGCGCTGCCGCAGTGGTGCGTGCTGCATGCTCGATGATCCGAACTCGGAACTCGGAACTCGGAACTCGGAACTCGGAACTCGGAACTCGGAACGCGGTGCTCGGCGCCTGGCCTTCAATGCCGCTTCGTGGTTTCGCGCACGACCAGTTCCACCGGCGGCACGCGCGTCGGCACGCGGTCGCCATTGATCAGGCGGAGCAGAGCGGTGATGGCCGTATTGCCGATGTCGTACAGCGGCTGGCGCACGGTGGTCAGCGGCGGCGTGGTGAAGGCGGAGCCGGGCAGGTCGTCGAAGCCCACCAGCGACACATCGTCCGGCACGTGCACGCCGCGGCGATACAGCGCCAGCCGGGCGCCATAGGCACTCTGGTCGTTGGCGGCAAACACTGCGGTGAAGGTGGTGCCCGCGTCGTACAGGTAGTTCATCGCGAGCACGCCGCTGTTCTCGCGGAAGTTGCCCTCGACGACCAGCTTCGGATCGAACGGAATGTCCGCTTCCTCCAGCGCGCGCCGGTAGCCGCGCAGCCGGCTCGACGCATCGGCGTGGCTGGGCGGACCGGAGACGAAGGCGATGCGCCGGTGGCCCAGTTCGACCAGGTGGCGCACGGCCAGCCAGGCGCCGTGCTCGTTGTCCATCGTGAAGCCCAGCGCGTTCGGCGCATCCAGCGCGCGGCCCGTGACGACGATCGGGCGCTGCGTGGCGAAGTGCAGCAGCTCGTCATCGGGCAGGCTGCCGGACAGCAGCACGATGCCATCGACCTTGCGGGCCAGCAGCAGGCGGATGCGATCCGCTTCCTCCAGCGCGCTCCAGTGGCCGGTGACGATCACGGAGGCGTAGCCGGTGCCCTTCAGGCCGTCGTCCACGCCGTGCAGCGTCTCGTCGAAGAACGGCGACGAGATGTCCTGCACGATGATGCCGATGGTGTGGGTACGGCCCTTCTTGAGGCCCTGCGCCATCAGGTTCGGCGCGAAGTTGGTGCGGGCGATCGCCTTCAGCACGGCCTGGCGCTTGTCGTCCGAGACGCGCGCGGTGCCGTTCAGGATGCGCGACACGGTGGACGGCGAGACGCCGGCCTCGCGGGCGACGTCGATCAGGGTCGAGGGCCCTGCAGGCGCTGGCTTGTTCAATGCATGTCCCGTTGGTTGGTTTGTTTTGTGCCCGCGGCGAATTTACCATACCGGGGCGCCGTTCCTGCCGCGGGGCGCGGAATGCTCAGATCCTTGGTTGGACGCCGGCGATCTCCACGTCCGCACTGCCGTCGGCCAGCCGCACGTTCACGGTCGTGCGCGGTTGCAGCTCGTTCGGCGAACGCAGGATCGTGCCATCGGCCGCCGTGACGATCGCGTAGCCCCGTTCCAGCGTGCGCTGGGGATTGAGGAGTTCGAGCTGCGCGGCCAGGCCGTTCAGCGCTTCGCGGTGGCGCCGCACGCGGCTGTGGATGTCCACCGTGCAGCGGTGCTGCAGCGCTGCCAGGTGGGCCCGCACGGCGCGCGTGTCGGGACGGCGCGCGGCCAGCCGGCCGGCCAGCCGGTCCAGCGCGTGGCGGGCCTGGTTCAGCGGCGCGCGGTTGGCATGCATCATCGCGGTGGACAGGGCCAGCAGTTCCAGGCGCTGCTGGCGGATGCGCGCCGTGGGGCTCATCAGGCGGCGGCTGGCGCTGTCCAGCGACTGCGCCGCATCGTCGAGCGTGCGGCGCATGGCGCGGCGCAGGTCCGTCGCGTCGGCGCGCAGCGAGGCGAGCCAGTCGCCGCGCGGCGTGACGGCCAGTTCGGCGGCGGCGGTGGGCGTGGCGGCGCGCAGGTCGGCAGCGAAATCGGCGATGGTGAAATCGGTCTCGTGGCCCACGCCGGAGATCACCGGCATGCTGCACTCGGCAATCGCGTACGCCACGCCTTCATCGTTGAAGCACCACAGGTCCTCGATGCTGCCGCCGCCGCGGCACACCAGCAGCACATCGCATTCGGCACGCGCGGAGGCGGTACGGATCGCCAGCGCGATCTGCTCGGCGGCCAGCTGGCCCTGCACCAGCGTGGGATACAGCACTACGTTCACGTGCGGGGCGCGGCGCTTCAGGGCCGTCAGCACATCGCGCAGCGCCGCCGCCTGCGGGCTGGTGACGATGCCGACCGTGCGGGCGAACAGGGGCAGGGAACGCTTGCGGTCTGCGTCGAACAGGCCGGCCGCCGCCAGCCGCTCCTTCAGGCGCATGAACGCTTCGAACAGCGCGCCCACGCCGGCGCGGCGGATCGCTTCCACATTGATCTGGTAGTCGCCGCGCGGGCCGTACAGCGTGACGAGCGCGCGCACTTCGACCTTGTCGCCTTCGCGCGGCACGAAGCCGGCGTACTGGGCGCGGCCGCGGAACATCACGGCGCGCACCTGGGCGCCATCGTCCTTCAGCGTGAAGTACCAGTGGCCGGAGCTGGCGCGCGTGAAGTTGGAGATCTCGCCGGCGATCCAGGTGAGCGGGAAGGAGCGCTCCAGCAACCGCGCCACGGCCTGGTTCAGGGCACTGACGGTCAGCACGGCGCTCTGGCCGGCGGCGGGGGAATCGGCGCGTTCAAAGAGGTTCATCGGTCAGTCTGTCCACAGTGGCTGCAAGCGGTCATGCTTATGTCATATCTCGCGCAGAACAGCAAGGTGTTTTTCTAAGCTTATGATTTAAAAGGGTAAAAGGCGGTGCTTCATTGGCGGGCAGCGTAAGAATAGTCTTACAAATCAAGGACTTTGCTTCAGCCCGCCAGTGTTACGCACAAAGATATCCACAGAAATTGTGCGGAACCTTCGACCGGTGCTGCGACAGTGCTTCAAATTTCCGCATGTCAACTTTGTCCTTGCAAATCAACAGCTTGGCGCGCCGGCGCCGGCCTTCCCCACAATATTATCCACAGAAATTGTGTGCAATCGACGCTGCTGGCACCCTGCCTCCTGCCTGGCAGTGTACCGGAGCGCGTGGCCCCGCAGCCTGCCTGAAAAACGTGCATGGCTATTTTTTCCTTATAAATCAAGGTACTTGGGCTTTATGGGAGATGTTGCGCACAATTTTGTCCACAGTTTGTGTGCAGAAGGGATGCCGGTACTGGAATGCAAATGCCGCGCGAGAATGACGCACTTTTGTGCGTTGGCTGCTTCCCCTTTGAAATCAGACACTTATTGAACACGCCGCCGGTTTGCCAACAGGCTTGTCAACACTTCCTGTGCACAACGCACCGGGTCGATTCAGGCTGCTGCCGTGTTTTTCAGCGGTGTCACAATGTTCTTCCATATCAATGGCTTAGGGGAGGTCAGACATGCTTGCCAACAATTTTATCCACAGAAATTGTTAAGAATATTCACCCGTCGAGGCAGCCCGGCTGCTGCCAAAAAAAACGAGCATGGAAATCTTTTCATTTCAAATCAATGGCTTGCGAGGCAAAGCAACCCTTGCGCACAATCTTATACACAGAATTTGTGCAGAACCCCGGGTTTCGCCTACACGGCGTTTCACACTTGCCGTCCCCAACGCAACAGGCTACATTGCGCGTCTGGGCGTTTCCACAAGGAGTTCGTTTTGCTCGCCATCTTTCAAGCCGCCGGCTGGCCTATCTGGCTGCTGCTGATCGCATCCATCGTTGCCACCGCCCTCGTCATCGAACGCCTGCTGGCGCTGCGCCGTGCCCGCATCATCCCGGCCAGTCTGCTCGACGAGGTGACGCGGGTCTACCGCAGCGGCACGATCACGCCCGACATCATCGCCAAGCTGGCATCGAGCTCGCCGCTGGGCACCGTGCTGTCCGCCGCGCTGCGCAATATCGATGCGCCGCGCGACGTGATGAAGGAAACGATCGAGGAGGCCGGCAGCGGCGTGGCCCATACGCTGGAACGCTTCCTGACGACGCTCGGCACGATCGCCACGCTGGCCCCGCTGATGGGCCTGTTCGGCACGGTGGTGGGCATGATCGAGATCTTCGGCTCGCAGAACCCGTCCGGCGCGAACCCTGCGCAACTGGCGCACGGCATTTCCGTGGCGCTGTACAACACCGGTTTCGGCCTGGCGATCGCGATGCCCACGCTGGTGTTCTACCGCCACTTCCGCGCGCTGGTGGACGGCTACGTGATCGAGATGGAGCAGCAGGCGGTACGCTTCGTCGACGTCGTGCACAACTCCCGCAAATAAGCGCACTGCCATGAACTTCCGCAAGGGCCGCCGCCGCGAGGACCCCGAGATCAACCTGATCCCGTTCATCGACGTGCTGCTGGTGATCCTGATCTTCCTGATGGTCTCCACCACCTACAGCAAGTTTACCGAGCTGCAGATCACGCTGCCCACGGCGGACGCGCAGAAGGCCGTCGAGCAGCCGAACCAGATCGACGTGACGGTGGACGCCAAGGGCAACTACACGGTCAATGGCCAGCCGGTGTCGTTCCGCGACGTGGCCGGCCTGGCCGCCTCGCTGAAGGCGGCGGCCAAGCCGGGCAGCGACCCGGTCGTCATCGTCAATGCCGACCAGTTCGCGATGCACCAGATGGTCGTGAACGTGATGGAAGCGGCGCGCCTGGCCGGCTTCGAGCGGCTGACGTTCGCGGCGCAGACGGGCGGCGGCAAGTGATGCCCCGGTACCGTCACGCCCGATGAGCGTCGAGCGCACCCTGAGCCGCGCCTGGCTGCGGCGCGGCCCGCTGGCGTGCGCGCTGTATCCCGTGTCGCTGCTGTTCCGCGGCCTGAGTGCCTTGCGCAGGCTGCTGTACCGCGCCGGCCTGCTGAAGTCGGGCCGCCTGCCCGTTCCCGTGGTCGTGGTCGGCAATATCTTCATTGGCGGCACCGGCAAGACGCCGCTGACCATCTGGCTGGTCGAACAGCTGCGCGCCGCCGGCCTGACGCCCGGCGTGATCTCGCGCGGCTTCGGCAACAAGGGAGAACAAAGCGGCGAGGTGGCGCGCGCGGTGACGCCGTCGTCGACGCCGGCCGAGGTGGGCGACGAACCCGTGCTGATCGCCACCCGTGCGGCGTGCCCGGTGTTCGTGTGCCGCGACCGGGCGGCTGCAGGCCGCGCGCTGCTGGCCGCGCATCCTGACGTGAACGTGATCGTCACCGACGACGGCCTGCAGCACTATGCGCTGCAGCGCGACGTGGAGGTGGTGCTCTTCGACGGCCGCGGCGTGGGCAATGGCTGGACGCTGCCGGCCGGCCCGCTGCGCGAACCGCGCTCGCGCCGGCGCGATGTCACCGTCGTCAATGCCCCCGTGCTGACATCCGAACTGGCCGCGCAGGTGGGCGGCACGCCGCACCGCATGCTGCTGGCCGGCGACGTGGCCGAGCGCCTCGCCGACCGCAGCGAGCGCGTGCCGCTGGCCGCACTGGCCGGGCAGGGCAAGCGCATCGTGGCGGCGGCCGGCATCGGCAATCCGGCGCGCTTCTTCCGCATGCTGGCCGAAGCCGGCCTGGTGTTCGACGAGCTGCCGCTGCCGGACCACCACGATTTCCTCGACCGTCCCTTCGCCCGCCTGGGGGCGGACGTGATCTTGCTGACGGAGAAGGATGCAGTAAAATGCGCACACATCGAAGAACTCAGGAACGATCCCCGGCTGTGGGTCGTTCCGGTGAGCGCGCGCATCGATGCCGCGTTCGTCGAACACATTGTGGAGAAATGCCGTGGACGCACGTTTGCTTGACATCCTGGTCTGCCCCGTTTGCAAGGGCCCGCTGGAATACGATAAGAAAGCCCAGGAGATGATCTGCCGCGGCGACCGTCTCGCCTATCCCGTGCGCGACGGCATCCCGATCATGTGGGCCGACGAAGCCCGCACGCTGCAGGACGCGGTCGAGTAAGCCGGCGCGCGTTCCTTCGTGTCCTTCACCGTCATCATCCCCGCGCGGCTGGCCTCGACCCGCCTTCCGAACAAGCCCCTGGCCGACCTGGGCGGCAAGCCGATGATCGTGCGCGTGGCCGAGCGCGCCGCGCTGTCCGGCGCCGCGCGCATCGTCGTCGCCACCGACCACGCCTCGATCCTGGCCGCCTGCGAACGGCACGGCATCGCAGCGTGCCTGACGCGTGCCGACCATCCGTCCGGTACCGACCGCATCGCCGAGGTGGCGCGCGCCATGGACTTGCCGGCCGATGCCGTCGTCGTCAACCTGCAGGGCGACGAGCCGCTGATCGATCCGGCGCTGCTGGCCGCGTCGGCCGCGCTGATCGGCGCACAGGTGCCGATGGCCACCTGCGCCCATCCGCTGCACGAGGTAGCCGATGCGTTCAACCCGAACGTGGTGAAGGTGGTGCTCGACAGGGCCGGCCGCGCGCTGTACTTCAGCCGCGCCACGATTCCGTGGGCGCGCGACGCGTTCGCACAGTCGCGCGACGCGCTGCCGGCGGGTTACGCACCGCTGCGCCACATCGGCCTGTACGCCTACCGCAATGACTTCCTGCAGGCCTATCCGGCACTGCAGGTGTCGCCCCTGGAGAGCATCGAAGCGCTCGAACAGCTGCGCGTGCTCTGGCATGGCCATCCCATCGCCGTGCACGTCACGGATGCGGCGCCGGCACCCGGCGTCGATACCCCTGAAGACCTGGAACGGGTGCGCGCTCACTTCCCCTGAGTATTTGCCTTTTTGTGTTGTCGGAATTGCTCGCAAAGTGGCGTCTGGCCGGCCTTTTGTGGTAAGTTTCGTCACTGAGCGGACACTTACCAACATACTATTAAAATCGTTTTAGGAATTTTCATGCGTCTCATTCTGTTAGGAGCTCCTGGCGCCGGCAAAGGCACCCAGGCCAACTTCATCAAGGAAAAGTACAACATTCCGCAGATTTCGACCGGCGACATGCTGCGCGCTGCCATCAAGGCAGGAAGCGAGCTGGGCCTGGCAGCGAAAAAAGTGATGGATGCAGGCCAGCTGGTCTCCGACGACATCATCATCGGCCTCGTCAAGAGCCGCCTGAAGGATGCGGACTGCGCCAACGGCTACCTGTTCGACGGCTTCCCGCGCACCATCGCGCAGGCCGATGCGATGAAGGAAGCGGGCGTGAAGATCGACTACGTGCTGGAAATCGCCGTGCCGGACGAGCAGATCATCGAGCGCCTGGACGGCCGCCGCTGCCACCCTGGCTCGGGCCGCGTCTACCACGTCAAGTACAACCCGCCGAAAGTGGAAGGGCTGGACGACGTGACCGGCGAACCGCTGGTGCAGCGCGACGACGACAAGGCCGAAACCGTCAAGAAGCGCCTGGACGTGTACCACAACCAGACCGAAGTCCTGCTCGGCTACTACAACGAGTGGGCCAAATCGGGCGACGCCGTCGCCCCCCAGTACCGCCGCATCGAAGGGGTGGGGCCGGTGGACCAGATCCGCGACCGGGCGTTCGACGCACTGGCGCAATAAGCAGCAAACAACGGACCCGCGGGTCCGTTTTCTTTTTGCCGGCCCCCTTTGGCCGCACTGTTTCGTCGTGGCTGTACCGTTGTTTCTGTCCGCCGGCCACCCGGCGGATCCTGAAGTCCGGTGGGTTCGAAAACAAGAGGGGGACGTATGACAGCAAGTCTGTGGTTCGTGGTGGCGTGCGGCGCGATCGCCGTGGTGTACGGGCTGTGGTCGCGCAGCTGGATCCTGGCGCAGGACCCGGGCAACCCGCGCATGCAGGAAATCGCCGCGGCGATCCAGCAGGGCGCGGGGGCCTACCTGGCGCGCCAGTACCGCACCATCGGCATCGTCGGCGTCATTCTCCTCATCGCCATCTACTTCCTGCTCGGCGTGCAGACGGCGCTGGGCTTCCTGATCGGCGCCGTGCTGTCCGGCGGCTGCGGCTTCATCGGCATGAACGTCTCCGTGCGCGCCAATGTGCGCACCGCGCAGGCGGCATCGAAGGGCCTGAACGAGGCGCTGAACGTGGCGTTCCGCAGCGGCGCCATCACGGGCCTGCTGGTGGTGGGCCTGGGCCTGCTGGGCGTGTCGCTGTTCTACTGGCTGCTGACGGCACTGGCCGCGCCGGCCTATCCTTCGCCCTCGCTGTCGCAGCACGACATCATCCAGCCGCTGATCGGCCTGGCCTTCGGCGCCTCGCTGATCTCGATCTTCGCGCGGCTGGGCGGCGGCATCTTCACCAAGGGCGCGGACGTGGGGGCGGACCTGGTGGGCAAGGTGGAGGCGGGCATCCCGGAAGACGATCCGCGCAACCCGGCCGTGATCGCCGATAACGTGGGTGACAACGTGGGCGACTGCGCCGGCATGGCCGCCGACCTGTTCGAGACCTATGTGGTGACGCTGATCGCCACGATGCTGCTGGGCGCCCTGATGATCGCCGATGCCCCGCGCGAGGCGCAGCTGTATCCGCTGCTGCTGGGCGCCGTGTCGATCCTGGCCTCCATCGTCGGCTGCCTGTTCGTGAAGGCGAAGCCGGGCAGGAAGATCATGTCGGCGCTGTACACGGGGCTGTGGTGGGCGGCGATCCTGTCGCTGATCGGCTTCGCGGTCGTCACCTGGCTGCTGTGGCAGGACGATGGCATGCGCTGGCGGATGATGGGCGCCACGCTGGTGGGCATCGTGCTCACCGGCCTGATGGTCTACATCACCGAGTTCTACACGGGCACCGACTTCAAGCCGGTCCGGCACATCGCCGAAGCGTCGACGACGGGCCACGGCACCAACATCATCGCCGGCCTGGGCGTGTCGATGCGCTCCACCGCGTATCCGGTGCTGGCCGTGTGCGTGGCCATCCTCGTCTCGTATGAACTGGCGGGCCTGTACGGCATCGCGATTGCCGCCACCGCCATGCTGTCGATGGCCGGCATCGTGGTGGCGCTGGATGCCTACGGTCCCGTGACGGACAACGCCGGCGGCATCGCGGAGATGGCCGGCATGCCGGACTCGGTGCGCGCCATTACCGATCCGCTGGACGCGGTGGGCAACACCACCAAGGCCGTCACGAAAGGCTATGCGATCGGTTCGGCGGGCCTGGCCGCGCTGGTGCTGTTCGCCGACTACACGCATGCCCTCGAATCGGTGGGCAAGTCGATGACGTTCGACCTGTCGAACCCGATGGTGATCGTGGGCCTGTTCATCGGCGGCCTGATTCCCTACCTGTTCGGCGCCATGGCGATGGAAGCGGTGGGACGCGCGGCCGGCGCCGTGGTGGTCGAGGTGCGCCGACAGTTCCGCGAGATCAAGGGCATCATGGACGGCACCGGCAAGCCCGAATACGACAAGGCGGTGGACATGCTGACGGCATCGGCGATCCGCGAGATGATCGCGCCGTCGCTGCTGCCCGTGATCGTGCCGATCCTGGTCGGCATGCTGCTGGGCCCCGCCGCGCTGGGCGGCATGCTGATGGGGACGATCATCACGGGCCTGTTCGTGGCGATCTCGATGACCACCGGCGGCGGCGCCTGGGACAACGCCAAGAAATACATCGAGGACGGCAACCACGGCGGCAAGGGCTCGGAGGCGCACAAGGCCGCCGTTACGGGCGACACGGTGGGCGACCCCTACAAGGACACGGCCGGCCCGGCGGTGAACCCGCTCATCAAGATCATCAACATCGTGGCCCTGCTGCTGGTGCCGCTGCTGCCGGCCACCGGGTGGCTGTCGCTTGCCACCGAGCCGGTGCAGGCGAAGCTGGTGACGGGGCAGCGGGTGGCCGCCAGTTCGGCACGGTTGCAGGTACCGGTGCCGATCGTCCACGCCAAATGAAAAGCGCGGCCATAACTTCTTTAAAGCAGTGATGGTGGCGACAATTATTTTATGGCTCCTGTAGTAGATGCAGACACGCGCTAGCGCGATACTGGCCAGCGTCTGCCGAGCGGCGATGCGCGGATACGCCGTGCCACTTCATCCAGGTCCATGTATTTGTTATTCCATGTGGTGTACATCAGACCATCGATTTTCAGCGCGGGATCGGCGGCCTGCGCGTCGACCACTGTCTTCAACCAGGCATCTGTACTGTCGATAGCATCGTAATACAGCGCCACCACCTGAGGCTGGTTTCTGAAGAATTTCAGCGATGCGCGGCGCTTTGTGGCTGCACCGGCATCGGTCTCGGACCCACCTGTCCAGTTGATGATCACCGTTCCAGGGTTCCTGTCGTACATGTCCTTCTGCGACCTGTGCAGGCTGCCACGCACCTGGTAGTACTGTGGCACGCCGTTCATGGATGGGTCGAACATGTCGTTCCAGACGGCAGTCTCCAGATCCTTCGGCAGCCGGGCCTGCACGCCGGTAACCATGCGGCGGAGATACTCCGCGGCGGACGGCATGCTGCAGCCAGGCTTCCACGTTTCCCAGTTCATCACGCGTATTTCATCGTAGTACATGAAGTATTTTCTCTTGCTGCCTGTGATAACAGCGGACGGCTGGTGGCCGAACACCGGGTCGATCGCGTCATATAGTTTTTTCTGCCAGGTGAAGTAGTCGCCGTTTTCACAGGCGATCGCGGGCGCACTTGATGCAAAGATATGCTCGGCGGACTGGCGCCAGCTGACATTGAGTTCGGCACCTTCTGGGATGCTGTTGCCGCGGATGGACAACTGCTCGCCGTCGATCTCGTAATCGGTGCCGCGCCGGTAAGTGGTGGAACCGTCCTTCGCCTGCACGACATAATCTCGTCCGTCGTCCCGTTCGATCGGCATCGAGATCCCTATCTCCCTTAGTTCCATGTCATCGACCCAGACAGTGCCCGGCCCAGGCGCGCGGCCCCAAGTGCCTAGATAAATGCCCGCGGCTTCCTTCGTGCCACTGTTGAACTGCACATTGTAAAGAGTCCAGGGCTGGTTGGCGCGGAAGGTAGCCGTGTTGCTGTACGCATTCCATGTGCCATCTGTCACGCCCCAGCCCAGATTATGGTCCGCATGTGCATACAGCGCTTCCTTATTGGCGCCTGAACCCATGATTAGAAGCCGCAGCGCGCCGGGATTTGCGTAGGAGCCGGATTTCAGCCAGAAGGACAGCCGATAGGCAGTATTAGGCCGTAACTTGACTTGTTGGATGAGGCGGCTCAAGGCCGGGCCGCCGCCTCTGACTTTCGCTTCTAGGCGTAACGAACGTTTTCCGTTATGCGCCACATCGTCATCGAGCTGGCCTCCGCCTGCAGCCAAGGCATCCAACATATCCACACCCCATGGAGTCAGTTGCGCGGCTTCGAAGTCGCCATTGCCGAGCAGGTTGACGGCACCGTTTGCGGGTGCGGCACGACCGCCTTTTACCACGTAGGGTGTGGTGGTTGGAAATGCCTCGGTGAGCGAAGCTTGAAGGTATTGCGGACTTTCCGGGTTACCCGCGACCGGCACAACTTCGAGGCCCGCCTCGTTGGCCTTCCGGACCGCGTCGACCAGCCGCTGTTTCAGGGTGGCGCGATACCTGTCGCTCCAGCGATGGTCGAGCAGGCCAATGTAGGCACTTGTGCCGGAAGCACTCAGCGCGACGGCATTGAATCCGGCTGCCTTCGCGTGCGGCAGCATAGCCTGGTATTTTTGGTACGTGACTCCATCCATCAAGTTACCCGCCCAGTAGACCCAACGCTTGGGATAACATTCCTGTGAGCACGTATCTGCCAAGGCACCGGTAGCCATCATGGAAAGCGCTGCGGCGGCTGCTAGCCGAATAGCAAATTGGAAATCGATCATATGCCCCTGCCCGAATGAAAAGGCAAGAATAGCATCGGTGGTCATCGGGTGGCGCCTACGGCACAATGACCAGCCGCTGTGTCCTCCAATGGCTCGCCGATTCCGACGTACTGGCTGGACACTCCCGCAGCCAAGGCCCAGTGGCTGACGCCGACTTGCCTTTTTTGCAATAATCACCTAGCACCAGCGATCTTCTCATTGGAGTGCATGTTGTCACTTGCTGGCAGGATATCGAATGATGCATCGTCCGCGCTGACCCTGGGCGATAACATCTACAACGGCAATAACCTGGAAGCACTGCTACGCAGCGCCGCCGGCCGGCTGATGACGCCATTCACGTGCATGATCCGGTGCGTTATGGCGTGGTCGATTTCGATAGCGAACGGCGCTATCAGCTTCGAGGAAAAGCCAGCCGTGCCGAAGCCGGACTACGCGGTAACGGGCTCGTCTTTCTATGGCAATCGGGTGTGCCACATCGCGGCATCGATCCAGCCATCTGCACGGGGCGAGCTAGAAACACCGATGTCAATAAGGCCTATGAGCAACGGGCCGTACTGCACGTTGAGCGACGGGCCGCGGCATGGCCTGGACCTACACGAGCACGCATGAATCCCTGCTCGATGCATGTCGATTCATCGCCACCGTGGAAAAGCGCAAGGGCCTGAAGGTGCGTGTCCGGAAGAGATCGCGTAACGCGAGGCCTACATCAATGCCGAGCAACTGCTGCGCCTGGACGACTCCTTGCTGGAAAACGGCTACTGCCAGTACCTGATTCGAATCATGCAAAATAAAATGATCTCCCGATGAACGTCATTACCATCCTGATCGAACGCCTGCTGATTCTCGAACCGAAAATCTTAGACGACCACTACTGATTTTTCTACGATAGCTTCAATGCCGGCAAGTTCGAAATGACCGGCATGCAGCTGGCCTTCGTGCATGTCAACCCCCCGGTGCTCGTCGCTTGGCGTACCAGGTGGCCTGCACTACCAGATCCCACAGTCGAAGGGCAAGCTCGTACGGGCCATTGCCAGTAGCATGTTCGACGTTGATGTCGACCTGCGCAAGGCCTCGCCGATGTTCGGCCAGTGGTTTGGCCTGGAACTCTTGGCGGACAACAAACCCCAGCTGTGGATTCCACCTGAATTCGCGCACGCCTTCGCCGTCATTAGCGACCGCGCCCAATTCCTGTGCAAGCCCACCGTTTGCAACGCGCCCGAGCAGGAGCGCGCGATTCTGTGGAACGATCCTGCCGTCGGCATCGACTAGCTCCTCGACGGCGCGCCGCTGCTCGCTGGGAAAGACCGTAAGGCCCTGCTGCTAGTGGAAGCGGAGGTGTTCGGATGAAGATATTGTTGACGGGATGCACGGGCCAGGTCGGTTACGAACTGGAATACAGCCTGCAGAGCATCGGCAAAACTTGTTGCCTTCGACCGCAGCCGCATGAGCTGGCCACCCTGGACCAGGTGCGCGAGGTGATCCGCGTCGAAAACCCGCAGCTGATGGTCAACCCGGCCGCCTACGCGGCCGTCGACAAGGCCGAACGGCGCCGGAACTGGGGTGCCGCACCAATGCCGAAGCGCCCGCCGTGATGGCGGAAGAGACAAAGGCGCTGGGCTACGCTGGTGCATTATTCGACCGATTATGTCTTTCGGAACAGGACAGTGCGCCGCGCGTTCGAGGCGATACCATCGATCCGCTGGATGTATAGGGGGCCAGCAAGCTGGTCGGCGAGCAGGCGTTCGTGTCATCCGGCATTCCGCATCTGATCTTCCGCACCAGCTGGGTGTACGACATGCGCGACAACAACTTCCCGCTGACGACGGTGCGCTTGGCGAAGGAGGGGGGCAATCAGCACGGCGTACTGTCCTAGAACGCCACAATCGCCAATGCCACTGATCTGGTGCTGGCCCAGGCGGGGCAGGGCGGCGCGGACTGGTGGCAGGCCAATTGCGGCATCAATTACTTGTCCAGTTGGGACGTGACAACGTGATCCGACTTCACGCACGCTATCATCGAGCAGACTGAGATCGGCTGCGGCTCTACCGATTACAACCGACCAGTATCCATTGCCCACGCCATGGCAGCAGCATTCCGTGCTGTCCTCCTACCTGCTGCAGCCGCGCTTGGGTGCGGCACCGCCGTGAACGCGGCGTTATGATACGAGAACCGTCATCAGGTATCCAGATCATGCGCATCGCAACTTCCGGAGCGACCCTTGTCGCGACCTTGCTGCTTCCTGTAGCGGCCGTGCATGCCGTGCGGCAGGAACCGGCCGAACAGATAGCGCAACAAAGCGCTGCCTATGCCAAGCTGCCCGCCTGCACGCTGGCTGCCGATGGCCGCAGCCTGGCCGTCGAGCCGTGCCGCACGGCGCCCGCGCAGCGGCCAATGCCGCGCCGGCCCGTGCCCGCGCAGGGTGAAGCGCGCATTGGCATTCCCGACACCCGGCCGCAGGCACCTTCGCTGATGCTGCCGTCGGCCACGCTGAATTCTCCCTATCCGGCGGCGCCGCGGCCACCCGTGCCACCCGCCGTCAATCCTTCGGCAGGCAATGGGTCCGCCGTTCCCGCCCCGGGCGCCTACGCCGTGCCGCCGCCGGGTGCCACGCGGCCATCGCCGGCTGCGTGCGTGGGCACCGGCTGCCGCGACGCGACCGGCACCCAGTACCGGGGTGGCGCCGTACTGACCAGTCCGACCGGCCGGCCGTGCACGAACACGGGCGGCTTCGTCAGCTGCATGTGAGGCACCGGCCACTGCCTGCCCGCCACCAACTGCGCTACAATCCTTGACGTTAACGTTAACGTCAATAGGAGTGGCCATGCGCATCGAAGGCAATGTATACATCATCACGGGCGGCGCCTCGGGACTGGGCGCCGCGACGGCGCGCACCCTGGCGGCGGCCGGCGGTACGGTCGTGCTGGCGGACCTGCAGGAAGAGGCCGGCGCAGCGCTGGCAGCGGAACTGGGCGGGCGCTTCGTGCGCTGCGATGTCACGCAGGAAGCGGACGGTGTCGCCGTGTTGGCGGCCGCGCAGGCGCTCGGTGCGGTGCGCGGCCTGGTCAACTGCGCCGGCATCGCACCGGCTGCGAAGACGGTCGGGCGTGACGGCCCCCATCCGCTCGACCTGTTTGCCCGCGCGGTGGGCATCAACCTGGTCGGCACGTTCAATATGTGCCGGCTGGCGGCGGCGGCGATGGCGCAGGCGGAACCGCTCGAGCACGGCGAGCGGGGCGTGATCATCAACACGGCATCCGTCGCCGCGTTCGACGGCCAGATGGGCCAGACGGCCTACGCCGCCTCGAAGGCCGGCGTGGCGGGCATGACCTTGCCGATGGCACGCGACCTGTCGAAGAGCGGCATCCGCGTGATGACCATCGCGCCCGGCATCTTCGAGACGCCGATGCTGCTGGGGATGCCGGCCGAGGTGCAGGAGGCGCTGGGCAAGATGGTGCCGTTCCCGCCGCGGCTGGGCAAGCCCGACGAATATGCGCAACTGGCCCGGGCCATCATCGAGAACGTGATGCTCAACGGCGAGACCATCCGCCTGGACGGTGCCATCCGCATGCAGCCGAAATAGGGTAGCATTCGGTCATCTGCTGGACCTGAGTTGTACTGCACGCGCGACCCATGTCGCGCGTTTTGTTTTTCAAGGAGAACCGATGACCCGACTTTATTCCCGTCCCCTGAACATTGCCCTGGCCGCGGCCCTGCTGTGCACCGGCTCGGCCACGCTGGCGCAGACCGCGGCGCTGCAGCGCGCGCCAGAAATCGCCACAGGCTACCAGGAAAAGGCCGGCGTCACGACGCACAAGTACATGGTGGCGGCCGCCAATCCGCTGGCCACCGAGGCGGGTTACCGGATGCTCAAGCAGGGCGGCAGTTCCATCGATGCGGCGATCGCCACGCAGATGGTGCTCACGCTGGTGGAACCGCAATCGTCCGGCATCGGCGGCGGCGCGTTCCTGATGCTGTTCGACGGGAAGAAGGTGCATTCCTACGACGGCCGCGAGACGGCGCCGATGGCCGCCACGGAGCGGCTGTTCCTCGGCGACGATGGCAAGCCGATGTCGCGCGAGCAGGGCATCGTCGGCGGCCGCTCCACCGGTGCGCCGGGGGTGCTGCGCATGCTGGCGCTGGCGCACCGGCAGCACGGCAAGCTGGCGTGGGCGAAGCTGTTCGCGCCGGCCATCGAACTGGCCGAGAACGGCTTCAAGGTCAGTCCGCGCCTGAACGCGCTGCTGAAGTACGACGCGTCGCGCCTGCCGCGCGACCCGGTCGCCGCCGCCTACTTCTATGACAAGGAAGGAGCGCCGCGCCCGGTCGGCTACCTGCTGAAGAATCCCGAGCTGGCCAAGACGCTGCGCGAGATCGCCAGGGGCGGCGCCGAAGTGTTCTATACCGGCCGCATCGCACGCGACATCGCTGCCAAGGTAGCGGACCATCCGACGAATCCGGGCCTGCTCACGGCCAGGGACATCGCCGACTACCGCCCGAAAGAGCGCGATCCCGTCTGCAGCGACTACCGCCAGTGGACCGTGTGCGGCGCGCCGCCACCATCCTCCGGCGGCATCGCCATCGCGCAGATGCTGGGCATCCTGGAAACCACCAAGATCGCTGCGTATCCTCCCGTGAACGGCCAGCTCGATGCGCAGGCCATCCACCTGTTCTCCGAGGCCGGTCGCCTGGCCTACGCGGACCGCAACCGCTACGTGGCGGACACCGATTTCGTGCCGCTGCCGGGCAAGGGCATCGCGTCGATGCTGGACAAGGGTTACCTGGCAGGACGCGCCGCGCTGATCGGCGAGAAGTCGATGGGCAGCGCGCAGCCCGGCACGCCGCAGGGCATGCAGGTAGCGTGGGGCACCGATACGGCGCTGGACAAGCCGTCCACCTCGCACCTCGTGGCGGTGGACCAGTATGGCGGCGGGCTGTCGATGACCACCTCCGTGGAAGATGCGTTCGGCTCCCGGCAGATGGTCGACGGCTTCATGCTGAACAACCAGCTGACCGACTTCTCGTTCGACGCGGCCGACGAGCAGGGCCCGATCGCCAACCGCGTGCAGCCCGGCAAGCGTCCGCGCAGCGCCATGTCGCCCACGCTGGTGTTCGACAAGGCCACCAATAAACTGGTGCTGGCCACCGGTTCGCCGGGCGGCTCGACCATCATCAACTACGTGATGAAGGTGCTGGTCGGCACGCTGGACTGGAACCTGGACGTGCAGCAGGCCATCAGCCTGCCCAACTACGGCAGCCGCAACGGGCCCACCGAACTGGAAGCGGGCCGCGTGAACGCCGACGTGATCGCGCAGCTGAAGGCGAAGGGCCACGAAGTGAAGGAGTTCGAGCAGAACTCGGGCCTGCAGGGCATCCAGCGCCGCAATGACGCCAACGGCAAGACTGTCTGGTTCGGCGGCGCCGACCCGCGCCGCGAAGGCATCGTGCGCGGCGATTGACCCCGCCACGGCCGAGCCCGTGTCCACCCTGGGGTCAGACCCCGACATGGACACGAGCTCGACAGTATCACCGCGGGCCTCGTGATCTGGCGCCCACCCCGCCGTGTTACCCTTGTCGGATGGGAATAAAAAAGAAAACCGGCCTGATCTTGACCGGCGGCGGTGCCCGTGCCGCCTACCAGGTCGGTGTGCTGCAGGCGATTGCGCAGATCCTGTGGGAGGAGGGCTGGGCGCCGGCGCGCAGTCCGTTCCAGATCATCTGCGGCACGTCGGCCGGCGCCATCAATGCGACCGCACTGGCCTGCCGTGCCGACAACTTCGGCGAGGGCGTGGCCAAGCTGGTGGAGGTGTGGTCGCACATCGCCGTCGAGCAGGTCTATCGGGCCGATTCCCTCGGCGTTTTGCGTTCCGGCGCGCGCTGGCTGTCGCTGCTGTCGTTCGGCTGGCTGCTGCGCAAATGGCGCGCGGCGCCGCCCACGTCGCTGCTGGACAACACCCCGCTGGTCAACCTGCTGCACCGCATGCTGGACCTGCCGCGCCTGGACAACGTGCTGCAGGAAGGCCTGCTGCATGCGCTGGCCGTGACGGCATCGTCGTACACGGGTGGCCAGCACATTACCTTCTACCAGACCGCCGCCGAGATCGCGCCGTGGATCCGCATGCAGCGCATCGCCCTGCAGGACCAGATCGGCGTCGAGCACCTGCTGGCCTCCGCGGCCATTCCGTTCATTTTTCCGGCCACGCCGCTGTTCGTGGGCGGCCACCGCGAATACTGCGGCGACGGCTCGATGCGCCAGCTCGCGCCCATCTCGCCCGCCATCCACCTGGGCGCCGCGAAAGTGCTGGTGGTGGGGGCAGGGCGCCTGACGGAACCGGCGCGCAATGGCGGCGACACGGCGCGCTATCCCAGCCTGGCGCAGGTGGCCGGTCATGCCATGTCGTCGATCTTCCTGGATGGGCTGGCAATGGACATCGAACGCCTGAACCGCATCAACCACACGCTGTCGATGCTGCCGGCCGAGCTGCGCGAGCACACGCCGCTGCGCACCGTCGAGCTGCTGGTGATCGCGCCGTCCGAACGGCTGGACGACATCGCGCTGCGCCACGTGGGCAGCCTGCCGGCACCGATCCGTGCCATGCTGTCCGGGATCGGCGCGACCGAGGCGCGCGGCGCCGCGCTGGCTTCCTACCTGCTGTTCGAGGCCAGCTACACCAATGAGCTGATCCGTCTCGGCCAGCGCGACACCCACGCGCGGCGTGCCGACGTGCTGGCTTTTTTCGGTAACTGACATGGTCCGATCTGTTTCGCGGCCGCTGCTGGCCACGCTGTGCCTGCTGCTTGCCCTGATCTGCGCCGCCGGCAGCGCCACGGCCGCGCCGCCACGCACGCTGCGCTTCGAACAGCTGAACGTGGACGGCGGCCTGCCGCAGGAATCCGTGCTGGCGATCGCCCAGGACCGCCAGGGCTTCATGTGGTTCGGCACGCAGGCCGGCCTGGCGCGCTTCGACGGTTACCGCACGGTGATCTACCAGAACGCGTTGTCCGATCCGGCCAGCCTGGCGGAGAACTGGGTGCGCGTGCTGCACGTGGATCCGTCCGGCCGCCTGTGGATCGGCACCGATGCGGGCCTCGACCTGTTCGACCCGCTCACGCAGCGCTTCACGCACTACCGACCCGCCGAGCCCGAGCAGCGCGGCAATGGCAACCGCCACGTGCGCGCCATCATCGACGACGGTGCCGGCGGCCTTTGGCTGGGCACCGCGGACGGCCTGCAGCGCTTCGATCCGGCCAGCGGCCGCTTCACGATCTGGCATAACAGCGCGGACGATCCGGACAGCCTGGCGCAGGACCAGATCAACACGCTGGCGCGTGACCGCGCCGGCCGCCTGTGGATCGGCACGCCGGGCGGCGTGGACATGCTGGCCCCGGACAGCCGCGTCTTCCGCCACTACACGGTCACGATGCCGGGCCAGGCGCGCCCGGTGGCCGTGCAGTCGCTGATGGTGGACCGCGACGATACGCTGTGGGTCGGCTCGCACGCCGGCCTGGAACGCTGGCATGCCGGTGCCGGCGACGGGGAGGCGGCGCCGCGGCGCGAACGGCTGCCCGCTGCGGCCGGGCTGCCGGCCGGCGCCGTGATGAACGTCTACCAGGACATGGATGGCGTGCTGTGGGTGGGCATGCGCAACGAAGGCCTGCTGCGCTGGCATCCCGCCACGGCGCGCTTCGTGCGCTACCGCCACAAGGCCGGCGATCCGCACAGCCTGGCGGACGATAACGTCTCGGCGCTGTACCGCGACCGGGTCGGCACGTTCTGGGTCGGCACCTGGTACAACGGCGTCAGCCGCATCGACCTGTCCGGCGGCGGCTTCGCCCGGCTGGTAAAGGATCCGGATGAACCGGGCTCGCTGGCGGACAACCGCGTGCGCGCCATCGTCGATGCCGGCGGCGGCAAACTCTGGATCGGCAACAACGACGGCCTGTCCCTGTACGATCCGCTGGGCGGCGGCAGCTCGCTGTACCGCCTGCCGCAGACCGGCAATGGCGCCAGCGACGCGCACGTGACGGCACTGTGGCGCGCGCCGCGGGCCGGTGGCGGCGCCACGCTGTGGGTCGGCGGCCGCACCGGCGTGCGCACCTTCGATCCGGCCACCAGCAGATTCGGCCCGCTGCTGCTCTCGCGCGGCAACCCGGAGCTGGACACGGTGCGCTATGTGTACGGCGACCGGGCCGGCGCGATCTGGGTGTCCAGCAAGGCCGGCCTTTACCGCATCGATCCGGATGGCGCCATCGCCACGTTCCGCCACGATCCCGCCGATCCCCACAGCCTGGCCGACAACACGGTGCGGCCCGTGCTCGAGGACCGCCAGGGCAATCTGTGGGTGGGCACCTTCCACGGCCTGGACCTGCTGGACCGCCGCACCGGCCGCTTCACGCACTTCCGGCACGACCGCAACGATCCATACAGCCTGTCCCACAACGAGGTGCACTACCTGTACGAAGACGCGCAAGGCACGCTGTGGGTCGGTACCGCCTCGGGCCTGAACCGCATGGAACCGGCCCGCAGCGGGGAGGGCAAGGCACAGGCACCGCGGTTCCACCGCACGCTGCGGCAGGACGGCCTGGCGGACGACTCGATCGCGGCGATCCTGGCCGACCGCCAGGGCAAGCTGTGGCTGTCGACGAACATCGGCCTGTCCAGCTTCGAGATCGCCAACCGCCAGGTGCGCAATTTTTCCGGCGTGGACGGCACCATCGAGGGCGCCTACTTCGACGGCTCCGCGCTGGCGGCGCCGGACGGCACGCTGTACTTCGGCGGCTTCAACGGCATCACCGCGTTCGATCCGGCCGCCGTGCGCGCCAACGGCATCGCGCCGGCCGTGGCCATCACGGACTTCCAGATCCTCAACCAGTCGGTACGGCCCGGCATGGTGCGGCCGGACGGGCGCGTGACGCTGCCGCGCGCCATCGAGGCCACGAACGAACTGACGCTGGGCCAGAACGATTCGGTGTTCTCGCTGGAGTTCGCGGCGCTGCACTACGCATCGCCGCAGAACAACCGCTACGCCTACCGGCTGCAGGGCTTCGACCGGGGCTGGGTGGCCACCGGCGCGAACAAGCGCTTCGCCACCTACACCAACCTCGACCCGGGCCGCTACGTGTTCCAGGTGCGGGCGGCCAACAAGGATGGCGTGTGGAGCGCGCCGGCCACGGTGGCCATCACGATCCTGCCGCCGCTGTGGAAGACCTGGTGGGTGCGCACGCTGGCGCTGCTGCTGGTGCTGGGCGCCGCGTTCGGCCTGTACCGGGCGCGCGTGCGGAACCTGCGCGGCCAGCGCGCCCGCCTGGAACAGCAGGTGAGCCTGCGCACGGCCGAGGTGGAGATGAAGAACCACCTGCTGATCGAGCAGAAGCGCGAACTGGAACAGCGCGACGAACGGCTGCGCCAGGCGGCCCAGCGCGCCGAGGATGCGACGCGCCAGAAATCGGAGTTCCTCGCCAACATGAGCCACGAGATGCGCACGCCGCTGGCCGGCGTGATCGGCATGCTGGGGTTCGCGCTGCGCGACCCGGTGCTGCCGCACGGCACGCGCGAACAGATCCAGCGGGGCCAGGCCAATGCCCAGTCGCTGCTGTCGCTGATCAACGACCTGCTGGACTTCTCGAAGATCGAGGCGGGCAAGCTGTCGATCGAGAACATCGATTTCGCGCTGGCCATCACCGTCGAGAACGTGGTCAGCCTGTTCGGCGAGCAGGCGGCCGCGCAGGCCATCGACTTCCATGTCGACTACGGCGACGGCCTGCCGCGCTTCGTGGTCGGCGATCCGACGCGGCTGCGCCAGGTGCTCGTCAACCTGGTCGGCAATGCGTTCAAGTTCACGCAGCGCGGCCAGGTGGTGCTGCGGGTGCATCCGGACGCGACGAGCTGCGGCGCCGGCTGCACGCGCATCCGCTTCACGGTCGAGGACACCGGCATCGGCATCCCGCCGGAAGAGCTGCCGCGGCTGTTCGAAAAATTCGAGCAGGCCGACGCCACCACCACGCGGCGCTACGGCGGCACGGGACTCGGGCTGGCCATCTGCCGCCAGCTGGTGGATCTGATGGGGGGCGAGATCGGCGCCGTCAGCACGCCGGACGTGGGCAGCGTGTTCACGGTGACGCTGCCGCTGCAGGAAGGCGTGGCGCCGGCGCCGCTGCCGCAGGTCGCGCACGCGCCGCACACGCACAGCCTGAAGGTGCTGTGCGCGGAGGACTTCCCGACCAACCAGATGATCATCCGCACGATGCTGGAGGACCTGGGCCACCGCGTGGACATCGTCGGCAACGGTGCGCTGGCGGTGGCGGCCTGCGCGCAGACCCGCTACGACCTGATCCTGATGGACGGCCGCATGCCGGAGATGGATGGCCTGACGGCCACGCGCATGATCCGCAGCGGCGGCCCGGCCAGCGCGCCCGTGTGGGACCGCGACCTGATGATCGTGGCGCTGACGGCCAACGCCAGCGAGGAGGACCGCAGCCGTTACCTGGCGGCCGGCATGGACGATTTTCTGACCAAGCCGATCGACGAGGCGGCGCTGCACCTGCAGCTGACGCGTGCCGTCGAACGCCAGCAGCGCCGCGGCATCGTGCTGCCGCCGCTGCCGGCCCGGCCGCCGAAGGCGCAGCCGGGGGTGGCGGACCTGGATGCGATGTTCGGCGTCGATACGCTGGAACGGATTCCCGTGCCGCCCCCGGCGCGCCGCTCGCCCCGCGCCGATGGCGAAGAGGCGCGCGCGCTGCGGCTGCGGCTGCGCGACGCGTTCATTGCCGACCTGCCGGGGCGGCTGAACGAGCTCGATGCGGCACTGGCCGCCGCCGATGCCGATGCGGCCGGGCGGCTGTTCCACGGCATGAAGGGCAGCGCCGCCTACCTGCAGGAAGTGGAATTGCAGGCCCTGTGCGCCGAGCTGGAACGGGCCGCCGACCGCGCGCTGTGGCCGGCCATCCGCCACAAGCTGCCGCGTCTGCACGAAGCGCTGGGGCGCATCCTGGCGCCGGTCGGCGATGCGGGCCGCTGAACCATGCCACCGAGGCACGCCACTAAGCTACGCCACTGACGCACGCCACTGAGGCACGCCACTGAGGCACGCCACCGAGGCACGCCACTAAGCTACGCCACTGAGCCACGCCACTAAGCTACGCCACTGAGCCAAGCCACTGAGCGACTCCACTGAACCAGGCCGGCGGTGGCCCGCCACGGCGCCACTGGTTATAATCGCCCTCCACCGGCGCCGGTTCGGCGCCGGTTTCCGGATGGGAGAGTCATGAAAGTTCTGGTAGTCGACGACGACGTGGTGTCGCGCATGATGCTGATGCACCTGATCGACAGCAGCGGCCGCTACGAGATCGTCGAGGCCGAGGACGGCGCCGAAGCGTGGGCGCAACTGCAGGGCGGGTTGCGGCCGGCAATCTGCTTCTGCGACCTGCGCATGCCGCGCCTGTCCGGCATCGAGCTGCTGCAGCACGTGCGCGGCAACGCGGCACTGGCTGCACTGCCGTTCGTGCTCGTCTCATCGGCCAGCGACGGCGCCACGCTCGACCAGGCCCGGCAGGCCGGCGTGTCCGGCTACCTCGTGAAACCGTTCGAGCCGGCGCAGGTGCGCGCGCAGCTGGCCGCGCTAATACCGCAAGGCGCGCACCCCGATGCGGAAGAGCCCTCCGCCACGCAGGCGCGCCTGGGCATCGATGCCGCCCGCCTGCAGGCCTACCTGGCCGGTTTCGAACAGCAGCTTCGCACCGCGCAGACCGAGCTGGCGAAACTGCATCGGCAGGGCGAGCGCGAGACCGTCAGTGCGCAACTGGAGCGCCTGCATGCCGGCTGCACCACGCTGGGCCTGACCGGTGCGGCGGCGCTGCTGCACCCGCTGCCGCCGGCCGACGCGCCGGACACTGCGCTGGAGGCCGTGCTGGAATCGGTGCGCCATCAGCTGCAGCGGCTGCACGCCTGACGGCCGCGCGAGACCTCCCGTGGGCAGTGCCATCCTCCATTCCGCCGGCCATTCCGGGCATGCCGATCCGTTCACGGCGGCCAGCCTGCCGCCGCGCGACACGTGGCCGGTACTGCATTTCGACCTGCCCGGGCTGCAGTATCCGTCGCGCCTGAATTGCGCCGCCGAGCTGCTGGACCGGGCGGTGGCGCGCGGTGGCGGCGCACGCCTCGCACTGCTGGGCGCGCACGAGCGCTGGACCTATGCCGGACTGCTGGAACGCGTCGACCGCATCGCCCATGTGCTGCGCGGGCAGCTGGGCCTCGTGCCCGGCAACCGCGTGCTGCTGCGCGGCGGGAACACGCCGCTGATGGCCGCTGCGCTGCTGGCCGTGCTGAAGGCGGGCCTGGTGGCCGTGCCCACGATGCCGCTGCTGCGCACCGGCGAGCTGGCCGCCATCGTCGCGAAGGCGCAGGTGAACGCGGTGCTGTGTGCAGAAGGCCTGCGCGACGACCTGGACGCCGTGCCGGACCTGCCGCCCGTCGTGTATTTCGGCGGCGCTGCCGACGATGGCCTGGAAGTGCGCATGGCCGAAGCGCCGTCCACCTTCGATGCCTGCGACACGGCGGCGGACGATGTGTGCCTGATCGGTTTCACGTCAGGTACCACCGGCGTGCCGAAAGGGACGCTGCATTTCCACCGCGACCTGCTGGCGATCTGCGACTGCTTTCCGCCCCACGTGCTGCGCTCGCAGCCTTCCGATGTGTTCATCGGCACGCCGCCGCTGGCCTTCACGTTCGGCCTGGGCGGCCTGCTGCTGTTCCCCCTGCGGGTGGGGGCCGCCGCCGTGCTGCTGGAGCACCTGACGCCGGCCACGCTGCTGGCGGCGATCGCGCAGTATCGCGCCACCGTCTGCTTTACCGCGCCGACCGCCTACCGGCAGATGGCACCGCTGGTGGCCGGGCACGACGTATCGTGCCTGCGCGAGACGGTATCGGCCGGCGAGGTGCTGCCGGTGGCCACCCGTGCCGCCTGGCAGGAAGCCACGGGCCTGGCCATGATCGACGGCATCGGCTCGACGGAGCTGCTGCACATCTTCATTGCCGCCGCCGGGGACGACGTGCGGCCCGGCGCGACCGGCAAGCCGGTGCCCGGCTACCGCGCCTGCATCCTCGATGCCCAGGGCAATCCCGTGGGCCCCGGCGTGGTCGGCCGGCTGGCCGTGCAGGGCCCGACCGGCTGCCGCTACCTGGACGATCCGCGCCAGCAGCAGTACGTGCACGAGGGCTGGAACCTGACGGGCGATGCCTACGAGATGGACGAAGACGGCTATTTCCACTACCGCGCCCGCACCGACGACATGATCGTCTCGAGCGGCTATAACATCGCCGGCCCGGAAGTGGAAGATGCGTTGCTGGCCCACCCGGACGTGGCCGAGTGCTGCGTGGTGGGCACGCCGGACGAGGTGCGTGGCCAGCTCGTCGAAGCGCACGTGGTGCTGCGACCTGGTGTCACGGCGGCGCCGGAACTGGCGGCCGCGCTGCAGGCATTCGTCAAGCACCGCATCGCCCCGTACAAGTACCCGCGGCGCGTGCTGTTCGTGGCGGCGCTGCCGCGCACCGCCAGCGGCAAGCTGCAGCGCTTCCTGGTGCGAGCCGCATGACGGGGCTGTCGAACGTCGTGTGCATCGGCGGCGGACCCGCCGGCCTGTATGCCGCGCTGCTGCTGAAGGCGCAGGCGCCGGCGCGGCGCGTCGTGGTCATCGAGCGCAACGGCCCGGACGACGCCGTCGGCTGGGGCATCGTGTTTTCCGACCAGACGCTGGACAACCTGATGGCCGCCGATGCGCCCAGCGCGCAGGCCATCCTCGACGGCTTCCACCGCTGGCAGCACATCGACGTATTCTTCAAGGGCGAGCAGGTGCGCTCGGGCGGCCACGGCTTCAGCGGCATCAGCCGGCGCCGCCTGCTGGGCATCCTGCAGGACCGGTGCGCGGCGCTCGGCGTCGAGCTGGTGTTCGGCACCGAGGCCATCGACGATGTGGCCCTCGCGGCGCAGTACGATGCAGCGCTCGTCATCGCCGCCGATGGGCTGCGCAGCCGCATCCGCGCGCGCCATGCGGCGACGTTTGCACCACGCATCGAGGGGCGCCGCTGCCGCTATCTGTGGCTGGGCACGACCAAAGCGTTCGATGCGTTCACGTTCGACTTCCGCGCCACGGCACACGGCTGGTTCCAGGCCCACATCTACCGCTTCGAAGACGGCATGTCGACCTTCATCGTCGAGACGCCGGAAGAGACCTGGCGCGCGGCCGGACTGGACGACATGACGCCGGAGGCGACGCTGGCATTTTGCGAGATGCTGTTTGCCGACCGCCTGGGCGGTCATCCGCTGCTGGCCAATGGCGCGCTGCCACGCGGCGGCACGGCCTGGCAGCGCTTCGCCGGCGTGGCCTGCGAACGGTGGGTGCATGCGGCACAGGGCGCGGCACCCGTGGTGCTGCTGGGCGATGCGGCGCACTCGGCGCATTTCTCGATCGGCTCGGGCACCCGGCTGGCGCTGGAGGACGCGATGGCGCTGGCCCGCTGCATCGGCGCCGGTGACGACCTGTCGGCTGCGCTGGCAGCCTACGAAGCCGAGCGCAAGGTCGCCGTGTTGAAGCTGCAGAATGCTGCGCGCAACTCGATGGCGTGGTTCGAGAACGTGGCGCGGCATGCGCAGCTGGACGCGCCGCAGTTCGCCTACGCGCTGCTGACACGCAGCCAGCGGCTGGGGCACGGCGACCTGCGCCGGCGCGACAGTGCCTATACCGACGGATACGAACGCTGGTTCGCGGCCCGTGCGTTCGCCCAGGCGGGGATCGCGGCACCGTCCGACCTGGCGATCCCGCCGATGTTCACGCCTCTGCGTGTACGCGCGCTCGTGCTGAAGAACCGCATCGTCGTCTCGCCGCTGGCGCAGTACAGCGCGGCAGACGGCGTGGCCGGCGACTGGCACCTGATCCACCTGGGCGCACGTGCCACCGGTGGCGCGGCGCTGGTGATGACGGAGATGACGGCCGTCTCGGCCGACGCGCGCATCACGCCGCTTTGTCCCGGCCTGTATGCGCCGGCGCATACGGATGCCTGGCGTCGCATCGTGGATGCGGTCCATGCGACCTCCGATGCAAGGATCGGCCTCCAGCTGGGCCACGCCGGTGCCAAGGGCGCCACGCGCGCGCCATGGGAGGGCATCGACCAGCCGCTCGAGGAAGGCGGCTGGCCGCTGCTGTCCGCGTCGCCACAGCAGTATCTTGAAAGTGTCTCGCAGGTCGCGCGTGAAGCCACGCTGGCGGACCTGGACCGCATCGAAGCCGACTTCGTGCGCGCCACGCTGGCCGCTGAGGCCGCGGGCTTCGACTGGCTGGAGCTGCACTGCGCGCACGGCTACCTGCTCTCGTCGTTCATCTCGCCCCTGACCAACCGGCGTACCGACGAGCATGGCGGCACGCTGGAAAATCGTTGCCGTTTCCCGCTGCGGGTGTTCGCGGCCATGCGTGCCATCTGGCCGGCGCACAAGCCGATGAGCGTGCGCATCTCCGCCCATGACTGGGTCGAAGGCGGCACCACGCGGGCCGATGCGGTGCACATCGCGCGCCTGTTCAAGGCGGCGGGGGCGGACGTGATCGACTGCTCGTCCGGCCAGGTCAGCAAACGGGAGCAGCCCGTGTACGGCCGCCTGTTCCAGGTGCCGTTCTCGGAGCAGATTCGCAACGAAGCGGGCATCGCCACGATGGCCGTCGGCGCCATCCACGATGCCGGCCAGGCCAACGCCATCATCGCCGCCGGGCGCGCGGACCTGTGCGCCATCGGCCGGCCCCATCTCGCCAATCCTGCGTGGACGCTGGCGCAGGCGGCCGCCATCGGTTACCAGGCGGTGCCCTGGCCGCGGCAATACCAGCCAGGGCAGCGGCAGCTGCACGGCTTAACGGAGAACGAACCATGAACTACCTGCACGGCCACCCGCACGCGCTGCCCGGTCATCGCACCACGCTGGCTGGCTACCAAGCAAGGCACTTCCTGTTCGACCTGAGCGATGGCGTGGCCACGCTGACGCTGAACCGTCCCGAGCGCAAGAATCCCCTCACGTTCGATTCCTATGCCGAACTGCGCGACCTGTTCCGCGCGCTGGCCCTTGCGGACGATGTGCAGGCCGTCGTGATCGCGGGCGCCGGCGACAATTTCTGTTCCGGCGGCGACGTGCACGAGATCATCGGCCCGCTGACGCAGCTGGACATGCCCGGTTTGCTGGCGTTTACGCGCATGACGGGCGATGTCGTGAAGGCGATGCGCGCGTGCCCGCAGCCGATCGTCGCGGCCATCGATGGCGTGTGCGCGGGCGCCGGCGCGATGCTGGCACTGGCATCGGACATGCGTTACGGCACGGCGCGCAGCAAGACCGCGTTCCTGTTCACGCGCGTGGGCCTGGCCGGCTGCGACATGGGCGCCTGCGCGCTGCTGCCGCGCGTGATCGGGCAGGGCCGCGCCGCCGAGCTGCTGTACACGGGACGGTCGATGTCCGGCCCGGAGGGCGAGCGCTGGGGCTTCTTCAACGCGCTGCAGGAGCCGGCCGGGATACTGGCCGCTGCGCAGGCGCTGGCGCGCAGCCTGGCAGAGGGCCCCACGTTCGCACATGGCATGACGAAGAAGATGCTGCAGCAGGAGTGGAACATGGGGATCGACGAGGCCATCGAGGCGGAGGCGCAAGCGCAGGCGATCTGCATGGCCACCAACGATTTCCATCGCGCCTACCACGCGTTCGTGGCGAAACAGAAGCCGGTGTTCGAAGGAGACTGACATGGCGGACAAGGCCTATCTGGACTGGCCGTTCGTGGAACCGCGCCACCGGCAACTGGAACGCGAACTCGATGCATGGGCGGCGTCGCAGCTCGTCGTGCCGCACGGTGGCGATGTCGATGCGATCTGCCGCGCCCTGGTGAAGCAGCTTGGCGCTGCCGGGTGGCTGCGGCATGCGGTCGGCGGCACGGCACACGGCGGCAGCGCCGATGCGCTCGATACCCGTGCGCTGTGCGTGATCCGCGAAACGCTGGCGCGCCATGCAGGCCTGGCGGACTTCGCGTTCGCGATGCAGGGACTGGGCGCCGGCGCCATCAGCCTGTCCGGCAGCGACGCACAGCGGGAGGCGTACCTGCCGCGCGTGGCCCGCGGCGACGCCATCGCGGCGTTTGCACTATCCGAACCGCAGGCAGGATCCGATGTCGCGGCGCTGGGGTGCGCCGCCGTGCGTGACGGCGACAGCTATGTGCTCGATGGCGAAAAGACCTGGATCTCGAACGGCGGCATCGCCGACTTCTACGTCGTGTTCGCGCGCACCGGCGAAGCGCCCGGCGCGCGCGGTATCAGCGCCTTCATTGTCGATGCCGATACGCCTGGCCTCAACATCGCTGAACGCATCGACGTGATCGCCCCGCATCCGCTGGCACGGCTGCGTTTCGAGGGCTGCCGGGTGCCGGCCGCAAACCTGGTCGGCGTGGCAGGGCAGGGCTTCAAGGTGGCCATGGCCACGCTGGACGTGTTCCGCACCTCCGTCGCCGCGGCCGCGCTGGGCTTCGCGCGCCGCGCGCTGGACGAAGCACTGGCGCATGCGCGCACCCGCACGATGTTCGGCGGCGTGCTGGCCGACTTCCAGCTGACGCAGGCAAAACTGGCGCAGATGGCGACCGGCATCGATGCCGCCGCGCTGCTCACCTATCGCGCCGCCTGGCTGCGCGACACCGGCGTGCGCGTGACGAAGGAAGCGGCTATGGCGAAGCTGACGGCTACCGAGACGGCGCATCAGGTCATCGATGCCGCTGTGCAGATGTTCGGCGGGCAGGGCGTCGTCAGCGGCGCGACGGTCGAGAGCCTGTACCGCGAGATCCGCGCGCTGCGCATCTATGAAGGCGCCACCGAGGTGCAGCAACTCATCATCGCACGCGAACTGCTGCGCGCACCTGTCTGACGGAGAGAGTCATGGAAATCCTGCAACCGCCCGGCTGGCCACGTCCCAAGGGCTATTCGAATGGTATTGCTGCCAGCGGGCGGATGGTGTTCGTCAGCGGGATGGTGGGGTGGAACGCGGAGGGGGTGTTCGAGAGCGATGATTTCGTGGTGCAGGCCGCCCAGGCGTTGCGCAATGCGGTGCAGGTGCTGGCCGAAGCAGGCGCGGGACCGGATCACATAGTGCGGATGACCTGGTACGTTGTGGATCGCGATGAATTCCTGGCCGCGCAGCGCGAGGTAGGGGTGGCTTACCGGGAGGTCCTCGGCGCGCACTACCCGGCGATGACGGCCGTGGCGGTGACGGCGCTGATGGAGGCGCGGGCGCGGGTCGAGATTGAGGTGACCGCGGTAGTACCGGCGTCAGCCGCTGGCCACCGTTCCGCCGCCTAGCAGTGCGCGGTAGCGGCCCGCCAGCTGCTCGGCTAGCACTCGGTAGCTGCGCGTGGCATCAATGAACGCTGGCCCCTTGGCGGCGCGCGCGCGGGCATGTTCCGGATCGTCGAGGATTTCGCACAAGGCCTGCGCCAGTGTGGAGACGGTCGTGGTGGTCAGCCACCCGGCATTGCTGTTGCGCAGCACCCAGGCTTGGTCGGGAATGTCGTTGCCCACGCTGGGAATGGCAAGTGCCAGGTATTCCAGAATCTTGGTCGGGGAACTGACGTCGAAAACCAGCCCGCGCGGGATATACGAGACCGCGACGTCGGCGCCGCGCAGCAGTCGCCAGGCATCGGCGGACGGCAGCCAGCCCGTGATCCGCACGGCATCCTGCAGCCCCAGCTTCGCCGCATGCGCCACCAGTGTCTGCGCATCTTCCAGCTCGGCACCGCCGATCAGCAGGAGCGTCGCCGCGGGATGGCGCAGGCGAACTAGTTGCAGGGCGTCGATCAGTTCGTCGAGCCGACGCAGCCTGTCCAGGGTCCCCAGGTAAGCAATCTGCGGGACGGCGCTGCGCACCGGCGCGGCCTCCGGCGCCGCCAGCAGTTCCGTGTCCACTCCCATCGGTACCGCCGTGAGCTTGTGCGCAGGAACGCCTTTGCCATGCACCATGTCTCCCATCGCGTCACTCTGCACGAACACGTGTCTCGAGCCCGGCAGCACCACCCGGTACAGCAGCCAGTGCTCGATCATGCCTTTCGCCAGCACGATCCGTGCGCGCAGCCCGGACCGTTCACGTGCGCGAAAAATACGTGCCTCGCACATCGGAAACGATATCCAGTACACAAACGGCAGCCCGCGCAACTTTGCTGCCAGCATTGTCAGCAGCCCTACTGAGACCATGTCGCGGACCTGCACTGCCGCATACTCGCCACGGCGGGCACGCAGAACCGCGCCTATGCAGGTAGCAGCGAAGCGCAGCTCACTGCGCAATCGGCCGCCCCTGCTCGTGACGCGTCGTATCGAGCCAAAGCCCTGGTCGCCCTCGAGCGGGTTGCCGTTCGAGCGTCCGATCAGATGGGAAATGATGCCGTGCCGTGGCAGGTACTTTCCAAACAGGGTTGCGACATCCGCGCGGTGTGTGGGCAGTAGTTCGGGAGCTAAAACGAGAATTTTGAGCGGTGAGAGGGTAGCCACGGCGCAGTTGCGAGTAATAGTATTGTGATTATAACAAAGGTACGAGTTCGTGGTGCCTGGCCGGCTCGAGAATAGCGATATAGTGTATACGAAATGAAAAGTGGCCAAATTCAACTTGTCGCGCTTAGTTGGCGAAAATGCAATGCATGCTATACTTTCCCCTTTCGTTCTGGTCGTCGCTGCTGTAATCGGACCGATCAAAGGGAGGTTGGATGAAGATTGCGTATTTGATAATGGCCCATGATCAGCCGGAATTGTTCGGACGCCTAGCCCGGGCGGTGTATGCGGAAGGAGTGTCAATCTACGCGCACATTGATGCGAAGAGCGATTGCGCGGCATTCATCGCAGCGTCTGCCGGCTTGCCCGTCGGATTCACGCCCGACCCTGTAAAGGTCAACTGGGGCGGTTTCTCCCAGGTGGCCGCAATGCTCAGGCTGATCGAGCAGGCGGTGGCGGCGGACGAACATGACTATTTCATCTTTCTGAGCGGCCGCGATTTCCCGCTGTATTCGCATGGTCGCCTAGTGCAGGAGCTGGACCGTCATCCTGGCCGCAGCTATATGAATTTCTACCCGCTGGCCGATGGCGCGGACTTTGTCGAAAAGATCCGCAATCACTGCTACCACGACGTGTACGCGCGGCTACCCGGGCGCTTCCTGCGTCGCGCGGCCGGCAGGATCGTCAGAGCGATCAATGCCCGTCTGCCAGATCGGTCCTTTGTCGCCGGCCTGCAGCCTTACCGGGGCTCGACATCTTGGTGTCTCGGCCGCGACATTGCGCAGTACATCGTCAAATTCACCCGGAATCCGCGCAACCGGGCGTATCTGGATTTCTTCCAGAGCGTTTCCTGCTGTGACGAGATTTTTTTCCAGACTATCGTGCTGAACTCGCCCTATGCCGCAACGCTGAACCTGTACGACATCGACGGGACTAAGCCAGCTGGGGAGATGAAGAACGAGAATAAGGCGTCGCTGCACTACATCGACTGGAGTCCGGACCGCGAGGATCCGGCCATCCTGGTCGATCGCGACTTCAAATCGATGTACGCCTCAGGCAAACTATTCGCCCGAAAATTTGACGTTCGACGTTCCGCCGGCATACTGGACAGGATTAGCGCGGTGCGGGCCGATTCGAAGGCGATGGATATCGCTTGAACGGGCGCGACGCTAGCCGTCCCGGTGGACGGCATTCGAGCGCGGAGCGAACAGATGAGTAGCTCTTCTGGCGTCGATCGCCCAAAGTGGGCGCCTACTTTCAATAGTTTGGTGATTACAGTATAACGCTGCTGCTGTGCATCTCTTGCAGCCCAGTTTAGGCCTGGCGTAGTGTCTACTAGAGTGGCTAAAATCAGACAATGAAATCCGAAGACTACCGCGCGATCGCGGCAGATATGATGTCAGGTGATCCTGCCTGAAGTGTAGGTTGGTCCCCCCGACTGGAATCGATTTATGTAGATAAGTAATTGAAATTTAGTGACTTTTTGATCGCAAAATATTTGGATACCAACAAAAGTACCATCAAACATCCATTGCAAGGGGCTGATCACATGTAGCAGCCATTTTGAGCTCATGGTCGATTACCCGCCGGAGATACTTCCTTGCGGTTTGCAGTAGTTCGCGCCCCTCGTCGTCCAAGCCAAACTGCTTGGAATGTACGAGTTTTCCACGTTTCTTCAGGATGTCTACGTAGCTTCTGGCAAGTTCTTTGCGTTCAGCCGGGGTGCGTCCTAGTAGGTAGGCGAACCTATCTGCGAGCCGTTTACTCATGTCTGAGATGTTGTCGTCATCGCCCAGCAAGGCTTCGAGTCCAATGCAGACCGAAAGAAAGGCAACTGTTTGATTCGCGACATAGGTCGAGTCAACAAGCCATTCGATGGCTGTCGCAATGCGCTCGTTTTGGCGTCTTTGCAAAAGTTGAGCTGAGCTCAAGAAATTAGAGCATGCATCTTGGAAGAATGCTAAGGGCTGTCCTGGGGCGTTGAAGTTCCGAGCATCGCCATAGCGGAGTAGGCTGCCCAGCCTGAGATTGAGGCCGCCGATTAACCGCGATAACCCGTCTGGGATCAAAATATCGCCGCCAGCCTCTACAGTCTTATCGACTAATTTTGCGGATGCAGTGCGCGGGCCGAACACGGACGATGTGAGATCGAACTTGTCCATGTGATACCAGAAGAGCTTCACTTCGCGAAATGCTGCCGCGAGTGCCGCGCTGTCAGCGCTACCGTCGGAGAAGCCCGTGAAATACACAAGTAGATAAACGCGCGCTGAGGTAGGATCGCCACCACCAAACCGTAAGTATGAACTTGTACCAACCTTCACCTCGGCATCGCTGAGATAGCGAAAGGAAGGCAAGGTAACGGTGAGCTCGTATTGCCGCGGATACGACTCTAAGGTCGCGATGATAGCTTCTACAAGCCGCTGCCGCATCATCTTGTCCGAATGCTGACCATGCGATTCATTATCACGGTCGACGTACAATAGAACGTCGTCGAAATCTGCTTGCGATCTATAGATAACGAGATCAAGCTCGCGTCGTGACATTATGTGCTTGAATACTGGAGCAATCAGGTCGAGCAAGAGCTGGCGTTTTTCTTCTCCTGAAGCGAGTTCCAAGGCGTCATATGGATCGTCAGAGAGAAAATAGTTCTCTAATGCCAAAAGGTATTTGCCTTTAAGGCGTACTCCGTTCGCGCTGCGCATACTGGCCCCAAAGTTGCCAGTATAGCGAACATCGGTATCTAGGCAATTCTGGCATTAGACTTGGTTCGAGATCCAAGTACGGATGTCTTCCACACGCCAGGCGGTGACATTGGTCGACAGCTTAACCGGTGCCGGGAACTGCTCGGCCTTCACCTTGCGCCACAGCGTGGCGTGTGAGAAGGGAATAATACCCCGTATGGCATCCTTCGCGTTACCGATCAAGTCGCGCTCGCGGACGAAGCCGGTTTCTGGGAGGGTGTTTATGTGCGTCACGTGGCTGGCCCTTCGTTGTCCTCGATGATTTTCAAGATGGTGCGGTAGCCGATACCGATTTTTCCTGCCTGTGCGTGTGGTTCGTACCAGCACAGATACCAGCAGTCCTCTCCCTCACGTTTCCAGCACTTGCCGTCATAGGTCCCAGATGGGTAGCTGCGCGAATAGTCCAGTAGGCCGTCGATCTGGCGCGGCGTCAGCAGCACGTGCATGTCATCCATAGGTGCTTCGCGGATGTCGGCCGGCTGCTGCCAATGGCGGCCAAGTGGGTCGGTCATGAGCGGGATCATTTAGCATCCCCTGCTACCTTTGTGATCGACGCGCCGCACGCGCAATGGGCCACTTCGAGCTTCAGATCAAGCGCCAGGAGTGCATTGTTCCACGGGCAGTTGCCGTTCGTGTGCTCGCCGATGAACTCCTTGAAGTGATCGCCGATCCCGCTGGCCAGCATGTCGCACGTGCTGTGCAGCTGCTCATTGTCTGCCAGCGCCTGGTTGTATGCGCGATCTAGCCGCGCAACCTCTGCTGCCAGTAGCTGACGATCGGCTTCGGGCGACAGCCCATGCACGTGTGCGGCGCCGTGCTTGAAGTAGCCAAACGCGGTCATGCGTTCGAAGCCGTCGCGCAGGAATGAGTCGCCGTCTGCGATGAGGCAGAAAGCCTCGGAGAAGGGATCGGTCACGTCCACGGCCGGACGTGCAACCGGGCCTTGCTGGCCGACGACATAGGCTGCGGCGCCAATGACTGGCAGAGCATCGATCTCCAGGTGCGCGTGCAGCAGCTGCGCGGGTGTCATGTGCTTCTTCAACAGCGCGATCGTTTGTTCGGAACGATTCAAGGCGTCGGCCAGGCCGGCGGCGGTGTGCGATGCGGTGTGCAGCTTCGCGGCCAGGTCGACGGCGGCTTCGCGGAATGGGTTGGTTTGCTGGTTCATTGCGGTTGTTCCTCGGTGGTCGGTGCGGCCGGCTCTGCGGGTTGTGCCTCAGGCTCATTCATCGGCCCGGGCAGATTGTGTGTGGTGGATGGCGACAGCTCCTCGGCCGGCACTTCGCCATGGCCAGCCAGGTAGACGGTCGTTTCGACTTCACTCCCTGAACTGAAGGTCAGCGTGTGGATAAAGCGATGCACGCCGTTGTGCAAGACCGGATGCGCCTTCTGCAAGCAGTGCAGCAGCACCCGGTTATGCTTCTGAATCTCATCGCGAGTGCGCGCCATCATTCGCCTCCCTCCGGTGCCGTGTGCGCCACGGCACCGATCACCACCGTGCGGGCGGGCTTCTTCGTGCGCACGATTGGGCCAGTCGTTTCCGTGCTGCCCGCGACGTCCGGCTTTCGGTGCTTCAGCGAGAGAGTTTTGCGTGCGACTTCTGCCTGGCCTTCCCGCGTGCTGGTCGGGAATGGCCTGACGTCCGCGGCCGGCAGCGTCGTCGGTTCTGGCGCATGCCATTCGTTCTCGCGCCAGATGTAGCCCGTCTCGTGTCCGAACACGTCCAACGACTTCACCAGGTGCGGCGCGTTCTTGATGACCAGCGGCGTCAAGTCGTTGAGACGGTCGCGGTTGGCGGCGATGAAGGCGTGCAGCGTGTCAGCATCCGCCAGGGCCAGCATGAGCGGCTCGGGCGGTTCGGTCGGCGCCGGCGTTGTTTCGGCGACCGGCTGCACTGGCTCCACGTCCGGGATCTCCGCCTGGGCGGGTTTCACCTTCTTCGGTTGCGCCTTCTTCGCCTTCGCGGCCTCCTTCGCTTTTTGCTCGTCGACCAGGCGCTTGCGGATGGCCCGCGAATCAACGCCGCGGGCCGCAGCTGCATCGAGCAGGCGTGTCGGCGTCTCGCCCTGGCCGGTGTATGTGTTGACGGTAAGGTCGCGCACCAGAAGCATGTCATGGATCAACTGGTGGACCTGGTCGATCGGCATCACGTGGATCTGTTCGCTGATAATGGCTGTCGTGCTGCGCCACTTGCCGCCCGTATGGTTACCCTCGTACTCCTTGCCGGCCCAGCCGTAGAGCTTGCGGATGAAGTCGACGTCGGTGTTCGGGCAGTTGCCGTAAAGGAGCGCGGCAACTTCACGGTAGTCAATGGCTGGTGAGGCGGGCGAGGCATCGCGCACTGCAACGAACAGATCCCGCCGATACTGCCTCTCCAGCGCTGCGTCCTTCTCCTGCTGCTTCTCGCGCGCACGGTCCTTCGCCGCCCTCGATGCCTCGGTTTCGATTTCGGCGCCGGCGACTTCGCGCACCAGCTCCTCCAGCACCTCCACCTTTGCGACCGTGATCAGCTTCTTCTTGTCGAACGGGCTCTCGACGACGGTATCCGTAGGCGTGCGCTTGCCAAGCAGCTTGCGGTACGTAGTGGAGCCGCCGCCCTTGACGTAGAAGCTGGCGTCGACGTCGGCGTAACCCTTGCGCAGGCTGCCGTAGGAGTTCGCCACGATCTTTTTTGCATCCTCGCCGCTGACGACCGTCACGCCCTTCGCCTCGGCCGCCTGGCGGGTTTTGGCAGCGTGTGCGGCCTCCTTCTCGCGGTAGCAGGAGGGCAGCGTGCAGACGTTGCCTGCCTTCGGATCGCCTTCGTAGTCGGGCTGGTTGCCGGCGCGCTTCGGACAGGTGGTGCACGGGCCCGCGCGCTCGACCAGGTTGGCGTCCTTGATCGAGAACGCGGCGCCTTTCAGATCGACGGTGTAATTGCTGCGCAGGAGTTCCTTGGCACGGCGGAAGGACATTGTCTCGCCGGACCAGTCCGGCTTTGTCAGGTCCGCTGCCGCCGCCTTTTGCATCTCTGGCGTAGGCAACCGGGCGATCAGTTCCGCCACGGCTGCATTGAACTTCTCCTCGTAGAACTGCTCGCGCAGCGGCTTGGCCAGCGCGCACAGCTTCAGGCGGCCGTAGATGTACGAGCGGCTTTTCTTCAGGCGCTCGGCCAGCTGGTCGGGCGTGTAGCTGTGGGTGAGCATCAGGCGCTCGTAACCCTCCGCCTCCTCCAGGGGATGCGGATCTTCGCGCTGCAGGTTTTCCAGGATCTGAAGCTCGATGGCGTCGTGGTCCGACAACTGCTTGCAGATCGCCGGAATGTACGAGGCACCTGCCATGATCGACGCACGGAAGCGACGCTCGCCAGCGACGATCTCGTACCGCTGCATCGCGTCGTCAGTCGGTTCGACAGGCCGGATCAGGATCGGCTGTGCAACGCCCTTGTCGCGGATGCTGTCGGCCAGCTGCTGCAGCGCCTCAAGGTTGAACCGCTTGCGGTTGGTGGCCGAGATGCGGATGTGTCCCAGGCTGAATTTGCCGAAAGAGCTGCCATCGGCCAGTACGAGCTCGTCGACGATGATCGGCGCGTCGGACAGCGACACCACCGGTGCGGGAAGGAAGGTGAGAGTGGTCATGCCAGGCTCCGATCGTGCTGATTACGAGGCTTGTGCAGACGTCTGCACTGGCGTGATCGCGTCCTGGATCGGCTTGGCCAGGCGCAGGTCGGTCAGCTTCATCAGCCACGGCATGCCGTTCAAGGTGTTCGGCACACGGATCTCGGCGAGGGTTCGTTGGTGCGTTATGTCTTCGAACAGGTTCGTCACCGTGCCGCGTTGCGGGCCTTCTTGGGTATCGAAATCGACGACCGCGCCGCGGCCGATTTGTTGCTGTTGCATGTAAATCCTTTCATTAGTCGTGGTCATTGGCCTGCAGCCGTTTGGGGTCGAAGCAGTCGCGGCGCTCGGCGTAAGTGCGAGCGCGGAGATAGAGCAGAGTGCGCAGCGCTGGGTCGTTCTTGACCTGATCCATCGTCAAGGACGTGCGTAGCGATCGATAAGCGAGATCGAGCGCCAAAGCATCAGGGAGTGAGGAAGGCATTAAATTCAGACGAATGCGAAGCTCATGCCGAAGTCACGGTTACGCCACACGTGCCAAATTGGTCTATGGCACGCATGTGGAGGTCGGCACTTGCATCCGCATTCGCGGCAAACTGGATCTGTTCAGTTTCCGTCCTGACAGTGACGAGGTACGTACGTTGAAATTTCGTTGTCGCCGCGGTGTTTCGATTTAGCGGTAGAAATGACATGGCTACTCCAGTAAGTTGAGAGCGCCAACTATACTCGTATGAATAGTTATGTCAATACGCGAATGAATAGATTGGGATAAAAAAAAGCCACAGGTATGTGTGGCTTCTAGTGCGATGCGACTATATGTGTTCGGTTTCTCTACGAACGACCCGACCTACAATCAGGCATTCGCCATCATGGCAGCTCTTACGCTGATAACGTGCCTGGTCAGGGTTGTCAGAGCTTAGCCACCATCGTCCAGCATCCCTAGTGAGTCGCTTTACGACGGCTTCGCCTTCATAGTTGATCGCATACACGAAGCCGTCTACATGCTGTGTGTCGCCTGTATTCACGATGACCACGTCGCCGTCGAATAGGTTCGGCTCCATGCTTTCTCCCTTCACTGTCAGTGCGATCAGTTTCTTGGGGTTGAAGCCCTTTTTGTCGGCCCAGTGTCGCGGGATACTTAGCTTGGCGCCATCATAAATTTCTGGGACGGTTTTGAAGCCAGTGATGCCTGCTTGCAGCTGGAGCTGGACCCTAGGGATCTGATAAAAGTGAGGGTCATCGTCTTCTGCTACAACTACTCTCATTGCGCCTGGGGGTAGGGGTGTTGCAAGCGACTCCTCTGGAGAGCCGAGGCCCTCATGCAGCCATGTGAATGACACGTTGCAGGCTGCAGCCAGCTTTTGCAGTGTGCCACTTTCCGGACCTTTCGAACCTACACTTTTCAGGATGCGATTGATCGTAGGCTGAGGCACGCCCGAAGCTCGCGAAAGTGCACTCTGCGACTCGAACCCTGCCGCCTTCATCGCCTTATCTAGTCTGGTCGCAATATCCATACGGCGACTATACGCACACGTATAAAAGGCAACAACTGTCGATTCATTCACGGATTGACTTTCCTATCCATTCGCGTATAGAGTGTTGGCATGGAAAAGACAATCACCCACATGCTCAAGTCCATCAAGGATACGTCCGGATGGAGCGAACCTCGAATTGCCGAGCGGCTGAACACGTCGCAGCCAACGGTGAACAGGATCCTTCGCGGGCAGTCTGATTGTCGAGCTACGACATATTTGGCCATCACGGATCTGTACACAGAGCTGTGCGCGCCGCGAGATCGCAGAGCCGAAGACTGACCCCTGTCGACCAGATGTGATGCGCCTTTGAACGCGCGCGGGATCGCCTCGCCCAAAGTATTGCCATCAGGAAAGTTCAAGAGGTGTTCGTTATCCATCGTTGAATTATTTCATTAACAACAGGCAATTTCCTCATTTTATTCAGTGTTTCCAAATGAACATTCTTGACGCTTTTTACAGAACCGTGCACGACGCCGTTGGTGGTTGCGAAGCCCTCGCGGTGCGACTAGGCATGTCGGCCCAGATCCTGCGCAACAAGGCGAATCCGAACAACCCGGCCAATCGCGTGCTGCTCGAAGACGTCGACCAGGTCATGGGAATCACGGGTGACATCCGTGTACTCCACGCGCTGGCAGCAAACCATGGGCACGTGTGCGTGCGCACCGACCCGGCCGCGTCCGCATCCGACCTGGCCGTGCTGGAACTCGTCGTGCAGGTGATGACTGGCAATGGCGATGTTGGTGCGGAAGTGAATCGAACCCTCGCCGACGGCCGCGTGGAGCGTCACGAAATCGAAGCGGTGGAAGCAGCCGTATATCGCACCAATCAGGCCATGCAGCAGCTCGTCGAGCGGCTCAAAGGCATGGCAGAGAAATAAGAGACCGCGTTGAACATGACCAAAAACGTCCCGACAAAAAATCACGTATCGGCCAGTGGCGCCGATGCGACCGGAAACGCCGTGCGCGCACATAAACGTGGTGCCATCGTGGTGCTGCGCGAAGGTGCGCTGGACTACCGCAACTATCCCTCCCTAGCGGGCGGGCAGCGGTTGCCGTACAAATCGGGAACGCACCTGGGCGAGAAGTAATGGCGTCACTCGAACAAGTCATTGCGCAGATGAGCGCCGACCTGCCGTCCATGCCCGCTGGGCATCCACGGCTGAACGGCAGGATCAACAAGTTCGGCAAGGGGAAGAAGGCATGGTACCGGTTGCGCGAATTCACGCTGCGCTCCGGCCGCCAGGTGATAACCGGCGCCTACGGCATCTGGCAGGGGCAGAACCCCAACTCCGTACCTATCCGCATCGACTGGGAAGGCGCGACCGACGAGGAGCGCGCGGAAGCGGCACGTCGGCAGGCGGACGTGGAGCGTGAAGAAACGGAACGGCGTGCGAACGCGGCACGCTTTGCTGCAAATCGTGCTGGCCAGGAGTGGAAACGTGCGGCACCGATCGACGATGCTGCGGCCGTGCCATACCTGGCGCGCAAACAGATTGGCGGGGACTTCGCGCGTGTGATGGCGAACGGCACGCTGCTGGTGCCGGCGCGTCGCTACCGGGCAGGTGAGCGCCCGGAGCTGGTCTGCGTGCAGAAAATCGATCCGGACCCAGCCATGGGGAAGCGCTTCAATCATGGCGCCGACATGGTCGGTGCCGCCTGCCTGCTCGGTTCTATCACGCGCGGCGAGACCAAGCTGATCGGTATTGCCGAGGGCTATGCCTCTGGCCAGTCCGTACGCCTGGCGCAGGGCGGTTCGCTGCCCGTGATGCTGGCCTTCAGCGCGGGCAACCTGCTGGCGGTTGCCCGCCAGTTGCGTGCCGACTTCGCGGAGACCACGCTGCTGTTTTTTGCAGACGACGACTGGCAGCTGGTGCAGCGCTACGAGCGTGATCTACGGGATCACTTCGATGTGGAACCGGCGCCTGCGATCGATGGCATGGATCACGTGCTCACCAGCAGCAAGGGCGAACCTGTGACCGTTCGCGCTACGTGGCGCCAGGATGCGACCGGTACCGGATACATCGAGGCCGACATCCGCTCTGGCCGCCGTGTGCGCCTGCTGAAGTTCGAGAACGCCGGCCTGGCCAAAGCGCGTGCTGCCGCTTCGGACGTTGGCAATGCAAAAGTCTGCTGGCCAGCGTTCGCTGACCGTGGCGAGAACAAGTGGACCGACTTCAACGACCTGCAGGTGGAAGAATCGATCGAGGCGGCCCGCGACCAGGTGCTGGCCGCGATTGCTGCTGCGACAGCGCCGCCCGCGGATGACCTGATCGCCATGGACTCCCCCGCACCCCCTGTCGAGGAATGCGCTACCCCCGCGCTGCTGGACTGGGCCGATACTCCCCCGCCCCCCTCGGAAGAGGATGCCGCGCCAGCAGGCACGGGTCTGGTTCCGCTGGCGTGGGCGCTGTCGCACTGCGCGCTGATCCAGGGCTCGACGCACGTGTGGGATTCGGTGAACCAGCTGCGCATGCCGAACAGCGCGTTCGTCAAACTGGTGGGCAAGGAAAGCGCGAAGGCATGGGACGTCAGTCCACAGCGCCGCTCGATCAGCCCGCGCGTGCTGCCGGCGACGGTGCGCGGCGTCGCAGACGCCGGAGGGGGTGCGGGGGACGACAGCCTGCTGGCGATGCTGGAACGCTACACGCTGCTGTACGGCACCAAGACGGTATGGGACCACGACCGGCGCAAGATCGTTGCGTACGATGCCATGGCACTGTCGCGCGGCTCGAATCTGGCCGAACGCTGGCTGGAGCATCCGCACCGCCGCGAGATCGACCTGGAGAACCTGGTGTTCGACCCAACGCAGCGCGTGGACCTGAAGACGCACATCAACATGTTCGAGGGCTTCCCACTCAAGCCGAAGAAGGATATCGAGAAGGCCGGCCTTGCGCTGACCCTGCTGCAGAGCCTGTGTGCGGCGGAGTCGAATGCCGACGAGCTTATGCACTGGGTGCTGTGCTGGCTGGCCTATCCACTGCAGCACCCTGGTGCCAAGATGCAGACGGCGATGCTGTTCTTCGGCGAGAAGCAGGGCACCGGCAAGTCGCTGTTCTTCGAGGCCATCGTGAAGCCGATCTACGGCGAGTATGGCGCGACGGGCGGTCAGAACCAGCTGGACTCGACATACACGGTGTGGCGCTCGCAGAAGCTGTTCGTGCTGTTCGAAGAGATCCTTTCGCGCCAGGACAAGTACAGCGCGATCGGCCTCATCAAGCACATGATCACGGGCCGCACGCAGCCGATCAGCCAGAAGTTCAAGGACGATCGGGACGAGGCCAACCACATGAACACGGTGATGCTGTCGAACGAGTTCCAGGCCGTGCCGCTGGAGCCCCACGACCGGCGCTTCCTCGTCGTCGACGTGCGCAAGGATCTGGATCCGGAGCTGCTGGCCAACATCAAGGCCCAGCTCGATGACGGCCTGGTCGAGGCGTTCTATGCGTTCCTGCTGGAGTATCCGCTGGGCGACTTCACGCCGCACACGTATCCGCTGATGACCGGTGCGAAGGAGCGCGTGATCAGCTTCGGCCGGCCTGACTGGGAGGCGTTCTATCTGGCCTGGGCTGGTGGCGAGCTCGATGCGCCGTACTGCTCCTGCCTCTCGGAGGATCTGTACCTGGTGTACGACCGTTACTGCTCGCGGTACCGGTTGCGCGGGCTGTCGCTGACGAAGTTCGCCGAGCTGATGGGCACCAGGTTGCAGAAGGACCGGCAGTGGGTCGGCCTGGGAGCGATGAAGAAGAAGCTGCTGACGGTGCTGCACGTGCCGCCACAGGACAACGATCCTGCGAGCGAGACGTTGAGCCAGGCTTGCGAACGGTTCCGCACTGGTGCTGACATCAAGGCTCTGTTATGAGCCGGGGCGATATCACGGTCGTGCACATGGGTGGTGCAAACCCTGTTAGGCGCAAAGCCAGTGTTCATGCGGGTTTAACAGGGTTAGCAGGGTTTGCAGGGTTCGCCGCGCGTGTGCGTGCGTAATACCTAAAAAAGTAGGAAGAAGAAAAATCCATATGTGCGTGAACTACAACCCTGTTAACCCTGATAACCCTGTTAAGGCAAGCATTCATGCGGGTTTCAGCGTAACAGGGTTGGGATTAAGACTGTAAGCGGGGTGATAGAGGTTCAAAGGGCGACGATCAGGGTGGTAACAGGGATGCGGTGCAGGGTGGCGGGATCAATGAGAGGGACGGCAAAATGAAGGCGATGGCGGATATGGTGGTGGATGGTGTGGTGTTTGTGGAAGAGACGCGGCGCGAGGTGAGGAGGGCACCAGTGGCGGCGCGTGCGATTCCCGTGGCGGTGAAAGTGGCGGTCGATCCGCTCGACTACTGCCTGGACCTGTGGACCCAGTGGCAGCGCCGGGATGATACGCGCCTGGGCTGGCGCGGCAAGTGCGCGATCGTCGAGGGCGAGGATGAGGCGGACACTGACGCGCTGTACAGCGGCCTGGATGACCGCGTGGCGGAAGCGGTAGAGGCGATGATGAAGAGCCTGCCGCGGCACCTGGACTGGGCGATCCGCCAGCGATGCCGCATTGCCACCGTGTGGCGGTTCCCGTCGCTGGTTTTCGGCGACGTGCTGCCGGAGGCTGAGGCCGCGCTGCGGGTGCTGTTGCAAAAGAACATTGCAACGCGCTGCATGTTTGTTTAGAATCCGATCCGGGACGAGCCACGTCCCTACGAAACGAAAGCCCCGCGGATGCGGGGCTTTTGCGTTTCTGGATTACAGCCGTTTCATCTCCAGCCAGACGCCGTAAGGCGTGCGCACCCTGTCCATTTTCTTACCGCCGAAAATCACGGCTGGGCAGGATGTGGTCGCGCCCGCAACCCCGTGGTCCTTCAGTCGCTGGTGGAACAGCGCTGCGTTTGCCTTCGCGAGATAGCCAACGGTGCCGCCATCGATGTCGACGCGGATAGCGTTTCGATCGTACTGGTTTGCTGGTTCCGGTATGAGGAACGCTTTGCACGCCACCGCTACGCCGTTTTCATCCGGCGTGCCGACAAGCCGCTTAAGGTGCGGCTGATAGTTGGATTCCCCTACCACTTCGACCTCTCGATACCCGTTGTTCTCCCAGTGGTGGGCGGCGATATGTGCTCGCGGTGCTGCAGGCACTTTCTGTTTCGGTGAGCGAGCATCCGGACCGTCGCGGTAGCCGGAATATATCTTCCAGCCGAAGTACGCGACGACAGCAAGCAAAATTAGCGCAGGTAGTTCAGCCATACATTCCCTCATGTAATCATCATCAGGGCATTGTATCAATGTGCAAATGGCAACTTCTATTTGCCAGGTAGACGCAGATATCTGCATCCGGAGTGCCATGCCCCGATCAGCACCCAGACCCTGCAGTGCGCCGACTTGTTCGGTGCTCGTGCATGACGGCAGTGGCCGCTGCGGCGCGCATCCACGTGAGGCCTGGGTAAAGGTAGTTCCCGCGAAGCGGATAACGGGCCGCCGTCTCCAAGCTATGCGCGCCGCGCTATTCGCACGCGACCCGCTGTGCGCCGAATGCCGGCGCCAGGGTCGCGCGGTTCCAGCTACGCAGCGCGATCACATCATTCCACTCAGCGAGGGCGGACCGGACGACGAGACGAACGAGCAAGGGCTATGCGGTGAATGTCATGAAGTGAAGTCGCGGGCAGAAGCTATCTACGGGAGATGGCGGCAAGCAATAGTCCTCCCGCCATGAACCATAAAAGTTCAAGTTGATGGAGGATCAAGCGGATCGTATGGGATGTACCGTCGGGGTAAGCCTGCGAGCAGCACCCGTTCTATAACGCTCGGCGGCAAGCCCTCGGACAAGAGGACATCCATCGCATCAGCTATCCCGTTGCGTTTGCAAATCGCCAAGGCTACTTCCACCATGGCCGCCTGCACATAGTGGCGCCGGCGATCTTTCATCGCATCAAAATTACCCATAGGTGCCTCGGGTTTTGTGGTGACTTGTAAGGTGCAAGAAACGTAGACACGAAGGAAATATTAATAATAGTACATTCCTTATCGTTTGCACGTGTTGCTTCGTTTGCGTGCTTGAGCGATGGGCCAAATATTCGCGGTCGTTCGGGCCGCACATGACAGGAGAACGTATGACTGCAATGCGTGTGAAGCGACTGCGTCGGGCGGCGGTAAGTCAAATGGTGCGACGGGTTCAACCGACCTACACCTCCGAGGGAAGCGTCCCTCCGCTTGAGCCAGTGCAGAGGCGCGTCAACGAGCAGCTGACAGCGATGGGGCTTGCTGGCGTTAACACGCGAAACCAGTTCAATCGCTCCGTGTTCGGTATCCAAAAGTCCAGCAAGGCGAGCAATAACCGGATCATGGACCAGATGGAGCCAGAGCTTGTATACGTAGTCCAAGTCGATGCGATCGCCGTTCGTCGCCGCAGCTGGCCGCATCGGTTCATTCGCAGTTATCTCGGCTGGCGTCAGCGCCTCGGCATCGTGCTGTCGCTCCGCGCGGCCTGGGTGATCTCGCGGGCTGCTCCGCTGCCTCCGGTCGATCCTGCCGACCCTCGGTCGCGCCCTGGTCGCAGCTGGCATGAGGATGCCGGGTGGAAATATTCTGAGGGGTAGGGCGGGTCGAAAGTCGGGCCTGCCCCGGCGGAAACCGTAAGGTTAGGCAGGAATTTTCGCGGAACAAAAACTACCCCCCGGGGGTTTGATCGGTAGGTCACCAGTCCCAGCAGTTCGCGCTCTCGCGCATCACTTCCCCGTTCAGGGAGCAATCACATGGATATGAAATCGAGCCTCGGCACATCGCTGCCGGCGGTCGGCGCGCATGCCGTCCGCGCCGGCGCCGACGTGTCGTCGCCCGATGCGCCGCCGGTCATCGGCCTCACTGGCCAGGAGCGCGAGGTCTACGACTACATCTGCGAGTCGCTCCGCGCCGCCGGCATCGAGCACGTCACGGCCGGCATGCCGATCGCGATCATCGTGCGGACCTTCGTGGACTGGATCGCGGCCAGCAAAGAGTGCGACGAGAAGGGCCGGTCGCAAACCTCGAAGACCGGATGGTCGACGCCGACGCCCTGGGCGGACGACGAGAAACGCTTGAAGATGGAGCTCGGCCAATGGCTACCAAAAGCATGTCTGACGATTCCATCGCTGGCCAGGGTCCGAAAGGACACGGGCATCCAGGGCGGCCAGGACGATCTGTTCGGCGATCTCGTAAACCACGCCATGTCCTCTCCCGCGCGAAGGTAGAAGGTCTCACGCCGGCGGAGCTGGAGGAGTGGGACGATACGTACGGCTTGCCCGTGCTGCGCGGCGAGATCATCACCGGCAAGTACGTCTACCTGGCCGTGCTGCGGCACTACCAGGATCTGCGCGATGCCGGCAAGCGAGGCTTCGTGTTCGCACCGGCGCATGGCTGGCACATCATCGAATACATCGAGCGGTTCTTCGTCCACATCAAGGGGCCGCTGGCCGGCAAGCCGATCCTGCTGGACCCGTGGCAGAAGTTCTGGACCGCGGTGCTGTACGGGTGGCGCCGCCAGTCCGATGGCATGCGCCGTTTCAGCCGCGCGTACGAAGAGGTGGCGCGCAAGAACGGCAAGTCCACGTGGAAGGGGCCGCAGGGCGCCTACCTGTTTTCGATGGACGGCGAGATCGGCGCCGAGGTCTACGCGGTGGCGACCACGCGCAACCAGGCGATGACGGTGTTCAAGCCGGCCTTCGACAACATCCGGCGCTGGGTCAAGCGCTCTGCTGGCGTGGCCAGGTCATTCAAGATCTATGCCGGCATGAACCACGAGAAGGTCGAGCTGGACGACAACTCGGTCTTCCTGCCGCTGCCGGCCAACGCGGAGAACCTCGACGGCCTGAACCCGTCGGCGATCCTGTTCGACGAGCTGCACGCGCAGAAGCACCGCGACGTGTGGGACGTGATGGAGTCCGCCCTGGGCGCGCGGTCCCAGCCGCTGCTGTCGGCGATCACGACGGCCGGCTTCATCCTCGATGGCATCTGCACGGAGCAGCGCGGTTACCTGATCTCGATCCTGGAAGGCAAGCGCGTCGACGATGCGTTCTTCGGCTACGTCTACACGCTGGACACCGACGACGATCCGTTCGACGAGCGCGTCTGGATCAAGGCCAACCCCGGCCTGGGCCGGTCGAAGACACTCGACTACCTGCGCGGCCAGGCCCGCAAGGCGGCGGCCATGCCGGGCGCGAAGGTCAACTTCCTGACGAAGGACTTGAACATCTGGTGCAACAGCGCCGATGGCTGGTTCGACATGAACGTCTGGGACAAGGGCAAGGCGAAGTTCGACCCGGGCGTGCTGCTGGGCCGGCGCTGCTACGGCGGCCTCGACCTGGCCTCTACACGCGACCTGACCGCCTACTCGCTGGTGTTCCCGCCGGATGAAGAGGGCGGCGACTGGTACGTGCTGGTGTGGTTCTGGTGCCCGGAGGACAAGATCGCCGAACAGGCCGATGACGCCGCGCCGTACGAAGCCTGGCGCACGGGCGGCTGGCTGACGGCAACCGAGGGCAACGTCACTGACTACGGTCCTGTGAAGGAGCGGATCCTGCAGTCGCTGCAGGACTACGACGTCCAGGAGATCGGCTTCGATCGCTGGAACGCGCTGCAGCTGGCGAACGAGCTGCTGGAGCAGGACGTGCCGCTGGTCGAGGTGCCGCAGAACACGGGCGGCATGTACCCGGGCAGCAAGGCGTTGGAGGTGCTGGTGTACGGCAAGGTGTTCCAGCACGGTGGCAATCCGGTGCTGCGCTGGTGCGCCAACAACACGGCGCTGCTGTTCGATTCGAACGGCAATTTCAGGCCCGACAAAAAACGGTCGAACGCCAACGGGCGGATCGACGGCATCGTCGCCACCGTCATGGCGCTGGCCCGGGCGATGTCCACGGACGAGGGGCAGGGCAGCCTCGACGACTTCCTCAATGGAGTGATCAGTACATGAGTCTATTTTCATCCATGCGCTCCTGGTTCGGCGGCGCGCTGGGCGACATCCTTGGCGTACAGAGCGGCAAGCCGGGATATTCGCTCAACGGCGGTGCGCGCGGCCTCGGAGTTGATGGCGCGCTGCAGATCAGCACCGTGTGGGCCTGTCTCGATCGACGCGCCGGCGCGGTGGCCAGCATGCCGTGCTTCGTCTACAAGCAGCTGGCCGGCGGCGAGAAGACGTTGGCGCGCACCGAACGGTTATACCAGCTGCTGCATGACCAGCCGAACAACCGCATGACGCCGTTCGAATTCTGGCGCGCGATGATGCTGAATCACGACCTGCGCGGCAATGGCTACGCCAGGATCGACCGCGATGCCAACGGCGAAGCACTGGCGCTATGGCCGATGCCCGCCGACCAGGTAGAGCAGAAGATTCTCGACGACGGCACGGTGGTGTACGCATACCGGCTCGGTAGCAACGTGGCGATCCTCGCGGCGCAGAACGTGCTGCACCTGAAGAACCTGGGCAACGGAACGATCGGCCTGTCGAAGCTGGAGTTCATGAGCTCGACGCTCGACGAGCAGGCGAAGGCGCAGAGCGATGCCAGCAAAATCTTCGGTTCTGGCGGCAAGCCTGCGGGCGTGCTGACGGTCGACAAGGTGCTGAACGACAAGCAGCGGGAGAACGCCCGCCGCACTTTCAACGAGATGTCGCTGACGTCGGACAACAAGCTGCACTTGCTGGAAGCGGACATGAAGTTCCAGCAGCTGACGATGACGCCGGCGGAGCAGCAGCTGCTGGAGACGCGGCACTACGGCGTTGAGGAGATCTGCCGCTGGTTCGACGTACCGCCAGTCCTGGTGCACCACGCGAACGTCACCAGCTGGGGCAGCGGCATCGCGGAGATCCGCGAAGGCTGGTGCATCTTCTCGATCGGCCCCCTGGTCGTGAACCTGCAGCAGGCAGTGCAGCGCTGCGTGCTGACGCCGCGTCAGCGCGCGACGTTGAAGGTGGAATTCTCGCTCGACGCACTGCTGCGCGCTTCGCCATCGCTGCGCGCGGACATCAACGCGAAGAACGTACAGAACGGCCTCAAGACCCGCGCAGAGGTGCGGCAGCTCGAAGGCGACCCGTTCATCCCTGGCACCGATGTGCTCACCGCGCAATCGAACCTGGTGCCGCTGCACATGCTCGGCCGGCTCAAACCGGCCGCCGGCGGCGACGGCTCCAACATCGCACAGTAAGGACAACATGCAACGCATTCTCAAGACACTGAAACTGGACGACGTCTCGCTGAAATTCGATGGCGAGTCGGGCGTGTTTTCCGGCTACGCCTCCGTGTTCGGCGGGGTCGATTCGTACGGCGACACGATCATCAAGGGCGCCTTCGAGGCGACGCTGCGCAACGGCAAGCCCAAGATGTTCTACAACCACAAATGGGACAGCATCCCGATCGGCAAATGGACGAAGGCCAAGGAAGACGACAAGGGCCTGTTCGTCGAGGGCGAGCTGACGCCGGGCCTGAGCCTGTCGGCGGACGTGCGCGCAGCGATGCTGCATGGCACGCTGGACGGGCTGTCGATCGGCGGCTGGGTCAAGAAGGGCGACTACGAAGAGGTCGAGCAGGGCCGCATCATCCGCAAGTGGAGCAACCTGGTCGAGATCTCGCCGGTGGTGTTCCCGGCCGATGGTGCAGCGCGCATCGACCTTTCCAGCGTCAAAAGCATGGGGATCGACATCGAGGCGCTGCTGCCCGACGTCGAGACCGAACGGGATCTTGAACGGCTGCTGCGGGATGCAGGGCTGGGCAAAAAGGAGAGCATGGCACTGCTCTCCAAGGCGAAGGCGATCTTCATCGGGCGGGATGCTCCGAAGGGCGTCGACGCCAAGATGGCGGCCGACATCATGAAGCGGCTGGACCGCCTCAGCAAGTAACTGCAGTAACCCCACCAACGACCGCCGCAAGGCGGTTTTTTCATTTCTGGAAAAGGCAAACATGAAACGCTTCATCCCCCACATCCCGGCCCGCGGCTGGGCACTCCTGGCACTGGCACTGGTGGCCGGCATCGCGCAGGCCCTCGGTTTCGACGTCCATCCGGGCGCTGCCGCTGGCGTGGCCGGCGCGCTGCTGGTGTCCGGCGAGATCGACGGCGCCGCCATCATGAAGGCGCTGGACAATGTCGAGCGCAATATCGACACGATGTCGAAGAAGGCGACCGAAGACATCGCCAACATGGGCAAGATTTCCGCGGACACGAAAACCGCGATCGAGACGCTGGGCACCGAACAGCGCACGCTGGCGGACCGCCTGCTGCAGATCGAACAGAAAGGCGCGCAGCAAGCGGACGCGCCGCCGGCCGATGAGTCGCTGGGCGCGCAGTTCATCAAGAGCTCGCGCTTCGAAGACTTCCGCAAGCAGGACGGTCGCATCAAGATCCGCGTCGAGCTGAAGAACACCGTCAGCAATGCTGTGGCCAATACGTTCTCGGAACGTCGTCCTGGCCTGGTGCAGGGTGCCTTCCGCGTGTTCACGCTGGAAGACCTGATGACGTCGATTCCGACCGAGGCGCCGTCGATCGAATGGACGCGCGAGAGCGTGTTCACCAACGCGGCGGCCGAAGTGGCCGAAGGAGCCACGCGCGCACAGAGCTCGATCACCTTTACGCCTGGTGTGATGGCAATGAGCACGGTCGGCCACATCATCAAGATCACCAGCCAGCTGTCGAAAGACAACGCGGCGATGGCGGCGTACATCAACCTGCGCATGGAATACGGCGTCAACCTGAAGTTCGAAAACCAGCTGATCATCGGCAATGGCACCAGCCCGAACATCAAGGGCCTGGCGCACGTGGACAACTACGTCCCGCACGGCTACACCGCCGCCTCCCTGGCGGCCCTGGGCCTGCGCAACAACATGTTCGACGTGATCGGCAAAACGATCGGCGACTGCGCTGCGGCGGATTCGCCGGCGGACGTCATCATCGTCAACACCGTCGACTGGTGGACGCTGCGCCTGGCAAAGAATGACACGGGCGAGTACATCCTGGGCAAGCCGGGCGATAACGTCATCCCGATGCTGTTCGGCCTGCCGGTCGTGGCCAGCAACGCCATGCCGGTCGGTAAATTCTGGACCGGTCCGCTGCGGATCGCAGCCACCCTGTGGCGCCGCGAAGGCGTTGCCATCGACCTGTCCGACTCGGACGGCGACAACTTCCAGAATGGCCTGGTCACGGTCCGCGCGGAACGCCGCGGCGCCCTGACGGTGGAGAAGCCTTACGCCTGCCGCTACGGCGACCTGAAGCCAGCTTAAACCCCGCACGCCGGGCCCTGTCGGCCCGGCAAGGAGATCCCATGGAAGTACAAGTTGAAATCCTGATCCAGACGATCACCGCGCAGTACGGCACCCTCAACCCGGGTGACACGCTGCGCACCAATGAAGCCTACGCTGCGCACCTGGTGTACGACTGTGGCGCGGCGGTGTATTGCGAACCTCGTCCGCCGAAGGCAGCCGCTGCGGCGGCGATGCTGCTGCCGGCGACAGTCGCTGTTGAAGATAATGATGTGCAGACGTCTGCACAAGAGATCGCATCCGCAGGGGAGAGCGCTCCGGCACTTGAACCGGGTACCGGCGTGACGGTGATGGCCTCGGAGGATGCGCCTGCCGCAACCTCGCCGACGCAAGCGAAAAAGCCGCGTAAGAGTGCAGCAGCGCCGACACCTGCAGGAGATGCGTGATGGCAGACCCGTCTATTGCAACGAAGGTCGAGGTCGCGGCAGTGACCCTGGCCGTCAGCGATGGCCCCGGCAGTGCTGGAGGTTTGATCACGCTGCGTGCGCAGACGTCGCGGATCTCGCTGGCCAATCTGCACCAGGGGGTCGTTGTCGAATACAAGGTGAACGCCAACGCATGGCAACGCCTCGATGGCACATGCAGCGTGGAATTGCCGTTGAACATGGCAGCCGATGTGATCCGTCTTCGGCGCAGCGCTCTGGAGGGCGGCGAAGTGAAGGTCGCGTTTCGGGCAGAGCGCGACACGGTGGCGGGCAATCTGGTCGATGGTGTCGCGACGTCGCTGCAGCTGCCGCGCAAGGGGGTGGCGACAGCGAAAATGTGCCAGATCGGCGTGCTGGGACAGTTCCCACCCGGCACACCGAATGCCGGCGCTTTCCTGACCTTCGACTCCTTCCCTGGAGCGAAAGCCGGTGTAAACAGTGTCGGCTCTTCGGCGCTCGCGCTGATCGTCGGCGATCCGCTCAACTATGTCATGCCAGTCGCGGAGAACGGCTACACGGCAAGTGTGACAGGCGGCTCAATCACAGCCTTGCTAAACACCCGCTGCGACAATGCAGCAAACAATGCGCTGTTGTCGGCCGATGGCGCCAAGACGGTTTCAGGCGCAGCGGGCGCAATCGGCAACGCTTGGATCACGAGCAACGGCGACGTGTTCTTTGCGGTGGCCTCGAACGTCGACGGCGTGGCAGACGTCAATTTCCTGTACCGCGCGAAGGCCGGTACCTTTACGGTCGGTAGTGATGCCGCCTACAGTAACAAGCGAGCCTGTATCGATATCGGGCGCTACCCGCAGGTGGGCGGCGTGCACACGCCGAAGATCAAGGCGCTGTCGTCGCGCTCGTTCCTGGAAGCGAAGGTCGGCAACCAGACGCACTATTACTTCTGCGAGTACAGCACCGCATCGGGGCGGATCGGTGGTTCACCCGGCGCAGGTGCCGACCAGTGCATGGCATATCGCTCCGTCGACCAAGGCACGACCTGGGAGGTCGTGATGGAGTTCAATACGGGCGGGGACGGCAAGCACTTCATGGACCATTTTCATGGTGTGACCCAAGATCCATACTCGAAATGGATCTATTTCATGACCGGCGACCATGGGGATGAAAATGCCATCATCGCGTACGACGGTAAATCACCAAAGCTGCCAGCGAATACGCCGTTCTCCGAGGTTGGCAGCAAGCCAGGTTTCCGTATCAATTTCGGCACCGAGCTTCAACGCGTGACGGATCTGTTCTTCACTGGCGACTATATCTTCGGCATGCCGGACGCCGATCGCGAAGAAGGTGACCCGACGAGCATTGCGTTTGTCGGCATGCGTCTGCCGCGCACCCTGGAGTATTTCCTCGACATGGGCGTGATCCCACGCACGCCAAGCGTGCCGCCTATCATGGGTCTGCAGAACAGTACGGTGGGCGTGCTGATGCTGACGTTTCGCAATCCCACGAATGCGGCCGAGTATGCAAGCTATCCCTACATCGACGTCTGGTCCGCGAACCCGGAAACGGGATCATGGCAGGTGATCGCCAAGCTTAAGAACTACCGGGATCCGAGCAACACTTCGACGCCGTCGTCGTTCTTCATGGACAACCAGGGTCGCGTGTGGATTGGTGCAATGAACAAAAAAGCGGCGGTATTCGATCCGGCCATGACGACGGTCGCCCCCTTCGTGAGTGCGAAATCGACGTCTATCTGTCTGACGCTGGGCGATCGCGCAGCGGCCGCATACGTGCTCGAATCAGCTTAACTGGTGGAGGTCACCATGAAATTCATCCGAACGGCCGCGCCTGCAGCGATGCCGGTTCATCTGCGCCAGGCGGCTGCAAACCTCGGCATCGACGGTCCGGACAGCGACGAGGCAATAACAGGATGGCTAAAAGGGATCGTCGCCCATCTCGAAAAGCAGATCGGCCAGTCGTTGATGCGACAGACGTGGGTAGGCACTTTGCCGGGCTTCCCGGCAGTGATCGCACTGCCGCATCCTGTGTTACGGGTGGTGTCGATCGACTACGTTGACGAAGCTGGCGACGAGCAAGCGCTGTCGTTGTCCACGGTACGCTTGACCGTGCCAGACGAGTACACCACGCTGCTCAAGCCTGCGCGTGGCCGTGCCTGGCCGGCGACCTTCTCAGATGAGGAGGCCGTGCGCATCACTGTGGAGTGTGGCTATGGCGACAGCCCGGACGCCACGCCGGACGACCTCCGGCTGTACATTCTGGCCAAGCTGGTCGAGCAATACGATCCGGCCGCCGGTGGCGAGAAAGTCACTGTGCAGACGAGCTACCTGGACAGCCTGCTCGATCCCTACCGGAGCTTCGCATGACGATTCCGTTGGCAAAGCGCCTGAAGCACCGCATCCGCATCGAGCACTCGGTCCAGGGCAAGGACCGCTCCGGCGGCAAGACGACCAGCTGGGAGCCGTTCAGCACCGTTTGGGCCGACCCCGGCGCATCGACTGGCGGCCGTGTCAAACAAACTGAGAAAGGGGGTGATGAATCTATCCCGGCGCTACCGGTCAGGATCCGCTACCTGGCTGGCGTCAACGATCGCATGCGGGTCGTGTTCCGGGATGAGGTGTACCGCATCGAGCACGTCGACAACGAGCGGCAGGCCAACCGCACGATGCTCCTCACGTGCAAGGCCATCCCGACCGGGGCGCGCTGATGTCGGCGCGCATGGAGGGGCTGGGCGAGCTGCGCACCGCCTTCGGCGCCGTGAAGGAGGACATGCGGTTGCGCACCTCCCGCCTCATGGTGGCTAGCGGTGGCGGCGTGATCCGCAAGGAATCGCGCTCGCTGGCGCAGCGACAGGGCCTCAAGATGACCGGCGCGCTGATCAAGAACATCGTGATCAAGCGCGAACGCACGCCGGATGGTCTCACGCAGTACAACCTGGGCGTGCGTCACGGCCGCCACATGGGCCGCAATGCGGCGCGCCAGCTGGTCGTGGCAAAGAACGGTCGCGTGATCAGCGCTGTCGTCGACGATCCGTTCTACTGGTGGTTCCTGGAGAAGGGCCGCAACGTGTACCACGGCGACGGCAAGCGGCGGCGCGGTGTCAAAAGCCGGGTTGAAGCGACGCCGTACATTGCGCCAGCGCTGGACAACAAACGCGCCGAAGCCGTCGAGGCGATGGCAACGCGGCTTGCCGCGGCGATCAGAAAGGCAAACGGGCAATGAGTACGCCAACCATCAAGCAGCGCATCTACGAGGCGCTGTCGGCCGTCTTGCCGAACACGTACGCCGTCGAGCTGCCCGACGAGCCGACCTGGCCCGCCCTGGTCTTCGAGGTCAACATCGATCCTGAACCCGGCTGGGTGATGGGCGGTGGCTACAACCAGTGCGACATCGTCGTGATGACGTTCTCGCGCAGCCAGGAAGAGATCGAGGTGCTGGCTGGCCAGGTGCTGGCCGCAGTCAGTGCGCTGGACGGCTTCCTGGGCGACGAGTTCGCCGGGGACGCCGACTACCAGGGCGAGGCGGACGTGTTCGCGTACGTGCAGAACTTCCGGGTACGCATCCGGCGATAGCAGCACATCACATCAATCCGGCCCGCCCTGTGCGGGCCTTTTCGTTTGGGGGACCAGTTGAAGAAAACCAGCAATGCGGAGGCCGCACCGGCAGCCGTCGAACAAGCCGTCCTGGCGCGTGACGAGTTCACGGGCCTGGGCGGCAGTTTCATCTACGATCCGGCGAGCGGCAAGCGCACGCCGGCGGACAAACCAGTCGAACAACCAGCAGAAGGGCAGGTGAACGATGAGTAAGAAAATGCGAAATGCCGTGGTGCTGTTCGCACTGCAGGCCTCCGCCGGCGTGCCCGCTGCGCCAACCGCGGCCGCCAACGCCATCATGGCGCAGAACATCTCGGCACAGCCCGTCTCGGCCGAGTTCGCCAAGCGCAACAACATCAAGCCGTACCTGGGCAACATGGGCAGCGTGCAGGTGGCGGTACATGCCGAGATCTCGTTCGATGTCGAGCTGGCCGGTGCAGGCGCTGCTGGCACGGTGCCGGCCTACGGAACGCTGCTGCGCGCCTGCGCGTTCGCGGAAACGATCACGGCGGGCGCCAGCGTGAAGTACGCGCCGGTGACGAACAACATGGAGTGTGGCACGCTGCACTACATCCTGGACGGTGTGCTGTTCAAGATGACCGATGCGCAGGGCACCGTCAGCTTCGAGCTCAATGCCAAGGGCATCCCGGTGATGAAGTTCAAGTTCACTGGCCTGTACAGCACGCCCACGGACGTGGCGCTGCCGACCAACGTCAGCTACGCCGGCTTCAAGGATCCTGTCGCAGTCAATGCGGCGAACACGCCTACCATCGCGCTGCACGGCTTCGCGGGCAAGGTGCAGAGCTTCAGCATCGACATCGCCAATACGCTGACCTATCGCAACCTGGTCGGCTACGAAGGCGTCCAGATTACCGACCGCCAGCCGACCGGCTCGATCGCGATGGAGCTGGAAGACGTCGCCACGAAGGACTGGTACACGACGATCGCCAAGGGCACGCTGGGCCCGCTGGCCGTCACGCACGGCAAGACGGCTGGCAACATCGTCGAGATCGCTTGCCCGAAGGTGCAGGTGATGGACCCGTCGTTCTCCGACAGCGACGGCATCGCCATGCTGACCACGAAGCTCGACGTGCAGCCCGACCTGGGCAACGACGAATTCATCCTGACCGTGCGCTGATCGGCGCCCGGCTTTCACACAACCCCTGGCCCGCCGTGTGCGGGCCTTCTGCTATTTGGAGTACTCATGTTCAAAATCGCCCTGTCCGCAACCTACCGCATCAAGATCCACGTCGAGATTCCTGCCGAGAGCGGCAAGATCGACAAGTCCGACTTCACCGCGGAATTCAAGCGCTGCGACCTGGAGAAGCTCGACGAGCTGCGCAAGGAACCGCAACGCGACGTGATCCGCGCCGTGCTGGTTGGCTGGGACGGCCTGGTCGACGAAGACAACAATGCCGTGCCGTTCAACGAAGCCACGCGCGAAGCCGTGCTGGCGATCCCGCAGGCGATGTTCGCGCTGATCGAAACGTTCTGGTCCTCGGTGCAGACGGCCAAGCAAAAAAACTGATCGCGGCGGCCCGCTTCTGGGCCGGCGAGCGGCCGAGCGTCAGCAAGTTCGATAGCGACATCGTCGACCAGCTGCGTGCGTTCGGTGCGCCGGCGGAAGTGATCGCCGCCGCAGAGGCGCCGGTCCAGCCCGCCGTCATCGACTTCCAAGTGTGGGAAGAGAACTGGCGCACCGTGTCGCTCTTCGTCGGCCTGGCTACGCAATGGCGCATGCACATCGGCATGGCCGGCGTGCACTACCAGGGGCTCGACTATGGCGCGGTCGAAGTGGCGCTCCGGCTGGAGCGGGTGCCGCGTGCTGACTGGCCACAGACGTTCCGTGACCTGCAGACGATGGAGCGCGCGGCGCTGCCGCTGCTGAACGACACGACGTAATACCGGCCCGCTGCAGCGGGCCTTATCTTTTTCGAGGTGATGTATGTCCGCACTGGGCTCCCTGGTAGTCAAGCTCGCGCTGGAATACGCCGAGTACACGCGTGGCCTGGACCGGTCCGACCAGGCGTCGCTGGCGTTTGCGCAGCGCGCCCAGCGGCATTTCGATACGGCCTCGCGCGCCGGTTCCGACTTCTTCGACGGCGTGGCCAGGCGGGCGTTGCAGACGGCGGCCACGATGGTCACGGTGGGCGCCGCGATCGAGGCAGTGAGCCGCTCGATCGACAACCTGGCCACGCTGGACGACCTGAACCAGAAGACCGGCGCATCGGTCGAGAGCCTGTCGAAGCTGCAGCAGGTGGCCGGCCAGTTCGACCACGACTTTGGTAGCGTGGACTCGGCGCTGACGAAGCTGGCCAAAGGGATGGCTGGCGTCGATGAGGATTCGAGCAAGACGAACAAGGCACTGAAGGCGCTGGGATTGTCGGCCAAGGACTCGGCCGGCAACCTGCGTGATCCGTCCGAAGTGATGGTCGATGTGGCGAAGAAGCTGCAGGGCTACGAGGATGGCGCCGCCAAAGCGGCCCTGATGAACGACCTGTTTGGCAAATCCGGCGTCGAGCTGTTGCCGTTCCTGAACGATGCAGCCGACAGCTTCGACCAGATGGCCGGCCGCACAAAGGAATCGGCGCAGCAGGCGGCGCTGTTCCAGGACCAGATGAACCGGATGAAAAGCGGTGTGCGCGAGCTGGCCACCGACATCACGGTCGCTGCTCTGCCGGCGATGAACGACCTGCTGGGCGCAATCATCGATGTTGGCAAGGAAAACGACACGCTGAAAAGCGGCGACGTGGCCAGCTGGGCCGACGACCTCGGCTTGGGCATGGCCCGCGTGGTCGACGTGGCCAAAATCATTCCGCGGCTGCTGTCGGCGGTCGGCGGCAGCTTCAAGTCCGTGTGGGCCGACATCAAGCTGGCCAACACCATGATGGACTACGCCTCGCCTGCCGGCTGGGGTAAAGCGCTGGCCAGCGGCAAGTCGCCTGTCGCGGAAATCAAGAACGCGCTGGCGGCGCGCAATCAGGTCGTCGAAGAAGCCAACCAGCAGCTAGTCGACCTGTGGAACAAGCCGGCCAACGAAACGGAACAGGCCTACCTGAAACGCCTGGAGGCCCGCAACTCGAAGAAAGCAGCTGCCGATCCCTCGCCGGATCGGCGCAAACTGGACTACCGGGCCGGCGGCACGGATCCTGCTGCCGCTGCCGCCGTCAGCGCGGCCAAAAGCGCCTACGACACCCTGAACAAGACGGTGCGTGAACGACTCGCCATCGCGGAGCAGGAGGTCGCCAGCGGCCGGGCGCTGAGCGAGAGCGAAAAGGAAATCGCCAAGTTGCAGCGCGATCGTGCCGATGGCACGGTCGAGATGACGGACGCGCAGGCGGCCGAGATCATCGGCAACCTGCAGCAGCTGGACACGCTGACCAGGGCCAGCGCCGCCGGCAAGGAAGTGCAAAAGCTGTACGACGACATCGCCAAGGCTTCGCGCGACAAGGTCGCGGCAGCGGTCGAGGATGCGGATGCCAACGAGCGCCTGGCGTCGACGTTCGGCAAGTCGAAGGCCGAGATCGAGGCGCTGGAACTGTCGCGCCTGCAGGAGCAGCTCGCGCAGCGCTCCTCGATCGGCATGACGCTGGAGGAAATCGAAGAGCTGGAGAAGCTCGTCGCCGCCAAGCAGCGCAGCGCAGCGGCCGTGGGCCAGGTGGCGGAAATGGAGTCGGCGAAGAAGGGGCTCGATGAGCTGAACGCCTACCTGGATCCAGCCAAGGCGCAGACCTTCGGCGAGTCGCTGAAGGAGGCCTTCGGCACGGCCGGCGATGCCGTCTCCAAGCTAACGGCCACCATGGACGGCTTCGGCAAGCGGCAGGCGGAGATCGCCAAGCAGCGGGGCAATGCTGCCGAAGCGCTGCTCACCGGCCTGATCGACGAAAAGGAGTACACGGAGAAGTTGGCCAAGCTCAACCAGGCCGAGACGAAGAGCCGGCTGGCCGGCTATGGAGACATGGCCGGTGCCGCTGCCGGATTCTTCGGTGAGCAGAGCAAGGGCTACCAGGCGTTGATGGCCGTGTCGAAGGTCTTCCACGCGGCGGAGCTGGCGATGACGCTGGCTGAGCTGGTGCCGAAGGGTATTGCGGCGGTGCTGAACCAGGGCACCGGCGACCCATATTCCGCGTTCGCGCGGATGGCAGCGATGGCGGCCATCGTGGCCGGCCTGGGCGTGGCCATCGGCGGCTCCTCCGGCAGTGGCGGGCAGTCGGCCGCCGACGTGCAGAAGACGCAGGGCACCGGCAGCGTATTCGGCGACAGCGAGGCTAAGTCGGAATCGATCGCCAACTCGCTGGAGATGCTGGAAAAAAACTCCGACAGTCTCATCCCGATCAACAAGGGCATGCTCGATGCACTCCGGGCAATCGAGGCGTCCATGACAGGGCTGACGAACCTTGTGGTGCGAGTGCCCGGACTAACAGAAGGCGAGAATCTAGATATTGCGACTGGCGTGCTTGGTAAGTCTTTGGGCGGTCTTTGGGGCAAGACTAAACAGACGATCGTTGACTCGGGTCTGCAATTTGGCGGCAGCGTGCGCGATCTTCAGCAGGGCCACGGCTACAACCAGTACGCGACCGTCGACACGACGAAGAGCAGCTGGTTCGGGCTGAAAAAGAAGACCACGACATCGACCGAAACGGCGGCGCTGAGCGATGAGCTCTCGTCGCAGTTCGGCCTGATCTTCTCGAACGTCGAGCTGGCACTGGAGGCCGCTGCCGACAGCCTGGGTATCGGTGCTGGTCACGTCAATGCCGTGCTCGATGGACTGAAGATCGACACCACGAAGCTCTCGCTCAAGGGGCTCTCGGGTGACGAGCTGACGGACGCGCTCAATGCCGTGATCTCCAAGGCCATGGACGACATGAGCCAGGCCGTGTTCCCGGATCTCGATGCCTTCCGCAAGGTGGGCGAGGGCTACACGGAAACGGTCGTGCGCCTGGCGTCGGATTATTCGCGCCTCGATGCAGCCCTGGCATCGACCGGCGGTTCGTTCGGTGCGGTGGGGTTGTCCAGCCTGCAGGCGCGCGAGCGCTTGATCGCCCTGGCCGGTGGCATCGACCAGTTCGAATCGCAGACGGCATCGTTCGCCGAGAACTACCTGACGGAGCAGCAGCGCCTGGCGCCGGTGCAGAAGTACGTGACCGAGCAGCTGGCGGCGATGGGCCTGGCCAGCGTCACCACGCGGGACCAGTTCCGCGACGTCACGCTGGGCATCGACAAGACCACGGAGGCCGGCGCCAAGCAGTACACGGCGCTGATGGCCCTGGAGGCGGCGTTTGCCGCCGTGACGCCGGCGACGAACGAAGCGAAGGATGCGACGGAACTCCTCGCCGACCGCAAGAAACTGGAAGGGCAGATCTATGACATGACCCATACGGCGGAAGAGGCGCTCACGCGCCAGCGTGCCGAGGAGCTGGCGGCGATGGATGCGTCGCTGCAACCCCTGCAGGAGCGCATCTATGCCCTGCAGGACGAGGAGGCGGCTCAGGCGAAGGTGGCGGCACTGGCGGCGAGCCGCGGTCAGCTGGAAAGCCAGATATTCGACCTGACGCATACCGCTGCGGAATCCCTGGCGCGCCAGCGTGGAATCGAGCTGGCTGCGATGGATGCCTCGCTGCGGCCGCTGCAGGAGCGCATTTACTCCTTGCAGGACGAGAAGACTGCAGCAGAGGCGGCAAGCAAGGCGACGGCAGAGGCAGCGCAAGCGGCCGCCGACGCTATCAGCAAGGCCACCGAAGCCCTGAAGTCCAATGTCACTGACGCCCTGACTGCGGTGCAGAGGGCAGTGCAGGGGCAGAAGGACACCATTACCAAGGCGTTCCAGGAATCGATGGATGCCCTGGAAAAGCGCATCGACGGCGTCAATGCGTCAATCAGCAACATGACCTCGCTGTCGAGCGCTCTGCACAGTGCGCTTGACGGGATGCCGATCGCCGGCCAGGAGCAATCCAGCCGTGCAGCCGCACAGGCCCAGATCGCCGCTGCACTGGCGATCGCCAAAGCGGGGGGGCCGCTGCCGCAGGCCGATGCGCTGGAGAAGGCGCTCACGACCGTGCGGGCGGATGCTTCGGCGCAGTTTTCCTCGTACCTCGATTACCAGCGGGACCAGTACCGAACAGTGAACGACATCGCCGCACTGGGCGAACTGACGGACTCCCAGCTGTCGACCGAAGAGCAGATGCTGAAGGCGCTGGAGGATCAGAAGGAACATGCGCAGGCGGCATACGACGCGGAGGTCGATCGGCTGGACGGCATCCTGGAGGCGGCGCAGAAAGAGGTCGATGTGCTGAACGGGATTCACACGGGCGTGCTGTCGATTCCGGAAGCGCTGGCAGCTCTCTCACGTGTCATCGCGGAAGCGATGGCCAACCCGACGCTCAGCGTGCCGTCAAAGGTGGCAGGGGCGTATCAGCAGTATCTGGGGCGAGATGCCAGCGCAGGCGAGATCTCTTACTGGCAGGGCCAGGCCGGTGCGGGCGTCAACGTGGTCGACGCAATCAACAAGTCGAACGAGGCAAAGATCCAGGACCTTTACCGCACGCTGCTTGGCCGCGATGGTGAAGCAGCAGGCGTTGACTGGTGGGAGAAGGCGCTGGCTTCCGGTCAGTCCCTCGACGACATCAAGGCCGGATTCATGGGCAGCGACGAGTACAAAAAACTGCATCCCTTCGCTGTGGGCACGAATTACGTTCCGTCCGACATGCCGGCGCTGATCCACGAGGGCGAGCGAATCATCCCGGCTGGCGACAACCGGGAGTTGATGGCCCGTCTGCGTGCACCTGGCGTGGATAACAGCGCGCTGCTGGACGAGCTGCGTTTGCTACGGATCGAAGTAAGTGAGCTGCGCACGGCTGCCAGCAAGACTGCAGACAACACCAACGCGACGTCGAAGCTGTTGGTTCGGGTCAGCCGCAACGGCGACCGTCTCGTCACACAAGATATTAAGGAGCTTGCATGAGGGTGATTCCGCCCATTGAAATTACGGAGTCGATGCTGGTCTACAGCTCCGTGATCGAAGCGCCACCGGCGAAGTACGACGGCACCACGCAGTATGCCCTGGACGTCACCGTATGCCAAGGCGTGCTTGGCGGCGTGCTTGCGGTGTACCGATCACTGCGGGCCGCCAACAAGGGGCATACGCCGGAGGCATCGCCGGATTGGTGGCAGTACATCGGCGACACCTATGGGGCGTATGCGGCAGGAACGGCCTATTCCAAGGGCCATCGGGTCATCGATCCGGTTGCACACCTGGTCTACGAATCGCAGATGGACGCCAACACCGGCCAGCCCCTGGCGACCGGTACGGCGTGGGCGAAGGTCGGGCCAACCAACAAGTTCTCGTCGTTCGACCAGCTGCGCAGTACACAGACGGTGGCGCCGATCGACATCGTGCAGACCGTGGCGCCCGGGCGGCGCGTGTCATCGATTGCCGTCATTGGCCTGGATGCCGCCAGCGTATCGATCAGCGTCACCGTCGACGGCGTCGAGGTGTACGCCGTGTCAGTGAAGCTCAGCAAGCGCAAATCGTTCGGTTGGCGCGACTACTTCTATGGCGAGTTTACCTACCGGAAGAACGTCCAGTTTTTCAATCTGCCGCAGTACCGCAATGCGCATATCACGGTCACGGTGCGCAAGGCCGTAGGCCTTCGGAAGGTGGGTGGGATCATCCTCGGCAACGCGGTGTACATCGGCGACATGCAGTACAAGGCGAGGTCGGACGATCTAAATTTTTCGACCATCACCCGCAACCGGTGGGGCGACCTCGAAATGGATCCGCAGCGTTCTGTGCCGAAGCTGAGTGGGCAGGTGTGGTTCGACAAGCAGCTGACCGACAGGCTCCTGGAGCTGCGTCAGCAGCTGAGCGGGCGGCCTGCGGTGTGGTCCGGGCTGGATGACTTCACGCTCGATTACTTCGAGCCCCTGTTCATCTACGGCCCGCACAAGGAATTCAGTATCGATCTTGATGGCCCACGCCACGGGATTATTGATTTGGAAGTGGAGGAAATGTGACGACGGTCATTAAACATCTACCGCCCGGGCCGAACACAAACGACCCGGAAAACTTCGATCCTCGGGCCGATGCCGTTGTGGCGGCGTTTAATCCGATGATCGACGAGATCAACCTCGTCAATGACGAAATGAATACCAGCGCGGCGGCGGTAGCGCAGTCCGTGGTGGATGCACGCAGTGCGCGCGACGAGGCGCAGGGCTACCGTAATGATGCCAATGGTGCTCGCAACCAGGCCGTGCTTGCCAAAGGCGATGCACAGACAGCGAAGCAAGCGGCCGAAGCGGCGCGCGACGCCGCGCAAGGCTACGCCATCGCACTGACCGGCACCAGCATCTCGCCGGTGGTGATCGGACTCGGCAACAAGCAATTTACCGGTGCAGGGCTGGCCGACAAGCAGTTCTTCCCTGGTCAGCGCGTGCGGGTTGCCAATCCCGCGAACATTGCGCAGCGTATGGATGGCGTCGTGACCGTCTACGTGAACAGCGGCGCGAACTCCTCGCTTGCGGTAGCTGTCGACAATGTCGATTCATCGACGAGCGGCAGCGCGGTGGCGAACTGGCGCATCGTGCCGGGTGGTGAGCCTGGCGGGCCTGGCCCCGCCGGTGGCATCAATGGCGGCAGCATGTCCGGGGCACTGAATTTCAAGGAGGCCAACGCGGTCCCGGTATCAGCAACACCGGATGTCTGGAGCCCTGCCGGCAACGTGATCCCGATGACCGGCAACGGCACGATCACCGGCTTGCCGGATGCCCCTCAGGTCGGTGCCTGGCGCACGCTGGTCCTGCGTGGCGTGACCACGTTGACGACCAGCGCGAACTTCCAGGTGTACGGCGGCACGATGACGCTGGCTGCAGGTGACATCGTTCACGTCGTCGCCGAAGAGGCGGTGAGCAAGTTCCGCGTGTTCGTTACCCGGCGCGACGGGAAGGCTGTTGTCGGCGGCCGCACGGTGACGGTCTACCTGACGGGCACGCAGATGTGGCCAGTGCCAGCGACGGACCTGGAAGTGATCGTACAGGGTGGTGGCCAGAGCGGCACCAATTCCGGCTCGGCTGGCGGGTGGTGCGGCGCGTACGCGAAGAAGCGCTTGAACGATCTGACGATCGGTGCCATGGCGACCGTCTCGGTAGGCTTGGGCGGCGTGGTCAGCACCTCCAATGTCTACAACGATGGCGGCAATTCCTCGTTTGCTCTCACCGGTGTTACAACGATCCTTGCCGAAGGTGGTAAGAGCGCCGGAGCCGCGGCGACGGGCGGTGACTTCAACCTTCCAGGTGTGATGGGTGAGCGTGCACTGCCGGAAAGCTTTGACTACTACTCCGGCTACGGCGATTACGCGCCCACGTTTCGCTCGGGCCGCGGTGCTGACGGCCTGCTCGGTTACGGGGCCTACCCAAAGTCCACAGAACCAAACGCGAACGGCGTGCAAGACGCAGTGGGATTTGGCTCCGGCGGCGCGGGTGTTGTTTCGTCGTCCTCGGGTGGTGCCGGCGTCCCGCAGACAAAAATTTATGGATCCGCTGGTCGGCCCGGCGTTGTCATCGTCACCTACCAAATATAAGGAGAACCCATGGCCGATGAATACCCTCCATTCTTGTGCGACATGCACGCAGAGCAGTTTCCAGACGTCGAAATCTTCGACCCCGATGGGAAATACGTCAACGGGTTGGTCGCATCGGCATGCGCCGCCGATTACTTCTGTGCGTATGTTTTCAAGCCACTTGGTCACACGTGGCGCCGGCGTCCGCCGGATCCGCCGCCCTCGGAAGAGCCAGTCAATACCGACGCTCCGGCGTAACCATCCCTCTATGTAACTGCAGGCCGCCTCCGGGTGGCCTTTTCAATTTCCCCCATGAAAGAATCTATGGCAATCGAAACGGGCGCAGCTGGTGGTGCGCTTCTTAAAATCCTTGGCGTGCCCATGCTTGCCGGTTCCGCCGCAGCGGCGCTGACCTTCCTGTTCATGTGGCCCCATACGCGCCGGGAGGCCTTCGTGCGCATCACGTGCGCGATCGCCATGTCCAGCACGGCTGGCCCGCTGGTGATCGTCGCCATTCATAGCTGCTGGCCGGAGCTGTTCGCATCCGCCCGGACGATCAGCATGCTGCTCGGTGCGCCGGAGGAAGTCGGCGTGCTATATGTCTCGGCGCCGCTCATGGCGGTGTCGGGACTGCCGGCGTGGTGGCTGCTGGGCGGCCTGGTGCGCTGGCTGGATAAGCGCAAGGACAAGGACATCGGCGAGATGGCACACGACGTGGCCGAGGTGGTTAAGGATATGCGGGGTGGCCTGTGATGACGCTCGATCAACTGCTGGCCATCATGCCGCAGGCCGGCCGCGAGCGCGCTGCCGCCTTCCTGGTGCCGCTCAACAAATATATGCCTCAGTACGGCATCACGACCCCCGCGCGCCAGGCCGCCTTCCTGTCGCAGGTGGCGCACGAAACAGGCCAGCTGCGCATGCTGCGCGAGATCTGGGGTCCGACGCCGGCGCAGAAGCGCTACGAGGGCTCAATCAACCTGGGCAATACGCAGACGGGCGACGGCCTGCGGTACCGCGGCCGTGGCCTCATCCAGACGACAGGCCGCGCGAACTACGCAGCATGCGGGCGGTCACTCGGCATCGACCTGCTGACCCACCCGGAGCTGCTGGAGACGCCCGAATACGCGGTGCAGTCAGCATGCGTGTTCTGGCTGACGCGTGGCCTGAATGCGCTGGCCGATACCGGCGACCAGGAGAAGGTGACGAAGCGTGTTAACGGTGGCCATAACGGCCTGGCGGAGCGCCTGGCGTTCTTCAATGTCGCGTCGCGGGTGCTCGCATGCTGAGCGCGGAAATTCCCGCATGGCTGCGCTGGGCGTTCATTGCCGCGGCAGCTGCAGCCTTTTACTTTCTGGGCAAGCTGGACGGTGCGATGCAGGCTGGCCAGGCGCACACAGACTACGTCATCGCGCAAGCAACGCATGCCGTGGCCGTCTCCCGTGCGCAGCAGCATGTGGTGGTCCGTACTGAAATCGAATATCGCGACCGGATTAAAACGGTCTACGTGAGGGGAGAAGAAATTGAAAAACTGGTTCCGGTGTACGTCACGCGTGATGACGATCGTCGCTTCGGCGTCAATGCTGGCTTCGTGCGCAGTTACAACGCCGCCTGGCGAGGTGAGCCTGCCGGAGCCGCCGATGACGCTGATCGAGAACCCGCCGGCATTCCGCTATCTGACGTTGCCGAAGCGGACGCCCACAACGCCACTGCCTGCCACGCATGGCGTGAGCAAGCCCTCGGCTGGCGGGAGTTCTACGCCGGTCTGAAGGCCGTAATGAAATAGGTGTGCAGACGTCTGTACAACAATCGTGTGTATGCAGCTAGGCTGATATACTGTATTTTCATACAGTATTTATCAGCCATGTCCACTACCCTCCGCCCTTCGCTCACTCGCGAGCAGCTCCATGAGATCGGTCAGCGCCGACTTAACCCTGCACCGGGTGACGTAGAAGCTCTGCTCTGGGAGGTTGCTAGGCTGCGCAACATTGCGCTCCGGGCCGAGCAGTATTTGAAAGGGCCTAGTACCTTTTTGGCTGGTGTCTTCCAACGTGAGCTGGACGAATGTGCGTGTGTCCAAGAAGACCGAGAGCAGCGCAGATAGTGTGTAACTGATGCCGAGCTTGCAGGACTGAAGCCACATACCCATTGACGCTGATCAAGGTCACCGCAGTCTTGAAGCCTTAGCCTAGAGGTAGGGAGGGGCATATGAAAATTCACGCATTGAACCTAACAGGCGATGGTTGGACAGCGTTCCAAAACCTTGCTAACGAACTGGAGCGAACGCATGGTGCCCCGTTCACCGAAGCTTTCATCGCGGAGTACTGGGAGGTGGTACTCCGCATCCTGCAGGATCTGACGAGCAGTCCGAAAAGCTGCCAAAAGTTGCAGTGAAAGCTGGCTTAAAGTCGTAGCTACGACTCTCCTGCACAGATAAGCCTGCGGACGAGCCAACGCCGTTGCACCGTCGGCTAAGGGATGCGATGCCTAACTGCAAGAGCCTGCGTCACGCGAAGCGAGGCGCGTGTTAATAGCGGCAGGAGAAAAAAACGGCCACCGCGGCGACCGTTCATTGAGGGTGGCGCTCACGATGTAGGTAAAATAGTGCTTTTCAACTTTTCTCTTCACAAAATGACAAAAGAAGAGTGGGCGCTTGTTACAGGAATCGTGGGGGCAGCAGCGTGGATAGTTCCTATTTTCGCTGCGCTAAAGTCATGGCTTCGTCGGCCCGTGGTAACGGTAATTCCCTCTTGGGGCGCGCAGATTGGGTTTACCGAACTTGGGCCAGTTCTCAACATCAAAGTCGCTTTAACGGCAAATCACGATGTTCTTATTGATAGTGTTCAGCTATGCTTGACTCATGAATCAGGCGCAAGATTTTTATTCCGATGGCATGAAGTGGTGGAAGTAAAAGGCCACTTGATTTTTCCTGGCGCGCAAAGTCAGCCCCTGTTCCAGGAAGCCGAAGCGATTGCGATGAAAATCCTTTCCACAGATATTAAAGACGTGGAGCTTCGGAATAGGCTCTCGACTCACACTGAAACTTTTCGGAAATTTGCGCGTCGATGGGCGATTGAACGCCATCGCCTCATGAATGCGGGGCGATATGACCCAGAACATTATTATCATACGGAAACAGTGCAGGGCTTGATTTCGTTCCTACGTTCGCAAATGATCTGGAGGTCTGGCCGGTATACTTTGAAATTTGAGATTGGAACTCGGACGCCGGCGAAATTAGCTGCGCCTGTATTGGAGCTGATACTTTCGAATGATGACATTGTATTGTTGCAAGAGAATTCTGATAATGTCGAAATCTTTTTAAAAAACGCCACTTACAATGGGATCTTCAACTATGTACCAACACCAACAACTTGGCACTGGCTGGATCCAGAGGTAAGGAAGGTGGGATGAAGTTGGGATAGGATTTGGGCCAACGTAGGAGCGCGGCAGGGAAAGGACGGGGGTACGCTTAGACGCATGTCCCTGATTCTATGCCCCTAGATCCCTTAGGGCTATGATGAAATGAGTTCATAGACTTCTGCACATGGGTTAATTGCGCATAGCTGTCGAACCAGTCGGAGAGCAGGAGAGGTATCCCACAGCTAGAACGGAATGTCTCGCCAGCAGGTATGACAGCGATGCAGTTAGAAAGATTTTCCGAGAACGCTAGAAAGGGTGTGGAGTGAAAACGGCTTCACGAAAAAATAGTCGCAGCTTGGGCCGGATCGCCAAAATTTAAAGATGTCCCCAGACCAAAGAACGGTAAGTGGTTTTTGACCAAGCGTACCTGTTTTCTTTCTTCCGATTAACGCGCTGAGATCAGGTGTAATTGCACCTAAATCCATCAAGTACGCGTCGAACTCGAACTCGTCAATGAGCCGCGCAGCAGTCTCAGACGTGGCTATCACGACCTGATGGCCTTCTATCTCAAGAAAGAGTTGGATGACGAACGCGAAATCCGAGTGTCTATCAACCAAGAGGTATTGCACACCGATCTCCGTCACGTAAACAGTCTAGGCATTCTACACGCCAAGACTGACTGGTTGCGCGACTTTGCGCGAGCTGAGCGCAAACGGCCGCACTAGGCGGCCGTTCATTGGAAAATTCCTATGTTGCTTGGAAATTTCGTTTTGTGAAATTTTCGGAATTAGCTAAGCCGTTGTTTCACAATAAATTCTTTGGGGTGGCTGATGGGGCTCGAACCCACGACAACAGGAATCACAATCCTAAACTCTTACTGTCAAAGTGCAGCCTTTTGCTGACGGAAGAACATATCGTGCTTCATCATTTTGCATGCGCCGTCTAACCCCGGGAACATTGTGGCAGCGGTAACGCCCATGTATTTAAGGTCCTCTAGGGCTTTTACAGTTTCCGATATTGGAATGTCGGCTGCATATATGGCTTGCTTGCCGGTATTGAACTCCCACATTTCAAGAAAATCTTCAACCATTGCGACATTGGTTGCCAGAAACTGTCCCTGTTGAGCATATAAACGTGGATTGTTAATGGGCGAGACGGCAAGGCGGTAGATGAAAGGCCAAGCTCCAGTCAGGGACACTACTGGCGGTGTGGATGATCCGAGAAATGCGCGCGTTACCGCAAAAATTCGTACATGTGTCGCCTCCTCGCGTGCTTGATCCAGAGCATCTGCGAAGGCAAAGAAAGCTGCGATATATGGCGAGGCGGTAAAATCTAATAGTGGAGTTGGCAATCCATGATGTTGCGCAAGCGCTAGTAAGGTCGCAAACTCATATCCATCGCCATCAAGCCTTCTGCCTAACGCAGCTTCTGCATGCGAACGAAACTCTGGTACAACAGTATCACAATATTTCACCATGTCTTGGCGCCCGTTACGATGAAATGTCGTAGTTAGTGAAAATCTACTGTCACCGTGTCCTCGGAACAATTCGGCATTTTCTGTCTGCCTAATCTTATTCGCCCATTGTCTAAAGTCAGACCAAGAAGATAAATTTTCAACTCTGGTGTCAGGCGCTTTGGTATTGCGCTTGCATATTCCATAAGAAATTATACCTTCACGTTGCAATTTGAATGTGCATTGTTCTTCTTGGACTAATACAGAGATCGTAAGAGATTTGAGGAATTCAACAAAATCAGAGCTAACTGGAACCCGAGTCAAACCAGCACCTTCATCTAGCGTTGCATACGCGGTCAGAACAGACGCCGTCCTATAACCATCGTCCTCCGCTTGGCCAACCGCTAAACGCACGGCTCTCCCTCTGTTTGGCATGCCGCCCCAGTAGTGAACCATTAATTCATCGGGAGTGTCCACATCTCTACAGACCATTGCTCGATGCTGTTCATCATCAAACTCAATATGACCAAACAATTGCGGAACTTGCATTATCGGTACCTCTAAGGAAGTCAGGATGGTCTAATTCTATTTCGCCCAAGGCGAGAATTAGTGCGACTGTAAGTTTCAAGAAAGCTAGTTGTCCTAGTCCTTAATTACCGATAAGTAGCAGATGAGCGCCGAACCAAAGCATTGCCAAATTTGTTTTCCTTGAGAAAGTCTTGAACCACTTCCACTGGACTTTGCTGTTTTGGACCTAAAATAATTTCCGTGATCGGAGATCCAATCCCCAAAAGGGAAATCTCACAGTAAGGAACTATTTGATTATTGACGAGGCGATGCCGGACCTCTGATCCGGTCTGCGACGTCAGAAGTCTCCACTCAGACTCCTCGGAGAAAGACGAGCTTTTGAGCGTATAAAGGTGGGGCGAGGAAATAACTAATTTTCCGACTAAGTTAGCATATTCTCGGAAAATGGTTTTATCACTGGGATCTTCTGATAAGATTATTTTTTGAAGTTCTTCGCCGTGGCGAAAAATTCCTCGGCCGGCAGCGCGTTTGATTTCACTGTACAGTGAACTTAATTCGGATCTATGCTGATCGAATTCATAAAGAATCTTTTTCAGCCAAAGTTTCTCGATGGGGTCACTTTTAGGTGAGCAAAGTGATTCTAGGTATGTACGAGAAAATCCTATTGAAAATCCCTTCCCATCATCTGCATACCCTCGCCACTGGCTAAGCCTGTCTCCATGCTCTGATAAGCAAAATCCTAGACAGCCAACGGAGTCTGTGCCGGTCTTCAGATAGTTTTTAATGTCATCAACTAGTTTTTCGGAAAGGCCATCTTCTTTTCCCCAGTTTGTGATCACCTCGATGGCAAATTTTCCCTCGTTCGCATCATTTGACTGTTGCATTGAAGATAGCCAAATAGAGCGGTTCTGAATAATTGCATAGAATGCACTAGAGGAGCAATAATGGTAAAGAGTATCCATATGCATGATCAAGTTCAGTGAGATTCGTTTTTCGTATCTAGCGCACTACGTAGTTTATCAGCCGATCCAGGCGGCAGGCTTAGCAATCCGGCCTCTGCTTCAATCAGCCACCGAGTAGCGATGGGGATCGCATCCATCCGGTGAGGGGGGCTTCGCAAAGCTTCGATTAAAGTATTTGCAGTTTGCACCGATACAATTTCGGTCATAATTAATCCTTCGATCTTGGGTGCTGGGCTCCATTAAGAAGTGCTCAGCCTCAGGTTTTCTAAATAATCTGCCCACCGTTTCATCATTTCTCTGCGAGCTGGCAGGTGCGCCGTGCGATTGTATGCTCGACCATTAACGTCTTTCACCTGGTGCGCGAGCTGATGCTCTATCAGGTCGACGCGTTCTCCAAGTACTTCGTCCATAATGGTCCGCGCCAAGGCGCGAAAACCATGGCCAGTCATTACTTCTTTACTGTATCCCATCGAGCGCAACGCAGCATTCACAGTGTTATCGCTCATTGGACGCTGACCGGTACGAATGCTAGGGAAACAGAACCGGCCACTGCCCGATATGGCTTGGAGATCACGAAGTACGTCCACGGCCTGTTGCGCCAACGGCACTATATGATCGCTGCCCATTTTCATCTTGACTGCAGGGATCGACCAGGTTGCACTATAGAGATCGATTTCGCACCACTCTGCGGTGCGCAGTTCGCCAGGTCGAACGAACACCATAGGTGCTAGTTTGAGTGCAGCACGGACGAAGGGGTGCCCATCGTATGCATCGATCGAACGGAGGAGGGCGCCGACTTTCTCTGGTTCAGTGATAGCGGCGTAGTGGCGTTGCTGAGGCTCCTCAAGCGCTCGATGCAATCCAACTGTAATGTCGATCTGGACGGCCTCAATCAGCATCGCATATTCGAAGATCTGCCCACAATAGCCGAGCACGCGCCTCGCCGAGTCGTGCGCTCCACGTGCTTCGATGCGCGCAATGGCGCCGAGGATGTCGCGCGGCCGCAACGCTGATATGGGCAGTGAGCCTATGGCCGGGAAGACGTCGCGATCGAGCCAGCTTTGTACCCTAGATTGCGTCTTGGGCCCTCGCCGTGCGGCCGTCTTCTCCAGCCACTGTCGGCCGATCGCTTCGAACGTCTCTGAAACAGTGCGCTTGCGTTCTTCCTTCTTTGCCTTCTTTACGGCACTTGGATCGTCGCCGGCACCCAGCTGCTCCCGTGCCTGGTCGCGCAACTTTCTTGCTGCCGCCAGCGTGACGGCAGGATAGACACCGAGCGTTAGAGTCTTTTGTTTTCCTTCGAACCGGTAGTTGAGGCGCCAATATTTTCCGCTGGCCCGCACAAATATATATAGTCCGCCGCCGTCGGAGTGCTTGTCGCCGGGCTCCTTGCCACTATGTTTCGTCTGTCTGACAAACGTGTCTGTTAATGCCATCTTTCCTCTCAATGTTGGTACTTCGGCGTAGGGCTATGGAAGTACCAACAATATGTACCAACAAATCTTTGTGATGGGATGATACAAGGTGAGCTGGCAGGAAACAACGAAAGCCACATGAATAGCGGCTTAGAGGGATGGACGTGGACTGAATGATACAACCTGAAATGACGAGGTGGTCCCCCCGACTGGAATCGAACCAGTATCCCACGCTTAGGAGGCATGTGCACTATCCATTGTGCTACGGGGAGGACGTGAGGCGGTCGCAATTATAGCCGAGGGCGTGGAAGAAGTTAGTACTCTTTAATCTCTTCTGTCGGTACAATGACGGGTTCACGTCTTGAAATCCCCCCCATGGCAGTCATCTCCCTCACTTCCGGTCAACTGGCCTTTGGCCATCATGCCCTACTTGACCACGCAGAATTTTCACTGGAAACGAGCGAACGCGTCGGCCTGATCGGTCGCAATGGCACAGGCAAGTCGTCGCTTCTCAAGATTATTTCTGGGCAGCACAAGCTCGATGACGGTTTGCTGGTCATGCAACAAGGCCTGCAAATCGCCTACGTAGCGCAGGAGCCAGTGTTCGATCCGGAAATGTCGGTGTTTGATGCCGTCGCTGCCGGACTGGGCGAGCTGCCGGGCCTGGTCAAGGAATACGAAGCGCTGACGAGTCGATTTGGCGAAGGCGATGACGATGCGCTAATGGAGCGCATGCACCAGATCTCCGTCAAGCTAGACGCTGCCGATGCCTGGAGCATCAACAACAAGGTCGAGCAGACGCTGGACCGTCTGAACCTAAGGCCGGACGGCCTGATGAAGACTCTATCCGGCGGCATGCAGAAGCGCGTGGCTCTCGCACGTGCGCTGGTCGCAGTGCCGGATGTGCTGCTGCTCGACGAGCCTACAAACCACCTCGACTTTGCTTCGATCCAGTGGCTGGAAGATCTGCTGCGAGATTTCAAAGGCAGCGTACTGTTCATTACCCATGACCGGTCGTTCCTCGACAACGTGGCCACCCGCATAGTCGAACTTGATCGGGGAAGACTGCTTTCGTACCCGGGCAACTTCAGAGCCTACCAAACACGCAAGGCGGAACAGTTGGCGAACGAGGAGGTGGAAAACGCAAAGTTCGATAAGTTCCTGGCTCAGGAGGAAGTATGGATCCGCAAGGGCGTCCAGGCACGTCGCACCCGAGACGAAGGCCGCGTGCGCCGTCTTGAGCGCTTGCGCGAGCAGCGCAGCGTGCGACGCGACCAGCAGGGCCAGGTGCGGCTGGAAGTGGCGGCTGGTGAGCGCTCTGGCAAGATCGTGGCGGATCTGGAAAACATCAACAAGCGTTATGGCGACAAGATTATCGTGCGGGAATTCACCGCCACCATCATGCGTGGCGACAAGGTCGGTCTAATCGGCACGAACGGAGCCGGCAAGACCACGCTGCTGAAGATGATTCTTGGCCAGGAAACACCGGACGCCGGCACCGCGAAGCAGGGGGCCCGCATCGAGGTGGCGTATTTCGACCAGATGCGCGCCCAGCTAGACGAAGAGGCTAGCCTCGCCGATACCATTTCGCCCGGCAGCGAGTGGGTCGAGGTGAATGGTCAGAAGAAACACGTTATGAGCTATTTGGGCGATTTCCTGTTCGCGCCAGAGCGGGCCCGCTCGCCGGTACGCACGCTGTCCGGCGGTGAACGCAATCGCCTGTTACTGGCACGGCTGTTCGCCAAGCCGGCCAATGTACTGGTACTGGACGAACCGACCAACGACCTCGACATCGACACGTTGGAGTTGCTTGAAGAGTTGCTGGAAGATTATCCCGGTACCGTCTTGCTGGTCAGCCACGATCGTGCCTTCCTGGACAACGTCGTCACGCAGGTGATCGTGGCTGAAGGAAATGGCGTGTGGCGCGAATACGTGGGTGGATACAGCGACTGGGAACGCTTTGCACGTAGCCAGCAGGCAAATGCCGTTGTAAAGATCTCGCCCTCCAAAGTGAAGCAGGAAGAAGTTGCGGCGCCGACCTCCAAGCCTAGGAAGCTCAGCTATAAGGAACAGCGCGAGCTGGACGAATTACCGGCTCGGATCGCAGCGCTAGAGGCGGAGCAATCCGCCCTGAACACATCGTTGGCGGATCCGGAATTCTATAAAAAATCGGCCTCCGAAGCTGGACGCGTCAATAGCCGATTGCAGGAGATCGACGTAGCCCTGCTGGCGGCGCTTGAACGGTGGGAAGAAATCGAGTCGCGCCGTTGACGCAATTTTTCGTTAAATTTCCTAAGCGCACCATTTGTGCGGCACAGCGCCGCAGGCTTGTTGTAACATCTGCAAACCTCAACGCGAGCAGCTTGCAATATGCCTCGTCCCTATCGCCAATAATATTATGACAGCACAGCAGCACAAGCGTCCTGCTACCGGCGCCGACGCCGCGAGTGGGGCAAGAGACCCGATCGGGATATTCCGGCGCCCGTCAAGCGGCCGTATCCTGCCGTTTGCGGTCTATATGGCTTTCATCGCGGTCGCCGACGGATTGGTCCGGCTGGGCTGGACAGCTGAGACCCTCCGCTGGGTTTATCCGGTCAAGATCGTCGCTGTCGTACTGGTGCTGCTTGCCTACCGCAAATCATATGCCGAACTCGCGTGGCATCCGCTGAGCCTGCGCCGCTGGTGCAGCGTGGTCGCTGTTGGGGGTGGGGTGCTGCTGCTGTGGATTAATCTCGATGCAGGTTGGATGCAAATTGGCACATCGGCCGGGTTCGACCCGACTGGCGGCACCCCGCGCATGGATTGGCTGCTCGTTGCCTGCCGTATAGCCGGTGCCGCACTAGTGGTGCCACTGATGGAAGAGTTGTTCTGGCGCTCGTTCCTTATGCGCTGGCTGGAAGAACGCAATTTTCTGCAAGTGTATCCCGCCCGCGTTGGTTTGCAATCACTTATCGGCACCGTCGTGCTGTTTGGGTTCGAACACAATTTGTGGTTGGCAGGCATTGTTGCAGGGGTTGCCTACAGTTTGCTGTATATGCGTACCGGTAATTTGTGGACAGCTATCATCGCGCATGCTGTTACAAATGGTCTGCTTGGGGCATGGATTATGGTGACCTCAAGCTGGACTTACTGGTAAGATTGCTGATTAATTAACAATAGAAATGTTGACAATGTCGAGTCACAGCCTCAATAGATTGCAGTTCAGCCCCCTTGCGATGGCGGTATTGCTGTTCTCCGGTAGCGCTTCCGCTCAGATCAGCGATACGATCCATCCGTTCGTGTCGTTGGGTTACACCTATGACGATAACTTGCTTCGCCTGCCGGACGACGTGTCGTTCGACGGACAGCGGTCCGACCGTGCCAGGCAGGCGCAAGCGGGCATTCTCGTCGAACGTCCGATCGGCCGCCAAAAACTGACGGGTTATGCTAAGGTCACGCGCGTCACGTTTGATCACTTGGACCAGTTAGACTACAACGCTAAGGATGTCTCGGCCGACTTGGCCTGGGAGCTCGGCAATCGTTTGAGTGGTCACCTGGGCGGGCTTTATACCGAATCGCTGACGCCGTTCTCGGACTATCATGTCGATGAACGCAACCTGCGTACTCAGCGCAACGCGCACGTCGATGGTGCTTGGCGATTCCATCCCAGCTGGCAGGTTCGGGGCGGCTACGTACGCAACAAGTTTACCTACGAGCTTCAGGCCCAAAGTGTCAACGACCGGACCGAGGACCTCGCCGAGGTTGGCGTTGATTACCTGGCCCACAGTGGCAGCCGAGTCGGTCTTGTCGCGCGCCGACTCGAAGGGCGTTATGACAACCCGCGGCGATTCGGCAATATTGTTCTTGATGACGACTATACGCAGGACGAGCTGAAACTTAACGTCAACTGGCTGCTCAGTGGTGTGACACAGGTTACGGTGCTCGCTGGCTACGCGAAACGCAAGCATGGCTTCTTCGAGTCACGCGACTCAAGCGGCGCCAATGGCAGGATCTCGGTACGGTGGTCCCCCACCGGAAAGCTATCGTTTAATGCCGACGCATGGCGAGAATTCGCTGCCGTTGAAAACACGTTGGTTACAAGCAGCCTGAACCGCGGCGCCAGTCTGCGTGCAACATGGAACATTTCGTCGAAGTTGCAAGCGACGGCATCGACGCGTCGCGAGAATCGTGAATTCGAAGAGCAGACCAATGTTGTTTTTAACGGTGAGGCTCGCGACCGTATCCGTGGCTCGACGATCGGTCTTGTCTGGGCCGCTACTAAATCTATACAGCTCAGTGCGAGTGCCTTCCACGATCAGCGTTCTGGCGCTGCCATTGTCGGCAATGGCGATTACCGCGCTAACGGCGTGTCCTTAAACGCTACCGCACAGTTCTGAAGAAGCAGAAATGACCATAAATGATATTCCGCTGATCTCGTTCTTTCAGCGCGTCTTAGATCCCCTGATCATAATGGGTGCACTTTACTGCACCTGCAGGTTATTTGGCGAACCGTTCACCGGATATTCACTGGTGCTGATGATTCTGGCGTTTTTCATTTCCTCCGCAGTCTACCAGCACATCGATCCTTACCGCACTTGGCGGAGTGGCCGTGTCCTTGCCTACTCGCGCGATGTCATCGGTGGCTGGCTAATTACGGCGTTGATCCTCGTGTTTCTGGGCGCTGTTAGCGGCCTGGCCTATCACTATGAAGGAAAAGTGGTGCTGGCGTGGCTTGTCGCGACACCGTTCGTACTACTGGTAAGTCATTTGGCGGTACGCACAATGGGTTCGGATCCATCGAATGCGAGAGAAGTTCGTTCCGTGCTGATCGTGGGCGCCAACGACGTGGGCATCAAGTTTGCTAGAACCACCGAGCGCTATCCGAACTTGTTCATGCAGGTGCGAGGCTTCTTTGACGATCGCACGGCAGACCGCCATCCCGCCGAGCTGGAATATCCGATTCTCGGGAAGATGGGAGATGTAGCCGCGTTCGTGCGCGAGAACAACATCAAGATGATCTTCGTTAGCCAGCCGATTTCGGCCCAGCCGCGCATCCGAAAGCTGCTCGACGACCTGCAGGACACGACCGCATCAGTATATTTCCTGCCGGATATTTATGTTTTCGACCTCATGCAGGCGCGTTTCGACAATGTCGGCGGCATGCCGGTGATCGCTATCTGCGAGACGCCATTTACCGGATTTAACAGTTTCCTGAAGCGTGCCAGCGATATCGTACTTGCGCTGATCATCCAGATGCTGCTGCTGCCGATAATGCTGGCTATCGCGCTTGCCGTTAAACTGACTTCGCCGGGGCCGATCATCTTCCGTCAACGTCGCTACGGCTTATATGGCGAGCAGATCTACGTTTACAAATTCCGCTCTATGACAGTAACAGAAGACGGCACCAAGGTTGTACAGGCGAAGAAAAACGATCAGCGCATCACCAAGGTAGGCGGGTTCCTGCGCCGCACTTCACTGGACGAACTCCCACAATTTTTTAACGTCCTGCAGGGACGCATGAGCATCGTTGGCCCACGTCCACACGCAGTGGCGCACAACGAGCAGTACCGCAAGCTAATCAAGGGCTACATGCTGCGTCACAAAGCCAAGCCGGGCATCACGGGCTGGGCCCAAGTCAACGGTTTCCGTGGTGAAACGGAGACGCTTGACAAGATGGAGGCTCGTATCCGCTATGACCTGGATTATCTGCGTAGCTGGTCGCTTTGGTTGGACATTTACATCATTCTACGGACCATTAAAGTAGTCCTGCAGCGCGAGAATGCGCACTGATATCGGCGAAAATTCACGCCTTAAGGACGTTCTCAGTTGTGAAAGCCGGCATTTTGTTAAAATACCGTCAATACTTTTTTGACGCTACCTACCCACGCACGATATGCAATTTATTGCCAATACGACTTTTTTGTGGTAATTTTGCAAATACTTCTGTGCAACGAACGGCACGTCTATCAAACCGGAGGAATAATTGAACGTCATGACTATGTCCCGCTCCCGCCAACTCAAATGGACTGCAGTGGTAGTACTCGCTGCAACCTTGGCAGCTTGCGGCAACAAGACGGAAAAAAAGCCAGGCCAGGCTCTCGCCAGTGTGAATGGCGAAGAAATCACAGTAATGCAGCTTAATGAAGAGCTAGGTCGCGCCAATATCACTGCAGCCCAGCAAGACACGGCACGAAAGCGGCTGCTTGAGGCACTGATTGACCGGCAATTGCTGGAGGGAGAGGCCGCTAAGGAAAAGTTGGATCGGGATCCAAAGGTAATGCAGGCCATAGAGCGAGCTAGGGCAACGATCATTGCTCAGGCTTATTTGCAGAAACGTATCGGCACGCCTGCGCGTCCCGTCCGAGCTGAAGTAGAGCAGTATTTCAACCAGAATCCGCAATTTTTCGGACAACGGAAGATTTTTGAGATGCGCCAGCTGGTGCTTCCGACCGCCGACGTGACAGATGCGGTGAAGGCGGCTATCGACGCATCGAAGTCGCTAGATGAAGTGGCGGTCTACCTCGACCAGCATCAGATTAAATATGGTCGCGCTCAGCTGGCTCGATCCAGTCAAGAGTTGCCGCCGGAATTGGCTTCTAAACTTATGTCTATGAATAAGGGACAGCTGTTCATCATTCGCGAAGGCGATCGCAGCATGCTCATGTCCGTTGTAGAAGTGAAGGATGCGCCCGTGAACTTGGAACAGGCGGCACCGCAAATTGAACAGTTCTTAATGAACAAGAAGAATAAGGACGCCGCCGATGCTGAGATCAAGCGCTTGCGAGCCAGCGCGAAGATCGAATACCTCAACGCGCCGGCCAGTGGCGCACCGGCCCAGCCGGCAACTGGTGTACCTGCTCCGGCGGCCGTCCCATCTACGCCTGCAGTTTCCGCAACCAAGACGACCGACACCGATGCAAACGCACGCGGCGTCGCCGGGCTCAAGTAAGCCATTTTTGTTTAACAGCTAAAGGATATAAATTTCATGAAACCGTTCCTGAAGTGGATGCTGGGTGGCCTGCTGGGGCTGATAATGGGTTGGGCAAGCGCGGCCGATTTTACGCTCGGTCCGGGCGATGTCGTCAAGATCTCCGTGTATGGCAGCCCTGACCTGGGTATTGAAACGCGCATCAGCGAAATGGGCGCGATTACTTTCCCACTCGTGGGACAGGTTGATGTAAATGGTCTCGATGTGGCGTCTGCCGAGAAAAAGCTGGGTGCAGCCCTCGAGCGTGGCGGATTTCTGAAGAAACCGCAGGTGAATATTATCGTGTCCCAAATTCAGAGCCGCCAGGTGTCGGTGCTGGGTCAAGTTAACCGTCCCGGTCGGTTCCCGCTGGAAGGTAAGCGCAGTGTGATGGATCTTTTGGCACTGGCGGGGGGGTTTGGCCAAGACGGCGGTGACACGATCAGTCTGATTCGTAAGCGCGACGGTAATGTGACGAAGACCGTCATTGACGTTGTCGATATGGTGCGTACCGGCCAGCTGTCGAAAGACCTCGATTTAGAACCCAATGACATCATTTACGCAGAGCGTTCGCCTCGCTTCTATATCTATGGTGAAGTTCAGCGTCCAGGCGCATTCAGGCTGGAGCGTCAGATGACTGTGATTCAGGCCTTGGCGGTTGGCGGCGGGCTCACCCCGCGCGGTACCGAACGTGGCATCCGCGTTAAACGCCGCGGCGCAGACGGCAAGGAGCAGATCGTCCAGGTACAACATGACGACCTATTGCAGGTAGACGACGTCGTGTACGTCAAGGAAAGCTGGTTCTGATCGACAACTTGGAGCGCGCCGCGCTCCTGCCTCGCCAAGTGAGCAACTACTATGAATTTCGCGCAGTTTTTAACTATTCTTAACGCACGCAAGAGAATCTTGCTTCTGACTCTGGCGGTGACCGTGTTAGCCACGATCATCGTCAGCTCGCTATTGCCGAAGAGCTATCAGGCAACGAGTACCATCGTTATGAACTTCAAAGGCATCGATCCCTTGACCGGGCTGGTTTTGCCTGGTCAATTGACGCCTGGCTATATGGCTACGCAGATCGATATTATCGGCAGTAAGAATGTTGCACTTCGTGTTGTTGATCACCTGCGCTTGGCAGAAAGCCCTGCGGTCCAAGCGCAGTTCCAGGAAGCGACAAATGGCCAAGGTACCGTTCGCGACTGGCTCGCCGACCTGCTGCTGCGCAAAATTGAAGTGGAACCATCGCGTGAGAGCAGTGTGGTTGGCATCAGTTTTAAAGGCTCCGATCCAGCGTTCGTGGCAGCCGTGGCCAACTCTTTTGCTGAAGAATATCAGCGCCTAAGCATCCAGTTGAAGGTCGAGCCGATGCGCAAGGCCTCAGGCTATTTCAATGATCAAATCAAGGTGCTGCGTGATAATTTCGAACAGGCACAGAGCCGGCTGTCGAAGTATCAACAGGAGCATGGCATTGTCAGCGTAGATAACCGTTTGGACGTGGAATCGACACGGCTCAACGACTTGTCCGCGCAGTTGGTTGCAGCCCAGACACAAGCAATGGAAGGTCGCTCGCGCCAGTCCGTGGCTCAAGGCCGTGGCGATTCTCCTGATGTGAATAACAATCCGCTGATTCAAAACTTGCGCGCTAGCTTGAGCGCTGCCGAGTCGAAATTGGCCGAAGTTGGCCAGCGCCTCAGCTCAAATCACCCGCAATATCTTAGCGCCCGCGCTGAAGTCGAGAAATTGCGCGCATCTCTCAACGAAAACTTGCGTCTCACGCAGAATACCGTTGGCAGCAACGCCTCCGTGCTGAATCAGCGTGAATCTGAAATTCGTGCCGCTTTGGACGCACAGCGCACCCGCGTGCTTGAATTAAATCGCACACGTGACGAAATGAATGTGCTGAGCAAGGATGTCGAAAGCGCGCAGCGCGCGTTCGAAATGGCTTCGCAGCGCCAATCACAAACGCGGATCGAAGGCCAGTCCGAGCAGAGTGATGTGGCTCTGCTGAATCCGGCCGTTGCGCCGCTTGAGGCCTCAAGCCCGAAAGTCTTGTTGAACGTGGCACTGTCGCTGTTCCTGGGCACGCTGCTGGGCGTGGGACTGTGCATGCTGGCAGAGATGTTCGACCGACGCGTTCGTTCCGAGACAGACTTGACCGATATCGCCGATGTGCCGGTGCTGGGGACGATCAATTGGGCAGCACCGAAGCGCAAGCGTTTTAGCTTCGGTAAAAAGACAATGCAGCATCAACTCCGCCTGAACTGATAGTTCGCAAAGATATGGATTCCGCTATGAACCACCCACTCCCCATCAATTCAGCCGCGGCAAAGCCTGTAGGCAGTGATTCTAGCATTGGCGCACTACTGCTTGAATCCGGCAAGATCACTCCAGAAGGTGCGGAGCGTGTGCTGCGCAGCCAGAAGGAGTTAGGCATTCGCTTCGGCGAGGCAGCGCAACGCCTCGGCCTTATTACCGAAGCCGATATTCAGCAGGTGCTGGCACGCCAGTTCGATTACCCCTACCTGACGCCAGGCGAAAGCAAGCTGTCGCCGAAACTAGTTGCTGCTTTCCAGCCGTTCAGCCATCAGGTCGAAATGCTGCGCGCGGTGCGGAGTCAGGTAATGCTGCGCTGGTTCGCCCGTGGTCATAAGTCATTGGCGATCGTCGGCGTGGAGCCGGGCGATGGCGCCAGCTTGTTCGCTGCCAACCTGGCAGTGGTGTTCTCGCAACTCGGGGAAAACACGCTGCTGGTCGATGCGAACCTGCGGACCCCTACCCAGCACGAAAACTTCGACATTAAGGGACGCCAAGGCCTGTCCGATATTTTGGCAGGCCGTGGCGAGACCAGCGTAGCCACCAAGGTACCGTCGCTGCTTTCTTTGACGGTCTTGCCAGCGGGAACATTGCCTCCAAATCCGCTCGAGTTGCTTAGTCGCAGCGCGTTTGGCGCGCTGAAGCTTCAGTTGGAGGCGGCGCACGACATTGTCCTTTACGATGCGCCAGCATTCGCGACGGCGTCCGATGCACTGCCCCTAGCAGCACGCACGGGCGGAGTGTTGATCGTCGTACGCAAAAATCACACCTCGCTGGACAACGTCGCGTCGTTGACGGACCAGGTAACTCAGTCGGGTGCCCAGGTCGTCGGCTCCGTGCTGGTAGACTTCTGATGAAACAGGCGACCGTGTCGTCGGTGCATCGCGATAGAGCGCCTAGTACAGTGCTGCCAGAACTCTGGCCGGTTATCCTAGGCCTATTGGTACTGTACGTGCCAACACTCTATTCGTTGATGACGGGCCTGTGGGCAACCGAGGAGCAGGCGCACGGCCCAATCATCCTCGGATTGTCGGTGTGGTTACTTTACCGGCAGTGGCCCGAGATGTGCCGTGTCAGCGACGGCGATGCCGGTTCGCCCCTCGGCTGGCCAGTGTTCGTCGTAGGCCTGCTGATGTACATCCTCGGCAGGTCGCAGGCAATCGCAGCATTCGAGATCGGCTCGATCTTAGTGGTGCTGATGTCCATCGTTCTGATCAAGTTCGGTCCCAACGCATTGCGCTACCAGTGGTTCCCGTTCTTCTTCATGTTCTTCATGATTCCATTACCGGGTGCGATCGTCAGTCAACTGACCATGCCGATGAAAATGGCCGTGTCGTGGGCCACAGAGCATGTGCTGTTCGCGTTTGGCTACCCGATCGCGCGCGCCGGCGTGATTCTGCAGATCGGTCAGTATCAGCTACTTGTAGCGGACGCCTGTGCCGGGTTGCAAACCTTGCTGACCCTGGAAGCGCTCGGGTTGTTTTATCTGAACGTGGTGCGGCACTCGTCGGCGTTCCGCAATATCACGCTGGCCTTGCTGATCATTCCGATTTCGTTCTCGGCAAACGTAATTCGCGTTATTACGCTATCGCTGGTTACTTATTACCTAGGTGACGCCGCAGGTCAGGGTTTCCTGCACGGCTTTGCCGGCATGGTGCTGTTCGTGACAGCACTGGTACTGATCCTCAGTGTAGATTCGTTCCTTCAGTGGATCGTGCGTCGCCAAACGACCGCAGCGCGCACCGGAGAAAAAACATGAGAAAATCCTTAATGATCAGCGCCTTGCTCGGTGTTCTGATGGTGTCCTCGGCTGCTGTGACTAAAGTTATCACGCCCACCACTAAGATGGCCGATAGGCAGGCTCGCTTCAACCTTGCCCAGATAATTCCCTCGAAGTTTGGCGAATGGCGCGTCGATGACTCTATTGTACCTCTGCAGGTTGATCCGGATACGCAATCTCGCCTTGATAAGATCTATAACCAGACGCTTTCGCGTACCTACATCAACCACGAGGGCGAACGAATTATGTTGTCGATCGCCTACGGGGGTGACCAAAGCGATGGTCTCGGCGTGCACAAGCCTGAAACCTGCTACACAGCGCAGGGGTTCAATGTGAATAACCAGATAGATGGCCAATTAGCGACTGCTTACGGGAATATCGCGGTACGGCGCCTGTTTGCCAGTGCGGGTGCTCGTTATGAACCTATAACTTACTGGATCACGGTGGGTAACAAGGTAACCCGCCCGGGGATGGAGCAGAAATTGCAGCAGCTCAAATATGGGTTAAGCGGCGCGATTCCGGATGGCATGTTGGTTCGAGTCTCTAGCATTGCGACAGACACATCGGCAGCTTATGCCGTGCAACAGAAATTTGTTGACGCGATGCTTTCGTCGCTCGACACGGCTGGCCGGACACGTCTGATCGGCGGATGATAAGAAATACTGGAGTTGCAGATGATATTGGCGAATTATTTCAGCAGGCTGCGGAACAAGCAGGCCTCCCGCGGGCCAGTCCAACGTGCCATCGCGCGTAAGCGGGCGCCAGCGCCGCTCATAGCAGTGTTTCTGGTAATAGCCATATTGATCGGAATGGTTGGAGGTCTCGGTTCGCTGCCGCTGGTGATGGTGATTGGTGGCGGAACAATTGCCACACTACTATTTTTCCTCGTTGATGCGTACGGACTCTTGCTCAGTTTGTTTGTGATGACATTCCTGATTCAGGGGACCCTGTTATATTTCTTAGGAGTCAAGTCGGCGACGTGGGTGGCAGTTGGAATGTCAATGCTGTTTTTTATCAGTATTCTGATGAAGCTAACATTAGGAACCACGCGACGTAGCGACGCAAAGCCTAGTCCCTTCGGGCAGAGTGTTATTTTGTTCACCTGCCTATTTCTGCTTTGTTTTGCAGCTACTGTTGTTTTGAATCGCCCTCCGCCGTTGCAGATTGTCTCTGGCATTAAGAGCTACTTGCCGATGTTTAGTGTGCTGCTGGCTTTCTACTGGTTTCGTTGGGATGACGAAAAAATAGAACGTATCTGGAACCTAATGTTGGCGATCGCTTTATTGCAATTGCCAATTGTTGCTTATCAACACTTTTTTATTGCGACCGAGCGCACTTTCGATTCTATCGTTGGGACCTTTGGGGGCACTCCAGGAGCCGGCGGGAATAGCGCCATTCTGGTACTTTTCGCTATCACGATGATGACCTATGCTATGGCCCGCTGGAATGTGGGACTGATGAGCGCAAAACGGACAGGCATTATTGTATTGATCAGTATAGCTGTCATTCTCCTAGGCGAAGTAAAGGCTGCTTTCTTGTGGGTGCCTGTAGCGCTGTTTTGGGTATTGCGAAAGCGAATCTTGCGCAATGTATTTGCAATGGTCGGCTATTTGATTGCGATTGCTGCGTTCATGGCAGCTACATGGTCCGTCTATGCGGCGTTGTACTGGGGTAAGGACGCTGACAAGGGAAATACTGTTTCAGAGAAATTCGAAGCCAGGGGGGGGTATTTCTTCGATACCAAAAAGATCGATTACCGCACAGGTGAGATCAGCAGGGGGGCCTCGCTTGCTATCTGGGCTCAGGATCCCCAGGCTTCGGTAGTACGTCGCACACTGGGCTATGGCCCTGCGGCAAGCAAGCCGACTGGTGTGTTTGGTCCTGGCACGATCGCACGTCGTTATTCTCCACTGCACATCGACGCAACTGTTGTGGCGGTTATGCTTTGGGAATTCGGCATCGTAGGAGCGGCCGCATATGCAGGCATGATTATTAGTGCGGCATGGGTCAGTCATCGCGCTTCAAAGGCGAAAAATCTGTCGCCGCAGCGGATGGCGATTCTTGAAACGTGTACTCCTATGCTAGTGATCACAATTACAACACTGCTGTATAACCGCGCACTTGTCGAAGAGCCTACTGCCCAACTTTTACTACTTTTTACAGTTGCATCAGTATTACAAATTGCACGATTTGGTAATCTGGAGTGGAAAAGGGGGCGTGTGGCTGCACGTTCTCAAAAGATGGATTCCGACATGCTGTCTGATTTGCAGAGTAAATTAATAACCTAAGTTGTTATAATTAGTTCTAATGTATTGAGAAAATGCATAGTGATTGGCTGTTTGTCATTGATTTACGTCTTAAATACGTCACTGTCTCGATAAAAAGGCTGCTGGTACTGCGCGTTGCCGTACGGAATGATGTACACTGGGTTTCTCGTTGCCCCGCCTGTTCTGTTTCCTGTATCGCCCCTGCTTTTACTCATTCGACGCGGGGGAAGGACGTTCGCAAACCGGCTGAGCTCATCTGTTTGGAGATACTCAATGTCTTTTCGCTGCCTCGGTACTTTTCGTTTTGTAGCACTTGCGTTCGTTTCGGCGATCGCAACACCCAGTCATGCTGACTGGGTGCAGTCCACGGCGCTGGATGCCGTGCAGCCAGCACCTTCGGCGTTCGCGCTCCAGGCACAGAATCCGCCAAGCATCACTTGGTCGCGCCATCCAAAGGCGACCGCGAGTACCGTTTATACCGTGGAGATCCGGAATGGTGCAAACGCGCCGGTTCGGTACACGACTACGCGCAACTGGTTCTTGCCAACTTCTAAGCTGGCGGACGGCACGTATTACTGGCGAGTGTTGGCCAGCAATGCGCCCAATGAATGGTCCACCGAGCGCGGGTTCGTCATAAATCCGAACTCGACTGTGTTTGACGTGCCGGACAGTTCCGTGCTCCGTGCGCGTGCCACTACGCGCAGTCGTCCGCGTATGCTGCCAACCAGTTTCCTTCCGTATAGCCAATGGAATGCGGCACGAATTGCGGAGCGCGGCGCCGGTGTCAAGGACCTGACAAGCGATGTTGTCGGCCATGCGCCGATCCTTGATGCTGTTGCGGATTCGCTGTGGCTTATGACTACTACGAACACCAATAATGCCGCGTTCGTTGCTCAGCAGTCAGAAATTCGCTATCGCCTGAACCGTACGACTCACCAACTGGAAGCGGCGTCGCTACTCTACAAGCTAGTGCCAGAGCAGCGCTATCTCGACGAAGCGATTCGTCGCGGTGATGAGCTAGCGGCCCTGAACCCTAGCGGCCCAACCAGCTTCGTGAACCAGGACCAGGGTACTCGGATTATCGCACTGTCCTTAGCGAAGGCAATCGATTTGCTGGATGGCAAGATCGACAGTGCACGTCGCGCGCGTTGGGTTGAAGTGGTTCGCCTTCGCGGCATCGATCTATATAACGACCTCGCTGGCAATAACGGCAGGCTCGATCAATTTCCCTTCGATTCACATGGAGGCAACAATTTAGGTTTTCTGGCGTTGACTTCCGCGCTGATGCTGAATGAATTTCCAGAAGCACGCGAGTGGTTTGATTTTTCCACACGTGCTTACATTCACGCAGTGTTTGCTTGGAGCGGTCCTGAGGGTGGATACTCGCAAGGTACGGCTTATGGTCAGGTCGCTGCAGATGCCGCGCTGAAGATCTGGGATCCGCTCACCGAGCTGATCGGTGTGAATCTGTACGACAAACCGTGGGCGAAGGGGTTTGCAAAGTTCTTTGCTCAGTTCGTACCACCAGGTCAGCCAGTGCATGTTTTCGGTGATGGGCATGAGGACAAGCCTTATCTGCCGATACTTAAAGCTTTTTCCTCGCGTGTTGCTACGCCGGAATCGCGTTGGTACTATAATAACTTGGGCGGTACGGAAGATGCGCTCACGCTGTTGCTTGCGCCATCGCCTCTACCTGTGACACGCGCAACGAGCGCAAATGCGCCCTATAACGGTGGGGTGTATCCGAGCATTGGCTTTGCAGCAATGCATAGCGATCTTTGGAATCCGGTACGCACCTCGCTGTATTTCAAGTCTAGCCCATATGGCGCATATACCCATTCTCACGCTGATCAAAATGGCATACTTTTGATGCGTAATAATAAAATGCTGCTTTCAGAAACGGGTTGGTACGACTATTACGGTTCACCTCTTTGGAACACGTGGTACCGCGAAACAAAGGCGCACAATGGCATTACGTTTGACGGCGGGATCGGTCAACCGTCGGGTGGCAATACACTGAATCTGGGCCGTAAAGGAAAGATCACAGCTTTCTCCAGTACGACCGCGCTCGATTATGTAGAAGGTGATGCGACGCAGGCTTATGATGGCTTACTCACAGGGGCCACCCGCAAGGTCTGGTATCTGCGTGGCAAAGATCAGGTTGTAGTTCTCGATAGACTGTCCTCGGCCACGGCACGCAAATTCGAGTGGAATTTCCACGCTCCGGTCGCTATCACTCCAAATAGCGACGGTACCTCCACAATCGTGAACGGCACCGAAAGGCTGTGTGTCCGTCCTTTGACCTCGGGAAGCACGCTGGAGAGCCGCACAGGTGCCACGCCAAAGGCCGGCACGGTAGAATCCCATGCGGCGTACACCCGCCCGGCGGCAACTAGCGCCGAATTCTTGACACTGCTGGACGTGGGGTGCAAGAAGCTGTCAGTCGCTCTGACTACCACCAGTACCGGCCGCACGCTCACGGTAGATGGCCAAGTGATTACGCTACCGCGCTGAGTTCGGTCGCATACTGCTTCGACATAAAAGCGATTGTTTCTCACGAAGCAATCGCTTTTGTTATAATTAGCTCAATATGTTACCAAAGAGCTAGTTTCAATGATGTCTTTAAGAGAACCCTGTGCTCAACAAAAAACTGGCAGCGTGGTAATGATTTCTCTGCTGTGGATTGACGTACCTGCATCGCGTTTGCCAGGCGCCACGTCATGAGCGACCACCCGTATTCGGGGGCCAATACCAGGCGCAACATCTTTGCATTTCTAGCTGGAAAAGTTCCAACTGCGATTTTGACCGCGACGCTACTCGGAATGCTGGCACGTCATCTCACGGCCAGCGAATTCGGTCGTTATGTTGTTTGCATGGCAATGCTGGAAGTCGCCCTGGGCTTTACCACGGTCGGTCTGGACTGGGTCATCCTTCGGTACGCGCCGGTATATCGCCTGCATTCGACACGTGGCAAGCTGATCGGGCTGATCGCAAGGGTCGCGGTGGTGCGCGTGCTGGTACTTATGCTGGTCAGCGTCGTGCTGGTGGTTCTGCCGCGCTTCTTCCCGGCCGGTGTCGGTCAGTTGCCGGCTGACCTGGTCTGGTATTTCGTCCTCTTGCTTGTGGTCGAGGGCTCATTGCGGATCGTCCGCGACAATGCGTTGGAAGCCCTGTCTCTTCAGGCCCGACTGCAGATTATCATGATCACAAAGTCGTTGTTGCTGATCGCCGCGCTGTCCTACATGGGCGCGCATGACGCCGGTACGGCGCGGCTAATGCTCATCGCCGAGGCTGCCGCAGCTGGCATCTGCCTGATCCTGTCAATGGCCTTTATGCTTGCAGGTCTGAAGTCGATGGGCGAGGCGGATCCGGTATGGACGGCTCCGACGTTCGGGCAGATGCGGCAGGTGGCGCTGTTTAATTACGGCAGCGGCATTGTCGAGTACCTATTTTCCACATCGTTCCTTATCCTAGTGCTGGGCCGATTCCAGCCGCCGGCGACGATGGCCGGTGTCGGTTTCGTTGTGCGCCTCATCGAGATTATCCGCAATTATCTTCCCGGCATGCTGGTATTCTCCTTGGTTCGCTCGCGCATGATCGGCAGCTACGCACGGGATCGTAATTTTGACGAGCTCAGGATGTGGGCACAGTTCCTGTTCAAAATCAGCCTGCTAACGCTCCTGCCCGTTTGCGGTATAGCAGCGCTCTACGGCCGGGAGGTGCTAGAACTGGCCAGCGCGCATCGCTACGGCGAATACGGCGTGCTGTTCGCCGTATTGACGTTCTGGTTGGGGCTGCGGTTGCACAGACTGATCCTCGCGGTCGTTTTTAATGCCGCTGACATGATGCAGCGGTGGGCGAGGGCCTGCGCGCTGTCGTTGCTAGTGCTGCCACCGCTGCTGCTGATCGGTCCGACGCGACTGGGTGTCTGGTTTATCCCCGCCGCCCTGCTGGGTGGCGAAGTGGTTTTGAATGTGCTGGCATTGCGCACGATGCGTAGGGCCGGCAATGAATGGAATACCGGCTGGAACTGGATCGTCCGATCCCTGCTGGCTCTGGCCGCCGGAATCGGCGCGGCTGCGTTACTGCCGCACGCGGATCTCGCCTGGCTTGTGGCTGGTATGGTCCTGCTAACGATGGTCTACGGTATCGGGGCGCTGGTCCTGACCATCATTGACCGAAATGACCGGCAGCTCATCAATCGTAGTAGCGGGCGTACCCTGTTCAAGGGCGTCTGAGAACTGGAGAATTAGTTGAAAATTTTGGCAATCTACCCGGGCTTAAATCCTGTTTTCGACGAAGTCGTGTATGCGCTGGTGCCACTAGTGGAAAGCGGCAATGCAGTACGCGTGCTGACGACACGCGGCTCGGGACTGAAAAGCAGCGAGCAAGCTGGTGGCTACGAGAACTTCCACGGCGTCGAAATCAATCGCCTGTACCATGCCAAGGGTCAGGATCTGTTCAATGGCGGCCCTGCGGATGCGGAAGCGCTGCGGCTGGTAGATGAATTCCGCCCGGACTTCCTGTTCGTGAACTCGGCCAATTGCCTGCGCTTGGCCAACCTGATCCGGCGGAAGTATGACATTCCCACTCTGCTGCGCCTTGAAGCATCCGATCCACTGACGTTGATGCCACGGCGCAAATATTTGGGCGTGCCGTGGTTTGGGCGTGAGATCGTGGGCCGTGCCCTATGGAGCCGGCTGGTCAGGGATACGGACGCCATCATGGTTAACGATCCGAATGATGTGCCGCTGCTGGCAGGCCTGAGCCGTCGCGGGGCACCTGTGTTCTATGCGGGCCACTGCGCTCAGCAGCCTGCTGGCCTGGAGCTGCCGCTCGCCCGCGACCGGGACGAGATGATTTATATTGGTTCGCTGATCCGTCACAAGAACTGTGAACTTTGGCTTAGGACGGTTCCCGCGATCCTGGAGAACACGCCGGTCAAGCGTTTCACCATCATCGGCCGTGGGCCGTTCGAACACATCGTCAAGGAACTGACCGGGCGGTATGGCGACCGCATCGTGCACCTGCCGGGCGTAACCCGGGTCGAAGCGCTGCAGCGACTTGCGTCGGCCTGGTTCGCCTACACGGCGTCTACGACGGGGTGGGGCTTCCTGTGCGACGCGTGGTCAACTGGTACGCCAGTACTGTGCCCGCAGTCGCAATTCAACATCATTCCGGGCTGGTCGGGCATGATGCCGCAAACGGAAAAAGCCCTGGTCTCGACGGTGAACCGGCTGTATGAGGATTCTTCTTACTACGCCGCCATGCAGGAGGGCGGCAGACTGCGCTACGATTCCGAGCACACGGCGAGCGTCGTGGCGAAGCAATACGCGCAGATCATCCGGGAGACAGTTGCAGTCCGGGCATGATGCCGCTGGCGCGGCATCATCCTCGGCACCAGGGCGCTGCATGCGACATCTCCTGGCAGCCACAAAGATTCAGCGTGGGGGGCGGCGAATGATGAACCGGTGCTTGCTGTTCGCCTGCGTCACGAACGGCTCGTTGAAGACGAAACGCAGTTCATCGAACGTCAGCGAAGCCACGATGCGCTCGCGGTAGAGTGCGCAATGCGTTTCAGTGTGGCGTGCATCCAGATTACTGCCATGTAGATTTATGGTCAGCGTTCGCTCATCGAAGACCACCTGGAAACGTTCAATGCAGTTATCCTCGCGGAACAGGTGTGAGAAGAATTCCGAGTGAACTCCGTTACCGTGTGAATCCACGACCACGTCATTCTGACGTCCGAGCACCTCGGCGATCAGGGGAAGGCCTCGGCCGCATTGACAGGGCTGCTCTGCCATGCGGACCATGTCGCCGGTATCGTGGCGCGGCATGTACATCGCTTCGTTGACAAGATCCGTGGCGATCAGGCGATTGTCCTCGAGGACCTCGGCATAGCAGCGCATTGACAGCAGGTGGAGACCCTGCTTATGTTCGCATTCGAACGCGGAGACCCCGGCCTCGTTACAGCCGTATTGGCTATAACAGGGAACGCCGAACGCCTGCTCGATATCCTTGCGCATGGCGACCGACAGCATTTCGGCGGTACAGACAATGCCCCGTAGTCTATGCTGAATCCGGGTCCCGGTGGAATTGAGATGGCATGCCAGTCGGTGAACCGCCGACGCGTAGCCGTACAGCAGCCGATAGCCGTTCTCCCCGATCGCCGCAGCATACTGCGCCATGCTGGCCGCCGACATGTCGAACGCCGAAAAGACCTTCACATTTAACAAGGCATAATAGATGCGCTGCTTGTTGCCGCTACTTGAAAGGGACGAGCCGCTCAGAAATGCGACCGGTTCCCCCAGTCGGTAGCCGGCGGCTTCCCAGGAGAGCAACAGTCCTGCCCATAAATAAGACTGGGTGTCAGTGGAAGTGTAATAAACCAGCGGCTGACCTGTCGATCCGCCGGTTTTCTTGCGAATGAGCTTTCCTTTGTACTGCGGGTTGCACAGCTCACCGCGATGGGCATTGATGAACTGCTTGTCAGTCACTGGAAGGTCGCTGAATGACTGCGTATTGGCGAACATCGGGACGTTCTTGCGCAGCTCGTCGTGGTAGCGGGTGAGCGCTGCCTCAGTTCTGGTCCTTAGCGTATTGGGTGATTCATACTGCTGCTGACGCAATCGTCCAAGAAGCTGCAGGGTGTTGGTGCCACGCACCAGATCGATCAGCCGGAACCGCAGCAGGGCGAGCAGGGAAGGATCGTACTCAGGGGGCCTTGCTGTCGTAACGGTCATGGGTAAGAATTCGTTGGCTAAGTGACAAGATGAACCCAATCATACTCGATTTGAGATTCTGCACGGTTCGCGGGTAATCTGCTGCACCGCGCAATTTCGTGTATTGTACCACCGGAAATTATTGTATAATCGTTATGATACTTGCTAAGCGCAGGGGTTTGTGAAGCACGGCGCCAAGGGTTTCTTGCGTAGCACCAGAGGCGTCGTCCGTGTGACATGACCGCTAGGACGGAACAGTTGTGAAAGAAAAGATGAAGGCATCTAAACTGCTGATGATGGGTACTAGCCCCACTGGGAAAGGTGGCATAGCGACGGTAGTTTCAGTAATGGATCACGACGGCTTCTTCGAGCGTAACGAGGGGCGGTATGTGGTCACCCATACCCAGGGTCCCGTCTGGCAGAAGATCCGGGTGGCCTTGTCTTCTGCTTGTCAGCTGCTCGCAGCCTGTATGCGTGGGCCTTCCCCCATTGTGCATGTCCACTCCGCGTGCGGGGCCAGCTTTTTTCGGAAATCGTTCCTGCTCGCCTTGGCGCGTGCTTTTGGCAGCAAAACGGTGTTTCACTTGCATGGCGCGGAGTTTCGGCAGTTCGCCACGATCGAAACCGGCCCGGTGGGACGTCGCTGGATCAGGCACACGCTACAGCGCAGTTCAGTCGTGATCGCGCTGTCAGAGAGCTGGGCCGAATTCCTCTGCGAATTCGCCCCCGGCTCACGGGTCGTAGTGGTACCGAACTCTGTGCCACTCCCTCCCGTGACGGCACGGCAGCCGCAGGAGGGCAATATACTCTTCCTCGGCCGAGCCGAGCAGCGCAAAGGCACCTTTGATCTGCTGCGCGCCGTTCAGGCGCTGAAAAAGACGATCCCGGTAGTACGCCTCGTGATCGGCGGAGACGGCGACCTCGACGCTGTAGCGCGCGCGGCGGCGGAGCTGGGCATCAGCGACAACGTCGATATTGCGGGCTGGATGGGCCCCGAGGAAAAGAAGCGTCGTATGGAGGAAGCAAGCGTGTTTTGCCTGCCCTCGTACGACGAGGGCTTGCCGATGGCAATGCTGGAGGCGATGGCGATGGGACTGCCGATCGTCGTCACGCCGGTCGGCGGTATACCGGAAGCTATCACCCATGGCGATAACGGCATGCTGGTGTCACCCGGTCAGCCAGCGCGACTGGCGACAGTACTGGCGCAAGTGCTCGGCGATGAGGAATTGCGATCGCAATTGGGAACGCGAGCACGGAAAACCATCGAGGAGCGGTTTGGTACGACCGTTGTACTGGAGAGGATCAGCAGACTTTACCGCGATCTGGCAACGCAATAAACGCATCCGCTGAGCGAGGCGCGCAGTGACATCAAACTTGTAGTTATTTGAAACTTATTGAAGGTGACCCAATCATGACAATCGCGGTAATCGGCCTTGGATACGTCGGCCTGCCCCTCGTTGTGGAATTCGGCAAACTCGGCCGTACCATCGGTTTTGACATCGCTACCAACAAGGTAGAGGCCTGCCAGCGCGGTACCGATCCCTCACGTGAACTGAGTGACGAGCAAATGGCGGCAGCTACGTATGCCGAATACTCTTACGACCCTTCTGTACTGGCAGAAGCCGATATCATCATTATTGCCGTGCCTACCCCTGTTGACGTAGCGCACACGCCTGATTTCGGTCCGCTGATCGGTGCCAGTCGTACAGTTGGTCCGCATTTGAAGCATGGCGCGATCGTTGTGTACGAATCCACAGTGTATCCAGGTGCAACCGAAGAAGTCTGCATTCCCGTGCTGGAACAGACGTCGGGAAAGCGCTGGAAGCATGACTTCAACGTAGGCTACTCTCCTGAGCGCATCAACCCGGGCGATAGAGAGCATACCCTGACGACCATCCTGAAAGTGGTTTCTGGCGACACGCCTGAAACACTGGAGAAAGTTGCGACGATGTACGAGTCGATCGTTAAGCCGGGCGTGCACCGCTGCTCTAGCATCAAGGCGGCCGAAGCCTGCAAAGTCATCGAGAACACGCAACGCGACCTTAACATTGCGCTGATGAATGAGCTGGCGATCATCTTCGATAAGATCGGTATCGACACAACCGAGGTACTGCGTGCTGCTGGAACCAAATGGAATTTCTTGAATTTCCGCCCTGGGTTGGTGGGTGGTCATTGCATCGGGGTCGATCCATACTACTTGACTTACAAGGCTGAGATGGTGGGCTACCATCCACAGGTGATCTTGGCTGGTCGCCGTATCAACGACGGTATGGGCAAGTACATCGCCGAGCAGACCATCAAACAGATGATCGCTAGCGGCAGCTACATCAAAGGAGCCCGAGTCAACGTTTTGGGCTTGACCTTCAAGGAAGACTGCGCTGATCTGCGCAATTCGAAGGTGGGCGACGTGATCAATGAGCTGAAGAGCTTCGGTATCGAAGTGTTCGTACACGATCCCTATGCTGATCCTGAAGAAGCTATGCATGAGTATGGCGTGCGCCTGCTGGGCTGGAACGAACTGCCGCGCGCAGATGCGATCGTCTCGGCTGTGGCGCACCGTGAACTACGTGAGCTGTCGGCCGAGGATCTCTGCAAGAAGCTCGTCAAGGGTGGCTGCTTTATTGATGTCAAATCGTGCTACGACAAGGCGGAACTAGAAGCGGCCGGCCTGCAGGTCTGGCGTCTGTAGGAGACCGCATGCGCATCTGGTTCGAACTCACCAACTCGCCGCATATCAACATGTTCGCGGCCATGATTCGCGAACTGCAGCGTGAAGGGCACGAAGTCGTCATCACGTGCCGGCCGCTGGCCAATACCATCGACCTGCTGGATCTGCATGGCTTCAAATACGACGTCGTCGGACAGCATTACGGCGGCAAGTTCTCTGCCAAGGTGTTTGGCTTTCCAGTCCGCGTTGCGCAGCTGTGCAAGTACATCGGCAGTCGCAAAATCGATGTGGCGATCTCGCAAAGCTCGTTTCATTCGCCAGTCGTGGCGCGCCTTCTGGGCAAGCGCGTCATCTATATGAATGACAATGAGCATGCGATGGGCAACATCCCGGCGTTTCTGTGCGCGACGACGATTATGGTCCCTGAGTTCCTCGGCATCGAGAAGTTGAGGAAGCAGTTCGCCAATCCGAAGAAGGTCAAGCAGTATCCTGGCGTCAAGGAAGGCATGTACCTGTGGGAACTGGACGAGCGCCTTGCGCAGCGTCCCGCCAATCCCGTCCCCAAGACGCGTCAGAAGATCTATCTCCGGCCGGAGCCATGGACGGCACAATACTACAAGGGTAGCCGCAACTTCCTCGACGAGCTGGTCTTAGGTCTGAAGGATTACGTCGACGTGATCCTTCTGCCGCGTGGCAAGGACCAAGGTGTGCACTATCAGGACCCGAAGTTCGCTGGCGTGCGAGTAGTGACGACGGCGCTGGACATTGCCGACATCGCGCCCGACTGTGACCTGTTCATCGGTGCCGGCGGCACGATGACGCGGGAAATGGCGGTGCTGGGGATTCCGACCATCTCGGTATACCAGGATGAATTGCTGGACGTTGACCAGCACCTACTCGAAACGGGTGCGTTCCGCCATGAGCCTAAGCTGACCGCGCGCCAGGCTCTGGACTACCTCGCGGTCGCTACAGCCCGGCCACCTGACCGCCGCTTGCTCGAGAAAGGCAAGGCGGCCTACGACATGGTCAAGCAACAAATTTTGAATGGCTAATAGCTTAAAAGGATACAACACTATGATTCGGCTGGCAGTAGTAGGTTTGGGGAAGATGGGCTTGTCCCATCACGCCATGATTAATGCGCACCCCCGCGTCAAGGTGGCGGCCGTGTGCGACGCGGCAGGTTATGTTCTGGACGTGTTGAACAAATACACAGGTGTTAGGACATATACCGATTTCGACGCAATGTTGCGCGAAGTGGAATTGGACGCCATCATCATCGCTACGCCGTCGAGCATGCACGGCAAGATGGTCAAGGCGGCGTTGGAAAAGAAGCTGCACGTCTTCTGCGAGAAGCCGTTCGTGCTGGACACGGCGGAAGGTGATGAAGTCACTCGCCTGGCAAAACAGCACAATCTGGTCAATCAGGTTGGCTATCATTGCCGTTTTGTCGGTGCATTCCAAGAAGTCAAGCGCCTGCTGGACGCGGAAGTGATCGGCGAGATGACGCACTTAACGGCCGAGACGTACGGCCCTGTCGTGCTGAAGCCAAAGGGCTCCACGTGGCGCACTCAACGCTCGGCCGGCGGCGGTTGCCTGTATGACTACGCGGCACACCCGCTGAATCTGCTCACGTGGTACTTCGGCATGCCGCGAGGCGTAGGAGGTTCCGTGCTGAACAGCGTGTTCTCGGCTGAAACGGACGATGAAGTGTTCTCGACTCTGTACTTCGACAATGGCCGCAGCGGCCAGCTGTCGGTGAACTGGAGCGACGAGTCATACCGCAAGATGAGCACAAAGATTACGATCTGGGGCAAGAACGGCCGTATCTACGCGGACCGCCAGGAGATCCAGGTCTACCTGCGTGATGCGACGAATGCGCCGGAAGGCTACCAGCAGGGCTGGAACGTGCGCTATACCACCGACCTGACGGAACCTGTCGATTTCTACCTGCGCGGTGAAGAGTATTCGTCGCAGCTGGACTATTTTGTCCGCTGCATCGAGGAAGGGCGCGCAGACGACAACGTCAACTCGTTCGAGGAAGCATTGGCCACTGACAAAGTGATTTCAATGCTGATTGCCGATGCGGCGAAAGGCCCGTCCGTGTTGTCCGGTGATGCACTTCCCGAACAGCCGCAGCAGCGTCGCAAAAAAGGCTTCTTCTTCGGCGGCCGCGCTTAACAGAATCAGGAATGGAGCAGGAAATGGACCGTTTGTTATTTGGTGACAACCAGTTTTTCGGGGTAAATCACATGTCCGAGGACAAGGCGCGCGCCCAGGCGATGCGCTTCCAGGACATTAATGCCATCATTGAGGTGCTCGATAATGCCTACGATGAGGGCATCCAGAGCTTCATGTGCACGACGCACGACCGGATCGCTGAGGTATGTGACCACATGCGCTCTAATCCGGAGCGCTACAAGGACTTCAAGTTCATGCCGTGCATGCCGTACGCGCACAAATATGCAAATGCAGTGACCGATGACGGCATCCTGGGCGCATTGAAGCGCTTCATGCCTGATGAAGGCTTCTTGAATGCAGCCGTTCGCGGTGGCATGTCGCTGGCCCGCAAGGACATTGAAGGCATCACCACCCTGTTGATCGATGCCGAGATGAAGATGTTCCAGGGGCTGAATACGCCAGTGATCTTCCTGCAGAACGTGGTCGTCGACTTGTTGCTGGGCCTGGGGTTCAATGAGGCGTTCCGTATTTTCGCGGACCACGTCAAGAAGCGTTATAACGCCGAGCCGGCATTCATCACGATGAACCTGCCGCGTCTGCTTGATGTACTTGAGGAGCAGGGCATCGAGAACCCGATCGTATGCTCGAACATCAACAAGATCGGCTTCCGCATGAGTGGCGGCTTCGAAGCGTACGAGAAAGCACTGCGCGAGCGCAAGTTCCGCGCCATTGCAATGTCCGTCTACGCTTCCGGGGCCATTCCGCCAGCAGAAGCCATTGAATGGGTTTGCAACCAGCCGAACATCGAAGCGATTGTATTCGGTGCATCGAGCCGCGGGAACATTCGCAATACGCGCGACCTGGTGCAACGGCACTGGCCAGTGATGCTGCAGGAGACTGCGGCGTGAAGACGATCTTCCTGGTGGCAGGGGCGCGGCCCAACTTCATGAAGATCGCGCCAATCGTGCGTGCGCTGGAAGGTCATCCGCGGTTGACGTACAAAATCATTCACACTGGCCAGCACTATGACCGCGAAATGAACGATGTGTTCTTCGAAGAGCTGGGTATTCCCGCACCCGACATTTTCATGGGCGCAGGCGGCGGCAGTCACTCCGAGCAGACAGCAAAGATCATGCTGGGTTTCGAGAAACTGTGTCAGGAACAGCGCCCGGATGCCGTGTTGGTCGTTGGCGACGTGAACTCTACGCTGGCCTGCTCGATCGTTGCCAAAAAGCTGGTGATTCCCGTAGCACACGTCGAAGCTGGTTTACGAAGTGGTGATATGGCAATGCCGGAAGAAATCAATCGGCTCGTCACTGATGCGATCAGCGATTGGTTCTTTGCTACCGAACCCAGCGCTGTGGAGCACCTGCGCCGCGAAGGTAAAGCCGAGTCAAGCGTGCACTACGTCGGACATGTGATGGTAGATAATGTCTTGTACCAAGCCAGTAAGCTGGCACACGGCGGCTTCGAAAGTCAGCCTTTCAAGGCCTCTAACAAGCGTTATGGCGTGGTTACGCTGCACCGGCCCAGCAATGTCGATGATCAGGCCGTGATGACTCGTATTGCTACCGCGCTGCAGGAAATTGCGCAGGAGCTGCCACTGATCTTTCCGGTGCATCCGCGTACGCGAAGCAACCTCGAGCGTTTCGGTATCGATCTCGGCCCGAACGTCACACTCGTCGGTCCGCAGGCTTACATGGCCTTTCTCGATCTTTGGAAAGACGCTGCGGTGGTGCTCACCGACAGTGGTGGCCTTCAGGAAGAGACAACGGCGCTTGGCGTACCGTGTATTACGATCCGGGAAAACACCGAGCGCCCGGTGACCGTGACGGAGGGCACTAACGTATTGGCCGGTACTGATCCGGTGCGTATTGTTGAGGAAGCGCGCAGGCTGCTGCGTGGCGAAGGAAAGCAGGGCCGACGGCCCGATTTGTGGGACGGCCAGGCAGCGCATCGCATCGTAGCGGTTCTAGACCAGACCCTGAACTGACCATGGGGCAGCCAACGGGCTGCCCTTTTTAATAAAGGAAAAAGTGTGAACATACTGGTTACTGGTGGCATGGGTTATATCGGTTCTCATACGGTTGTCGAACTGCTCAATGCCGGCCATGAAGTCCTGGTGTTCGACAACCTGTCGAATGCCGACCGCGCCGTGCAGGAACGGGTTGAACGCATCACCGGCAAGACTTTTGGTTTCGTCGAAGGCGATATCCGCGACCGCGCGGCGCTGGAAGGCGCGTTCGCGAAACGCCAGTTCGATGCCGTCATCCACTTCGCCGGCCTGAAGGCCGTTGGCGAATCAGTCGCCCAGCCGCTGCGCTACTACGACAACAATATCTCCGGCAGCGTCGCACTGTGCGAGACGATGGCCAAGCACGGCTGCAAGTCGATCGTGTTCAGCTCGTCGGCCACCGTGTACGGCGATCCGGCGTCGGTGCCGATCACGGAAGACTTCCCGCTGTCGGCCACCAATCCCTACGGTCAGAGCAAGCTGATGATCGAAGAGATCCTGCGTGACCTGTACAAGTCGGACAACAGCTGGCGCATCGCGCTGCTGCGTTACTTCAATCCGGTGGGCGCCCATGAGAGCGGCCTGATCGGCGAAGCGCCGAACGGCATCCCGAACAACCTGATGCCGTTCGTGGCGCAGGTTGCAGAGGGCAAGCGCGAGTCGCTGTCCGTGTTCGGCAATGACTATCCGACGCCGGACGGCACTGGTGTGCGTGACTACATCCACGTCGTCGATCTGTCGATCGGCCACGTGAAAACGCTGGACAAGCTGGCGACAGCACCGGGCGTGTATACCTACAATCTTGGCACCGGCCGCGGCAACAGCGTACTGGAGATGGTGCGCGCCTTCGAGGCAGCCAGCGGCCGCAAGGTTCCTTACAAGATCGTCGATCGACGGCCTGGAGACATTGCCGCCTGCTATGCAGACACGGCGAAAGCCGAGCGCGAGCTCGGTTGGACAGCAAAATTCGATATTGCCCGCATGTGCAACGACACGTGGCGCTGGCAGTCTTCACAGAAATAATTTTTAGAGGTGTTCCAATGAAAGCAATGATTCTGGCGGCCGGCAAGGGCACGCGCGTCCGGCCATTGACGTATGAATTGCCCAAGCCGATGATCCCGATCCTCGGCAAGCCGGTCATGGCGTACCTGGTGGAACACCTGGCCCGCTACGGCGTGACGGAGATCATGGTCAACGTCAGCTACCTGCACGAAAAGATCGAGGAGTATTTCGGCGAAGGCCACCAGTTCGGCGTGCAGATCGGCTACTCGTTCGAGGGTTACACCAACGACGAAGGTGAAGTGGTACCCGAGGCGCTCGGTTCGGCCGGCGGCATGAAGAAGATCCAGGAATTCGGCGGTTTCTTCGACGAGACCACGATCGTGCTGTGCGGCGATGCGATCATCGACCTGGATCTGAAATCGGCCCTGTTCGAACACCGCCGCAAGGGCGCTCTGGCCACCGTCATCACGCGTGAAGTCCCACGCGACAAGGTGTCCAGCTACGGCGTCGTGGTCAGCGATGAAGAAGGCCGCATCACCGAATTCCAGGAAAAACCGAGCCCGGAAGAAGCCAAGTCGCTGTGCGCCAGCACCGGCATCTATATCTTCGAGCCGGAAGTCATCGACCTGATTCCGTCCGATCGTCCGTTCGACATCGGCTCCGAGCTGTTCCCGCTGCTGGCCGAAAAAGGCATGCCGTTCTACAGCCAGACGCGCAAGTTTAACTGGATCGACATCGGCAGCGTCAAGGATTACTGGGAAGTGCTGCAGGGAGTGTTGCTGGGCGAGGTGGCCAATATGGCCGTGCCGGGCATTCAGGTCGACGAAGGCTTGTGGCTGGGCTTGAACACCTATATCGACTGGAGCGGTGGTACCAAGATCGAGGGCCCGGTCTATATGGGTTCCGGCGTTAAGATCGATGCTGGTGCGCATATCGTTGGGCCCACCTGGATCGGCCACGGCAGTCACGTCTGCGCCGGTGCGAAAGTAGTACGCAGCGTGCTGTTTGAATACACCCGGGTGTTACCGGATGTTACGCTCGACGAGTTGATCGTCTTCAAAGATTATAGTGTCGACCGCGCCGGTGAAATGAAGCATATTTCGGAGTACGAATCCGGCGAGTGGTCCAATGCACGCGATCGCCGCGCCGGCGGCCGCCGTGAGCCGGAAACAGACACTAATCAATTGGAACAGATAAAAGCATGAAGATATACCCCGTTATCCTGTCCGGCGGCGCCGGCACCCGACTGTGGCCCTTGTCACGTGCGGCGCTGCCGAAGCAGTTGCTGCCGGTGGTCTCGGATCAAACGATGCTGCAGGAAACCGCGCAGCGCCTGAATGGCCGCGCCGACATCATGGCGCCGCTGATCGTGTGCGGTAACGAGCACCGGTTCCTCGTGGCCGAACAGCTGCGCGAAATCAAGGTCAAGCCGCTCGGCATCCTGCTGGAGCCGGAAGGCCGCAATACGGCACCTGCCGTGGCGGCCGCCGCCGAGTTCCTCAAAGGACTGGATGCAGACGCCGTGATGCTGGTGCTGCCGGCGGACCATGTGATCAGCGACGTCGATGCGTTCTACCAGGCGATCCTGCGCGCCTCGACGCTTGTCGAACATGGCTCCCTGGCCACGTTCGGCATCGTGCCGACGGCGCCGGAAACGGGCTATGGCTATATCCGCAGCGGCGAGCCGCTGCCGGTGGGCGAGAACTGCTTCAAGGTCGACCGCTTCGTCGAAAAGCCGGACCGTGCCACGGCAGAAGGCTTCGTCGCCGCCGGCAATTACTACTGGAACAGCGGCATGTTCCTGTTCCGCGCCGATGCTTACCTGAAAGAGCTGGCCGAGTTCCAGCCGGCGATCGCCAGCGCCAGCGCGGCGGCCGTCGCCAAGGGCTACCGCGATCTGGACTTCCTGCGCCTGGAAGAAGCGGCGTTCGGTGCCAGCCCCTCCGATTCGATCGACTACGCCGTGATGGAGCACACCCGCCACGCGGTCGTGGTGCCGGCCTCGATCGGCTGGAACGATGTCGGTTCCTGGTCCGCCCTGTGGGAAGTGCAGGAGCAGAACGAGAACGGCAACGTGTGCCGCGGCGACGTCTACCTAGACGGCGTGAAGAATTCGCTGGTGCGCGCCGAAAGCCGCTGCGTGGCCGTGGTCGGCGTCGAGAACGTGGTGGTCGTGGAAACGAATGACGCCGTGCTGGTGGTCCACAAGGACCAGGTGCAGCGCGTCAAGCAGGTGGTCGAACACCTGAAGCTGCAGGATCGTACCGAACACATCCACCACACGCGCGTGTACCGCCCGTGGGGGTGCTACGAAGGCATCGACATCGGCGATCGCTTCCAGGTCAAGCGCATCACGGTGAACCCGGGCGGCAAACTGTCGCTGCAGATGCACCACCACCGCGCCGAGCACTGGATCGTCGTATCGGGCACTGCCAAGGTCACCTGCGGCGACAAGGTCAGCCTGCTGACGGAAAACGAGTCCACCTACATTCCGATCGGCATGAACCACCGCCTGGAAAACCCGGGCAAACTGCCGCTGCACCTGATCGAGGTGCAGTCCGGTAGCTACCTGGGAGAGGACGACATCGTCCGCTTCGAGGACGTCTATCAGCGTACCTGACCGGTCGCGCATTCCTGCTTGACTGGAGGTATGGCTGCCGTACAACACTTCCGGTGCTGTGCGGCAATTTTTTATTGTCATTTTGCAATTTTTATTGTGAAATGATATAGTCCTCGAACTTGTCGAGGCTGCCCATACCGTGTCGCCCGACCCAGTCCACAGCAGGAGTATCCATGAAACTTGCCTCACTCATCACCGCGGCGCTGCTGTTGGCTGCGCCGGCAGTCTATGCAGCGCATGACATCAGCGCCCCAGCCAAGACGGTCGCCGCTGTCCAGACGGAAGACCTGTCTTTCAGCCTGGGCACCACGTTCCGCACTGCCAGCGTCGGCGACTTCTTCTCGAACCGCTACAACTTTACGCTGGCCAGCGATACCTACCTGGACGCGAACATCACGTCGAACAGCGTGGACCTGACGGGCTTCGGCCTGTACAACGCACTGAACGGGGGCCTGCTGCTGGGCGGCACCCAGTCCGTCAGCCGCGGCGTAGAGAAATACACGCTTACGCTGGACTCGCTGGGCGCCGGCAGCTACTACTTCCTGGCATCCGGCACGATCCTGAAGTCCGGCGCCTCGTTTGCCGGCAATGGCGTGTTCGAAGTCGCGGCACTGCCGGTGCCGGAGCCGACCACCTACGCCATGCTGCTGGGTGGCATGGCCATCCTCGGCGCGGCCGCGCGCCGCCAGCGTCAATAATCGAACGGACCCGACCATGAAAAAAATTCTCCAACTGTGCCTGGTGGCGGCACTGGCCATCGGTGGCAACGCCCTGGCGGCACCGATCGTCAACCAGAGCAGCACCTTCGATGTGTCGCAGACGCTGGACGACGCAGGCTCGTTCGATTTCTACCGCACCTTCAGCACCAGCGCGGCAGCACTCGGCGCGGGCAAGAACGTCTTTTCGGACCACTATGCGTTCGTCCTCGACAGCGCCGCGACGGCTGCGGGCCAGATGACTTCGGTAAAGTACCGCAACGGCACCGGCCTGGTGATCACCGGCTTCAACCTGCGTGAAGCCGATGGCGACCTCGTACTGGCAGGCACGCTGGACAACCCGGCGGACCAGTCCTGGGTGTTCGATGGCACGAGCGCGCTGTCGGGCGGCAGCTACTTCCTGGAAGTGAACGGCTACGCCACCGCGGCCAGCGCCAGCTACAGTGGCACGCTGACCGTGTCGGCCGTGCCGGAGCCGGGCTCGCTGGCGCTGATGCTGGGTGGCCTGAGCGTCCTGGGCTTGGCCCTGCGCCGCCGCCGCGCATGACTTGAGCGGACGCACGCTATAATCGAAACGGAAGCCTCGGCTTCCGTTTTTTTCGTCCACGCTCCAGGAGACTGCCCATCTTGCGCTTCGCCCACGCCCTGATTTTCCTGTCCGTCCTGCTGGCGGGCAGCGCCAGCCATGCGGCGCCTGCACTGCAGCCGGCCCAGCTTGGATTGGTGGTCAATGACGACGAGCCGAACAGCGTCGAGCTGGGCGAGTACTACCGCACGGCGCACGGCATCCCCGAGGCGAACATCGTGCACGTGCGCATTCCGAACAGGCCGCGCAAGCTGACCGCGGAACAGTTCGCGAAGCTGAAGGCGGATATCGACAGCAAACTGGGCGCTGACGTGCAGGCCGTGCTGATGGTATGGACGGCGCCCTATGCGGTGGAATGCAACGGCATCACGGCAGCGCTGGCCCTGGGCTTCGACCCGGACCAATGCGTCAAGACGTGCGCGGCCGGAAAACCGAGCGCCTACTTCAACGGCAGCATGGCGCCAGCACAGGCACAGCCGGGCATGCGGCTGGCCATGCTGCTGCCGACCGAGTCGGTGGAGGCGGGCAAGGCACTGGTCGACCGCGGCAAGTCGAGCGGCTTCCGCGTGCCGGCCGCCGGAGCCTACTATCTCGTCACGAGCGAGAACGCGCGCAACAGCCGGGCGCAGTTCTTTCCGGCCAGCGGCGCAGTACCGCAGCGCAAGCTGGCGATCCACACGCTGCGCGAGGAGGCCATCGAAGGCAAGCGCGACATCATGATCTACCAGACCGGCAAGGCGCGCGTCGACAAGCTCGAGACGCTGGGTTTCCTGCCCGGCGCGCTGGCCGACCACCTGACGTCGTTCGGCGGCGACCTGCTGGGGGAAGGGCAGATGAGCAGCCTGCGCTGGCTGGAGGCGGGCGCGACGGCCAGCTATGGCACCGTCAGCGAACCCTGCAATTTCTGGCAGAAATTCCCCAATCCGTCCGTGCTGCTGCGCCACTACCTGGGCGGTGCCACGGCCATCGAGGCCTACTGGCGCAGCGTTGCCTGGCCCGCGCAAGGCGTCTTCATCGGCGACCCGCTCGCCGCGCCCTATCGGCGCTGAGGGGGCCGCCTGTCCTGCAAGTTCGTGCGTGGTTAGCCCGAACGGACCAACGGGCCGTCATGAGGGGGTCATACCATTTCGATATTATGGAAGTTGCAATGTCCGTACTTTCCAAACAATATCGCAGGAAGACCATGACCAGACTCGCTCCCACGCCGGGCCGCCTCACCACCATCGCCGCCCTGCTGGCCACGTCGCTGTGCGGCGCCATGCCGGCCCTGGCCGCATCCGACATCGTCATCAGCCAGGTCTACGGCGGCGGCGGCAACAGCGGCGCCACCTTCAAGAACGACTTCATCGAGTTGTTCAACCGTGGCAGCGCGCCCGTCACGCTGACGAACTGGAGTGTCCAGTACGCCAGCACGGGTGGCAGCTCGTGGCAGGTCACGCCGATTCCTGCGGTCACGCTCCAGCCGGGCCAGTACTATCTGGTCCAGGAGGCGGCCGGCACGGGCGGTACCACGTCACTCGAACCGGACACCATCGGCACCATCCCGATGAGCGGCAGCGGTGCCAAGGTGGCCCTGGTCAGCAGCAATACAGCACTCGCCAGCGCTACGCCGTCCGGCGGCGCGCTGGTGGACCTGGTCGGCTGGGGCAGCGCCGGCCACTACGAAGGCAGCGCCGCCGCCGGTGGCACGGCCAATACGACGGCGGCACTGCGCAACGACGAGGGCTGCGCCGACACTGACGACAACCGGGCCGATTTCACGATCGCCGCGCCCACGCCGCGCAACAGGCAAAGCGCGCCGCGCGTGTGCGGTGCGCCGAACGAGCGCCCGATCGTGCTGCAGTGCCCGACGGTGCTGGGCGTGGCGCGCGGCTATGCCGGCAGCGCCGACCTGACGGCGACGGATGCCGACAGCATCGTCACCGGCGCCGTTATCACGGCCGGCGCCGTGCCGGGCATCAGCCTGTCCGGCTTCACGGCTGCTGGCGAAATCGGCGGCAGCGCGGCCGTGCGGCTGGACGTGGCCAGCAACGTGGCGCTGGGCAGCTATCCGGTCACGGTCCGCTTCGACAACGACGCGGCCCAGCAGGCCAGCTGCACGATCAACGTGACGGTCCAGGCACTGCCGGCGATCACCAATACCATCCCGCAGATCCAGGGGGGCGGCGCCCAGAGCCCGTTCAAGGACACGGTGCAGACGACCGAAGGCATCGTCACGGCCAAGGTGGCGAGCGGCTTCTTCCTGCAGGATCCAACCGGCGACGGCGACCCGGCCACCTCCGACGGCCTGTACGTCTACAGCAGCACGGCCGGCAGCAGCGTGGCCGTCGGCCAGCGCGTGCGCATCACTGGCTCGATCACGGAATTCACGCCTTCCGGTGCCAGCCGTTCGTACACGGAAATGCAGAACATCACGAACAGTGTCGTGCTGTCGTCCGGCCACCAGGTCACCCCCACCAATGTCACGCTGCCGAATGCCCGTCTGGACCAGGTGGAAGCGATGCTGGTGCGCTTTACCAGCCCGCTGACGATCTCGCAGAATGCCTACCTGGGCGCGCGCGGCGAGCTGACGCTGTCGAACGGCCGCCTGGAGCTGCCGACCAACCGCTACGCGCCGGGCACGCCGGAAGCCGTGGCAATGGCGGCGGCCAATGCCATCAACCGCATCGTGCTGGACGACGGCCTCACCGTCACGCCGACCGTGATCCCGTACATCGGCGACGGTCCGACCGTGCGTACCGGCGACCTGGTGCATGACCTGACGGGCGTGGTCGACTACGCCGCGCTGGGCGGTGGCGGCGCCGGCTTCAAGCTCCAGCCGACCGTGGCGCCGACCATCACGCGCGACAACCCGCGCGAGGACGCGCCGGGCCTGCCGGCCGGGAACGTGAAGGTGGCCAGCGCCAACGTGCTGAACTTCTTCACCACCTTCACCAATGGCAGCAACGTGGCAGGCCAGACGGGGCAGGGCTGCAAGGTGGGCAACAGCACCAGCGCGGGCAACTGCCGCGGCGCCGACAACCTGAACGAATTCACCCGCCAGCGCGACAAGATCGTGGCGGAACTGAAGGCGATCGATGCCGATGTCGTGGGCCTGATGGAGATCCAGAACAACGGTGACTACGCCGCCGGCTACCTGGCCGACAGCCTGAACGCGGCGTACGGCGCGCCCGTCTACAGCGTGGTGCCGCAGCCGGCCGATACGGGCACCGATGCGATCCGCGTCGCCATGCTGTACAAGCCGGCCAAGGTGGCGCTGGTGGGCACGGCGCTGTCGGACAGCGATGCCGTCAACAACCGGCCGCCGATGGCGCAGACCTTCCGCGCACCCAACGGCGGCAGGTTCTCGCTGATCGTCAACCACCTGAAGTCGAAGGGCAGCTGCCCGTCCGGCGGCGGTGCCGAAGCGGACAACGGCGACGGCCAGAGCTGCTGGAACGCCACCCGCGTACTGCAGGCGAAGCGCCTGGTCGACGTGTTCGTGCCGCAGGTGCAGGCCGCGTCCGGCGACCAGGATGTGCTGGTGATCGGCGACATGAACTCGTACGGCATGGAAGATCCGATCCGCACGATTACAGCGAAAGGCTTCGTGAACCAGCTGGAGCGTTTCGTGCGCCCGGCGGGCGTGCCGTATTCCTACGTGTTCGGCCATGAATCGGGCTACCTGGACCATGCACTGGCCAGCGCCGCGCTGAGCCCGCAGGTGGCCGGCGTCGCCGAATGGCACGTCAATGCGGACGAGCCGGAAGTCATCGACTACAACACGGACGGCAAGCCGCAGGACCTGTACAACGCGCTGCCTTACCGCGCCTCCGACCACGACCCGGTGGTGATCAGCCTGGCGCTGCAGGCCTCGTTCGCGGACGTCACCGCCAGCCTGAAGCAGGTCATTTCGGGCGCCACGCTGAACCGCGCCACGCAGCTGTTCAACGGCACGATCACGCTGACCAACCAGTCGGCCGCCACGCTGGCCGGGCCGCTGCAGGTGGTGTTGGGCGGCTTGCCCGCCGGCGTCACGCTGGCCAACGCAAGGGGTCGGAAGGATGGCGCCCCGTATGTGACGGTGGCGACGGCAAGCGGTGGTCTGGCGCCGGGCGCCTCCGTCGTCGTGCCGGTCAGCTTCAGCAATCCTGGCAAGGTCGGTCTCGCCTACACGGCCGCCATCTACAGCGGCAATTTCTAAGTTTCGAGGACATCCACCATGAGCGCATCTTTCTTTTTCCCCCGCCAGGCCGCCGCTGCGCTGGCCCTGGCCCTGTGCAGCAGCCTGGCCGCGGCCGACACCACCGTCGCCGTTTCGATCGACACGAGCAGCTTTGGCACTGACGGCTGGCTGGACTTCACGTATGCCGGCGCCAGCAACGGCACGGCGCTGCCATCGACCGTCACGCTGGCCAACTTTGCAGGCTTCGATAGCGCGGCCGAGGTCTTCACGGATGGCCAGGTCAGCGGCTCGCTGGGCGCCGGCTATGTGATCGGCAACGGCGGCGGCTACAACGACCTGTTTCATGCCGTGAACTACGGGGGCGTGCTCAGCTTCACGGTGACGTTCAGCGGCGACGCCGATCCGGCCGCGATCGTGGCCGGGTCGACCTTCGCCGTGACGGCCTACGACGCCGACCAGCAGACCCAGCTGGGCAGCTCGTCGGACGAACTGAACGGCTCGCTGCTGACGATCGACTGGACGCCCGCCGCGGTGGCCGGCGGACAGGGCAGCATCGCCACGGCGGTGTACTCCGACTTTGCTTCCGTCAGCGCCGTACCGGAACCGTCTTCCTGGCTGATGCTGGGCATCGGCGCGATGCTGGTGGCCGGCGTGGCACGGCGCAAGGCTGCCGCGTTCACCGCCTGATCGATCTGGCGCCATCGAGCCCGCCGGTCCGCAAGGTCCGGCGGGCTCTTTTGCGTGCATGGATTTAGTCGCGCAAGCTATGAATTTCGCAAAAAAATTGTATTGGTCTGGACAGGGGCAGCTCGTGCATAGTTAAATTCGTCTTTACAACTGTCACATGCCGCCATGCCGTTCCAGGTGCTCCTCATCGACAGCGACCTCTCCGTCCAGCAGCAGCTGGGCGATTACCTGCGCCAGGCAGGGCATGGGGTGTGCGCCGCGGCCGACGCGGAAAGCGCGCTGGTGCTGATCGACGAGACGCCGCCCGACATCGCGCTGCTCGAATGGGACCTGCCGGGCCAGTCCGGCCTGGCGCTGATCCGCCGGCTGCGCGCGCAGCCGGCCACGGCGGCGCTGCCGCTGATGATGGTGGCGGCCCGCAGCGGCGAGCAGGACAAGGTGCTGGCGCTGGAAGCGGGCGCCGACGATTACCTGACGAAGCCGTTCGGCCCGCGCGAAGCCATCGCCCGCGTGCACGCCGTGCTGCGCCGGCACCGGCCCGTGCTGCCCGCCGGGCTGCACATCGACCGCGGCGCGCAGCGCGTGATGGCGGGCAGCCGGCAGATCGTGCTGGGCCGCGTCGAGTACCGCCTCCTCAATTTCCTCATGCAGCATCCGCAACGCGTGCACACCCGCGCCCAGCTGCTGGACCAGGTGTGGGGCGCCGATGCCTATCTCGACGAACGCACCGTGGATGCCCACGTGGGCCGGCTGCGCAATGCGCTGCAGCCCTGCGGCTACCACGGCCGCATCGAGACCGTGCGCGGCAGCGGCTACCGCTTCAATCCGGACCGGGTGCCGCAGCCGCTGCCGGCCTGGTGATGGACGGCGCCGTCATCCTCAGCCGGCAGGAACAGGAATACCTGCTGCACGCGATCGAGGCGGGCCTGGACCTGCGCGACCCGGGCCAGCTGTTCCTGTGGGCGCAGGGCCAGCTGCAGGCGCTGCTGCCGCACCGCGCGCTCGTGTGCCTGCGGCTGGACCCGGCCGGCGCCATCGTCCGCACCGAGCTGCTGCAGGCGGGTGGCCCGCCCGGCCGTCTGGAGGCGGCCCTGTGCGATCCCGCGCGGGGCATCGCGTCGGCAGCGCTGCAGCTCTGGCGCGAGGGCGGCGAGCGGCCGCTGTTGCTGCAGCCGGAGGCGGGCGTGCTGGCCGGCCGCCTGGCGGCACTGGGCCTGCCCGGGGCCATTGCGCATGGCAGTGGCGCGCTGCCGGGCGGCGCCACGTTTTTCCTGGCCTGCGGGCTGGCGGGGCGGCCGGGCCCGCGCCAGGCGCATTTCCTGCGGCTGCTGCTGCCGCATCTGCACCTGGCCCTGCTGCGGCTGGCGCCCGCGCACGCTGCCATGCCGCGGGCACTGTCGCCACGCGAGCTGCAGGTGCTGCACTGGCTGGGCGAGGGCAAGAACAATGCGGAAATCGGCCAGCTGCTGGGCATCAGCGCGCTGACGGTGAAGAATCACCTGCAGCGGCTGTACCGCGTGCTGGGCGTGAGCAACCGCGCGCATGCGGTGGCGCGCAGCGCGCTGCTGGCCTGGCCGACCGGGGCGTAGAGCGCATGGCCGCTGCGCACGTTGCCGCAGCCCGGGCGTACAAATAAAAAATTGTCGAAACCGCAAATGGCATGGTAGCCTTCAACGTCAATCGCATTGGAGGTCGTCCGGGATGCACGCAGCAAAGTATCAGATGGGATTTCATCGCAGGAAGGGCTTCACGCTGCTAGAACTGCTGGTCGTGATCGTCATCATCGGCCTGCTGGCCGCCTACGTGGGACCGAAGTATTTCTCGCAGCTGGGCAAGTCGGAAGTCACGGTCGCCAAGGCGCAGATCGAGGCCTTTGAAAAGTCGCTCGATACCTACCGGCTCGATGTGGGCCGCTATCCGACGACGGAGGAAGGCCTGAACGCGCTGCTGACGGCGCCGGCCACCGCCGGCGCCAAGTGGAACGGCCCGTACCTGAAGAAGGTGGTGCCGGCCGATCCATGGGGCCACGCATATGCGTACAAGGCACCCGGCACGCGCGGCGAATACGAGATCACGTCGCTGGGCAAGGACGGCCAGCCGGGCGGCAGCGGCGACAACGCCGACATCACCTCGCAATAAGCTTTCCGCTTTCACGCCGCTTTCATTCCAGTACCGCTACCGCGCAGCGCACCATGCAGTTCGACGTACGCACATTGTCGCCGGAGATGGCGATCGGCCAGCTGGTCATCGACGGCCGCGACGAGGCCGACGCGCGGCGCCAGGTGGAGGCGCGCGGCCTGTTCGTCAGCGCGATCCATCCGGTGCGCGGCGGCCTGCGGCCCGGCAAGGGCAAGGCGCTGTCGCTGGTGCTGTTCAGCCAGGAATTGCTGGCGCTGCTGACGGCCGGCCTCGGCATCGTCGAGGCGCTCGAAGCGCTGCTGGAAAAGGAGGCAGGTCCGGCCACGCGCAGCGTGCTGGAACGGCTGCTGGCCGGGCTGCGCGAGGGGCAGCGCTTTTCCACCGTGCTGGCCGAGCAGCCGCAGCTGTTCCCGCCGCTGTACGTGGGCATCGTGCGCGCGGCGGAAGGCACGAGCGACCTGCCGCGCTCGCTGTCGCGCTACATCGACTACCAGCAGCGCATCGACATCGTGCGCGCCAAGATCGTGTCCGCCGCCATCTACCCGTGCATCCTGCTGCTGGTGGGCGGCGGCGTGTCGATGTTCCTGATCGGCTATGTCGTGCCGCGCTTCGCCGAGGTGTACCAGGGCGCCGGGCGCAACCTGCCGTGGATGTCGCAGGTGATGCTGTCGTGGGGCCAGTTCGCCGGCAGCCACACGGGCGCGCTGCTGGCCGGCGTGGCCCTCGTGCTGGCCGGCGCGGTGCTGGGCGTACGGCGCCTGATGGCGGGCGGCGGCGTGGTGCGGCTGCTGGGCCGCCTGCCCGGCATCGGCGAACGGGTGAAGATCTACGAGCTGTCGCGGCTGTACCTGACCCTGGGCATGCTGACCGAAGGCGGCATCACGATCGTGCAGGCCATCGAGACGGTACAGGGCATGGTGTCGGCCAACGTGAAAAGCGGCCTGCAGCTGGCGCGCCTGGCGATCGAATCGGGCCTGCCGCTGTCCACCGCGTTCGAGGCCAACGGCCTGACGACGCCGATCTCGCTGCGCATGCTGCGGGTGGGCGAACGCACCGGCGACATGGGCCCGATGCTCACGCAGTCGGCGGCCTTCTATGACGGCGAGATCAGCCGCTGGATCGACCGCTTCACGCGCACCTTCGAGCCGCTGCTGATGGCCGGCATCGGCCTGATCGTCGGCGCCATCGTGGTGCTGCTGTACATGCCCATTTTTGATCTTGCCGGAGAAATGTCTTGAACCAGCCGGCCATGCAGCCCCCCATCCCGGCGTCCCTGCCGTCGACCTTCACGCCACTCGATGGCGTGCTGCTGGCGCGCGCCCGCGCCGCGCAGGCCGCATCGAAACGCACGCTCGTCGAAGAGCTGGCCGAGCTGACCGGCATGGAGCCGCGGCTCGTGGTGCGCGCGCTGGCGCAGCCGTTCGGCCTGGCCGTGCTGGAGACGGTGGAGATGCTGGCGTTCACGCCGGCCTTCGACCTGCTGCCGCTGTCGCAGGCGATGGCCAGGAAGTGCGTCCTTCTGCGCACGCTGGAAGGCGTGGTGACGGGCGTGATCGCCGATCCGCTCGACCTGGACCTGCAGACCTGGCTGTCGGCCCAGGCCCGTGCTTCGGTCCATGCGCCGTTGCAGATGCGCCTGGCGCTGCAGGCCGATATCGCCGCCTACCTGTCCAAGCAGGAGGAGTCGGCGCGCGCCACGGACTCGTTGCTGCCCGGCGGCGACAATTCGCGGCGCGACGGCAAGACGGCCGCCGTGCTGTCGTTTGCTTCCGTGTCGGAGGCGGCCAGTCCCGCCGTGCGGCTGGTGAACTCCACGCTGTACGACGCCTTGAAAGCGGGCGCTTCCGACATCCACCTGGAGAGCACGGCCGGCGGCCTGGCCGTGAAGTACCGCGTCGACGGCGTGCTCGATCACGCCACGGCCGTCAACGGCATCGACATCGCCGAGCAGATCATCTCGCGCCTGAAGGTGCTGGCCGAACTGGACATCGCCGAGCGCCGCGTGCCGCAGGACGGCAGCTTCCGCGTCGAATCGATGGGCCGCGAGATCGACCTGCGCGTGTCGATCATGCCGAGCATCCATGGCGAGGATGCCGTCATCCGTATCCTCGACAAGCGCGCCATGATCGAGTCCTACGGCTCCCTGTCCCTGGAAGCGCTGGGTTTCGATGCGCCGTCGCTGGCCACCCTGCGCACGCTGGCGCAGGAAGCCTACGGCATGCTGCTCGTGACGGGCCCCACGGGTTCCGGCAAGACCACGACCCTGTACGCGGCGCTCACCGAGATCCACAACGGCCGCGAGAAGATCATCACCATCGAGGACCCCGTCGAATACCAGCTGCCCGGCATCCTGCAGATTCCCGTCAACGAGAAGAAGGGGCTGACGTTCGCGAAGGGCCTGCGCTCGATCCTGCGCCACGATCCGGACAAGATCATGGTCGGCGAGATCCGCGACCGCGAGACCGCGGAGATCGCCGTGCAGTCGGCGCTCACGGGCCACCTGGTGCTCACCACCGTCCACGCCAACAATGTGTTCGACGTGTTCGGCCGCTTCACGCACATGGGCATCGATCCGTATGCGTTCGTGTCGGCCCTCAACGGCATCTGGGCGCAGCGGCTGGTGCGCATCAACTGCCCGCACTGCGCGGTCGACTATACGCCGGACGACGCGGAACTGGCCAGCGTGGGCCTGGCGCGCGCGGATGTCTACGATTACCGCTTCAAGGCCGGCAAGGGCTGCGGCGACTGCCGCGGCACGGGCTTCAAGGGCCGGCGTTCGATTGCCGAGATCCTCACGCTGAACGACGAGATCCGCGAACTGATCGTCGAGAAGCGCCCGATCCGCCAGATCAAGCAGGCCGCCTACGAGAATGGCACGCGCAGCCTGCGCCAGGCGGCGCTGGCGCTGGTGCAGCGGGGCGGCACCACGCTGGCCGAAATCAAGCGGGTCACGCTCCATGCGTAGGCTGCCCGGACAGGCGTTCCGGCTGGGCGTCTCGCTGGACGCCGTGAGCCTGCTGCGCACCAGCCGCTGGACCGGCGAACGCGTCGCGCCCGTGGCCGAGCAGCCGCTCGATGGCCATGGTCCGGAAGCGCTGGCCGCGGCCCTGCGCGCGCTGCTGCAGGGCCGCGACGTGGCGGGCTGGCCCGTGTCCATCGTGCTGGCGGATGAATGGTGCCGGCTGTGGCAGGTGACGCCGCCACCGCAGGCGACGCGCCTGGCGGACATCGAGGCAGCCTGCGCGCTGCGTTTTCACGCGCTGTACGGCGAATCGCCGGCCGCGTGGCAGATCACGGCCGACTGGCATGCGGAAGCGCCGTTCTTCGCCGCCGCGCTGCCGCGCACGCTGCTGTCGCTGCTGGAACAGGCGACGGCCGATCACGGCCTGCACATGGTGGCCGTGGTGCCCCATTTCGTCACCGGCTGGAACCGCTGGTGCCGTGCGCTGCAGGCCGGCGCCTGGTTCGGCCAGCTGCACGACGGGCTGCTGACGGTGGCGGCAATCGAGGGCGGCCAGCTCCGCGCCGTGCGCGCGCTGCCGCTGCCGCTGCCGCAGGGCGCGGCAGCGAATGCGATCGGCCAGGACGCTGTCAGTCATTACTGGCTGACGCAGATGCTGCAGCGCGAGGCACTGCTGCTCGGGCTGGCGCCGCCGGCGCTGATCCAGCTGGCCGGTCCGCTGCCGGCCGCCCTGGCGCGGCCGGCCGGCGAAGGCCACGTCGCCACCCAATGGTTAGAGGCAGGGCAGGAGGGCGGGCGGCTCGGTGGCCTGTCCGCCGCCAGCCGGCTGGCACTGGCCGGAGGCCCGCGATGAAACCGATCCGGATCGACTTCGCGCCACCCTCGCTGCGGCGTGCGCTGTTCCGGTTGCATCCGGCGCTGGCCGCGGCAGGGCTGGCCGGCGTGCTGCTGTGCGGCGGCGGCATCTGGTTTGCCACGCAGCTGGCCGGGGAGCGCGCCGCGCGCGCCGCGCAGGTCGAGCGCCTGCAGGCGCGCCAGGCCGCGCTGTCGAAGCGGCCCGCGGCGGTGGTGCAGACGGCGATTCCGGAAGCACAGGCGGTGGCCGTGAACGCCGCCATCCTGCAGCTGAACGTGCCGTGGCGCGAACTCGATGACGCGATCGGCGCGGCGACGCCGTCGACCATCGCCCTGCTGGCCCTGGAACCGGATGCGAAGAAGCAGATGCTCAAGATCACCGCGGAAGCGAAGAACAGCGACGACATGGTCGACTACGTGCGCTCGCTGCAGCAGCAGGAATTCTTCCTGGGTGCGGCGCTGGCACGCCATGAGATCGGCGAGCAGGATGCCGGCCGGGCGATCCGCTTCCAGGTCGACGTGCAGTGGCGGGCGCGATGAAGGAGTACCGCATCGCGCCGCTGCTGCTGGCCGTGCGCCTGTGGGCGCTGCGCGCCGGTCCGGCGGCCTGCGTGGCGCTGGCCCTGCTGCTGGCGGGACTGGCCACGTGGGCCTGGCTGCTGCCGCAGCATGCCGCGCTGCGCGCGGAACTGGCGCAGCCGCTGCCGGCGCCGTCCACGCTGGCGCAGGCACCGCCGCCGCCCACGGCCAATGAGAACCTGGCGCTGTTCCATGCCACGCTGGGCGAAAAACGCCACGCCGAACAGCAGGTGAAGACCCTGTTCGACCTGGCCGAAAAATCGGGCCTGACGCTGAACCGCGGCGAATACAAGTTCGGCTACGACCGGGCCAGCGGCGTGACCACGTACCAGATCGCGCTGCCGGTGAAGGGCGCGTACCGCAATATCTGGCAGTTCGTGCTGCAGGCGCTGGCCGCCGTGCCGTTTGCCGCGCTCGATGAAGTGAGCTTCCGCCGCGACACGATCGCCGATCCGGCCGTCGATGCGCGGCTGCGCTTCACGCTGTACCTGAAGGACGCGTCATGAAGCCGCGCCACCTGCTGATGGGCGGTGCGCTGGCGGTGGCGGCCGGCCTGGTGCTGTTCGGCGACCGGGCGCCCGAGAGCGATGTCGCGGAAGCCGTGGAACGCGCGCCGGCGCCGGCGACCGCAGCGGCGCCTGCCAGGTCCACGGCGAAGGCGCCCGACAAGGAAGCCAGCACGATCCTGCGGCTGGTGCCGCGCGCCGAGCTGGTGGGGGCCACGGGGGAGGGCACCTTCCAGGGCGGCGAGGGCGTGTTCGCCGGCCGGAACTGGAACCCGCCGCCACCGCCGGCCGCCGCGGCCGAAGCGAACGGGCCGCCACCTCCGCCGCCGGCGCCCACCGCGCCGCCGCTGCCGTTCACGGTCCTCGGCAAGGGCCTGGCCGATGGCGCGTGGGAAGTCTACCTGGCCCGTGCCGACCGCACCTACGTGGCGCGCGCCGGCACCGTCATCGACGGCATGTACCGCATCGACACGATCGCGCCGCCGACACTGACGATCACCTATCTGCCCCTGAAGCAGATGCAGCAGCTAAATATTGGAGTCATGGATTGAACACGCACACCCTACCTGGCCGCATCGGGCAACTGCGGCGCGTGCTGGCGCTGTCGGCCCTGGCCCTGGCGCTGGCGGGCTGCGCCGCGCAGATGGCGTACCGCGATGGCCGCGAGCTGATCGAGAAGGACCAGGTCGAGGCGGGCCTGCTGAAGCTGCAGGAAGCATTCGCGCAGGATCCCGGCAATGCGCAGTACCGCGCCGCCTACCTGCAGGCGCGCGACCGCGCCATCCTGCGCTACCTGGACCAGGCGGAACGCCAGACACTGGAAGGCCAGCGCGAACTGGCGATGCAGAACATCCAGCGCGTGCTGGCTCTGAATCCGCAGAACGAACGGGCCCGCGCCGCGCTGCGCAACCTGGAGATCGCGGAACGCCACGGCCGCGTGCTGGCCGAGGCCACCGCCCTGGTCGACAACAAGGAGTACGAGCCGGCGCGCGCCAGGCTCGATGCGATCCTGGCCGAGAAGCCGGACAATCCCGCCGCCCGTGCACTGCTGCGCCGGATCGCCGACGCCAATCCGCGCAATGCCGGCGAAACGGCGCTGGCCAAGAGCTACCGCCAGCCGATCACCATCGAGTTCCGCGATGCGCCGCTCAAGCAGGTGTTCGACGTGATCTCGCGCCGCTCCGGCCTGAACTTCGTGTTCGACAAGGATGTGAAGACCGATACCCGCACTACCATCCTGCTGCGCAACAGCACGGTGGAGTCGGCCGTCTACTACCTCCTGATGACGAACCAGCTGGAACAGCAGGTGATGGATGCGAACACCATCCTGATCTACCCGAACATCGCGGCCAAGCTGCGCGAGTACCAGGAGACGGTGGTCAAGTCCTTCTACCTCGCCAATGCCGAGGCGAAGACGGTGGCCAACACGCTCAAGACCATCCTCAAGTCGCGCGACGTGGTGGCGGATGAAAAGCTCAATATCGTCATCATGCGCGACAACGCCGATGCGATCCGCCTGGCCGAGAAGATCGTCGCCGTGCAGGACATGGCCGAGCCGGAAGTGATGCTGGACGTGGAGATCCTCGAAGTGAAGCGCAGCCGCATCACGGAACTGGGCATCCAGTGGCCGGCCGGGATTTCGCTGACGCCGCTGATCTCCAGCGGCGGGGACCGCCTCACGCTGGCCGACCTCGATAACCTGAACCGCCGCACGCTGGGCATCACCGACCTGACGACCAGCCTGCGCGCCAACCGGACGGACGGCGATTCGAACCTGCTGGCCAATCCGCGCATCCGCGTGCGCAACAAGGAAAAGGCCAAGATCCTGATCGGCGAGAAGGTCCCCGTCATCACCACCACGCTGTCCTCCGGCGTGGGCGGCTTCTCGCAGGACAGCGTCAGCTACGTGGACGTGGGCCTCACGCTCAACGCCGAGCCGACCATCTACCTGAACAACGAGGTGGCGATCCGCGTGTCGCTGGAAGTGTCGAACCTGGTCAACACGATCGAGACGAAGAACGGCACGACCGCCTACCAGATCGGCACGCGGCAGGCATCCACGATGCTGCAGCTGAAGGACGGCGAGAACCAGGTGCTGGCCGGCCTGCTGAACAACGAGGAGCGCAGCTCCGGCAACAAGGTGCCGGGCGTGGCCGACCTGCCGCTGCTGGGCCGCCTGTTCGGCTCCACCAAGGACGACAGCCAGAAGACCGAGATCGTGCTGTCGATCACGCCGCACCTGGTGCGCAACCTGCAGCGCCCCACGGCGGAGGCGATGGAGTTCTCCGCCGGGACCGAGGCGAACTTCCGCCGCAAGCCGGAAATGAGCGCGCGCACGGCGGTGGCGTTGCCCGTGCGTGGCGCGCCGGCGCCTGCAGAGGGGCCGAACCAGCCGCCGCAGGAGCCGGCCACGCTGGGCAACGTCCCGCTGTCGTCCTCGCAGCCCGGTCCCGCCACGAGCGTGACGCAGCAGCCGGTGCAGGTGCTGCCCGTGGCACCGCCGCCGCCGACGACTCTGGCGCCGACGCCGCCGCCGATGCAGAACCCCTCCACGCAACCGTCACAGGCGCAGTGATGAGGGCCTGGCGCCGCCGCGGCTTCACGCTGATCGAGCTGCTGGTCACGCTGGCGATCCTCGGCCTGCTGGGTGCGCTCGCGGTGCCGACCGTGCAGGTGACGGTGCAGCGGCGTAACGAGCAGGAGCTTCGCACCGCGCTGTACCAGGTGCGCAAGGCGCTGGACGACTACAAGCAGGCCTACGACGACGGCCGCATCGCCAAGACGATCGGCAGCAACGGCTATCCGAAGAAGCTCGAGGAGCTGGTCGACGGCGTGCCGGACCTGCGCAATCCGAAGCGCGCGAAGATCCACTTCCTGCGCCGCATGCCGCGCGACCCATTCGCGACGAACGGCGAGCTGGCCGATGGCGAGACCTGGGGCAAGCGCAGCTACGCCAGCGAGGCGGAGGAACCGCGCGAGGGCGAGGACGTCTACGATATCTTCTCGACCTCGGAGCGGGTGGGGCTGAACGGCATCCCGTACCGCAAATGGTAAACATGACAAACGGCGCGCGCAGGGGCTTCACGCTGATCGAGCTGCTGGTGGTGCTGGGCATCATCGCGCTGCTGCTCACGCTCGCCGTGCCGCGCTACTTTCCCAGCGTGGACCGCACGAAGGAAACCGTGCTGGCCGATAACCTGCGCAATATGCGCGGCGTCATCGACCAGTTCTATGGCGACACCGGGCGCTACCCGGAATCCCTGGAGCAGCTGGTGGAGAAAAAATACCTGCGCGCCTTGCCGGTCGACCCGATCACGGAGAGCACCGCCAGCTGGCAGCTGGTGCCGCCGGAAGATCCGGCCCAGACCGGCGTGGCGGACATCAAGAGCGGAGCCCCGGGCAATGGCCAGAACGGCAAACCTTACGCGGAGTGGTAGGCGCGGTTGCGCGGTGGTCGGCGCGGGCGGGTTTACTTATGTCGGCCTGATCATCCTCGTGGCGATCGTAGCGCTGGTCGCCGCCACGACGCTGCGCGTGGGTGTCACGCTGCAGCGGGCACAGGCCGAACGCGACCTGCTGCAGATCGGCGAGCAGTTCAGCAATGCCCTGAAGAGCTATGCGGCCGCGACACCCGCGGGCCAGCCGCAGCAGCCGAACACGCTGCAGGACCTGCTGAAGGATCCGCGCTTCCCCGGCACACGGCGCCACCTGCGCAAGATCTTCGTCGATCCCATGACCGGGAGGGCAGAGTGGGGCGTCATCTATATAGCCGAGAACAAGGGCGTGCTGGGCATTCACAGCTTGTCCGCCGCGCCGCCGATCAAGATCAGCAACTTCCCGCAGCGCTTCCTGTCCTTCGACAACCGGAAGAAGATCTCCGACTGGGTTTTCACGCCCGATGGCAGGGAGCCGCGGCCGCCGGCGCTGGTAAAGCCGGGCCAGTCCACGCCAAGCCCGGCAGGGCCGGGGGGCGCGACACTAGTTCCCTCTCCCATTGCACCAGCAGTGCCTCCTAAGCCTGCGGAGAATGCGGCTCCGGCAGAGCCGCCCGCACCCGAGACGCCGCAGGAACCCGAGCCTGCAGCGAATCCCGCGCACCCCGACGCATCTGAATCCGCTGGACCGGTCGAGCAACCGGTTTCCGCCACGGCGGAATAATGAGTCGTGAGCAGAAACCGATAGTGATTCAGGAAATTAGAGTGTTTCTTCTACAACTTTCTTGTAAAAACAACACTTCTAGTGGAATATTTACAATTGTGGCGAAGAATTTTTAGTGTGCATATGCTATCCTGCGTCTTAGCAGTTCAGCAATGTACTGACCAGCGACCACACACTACTCTCTCAAGGATAATGCTATGAAACTGAAATTCGCCGTTGCTTCCCTGCTCGCCGCCGTGTCGATGAGCTCATTCGCTGCTGACCAGTCGGTCACCGTGGACCTGACCGATGCCGTGACGTTCAAAGGCGTGGGCACGCTGTTCGACGGTGGTTCCGACACCATCACGTTCACCGGCCTGAACGCTGGCGTTTACAACATCATCATCGACCTGACCGGCCAGAACATCTCCTTCAACGCCGGCGCAACCACGCTGAATGGCGTGGCTGGCCTGGCCGTGGACGCTTCCCAGGGCAAGTACAAGTTCCTGGGCGTGGAAGCGACGAATGAATCGCCTTTCATCCTGGAACTGGCTGGTGCCGTGACTGGTGCCAAAGCTGCTTACACCGGCGTCGTGAACGTCTCGGCTGTTCCAGAGCCAACCACCTACGGCATGCTGCTGGGCGGCCTGGGCATCATGGGCTTCCTGGCCCGTCGCAAAGCCAAAAAAGCGTAATTTCAGTTTCCGCTTAAAAAAAACCCGCTGCCCTGGCAGCGGGTTTTTTTATAGGGTCGGCGTTTTGGGAGTTCGATCGGTTCGACGAACTGGCATGGCAGAAAACATGGATGCGAGTATTACTAAAACCACATTTTTGATGGTTTTTATTTATTGTGTGCAGGAATTTTCAGTGTCATTATGATATGATTGGTATCAGCACCTCTACAATGAACTGACCAGCGACCATATCACTCTCTCAAGGATAATGCTATGAAACTGAAATTTGCCGTCGCTTCCCTGCTCGCCGTTGCTTCGATGAGCGCCTTTGCTGCTGACCAGACGATCGTTCTGAATACCGCTGGCCTGACGCACTTCTCGACGGAAAACACCGTCGACGTGCTCGGTGGCGGTTCGGACACGCTGACGTTCGTCGGCGCGCCAGCCGGCGGCCTGTACGACGTGTACATCGGCATCACCGGCCAGTACCTGAACTGGGATGTTGCTGGCACTACGCTGAACGGCGTGTCCGGTTCCTGGGATTCCTCGGGCAAGGTCGTGAAATTCATCGGCATCGAAACGACCGCAACGTCGCCGTTCGTCCTGAACCTGGCAGGTTCGCTGACCGGCAAAGGCGTGGCTGGCTACGACGGCAACATCAGCATCTCGGCCGTTCCAGAGCCAACCACCTACGGCATGCTGCTGGGCGGCCTGGGCATCATGGGCTTCCTGGCCCGTCGCAAAGCCAAGAAGGCGTAATTCGGTTTCGCGCATAAAAAACCCGCTGCTTCGGCAGCGGGTTTTTTTATGGGGGATGCAGTGATCCCAGCGTAGGGAGCACCGCTTTATTTGCCCGTGCGCTTGAAGTCCCTCGGCCGGAAACCCAGTGCGGCCAAGGCGCCGAAGTATACGATGCCGCAAATGCCGATGATCAGGAACAGGGCGCCGGCACGCAGGAAGGGATGGGCGCGCATGCCCAGCCAGTCGAAGTATTGCGCTCCGAACCAGGCCGCCACGGCCATCAGGCCGACCGCCACCACCAGTTTCGCAAAGAACTTGCCCCAGCCGGGCCGGGGGCGGTACACGTCGCGCCGGCGCAGGCTGATGAACAGGAAGGTGGCATTCACGCAGGCGGCCAGGCCGATGGACAGCGCCAGCCCGGCGACCTGGATATACGGCACGAACAGCAGGTTCATCAGCTGGGTGGCGACCAGCACCATCAGGGCGATCTTCACGGGCGTGCGGATATCCTGCTTGGCATAAAACGCCGGTGCCAGCGTCTTGACGAGGATGATGCCGAGCAGGCCGACGGAATAGGCGATCAGCGGGCGGGCCGACATGATGGCAGCTTCGTCCGTAAAGCGGCCGTAATGGAACAGCGTGGCGATCAGCGGCAGTGCCAGCAGCGCCAGGCCGACCGCCGCCGGGATCGCCAGCAGGAACGTCAGCCGCAGGCCCCAGTCCAGCAGCGCGGAATATTCCTCGGGGTCGCCGTCCACATTGGCCTTCGACAGGCTGGGCAGCAGGATCGTGCCGAGCGCCACGCCCAGCAGGGCAGTGGGGAATTCCATCAGGCGGTCCGCATAGGTCAGCCACGAGATGCTGCCTTCCTGCAGTCGCGAGGCGATGCTCGTATTGATCATCAGGCTGATCTGCGCCGCCGAGACGGCGAACACGGCCGGCCCCATCTTCTTCAGCACACGGCGCACGCCGGGGTCGCCCAGGCCGGCAGCAGGATTGAGTGACAGCCGGGGCAGCATGCCGATCCTGATCAGCGCGGGGACCTGGATGGCCACCTGCAGCAGTCCGCCCACGAACACGGCGATCGCCTGTGCGTAGACGGGCTGTTCCAGCCAGGGCGCCAGGAACAGCGAGCCGGCGATCAGCGACAGGTTCAGCAGCACGGGCGTGAAGGCGGGAATCTTGAACTCGCGCCAGGTGTTCAGGATACCGCCGGCCATCGCCACGAAAGCCATGCAGGTAATGTAGGGGAACATCAGCCGCGTCATCCAGACGGCCGCGTCGAAGGCGCCGGGATCCTGCTTCAGGCCGCCGGCGATCAGCAGCACGAACAGCGGCGCGCCCAGGATGCCCAGCGCACTCACCAGCAGCGTGGCCCAGACCAAGCAATTGGCCACGTGATCGGCCAGCGTCTTGCTGGCCTCGGCACCCTGCACGTTGCGGTATTCGGCCAGGATCGGCACGAAGGCCTGCGAGAACGCGCCCTCGGCAAACAGGCGGCGCAGCAGGTTGGGGATGCGGAAGGCCACGTTGAAGGCATCGGTATAGGCGCCGGCACCGAAAGCCCGGGCAAACAGGCTTTCGCGCAGCAGGCCGGTCACGCGCGACAGCATGGTCATGCTGGAGACGGCGGCAAGGGTTCTGAGCAGGTTCATGGAGCGGGATTATAGCGGTGCTGCCTCGATGCAAGTCTTACGGTCTTGTTAAAATGTCTCGTGTAACGGGCAAGTTTCCGATCTTTTGAATTGCCCCGTGACCAAAAGCTCGCTATAATTTAAGGCTGTACAGAATTCAGTGACGCAGACATCGAAGTAAGCCAGCTCTGCGTTGGCCTGCTGGGTCAGACTGAAACGCACCGGTTTGGCAAACGCTGTTGTTTGCAAACGAACTTTGACAACGATTTAGGAAATTCCATGGCAAATACCGCACAGGCGCGCAAACGCGCTCGTCAAGCAGTCAAGCAAAACGCACACAATTCGGCACAGCGTTCGACCCTGCGTACCGCAATCAAGGCCGTCCGCAAGGCCATCCTGGCTGGCGACAAGGCTGCTGCAACGCAGATCTTCCAGTCCTCCGTGTCGACCATCGACTCGATCGCTGACAAGAAAATCATCCACAAGAACAAGGCCGCTCGCCACAAGAGCCGCCTGGCAGCTGCCCTGAAGGCACTGTCCGCCTAAGTTCGTGTGCGGCGGCAACTGCCGCCAGACAGGTGCAAAGCAAAAACCCGCATGGCTTGCCATCGCGGGTTTTTCGCTTTGTGCTGCAGGAGGGCCGGGACAGGGCTGGCCTGCCCCGGCGGGATCAGCCGTGATGCTGCGCTGCGTGCGCCTTGGCCACGTGGTGCTGCTTGTGCTTCGTGGCTTTCTTGTGCACGGCGCTCTTGTGCAGGGCCACGCCTTTCGGGTGGTTCGGGTGGGCTGCCGGCACGGCGGCGAAGGCGGAAGTGGCAAAGACGGTGGCTACCAGTGCTGCGATGAATTTCGACATGATCGTATCCTTGGCTGAGCGGGGACCGGATAAGCCGTTCCCTCTGGCACTATCATAGCCGCGCCGGGGCGCCGCAAAATTGCCCATAAGCGATTCTTAAGCGACGGTTTTCAGTTCGGCCGCATCGATCTCGCGCCACTCGCCCGGCAGCAGGGGGTGGGTGGCCAGCGACACGGCGCCGATGGCACTGCGCACCAGCCGCAATGTCGGCAGGCCGACCGCCGCCGTCATGCGCCGCACCTGGCGGTTCTTCCCTTCCTGCAGCGTGATGGCCAGCCACGATGTCGGCTTGTCCTGGCGTGTCCGGATCGGCGGGTCGCGCTGCCACAGCCAGCCGGGTTCGGCGATGCGCACGGCACGGCACGGCTTCGTGATGAAGTCGCCCAGGTCGAGCGGCGCCTGCAGGCGCGCCAGCGCGGCGGCATCGGGTACGCCATCCACCTGCACGAGGTAGGTCTTGGCTTCCTTGCGGTCGGGATGTGCAATGGCGTGCTGCAGCTTGCCGTCGTCCGTCAGCAGCAGCAGGCCTTCGCTGTCGGCGTCCAGCCGGCCAGCCGGATAGACATTCGGAACGGGCACGAAGTCGCCCAGGCTGGCGCGGTCGGGCTGGGGCGAAAACTGGCACAATACGCCGAAGGGCTTGTTCAGGAGGATCAGCATGCGCGGATTGTACTGGTGCGCGCCGCCGCCGGCCAAGGCCGCGCAGTAATCCGTGCCACAATGGCATGTTTCAGCCTCGTTACAGGTACGGCGCGAACCGCCCGTGCCGCATTCCGGAGAACCGATGTACCAACATATCAAGGCGCCTGCCGAGGGCCAGAAAATCACCGTCAACGCGGACTTTTCCCTGAATGTCCCGGAGCAGCCCATCATTCCCTATATCGAAGGTGACGGCATCGGGATCGATGTCGGTCCGGTAATGCTGAAGGTGGTCGATGCCGCCGTGGCGAAAGCCTATGGCGGGCGGCGCAAGATCAGCTGGATGGAAATCTTCGCGGGCGAGAAGGCCACCCGGCTGTATGGCCACGATGTCTGGCTGCCGGAAGAAACGCTGCAGGCCGTGCGCGACTACGTGGTGTCCATCAAGGGGCCGCTGACGACCCCCGTGAGTGGCGGGATCCGTTCGCTGAACGTGGCGCTGCGCCAGCAGCTGGACCTGTATGTCTGCCTGCGTCCGGTGCGCTGGTTTGCCGGCGTGCCGTCGCCGCTGAAGGAGCCGCACAAGACCGACATGGTGATCTTCCGCGAGAACTCGGAGGACATCTATGCAGGCATCGAATTCGAAGCCGGCTCGGCCAATGCGCAGAAGCTGATCCGCTTCCTGCAGGACGAACTGGGCTCGACGAAGATCCGCTTCCCGGACACCTCCGCCATCGGCATCAAGCCCGTCTCGCGCGAAGGCACCACACGCCTGGTGCGCAAGGCCATCCAGTATGCGATCGACAACGACAAGCCGTCCGTGACCATCGTCCACAAGGGCAATATCATGAAGTTCACGGAAGGCGGCTTCCGCGACTGGGCCTACGACGTGGCGCAGCAGGAATTCGGTGGCGAGCTGATCGATGGCGGCCCATGGTGCCGGGTGAAGAATCCGAAGACGGGCCGCGACATCCTCGTCAAGGATTCGATCGCCGATGCCTTCCTGCAGCAGATCCTGCTCCGCCCGGCCGAGTACAGCGTGATCGCCACGCTGAACCTGAACGGCGACTACGTGTCCGATGCGCTGGCGGCCCAGGTGGGCGGCATCGGCATCGCGCCGGGCGCCAATATGTCCGATTCGGTAGCGATGTTCGAAGCGACGCATGGCACCGCGCCGAAGTATGCCGGCAAGGACGTGGTCAATCCCGGTTCACTGATCCTGTCGGCCGAAATGATGCTGCGGCATATGGGCTGGACGGAAGCGGCCGGCCTCATCATCGCGGCCATGGAAAAGGCGATCGCCGCGAAGTGCGTCACCTATGATTTCGCCCGGCTGATGGAAGACGCGCGGCAGGTGTCCTGCTCGCGTTTCGGGGAAGTGGTCATCGAGAATATGTGACTTCCGGTGGCGGCGGCGCTCCCGCCGCTGCCGGCGGAAACCGGCGGACGAAAAAAAACCCCGCGGGGCGGGGCTCTTTACATCGTCAGGGAGCGATCAGCTCGACTGGATGTTGGAAGCTTGCTTGCCTTTCGGGCCCTGCGTGACTTCGAACTGGACTTTTTGACCTTCTTTCAGGGTCTTGAAGCCGTTCATGTTGATCGCGGAGAAGTGTGCGAACAAATCCTCGCCGCCATCATCAGGAGTGATGAAGCCGAAACCTTTGGAGTCATTGAACCACTTAACGGTACCAGTTGCCATAATAAAAAGAACTTTCAAATTTTAACGAATCACACGAGCCATAAAAGCAAGAAGCTTCCTGCCCCCTCCTCGACAACTCACTTCTTATCAACATGAACATTTCTGCACGAGTCGATATGTCATTGTTGGCGCAACAATTTTCTATGTCAAGAGCTTTGTAACCACGCTAGTAAGTTTTTTGCAACACAGGAAATCACCATGACTCTTGATTTTCCGCCACGAAGCGCCATCTGCGGCCAGTTGGGAAAGCGCGTAAGATTGAGGACAAATGGAAACGCCCAGCTAAACGGGCGTTGCATGGATCACGAAAGCATTAGAATATAAGCGTATGGCAACCAAGCATGACACCGATACCGTCCTGGAGCGACAGACGCTGAAGCCGCCACCGATGTACCAGGTGGCCTTGTTGAACGACGATTACACCCCGATGGAATTCGTGGTGGCAGTCATTCAGGAGTATTTCAACAAGGATCGCGAAACGGCAACGCAAATTATGCTGAGTGTGCACCGCTACGGAAAAGGCGTTTGCGGTGTGTTCTCGAAAGATATCGCATCAACCAAGGTGGAGTTCGTTTTAACGCATGCGCGCAAGGCAGGGCATCCCCTGCAGTGCGTGATGGAGGAAGTATGATCGCGCAGGAATTGGAAGTAAGTTTGCACATGGCGTTTGTCGAAGCTCGGCAGGCACGGCATGAATTCATCACGGTTGAGCATCTGTTGCTGGCACTGCTGGACAATCCTTCGGCAGCCGAAGTGCTGCGGGCCTGCGCGGTCAATATCGAGGATCTGCGCAAGACCCTGACCAACTTCATCGGCGACAACACGCCGACGGTGCCCGGCACCGGCGAAGTGGACACGCAGCCCACGCTGGGTTTCCAGCGGGTGATCCAGCGCGCCATCATGCACGTGCAGTCCGCATCGAACGGCAAGAAGGAAGTCACCGGCGCGAACGTGCTGGTCGCCATCTTCGGTGAAAAGGATTCGCACGCTGTTTACTATCTGCACCAGCAGGGCGTCACGCGCCTGGACGTGGTGAACTTCATTTCGCACGGTGTCCGCAAGGACCAGTCGGGCGAAGCCGCGAAGGCGTCGGAAGGCGTGGAAGAGGGCGCCCAGGCCGAAGGCCAGGCGAAGGAAAGCCCGCTGGACCAGTTCACCCAGAACCTGAACAAGTCGGCCGCGGAAGGCAAGATCGATCCGCTGATCGGCCGCGAGGACGAAGTGGATCGCGTGATCCAGATCCTGTGCCGCCGCCGCAAGAACAACCCGCTGCTGGTGGGCGAGGCCGGCGTGGGCAAGACCGCCATCGCCGAAGGCCTGGCCTACCGCATCACGCAGGGCGACGTGCCCGAGATCCTGCAGAATGCCGTCGTGTATTCGCTGGACATGGGCGCGCTGCTGGCCGGTACCAAGTACCGCGGCGATTTCGAGCAGCGCCTGAAGGCCGTGCTCAAGCAATTGAAGGAAAACCCGAACGGCGTGCTGTTCATCGACGAGATCCACACGATCATCGGTGCCGGTTCCGCATCGGGCGGCACGCTGGATGCCTCGAACCTGCTGAAGCCGGCACTGGCCAATGGCCAGCTCAAGTGCATCGGCGCGACCACGTTCACGGAATTCCGCGGCGTGTTCGAGAAGGACCATGCGCTGTCCCGCCGCTTCCAGAAAGTGGACGTGAACGAGCCGACCGTCGAGCAGACGGTGCAGATCCTGCGCGGCCTGAAGTCGCGCTTCGAGGAGCACCATGGCGTGAAGTATTCTTCGTCGGCGCTGTCGACGGCAGCCGAGCTGGCGGCCCGCTTCATCAACGACCGCCACCTGCCGGACAAGGCCATCGACGTGATCGACGAAGCCGGTGCCGCGCAGCGCATCCTGCCGAAGTCGAAGCAGAAGAAGACCATCGGCAAGACGGAGATCGAAGAGATCATCTCGAAGATCGCGCGCATCCCGCCGCAGACCGTCAACCAGGACGACCGCAGCAAGCTGCAGACGATCGACCGCGACCTGCGCAACACGGTGTTCGGACAGGATCCGGCCATCGAGGCGCTGGCCTCGGCCATCAAGATGTCGCGTGCCGGCCTGGGCAAGCAGGACAAGCCGATCGGCTCGTTCCTGTTCTCCGGTCCCACCGGCGTCGGCAAGACGGAAGTGGCGAAGCAGCTGTCGTTCATCCTCGGCATCGAGCTGATCCGCTTCGACATGTCCGAGTACATGGAGCGTCACGCCGTGTCGCGCCTGATCGGTGCGCCACCGGGCTACGTCGGTTTCGACCAGGGTGGTTTGCTGACGGAAGCGATCACGAAGAAGCCCCATGCCGTGCTGCTGCTGGACGAGATCGAGAAGGCCCATCCGGACATCTTCAACATCCTGCTGCAGGTGATGGACCATGGCACGCTGACGGACAACAACGGCCGCAAGGCGGACTTCCGCAACGTGATCATCATCATGACGACCAACGCGGGTGCGGAAGCGCTGCAGCGTGCGCCGATCGGTTTCACGAACACCAAGGAAACCGGCGACGAGATGGCCGACCTGAAGCGCATGTTCACGCCGGAGTTCCGCAACCGGATCGACGCGATCATCAGCTTCCGCGCACTGGACGAGGAGATCATCCTGCGCGTGGTGGACAAGTTCCTGATGCAGCTGGAAGAGCAGCTGCACGAGAAGAAGGTGGAAGCCGTCTTCACGGAGAACCTGCGCAAGTTCCTGGCGAAGAAGGGCTTCGATCCGCTGATGGGCGCTCGGCCGATGGCGCGCCTGATCCAGGACATGATCCGCAAGGCGCTGGCCGACGAGCTGCTGTTCGGCCGCCTCGTCACCGGTGGCCGCGTGACGGTGGACCTGGACGAAAAGGACCAGATCAAGCTGGACTTCCCGGAGCCCGACGCGGCCCCGCTGCCGCCGCCGGAAACGGTGGAAGTGGAGTAATCCGCTTCAGGCGAACAACCCGCTCTCGCGAGAGCGGGTTTTTTTATGCCCGGCCCCATCCCGGTGCCCTGTTCCGGCCAGGGGCAGTGCCTGGTATCTGGCACCCTCGCGGTGTCGGACACAGGTTTCCTGCCGACGCGCCGACCACGTTGCAGCCCGTTCGCCCTGGCCTTGCCTGGCACCGGTTGTTCCCGATGCGCCGCTAGAGTCCCATTGCCCGCACCAGTGCTGCGCGCCGCCGCGACACCTCCACCGTCACCCCGTCCGGCAGCTGCAGCGCCAGCCCGCCCGCATCGTTCGGCGTCATCGCCCGCACGAAGTCCAGGTTGACGATGTGGCGCCGGCTGGCGCGCAGGAAGCGGCTGCCATCGAGCCGCGCCTCGAGCTGCGTGAGCGAACGGAGCGTCAATGGCCGCACATCGTCGAAATACACGCGCGTGTAATTGCCCTCCGATTCCAGCAGCCGGATCCTGTCGAGCGCGACGAACCAGCAGCGGTCGCCGTCGCGGATGAACAGTTTCTGCGGCGCGGGCGCTGCCGCGCCAACCGGCGTGATGCCCAGCCGCTGCGCCGCACGCTGCAGCGCCTGCGCCAGCCGCGTGGCCGCGATCGGCTTCTGCAGGTAGTCCAGCGCATTGACTTCGAAAGCCTGCAGCGCGTACTGGTCGAACGCGGTGGTGAAGATGACTTCCGGCGTCGTGTCGAGTGCCTGCAGCAGGTCGAAGCCGCTGGCGCCGGGCATCTGCACGTCGAGCAGCAGCAGGTCGGGCTGAAGGGCGCCGATCTGCCCCAGCGCTTCTTCCGCATTGGCCGCTTCGCCCACGATCTCGACCTGGGGGTGGGCCGCCAGCAGGCGCCGCAGCTCGGCGCGCGCCAGGCGTTCGTCGTCGACGATCAGGACCCGCAGGGACGTCATGGCAGCACCGTCATGCCATGGCCGGCAGCAGCAGGGTGGCACGCACCCAGCCATCGCTCTCGCCCAGTTCCAGGCTGGACTGCCCGCCCAGTGCCAGCGCCAGGCGCTTGCGGGCATTGGCCAGGCCGACCTGCGTGGCGTTCGGGTAGCGCCGGATGGCACCGATGTTGGCGACCTCCACCCGGATCGCGTTCCCGTCGCGGCACGCGCGGATGCGGATGTCGCTGCCGGTGGCGCTCTGCTCCACGCCATATTTCACGGCATTCTCCACCAGCGTCTGCAGCGCCATCGGCGGCACCGGCACGCGTTCCAGCCCGCCTTCGACGTCCACCTGCACGCGCAGCCTGTCCTCGAAGCGGATCCTCTCGATCGCCAGGTAGGCCTGCACGGCTTCCAGTTCGGCCGACAGCGGCACCGTGTCCGCATGGCCCGACTGCAGCGCGTAGCGCATCAGCGCGGCCAGCTGGTCGATCATCTGCGCGGCCGCTTCCGGGTCTTCGTAGATCAGCGCGCGCACGCTGTTCAGGCTATTGAAGAAGAAGTGCGGATTGACCTGCGCCTGCAGGGCGCGCAGCTCGACATCCTTCGCGTGCAGTTCGAGGCGCAGTGCCGTCGCTTCGGCATGGCGCGCGCGGCGCATCGACAGCGCCGCCTGGTAGCACACGGTCCAGGCGAAGAACTGGCCGATCCAGAACATCAGCGCATACGGCAGCCAGGCCACGCCATGCGGTGCGCCGAACGGCTGGAAGACGAGGAAGGCGGCGTACACCAGCACGGTTTCCGCTGCCGCGCACGCAACGATGCCGGCCGCCACATACGGCCAGCGCGCGCCGCCGCGAAATGCCGGATGCCGCTTCAGCAGCCGATGCCAGAGATCGGACACCAGCAGGCCGGCCAGCGCACCCCACACGCTGACCACGGCCGCGCGCCAGCCGCCGGTCCCCATCGACAGCGACAGGTTGAACAGGGCGACGGCACTCCAGCCAGCCCCCTGCAGGATCCAGTACCAGCCCGTGCGGCGCATTGGCGGCACCGGCGCAGCGCCGTGCGCCGTTGTATCAGTCGAGGAAAGCATCGATGCGATCATACATCCACGCCGGCGCATCGAACATGATGAAGTGGCGCGCCGTGTCGGCCATCTCGATCTTCACGCCGGCCAGCTGCGCATACTGCGCGGCATACGCCTGTTCGATCGCGGCGCGCGGTGCGTAGTCCCGGTACGCCGCCCAGGCACCGAGCACCAGCGTTGGCGCCTTGATGCGGGCGACGTCGCCGCGCAGGTCCTGCGACATCAGTTCGTACATCGCATTGGCAACGGCCTTGCGGTCGGAACGCTGGCCCCAGCCGACGATGCGGTCCACATCGGCCGGCGCGGTCACCATCGTCGCGGCGGTGTAGCGCATGCCGGCGGCGTGGGCGGCATCGTCCTGGGCCAGCATCCGGTCGCGGACCGCGGCTGCGATCTTCTCCAGCTGCTCGCCCTTCGCAAGCGGGTTCTGCGTGGCGCCCAGCGCGGGCAGCGAGTCCACGATCACCAGCCGGCCTACCTGGTCCGGATGATCGGCCGCGAACTGCAGCGCGATGAAGCCGCCCAGGCTGTGGCCGATGATGACTGGCTTGCCCAGCCTGTTTGCCGCAATGTAGTCCGCCAGCTGCTGTTCCACCTGCGGCAGCAGCTTGCCGTCGATGGCGGGCTGGCCCGCGAAACCGGCCAAGGTCAGCACGTGGCACTGGCGCGGTCCGCACAGGTGTTTCACCGTGCCGTCCCACACGGCGCCGGACGAGGCCAGGCCGGGAATCAGGATGACGGGACTGCCGGTGCCGGTGACTTCGGCCCGGAAGGCGCTGGCAGCCTGTGCACCGGATGCGGCCAGGGCGAGCAGGGACGTGGTGATGGCGATCAGCGTGCGCTTCACTTTCAATGTCGTTTTCATGGTCAGGGACCCTCCTTGAAACGCATCGTGACAGGGCTGCCATTGGCTGGCACGGCCGACATGACGAACGGTCGAACGCCGTGATGAGCGGCGGGCGTCCCTCACGCGGCGCCTTCCTCGCGCAGCCGCCGCCACAGCGTGGTGCGGCTGATGCCGAGATAAGCCGCGGCCGCATCGCGCCGGCCGTCGAAGCGGCGCAGGGCTTCGGTGGCGCTGGTGGCGGCAGGCGCACCGGTCGAGGCGGCCGCGTGGCTGGGTTCCTGTGCCAGTTCCGGGCTCACCGACAACACGAACGCGGGCGTCAGCGCGCGCAGCGGCTCGGCGGACAGGAACAGCGCCAGCCGCTCGGCCAGGTTGCGCAGTTCGCGCACATTGCCGGGCCAGGGGTGGTTCGCCAGCAGCGGCGCGCAGGCCTGCAGTTCGGCGCGCAGGTTTGGCTGCGCGCGCGTGCCGAGCGCGGCCAGCGCGCCCCGCAGCAGCCATTCGAGCAGCGGCACGATGTCGGCAGCCCGTTCGCGCAGCGGCGGCAGGACGAGCCGCAGTACCGCCAGCCGGTAGAACAGGTCGGCACGGAAGCGGCCTGCGCGGATGCGCTCCTCCAGGTCGCAATGCGTGGCGCTGACGATGCGCACGTCCACCGGCACCGGCCGCGTGCCGCCCACGCGTACGACTTCGCGCTCTTCCAGCACGCGCAGCAGCCGGGTCTGCAGCGGCAACGGCATCTCGCCGATCTCGTCGAGGAACAGCGTGCCGCCGTCGGCCGCCTCGAACAGCCCGGGCCGGCCGCCGCGGCGCGCGCCCGTGAACGCGCCTTCCTCGTGCCCGAACAGCTCCGATTCCAGCAGCGACTCGGCAATCGCGCCGCAGTTGATCGCCACGAACGGGCGCCGGGCGCCCTGCTGGCCGGCGCGGTGGATGGCCTGCGCGGCCAGTTCCTTGCCGCTGCCCGTCTCGCCCTGGATGAGCACCGTGGCATGCGAGCGTGCGTACAGCACCACGGCCTGGCGCACCTTTTCCATCGCGGGCGAATCCCCGCGCAAGTCGGCCAGGCCGTGGCGGGCGCGCAGCGTATCCGGCGCCGCACCGGTGCGCTGCTGCCGGCGTACCGGTTCCAGCTGCCCGACGCGGGCGATGTCCAGCGCATCGTCGAACGCCTGCCGGATCGAGGCGGACGAATAGACGAAGACGCCCGTCAGCCCGGCCTCGGTAGCCAGGTCCGTGACCAGGCCCGCACCCACCACGGCCTGCACGCCGGCCCCCTTCAGTTCGCGGATCTGCGCGCGCGCGTCTTCCTGCGTGTCGTAGGTACGCTGCTCGATGGGCACGCCGAAGGTGGCGGCGAAGTCGGCCAGTTCCGGCACCGGCTGCTGGTAGGTGACGACGGCGATGCGTTCCGAGGCGCGCCGTGCCCGCGCCAGGGCGCGCAGCATGTCCGAGCCGCTGGCCTTGGCCACCACCACGGGCACGGCCAGCCGGCCTTTCAGATAGGCCGCATTCGACCCGGCGGAGATGACGGCATCGCAGCGCTCCGTGGCCAGGCGCTCGCGGATGTGGCGCACCGCCTCGTCGAATCCCAGGTGGATCGGTTCGATCGTGGCCAGTGCATCGTATTCGGGCGTGATGTCGCGGAACAGCCCGGACAGGCGCGACACGGAAACGGTCCAGATGACGGGCTTGTCGCCTTCGGGCGCGGCGGGGGCTGGAGGAGTACGATAGGCCATGTTGCAAATTATAGTGCACCATTGTTTCAATGGTTCAGCTTGAAACGCGCGCAGAGAGCCGAAGCCGTTGCAAGTGCTTGATTCGCTTGCGCAGGCGGCATGGCACGGGCCTTGCAAAAGCACACGGATCGCAACGTAGAGAGGAACCACCATGAGTCTGCCTTCCGCCGGCGCCGCTTTCCGCCAGGCTGTCCGTGAAGAGTCGCCGCTGCAGGTCGTCGGCGCCATCAACGCCAACCATGCCTTGCTGGCCCAACGCGCGGGCTTTCGCGCCATCTACCTGTCCGGCGGGGGCGTCGCGGCCGGTTCGCTGGGCCTGCCGGACCTGGGCATCTCGAACCTGGACGATGTGCTGACCGATATCCGCCGCATCACGGACGTGTGCAACCTGCCGCTGCTGGTCGATGCGGACACGGGCTTCGGCGCTTCCGCGTTCAACGTGGCGCGCACCGTGAAGTCGATGATCAAGGCCGGCGCCGCCGCGCTGCACATCGAGGACCAGGTGGGCGCCAAGCGCTGCGGCCACCGGCCCGGCAAGGAGATCGTCGGCAAGGCCGAAATGGTGGACCGCATCAAGGCGGCCGTCGATGCGCGCACCGACGAAAACTTCGTCATCATGGCGCGCACCGATGCGCTGGCCGTGGAGGGACTGGACGCCGCGCTGGAACGGGCCATCGCCTGCGTGGAGGCGGGCGCCGACATGGTCTTCCCGGAAGCGATCACGGACCTGGCGATGTACCGGCAGTTCGCCGCCGCCGTCAAGGTGCCGGTGCTGGCCAACATCACGGAATTCGGCGCCACGCCGCTGTTCACGGTGGACGAGCTGCGCGATGCGGACGTGGGCCTGGTGCTGTATCCGCTGTCCGCCTTCCGCGCGATGAACAAGGCGGCCGAGAACGTGTACGGTGCGATCCGCCGCGACGGCACGCAGCAGAGCGTGCTCGACACGATGCAGACGCGCGACGAACTGTACGAGCGCATCAACTACCATGACTTCGAACGCAAGCTCGATGCCCTGTTCGCCGCCCAGAAACAATAAGGAGACCCCATGACCGAACCGACCCCCTTCAAGCCGAAAAAATCCGTGGCCCTGTCCGGCGTCACCGCCGGCAATACCGCGCTGTGCTCCGTCGGCAAGACGGGCAACGACCTGCACTACCGCGGCTACGACATCCTCGATGTCGCCGGCGCCTGCGAGTTCGAGGAGATCGCCTACCTGCTGGTGCACGGCAAGCTGCCCACCACCGGCGAACTGAAGGGATACAAGGCCAAGCTGCGCTCGCTGCGCGGGCTGCCGCAGGCCGTCAAGCTGGCGCTGGAAGCCTTGCCGGCCGGCGCGCATCCGATGGACGTGATGCGCACCGGCGCGTCCGTCCTCGGCTGCGTGCTGCCGGAGAAGGACGACCACAACCTGGCCGGCGCGCGCGACATCGCCGACCGCCTGATGGCATCGTTCGGCTCCATGCTGCTGTACTGGTACCACTACAGCCATGCGGGCCGCCGCATCGATGTGGAAACGGACGACGATTCGATCGGCGGCCACTTCCTGCACCTGCTGCATGGCACGCCGCCGCCCGATTCGTGGGTGCAGGCGATGCACACGTCGCTGATCCTGTATGCGGAACACGAGTTCAATGCGTCCACCTTCACGGCGCGCGTGATCGCCGGCACGGGCTCCGACATCTATTCGGCCATCACCGGTGCGATCGGCGCGCTGCGCGGCCCGAAGCACGGCGGCGCCAACGAGGTCGCACTCGATATCCAGAAGCGCTATGACAATGCGGACGAAGCGGAAGCGGACATCCGCAGCCGCGTCGCGAACAAGGAAGTGGTGATCGGCTTCGGCCATCCGGTCTACACGGTCTCCGACCCCCGCAACAAGGTGATCAAGGAAGTGGCGCGCAGCCTGTCGCAGGAAGCGGGGTCGCTGAAGATGTTCGACATCGCCGAGCGCCTGGAAACGGTGATGTGGGACGTGAAGAACATGTTCCCCAACCTGGACTGGTTCTCCGCCGTGTCGTACCACATGGTGGGCGTGCCGACGGCGATGTTCACGCCGCTGTTCGTCATCTCGCGCACGTCCGGCTGGGCCGCGCACATCATCGAGCAGCGCATCGACAACAAGATCATCCGCCCGAGCGCCAACTACGTGGGGCCGGAAGACCTGCAGTTCGTGCCGATCGGGGAACGCCGGTAATGAAGCCGCTCCTGAACACCGCGTACCGGACCAATCTGCCCGGTACCTCGCTCGACTACTTCGATGCGCGCGCTGCCGTCGAGGCGATCGAGGCCGGCGCCTACGACAAGCTGCCCTACACCTCCCGCGTGCTGGCCGAGAACCTGTGCCGCCGCTGCGATGCCACCCAGCTCACGGCCTCGCTGCAGCAGCTGGTCCACCGCCGGCGCGACCTGGACTTCCCGTGGTTCCCGGCGCGCGTGGTCTGCCACGACATCCTGGGCCAGACGGCACTGGTGGACCTGGCCGGCCTGCGCGATGCCATCGCCGGGCAGGGCGGCGACCCGGCCCTCGTCAACCCCGTCGTGCCCACGCAGCTGGTGGTCGATCACTCGCTGGCCGTGGAATGCGGCGGCTTCGATCCGGATGCCTTCGCGAAGAACCGCGCCATCGAGGACCGCCGCAACGAGGACCGCTTCCACTTCATCGAATGGACCAGGCGCGCCTTCCGCAATGTCGACGTGATCCCGCCGGGGAACGGCATCCTGCACCAGATCAACCTGGAACGCATGTCGCCGGTGGTGCAGGTGGACGATGGCGTGGCCTATCCGGACACGCTGGTGGGCACCGATTCGCACACGCCGATGGTCGATGCGCTCGGTGTCATCGCGGTCGGTGTCGGCGGGCTGGAAGCGGAAACCGTGATGCTGGGGCGCGCCTCCTGGATGCGGCTGCCGGACATCGTCGGCGTCGAGCTGGCCGGCCGGCCGCAGCCGGGCATCACGGCCACCGACATCGTGCTGGCGCTGACCGAATTCCTGCGCAAGGAAAAGGTGGTGTCGGCCTTCCTCGAATTCCACGGTGCGGGGGCGGCAGCATTGACGCTGGGCGACCGCGCCACCATCGCCAACATGGCACCGGAATTCGGCGCCACCGCGGCCATGTTCGCGATCGACGAGCAGACCATCCAGTACCTGCGGCTGACCGGGCGCGAAGAGGCGCAGGTGGCGCTGGTCGAACGGTATGCGAAACAGGCCGGCCTGTGGGCGGACAGCCTGCAGGACGCCGAATACGAACGCGTGCTGCGCTTCGACCTGGCCACCGTCGTGCGCAATATCGCCGGGCCGTCGAATCCGCACAAGCGCGTGCCGACCTCGGAACTGGCGGCGCGCGGCATCGCCGGCATCGTCGAGAACGAACCGGGCCGCATGCCCGATGGCGCGGTGATCATCGCGGCGATCACCAGCTGCACCAACACGAACAACCCGCGCAACATGATCGCGGCCGGCCTGCTGGCCCGCAATGCCAACCGCCATGGGCTGCTGCGCAAGCCATGGGTGAAGACGTCGCTGGCGCCGGGCTCGAAGGCCGTCACGCTGTACCTGGAAGAGGCCGGCCTGCTGCCGGAACTGGAGGCGCTGGGCTTCGGCGTCGTCGCGTATGCCTGCACCTCGTGCAACGGCATGTCCGGCGCGCTCGATCCCGCCATCCAGCAGGAGATCGTCGAGCGGAACCTGTATGCGACGGCCGTCCTGTCCGGCAACCGCAATTTCGATGGCCGCATCCACCCGTATGCGCAGCAGGCGTTCCTCGCATCGCCGCCGCTGGTGGTGGCCTATGCGATCGCCGGCACGATCCGCTTCGATATCGAGAAGGACGTGCTCGGCCACGATGCCGATGGCCGGGCCATCCGGCTGCAGGAGCTGTGGCCGTCCGACGAGGAGATCGACGCGGTGGTCGCGACCAGCGTCAAACCCGAGCAGTTCCGCAAGGTGTACATCCCGATGTTCGCGCGCACCGAGGAGACGGGCGACGGCGTCAGCCCGCTGTACGACTGGCGGGCGCCCAGCACCTATATCCGCCGGCCGCCGTACTGGGAAGGCGCGCTGGCCGGCGAGCGCACGCTGACGGGCATGCGGCCGCTGGCCCTCCTGGGCGACAACATCACCACGGACCACCTGTCGCCATCGAACGCCATCCTGCTCGACAGCGCCGCCGGCGAGTACCTGGCGAAGATGGGCCTGCCGGAAGAAGACTTCAATTCGTATGCGACGCACCGGGGCGACCACCTGACGGCGCAGCGCGCCACGTTCGCCAATCCCACGCTGAAGAACGAGATGGTGGTCGTCGATGGGCGGGTACAGGCCGGCTCGCTGGCACGCATCGAACCGGAAGGGACCGTCACGCGCATGTGGGAAGCGATCGAAACCTACATGGAACGCAAGCAGCCGCTGATCATCATCGCCGGTGCCGACTACGGCCAGGGCTCGTCGCGCGACTGGGCCGCGAAGGGCGTGCGGCTGGCCGGCGTGGAAGCCATCGTGGCCGAAGGCTTCGAGCGCATCCACCGCACCAACCTGGTGGGCATGGGCGTGCTGCCGCTGGAATTCACGGGCGGCGTCGATCGCACCACGCTGGGCCTGGACGGCAGCGAGACCTATGATGTCGTCGGCGAGCGGCAGCCGCGCGCCACGCTCACGCTGGTCATCCACCGCAGGGACGGCACCAGCGTCACGGTGCCTGTGCTGTGCCGGCTCGATACGGCCGAGGAACTGGCGATCTACGAAGCGGGCGGCGTGCTGCAGCGCTTCGCCCAGGATTTCCTGGCGACGACCGCGGCGGTGGCGGCATGAGCGGCGGGCAGGTGAAGATCCCCGCGACCTATATGCGCGGCGGCACCAGCAAGGGCGTGTTCTTCCGGCTGCAGGACCTGCCGGCCGCCGCGCAGGTGCCGGGTGCCGCGCGCGACGCGCTGCTGCTGCGCGTGATCGGCAGCCCGGACCCGTACGGCAAGCAGATCGACGGCATGGGCGGCGCCACCTCCAGCACCAGCAAGGCCGTCATCGTGTCGCCCAGCACGCGGCCCGGGCATGACGTCGACTACCTGTTCGGCCAGGTCGCGATCGACCAGCCGTTCGTGGACTGGAGCGGCAATTGCGGCAACCTGTCCGCCGCGGTCGGGCCGTTCGCGATCGCGGCCGGCATGGTCGACCCGGCGCGTATCCCGGAGAATGGCCTGTGCGTGGTGCGCATCTGGCAGGCCAATATCGGCAAGACGATCGTGGCCCACGTGCCGGTCAGCGGCGGCGCGGTACAGGAGACGGGTGATTTCGAACTCGATGGCGTGACGTTCCCGGCCGCCGAGGTGCAGCTGGAGTTCCTCGATCCGGCGGACGAAGGGGAGGGCGGCGGGGGCGCCATGTTCCCCACCGGGCACCTGGTCGACGATCTCGACGTGCCGGGTGTCGGCACCCTGCGCGCCACGCTGATCAATGCCGGCATCCCCACCATCTTCATTGACGCGGCGAGCATCGGCTACACGGGCACCGAGCTGCAGGACGCCATCAACGGCAGCCCGCAGGCGCTGGCGATGTTCGAGACGATCCGAGCGCATGGCGCGGTGCGCATGGGACTGATCGCGCAGGTGGACGAAGCGGCCCGCCGCCAGCACACGCCGAAGATCGCCTTCGTGGCGCCGCCCGCCACGTATGGGGCGTCCAGCGGCAAGAGGGTACATGCCCAGGACATCGACCTGCTGGTGCGCGCGCTGTCGATGGGCAAGCTGCACCACGCCATGATGGGCACCGCCGCCGTGGCGATCGGCACGGCCGCCGCGATTCCCGGCACGCTCGTCAACCTGGCCGCCGGCGGCGGCGTGCGCACGGCGGTGCGCTTCGGGCATCCCTCCGGCACGCTGCGCGTGGGTGCCGCTGCGGTGGAGGCCAACGGCCAGTGGCAGGTGACGAAGGCGAGCATGAGCCGCAGTGCCCGCGTGCTGATGGAAGGCTGGGTGCGCGTGCCGGAAATGTAAAATTCAGGACTGAAACTTGTAACCAACCGTTGTAATGATGCCCGCTACCGCGGGCAGCGCCGTTTGTCCATGGCGTGTGCGAGTCCGGGTGGGCTATCATCATGCTCGCGAGTTGCCTTCAGGCAGTCCGCCTTGCCACCTACCATCCGGATCCATGAATCACGCTTCCCCCCGCAACGACCCGATTGCCGATGCCCTGCAGCTGATCGGCATGCCGGCCTGCGCATGCGGTGCGGATGGGATCATGGTCGCGTCCAACGAGGAGTTCGATGCGCTGCTGCCCGGCAGCGCGAGCGGCATGGCGCTGGAAGAACTCCTGGCCGCACGCGTGCGCAAGGAGGGCGAACAGGCCATGCGCGATGCGCTGCAGGGCAACGTGGCGGGGCGGTGGAACAGCGTCATCGTCCTCGCGGGCGGCCAGGAAGTGGCCGTGGAAATCACCATGAAGCCGCTGCCCGCCGGGTTCGGCCTGCGCGGTGCCACCATCGTGCTGCGCGACATCAGCGCCGTGCTGCGCGACCAGCGCGCCTTGCGCCAGACGCTGCTGCAGCAGCAGGCCATCCTGGAAAATGCGGCCGTCGGCATCCTGTTCAGCAAGCACGAACATATCTTCGAATGCAACCGCCGCGCCGCCGAGATGTTCGGTTACCAGCGGCCTGCGCTCGAGGGCCTGCCCAGCCTGGTGCTGTATCCGGACCGCGAGCAATACGAAGAGTTGCGCATGGCATGGCTGCCGGTGCTGGCCGATGGCCGCGCCGTCACCCTGGAGACGCGCATGCGACGCTGCGACGGCCAGCTGTTCTGGTGCCGTGCCCATGGCCGCGCGATCGATCCGGCCGATGCCGCGGCAGGCATGGTCTGGATCGTCGAGGACATCAACGAGCAGCGCACGGGCAGCGAAGCCACGCGCAAGCTGCTGCTGGAGCAGCAGGCCATCCTCGACAATGCTTCGGTCGGCATCCTGTTCACCAAGAACCAGATCATGTTGCGCTGTAATCCGCGCATGGCCGAGATGTTCGGCTACACGCCGGAGGAGATGGCCGGCCTGCATTCGGGCATCGTGTTCGCCTCGCCGGAAGCTTCCGAGGCGTTCGGCCGCGAATGGACCGCCGTGCTGGCGCGGGGACTGCCGTTCGAGAAGAAGGAAATGCAGTTCCGCCGCCGCGACGGTTCGCTGTTCTGGTGCCGCGTGCGCGCCAGCGCCGTCGACCTGGAGCACCACGAGGGCGGCACGATCTGGATCCTGGAGGACGTGACGCTGTCGCGCCAGAACGGAATGGAGATCGAGGCGCTGATGACGAATGCGTCGATCTCCATCCTGTTCATCCGCCACGGCGTGATCACGCGGCACAACCGCGGTTTCGGCGAGATGTTCCGCTACCACGCCGACGAGGCGCTGGGCATGCCGGCCACGCTGCTGTATCCGTCGCAGGACGCCTACGAGGAAACGGATGCGCAGGCCGCGCCGCTGCTGGCGCTGGCCCGGCCGTTCCAGACCGAAGTGGAGCTGCGCCGCAACGACGACACCACGTTCTGGGCCCAGCTGATCGCCTACGTCGTCAATCCCGAAGCACCCGAGCAGGGCACCATCTGGATCGCCGAGGACCGCACGAAGCAGAAGGCGGCCGAGGCCACGCTGCGCAATGCGCTGCTGGAGAACCAGGCGATCCTGGACAGCGCGGTGCTGGGCATCTCGGTGGCCGAAGGCGGCTACACGCTGCGCTGCAACGCCAAGATGGAAGAGCTGTTCGGCTATGGCCCGGGCGAGCTGGCCGGCGTGCCGATCGAAGCGCTGTATCCGGACGACGCCGCCTGGGCCGTGGCACGCCGCGAGACCACGTCGGACTTCATGGCGGGCCGGGTCAGTTCGCTCGAATACGAATTGCGCCGCAAGGATGGCAGCACGTTCTGGGGCCGCATGTCCGGCCGGCCGTTCGACTGGAAGCAGCCGAAGGGCCGTTCGGTCTGGATGGTGGACGACGTGACGGCGCGCCGCGAATCGGCCGAGGCGATCCGCCGCGCGCGCGACGAACTGGAAGTGCGCGTGCTGGAACGCACCGCCGAACTGGCCGGCGCGAATGCCATGCTGCAGGGCGAGATCGTCGAGCGCCGCCAGGCCGAGGCGCGCGTACACCACATGGCCTACCACGACAGCCTGACGGGCCTGCCGAACCGCGCGCTGCTGGCGGACCGGCTGGAGCGCGCCGTGCTGTCCGCGCAGCGCACCGGCCAGCAGCTGGCCGTGATGTTCCTCGACCTGGACCGCTTCAAGACCATCAACGATTCGCTGGGCCACCTCGCCGGCGACGCATTGCTGCAGGAAGTGGCGGGGCGGCTGTGCCGCGCGGTGCGCGCCAGCGATACCGTGGCGCGGCTCGGTGGCGACGAGTTCGTGGTGCTGGTGCCGGGCATCCGCGAGGCGGCCGAGGCATCGCAGGTGGCCGACAAGATCATCGACGCGCTGGCCGCCCCGTTCCCGCTGGAGGGCCATACGCTGCATGTGACCCCGTCGATCGGCATCTGCCTGTGTCCGGACGATGGCGGCGATGTCGAGACGCTGATGCGCCATGCCGATGCGGCCATGTACCACGCCAAGCAGGCAGGGCGCAACAACTGGCAGTTCTTCACGCAGAAGATGAGCGCTTCGGCCTCCTACCTGGAACTGGAGAGCAGCCTGCGCAGCGCGCTGGCGCTGAACCAGTTCGAGCTGCACTTCCAGCCGATCATGGACATCGGCACGCGCCGCCTGCACACGATGGAAGTGCTTCTCCGCTGGCGGCGTCCCGGCACCGGCCTGGTGGGGCCGGACAAGTTCATCCCCATCATCGAGGAGAACGGCCTGATCGTGCCGGTGGGCGAGTGGGTGATCCGGCGCGCCTGCGAGCAGATCACGGAGTGGAAGCGCCAGGGCCTGGCGCCCGTGCCGCTGGCCGTGAACCTGTCGCCGCGCCAGTTCATGCACCGCAGCCTGGTACCGGCGGTGCGCCGCATCCTGGACGAGACGGGCGTCGATCCGGCCCTGCTGGAATTCGAGATCACGGAAACGGCGCTGATGCAGCATGGCGAGCAGACGCTGGACATTCTCGGCCAGATCAACGCGATGGGCATCCGCCTGTCGATCGACGATTTCGGCACGGGCTATTCCAGCCTGGCCTACCTGAAGCGCTTCCCGGTCCGGAAGATCAAGATCGACCGGGCCTTCATCAAGGACCTGGAAGAGAGCGCGGAGGACCGCGCCATCGTGGCGGCGATCATCGCGCTGTCGGACAGCCTGCAGCTCTCGGTGGTGGCCGAAGGCGTGGAGACGGAAGGGCAGTACGCCCTGCTGCAGCGGCAGGGCTGCCAGTTCGCCCAGGGCTACCTGTTCTCGCAGCCCGTGCCGCGCGCCAATGCGCAGAACATGCTGGAGCGGAGCGCGGGCTGAGAGGCGTGGCCGAGGGCGGGATTGCCTAAGCCAGCGTGGCGATGACCGGCACGTGGTCGGACGGCTGCTGCCACTTGCGCGGCGCCCGGTCGATCACGCACGCCGTGCAGCGTTCCGCCAGCGGCGCGGAGAGCAGCACGTGGTCGATGCGCAGGCCCTGGTTCTTCTGGAAGCGCAGCATGCGGTAATCCCACCAGCTGTAGCTTTTTTCCGGTTGGTCGAAGCGGCGGAAGGCATCGGCCAGGCCCAGGTCCAGCAGGGCCTGGAATGCCGCGCGCTCGGCCGGCGACACGTGCACTTCGCCTTCCCAGGCGGCCGGGTCGTGCACGTCGCGGTCTTCCGGCGCCACGTTGTAGTCGCCCAGCACGGCCAGCTGCGGGTTGCCCGCCAGCTCGGCGGCCAGCCAGTCGCGCAGGGCCGCCATCCAGCCCAGTTTATAAGTGTATTTGTCGGAACCGACCGCCTGGCCGTTCGGTACATAGGCGCAGACGACGCGGATGCCGTCGATCGTGGCGGCCAGGATGCGCTGCTGCTCGTCCGGATACAGCGGGTTGTTGCGCACCACGTCGCCCATCGGCAGGCGCGAGGCGATGGCCACCCCGTTATAAGTTTTCTGGCCGCTGAACTGCACCTGGTAGCCGGCGGCTTCCAGTGCGGCGACGGGGAATTTGTCGTCCGTGAGCTTGGTCTCCTGGAGGCAGATCACGTCGACAGGATTGGCTTCCAGCCATTGCAGCAGATGGGGTAGCCGGACATTGAGGGAATTGACGTTCCAGGTGGCGAGCTGCATGTTAATCCTTGTAAGTATTCGCGAAACGGGGCGCATCTTACCGCAAAGGCCACTCCCAAAAGAGCGTGAAAACGAATACAATAGCCAAACAAACAATTGCAGTAAGTCAGCAATTGAATATAACTAGACTACTCTCAGACGCAATTTCTGTTGCAAAATGCGGCTTCATCGAAAATAATTGCCGTTTTAGCCTTTCAGTTATCAAAATAGTACTAAAATCAGTCTGGCAAATGCCTGATTCGACGTATACTTTGCTGGTCCGGCGCGGTAAGAAAGCAGCGCAACACTGCTGGCAACCTGTTGGCTCATCCAGATATGGCGGCTTCCAGGTACGTTCCCGGGACTGTCCGGCCGGCTCAGGCGTCGTCGGCGCAACAACATTGCAAAAAAAATGCTGCTGTGATGTTGTCGTGCGACAAGTGGTGGTACTATCTAGAAACACTTGGTTTAAACGTGCAAAGCATTTGTAAAGGAAGAAAATGCGATCTGCATTCGAAACATGGGCTCAGAAAGACGGACACATCGTCCGCCGCCGCGAAGACAAGCCGGAAGAATATCTGGTCTTTGAAACGCAGCGCCGCTGGCTGATCTGGCAGGCGGCACTGGAACACGGCAAGACGCCGGCTGGCCGCAAGGCTGCGCCGAAGGAAGCCGTCGAGAAAACCGCGCGCGCCGGCGCCGCGGCACGTCCCCCGGTCATCGCCGCGGATGAAGCCGAAGTCCGCACGCAGGTGCTGAACGAAGTGCTCGATGCCTTCTCGGCACTCAAGAGCCGGGACGATACGGCCATGGACGACATCCTGCATGTCATCCAGGGACTGAAGCAGAAGCAGGCCGCCAAGAACGGCGACTGAGCTGCATGCCGACCCGGCAGACGTCCAGGTCCGGCACGGTGCCAGCGCGCCGCGCCGGATTGGCTGATGCCGCGCCAGTGGCGGGCGGCTTGACTGCGTCCGTTGTGCTGCTGGCTTTACAGCCGCTGGCTTTCCTGTCGAAGTGCTTCCAGCGTAGGTATTGCTTGTCCGCGCTGCGTCGTGTGGCCATCGGCGGCGCGCTGTCCATCGCTGCCGCAGGCTGCGGCACGCTCACTGAAACCACCGAACAGTATGTCATGGTGCAGACGGTGCTGGATCACCAGCAGGTGGCCGGCATCGGCTGCGTGCTGTCCAACGACGTGGGGCGCTGGTTCGTCCATTCGCCCGGCCGCGTGCAGATCCGCAAGAGCACGAAGCCGCTGGTGGTCGACTGCCGCCAGAACGACGTGTGGGCCGTCGACGAGATCGGGCCGAAGCAGAACAGCTCGCGCTGGGGCAATATCCTGCTCACCGCCGGTGCCGGCCAGTACATCGACCGCCAGACGGGCGCCGGCTTCGACTATCCCGCCACGCTCACCGTGCTGCTTCAGCGGGTGCCACCTGCCCAGCCGCAGCCGGCCGCCGCGCCGGCGCCTGCCGCTTCCCCCGCCGCGGCCCCTGCCGCGCCGCCGCAGGCGAGCCAGCCTGCCGTCCAGCCCACTCCAGCACCCTCGACACCGCCTGCGCCACCGCAGGGCGGCTCCGTCATCTACTGAACGTTCCTTGCGCCGGGCCGGTGCAATCTCGGTGTCTCACGCCACGCCCGACGGCCTGAGGCGAGGCAAACGCGCAGCGTGGCGGGGATGGTGTCAGACACCTGTTTCAGCGCCTGCGATCGCCAATAAAAAAGCGGCCCGCGCAGGGCCGCCTCCATCACCGCGATCGGCATCCGATCACGCGCAGCGCATTACACGCGATTGAGCAGGAAGTTGGTCAGCAGCGGCACCGGGCGGCCGGTGGCACCTTTCGCAGCGCCCGATTTCCATGCCGTGCCGGCGATGTCCAGGTGGGCCCACGGGTACTTGCGCGTGAAGTTTTCCAGGAATGCGGCGGCCGTGCACGATGCGCCGCCCGGCGAGCCGATGTTGGCCAGGTCGGCGAAGTTCGACTTCAGCTGGTCGTTGTACTGTTCGCCGATCGGCAGGCGCCACGTGGTGTCGCCCGTGGCGCGGCCGGCCGCGGCGATTTCCTCGGCCAGCGCATTGTGCTGGTCGTCGTCGCGCGTGAACAGGCCGCTGTGGTGGTGGCCCAGTGCCACGATGCAGGCGCCGGTCAGCGTGGCCACGTCGATCACGGCGGCCGGGTTGAAGCGCTCGGCGTAGGTCAGCGCGTCGCACAGGATCAGGCGGCCTTCGGCATCCGTGTTCAGCACTTCGATCGTCAGGCCGTTCATCGACGTGACGATGTCGCCCGGCTTGGTGGCGCGGCCGGACGGCATGTTCTCGCACGACGGCACGATGCCGATCACGTTCAGCTTCAGGCCCATTTCGCCGATCGCGCGGAAGGTGCCCAGCACCGAGGCGGCGCCGCCCATGTCGTACTTCATCTCGTCCATGCCGGGACCGGCCTTGATCGAGATGCCGCCCGTGTCGAACGTGATGCCCTTGCCGACCAGGACGACCGGCGCATCCTTCGGCTTGCCGCCCATGTGCTTCAGGACGATGAACTTCGGCGGCTGCTCGCTGCCGTTGGTGACGGACAGGAAGCTGCCCATCTTCAGCGCTTCGAGCTGCTTGCGCTCCAGGACTTCCACGTTGAACTGGTAATCGCGGGCCAGCTGCTTCGCGGTGTCGGCCAGGTAGGTCGGCGTGCAGACGTTGGCCGACAGGTTGGCCAGGTCCTTCGTGAGCTTCACGCCGTTCGCCACGGCGATGGCCTGCGCCAGCGCGGCCTTGCCGGCGGCATTGCCCGGCACGGCCAGGGTCAGCTTGCGCACGCCGGCCGGTGCCGGATCCTTCTTCGATTTCTGCGCGTCGGTGCGGTAGATCGCGTCACGCGCGGCCAGCACGGTCGTCTGGATCGCCCAGGCGGCGTCGCGGCCATTCACTTCCGCCAGTGGCAGTGCCATAATGGCGTCCGCCGCGCCCAGGGTGGCGAACACCTTCAGTGCGGCCTGGACGCCGGTGCTGTAGGCCTTCTCGGTCACGCTGTCCGCGTTGCCCAGGCCAACGAGCAGCACGCGTTCGGCCGCCACGCCCTGCACGCCGCGCAGCAGCAGCGTGGTGCCGGCCTTGCCGGTAATGTCGCCGGACTTCAGGGCCTGCGTGATGTCGCCGGCGCCGTCGAGGGCCTGGGCGGCGCCCGAAAGCTTCCTGTTTTCGAATACAGCCACTGCGACACAGCCGCTTCGCGCGGACGCGATCGTGTTCTTTGTGTCGAATGCTTTTATGCTAAAGTCCATTAGGTTCTCCGTAGGTGCTCGCGCTCGCCCGATGGCGGCGCAGCAATGCTGTTACAAAACTAAACTAAACGAATTATAAGCTTCGAATGATTTTTCAACGCGCCCTCAGGCGTGAATTGGCCAGCTCCGCCGGGGCCACCTTTACGGTGCTGTTCACCATCATCGTCACGTGGACGCTGATCCGCATCCTCGGCGAAGCGGCCGGCGGCAAGATCGCATCGTCCGACGTGCTCGCGCTCATCGCCTTCGCCGCCCTCAATTATCTGCCACTGATCCTGGCGCTGACCAGCTTCATCGCCGTGCTGATGGTCGTCACGCGCTCCTACCGCGATTCCGAGATGGTGGTGTGGTTCGCTTCCGGCCAGAGCCTGACGGCGTGGATCCGCCCCGTGCTCACCTTCGGCCTGCCGATCATCGCCATCACCGCCGTGCTGGCGTTCTACGTGGGGCCATGGGCCAAGCAGCAGAGCGCCCAGTACGTGGAGCGCTTCGCCAAGCGCGAGGACCTGCAGAAGGTCTCGCCCGGCCAGTTCAAGGAATCCGGCTCCACCAACCGCATCTTCTTCGTCGAGGGGGCCGCGGGCCAGACGGCGGCCGTGCAGAACGTGTTCGTCAACCAGGTGGATGCGCGCGGCACGGCCGTCATCGTGGCCAAGGAAGGCGTGATCGAAACGGGCGACAACGGCCAGCGCTACCTGGTGCTGAAGAACGGCCGGCGCTACCAGGGCCAGCCCGGCCAGGCCGACTTCCAGACGATGGAATTCGACAGCTACAAGATGCGCGTGGCACAGCAGACGGCCGAACTGGGCGAGATCCAGGGCGTCGACGCGATTCCCACTGCCACGCTGATCAAGGTGCCGAACAACGAAGCGCGCGCCGAGCTGCTGGTGCGCATCTCGCTGCCGATCACCTGCTTCGTGCTGATGCTGCTGGCGATCCCGCTCGGCTTCGTCAATCCCCGCGCCGGCAGTTCCACGAACCTGATCATCGCGATCCTGATCTTCTTCGCCTATAACAACGTGGTGAAACTGTTCGAATCCAGCGTGAAGCAGGGCCGCTTCAGCTTCGCGATGGGCTGGTGGCCCCTGCACGTGGCGGCGCTGCTCACCGTCGTGGCGCTGTTCGCGTGGCGCCTGAACGTGAACAGCCGCTGGCACCCGCGCGCCCTGTTCGCGTCGCGCAAGCGGGCAGGGGGTGCGGCATGAACGTCCTCCAGCGTTACTTCACCGTCTCCATCACGCAGGCCGTCGGCCTGGTGCTGCTGGCCTTCCTCGGCCTGACGGCCTTCATGGACCTGACGAGCGAACTGAAGTCCGTGGGCCGCAATGGCTACGAGTTCATCGATGCGCTGTTCTACGTGGTGGTGATGATCCCGCAGCACGTGTACGAGGTGATGCCCGTCGCCGCGCTGATCGGCACGATCTACACGATGGCGCAGTTTGCCTCGTCGTCCGAATTCACCATCATGCGCGCGGCCGGGATGTCGACCCGCACCGCCGGCTGGATGCTGTTCAAGACCGGCATCCTGTTCGTCGTCATCACCTTCATCTTCGGCGAGCTGATTGCACCCCGCACGGCGCTGCTGGCCGAGCGCCTGCACCTGACGGGGCGCGGCACCACTGTGTCCTCCGAGTTCCGCTCCGGCCTGTGGACGAAGGACATCATCAAGAGCGACGGCCTGACCGGCACGGTGCAGGGCACGCGCTTCTTCAATGTGCGCCAGGTGCGGCCGGACAGCAGCCTGGTGGACGTGAAGCTCTACGAGTTCGACAACAGCTACCGCCTGCGCACGCTCACGGTCGCCAAGAGCGGCACCTACCAGGGCAACAACGTGTGGCGGCTGGAAGAGGTGACGGAAAACCGCTTCACCAATCCGGCGCTGCTCAAGGGCGAGGCGACACTGCAGAACAACTTCGCGCAGGAGAGCGGCGCGATCGCCACGCAGCAGTACAAGACGAAGGACCTGGTCTCCGAGATCACGCCGAAGATCCTGTCCGTGTCCGGCTCCGATCCGGAACGCATGTCGGCCAACGAACTCGCGGTCTACACCCGCCACCTGCAGGAGAACCGCCAGGGCACGGAACGCTTCAAGATCGCGTTCTGGAAGAAGCTGATCGACCCGCTGGCGATCTTCGTGCTGATGGCGCTGGCGCTGCCGTTCGCCTACCTGCACACGCGCAGCGGCGGCGTGAGCCTGAAGATCTTCATCGGCATCATGATCGGTGTAAGCTTCCTGCTGGTGAACACGCTGTTCTCGCACGTGGGCGTGCTGTCGACCTTGCCCGCGTACGTGATCGCGGTGATGCCGAGCCTGATTTTCCTGGCGCTGGCGATCGGCGCGCTGGCCTGGGTGGAGCGACACTGATGGCGACTGTTCTGACTACCCGTGCCCTGGTGCTGTTTGCGCACGGCGCCCGCGCTGCCAGCTGGGCCGCGCCGTTCGAACGGCTGCGCGACCTCGTCGCCGCACGCCAGCCGGGCGTGGACGTGTCGCTGGCCTTCCTGGAATTGATGGAGCCGCGCTTGCCGGCCCATGCGGCCGCGCTGGTGGCACGGGGCGTGACGGAACTGACCGTGGTGCCCGTCTTCCTGGGGCAGGGCGGCCATGTGCTGCGCGACCTGCCCCTCATGATCGAGCAGCTGCGCGCCGATCTGCCGCAGCTCACCATCGAGGTGGTGGAAGCGGTAGGGGAGAATGCCGCCGTGCTGGCCGCTATTGCGGATTACTGCGTGGGGTCGCTGCATCCCGCGGCATGACCCGCATCTCCCAGTCGACCATGCGGCGGCTGATCGTGCCGGGTTCGGCCAGGTCGAGCGCGGCCAGGACGCGCAGTTGGTCCGATTCGATGCCGGCCAGGCCATCGGCACGTGCCTGTGCCGCTTCGGCATGGCGGCCCAGCCCTGCCAGGATTGCCGCGCGGTGCCGTACATCGGTCACGTAATTCGACAGCGTTGCCGACAGCTGCATGGCCGCCCGCCCGGGGCGCGCCGGTAACGGCTGCTCACTCCACTGCGGCGAGAAAACCGGTTGCAAGGCTGCCAGGCCTTCGCGGGCCTCCTCGTTCAGGTGCTGGATCCAGCGTGCCGGCTCCGGCAGGTAGCGTGCGGCGAGCTCGAAGTCGCCCTGTTCGACGATCGGTTCAATGGCGCGCGATGACGCTTCACGCCGCGCCTCGTCCGGCAGCGCCCCCGCCATGTAGACGAAGACCTCATAGGTCGAACGGGAGTCGCCCAGCGCGTGGTTGAGCGACGCGATGTCGGGGAAGCGCGAGCGGGGATGGCCGGCGAAATCGGGCTGGCCGGAGTGGATGTCGCCCGCTTTCAGGCGTGCCACATGTTCGTCGCGCAGCGCCGCCAGGGTGCGGTAGGCAGGCGCATGTTCCTTGGCCAGCTGGCCCCACTGGAACAGCAGGCCGAACGAAGGCGGTGCCAGCCCCGGACTGGCGGCCCGCTCGTCCGCTTCGATCGCGCGCAGGATGCGCAGTGCTGCCGCATGATCGCCGCACTCCTGGGCCCTGGCTGCCGCGATGAAGCGCTCGTCCATCAATGCTCCGTAACGTTGGCCCGGGCATGTGCCACCATCGCGGCGATCGTGGCACCCGGTGTATCGAATTCGCGCTGCACGGCATCGCGCAGCGCATCGGATTTCAGCTCTTCCAGCGCGGCCCGCGAAACCTGCGCCGCGCTTTCTTCCTCGCCCTGGCGGTGCAGGATCTCCACGACCAGCCGCACTTCCTTCGCGTAGTTCAGCACGAACGACAGCAGGGCCGGGGCCGATGACGTGTTCCCCGAGCGGACCAGCTCTTCGGTGTAGCCGTTCAGGTTCGCAGCCAGGTTGGCCACGCGCGCTGCCGGATCGCCCAGATAGCGGCGTGCCAGTGCGAAGTCTTCCGCCGCGGCCAGTGCGGGCAGTGCCAGGTCGGCACATTGCTGCGCGAGTGCCGGCGCTTGCAGGTCGAGCCGTTCGAACAGCTCGTGCGTGGCGCGCTCCTCGCCCAGCGCGCCGTTGATGGCGGCGATGTCGCGGAACAGATCGCGCGCGCCGCCGCTACGGCTGCCGTCGCCCTCCAGCAGGCGTGCCGTGTCGCGGTCGCGCAGGCCCTGCAGCGCGCGGCGCGCCAGCGGGAACTTCTCCGCCAGGTAGATCCAGTCGCGCAGCGCGAACGACAGGCGCACGCCCGCCATGCCCGGTTCCACGGCCAGTGCGTTCTCATGGAACCAGAGGTGGTCGCGCAGCGCGTCCTCGTGGCGGCCTTCCAGCCGTGCGGCGCGTGCCCGTTCCAGTACGTCGTGTGCTTGTCCCATGCTGCCCTCGAATGCTCAAAGGCGCCATTCTAGCAGTGCCTAGATCGGCGTGTTCCGCTTCAGCCACAGCGGCAGCAGCCACCAGACGACCAGCAGCAGCAGGCCGATCACGCCGGCCGCCACCAGGCCGATGGTGAGGCCGAAGACCTCGGAGATGACGAGGTTGGTGCCCAGCACCAGGGCGATGCCGAGCGCGAACGAGCCGGCCACGATCTGCTGCGTGGCGAAATGCTTGAAGCGCTCGCGGTCCTGCAGCGGCCGCATCATGCGGTGCTGCACGGCCGGTGCCGAGAGCAGGATCAGGCTGGACAGGGCAAAGAAGAAGGTGGCCAGGAAAACGTATTTTTCCGACTGCACGATGTGGCGGAAGCCGCCGTTGAAGGGCAGGATGATCAGGAACGCCGTGAGCATCTGCGCACCGGGCAGCACGATGCGCATTTCGCTCAGCATGTCGGAGAAGTCGCCATCTTCCGGCAGGTCGGCATCGGAGGCGGGTTCGGCAAGATTGTCGGGGTCGGCGCGCATGGCATTCATCGGTTCTGGAGCGCGCCATTATAGGAGCAATCCGGCAACGCCGGCGCCGGCTACTCAGCAGTAGACATGCCCGGCTTGGCAGGCAAAGGTCAGGTGGGCTGCTGCGCGCGTGCCGCCATGGCTTCGCCCAGCATCACCAGCACGGGACCGTGCGGCGTGTCCAGGCCGAGCGCCAGCTGCGCCAGCGTGATGCGGGCGATGCGCTCGTCGGGACGGCTGACGTTTTCCAGCACCAGCACCGGCGTTTCGGGCCGGCGGCCCTGGGCGAGCAGGCGCTGCGCGGTGGCGATCGCTTCTCGGCCGCCCATGTACTGCACCAGCGTGTCGGTGGAAGGGATGGCGGCCAGGTCGTCTTCGCCGGGCGCGGTACTCGAGGTGAAGAAGGCCACGCTGCGCGCCACGCCCCGTTTGGTGAGCGGCTGGCGCGCCGCGGCGGCCGCGGCAACGGCCGTCGTGATACCGGGCACCACTTCCACGTCGATGCCGGCCGCTTCCAGCGCCGTCAGCTCTTCGTCCGCCCGGCCGAACAGCATCGGATCGCCCCCTTTCAGGCGCACCACGCGCGCATACTGCCGCGCGCAGTCGACCAGCTGGGCATTGATGTGTTCCTGCGCGGCGGAGCGCTGGCCGGCGCGCTTGCCGACCGGGATCAGCACGGCCTGCGCGCACAGTTCCAGCATCTCCGGCGTGACCAGCGCATCGTAGAGCACCACGTCCGCCTCGCCCAGCAGGCGCGCGCCGCGCACGGTGATCAGGTCGCGGGCGCCGGGACCGGCGCCGACCAGAAAAACTTTTCCAACTGCTGGCAAACGAAACTCCCGGCTGGCTAGAGGACTTGCTATGCTTCGCCGAGACGGATCATGCCCGCCGCGACGGTCTGGTGCGTGACTTCATCGATCAGGATGAAGGCGCCGGTCGCACGGATGTCGGCATAGGCATCGGCGGCCAGCGGCTGCTGCACCGTCAGTCCCAGGCGGGCCACGTCGTTCAGCTTCAGCGCCTCGGCATCGTGACGCTGCTGCGTATTGATGTCAAGGATCGACTCGATCTTGGTGATCTTCGCCGCGGTCTGGCGCGTGCCGTGCTTCAGCCAGTACTTGCGGCGCAGGTCCAGCGGTTCCTCGGACAGCCAGCAGACATCGGCGCTGACCTGCTTGAGCAGCGTGGCCGGCTGGTCGCTGGAGGCCAGCACGTCGCCGCGCGACACGTCCACGTATTCGTTCAGCACGATCGTCACGGACTGGCCGCTGCTGGCAGTCTGCAGCGAACCGTCGAAGGTGACGATGTCCTTCACGGTGGCCGTATGGCCGGAAGGCTGCACCACCAGCTTGTCGCCCACGGAGACCTGGCCCGCCTCGATGCGGCCCATGTAGCCGCGGAAGTCGTTCGCTTCATGGCCGTTGTGACGGGCCACCAGCTGCACCGGGAAGCGGAACGGCGAGGCATGCGACTCGTCGTACACCGACAGGTTTTCCAGCAGCTCGATCAGGGTCGGGCCCTGGTACCAGCCCATTTTCTCGCTGCGCTCCACCACGTTGTCGCCGGTCAGGGCGGACAGCGGGATCGGCGTGATGTCCTTCAGGCCCAGCGACTGCGCGAAAGCCTGGTAGGCCTTGACGATGCGGTCGTACACGTCCTGGTCGTAGTTCACCAGGTCCATCTTGTTGACGGCCACGACCACGTGCTCGATCTGCAGCAGGTGGGCAATGGTCGAGTGGCGTTTCGTCTGGATGAGAAGATCCACGCCACCGTCCTCGCGCAGCTTCACCTTCGACACGTCCACCAGGATGATGACGGCATCGGCCGTCGAGGCGCCGGTCACCATGTTGCGCGTGTACTGCTCGTGGCCCGGCGTGTCGGCGATGATGAACTTGCGCTTCGGCGTGGCGAAGTAGCGGTAGGCCACGTCGATCGTGATGCCCTGTTCGCGTTCCGCTTCCAGGCCGTCCGTCAGCAGCGAGAGATCGATCGTGTCGCCTACGGTGCGTTTGTGCTTGGCGCGCGAGACGGCGGCCAGCTGGTCGGCAAAGATGCCCTTGCTGTCGAACAGCAGGCGGCCGATCAGCGTGCTCTTGCCGTCGTCGACGGAGCCGGCGGTGATGAAGCGGAGCAGGCCCCGCTGGGACAGGTTTTCGTTGAGTGCGTTCATCAGAAGTATCCGGCTTTCTTGCGTTTTTCCATCGAGGCTTCGGAGGTCTGGTCATCCATCCGCGTCGCGCCCCGTTCCGTCACCTGCGTCACGGCCGTTTCGGCAATGATCGCCTCCACGTCGGCCGCGCTGGACGACACCGGGCAGGTGCACGAAATATCGCCGACGGTGCGGAAGCGCACCACCTGGGTCTGCACTTCCTCGCCTTCGCGCGGCGGCGTGATATCGGTCAGCGGCACCAGCAGGCCGTTGCGCGGGATGACCTGCCGTTCGTGTGCGAAGTAGATCGGCGGCAGGGCCAACTGCTCGCGGGCGATGTACTGCCACACGTCCAGCTCCGTCCAGTTCGAGATCGGGAACACGCGCATGTTCTCGCCCGGATGCACGCGGGTGTTATACAGGTCCCACAGTTCCGGGCGCTGCGCCTTCGGGTCCCACTGGCCGAACTCGTCGCGGAACGAGAAGATGCGTTCCTTGGCGCGGGCCTTCTCTTCGTCGCGTCGCGCACCGCCGATGCAGGCATCGAAGCCGTGTTCGGCGATGGTTTCCAACAGCGTGACGGCCTGCGCGGCATTGCGCGAATCCGTCAGCGGATTGCGCAGCCGTACGGTGCCTTTTTTGATCGACTCTTCGACGGAGCCCACGATCAGGCGCTCGCCCAGTTCCGCCACGCGGGCGTCGCGGAAGGTGATCACTTCCGGGAAGTTGTGGCCGGTGTCGATGTGCACCAGCGGGAAGGGGAATTTGCCGGGCCGGAAAGCCTTCTCGGCGAGGCGCAGCAGCACCACCGAGTCCTTGCCGCCCGAGAAGAGCAGGGCCGGGTTGCTGCATTCGGCCGCCACTTCGCGCAGGATGTGGATCGCTTCCGATTCCAGCGCGTCGAGATGGCGCGCGTTGACGTCCAGACCCGTGGTCCGGTTTTCTGCCAGTGCATTCATGTGTGTGCTTTCGGTAGGGCGCTTACGCGGCCACTGATTTGATTCGTATGAGCTTGCCGTCCACGACGTGCAGGCCGCATTCCTTCGACTCCGGGTTTTCCCACCACCAGCGGCCGGCACGCACGTCCTCGCCCGGCTCGATCGCGCGGGTGCACGGTTCGCAGCCGATCGACGGGAAGCCCTGCGCATGCAGCGCATTGACCGGCACGTCGTTGGCGCGCAGGTAGTCCCATACGTCTGCCTCAAGCCAGTCGGCCAGCGGGTTGAACTTGTCCATCAGGTGCGCCGGATCGTCCTCGTGCACGGCCAGCGTGTTGCGGGTGTTCGACTGCGCGCGGCGCTGGCCCGTGATCCAGGCCTTGTTGCCGGCCAGTGCGCGGCCCAGCGGTTCGACCTTGCGGATGCGGCAGCACTCGCGGCGCATGTCCACGCTGTCGTAGAACGCGTTCAGGCCGTTCTGCGCGATGTAGCCTTCCACGGCGTCCTGCTGCGGGCGGTACAGCGCGATGTCGTAGCCGTAGTGTTCCTTCACGCGGTCCAGCATCGCCAGCGTTTCCTTGTGCAGTCGGCCCGTCTCCAGCGAGAAGATGCCGATCGGGAGCCGGTCCTTCAGGATCAGATCCGTGAGGACCATGTCCTCGGCGGCGAGGCTGGAGGCAAAGACGGCGGGCGTGTACTCGCGTGCGATCAGCGCCAGGGTATCCCTGGTGGCCGCGACGAGAGAATCGAGCTTGCTCATTGCTGCCTTTCTCAGTTCGCGCCGTCGCCGGACACCGGTGCGCCCGCAGTGCGTGCGTGGCGGCGGAACAGCGGCAGGCGGTCGTCCACGGAGGCCTGGTAGGTTTCCGAGAACACGGTGAGCCCCTTCAGCGCATCCTCGATGCTGCGGTCCGGGCGCGGCGCGTAGGCGTCGAAGCCGGTGCGCTTCATCTGGAACAGCTGGTCGCGCAGCACGTCGCCGATCGCGCGCAGCTCGCCGCGGTAGCCGAGGCGCATGCGCAGGTTGTAGGCGATCGAGTAGCCGCGGCCATCGGTGAACTTGGGGAAGTCCACGGCGATGACGCCAAATTTGTCGAGGTCGCCCTTCAGCTCTTCGGGACGCTCGTCGGAGGCCAGCCACACGCCGATGTCGGCGCGGGCGGCAAGAGCCCCCTTCTGCGCCTGCCATACCTTCAGCGGCACGATGGCCTTGCCGGCCGGGACGGCGACGGTGGCTGCTTCCGCGCCTTCTTCCAGGCGCAGCAGGGTCCAGTCGTCCGCGACGATCGCGTTGTTCTTGATGATGCGTTGGGTGATCTGATCAGGCATATTCATCCTCTCCTACCAGACGGCCCGGTTCCTGGATCGGCGTGGCATAAACGTGTTCCTTGAACGGGGCGATACCGAGGCGTTGCGCGGTATCGATGAAGCGCTCGTCCGGCGTGCGCTCGCGCAGGTAGACCTGCAGCAGGCGGTCGATCACTTCCGGCATCTGGTGCGCGGAGAACGACGGGCCGATGATCTTGCCGATCGCGGCGTGGTTGCCCTGCGCGCCGCCGATCGACACCTGATACCATTCGCTGCCATCCTTGTCGACGCCCAGCACGCCGATGCTGCCCACGTGGTGGTGGCCGCAGGCGTTGATGCAGCCGCTGATGTTCAGTTCGATGTCGCCGATATCGTGCAGGAAGTCGAGGTGGTCGAAGCGCTCCGCGATGGCGGCCGCGATCGGGATCGATTTCGCATTGGCCAGCGAGCAGAAGTCGCCGCCCGGGCAGCAGATCATGTCCGTCAGCAGGCCGATGTTCGGCGTGGCCAGGCCGCGCGCCTTGATCTCCTGCCACAGCGCGAACAGTTCGCCCTGCTGCACATCGGCCAGCACGATGTTCTGCTCGTGCGTCACGCGCAGTTCGCCGAAGCTGTAGCGGTCGGCCAGGTCGGCCATGAAGTCCATCTGTTCGGCGGTGGCGTCGCCCGGCGGGATGCCGGTCTTCTTCAGCGATAGCAGCACGGCCGCGTAGCCCGGCACCTTGTGCGGCTTCACGTTACGGGACAGCCAGTTGCCGAACGCCTTGTTGTCGGCGTGGTCCGCGCGCGGGTCGATGGCCGGCAGCGCTTCGTAGCCGTGCGGCTGGAAGTAGGCGATCACGCGCTCCATTTCTTCCAGCGTCAGCGTCTCTTCGGTGCCTTTCAGGTCGGCCCATTCTTCCTCGACCTGGCGGGCGAATTCCTCGGCGCCGATGGCCTTCACCAGGATCTTGATGCGTGCCTTGTACTTGTTGTCGCGGCGGCCGTACTGGTTATACACGCGCATGATCGCTTCCGTGTACGTGAGCAGGTGTTCGCGCGGCAGGAATTCGCGGATCGTCGTGCCGATGATCGGCGTGCGGCCCATGCCGCCACCGACCATCACGCGAAAGCCGATCTCGCCCGCTTCGTTCGTCACGACCGTCAGGCCGATGTCGTGGATCGCGATCGCGGCGCGGTCTTCCACGGCGCCGTTGATGGCGACCTTGAACTTGCGGGGCAGGGCGATGAATTCGGGGTGGAACGTGGACCACTGGCGCAGCACTTCCGCGTACGGACGGGGATCGATGATCTCGTCCGCCGCGACGCCGGCGAATTCGTCGGACGTGACGTTGCGGATGCAGTTGCCGGAGGTCTGGATCGCATGCATCTCGACGGATGCCAGGTCGGCCAGGATATCGGGGGTGTGTTCCAGCTCGATCCAGTTGAACTGGATGTTCTGGCGCGTGGTGAAGTGGCCGTAGCCGCGGTCGTACTTGCGGGCGATGTGGGCGAACATGCGCATCTGCTTCGAGGAGAGCAGGCCGTAAGGCACGGCGATGCGCAGCATGTAGGCGTGGCGCTGCATGTACAGGCCGTTCTGCAGGCGCAGCGGCAGGAATTCTTCTTCGGTCAGCTCACCGGCCAGGCGGCGCTCTACCTGGTCGCGGTACTGCGCGATGCGCTCCCGCACGATGAGATGGTCATACTGGTCGTATTGATACATGGCGTTCCTATGGTCGCGGGCATGGGGTCTCCCCCCAAGTTTTCGCTATAGTAATAAAATTCTCCTTTATTCCAAACGACTTAGTCTTTATTTGCTTATATGCGATAGGTGTATAAGCTTCAGCGTAAAATAGCGGCCTCATTGCCGGGAACCCCATGAATCTCCACCAACTCCGCTTCGTACGGGAAGCTGTCCGCCAGAACTACAACCTGACCGATGCGGCCAAGGCGCTGTTCACGTCGCAGCCCGGCGTGTCCAAGGCCATCATCGAGCTGGAGGAGGAACTGGGGGTCGACATCTTCACCCGCCATGGCAAGCGCATCCGCGGGCTGACGGAGCCAGGCCGGCTGGTGCTGCAGTCGGTCGAGCTGATCATGCAGGAGATCGACAGCCTGAAACGGATCGGCAAGGAATACGCGGCGCAGGACAGCGGCAGCTTCACCATCGCCACCACGCATACCCAGGCCCGCTACACGCTGCCGAAGGTGGTGCAGGCCTTCATGCTGAAATTCCCGAAGGTGCGATTGTCTTTATTGCAAGGCAATCCGCGCCAGATCGCCGAGATGGTGCAGCGCGACCAGGCGGACCTGGCGATCGCCACCGAATCGATCGCCGGCGTGGACGGCCTGATCACGCTGCCGTGCTACCAGTGGGAGCACATGGTGGTGGTGCCGCACGAGCATCCGCTGCTCAAGAGCAAATCCGTCACGCTGGAAGAGATTGCCGCCTATCCCGTCATTACCTATGACAGCGCGTTTGCCGGCCGCAGCAAGATAGACCATGCGTTCACGCTGCGCGAGATCAAGCCGGACATCCTGCTCGAGGCGATCGATGCGGATGTCATCAAGACGTATGTCGAGCTGGGCATGGGCATCGGCATCATTGCCGGCATGGCCTTCGATCCGGAACGCGACCGCAACCTGCGCGCCATCCCCGCCGGCCACCTGTTCGGAATGAATATCTCGCGCGTGGCCGTCAAGCAGGGCGCCTACCTGCGCTCCTATATCTACACGTTCATCGAACTGCTCACGCCCAGCCTGAACCGCAAGCTGGTCGAGCAGGCGATGCGCGGCGAACACGAGAATTACGAACTATGAACCAGATCCCCCTGGCGCAGTACTACGCGCTGACCGCCGACGCCATCGAAAGCGTCTACGACAAACCGGAACGCCAGGAAGACCTGGCGTGGCTGCGCGACAAGGTCGCCGACCTGCTGGAAGGCCACACCGTGCTGGAACTGGCCTGCGGCACCGGCTACTGGACCCGCGTCATCGCACCGGTGGCCGACGCCGTCCACGCCACCGATATCGGCGAGGAAGTGCTGGCGCTGGCCCGCGAACGCCAGCCGGAGGAGGACGACAACGTGACCTTCGCCGTGGCCGATGCCTGGCACCTGCCCGAGTCGGTCGGCGAGTACACGGCCGTGTTCGCCGGTTTCTGGTGGTCGCATGTGAAGCGCGAGGAGCAGGACCGCTTCCTGGCACAGCTGCGCGCGAAAGTGGGCAAGGATGTGCTGCTGGTGCTGCTCGATAACACGTATGTGGATGGCAGCAGTACCGTCATCGCCCGTACGGACCTGGAAGGCAATACCTACCAGTTCCGGCTGCTGCCCTCCGGCGAGCGCGTGGAAGTGCTGAAGAATTTCGCCACCGACAGCTATCTGCGCAAGCGGCTGTCCAACGCGGCGCGCGATATCCGTATCGAACGTCTGCCGTATTACTGGCTGGCAAAAGCGCGCCTGAAGTAAGCTCTCGTGCTTGGCGCCGAAGTAACATCGCGTTGCAAGGTTGCAACAAGATGTCGATGTCATATTGTTGAAGTATTTGGCCGGCAAGATACGCCCCGTTAGATCAGGAGCGATCTCTCAGCCCGACCAACTTCAACAAGAGAACATCAAGTGAAAAAACTTATTCTGGCCGCACTCATCGCCGGCAGTTTCGCCGCCACCGCTTCCGCCCAGTCGAACGTGACCATCTACGGTATCGTCGACGCCGGTATCGTCCGTGAAACGGGTGGTGCGGCCGGTGACGTGACGAAGGTCACGAGTGGTATCGGCAGCCAGTCGCGTCTCGGTTTCCGCGGCGTCGAGGACCTGGGTAACGACCTGCAGGCCATCTTCACGCTGGAAGCGGGCTACAAGATCGACGACGGCACGATCGACAGCTCCGGCACGCTATTCAACCGCCAGGCCTTCGTCGGCCTGAAAAGCAAGACGCTCGGTACGCTGACCCTGGGCCGTCAATACAATCCGCTGTACAACGCCCTGAGCAAGGTGGCCGATCCGTTCGGCGCCGGCTACGCAGGCAGCGCGAAGAACCTGTTCCCGGCCGGTGGCGTGAACACCCGCGTGTCGAACGCCGTGGTCTACACCACGCCGAACTGGAGCGGCTTCTCCGTCGAAGGCCTGTACGCACTGGGCGAGCAGGCCGGTGACAACGAAGCTGGCCGCCAGTTCTCGATCGGCTTCAACTACTCGCAGGGTCCGCTGAACGCGAGCCTGGTGTACAACAACCGCAACAACGACTCGGCACCTGCCGGCACCGTGGCTGGCATCGAGCGTGAAGACGGCAAGAACACGCTGTTCGCCATCAACTACGACTTCAAGGTCGTGAAGGTGTTCGCGGCCTTCGAGCGCGACAAGGGCCTGAACAGCTCGCCGATCCCGGTCGCCAACGCCTACAACCTGCGCGTGGCACCGACGGCATCGCTGGAAGCGGATGACGCGCTGGTCGGCGTGCAGGTACCGGTCGGCAGCGGCACCATCATCGGTTCGTGGATGAACAAGAACGACAAGACTGCGAAGAACCAGGATGCGCATCAGTGGGCGGTCGGCTACACCCACGCGCTGTCGAAGCGCACCAGCACGTACATCGCTTACGCGAAGATCAAGAACAAGAACGGTGCCGGCTACACCGTGGGCAACAACAACGAGGCCGGCAGCGGCGACGGCGCCTTCAACCTGGGCGTACGTCACACGTTCTAAATGGAAAAGGCGCCGGAGACGGCGCCTGGTGCAGGATATGCCAAACCGCCCGCTGCGCAAGCAGCCGGGCGGTTTTTTCATGTTGCGGGGAGATAGATTTTCAGCAGGGCCGGCAGGAGCTGCGCCAGGAAGACAGCCGTGACCACCCACATGATGATTGCCGCCTTTGCTTCCGCGATATCGGATTTGGTGGCGTAGGTGGCCTTGATCAGAGTCAGGTCGGACTTGATCACGGCAACATCCTGTTCCAGTTTTTCGACGCGTATCAGCATGGATTCATCATAAGGCGGACCTCCTCCATCCGCAAGGCGGCGTTGTTTGCGCTCGTTCAATCCAGGGAGTTTATCAATGCTCATGGCGTTACTCCGGCAGGGGGAGATGGATATCGATGGTAGTCCCGCGTGCGCTGCCGGTAATTGCGATATCCCCACGGATGGCCCAGACCCGCTCGCGCATCCCGAGCAGGCCGAATGAAGCGGGCTTGTCCATGTCGGCCTGATGGATGCCGCGGCCGTCGTCCTCGATGGTGATGTGCAGCATGCCCGGATGGCGGCGCAGCCTGATCCGCACGTGGCGCGCCGCGGCATGGCGGGCAATATTGGTCAGCGATTCCTGCACGATGCGAAAGATCGCCGTGCTGTAGCGGTCGCTCAGCACGAGCGCACTTTCGCTGGCATCGAGCTGGCAGGGAATGCCGTGCCGTTCCTCGAAATCGTTGCGCAGCGATTGCAGCGCGAAGTAGAGGCCGCCTTCGTCCAGCGCGTGGGGACGCAGGTTGCTGGCGATGCGGCGCAGCGAGGTGATGGCCGACAGCAGGCGCTGGTCCATGCCGGCCAGCAGCTCGCGGGTGTGCTCGTCGACCGGCGTCGCCGTCATCGCCTGCGTGAGCAGGCTCATGTCGACGCGCAGCGTGGCCAGCAACTGGCCCAGGTCGTCGTGCAGTTCGCGCGCGATGTGGGCGCGTTCTTCCTCGCGGATGTTTTCCAGCGCATAGTCGGTGGCACGCCGGCCGGCCATGCGGGCACGGGCATCGGCTTCGCGCTGTTCCGCGGGCGTGCGGCGCCGCTTGCGCAGCCGCCAGGCAGCCCGGGCGGCCAGCAGGACGGCAGCCAGCATCAACGGTCGCGCTGCTCGCATGACGGTTCCCCTCGGCCGGTGGGCTCAGCCGCTGGAAAACCGTAATACAGCCGGATGGAAACAGGATTGATATGGCACAGGCGCGGTCCGGCGCCGGGCCGGATGGCTACATCTGCTTGAACAGGTGCAGGAAGCTGCGGCTCACTTCGAGCTTTTCGGGGCGGCCCTTGACCATCACGAGATGACGGCCGCGGATATCGCGTGTAACGCCTTCGATCGCCGTGACATTGACCAGCGTGGCGCGGTGGATCTGCCAGAACAGCGCCGGATCCAGTTCCTCCGCCAGATCCCGTACCGGCTTGCGGATCAGGGCTTCGAATTTATCCGTCTGCACGCAGGTGTATTTCTCATCGGAGCGGAAGAACAGGATTTCTTCCACGGGAATCATGCGCAGGTCCTGGCCGATACTGGCCTGGATCCATTGCAGGAACTTCGGCTTTGGCGCGGCGATCTTTTCGGCCAGCTGCGACAGCATCGCCGTGACACTGGCGTTCACGTCGCCGGCCGGCTTGGCCAGGCGCTCCTTCAGCCGCTGCACGGTGATCTGCAGGCGCTCCTGTTCCGGTGGTTTCAGCACGTAGTCGACAGCGCCGCGCTCGAAGGCCTCGACGGCATAGGCATCGTAGGCCGTGACGAACACCACATGGCTTCGGCCGCCGATGGCCGCCGCCGCTTCCATGCCGGTCTTGCCGGGCATGCGGATATCGAGGAACGTGAAGTCGGGCCGCAGCTCGTCGACGAGGGCAATCGCTTCGTCGCCATTCTTGGCTTCGCCGATGATCTCCAGTTCCGGCCACACCTGGCCCAGGCGCATGCGCAGCTGGTCGCGCATCAAACGTTCATCGTCGGCTAGGATCGCAGTGGGCATGGCGGCAGGGGAGAGTTGGCAACGGGAGGGCAACAGGTGCCAATTATTCAATGAATCGGCGGCCGGCGCAATGCCTTCGCAACGTCGGCCAAAATAGACTTATTTCCGGAACGGCGCCGACAGCTGGTAGGGCACCTCGATGGTGGCGATCACGCCGCTCGGCTGGTTCGGCTCGATGGCCAGGTGGCCCTGTTCGCCATGCAGCAGCTTCAGGCGCTCGCGGATGGTCGACAGGCCGAGGCCTGTGCCGTCGCTGGGCTTGGCGCCGAAGCCCAGGCCGTCGTCCTTGACGATCACGCGCAGCTGGCTGTGGGCCACTTCCGCGCGCACGGTCAGCGTGCCGCCTGCGGGCTTGCCTTCGAGGCCGTGCTTGATGGCGTTTTCCACCATCGACTGCAGCATCATCGGCGGGAAGGCGGCACTGCGCAGGCCATCGGGAATGTCGAAGTCGATCGTCAGCCTTTCCTCCATGCGCATCTTCAGCAGGGCCAGATAGGCCAGCACCATGTCCGCCTCCCGGCCCAGGTTGGTGATCAGCGTGTTGTCGCGCATCTGTGGCAGCACCGCGCGCAGATATTTGATGAGGCTGCGCTGCATGGCCGATGCCCGGGGCGGATCCGTTTCGATCAGGTGCTCCACGGACGCCAGCGTATTGAACAGGAAATGCGGCTCGACCTGCGCCTGCATCATCTGCATCTTCGCCTCGGACAGCTGGCGCTGCATGGATTCCCGTTCGGCCGCGGCGTTGGCCGTCTGCGTTTCCGCTTCCGCTTTCCGCTTGCCCCCCATGAGCGCTTTCATGCCGAACAGGGTGAGCACCAGCAGCGAAACAAAGCTCTTGAACCAGGTCGAGGCCTGCTCGTGATAGCGCGTGACTTTTTCTTCGGCGGCGTTGTCCACGGCTTCTTCAAGCGCATTGGACAGTTCCTCGCCTATCTGCGGCGGCAATTCGATATGGACTTCCTCGCCTGGCAGGTTGGTGACGTTGGCCGCAGCTTTGGCACCCTGTGTGGCAACGGAAGGGACGTCCGGCGTCGTTGCCGGCGCTGGCGTGCCGGGCACCGCGGGGATCTCTGGCGTCTCGGGTGCCTCCGGCGCCTCGGGCACTTCCGGGGTGGCGGGGGTGGCGGGGGTGGCCGGAGCAGCCTGGGGCTGGTTCTTCAGCTTGCCGCCGCGCGGGTTGAAGTGAATGCCGCTGTCGTCGATGACGATATTGGTGTCGCCGCCCGCTTTCTGGCGCTTGTGCGACTTGATGACGACATCTTCATCGACATTCGGGGAAAACAGCTCGTCCTGCAGGATGGACGCAGCAATCAGGGCCAGTGCTGCGAACAGGAAAAACTTCCACCAGGATAACTGGGTGACCCAGCTGGCGGTGCGATCGAATCCCTTGTGCAGCGAAGCCAGCAGGACTTTCAAGGACTCGGGTAAAGAATGGGTGGGGAACATCGCGACCTTCGGCTTTAATGGTGAAGCAAGTGTAGATAACGATACGTAAAAGTGTCCACCGTAGCGAGGGGCATGCGACAGCCTGCTGAAACATGGGCCTGGAAGGGAATAGCCAAGGATTTGCCGGCTGCCTGAAAAAGAACTTGCGCAGTCACGGACGGGTTGCTATAGTTCTGTCCCTCGCAGCGAACAACGCAGAAATGCAGAAGCAGCGAGGTGTTGAAAGCGCCTGGCGTTGACGACGAAAGTAAGAAAAACGAGGGGTTGACGAGCTGCACGAAACACCGCATAATCTCATCTCTCTGCTGCTGACAAACACAACGATTTGTCGACGAACCGAAGGGTTCGACAGCGATGGCCGAAAGGCAGAATTCTTTAACAATCAACAGTCGATAAGTGTGGGCGTTTGATGGAGTGCCCGGGGCTTCGGTCCCGATAACTCAAAATATAGCATCAAACGCTCATACAGTAATAAAACGCAATTTTCGAAAGAAAGTTTCGTCAGTTATTTGAATGGGCGACCAAGTCCGCAAGGACTTTAAACAGAGATTAAA
>NZ_VLLB01000003.1 GCF_007830455.1 Pseudoduganella lurida | reverse complement strand
CTGCACCAGGCTTTGGTGGAGGTAAGCGGGATCGAACCGCTGACCTCTTGCATGCCATGCAAGCGCTCTCCCAGCTGAGCTATACCCCCGCTGGCACAGACAAAATAAAAGCCGCTTGCGCGACTTTTGTTACTACCGCCGCAAATAAACCTTCTTATCTGCGACGACCACAACAAAACTTGGCGTCCCCACGGGGATTCGAACCCCGGTACTCACCGTGAAAGGGTGATGTCCTAGGCCTCTAGACGATGGGGACCCGGACTTTCCGTTACTGCTTACTGCCACAAATCTTCGCCAAACTGGTGGAGGTAAGCGGGATCGAACCGCTGACCTCTTGCATGCCATGCAAGCGCTCTCCCAGCTGAGCTATACCCCCGTTTGCGAAGAGACAGAAGTATAGCAGCGGGAATGGAAAACGCAAATACCTGTCTGAAATATTTTGAAAAGATTTACAGGTATTTCGCCACGCGGGCCGTTACCACGTCGCGGCCGAACAACTGCAATACCGCATCGATGGCCGGGGTCTGCAATTGTCCCGTGACGATCAGGCGCAGCGGCATGGCCAGCTGCGGCATCTTGAGGCCGTTCGCGGCCAGCACTTCCTTCAGCATCGCGGCAATGGCTTCCTTGGTCCACTCCACCGTGGCGATGCGTTCGGCGAACTGCGCCAGTGCCGGCTTGACGGCGTCCGTGAAGTGCTGCGTCATCAGCGCCGCATCCGGCTGCGGGTCGCGGAAGAACAGCATGGCCGCATCGGCCAGCTCGTTGACGGTGTGGGCACGCTCCTTCAGCAGCGCCAGCACGGTGGCGAGATCAGGCGCACCGTCGAACACGGCGCCCGCCTCCAGCAGGCGCGGCTTGGCCAGCTCGGCCAGGCGGGCATTGTCGGCCGCCTTGATCCAGTGGTTGTTCAGCCAGGCCAGCTTCTCGTTGTTGAACTGCGCCGGCGAGGCCGTCAGGTGGTCGAGGTTGAACCACTCGCAGAACTGCGCCATCGAGAACACCTCGTCGTCGCCGTGGCTCCAGCCCAGGCGCGCCAGGTAGTTCAGCATCGCTTCGGGCAGGAAGCCCTGCGCCGGATACTCCATCACGCTGACGGCGCCGTGGCGCTTGGACAGCTTGGCGCCATCGGCACCCAGGATCATCGGCAGGTGGCCGTACTGCGGCAGCTCGGCGCCGATCGCGCGCAGGATGTTGATCTGGCGGGGCGTGTTGTTGACGTGGTCGTCGCCGCGCAGCACGTGGGTGATGCGCATGTCCCAGTCATCGACGGCCACGCAGAAGTTGTACGTGGGCGTGCCGTCCGTGCGGGCGATGACGAGGTCGTCCAGCTCCTTGTTGGAGATGGTGATCGGCCCCTTCACCACGTCGTGCCACGTGACGTCGCCGTCCAGCGGGTTCTTGAAGCGCACCACGGGCTTGCGGTCGGCCCGGATGGCCGGCAGCGTCTTGCCCTCTTCCGGACGCCAGGTGCCGTCGTAGCGGGGCTTCTCGCCCGCTTCGCGGAAGCGTTCGCGCATCGCTTCCACTTCTTCCGGCGTGCAGTAGCAGTGGTACGCGGTGCCGGCCTCCAGCATCTGCGCGATCACTTCGCGGTAGCGGTCCATGCGCTGCATTTGATAGAACGGGCCTTCGTCATGGTCCAGGCCCAGCCACTGCATGCCGTCGATGATGGCCTGCACGGCTTCCGGCGTGGAGCGCTCCAGGTCCGTGTCCTCGATGCGCAGCACGAAGGTACCGCCGAAGTGGCGCGCGAAGGCCCACGAATAGAGGGCCGTGCGGGCGCCGCCCAGGTGGAGGAAACCGGTCGGGCTCGGGGCGAAACGGGTGCGGACGGGAGTGGTCGGCGCAGTGGTCATCGGGATGGTCATCGGAGTATTTGCTGGATGCGTAAAAGGGTGATTTTACCCGCAACTGACTTATACTCGGGCGAACATCGACTCAGGAGCCGCCCTTGAAAAACCGCCTCGCCCTCTCCCTTCTGTTCTGCACGCTGCCCGCGCTGGCCGCCGACGATCCCGCGCTGGCCGGCCGCATCGCCGCGATCGAAGCGGGCCTGCAGCCTGCGGTGGCCTTGCAGGGCGCGGCGCCGGTGCGGCTGAAACTGGCGGAAGAGATGGCGCGCCTGGGCGTGCCGGGTGTGAGCATCGCCGTGATCCATGCCGGCGACATCGAATGGGCCAAGGGCTATGGCGTGGTGACGCCGGGCGGCGCCGCCGTCACGCCCGCCACGCTGTTCCAGGCCGGCTCGATCAGCAAGCCCGTGACGGCCGTCGGCGCCTTGAAACTGGTGGAGAACGGCACGCTCGCGCTGGACCGCGACATCAACAGCTACACCACCTACTGGAAGCTGCCGAACAACCTGGGCAACGGGCCCGTGACGCTGCGCCAGCTGCTGTCGCACACGGCCGGCACCACCGTCCACGGCTTCCCCGGCTACGCGGCGGGCGCCAAGGTGCCGACGCTGGTACAGGTGCTCAACGGCGCCGCGCCGGCCAATTCGCGCGGCGTGCATGTGACGACTCGGCCCGGCACGAAGTGGCGCTATTCGGGCGGCGGCTATGAAGTCGTGCAGTACGTGATGGCCGAACGCAGCCGGCAGGACTTCGCGGCACTGCTGCAGGCCACCGTGCTGCAGCCCCTGGGCATGGGCGACAGCACGTTCGTCCAGCCGCTGCCTGCCGCCCTGCTGTCCCGCGCCGCCCTGCCCCATGACGGCAAGGGCAAGCCTGTCGCCGGTGGTCCGCATACGTATCCGGAGCAGGCGGCGGCCGGGCTGTGGACCACGCCATCGGACCTGGCCAGGTTCGCCATCGAGATCAAGCGCTCGGCGGCGGGCCAGTCGAACAAGGTGCTGTCGCAGTCGATGACGCAGTTGATGCTGGCGCCCGTGCTGGAGAACTTCGGCCTGGGCTGGCGCCTCGACGGCGATGGCCAGGCGCAGTCGTTCAGCCATGGCGGCGCCAATGCCGGCTACCAGAACATGCTGGTGGCGTACACGGAACGGGGCGATGGCGTCGTCGTCATGACGAACGGCGACCGCGGCGGCGACCTTGCGGGCGAAGTGGTGCGTGCCGTGGCCACCGAATACAACTGGCCATCGCAGCGCGCGAAGGTGCGCCCCGCCGTCGCCACCTCCGCCGCCGCACTGGCGGCCCTGCCGGGCAAGTACACCATAGACGGCCTGGGCGACTTCACCATCGCCCGCCGCGGCGACACGCTGACGATCGCGCTGCGCGAAGACGCCGTCGAGCCACTGTACGCCGCCCCGGACGGCGCCCTCTTCGTCACCTCGATGGACGCCGAACTGCGCTTCGGCGCCACCAACGACCGCGGCCGCCTCACGGCCCCTGGCCTCGACACCACGTTCGAAAAAGCCAAATAGATACGGCTCAGCTTGTGTCCACCTTGGGGCAAGGCAGGGGGTACGTTGAGCGCAGCTCAGCGCCTGACGAGCGATGCTGGCTTGCAAGCCAGCATTCCGTCCAACCCCACATATGGACACGAGCTCGACCTTGCTTGACTGGTCAACTCGGCATTCCTGCAAATTTCTGCCCAGGTTGCTGGCGCGAGCCATCTTAATGGCTGAGGCCGTGTCCATGTCGGGGTCTGACCCCATGGTGGACACGAGCTCGGCTGTAAGACTTATTTTCGGAGCGGCGCGCCGTTGTAGCGCAGGACGAGGCCTTTCGGGCCGACAGCCCAGCCGGCGGTGGGGGAAGCGAAGCCGACGGTGTTGACGGGCGTGGTATCGAGCGCCTGCCAGGTGCGGCCGGCGTCGACCGAGTAGCCGGAGCCGGCCAGGCCGCCGGCAACGAACGCATCGGGTGCGCCGCGCACGGGGACCACCACCGACATATACCCGGCCGGCAGCACGGACACCGGTGTCCAGCTCGCGCCACCATCTTCCGTGCGGGCGCCGTTGACGGCGGCCAGGTGGACGTCCTTGTAGTCGCCACCGGTGGCGATGCCCAGGTGGTGATCGCGGAAGCCCACCGAGAACAGCCCGCGTGCCGGTGCGCCGGCGGGCACGGGCAACGCGGCAGCCTGCCACGTCCGCCCGCCATCCTTCGAGTGGAACACGCGCGACGTGATGGCTCCGCCGGTGGCGAACCATGCGTCGCTGCTGCCCGCGACGGTCAGGCAGGTGCCGCTGGCGGCAAACGCACCTTCGTCCGGCAGCGCGCGCAGGCCTTCTTCGTCCGTCACCGCCTGCCAGGTAGCGCCGCCATCGCTGGTGATGCGCACCTGGAAGCGGCCGTCGACGGGATCGCCGAACAGCACGCCACGTTTGCTGTCCCAGAACGCGATCGCGTCCCAGAACCCTTTCGGATCGGGATTCGTCAGCAGCAGCTGCCACGTGGCGCCACCATCGGTCGTGCGGTACAGCCGCGATGCGGCGCCGGGACCGGCACCCATCACGATCGCGGACTGTGCATCAAATCCGTGGATGTCGCGGAAGTCCAGCTCACCGGCACCGGGCACGACCGAAACGCTCCACGTCACGCCATCGACCGTGCGCAGCACGGTGCCCTTCGCGCCGCTGGCCCAGGCGACCGTGGGGCTGACCACGGCCAGGCCGCGCAGCTCGGCCTGCGTGCCGCTGGCCTGCGGCTGCCATGCCGCCTGCCCGAAGGCAGACGACGCCGATACCGCCAGCACGAACAGGGCGGCGGCGCGCATCAGTCGTTCTTCACGACGATGGTGGGGAACTTGCTGCTCATGTCCTTCGCCTTTTCGGCCACGCGGATGGCGACCTTGCGGGCGATCGCCTTGTAGATCTCGGACACGGGGCTGTCCGGCTCGGCGACCACGGTCGGGCGGCCCACGTCGGTCTGCTCCCGGATCGACATCTTCAATGGCAGCTTGCCGAGGAAGTCGACCTTGAAGTCCTGCGTCATCTTCTCGCCGCCGCCGGAGCCGAAGATATCCTCGACATGGCCGCAGTTCGAGCAGATGTGCGTGCTCATGTTCTCGACGATGCCCAGGATCGGAATGCCGACCTTCTCGAACATTTTCAGGCCCTTGCGCGCGTCCAGCAGCGCGATGTCCTGCGGCGTGGTGACGATCACGGCACCCGTGACCGGCACCTTCTGCGACAGCGTCAGCTGGATGTCGCCCGTCCCCGGCGGCATGTCGATGACGAGGTAGTCCAGGTCGCGCCAGTTGGTCTGGTCCAGCAGCTGCTGCAGCGCCTGCGTGACCATCGGGCCGCGCCACACCATCGGCTCGTCCGGATCGATCAGGAAGCCGATCGACGAGATCTGCAGGCCGTGCGCCTCCATCGGCTCCATCGACTTGCCGTCCTTCGTGATCGGGCGGCCCGACACGCCCAGCATCATCGGCTGCGACGGGCCATAGATATCGGCATCGAGCACGCCGACATTGGCGCCCTCGGCGGCCAGCGCCAGCGCCAGGTTGACGGCCGTGGTGGACTTGCCCACGCCGCCCTTGCCGGAAGCGACGGCGATGATGTTCTTCACGTTCGGCAGGGGCTTCAGGCCACGCTGCACCGTGTGGGCGATGATCTTGCTCGTGACGTTCAGCGTGACGGGCAGGCCGAGCGGGGCCAGTGCGTCCAGCACGGCAGTGCGGATCAGGTCGATCTGGCTTTTCGCCGGGTAGCCCAGCTCCACGTCCAGCGCGATCTGGCCGCCTTCCACCTTCAGGTTGCGCACGGAGCGCGTGCTGACCAGGTCCTTCGTGGTATTCGGGTCTACGACTTTGGACAACGCCGCCTTGACGTCTTCGACTGTGATGCTCATGTATTCTCCGTGATGCTGTGCAGATTGGGCGCCATGCTGTGGTTTGCTGCGGGCCGATGAGGCGGAAGTCTAGCGCAAAACGCCCCGCGGCACAGCGGCCGGGATGCCGCGGCCGGCGCGCACTGGTAAAATACCCCTCCTCTTCCAACTTCCACCGCGCATGACCATGACCCGCAAGCTGTTCGTCACCACCGCCCTGCCCTACGCGAATGCCGCCTTCCACATCGGCCACATGATGGAATACATCCAGGCCGACATCTGGGTCCGCTTCCAGCGCATGCAGCAGGATGCCGTCGATGGTGAATACCGCCCGCGCGAAGTGCACTTCGTCGGCGCGGACGACACGCACGGCACGCCGATCATGATCGCGGCCGAGAAGGAAGGCATCACGCCGCAGGAATTCGTGGCCAAGATCGCCGCCGGCCGCGCCCAGTACCTGGACGGTTTCCATATCGCCTTCGACAACTGGTATTCGACGGACTCGCCGGAAAACGTCGAGCTGTCGCAGGGTATCTACCGCCGGCTGCGCGATGCGGGCCTGATCCAGACGAAGGTCGTGGACCGCTTCTACGATCCCGTAAAGGGCATGTTCCTGGCCGACCGCAACATCAAGGGCGAGTGCCCGGTGTGCCATGCGAAGGACCAGTACGGCGACAACTGCGAAGTGTGCGGCGCGGCCTACCAGCCGACCGACCTGGTGAACCCGTACTCGGTGTTCACCAATGCCACGCCGGTATTGAAGCCCTCGGAGCAGTACTTCTTCAAGCTGTCCGACCCGCGCTGCTTCGAGTTCCTGAAGGACTGGCTGAACACGCCGGGCCGCCTGCAGCCGGAGATGGTCAACAAGGTCTCCGAATGGCTGGGCGAAGCGGGCGAGAAGCTGGCCGACTGGGACATCTCGCGCGATGCGCCCTACTTCGGCATCCCGATCCCGGACGCGCCAGGCAAGTTCTTCTACGTGTGGCTGGATGCGCCGGTGGGCTACCTGGCCTCGCTGAAGAACTACTTTGAAAAGCAGGGCCTCGACTACGACGCCTTCCTGCGCGACCCGGCCGCCGAGCAGATCCACTTCATCGGCAAGGACATCGTCTCGTTCCACCTGCTGTTCTGGCCCGCGATGCTGGAATTCGCCGGCCACCCGATCATCGACAAGCTGAAGGTCAATGTGCACGGCCACCTGACCGTGAACAACGAGAAGATGTCCAAGTCGCGCGGCACCGGCATCTCGCCGCTGCGCTACCTGAACCTGGGCATGAACCCGGAGTGGCTGCGCTACTACATCGCGTTCAAGCTGAACTCGAAGGTGGAAGACCTGGACTTCACGGGCGAGGATTTCGTCGCCCGCGTGAACTCCGACCTGATCGGCAAGTATGTCAACATCGCCAGCCGCTGCGCCGGGTTCATCGCCAAGAAATTTGATGGCAAGCTGGCGGGCGAGCTGTCCCACACGGCGCGCCACTGGATCAAGCAGGCCCTGACGAATGCGGAAGGCCATGTGCGCGCCGATGCGGTGGCCCTGTCGTACGAGAACCGCGAGTTCGGCCGCGCGCTGCGCGAGATCATGGAGATCGCCGACGTCACGAACCAGTACGTGGACGAGAACAAGCCGTGGCTGCTGGCCAAGGACGACACGAAGACGGCCGAGCTGCACGAGGTGTGCACCACGGCGCTGATCCTGTTCCGCCAGCTGACCATCCTGCTCGCGCCGGTGCTGCCGGGCGTGGCGGCGAAGGTGCAGACGTTCCTGAACGATGCGACGCTGACCTGGGCCGACACGGGCGTGGAGGCTGCGTCGAGCCAGATGCTGGGCCGCACGATCGGCGTCTACAGCCACCTGATGACGCGCGTGGATGCGAAGATGATCGACGAGCTGTTCGATGCGCCGAAGGCCGCTCCTGCGCCGGCTCCGGCAGTTGCTGCGCCCGCCGCGGTCGCGGCACCGGCAACCGGGATCGACGCATCGATCGAACCCTTGGCACCCGAGATCAAGATCGACGACTTCATGAAGATCGACCTGCGCATCGCGAAGATCGTCAACTGCGAGCACGTGACGGGGTCGGATAAACTGCTGCGCCTGACGCTGGACGTGGGCGAAGGCCGCCACCGCAACGTCTTCTCCGGCATCAAGTCGATGTACCAGCCGGAAGACCTGGTCGGCAAGCTGACGGTGCTGGTCGCCAATCTCGCGCCGCGCAAGATGAAGTTCGGCGTTTCGGAAGGCATGGTGATGGCCGCCTCCGCCGCCGACGAGTCGACCAATCCGGGCATCTATATCCTGAACCCATGGCCGGGCGCGGAACCGGGCATGCGCATCCGCTGATCAGACCAGGAACACGCGCACGATGACATTCGTCGTCCGGCCTGCCGATCACGAGGATGCGCCCATCATTGCCGGCCTCACGCGTCATGCGTGGGCCGGCAAGGTGAGCGTCACCTCCAGCGGCCACCGCGAAACCGCCGTCCTCGTCGCAGAACATCTGCGGCAGGGCGGCGGTTTTATTTTGGCAAAAGAAAACGAGCCGATCGGTTCGGTGCGCTGGCTGCCCCACGATACCGAACCGGACTGCTGGGAGATACTGCGGATGGGCGTCCTGCCGGCCTATCGCGGCAATAACCTGTCGCAGCATCTGCTGGAAGCGGTCATTCACCACGGTATTGAAAGCGGCGTCGGGGAATTAAGGCTGGCGGTGCGCAGCGACCAGCCGAAACTGGTCGACTTTTATTCGGCCTACGAATTCGAACTGGCCGGGGAACTGGAATACTCGCACGCCAATCCCCTCGAGCCGGCACCGCTCGTCATGCGCCGCACGCTGCGCTGAAGGTTGCCAAACCGCCCATGAAGCGGGATTTTTGTGCCCGATTCACGCCAGAGACTGGCACGTTCCTGTCACGATCTGGCGCGCTCGGCCTCGAAACATGTCCGCTTGCTAAGTTGGCTGAGCCTGTTCTGCAATGGGCTTGGGCGGCTTCGGCGGTGTCGACTGGTCGCATGCCGATAACAGAAAGGCTGCAATCAGGGATGCCGCGGCAAGCGCCGATAATCGGGTATGCATGATGCCTCCGGCAGTGGGATGCGTCGAGAATAACAGAAAGATAATGCGCGAAGCACACGGCAATGCGCAGCCAGTGCAGGCAGAATTCAGCGCCGCGAAGAAACGATAATCCCGGCAACGACCAGCAGGAATGCCGCGCCATGGTAAATGTGGGGCGCCTCGCCGAGAAATGCCGACGACATCAATGCGGCAAACAACGGCGTCAGATTGCTGAAGAATGCGGCAATGGCCGGCCCGGCTTTCTGCACGCCTTCTCCCCAGCAGCGGAACGCGATGATGGCGGGACCGACCGCGACGAAGGCCAGCGCGGCAAGCAGCGTGCCGTTCCAGCGGATGACGGGAGCGCCGATCGCCCACTCCCCGGCCGCGAAGGCGCCGGACCAGACGACGCCAAAACCCACCTGCGCGACCAGGAAGGCGGCCCAGTGGGCGCGCAGCGTGGCCGGCTCGGGCGTACGCGTCAGCAGCCAGCTGTACAGCGACCAGGCGATCGTGGCCAGGATCATGAACAGGTCGCCGGCCACCAGGCGCAGTTCCAGCAGGTGGGCCCACTCGCCGCGCGCCAGCACCACCAGCACCCCGGCGATCGACAGCACGGCGCCCAGCACCTGCCTGCGCGACACGTTGGCGCCGAAGAACAGCCAGCCCGTGGCCATCATCCACACGGGCATGCCGGCCGCCACCAGCGTGACATTGATCGGCGTGCTGCTCTGGAGCGCCAGGTATTGCAATGCGTTGTAGAGGCCGACGCCGAGGAGGCCCAGGAGCGCATAGCGACGCCAGTACGGCCAGAGCGGGCTGTCGGCGCGGAATACGGGGCCGCCCAGCGGCAGCAGTAGCAGCAGCGCCAGGAACCAGCGCAGGAAATTGAGCGTCAGCGGCGGCACCAGCTCGTGGACGAGGCGGCCGACGATCGCATTGCCGGCCCACAGCAGCGGTGCGATGGTCAGCAGGAGGGCGGTGCGGGCGGAGAGTCGGGAATTCATTGCAATAAAGAATACCCGATCCGGCCGGGGAGCTGGCAGCGCCGTCGCCCGCGGTCAACGCGCCCGGCCGTAAAATTCCCTTCGGCATGGCGCGGCGCGGTAGAATACGCGCTGCATTTCACCTTCCAAGACGATATGAAACTCCTGTTCAAACAACACCGCATGTACGAGTCCGAGCACACCCAGTTCATCAAGGATCTGAAGGCAAAGAATCCCGGCATCGAAGCGAGCCAGCAGCAGGGCCGCTCCCTGCTGTGGGACAAGGCGCCCACGTCGCTGGACGAGCAGTCGCGCCAGAGCGAATCGCGCATCGCCCAGCAGGCTTACGTCTACCAGAGCAAGTCCTAACCGGAAAGGCACGCATGCTGCCACAGGACGTGGCGGATGACGCCACGGAAGCGCCGGCGGCCGCGGTTGCCGATGCCCCGGACAGCGTCGTGGCCGACGGCGCCGCGCCGGCACGCCTGTACGGCGAACCGCTGCTGAAACTGCCGGCCGACCTGTACATTCCGCCCGATGCGCTGGAGATCTTCCTCGACGCCTTCGAAGGTCCGCTGGACCTGCTGCTGTACCTGATCCGCCGCCAGAACTTCAATATCCTGGACATTCCCATGGCCCAGGTGACGCTGCAGTACCTGCAATATGTCGAGCAGATCCGCCTGTCGAACCTGGAACTGGCGGCGGAATACCTGCTGATGGCGGCGATGCTCATCGAGATCAAGTCGCGCATGCTGCTGCCGCAGCGGCCGCACGATATCGAGCTGGAACCGGAGGATCCCCGCGCGGAACTGGTGCGCCGCCTGCTCGAATACGAGCAGATCAAGCTGGCCGCCTACGACCTGAACGCGGTGCCGCAACTGGACCGCGATTTCGTCAGCACGCAGGTGTTCATCGAGCAGAGCCTGGTGCCCGTGTGGCCGCACGTGAATGCCCTCGACCTGCAGGAAGCCTGGCGGGGCCTGCTCAAACGCGCCACGCTCAAGCAGCACCACCGCATTTCGCGCGAGGAGCTGTCGGTGCGCGAGCACATGACGGCCATCCTGCGCCGCCTGCAGTCGCAGCGCTTCGTGGAATTCGCCGACCTGTTCGATGCGGACGGCGGCGTGCCCGTTATTGTGGTCAACTTCGTCGCCATGCTGGAACTGGCGAAGGAAACCCTGATTGAAATTACCCAGGCCGAGCCGTTTGCGCCCATCTATGTGCGCCTGGCCTACTCCCCGGCCTGAACCCAGAAAAAAACCATGAAAATCATCTCCTCCATCGAAGAACTGCGCGACCAGCTCTCCGGCCAGCTGCGCACCGCCTTCGTCCCCACGATGGGCAACCTGCACGAAGGCCACCTGTCGCTGATGCGCCTGGCGCGCCGGCATGGCGACCCCGTCGTCGCCTCGATCTTCGTCAACCGCCTGCAGTTCGGCCCGAACGAAGACTTCGACAAGTACCCGCGCACCTTCCAGGCCGACGTGGAAAAGCTGGAAAAGGAAGGCGTCTACGTGCTGTTCGCGCCGACCGAGAAGGACCTGTATCCGGAACCGCAGGAATACCGCGTGCAGCCGCCTGACGGCCTGGGCAACATCCTGGAAGGCGAGTTCCGCCCCGGCTTCTTCAACGGCGTGTGTACGGTGGTGACCAAGCTGTTCTCGTGCGTGCAGCCGCGCGTGGCCGTGTTCGGCAAGAAGGATTACCAGCAGCTGATGATCGTGCGGAACATGGCGCGCCAGTTCGCGCTGCCCACGGAGATCATCGGCGCCGAAACGTTCCGCGCCGAGGATGGCCTGGCGCTGTCGTCGCGCAATATGTACCTGTCCCCGGCCGAGCGCGCCGAAGCGCCGGCGCTGTACGCGGCCCTGAACGCCGTCGCCACCGAGGTGCGGGCGGGCCACCTGGACGTCTTCCAGCTGGAACACAAGGCCATGGACGGCCTGGCCGCGCGCGGCTGGCAGCCGGACTACGTGAGCATCCGCAAGCGCATCGACCTGCAGCCGCCCAATGCCGGCGACCTGGCCCAGGGCGCCCCGCTGGTCGTGCTCGCCGCCGCCAAGCTGGGCACCACGCGGCTGATCGACAACCTCGAAATCTGACCACTACTGCCGAGCTCGTGTCACCTGCTGGGGTCAGGCGTAGTGACACGAGCTCGGCACTAAGCGGGGCCGCGTGTGGCCCTCCCTCGTACCTATCGCGGAAATGGTGCCTACTGATGAGTGCGTGTCACTACGCCTGACCCCATGGGGTGACACGAGCTCGGCAGTGGTGGCGGTGATCAGGCGGTGACGGCCTGGGTCCAGGCCAGCGCGGAGAGGTGCGCCTTGTTGACTTCTTCGGGGGACAGCTGCAGCGAGGCGGCCAGCGCGGCGACGAGGTCGGAGTTCAGCTCGCACGCTTCGGCAAGCGCGAGGTAGGGGCCGTACTTGCCGCCGCGGTTGAGCAGTGCGGCGGCGATATCGGCGGACAGCGGCATCGTCTCGAGCACTTCCCCCATCGGGATGCCCAGCAGGCGGTCGAGCAGCGAGAACATGCCGGCGACGAAGATGTTTTCCGCTTCGGCGCGGCCCAGTGAGGTACCGAGCAGTTCGGCCAGGCGGCCCCGCACCACGGCCGTCTCCAGCAGCACGGGCGAATAGCCGCTCGTGCTGGCGGTGGCGAGCAGCAGCGTCAGCCAGCGGTACAGGGGCTGGTAGCCCAGCAGCGTGATGGCCTGCTTCAGGGACTGGATCTCGCGGCCGGCGCCGAAGCCGGCCGAATTGATGTAGCGGAGCAGCTTGTACGACAGCGCCGCATCGCGTTTGAGCACGCTCTCCAGCTTCGGCACGTCGGCATTCTCGCGCACCATCTGCATCAGCTGCAGGATCGCCGCCTGTGCCGGATTCAGGCCCTTCGATTCGGAACCGGGCCGCGGCGTGAGGTGCAGCTTGCCGACGAAGGCGTCGATGCCCAGCGCGGCGCAGATATCGTAGTCTTCCCAGGTCGTCACGGGCCGGCCCACCATGCGCACCGACGACTGCTTCAGCGCCGCATAGGTGCGCGCCTGGTCGGCCACGTTGGCGCCGGAGAAGCGCACTTCCACATACGAGGCAATCGAGGGCAGCCGGTTGCCCACGCGCGTCAGGTCGCAATTGCGCAGCAGGATGCCGACGTCGCCCGCGCGCAGCGCCCGCACGGCGGCCAGCGTGTCCGGATTGGCCAGCTCGCTGGTGCGGATCGACAGCACCGTGTGCTGCGGCGGCAGGCAGTGCAGCGCGTCCGTCGACAGCATGGCCGGCACGGCCTGCAGGAACAGCGTCTTGTCGCGCAGCAGCCAGCCCCGCTCGGCGTCGCACACCTGGTCCGCCACGAAGCTGACGAGGCCTTCCAGCCCGGCCTGCGCCGGCGGCGTGTCGGCCGGGTGCTGCCAGCACAGCTCGTAGCCCACCACCCGCTGTTGCGGATCGAGCAGCGGCTCGCGGACGAGGAAATGGGTCTGGTGCATAGTGAAATGAACGGGCGGGCGCGCGGCCCGCCCAGGTCGTCAGCTCGGGTTCGTGAATGTCAGGGTCGCCAGGCCCGCAGCATGCAGGCCCGGCCAGTAATGCATCAGAAGCCGAGGCTGTCGAGCAGGTCGTCGACCTGGCCCTGGTCGGCCACGACACCGTCCTTGCTCTTGTCGATCTGCGGACCGTTCAGCAGGCCCGTATCGAGGTCCTTCTTCAGTTCCTCGGGCGCGAAGTCGACCAGCGTCTGCACCAGCTGCTTCTCGAGGTTCTGGGCGATGCCCGTGACGCGCTTGATCACCTGGCCCGTGAGGTCCTGGAAATCCTGCGCCATCATGATGTCCATCAGGTGGCCCTTGGTGGCCGTGGTGGCGGCCGTGGTGCTGGCCAGCGCCGCGATCGTGCGTTGCGCCAGCGCGCGCCAGTCCGCCTCGCCGCCCTGCCCGTCCAGCAGCGCCTGCCAGGAACCCGTCAGCTCCTTTGCATCGCTGGCGATGCTGTCCTGCAGTGGGCCGGCCTCGTCCGTGGCATTGAGCACCTTCTGCGCCGCGTTTTCGCTCAGGCGCGCCACGTAGTCGAGACGGTCGCGGGCATCCGGGATGTCCTCGGCGGCCTTTTCGATCAGCTTGTCCAGGCCCAGGCCGCGCAGGTTCTCGTGCAGCGCGCGCGTCATGTGGCCGATACGGGACAGGAACTCGTCGTGCTGTTCCATGCCGCCGGCGGCGGACGACCCCGCCGCGTGTTCTACCTCGGCCGGCGCCAGGTGGGCGCCGCCTGCATCATCGGCCATCGGTCAGGCTCCGAGCTTTTCAAAGATCTTGTTCAGCTTCTCGTCCAGCGTGGCGGCCGTGAACGGTTTCACGACGTAGCCGTTGGCGCCGGCCTGGGCAGCCGCGATGATGTTTTCCTTCTTCGCTTCGGCCGTCACCATCAGCACCGGCAGCTTGGCCAGTGCCGGATCGGCACGAATGTTCTGCAGCATCGTCAGGCCGTCCATGTTCGGCATGTTCCAGTCGGACACGACGAAGTCGAACGATTCCGAACGCAGCTTGGCCAGCGCCATCACGCCGTCTTCGGCTTCGTCCACGTTGGCATAACCCAGTTCTTTCAACAGATTCCGGACGATGCGGCGCATCGTCGAGAAGTCGTCAACAACTAAAAATTTCATCTTTGGATCAGCCATGAATTGCTCCGTTGATTCTTTACGCGGTTATAAATATTAGTGTGTGCTACCAGCCTCTGCACCAGCAGTGAAGGATAGCATCTTAGTTGTCCGTAGGGAATGAAATCACTTTCACCGTGTTAAAAACGCTGGCAAAAAACGTCACTCCGTATCAAACACGCAAAGCGCGCATGCCGTGCTGGGCCAGATAACCCAGCACCATGCCCGGCAACGCCCCCAGCGCGCCCACTTCGTGCGTGGCACCGACGGCGATCGCTTCGCGCGGCATGCCGAACACGACGCAGCTGGCTTCGTCCTGGGCAAAATTATACGCGCCAGCTGCCTTCATCTCCAGCATGCCCGCCGCGCCATCCTTGCCCATTCCGGTCAGGATAACCCCAACCGCGTTCTTGCCCGCGTTCTGTGCGGCGGAACGGAACAGCACGTCCACGGACGGGCGGTGCCGGTTCACCGGTTCGCCGCCATCGAGCTTCGTCATGTAGTTCGCGCCGGAGCGCGCCAGCAGCAGGTGCGAGTGGCCCGGCGCGATGTAGGCATGGCCCGGCAGGATGCGCTCGTTGCCCTGCGCCTCCTGCACCGAGATCCTGCACAGCGAATCGAGCCGCTTGGCGAACGAGCGGGTAAAGCCTTCCGGCATGTGCTGCGTGATCAGGATGCCCGGGCAGTCGGACGGCATCTGCACCAGGAATTCGCGGATCGCTTCGGTACCGCCGGTCGAGGCGCCGACGATGATCAGTTTTTCGGACGACATCAGCGGGTTGCGTAATTGTGGCAGGGGCGCGGCGCCCTCGGCGCCCGCTTGCGGCAGGGTGCGGGCGCGGATGCGCGCCTTCGCTGCGGCACGGATTTTATCGGCGATCAGCTCGGTGTACTCGCGCATGCCGGTCTGGATCGAGATCTTCGGCTTGGTGACGAAATCGACGGCGCCCAGCTCCAGCGCGCGCATGGTGATCTCGGAGCCGCGCTCGGTCAGCGACGACACCATCACCACCGGCATGGGCCGCAGCCGCATCAGCTTTTCCAGGAAGTCGAGGCCGTCCATTTTCGGCATCTCCACGTCCAGCGTCAGCACGTGCGGGTTGGTCTGCTTGATCAGCTCGCGCGCGACGAGCGGATCGGGCGCCGTGCCGACCACTTCCATGTCGGGCTGGCTGTTGACGATTTCCGTCATCACGCTGCGGATCAGCGCGGAATCGTCGACGATTAACACCTTGATAGTCATGAATGCCTCATTGGAAAACGGCGCAACGGTCAGAACAGCTCGATCTCGCCGGCCACCGGCTTGGCCTTCAGGCGGCTCGCGTATTCGATCTCGCGCTTGGCCAGCGTGTCGTTATGCGACTGCATCAGCTTCTTCACCAGCACCCGGCCGGTGCGCGGGAAGAAATACACCTTGCGGGGATATACGTCGTTCAGGTCTTCCGCGGCGATGCGGATGCGCTCGTTGCGCAGGAACTGCTGCACGAAGGCGGCGTTGCGTTCGCCCACGTTCATCGCCGTGAATCCCTTCAGCACGGCGCCGCCGCCGAACACCTTGGCTTCCAGGTTGTCGCGCCGCGCACCGTTCTTGAGCAGGCTGTTAATCAGCACTTCCATCGCATACGTGCCGTAGCGGGCGGACGCGGACACCGGACTGCCGTCGCTGCCGCTGTCGGGCAGCATGAAGTGGTTCATGCCGCCCAGGCCCGTCACGCGGTCGCGGATGCAGGCCGACACGCAGGAGCCCAGCACGGTCACGATCAGCATGTCCTTGTTGGTGAAATAGTATTCGCCCGGCAGGATCTTCGCCGCGTCGCAGTCGAAGGTCCTGTCGTAATACACATTGGTGGCGAGGTGGTCGGTGTCCATGCTGTCTTTCGTGATGCCGGTTTCGGGCAAGCCCCTTCGGTTCAAGCCGCTTCGGGTCTAGTCCGTTCAGGTCCAGCCCGTTCAGGTCAGGCCCATTCGGGTCAGGCCCTTTTCTGCATGCCCTGCTGCACACTGCGTGCCTTGTCTTCCAGCTCGTACACCGTCTTGCCGCGCAGCTTCAGCGCATCGGACACGTACAGGAAATTCTCGGAATGGCCGGCAAACAGCAGGCCGTCCGGCTTCATCAGCGGCACGAAGCGCGACAGGATCTTGCGCTGCGTGGGCTTGTCGAAATAGATCATCACGTTGCGGCAGAAGATCACGTCGAACTGGCCGCGGATGTCCCACTGCTCGTCGAGCAGGTTAAGGGGCCGGTAGGTGATCAGCTGGCGCAGTTCCGGGCGGGCCCGCACCATGCCGGCCTTGTCGCCCTTCCCGCGCAGGAAGAAGCGGCGCTGCTGGTCGGCCGTCAGCTTCTCGATGCGGTCGATCGGGTAGATGCCGTTGGCGGCCGTGGCCAGCACATTCGTATCGATATCCGTGGCGATGATCTGCACCGGCGGCGTGAGCGTGTTGAATGCCTCGCAGACGGTGATCGCGATCGAGTACGGCTCTTCGCCGGTGGAACTGGCCGAGCACCAGATGGTCAGCTGCTCGCCCCGGTGTTTCTTGGCGTGTTCGGCCAGCAGCGGGAAGTGGTGCGCCTCGCGGAAGAACGACGTCAGGTTGGTCGTCAGCGCATTGGTGAACGACTCCCACTCGCCCGGCATCTTGCCCGCCTCGAGATCGTCGAGATACTTCGCGAACGACATGATGCCGGTCGCGCGCAGGCGCCGCGCCAGGCGGCTGTAGACCATCTCCTGCTTGCTGTCGGCCAGCGAGATGCCGGCCCGTTTGTAGATCAGAGCGCGCACGCGCTCGAAATCGCGGCCGTTGAACTCAAACTCCTTGACGGTGTCCCTGGACATCATGTGATCCGATCAGATTCTTCGTGCACCATCCCCGGATGGCGGCCGGTAACGCGGGCGGCGCCAGGCGCGGGGAGCGGCATGGCCGCCTTCCCGCATCGTGGATATTATCGCTCCGGCGCGCCATCCGGGTCGGACGGTTGCCGTGCAGTGCCACCGGTCCCTCCGGGCCCGGCGTCAGCCGCTACGCTCAGGCGGCGGCCTTGTCGATCAGGCCCATCTCCGGGCTGGACATCAGCTTGTCGATGTCCATCAGGATCAGCATGCGCTCTTCCACGGTGCCGAGACCGATCATGTACTCGTTCGAGAACACGGTGCCCATCTCCGGCGCCGGCTTGATCTGCTCGGGTTCCAGCGTGGTCACGTCGGACACGCTGTCGACCACCATGCCGACCACGCGGCCGCCGATGTTCAGGATGATCACCACGGTGAACTGGTCATACACCGGCTCGCCCAGGTTGAACTTGATGCGCATGTCCACCACCGGGATGATGATGCCGCGCAGGTTGATCACGCCCTTGATGAATTCCGGCGCGTTGGCGATGCGGGTCACCGCCTCGTAGCCGCGGATCTCCTGCACTTTCAGGATGTCGATGCCGTATTCTTCCTTGCCCAGGGTGAAGGCGAGGAACTCGTGGCCGGCGATGTCGGCCTGCTGGATTGCTTCTGCCATGTTGATTCCTTTGTTCTTTGAGATTCTTTGAAAATGGTGCTGGAGGCATTCAGCCCAGCGTGTTCGGCGTGGATTCTTCCACCAGCTGGCGCGAGGAGCGGATCAGCGCCGCCACGTCCAGGATCAGCGACACGCCGCCGTCGCCCAGGATGGTGGCGCCCGAGATGCCGGCCACCTTGCGGTAATTCGATTCCAGGTTCTTCACGACCACCTGCTGCTGCCCCACCAGTTCGTCGACGAACAGGCAGGCCTTCCTGCCTTCCGTTTCCAGGATGACGAGGATGCCTTCCCACGGTTCGCGGAAGCGCGGCTCGATCTCGAACATCTGGTACAGGGGAATCAGCGGCAGGTATTCGCCGCGCACCTTCACCACGCGCCCGCGGCCGGAGATGTCGCGCACCTCCTCCTGCGTCGGCTGCAGCGATTCGACCACGAAGCCGAGCGGCAGGATGTACACCTCCTCGCCGACCCGGATCGACATGCCGTCCAGGATCGCCAGCGTCAGCGGCAGCGAGATCGAGATCGTGGTGCCGAAGCCTTTCGCGGACCGGATGTCGACGGTGCCGCCCAGCGCCGTGATGTTGCGCTTGACGACATCCATGCCCACGCCGCGGCCCGACACGTCCGTCACCTGCTCGGCGGTCGAGAAGCCCGGCGCGAAGATCAGCTGCCACACTTCGCTGTCGGGCATCATGTCCGATACGGGCAGGCCGTTCTGCTTCGCCTTGGCCAGGATACGGTCGCGATTCAGGCCGCCACCGTCGTCCGACACCTCGATGATGATGTTGCCGCCCTGGTGGGTGGCGGACAGGAACAGCCGCCCCGCATCCGTCTTGCCGGCCGCGCGCCGTACTTCCGGCATCTCGATGCCATGGTCGATGCTGTTGCGCACCAGGTGCGTCAGCGGGTCGACGATGCGTTCGATCAGGCCCTTGTCCAGTTCCGTCGCCGCGCCGTTGGTGATGAAGTCGACCTTTTTACCGAGCTTGGTGGCCAGGTCGCGCACCATGCGCGGGAAGCGCGAGAACACGAAGTCCATCGGCATCATGCGGATCGACATCACCGCTTCCTGCAGGTCGCGCGTGTTGCGCGTCAACTGCCCTACGGAGGCCAGCAGCTTCTCGTGCAGCATCGGGTCCAGCACCTCGGCGCGCTGCTCGATCATCGCCTGCGTGATCACCAGCTCGCCCACCAGGTTGATCAGCTGGTCGACCTTCTCGATCGACACGCGGATCGACGAGGATTCGGCTCCCTGGGCCGCGGGCTTGTCGGCCTTCTCGGCATCCTTCTTCGCGGCCTTCTTGTCTTCCTCGATCTTCTCGGCGGCCTTCTCGGCGGGCGACGCGTCGCTGATGCCGGCCGCGGCACGGATCTGCTCCACCGGCTGGAAGAAGCCGTAGCCGCGCGCATCGTCGCCGGAAGCCTGGGCATTGGCGCGGATCTCGTCGAGCGGCTGGAAGAAGCCGTAGCCGTCGCCCGACTGGGCAGCCGCGCTTTCCGCAGGCGACAGCGGCTCGAAGAAACCGTAGCCCAGGTCCGCTTCGACCTTGCTGCGCTCGGCCCGCTCGCGCGCTTCCTGGTCCGGCGTCAGGGCCGGCAGGTCGGTGATCGTCATCGCGTCCGTGTCGAGCACGAACGAGCAGATGGCCACGATGTCGTCCAGGCTTTCATGGGTGGTGACGACCATCGCGTTGCGCTCGTTGTCGAGCGGCGTGACGACGACATGGGCCAGCAGGCCCAGCTCCGCGGCCAGCGCCGTCACTTCGCGGTGCGCCATGGCCGGCAGCTCCAGGCGATAGCGCCTGCCGCCGCTGTGGTCCACGGCCTGCGCTTCGCTGGCGGCGCCCTGGAACGCCGGCGCCATGTGGGCGATCGCATCCACGTGCACGTCCTGCGCCAGGTGCTGCAGCATCATGCGCACGTCGCCCACGGCATCCTGGTCCACGACCGTGCCGAGGCGGTGGCCATCGAGCTGCATCTTGAGCGCGTCCTTGGCCGCCAGGAAGGCGTCCACGTGCTCGCCGGTCAGCGCCATCTCGCCCTTGCGGATGCGGTCCAGCAGCGTTTCCAGGATGTGCGTGACCTCCGTCATGTCCGTCAGGCCGAACGTGCCCGCGCCGCCCTTCACCGAGTGGGCGGTGCGGAAGATGGCGTTCAGGTCCTCGTCCGTCGGCGCCGCCACATCGACAGCCAGCAGCAGCCGTTCCATTTCAGCCAGCAGCTCCTCGGCTTCATCGAAGAAGACCTGGAAGAACTGGCTAATGTCGATGGTCATGGCGCGACTCCGTCAAGTCCAGTGGCGCGCATGGTCAGCCGATGACCTTCTTGACGACCTCGATCAGGCGCTGCGGGTCGAACGGCTTGACCAGCCAGCCATTGGCACCGGCGGCGCGGCCCTTGGCCTTCATCTCGTCGGACGATTCGGTGGTCAGCATCAGGATCGGCGTCTTCGCGTACGTCGGCAGTTCGCGCAGGCTCTTGATCAGCTGCAGGCCATCCATCTTCGGCATGTTCTGGTCCGTCAGCACCAGGTCCACGGCCTGCTGGCGGGCCTTGTCCAGGCCATCCTGGCCGTCGACCGCTTCCACCACCTGGTAGCCGGCGGCCTTCAGGCTGAACGCCACCATCTGGCGCAGGGAGCTGGAATCGTCAACTGCAAGAATCGTTTTAGCCATGTCTAATCTCACTTATCTGCTTTGCTTGTATGGTCTTGGGTCACTGCGCTTCGTGCGCTGCGCGCCCACGGTTTTTTTTGGGAACGCGGCGTTCAGAACAGCTCGATGTCGCCGCTTTCCAGGTGCTTCTGGCTGACGGCCTTGCGCAGCACGTTGCGCAGTTCCAGGCTCTGGATGGCCAGCGCCATGCTGACCTTGCCCAGCAGCTCGACCATCTGTTCGCTGTCGCTGTCCGGGTCCATCTCCGCGCCATGGGCGCCCAGGGTGGCGAGGAACTCGCGCAGGCCCGTCACCCGTTTCAGCGTGCGGTCGATCAGCTGGCTCGTCATGTCCTGGAACTGCATGCTGGTGATCGCCGCATTCACGTACGTGCCCACCTGCCCGTTCATCGCGGCCAGGTTGGCCTTGTCCTCGGCGGACGGCGTGCCGCCATCGAGCAGCAGGCGGATGGTGGCCTGCTGCGCATCGACGGCTTCGTGGATCGCCATGAAATTGCGCGACAGCTTCTCGATCGCTTCCTCGAGCAGCAGGTTGGTTTGCAGCAGGTCCGTCTCCACTTCCGACAGGTGGCGCTTGCCGTGGTCCGACACACCGGACAGCAGGCGCTTCACGTGGGAGCCGAGGATTTTTTTTCTGTTCATGTGCGCGTTGACTCTTTTGAGCGTTGACTCTTTTCAGCGTTGACTCTGTACCGCTATCGGGCTGCTGCAGGAGCCGCCTCGGTCGCTGCGGCGGCGCCTTCCTGCACCACGCTCACGCCGCCGCCCACTTCGAGCTTGCCGGCGTCGCGCTGCAGGCCTTCTTCCGTCTTCTTGTTCATCACGATGATGCTGATGCGGCGGTTGATCGGGTTGAACGGATCCTTGCGGTCCAGGTTCACGGCCGAGCCCAGGCCCACCACGCGCATCACCTTCTCGTCCTGCATGCCGCCCTGCACCAGCGCGCGCCGCGAAGCATTGGCGCGGTCCGCCGACAGCTCCCAGTTGCTGTAGCCGGACTCGCTGTAGTACGGCGTCGAATCCGTGTGGCCGGACAGGCCGATCTTGTTCGGCACGTCGTTCAGGATCGGGCCGATCTCGCGCAGGATCTCGCGCGTGTACGGCGCCAGGTCCGACTTCGCGCTCGGGAACATCGGCCGGTTCTGCTCGTCCACGATCTGGATGCGCAGGCCCTCGCTGGTGAAGTCGAGCAGCAGCTGGTTCTTGAACTTCTGCAGCGCGGGACTGCTTTCGATCTTTGCCTGCAGCTTGTCCTTCAGGCCCTGCAGGCGCTCGCCTTCCTGCTTCTCCAGCACGGCCTTGGCCGCCGTCAGGTTGAAGGTCTTCTTCTTGACGTCGGGATCGTCGCCGCCCTTTACCTGGCCGTCCTTGCGGGTCAGGTCCTTGCCGCCGCCCTTGATGACGGAGGAGCTGTCGCCGCTGCCGGAACCGCCCGCCATCGCCACCTTCAGCGGCGTCTTGAAGAATTCCGAGATGCCGTTCAGGTCGCCCTTCGACGTGGAACCCAGCAGCCACATCAGCAGGAAGAACGCCATCATCGCCGTTACGAAGTCGGCATACGCGATTTTCCAGGCGCCGCCGTGGTGTCCGCCGCCGCCCTTCTTGATGCGCTTGACGATAATCGGCCGCAGGCCCTCATCTGCCATCATTAACTCCCGTCGGGCCCGTCATTACTTCGACTTGGCCTTCTTGATGTGTTCTTCCAGTTCCGCGAACGTGGGGCGCTCGGTCGAATACAGCACCTTGCGGCCGAACTCCACGGCCAGCGCCGGCGCGTAGCCGTTCAGGCTGGCGAGCAGCGTCACCTTCACGCACTGGAACATCTTGCTGGACTCTTCCAGCTTCTGTTCGAGCAGGCTCGACAATGGACCCACGAAGCCGTAGGCCAGCAGGATGCCGAGGAACGTGCCGACCAGCGCGTGCGCGATCAGCATGCCCAGCTCGGAAGGCGGCAGGCCCACCGATTCCATCGTGTGCACCACGCCCATCACGGCCGCGACGATACCGAACGCCGGCAGGCCGTCGCCCAGTTTCGCGATCACGTGGGCCGGCACGGCACCTTCGTGATGGTGGGTTTCCAGTTCGTTGTCCATCAGGTTCTCGATCTGGAAGGCGTCCATGTTCCCCGACACCATCAGGCGCAGGTAGTCCGTCATGAATTCCACGACGTGATGGTCCTCGAGCACCGACGGGTACTTCGAGAACAGGGGACTCTGTTCCGGCGTTTCGATATCCCCTTCGATCGACATCAGGCCTTCCTTGCGCACCTTGGACAGGATGTCGAACAGCAGCGACATCAGGTCCATGTACAGATCCTTGGTGTAGCGCGAGCCCTTCAGCAGCGAAGGGAGGGCGGCCAGGGTTGCCTTGATGGATTTGCCGTTATTGCCGACGAAGAAGGCGCCCACTGCGGCACCGCCAATCATCAGGAGTTCCAACGGCTGGAACAACGCTGCCAGGTGCCCGCCGGCCATCGCGAAACCGCCGAAGACGCTGGCACACACAACGACATAACCAATAATGACTAACAAGCCTGGGAGCTCCCCTTAAAAAACAAGTCGAATGATTTCCACAAGGAACTACAATAGCGTGAGAACGCCTCTCCGGCAAGCGAAAGGCCGCTAAAACACCCAAACATACACGGGGGGTGCGCCCTCTGTGGTATCTATGGTCTTGTCTGGTTTGAAAGGCGGGATTTGAAACTCGTAGCTCATTAACAAGCCCCCCGGTTTCATCTCCCGTTTTGCCTTGGCAAATAAGGCAACCATTACCGCCGGCGACAGGTACGCGAATACCACGTCATAATCGCCGAAGTGCAGTTTCTCATAATCGCCGCGAATGAACCGCGCGTTATTGGAAGTTAATCGTGCGCGCCATTTCGAATATAAATACGGCACCGGCGCCAGTTCGATACCGCTGCATTGCGCATCCGGCCGGGCCGCTGCCAGATGCATCGCGAACCCACCCAGGCCGCTGCCCACGTCGATGATCCGCAATCCCGCGCGCGCCGGCAACTGCGATTCCACCGCGCGCCAGACCGCCGGGTGCGACGGGTAATACGGTACCTGCGTGCGGAACGTGGACCAGTACCAGCCCAGCAGCACGAGAAACACGATCAGGAACAGCACCGGCGGCAGCCGCAGCGCCAGCGCGGCCAGCAGCGCCAGCGGGAACAGCAGCTGGATCACGCGCCACCACGGCGCCAGGCCGATCTTCCACGTCGCGAGCATGGCGATGGCGCCCTGCAGCAGCACGCCTTCCAGCAGCGTGAGGGGACGGCCGGCGCTGTCGAACAGCCAGGCGCAGCCCGCGGTCGGCAGCAGCGCGCCCGCCTGCACCAGCAGCGCGCGCACGGCCGGTAAACGCAAAAGCCGGGACGGCGTCAAGCGCCACCCCGGCTCTGCAGCCATAGACTGCAACGGAAAACGGATGGGGAGGTCACGCGGCCAGCGAGTCTTCTCGGGCCTTCTTGGTCTTGCCGGCCCGCGAAGGCATGTGGCACAGGCCGCAGTGGTAGTCGCCGTTCAGGTCCATGCCATTGACGACGAACTTGCCCTGGCACTTGCCGCAGGACTTCAGTTCCAGCATGCGGCTGCCGAAGAAGCGCACCAGCGTCCAGGCCCGCGTCAGCGACAGCAGCGGCTCTTCGCCCGGCGCCGGCGGCATCTGCTCGAGGTACAGCTGGTAGGCCTTCATCACGGCGTGGATGCCCGTGGCGCCGGCGTGCTGGACGAGGAAATCGTGGATATTGATGAACAGCGAAGCGTGGATGTTCGGCTGCCAGGTCAGGAACCAGTCGGTGGAGAACGGCAGCATGCCCTTCGGCGGCGACACGCCCTTCAGCTCCTTGTACAGCTTGAGCAGGCGCTCGCGCGACAGCGACACCTCCGACTCCAGCAGCTGCAGCCGCGCGCCCAGGTTGATCAGCTCGATCGCGAGCCCGATTTCCTGTGCTTCCGTGACCACGCTTTTCTTGATCGCTTCCTTGCTCATCTCTGCTCCCCGATATCTTGTCAGCGATCGCTCAGGCGATTTCTTCGACGCCCTGGCCGGCCATCAGGATGGCGGCGTGCGACTGGGCCAGCGAGCGGTCCTTGTTGTAATTCGTGAGCATCGACAGGATCGCGCCATCGTCGAAGCGGAAGCGGGCCAGCATCATGTTGCCGCCGGCAAGCTTCAGGATCTGGGCATTGCTCATCCCTTCGATCAGGTCGGCGATGTCCACCGACAGGCCCAGGCGGAAGATCGCCGTGGTCTTGTCGGCGCGAATCATCTGCTGGGCCAGCATCAGGTAGCTCAGGTTCGCGTCGCGAATCTCGGCCATCATGTCGTTTGCAGTCATTGTGTGCTCCTCAAAGCGTTTCCGTTGAGACACATTCTGCGATAGGGGCGTGAGCACGAGAAGAGGCAGCCGTCTGTATTTCGGGTAGGGAAATGGCGGCAGCACCCCGTAGGCGTTTGTCTGACAAGCGCATGGTGTGCGGGACGGCGCGCCAGTGCTGGCGCGGGTTTGCGGGCTTTTGAGATGGAAGCCGGAACCGGAAAAACCGGCAAGATGCCCTACAAAAAAACGGTCAAAACACGACTGGCGGGGACGGAAACGCTTGTCGGGGTGACGCTTTTTGGCGACATCTGAACAGGGTAACGGCGGCCGATTTGGAAACTTTAGGGTCCGCAGCAAAAAATTTTAACTTTTTTTCTGCCGTTCAAAGCCTTGAGGAGCTCGCCCTTTTGCATCCAATTCAACTTCCCTGCTGCAGGATGCAAATTTGCTACTGCATCCACCTGCTCGGCACCCTTTTCAGGGCATCTGGAATGGGTAACGGCAGCACGGCGCGGGACTTTAGGGTTTTTGAAAATTATTTTTGAAATTTTTTATGGTGCCAAAACGGCAATCCCGCGGCGAGGCACTGTTGCCTCCCGTGCTACACTGCGCCACTTCGCCACAAGCGACGAACACACATGAACCACCCTGTCCTCACGCGCGCCGATTGCCTGGCGCGCGATGCCGCCGATCCGCTGGCCGCCCTGCGCGAGCGCTTCGACCTCCCCGCCGGCACCATCTACCTCGACGGCAATTCGCTGGGTGCCCGTCCCAAGGCGGCCCTCGCCCGCGCCCAGCAGGTCATCGCCCAGGAGTGGGGGAAGGACCTGATCACCAGCTGGAACACGGCCGGCTGGTTCGAGATGCCGCGCCGCCTGGGCGACCGGCTCGCGCCGCTGCTCGGCGCGCACGCAGGAGAAGTCGTCGTCACCGACACCACCTCCGTGAATCTGTTCAAGGCACTGGCGGCCGCCCTCGCGCTGCAGGCGCCCCATGCCGAACGCAGGACGATCGTCACGGAGCGCAGCAACTTCCCCACCGATATCTATATGGCCGAAGGCCTGGCGGGATGGCTGCAGCGCGGCTATACAGTACGGCTGGTCGATACGCCGGAAGAAATCCCCGCCGTGCTGGGCCCCGACACCGCCGTGCTGATGCTCACCCACGTGAACTACCGTACCGGCCTGCAGCACGACATGGCGGCCCTCACCGCCCTAGCCCACCGCGCCGGCGCCGTGACGGTCTGGGACCTGGCCCACTCGGCCGGCGCCGTGCCGGTGGACCTGCACGAAGCCAATGCCGACTTTGCGGTGGGATGCACCTATAAATACCTGAACGGTGGTCCCGGCGCGCCGGCCTTCATCTGGGTGCCGCGCCGTCACCAGGCGACGTTCACGCAACCGCTGTCCGGCTGGTGGGGCCATGCCACGCCGTTCGCGATGGCGAGCAGCTTCACGGCGGGCGAAGGGATCGGACGCGCACTGTGCGGCACGCAGCCGGTCGTCTCGCTGGCCCTGGTCGAATGCGGGCTGGACGTGTTCGGCGCGACGGACATGCACGCCATCCGCACCAAGTCGCTGGCCCTGACGGACCTGTTCATCGCCCTCGTCGAAAGCCGCTGCGCCGGCCACCCGCTGGGCCTCGTCACGCCGCGCGAGCACCCGCGGCGCGGCAGCCACGTGAGCTTCACGCACCCGCACGGCTACGCGGTGATGCAGGCACTCATTGCGCGCGGCGTGATCGGCGACTACCGGGAGCCGGCCATCATGCGCTTCGGCTTCACGCCGCTCTATACCAGCTTCACGGAAGTGTGGGATGCGGTGGACGTGCTGAAGGGGATCCTGGACGAGGAAGCGTATGACGTGAACGCCGCGCGCGGCGCGGTGACGTGAGGATGCGATGACGGACGAAGACAAGAAGCAGTGGCATGGAGCGCAAATGGACTTTTCGAAGTCCATGAGCTATGGCGACTACCTGGGCCTGGACCGGATCCTGTCCGCCCAGCGCCCGCTCTCCCCCGCGCACGACGAGATGCTGTTCATCGTCCAGCACCAGACCACCGAACTGTGGATGAAGCTGATGCTGCACGAGCTGCATGCCGTGCGCGGCCACGTGCGCGCGGGCGACCTGCCGCCGGCCTTCAAGATGCTGGCGCGGGTGGCGCGCATCATGGACCAGCTGGTGCACGCCTGGGATGTGCTCGCCACGATGACGCCGCCCGAGTACACGGCGATCCGGCCCTATCTGGGCGCCTCGTCCGGCTTCCAGTCGCACCAGTACCGCGAGATCGAGTTCATCCTGGGGAACAAGAACGCCGCGCTGCTGTCTGTCCATGAGGCGGCGCCCGCGGCGCACGCGCTGCTGGCGGCGGCACTGCACGAACCGTCGCTGTATGACGAAGCCGTGCGCCTGCTGGCACGGGAAGGCTTCGCGATCGACGGGGCGCGGCTGGCGCCGGATGCAACGCTGCCGACCGTCGCGAACGACTCCGTCAAGGCCGCCTGGCTGGCCGTCTACCGCGACCCGGCGCATCACTGGGCGCTGTATGAACTGGCCGAAAAGCTGGTGGACCTGGAAACGGCGTTCCGCTTCTGGCGCTTCCGCCATGTGACGACGGTGGAACGCATCATCGGCTTCAAGACGGGCACGGGCGGCACGAGCGGCGCCAGCTACCTGCGCAAGATGCTGGACGTGGTGCTGTTCCCCGAACTGTTCGCGCTGCGTACCGAACTGTAATGATGACGACGAAGAAAACCATGAAGAACAAAGCCCTCCTGATGCTGGCGGCGGCGCTGCTGTGCGGCGCGGCCGAAGCCCGCAAGCCGAAGCATGACGACACGCCCGGCGTGTTCGACTACTACGCGCTGGCCCTGTCCTGGTCGCCGGCCTACTGCGCCACCAATGGCGGCCGCGATCCGAACCAGTGCGGCAGCGACCGCCGGCTCGGCTTCGTGCTGCACGGCCTGTGGCCGCAATACGAGAAAGGCTATCCGGACAGCTGCTCGCGCGAGCCGTTGCCGGCCGCGGCGCGCCGCAAGTACGAAGCGATCTATCCGTCGCCCAAGCTGATCGGCCACGAATGGTCCAAGCACGGCACCTGCTCCGGCCTGGCGCCGGACCAGTACCTGGCGCTGTCGGCCAGGCTGAAGGACGGCCTCGTCGTGCCGGCCGCCTACCGCACGCCGGAGCAGCCGGTGCGCGTCACCATCGCCCAGTTCAAGGAGGCCTTCCGGGCCGCCAATCCGCGCCTGGCCGAGGATGCCGTGGTGCCCTTCTGCACGGGTGCCGGCCGCTTCCTGCGCGAACTGCACGCCTGCTACCGCAAGGATGGCACCTCGCGCTCCTGCGCGCCCGAGGAAATCCGCCGTTCCGAGAAGAGCTGCGGCCAGTCGTCCTTCCTGCTGCAAAGCGTGCGCTGACCGGATGGACGGCGCGAAACAGCCACCGACAGGCCCCTGATTTTGCGCGCGGGCATGCATTTACCGGTAAAATCCTGTCCATGACACTAGCAAGCCCATCCCTGGACCTGACCAGCTGCGACCGCGAGCCGATCCGCACGCCGGGCAGCGTCCAGCCGCACGGCTGCGTGCTGGCCCTGGCGCCGGACGGCACCGTGGTGCAGGCGAGCGACAACCTGGCGCACCACCTGGGCGTGAGCGCGACGGCGGCGCTGGGCCGCACGCTGGCCGGTGTCGTCGGCGACGCGATCGCCGCGCAGCTCGAAGGCGAACTCGCGGGTGAACTGTCCAGTGTCGCCGGCCGCCCCAACTTCGCCGCCACGGTGCGCCTGAACGGCGGCTGCTTCGACGTGCTGGTGCACCGCTACGATGCGCTGCTGATGCTCGAATTCGAGGCCGTGCAGCGCACCGGCGTGGCTGACTTCCGTCACCTGTATCCGCTGGTGGGCGACTTCCTGCAGAAGCTGGGCGACGGCGACCCGGTCGAGAAGATGAGCGCCACGGCGGCGGCCGAAATCCGCGCCGTCACGGGCTTCAACCGCGTGCTGGTGTACCGCTTCGACGACGAAGGCCATGGCCACGTGCTGGCCGAAAGCGGCGATGGCGGCCTGCCCTCCTACCTGGGCCAGCGCTTTCCCGCCACGGACATTCCGAAGCAGGCGCGCGAGCTGTATGCGCTGAACCGCATCCGCCTGATCCACGACGCGAACTACACGCCGGCGCGCCTGGTGCCGCCGGAGAATCCGCTGACGGGCGCACTGAACGACCTGTCGTTCGCCGCGCTGCGCAGCGTCTCGCCGGTGCACCTGCAGTACATGCGCAACATGGGCACGATGGCGTCGATGTCCGTGTCGCTGATGGTGCAGGGCCGCCTGTGGGGGCTGATTTCCTGCCACAACGCGGCGGCCTGCCACATCACCTTCGACAAGCGCACCGCCTGCGAGCAGCTGGGCCAGATCCTGGCGCTGCGCATCGAGAGCCGCGAAATGGCCGACGAGCTGCAGTTCCGCCTCGAGGTGCGTCGCACGATGGTCGATGCGCTCGCCGGCCTCACGCAGGGCGCCGACTTCATCGAGAACATGGGCAATGTGTTCCCCCAGCTGCTGCACTTCGCCCGCGCCGGCGGCGTGGCCGTGGTGGTGGACGACCGCATCGTGGGCTTCGGCGAAACGCCGGGCGAGGCGCAGGTGCGTGCGCTGGTGGGCTGGCTGCAGGCCAATACGCACGACGACCTGTATCACACCGAGCAGCTGGCCGCCGACTACCCGCCCGCCTACGCGTTCCGCCAGGTGGCCAGTGGCCTGCTGGCGATGCCGATCTCGCGCATCCACCAGCACTACCTGCTGTGGTTCCGTCCCGAAGTCGTCTACACGATCGACTGGGCCGGCAAGCCGCGCGAGAAGGAGGGGGACATTCCGGCCGACGCACCGCGCGAACTGAGCCCCCGCACCAGCTTCGCTTCCTGGCGCGAGACCGTGCACGGCACGGCGCTGCCCTGGCACCCGGGCGAGCTGGAAATGGCGGTGGAATTCCGCACCGCGCTGCTGGGCATCGCGCTGGAACGCGCCGAGCAGATGGCCGAACTGGCCGATGAGCTGGGCCGCGCCAACAAGGAACTGGAAGCGTTCTCGTATTCCGTCTCGCACGACCTGCGCGCGCCGCTGCGGCACATCGCCGGCTTTGCCGACCTGCTGATGGAGGCGGCCGGCAACGACTCGCTGGAGAAGCGCCAGCGCTTCCTGAAGAACATCAAGGAATCGGCCCGCCTGGCCGGCAAGCTGGTCGACGACCTGCTCAGTTTTTCGCAGATGGGCCGCGCCTCGCTGCGGCCGGTGCACGTGGACATGAACGACCTGGTGCGCTCCTGCGTCGACAAGGTGAAGCTGGACGCCGGCGGCGGCCGGAACATCGTCTGGCACGTCGGCGAGCTGCCGGCGGTCACGGCCGATCCCACCTTCCTCCAGCTGGCCGTCATCAACCTGCTGTCGAACGCCGTGAAATTCACCGGCCAGAAGGACCCGGCGGAGATCCGCATCGAGGGCCGCCGGACCGACACGGAATCCGTGTTCAGCGTGGCGGACAACGGCACCGGCTTCAATATGGACTACGTGCACAAGCTGTTCGGCGTGTTCCAGCGCCTGCACCGCATGGAGGATTTCCAGGGCACCGGCATCGGCCTGGCCAATGTGCGCCGCATCGTCGAGCGCCATGGCGGCCGCGTGGCGGCGCAGGGCGCGCTGAACGAGGGAGCCACCTTCACCTTCACCATTCCAAACATCTTACCGAGTACCTAATCCATGCTGAAGCCCATCCTGCTGGTCGAGGATAATCCCCACGACCTCGAACTGGCCCTGATCGCGCTGGAAAAAAGCCAGCTCGCCAACGAGGTGATCGTCGTGCGCGACGGCGCCGAAGCACTCGACTACCTGCACGCGCGCGGCGAGTTCATCGACCGCGTGCAGGGCAATCCCGCCGTCGTGCTGCTGGACCTGAAGCTGCCGAAGGTCGACGGCCTGGAAGTGCTGCGCGAGATCCGCAACGTGATGCACCTGCGCGCGCTGCCCGTGGTGATGCTCACCTCGTCCCGCGAGGAGCAGGACCTGGTGCGCAGCTACGAGCTGGGCGTCAATGCCTATGTGGTGAAGCCGGTGGAGTTCAAGGAATTCGTCCGCGCCATTTCGGACCTGGGCGTGTTCTGGGCCGTGCTGAACGAACCGCCACCGGGCTCGCAGCGCTACGTGCGGCCGAACAGCTGACCGGCCGGCCGTTGGACCTTACGCCGCCGCCCTGCGCCGGCGCAGCATGTGCCGGATGCGTGCGCTCAGCACCTCCGGATTGTAGGGTTTCGGCAGCAGGCTGACACCCGGATCCACCCGGCCCTCGTGGGCCAGCACCCCTTCCGCGTAACCGGACGTGAACAGCACCTGGGCCTCCGGGCAGCGGTCGCGCACCTTGTCGGCCAGCTGCAGGCTGCTCAGTTTGCCCGGCATGATCACGTCCGTGAACAGCAGGTCGATATTGACCCCGTTGTCGACGATGCGCGCGGCCTGGTCCGCATCCTCCGCCTGCAGCACGCGGTAGCCCAGCGTGGACAGCAGGGCCGCCGTCGTATCGCGCACCGCTTCCTCGTCCTCGACCACCAGGATGGTTTCCACGCCGCCGAACAGCGGCGCGTCGCCGGTGTCCTCTTCCTCCGGCATCGCCTCGGCGGCGCTGCGGCGCAGGAAGATCTTCACGCTCGTGCCCTGGCCCGGCGTGCTGTCCAGCACGATCTCGCCGCCGGACTGCTTGACGAAGCCATAGCTCATCGACAGGCCCAGACCCGTGCCCTGGCCGGTCGGCTTGGTGGTGAAGAACGGCTCGAAGGCGCGCTCCAGCACATCGGGCGGCATGCCCTTGCCGGTATCGGCCACTTCCAGCATCACGTAGTCGCCATCGCCCACCTTGGCCAGTTCCGGCGAGCCGGCCCGGATGTTCCGCGAGCGCAGCGTGAGCTCACCGCCGTGCGGCATCGCGTCGCGCGCATTGATCGCCAGGTTCAGGATCACGTTGTGCAGCTGGCTCGGATCGACGGCGGTGCTCCAGCACCCGGGCGCGATGTCGCTGCCGATGTGCGCCTGCGGGCCCAGCACGCGGCGCAGCATCTCTTCCATTTCCAGCAGCACGGCGGAAGGATCGATGACGACGGCCTGCAGCGGCTGCCGGCGCGCGAAGGCCAGCAGGTGGGCTGCCAGCCGCCCGCCCCGTTCCACGCCGGTCAGCGCCGAATCGATGCGGTTGCGGGCATTGTCGGACAGGCCGCCCATCAGCTTCACCAGCTGCAGGTTGCCGCCGATGATCTGCAGGACGTTGTTGAAGTCGTGCGCCACGCCGCCCGTCAGCTGGCCGATCGCTTCCATCTTCTGCGCCTGGTGCAGCGCGGCCTGGCTGGCGCGCAGTTCCTCCTGGCTGCGAGCCAGCGAGGCAAACGCTTCGTCGCGCTCGCGGCGCGCCACGTAGGCGGCACTGTGATAGCGCAGCCGCGCCACCAGTTCGCGGGGATGCGGCCACTTGACCAGGTAATCGTTGGCGCCCGCTTCGAACGCGCGCACCTTGACCTCGGCATCGTGTTCGGAGGACAGCAGCACGATCGGCAGGTGTTCGGTGCGCGGGTCGGCGCGCAGGCTGCCCAGTACGCCGAAGCCGTCGACGCCGGGCATGCGCAGGTCGACGAGGACGATCGTGGCCCGGTGCTGCACCGCCAGCTCGACAGCGCGTTCCGAGCAATGCTCGTAGCACAGGGTGATGTCGATGTGGGATTCGAGGCAATGCAGGAGGTAATCCTGTGCCAGGGTCTCGTCGTCGATGAGCAGGACGGAGCAGGAGCTGGATTGCATGACGTCAGCGGCCCAAAGGCTTTAATAAAAGGCAAGAATGGATTCTACAACATAGTGAAGTGTGGCGTATCTAACGGATTCAGCCGTGCAGGTCATGCTATGCCGGAATTCTTGACAGCGCGGCGACGGCCGCCGGACCGGCCGCCTCAAGTGCCTGATTTACCGATCACTGCGCATGCAGGCGCGCGCTTTGCTTGACCGGTCTCGTCTATAAAAAGGAGACGGACATGAACCATTCATCGCTACGCGGGAAGCTGTTGCAGGGCGTCGCGGCCCTGGCGCTGTGCCTGGCCGGACTCGATGCCGGCGCGGCCGTCTACACCACCACGCTGTCCGGCGCGAACGAGGCGCCACCGAACGCCTCGCCCGGCACCGGCACGGCCGTCGTCGATTTCGACATCGCCACGCACACGCTCACGCTGGACGTGGCCTTCGCCGGCCTGCTGGAAGGCACGACGGCAGCGCATATCCACTGCTGCACCGCGATCGCCGAAACCGGCACGGCCGGCGTGGCCACCCAGGTGCCCACCTTCGTCGACTTCCCGCTTGGCGTGACCTCGGGCAGCTACCGGCGCGTGTTCGACACGTCGCTGGCCGCTACCTGGAACGCCGGCTTCATCACGGCCAACGGCGGCACCACGGCCGGCGCCGAGGCGGCGCTGCTGGCCGGCCTGGACACGGGCCGCGCCTACCTGAACCTGCACACCTCCTTCGCGCCGGCCGGCGAGATCCGCGGCTTCCTCGAACCCGTGCCCGAACCGGCCGAGGTGGCGCTGCTGGCCGTCGGCGCGCCGCTGGTGCTGCTGGCGGCGCAGCGCAGGCGGCGCGGCGGTGCCCAGGCCGCTGGACGATGATGGCATCGCCGAAATGGCAGAGGCCGTGTCCACTTCGGGGTCTGACCCCAAGGTGGACACGGCCTCTGCCGTAGAACGATGAACGCGGCTTACTTCAGCAGCATCTCGTTCATGCGGCGCACGAAGGAGGCCGGGTCGGCCAGCGTGCCGCCTTCGGCCAGCAGGGCCTGGTCGAACAGCAGGTGGGCCCAGGCGGTGAACTGGCCGTCGCCTTCGTTTTCGTACTTCAGGCGCGTGACCAGCGGGTGGTTGGGGTTGATCTCGAGGATCGGCGTGGACTCCGGTGCGTTCTGGCCGGCGGCCTTCAGCATGCGCAGCAGGTTGCCGGACAGTTCGTTCTCGTCCGCCACCAGGCAGGCCGGCGAGTCGGTCAGGCGGAACGTCACGCGCACGTCCTTGGCCTTGTCGCCCAGCGCATCCTTCATCTTCGTGACGAGGTCCTTGTACTGCGCTTCCGTTTCCTCGTGCTCCTTCTTCTCCGCTTCGTCTTCCAGCGTGCCCAGATCCAGGCCGCCCTTCGCCACCGACACCAGTTCCTTGCCATCGAAGTCGTTCAGGAAAGACAGCATCCATTCGTCCACGCGGTCCGTCAGCAGCAGCACTTCCACGCCCTTCTTGCGGAAGATCTCCAGGTGCGGGCTGTTCTTCGCCGCCGTGAAGCTGTCGGCCGTCACGTAATAGATCTTGGCCTGGCCTTCCTTCATGCGGGACACGTAGTCGGCCAGCGCGACCGTCTGTTCGGTCGAATCGGTGTGCGTGGACGAGAAGCGCAGCAGCCTGGCCAGGCGTTCCTTGTTGGCGAAGTCCTCGCCGATGCCTTCCTTCAGCACCTGGCCGAACTCGTTCCAGAAGGTGGTGTACTTGTCCTTCTTATCCTGCTCTTCCGCGTTCGCCAGTTCCTCCAGCATGCCCAGCACGCGCTTGGTCGAGCCTTCCCGGATGGCCTTGACGTCACGCGACTCCTGCAGGATCTCGCGGGAGACGTTCAGCGGCAGGTCGGCCGAGTCGATCACGCCCTTCACGAAGCGCAGGTAGGTCGGCATCAGCTGTTCGGCATCGTCCATGATGAACACGCGCTTCACGTACAGCTTGATGCCGCCGCGCTTGTTGCGGTCCCACAGGTCGAACGGCGCCTTGGCCGGGATGTACAGCAGCTGCGTGTATTCGCTGCGGCCTTCCACGCGGTTGTGCGTGTAGGTGAGCGGCGCGCCGAAGTCGTGCGACACGTGCTTGTAGAACTCTTCGTACTGTTCCGGCGTGATGTCGCTCTTGCTGCGCGCCCACAGCGCGCTGGCCTGGTTGATCGTTTCCAGTTCGTCGCTGACGACGTTTTCCTTCTTCTCGTCGTCCCAGTCTTCCTTCGCCATGCGGATCGGCAGGGAGATATGGTCGGAGTACTTGGTGATGATCGACTTCAGCTTCCAGGTTGACAGCAGCTCGTCCTCGCCTTCGCGCAGGTGCAGGATGATGCTGGTGCCGCGCGTGGCCTTCTCGATCGGCTCGATGCTGTAGTCGCCCTCGCCGGCCGATTCCCAGCGCACGGCTTCATTCGCCGCCAGCCCAGCGCGACGCGTCTCGACGGTGATCCTGTCGGCCACGATGAAGCCGGAATAGAAGCCCACGCCGAACTGGCCGACCAGCGCGGCGTCCTTCTGCTGGTCGCCGGAGAGCTTGCCGAAGAATTCCTTGGTGCCGGACTTGGCGATCGTGCCCAGGTGGCTGATCACTTCGTCGCGGCTCATGCCGATGCCGTTGTCGGCGATGGTGATGGTGCGAGCCGCCTTGTCGAACGAGACGGTGATTGCCAGTTCGTGGTCGTCGCAGTACAGCGCGTCGTTGTTGATGGCTTCGAAGCGCAGCTTGTCGGCCGCGTCGGACGCGTTCGAGACGAGCTCGCGCAGGAAGATTTCCTTGTTCGAGTACAGCGAGTGGATCATCAGCTGCAGCAGCTGCTTGACTTCTGCCTGGAAGCCCAGAGTTTCTTTGTTATCGGCCATTGTTGTCCCCGTGTGAGCAAAAAGGTTGATGCATGAATTCGTTGCCGGAATATGGGACTGTCGATGCCCTATTTCAAGACCGGCCCTGTCGAGAGCTTGTTACGATAACATTCTCACAAGTTCTTCTGCAAGAAGCGCCAGATCGCCGGATCCTGCATGGCCGCCACGTTGAGTCGCATGAAGGTGGACGGCAGCTGGCTCGGCGAGAACAGGCTGCCCGGTGCCAGCAGGATGCCTTCGCCCATCGCCCGCTCGGCCAGCACATTGGTGTCCGTGCCCGCATCGGCCCAGACGAACATGCCGGCCGGCGGCGCCACGTCGACCGCCAGGCCCACGCGTTCCATCTGTCTTACGGTGCGGGCGCGCAGGCCGTCCAGCCGGGCGCGCATCCGTTCCGCATGCTTGCGGTACGCCCCTTCCGACAGGATCTTGTGGACGATGCGTTCGCCGATATCGCTGGTGGTCAGCGTCTGCAGCATCTTGCGATCCGCCAGCCGGCGCGCCAGGTCGGGCGACGCCGCGATGAAACCCACGCGCAGGTTGGCGGCCATCGTCTTGGAAAAGCCGGACAGGTAGACCACGCGCTGCAGCTGGTCCAGCGCCGCCAGCCGGGTGGCCGGCTGCACGGCGCTGCCGGGATGCAGGTCGCTGTAGATATCGTCCTCGATGATCGTGAAGCCGTGTTCCGCGGCCAGGCGCAGCACCTGGAATGCCTTGGCAGCCGACAACGACGTGGAGCTGGGATTGTGCAGCACCGAGTTGATGACATACAGCCGCGGCTTGTGCAGCGCCGCCAGTTCGGCCAGGCGCGCCAGATCCGGGCCGTCCGGCAGGCGGGGCACGCCGATCACGCGTGCGCCCAGCGCGGCAAAGGAGCCGAACATCAGGAACCAGGCCGGATCGTCGACCAGGATCGTGTCGCCCGGCCGGGTGAATTCGCGCGCCACGATGTCCAGCGCCTGCGTGACGCCGGCCGTGGTCACGAACTGCTCGGGCGCGGCGCCGATCTCCAGTTCCGCCAGCTTGCGCTGCAGCTGTTCGCGCAGCGGCAGGTAGCCCTGCGGCGTGCCGTAGTTGAGCAGGAACTGGCTGTCCAGCCGGCCGATCGCACGCAGCGCATTCGTCACGCTGGCGCCATCGAGCCATTCGCCGGGCAGCACGCCGGTGCCGGGCATCTGCCGGTGCGGCATCTGGCGGAACATGTTCCGCACCAGCCAGCTCACGTCCAGCGCGCCATTGGCCGGTTCGGGCACGACCGTTGCCGCCGTCGGCCGCACCGGTGCCCGGTCGCGGATGAAGAAGCCGGCGCCGCGCCGCGATTCCAGGTAGCCGCGCGCCACCAGCTTGTCGTACGCGGCCACCACGGTGAATGGCGACACGCCATGGTGCTCGGCGAAGCGGCGGATGGACGGCATGCGGCTGCCGCTGCGCAGCTCGCGCTCGTCGATGCGCACGGCCACGCTGCGCACGATCTGGTCGGTGAGCGATTCGCCCGTGTCGCGGGCCAGCGTGGCGGCAAGTGGGGAATTCATGGCGCCCTTTCGTTGTACTGGTTATTCAACCGCTACAGTTATGCGAAGAGTGCCGGCGAGTGTACTGGCACTGTACCGGCCATTTATTCTACGATAAAAGCTCGTCCATTCCAGAGGTTCCCATGCTGCCGACCCTGCACGACATCGAAGCTGCCGCTGCCATCGTCCATGACGCGATGCCGGCCACGCCCCAGTACTCCTGGCCGCTGCTGGATGCGGCGCTGGGCACCGCGGTGTGGGTGAAGCACGAGAACCACACGCCGGTGGGCGCTTTCAAGGTGCGCGGTGGCCTGGTCTACGTTGAAAAATTGCTGGCCCGCGCGCCGCGCGTCCCGGGCCTGATCACGGCCACGCGCGGCAACCACGGCCAGTCACTGGCCTTTGCGACCCGCCGCCACGGCCTGCCGCTGACCATCGTCGTCCCGCACGGGAACAGCGTGGAGAAGAACGCGGCCATGCGGGCACTGGGCGCCACGCTGATCGAGCACGGCGACGACTTCCAGGCCGCCCGCGAGCATGCGATGCTGCTGGCCGAAGGGGATGGCCTGCACATGGTGCCCTCCTTCCACGCGGACCTGGTGGCCGGCGTGGCCACCGGCTGGCTGGAGCTGCTGCGCGCGCGGCCGGAGATCGGCACGCTGTTCGTGGCGCTCGGCCAGGGCAGCGGCTTCGCGGGCGCGCTGGCGGCACGCGAGGCGCTGGGCCATCAAGCACGCATCGTCGGCGTGGTTGCGCAGAATGCGCCGGCCTATCTGCTGTCGTGGCAGCAGCGCCGCGCGGTGACCGCCCCGGTCGTCGACACGATCGCCGATGGCCTGGCCTGCCGCGTGCCGGACCCGGCGTCGCTGGCGCTGCTGCTGGCGCATGCGGACGACGTGGTGGCTGTCAGCGAAGCCGAGGTGGCGGCCGCGATGCGCCTGTATTACACGGCCACGCACAATGTCGCGGAAGGCGCCGGCGCGGCGGCCCTGGCTGCGGCCCTGCAGCTGAAGGACGATTCCCGCGTGCGCAACGCCACGGTGGGCCTGCAATTGAGCGGATCGAATGTCGATGCGGCGGTGCTGGCAAGGGTGCTGGCCGAAGGCACGCCTGCCGATGCGGCCGTGCTGACAAGGGTGCTGGCCGAGGGCACGCCTGCCGATGCGGCCGTGCTGACAAGGGTGCTCGCCGAGGGCACGCCTGCCGATGCGGCGGTGCTGACAAGGGTGCTGGCCGAGGGCACGCCATGAGTACGCTCGCCACGCGCTCCGGCGCCCTGCCCGCCGAAACGGCCGGCATGCTGCTGGGCCTGGCCGGCGTGGCCATCTTCAGCCTCACGCTGCCGTTCACGCGGCTTGCCGTGGCGGAGATCGATCCGCTGTTCGCCACCGTCGGCCGCGCCGTCGTCGCCGCGTTGCTGTCCCTCGCCTGGCTGCGCTGGGCGCGGGTGCCGCCGCCGCCGCGCGCCGCACTGCCGGCCCTGGCACTGGTGGCGGCCGGCTGCGTGATCGGCTTCCCGCTGCTGACCTCCATCGCCATGCGCACGCTGCCGGCGGCGCATGGCGCCGTGCTGGTCGGCATCCTGCCGCTGGCCACCGCCCTGCGTGCGGCGCTGCGCGGCCACGAGCGGCCCTCGGCCGGCTTCTGGTGCATGGCGCTGGCGGGATCGGGCCTGGTAATCGCGTTCGCGCTGCGCGACAGCGGCGGCACCTTGCAGTCCGCGGACCTGCTGATGCTGGCCGCCGTGGCCGCTGCCGGCATCGGCTATGCGGAAGGCGGCCGGCTGGCGCAGCAGATGGGCGGACAACAGGTGATCGGCTGGGCGCTCGTGCTGGCGCTGCCCGTGTCGCTGCCCCTGACGGCATGGCGGGCCTGGCAGCACGGCGCCGCGCTGGCGTCCGCGAGCCCCGCCGCCTGGACCGGCTTCGCCTACCTGGGCGTGTTCTCGATGTTCATCGGCTTCGTGTTCTGGTACCGCGGCATGGCGCTCGGCGGCGTGGCCCGCGTCGGCCAGGTACAGCTGCTGCAGCCGTTCCTGTCGCTGCTCGGCGCCGCGCTGGTGCTGGGCGAGCCGCTGCAGGCCGACCACCTCGCCTTCGCGCTGGCCGTCATCGCCGTCGTCGCCCTGGGCCGCCGGATGGCGGTGAAGCGCTGAACATCAACAGCCGAGCTCGTGTCACATGGGGTCAGGCACCGTGACGCGAGCTCGGCAGTGTGATCATGGTCCTGGCGTCATGCCGCGAAGTGGGCAGATGAATGGAAGAGACCGTGTCAGGGTGCCTGCCCCCATGTGACACGAACTGAGCCGTGGATGGTGCCCCGGGGCCGGCGCCAGGTCGTACAATAATGGTCTTTCCGGCCTCCGCCGCCACCACCGCAACAATGGAGATGCAATGTCCGTCTACGAAAAACTGCAGTCGCTCGATATCACGCTGGCGCCGCCGGCCGCGCCCGTCGCCGCCTATGTCATGTACGTCCAGACGGGCAACCTGGTGTTCCTCTCCGGCCATATCGCCAAGAAGGCGGACGGTTCCGTGTGGGCCGGCCAGCTGGGCAAGGACATCGACACGGCCGAAGGCCAGCAGGCCGCGCGCGCCATCGCCATCGACCTGCTCGGCACGCTGCAGGAAGCCTGCGGGGGTGACCTGAACCGCGTCACGCGCATCGTCAAGGTGATGAGCCTGGTGAACTCCACGCCGGACTACACCGACCAGCACCTGGTCACCAATGGCGCCTCCGAACTGATCGGCGAAGTGTTCGGCGACGCCGGCAAGCATGCCCGCTCGGCGTTCGGCGTGGCGCAGATCCCGCGCGGCGCCTGCGTGGAGATCGAACTGATCGCCGAGATCAAATAAGCTTCAACGTCCGTTTTCGAATCACGGCGGCGGCCTACCCGGACGCCGCCTCAAAAGGCCGCCACAAGCGCGCCTGTTCGCCGGGCCCCGCCCGCATTTTTCCTGAGAGAGCCGCATGACCATCGACCATTCCAATCCGCTTCAGTGGCGTTTTTCCGACCGTGCCACCGCCCTGCAAAGCTCGGCCATCCGCGAGATCCTGAAGATCACGCAGCAGCCCGAGATCATCTCGTTCGCGGGCGGCCTGCCGTCGCCGGCCACCTTCCCCGTCGACGTGATGAAGGCGGCGTTCGACAAGGTGCTGACGACCAGCGGCCACACGGCCCTGCAGTACGGCCCGACGGACGGCTACATGCCGCTGCGCCAGTGGATCGCCGATTCGTTCTCGAAGGACGGAGCGAAGATCGTGCCGGAACAGGTGCTGATGGTGTCCGGCTCGCAGCAGGCGCTGGACCTGCTGGGCAAGGTGCTGATCAACGAAGGCGACCGCGTGCTGGTCGAGACGCCCAGCTACCTGGGCGCGCTGCAGGCATTCTCCGTGTACGGTCCGAAGTTCGCCTCCGTGCAGACGGACGACGATGGCCTGATCCCTTCGTCGATCGCGCCGGTGGCGGAAGGCGCGCGCCTGCTGTACTCGCTGCCGAACTTCCAGAACCCGACCGGCCGCACGCTGTCGATCGCACGCCGCCACGAGCTCGTGGAAACCTGCGCCCGCCTCGGCCTGCCGCTGATCGAGGACGATCCCTACGGCGCGCTGTCGTACAACGGCGATCCGCTGCCGAAGATGGTGGCCATGAACCCGGACGGCGTGATCTACATGGGCTCCTTCTCGAAGGTGCTCACGCCGGGCATCCGCCTTGGCTATGTCGTCGCGCCGCAGCCGCTGGTGCGCCGCCTGGAACTGGCCAAGCAGGCCGCCGACCTGCACACCGCGCAGCTCACGCAGATGGTCGTGCATGAAGTGGTCAAGGACGGCTTCCTGGACCAGCACATCCCCACCATCCGCGACCTGTACGGCAAGCAGTGCCAGGCGATGCTCGATGCGCTGGCCGAGTTCTTCCCGTCCGGCGTGAAGTGGACCAGGCCGCAGGGCGGCATGTTCATCTGGGTCACGCTGCCGCAGCACATCAACGCCGTCGAGCTGCTCGATGCCGCGATCAAGGAGAAGGTCGCCTTCGTGCCGGGCGCGCCGTTCTACGCCACCGATCCGCTGACCAACACGCTGCGCCTGTCGTTCGTGACGGTGCCGCCGGAGCGCATCCGCCACGGCGTGTCCGTGCTGGGCCGCCTGATCAGCGCGCGCATGTAAGCGTTCGCCTGCCATGCAAGAGCCTGCCCCGCTTCGGCGGCGCAGGCTCTTTTGCCATGCAAAGTCCGCAGTTCCGGAAAAACCGCTACGCCCCCGTGGCGCGAAGCGTATCTTTTTCACCAAATAAAAGATGACTTGCAACAAATTAGACTTTCCCAGGAGTATTATCAAGAACCAGACATTCTGAACGAGCCAGCATGAATCTACGCGAAAGCGCGGCCGCCTTCGGTCCTACCGGACTGCGCGATCCCGCGATCCTGATCGTGGACGACGCACCCGACAATCTCGCGGCGCTGCGGACACAGATGGTCGAACAGGGCTACCAGACCTTCGTGGCCAATTCCGGCGAGCGCGCGCTGCAGCTGGCGCAGCGTGTCCACCCGGACCTCATCCTGATGGACATCGTGATGCCGGACATGGACGGCTTCGAGGCCTGCCGCCTGCTCAAGGCCCATCCCGTCACGCAGCGCATTCCCGTCATCTTCATGAGCGCCCGCACCGAGGCGGAAGACGTGGTGGCCGGTTTCGACCTGGGCGCCGTCGACTACATCGGCAAGCCGCTGCGCATGGCCGAAGTGTGCGCCCGCGTGCGCGCCCAGCTGCAGATCCGCGCCAGCAGCGAAACCCAGCAGGAACAGGCGGAACGGCTGCGCACCATCGTCAACAGCATGGCCGAAGGCCTGTTGATCATCGAAGCGAGCGGCCGCATCCAGTTCACCAATCCGGCCTGCGACCAGTACCTGGGCTACCAGGCCGACCAGCTGTCCGGCCGCTACATCGGCGACCTGCTCAATCCCCTGGTGGCACAGGAGTACCTGGACTACTTTGCCCGCCACGCCGCCAATCCCGCCACCGCGCACAGCCACGGCACGCGCGAGGTGATCATCCGCCACCGCAACGGCAACTCGGTGTGCATGGACCTGACGCTCACGCCCATGTTCCTGCGCCAGCCCCTGTTCATCGGCCTGCTGCACGACATCACGCACCACAAGCTCTCCGAGGATGCGCTGCAGCGCGCGGCGATGGTCGATCCGCTCACCAAGATCGCCAACCGGCGCCACTTCGACAGCTTCCTGGAAAAGGAATGGCAGCGCGCCACGCGCACCGGCGCGCCGCTGTCGCTGGTGCTGCTGGACGTGGACCACTTCAAGCTGTACAACGACTCGCTGGGCCATGCTGCCGGCGACATCTGCCTGCAGCAGGTGGCCGGCGCGATCGCCACCCATGCGCTGCGCGGCACCGACCTGGCGGCGCGCTACGGGGGCGAGGAGTTCGTGCTGCTGTTTGCCGAGACGGACCTGGAAGCGGCCACCGGCCTGGCCGAGGCGATCCGCGCGCATGTCGAGGCGCTGCGGCTGCCGCATCCGAAATCGCCCACCAGCCCGTGGATCACGGTCAGCATCGGCGTGGCGACGGCGTATCCTCAGCAGCTCGACATCACCGAAACGCTGTTCGTGGCGGCCGACCGGGCCATGTATTCGGCCAAGGAGGATGGCCGCAACCAGATCTGCGCCACGCGCACCAGCGGGGCATCCGGCGTGCGCTAGAAGCAGGCTTACAGAGCAGGGTTACAGAGCAGCTTTACGGAGCAGCTTTACGGAGCAGCTTTACGGAGCAGGGTTACCGAGCAGCTACGAAGCAGCTTCACGGAGCAGCTTCACGGAGCAGCTTCAAGCCGCAGCCTTACGGAGCCCGGGTCTGCGCCGGGGTCGGTGCCGGTGTCGGCGTGTCCCTTTCCGCGGCTGTCTTCAGCCGCGCCAGGCCTTCCTCGAAGTCCGGACCCACCATGCTGTCCATGCTGGAAAAGACGCCCATCACCCTGATCAGGAACGGGCTGTCGCCGGACATCGTCCACGTCACCTCGGTGCCGGTGCCGTGCGGCCGCAGCTCGAAGCGCGTGTCGCCTTCGGAGTCGATCGGCTCGTAGAAATGCAGGCGCACGGCCACCAGGACGGCGGGCGTGCTCTCCACGATCTGCATGCGGCCTTCGCCCACGTCATGGTTGCCGCTGAACGCATAGGTGGCGCCCTGCCCGGCCGCCGCGCCGGAATAGGTACGCCGCATCGCCGGATCGAGCTGCTCCCACGGCGACCAGGCGGGCCACCGGTGGAAGTCGTTCAGGTAGGCGAACACCCGCGCCGGCGGCGCCGCGATCACCACGCTGCGCTGCACCCGGAACGTGTCGGGCTGCGTCAGCGCCAGGCCCACCACGACGGCGACGATGACGAGCGCCGCGGCCGCGATCCTTTTCAACATGACGGTCTCCTTCGTTGTCCGCCAAGGCTAGCATAATGATTGGCGCGTGCCGCACGACAGGATGCCCTGGCGGCCCTCGCTTGCCTATGCGCCGGGAGCCGCCGCCATGTCCTTTCCTTCCTTTGCTTCCTTCACATCCTTACCCGCTTTCGCTTCCGGGTACAGCACCACCTGCACGTAATTGCCGAAGTCGAAGTACTGCTTCGCCGCGGCCTGCAGGTCGGCCGCGCCGACCGCCGCCACGCGCGCCTCGAAGTCGAGGATCGATTCCGGCGCGACGCCATTGACGTAGGCGCCCTGCAGGTTGCTCATCCAGTAGCCGTTCTCGCGCAGGCTGCGGCGGTAGGTGGTGATCCAGTTCTGCTTCACCTTGGCCAGGTCGGCCGCCTCCGGCCCGTGTTCCTGCAGCTTGCGGATCTCGGCAAACGCCGCGGCGATCACCTTGTCGACGTTCTCGGGACCGCATGGCAGGCCCAGGCCGATGGAGTAATTCTCGTAGGGCAGCTTGGCGATACCACCACTGGCGCCGCCGCCGTAGATCAGGCCCTGCTGTTCGCGCAGCACTTCGGTGAGCTTGAGGTTCAATACTTCGATGAGCGCCTGGGCGCGCAGCTGGCTGGCCTGCGAGTACTGCGCCGGTCCCGTGAAGGTGATCGACACGGAACTCTTCTGCTCCGCGCCGCGCCGCACGTCCTTCCTCACCACCCCGCGCACCGGCCGCACGCCCAGGTCGCGGAAGTCCACCGGGATGTCGTCGGCGGGCAGCGCGGCGAGGTAAGTGGCCAGCAGCGGCTTGATCTTCGCCACCTCGAAACTGCCGACGAAGAAGAACACCAGTCCCTTGGCGCTGTGGAAGCGTTCGCGGTAGATCTGCTGCGCGCGATCCAGGCCCACCTTGTCGAAGTCCTCCGGCCGCGGTGCGCGCGCCACGCGCGGATGGTTGCCGAATACGGTGGCGCGCACGGTATCGGCAAACGCCGCTTCCGGCCGCATCAGCGCGTTGCGCGCGGCATCCCGCTCGCGGGCGATGAAGGAGTTGAACAGCACTTCGTCGCGCCGCGGCCGCGTGAACTGCGCATACGTCAGCTGCAGCAGCGTCTCGATATCGGCGCTGCCGGCGCTGCCGGCCACGCCTTCCGTCACCTCGCCAAGCGACACGCCGGCCGTCACGCTGCTGCCGGCCAGGATCTTCTGCAGGTCGGTGGGCGAATAATCCAGCACGCCCATGCGCGCCGCCAGCGGACTGGCATAGCGGGCGTTGTAGATGTCCGCATCGCCATACAGCGACTGGCCGCCGAAGCGCACGGCGCTCATCAGGACCTGGTCGTTGCGGAAGTCGGTCGGTTTCAGCATCACCTTCACGCCGTTCGACAGCGTCAGCTCCGTCACGCCCAGGGCTGCGTTGCGCTGCTCGGCCACGATGCTGCCGGCGGCCGGCGGCTGCTCCAGCAGCTTCGTCGCATAGGTCTTTTCGGCGCGCGCGGTGATCGCGGTGTCTCTGGCCTTATCGACGGCGGCCAGCAGCTCGGCCGGCGCGGGCCGTACGCCCTCCTTCAGGTTCCCCATCAGGATCACGAGCTTCTTGTCGTCCGATGGAATGGCGGCCCGCACGGCGGCATTGACTTCGTCCAGCGTGATGCCGGGCACCAGCGCCTGCGCATACGCGTACTCGTTCTCGATGCCGGGCAGCGGCTCGCCTTCCAGGAAGTTGCGGAGGTATTCGGCGGCGAAACCGCCGGAATCCGATTTGTCGCGCTCCGCGTACATGCGCTCGTAGTTGCGCAGTACCGTCTTCTTCGCGCGCTCCAGCTCCGAGGCCGTGAAGCCGAACCGGCGCGCCCGCTCGTCTTCCTGCACCAGCGCGTTGATGGCCGGGATCGGACCGCCCTTGCCGAGCAGCGCGGACGCCGAGAAGGAGCGGTAGCCGCGCACCACCTTGCCCATATTGCTGCCGCCCTGGATGAACGGCGGGTCGGCCTGCTGCGTCAGTTCCATCATGCGCTGGCTGAGCATCATGCCGTACAGCCGCTCCACCAGGTCGCGGCGGTAGCCGGCATAGGTGGGATCTTCCGGATGCGGCACGATCGGATAGCGGATCAGCAGTACGTCGGACGGCGCTTCGCGGTCCGACACCACCAGGCCTTCGGAGGTCTTGCGTTCGGGGATCACGGCATACTCGCGCGGCCGCGGGTTCTCAGGGTTCTTCAGCTGGCCGAAGTGCGCGCGGATCTGCCGTTCCGCCTCGGCCGGATCGATGTCGCCGACCACGATGACGGCCATCAGGTCGGGCCGGTACCAGTCGCGATAGAAGCGCTTCAGGGCTTCCGGCTTGAAGGTGCGCAGCACGTCGGCCTTGCCGATCGGCAGGCGCTGCGCATAGCGCGAACCGTTGAACAGCTTCGGGTACAGCAGCTGGTTCATGCGGTCGTTGGCACCCTTGCCGAGCCGGAGTTCCTCGAGCACGATGCCCCGTTCGCTGTCGATGTCCGCCTCGTTGAACGTCAGGCCGCCGGCCCAGTCCTGCAATACCAGGAAGCCCTTCTCCACGGCTTCCTTCGATTCGGTGGGAATCGGCAGCATGTACACCGTTTCGTCGAACGAGGTGTAGGCATTCAGGTCGCGGCCGAACTTCACGCCGATCGACTGCAGGTACGACACCAGTTCGTGGCGCTTGAAGTTGGTGGAGCCGTTGAAGGCCATGTGTTCGGTGAAGTGGGCCAGGCCCTGCTGGTCGTCGTCCTCCAGGATCGAGCCGGCTTTGACCACCAGGCGCAGCTCGACCTTCTTCTCGGGGCGGGCATTGCGGTGGATGTAGTAGGTCAGCCCGTTGGGCAGCTTGCCGACCTTCACATGGGGCGCGACGGGCAGGATGTCGCCGGGCGCGGGCAGCGCCGAGGACAGCGGCGCGGCAAGGGTAGTCTGGATCATCAGCGAGGCGCTCAGCAGCGCGGCAGCGGTGGCGGTGGCGAGTCGAAAGGTACTGAACTTCATGGAGCGATGAGGGGTCAGTGGGCGATGGCCCCACCATACCAGAATCCGCCGCCTCTGCTACAATCGTCCGGCTGCCGCGTTCGCGCGGCGGCTTTTTTTAACAGTACTTTTTTAATCATTACGTCTTCGGGGCGGGGTGCGATTCCCCACCGGCGGTATGGCCTGCACTGCGGGCCGAGCCCGCGAGCGCTTCCGGTTCCGCCGGAAGGTCAGCAGACCTGGTGCGAGGCCAGGGCCGACGGTATAGTCCGGATGAAAGAAGATGTGCGTTGTACGTGCCTGCCCTTGCAGCATCGCTGCCGCATGGGTGCACGCGTATTCGCTTTGCCCTGATGCGTTTTTCGCCAAGCGAGGAGCGTTTCACATGTCCGTTCAAGAGTTCGTGCAAGAGATTGCCGCAGTAGTTCCCGTCACTTCCCCTTCCCTGTTTTCCGATGACCTCGAGGGCCGCATCGCCGCCGCGCTCGACGCGATGCGCAGCGGCGTGCCCGTCGTGCTGCTGGACGATTTCGACCGCGAGAACGAGGCCGACCTGATCGTCGCCGCCGAAAAGCTCACCGTCGCGACGATGGCCGTGCTGATCCGCGAATGCAGCGGCATCGTTTGTCTCTGCCTGGAGGCCGAGCGCGTGCGCGCGCTGGAGCTGCCGCCGATGGCCATCGAGAACGGCAGCCGCTACGGCACGCCGTTCACCGTGTCGATCGAGGCGCGCCATGGCGTGACGACGGGCGTCTCGGCGCTCGACCGCGTGACGACCATCCGCGCGGCCACGGCGGCCGATGCGCAGCCGTCCGACCTGGTCCGCCCCGGCCACGTGTTTCCGCTGCGCGCCAGCCCGGGCGGCGTGCTGGAACGGGCCGGCCACACGGAAGGCTCCGTCGACCTGGCCCGCATGGCCGGCCTGCAGCCGGCCGCCGTGCTGTGCGAGCTGATGAACCCTGACGGCACGATGATGCGGGGCGACGCCATCGAGGCGTTCGCGCGCGAGCGCGGCATGCCGATCCTGACCATCGCCGAGATGATCGCATGGAGAAAGATCCACGGCTGATTGCTGCACAGCGGATCGCTGCACGGCTGACTGGTGCACAGCTGGCCAGTTGACCGGCCGTGCCTAACCTTCCATAACCTGATCCGCCAGCAGCGCCGCCGGTGCCGCCGCCGGCTGGCGCACGCCGTGCCACACGGCCAGCCAGGCGCAGGCCAGGCCCGCCGCGATGGCGCCATACACCAGCGCCAGCCGCAGCCCCCAGTCCGGCACCGCGTGCAGGATCGTGCCGGCCAGCGCCACGCCCAGCAAGGCCCCCACCTGCCGGTTCGCGTTCAGCGCGGCGCCGGCACTGTTGGCGAGCGCCTTGCCGCCGGCGCCCATCACCGTGGCCGTCATCGCCGGTATCGCGAAGCCCAGCGCCACGAACAGCAAGGTCCCGCCCATCACCACCAGCCAGGGCGGCGTCTGTGCCGCTGCCCCCGTGAGCAGCAGTGCAGCGGCTGCGCCGCCACCGAGGCCGGCGAGCAGCGGCATCCGCGTGCCGTATGCAGCGATCGCGCGTCCCGACAAAACATTCATGATCCCGGCGGCCGCTGTCATCGGCAGGATCGCCAGCCCCGTGCCCAGCGCGCCGATGCCGTGGCCCTGCTGCATCAGCAGGCTCACGACGAACAGCTGGCCGAAGGTGGCGACATTGATCATCAGCCCCGTCACCAGCGCGGCGCGGAACGGCGCGCTGCCATAGAGAGCACGGGGCAGCACCGGCTGCGCGGCGCGGCGCTCGCGCCGGACCAGCAGGACGCCCAGCAGCATGGCCGTCGCCAGCGCGGCAAGCACGGGCGGTGCGGTCCAGCCAAGTTCCGGCCCGTCGATCAGCACGAATGCCAGTGAAGCCAGCGCACCCGCGCCCAGGCCGTGGGAAATGAGGCCCAGGGAGCGTGGATGGGACGGCGGTGCCGGCGCGCGCCACCCTGTCAGGACGATGCCGGCCACGCCCAGCGGCAGGTTCAGCCAGAAGATGCTGCGCCAGCCGAACGTCTCCACCAGCAGTCCGCCAGCCAGCGGTCCCACGGTGGCTGCGGCGCTCACCAGCGCCGACCACAAGCCGAACATGCGGGCGCGCTGGCGCTCGTCGTCCACCGCATGCATCAGCAGCGCCAGGGAGCTGGGCATGAACAGCGCGGCGCCGCAGCCCTGCAGGAGGCGTGCCGCGACCAGGGCGCCGCCACCAGGCGCCAGCGCGCACAGCACCGAGCCCAGCACGAACACGGCCAGGCCGCCCTGGTAGGCCCGCCTGGCGCCGTAGCGGTCGGCCAGCGCGCCGCCGGCCAGCAGCAACGCGGCAAATGTCAGCGTGTAGCCGTCGACGACCCACACCAGCCCGGACAGCGGCACCTCCAGATCGATCGCGATCGCGGACAGGGCCGTGTTGACGGCCGTGACGTCGATCATCGCCATCACGAACCCGATCGCCAGTGTCAATAGCAGCATGGCAGTTCTCCTTCGCACAAACGCATAGACTAGGCGCCTTGCGTGATGCAGTAAAGCCGCATACCATCGGCGCATTGATGCAAAAATGCAGCAGGGGCCCAGGATGGATCGAGATGATGGATTGGGATAACACCCGGGTGTTCCTCGGGATCTACCGGGCCGGCACGCTGCGCGGCGCCGCGGCGCAGCTGGGCATAGACCAGGCCACCGCCGGGCGCCGGCTGGCGGCACTGGAAGGCGCGCTGAACGCGAAGCTGTTCCTGCGCACCCCGTCCGGCTACGTGCCCACGCCGGCCGGCGAAACGGCCGCGCGCTCGGCCGAGAAGATGGAAAGCGCGGCCCACCAGCTGGAGCGGGAAATGCAGGGCACCGACAACCGCCTGTCCGGCGTCGTGCGCGTGGCCACGACCGACACGATGGCGCAGCACTTCGTCATCGGCGCCGTGCAGGCGCTGCACCGGCAGCATCCGGACATCCGCGTGGTGCTGTCCGTGACGACGGCCGTGTCGAACCTGACGCGCCGCGAAGCCGATCTGGCCGTGCGCACCGTGAAGCCGACCGATCCCGACCTGGTGGCCCGCCACCTGGGCCGGCGCGAGGCGGGCCTGTACGCCAGCCGCCAGTACCTGAAGCAGCATGGCATGCCGCGCGAGGAAGATGGCCTGGCCGGCCAGGACCTGGTGATCTTCCAGGCTGCCGTGAAAGCCAGCCATGGCACCCAGCTGGCCGGCCTGCCGGTGGCGGGCGCGCGCATCGTGCTGGAAGTGAACACGGGATTGATGCTGCAGCACGCGGCACGCAGCGGCATCGGCATCGCCGAACTGCCCGTGCACATGGCCGATCCCGATCCGCAGCTGGTGCGCCTGTTCCCAGCGCAGGTGCACCGCTACGACGTGTACCTGGTGATGCACGGCGACCTGCATCGCAGTGCGCGGGTGCGGGCGGTGGCCGATGCCATCGTCGCGTCCGTGGACAGCGCGGTGCACTGATCCGTGCCCTGGACCCGACGGCAGGAATGTTAAGATGGCAAGATGATCGACCATGTATCACTTCTGCCGTCGCTGACGCGCCTGCACCGCGAGACGATGATCTGGCTGACCAGCTGGTGGCGGCTGGCGCAGTTCGGTGCGCTGATCCTGGCGCGCGCCGCCACGCCATCGACCTACCGGCGCGACAACCGCGCCACGCTGGCCAGCCACCTGGTGCTGGGCACGGCGCCGAACCTGCTGTGGTTCTGCGTGCTGTCCGCGCTGATCAGCCTCGTCATCATCCGCATCGTGGTGGTGACGGCGCTTTCGTACGGCCTGTCCGGCTATGCGCTGGAGATGGTGGTGCGCGTGCTGGTGCTGGAACTGATCCCGCTGACGGCGGCACTGTTCGTGGCGCTGCGCAGCACCCTGCCGGCCGGCGTGGAGTTCGCGCAGCGCCGGCTTGCTGCCGCCGCAGCAGCCCCGGCCGGCTCCGCGGGGGCAGCGGCCGATCCGGGCGAGGCGCTGCGCCGCGAGTTCTATCCGCGCGCCGCCGCCGGCATCTTCTCCGTCTGGCTGCTGGCCGCCGTCAGCTGCATCCTCACGCTGGTGCTAGCCTACCTGATCATCTACGGCTTCACGCCGTATGCCCTGCCCGGCTACACGCGCGTGGTGGGCCAGATCTTCAATCCCGCCGTGTCACTGATCCTGCTGCTGAAGATCGGCTTCTTTTCGCTGGCCGTCGGCATCATTCCGCTCGCTTCGTCCTACTACGATGCGGCCGCCAATCCGTTCGCCGCGCGGCTGCGCTTCACGCACGGGCTGGCCGACATGGTGCGCATGTTCTCCGTGATCCTGCTGATCGAAGCCGCTTCCCTGATGGGCAATTACTATTGACATGAAATGACCGAGACGACCGAAACGACCGCTCCTGCCGAACCCGCGCCGGTACGCAATGCCGAATTCAAGGCCGCGCTGCTGCTGATCCTGATGGTCGTGCTGATCGCCGGCGCCGCCCTCTACCTGATGTACGCGCGCGGCGCCTTCGAGGCCACGCAGCGCCTGGTGCTCACGGCCGACGATTCGGAAGGCGTGGCCGTCGGCATGGACGTGACGTTTGCCGGCTTTCCCATCGGCCGCGTGCGCGTGATCGAACTGAGCCCCGAGGGCAAGGCGCGCGTGCTGGTGGACGTGCCGAAGAAGGATGCCCACTGGCTGCGCACCAGCAGCATTTTTACGCTCGAGAAGGGCATCGTCGGCGGCGCCAAGCTGCGCGCCTTCACGGGCATCCCGACCGACCCGCCGCTGCCGGAAGGGGCCGAGCGGGGCCTGCTGGTGGGCGATGCGGCCGGCGAGATTCCCAAGCTGCTGGCCGCCGCGCGCGACGTGCTGGCGAACGTTTCGGCACTGACGGCGGCCGATTCGGCGCTTGGCCAGAGCCTGCAGAACGTGCAGGGAGTGACGGATAAACTGAACGGGCCGGGCGGTGCCATGGGCCTGATCGCCGGCGAGGACAAGAAGTCGCGCGAGCTGCTGGCCAACGCCAATTCGCTGATCGTGCGCGCCGACAAACTGGTGGGCAACGCCGATGCGAAGGTCTTCGGCGACAAGGGTGTGGCGACCGATGCGCAGGCCGCGATCGTGCAGCTGAACGGCCTGCTGGCCGATGCGCGCCTGAGCCTGAAGAAGATGGACGCGGTGCTGGACGAAGCGCAGGCCGTCGGCAAGAACGCGCGCGTGGCCACCGAGGACCTGGGCGCCTTGCGCGCCGATGTCGACACCAACCTGCGCAAGATCGAGCAGCTGGTCAACGAGATCAACCGCAAGTGGCCGTTCAAGCGCGACCCGGAGATCAAGCTGCCATGATGCGTTCATCCATTTTCGCCACGGTTCTCCTCGTCGCCGCTTGCAGCAGCAGCCCGCCGGTGCCCGACTGGAAGATGAATGCGCAAAGCTCGCTGGAGCGCGCGACGAACGCCTACATGGCCGGCAAGGACCTCGTGGAGGCCACGGAGTTTGCACGCGCACGAAGCGACATCGCCGCCACCGGCAAGATCGATCTGGTCCTCCGCGCGGAACTGATCCGTTGTGCCGCACGCACGGCCGCCCTCGTGTTCGAAGAGTGCGCCGGCCTGGCAGCATTGCGCGCCGATGCCACCGCAGCCGATGTGGCGTATGCCGATTACCTGGCGGGCCGTGCGCGGCCGGCCGATGCGCCGCTGTTGCCCGAGCCGCAGCGGGCCGTGCTGGCTGCTGCGTCCGACCAGGCCGCGGCAGCGGCCGTGGCGGCCATGAAGGATCCGCTGTCGCAGCTGGTGGCGGCCGGCGCGCTGTTCCAGGCCAACCGCGCCACGCCGGAGCTGGTGACGCTGGCCATCACCACGGCCTCCGACCAGGGCTGGAAACGGCCGTTGCTGGCGTGGCTGACCGTGCAGGCGCTGCGCGCCGAGCAGGCCGGCGATGGCGAGGAAGCGGCGCGGATACGCCGCCGCATCGCGCTGGTGGAAGGGCCGCCGGCGCGCTGACGGTCAGGTGCCGGTGCCCGTGCCGGTCAGCGCCTCGCTGGCCTCCCACAGCCGGCGCGCCCGGTCGCCATCGAGTGCGTACGAGCGCACGCCATCGGCAAAGGGATTGGGCAGGTCGTTGACGGGAGCGACGGCGCAGTCCTCCAGGTAGCGGCCGCCGATCAGTGCCGGGTCGGCCACCACGCCGGCCCAGACCGGGGTGGCGGCCACCTGCCCGATCGACTTCAGCACCGGCGGCGGCAGGCCCGCGTCGGCACGCGCCTGGCCCACCGTCTCGAACAATCCCTGCAGATCTTCCTGCGCCAGGTGGCGCGGCAGCCCGGTCAGGCTGTTGCCGGGCATGACGGCCGCCGCGCGGATGCCACGCGCGCGGTGGCGGCGGTCGAACTCCACCGCGAACAGCGCATTCGCCGTCTTCGACCTGCCATACGCCAGCCAGGGGTCGTAGGCCTGATGCGCGAAGTTCGGATCGTCCAGGTCCACGTCCGCGATGCGGTGCGCCTGCGAGGACAGCACCACGAGGCGCCCGCCGTCTGCCAGCAGCGACGCGACGCCATTGACGAACACGAAGTGGCCCAGGTGGTTGGTGCCGAACTGCCGTTCGAAGCCGTCGGCCGTGTGGCCGAACGGCGTGGCCATGATGCCGGCGTTGGCGACGATCGCGTCGAACCGTCCGCCCTCGTCCAGCAGCCGTGCCACGGCGGCGCGCACGCTGTCCAGCGCTGCCAGATCGAGGTCGATCAATGCAAGCCTGCCGCCACCTGCCGCGGCAGCACGCACCGGCGCCAGCGCCGCTTCCGCCGTGCCGATGTCGCGCACCGCGCCGGTAACGCTGGCGCCATGCGCCACCAGCGCGCGCGCCGTCTCCAGGCCGATGCCGGACGACACGCCCGTCACCAGGAAGCGTTTGCCTGCCAGGTCGATGCCGGCCAATACTTCCTCCGCCGTGGATGCGGCGCCGAATGTCGTGCTCATGAAATGCCTTTCGTTGAATGAAGCGGGGTTCAGGTACCCAGGCCGCCGGAGACGTCGATCGCGCCGCCGGTGATGTAGCCGCCGTGCGGGCCGGCCAGGAAGGCCACGGTCGCGGCCACCTCCTCCAGCGTGGCGATGCGGCGGATCGGATGCAGGTCGAGCAGGGCGGCCGGGACGCCGTCGCCCAGCACCTCGCTCGACATATCGGTGGGCATGACCCCCGGCTGCACCACGTTGACCGTGATGTTGCGGCCGCCCAGGTCGCGGGCCACGCCGCGCGCATAGCCGGCGATGGCCGCCTTGGTGCCTGCGTAATCGGCGGCGCCCGCGAACGGCACGACGCTGCCCAGCAGCGAGCCGATGAAGATGATGCGGCCGCCTTCCGACAATGCCGGCGCGGCCGCTCGCGTGAGGGCCACCGGCCCCATCACGTTGACCTGCCACTGGCGGCCCAGGTTCACGGTGTCGAGCGCGGGATCGTCGACCGTCCTGCCCTGCACGGCGATCGCCGCGTTGTTGACGAGGATGTCGAGCTGGCCGAAGCGGGCCACGACCTGTTCCACCAGGGGCCGTGCGGCTGCCATGTCGGCCTGGTCGCTCCGGATGGCGATGGCCCGCGCGCCCTGCTCCTCCAGGCGTTCGACCACCGCCTGCGCCTTGTCCGCCGAAGCGACATACGTGATCGCCACGGCCGCGCCCTGCGCCGCGAGTGCTGCCGCGATGGCCGCGCCCAGTCCGCGCGAGCCGCCGGTCACGAGAGCGACCTTGCCTTCCAATGCTTTCGACATGATGAACCTTTCAGATTTGATGTAAGCGGCGCACTGCCGCACGACCTGCACGGCGATCGATTTAATAACCATCGTTACAGTAACGATCGTTAAGATAACGAGGAGTATATAATTCGGCAAGACGCTGTCAAGCGTTTTTTAACGACCGTTATGAAAAGGTGAGCGATGGGACGCCGGCGCGAATACGATGAGGAGAAGGTGCTCGATGCGGCGCTGTGCGTCTTCTGGCGCAAGGGCTACGAGGGCGCGTCGTATGCCGACCTGACGCAGGCCGCGGGGGTCGAACGGCCCGCCCTGTACGCTGCCTTCGGCAACAAGGAAGCCCTGTTCCGGCGCGTGCTGGACCGCTACGCCGAACGCTTCATGACCCACTATCCCGAAGCGCTGGCATTGCCGACGTCACGCGAAGTGGCGGCGCACCTGCTGCGCAGTTCCGTGGAACTCAATACCCGCTTTCCCGACCAGGCGGGCTGCCTGGGCATCAACGGCGCGGTGGCCGGGTCGGACGAATCGGAGCCGGTGCGGCAGGCCCTCGTTGAATTCCGGGCCGGCGGCGAGGCGCGGCTGCGTGAACGGTTCGAAGCGGCGCAGGCCGAGGGCGACCTGCCGGCCAGCGCCAGCCCCGCCGCGCTGGCCGCCTTCATCATGGCGGTCATGCACGGCATGGCGGTGCAGGCCAAGGGCGGCTTCAGCCGCGAGATGCTGCAGGCCGTGGCCGACCAGGCACTGGCCACCTGGCCCGGTGCCGCTGCCGCCTAGCGCAGCACGGTGTCGGTCGGCACGATGCGCACGTCGTGCATCTGGTCCAGATACGCGTCCAGATACGGCTTGTGCGACGCGCCGACGATGACCAGGGTGCGGCGGCCCGGCAGGTTGCCGACGGTCTCCCGGATGTTGGACGCCATGCGCAGGTTGCGCGTTTCCCAGTAGGCGACATAGCTGCGGCCGAACTGCTGCGGCGAGTCCTCTTCGAGCGCCGCGCCGAAGTCGCTGTCGAACACCAGCCGCGCCTGCGACGGAGCGTTGAAGGCACGGTACAGGGCCAGCACGTTTTGCGGATCGCCCAGGCTGGCCTTCAATTCCCGGTCGGCCCCCTTGCGGCGGGCCGATGCCGGATTGTCCCAGGCTTTCATGAGGGCCGCGCCGTACGCCTTCGGGTCGGCATCGGGCGAATCGGCCGTGTGATCGTCCATGCCGAACACGCGCTCCAGGCCCAGCGCGGCCGCCAGCGGCGCGGCGATCAGCGCATCCTCGCTCCGTTTCTCGCGCAGCTTTTCCAGCACGCCCACCAGCGTGGCATCGAGTCCGTCGCCGGAGCGCCGTTCTTCCACGCCGAGGCGCAGCCACTGCACCAGCGCCGACACGGGTTCGCCGCCAGCCAGGAACACGGCGGCCAGGTGGCGCCGCGCGGACGGTGTCGGCATGGCAGGCCAGGCGGCCAGCAGGCGGTCGATCTCGGCGGTCGCGGCCGGCACATCCAGGCCGGTGGCGGCGCGCGCCGGCGCCGGGTCCCAGCAATAGGTCTGCACCGTCTCCTCGTAGCGCTGGGGGAACTGGCGCAGGAAGGCGCACTGCGGTCCGGAGCGCTGTTCGATGACGATGATCCCGGGCTGCCACGCCTGCAGGCGCTCGTTCAGCACGCGCAGCGCGGCGGGCTGGAAACCGGCCGGCAGCTGCGACAGATGGGCGGTGCCGAGCACCATCACCTCGTTCGGCTTGGCCTTTGCAGGGCCTTTCAGCTTGCCCGGCTCGAACCGGCCCGCGGGCTCCCCGGCATTCGCGCTCCCGACACACAGCATGGTGGCCATCAACAGGCCGGTGGCTTTCTGCAGCATTCGTCGACTCCTCGCATGACAGTTGGACTTCGCACGGTGGCGCCTGCGTTACGGCACGCAGGACCACTCTAGTGAAATGCCGCTGTCATGGATGAGTCGATGCGACAGGCTGCAGCTTTGCGGGAACCAGCCGCAGCCAGGGATGCATCAGGGATTGTCGGACGCCCCGGCTGCCGCTTCGCGCAGCTTGTCCTTTTTACTCTTGCGCTTGCCCTTGATGCCGCCGTTCGGATCGCCGGCCGGCAGTCCTGCACTGGCCTCGGACGGTTCGAATCCCGCGATGCGCTCACGGGGCACGCGCTGGCCCTGGCGCTTTTCGATCAGGCGGAAATGCGCTTCGCCGTCGGGTTGAATGAAACTGATCGCGATGCCGCTGGCGCCGGCGCGGCCGGTGCGGCCGATACGGTGGGTGTAGTCGTCGGTGGAGCGCGGCAGGTCGTAGTTGACGACGACGGGCAACTGCTCGATGTCGATGCCGCGCGCGGCGATGTCGGTGGCAACCAGCACGTGCAGGCGTCCCGCACGGAAGTCGCCCAGCACCTCGGTGCGGGCGCCCTGGCTGAAGTCGCCGTGGAAGGTTTCCGCCGCCACGTCGTTGCGGCGCAGCTTTTCGGCCACCTGCTCGGCGGCATATTTGGTGGCGACGAACACCAGCACTTGGCGCCACTTGTTCTCGCGGATGAGGTGGCGCAGCAGCTGCAGGCGGCGGCGGTCTTCCACTTCGATGGCGCGCTGGACGATGTCCGGCGCGTGCTGCGCTCCGTCCGTGACTTCGGCCCGCAGCGGATCATGCAGCAGCTTCTCCGCCAGCTCCTGCACGGCCGGCGGGAACGTCGCCGAGAAGAACAGGTTCTGTCGCCTGGCCGGCAGCAGCGCGAGCACTTCGGCGATTTCCTCGGCAAAGCCCATGTCCAGCAGCTTGTCCGCTTCGTCCAGCACCAGCGTTGCCACGTTCGCCAGCTGCACGGCGTTGTGGCGCGCCAGGTCCAGCAGGCGGCCCGGCGTGGCGACGATGATGTCCGTGCCGCCACGCAGCGCCATCATCTGCGGATTGATCGACACGCCGCCGAACACGATCGACACCTTGATGGTGGACGGCAGGTGCTGCACCAGCGCGCGGATCGCCTCGCCCACCTGCGCGGCCAGCTCGCGGGTCGGGACCAGCACGAGGCCATGCAGGCCGCGCCGCGTACCCTGCCGTGCCAGCAGCGCCTGCAGCATCGGCAGCACGAAGGCGGCCGTCTTGCCGGAGCCGGTCTGCGCCGCGCCCAGCACATCCCTCCCCTGCAGTGCGGCGGGAATGGCGGCGGCCTGGATCGGGGTCGGCGTGGTGTAGCCGATCGCCGCGATGGCGTCGTGGAGGGCGGGCGACAGGCCCAGGGAAGCAAAGGACATAAGGAAGTGGGAAGCAGTATCAGCGCGCAGTATAAAGCACCGCCACTGATGAGCCCGTGTCCTGGTGCCAGGCACCGGGATAAAAGTACCGCCACTGATGAGCCCGTGTCCTGGTGCCTGGCACCGGGACACGGGCTGGGCCGTCACATGCCCACGTCGCCGTAGGGGCCGGCGATGACGACCACGTAGCCGTCCGGATCGTTCAGCCACAGTTCGCGGTGCTGGGCGTTGCGGTTTTCCTTCGGGCCATCGACGACCTTCGCGCCGTTGGCGGCAGCGCGGTCGACGGCGTCGTCGAAGTCGTCCGTCCAGAACCACAGCAGCACGCCGTTGCCGTACGGACGGCAGGCCGGATCGCCCACGTGCGCATGGTGCTGCGCATCCCAGCGGTGCAATTGCAGGATGATGCGGCCGTCGAACGCCAGCTGTTCGTAGTCGGTGCCGCCATGCGTGCCGTGGCAGCCCAGCACGGCCTGGTACCAGCGGCTGGCCGCCTCGACATCGGCGACGGCGATCAGGGGTTGTGCTTGCATGCTCGCTCCCGGAAGATGATGACATCCAGCATAGCATCGGGCAGCCGGGCCACGGCGCCGCCAAGCCCGTAGCACGTCGGCTACCGGCCCGTGCGCGCGGACAACGCCGCCACCAAAAGTTGATTTATTGCACTCCCCAACGGTCGCAAAACCGGTTAATATTTCCTGATAGCATCATTTCAGGAGATCGTATGCTGGTCATCGTGGGATTCATCGTCGTGCTGGTGTCCGTGCTGGGCGGCTTCGCGCTGCAGGGCGGCCATGTCGCCGCGCTGATCCAGCCGGTCGAGCTCCTGATCATCGGCGGCGCCGCGCTGGGCGCGTTCTTTGCCGCCAACGACGGCAAGGCCATCCGCGCCACGCTGACGGCGCTGCCCACGCTGTTCCAGGGCGCTACCTACACCAGGTCGATGTACATGGACCTGATGTCGCTGCTGTACGAGCTCCTCACGAAGATCCGCAAGGAAGGCCTGATGTCGGTCGAGAAGGATGTCGACGATCCCTACGAAAGCCCGCTGTTCACGCGCTACCCGCTGCTGATGGACGACCACGCGATCCTCGAGTTCATCACGGACTACCTGCGCCTCATGATCTCCGGGAACATGGATGCGTTCCAGATCGAGAACCTGATGGACAACGAGATCGAGACGCACCACGAGGATGCCGAGCTGCCCGCCCACACGATTGCCCAGCTGGCCGAGGCGATGCCCGCGTTCGGCATCGTCGCGGCCGTGATCGGCGTGGTGCACACGATGGCCTCGGTCGGCCTGCCACCGTCCGAGCTGGGCGTGCTGATCGCCGGCGCGCTGGTCGGCACATTCACCGGCATCCTGCTGGCGTATGGCTTCGTTGCGCCAGCCGCGAATCTGCTGCGCCGCAAGCACCAGGAGAAGGCCAAGATGTACCAGTGCATCAAGGTGACCCTGCTGGCCAGCCTGAACGGCTATGCGCCGGCCCTGTCGGTAGAATTTGGCCGCAAGGTCATCTCGGCCACGGAGCGTCCGTCGTTCATGGAGCTGGACAAGCAGGTGCGCCTGGTCCGGGCCAAGTGACATGACGCGGGCGGTGGCGGCCTTTCCTCACGGCGGTCCGGTCCGGGCTATAATTGCCGGCTCCGAATCCCCGACTCCAGCCGGCCCGACGTGAATCCTCTGCTCGACAAACTGCACCCCTACCCGTTCGAAAAACTGCGCCAGCTGTTCGAGGGCGCCACACCGAACCCCGCGCTGCGCCACATCAGCCTCGGCATCGGCGAACCGAAGCATCCCACGCCACCGTTCATCAAACAGGCATTGGCGGACAGCCTCGACGGCCTGGCCGTGTATCCCGTCACGGCCGGCACCGAAGCGCTGCGCCGCACGATCGCCGCCTGGCTGGAGCGCCGCTACGGCTTGCCGCCCCTGAACGCGGCCACGCAGGTGCTGCCGGTGAACGGCTCGCGCGAGGCGCTGTTCGCGTTCGCCCAGGCTGTCATCGACCCGAGCGCGAATGCGCTGGTGGTGTGCCCGAACCCGTTCTACCAGATCTACGAAGGCGCTGCGTTCCTGTCCGGCGCCGAGCCGTACTTCGTGAACTCGGACCCGGCGCGCAATTTCGGCTGCGACTACGACAGCGTGCCGGAAGAAGTCTGGAAACGCGTGCAGCTGCTGTACCTGTGCTCGCCCGGCAATCCGACTGGCGCCGTGTTGTCGCTGACGGACTGGGAAAACCTGTTCGCGCTGTCCGAGCGCCACGGCTTCGTGATCGCCTCCGACGAGTGCTACTCCGAGATCTATCATGGCGACGAGGCCCCGCTGGGTGCACTGCAGGCGGCGCATATCCTGGGCCTGTCGAGCGTCGACAAACCGTATGCGCGCCTGGTCGTCTTCTCCAGCCTGTCGAAGCGCTCCAACGTGCCGGGCCTGCGTTCCGGCTTCGTGGCCGGCGACGCCGACCTGCTGAAGAAATTCCTGCTGTTCCGCACCTACCAGGGCGGCGCCATGAGCCCGCCCGTGCAGGCGGCATCGATCGCGGCGTGGAACGACGAAGCGCACGTCGAGGACAACCGCGCGCAGTACCGCGCCAAGTTCGACGCGATCACGCCGCTGCTGCAGGAAGTGCTTGACGTGCAGCTGCCGGATGCCGGCTTCTACCTGTGGGCCGACGTGAGCCGCACCGGCCTGTCAGACACCGAGTTCGCGCGCCGCCTGTACGCCGAGCAGAACGTCACCGTGCTGCCGGGCAGCTACCTGGCCCGCGAGGCGCACGGCACCAATCCGGGACGCAACCGCATCCGCATGGCGCTCGTGGCCGAAACGGCCGAAGGCCTGGAAGCGGCGCAGCGCATCGTTCAATTCTGTAACTCCCTTACCAAGTGAATCGCATCATGACCCAACAACTCCAGCAAATCATCGAATCGGCATGGGACGCCCGCGCCGAGATCAACCCGTCGAACGCCACCGCGGAAGTGCGCGACGCCGTCAACCACGTGCTGGCCGGCCTCGATGACGGCTCGCTGCGCGTGGCGCAGAAGGACACCGGCACCTGGGTGGTGAACCAGTGGGTCAAGAAGGCCGTGCTGCTGTCGTTCCGCCTCGAGAACAACGTGGTGCTGCCGTCCGACGGCACGATGCAGTTCTACGACAAGGTACCGACCAAGTTCGCCAGCTACACCGCCGACGATTTCGCCAAGGGCGGCTTCCGCGTGGTGCCGCCGGCCGTGGCCCGCCGCGGTTCGTTCATCGGCAAGAACGTGGTGCTGATGCCTTCCTACGTGAACATCGGCGCGTATGTCGATGAAGGCGCGATGGTCGATACCTGGGCAACGGTCGGTTCGTGCGCGCAGATCGGCAAGAACGTCCACCTGTCTGGCGGCGTGGGCATCGGCGGCGTGCTGGAACCGATGCAGGCCAACCCGACGATCATCGAGGACAACTGCTTCATCGGCGCCCGTTCCGAGATCGTGGAAGGCGTGATCGTCGAAGAGAACTCCGTGATCTCGATGGGCGTGTACATCGGCCAGTCGACCAAGATCTACGACCGCGCCACCGGCGAAGTGACGTATGGCCGCATTCCTTCCGGCTCCGTCGTGGTTTCGGGTTCGCTGCCGTCGGCCGATGGCAAGTACAGCCTGTACTGCGCGGTGATCGTCAAGCGCGTGGATGCGCAGACGCGCGCCAAGACCGGCATCAACGAGCTGCTGCGCGGGATTTGATCCGGTATCCGCGGCGTTCGCGCACCGGGGTCTGCTCCCGGTATCCGCGGCGTTCGCGCACCGGGGTCTGCTTCCGGTGTCCGCGGCGTTCGCGCACCGGGGTCTGCTTCCGGTGTCCGCGGCGTTCGCGCACCGGAGTTTGCTCCCGGTATCCGCGGCGTTCGCGCACCGGGGTCTGACCCACTGCGCCCGGGACTGTTCACCTGGTCGCAGAACGAGTCGCGGGTCTGACCCCAGCCGTTTGCCGGCGGTAAGATGGCCCACGCAAACTGCTGGGGTCAGACCCGCGATACCGCTAACGACAAGGATCGGCGCCGCTGTTGCTACGGGTCAGACCCCGTGACGCAAGCGCTATCCGCGACTTCGGCATATCGGCGCCGCTGGCGCTACGGGTCAGACCCCGTGACGCACGCGCTATCCGCGACTTCAGCATCGCTGACAACGACACAAAGAGGTACCGCCATGATGGACCGCCTGTTCCAGCTGATGAAGGAGAAGAATGCCTCCGACATGTTCTTTGCCGTGAATTCGCCGGTGCACCTGAAAATCAACGGCAACCTCATTCCCGTCAACCAGCAGAAGCTGGAGCCGGAAAACATCGATGCGCTGCTGGCCGAGATCTGTTCGCCCGAACAGATGGCCGAGCTGGCCGCCACCAATGAACTGAACATGGGCGTGTCGGTGCCGAACCTGGGGCGCTTCCGCCTCTCGGCCTTCCGCCAGCGCGGCACCATCTCCGCCGTGTTCCGCTTCGTGCCCGCCAATATCCCCGCGCTGGGCGAGCTGGCCCTGCCGCCCGTGCTGGCCGAACTGATCATGGAAAAGCGCGGGCTGATGCTGATCGTGGGCGCCACGGGGTCAGGCAAATCGACCACCATCGCGGCGATGCTGGACCACCGCAACGAACTGCGCTCGGGCCACATCCTCACGCTCGAAGACCCGATCGAGTATCTGTTCAAGAATAAAAAATCGATCGTCAACCAGCGCGAGATCGGCAGCGATGCAAAGGACTTCGGCACGGCGCTGAAGAACTCGATGCGGCAGGCGCCGGACTGCATCCTGATCGGCGAGATCCGCGACCGCGAAACGATGGCCGCCGCGCTGGCCTACGCGCAGTCGGGCCACCTGGTGCTCGCCACGCTCCACGCGAACAACAGCTACAACGCGCTGAACCGCATCATCAGCTTCTATCCGATCGAGAACCGCCCTGCCCTGCTGCAGGACCTGTCGTCGACGGTGAAGGCGATCGTCTCGCAGCGGCTGATCCGCTCGAGCGGCGGCGGACCGCGCACGGCGGCCGTGGAGGTGATGGTCAACACGCGCTACGTGTCGGACCTGATGGAGAAAGGCGAGATCGGCCAGATCAAGGAAGCGCTGGACAAGAGCCTGTCGCCCGGCTCGCAGTCGTTCGAGCAGGCACTTTACAAGCTGGTGCAGGATGGCCGCATCGCCCAGGACGAGGCGCTGGCCAATGCCGATTCGGCCACCAACCTGCTCTGGCTGCTGAACAATGGACCGGACAGCAAGAGCAAGCCGGCTGCCGAGCCGGAACCGAAGGCCGCGGCGCCGGAAGCGTCGTTCACGGAATTTACCCTCGATCCCTGAGGGGGCTCAGCGGCTTCTCCCGATCTGCGGTCCGGGTGCCCGTTTTCACATGTCAGTCTCATTGCAGCTAGTACGTGATGCTACGGTCTAAACCGTTCTAAAACCGACAAGCGGCGTTCTAAAACGGCCGGCAAATTTCGCCCTGTAGTCCAACTCGTTCGATTCGTGCGGGCCGAAAGTCCAGGCTGCCCGAACCGGCGGTCTACATGAGGGCCTCCAGGTTTCGTTTAGCGCGCCGCCTTGTCGACGGACTAATCCGTCCCCCGGCCATAGTGTCGTGTCACCGCCAGCATCACGAACAGGAGCCCGGACAGGATGGACAGCAGCGCCACCACGATCATGGCGAGCGCAAACGTCGTAAAGCACGACGGCATATGCATCGAACTCGCTGCCGCAAAGACGCCCACCACGATGGTCAGCGGCGTCGAGACCAGATGGCGCAGCAGGCGCTGCCCGCGTTTTGCCGTGAGGGCCCATCCGAAGGCCGCAAGCACGATGGCAGAGATGATCAGTTCCACGACGATCAGCCACGCCGGATAGGGATGCGGCGCCGGAATCCGCAGCACGTAGAGCTTGTAGGGATCCGGCAAGGTCCCGAGCCACAGCAGCAGGACTGCCAGAGCGCACCACAGCATGAACAGAAGTTTCGGCACTTTCCGACGTAACCGATCAGTCGCGTGCATGTGTTCACCTCATCCATGGTCGAATTGCCGATACCGATGTCTTGCAGCGCGAGTTCCTTGGCCGCCGCTACGGTACCGGCATTCCAGCCCTTACTCGAACCAGCTGAACCCGTCCCGCGCCAGCAGCGCGAACGATTCGGACGGGCCCCAGGTGCCGGCCTGGTACGGACGGGGCTTTTCGTTCAGTTCCGCCCAGCCGTCGATGATCGGATCGGCCCACTGCCATGCCGCTTCCAGCTCGTCGCGGCGCATGAAGTGCGTCAGGCGGCCGCGCACCACGTCGATCAGCAGGCGCTCGTAGGCTTCGGCGCGGCGCTGCGTGAAGGCGGACTGCAGGTCCAGGTTCAGGGCCACCTGCTGCATCTCCATGCCGCTGCCGGGCTGCTTGGCCATCAGCTGCAGCTTGATCGCTTCTTCCGGCTGCAGCTCGATCACCAGGCGGTTGGCGACGCTGCCCTGGGTTTCCGGGAACAGCGGGAACGGCGGGTTGGCGAACTCGATGACGATCTTCGACGAACGCTTCTCCATGCGCTTGCCGGTGCGCAGGTAGAACGGCACCTTCGACCAGCGCCACGTGTCGACATAGGTGCGCAGCGCCACGAAGGTCTCCGTGCCGCTCTCCTGCGGCACGTTGCTCTCTTCCAGGTAGCCCGGCACGGCCTGGTTGCCGCTGGCGCCCCGCACGTACTGGCCGCGCACCGTGTCGCGCGCGATGGTGGCCAGGCTGAAACGGCGCAGCGAGCGCAGCACCTTCAGTTTTTCGTCGCGCACGGCATCCGGCGCCAGCGACGCGGGCGGCTCCATCGCCACGATGCACAGCAGCTGCAGCAGGTGGTTCTGCACCATGTCGCGCATGGCCCCGGTGCTGTCGTAGAAGCCGGCGCGGCTGCCCACGCCCACTTCCTCGGCCACCGTGATCTGCACGCTGGAGATGTTCGGCGCGCGCCACAGCGGTTCCAGGATCGAGTTCCCGAAGCGCAGCACCATCAGGTTCTGCACGGTTTCCTTGCCCAGGTAGTGGTCGATGCGGTAGATCTGCGATTCGGCGAAATGCTTGCCGACGGCCTCGTTGATGTCCACAGCCGAGGCCAGGTCGCGGCCCAGCGGTTTTTCCAGCACCACGCGGGCATTGGCATCGACCAGGCCGGCCGCGGCCAGCTTCTCGCAGATGGTGGTGAACAGCGATGGCGCGGTGGCCAGGTAGAACACCCGTTCGGCGCCCTCGCGCGAGGCGCTGGCGAGTGCCGACAGGTCGTCCTGCTGCACGTCCAGGCGCACGAATTCGAGACGGGCCAGGAAGCTGCGCCAGGCGTCGTCGGCGAAGTTGCCGCTGCTGATGAACGAGCGCGAGTTCTCCTCGACGAAGCCGAGGTAGGCCTCGCGGCCGAAGTCCTGCCGGCCGGTGGAGATGATGCGGGTGGCGGCCGGCAGGTTGCCGTGCAGGTGGGCCATGTACAGCGCCGGCAGCAGCTTGCGCATCGCCAGGTCGCCCATGCCGCCGAAGATAATCATGTCGAGTGGCAGGCTGGAGTCGGCTGCGGGATCTTTTTGTACGGACGAGGTCATATCGGTCTGTTCCGGGAGTTGTGGAAGGCTAGTCGCAGTGTAAGAGCGCGCTTGCCTTCGTGGCAAGCGTGGTTTGCGGCGGTCCACCGGCAAGGACCGCCCCGATGGCGGCTATAATGTCGCCTTTCGCCGCCCCGCTCCGCTATTCCGCTCTTCCGTTCATGACCATCACTCTCTACGGCATCCCCAACTGCGACACCGTCAAGAAAGCCCGCACCTGGCTCGCCGACCGGCAGCAGGACTTCACGTTCCACGACTTCAGGAAGCAGGGCCTCGATGCGGCCACCGTGCAGGACTGGCTGAAGCACGTGGACTGGGAGGTGCTCGTCAACAGGAAGGGCACGACCTGGCGCGGCCTGCCGGACGAGCGCAAGGCGGCCGTCACCGATGCGGCCAGCGCCACCGAGCTGATGCTGGAATTTCCGTCCGTGATCAAGCGCCCCGTGCTGCAGGCCGCCGGCACCGCCCACGTGGGTTTCAAGCCCGAACAGTACCAACAGATCTTTACGAAATAAGCCCATGACCGCTTCCCGTACCCTCGCGCTGACCGAAAGACTGATCGGCCGCTCTTCCGTCACTCCCGAGGACAAAGGCTGCCAGGACCAGCTGATCGCGCTGCTGGAACCGCTGGGCTTCCGCTGCGAGACGATCGTCTCCGGCGACGTGACGAACCTGTGGGCGCGCCGCGGCACCACGCAGCCGGTGCTGGTCTTTGCCGGCCACACGGACGTGGTGCCCACCGGCCCCGTCGAGCAATGGACCTCGGAACCGTTCCTGCCGACCATCCGCGACGGCAAGCTGTATGGCCGCGGCGCGGCGGACATGAAGACGTCGATCGCCGCGATGGTCGTCGCCTGCGAGGAATTCATCGCCGCGCATCCCGACCATCAGGGCTCGATCGCCTTCCTGATCACGAGCGACGAGGAAGGCCCGGCCACGGACGGCACCGTCGTCGTCTGCAACAAGCTGAAGGAACGGGGCGAGGCGATCGACTACTGCATCGTGGGCGAGCCCACCTCGTCGGCCACGCTGGGCGACATGATCAAGAACGGCCGCCGCGGCTCGCTGTCCGGCTGCCTGACCATCAAGGGCGTGCAGGGCCATATCGCCTACCCGCAGCTGGCGAAGAACCCGATCCACCTGGCCGCGCCCGCGCTGGCCGAGCTGGTGGCCGAGGTCTGGGACGAAGGCAACGAGTACTACCTGCCCACGTCGTGGCAGATGTCGAACGTCAAGGCCGGCACCGGTGCGAACAACGTGATCCCCGGCGACATGGTCATCGACTTCAACTTCCGCTTCTCCACCGCCAGCACGGCCGAAGGGCTGAAGGAACGCGTCCACGCGATCCTCGACAGGCATGGCCTGGAATACCACCTGAAGTGGGCGCTGTCCGGCTACCCGTTCCTGACGCCGCGCGGCACGCTGTCCGCCGCGCTGTGCGAGGCGATCAAGGCCGAGACGGATGTCGACACCGAACTGTCGACCACCGGTGGCACGTCGGATGGCCGTTTCATCGCGCAGATCTGCCCGCAGGTGATCGAGTTCGGACCGCCCAACGCCAGCATCCACAAGATCGACGAGCACGTGGAAGTGCGCTTCATCGATCCCCTGAAGAACATCTACCGCCGCACGCTCGAGAACCTCCTGAAGTAAGCGGCACGAAAGCAATGAAGGAACGAACGCCATGACGATTTTCTCCACCCCGCGCGACCTGCTGCGCTATGCCACCACCCGCTTCAACACGGCCGGGCTGTTCTTCGGCCATGGCAGCGCCGAAGCGTTCGACGAAGCGGCCTACCTGATCCTGCACACGCTGAAACTGCCCCTGCACAAGCTCGATCCGTTCCTGGATGCGAAGCTGCTGCCCGAAGAAGTGCAGCGCGTGCTGGCCGTGATCGAGCGCCGCGCCACCGAGCGGGTGCCGGCCGCCTACATCACCAACGAAGCGTGGCTGGGCACCTACGCCTTCTACGTGGACGAGCGCACCATCGTGCCGCGCTCCTTCATCGCCGAGCTGATCCCCGAATATTTTGCGCCGTGGGTGAACAACCCGGACGGCATCGAGAACATCCTGGAACTGTGCACGGGCTCCGGCTGCCTGTCGATCATCATGGCCGATGCCTTCCCGGACGCGCAGGTCGATGCCGTCGACATCTCGGCCGATGCGCTGGACGTCGCCCGCATCAACGTCGACAAGTACGAGCTGCAGGACCGCGTGAACCTGATCCAGTCGGACCTGTACACGAATGTGCCGGACAAGAAGTACGACCTGATCATCACCAATCCGCCGTACGTCAATTCGAACTCCATGAGCCAGTTGCCGAAGGAGTACCTGCACGAGCCGCAGATCGCGCTGGACGGCGGTGCCGACGGCATGGACCTGGTGCGCAGGATCGTGCTGGGCGCCGCCGAGCGCCTGACCGACGACGGCATCCTGATCGTCGAGATCGGCAATGAAAAAGAATACGCGGAAGCGGCGTTCGGCCACCTGGGCCTGACGTGGCTGACCACCAGCCAGGGCGACGACATGGTCTTCCTGCTGACCGCCGACCAATTGAAACTGTAAAGAAAAAGAAGAACAAACGATGATCCGACTGGAACAAGTCAGCCTGATGCGCGGCGTGAAGCCGCTGCTGGAAAACGTCGACCTGACGCTCAACCCGGGCGACAAGATCGGCCTGATCGGCGCGAACGGCGCCGGCAAATCCAGCCTGTTCGCCATGCTGCGCAACGAGCTGCACCCGGACCAGGGCAGCATCGACTTCCCGGCGCGCTGGCGCATGGCCTACGTGGCCCAGGAAACGCCGCCGCTGGAACGCGCCGCGCTCGATTACGCGATCGACGGCGACGTCAACCTGCGCAGGCTGGAAGCGGAACTGACGCGCCTGGAAACGCTGCCCGACACGACCGAGAACGGCATCGCACTGGGCGAGGCGCACAGCGCGCTGGCCGATGCGGATGCCTACACGGTGCAGTCGCGCGGCGAACAGCTGCTGCTGGGCCTGGGCTTCTCGCTGGACCAGATGCAGCAGCCCGTCGCCAGCTTCTCGGGCGGCTGGCGCATGCGCCTGAACCTGGCGCAGGCGCTGATGTGCCCTTCCGACCTGCTGCTGCTCGATGAACCGACCAACCACCTGGACCTGGACGCGATCATCTGGCTGGAAGACTGGCTGAAGCGCTATGCCGGCACGCTGATCATCATCTCCCACGATCGCGATTTCCTCGACGAGATCGTCAACGTGGTGGTGCACATCGACGACCGCAAGCTGAAGCGCTACTCGGGCAACTACTCGAGCTTCGAGCGCCAGCGCGCGGCGCAGATGATCCTGATGGCGGGTGCTGCCGAGAAGCAGGCGCGCAAGAAGGCCCACCTGGAGTCGTTCATCGACCGCTTCAAGGCCAAGGCCTCGAAGGCCAAGCAGGCGCAGAGCCGCATGAAGGCGCTGGCCAAGATGGAAGAGCTGGCGCCGCTGCGCGCCGCCGCCGAGTTCTCGTTCGAGTTCCGCGAGCCGCTGTCGGCGCCGAATCCGCTGCTGGTGATGGAAGACGTGGATGCCGGCTACCGCAGCGAGGATCCCGTGACCTACGAGATCCGCGAAAAGAAGATCGTCCACGGCATCAACTTCAGCCTGCAGACGGGCCAGCGCATTGGCCTCCTGGGCGTGAACGGCGCCGGCAAATCCACGCTGATCAAGACCATCGCCGGCGACCTGATGCCGCTGGAAGGCACCTCCACCATCGGCAAGGGCCTGATCATCGGTTACTTCGCCCAGCACCAGGTGGAGATGCTGCGCCACGACGAGTCGCCCCTGTGGCACCTGCAGAAGATCGCGCCGACGGTGCGCGAGCAGGAACTGCGCAACTTCCTGGGCGGCTTCAACTTCCCCGGCACGATGGTCACCAGTTCCATCGCGCCGTTCTCCGGTGGCGAGAAGGCGCGACTGGCGCTGGCGCTGATCGTGTGGCAGCGGCCAAATTTGCTGCTGCTCGATGAACCGACCAACCACCTGGACCTGGAAACCCGCGAGGCGCTGACGGAAGCGCTGGCGCAGTTCGAAGGCACGCTGGTCGTCGTCTCGCACGATCGCCACCTGCTGCGCGCCACGACGGACCAGTTCATCATCGTGGCGGACGGCATGCTGCAGCCGTTCGACGGCGACCTGGACGACTACAAGGACTGGCTGTTCAAGACCAAGCTGGGTAAAGGTACCGACGTGCTGCCGGCCGCCGGCAAGGACAACAAGACCGCGTATCCATCGACCTCGCCGGTGGCGCCGGCGGCTGCCGCACCGGCCGTCGACAAGAAGGAACAGAAGCGCCTGGAAGCGGAGCAGCGCCAGCGCACCGCCGCGCAGCGCAAGCCGATCGAGAACAAGATCAAGCGCCTGGACGAACAGATCGCCAAGCGCAATGCCCAGAAAGCGGAGGTGGATGCGCAGCTGCAGGAGCCGGCCATCTACGAGGCGGCCAACAAGCCGAAGCTGAAGACGCTGCTGGCCGACCAGGCCTTCTACACGAAGGACCTGGAGAAGCTGGAAGGGGAATGGCTGGAGCTGCAGGAGCAGCTGGAGGCGCTGGCGTAGTCGCCGGCCGAGTCACTGGCTTCTGAGCGGCCGGCAGTGGTGTCTGACATTTTCTGGGCCGTATCCAGAAAAATGTCAGACACCTGAGCGAAGCGGCCAACGTGCAAAGCTACGCCGCCTGCCGGTTCCCGCCCTTCACCTTCCGGATCGCCATCAGCCGGTCGATATCGACGACGATCAGCTTGCGGTTGTCGATCTCGCCCAGTCCCAGCAGGTAGTCGACGCCCTGCGCCGCCTCTTCCGGCACGTTCGGGAACGGCTTGATCTGCCGGCCGGCCAGGCTGACCAGGTCCGTCACCCCATCCGTCACCATCCCCATCACGCAGGTCGACAGCTTCAGGATGATCACGTCCGTGTTCGGGTCGTGCTGCGGCGGACGCGGGCCGAAGGCGATGCGCATGTCGACGATCGGCATGATCACGCCGCGCGAGACGGCCACGCTGCTGATCACTTCCCCGTCGGCCGCAAAGCGCTCCAGCGCCTTCAGGGGACGCAGCTCCTGCACGTTGCGGTAGTCCAGCGCATATTCGAGTCCGCCGAGGCGGAAAGTCAGGTATTGCCGCACTTCGGCCTCCCCTTGCGGGGCGCCTTGCGGTTCCGGCGAGTCGGTGGTGGTGGGCATGGCGGTCCTTTCATCGGGCGGGCCGGCCGCTGCTGGGGCAGCGACCCGAATACGCCTCGACCATGCTAAAGCCCGCCCCCGGCTATGGCGTTGATAGTTCTCAATCTTTCCAGCCGTACATATCTTGCCGTGCGGATCAGATGTCGGAGGTCCAGTCGACGGCACCATGCGCAGTCTGCAATACCGGTGCATGCGTCCAGGAGCGTCCGCGCAGGCGGGCCCGCACTTCCTTCGGCGCCAGCTGGTGCGGCGGACCGGCTTCGGGATGGAACACCATCGTGCGCAGGGTCGTCTCGCCGTCCACCAGCCGCACCTTGCAGGTCGCCGTGCCGGCGATGGCATGCCGCTGCCGGCGCGCGTTCTCGGCCTGCTCCAGCATGTGCGCCTGCTGTACCTGCGCCTCCTTGCCGGCCAGCGACAGCCGTGCCACTTCCTTCAGCGCCGGCCCGACCTGCACGGCCATCTTCTGGAAGCGCGGCAGCTGTTCCGGGGTCAGCGTCAGCTCGCGCTTGCGCACGCGGGTCGCCAGCTCCAGGTAGCCGTGCACGTCCGGCCGGCTGGTGATCGCATCGATGCCGGCCTTGTGCGCTTCGGCGCTGCGCGCGGCGTGGCCGGCACGGGCCGTGAAATCGGCGATGGCAGCATCGAAGCGCGCCGTGTCGGGCACCAGCGCGAACAGCAGCATCTCGCTCTGCTTGCGCGGGCCGGCGCTGTCGATGGCGATGTGGCGGGCCGCCACGGCGCAGCCGCTGGCCATGCGGATCACCACGTCGTCGGCGATGATCTCGCAGTTGGTGGCCTCGCCGATCATGACCTTCGAACCGGTGATCACGCAGTTCTGCGCCTGGCGGATCGTCACGTCGCCCTGCTTCGTCTGCACCACCGCATTCGCAGCGGTCCCGCCGATGCGGATCGGGCCATCGGCATTCACGGCGCTGCCGCCCATCAGGTTGCGCTTCAGGACCACGCTGCCGCCCCGCGAACCGATATTGCCGTACACGTCGCCATGGATCGTGATGCCGGCGCCTTCCACGATCCGGTTCTCCTGCACGTCACCGAATTCCTCGTACTCGCCGGCCAGCTGCAGGTTACCGGTTGTGCGCACGCTGACGCCCTCGCGGCTGACGATCTTCGGGCCGATCGAGATGCGGTGGCTCTTGCTGTCGACATTGATGAAGCCTTCCACGGCCGACACCAGGTAGTCGTGACCGTCCAGGTGCTCGATGACGGTGCCGGGACCGGCCACCCGCGTCAGCTCCAGGTCCTTCGGCGGTGGCGGCAGGATCGGAATGCCGGACAGCTCGAAGCCCTTGGTGCCTGGCGTGGCCGGCTCCTTGCGCAGCAGGCGCACCCGTGCCGGCACCTGCGGAAAGCGGTTCTGGAAGGTGTGCAGGTCGAAGCGGCCATCGGCGCGCTCCAGCGGCGCGTTGGAGCGGTGCAGGCTGGCCGAGACTTCGACGATGGCCGCGTCATTGCCCGGCACGGGTGCGAGCCGGCGCGCCACCACGCGCCGCGATGGCTTGCCGCTGGCGATGGCCTCGTGCACGGCCGCGGCGTCGATGCCGAAGCGGATGCCCTTGATCCACATGTCGGCCACGAATTCGTCGAAACGCAGGGTGGCCGGTTCGGGCGCACCCTCGCCGTTATCGATGAACACGGGTTCGAAGAAATAATCGGCCTCGCCGCCGACGACCTTGACGATGCGGTACAGCGCGCGGCGCGCCGGCGGGAACGGCACCACCGCATCGGCGAAGCGCACCAGCGGCGCCTCCTGCAGGGCGGGTGGCAGCTCGGGGCCGGCCCCGAACAGCATGCGCAGGAAGATGGCGTAATCGAGGCCCGCGAAACAGGAGCCGGACAGGAACACCTGCCCGGCCGCCGCCTGGCCCGCGGCCGGGGTCAGGCCGGCACGCAGCCAGACCCCGCCGGACTGCTCGACGATCGCCGGCAGCGGGCCGTCGCCGGCGCTGTCGCCGGCGGCCTGCGGTCCTGCGTTATCGTCGGCCAGCTCGTCGGGCACGGTGCTTCCCCATGTTGCCTTGCATCTAACAATGATGCATTAAATTTATAAGTTTTTGTAGGGTAACATGATCGCCAGGACGGCGATCGAGGAAATCGTTGCTGAAACAAAACAACCTGAACCGGTATAGCCTGGACAAAGCAAACGGGCCGGAAAACCGGCCCGTCGCAACATCCAGCACACCACCGAATCAGCGGCGCGGCACCGAATAGACTTCCTGCCGCGCGTCGTTGATCTGGCGGCGCAGGTCGGCCCGTTCGTCCGGCGTCATGCGGCTCATGCGGCGCGTCATTTCGGCATTGTTGGCGTTTTCCTGGAGCACGCGGCGCTGCTCTTCCGCCCGCGCCTCGAACGAGCGCGGATCCGCGCTGCCGCCCCAGCGCCCTGATTGCTCCTGTGCGCGATCGTCACGCGAATCACGGGAATCGCGGGACTCCCGCCGATCATCGCGCCGCTGCGGACCGTCGCTCGGTCCCGCCCCTGCCGGCGCCGCTACCACGGCGCCGATCACCAGGGCCAGCGCGCCGGCCCAGGCACGCGCACGCCGAAGCGCACCTGCCCTGTTCCGATCCTGCCTCTGATGGTTCATGCCATGTCCTCTTCGCGTCTGGTAACCTTCACCCGATGGCCAAAGTTTATGCCCCTTTCCCTATAACGATAAGAGGGATCGGGTAAAGGTTGTAACACTTTGTAATGCCTGCCGACGTGCGCGCCCCGCAAAGCATTAAGACGTTACCATAGCGACATGGTTCTGACAATTCCGACAGCCTTATGACAATTATTTCTCAAGATTCCGGCAACAGCGCAGGCTCCAGCAACGCCACCAACGCCAGTGGCCACCAGGCCAAGATCATGGTGGTGGACGACGACGTGCGCCTGCGCGACCTGCTGCGCCGCTACCTCACCGAACAGGGCTTCAACGTCTTCACCGCGGAGAATGCCACGGCGATGAACAAGCTGTGGCTGCGCGAGCGCTACGACCTGCTGGTGCTGGACCTGATGCTGCCCGGCGAGGACGGCCTGTCGATCTGCCGCCGCCTGCGCGGTGCCGGCGACCAGACCCCCATCATCATGCTGACGGCGAAAGGCGAGGACGTCGACCGCATCGTCGGCCTGGAGATGGGCGCGGACGACTACCTGCCCAAGCCCTTCAACCCGCGCGAGCTGGTGGCCCGCATTGGCGCCGTGCTGCGCCGCCGTGCGCCGGACGAGATTCCCGGCGCGCCATCGGAAACCCCGCAGACCTTCGAGTTCGGCCAGTTCGTGCTGGACCTTGGCACGCGCACGCTGAAGAAGAACGGCGACACGGTGCCGCTGACCACCGGCGAATTCTCGGTACTGAAAGTGTTCGCCCGCCATGCGCGCCAGCCGCTGTCCCGCGAGAAGCTGATGGAACTGGCGCGCGGCCGCGAATACGAGGTGTTCGACCGCTCGCTGGACGTGCAGATCTCGCGCCTGCGCAAGCTGATCGAGCCGGACCCATCGAGCCCGCTGTACATCCAGACCGTCTGGGGCCTGGGCTATGTGTTCATCCCGGAGGGACAGCCGCGCTGATGCGGTTCGCCGCATGAGGCTGTTCAAACCCGTCACCCTGGCCCGCCTGAAGAGCGGGCTGTTCTGGCGTACCTTCCTGCTGCTGAGCGTGCTCACCACGCTGTCGATGGTGTCGTGGATCGGCATGTACAACTACGTGCAGCGGGGTCCGCAGGCACAGCAGCTGGCCGCCCAGGTCATCTCCGTCGTCACCATCACGCGTGCCGCGCTGACGCACTCGGTGCCCGAGCTGCGCACCGAGCTGCTGTTCGAGCTCGTGTCGAACGAAGGCATCCGCGTCTTCCTGCTGGAGGAAAACGACGAGATCGATCCGCCGCCGGAAAACGAACTGATGCCGGACATCGAGAAGCTGGTGAAGGCCAAGCTCGGTGCCGACACGCGCTTCTCGGCGCGCGTGAACGGCATGCGCGGCTTCTGGGTCAGCTTCAAGATCGACGACGACCAGTACTGGCTGATGCTCGAGCGCGAGCGCATCCGCGGCCTGACGGGCGTGCAGTGGCTGGGCTGGGCCTCGCTCGTGTCGCTTGTCTCGCTGCTGGGCGCGGCCGCCATCTCCAGCCTCGTCAACGCACCGCTGCGCCGCCTGACCGCGGCCGCGCGCGCCATCGCCCAGGGCCGCCGTCCCGCCCCGCTGCCCGAGAAGGGCCCGCAGGAGATCCGCCAGGCCAACCGCAGCTTCAACCAGATGGTGGACGACCTGCAGCAGGTGGAATCGGACCGCGCCGTGATCCTGGCCGGCATCTCGCACGACCTGCGCACGCCCATCACGCGCATGCAGCTCGAAGTGGAAATGGCCGACCTGTCGCAGGATGCCCGCGACGGCATGAAGTCCGACCTGGCCCAGATGGACGCGATCATCGCCCAGTTCCTCGACTATGCGAAACCGACCGAGGCCGCCAGCTTCGTCAACGTGGACGTGACGGGCATGCTGCACGAGGTCGCGCACGACGTGGCGCGCCTGCCGGACGTGAAGGTGAACACGGACATCGCACCCGACGCCCAAGTGCGCGGCAACACGACCGACCTGCGCCGCGTGATCCACAACCTGGTCGAGAACGCGCGCCGCTACGGCAAGACGCCGGGGACCGACATGGCCGAGATCGACATCCAGTGCACGGTGCGCGGCATGCACACGGCCAAGCGCGTCGTCATCGCCGTGCAGGACCATGGCGTGGGCGTGCCGGCCGAGCAGATCGCCGAGCTGCTGAAGCCGTTCACGCGCCTCGACGTGTCGCGCAGCCAGGCCAACGGCGCCGGCCTGGGCCTGGCCATCGTCGAGCGCGTGCTGCAGCGGCATGGCGCCCAGCTCGAGCTCAGCAACCGCGAAGGCGGCGGCCTGCTGATCGAGATCTCGATGGAAGCCATCTAGAAAATATTTTCCACCCGCCTGTCGATCTGGCGTTTCGCCCACCGTCGTGCCAAGATGGGAAGGCAGTTCGCGTTCCCATCATCCACCAGGAGATCGGCCATGAGCGAAGTGAAGAAAATCCCCGATGGCATGCCCGCCATCATCCCCCATCTCGTCTGCCGCGGCGCGGCGGACGCCCTCGAGTTCTACAAGAAGGCGTTCGACGCCACCGAAGAGGCACGCCTGCCCGTACCGGACGGCAGCGGCAAGCTGATGCACGCGATGCTCCGCATCGGTGGCTCGCCCGTCATGCTCGTCGACGAATTCCCCGACTACGGCAGCTTCGGCCCGCAGGACCTGAAGGCGTCGCCCGTGGTGCTGCATCACTATGTCGAGGATGTCGATGCCGCGTTCCAGCGCGCCCTCGACGCGGGCGCCACCACCATCCTGGCGCCGCAAGACATGTTCTGGGGCGACCGCTACGGCCAGGTGCGCGATCCGTTCGGGCACCTCTGGTCGCTCGCCACGCACCTGCGCGACGTGAGCCCGGAGGACGCCATCGAGGCATCGAAGAGCGCGATGCCCTGCCCCGAAACCACCGCCCCCTGAGAGGCCGCCATGCGATTCATGATCATCGTGAAAGCCAGTGCCGCCACCGAAGCGGGCCGGATGCCCTCCACCGAACAGCTGGCGGCCATGGGGGCGTTCAACGAGCAGCTCGTCAATGCCGGCGTGCTGCTGGCCGGCGAAGGCCTGCATCCGTCGTCGAAGGGCGTGCGCATCCGCTACAACGGCCGCGAGCGGACCGTGATCGACGGCCCGTTCGCCGAAACGAAGGAACTGGTGGCCGGCTTCTGGCTGCTGCAGCTCAAATCGCGCGAGGAAGCCGTGGAATGGCTCAAGCGCGCGCCGATGGAAGACGGCGCCGAGATCGAGATCCGCCAGGTGTTCGAGGCGGAGGATTTCGGCGCCGAACTCACGCCCGAACTGCGCGAGCAGGAAGAACGCCTGCGCGCGCAGGCATCGGTTTAACACCCCTGCAAGCAGATGCGATGCATTTCATGGTGATACGACGGTCCGACGCGAGCCTGGAGAGCCAGCCGTTTCCGCCGCCCCGGCTGCGCGAGGCCGTGGGATCGGTACGCTGGCTGCAGTCCTCCGCGGGGGCCACGCGGCTGACGTGGACGGACGGGGGCTGGACTGCGCAGCAAGGCCCCTTCCCCGTCGACGAGCTGGTGGCCGGTTTCGCCATCATCGACGTGCCCTCGAAAGCGGACGCCATCGCCTGGGCGCAGCGGTGGCCGACGGCCGATGGCGAAGGGGGTGCCGAGCTGGAAGTACGCGAGACGGGCTGCTCGGGCGGCTGCGCCGGCGTCGATACGCAATCGCCACCGCACCTGACGCCGTATGCGGTGCTGCTGCGCTCGAACGGCAATTTCGAGGCGGACGTGATGCCGCCGCGCGAGGCCATCGAGCGCATGATGGCGCGGAACGCCGCCGATGCGCAGGCCGGCGTGCTGCTGGCCGGCGATGGCCTGCAGCCTTCCGCGAAGGGCGCGCGGGTGCGGTTCCGGAAAGGCGTCGATGGCGGCCGCCCGGTCGTCATCGACGGGCCGTTCACGGAGATCAAGGAACTGATCGCCGGCTTCTGGCTCATCCAGGCGGCCACGCGCGACGCTGCCATCGCCTGGGTGCAGGGCTATCCGTTTCCCTTCGGCCCGGGCACCGTGCTGGAGCTGCGCGAGGTGGCATTGCCTTGACCGGCAATGCGCACCGCGCCGTCGAAGCGGTCTGGCGCATCGAGTCGGCCAGGATCATCGGCGCGCTGGCGCGGCTGCTGCGCGATGTCGGCCTGGCCGAGGAGATGGCGCAGGAGGCGCTGGTGGCCGCGCTCGAAACCTGGCCGCGGTCGTTCCCGGAAACCGGCATGCCGGAGAACCCCGGCGCCTGGCTGATGACGACCGCCAGGCACCGCGCGCTCGATCACCTGCGTCACCGCAAGCTGGTGCAGGAGAAGGAGCCGGCGCTCACCTACGAGATCGAGGGTTTGCTCGCCAATGCTGCACCGGACCTGGAGCGCGCGCTGGACGACCGCATCGGCGACGACCTGCTGCGCCTCGTCTTCATCGCCTGCCATCCGGTGCTGCCGACGGAAGGCCGCGTGGCCCTCACGCTGCGCCTGCTGGGCGGCCTGACGACGGAGGAAATCGCCCGCGCCTTCCTCGTTGCGGAGGCCACCGTGGCGCAGCGCATCGTGCGGGCCAAGCGCACGCTCGCCGAAGCGCGCGTGCCCTTCGAAGTCCCGGCCGGCCACGAACTGGTGCAGCGGCTGTCCTCCGTGCTGCAGGTGATCTACCTGGTCTACAACGAGGGCTACGCGGCCAGCGCCGGCGCGGACTGGATGCGCCCCGCGCTGAGCGACGAGGCGCTGCGCCTCGGCCGCATCCTGGCCGAACTGCTGCCCCGCGAGCCGGAAGTACACGGCCTGGTGGCGCTGATGGAGATCCAGTCCTCGCGCTTCCGGGCCCGGCTCGATGCCGATGGCGCACCGGTGCTGCTGCTGGACCAGGACCGGTCGCGCTGGGACCAATTGCTGATCCGCCGCGGCCTGGCAGCCCTCGACCGTGCCGGCCAGCTGGGCGCCACCCTCGGCCCCTACGGCCTGCAGGCCGCCATCGCCGCCTGCCATGCGCGGGCCCACCGCGCCGCAGACACGGACTGGCAGCGCATCGCCGCGCTGTACGACGGCCTGGCACAGCTGGCGCCCTCGCCCGTGGTGGAACTGAACCGCGCGGTGGCCGTGGCGATGGCGTTCGGGCCCGCCGCCGGACTGGAGATCGTCGACGACCTGCTCGACGAACCCGCGCTGCGCCACTACCACCTGCTGCCCGGCGTACGCGGCGACCTGCTGTTCCGGCTGGGCCGGCGCGAAGAAGCCGGGGCCGAATTCACCCGCGCCGCGGGACTCACGCAGAACCAGCGCGAGCGCACGCTGCTGCTGGGCCGCGCGGCAGCCTGCCATCCTGCCGCGCCCAGCGAATGAACGACGGCTGCTGAACTACGCTTGCTGCACTACGGCCGCTCCCCCACCGCGGCTGCTCGTGCCACGCCGCGCCGCGCATACCGGCCCGCGAGCGTCGCGCATACCATCAGCTGCAGCTGGTGGAACAGCATCAGCGGCAGGATCACCATCCCCAGCGGGCCCGTGGCGAACAGCACCTTGGCCATCGGGATGCCGCTGGCCAGGCTTTTCTTCGAGCCGCAGAACACGATCGCGATCTCGTCCTCGGTGCCGAAACCGAGGCGCCGGCTGGCAAACGTGGCGCTGGCCAGCACCACGGCCAGCAGCACGGCGCAGGCCAGCAGCAGGCCGGCCAGCGTGCCACCGGACAGGCGCGACCACAGCCCGTCGACGACGGCCTCGCTGAACGCGCCGTACACCACCAGCAGGATGGAGCCCTGGTCGACATATTTGAGCACGCTCTTGTGGCGGTCCACCCAGGCGCCGACCAGCGGCCGCAGGCACTGCCCGGCCAGGAACGGCAGCAGCAGCTGGGCGGCGATGCGCCAGACCGCGTCGAGCGACATGCCGGCGGCGCTGCTGGCCACACCACCGGCCGGGCCGCCATGCAGGATCAGTATCCCCGCCAGCACGGGCGTGATGAAGATGCCGAGGAAGTTGGACAGCGAGGCGCTGCAGATCGCCGCCGGCACATTGCCGCGCGCCAGGGCCGTCAGCGCGATCGACGACTGCACGGTGGATGGCAGCAGGCACAGGAACAGCAGGCCCGTCACCAGGTCCGGCGCGAACACCTGCAGCGCCAGTGGCCGCAGCAGCACGCCGAGCAGCGGAAACAGCACGAACGTCAACAGCATCACCAGCAGGTGCAGGCGCCAGTGACCCAGCCCGGACAGCACGGCCTGGCGCGACAGCCTGGCACCATGCAGGAAGAACAGCAGCGCGATGGCGCCGGTGGTCACATCGCCGAACACGTCCGCCACCGGGCCCGCGACGGGCAGCAGGCTGGCCAGCAGCACCGTGCCGAGGAGGCACAGCGTGAAGGTCTCGGGCAGGAAGCGTTGCAGGGCAGCGGCGCGCACGTTACAGGTCCAGCACTAGCAGCTTGCCCTTCGCGCGCGAGCAGCATGGCGTGAACTGGTCATTGCGGGCCCGCTCCTCGTCGCTCAGGCACAGGTCGCGGTGGTCCGGCTCGCCCGACAGGATGCCCGTCAGGCACGTTCCGCACACGCCCTGTTCGCAGGAGACGGGGATCGCGAAGCCGTGCCGTACCAGCACGCTGCTGACCGATTCGTCCGCCGCCACCGGCAGCACCGCGCCGCTGCTGGCGATGCGGATCTCGAAGCTGCCGTCGTTGCTGGTGTCCAGGTCCTGGTTGCTGAAGTACTCGCGGTGGATGTTGGCGGCCGGCCAGCCGTGGTCGCGCGCGCAGTCGATCACGTAGTCGATGAAGCCGGCCGGGCCGCACACGTACAGGTGCAGGTCCGGATCGGGTTCGGCCAGCAGCGCGGGCAGCGCCATTTGCTGCGCAGGCGGGCCATCGTCGAAATGGCACTGCACGCGGCCGGCGAACGCCGGTTCGCGCAGGCGCCCCACAAACGCGGCGCTGGCCTCGCTGCGCGTGCAGTAGTGCATGCGGTAGTCGCCGTGGCCGTGGTTCAGCCATTCGGCCATGCCCAGCAGCGGGGTGATGCCGATGCCGCCCCCGATCAGCAGCGAGCGAGCGGCCGGCACCAGCGGAAAGTGGTTGCGCGGCTCGCCCACGGTCACCGTATCGCCCTCGTGCAGCTCGCTGTGCAGGGTGCGCGCGCCGCCGCGCGAGTGGGCGTCGCACAGCACCGCGATCACGTAGCGGTGCCGCTCCGCCGGATCGTTGCACAGCGAGTACTGGCGCACCAGGCCGGGCCGCACGTGCACGTCGATGTGCGCGCCGGCCGTGAAGGACGGCAGTTCCACGCCCAGCGGGCAGGCGAACTCGAAGCTGAAGATGTCGGCGGCTTCTTCGGTTTTCTTTACGACGGTCAGCTGCATTGTGGTCACGATGGATACCCGGTGGTGTTGGCGGTGCGGCTCAGCGGCGGTCGCCCTTGGGCGGGAACAGCCCGCGGCTGATCCGCACGTGCACGCCCTGGCGCGTGTCGACCACCTGCGTCACGCCGAAGTCGGCCGCCACGCTCATCAGCGAGTAGCTGTCGTTGCGCGACAGGCCCTGGTGCTCGTTCAGCAGGTGCAGCATGTCGAGCGAGGCGGCGCGCATGGCCTGGTCCAGATCGTCGCCGAAGCCGTGCACGATCCAGCTGTCGGCCGTTTCCAGCAGCGGCGACGGGAAGTGGAAGTCCTTGCGCAGGATGACCTGGAACACCACGTCCAGCGAGGCTTCGATGGCCGTGCCGCTGATTTCGCCATCGCCCTGCGAGATGTGCGGATCGCCGATCGAGAACAGCGCGCCGTCCACCGCCACCGGGTAGTACATCGTGGCGCCCGCGCCGATGCGCCAGTTGTCGATGTTCCCGCCATGCAGGCCGGGCGGGATGGTGCTGACGCGGCCCTTCACGTCGGGCGCCACGCCGGCCGTGCCCAGGTGCGGCCGCACGGGAATGCGCACGCCTTCCAGCGCCTTCTGGCGGTCGCATTCCGGGCACTTGGTGATCTTGCCGGGCGTGAGGTACTTGCCCTGGAAGTCATAGGCGTAATGGGCGCGCGCGTTGTTGCCGTCGGCATCGATCTGGTAGATCGTCACGCGTTCCTGCTCGTTGAATTCCTTGTACAGGTAGCCCCAGTTGGCCGCCAGGTTGGCGCCGTAGCGGAAGCGCGGCACCATGCTCAGGTAGCGCACCTCGATCATGTCGCCCGGCTTGGCATCCTCGACCCAGATCGGGCCCGTCATGATGTGCACGCCCGGCGTGCGGTCGGACTCGGGGATCTCCGTGAAGATCTTGTGGATCGCATCGTCCATCATCAGCTCGGGTGCATCGCCGGCGTGGTGGGTGACGGCTTCGGCGTGCACGAGGTCACCGCTCTTCACGCGGATCGCCGGTGCCAGGGCCGGATCGAAGTAGCCCCAGTGGACGGTGGCCGGCGTGGCGGGCAGCCGGTGCAGGGCCAGCGGCTTGACGTCCTTGCGGCCTTCGGTATCGTTGGAAATGAGTGGCATCGGTTGGCTCCATCGGCGCAGTTGGTATGGCTTCACTGTAGCCGCCCCACCCTGCCCGTTCTTGCCTCGCCACGCATGCCGAGTTGTCGGCGCCCCGCCTGCAGCCGAGCCCGTGTCCATGTCGGGGTCAGACCCCAAGGTGGACACGGGCTGGGCTGTATCAGGCGGCGGGTGGCCAGGGGATGCTGGTGTCGGCGGGCGGGACCATCGCCAGCAGGCTGCGCGTGTACGGGTGGGATGGCGCGGACAGCACCTGTTCCGTCGGGCCGCTTTCGACGACTGCGCCGCCATGCATCACCATCACGCGGCTGCACAGGTAGCGCACCACGGCGAGGTCGTGCGAGATGAGCAGCAGCGAGACCTTGTGCTCGGCGCGCAGGCGCAGCAGCAGGTTCAGGATCTGCGCCTGCACGGACACATCGAGGCCGGACACGATCTCGTCGGCCACCAGCAGCTGCGGCACGTCGCACAGCGCGCGGCCGATGTTGATGCGCTGGCGCTGGCCACCGGACATCTGCGACGGGAAGCGCTCCAGCAGGTCCGGCGCCAGGCCGATCGCCGCCAGCAGTTCGCTGGCCCTGCGCTGGCGTACGCTGGCCAGCGTGGGCCGGCTCTCCATCATCTGCGTCAGCAGGCTGCGCACGCGCCGGCGCGGGTTCAGGGCCGCGCGCGGGTCCTGGAATATCATCTGCACGGAGGCGATGCGCCGCGCCCACTCGCGGTCGCCCCCGCCCAGCGGCTGGCCATTGAGCAGGATGCGGCCGCTGCTGGGCGTCTCCAGTCCCATCACGAGCCGGCCCAGCGACGACTTGCCGCTGCCGCTCTCGCCGATGATGCCGACGAATTCGCCGGGCGCGATGTCGAAGCTGATGTCGCGCACGGCCGCCACGCCGCCACGCCCGCCCCAGCCCCGCCCCGGATAGACCTTGCCGATCCCCTGCACCTGCAGGAACGGCCCGGTACTCTGCAACGGCGTCGTGTCGAGATGGGCATCGTCCAGCAACGCCGCATCGCCAGCCAGGGACATCTGCGGCGGACATGGGCCATGCCAGCAGCGCAGCTGGTGCTGCCCTTCCATCCCCGCAGCGGCCAGCGCCGGCACCTGCCCGTCGCAAACCGCCAGCGCCACTTCGCAGCGCGGCTGGAATCGGCAGCCGGCCAGGCCGCCGAATTCGCCGATGCCCGGCATGTGGCCCAGCAGCGGCTGCAGCAGGCGACGCGGTCCTGCCAGCTGCGGATTGGCCCGCTGCAGTGCGCGCGTGTAGGGATGCCGCGCATCCGCCGTCACCTGCGCGGCCGGGCCGCTCTCGACCACCTCGCCCGCGTACAGCACGGCGAGTTCATCGCAGACGTGCGCTGCCAGTGCCAGGTCGTGCGTGACGAAGATGACGCTGGTGCCGCGCCGCGCCTGCATCGCGCGGATCAGCGTCACCACGTGCGCCTGCGTGCTGGCATCGAGCGCCGTCGTCGCCTCGTCGGACACCACCAGCGCCGGGTCGCCGGCAAACGCCATCGCGATCATCACGCGCTGGCACATGCCGCCGGACAGCTGGAACGCGTACTTGTCCATCACGCCGCGCGACGCGGGCAACCGCACCTCGTCCAGCGCGGCCAATGCGCGGTCGCGGCATGCGGCGCGCGGCACGCCGAGCCGGCGCAGGTGTTCGATGAACTGGTCGCCGATGGTGCGCACGGGGTTCAGCGCCGTCATCGGCTCCTGGGGAATGAAGGCGATGCGCGGGCCCAGCAGCGCGCGGTGTTCGGCGGCCGGCATCGCCAGCAGGTCGCGGCCCTGGAACAGCAGGCTGCCGCCACTCACCGCAAAGTTATCCGGCAGCTGCCGCGCGATCACCCGTCCCAGCATGCTCTTGCCGGCACCGGATTCGCCGACCAGGCCCAGCGTGCGGCCCGGGTACAGCGTGAAGTCGATCGCGCGCAGCACCTCGGCGCCGTGGAGTACGCCGCGCGGCGACACGCTCAGGCCGCGCGCCTGCAGCAGCGGCGCCGCCGCGGATTCGAGCGAAGGGTCGAGCGAAGGTGCCATGGAAGGCGCGATCGCCAGGTCGGACATCAGCATCAGGTTCTCCTTGTCAGCGTGCGGCGGTGCGGCCCAGCAGGCGCGGATCGGTGCTGCGGCGCAGGCCGTCGCCCAGCAGCGTGGTGGCCAGCACGGTCAGCACGATGCACAGCACCGGCAGGATCAGCCCCCACTGCGAGCTGAAGACGTTCTGCAGGCCGTCGGCCACCATCGTGCCCCAGGTCGGCACGGCCGGCGGCACCGAGCGGCCGGCGAACGACAGGATCGCCTCGGCCACCACGGCCACGCCCATCTCGATGCTGACCAGCGAGATCAGCACGGGCAGGATGCCGGGCACGATATCGCGCAGCACCACCTGCCAGTGGCGCGCGCCGGCGATGCGCGCTGCCGCCACGTACTCGCGGCGGCGCAGCACCACGACTTCGCTGCGGATGATGCGGCAGAAGCGCGTCCAGTCGCTCAGCACGATGGCGGCGATCACATTCGTCAGGCTGGGCTCCAGCGCGACCATCAGCACCAGCGCCAGCACGATGGCGGGGAACGACATCCACACATCGACCACGCGCAAAATCAGCCAGTCCAGCCAGCCGCCGAAGTAGCCGCCGGCCAGCGCCAGCGCGCAGCCCAGCGCGGCCGCCCCCAGCGGCGCCAGCGTGGCGATGAGGACGGTGACGCGCGCCCCGTGGATCAGCCGCGACAGGATGCACTGGCCCAGCGCATCGGTGCCGAGCGGGAAGCTGCGCAGGCCGCCCTCCACCCACATCGGCGGCAGCAGCGTGTTGACCAGGTCCTGCTCGTTCGGCAGGTGCGGGGCGAACATCGGCGCGCCCAGCGCCAGCACCACCAGCAACAGCAGCACGGCCAGGCCGAACACGGCGCGCGGTTCGGACAGCAGGGGCAGGCCGCGCATCGGTGCGCGCAGCGTGGCAACAGCGGTTTTCGTGTTCATGACAGTCGCAATCTCGGGTTGACGAGCACCAGCAGCGCATCGGTCAGCATGTTCATCGCCAGCACGGCCGCCGCATACGTCAGCGCCAGTCCCTGGATCACGGGCAGGTCGTGGTTGCCGATGGCGGTCACCATCAGGCTGCCGATGCCGGGAAAGCTGAAGATGGTCTCCAGCAGCAGCGTGCCGCCGATGATGGTGCCGGCCTGCATGCCGATCATGCTCAGCGTCGGCAGCGCCGCGTTGCGCAGCGCGTGCCGCAGCAGGATGCGGTTCTCGGATACGCCGCGCAGCCGCGCCGCCACGATGTAGTCCTCGTTGTAGACCTCGATCAGGCTGGATCGCAGGATGCGCATCAGCGGCGGCGCGATGCCCAGCGCCAGCGCCAGCGCAGGCATCGCCAGGTGCGCCGCCACGCTGCGCAGCGCCAGCCAGTCGCCGGCCAGCGCCGCATCGACCAGCAGCAGGCCCGTCACGCGCGGCAGCGTGATGCCGGCATCGATCGGCCCCAGGAACGGCAGCCAGCGCAGGCCGATGCCCAGTCCCAGGATCATCAGGATCGCCCACAGGAAGTCCGGCACGGAGATGGCGATGCTGCCGCCGACATCGAGCGCGCGCTCCACCGGCCGGCCGAGAAACCGGAACGCCAGCAGGCCGCTGGCCACGCCCGCGCCGATGCCCAGGAACAGGCCGCAGCCGACCAGCTGCAGCGTGGTGGGCAACGCCTGCCAGATCAGCGGCCCCACCTCGCGACCGGACTGGATCGACAGGCCGAAATCGCCGTGCACGACTTTCTTCAGCCAGATGAGGAACTGCACCCACAACGGCTGGTCCAGGCCCAGCGTGCGGGTCAGCGCGGCGATGTCGGCGGCGGTGGCCGTTGGCGGCAGCAGCATGCCCAGCGGGTTGACGGGCAGGATGCGCAGCACCACGAACACCACCAGCGCCACCACCGCCATCATCAGCAGGCGGGCGGCAAGCCGGTGAGCGACGTGGAACAGCGCGAGGCCGCCGCCCAGCACCAGCTGCTGCAGCATGAGCGGAGGGAGCGGCCGGAGGGTAGGCATCGACAGGGTAGTGGGCATGTTGGCGGAATCGGCTTCGGTAGGTTGGAGCGGCTGCGGCAATCGATCATAGCCAGCGCGCCGGCGCGCTACTTGACGGCGGGCGCACGAGGACTACGCTGAAACTGCATGTGCGGGCGTGGGCGGAGCGGGCATGCGCCGACCCGGCAAATAGTCTATTTCCCGTGCGTGGCGCGGCAAGTATCGGCCCCGCGCGCTGGCTAACATGGCGGCATTGGAGGGCAATGGCCGCTCCCCGTAGATGCACACCGCTTACTGGAGAAATTGGAGAGAGATGATGGGATTCCCGGACCAGGCTTTTTTTGATGCACTGAACACGTCGGCACTGGCGGTCGAGCAGGCCAACACGCTGCCGCCGCTGTGCTATACGGACGCCGCCTTCTACGAATTCGAAAAGGAAGCGGTGTTCAACCACGAATGGCTGTGCGTGGGCCGCGCCTCGTGGGTGGCCAAGCCGGGCGACTTCTTCAGCACCGAGATCATCGGCGAGCCGCTGCTGATCGCCCGCAATGCGAAGAACGAGATCAAGGCCATGTCCGCCGTGTGCCAGCATCGCGCCATGCTGGTGGCCGAAGGCGCCGGCAATGCGCGCGCCTTCCTGTGCCCCTACCACCACTGGACCTATTCGCTGGACGGTGAACTGATCGGCGCGCCGGCCATGGAAAAGACCGAAGGTTTCGACAAGAAGGACTTCTGCCTGCCCACGCTGCAGGTCGAGCTGTGGCAGGGCTTCATCTTCGTGAACTTCGATCCGCTGGCTCCGCCGCTCGCGCCGCGCCTGGCCGCGATCGACAAGGTGGTGGCCAACTACCGGATGGACATCGCCGAAGGCCCCCGTCCCGAACCGGGCACGCGCTACGACTGGAACTGGAAGGTGATGTTCGAGAATAACAACGACGGCTACCACGCCAACAAGCTGCATATGGGCCCGCTGCACGACTTCGTGCCCAGCGCGCTGGCCAGCTTCCCGGACGACCTGCCGGACGACACGGCCGGCTACTACCGCTTCAACGGCACCACGCACCCGGACGCTGCCTTCAACGTCACGCAGAAGACCGTGTTCCCGATCTTCCCGGCGCTCACGGAGGAGGAGCGCAACCGCATGCTGTTCGTGAACCTGCCACCGACGCTGTCGCTGGTGATCAATGCCGACATGATCCTGTTCATGATCCTGCGCGCCGATTCGGCCGAGACGCACATCATGGACCAGGGCGTGCTGATGGCGCCCGGCGCGATGAAGGACAAGATGTACTACAAGCGCCTGGAGATGACGCTGAACTCGGTCTCCGAGATCGTTGCCCAGGATCTGCACGTGGACAAGCAGGTGCAGGTGGGCCTGCGCTCGCGCTACGCCGTGCGGGGCCGCTACTCCTGGCAGGAACAGGCGCAGCAGTCGTTCAACCACTGGCTGGTGCAGCGCTACCTCGCCGCACACGGCCAGCGAACGGCCACGCTGCGCAGCATTCCCATCACCGCCGTCGCGTAAGCACCGCGGCGCGCCCGGCGCGCGCTGCGTTTCGCGCTGTTTTTTCCGCGGTTTTTCCCGCGGTTTGTTCCGCGGTTTGTTCCGCTGTTTTTTCTTAGACGGCCCGCCACCCGGCGGGCCGTCCTCTCCCTCGCCCATCGACTACTGCAGGCGCCGGCCCAGCTGGCTCTGGCGGTATTCGCGCGGCGTCACGCCGAATTCGGCGCGGAAGCTGCGGCTGAAATGGGCCGCGTCGTTGAAGCCCCAGCGGAAGCAGATATCCAGGATCGACAGGTTGCGGTGCGCCGCGCTGGCCAGGTCCTTGCGGCACTGAGCCAGGCGGCGCTGGCGCACGTACTGGCCGAAACTGAGCTCGGCTTCCTCGAACAGCTTCTGCACATAGCGCGACGAGGCGTTCTGGCTCTCGGCGATGCTGCGCACCGAGAGCTCCGGATCGCCCAGCACGGCCTCGATGGCCTGGCAGATGCGGTGGAAATGCGCCGAGCGCGCCACGTTGCCGAAGCTGCGGAACGACGATTCCTCGGCCAGCCCGGCGATGATGAATTCGGACAGCGACATCTCGATGGGCCGCATCTGCACGGCCGTCAGCTCCGACAGGTTGTCGGCGATCGAGGCCAGCATCGCGGCAAACACGCGGTTGCCGCCGGCCTGCGTGGGCAGCGCGCCAGGCTGCAGCGTGACGGGGTTGAGCAGGCGCGGATGCAGCAGCGGCGCGGGAATATTCACATACAGCAGGCGGAATTCATCCGTCACTTCCAGTGTGGAGTCGCGGCCGCCCGGCCCGTAGATGATGTCGCCGCACTGCAGCGGGATACATCGGCCGCCGTCGTTGAGTTCATAGGTGCCGGACAGGAGCAGCGCCAGCCACACGGCACCAGAGGAATTTTCGCAGCGGCCGGAAATCGTCTGCGGCGACGCTTCGAGCAGCGAGAACTCGATGCCGAGAGGCGACACGACGCTGCAGATATCGCCGTGGAATTCGCGCTGCGTCTGCAGCAGCGCGCCAGGCATCGAGATGCGGTTCAAGGTATCGCTCCAGGCATCGGCCCGCTCCGTCGAACCGATCTGGTCGCTGGACCACTTCCACGACTTCAGTGCTTCTGCTTGCATGCTGCCTCCCGTTGGTGATCGATACAGTCATCGTTAGCAAAAGCAATATCCGGGCCAAACGACGAAACGCTTCCGCCCGCCGACAGGCTTCCCGAATGCTAGCGATAGCCCGACTGCGTGCCCGAAAAACGTGCACGACTTCACCACGATTAGTCTTTCCGGCCGTCATCGGTGCATCGGTGCATCGGTGCATCGGTGCATCGGTGCATCGGTGCATCGGTGCATCGGTGCATCGGTGCATAGGTGCATAGGTGCCACGCACGAAAACACAAGATGCCGGACGCCGTCAGGCAAGTGCCGCCCGGCCGGGCACCGTAAGCTGGCGGCACGATCAGCGACCTTGCGCCGCGCAATGAAAGAGGTGAGCCGTGACCCTGCCCTGCCCCGCCATCAGCTGGTTTGAAAGTTGCTTATTGCAATCCTATTGGTGGCTGACGCCGTTCTGAGCCGGGCATTTCGCCCCCCTGGACGCCCCTCCCACCCATCACGAAAGAATGTATGAACGCACCCGCCACCCATAGCGCCGAACTGAAGCTCCCCGTCCTGGAAACCCGCAAACTGAAGAACAATTTCGGCGCCGAGATCTTCGGCGTCGACCTCGCCACCGCCAGCGAGGACGAACTGGCGGCCGTCGTCGCCGCATTCCACCTGAACGGCGCGATCCTGCTGCGCGGCCAGACCATGGACCCGGATGCGCTGGTGCGCTTCGTGAGCCAGTTCGGCCAGCCGGAAAAGCACACGCTGACGGAATACACGATCCCCACCCACCCGTTCGTGTACCGCCTGTCGAACCGCATCCGCGACGGCAAGCCGATCGGCATCCACAACGACGGCGTGGGCTGGCACACGGATTACTCGTACAAGCAGGAACCGGTGATGTGCACGATGCTGTACGCCGTGGAGGTGCCGCCGGAAGGCGCCGACACGCTGGTGGCCGACATGGTGGCGGCCTACGACTCGCTGCCGGAAGAGCGCCGCCGCGAGCTCGATCCGCTGCAGGTGCACCACAGCTACCAGCACTTCATGGAAACGCGCGACTTCAACCGCCGCAAGCTCACGCCGGAACAGCTGGCCGACAGCCCGGACGTGATGCACCCGCTGATCCGCACCCATCCCGCCAACGGCCGCAAGGCGCTGTGGCCCAGCAGCGGCACCGTGAAGGGCATTCCCGGCCTGTCCACCGAAGAGGCACTGGCCCTGGTCGACGAGCTGGTGGCCTACGGCACGCAGGAGCAGTTCGTGTACCGCCACAAATGGCAGGTCGGCGACGTGCTGATGTGGGATAACCGCTGCACGATGCACACCGGCACCCTGTTCGACGACCAGAAATACATCCGCGAGATGCACCGGCTGTGGGTCAAGGGCGACCGGCCGTATTGAACGCATCCTTCACGCACGTCAGCAACATCAGGAACATCAGGAATATCAGCGCAACATCAGGAACATCAGGAGCCCTATGGATCGTCGCAATTTCGTCAAGACCGGCACGTACGGCATCGGCAGCCTGCTCGGCGCGCACTGGGGCATCCGCGCTGCCGATGCGGCACCGGCGCCGGCCGCCGTCACGGTCGCCTTCCCGTTCGATGTGTACAACTGGGACCCGACCAGCCGCATCGCGCCGCAGCAGATGCCCCTGTACAAATGCCTGTTCGACCAGCCGCTCGAATACGCGGCCGATTCGACGCTGCAGCCGGGCCTCGTGAAGGCCTGGCGCTGGGCCGACCAGAAGGGCCTCGCGCTGGAGCTGGAGTTCCGCGACGACGTGCTGTTCCACAATGGCGACAGGATGACGTCCGCCGATTTCAAGTACACCTTCTTCGACCGGCCCCGCGCCGACAAGACGCTGCAACTGGGCTCTATCTGGCAGAACGTCACCCGCATCGACCTGCCGTCGCCGACGAAGGCCGTCGTGCATCTCTCCCAGCGCTTCGTCAGCGCGCCGCAGTACCTGGGCTATGCCGGTGCATTCATCCTGCCCAAGGCGTACATCGAGAAAGTGGGCATGGCCGGCTTCATGGCCAGGCCGATCGGCACCGGCCCCTACAAGCTGGTGCAGTACCAGCGCGATTCGCGCATCGTGCTGGCCGCGTTCGACAAACACTGGCGCGGCGTGGCCAAGGTGCCGAACGTGACGATCCAGGTCGTGAAGGATCCCACCACGCGCGTCTCCGGCGTGCAGTCCGGCCAGCTGGCACTGGCGGCCAACCTGCCGATCCGCGACGCGCTGCGCCTGGCCCGCGACCCGCGCCTCAACACGGCCCTGACGCCGACCGTGGACAGCTTCCTCATCCACATGGTCAACAGTGGCGCCCTCACCGACCGCAACGTGCGGCTGGCGATGCACCATGCGATCGACAAGGCCGCGCTGGGCAAGGCCTTCTTCAACGGCGTGGCCGCGCCGCTGGCCCGCGCCTCGGCACCGGGCACGCCGTCGTTCAACCCGGGCGCCACGTTCGCGCATGCACCCGATACGGCCAAGGCGCTGCTGGCGAAGGCCGGCTACAGCGCCGCGAAACCGGTGACGTTCCGCTTCTTCGCCACCCGCGGCGTGTTCCCGAACGACTTCGAGATGGCGCGCGCCATCGTGCAGATGTGGCAGAAGGTGGGCATCAACGCCGCGCTGGAAACGATCGAGCTGGCCCAGTATTTTTCGAAGGTGGAAGTGGGCAAGCTGGAAGGCCCCGCGCTGTTCATGTGGACCAACGCCACCGGCGACCCGGAACTGTCGATCGGCGCCTACCTGAACCCGAAGGTGCTGTTCTCCGTGTGGCGCAGCGCGGACGTGACGCCGCGCCTGGAACCGCTGCTGGCCGAGATGGACCAGGCGAAGCGCATGGCCGGCTACAGGGAATTCGAAACCTGGGCCGTCGAACAGGGCTATTCGCTGCCGCTGCTGCAGGGCGTCTCGAGCGTGGTGCATGCGAAATCGCTGGTCTATGTGCCGTACAAGAACGGCTGGGTCCTGCCGAACACCTGGAAGCTGGCCTGAGCTGCACCACACAATAAAGGAAGACACCATGACAACCTGGTTCATCACCGGCGTTTCGGGCGGCCTGGGCAAGGCGATCGCCACCGCGGCACTGGCGCGCGGCGATACCGTGGCCGGCACCGTGCGGGGCGCCGCGCAGCTGGACGCGTTCGAAACGATTGCCCCCGGCCGCGCACTGGGCTTCGTGCTCGACGTGCGCGACGAGGCGGCGCTGCATGCGGCCGTCGCCAGCGTGGAAGCGCAAACGGCCGGCATCGACGTGCTGGTCAATAACGCCGGCTACGGCATCTGCGGCGCGGTCGAGGAGACCAGCCTTGCCGAAGCCCGCGCGCAGTTCGACGTGAACGTGTTCGGCCCGCTCGCCGCCGCGCAGGCCGTGCTGCCCGCGATGCGCCGCCGCCAGGCCGGCCGCATCATCAACATCAGCTCCGTCAGCGGCGTGGCCACCTGGGCCGGCACCGGCATCTACTGCGGCAGCAAGCATGCGCTGGAAGGCATCATGCAGACGATGGCGGACGAAGTGGCGGAGCTGGGCATCAAGGTGATCAGCATCCAGCCGGGCGGCATGCGCACCGATTATGCCGGCCGATCACTGCTCAAAACGCAGCGCCGCATCGGCGACTACGAGGGTGCCGCGCGCGACGCCGAACGCGTGATGAACGGCCACGCCGGCCACGAACCGGGCGATCCGGACCAGGTGGCCAGGGTGGTGCTGGAGATGGCCGACCACGAGGAGCCGCCGCGCCAGCTGCTGCTGGGTGCCGATGCGCTGTTCTATGCGACCCAGAAGCAGTCGCAGGTCCAGGCGAGCATGGGCCAGTGGCTCGCTACGTCGATGTCGACGGCCTTTCGCGCGCCGTAGTCTGCAGGCCAGCACAGGCCGGTGGCCGGCCACGTCGATGTCGATGCCGACAGCCTTTTGCGCCCGGCAGTCTGCGGGCAGGCCCAGGCCAGTGGTTCGCTACCTTGATGTCGATAGTCTTTCGCGTTCCGTAGTCAGCAGGCCTGCGTGGGCCGCTGGCTCGCTACCTCAATGTCGATGGCCTTTCGCATTCCGTAGTCTGCAGGCCGGCGTGAGCCGCTGGCTGGCCACGTCGATGTCGACAGCCTTCCGCGTTCCGTGGTCTGCAGGCCCGCGTGGGGTGGCTGGCCACGTCGATGTCGATGCCGATGTCGATGTCGACATCGTTCCGCGTTCCGTAGTCTGCAGGCCTGCGTGGGCCGCTGGCTGGCCACGTCGACGTCGATGGCCTTCCGCGCGCCCTTGCCGTTCTGCGATGTTGCGCTGCCCCACGCCACGGCGCCGCCGCCAGCACCGGCGAGGCGCGGCTTGTTTTGCACTGCCTCTGTAAAGGACACCTTTGCGCCCCTGGATACTCACCCTGCTGCTGGCCGGCCTGGCGATGGTCGGCCCGTTCGCGACCGACACCTACCTGCCCTCGTTCGCCGGCCTGGCGCAGCACTTCGCCGTCAGCCCGCTGATGGTGCAGCAGACGCTGAGCGTCTACCTGTTCGCCTATGCGCTCATGACGCTGTTCTACGGCACGCTGTCCGATTCGTTCGGCCGGCGCCCCGTCATCCTGTTTTCGCTGCTGCTGTTCTGCGCCGCCTCGGCCGGTGCGGCAATGGCGCAGACCTTCGGACAGCTGCTGCTGTTCCGAGGCCTGCAAGGCCTGTCGGCCGGTGCCGGCATGGTGGTGGGCCAGGCCATCGTGCGCGACAGCCTGCAGGGCCCGGCGGCGCAGCGCATGCTCGCCCACGTGATGATGGTGTTCGGCGTGGCGCCGGCCATCGCGCCCGTCATCGGCGGCTGGCTGCAGGTGCTGTCCGGCTGGCGCGCCAGCTTCGCGTTCGTGCTGGCCATCGGCCTGCTGCTCCTCCTGGCCTGCGCGCGGCTGCTGCCGGAAAGCCTGCCGCCGGCAGCACGCCACCCGTTCCACGCTGGCGCGATCCTGCAGCGCTTCGGCACCGCGCTGCGCAACCGCGCGTTCGTGCTGCGCAGCGTGGCCATCGGCACGCTGTTCGGCAGCTTCGCGCTGTATGTCGCCTCGGCCGCCAGCTTCGTGATGGGCGTGCTGAAGCTGCCGGCCACCGCGTTCGGCTGGCTGTTCGTGCCGATGATCGGCGGGTTCGTGATCGGCTCCGCGCTCAGCGCCCGGCTGGCGCACAGCCATTCCGCGGCAGCCATGATCCGCGGCGGCTTCGGCCTGATGGCGTGCGCGGTGCTGGCCAACCTGGCGTACACCTGGCACTTCGAAGCCAGCGTGCCCTGGGCCGTGCTGCCGATCTTCGCCTATACCTTCGGCCTGGCCCTCGTGCTGCCGCCGATGACGGTCCAGACGCTGGAGCTGTACCCGCACATGCGCGGCCTGGCCGCCTCGCTGCAGAACTTCGTGCAGATGATGATCTTCGCGCTCGTGTCGGCATTCGTCGCGCCGCTGCTGTTCCACAGTGCGTGCCTGCTGGCCGCCGGCATGGGCACGGGGATGGTGGTCAGCTGGATCTGCTGGCGGCTGGCTGCGCCTGCGCGGACACCGGCGGTACTGGCTCCGTACCATGAGTAATGAAGGCTGTTAGCTCACGGCGGCCTGCCTGCCTGCCTGAACGACGAGTTCGCCAGGGACTCTGATTCGCGGTATCAGGCGGGGTGAAATGAAGCCAGGTTGCACCGAGCCTGGTTGCATGAAGCCAGGTTGCATCGAGCATTGTTGCATCGAGCAGGGTCGCAGCGAGCAGCGTTGCATCGAGCAGGGTCGCAGCGAGCAGGATCGCATCTAGCCGGGTCACATCTAGCCGAGTGTGCCAGGCGAGTGTACCAGGCAGTGCCAAGCGAGCAGAGTGCACCCAACAACGTTGCGGCGAACCGGAAGGCGAAGCGCCTGGAAGCTTGCCGGCACCGATTTCCAAGGCCCGGTTCAACGGCATACACAGGGGGTGGTTCCTCGTTTTTGGGTTTTTACTAAAATGCCCTATCCACTACTCCCTCGCAATATAGCTCAATATTTCACCGGAGTTGTCACTACGTGGGAACTAAACGGCGATATCCGATTCTAAGAAATATGGCTTCATGATTTCTGGATCGTCTCTGGGATCGTCGTCCTTCGCAACGTCTTCTTTAGTAGCGCCCTTAGTGCCATCTGCCCTGCGCTGCAGAGATTCTAGTAAGCGGTAGCAGGACTTAGCATCATCTATAGACAGGTAGCAGCGTGTAGTGAAAGCTCATTTTCGAGGAGAGCACCCCATGTCTTCCTACGAGTTCCCGGTCCGCCTTCCCCAGGAGCTGCTGACCGAGCTGGCCGAATTCACAGGCAATCCCGATTCGTATTCCTGGGTTCTGGAACCGTTCGTTTGCGAGGCGATTCGCAATTACATGAGGCCCGCCTCGGCGTACGAGCAGCTGCAATCCGGACAATCCGGGCAGTCAGGGCAGTCAGGGCAGTGCGGGCCCTTCGGCACGGAAGACCCGACCGAGGCGGGATACCAATGGAAGGAGCTATTTCTCCCGCACGGCACCCGGCTGCGCGCCAGTTTCCAGCGCCAGCCTTATTTCGCCACGGTGGAAGGGGCAGAGATACGCCACGGCGAAAGCGCGTTGACGCCATCGGGTTTTGCAAACCTGCGGGGCAGTGGCAACCGCAATGCATGGAAAGCCATCTGGCTGCGGCTGCCGGGCAGCGATGCATGGCTGCTCGCCGATGTTTGCCGTTCCGCGCGGCGACGGGCGATCGAGCGACTGCTCAGTGGCGGCAAGCAGGCTGGCCGCCAGCAATCCCCGGCAGCTTCCCCGCCGCAGCAATCCGCGGCGTCTCCTCAACCGCAGCAATCTGCGGCGTCTCCCCAACCGCAGCAATCCCCGGCAGCTTCACGCCCGCAGCAATCCCTGGCATCTCCCCGACCGCAGCGATCCCCGGCGGCTCCGCGACCGCAACAATCCCCGGCGGCTCCCCGGCCACAGCAAGAGGCGGCACAGCGCCGCACGAACGGCGCAGCCAGCCGCCCACCTGTCACAAAGATGAAGGTGGATGGCAAACATAACGAAGGCCGAAAAACATCTGCACGCGGCCGCCGGCGCAGGCGACGTGCAGCGAAACATGATGGGCAAAGCCGTCAGTAATCCGAATGCCTTCGCCTGACGCACTTCCCGTACTTCGCAGCCGGGCCCACGCCCCCATGTTGAGGGCGGCGTCGCGTCCGTTCGCCTACGCCGCCGGCAACGCACGACTTGCACCGCAGCCGACGATCAAACTAATTGCGTCCCGCGGGCCGCACAAACGCACCGCCACCAGCCTGCGAGCCCGACGGACAATCTCGTCGCGCAAACCATCCGAACCAATCGTCCGGGCTGCAATTGCGCAGAAATCTGGTCCCGTCGACCGCACAGACGAACCGCCACCAGCGTGCAACCCCGACGGCGATCTTGTCCCGTCGATCGGAAAGACGAATCCCCGCCAGCCAGCGCCCCCGACGGCAATCCCGTCCTGCGGCCGTCCGTACCAATCGCCCAGGCCTGCGACGGCGACGGCGACGGCAATCCCGTCCTGCCAGCCAGACCTGCGAGCCGCTGCCGGCCGTGCCCCGGCGCCGACCGCCGGCCACCCGCCGCCTGCACCGCGTGCTTTGCTTCCGATGCTGTCGGCAGCACAGTCGTGGACTTCGTGTCCCGGCCAGTCACGGTGCCCGGCCGGCATCCGCAGCCGCTTCCAGCATATCCAGCCTCACCTTACCGAACCCGCCCACCACCTGCGCACCCGCCTTCGAAAACTCCATCAGCCGATCGCCCTCGGCATCGAACCGCGGCCATGCCGGCGCCGCCGCTACAACAGGACTGCCGGTGCGTGCGAACGCCACCCAGTAATCGCTGACCCGCTCGGCCATCGCCTGATCCTGCGCTGTCCAGCCGGCACGCGAGCGGTGCGATGGCGTGGCGAAGACCATCTCGATCTCGTTGTCATGGCCGGCGCCGGGCACGGTGGCACGCAGCGCTTGGGGCACGTAGCTGTAGCGGTACAGCCAGACGGGCACGCCCCGCGCCGCCAGTTGCCGGGCGCGGCGCCGCGCCGGCTCCACCATCGCCATCTCGCCCCACATGCGTCCCACGGCATCCCCGCGTGCCACGTCCGGCTGCAGATACTCGGCCAGAATGGGCTCGCCGGCGCCGCCCAGCTTCGCCAGCATGGCATCGCCCGCCCCCGGCAGCCAGCGCATCAGGCTCTGCTCGTAATCGTTGGCGCCCGTCAGGTAGGGAATGGCCGCCGCTTCGCCGAGACGGAATGCGGTGGCGGTGTCGCGCACGATCAGCTTCCCGTCCAGCACGGGCGCGGCCACCGTGCGCACCGGGGCATCGAGCACCGTGGCCGCCGGCAGCGCACGCAGCGCCGCCACGTCGCCATCGGCCACACCCTTGCCGCGCGCCCAGGCCAGGCCGGCCGCTTCGGCCGATGCGGGGCCACCACGCAGCGCCTGGATCGCATTGCCGGCACCGCCGCTTTCCGTGATGGCCTTGTCGAACAGGCCCCGCGCCAGCGGCGACGTCATCAGGAAATTGATCGACGTGGCACCGGCCGATTCGCCGAACACGGTCACGTTCTCAGGATCGCCGCCCAGCGCCGCGGCATTCGCGCGCACCCAGCGCAGCGCCGCGATCTGGTCCATCAGACCGTAGTTCGCGACCGGCCCCGCATCGCCCTGCTCCGCGCTGAGCGTTGGATGCGCGTAGGTGCCGAAGCGGCCCAGCCGGTAGTTGAGCGTGACCAGCAGCACGCCCTTGCGCGCCAGCGCCGTGCCGTCGTAGTCCGGCAGGGAACCCGATCCCATGATGAACGCGCCGCCATGGATCCAGACCATGACCGGCAGCGGCCGCGTGGCGCCATGGGGATGCCATGCGTTCAGGTACAGGCAGTCCTCCGACATGCCATTGACGTACCCGGGCGTGAGGGGGTTGCTGGCCTTGTCCTGCATGCAGTCATTGCCGAAAGCCCGCGCGGTGCGCACGCCGGACCATGGCACCACCGCCTGCGGCGCGCGCCAGCGCAGCGAACCCACCGGCGCCGCCGCATAAGGGATGCCGAGGAAGGCATCGACGCCGTTGGTGCTGGTGCCGGCAATGCTGCCGCCGGTCACGCGCGCCGAGGGTGCATGCGATGCCGGCGATGCCGACGCGGCCATGGCCGGCAGAAGCGCGCCGCCCAGAAGCAGGGAGAACAAGGCGCAGCAGGCCGCGCTGACAGGATGGGACTTCGTGCTTTGCATGGCTGGCTTTCGTGACGGTGCGATGGTGGAACGGGAGCGAAAAAGGCCGGCGTGTGCCGGCCTCCGATGGACCGTCTCGGCTCAGAACGAATACGCGACCTTCGCCGTGATCTGGCGCGGGGCGACGTACTCGTTGCTGGTCTGGCCGATGCCGTAAGGGTCGGTGAAGCGCGAGTTGATGCCGTCCTTGTTGCCGATGTTCGAAGCGGCCATCGAGAAGCTCCAGTCGCTGCCATGCGGCGAATAGTCCACATGCAGGTTCACCAGGCCATAGTTCGGCACCTGGTCCAGCGTGCTGTTGTTGAACATGCGGTAGATGAATTTACCGCGGTAGATGTACTCGACGCGCGGCGTCAGCAGCCCGCTCTCCAGCGGCACCGCATAGCTGACATTGACGGAGCCCTGCCACTTCGGCGTCTTGGCCGTGGAATTGCCGTTCAGGTTCTGCGCCTGGGTGGCCACGTTCGCCGCGCAGGCCGGCGTTGGATAGCTGGTGTAGTACGACTCGCAGCCCGGCGTGTTGACGACGGCCGCCCGGATGCCCGCCGCGTCCAGCGTGTAGTAGTCGCCGATCACCTTGCCGCGCAGGTAGGTCACGTTGCCGTTCACGCGCAGGCGGTTCTCCAGTGCCAGGTAGGACAGTTCCGCCTCCAGGCCTTTCGTGTGCACCTTCGGCACGTTGGCGATGCCGCCCTGGTAGGGATTCGGATCGTTGGCCAGGTACTGCAGGTTGCGGTAGTCGTAGTAGAACGCCGCCAGGTTCAGGCGCAGCTTGTTGTTCAGGAACTGGTTCTTCGAGCCCACCTCGAACGCGTTGATCGATTCGGGCAGGAAGTGGTGCGACACCATGATCGAACCGGGATTGTTGTTGATGCCGCCCGGCTTGTAGCCACGCGTGAGGCTGGCGTACACCATGTTCTGCTTCGTGAGGTCGTAGTCCGCTTCCAGCTTGCCGGTCGGCTTGCCACCCGAGGACTGCAGCCAGTTGCGCGTGCCGCCCTCGCTCGCATCGTGGTTGTAGCGCGCGCCGGCCGTCAGGCGCAGCTGCTCGCTCACGTGCCAGGTGGCCTGCGTGAACGCGGCCCACGACTTGCGGCGCACCGTCGTGTCTTCGGAGTAGTACAGGTTATACGGCCGCACCACGATCGGCCGCGGCGGCAGCGTCAGGTCGGGATTGGGGTCGGTGCCGCCGAATTCGATCACGTACTGGTTGCTGTCCTGCCGCATGCCGAACACGCCGGCCGTCCAGTCCACCGCGCCACCGGGCACCGAAGCGATGGAGAACTCCTGCGTGTAGTTTTTCAGCTTGGTGTTCCATGCCGCCAGGTTGTCGTACTGCCCCAGCGTGGCGTAGTCCAGCCGCGAGCCGTTCATCTGCTGCTTGTGGTCGAGCCGCTGCGAGCTGGTGATGGACTTGAGCGTCGCCCACGGCAGCGAGTATTCCAGGTTCAGGTGGTACAGGTCCGCGCCCAGCTTGAAGCGGCTGCGGTAATCCTGCGTGAGGGTGCGCGGATCGGGATTCGGATCGAGGATGTTCTTCTGCGCCGCGCCGTTCTGGTTGGCGCGGTACCACTGGCCCGTGAGCGTGGCGCTGAAGTCGGGATTGGGCTTCCACAGGAAGGCCAGCTTGCCGCTGGCATCGTGCGCCTCGTCCAGGCCGAAGCCGTAGGTGGAGCGCGCAAAGCCGTCGTGATCGTATTTCTGCAGCGAGGCGCGGATGGCCGTCGTTTCTCCGAGCGGCACGTTGAGGGCGCCGCGCGCCTGCGTGGTGTGGTAATTGCCGACCGTGACATCGGCGCTGCCGCCCCACTTGCCCAGCTCCGGCTGCTTGCTCACGAGGTTGATGGTGCCCCCCGTGGACGCCATGCCGGACACGGTGCCCTGCGGGCCGCGCAGCACTTCGATGTGATCGAGGTCGAACAGGCTCTGGTCCAGCGAGATGCTGTTGGCGATGTACACGCCGTCGACGTGCAGCGACACGCCGGGCTGCGTCTGGTAGGCCGCCTGCGGCGTTTCCGAGCCAATGCCGCGCACCGTGACGACCGTTTCATAGCCGCCGCTCTTCGCGATCGACAGGCCGGGCACCTGGCCGTTCAGGCCGGCCAGGTTGACGACGTTGGCCTTGTCCAGCGCGTCGCTGGAAATGACGGTCACGGCCAGCGGCGTTTCCTGCAGGTTGACCCGGCGCTTCTCGGCCGTGACGATGACCTTCTCGATGCCTTCGTTCGGCGGGATCAGCGTGACGGCGGCAGCCGACGTGGCAGCCGCTTGCGGGTCCGCGGCATCGGCACCGACGGCATCGGCAGCGACGGCATCCGTAACGGCGGTATCGGCAACGGCGGGCGCGGCGGCCGCGCTGGCCGCCCGGGCTCCCAGGGCCAGTGCCATCATCACACCCGGCCAGTTGATGCGCGTGCCCGTGGCGGGCATCTTGTTTGATCTGGACATCTTCACTCCCTTGAATTGAAAGCGCAAAGCCGGCTGGCCTCGTCCAGTTCAGGATGCCCCGGATAGGCGGCAGGATTCTTGTACTGCAGCGCACAAGAAATGTGTTCATGGCGTATCCGCGACACGCGCGCCACAGCGTAAGGCCTGCCGTTGCAGGGGATCGTGGCAAAACGGGCGCGACAAGTTTTCCTGCGCGCTGAGCCAAGACCGCCGTGCGCGCCGCGCCGATACTCGCCCCATCGAAACCCTCACGGAACCACGCCAACATGAGTGCCGACCAAGCGCAGGCCACGATGCCGACCTTCTTCATCCCGCACGGTGGCGGGCCCTGCTTCTTCATGGACTGGATGCTGATGGGCGGTCCGGCCGACACGTGGAACGGCCTGGAGGCCTTCCTGCGCGGCCTGCAGGCGCGCCTGCCGCACAAGCCGAAAGGCATCGTCGTCATCTCGGGCCACTGGGAAGAAAAGGTCTTCACCGCCGCGACGACGGAACAGCCGGCGATGATCTATGACTACACCGGCTTCCCGGCGCACACGTACCAGCTGCGCTATCCGGCACCCGGGGCACCGGCACTGGCGCACCGCATCGTCGGCCTGCTGCAGGCGGCCGGGCTGCCGGCAGCCACGGACAGCACGCGCGGCTTCGACCACGGCGTGTTCGTGCCGTTCCTGCTGATCGATCCGGCAGCAACCATCCCCGTCGTCACGCTGTCATTGAAGACCGATCTCGATCCGGAAGAACATCTGGCCGCGGGCCACGCGCTGGCGGCGCTGCGCGACGAAGGCATCCTGATCGTGGGATCGGGCATGAGTTACCACGACATGCGTGGCTTCCGCACGCCAGCCGCGCGGGCGCCCTCGGCCGCCTTCGATGCGTGGCTGACGGACGTGGTGGCGGCCGAACCGGCGACGCGCTGGCAGGCCTTGAAGCACTGGAGCGAGGCGCCGGCAGGCCGGGCCTCGCATCCGCGCGAAGAACACCTGCTGCCGCTGATGGTGGCCGCCGGTGCCGGCGCCGCGTCGCCCGGCACCAAACCCTTTACCGGCAACGTGATGATGGCCGATATCTCCGCCTTCCAGTTCGGCTGATCCAGCCGCTTTTTTCACCCCTCACCCCGACAACCGATGACCAAACCGAATACCCTGATCTTCGTCGACATGCCGAGCGACGACCCGGCCGCCACGGCCCGCTTCTATGCCGAGGTGTTCGGCTGGCGCAACGACGAGAAGCCGGCCGGCGTGTACCACCGCATGGTCCCCGGCGGGAATTTCAGGAACAGCGACGGCAGCGAGAGCGCCATCGGCAACCTGCACCTGGGGATCTTCGATGCCGCCAACGCCCGCCCCCATCCGCAGCCGGAAGGCGTGGCGCCGCGCGGGCTGAGTGTGGACGGCCGCAAGCCGCGCATCTGGATCCTGATCGGCGACGACACGGCCGACCGCATCCTGGCCGCTGCCGAAGAACGGGGCGCCACCATCCTGTGGCGCGACCATTACTGGAGCACCTTCAACGGCTTCAACAGCGCGTTCCGCGACCCATGGGGCACCGAGATCCTGTTGTGGGGCAAAGGCGGCGACCAGCCCGTGGTGCCGGGCTCCTACACGAGCGAGTGAACGCCCAGGCGGGGCGGCGCCGGGATGGCGGCAGGCGTGCCGGCCGGCTGGAGCGCCTGCAGCGCTTCCTGTCCGGCCACCGCCTTGCGCAGCGCGGCGAAGCAGTCGGCGTCGAGCGCCGTGCCGACCGTCTTCGCCATCATCTCCAGCGCCTGCGGCACGGGAATCGCGCCGCGGTACGGCCGCTCGGCCGTGATGGCATCGAAAATGTCGGCCGTGGTGATGATGCGCGTCTCGAGGGGAATCTGCGGCGCCGTCAGCCCGCGCGGATAGCCGCCGCCGTCCAGGCGTTCGTGGTGGCCGCCGGCGATCGTCGCCAGCTCGGCAAACGCGCCCACCCGCGCCAGGATCCGCTCGCTGTACACCGCATGCATCTGCACCGCGGCCCATTCGTCGCGGTCCAGCGCGGCGGGCTTGTCCAGCACGCTGTTGCTGACACCCAGCTTGCCCACGTCGTGCAGCAGCGCGGCGCGGCGCAGCAGGCGGCGGCGCTCGTCGGGCAGGCCCAGATGCTGCGCGATCAGGTCCGTGTACTGCGCCACGCGGGCACTGTGGCCGCTCGTGAACGGGCTCTTGGCATCGACCACCTGGCCGAAGGCGGCGGCGATATCGTCCAGGTAGTCGTCGTCCACCGGCAGCTCGCGTTCGGCCTGCACGAGATCGGCCACGGCGCGTTCCAGCGCGGGGCTGGCCAGTCCGTCCCACAGGCCGCCGTCCCCGGCGACCGCCATGAAGGCTTCGACGAGCCGCGGATCGAACCAGCGCCCGCTGCGCCGCGCCACCTCGGCCACCGCAGCCTCGCGGCCGCCCGCGGTGTGGAACACGTCCACCACCTGCGCCAGCAGCGCGATGCGCGAGTACAGCGGAATGTCCTCGCCGCGCACGCGGTGCGGGCGGCCCTTGCCGTTGTAGTGCTCGTCCAGGCCGTAGATGCCTTCCGCCACGCTTTCCGGGAAGCGCAGCAGCCGGGCAATGTCGGCGCCGCGCTGGCAGCGCGTGCCGATCAGCTCACTGGCGACCCGTTCGCCGCCGGCGATCACCTGCATGATGCTGCGCACGCGGCCTGCCAGCGGTGCCTTCGCGCCGGCATGCGCGAACACGAACGACAGCACTTCGGGCAGGCCGTCGCCCACGGTCTTGTAGTCGTGCTTGAACTGGCGGTCATCGGAACGATACAGCTCGGCGATGCGGGCGGCATTGCTGCTGCAGCCCGCGTCCTTCAGCAGGATCGTGTAATACAGCTCGCGCAGTTCGTCCATGCCGAGACCCGCCTCGCGGCCGACGTGGACGCCGATCCAGCAGGCGCGCATGCAGTGGCCTTCCGGCTGCCCCTCGGTCAGGTCGAGCGCATAGCTGAACGCGCTCATCAGTTCAGAGAGGGACAGCACCCCGGGACCGGCCGGGACGGAGAGGGAAGCCAACGATGGAGCCATGAGAAAGTTTTAATGCTATTTGGAAACAGCATTCTACTCTATTTGACGAATATGCTGACGTCGCCTCGTCATTTTGTGCTTGAAAATGACAAATTTGACGATTCGCAGCAACATCAGCCACTCTACGGCAGCTCGCGGGCGCCTTCGCGGCGGGTGCGCAGATAGCGCGGCAGGCTGTCGGCCAGCTGCAGCCAGGCCAGCCGGCTGTGGGTGTACGTATGGTCGTGCGGCGGGATGCGCTCCGGGTCGTCCAGGCTGGCGGTGGTGATGTCGAGCTCCCCGGCGAACTGTGCATCTTCAAAGGTCAATTGCGTGCCGCAGCTTGCGCAGAAGCCGCGCCGGTGGCCGGGGCTCGATGCGTAATAGGCGGGTCCGCCGGCCACGAACTGCAGCGCCTCGCGCGGGACGGAAAACCAGGCGACCGCCGGTGCGCCGCTGGCACGGCGGCACATGGTGCAGTGGCACAGCGTGCTGTTGAAGGGGGCGCCGGTCACGGTATAGCGCACGGCGCCGCAGAAGCATCCACCCTGGTGCATGTGTCCTCCTTGGTCGACGCCCGATGTCGATCGAGGCCCGACGTTAGCCGAGGCCCGAGGTTGATCTGGGCCCGATGTTGACCGAAGCCCGATGTTGATCGACGCCCGATGTTGACCGAAGCCCGATGTTGACCGATGCCCCATGTTGATCGACGCCCGATGTTGACCGAGGCCCCATGTTGATCGAGGCCCGACGTCGATCGACGCCCGATTCATTGCTGCCGGGTGTCGTGAGCCGCCCTACTCCAGCAGTTTCGTGAGCAGCAGTTCGGTGGAACCGTAGCCGTACAGCGAATCGCTTTCCAGCCCCTCCGTTTCGTAAGGCACGGAGACCTCGCGCTCCGGCTTGGCCGGGTCGTCCGCGTACGTGGCCTGCCAGGCGCGCTTCAGCGCATCCGAGCGGCGGATGAACACGGGCACGGGCCAGCGGTTGCGGTCGAAATCCTGCGCATCGCCCAGCACCGGCCAGCGGCCGTTGGCCAGCGCCATGTCGCCCGTGCGGATCGCCTTGACGGCATCGCCGGCCACCAGCGACTGCACGTCGGCCAGGGACGGGATCGCCGCGCGCTTCGGCCCGAACAGATACGCCAGCATGATCTTCCCTTGCGGCGACATGCGCGCCACCAGCCCGGTCGCAAAGCCGCCATTTATCAGCGGCACGGCAAACCAGCTTCCTTCGTGATACGGTTGCTTCATCCAGTCTTCCCATCGGCGCGCCCGTCGGCAGGCAGCTGCCGCGCGCGCAGTTTCAGTTTCGTCGTCCGCCGCGTGGATCGGCAGTGCGTCGCGTGTCAGATATTCTCGTCGTAGTGGTACTGGGCGGCGATCGGGCCGGCCTTGAACAGCGCCTCGCGCAGTTCCTTGTCCAGCTTCGGGTCGCGCCTTCTCGTCCACTCGAGCAGCATGGCCAGCTGCCGGCGCGTGGTATCGCGCTGGCTGGCCAGCACCAGCTTCAGTTCCGGGTCGGTACAGGCTTCCACGCGCTGGTTCAAGGTGTCCAGGGCGCCCACCTTGTCCGCCAGCGCCGTCAGCGCGCGGTGCATGTCGAGCACCTGCGCGTTCAGGCTTTCGCGCGGTTCGATGACGTGCTGCTGGGTCCCGTGTTGGTGGGTCCCGTGCTGCTGCGTTCCGTGTTCCTGACTCATATGACCCTCCTTCCTGCTGTGCCGATTGCAGTGTCAACTGCGTCAGGCGTCATTGTCGTCGCTGGAGCGCGTTTCCTCAAGAGTCACGAGTCTAACGGCAATGCCCCTGCCGGTGGCGCACGGCTTTGCAAGCAAATGTGATAAGCTGCGGCTTCGCTAGGGGTCCTGCCACGTGCTGCAAAGCCGTCGCGGGTGAGAGATACCCTCCGTACCTGATCTGGATAATGCCAGCGAAGGAAAGCGCAAAGACACCGCCGTACCCCTCCCACGTGCCTGCTGTGCTGCCTCGCTGCTCCGTCCATGAGCAAATCGAAGAGCACAACCGAAGAGCACAACAATGTACAAGAACACCCTCGTCGTTTCCGCTGCCGCGCTGGCCATTGCGCAGGCATTCCCCGCGCATGGACAAACGCAGGCGCAGATGCCGGAAGTCGTCGTCACCGCCGTGCGTGGCAGCGCCCCATCCGCTTCCGTGGCCGGCTTCTCGGAAGCGCCGCTGCTGCAGACCCCGGCCTCCGTCAGCGTCATCACGCGCGAGCAGATGCAGGACCTGGACATCCGCTCCACCACCGATGCCGCGCGCTACGACGCCAGCATCAGCGACGCCTACAATGCCGTTGGCTATGCCGAGCAGTTCTCGATCCGCGGCTTCAAGCTCGATAATGCGCGCAGCTACCGCAAGGACGGCCTGGCCATCTCGGGCGACACGCAGATCCCGCTGGAAAACAAGGAAGCCATCCAGGTACTGAAGGGCCTGGCGGGACTGACGGCCGGCGTGGCCGCGCCGGGCGGCATCGTCGACTACACGGTGAAGCGTCCAACGAACGAAACGCTGCGTTCGGTGCTGCTGGAAGTGCGCGAGCGCGGCACGGTGTACGGCGCCGTGGACCTGGGCGGCCGCTTCGAGGACCGCCGCTTCGGCTACCGCATCAATGTCGCCGGCGAGCGCCTGCGTTCCTATATCGACGGCGCGGACGGCCATCGCAACTTCGTCTCCGCCGCGTTCGACTGGCAGATCTCGCCGCAGGCGCTGCTGCAGGTCGATGCCGACTACCAGAAGAAATCCCAGGTCACCGCGCCCGGCTACCAGTTGATCAATGGCGTGACGCTGCCCAATGTGGCGGCCGACACGATGCTCAACGACCAGCCTTGGAGCAAGCCGGTCGAGACCACCAGCAGCAATCTCGGCGCGCGCTTCCAGTACCGCTTCAACGCCGACTGGCAGGCAGTCGTGAGCGCCAACCGCCACGAATTCAGGCGCGATGACTACACCGCCTTCCCGTATGGCTGCTCGGCGCAGGAACTGTACCCCGGCTTCTGCGGCAATGGCGACTACGACGTGTACGACTACCGCAGCCTGGGCGAGAAGAAGAAGCCGCTGGCCGCGCGCGCCGTCGTCACGGGCCGCTTCGCGACGGGCACGCTGACGCACGAGCTGGCCGCCGGCATCGACTACTTCGGCAACAAGGAAAGCTGGCCTGACTATGTGTACGAGTATGTGGGCGTGTCGAACATCTACCGTCCCGTGGCCGTGGCGCCCTCGCCGCTGCCCGACCAGCCCTCGTTCGAGCGCCGCAAGGACAACGAGCGCGGCGCCTTCGTGCAGGACATCGTGGGCCTGACGGACACCGTGAAGCTGCACGCCGGCGCGCGCTACGCGAAAGTCAAACGGAGCGAACTGGATGTGGCGCCGACGAACGCGGGCTTCTGGCTGCCGAACGTGGCGCTGGTGTTCAGCCCGAACAGCGACGTGGCCGTGTATGCCTCGTACGCGCAGGGACTGGAACATGGCGGCATCGCGCCGATCGAAACCACCAACGAGAACCGTGCGCTGGCGCCCGGTAAATCGAAGCAGGTGGAAGTGGGCGCCAAGGCCGTCGTGAACGGCATCAGCCTGAGCGCCGCGCTGTTCCAGATCGACAAGGGCCTGGAATACATCGACGCTGCCAACACCTACGTGCGCAACGGCGAGGCACGCCACCGGGGCGTCGAGTTCGCTGCCCAGGGCAAGGCCACGCGCGACCTGACGGTGGGCGCCTCGCTGGCCGCGCTGCACACCGAGCAGAGCGGCACTGGCCAGAGCATCTACGACGGCAAGCGCGTGACCAATGTGCCGGCGCTGCGCTCGACCGTGTTTGCCGAGTACGTGCTGTCGCCGGCATGGAAGGTAAACGGCGACTGGCAGTTCGCCTCGAAAAAGGCGTTCGACGAGGAGAACACCGTGTTCGTGCCGAAGTACCACCTGCTGAACTTCGGCGGCGCGTACACCGCGCGCGTCAACGGCATGCCGCTGGTCGTGCGCGCCCAGGTGCGCAATGTGCTCGACAAGTTCTACTGGCGCGACGTCACGCCGGACCTGGGCGGCTACCTGTTCCCCGGCGCCGAGCGCACGTTCCGGCTGTCGGCGCAGCTGGACTTCTGACGGCACCTGTCCAGCCCGTGTCCTGGTGCCAGGCACCAGGACACGAATGTCCAGCTCGTGTCACGGTGCCTGACCCCATGGACACGGACTCGGCCGTACTCAGCGGCCCAGCACGTCCTCGACCTGCTGCAGCCGCTGCGCGAGCGGGCCGTGGATGCGCACGTGCGGGATCGCGCGCGCCGCCAGTTCGGCCGACAGCAGCGCGTTGACGGCGGCGCTCTGGTCTTCCGGCTCGCGCTGCAGGCCGTCCGGCTGCCACGGCACATCTGGCGCGCAGACCAGCGTCATGTCGTAGCGGCGCGCGGCCACCAGCTGCGCGAGGCCCGGCGCGATGCGCCCGAAATAGTGGCGGCTGTACACGGCCGTCATCAGGGGCGTGGTATCGCAGAACAGGAAGCGGCTGGCACGCGCCGCCGCCAGGTCCTCGCGCGCGGCCTGCGTTTCCGCGATGTGCAACTGGTCCCCTTCCACCGGTACGCGGCCGCGCAGGTCGACGAATTCGCGCAGGTATTCCGGCACCCACACATCCCCATAGCGTTCCGCCAGCGCCTGCGCCAATGTCGTCTTGCCGGAGGAGGCGCTGCCCACGATCGCGATGCGCAGCGGGCCGCGCGCCGGGTGGCTCACTTGAGCACCATCGCGGTATCGGCTTCGTGCAGGCCGTCCATCGAACGGCGCCATGCGGCCAGGCCGAACCCGGCCATCACCACGAACATCCCGTACAGCACCGCCGTCAGGATCAGGCCCTTGTGCACGTACAGCGCCACGTACAGCACGTCGACGATGATCCACACATGCCAGTTCTCGATCTTCTTGCGGGACAGCAGCAGCTGGCCCACCAGGCTGCCGGCCGTCAGCAAGCCGTCCGTGAACGGCACGTCGGTATCGGTGAACATCATCAGGAACCAGGCCAGCGCGATGAAGCCGGCGATCCAGCCCAGCGCCGCCACGCCGCGGCCGGCCCAGGACAGCTCCGTGACGGGCAGCCGGTCGTGCGTGTCGTCGCCACTGAGCCACTGGTACCAGCCCCAGAAGGAGACGACGATGAACACCACCTGCAGCCCCATGTCGCCATACAGCTTCGACTGGTAGAACAGCGCGCCGAACAGGGCGGACGACAGGATCGCGAACAGCCAGCCCCAGTGGTTCTGGCGGATGTTCAGCCACACGGTAATCACCGACAGCAGCGAGGACAGCAGTTCGAGCGGCGTGGTGGACAGGCCGAACAGGGAGAGGGTTTCGTTCATGGGGACAGCCGACGGAAGAGCCGGGGATTATGCCATGGCGGGCCGGGACAGACCAGCTGGCCAGTCGAAGCGGCGGCCTCCGCTTGCTGCCAATTCTCACCAATTATTGCATATTGTTAATATCATTTAAATAAGGAATAATGGTCAAAACTGACGACACCATGAAACGACTTCTCTTCCTCCTGCCCACCCTGTTTGCCGGCACCGCCCTGGCGCAGCCCCCCGGCGCCCCTGTCCCGCTCCTTTCGTTCGTCAAGCAGGAACAGTTTTCGTGGCCGCGCCTCTCCCCGGACGGGAAGCACCTTGCCGTGACCGTCCGCATGCCGATCGGCAAGAGGGAAGTGCCCACGCTGACGTTCTACAGCATTCCCAACCTGAAGATCGAAAGCGTGGTGCGCCTGCCCGCATTCGAGGTGCCGCTCGACTATTACTGGGTCAGCAATACACGCGTCGTCGTACGAAAGGGGCGCGAAGAAGGCTCGCGGGAGATCCCGGCATCGTATGGCGAGGTGCTGGCGCTGGACTATGACGGGAAACGGCAGGAATACCTGTACGGCATGGACCGTTTCGCCAACTCGGGCCGCACTAGTGGCTTCCAGGACGATTACGGCAGCGGCTACATCGCGGACATTCCAGCGGCATTGAACAACCGCGTGTTCCTGTCGTCCAATCTGTGGCAGACCGATTTCAGCGAACTGCTGGACGTGGATGCCATCAAGGGCAACCGGCGTTCCGTCGCCCGCGTGCCGCTGTCCGGCGCCCGGTTCGTGCTGCAGAACGACGGAACACCCAGGTTTGCCAAAGGTAGTGACGACGACGCAGAGTTCGCACTGCTGCGGCGCAACGGCGATGGCAGCGCATGGCAGCGCGTGCCGCGCGAGAAGACCGGCACCTGGCTTTCTCCCTTCGCCTTTTCCGCCGATGACACCGAATTCATGGCGTGGCACGCCGTCGACGGTGAACCGGCAGGACTGATCCGCGAGAACCTAGCCAGCGGCGCACGCCGCGTCGTCGCCCGCGATCCGGATGGCGCGCTGGACGCCCCCATGTACGGCACGAGTCCATACCTGCCCATCGTGGCATTCACGTCGGTCGGCGTGCCGCAGATACGCTATCTGGAACCGGACAGCCATCCCGACGTCGTTCTGCATCGGCAGCTTGCCGCGCAATTCCCGGGCAGTACGGTGCGCTTCGTCGACGTGACGCGCGACGGCGGCAAGATCCTGTTCAGCGTGCGCAGCGACCGCGATCCCGGCGCGTTCTACCTGTTCGACCGCAAGACCGGCAATGCCGACCTGCTGTTCGCCGCGATGGACGCGATCGAGCCGGACGACATGGCACCGCGCCGCCCCATTTCGTTCACCGCCCGCGACGGCCTGCAGTTGCGCGGGTTCCTGACGCTGCCGCGCAAGCCGCCAGCCGGCAAACTGCCACTTGTGCTGGTGCCGCATGGCGGTCCGATCGGCATCGCCGACAACTGGTACTTCGACGCTGATGCACAGTTTCTGGCCAGCCGCGGCTATGCTGTGCTGCAGGTGAATTTCCGGGGATCCGGCAACCGGGGCGAAGCGTTCCGGCAGGCCGGCTACCGCCAGTGGCATGACAGGATCATCGACGACCTGGTCGATGGCGTGCGCTGGGCTATCGACCAATCCAATGTCGATGCCGACAGGGTGTGCGTGTTCGGTGCCAGCTTCGGCGGCTATGCCGCACTGACGCTGGCTGAGCGCGAACCGGCTCTGGTCAAGTGCGTGGCGGGATATGCCGGCGTGTATGACCTGAAGCTCTTCAAGGACGAGCCCGATGTGAAACGCAGCAAGGGCGTCGCCGCTGCGGTGCGCCGCCAGGTCGGCGACGATGTGGCGGAGCTGGACCGCATCTCGCCCGCGCTGCATGCCGATGCGATCCGCACGCCCGTGCTGCTGATCCATGGTGGCAAGGACCGGATCGCGCCGAAAGAACACGCGTTTCGCATGCGCGATGCGCTGACAAAGGCCGGCCGTCCGCCCGAGTGGTACTACGTCGATTACGAATGGCATGGCTTCTACGATACGGAAAACCAGGCCGAGGTCTACCGTCGGCTGGAAGCCTTCCTGGCAAAACATATGGGAAAACCGGCGGGCAGCTAGCGCGCCGACCGAGGCGCGGTGGTGCGAACCAGCGCCGTATACACTGCATGCACGACTATCCGAGCAAACGGAGCCGCCATGCAATTCGATCTCGACCGCTTCATCACCGCCCAGCAGGGCGTCTACGGCAATGTCCTGCGCGAACTGCGCGCCGGCCACAAGGCCAGCCACTGGATGTGGTTCATCTTCCCGCAGCTCGCTGCCCTGGGCCGCTCGGAGGCCAGCCGCTTCTACGGCGTGGCGTCGCTGGGCGAAGCGCGCGCCTACCTGGCCCACCCGCTGCTGGGGAGCCGGCTGCGCGAATGCACGGCGCTCGTCAACGAGCATGCCGGCACGCCGGCCAGCGTGATCCTCGGTCACGTCGATGCGCTGAAGTTCCGCTCGTCGATGACGCTGTTCGCGGCGGCCGCCGCTGACGGCACCCTCTTCTCCGCCGCGCTGGACAGCTTCTACGACGGCCTGCCCGACCAGGCCACGCTCGACCTGCTGCACCAGTAAAAAAGCCGCCCTCCTCGCGGACGGCGGCTTCGGATTCACTGCAGCGCCCGAGTCACGGTGCCAGGCACCAGGACAGAATTCACTGCTGAGCCTGTGTCACGGTGCCAGGCACCAGGACAGGAATTCACTGCAGAGCCCGAGTCACGGTGCCAGGCACCAGGACAGGAATTCACTGCAGAGCCCGTGTCACGGTGCCTGACCCCATGTGACACGGCCTCGACCGTAGCGGATTACTTCTTCGGGTAGCGGATCGTCATTTCCTGCAGCAGGTTGTCGGCATGGTCGACTTCCTTCATCACCCACAGCATGTAGCGGATGTCCAGGTGGATGGCGCGCGTGATGGCCGTGTCGAAGTACCAGTCCTTGGTGATCGATTCATAGGTCGAATCGAAGTTCAGGCCCACCAGGTCGCCGCGGCTGTTGACGATGGCCGAGCCGGAGTTGCCGCCGGTGGTGTCGGCGCTGGACAGGAAGTCCACCGGCACCGTGCCCAGCACGGGATCCTTGAACTGGCCGTAGCGCTTGGCCTTGATCGCCTCCAGCAGCTTCGCCGGCGCATCGAACGGGTCCTTGCCGGTGTGTTTCTCGACGATGCCTTCCACGGTCGTGAACGGGCCTTTCGAGATGCCGTCCTTCGGCGAGTAGGCGTCCACCGTGCCGAACGTGACGCGCAGCGTGGAGTTGGCGTCCGGGTAGACCGGCTTGCCCTGCGACTTCTTCCATGCGATGACGGCGCTCATGTACTGCGGGATCACCTTTTCCAGGTTGCCTTCCGATTCCTTCGAGCGCTCTTCCAGCGCCAGCGCAAAATCGTTCAGTTGCACGGCCAGGCGGATGAACGGATCGTCCGACCGTTCCAGCGTGGCCGCATCGGCGTCCAGCAGCGCCAGGCGCGTGGCCGTGTCGCCCAGCCTGCTGCGCTGGTACAGGGCCGGCACGTCCGCCGCCTTCGGCAGCAGCGCGTCGAGTCCCTGCGGATGGAAGGCCGCCGGCAGCTTCGCGTAGCGCTGCAGGCCGGCCGTGAAGCGGGCCTGGTCGACACCGCCCACGTACGATTGCTCCAGGCGCGTCAGCCGCGCCTTGATCATCGCCAGGTCGCGGTCCTGGAAGCCGGACTCGCGCTGCGCATCGGGCTTCTTGCGCTCCAGCGCCAGCCGGTACAGCGAGCGCGCGGACTTGAACAGGTCCGAGTTGGTGGCCACGTTCCAGGCGAAGGTCTGCTGCTCCAGCGCCATGTCGGCGGCGATCGCGGCATCCAGCTCGGCCAGCATGGCGGCCGACACGTTCGGTTGTGACCGGGTCGAGCTCGTTTTATACCAGGCGCGGAACTCGGCATCCTGCACGTCCTTGATGGCGGCGATGTCCTTGCGCGCGAAGCCGTCCAGCAGGCCCTGCGTCTTCTTCATGCGGTTGTTGATCGACTTCACCACGGAGGCGTAGCGCACTTCGTCGTTCTTGCTTCCCTTGGTGGCTGCGGCAATCGTGTCCAGGTCCGCCTGGAATTCGGCGACGGCGGCCGGATACGACGTGTCGCGCGCGAAGCGGATCTCGCTCGGCAGCTTGTAGCGGCTGGTGCGGCCCGGGTAGCCGGCCACCAGGATCGGATCGCCCGCCTTCAGGCCTTCTGCGGACAGCACCAGGAAGTCCTTCGACTTGTACGGCACGTTGTCCGGCGACGGATCGGCGGGACGGCCGTCCTTGCCCACGTAGGCGCGCAGGAAGGAGTAGTCGCCCGTGTGGCGCGGCCATTCGTAGTTGTCGATGTCGCCGCCGTAGTTGCCGATCATGTCCGCCGGCGCATACACCAGGCGCACGTCGCGGATCATCATCTGGCGGATGCGGTAGTACTCCAGGCCGCGATGGAACGCGGGCACGGCGCAGCGGTAGGACTTGTCCGTCTCGCACTCGGCCACCAGCGCCTTCACGCGGCTCTCGATCTGTTCGTGGCGCGCCTTGCCGCCCACGTTGTCGAGGCCCTTCAGCACGCGGTCCGTGACGTTTTCCACCTTGTCGGTCACGTACACCAGCGTGCTCGGACCGCCGGGCAGTTCCTCTGCACGGGTCCTGGCCAGGAAGCCATTGACGATGTAGTTCTTCTCCGCGCTCGAATTGCGCTGGATCGCCCCGTAGGCGCAGTGGTGGTTGGTCACGACCAGGCCATCGGGCGACACGAACGACGCCGAGCAGCCGCCCAGCGACACCATGGCGCTCATGGGCTTCTTCGACAGGTCGGCCAGCTGTTCGGCGGGAATGCGGATGCCGATGCGCTTCAGTTCAGCCTTCAGTTGCGGCAGCTGGTGGGGTTGCCACTGGCCTTCGTCGCCGTGTGCGGCACCGGTCATGCCGGACAGCGCGGCCAGCAGGGTGGCCGGCAGTGCGAGTTGTTTGAACAAGGTATGTCCTCGGTTGTGAAAAGCGACGCAAGTATATAACCGCGCCCACGGCCTGGAAATGCCTTTGTGCGCGCACCGGAAGGCGGTTTTTGCCTGCGGACGGGATTTCGTCACAATATTCCGGCGCGTGATCCGTCTTACCTTGCATGGACACGACAACATCGGGGACAGCCACCTATTTTCGGGCAACACAGGGGTTGCCCGACAATGGGCGCCTGTCCCCTTCCGAGAAACCATTCCCGCCCCTGATGACAGACCACAGACCAGGCATCACCGAGACCGTCGCGCGCGAACGCAAGCGCCTGTTCGGTTTCATCCGCCGCCGCGTACCCGATCCGGGCGATGCGGAGGACATCCTGCAGGACGTGCTGCACGAGTTCGTGCGCGCCTGCAGCCTGCCCGAACCGATCGAGCAGGTGGGCGCCTGGCTGGCGCGGGTGGCGCAGAACCGCATCATCGACCGGGTGCGCAAGAAGCGCGAGGAAGCGCTGCCGGAAGCCATGATCGATGCCGCCGACGAGAGCTTCCTCGATCACGCCCTGCCCTCCTCCGACGACGGTCCGGAAGCGGCCTACACGCGGGCGGTGCTGCTGGACGCGATCGTCGCCGCGCTGGAGGAACTGCCCGCCAACGAACGCGATGTCTTCATCGCGCATGAACTGGAGGGCCTGAGCTTCAACGAACTGGCCGAGCGCGATGGCATCAAGGTCAACACGCTGCTGGGCTGGAAGCGGCGCGCCGTGCTGCACCTGCGCGCCCGCCTGCAACCTTTTTACGATGACGACGACTGAAAGCACCACGATGAAGACCCACTCCAAGCGGCGCCACGGCGCTGCGAGAATCCTGTTGAAAGCGATCGTCTGGATCGCCCTGCTGGCCGCCGTCGTGTGGCTGGTGATGGTGCTGTGGAACTGGCTGATGCCGGCCCTGTTCGACGGCGCGAAGGTGATCGGCTACTGGCACGCCCTGGCGCTGCTGGCACTGTGCAAGATCCTGTTCGGCGGCGGCGGCCATGGCCGCTGGAAGCACCACCGGCGCTGGGAACGCATGAGTGCCGAGGAGCGTGCGGCGTTCAAGGAACACGTCCGGGGTCACTGGGGCCGCCGTGCGCGCCGCGGCGATGCCGAAGCCCGGCCGACGAATCCCGACCTCTGACCACCACCGGAGACGAAACATGAACGACACCCCACCCCGCGCCGGCCTGCTCGAATCGGCGCTCCTCAAGCTGTTCACGCGGCGCGCGAAGATCACCGGCATCGAGGAAGCCGGCCCGGCCTTCCGCCTCGTCACGCTGGGCGGCGACGCGCTGCGCAATGCGGCATGGACACCGGGCGACAAGATCCAGGTCCAGCTGGGCGGCTGGACCCAGCGCACCTACACGCCGATGGACTGGGATGCCACCTATGGGCGCACGCGCATCCTCGTGTACCTGCATGGCGAAGGGCCGGGAACGCAGTGGGCCCGGGCGCTGCGCAAGGGCGACGATTGCATCGTGTCCGGGCCGCGCCGCTCGATCGCGCCGGAGGACGGCCCCCTGGTCGTGTTCGGCGACGAGACGTCGCTGGGCCTTGTCGCAGCGCTGCGCAAGGATGCGCAGGAGGAGGTCCACGCGCTGCTGGAGGTGTCGGACGACACGGCAGTGCGGCCGGTGTGCGATCGGCTGGGTATCGGCGATGCGGTGATTGGCGTGCGGCGCGCCGACGGCGGCCATCTGGCCGGGCTGCAATCGCGCATGGCGACGCTGCTGGAAGCGCATGCGAACGCCGGCATCATCCTGACCGGCCAGGCCGGCTCGATCCAGCAGATGGGACGCGCGCTGCGCCAGCATGGCCTGCATGGCGGGCGGCGGCATGCCAAGGCATATTGGGCGCCGGGCAAGCGCGGGATGGATTGACGGCATCGGGGACAGGCACCTATTTTCGAGCAACACGTGTGTTGCCCGAAAATGGGTGCCTATCCCCTTTCTACTCCCTTTCTACTGCAGCCCGCCCGCGCTCCAGCCGCCACCCAGCGACTGTATCAGAGCTACCGCGGTGGTCTGCCGGTCCGCCTGCACCTGGATCAGCGCGCGGCGCGCCGACAGCGCCGTCACCTGCGCGTTTACGACCTCGGTGTAGTTCACCTGCCCGGCCCGATAACGGTTGATCATCTGCTGTTCGACCTGGTCGGCCGCTTCCGAGGCCTGGCGGCGCAGTTCCTGCTGTGCGGCCAGCGCGCGGGTGGCGGCCAGCTGGTCTTCCACGTCGGCGAAGGCGTTCAGTACCGTCTGGCGGTACTGGGCGATGGTGGCGTCCCGCGCCGCCTTCGTCTGCTCGACACGGGCGGCGATGGCGCCGGCATCGAAGAGCGTCTGCGCAGCGGACAGACCGAGCGACCACAGGTTGTTCGATGCGTTGAACAGGCCGCCCACCGAGCTGCTGCCGTAGCCGTAGGAGGCGGACAGGTTCAGCGAAGGAAAATAGGCGGCGCGGGCGATGCCGATGTTCTCGTTGGCGACGGCCACGCGGCGCTCCGCCGCGGCGATGTCGGGCCGGCGCTGCAGCAGCGTGGACGGCACGCCCAGCGGTACTTCCGGCACGGTCACCGTCCACGGTGCCGGCGCCAGCGAGAATTCCGATGGCGCCTTGCCCAGCAGGACGGCGATGGCGTGTTCGTACACGGCGCGCTGGCGGATCGCCGTCAGCTGGTCGGCGCGGGCACTGGCCAGCTGCGTCTGCGCCTGCAGCAGGTCGGAGCGCGCGGTGACGCCGGCATCGAAGCGGTTCTGCGTGATCTGCAGCACGCGCTCGTAGCCTTCCGTCGTCGTATCGTAGATCTGCTTTTCCACGTCCGCCTGGCGCAGGCCGATGTAGTTGGCCACCAGCTCGCCCTGCGCGGACAGCCGCGCCGACGCCAGTTCCGCGGCACTGGCCTGGGCACTGGCCTGCGCGCCCGTCACGCCGGCGCGCAGCCGGCCCCAGATGTCCGGTTCCCAGCTGCCGCCGATATCGACGCGGTAGTTGTTGGCCGTCTGGCCCGTGCCGCGGCCGCCGGAGCGGGTGCCGCTACCGTCCAGGCTCACGGTCGGGAACAGCGATGCGCGCTGCTCGGCGACCACGGCGCGCGCCTGCGCATACTGGGCGGCGGCCAGCGCCACGTTCTGGTTGTTCACCTCGATGCTGGCGGCCAGCTCGTCGAGCACGGGGTCGCCGAACAGCGTCCACCACGGCCCCCGCTCCAGCGCATCGGCCGGCGCCGCCTGGGTCCAGCCCTGCTGCTCCTTGAACGTGGCCGGCACCGTATTGGCGGCGGACGTGGGCACTTCATACTTCGGGCCGACCGCGCAGCCGGCGCTCAGGGCGGCGATGGCAGCTAATGCAAAGACGTTGTAGCGTAAGTTCATCGATCGTTTCATGGCGTGGTCACGGCCGCGTCCCCGGCATGGGTGCGGCTCAGTTGTTGTTCTTCGGCGCCGCGCGAACGCAGCTTGTCCATCAGGATGTAGACGACCGGCGTGGTCAGCAATGTCAGCAGCTGGCTGGCCACCAGGCCGCCGATGATGGCGATGCCCAGCGGCTGGCGCAGTTCCGAGCCTTCGCCGAAACCGATCGCCAGCGGCAGCGCACCGAGCGCGGCGGCCAGCGTCGTCATCAGGATCGGGCGGAAGCGCAGCAGGCAGGCCTCGCGCACCGCCTCGATGGCGGAGATGCCCCGTGCCCGCTCCGCTTCCAGCGCGAAGTCGATGATCAGGATGGCGTTCTTCTTCACGATCCCGATCAGCAGGAACACGCCGATCAGGGCGATGATGGAAAACTCCATGCGGAACAGCAGCAGCGCCAGCACGGCGCCCACGCCGGCCGACGGCAGGGTCGAGAGCACCGTCACCGGGTGCACCAGGCTTTCGTACAGGATGCCCAGCACGATGTAGATGACGACGATGGCGGCCAGGATCAGCAGAGGCTGCTGCTTGTTCGATTCCTCCGCCTGCTTGGCCTGGCCCGCGTAGCTGCCGCGCACATTGTTCGGCATGGCGATGTCGGCTTCGGCCTGCTTCACGGCGGCCTGCCCTTCGCCCAGGCTCACGCCTTCGGCCAGGTTGAACGAGATCGTCGTCGACAGCTCGCCATCCTCGTGGTTGACGGAGGTGGGCGTGGAACTCTCGGCAAAGCTGGCGATGCCGGACAGGGGCACCATCGGCGCCGCCGCCGTGGACAGCGCGGCACCCGTGGACGTGTCGCGCTGGCCCTGCGCATTGTTGGTGGACGCGTTGGTGCCGCCGGCGGTCGTGCTCACGTCGGTGCCGCTCGTGCTCGTGCTTGTGCTCACCGTGCCGGCCGCCTTGCTCGGCACGTACACGTCGCGCAGCGCTTCCGGGCTCTGCGCATATTGCTGCGCCACTTCCATCACCACCTTGTACTGGTTCAGCTCATCGTAGATCGTGGCGACCTGGCGCTGGCCGAAGGCGTTGTACAGCGCGTTGTCGACATCCTTCACGCTCATGCCCAGCCGCGATGCCGTCTCCTTGTCGATCGTCACGAACGTCTCGACGCCGTTGTCCTGCTGGTCCGTGTCGATGTCGGTGAGTTCCACCTGGTTCTTCATCGCGTCCGCCAGCTTCGACGCCCAGTTCTTCAGGTCCGCCCGGTTATCGCTCTTGAGCGTGTACTGGTAAGTGGAATTGCTGGACCGCCCTCCCATGCGCAGGTCCTGCACGGGATTGAGGAACAGCGACACGCCCGTCACCTTGGCCAGCTGCGGCCGCAGGCGCGCGATCACGGCCTGCCCGGCCTCGGTGCGTTCCGACGCCGGCTTCAGGTTGACGAACATGAAGCCGCCACCGGCCCGCGAGCCGCCCGTGAAGCCGACGACGGTGTCGACTGCCGGATCCTTGCGGATGATGTCCACCAGTTGCCGCAGCTTCTGCTGCATGGCCTGGAACGAAATGCTCTGGTCGGCCCGCATGCCGCCCTGGATCTGGCCCGTGTCCTGCTGCGGGAAGAAGCCCTTCGGCGCGGCGGCGAACAGGAACACGTTCAGGCCAATGACGAACACGAGGATCAGCATCACCAGCCAGACGCTGTGCAGCGCCCAGTCCAGCGCGTGCTCGTAGACCCGCTGCATCCACAGGAACGAGCGTTCGAACGCGCGCGAGATGCGGCCGGGCGGCTTGCGGTCCTTTTCGGACTTGAGCAGCCAGGCGCACATCATCGGCGTGGTGGTCAGCGAGATGACGAGCGAGATCATCACGGCGGCCGACAGCGTGACGGCGAACTCGCGGAACAGCCGGCCCACCTGGCCGCCCATGAACAGCAGCGGAATGAACACGGCCACCAGCGACAGGCTGATCGACAGCACGGTGAAGCCCACTTCGCGGGCGCCCAGCAGCGCGGCCTTGAAGCGGTCCATGCCCTCCTCCACGTGGCGCGCCGTGTTTTCCAGCACAACAATGGCATCGTCGACCACGAAGCCGGTGGCCACCGTCAGCGCCATCAGCGACAGGTTGTTCAGCGAGAAGCCCAACATATACATCACGCCGAAGGTGCCCAGCAGCGAGACGATGGTGGCGATCGCCGGGATGATCGTGGCGACGGCGCTGCGCAGGAACGCGCTGACCACCAGCACCACCAGGACCACGGAGATCACCAGCGTGGCCTCGATCTCGTGCAGCGACGAGCGGATCGAGTTGGTGCTATCCGAGGCGACGGAGACCGTGATGTCCTGCGGCAGCTGCTCGCGCAGTTGCGGCAGCAGCGCGCGCACGCTGTCCACCGTCTCGATGATGTTGGCGCCCGGCTGGCGCGTGATCAGCACGATCACGGCCGGCTGGCCATTGAACAGGCCGAGCGTGTTCTTGTTTTCCGGCCCGTCCTCCACGGTGGCCACGTCGCGCAGGCGGATCGCGGCGTTGTTGCGCCAGGCGACCACCAGGTCGCGGTAGTCGGCGGCGCTGCGCCCGCCCGTCGCCGTGCTCGGCGCCGAGTAGATCTGCAGGCGGCGCCCTTCGCCTTCCAGCGCGCCGCGCGGCCGGTTGGCGTTGGTGGCCTGGATGGCGGCGCGCACGTCTTCCGTCGACACGCCGTACTGGTTCAGCTGGTAGGGCAGCAGCTCCACGCGCACGGCGGGCAGCGAGCCGCCGCCGATCTCCACGTCGCCCACGCCCTTCACCTGCGCCAGCTTCTGCGACACGATGTTCGACACGGCCTCGTACACCTGGCCCGGCGTGCGGGTGGGCGACGTGAGCGCCAGGATGATCACTGGCGCATCGGACGGATTCATCTTGCGGTAGGTCGGATTGCTCTTCAGCGTGGCCGGCAGGTCGGCGCGCGAGGCATTGATGGCCGCCTGCACTTCGCGCGCGGCCGCATCGATATTGCGGTTCAGGTCGAACTGCAGGTTGACGCGCGCCGAGCCGCTGGACGAGCTGGACGTCATCTCGTTGACGCCGGCGATCACGCCCAGCCTTCGCTCCAGCGGCGTGGCGACGCTGCTGGCCATCGTGTCGGGACTGGCGCCCGGCAGGCTGGCGCTCACCGAGATGGCGGGGAAATCGACCTGCGGCAGCGGCGACACGGGCAGCACGAAGAACGCGGCAATGCCGGCCAGCGCCAGGCCGATCGTCAGCAGGACGGTGGCGATGGGACGGCGGACGAACGGTTCGGACAGGTTCACGACACGGCTCCGTCGGCGCTGTGACGTGGATCCTGGTCGCCTGCGCGCTGGTCAGGTTTCCTGCCGAAGCGCTGACCCAGGCGGTCGAAGGCGAGATAGATCACCGGCGTCGTGTACAGCGTCAGCAGCTGACTTACCAGCAGGCCGCCGAAGATGGCCAGGCCCAGCGGCCGGCGCAGCTCGGCGCCCTCGCCGAAGCCCAGCATCAGCGGCACGGCGGCAAACAGCGCCGCCAAGGTCGTCATCAGGATCGGCCGGAAGCGCAGCAGCGCCGCCTGGTGGATCGCTTCCTGCGGCGGCTTGCCGCCATCGCGTTCGGCCTCGATGGCGAAGTCGATCATCATGATGGCGTTCTTCTTCACGATACCAATGAGAAGGATGATGCCGATGATGCCGATCACGCCCAGGTCCTGGCCGAACACCATCAGCGCCAGCAGCGCGCCGACGCCGGCCGAGGGCAGCGTGGACAGGATCGTCAGCGGATGGATATAGCTTTCATACAGCACGCCCAGCACGATGTACACGCAGACCACCGCTGCCAGGATCAGCCACAGCTGGTTGGTCAGCGACGCCTGGTAGGCGCCCGCCGCACCGAGGAAGGTCAGCGTGACGGCACCGGGCAGCTTGATCTCGTCTGCCGCCTCGCGGATCGATTCCACGGCGCGGCCCAGCGACACGCCATCGGCCGTATCGAAGCCGAGCGTGGTGGCCGGATACTGCGCCACGTGCGTGATCTGCAGCGGCGCCGGCTTCTCGACGATCTCGGCGACGGCCGACAGCGGCGTGGGCCTGCCGCCGCCGGTGCGGATCTGCAGGTCGCCCAGCGACTGCGGCGTGGTCAGCAGGCCCGGGGCCGATTCGAGGATCACGCGGTACTGGTTGGTCTCCGTGAAGATGGTGGAGACGATGCGCTGGCCGAATGCGCTGTACAGCGCATCGTCGATGGCCGACGCCGTGATGGATAAACGAGAAGCAGTGTCGCGGTCGATATTGACGTAGGCTGCGGCACCGGTGGCCCCGGCATCGGATACCACGTTGCGCAGCTGCGCCTTCTTCGCCATCTGCGTGGCCAGCTTGTTGGCCCACTCGGTGACGGTGGCCGTGTCGGCGCCTTCGATCGATACGCGGAACTGCGTGGGACCCGTCTCCGCATCGATCGTCAGGTCCTGGGTCGGCTGCAGGTAGATGCGCACGCCGGCGACGTTGGCGACGCGCTGCCGCAGCCGCTCCATGATCTCCGGCTGGTCGCCGCGATCGTGCTTCAGGTTGATCAGCATGCTGCCCGTGTGGAGCATCGTGTTGTTGGCCGCATCCACGCCGACGAGGGAGCTGAGCGACTGCACGTCCGGATCCTTCAGGATCTCGCGCGCCGCCTGCTGCTGCAGCTCGGCCATGCGGTCGTACGATACGGCCTGCGCCGTTTCGATGCGGGCCTGCAGCTGGCCCGTGTCCTGCGTGGGGAACAAGCCTTTCGGGATCAGCATGTACAGCACGGCGGTCAGCACCAGCGTGGCCAATGCGACGACCAGCGTCAGCCCCTGGCGCAGCAGCACCCACTGCAGCGAGCGGTCGTAGTGGCCGATCACCCAGTCGAAGAAGTGCTGCACCCGGCCGCCGAAGCTGTTCGGCTTGTCGTCATGGTGCGACTTGAGCCAGCGGCCGGACATCATCGGCACCAGCGTCAGCGACACCACGGCGGAGATCAGGATCGTGATCGACAGCGTGACGGCGAATTCGCGGAACAGGCGCCCCACCACGTCGCCCATGAACAGCAGCGGGATCAGCACGGCGATCAGCGACACGGTCAGCGAGATGATGGTGAAGCCGATCTGGCTGGCGCCCTTCAGCGCGGCAGCCATCGGCGTTTCGCCCTCCTCGATATAGCGCGCGATGTTCTCGATCATGACGATCGCATCGTCGACCACGAAGCCGGTGGCGATCGTGAGCGCCATCAGCGACAGGTTGTTCAGGCTGTAGCCCATCAGGTACATCACGCCGCAGGTGCCGATCAGCGAGATCGGCACGGACAGGCTGGCGATGACGGTCGCCCGCACATCGTGCAGGAACAGGAAGATCACCAGCACCACCATCAGCACGGCCAGCACCAGTTCGATCTCCACGTGTTCGACGGAAGCGCGGATGCCGGTGGTGCGGTCGCTCAGCACGTCGACGCGCAGCGCGCTGGGCAGGCCGGCCTGCAGCTCGGGCAGGCGTGCCTTGATGGCGTCCACCGTGGCGATCACGTTGGCGCCCGGCTGGCGCTGCACGTTCAGGATGATGGCCGGCTTCATGTTGGCCCAGGCGCCCAGCTTGATGTTCTCGGCGCTGTCGACGACCTTCGCCACGTCGGTGAGACGCACCGGTGCGCCGTTCTTGTAGGCGACGATCAGGCTCTGGTAATCGGCGGCGGTCAGCAACTGGTCGTTCGCGTTGATGGTGAACGAGCGCGTAGGGCCGTCGAACGAGCCCTTGGCGCTGTTGGCGTTGGCGTTCGTGATGGCGGTGCGCAGCGTGTCGAGACCGAGGCCGTAGCTGGCCAGTGCCAGCGTGTCGGCCTGGATGCGCACGGCGGGCCGCTGGCCACCCGAGAGGGAGACCAGGCCCACGCCGGTGACCTGGCTGATCTTCAGGGCCAGGCGCGTGTTGACGATGTTCTGCACTTCCGTCAGCGGCATCGTGTCGGACGTGATGGCCAGCGTCAGCACGGGCGCATCGGCCGGATTGACCTTGGCGTAGACGGGCGGCGCCGGCAGATCCGTGGGCAGCAGCGAGCCGCCCGCGTTGATCGCGGCCTGCACTTCCTGCTCGGCCACGTCGAGCGTCTGGCCCAGGCCGAACTGCAGCGTGATGATGGAGACGCCGGCGGCGCTGGTGGAGCTCATGCGCTGCAGGCCGGACATCTGGCCGAACTGGCGTTCCAGCGGCGCGGTCACCGTCTGCGCCATCACTTCCGGACTGGCGCCTGGATACAGCGTCTGCACCTGGATGGTGGGGAAATCGACTTGCGGCAATGCGGACAGCGGCAGCAGCTTGAAGCCCACCAGGCCCGCCAGCACGATCGCCAGCATCAGCAGCGACGTGGCGACGGGGCGGCGGATGAATGGTGTCGATGGACTCATCGTGCGGCTGCCGGCTGTTCGGTGGTGCGACCCACGCCCGGCGCGGTGCTGCGGCCATCGGCGGCGCTTGGCGCGCTGTGGCCGCCGCCTTCAGGCATCTCGCGTTCCGGCGTGCTGCCATCCGTGCGGTGGCGGCGCATCTTCGACGCGTCGGTGGCAACGGCGCCCGGTGCGACATCGGGGGTTGCGGCCGGCGCGGTGTTCGCACCGGTCGGCGGACCGCTTTGCGCGGTGGCGGAATCGCTGGCGCCCTGGCCGGCCTGTCCCCGCCTGTGCTGGCCGCGTGCGCCCTGGCCGCCCGCCTTCGGCTTGTCGCCCGGCAGGACGACGGCCGCGCCATCCTTCAGGCGGTCGGCGCCTTCCGTGATGACCTTCTCGCCCACCTTCAGGCCGGTGGCGATCTGCACCTTGTCGACCGTCGCCTGGCCGCGCGTGACCGTGCGCATCGACACGGTGCGGTCGTTGTTCAGTACCCAGACGAAGTCGCCCGTGCTGCCATGGCGGAGGGCCGTGACCGGCACCAGCACGGCATTCTGGATGGTGCGCATTTCCAGGCGCACGTTGACGAACTGGCTGGGGAACAGCGTCATCCTGTCGTTGTCGAAGCGGGCCTTGGCCATCACGGTGCCGGTGGCCGTGTCGACCTGGTTGTCCAGCGCGGCGAAGCGGCCGGTCGCCAGTACATCGGTGCGGGTGCGGTCGTAGGCCTGCGCGGCAAGCGAGGCGCCGGTGGCCACGCGGCCCATGATGTCCGGCACGCGGTCCTGCGGGATGGCGAATTCGACGTCGATCGGCGACTGCTGCGTGATGACCGCCAGGCCGTTGGTATCACCCGAGGTGACGAGGTTGCCCACGTCGACCACGCGCAGGCCCACGCGGCCGGTAATCGGCGCCACTACTTTCGTGTAACCCAGGTTCAGGCGCGCCGTGCCTTCGGCCGCGCGGTCCGTCATCACGGTGCCTTCCAGCTGCTTGACCAGCGCGGCCTGCGTGTCGACATCCTGGCGGGCGATCGAGTCCTGCGTGAGCAGCGTGCGGTAGCGTTCCAGCGTGAGGCGGGCGTTCTCCAGTTGCGCCTCGTCGCGTTGCCGCTGGCCGGTGGCCTGCAGCAGCGCCATCTCGAACTGGCGCGGATCGATCTGCGCCAGCACCTGGCCGGCCTTGACCAGCTGCCCTTCCTTGAACAGCACCTTCTGCAGGATGCCCGAGACCTGCGGACGCACGGTGGTCGTTGCCGCCGCCGTGACGGTGCCGAGCGCATCGAGCGTGACGGGCAGGTTCGCCGTTTCCGCCGTGGCCACGCCGACCGTCGTCGCACCGCGCCGGCCGCCGCCCGGACCGCCGGGACCGCCGCCACCGCCAGGACCGCCCGGTCCGCCGGGGCCGCCCATGCCGGGTCCGCCAGCTCCTTCCGCGGCGGGACGGTGCGTCAGGTGCCAGGCCAGCCAGCCGAGGGCGACCATGGCAAGAAGGGCAATGACGGTTCCGATGAGACGGGTACGGCGGCGGGGCTTGGAGGGCGAAGTCGGGGGCGCTACTGGCGATGTCATCGCTTGGTCCTTATATTTTGTTCAATAGAGTAACGATTTTTATCAAAACGACTCTATCACAGCGAAATGCACGACCGGTGCCGGTTTGCCTGCTTTTACAGGCAGAAACAATAGGTTACGTGCGCCCACGACCGCGCCGGCGGTCCGTACCGCCTGAACTGGCGCGGCCCACGGCGCATCCCGTTGCCCCGCTCGATCACCCTGCCCGATACAAACTCGCTACAAATTTCCTTCGCCCTCGCACTCATCGCCACAGCCGAGCTCGTGTCCCACCATGGGGTCAGGCGTAGTGACACGAGCTGATCACTAGCGCTGGGTGGATTCACAACACATTGTTTTCATTGGCTTTTCGCGCCGCTTTCTGGCTACGGCTGAGTGCGTGTCACTACGCCTGACCCCACAGGGTGACACGAGCTCGGCCGTAGGCGCGGATTGCGGGGGCGACCTATAATTCCGGTTTTGCATGACGAAAGTCCCCATGACGCCGCAGGAACTCGAACAACAGGACGGCCTGCCGCCGGGGCCGCGGGGCTGGGCGATGCTGGCGATCGCGCTCGGCGTGGGCATGGCGTCGCTGGACACGGCGATCGCGAACACAGCGCTGCCGGGCATCGCGGCGCAGTTGCACGCGACGCCGGCCGAGTCGGTGTGGATCATCAACGTCTACCAGCTGGCGATGGTGGCCACGCTGCTGCCGCTGGCGGCGCTGGGCGAAGTCGTCGGCTACAAGCGCGTGGCCGTGTGGGGACTGGCCCTGTTTACGATTGCATCGCTGGGCTGCGCGCTGGCGTGGTCGCTGCCCAGCCTGATCGCGGCGCGGCTGCTGCAGGGCGTGGGCGGCGCGGCGCTGATGGGCGTGAACACGGCCCTGCTGCGCGCGGTGTTCCCGGCCAAGATGATCGGACGGGGCTTCGGCTTCAACTCCCTCGTCGTGGCGGTGGCGTTTGCCATCGGGCCGACGACGGCCTCGCTGATCCTGGCGTCGGCCTCCTGGGAATGGCTGTTCGGGATCAACGTCATCCCCGGCATCTTCGCCTTCTTCGTGGCGCGGCGCTTCCTGCCGGCGACGAAGCTGTCCGGCCACCGCATCGACCGGCTTGCGAGCCTGTACAACGTGGGCGCGTTTGCGCTGCTGATCCTGTTCCTGGGCGATTGCGCCCACCTGGAGAGCTGGGAGCGCCTGGTGCCGGAGGCCCTAGCCGCAGCCGTGCTGTTCGCGCTGCTGCTGCGGCGCGAGGCCGGCCACCCGGCGCCGCTGCTGCCGGTGGACCTGTTCCGCCGTCCCCTCTTCGCGCTGTCGTCGCTCACGTCGATCTGCACCTTCGCAACGCAATCGCTGGCCTTCGTGTCGCTGCCATTCTATTTCGAGACGACGCTGGGCCGCTCGCCCATCGAGACGGGCTTCCTGATGACGCCATGGGCCGTAATGGTGGCGATCATGGCGCCCGTGGCGGGACGCCTGTCCGACCGCTACGCCCCCGGCCTGCTGGGCGGCATCGGGCTGGCGCTGCTGTCGGCCGGCATGGTGGCGATGCTGAAGCTGCCCCTCGCCGCCGATGCGTTCGACATCGGCTGGCGCATGGCGCTGTGCGGCATGGGCTTCGGCTTCTTCCAGGCCCCCAACCTGAAGGCGATCATGACGAGCGCCCCACCGGGACGGGCCGGCGGCGCCAGCGGCGTGGTGGCCATCTCGCGGCTGCTGGGCCAGGGCGGCGGTGCGGCACTCGTGGCCTACTGCTTCACCGCGTCGAGCGCACATGGCGCCAGTTATGCGCTGGCCGCCGGCGCCGCCTTCGCGGCCGTGGCCAGCATCGCCAGCTTCTCGCGGCTGGCCGTCGCGCAGCCGGCGTTCTGAAGCACTCACCGCGCTGATTTTTTCGATGCGCACACATTCCTGATACATTGCCCGGATATAACTAGAATTTTAGTACCAGGGCAATCAGGAGACGCCATGCTCGCATTGAACCGTATCGCCGGAACGCTGGTCCTGCCCGCGCTCCTGCTGTTGCAGCCCGCCAGCGCGCAGCAGCAGGAAGCCCAGGCCGCCACGCCATCGGTCACCGTCTCTGGCAAGCGCCAGGCCGCCGATGCCAGCGAATTCCTCGCCGCCAGGAGCAGGGTCCTGGGACGCAAGTACGCCTCGTCCTGCAACTTCATGTCGGCCTATAACCCGAACGAGGACGACATCGTGCTGAACTACATGCGCGACTTCAACCTGCGGGCAGATGGCGCCAACCCCATCGCCAGCGCCGGCGCGCCCGGCCCCGAAGTGCTGCGCGACTCGTCTCCCTATGGCGACGCCGAGTCGGGTGCCTACAACACCATGCCGGGCACCGGCGCCCCCGCGGAGACGGCTGCTGTCGATCCGATGGCGCCCGCCGTCAAGTGCTCCGGTGCCGACCGTGCCTTCGCCGCCGGCCGCAACTACATCGCGCGCAAGGACAAGACGCTCGACCAGGCCATCGCCGCCTACGAAAAGGGCGATTACAAGGAGGCGATGGCGAAGTTCAGGGAGAACTACAACAAGCTGGGCTACGACATCTCCGCCCTGATGATCGGCAAGATGACGCTGCAGGGACTGGGCACGCCGGCCGACACCACGCAGGCCGTCACCTGGCTGCGCAAGGTCACCGATGCACGCTTCTCGCCGAGCGACCGGATGAAGTTCGATCCGCGCGATCCATCGGCCATGAGCGAACGCGCCGAGGCGGCGATGCTGCTGGCAAAACTGCACCTGGCCGGCGCCGGCGTGCGCAAGGATGCCCGCGCCGCCCGCGAATTCTACGAGCTCGCAGCGGACGCCGGCTACGTGCCCGCCACCAGCATGCTGGGCCTGGGCTACCTGTCCGGCTTTGCCGGCGAGCGGAATCCATCGAAGGCGGTGAAGTACCTGAAGGAAGCCGCGGAGGCCGGGTACGTGCCGGCCATGTACCAGCTGGGCAGGGCCTACTACACGGGCGAGGATGGCGTGACGAAGGACCTGAAGCTGGCCGGCGCCTGGTTCGCCGCCGCGGCAAAACAGGGTCACGCGGGCGCGCAGTATGCGGCGGGCAGGATGTACGACCTGGGCGAAAGCGTGGCACCGGACCAGCAGCGCGCCATCGCCTTCTACAAGGACGCCGCCGTGAAAGGCGTGCCGGCCGCGCAGAACGCGCTGGCCACCTACTTCTATACGGGCGAAATCGTCGAGAAGAACCCGGCCACCGCGCGCAAACTGTTCAACGCCGCCGCGATGGGCGGCCAGCGGGATGCGATGTTCAACCTGGCCGTGATGACCAGCACCGGCGAAGGCGGCCCGAAGGACCTGTCGATGGCCTACGTGTGGTACAGCCTCGCCCAGGCCAGCGGCCATCCGAATGCCGGCGCCGCACTGAAGGAAGTAGCGCCGCGGCTGTCGAAGGAGGACCTGGCAAAGGCCGATGCGATCCTGAAGCCGGCGGCGAGGACGGCACTAACGAAGTAGTGTGGACCGCGCCGCCCCGTCTTGCATTCGGCACCACCGCCGGTGAAGGCCTGGCTTCTGGCACCCTCCTCGCCCGGTCTTTATCGAGACCGCAGGCTGTTCCCGAGGAAGGTGCCAGACACCGGTGTTGGCCTGCCGCTCGAGGCGCTTGAAGAGGCGATTCCTCTCGCAACAAACCGGTGACTGACCCCTTCCTCCGGCACAGCCAACGATGCCGGCAAAGGACTGGCCGAGGAAGATGCCAGACACCAGCGAAGGGCCGTCGGCAGCTTATTCCGCCGGGGTACACATGCAGTGCGTGAGGACCGTGAACGGCTTCCTTTGCGCGGCCATCTCGTTCAGCCAGTTGATCTCGCCAACCACCTGCCCCGCCACGCCGAGCGGAATGCCGGTCGGTGCCAGCACCGCCTTTGCCTGGCGTGCCACGGCCTTGTCGACCATCGCGTCGATCGAGGCCATCGCAGTCGAGCCGCCGAAGAATTCGATCAGCTTGTCGAACTTGGACGATTCGCGTTCGATGTAGACCACGCGCGCATCGGTGCCCAGCTTGCCGCGGCGGGCGGCGGCGCGCAGCGCGTCGCCGAAGCTGCCCAAGGTGTCGACCAGTCCCCGTTCCTGCGCCTGCGCACCGGTCCAGACGCGGCCCTGCGCCACCGCATCGATCTTCTCCGGCGTGGTCTTGCGGGCCTGCGCGGCCTTGCGCGTGAACTCGCCGTACACGTGGTCGATCGACGACTGCATCACCTGCGCGAAGCGCGGATCGAGCGGGCGCGTTGGGTCGCCTGCATCGCCCAGCCACGTGGTCGGTGCGCCGCCGCTGTGGATGCCCACCTTGTCGAGCGCCTTGTCGACGGTCGGGATCAGCGCGAACACGCCGATCGAACCCGTGATCGTGGACGGATCGGCGATCACCTCGTCGGAGGCCATCGAGATCCAGTAGCCACCCGATGCCGCCAGGTTGCCCATCGAGACGACGACGGGCTTGCCGGCCGCGCGCGTGAGTTCCAGCTCGCGGCGGATCAGCTCCGAACCGAACGCGCTGCCGCCGGGCGAATCGACGCGCAGCACGATGGCCTTGATGCTGCTGTCCTCGCGCGCCATGCGGATCAGGTTCGACGTCGACAGGCCGCCGATCGAGCCGGGGGCCGCGACGCCGTCGCCGATCTCGCCGACCGCCATCACGACGCCGATCGCATCGCCCGTCAGCGCGGGGCGCAGCCGCGCCAGGTACTCGTCATAGCTCACCTGGCGGAACGACTTGCCTTCCGTGTCCAGCGAACCGCGCTTCATCATCAGCGTGCGGATCTCGTCGCGCGTCTTCAGGCCATCCACGAGCTTGATGCCGACGGCCAGCCTGGCCAGGTCGCCACCGTTCTGCTGCATCAGCGCCGGCAGGTTGTCGATGCCGCGCGCGATAGTCCCGGCGGGGAGCTTGCGGACCGTCTCCACATCCGTCAGGTAGCGCTGCCACAGGTCGTTGTTCAGGTAGGCCTCGGCCTCCAGCGCGGCGGGCGACGGGCCGTTGGCGATGAACGGTTCGGCGGCGCTCTTGAAGGTACCCACGCGCAGCAGGTTGACAGTCACGCCCAGCTTGTCCAGCGCATCCCGGTAGTAAGTGCGGTACTTGCCGTAACCATCCAGCATCACGCCGCCCATCGGGTGCAGGTACACCTCGCTGGCGTGCGCGGCGATCTGGTACTGGCGCTGGTTGTAGCTGGAACCCCAGGCCACCACTTTCTTGCCGGTGGCGCGGAAGCGGTCCAGCGCACCGGCGATCTCGCGCTGCATGGCCGGCCCGCCGCCATCGAGCTCGTCGAGCAGCAGCACGGCGCCGCCGATCTGCGGATCGCGGCCGGCATTGTCCAGCACCTTCAGCACGTCGCGCAGCTGCACGAAGCGGCGGCCGTCCTCGTCGCCGATATTGGCCAGCGCGGCCAGCTTGGCGCCGCCCGGCGTCTGTTCGACCAGCTGGCCGCGCAGGTTCAGCACCAGCATCGTCTTCTCGCCCAGCGGCTTGACGCCGCCGCCGAAGATCGCCACCAGCAGCGCGATCACGATCGCCAGGAAGATCAGGTTCATGACGGCACGGCGGCTTCCATCGATGAAGCGCCACACCCGGCCGAAGCCGCCGCGCACATAGGAAAAAGCGGATCGCGACACAAGCTACTCCTTGTCAATATGAATACCGAGACTGTATCAGAGCGCGGGCGCCGCGGCGGCTCCGCTGCCATGCTGTTGCGGCGTGGAGACCAGCCACAACCCGATGAACACGAACAGGCCGTTCACCACCAGCAGCTCCAGGCCCAGCCGGTAGCTGCCGAAGAACAGCCCCTGCCAGTGCTCCAGCAGCGCGCACAGCACCGGGCCGGCCACCGCGATGCACGGCACCCAGCCATCCTTCACGGCGCGGCGCGTGACGAGGCCGAAGGCGAACAGGCCGAGCAGCGGGCCGTAGGTGTAGCCGGCCAGCTTCAGGATCACGCCGATCATGCTGGGGCTGTCGATCCACTTGAACACCATCACCAGCAGCAGGAACAGCGCGCAGAACGCCAGGTGCACGCGGTGGCGCCAGCGCACCTGCTGCGCCTCGGGAAGCGCACGCCGCTGCACGCCCAGCAGGTCGATGCAGACGGAGGACGTGAGCGCCGTGATGGCGCCATCCGCACTGGGAAACAGGGCCGACACCAGCGCGATGAAGAAGATCAGCTGCATCGCCGCCGGCAGGTGCTCGACGACGATCGTGGGGAACAGCTTGTCGCCCGTGGCCGTGATGCCGGCCTGGGCCGCGTACAGGTGCAGCAGGCCACCCAGGAACAGGAACAGTGCCAGCACGAAGACGAGGATGAACGTCAGCAGCAGCATGTTCTTCTGCGCCCCGGCCAGCGTACGCACGGAGATATTCTTCTGCATCGATTCCTGGTCCATGCCCGTCATGGCGATGGTGATGAAGGCGCCGGCCACGATCTGCTTCCACAGGTAGCCGGGGCTGTCGACATTGAAGTCGAAGACCCGCGCCAGGCCGGCCGACTCCATCTGCGCCAGGCTGTCCGGCACGGAGAGCCCCAGCGTGTGCAGCAGGAACCACACGCAGGTGCCCAGGCCCAGCAGCATGCCGGTGGTCTGCAGCGTGTCGGTCCAGACGATCGTCTTCACGCCGCCCTCGTAGGTGTACAGCGCGATCATCAGCAGGATGATGCAATTGGTGACCCAGAACGGCATGCCGAGGCGGTCCAGGATGGTCGCCTGCAGGATGTTCACGACCAGGTACAGCCGCGCGGTGGCGCCCAGCGTGCGCGAGAGGAGGAAGAACGTCGCGCCGCTCTGGTAGGAACGGCGGCCCAGGCGCACGTCCAGGTAATGGTAGATGGACGTGAGCTGCAGCCGGTAATACAGCGGCAGCAGTACATATGTCACCGCCAGGTAGCCCAGCACGTAGCCGATGGTGATCTGCAGGTAGCCGAAGCCGTTCTGTCCCACCGCGCCGGGCACGCTGATGAAGGTGACGCCGGAGAGCGTGGTGCCGATCATGCCGAACGCCACCAGCACCCAGTTCGAGCGCTTGTTCCCGATGAAGAAGCTGGCATTGTCCGCATTGCGGGAGGTGCCCCACGCCACGGCGAGCAGCAGCCCGAAGTAGGCAAAGACGACGAAGAAAAGCAAGGCTGGCGACATGGTGCATCCGGTGCGAAGTTGAATCCGGCAGCAATATACTCTCAGCGGCGCGGGTCGGCTAGAATCGCACCGTCCACAGGGAATCCCATCATGTACTCCGCCACCACCAAAGAGTTCGCCCGCGCGCAGGAAGCGCTGGTGCTGCCGCTCGAATACCGCGTCCACGCGCAGCAGGACGGCCGCGAGGGCCGCGAGGAATGCATGCGCGATTACGCGCGCGTGCTGTATTCCTCGTCGTTCCGCCGGCTGCAGGGCAAGATGCAGCTGCTGGGCGTCGATGCCAGCAACTTCAACCGCAACCGCCTGACGCACAGCCTGGAAGTGGCGCAGATCGCCCGCTCCATCGCGGCAGACCTGGGCCTGGAGCGCAGCGTGGTGGCCGAGACGAGCGCGCTGGCGCACGACCTGGGCAATCCGCCCTTCGGCCACCACGGCGAGCGCATCCTCGATGAACTGGGTACGCAGTTCGGCGGCTTCGAGGGCAATGCGCAGGCATTCCGCATCCTGCGCACACTGGAAAAAAAGCATCACGCGTACGCGGGCCTGAACCTGACGGTGCGCACGCTGGCCGGCATCACCAAGTATTTCTACCGCCGCGACCAGAATCCGAAGAAATTCCTGTACGACGACGATTACGCCTTCCTGACGGCGGAACTGGACCGGCACGGCATCACGTCCCGCAAGAGCATCGACGCGCAGATCATGGACCTGTCCGACGAGATCGCGTACGCGGCGCACGACCTGGAAGACGCAATGAGCTTCGGCATCATCACCTGGGGCGAGATCCTGCACGAGTTCCGCATCAGCCGCGAGTTCGCCGCCGCCTTCGAGCCGTTCTCGCGCATCGCGCACGGCGCGCACGAGGAGGCGCTGAAGTCGGAAGCGCAGGCCAGCTCGGAGGAGTACTCGATCGTGCTGCGCAAGGAGATGACGTCGCAGATCGTCCACGAACTGTGCCGCGACATCGATGTGGTCGACGGCAAGTTCGGGCCGCAGCTGGGCTACCGGTCGATGGCATCGCTGGCCACCGGCCTGAAAAGCCTGCTGTGGAAGGCGATCCTGCGCAAGAAGGATGTGCAGCTGTACGAAAAACGGGGCGAGAAAATCATCCGCGGCCTGTTCGAGGTGCTCACGGACCGCCGCTACAACCGCGACAATGTGCTGCTGCCGCCGGAACTGCGCTGCCTGCAGGACCCGCGCGAACGGCTGGTGCTGGACTATATCGCCGGCATGATGGACGTGAACGCGGCGGCCGAATACGAAAAATACTTCGGCAAGGGCAGCCTGGAACGCATCTATGATTGAGCTCGACGAAGGAGCGTTGGCCGCGGCCGATGCGGCGGGCTGGCTGCATCCCTCGCATCAGGCGCTGGTGCACCAGCAGGACTGGCTGCGCATGCTGGCGCCCCGCGCCGTCGGGGGTGGCGAGCTGCCGCTGCCGGAAGTCGTGCGGCTGGAAGAACGCATCGCCGCGGCGGACGGCAGCCTGGGCTGGGTCGTCACGCTGTGCGCCGGCGCCGGCTGGTTTGCCGGCTTCCTCGATCCGGCCCTGGCCCGCGAGATCCTGGCCACGCCGAATGTCTGCATCGCCGGCAGCGGCGCCCCGACCGGTTACGCCAATGTGCAGGATGACGGCTTCGCGATCACGGGCCGCTGGGAGTACGCCAGCGGTGCGCCGATGGCCACGCATTTCACGCTCAACGCCATCCTGCGCGCGGATGGCGAAGTGCTGCGCGATGACGAAGGCCAGCCAAGCATCCGCGCCTTCATCGTGCCGGCTGCGCTGGTCACGCACGAAGCCTCGTGGGGGACGACCGGCATGCGCGCCTCCGCCTCGCATGCTTACCACTTGCATGGTGCGCGCGTGCCGGCCAGCCACGGCTTCGCCATCGATGCGGCGCACGCCACGGCGGACGGACCGCTGTACCGCTTTCCGTTCATGGCGCTCGCGTATGTGACGCTGGCCGCGAACCTGCTCGGCATGGCCGGCCGCTTCGTCGCGCTGGCGCTGCCGCTGATGGCGCAACGGCGCCAGCACAGCACCGGTGTGCCCGTGATCGAGGTAGCCTCTGTCGCAAGGTTGGTGGAGAATCTGCAGACCACGCTGGCCACAGACCGTGCCGCGTTCTACGCCGCCCTCGACCAGGGCTGGGAGGACGTGCTGTGCGAAACGCCGCCCGATGCGGCGGCGCTGAAGGACACTTCGCTAAGACTCGTCGCTACCTGCCGCGCCGCCGTCGATTGCCTGTATCCTTACTGCGGACTGCAGGCGGCGCGCGACGACACGGCCATCAACCGCGTGTGGCGCGACTTTCACACGGCCACCCAGCACCTGCTGCTGTTGCCGGACTGAGCCTCAGTGCGCCACCACGTGCACCGGCTTCGCTGCCGTGGCAGGCCGTGGGTCGAGGCGGTCGAGCCGGCCGCTGAAGGCCGTCAGGCCGTACGCGCCCAGCACCACCAGGCCGCCGATCCAGCCCGTGTGCACCAGGCCCAGATGCTCGACGATGGCGCCGCCGCCCCAGGCGCCGCCGGCGATGCCGAGGTTGAACGCGGCGATGTTCAGGCCGGACGCCACGTCCACCGCGCGGGGCGTGTAGTGCTCCGCCTGCTGCACCACGTACACCTGCAGGCCCGCCACGTTGCCGAAGGCGACCGCGCCCCACAGCAGCACCGTGAGCACCACCAGCCACGGATGCGGCGCGGTGAACGTGAGTGTCACCAGCACGGCGGCCAGGCCCAGGAAGATGATCTTCAGCGCGGCGATGGGACCACGGCGGTCGGCCAGCCGGCCGCCCCAGATATTCCCTACTGCGACGGACACGCCGTACACCAGCATCACGAGGCCGATGGCGCTCTCGCCGAAGCCGGACACGCGCTGCAGGATCGGCGCCAGGAACGTGAAGGCGGTGAACGAGCCGCCGTAGCCGACGGCCGTCATCGCATACACCAGCAGCAGCCGCGGCTGGCCGAGCACCTGCAATTGCGCCAGCAGCGATGCCGGCGGGGCATGGGGAATCGTCTTCGGCACGAACAGCAGGCTGCCCAGGAAGGCGATCACACCGAGCGCGGACACGGCCAGGAACGTTTCGCGCCAGCCGAAGTGCTGGCCGATGAAGGTGCCGAGCGGGACGCCCGTCACCAGCGCCACCGTCAGGCCGGTGAACATGATGGCGATGGCGCTGGCCGCCTTCTCCTTCGGCACCAGCGAGGTGGCGATGGTGGAGCCGATCGAGAAGAACACGCCGTGTGCGAGCCCCGTGAGGATGCGCGCCGCGATCAGCGAGGTGTAGCCGGGCGCCTGCCAGGCCAGCAGGTTCCCGGCAGTGAACAGCACCATCAGTGCCAGCAGCAGCAGCTTGCGGGGCACCCTGCCGGTCAGCGCCGTCAGCACGGGCGCGCCGACCGCCACGCCGAGGGCGTACAGGCTGACGAGCAGGCCGGCGGATGGCAGCGTAACCTGCAGGTCGGCGGCAATGGTCGGCAGCAGGCCGACGATGACGAATTCGGTGGTGCCGATGGCGAAGGCGCTGATCGTCAGCGCCAGCAGGGCGATGGGCATGGCTGCTCCTGTTAAAGTCGAGCGGTGCAGTATCCGGGAAGTCGATGCCCGGAAAAAGCCGTCCTCAGGCAGAAGATCTTTGACTCCACCGCAACAATCATCACCGATCATGAACAGCGAAGCACTCGGCAAACTCCTCCTCCTCGACATGCCCTACGGTAAATACAAGGGCCGCAAGCTGGCCGACCTGCCCGGCCACTACCTGGGCTGGATGGCGCGCGAAGGATTCCCGCGCGGCGAACTGGGTGCGTTGCTGGCCCTGATGTACGAGCTCGACCACAACAACCTGCGCGGCCTGCTCGATCCGCTGCGCGCCCGGCGCTAGCGGGCCCGGATCGCCCGTTCGGGATCGCCGTTAGCGGCGCCGTGCTCTCGGGTGAACGCGTGCTAGCGGGCCCGGATCGCCAGCTCGGGATAGCCGGTCGCGGGGTCGTGCTCTCTGGTGAACGCGTGGCCGGGTAGCGTGGCGGCCAGCAGCTCTGCCGTCGTGCGCACGATGCAGCCCGGCGCCACGTGGCCGCCCAGCACCAATCCGTCCGCATCCGAGACGGACATGTGCAGGTGCGCGCCGTCTGCCGAGACGGAGCCGGCAATCGTCAGGATCTCGTAGTCGCCCCGGAATTCGTCCGCCTGCGGCCGGCCGGCGAAGCGCAGGCGCACCACCGACAGCGAGCCGATGCCCTGCAGCACGAAGGCGGCGTCCTGCCCCGCCAGCGCGGTTTCGATGGCGCCGCGCAGGTCGTCGCCCGGCAGCAGGCGGAGGGGGAAGGCTTGCATCGTCATGGTGACCTCGGCGGAAAAATTTGTAGGAATGGAGGAAGTCGATTTTACCCTTGTGTCGGCCGGGAACGCTCTGCGTTTGCAGGGCAACGCAGAATGAAGAATTGTAAGATGGCGCTACTGTCGTGTTACTTTTGGGTGAGCGTTTGTCCTACAAAGCTCTCTCCTCAGTTCTTATAAAAAGGTCCAGCCGATCGGCCTAAGATGGGCATTCCTTTACTTGACTTGCATGCCATTTCCGGCGTGAGAACAGGTTTTTTAAAGGATGTGCAATGTTCATTCACAGGAGATCACCATGGCATCATCCAATCAAGGCGGTGGCGGCAAGGGCAGCAAGCAGAGCGGCGATACCAGCAACCGCGGCTTCGCATCGATGGACCCGCAGCGCCAGCGCGAAATCGCTTCCGAAGGGGGACGGGCGGCCCATGCCTCGGGCAACGCCCATGAATTCACGTCCGAGGAAGCACGCCGGGCCGGCAGCATGAGCCACAAGAACGACGGGAACCGCCAGAGCGGTGCCCAGGGTTCCGGCGGCGCTGGCGGCCAGGGCAACCAGGCCAATCAGGGTGGCACGGCGGGTACGCGTGGCGGCACGCCCGAACAGCACGCGCAGGCCGGCCGCCAGAGCCACAAGAACGACGACAAGCGCTAGGCGCACGTGACCCGATGCCGGCGCCAGTGCCGGAGGCAGGCAACTTCCACCATCAGCCGCTCGCAAGGGCGGCTTTTCATTGGCGTGGTCACCAGGCGCTGTAGCATATCCTGGAGGCCCGGCTTCGGGCCTGGGCAGCTAGGCCGCAAACTCCGGAGCGGGGAGCGATGTCACCGGCGGCAGTGGAATGCCGCGCGTTAGGGATGACGGACTGCGGCGATTCCACACGCAATGGTGACGGCGCCTGTCATTGGCGCTGTCACCGGAGGCTGTGGAATGCCGCTAGGGATGACGGAGCGCGGCGATTCCACACGCAATGGTGACGGCGCCTGTCATTGGCGCTGTCACCGGAGGCTGGTAAGTCGGGGCAGACTCCACACACTGGGCGGCGGCGCCTGTCACGTCTCGAGCTTCACGCTCCCCGGCGTGCGCAGCCGCAGCAGCCCCGTGGTGAGCGCGCAGCCCAGCAGGATCACGGCGCAGCTGGCGCCCATCCGCAGCGTGAATCGTTCGCCCAGGAACAGGCCGCCCCACAGCACGCCGAACGGGGGAATCAGGAACAGCGAACTCATGGCCCGGCTGGCGCCCAGCCGCGCGATCAGGCCGTAGAACACCACGTAGATGAAGGTGGTGCATAGCGCGCACAGCGCCAGCAGCGCGGACCAGGCGCGCGTGGAGGGCGGCGCGTCCGGCCAGGCCAGCAGCATCGGTACGAACAGCAGTACCGCGGCCACCACCTGGCTGCCCGCCGCCACGGCGACCGGCGACACGGCCGCCAGGTAGCGGCGCGTGAAATTGCCCGTGAAGCCGTACAGCAGCGTGGCACACAGGCAGGCCCAGGCCGCGGCCAGCGTCGGCCAGAGTGCACCCTGCTGCAGGTGGATCTTGTCCGCCACCAGCAGCACCACGCCACCGAAGCCGATCGCCAGTCCCGCCATGCGCCCCATGGTGAGACGTTCACCCAGCCACATCACCCCCACCAGTGCGGCAAACAGCGGCGTGGTCGAGGCCAGGATCGCCGACAGCCCGGCCGGAATGACGAGCGCGGCGTAATTGAACAGCAGGAATGGCAGCGTCACGTTCGTCACGCCCACCAGCGTGATGCCCTTCCAGTGCCGCAGCGTCTCGCCCACCAGGCCGCGCCACAGCAGCAGGGGCGCCATCATTGCCGCCGCCAGCAGCGCCCGCGCCCCGGCCATCGCCACCGGCCCGAACGCCGGCGCCGCGATGCGGATGAACAGGTACGACGCGCCCCACACGGCCGCCACCAGCACCAGCTGCATGCCGTCGCTGCGCTTCATGGCCGCGCTCCCGCGATGACGGCCGAGGTCGTGTCAACTTCGGGGTCAGTCACGCAAGTTGACACGGGCCCGGCCACGACTATGGCGCGCCCCATTGCCGGGTCCGTGTCCTGTCTGGTGCCTGACCCCGAAGTTGACACGGGCTGGTGTGTAAGAAAGTGCATGGCGTCCCTGGTGGTTGGTGGGCACATTCTGGGCTACCGGATGGCTCCTTTGAAGGGCCACGGATGGCCGCTTGGCTGGAGCCACTGGTTAGCTGCCCGACATATGCCGGCACAGCTGCTCGAACGGCGGATGCTGCCGCAGGCGCGCCAGCCACCACTGCAGCGCGGCGCCCGTCTCGCCCGTGCGCCAGGCCAGGTGGAAGGTCTCGTCCGGCTTCGGCTCGTCGACCTCCTTCTCGACCAGCAGGCCGGCGGCGATCGCGGCGCGCGCGCCCGGTTCGGGCAGGAAGCCGAAGCCCAGGCCGGCTATCTGGTACTGCATCTTGGCGGCCATGTCCGGCACGGTCAGCACATCCTGCCCCAGCAGCAGGCCGACGGTGCGCGGGGCGCTCTGGCGTGCCGAATCGGCCATCGCCACGGCGCGGTGCTGCTGCAGGTCGGCCCGTCCCAGGCGGCGGTCGATGGCGGCCAGCGGGTGCGATGGCGCCACCGCGAAGATCCAGCGCAAGGTGCCGATCGGCTCGGAGACGTAGCCGCCGCCGGCCGGACCGTCGCCCGGCGCGCCGATCACCAGGTCGGCGCGCCGGTCCAGCAGCGCTTCCCAGGTGCCGGACAGCGCCTCGCGCACGATGCGCAGGCGGGTCTGCTGCGCGACGTCGTAGAAGGCACGGATGTCGTCCGCAAAGGCGATGCTGGAAAACATGGAGTCGTGGCCGAGGGCCAGCTCCGTTTCCCAGCCCGAGGCGACGCGCCGCACGCGGTGCTCCAGGTCCTGCGCCGCCTTGAGCAGGTAGCGGCCTTCCTTCAGCAGCTCGCGGCCGGCCTTCGTCAGTTCGACACGGGGGCCGTTGCGTTCGAAGACCTGCACGCCGAGATCGTCCTCCAGCTTGCCGACGGTGTACGAGATGGTCGAGGGCACGCGGTGCAGCTCCTTGCCGGCGGCGGAAAACGAGCCGCGGCGGTCGATGGCATCCACGATCTGCAGGGCTTCCAGGCTAAGTCTGAGCATTGTCGAAGTTTTCGATAATTGAAGGGTAAATTTTCCGTTTTTTGATTGGCGAACAGGGGCCTATACTCTTTTCATCCGAGACGCGAACATCAAAACCCGGTGTTCGAAATCGCCAACAATCAAAGGAGCTTATCATGCAAGAAGTCCGTCGCAGCGAAGAACGCGGTGTTGCCAACCATGGCTGGCTCGATTCCCGCCACACCTTCTCGTTCGGTCATTACCACGACCCGCGCCACACCGGCTTCGGCCCGCTCCTGGTGATCAACGAGGACAAGGTGATGCCGGGCCAGGGTTTCGGCACGCACGGCCACCGCGACATGGAGATCATCTCGTATGTGCTGGAAGGCGCGCTGGAGCACAAGGACAGCATGGGCAACGGCTCCGTCCTGCGCTATGGCGACGTGCAGCGCATGACGGCCGGCACCGGCGTGCGCCACAGCGAGTTCAACCACTCGGACACCGAGCGCGTGCACTTCCTGCAGATCTGGATCCAGCCATCGGCCGCCGGCATCGCGCCGGGCTACGAGGAAAAGCACTTCTCGCCCGCCTCGAAACAGGGCAAGCTGCGGCTGGTCGCGTCGCAGGATGGCCGCGATGGCTCCGTCACCATCCACCAGGACGCGGCGATCTACGCCACGCTGCTGAACGAAGGCGACAGCGCCACCCATGTGCTCGATGAGGAGCGCCTGGCCTATGTCCACGTGATCCGCGGCACGGTGAGCGTCAACGGCACCCCGCTGAAAGGTGGCGACGCCCTGAAGCTGAGCCGCGAAACGCAGGTCGCGCTGACCAATGCCGAAGCCGCCGAAGTGCTGGTCTTCGACCTGCCGCAGTAACTGCGCCATGGCCGAGCCTGTGTCCATGTCGGGGTCTGACCCCAGGGTGGACACAGGCTCGGCCGTTGGAGGCCCCGGGCCGAAAGCGCAATATTTGCTATCATGAGGGGCTTCGGTTATTAGAAAGAACACTGTCATGCAGCCCGCCGCAGAAATTCCCGCCACCGCATTGGAGACCACCTCGGCCGCCGATGATCTCGAATACGTGACCTCGTGCGCGCTGCCCACCCCGTGGGCGGAGTTCACGCTGCACGCGTTCGTCGAGCATTCGACCGGCAAGGAGCACCTGGCGATGGTGCTGGGCGAGATCGGCGACGGCGCACCGGTGCTGGCGCGCGTGCACAGCGAGTGCCTGACGGGCGACGTGCTGTTCTCGCAGCGCTGCGACTGCGGCGCCCAGCTGGAAGGCGCGCTGCAGCGCATCGCCGCCGAGGGCCGCGGCGTGCTGCTGTACCTGCGCCAGGAAGGCCGCGGCATCGGCCTCCTGAACAAGATGCGCGCCTACCGATTGCAGGAGGCCGGTGCCGATACGGTGCAGGCCAACGAGCAGCTGGGCTTCAAGCCGGACCAGCGCAACTATGAACTGGTGGCGCCGATGCTGCACCAGTTCGGCGTGCAGAGCCTGCGCCTGATGACGAACAACCCGCGCAAGATCGCCGCGATGGAAAAGCTCGGCATCCCCGTGGCGGACCGCGTGCCGCTGCTGGTGAACCGCAACGTCTTCAACCAGCACTACCTGAACACCAAGGCGCTCAAGCTGGGCCACATGATGACGCCCGTCGTGGCCACCGCCACCAGCGACGGCGAGCAGTAACGATTCCCCCGTCTTCGCAAGCGTAAGCAAACGTAACGGCCACGCCCGCCGCCCCTTGCAGCCCGCAATTCCTGAGGTACACTGTCCGCCGGACCACAGTACCGCTGAATCGAAGGACTGCATGAAACTGCGCCGGCTTGCCACTTCCGTACAACTTGGATTGTCGTTGACCTGCGGCGCCGCCGCCGCCGCGCCGCCGGCTGCTCCGCCCGCCGCCCCGCCGGCAGCGAAACTGCCGGACCAGCAGCAGGGCAAGCCAGCCGCCACCACGGCACCCGCGCAGCGGCCCGAAGGCGAAGCGCCCCTCAAGCCGCCCTCCTCCGCCGCCCAGAAAGTGTACGCCGCCGCCAAGGGCGACCTGCTGCAGGTGCGCTCGCTGCTCAAGGCCGGCCGCACCCAGTCCTCGGTCGGCTCCGGCTTCCTGGTCGGCACCTCGAACCTGGTGCTGACGAACTACCACGTGGTCTCGCAGTTCGCGCTCGACCCGGAGACCTACACGGGCGAATGGGTCGACACGGCCGGCCAGCGCGGCAATATCGAGCTGCTGGCCGTCGACGTCCTGCACGACCTGGCCGTGGTGCGCGTCAACCGCTACGGCACCGGCTTCTTCAAGCTGCCGGAAGGCGATGCCGGGCTCACGCAGGGCCAGTACCTGTACTCGCTGGGCAATCCACTCGACCTGGGCTTCGCCATTTCCGAGGGCGCCTACAACGGCGTCATCACGCGCAGCTTCTACGACCAGCTGATGTTCACGGGCCCCATCAACGCGGGCATGAGCGGCGGCCCGAGCGTGACGGCGGACGGCGAAGTGGCCGGCGTGAATGTGTCGAAGCGACTGGACGGAGAACTGGTCAGCTTCCTCGTGCCGATCCGCTATGCGCAGCAGCTGCTGCAGCAGGTGGCGGCAGCGCGCGCCGCAGCGCCGAAGGACTTCACGGCCGTCGTCACGCGCCAGCTGCTGGCGCACCAGAAGGCGATGGTGGACCAGCTGCTTGCAGGCCCCCTCACGCAGAAGGCGATGGGCCCCTACGAAGTGCCGGTGCGCGAGACGGAACAGATGCGCTGCTGGGGCGAGTCGAGCGCCCAGGCCACGCGCGAGAAGAAGCCATACGCCGTCGACACCACCGCGTGCTCGATGGAATCCGCCGTGTTCGTGTCGAATGCGCTGCAGACGGGCCAGGTGGCGATCCGCCACCAGTTCCTGCGCAGCACCGGCCTCGATGCGGTGCGGTTCGCGCGGCTGTCTTCCGACTCGTTCCGGAACGAGTCGTTCGGCAGCTACAAGGACACGCGCATGACGGCGCCCCAGTGCACCGAGCAGTTCGTGAAGAACGGCACGCTGTCGATGCGCGCCGTGCTGTGCGTGCGCGCCTACCGCAAGTTCGCCGGCCTGTACGACTTCTCCCTGCTCACGGCCAGCACGGACGACAGCCTGATGAACCTGCAAAGCCGGCTCGATGCGCGCGGCGTCTCGTACGACAACGGCATGCGCTCGGCACGCGCCTTCCTCGAAGCGCTGGCGCGCACGGGCGACGCCAAATGACGGCGCACTACTTCATCGAGATCCTGGCGCGCAATGGCGACGTGATCGCGCGCCAGCGCTGCGCCACGCTGCCCGTGACGATCGGGCGCGCCTACGACAATGACTTCGTGCTCGACGACGCCCACGCGGCGCCGCACCACGCGGTGCTGGAAGCCGATGCGGACGGCGCCCTGCAACTGCGCGACCTGGGCAGCCAGAACGGCATCGTGCTGCATGGCCGGCGGGAGCAGACGGCAGCACTGGACGGCAGCACCGTCGTGCGCCTCGGCCACACCCGGCTGCGCGTGCGCGATGCGGGCTTCCCCGTCGCGCCGGAGCTCACCGACACCACCATGCATGCGTGGGAAGGCGGCGCACCGGCGCTGGCCGGCATGGCGCTGGTGGCGCTGTTCATCGGCGTCGAGGAGGCGCTGACGGACACCGCCTCGTTCCAGGCCATCCGCTATCTGCTGACGATCGCTTCCGGCCTGGCCGCGGGCCTGGCGTGGAGCGGTATCTGGGCGCTCGTCAACCGCCTGTTCGGCAGCCATGCGCGCATGGGCCGCCACCTGTTCATCCTGGGCGCCGGCCTGATCGCCATCGGCGCCTGGCGCGTGCTGTCGACGGTGCTGGCCTATGCCTGGTCGGCCGAGATCTTCACGCGCTACGGCAACCTGGTCGTGCTGCTGATCGTGTGCGGCATGGTGTACTTCCATGTCCGCACCATCCGGCCACACCTGCGGCCGCGCCGCATGCTGGCCGGCTGCGGCGTGCTGCTGGGCCTGGGCACGGGGCTGGTTTTGATGAGCAACCTGGAACTGAAGGGCCACGTGGCTGACGAGCCCTACATGGCCGTGCTGCTGCCGCCATCGCTGCGCGCCAGCACCGATCACAGCGTGGACGATTTCATGGGCGGTGCGGCACGCCTGCAGGAGCGCGCCGATGCGGACCGGCAGCGTGGCACCGACGGCAACGACGACGACGAAGCGGACGACGGGGAGGTCAAGTGACCTGTACAATGTCACGATGACCATCGACCCCACGGACATCCTCGCCGCCCTGCGCATCGCCACGGCGGACCGGCATGCGGAACTGGACCAGGGCATGCCCCTGGCCCGCCCCGCGGTCACGCTGGCGGATTACCGCGAGCACCTGGCGCTGCTGCGCAGCTGGCTGGCGCCGATCGAGGCGTGGGAGGCCGGTTTCACCGACGGTCCGCAGGATCCGGCGCTGCTGGCCGCCGATCCCCACCTGCCATCCATCGATGCCGACCTCGCCGACCTCCCGCCGGCAGCCGCGCCGCTCGCGCAGGCGGCCGCGTGGCAGGGTTCCGGTGCATCCGCCTACCGCTGGGGCGTCGCTTACGTGATCGAAGGTTCGCGCCTTGGCGGCGCCGTGCTGCACCGCCGCCTGCATGCGCAGCTGGCCCCCCATCCGCTGCGCTACCTGCATGCGAACGGCGTGCCGCCCGGCCCGCGCTGGCAGCAGTTCATGCGCCTGCTGCGCGCGAACGTGCAGGACGAGGCAGCCATCGCGCAAGCCTGCCAGGGTGCGTGCGACGCATTCGACAGCCTGCTGGACCTGCGCCGCGCCGCCGCGCCGGAACGGGCCGCGGCATGAGCGCGGGCACCATCACCCCGCAGGACACGGCCGGCCCGGTCGGCCTGGACAACTGCGCGGACGAACCGATCCACATCCCCGGCCTGGTGCAGCCGCATGGCGCGCTGCTGGCGTTCGCGCCGGACGGCCTGCTGCGCGCCTGGAGCGCCAACGTGCCCGAGCTGCTGGGTTTCACGCCCGTCCTCGGCACGCCGTACGACCGCCTGAAGTTCGACAGCGAAGTGACGGCCCAGCTGCACGACTGCCTGGAGGAACTGGCCGACACCACCGCCACGCCCACCGGCATCGAGACGCAGCTGAACGGCTACACGTTCGACTGCGTGGTGCATGGCAATGGCGGCCGCGTCATTGCCGAATTCGAGCTGCGCCACGTGGCTGCCGACGAACTGGCCGCGTTCGCGCTGAAGGCGCACGCCGCCATCGAGCGCCTGCGCCGCCAGAAGTCGATCGCCGCGCTGCTGCGCCATGCCGTCGACCAGATCCGCGCGATCACGGGCTTCGACCGCGTGATGGCCTACCGCTTCCGTCACGACGACAGCGGCGACGTGGTGGCCGAAAGCCGCCGCATCGACCTGAAGCCCCTGCTCGAAATGCGTTATCCGGCCAGCGACATCCCGGCGCAGGCGCGCCGCCTGTACGCCATCAACACGCTGCGCCTGATCGCGGACATCGGCTACGCGCCGGTGCCGGTGCTGGGCGTGGCGGGCGATCCGCCGCTGGACATGAGCCACGCGGTACTGCGCAGCGTGTCGCCGATCCACGTCGAGTACCTGCAGAACATGGGCGTGGGCGCGTCGATGAGCGTGTCGATCGTCGTCAACGGCAAGCTGTGGGGCCTGCTGGCCTGCCACCACATGGCGCCGCTGCGCGTGCCCTATTCCGTGCGCATGGCCTGCGACGTGGTGGCCCAGGTGCTGGCGGCCGTCGTCCAGAGCATCGACGCGAAGGCGCACATGGCGCTGGCCGAGCAGGCCGCCGCCGTGCGCACGCACCTGATCGAAACGCTGCTGCACGAGGACGATGTGATGTCCGCGCTGGAGCGCCATGCGGCCGACCTGGCCGGCAGCCTGGATGCCGATGCGCTGGTGTTCGCGCAGCAGGGCAAGGTCACCACGCATGGCGACATCGGCGGAGACCTCGCAGCCGCGATCGTCGCCAGCCTGCCGCCCGATGGCGAGGAAATGCTGCAGCGCTGCGACCGCAAGCAGTGGCCGTCCGAACTGCAGGAACGCATCGGCCCGTGGGTCGGCATGCTGGCGCTGCACTTCGACCCTGCCACCGCCGGCTGGCTGCTGGCGATGCGGAAGGAACAGGTGGAAACGGTGCGGTGGGCGGGAAAGCCGGAAAAGCTGCTCAAGACCGGGCCGCTGGGCCACCGCCTGTCGCCGCGCGGTTCGTTCGAGGAGTGGGTGGAATCGGTGCACGACAAGGCCGTGCCATGGGACGACGCGCGCCAGCTGGTGGCCGAGCAGCTGCTGGGCGAGATGCACCGCGCCAGCATGGCGCGCCATGCCGAAGTGGAACGGGCGCGCATGCAGCTGCTGGCGATGCTGGGCCACGACCTGCGCGATCCGCTGCAGTCGATCTCGATGGCCGCCACCGTGCTGCAGCATGGCGCCCAGCCGCAGAAGCTGGGCCAGCGCATCGAGCGCTCCAGCGGCCGCATGCAGCGGCTGATCAGCCAGGTGCTGGACATGAGCCGCCTCGACAGCGGCCTGGGCCTCACCATGCGCAAGGTCGAGGTGGACCTGTCGAAGATGGTCGACGACCTGCTCGATGAAACCCGCATGGCGCATCCCGGCTCGAACTACCAGGCCGACATCGCACCCGGCGTGACCGGGAGCGCCGATCCGGACCGGATGGCGCAGGTGATCAGCAACCTGCTCAGCAACGCGCGCCATCATGGCGCCGGCGGCCATCCGATCCTCGTCTCGCTGCGGGCGGAAGACGGCCGGGTGGTGCTGGAAGTGCGTAACGAAGGCGCGGCGATCGCGCCGGAACTGGCCGCCCAGCTGTTCAACCCGTTCAAGCGCATGGCGCTGCAGAGCACGTCGAACCGCACCGGCATGGGCCTGGGCCTGTACATCGCCGAGAAGGTGGTGCAGGGCCACGGCGGCACGATCGAGTACCGCCACGAAGACCCGCACGTGGTGTTCCGCGTGGCCTTTCCGCTGCGGCCCGCCGGCTGACGGCACCCCAGCCGGTAGTTTCTGGCACCATTCCCGCCACGACCGGCATTCCACCCACTAGCCTCAACCGGGAATGGTGTCGGTCACCGGCTCTCGCTGAATCATCCGCTGAATCATCCGCCGAAGCATCCGCCGAAGCATCCGCACCGGTGTCCGGCACCCTTCCCGGCTCAGGCGTGGGGCCACGACCTGCACCATGGCGGCAAGGATGTCGGACACCGACGCGCACCGGCGCCGCCGCTCAGATCCTCCCGCGCCGGAACTCCGCCAGGAACTTCTTCGTCTGCGCCGGGGTGAGCACCACCACCTGATCGCCGTGATACACGTATAAAAACGGCGGCCCGCCCAGCCGGTCCGTCAGCTTGGCGTGCACGAGGAAGCGCGTGCCGGCCGGGTAGTCGAGCACGAAGGCGCGCGCGCACTGCACGCGCAGGTGCGGGTGATAGGCCTGCCCCACCACGGGCCGCATGCGCACTGCGCCGCCATCGTCGTACGACTCGATGGCCACTTCGCGGTAGGCGGAAAGATCGCGGCCCATGTCAGGCGCCGCGCAGCACCAGCAGCGCCACGGCCTCCGCGTTGATGCCCTCCTCGCGGCCCAGGTAGCCCATCTTCTCGTTGGTCTTCGCCTTCACATTCACCTGGCCGGGATCGACGCCCAGGTCCGCGGCGATATGCGCCACCATGGTGGCGATATGCGGCGCCATTTTCGGCCGCTGCGCGATGATCGTCGCATCGACATTGCCGATGTCGTAGCCCGTTGCTTTCACGCGCTCTGCCGCCACGCGCAGCAGCACCCGCGAATCGGCGCCCTTGAATTCCACGGCCGTGTCGGGAAAGTGGCGGCCGATGTCGCCCAGCGCGGCCGCGCCCAGGATCGCATCCGTCACGGCGTGCAGCAGCGCATCCGCATCGGAGTGGCCGTCGAGGCCTTTCGCATGCGGGATCTCGACGCCGCCGAGGATCAGCTTGCGGCCTTCGACCAGGCGGTGGCTGTCGTAGCCCTGGCCGATCCGGTACGGCAGCTTGATGGAAGAAGAAGGAGAGGAAGAATTCGTCATACGGAGTCCATGGTGAGGTACATCTCGGCGATGCGCACATCGCCGGGCAGCGTGACCTTCAGGTTGCGGGGATGGCCTTCGACGAGCCGCGGCGAGAAGCCCAGCATCTCGACGGCGCTGGCGTCGTCCGTGATCGCTGCAGGATCGGGCGCCTCTTCCAGCGCGCGCAGCAGCAGCGCATACGGAAACATCTGCGGCGTCTGCGCCAGCCACAGGCCGTCGCGCGGCGTGGTGGCGACGCTGCCGCCCCGCGTGGTCTTGACCGTGTCGACCACTGGGAGTGCCAGCAGGCCGCCGGCCGGGTCGGTGCCGGCCGCATCGATCAGCGTGTCGATCAGCGCCGGCGTCAGGCCGGGCCGCGCGGCATCGTGCACGAGCACGCGGTCCTGCGGGTCGATGTCCGCTGCGATCAGCCGCAGGCCGTTGCGGATCGATTCCATCCGCGTCGCGCCGCCGCAGCGCAGCACCGTCATGCCGGGCGTCTGCGCGGGCAGCACATCATCGATGTAGGCATCGCCGGCACTCACGACGACATAGGTGTGCGCGATGTGGCGGCAGCGCAGGAAGGCGTCCACCGTATGCCCCAGCATCGGCCTGCCCAGCAGGGGCAGGTACTGCTTCGGACAACCGGCCGCCATGCGGGCACCGACGCCGGCGGCCGGGATCAAGGCAAAATATTGTGGTGTTGCGTTCATGGTTTTTCGTCGCATCAGCGTCCGGCACGCGTCCTGATCAGGATCTTCTGGATCTCGCCACTGCACACCTTCGACAGCCGCGCGTATTCGGCCGGCGTATCGATCTGCGCCTGCAGGGCTTCCACCTTGGCCATCTCGGCCTTGATGAACGGCAGCCAGCCGCTGTCCAGTTCGAAGGCCAGCGCCGAGCGCGCGGTGCCGACCGGCGCGTACAGGGGCTTGCCGCCGAAGCGCTTCGCCAGCGCCGCGTTGACGGTCTTCTCGACGCGCGGCAGGCTGTCCATATAGGTCTGCATGTGGCGCATTTCGTGGGCCAGGATCTCCTTGTACCCGCAGGTCCCGGCCGGGAACTCGTTGCCGACATAGACCTTCACGGGCGCATACGTGAGCTGCACCTTGATCTGCGGTGCGATGCACTCGTACCCCGTGGCCGTGTCCTGCAGCATCGCGCCGCCCAGGCCGATCTGCACGATCGACTCGGTGCGCGTCAGCCCCAGCACATACTGGTTGGCGCGCGCCACGCCCTTCATTGCCGTCAGCATCTTGTACGACAGCTGCGTGTTGACGGAAAAGCCGTTCTGCTTGGCCGACAGCACGGAGACGGTCTTGGCGATCGAATCCTCGCAGCGGATCTGGAATGCCGTGCGTTTCGGTTCGGAGGACGCCGGCGCCGAAAAAGCGGCGCCGGCCGCACCCCACGCGCAGCACAGCAGCAGCGCGGCCGGCCCGTGGTTCATTCCGGCGTCCACACTCCGGAGCGCAGCTTGTCGAGCCAGAAGATCCCGATGATCGTCTTCACGTCGGAGATCTCGCCGTTGCGCACCCAGGCCAGTGCCTCGTCGAGCGTGGCCGTGAAGCATTCGACGAATTCGCCTTCATCGAGCTTTGCTTCGCCTGCCTTCAGGCCGCGTGCCAGGTACAGGTCCAGGTGCTCGTCCGAATAGGCGATGGCGTTGTGGATGGTGGTGACGAAGTGCCACTCGCTGGCCGTGTAGCCGGTTTCCTCTTCCAGCTCCCGCTTGGCGCTCTCGAACGGATCCTCGCCCGCGTCGATCTTCCCGGCCGGGAATTCGATGAACACCCGGTCGTTCGGGTAGCGGAACTGGCGCTCCAGCAGGATGCGGCCGTCGTCCAGCACGGGCAGGATCGCCACGGCGCCCGGATGGCGGATGTATTCGCGGCTGGTGATCTTCCCGTTCGGCAGGCGCACGTGGTCCCGGTGGATCTTCAGGAAGCTGCCATCGTAGGCGACACCGCCATCGACCTTGTCTTCCCGCAGATGCGCGTCATTGCTCATGCCCACTCCTGTTGTCGTCAAAGCGACAGTGTAGCAGCGCGCACCCGATTACTGTGCTCAGCGCTTGCGCCTCAGTGCTTCCGAAGATAGCGCACCACGAAGCCGGGAAAGGCGAAGACCAGGAACATGCAGCCGGTGATGGCGTAGAACTCCCACGTCTGCGGGAACACGGTGCCGATGCGGCCTTCCAGCAGCATGCCGACTGCGCCGACGGCAAAGTACAGCAGCACCAGTTCGAGCAGGCGCAAAAGGAAAGGCTTGCGGGGAGGCGTTTCGGGAGAAGCCCCTGCCCCGCTGGCCGTCAGGACGACGGGCAGCGGAAACAGGGCGAGGATGCGGTCATTGAAGAACGGCAGGTTGGCCAGCACGAGTGCCAGCAGGATCACCAGCCATGCCGCGCCGCCCGCCTCCATCATGCTTAAGACGCCAGCGTGCGCGTCATCGCGTGCAGGCACGCATTGAGCAGTGCGTCCGGCGCGACGCCCAGCACGATGACCAGCGCGCCGTTCAGGGCCAGCACGACGTTCTTGTCGAAGGCGACCTTGATCGGTGCCGTGTCGACCGGTTCGTCGAACCACATCGTCTTCACGACGCGCAGGTAGTAGAACGCACCGACCAGCGAGGCCATCACGGCGAACACGGTCAGCCACAGCTGGCCGGTGGCCAGCACGGTCTGCAGCACGGCGAACTTGGCGGCGAAGCCCATCATCGGCGGCACGCCGGCCAGCGAGAACATCAGCACCGTCATCACCAGCGCATACCAGCCGGAGCGCTTGCCCAGGCCGCGGAAGTCGGCCAGGTTGTCCGCTTCGAAGCCGGCGCGCGACAGCACCATGATCAGGCCGAACGTCGCGAGCGTCGTCAGCACGTAGGTGATCGTGTAGTACATCGCGGCGCTGTAGGCGGCCGGACCGTTCGACGCATCGGTGCCCGTCACGCCGGCCATCAGGCCGAGCAGCACGAAGCCGATCTGCGCGATGGTGGAATAAGCCAGCATGCGCTTCAGGTTGGTCTGCGCGATGGCGGTCACGTTACCGATGATCAGCGACAGCACGGCCAGGATCATCAGCATCTGCTGCCAGTCGATCGCCAGCGGCAGCAGGCCTTCCACCAGCAGGCGGATGCAGATGGCGAACGTGGCCAGCTTCGGCGCACCGCCCAGCAGCAGCGTGACGCCGGTCGGCGCCCCCTGGTAGACGTCCGGCACCCACATGTGGAACGGCACGGCGCCCAGCTTGAATGCCAGGCCGGCCACCAGGAACACGATGCCGAACACCAGGATGGTCGGGTTGATCGTGCCGGCGGCGATCTTGGCAGCCACCTCGGTGATCACCAGCGTGCCCGTGGCGCCGTACAGCATCGACATCCCGTACAGCAGGAAGCCGGAAGCCAGCGCGCCCAGCACGAAGTACTTCATCGACGCTTCGGTGGACGTGGTGCTGTTGCGGCGCAGGGCCACCAGCGCGTACAGCGACAGCGACATCAGTTCCAGGCCCAGGTACACGGACAGGAAGCTGTTGGCCGAGATCATGACCATCTGGCCCAGGCCCGAGAACAGCGCCAGGACGTAGAACTCGCCACCCAGCTCGCCGCCCAGCATGCCGCGGTCATGCGAATACTGGCGCGAATACACCAGGGTCATGCCGATGGTCAGATACGTGAACAGCTTGAGCAGGTTGCCCATCGGGTCCGACACGACCATGTTCTGGAACGTGTAGGTCGTCGCGCCGGACGCGAAGTCGGCATACGTGAAGGCAGCCGCGCCGGCCAGGGCCAGCAGCGACAGCACGTACGTGATGCCCCGCTTCGACTCGGCCAGGAACATGTCGATCAGCAGGATCGCCGAGGTGGCGACCAGCAGGAAGATCTCCGGGTAGATCGGGATCAGGTTGTTATCAGGTGTCGGAATCATGAAACGTGGGTCCTATCTGCAATCATTGTGCAAGCTTGGTCTGCGCGACATGCTGCAGCAGGTCGGCCACCGACGTCTGCATCGTGTCGGTGAATGGCGCCGGCCACAGGCCCATGACGAGTACCGCGATCGCCAGCACGCCCAGCATGAAGAACTCGCGGCCGTTGATGTCGGTCAGCTCGGCCACGTGGTGGTTCGTCACCTTGCCGAAGATGACGCGCTTGGCCATCCACAGCGAGTAGGCGGCGCCCAGGATCAGCGCGGTCGCGGCCAGGATGCCGGTCACGAAGTTGAACTGCACGGCACCCAGGATCACCATGAATTCGCCCACGAAACCGGAGGTGGCAGGCAGGCCGCAATTGGCCATCGAGAACAGGATGAAGAACGCGGCGAAGCGCGGCATCTTGTTGACGACACCGCCGTAGTCGGCGATCTGGCGCGAGTGGGCGCGGTCGTACAGCACGCCGATGCATAGGAACATCGCGCCGGAGATGAAGCCGTGCGAGATCATCTGCATGATCGCGCCCTGGGTGCCCATGTCGTTGAACATGAAGAAGCCCAGCGTGACGAAGCCCATGTGGGCGATCGAGGAGTACGCCACCAGTTTCTTCATGTCCTTCTGCACCATCGCCACCAGGCCGACATAGATCACGGCGATCAGCGACAGCACGATGACGACGGGCGCCAGGTAGTGCGACGCGTCCGGCGTGATCGGCAGGGAGAAGCGCAGGAAACCGTAGGCGCCCAGCTTCAGCATGATCGCGGCCAGCACGGCGGAACCGCCGGTCGGCGCTTCCACGTGGACGTCCGGCAGCCAGGTGTGCACCGGGAACATCGGCACCTTCACGGCAAACGCCATGAAGAAGGCCACGAACACGGCGACCTGCTCGTTCATCGTCAGTGGCAGCTGGTGCCAGGCCAGGATGTCCCAGGTACCGGACTTGTTGTACAGGTAGATCAGCGCGACGAGCGTGAGCAGCGAGCCGAGGAAGGTGTACAGGAAGAACTTGAACGCCGCGTACACCCGGTTCGCGCCACCCCAGATACCGATGATGATGTACATCGGGATCAGCGTGGCTTCGAAGAAGAAGTAGAACAGCAGGCCGTCCAGCGCGCAGAACACGCCGATCATGAGGCCCGACAGGATCAGGAAGGCGCCCATGTACTGGGCCACGCGTTCCTGGATCACCTGCCAGGCGGAGATCACCACGATGATCGTGATGAACGCCGTCAGCGGCACGAACCACAGCGACAGGCCATCGATGCCCAGCGTGTAGAAGATGTTGAAGCGCTCGATCCAGGCCGCCTTTTCAACGAACTGCACGCCGTGTGCCGCGTTGTCGAACTGCGTGAACAGCGGGATCGTGGGCAGCAGCGACACGACGGAACCGACCAGTGCCAGCACACGTACCAGCCCGGCGCGCGAATCGCGGCCGATCGCCAGGATGATGACGCCGAACAGGATCGGCAGCCAGATCGACAGGCTCAGGTAAGGAGGAAGAGTATTTAACGTTGACTGCATCTTTTATCTCTTTTGCGTGTGGCTTAAGCGTGCCAGAACGGCAGGAAGTAGACCAGGAAGCCCAGGATACCGATGATCATCACGAACGCGTAGTGATAGATGTAACCGGTCTGGCCCAGGCGCGTCAGCGACGAGAACCAGCCCACCAGCTTCGCGCTGCCGTTGACGAAGAAGCCGTCGATGATCGTGCGGTCGCCCACCTGCCACAGGCCGTTGCCCAGCACGCGGGCGCCCTTCGCGAACACGGCCTGGTTGAACGCATCCATGTAGTACTTGTTGTCCAGCAGCGTGTGCAGGAACTTGAACTTGTCATAGAACCAGGCCGGGACGCGCGGGTTGACCATGTAGCAGTAGTAGGACGCGACGACGCCGGCCAGCGCGAGCCAGAACGGTGCGGTGGTGAGACCGTGGATCGCCATCGCGACGGCGCCATGGAACTCTTCGCCCAGTTCGTGCATGGCCGGGTGCTTGGCAGCATCGACGAAGATCACGTTGTCGAAGAACGAGCCGTGCAGCATCGGTGCGATCGCGAAGAAACCGATCAGGACCGAAGGAATCGCCAGTGCGACGAGCGGGAACCAGACGACGAACGGCGACTCGTGCGGTTTCTCGCCCGGTGCCAGGCCGTGGTGGCCGTGATCGTCTTCCTCTTCCTCGTGGTGCGCATCCGAATCGTGCAGCGCGTGCGGATCGCCGTGCGCGGCCTTGGCCACTGCGTGGTCATCGTGGTGGTGATGATCATGCGCGTGGGCCTTGCCGAAGTTTTCCGGACCATGGAACACGCGGAAGTACATGCGGAACGAGTAGAACGCCGTGATGAACACGCCGGCCAGCACCGCGAAGTTCGCGAAGCCCGCGCCCGGCAGGTGCGTGGCGTGCACCGCCTCGATGATCGAATCCTTCGAGTAGAAGCCGGAGAAGAACGGCGTACCGATCAGCGCCAGGGAACCGAGCAGCGACGTGATCCACGTGATCGGCATGTACTTGCGCAGGCCGCCCATGTTGCGGATGTCCTGGTCGTGGTGCATGCCGATGATGACGGAACCGGCACCGAGGAACAGCAGCGCCTTGAAGAACGCGTGCGTCATCAGGTGGAACACGGCAACCGAGTAGGCCGAGGCGCCAAGCGCGACCGTCATGTAGCCCAGCTGCGACAGCGTGGAGTACGCGACGACGCGCTTGATGTCGTTCTGGATGATGCCCAGGAAGCCCATGAACAGCGCCGTGATCGAGCCGATGATCAGCACGAACGACAGGGCCACGTCCGACAGTTCGAACAGCGGCGACATGCGCGACACCATGAAGATGCCGGCCGTGACCATCGTTGCCGCGTGGATCAGTGCGGAGATCGGGGTCGGACCTTCCATCGAGTCCGGCAGCCACACGTGCAGCGGGAACTGGGCCGACTTGCCCATCGCGCCGATGAACAGGCAGATGCAGGCCACGGTGATGACCATCCAGTCCGTGCCCGGCAGGATGCCGTTCACCAGCAGGTCCTTCTTGGCGAACACGGTCTGGTAGTCCATCGAACCCGTGTAGGCCAGGATCAGGCCGATGCCGAGGATGAAACCGAAGTCGCCCACGCGGTTGACCAGGAAGGCCTTCATGTTGGCGAAGATGGCGGTCGGCCGGGTGTACCAGAAACCGATCAGCAGGTACGACACGAGGCCCACGGCTTCCCAGCCGAAGAACAGCTGCAGGAAGTTATTGGCCATCACGAGCATCAGCATCGAGAACGTGAACAGCGAGATGTACGAGAAGAAGCGGTTGTAGCCCTCGTCTTCGGCCATATATCCGATGGTGTAGATGTGCACCATCAGCGACACGAAGGTCACGACGCACATCATCATCGCGGTCAGCGAGTCGACCTGGAAGCCCACTTCCAGGTTGATGCCGGCGACCGTCATCCAGCGGTACACGGTACCGTTGTAGGTGGCGCCGTCGAGCACCTGCAGGAAGGTGCTGAAGGACAGCAGGAACGCGACCAGCACGCCCAGGATCGTGGCGACCGTGGCGACCTTGCGGCCGGCCACGTTGCCGAAGAACTTCGTGCCCAGCAGGCCCGCGATCGCGGACCCCGCCAGCGGCGCGAGGGGAACGGCGAGGAGAAGGTTAGGGTTAAGCCCTGTCATGATGAACCTATCTGTTTATTATTCGAGGGTTAAAACTAGCCTTTGAGGCTGTCCAGGTCTTCGACGTTGATGGTGTCCAGGTTACGGAACATCAGCACCAGAATTGCCAGGCCGATGGCCGATTCCGCCGCCGCCACCGTCAGGATGAAGAACACGAAGATCTGGCCAGCCGGATCGCCCAGGAAGTGGGAGAAGGCCACGAAGTTCATGTTCACTGCCAGCAGCATCAGTTCGATGGCCATCAGCAGCACGATGACGTTCTTGCGGTTCAGGAAAATGCCCACGATCGAGATCGCGAACAGGATCGCGCCCAGGACCAGGTAATGAGCCAGCGACAAGGTCATGGTGCCTCCTTCGTTTCAACGATTGCAGACTGCGGCTTGACCGCATCCATCTTGACCGCATCCATTTTTACAATACGCAGGCGGTCGTTGCGCTTGACGCGTACGGCCTCGCCCGGATCGAAGTACTTCTGGTCCTTGCGCTTGCGCAGCGTCAGCGCCACGGCGGCAACGATGGCCAGCAGCAGGATCACGGCGGCGATCTCGAACGCGTAGATGTATTTCGTGTAGATCAGCAGGCCCAGCGCCTTGGTGGAGCCGATCGTGTTGGCCGCTTCCGGCACGGGCGCATCGCCCACGCCGAAGCTGCGCCACAGTACCGATGCCATTTCCAGCACGATGATGCCGCCGACGATCGAGGCCACCGGCAGGTAGTTCCAGAAGCCTTCGCGCATCTTGTCCGTGTCGATATCGAGCATCATCACCACGAACAGGAACAGCACCATCACGGCGCCCACGTAGACGAGCACCAGCACGATGGCCAGGAACTCGGCTTTCAGCAGCAGCCAGATGCCGCCCGCCTGGAAGAAGGCCAGCACCAGGAACAGTGCCGCCGTCACGGGATTGCGCGCCGTGATCACGCGTGCCGCGGAGGCGATCATGATCGCCGCGAACACGTAGAACAATACGGTTGTAAAAGTCATGAATGGTTCCGATCGTTTTCAGCGGTACGCGGCATCGGCGGCGCGGTTCGCGGCGATGTCCGCCTCGTACCGGTCGCCCACTGCCAGCAGCATTTCCTTGGTGTAGTACAGGTCGCCCCGCTTCTCACCGTGGTATTCCAGCACGTGCGTTTCGACGATCGAATCCACCGGGCACGACTCTTCGCAGAAGCCGCAGAAGATGCACTTGGTCAGGTCGATGTCGTAGCGCGTGGTGCGGCGGCTGCCGTCGTCACGCTCGTCGGATTCGATGGTGATCGCCATCGCGGGGCACACGGCCTCGCACAGCTTGCAGGCGATGCAGCGCTCTTCGCCGTTCGGATAGCGGCGCAGTGCGTGCAGCCCGCGGAAGCGTGGCGACATCGGGGTCTTCTCTTCCGGGTACTGCACCGTGATCTTGCGCGAGAACATGTACTTCCCCGTCAGCGCCAGACCCTTGATCAGCTCGGACAGCATCAGGCTGCCGATGATTTCTTTTACTCGTGTCATTTTGTGTGCGCTTCCTTACTTCCAGATGTTCCACGGCGTCTGCATCCACGTCGCGACGAGCACGAGCCAGAACAGCGTCAGGGGAATGAAGACCTTCCAGCCCAGACGCATGATCTGGTCGTAGCGGTAACGCGGGAAGGTACCGCGCACCCAGATGAACAGCGAGACGATCAGGAACGTCTTCACGAACAGCCAGAAGAAGCCGCCGAAGCCGCCGCCGAATTCCAAGAAGGCGAACGGTGCGGACCAGCCGCCCAGGAACATGATCGAGGCCAGCGCGCCGACCAGGATGATGTTGGCGTATTCGGCCAGCATGAACATCGCGTACGACATGCCGGAGTATTCCACCATGTGGCCGGCGACGATCTCGGACTCACCCTCGACCACGTCGAACGGTGCGCGGTTCGCTTCGGCCAGGCCGGAGGTCAGGTAGACCACGAACAGCGGCAGCAGCGGCAGCCAGTTCCACGACATGAAGTTCACGCCCATGTCGGCGAAGCGGCCCACCTGCTGGCTGCTGACGATGTCGATGAAGTTCAGCGAACCGGACACCATCAGGATCACGACCAGCGCGAAGCCCATCGGGATCTCGTAGGAGATCATCTGCGCCGAAGCGCGCATGGCGCCCATGAACGAGTACTTCGAGTTCGACGACCAGCCGGAAATGATGATGCCGTAGACTTCCATCGACGTGATGGCCAGCAGCACCAGCAGGCCGGCGTTGACGTTGGCCAGCACGGCTTCCGGACCGAACGGCACGACCGACCAGGCGGCCAGTGCCGGCATGATGGTCATGACGGGGCCGATCACGAACAGGCTTTTCGCGGCCTTGGTCGGGATGACGATTTCCTTGAGCAGCATCTTGATGCCGTCGGCCATCGGTTGCAGCAGGCCCATCGGACCCACGCGGTTCGGGCCGATGCGGATCTGGATGAAGCCGATCAGCTTGCGTTCCCACAGCGTGGCGTAGGCGACCAGACCGAGCAGGGGCATCAGCACCAGCACGACCTTGATCAGGTTCCACACCAGCGGCCAGGCCGCGCCCAGCGCGTCGGCGCCGGCGGCGTTGATGTTGTTGACGAATTCCAGCGCCATTATTGAGCCCCTCCTGCATTGGCGACAGCGGCTGCCGCTGCAACCTTGGCCACCGAGATCGCACCGAACATGTCGCCCAGCGTGGCCGTCGACGGGTGTGCCGCCGAAACGCGCACGACATTGGCCGGCAGGCGGTTGTCCACCCGCGCCGCCAGGATCGCCGCGCCGCTACCCTGCAGCACCTGCACCAGGTCGCCCGACTGCACGCCCAGCTGGCCGGCCAGCGCGGCCGAAATGACAGCCTGCGGCGCCTGCGCGTCGACGGTTGCCTGCAGCGGCGCGGAACGGCGCACCAGCGCATCCGAGAAATAGATCGGCACGTCGGCGATGCGCTCCAGGCTTTCGCCCGAACCGAACGATGCGGACGTCAGTGCGACGCGCGACACGTTCGACAGCTTGGCCGTGACGTCAGCAACGCCAGCACCCAGTGCTTCGTCGCGGATCGCTTCCGAGGTTTCGTAGTCGAAGCCCGGCAGGCCGAGGATATTGCCCAGCACACGCAGCACCTTCCAGGCCGGGCGGGCATCGCCCAGCGGCTTGACGGTGCCATTGAAGCTTTGCGCACGGCCTTCGCAGTTGACGAAGGTGCCGGAGGTTTCGGCGAACGGCGCGATCGGCAGCAGCACGTCGGCGTAGTCGGCGCCATGCTTGAAGGCCGACATCACGACAACCATCTCGGCACCTTTCAGTGCGGCGACGGCCTGCTGCGGATTGGCCGCATCCAGTTCCGGTTCCGCGTTCAGCAGCAGGTACGCTTTCTTCGGCACCGAGAAGGCGGCCGCCGGCTGCGACGAGAACGCGCCGGCGATGTAGCCGCCGACCGTGTTGGCCGCTTCCGTCAGGTAGCCCAGCTTGGCGCCCGTGGCGTTGGCGATCCACTGCGCCGCGGCAGCGATGGCCGAGGCCTGCGGATGGTGCACGGCGGCGTTGCCGAGGAAGACTGCCTTCTGTTCGCCGGCCAGCAGGCTGGCAGCGACGCCTTTTGCAGCGTCATCGAACTCGCCCGGGAAACCGGCCGGTGCCGCTTCGCCCTTGGCCGCAGCGACCGCCGAGACGATGCCCGACAGGGCCGCCAGCCAGTCCGATGGTGCCGCCACGATGTTGTTGGCAACCGTGATCAGGCTGTCGTCGGCCGTGGCGTGGATCAGCGACAGCTTGGCGCCGTTCTTCACGGCGGCGCGCAGGCGCGTGGCCAGCAGCGGGTGATCCTTGCGCAGGAACGAGCCGATGACCAGCGCGCCCTGCAGGTTCGACACGTCGGCGATCGGCATGCCGAGCCATGGCGTCACTTGGCCGTCCAGCGCGAAGTCGGTCTGGCGCAGGCGGAAGTCGATGTTCTCGGAACCGATGCCCGAGCTCAGTTTCTTCAGCAGCACCAGCTCTTCCAGCGTGGAGTGGGCGGTCGCGTACGAGGCGATCGCATCGGCGCCGTGTTCGTGCTTGATGTTCTTCAGGCCGTGCGCCACGTATTCCAGCGCCGTCTGCCAGTCGACCTGCTTCCATTCGCCGCCCTGCTTGAGCATCGGCTGCGTCAGGCGTTCGGCGGAATCCAGCGCTTCGTACGAGAAGCGGTCCTTGTCGGAAATCCAGCACTCGTTGATCGCTTCGTTTTCCAGCGGCAGCACGCGCTTGACCTTGCCCTGCTTGACCTGGACGATCAGGTTGGCACCCAGGCCATCGTGCGGCGACACCGATTTGCGGCGCGACAGTTCCCAGGTACGGGCGCTGTAGCGGAACGGCTTCGACGTCAGCGCGCCCACCGGGCACAGGTCGATCATGTTGCCGGACAGCTCGGAGCTGACGGCTTCGCCCACGAAGGTGGTGATCTCGGCGTGCTCGCCGCGGCCCAGCATGCCGAGCTCCATCACGCCGGCCACTTCCTGGCCGAAACGCACGCAGCGGGTGCAGTGGATGCAGCGGCTCATCTCCTTCATGGAGACGAGCGGGCCGGCCTGCTTCGGCACGACCACGCGCTTTTCTTCTTCGTAGCGCGAGTTGTTCTTGCCATAGCCGACCGCCAGATCCTGCAGCTGGCACTCGCCGCCCTGGTCGCAGATCGGGCAGTCCAGCGGGTGGTTAATCAGCAGGAATTCCATCACCGATTTCTGCGCCCGCACGGCCTTCTCGCTGTGCGAGCGCACGATCATGCCGGCCGAGACGGGGGTGGCGCAGGCCGGCAACGGCTTCGGCGCTTTCTCCACTTCGACGAGGCACATGCGGCAGTTCGCGGCGATCGACAATTTCTTGTGATAGCAGAAATGCGGGATATACGTTCCCAGTTTGTTGGCAGCTTCCAGCACCATCGAACCCGGTGCGACTTCTACCTTCTTGCCGTCAATTTCAATTTCAACCATGATGGACGCTTAGTAGGCCGAGACAGGCACCAGGCAGTGCTTGTGCTCGACGTGATATTCGAATTCTTCGCGGAATTGCTTGATGAACGCGCGCACCGGCATGGCGGCGGCGTCGCCCAGCGCGCAGATCGTGCGGCCCTGGATGTTGTCGGCGATCGAGTTCAGCATGTCGAGGTCCGACGCGCGGCCCTCGCCGTTCTCGATGCGGTGGATCATCCGGTACATCCAGCCCGTGCCTTCACGGCATGGCGTGCACTGGCCGCACGATTCCTCGTAGTAGAAGTACGACAGGCGTTCCAGCGCCTTGACCATGCAGCGCGTCTCGTCCATCACGATCACGGCGCCGGAACCGAGCATCGAGCCCGCCTTGGCGATCGAATCGTAGTCCAGGTCCGTCTGCATCATGATCTCGCCGCGGATCACCGGGGCGGACGAACCGCCCGGGATCACGGCCTTGATCTTGCGGCCGCCGCGCATGCCGCCGGCCAGTTCCATCAGCTTGGCGAACGGCGTGCCGAGCGGGACTTCGTAGTTGCCCGGACGCTCCACGTCGCCGGAGATCGAGAAGATCTTCGTGCCGCCGTTGTTCGGCTTGCCCAGCGCCGCGTAGTTCTCGGCGCCGATGTTCAGGATGAACGGCACGGCCGCGAACGTTTCCGTGTTGTTGATCGTGGTCGGCTTGCCGTACAGGCCGAACGAGGCCGGGAATGGCGGCTTGAAGCGCGGCTGGCCCTTTTTGCCCTCCAGCGATTCCAGCAGCGCCGTTTCCTCGCCGCAGATGTAGGCGCCGTAGCCGTGGTGCGCATGCAGCTGGAAGCTGAACGCGCTGCCCAGGATGTTGTCGCCCAGGTAGCCAGCGGCGCGCGCCTCTTCCAGCGCCTCTTCGAAGCGCAGGTAGTCCTGGAAGATTTCGCCGTGGATGTAGTTGTAGCCCACGGTGATGCCCATCGCGTAAGCGCCAATCGCCATGCCTTCGATCAGTGCATGGGGGTTGTAGCGGATGATGTCGCGGTCCTTGAACGTGCCCGGCTCGCCTTCGTCGGTATTGCAGACGAGGTATTTCTGGCCCGGGAACTGGCGCGGCATGAAGCTCCACTTCAGGCCGGTCGGGAAGCCCGCACCGCCGCGGCCGCGCAGGCCGGAAGCCTTCAGGTCGGCGATGATCTGCTCGGGCGCGATGCTCCCTTCGAGGATCTTGCGCAGCGCGGAATAGCCGCCGCGCTTCACGTACTCGGCCAGGCCCCAGTTGTCACCGTTCAGATCCTTCAGGATCAGCGGGTTGATATGTCGGTCGTGCAGCGAAGTCATTTCTTCAGCTCCTCCACGAGCGCGTCGATCTTGTCGTTGTTCATGAAGCTGCACATGCGGTGGTTGTTCACCAGCAGCACCGGTGCGTCGCCGCAGGCGCCCATGCATTCGCCCTCTTGCAGCGAGAACTCGCCGTCGGCGGTGGTGCCGCGCCAGTCGATGCCCAGCTTCTGCTTCAGGTGCTCGCCGGCCTTCACGCCGCCCGACAGCGCGCATGGCAGGTTGGTGCACACGGTGATCTTGTGGCGGCCGGTCGGCTTCAGGTTGTACATGTTGTAGAAGGTGGCCACTTCCTGCACGGCGATGGCCGGCATGCCGATGTAGTCGGCCAGTTCCTTCATCGTTTCTGGCGACAGCCAGCCCAGCTCGACCTGGGCGTGGGCCAGCGCGGCCATCACGGCCGACTGGCGCTGGTCGGCCGGGTACTTGGCCAGCTCGCGGTCGATTTTTTTATAACACTGCTCGGATAACATCATCTTTTCCTGCCCTCGTTAGCGGTCGATACTGCCGAACACGATGTCCTGCGTGCCGATGATGGTGACGGCGTCGGCGATCATGTGGCCGCGCGCCATTTCATCCAGGCTCTGCAAGTGCGTGTAGTCCGGCGTACGGATCTTCAGGCGGTACGGCTTGTTGGCACCGTCGGACACGATGTAGATGCCGAATTCGCCCTTCGGGTGTTCGATCGCGGTGTACACCTCGCCCGGCGGCACGTGGAAGCCCTCCTGGAACAGCTTGAAGTGGTGGATCAGCGATTCCATGTTGGACTTCATGTCCACGCGCGACGGCGGTGCCACCTTGCGGTTGTCCGTCATCACGGGGCCGGGATTGTTGCGCAGCCACTCGATGCACTGCTTGATGATGCGGTTCGACTGGCGCAGCTCTTCCACGCGCACCAGGTAGCGGTCGTAGCAGTCGCCATTCGTGCCCACCGGGATGTCGAAGTCCATCAGGTCGTACACTTCGTAAGGCTGCTTCTTGCGAAGGTCCCACTCGATGCCGGAACCGCGCAGCATGGCGCCGGTGAAGCCCATGGCCAGCGCATCTTCCGGCGTGACCACGCCGATGCCCACGGTCCGCTGCTTCCAGATGCGGTTATCGGTCAGCAGGGTTTCGTATTCGTCGACATAGCCGGGGAAACGGGTCGTGAACGCTTCCAGGAAGTCCAGCAGCGAGCCCTGGCGGTGTTCGTTCAGGCGGTCGATTTCCTTCTGGCTGCGGATCGACGACGGACGGTGCTTCGGCATCGCATCCGGCAGGTCGCGGTACACGCCGCCCGGGCGGTAGTAGGCCGCGTGCATGCGCGCGCCGGACACGGCTTCGTAGCAGTCGAACAGGTCTTCGCGGTCGCGGAAGCAGTACAGGAACGGGCCCATGGCACCCACGTCCAGCGCGTGCGCGCCCAGCCACATCAGGTGGTTCAGGATGCGGGTGATCTCGTCGAACATCACGCGGATGTACTGCGCGCGCAGCGGCACTTCGATGCCCAGCAGCTTCTCGATGGCCAGCACGTAGCCGTGCTCGTTGCACATCATCGACACGTAGTCGAGACGGTCCATGTACGGCACGGACTGCAGGTAGGTCTTCTGCTCGGCCAGCTTCTCGGTGGCGCGGTGCAGCAGGCCGATGTGCGGGTCGGCGCGCTGGATCACTTCGCCGTCCAGCTCCAGCACCAGGCGCAGCACGCCGTGCGCGGCCGGGTGCTGCGGACCGAAGTTCAGGGTGTAGTTCTTAATCTCAGCCATTATTTCATCCCGTATTTTTCTTCGCGGATCACGCGCGGCACGTTTTCACGCGGCTCGATCGTGACCGGCTGGTACACCACGCGGCCCTGTTCGGCGTCGTAGCGCATTTCCACGTAGCCGGCGACCGGGAAGTCCTTGCGGAACGGGTGGCCGATGAAGCCGTAGTCGGTGAGGATGCGGCGCAGGTCGTTGTGGCCTTCGAACAGGATGCCGTACATGTCGAACGCTTCGCGCTCGTACCAGTTGGCGGCACGCCAGATGTCCGTGATCGTCTGCACCAGCGGCATCTCGTCGTCCGGACAGAACGTGCGCACGCGCACGCGCCAGTTGTGCTTCACGGACAGCAGGTGCGTGACGGCCGCGAAGCGCGGGCCTTCCCACGTGCCTTCGCCGTATTCGGAATAGTCGACGCCGCACAGGTCGATGAAGGTATCGAAACCGAGTGCGGGGTCGTCGCGCAGCGTCTGCATCACTGCGTGGTAGTCGTTGGCCTTGACCACCAGGGTGATTTCACCGAGGGCCACCGTGGTGGTGACGCGCTCGCCCAGGGCGCTTGCCAGGGCGCCTCCCAATGCTTCCAGTTGTATTGTCATATTCTTGCGCGCCCCGTTTAACGTGCGATCGTGTTGGTGCGCTTGATCTTGTTTTGCAGCTGCATGATGCCGTACAACAGGGCTTCCGCGGTGGGCGGGCAGCCTGGCACGTAGACGTCGACGGGCACGATGCGGTCGCAGCCGCGCACGACGGAATAGGAGTAGTGGTAGTAGCCGCCGCCGTTGGCGCAGGAACCCATCGAAATGACCCAGCGTGGTTCGGACATCTGGTCGTACACCTTGCGCAGCGCGGGCGCCATCTTGTTGCACAGCGTGCCGGCCACGATCATCACGTCGGAGTGGCGCGGCGACGGACGGAACACGACGCCGAAACGGTCCATGTCGTAACGGGCTGCGCCCACGTGCATCATTTCGACTGCGCAGCAGGCCAGACCGAACGTCATCGGGAACATCGACCCGGTGCGCGCCCAGTTGATCAGCTTGTCGGCCGAGGTGGTGATGAAACCTTCGTTTAATACGCCTTCAATAGCCATGGCTTATTCCCAATCAAGGGCACCTTTCTTCCAGATATACCAAAAACCGACGACGAATTCGGCGATGAACACCATCATCGTCACATAGCCCTGCCAGCCCAGTTCGCGCATGGAGACGCCCCATGGGAAGAAGAAAGCCGTTTCAAGGTCGAACAGAATAAAGAGGATCGCGACGAGGTAGTAGCGCACGTCGAACTTCATGCGCGCATCTTCGAAGGCTTCGAAGCCGCATTCGTAGGGGGAGAGTTTCGCCGCATCGGGCTTGTACGGACCGAGAATCCGGCCGAGGATCTGGGGCACCACGCCGACACCGATGCCGACCAGGATGAACAGAAGTACGGGGAAATAATTTTCGAGGTTCACGAAAGGCTCACAGCTGTTGTTGAACGACCGGTTGGTGAGGCACCACACCGTTGCGGTGTGGCCGGAACGCTCGACCCCGTTCAAACGCTACAGACCAGGATCAAACGACACATCCTCGTAAAAAAACCAGCGTGAGGCTTGAGGGATAACTCATGGGCCTTTTTGCTGGCTTCTCAAAATTTCTGGTGCCGACGACGAGACTCGAACTCGTACAGCTTGCGCCACTACCCCCTCAAGATAGCGTGTCTACCAATTTCACCACGTCGGCATTAAGGCCGCTATTCTACTCGTCTTTGCGCGTTTTGTTAATGTACATTACGCTAGATCAAGGAGAAAAACGGCAAAAAACTTAAAGTTGTCTGTTTTACTTTGGTACGGCTGGGGCCGGGGTCGGCTGCGAGACGGCTGGCGTCGCTGCCGGGGCCGTTGCTGGCGGCACGCCGGCGTCCGTTGCCGGGGCGGCCGGGGCCGTCGGGGCGTTGCCCGGAATGGCGGCGGAGCCCTTCACCGGCACCGTCACGTTCGACAGCACGCCGCTGCTGGTGCTGCGCGTGTTGGCCATGGTGGCCAGGCCCAGCGTGGAAGCAAAGAAGATCGCGGCCGCGACGGCCGTGGACTTCGACAGGAAATTCGAGGAGCCGGTGGCGCCGAACAGGCTGCCGGACGCGCCGGAACCGAATGCGGCGCCCATGTCGGCGCCCTTCCCGTGCTGCATCAGCACCAGGCCGATGATGGCCAGCGCCGACAGGACCTGCACGACGACGATCAGATTGAACAAGGTGTTCATGTTATTCCATTTCAGTTTTTAAATTGCCGGAGCATTACTCCGTCTACCCTTCCCGTCCCCGGGATATTCTTTATTGCCGTGCTGCTTCAGTTTGCGGTTTCATTGGCAGCCTCATTGGCCGCCCCGGTGATGGCCAGGAAATCCTTGGCCTTCAGCGCTGCGCCACCGATCAGGCCGCCATCGATATCGCGCTGCGCCAGCAGATCCTTCGCATTCTCCGGCTTCATGCTGCCGCCGTACAGGATGGCGATGGTCGCGGCCGCCGATTCGCTGCGCACGGCCACCTGCTTGCGCAGCGCCGCGTGCAACTCCTGGGCCAGCGCCGGCGTGGCCGTCCTGCCCGTGCCGATCGCCCACACCGGCTCGTAGGCCAGCACCAGCTTTTCCAGCGCCGGATTTTCCAGCACGTCCAGCACGGCCTGCAGCTGCGCGCAGACCACCACATTGGTGCGGCCGGCCTCGCGCTCTGCCAGCGTTTCGCCGACGCAGACCACCGGCGTCAGGCCCGCATCGAGTGCCGCGCGCGCCTTCTGCGCGACCAGTTCGTTCGTCTCGTGGTGGTAGGCGCGCCGCTCGGAATGGCCGACCAGCACGTAGCGGCAGCCGAAATCCTGCAGCATCGAGGCCGCCACCTCGCCCGTGTAGGCGCCGGCCGCGTAGGCCGAGACATCCTGCCCACCCCATGCGATCGCCGTGCCCGCCAGCTCGGCCTGGCACTGCGCCAGGTACGGTGCCGGTGCGCACACGGCCGTCGTCACGTTCTGGTTGGCAGGGCCGGCGGCGATCCCGCGTAATAATACCGAATTGGCGGCCAGGCTGCCGTTCATCTTCCAGTTGCCGATGACGAGTTTGCGTCGCATAGTGATCCGCGTTGTAATGAACCCCCGATTGTAACGTGCGTCACAACCACGGGTCAAACAACGAAATTTCAAATTGGCATGAAAATCGGCCGGACCACAACGGTCGCGGCCCGGATGATGGCCTGTTTCAGGCGATCTGGAGCATGATCTTGCCCGTATGCGTGCTGCTTTCCATCAGTGCATGGGCGCGCGCTGCCTGTTCGAGCGGGAAGCTCTCATAAATCACCGGTTTGATTTTTTGCGCCTCGATCAGGGGCCAGACGGTGTCCCGCAGCTGGCGGGCAATCGCCGCCTTGAACGCGACGGAACGCGGACGCAGGGTGGAGCCCGTGACCGTCAGGCGGCGGCGCAGCACCTGGCCCATGTCCAGCGTGCCCTTGGCGCCACCCAGCAGCGCGATGACGACGATGCGGCCGTCGTCGGCCAGGCAGTTGATCTCGCGCGGCAGGTAGTCGCCGCCCACCATGTCGAGGATGACGTCCACGCCCTTGTCGCCGGTGATTTCCTTGACGATGGCCGCGAAGTCCTCGTGGCGGTAGTTGATGCCCCGTTCCGCGCCCAGCTGTTCGCAGGCGCGCGCCTTCTCCTCGCTGCCGGCGGTGGCGAACACGCGGTGGCCCAGCGCGCTGGCCAGCTGGATGGCGCTGACGCCGATGCCCGACGTGCCGCCCTGCACCAGCAGCGTCTCGCCTTCGGCCAGGCGGCCGCGGTCGAACACATTGCTCCAGACCGTGAAATAGTTCTCCGGCAGCGAGGCGGCCTCCAGCGGCGACAGGCCGTGCGGCACGGGCAGGCACTGGCCGACCGGCGCGGTGACGTACTCGGCATAGCCGCCGCCCTGCACGAGCGCGCAGACCAGGTCGCCATTATTAAAGCCGGAATCGCCCACGTCGCCGCCGACGATCTCGCCCGCCACTTCCAGGCCCGGCAGGTCGCTGGCACCGGGTGGCGGCGCGTAGCTGCCCTGGCGCTGGAACACGTCCGGCCGGTTGATGCCGGCCGCATGGACCCTGATCAGCACTTCACCGGCCTTCGGCACCGGCTGGTCGCGTTCGCACAGCTGCAGCACTTCCGGCGGGCCCGACTTCGTGATCTCGATTGCGCGCATGATGTCGTCCTTTCGATCAAAGGGACGATTCTAGCCCAGCGGGGAAATCGGTGAAGGCTGGCGGCGGATGGCGGAGCGGCAATCGCGACATCGCGACTGCATCGGCGGGCGTTCAGTCCCCCGTGCGCGACGTGCGCGGCAGCGGCTTGCCCGGCTGCCAGGCGGCGGACAGCGCCTGGCCCTCCTCGATCTGCTCGGGCGTCATCTTCCTGGCGACGGCAGCGCGCTGCTCGGCCGCGTTGGCGTTGCCGCCGGCCGCCGCCAGGTTCCACAGCATGTAGGCCAGCACGTTATCTTCCGGCATGCCGCCGATGTGATAGCGGTACATCAGGCCGAGCACCTGCTGCGCGTCGGCATGGCCCTGCTCGGCCGCCTTGCGGAACCAGGTGACGGCCTGCCTGTGGTCCTGGATCACGGCATTGCCCGTGTAATACATGGCGCCGACGACATACTGCGCGTCGGCCTTGCCCTGCAGCGCGGCGCGGCGGTGCCACTGCAGCGCCTGCTTGTAGTCCTGCTGCACGCCGCGGCCCATGTAGTACATCAGGCCCAGCAGGTGTTCCGCATCCGCATTGCCGGCACGGGCCAGGGGCAGGATCGTCCGGTAGGCCTGCGCATAGTTGCGGTTGTTGTAGGCGGTCGCCCCTTCGGCGAAACCGGCCTGCGCGCTGCCCTGCAGCGCCAGCGCGATCGCCAGGGAGATGCCGATGATGCCCATCAGTCTGCCAAGTGTATTCATGCGGATCGGATGCTTGTCCTGTGGTTTGTTCATCTGCTCGTCCGGCTTACTTCCAGCTGACCTTGCCCAGCCCGTCGACGCTGACATCGCGGTGCTGGGGCTTGCCGTACACGGTGACCGAGCCCAGTCCGGAAAGGTTCAGCTTCGCGTTGGTGCGGGCATTGACGGTGGCGTTGCCGAGGCCGGACAGGTCGAGGTCCACCGACTCGGCCTGGAACTGCTGGGCGTTCAGTCCGCCCAGCCCCCCCAGCGACGCCTTCAGCAGCTTGCTGCGGCCGCCCAGCGTGACGTAGCCGGCACCGCCCAGGTCCAGCTCGACGGATTCGTTATCGGACACCCACAGGTGCATGCTGCCGATGCCGCCCAGGTTGGCCTTCAGATGGCGGTAGTCGCACACCACCTTCATGCTGCCCGCGCCTTCCAGCGTGATCTGGATCTGGTCGCCGGAAAAGCCCGTCACTTCCGCCGTGCCGAGGCCCTCCGACACCACTTCGCGCAACTGCGGCAGCACCAGTTCGGCACGCACCGACGCGCGACTGCCCCCGCCGCCGCTGTCGAGTTCCAGCGTATCGCCCGTCTGTACCGCCCTGACCCTGCCCACATGGCGGCCGTCGCCGATGATCCGCAAGGCCGGCACGGCGCCCTGGGTCAGTTTCAGGTCGAGCATGCCATCGAGCTTGACGCGCACGATGCGTGCGTCGACGTCCCGCGTTTCGGTCGTCGTCTGGGCCGCGGCGCCACCGCAGGCGAGCCAGAACATGGTCGCCGCGAGGGCAAGGCTGAATCGGTTGTGCATGGTGCTCCCTTGATCGATGAATGAACTGCACTGGCGCGACACCGGAGGTGCGAGCTGTCGAGACGCGCGCCGGCGCGGATTCGGACAGGCAGCAACGATGACCCGATATTATCGTCCCCGCTCGGCAGGGACCGGTCGTTTGCGACGAAATGCAGATCGACGGGACGGGGCGCCGGAATCACGGACCGGGCCGCAGGCAATCCCGTTTCACGCAACAGCCCCGGGCCGGCATTGGCGGGCGTCTTCCGCCGCGCGGCGCACCTTGCACTGCTGATTGCACTGCTCATTGTCGTGTTTAGTAAATCGGATTAAACAGCAACGGCATTTGGGGAATTGCTTGATCTTGCAATTTTAAAAATCAATACTCGTCTCGCCAATAAGGCCGTTCGGCCAATATACCAAGGAGACGAGATGGATTTCAGAAGAACCCTGATGAGCCTGTCCGTGGCCAGCGCCTGCGGCCTGCCCGCCTGGTCCGCCCACGCCCAGGCAGGCGGCGCGGCGGCCGACCCGGCCAGCACGCCGGCAGCCGAGGCGCCCACGCTGGGCCCCACCAATGGCGGCGAGCAGATCCCCGAAGTACGCGTGACGGCCACGCGCTACTCCACGTCACTGCTGCGCACGCCGCTGGCCGTGTCGGCATTCAGCCAGGACCAGCTGACGCGCAAGGGCGCCACCAGCCTGGCCGACCTGTCCGGCGAAATTCCCAACGTCGTCATCCAGAACAGCGGTCTGGATTCCGCCGTGCAGATCACGATCCGCGGCATCACGTCGACCAATTTCACGGAAACGGGCGACCCGGCCGTGGGCTTCCACGTCGACGGCATGTATTCGCCGCGACCGCAGGGTGCGCAGGCGCTGATGTTCGACGTCGACCAGGTGGAAGTGCTGCGCGGCCCGCAGGGCACGCTGTTCGGCCGCAACTCGACGGGCGGCAGCGTCAATGTCATTCCGGCCAAGCCGGATTTTTCCGGTAACTACGGCAAGGCCGACATCGACCTGGGCAACTACCGCAAGAAGCAGGTGACCGCCGTCCAGAACGTCAAGGTGAACGACCAGCTGGCGCTGCGGGGCACCTTCATGAAGGTCACGCGCGACGGCTACGCCAACCAGATGCGCGACCTGTCCGAGGCGAATGCGCCGCAGCTGGGCTGGATCCCCGATGGCATTCCCGATGTGGACCAGCGCTTCAACAAGGTGATCGGCAAGGACAAGTACTACACGAACCAGGACCAGTGGGCGGCGCGCCTGTCGGCACTGTACAAGGTCAACCGCGACCTCACGCTGAAGGCCGCATACGAACACTTCCAGGACGATGGCGCCGGCGGCGCATCGTTCCGCGACTGCGATGCCTCGGCCGGCACGCGCTACACCTGCGCGCCGGGCACGGGCAAGTGGGACCTGCTGGTCAACGTGCCCGGCGAGGTGGACATGCAGATCCGCACGCTGCGCACCGGCCTGTCGTGGACCATCAATCCGACCACCACGTTCGATTACACCTTCCAGGTGGCGGACCAGAAACGCGCCGAGCGCACCGACGACGAGATGGGCATGCAGCACGCGGCGCCGTTCCAGATCAATGGCGCATATCCGAACTCGGTCGATGGCAACTGGGGCACGTGGCCGCTGACGGATTCGTTCCACCGCACGCTGTCGTCGCGCTACCTGTCGACGGTCCACGAAGCGCAGCTGAAGCAGTCGCTGGGCAAGGTGCAGTACGTGGCCGGCCTGTTCTGGATGCACGAGCGTAACCGCATCGACTACGAGCAGACCAACACCATCCAGAAGCCGTACGGCGACGTGGGCTCGGTGCTGTATCACCAGCCCAACCGCCAGGTCGATGCCAAGGCCGTGTTCGCGCAGGCGGACTGGCAGTTCATGCCCACCTGGACCGGCACCCTCGGCGCGCGCTACAGCAGCGACAGCAAGGAGGACAAGGGCGGCGAGGTGTATGGCGCCAACTGGAAAGGCGATCCCGCCTATTACAACGGCCTATACAGCCAGGGCACGCCGGGCACGCCCGGCTTCCACGTCCACAACGGCACCGACCTGACGGACGCGATGGGTGGCAGCGTGGCCGCCTACCGCCTGTACGGCGCGCCCACGTCGAACGACCACAAGGAAACCTGGAAGAAGGTCACCTGGCGCGTCGGCCTGCAGAAGCAGATCACGACCAACCAGATGGCCTATGCGTCCGTCTCCACCGGCTACAAGGCCGGCGGCTTCGCCGACAAGGCGGACACCTGCAACTACCACCTGTGCGCGGACGGCAAGCCGGGTGTCGTGACGTTCCTGCCTTATGGTCCCGAGACCGTGACGAACTTCGAGCTGGGCTACAAGGGCAAGTTCCTGGACAACACGCTGTCGCTGTCGGCCACGGCGTTCTGGATGAAGTACAAGGACATGCAGCTGACGGGCACCTACTTCGTCAACCAGATCATCCCTGACAACGGCCTGCCCTGCCCGAGCGACCAGCCGAAATGCGACGTGTACGAAAGCTGGCGCACCATCAATGTCGGCAAGGTCGACATCCCGGGCCTGGAACTGGAATGGGACTACCGGCCATGGCGCGGCGCGCGCTTCGGCGGCGGGATCGCGTACATCAACACCGACGTGCACGACTTCCCGGAATTCTCCGACGACTACCAGTGCGATGTGCGCACCGAGCTGGGCCTGCCGCCCTGCCCGCCCGCGTACACCGGTCCGGAGAAGAACCTGCAGGGCCGCCGGCTGTACAACATCGACGGCAACCACCTGCCGAACACCCCGAAGTTCCAGGTCAACCTGAACTTCTCGCAGGAGTTCGCGCTGCCGAGCGGCTTCCGCATCACGCCGTACGTCAAGGTGAACTGGCGCGACAAGGCCTACTTCGACCTGCGCAATTCGGACTTCGCCACGGTCGGCCGCTTACAGAAAGCCTACGCGCTGGCGGACCTCTCGGCCCGCCTCGACGCCCCGAACGACAAGTGGCACGCCGAAGTGTATGTCCGCAACGCCGCGGACAAGCACGCGGCGCTGAACCGCGAATCCGTCTACGGCGGCTTCATGAAGGCCTACTACGTCGAACCGCGCATGTTCGGGGTGCGGGTCGGCGCCGAGTACTGAGGCTGCGCCTTCCAACGCGGGGCTGTGTTCTTTCTACCACGGGGACAGTCCCCTTTTTCTGGAAATATTTCCTGAAATTGGGGACTGTCCCCGATTTTGGGAAACACGTTCCGTGGTGCTTCGGCCACGCATTGTGCTACCGCACGGGGTGCTGTTGCGGTGGATGCCACAGTTGAGCTTCTCTTAGCGAGGAGCCACACATGCCACGCCGCGCCCGCCTGCTGCTGCCAGGCTATCCTCTGCATCTCATCCAGCGCGGCCATAACCGCCAGCCATGCTTCTTCCAGCGCTCCGACTATCTCGTCTACCTGAACTGGGTACGGGACTACGCGGAATTCTATGGCGGAGCGATCCACGCCTACGTGCTGATGACGAATCATGTCCATCTGCTCGCCACCATGGATGACGTCACCATGCTGGCACCGATGATGAAAGCCATCGCGCAGAACTATGCCCAGTACATCAATCGCCGTCTCGGGCGTTCGGGCAGCGTGTGGGAGGACAGGTTCCGCTCGTCGCCGGTGACCAACGAGACCTACCTGCTGACGTGTCACCAATACATCGAGCTCAATCCGGTGCGGGCCGGCATGGTGGCACATCCGGGAAGATATCGGTGGTCGAGCTACGCGGGCAATGCGGGCCTGTTCGTGGACGATCTGCTGACACCGCTCGCATCCTACCTGGGGCTAGGCGCCATGACAGCGCAGCGGTACGGCGCCTACCGGTCGCTGTTTTCGCAAGCGCTCGATCCGGCGCATGTGCAAGTCATCCGCAATGCCGCCGCCGGCAATCGCCAGATCGGCGCTTGATCGCCTTCGACCGCCGCACGAGTGCTTTAGATGAGCAATATTTCCTAAAAACGGGGACTGTCCCCGCTGTTGGTTAGCTACCAGCTCATCAGTTGGCGCAGGGGTGGGACGAAGTCGCTGGCCATCTGCGCGTGCTGGGCGCGGGTGGGGTGGGCGTCGGCGGGGTCGCCGGGGTAGTGGCGGGAGGGGATGTAGTGGACGCGGGCGCTGCCGATGCGGGCCAGGGTGGCGGTGATGCAGCCGGTCAGCGCGGCCTTTTTCTCGCCGTCGAGGATGGCACCCTCGGTCAGCACGATCTGCGCCTGGGGATGGTCGCGCAGCAGCGTGCGCACGAAGGCCACATAGGTGTCGACATACCTAGCGCGGTCGGGAATGCCCTGGCTGAAATCGTTGGTGCCGATCGCGCTGACGATCAGGTCGGGCGCGTAGCGGCGCTGGTCCCACGCGGCCGGCGCGGCGGCATCGGCGATCGCCAGCCCGTAAAAGCGGTCCAGATTGAAGTCGTCCGTACGGCCGTTCCAGCTGCGCACCAGTCCCCGCCCGCCGTGGCACACCAGCTGCACCTGCGCGTCCAGCGCGGCGCCAACCAGCATGCCGTAGGATAGCCGCGGGTTCCACCATACGGGCTGCTTCGGCCCGGGCGGGGTGCGCTCCAGCGCCTCGCCGCAGGTGACGGAGTCGCCCAGGAACAGCAGCCGGCGCGCCGGCAAGGAAGGCGGCGCCAGCACGCGGCCATCGGTGGCGAAACCGTGCAGCGTGACGATGCCATGCCACGTCTCCGACCGATGCAGCACCTGCACCGTGCGCAGCGCCGGCGCGCCATGCACCAGCCGGTAGGACGCCCGCCCGCGCGACAGATGCACCGTGTCCACCAGCTGGCCATCGACGATGACATCGAGGTAGCTCCTGTCGCCGGTGGATGACGCGTCAAGCACCAGCTCACGCCCGTCGAAGCGCACGAATGACGACACGCCGGGATACGCGACGCGCACCGCGCCCTCCGCGGTATCGACCACCCGTCCCATGAGGGCAACGCTGTCGCCACCCGCCAGTACCGCCTCGGCAGCACCGGCGCCGCCGCAAACCAGCGCTGCCACCACGCCCGCACCAACGCACCACCAGCGCGCCGCCAGCCTCCGCAACACCTCGCCATGCGACCACGGCATCATCGCCCCAGCAACCTGTCGATCTCCGGCACCAGCGCATCGCCCCAGGTGGCATAGGCCTTGGGCGTGAGGTGCAGGAAATCAGCCATGGTGGTGCTGGCGATGGCGCCATCCGGTTCGAGGAAGCGCGCGCCGTCATCGCGGAAGATCACGTGCCGGCCATCATCCAGCATGGCGATCGCGCGGTTGACCGCCTGCGTTCTGCTGCGGCGTTCGTCCCCGGCCAGCTGGCCATTCGGCAGGATGGCATTGAGCAGGATCTTCGCCTCCGGATACAGCGCGCGCAGCTGCGCCACTACTGCCTTGACGCCGTCCGCGACCTGCTCCGGCCTTTCGTTGCACAGGCCAAGGTTGTTCACGCCGATCAGCAGCACCACCACCTTCGGCCGCAGCCGCTCCATGCCATCGTGCTGCAGCCGCCACAGCACATTGCCGGTGTGGTCGCCGCCGATGCCGAAATTGGCGGCGCGGTACTTGCCGAAGTGGCTGTCCCATGCCTGCCCATCCCACATCTCGGTGATCGAGTCGCCGAGGAACAGCACGTCGACATCGCCCTGCGCGGCGCGCGCCTTCAGCGCATCGTTCATGGCATGCCAGCGCGCGATCGACATCCACGGATACTCGACGGTGCGCGGCTCGACGTTCAGCGCGCAAGAACGCCCTTCCGCCAGCGCCGTCCACGCGCATCCCAGTGCGGCCAGCGCCGCCACCATCACTGCCTTCTTCACGTTCACCTCCGGGTCACGGTGCTTTCAGCCGCAGCATCATCGCGCTGTGCGGCGCCAGTTTCACGTCCAGCGGTTTCGACGTGTCGCCGCCCCGCCCCTGCCACAAATCGGTCCAGCGCAGCGTCGTTTTCTTCAGGTCCGCCTCGTGCTTCGACAGGTCGTCCGCCAGCGGGTACTTCTGCCAGTCGTGATGGTAATCGACCGTGCGCTCGCCGCGGTTCAGGAACAGCACGCCCCAGTCGCCGCCGGCCAGTGGCTTGATCCACATTTCCAGGTCGCCCTGCGCCATGCGCCGCAGCGCCTGCACGCCCAGCCTGTCCTGGTTGATGCCGATGACATCGCGGTTGGTGAGGATCTTCAGCGTCGCCGGCGTCATGCTGCGCAGGTCGTTCCCCGAGATCAGCGGCGACGCCATCATCGCCCAGATCGAGAAGTGCGCGCGTTCCTCGTCCGGCGTCAGGCCATTGCCCACTTCGAGCATGTCCATGTCGTTCCAGTGGCCGGGACCGGCGTACTTGCGCAGCGCGGCCGTCTTGTCCATGATCTTCAGCACGCCGAACGACGACCACGACCCGTGCGACAGCTCGCAGTCCCAGCAGGCGGTGATATCGCCGGTGGTGCGCCACGAATGCCCCACCTCCTTCGCCCAGTCCCATGGTTTGGTATCGCCCCATTCGCAGATGGAGAACAGGATCGGCCGGCCCGCGGCGCGCAGCGCGTCGCGCATCGTCGTGTAGGCGCCTTCCGATTTCAGGCCCGCCGTCTCGCACCAGTCGTACTTCAGGTAATCGACGCCCCACGCGGCATAGGTGCGTGCATCCTGGTATTCATGGCCGCGGCTGCCGGGCCGGCCGCCGCACGTCCTGGCGCCGGCGTCGGAATACAGCCCCAGCTTCAGGCCGCGCGCATGCACGTAATCGGCCAGCGCCTTGATCCCCGACGGGAAGCGCACCGGGTCGGCCTGGATGTTGCCGTCGGCATCGCGCTGGCCATGCCAGCAATCGTCGATGTTCAGGTAGGTGTAGCCGGCGTCGCGCATGCCGTTCTTCACCATCGCATCGGCCGTGTCGCGGATCAGCTGTTCGCTGATCTCGCAGGCGAACTTGTTCCAGCTGTTCCAGCCCATCTGCGGCGTCGCCGCCAGCCCCTCGTATTTCTGCGCATGGGCCGTGGCAACGACGAGCAGCATGACCATACCGGCCAGCGTCCTCATTTCTGGCCCCGCTTGCGCTCCAGTGCATGCAGGCGGTCGGCGTACTGGCGGATCAGCGCCAGCGTCGACCGGTCCGTATCGAACACGGAATACAGGCCCTGCTCTTCCTGCGGCGGATCGCCCATCAGGTCATTGCCCTCCTTCCACCAGTAATCGGCATTGGCCGCGCGGCCGGTGCCGCCCCAGGCCCAGAAGTTGAAGCCGGCAACCGGATCGCCCCGCTCGGCGCGGCCGACCACCACGTCGAACACCACCTTGTAGAAACGGTCGCGCACGGTCGTGGACGCCTTGACATCGAACGAGGCGCCATCGCGGTCCATGCCGAATTCCTCCAGCACGATCGGCTTGCCCAGTTTCTTCGCATAGTCGATATGCACGTTCAGGTAATGACTGCTCTTCTCGAGGGCGCCGCTCCAGGTGGCATCCACGCGCTTCGAATCGATCCAGCCCCAGTTCTTCGGCCACAGGTGGTAGGTCAGGTAGTCGACATCGCGGCTGGCATGTGCCTGTTCGAACAGGGCCGCATCCTGCGCGGAACCGGCCAGGCCTTCGCTGCCTGTGCTGACCAGATGGTTCCCGTCCAGGCCGCGGATGTAGGCAGCCGTGTCGGCGATCCACTTCACGTAGATCGCCTTTTCCTGCGGCGAGACGCCGGCATTGCCGGGACGTGGCTCGTTGGCGAGCTGCCACGACATGATCACGGGGTCGCCCGCATACGGCTTGCCGGTCACCGTGTTCGTGCGGCCGATGAAGGTGCGGATGACGTTGCGGTACTCGGCCTGCGCCTTGTCGTTGGTGTAGAAGCGCGCCGTCTCGCGCATGTAGGTGTCGTAGTCCTTCGTCACGTTCGGGTCGAGCGCCGGCGTGCCGGCAAACCAGTTCAGGTACTGCGTCATGCCGCCGGACCATTGCCAGAAATTGTTCAGGTAGATCACGGCCGTCATGTCGCGCCGGCCCATCTCGGCCAGCAGGACATCCATGCCGGCCAGCAGGCGCTCGTCGTACTGCCCCGGCGCGCTGGTGGTGGCGGGACGCACCGCGCTCTTCATGTCGGTCTGCTCGGATACGGCCAGCACCCGCAGGTTGTTGATGCCGAGGCCTTTCAGCGTGTCGAGTTCCTTCAGCAGCCGCGGACGGTCGTTGGCGCCCAGGTAGGCGCCGTACCAGAAATTGGCGCCGGCAATGTAATAGGGGTTGCCGTTGCGCGTGAAGTGCGTCTTCTGCACGGCCACGAATGGATTGTCCTTTGCGGCATCCTTCACAGCGGCCGATGCCGCAGGCACCACGCCCATCATCAGCAGCGCGGCTGCCAGTGCGATCGTCTTCTTCATGTCATCCTCCGGTTTTTTTCGTTGTCGGGCGGCCGGCCACGTCGAGCACCTGGGCCGGTAATTGAATCGTCACGGTCTGCGCCGCGCTATCGCCGGCATGCCGGGCCAGCCTCACCTGGTAACGGCCGGCGGCTACCTGCCACGTGCCGGTCTCGCCACGCACCATGCCGAACAGCCGCGGGTCGATGGACACCGTCACGGCGCTGCTTTGCCCCGGCGCCAGTGCCACCTTGTCCCAGCCGGCCAGGCGTTTCTGGCTTTCCCATTTCGCCGATACCGGCGCCACGTACACCTGCGGCACATCCTTGCCCGGCACGCGCCCCGTGTTCGCAACGGTGAAGCGCACCCGCACCTTGCCATCCACCAGGTCCGCCTTCAGGTCGTGGTAGGCGAACTGCGTGTACGACAGGCCGTAACCGAACGGGAACAGCGGCCGGTGCCCCTTCAGGTCGAACCACTTGTAGCCCACCGCGGCGCCCTCGTGGTAATCGACCGCGAAGCGCTCTTCCGGCCGGGCCGGGTCGCCATCGAGCTTCGGCCGCGGCAATTGCGCCTCGGCGGCCGGGAACGTGGCCGGCAGGCGGCCGGACGGATTGACGTCGCCGGACAGCACGCGGGCGATCGCCTCGCCGCCATGGGTGCCGGGATACCACGCCTCGACGACGGCGGGGACGCCGTCCAGCCATGGCATCAGCACCGGCCCGCTGTTCTCCAGCACCACGACCGTCTGCGGATTGGCTGCCGCCACGGCGGCGATCAGCGCATCCTGCCCGTCCGGCAGCGCCAGCGAGGTGGCGTCGAGCGCCTCGCCGACCCATTGGGTGGCGAAGACGAGCACCACGTCCGCCCCTGCCGCGGCAGCCGCCGCCTGCGCCGGATCGCCGCCATCGTGGAACACGACCTGCGCGCCCGGCAGCTGCGCCGCGATCGCCTTCACGGGCGACGACGGATGGAACATGACGGGGCCGGGCCAGGTGGCCGGCAGCAGGCCCGGTACGGCATTGCCGCCGCGCGGATACACCAGCGACGAGCCGCCGCCGGCCAGCACGCCCTTGTCCGCGTGGCCGCCGATGACGACGATCTTCTTCACATCCTTCTTCAACGGCAGCAGGTTGCCCGCATTCTTGAGCAGCACGATCCCTTCCTCGGCATCGGCCTGGCTGATGCGGGCATGCGCGGCGTAATCGATCGCCCCGCCCTCCTTCACCGGATGATCGACCACACCCTTGGCAAACATGGTGCGCAGCACGCGCCGCGCCATGTCGTCCAGGCGCGCCTGCGGCACGAAGCCGTTTTCCACCGCCTCGTCCAGTGCGCCGCCGAAGTAATGGGAGCGGTCGAATTCAAAACCCGACTGCTGGTCGAGCCCCCCATTGGCCGCCGCCACCGTGCTGTGCGTGGCACCCCAGTCGGACATCACGAACCCCTTGAACCCCCAGTCGCCCTTCAGCACGCCATCGAGCAGCCAGGGATGCTCGCAGCCATAAGGCCCGTTCAGCCGGTTGTACGCACACATGAACGATCCGGCGCCGGTCTGTTCGAGCGCCAGCTGGAACGCGAACAGGTCGGACTGGCGCAGCGCCGCCGGGTCGATGCGCGCATCCAGTTCGAAGCGCCCGGTCTCCTGGGCATTGAGGGCATAGTGCTTGAGCGTGGCGATCAGGTGGTTCGACTCGATGCCGCGCACCTGCTCGGCCACCATCGTGCCGGCCAGCAGCGGGTCCTCGCCGCCGTATTCGAAGTTGCGGCCATTGCGCGGTTCGCGCATCAGGTTCACGCCTCCGGCCAGCATCACGTTGAAGCCCGACGCGCGCGCCTCGGCGCCGATCATCCGCCCGCCCTCGTAGGCCAGCTGGCGGTTCCACGTGGCTGCCGTGGCCAGGCCCGATGGCAGCGAGGTCCGTTCGCGCGGCGTCGTCGTGTACTGGGTGGCCACGCCGATGCCGGCATCGGTCAGGAACAGGGCCGGCAGGCCGAGGCGGGGAATGGCCGGCACATAGCCGGCGGAAAACGGCAGCGCTTCCGCCACTTTTTTCGTCTTGTTGCCCGCATGGTCGGCGCCGAAATGGCTCGATAGCAGAACCAGCTTTTCCTTCTGCGTCATCGCCTTCAGCACCAGGGCGGCGCGGCGGTCCGGATCGGCCTGCGGGTCCAGCCACGGTGGCGCGGGATCGGCGGCTGCGGCCAGGCGTGGCAGGGCCGCCAGCGCCAGCAGGATTGCTGCGTGGTTCATGGGTCTCCTCGTGATTTAATTGTTGATTTATTGTTGTGAAGCGATGTCCTGATGGTCGATATCCTGATTGTCGACATACAGCCGTGCATAGCGGATGCCGAAATACAGGATGAACACGTAGCAGGCGGCCGGCACCACGAACGACCATTGCAGGCCGACCGCATCGGCCAGCGCGCCCTGCACGAACGGCACGATGGCGCCGCCGACGATGGCCATGCACAGGATGCCCGAGGCCTGCCCCGTCTGCGCGCCCAGGCGGTACAGGGCCATGCTGAAGATGGTGGGGAACATGATCGAGTTGAACAGGCCCACCGCGATCAGCGCCCACATCGCCACGGCGCCGCTGCCGAAGATCGCCACGAGCAGCAGCACGATGCTGGCCGCCGCATTGCATGCCAGCGCCTTGCCCGGACTGACGCGGCGCATCACCGCAAAGCCGACAAAGCGGCCGATCATTGCGCCGCCCCAGTAATAGCTGACGTAATTGGCGGCCGCGCCATGATCCAGGCCGGCGATCTGCGGTTCGCCGATGAAGTTGATGAGGAAGCTGCCGATCGCCACCTCGCCGCCCACATACAGGAAGATCCCGACCGTGCCAAGTACCAGGTGGCGGTGCGCCAGGATGGCAGTGCGCCCGGCCTGCGGCACTGCTCCAGACTGGCCGATCACGGGCAGCCTGACGAGCGCGAACAGCACGGCCAGCACCAGCAGCGTGGCGGCCAGCGCCAGGTAGGGGCCCTGCACCGCGGCCGCCTCCTGCAGGCGGTAACGGGCCAGTGCATCGCCGGCCAGCCGGGCGGCATCGACGGCGGCGGGCATGCCCTGCAGGATCAGCAGGCCGCCCAGCGCCGGCGCGATGGTCGTGCCCAGGGAGTTGAACGCCTGGGTCAGCGTCAGCCGGCTCGATGCGGTGGCCGGCGGGCCGAGCACCGTCACGAAGGGATTGGCCGCCACCTGCAGCACGGTGATGCCGGCCGCCAGCACGAAGAAGGCGAACAGGAACAGCCCGTAGCCGTGCGTCGCCGCCGGGTAGAACAGCGCGCAGCCCGCGGCGGCCACCACCAGCCCGGCCACGGCGCCGCGCTGGTAGCCGATGCGGCGGATCAGCGCGCCGGCCGGCAGCGACACGATGAAATAGGCGCCGAAGAAGCACAGCTGCACCAGCATCGCCTGCACGTAGTTGAGCGTGTAGACGGACTTCAGATGCGGAATCAGCACGTCGTTGAGCGACGTGAGGAGGCCCCACATGAAGAACAGCACGGTGATGACAACGAGGGGAAAGGTTTGCTGCGGCTGCGCCGGGGCGCTGCCCTGCGGCGCCAGCGCCGCGGGTGCCATCTGTGCCATTGATCGTCTCCGTATCCGGCCGGGCCGGCTGTAGTTATGACAACGATTCTGCAGAAGGCTGCGCGGCCGGTCAAACCCCATCGGCGAAACGGCGGCAGTTTAGCGCTGTTCACTAAACACCGTTCCACCCCGCTGTCTCTGGCGCACCGCAGCATGCCGGGCGCCAGGAACGCGTGTTTAGTAAATCCGACTAAACTGCCGCGCCGACGCCATCCGGCGTTTGACCATGCCCGCACCGCTGTGCAAGACTGTGATCATAAAGAGCGGCCCGGGCGCGGTCCGGCCGGCGGCCGCTCAACCACAACGGAGGCGATCGATGAATTATCTTCCAGCGGGCGGCCGGCCATGAGTGCCGCCCTTGCCGCACAGGGCGGCGTGACGATCCGCGACATCGCCCGGGCTGCCGGCGTCTCGGCGGGCACCATCTCGCGGGCGCTGAAGAACGAACCGGGGCTGACGGAAGTGACGCGCCGCATGGTGCTGAACACGGCCCGCGACCTGGGCTACGATTTCTGCAAGCTGCGGCCGAAGCGCCTGCGCCGCCTGACGTTCCTGCTGCATCGCCAGCACAACACGGCCGCCAGCAGCCCGTTCTATTCGCCGGTACTGCACGGCGCCGAGGAGGCCTGCCGCAAGCAGGGCATCGTGCTGTCGTTCATGGCGGTGGGCCCGGCCGATGGCCTGGTGGACCAGCTGCGGATGCATGCGCCCGATGCGATCGTGTGCGCCGGCTTCTTCGAGCCCGAGCTGCTGTCGGCGCTGCGCGCCACCGGCAAGCCGATGGTGCTCATCGACATGCGGCTGCGCGGCTACAGCTCCGTCAACCCGGACAACATGATGGGCGGCTACCTGGGCACGAAGCACCTGATCGAACGGGGCCGCGAACGCGTGGGCTTCATCTGCGGCTCGCTGTCCCACTACAGCATCCGCGAGCGCGCCCGTGGCTACCGGCAGGCGCTGTTCGAGGCCGGCATCCTGGCCGATCCGCGGCTGGAAGCACCGCTGCCCGATGGCGTGGACCTGGAACAGGGCGCCTGGGAAGCGATGGAAGCCCTCCTGGCGCTGCCGAAACCGCCCGATGCCGTGTTCTGCTACAACGACAGCGCCGCGCTGGTGGCCATGCGCTGCTGCCTGGCGAAGGGCCTGAAGGTGCCGCACGATATCGCCATCGTGGGCTTCGACGATATCTCGACGGCCGTGCTGGGCCACCGGCCGCTGACCACGCTGCGCATCGACAAGAAGGCCCTGGGCGCGCTGGGCGTGGACCTGCTGCTGGGCGGCCGCACCGACGAGGTGGTGGAAAGCATCGCGCCCGTCGAGCTGGTGGTCCGCGCCAGCACGGTGGGTTGACGGCCCCAGAAAGCGTTCACCGATGCCGCACGCAACACCGCCACCGGGCAGCCGGATGGCGGTGCGGGCCCCTTCACGCCTGCCGCGGCGGCTGCACTACCCAAGCAAGTTGACACCCCGAGTATTTGATACCCCACGCCCGACACCTGACAACGGACCATCGATGCTACCCGATTTTCATTCCCGCGCAACGCTGCTGCGGCATATCCGCGCCACCCGCCATTTCTACGATCCCCGCTCGCTCGACCCGAGCGGCGGCTTCTATCATTTCTACAAGGACGACGGCACGGTCTACGACGCGCACACGCGCCACCTGGTGAGCAGCACCCGCTTCGTGTTCAATCATGCGATGGCGTATCGCCACTTCGGGGAAGCGGCCGACCTGCAGCGCGTGCGCCACGGTCTGGCCTTCCTGCGCGACGTCCACCGCGATCCGGCCACCGGCGGCTATGCGTGGCAGCTGGACTGGCAAGGCGGGGTAAAAAGCGTCAGCGATGCGACCAACCACTGCTACGGCCTGGCGTTCGTGCTGCTGGCCTATGCGCATGCGCTGCAGGCCGGCGTGGCGGAGGCCCGTGGCTGGCTGGAAGAGACCTATGCACTGATGGAGCAGCACTTCTGGGAACCGCAGCATGGCCTGTATGCGGACGAAGCGACGGCCGCCTGGCAGGTGGCGCCCTACCGCGGCCAGAACGCCAATATGCACGGCTGCGAGGCGCTGCTGGCCGCGTTCGACGCGACCGGCGACGTACGCTACCTGCATCGCGCCGAAACGCTGGCGCACAACATCACCGTGCGGCAGGCCGGGCTGGCGGGCGGCCTGGTGTGGGAACACTACCGCGAGGACTGGTCCGTCGACGGCGACTACAACCGCCACGACAGCAGCAACATCTTCCGCCCGTGGGGCTTCCAGCCCGGCCACCTGACCGAATGGGCCAAGCTGCTGCTGATCCTGGAACGGCATGCCGGCCAGCTGGCCGGGCCATCCGACTGGCTGCTGCCACGTGCCGTGCACTTTTTCGACACGGCGCTGGCAAAAGCGTGGGATGCGCAGCATGGCGGCATCCACTACGGCTTCGCGCCGGACGGGTCGATCTGCGATGGCTTCAAGTATTTCTGGGTGCAGGCGGAAAGCCTGGCCGCCGCGGCGCTGCTGGGAGCACGCACCGGCGAGGCGCGCTACTGGGACTGGTACGACCGCATCTGGACGTACAGCTGGCAGCATTTCGTCGACCACACGCATGGTGCCTGGTACCGCATCCTGGCCCCGGACAACGCCAAGCTGACCGACGAGAAAAGCCCGGCCGGCAAGACCGACTACCACACGATGGGCGCCTGCTACGAAGTGCTGACGGTGCTGGAGGACGGCCGGTGAGCGGCCCGGTCTTCATCGCCGCCGGCGAAGCGCTGACGGACCTGATTGTGGCGGACACCACGCATACGCAGTGGACCGCGCGCACCGGCGGCTCGACGTGGAACGTGGCGCGGGCGATGGCCGCGCTGGACGTGCCCAGCGCCTTCGCCGGCGCCATCAGCCGCGACGTGTTCGGCGACGCGCTGTGGCAAGCAACGCAGGCGGCGCGGCTGGACGGGCGGTTCCTGCAGCGCCTCGACAAGGCGCCCCTGCTGGCCATCGTGCACCGGCTGGCGCCGCCCGCTTACTTCTTCGTTGGCGACGACAGCGCCGACCTGCACTTCGACCCGGGCGCGCTGCCCGGAGACTGGCGCACGCACTGCCGCTGGATGCACTTCGGCGGCATCAGCCTGGCACGCCAGCCGCTTGCCGCCCGCCTGCTCGATTTGGCCGCCGACGCGAAACGGGCCGGCATCCGCATCAGCTATGACCCGAACTGGCGCCTGCTGATGGACGAGCGCTACGACGCCACGCTGCGCGCGATGACGGCGCTGGCCGATGTCGTGAAAGTCTCCGACGAGGACCTGGCGGGGCTGTTCCGCACCGACGACATCGACGGCGCGTTTGCCACGCTGCGCAGCTTCAACCCGGCCGCGCAATACCTGTACACGCAGGGCGACCGGGGCGCGTCGCTGCACAGCGGCGCAGACGCGTGGCATGCACCCGCCTTGCGCGTGACCGTGGCGGATACGGTGGGCGCGGGCGACGCCAGCATCGCCGGTTTCGTGCACAGCCAGCTGGCGGCACCGGCGCGCTCGCCACGGGAGCACCTGCAGTATGCCGCCGCTGCCGGTGCCGCTGCCTGCATCGGTGCCGGTGCCACCCCGCCCTCGCGCGCCACGATCGAGCGGCTTCTGCTGGAGGCGGGGCGCGCTTGAGCTTATGATGGCGGCACTACAACCCGACCGGAGTATTCGATGAAGTTTGCCCTTCCCCTCGCCCTGCTCGTACGTGTCACTGCGGGTGTCACGGCGGCCGCCACCGTGCACGCGGCACCCGCCGCAATCACCCCGAGCGATGCCGCGAAGCTGTACCAGAACAACTGCGCGTCCTGCCACGGCGTGAAGCTGGAAGGTGCGACGGCGCCGAGCCTGGCGGACAAGCAGTGGGTGCATGGCGCCCCGACGCCCGCCAACCTGTCGAGGATCATCGCGAAGGGCATTCCGGACAAGGGCATGCCGGGCTGGGAAGGCACGCTGGACAGGACGCAGATCGCGGCGCTGGCCGCCTACGTCGCGCCGGGTGGGCAGAAGGCCGCAGTGACAGGCGCAGTGACAGGAGCAGCGGCAGGCGCAGGGGCGGCCACCACCAGTGCGCCCGCCGCCAGGGTGGACGAGGCGCTGGCCCGCCTGACGCTGCCCAAGGGCTTCTCGATCGCCGTGTATGCCGAAGGGCTGACGAACGCACGCTCGATGGCCGTGTCGGACAGCGGCATCGTCTACGTGGGCTCGCGCAAGGCCGGCAAGGTGTACGCCGTGGTGGACGAGAACCGCGATGGCAAGGCCGACAAGGTGGTCACCGTGGCCGAGGGCCTGGACGCGCCGATCGGCGTGGCCCTGCTCGATGGCGCGCTGTACGTGTCCGAGATCGGCCGCCTGATCCGCATCGACAATATCGACCGGACCTACGCGAGCAAGCCGGCATATCAGGTCATCAAGACCGGCCTGCCGAACGACAAATGGCATGGCGAGAAGATCGTCAAGGTGGGGCCGGACGGCAAGCTGTACATCCCGGTGGGCTCGCCCTGCAATGTGTGCGACAAGGACGACGAGGTGTACTCGAAGATCTGGCGCATGAATCCGGACGGCAGCGGCCGCGAGATGGTGGCCAACGGCATCCGCAACACGGTGGGCTTCGCCTGGCACCCGCAGACGAAGGAGCTGTGGTTCACCGACAATGGCCGCGACGAGCTGGGCGACAACACCCCGTCGTGCGAACTGAACGTGGCGCCGAAGATCGGCATGCATTTCGGCTTCCCGTACTGCCACGGCGGCGTGGTGCCCGATCCCGTGTTCGGCAAGGCGCGCGCCTGTACCGAGTTCACGCCGCCGGTGGCGAAGCTCGGTCCGCACACGGCGCCGCTGGGCCTGGCCTTCTACACCGGCACGCAATTCCCGGCCCAGTACCGCAACCAGGTCTTCGTGGCCGAGCACGGTTCCTGGAACCGCACGCAGAAGATCGGCTACCGGGTCAGCCTCGTCACGCTGCAGGGCAACCAGGAAGTCACGACCACCACCTTCATCGGCGGCTTCCTGCAGGGCGACGACGTGAGCGGCCGGCCGGTCGATATCGCCGTCATGGCGGACGGCGCGATGCTGGTGACGGACGACGTGGCCGGGCGCATCTACCGGGTGACCTACACGGGAAAATGACGCCGCCGAAGGGCGAATGCCACGCCGGGCGAAACCGGCAAATACGCAACAGGGAGGCCACTTTTAGTTGCCTCACATAAACAGTCATGCTACTGTTGCGTCCTTCGCTCACGGAGTGCGCGCGGCCCCAACCGCTGCCCGCGCCAGCCGGCTCTCACGGCCTCCCCCGAGCACTACCGCGCCGTAGCCCTGCGCATTCGCCCGCCATGCCGGATCTCCCATGGCGCTCCTGTTTACGTTCAGGGCCTGCGTATTGCCGGCCCTGTCATCACGACGGAACCATCCATGCTGAACCGCCTGACCATCCGTACCCGCCTCGTTGCCACCATGGCCATCCTGGGCGCCATCATCCTCGCCGTTGGCCTCATGGGCATCTGGGGCATCCGCACCGTCAATGCGACGCTGGAAGATACCTACACGAACCAGATGGCATCCACGGTCGCCATCGCGCAGACCAAGATCTTCATCGCCCGCGCCCGCTTTGCGCAGGACCGCGCCGTGTTCCATCCGGATTCCGACGAAGTGCCGGCGCTGATCAAGCGCGCCGACGGCTTCGTGGCGAAGTCGTCCGAGAACCTGCAGCGCTACCTGGCGCTGCCGCAGGAGGCCGAAGAAAAAGCCCTGGCGGACGACATGGTCGCCAAGCACAAGCTGCTGGTCGAACAGGGCCTGAACGGCATGTCGAAGGCCCTGCTGGATCACGACGCTGCCGCGATCGACCGGTTTGCCATGAAGGAGATGACGAAGTATTTCAACTCGTTCAATGAAGCCGCCGAAAAGCTGGAGAAGTACCAGTTCGACTCCGCCGAGGAAGGTTTCGGCAGCAGCCAGGCGATGTACAAGCGCGTGCTGAACCTGTCGATCGCCGCCGTGGTCATCGGCCTGGCGCTGATCGTCGTCGGCTCGATCACGCTGGTGCGCGCCATCATGCGTCCGCTGCACGACGTGCTGGGCCACTTCGATGCCATGGCCGCCGGCGACCTGTCGAACCCGGTCGACACCGACCGTCACGATGAAATGGGCCAGTTGCTCAAAGGCCTGGACCGCATGCAGCAGCAGCTGGCCGGCACCGTGCGCACCGTGCGTGAAGGCAGCGGCGCGATCGCCGTGGCGAGCGCCGAAATCGCCGACGGCAATATGGACCTGTCGCGCCGCACCGAACAGCAGGCCGCCAGCCTGGAAGAAACCGCTTCGTCGCTGGAAGAACTGACCGCCACCGTGCGCCAGAATGCCGACAATGCCCGCCAGGCCAACACGATGGTGGTCTCGGCCAGCGAAGTGGCCCAGCAGGGCGGCCAGATCGTCTCGCAGGTGGTCGACACGATGGGCGCCATCACGGCGTCGTCGAAGCAGATCGTCGACATCATTTCCGTCATCGACGGTATCGCCTTCCAGACCAACATCCTGGCGCTGAACGCCGCGGTGGAAGCGGCCCGCGCCGGCGAACAGGGCCGCGGCTTTGCCGTCGTCGCCTCCGAGGTGCGCAACCTGGCGCAGCGCTCCGGCGCCGCGGCGAAAGAAATCAAGCAGCTGATCGACAATTCCGTGTCCAGCGTCAACGCGGGGTCGGCACTGGTCGGCCAGGCCGGCACGACGATGGACGAGATCGTTGGCAGCGTGAAGCGCGTGCAGGACATCATGGGCGAGATCATGGCCGCCAGTACCGAGCAGAGTGCCGGCATCGACCTGATCAACGACGCCGTCACGCAGATGGACCAGGTGACGCAGCAGAACGCGGCGCTGGTGGAAGAAGCGGCCGCCGCGGCCGGCTCGCTGCAGGAACAGGCGGCCACGCTGGAGCAGACGGTCAGCGTGTTCCGGCTGCAGCAGCAGAACGCCCGCCCGGCCCTGGGCCAGACCCGCGCGGCGGCCAAGCTGGCGCTGCAGGCCTAGTCGGCACCCTCCTCCTTTATCACCTCCGTCACGGCCTGCAGGATCACGGCCGTGACTTCCCCCGGATGCGACTGTAACGGCACGTGACCCGATCGGATGATCGGCGTCACGTGTGCGTTCGTGCGCGCCGCTTCCAGCTGCTGGAACGGCGTGGGGATGATCTGGTCATTGTCCGGCAGCGCCCAGTAGACGGGGCGGTCGTGCCAGGCCGCCCTCGTTACCTTGTCTTCCAGTACACCCGCAAAGACCGGTCCCTGCGTGGCGGCCAGCACGGCGCGCCGCGCCTCGGGCAGGTCCGGCACGAAATAACGGTGATAGACCTCGTCGCTGAGGCGCACATAGCCGGCACTGTCGGCAATGAAGCCGGCCTGGAACGGGCCGGGCGGATACGGGCGCGTGATGTCGGCGATCGATTCGCCGTCGCCCGGCGCGAACGCGGCCACGTAGACCAGCGCCCGCACCTGATCCGCCGTGCCGGCTTCCGTGATCACGGCACCGCCGTACGAATGCCCTACCAGCACGACCGGCGCACCCTGCGCCGCGACGGCGCGGCGCACGATTGCCGCATCGCCTGCCAGCGAAGCCCGCTGCAGCTGCACGGCCACCACCTTCAGCCCGTGCTTCTGCAGCAGCGGCACCACCCTGTCCCAGCTCGATCCGTCCGCCCAAGCGCCGTGCACCAGCACGACGGCCGGCGCGGTGGCGTCCTGCTGCGCCATGGCGCTCCCGGCCCGTACCATCGAGAGCACACCGAGCGCCAGCAGACATACCAGCTTCGACAACTTCGGCAGCTTCGGCAATTTCAGCGATTCCAGCAACCGAGCTGCATTCTTCAGATTCGCCGTTTTCATGAACTCCTCCTGTCGTGAACGATCCGTTCAGGATAGGCGGCGCTCAATGGCGGCGTGTGCGCGGGCGCAAGTCCCCGGCGCGGCTTTCATGGCTAAGCCTGGTTCGCCACGGCCTGCGTGCCGCACGAGAAGCAGAAGCGGGTGAAGGCGTTCTTGCGCGTGGTGCAGGCCGTGCAGCGGTTGAACAGGCCGATGCCGCAGTGCGGGCAGAAATCGAGGTGCGGATCCTTCAGGTCCACGTGCCGTTCGCAGCCGGGGCAGACGCCCTTCGCCATGCGCGCCAGCGCCGTGTCGTAGCCCAGGTTCTCGCGGCGCTGCGTGTCCGGCAGGGCCTCGGCCGCCTTCTGCCGCTCCAGGTAGCGCTGCAGGCCGAGGATGGCCTGCCGGCCCACCACCACCGTCAGCAGGATGCCCACCACGTAGCGCACGTAGCCGCCATAGCTGGGCAGGTAGGGCACCAGCTCGACGAAGAACGCGAACAGCGCGAAGAAGATGAAGCCCCACACGAACGGCCACCAGCGGCTCTTGCGCTGCGTCTTCCACAGCCAGCCGGCAATCAGCAGCAGCGGCAGCGTGAGGGCCAGGCGGTAGCCGAACACGCGCAGTTCGCGCAGCTGCATCGCCTTTTCGTACTGTGGCTGCGCCGCGGCGCTCAGTTCGTGGATGCGCTCGCGCGCCCGCTCCTGGGCCTGCGATGCGTCCAGCGCGCGCTGCTCCTGCGCCTCGACGGCCGCCAGCGCCTTGCGCTCTTCCGCCTTCAGCGTATCGAGCTGGCGCGTGCGGGCGATCACTTCCGGATCCTGCTCGGAGCGCGCCGTGACGCTGCGCGTGGCAAGCCAGTTGTCGAACGTCTCGCGGGCCGACTGCGTATTGGCATCGGCCACCTTGTGCTTCTGGCGGGCCTGCTCCACCAGCTCGCGCGCATTGGTCGTGATCTTCTCTGCCGCCGCCACCTGCCGGCGCGCGGTGGCCAGCTCGCGCGCGTCGATGAACTGCTCGACATCGAGTGGCTCCTCGACCAGGTTCATATTGTCGACGACCTTGCCGCCCAGCCCGATCAGGAAGCCGGCAAAAAGAAACGCGACCAGCCACAGGCCGCGCTGGAACCATTTTTCGGAGAGACGCAGGGCTTTGCTCATTGATGCTCCTCGTGGTTGAAAGTGTCGCGAGCGTAGCATCCGCACGCATGGGTCCGGTCGATCCTGCTCAAGCGGGGTTACGCGATCCTGCCGGTGGTGGCCAGCACGACGGCCAGGCGTTCCTCGATGGTGCCAGCCAGTTCGACATATGGGACGCCGCGTTCATGCAGCTGGCACACATACCAGGCATGCTGCTGCAGGCGGAACGCCGGCTCGCGCCGCGTCCCATCCTGCACGAAGGCGAAGTCCGGCGCGCACAGGAACACGGCATCGTACGGGCGGCGCGCCAGCCGTTCCAGTTCCGGATCGGCGCGGCCGAACAGGTCCAGGCTGTAGAACAGCGTCGTCAGCGGCGTGGTGTCGCAAGCGAGCCAGCCGCTGGTCTGCGCCACGCGCTCGTGTTCCATGCCGACCTGGGTGCGGGCGATGTGCAACATATCGTCGAACCCGAATTCTCCGCCACGCCGATGCCACCACTCGCGGCCGAATTCGGGCACGCAGGCATTGCCGGCCACGGCGCCGAAGCGCCCGGCCAGCGTGGACTTGCCGCTGGACTCGCCCCCCAGGAACGCCGCCCGTGGCACGAAGTCGGCATAGACCGATGGCGCCAGCAACGCGCGGTGCCGCCCCACGTCGGCGCGCACGGTCGTGCCTGAGACAGGGATTTCGTGCCGCGCACGGTCCACGCACACGTGCTGCACCGGATGGCCAAAACGGCGCGCCAGCGTGGCAGCAAAACCGTCACCATACGATTCGCTGGTGAACACGGCGTCCACCGTGCGGCCCAGCAGCGCGGTGCATAGCCAAGCCACGAATTCACGGTGCATTTCGTCCGGCGCGGTGTTGTCGGGCAGCGTGCGGACTGGCAGGCCGCGGGCAGTGCAGTGTGCGGCCAGGCGCGCATCGTCCAGCACCAGCACGTCCGCCTCCGGAAAGCGTTCGCGCAGCCAGCGTTCGCGGCGGGGCGGCTCGCAGCCGGGGAATTCCGGTTTCGTGTAGCTGATGACGACGACGTCGCTGCAATGCCGCGCAGCGTGGCGGATCACCAGTTCATGGCCCAGGTGCAGCGGACAGAATTTGCCGACCACGAGGCCGGTGCGGAATGTCATGCGATGGCCTCCGGGATTGCGGACGTGTATTGCACCACCTTGTCTTCGTCCGCCAGCAGGTCCACCCGCAACGGCACCGATCCCATCAATGCGCGCAGCGCTGCTTCCGCTGCTGCCGCCCACTGCTGGCCGTGGCGGTCGAGGCGCAACGTCAACGCGCCGGCACTGTCCTGGTGGACAGTGAAGTGCGTCAGCGGCAGCGCCTGCAGTGCGTGCGTGACGTCGATATTGTTGACCCAGCTCCCATCCGCGCGGCGGTAGCGTACCGGTGCCCGGCCCGACAGGTCGCGCAGTATGGGTGCCGCGTCGCCGTCAACCAGCGAAGCGAAATCGCCGGTGCGATAGCGCAGCAGCGGCAGGCAGGTATTGAAGCCGCCGCTGACGGTGACTTCGCCCCGCTCACCCAGCGGTACAGGCTTGCCGTCCCGGTGGAGGATTTCCACGTACAGTTCCGGCTGCAGCAGCACGTGGCCGCCACACTGCGCATCGAACACGCCCACCGGCCCCACTTCGTTCATCGAGTACAGGTCGAGCACCGGGCAATCGAACCGTGTTTCCAGTTCGCGACGCAGGCCCGGCAGCAGTTGCATCGACACCGACAGCAGCGCGCGCGGCCGCCATGTCATCGGCAGTCGCAGCAGTTCGGCAAACGACAGAGGGTCGCCGGAGATCACCTCGGGCGCCATCGCATCGAGATAGCGCGCGCGGTGCTCCGGATCGCGCCAGTCCACGGGGTGCAGGTTCAGTTTCGCCAGGCCCGATTCGCCCATGGTCGGCGTCACGGATACATAGGTGAAGCAGCGCTGCTGAAAGCCCAGCAGGATCACGCCCACCTGCCCCGCGCCATGCCGCAGCTCGATGCCGAAGCGGCGCAACGCGCGCTTGTGGTAAGCCAGGTAGCGCGCCGCCACCAGCGGATGGGATGGCACCTGCAGCGGATGGCCAGTGGTGCCGGTGGTGCGGAAGTTCAGCAGCCGCGCGGCATCCGCGTCGTCCGGCACGAAGCGCGTAACGTCGTGGGCCAGGTCGGCGCGCGCGATGGTGACCAGGTCGGCCAGCCGGCCTGGTGGCGTGCCCTGCGCGCGGTAGTACGGCACGCGCGCGAACGTTTCGGCGATGAACGCCGGCAGCCAGGGCGGCTCGCTGCCGGGCCGCCAGAGGAAGGGCGCGTACGGCACCGACGCCTCGGCGGCGCGCGCAAGGGCCACCTCATGCGGCAGCAGCCGGTTGCCGCTGTGATTGCGATACTGCGGCGCGCAGGGATGCTCGCGCATGAAGGCCAGCATACGGCGGCCCGCTTCCGTCAGCGTGGGATAGCGGTCCGTGTCGGTGGCGTTGCCCGTCATTCGCGCGACCATTTGTCCGCCGCTTCCTCGGCGGCCTGGCGGGCCAGCGCCTCGCGCAGTTCGCGGGCGCGGCGTTCGGCGGCGCGGCTTGCCTCCAGCAGGCGGCGGCGTTCGATGCCGCTGATCGCGGCGAGACGGTCGGTGGCCTGCGAGTGCGTTTCATCGGCTGGATGCCAGCCCAGCCGTGCCAGCGCCACGCGCACCAGTTCCTCGCGGCGCTCGGGATCCCCGATGAAGCGGCGCGCCGAGGCAGTGGCCGCCAGTTCGGCGGCGCCTTCCTCGAACAGGGCCACCAGGGCTGGCTGGCCGGGCGGCGTGGCGACGAACCAGTCGTCCGCCAGCATCCAGGCCAGCAATGCCACGAGCGGGCGGCGCTGGCCGCTCCCCAGGTTTGCCATGCGTTTCAGGACTGGCGGGGGCAGGCGCGCGCCCAACAGCAGTGCCACGTCGTTGGCAACCGCCGCCACATGGGGCGTGTCAAGGAATTCGCCTGGCGTCTCGGCCAGGCGGCGTGTGAGCATTGCCAGCGGCGGTCCCTGCGTCGTCATGGCTGCGGCCCGTAGTGACGCGTGCTGAAGCGGCGCGCGAATGCCAGCAGGTCTTCCAGCCGGTCGACAGGGCTGATGTCCCAGCCCTGCTCTTCCTGCGCGCGGGCCAGGGTCCTGAACGCCGTCCAGTCCTGCTGCGTACGCCATTCCTGCGGGATCTGCAAAGCCATGGTGCCGCCGCCGCCCGCCGCCTGCAGCGCGCAGGCCGCAACGTCCCAGCCGCTGTTGCCCCGTTCGTCCTTGTCGAACAGCGTGTCGATGCCGGCATCGGAAATCATCAGCAGGTGCGTGGCGCGGGACCTCCGCTTCGGCTGCAGCCTCGCATCGCAGTACAGGTCGCGAAGGCTGTGGATCGGGAAGGCCGTGCCGCCACCGAAATATCCCGTCAGCACGCCGAGGATGACCGTGTCGTCGCGGCTGAAACCGCCCGTATCGAGGACCTGGCGCGTGCCGCTCCACAGCGTGACACGCACCGATGCGCCGGCCCGCAGCGCGGACAGTGCCAGCACCGCGCCCGCCAGGGCCGGCCAGGACGTGGCGCGGCGCGGATCGGGCATCGAGCCGGAACTGTCCACGTACAGGTCGAGGTCCATCGGCAAGGGGCGCGACACGTGCGCGGGTTCGGTACCGTAGCTGCGCCGCAGCGTTGTCACGCCGGGGATCGGTACGGGCGCCAGCATCAGGCTGTGCAGCCAGTCGATCTCGTCGAGCGGATCGCCGATGCTCCATGGTTCCAGCGCTTCGAGCTGCGGTTCTGGTGTTTCCGGCATGCGCCGTTGCGGGAACGGCACCAGGTATGGCAAGGCCCGTTCGCGGTAGTAGCGGATCGCGACCGCTTCCTCGGATAGGCGTATTCCGGCAGCGCGCAGCATCTCGCCGTACTCGAACGGCTCGCGCATCTGACCGTCGCCGCCGGTGCTGGCCGGCGCAGTGGGTTCGTCGAGGCCCGAGATGCGCTCGTCCTGCACGGGGTGGACGACCCCGTCGTCCTCCTCGGGGTCGGCGTGCAGCACGCCGGAAGGATCGGCGTCTTCGCATGCGGCGAGCGTATCCATCAGGCCCTGGGGCACCTGCGTGTCCTGCACCAGGTACGGCAGGAACAGCGTGGCGAAGCGGCCGGCGCCATCGAGCCAGTCGTTGCCGTAGACACGCACCAGCCGCGCACCGAGCCAGGCATCGGTGGCCATGGCCGCATCGTTGCCGGCCCCCAGCTGCCCCTGGCACTGCCAGAGTTCCTCGCAGATGCCCATGTACAGCCGCCAGACCTTGCCGGCTTCGTCCTCCGCGGTCGTGGCTGCCCGCGTAGCGAGGATGCGGTAGATGTCGGCGATGCGCAGTCCGGCCTGGCGCTGCAACCGGTCGTTGATGAACAGGTCCGTATACAGGTTGGCGAGCACGGGTGCATGACGCTCCAGCGTGGGCAATGCGCGGCGCAGGCGTGCCAGCAGGCGCAGGTGGTCCGTGACGCTGCCTGGCGCCAGCACGTGGTGGCCGATCTCGTGCGCCAGGATCTCCGTTTCATAGCCATCCAGGCCGTTGCGCCGGATCGCTTCCAGGTCGATGACCACGCGCTGGTCCGCCAGCCAGATCATCGCGAAGCTGCCCTGCAGGCCCTCCTTTGCCGCTTCAATCGTGCTGGCGCACAGGAACGGTTCGCGCAGGCGCGTGTAGCGGCTCCATGCGGCCAGCGCCTGCGGCCACGCGGCGCGCCAGGCAGCCAGGCGGGTGTCGTCGTCATGGGTCATGGCATCAGGGGAAACAGGCGAATCGCATGCGTGTACGGCGACGTGACGGCGACCGTGTGCTGATTGCAGGCAGCCCGCAGGCCGTCGCGCGGCAGATCCAGCCCGATCGTGCGCGGGCCGATGAGCAGCTGCGATCCGTCGAGCTGCACGGCCGGATGGCGGCCCTGCTCGAGCGCTGCGGCGTTGAATTCGTCGGCGCTCGATGCGTGCAGCACGGCGCCGTAGCGGTCCGCGATCAGCAGGTGATGGCGTTCGCGGCCATCGACAAAAAAGCCTTCCACGCAGGGCACGACGGCGGGCGGCCCGGCGAACGCACCGCCCAGGCCCGTGAAAGCGCCGGTGGCGAGGTCGGCGTCGGGGGTACCCCACCAGGGGTTGGCATGCAGCGCGGCCGCCACTGCCGGCCAAGTCATGGCGGTCTCCATGCCGAGCGCCGCCACGGCGACGGACTCCGGCAATGCTGCACCGGCAGCCAGCGCCCCCTCACGAAAATGCGCGAGCCCGGCCCGCCACGCGAGCAACTGTCCCAGCGCGGCAAGCTGCTCGACCGTCGAGCTCGTGTCCACCCTGGGGTCAGACCCGGCCATGGACACGAGCTGGGCAGTAGACACGGCCATCAAGTCGCGCCACTCGCCGCTGCGGCCGCCGCTGCGGTCGATATGGAGCGCGGCGTTGCCCAGCATGCCGAGGACGCGGGCGGGATCGGCAGCGATGAGCGGCGCACACGCGCTGACAAGCGCCTGCCAGGTGGTGGCCAGAAGCGCGGCGCGCGACGCCTGCGCCGGATCGGCCACGCCGAACGTCAATGCGACATCGATGGCTGCCTGCACGGCGGGCGTGACGCGCGCGACATCCACCGCGGCGACGGCCATGGCGATGGGATCGACCGCCATGGTGAGGAAGGCGGTCAGGGTTGCGGCCTCGAAGCCGGCGCCACCGGTCCGGACTTCGGCGATGCGCCGGTTCAGCTGTGGACGGGCCGCTTCCAGAGCGGCGCCAAGCACTGGGGAAATCACTGCGACCGCAGCCACGCGAGGTAGTTGGTGTAGCGCTGGTGCAGGTACTTCAGCTTCAGCAGGTCGTCATACTGCGGGCCGTACAGCTTGCGGCCCTTGACCAGGCCGTCGATGGTGCGTTCAATGCGCGTCAGGCGCGCGCGGGTCTCACGTTCGCTGACGCCATCGAGGCCCTGCGCAAACTCGCCGGCCAGGTCGCCGACCGGGTCGTTGCGGTCGAGGTCCAGCCGGTCGTATTCGGCGCACGACTGGTCGAACAGGTGGCGCAGCCAGCCAAGGCGATCGGTGCGGAACGGCGCGTGTTCCGGCATGCCGAAGAACGGCGCCTCCAGATCGGGGATCAGCTTGTCATGCAGGACGAACGGGAGGATCTGGCGCACGTCTTCCAGCTCGGCGGCAGCATTGCCGCGGAAGTAGGCCAGCGCCTTGGCATAGACCAGCAGCGTCATCAGGTTGCGCACGGAGACGCCGTTGCGCGTCTGGCAGCCCAGGTCCTTCAGCCGGTCGCGCCCGTTGTCCGCCGCAACCACCTGCTGCCAGTCGACGCCGGACAGCCGTGCCGTGTCCTTCGTCATGTACTCGAACTGCCCGCCGGCCAGCTCCATCAGCTCGAACTGGCTGGCGAAGAATTCCAGCCGCCGCCGCACGTCCTCCGGAATCTCGACCACCCTCACCTGCTCGTCCAGCGCATCCAGTTCTTCGGGCTTGAAGACGATCTCCGGCGGCACCAGCTCCTCCGGGCGCAGGTTCGCCTCGATGCGCGCCAGCAGGTCGCCCAAGAAGCGCGGGTTGAACGCGAGCGCCTGCACCACGACATCGATGCGGTCGCGCAGCGCCTCGATCACCTGATAAGTACCGCCTCCCTGGTCATCGTTGGCCGTCAGGTACCAGGCCGCCTCCGGGCACTCGTACACCTGGTTCAGCACCTCGGCGTAGTTATCGCTCATCACCGTCAGCAGTGCACTCTGGGTGCGGGTGGGGATGCGGTTGTATTCGTCGATGATCTTCACGCGCATGCCCAGCCAGGCGCGCCAGGCGATGCGGATCTCGTCCATGCTCTGCGCGTTGACGAGGTCCGCCGGCAGCGGATTGCCCAGCAGGTCGGCGATCGTCATCTGCGGATGTCCGTGCTGCATACCCCGCTTGACCTCCTTGACCGACGCGCCGGCCAGCACGCCCATCAGGATGGCGCTGGCCGTCTTGCCACGCCCCGGGCCGCCGACGAACAGGCACTTTCGCCGCGCCGCGAACGTGAGCAGCGGCAGCAGCACGAAACTGGAATAGCTCTGCGCGGAAGGCAGCGTGAGCAGCCGCTTGCTGTCGCCCACCCGGTAGCTCTGGTTCGGGCCGTCGTTGTATTCGATATCGTAGTGGGGGCTGATGATCGCGTTGTTGACGATCCAGAAGTAGGCCTGGCGCAGCTTCTCGTCCAGGCCCGGCGCGGCGACCCTGCCATCGGCATCGACAGGTGCCGGACCGCGGTACAGGTCCGCCACATCGAACCGGCGCGCGTTCGACGCCGCTTTTGTCGCATTGCTGGGATTGGTGGGCGCTTGCGACAGGTGCTTGAACAGGTTGAAAGCCATGCGGGGAGTCGGCAAAAGGAGACCTGCCAAGTATAGCGGAGTGGACAATAAAAAAACCGCCAGGCTCACGCGCTGGCGGTTGTTGGGAGGACGGGCCGCGAGGCCCTTCCATCGGCAGCTTACGCGGCCGGTGCAGCTTCTTCGGCAGCCTTCATCGACAGCTTCAGGCGGCCGCGGTCGTCCGTTTCCAGGACTTTCACGCGCACCTGCTGGCCCTCTTTGAGGTAGTCGGCCACGGCGTTGACGCGCTCGTTGGCGATCTGCGAGATGTGCAGCAGGCCGTCCTTGCCCGGCATGACCTGCACGATGGCGCCGAAGTCCAGCAGCTTGAGCACGGTGCCGTCGTAGGTCTTGCCCACTTCGACCGATGCCGTCAGCTCTTCGATGCGGCGCTTGGCTTCCTGGCCGGCTGCGGCGTCCACCGAAGCGATCGTCACGACGCCTTCGTCGCTGATGTCGATCTGCGTGCCGGTTTCCTCGGTCAGCGCGCGGATCACGGCGCCGCCCTTGCCGATCACGTCACGGATTTTTTCCGGGTTGATCTTGATGGTGATGAGGCGCGGTGCGAAGTCGGACAGTTCCGTCTTCACGTGCGGCATCGCCTTCTGCATTTCGCCCAGGATGTGCTCGCGGCCTTCCTTGGCCTGCGCCAGCGCGACCTGCATGATCTCCTTCGTGATGCCCTGGATCTTGATGTCCATCTGCAGCGCGGTGATGCCCTGCGCGGTGCCGGCCACCTTGAAGTCCATGTCGCCCAGGTGGTCTTCGTCACCCAGGATGTCGGACAGCACGGCGAACTTGCCGCCTTCCTTGATCAGGCCCATGGCGATACCGGCGACATGCGCCTTCATCGGCACGCCGGCATCCATCAGCGCCAGGCAGCCGCCGCAGACGGAGGCCATCGACGAGGAACCGTTCGATTCGGTGATCTCGGAGACCAGGCGCACCGAGTAGCTGAAGTCTTCCGGTGCCGGCAGCGCGGCGATCAGCGCGCGCTTGGCCAGGCGGCCGTGACCCACTTCGCGGCGCTTCGGCGTGCCCACGCGGCCCGTTTCGCCGGTGGCGAACGGTGGCATGTTGTAGTGCAGCATGAAGTCATCCGTGTACTCGCCCATCAGCGCGTCGATCTTCTGCGAATCGCGGGCGGTGCCCAGCGTGGCGACGACCAGTGCCTGCGTTTCGCCACGGGTGAACAGCGCGGAACCGTGGGTACGCGGCAGCACCGAGGTGCGGATCGCGATCGGACGCACGGTGCGCGTGTCGCGGCCGTCGATGCGCGGTTCGCCGTTCAGGATCTGCGAACGCACGACCTTGGCTTCCATGTCGAACAGGATGTTGCCGACGTCGACCGAGTTCGGTGCATCGGTGCCTTCGGCCTGCGCCTGGGCGGCCAGGTCGGCGATCACTTCGCCCTGCATCGAACGCAGCGCCTGCTGGCGGGCCTGCTTGTTCTTCGTCTGGTAGGCTTCGTTGATCTTCGCTTCGGCGAATTGCGCGACCTTGGCGATCAGCGCTTCGTTCTTGGCCGGTGCGGTCCATTCGACTTCCGGCTTGCCGCCTTCGGCCACCAGTTCGTGGATCGCGTCGATCACGGCCTTCATCTGCTCGTGGCCGAACACCACGCCGCCCAGCATGACTTCTTCGGACAGCTGCTTGGCTTCCGATTCCACCATCAGCACGGCCGATTCGGTACCGGCAACGACCAGGTCCATCTGCGACGTCTTCAGCTGGGTCGTGGTCGGGTTCAGGATGTACTGGCCGTTGGCGTAGCCCACGCGGGCTGCGCCGATCGGGCCGTTGAACGGCACGCCGGCCACGCACAGGGCGGCGGAAGCACCGATCATCGAGGCGATGTCAGGATCGATTTCGGGATTGACGGACAGGACATGGATGATGACCTGCACTTCGTTCATGTAACCTTCCGGGAACAGCGGACGGATCGGGCGGTCAATCAGGCGGGACGTCAGCGTCTCCTTCTCCGACGGACGGCCTTCGCGCTTGAAGAAGCCACCGGGGATCTTGCCGGCTGCGTAGGTCTTCTCCAGGTAGTCCACCGTCAGCGGGAAGAAATCCTGGCCGGGCTTGGCATCCTTGCGGGCCACCACGGTCGCCAGCACGACGGTGTCGTCGACCGACACCAGCACCGCACCGGAGGCCTGGCGAGCGATCTCGCCGGTTTCCAGGGTCACGGTATGCTGGCCGTACTGGAAGGTTTTCGTAACTTTGTTAAACATGGGTAATCCCTTTCTAATTGCCGACAGATTTTCAGGGGCTGTCGTTCACCTCACCGCGGACGGCCACACTGGCCGCCATCCTGCTTTTGCTGTATGTCGGAGCCTGCTTCCGGTTGCCAAGTTTAGGTTTCAGATGGCAAGAAAATCGGGCTCTGAAATACAAAATGCCCGCGACAGCGAACTGGCGCAGGCATCTCGATTAAAACGGGTGCGGCAAAAATTACTTACGCAGGCCGAGCTTGGCGATCAGGTCGCGGTAACGGTTTGCGTCCTTGCCCTTCAGGTAGGAGAGCAGGCTCTTGCGACGGTTGACCATCATGATCAGGCCGCGGCGGGAGTGGTGATCCTTGCTGTGTGCCTTGAAGTGGCCGTTCAGCTCGTTGATGCGCGCGGTCAGCAGGGCGACTTGCACTTCAGGGGAGCCGGTATCGTTCTGGGCACGTGCGTTGTCCGCGATGATGGCGGACTTGTTGATGTTTTCTACAGTCATGATGAACCTTTCACAGGCGATGTGCGGAGTAGAGGCGGTGGGCCGAACCCTGCATATCGTGAACTACATTGATTGAAAATTCCCGCCCAAATCGGACAGGTCCGCAAGTATAACGGAATATGTGCGGCCTGTACCAGCTTCCGGCGACAATTCTTGCCCCCAGATGAGAGAGAAAATGAAAAAACCGATCATTCCGGCCATTGCTACGATGTTCCTCCTCGGCTGCGCGCTGGGGCCGCCGCCGCAGCCCGGGGAGCCGCGCGAGGCCGTCGAAGCGCGGCTGGGGCGCCCCACCGCCGTCTTCAACGTGGGCGAGATCGTCATCCACGAGTACGGTGCCGGCTGGTTCGGCCAGTTTACCTACATGGCCCGCTACGGTGCCGATGGGCGGCTGATTTCCTACGAACAGGTGCTGACGGATGAAAAATTCGCCACCGTGAAGCTGGGCGTGGACACGAAGGACACGATCCTGCACACCTTCGGCCACCCGTCCGAAACGTCCTACCTGGGGCTGCGCGACCTGGCGGTGTGGAGCTACCGCTACAAGCAGTCCGGCGTGTGGGACTCAATGATGCACATCGAGTTCTCGCGCGACGGCGTCGTGCGGGAACTGATGGCGGGGCCGGACGAGATGCGCACCAAGCGCGATTGACGAACCCGGGATCGAAGGCCAGGACGCTCAGCGGCGCTCGGTCGGGTCGACGGGGTCTTCGTCGGTCTGGATGATGGAGACCTTCTTGCCTTTCGCCAGCCGCACGAAGAACACCAGGTAGCCGGACAGCCCGTACAGCACGAACAGCGGGAACATCACCTTCGGCGGATCGAGCGATACCAGCGCGAACGCCAGCGCGATCAGGAACACGGTGATGAACGGCACCGACTTGCGGAAATTGACGTCCTTGAAACTGTAGTACGGCACGTTGGTGACCATCGTCAGGCCGGCGAACAGCGCCAGCGCCCACGACACCCACGGGTACATCACGCCCTCCTCGCCCAGGTCCACCATCATCAGCACGAAGCCGGCGATCAGCGCCGCGGCCGATGGACTCGGCATGCCCTGGAAGTAGCGCTTGTCGACGACCGTGATATTGGTGTTGAAGCGGGCCAGGCGCAGCGCGGCGCCGGCACAGTACACGAAGGCGGCGATCCAGCCCAGCTTGCCGAGTCCGCGCAGCGACCATTCGTAGATGACCAGCGCCGGCGCGGCGCCGAACGACACCATGTCGGACAGGCTGTCGTACTGCGCGCCGAATTCGCTCTGCGTGTTGGTGAGGCGGGCAACGCGGCCATCCAGGCCGTCCAGCAGCATGGCGATGAAGATGGCCCAGGCGGCATGCTCGAAGCGCTGGTTCATCGCCATGACGATGGCGTAGAAGCCGCAGAACAGGGCGCCGGTGGTGAAGGCGTTCGGCAGCAGGTAGATGCCGCGCGAACGGGGCCGGTCTTCCGCGCCCTTGCGGGCAAACCTGCTGAAGACGGTGCGGCGCGGGGCCTTGCCGTTGGGGAGGGCGCCGCTCTTGGGCCGGCGACGGGGGAATTTTGCCATGTATGCGGTCCGTGCTGCGTTATTGTTGTAGGGGTCCGGCCGGGCGCGGGGCCTGGCCGGGTCGCCCTATTATAGAGGAGCAGGCACGGACGGTGGCGCGCTCGCGCCACCGGGGTACGGTCGACTGGCGATTACCGCATCAACGGAAGCGCACCTTGCCCACCAGGCGCATCTGCAGCGTGGTTTCGCCCGGCTCGAACGACGGCTCGGCCACCTCGCCCGTGTCCATCGCGCTCTTGCGCATCGCCATGGCCATCGGCGCGGGGGCATTCTCGCGGCCGTCCGCGTAGTTGCCGGAGCCTTCGAAGTCGATGGTGTCGACCACGGCGTCGCTGACCGGGCGGCCCATCGCGCCGGCCACCGAGGCGATGCGCTCGTTCAGGTTTTTATAGGTGGCGGCGATGCGCTGGTCGTCCAGCTTCTTCTCCGTGGCCGGCGCCAGGCCGAAGCGGATCGAATTGAGCGTGAGCACCTTCTGCGCGGCGGCCACCGTTTTCGGCAGGCCGGCCAGGTTGGTCGTCTTCACTTCCACGTAATGGCCCACGCGCCAGGCGGTCGGCACGCGCGGCTTGCTGGCGGCCATCGGCTGTACCGGACGGTCTTCCGGATACACGGGATAGGTGTAGTAGCCGGTCGTCTTCAGGATCGCTTTCGGGTCCTCCCGCTTGAGGATCTCCAGGCCCTGCTTCATCTTCTGGTTTACGCGCGATGCGGCGGCGGCCTTGTCCTTGTCCTGCTCCTCGATCGCCAGCGTGGCCACCGCTTCGTCGTTCGGCGCCGTCACTTCACCGTAGGCGGGCACCACCACCAGCGTGCCGGCCGCGGGGGCCGGGGTCTGCGCGTGGGCCCCCATGGTGGCGGCAGCGATGGCAACGGCGGCCAGGGTTTTCTTCAGCGTCATGTGCTCTCTCCTGTTGTGTTGTGGTGGCCACACATTAACCGATACGGCGCCCTGTTCCTGCAACAGTTGGTGAACGTTTGTAACAGCCCGATGTCATCGGGCCGACATTTTGTTCTGCGATCATGGCAAGCTGACCGTCTCTTTCAACCTCCACTTCCGACCATGAGAACTGCCATCTTCTTCTCCCTGGCGCTGTCCAGCGCTGTGACTGTCCATGCCGCCCCTGCCAAGCCGGCCGCGGCGCCGAAACTCGTCGTCGTGATGGCCGTCGACGGGCTGCCCCAGGAACAGCTGGTGCGCTACCGCGAGCAGTTCGGCCAGGGCGGGTTCCGCCGCCTGCTGGAACAGGGCGCCTGGTTCGGCAATGCGCACCAGGCGCACGGCACCACCGTCACGGCGGTCGGCCACACGGCCATCCTCACCGGCGCCTACCCGTACCAGCACGGCATCGTGGCCAACAACTGGATCGACCGCGCCACCGGCGAGGAGATCTACTGCACCGAGGACCGCGCGTTCAAGTACCTGGGTGAAGACACCAAGCCGAACGACGGCACTTCGCCGGCCCGCCTGAAGGTCGACACCCTGGGCGACCAGCTGCGCTACGCCACCGGCAACCGCGCCAAGGTGCTGGCCGTGTCGGGCAAGGACCGCGGCGCGATCCTGCTGGCCGGGAAAGGCGGCACCGCCTATATGTACATGGAAGGCAGCGGCAATTTCGCCACCAGCAGCTACTACATGGCGCAGCATCCGGCCTGGGTGCAGGCCTTCCACGCCGGCAAGCCGCAGGAGCGCTACTACGGCAGGACGTGGCGGCCACTGCTGGCCGACAGCGCGTATGCGAACGATGCGGAAGGCCCCGTGTTCGCCCTGTCCTACTACAGCGAAAGCGGCCAGCCGGATGCCGCGTTCTACAAGCGCCTGAAGGAAGGCCCGTATCTCGACGAGCTGACGCTGGAGTTCGCGCGCGCCGCGATCGACGGCGAAAACCTGGGCCGCAATCCGGCCGGCGTGCCGGACCTGCTGGGCGTGAGCCTCTCCGCGCACGACTACGTGAACCATGCGTACGGCCCGGAGAGCCGCATGTCGCACGACCACCTGCAGCGCCTGGACCGCATGCTGGCCGGCTTCTTCGCGGACCTGGACAAGCGCGTGGGCAGCGATGGCTGGGTAGTCGTGCTGACGGCCGATCACGGCTTCGCCAACACCGCCGAATTCTCGCAGCAGCAGCACATCGATGCCGGCCGCGTCGATCCGAAGAAACTGATGGCCGGCCTGGCCGAGCATCTGGCCGCCACGTTCAAGGGCATCAAGCCGATCGCCAACTTCTCGCTGCCGAACGTGTACTTCGACCAGCCGGCGCTGGACAAGGCCGGCGTGAAGCGCGCCGATGTCGAAACCGCGGCGCGCGCCTGGCTGCTGGCCCAGACAGGCATCGCCGAGGTGTACACGCGCACGCGCTTCGAGGAAAGCGGTGCGACGGGCACGCGCATCGACCTGCTGCTGCGCCGCGCCTGGCACCGCGGCGAATCGGGCGACCTCGTGCTGGTGCCACGGCCCTACTGGTCGTTCGGCTCCGGCACGAGCGGCGCCACGCACGGCACGCCGTACGCGTACGACACCAATGTGCCGCTGCTGATGATGGGCAAACGGTGGATCGCGCCGGGCAGCTACAGCCAGTATGCGGAAGTGGTGGACATTGCGCCGACGCTGGCCGCGATCCTGCGCGTGCGCCCGCCGGCCGGTGCCGAAGGCCGCGTGCTGACCGAGATCCTCAAGCCCGCGCAGTAATGTAAAGGGCCGTCCGGCAGGATCGCTCCTGCCTAATGTAGAAGGTAGAAGGCCGCCCGGCAGGATCGGTCCTGCTGGGTGAACATGGCAGGATCGGCGTGGCAGGATCGCCGTGGACGTATCCGCGCTGCCGTTTCAACCCCGCAGCGCCTGGAACAGTTCGGCGATGTCGTAGGGCTTGGCCAGCAGTCGCACACCGGGCAGGTTGACGCGGCTGTCCGTGTAGCCGGTGGCCAGCACGATGTGCACGTCCGGATAGCGGGTGAGCACGATGCGCGCCAGTTCCACGCCGCCGATCGCGCCGGGCATCACGATGTCGGAAAACACCTGGCGCACCGGCGCGCCCGATTCCAGCACGGCCAGCGCTTCCTCGCCGCTGGCCGCCGCCGTCACCTCGAAGCCGGCCGTGGCCAGTGCCGCCAGCATCGTCTCGCGCACCAGCGCGTCGTCCTCCACGAACAGCACCAGGCCGGCAGTCGCCGTCATGTCGATCTGGCCGGCCACGGCGCCCTCCTCCACGCCATCGGCCTCTCCCGCCGCACGGGGCAGCCAGATCGTCACCGTGGTGCCCACGCCGGGCTGGCTGTCCAGCGCCAGCGTGCCGTTCGACTGGTTGGCGAAGCCGTAGGCCTGCGGCAGGCCCAAGCCCGTGCCCTTGTCCACCGCCTTCGTGGTGAAGAACGGCTCCAGCGCGCGGGCCAGCGTTTCCGGGCCCATGCCGCTGCCCGTGTCGGACAGCGCGATGCACACGTAGTCGCCCGCCGCCAGCGCGGTGGTCCGCTCGGAAAGCACCTCGTTGCGTACAGCCAGCCGCACCTGGCCGCCATCGGGCATGGCGTCGCGCGCGTTCAGCACGAGGTTCAGCAGCGCCAGTTCCATCTGCAGCGCATCGACCGTCACGGGCCACAGGCCGGCCGGCACGTCCGCCGCCAGGTCGATGTTCGGCGGCAGTGCGCTGTGCAGCATCGGCAGCACATTTCCCACGGCGACACCGGCATCGACGGTGGCCAGCCGCGCATCCTGCGCCATGCCGAAGGAGCGCATCTGGCCCGTCAGCTTGGTGGCGCGGGCGATGGCGCGCTGGCAGGTCTCGGCCAGCATGCGGATGCGCGCCGGGTCGTGCGTCAACGGGATCAGCTGCAGCGCGCCGGACAGCGTCTGCAGGATATTGTTGAAGTCGTGCGCGATGCCGGCCGTCAGGCGGCCCAGGGCTTCCAGCTTCTGGCCCTGCAACAGCGCGCGCTGGGCCCGTTCGGCGGCGGCCACCGCATCGGCCACCTTGCGTTCCAGCTCCTGCTTGTTGTTGCGGATCTCCTCGCTCGCCTTGGCCAGTGCGGCGCTCACGGCGTCGGCTTCGGCCATGCCGGACGTGAACGGGGCCACTTCCTCGCCCTGCCCCAGCGCTGTGGCGGCGCCGCGCAAGCGCTCGATCGGTGCCGCCGTGCGCAGCGCATACCAGTGCGCGCCAACGATGGCCAGCCCCAGGATCACCAGCAGCAGCACGGCGGAGCCGGCCGCCGCGTACATGGCCGGCTGGCGCATGGCCATCTGCGGCACGCTCAGCACCACCGTCCAGTCAGACAGCGGCGCGCGGCTGAAGAACGCCATGGTGGGAATGCCGCTCAGTGTCACGCCCAGGTGCACGCCGGCGCCCTCGCCGGCCAGGATGCGCGCGCGCAGCCCGGCCCGCACCGGCTGGCCCGTGAATTTCTCCGCTTCGCGGCTGCGCGCGATCACGCGGCCCTGGCGGTCCGCCAGCGTGGCCGACCATTCGCCGGGCAGGCCCTGCTGCACAAGCAGCGGCACCAGGCGCTCCGCCGCCATGCCCATCGCCAGGTAGTAACGCAGGCGCCCGTCGACGAAGACGGGAATCTGCACGGCGACGTCGGGCCGCCGGCTGACGGTGGAGATGAACAGGTCGGAGACCACCATGCCGTCGGCGCCGGCCTTGCGGCGCAGCGCCATCAGGTCGGCCTGGCCCTGCGGCGCCTCCACGTCGAAAGCCTGGCGGGTATTGAGCAGCGGCTTGCCGGACGGGTCGCTGACGACCACCGCGGAATACTCGGGCGAAGCCACGCGGCGCGCCTGCTCGTAGAATTCGCGCAGGTCGCCGCGCTGCATGGCGGGCGAGGCGGCCAGCGTGCGCAGAACCGCTTCCATCGCCAGCAGCTCGCGGTCCGCCAGCAACGACAGCGCGCGCACGGTTTCCTTCATGCCCGCCACTTCGGCCTTGCGCTGCTCCTGGTAGACGTACCACACCGCGACGGAGGCCACGACGAAGGCAGGCAGCAGGATCGACAGGATCAGCAGCAGCAGGCGGTTACGGATGCGCATGGGGCCTTGGCGGCATGAGAGAAAGCAACATTAATTGATCGGCAACGGCCATTGTAGCCCAGGCCGGCTTCAGGGCACACGCGCCAGGCGGGCCGGCAAAAAAAAGGGCGCTGTCACCCGCACCTGTGGAATGAACTGAACCATTCGCCGGAATAGCTGTCTCAACAAATGTTGATGACGGAGGTTCCCATGAACGACGGTGGATTCATCCAGTTTCTCACGCACGTCAAGCAGCAGCTGGAGCGCCTGACGGCCGCCCAGCTGGCGACCTTGCAAGCGAGCGTGATACCCGCATCGATGCTGGCGGCCTGCTTGCAGTTGATCGAGCAATATGGGAACGACTGCCGCATCTGCCCGCATTGCAACCATCCGCGCACGTACCGGCATGGCTTCTCCTACGGCCTGCAGCGTTATCGATGCTGCGCCTGCCACCGCACCTTCAACAAGCTGACCAACACGCCGCTGGCGTATCTGCGCCTGCGTGGCAAGTGGCTGCCCTTCCTGCAATGCCTGCTCGATTCCGTGACGGTGCGCGCTGCCGCGGACAGGGTGGCCATCCACCGCAACACCAGCTTTCGCTGGCGCCACCGTTTCCTGGAGTGGGCGAGGGACGACCGGCCCGCCAAGCTGCAGGGCATCGTCGAAGCGGATGAAACCTATCTGCTGGAATCGCAGAAGGGCAGCCGGCACCTGACCCGTCCCGCACGGCACCGCGGCGGCAAAGCCAAACGGCGGGGCATTTCACGGGAGCTTGATTGCATCCTGGTGGCGCGCGACCGCGGCGGCCGGACGCGCGATTTCATGTGCGGCCGCGGGCTGGTGACGGCGCAGCAATTGCACCAGCATCTGGGGCCCATCCTGCCCGAGGACGTGATGCTGGTGACGGATAGTGCGGCGGCCTATCGCGCCTTCGCCAGCGCAGCCGGGCTTCGGCATGAAACGGTGAACCTGCGCGCCGGCGTGCGGATACGGGACGCCGTCCACCTGCAGAACATCAACGGCTATCACAGCCGCTTTCATGGGTGGCTGGCCCGCTTCAACGGCGTGGCCAGCCGTTATCTGCCGAACTACCTCGGGTGGCGGCATGGACTCGAAGGGGCGCGCTGGGCTACGTCGGCTCACTGCCTCATCGCAGCCCTGGGCCACAACACGGTCGAGTCGGGTTAATACAGGAAATTTCCACAAGCTCGGGTGACAGCGCCAAAAAAAGCGGCCCCGCAGGGCCGCTCTGGTTCAGCAGAAGACTGCTTAGTTCTTCGACTTGTCGACCATCTTGTTGGCGGCGATCCACGGCATCATCGCGCGCAGCTTGGCGCCCACTTCCTCGATCGGGTGCTCGGCCGTCAGGCGGCGGCGCGAGATCAGCGTCGGTGCGCCGGCCTTGTTTTCCAGGATGAAGGACTTGGCGTATTCGCCAGTCTGGATGTCCTTCAGGCACTGGCGCATCGCTTCCTTCGTTTCGGCGGTCACCACGCGCGGGCCCGTCACGTATTCGCCGTATTCGGCGTTGTTCGAGATCGAGTAGTTCATGTTGGCGATGCCGCCTTCGTAGATCAGGTCGACGATCAGCTTCAGCTCGTGCAGGCATTCGAAGTACGCCATTTCCGGCGCGTAGCCCGCTTCCGTCAGCGTTTCGAAACCGGCCTTGATCAGCTCCACGGCGCCGCCGCACAGCACGGCCTGTTCGCCGAACAGGTCGGTCTCCGTCTCTTCACGGAAGTTCGTTTCGATGATGCCGGCCTTGCCGCCGCCGTTCGCCGAGGCATACGACAGGGCGATGTCGCGGGCGCTGCCGGACTTGTCCTGGTAGACGGCGATCAGGTGCGGCACGCCGCCACCCTGCTTGTACGTGTTGCGCACGGTGTGGCCTGGCGCTTTCGGCGCGACCATGATCACGTCCAGGTCGGCGCGCGGCACCACCTGACCGTAGTGCACGTTGAAGCCGTGCGCGAAGGCCAGCACGGCGCCTTCCTTGATGTTCGGGGCCACGTTCTCGTTGTAGACCTGGGCGATGTTCTCGTCCGGCAGCAGGATCATGACGACGTCGGCCGCCTTGACTGCCTCGTCCACTTCCGCGACCTTGATGCCGGCCGCTTCGACCTTCGACCACGACGCGCCACCCTTGCGCAGGCCGACCGTCACGTTGACGCCGGATTCGGTCAGGTTCTGCGCGTGCGCGTGACCCTGCGAGCCGTAGCCGATGATGGCCACGTTTTTACCCTTGATCAGGGAGAGGTCGGCGTCTTTGTCGTAGAAAACTTTCATGATCATTCCTAAAATATTATGTAAATCGTATTAATCGTTTAAATCAATTCGTGAGAATCAGATCTTCAGGATCCGTTCACCGCGGCCGATGCCGGAACCACCCGTGCGGACGGTTTCCAGGATCGACGTGCGGTCAATCGCATCGATGAACGCATCGAGCTTGCTCTTGGCGCCCGTCAGCTCGATCGTGTAGGTCTTCTCGGTCACGTCGATGATGCGGCCGCGGAAGATGTCGGCGGTGCGCTTCATTTCCTCGCGCTCCTTGCCCACGGCCCGCACCTTGATCAGCATGAGCTCGCGCTCGATGTGCTGGCCCTCGGTCAGGTCCACCACCTTGACGACCTCGATGAGGCGGTTCAGGTGCTTGGTGATCTGTTCGATGATGTCGTCCGAGCCGCTGGTGACGATCGTCATGCGCGACAGCGTGGCGTCTTCCGTCGGCGCCACCGTCAGCGTCTCGATGTTGTAGCCGCGTGCGGAGAACAGGCCGACGACGCGGGACAGTGCGCCCGCTTCGTTTTCCAGCAATACAGAGATGATGTGTCGCATGTCAGAGGTCCTCCGAACCGAGCAGCATTTCGGACAGCCCCTTGCCCGCCTGGACCATCGGCCAGACGTTCTCGCTCTGGTCGGTAATGAAGTTCATGAACACCAGGCGGTCCTTCAGGCCGAAGCCTTCGCGCAGCGCGCCGTCGACATCGCCCGGTTTCTCGATGCGCATGCCCACGTGGCCATAGGCCTCGGCCAGCTTTTCGAAGTCCGGCAGCGAATCCATGTACGACTCGGAATAGCGCGAACCGTAGTCGAGCTCCTGCCACTGCCGCACCATGCCGAGGAAGCGGTTGTTCAGCAGGATGATCTTCGGCGTCAGGTGGTACTGCTTGCAGGTGGCCAGTTCCTGGATGTTCATCTGGATCGAGCCTTCGCCCGTGATGCAGGCCACCGTGGCGCCGGGGTTCGCCATCTGCACGCCCATCGCGTACGGCAGGCCCACGCCCATGGTGCCCAGGCCGCCGGAATTGATCCAGCGGCGCGGCTTGTCGAAGCGGTAGTACTGCGCGGCCCACATCTGGTGCTGGCCCACGTCCGACGTGACGAACGCATCGCCGCGGGTGATCTCGTAGACCTTCTCGACGACGGACTGCGGCTTGATGATGGTGTCCGAGCCCGGATACTTCAGGCAGTCGCGGCCGCGCCATTCGGTGATCTGGTTCCACCACTTCGACAGCTGCGCCGGATTGGCCTTGTGTTCGGCCGCATCGAGCTGGGCGAGGAATTCCACCAGCACGTCCTTGACGTTGCCGACGATGGGAATGTCCACCTTCACGCGCTTGGAGATCGACGACGGATCGATGTCCACGTGGATGATCTTGCGCGGGTTTGACGCGAAGTGTTTCGGGTTGCCGATCACGCGGTCGTCGAAGCGGGCGCCGATCGCGATCAGCACGTCGCAGTGCTGCATCGCCATGTTGGCTTCATACGTACCGTGCATGCCGGGCATGCCCACGTACTGGTCGCTCGAGGCGCGCGAACCGCCCAGGCCCATCAGCGTATTGGTGACGGGGAAGCCGAGGCGTTCGACCAGCTTGTTCAGCTCGTTCGACGCATTGGCCAGGATCACGCCGCCGCCCGTGTAGATCATCGGGCGCTCGGCCGCCAGCAGCAGCTGGACCGCCTTGCGGATCTGGCCGGAGTGGCCCTTGTCGACGGGACGGTAGGAACGCATCTCGATCTCCTTGGGGTAGGAGAACACGTGCTTGTGCATCGAGATGTCCTTCGGGATATCGACCAGCACGGGACCGGGACGGCCGGTGCGGGCGATATAGAAGGCCTTCTTGACCGTTTCGGCCAGGTCCTTGACGTCCTTGACGAGGAAGTTGTGCTTGACGACGGGGCGCGTGATGCCGACCGTGTCGCATTCCTGGAAGGCATCCTGGCCGATCGCATGGCTGGGCACCTGGCCGGAAATGACGACCATCGGCACGGAGTCCATGTAGGCGGTCGACAGTCCCGTCACCGCATTGGTGACGCCGGGACCGGAGGTGACGATGGCCACGCCGGTCTTCTGCGAGCTGCGCGAATACGCGTCGGCTGCATGGATGGCCGCCTGTTCATGGCGCACCAGGATGTGCTGGAATTTGTCCTGCTTGAAGATGGCGTCGTAGATGTAGAGGACGGCACCGCCCGGATAGCCGAAGACGTGTTCGACGCCCTCTTCGGCCAGACAGCGCACGAGGATCTCGGCGCCGGTGATGGCTGCTTCGGTGTTCATGAAACATTCCTTTCAAGGTCCATAGGAGATTGAACGGATGCTCTTGCCTGTCGAAGCGGACCTTGCGCCACAGCTCCCTCACGCCTGCTCGTCGGTGCGGTCACGCCATCGGTTCCCCCAACCGTAGTGGGGTGCGGGATGGACGCTGTAAGCACGTCATTGGGCCTGAGTTTCTGCAGCGGTTGGATCGACCTCTCGCGCTTTTGGCACGGGCTGGAGCAAACTGCTGACATATGAAAGCGGACCGGGCAAGGCGGCGTTGTGTGCAACCCTACGCGCGATCTGGGAGCCTCGTGGTGTGCGAAGCATTCGGTACGGTACTGCGTCGCAGCAATCCGGTCAAGCGCTATCGTGACTTTTTCGTATCAGCAAGCCCGTGCACGCCGGTGCAACGTCCGATCCGTCGCGAAAAAGCGTAAAACCCTGCGGAAACACGTGAACTTTGCTAGCATGCGCAGATTCACAAGACCTCAACGGCACCGCACCACCCACCTGATGGCCACAGACAAAGAACTTTCCGACTTTCTGGAAAACGTCGAGCGACGAGCCTTCAAGCAGGCGGTCTATGCGGTGCGCAAGGATGAATCGGCGCTGGACATCGTGCAGGACGCGATGATCAAGCTGGCCGAGAAGTACGGCGACAAGCCGGCCGCGGAACTGCCTCTGCTGTTCCAGCGCATCCTGCAGAACACCATCCTCGATTACTTCCGCCGCGAAAAGGTCCGGAACACCTGGGTCAGCCTGTTTTCCGGGCTGGGCAACAGCCAGGAGGACAACGACGACTTCGATCTCCTCGAATCGTACGAGCCCGAACACGGCACCCAGGCGGCCGAGTCCAGCGCCGACCAGGTCGAACGCATGCAGGTCCTGCAACTCATCGACGACGAGGTGCAAAAGCTCCCCACGCGTCAACGGGAAGCCTTCCTTATGCGTTACTGGCAGGATATGGATGTCGCCGAGACGGCCGAAGCGATGGGATGTTCCGAAGGGAGCGTGAAAACACATTGCTCGCGAGCAACACACACTCTTGCCGAAGCACTCAAAGCCAAGGGAATCAAACTATGAATACCGAAGAAATCAATTTCGCTTACCGCGTGCGCCATGCGCTCAACGAGAAGCTGGACGATTTGCCGGCCTCGACCACCGACCGCCTTGCCGCTGCCCGCCAGGCGGCCCTGGCCCGCAAGAAAGCCCACGTGGAAGTGCGCGTCACGAGCGTCGCCACGCAAACGGCTAGCACCCGGGGCGGCGTCGCTTCGCTGTCCGGTCCGCTCGGCTGGGTGAGCCGCCTGTCGTTCGCCCTGCCGCTGCTGCTGGTGGTGGGCGGCATGGTTGGCGTCTACCAGTACGAGCAGCAGCAGTCCATCGCCGAACTGGCGGAAATGGATGCGGCCGTGCTGTCCGATGAACTGCCCCTGTCCGCTTACCTCGACCACGGCTTCAACGCCTACCTCGAAACCCGCGAGCAATAAGCATGGCGCTCAGGGTGGCGCCCATGAAACGTGTCTGGTGGTGGAGCGGTGCCGCAGTGGCCGTCGTGGCGGTCGCCTTCGGCGCGGCCGTGCTGCGCCACGAGCGGCCGGACGGCACGGCCGCATCGGCCGCATCCGCCCTCCTCGCCCCTGCCGCGGCCGAATACCGCTGGAGCGACCTCACGCCCGCGCAGCAGCAGGCGCTCGAGCCGCTGAAGGCCGGCTGGGAGAAGATCGGCCCCGTGCGCAAGCAGAAGTGGCTCGACATCGCGGCCCGTTACGCGACGATGAAACCGCCCGAACAGAAGCGCGTGCATGAACGCATGCGCGAGTGGGTGGCCATGTCGCCGGAAGAGCGCCGCGCGGTGCGCGAAAACTACGCGCGCGCCAAGAAGATCACGGGAACGGACAACAAGGCCGAGCAGTGGGAACAGTACCTGCTGCTGCCGGACGACGAGCGGCGCAAGCTGGTCGCCGCCGCCAACGCCACCAAGAAGCAGCAGCAGGTGGCGAAACCGCCAACGCCGACGCAAAGCCTGGTGAAGACGCCGCAGCCGATCAAGCCGCACGTGGCGCCACTCCTGCCCACGCCGCCGGCCGTCGTCGCCACGCCGCCGGTCGCGCCGCCGCCGCCGGCACCTGCACCGGTTCCCGCGCCGGCACCTGCGCCGGTACAGGAAATGGTGTATCCGCTGGAAGGTGCCGCGACGCCAGCCGCGATGCAGCCGACGCCGGCACCTCCTCCGGCAGCGCCCGTCGCTGCTCCCGGCCCTGCGCAGGGTCCTTCCCCTGCTCCCGCACCGCAGGCCGCGAATGCCGGCAAATAAGCCGCGGCCCACGCCTGCGGGTACCGCCCCTGTGGCTCCACCGGCGGCGTTCCTGTCCGATGCGACCGTGGTTGGCGTCCCCTCGGTGAGGCGCCGGCTGATCTCGATGGTCTACGAGCTGCTGCTGGGCTTTGCCGTGCTTTTCCTGCCGTTCCTGGTGTTCGAGATGCTGTTCAAGGCCAGCCATGCGACCGCCGTCGAACATGGCCGCCAGGCGCTGGCCTTCATCGTGCTGGGCCTGTATTTCATCCACCAGTGGCACCGCAAGGGCCAGACCCTGGCCATGCAGACCTGGCGCCTGCGCGTCACGCTGCCGGATGGCGCGCCGCTGCCCCTGCAACGCGCGATGCTGCGCTACCTGCTGGCATGGCTGTGGGTGCTGCCGGCGCTGCTGGCCAGCTGGGCGTTCGGCCTGCAGCACTGGGATGCGCTGGGCGCGCTGGGCATCGGCATCGTGGGTTGGGCGCTGACCGCCTATCTCGATCCGGGCCGCCAGTTCCTGCACGACCGGCTGGCCGGCACGCGGCTGGTGCAGCTGGCCAAGCCTGTGAAGAAAAGTTCACCCGCCTGACCTTGCGGCGGGCAGCGCCGCCCTCACCTGCGGTGGATGAAGCCGCAGGCAATTTCCTCCTCGCCGCCAGACTGCCCGCTGTGCGGCCGCCCGCTCGGCACCGAGCACATCGACCGCCATCACCTGGTGCCGAAATCGTTCAAGGGCCGCGAGCAGTTCCCCATCCATAAGATCTGCCATCGCAAGATCCACTCCGTGTTCACCGAGCGCGAGCTGTTCCGCACGTATCACACTTGGGAAAAGCTGCGCGAGCACGAGGATATCCGGATATTCATCGACTGGGTGGCGAAGAAGGCGCCCGAGTTCTGGGCGCCGACGGCCACTGCCAACAGCAAGAAACGGAAATAGCCGGACTGTCCCCGCTTGCCGCTTTCCAGGGAAAAATTTCCTGAAAAATGGGGTCTGTCCCCATTTTTTCAGAAACGTTCGTAGCCCTGCAGGTAGCGCCACTCGCCGGCCGGCAGGCCGCCCAGCGAGATGCGGCCGAGGCGCAGGCGTTTGACGGCGACGGGCGTCAGGCCCACGGCTTCGCACATGCGGGCGATCTGGGTCGGCTTCGGGCCTTTCACGGCGAAGCGCAGCCGGCCTTCGTTCTGCCAGCTGACTTTCGTCGCGCCCAGGTTCAGCTGCGCCAGGCCGTTCTCGACAATCGCGCCGCGCACGTCCACGTACAGCTCCTGCTCGACGGTATTGCCTTCGTCGACCAGCTTGCGGGCCACCCGGAAATCCTGCGTGAAGACGACCAGGCCGCTGGCCGGGCGGTCCATCGGCAGCGCTTCCGTCAGGTTGACGAGGTGGCGCTTCAGGAAGCGTTCCTTCTGCGCCGGGGCACTGCGCGCTTCGGGCGTCAGGCAGCTGAGCGCATCGACGCCGGCCGGCTTGTGCAGCAGGATCGTGACCGGCGAGATTTCCAGCAGCGTGGCATCAGGCGCCAGCGTGACGGTCTGCTCAGGCGCGACCCGAGCGCCCGATTCTTCGACGACCACGCCGTCGACCTTCACGAAGCCGCCTTCGATGTACAGCTCGGCCTCGCGGCGCGAACAGGGCACCTGCTCCGCCACGCGTTTCGAGAGGCGGATGGTCGTGTCGTCGGTCATGGGTCAGTTCTTGAAATAGTGGGCAAACACGGCCGCGACCTGGCGCAGCTGTTCGCGGTGGACGTCGAGGTGCGTGACCAGGCGCAGGCGCGGCGCCATCGACACGCGGATGCGTTCCGCAGCCAGTGCTTCGGCCAGCGGCGCGCAATGCTCGGCCGGCACATCGACGTAGAAGATATTCGTTTGCGGCGTACTCACCGCCAGGCCCGGGATGGCGGACAGCTCGGCGGCCAGGAATGCCGCGTTGTCGTGATCCTCGGCGAGGCGCTGCACATTGTGCCGCAGCGCGTACAGGCCCGCCGCAGCGAGACCGCCGGACTGGCGCATGCCGCCGCCCAGCATCTTGCGCCAGCGCTTGCCTTCCTCGATGAATTCGCGCGGACCGCACAGCACCGAACCGACCGGCGCGCCCAGCCCCTTCGACAGGCAGACGGACACCGTATCGAAGCCGGCCACCGCCTCGCGCAGCGACAGGCCCGACTTCACGGCGGCGTTGCAGACACGGGCGCCATCCAGGTGCGTGGCCAGGCCCCGCTCGTGGGCGAGCGCCGTGGCCGCGGCCACGTATTCGCGCGGCAGCACCCGGCCGCCGATGGTGTTTTCCAGCGCCAGCAGCCTGGTGCGCGCGAAATGGAAATCGCGCGGCTTGATCTGCGCGGCGATGTCCGCCAGCGCCAGGCTGCCGTCGGCCTGGTTGGTGATGGGCTGCGGCTGGATCGACCCCAGTACGGCCGCGCCACCGCCTTCGTAGCGGAACGTGTGCGCTTCCTGCCCGACCAGGTATTCGTCGCCGCGGCCGCAGTGGGCCAGCAACGCGATCAGGTTCGTCTGCGTGCCGGACGGCGCGAACAGCGCCGCCTCGTAGCCGAACAGCTCGGCCGCGTACTCCTGCAGCGCGTTGACAGTAGGGTCGTCGCCATACACGTCGTCGCCCACGCGGGCGCCGGCCATCGCATCGCGCATCGCGGCGCAAGGTTGGGTGACGGTGTCGCTGCGCAGGTCGATCCAGTCGTTCACATCAGGCTCCAGCTTGTTCGATTTCAGCGGTATAGAAACGCTCGCGCATCTCCTGCAGGCCCACCGTCTCCAGCACTTCCTGCAGGCGTTCGGCCGGCCGGCGGCGCGGCAGGTTTTTATAGGTAGCGATGATCAGCTCGTTCTTCATCGAGTGCTCCCAGCCTACCAGCTCCGTCACGTTGACCTGGTAACCATGGGCTTCGAGCTGCAGACAGCGCAGCACATTGGTGACCTGGCTGCCGAATTCGCGTGTGTGGATCGGGTGGCGCCAGATCTCCGTCAGCGCGCTCCTGCCCAGCGACTGGCCCTTGTTCTTCTTCAGGACGGAGGCTACTTCGGCCTGGCAGCACGGCACCAGCACGATGTGCTTCGCGTGCTTCTTCAGCGCGAAGTCGATCGCATCGTCCGTGGCCGTGTTACAGGCATGCAGCGCGGTGACGACATCGATCGTGGGCGGCAGTTCGGTGGACGTGGTGGACTCGGCCACCGACAGCGGCAGGAACGACATGCCGGGGAAGGCGAATTTCGCCGCCAGCTCGCGCGAACGCTGCACGAGTTCGTCGCGCGTTTCGATGCCGTAGATATGCGAATCGTTCTGCAACGCCTTGAAGAACAGGTCGTACAGGATAAACCCCAGGTACGACTTGCCCGCGCCGTGGTCGACCAGCGACACGGTGCCCTTCTCCTTCACGACATCGTTCAGCAGCGGTTCGATGAACTGGTACAGGTGGTAGACCTGTTTCAGTTTGCGGCGGCTGTCCTGATTCAATTTGCCGTCGCGCGTGAGGATGTGCAGTTCCTGCAGCAGCGCGACGGACTGGCCCGGCCGGACTTCCGGGATGTCCGTGACGGTCGTCGGCAACTTCGCCAGCGGCGCCGGTGCGCCCTTGTCGGCCTTATTGCGCTTCATCGATCCACGCCTGCTGGATCGCTTCCAGGATCTTCTCGCCGCTGCGCTTCGGGTCGTCGGTAAAACCGTCCAGGGTCACGACCCAATGGTGCAGGTCGGTGAAGCGGATCGTGGTCGGATCCATGTGCGGATATTTGTCATACAGCGCTTCCGCGATCGCCGTGATGTCCGTCCATTTCATGGTCAGTGGCTGCCTTCGCTGGCGTGGTTGATGGTGTACTTCGGAATCTCGACGACCAGGTCTTCCTCGGCCACGATCGCCTGGCACGACAGGCGCGACTGCGCTTCCAGGCCCCAGGCCTTGTCCAGCAGGTCTTCTTCCGTTTCGGTCGCCTCGTTCAGCGATGCGAAGCCTTCCCGCACGATGATGTGGCAGGTGGTGCAGGCGCACGATTTTTCGCAGGCGTGCTCGATATGGATGTCGTTGTCCAGCAGGACATCGCAGACGGACTTGCCCGCTTCGGTTTCGATGACGGCGCCTTCGGGGCACAACTTTGCGTGGGGCAGGATGACGATTTGTGGCACGGTATGACCTCTGAATGATTGTTCTTGGGCGAGCTGGGCAGGCAAACTGCTGGGCAAGCTGGCTGTTACACCTGGTCCAGCGACTTGCCGGCCAGTGCGCTGCGCACGCTGCGGTCCATGCGGCGCGAGGCGAATTCCTCGGTGCCGTGCGCCAGCGCTTCCACGGCCGCCTTCACGGCGCCATGGTCGACGGCGCCGGCCTGCGACTGCGCGACCACGTCGCGTGTCTTCTGCATGAGCACGTCGACATCGGCGCGTTCCTCAGCCGACAGCAGGTTCGCATCCTCGTCCAGCGCCGACTGGGTGGCCAGCAGGATGCGTTCGGCCTCGACCTGTTCCTCGCGCATCGCGCGGGCCTGCATGTCGCTGGCGGCGGCGCTGTACGAATCCTGCAGCATGCGCGCCACGTCGTCGTCGCCCAGGCCGTACGACGGTTTGACCGTGATGGAGGCCTCCACGTTCGAGCGCAGCTCGCGGGCCGAGACGCTCAGCAGGCCATCCGCATCGACCTGGTAGGTGATGCGGATGCGTGCCGCGCCGGCCGCCATCGGCGGGATGCCGCGCAGCTCGAAGCGGGCCAGCGAACGGCAGTCGGACACCAGCTCGCGCTCGCCCTGCAGCACGTGCACGGCCAGCGCCGTCTGGCCATCCTTGAAGGTGGTGAATTCCTGCGCGCGGGCGCACGGGATCGTCGAGTTGCGCGGGATGATCTTCTCGACCAGGCCGCCCATCGTCTCGATGCCCAGCGACAGCGGAATCACGTCCAGCAGCAGCCAGTCGTCGCCGGCGGCGCGATTGCCGGCCAGCAGATTGGCCTGGATGGCGGCGCCCAGCGCCACCACCTTGTCCGGATCGATGTTCGCATGCGGGATCGTGTGGAAGTACTCGCCCACGGCGCGCTGCACGTGCGGCATGCGCGTGGCGCCGCCCACCATCACCACGCCATCGACATCGTCGGCATCCACGTTCGCATCGCGCAGCGCTTTCTTCACCGCGTTCATCGTCTTGGCGACGAGGTGCTTCGTGATCTCGACGAATTTCTCGGCCGTGACCTTCAGGTGCACGTTCTCGCCGGACGACAGGCTGGCATCGACGATCACTTCGGCCTTGGTCGACAGCAGCTCCTTCGCTTCGCGCGCCTTCACCATCAGCACGGCGGTGTCTTCGTCGTTCAAGGGCGCCAGTTTTTCCTGTTCGTGGATGTAGCAGAACAGGCGGTGGTCGAAGTCGTCGCCGCCCAGCGCGGAATCGCCGCCGGTGGAAAGCACTTCGAACACGCCTTTCGACAGGCGCAGGATCGAGATGTCGAACGTGCCGCCGCCCAGGTCGTAGACGGCGAAGAGGCCTTCCGAGCCGTTGTCGAGGCCATACGCGATCGCGGCGGCGGTCGGTTCGGACAGCAGGCGCAGCACGTTCAGGCCGGCCAGCTGGGCCGCGTCCTTGGTGGCCTGCCGCTGGGCGTCGTCGAAGTACGCCGGCACGGTGATGACGGCGCCGACCAGGTCGTCGCCCAGTGCATCCTCGGCGCGCTGGCGCAGCGTTGCGAGGATCTGTGCGGACGTCTCGACCGGGCTCTTGATGCCGGCCACCGTCTTCAATTGCACCATCCCGGGCGCATCCACGAAATCGTACGGCAGGTTTTCCGCGTACGCGATGTCCTTCAGGCCGCGGCCCATGAAACGCTTCACGGAGACGACCGTGTTCTTCGGATCAACCGTCTGTGCAGCCTGCGCCTTGTAGCCGATATGGGCGTGGCCGTTCGGCAGGTAGCGCACGACGGACGGCAGCAGCGGGCGGCCGTCCTCGTCGTTCAGCACTTCGGGGATCGACGAGCGCACGGTGGCGACCAGCGAGTTCGTCGTGCCCAGGTCGATCCCGACCGCCAGCCGGTGCTGGTGCGGTGCCGTGGACATGCCCGGTTCGGAAATTTGCAGGAGAGCCATGTGAAACCTGTTGTTGTTTTGGACGTAGAGCCGGTGATGAACGTGGAGCCGGTGGTGATCGTGGAGCCAGTGATGAACGTGGAGCCGGGGATGGACGTGAGGCCGGGCGACGACGGACGCTGGCCGAGCCCCGATTACACTTCGATGGCGTCGCGCGCAAAGCTCACTTCGTCGCCGAATTTGTCGAGGAACATCAGCGCACGCACGCCCTGGGCGGCGGCCGTGAAGTCACCGGCATCGAGCTGCGCCGCGATGTCCTTCAGTTGCGATTTGCGCGTGGCCCGCAGTTGCGTGTCGAGGCGGTCGAGCGCGTCGCCATCCTTGCCGGCGCGCGCCTCGGCCAGCTCCTCGCGCCATTCCATCTGCTGCATCAGGAAGGCCATCGGCATCGCCGTGTTCGATTCGGTCTGCAGATCGACCCCATTCAGTTCGCACAGGTACTGCGCACGCTTCTGCGGGGCCTTGAGGGTCTGGTACGCCTCGTTGGCGCGGGTGGCCCACTGCATCGCCACGCGCTTTTCGGCGTCCGTGGCGTTCACGAATTTATCGGGATGCACGCGGCCCTGGACTTCGCGGTAGGCGGCGTCCAGCGCGGCCGCGTCGATGGCGAACTGCTGCGGCAGGTGGAATAGCTCGAAGTGATTCTGCACGGTGTGAAATGAAGAAGAAGACGGAGATGCGACTGGGCGCGGCACATCAAACGCGGAAGGTCAAACGCGGAAACTCTCGCCGCAGCCGCAGTTGTCTTTCTCGTTCGGATTGTGGAACTTGAAGCCCTCGTTCAGGCCTTCGCGGGCGAAGTCCAGCTCCGTGCCGTCGATGTACGGCAGGCTTTTCGGATCCACGAACACCTTCACGCCGTGCGATTCGAACACGCTGTCCTCATCGGCCACGTCGTCGACATACTCCAGCTTGTAGGCCAGCCCCGAGCAGCCCGTCGTGCGCACGCCGAAGCGCAGGCCGATGCCCTTGCCGCGCCGTTCGATGTAGCGGGAGATGTGCTTTGCTGCTTTTTCGGTCAGGGTGATTGCCATGCCATTTCCTCCATCGTCGGCACCCGCACCGCGGGCACCGTTATCGCTTCAGCTCAACCACGGCTCAAGCCGCGTGCTTGGCCTTGTAGTCGCTCACTGCTGCCTTGATGGCATCTTCCGCCAGGATCGAGCAGTGAATTTTTACCGGTGGCAGCGCCAGTTCTTCGGCGATCTGCGTGTTCTTGATGGCCAGCGCTTCGTCCAGCGACTTGCCCTTGACCCATTCGGTCACCAGCGAGCTGGATGCGATCGCCGAGCCGCAGCCGTAGGTCTTGAATTTCGCGTCTTCGATCAGGCCGTCGGCACCGACCTTGATCTGCAGTTTCATCACGTCGCCGCAGGCCGGCGCGCCGACCATGCCGGTACCCACGGTGTCGTCGCCCTTTTCAAAGGCGCCCACGTTGCGCGGGTTTTCGTAGTGATCGAGTACTTTGTCCGAATAAGCCATTTTGTGCTCCTGATAGATTCGTTGGATTCGTTATTGGCGCGCTCAGTGCGCGGCCCACTGGATCGAATTGATGTCGATCCCTTCCTTAAACATGTCCCACAGCGGCGACAGTTCGCGCAGCTTGCCCACCTTCGACTTCATCAGTTCCACGGCAAAGTCGATGTCCTGTTCCGTCGTGAAGCGGCCGATCGTGAAGCGGATCGAGCTGTGCGCCAGTTCGTCGCTGCGGCCCAGGGCGCGCAGCACGTACGAGGGCTCCAGGCTGGCCGAGGTGCAGGCCGAACCGGACGACACGGCCAGGTCCTTCACGGCCATGATCAGCGACTCGCCTTCCACGTAGTTGAACGAGACGTTCAGGTTGTGGGGCACGCGGTGATCCATGTCGCCGTTGATGTAGACCTCTTCGATCTCCTGCAGGCCCTTGGCCAGGCGGTCGCGCAGCGCGCGGATGCGGGCGATCTCGTCGTCCATCTCGACCTTGGCCAGGCGGAACGCTTCGCCCATGCCGACGATCTGGTGCACCGGCAGCGTGCCGGAACGCAGGCCGCGCTCGTGGCCACCGCCGTGCATCTGTGCTTCGATGCGCACGCGCGGCTTGCGGCACACGTACAGCGCGCCGATGCCTTTCGGGCCATACGTTTTATGCGCCGTGAACGTCATCAGGTCGACCTTCAGGGCCTGCACGTCGATCACCACCTTGCCGGTGGCCTGGGCCGCGTCGCAATGGAAGATGATGCCCTTGCTGCGGCAGAAGGCGGCGATCTCGCCGACCGGCTGGACCACGCCGATCTCGTTATTGACCAGCATGACGGAGACCAGGATCGTGTCCGGACGCACGGCCGCAGCCAGCTGCTCGACGGTGATCAGGCCATTGTCCTGCGGGTCCAGGTAGGTTGCTTCGAAGCCCTGGCGTTCCAGCTCGCGCACGGTGTCCAGCACGGCCTTGTGCTCCGTCTTGACCGTGATGATGTGCTTGCCCTTGGTTTTGTAGAACTGCGCCGCACCCTTGATCGCCAGGTTGTTGCTCTCGGTGGCGCCGGAGGTCCAGATGATTTCGCGCGGGTCGGCGTTGATCAGCGCCGCCACGTGGCCGCGCGCCTCTTCCACGGCCGCTTCCGCCGTCCAGCCGTACATGTGGCTGCGCGAGGCGGGATTGCCGAACTGCTCGCGCAGGTACGGGATCATCTTGTCCGCGACGCGTGGATCGATCGGCGTGGTGGCCGAGTAGTCCATGTAGATCGGGAAGTGCGGCGCGGTCTTGAAATCGACCGGGGCAACCTTGGCGACGTTTTGTTCAGGGGCGTTCATCTGTATCACTCCAATGCTTTGCAGCGTGTGGTTTAGCCTTGCTTATCCGACGGCGTGGTTGCGGTGCATGACCACCACGCTTGGCTCGGCGTTCTTCTGTTTTTGCTGGTCCACCAGGTCCTGCAGCGAGACCGAGTCCAGGTAATCGACCATCTTTTCGTTCAGCGTGGCCCACAGCTCGTGGGTCATGCAGCGCACGCCGGCCGCGGCATCGGCGCCGTGGCAGTTTTCCTTGCCGCCGCACTGCGTGGCATCGAGCGGCTCGTCGACGGCGATGATGATGTCCGCCACCGTCACCTTGTCCGCCTTGCGGGCCAGGCTGTAGCCGCCGCCCGGGCCGCGGATCGATTCGACGATCTCGTGGCGGCGCAGCTTGCCGAACAGCTGCTCCAGGTAGGACAGCGAGATGGCCTGGCGCTGGCTGATGCCAGAGAGCGTGACGGGACCCTTGCCCTGGCGCATCGCCAGGTCGATCATCGCGGTCACGGCAAAACGGCCTTTCGTAGTCAGACGCATTACAACCTCTTCATCAGCCATCGGGTTCGTCCATCCGCCCCTCGCTATGCAAGCCGGACGGCAACTGGGGTAAAATCGCGGGCTCCACTGGATCTCTTGCGAAACTCCCGGCGAGCAACGAATAAAACCCTTATTAGTTGAACGATTTAGTCAAGTATACCAGCTTTGAAAAAAGCTTGCCTGCCGCCTCCCGATTTTCTTTGCAATGCAGCATGACTGCCCGGCCGGCGCGCGTCCGCCGCCGGCAATGGACTGAAAGCACTGCAACAAGAAGGTCAGCGCGGGCCGAACAGGTCGTGCGCGTCCAGGATGGCGTAGGCGATGTCGGGATGGGCATCCAGGCAGCGGCGGATGGCGGCCGGCACGGCTTGGCGCGTCTTGCGGCACAGGCCGGGGCGCGGCGCCAGCTCGATCGCGAAGCCGCGCACGGTGCGCACCTCGTTCGGACCGGGCGCGATACTGAGGGTGACACCGAGGTTGTCGTTCAGCCGCTGGCCCAGCCGTAACAGCTCTTCATAGCTGGCGATCGCCTCGATGCGTGCGATCAGCCGCTTCTCTTCCTCGCGCGTCAGGCGCAGCACGCGCTTGTCGGCAGCGGGGTCCGCCTCGAGCAGTTCGCGCTCGCAGACACAGGCCCCGGGCGGGCATTCCTTGCGGATCGGTAAGAGGATGGTGGATGCCATGGCGGGGCTGGAGAATCGGCGGGGAAAGTATCGGGCGCGCCTGGCGTGCTGTCAACGCATCCGGAAAGCAACACTGTTGTCAGGCGAATACCCTATGGTTGCCCTATAATCGCCCGGCGTGACTGGACAGGCAATCGTGCGCCCTTGTCTGGCGTAACGGTGTCACGTAAAGTAACTTATTATCAAGATTGCTGCCGCTGGTATTATTTCGACTGGCACCTGAGACGGAGACCGCCTTGACGGAGCACCAACTGCCAGCGCGCCCCCACCTGCCAGCCCACCTGAGTTTCCTGGCCGCACCCGGCGAGATGGGCCGGCTGATTGCCGAACACGACTGGTCCACCACGCCGCTCGGTCCATTGACCGGATGGCCACAGAGCCTGCGCACGACCGTCAGCCTGATGCTCAATTCCAGCCATCCGCTCTGGATCGGCTGGGGCCCGCATGCCATCTTCCTGTACAACGACGCCTATGTGGAGGTGCTGAGCGCCGCCAAGCACCCGTGGGCCCTGGGCCTGCCGGCTGCCGAGGTCTGGGCCGAGATCTGGGATTTCTGCGGACCGCTGGCCGACAAGGTCTTCCAGCAGGCCGAGGCCACCTACGTGGCGAACGTGCAGCTGTTCATGAACCGCGGCAGCTATCTGGAAGAAACCTGGTATTCGTTCTCGTACAGCCCGATCGTCGACGAATCGGGCGGCGTGGGCGGCCTGTTCTGCCCGTCGACGAATGTCACGGCGAGCAACCTGAACACGCGCCGCCTCGCTTCGCTGTCCGCGCTGTCGGCGGCCGCGCTGCGCGAGGACAGCGTGGCCAGCGCCAGCGAAACGGCCATGGCCACCATCGCCCGCAATCCGCAGGACATGCCGTTCGCCCTGCTCTACCTGCTCGACGACGCGGGCGGCACCGCCCTGCTGCAGGGGGCCGTGCACCTGCCGCCGTCCGCCGGCCTGGCGCCTGCCGCCGTGCCACTGGAGGGCGACACCGGCCCGTGGCCGCTGCGCGACGTGTGCGAGGGCAGCGCACCGGTCGTCGTCAATGTCGCCGCGCTGGCCGGCTTGCCGACCGGCCTGGCGTCGCAGGAGATCCGGCAGGCCATCGCACTGCCGCTGGTGTATCCCGGCCGGAGCGCCGCGGCGAAATCCACCGCGGGCGTGCTCGTGCTGGGCGTGAATCCGGCGCGGCGGCTCGACACCGAATACCGTACCTTCTTCGAGCTGGTGGCCGGCCAGGTGGCCGCCGCGCTGCAGAACGCCACGGCGGCCGAGGAACAGCGCCGCCGCACCGAAGCACTGGCGGAACTGGACCGCGCCAAGACGATGTTCTTCTCGAACGTGAGCCACGAATTCCGCACGCCGCTGACACTGATGCTGGGCCCCGTCGAGGATGCCCTGGCCGATGCCGCGACGCCCCTGCCGGCAGCCCACCGCAGCCGCCTGGAACTGGCCCACGGCAATGCGCTGCGGCTGCAGAAGCTCGTCAACACGCTGCTCGATTTCTCGCGCGTGCAGGCCGGCCGCATGCAGGCCTCGTACGCCGAGGTGGACCTGGCCGCGCTGACGGGCGACCTGGCCAGCGGCTTCCGCTCGATCGTCGAGAGCGCCGGCCTGACGCTGACGGTCGATTGCCCGCCGCTGGCCGTGAGTGCCTGGGTCGACGCCTCGATGTGGGAAAAGATCGTGCTGAACCTGCTGTCGAACGCGTTCAAGTTCACCTTCGATGGCGGCATTGCCGTCACGCTGCGGCAGCAGGACCATCATGCCGTGCTGACAGTGCAGGACAGCGGCGTGGGCATTCCGGCCGCCCACCTGGCCACCATCTTCGAACGCTTCCAGCGCGTGGAAGGCGCCCGGTCGCGCTCGCACGAAGGCTCCGGCATCGGCCTTGCGCTGGTGCGCGACCTGGTGGACCTGCACCATGGCGAGATCGCCGTGCGCAGCGAACACGGCACCGGCACCGCCTTCACCGTGACGCTGCCGCTGGGCCGCGCCCACCTGCCGGAGGACCACATCGCCACGCGCACCGACGGCGCGCCATCGGCCGCCACGCTGCAGGCCTACACGGCGGAAGCACGGCGCTGGCTGCCTGCCGAGGTGGCGGCGGAGGACGACGACCACGACCTGCTGTCGCACGGCGCCCACGTGCTGGTGGTGGACGACAACGCGGACATGCGCGGCTACCTGGAACGCCTGCTGCGCCAGCGCTGGCGCGTGACGGCCGTCGCGGATGGCTACGCGGCGCTGGAAGCGGCCTACCGCGAACGGCCGGACCTGATCGTGTCGGACGTGATGATGCCGGGCCTGGATGGTTTCGGCCTGATCGCCGCGCTGCGCGCCGACGACACGCTGCACGACACGCCGGTGCTGCTGCTGTCCGCCCGCGCTGGCGAGGAAGCCCGCATCGAGGGCCTGAACGCGGGCGCCGACGATTACCTCGTCAAGCCGTTCTCCGCGCGCGAACTGCTCACGCGCATCGACTCCCAGCTGATCCGCAACCGCATCCGCCAGGTGGAGCGCGAACACGCGGAACGCATGGCGGAAGTGTTCATGCAGGCACCGGCGGCGATCGCCATCCTGCGCGGCCCCAGCCTCGTGTTCGAATCCGTCAATGAACTGTATGCGGAGCTGATCGGCTGGCGCGAGGTGCAGGGCATGCCGATGCGCCAGGCATTGCCGGAACTGGCCGACCAGGGCATCTTCGAGGAGCTGGAAGGCGTGCTGGCGAGCGGCGAGCCGGCCACCGGCACGGCCCGGCGCGTGATGCTGGCGCGCGGCACCGGCGGCAGCGCGGAGGAATGCTTCTTCGATTACGTGCACCAGCCGGTACGCAATGCGGCCGGCCGCATCGACCGCGTGGCCATCGTGTCCTTCGAAGTGACGGCGCTGGTGCGGGCGCGCCGCGATGCCGAAGTGGCGAACCGCGCCAAGGACGAGTTCCTGGCCATGCTGGGCCACGAGCTGCGCAATCCCCTGTCGCCGATCCTGGTGGCGCTGGAACTGATGCGGCTGAAAAAAGTGCCGGGCATCGAGAAGGAGCACGCCGTCATCCAGCGCCAGGCCAGCCATCTGGTGCGCCTGGTCGACGATTTGCTGGACGTGGCGCGCATCGCCCAGGGCAAGTTCGAGCTGCGCCGCGAGCGCGTGGAACTGGCGGGACTGGTCACGCGCGCGGTGGAAACGGCCAGCCCGCTGCTGGAGGAACGCAGCCACCGGCTCACGCTCGACGTGCCCGCATCCGGCATGGAAGTCGATGCCGATCCGGTGCGCTTCGTGCAGGTGCTGTCCAACCTGCTGACGAATGCGGCCAAGTACACCAACAACGGCGGCGACATCGCGCTGCGCGCCTGGCGCGAAGGCGGCGAGATCGTCATCGCCGTCAGCGACAACGGCATCGGCATCAACCGCGAGATGCTGTCGCAGCTGTTCGACAAGTTCGTGCAGGAGCGCCAGGCGCTGGACCGCTCGCGCGGCGGCCTGGGGCTGGGGCTGGCGATCGTGCGCAGCATCGTCGCCCTGCATGGCGGCAGCGTGCAGGCGCGCAGCGATGGCGCCGACCAGGGCAGCGTGTTCGAGGTGCGCGTACCGTGCGCGGATGGCCATGCCGATGCGGACTCCCCGGAGGTCGCAGCCATGCCGCCGGCCGCGGTACGCAGCCGCATCATGCTGGTGGACGACAACCCGGACGTCCTGGACTCGCTGCGCGAACTGCTGGAACTGCGCGGCCACGAGGTGCATGCGGTGCCCGATCCGGCCAGTGCGCTGCGCCTGGCGGACACGCTGACGCCGGACCTGGCCATCCTCGACATCGGCCTGCCCGGCATGGACGGCTACGAGCTGGCGGCGGAACTGCGGCGCCGCCCGCACCTGCAGCACACCCGCCTGGTCGCCCTCACTGCCTACGGCCAGCAGGCCGACCGGGAACGGGCCGCCGCGGCAGGTTTTTCCGCCCACCTCGCCAAACCCGTCAGCGCGATCGACCTGCAGGCGCTGGCCGAAGGGTGACCCGCATGCGCCGCCGGCGCCTGCCCGCGGCCGAGGCGTGGTGGCCAGCATCTGGTGGAGCAGCAGCAGCCCTTCGCTGGCGCCATCCGCAGCGGGCGCGCCGTGCCACGATGCCGGCGCCGGCACCGTGCTGGCGAGCCTGCGCCACGATGCCGGCACTGCCGGTGCGGAACCGCCGGCTGTCCTATAATCGACTCTTTGCCTGCTGCGCTCCATGTCCCTCGATACCAGCGCCATCAACCGTTCCATGGACCTGTTCGACGGCCACCACAGCGTGTGGCTGTTCGGCTATGGCTCGCTGATCTGGAAGGCCGATTTCCCGTTCCTCGAACGCCGCCCGGCCAGCATCGCCGGCTGGGTGCGGCGCTTCTGGCAGGGCTCGCACGACCACCGCGGCACGCCCGAGGCACCGGGCCGCGTCGTGACGCTCGTGCCGCAGGAGGGCGCCACCTGCCACGGCATGGCCTACCTCGTCACGCCGGAAGAATTCGCCCACCTCGATCACCGCGAAAAGAACGGCTACCTGCGCGTGCCGATCGACATCGTCTTCGATGGCGGCGGCAGCGTGCTCGGTCTCGTCTACATTGCGCGGCAGGACAATGCCGCCTTCCTCGGCGCAGCCCCGGAGCGCGACATCGCCCGCCAGATCGCCACCGCGCATGGCCCGAGCGGACCGAATGCGGACTACCTGCTGCACCTGGCGCAGGCGCTGCGCGAGCTGGGGCACGAGGATGAACACGTGTTTGCGATCGAGGCGCATCTGGCCCGCACGGCCGGCTGACCTGCCGGTCGTCAGAACAGGTCCATCTGCCCCGCCGCCGCGGCCCGCTTCGCCTTGGCGCCGAGCGGTGGCACCACCAGCGGGCGCCTGAACAGGCTGCAATCCATCGACTTGAAGCTGCCCCGCCCCGCCATGCCGTGGCGCGCGATGGCCTTCTCCACGCGCTGGCGGATCAGGTCCGCCCACACGCCCTCCCCGTGCATGCGCGAGCCGAAGCTGGCGTCGTAGTCCTTCCCGCCGCGCATGTCGCGCACGCGGTTCATCACGCGCGCGGCGCGGTCCGGGAAGTGCGCTTCCAGCCAGTCGCGGAACAGCGGCGCGACTTCCCACGGCAGCCGCAGCACGACGTAGCTGACGCGCGATGCGCCGGCTTCGAACGCCGCCTCGACGATGCGTTCGATATCGGGCTCGGTGACGAACGGGATGATCGGCGCGATGCTGACGCCGACCGGAATGCCCGCCTCGGCCAGCGTGCGGATCGTGCGCAGGCGGCGCGCCGGGGCGGCGGCACGCGGCTCCAGCGTGCGGGCAATGTGGGGATCGAGCGTGGTCATGGTGATCGCGGCGGAGGCGAGGCGCCTGGCCGCCATCGGCGCGAGGATGTCGATATCGCGTTCGATCAGCGACGATTTGGTGATCAGCCCCACCGGGTGGTCGCATTCCTGCAGCACTTCCAGCACGCGGCGCGTGAGCTGCAGCTCGCGCTCGATCGGCTGGTAGGCATCCGTGTTGACGCCCAGCGCGATCGACTCGACCTGGTAACCGGGCCTGGACAGCTCGCTGCGCAGCAGTTCCGCGGCATTCGTCTTCGCATACAGCCTGCTCTCGAAATCGAGCCCCGGTGACAGACCCAGGTAGGCGTGCGACGGCCGCGCGAAGCAATAGATGCAGCCATGCTCGCATCCCCGGTACGGGTTCAGCGACACGCCGAACGGAATGTCCGGCGACTGGTTGCGCGACAGGATGGTACGTGCCGTTTCCTCCGTCACGTGGGTGCGCCAGACCTTCGGCGCCTCTTCCTCGTGCTCCCAGCCGTCGTCGAAGGACTCGCGCACGTCCACCTCGTAACGCCCCTGCAGGTTCGTGACGGCGCCGCGCCCCTTCTGCGCTTTCAGGGAGCGCGGCGGGATCATCACCTGTTCGGCTTGCGGGTCGCGATCGTGCTCGGGCTCGTGCTCGTGCTCGTGATTGAAAGGGCGGGTCATGGGAGGGATGGCGACGAATACTGTATATATATCCAGTATTCTAGACCGGTTGGCCGCGCCCCGCAACCGCCGTGCGTGCCTTGGCAGTTCGCCAACTGGTATGATGCGCCCTTCCGCGTCCGCCCACCGCCGGACGCCCATTTTCAAGAGCAAAAATGAGCACAACTACTCCGTCCTTCCTGGCCAGGATTCCCCTCGCCTTCAGCGCATTCTTCCGCACGCTGGGCAATGCCGAATTCGCCGGACGTTACCAGAATGACCAGGTCGGCCCCGTGAGCGCGCCAGCGCCGGCACCGGCCCCTGCCCCTGCGCCAGTCGCCCCACCCGCATTCACGCCCCCTGTGCCACTGCGCGAAGCCACGCCGGACGCCGCCCTGCAACTGCTGTCGCTGCTGCAGCGCGAAGCGCGCCTGATCGACTTCACGCAGGAGAACCTGGCCGGGTATTCGGATGCCGACATCGGCGCCGCCGCCCGCGTCGTGCATGAAGGCTGCGGCAAGGTCCTCAAGGAGCACTTCACGATCGAGGCGGTGCGCACCGAGGCCGAAGGCAGCCGCGTGACGCTGGACGAAGGCTTCGATGCCGCCAGCGTGCGCCTGACGGGCAACGTGGTCGGCAGGGCGCCGTTCACGGGCACGCTGAGCCACCGCGGCTGGCGCGCCACGGGCGTGCGCCTGCCGAAGCTGGCCGAAGCGCACGATGCGAAGATCCTGGCACCGGCCGAGGTGGAGCTGTGAGCGAAGCACTGAATGACATTGTGAACCATGACGCGAACAACGGCGGCGCGGAACCGCGCTACGCCATCGGCATCGACCTGGGCACCACGCACAGCGCGCTGTCGTATGTCGACCTGGCCGCCAGCGATGGCGAAAGGACGCAGCAGTCCGTGCTGGGCATCCCCCAGCTGACGGCACCGGGCACCGTGGAAGACCTGGCGCTGCTGCCATCCTTCCTGTACCTGCCGCATCCGGACGAACTGGCCCAGGGCGACCTGGTGCTGCCATGGTCCACCGACGGCGAAACCGCGGTCGCCGGCGAGATGGCCCGCGCGCGCGGCGCCACCACGCCGATCCGCCTCGTCTCGAGCGCCAAGAGCTGGCTGTGCCACCCGGGCGTGGATCGCCGCGCCGCGATCCTGCCCAACGATGCGCCGGAAGAAGTGCAGCGCGTGTCGCCGCTGGAAGCGTCCACGCGCTACCTGTCGCACCTGCGCAAGGCCTGGGATGCGGCCCATCCGGACGCGCCGTTCACGCAGCAGTCCGTGACGGTGACGATCCCGGCATCGTTCGATCCGGCCGCGCGCGAGCTGACCGCCGAAGCGGCACGCACCGCCGGCTACGAAGCCGTCACGCTGCTGGAAGAACCGCAGGCCGCGCTGTACAGCTGGATCCAGGGCAGCCAAGGCCGCTGGCGCAAGGAAGTCAGGCCGGGCGACATCATCCTCGTCGTCGACGTGGGCGGCGGCACCAGCGACTTCTCGCTGATCGCCATCCTGGAGCGCGATGGCGTGCTGGAGCCGCACCGCGTGGCGGTGGGCGACCACATCCTGCTGGGCGGCGACAATATGGATCTCGCCCTGGCCCACCTGGTCGCCCGCAAGCTGGCCCAGAACGGCACGCAGCTCGATGCCTGGCAGCTGCGCGCCCTCACCTACGGCTGCCGCGCCGCCAAGGAACACCTGCTGGCCGATGCCAGCGCCGAGACCTGGCCGATCGTGGTGCCGAGCCGCGGCTCGAAGCTGATCGGCGGTTCGATCCGCACGGAGCTCACGCGCGACGAAGTCACCACCTTCATCACGGACGGCTTCTTCCCGAAAGTGGAAGCGACCGCGCGCCCCGCCGTGCGCACCCGCGCCGGCCTGACGCAACTAGGCCTGCCGTATGCGCAGGATGCGGCCATCACGCGCCACCTGGCCGCCTTCCTGGGCCGCCAGAAAGGCGCGACGGCCGAACTGGCGGGCTTTGCCGACCGCCTGAACCCGGACCACTCCTTCCTGCACCCGAGCGCGATCCTGTTCAATGGCGGCGTGTTCAAGTCCGCCCTGCTGGCGGGGCGCGTGCTCGACACGATCAACGACTGGCTGTACATGGAAGGCGCCGAGCCGGCCCGCATGCTGGGCGGCGCGGACCTGGACCTGGCCGTGGCGCGTGGCGCCGCGTACTACAGCTACGCGCGCCGTGGCACCGGCGTGCGCATCCGCGGCGGCACGGCCCGTTCCTACTACGTGGCCATCGAATCGTCCATGCCGGCCATCCCCGGCATGGAGCCGCCGATCCAGGCGCTGTGCGTGGCACCGTTCGGCATGGAGGAAGGCAGCGAGCTGGAACTGCCGGCCCAGGAATTCGGCCTGGTCGTCGGCGAGCCGGTGCACTTCCGCTTCTTCGGCTCCTCCACGCGCCGCCAGGACGCGATCGGCACCGTGCTCGATTTCTGGGGTCCGGACGAGCTGGTGGAACTGAACGAGATCCAGGCCACGCTCTCGCCCGAAGGCCGCACGCCGGGCGACGTGGTGCAGGTGCGCCTGCATGCCCATGCAACGGAAGCGGGCACGCTGGAGCTGCTGGCGGTTGCCAATGACGGGCAGCGCTGGAAGGTCGAGTTCGACGTGCGCGGCGGCGCCGAAGGGTAATGACGCCCTACCTCGTCAGCATCGATCTGGGCACCACCAACACGGTGCTGGCCTACGCGGCGCCGCACAGTGCCGACGTGGCGCTGTTCGGGATCGACCAGCTGACGGCGCCCGGCGAGGTGCACGGCGCGCTGCTGCTGCCGTCCACCCGCTATCACCCTGCGGAAGGCGAACTGGCGCCGGGCGAGTTGCAGCTGCCCTGGCTGCAGCGCGACGTGGCCGGCGTTGCGGACGTCATCGTCGGCCGCCTGGCCCGCACGCGCGGCGCGCAGGTACCGGGCCGCATGGTCGGTAGTGCGAAAAGCTGGCTGTCGCATCCGGGCGTGGACCGCACCGCAGCCATCCTGCCCTGGGGCGCCGACGAGGGCGTGCCAAAAGTCTCGCCGGTGGCCGCCAGCGCCAGCTACCTGGCGCATGTGCGCGGCGCGTGGAATACCCGATTCCCCGACTATCCCCTGGAACGCCAGCAGATCGTGCTGACTGTGCCCGCGTCGTTCGACGAAGGCGCGCGTGCGCTGACGCTGGAAGCGGCGCGGCTGGCCGGCCTGCAGGGCCACGGCACGGCGCTGCGCCTCGTCGAGGAACCGCAGGCCGCGCTGTACGACTGGCTGTACCGCCATCGCACGGCACTCGCCGAACATCTGGCCGGCGTGAAGCTGGTGCTGGTGGCCGACGTGGGCGGCGGCACCACCGATTTCTCGCTGGTCAAGGTCACGCTGGAACATGGCGAGCCGGTGCTGGAGCGGATCGGCGTGGGCAACCACCTGATCCTCGGCGGCGACAATATGGACCTGGCGCTGGCGCATCTGGTGGAGACGCGCCTTTCATCATCATCGAATGCAGCAGCCGAAACGCCGCAACGTCTGTCGGCCGGGCGGCTGGCGCAGCTGACGGAACGCTGCCGCGCCGCGAAGGAACAGCTGCTGGCCGCCGGTGGTCCGGAACAGGTGGCCGTGACCCTGCTGGGCAGCGGCTCGAAGCTGATCGGCGGCAGCCGTTCCGTGATGCTCACACGGGACGACGTGCGCCAGATCGTCGTGGATGGTTTCTTCCCCCTGAACGCCGAACAGGCCGAGGCAAGACGCACGCGCGGCGGCATCGTCGAATTCGGCCTGCCGTATGCCAGCGATGCGGCCGTCACGCGCCACCTGGCCAGCTTCCTGCGCCAGCATGCCGCGGCGGCGCGGGCCGCACTCGGCATTGAAGACGACGGCAGCTTGCCCGTTCCCGATGCGCTGCTGCTGAACGGCGGCGTGTTCCGCGCCGACGCACTGGCGCAGCGGCTGGCCGACACGCTGGCCGGCTGGCGCGGCGCGCCGCTGCGCCTCCTGCACAACGACGATCCGGACGTGGCCGTGGCCCGTGGCGGCGTGGCCTACGGCCTGGCGCGGCAGGGACTGGCGCCGTCGATCGGCGGCGGTTCGCCGCGCAGCTACTACCTGCTGCTCGATGGCGACAAGGCACCGGGCGTGAAGCGGCGGGCCGTCTGCCTGCTGCCGCGCGGTGCGCAGCCGGGCATCGAGGTCACGCTGAAGGAACGCAGCTTCGGCTTGCGCCTGGGCCGGCCGGTGCGCTTCCACCTCGTCTCCACCGTCACCGACCTGCGCCATGGCGCCGGCGACCTGGCCGAACTCGACCCGGCCGACTTCGTTGCACTGCCCACCGTCTCGACGGTACTGAAGGCGGGCGATAGCCGCGTGATGAAGGAGATTCCGGTGCGGCTGGCCGCGGCACTGTCCGAGCTGGGCACGCTGGAAGTGCACTGCGTGGACGAAGCGAGCGGCCAGCGCTGGCTGCTCGAATTCCAGCTGCGCGGCGAAGACGAGGCCGAAGAACCGCCGGAAGTGCCGCCAGCGCGCTATGCCGACGCCGTCGAGAAGATCGACCGCATCTTCGGCACCCGCACCCTGCAGGTGGAGGGCAAGGAGGTGCGCCAATTGCGCAGCCAGCTGGAACACCTGCTGGGCAGCCGCGAGAAATGGCCGACGCCGTTATTGCGCCATCTGTTCGATGCGCTGATGGCGCGCGCCAAGGGCCGCCGGCGTTCGCCCGAGCACGAGCGCGTGTGGCTGAACCTGGCCGGCTGGTGCCTGCGGCCCGGCTTCGGCGCGCCGCTGGACGACTGGCGCATCGGCCAGCTGTGGGCCCTGTTCGACAGCGGCGCGCAATACTTCAAGGATGGCCAGGTGCGCGGCGAGTGGTGGACCCTGTGGCGCCGCGTGGCCGGCGGCCTGGCCACCGAAGCGCAGCTGCGGCTGCTGGACGATTTCGCGTTCAACCTGCAAGCGGATGCGTCCGAGCGCGGCCGCCGTCCCGCCACGCTGGTCGACGGCGGCGAGGAAGACATGCTGCGCCTGGGCGCCTCGCTGGAACGCATCCCGGCCGCCTACAAGGCGGAGATCGGCAACTGGATGATCGGCAAGGTGAACGCGCTGCCGGTGTCCGGCCCGAAGTTCGATGCGCGCACGCTGGCTTCCTTTACGCGCTACCTGTGGGCGCTCGGCCGCGTCGGCGCGCGGCATCCCTTCCATGGCAGCGCGCACGAAGTGGCCCCGGTGCAGGACGTGCAGAACTGGCTGGAGTCGCTGCTGAAACTGGACTGGAAGAAGATCGAACCGGCCGGCTTCGCGGCCGCCCACCTGGCGCGCATGACGGGCGACCGCTCGCGCGACATCGCGCCGGCATTGCGTGAACAGATCCTGGCGCGCATGACGGCGGTCGGCGCGCCGGCCACGTGGAGCGCGATGGTGCGGCAGGTGGTGGAACTGGACCAGGCCAGCGAACAGCGCATGTTCGGCGACGCACTGCCACCGGGGCTGAAGCTGCTGGCCTAGCCTGCGTGCCGGTGGGCCGCTTCGGCCGCCTGCAAACGGCCGACGAAACAGTCGAATGCGTCGATCAGCGGCGCGAACTTTTTCTCATCCGCTTCGATCTGCGCCAGTGCATAGGCCGTGGCCTCCAGCGTGGACAGCTGGCCCGGTGCATGCGCTTTCCGGACCAGGTAGCGCGATGGCGGCACGTCCTGCAACGCCAGCCGGGGCAATGCCTGCAAGGCGGGATTCAGGTACAGCATCTTGCGGCTCTTGCGCCACGTGGCATCCAGCACCACCAGCAGCAACTCCTCCGCATCGGCCGGTTCGTAGGTCGGGGGCGGCGCGATGCCAAGCGAACGGTCGCCCGGCGTGTCGGGATACAGCAGCACCGCACGGCGCGGGCCGGCCAGCAGCGCTGCCAGCGCCGCCGGCTCGAATGCCTCGCCGGTCACCAGCGTGCTGCCGGGCAGGCACAGATGCAGCAGCCGCGCGCTATTCTTCACATTGGTCACTTCCAGCGGATGCTGCAGGATCAGCACCGGGGCGCGGCCGGTGCCTGCGTCATCCACTGGCCGGATGCAGCCGCAGATGCAGTGGCTCGCGGGCCGCAGGCAGGTGATGCATTGGGGGCGCCGGATCACGTCGTTCATGCCGGCATTGTAGCCGGCGTTGCCGCGTTAGGTCAGTGCCAGCGCGTGATCCGAATGGCGCCGCACCGGCACCAGCGTGTCGAGGCGGAACACCGCCACCGCACCGGCCAGCCGCACGGCCTGGTCCTGCATGGCCGCCGCCGCCGCTGCCGCTTCCTCGACCAGCGCCGCATTCTGCTGCGTCACCTGGTCCATCTGCGTGAGCGAATCGTTGACCTGCTCGATGCCGGACTGCTGTTCGGCGCTGGCGTTGGCGATCTCGCCGATGATCTGCGACACGCGCCCGATGGCGGCCACGATGTCGTCCATCGTGGTGCCGGCCCGGTCCACCAGCGCGCTGCCAGCCTGCACCTTCAGCACCGAGTCGCCGATCAGTTCCTTGATTTCCTTCGCCGCGGCAGCCGACCGTGCCGCCAGTGCCCGCACTTCGGAAGCAACGACCGCGAAGCCGCGGCCCTGTTCACCGGCGCGCGCCGCTTCGACGGCGGCATTCAGGGCCAGGATATTGGTCTGGAACGCGATGCCGTCGATGACGGCAATGATGTCGACGATGCGGCCGGACGAGGCATTGATGTCGTTCATCGTGCGCACCACGTCGGCCACCACCGCCCCGCCCTGCCCGGCGATCTGCGCCGCGCCATGGGCCAGCTCGCGGGCCTGGCGCGCATTGTCCGTGTTCAGGCGCACGGTGGAAGTGAGCTCCTCCATCGTCGATGCCGTGTGCTGCAGCGAGCTGGCCTGCTCCTCCGTGCGCGACGACAGGTCCATGTTCCCGGCCGCGATCTCGGACGAGGCGACGGTGATCGTCTCGGTGCCGCTGCGCACCTGGCCCACGATGGTCTTCAGGCTGCCGTTCATCTTCTCGAGCGCGCGCATCAGCTGGCCCGTTTCATCGCTGCTCGCCGTATCGATGGTGCTGGTGAGATCGCCGGACGAGACGCTTTCGGCCACGAGCACCGCCTGCGCCAGCGGTGCCGTGATGGTGCGGGTGATGCGCCATGCGAGCAGCACGCCGGCGACGATGGCGCCGAGGCCCAGCATGATGAGCAGGTTGCGGCCGGCCGCGTAGTTGGCCTGGATCTCGGCCGCGGTATCATCGAGCGCGCCCTGCTGGATCTTGAGCAGGGCTGTCAGCGCGGCCAGATATTCGTCGCGCGTGGTGTTCAGGTCCGTCGCGTACAGTTGCGCGGCGGTGGCCATCTCGCCGCCCCGCTTCGCGGTCAGCACCGTCTTGCGCACGGCGACATACTTCTGGCGCGCGGCAATCACGGCTGCGTGGCCGCGCACCGAGGCCTCGTCCGTGAGGAGGCGGCCCAGCAGGTCCTGGATCTCGGTGGCGCGTTTGGAGGACTCGGCCATCACGGCCTCGATGCGCGCCTGTTCGGCGGGATCGGCGGCCAGGTAGGCCGCATTGGCACGGGCCGCGTTGACCTCGATGATCTTGGTCCACTCCGCCATCAGGCGCTCGTGGTGCACGCGTTCGTCGACCAGTTCGGTGGTGAGGCGGCTGGCACCCTGCATGCGCAGCACGCCCACCGCCGTCATGGCCGCCAGCAGCAACAGCACGACCGCGAAACCCAGCCCGAGCCGGGCACCGATGCGAAGATTCGTCATGTTTGTCTCCCTGTGTTGTTCTGGTGCCGCCTGTTGTGAATCCAGTCTGCCGCCAAGCGGGGGAGATTGCAAGAAAAAAGCCGCTGAGCAATTAACCTTCCGTTTCGGACGCAACAGTACCCAGCAGCTCGTTCAGCTGCGCCAGCTGGCCCTGGTCCTTGACGACGGCCTGCAGCCATTGATGCAGCGGCATGCCGGCCCAGCTGGCCGCCTTGTCGGCAAGATAAGCGACGGGGCTGTGCGGCTCGGTGCGGCGGAAGTAGTCGGCTACCCGGCGCAGCTGGTCGATGGCCTGCTGGCGCGACGCGATCGTGCCGTCACCGCGCGCCGCCTTCGCGACCGGTGCGCCGCCGCTGTCGACCGTTTCAACAGTATCTGCCGGTGCCAGCAGGCCGATGAAGTCGATCGCGTGCTGCAGCGCCTCGCGGGCCGCGGCGAAACTGGGGCCGGCGTTGCCGAGGCGCTGGTCGACGGCCGCATCGAGCGCATCGAGCGATGCGAGGCAGTACCGCGCATCGGCCAGCAGCGTGACATTGAAGTCGGCCGAGTTGCGGCGGCGCCGGGCATCCAGCTCCTCCACCGTGGGGCCCAGCGGCTCGGGCGACTTGCCCCACTCGTCCGGCCCCTGCGGATTGGCGGCGCGCAGCCGGGCCGCGTCGAAGTCCGCCAGGCAGATATCGCCTTCCTCGGTGACGGGCACCTCCTTCACCAGCTGCGGCGAGCGGGCCAGCAGCCAGAACAGGTTGCCGACGCGCTGCTCGTGGTCGTCGCCGTCGGCCGAGGGATACAGGCTGTCCCAGAAGCGCTCGCACAGGCCGGCCAAGAGCGCGTAGCCATCGCCCAGGCCGCGGAAATGGCGCGTCTTCGCATGGGCCTCGGCCAGCCAGACGGCCAGCCGCAGGTCCTTGCTGCGCAAGCGGATCAGCCGCTCGCAGTGGTTCGCCACATACGGCCAGTCGGCCTCCTTCAGCGTCTCCACCCATTCGCCCTGGTCGAGCGCGGGATCGTCGTGGCGGCGCGCGTGGGCGATGCTGTCGACTTCGGTGGAAAAGCTCAGGTCCTCGCCGCTGACCTGCGTGACGCTGATCGGTACGAGCAGCTGGTCGATATCGAGCATGGTGTTCTCCTTGGCTTAGTCGGACTGGCGGTGGTGGCGGCGGATCGCGTAATGCAGCGTGGAGGGCTGCAGCACGGCGTCGAAGTTGATGGGCTCCTGCAGGCCGGGGCCCAGCAGCACGCCGGTGATGACGAAGTTGATGCGGTTGACGGTGCCGGGCGCCAGTTCGACCCGCGCACGCACCTGGCGCAGACGCGGCTCATGGCGTTCGATCGCCAGGCGCAGGCTGTCGCAGATGCGGCGGCGGTCGTCGCTGCTGGACAGGCACAGGCCGGCGATGTCGAGCAGGCCATAGCTGACGATCGACGCGGCGCATTCGGGCCAGGCGGCCAGCAGTTCTTCCGGCAAGGCCGAGCGCGTGTTCAGCAGGTCTTCCAGGTCGCGCGCCACCGCGTCCTTCAGCTGTTCCAGCGTCTGCGGGCCGTCGTGGCCGGCCGTGCCGAGCAGGCGGTCGAACAGCGCGGGTCCATTGGCATGCATGGCACTCTCCAAAAAAAGAGCCGCGGCAAGCCGCGGCCAAAGTCGCCCTACGGGTTCAAACGTGCTGCGGGATGCGGTCGGACGATGCGCTTGGACGATCCGCTCACACGATCCGATTTGCGGCCAGGTCCCAGCCACCCGAGGTATTGCCACCGGCGCCGCCGGAGATCTTCTGCTGCGTGTAGCGCCAGCGGATCTTCGAGAACTTCAGCGCGACCGATTCGGTGAGGATGTCGCCCTGCTCCACTGACGGCGACACGGCGCCGATCAGCACGTTCTCGATCTCGATCTCGTAGTACTTGACGCGCTCGCCCTGCGCATCGGCGCGCATGAACTCGAACTTCGCCTTCGGGATCGTGCGGCCGGCCGAGCAGGTCTGCAGCAGGATCGGCGAGGCCAGGTCGGCCAGCTTGGTGACGACGATGTCGTGGTGCTCGCAGCGTTCCGCCGTGTGGCCGCCACCGGTGGACGACGTGGCCGATTTCGGCTGCTCCACGCCCCAGTTGACCGACTTGCACTCGATCCAGTCCTTGTGGCGGTCGTCGGCCGACTCGCCCTTGATGCCGTCGATGTACAGATAGACGTCAATTGCCATTGCGTGCTCCTCTTCTGCGGTTGAAAAACGGGTGACGTGATGCGATCGGAAAATCAGCTCGTGGCCTTCGGCAGCTCCGCGACGAGGCGCAGCGACACGGTCAGTTCGTCGAGCTGGAAGTGCGGCCGCAGGAAGCTGACGGCGCGGTACACGCCGGGCCGGCCGGCCACTTCGTGCACCTGCACCGACGCCTCGCGCAGCGGGAACTGCGCCTTCTGTTCCTGGCTGGCGTTATCGTCCAGCAGCACGTAGCGCATCAGCCAGCGGTTCAGAAAGTCCTCGACATTGGACGCCGAACTGAAGCTGCCGATCTTGTCGCGCATCATGGCCTTCATGTAGTGGGCGATGCGCGAGACGGCGAAGATGTACTGCAACTGCGAGGACAGCACGGCATTCGCATTGGCGGCTTCGCTGCTGTAGCGGCGGGCCTTCTGCGTCGACTGCGCGCCGAAGAACGCCGCATACGACGTGTTCTTGCAGTGCACCAGCGAGATGAAGCCCAGGTCCGACAGTTCCTTCTCGCGCCGGTCCGTGATGGCCACCTCCGTCGGACACTTCAGGGCGATCTCGCCTTCGTCGGTCTTGAACGTGTGGGTCGGCAGGTCGTCCACCAGCCCGCCGCCCTCGACGCCGCGGATCGCCGCGCACCAGCCGAATTCCTCGAACGCCTTGGTCAGCTTGGCGCCGAACGCATAGGCCGCGTTGCACCACAGGTATTTCGCATGGTCGGTGCCGTCGACCTCCTCGACGAAATTGAAGCCGTCGACGGTGGTGCCGTCCACCGGGTTGAACGGCAGGCGGCCCAGGAAGCGCGGCAGGGTCAGGCCCACGTAGCGGGAATCCTCCGATTCGCGGAACGCCTTCCACTTCGCGTATTCCATCGTGTCGAACACTTTCGCCAAGTCGCGCGGCTTGCCCAGGTCGGCGTAGCCTTCCAGGCCGAACAGCTCGGGCGCGGCGGCACTGATGAACGGCGCGTGCGCGGCCGCTGCCACGTGCGACATCTGCTCGATGAAGTACATGTCCTCCGGCTGGCGCGAGATCTCGAAGTCGCCCAGCAAAGCGCCGTAGGGGGCCCCGCCGAACGTACCGAATTCCTCTTCGTAGATCTTCTTGAACATGGTGCTCTGGTCGAACTCCAGCGCGCTCTGGAAGTCACGCACCAGTTCGCGCTTGGTGGCGTTCAGCATGCGGATCTTCAGGCCGCGTCCCGTGGCCGTGTTGCGCACCAGGTAGTGCAGGCCGGTCCAGCTCTGCTCCAGCTTCTGGAAGGCCGGCGCATGCATGATGGCGGACAGCTGCTCGGAGATCACGCGGTCCAGTTCCGCGACGCGCGCATCGATGGTGGCCGACAGGTTGTGCGAGACGATCACGGTACCGTCCAGCACCTGGTGCACCAGTTCACCGATGATGTCCTTGGCGCGCGCGAATTCGGCGCTGGACTTGGCGACCTTGCTGAGTTCGACGATCTCGTCCAGCAGCGCCGTGCCTTCTGCCGCGGACGCGTAGCCGGCGGCTTGCAGTTGTGCGGACATGGTCATTCCTCCGCCGCCGGTTTCAGCTTCGCCAGCTGGTCGGTGTTCTGCAGCACGTCGGTGAGGATGTCTTCCAGGCGGTCGTTCCCGGCCAGCTTGTTGCGCAGGTCGGCCAGCTTGCTGCGCGCATCGAGCAGCCGGGCCAGCGGTTCGACCTGCTGGACGATGGCCTCGGGCCGGAAGTCGGCCATCGAGCGGAAGTGCAGTTCGACGGCCAGGTCGCCGTCGCCCGTCAGCCGGTTCGGCGCCTGGAACTGCGCCACCGGTTCCACGCCGGCCAGCACCTCGTCGAAATTGTCGTTGTCGATGTTGACGAAGCGGCGGTCCTTCAGCCGCTTCTGCTCCTTCTGCGCATTGCCGCCGTAGTCGCCCACCACGCCCAGCACGAACGGCAGTTCCTTGTTCTCGATGGCGTCGCCGATCTCGACGTCGTAGGTCATCTGCACCCGTGGCGGCCGAACCTTGTTCAGGCGCTTCTGTATGCTGTCGCCGTTTGCCATGGTGGCTCCTATTTCAGCGCGCCGAACGGATCGGCACTGGGTTGGCTGGATGCCGTGGTTTTCTTCACCTGGTTGCTGCCGGCCGGCTTGCGCGCCGGGGTGACGGGCTTGACGGGCTTCGGTACCAGCACGTCCTCGCCCAGCGTGGTGCGCAGCAGGTTGGCCAGCTGCTGGGCCTCGGTACGCAGCGGCCCGGCCAGGTTGTTCTGCTGGCTCAGGTCCGCCACCGCCTTGGTCGACAGCCGCAGGCCGGCCACGGCCAGGATGCTGTTGCCCTGCCGGTCCTTCGGATCGCGCTGCAGCGCCTCGATGGCATTGCTGATCGCATCGCCGTAGGCGCCGCGGTCGAATTTCAGCTGTGCCAGCTGCACCCACGGCGCCTTCTCGGCCGGGAAGCGCGTGCCGGCGTTCTTCAGGATCGCGTAGGCCCTGTCGGCATCGCCGGCGGCGACACTGCGCTCGGCGTCGGCCATCGCGCTGGCCAGCGTGGCGGTGACGGGGGCTTCCGGCTTGGTGGGGGTAGCGGTGCAGGCGCACAGCAGCAGCGCGCTGGCAATGGACGGGATGAGATGGGCTTTCAAATGGGACTGCAGGCGTGCTTTCATGGGACCTCCGGGCTGTCGGGTGGTGGCCATTATTGAGGAGCCCGCCGGGGCCCAAGTTGCGCTGTCGCAAGCCCGCTGCAGCATGCTTGCGTCGGCGCAATAAGTTCAAAAGATGCCTTCGGTTAAATGGGTGACCCGAGGAGGAGCCCAGATGAACACATCGACTTGCCTTGCCACCGGCGCGCTGGCCCTGTCGCTTTGCGGCTGCGGCGCCGGCGGCACGCTCGCCGGCGCCATGCTGCAGGTGGCCGGTATGCACCGTCCGCCCGAAGTACCCGAAGCGCAGAAACCACCCCGCAATGTCACGATCCGCCTGCATGCGGCCGGCACGCTCAATGGCGGCGATGCCGGTCCGCCGCTGGCGCTGGTGGCGCGCATCTACAAGCTGCGCCAGGCCGAGGCGTTCGAGCGCGTGTCGTTCGAAGGGTTCACCAGCGTCCATGCGGAACGCGAACTGCTCGGGCCGGACCTGCTGGAAGTGAAGGAAGTGCTGCTGATTCCCGGCCAGCGTCACGAGGTCACCGAGAAGGTCAGCCGTGAAGCGGGCTACGTGGGCGTGGTGGCGCTGTTCCGCTATCCCGGCGGCCAGCGCTGGCGCGCCGCATTTCCCGTGCTCGATGCGGAGAAGGCCGGCATCACGATCGGCCTGACCGGCTGCTCGATGACGGTCGGCCAGGGTGCCGCGGCGCGTCCCGAGAACACGGTTCGCAGTGGCGCGCATTGCGCCTGACATCAACCAGGAGAGACCATGCCCCCATCCCCATGCACGGTGGCGCCATGACGGCGCCGCAGATCGAACGCCGCGCCGCACCGTCGCTGTTCGGCGCCCGCCCCGCCTCGCCGGACGGCATGCGCATCCATTCGCTGCTCGACCTGATGCACGAAGGGTTTCATCTGCTGGTGCTGCTGAAAAGCGGCTCGGCGCCGCCCGGCGAGACGGAGTTCATGGACCGCGTGCGCACCTTCCTGGACGGCTTCGAACGGGAAGCGAAGGACCTGCGCGCGCAAGGCGAGGACATCGATGCGGCCAAGTATGCCTACTGCGCGGCGCTGGACGAGACCATCCTGTCGTCGCAGTTCGGCCTGCGCGCCGCCTGGGAGCGGCGCCCGCTGCAGCTGGCCCTGTTCGGCGACCAGCTGGCCGGCGAGCACTTCTTCGACCGCCTCGATGCGCTGCGCAGCAAGGGCAGCACGCGGCTGCAGGCGCTGCAGGTGTTCCATATGTGCCTGCTGCTGGGCTTCCACGGCAAGTACGCGCTGGACGGCAGCGACAAGCTGGCCTACATGACGGCGCGCCTGGGCGACGAGATCGCCCACATCAAGGGCCGGAGCGGCGGCTTTGCGCCGCGTGCGGCCAGGCCGGACCAGGTGGTCAACAAACTGCGCAGCAACGTGCCGCTGTGGGCCGTGTGCGCCGTCTTCGCGCTGGTGGGCCTGGGGGTATTCACGGGACTGCGCGCGTCGCTGCAACGGGATGCGCAGACCACGCTTTCGGCCTACGCGGACCTCGTCAAGCTGGCGCCCCGCCCGGCCAGCGTGACGATCACGCTGCCCTGATCAGTCGGCGACGCGGAACTCGATGCGGCGGTTGCGGGCCCGCCCGTCGGCGGACGCGTTGTCCGCCACGGGGCGGTCCGGGCCCTGGCCGGACACCGTGATCATCGCCGGATCGATCGCCTTCGCCGACAGGTAGGTCCGTACCGCTTCGGCACGGGCCAGCGACAGCGCCAGGTTGCTTTCCCGCAGACCGGTATTGTCCGTGTGGCCGATCACCTCCACCTTCTTGCCCTTCACCTTCAGCAGCGCGGCCGCCATCTCGTCGAGGATCTGCGTGCCGGACGGCCGGATCACCGCCTGCCCGCTCTCGAACTCGATGATGCGCTTGGCCAGCGTGGCATCGAGCAGGTTCTGTTCAGCGGCACTGACGCGCAGGCCGTTGCGCACCGTGTACGTGGGATTCAGGCTGGCGGCGATGTCGCTGGCGATCTGCTGGCGCTGCGCCTCGTTGGCCACCTCGCCCTGCAGGCTGACATTGTTGCCATCGACCTTCAGCTGCCCCTTGCTGATCAGCTTCAGGTTCGGCTGGATCAGCTTCTGCACATAGCCGTTCCAGTTGGGCGGCTGCACCACGTTGCCGATGGCGATCTGGTCGACCACGCGCTCGGCACCATACAGCTCGCGTACCCGCGCCAGCATGGCGGCCTTGGTCGCTTCGTCCGGCACGGTGCCGCTGACGAGGACCTGGCCGGGCATCGGCGTCTGCGGTGCCGGCACCTGCGCCGACGCGGCGGTGGCCGCCAGCATCATGAACAGCGCTGCCTTCTTCATACCGCCTCCATCAGGTGAACGTTTCGCGGAACAGCTGGCGCGCGGCGGCCAGCGACAGGTCGCGCTGCGCCAGGCAGGCCGACAGCCGCAGCACGGCCGGATCGTGTTCGATCATGTCGTCGACCCAGCGTGTTTCATCGAACGCGATCAGCCTGTCGCCGGCCGCTTCCGGATCCAGGATGGCGTGCAGCGTGCCGGGCGTGGCACCGGAGAAGCCCACCACCAGCGTCGCCTGGCCGCGGATCTCGGCCACGAACAGGGCCAGCTCGATCTCGACGCGGCGCAGGAACGGCATGATCAGCGCCAGCCAGAACGCTGCCACGGCCGCCTGCGCTGCACCTGCGCGCGGCAGCGGCAGCGCCAGGCCCTTGTCGAGCCGCGTGCTGCCGCTCCATTCGAACGGCTGCAGCAGCAGGCCGATGCCGAGCAGGATGCCGCGCGCCGAATAGGCCTGGCCGGCATGGGCCAGCAGCGCCTCCAGCGCTGCCAGGTCGGTCTGTTCGGCGAAACGGCGCAAGGCGGTGCCGTGGCCATCGCTGTCCCCATCGCACTCCGCATCGCCTTCCAGCACGGCTGCACCGAGCACCTGCAAAGGCGCGGCCGGTTCGGTGGACGTCAGCGCATCGTCCGCCAGGCTGCCGAGCCGCTGCCACAGCGGCGCCAGGGCCAGCGGGCTGATGGCGACGAAGTCCTCCGGCCGCGGTACCTCCAGCGTGCCGACGGCGATGAACGGGAAGCGGCGTCCGGACTGGTCGTTGCTGGCCGCCAGATGCCCGGCCACGGCCAGCCGGCTGCGCGGGCCGACGAAGGCAAAGTGCAGCGGCTCGGCCGCATCGTAATGCTGCTTCCAGCGCGGGTTGGCGGCCAGCTGCTGCATCGTCGCGGCCAGCCAGTCGTCGAGCAGGCCGGTCAGCTCGTGCTGGGCGCCGCCCTTGACGAAGTCGGAGCGGGCCGGCAGCTTGCCGAAGTAACCGATACGGAACGGGGTCTTCACTGGAGTCCTCCTGCGTTGGCTGCATTGACGGTGTTGATGGGGATGGCGGCGTTGATGACCTTGGCACCCGCTGCGGGCACCACCGGCGCCGCAGGACTGGTGGCCACCGGCGCAGCGAGCGCCGGCGTGCCGGTGCCGACGATGGTCTCCGGCAGCCGCATGCCGGAAAAGCCCGCTCCCGGCGCGGCGCCGCCGGCATTCACGGCGGGGCTGCTGGTGATGCGCAGATCGACCGCCACGGTGACCCCGCCGGCACTCCAGCGCAGTTCGTGCACGCCGCCCTCCTTGCGCTGCCTGGTGGCCGCATCGATCATCCGCTTCAGGCCGAACCCGCCCGGCTCGTTGAACAGTTCGATCGTGCGGCCATCGAAGGCGACGGCCGTGATGCGTGCGCCGGGCACGCCCTGCGCGCCGGGATGGACCATGCTGGCCCACTGCGGCGGCGTGTTCCGGTAGCGCAGCTGCTGGCCGTCGATCTCCACCGTGTATTCGAGCACGCCGCTGGCGGGAATCGGCAGCAGCTGGAACACCGTCTGCGCCGTGGCCGATTGCACGCCGCCGGCACCGGCCGGCGCGATCCACGCCGGGAAGCGCTGCACGGCCTGCGGCTGCAGCGTGATGCCCATGTCGGCCCAGGTGCGCGGCGCCAGCACGTCGCCGCGCCGCACCACCAGTGGTCCCATCGACGTGTTGACGAACCTGGCCACCAGCCCGTCCGGCCCGAAGAACTGGGCGATCTCGGCCTGGCTGGCCTCGATGCGGGCCGACGGCGTGAACGGATACTTGCTGGCCAGCGTGCGGCTGAACGGCTCGTACACCTGCGCCAGCCAGGTCTTGTTGATCTCCGCTTCGGCCGGCGCCACGATCACGGCAAACGTCTGCATCAGCGGGCGCACCAGCAGCGGCCGCACGGCGGCCTTTTGCGACTCGCCGATCCCGTTGAGCATCTGCTCGTCGACGAAGCGCAGCGCATCGGCCAGTTCCGAGCCGCTGCCCTCCAGCGTCTGCTGCATGAACTGCTTGGCGCCGGGACCGGGATCGCCCTGGTTCTTCAGCTGGTTCAGGCGCGTGCGTAAGCGCGACAGCGCATCGAGGTAGGAGCGCAGCAGCGAACCGTCGCGGTCGCGGGTGGCAACGATACGGGACACGGGCGCGAACTCGCGGCCGATTGGTCCCATCACTTTTTCGAAGCGGCTTGTGTCGAGCTGGATGTTGACGTTCACGTTCGAACTGACCGGCGATGGCGCGCGGCGCAGGATGTGCGTCTTGATCCAGTTGACGAACCCGGTCTGCGCCTCCTTCATGCGCGCGTTCATCTCGCCCGGGTTGTCCCACGCGGTCTGCTCGTTGATGGTGGTGAGGATCTTCGCGATGGGCGAGGACTGCGGATCGCCGAGACGGTTCATCGCCGCGACGGCGCCATTGAAGCCGTTCATGTCGGCAATCGCGATGCCCTGCACGAACTTCTGCCACTCCTTCACGTAGTCCGCCTTGTACAGGTCCACCAGGTGCTTCTGGATCTGTTCCGGGCTGCCCTCCAGGGTCAGGTCGTCGTGGCTGGCGGTCTTCAGGACCCAGTCGGTGCTTTGCAGTTCCTTTGCCGACGCCTCGCGGATCGCACCCTCCACGTATTTTTCCCAGGCCTCGCGGGTGAACGTGCCGGAGATCGCGTGGCTGCCCGCGATCAGCGCGCTGTCCTGTTCGCCGACGATGCGGCCCACCGTCATCGCCGGGAAGCGCGTGGCGGCGCGGGCACGGATCTCGGCGTACACGCGGTCGCGCGCCGGCATGCCGCGCACCACGCGGCGCAGGTTGTCGCGCGCCGTGTCCACCAGCGCCAGCTTCTGTTCGATGCGCGGCCAGGACGGGTCGCGCGCCTGCGCCAGGTGGAACGTCAGCAGGCGCTCGGCGCTGCGGATCATCTGCTCGCGCGGCATCGCGCCGCGGTTCGCTTCCAGCCAGCCGCGCCAGAAGCGCGTCAGCTGGTCGTTCAGGTGGCCCGGCTCCACGTGCGCGGGATCGGCCAGCATCAGGTAGGTCTTCAGCGCGTTGTACGCATCCTCGACATTCGCTGGCGAAGCATCGGCATAGGCGCGCGTGGCCGATGGCGGCTGCGCGCCTTTCGCGGCGGGCACCGCCAGCTGGTCGGGATTCGCGTTCATCTCGTACAGCAGCGCTTCGAGGCTGGCGGCCACCGGCTTGATCATCACTTCGCGGATGCCGCCGAAGAATTCCTCGCGCAGCTTGCGCTCCAGCAGTTCGCCCTGGTACAGGCCGAGGCCGAGCGCCAGCGGGCGTTCGTGGCGGTAGCGCTCCAGCTGTTCGATGCGGTCCTGCAGCAGCTCCAGTGCCTGCAGGCGGGGCTGCAGGTCGAGCCGGCGGTCCTGCAGCCGGACGACCTTGTCCAGGTCGGCCTGCACGGTGGCCAGCAGCTGCCGGTTGGCGAGATACGACCAGCTCCAGCCGGCCAGCGACACGCCCAGCACCACGGCCACCGCCACGAAACCGGCATATTTCCACTGCAGCCTGGCGCGGCTGGCATATTGCGACACCAGGTTGCGGTCCTCGAAGATCACCTTGCGGAACAGGTCGAGCAGGAAGTAGCCGGTCTGGCGCACGCCCTCCTGGGCGCGTGCCGCCGCGTCGAACGACAGGTGGAAGCGTTCGGCCACGCGCTGCGACTGGGTACAGGCCGGCACGCCTTCCTGCAGCGCGCTGGTGAAGTAGAAGCCGCGGAACAGGGGCTTGAACTGGAACGGGTTTTCCTCGAACAGCGTGGCCAGGAAGGCGCGCAGCGGCACGCGCAGCGACGCGAACTCCAGCGGGAACGTCAGCACGCCGGCCGGCAGTTCGCCACGGCGCTGCAGCGTGAGGTTGGCGATGCAGGTCTCCTTCAGGCCCTCGTGCAGCTCGTCGAAGGCCTGGTCGAAGAAGGCGAGGATCTCCTGCGTGCCGGTCCTGCGCTGGTAGGGCATGGTGGCGCCCCAGGCGCGTTCCCGTTCGCCCTTCTCGAACCAGGCGAAGAACTCCGAGAAGCCGGCCACCAGGTCGGCCTTGGTGAACACCACGTAGACGGGCGCGAAGATCTCCAGCCGCTCGATCAGGTCCTGCACGCGCTTGCGCAGGCTGCGTGCCAGCCGCAGGCCGGCATCGGCATCGGCGCCGCGCAGTTCGGCGATGCTGACCGCGATGAGGATGCCGTTGACGGGGGCGCGCGCGCGGTGCTTCTTCAGCAGGTCCAGGAAGCCGTGCCATTCGCCGCGGTGCTCGTCCTCGACGGAATAGCGGCCGGCCGTGTCGAGCAGGATGCCCTCGGTGGTGAAGAACCAGTCGCAGTTGCGCGTGCCGCCCACGCCCTGCACCACCTTCGCTTCGGCGATGGGAAACTGCAGGCCCGAGTTGACGATGGCGCTGCTCTTGCCGGCCGCCGGGTTCCCGATGATCATGTACCACGGCAGTTCGTAGAGCGCGCGGCTGCCGGAACGGATGCCCAGTTTCGACGTGCGGATGGTGTCGATGGCGCCCAGCAGGCCGGTGCGCAGCACGTGCAGGTCGCCGCGTTCGGCCGTGCCCTCGGGCGTGCCGGCCGTCGCCTCGATCGCCCCTTCCAGCGTGGCGGCGCGGCGCGTGGCCAGGCGGCGGCGCAACCACCAGACCAGCAGCCACGCCAGCAGCGTGACGGCGGTGGCAGCAATCGCCCAGACGAGCGCCAGTTCCAGCGCCTCCCCCCCCAGGTAGTAGATGGCTGCCAGTGCCACCAGGCCCAGCACGGTGAGGTGGCGGGAGTCGGTCAGGAAGATCCAGAGTCTGCGCATCATGGCGGCACCCGCGTGGTTCGGATCGGATGATGGTGCCACCTGCCCTAGGGCAATTTATTGACGTTGCGCAACCTGTGCAGTGCGCCGGACCGCTCAGCGCCGCCGGTTCGGCAGTTCGACGTGACCGAAATCCAACAGCTTCCAGCGCCCGCCCCATGTCAGCCCGGCCGCCTCGGCCACCTGGCCATACAGCTGGTAGCCGCGCATCGCCCAGGGGTCCCGTTCGGAAATCACCACCTTGCCGTCGCGCAGGAAGGCGCAGTCGCCGGCCAGGCCGAACTGGTGCCAGCTCTGGAAGGCGCGGGCATTCGTCACGTGGCTGCCGGCATCGGCCAGCTCGTTCTGGCGCGCGGGACTGCGATAGCCTTCCAGCAGCACCATTTCATAGCCGTACTGCTCGCGCATCACCTTGAAGACGAGCAGCAGGCGCTGGGTGAAGTCCGGATCGAGCAGGTCCCAGTTGCGGTTCGCGCCCGCCAGTTGCGGACGCAACAGCGTGACCTCCGCCGTCGTGAAGACGGCCGGCGGCAACGGCGGCGGCGCCACCAGCCGCTCGCCGCGCAGCAGCGAGGCGATCTGCTCGTCGACGGCGCGTTCGCCCGTGCCGGCATCCGGCAGCGCCGCGCGCCCGCCCAGGAACAGGGCGAGCAGCGGCGGCACGAGCACCAGGGCCGCCGCGCTACCCGACAGCAGCGCATGATGCCGCGCCCACGCGATGACGGTGACGAGGATGCCGGCCGCTCTGTCGCTCACGGACCGCGCGCCGCGCACGCCATGCCGGGCCATTCCGCGCCAGCGATGTTCGATCCCGCGCCCCAGCCCCAGTAGTGAGGCACCCAGCGCATCGCGGCCCGCCGGGAACATCAGCAGCCAGCCGGCCACGCAGGCAGCGGCAAACAACAGCAGCATCGAAACGAGAAACATGGTGCGCTCCGTCAAGGCCAGCCGATGATGCCCGCGCGACACTAACGAGCGGGGCGGATCGATCATCGTACCGGTCGAACCGCACTGTAGAGGACGCCTATATCAAGCTTTGGAGGTGCATGGTGGATACGTCAAAACCCGGCAAGGGCATCCTGGCCAGCCTGGAGCAGCGGGCGGTGGCGGCGCCCCGCCGTACCACCACCCCCGGTGCGCGTGGCGCCGCGTTCATCGGTGCGGGCGGGCTACTGCTGGCGCTGCTGCTGGCGTGGTGGGTACTGAGCGGGCCGTCGCCGCTGCTGGTGCAGGATCCACTGCGCGGGGCAGCCCTGCCGCCAGCCACGTCACCCGCCCCGCCGCTTGCCGCCCATCCGGCACCGCCCGCTGAGCCGGAAGCGGCGGCAATCATCAACGACACGCCGCCGCCTGGCGAAACCACGCGGCAGGTCGCGGCAGCGGCGCTGGCGACGACGCCGATTGCCTCCGTCGTCATGCGCAGCGAACCGGCGCCGCGCAAGCCTTCCGTCAAACCGCCACGCAAGGAACCCGTCGCGCGCATCAAACCACCCGTGCGCAACAATCCCCCTGCCCCTGCCCGTCCAACCGCGGCACCTTCCCAGGACAGCGACGTCACGCTGCTGGCCGCACTGGTGGCCCATGCCAATGCGGGCAAGCGCCACCGCGAAACGCCCCCCATCGCCGACACGGCCGCCATGCTGGGGCGCTGTGCCACGCTGCCCGGCGAAGAACACCGCGTGTGCCGCGCCCGCATCTGCGCCGCCGCGCCGGCCGAACCCGCCTGCCGCGCCGACTAGGCATCCGGTTCAGCCCGTGTCCTGGTGCCAGGCACCAGGACACGGGCCCGACCGTTCCCCGCCACCTGAAAGATACTTCAGTCCTGAAGTGTTCGTGCGCGCACATCGGCGCGGTGCGCATCGTGGCACCATTCAGTTTCGCATTCTCATCAATGGAAGGAGAAACACGATGGCAACAGAACTGAATGGCAAGAAGATCGCCATCCTCATGACGGACGGGGTGGAGCAGGTGGAATACACGGGACCACGCACCTTCCTGGAAGAGCACGGCGCGCAGGTGACGCTGGTGTCGCCGAAGGCCAAGGGCGAACAGGTCCAGGGCTTCGACCAGCTGGACCCCGACAAGAAATTCGGCGTGGAACTGGCGGTCGAGGATGCCGTCGCAGGCGACTACGATGCGCTGGTGCTGCCGGGCGGCGTGGCCAACCCGGACAAGCTGCGCCAGTCGAAGGAATCGATCGCGTTCATCCGCGCATTCGGCGCGGCGGACAAGCCGGTCGCGGCGATCTGCCACGGCCCGTGGACGCTGATCGACGCCGGCCTCGCCAAGGGCAAGCGCCTGACCAGCTGGCCGACCCTGCGGCTGGACCTGCAGAACGCGGGTGCCGAGTGGACCGATGAGCAGGTCGTCGTCGACGGCAAGCTGGTCACCAGCCGCAAGCCGGACGATATCCCGGCCTTCAACAAGGCCATCCTGCAGCAGCTGACGGGCGGCTGATCCAGGTCCGCTGTAACGACAAAGCCCGGCTGTGCGAGCCGGGCTTTGCTTTAGGCGCTGTCACCGCACGTTGTGGCATCGGGCCCGACCACTGGCGGGACGCCGTGGTTTCCACAGGCTGCGGTGACAGCGCCTTGTTTTACGCAGTGCGATGCCTCACTGCCCCAGGCAGATAATCTTCGTCACGTATTCCCTGGCAGCCGCCTTCTTCTTCGCGGCCCAGTCGATGACTTCCTGCGCCTGCGCCACCGTCATCACGGTGGCCTTGTCCTTGTTGCGGATGAAGGAGACGCCCTCGAAGACGCCCTCCTTGCTGCGCATGACCTTCGCGAAGACGGGCGGTTTCGTGTCGCCGTCGCTGATCTTGTTCTGTTGCACCAGGTAGCGCTGATCGTCGTTGTCCATGTCGTTTCCCCCGATTGTCCCGTAAAGCAAAAAGCCCAACCGTTGCGGGCTGGGCTTCGTGCTTGCTAAATTCTGGCTCCCCGACCTGGACTCGAACCAGGGACCTGCGGATTAACAGTCCGTCGCTCTACCGACTGAGCTATCAGGGAAAAGAGGCCGCATTATAGCGGCCCGGTTTGCTGCTGGCAAGGGAATACTGTCCCCCGTGCCAGCCGCTCGCCTTTAGAAGGCGCCCTTCACTTGCACACCCCATTGACGCGGCTCGTTGATGAAGCCCGTCAGGTTGTTGAAGTCGATGGCGCCGGTGATGCGCTGCTGGTCGGTGATGTTGCGGCCGAAGGCAGCCACTTCATACTTGCCGCCCGCCCAGTTGTAGCCCACGCGCAGGCCGCCTTCCGTCAGCGGCTTGCCGGTGAACTCGGCCGCTTCGTACAGGAAGAAGTTGACCTTGCTGCGGTACGACCAGTCGGTCAGCACGAACAGGTTGCCCTCTGCCAGCGGCCAGTTGTAGCGGCCGGACAGGTTGACGATCCACTTCGGTGCCTGCGGCAGCGCATTGCCGTTGATGACGACGCGGCCGGCAGCATTGATCGGATCGAGGATCGTGCACGAAGCGCAGCGGTTCACGGACAGCGAAGGATCGTCGATCTTCGTGTAGTTGTAGCTGGTCGAGGCGGCCAGCTTGAAGTCCGGCGTGACGAAACCTTCGATTTCCGCTTCGATGCCGCGGCCCTTGGTCTTGTCGGCGTTGATCAGCGCGGTCACGTTCGAATTGCCGCCGACGACCGTCAGCTGCTGGTTCTTCACGTCGTAGTCGAAGATCGACAGCGAAGCGCGGGCACGGCGGTTCAGCAGGTCCGCCTTGATGCCGGCTTCATACGAGGTGATGGTTTCCGCATCGGCGATGGTGGCCGGGCCGGAGGCCGACGGCGCGCCGATCGACGGGGCACGGAAGCCGGTCGCCACGCGGGCGTAGGCCGACACGTCCTGGTTGATCGCGTAGGTTGCCGACAGATCCCAGTTGGTCTTGTGCTTTTCCGAGTTGATCGTCGACGGGCCCTGCAGCGTGGTGCCGGAGGCTTCGATCGTGTGGAAATCCTTCTTGTCGTTCGTGTAGCGCACGCCGCCGCGCACGGTCAGTGCGTCCGTCACGGCGTAGTTCACCGAACCGAACGCGGCCCAGGCCTTGTTCTTCTGGTTGCTCAGCACGCGGCTGGTGCGCACGCCGGTCGTCGAGTTGAAGTTGTCGCTGCCGCCGGTGGCGTCTTCGTCGAAGTAGTACACGCCGGCCTGCCAGTTCAGCGGACCTTCGTTCTTCGATTCGACACGGAACTCCTGCGAGTACTGCTTCAGGTCCGGCAGCACGGAGGCCGTCTCGACCTGGAACGGCACCACGCCGGGGCCGCCGTTGTAGCCGCCGTCGATGTCGCCGCGGCTGTTGTATTCGGCGATGGTTTCATAGCCGGTGACCGAGTACAGCTTCACGCCGCCCAGGTCCCACGACAGGCGCAGGCTGCCGCCGCGCGTCGTCAGGTTCTGGTAGTTCTGGCCGTTGGTGAACACCGTGCCGTCGTCGAAGTTGTCGACGAAGCTGTTGGTGCCCTTCTTGATGATGTTGGCGCGGAACAGACGGGCGCTGCCTTCGGTGGTGCGCTGGTGGATGTTGAACAGCGCGTTGAACGTGCCGTTCGGCTGGTACAGCACCTGCACGCGTTCGGCGTGTTCGTTGTAGCCTTCCAGGCTGTCCTTGCCGTCGCCCGCCAGGCCGTTCGACACGTAGTCATCGCGGTGCTGGCGCAGCGTGGAGACGCGCACCGCCCATTCGTTCGACAGCGGCACGTTGGCGGCCGCTTCGACGTTGGTGGTGCCGTGCGAGGCAACGGAGAAGTTGTAGTAGCCTTCCGTGCCCTTCAGGCTCGGCTTGGCCGATTCGAACTTCACCACGCCGGCCGGCGTGTTGCGGCCGAACAGCGTGCCCTGCGGGCCGCGCAGCACTTCCACGTTGGCCAGGTCGTACATCGGGTAACCCTTCAGGATCGGGTTCTCCTGCACCACGTCGTCATAGATCAGCGAGACGGGCTGCGAAGCGAAGATCGAGAAGTCGGCATTGCCGTAGCCGCGGATGTAGAAGCGCGGGAACACGCGGCCGGTCGACGATTCGATGTTCAGGCTCGGCACCTTGCCGGACAGGACGCGCACGTCCTCGCCGCCGGACAGGATCACGTCCAGCTTCTCGTTGGCGATGGTGGACACGGACACCGGCACATCCTTGATGTTCTCGGTACGGCGCTGCGCCGTCACGGTCACCGTTTCCAGCTGGCCGCTGGCGGCGTTCTGCTGGGCATTCGCCTGCGTGCTGGACTGGGTGGCATCCTGGGCCATGGCGGCCATCGGCAGGGCGGCCGTCAGAGCAAGGAGACGCTTGTGCATCTTGGACAGTTTCATCATGTGTTTTCCTGGTTTAGATAGTAGAAGCCTGCAAGGGTTACAACTGTCTCCGTGCTCGTGTCCGGGCTGCCTTCGTGGGCGCCTCATGTGTGTGCTGCGAGTCGAATGCCGTGATAAACAAAAAGCCGCGTATGAACGCGGCCTGTTGTTTTTATTCTGGCTCCCCGACCTGGACTCGAACCAGGGACCTGCGGATTAACAGTCCGTCGCTCTACCGACTGAGCTATCAGGGAAAAGAGGCCGCATTATAGCGGCGCCCAGCTAAGTCAACAACACCAATTTTGTGAAAACTGTCATGAGTTGTCTCAAATCGGATTCAGATAAAGACAAAAGGCTGGTTGAATGCCCCGCCAAAGGGCCTAGACTGGGGTCGATCGCCCGCAGCGATCACGTCTCCCCGGCCGAGGGACATCCCCACCACAAGGATCAACCCTCAAGGACACGCCATGAGCATTTACCCCAAAATGATGGCCCACGCCACCGGCGCGCCATTGGTGCTGGACAGCGGCCGCATCCTGCTGGCGCTGAAGGCGCCGCGCGAACGGACCGATGTCGAACAGTTCCTGCGCAGCCAGGACATGTACCTGGAAGACGAACCGGAAGGCGGCAACGACGGCGACAGGATTCCGGGCGAACGGGTCAACCATACGAAGACCAGGTTCTGGGCGCAGTCGCGCCGCCCGCTGGACGACGAACGCCTGCGCAAGATCGAACAGGCCGGCGGGCCGATCGGGCTGGACTTCCTCGGCCCCGTGTACCGCATGGCCGGCCAGGAAGGCCGCCGCGCGCTGATGGCGCCGCTGCCCAACGTGGGCGTGATCCGCCTGCGCGACAACCATGATCCGGACAACGGCCGCGTCCCTTTGGCCGACGTGCTGCGCCGTGACAACCAGCCGGCGCCGGTGCTGCGCGAGATCCCGGAAAAATCGAAGTACCTGAACGGCTTCCGCTACTACCAGATCACCAACGCCCGCGAAGTGAACGCCTATGAACTGCGCGACCGCGTGCGCCAGGCCCCGAACGGCGCCCTGCTCGACTTCCAGTTCGAAACCATGCCCCTGCTCACCCCCACGTCGATCGCCCCGAACGACACGCTGTTCCCGCAGCAGTGGGACATGACGCGCATCGAGGCCGGCGGCCCCGGCACCACCGGCTGGGACATCACCACCGGCGTCGCGACCGTGGTCGTCTGCGTGCTGGACGAAGGCTGCGACCTGACCCACCCCGACCTGCGCTTCGCCGACCCCGGCATCAACCTGGGCACGATGGTGCCGGACGGCTCCCCCACCGGCAACCACGGCACGGCCTGCGCCGGCATCGTGGCGGCCACCTATGACAACGGCACCGGCGTGACCGGCGTGGCCGGCAATTCGCGCATCCTGCCGGTCGCCTTCGATGCGTGGACGGACGTGGAAGTGGCCGCCGGCATCAACTACGCCAGCGCCAACGGCGCCAGCATCATCAGCATGAGCTTCGGCTGGAATGCGTGGAGCCCGGCCATCATCGACCCCGCCATCCAGAACGCGTTCAACAACGACGTGGTGATGTGCGTGGCCACCCACAACTACAACGGCCCGATCACCTACCCCGCCACCAATCCGCTGGTGATCGCGGTGGGCGCCTCGGACGAGATCGACAACCGCAAGACGCCGCTGTCGCCGGACGGCGAACCCTGGGGCTCGAACTTCGGCCCGGAGATCTCCGTCGTCGCACCGGGCGTGCACATCCCCACCACCGACATCCAGGGCGCCGGCGGCTACGATGCGGGCGACTATGACCTGGTGTTCAACGGCACCTCGTCCGCCACGCCGCACGTCGCCGGCCTTGCAGCGCTGATCCGCAGCGCCTATCCCACGCTGACCAATGTGCAGGTGCGCGCCCACATCGAACGCACCGCGCAGAAGGTGGGCGCAGTCGCCTACGCGGACACGGTGGGCCGCCCGAACGGTAGCTGGAACCAGGAGACGGGCTACGGCCGCATCAACGTCTACCGCGCCCTCGACGAAGCGGACGTGATGATCCGCGACGCGCCCGCCGACAACGGCAACGAACCCTACACGGGCGGCAATTTCTGGGACTTTTCCGACATCGTCGTGCGCATCACGGACGACGGCGTGTTCCAGCCGGGCGATCCGCTGCAGTCGAAGAACGTGGAACGGGGCCAGGCCAATTACATCTACGTGCGCGTGACGAATACCGGTTCGCGGGAAGCGCGCAATGTCACCATCGGCACGCGCATCACGCCGTATGTCGGCACGCAGTTCATCTACCCGCAGGACTGGACGCTGACCGATGCCACCCACGTGGCGCCGACCGGCATCACGACCAGCTTCGGCACGCTGGCCCCGGGCGCCTCGGCCCTGGCCAAGTTCCGCATCGAAGCGGCGCAGACGGAAACCCTGTACGGCTGGGTGGCCAACAACGGCTGGCACGGCTGCCTGATGGCCGTCGTCAATGCCGACAACGACTATGCGTTCGCCACCGCGCCGCTGACGGGCGACCCGATCACGGCCCGGCGCAACAACCTCGCACAGCGCAACCTGTCCGTCATCGACGTGCTGGCCAATTCACCGGCCGTGTTCCACTTCATTGCCGGCAACCGCTTCAACCTGGAGAGCCGCATGACCCTGCAGGTCGACCGCAGCCGCCTGCCGGCCGGCATGGGGGTCACGCTGTCGCTCGATGAACCGGGGATCGCCTTCCCCGCCATCGACTTCGAAGGCCAGGTGGAACCGGGCGAGACGACGGAAAACGCGGCCTGCGACGGCCTCGAATTCCTGTCCGAGACGAAGATCAAGACCCGCTTCGGCTGCTGCAACGGCATCCTCACGCTGGGCAAGGGCTCGCGCTTCGACTGCAAGCGCAAGCACGAACTGCGCAACATCAGCGTGCAGGGCGGCGACGTCGTCGTGCGCAACGGCCAGCGCTTCGTCGACATCAAGCAGCCGCTGGTCAGCATCACGATGGAGAAAGCACCCGGCATCGTCTACCCGCTGGCCGTGCGCACCACGATCCCCGGCACCGCCACCGCCGGCCAGCAGTTCATGCTGGGCGTGGCGCAGCAGAACAGCCAGGGCATGAACGTGGGCGGCGCGGGGATGGTGTATGTGGTGAGATAGCCGCGCCACTTACGGCCGAGTTCGTGTCCACCTTGGGGTCAGACCCCGACATGGACACGGGCTCGGCCGTGGAATGTGGCGCTACATCTGGCGGAAGAGGTGTGCATAGAGAGGACTGACGCGCACCTTCTCCGGCCGATGCTTCATGTGCAGCGACAGCTTGCCCGCCTCGTCGCGCTCGGCCGCCAGCACGCAGCCGGCGTTGACGATCGTGCCCCGGTGGACCTGCCAGAACACCTTGTCATCGAGCTGCGGCAGCAGCTCCTTCAGGCTCGTGCGAATCAGCGCCTCGCTGTTCGCGGTGACCACATTGACGTACTTGTCGAGCGCCTCGAAGTACACGACCTCCCCGATCGGGATCATGCGCACCTGGTTGCCGACGGCCGCGCGGATCACCGGCAGCCGCTCGACCGGCGCGGCGACCGGCAGCGCCAATGCGCGCAACTGCGCCACCAGCGCGTCCATGCCATCGGCCGCCTTCGGCGCATCGAGCCGCTGGCGCAGCCGTGCGACGGTGCGGCCCAGGCGCTCATCGCTGACAGGCTTCAGCACATAATCGGCAGCCGCCTTGTCGAAGGCCTGCAACGCGAATTCATCGTACGCCGTGACGAACACCACCTGCGGAAACGGCTTCGCACCAGGCCACCCTTCGGCCAGTTCTTCCGCCACTTCCAGCCCCGTCTTGCCGGGCATCTTGATGTCGAGGAACAGCACGTCCGGCTGGAGCGCCAGCGCCTTGTCCAGCGCCGCCACGCCATGCGGGCATGTCGCGATGATCTGCAGCTCGGGCCACAGGCGCGTCAAGGCAGCAGCCAGCGTAGCGGCCAGTATCGGTTCGTCTTCGGCGATCAGGGCAGTCGTCATGGTCTTCAGAGAGGGATGGTGATGCGGGAGACAGCGCCGCCGCCATCGGCTGGCGCCAGTGTAACGGCGGCGCGCTGGCCGAACAGGGCGGCCAGCCGCGCACGGGTATTGGCCAGGCCGACACTGGTACCCGCCTTGCCGGGACCGGCGTCCAGGCCGCGGCCATTGTCGGATACCGATAGCGTCAGCATGCCATCGTGCCGTGCCGCCTCGATACGGATCTGGCCACCATCGATCGTCGGCTCCAGCCCGTGCGCGATCGCATTCTCCACCAGCGGCTGCAGCAGCATCGGCGGGATGGCCACGTTGCGCAGCTCGTCCGGCAGCGCGAACGAATAGCTCAGCCGCTCGCCCATCCGCACCGCCATCAGCCCGAGATACGCTTCCAGCAGCGCGAACTCCTGCGCCAGTGTCGTCTCGGCCGCGCGCGACGACGACAGCGTGCCACGTAAAAACTGGATGAGCTGGTCGAGCATCTGCTGCGCGCGCGCGGGATCGAGCGCAATGAGCCCCTGCAGGTTCGCCAGCGTATTGAACAGCATGTGTGGTTCGATCTGCGCCTGAAGCAGCTGAAGCTGCGCCTGTAAAGCCTGGCGCTCGACGGCCTCCGCTCGCGCCCGCTCGGTTGCCGTCGCCGTCTCGGCCTTCAACAGGCGGGCGCGACTGGTGAAGAACAGCGCGACACCGCAGGTCACCAGCAAGGTCAGCAGCAACGATCCCGTCGACACGCGCGAACCGGGCATCCACATCCGGATGTGCTCGCCCAGCATCAGGCCTGCCAGCCAGCCACCGCCGAGCAGCGACACCGGCGTAGCCAGGCCGATCAGGGCAAAGTAGACCAGCCGCGGCGGCGCCGCGCCGCGGTTCCAGAACACCAGCAGGCTGCCGCGGATAACGACGAATGCAATCATGCCGATACAGCCGGAAATCAGGAGGTTGCGCAGGAACCCGGTCCCATCGCCAAAACCCCACGTCACCAGCACCGCACAGATCAGCACGACCACCGGCATCACGATCGCGTCCGTGAAGAAGCGGCGCCATGGCAATGCGTGGCGGCGTGGCAGGCTGTCTTCGGCGGGCATGGCAGGCTGGCGCATGGTCATTCTCGGCAACGGGATGACGCATTCTGGCGCGGCGGGCACGCAACTGCAACGGCAGGGCGACGAAACCGCGCCAGGCAACCGTGAAACGCCCCTCGACGGCCGCGAAAACCGACCCGACAATGCAAAAAGCCCAGCATCGCTGCTGGGCTTTTAAATTCTGGCTCCCCGACCTGGACTCGAACCAGGGACCTGCGGATTAACAGTCCGTCGCTCTACCGACTGAGCTATCAGGGAATTGAAGGCAACATCTTATACGTCTGAAGCAACATTTGCAAGCTTACTCAATCGTATCGTCCATCACCTTTTCGCTCACTTGCGTCAACGAAAGAAGCAAGAGTTTAGAGAACTTTGGCGATCGCGTCAACAACCACGTCGATATTCTTCGAGTTCAGCGCGGCCACGCAGATGCGGCCCGTGTCCACGGCGTAGATCGACTGCTCGCGCAGCTTGGCGACCTGTTCTTTCGTCAGGCCCGAGTACGAGAACATGCCCACCTGCTCGCGCACGAAGTCGAAGTCGTGGCCCGGCGCCTTGTCCTTCAGCTTCTGCACGAACGCTTCGCGGGTGGCCTTGATGCGCACGCGCATGGCTGCCAGCTCCTCTTCCCACAGCTGGCGCAGTTCCGGCGTGGCCAGCACGGTGGCGACGACCTTGCCGCCATGGACCGGCGGGTTCGAATAGTTGGTGCGGATGACGCGCTTCAGCTGCGACAGCAGGCGCGATGCTTCTTCCGCGCTCGAGGCGACGATCGACAGTGCACCCACGCGCTCGCCGTACAGCGAGAACGACTTCGAGAACGAGTTCGACACCAGCAGCGGCACGCCCGTCTCGGTGAAGCGGCGCACCACGGCGCCATCTTCCGCGATGCCGGCGCCGAAGCCCTGGTAGGCCATGTCCAGGAACGGCACCAGGCCGTTCGTGACGACGGCATCGATGACCTGGCCCCACTGGTCCTGCGTGAGGTCGGCGCCGGTCGGGTTGTGGCAGCAGGCGTGCAGCACCACGATGGCGCCCTTCGGCATGGCCTTCAGCGCGGCCAGGAAGGCCGGGAAGTTCACGCCGTGGGTGGCCGCGTCGTAGTAGGCATAATTGTTGACCTTGAAACCGGCGCTTTCGAACAGCGCGCGGTGGTTTTCCCAGCTTGGGTCGCTGATGTAGACCTCGGAATCCGGCGAGAAACGCTTCAGGAAATCGGCGCCCAGCTTCAGTGCGCCCGTGCCGCCGACGGCCTGCGCCGTGATGGCGCGGCGCTCTTGAATAACGGCGTTGTCGGCACCAAATACCAGCTCCTGCACCGCCTTGTCGTACGCGGCCAGGCCCTCGATCGGCAGGTAGGTACGCGGGGTCGGCTGTTCAATCAGGATGCTTTCCGCCTTCTGTACGCACGCTAACAGCGGCACCTTGCCGTTATCGTCATAATAAACACCGACACCCAGGTTGATTTTATTGGGATTGGTGTCCGCGTTAAAAGCTTCGGTGATCCCCAGGATCGGGTCGCGCGGAGCCATCTCGATGGCACTGAAAACGGAAGGGTTCGTCATGATAGGATTGGATTCGATTGGAAGCGGTTCGCAGCGATAAGCAGGTAGAACTACAGAGAGCTACAGCGGCAATCTTGGTACAACGCGGTCACGATGCACGGCAATTACGACGCGCGACGACGGCCTGTATCCCGGTTGCCGCGCAATGACTGCACAGGTTGTGTGCAGCGCACTATTCTAGCAAAGGTCTGACCTCATGGCTGATTTATCACTCGCCGGAACCGGCACGGATGGACCGGACGTCATCACGTTTCCGAACTCCCCCTTCAAACTGCACCAGCCCTTCCCGCCCGCCGGCGACCAGCCGACGGCCATCGCCAGCCTGTGCGAAGGCATCGAGGATGGCCTGTCGTTCCAGACGCTGCTGGGCGTGACGGGCTCCGGCAAGACCTACACGATGGCCAACGTGATCGCCCGCATGGGCCGTCCGGCGATCGTGTTCGCCCCGAACAAGACGCTGGCGGCCCAGCTGTACAGCGAGTTCCGCGAGTTCTTCCCGCAGAACGCCGTCGAGTACTTCGTGTCGTACTACGATTACTACCAGCCGGAAGCCTACGTGCCGCAGCGCGACCTGTTCATCGAGAAGGACTCGTCGATCAACGAGCATATCGAGCAGATGCGCCTGTCGTGCACCAAGTCGCTGATGGAACGGCGCGACGTCGTCATCGTCGCCACCGTGTCGGCCATCTACGGTATCGGTAATCCGAACGAATACCACCAGATGATCCTGACCCTGCGCGCCAAGGACAAGGTGAGCCAGCGCGACATCATCGCGCGCCTGATCCAGATGCAGTACTCGCGCAACGAGGTCGACTTCGGCCGCGGCACGTTCCGCGTGCGCGGCGACACGATCGACATCTTCCCCGCCGAGCACGCGGAGCTGGCCGTGCGGCTGGAGATGTTCGACGACGAGCTGGAATCGATCCAGCTGTTCGATCCGCTCACGGGCCGCGTGCGCCAGAAGATCCCCCGCTTCACCGTCTATCCGGGTTCGCACTACGTGACGCCCCGCTCGACGGTGCTGCGCGCGATCGAGAGCATCAAGGCCGAACTGCGCGACCGCCTGGAGTTCTTCCGCCAGGAGGGCAAGCTCATCGAAGAGCAGCGCCTCGAGCAGCGCACCCGCTTCGACCTGGAGATGATGGCCGAAATCGGCTTCACCAAAGGCATCGAGAACTACTCGCGCCACCTGAGTGGCGCCATGCCGGGCCAGCCGCCGCCAACGCTGATCGACTACCTGCCGAAGGACGCGCTGATGTTCATGGACGAGTCGCACGTGCTGGTCGGCCAGCTGTCGGCCATGTACAACGGCGACCGCTCGCGCAAGACGAACCTGGTGGATTACGGTTTCCGCCTGCCGTCCGCGCTGGACAACCGGCCGCTCAAGTTCGAGGAGTTCGAGAACAAGATGCGGCAGATGATCTTCGTCTCGGCCACGCCGGCCGAGTACGAGAACAAGCATGCCGACCAGGTGGTGGAACAGGTGGTGCGTCCCACGGGCCTCGTCGATCCGCTGGTGATCGTGCGCCCGGCCCGCACGCAGGTCGACGACCTGCTCTCCGAGATCAACGACCGCATCGCCAAGGACGAACGCGTGCTGGTGACGACGCTGACCAAGCGCATGTCCGAGCAGCTGACGGAATACCTGACCGACCACGGCATCAAGGTGCGCTACCTGCACAGCGATATCGAGACGGTGGAACGGGTGGAGATCCTGCGCGACCTGCGCATCGGCACGTTCGACGTCGTCGTCGGCATCAACCTGCTGCGCGAGGGCCTCGACCTGCCGGAGGTGTCGCTGGTGGCGATCCTGGACGCCGACAAGGAAGGCTTCCTGCGTTCGGAACGCTCGCTGATCCAGACGATCGGCCGCGCGGCGCGTAACCTGAACGGCGTGGCGCTGCTGTACGCGGACCAGATGACGGACTCGATGAAGAAGGCCATCGACGAGACGGAACGCCGCCGCGCCAAGCAGCTCGCCCACAACGAGAAGCACGGCATCGTCGCGCGCGGCGTGAACAAGGTCATCAAGGACATGATCGACGGCGTCTACGACCCGAACAAGCAGGTCGTGGCGCTGGAGGCTGCCCAGGAGAGCGCGAAGTACGAGTCGATGAACGAGAAGCAGATCTCGAAGGAGATCAAGCGCCTCGAAAAGATGATGGTCGACCACGCGAAGAACCTGGAGTTCGAGAAGGCCGCCCAGGTGCGCGACCAGCTGCATCTGCTCAAGGAGCAGCTGTTCGGTGCGCCGGGCGCCGATGTCATCTCGATCACCGGGCAGTAAGCACCCCGTGCTGCATGCAAAACGCCGCGTTCAACGCGGCGTTTTTTTATGTGCTGGCCGATGAGCGGCGGTGTCAGGCACCGTTTGCCTCACCTGCGTTCTTCAACTCAGCGCACGTCCAGCAGCTCCACGTCGAAAATCAGATTCGAATTCGGCGGAATCGGCCCCGCGCCACCCGCGCCATAGCCCATCTCGGCCGGCACGATCAGCGTGCGCTTGCCGCCCACCTTCATGCCCTGCACGCCTTCGTCCCAGCCGCGGATGACCTGGCCGCCGCCCAGCTGGAAGCTGAACGGCTCGCGGCCGATCGACGAGTCGAACTTGTCGCCGTGCTTGTCCGCCGCGGTCGGCACGTACATCCAGCCCGTGTAGTTGACGACGGCCGTGGCGCCGGCAATGGCTTCCTTGCCGGTACCGGTGACGGTATCGATCTTCTGCAGGGCGATCGGCGCCGCATCGGCCGCTGCTGGCGCCGCCGCCGGTGCCGCCTCCGGCGCCGGCGTCTTGTTACGGTCGCAGCCGGCGAGCGCCAGCGTGAGGGCCAGGCCGAGGGCGCAGGTGGAAATCAGTTGTTTCATGGTGGTCTTTCGTGATGGTTATGCAAAATCGGATGCCGGCGCAGCATACAGGGCGCGTGGCGATCCGCCAACCCGCGCACCGCTGGCAGAACGCTAGGACTTGCGCTTGCGGTGCACGTCCCTGAACAGCAGCATGTCCGTGATGCGCTCCGGCTTGTCGCCGGAAAACCCCAGCTGCACGGAGCGCTCGGCCGGATTGACCCAGGTGCCGAACAGCAGATCCCAGATCGGCAGGCCGTAGTTCTGCGCGTGGTGGTTCAGCTGGTGGTGCACCGTGTGCATCTCGGGGCGCTGGATGAGGTAGCCGAGCCAGCGGGGCGTGCGCACGTCGCTGTGCAGGAACAGGTCGAAGATCCCCGTCAGCAGCAGTGCGATGGCGGCGGCAACCGGGCTGGCGCCCAGCAGCAGGTAGCTGACGCCGCCGCTGATGCAGATGGCGGCCGCCGTATCGAGCGGATGCGCGTAGAACGCGGTCAATGCCTCCACCCGCCGCGCGCTGTGATGCAGCTGGTGGAACACGCGCCAGAGCCAGTCCGAATGATGCGTGGCGCGGTGCCACCAGTAGAACAGGAAGCTGGTGACCAGGAAGCTGAGGAAGCCCACCAGCGGGTCCGGCAGCCAGCGCCCCGCTTCGACCAGCGCCACGCGGCTGATGGCCGTGCCGAAGAAGTAGCCGGCGGCCAGCGTCACCAGCACCGTCGCCGCGCCCGTCATCGAAGCCAGGATGAGCCAGCGCCGGTCGCAATGGTTGCGCGATGCGGGCGCGATGACTTCGCGCGTGAACAACGCCACGAACGCCAGGCCCACGATCGGCAGCACGTAGAGTTCGACCATGGCTACGGCGTCTTGACGAATTCGCGGATGCCGCCCAGCAGCATCTCGATCGACATGGCGGCGAGGATCAGGCCCATCAGGCGCTCGAACGCCGTCATCACCTGCGTGCCCAGCACCTTCTGCAGCTTCTCGGCGCCCAGGAACACGGCCAGCCACACGACGACGACGGCGGCCAGCGCCGCCACGTGGATCATGACTTCACCGGTCGTCTCGCGGGAGAACAGCAGCACGGTGGCGAGTGCGGAGGGACCGGCCAGCGCGGGGATCGCCAGCGGCACGATGAACGGCTCGCCGCCTTCGCTGCGGCCCAGTACTCCGTCCGGATGCGGAAACACCATGCGGATCGCGATCATCAGCAGGATCACGCTGCCGGCGATGCGCAGCGAGACTTCGGAGAGACTCAGCGCCTTCAGGAACGGGCCGCCGAAGAACATGAACACCAGCAGCACCAGGAACGCGATCAGGCATTCGCGGATGACGATCTTCGGCCGGCGCGCCGTTGGCACCGGTGCCAGCGCGGTGGCGAACAGCGGCACGTTGCCGAACGGGTCGGTCACCAGCAGCAGCAGGATGAAGGTCTGGAAGAAGTTTTCGGTCATGGTCGCTCACGGTCGGGCAAAGAGGGATGGTACCTGCAGCCACCGGCGCATGCAATCGTGGCAAGTCGCGGCAATGCGTGGCAATGCTAGAATCGGGGGATGAAGCGTCTGTTCCTGATCCTGCTGCTTGCCCTGCTGCCCCTGCAATATGCCTGGGCGGCCGCTGCTGCGTACTGCGATCACGAAGCGGGCAAGCGTTCGCACTTCGGCCACCACTCGCACCAGCAGCACGGCGGCGGCCAGGTGGACAACCACGATCACCCGGACAAGAAACACCAGCCGGCCAAGGTGCATGCCGACTGCGCCGCCTGCCAGTTCGGCCACCAGGCCTGGCTGGGCATCGAGTGGTTCGCGCCACTGCCGGCCACGCGCGCCGCCTGGCCGCCGCAGGACACCCTCCACTTCACCTCCCACATCGCCGAAGGCCGCCAGCGGCCCGACTGGCGCGCTCCCGCCTGACGCGGCGGGACGACCATCATCCAGGCGGCTGCCCGGCCGCGCCGTCCCGTCGAATTTCAATCGTATGAACCGATACGGAGAATTCGATGCCAACCCATGCATCTCCCATTTGCGGGCGCCTGCTGCTGTGCACCTGCCTCTTCGCCGCGCCCTTGCGCAGCGAAGCCGTCGACCTGCCCGGCGCCCTGGCGCTGGCGGCCCGGCACAGTCCTGCGCTGGCTGCGGCCCGCCTCGACACCGAATCGTATGATGGCGCCCTCCAGCAGGCCGCCGCACGTCCCAACCCCACGCTGTCGTTCGATGCGCAGCGCGGCCGCCTCGACGAACGCGAAACCACCTGGCTGCTGACCCAGCCGCTGCAGGCGCCAGCCAAGCGCGATGGCCGCATCGCCGTCGCCCGCGCCGAACAAAGCGCCGCCGCTGCCACGCAAGGCCTGCGCGACGCCGAAGTGCATGCGCAGGCCGTGGCAGCCTTCCGCGCCCTGCTGCTGGCGCAGGAACGCGTGCGCCTGGCGGATGATGGCGTGATGCTGGCCACGCGCGCCCGCGATGCCGTCGCACGCAAGGTCGCGGCGGGCAAACTGTCGCCGGTCGAGGAACTGCGCGCTGGCGTCGCCGTAGCGCAGGCCCGCCTGGAACGCAGCCAGCTGGGCAATACGCTGGCGCAGGCGCAGGTGCAGCTGGCCGCACTGTGCGGCGAAGCGGTCACGGCGGACGGCAATGCCGACGTGCTGCCCGAACCGCCCGCCGGCGCCACGCTCGATCTGCTGGTGATGACCTCCCCGGCCGTCCATCTGGCACAGCGCGAACGCGACCAGCGCGATGCGCAGGTGCAGCTGGCGCGCGCCGAGCGCCTGCCCGATGTCGCCGTCACCTTGGGCAGCAAGCGCTTCGGCGAAACGGGCCACCGCGCCACCATCGCCGGCCTGTCCGTGCCGCTGCCGCTGTTCGACCGCAACCAGGGCGCCACGCTGCAGGCCACGCGCCGCGCCCAGCAGGCCAGCCTTGCCATGGAAGCGGCGCAGCTGGAGGTACGCATCGCCGCCGGCCAGGCCGCTGCCGACCTGGCCTCGGCCAGTGCGGCCGCCGCCACGCTACGCCATGAAGTCATGCCCGCCGCACAGGAAGCGTATGAAGCCGCCGGCAAGGGCTTCGAATACGGCAAGTTCGGCGTGACGGATGTGCTGGACGCCCAGCGCACGCTGCTGCGCGCCCGCGCCGATTACCTGGACGCGCTGGCCTCGGGCCACCGCGCCGCCGCCGAGCTGGAACGCCAGCTGGGCCACCATTGGGAACATGCACGATGAAACGCCATCAACTCTACGTCATCGCCGCCATCGTGGCACTGGGCCTCGTGCTCGGTGTCGCCATCTGGCTCACCAGCGGCCACGACGCGGCACCGGAAGCAGCGGCCACCGAAAACCACGACCACGTGCCGTTCGACGCCGCCCGCATCCGCACCGCCGGCATCACGCTGGCCACCGCCGGTCCCGCGCCATTGAGCGTGTCGATGACGCTGCCCGGCGAGATCCACGCCAACGCCGACCGCACGGCCCACGTGGTGCCGCGCGTGCCCGGCCGCGTCGAGCGCGTGCTGGCCGACCTGGGACAGCGGGTGCGAAAGGGCCAGCTGCTGGCCGTCGTCAGCAGCGACGAACTGGCCGAACGCCGCAGCACGCTGTTCGCGGCGCAGCGGCGGCTCGACCTGGCCCGCGAGACCGTCGTGCGCGAGGAAAAGCTGTGGCGCGAACGCATCTCGCCCGAGCAGGACGTGCTGCAGGCCCGCGCCGCCCATGCCGAGGCGCAGATCGCCGCCCGCAACGCCCAGGCGCGGCTGGCCGTGCTGGGCGCGGGCCAGACCGGTCGCCTCGACACCTACGAGCTGCGCGCGCCCATCGATGGCACCGTGCTGCAGAAGCATATCGCCGTCGGTGAAGCGGTGGGCAACGACACGGCCATCTTCACCATGTCGGACCTGGCAACGGTGTGGGCCGAAGTGGCCGCGTCGCCGGCGGACCTGAACCGGCTCGCCGTCGGCACCAAGGCGACGATCCGGGCACCGGCACTCGGACTGAGCGCGGAAGGCGCCGTGGTGCAGGTGGGTGCCGCGCTGGGCGAGCAGACGCGCCAGGCTACCGCGCGCATCGCCCTGTCCAACACGGGCGGCGCGTGGCGTCCCGGCCTGCTGGTCGACGCGGTGGTACCCGCACCGCCCGTCGCGGCAGCCGTCGCCGTGCGCAGCGATGCGATCCATACGGTGGAAGGACGCAGCGTGCTGTTCCTGCCGGCGCAGGGTGGCTTCACCATCCGGCCGGTCCGCACCGGCCGCACGGACGGCAAGCTCACGGAAGTCGTGGCGGGCCTGCCGGCCGGCACGCCCTACGCGGCTGCCAACAGCTGGCTGCTGAAGGCGGAACTGGGCAAGGAAGGCGACGAGCATGGCCACTGAGATGCAGCACGGTCCCAACCTGTTCGACCGCCTGATCCGCTTCGCCATCACGCAGCGCCTGCTCGTGATGCTGCTGGTGCTGGGGGGCGTGGTGGCCGGCACCGCCAGCTACCGCCTGCTGCCCATCGACGCGCTGCCGGACATCACCAATGTCCAGGTCCAGATCAACACGGCAGCACCGGGCCTGTCGCCGCTCGAAGTGGAGCAGCGCATCTCGCAGCCGCTGGAACTGGCGATGGCCGGCCTACCCAAGCTGGAGCAGACGCGCTCCCTGTCGCGCTACGGCCTGTCGCAGATCACGGTGGTGTTCCGCGACGGTACGGACCTGTACTTCGCGCGCCAGCTCGTCAGCGAACGAGTGCAGCAGGCGCGCGGCGCACTGCCGCCCGATACGCAGCCGGCGCTCGGCCCGCCCTCCTCCGGCCTGGGCGAGATCTACCAGTGGCAGGTGCAGGCCGATCCGGCAGCGCGCAAGCCGGACGGCACGGCCTACACGACGGCCGACCTGCGCGAGATCCAGGACTGGATCATCCGCCCGCAACTGCGCACGGTGCGCGGCGTGGCGGACGTCAACGCAATCGGCGGCATCGTGCGCGCCGTGCTGGTGGCGCCGGACGTGCAACGCCTCGCCGCACACGGCCTGACGTTGCGTGCGCTGACCGAAGCGCTGGAGCGCAACAACGGCGACACCGGCGCTGGCTACGTGGAACGCAACGGCGAGCAGCTGCTGGTGCGCGTGCCGGGCCGCCTGCGCTCGGCCGACGATGTCGGCAACGTCGTCGTCGCGGCCAACGATGGCGTGCCGCTGCGCGTACGTGATGTCGCCACGGTCGGCACGGGCGGCGAGCTGCGGACCGGCGCGGCCACCGTCGACGGCCAGGAAGCCGTGCTCGGCACGGCGCTGATGCTGGTCGGCGAAAACAGCCGCACCGTGGCAAGCGCCTGCGCGGAGCGTCTCGCCGACATCAACCGTTCCTTGCCGGGAGGCGTGCAGGCCGTTGCCATGTACGACCGCACGGTGCTCGTCAACAAGGCCATCGGCACGGTGCGCAACAACCTGCTGGAAGGCGCCGTGCTGGTGATCGCCGTGCTGCTGGTCTTCCTCGGCAACGTGCGCGCCGCCCTCATCACGGCACTGGTGATTCCGCTGGCGATGCTGCTGACCTTCACGGGCATGATGACGCAGCACGTCAGTGCCAACCTGCTCAGCCTGGGCGCGCTGGACTTCGGCATCATCGTCGATGGCGCCGTGGTCATCGTCGAGAACTGCGTGCGGCGCCTGTCCCATGCCCGCGCGGCACTGGGCCGGCCGCTCACGCGGCAGGAGCGTCACGACGAAGTGTTCGACGCGGCCCGCGAGGCCCGCCGCCCGCTGCTGTACGGCCAGCTGATCATCATCGCCGTGTACCTGCCGCTGTTCGCGCTGTCCGGCGTGGAAGGCCGCATGTTCCAGCCGATGGCGGTCACCGTCGTCATCGCGCTGCTGGCCGCCATGCTGCTGTCCGTGACGTTCGTGCCGGCCGCCGTGGCGCTGTGGATCGGCGACCACGCCGTCGAAAAGGAAAACGGTGCGATGCGCATCGCGCGCCGCTGGTACGCGCCGCTGCTGGAGCGCGTGCTGGCCAATGCGCCCGTCGTCATCACGTTCGCGGTGGTGACGGTGCTGGTGGGAGGGCTGGCGGCGGTGCGCATGGGCAGCGAGTTCGCGCCGCAGCTCGATGAAGGCGACTACAGCATCCAGGCGCTGCGCATGCCCGGCACGAGCCTGACGCAGTCGGTGGCGCTGCAGCAGCAGCTGGAGACGGCCCTGCTGAAACGCTTCCCCGAGATCGAGCGGGTGTTCGCGCGCACGGGCACGGCGGAAATCGCGTCCGACCCGATGCCGCCGAACGTCTCGGATGGCTACGTGATGTTGAAGCCAAGAGCAGAATGGCCGGATCCGAAGCGTGAACGGGACGATCTGCTGGCGGCCATCCGCGAGGCCGTCGAAGCCCTGCCCGGCCAGCGCTACGAGTTCTCGCAACCGGTGCAGCTGCGCTTCAACGAGCTGATTTCCGGTGCGCGGGGCGACGTGGCCGTGAAAGTCTTCGGCGACGATCCGGACATGATGGCGGCCATTGCGGCGCGCATCGCAGCGCGGCTGCAGCGCGTGCAGGGTGCGGCGGAAGTGAGTGTCGAGCAGAGTGCCGGCCTGCCCGTGCTGAACGTGGGGGTTGACCGCGACCGCGCCGGCCGCCTGGGGCTGAACGCGGCCGACATCCAGGAGACGGTGGCCATCGCCACGGGCGGCAAGGTGGCCGGCAGCATGTTCGAGGGCGAGCGCCGCTTCGATGTGCTGGTGCGGCTGCCGGAAGGCGCGCGCTCCGATCTCGATGCGCTACGGCGCCTGCCGCTGGCACTGCCGGGCGACAAGCGTGCTTTCGTGCCGCTGAGCGAGGTGGCGACCCTGTCGATCGAGGAAGGCCCGAACCAGCTCAGTCGCGAGAACGGCAAACGGCGCGTGCTCGTCAACGTGAACGTGGACGGGCGCGACATCTCGTCGTTCGTCGCGGAAGCGCAGGCGGCGTTGAAGAAGGTGCCGCTGCCGGCTGGCGTGTGGCTGGGCTGGGGTGGGCAGTTCGAGCAGCTGCAGGCCGCCACCGCGCGCCTGGCCTACGTGGTGCCGGCCGCGCTGCTGCTCGTGCTGGCGCTGCTGCTGGCGATGTTCGGTACGCTGAAGGACGGGCTGCTGGTGTTCACCGGGATTCCGTTCGCGCTGACGGGCGGGATCGCGGCCCTCTACCTGCGGGGGATACCGCTGTCGATCTCGGCGGCCGTGGGGTTCATCGCGCTGAGCGGTGTCGCCGTGCTCAATGGGCTGGTGCTCGTGCATGCGATCCGCGGACTGCGTGACGAGGGGCTGGGTGTCGATGACGCCGTGCGCCAGGGCGCCCTGCTGCGGCTGCGGCCCGTGCTGATGACGGCGCTCGTGGCCTCGCTCGGCTTCGTGCCGATGGCGCTGGCCACGGGAACCGGTGCGGAGGTTCAGCGGCCGCTGGCCACTGTCGTCATCGGCGGGATCCTGTCGTCGACGGCGTTGACGTTGCTGGTGCTGCCGTTGTTGTATCGGTTGACGCACAGGTAGCGCGCCGCAGAATCGGGGACAGGCACCTATTTATGAGCAACACGCGTGTTGCTCATAAATAGGTGCCTGTCCCCGATGGTCGCAAGACGAAAAAAAGCGGAAGGCCTCGCAGCCCTCCGCTTTTCATGAAGAAGCCCAACCCTTACGAGTTCGCTTCGCCCTTCTTGATCCACGCCGCCAGCTGGTGCGGGCGCAGGCCGTCGTAGTCTTCGAACGGCTGGTGGATCCACGGGTTGTGCGGCAGTTCTTCCATCTGGTAATCCGGACGGAAGGCCGACGAGCCCTTGGTCCAGATCACGGCCGATTTCACTTCCGTCACGCCTTCGAAATTGTCCTTCAGGTGCTGCATCACTTTCGTCAGCGTGACACCGGAATCGGCCAGGTCGTCGACCAGCAGGATGCGGCCGGACAGGGGGCCCTTCGTCATCGTCATGTACTTGGCGATGTCGAGGTCGCCCTGCACCGTGCCCTTGTCGGCGCGGTAGGAGCTGGTCGACAGGATCGCCAGCGGCACGTCGAAGATGCGCGAGAACACGTCACCGGGACGCACGCCGCCGCGCGCGAGGCACAGCACCATGTCGAACTTCCAGCCCGACTCGTGCACCTTCAGCGCCAGGCGCTCGATCAGGCGGTGGTATTCATCCCAGGACACCCACAGGTGCTTTTCGTTGGATTCAGGAGTGCTCATGTAATTCCTTCTGCTGCGATTTGTACTAGTACTGCTTATTCGAACGGGTGACGGAGCACGATGGTTTCTTCGCGGTCCGGACCGGTGGAGACCATGTCGACGGGCACGCCGACCAGCTCTTCGATGCGCTTGATGTAGGCACGCGCGGTGGCCGGCAGTGCCGCCAGCGACTTCGCGCCGACGGTGCTGTCCGTCCAGCCGGGCATCTCTTCGTAGATCGGCTCGCAGCGGGCCGCTTCCTCGGCGCCGACCGGGAAGATATCGACCTGCTTGCCGTCGACCTTGTAGCCGGTGCACAGCTTGAGCGTTTCCAGGCCGTCCAGCACGTCCAGCTTCGTGAGGCACATGCCGGACACGCCGTTGATCTGCACGGAGCGGCGCAGCAGCGCGGCATCGAACCAGCCGCAGCGGCGGGCGCGGCCCGTCACGGTGCCGAATTCATGGCCCACTTGCGCCAGGTGATGACCGACGCCGGCATCGGTCGGCAGCTCGGACGGGAACGGGCCGGAACCCACGCGCGTCGTGTACGCCTTGGTGATGCCCAGGACGTAGTGCAGCATGTTCGGGCCCACGCCGGCACCGGCGGCGGCATTGCCGGCCACGCAGTTCGACGAGGTGACGAACGGGTAGGTGCCGTGGTCGACGTCCAGCAGCGAACCCTGCGCGCCTTCGAACAGCAGGTTGGCGCCGGCCTTGTGCGCGGCGTACAGCGCGCTCGACACGTCCGCCACCATCGGGCGCAGGCGCGGCACGTAGGCCAGCGCATCGTCCAGGGTCTTCTGGTACTCGACCTTCGGGGCCTTCAGGTAGTGTTCCAGCACGAAGTTGTGGTAGTCCAGGTTTTCGGCCAGCTTCTCGGCAAAGCGCTGCTCGTTCAGCAGGTCGGCGATGCGGATGGCGCGGCGGGCCACCTTGTCTTCGTAGGCCGGGCCGATGCCCTTGCCCGTGGTGCCGATCTTGGCGGCGCCGCGGGCCGCTTCACGGGCCGCGTCCAGCGCGGTGTGGTAAGGCAGGATCGCCGGCGAGGCTTCGGAGATCTTCAGGCGCGAGGCCACTTCGACACCGACCGCTTCGAGCTTGTCGATTTCGCGCAGCACGTCCGGCACGGAGACCACGACGCCGTTGCCGATGTAGCAGGCCACGCCCGGGCGCATGATGCCCGACGGGATCAGCTGCAGCGCCGTCTTCACGCCGCCGATGACCAGCGTGTGGCCGGCGTTGTGGCCGCCCTGGAAGCGCACCACGCCTTGCGCGTGCTCGGTCAGCCAGTCGACGATTTTGCCCTTGCCTTCATCGCCCCACTGGGTACCGATGACGACGACGTTTTTTGCAGTGATTTTCTTTGACATCACACTTAACCTAAGTTTTTAAGAATCCAGTTACTACCACTATCGTCGAGCACCAGCGCGCGGTCGCACTCGAACTCGTCCTGTTCATTGTCGTGACCCGGCAGGGACTGGATCACGACTTCGCCGGACTTGCGCAGCGCGGCGATTGTTTCCTTCAGCTCGGGCGCATTGCCCCAGGGTGCGCGGATCGCATGGCTGCGGTCCGCCGTCGGCAGCAGGCGCGCCAGTTCGCGCAGGTCCAGCGAGAAGCCGGTGGCGGGACGGGCGCGGCCGAATGCTTCGCCCACGTGATCGTAGCGGCCGCCGCGCGCCACCGCGTTCGGCAGGCCCGGCACGTACAGCGCGAACATCGCGCCGCTCTCGTACTGGTAGCCGCGCAGGTCGGCCAGGTCGATGGCCACGTCCACGCGGCCCAGTGCCGATGCGGCCAGTGCGGCCAGTTCGGCCAGCGCCTTGGCGATGCCGGGCGAATCGGGCAGCTTGTGCTTGGCGGTCGTGAGCACGTCCACGTCGCCGTACAGGTTCGGCAGTTCCAGCAGCGCGGCGCGCGTGGTCGGCTCATAGCTTGCGGTCAGCTCGCGCAGGCCCGGCACGTCCTTGGCGCGCAGCAGCGCAACGATGGCGTCGTGGTCGCGCTGGGCAGCGGCATCCGGTTCCAGGATCGCGCGCAGCACGCCCACGTGGGCCAGGTCCAGCCGCACTTCCGTGAAGCCGGCCAGCTCCAGCGAGGCGAGCGCCAGTTCCTGGATCTCGGCATCCGCTTCCAGGCCGGCATGGCCATAGATCTCGGCGCCGATCTGCAGCGGCTCGCGGGTGGCATGCAGGCCCGACGGACGGGTATGCAGCACGGGACCGGCATAGCACAGGCGCGTGACGGTGGCGCGGTTGAGCAGGTGCGCATCGATGCGGGCGACCTGGGTGGTCATGTCCGCGCGCAGGCCCAGCATGCGGCCGGAGATCTGGTCCACCAGCTTGAAGGTGCGCAGGTCGGTGTCCTGGCCGGCACCGGTCATCAGGGACTCGACGTACTCCAGCAGCGGCGGCATCACGAGCTCGTAGCCGTAGCGGCGGAAGTTATCCAGCATCAGGCGGCGCAACTCTTCGATCTTGCGCGCCTCGGACGGCAGGACATCGGCGATATGTTCAGGCAGAAGCCAATTCGGCATGGAAAACGGACGTTGTGAAACGCGTTGTTGAAAACGTTAATTCGGCACCAGCCAGCTTCGATGCGGCGCAACGGGTGCAGCGCGCACGAGCTGACGCTCGGCAGCGAGGCCGAACCGCATATTTTACGCGAAAAGGTGGTCAGAGAGGAAAAAAACTGCCCTCGGGGATGAGGCCGAGGGCAGTTGGATGGGTGGTGCTTGCCGGCGTTGGCGCCTGTCGATGCACCCGGGGTCTGTCCCCGGCATGTGGGGGACTGACCCCGATTTTCCGCGGCGTAGTCGGTACGCTGACGAAATCGGGGTCAGTCCCCGAGCAGCGGGAACTGACCCCAGACGAAATGCCGGTTTTCTTGCCGCCTACTTCTTCGCCGGCGCAGCCCCGGCACCGCCAGCCCCCTTGAAGTACTTGAAGAAGTCCGAGTTCGGATCGATCAGCATCACGTCCGCCTTCGTCTTGAACGACGTGCGGTAGGCTTCCAGGCTGCGGTAGAACTTGTAGAACTCCGCATTGCGGCCGAACGCTTCGGCGTAGATGCCGCTGGCCTTGGCGTCGCCTTCGCCGCGGATCTTCTCGGCTTCGCGGTAGGCTTCGGCCAGGATCACGGTGCGCTGCTTGTCGGCGTCGGCACGGATCTTCTCCGAATCGGCGGCGCCGGTGGAACGCAGTTCGTTGGCGACGCGCACGCGCTCGGCCTTCATGCGCTCGTACACGGAGTTGTTGATCTGCTCCACGTAGTCGACGCGCTTGAGCCGCACGTCCAGGATCTGCACGCCGATCTGTTCCGCTTCCTTGACGACCTTGGCGCGGATCGAATCCATCACCTTGCCGCGCTGGCCGGAGATCACTTCGCGCACGGTGCGCTTGGTGATCTCGTCGTTCAGCGAGGCCTTGACGATCTGCGCCAGGCGGTCGCGCGCCCGGCCTTCATCGCCGCCGAAGCTGACGAAGTACAGGCGCGGCTCCACGATGCGCCACTTGACGAAGGAATCGACCAGGATGTTCATCTTCTCGGCCGTGATGAAGCGGTCCGCCTCCGGCGAGTCGAGCGTGAGGATGCGCTTGTCCAGGTACTGCACGTTCTGGAACGGCGGCGGCAGCTTGAAGTGCAGGCCCGGTTCGCGGATCACCTGCTTCACTTCGCCGAGTGCGAACACGATGGCGAACTTGCGCTGGTCGACGACGAACACGGTGGACGACAGCAGCATCAGCGCGATGAACGCCGTGACGAGGAGAGTGACGATACGGTTCATTAACGGGTCTCCCTGTCGCGCGACGATTCACGCGCACGGCCGTCGCGGTGCGGGTCGGCGTAGGTGGGCTCGGGTGGCAGCAGCACGGCGGCAGGCGGCGGTGCCGTCACGTTGGCGCGCTGCGCCTCGGTGGCGGCCACCTGGGCGATCAGTTTGTCGAGCGGCAGGTACAGCAGGTTGCTGCCTGCCTTCGAGTCGACCATCACCTTGCTGGTGCTGGAGAAGATCTGCTGCATCGTGTCCAGGTACATGCGGTCGCGCGTCACGCCCGGTGCCTTCTGGTACTCGGCCAGCACGGACTTGAAGCGGTCGGCATTGCCCGAGGCGTTCTCGGTGACCATCGAGCGATAGGCTTCCGCTTCCTGCAGCAGGCGGAACGCCGCGCCACGCGCCTTCGGCACGATGTCGTTGGCATAGGCCTGGCCTTCGTTCTTCTGGCGCTCGCGGTCCTGGCCCGCTTTCACGGCATCGTCGAACGCGGCCTGCACCTGCTCCGGCGGCTGCACGCCCTGCATCGTCACGTTGGTGACGAGTGCGCCGGACGCATAGCGGTCGAGGATCTGCTGCATCAGTTGCTGCGTGTCGTACGCAACCTTCTCGCGGCCCTCGTACAGCACGAAGTCCATCTTGCTGCGGCCGACGATCTCGCGGATCGCCGTCTCCGCCACCTGGCGCACGGTGTCTTCCGCGTCGCGGTTGTTGTACAGCCAGGCCACCGGATCCTTCAGGCGGTACTGCACGGCGAACTGGATGTCGATGATGTTCTCGTCGTCCGTCAGCATCAGCGATTCGCGCGCCTGCTTGTTGCGGATATTGCCGCGGTAGCCCACTTCCACGGAGCGCACCTGCGACACGTTGACGGTCTCGTTGGCCTGGAACGGATACGGCCAGCGCCAGTTGAAGCCGGCCGCCGTTTCATGGCTGTAGCGGCCGAACGTGGTGACGATGCCCTTCTGGCCTTCCTGCACGATGAACGCGCCGCTGGCCAGCCAGACCAGCACGGCGATCGCGGCGACGGCACCGACGGTGACGCCGGCGCCTTTCAGTTCGCCACCGCCGCCGCTGCCGCCGTTACCGCCGCCATTGCCGTTGCGGTTCTTGTTGCCGAACAGGCCGTTCAGGCGCTGGTTGAAATCGCGCCACAGCTGGTCCAGGTCGGGCGGCCCGTCGCCAGGCTTCTTGCCTTCCTGGGCCTGCCTGTTGCCGTCCTTGTCCTCGCCCCAGCGGGGGTCGTTCAATGACAGCTTCAAGCCTAATCTTTTCGCAAGTGAGGAAAGAGGCATGTTGTTAGACATCGGTGAAAGTGGAAATGGCTTCGCCCGGCTGCGCATTGCTGCTGCCGCCGTTCGCTGCCCGGTGAGCCTGGGCTGTCTCGGTGATCGCTGCCCGCAGCAGATCCAGGCCGGCACCCGTGTGGGCGCTGATGAATACGCGTGAAATCTTATCATGCTCATCACGCTCGACCGTCGGGTCCAGCCCGGCGGCATCGATCTTGTTCCACACGAGGATCTGGGGAATATGGTCTGCGCCGATCTCGCGCAGCACTTCGTTGACCTGTTCGACCTGCTCCATCCGCACCGGACTGGCGCTGTCGACGACATGCAGCAGCAGGTCGGCGTGGATGGTTTCCTCCAGCGTGGCGCGGAATGCCGCCACCAGCTGGTGGGGCAGCTCGCGCACGAAGCCGACCGTGTCGCTGACCACGACATTGCCGGCCTCCTCGCCCATGTAGATGCGGCGGGACGTGGTGTCCAGCGTGGCGAACAGCTGGTTCGCCACGTAGACGCCGGCCTTCGTCATGGTATTGAAGAGCGTGGATTTGCCGGCATTGGTGTAGCCGACGAGGGACACGGAAAATGTCTGGTTGCGACCGCGCGCACGGCGCTGCGTCTCGTGCTGCTTGCGCAGCTTGGCGAGACGGGCCCGCAGGGCCTTGACCCTTTCGCCGATCAGCCGGCGGTCGGTCTCCAGCTGGGTTTCACCGGGACCGCGCAGGCCGATACCGCCCTTCTGCCGTTCCAGGTGGGTCCAGCCGCGGATCAGGCGGGTGGACAGGTGCTGCAGCTGCGCCAGCTCGACCTGCAGCTTGCCCTCGTGGCTCTGGGCCCGCTGGGCGAAGATATCGAGGATCAGGCTGGTACGGTCCAGCACCCGGACATTCAGGCGCTTTTCCAGGTTGCGCTGCTGCGCGGGCGACAGGGCGTGATTGAAGATGACGATTTCCAGCGCATGGTCCTGCACGGCATGACCGATTTCATCGGCCTTGCCGCTGCCGACGAAATACGCTGCGTCCGGACTGGAACGCTTGCCCGTCACGGTGGTGACGGGCTCCGCTCCCGCGGAACGCGCGAGCAGGTTCAACTCTTCGATGCTGGCGGCAAAGTCCCCCTGACCGAAGTCCACACCGACTAAAGCTGCGCGCATGGAGTGGCCAGGGAACGGTAAGTGAAACTGCGCGTGGAACTGCGCGGGCGGCTCTCTTGCTGCGTTGTCGCTACGATCAACACCTTACTCCGCGTCGGAGTCAATGTTGAGGTTGACGGCGCGGGCCGGCACCACCGTCGAGATGGCATGCTTGTACACCATTTGCGTAACGGTGTTACGCAGCAGGACCACGTATTGGTCGAACGACTCGATATGACCTTGCAACTTGATGCCGTTGACGAGGTAGATCGAGACGGGAACGTGCTCTTTGCGCAGCGCGTTCAGGAATGGGTCTTGTAACAATTGCCCTTTATTGCTCATAACAGCTCCAGTTGATGTTGTATTGTTGGAATTGGAGGCGAAACACTAAATTTCAACACCAGATTTCAAGCCATCCGTACTCGTTGCCGCAGAGTGAAAACACCCGGGCGGCGACGGACATGCTTCGAGGCTACTGTAACCTGTTTTGGCGAAATATGCAGGGGGCGTTCGGCTGAAATGGTGAAAAAATTACCATGCATGGAAGAAGCGGGGATCAGCTCTTCTCGCGCTTGTCGAACGGGTTCTTGCCCGTGCGCAGCTCGATGCGCAGCGGCGTGCCGACGAGCTGGAACGTATCGCGGAAATGCTTTTCCAGATAGCGCTTGTACGGCTCGCTGATGGCGTCCAGCGAATTGCCGTGGATGACGATCACGGGCGGGTTCATGCCACCCTGGTGGGCGTAGCGCAGCTTCGGCCGCAGGCCGCCCTTGCGTTTCGGCTCCTGCTTCTCCACCGCTTCCTGCAATGCGCGCGTGAGCTTCGGCGTGGACAGGTCGGCCATCGCGGCGCGGTAGGCCGAGTCGACGGCCTTCATCAGCGGGCCGATATTGGTGCCCTTCAGCGCCGAGATGAAGTGCGTCTTGGCGAAGCCGAGGAAGTCCAGCTTGCGGTCCATCGTGTTCTTGATCTCGTCGCGCTCGTGCGACTGCAGGCCGTCCCACTTGTTCACGGCCACCACCAGCGCGCGGCCCGATTCCAGGATGAAGCCGGCGATGTGCGCATCCTGCTCGGAGATATCCTGCTGCGCGTCGAGCATCAGCACGACCACGTTCGCTTCCGAGATCGACTGCAGCGTCTTGACGACCGAGAATTTCTCGATCGCCTCGAACACCTTGCCGCGGCGGCGGATGCCGGCCGTGTCGATCAGCGTGTAGTGCTGGTTGTCGCGCTCGAACGGAATCTCGATCGAATCGCGCGTGGTGCCCGGCATGTCGAAGGCGATCACGCGTTCTTCGCCCAGCAGCGTATTGATCAGCGTGGACTTGCCCACGTTCGGGCGGCCCACCAGGGCCAGCTTGATGCCCCGCTCGGCCGGCAGCAGCTCTTCCTCGTTCTCGGGACGGGCGGCGAAGGCCTTGTCCAGCGCCTCGTCCACCAGGTCGTGCACGCCATCGCCATGGGCGCCGGAGATCGCATACGGATCGCCCAGGCCCAGTTCGTAGAAGTCGGACACGGCGGAGGTGTACTTCATGCCCTCGGCCTTGTTCACGACCAGCAGCACGGGACGGCCGCTGCGGCGCAGGAAGTCCGTGATGGTCTTGTCGTGCGGCGTCATGCCCTGGCGGCCGTCGACGAGGAACACGACGATGTCCGCCTCCGCGACGGCCTGCTTGGTCTGCAGGGCCATCTGGAACATGATGCCTTCCTTCGCGACCGGTTCGAAACCGCCGGTATCGATGACCAGGAAGGGACGTTCGCCGACGCGGCCCTCGCCATAGTGACGATCGCGCGTCAGCCCTGGGAGGTCCGCCACCAGCGCGTCGCGCGAGCGGGTCAGACGATTGAAGAGGGTCGATTTCCCGACGTTCGGGCGACCCACGAGTGCAATTACCGGCTTCATTCTTGTTTTCTACTCAACCGCTCGCGCGGTCATCAGTGCTGCTTGGTGTTGAAAGGATTACTGAAAAATCTGTTACTCGACCGCGATGGCGGCCACGGTGCCCGACTGGGTCTGGAAGATCATGTTCGATCCCGAGACCAGCGGCACCGATCTGATCGGGCTGCCGTCGGTGGCGATCCGGCCCAGCATCGCGCCATCTTCGCGCGACAGCAGGTGCACATAGCCCTGGAAGTCGCCGACCGCGACGACGCGGCCGTACGACAGCGGCGTGGACAGCACGCGGTTGCCCAGCGAGTCGTTCTTCCACGCGCTGGCACCGCTTTCGCGGCTGAACGCGGACACGGCGCCCTTGTCGTCGGCAACGAACACGAAGCGCTGGTCGACGCCCACGCCGACATCCGACGACGTCGCCTTGGTCCACTTGGCCGCGCCCGTGGTCAGGTCGAAACAGCCGGCCTTGCCCTGGTACGTGACCGTGCAGATGTCGGCACCCTGCACGACGGGCGTGCCGCCGATGTCGGACACGCGTTCCAGCTCCGTGGTACCGCGCGGCTCGGCCACCGACACTTCGAAGCGCGGCACGCCGTTGGCCAGCGACAGCGCCAGCAGCTTGCCGGCCGGCTGCGCCACGTAGACGTTCGGCTGCGCCACCACCATGCCCGGCGCATTGCGCAGCGTGAGCGGCGGCGTCGTGCGCTGCAGGAACCACTTGCGCTCGCCCGTCTTCGTGTCGTAGGCGGCGATCTTGTTGTCCATGCTGCGCACGATCACCAGTTCATCGGTCACGGCCGGCGCGGACAGGATCTCGGATGAAGCCTCGATCTTCCACAGCTGCTTGCCGGTGGCGGCATCGAATGCCAGCACGGTGCCCTTCACGCCGCCCACGGCGACGGTTTTCGCATTCGCGCCCACGCCGGCCGTCAGATCGGTGCCGGCCTTCACGCGCCACTGCGAACGGCCGGTGGCGGCATCGAGACGCTCGATCGTGCCATCCGTATCGGCCACGAACACGGCGTTGTCGGCCAGCGCCGGCGAGAACGTGTACAGGCCGGCCTTGCCCGCCGAGTGCTTCCAGACGATCTTGGCCGCGATCGGCGACTTGATGTCCACCAGCTCGGCGGGCGGGTTCTTGTCCTTTTCCTTGAACGGATTGAGCTTGTTCATCGTGCTGCAGGCGGCCGTCATGGAGAGCAGGCTCACGCCGATTACTTTACCGGTGATACGCATAGATTCAACCTTGTTCTGACTTACGTTGGTACCGTGGCGGCGCGCCGCCGATGGCAGCGCGCGCGGGATGCTGTCGGGCTCAGGCCGCGGCGGCCGGCTTCTCTTCCGGCACCGTGCCGCCGACGGCTTCCAGCTTCAGCTCCACGAGCTGGCGTGCCGGGCTTTTCTTGTCCATGCCCGCCAGCGCGGCCTGGTAGGCGGCGCGCGCCTCGGCCAGCTTGTTCTGCGCGGCCAGCACATCGCCCTTGCGGTCATTGACGGATGCGGTGTACTGCGCCGGCACGTCGCCGCCCAGCGTTTTCAGCGCCTCGTCGTAGGCCTTCTCGTCCAGCAGCACGCCGGCCAGGCGGATCTTGGCGACCGTTTTGTACTCGTCGTTGCCATGCTCGATCGCCCACTGCAGCTGGGCTTTCGCCGTCTTCAGGTCGTTCGCATCGAAGGCGCTCTTGGCGGCCGTCAGCGCGCCCATCGCCGCATACGACGTGCTGCCGTAGCGTTTCTCGATGTCGGCGGCAGCGCGCTGCACCTTCGCATTGTCCTTGCCGTTCGCTTCCTGCAGCGCGTCGTACAGCGACGACGCCTCGACGGCCTGGGTGCGCTGGTAGTACTGCCAGCCGGTCCAGCCGGAGTAAGCCGCCAGACCCGCGACGACCACCCAGGTCGCCGCATTGCCGTACTTCGCCCACCACGCCTTCAGGGTGTCGAGCTGTTCTTGTTCTTCGTGATCGAATGCCATGTCTGTCTCTTTCGATATTAATGGTGGTGCATGTGATCGTCGCAGTCTTCGCCACATTCGTGGCCGCCGGTGATCTGCGCGACGATGTAGTCGACGACTTCCTCGAACACCACGGAAGCCTGCTGCTGTTCGCCCTCTTCACCGCGCAGCGCCTTCACGCTGGCGGTGTTGCTGGCCACTTCGTCGGCACCGATGATGATGGCGAACGAGGCGCCGCTGCCGTCGGCCTTCTTCATCTGGCTCTTGAACGAGCCGGCGCCGGCCGGCGTGGCACAGTGCAGGATCACGTCCAGGCCGGCGTCGCGGATGCGTTCGCCCAGGATGAAGGCCTGCAGCTGCGCCTCTTCGCCCTGGTGCACGAGGTAGACGTCGCACTGGTTCGGCGCGGCCGTGTCGCCGGCCGATTTCATCAGCTCGATCAGGCGTTCGATGCCCATCGCGAAGCCCACGGCCGGCGTCGGCTTGCCGCCGAACTGCTCGATCAGCGGGTCGTAGCGGCCGCCGGCACAGACGGTGCCCTGCGCGCCCAGTTCGTCCGTCACCCATTCGAACACGGTGCGGTTGTAGTAGTCGATGCCGCGCACCAGGCGCGTGTTCACCGTGTACTGCACGGCATTGCGGTCCAGCAGGTTGCGCACGCCGTTGAAGTGGGCCAGCGACTCGGCGCCCAGGTAGTCCATCAGCTTCGGCGCGTTGTTGACGATGTCCTGCAGCGCCGGATTCTTCGTGTCGAGGATGCGCAGCGGGTTGGTGTGCAGGCGGCGCTTGGCATCCGCATCCAGCACTTCCTCATGCTGCTGCAGGTACTTGATCAGGTCCACGCGGTGCGCCGCGCGCTCGGCCGCGTCGCCGATCGAATTGATCTCCAGGCGGATGTCCGGCAGGCCCAGGTCGTCCCACAGGCGGCGGCACAGCAGGATCAGTTCCGCGTCGATGTCCGGGCCCGTGAAGCCCACGGCTTCCGCGCCGAACTGGTGGAACTGGCGGTAGCGGCCACGCTGCGGACGCTCGTGGCGGAACATCTGGCCCTTGTACCACAGCCGTTTCGGGCCGTCGTAGACGAGGTTATGTTCCAGCACGGCGCGCACCACGCCGGCCGTGCCTTCAGGACGCAGGGTGAGCAGGTCGCCGTTCATCGAATCCTCGAAGGAATACATCTCCTTCTCGACGATGTCGGTCACGGCGCCGATGGCGCGCGCGAACAGGCGGGTTTCCTCGACGATCGGCGTGCGGATGTTCTGGTAGCCGTAGCTCTGCAGGATCGACTGCGCGGTGTTCTCGAAGATCTCCCACAGGTGGGCATCGGCCGGCAGGACGTCGGGCATCCCTTTGACGGCGGTGATCTTTTCAGGTTTTTTATTGTCAGACATGAACTGGGAAATAAACTGTTTATACGGTGACTGGTGAGTAGTTCTTCTGCACGTAATCGAGCACGATCTGCTGGAATTCCTGCACGATGCCTTCGCCGCGCAAGGTGGCGAATTTCTGGCCGTCGACGAACACCGGCGCGGCCGGCGATTCGCCCGTGCCGGGCAGGCTGATGCCGATATTGGCGTGCTTCGATTCGCCGGGGCCGTTGACGATGCAGCCCATCACGGCCACGTTCATCGCCTCCACGCCCGGGTAGCTCTTCTTCCATTCCGGCATCTGCTCGCGCAGGAAGGTCTGGATATCGTCCGCCAGCTCCTGGAACGTGGTGGACGTGGTGCGGCCGCAACCCGGGCATGCGATCACCATCGGCATGAACTTGCGCAGCCCCATCGTCTGCAGGATTTCCTGGCCGACGATGACTTCCTTCGTGCGGTCGCCACCGGGTTCCGGTGTGAGCGAGATGCGGATCGTGTCGCCGATCCCTTCCTGCAGCAGCACGGACAGCGCGGCCGTGGAGGCGACGATGCCCTTGCTGCCCATGCCCGCTTCCGTCAGGCCCAGGTGCAGCGCGTAGTCGCAGCGCTTCGCGAGTTCGCGGTACACGGCGATCAGGTCCTGCACACCGGAGACCTTGCAGGACAGGACGATCTTGTCCCGTCCCAGTCCGATCTCCTCGGCGCGCACGGCGTTCTCGATGGCGGATGTGATCAGCGCTTCGTACATCACCGCCTGCGCGCTCCATGGGTTGGCGCGTGCCGCGTTCTCGTCCATGATGCGGGCCAGCAGCGCCTGGTCGAGCGAGCCCCAGTTGACGCCGATGCGCACCGGCTTCTGGTGGCGGATCGCCACTTCGATCATCTGGGCGAACTGCGTGTCGCGCTTGGCGCCCTTGCCCACGTTGCCGGGGTTGATGCGGTACTTCGACAGCGCCGCGGCGCAGTCCGGGTATTCCGTCAGCAGCGTGTGGCCGTTGTAGTGGAAGTCGCCCACCAGCGGCACGTCGACCCCCATCCTGTCGAGCTGGTCGCGGATGTACGGCACGGCCTGCGCCGCTTCCGGCCGGTCCACCGTCAGGCGCACCAGCTCGGAGCCGGCGCGGGCCAGTTCCTTGATCTGGATGGCGGTACCGACGGCATCGGCGGTATCCGTGTTCGTCATCGACTGCACGACGACCGGGTGGGCGCCGCCGACCCAGACCTTGCGGTCGCCGTGCGCGACCAGCACGCCCTGGCTGCTGCGGCGCGCGAGGGGACCGGACGGGATGGCGGTGTTTGTTTCGTAAGAGCTCATTACTTGATCTGGACGCGGGAAATGGTGCCGTTCGCGACCTTCGGCAGGGCCAGCGGCTGGCCGCGCAGCGTGGCGCGCACACCGTCCGGCTTGCCGACGATGAGCGTCGCCTGGCGGTCGATTTCAAAGGTTTCCGTGCTGCCCGCCTTGACGAGGCGCGAGATCAGCGACGACGTGCCGGGGCGGCGGATTTCCACCCACGAGTCTTCCTCGAACGTGAGGGTCAGCGTGTTGGCGCCCGGCGCTCCGGACGTTGCTGCAGCAGGCGTCGCGGCGGCGGGTGCCGGTGGCGTGACTGCGGGCGTCGTCGCTGCCGGCGCTGCCGCTGGCGTCGTTGCCGGTACCGCGGCAGGTTCGGCCGGCGTGCCCGTCACGAGCGGCGTGGCCGGCCCCGTGACCAGCGGCGCGGTATTGTCCGGCGAGGCCGGCGGCTGCACCAGCGGCACGTTGGTCTGGATGGGCGCGGACGGCGTCGTCGACGCCGTGCCGGCAACGGTGGCGGGCACTTCCGTCGAGGCGGTCTTGTGGAACGCGGGCAGCGTGATCAGGCCGGCCTGCCAGGCGCCGGCGGCAGCCACGACGGCCAGCACCACCACGCCGCCGATGATCCAGCCTTTCGGCTTCGACTGGCGCGAGGCCAGCGTGGGGAACCGCGAGGACGAGAAGCTGGCGGGAATCTTCTCGCGCCTGATCGGCGCGTGCTCGGTGTTGACGACGGCCGGCGCCACTTCGATCTGCGCCACCAGGGGCGCCGGATCGAGCCGCACCACCTTCGCATAGGCGCGGATGAAGCCGCGCGTGACGGCCATGTTCGGCAGCGACGCATAGTCGCCCTGCTCGAGCGCCACCACCTGGCGCGGTGCCAGCTTCAGCTGGTCCGCCACCTGTTCAATGCTCAGGCCCATCGCTTCGCGCCCCGCGGCCAGCTGCGCACCGGGCGCCGCATGGCGCCGGCTGTCGGACTGCGGCTCGCCTTGCGGCTGTTTCTGCCCTTCTGAATCCATTGTTACCCCTGTATCACTCATCGAACGCCCCACGTTGATACGCAGCATACTCGGGCGACATGGCATGCCGGCGGCGCAACTGCGTTGCCCATTGCTGCTCCGCCCCGTCGTCGCCCAGCCGATGCTGCACCTTAATCGCCAGCCACAGCACATCGGCCGTCAGGCTGTCGGCCCTGGCAATCTTGCCAAGGCGGGTAATGAAAAAATTGGCGCGCACGTTGTCGCGGCGCTCATAGTAGACCCGCGCCAGGTTGGCGTTGGCCGACGGCTGGTCCGGTGCCAGCTGCAGCGCCTGCAGCAAGTACTTCTCGGCCCGGTCGAGATCCTTCACTTTCAGCGCGCAACTGCCGGCATTGTTCAGCGCCTTGGCCGGCGACGCGTACTGCCGGCTGGCCAGCGCCGCGTCGAACCAGCGGAACGATTCCGGCACGCGGCCGTTCTGGCACAGGAACGAACCGTAGTTGTTCGCCACATCCGGATTGTTCGGCGCCAGCGCCAGCGCGCGCTTGAAATTATCGTCCGCCAGCACGGTTTCGCCCATGCCCATGTAGATCAGCGCGCGCACGCCATAGGCATCGGCATAGCCGGGATCGGCGTCGATCGCCTTCTTGATCTCGTCCAGCGCCACCGGCAGCTGGCCCTGTTCGTAGTAGCCGACCGCCAGCTGCAGGCGGATCTGGGCGCGCTTCTGCGCTGCCGTGGCATCCGACAGAGTGGGCAGGTCCGCCTTGCCGCTGGTGGCACCGGCCCCGTTGGCCGTGCCGCCCGGGCCCGCGCAGGCCGCCAGCAGCGTGCACGCCGCCATGCCGGCCACGAGGGGGCCGATCAGGCGGACGCGGCGCTGGGCGGCGCCCCGCATCAGGAGCGGATCTCCACGATCTTGCCGAAATCGGCACCGAATTTGGCTTGATATTCCGTCATTTTTTCCATGCGCTGCTGCACGCGGGTACGGTCCTTCACCTCGCCGGCCAGCTGGCCGCAGGCGGCGTCGATATCGTCGCCGCGGGTCTTGCGAATGGTCGTCACGATACCAGCATTCATCAGCACTTCGGAAAAAGCCTTGATGCGGGGATTTTTCGAACGCGTCAGGCCCGACTCCGGGAAGGGGTTGAACGGAATCAGGTTGAACTTGCAATTCACGCCGTACACGGGGTGATTGACCAGCGCGACCAGCTCGCGCGCATGCTCGTCGCTGTCGTTGAAACCGTCCAGCATGCAGTATTCGAAGGTGATGAAGTCGCGCGGCGCAAATTCGAGATAGCGCTTGCAGGCGGCCAGCAGCTCGGCCAGCGGGTATTTCTTGTTCAGCGGCACGAGGCCGTTGCGCAGCTCGTCGTTGGACGCGTGCAGCGACACGGCGAGGGCCACAGGCACATCCTGGGACAGCTTGTCGATCATCGGCACCACGCCGGAGGTGGACAAGGTCACGCGGCGGCGCGACAGGCCGTAGGCGTTATCGTCCAGCATCAGTTTCAGCGCGGTGGCGGTCGGCTCGTAGTTCAGCAGCGGCTCGCCCATGCCCATCATCACCACGTTGGTGATCTGGCGCTCGCCCTTAGGGCCCGGCTCGATGCCCTTGGTGCGGCGCAGCTCGAACTCGGCCATCCACAGCTGGCCGATGATCTCGGCCACCGTCAGGTTGCGGTTGAAGCCCTGCTTGCCCGTCGAGCAGAAGCGGCAGTTCACGGCGCAACCGGCCTGGGTGGAAATGCACAGCGTGCCGCGGTTTTCCTCGGGGATGAACACCGTTTCGACGGCGTTGCCGTTGCCCACATCGACCAGCCATTTGCGCGTGCCGTCCGTGGACGTGTTGTCGCTGACGATGGCCGGCGCCGTGATGTGGGCGCGGGTCTTGAGTTTTTCGCGCAGCGACTTGGCCAGGTCCGTCATGCTGTCGAAGTCCGACGCACCGAACTGGTGGATCCAGCGTTGCAGCTGCTTGGCGCGGAACGGCTTCTCACCCAACTGCGCGCAGTAGTCGATCAGTTGCGCGGGATCGAGGTCCAGCAGGTTGGTCAGAGTCGTTTCCATGGCCTTTTCAATCTTCTTTCAAAACGCCCGCGCCCCGGACAGTGCCGGGGCGTGTGGCGGGTACAGCATTTACCCCTCGGTGGGGAACATCCAACCGCTATCGTTACCGGAGCAACGATTAACGCGAGTAGACGTTCAGTGCCGGGAAGTAGTAAGCGATTTCCGTAGCGGCGGTTTCGGCAGCATCCGAACCGTGCACGGCGTTGGCATCGATCGAATCGGCGAAATCGGCGCGGATCGTGCCTTTTTCGGCTTTCTTCGGATCGGTAGCACCCATCAGGTCGCGGTGCTTCGAGATGGCGTCTTCACCTTCCAGGACCTGGATCATGACCGGGCCGGACACCATGAAGTCGACCAGATCCTTGAAGAACGGACGGGCGGAGTGCACTGCGTAGAAGCCTTCGGCTTCGGCGCGCGACAGTTGGGCCATGCGGGCCGCAACGATTTTCAGGCCAGCGCCTTCGAAACGGCTGTAGATCTGGCCGATGACGTTCTTCGCCACTGCGTCCGGTTTGATGATGGACAGGGTGCGTTCGATTGCCATTATTAGAAACTCCAATTAAAAGAAAGGTTTAAAACAGAATTGATTTCTCGATCAACCTTTGATTTTAGCATACAACACCCCATATACTATGCATGTTGGGGCGGAAGATGGCGTCACAAGCGCTCCCGAAATCGCGTTGCGGACGGTAATGGCTGGGAAGCCCAGCCGTTCGCGGGCACCAGCGAGATCGGCAGCGAAGAACAGACTCGTCGCAAGACGTACGACAGACCATCACCGGCGGGCATCAGCCCTTTTGCATCAAGGCCCTCAGTGGGCAAGGGTACACCGTACCGACAAACTAGGAGTAAACGATGGCAAATCTGCAAAAAACCTACGACTACGCGGGTGGACAGTCCGTCACCCGCAACAAGGTCCTGCGCAACACCTACTGGCTGCTTTCGCTGTCGATGATCCCGACAGTGCTGGGCGCCGCCGTGGGCGTGGCGTTCGGCGTTCCGATCCCGGCCGGCTTCCTGGGCGCGCTGCTGTTCCTGGGCATCGCGTTCGGCTTCATCTGGGCGATCGAGAAGAACAAGCACAGCGGCGCGGGCGTGGCCCTGCTGCTCGGCTTCACCTTCTTCATGGGCCTGATGCTCACACCGCTGCTCACGCGCACGCTGGGCTTCTCGAACGGCGGCACGCTGATCATGCTGGCGTTCGGCGGTACCGCGTCGATCTTCGCCGTGCTGGCCAGCATCGCCACCGTCTCCAAGCGGGATTTCTCCGGCGTCGCCAAGTTCGCGATGATCGGCCTGGTCGGCATCATCCTGGCCTCGCTGGCGAACATCTTCTTCGCCATCCCGGCCCTGACGCTGACGATCTCCGTGCTGGCCATCGGCATCTTCTCCGCCTTCATCCTGTATGACGTGCAGCGCATCGTCAACGGCGGCGAAACCAACTACGTGAGCGCCACGCTGGCCCTGTACCTGGACGTGTACAACATCTTCACGAGCCTGCTGCAGATCCTGGGCTTCGCCGGCGGCAGCCGCGACTAAGCTTCCTTGCAGTAACGAAAAGCCGGCTTCGCGCCGGCTTTTTTACGTCCTGCAGAAAGATTCCCGTCACGCCAGGTCGAACACCGCCATCGATTCCACGTGCGAGGTATGCGGGAACATGTTCATCACGCCGGCCTGCTTGAGCACGTAGCCGGCGCGGTGCACCAGCACGCCGGCGTCGCGTGCCAGCGTGGAGGGGCTGCACGAGACGTAAACGATGCGCTTCGGCAGCATTTCGGGATGGCTTTCCTTCAGGTCGGCCAGCGCGAGCGACAGGGCCATCGCGCCATCGCGCGGCGGGTCGATCAGCATGCGGTCGAACTTGCCCAGGGCGACCAGGTCGTCCTTCGTCACTTCGAACAGGTTGCGGCAGTAGAACGTGGTCTTGTCGCCGACGCCGTTGACGACCGCATTCTCCTGCGCCCGCTCGGTCAGCGTGGTGCTGCCCTCGATGCCCACCACCTCGCGCGCCTGCGTGGCCAGCGGCAGCGTGAAGTTGCCCAGGCCGCAGAACAGGTCGGCCACGCGGTCCTGCGGCTGCACGTCCAGGTGCCGCAGTGCCTTGTGCACCAGCACGCGGTTGATCTGGTGGTTCACCTGCGTGAAGTCGACGGGCTTGAACGGCATGCGGATGCCGAATTCCGGCAGCGTGTAGTACAGCTCCTTGCCCAGCGGGTAGAACGGGTAGGCGGTCTCCGGGCCCTTCGGCTGCAGCCACCACTGGATGGCGTACTGGTCGGCAAACGCCTTCAGCTTCGCCTCGTCATCGGCCGTCAGCGGCGCCATATTGCGCATCACCAGCACCGTCAGCGCCTCGCCGATCGCCAGCTCCAGCTGCGGCACCTTGTCGTAGATGCTCAGCGAGCCGATCAGCGCGCGCAGCGGCATGAACATGTCGGAGACAAATTTCGGCACGACCTGGCAGCTCCGGATATCGGCCACGAACACGGATTTCTTCTCGTGGAAGCCGACCAGCACGGTGTTCTTCTTGGCCACCCAGCGGGCCGAGAGACGCGCGCGGTAGCGGTAACCCCAGGTGGGGCCCTGCAGCGGGCGCATCATCAGCTCGGACTTCACTTTCGACAGGTGCCACAGGTTGTCTTCCAGCGAGCGCTGCTTGATGGCCACCTGCGCGGTGGCTTCCAGGTGCTGCATCGAGCAGCCGCCGCAGTAGTCGAAGTGCACGCATTTCGGCGTGACCCGCAGCGCGGACTGGCGGTGCAGCGCCGTCATGCGCGCCGCTTCCCAGTTCTTCTTTTTCTTGAAGGTCTCGAAGCCCACCCGCTCGCCCGGCAGCGCCCCTTCCACGAACACCACCTTGCCGGGCGTGCCGTCCTCGTTGTCCTCCATGTGGCCGACGCCGCGCGCGTCCTGGTCGAGCGATTTGATTTCGATGATGTTGTCGTGCATGAGTATCAGTGTTGGCCGGCGCCCCGCAGCGGCGAACACCGGCGGGCGGGCATGCAATTCGGAGGGCGACATGATAGCAGGAATGCCGGCCGAGCTGGCTGGGCGGGGCGCAGAACGTGGGGAGAGACTACAGCAGCGAGTCGCGTACCACGCCGCGCGCCGCCATGGCGCGCTTGAGCTTCACCAGCGCTTCCTGCTGGATCTGCCGCACCCGTTCGCGCGTGACGCCCATTTCCTCGGCCAGGGTTTCCAGCGTGGCCGGATCGTCGTTGTCGAGGCCGAAGCGGCGCATGATGACGATGCGCTGCTTGTCCGGCAGGCGCGACAGCCAGTCGCGCACCAGGTGGGTCATTTCCAGGTGCTCGGCGCGCGCATCGGGGCTGTCCTCCGCATCACCGGGCAGCATGTCCATCAGCGACGACTGCGGGTCGTTGTCCAGCGGCGCATCGAGCGACGTGGCGTGCTCGGACAGCGCCAGGATGTCCTGCACCTCCTCGACCGGGCGGCCGACGAGTTCGGCGATATCCTCGGCCGTGGCATCCTTGCCGTTGTGGTGCTGCGCCTCGAGGTGGTACTTGCCGCGCAGGATCTGGTTCAGCTCGCGCACCATGTGCACCGGCAGGCGCACCGTGCGGGCCTGATTCATGATGGCCCGCTCGATGCTCTGGCGGATCCACCAGGTGGCATAGGTGGAAAAGCGGAAGCCCCGCTCGGGCTCGAACTTGTCGATCGCGCGCATCAGGCCGATATTGCCTTCCTCGATCAGGTCGAGCAGCACGACACCGCGGTTGATGTAGTGCTTGGCGATCGACACGACGAGCCGCAGGTTATGCTCGATCATCTTCTGCCGGGCGGCGAAATCGCCGGCTTTCGCCAGCGTGGCGAAGTGGACTTCCTGCGGCGCCGTGAGCAGCGGCCGGGTGCCGATCTGGTTCAGGTAATGCTGGGTGGTGTCGGTGGACAGTTCGGCGGCCAGGACCTTCTTCAGCTCGTCGACCGTTTCGGCGGGGGCGGCCGCGCGGCCATCGACGTCGCCGGGATCGCGGTCGCCTTCGTCGTCGTCGGTGGGGTGCCCGTCCGCCAGCCGCTCCGCATAATCTTCCGGCAGAGCGTCATCTTCCAGTCGATCGTGCGGCGCGCTTGTCATGGGCAGCCCTAACGGTTAGGCAGGAACTTCGAAGGATCCACCGGCTTGCCCTGCTGCCTGATTTCAAAGTGCAGCTTGACGGAGTCGGAGTCGGAATCCCCCATCTCGGCGATGGTCTGGCCCTTGTTGACCGTCTGGCCTTCCTTCACGAGGATCGACCGGTTGTGGGCGTATGCGGACAGCAGACCGTTACTGTGCTTGACGATGACGAGATTACCATATCCGCGGATGCCGCTGCCGGCGTACATGACCTTTCCTGCACCTGCCGCAAGCACCTGCTGGCCGGGCCGGCCGGCGATGTCGATGCCCTTGTTCTTGCCTTCGTCGAACTGGGCGACGACGCGGCCGTCCGATGGCCACATCCAGCTGACATCGCGGTCCTCGGCGGACAGTGCGGGCTGCGCCGGCGCGGACGGCTTGGCGCTGGCCAGTTGCACCGGCTTCTCCGCTTTCGGCGGCGCGTCGGGCTTGCCGTCGCCATCGCGGTCGAGCTTCTGCTGCTCGGCCAGCGTGCCTTCGGCGAACGGCTTCTTGTCGCCCTTCGGCTCGGTTTTCTTCGGCGGCGGCACGATCTTCGTCGTATCCGGTGGCATGGCGACGGCGGCGGTGCGCACGCCCGGCGCCTCTTCCGGCGGCGCCACGCGCAGTACCTGGTCCACCTTGATGTCGTTCGGGTTGGCCAGGTTGTTCCAGGTGACCAGGTCGCGGTAGTTCTGGCCGTTGTCCAGTGCGATGCGCAGCAGCGTGTCGCCCTTGCGGACGGTGTAGTAGCCGTCGCGGTCCTTGGTTTCCTGCACCGGGGCCGGGGCCGGCGCGGGACGCGGCGTGTGGCGGGTGATGGGGCGCTCGATCACGGGCGCCTGGTTCGGGGTGGTCGTACAGGCTGCCAGCATCAGCAGGGGCAGCAGCAGGGGCGCATACAGGGAGGTTTTTTTCGTCATGCTCATCTGGTTTCGATCTCGATCTCTACGCCTGCCGTGGCATCCTTCGCCCGGCGGGTCATCGCGGCGCCATGACCGGGTTACGGCCATGGCGGCACTATGGAATACGGCACTGTCCAACACGGTACCGCAAGGCGGCACCGGCAGGACAGCACCCGTCATTGCGGCACTTTTACAAAGTACGTCCAAACGGTCGTTTTAAGCGGTGCATTCAAACGGTACCTTCGAACGGTACCTTCAAATGGTACCTGCGCGCAGCGGCACGAAGTGGCAGTCTTCCAGCGTCTGGCGCACCCATTCGTTCCTCGTCACGCGGGTGACGAGTTCGAGATGCTGGGTGCGCTCGCCAACGGGAGCCACCAGCCGTCCGCCAATGGTCAGCTGATCCAGCAGCGCCTGCGGTACTTCCAGTCCCGCGGCCGCGAGGATGATGCCGTCGAACGGCGCTGCCTGGGGCAGCCCAAGCATACCATCTCCGTAATGCAGACGCAGATTCGCTATCCGCAGGGGCCGCAGGTTGGCCTTCGCCAGCTCATGTAACGGCTTGATGCGCTCGATGGAATACACGTCCTGCGAAATACATGAAAGAACAGCCGCCTGGTAGCCGCAGCCGGTGCCGATTTCCAGCACTTTCTTCAGTTCCCCGCCGTGGCGCAGCACTTCCAGCATGCGGGCCACGATGTAGGGCTGCGAGATGGTCTGCTGGTGGCCGATCGGCAGGGAGGCGTCCACATAGGCCTGCGCCGCCAGCCCTTCGTCCATGAACATATGGCGCGGCACGGCGCCCAGCGCGGCCAGTACGGCCTGGTCGTGCACGCCCTGCTTCGCCACGCGCGCCACCATCGCGCGGCGTACCGAGTCGGGCACCTGCGCATAGCGGCGCGCCATGCCGGGGTGGGACGGCTCGAAGGACAGCGGCCGGGCCGAAGCCCCCTTGACGGCCGGCGTGCCGGCCACCGTTGCCATGCTCCCGCCCTGGTAGGCGGCGATCGGCTTCGCCGGACCGGGCCCCGTTCCATGGGCTGGCAGCGACAGGTGCGATGGATAGGCCGGAGGGCTCGCATGCGACGTCTGCACCGGCTTGGCCAGATGGTGGGCGGCGTTGCGGGTGGCCGTCTGCGGCGTGGCGACCGGGCCGGCGATGCCGGGCTTCTTCTGCCCCTTGTCCGTCACCGACGACAGGGGCAGCGGGAAAGTACGGGGCTTGTCGGTCATCCGAGGGCCTTTGCCAGCTGCGCGAGCTGGGTTTTGTGGGTGAGATCGACCTGCAGCGGCGTGATCGAGATGCGGCCGGCCGCCACGGCATGGAAATCGGTGCCCTCGCCCGCATCCTTGCAGGCACCCGGCGGGCCGATCCAGAAAATTTCCCGGCCGCGCGGGTCGTGCGACTTGATCACGGGCTCGGCCTGGTGGCGGCGGCCCAGGCGGGTGGCCAGCGGCGGTCCCAGTTCTTCATAGGGCCGGTTCGGGATGTTCACGTTCAGCAGGTAGGGACTGGCGATCGCGTCGGCATAGCGCTGCACGATGTCGCGCGCCGCCTTCGCCGCGTCCGCGATGTGCGCCCAGCCCCACTCGCCCTGGGAAAACGCGATGGCGGGGATGCCGAACAGGTAGCCTTCGGTCGCGGCCGCGACGGTGCCGGAATACAGTGTGTCGTCGCCCATGTTCGGGCCGTTGTTGATGCCGGAGACGATCAGGTCGGGCCGCTCGACCAGCATGCCGGTCAGCGCGATGTGCACGCAGTCGGTCGGCGTGCCATTGACAAAATAGAAACCATTCGCTGCCTGCTGCACGGACAGGGGCCGGTCCAGCGACAGCGAATTCGAGGCGCCGGAGCGGTTGCTGTCGGGCGCCACCACGACGATCTCGGCGATGGGGGCCAGCGCTTCGGCCAGCGCACCGATTCCCGGTGCCAGGTAGCCATCGTCGTTGCTGATCAGGATTCTCATACGAGAATTTTACCTGAAGCAACGCTTCGCCAGCGCATCCGGCGGGCCGGATGGCGGAAAGTGTGGCGCGATCAGCGCACCACGCTGCGTGGCACCGACAGTTCGCCCGCCGGCGCCTCGCCCCGCGCCGCCCGGTGCGCCTGCGCGGCGGGATAGCCGGCACGCGGCTGGTCGATGCCCACCATGCGGTGCTCGCGGCCATGCACATCCCGCACCGCGGGGGGCTCGGGCTGGCGCAGCCGGGCCTTTGCATGGGCCAGCACCTTGCGGGTGCGCACGGTGTCCACATGCTCCGGGCCCAGCAGGCGGGTGCGCAGCGCCAGCACCTGCTCGAGCAGTTCGGCCGCCGGTTCGATCCGTTCGGCCAGGCTCAGGATATCGGCGCGGATCGCCAGGCTCTCCACCGTTGCCAGGTGCTCGCCGCCCAGCTGGCGACTGTAGGCATCGATCACGGCATCCTGCAGCGCCAGCGCCTCCGGGAACTGGCCCAGCTGCGCCAGCGTGGCGGCCAGCGCGGTGGACGCCTCCAGCGTGGGCGGTGCACCGGCGCCGAACATGCGTTCGCGCGCTTCCAGCACCGCTTCCTGCAGGAAGTGCGCCTCGTGGTACTTTTCCTGCTCGAACAGCAGGTCGGCCAGTTCGGCCTTGCTGTCCAGCGTGTCGGCATGGTCGTCGCCCAGGATCAGCACGTGCAAGGACAGGCCTTCCTCGAGGCAGGCGGCGGCCTGCTCCAGCCTGCCCTCGCGGCGGTACAGCTGGCCAAGCCGCGCCAGGTCGCGCGCCAGCGGCAGCGACACGCCACGTCCGCCGCCCCGTTCCATCGCGGCCCGCCCGGCCGCCACGGCATCGAGCAGCGGAATCTCGTCCCGCGACTGCCAGGGCCGGTGGCCGCCCAGGAACCAGCCGAGGAACGCTTCGAAGGTGCGCGTGACGGAGAAGCGGTCGTCATCGAGCTCGCCGTTGACGGGCAGCGCCTCGCCGCAGGCCAGGCTGCGCGACTGCTGCAGCTGCACTTCGTTGAAATAGCTCTCCAGCGACACGCGGGACAGCCCATAGGCTTCGCCCAGCGCGCGCTCGAACAGGGGCTGGTAGCCGGGGATGCGGCGTTCCGGGTCGCCGCGCCGCCACAGCGCGCGCTGCGCCGAATCGTTCATCTCGATGCGCGACGGCAGCGGGTAGATCAGCAGCGGGCGCTGTTCCTCCTCGTGGCTGCGGCGCCAGGTGGTGGTGCGCTGCACGAGCGCTTCGAGCCCCTCCAGGTGCTGGTGGTTCGGCGTGAACACCAGCACCAGCCGGGTCGGCAGCAGCGTGGTGCAGATGCCGGCCGTTTCGGTACGCCCGGCACGCGCATCGACCAGCACGTGCCGGAAGCGCCGCGCCAGGTTTTCGGCAAAGACGCGGAACAGCGCCGGACAGGCATCGAACAGCGCCTCCCAGTCCAGCCGGGCGAGGCGTTCGGCATAGCTGCCATCCTGCCGGCCGGCGCGCATCAGGTACAGGGGGCGACCCAGGTCGGCGCGCGTGACGTACTGTTCCCAGCCCACCGCATCGAGCACCGCCTGCGCCAGCGCGGTATCGCGCTCCCCTTCGTCCGCACAGCTTTCCGCCGCGTGGCGGCTGCGCCGCAGCAGCTGGTCGCGGCAGGCCTCGAACAGTTCCAGCACGCCCGGCCCATCGGGCTGCACCTTGAAGTAGTGGTGCAGCCCTGGCGCTTCCATGTCCCAGTCGATCATCAGCGTGGGCACGGTCGCATTGTGGCGGCGCGCCAGCATCACGGCCAGGTTCGCCAGCGCCATCGTGCGCCCTGCCCCGCCCTTGTGGGAATAGAAGGTGGCGACTTCGCCCGGTTCGTCGAGCGGCGGCAGGGACAGTCGATGCGGTTCCATTGGCGTTCCTTTGCGAAGAGTCGGGCGGACCGGGGCGGGAATGACCGGCCTAGCGGGGAAAATGCGGCGGCGGCACGGGCCGCCATTCGGGCGGCAGCGGCGGCAGCACGAAGCGGCTGCAGTCGTGCCCGGGCGGGATGCTGTACTTCAGGAAGTGGTAATGCGCCACGATGCGCTGCACGATCTTCTCGATGTCCGGCAGGTAGTCCGGGTTGGTCTTCAGGTCGCCGGTGGCCAGCGTGTAGCGGGAAAAATCGACATAGAAGCCCTCGCTCACCTGCGGCGGCAGGCTGACCGGATGGCGCGTCATGATGACGGGGATGATCAAATGGCTCGGCAGCGGATACCAGGTGCGGCGCTCGGCCTCGATCAGCTGCATCGCGGCGAATTCGCGCCGCGTGTAGGCATGCGCTTCGTACTTCGGCGTGTAGATCATGATCATGCAGACGCTCTCGCACATTGCATGCGCAATCTTCTGGTCCAGGTCGTCTCCTCCACCCAGCTGCTCGCTGTCGACGAACAGTTCCTTCTCCGTGTCCAGGTGCGGTTCGAGGTAGCAGCGCAGCGCGTCGACCAAGTCGTTCTTGAACTTGCTCATGAAGGCGTGCTGGCCATGGGCGTAGCTGAAGAAACAGCCGTAGCGGATCGTCATTTCATCCCCTCCCGTGTCTCCCCCGATGGTATTTTTTATAACGGACGCTGACCCACTGTAACAAGCTGGTCAAGGCTGACTTTGCGCCAGCGCAAACGCGTACTGCGCAGTCAAACGACTACGCAGTCATCCGCCACGGGGCGGGAAAATCAGGCTGCCGGCGGCTGGAAAAACGCGATCACGTCGGCCTGTTCCCGGGTACGCTTGAAGGGCGGCAGGCTTTGCCAGATGCGGCGGCCGTATGGTTTCGAAATCACCCGCGGGTCGCACAGCATCAGCACGCCGCGGTCCGCTTCGTCGCGGATCAGGCGGCCGGCGCCCTGCTTCAGGTTGATGATGGCTTCCGGCAGCGTGTGGTGCACGAAGCCGTTCATGCCCTTCTTCTCCATCACCTCGATGCGCGCGGCCAGCACGGGATCGTCCGGCGGCGCAAACGGCAGCTTGTCGATGATGACGAGCGAGAGCGCCTCGCCGCGCACGTCCACGCCTTCCCAGAAGCTCTGGCTGCCGATCAGCACGCCGTTGCCGGCCTTGCGGAACTGGTCCAGCAGCTCGGTACGGCCCCGGTCGCCCTGCACGAACAGGGGGAACTTCAGCCCGCGCTTCTCGAATTCGTCGCGCAGGCGCTCGGCCGCCCGCTTCACGGCGCGCAGCGTGGTGCACAGCAGGAAGGTGCGCCCGCCGGCGGCCTCGATCACGGGCAGCGCCGCATCGAGCACGGCATCCGTGTAGCCCATCGAATTCGGGTCCGGCAACCCCTGCGGCACGTACAGGATGCCCTGGTCCGGGTAGTTGAACGGGCTCGGCCAGGACATGGCCGGCTCGTCGTACAGCCCCAGCTGGTGCGAGAAGTGCTTGAAGTCGTTTTTGACGGCCAGCGTGGCGGACGTGAAAATCCAGCTGCGCGGCGTACCCTCGCGCTGGTTGTTGAAGATCTGCGCGATCGACAGGGGCGTCTTGTGCAGCTGCAGCGAGCTGGCGAACGCCTCGACCCAGTAGACGGCTTCCTGGCCGGGCGGCACCTTGGCCTTCGGATCGACTTGCCAGTCCTTGTATTTCTGCGCGAGCTCCAGGCCGCGCTGGCGGCACTGCTCGATCGTCTCGGCGCGCTGCGCCTGGCCTTCCAGCACTTCCAGCATGCCGTCCAGCTCTTCCTTCAGCTTGGCCAGCGCGGGGAAGAAGTCCGACGACGGCGCGATCTGCGCCAGCGACAGCCGCACCACGTCCTGCGGGAACGTCAGGCGCAGGTCGCGCGCGGCCTTCTCCACCACGGTGACGACGCTGGCCCAGTTGGCGCCATCGCGCGCATGCGCCAGGCCCTCGGCCAACACGTCGCGGCACAGCTCCAGCACCTGGCTGGTGGACACCGTCTCGCCAAAGAACAGCGTGGCGGTATCGGGCAGCTGGTGCGCCTCGTCGAAGATGATGGTGTTCGCGGACGGCAGCAGTTCGGCCACGCCCGTGTCCTTCAGGGCCACGTCGGCAAAGAACAGGTGGTGGTTGACGACCACCACGTCGGCCTGCTGCGCCTCGCGGCGCGCCTTCATCACGAAGCAGTCCTGGTAGTACTGGCAGTCCTGCCCCACGCAGTTTTCCCGCGTGGACGTGACCAGGTTCCAGACCGGCGCGTTTTCCGGCACGCGCGCCAGTTCGGCCTTGTCGCCGGACTGCGTCATTTTGAGGAAGCGCGAGATCTCGCGCAGGTAGCCCACATCCTCGCGCGACGTCATGCGGCCGTTGGCCAGCGTGCGCTCCAGGTGGTAGTGGCACAGGTAGTTGCCGCGACCTTTCAGCAGCGCCACGGAGACCGGGGCCTTGAGCGCGGCGCGCACGGTGGGGATGTCGCGCAGGTACAGCTGGTCCTGCAGGTTCTTGGTGCCCGTCGAGACGATCGTCTTGCCGCCCCACATCAGCGCCGGCACCAGGTAGGCAAACGTCTTGCCCGTGCCGGTGCCGGCCTCGGCGATCAGCGTGCTCTGCTCCGTGATGGCCTGGGCGATGGCCTTGGCCATTTCGGTCTGCGCCTTGCGGGGACGAAAACCGCCCACGGCCGGGCCCAGCGGGCCGCCGGTGCCGAACAGCCGCTCGACCTCGGCATCGTGCTTGCCGGGATTGCTAGCGGGGGCATCGCCCTCGCCGTCGGGGACGGCGGGCGTGTGGATGTCGTCGCTCAAGATGATCTTTTACTGCGTGGGAACGCGGATGGTGGCGGTTCAGGCCGGTACGTCGGGCACCAGCTGCATCTTCAGCAGCGTGATGTAGTCTTTCAGTTGCAGTTTGCGCTTCTTCAAACGGCGCAGCTGGAGCTGGTCGTGGTGGCCGTCGAGCGTGAGCATGTCGATGACGGCGTCCAGGTCGCGGTGCTCCACATCCAGTTCAACGATGCGGCGCCGGATTTCTTCTTCGTTCTTCATGGGATTCGCTGCCGGGTGGGGTTGGGCATTTGCCGAAGTTCTGCTTGGCAACAATCCACAGTGCAACATTTATGCTTGCAACAAAACTGCTAACCGGTGCATAGTTTAACCCAGGTAAGCAATAGAAAAAAGCAGCAAGGATCCCCGGCCACCATGAATGCATACAAACTCGAGGCGGGCACTGGCCAGCACGCCGGTCGCCGTCCGCGCCAGAACGACCGCGCGACACTGTTCACGGCTTCCAACGCGCCCGGCTACGTGCTGGCGATCGTTGCCGATGGCGGCGCCACTGCGGCCGGGGCGGACCAGCTGCTCCACACGGCCAGGCAGCTGTTCGACGGCTTCCGTCCCGGCGGCACGACCGGCATCGACCGCCTGGCCACGCTGCTGCGCGACATCGCCCAGGAAACCCATGACGTGCTGCTGATGGATCCGCTGGCCCGCGACCACCAGACGACGATGGCACTGCTGCTGCTCACGCCGGCCCGGCAGGCCGTCTGGGCCACCGTGGGCGACAGCCGCGTGTACCGGTTCGCGGACGGCGCCGCTGCCGGCCGGTCGGACGATGCCGGCTATGTCGATCACCTGGTCACCGTCGATGGCGTGGCGCCCGACTCGGCGCGCCGGCACCGCAGCTCGCGGCTGCTAAACAATGTGCTGGGCAACCGCCTGAAAGCACCGTTCGTGGCGGTCGATTCGCACGAAAACCTGCAGGCCGGCGACGGCTTCCTGCTGTGCACCGACGGGCTGTGGTCCTGGTTTGCGGATTCGGAACTGGCGGCCGTCGTGGCGCGCCGTACGCCGCGCGAGGCGGCCGGGCTGCTGATCGACAAGGCGCAGGAGCGGGCCGGCGAGAAGGCGGAGAACTGCACGATGGCCATCATCCGGTTAGTTGCGCCGGCCGCGAAAGCCACGTCATTCACGGTGCAGGCACTGGACCAGGCCGTCTAAACAGCAGAGCCCGTGTCCAGGTTGGGGTCAGACCCCAACCTGGACACGGGCTCTTCCGTAAGCCTGCGTTATTTTTGCAGCGCCTTCTGCTTGGCCTTCTCCGCCGCCGCCGCTTCCTTCGCGGCGGCATCGGCGGCGCGCCTGGCCTGGCGCGCGGCGCGTTCGGCCGCCTTCTCCGCCACGCGCTTCTGGCGTTCCAGCGATTCGGCCTGGCGGGCCTTGGCTTCCTCGACGTTCTTCGCGCGCTCGCCGGCCTTGGCGGCATCCTCGGCGGCCTGCTTCTGCACGCGCGCCTCGTGTTCGGCGGCGCGCTGGGCCGGCAGCTTCCTGAGCGGCACGGGTGCGGCGCGGTCGGCCGGGTTCGGGCGCGGCTTCGGCGGGTTCTTCGCGTTGGCCGCTTCTTCTGCCGCGTCACGCTGGGCGCGTTCCTCCAGCTCGCGGTCGCGCACTTCCACGGCGTTCTTGCGCTTGAAGTAGTTCGCGTCGATTTCCGTCGCGCGCAGTTCCGCCAGGCGCACGCGCCGCAGTTCCTTGGCCTTGTCCAGGCAGTTATTGACGAAGAACTTCGCGTAGCAGACCTTCTCGCTGTCCGCGAACTCGCTTTCCACGGCGGCCCGCGCCGCCTTCACCTGCAGCAGCGCGGCGTCGGCCTGCTCCACCGTCTGCACCGTCTGCACCGGCTCGGCGTACGCCACGGCGCAGGACAGAGTGCAAGCAAGGGTGCAGAACAAGGCCAGCAGCCCGCGTGCGATCTTCGATACGTTGAAATGCAATGCCATCTTTCCTATCCGTTCAGGTCAGTGCCGCGGCCGCGCCGCGCTGGGCCTTTTCCATGTACTCGCGCGACTGCATCTCGACGATGCGCGACACGGTGCGGTGGAATTCGTTGGCCAGCGCGCCGGAGGTGTACAGCTCTTCCGGCTCCACTTCGGCGGACATGATCAGCTTCACGCCCTGGTCGTAGAACACGTCGATCAGCCAGGTGAAACGGCGCGCCTCGGACGACTGGCCGGCCGACATCATCGGCACACCGGACAATATCACGGTATGGAAACGGCTGGCGATTTCAAGGTAGTCGTTCTGCGAGCGGGGACCGCCGCACAGCGTGTGGAAGTCGAACCAGATGACGGTGCCGGCGCGGCGCAGCGCACGGATCTCGCGGTTCTCCACCGTGATGCGGGCATCTTCTTCCTGCGTGTCGGCCAGGCCGGTGAACGCTTCGCGCAGCTTGGCATCCGTGGCCGCATTGAGCGGCATGTAATAGGCCTGCACCTGTTCGAGCGCGCGGCTGCGGTAGTCGACGCCGGCGTCCACGTTGAGCACGTCCATGCGCTCCTTGAGCAGCGCGATGGTGGGCAGGATGCGGTCGCGGTGCAGCCCGTCCGGATACAGCGTGGACGGCTCGTAGTTGGAAGTCATGATGAACGACACGCCGTTGTCGTACAGCGCCTTCATCAGGTTATACAGGATCATCGCGTCGGCCACGTCGGACACGTGGAACTCGTCGAAGCAGATCAGCCGGTATTTCTTCGCGATGCGTTTCGCCACCTCGTCGAGCGGGTCGGCGATGCCCATCAGCTCGTCGAGCTGGATGTGCACGGCACGCATGAATTCATGGAAGTGCAGGCGCGTCTTGCGCACCACCGGCACCACCGAATAGAACGAGTCCATCAGGAACGACTTGCCCCGCCCCACGCCGCCCCACATGTACACGCCTTTCGGCACGTCGGGACGGTTGATCAGCCGCTTGAAGCCGTTCGACCGCTGGGCCTTGTACTCGACCCATTCGTCGTAGCACTGCTGCAGCCGTTCGACCGCGCGGTGCTGGGCCGCGTCGGGCTTGAAGTGGCGCTGTTCCAGCGCATGCTGGTAAAACTCGAGGACGTTCATGACATTCGATTCACACAAAAACACCGGGCCGGCACGAAGGCCGGCCCGGTGGAGGCACGACGATTTACTTAAAAGTTCAGCGTGCGCTTGTCGATGGCCAGTGCCGCTTCCTTGGTCGCTTCGGACAGCGACGGGTGGGCGTGGCAGATGCGCGCGATGTCTTCGGCCGAGGCCTTGAACTCCATCGCCACGACGGCTTCCGAAATCAGCTCGGAGGCCATCGGACCGACGATGTGCACGCCCAGGATCTCGTCGGTCGTGGCATCGGCCAGGAACTTGACGAAGCCGGACGTGTCACCCAATGCGCGCGCACGGCCGTTGGCCAGGAACGGGAACGAGCCGGACTTGTACGCCGTGCCGGCCGCCTTCAGCTGCTGCTCCGTCTTGCCGACCCAGGCGATTTCCGGCGACGTGTAGATCACCCATGGAATCGTGTCGAAGTTGGTGTGGCCATGCTGGCCGGCGATGCGTTCGGCCACCGCGACACCCTCTTCTTCCGCCTTGTGCGCCAGCATCGGGCCGCGCACCACGTCGCCGATCGCCCACACGCCCGGCAGGTTGGTCTTGCAGTCGCCGTCCACGGCGATAAAGCCGCGCTCGTCCAGCTGCAGGCCGGCCTTCTCAAGCCCCAGGCCGATCGTGTTCGGCGTGCGGCCGATCGAGACGATCAGCTTGTCGAACACGGCTTCCGTCGCGGTGCCCTTGTCATCCGTGTACTTGACGGTGACGCTGTTGTCGCCCGCGGTCACGCTGTCGACCTTCACGCCCAGGCTGATCTTCAGGCCCTGCTTCGTGAACAGCTTGTGCGCTTCCTTGGCCACCTGCTCGTCGACGGCGCCCAGGAACTGCGGCAGGCCTTCCAGCACGGTCACGTCGGCACCCAGGCGGCGCCACACGGAACCCATTTCCAGGCCGATCACGCCGGCACCGATGACGCCCAGCTTGGCCGGCACGGCTTCGATCGCCAGCGCGCCCGTGTTCGACAGGATCAGCTTCTCGTCGAACGGTGCGCCCGGCAGGGCACGCGCGTTCGAACCGGTCGCCACGATCACCTGCTTGGCGCTGATCGTTTCGATGGTCGGGCCGGTGATCTCGATCGGGTAACCTTCGGCGCCCGCGGCACCGGCGAAGGCGCCGCGGCCGTGGAAGAAGGTCACCTTGTTCTTCTTGAACAGGTACAGGATGCCGTCGTTGTTCTGCTTGACGACGTTGTTCTTGCGCTTGAGCATCTGGCCCAGGTTCAGGGACAGGCCGGCCACGTCGATGCCGTGTTCCTTGAACGCGTGACCGGCATGTTCGAAATGCTCGGACGACTGCAGCAGCGCCTTCGACGGGATGCAGCCCACGTTGGTGCAGGTGCCGCCAGGAGCGGGACCGCCCTTTTCGTTGGCCCATTCATCGATACAGGCAACGGAAAAGCCCAGCTGCGCTGCGCGGATGGCCGCGATATACCCGCCGGGACCGGCGCCGATCACTACAACGTCAAAATTTTTATTGCTCATTGTCTTTTCCAATCAGTTCGTCCTCTGGGACGAATATCCACAACAGGATGTAAATCGCCAGCCCGAACCCGAACGAGATCGTAAACAGCGCGAACACCAGGCGCCAGATCCACGAAGCCACGCCGGACACCTGCGCGATGCCGCCGCAGACGCCACCGAGCCAGCGGTCCGTGCGCGAACGGCGCAGGCGGGACAGCTCGCTGGTCAGGTCGCCGTTGGCCGCGTCGCCGGGTGCCGTCTTGTGGAACCGCGAACCGCAGCCGCTAACGGCCTTCGCTTCCGCGCTGAGCAGGCGCTCCTTGGCGCGGGCGAATTCCTCGTCGGTCAGGGCGCCGGCCTGGTGCAGCTCGTGCAGGCGCTTGATTTCTTCGGAGACGTTCATGGCGTTGGCTCCCGAGGTTATGGGGTCTGTCCCCGGCTTCCGCGGGACAGACCCCAGGCGATTTACGACGCTTCGATTACAGGTCCAGCAGCAGGCGCGCCGGATCTTCCAGCGCTTCCTTCATGGCGACCAGGCCCAGCACGGCTTCGCGGCCGTCGATGATGCGGTGGTCGTACGACATGGCCAGGTAGTTCATCGGGCGGATGACGATCTCGCCGTTTTCCACCACGGCGCGGTCCTTGGTCGCGTGCACGCCCAGGATGGCCGACTGCGGCGGGTTGATGATCGGGGTCGACAGCATCGAGCCGAACGTACCGCCGTTCGAGATCGAGAACGTGCCGCCGGTCAGGTCGTCCAGCGTCAGCTTGCCTTCCTTGGCCTTGGCGCCGAATTCGCCGATCTTCTTCTCGATCTCGGCGATCGACATCTGGTCGGCGTTGCGCAGGATCGGCACCACCAGGCCGCGCGGCGAGCCGACGGCGATGCCGATGTCGAAGTAGCCGTGGTAGACGATGTCGTTACCGTCGACCGACGCGTTGATGATCGGGTACTTCTTCAGCGCGGCCACGGCGGCCTTGACGAAGAACGACATGAAGCCCAGCTTGACGCCGTGTTCCTTCTCGAACTTGTCCTTGTACTTGTTGCGCAGGTCCATCACCGGCTTCATGTTCACCTCGTTGAAGGTGGTCAGGATGGCGTTGGTGGCTTGCGAGTCCAGCAGGCGCTCGGCGATGCGGGCGCGCAGGCGGCTCATCGGCACGCGCTCTTCCGGGCGGTCGCCCAGGCTGGCCGGCGACGATGGTGCGGCCACTTTCTGCAGGGCCGGCTTGGCAGCGGCGGGGGCCGGTGCGGCAGCAGGGGGCTTGGCGGAAGCACCGAGGGCATCGCCCTTGGTCACGCGGCCGTCCTTGCCGGAACCGGACACGTCGCCGGCCGACAGGCCTTTTTCGGACAGGATCTTGGCGGCGGCCGGCATGGCCACGTCGCCTTTCGAACCACCGGTGGCAGCCGGTGCGGCGGCAGCGGCGGCTGGCGCAGGGGCGGCGGCGGCGGCGGGCGCGGCGGTCACGGCGATCGGCGAGACTTGCGCGCCGGCTTCGGTATCGATGATGGCGATGACTTCATCGGCCACGACGGTCGCGCCGTCGCCCTTGAGCAGCTGCACAATCACGCCGGCGCTCGGTGCCGGCAGTTCCAGGACGACCTTGTCGGTTTCGATGTCGATCATGTTTTCGTCGCGCGTGACGGCTTCGCCGACCTTCTTGTGCCAGGACAGCAGGGTCGCTTCGGCGACGGATTCCGACAGTTGAGGAACTTTGACTTCGATTTGTGCCATGTATTACTCCGTGAATTCGTTATGCGTGGGGCCGCGCGGCGGTTTCAAAGTACCGGCCGGCGCGGCCTGTCCAGATGGATCAGACTCGATCAGATGCCCGATTACTTGGTCAGGATGAAGCCCTTCAGCTTCGAGAATGCCGTCTCCAGCAGATCCTTCTGCTGCGCGTAGTGCTTGTCGTAGTAACCGACAGCCGGCGACGCGGAAGCAGGACGGCCGGCGTATGCCAGGCGCTGGCCCGCATCCATCGACTCGAAGATGTTGTGCTGGATCTGGAACCATGGACCCTGGTTCTGCGGCTCGTCCTGTGCCCACACCACTTCGGCCAGCGACGGGAACTTCTTCAGTTCGGCGGCGAAGGCCTTGTGCGGGAACGGGTACAGCTGCTCGACGCGGATGATGGCCGTGTCGGTCTGGCCGCGCGTCTTGCGGGCGTTGACCAGGTCGTAATACACCTTGCCGGAGCAGGCGATCACGCGCTTGACCTTCTTGGCATCGATCTTGTCGTCCACTTCGCCGATCACGGTCTGGAACGCGCCCTTGGCGAGTTCGTTCAGCGACGAGCCGGCGTCCTTGTTGCGCAGCAGCGATTTCGGCGTCATCACGACGAGCGGCTTGCGGAACTGGCGCACCATCTGGCGGCGCAGCAGGTGGAAGATCTGCGCGGCCGTCGTCGGCTGCGCCACCTGCATGTTGTTGTCCGCGCACAGCTGCAGGAAACGTTCCGGACGGGCGGACGAGTGTTCCGGACCCTGGCCTTCGTAACCGTGCGGCAGCAGCATCACGAGGCCCGAAGCGCGGCCCCACTTGACTTCGCCGGAGCTGATGAACTGGTCGATCACGACCTGCGCGCCGTTGACGAAGTCGCCGAACTGGGCTTCCCAGATCGTCAGCGTGTTCGGCTCGGCCGTCGAGTAGCCGTATTCGAAGCCCAGCACCGCTTCTTCGGACAGCACGGAGTCGATCACGGTGAACGGTGCCTGGCCTTCGGACACGTTCTGCAGCGGCACATAGGTGCCGGCATCCCAGCGTTCGCGGTTCTGGTCGTGCAGCACGGCATGGCGGTGCGTGAACGTGCCGCGGCCGGCATCCTGGCCGGTCAGGCGCACGGCATAGCCGGACGACACCAGCGAGGCGTAGGCCAGGTGTTCGCCCATGCCCCAGTCCAGGTTCAGCTCGCCTTTACCCATGTTGGCGCGGTCGCCCAGCACCTTCTCGACCAGCGAGTGCACCTTGAAGCCTTCCGGCACGGTGGTGATGCGGGTGGCCAGGCGCTTCAGTTCCGTCAGCGGCACGGCGGTGTCGGCCGCGTCGGTCCACTTGCGGTTCAGGAACGGCAGCCAGTCGACGGCGAACTTGCCCTTGAAGTTCGAGATCACCGGATCGACCGTGTGCTTGCCGGCGTCCATGGCATCGCGGTAGGCCGCGACCATCGTGTCGCCGCCATCGGCCGGGATCACGCCCTGCACGGCCAGCTTGTCGGCGTACAGGCGGCGGGTGCCCGGGTGCTGGGCGATCTTCTTGTACATCAGCGGCTGCGTCAGCGCCGGGGTGTCCTGCTCGTTGTGACCCAGCTTGCGGTAGCAGATGATGTCGACGACGATATCCTTGTGGAACTCGGCGCGGTAGTCCAGCGCGATCTGCGAGGCCAGCACGGTCGCTTCCGGATCGTCGGCGTTCACGTGCAGCACCGGCGCCTCGATCATCTTCACGACGTCGGAGCAGTAGATCGTCGAACGCGCGTCGCGCGGGTCGGAGGTGGTGAAGCCGATCTGGTTGTTGATCACGATGTGCACCGTGCCGCCCGTGCCGTAACCGCGGGTCTGCGCCAGGTTCAGCGTTTCCATCACCACGCCCTGGCCGGCGAATGCGGCATCGCCGTGCACCAGGATCGGCAGCACCTGCGCGCCCAGCGTGTCGCCGCGGCGGTCCATGCGGGCCTTGACCGAACCTTCGACGACCGGGTTGACGATCTCCAGGTGGGAAGGATTGAACGCCAGCGACAGGTGGACCGGGCCGCCCGCGGTGGAGATGTCGGACGAGAAGCCCTGGTGGTATTTCACGTCGCCGGCCGGCAGGTCGTCGCCGTGCTTGCCTTCGAATTCCTCGAACAGGTCCTTCGGCGCCTTGCCGAGGGTGTTCACCAGCACGTTCAGGCGGCCGCGGTGGGCCATGCCGATGACGATTTCCTGCACGCCCTTCTCACCGGCGCGCTGGATGATCTCGTCGATCGAGGCGATGAACGTCTCGCCGCCTTCCAGCGAGAAGCGCTTCTGGCCCACGTACTTGGTGTGCAGGTAGCGTTCCAGGCCTTCGGCCGCCGTCAGGCGTTCCAGGATGTGCTTCTTCTTTTCCGCGCCGAAGCTCGGCGTGGAACGGATCGATTCCAGGCGCTCCTGCAGCCAGCGCTTTTCGGCCGGGTCGGAGATGTACATGTACTCGGCACCGATCGAACGGGTGTACGTGTCGCGCAGGAAGTTCAGCAGGTCGCGCAGCGAGGCGGTTTCCTGGCCGAAGTAGGTATTGCTGATGTTGAACACGGTGTCCATGTCCGCATCGGTGAAGCCGTACGAGGCCGGATCCAGTTCCGGGATCGGCGGGCGCTCCTGGCGCTGCAGCGGGTCCAGGTTGGCCCAGCGCGAGCCCAGGTAGCGGTAGGCGGCGATCAGCTGCGTGACGGCAACGCGCTTGCGGCCCATCTCGGCATCGGCCGAGGCGGTCACGGTGCGGATCGGGCCGGATTTGGCGCGTTCGGCAAACGAGGCGATGACGGAGGAGTGGTTGACGTCCGGCTTGCTGGTGCCATCGACGGCAGGCACGTGCTGCATCGCGTCGAAATAGGAACGCCAGTTGTCCGGGACGGAGCCGGGATTTTCCAGGTACGCTTCGTAGAGTTCCTCTACGTACGGCGCATTCCCACCAAACAGGTAGGAGTTGGACTCGAGTTGTTGCATCATTCTTGCTCACCTTTCTTCGCGCTTCGCGAGTGTGGGCGGGTTAATTCAACCTTCCGCGACACGGCCTGACCGGTTAGCGGATCGCACATCAAGTTGTGGGGGAAGGACTCTTTGGTTGCCCGAAAGACAAGTCTCCGGCGAGCTCCCAGATACAGCCGCTTAGGATAGCACGGCGTCTTGAGACGCAACAACCACTAGCAAGATAAATAGTCAGCCATTTCCGCCCCTGCTGCCGGGCTATCCCGGGCGTGGTGCCGGCCCGGTTCGGCCCTGGACTCGACAGCACGCTGGCATGGACAAAGCTGGGACAGACATTCTTGCCAACCACTGTCCCTTCCGCATCATTGCTCATCGCAAACTGGCTGCCGCCCTTGCTTGCAGGCTCATCCACGCGCCGCAAGCGCGCGCCCTGTTTTGCAAAAACGTCCATACTCGCCGTGGGACAGACGAAGGTCTGCCAGCGCCGGCGGCAAAGCGCATTTGCCGGACCGGCATCGATAAAAACAGCCAGCGGAGACAGGCACGGCGTCCTGCGCCAGCTGGCAGCGGACACGGGAAACGAAATGCGAGAAAGCGGGCAGAATGCCGCACCGGGCAGTGGCCGGACGGTGGCGGAAGCGGTCGACATGGTCGGCGGCGTGCCGCTGCGCGAGATGCTGAACCTGGTGGCCGGCGCCTTCTACGTGCTGGACGAGGCCGGCTACTTCCTGCTGTGGAACCGGCAGGTCGAGCAGGCCACCGGCCTGTCCGCCGAACGTCTGCGCAGCATCCACATGCTCGAGCTGTTCGAGCCGGCCGAACGCCCGCACATCGCCCAGGCGTTCTGCAACGTGTTCCAGCAGGACGAACGGGTCCAGATCGAAGGACGCCTGCGCAATGGCGCCGGCGGCACCACGCCATACGTGTTCTGCGGCTCGCGGCTGGAAATCCCGGGCGACGGCCGCTACCTGTGCGGCCTGGGCATGGACCTGACCGAGCACTACCGCCAGCGCGACAAGCTGGAGCTGTTCGAACGGGCACTGATGGCGGCCAGCAACGGCATCGTCATCGCCCGGCACGATGGCCGCGAGAACCCGATCGCCTACCTCAACCCTGCTTTCGAATACATCAGCGGCTACAGCGCAGCCGAATCGCTGGGCCGCGACGCCCGCTTCATGGCCGCGCCGGGCATGGACGACGACCAGCGCGCCCAGCTGGCCAGCGCCATCGCCTCGCACCGCCCCGCCACCGTGGTGTTCCGCAACCAGCGCAAGAACGGCGAACTGTTCTGGAATCACGTCACCGTCACGCCGGTACGCGACCACGCCCAGCGCGTCACGCACTTCATCGGCATCATCGAGGACATTACCGCGATGAAGCAGCGCACCACGCAGCTCGAGCACCTCGTCACGCACGATCCCCTCACCGGCCTGGCCAACCGCCTGCTGCTGCGCGACCGGCTCGAGCATGCGATCGGCGCGGCGCAGCGGGCCAGCGAGATGGTGGGCGTGGTGCTGCTGGACCTGAACAAGTTCAAGGAAATCAACGACACGATGGGCCACGCGGCGGGCGACCAGGTGTTGAAGCAGGTCGCGCAGCGCCTGCAGTCGGCGCTGCGCGAAACGGACACCGTGGCGCGGCTGGGCGGCGACGAATTCGTGCTGGTGCTGGCCGGCCAGCCCAGCCTGCGCTTCACGCTGAAGATGATCGACCGCATCCGCCGTGCCATGGCCAGCGAGATGGAGATCGACGGCCGCCTCCTGTCGGTCGGCGCCAGCATGGGCGTGGCCGTCTGGCCGAGCGACGGCCGGAGCGTGGGCGAACTGCTGCAGGCGGCCGACACGGCCATGTACCAGGGCAAGCATGGCGGGCCGGATGCGGTGCACTTCTACTCGCCCGGCATGGCCGCCAATACCGCAGCACGCCAGCGCATGGAGCAGTCGCTGCGCGACGCCCTGGAGCGCGACGACCTGTACCTGCTGTTCCAGCCCCATGTCTCCGTCGAGACGGGCAAGATCCTGGGCGTGGAGGCGCTGCTGCGCTGGCGCCATCCGGAGCGGGGGGAGCTGCTGCCGGCCGATTTCCTGCCGGAGGCGGAAGAGAACGGCCTGATCGTGCAGCTGGGCCGGCGCGTGCTGGAGGACGTGTGCGGCACCCTGCGCCGGCTCGCGGAACTGGGCTTCCCGGACCTGCCGATTTCCATCAACGCCTCGAGCCGCGAGTTCTCGCAGCGCGACTACCTGCCCTACATCGCCCGCCGCATGGCGCACCATGGCCTGCGCACGGCCAGCCTCACGCTGGAACTGCGCGAGGAACAGCTGATGATGGACCCGGAAGGGGCGCAGCGGCTGGCCAACGGCCTGCAGGAACTGGGCATCCGCCTGTCGGTCGACGAGTTCGGCGCCGGCGCCAACAACCTGACCTGCCTGCGCCACCTGCCCGTCAGCCAGCTGAAGATGACGCGCCAGCGCGTGCAGGAAATCGACGGCGTGCCGGGCAGCGGCATCCTGGCCAAGACGATGCTCGACATCGGCCACAACCTGAACATCCGCGTGGTGGGCACGGGCGTCGAGACGCGCGACCAGCACGACTTCCTGGCCGCCCACGGCTGCAACAGCCTGCAGGGCAACTACATCAGCCAGCCGCTGACGGCGCCGGCGCTGGAGCAGTGGCTGGCGGTGCACTAGCCCGCCCGCTGCCGGTTCAGCCGGTTTTCAGCACCAGCGCCTGCACGCGCCGCAGCATCGGCGCCACCATCGGGATCGTCAGCATCGTGCTGCCGATCGCCATCAGCAGCAGCGCCGTGAAGGTCTCGCTGGAAATGATGCCCTTGTCGAGCAGGATATTGACGAAGATGATCATGATCAGGGCCTTGGTCTGCAGCAGCCAGCCGATGATGGACGCTTCGCCCGGCCCCCATTTCAGGATGCGGCCAGCCAGGTGCACGCCGGCCAGCTTGCCCGCGACGGACGCCGCCAGCAGCACGCCGGCTGCCACGAACACGGCGGTGCCGCCCACCGCCCAGTTGGTGCGCAGCCCGGTGGACAGGAAGAACACCGGCATCAGCAGCAGCAGCACGTGGTGGCGCATCTGGTCCAGCTTCTGCTGGTCGAACCAGTGCGCGTCCATCACCACGCCGGCCAGGAAGGCGCCCACCATGTAATGCAGACCGGCCCAGTCGGCGGCAAGCGCGCACAGCGCCAGCCACACCAGCGCCACGTACCAGCGGTCCTGCTCGGCCAGCCTGGCCATCAGCCTGCGATACACGATGGTAGCCAGCGCGAACGCGGCCAGGAAGCCGAGCTGGCGCCCGACGCGGTCCCAGTCCAGCAGGATGAGCGCCAGCACGCCCCAGATCGCGATATCGTCCAGGCTCGCATAGCGCAGGATGCGCTGGCCGATCGGCTGGCGCAGTAGGCCCAGCTTTTCCATCAGCAGGATCAGGATCGGCAGCGCCGTCACGGCGCACGACATGCCCACGCCCAGCACGAACTGCCACTCGTGCGACTGGGCGCCGCGCCAGCCGCCGTACTGCAGCATGCCCAGCGCGGCCACGCAGCCGAACAGCAGCGGCGTGCCGAGCGCGAAGCCTGCCGTGATGGTGCTCTCGACGCGGTGGCGCCAGGCCTGCTTCAGGTCCAGCTCGATCCCGGCCAGCATCACGAAGATCATCACGGCCCACCAGGCCACGCCGTTCAGCGCCGTGATCACCTGCGGGTTGAAGACAAAACCGTAGTACTCGGGGAAGGCGCGGCCCAGGATGCCCGGGCCCAGCAGGATGCCGGTGATGATCTGCACCACCACCAGCGGTGCGTAGTAATCGGTGCCGCCCAGGCGCCAGATCAGGTACGGCACGCTGAAGATCAGCACCATCGCCAGCAGATAGATTTCGGTGGTTCCCATGCATCGTCTCCTTGTCATCGTCCGGCAGCGCAGGGCCGCGCTGCCGGCGAATTTCGTTTTGAAAACGATACCATAGTTATGGCCGGCAACGGTGGCAATCGCCGCCGGGAACCACCGGCGCCGCTGGCGCGCGCGGGGTCAGGCCTGCGGTTCGGTGCCGGCGTCGATCAGGGCGAGAAGGACGTCCGGCTGCACTGGCTTGACGAAGTGCCGCTCGAAACCGGCGGCGGCGCTGCGGGCGATGTCGGCCGGCTGGCCATAGCCGCTCAGCGCGATGAGGCGGCAGTGCGCCCCGCCGGGGGTGGCACGCATGCGCCGCGCCAGTTCGTAGCCGCTCATGCCGGGCAGGCCGATGTCGAGCACCGCCACGTCCGGCCGCAGCGTTTGCAGCAGCACCAGCGCGGCGGCCGGATCGTTCCGCACCTGCACCGCGTGGCCGTGCTGGGTGAGCAGCATCGCCAGCGTGGCGGCCGCGTCGACATTGTCGTCCACCAGCAGCACCGAGCGGCGCGTGCCCTGCCCGGCTGCGTGCGGCCCCTCCGCCGCCGGCGGCCGGGCCGCATCGAGGTCGAGCGGCAGGTGCACGACGAATTCGCTGCCCGTGCCGGGGCCGCCGCTGTAGGCCTCGATCCGGCCGCCATGCAGTTCCACCAGGCGCCGCGCCAGCGCCAGGCCCACGCCGAGGCCGCCCTCGGCCCGGTCGATGCCCCGCTCGCCCTGGTAGAACAGGTCGAACGCCTGGCGCAGCTCCTCCGGCGCCATGCCACGGCCATTGTCGGCCACGCTGATGCGCGCCGTGGCATCGCCGGCACGCACGGCATCGAGGCGGATCGCGCCGCCGCGGGGCGTGTAGCGCGCCGCGTTCACCAGCAGGTTGGCCACCACCTGCGCCAGCCGCACCGCGTCGCCGCGCACGATCAGCGCCGGATCGGCATGCACCTGCAGTGCGTGGTCGCGCCGGCGCACCTCGGCCGAGGCGATTTCCACCGCGCTGCCAACCGCATCGGCGAGGCGCACGTGGCCGGCCTGCAGCGCCACCTTCCCCTGCGTCACGCGGGCGATATCGAGCAGGTCGTCGACCAGCCGCACCAGGTGCCCCACCTGGCGGTGCATCACGGCGCGCTGCGGCGCCGTGGCACCGTCGCCATGGCGTTCCATGATCTCCAGCGCCATCACCACCGGCGCCAGCGGGTTGCGCAGCTCGTGGCCCAGCATGGCCAGGAACTGGTCCTTGTTGCGGTTCGCTTCCGTGAGCTCGCGCAGGATCGCCTCGCGTTCCTGGTGCGCCTCGCGCAACTGGGCCAGGGCCAGGTCGCGCTCGTGCCGCTCGCTGGCGTCGCGCGTGAAGCAGCGCGTGTAGCGCAGCTGGCCGTCGACGAAGTAGCCGTTCGAGTGGATCAGCACCTGGCGGATGCTGCCGTCGGCACAGCGCAGCCGCGCCGGGTGGTCATACAGCGTCTCGCCGGCCAGCAGCTTGCGCAGGATCTCGTCGATGACCGGCTGGTCGGCGTGGAAGTCGGCGATGTGGCGGCCCACGTACTGGTCCTGCGCGTAGCCCAGCATCGCCAGCTCGGCCTTGTTGGCCCACAGGATGCTGCCGTCCGGTCCCACGCGGTGGATGCCTTCGGCCGCGTTGTCGAGGAATTCGACCAGGTCGGCGGCATGTTCCGCGGCGAGCCGCTCGCCCTCCTCGCGCAGCGCGATCTCCCGTTGCAGCGCCTCGCGGGCCTGCGCCAGCTCGCGCTGCAGTTGCGCGACGGTGGGTTCCGGCGCCATGGATTGGTGGTCGTTCGACAAGTTGTGTGATGAAGACAAGAAAGGTCATGCGGCAAAGGAACAGCCGGCCATTGTAAGCCTGTTTGCCCATCATTTCAGGATTGCCGAAATGGCCGCCGACCCGGAGCTGTACCAATCCGACGGTCACAGGGATCGGTGGAAAAACCCGACAACGTCGGCATTGAAGCGCTTGTGGAAATCGCCACGGTCGAAGCCGTCCTGGCTCACGCAGATCTGCGGCACCAGCGCAGCGAGCTGTGCGGTGCATGGCGCGAGGAAGTCGAGGTGGCCGGCGCGTGGCACCACGTGGTACTCGGGCATGCGGGGCAGCGCGGCGCGCACGTGCTCGGCGTACCAGGGATGGGGCAGGACGATGTCGTCTTCCGCCCGCCACAGCTGGACGGGAACGTCCACCTTGGCAAGCGCCGCGTTGTCGAACGTGAAGCCCAGCGCCGGCGCAACGATGACGGCGGCGCGGATGCGGCGGTCATGCATCTGCGGTGTCGCGGCGTGCGGTACCTGCTTTGAGTCGTCGCCATGCCGCGCGACCAGCTGGCAGGCGTACTCCGCGGGATGCGCCGCGCAATGGACGCCCACCTTGCGCAGGTCGGGCTGCCCGCCGATGTTCACCAGCGCCGTGAAGCCGCCCGACGAGAACCCGAAGATGCCGATGCGTGAGGGTGCGATCTGCGCCCGTTGCGGCCACTCCCTGAGCAGGTAGTCCAGCGTCGCGATGATGTGTCTTGGCCGTTCCAGGATGTTTGCCGCTTCGCTGCGGTCGGCATAGTTGTCGCCCGGATGGATCGGCGCGACGACGATGAAACCGGCATCGGCCAGGGCGAGCGCCGTGTCGTAGTGGCTGTACTGCGAGCCGCCGGTTCCGTGCGAGATGATCACGAGCGGCAGGCCAGTTCCCGCCACCTCGCCGTCGCTGGCGACCTGCTGGATGAAGGTGCCCGTGTTGCGGGCTTGTGGCGGTGTGGCGCTGGGGTACCAGATCGCCAGTTTGATCGGCTTGCCGGCCGGGCCGGTCATTTCCCGGGTTTGAAAACCCGCTGCCTGCGTCTTGAATACGCAGGACAGCAGGATGCAGCAGGCGATGATGGACTTCATGGCGGCTCCTTTCCGGTTGGGACAGGAACAGTCTCGCCCGGCCGCATCCTGCCGCCCAGCGCCTTGCGACGAGGATGGCGAAAAACGGCGCCAACGGCCGGGCGGCAGCCGCCGAAAAGACCGCGGCACAAGACGAAATGCAGACGCGGCGCAAGCGCTCCTGCCGCCAATCCGCCGCTGCGCTCGACCATGGGTGTGCAGGCCGTTGCCCTTTTCGGCGCCCGAACTAATCCCTACCAAATCGTCCCAGGAACTTCTAACCCGTACCAAAATCGAAGGTGTGTCCGCGACTTTAGACCGGAATCGTACCGCCGTAAAAATCGTTGGCCCAGATTAGCGCGGATGACTGTCTCGAATTAGCATGTTTAGGAAGTCTCCGATCCACGTTTAGAACGTTTTCGCGGCCCCCCGTCGAAGCGCCGACGGCAGTCGTCTGCCCGCACCCAAAACTCATTACCGGGGAAACGCAGCCAGACCATGCGCCATGCATTGCGGCCCTTGTCGTGGCGATTCGCAAACGACGATGGCGACAATTTCGCGCCGTCGTCAGCCACGATGCAGTCGCCGGCAACCCTGGCAAATTCGATGGTGTTCGCATAGTTGGTTCGCAGACTGGTTCCATTGGGAAGAAAGAGATTCTTCCACTGGAAGCCCCGCAGCGCCCGGCCGTTCTTCTGCAGCGCGAGCCGCTCCGTTTCGGCCGCGAGCCAGCGCTTCACGAGTGTGCCACGAACGCCTCGGGATTCTCGCCGGGGCGGTTGTCCATCAAAATGGAATTCCAGATCGAAGAAATCTTCCAGGGGCAGGTTCACGGCCCGCGTTGGCTGGTATGACATGATCCAATCCTTTCTAAATGTGCCTAAAAGTTGGATCGCCGTACGAGAAATTCGTTTGATTTAGTTTATAAGCCCTGGGTTGGATCAAATTAGCATTCGGGAACGGATTATTGGCACGCTTTAGCAAGCCGCTTCCGATTTTTAAAACGAATTAGCAGGATGCGGTACGAATTAGGTCACGTAAGTTCGCGCCGAACATCGAGCTACCCACACCGTGTCGCGGCGGCGATCCAGGAATCTTCCTCAACGTCAGGATTTGACGAGTCAACCAATTTGCCAGCCCATAAAAAAAGCGGGCCGAAGCCCGCTTTCACTCATGCATGATGCAACCAGGATTACTTGCGATCCTTCAGCGGCGGCACGTCGCGCACCGTCGCGCCCACGAACAGCTGGCGTGGACGGCCGATCTTCTGTTCCGGATCGGCGATCATTTCGTTCCACTGGGCGATCCAGCCGATGGTGCGGGCCATCGCGAAGATACCGGTGAACAGCGAGACCGGAATGCCCAGGGCCGACTGCACGATGCCCGAGTAGAAGTCGACGTTCGGATACAGCTTGCGCGACACGAAGTATTCGTCGTTCAGGGCGATCTTTTCCAGTTCCATCGCCAGCTTGAACAGCGGGTCGTCCTGCAGGCCCAGCTCTTCCAGCACTTCGTAGCACGTTTCGCGCATCAGCTTGGCGCGCGGGTCGAAGTTCTTGTACACGCGGTGACCGAAGCCCATCAGCTTGACGCCGGAGTTCTTGTCCTTCACCTGCGCGATGAAGGCCGGGATGTTCTCGACCGAGCCGATTTCCTTCAGCATCGTCAGTGCCGCTTCGTTGGCGCCGCCGTGTGCCGGGCCCCACAGGCAGGCGATGCCCGCTGCGATACAGGCGAACGGATTGGCGCCCGACGAACCGGCCAGGCGGACAGTCGAGGTGGAAGCGTTCTGCTCGTGGTCCGCGTGCAGGATCAGGATGCGGTCCAGCGCGCGCACCAGCACGTCGTTGACCTTGTACTCTTCGCACGGGTTACCGAACATCATGCGCATGAAGTTGGCGCTGTACGACAGGTCGTTGCGCGGGTACATGAACGGCTGGCCGATCGAGTACTTGTACGCCATGGCGACCAGCGTCGGCATCTTGGCGATCAGGCGGATCGCGGAGATCTCGCGCTGCTTGGCATCGTTGATGTCCAGCGAGTCGTGGTAGAACGACGCCAGCGCGCCGACGGTACCGACCAGCACCGACATCGGGTGCGCGTCGCGGCGGAAGCCACGGAAGAAGAACTGCATCTGCTCGTGGACCATCGTGTGCTTCGACACGGTGGTCACGAATTCGGCCTTCTGCGCTTCGTTCGGCAGTTCGCCGTTCAGCAGCAGGTAGCACGATTCCATGAAGTCGGCGTTCACGGCCAGCTGCTCGATCGGGTAGCCGCGGTACTGCAGTTCGCCCTTGTCGCCGTCGATGTAGGTGATCGATGAGTTGCACGAGGCGGTGGACATGAAGCCCGGGTCGTACGTGAACTTGCCGGTGGCGCCGTACAGCTTGCGGATGTCGATGACGTCCGGGCCGACGGTGCCCTTGTAGATCGGGAACTCGATCGCGGCGCTGCCATCGGAGAACGACAGTGTGGCTTTGTTGTCTGAGGTATTCATGGACTCTTCCTTTTCTGGGATGAGGTGCGGCTATTAAAAAAAATCAGGCGCGGCGCAGACGGCCAAGCAGTGCATGCACATGCGGCAGATCGAGCTCGCCTTGCGGCTCGCTGCGCGCCAGCACCAGATCCATCAGCGCATTGTCCGACAAGTCGAGGAGCCGCGTGAATGCGTCCACTTCCTCGTCGGTCAATTCCGTCTCGTGCGCATCGAGAAAACGCGTCAGGATGATGTCGTTTTCCAGCAGGCCGCGGCGCGACCGCCAGCGAAGGCGGGCACGGTTGGCGGGATCTGCCTGATGCGTACTGTTCATTTCTTGGTTCATCGTCGGAGCTGGTCGCCGATCAGATGGCGCGACGCACCATCAGTTCCTTGATCTTGCCGATCGCGCGGTTCGGGTTCAGGCCTTTCGGGCACACGTCCACGCAGTTCATGATCGAGTGGCAGCGGAACAGGCGGTACGGGTCTTCCAGGTTGTCCAGGCGGGCACCGGTGGCTTCGTCGCGCGAGTCGGCGATGAAGCGGTAGGCCTGCAGCAGGCCGGCGGGGCCCACGAACTTGTCCGGATTCCACCAGAACGACGGGCACGACGTGGAGCAGCACGCGCACAGGATGCACTCGTACAGGCCGTCCAGTTCCTCGCGCTCGGCCGGCGTCTGCAGGCGTTCCTTTTCAGGCGGGATCGAGTCGTTGATCAGGAACGGCTTGATCGAGTCGTACTGCTTGAAGAACTGCGTCATGTCGACGATCAGGTCGCGGATCACCGGCAGGCCAGGCAGCGGACGCAGGATGATCGGCTCCACCAGCTCGTTCAGGTTCGTCGTGCACGCCAGGCGGTTCTTGCCGTTGACGTTCATCGCGTCCGAACCGCACACGCCTTCGCGGCACGAGCGGCGCAGGGCCAGCGAATCGTCCACGTCGGACTTGATGCGCTGCAGCGCGTCCAGCAGCATCTTGTCGGTGTCCTTCAGTTCGACCGTCAGGTCCTGCATGTACGGCTTGTCGTCCTTGTCCGGATCGTAGCGGTAAATCTTGAATTTGAGAGTGCGTGCCATGTTTTTCGAGGCCTTAGAATGTACGTGCTTTGGGCTTGAAGGTTTCCACCGTCAGCGGTTTGGTGACGACAGGCTTGTACTCCAGGCGGTTGCCCGCGGAGAACCACAGCGTGTGCTTCATCCAGTTTTCGTCGTCGCGGTTCGGGAAATCGCTGTGCGCGTGGGCGCCACGGGATTCCTTGCGGGCGACGGCCGACGTGATGGTGGCCTTGGCCGTTTCGATCAGGTTGTCCAGTTCCAGCGCTTCCACGCGGGCCGTGTTGAACACCTTCGACTTGTCCTTGAAGGACACGTGCTTGCGGCGCTCGTCCAGCTTCATGATCTCGTCGAAGCCCTGCTTGAGCAGGTCGTCGGTACGGAACACGCCGCAGTACTTCTGCATCGCGGCGCGGATGTCGTTGGCCACGCCCTGCACCTTTTCCGAACCCGTCGAGGTTTCCAGCTTGTTCAGGCGGTTCAGTGCGAAGTCGGCCGCATCGCCCGGCAGCTGCTTGTGCTCTTTGGTGCGCAGCGCCGAGTTGACGACGTGGTTGCCGGCCGCGCGGCCGAACACCACCAGGTCCAGCAGCGAGTTGGTGCCCAGGCGGTTGGCGCCGTGCACCGACACGCAGGCGCATTCGCCGATCGCGTACAGGCCATTGACGACCTTCTGCGTGCCGTCCGCCGCCGGCGTGACCACCTGGCCGTGGATGTTGGTCGGAATGCCGCCCATCTGGTAGTGAATCGTCGGCACGACGGGGATCGGTTCCTTGGTCGCATCGACGTTGGCGAACTTGTGGCCGATTTCCAGGATCGATGGCAGGCGCTTCTCGATGGTTTCCTTGCCGATGTGGCGCAGGTCCAGCAGCACGTGGTCCTTGTTCGGACCCACGCCGCGGCCTTCCTTGATCTCCTGGTCCATCGAACGGGAGACGAAGTCGCGCGGTGCCAGATCCTTCAGCGTCGGCGCGTAGCGTTCCATGAAGCGCTCGCCTTCCGAGTTGATCAGGATGCCGCCTTCGCCGCGCACGCCTTCGGTAATCAGGACGCCCGCGCCGGCCACGCCGGTCGGGTGGAACTGCCAGAATTCCATGTCCTGCAGCGGCAGGCCGGCGCGTGCCGCCATGCCCATGCCGTCGCCGGTGTTGATGAACGCATTGGTCGACGCGGCAAAGATACGGCCCGCGCCGCCGGTGGCGAAGATGGTGGTCTTCGCTTGCAGGATCATCACTTCGCCGGTTTCCATTTCCAGCGCCACGACACCCAGGACATCGCCCTCGCTGTCGCGGATCACGTCCAGCGCCATCCATTCCACGAAGAAGTGGGTACGGGCGCGGACATTGCGCTGGTACAGCGTGTGCAGCAGCGCGTGGCCGGTACGGTCGGCCGCGGCGCAGGCACGCTGCACGGCCTTCTCGCCGAAGTTGGCCGTGTGGCCGCCGAACGGGCGCTGGTAGATGGTGCCGTCGGGATTGCGGTCGAACGGCATGCCGAAGTGTTCCAGCTCGTACACGACCTTCGGGGCTTCGCGGCACATGAATTCGATGGCGTCCTGGTCACCGAGATAGTCGCCACCCTTGACGGTGTCGAACATGTGCCAGAACCAGTTGTCTTCGGCCATATTGCCCAGCGATGCGCCGATGCCGCCCTGCGCCGCCACGGTGTGCGAGCGCGTCGGGAAGACTTTCGACAGCACGGCCACGTTCAGGCCGGCTTCCGCCAGTTGCAGGGAGGCGCGCATGCCGGAACCGCCGGCGCCAACGATCACCGCGTCGAAGCGGCGGACAGGGATTGCAGGTTTGATAGCTGCCACGATTTACACACTCCAGAGAATCTGCACCGACCACACGGCGCAAGCGACCAGCCAGATGGCGGAGGCGGTATGCAGGATGAAACGAACGGCGATGTTCTTGACGTAATCCTGGTAGATGCTGACGACGCCGATCCAGGCGTGATAGAACAGGCCGATCAGGGTGGCCAGCGTGAACAGCTTGAACCAGGTCTGCGCGAACAGGCCGGCCCAGCCTTCGTACGAGAAGTTGTTACCGCTCAGGAAGGAGATCAGCAGCACGGCGGTGTACACCACCATCACCACGGCAGTGGCGCGCTGCGCCAGGAATTCACCCAGGCCGTAGCCGGCGCCAACGACGAGGCGCTTCGGTCCGATATTGTTTTTCATTCTTAGAACACTCCGAACAGTTTCAGGGCAACGAGGATGACGACCACCCAGGTCACCACCAGCACCGCAACGGAACTCTTGCGGGCGGAATCCTTGTCCAGGCCGATGTGGGTATCCATCACCAGGTGGCGCACGCCGGCGCAGAAGTGGTGCATATAGCCCCAGACCAGCGCCAGGATGACGAGCTTGGCGAACGGGTGGGAAGCAATGCCCTGGAAGTGGGCAAAGGAGAGTTCGGAGCGGATGCTTTCCTGCAGCAGGTACAGGACGAACGGCAGCGCGATGAACAGCAGGAAGCCGCTGATGCGGTGCATGATCGACACGATGGCCGAGAACGGCTGACGGTAATTCATCAGCTCGGTAACGTGGATATTGCGGAATTCCCGGCGCGGCTTGCGCTGGGTTTCCCGAACGGCTTCTGACATGAATAACCTCCCTTTTATATTGCTATTTAATAAACTGCATGGTCGTTGCAATGAGCGCTGCACTCCTCATGACCGGAATGCCCCCTTGTCGTCGGGTGCTGCTTCACAATCATTTGACATTCTTGCAGTGGTGGGACTGCGATTTTCGCCCATTTCCCCGCCGCGACCAATATCTATTCTTACATACAACCAAATTTATGTTGCAGCGCTCCATTCTGCACCGCTAGTTTCCTCTTCCCTAATTCAGGTCGTTCTGGTAGTGGTGCCGCGCCGTCAGATACAGGCCGCGCCGCAGTTCGACGGGCTTGTCGCCATACGTGAAGGACACGCGTTCGGCCGACAGCAGCGGCACGCCGGCCTCCACATGGAGCAGTGCAGCATCCTCGGCACCGGCCAGCACGGCGCGCACCTTTTCGTCCGCACGGATCATGCGCGTGCCGAATTCGGATTCGAACAGGCCGTACATCGGGCCCTTGTATTCGGACAGGCGCTCGGCCGTCAGCCCCTTGAACAGCAGGCCGGGCAGCCACAGCTCCTCGACGATCGTCGGCACGCCGTCGAACGACTGCACGCGCTTGATGTAGACGGTGGCGTCGCCCGACTTCAGGTCCAGCAGGCGCGCGACGTCCGCCGGCGCGCGCAGGCGCTTCACTTCCAGGAAGCGGCTCTCGGGATAGTGGGGCTGGCCTTCGTCCGGCCGCAGGCGCAGGAAACGGATGTGGGCGCGCGCCTCGTGGTGGGTGGACACGAAGGTGCCCTTGCCCTGCCGGCGCATCACCAGGTTGTCGGCGGCCAGCTCGTCGATCGCCTTGCGCACGGTGCCCTGGCTGACCTTGTAGCGGTTGGCCAGTTCCACTTCGCTGGGGATCATCTCGCCCGGCTTCCACTCGCCGGACTGCAGGCTCTGCGTGATGAGGGCCTTGATCTGCTGGTAGAGGGGCGAAAACGTGGGGGCGGTTCCGGTGGCGCTGGCGTGGACGGGCACTGCACCCTGCCCGGCCGCTGCTCCTGTGCCCGCCGCCGCCCCTGCTGCAGCGCCCGTGGCCGGTGCCGCTGCCGCGGGCGTGCCTGCTGTGCCGCCTGGGCTGGTCTGGTTGGGCGTGACGGGATTCATAGACCGCGATTTCACCACAAAAGGCACTGTCCGTCCAGTAATAACCACCTAAGTTATATGTCTTATATAAGACATAAGATAGCATTGACAGAAGGCATGAGGGGGCCTACACTCGCCGTCGATGTTATTCCGGGCGGCGCTCGCGCGGCACACCGGAAGGCACCCGAAACAGGTACCGACGTGCCGCAACGGCTATAAGTTTGCCGCCCCGCGCGTCCCGCACTGGCCGAGCGATTCGGGCCGGCCGGCCACGGCCGCCCCGGCCGAAACGGCGGACCTTCGGGGGGTGCGAATTTGGTATCATTGCGGTTTGACCGGCGCGACTGCCGTGCGGCAGCTTGCGGAAACAGGCCAGGGGGGCAGCGGCCCGCACTGGCACGAACACAGATCTTTTTTCCACTTTGGAGATTCATCATGGCTAAAACCCCACTGCGTGTTGCCGTTACCGGCGCCGCCGGCCAGATCGGCTATTCCCTGCTGTTCCGCATCGCCAATGGCGACATGCTGGGCAAGGACCAGCCAGTCATCCTGCAACTGCTCGAGATCGCCGACGAGAAGGCCCAGAAGGCGCTCAAGGGCGTCATGATGGAAATCGACGACTGCGCCTTCCCGCTGCTGGCCGGCATGAGCGCCCACTCCGACCCGATGACCGCCTTCAAGGATGCCGACGTGGCCCTGCTGGTCGGCGCCCGTCCGCGTGGCCCGGGCATGGAACGCAAGGACCTGCTGGAAGCCAATGCGCAGATCTTCACGGTGCAGGGCAAGGCGCTGGACGCCGTCGCCTCGCGCAACGTGAAAGTGCTGGTGGTCGGCAACCCGGCCAACACCAACGCCTACATCGCGATGAAATCGGCCCCTTCCCTGCCGGCCAAGAACTTCACCGCCATGCTGCGCCTGGACCACAACCGCGCGCTGTCGCAGGTCGCCGCCAAGACCGGCACCGCCGTGAAGGACATCGAGAAGCTGACCGTGTGGGGCAACCACTCGCCCACCATGTACGCCGACTACCGCTTCGCCACCGTTGACGGCAAGTCCGTCAAGGACCTGATCAATGACCAGGAATGGAACGCCAACACGTTCCTGCCGACCGTCGGCAAGCGCGGCGCCGCGATCATCGAAGCGCGTGGCCTGTCGTCGGCCGCATCGGCCGCCAACGCCGCCATCGACCACGTGCGCGACTGGGTGCTGGGCACCAACGGCAAGTGGACCACGATGGGCGTGCCATCGGACGGTTCGTACGGCATCCCGGAAGGCACGATGTTCGGCTTCCCGGTGACCACCGAAAACGGCGAATACAAGATCGTGCAGGGCCTGGAGATCGACGAGTTCTCCCAGCAGCGCATCGACCTGACGCTGAAGGAACTGACCGAAGAACGCGAAGGCGTGAAGCACCTGCTGCCGTAATGTGACAGGGCGTGGCGCGCACTGCATCAGCCGATGCGGTGCGCGCCACGCCGCTACCGCGCGCCCGCCGCCCCCAACCGCCCGCCAACCGCCAAAACAGCCTCACCAATGCACCCATCCGAGGTCTTATTCCAGGGCGAACGCCAGCCGCTGTTCCTGCCAGCCTGCGATCACTACGCCGGCTCGGAAAAGCTGATGCGCAAGTCGATGGCCCTGCAACAAGAGCTTGGGCCCGTGTTCGACATCACCTTCGATTGCGAAGACGGCGCCGCTGCCGGCAACGAGGAAGCGCATGCGCAGCTCGTGGCCGATCTCGTCCTGAGCGACGACAACCGGTTCGACCGCATCGGCGCCCGCGTGCACGATGTGGCCAGCCCCCACTTCGCACGCGACGTCGAGATCATCGTCGGCCGTGCCGGTGCGCGCCTCGCCTACATCGTGCTGCCGAAGCCGGACAGCGTGCAGGACGTGATGCGCGCCATCGACGTGATCAATTCGCACGCCAAGAAGACCGGCCGCAGCAACCTGCCCGTGCACGTGCTGATCGAAACGCATGGCGCGCTGCGCGGCGTGTTCGCCATCGCCGCCCTGCCCCAGGTCGAATGCCTGTCGTTCGGCATCATGGATTTCGTGTCCAGCCACTACGGCGCCATTCCGGCCAGCGCCATGCGCACGCCGGGCCAGTTCGTCAACCCGCTGGTGGTGCGCGCCAAGCTGGAAATCGCCGCGGCCTGCCATGCGCACGGCAAGATCCCGTCGCACAATGTGACCACCGATATCAAGGATTCGGCCGGCGTGGCCAACGATGCCCAGCGCGCCGCCGCCGAATTCGGTTTTACACGCATGTGGAGCATCCACCCCAGCCAGATCAAGCCGGTGCTGAAGGCGTTTACGCCGCGCCTGTCGGAAGCGAACGAGGCGGCCGCGATCCTGCACGAGGCCGAGAAGGCCAGCTGGGGTCCGATCAGCCTGCACGGCCGCCTGCACGACCGCGCCAGTTACCGCTACTACTGGACGGTGCTGCGCCGCGCGAAGCTGGCCGGGCTGCCGCTGCCCGAATCGGCGGCTGCTTGGCTACCGCCCACCAACGCAACGGAAAACACCTGATGTCCCTCATTAAATTCCTCGCCGCCGCGCTGGGCCTGGGCGCCGTGCTGGCCTTCGCGCCGGCGGCGCAGGCCGCCGAACCGGCCAAGGCAAAAACGGCCGCGGCCAAGAAGACGGCCGCCAAGCCCAAGGCCGTCTCCGCCAAGTCGAAAAAGGCTGCCGCTGCGGCGGCGGCCGCCGCGAAAGAACCCGATCCGGAAGCGGATGAACCGGACGTGGCCGAAGCCACCGTCGACGAATTCAGCTGCGAGATGGGCAACAAGGTCACCATCTACCGCAACGCCGGCGACGAAGGCCATATCGCGCTGCGCTGGAAGACGCGCCTGCACCGCCTCACGCAGGTGGCCACCACCACCGGCGCGCAGCGCTTCGAGAACAGGCTGTATGGCCTGATCTGGATCGGCATCCCGTCCAAGGGCCTGCTGCTCGATTCGAAGCTGAACCGCCAGCTGGCCAACGAATGCCGCAACGCGGAACAGAACAAGCCGGCAGAGACCCCGATGCAGGCGCAGGCGCCCGGCCAGACAACGGCGCCGGCGGCTCCCGTCACCGGCGCCCCGGCGCAGGCGGACGCGCGGCCGGTAACGAAGTAAGCAATACAGAAATACAAGCACAGCACTATCTCGATCAATAACAGACACCCACCTGAAGGAGAGGTCATGTCCAGTAACACCTACACGACGAACACGTTCAACACGCTCAAGGAATTCCCGATCGCCGGCAAGACCAAGGGCAAGCTGTACTCGCTGCCGGCACTGCAGGAAGCACTGGGCGTGAACATCTCGCGCCTGCCGGTCTCGATCCGGGTGGTGCTGGAATCCGTGCTGCGCAACTGCGACGGCAAGAAGGTCACCGAAGAGCACATCCGCCAGCTGGCCAGCTGGGACCCGACCGGCGCGCGCACCGACGAGATCCCGTTCGTCGTGGCCCGCGTGGTGCTGCAGGACTTCACCGGCGTGCCGCTGCTGGCCGACCTGGCCGCGATGCGCAACGTCGCCTACAAGCAGGGCGCGAACCCGAAGAAGATCGAGCCGCTGGTGCCGGTCGACCTGGTGGTCGACCACTCCGTCACCATCGATCACTTCCGCGAGCCGAAGGCGCTGGACCTGAACATGAAGCTGGAATTCTCGCGCAATAACGAGCGCTACCAGTTCATGAAGTGGGGCATGCAGGCGTTCGACACGTTCGGCGTGGTGCCACCGGGCTTCGGCATCGTCCACCAGGTCAACCTGGAATACCTGGCGCGCGGCGTGCACAACGCGGGCGGCGTGTACTACCCGGATTCGCTGGTGGGCACCGACTCGCACACCACGATGATCAACGGCATCGGCGTGGTGGGCTGGGGCGTGGGCGGCATCGAGGCGGAAGCCGGCATGCTGGGCCAGCCCGTGTACTTCCTGACGCCGGACGTGATCGGCGTGAACCTGACGGGCCAGCTGCGCGAAGGCTGCACGGCGACCGACCTGGTGCTGACCATCACGGAACTGCTGCGTAAAGAGAAAGTCGTCGGCAAGTTCGTCGAGTTCTTCGGCGAAGGCACCGAGTCGCTGTCCGTCACGGACCGCGCCACCATCGGCAACATGGCCCCGGAATACGGCGCCACGATGGGCTTCTTCCCGGTCGACGACAAGACCATCGCCTACTTCGAAGGCACCGGCCGCACCGAAGAGGAAATCGCCGCCTTCCAGGCCTACTTCAAGGCGCAGAACATGTACGGCGTGGCCAAAGCCGGTGAACTGGACTTCACGCGCGAAGTGAACCTGGACCTGTCGACCGTCACGCCGTCGCTGGCCGGCCCGAAGCGCCCGCAGGACCGTATCGAGATCGGCAACGTCAAGTCCACCTTCACCGACCTGTTCGCCAAGCCGACCTCGCAGAACGGCTTCAACAAGGATCCGGCGGATCTCACCACCACGTACGAGACGACCAACAACGTGCAGGTGAAGAACGGCGACATCCTGATCGCCGCCATCACCTCCTGCACCAACACGTCGAACCCGAGCGTGCTGCTGGCCGCCGGCCTGCTGGCCAAGAAGGCCGTGGAAGCCGGCCTGACGGTGGCGCCGCACATCAAGTCGTCGCTGGCCCCCGGCTCGCGCGTCGTGACGGAATACCTGACGGCCGCCGGCCTGCTGCCCTACCTGGACAAGCTGGGCTTCGGCGTGACGGCCTACGGCTGCACCACCTGCATCGGCAATGCGGGCGACCTGACGCCGGAACTGAACGCGGCGATCCAGACCAACGACATCGTGGCGGCCGCCGTGCTTTCCGGTAACCGCAACTTCGAAGCCCGGATCCACCCGAACATCCGCGCCAACTTCCTGGCTTCGCCACCGCTGGTCGTCGCCTACGCGATCGCCGGCAACGTGACGCGCGACCTGATGACGGAACCGGTCGGCAAGGGCACCAACGGCCGCGACGTCTACCTGGGCGACATCTGGCCGACCTCCGACGAGATCGCCGAACTGATGAAGTTCGCGATGAACTCGGAAGTGTTCAAGTCGAACTATGCGGACGTGAAGAACAACCCGGGCAAGCTGTGGGAAAACGTGTCGACGGTCGAAGGCCAGGTCTACAACTGGCCTGACTCGACGTACATCGCCGAGCCGCCGTTCTTCGCCGACTTCGAGATGACGCCGAAGGCGACCGAAGCGAACATCACCGGTGCCCGCGCGCTGGGCGTGTTCGGCGACTCGATCACCACCGACCACATCTCCCCGGCCGGTTCGATCAAGGAAGACGGTCCGGCCGGCAAATGGCTGAAGGACCACGGCGTGCTGAAGGCCGACTTCAACTCGTACGGCTCGCGCCGCGGCAACCACGAGATCATGATGCGCGGTACGTTCGCCAACGTGCGCATCAAGAACAAGATGATCCCGCCGAAGGCCGACGGTTCGGCAGTCGAAGGCGGCATCACGATCCACCAGCCGTCCGGCGAACAGCTGTCGATCTACGACGCGGCCATGCAGTACGTGGCAGCCGGCACGCCGACCATGATCTTCGGCGGCGAAGAGTACGGCACCGGCTCGTCGCGCGACTGGGCCGCCAAGGGCACCCAGCTGCTGGGCGTGAAGGCCGTGCTGTGCCGCTCGTTCGAGCGCATCCACCGCTCCAACCTGGTCGGCATGGGCGTGCTGCCGCTGCAGTTCATCGGCAACGACAGCGTCGAATCGCTGGGCATCACGGGCAAGGAAGTCTTCGACCTGACGGGCCTGGAAGGCGACATCAAGCCGCAGCAGATCGTCACGCTGACGATCACCCGCGAGGACGGCACCAAGCAGGACGTGCGCGTGCTGCTGCGCATCGACACGCCGATCGAGGTGGACTACTACAAGCACGGCGGCATCCTGCCATTCGTGCTGCGCCAGCTGCTGGCCGCGTAAGCCTTACGCTGCTCTGCACCGAAAACGCCGGGCTCGCCCGGCGTTTTTTTTCACCCGTAACCGCCGAGCTACGGGGTCTGACCCACAGCGCCGGTCGCCTTGCCGTCAGCCGTTATCAGGTCCGCGGGTCTGACCCCAGCCTTTCGCCAGCAGATCCGCAGGGGTCTGTCCCCATCAACCCGAGGCCGATGTGCTTGCAGTTGCAGCCTCCGGGGACTGACCCCGGTTTTCCGCCGATCCGCACGAAACCCCCTCCGCTTTTACGCATACGCTAACGTTGCGCCAGCAAAAAACCGGGGTCTGTCCCCCTGCGGGGACAGACCCCATCGAATCAACTACAATAGACCCGATAAGTTTTTTACTACTACAGAGATCGTCAGCGCCATGCGTCGCCCAACCAAAGATTCATCCCAAAAATTGTCTGCCGACAGCCAGCGCCTTTCCACCCTTGCCCAGGCCGTCGGCCAGGCGGCAAGCCGTCTCGAAGAGCGCAGCTGGGAGCGTGCGCTGGATACGCAGCTGTGCAAGCTGCTCAAAACGAACCACCAGGATACCGTCGATGCCGCGCTGAACAACCTGTTCGCGGCCGACCTGAACGCCTATGACGTGCTGATGGATGGCGTGGAAGCCGTCAGCGAATCGGCCACCATCACCGTTGAAACCGATGGCGCCCCGGTGCAGTACGACGTGCTGCTGGTCGGCGCGCCGATCCTGGCCTGGACGCGCTTTTCGATCGCCTCCGGCCCGCTGCCGGCCGAGCTGCTCAACACGCTGTCCGCGCACTTCTCCGCGCACCTGCTGGCCGATGGCACCAAGCTGGCCATGGCATCGAACCTGTTCTCGATCGACCAGCTGCCGCGCACCCATGCGGAAACCTACGCGAAGATGCACAAGCTGGCGCAGGCCGCCGTGAAGGGCGTGGCCGTGAAGACGGACGTGAAGGCACCGGAAACGGCGCCCTTCCTGGCCGATACCCGCTACCTGATCGCTGCCGTCGTGGCACCGGCCGGCGGTCCGATGTTCCGCTGGCAGATGCCGGGCGCCCACCTGCACCAGGCGGACGAGCGCCGCAACGCGCTGGAAGCCTGGCGCCTGCAGGCCACGCCGACCGTCGCGCGCCTGCTGCCGGGCTGCGGCATCGAGCTGCTGCTGCCGGAAGCCTACTACATGGCCTGCCGCGAAGCCGACAAGCTGATCCGCCCCGTCTCGATCCGCGCCGCCGTCCACTACCTGACGCACTCGCTGGCCTGCGAACCGGCCGACCTGCGCGCCGTCATCGCCGGCTTCGGCGAGGAAGCGGCCGAGGGCCAGGTGGACGAATACCGCGTCGCCTTCACGCGCCGCGCCGATACGGATGTGATGTATGGCGTCGTCTGGCCCCTGTATGGCCAGGAGGACGAGGAAGGCACGCCACCGGAAGGCCCGCTGGCCGGCGGCATCGCCAACCTGCTGCAGCCGCGCACGCCCGTCGAGGAAATCGTCGAGCACCTGAACGCGGCCGGCATCACCGTCATCAAGAAACTGGCGGAACGCTACGTGGCCGAATACTGCGACGACTGCGGCGCCCCCCTGTTCGCCGACCCCGCGGGCGAACTGGTCCACGCCGAAATGCCGGAAGACGCCCCCGCCGGCACCGAGCACTTCCACTGACCACCGCGCTCGCCCAACAAAAAAACCTCGCCACCGCGAGGTTTTTTTACGGCCGAGTCCGTGTCACAGTGCCTGACACCATGTGACACGAACTCGACTGGACGAAATCAGCGCTTGTCTGCCCCCGTGGGCACATTGGTATTCCCGCTCGGCCCCGTCCCGACGGCGCCGGCGGTGCCGTTATTGCCGCTGATCGGGCTGCTACCCATCGTGCCGGTGCCATGGGCGCCGGTCGGCGTGCTGCCGCTGCCAGCCTCCCGCGCGGCGGAGGCCGCATCCTCGGTCTTGTGCGGTTTCGTGGTGGCCTGTTTCTTGTGCTTGGCAGGCTTCTTGCCCTTCGCATCCTTGTCCGCATGCTTGCCGGTCTGGTCGTGCGGGCCGACTGTGGACTGGGTGGGCTCGACATTGCGCAGGGTTTCGGCGGCCGGCGCCGTGCCGGGCGGCACCTGCGCGAACGCGGCGCCGGCCGTCATGGCGAACAATGCTGTGATGAGTGACTTGCGCATGGATAAACTCCTGTTATGCACCGGCGGGACGCAGGCTGCGACCCGCCGGTAGTGATGAATCAGCGCTTCAGGTTGCCGGCCGAGTTGCTCTCGGTGCCGGAGGCTTCGCCGCTGTTCGAACCGTTGCTCGTGCCACCTTCGGTTCCCGAAGTGCCAGTGCCTGTCGTACCCGTGCCGGACCACCCGCCGGAGGTCATGCCGCCAGCGGCCGTGCCCGCACTGGTACCCGAGCTTGCCCCGGCTTCCTTGCCCGCATGCTTGCCGGACTTGGCGCTCTTCTTCGCCTTGGCATTCGCGTGGCCACCCGTATCGGCGCCACCACCTGCCTCGCTGCCCGCCGCGCCGGAGGTGCGCTGGGGATCGGTCGAGCCGGTGCTGCTGCTGGACTGCGCATGAGCGACGCTGGCAAGCGTGGCGAGAACTGCTGCGATCAGTGTTTTACGCATGGTGCATTCTCCAGATGAGATGATGGTGGGACGGTCGGATGACCGAGTGACCAAGCTTATCCCCTCCCCCGGCGAGAGGGCATAGTCCGGCGACGGCTGCGCGGGTCGGACCTCTCCTACCGCGCCCAGCCGTCCAGCATCAGAAGCTCACGCCGCCCTGCAGGTTGTAGCGCCACGGCTTGCCCGTCTCGCCCAGCGGTGCCACGCCGATCGGCTTGGCCGCCGAAATCGCCACATTGAGCTTCTCGTTGACATCGAAGCGCAGGCCCACGAAGCCCGACTTCAAGGTGTCGCGCGAGGAGAAGTCGGTGGCATTCTTCACCTTGGCCGCATCGAAGCCGACAAAGGGCTGCAGGCTGTTCAGGTAGGCCTTCTTCAGCAGGAAGCCCTTGCTGATCTCGCCCGAGATCGCCCAGCCGGTATCGCCGCTGGCATCGCCCGAAGGATACGCGGACGCGAAGTAGCTGCCGCCGAAGACGATCTTCTCGCTGGTCGGCAGGCGCCGGCCCGAATGCTGGTAGGTGGCATTGATGAAGGTGCCGATCGAATTGTCCTCGCCCCACGAGTCGCGGCGGTTGGCCGACACGCGCGTCTTCACGAATTCGAGATCGACCAGGTCCTCCAGCTGGCTGGAGCCCACGCCCTTGAAGGCGCGGATGACCTGCGCGCTGGCCTCGGCCGAGTAGCGCTCGCGCTGCCAGCTGGCGTTGATGCCCAGCTGCGCCGCGCGCACATTGGCGCGCAGGTCGAGCCGCTCGTCCACGCCCGGCACGGAATAGATCTCGCCGCTGCCGGAGCCATACACGCCGCCTTCCAGCATCACGCTGCGCCCCGCTTCCAGGATCAGCGGATACGACAGCATTACCGAGCCCCGCGCATCGCGATAGGACTGGTTGAGTGGCACATCGTAGTAATACACCTGGTTGGCCTTGCCCTCGTAGCGGTAGGCGGAGGCGCGCAGCATCAGGCCGTCCGACCCCAGCGGCAGCGCGTATTCGACCGAGTAGTAGCGCTTGTCGTAATCGCCGCGCGGCCACATGATCGACGCCGTCAGCTGGTCCGCCAGCGGCGTCAGGCCGTTCACGGTGGCCGACAGCATGCCTTCGAAGCCGGGGTGGTTCGCGTCCAGCGCTGCCGTGGTGTTGAAGCGCTTGAAGTGCACGTCGAGCGTGAGCTCGGCCGCGCCATCGGTGTTCTGCGGCGGCTGCACGTTGGCGTCCACGCCGATGCCGGGCAGGCGCGAGATCAGGCTCACGTAGCGCTCGAAGCTGCTGCGCCTGAGGGGCCGCTCTTCCTTCAGGCGCTCGGCCAGCCTGCGGATCTGCGGCAGCAGGTTCGGCGGCGCATCGTTGATGACGACATTGCCGATGTAGCCCTCCACCACCACGATCTGCACCCGGCCGTTGGCCATGTCCTGCACCGGCAGATAGGCAAACGACAGCGCATAGCCGTGCTGCGCGTACACATCCGCCACCTTCTTTGCCGCCTCGGCCAGCTGGCCGACCGTCGTGTCCTGGTTGTTGAACTGGCTGAAGACGGCGGAGATCTCGGCGAACGGCACCGACTTCACGCCGGCGATGCGGATATCGGTCGGATGCACCGCCACGTTTTCCAGCTGGTCCAGGTTCTGCATCGGCTCGCGCAGCGCGGCGTTCGATTCCGGCTGGCGCGGCTGGGCGCGCGGCAGCGTGCGCTGCAGATTGCTTTCGCTTTGTGCCCAGGCGGGCGGCGCTGCGAACGCCAGGCCCAGCGATGCGGCAAGTGCCATGCGAACGCCCAGCTGTACTTCCTTGCGAACGACCTTCTTTGGACGTGTCATCAGTTATCTTCCTCCCAGCGCACCGCGCAGGCTGGCCAGCGCGGCGGCCGGCGTGGATGGCGCGCTGCCGCTGCCCGCCGCGGGTTGCGACGGCGCGGTGCGCAGGTTGACGGGTGCCTTGCCGGCGCTGCCGCCGGAATTGGCCAGCTTGATGCCCAGTGGGCTCAGCAGCGGCTGGGCGGCGGCCGAAGCGGGCGCGGCCGCATCGGCCACGGGTGCCGCGGCATCGGCCACCGTCTGCTTGGCATCGGCCGCGGCGTTCGCGGCGCCGCCGGCCGCATCGGCCACGGGTTTCGCGACCGGCGAGGCGGCCTGCGCGATCGGCGCGGCGGTCTTCGCCACGGCGGCCACGGCCGGCGCGGCACCTTTCGCCACGGGCCGCGCGGTATCGGCCAGCGGTTTCACGGTGACGGCAACCGCCTTGCTCACTGGCGACGCGGCTTGCGTCACGGGAGACAGTGCACCGGTGGTGGCTTTCGTTGTCGCCGCCAGTGCATTCAGCGCGGGTTTTGCGCCACCGGCGACGGGGGCCACCACCTGGCCAGCCGGTTGCGTGACGGCTGCTGCGGCCTTGCCGGCGGCCTGCGTGGCAGGTGTGGCGGCTTGCGCGACGGCTTCGGCGGCCGGCGTGGCAGTCGCGCTGACGGCCTTGCCGGCAGCACTGGTCGCCGGCGCCACGACGCCACCGGCAGCGGTGGTGACCTGCTGCGTCGACTGGATTGCCGCACCGGCGGGAATCGCCACCGCCGTCACGGTCTTCGCAGTGGGCTGCGCGACCACGGCCAGCGCATCCGCGACCGGTGCTGCCGCCTGGGCGGCACGGGCCACCGGCGCGGTGATGTTGCGCAGCGCGGCGCCGGTGCCGTTGCCCAGGCCGCGCAGGACGGCATTCGGGTTGCTGCCGGCGGCAAAGCCCCGCGCAACCAGCGCATTGATCGGCACGATGGGCATGCCACGGTTCGAGAGGCCCTGGCCGAGCGACAGCCCGGTGCCGGTACCAGCCACATTCTGCGCCTGGAATTCGAGGGTATTGTCCGAAATGCCGGACCCGTCCTGCTGCACCTGCGCGCTGTTGCCGGCGTCGTCGCCGCCTCCGCCACCACCGCCGGTATTGGGGCCGCCACCGGCGGTGAGGTTGACCGCGCAGCCGCCCAGCCCGAGGGCGAGCGGCAGCATCAGGCCGAGGTATCTGGTCTGCATGGCTGATCCCGATGTCTAGTATCGATAACAAAAACCCGCCGGACAGTGCCGGCGGGTTCTCTATGCCTCACCCGCGTGGGGTGCCGGCAACCGGCGGGCCGGTGCAGGCAGGACGCTGGCAATCAGCGAACTCGGCTAAGTGGCAATTAACGGCCGTTGTTGCTGGTGTTGCCGGTCGATTGCGACGAACCGTTGTTCATGTTGTGCGACGAGCCCGACGACGAGTTCGAGTTCGAACCCTGGCCCGACGCACCGCCGCCCACGCCCAGGCCCAGGTTCAGGCCGGCACCGGCATTACCCTGGCCGGAGCCCGAGTTCGACGAGGACGACGAACCGTTCGACGAGCCGGTCGACGAGTTGCTCGAGCTGCCCGAGCTGTTCGAACCGCTGTTACCGTTGTTACCGTTCGTGCCGTTCACCATGCGGTCCACGGCGTTGGTCGAACGGGTGCCCGACTGCTTCGATGCCGAGTTGCTGTTCTGGCCGGAGCCGCTGGCGCCAGCGCCCAGGCCCAGGTTCAGGCCCACGCCGCCGTTGGCCTGGCCGCTACCGTTGCTGTTGTTCGAGCTGTTTTTCGATGCCGACGAGCTGGACGAGTTGTTCTGCGAGCCGCTGTTGTTCTGGGCGGTCTGAGCGAAGGAAGCGCCAGCCATCGAGGTGGCAAGAATGGCTGCAGCGATGATCGATTTACGCATGGTAGTTCTCCTGTTTTCGCGCCTTGGCGCTGTTATGTTTCTAAGTAGGTTTCGAAGGTCTGGTAACTCGTTTGCGTTACCGTGAGACGAAGATTACCGGGCTCTTCAATCGTTAAACATCGGCGTTCAGTCCCTGTCGAGGTGGGAACAGTCCTACTATCAAGGAAACATTCTCAAACGAAAAAGGCCCTGAAAATCAGGGCCTTGGAAAACACTGTCAACTCTTGGTTTTTATTTTTGTTACCATCTGGAATTTAATAAACCTTATTTCAGAGGGTCGAATCCGATTATCTGGCGTCATTACCAAGCCGAAAAAGGATGGGCAATCAGATTCGAATTGAGATACCTCTGGTCGTCGGTCACGTCCTCGCCCACCCATTCCGGCTTCTCGAATGGCGTGTCTTCCGACGGCAATTCGATTTCCGCGACGATCAAGCCCGCATTCGCGCCCAGGAATTCATCGACTTCCCATGTGAATCCCGCATGTTCGATGCGACGCCGGTACTTTTCGATGATCGGCTGCTCGCACAGGCGTTCGAGGAATTCGGCCGCATCGGCCATCGGCAGCGGATATTCCCATTCGCCGCGCGTGATGCCGACCGACTTGCTCTTGATCGTCATCACGGCATGATCGCCCTCGATACGCACCCGCACTACACGCTCCGGATGCGACGACAGGTAGCCCTGGCGCAGCAGCACGGGCTTGCCCTGCGCGCGCCAGCCATCACCGCGCACCAGGAACTTGTGCTCGATCTCGACGCCCATCTCAGTCTCCCAGCGCCAGCAGGATCGGCTGCAGGATGGCGGCGCCCAGGGCGGCGCTGCGCGCGCCGTTCCAGCCGACGCTCGGCACCGGCAGGTCGGCGTTGTCCTTGAACGGCATCTCCAGCGTCAGCGCCAGGCAGCCGAAGTGGTGACCCACGTACTTGGAGGCCAGCGTGAGCATGTCTTCCTTGTACTTGCTGACCGGGTAGCCGATGCGGTCCTGGAAGTCCGGGCTGGCATTCTTGTAGCGTTCGATGAAGGTCTGCTGCGTGGCGGCGCGCTCCGCGCTGAAGTTCTCCAGCATCTCGTTACCGGCCACGAAGTTGTACGGCAGCGCCTCGTCGCCATGGATGTCGAAGAACATGTCGACACCCGTCTCGTGCATCTTCTGCTTCACGCACAGCACTTCCGGCGAGCGCTCCAGGGTGGGCGTCATCCATTCGCGGTTCAGGTTCGCGCCCGCGCCGTTCGTGCGCAGGTTGCCGCGCACCGAGCCGTCCGGATTCATGTTCGGCACGATGTGGAACACGCAGCGCTGCAGCAGCTTGCGGGCGATCGGATTGGCGTCGTCCAGCAGCGCATCGATCAGGCCTTCCACATACCATTCGGCCATCGATTCGCCGGGATGCTGGCGGGCGATGAACCAGATCTTCTTCTCCGCTTCCGGGTTGCCGATGGTGACCAGGTTCATGTCGCGGCCATCGACGGTGGAGCCCAGGTCCTGCACGCGCGCCAGCGGATGCTGCGCCACTTCGCCCAGCAGGCGCAGGTGGCGTTCCCACGAATACGGCTCGAAGTAGGCGTAGTAGACGCTGTCCAGCTCCGGCGTGTGCCGCACGGTCATCACCTGGCCGTCGAACGAGGTGGGCACGCGGAACCAGTTCTCGCCGTCGTAGCTGGCGCAGGCGTTGTAGTCCTCGAAGCCTTTCGGATACGTGGCCTGGCCGGCGTTCAGGAAGTGCATCGTCAGCGCCTTGCCGCGCGCACCCTGCACGCGGTAGTGGAACCACTGGTTGATGTCGGCGTGCGAATCCTTGCGCAGCTTCAGTTCGATACTGGCAGGATTCTCCGCGCTCACGACGTCGATCGCGCCGGAGTCGAAGTTGTGGCTGATTTTGATGGTCATTGTCGGGGCCTTGGGTTGAGGTGGCGTCATTGTCCTCGCTTTGGCGCGTGAATGCAAAAACGGCCGAGCCCGTGTCCGCCACGGGGTCAACCCCGAAATCGGACACGGACCCGGCCATTCCTTGTCGCTCCCGGGCAAGCCCCGAACCGAAAAAGCGCTCAGGTCTGCCAGCGCTACAAGGTCGAGCTCGTGTCCGAAAATGGGGTTGACCCCACGGTGGACACGAGCTGGACCGTCTTAGTCGACGTTGCGGCCGCGGGCTTTCAATGCGGCGCGCACGCCGGCACCGTAGGCGACATCGGCCTTGTCGAAGTGGCCCAGCTGGCGCTGCACGATCTCGTCCGAGACCTGCGACAGGGGACCGGCCAGGTTGTCGCACAGGGCCTGGCGTTCGGCGGCGTCCAGCAGGCGGAACAGGTTGCCCGCCTGGGTGTAGTCGTCGTCCGTGCCGCGCGGGTCGTAGCGGCCCGCCGCGCCATCGAGTGCCAGTGCCGGCTCGCCATTGCCGAGGCCTTGCGGATTGGTGCCGCCCGCTTCGACCGTGGCGTAGTTCTGCTGCGCGCCGCCGTTGGCGAAGGCCATCGCACCGTCACGCTGCTGGTTGTGCACCGGGCAGCGCGGCGCGTTCACCGGCAGGTACTGGTGGTTGGTGCCCACGCGGTACAGCTGCGCATCGTGGTAGGCGAACAGGCGCGCCTGCAGCATCTTGTCCGGCGAGTAGCCCAGGCCCGGCACCACGTTCGATGGCGACAGCGCGGCCTGCTCCACTTCCGCGTGGTAGTTCAGCGGATTGCGGTTCAGTTCCAGCACGCCCACCTGCTGCATCGGGAAGTCGCCGTGCGGCCACACCTTCGTCAGGTCGAACGGGTTCCAGCCGGTGCGCTGTTCCCACGCTGCCAGCTGGGCCTCGGTGGCCACCTGGATCGACAGCGTCCAGCGCGGGAAGTCGCCGCGGGCGATCGCGTTGAACAGGTCGCGCTGCGCGTAGTCCGGATCGCTGCCGGCGATGCGCGTGGCTTCCGCTGCGGTGAGGTTCCTGATGCCCTGCTGCGTGAGGAAGTGGTACTTCACGTAGACGCGTTCACCGGCATCGTTGATCATGCTGTAGGTATGGCTGCCGAAGCCGTGCATGTGGCGGTAGCCGTCCGGCGTGCCGCGGCTGGAGAACAGCGTGGTGACCTGGTGCAGGCTTTCCGGCGCCTTGCTCCAGAAGTCGAACATCATCGTGGCCGATTTCAGGTTCGTTTGCGGATCGCGCTTCTGGGTGTGGATGAAGTCCGGGAACTTGATGCCGTCCTTCAGGAAGAATACCGGCGTGTTGTTGCCGACCAGGTCCCAGTTGCCTTCTTCCGTGTAGAAGCGCAGCGCGAAGCCGCGCGGATCGCGTTCGGTATCGGCACTGCCCTTCTCGCCACCGACGGTGGAGAAGCGCAGGAACGTGTCGGTCTGCTTGCCGACCGACGCGAACAGCTTGGCTTTCGTGAAGCCGCGGATGTCGTGGGTGACGGTGAAGGTGCCATAGGCGCCGGAACCCTTGGCGTGCACCACGCGCTCCGGAATGCGCTCGCGGTTGAAGTGCTGGAGCTTTTCGACCAGGTGGAAATCCTGCAGCAGCAGCGGACCGCGCGGGCCGGCGCTGGCGGAATTCTGGTTGTCGGCGACGGGAATGCCGGAGGCGGTAGTGATAGGCGGCTGGCTCATGCTTTGCTCCTTGATGTGAACGTAGGGAAATTTTACGTTCGCATTAAGGATTGGCAAAGTCAATTGATTAAATCAACACAATAGCTATTTCCAATGGCAGAGTAATGTTTCCATAAAAATGGGGACAGACCCCATTTTTCAGGCAACAGTCTGGTGGCCGCTGCTACAGCCGGAACGACAACCCGACCGTGACCGCGTGGTCGGCAGTGTGGCTGTTCAGGCCGCGGGAGTACATGGCATCGAGCTGGCAGTCGCGCGTGAGCAGCCAGGCGACGCCCACATCGGCCTGGGCCTGCGTGCCGCCGTTCTTCGCATGGGCGATCTGCGGCGCCGCGAATTCGGCGAAGGTCTTGAAGTGATCGTTCCAGGCCTTGTCCAGCACGATGCCGAAGAAGCCGTTGACGCCATGCGAGCCATCGTCGTTCTTCACCCGCGTGAGGCCCGGCATCACGCCCAGCGACATGTCCTGCGGCAGGTCCCATTCCGCGGACATGCCCAGCGCCGGCTGCACGCCATTGCCGCGGAAGGCCGGCGAGCCCGTGTCGAGGTCCGCTTCCAGGGTGAAGCCCACCGATGGACCGCCCTCATCGGCGTCGCGGGCATGCCACTTGATGCCGATGACGTCGTCCGCCCAGCCCCGCTCGCGGGCGCGCGTTGCGCCGTCGACGCGGTGGCGCACGCGGCCGTCCGTTTCGGCGCGCAGTTCCAGCGTGTCCGACACGCCTACCCGCAGCAGCACGGGCGTGCTGGTGGTGCGCTCCTTCTCGCCGGCGTCGCGGTTGCGTTCCAGCGCAAAGCCCGTCTCGACCTGCACGGTGCCCTTGCCCACCACATCGGCGGAATTGACGAAGTCCGGCCGGTCCGTGCTGATCGGCTCATCCTGCTGGGCGAGCGCGCTCAGTGGCGCCAGCGTGGCGCACAGGAGAAGGCAAGAAGGGAACGGGCGCAGGGACATCGAAAACTCCGGAACGTTGAATAAGACAGGAAAGGCGACAGTCTAGCGCCGCAGAGGCAACCCTGCCGTCCCGTTCACGGCATGCGGCCCGTGCGCAGGGCGTAGGCCCACTCCGGCCGGCCATTGCGCTCCGCCAGCGCCGCGGCAGCGCCCCAGTCATACGGCACCGCGATGTGCTCGACCAGCCAGCCCTGCCGCGTGCGTTCGACGATCGCATAGCGGGCATGCGGCGTATAACTCTCGGCCTTGTGCGGCCACGGCTGGTCGTCATCATAGGCCTGCAGGCCGACGCTGCCGGGGTTGACGACGAGGCGCCCGTCATCGAGCTGCATGCTGCGCGCCACGTGCGTGTGGCCGCACAGGACCAGCGAGGCCTGCACCGTGCCGGCCCGCTCCAGCACCTCGGCGTAGGTGGCAGGCCGCTGCCCTGCTTCCGTCACGGTCTCCATCCAGTACACCAGGTCGGAGGACGGCGTGCCGTGCACCAGCAGCACATCTTCCGCCAGCCGCAGCGTGGCCGGCAGCGAATGCAGCCAGGCCCGCTGCACCGGGGTGATCTGTTCATGCGCGTAGCGGTCCGAAGCCCCCATCTTCTCCGGCACGTGCATCAGCACCTGCCGCTCGTGGTTGCCGGCGATGGTCGGCATGTCCAGCCCCATCAGGCGCCCCGCCGTTTCGCGCGGCTGCAGCGGGCCCGAGAGAATGTCGCCCAGATTGACGGTGACGGTCACGCCGCGCCGCACGATGTCGGCCAGCACCGCGTCCAGCGCGCCCAGGTTGCCGTGGATATCCGAGATTGCCGCGATTTTCATGTGCGCCTCCGCCGTGGAACCGTCAGTGTAGCGGGACTGCGGTGCTCAGCGCGGTGTTCAGGCATAGGCCAGCAGCCGCCCGCAACCGATCACGCCCACCCACAGCAGCAGCGACAGCAGCGCGTGCACCTTCGCACCGACTGGCGCGGCGGCCCCCACGTCCCAGCGCGCCACGCCCCGATAGACGCCCAGATGAAACGCGGCCGCGTTGATGCCGGCGGCGGCGATCAGCGCCAGCTTCAGCTGGAAGGTGCCATTGGCCGCGAATTGCGCCGGCTGGCTGGTGAACATCAGCAGCCCGGCCGGCACGATCAGCAGCAGGCTGCCGATGGCCCAGGGCAGCAGATGCCGGCCCAGTGCGCGCACCGGCAGCCCCCGCGCGCAACCGAGCACGCGCAGGTCGAACATCGCGACGGCGCCGACCAGCAGCGCGAAGCCCACGATGTGCACCGTCTCCACGAGCGGGTACAGCCACACGCCCTCCCGCATCGCAGCGGCCAGCGGCGTGCCGGCCACCCATGCGGTCCAGGATGGCGGCAGCAGCGTGTTCACCACCGCAGCGATCAACGCAGCTCGGTGGTCTTGTCGCCGATCGTGATGCGTTCGGCGCGCAGCTCATCGGGCTTCGTCCGGTGCGGGTAGCCATGCACGGTGGCCTGCGCGCCCGCCACCAGCGCCGCCTTCGGCAGGCCGCGGCCCTCCATGCGCGATGGCGGGGCCAGCACCACATGCCAGGTCTTCCCGGCCGTCTTCAGTTCGATGAAGCCGTGCGGCTGCGTGTAGCCGCTGGCGGCGATCGTGCCGGCGAGGTCGAGCGGTTTGCCGGCATCGTATTCGCTCCAGCCGTGGTGGGCAAAGGCGGTGACGGACAGGGTGGCCAGCAGGGACGAACCCAGCAGCAGGGGCAGGAGGCGACGGCGTTTCATGCGGTTCTCCGGTGATCGTGGCGGTGCTTGAACTGTAAACGATCGGCCGGAAACCGCAACGGTATTCGATTGCCGCGGGGCCGGCGGCTGCCGGCCCCGAATCAGCTTGTTGGCCGCCAGGCACATTGAAGCGACAAAGGCCAATCCGCGGATTGGCCTTTGTCCTTACCACCAACCGCGCAGATGAGCAGCTTACTTCAGCACGGGCAGCTCGATATAGCTCTGCGCATCCCCGGCATGGTGGAGGACGTTATCGGCGACCACGCCCGTCTTCTCGCTCTCGTTCGGGCCGCCGGTGTTCAGGTTGCGCACGAATTTCGGGAAGTTCGAGGACGTGACTTCCACGCGGATGCGGTGGCCCACGCCGAACTGCGTGGCCGTGGTGATCGGCGTCGGCTTGATCGTGTAGACCCCGCCCGCCGTCATCATCTCCGGCTTGTCGTAGCCGTTGCGGTAGCGGGCGCGGAAGATCGTGTCGCCCAGGATCCAGGCCGTGCCGTCCGGCGCGACATCGACCAGCTTGACGGCGAAGTCGGTGTCCTTCGCGCTGGACGAGACCTTCAGCACCGCATCCACATAGCCCGCCACGTCGATCGCCTTGGTCAGCGGCTCGCTGGTGTAGACGAGCACGTCGCCCCGCGCCTCGACCGGACGCTGGTCGAACGCGCCTGGAATCACGACGCCACCATTGCAGCAGTCGCCGCCGCCGATCGTCTGCACCGGGTTCATCGGATCGTAGCGGTAGCGGTCCGGCGCCTCGTTCGCCGGCGGCGCTTCGGCCACCAGGCGGCCATCACCGTTCAGCGAGTTCGCGTTGCCCTGCGAGCGCAGGTACAGGCGCATCGGCTTGGCGTTCTGCGGCGGCCACTGCGCCGATTTCTCCCAGCGGTTCGCGCCCATCATGAAATAGCGCACATGCGGCGTGGTCGATGGGAAGGCCTTGCCATCGCCTTTCAGCCAGCGGTCGAACCAGCCATAGACGGCGCCGTCGACATCGAAACTCGTGTCGCCCATCGCGCGTTCGCCCACCACCGTGTCCGGACCGAGCTTGGCGTACTGGCAGTGCGGTACCGGTGCCACGACCGCGTACTGGTTGGCGGCCGCTTCCTTGTCCGTCTTCGAAGCACGCGCGATGTTGAACAGCTCCAGGTTCGGGCCGATCGACACGTCGTACCAGGAGTTGAACCACAGCGCGGGCACGCCCCAGCCCATGTCGTCGTGATACAGGCCGCCCTGGCGCCAGGCCGGATCGGCCGGCGTGCGGCCGATGAACTGCTCGAACGTGGCCGGCGGCTCGCCCAGCGCGGTGAGCATCCGGTCCACCGGCAGGTGCCTGATCTGCTTGTTCCAGTCGACCTTCGGCTTGGTGGCATCCAGGTCGTTGTAGGCCTCGATGCGGGCGCGCAGCTTCTCGTCCTTCAGCGCGTCGAACGGCAGCTCGGCGCGCAGCGGGTTGTCGACACCGTACAGCCAGACGAAGAACAGGTTGCGCGGCACGCCGCCCGTGTACCAGTTGCCCTGCTCCTGGAAGCGTCCCACCTTGCCGATGCCGGCGCCGGCCGACATCGGCACCATCGCCGCATGCGCCGGGTGGTTCAGGCCCGCCAGCGCCAGCTGCCATTCGGCCGACGACGAGCAGCCCAGCGTGCCCACCTTGCCGTTCGACCAGGACTGGTCGGCGATCCAGGTGAGCGTGTCGTAGCCGTCCGTCTGCGGCTTGCCCAGGATCTCCCACTTCCCTTGCGAGAAGTAGCGGCCCCGTTCGTTCTGCACGATGAAAGTGTAGCCGCGCTTCACCGATTCCAGCACGTAGCGGTAGGTACCGCCGCGCAGCTTGTGTTCGTTGTACGGCGTCTTCCACAGGATCGTCGGCAGCTTGCCCTTGGCGTTCTTCGGCGTGTAGATGTCGGTGGACAGCGCCACGCCATCGCGCATCGGCACCATCACGCCCAGCCGCGACACGGCAAGCTGCGAGAGCTCCTTCTCCATCGCTTCGGGGGTGTACTTGGAATAGTCCTGCGCCAGCGCGGCGGGGACGTGGGACATGACCAGTGCGGCCGCAACGACGCGCGCGATGATCTTTTTCAAGGGCTCTCCTGCTGTGGGATTGTCGATAGCAAGCCGCAACCGTGGACTTACCGTGAAACAATTGTAGCAGGAGGCATGGTGGATTTTGCACTGATACTTACAGACCCAAATAAAGTCCGTGCGTGTTGATGAGCCCGTGTCATGGTGCCAGGCACCGTGACACGGGCTCGACAGCAGCCAACGGCGCAGGCGTATTTCGCGGCCTCGGCTAGAATTTCATTTTTGAAGTATTAATACTGAAGTATCAGTCGCGCCAACGCTGCCCATGACCCTCGCCCTGCCCCGCCATGACGAAGCCGAACGCCTTGCCGTGCTGGATTCGTACGGCATCCTCGATACGCCGACGGAGAAATCGTTCGACGATGTCGTCAAGCTGGCCAGCCAGCTCCTCGACGCGCCGATCGCCGCCGTCAACCTGATCGCGGAGCACCGGCAGTGGTTCAAGTCGGAGGTGGGCCTGGGCACGCGCGAGATGCCGCTGGATAACTCCATCTGCAAGTTCGCCCTGCTCGAAGAACACCAGCTGGTCGTGCCGGATACGCGCGAGGACGAGCGCTTCAGCTGCAACCCGCTGGTGGCGGGCGAGCCGGGCCTGCGCTTCTATGCCGGCGAGCTGCTGAAAACCCGCGACGGCGTGCCGCTCGGAACGCTGTGCATCCTGTCGATGGAGCCGCGGCCGCACGGTCTGACGGAGCAGCAGCAATTCGCGCTGTCGACGCTGGCCCGCCAGATCATGAACCAGATCGAGCTGCGCAAGGCGCTGAACGACCAGCACGCGCTGATCGTCGAGCAGGCAGCCGCCCAGCAGGCGCTGCTCCTGGCGGACCAGCGCAAGGACGAGTTCCTGGCCATGCTGGCCCACGAGCTGCGCAACCCGCTGGCGCCGATCACGTCGGCCGCCGCCATCCTGTCGACCTTCGATCTGGACGGCGCGCGGGTGCGCGCCACCAGCGCCATCATCGCCCGCCAGGCCGGCCACATGACGGCACTGATCGACGACCTGCTGGACGTCTCGCGGGTCACGCGCGGCAAGGTGGAGCTGGAACTGGCGGAGCTGGACGTGAAGGATGTGATCGCGGATGCCATCGAACAGGTGCGCCCGCTGATCGCGCGGCACGGCCACCGCCTGGCGGTGCAGCTCGCGCCCGGCCACGCCACCGTCAAGGGCGACCGCAAGCGGCTGGTGCAGGTGATGACGAACCTGCTCAGCAATGCCGCCAAGTACACGCCCGATGGCGGCAGCATCGACATCGCGCTGGAGACCGGCGCGGAGACGCTGACGATCGCCATTCGCGACAACGGCATCGGCATGTCCGCGGACCTGATCGCCAATGCGTTCGACCTGTTCTCGCAGGGCGCGCAGGGACTCGACCGCAGCCAGGGCGGCCTGGGCATCGGACTGGCGCTCGTGAAAAGCCTGCTGCAGTTGCACGGCGGCTCGGTCAGCGCCAGCAGCGCGGGACGCGGCACCGGTACCACCTTCACGGTGCTGCTGCCGACAGCCGGCACGATGGCGGCACCCCGGCCTCCTGGCCTGCCCGAGCGTGCGGCGCCCACGTCATCTGCCCTGCGCATCGGCATCGTCGACGACAACGAGGATGCCGCCATCACGCTGGCGCTGCTGCTGGAAACGTTCGGGCACCAGGTCGCGATCGCACATACGCCGAGGGTGGCGCTGGAGACATGGCCGGCATTCGCGCCGGACGTCTGCCTGCTCGACATCGGCCTGCCGGAAATGAACGGCTTCGACCTGGCGCGCGCGCTGCGCCGCGATGGCGTGACGCATGCGGTGCTGATCGCCGTCACCGGCTACGCGCAGGAGAAGGACCGGCAGGAAGCGCTGGCTGCGGGCTTCGATGAACTGCTCGCCAAGCCGATCGATCTCGAAGCGCTGAACGGCACGCTGCAGCGCGTGGCCATCAATCGCAAGCCGCCGGCGTAAGCGCCTCGCGGACCGGCGCTGGTCAGGCTGATCCGCGCGCCTGCCCATTTGGTCCGCTCGCTAGCTCATTCGGTCCGCTTATTTGCTCGCCAGCTCCACGTTCGCTGCCAGCCGGGCCCAGATATCGGCACCGACCTCCGGCCGGCCATCCGGCGCCCGCAGCGACAGGAAGAATACCTCGTTCTTCACGCCCGTCGCCATGTACATGAAATAGGCCGGCTGCAGCGTGGTACCGCTGATCATGGAGACCATCACGGCCGGATGCTTGCCCGTCTTGAACTGCCTGATCTGGACATTGGCCGCCACGGTGCGCATCTTCGCCACCGAACCCGGATCGTCGATGCCGTAGAAGACCTGGTGGCGCGCGTCGTACGTGACGTTGGTCGCCGTCGAACCGGTCATGTAGCCGCCACTGGTCGGCAGGCTCGCCGCGGTGGCCGTGATGGCATCGGCCGGCCGCATCCAGTACGTGTAGCCCATCCGCTTGATCTGTGCCGGCGCATAGTCGACCGGCACCGGGATGTTCAGTGCGATCTGCACCGGCAGGCGGTTCTGCATGAACTGGTTGACGGGGATGTCGCGGGTCTTGATGGGGGCGGCCGGCTGCTTGGCTGCCGCCGGCGCTGTTGCCGATGCTGTTGCCGATGCTGCGGGCGCGGCCCAGGCCGCGGTGGAAAAGGCGAGAACGCCAGCGAAGAGAATCGATTTCATTGGAACCTTGGGTCATCCATCATGTGAACAGTGTCCGGTGACGGCCTCCGAAGGCCGCTTTCCAGACGCATCTTACATCGTGCCGCTCCGTGTTCCGCTCCGGCGGTACATGCCGCCATGTTCGAAAGTGGCGCTGCGCCAGGGCACTGCAATATACTGGATGTTCGCCAACCCGAGGCCCGTCACATGAAGACAGCCGTATTCAGCGCGCGCCGCTATGACAAGACCATGCTCGCCCGTGCCAATGCCACGGCCGGCCATGAACTGCGCTTCCTCGAAGACCGCCTGACCGCGGCCACGGCATCACTGGCCGCGGGCTGCGCTGCGGTATGCGTGTTCGTCAACGATACGGTCGATGCGGAAGTGCTGGCGATCCTGGCCCGGCAGGGTACGCAGCTGGTGGCCACCCGGTCGACGGGCTACAACCAGATCGACGCGGCGGCCGCAGAGCGGCTCGGCATTGCCGTCGTGCGGGTGACGGACTACTCGCCCCATTCGGTCGCCGAATTCGCCGTGGGGCTGCTGCTGGCGGTCAACCGCAAGATCGCCCGCGCCAGCGTGCGCACCCGCGAAGGCAATTTCGAACTCGACGGCCTGATGGGGGTGGACCTGCATGGCAAGACGGTCGGCGTGATCGGCACCGGCAAGATCGGCACCCTCTTCGCGCGGATCATGAGCGGCTTCGGCTGCGCGGTGATCGGCCATGACAAGTATCGTTCGGCCGCATTCGAAGCCCTGGGCGGGCGTTACGTGTCGGTCGAGGAACTGCTGGCCACCAGCGACGTCGTGTCCCTGCACTGCCCGCTGACCGACGAAAGCCGCCACATCGTCAACGCCGCATCGCTGGCCCGCGCAAAGCGCGGCTGCATCCTCGTCAACACCAGCCGCGGTGGCCTGATCGACACCCATGCCGCGACCGAGGCACTGAAGACGGGCCAGCTTGGCGGCCTGGCCATCGACGTGTACGAGCAGGAAGCCAGCCTGTTCTTCCAGGACCTGTCCTCGACCATCATCTGCGACGACGTCATTCAAAGGCTGGTGTCCTTCCCCAACGTGATCGTCACCGGCCACCAGGCTTTCTTCACCGAGGAAGCGATCGGCCAGATCATGCAGACCACCATCGACAGCATCAGTGCCTTCGAGCGCGGCGAGGCGCTCGTCAACCGGATTCCTGCAGCCTGACCCGGCAGCGATAAGGGCCATCAAAAATACTTCAGCCAGGCGATATCGCGCCGGCGCGCCTTCAGCCGCGAATACCAGGCGGTCGGCACGTACAGCACCGGCAGCAGCACCGCGTACCACGGCCAGATCCAGTTGAAGTCATCGAGCCCGAAGCTCACGCCGTGCGTCGGTCCCCATATCAGGAAGGCGATGTGGTACAGCGCGCGCAGCACATACATGTGCAGGATGTAGAAGAACATCGGCGCGCCGCCGAAGACGGCCAGGGCGTTCAGCCAGGGATGTCCCTGCCACCGTTCGAACAGGGCCAGCAGCGTCACGCCCACGCCCAAGGTCTGCAGCAGGAACAGGAACGACGGCGGATACTTGGTCAGTGCGATGAAGCCCATGAACGTGTGCAGCGTGGAGTCGCCGGCCACCCAGGGCCTGTCGCCGTAGACGTTCAATGCGCGCAGCACGACGAACGCCACGAGCATGCCCACGCCCAGCATCAGCAGGCGGCGCACGCGCCCCGCGCCATCCCTGTCACGCTCGAACCAGGTGCCGAGCAGGTAGCCGAGCACGATCACGCCGATCCACGGCAGCACGGGATACGAGGTCCGGGCCGCCGCGCCGAATGGCAGCGCGATCATGTCGCGCTGGTGCAGCAGGGCCCAGGCCGTAAAACCCGGCTCGGAAGGCTGCAGGTGGATCGGGTCGAGCAGGTTGTGTCCAGCGACGATCAGCAGGCCAAGCACGAGCAGCAGCTTCTTCGGCAGATGAATCAGCCCGGCAAGCGCGATCATGCACACGCCGATGGCCCAGATCACCTGCAGCCAGAAGGTCACCGGCAGCTTGACGGTCCACGCTGGCGTGATCAGCACGACATCGATCGCCATCAGCAGCAGGCCGCGCTTGACGAGGTAGGCCGCGGTTTCCGCCTTCGTGTGATGCTGGCCGTACAGGTAGGCCCCCAGGCCCGTCAGGCCCACGAAAATCGGTGCACACAGGTTGGTGAAGATCCGCATGAAGAACAGCGCCGGCTCGACCGTCACCGGGTTCACCGGATCGCTCACGTTCATGTACAGGTACCAGTTTTCGCGGAGATGGTCGATCAGCATGATCACCATCACGAAGCCGCGCAGCGCATCGAGGCTCTGCAGGCGGCGCCGGCTGGTGGCGGCGGCCGGCGCATCGACGCGCTGCGTCGGTCGTTCGTTCAGCGTGGCGTGTCCCATTGGGCTCTCCCTCTCGATTGCGGTGGTTGCGTGGCGGCGGCCTTGCCCTCGCCGATGCCTCGCCGTGGGAGTAACACCGACGCGCCGGATGTCCTGCCAAATTCCGGGCAACAAAAAAGCCACTCAAGTGAGTGGCTCCGATGTGAGGTAAGTCTTTGAATCTATTGGTCGGGGCGAGAGGATTCGAACCTCCGACCCCGTGCACCCCATGCACGTACGCTACCAGGCTGCGCTACGCCCCGACGAATGGCACATTATAGCAGAGCGTTGGGTTTTTGCCATGAGCTTTTGCGCCTGGAACGAGCGCCGCCACCCGCCGGAGTGGCCGGATGGCCACCCTCGACGCGGCTTAAACGTAGCGTACGGCGATGTCCGTCAGCCCATCGACATGGCCGACGATCGTCTGGCCGCGCTGCACGGCGCCCACGCCTTCCGGCGTGCCGCTGAAGATCAGGTCGCCCGGCTGCAGCGTGAACAGCGTGGACAGGTTGGCGATCGTCTCGGCGATCGACCAGGTGAGGTGCGTGACGTGGCTGGACTGCTTCGTCACGCCATCGACCGTCAGCGAGATCGCGGCATCCTCGACGCCCGGCACGTCGGCAGCGCGGTGCACCGGGCCGACCGGCGCGGAAAAGTCGAACGCCTTGCCGATTTCCCACGGCCGGCCGGCATCCTTCATCTTGCCCTGCAGGTCGCGGCGCGTCATGTCCAGGCCCACCGCGTAGCCGAAGACGTGGGAATGCGCGTCGGCCACGGCGATGTTCGCGCCGCCCTTGCCGATGGCGACCACCAGCTCGCACTCGTAGTGGAAGTTGCTGGTCTGCGGCGGAAACGGCAGCTCGGCCGTGGTGCCCGGTGCGACCGGCACGACGGCGTCCGCATCGCCCGGTTTGCTGAAGAAGAACGGCGGTTCGCGGTCCGGGTCCGAACCCATTTCGCGGGCGTGGCCGGCGTAGTTGCGGCCCACGCAATAGACGCGGCGGACGGGGAACCGGGTGTCGCCGCCGGCGATGGCAAGGGAGGCCGCCTGGTGCGGCGCGAATTCGAACTGGATACTCATGGTGCTCCGAAAATAAGTGGGTTCAACTGAACAGCAGCGTGCGCAGCGCGAGCTGGAACGATGCGATCAAGGGCTCCGGGTCCAGGTCGGGGTTGTGCGTGGCGCGCACGGGCAGGCCCTGGAACATCGTGATGATAGCGTTCATCCGGCCTTCCAGCACGGCGTCATCCACCGGCAGCCCATGCTGTTCGCGGCCAGCCTTCAGGATCGCGCAGAACTGCGCACGCGTGCGGCGGTCCGCATCGTGCACGACATCGGCGATCTTCGGATTGCGCGAAGCCTCGGCGGTGATCTCCAGCGGCAGGATCCACTTGGCGCGCGCCAGGTCGTCGCGCACGCTGCGCGGCACATCGTCGAGCATCGTCTGCAGCGGGTCCGCCTGCGATTCCAGGTCGCGCAGCATGGCCGAAACGCGCTGCACGTTTTCCTCCACGAAGGCGATGATGATCGCATCCTTGCCGTCGAAGTAGTTGTAGATGTGGCCGGCGCTCATGCCGGCCGCCTTCGAGATCTCGGCCATGCTGGCGCCATGGAAGCCGCTGCGGCCGAAACACTCGGCGGCGGCATCGAGCACCTGGCGGCAGCGCAGGCGCGCCTTTTCCGGGTCGTGATGGCGTTTTTCGCCGGGTTTATCAATACTGTTCATAAGTCTTTTCCGGGGTTCCTGCCCCTGCCATTGGGCATGATGCCCGCCGGTTCTTCAAACGGATCGCGCCGGATGCGGCACGGGTGCTATCATTTTCTCCACTGCCCTCCGCGCAAGGACGACCATGTCAACCAGGACTTCCCGCACGATCGAAATGCGACCGGCGGACCGCGCCGACCAGGCCTTCATGGAACAGCTGTTCGCCAGCACCCGCAGCGCGGACCAGCGCATGGACGCCTGCGATGCGCGCACCGAAGCCCTGCTGATGGCGCTGCAATTCCGCTCCCGCCAGGCCCAGCTGCACATGCTGCATCCCTATGCCGAGGTGGCCATCATTGCCGAGTGCGAGCGCCCGATCGGCGCGCTGCACGTCCATTACGGTTCGGACGAGATCCGCATCCTCGATTTCAGCCTGCTGCCTGCCAGCCGCAACCGCGGCATCGGGCTGGGCCTGCTGCGCAGCCTGCAGGCCCAGGGCGTGCGGATGCGCGTGCCGGTGCGGCTGGAAGTGCTGCCCGGCAGCCGCGCCCAGCGCCTGTTCCAGCGCTGCGGCTTCACGCTCAACGGTGCCAACGGCCTGTACCTGTGCATGGAGTGGCAGCCGCCGTTGCTGACGTAGTCACTACCGCTTTCGCATTTGGTTCCTGTCTGCGAACCGCTGACTGCGACCGTCGCTCCCGGGGGTTAGGCGCGGCCTCGCAGACAGTGCTTTAGCACGGCAAGAGGCTGCAACAACGCCATACGCCCGTTTCGGCGGTCGCCTATTGCCAGCCGCCGCCCAGGACCTTGTAGAGCGTCACCTGGTTGCTTGCCTTGGCCAGCCGCGCACTGATCAGGTTCTGCTGGGCCGCATACAGGTTACGCTGCGACACCAGCGCGTTCAAGTACGTGTCCGCACCCTTCTGGTAGCGCGCTTCGCGGATGCGGTAGCTCTTGTCCGAAGCTTCCACCAGTGCTGCCTGCGAAGCCACCCGCTCGTCCAGCGTGCCGCGCTGGGCCAGTGCATCGGCCACTTCGCGGAATGCCGACTGGATCGACTTCTCGTACTGCGCCACGGCGATATCGCGGTCGGCACGCGCCACGGCCAGGTTGGCCTGGTTGGCGCCGGCCGTGAAGATCGGCAGGTTCACCTGCGGGATGAACGACCACGTGCCCGAACCACCCTTGAACAGGCCGGACAGCTGGTTGCTCGCGCTGCCGGCCGATGCCGTCAGCGAGATGCTCGGGAAGAAGGCGGCACGCGCCACGCCGATATTGGCGTTCGCCGCCTGCAGCGAACGTTCCGCGGACAGCACGTCCGGACGGCGCTGCAGCACCGTCGACGGCACGCCTTCCGGCAGGTCCGCCAGCTGCGTGACCGGCTGCACCGCATCCTGCGGCAGCAGTTCCGGCGCCACCGGCGCACCGGCCAGCAAGGTCAGCGCGTTCTGGTCCGCCGCCACCTGGGCGGTGTAGATGGCCATCTCGCTGCGCGCCGCTTCCACCGCCGTCTGCGCTTCGTACACGTCCAGGCCGGACGTGGCGCCCGCGTCGAAGCGGCGCTTGCTGAGCTCATACGAGATCTGCTGGCTTTTGAGCGTGTCCTGCGCCAGGCGCAGGCGCTCCTGGTCGGCGGCCAGCGTGAGCCACGCATTCGCCACTTCCGAGACGAGGCTGATCTGCTGCGAGCGGCGCGCTTCCTCGGTGGCGAGGTACTGCTGCAGCGCCGCTTCGGACAGGTTCTTCACGCGGCCGAAGAAGTCCAGCTCGAACGCGGAGATGCCCAGGCCCGCGCTGTACGAGCGGGTGATGTAGCCTTCGCCCGTCGCGGACAGGTTGTCCGGGATGCGCTGCGCCGTCTGGCCCACCGAGGCGTTCACCTGCGGCAGGCGGTCGGCGCGGGTCACGCCATACAGCCCGCGCGCCCGCTCGATGTTCAGGATCGACACGCGCAGGTCGCGGTTGTTGGCCAGCGACAGTTCGATCACCTGGCGCAGCTTCGCGTCGGCGATGAAGTCGCGCCACGCGATGTCGGCCGCTTCCTTGCCGTCGGCCGACTGGCTGCCCGGCTTGTAGGCATCGCCCTGCGGCCAGGCCTGCGTGACCGGCGCGGCCGGACGTTCATAGATCGGTGCCAGGCTGCAGCCGGTGATCAGCGCCAGCGCAGCGAGGGAAATCAGGGACTTGTTCATATCAGTGCGTTTCCTTAACGATGGTGCCGGCGGCCGGCGGCGCATTCTTGTCGTCCGCGGTTCCTTTACCTTTGGCTTTGCCCATGGCCCAGCTGCGCACCAGCACGAAGAACACCGGCACGAAGAAGATGCCCAGGAAGGTTGCTGTCAGCATGCCGCCCAGCACGCCCACGCCGATGGCGTTCTGGCTGCCCGAACCGGCACCGCTGGCAATGGCCAGTGGCAGCACGCCGAGGCCGAAGGCGATGGACGTCATCAGGATCGGACGCAGGCGCATCTTCACCGCGTGCAGCGTCGCTTCCTTCAGATCCTGGCCGGCTTCCTGCAGCTCCTTGGCGAATTCCACGATCAGGATCGCGTTCTTCGCCGCCAGGCCGACCACGGTCAGCAGGCCCACCTGGAAGTACACGTCGTTCGCCAGGCCGAACAGCCAGGTGCCCAGCACGGTACCGATGATCCCCAGCGGGATCACCAGCAGCACCGAGAACGGCACCGACCAGCTTTCATACAGCGCGGCCAGGCACAGGAACACGATCAGGATCGAGATCGAGTACAGCGCGGGCGTCTGCGAGCCGGACTGGCGTTCTTCCAGCGACACGCCGGTCCATTCGAAACCGATACCGGCCGGCAGTTGCGCAGCCAGCTTTTCCATCTCGTCCATCGCCGCGCCGGACGACACGCCCGGTGCCGGGCTGCCCTGCACGTTGACCGACGACAGGCCGTTGTAGCGCTCCAGGCGCGGCGATGCGTAGATCCACTCGCCCGAGGCGAACGCTGAGAACGGCACCATCTCGCCGGCATTGTTCCGCACGAACCACTTGTTCAGGTCTTCCGGCAGCATGCGCGAATCGGCCTGGCCCTGCATGAACACCTTCTTCACGCGGCCACGGTCGACGAAGTCGTTCACGTAGGACGAACCCCAGCCCACCGACAGCACGCGGTTCACGTCCGCCACCGCCAGGCCCAGGGCCGTGGCTTTCTGCTGGTCGATCGTGATCTTGTACTGCGGCGTGTCTTCCTGGCCGTTCGGACGCACGCCGGCCAGCAGCTTGCTCTGTCCCGCCATGCCCAGCAGCTGGTTACGGGCCGCCATCAGCGCCGCGTGACCGACGCCCGACTGGTCCTGCAGCTGCATGTCGAAGCCGGAGGCGTTACCCAGTTCCAGCACGGCCGGTGGTGCGAACGCGAACACCATCGAATCGCGGAACTGCATCAGGGCACCCATGGCGCGGCCGGCGATGGCGCTGACGCGGTTTTCCTTGCCGCCGCGCTCGGACCAGTCCTTCATCCGCACGAAGGCGATACCGGTGTTCTGGCCATTGCCGCCGAACGAGAAGCCGGCCACCGCGAACACGGAAGCGACGTTGGCCTTCTCCTGCGTGAGGAAGTAGTTCTCCACCTTCTCGATCGTGCGCAGCGTGCGTTCCTGCGTGGCGCCCTGCGGCAGCTGGATCTGCGAGAACAGCACGCCCTGGTCTTCTTCCGGCAGGAAGGAGGTCGGCAGGCGCAGGAACACGACCGCCAGCACGCCCAGCAGCACGAGGTAGACGATCATCGATGGCGCGCGGCGGCGGATCATCGTGGCGACGGCGCCCTGGTACTTGTCCGTGCCCTTTTCAAAGGTGCGGTTGAACCAGCCGAAGAAGCCGCGGTTGGTCAGGTGATGGCCCTTCTCGACCGGCTTGAGGAAGGTGGCGCACAGTGCCGGGGTGAATACCATGGCGACGATCACGGACAGCACCATCGCCGAGACGATCGTCACGGAGAACTGGCGGTAGATAACGCCGGTGGAGCCGCCGAAGAAGGCCATCGGCACGAACACGGCGGACAGCACCAGCGCGATCCCCACCAGCGCGCCGGAGATCTGGCCCATCGATTTCTTGGTCGCCTCGTTCGGCGACAGGCCTTCTTCCGTCATCACGCGTTCGACGTTCTCCACCACCACGATCGCATCGTCGACCAGCAGGCCAATGGCCAGCACCATCGCGAACATCGTCAGCGTGTTGATCGAGTAACCGAGCGCGGACAGGATGCCGAAGGTCCCCAGCAGCACGACCGGCACGGCCATCGTCGGGATCAAGGTGGCGCGGAAGTTCTGCAGGAACAGGTACATCACGAGGAACACCAGCACGATGGCTTCGGCCAGCGTCTTGACCACTTCCTCGATGGACAGCTTGACGAACGGCGTGGTGTCGAAGGCGACCACCGCCTTCATCCCTTTCGGGAACAGCTTGCCCATGTCCTCGATCTTGGCCTTCACGGCTTCGGCCGTGTCCAGCGCGTTGGCGCCGGTGGCCAGCTTCAGGGCGATGCCGGTGGCCGGCTTGCCGTTGAAGCGCGCGACCGTGTTGTAGTTCTCGCGGCCCAGCTCCATCTTCGCCACGTCGCGCAGGTGCACGGTGGCGCCGCTGGTATCGGTCTTGAGCAGCACGGCGCCGAACTGTTCGGCGGTCTGCAGGCGGCTCTGCGCCGTCACGGTGGCGTTCAGCTGCTGGCCCGGCACGGCCGGTGCACCGCCCAGTTCACCGGCGGAGACCTCCGCGTTCTGGGCCTGGATGGCCGTGATCACGTCGGCCGGCGTCAGCTGGTAGCTCTGCAGCTTGGTCGGGTCGAGCCAGATGCGCATCGCGTACTGGGAGCCGAACAGCGTCACGTCGCCCACGCCCGCCACGCGGGAGATCGGGTCGAGCACGTTGGCCGCCACGTAGTCGCCCAGGTCGGCGTTGTTCATGGTGCCGTCCTCGGACACGAAGCCCACCACCAGCAGGAAGTTCTTGGTGGCCTTCGAGACCACCAGGCCCTGCTGCGTGACGGCGGTTGGCAGCAGCGGCGTGGCCAGTTGCAGCTTGTTCTGCACCTGCACCTGGGCGATGTCCGGGTTGGTGCCGTTGGCGAACGTCAGCGTGATGCCGATGCCGCCGGCGGAGTCGGAGCTCGACGACATGTAGCGCAGGCCGTCGATGCCCTTCATCCGCTGTTCGATCACCTGGGTGACCGCGTCTTCCACGGTCTTGGCCGAAGCGCCCGGATAGGAGCCGGTGATCGAGATCGAAGGCGGTGCGATGCTCGGGTACTGCGCGATCGGCAGGCCCCGGATGGCCAGCACGCCCGCGAGCATGATGACGATGGCGACCACCCATGCGAAGATGGGCCGGTCGATGAAAAATCTTGCCATGAAAGGTGCTCCTGATTAGTTCGTCGCGCCGGCATTGGCGGCCGACTTGGCCTGGGCCGTTGCGGTCGTGCCGGGCTGCGCGGCGGTTGATGCCACGGCGCGCGGCTGGCCCTGGGCCGGTGCCGGGTCCTGCGCCACGGTGGCGGGTGCGCCCGGCTTGACCTTCTGCAGGCCTTCGACGATCACGCGGTCGCCGGCGGCCAGGCCGGATTTGACCAGCCACTTGTCGCCCTGCGTGCCGGCGGTCTGCAGCACGCGCTGTTCGACCAGGCCCTGCTTGTTCAGCACCAGCGCGGTGGCTTCGCCCTTCTGGTTGCGCGTCACGCCCTGCTGCGGCACCACGATCGCATCTTCGTCGATGCCGTTTTCCACGACGGCGCGCACGAACATGCCCGGCAGCAGATCATGCTTCGGGTTCGGGAACAGCGCGCGCAGCGTGACGTTGCCGGTGGTCGGGTCCACGCTGGCATCGGCGAACTGCAGCTTGCCTGCCTGCGCGTAGGTCGACCCGTCGGCCAGCTTCAGCGTGACCTTGGCCTGGCCGCTCTGCTTCAGGCCACCGTTCTCCAGCGATTTCTTCAGGCGCAGCAGCTCTTCGCCGGACTGCGTCACGTCGACATAGATCGGATCGAGCTGCTGCACGACCGTCATCGGCGTTTCCTGGCTGGCCGTGACGAGGGCGCCGGCGGTGACATTGGAACGGCTGATGCGGCCGGAGATGGGCGACGTCACGCGCGTGTAGCCGAGGCTGATGTTGGCGGTCTGCAGCTGGGCCCTGGCCGATTCCACGTCCGCACGGGCCTGCGCTTCGGCGGCCACGGCATCGTCGTAGTCCTGGCGGCTCACGCCTTCGATTTCGACCAGCTCCTTGTAACGCTTGACGCGCGGCGTCGCCGTCAACAGGTTCGCCTGTGCGCGGGTCAGGGCCGCCTTGGCAGCGCTGGCCGAAGCCTGGTAGGTCGCCGAATCGATCGTGTACAGCGGCGTGCCGGCCTTGACATCGGCACCTTCCGTGAACAGGCGCTTCTGGACGATGCCGGCGACCTGCGGCCGCACTTCGGCGATCTCGTAGGCGGACGTACGGCCCGGCAGCTCGGCCGTCACGGCCAGCGGCTGCTGGGTAACGGTGTAGACGGCCACCTGCGGCGGCGGCATCTGGCCACCCTGGGCGCCCGCAGCGGCCTTCTTCTTGTCGGAATCGCAGCCGGCGGTCAGGGCCGCCGCAACTGCGAGGGAAAGGATGCCGGCCGTACGCAACGGCAGGCGGAATGGAGTGTTGTTCATAAAGACTGAACCTTCTTGATTGGAGGAACCGCGCGGGTAGAATGAACGATCATTCTAATACATTTCCGAAACATCTGCACTACTGACCCGAAAGTCACCAACGGCAACGGCCGAGTTCGTGTCCCACCCTGGGGTCAGGCGCCAAAGTAGACACGGGCTCGACCGTTGCAAACGATGTCAACCGCCTGCCAACGGTCGAGCTCGTGTCACTGTCGGGGTCAGGCACCAGGGTGGATACGGACTCGACCGTTGCAAACGATGCCAGCTCGAACCGGGAGTTGCTGAGCTCGTGTCTCGGGGCCAGGCACCAGGACATCTCCATGGCCGAGCCCGTGTCACAGTGCCTGGCCCCAAGTGACACGAGCTCGGCCATGGAGACGATAGCAACATCGTGTCGCGCCGAGGTCGTTTGGCCGTGACGGATTGGACACGAACTTGGCCGTGACAGGCGCGAGTTATGCTTGGGAAATGCCGGTCGTGGCGCGACAACAAAAAAGCCTCCCGGCCAGAGGCGGGGAGGCTTCGTGGGGCGATACGTGCGATCAGGTCGTGGTAGTGACCGGCACGAACGCGAACGACAGGTTCTGCAGGTAGACGCTGCTGGCGGCTTCGTAGCCGGAGTCGATGCCGAACAGGACCCATACCTTGCCCTCGCCATCCGTCTTGACCTTGATGCCGGTGAAGTTACGCAGCAGCTTGGAGGCGTACTTGTTCGAGCCGTCGCACGGCAGGCCGTTGGCGATATTGCCCAGTACCATCGACGCGGCACCGGCCGTGGCCTGGTTGCCCCGGTCGATGTTCAGGCGCACGTCGCCATTGGTGGTGACGGCCTTCGGTTCGGTCGGCGAGGCGGCGGCGATCACGTAGACGGATTCGCCGGGCGCGCCGCCCACGCCCATGCAGCCGGTCGGCGCGCTGCTCAGCAGGTTCAGCGACTGCACGCTGAAGGTGTATTCGGTGTTTGCCACCAGGCCGGTGATCTGCTTCTTCACGTACAGCAGCAGGTCGTCGCTGCGGTTGGTGCCGGAGACGAAATAGGCCTTTGCATCGGTGGCGTAGTTGCCCAGTGCCGCGATGCCGCGCTGCTCGAACACCACGCCGGTCGGCGCCGTATCGGTCGTGTAGTCGCTCGATTCGCCGGTCCAGCCGCCCAGTCCCTGGTTGAAGTCCTGCGTCAGCAGCACGCTCGCCGCGACGGGCGTGGCGCCGGTGGAGGTGTCGGCCGGATCGTCGTCGTCGCTGCCGCCACAGGCGGCCAGCATGGCCAGGATCGCTGCCGACAGTGCGGTCTTCCAGTTACAGGTCATCTCTTCTTCTCTCTCTATGCGGACATGGGATGCAAATAGGGTGGCTATGCGGGGCGGATGCGCAACGCCGCAACAACATCGCAATGCGTGCGCGCGCGGCGCCGTTTTAAAAACGCGCGCGCGTGCGGCGCCATTTTAAAAAGAATGGCGCCGCTCGTGTGACTTATATGGGACGTTATTGTAACGAGTTGTGTACCTGTCACTTCCAGTCGCCGCGCAGCGCCAGCACTTCGCGCTGCAGCAGCTCCGGCGTGACGGATTCCGGCGCCACGGGTGCGCCAACGGCCAGCGCCAGCCGCGAACGCAGGCCCTTGCGGAAGGCGCGCTCGAACAGATTGTCCGTGCTGCGCGACAGCAGGTGGCCCCACAGCCCGCGCAGCGCCATCGGAATCACCGGCACCTGCGAGCGCTCGATGATCTTCGTGATGCCGCCCTTGAATTCATTGATCTCGCCGGTCGTCGTCAGCCGGCCTTCCGGGAAGATGCATACCAGCTCCCCGTCATGCAGCGCGTGGGCGATGTCGACATAGGCCTTCTCCAGCAGCCACGGGTCTTCCTTCGACGGTGCGATGGGAATCGCCTTCCCGGTGCGGAACAGCCAGCCCAGGATCGGCGTGGCGAAGATGCGGTGGTCCATCACGAAGCGGATCGGCCGCGGGCTGGCGGCCATGATCACCACCGCATCGACATAGCTCACGTGGTTGCAGACGAGGACCGCTGCACCCTCCTTCGGAATGCGCTCCGCCTCGATCACCTTCACCTTGTGCACCGTGTGGATCAGCAGCCAGGCCAGGAAGCGCATCAGGAATTCCGGCACCAGCGAGAAGATATACACGGCCACGATGGCGTTCATGACCGCCGTGGCGAGGAACAGCTCGGGTATCGTCAGCCCCTGTCCCAGCAGCAGGATGGCCACGCCGGCCGCCGCCACCATGAACAGCGCGTTCAGGATGTTCATGCCGGCGATGGTGCGCGACAGGTGGCGCGGATCGCAACGCAGCTGGATCAGCGCGAACAGCGGCACGATGAAGAAGCCGCCGAACACGCCGATCATGATCACGTCGAACACAATGCGCCAGCTACCCTGCTGCGCCAGCATGCCCAGCGCGTCCAGTGCCACCGTGGCGCTGACGGCGTGGCCGCCATAGCCGGCGCTGGCGAAATACAGGTCGATACCGAACAGCGACAGGCCGATGGAGCCGAACGGCACCAGGCCGATCTCCACCTTGCGGCCGGAGAGTTTTTCGCACAGCAGCGAACCGGCGCCGATCCCCAGCGAGAACACCGTCAGCAGCAGCACGAACACGCTGTGGTCGCCATGCAGGTAGGTCATCGCATACACGGGGAACTGCGCCAGCACCATCGCGCCATAGAACCAGAACCAGGAATTGCCCAGCATGGACAGGAACACGGTGCGGTTGCCGGCCGAGTGCTTCAGGTTGCGGATGGTTTCCGTGACGGGATTCCAGGCGATCCGCAGGTCCGGCATCGGTGCCGGCGTGACGGGAATGCGGTGGCTGGCCACCAGTCCCAGCACGGCAAAGGCGATGGTGATGCCCGCGACGACTTCGATGCCGAGCGAGCCATGCATCACGATCACGTCGCCGAACACCTGTCCCAGCAGGATGCCGACGAAGGTGCCCATCTCCACCATGCCGTTGCCACCCGTGAGTTCGTCGGGTTTCAGCTGCTGCGGCATATACGAGTACTTCACGGGCCCGAACAGCGTGGAGTGCGTGCCCATCGCCACGATGGCCACGATCAGGAGCCACAGCGTGTGTGTCAGCCAGCCCACGGCGGCAATGCCCATGATGGCGATTTCCGCCCACTTGATGAAGCGCACCAGCGCCGCCTTCTCATATTTCTCGGCGATCTGGCCGGACGTGGCGGAGAACAGCACATAGGGCAGGATGAACAGGCCGGGAATCAGGTTCGTCACCATCGACGGCGACAGCGATGTCCAGCTGGCCGCGTCGAAGGTGAGCACGACGATCAGCGCCGTCTTGAACAGGTTGTCGTTGAACGCGCCCAGGAACTGCGTCCAGAAGAACGGCGCGAAACGGCGCTGTTTCAGCAGCGCGAATTGACTGACGTGGTTCGCTTGGGTCATGGTGTCACTCCGGTTGCGACGTTGGGGATGCGGCAGGCTCTGGTGGCGAAAACATACCGCACATCGTCACGCGGGACAATATCGCGGTGGCGGCTCGCAATCCGATAGCGGAGAACCTCAAGGCTTGCGTGCCACGAGGTTGATCAGCGTTTCCTCGCGTACGGCCGGCGGGCGGATGCGGAACACCCGTTCCAGCAAACCCAGGTCCTCGCGGCTCCACCACAGGAAGGGATACGACACGGCGCTGTCCGGCACGTCGAAGCCGGCGCCCCGCACCATGGCCAGGTATTCCGGCGCCGTCTTCTGCACGTCCATCGGATGGGCGAACAGGAAGCGGATCAGCCACGAGTGGATGTAGCGGCGCGTCGACTCGGCGAACAGCAGCACGCCGCCCGGTTTCAGCACGCGGAAGAATTCCGCCACTGCCCGCTCCTGGTCGACGATGTGATGGAAGGTCTGGTGGCAGAACAGCAGGTCCACCGACGCATCGGGCAGGTCGATGTTCGCGCTGGAGCAGCAGATGAATTCCGCCGGAATCTGGTGCGCCGCCGCTTCCCGGCTGGACGCTTCCAGCATCTCCGGTTCGATGTCCATGCCGATCAGGCGGCGCGGCGCGAACCGCGCGTGCAGCTTCGGCAGCGAGCGGCCGTAGCCGCAGCCCACGTCCGCCACCACGTCATAACTCCTGCGGCCGGCCGGCATCATCGGCGCCAGGTCGCGCAGCGCGCGTTCCAGCACGTGCACCGTCCAGGTATGCGTGCGCAGGAACCATTTGCCGAATTCGGTTTCCGGCACGTGCGGTTCCTGCGCGGGCGATGTCCATCCGGGTTGAGCGTTCATTTTTTTTATCCTCTAGTCTTCTGCAAGCCGCTGCAGGTGGGTCACCTCTATAATGCGGCCCTGATTATTTTTTGTGCCGTACCGTGCGTTCACTGCTGCTTGCCCTGTTCCTCACCCTCGCGCTGCCTGCCAGCGCTGCACCGGCACCCATCCGCTTCCTGCTGACCTTCGACGACGGCCCGGCCGGCTCCAGCAGCGGCAACTCGACCGTCCGCGTGCTCGACACGCTGGCCCGCAACGCCGTGCAGGACGATATCAAGGCCGTCTTCTTCACGCAAACGCGCCACTGGCACGGCGGCAGCACCGACGTCGGCCAGGCGCTGATCCGCCGCGAAGCGGCCGACGGCCATGTGGTCGCCCTGCACTCGGCCACCGCCACGCACGCCAACCACCGCTTCATGGACACGGCCACGCTGGACGCCACGCTGCAGAACGGCGTGGACGACCTGCGCGGACTGACCGGCGCCGCGCCCGTGCTGGTGCGCCCGCCGTTCTGGGCCTACGACGCCGCCACGCTGGACAGCTACCACCGCCATGGCCTGCAGATGCTGCTGACGGACCTGAACGCCAACGACGGCAAGATCTGGGGCGTCAACTTCAGCTGGCACAAGCGCTCCAACATGCTCAAGATGCTGACTGCCACCCGCGAGCGCTGGGCCGCCGGCGCCATGCACACGGTCGACGGCAGCACGCCGGTCGTCGTCACCTTCCACGACGTAAACAGCTACACCGCCCGGCACCTCGAGGAATACCTCGAAATCCTGCTCGACGTGGCGCGCGAACTCGACATGCCCGTCGCGGCGAAGCCCTTCTACGACGAACACGATGCGCTGGAACGGGCCGCCCTGGCCAGCACAATCCGCAGCGCCGACGAACATCCGCGGCTGCCCGGCTTCTGGAACTGGCTCTGGCAGTAGCGGGCAGCTGAAGCAAAAGCTACAGCTACAGCTACAGCTACAGCTACAGCGCCACCACTTCCAGCACCGGCGGTACCGCCAGCGCCTGCGCGCTGCACAGCACGACCATCAGCTCTTCATGCGGCAGCTCGATGCAGCTCGCCGCCGGCGCGCCCAGCTTGAAGCGCGCTTCCTGCAGGCTCCACGCCGCGTAGAAGGCCCGGCGCCGTTCGTCCACCGGCAAGGTTGCCAGCCGCGCGCAGGTCGCCTCGTCGAACGCCTGGGCCGCCAGCGCATCGATATCGCGTTCCGCATCGCGCAGTTCGATATCGAGCCCCAGCGCGGTCTGCGTGCTCACCGCGCAGGCCACCCAGCGCCCGCTGTGCGACACGGACAGGCCGGGCAGCGGCGCATCGGGCAGGATCAGCCACGGCGCCCGGCCCGCCTGCCCGCCCAGCACCACCGACTGCGGCCGCACGTTCAGCAGCGCGCCGATGCCCATGCGCAGCAGCGCGCGCGCCGCGATGAACTGCACGCGCCGCTCCGGCCGCACGAACTGGCGGCTGCGTTCACCGGGATTGAGCCAGCCCGAATAGGTGGCCAGCCGTTCCTCGTCCAGGCCGGCCGTGTCGGCCAGCCAGATGCGCGGGCTCGTCATGGAAGCCTCGCGGCAGCCTAGTTGGCGACCTTGACGAAGTCGCCCTTCAGCGCCACGCCGCTCATGATCGCGCCGTCATGGCATTCGAACTCCGTTGCGCTCGACATTTCCTTGTTGTTGTAGTTGCTGACGATGTTGATGACGGCATTCGCGCCCACTTCCTCGGCCTTCTTCTTCAGCGACAGCATCGCCGACAGGAACACCCAGTTGCACGACTTCTCGGCGGCCTTGCCGAAGCCGTTGGTCTTCTGGCTCGTCTTGTCGCTGGTGATCTTGCTGAGCACCTTCGGCGTCGGCTGGTCGCCGAAGTAGAACTTCACGTTGTCGCCAAGCTTCGACTGCGCGTCGTTGGCCGCGAGGGCGCCGGCGATCGGCAGCATCACCACGGTGTCCGCGGCCATGGCCGGCAGCGTCACGAACGTGGCGGAAACGGCCGCGGCGGCCAGGGTCATCGTCAACAGCGCTTGTTTCATCGTTCTTCCTTCTGGTGGGTTGAGAAGCGGTTCGTCGCAATCAGACGCGTTTGAAAATCAGGGAGGTGTTGATGCCGCCGAAGGCGAAGTTATTCGACATCACGTGGTCGCACTGCAGCGCGCGGCCCTGCCCCGTGATGAAGTCGAGCGGCGCGCACGCGGCATCCACCTGCGCCAGGTTGATGGTGGGCGCGAACCAGCCTTCGCGCATCATCTCGATGCTGAGCCAGGCCTCCAGCGCGCCGCAGGCACCCAGCGTGTGACCCATATAGCTTTTCAGGGAGCTGATCGGCACGCCGTTGCCGAACACGCCGGCGGTGGCGTGCGACTCGGCGATGTCGCCCTGCGCGGTGCCGGTGCCATGCGCATTCACGTAGCCGATCGCCGCAGGATCGAGCGCCGCATCCTGCAGCGCCAGCAGCATCGCCGTCTTCATCGTGTCCGCATTCGGCTGCGTTACGTGCACGCCGTCGCTGTTGGTGCCGAAGCCGACGATCTCGGCGTGGATGGTGGCGCCGCGTGCCAGCGCGTGTTCGCGTTCTTCCAGAACCAGCGCGCCGGCGCCTTCGCCGATCACCAGGCCATCGCGGTCCGCATCGAACGGCCGTGGCGACGTGTGCGGCGCATCGTTGCGCGTGCTGGTCGCGAACAGCGTGTCGAACACGGCGGCCTCCGTCGCATCCAGTTCCTCGGCGCCGCCCGCCAGCATGGCAATCTGCTTGCCGCTGCGGATAGCTTCATACGCGTAGCCGATGCCCTGGCTGCCGGACGTGCAGGCGGACGAGGTGGTGTAGACGCGCCCCGTGATGCCGAAGAACACGCCGATGTTCACCGGCGCCGTATGCGCCATCATCTTGATGTACGTGGTGGCATTGATGCCGCGCGTGGAACGCTCTTCCATCATGCGGCCGAAGTCGCCGATCGCGCTCGGGGTGCCGGCGGACGAGCCGAACGACACGCCCATCGCGCCGCTGGTCAGCAGCGGGTGGTCCAGCAGGCCCGCCTCCTGCAGCGCCAGTTCGCTGGCGCGCGTGGCCATCAGCGCCACGCGGCCCATGCTGCGCATCGACTTGCGGTTGAAGCGCGGCGACAGCTCGAACGGCGCGGCCGGTGCCGCCAGGTTGGTGTTCAGGCCTTCGTAGCCCGCCCAGTCCTCCATGCGCACGACGGCATTGCGGTACGCACCGAGCCGGCCGCGGATGGTGGCCCAGTCGTTGCCGAGCGGGCTGATGCCGGCCATGCCGGTGACGACGACGCGGCGGTTCATGCCAGGCCTCCGTTGACGGAAATGACCTGCCGCGTGATGTAGCCGGCGTCCTCGCCGATCAGGAAGCTGACGGCGGCCGCCACCTCTTCCGGCTTGCCGATGCGGCGCGCCGGGATCATCTTCAGCGCTTCCTCCAGCGGCACGTCGCTCGTCATGTCCGTTTCGATCAGGCCGGGCGCGACGCAGTTGACGGTGATCGCGCGCTTGGCCAGTTCCAGCGCCAGCGCCTTGGTGGCGCCGATGATGCCGGCCTTGGCGGCGCTGTAGTTCACCTGGCCGCGGTTGCCGATCAACCCGGACACGGAAGCCAGCGTGACGATGCGGCCCGGCTTGCGGCGCTGCACGAGCGGCATCACCAGCGGATTGAGCACGTTGTAGAAGCCGTCCAGGTTCGTGCGCAGCACCAGGTCCCAGTCCTCGCCGGACATGGCGGGGAAGGCGTTGTCGCGCGCGATGCCGGCGCTGCAGACGACGCCGTAGTAGCAGCCGTGTGCCGCGATATCCGCTTCCAGCGCGGCGGCCGTGCCGGCACGGTCGCTCACGTCGAACTGCAGCACGCGCGCGGCACGCCCCATGGCGACGATCTGCGCGGCCACCGCATCGGCCTCGGCCCGCTGGCTGCGGCAATGCAGGACCACGTCGTATCCGTCACGCGCCAGCCGCAGCGCCACCGCCTTGCCGATGCCGCGCGACGATCCCGTCACCAGCACGCTCATGGACTTGTTCTGATTCATCCTGCTGTTCCACCCTGAAGAAACTCATTGACGTTATCGGGCTGGTACACGGTCACCGTTGCCGTGGCCACTGTCCGGCCCTGTTCTTCGATCCTGCATTCAAACGCGCCGAGACCGTTGTCGCCCTGCAGCGCACGGTGCGTGAACACCCGCAGCACGCCTCCCACCGTGAAGGCCGGCACGGCCGCCTCGTACTTGCGCGAGCCGAGCAGGAAGCCCACCTTCACGCCGTCGCCCCGCTGGCGCGCCAGCCAGCCGGCATGGGCCGCGATGGCCTGCGCCATGTATTCGATGCCGACCCAGCTGCCGACACTCTGGCCGTCGCAGAACATGCTGTCCGCGCGGATGGCCACCTCGGCGCACAGGTCGTCCTCGCCGGCACTGACCAGCCGGTCGAGCAGCACCATCGGCCCGGAATGGGGCAGCAGCTCGCTGATGGCGGGGAGCGTCATGCCGCCCTCCCCAGTACCAGCACCGCGTTGGAGCCGCCGAACGCGAAGGAATTGCTCAGCACATGGCGCAGCGGCCGGCCCAGCGTGGCGCCCGGCGGCACCAGGTTCAGCGCCGGCAGCGCCGCATCGCGCGCGCCATCCCACAGGTGCGGCGGCAGCTCGCCGCGCACGTTGTCCGGCTGCAGCGCGATCCAGCACAGCGCCGCTTCCACCGCGGCGGCCGCCCCCAGCGTGTGGCCGGTGAACGGCTTGGTGGAACTGGCCGGTACTTCGCAGCCGAACAGGTCGGCGATGACTTTCGATTCCATCGCATCGTTCTGCGGCGTGGCCGTGCCGTGCAGGTTCACGTAGTCGATGTCGGCCGGCTGGAGATTGGCACGGCGCAGCGCATCGAGCATGGCAATGCGCGCGCCTTCTCCGGCCGGATCGGGCGCCGACATATGGTGCCCGTCCGACGACTCGCCCCAGCCCAGCAGCGCCACCGGTGCCGGCTCGCGCGTCAGCAGGAACAGCGCCGCGCCCTCGCCGATATTGATGCCGTGCCGGTGCGCGCTCATCGGATTGCAGCGCTCGGCGCTGACCGATTCCAGCGCGGCGAAGCCGGCTACCGTGAATGCGCACAGGGAGTCGACGCCGCCCGTCAGCACCGCGTCGCACAGGCCCATGCGGATCAGCCGCGCCGCGCTGGCCAGCGCCTTCGCGCTCGATGCGCAGGCGCTGGAGTGGCTGTAGGCCGGGCCCTCGATGCCCAGCTGGTCGGCCAGCATCTGCGCCGGCGAGCCCATTTCCTGCTGGCCGTAATGGAACTCGGGCGCCAGGTCGCCGTGCACGGCGCGATGGCGCAGCGCATGCTCCGTTTCGGCGATGCCGGACGTGCTGGTGCCGATGATGACGGCGATGCGGTGCGCGCCATACTTCGCCACCGCCGCCGCGACGGCCGGGCGGATCTGCGCCAGCGCCGCCAGCGCCAGCGCGTTGTTGCGGCTGCGCTGCGCCGGCGGCAGGTGGTCGACGGACGGCAGCGCACTCTGCACCTGTCCCAGCGGGAGCAGGCGACCGGCATTCGGGCCCGACGAGCAGGCCGTGGTCGGCAGCACGCCGGAGCGGCCCGCGAACAGGTTCGCCCGCACTTCCGGCACGCCGTTGCCCAGCGCGCAGACGATGCCGCAGGCGTTCAGGTACACAATCATCGGGATACTCATCTTGAAACTCTTTACTCCGCTGCGAATTGCACGGTCAACCGGTATTTATACCGCAGGTTGTCCAGCACCACGGTGCCGCTCCAGCGCGGACTGCCGCTGTAGGCGATCCGCATGACCACTTCGTCGTGCAGGTACAACGTGCGCTGCAGGCCCTGCTCTTCGATGCGCCAGCCCAGCGGCAGCGCGCGCGCCACCGCGTCGACCGGCCACAGCGTGAGCTGCATGTCCTCCAGCACGTCATCGGCACGCACCTGACGCGGCAGCATCATGTGCCGCCATTCCGTCATCTCCTTGCCGTCATAGTGCAGCGACAGCACGCGCTGGCCGAACGCCAGGCCGACGACATCGATCGCCTCCGGCTCCACCTGCAGCGCGACATCCAGGTCGTCCGTGCGGCCGTCGCGCTCCACCTTCAGGTGCTGCTGCACGCTGATCGACTGGCCCAGCGCGGCGGGCGGCAGCTTCAGGCCCAGGCGCGCCGGCGGCGGCGGCGTGGCGCAACCGGCCAGCACCGCCGACGCCAGCACAGCGGCCAGCGCATTCGTCAGGCAAGCTCGCATGCCGCCTCCAGCGCCGCCAGCCGGCGTGCCGTCTCCTTCACGTACGGGTTGCCCTGGTCCCACGCGTAACCGGCCAGGATCGCCGAGATCATGCGGCGGATTTCCGGCTGCTGCTTCGCGTGGAAGATGATGGTCTGGAAGCCGCCCTTGTACCAGGACTCGACGAAGGCGCGGAACGTGTCCACGCCGCGGCGCAGCGGCACGCCGTAGTCGGCCTGCCAGTCCACTGTCTCGCCGGCGAACTGGCGCTTCAGGGCCGCGGCGGCCAGGCTGGCCGAGCGCACGGCGATCGTCACGCCGGACGAGAACACGGGATCGAGGAACTCGCCCGCATTGCCCAGCAGCGCGTAACCCTCGCCCCACAGCCTGTCCACGTTGGCGGAATAGCCGGTGATCTGGCGCGCCGGCGTGTCCCACGTGGCGTTCTTCAGCAGCGCCGACAGCGATGGCTCTTCCGCGATGATGGCCTGCAGCCGCTCGGTCGGCGTGCCCTGGTACCGGTCCAGGAAGGCCGTCTCGGCCACCACGCCCTGCGAGCAGCGGCCGCCGGCAAACGGAATCGTCCAGAACCACACATTGCAGTGCTGCGGGTGCACGGTCACGCGGATCTTGTTGCGGTCGAATCCCGCATCGCTCCCGATGCCATCGGCGACGTGCGTGAAGATGGCGCCGCGCACGGGGAAGTTCGATGGCGTCTCCAGGTCCAGCAGGCGAGGCAGGATGCGCCCGAAGCCGCTGGCATCGAGGATGAAGCCGGCATCGACCTGGTACTGCTGCCCGTCCGGATCCCTGACGGTCACGCGCGAACGGCCGCCCGGCTGGCCCAGTTCGATGTCCAGCACTTCGTGGCGGAAGCGGATCTCGGCGCCCTGCCGCTGCGCTTCCTGCGCCAGCAGATGATCGAAATCGGCGCGCTGCACCTGGTACGTGGTGCCCCAGCCCGCCGAATATTTGTCGCGGAAATCGAAGGCCGTGTACACGCCGTCGCGCATGAAGGCCGCGCCGTTCTTGTACTGGAAGCCTGCTTCGACGACGGCGCGCAGCATGCCCGCCTCCTCCAGGTACTGCATGCTCTGCGGCAGAAGGCTCTCGCCGATCGAAAAGCGGGGGAACTGTTCGCGTTCGATGACGAGCACCTGGCGGCCCTGGCGACGCAGCAGCGCCGCGGCCACGGCACCGGCGGGACCGGCACCGACGATCAGGATTTCAGCGCTTTCCGTTTGCATCTGCATTCGCTTTCAAGAGTGGAGAAGAGGTTCCGAAACAGGGTACGGCCAGCCAGACCAGCAGCGTCCCGAGCAGCATCGTGGTGCCGAAGGCCTGCAGTGCCGGCGTGTGCGACAGGCCGAGCAGGCCGAACGACAGGATCGTGTTGGCGGCGGACAGGCCCACGGCCAGCCACGGCGTGGTATCGCTTCTTTCAGGATGCTCCTGCATGAAGATGCCGTAATCGACACCTACCCCCAGCAGCAGCATCAGGGCCAGCACGTGGAACAGCTGCAGGTGCTGGCCCGTGTAGCCGAGGATGGCCAGCGTCGCCAGGCTGGCGATGGCGGTCGGCGCGATCACGCGCCAGGCGCGGCCACGGTAGCGGGGCAGCAGCAGCGCGAACACCACGCCATAGGCGCCCAGCACCACCCAGCCCATGTTCTGGCGGTAGCGGCCCAGCACGGATGAAATCTCGTCGACCTTGTCGACCCACTGCACGCCCTGCATCCCTTCCGGCAGCGCGCGCAGCGCCGGCACGGTGGCCATCGACAGGCCGCGCAGCGCCACGATGCTGGCGACTTCACCATGCTCGCGGCCCAGCCACAGGTGGCGCCACGGCTCGCTGGCCGGCGCCTTCAGGAAGGTGTCGATGTCGAGCGGCGTGCCGGCCGCGCGCAAGGCAGTGGCCGTGGCCTGCACCCAGGCCGCATCTTCTTCCGTCTGCTGCGCGATGGCGGCAAGTGGACCGGCATCCTGCAGCAGCTTCGCATCGACGAGCGCGCGGCGCTGCGCCTGCAAGCGCAGCGACGGCACCCAGTTCGACATGGCCTGGTAGCCGGACAGCCTGCCGGCGGCGATCAGGGGATCGAGGCGGCGCTTCAACGCTTCCTCGCGCTGCAGCACCGTCTCGGCCGAATCGCCGCGCACCAGGAAGAACTGCACCGGCGTGGGCGCATCGAGCAGCTTACTGAGCCTGATCTGGTCGTCGATCAGGTGCTTCGGCGGATTCTGCAGCAGGCGGATATCGTCGTTGGCGCCCAGGCGCGTGATGCCGACGATGGCCACCGCGCCGAACACGGCGACGGCGATCCAGGTGCCGCGCGTGGCCCGCAGCAGGGGCCAGCGTGCCAGCAGGTTGCCGTAGCCGCGGGCAAGCGGGCCGCCACGCAGGCTGCGCGGGCCGATCAGGCTGGGGAACCAGCAGATCACCGTCAGCCACGCGAAGACGAGGCCCAGCGCGGAGAACACGGCCATCTGGCGCAGGCCGGGGAACGGCGTCAGGGCCAGGCCCATGTAGCCGATGACGGCGGCCAGCAGCGTCAGCGACAGGCCGGGCAGCAGTTTTTTCAGCAGCGCGCGCGAGTCCAGCGTCTCGCTGGCGGACAGGCGGTTGCAGAGGAAGTAGATGCCGTAGTCCTGGGCCACGCCGATCAGGCTGGCGCCGAATACGAGCGTCATCAGGTGGAGCTGGCCGAACAGCAGCCAGCAGACGGACAGCGCGCCCAGGCAGCCGATGCCGATCGACAGCAGGATCAGTGCGATCGGCTTGAGCGTGCGGAAGGTGCACCACATCAGCAGGATGATGCCGGCGATCGAACCGAGGCCGATCGTGTGCATCTCGCCGCTGGCCTGCGAACTGGCGTTGGCCGCGTGCAGGATCACGCCCGCCTCGATCACCTGTACCTGCGGCGACTGCCGCGCCGCCGCCTTTGCCTCCTTCAGCAGCGGCAGCACCTTGTCCTGCGCCGTCATCGACAGCGCAGGCACTTTCAGGGTCAGCGGCAGCAGCACATATTGCCTGTCATTGTCGGCGACGAACAGGTGGCCGTCGCGCGGGCGCACCGGCGTTTCCTGGGCCCGTTCCTGCATCCAGCCGGCGAACAGGCCGAAGGGATCGTCCTGCCAGGCGCCCAGCTTCGGCCCGCCGAACGGCGCGTACAGTTTCGCGAGCCCCTGCTGGAGCCAGTACCCGGCCGGTTCCCGTTCGAGCTGCGCCTGCTGGGCGGCCGTCATCAGCACCAGCCGGTGCTGCTGGAACAGCGACAGCCATTCCGACTGCACCTGCTCGCTGGCCGATGCGGTGTCGAACAGGTCCGGATGCTTCGCCAGCACGGCCGCGTAAGCGTCGGCGGCCTTGCGCGCATCGTCCCAGTCGGGCGCGCCGACCAGCACGATCACGCGCTGCTGGGCCGCATCGACCATGTGGGCGAAGGAGCGCTGCAGGACGGGATCGCGTTCCTGCACGGGCAGCAGCGCCATGATGTCCGTGTCCGGCACGATGCGCTGCACGAACCACAGCCAGCCGTTGTGACCCAGCAGCAGGGCCACGGCCACGAGCCACAGCAGCGCCAGCGAACGTGCGCGGGCCATCATTGGAACAGCGCCGCCTCGTCGGCCGCGATGGCCTTGTCGCCCGCCTCGATCTTCGAGAACGTGATGGTCGTGCGGTCGCCGGAGGCTTCGCTCATCACGATGTTCTTCACGTAGGCGCCGCCTTCCAGGCTGATCGTGCCGATCGCCTTGGCCAGTGCCGGTTCGCGCGCCTTGAGCGTCACGCTCCAGCTGTCCGTGCCCACCGTGCCGTCCACCTCGAACAGCGTTTCCAGCTGCGCCAGGTCACCGGCCAGCATCGCGAACAGCACCTGGTTGATCATGCGCACCGTCGGTTCCGTCTTCGCGTCGAGGCGCATGGCCACGCGGTCGCCCTGGAAGTGCACGATCTCGTTCTTCGTCAGGCGCAACGTGTTCGGGAACGGCTGCAGCGTGCGCCACAGCACGCCCTTGTCCTGCACCACGCAGAAGCGGCCATTGGCGGCCAGCGGCTTCTTCATGCCGGCCAGCGTCTTGCTCTGGTCGAAGCGGCCGCACATGGTCTTCGGTTTCGCCAGCATGGCCTGGATTTTTGCTACCGGCACGGCGGCGTTGGCGGCGGCGCAGGACACGACCAGCGCGAGCATGAATACGAACTTCTTCATAGGATTCCCAGTTTTTCCAGCAGCACGGGTGGCGATACGTAGCACATCTCTTTGGTCGCGATGTCCACCGCCACCATTGTCGTGGTGGCGCGGTTCAGCCGCCGGCCCGACGCCGCATCCGTGATCAGGTAGTCGATCTTCAGGCAGTTTTCCCATTCGACGATGTCGGCGCGCAGGCGGATCGTCTGGCCGAACGTGGCCGGCGCCACGTAGCGCAGGTGCATGTCGATCACGGGCCAGGCATAACCGGAAGCCTTCATCTGCGGGTAGTTGTAGCCGATCTTGTCGAGCAGCGCGCAGCGCACCACTTCCAGGTACTTCACGTAGTTGCCGTGCCAGACGATCTCCATCGGGTCCAGGTCGTAGAACTGCACGGTCATCTCGACTTCGGCGAACCAGCGGCTCTCTTTTGGCTTACGCATACAGAGTCCAGGCCTGGCTACGGATCTTCGCGATCAGCGCGCGCAGCTCGCCATCGAGGCGGCGGTCTTCGACAACCGGCTCGATACCGAGCGCTTCCAGCATGGCTGCCAGGTGCGGCTGCAGCGCCAGCTCCGGATTGGCCTGGGCACGCAGCCAGGCTCCCTGCCGCACGGTGACGAGCAGCGCCGCAACCACCTGCTCGGCCAGTTCCAGCACGCGCAGGCAGTCGCGCGCGGCGATGGTGCCCATGCTGACCTTGTCCTGGTTGTGGCATTCGGTCGACCGCGAAAATACCGAGGCGGGCATGGTGAGCTTCAAGGCTTCGGCCGTCCAGGCCGAGGCGCTGATCTGCAGCGCCTTCAGGCCATGGTTGATGGCGGCGCGCGGCCCCGTGCTGCCGGACAGGTTGGCCGGCAGGCCGTGGTTGTAGCGCGCATCGACCAGCAGCGCCATCTGGCGGTCCAGCAGGTCGGCGATGTTCGCCACGGCGTTCTTCATGCCGTCCATCGCGAAGGCGATATGGCCGCCGTAGAAATGGCCGCCGTGCAGCACGCGTTCGTTGTCGCCATCGATGAGCGGATTGTCGTTGGCACTGTTCAGCTCATTCTCGATCGACGTGCGGAAGAACGGCAGCGCATCGGCCAGCACGCCGATCACATGCGGCGCGCAGCGGATGGAATAGCGGTCCTGCAGGCGCTTGCCGTTACGCTCCCATTCGGTTGTCGGCAGGTCGGTGCGCAGCATCGCGGCCACGCCCTGCATGCCGGCATGCGGCTTCACGGAGAACAGCACTTCGTCGAAGTGGTGGGCATTGCCGTCCAGCGCATACGACGCCAGCGCCGTGATGCGGGTGGACAGGCGCACCAGGTACTCGGCGCGGTCGTAGGCCAGGCAGGCGAGCGCCGTCATCACGGCCGTGCCGTTCATGATGGCCAGCCCTTCCTTCGGGCGCAGGCGCAGCGGCGTGATGCCCGCCTCGCGCAGCGCGACGGCGGCATCGACCGTTTCGCCATTGCGCCACACTTCCCGTTCGCCGCACAGCACGGCGGCCAGGTAGGACAGCGGCGTGAGGTCGCCGCTGGCGCCCACCGAACCTTCGGACGGAATCAGCGGCAGCAGGCCGGCATCGAGCAGCCGCGTGATCTGCAGCAGCAGTTCCACGGACACGCCCGAGTAGCCCTTGGCCAGCGAGGCCAGGCGCGTGGCCAGGATCGCGCGCGTCTGCGCCGGATCGAAGTGCTGGCCCAGGCCGCAGCCGTGATAGGTGTACAGGTGGTGCGGCAGTTCCTCGACCAGCTCGGGCGGGATATTCACGGTGCAGGAGTCGCCGTAGCCGGTCGTCACGCCATAGATATTGCCGTCCTCGCGCAGCAGGCGGTCGAGGAAGTCGGCACCGCGCGCGATGGCGGCGCGGAACGCCGGATCGTCCGACAGTTCGGCGCTGGCGCGGCCCTGCGCGATGTCGACGATGTCCTCGATCGTCAGACGATCGCGGTCGAAGCGCACGGCGCGGCGCGTGGAGGGCAGGTCAGCGAGGTGCATGGGCATCGTTCGTCTTGTTGTCTTGTTCCGGCAGGTGCCAGAAATCATAGAAATTGAACCACTGCAGCGGCGCGCGCAGCGCGTAATGTTCGAGCCGCGCCGCATACGCGCGCGCCAGCCCGGCCAGCGCCTCGGTGCGGCCCTGGCGCGGCAGCCGCACGCCGTCGCGGAAGTGCTCGATGTGCACCTCCGTCACGCCGTCCACGCACACGGTGAACAGCAGGTAGACGGGGCATTGCAGGATGCCGGCCAGCAGATACGGCCCCACCGGGAACGGTGCAGGCTCGCCCATGAAGTCGGCCATCGCCACGTGCTCGTTGCCGGAGACGGGCACGCGGTCGCCGGCGATGACGACGAACTCGCCCCGCTGCACGCGCTCGGACAGCATCATCGCCGTGGCCGGCGTCATGTCCGTCACCTGCAGCAGGTTCGTCTGGCTGGCGGGATTGAGCTTGCCCATCAGGCGGTTGAACGCCTGCGCGTGCTTGGTGTGGACCAGCACCGTCGTGCGGATGTCATTGCGCTGCCGCGACAGCACGCGCGTCAGTTCGATATTACCCAGGTGGGAACAGACCAGCACCCCGCCCCGCCCCGCCGCGACGGCCTCCTCGATCACTCCGGCGCCGTGGAACCGCACGCCCTCGATGCCGTACAGCCCGCCCCACAGCAGCAGCTTGTCCAGCAGGTTCTCGCCGAAGCTGGCGAAATGCGCCAGCACGCCCGGCACGGCCTTGCCCGTACGCGCACGCACGCGGCGCAGGTACTCGCCCGAGGCGCGCCGCGCGCGCCCCTGGGTCAGCAGGTACCAGCCCAGCACGGGATACAGCACGATGCGGAAGGGCCAGCGGCCGAACACGCGGCACACCCAGAACATGAAGCGCATGCCGGCGACGAAGCTGACCTCGTCGATGGCGGCCCAGTGGCGGCGGCTGTCGCTGGCCGTCCTCATGCCCTTTTCCATTTGCGGGCCAGCAGCAGCGGAATGCGCGGCAGCATGCCGAAGAACAGCGCCGTGTGCATGCCGGAGATCTGCACGTTGTCGCGCCAGAGCTGGAAGTGCGACACGCCGTCTTCCGGATAGCGCACCTTCGTCGCGACATTGACGATCCGTACGCCGCGCCAGTACAGCCGCACCAGCACATCGGTATCGAAATTCATGCGCCGGCCCAGCCGCGTGCGCGCCGCCAGCGCGTTGACGGCGGCCACCGGATAGATGCGGAAGCCGCACATGGAATCCCGGATGTCGAAGGACAGCGTGTTGATCCACACCCAGATGTGCGTGGCGTAGCGGCCGTACAGGCGCGCCTTCGGCACCGAGTCGTCGTAGATCGGGTGGCCGCAGATGACGGCATGCGGATGTGCCTGCGCGGTGGCGATAAAGCGCGGCACGTCGTCCGTGTCGTGCTGGCCGTCAGCGTCGATCTGCAGCACGTGGCTGTACGCGAGTTCGGTGGCGCGCGCGATGCCGGCCATCACGGCCGCACCCTTGCCGCCATTGACGGCCAGGCGCACCAGCGTGACCTGCCCGGGCGATGCGGCGGCGAGTTCATCGAGCACGCGTGCGCAGGCGGCCGTGCTGCCATCGTCCACCAGCACGCAATGCAGGCCGTGTGCCAGCAGGCGGGCGGTGACGCCGCCGATCGCGCCTTCATGGTTGTAGACGGGGACCACCGCGCACACATTCATCATGGCGCCTCCGCGTGGAACAGGATGCGGCCGCTGGCATGCTGGCCGGCCGGCGAACGGTAGGCGAATGTCAGCTGGCCCTTGGCCGGATCGTGCAGCAGCTCGAGTTCAACCGGCAGATCCGGCTGGATCACGTGCTGGAATTTCAGCGCATGCATGGCGCGGAACTGCGGCGGCAGCGCGAAGTGCGTGCGGCCATAGTGGATCGCCCACTCGACCTGCGCCACGCCCGGCAGGATCGGCGCCACGGTGAAGTGGCCGTCGAAATACGCCAGGCTGGCGGGCGCCACGATCTCCAGCAGCACGCGGCGTTCCTCCCGTTCCAGCGGCGTCACCTGCGGGAAGCGCGGCGGCGCAGTCTCGAGCAAGGCCAGCAGCGCCGCCACCGTGGTCTTGCCCTGCGCGTTGACGGGCAGGCCGTCCACGTAGCGCCAGCGGCGCGGCAGCGCCACCGCATCGACGACGCCGGCCAGCGCGCCGCGCAGGCGGCCGTTCAGGGCCAGCTTGCCGGCACCGTCCAGCAAGGCGCGGCCCGTTGCCGTCGGCACGGCAAACGCGGCCAGCACCTGCCGCTGGCCGGGCTCGGGATCGCACAGCACCACGCGCGCTTCCGCCACCAGGCCGGTGGCCAGCAGGGCCGCTTCCATCGCGTCGAGCGAGATGCGCTTTTCCTCGATCTTGACGAGGCGGTCGCCGCGGCCCAGCAGCAGGAAGCGCCCGGCGCCGGCATCGAGCGCGCGGTCGGCCAGCGGCATCCACGCGTCGTCCGGCAGGTGCGGCGAACGCACGGCCAGCACGCCGTCGTCCAGGCGCCAGGCAACGGTGGGGAACGGCGTCCACGCCTCGTCGCCCACGGCCGGCAGCTGCTCTCGCTGGCGCCAGGCGATGCCGCCCGTTTCCGAGCTGCCGAACACCTCGACGGGCACGCGGCCCAGCAACGCGCCGCAGGCCTGCGCCGTGTCGGCCGGCAGCGGACCGCCGGACGAGAACACGGCCGCCAGCTGTGCGCGGGCGCCGGACCAGTCCAGGTGGTCCGGCAGCCGTTTCAGGTGGGCGGGGCTGGCGACCAGCACGCACGGCTGCGCCGCCAGGGCCGGTGCCAGCGCTTCGTGGAACGCGATGCTGGCCGCGTGGATGATGCGGCCCGTGGCCAGCGGCCACAGCACCTTGAACAGCAGGCCATAGATGTGCTGGTGCGAGACGGTGGCAATGACGTGCGCATCGCCCACGCGGGCGCCGAACAGCGCCTCCAGCGTGCCGACTTCGCTCGTGAGCTGGCGCAGCTTCTTCGGGATGGCCTGCGCGGCCCCCGTGCTGCCGGACGTGAACACGACCAGCGCGTCGGCTTGCGGATCCAGTGCCCGCCACGTGCCGCCGGCAACGCCTTCCGCGGGCACCGGCAGCGGCTCGCACTGCGCCGGGAACGCGCCGAGGAAACCGTCGACCTGGCCACGCAGCGTCGCGCAGGTGGCGTCCAGCGTGTCGGCACTGAGCCAGACCGTCTTGCCGGCCTGCCAGGCGCCCAGCAGCGCGGCGCCGAATTCGATGCTGTCGTCCAGGTACAGCGCGTAGTGCCGGCCCCGCTGCGCATCGAGCAGCGCGCGCCACGCGGCGACACGGGCCAGGAAGGCGGCCGTGTCGACGGCCGCACCGCCGCGCAGGCCGACCGGGTGGGCAGGCGCACGCGCCGCGAGAGCGTGCAACAGGTCAGACATGGTGGAGCCGCCGGAAGCGCAGGCGCACCAGGTATTCGGTGCCGAACAGGATGCCCATCAGCGCATACGAGATCACGCCCGTGTACAGGGACCACACGGCCTCGCTGGCCCACAGCGCCGTGCCCAGCGCGATGGCGCCGTTGACGACGAAGAAGGCGCACCACACCTGCGTGACGCCCCGCATGTAGGCGCTGGCCACCGGCGGAAAGTCCTGGCCGGACAGGCGCGCCATCCGTTCGATCGCCGACACGGGCGTCAACAGGCTGGCACCGAATGCGCCCAGCAGCGCGGCGCTGACCAGCACCGGATACAGCTTCAGCGGCAGCAGCAGGTTGCTCCAGATGGCGCAGGCGACCAGCACCAGCGCGCCGGCCACCGACCAGCGCGCGGCCGCGGACAGCCGCAGCGCGGGCAGGCGCACGGCGGCGGCCAGCAGCAGCAGGCCGGCCAGCCAGCGGGGCTCGATCTGCCCGTGGCCGAACCAGATGGCAAGCGGATACAGGACCGTGATGATCACGGTCGCGACATTCAACAGCATCGAATCAGGCCGCCGGCTCCGTCATGCCGGACAGCGCATCGACCACGTCGCCGATGGTGCGGATGGTCTTGAACACTTCCGGGGCGAGGCGCTTGCCGGTCAGCTGCTTCAGCTTCACGGCCAGGTCGACGGCATCGATGCTGTCGATGTCCAGGTCCTGGTACAGGTTCGATTGCGGCGTGAGCGTGGCCGCATCCAGCTCGAACATGTCGGCCAGGAGGCCGATCACCCAGGCCTGCAGCTCGGTCTCGCTCATCGTGGTCAGGTCGATCATCGTGTACTCCTCATTGCTTGCGGTTGGTCTCGATCATCGCGGCCAGGGCCCGCACCGAGGCGAAATGGCGGCGCGTGTCTTCCGAATCGGCCGACAGCGAGATGCCGTACTTCTTCTGCAGGGCCACGCCCAGCTCGAGCGCGTCGATCGAATCGAGCCCCAGGCCATCGACGAACAGCGGTGCGTCCGTGTCGATGTCGTCCGGGGCGATGTCCTCCAGCTGGAGCACGTCGATGATCAGTTCCTTCACTTCCTGTTCCAGCATGATGCCTGCCCTGTAAAGTATTGTTCCAAAAATTGCGTCAGCCGGCGCGCCGCGATCACGTCGCTCGCATCGGCAATGAACGGCGCCACCGGCAGGTCGTCGCCCACGGCCAGCGTGAAGCGCACCCGGCGCGGCGGCACGTGCCACCATTTCTCGCCCTTGCCCAGCGTGACCGGCTCGCAGCGGATCACCACCGGCGTGATGTCGCGCGCGCCGCGCACGGCGATATTGGCGGCGCCCCGTTTCAGCGTGATGACACCGCTGGCCGGCGTGCGCGTCCCTTCCGGGAACACGATCAGGTTGTTGCCCCGCTCGAGCGAGGCGATGCAGTCGCCGACCAGGCCCTCGCCCCCTTCGCTGTTGCTGATGTAGCCCGCGGCCCGCACCGGTCCCCGCGTAAACGGGTTGTTCCACAGCGCGCCCTTGACGATGCAGTCCGCATTGCGCACGAACGCCATCAGGAACACCGTGTCGATCAGGGTCGGGTGGTTCGCCAGGATCAGCAGGCCGCCCCGTTCCAGCTTGTCCAGTCCCGCCGTTTCATAGCGCAGCACCCCCAGCGCGCGCATCACTTCCACATACGTGCGGAACACCAGGCGGATGATCTCCCGCGCCAGCGCCACGCGCCGCTCCCGGCGCCACACCAGCAGGTGCAGCAGCGGGAACACGAGCACCCGCAGCAGCAGGCCGCCGATGCCGAACAGCGCGAACGAGAAGCCGGTCGCGCCGACGCGCCAGTAACGGCCCGCCAGCGCAACGGCTGCCGTCACGCCCGGCTCCAGCGCCAGCGGCGCCGCGCCGCGATCCGCTCCAGCACCGGCGCACCGGCCGCATGGAAGCGCAGCACCTCCAGCGTGCCGGGCAGGCCGCCGGACGGTTCTTCTTCCGCCACGCTGGCCCAGTCCAGTGCCAGCGCTTCGCCCGCACCACCGGCCGGGCCCAGCAGCCAGGCAAACGCATGCGGCTGCTCGGCGCGGTCGGCGAACGGCACGAACACGTCAGGCAGCGGGCAGTCGCTGGCCACCAGCAGCACCAGCGGTTCGCCGTCCGCCAGCAGGCCGCAGGCCTCGATCACCGCATGCTCCAGCGTGGCCGTGCCGGCCGCCAGGGCGATATGGTTGGCGCGGTCGTGGCGCGCGATCGAGAACAGCCCCGCATTGGCGTTGTGGACCGACATGCCGAACGCCGTGGGCGATAGCGGCTGGCCCCCCGCCAGGTCGTCCAGCAGCGCGATGGCGCGCGCCGTTTCGCCATGGCGGGAACAGAACACGGTGGGAACCTGCGCACGGTCGCCGAGGGCCTGGTACGCCACTTCCAGCGCCATCTTGCCCAGCTGGCCCAGGCGGCGGCGCAGCATCGGCGGCATGGCGCGCACGCCAGGCTCGCCTTCGGAAGGGATGGCCGACGGCGCGGCCGCCCAGTCCTGCCACGCGGCCGGGGTACTCAGTCCAGGCGCCCAGGCAGCATGGCCGACGATGGAAAAGCGGATCCCTGCCCTGTACATGATTGGATTCCCCGACGCCGGATCGTTCGCCAGCTAATGTGGCGCCGCGACGCTCGTTTTAGTGATAAGTGCAAGCGCCGATTATAGCGAGCGCATCCTTAAAGTTCAAAAAATTTCCCCAGGCCAAGCCCTTAACGTTGTATTTTTCAGCTCGTTTCCGGAAGAGGCGCGAGTTTAATGGCAGCCCCGGGCGTGAAAATCCGCCAAATGTCACAAAGTGTGAATTTTTTCATATCAGTTGCCCAGTGCGGACGGTGACATGGGAAATCTCACCAAATGTCACAATGTTATTCCGCCTGCTACACGGAATCAAAAGAGTTTGGCGGGGAATTGAATTGCCGGCACGTGCCGGCTTTTCTGCCCCACTGCAAAACCAGCCAACATTCACGGCGCGAAATCCTCTATTATTCCCCGGTTAACATTAACGCTTAAACATCGCGGCCCGCCATGCCCAAGCTATCGTTTCGCCTGCTCTCCCTGCTCGCCTTCCTGGTGATCGCCGCGCTCCTCAGCGCCACCTCCGTGCATGCGCTGCTGACGCTCGACCGGCTGGCCCAGAACAGCCGCGAATCGGGCAACGCCGCGCTGGCACTGACCGCCAATGCCCAGCGCCTGGCCGAACGGAGCGTGGCGATGGAACGCAGCGCGCGCCAGTTCCTCGTGCTGGACGATCCGGCGTTCCTGGACCGCTTCGGCGAGGCCTGGCGCGATGCGCTCAACGCGCTGTCCGCGATCGGCGCGGCGCTGCCCGGCGCGGAACCGGCCGCGCTGGCCGACTGGCGCCGCAATGGCGAGGCGGCGCGCGAGGCGCTCGACATGCCGGCCGACCGGCAGGGGGCGCGCCGCCTGCGCCTCGATACCGCGCTGGCACAGCTGCCGGCGATTAACGACGAGCTGGCGCACCGGGTGAAGGAGGAAGTGGAGCGCCGCAACACGGCCATCACGGACGAACTGGAACAGCGCCGCACCAGCCTGCGCAGCCAGCTGGCCCTGTCGATCGCACTGGCGGCCCTGCTGGCCATCGCGTTCGGCCTGTGGCTGGCGCGCCCGCTGCGGCAGATCGAAAGCGCGATCGGCGCGCTGGGCGGCAACCGCTACGACGTGCCGATCGCCGTGGCCGGCCCCGACGACCTGCGCCGCATGGGCCGCCAGCTGGACTGGCTGCGCCAGCGCCTGGCGGACCTGGAGGCGGACAAGGCGCGCTTCCTGCGCCATATCTCGCACGAGCTGAAGACGCCGCTGGCCGCGCTGGTGGAAGGCGTGGCGCTGCTGGAGGACGAGGTGGCCGGCGCGCTGGCACCGAAGCAGCGCGAGATCACCGGCATCCTGCGCCAGAACACGGCCTCGCTGCAGAACCAGATCGAGGACCTGCTGCGCTACAATGCGGCCAGCTTCGATGCCCAGCACCTGCAGCGTCATCCGGCCGACATGGTGGCGCTGCTGGAGCGCGTGGTCGAGACGCAGCGCCTGCAATGGCAGGCACGCAGCCTGCACGTGATGATCGAGGGCGGCGCCGCACCGGTCGACGTGGATGCCGCCAAGCTGGCCGTCGTGGCCAGCAACCTGCTGTCGAATGCCGTGCGCTTCTCGCCCGAGGGCGGCACGGTGCGCTTCATCGTCGGCGCGGCCGGCGGCGTGCTGCGGCTGGACTGCATCGACCAGGGCCCGGGCGTGGCGCCGGGCGATGTGCAGCGCGTCTTCGAACCGTTCTACCAGGGCGAACGCCAGCCCGCCGGCGCCCGGCGCGGCAACGGCATCGGCCTGTCCATCGTGCGCGAATACGTCAGCGCGCACGGCGGCACCCTGCAACTCCTGCCCTCCTCCCCGGGGGCCCACTTCCGTATCGAACTGCCTTATGAAAACTGAACAACGGAAAACGGACTGGCGCGGCGCCACCTGCGGCCGCGCCTTGCCGCGGCGCCTTCTTCTGGCACCGCTGCTGCTGGCCACGGCCTGCACCACGCAGACCAGCGTGCTGGCCCACTACCCGGCCCCGCCGGCCGTCAAGCCCACGCCGATTCCCGTGGCGCCGGTAGCGATGCCGGACGAGGTGGCGCCACTCCTGACCTATCACCAGTCGCTGCGCCGCATGACGCAGGGCGAGCTGCTCAAGGAGCTGTCCGGCCTGCTGCAGCAGCAGCGCACGCCGAAGGTGGCGCTGCAGATGGGGATGACGCTGACCCTGGTGCGGGGCGGCGGCGACCTGGCACGCGCCCAGACGCTGTTCGACGGCGTGGCCAACGCCAATGACCCGCAGGTGCAGGGCCTGCGCGCGTTCGCGCAGCTGCTGTCCAGCCACTGCGCCGAGGCGCGGCGCCTGACCGACACGGCCGACCGGCTGGCCATGCAGGTGAAGGACGGCCAGCGCAGGACCGAGCAGCTGACCGACACGGTGGAAGCGTTGAAGGCCATCGAACGGGGCCTGCCGGTACGGCCGGCCAGCGCACCGGCCGCGAGTTCCGGCGCCGCATCGGCACCGGCCGGATCCACTACCGCGACGGGAGCACGCTGATGGCGAACGGTGCCCACCTGCTGCTGGTCGACGACGACGACGACCTGCTGCGCCTCCTGTCGATGCGGCTGTCCGCCAATGGCTACCGGATCACGGCCGTCGGCAGCGCCGAGGCGGCGCTGGCCCGGCTGTCGATCGAACTGCCGGCCCTCGTCATCAGCGATATCCGCCTGCCCGACAAGGACGGCATGGCGCTGTTCCAGGAGATCCGCAGCCAGTACCCGGCCCTGCCGGTGATCCTGCTGACGGCGCACGGCACCATCCCCGATGCGGTGGAGGCGACCACGCTGGGCGCGTACGCCTACCTGACCAAGCCGTTCGACGCGAAGATCCTCCTGGACCGCATCGCCCAGGCGCTGGCCCTGACGGCGCCGGCCGCCACGCCGGCCGACGGCGACGACGGCTGGCGCGCCGAGATCATCAGCCGCAGCCAGGCGATGGCCGAGCTGCTGGCCGAGGCGCGCCTGGTGGCCGCCTCCGATGCGAGTGTGCTGATCCGCGGCGAGAGCGGCACCGGCAAGGAACTGCTGGCGCGCGCCATCCACCGTGCCAGCCGGCGCGCCAGTGCCCCGTTCATCGCGGTGAACTGCGGTGCGATTCCCGAACACCTGCTGGAATCGGAACTGTTCGGCCATGTGAAGGGCGCCTACACGGGCGCCGTGACCAGCCGCGAAGGCCTGGTGCAGGCGGCCGACGGCGGCACGCTGTTCCTCGACGAGATCGGCGACATGCCGCTGCTGCTGCAGGTGAAGCTGCTGCGCGTGCTGCAGGAACGCGTGGTGCGCCAGCTCGGGTCCGACACGGGCCGGCCGGTGGATGTGCGCGTGCTGTCGGCCACGCACCGCGACCTGGATGCGGCGATGGCGGAAGGCCAGTTCCGCGAAGACCTGTACTACCGCCTCAATGTCATTACATTGACACTGCCGCCGCTGGCGCAGCGCCGCGAGGACATCAGCCTGCTGGCCACCCGCTTCCTGCAGATGCTGGCGGCGAAGTACCAGAAGACCGTGCACGGTTTCGCTCCCGATGCGCTGGAGGCCCTGACGCGCTCTTCCTGGCCCGGCAATGTGCGCCAGCTGTACAACGCGATCGAACACGTGTGCGCGCTGGCCACGGCGCCGCTGGTGCCGCTGACGCTGGTGCAGCGCGCCCTGCGCGTGCCGACCCTTGAAGTGCTGAGCTACACGGAGGCCAAGACACGCTTCGAGCGCAACTACCTGGTACAGCTGCTCAAGCTCACGGACGGCAATGTCTCGGATGCCGCACGGCTGGCCGAACGCAACCGGACCGAGTTCTACCGCCTGCTGTCGAAGTACGACCTGACGGCGGCGGATTTTCGGGATGGCAACCCTGTCGCCGACGAGCGACAGGAATAATCTCCATCGAATCAGTCACTTGGCTTAACCCGGCCGCAGACTGTCGCTCTCAGGCGACAAAAGCGGCCGAAATCCCCCCGCTTTTAGTTTCTTGGCAGAACTTTAATCTTGCCCGTATCTCCAAGTCCTTGATATTGTTAAGCTTTTAATACCTGGCACGGTGCTTGCAATAGAGAGGACAACGTCACACGGCGTTTTTTTAACTACGATGGAGATTACCACCATGACGAACACCAAACTGATCGCTTCCCTGCTGGCCGCCGCTTCCCTGTCCCTGGGCTCCGCCGCTTACGCTGCCGAACCCCAGCAGGACGCCGCGATGGCCGGTGCGGCAGCAGCATCGGGTGACTCCGCGCTGACCTCGAAAGTGAAGGCAGCACTGGCCGACCAGAAGGCCATCGGCGTCTCCGCTGCACAAGGTGTGGTGACGCTGACTGGCACCGTGGCCAGCACCGATGACGGCACCAAGGCCATCCAGGCCGCTTCCGCTGTCGAAGGCGTGAAGGAAGTCAAGAGCGAACTGACGGTCGCTTCGAAGTAATTTCCGGCCCCTTGCACGGGGCCATTCCAGTCCCGGGGCTCTACCCCTTGCCCCGGGCTGCCAATTTTCGGCCCCGGCCCGAGGCCTCTCCCCCTCCTCGGCCACGGACCTGGGCCACCCGGATTCCGCTCTTCGGAGCAGAGTAGTGTAGTAACGGCAGCAAAGTAGCATCTGAGAGTAGTACCTCCCCTTCTACGGGTGGCACGCAAGTGCCACCCGCTTTTTTTTTGCGCGGCCGCTTCCTGCGCTGCCAATTCCTTTCTCTGCCAATTCCTTTCTCTGCCACTTCCTCAGGCGGTCCTTCAATACAGATCGTGTTTCACCGCATGCGCATAGTGCGCGTCGAGCTGCTCGGGGCTGACGCCGCCCGTATCGGCCAGCCGCGCAATCACCTTGCCCACCGACGGCAAGGCACCCGCCGGCACCTGGCCGGCCGCCTCCCACAGCTTGGCGCGATGCGCCGCTTTCCCGCAATGGAACAGCACCTCGTTCACGGCGACGGTGGTGGCCGCCTTCGGCCTGCGTCCCCCTTCCGTGAGCCGGTCCAGCAGCGCCGCATCGACGCTGACGCTGGCGTTGCCGTTGATGCGCAGGAAGGCGTCATAGCCGGGGAACAGGAACAGCATGCCGACCCGCGTGTCGGCCTGCAGGTTGCGCATCGATTCGATGCGGTTGTTGCCGGGCCAGTCCGCGAAGGCCAGCGTGTGCGCATCGAGCACGTGCACGAAGCCGGGCGCGCCACCGCGGGGCGACACGTCGAGGCCGTCCGCGCTGGCCGTGGCCAGGCAGAAGAAGGTGGCCTGCCGCAGGCACGCCTCGTGGACATCGACGAGGTGGTCGCGCAGCGCCTGCCGGATCATCGGTGCCGGCTGGGCATACAGCTGGTCGAGATCCGGGGCATTCGCGTCGGGGGGCGTCATTGGCAGGCCGCCACGAAGGCACGCAACGCGGGGTCGCGGATCTCCAGCACCTCGAAGAACCGCAATGCCCGCAATGCCGGAAGGCTGTCGGCCAGATCGCGTTCGATGGCGGCGCGCCCCGCCGCATCCAGCTGCGGTGCCCCCCATGCCAGGGCATTGGCCAGGAACGCACCCACGGTACCCTTGCGCACGGTGACACCGTCGCGGACGACGCTGTCCGCCGCGTCGGGAAGGACTTCTTCGGCTCTCATGCTGTGCTCCTTGTGGTGGTGATGAACCCACTGTAGCATCGGGATTTCTGGCGGCTGTAGAGCAGCCGCGCCATCCGATAGCACAATGACGCCAACCAATCCCCTGGATGCAGACCCGGGCCTCGTCGACTGGCCCGGTGCGCCGGCACTCATCGTGGGCATCGGCCGCGGCGACACGCGCCGTGTCTCGAGCCCGCATGCGCATGGGCGCGGCCAGCTGTTCGGCTCCGCGCGCGGCCTGCTGACGGTCGGCGTGGAGGAAGCCGTGTGGGTGGTTCCGTCGATCCACGCGGTGTGGCTGCCGCCGCATCACCGGCACTGGGCCGCGTCGCACGGGCCGTTCGAAGGCTGGAGCGCGTACGTGGCGGAGGACCTGTGCGCGGACCTGCCCGCCGCGGCCTGCACCATCCGCACCTCCGGCCTGCTGCGCGAGGCCGTGCTGCGCGCCGCGCACTGGACGCCGCAGCGGCACGTGCCGCTCATCCCCCCACACGAGCGCATTGCCCAGGTGATCCTCGATGAAATCCGCACTTTGCCACCGGAACCCCTGGGCCTGCCGATGCCGCGCGACGCCCGCCTGCTGCGCATCGCGCGGGCGCTGGTGGAAGACCCGGCCCAGGCGCGCGACCTGGAGGCGTGGGCGGCCTGGGGCGCGGTCAGTGCGCGCACGGTGAGCCGGCGCTTCGTGTCGGAGACGGGATTTACCTTTACCGCCTGGCGCCAGCGTGCGCGGCTGATGCGGTCGCTGGAGATGCTGGCAGCGGGCCAGCCGGTCGGCACCATCGCGCTGGACCTGGGGTATGCGACGGCCAGCGCGTTCATCGGCGTGTTCAGGGAGGCGTTCGGCGTGACGCCCGGCATTTATCGAGAACGGCTGGTGGGCGCTGCTTGAAACGGCTGCCGCCATCGCTGGCAAAAACCGCCGACGGGTCCAATCCATGCCGGACAGCATCGTTCCCGTCCGCGGCGGGCAAAAAAAAAGACGGCCGCAGCCGTCTTCCTTGAAGCATGCACCCGAATCGCTCAGGCCAGGTTCTCCAGCCGGATCTTGGTGACCGCGCCCAGCACCGTGGGCAGGCCCTCCATGCGGGCGATCGCCGCCAGCACCTTGCGCTCCTGGGCCTTGTGCGTGAGGATGATGATATCGGCCTGCACTTCGCCTTCGGCCGGCTCCTTCTGCAGCATCGCGTCGATGGAGATCCCGCCATCGGCCAGGATGCGCGTCAGGTCGGCCAGCACGCCCGGCTGGTCGGCCACGCGCATGCGCAGGTAGTAGCTCGTCACCACGTCGGCCATCGGCAGGATGGCGATGTCGGCCAGTTCGTCCGGCTGGAACGCCAGGTGCGGCACGCGGTGTTCCGGATCGGCCGTGGCCAGGCGCGTGATGTCGACCAGGTCGGCAATGACGGCGGAGGCGGTCGGCTCGGCGCCGGCCCCCTTGCCGTAGTAGAGCGTGGCGCCGATCGCGTCGCCCTGTACCAGCACGGCGTTCATCGCGCCTTCCACGTTGGCGATCAGGCGCTTGGCCGGGATCAGCGTGGGGTGCACGCGCAGCTCGATGCCTTCCACGCCTTCCACCTTCGCGCGCTTGGCGATGCCCAGCAGCTTGATGCGGTAGCCCAGCTGCTCGGCGTAGCGGATGTCCACCGCTTCGAGCTTCGTGATGCCTTCCACGTGCGCTTTCGCGAACTGCACCGGAATGCCGAATGCGATGGCGGACAAAATCGTGGCCTTGTGCGCGGCATCCACGCCTTCGATGTCGAAGGTGGGATCGGCTTCCGCGTAGCCGAGGCGCTGCGCTTCCTTCAGCACCGTGTCGAAGTCCAGGCCCTTGTCACGCATCTCGGACAGGATGAAGTTGGTGGTGCCGTTGATGATCCCCGCCAGCCATTCCACGCGGTTGGCCGTCAGACCTTCGCGCAGCGCCTTGATGATGGGGATGCCGCCGGCGACGGCCGCCTCGAACGCCACCATCACGCCCTTTTCCTGGGCCGCCTTGAAGATCTCGTTGCCGTGCACGGCCAGCAGCGCCTTGTTGGCGGTGACCACGTGCTTGCCGTTGGCGATGGCCTGCAGCACCAGCTCGCGCGCCGTGTCGTAGCCGCCGATCAGCTCCACCACGATGTCGATGGACGGGTCGTTGACGATGTCGAACGGGTCGGCCACGACGGCCACCTCGCCGTTGATGCGCGTCTTCGCGCGTTCCAGGTTGCGCGCCGAGACGGCGACGATCTCGATGCCGCGGCCGGCGCGGCGCCGGATCTCTTCCTGGTTGCGTTTCAGGACGTCGAAGGTGCCGCCGCCGACGTTGCCCACGCCGAGCAATCCTACTTTGATCGAATTCATTGTCGTGCTTCTTTGTTCAGTGCTGGCGCGGGCGGACGCTGCGCCGCCGCGCCGGTTGATCGGGTCAGCCGTGGCCGTGCTTGCGACGGTAGCCTTCGAGGAAGCGTGCGATCCGTCCGAAGGCATCCGTCATGTCGTCCGTATTGGGCAGGAACACGACGCGGAAGTGATCCGGCGCGATCCAGTTGAAGCCCGTGCCCTGGACGATCAGGACCTTGGTTTCAGCCAGCAGGTCGTAGGCGAACTGCTGGTCATCCGCGATCGGGTAGATCTTCGGATCGAGGCGGGGGAACATGTAGAGTGCCGCCCGCGGTTTGACGACGCTGATGCCGGGGATATCGGTCAGCAGTTGGTAGGCGAGATCGCGCTGCTTGAGCAGGCGTCCGCCGGGGCCCACCAGGTCGCCGATGCTCTGGTAGCCGCCGAGCGCAGTCTGGATCGCAAACTGGCCGGGCGCATTGGCGCACAGGCGCATCGAGGCCAGCATGTTCAGGCCTTCGATGTAGTCCTTCGCATGCCGCTTCTCGCCCGAGACGACCATCCAGCCGGCCCGGTAGCCGCAGGCGCGGTAGTTCTTCGACAGGCCGTTGAAGGTCACGCACAGCACGTCCTCGCACAGGGAGGCGAGCGAGGTGTGGGTGGCGCCGTCATACAGCACCTTGTCGTAGATTTCGTCGGCGTAGATGATCAGCTGGTGCTGGCGCGCCAGCTCGATGATCTGCAGCAGCACCTCGTCCGGGTACAGCGCGCCGGTGGGGTTGTTCGGGTTGATGACGACGATCGCGCGCGTGTTCGGCGTGATCTTGCGGCGCATGTCCTCGATATCCGGATACCAGTCCTGCGCTTCGTCGCAGATATAGTGCACGGGGCGCCCGCCCGACAGGCTCACGGCGGCGGTCCACAGCGGATAGTCGGGCGCCGGCACCAGCACTTCGTCGCCATTGTTCAGCAGCGCGTTCATCGACATCACGATGAGTTCGGAGGCGCCGTTGCCCAGGTAGACGTCGTCGATCGTCACGCCGGCGACGTTCTTGCTCTGCGTGTAGTGCACCACCGCCTTGCGCGGCGCGAACATGCCTTTGGAATCCGTGTAGCCGGCCGCGTTCGGCAGCTGGATCTTCATGTCCTGCACGATCTCGTCCGGCGGATCGAAGCCGAAGACGGCCAGGTTGCCGATATTGAGCTTCGTGATCTTGTGGCCTTCTTCTTCCATCTGGCGCGCCTTTTCGGGCACCGGACCACGGATTTCGTAGCAGACTTCTGCCAGCTTGTTCGATTTCTGAATCGGTCGCAAAATCATCCCCGGAACGTGATGCACGCAGCAGCCGGCATGCGTTGCTGCGCAGGGATCGCACTGCGCCGGGCAATGCCATGCTGCATTGCGAAAAAAACCCATTCTGCCGAATAAAGAACGTTTAGGCAACCTGCCGGGGCGCTTTGCATGCAAGAACGTTACAATAGGCTCTTGTTAGCGACCAGTTAAAGCGCCTTCCATGAAGCTGCATTCCACCAATACCAACCAGTACCAGACCGTCACGGGTTATTCCCAGGGCGGCGTCGAGATCAATGCCCAGCCGTTCGACCACAGCCTGCTAGTGCTGCCCGAAACGCCGCCGCGGCCATGGCCCGTGGACCGTTTCGAGGACCTGACCGTCGAACATTTCGAGACGCTGCTGGCCGAGACGCCGGATGTCGTCATCCTCGGCACGGGCGAGCGCCAGCGCTTCATCCACCCGCGCCTGAGCGCGCCGCTGACGTCGCGCCGCATCGGCGTGGAATGCATGGACACGAATGCGGCCTGCCGCACCTACAACATCCTGATGGGAGAAGGGCGCAAGGTGCTGCTGGCGCTGATCATCGAGAAGTAGTCAAAAAAATAGCGGCGCAAACAGGCAGCCCTGGTCTTGATATGGTGCAAGCCGCCTCCATATCGCGACAGTATCTTGCCAACTTCTCTTGCCAACTTCATATGACCGACCGCTTGCCGATCGCCGCGCGAGCGTCATCCGTACCCATCAGGAGCATCCGTGGCCGACAGTCCCAACACCCCCCTGCCCGATTTTTCCGCCGCCATGACGAGCGGCCAAACCTTCACGCTGTCGGGGCGCCCGGCCACCACCACGGTGCTGTACTTCTACCCGAAGGACAATACGCCCGGCTGCACCACCGAAAGCCTGGCCTTCCGCGACCTGCATGACCGCTTCACCGCCGCCGGCGCCGAGGTATATGGCATCAGCCGCGATTCGCTGCGCTCGCACGAAGGCTTCAAGGCCAAGCTGGACCTGCCGTTCGAACTGATCTCCGATCCGGACGAAGCGGTGTGCCAGGCCTTCAATGTCATGAAGATGAAGAAAATGTATGGCAAGGAAGTGCGTGGCGTGGAGCGCAGCACGTTTGTCATTGACGCCCAAGGCCGATTGGTGAAAGAATGGCGTGGCGTGAAAGTGCCCGGTCACGTCGATGAAGTGCTGGAATTTGTAGCGCGCCGCGGCAATGAATGAGCTTTCGAGCCCGCCGGAATGCCGGGGGCCGCAAGCGCGCCACAAGCGGGCCACAAGCGGCCAGCGCTCGTTCGGACCGGATCTGCCGCGTGTTCCCCGCCGTTCGGGGCATGCGGTCCGAGTCAGCAGATCGAGCGGATGTAACGTCCGCAGCTTGAGTCAACCACTTTGAGTCAACAGCATTTCCCTCTCCTCACAGTAGTTCCGCTACCGCGGCAGAACCCTGCCCGTAGCCTTGTTCATCCGGCATCCAACCATTCCCACAGACCCTGTCACCATGGCCGCTGCGCGCCGTGGGGGACCTTTATTTAGACGAGATTCCGATGCCATTGCCAAAACTGCCTACCAAGCCGGCCACGCTGCTGCTGGCCAAGGATTATCCGCAAGCGAGCGGTGCCAACCCGGTGCCTTTCCCTGAAACCGCCGCGGCGCCGAAAAAGACCGCGCGCGGCGCGAAAGCCGCTGCGGTGTCCGAGCCCGCGCTGGCTCCCGCCGCTTCTCCCGCCGCTGCCCCCATCATGGCCGAAGCCACCGCGCCTGCCGCGAAGAAGACGGCACGCAAGGGCGCCGTGGCAAGCGTGCCGCCGGTTGCGGAAGTGGCCGCCGCCAAGCCTGCGTCCAAGCCAGTCACTTATCCGGCACCGGCCGCTCCTGCAGCCGCACCGGTCGAGGCAAAAGCCCCGCGCGGCAAGGTCACGCCGATCAAGGCCGAGGCACCGCAGCAGCCAAAGCACAAGATGGGCGAAGTGAACAAGTCGTCCACCAGCCGCCATGCCGACGAAGCGGGCGTCACCAAGCTGTTCGTGCTCGACACGAACGTGCTGATGCACGACCCGACCTCGCTGTTCCGCTTCGAGGAACACGATGTCTACCTGCCGATGATGACGCTGGAAGAGCTGGACAACCACAAGAAGGGCATGTCGGAAGTGGCGCGCAATGCCCGCCAGGTCTCGCGCACGCTCGACGCGCTGGTGGCCAACACGGACGACGACGCGATCGAGGAAGGCATCCTGCTGTCCAAGCTGGGCAACAAGGACGCCAAGGGTCGCCTGTTCTTCCAGACGAAGCTGCAGATCGCCGACCTGCCGGAAGGCCTCCCGCAGGGCAAGGCGGACAACCAGATCCTGGCCGTCGTCCGCTCGCTGGAAGGCGAACAGGAAGGCCGCGCCGTCGTGCTGGTGTCGAAGGACATCAACATGCGCATCAAGGCGCGCGCCCTGGGCCTGCCGGCCGAGGACTACTTCAACGACCACGTGCTGGAAGACACGGACCTGCTGTACTCGGGCATCGTGCAGCTGCCGGACGACTTCTGGAACAAGCACGGCAAGGACATGGAGAGCTGGTCCGAGAACAAGAACGGCCAGAGCACCACGTACTACCGCGTGACGGGCCCGTTCGTGCCGTCGCTGCTGGTGAACCAGTTCGTGTACCTGGAGCCGAACAACGGCGAAGCGTCGTTCTACGGCCAGGTGAAGCAGCTCAATGGCAAGACGGCGGTGCTGCGCGTGCTGCGCGACTTCTCGCACAACAAGAACAATGTGTGGGGCGTCACGGCGCGCAACCGCGAGCAGAACTTCGCGCTGAACCTGCTGATGGATCCGGAATGCGATTTCGTCACGCTGCTGGGCCAGGCCGGTACCGGCAAGACGCTGCTGGCGCTGGCCTCGGGCCTGGCCCAGGTGCTGGAGACGAAGCTGTACAACGAGATCATCGTCACGCGCGTGACGGTGCCGGTGGGCGAGGACATCGGCTTCCTGCCGGGGACCGAGGAAGAGAAGATGGGGCCGTGGATGGGCGCCTTCGACGACAACCTGGAAGTGCTGAACAAGTCCGACAACGACGCCGGCGAATGGGGCCGCGCGGCCACGCAGGACCTGATCCGTTCGCGCATCAAGATCAAGTCGCTCAACTTCATGCGCGGCCGCACGTTCGTCAACAAGTTCCTGATCATCGACGAGGCGCAGAACCTGACGCCGAAGCAGATGAAGACGCTGGTCACGCGCGCCGGTCCCGGCACGAAGATCCTCTGCCTGGGCAATATCGCGCAGATCGATACGCCGTACCTGACGGAAGGCTCGAGCGGCCTGACCTACGTGGTCGACCGCTTCAAGGGCTGGTCGCACAGCGGCCACGTGACGCTGGCGCGCGGCGAACGCTCGCGCCTGGCAGACCACGCAAGCGACGTGCTGTAAGCGCAGCCACCCGCTTCTGCCAGCCCCGCCCGCGCAAGCCGGCGGGGCTTTTTACATCCGCGCCCCGAATCGAGGCCCATGCAGTGACCAGCCACCCCATCCCCGTGACGAGCACCCACCTCCGCCCAAATCCCCCGCTGCTATACTCCCCGCCAATGACAAGCCGGCACCTCCGATCCCTCGCCACCATCCTCCTCGCCTGGTCCGCCATCAGCGCCCTCGGCGCGCTGCAGACCTACAGCGACAACCTGCGCGTGGGCGTCGACAGCCACTACCTGCCCCTGCTGGCCAACTGGTTCCTCGAATACGCGCTGCCCCTGATCGTGCTGAGCGTGATCCTCACGCTGGCCCTGCCCCGCTGGCCCGTGCTGGTGGCCCGGCCGCGCAACGTGGTGCTGCTGTTCGTGGGCCTGGTGCTGCTGTTCCAGCCGGCCCAGTGGCTGTGGATCGCCTGGCTGCGCGGCTACCTGGACATCGCCAGCCTGGCCGACCTGCGCCGCCTGCTGATGAAGATGCTGCTGGTCGGCTGGTTCACCACCACCGGCACGTTTGCCGCGCTGCTGGCGGTCCACTACTGGCGCCAGGCCAGGGAGCGCGAGCTGGCCGTGCAGCGCTCGCAGACGGACATGGCGAACCTGCGCCTCGCGCTGGAGGAACAGCGCATGCTGGCCCTGCGCGCCCAGCTCGAACCGCACTTCCTGTTCAACGCGCTGAACGCCATCAGTGCACTGGTGCGGGCCGGCGACACCCGCGTGGCCCTCGGCGGCATCGGCCGCCTGAGCGCCCTGCTGCGCTATGCGCTGGCGGCCAGCTCCAGCCAGACGGCCACGCTGGCCGACGAGCTGCAGTTCGTGCGCGACTACCTGGACCTGCAGCGCCTGCGCTACGGCGCGCGCCTGCAGGTGCGCATCACGGGCGCGGACGACAGCCTGCACGGCATCGACTGCCCGCCCCTGTCTCTGCAGCCGCTGATCGAGAACGCGCTGCGCCACGACCTGGACTGCCACGACGGTCCCGGCGACATCCGCCTGCATTTCAGCCGCGAAGATGGGCACATGCTCGTCACGGTCGCCAATCCGGTCCCCGCGCTGGCCTCGCCGAATCCCGGCGCCGGCCTCGGGCTGGCCAACACGCGTGACCGGCTGCGGCGCATGCATCCGGCCGCCTCGCTGCGCACCGGCATCCATGGCCGCGACTTCGTGGCCGAAGTGCGGCTGCCGCTGGCGGAGGCCTGATGCCGGTGCGCTACCTGATCGTCGACGACGAGGAGCCGGGCCGCACCAACCTGCGCCTGGCGCTGGCCGACCATCCCGACTGGCAGCTGGTGGCCGAATGCGACAGCGCCGCCGGTGCCCGCACGGCGCTGGCGGACAGCGACATCGACGTGGTCTTCCTCGATATCCGGATGCCCGGCGAATCAGGCCTGGTGCTGGCGCGCGAGCTGGCCCGCCTGCAGGCGCCGCCATTGATCGTCTTCGTGACGGCGTTCAGCGTGCATGCGGTCGACGCCTTCGAAGTGCATGCGCTGGACTACCTGCTGAAACCCGTCGACGATGCGCGCCTGGCACAGGCCGTGGAGCGCGCCGCGGCGCTGCTGGCGCGGCGGCAGCGGGAAGCGTACGGCGCCGCACTGCGCGACTACACCGACCCGGATGCCGACCGGCTGCCGCAGCACCTGCATGTGCGCTCGGTGGGCCGCATCGACCGCGTTGCCGTCGCCGACATCCTGTGGATCGAATCGGCCGGCAACTACGTGGAGCTGCACCTGGCCGGACGCACCGTGCTGCACCGGATCACGCTGAACCGGCTGGAAGCGCTGCTCGATCCGGCCGCCTTCCTGCGCGTGCACCGCGGCGCGATCGTGCGGCGCGGCGAGATCGCCACGCTGGCCAGCAGCGGCGATGGCAGCTGGCGCCTGACGCTGCGGGGTGGTGCCGTGGTGCCCGTCAGCGAGCGCTACCTGGCACCGCTGAAGGCCGCCCTGCACGCCGGCTGAACGCGCTCGCGGCGAAAGGCGTACAGTATCGGCTTTGGCCAGAGGAGAATCCGGGATGTACGAACTACAGGTAGAGAACATGAGCTGCGGCCATTGCGTCGCGGCGGTCACGCAGGCCGTGCAGGCGGTCGACGGCGCAGCAAAAGTCGAGGTGGACCTCGCCACGCAGCACGTCAGGGTGGACTCCGTCGCCGCGCTGGACGCCGTCCGCACCGCCATCGCCGATGCCGGCTATCCCGTCATCGCGGCGAGCGGCACGGCGCGCTGATCCCTGTGTCCAGCGCTTGTTTAGCAAGCGCTTGTTTTTCGAGCCCCACTTTTCGAGCTCGTACTTGTCGAGCGCCTGCTTGTCGAGCTCCTACTTGTCGAGCGCCTGCTTGTCGAGCTCCTACTTGTCGAGCGCCTGCTTGTCGAGCTCCTACTTGTCCAGCTCCGGATAACGGCGGAAGATGCCGTCCTCGTTGAAGGCGATGCGCCGCTTCGACTGCAGGTAGGCGGCGATGTTCGGCCGCTCGCGCACCGCATCGGCCAGTGCCACCAGGTGCGGCCATTGCGGCTCGAGCGCCGTCATCGTGTTCGGGAACGCGTAGCGCAGCCCTTCCACCAGCTGGAACAGCGACAGGTCGACGTAGGTCAGCCGCGAGCCGACGGCAAAGCTGCCGCGCGCCCCATTGTGCTTCAGCACATTCTCGAAGTAGCCCAGGAATTTCGGGATGCGCGTGGCGCGGAAGTCCCTGGCGCGCGCCTTCGCTTCCTTCTTCTGGTCTTCGTAGTAGCTGCCCACCGAGATCGGATGGTGCGTGTCGTGCGCCTCCGCCACGATGTCGGCAATGGTCAGCTGCAGCTGGTTGCACCACAGGCGGCCCTTTTCGCTGCGCGGCGCCAGGCCGTGGCGGGCGCCGAGGAACTGCAGGATGTTGGTGGTCTGGCCGATCAACAGGTCGCCGGCCCGCAGCACCGGCGGGGCGAACGCGGCCAGCGCTTCCTCGTCGAAGTCCAGCGCCGCCTCCAGCTGCGGCATGCCGCTCTTCAGCCGCGCCACGTCCTGGTACGGCACGCCGGCCTCCTCCAGCGCCAGCCGCACGAATTCGCCGCGGCCCTGGATGGTGGGCCAGTAGTACAGGATGTAGGGGTCGGTACCTTGCGCCATCGTCGTGCTCCTTCGTTTCGGAAGGGGGATTCTAGTCCGCCCCGCGCGGTGCCGGCGCCACGCTCGGCCGCCAGCGCCGCAGCAGCAGCGCATTGGCCAGCACGCTCACCGAGGACAGCGCCATCGCGCCGCCCGCCACCACGGGACTCAGCAGCCCCATGGCCGCCAGCGGAATGCCGGCCAGGTTGTAGACGAAGGCCCAGAACAGGTTCTGGCGGATCTTCGCGAACGTGCGGCGCGAAATGTCGATGGCATCGGCCACCAGCGCCGGATCGCCCCGCATCAGCGTGATGCCGGCCGCCTGCATCGCCACGTCCGTGCCGGTGGCCATCGCGATGCCCACGTCGGCCGCGGCCAGCGCCGGCGCGTCGTTGATGCCGTCGCCCACCATCGCCACGCGCAGGCCGCCGCTTTTCAGCTGGGCGATATACGCCGACTTGTCGGCCGGCAGCAGGCTGGCCGCCACCGTGTCGATGCCAGTCGCCTTGGCCACAATTTGTGCGCTGCCGGCATTGTCGCCGGTGAGCATCGCGGTGCGGATGCCCTGGTCATGCAGCCGCGCGACGGCCGCGCGGGCCGTGGCTTTCGGCGGATCGGCGAAGGCCAGGAGCCCCAGCGGCGTGCGCGTGCCGGCATCGGCCAGCAGCGACACCGTGTGGCCGGCCTGTTCCAGCAAGTCCGCCTGCGCGGCTAGCCCTCCCAGCGCGATACTCCGTTCTGCCATCAGCCGCGCGGTGCCCAGCACCAGGTCGCGGCCATCGGCACGGGCCGACAGGCCACGCCCCGGCAGTGCCGTGATGGCCTGTGCCGCGGGCACTGCAATGCCCCGTTCGTGCGCTGCCGCGAGCACGGCGCGGGCCAGTGCGTGTTCGCTGCCGCGCTGCAGGGCGGCGGCCAGCGCCAGCAGCGTGTCCTCGTCGATCCCGTGGGCGCGCAGCGCGGCCAGGACCGGACGGCCCTGCGTCAGCGTGCCCGTCTTGTCGAACACCACCGCCGTGAGGCCGTGCGCCGTCTCCAGCGCGGCCGCGTCCTTGATCAGGATGCCGTGGCGGGCCGCCACTCCCGTTCCCGCCATGATGGCGGCCGGCGTGGCCAGGCCCAGCGCGCACGGGCAGGAGATCACCAGCACGGCGACGGCATTGATGGTGGCGCGTTCCAGGTCGCCGCTGGCAAACCACCAGCCGGCCAGCGTGAGCGCGGCCAGCACCAGCACGACCGGCACGAACACGGCGCTGATGCGGTCCACCAGGTGCTGCACGGGTGCCCGCGCCGCCTGGGCATCCTCGACGAGGCGGATGATGCGCTCCAGCGTCGTTTCGGCGCCGGTGGCCGTGGTGCGCACCAGCAGCACGCCTTCGCCGTTGATGGCGCCGCCCGTCACGCGCTCGCCGGGGCCGCGCGGCACGGGCAGGCTTTCGCCCGTGATGAGCGCCTCGTCGACGTGGCTGCTGCCCTCGGCGATTTCGCCATCGACGGCAAAGCGTTCGCCGGGCCGCACCACCACGAGGTCGCCCGGCAGCACGGCGGCCACCGGCACGTCCACGTCGCCATCGGCCCGGCGGATCCGGGCCGACGCCGGCCGCAGCGACTGCAGCGCGCGGATGGCGGACGTGGCCTGCCGCTTGGCGCGCGCCTCCAGCCATTTGCCCAGCAGGACGAGCGTGATGACCACGGCCGACGCTTCGAAGTACAGGTGCGCGCCGCCGGCCAGCAGCTGGTACACGGACAGGCCGTAGGCAGCGCTGGTGCCGAGCGCCACCAGCAGGTCCATATTGCCGGCGCCGGCGCGCAGCGCATGCCAGCCGGCGCGGTAGAAGCGCGCGCCGAACAGGAGCTGCACCGGCGTTGCCAGCAGCAGCTGCAGCCAGGGTGACGGCATCCAGTGCAGGCCGAGCGGCTGCAGCAGCATCGGCACGGCCAGCGGCACGGACAGCAGCGCCGCCAGCAGCACGGCGCGGCCGTCATTGCTGCCATGGAGCCAGCCGCGCACGATCGCCGCGGCGGTGGCCGGCGGCGCATCGTCCGGCATGGCGGCGCCCGCCGGCCTGGCGTCATAGCCCGCCTTGCCGACGGCGGCCAGCAGCGTCTCCAGCGCCAGCGGCGCCTCGGCCTCGACGCGCGCCGTCTCGGTGGCCAGGTTGACGGTGGCATCGCGCACGCCCGGCACCGCGGCCAGCGCCTTCTGGACGCGGCCCACGCACGAGGCGCAGCTCATGCCGCCGACGCGGATGGCGTGGAATTGGGGGGTGGTGTTCAACGATTGCTCCTGCGCCGTGGTGAAAGGCAGGCAGCAGTATCCCACGATGGCGGCGGGCTCGCTTGGCGCGTGCCGTTCGGTGAGCGTTCCTTGGCCAGTTCCCCTCGGCTAGCGCACCTCGCAGTCGACGATGGTCGATGGCGCCGCCGCGCCGGCCGAAGCGGCGCCCGTGCCGGCATCGAACGCGGGCGGCGGGCTGAACCGCATGCCGGGATCGCCCGGCACGAGCACCGGCGGCCGGGTCGGCGCCGGTACATGACCGAACTGGCCGGCCGTGACATCGGCCCTGCCGCTTCCATTGGCGACGACGATCATCCCGTCCAGCACCTGCACGTACAGGCCCGTGGGACGCGTGTCCGCGCCCCCGGATGGCGGTGGTGCCGGCGGTGCGGCGCCGGACGGCACGGCGACATACTCGGCGATGAAGGTGGTGCCGCGGATGCCGATCGTGGCGGCCGGCGTCTTCAGTTCGAATTTTTCCTTGCTGCGCCGGCCCAGCAGGCCCGTGATCGAACGCAGCCCGCCCTTGACGAGGTTGAACCTGGCCTGGTCGCCTTCCTGGCGGCCCGTGTCGAAACTGAAGTTCTCGATCGTGAAGGTGGAGGCGGGCCGCAGCGTGATTTCGCTGTTGTCGATGAACTTCACCATCGCGTAGGTGTTCTTCTCGGTGACCAGCGTGTCGCCGTTTTCCACCTCGGACTTGAGTGCCAGGATCCTGATCGCGCCGCCGGCCCTTTTCGCCAGCAGCGGGCCGCTCAGTTGCACCACCACGCCGGCCACCGGCGCGGCCCCGGTACTGGCAGCCATGCACAGCAATGCCATGCAGAGCACGAGGGCGCACCATGGCCGCATCACGCGCGCCGCGCGCCTAGTTGCAGTAGTTCTTGACGGCTGGCCTGGCATTTCGCGTTCCCGTTGGCGCGGCCGCTGCCGGACCGCCGCTCGTCTGTTCCTCCCCGCCCGCACCACCGCCGGCATCCGCGCCTTCCTGCGGCTGCTCCGCCGGATCAGCGTCGCTGCGTTCGTTCGCCGCCAGCAGCTGCCCGTCGCGCGCCAGTGCCGCGATCACCTCGTTGCGGGCCTGCTGCACGGGCTTGACCGGCTCGGCCACCGTGGGCGGCGCGATGACGCCGCAGCCCGGCAGCGCTGGCGTCAGCCGGCACTGGTCCACGGAGACTGGCGGCGGCGGCGGCGGTGGTGGCGGTGGCGGTGGCGGTGGCGGTGGCGGTGGTGGTGGTGGTGGTGGCGGTGGCGGTGGTGGCGGTGGTGGCGGTGGCGGTGGTGGCGGTGGTGGTGGCGGTGATCGTGATGCGGCTGCAGGCAGGCAGCACGTCGCCACGGCTTCCAACGGCCTCGGCCACACCGCGCCGAAGAGACCGGGTAGGTTTGCCGAAAACGGGCTTTTTCTAAAATCCGATATTTCCCGATAAACGACTCTGGAGCTTACTACCTCCCGCTAAACATGCCGGGCAGGTCCTCGGGAAAGTACTACCTCCCTCTAAACATGCTGGCCGGCACGATAAACGTTACTAAAACGCGATATGAGACTGTCGGGAGCAGCCTGGTAAGGTTAAGTCACGGTGTAGTGGCCGGTAGAGATAACCCAGATGAAATAGTGGCGGGCATCGTGAAGTAGGAGGATTTATCGTGATTTAGAAAACCCCGAAAATCGGAACACGGCCCCTCGATGTCCTGGCGCGGGCAGGCGGCCGTTCTGAAGCGCGCAGGGAGTTGGCGGAGGGCTGGGGTTAGGGAAGCACGTTGGTTGGTGGAGAGCTGTGGTTAGTGGAGCACGTTGGGTTGGTGGAGGGCTGTGGTTAGTAGAGCATGTTGGGTTGGTGGAGAGTGGCGGATTAGTGGAGCGCCGTGGGTTGATGGAGGGCGATCGGTTAGTGGAGCGCGTTGGGTTGGTGGCGCCCGGCGCGGCGGCACAGCGGCGACGCTGTGACGCTCCGAGGCGGCGACGCGGCGACGCGGCTAGGATTGGTGGAGAAGGGGCAGCGGGCAGCAAGCAGGTCAGGTCCAGGCCGGGGGTGTCCTAGTCCTAGTCCTAGTCCTAGTCCTCGTCCTAGTCCTCGTCTTCGTCCCCGCCCCGCGCCGAAAACGGAACCCAAAACGGGCACGGACACGGCAATGGCCGTGATCAAGGCCAGCCGAAAGCGCGAGCGCAAAAAAAGCCCGTCACGCAGGACGGGCTTCTTCAGCGGCTGTGGCGGCTGTGGCGGCTGTGCCAGCAGGCCGAGTCGAAACTCAATCCCAGCTCAGCGCACCGCCGGTCTGGTACTCGGTCACGCGCGTCTCGAAGAAGTTGCGCTCCTTCTTCAGGTCGATCATCTCGCTCATCCATGGGAACGGGTTCTCGTCCTGGTCGAACAGGGGCTCGAGGCCGATCTGCACGGCGCGGCGGTTGGCGATGAAGCGCAGGTAGCCCTTGAACATCGTCGCGTTCAGGCCCAGCACGCCGCGCGGCATCGTGTCTTCCGCGTACGCGTACTCGAGTTCCACGGCCTGCTGGAACAGCGCCGTGATCTCGTCGCGGAACGCCGGGGTCCACAGCTGCGGGTTTTCCAGCTTGATCGTGTTGATCAGGTCGATGCCGAAATTGCAGTGCATCGATTCGTCGCGCAGGATGTACTGGTACTGCTCGGCGGCGCCCGTCATCTTGTTCTGGCGGCCCAGCGCCAGGATCTGCGTGAAGCCCACGTAGAAGAACAGGCCTTCCATCAGGCAGGCGAACACGATCAGCGATTTCAGCAGCTTCTGGTCGTTTTCGATCGTGCCGGTGGTGAAGGCCGGGTCGGTCAGCGTGTCGATGAACGGGATCAGGAACTGGTCCTTGTCGCGGATCGATTTGACTTCGTTGTAGGCGTTGAAGATCTCCTGCTCGTCCAGGCCCAGCGACTCCACGATGTACTGGTAGGCGTGCGTGTGGATGGCTTCCTCGAACGCCTGGCGCAGCAGGTACTGGCGGCATTCCGGCGCCGTGATGTGGCGGTAGGTGCCCAGCACGATGTTGTTGGCGGCCAGCGAGTCGGCCGTCACGAAGAAGCCGAGGTTGCGCTTGACCAGGCGGCGCTCGTCTTCCGACAGGCCGTTCGGGTTCTTCCACAGCTCGATATCGCGCTGCATGTTCACTTCCTGCGGCATCCAGTGGTTGGCGCAGCCGGCCAGGTACTTGTCCCAGGCCCATTTGTACTTGAACGGCACCAGCTGGTTGACGTCCGTCTTGCCGTTGATGATGCGCTTGTCGTCCGCGTTGACGCGGTGCGAGATCTGCTCGGCGGTGGTTTCCGGCTCGACGCCGGCAATGGTCTGCGGTGTGACCGGTGCGGGGGCCGCTACGTCTTCATCCCAGGACAGCATATTGTTACCTCTTTAATGTTGGAACCGGCAGGCGGCTTGCTTCGCGCCCGGTGGCGCGGCGGCTGGCGGCCTGACGGTCCGGTTGTTGGCGAACGGTCCGCGCAGGGCGGACCGGTGTGTCTATATATAGAGTGCCCCGGCGGCGGACGATACACAACCGCCGCCGGGCTTGCGCTCCTGCCTTACTGGCAGGCTTCGCATTCCTCGAAACCGGCGTCGCCCGGACGCAGGTAGCACGCGGCGCCCTCTTCCACCTGCTGCACCGTGGTCGGCGCAGTGTGGGTCGGCGCGGCGGCGGCACCGGCGGCCGAGGCGGCTGCGCCCGACAGCGTGGAGCCCGGCGCGACGGCGTTCAGGGCGCCCGTCTTCGACGTGGATTTCTCCATGTGCGAGGCGGCAATGGTGCGCAGATAGTACGTCGTCTTCAGGCCGCGCAGCCAGGCCAGTTTATACGTCTCGTCCAGCTTCTTGCCGGAGGCGCCGGCCATGTAGATGTTCAGCGACTGGGCCTGGTCGATCCATTTCTGGCGGCGCGAGGCGGCTTCCACCAGCCAGGTCGGCGAGACTTCGAACGCCGTGGCGTAGATGTCGCGCAGGTCCTGCGGCACGCGGTCGATCTTGGACAGCGAACCGTCGAAGTACTTCAGGTCGGAGATCATCACCTCGTCCCACAGGTTGCGCGCCTTCAGGTCGCGCACCAGGTAGGAATTGATCTCGGTGAATTCGCCGGAGAGGTTCGACTTCACGTACAGGTTCTGGAACGTGGGTTCGATGCAGGCCGAGACGCCGATGATGTTCGAAATGGTCGCGGTCGGGGCGATCGCCACGCAGTTCGAGTTGCGCATGCCGAACTGCTTGATGCGCTCGCGCACCGGCGTCCAGTCCATGCTCGACGACGTGTCCTGCTCCAGGTAGCCGCCGCGCTCTTCGGCCAGCAGCTTGATCGAATCCTGCGGCAGGATGCCGCGCTCCCACAGCGAACCCGGGTAGGATTCGTAGTGGCCGCGCTCTTCGGCCAGCTCGGTCGAGGCCAGGTAGGCGTAGTAGCACACCGCTTCCATCGACGTGTCGGCGAACTGCACCGCTTCCTGGGAAGCGAACGGCACGCGCATCATGTGCAGGCAGTCCTGGAAGCCCATGATGCCCATGCCCACCGGACGGTGGCGCATGTTGGCGTTGCGGGCCTTGTCAACGGCGTAGTAGTTGATGTCGATGACGTTGTCCAGCATGCGCATGGCGGTGCGGACCGTCTTCTGCAGCTTCACATGATCCAGCTTGCCTTCCTTCATGTGCGCCGGCATGTTCACGGAACCCAGGTTGCAGACGGCGATTTCGTCCGGCCCCGTGTTCAGCGTGATCTCCGTGCACAGGTTCGAGCTGTGCACCACGCCCACGTGCTGCTGCGGCGAGCGGATGTTGCACGGATCCTTGAACGTGATCCACGGGTGGCCCGTTTCGAACAGCATCGACAGCATCTTGCGCCACAGGTCCAGCGCCTCGATGGTCTTGTACACGCGGATTTCGCCCCGTGCGGCAGCCGCTTCGTAGCCCGTGTAGGCGGTTTCGAAGGCGCGGCCGACCTTGTCGTGCAGGTCCGGCGTCTCGGACGGCGAGAACAGCGTCCAGTTACCCTTTTCCATCACGCGCTTCATGAACAGGTCGGGAATCCAGTTGGCCGTGTTCATGTCGTGCGTGCGGCGGCGGTCGTCGCCCGTGTTCTTGCGCAGGTCGAGGAATTCCTCGATGTCCATGTGCCAGGTTTCCAGGTAGGCGCAGACGGCGCCCTTGCGCTTGCCGCCCTGGTTCACGGCCACGGCCGTGTCGTTGACCACTTTCAGGAACGGCACCACGCCCTGCGATTTGCCGTTGGTGCCCTTGATGTGGGCGCCCAGCGCGCGCACCGGCGTCCAGTCGTTGCCCAGGCCGCCCGCGAACTTGGCCAGCAGCGCGTTTTCCTTGATGGCGTCGTAGATGCCTTCCAGGTCGTCCGAGACAGTGGTCAGGTAGCACGACGACAGCTGCGAGCGCAGCGTGCCGGAGTTGAACAGCGTCGGCGTCGACGACATGAAGTCGAACGAGGACAGCAGGTTGTAGAACTCGATGGCGCGGGCTTCGCGGTTCTCTTCGTTCAGCGCCAGGCCCATCGCCACGCGCATGTAGAACGCCTGCGGCATTTCGATGCGGGTGTCGCGGATGTGCAGGAAGTAGCGGTCGTACAGCGTCTGCAGGCCGATGTAGCCGAACTGCAGGTCGCGGTCGGCCACCAGCGCTTTTGCCAGTTTCTGCAGGTCGAACTCGGCCAGCTTGGTGTCCAGCAGCTCGGCTTCGATGCCCTTGGCGATGTATTTCGGGAAGTAGTCGACATATGCCGCGGCGGCCTGCGCCTGCGGGGTTTCCTGGCCGAAGACTTCGCGGCGGATCACGTGCAGCAGGATGCGGGCCGTCACCTGGGTGTAGGCCGGGTCCTTTTCCATCAGCGCGCGCGCAGCCAGGATGGCGGACTTGTACAGCTCTTCGACGGGCACGCCGTCATACAGGTTGCGGAACGTCTCGGACAGGATCGCATCGGCATCGACGTGCTTTTCCAGGCCGGAGCAGGCGGCGTCGATCAGGTCGCGCACTTCCTGCACCACCAGCGGCCGGCGCTGGCCGTTTTCCGTCACGTGGAACTGCGGCTCGGCCACGTCGGCGGCGCCGGAAGCGGCCTTCCTGGCGCGGCGCTCTTCCATCTGCTTGGCGCGGTACAGCACGTAGGCCTTGGCCACGTCGTGCTCGCCGGAGCGCATCAGCGCCAGTTCCACCTGGTCCTGCACGTCCTCGATATGGAACGTGCCGCCGGAGGGCTGGCGGCGCACCAGGGCATTCACCACACCGTTCGTCAGCTGCTCGGCCAGGTCGCGGATGCGTGCCGAGGCGGCGCCCGGACCACCCTGCACGGCCAGGAAGGCCTTGGTCATCGCGACATTGATCTTCGACGGTTCGAACGCCACGACGGCGCCGTTACGGCGAATGATGCGGTAGTCGCCGAGGGCGGCGGCCGAGGTGGCCGTGCCGCCGGTCGTCAGCGTTGCGGACGACGGCGCCAGCGGTGCCGATTGGGTGGTGATGTCTTGGTTTGATTGCATAGATGCTCCCCGATTAAGCGGTGCGGATAACGGTTGGCTGCCACGGAAACCCCGTACGAACGGCCCATGCCGGCGCTCTCCAGATGCCTGGAATGCTGCCTGGCTGGCGCTGTGCGTCGGGCTTCCCATTATAGTTGCCCTACAGCAGCTTTGATTTTACAACAAGTAATTTGCGGCGCTGTCTGCAACGACACTGACTGCCCGCGTTTGCGACGATAAGTACTATATTTAGTGATGCGCTAAAAGCTTCACACTAATTGTAGTGAGGGTGTGGGGCTTGCACAAGCGCTACAGGACGAATTTTTTTAGCGAAAAGGCTAATAATTCGGTTGACTTTTAAAGGCCCCGATAAGGGCGGGCGTTCTCGCCGGAGCGAGTACTAACACCCCTTTTCAGCCTGCCTCATCCATGGGCAGGCGTGCCTTGCAGGGCGTTAGCTTCCTGGCAATTTTAGGCGCAGGACATCTTCCCGGAAGCCCCCCGCCCGTGCGGCGGAGCGGCATTATAGACGATGGCTGGATAGGCCGTTGGGTGGCGGTCCGGGTCCACAAGGCATCAGGCGTCGAAGGCAAGTATTTCCGCACGAGCGTTGACAATCGCCGCAACTCGCCTACGCTGAACTCACCGTCGACGGGGACCGATCCAAGCCGGCATAACGGCGTCGGTAACATATATATGGGCATGATGGCCCTGCCTGTCATACATATGGGCATGATGGCTCTGCCTGTCATACACCAAACGGGAGCACATCATGTACAGGGTGGCGACTGTCTGCGCGGTGCATTGCCTGATCATCTGCCAGGGGGCCGAGGGTGCGGAACCGGGCACTGAACTGCGCTCGGGCGTTCACTTGGTGGTCAACGAAATGCCATTCATCGCCACCGGCCACACCATTGCCGGCTGCCAGCCCTATCGCCCTTGCTTCATCGACGGCCACCGCATGTTCGGTGCCATCGGCCTGCCCAAAACCATGCTAGCGAGTGTCCGGATCAGCTACCTTGGCAACAATTACCAGCTAGATGTAGCTGGAATGTATGACCCTCTGCTCGGGCCAGACCTCAGAGGTCGATGGGACGGATACTGCTACGATGGACGTAACTGCACCGTGCGGGCAGTGCTTGGCGACGCTGGCGGCTCGTATGCAGCGGAGTGGCAGGTCGTGAATGGGGTGGTTACGCGCACCATCCTGACGGACAGCGCTGATGTCGTCAATTTCATTCGATCGAACCTGCTCGCTCCCCGATACGAATGACATCTGCCAAAGCCAGCAAGCGCAGGTCGGACCTAACCGCCCGCTGACCGCTGCGGCCCGCGGGCGTACCGGGACTCCGCGCCGCCGCCCAGGGGTCTGACCCAAAGCGCCCGGGCCCGCGATCCCTGTCGTCAGCGCTATCGCGGGTCTGACCCCAGCAGTAAAGCGGGCGTAACGCTGACTGCTATTACTCCCCGGGCTCCTGGATCCCCAGCTTCTGCATCTGGTAGCGCAGCTGCCTGAAGCTGATGCCCAGCAGCTGCGCGGCCTGGGTGCGGTTGTACTGCGTGCGCGACAGCGCGCGGACGAGGATCTCGCGCTCCACCCGTTCCAGGTAGGCGGGCAGGTTCGAGGGCAGCACCGACAGGTCGGGCAGCGGCGGCATCTCGTCATCGGCCACGGGCGGCTGCGGCGACCCGGTCGGCGCCAGAGTCGTCGGCGCCGGCACCGGGACCGACGGCGCGAGTGCCGCGGGTGACGGTACGGCGGGCGACGGTACGGTGGACGATCCCGGCGCCGCGCCAGGCGCCTCCACCAGCTTCGCCCCCTTCAGCGCCAGGTCCTCCACGTTGATCACGCCATCGTTGGAAAACGCCAGCGCCCGCTCCAGCACATTCTCCAGCTCGCGCACATTGCCCGGGAAGCTGTAGCCGCGCAGCGCATCGAGCACGCCGGGTCCCAGCACGGCCGGCGTGCCGCCCGCCGACAGCCGCACCAGGATCGCATCGGTCAGCACCGGCAGGTCGTCCAGCCGCTCGCGCAGGGGCGGCAGCGCCAGCTCGATCACGTTCAGGCGATAGAACAGATCCTGGCGGAAGCGGCCCTCCTCCACCCAGCGTCCCAGGTCGCGGTGCGTAGCGCTGACGATGCGCACGTCCACCGGCTCCTCGGCCGTCGCGCCGATCTTGCGCACGCGCCGTTCCTGGATCGCGCGCAGCAGCTTCACCTGCATCGCCAGCGGCAGGTCGGCCACCTCGTCGAGCATCAGCGTGCCGCCGTTGGCGGCCTGGAAGAAGCCGTCGCGCTCGTCCGCCGCGCCCGTGAAGGCGCCCTTGCGGTAGCCGAAGAACTCGGCCTCCATCAGCGCCTCGGGGATCGCGCCGCAGTTCACGGCGATGAAGGGCTTGTCCGCACGCGCGCCCCGTGCATGGATCTCGCGCGCCGCCAGTTCCTTGCCGGAGCCCGATTCGCCGGTGATCGCGATGGGCGCCATCGAGCGGGCCAGCCGGGCGATCTGCGCGCGCAGCGCCTGCATCGCGGCGGACTGCCCCTTCAGGCGGCTGTCCACCGGCTGCTCCGGCGGCGCGGCGGGCGAATCGGGGCGGTTCAGCTTCAGCGCCGACTGCACCATCAGGCGCAGCTGGTCCAGCTGCAGCGGCTTCGTCACGTAGTCGAAGGCGCCGGCCTTGAGCGCCACGACGGCATTTTCCGCGCTGCCGAAGGCGGTGACGACCGCCACCGGCGTGGCCCGCCCGCTGGCCACGATCTCGCGCACGAAGTCGAGGCCCACGCCGTCCGGCAGGCGCATGTCGGTCAGCACCAGGTCGTACTCGTGGACGGCGAACAGCCGGCGCGCGCCTTTCAGGTCGCCGGCGCCATCGACCTCCAGGCCCATCTTCAGCAGCGTGATCTCGAGCAGGTCGCGCAGGTCGTCTTCGTCGTCCACCACGAGGACGCGGGGGGATGCACTCATGGTTTCCTCATGGTTTGCTACGCTGCGGGGCGCGCGAAGGTGATGACGAAGCGGCCGGACGAGGGCCGCGCCTCGCCTTCGGCGCCGGGCTCGAAGCGGTATTCGTAGTCGAGCATCGCCTCGTTGTTCAGGCACAGTTCGCGCGCCAGGTACAGGCCGAGCCCGGTCCCCTTCGAGCTGGTAGTGTAGAACGGCTCGAACAGGTGGGCGCGCACCTCTGGGGAGATGCCGGGACCGTCGTCCTGCACGTGCAGCTCGGGTGCCCGGGCGCCGCCGGCGGCGTGTACCACGAACATGCGGATCGACGCCGGCCGGCGGCTGGCATAGCGGGTGGCGTTGCCGAGCAGGTTGACCAGCACCTCGCGCAGGTGCAGCGGATCGAAGCGCACCGTCACGTCCGTGACGCCGCCGATATCGAGTACCGCCGGATCGAGCCGGTGCACCTCGTCGAACTCCTCCTTCAGCTCCGCCGCAAACGCGGCCAGCGCCAGCGGTTCGCCGTGGCCCTGCGCCTTGCGCGACAGCTGCAGGATGTCCTCCACCATGCGGTTCACGCGCGCCACGTTGTCGCTGATGATCTTCAGCAGGCGCACCTGCACCGGCCCCGCCATCTCCTCGGCCAGCAGCGACGTGGCATGGCCGATGGCCGACAGCGGGTTGCGCACCTCGTGCGCGATGCTGGCCGTGAGGCGGCCCATCGAGGCCAGCTTGAGCTGCTGCGCCTGGTTTTCGATGGCCGTCACGTCTTCCAGGAAGATCACGTTGCGCTCGATGCCCAGCTGCGCCGTATCGGCCGCCACGAAGCGCACCTTCAGGTGCGCCGCCAGGTCGGGCCGCGCGCTCCACGCGGCCGTCATGTCCTGCAGCGCCGGATCGGCATGGGGCTTGATGGTGATGTAGGCGGTATGGCGCTGCGGTGCGCCGCGCCAGTCTTCATAGGCCTGCGCCAGCGGATGCAGCGACGGCAGCGCGCCGAGCCGCAGGCCCGGCCCGCCCGTCAGGCCCAGCATCTGGCGCGCGGCCGGATTGCCGGCCTGCAGTTCGCCATCCGGCCCGACGACGACGATGCCGTCGCCCGCATGGGACATCACCAGGCTGTTGACGGCCTGCTGCACGCCGATCTCGAGGCCGCGCTGCACGGCCAGTTCCTCCTGGCCGATCAGCCGCGCCGCCATGCGGTTCGCCACCAGCACGGTGGCAAAGAAGGCCGCGCCGTACAGGCCGGCCTGCAGCATCGCCACGTCGCCGCCGGCCAGCACCTGCCAGGCCCCTTCGCCCAGCACGAACAGCGCGGCCAGCGCAGCACAGAAAAGAGAAAGGACCAGTGGCGCGAGGATCGCACAGCCGGCCAGCGGGAACAGGTAGAGGATGGCCAGGCCGCTGCGCGCACCGCCCGCCTCCGCATACAGCAGCGAGATGATGAACAGGTCGCAGGCCACCTGCCCCAGCAGCTGGGCCATGAAGCGGTGGCGCCACCAGGCGGCGGCCAGCAGGAACAGCAGCGCCAGCACGAGGTAGATCACGCAGGCCTGCGCGGACAGGAAATCGCCGCCGGCCTGCAGGCCGCGGCCGTCGAAACTGAGGTAGGCCAGCAGCACCAGCGCGATGACGACGCGGGTGCCGGTCAGCGTCTGCAGCGAACGCCAGAAGGTATCGCGCGAGGCCGGCGACAGCGCCTGGCCGGGCAGCGACAGGGCGGGATGCCGGCTCACCGTGCCGCCGCGCCGGGCCGGGGCTGCATCAGTGCGGCACGTGGGCCGGGCTGCAGTAATCGCGCCCGCCGGCCGGCACGTTCTCGGAAGCCGGGAAGTGCACGCCGCAGTGCGCGCACAGCAGCATCGTCTCGGGCGGCGCCACCTGGCGCGCCGGTTGCTGGGCCTCCTGCTGCTGTTGGTACTGCCGGCGGTACTCCTCCTGCTGCTTGCGGGCGGACTGGCGGATCTTGGCCCGGACCGCGAAATAGATCAGCAGCGCGAGCGCCACCCAGAACAGAAAACGACTCATGCATAACTCCGGTGTAGCACCACTTCAAGGACGAAACGGCTGCCGACATACGCCAGCAGCAAGGTGGCAAAGCCTGCCAGGGTAAACGACAGCGCCGTCTTGCCGCGCCAGCCGCGGAAGTGGCGGCCGGCCAGCAGCGCCGCGAACAGCAGCCACGACAGCAGCGTGAAGACGGATTTGTGGTCCCACTTCAGCGCCTGGCCGAACAGCTGCTCGGAAAACACGATGCCGGACAGGACGGTTAGACTGAGCAGCACGAAGCCGAAGCCGATCATGCGGAACAGCAGCTTCTCCATCGTCAGCAGCGCCGGCAGCTGGTCCAGCGCGGACGACAGGAACGTCACCTTCTCGGTGCGCGTGTGCAGCCGTGATTCCTGCAGCGCCATCAGCACGGCGTGGAAGGCGGCGATCGTCAGCGTGCTGTAGGCCAGCGTGGCAATCGCGATGTGCCAGCCGAACATCGGCGTGCGGCCTGCCAGGGCGATCAGCGCGCCGGGGAACAGCGCCTGCAGCGCGCAGGCGATGGCGGCCACCGGCATCACGATGCGGCGCAGGCCGTCCAGCGCGAAATTGCGGTTCTCGATCCAGTAGGCGCCCACCGAAATCCACAGTGCGGACGACAGCATCGCGGCAAACCCCAGCCGCAGCGAGCCGGGCACCACCACGTCCATCCACAGGCCGGCGCCATGCACCAGCCAGGCCAGCGCGGTGCCGGCGGCGATCGTTCTTGCCCGGTCGGCGGGGAGGAAGGCGCACACGAGATACAGCAGCGTGGCGGCGATCAGGAGATTGGTCTGCATCCGCGCAGTTTACACTAACGCGGCTTTGGCCATCAGCCGTGGCCTGTGGACAGGCACCTATTTTCGGGCAACACGCGTGTTGCCCGAAAATAGGTGCCTGTCCCCGATGTTAGTCCACCGCTGCCATCCGCAGCTCGTCGTTGTGATGCCGCTGCTGCTCCTCCATCACCAGCTGGCCCAGCTCGCGTTTCAGGGCGTTGAACTCGGGCGCGGCCGGGTCGCGCAGGCGCGGCAGCGGCACGACCAGGTCGCGCTTGACCGTGCCGGGACGATAGGTCATCACCACGATGCGGTCGGCCAGGTAGATCGCCTCCTCGATCGAGTGGGTGACGAAGACGATGGTCTTCTTCAGCTCCGCCCACAGGCGCAGCAGCTCGTCCTGCAGGTTGCGGCGGGTGAGCGCATCGAGGGCGCCGAACGGCTCGTCCATCAGCATGATCGGCGCATCCAGGGCCAGCACGCGCGCGATGGCCACCCGCTGGCGCATGCCGCCGGACAGGTCCTTCGGATAGCGGTGGCGGAAATCGGCCAGCGACAGCATGTGCAGCAGCTCGTCGACGGTGGCAAGGATCTGCGCCTTCGGCTGGCGCTTGATCTCCAGGCCGAACGCCACGTTGTCTTCCACCGTCATCCATGGGAACAGCGCGTATTCCTGGAACACCATACCGCGCTCCGGGCCGGGCGCCGTGACCAGCTGGCCGTCCGCCGTGATCATGCCGGCGGAAGGCAGCGCAAACCCGGCGATGGCGTTCAGCAGCGTCGACTTGCCGCAACCGGAAGGCCCCAGCAGGCAGACGAACTGGCCGCGCGGGATGCGCAGGTCGATGTCCTGCAGCGCGACGACCTCCCGTCCGCCCGTCGCGAACACCTTGCTCACGCCGGCCACCACCACATGCGCTTCGGCGGTGTCGGCGCGGGGATGCAGTTGTGCGTTCATTCAGTTCTCCAGTCCGCGGTGCCAGCGCAGCAGGTGGTTGTTCAGGCGGTTCATGCCCACGTCGATGGCCAGGCCGATCAGCCCGATGGTGATCATGCCGGCGATGACCTGGTCCGACTTGAAGTATTCGCGCGCCTCCAGGATGCGGAAGCCCAGGCCGTTGTTCACGGCGATCATCTCGGACACGATGACGACGATGAAGGCCGTGCCGATGCCGATCCGCACCCCCGACAAGATATAAGGCACCGCCGCCGGCAGGATCACGCGCAGGAACAGCGTGGTGCCGGAAGCGCCCAGGTTGCGCGCCGCGCGCAGGTAGATGCCGTCCACCTGGCGCACCCCGGCCACGGTATTCATCAGCACGGGGAAGAACGCCCCGAGCGCGATCAGGAACACGGCGGGCGGGTTGCCGATGCCGAACCACAGGATCGAAAGAGGAATGTAAGCGATGGGCGGGATCGGCCGCAGCAGCTGCACGAGGGGATTGAGCCAGGCATACACGCGCCGGCTGGCCCCCATCGCCAGCCCCGCCGGCAGCGCCAGCCCGGCGCCGACCAGGAAGCCGGTCGCCACGCGGTACAGGCTGCCCAGCGAATCGTGCAGCAGGTCGCCGGACAGCGCCCAGGCCAGCCACGACTGCGTGGCCGGATCGTGCGGCTGCAGCGGCAGCAGGTACTCGATCCACTTCGCCACCACCGCCAGCGGCGATGGCAGCACCTGCGGATTGACCCATTCGAAGTGCGACACCAGCTGCCACAGCGCGATCACGGCCGCCGGCACCACCAGGCCGATGCCGATCTCGCGCCATGCCACATGCGATGCGGAATGTGCCATCGCCGCCTCCTACTTCACGCCCAGGCTTTTCTTCGCCTGGTCCAGCAGGTCGGTGCGGACCCAGTCCTTCGCGGCCGGCGGGCGGCTCATGCGGCCGACACCCGTGCGGAACATGACGTCCGTGGTGGTCTGGATATGTTCCGGCGTGACGTCGTAGCTGTAGGGCGAATTGCCGATCGCATCCTCGAAGTCGTCCTTCGTGATCTGGCCCTTGAAGACCACCTCGCGCACGTACTTCTCGGCGGTGGCCTTGCTGTCGATGAAGGTCTTCGTCGCCTCCACGAAGCAGCGCATGAATTTCTCGGCAACCGGGCGGCGCTCTTTATAGAACTTCTCCGTCATGACCATCGTGCGCACCGGCGCGCCGATCGGCGTGTTGTACGGCTTCATGATCTCGCTGCCGAAGCCCTTGTTGATGGCCTGCGACGACTGCGGTTCGGACTGCATCATCGCGTCGATGTTCTTGCCCAGCAGCGCCTGGTTCAGGTCCGCATAGGCGAGGAACACCAGGCGCACGTCCTTGCCCGGCTGGTCGGACGCCGTCAGGCCGGCCTGCTGCAGTTCGGCCAGCAGCAGCACTTCCTGGATGCCGCCGCGCGTGACGCCCACGCGTTTGCCCTTCAGGTCGCGCAGCGATTTCAGGTTCAGGTCGGCGCGGCCCACCAGCCGCGCGCCGCCCTTCGCGAAGCCGGCCACCACGTAGATCGGCGCGCCGCCGGCCCGGCCGGAGATCGCCGCCTCGGAGGCCGTGGTGCCCACGTCGAGTTCCCCGGCAATGATGGCCTGCATCACATCGAGCCCCTTGGCGAACACGTGCTCCTCGACCTTGATGCCGCACTTCGGCGCGATCTCCTTTATATAGGACACCGCGCCGTAGTGCGCGAACTTCAGGTTGCCCAGCCTGACCACGTCCTGCGCCGCTGCCGCCGTGGCGGCCAGTACCAGCGTTGCTGCGACTGCAATCGATTTCAGTTTCATGCCTTCGTCTCCAGTGATCTCAGGCGGGGCCAGAAAGCGTGGCCAGACACTGCGCCGGGCATGGCCCCCGATGCCGCGCGCCACTCCCAACGATGCTACTCAGGAGAAATATTTTCTTTGACAAATCACAAGCTTTCGCTAGATAAGCAGCGAACTTCGTTACATTTAGAGACCATTCACACGACGCCCCGCGGCAAAAAGTGATTTTTGGTGAGAATATTTCCATCTTTCCTTAGAGATAATGCCGCTTCACATTTACCGGGATTGATGATGACCTCGACGATTTTCACGCTGCACGGCATGGCCAGGCTGGCCGCCGCCACGGCCCTTTCTCTCACCCTCTCCGCCTGCGGCGGTGGCGGCAGTGGCGGCGGCTCGGATACTGCCCCGCCACCGGTCACGCCACCTGCGATCACGCTGGCCGTGACCAGTTCCGCGCCCGCCACTACCGTCAGCGGCAAGGCCGTGACGCTGACCGCCAGCGGGGCCGGCAGCACGACGGTCAACTGGCAGCTCGCGGCCGGCAGTCCCGGCTCGCTGTCCGCCGCCACCGGCGAGAGCGTGCGCTACCTGGCGCCCGCCAGCGGTGCGACGACGGCCACGGCCACCATCACGGCCAGCGCCGGCAGCGCCACCAAATCGGTGACGGTGACGGTCTATCCGGATCCTGGCGCGCCGCGGCTGGACATCATCGCCGGCGATGCCGGCGGCATCGGCACGGTCGATGCGCGCGGCACGCTGGCGCGCTTCAGTACCCTGCGCGGGGTGGCGATGGAAGCCAGCGGCGGCGTGCTGGTGGCCGAGGACGGCGCGCTGCGCCGCGTGACCAGCGATGCCAGTGTTTCGACGCTGGCCCTGAATGCGCCGGCCGACGGTTTCCAGCGCACCAGCGTGGCGCCCCCGCCATCGGGCCTGCAGGCCCTGCTGGTCTTCGCGGAAGTGGACCGCGGTCCGGGCACCGTGCTGGTACGTCGGCTTGGTGGCGACGGCCAGGTGGCCACCCTGGCCACATTGACCATCGCGCCGGGCGATGACTTCCATCTGCTCGGCACCACAGACGGCACGCTCTACGGCATCCAGCACGAGCGCATCGTCACGATCTCGAGCACGGGCGCGGTCGCCACGCTGGTGGGCACGGTGACCGGCACCGCGCAGCCTGCTGCCGTCGACGGCACGGCCCGCGTGGCGCGGTTCGGCTCGATCAACGCAGTGGCCAGCGACCCGCAGGGCAATCTGTATGTCATCGACGGCACGCTGGTGCGCGAGGTGAGCCCTGCCGGTACGGTCACCACGCTGGCCGGCACCACCGTCGGCGGCCCCCCACAGGACGGCAACGGCAGCCAGGCGCGCTTCCTGGCGCCATTCGGCGTGGCCGTCGACATCCAGGGCAACCTGCTGGTGCTCGATACCATGAGCGGCAGCACCGGCACCGCGCTGCGCAAGGTCACGCAGGCCGGCGCCGTCACCAGCAGCGTGCTGGCGGGCGAAGCGCCGGCTGGCATCCTCGGCAATGGCAACACGCGCGTGATCATCGTGCGGAGCGCGCAGCTCGATACCCTGAATGCCGATGGCACCACCACGCCGTTCGCGGGCAACCAGCCGCGCACCGGGACGACCGTCAACGGTACCGGCACCGCGGCCCACATCGATGCGGCAACCTACCTGATGGCGGGCGACGGCCAGGGCAATCTGTACCTGGCCGACACGCCGGCGGCGAACGGCCAGGGCACGTACCCATCGGGCCTGACGCTGCGCAAGGTGACGCCGGACGGCGTGGTCAGCACCTTCCTCACCTCGGCCCTGGTCCACCGCCCCACCGGCCTCGTCAGCGATGCGAGCGGCAACCTGTATCTGTCGGAAGGCCAGGCGGCGGCGTTCGGTTCGCCCGGCTCCGGCGGCGGCGCCATCTACAAGATCACGCCGCAGGGTGCGATCGCGCTGCTCGCCGGCTCCGGCGAGCAGACCGATGCGAAGGTGGACGGCACCGGCAGTGCGGCACGCTTCATCCTGCCATCGCTGGTGGGCATCGATGCCGACGGCAACCTGTATGCGTCCGACCGGGTCTCGGTGACCGGCACGGGTGCGGGCGTGCCGGTGCCTTACCGTAAAATCACCCCGGCCGGCGTGGTCACCACGCTTGAAGCCTCGGCGCTGCCGGCCGGCCTGCGCACGGTCCGCGATGCGGACGGCAACGCCTACACGATCGAGGACCGGCTGGTGTACCGTACCACGCCGGCCGGCGTGAAGACGGTGGTGGCCGGTACCGCCGGTTCGTCCTTCACCTACGTGGGCGCGCTGCCCGGCAAACTGGAGAACCCGCGCGCGCTCGTGGCCACGGGACCGTACAGCTTCGCCCTGCTCTCCGGTTCGGCTGTCGTCCGCCTCGTCGTCCCGCATTGACGGCACGGTGTGATGCCTGCCGGCGTGGTGCCGCAAGGGCGCCACGCCGGCATCCGCCCTCTCCGGGGAGGCTGCCGCCACTGCCGCACTGAGGTAAAATGGCGCGATCCCGGGCGCCCTGCCCGTACTTTTTTTCTATCGGCCGACATGCTAGACAATCTGACTCAACGCCTCGCCAAGGTCGTCAAGACCATGCGCGGCGAGGCCCGCCTGACCGAGGCCAACACCGCCGAGATGCTGCGCGAAGTACGCCTTGCGCTGCTCGAGGCCGACGTGGCGCTGCCCGCCGTGCGCGAATTCATCGGCAAAGTAAAGGAAAAGGCCCTTGGCGAAGAGGTGCTCTCCTCGCTGACGCCGGGGCAGGCCCTGGTGGGCGTGGTGCAGCGCGAGCTGGGTGCGCTGATGGGCGCCGACCTGGGTCCCGAAGCGACGCAGCTGAGCTTTGCCCAGCAGCCGCCCGCGATCATCCTGATGGCCGGCCTGCAGGGTGTGGGTAAAACCACCACCGTCGGCAAGCTGGCCAAGTACCTGCGCGAAGAGAAGAAGAAGAAAGTGCTGACGGTATCGGCCGACGTTTACCGTCCCGCCGCGATCGCGCAGCTGCAGTCCGTAACAGGCCAGGTCGGCGCGGACTTCTTCCCGTCCACCGCGCAGGACAAGCCGGTCGATATCGCCCTGGCCGCGCTGGACTGGGCGAAGAAGCACTACCACGACGTGCTGATCATCGACACCGCCGGCCGCCTCGGTGTCGACGAAGAGATGATGAAGGAAATCGCCGCCGTGCACGGCGCCGTGAAGCCGGTCGAAACGCTGTTCGTCGTCGACGCGATGCTGGGCCAGGATGCCATCAACACGGCCAAGGCGTTCAACGACGCGCTGCCGCTGACGGGCATCGTGCTGACCAAGCTCGATGGCGATTCGCGCGGCGGTGCGGCGCTGTCCGTGCGTCACATCACGGGCAAGCCCATCAAGTTCGCCGGCGTGTCCGAGAAGCTGGACGGCCTGGAAGCGTTCGATCCGACCCGCATGGCCAGCCGCATCCTCGGCATGGGCGACATCATGGCGCTCGTCGAAGAGGCGCGCAAGGGTGTCGATGCGAAGGCCGCCGCCGATCTGGCTGCCAAGGTCAAGTCGGGCGGCAAGTTCGACATGAACGACTTCAAGGCGCAGCTGGGCCAGATGAAGAAGATGGGCGGCATGTCCAGCCTCGTCGACAAGCTGCCGGCGCAGTTCCAGCAGGCTGCCGGCGGTGCGAACATGGACCAGGCGGACAAGCAGGTGCGCCGCATGGTCGGCATCATCGATTCGATGACGCCGGCCGAACGTGCCAAGCCGGAACTGATCAAGGCCACCCGCAAGCGCCGCATCGCGGCCGGTGCCGGCGTGCAGGTGCAGGAAGTCAATCGCATGCTGAACCAGTTCGAGCAGATGCAGACGATGATGAAGAAGCTGTCCGGCGGCGGCATGATGAAGATGATGCGCTCGATGAAGGGCATGATGCCCGGCCTGCGCTGATCGGGCATCGCTGAAACGAGGCCATGGCTGCGTTGCGGCGCGCCCGAGCGACTGGGTTCGGAAATTAATACAAAGCTCCGCCCGTTCTTTCACCGCTTCAAACGCTGCCTGAACTGACAGGCGTTATGCGATGCGAATCGGTCAAATCACGATAAAACCGCCCTGCATGCGAGTGCAGGGCGGTTTTTTTCTTAGTTGGCTGTTCTTTACGTGTCGTTTCCCACAAAAAACGCGAAAAACGCTTGCATCCTTGTAAAAAGGCCACCAATATTAGCGAGCGATTGTATTGCGCAATTTTCCATGTGTTTGTTAAGGAGCCTGAATATGGCAACAGCCAAGAAATCCACGGCAGCACCAGCCAAGAAAGCCGCCGCTACCAAGGCGGCTCCGGCCAAGAAGGCCGCCGCTCCAGCGAAAGCTGCCGCAGCACCTGCAACGAAGCCCGCAGCAAAGAAGGCCGCAGCACCCGCAGCACGCAAGCCCAACGCAGCATTCATGAAAGAGATGACCCCGTCCGCCGACCTGTCGTCGGTAGTAGGCGCCACGCCACTGCCACGCACGGAAGTGACGAAGAAAGTCTGGGAATACATCAAGAAGCACAACCTGCAGGACGCAGCCAACCGTCGCATGATCAATGCCGACGACAAGCTGAAAGCCGTCTTCGGCGGCAAGGCGCAGGTCTCGATGTTCGAGATGACCAAGCTGATTTCGGATCACCTGAAATAACATGCACCGGCCAGCCCGGTCATGCGCGCCCCGGCACTGACCGGGGCTTTTTTTTGCCCGCACCGGCAATCACCACCAAGGGGACAGGCACCTATTTTGGAGCAACACGCGTGTTGCTCCAAAATAGGTGCCTGTCCCCGATCCTCGCAACGACTACCGCCAGTTATTCCACGCCTTCAGCACCGCATTCGGATACTCCGGCCGTCCGCGACTGCCGTTATACCGGCCCAGCGCCAGGAACAGATCGCCCCGCTCCATATCGACATACATGCGCAGGATCGCGCAGCCGTAGCGCAGGTTGGTCTGCATGTTGAACAGCTTGCGGCGGTCGCTGTCGCCGATCACGTTGGTCCAGAACGGCATCACCTGCATGTAGCCGCGCGCCCCCACCATCGACACGGCGTACTTGCGGTACGCCGATTCCACCTGGATCAGTCCCAGCACGAGCGAGGGCTCCAGGCCGGCACGGCGCGCCTCGTACCACACGGTTTCCAGGAACTCGCGCCGGTGCTGCTGGTCCGGCAGCTTGCGCTGCAGGCGTTCCGACATCTCGCCCAGCCACGTCTCGTAACGCTGCTGGTCCATCGGATTGGCGAAGGTGGGTTTCGGCGGCCGCGCGTCGAGGATCGCGTTGGACAGCGCCACGCGGACGGAATCGGCCAGCGCCTCTTCCTTCTGGTTGCCGGCGAAGCCGAACGGCGCGCACAGCACGCCGGTGGCAAACGCGAACGTGTGCCACCAGCGCAGCGGCAGCGCCCACCACCGGCGGCGTTCGCGGCCGCCGGCGTTGCCACCGCCATCCCTCCGGTGAGAGCGCCCCCGCGTCACTGCTGCACTTTGCCCTTGATGAAGTCCACGATGTCGGCCAGCGGCACGCTGGTCGCTTCCGTATCGCGGCGGCCCTGGTATTCCAGGTTGCCTTCCTTCAGGCCGCGGTCGCCGATGACGACGCGGTGCGGCACGCCGATCAGTTCCCAGTCGGCGAACATCTGGCCGGGACGCAGGCCGCGGTCGTCCACGATCACGTCGATGCCGGCCGCCAGCGCGGCAGCGTACAGCTTCTCCGTCTCCTCCTTCACCGCTTCGCTGCGGTCCATGCCCATCGGGCACAGCACCAGCTCGAACGGCGCGAGGGCGGTCGGCCAGACGATGCCCTTGTCGTCGAAGTTCTGCTCGATCGCGGCGCCCAGGATGCGCGTCACGCCGATGCCGTAGCAGCCCATCTGCAGCGGTGCCGGCTTGCCGTTTTCATCGAGGAAGGTGGCGTTCATCGCCGCCGAATACGCGGTGCCCAGCTGGAACACGTGGCCCACTTCGATACCGCGTTCGATAGCCAGCACGCCCTTGCCGTCCGGCGACGCATCGCCTTCGACGACATTGCGCAGGTCCGCCGTGATGTGCGGTTCGGCCACGTCGCGGCCCCAGTTGGCGCCCGTGTAGTGGAAGTCCGCCTCGTTGGCGCCCGTGACGAAGTCCGCCAGGTTGGCCACGGCGCGGTCGGCCACGACGGTCACCGGCGCCTGCGTGCCGATCGGGCCCAGGAAGCCCGGCACGCAGCCATACACTTCGGCGATTTCCTCCGTGCTGGAGAAGCGGTAGGTGCCCGTCAGGCCCGGCACCTTGGACGCCTTGATCTCGTTGAGCTCATGGTCGCCGCGCAGCAGCAGCATGAAATACTGTTTATCCAGTTTGCCGTCCTTCTCGGTTTCGGCCGTCAGCGCGATGGTCTTCACCGTCTGCGCCAGGTCGATGCCGAGCAGCTTCGCCACGTCCTCGCACTTGCTCGCTTTCGGCGTGGACGTCTTCACCAGCTCGGCCGTGGCGGCGGGACGGGTGCCCGTGGCCAGCGCCTCGGCCGCCTCCATGTTGGCCGCGTAGTCGGACGTCGGGCAGTAGACCAGGGCGTCCTCGCCGGTGCTGGCGATCACGTGGAATTCATGCGAACCCGTGCCGCCGATGGCGCCGTTGTCGGCCGCCACGGCGCGGAATTTCAGGCCGAAGCGCGTGAAGATCTTGGTGTACGCATCGAACATGATCTGGTAGGACTTCTGCATGCCGGCCAGGTCGCGGTCGAAGGAGTACGCATCCTTCATCGTGAACTCGCGGCCGCGCATCAGGCCGAAGCGGGGGCGGCGCTCGTCGCGGAACTTGGTCTGGATGTGATAGAAGTTCAGCGGCAGCTGGCGGTAGGACTTGATTTCGCCGCGCACCACGTCCGTGATCACTTCCTCGGAGGTGGGCTGGATGGCGAATTCGCGGCCGTGGCGGTCCTTCACGCGCATCAGCTCCGGGCCCATCTTGTCCCAGCGGCCCGTTTCCTGCCACAGCTCGGCAGGCTGCACGAGCGGCATCAGCAGCTCGATGGCGCCGGCGGCGTTCATCTCCTCGCGCACGATCGCCTCCACCTTGCGGATCACTTTCAGGCCCATCGGCATGTACGTGTAGATGCCGGAACCCAGGCGCTTGATCATGCCGGCCCGCATCATCAGTTTGTGGCTGACGATTTCAGCGTCCGAAGGCGCTTCTTTAAGTGTGGAAATAAAAAACCGTGACGCACGCATATCAGTGAATTCTTTTCAAAAAGAGAGGGTTATAATCAGCCTAATTTTAAAGGATTAGCTGGCTGATGCATCCATCATTTATACAATTGCGTTCAATTGCGGGCCCGTCGTCCGCCTCCGCCGCGCGGGGGTGGTGCTGGCGGGCAGACTCGTGGGCAGGAATGTAAGAGGATGATGTAGGGACTGCGTCGGCCGCAGAAAGTTTTGAGGTGCACTATGCTCGATCGGGAAGGGTTCCGCCCCAACGTCGGCATCATCCTGCTGAACGCCCAGAATGAGGTGTGGTGGGGCAAGCGGGTGCGCGAGCACTCATGGCAATTTCCGCAAGGAGGCATCAAGTACGGTGAAACGCCCGAACAGGCGATGTACCGTGAGCTGCAGGAAGAGATCGGCCTGCGTCCGGAGCACGTGAAGATCGTGGGCCGCACGCGCGACTGGCTGCGCTACGAGGTGCCGGATCACTTCATCAAGCGGGAAATCCGCGGCCATTACCGTGGCCAGAAGCAGATCTGGTTCCTGCTGCGCATGTGCGCGCGCGACAACGAGGTGAACCTGCGCCTGACGGATCATCCGGAGTTCGATGCGTGGCGCTGGCACGAGTACTGGGTGCCGCTCGATGTCGTCATCGAGTTCAAGCGCGATGTCTACCAGCGCGCGCTGCAGGAGCTGTCCCGCTTCCTGACCTGGCCGCCGCACGGCGAACGGCGTCATGCCGCGCGCTACCTGCGCCAGCCGCATGGCCGCGGCCAGCAGGGCCAGGGCGGACGCCAGCCGGGCGCGGTGGCGGGCGCACCGCAGGAAATCGTCGGCTGCGATGGCTCGGCATTGACGGGGTCGGAGAAGTCCTGACGGCGCATCCCGCCTGACGGCCGGCGCGGGTCTCCTGCGCCGGCCGTGGTTTCTTTGTACAATGCGTCTTTGCACGACGCGTCCTTGTACATGCCCGGCTCGCGCCGGCATTCTTCCTCCCATGTTCACGCCCTCCTCCCACGATGTCCGCCGCTTCTTCTGCGAAGTCTTTCGCAAGGACCGCGCCAACGAAATCCTGACGCCGCTCGAAGCGATGGCGCTCGACTGGCTGCGCATGCACCCGGAATACGACGAGGCGCTGGCCGATGCCGAAGCGGCCGTGGCACGCGACTACTCCGTCGAGGGCGGCCAGGCCAACCCCTTCCTGCACCTGTCGATGCACCTGTCGATCTCCGAGCAGGTGTCGATCGACTCGCCGCGCGGCATCCGCGCCGCCTACGAGGCGCTGGCCCGCAAGACGTCGCCGCACGATGCGCAGCATGAAATCATGGAGTGCCTGGGCGAGATGATCTGGAAATCGCAGCGCAGCGGGCTGCCGCCGGATGGCGAGGCGTACCTCGAAGCCGTGAAGCGCCGCGTCGGCGCCTGAGCCGGCTGAACAGCCGAGCTCGTGTCACATGGGGTCAGGCACTGTGACACGAGCCGAGCAGCGCAGTTCCTGGCACCTATGTCCCGGTGCCAGGCACCGGGACACGCACCGGGCCCTTGTCAGCGGTGATTGACCATAGTGCCCGGCAGGCTGTGGAAATACGCGGCCAGGTCCTGGATGTCCTGGTTCGACAGGGGCTTCACCTGCCCCGTCATGATGGCGTTGTTGCGGCCGTTGGCGGCGTCGCCTCGCTTGTAGGCGGTGAGCGCGTGCGCCAGGTAGTCGCGGTGCTGGCCCGCCAGCTTCGGATAGCTGGGGTCGATCGGCGAGTTGAAGTCCTTGCCGTGGCAGGTGGCGCAGGCGTATTTCTCGGCCAGCGCCTTGCCGTTGCTGACGTTGCCGCCGGCGAGAGCGGTGGTGGCGGTGGCGAGGCAGCAGGCCAGAGCGAGCAGAATGTTTTTCATCGTGGGCGCTCTCATTTCTGCTTCGAATAGTAGGCCGCGATATCGGCGATGTCCTGGTCGGACAGGCTGGTGGCGATGCCCTTCATCGACGGATGCTTGCGGTCCCCCTTCTGGTAGGCCTTCAGCGCCGTCTCGATGTACTTCGCGTTCTGCCCGCCGATCTTCGGCACCTGGAACACTTCGGGGAAGGTGGCCTTGTAGCCGGGGATGGCGTGGCAGCCGATGCACATCTCGATCTTGGCCGGCGCGGCGGCGGCATTGCCGACGATGTCCGCCGCCTGTGCAGCAAGGGATGTACAGGCAATGACGAGCACTGCAGGGAGTTTGGTCATGGGTGGCTAGTCGAATCAAAAAAGATAATCGGAGGGGACTCATTCTGTGCGCCGTCTCCACGGTCCCCTTGCTGCTTGCACCAATACTTGACTGTCATACTACCGATCGCCGATTCTAACCTAGCTATTTACGAGAGTCTACAAAGTTGCCCTGGCGTTCACAGGCGCGGCCCTCGGTGCCCCTCCGGATGCCCTATACTGGATTTTTTTGCTCCGGGATTTCGCCCATGTCCGCTTCGCCGTCCGCCCCGCGCTTCGAGGGATCGCAGCACTACGTCGCCACCGATGACCTGAAACTGGCCGTCAACGCCGCCCTCACCCTGCAGCGTCCCCTGCTCGTCAAGGGCGAACCGGGTACCGGCAAGACGATGCTGGCCGAGGAAGTGGCCGCCGCGCTGGACCGCCCGCTGCTGCAGTGGCACATCAAGTCCACCACCAAGGCGCAGCAGGGCCTGTACGAGTACGACGCCGTCTCGCGGCTGCGCGATTCGCAGCTGGGCGACGAGCGGGTGCGCGACATCCATAACTACATCGTCAAGGGCGTGCTGTGGCAGGCCTTCACGGCACCGGAACCCGTGGTGCTGCTGATCGACGAGATCGACAAGGCCGACATCGAGTTTCCCAACGACCTGCTGCGCGAACTCGACCGCATGGAGTTCTACGTCTACGAAACGCGCGAGATGGTGGTGGCGAAGCACCGGCCGCTCGTCATCATCACGTCGAACAACGAGAAGGAGCTGCCGGATGCGTTCCTGCGCCGCTGCTTCTTCCACTACATCGCCTTCCCGGATCGCGACACGCTGGAAGCCATCGTGCGCGTGCACTTCCCGAACCTGAAACAGGAGCTGCTGGCCCAGGCGCTGCAGACCTTCTACGAGGTGCGGGACGTGGCCGGCCTGAAGAAAAAACCGTCCACCTCGGAATTCCTCGACTGGCTCAAGCTGCTGCTGGCCGAAGACATCCCGCCCGAAGCATTGCGCAGCAAGGACGCGAAAGCCATCGTGCCGCCGCTGCACGGCGCGCTGCTGAAGAACGAGCAGGACGTGCACCTGTTCGAGCGCCTGGTCTACATGGCGAGGACCAACCGATGATCGCCATCGCCCCCGTCACGCTGGAGTTCAACGGCGTGCGCCTGGTGCCGCTGGGACCGGAGCATGCGGAAGGGCTGCGCCGCGCCGCCAGCGATGGCGAACTGTGGAACCTGCGCGTGACCTCGGTGCCCGAACCGGAGCAGGTGGAGGCCTACATCGCCACCGCCATCGAGATGCGTCCCGCGCGGGTAGCGTTTGCCGTGCTCGATGCCGCCACGGGAGAGGTCATGGGGTCCACCAGCTTCCACGACATCGTGCCGGCGATCGGCCGCGCCGAAATCGGCTACACCTGGTATGCGCAGCGCTACCAGCGCAGCCACGTGAACACCAGCTGCAAGCGCATGCTGCTGGCGCATGCGTTCGAGACGGCCGGCTGCACCCTGGTCGGCCTGCGCACGGACAATTTCAACCATGCCTCGCAGCGCGCCATCGAACGGCTGGGCGCAAAAAAGGATGGCGTGCTGCGCCACCACGCGCTGCGCCGCGACGGCACGGTGCGCGACACCGTCATGTACAGCATCGCGCGCGGCGAATGGCCGGAAATCCGCGCCCACCTCGACCACCTGCTGCAGAAGCGCCGCTGATGCTGATCGACTTCTTCTTCACGCTGAAAGACGCGAAAATCCCCGTCACCATCCGGGAGTTCCTGACCCTGCTGGAGGCGCTGGAACGGGGCGTCGTCACGCAGTCGCTCGACGATTTCTATTACCTCGCGCGCCTGGCCCTGGTGAAGGACGAAGCCCACTACGACCGCTTCGACCGCGCGTTTGCCCTGTACTTCAAGGGCATCGAGACGGCCATCGGCGGCAAGGAAGCCATCCCGCTGGACTGGCTGATGCAGCGCATGAAGCGCGAGCTGACGGACGAGCAGCGCGCCGCGCTGGAGAAATTCGGCTACGACAGGCTGATGGACCGGCTGGCCGCGCTGCTGAAGGAGCAGAAGGAACGCCACGAAGGCGGCAGCAAGTGGATCGGCACGGGCGGCACGTCCCCGTTCGGGCATGGCGGCACCAACCCGGAAGGGATACGCATCGGCGGCAAAGGCGGCGATCGGACGGCCGTCAAGGTGTGGGAACAGCGCGCCTACCGCGACTACGACTCGGACAAGGAACTGGGCACCCGCAACATCAAGGTGGCGCTGCGCCGCCTGCGCCGCTTCGCCCGCACCGGCGCGGCCGAGGAACTGGCGCTGGACCAGACCATCCGCGCCACCGCCAACAACGCCGGCTGGCTGGACCTGCGGATGCAGCCGGAGCGCCGCAACAACGTCAAGGTGCTGATGCTGTTCGACGTGGGCGGCTCGATGGACGACCATGTCGAACGCATGGAAGAGCTGTTCTCGGCCGCCAAGGCGGAGTTCAAGAACATGGACTTCTTCTACTTCCACAACTGCGTCTACGATCACCTGTGGCGCAACAACCGCCGTCGCAACGCGGAACGCTTCCCCACGCAGGACGTGCTGCGCAAGTACCCGCCCGACACGAAGCTGATCTTCGTCGGCGATGCCACCATGAGCCCCTACGAGATCCTGCAGCCGGGCGGCTCCGTCGAGTACAACAACCCGGAAGCCGGCGCCACCTGGCTGGGCCGCTTCACGCACGCGTTCCCGAAATTCGCCTGGCTCAATCCCGAGCCGGAACCGTACTGGCAGTACCGCCAGTCGATCGCCATCGTCCGCCAGCTGATGAACGACCGCATGTACCCGGTCACCCTCGACGGGCTGGAACGGGCGATGCGCGCGCTGGCGAAGTAGCCGTCTTTTCATTCCTTTTACAGCGGCTGCCCATCTCTTTACGCAATCGATATGCGCCCGCTGCTATCGTGAATCCAGTCCAACTCCGATAGCACATCATGCCCGACGCCGTTCCCCCTGCCCCCCTGCCCCTGCAGGCCTGCGCTGCCGCACCCCAGGTGGTGCAACCATGATCGTCACCATCGTCAGCGAAGGCAGTTGCAACGCGAAGCTGGCACTGGCCGAACGGCTGGCCGCGCACCGCAGCCTGTCGGGCCGCAAGGTGCTGCTGGTCGATGCCGATTCCGAGCCGCATCCGCATCCGCCCCTGCCGGTGGCCGCGAAATGCGTCAACGGCAAGAGCGTCGGTGCGGAGCTGGAGAACCTGGGCATGCGCTTCCAGGACATCGTCGTCGATGCCGACGGCCGCGACTCGCTGGGCAGCCGCGCCGCGCTGATCGCCGCGCGCGTGGTCGTGGTGCCGGCCGACGCAGTCCACAACGATCCGGCCCGCGCCATCCGCCTGGCGGACCGCATCGCCAACGCCCGCCTGTTCAACCCGGGCCTGCGCATCGTCATCGTCCCCTGCGACCAGCCCTGCGGCACCGACGCCGCCTGCGCCACCACCATCCTCCAGCGCACCCTCCCCGGCGCCGAACTCTCCGCCAGCGGCGAAGCGCTGTTCGCCAGCGTCTTCCGCAACTGACTACCGCCCAGTTCGTGTCCACCTAGGGGTCAGACCCCGACATGGACACGAGCTCATCTGCATTTCCAGGACGGATCTCGACCAAGCCGAATCAGGGTGCTGGATTCAGCAGGAACACGGTGCGTGAATTATGGTTGAGTCCGTGTCCATGTCGGGGTCTGACCCCAGGGTGGACACGGGCTCGGCTCTGGTGACTTAGAACACCTTCGAGACGGTCAGCACCGCGGCATCGCGCCCGGTGAACTTGCCGTTGACGGGCGAGGCGTAGGCGGCCTTGTCGGCGTTGGTGCCGATCCAGGCCAGGGCGACGGTGACGACGCCGAAGTCCTTCGTCACGCCCACCTTGTAGTCGGTGTAGCTGGCGGCATCGTGGTGACGCACCTTCTGGCGGCCGGCGTGCAGGTTCAGGATCCAGCCCTGGCCCATGTCCTGGTTGACGGCCGCGTCGAGGTAGCCGCTGTTCTTGCTGTCGCTGAAGCCGAACAGGTTGGTCGCCGCGTGCGAGTACTTCAGCGTGGCCGGGCCATAGCCCAGCTGGCCGTAGACTTCCAGCGTGTTCGCGTCCGGATGCAGGTCGTTCGACGGATACGCATAACCCAGCACGCCCACGTCGTACGACACCTCGCCGCCCAGCGTGCCGCGCTTGCCGGCGTAGACGTCGATCTCCACGCTGCCATCGCCACCGGCATCCTTCGTCCACTTGATGGTCGATGCCCACGCGCCGACGTAGAAGCCGTTGACGTTGTCGACCCAGTCGGCGCCGCCCTGCAGCGCGGGCTTCAGCCGCGTCTGCGAGATGCCGCGGTAGCGGTAGTCGGAGACGCCGGCCACGTTGAAGCTCACCTCGCTGGCGGGCTTGGCCGCCTCCTGTGCATGGGCGGTGGCAGCAAAGGCGATGGCGAACAGGGAGCCTGAAATCAGTCGTTTCATGATGTCTTTCAAAATTAAGGACGAACGGGGCCTTCGCCGGCGCATCGAGTGCGGCGGCGCAGCTGGCCGGGTGCTGCAAAATAAAAGGGTTAGCCGGGCATCAGCAGCAGCCGGTAGCCGACCGCCGTCTCGGTGAGCAGATGCACGGGCTGGGCCGGATCGCGCTCGAGCTTCTGGCGCAGGTGGCCCATGTAGATGCGCAGGTAGTGGCCGTTCTCGGCGTGGGAAGGCCCCCACACCTCGCGCAGCAGCTGCGGATTCGTGACGACGCGCCCGGCGTTATTGACCAGCACCGACAGCAGCCGGTACTCGGTGGGCGTCAGGTGCACCATCTGGCCTTCCCGCGTGACCATGCGTGCCTGCAGGTCCACCTTGACGTCGCCGAACTGCACGACACCGTTGCTGTCCTGCTCCGGCACGCGGCGGCGCCGGGCCATCGCGCGCACCCGCGCCAGCAGCTCGCCCACGCCGAACGGCTTGGTCAGGTAATCGTCCGCGCCGGCATCGAGGGCGCGGATTTTTTCCTCCTCGCTGACGCGCGCCGACAGCACGATCACCGGCACCTGCGACCACTTGCGCAGGTCGGCGATCAGGTCCACGCCATCGCCATCGGGCAGGCCCAGGTCGAGGATGACGATGTCGGGCCGGCGCGTGCCGGCATCGATCAGCCCCCGCTGCAGCGTCACGGATTCCTGCACGTTCCAGCCTTCTTCCTCGAGCGCCAGGCGCACGAAGCGGCGGATCTGCGGCTCGTCTTCGACCAGCAGCGCGGTCGGCAGTAACTTGTCACTCATAAGATTCCTCAGGCAGCGCAGGCGGTGTGCCCAACGGCAGCATGATGACGATGGCGGCACCGCCATCCTCGGCACGCTGCGCGCCGATCTCGCCGCCATGCGCTCCCACGATGGCGCGGCAGATGGCGAGCCCCAGGCCGACACCCGGCTTGGCCGACTCGCGTTCGCCGCGCGTGAATTTTTCAAAGATCGCTTCCTCGCGGCCGGCGGGCAGGCCGGGGCCATTGTCGGCCACCGTCACTTCCAGCTTGTCCGCCCGCGTGCGGGCCGACAGCGTGATCGTGCTGCCCGGCGGCGTGTACTTGGCCGCGTTCTCCAGCAGGTTGCACAGCACGCGCTCCATCAGCACCGCGTCGTAGCGCACCAGGGGCAGATCGGCCGGCAGCCGGGTCAGCACCTTGTGCCCGCCCAGCAGCGTGCGGCTGGCGCGCAGCGCGCTGCCCACCGTCTCCTCGATCGCCTGCCACTGCAGGTTCAGGTGCACCGTGCCGCTTTCGATGCGGGCCATGTCCAGCAGGTTCGTCACCAGGGTGCTCATGCGCACGGTCTCTTCCTGCAGCGCGCGCGCCGTCTCCAGCTGCGAGGGCGTCAGCGCCGGCTTCGACAGCGCCAGCGATTCGGCCAGGCCGACGAGGGCCGTCAGCGGCGTGCGCAGGTCGTGCGACAGCGCCGCCAGCAGCGAATTGCGCAGCCGCTCCGATTCCATCTGCACCAGGGCCCCCTGCGCCACGTCGATGTAGTGCACGCGTTCCAGCGCGATGGCGGCCAGCGCGGCAAACGTGTCCAGCTGGCGGCGCTGCTCGGGGATCAGCAGCCAGCGGCGGTCACTGGGCGCCAGCGCCAGCACGCCCCGCGTGCGCATCGGCGCCACCAGCGGCAGGTAGAACAGCGGCGACGACGGCAGCGTATCGGTACCGAAGCCGGCCGGCTCGGCGCGGTCGAACGACCATTGTGCGATGCCCATGTCCGGCGCCTCCTCGCCCGCAGCGCCTGGCCATTCCAGGCGGCCGTCCGCATCGGGCAGCAGCAACAGCACCCGCGCGCGGAACGCCTGGGCCAAGGTGCGCTGCGTGATCTCGTACACCTGCTCCGTCTGCAGCACGCCCGTCAGCTCGCGGGCATATTCGTACAGCGCCCGCGCGCGTTCCTCGCGGTGCGACGCCACCCGCGCCTGGAAGCGCAGCCCGGAGGTCAGGTGACTGGTGATCAGGCCCGCCGCAAGCATCACGGCAAACGTGATCAGGTACTGCAGGTCGCTCACGGCGAACGAGAACCGCGGCTGCACGAACAGGTAGTCGAACGCCGCCACGCCGATGAAGCTGGACAGCACCGCCGGCCCGCGCCCCAGCCGGAACGCGATCAGCAGCACGGCCAGCAGCGACAGCATGGCGATATTGGTCACGTCGATCGCGCTGGCCAGCGGGATGCCGGCGGCGGCCACCGCCACCGACACGAAGGCGGCCAGGCCGTAGGCGCGCCAGTCGGCCTGGTCGTCCAGCAGGCCGCCGATGGCCTGCAGGGTGGCCGGCGCCTTCGTCGCGGCGCGCGCCGGCCCGGCGACTTCGACCAGGTCCAGCGCCGTCGCACGGTCGGCGATGCGGCGCAGGTTCGACCGGCGCCACGGCCAGCGCGAGGCCGAGCGGCCCAGCACCACCTTGGCGATGTTCTGCTCCAGCGCGTAGTGGGCGATGGCGGCGCCCACGTCGTCGCCGGCCAGCACGGCCGTCGTCGCGCCCAGGTCCTGCGCCAGCTTCAGCGTCTGCAGGATCTGTTCGCGGCGCGCGGGCGGCAGGCGCTGCAGCGACGGTGTTTCCACGTACACGGCATGCCATGCGGCGTTCAGCTGGCCGGCCAGCCGCGCCGCGCTGCGCACCACGTGTTCGCCGCCGGGCTGCGGGCCCACACAGGCCAGCAGCGCGACACCGGACTGCCACAGCGGTCCGATGGATTTCTCGACGCGGTAGGCCTGCACGTCGTCGCCGATGCGGTCGGCGGTGCGGCGCAGCGCCAGCTCGCGCAGCGCGATCAGGTTCCCCTTGCGGAAGAAGTTCTGCGCCGCCCGCTCGGCCTGTACCGCGCCATACACCTTGCCGGCCTTCAGGCGCGCCAGCAGCTCGTCGGCCGGCAGGTCCACCAGCACCACTTCGTCGGCGTGGTCGAACACGGTATCGGGCAGGGTTTCGGCCACGCGGATGCCCGTGATGCCGCCGACGACATCGTTCAGGCTTTCCAGGTGCTGCACGTTCACCGTCGTGAACACGTCGATGCCCGCATCGAGCAGCTCGTCCACGTCCTGCCACCGTTTCGGGTGGCGCGAGCCGGGCGCGTTCGAATGGGCCAGCTCGTCGACCAGGATCAGGTCCGGCCGGCGTTCCAGCGCACCATCGAGGTCGAACTCCGGCAGCGCCTTGCCGCGCCATGCCACCTGTTTCAGGGGCAGCACGTCCAGCGCGTCCAGCAGCTGCGCCGTATCGGCGCGGCCGTGTGTTTCCACGATGCCCACCAGGGGCCGGATCTTCTTCCCCTCCCCTTCGGCCTGCAGCTTGCGCGCGGCCGACAGCATCGCGAATGTCTTGCCCACGCCGGCCGACGCGCCGAAATAGATGCGCAGCCGGCCGCGCGTGGCGCGCCGTTCGCCCGCCTGCACCTGCGCCAGCAGGGCATCGGGATCGGGACGTTGGCTGTCGATGGGAAGCATGGCCGGAGTGTAGCGGATTTATTTGGCTGCGCTGTCCAGCGCCAGGTTCAGCGCCAGCACGTTCACGCGCGCCTCGCCCAGGAAGCCGAACAGGGGCCGCTCGGCATGCTGGTCCACCAGCGCCTGCACGCGCGCCGCATCGACCTGGCGCACGCGCGCCACCCGGGCCACCTGGTACTGCGCAGCGGCCAGGCTGATGTCCGGATCCAGGCCACTGGCCGATGCCGTCACCAGATCCACCGGAACAGGTGATGCGTTTCCTGCGTCAGCCCCGCGCAGCGCCGCCATGCGGCCCTTCACGGCCTCGGCCAGCGCTGGATTGAGCGGGCCCTGGTTCGAGCCGCCGGAGCCGGCGCCATTGTTGGGCATCGGTCCGGTGGCCGATGGACGGCCCCAGAAATACTGCGGCGACGTGAACGACTGGCCGATCAGGCGCGAGCCCACCACCTTGCCGCCATGCGTGACGAGGCTGCCGGACGCCTGGTCGGCAAACGCCGCCTTGCCGATGCCCGTCACGGCATACGGGTAGACGATGCCGCACACCAGCGTCAGCGTGCCGAACACCACGAGGGCGGGACGAAAAATCGAAGTCATCATCATTCCTTAAGCGAGGTTCAGTGCGGTCAGCACCAGGTCGATCAGCTTGATGCCGATGAACGGCAGCACCAGGCCGCCCAGGCCATACACCAGCATGTTCCGGCGCAGCAGCACGTTGGCACCCAGCGCGCGGTACTTCACGCCCTTCAATGCCAGCGGGATCAGGAACACGATGATCAGCGCATTGAAGATCACGGCGGACAGGATGGCGGAATTGGCGCTGGTGAGCCCCATCACGTCCAGGCTCTTGAGCTGCGGATAGGTGCCCACGAAGGCAGCCGGGATGATGGCGAAGTACTTGGCCACGTCGTTGGCGATCGAGAACGTGGTCAGCGCGCCGCGCGTCATCAGCATCTGCTTGCCGATCTCCACGATCTCCAGCAGCTTGGTCGGGTTCGAATCCAGGTCGACCATGTTGCCGGCCTCTTTTGCTGCCTGCGTGCCGCTGTTCATGGCCACCGCCACGTCGGCCTGGGCCAGCGCCGGCGCATCGTTGGTGCCGTCGCCCGTCATCGCCACCAGCCGGCCTTCGGCCTGCGAGGTGCGGATGAGTTTCAGCTTGTCTTCCGGCGTGGCTTCGGCCAGGAAGTCGTCGACACCCGCTTCGGCGGCGATCGCTGCGGCCGTCAGCTTGTTGTCGCCCGTGATCATCACGGTGCGGATGCCCATCTTGCGCAGTTCGGCGAAGCGCTCGCGGATGCCGGCCTTGACGATGTCCTTCAGTTCCACCACGCCCATCACCTGGCCATCGTCGACGACGACCAGCGGCGTGCTGCCGCGGCGCGACACATCGTCCACCGCGCGCGCCACCTCGGCCGGCCAGCGGCCGCCCCGCTCTTCCACGTAGCGGCGCACCGTGTCGGCGGCGCCCTTGCGCACCTGGCGTGCACCGATGTCGGCACCGCTCATCCGCGTCTGCGCGGTGAACTCGACGAAGGTCACGTTCTCCGTCGTGTCGGCGCTTTCATGCAGGTCGAACTTCTGGCGCGCCAGCACGACGATGCTGCGGCCTTCCGGCGTTTCGTCGGCCATGGATGCCATGCGGGCGGACCTGGCCAGCTGCGCGGCCGTCACGCTGGAGGCCGGGATGAACTCGGCGGCCTGGCGGTTGCCGTGCGTGATGGTGCCGGTCTTGTCGAGCAGCAGCACGTCCACGTCGCCGGCCGCTTCCACGGCACGGCCGGACGTGGCGATCACGTTGGCGCCCATCATGCGGCTCATGCCGGCCACGCCGATGGCGGACAGCAGGCCGCCGATGGTGGTCGGGATCAGGCAGACGAGCAGCGCGATCAGCACCGTCACCGTCACCGGCGTGCCGCTGCCGGCCGCCCCCACGGAGAAGATCGAGAACGGCAGCAGCGTGACGGTCACCACCAGGAACACGATCGTCAGCGCCACCAGCAGGATCGTCAGCGCGATCTCGTTCGGCGTCTTCTGGCGCTTGGCGCCTTCCACCATGGAGATCATGCGGTCGATGAACGCCTCGCCGGGATTGACGGAGACGCGCACCACCAGCCAGTCCGACAGCACGCGGGTGCCGCCCGTGACGGACGAGAAGTCGCCGCCCGATTCGCGGATGACGGGAGCCGATTCGCCCGTGATGGCGCTTTCGTCGACCGAGGCCACGCCTTCGATCACGTCGCCATCGGCGGGGATCACGTCGCCCGCTTCCACCAGCACCGTCATGCCCTTGCGCAGGTCGGTGGCCGGCACCGGCAGCCAGGTGGTGCCGTAGCGCGGCGTGGCCAGTTTCTTCGCGGTGACCTGCTGTTTCAGGGCGCGCAGCGATGCCGCCTGCGCCTTGCTGCGGCCCTCGGCCAGCGCTTCGGCGAAGTTCGCGAACAGCACCGTGAACCACAGCCAGATGGCGATGGTGGCGATGAAACCGGCATCCGCCTCGCCGTTGCCGCCGGCGGCCTGGAAGGCCAGCAGTGTGGTGAGGATGCTGCCGACATAGACGACGAACATGACCGGGCTGCGCAGCTGCACGCGGGGGTGCAGCTTGCGGAACGCGTCCGCCAGCGCGGGCACGGCCAGCTTGCGGTCGAACAGCGACAGGCTGCCGGGTGTCATGGGATTCCTTGACATGAGAACCTCTTAGTTAAAAAGTTGCAGGTGTTCGATGACGGGGCCGAGGGCCAGCGCGGGCACGTAGTTCAGCACCCCGACCAGCAGCACCACCCCGATCAGCAGCGCGATGAACAGCGGGCCGTGCGTCGGCATCGTGCCGCCGTTGACGGGCAGGCGCTGCTTCGACGCCAGCGAACCGGCAATCGCCAGCACGGGCACGATCACGGCAAAGCGGCCGAACCAGATGGCGATCGCCAGCATGGCGTTGTAGAACGGCGTGTTGGCGGACAGGCCGGCAAACGCGCTGCCGTTGTTGTTGGCGGCGGAGCTGAACGCGTACAGGATCTCGGAGAAACCGTGCGCGCCCGGATTGGCGATGCCGGCCGTCCCCGCTTCGCTGACCACCGCGATGGCCGTCCCGGCCAGCACCAGCACGGGCGTGACGAGGATCGCGATCGACACCATCTTCATCTCGTAGGCCTGGATCTTCTTGCCGAGATACTCCGGCGTGCGGCCGATCATCAGGCCGGCGATGAACACGGCCATGATGGCGAACACCAGCATGCCGTACAGGCCCGAGCCCACGCCGCCGAAGATCACCTCGCCGAACTGCATCAGCAGCAGCGGCACGGCGCCGCCCAGCGGCATCAGCGAATCGTGCATGGCGTTGACGGCACCGCAGGAAGCGGCGGTGGTGACCGCGGCGAACAGGCTCGATGCGCTGATGCCGAAGCGGGTCTCCTTGCCTTCCATGTTGCCGCCGGCCTGCAGCGTGCTCGCGGCCTGGTCGACGCCCAGCGACTGCAGCACCGGGTGGGCCTGCTGCTCGGCGGCGAATACCACGAGGGTCATCGCCACGAAGACGAGCGTCATGGCGCCCAGCACGGCCCAGCCCTGGCGGATGTCGCCGACGATGCGGCCGAACGCGAAGCACAGCGCGGCGGGGATCAGGAAGATGGCGATCATCTGCGCGAAGTTGGTGGCCGCCGTCGGATTCTCGTAAGGGTGCGCGGAATTGGCGTTGAAGAAGCCGCCGCCGTTCGTGCCCAGCATCTTGATGGCTTCCTGCGAGGCGACCGGGCCCATGGCGATGGTCTGCGTGGTGGCCGTCTGCGCTGCCATGACGGGCTGGCCCTGCGCATCCTTCAGCGGCTGGCCGTCGGTGCCCGTTTTCGGGATGCTGTATTCGACCTTGTCGAGCAGCGTCACTTCCTTGTAGGCGTCGAAGTTCTGGATCACGCCCTGGCCCATCAGGAAGATGGACAGGATCAGCGACAGCGGCAGCAGCACATACAGGGTGGCGCGCGTGACGTCCACCCAGAAGTTGCCGATCGAGTTCGTGGAACGGGCCGCGAAGGCACGGATCAGCGCGAACACGACGGCGATGCCGGTCGCGGCGGACAGGAAGTTCTGGGTTGCCAGCGCCACCATCTGCGTCAGGTAGCTCATCGTCTGCTCGCCCGAATAGCCCTGCCAGTTGGTGTTGCCCACGAAGCTGACGGCCGTGTTGAACGACGAGTCGGGGCTGACGTTGGCCAGACCTTGCGGATTGAGGGGCAGCCAGGATTGCAGGCGCTGCACGGCGTAGACGAACACGGTGCCTAGGGCATTGAAGACGATCAGTGCGATCGCATAGGCCTTCCAGCCCATCGCATGGTCGGCACTGCCGCCCTTGATGCCGGCGACACGGTAGAAGCCGCGCTCGATGGCATGCAGCCAGCCCAGGCCGCGCAGCGGTGCTTCGCTTTCGCCGACGCGCGCCAGGAAGGCGCCGAGCGGCCAGGCCAGTGCCAGCAGCACCAGCAGGAATACGGCCAGTAAGGTGAGGGAGGACGTGCTCACAGGTCCTCCGCTTTCAGCAGCGCGATCAGCAGATAGACCAGCAGGCCGGCCGCGGCCAGCGCGCCGGTCAGGTAAATGATGTTCATGGTTTCCCTCCCAGCCGGGCACAGGCTGCCGCCATGCCGATCACGGCAGCCGTGAAGACGGCCACCAGCCCCAGATACAAGACATCCATTTGCTACCTCTTCTTCGATGTGGTTTTGGACGTGGTGAGCTTATCGAGCGGCGTCTAAAAACGGGGTAAAGACCCGGGAGGCAGGTGTAAACGCGGTGTAAACGAGGGGTCAATGAGGGGGCGGCCCAGGGGCGCGAATGGCCAAAGGACTTGAATAAGCATTGCAAACAGGTTATAAAGTCGGATTATGCTGGATGTTTATACAGTGTTTCTATCCTACAACTAAGCCACCTGCTTGACGGCCAGCCTCCTCGGATAGAATGCCGGCTAACCCAATACCGCAACAGAGCGCACTTTCCCGTATGGCCACGAAAAAACCTGTTTCCGACTACAGCGAATCATCGATCCGCGTCCTGAAAGGCCTGGAGCCCGTCAAGCAGCGGCCCGGCATGTACACCCGCACGGAAAATCCGCTGCACATCATCCAGGAGGTGATCGACAACGCCTCCGATGAAGCGCTGGGCGGCCACTGCAAGAACATCGTCGTGACGCAGAATGCGGACGGCAGCATCACCGTCGAGGACGACGGCCGCGGCATCCCCGTGGGCCTGCACCCCGAGGAAAACGTGCCGACGGTGGAGATCGTGTTCACGCGGCTGCACGCCGGCGGCAAGTTCGACAAGGGTTCCGGTGGCGCATATGCGTTCTCGGGCGGCCTGCACGGCGTGGGCGTCTCTGTCACCAATGCGCTGTCCAAGCGCCTGGAGATCAATGTCTGGCGCAAGGACGACAAGGGCAACGGCTACCACACGCTGGCGTTCGAGAACGGCGACCTGGTGCAGCCGCTCACCTCCGAGCCCGCGCCCCGCGATGGCAAGAAGTCCGGCACGCGCGTCACCGCCTGGCCGGATGCGAAGTACTTCGATTCGCCGCTGATCTCGCAGGTCGAGCTGCAGCGCCTGCTGCGCTCGAAGGCCGTGCTGCTGCCCGGTGTGACCGTCACGCTGAAGAACGGCAAGACGGGCGACGTGCAGACCTGGCAGTACAACGACGGCCTGCGCGGCTACCTGAACGAAGCACTGGCGCAGACCGGCACCGGCGAGACCTGGGTGCCGCTGTTCGAGGGCGAGCAGTTCGCCACGCCGGATGCGGAAGGCTTTGCCGAAGGCGAAGGCGCGTCGTGGGTGGTGGCGTGGACGGAAGAAGGCGCCATCATGCGCGAGTCCTATGTCAACCTGATTCCCACGCCGAACGGCGGCACCCACGAATCGGGCCTGCGCGAAGGCCTGTTCGGCGCGATGAAGAACTTCGTCGAACTGCACTCGCTGCTGCCGAAGGGCGTGAAGCTGCTCCCGGAAGACGTGTTCGCGCGCGCCTCGTTCGTGCTGTCGGCCAAGGTGCTGGACCCGCAGTTCCAGGGCCAGATCAAGGAGCGCCTGAATTCGCGCGACGCGGTACGCCTCGTCTCCACGTTCAGCAAGCCGGCGCTGGAGCTGTGGCTGAACCAGCACATCGACTGGGGCAAGAAGCTCGCCGAACTGGTGATCAAGCAGGCGCAATCGCGCCTGCGCTCGGCCCAGAAAGTGGAGAAGAAAAAATCGTCCGGCGTGGCCGTGTTGCCGGGCAAGCTGACCGATTGCGAATCGAGCGACATCGCCCGCACCGAGATCTTCCTGGTCGAGGGTGACTCGGCGGGCGGCTCGGCCAAGATGGGCCGCGACAAGGAGTACCAGGCGATCCTGCCGCTGCGCGGCAAGGTGCTGAACTCCTGGGAGACGGACCGCGACCGCCTGTTCGCCAACAACGAGATCCACGACATCGCCGTGGCGATCGGCGTCGATCCGCATGGCGTGCACGACACGCCGGACCTGTCCGGCCTGCGCTACGGGAAGATCTGCATCCTGTCCGATGCGGACGTGGACGGCTCGCACATCCAGGTGCTGCTGCTCACGCTGTTCTTCCGCCACTTCCCGGGCCTGATCGCCAACGGCAATATCTGCATCGCCCGCCCGCCGCTGTTCCGCGTCGATGCGCCGGCCCGTGGCAAGAAGCCGATCCAGAAGCTGTACGCGCTGGACGACGGCGAGCTGACGGCCATCGAGGACAAGCTGCGCAAGGATGGCCTGAAGGATGGCAGCTGGTCGATCTCCCGCTTCAAGGGCCTGGGCGAGATGAATGCCGAGCAGCTGTGGGAAACCACGATGAACCCGGACACGCGGCGCCTGCTGCCCGTGGCGCTGGGCGACTTCGCCCATACCGAGGCGGCCGCCCGCTTCAACATGCTGATGGGGAAAGGCGAAGCCGCCGCCCGCCGCGCATGGATCGAGGAACACGGCAACGAAGTCGAAGCCGACATTTAATACGAGTTACGCACCATGAGCCAAGCAAACCTCTTTGACGCGCCACCGCCGGACGATCCCGATGGCGACAAGAACAGCCCCAACACCAACGGCGCCAGCGGTGGCGGCGACGGCGGCGAAACGCTGACCCTGTCCACGTTCGCCGAACGCGCCTATCTCGACTACGCCATCTCGGTGGTGAAGGGCCGCGCCCTGCCCGACGTGTGCGACGGCCAGAAGCCCGTGCAGCGCCGCATCCTGTACTCGATGAACGAGCTGGGGCTGAATGCCTCGGCCAAGCCCCGCAAGTCCGCCACGGTGGTCGGCGACGTGCTGGGCAAGCTGCACCCCCACGGCGACCAGTCCGTGTACGACGCGCTGGTGCGCATGGCGCAGGACTTCTCGCTGCGCTATCCGCTGGTCGACGGCCAGGGCAACTTCGGTTCGCGCGACGGTGACGGCGCGGCAGCCATGCGCTACACGGAAGCGCGCCTGACGCCGATCGCCAAGCTGCTGATGGATGAAATCGGCCAGGGCACCGTGGACTTCATCCCGAACTACGACGGCTCCACGGAAGAACCGGCGCTGCTGCCGGCGCGCCTGCCGATGGTGCTGCTCAATGGCGCCTCCGGCATTGCCGTGGGCCTGGCCACCGAGATCCCGTCGCACAACCTGCGCGAGGTGGCCAGTGCCGCCGTCGCGCTGATCCGCAACCCGAAGCTGACGCATGCGGAGCTGATGGCCATCGTGCCGGGTCCGGATTATCCGGGCGGCGGCCAGCTGATCACCCCGGCCGCGCAGGTGGCCGACATGTACGCCTCCGGTCGCGGCAGCATGAAGGTGCGGGCGCGCTGGAAGATCGAGGAACTGGCGCGCGGCCAGTGGCAGGCCGTCGTCTACGAACTGCCGCCGGGCACCTCGTCGCAGAAGGTGCTGGAAGAGATCGAGGAGCTGACGAACCCGAAGATCAAGCTGGGCAAGAAGGCGCTGTCGGCCGACCAGCTGGCGCAGAAGGCCATGGTGCTGGGCGCGCTGGATACGATCCGCGACGAATCGGGTCGCGCCGCGCCGGTGCGCCTCGTGTTTGAGCCGAAGTCGAAGAACCAGGACCAGGCCGAATTCATGCTGATGCTGCTGGCGCACACGTCGCTGGAAACCTCGGCGCCGATGAACCTGGTGATGATCGGCGGCGATGGCCGGCCGCGCCAGAAGGGCCTGACGGACATCCTGACGGAGTGGATCACGTTCCGCTTCGCCACCGTGACGCGCCGCACGCAGCACCGCCTTACCAAGGTCGACGACCGCATCCATATCCTGGAAGGCCGCGAGACGATCCTGCTCAACATCGACGAGGTCATTCACATCATCCGCAATTCGGACGAGCCGAAGGCCGCGCTGATCGAACGCTTCCGCCTGTCCGACCGCCAGGCCGAAGACATCCTGGAAATCCGCCTGCGCCAGCTGGCGCGCCTGGAAGCGATCAAGATCCAGCAGGAGCTGGCCGAGCTGCGCAAGGAAAAAGGCACGCTGCAGGACCTGCTCGACAATCCGTCCTCGATGAAGCGCCTGATCATCCGCGAGATCGAGGCGGATGCGAAACAGTATGGCGACGACCGCCGCACGCTGATCGAGGAAGCGCAGCGCGCCTCCGTCGAACAGAAGATCGTCGACGAAGCCGTGACCGTGATCATTTCGCAGAAGGGCTGGGTGCGTGCGCGCACCGGTGTCGGCCATGACCGCGGCCAGTTCACGTTCAAGGCCGGCGATGCGCTGCACGATGCGATCGAGTGCCGCACTGTCGATACGCTGCTGGGCTTCGGCGACAACGGCCGCGTGTACTCGGTGCCGGTAGCGGCCTTGCCGAACGCGCGGGGCGACGGCGTGCCGATCACTACGCTGGTGGACCTGTCCGGCGGCGCGCGCCTGCTGCATTACTTTGCCGGTCCGGCCACGACGAAGCTGCTGATGGCCTCCGACGCCGGCTTCGGCTTCATCACGACGGCGGGCGACATGGCCAGCCGCCAGAAGAGCGGCAAGGCGTTCCTGACGCTGGAAGACGGCGCCAAGCCGCTGGCGCCAACGGTGGTGGTGAACGATGCCAGTGCGGTGGCCGTCATTTCGGAGAAATCGCGGCTGCTGGTGTTCGGCATGGACGAGATGAAGGTGCTGTCCAATGGCGGGCGCGGCGTGATCCTGATGGAACTCGATCCGAAGGAGAAGCTGGTGGCCGCCTGCGCCATCACGCAGAAGGGCGTGACCGTGCTGGGCATCGGCAATGCGCAGAAGGCGAAGGAAGAAAAGATGACGCCGCACGCGCTGGCCGAAGGCGAACACTTCGGCAAGCGCGCCCGCAAGGGCAAGCCGATGCCGACCCGGATCAAGCCGACCGGGCTGCTACCGAACGGCTGATGTGTTTAGCATCGACCCTGGTCACGCTGTTCTGCGTGGCCGGGGCCTGGTGCTCCAGCCGCGACAGGTAATTCAGTGCCGCGGCTTTTCCCGCCGCGAAGCGCCCCCTCACCCCGTACTGTGAAAAATCATGATCGCCGCCGGCCGGTGCCGGCGCGCTCGCGATCACGTGCACGTTCTTCAGCGCGCGCAGGCGCATCAGCCAGTCGAACGCGGGCGACCCTTCCACCTCATTGCCGGCGGCCAGTTTCCTGATCTGCTCCAGCACAGTCAGGAAACCATCGAGTCCCGCGTCGCCGCCATACTGGTCCCAGAAGCGGTTCTGGTACTGCAGCGCGATCGCGCGCGTGTTCACTTCCTGCAGGTTGACGGGCGAGGCCTGGCCATCGGTAGGGAACAGGTCGACGACGAAGATGGGCAGCGTTTCGATGTCTTCCGGCTCCAGCAGGTTCAACAGCGAATCGACGGGCGTGTTGCTGAACAGGCCGCCGTCCCAGTAGTCCGTGCCATCGATGGTGGTGGCGGGGAAGCCGGGTGGCAGGCTGCCACTGGCAACGATGTGCGACGGTGTCAGCTGGGCCCGTTTCGCGCGCAGCTGGCCGCTGCGCTTCTGCGCATTGGACGCCGTGTAGTTCGAGAACGTCACCTGCCCGCCCGTGTTCAGGCTGGTGGCCGTGACGCCGAAGCGCATGTGGTCGGGATTGTTGAGCTGGTCGAAATCGAGGAGCGTGGCCAGCGTGTTCAGCATCGGCGCCGTGTCGCAGTAGCTGGTCCAGTTGAGCGCATCCCAGTAATCCGTGCGCGAGCGCCAGAAGTTCGGGTTGCCCAGCAGGGAAAAATCGGCCTGCTGCGTGGCCGGCCAGATCGGCAGCTGGGGCAATGTGATCGCTTCCCACATCGTGCGCAGGCTGGTGACGATATCGCCATCCTTCGCGCCGGCGATCGACGCGGCGTTGATGGCGCCGATCGACACGCCCGTCACGGCCTTCGGCTGCCAGCCCTCCTCCACCAGCGCCGTCACGACGCCATATTCGAACGCGCCCAGCGCGCCACCGCCTTGCAAGATCAACGCCATTGGTTTGCTCATCATGACTCCTGGAGACACATCAAAGGAAGTCCAGATTGCCCCGCATGAGCGCTACGGTATTGATCTTCATCAAACGCTCGAGGCTGGATATTTGTGGCGGGCCGGGCGGTCGTGCACCGCCTGCTCTCCGTGCTGTATCGAAGGCACAACACCGCTATGGCCGAGCTCGTGTCCATGTCGGGGTCAGACCCCAAGGTGGACACGAGCTCGGCTGTAAACGCAAAAACCGCCGCCTGCAAGGTGCAGGCGGCGGTTTTCAGGAAGGGCTAGCGATTAGTGCTTGGCGGCTTCTTTTTTCACGTCGGCATTGGCTTTGCCCACGGCTTCGCTCGTCTTGGCGGCAGCAACGGCCTTGTCCTTGTTGGCTTCGGCGACTTCTTTCGCTACTTTCTCGTCCTGCTTGGCGATCGTCTTGGCAGCTTTGGCATCGGCGGCGGCGACTTTCTTGTCGGCCTTGGCTTCTGCTTTCATCTTGTCTTCCGGATCGGCATCAGCGACTTTTTCGTTGGCTTTGGCGTGGGCCTTGTCGGCTTTCGCGTGGGCCTTGGCTTTCTTTTCGTCGGCCTTGTTCATGGCCTTGGCGACGTCCTTGTCGGCTTCAGCATCTTTTTTCGCTTCTTTCGACTGGGCCTTGGCGATGTCTTTCTGGGCTTCGGCCTGGGCCTTGGCGACATCGTTGTTGGTCGTGGTCTGGGCGTAGGCTGCGGTAGCGAAGACGCCGGCGATCAGGGTTGCGAGCAGTTTGTTCATGGTGGACACCTTTCAGATTTGGTTTTGAAGTACTGACTTCTTTCTTGTCACGGGTCCAGAATAAGGTTTCCTGTCACCATCTACTGTGCGGTACCGCACCTAGCAACATTTTGTTGCTTTACTTACTTATTTGTCCCGCCTGCCTGCTTTATTGGCAGTGGCCGGGAATACAGATCGATCGTCTGCTCCACCGCCTCCGCACACACGGCGCAGAACGCCTCGCTGCGGTCGAACATCAGGCACTGCTGCTGCGAACGGTAGTAACCCTTCGCCTCGTAATTGGCCCCCTCGAACGCGCCGACAGCCCTGGCATTGGGCGCGCGCGAGAACAGCGCATTCGTCCACGCCAGGTCATCCCGGAACAGCCGGCTCATCTCGCTTTCGGGGCGGCCGTCCTTGCGCAGCTGGGCGCGCACCTTCTGGTATTCGCGCGAGTGCGTCTCGTATTCCTCCTTCGGCCACGCGGTCGGCAGCACCGTGCCGGTCTTCACATGCGCGCGCCACTTCAGCTGCGCGGGATCATGCAGCGCCGTCACGTTCGGTTCCCACGGTTCCGGCTTCGGCCCTTCGCCTCTGGACTGGTAAGCAACCGGCGACGTGTAGTACTCGTCCGCCAGGCCCGCGAAGTGATGCCCGAACTCGTGCACGAACAGGTAGTTGGCCCAGTCGTTGTTGGCCGCCGCGGTGCTGAACTGGCCGTAGATGCCGCCGCCGCCATAGGTATCGTTGTTGACGAGGATCTCGATGAACTCGTAAGGCGCATGCTGGGCGATGTCACGCAGCGCGCGGTTGTCCGTCGTGAGCACGTAGCGCTCGCTTCCAAAGATGTCGTAGCGCGTGTTCAGGGCCGACGCGTGATGCGTGCCGGTCGAGGGCCGGCTCACGCCCGACTCTTCGGTCGGCACGGCCAGGCCCCACACATTGAAGTCCTGCGCGCGCTCCTTGAAAGGCGACACGGTGAACAGGTAATCGGCCAGCCGCTTCGCCGTCTGCTCGAATTTCTTCTGCTCCCCGCGCGTGTAGCCGTCGCCCAGGATCAGCAGGTCGACCTTGCCGGCCGAGGGGCCGTTTACGCGGATCGGGATCGGCTTCGCCGGCGCGGGCGGCTGCTTGCGGATGACGTCCGGCGCATCGGTATCGACATCGACGCTCCACGCCAGCGTGAAGGCATTGTCCGTACCGCGCTTCAGGATGCGCACCTTCACCGGCACATCGGGCTTCGGAAAGCGCACCGATTCGCCGAAACCGCGCGTCAGATTCGAGGCTTCCGCGGTGGTTTTCCATTCGCCGAAGATGGTCGAGAAGCCGCGCGAATACAGCAGCCGCCCCGTCTTCGCATCCACCACCTCGACTTTGTTGATGCCGCGGTCCGTGTCGTCCAGCGTGCGCCCCATGTCGCCGGGCCACGGCAGCGGTTCGATGACGACGCGGTCCATGGCATAGCTCTCGCCCTGCGCATTGCCGCTGTGGAGATAGTCGACGCGCACGGTGGCCGGCTGCGCCGCCAGCGCGCTCGCGCAGCAGGCCAGCAGGGTGGCGGGAAGGCAGGAGGAAAAACGCATGGAAAACTCCGATCGGATCATGGAACAACGCCCGTTAACGAAAAACCGGCGCGATTCTAACGCGCCGGTGGGTCAGTCAGCCAGCCGAAAGGCTCAGCGGTATTTGTACATCGGCCGCGGGATGTCGACCGGGCGGATATCGAGGCGGATGTTCAGCACCGAATACGCCTCCGCCACGCTGGACACATAGCCCACGCTTTCCGGCATCTTCGAGAAGCGGAACTCGAACCCCACTTCCGGCGTCGCCGAACGGGGATTGCCGAACGCGACGCCGATGGCTTCTTCCTGGTCGCTGTCGATCAGCCGCTCCATGATGTCGACCACGGCGCTGTTGCCCAGCACGTCGTTGCTGTACACGGGACCGCGCAGGCTGGGCCGCGCCGGATCGAGCCGGCCACCCGCCTTGTCGGGCGACGGTGTGAAACTCTGCGTGATGATGTTGAACTTGTCGCCCCGGTCCAGGTAGCTGATGCGCACATTGCTCACGTTGAAGTCCGGCTTGGTGGTGTCGCGCACCACGTGCGACAGGTCGATCAGGATCGCACCCGTATAGCCGATCACCTCCACTTCACGGCGCGCATTGATGACCATCGCGCTGTCCTCGTCCACGCCCAGGCCCAGCTTGTAGTTCTTGGCCAGCATGGCGGGAATCATGCGGGCGAAGCGGCCCCGCACCAGCATGTGCTGGTCCACGAACACGTCGTCGCCGATGAAGCCCAGGCCCGGCGCGATCTCCTTGCCTTCGGTGACGCCGGCCCGCAGCATGCCCAGGATCGTGCGCGGGTTGTAGAACATCGTCGAGCTCATGATGGCCGCACCGGCGCTGGTGCCGGCCACCACGCCGCCGCGGCGGTAGACTTCCCACACGGCTTCCAGCGCCGCGGTGCGGGTGCCGTCTTCACGGACCAGCGCCTGCGTGATGCGGGTCTGGTCGCCGCCGGCGAAGTACACGCCGCCGGCACGGCGCACCTTGTCGGCGATGGCTGCATCGTCGGCCGCCTTGCGGTAGTCGCTGTCGGCCAGGCGCACGGCCACCGGCACCGCGAACGGGTCGGCGCCATATTTGCGCAGGTACTCGATGATGGACTGGGCCGAGCGCTCCGGCGTGCCGGAAGCGGACGGGAACACCGCGATCTTGGCGCCCTTGCCGCCGGCCAGTGCGACGATCTTCTGCCACACGTCCGCATTGTCGCCACGCAGGCCGCCGCCGATGATGACGAGCGAGCCCTTCACCGATGCCATCGCGGCCTTCGCCGCCGCGACATCCCGGGCCGCCGCATCGCGTGCCGCGGCCAGGTCGTTGACGGGACCGGCCGGCACGGCGGTCGGTGCCGCCGTCTGCGCCGGGTTCTTCGCGGTTTCCTTCGACTCCTGGACTGCTTCCTTGGCTGCTTCCTTGAACGGCGCCGTGTTGTCGGCCGGCGCCGGTTGCTGGGTCTGCGCTACTGCACTGACGACCACCAGTGCGGAGCACAGAATGGTGGCGAACTGCTTCAACATGAATTCTCCTGGACTGAATCTGATGAACCAAATGAATGCTGCACCCGCTGACGCCAGCCTGCCGCCCTCCCCTTACCTGAAAGCGTAGTTCGCGCTCGCCCAGAAGCGGCGGCCGCGCGGATCCGTGTACGTGGGGTCGTAGCCGGAAATGAAGTAGTACGCCTGGTTCGAGTACGGCGGGCTCTTGTCAGCCAGATTCTGCACGCCGGCGCGGAATTTCAGCGCACGCGTGGCCTGCCAGGCGGCCGACAGGTCCCACAGCGAGTATGACGACACATGGTTCGGTGCGACGACGCTGCCGTCATCCAGGTTGATCGCCGAGTTCTGGTCCTCGTACGACGACGAGAACGTGTTCGACAGGCTGGCCGACAGCGGACCCCGCTCCCAGTCGAACGTGACGACATGGCGCCAGCGCTGCACCACGCCATCGGTGACGAAGCGGCCCAGGTTGCTGATGAAAGGATCGCCTTCCGACGTCTGGATCTTCGAATCCGTCACGTAGGTGCCGGACAGGCGGCCACCGAGGCGGCCGATGGCCGTGTCCACGCCATGCACGTCCAGCACCAGGTCCAGGCCGGCGGCCACCTGCGCGCCGCGGTTCTCCTTGTGCGACTCGATGTAGTCGATGTAGCCGTCCTCGTCGCGGTGCACCAGGTCGCCGTATTTTTCCAGGTTGCCCAGCACGACATCGTCACCGATGTCGCTGATCATGCGCGTGCGGCGGATGTTCCAGTAATCGAGGCTGGCCGTGAAATGCTTGCTCGGCTCGATGATGGCGCCGATCGAGTACTGGCGGCTCTTCTCCGGTTTCAGGTTCTCGTTCGAATAGCGGCGCAGCTCCCAGTTGTTGGCGCAGTCGGCGTAGTTGTTGTCCACCGTGGCGCAGTACACCGGGTCGGGCAGCGTGGCCGTCGAGCTGATGACGGTGGGGCGGTGCAGCTCGGACATCGACGGTGCGCGGAAGCCGCGGCCCACCGAGGCACGCAGCATCGCGGACTTCGTCGGCGTGTACGACAGGCCCAGTTTCGGGCTCAGCGCGCCGCCCACCTGCTCGTAGTGGTCGTAGCGGGCCGACAGCTGGCCCTGCAGCTGCTTCGTGAACGGTGCCTGGATCTCGCCGAACACGGCGGCCACCTTGCGGCTGTCGCTGGTGGCGCGGCCGCCTTCCGGCGCATCGTCGTTGTTGATGTTGTCGGACAGGAGCAGTTCGGATGGCGTGAAGTCGGTGCGCTCGCGGCGCCATTCGGCACCGAACGCCACGGCCAGGTCGCCGCCCGCCATCTCCATCACGCTGCGCGAGACCTTGAAGTCCACCGAGTCCATCACGCCGCGGGCATGGCGCACCACGTCGTTGACCTGGATGCGATCCAGCAGCGCACGGCCTTCCGCGCTGGACGGGCCGAACGGATTGATCAGGCCTGCCGTGATGCCGTCCTGGAGCTGGTCGTACAGCACGTAGCCGTGCGTATCCTTGTCCTTCACCGTGTTCACGCTGTGGTTGTAGGCCACGTCGTAGTCCCAGCCGCCGACGACGCCGTTCATGCCCACCACGTAGCGCTGGCCGATGCTGGTCAGTTCGCTGGTGCGGTTGCCCGCCTCCGACAGGCGCATGCGCAGTTCCAGTTCGCCCGGCACGTCGTCGTCCTCGATGGTTTCCAGGCCCAGGTTGGCCAGCTGCGGCACCTGGCTGGCCTGGATGTATGCGGTGACGCGGGCCGACGAACCCACGTAGTTGGTGCGCGCACGGGTCAGCACCACTTCGCCATACAGTTCGTGGTCGCCGCCCAGCTTCAGCACGCCGCGCGTGAGCAGGCTGGTCTTCTGCGATTTCGGGAACAGCTCCGTGTCGCGCATGTAGTCGTAGGTGCAGGCATCCACGCCGCCGGTGCCGGCCGGCAGGTACATATTGGCAGGCTCGCTGCAGGTGGGGATGGACAGGTTGATGGTGCGGTTGGTGATGCCGCGGCCGTTCAACTGGAAGTCGTTTTCCTGCAGGTAGTCGCGCTGTGCGGACGTGAGGCGGATATTGGCCGGGCTGGTGAAGCCAGACAGCAGGTGGCCCAGGCGCTGCGGGATCTGCAGTTCGGGAATGAACTTGCGCTGCGAGGTGCGCAGCGCATTCGTCTCCTGCACGTCGAACACGGCAAACACGTTGTAGCCGTCGTCCTGCAGCTTGCCGATGCCGCCGGACAGCGTGGCCTGGCGCTTGGCCGCGCCGCCTTCGTCCGTGCCGCCACCGTACGCGTTCAGCTCCAGGCCCTGGAAGTCCTTGCGGGTGATGAAGTTGATCACGCCGCCGATGGCATCCGTACCGTACAGCGCGGAGGCGCCGTCCAGCAGCACTTCCACGCGCTGGATGGCGGCGGCCGGGATGTTGTTCAGGTCGACGCCCGTGTCGTCGCCAGGGGAAGCGAAGTTGGCCATGCGGCGGCCGTTTAGCAGCACCAGCGTGGACGAGGTGCCGATGCCGCGCAGGTTGGCGCTGTTGAAGCCCCGCTGGTCGCCGCCCACGTTGATCGACACGCCATCGGTCAGCCCGCCCACGTTGGCAGCCACGCGCGTCATCAGTTCCGCCGCCGTCGTGACGCCGGCCTTGTCGATCTCGTCGCGCGTGATGACCTGCACCGGCAGCGGCGTTTCGGAGGCGATCTGCTTGATGGCCGAACCGGTGATGGTCACGCGCGGCTTCGTTGGATCGACGGGCGTGCCGGTAGGTGCTGGCGTGGTGGCCTGGCTGGCTTCCGTGGCGGTCTGTGCCTGCGCAGCCTGCAGTGAACAGGCCAGCGCGGCGGCGGCGATGAGTGTGAGGCGAAGACGGCGACCGTTGGTCATTACTGCTCCCGAAATGGTTTTATTAGGTATTTTTCTCAGTAATCCCGTGAATTACTTATGAAATATTCGTTTTTGCTAATTTACGCAGATAGACAACAAAACTCAATTCGGCCTGCCAAAAGCGTCGCATGCAAGCGACTGGCCCTCTGTAACAGGGCTTGACACCCTGGCGAGCGCGGCTTTCGCAAACTTCGTGGGGGCGCTTCGCCGTTGCTATAATCGTTGGATTACCCAGCCCTCTTCCATCATGACTGAACAATTCTCCAAAAAAGCCGAGGCCTGGTCGGCCCGCTTCTCCGAACCCGTTTCCGATCTCGTCAAGCGTTACACGGCCTCCGTCTTTTTCGACAAGCGCATGTGGAAGGCCGATATCCAGGGCTCGCTGGCCCACGCCGAGATGCTGGCCGCGCAGGGCATCATCCCGGCCGCCGACCTGGACGCCATCCGCAAGGGCATGGCCCAGGTCACGAGCGAAATCGAGGGCGGCCAGTTCGAGTGGCTGCTGGACCTGGAAGACGTGCACCTCAATATCGAGAAGCGCCTGACGGAGCTGGCCGGCGACGCGGGCAAGCGCCTGCACACGGGCCGTTCGCGCAACGACCAGGTGGCCACCGACATCCGCCTGTACGTGCGCTCCGCGATCGATGACATCACGGGCCTGCTGACGCAGCTGCGCAGCGCGCTGACGGACCTGGCCGAGCAGCATGCGGACACGATCCTGCCCGGCTTCACGCACATGCAGGTGGCGCAGCCGATCACGTTCGGCCACCACATGCTGGCCTATGTCGAGATGTTCGGCCGCGATGCCGAGCGCATGGCCGACTGCCGCAAGCGTGTCAACCGCCTGCCGCTGGGCGCCGCCGCGCTGGCCGGCACCACGTTCCCGATCGACCGCCTGCGCGTGGCCCAGAGCCTGGGCTTCGACGACGTGTGCCACAACTCGCTGGACGCCGTGTCCGACCGCGACTTCGCGATCGAGTTCACGGCCGCCGCGTCGCTGATCATGATGCACGTGTCGCGCATGTCGGAAGAACTGGTGATCTGGATGAGCCCGCGGGTGGGCTTCATCGACATCGCCGACCGCTTCTGCACCGGTTCGTCGATCATGCCGCAGAAGAAGAACCCGGACGTGCCGGAGCTGGCGCGCGGCAAGACGGGCCGCGTGTACGGCCACCTGATGGGTCTTCTCACCCTGATGAAGGGCCAGCCGCTGGCCTACAACAAGGACAACCAGGAAGACAAGGAACCGCTGTTCGACACGGTCGACACGGTGGTCGACACGCTGCGCATCTTTGCCGACATGGCCGGCGGCATCACCGTCAAGCCGGACGCGATGCGCGCCGCCGCCCTGCAGGGCTACGCCACCGCCACCGACCTGGCGGACTACCTCGTCAAGAAGGGCCTGCCGTTCCGCGACGCCCATGAAGCCGTGGCCCATGCCGTGCGCACCTGCGTGGATGCGAACGTGGACCTGGCCAACCTGTCGCTGGAACAGCTGCGCGCGTTCTCGCCGCTGGTGGGGGAAGATGTGTTCGAGGTGCTGACCTTGGAGGGCTCCGTCGCCGCCCGCGATCATATTGGTGGGACGGCGCCGAAGCAGGTGCGCGCTGCCATTGCTCGCGTGCGGGGGTTGCTGGGCTGAGCCTTGCCGCCGATGTCGCATCGGCGGCCGGGCACCGGGGTCTGTCCCACAGCGCCGTTACCATCCGGGCTCGCCGATGGTGCGTAACGCGGGACTGACCCCAGCTTTTCGCGAGAATTTCGACGGCCCGTGCAAAAGGCTGGGGTCAGTCCCCTTGTCGCTGCCGCTGGCGAGCTCGCCAGGTATTACTTACCGGGGACAGACCCCGGCGGCGCAGACACTGACTGAGACTTCCAGCTCCCCCTCCCTCTTCTTACCGGGACAGACCCCGGCGCAGGCACTAACTGAGACTTCCAGCTTCACCCCTTCTTCTTACCGGGGACAGCCCCCGGCGGCGCACACGCCGAATGCCACTTCAGCATTTCACCCCTTCTTCGCTACCAGGGTCAGGATGTCATAACTGGCCACCAGCTCGTCATGCTGGTTGGTGACCTGCACATCCCAAGCCACCACGCCCTGCCCCCTGCCCTGTTCGTCCGTGCGGTTGCGGTCCACCTTGCGCTTGCAGGTGAGCCGCGCGCGGATCGTGTCGCCGATCGCGACGGGCGCCGTGAAGCGCAGGTTGTCGAGGCCGTAGTTGGCCAGCACCGGCCCCGGTGCCGGTGACACGAACAGGCCGGCGGCGGCGGACAGCACGAAGTAGCCGTGCGCGATGCGCTTGCCGAACTGCGTGTCCTTCGCGGCGATCTCGTCGAAGTGCATGTAGAAATAATCGCCCGAGACGCCGCCGAAGTTGACGATGTCCGCCTCGCTCACGGTGCGGCGGTGCGTCAGCAGCGAGTCGCCCACCTGCAGGTCCTCGAAGTGGCGCCGGAACGGGTGAACCTCGCTTTCGCGCACCGCGCCGCCCCTTACATACTCGCCCGTGATCGCGGACAGCATCGTGGGCGAACCCTGCACGGCCGTGCGCTGCAGGAAGTGCTTCACGGCGCGGATGCCGCCCAGCTCCTCGCCGCCGCCGGCGCGGCCCGGACCGCCGTGCTTCAGCTGCGGCAGCGGCGAACCGTGGCCCGTCGATTCGACGGACGCTTCCCGGTCCAGCACCAGCACGCGGCCATGGTGGGAAGCGGCGACCGGCACCGCATACGCCGCCGTGGCCGGATCCTTCGTGACGAGCGTCGCCACCAGGCTGCCCTTGCCGCGCGCCGCCAGGGTCAATGCCTCGTCGATGCCGTCATAAGACATCAGCGTGCTGACGGGGCCGAATGCCTCCACGTCGTGCACCGCATCGTTGTCCAGCGCGTTGGCGCAGCCGATCAGAGTGGGCGAGAAGAACGCCCCCTCGTGCACGCCGTCGCCGACCAGGTCCAGCGCATTGCCGTAGATGAGCTCATTCCCCGCCAGCAGCCGCTCCACCTGCGCGCCCACGTCCCGCTGCTGGTCCTTCGATGCCAGTGCGCCCATCCGCACGCCCTCCACCGACGGGTCGCCCACGACCACTTTGGCCAGCCGTTCGCGCAGCCGTTCGGCCACGGCATCGACCTGCGTGCGCGGCACGATGATGCGGCGGATGGCCGTGCATTTCTGGCCCGCCTTGCCCGTCATCTCGCGCACCACTTCCTTGACGAACAGGTCGAATTCGGGGTCGTCGGGCGTCACGTCCGGCGCCAGGATCGCGCAGTTCAGCGAATCGGCTTCCGCCGTGAACGGCACCGAGCTGGCGATCAGGTTCGCATTGGCGCGCAGCTTCGCCGCCGTATCGGCCGAGCCGGTAAACGTCACCGCATCGAAACCGGTGAGGCGGTCCAGCAGGTCGCCCGTGCTGCCGATCACCAGCTGCAGCGCGCCGTCCGGCAGCAGGCCGGACGCGTGCATCATGCGCACCAGCGCTTCCGTGACATAGCTGGTGGCGGTGGCCGGCTTGCCGATGCACGGCATCGCCGCCAGGAAGCTGGGTGCGAATTTCTCCAGCAGGCCCCAGATCGGGAAGTTGAACGCGTTGATGTGCACGGCCACGCCGCCGCGCGGCACCAGGATGTGCGTGCCCGCGAAGCCGCCCTTTTTACCCAATGCCAGGGCCGGGCCTTCGTGCAGCACGTTCGAGGAGGGCAGCTCGCGGCTGCCCATGCTGGCATACGCGAACAATGTGCCGATGCCGCCTTCGACATCGACCCAGCTGTCCGGCCGGGTGGCGCCGGTGAAGCGCGAGATCTCGTAGAGCTGTTCCTTCCGCTCCATCAGGTACAGCGCCAGCGCCTTCAGCCGCGCGGCACGGCCCTGGAACGTCAGCGCCATCAGCGCCCGAAGGCCCGTGGTGCGGCCATAGTCCAGCGCCTCGGCGAAGTCGATCGCCTCGCCATGCGTGTGATAGATCAGGCTGTTGTTCAGCGCGCTGTGCAGCGGCTGGCGTGCCTCGGTGCCGTGCCAGCGGCCGGCGATGAAGCTTTGCAGGATGCTTGTCATGTCGATTCCTTTTTGACGAGGTGCAGCGGCAGCGCGCTGTCCCAGTGGAGGCGCTGGCGGTCCGGCTCGATTTCAGTCAGTGGTTCGACCTCGCGCATCGTCTCGCGCGAGCGCACGGCCAGTTCGTGATACTGCGACGTGCCCGCATTCTTCCACCCGATCTCCGCATCCGTGACCTCGCGCACGATGCGCGCCGGCGTGCCCATCACCATGCTGCGCGGCGGGATGGCCATGCCCGCCTTCACGAAACTCATGGCCGCGACGATGCTCTCGCTCCCCACCACCGCGTTGTCCATCACCACCGCGTTCATGCCGACCAGGGCATTGCGGCCGATGCGGCAGCCGTGCAGCACGGCGCCGTGGCCGATATGGCCGTCCACTTCGACCACGGTGTCCGATGCGGGAAAGCCGTGCATCACGCAGCCGTCCTGCACATTGGATCCCTCTTCCAGGATCAGCCGGCCGAAGTCGCCGCGCAGCGAGGCCAGCGGCCCCACGTAACAGCGCGGGCCCACGATCACGTCGCCGATCAGCACCGCCGTCGGATGCACGAACGCCGTGGGATGCACCACCGGCCGCACGCCGTTGATCTCATAAACCATCCCGAACCCTTTCGATCACCAGCGCGATGCCCTGGCCCACGCCGATGCACATCGTGCACAGCGCATAACGGCCGCCGCTTCGTTCCAGCTGGTTGACGGCCGCCGTGACGAGCCGCGCGCCGGAAGCGCCCAGCGGATGGCCGATCGCGATCGCGCCGCCATTCGGATTCACGTGCGGCGCATCGTCCGCCAGGCCCAGGTCGCGCGTCACGGCCAGGCCCTGGGCGGCAAACGCTTCGTTCAGTTCGATCACATCCATCTGGCCGACCGTCAGGCCCAACTGGGCCAATACCTTCTTCGACGCGGGCGACGGGCCGAAGCCCATGATGCGCGGCGCCAGCCCGGCCACCGCCATGCCCAGCACTTTCGCGCGTGGCTTCAGGCCGTATTGTTCGACGGCCTGGGCGGACGCCAGCAGCAGCGCGCAGGCCCCATCGTTGATGCCGGAGGCATTGCCCGCCGTGACGGAACCGCCCGGCGTGACGACGCCCTTCAGCTTCGCCAGCTGTTCCAGCGACGTGTCGGGACGGGGATGTTCGTCCGTATCGAAGACGGTGCCCGCGCCCTTCTTCGCCGGGATCGTCACCGGCACGATCTCGTTCCGGAACACGCCTGCGGCCTGGGCGGCGGCCCAGCGCTGCTGGCTGCGCAGCGCGAAGGCATCCTGGTCGGCGCGGCCGACCCCGAATTCCTGCGCCACGTTCTCCGCCGTCTCCGGCATGCTGTCGATGCCGTACTGTTCCTGCATCTTCGGGTTGACGAAGCGCCAGCCCAGCGTGGTGTCCTCGATCTTCGCGGCACGGGAAAACGCGCTGTCGGCCTTGGCCATCACGAACGGCGCGCGCGTCATGCTCTCCACGCCGCCGGCAATGACCAGGTGCGCTTCGCCGGCGCGGATCGCGCGCGCGGCCGTGCCCACCGCATCCAGGCTGGAACCGCACAGCCGGTTGATGGTATTGCCCGGCACCTCGGGCGGCAGGCCGGCCAGCAGCGCGGCCATGCGGCCGACATTGCGGTTGTCCTCGCCGGCGCCGTTGGCGCAGCCGTACAGCACGTCGTCCACCCCGGCCCAGTCGACCCCGGGGTTGCGCTCGACGAGGGCGCGGATCGGCAGCGCCGCCAGGTCGTCGGCCCGCACGGTGGCCAGGGCGCCGCCATAGCGGCCGAACGGCGTGCGGATCGCGTCGATGATGAAGGCTTCGCTCATGGTCGTTTCTTCTCTCGTTCTTTCGGTCAGTCTTTTGGTCAGTTTTTTGGACGCTGATCGATCACGCGGCGCGCCTTGCCCGTCAGCGTGCGTTCGATGCCGTCGGCGGCAACGATGCTCACGCGCGTGCTGACGCCCACGTGGGTCTTGATCAGGTGTTCCAGTTCGCGGCCCAGCGCGCCCGTGTCGGGGTGCGCGGCGGCCGCTTCCGGCCTTAGCTCGCTCACGACATCGAGCTTGTCGAGGTGGCCGTCGCGGGTGACGACGAGCTGGTACTGCGGCGCCAGCTGCGGCATTTTGAAGATGAGTTCCTCGATCTGGGTGGGGAACACGTTCACGCCACGGATGATCAGCATGTCGTCCGACCGGCCCGTGATCTTGCCCATGCGGCGCATGGCGCGCGAAGTGGGTGGCAGCAGCCTGGTGAGATCCCTGGTGCGGTAGCGGATGACGGGCATGGCCTCTTTTGTCAGCGACGTGAACACCAGTTCGCCCTCCGCGCCATCCGGCAGCACCTCGCCCGTGTCCGGGTCGACGATCTCGGGGTAGAAATGGTCTTCCCAGATCACGGGGCCGTCCTTGCTCTCGATGCACTCGCTGGCCACGCCGGGGCCCATCACCTCGGACAGGCCGTAAATATCGACCGCATCGATGCCGGCACGCGCCTCGATCTCGCGGCGCATCGCATCGGTCCATGGCTCGGCCCCGAAGATGCCCACCTGCAGCGAGGACGCGGCGGGATCGAGGCCCTGCCGCTCGAATTCCTCGATCAGGTTCAGCATGTAGGACGGCGTGACCATGATGATCGACGGCGCGAAGTCGCGGATCAGTCCCACCTGCTTCTCCGTCTGCCCGCCGGACATGGGGATCACCGTGCAGCCCAGCCGCTCGGCGCCGTAGTGCGCACCCAGCCCGCCCGTGAACAGGCCGTAGCCATAGGCGATGTGCACCATGTCGCCGGCCCGGCCGCCGGCGGCGCGGATCGAGCGGGCCACGACACTGGCCCACGTGTCGATATCGTTCTGCGTGTAGCCAACGACCGTGGCCTTGCCGGTGGTGCCGCTGGAGGCGTGGATGCGCACCACCTTGTCGCGCGGCACGGCGAACATGCCGAACGGGTAGTTGTCGCGCAGCGCCGTCTTGTCCGTGAACGGGAACTTCGCCAGGTCGGCCAGCGAAGCCAGGTCGTCCGGATGCACGCCCTGCGCATCGAAGGCGGCGCGGTAGTGCGGCACGTTCTCGTAGGCGTGCTTCAGGGTCGCCTTCAGGCGCTGCAGCTGCAGCGCCTGAAGCTCGTCGCGGCTGGCGCGTTCGATCGGTTCCAGGTCCGCGGGTGCGGGGTGTCGCTGCACCATGATGTCTCCTTCCGTGTCAGACGACCGTGCCGCCCACCTGCCGCGACTTGCCGCGGAAGGTGGCGAGCAGCACGCCGTCCTGGTTGACGACATCGACGTCGTAGATGCCGCTGCGCCCGGCCAGCGCCCGTTCCACGGCGGTGGCCGTGAGCAGGTCGCCTTCGCGGCCCGGCGCCAGGTAGTCGATCGTGCAGCCGGCGCCCACCGTAACGACGTTGTGGCTGTTGCAGGCAAACGCGAACGCGCTGTCGGCCAGCGCGAAGATGAAGCCGCCGTGGCAGCTGCGGTGGCCGTTCAGCATGTCCGGCCGCACGCGCATCGTCAGCACTGCGTAGCCGGGCCGGATGTCGGCCAGTGCCATGCCGAGCGACCGGCTGGCGGCATCGCGCTCGACCATCGCCGCGCTGGCCGCTTCGGCCAGCGCCTGCAGGTCGATCCTCTGCGTGTCATTCGGCATGCAGCTTCCTTCCCGCCGCATGGCGGCGGCGCAGCAGGGGCGCCACCCGGTAGCGGTCCTCGCCATACGCGGCGGCCAGGTGGTCCAGCACGCGCACGACGTGGGCGACACCGATGGCATCGGCCCACGCCAGCGGGCCGCGCGGGTAATTCACGCCCTTCTGCATTGCCAGGTCGGCCGCCTGCGCGCTGCACACGCCCTGCTGGACCGCATCGGCCGCCTCGTTGGCCAGCATCGCCACGGTGCGCATCACGGCCAGGCCCGGCACATCGTCCAGCCGCGTGACGACGAAGCCGGCGGCCTGGAACAGCGCCACGGCGGCATCGAAGGCGGCATCGCTGCACTGGTCCGCGCGGGCCACGGCGATGCGGGTGGCGGTGGCCGCGTCGAACACGAGGTCGTACACCACCGTGTCGTCGTGCCGGTTGTCGTGCGCCCGCGCGGTGGCGGTGCGGCCATCCGTCAGGTAGATCGCTGCGCCGTTGCAGTGGAAGGCGGGTGCTTCGGCGTGCTGGTGGCCTTCCGCGGAGGTGCGCGTGGCTACCCCGATGCCGTGGGCCTGCAGGCGCGCCAGCATCGGCGCCGTCAGCGATCCGTCCGCGCTCGCTTCCAGGCTGTAGCCCACATAGTCGGGACGCTTGCGTGCCGGTTCGCACGCGGCATGCGGTGGCACGGCATTGTCGGCGTAATCGTAAAATCCGCGGCCGGTCTTGCGGCCCAGGTAGCCGGCATCGACCAGTTCGCGTTGCAGCACGGACGGCGTGAAGCGGGGATCGCCGTAGTAAGCGTCGAACACGGACTTCGTCACCGCATGGTTGACGTCGTGGCCGATCAGGTCCATCAGCTCGAACGGTCCCATCCTGAAACCGCCGCCGTCGCGCAGCACGGCATCGATGGTGGCCGGATCGGCGGCCCCTTCGTTCAGCAGGCGCAGGCCTTCCGCATAGAACGGCCGGGCCAGGCGGTTGACGATGAAGCCGGGCGTGGACCGCGCATGCACGGGCGTCTTGCCCCAGCTGGCCGCCGTGTCGTGCACCGTTTGCGCAGTGGCGCCGGTGGTGGCCAGGCCGCTGACGACTTCCACCAGCGCCATCAGCGGCACCGGATTGAAGAAGTGCATGCCGGCCAGGCGGCCCGGGTGCTGCAAGCGTGCGCCGATCGCCGTGACCGACAGCGACGAGGTATTGGTGGCGAGGATCGCGTCCTCGCCAACGATATGCTCCAGCTGCGCGAACAGGGCGCGCTTGGCCTCCAGGTCCTCGACGATCGCCTCGATAACGAGGGCCGCATCGGCCAGCTCGCGCAGCGACGCGACGGCATGCAGCCGTTCACGCGCGGCCCCGGCATCCTCGCTGCTCATGCGGCCTTTCGCCACCAGCTTGTTCCAGGCACCGGCGATGCCGTCGACCGCCTTGTCCAGCGCCTCGCGCTGCGTATCGAACAGTTTCACGGCATGACCGGCTTGTGCGGCCACCTGCGCGATGCCGGCGCCCATCGCCCCGCTGCCGATGACGGCGACGACCGCGTTTTTGTCGAGGGCACCCATCATGCGCCCCGGAAGTGCGGCGTGCGCTTGTTGACGAAGGCGTCCACGCCTTCGCGGTAATCGTGGCTGCTGCCCAGTTCGCGCATCATCTGCCCCTCCAGCGCCAGCTGTTCGGGCAGCGTGTTCGACCAGCTCTGCTGCAGCGCGCGCTTCGTGTATGCCAGGCCCAGCGTGGGCGCCCCGGCGAAATGCTGCGCCATCGCCAGCGCTTCCGCCTGCAGCGCATCGTCCGGCAGCGCCTTCCAGATCAGGCCCCATTCCTCGGCGCGGTCCGCCGTGAGCTTCTCGCCCAGCATCGCCAGGCCGGTGGCGCGGGCATGGCCGATCAGGCGCGGCAGGTGCCAGGTGCCGCCCGTGTCCGGGACCAGGCCCAGCCTGCAGAACGCCTGCACGAAGGAAGCCGATTGCGCCGCCAGCACGATGTCGCAGGCCAGCGCGATGCTGGCGCCGGCACCGGCTGCCACGCCGTTGACGGCGCAGATGACGGGCATCGGCAGCGTGCGGATCGCCAGCACCAGCGGCGCGTAGAAGCGTTCCACGGAGTCGCCCAGGTCGACGGGCGCGCTGCCCGGTGCCACGGCGCGGTCGGACAGGTCCTGGCCGGCGCAAAAGCCCCGGCCGGCGCCGGTGATCAGCAGCACGCGCACGGTGCCGTCGGCGCGGATCTGGTCGAAGGCGGCGCGCACTTCCAGGTGCATCGCCTGCGTGAAGCTGTTCAACTTGTCGGGGCGGTTCAGCGTCAGCTTCGCGATGCCCGCGTGGATGCCGAATTCGATGTTTTCATAGGTCATGGCGGTCTCCGTGTGTCCTGTCCATCACTCGGCCTGGTCGAAATCGAGCACGACCCGGTCCGTCACGGGAAAGCCCTGGCAGCTGAGGATGAAGCCGCGGGCGATCTCGTAATCCTCCAGCGCATAGTTGGCATCCATGTCCACCTTGCCATCGAGGACTTTGCAGCGGCAGGTGGCGCACACGCCGCCCTTGCACGAGTAGCGCATGTCCAGCCCGGCGCGCAGGCCCGCGTCGAGCAGCGATTCGCGGTCCTTCTCCATCGTGAACTGGGCCGTGTGTCCATCCTGGACCACGGTGACTTCGACCAGTGCCGCGGCGGCCTGCGCATCGGCGTGGGGACGCGGTACCGCCCGCTGTTGCGGCGCGGCGGTGGCAAACAGCTCGACCTTGATGGCCGTCTTCGGCATGCCGCCTTCCTGCAGCGCCTCGGAGACGCCGCGGATCATCTCTTCGGGACCGCAGATGAACGCCGTGTCGTAGTCGCCGATGGCGATCCAGTGGCGCAGGAATTCCTGGGTCTTTTCCTTCGTGATGCGGCCGTTGAACAGTTCGATGTCCTGGTGCTCCCGGCTCATCACGTAGACGATCTTCAGCCGCGCCATGAACCGGTCCTTCAGTTCCATCAGCTCGTTCCGGAAGATCACCGACGACGAGGCGCGGTTCCCGTAGAACAGCGTGAAGCGGCTGTGCGGCTCCGCCAGCAGCGTGGTCTTCAGGATCGACAGCACCGGCGTGATGCCGCTGCCGGCCGCGAAGGCCAGGTAGTGCCGGTGGCTGGCGGCATCGAGCGGCACGTGGAAGGTGCCCATCGGCGGCATCACGTCCAGCACGGCGCCGGGCTTGAGCGACTCGTTGGCCCAGGTGGAAAAGGCGCCGCCGGGCGTGCGCTTGATGGCCACGCGCAGCGTGTCGTCCTGCACGGCGGAGCAGATCGAGTACGAACGGCGCACGTCCGCGCCGCCGATCAGCGTGCGCAGCGTGAGGTGCTGGCCGGGCTGGAAGCGGAAGCTGTCGCGCAGCGCCTCGGGCACGTCGAACGTGACGGCGATGCAGTCGCGCGTTTCCTGCTGCACCTGCGCCACGGACAGGGAATGGAACTGGCTCATGGTCGTCTTCTCAATGGCACTTGAAGTGGTCGAACGGTTCGCGGCAATCGCGGCAGCGGTACAGCGCCTTGCACGGCGTGGAGCCGAACTGGCTGGTGCGTTCCGTGTGGTGCGAACCGCAATGCGGGCAGGCGACAGCGGGTGCGGCGGGGCCCCGCCGCGACACGGCCGCGGCCAGGCCACTGCGCAGGCCGGAGAGGTCGACTGCCTGCTGCACGGGCGGCGCGATGCCGTAGCCCCTCAGTTTGCGCTTGCCGGCCTCGCTCAGCCAGTCGGTCGTCCAGGCGGGCGACAGCTGCGTGACGATGCGGACCTGCTCGACGCCGTGTTCTGCCAGCGCCTCGCGCACGGCGGTGGCGATCACCTGCATGGCCGGGCAGCCCGAGTACGTGGGCGTGATGGTGACGGTGACCGCGTCCCCATCGGCCTGCACGGCGCGCACGATGCCCAGGTCGACGATGGAGATCACCGGGATCTCCGGGTCGGGAATCTCTTCCAGCCACTGCCACACTGTGGCCTCGTTGTGAGCCGCGGCGATCATGATCGCTACCACGTTGCGCCCGGATAGGCGCGCTGCAGGAACTGCATCTCGGCCAGCAGGTAGCCCAGGTGTTCCGTGTGACGTCCGGCCTTGCCGCCCTTCTGCATCCAGGCGTCGGGCGGTGGCATCGTGATGGTGGCTTCGGCGAGGATGTCGCCCACGTGGGCGAGCCATTGGGCGCGCAGCCCTTCCGCAGCGGGGGCGATGCCTTGCGCGACCATCTGCAGGTCGATCTCGTCGTAATTGAATGCTTCGCCGGTGTACATCCACAGTTCATCCACGGCGGTCTGCGTGTAGGCGTGGCTGAGGGCCGTGCCGTCGCCCAGGCGCACGACGAGGTCGCCGCTGCGGCGCAGGTGGTAGGTGATCTCCTTCAGCGACTTCTCGGCGATTCCGGCGATGCGCTGGTCGGACGACTGCGTCAGCGCGCCGACCTGGAAGTAGTGCCAGGTATCGAAGAAGAACTGGCGCACCAGCGTGTGCGCGTAATTCCCGTTCGGCTGCTCGACCAGCAGCAGGTTGCGGAAATCGTGGGCATCGCGCAGGTAGGCCAGCGCATCCTCGTCGCGGCCCCGGTTCTCCAGCTCACCCGCATGGGTGAACCACAGGCGCGCCTGGCCCAGCAGGTCCAGCGCCACGTTCGTCAGCGCCATGTCCTCTTCCAGCGCGGGCCCCTTGCCGCACAGCTCGGAGAGGCGCTGGCTCAGCACCAGGGCGTTGTCGCCGAGGCGCAGCAGGTAAGCGCACTTCGCTTCGCATTTTGCATCCATGGCCGTGCTCACAGGTTCTTGACTTCTTCCGGCATCGGGAAGAACGTGGGGTGACGGTACACTTTGCTGTTGGCGGGCTCGAACAGCGCGGCCTTGTCGAAGGGGCTGCTGGCGACGATGTCCGCCGCACGCACCACCCAGATCGACACGCCCTCGTTGCGGCGCGTGTAGACGTCCCGCGCGTTGTTCAGGGCCATGTCCGCATCCGGCGCGTGCAGGCTGCCCACGTGCTTGTGGGCCAGGCCGTGCTGGCTGCGGATGAACACTTCCCACAGGGGCCATTCCTTGCTCATGCCGTCTCCTTCGCGCGGTCGTGTTTTTCGGCGTGGGCCACCAGCGCTTCGCGGAACCAGGCGCCATCGTCCCAGGCCTTGACGCGGGTGCGCAGGCGCTCGCGGTTGCAGGGGCCGTTGCCCTTCAGGACATCGTAGAACTCGGACCAGTCGATGGCACCGAAGTCGTAGTGGCCGCGTGCCTCGTTCCACTTCAGGTCCTTGTCGGGGATGGTCAGGCCCAGGTATTCGGCCTGCGGCACCGTCTGGTCGACCATGCGCTGGCGCAGCTCGTCGTTCGAGAACAGCTTGATGCGCCACTGCGAGGACTGCGCGCTGTTGACGGATTCCGCGTCCGACGGGCCGAACATCATCAGCGACGGCCACCACCAGCGATTGAGCGCATCCTGCGCCATCGCTTTCTGTTCGGCCGTGCCGTTGCAGAGGGCCAGCATGATGTCGTAGCCCTGGCGGGCGTGGAACGACTCCTCCTTGCAGACGCGCACCATGGCGCGGGCATACGGGCCGTACGAGCAGCGGCACAGGGGGATCTGGTTGATGATCGCCGAACCGTCGACCAGCCAGCCGATGGCGCCCATGTCCGCCCATGACAGGGTCGGGTAGTTGAAGATGCTGGAGTACTTGGCCTTGCCGGCATGGAGCGCGGCCAGCAGCTCGTCGCGCGAGACGCCCAGCGTTTCGGCGGCGCTGTACAGGTACAGGCCGTGGCCGGCCTCGTCCTGGATCTTCGCCAGCAGGATCGACTTGCGCTGCAGGGTCGGCGCGCGCGTCACCCAGTTCCCCTCGGGCAGCTGGCCCACGATCTCCGAATGCGCGTGCTGGGAGATCTGGCGGATCAGCGTCTTGCGGTACGCCTCCGGCATCCAGTCCTTCGGTTCGATGCGGATACCCTCATCGATGCGTTGCTGGAAGGCGCGCTCTGCGGCGCTCATCTCTTCCGTCGTGCGGACGTTCTTCAGTCCCGTCTCCACCATCTGTGCGTACATGGCCAGTCCTCCTGCGTCTCATCATACGATACACAAATCAATTTGCAAACGATTTTTCTGTGTCGCTTTCAGAATGCGTATCTGGTCTGGTTACAATGGCGGCATGAATACCGTACTGAACGAGTGGATCGAACGCTGCCTGGCAGAGGAACCGCCCCGGTCGAAATCGCTGGTGATGACGATCTTCGGCGACGCCATCGTGCCGCACGGCGGGCTGGCCTGGCTGGGCAGCCTCATCGAACTGCTGGCGCCGTTCGGCGTGAACGACCGGCTGCTGCGCACCTCCGTGTTCCGGCTGGCGCAGGAAGGCTGGCTCGAATCGCAGCGGGACGGCCGGCGCAGCCAGTACACCGTGGCGGCCGAGGCCCAGCCGCGGCTGGCGCGGGCCTTCCGCCGCATCTACACGGCGCCCCATGCGCACTGGCAGGGCAGCTGGACCTTCGTGCTGGGGACGGACGGCATGACGACGGCCGAGCGGGCGACGCTGCGCAAGGAGCTGCTGTGGGAGGGCTACAGCGTGGTCGCGCCGGGCATCGCCGGCCATCCCGCCGCCGATGCCGAGGCGCTCGATGCACTGCTGGGCCGCCTGGCACTGCGCGGCAAGGTCTATGTCGTGCAGGCCGCCCAGCTGCCGGGCGTGCAGGGCAAGCCGCTGGCTGACCTGGTGGCGGAAGGCTGGGACCTGCGCGACATCGTCGCCGGCTACGAGCACTTCATCGCGCGCTTCGCCCCTTTGCGCGGCCTGCTGGGGCAGGCGCTGCCGGCGGAACAGGCCTTCATCGTGCGCACGCTGCTGATCCACGAATACCGCCGCGTCCAGCTGCACGACCCGCAGCTGCCGATGGAGCTGCTGCCCCCGTCCTGGCCCGGGGCCGCCGCGTACGAGCTGGCGCGCGAGCTCTATCTCGCCACCTGGGCTGCCGCCGAGGAACACATCTTCGCCACGCTGCAGCGCGAAGACCCCGCCACGCCGCCGCTGGCTTCCGCGTTCCACGAGCGCTTCGGCGGGCTGGGCTGACTACGCCTGAGCTCGTGTCCACCTTGGGGTCAACCCCGTTTTCGGACACGAGCTCTGCCGTATGAAGCTGGAATACGGCGCGTTACAGATCAGCTCGTGTCCGATTTCGGGGTTGACCCCACGGTGGACACGGGCTGAGCCATAGGGGCTGGCTGCTGCGTTGCGCGGGCAAAGCCGCTATCATGGCGCCTTCGCGCGGCAGCGCTCCAACTACTTCGGGACACACAATGTCTATCAAGATCAGCAGCCAGTTCGACGCTGGCGCCATCGATGTCGTCAGCGTGACCAGCGCCGGCGATATCGACCTGAACATCCGCAAGGATTCGCACGCCGACATCGTGCAGTGGTTCTACTTCCGCGTGCAGGGCGCGAAGACGGTGCCGCTGACGATCCGCTTCCTCAACGCCGGCAGTGCCGCGTACCCGGACGGCTTCAAGGACTACCAGGCCGTCGCCAGCTACGACCGCGACAACTGGTTCCGCGTGCCCACCAGCTTCGATGGCGACGTGATGACGATCGACCACGAGCCCGAATACGACAGCGTCTATTACGCCTACTTCGAGCCCTATTCGTGGGAACGCCACCTGTCGCTGCTGGACAATGCCCAGCTGTCGCCGCTGGCCGAGCTGGTGGACCTGGGCTCGACGGTCGATGGCCGCGACCTGAACATGCTCATCGTCGGCGATCCCGATGCGCCGAAAAAAGTCTGGGTCATCGCGCGCCAGCACCCCGGCGAGACGATGGCCGAATGGTTCGTCGAAGGCATGCTCGAAGCGCTGCTCGACCCGGCCGATCCGTTCGCCAGCCAGTGCCTGAAGGACGCAGTGTTCTACGTGGTGCCGAACATGAACCCGGACGGCTCCGTGCGCGGCAACCTGCGCACCAACGCGGCCGGCGCGAACCTGAACCGCGAGTGGAACACGCCGACGATGGAGCGCAGCCCCGAGGTCTTCCTGGTCAAGCAGAAGATGCAGGAAGTGGGCTGCGACCTGTGCCTGGACGTGCACGGCGACGAAGGCCTGCCCTACGTGTTCGTGGCCGGCAGCGACTCGCTGGAGAACTTCACGCCCGCGCAGAAGGCCGAGCAGGAAGCGTTCATCGCCGACTTCAAGATCGCCAGCCCGGACTTCCAGAGCGAATTCGGCTACCCGGACGCGCCGTTCTCGCCCGAGGTGCTGACGATGGGCTCCCCGCACATCACCCACCTGTTCGGCTGCCTGTCGCTGACGCTGGAACTGCCGTTCAAGGACAACGCCAACGATCCCGATCCGGTCAATGGCTGGAACGGCGCGCGGTCGATGAAGCTGGGCGCGGCCGTGCTGCAGCCGGTGCTGCGGGCGTTGCGGCGCTGATCCGGCGGCCGTGGATGTCGCCTGCATCTGTCAGCCACGCGACCGCGGCGCATGGCAGCGCGATAAGGGAAGGCCGTCCGCCGGCAACGCGGCGGCCCATGGCAACGCCATAGCAATTTCGTAGCAATTCCGTAGCAATTCCATAGGAACTTCGACGGTCGCGCAAGCGCAAGGCCGGGGTTGGCGCATATCAGCGTCTTCCGTCCGCACCGACGGGATCATGGCGGCTCCCCAACCACGGAGCCTGCCATGAAACGTCTGCTTCTCATCTCCCTGCTAGCCGCCTGCGCGCACACTGCCACCTTTGCCCAGTCGGGCCTTTCCAACGGCCCCCGCGATCTCTCCGGCGTGGTGGTACTGGGCTCTCTGGTGGCCGGCAGCGTCATCGTCGGCAGCTCGCAACGCGTGGCCGACGGCGTCGACCTGGTCGTCGAGAGCGTCGGCAATGCCAGCAAGGCCACCGTGCGGCTGTCCGGCCAGGCGGCCAGCAGCCTGTCCGTTGCCGCCGGCACCGTCGTCGATGTCGTCGCCACATCCACCGGCCATGCGCTGGTCATGTCCGGCCAGGTGCTGGCCTTCGTGCCCAACGAGGCGGGCAAGGCGCTGCTGCACCGCTCGAAGGTCGCCGAATGAAAGCGTGGATCGCCATCGCGCTGCTGGCGGCGGCGCCGGTCCATGCCGGCCAGAGCTGCGAAGAGCGCCCGCTGCCGCTGGAAGAAGTCATCCGCACCATGGGCCTGGCCCAGCGCACCCTGCGTGCGCTCGACGACAGCGGCGCCAGCGCGGCCATGGTGTCGCGCGTCGGCCAGGACCTCAGCAGATACGGGCTCACCTACTCGCACATGGCGTTCGTCGTGCGCGACCATCCCGATGGGCGCTGGACTGTCGTGCACGAGCTGAACGATTGCGGCACGGCGGTCTCCGACCTGTGGAATGAAGGTATCGGCAACTTCCTGCTGATCGGCCTGCACCGGCACACCACGCAGCTGCTGATTCCCGGCGCGGCCACCCAGGCCAGGCTGGCCGCGCTGCTCGCCACGCGCACGCCGCGGCGCCTGCACGAAGCGCATTACAGCATGCTGTCCCATGTGTTCTCCACGCGCTACCAGAACTCGAACCAGTGGGTGCTGGAGACCTATGCCGCCGCTGCGGCGCCGCCGGGCAAGGTCGAAACGCGGGCCGAGGCGCAGGCCTGGCTGAGGGGTTCCGGCTACCGTCCCATCACCGTGGCCGTGCCGATGTTCACGCGGCTGGGCGGCCGCATGTTCCGCGCCAACGTGGCCTTCGACGACCACCCGTTCGACCGCCGCATGGCCGGCCAGATCGACACGGTCACCACCGATTCGATCGTGCGGTTCGTGCAGGCGCAGGACGCTGCCGCGCGGGTGCTGGTCGTCGAATAGCTTGCGCCCGCACAAGCGCGGCACGCCGGGCGGCGCAAAGATGGATGTCCCGACCACCAGGAGACCATCATGCGCGCCGCCCGCCTCCTTGCCCTCATTGCCACCCTGCTCGGTGGCTGCACGACACCCTACCGCCCGCCGCAGTTCCTGGAGGCGGATGCAAGCTTCCCCGGCCTGATCCAGCTCGCGAACGCACAGCGCCCGGCCGATGTGCTGCTGGTGCACGGCATCTGCACGCACGATAGCGACTGGGCAGAGGACACCGTCGGCGTGCTCGCCGGGCACCTTGCCGCCAACGTCAAACCCTTTCCGACGCGGACGCGCCGCGCCACGGACATCCAGATCATCCCGCACGACGTGATTACGCCGCGCGGCACGCTGCGTTTCCAGTCGCTGATCTGGTCACCGCTCACCACACCGCTGAAACAGCAGCTCTGTTACGACCAGACCGACAAGTCGCCCATCTGCACGGGTGCGCCGCCCTTCCCCTACACGCGTCCCAGGCTGAACGCGCGCCTGAAGGACAAGCTGATGGACGACTGCCTGCCCGATGCGCTGGCCTACCAGGGCGTGGCGCGCGACGAGATCCAGCGCCGGATGCAGGCGGCGATCGAGGAAGCGACGGCGGACGCGGACCCGGAAGCGCCGCTGGTGGTGGTGGCGGAAAGCCTGGGCAGCAAGATGCTGTTCGATACGCTGCTGCGGATGAGCGAAGAGAGCCCGACGAGCCGCGCGGCCGTCATCGCGGAGCGGGAGATCGGCCGGATGGCGTTACTGGTGATGGCAGCGAACCAGATTCCGCTGCTGCACATGGCGGACCAGCCGTTGCCGGGGGCTCCCGGCGCGACGGCGCGGGCAATGGCGCCGGACAGCCTGCAACGGCTGCTGCAGAAGCGCAGCACGCCGGGCGCCAGCCGCCGCGCACCGCGCCCACTGACCTTGGTGGCGTTCAGCGATCCGGGCGACCTGCTGACCTACACGCTGCTGCCGGAACGTTATCGCGCGCAGGGGGTGGCGGTGTACAACGTGCTGGTGTCGAATGCGCCCACGTACTTCGGCTGGCTGGAGAACCCGCTGCCGGCGCACTTGGATTACCTGGCGAATCCGGAGGTGGGGGCGTTGATCGGCTGCGGCTGGCCGCGGAGCGGGTTGTGCAAATGACCCTCGGTGACTGGCCTCTTTGCCGGCCTCAGTTACCGGCGCTCAGTTACCCGCGCTCAGTTACCGGCGCTCAGTTACCCGCGATGACCATCTTCTCGATGAGGATGGAGCCGGTCTGCTTGGTCCCGCGGATCAGCACATCGTTGCCGATGCCGACGATGTCGCGCAGCATGTCCTTCATGTTGCCGGCGATGGTGATCTCCTCGACCGGGTACTGGATGATGCCGTTCTCGACCCAGAAGCCGGAGGCGCCGCGCGAGTAGTCGCCCGTCACGTAGTTGGTGCCCTGGCCCATCAGTTCCGTCACCAGCAGGCCCGTGCCCAGCTTCTTCAGCATGCCGGCGAAGTCGTCTTCCGCCTTCGTCAGCGTGGACGTCATCGACAGGTTGTGCGAGCCGCCGGCGTTGCCCGTGGTCTGCATGCCCAGCTTGCGCGCCGAGTACGACGACAGGAAATAGCCCTGCAGGATGCCGTCCTTCACGACATCGCGGTACTGCGTGCGCACGCCCTCTTCATCGAACGGTGCGGAACCGACGGCGCCGATCACGTGCGGGTCTTCCGTCACCTGCACGTGTTCCGGCAGCACCTGCTTGCCCAGCGTATCGAGCAGGAACGTGGACTTGCGGTACAAGGCACCGCCGGACGTGGCCTGCACCAGGGCGCCCAGCAGGCCGGCGGCCAGCGGTGCCTCGAACAGCACGGGGCAGGTGCGCGTCGTCATCTGCCGTGCGTGCAGGCGGGCCAGCGCGCGTTCGGCGGCGTAGCGGCCCACCGCTTCCGGTGTGGCCAGCTTGGCCGGATCGCGCACCGAGGAATACCAGTCGTCGCGCTGCATGTGCGCGCCCTTGCCGGCGATCGGCGTGGCGGAAATCGTGTGGCGCGAGTACGGATAGCCGCCCATGAAGCCGCGCGAGTTGGCCGACACGAAGTGCGACTGCTGCACGTGCACGCCGGCGCCTTCGCTGTTGGTGATGCGCGGATCGACCTGGAACGAGGCCGCTTCGGCGCGCTGCGCCAGTGCGACCGCTTCCTCGGTGGTGATGTTCCATGGGTAGAACAGCTGCAGGTCGCGCGGTGCGCGTTCCAGCAGCTCTTCATCGGCCAGGCCGGCCGCATCGTCATCGGCCGTGAAGCGCGCGATGTTGTAGGCCGCTTCCACCGTGGCGCGCAGCGAGGCGCTGGAGAAGTCGGAGGTCGATGCGTTGCCGCGCTTCTTGCCGACGAAAACGGTGACGCCGATGCCCTTGTCCTTGTTCTGTTCGATCGTTTCGATCTTGCTCTTGCGCACCGACACCGACAGGCCGCTACCTTCGCTGATCTCGACGGCGGCATCCGTGCCGCCCTGCTCGCGCGCAAACGTCAGTACGTCCTGCGCCAGCTGCTTCAACTGGTCCTGGCTGTGGGTGAAATGCGTATCGCTCATGGGGTGTTTTGGGGGGCTAGGCATTAAAACAGTTATCATAGCAGCCGTTCACCGATTTTACAGGCGCGCCTCTCAGGCGCGTTTTTCATCATGCCAAATGCAAACCGCGGGGCCGTCGGCTTCGATTCCTCCGAATTCCAGGAAAAATACGACCGCCCCTCCAAGACGGAACTCAAGCGCCAGTCCGATGCGCTGCAGGCGCTGGGCCTGGAACTGGTCGAGCAGCCGCGCGACCGCGTGAAGCGCGTGCCGATGCCGGAAGACGTGCGCGACGCCATCCTGGAATGCCAGAACATCAAGAACCACGAAGGCCGCCGCCGCCAGCTGCAGTACGTGGGCAAGAAGATGCGCACGCTGTCGGAAGAGGAAGTGGCCGAGATCCAGCGCACCATCGAGGGCTGGAAAGGTGCCTCGAAGGCCGATACGGCCGCGCTGCACGCGCTGGAACGCCGCCGCGACAAGCTGCTGGCCGACGACCAGGCGCTGACCAACCTGCTGGCCGAGCACGCGGAACTGGATGCCCAGCACCTGCGCACGCTCATCCGCAACGCCCGCAAGGAGCAGGCCGAGAACAAGCCGCCGAAGGCCTACCGCGAGATCTTCCAGATCCTGAAGGACCTGGATGCCAAGGCCCGTGCCGCCGCCAAGAAGGCCGCGGGCGAAGACGACGAAGGTGAAGACGATGACGACGCCGACGAGCGCGATGAGTAAGCAGCCGACGGCGGAGCTGGTCATCGGCCTGGTGTCGGTCTCCGACCGCGCCAGCGGCGGCGTGTACCAGGACCAGGGCATCCCCGCGCTGCAGGAATGGCTGGCCAGCGCCATCAGCACGCCGTTCCGCGTCGAGACGCGCCTGATCCCCGACGACCGCGCCACCATCGAAGCCACGTTGGTGGAACTGGTCGACACGGCGAAGTGCCACCTGGTGCTGACCACCGGCGGCACGGGCCCGGCGCGGCGCGATGTCACGCCGGAGGCCACGCTGGCCATCGGCACGAAGGAAATGCCCGGCTTCGGTGAACAGATGCGGCAGATCAGCCTGCACTTCGTGCCGACGGCGATCCTGTCGCGGCAGGTGGCGGTCATTCGCGAGACGCCCGATCACGCAGCGCTGGTCATGAACCTGCCCGGCCAGCCGAAGTCGATCCGCGAAACGCTCGAAGGCCTGAAGGATGAAGCGGGCCACCAGGTCGCCGCCGGCATCTTCGCCGCCGTCCCCTACTGCATCGACCTGATCGGCGGCCCCTACATCGAGACCGATGCCGCCGTCAGCAAGACGTTCCGGCCCAAGTCCGCATTAAAGAACCAGGCTTCGGCCACCCCTCTTCAATAGGCACTGCATGAGCGACGTTCTCCCCAACATTGAAGTTACCACCGGCGACAACCCGCAATACGCGGTCATCTGGATGCACGGCCTGGGTGCGGACGGCAACGACTTCGCGCCGTTCGTGAAGGAACTGGACCTGGCCGGCCTGCCCGCCATCCGCTTCATCTTCCCGCACGCGAACACGATGCCGATCTCGATCAACGGCGGCTACGTGATGCGCGCCTGGTACGACATCAGGCACACGGACCTGGGACGCCAGGAAGACGAAGGCGGCCTGCGCGCCTCGCAGGTGCTGGTGGAAGCGCTGATCGCGCGCGAGAAGGCGCGCGGCATTCGGGCCGAACGCATCATCCTGGGCGGCTTCTCGCAGGGCTGCGCGATGACCTTGCAGGCGGGCCTGCGCCATCCCGAGAAGCTGGCCGGATTGCTGTGCCTTTCGGGCTACGTGCCGATGGCCGACAAGGTCGCGGCGGAACGTGCCGAAGCCAGCCTGGCCACGCCGATCTTCATGGTGCACGGGCGGATGGATCCGATCATTCCCGTCGCGCGCGCCGTCGCATCGCGCGACCTGCTGCTGCAGCTGGGCTACCGGATCGAGTGGCATGACTATCCGATGCAGCACTCGCTGTGCCCGGAAGAGGTGGATCACATTTCGGCCTGGTTCCGCAAGGTCGTCCGCTAACATCGGCGACAACATCGGGGACAGGCACCTATTTTCGAGAAACACTCGTGTTGCTCGAAAATAGGTGCCTGTCCCCTTTCTCCTCTTTCTATTCGGGCAGCGGGGCGGCCGTCGACGGCGGCACCGCCGACTGCGCGGCATTCATCACCATCGCCAGGAACGTGTAGTAGCCGTTCAATCCCATCAGGTCCGTCACGCCCTGCTCGCCGAAGGCCGCGAGCGCGGCGGCGTATGTGGCATCCGTTACGCGCTGGTAGCGGTGCAGCTCCACGCAGAAGTCGTACACCGCCCCCTCCTCCACCGACAGGCCCTGCGGCACGAGCCGGTGAGCGATCGCGTCGATCACGGCGGGCGGGATGCCCGCCTCCACGGCCACGGGCGCATGGATCGCCCATTCCACCGGCTGGTTCCAGTGCCGCGCCGTGACGAGGATCGCCAGCTCGGAGAGCCGCGGACCCAGCGCGCTGCGGTAGCGCAGGTACTCGCCCATGCGCTGCGCGCACGCCATCAGCTCGGGGCTGCGCAGCAGCGGCACGAACGGGCCGTACAGCGCGCCACGGGGACCGTCGATGACGGCCTGCGCGGCATCCTGTTGTGCCGGCGTCATCTGTTCCGGCGGGATCGGTGGAAGGCGATCTGTCATGGAGGAAATATTCGCATAGGGCAAGAAAAAAATCAAAAACGCTTTGTAACCGGCAGGCTACTGTCGTCCCGTCGATCACCAGCGAGGACGCGATGACCCACCTGATCCACCGGAATCTCCGCCACACGCCGCCGGTCGCCGTGTCCGCGTTCGGCATGTATATGCGCGACAGCGCCGGCAAGACCTACCTGGACGCCAGCGGCGGCGCGGCCGTCTCGTCGCTGGGCCACAGCCATCCGGACGTGCTGGCCGCCATGCAGGCGCAGATGAAAAGCGCGTCGTACGCGCACTCCGGCTTCTTCACCACGGACGTGGCTGAGGAACTGGCGCACCGCCTGGCCACCGATGCGCCGGGCGACCTGAATCACGTGTATCTCGTCTCCGGCGGCTCGGAGGCGATCGAGGCGGCCCTGAAGCTGGCGCGCCAGTACTTCGTCGAGGGCGGCGAACCGCAGCGGCGCGTGTTCATCGCGCGGCGGCAGAGCTACCACGGCAATACGCTGGGCGCCCTGGCGCTGGGCGGCAACGAGGCGCGGCGCCGCCAGTTCGAGCTGCTGCTGATGGATGTGGCGCGCGTGGCGCCCTGCTACGAATACCGCGACCGGCCCGCCGGCCAGGATCTGCAGGACTACACGGCCGGGCTGCTCGCGGAACTGGAAGAACGTATCATCGAAGCGGGACCGCAGAACGTGATCGGCTTCTGCGCCGAACCGGTGGTGGGCGCCACGCTGGGCGCGGTGCCGGCCACGCCGGGCTACTTCAAGGGCGTGCGGGCGCTGTGCGACCGGTACGGCATCCTGTTCATCGCGGACGAAGTCATGTGCGGCATGGGCCGCACCGGCACGCTGTACGCAATCGAGCAGGATGGCGTGGTGCCGGACCTGGTCGCCCTCGGCAAGGGCCTGGCTGCCGGCTACCAGCCGGTGGGCGCCGTGCTGGCGCGCGACCACGTGGTGGAGCGCGTGCGCAACGGCAGCGGCGTGTTCCAGCATGGGCACACGTACAACGCGCATCCGGTGGCCGCGGCGGCCGCGCTGGCGGTACAGAAGGTCATCCGGCGCGACTGCCTGCTGGGTGCCGTCACGGTGCGCGGCGCCACGTTCCGGCGCATGCTGCGCGATGCGTTCGGCGCGCATCGCAACGTGGGCGACATCCGCGGCCGCGGCCTGTTCGTGGGGCTGGAACTGGTGCAGGACCGCGACACGAAGCGGCCGTTCGATCCCGACCTGAAGCTGCACGCGGCCGTGAAGGAACAGGCGATGGCCTGCGGGTTGATGGTGTATCCAATGGGCGGCACGATCGATGGCCGGCGCGGCGACCATATCCTGCTGGCGCCGCCGTTCATCGCGACGGAGGCGGATCTGGCGGAAGTGGTGACCAGGCTGTCGGATGCGGTGGCAAGGGCGCTGGTGGCGGTGAGGCCTTGAGGGTGGGCCCGCGCCGCGTGCGCATCGGGGTCTGGCCCTGAGCGCACGCGGCGGGGGGCGCGGTTGCTGACGTCACCGCGGGGCTGACCCCAGCCTTCCAGCGGCCCCGCTGGGGCGCATGCAAACAGCTGGGGGTCAGGCCCGCGGTCGAGTCAACGGCCATGATCACATTCCCGGGCGCCCGGGGGCCAGACCCCGGTGCACGGCAGCCGCGGGATTCGCTTCTTAAAACTCCTGGAACCCGATCACATCCTGCTGCTGCTCGCCCAGGCCGGCGATGCCGAGCCGCAGCACGTCGCCCTTCTTCAGGAAGCGCTTGCGGGCCATGCCCACGCCCGGCGGCGTGCCGGTGGCGATGATGTCGCCCGGCTCCAGCGTCATGAACTGCGACAGGTAGGCCACGATCTGCGGCACCTTGAAGATCATCGTCGACGTGCTGCCGGTCTGCATGCGCTTGTCGTTCAGTTCCAGGTACAGATCGAGGTCGTTCACGTCCCACACTTCGTCGCGCGTGACGAGCCAGGGGCCGACGGGGCCGAACGTGTCGCAGCCCTTGCCCTTGTCCCACTGGCCGCCGCGTTCGAGCTGGTACTCGCGTTCCGAGACATCGTTCACCACGCAGTAGCCGGCGATGTACTTTTCCGCATCCGCCTCCGACACGTGGCGCGCGCGCGTGCCGATGACGACGCCCAATTCCACTTCCCAGTCGGTCTTCTTCGAACCCTTCGGCAGCATCACGGGATCGTCCGGGCCGGACAGGCTGGTGATCGCCTTCATGAACACGATCGGCTCCTTCGGGATCGGCATGCCCGATTCGGCGGCGTGGTCGGCATAGTTCAAACCGATGCCGATGAACTTGCCCACCTTCGCCACCGGCACGCCGAAGCGCGGGTTGCCGCGCACCAGCGGCAGCGTGTCGTGAGGGATCTTCGCGATCTTCTTCAGGACCTTGTCGGACAGGTTGGCGCCGGCGAAATCGCCGATCACGCCGGACAGGTCGCGCAGGCGCCCCTCTTCATCGATCAGGCCCGGTTTCTCTTTGCCGATGCGGCCATAGCGTACTAACTTCATGTTTTCTTTCCCCTGCTTCGATGCGACGGCTGCCGCAACGCTGCGCGGCACCCGGTCAAAGCGGAGATTCTACAGCGTTCCGCCCCGGCGCCCTGCGGCGACGCAGGACGAACCACGCAACGCCGGGCAATTGCAGCAGCACCAGCATGAAGAATCCGGCCTGGTAGGCCACTGCCGGATAGCGTCCCTGCAGGTCCGGCTGCCACAGGCCGACGATGTGGCCGAAGCCCGCCTGCACGAGGAAGGCGCCGGTGAAGATCAGCAGATTCAGGCAGGTGGAAGCGCGCCCCGTCAGCGCTGGCGGCATGGCCTGCGCGATGATCGTGTACTCGATGCCCGTGATGGTGCCCACCAGCGTGAACAGCACCGACAGCATCGGCAGGCTGGGACGCCAGCCGAACACGCAGCCGCACTGCACGATGATGAACAGCGCCACGCCCACGCCGGCCACGGTGATCGCATCGGCGCCTCTCTTCGCGGCCCATTCCGTGACCATGCCGACGGCCACCGCGCCCAGCACCACGGCCGCCATGCCCAGGTACAGCAGCCAGGCCACGCTGCCCTCCGGCAGGCGGCCCACGTCCGTCAGCCAGCGGCCCACCCACAGGCCCTGCATGCCGAAGAACACCGTGTGCGGGATCAGCACCAGCGTGGCCGTGTCGCGGAAGGTGCGATGCCGGAACACCTCCGCCAGCACGGCCAGCCGGAACGGCTTGCGCGGCGTAGCCGGCGGCGTGGGTGCCGCCACGAAGATCAGCGCGCCCGCAACCACGCAGGCCACGGCCAGCGCCACGAACAGCCAGCGCCAGTCGGCATATTGCAGGAACAGCCGCACCGGCAAGGTCGATGACGCGGCACCCAGGCCGCCGGCCGCGATCAGGTAACCCTGCACGGACGGCAGCCGCGCCGGCGACACCCAGGTCGACACGGCCTTCACTGCGCCCATGAAGCAGCCGGCCAGGCCCAGGCCCATCAGCGCGCGGGCGCACAGCATCTCCGTGAAGCCGCTGCTGATCGCGAAGCCGAAGGTGCCCAGCGCCGCCAGCAGCAGCATGGGCAGCTGCACCAGGCGCGGACCGTAGCGGTCCAGGGCCATCCCCACCGGCAGCTGGGCACAGGCGAACGCCAGGAAGTAGGCGCTGGTGAGCAGCCCCAGGTCGCCGGGCGTGAGCGCCGCAGCCGCCATCAGCTGCGGCGCCAGCACCGCGTTCACCGTGCGCAGCAGGCAGGACAGGTAGTGGCCCAGCGCGAACGGCACGAACACGAGGCACAGCACGGCCGCCCCGGACAGGCTGCCGGGCACGCACCGGCGGCCGATCCACGCCGTGGAGGACGAGACTGCGGCCGAACCTGCGGATGCAACGGCGCACGAAACCGCGGCCGGCTCCTCGGCCGGTGCGGGCGGCGCGGCGTCCTCCGCTGCCGGTTCCGGTTCCTGCCGCACCACGCGCGCCGCCTGCGCCTGCCGGGAGCTGCCCATGCCGTCACGCGGCGCTGCTGGTGCAGGAGCGCGCGCTGGCGATCGGGATCACCTTGCGCGGTGCGTCCTCATGCGGCGCACTGTCCGTCTCGAAGAAGAACCTGTCCTTGCCGAAGGCGGGCTTCAGGTGATCGAGCCAGGTGGCTTCCGGGTCGTACTTGGCGAAGAACGGCTTGCGCACCCAGTCCGGATTGCGGGCCTGCAGGAACTGCAGCGCGAACAGCTTCTCGCCGTTGATCGTCACCACGCCGTCGATCGCCACCTTGCCGGGGAAGGCGCTCATCGACGGGCCGCGCACCGTGCGCGCCAGGCCGGAGACCATCTGGTAGGCCTGCTGGAAGATCTCGTGCGCGCGCGCCAGCGGCAGCTGGAAATACTCGCGCGGGCCCGTGTCGCGCTCGACGAACATGTAGTAGGGAATGGCGCCGAGCCGCACGCCGGTGCGCCACAGCTCGGCCCAGCTGTGCGGATCCTCGTTGATGTGGCGGATCAGCGGGCCCTGCATGCGCAGGGTGGCGCCGGTGCCGACGATGCGCTTGACGGCCTGCTGCGCGATGTCCTGGCGCAGTTCCACCGCGTGGTTGTAGTGGCCCATGATGGCCATGTTCCTGCCGCTCTTGACGACCCTCTCGAACAGGCGCAGCAGGTCGTCGGCATCCTTGTCCGTCACGTAGCGCTGCGGCCAGTACGCCACCGATTTCGTGCCGATGCGGATGTTCTGGATGTGCGCCAGCTCCGGTGCCAGCAGCGGCTCGATGAATTCGGCCAGCGAACGCGTGTTCATGATCATCGGATCGCCGCCGGTGATCAGCACGTCCGTCACGTCGCGGTGGGTCTTCAGGTAGTCGACCAGTTCATGCGTTTCCTTCGCATCGAACTTCATGTCGTCCATGCCCACGAACTGCGGCCAGCGGAAGCAGAACGTGCAGTAGGCGTGGCAGGTCTGGCCCGCGCTGGGGAAGAACAGCACCGTCTCCTTGTACTTGTGCTGCAGGCCGCGCAGCGGCTGGTCGTTCACGCGGGGCACGTTGTGCGTCATCTGCCCGGCCGGGTGCGGGTTCATGCGCATGCGGATCTGGTGGACCAGCGCGGCGATGGCAGGATTGACGGACTGCGCGTCCCTGTTCACCAGCACGAGGTCGCGCAGCGCGCGGTATTCCTCGGCCGGCAGCATGTCCTGGTGCGGGAAGACCAGGCGGTAGATCGGATCGTCCGGCACGTTGGTCCAGTCGATCAACTGGTCCAGCACGTATTCGTTGGTGCGGAACGGCAGCACGTGCGAGACGACCTGCACGGCTTCCTGCAGCTCCTCGGGCAGCAGCCCCCATTGCGGGGCCTGCCGGATGCTCTGGCGCGTGTACGGCTTGAATTTGCGAACGTCCTGGGGGCGGGCTAAGGCATCGGGGCTGGCGTTCTGGTCGGACATGGCGGACTCCTGACGGGAAGGGAACACCCATGCTAGGGGGCGCCGCACCATTGTCATTGCCAGAACTCAATATCCCTACGGAAACAAAGCCACTCGGCAATACGGCATTTGCGCCGGATCAATTGCCGGCAGGCAGCATCAGCGCAGAATTACTCGTCGGAATCACCCTCGCCATCACTCATCTCCCTCCACGAAAGGAAGCATCATGAAACGACTGCTGACCGCCGCCCTGGCCTCCCTCGCGATGGCAAGCGCCTTCGCCGTGACCGAACCGACCGAGAAGGATGCGATCGCGATGGCCGAACGGGGCGCCGCCTTCCTGAAGGCGCATGGCAAGGACGCGCTGTACAAGAAGCTGGCCGAGAAGGATGCCGCGTTCGTGCAGGGCGAGCTGTACGTGGACGTCCGCGACATCAACACGGGCATCGTGCTGGCCCATCCCATCAATCCCTCCATCGTCGGCAAGAACCTGACGGACGTGCCCGACGCCAGCGGCAAGGTGTACCGCCGCGAGATCATCCAGCTGGCTGCCGCCAAGGGCAAGGGCTGGGTCGACTACATGTACAAGAACCCGGTAAGCGGCAAGATCGAGCCGAAGACGACCTACATCCTGCGCGTCGACGATGTCGTGCTGGAAGCGGGCATCTACAAAAAATAAAACCGAATCATCGCCGCCGCGGGAGTCGTCATGCTCAACAAACTACGTATCGGTCCCAAACTGCTGCTGGCGCCTGGCGTCGTGCTGATCCTGCTGGTGGCCATCACGGCCTGCGCATGGGTGGGCATGGTGAAGCAGAACGCCTCGCTGGAAAACCTGGTGGAGGTGCGCGCCGCGCGCCTGAAATCGACCGCCGACATCGCCGGCGATGCGCGCTTCGCCCATGCCAACATCTACCAGCTGCTGGCCTGGATCAACGGCAGCTTCGCGAAGAACCGGCTGGAGGCGCTGACCACGAAGATCCACGAGCGCCACCAGGCCATCGACCTGCAGCTGGTGCGGCTGGCGCGCGTCGCGGATCCGGCCGAGCGCACGCTCGTCGAGGAGTCCAGCCGTGCCCTCGCCGCCTACCGCAAGGGCGTGCTCGAGACGATCGAGATGGCGCAGATGGACCAGTCGATCGCCACGAACTCGATGCAGAAGGCCGAGGCGCAGTTCGGCCAGCTCGATGCGGCGCTGGTGCGGCTGGCCGCGCTGGAGAAGTCGCTGTCGGCCGCCGCGCATGCCGAGGCGAAGGCCGAGTTCCAGCAGCTGGGCGTGACGATGGCGGTGCTGTGCGTGCTGTCGGTGGCGCTGTCGCTGCTGGTGTCGATGCTGGTGCGCGCGGCGCTGCTGCGCGACATCCGCTCGATCGCCGACGTGGTGCGCAGCCTGGCCGCGGGCCGCCTCACGCTGCAGAAACCCAATCACGGCAAGGACGAAATCGCCGAGACGGCGCGCGTGCTGGACCACAGCATCGCCAACCTGAACCAGACCCTGCGCACGATCCGCGGCGCCGTGCAGTCGATCGACACGGCCTCGCATGAAATCGCGGTCGGCAACCTGGACCTGTCCAGCCGCACCGAGCGCCAGGCCGGCTCGCTGGAGGAAACGGCCAGCGCGATGGCCAGCCTGACGACGGCCGTGCGGCAGAATGCGGAGAACGCGCGGGAAGCCTGCCGCCTGGCCGCCACCGCGACGACGATGGCGCAGAAAGGCGGTGCCGCCGTGGCCCAGGCCGTGGTCACGATGGACTCGATCCGCGCCAGCTCGCGCAAGATCGTGGAGATCATCGGCGTGATCGACAGCATCTCGTTCCAGACCAATATCCTGGCGCTGAACGCCGCCGTGGAAGCGGCCCGCGCCGGCGAACAGGGACGCGGCTTCGCGGTCGTGGCCAGCGAGGTGCGCACGCTGGCGCAGCGCTCGGCCGCGGCGGCCAGGGAGATCAAGGAGCTGATCGCCGAATCCGTGGTGACGATCGACACGGGCGCAGCCTCCGTCAGCCAGGCCGGCAGCAGCATGGGCGACATCGTCTCGTCGGTGCAGCAGGTGAACCACATCATCGACCGTATCAGCGCGGCCAGCGCCGAGCAGGCGCAGGGCATCTCGGAAGTGAACGTGGCGGTCGGCCAGATCGACGACGTGACGCAGCAGAACGCGGCGCTGGTGGAACAGGCCGCGGCGGCGGCGGAAAGCCTGCAGGAGCAGGCCGTGAGCCTGTCGCATGCGGTGTCCGTGTTCGAGCTGGATGCGGCGGTGGACAGCCCGGCACCGGCCGCGCCTCCGCCTGGCGGGCCGGCGGAGGACGACGGCATCGTGGCCGTGGAACGGCGCGACCGCAACAGCCCGATGCGGGGACTGCGTCTGCAGCAGCCGGCGCCGGGCGGCACGAAGGGGCGGCGCAACAGCGCGTGAGGGAGAGGTGCCGCAGCGATCGGTTCTGTGGTGACCGATCCGGCGGCGATCCATCCTGCAGCAATCCATCCTGCAGCGAGCGGGCTGCCGCTGTCGATACCGCCTATCGGCCGGCAGCCCCCGCCGGCCGGAACGGCTTGCTGAGGAACGGCGAGCCGGCCACGCCGAAGCGCCACGGCACCTCCATCGCCTTCGAGATGCCGATGCGCGGCCCTTCCGCGACGAGGATGCCGGCAGCGCGCGGCAGCAGCTCGAACGGCGGCGCGTCCAGCGGCATGCCGTTGTGCGCGTGCGTGATGCCCAGCGCCTGGCACACGCGGCCCGGGCCGGAACACAGCAGTTTCAGCTGGTCGAGCTTGCGGCGCTCGCGCATCCGCTCCAGGCCCGCCGTGGGCTCGATCGCGCGGATCAGCACTCCGGCACCGTGGCCCTCTTCGCGGCAGACGAAATTCAGGCACCAGTGGATGCCATAGGAACGGTACACATAGGCATGGCCGGGCGGGCCGAACATGGACAGGTTGCGCGGCGTGGGGCCGTTGAAGGTATGGGAAGCCGGATCTTCGCGGTCATACGCTTCCGTTTCGACGATGCGGCCCCCTACCCCGTCCACCAGTACCGTCACGCCCACCAGGAGGCGCGCCACCTCGTGCGACGGCGCGCTGAAATCGATACCTGCAAGAATAGTCATGGCCCGATTGTAGCGAAGGCGGCCGCCGACACGCGCCGGGCTGGCTTGTCCTGGTGCCTGGCACCGTGCCACATGTCCTGGTGCCAGGCACCAGGACACGGTCGCGCCATGACAATCCGTCATCGAACGGTCGTGCTAACGTTAAACATAAACAAACTTTCGCGGCGAAAGGGGCACAAATCGGCGCTTTTTTCGGCCCGGCCATTCTCTTGCCGTACCGAAACAGTCCATAATGGCAGGTCCGCCGCCCCACCACCACCACGATCATGAGCACAGTAGCCCCCGCCAAGGAATCCTCCGTCGAAGACGCCCTGCTGCGTTCGATCCGCATTCCGCCGCGGCCCAGCCTGCTGCTCGACCTGCAGCAGGAGCTGCGCGAGGAAGATCCGTCGCCGCGCCGCATCGCCCAGATCATCGGCAATGACGTGGGCATGTCCGGCGCGCTGCTGAAACTGGCGAACTCGCCGTTCTTCGGTGCCGTGCGCAAGGCCAAGTCGGTGGAACAGGCCATCAATTTCCTCGGCATCAACCAGTGCGCGGCCCTGCTGACGGGCCTGCTGGCGCGCCAGGCGGTCGGCAACGACGGCTCGCTGAACCAGTTCTGGGATGCGTCCGCCCGCCGCGCGCAGGCGCTCGTCTTCATCGCCCGCCGCCTGCGCATCGCCCCGCCGGACATCGCCCATACCTTCGGCCTGTTCTGCGATATCGGCATCCCGCTGCTGATGGACCGGTTCGACGATTACCGCGACACGATGGCGGCCGCCGAAGCAGACGAGGCGCGCGGCTTCACTGCCGTCGAGGATGAGCGCCACAGCACCAACCACGCGGCCATCGGCTGCCTGCTGGCCCGTAACTGGGGTCTGTCGCCGGACGTCTCTTGGGCGATCCTGCACCACCACGACTACGATGTGCTGGACGATCCGGCCACCGACGATGCGATCCGTTCGCTGGTGGCGGCGTCCGTGCTGGCCGAACGGGGCATTGCGCGCTACCATGGCAACCGCGAATCCCTCGAGTGGCACAAGGGCGGCGAGCCGGCCTGCCGCCACCTGGGCCTGGATGCCGACGAGGCCGAGGACCTGCTCGAGGAATTGCACGACACCTTCCACATCGACCACTGATGTCCTCCCGGGCATCGCACCGCCCATGCCCAAGAATAAAAAACCCGTCCCCCGCAAGAACGCCGTCGCTCCCGAAGACAAGGACGACGCGCTGGCCGCCACCCTGTGCGCGCTGGCGCTCGAGCTGTCCGAACAGGAAGACCACGACACCCTCGGCGACGAGCTGCAGCAGAAGGAACGGGACTTCGGGCGCCAGCTGCGCCGCCACCTGAACGCGAAGAACGACGACGTGCTGTACGGCGCCATCGACCTGGCCAGCCACGAGGACATCGGCGCCTACACGCTGCTGCGCGCGGCGGTGGAAGAAGCCGCGGCCAGCCTGGAGCTGCGCCGCGAGAATGCGCCGGCGATGGAGATCGATGCGTTCGCGATTCCCGTCTTCGTGCACAGCACCGGCGGCCTCGTCGAGGCCGAAGGATTCCAGGACGACGAAGCCTACGATGCGCTGGTCGACAGCATGAAGACGGCCGGCCTGGAAAGCCCGAAGGCGAAACTGGTGCTGCTGCGCCACGCGTACGACGCCGCCGAAGCCAGCCGCATCACCTACAGCCAGCTGCACACGATGGCGCGCGAGGCCGCCGCTGCCATGACCGACAAGAAGATGACGGAAGCGCCGGCCCTGCAGGCCAGCATCACGGGCTGGACGCCGGCGACGTTCGGCGCGCAGGACGAGGCCGTGGAGCTGCGCTTCCTGGTCGGCTTCTCGCTGAAGCGGGCCGACGATCCCTTCTACGCCGTGCCCGACGACGAAGCCGGCGCGGACGAGTGGTTCGCCACGCGCCTGACGCGATACCAGCAATGGACGGAAGATGCGGCGCCGCTGGTGGAGCGCCTGTTCGCACCAGCCGGTCGTGCGCTGCAGCTGAATTTTCTTTACCAGGACCTGTTCTTCGGCGCCCGCACGGGAGGCCTGGCCGAACAGGCGATGCTGGCGCTGATGGCCACGCTCGCCGCCGCCCTTGCCGCGCACGATGGCGCCACCCGTGCCGTCATCGGCCCGGCCGATGTGGCCGGCGACATGGTGCTGCGCGTGCAGCTGTACGGCGGCGACGCCGTCCTCGCCTCGGCCGACCGCCCCCTCGAACTGGGCAGCGACCTGGCCACCGAAGTGGACGACGTGCGCGACGCGCTGGCCACGCTGGGCATCGCCGACATCGCCGTCTGCGCCCGCTTCGACGCCGGCAACCAGCCCATCGATCCGCAGCCCGCCAGCTAACCACTGCCCAGCCCGTGTCCACTTCGGGGTCAGTCACGAAAGTTGACACGGCCTCGACCGTAAAGGCAGGTAACAGCTCAGCTCGTGTCTCGTTTGGTGACTGACCCCGATGTTGTTTGGTGACTGACCCCGATGTTGACACGGACTCGGCTACACTGCGCGTTTCAGCATTTCACGAAGGAAGCAACATGCCACGACCGTTATCCGCCCTTGCGCTGGGCCTGCTGCTGGCGTTCGGGTCCGTTCATGCCGCGGGCGTGACGGGCCGCGACGACGACGCGCCTGCCAAGGATGCCAGGCGCGACCTGCGCGAGCGCTACACCAAGTACGAGTACCGCATCCCGATGCGCGATGGCGTGCGGCTGTTCACGGTGGTGTACGTGCCGAAGGATGCCGGCCGCAGCTATCCGTTCCTGATGCAGCGCACGCCGTACAGCGCGGGCGTGAACACGGAAGCCGGGCTGCGCTACGGCGCCGACTTCATGCCCGAGCACATCGGCCCGTCCGCCGAGTTCGAGGACAGCGGCTACATCTTCGTGAAGCAGGATGTGCGGGGCCGCTTCATGTCCGAAGGCAAATGGCAGGAGATGACGCCGCACGTGAAGGCAGCACGCGCCGCCGGCGAGGGCAACGAGAGCCAGGACATGCACGACACCGTCGAGTGGCTGCTGAAGAACGTGCCGCACAATAACGGTAAAGTCGGCATCTACGGCATCAGCTACCCGGGCTTCTACACGGCCGCCAGCATCATCGATTCGCACCCGGCCATCAAGGCCGCCTCGCCGCAGGCGCCGGTAACGGACCTGTACATGGGCGACGATGCCTACCATGGCGGCGCCTTCATGCTGGCCGCGAACTTCGACTTCTACTCGGCCTTCACGGAAGAGCCGAACCCCACGTCGCTGCCGAAGGCGTGGGGCGAGTTCGACTACGGCGTGGCCGACGGCTACGACTACTTCCTGCACCGCCTCACGCTGTCGAACATCGCGTCGAGCCTGACGGAGAAGCAGCGCGTGCTGTTCGCGCCGATGATCGAGAACACGACCTACAACGACTTCTGGAAGAGCCGCAATATCGGCCCCCAGCTGAAGAACGTGAAGGCAGCCGTGCTGACGGTGGGCGGCTGGTTCGATGCGGAAGATCCGCAGGGTCCGTTCACGGTCTACCAGTCGATCAGGAAATACAACCCGTCGACGGTGAACGGCCTCGTCATCGGGCCGTGGGTGCATGGCGGCTGGGCCGGCGGCGAGGGCAAGAGCCTGGGCCGCGTGCAGTTCCACCAGAACACCTCCGAATACTTCCGCAAGGAGATCCAGCTGCCCTTCTTCGAGCAGCACCTGAAGGGCATCAAGCCGGCGCAGCCGCTCGCCGAAGTGACGGCCTTCGAGACGGGCACCAATGCCTGGCGCAAGTACACCGCGTGGCCGCCGCAGCAGGCGAAGACGCAGATGCTGTACTTCGGCGCGAACGGCGGCCTGGGCTGGCAGAAACCCGCCACGCAGCCGGCCACCGATGCCGGCTACGACGAGTACGTGAGCGATCCGAAGAAGCCGGTGCCGTTCGTCGGCTACCCCGTGCTGGGCATGCCGAAGGAATACATGGTGTCCGACCAGCGCTTCGCCGCCACCCGGCCCGACGTGCTGGTCTACCAGACCGCGCCGCTGGAAGACGACGTGACGATCGCCGGCCCCGTGACGCCGAAGCTGTTCGTGTCGACCTCCGGCACGGATGCCGACTGGGTCGTGAAACTGATCGACGTGTACCCGGACGAGTATCCGGACCCGGCCCCGGCCCGCGAACGGGGCAAGGACGTGCCGCCGCCGGCCGCCACGATGGCCGGCTACCAGCAGCTGGTGCGCGGCAATCCCCTGCGCGGCAAGTTCCGCAACAGCTTCGAGCGCCCGGAACCGTTCGTGCCGGGCCAGGTGGCGCAGGTGAGCTACCACCTGGGCGACGTGAACCACACGTTCCGCCGCGGCCACCGCATCATGGTGCAGGTGCAGAGCTCGTGGTTCCCCCTGATCGACCTGAATCCGCAGACCTTCCTGGACATTTCGAAGGCCACGCCGGAGGATTTCAAAAAGGCGACCCAGCGCGTCTACCACGCTCCCGAGACCCCGTCCGGCCTGCAGGTACTGGTGCTGGGATCGGAGCGGCCGGCGCGCTGAAACGCCTTTGACACGCGCCCCGGCGGGGGCGATACTGCTTCCACGAAGGCGTTGCCGATGGAGGCGTGCCATGAAGTATTCGTTCCTGCTGAGGGCCGCCGCCCTCGCGATCGTCCTGATGGTGCTGGCCTGGCTGTCCGCCTGCGCCACCCGCCCCGCCGCCGAAGCCCCGCCCGCAGCGCTGTTCGCGGACGAGCGCTTCGCCGCTTCCACCGTCCAGCTGGATGAAGCGGCCATCTTCGCCCTCACCCCCGGCATGGTGGACTACACGACGGACGTGGTGCGCCAGCGCCGCGGCCGCGAGCTGCGCCGCGCCCTGTTCGAGGCGCTGTACCGCCGCGACCAGCTCCAGCTCGAATACGATTCGGCCAGCACGCGCACGGCCGCACAGGCCTTCGCGGCGCGCCAGGGCAACTGCCTGTCGCTCGTCATCATGACGGCGGCGCTGGCCCAGGAGCTGAGCATTCCCGTGGTGTTCCAGAGCGTGCCCACCGTCGACACGTGGAGCCGTAGTGGCGACCTGTATTTCAACAGCGGCCACGTGAACCTGAAGCTGGGCCGCGCGCTGCGCGAGGACGTCGGCACCTACGATCGGGACAACTACCTGGTGATCGACTTCCAGCCGCCGCCGGAGGCGAAGCTGACCGAAGGCACGGCGATCGGCCGCCACACGGTGGTGGCCATGTTCATGAACAACCGTGCGGCCGAAGCGCTGGCCAGGGACCAGTTCGACGATGCCTACTGGTGGGCACGCCGCGCCGTGGCGGCCGATCCGGGCCTGGCCTACGCGTACAACACCCTGGCCGTCGTCTACCGCCGCCATGGCGATGCGGACATGGCGGAACAGACGCTGCGCCACCTGCTGGCGCGCGAACCGGACAGCACGCTGGCCCTGTCGAACCTGGCGCAACTGCTCGATGCGGCAGGCCGCGCGGAAGAAGCCCGCACGATCCGCACGCGCCTCACGCAGCTGCAGCCGGTGGCGCCGTTCTACTACTTCAACCTGGGCCGGACGGCGATGGCGCTGGGCGACTACCGCCGCGCCCGCACGATGTTCGAACGCGAACTGCGCCGCGATCCCACCTATCACGAATTCCATGCGTGGCTGGCTGCCGCCGAAGCCCAGCTGGGCGACCTGAAAGGCGCCAACGAGCACATGAAGCAGGCCATCGCGGCCAGCACCACCCGCGCCGATCACGCGCTGTACGCGGCCAAGCTGGACCGGCTGCGCGCCGCATCGGCCCGCCAGCGCTGACGGGTTGACGTTCAGGACAAAAACCCGCGAGCAACGTCTCTGACGAAAACGCAACAGGACCCCACGCTCCATTGCGTTTGGCGGTAGACTTGCCTCATGGGTACATCGAGAAAAGTGGCCGCCGCCGTCGGCATCGTGGGTTTCGTCTGGGCCGGCATGGTTTCGGCCATCGCGGCAGGCCAGCGCAAGCTGCTGTTCAATCCAACGCTGGTCCGCGAGGTACAGAGCCCGCGCAGCGCCGGCCACCGCACGCGCGCCGTGGTGCTGCGCGCGCATGACGGCACGCGCCTGGCCGGCTGGCTGATGACGCCGAAGACGCCCGGCCCGCATCCCGCCGTCGTGTATTTCGGCGGCCGTTCGGAAGAAGTGTCGTGGGTGGTGCGCGATGCCGGCAACCTGTTCCCGGACATGACGGTGCTGGCGATGAACTACCGCGGCTATGGCGATTCGCGCGGCGAGCCGGGCGAGGAGTTCATGATCGACGATGGCTGCATGCTGTACGACTGGCTGTGCGCGCGCCGCGACGTGGATGCCAAGCGCGTGGCCGTCGTGGGCCGCAGCCTCGGTTCGGGCGTGGCCGTGCAGGTGGCCAAGGAACGGCCGGTGCAGTCGGTGGTGCTGATCACGCCGTACGACTCGATCGTGGCGATCGCACAGCGCAAGTTCCGCGTGGTGCCCGTCACCTACCTGCTGCGGCACCGCTTCGAATCGGTGAAGTACATGTCGCTGCTCTCCAGCGCGATCTACATCCTGCGCGCCGCGTCGGACGACGTGGTGCCCCACTCGCATACCGATTCGCTGGTGGCCGGGCTCACGCGCGTGCACCAGGACGAGATCATCCCGGAGTCGGACCACATGAATATCCCCTACCTGCCGCTGACGCAGCAGAAGATCGCGCAGTTCCTGACGACGCAGTTCGCGCAAACGCAGGCGCTCCCGGACACGGCGTCCACGGCGGCCTGACAGGATCGGGAAGAAAAGGAAGGGGACAGCGCCGGCGGCAAGGACGAGAATGCCATGCCGTCGCTGCGCTGTCTGAAACGCACGGGCCGCTCGGGCCGCTGTGCTGGTACCGCGTTAGCGGCGACGCTGCGGGTATTGCGGCGCCGGGCCGGTGCGCTTTTCCAGGTGACGGAAAGTGATGCGACCCTTGTTCAGATCGTAAGGCGACATTTCCAGCGTCACGCGGTCGCCTGCGATGATGCGGATGTGATTCTTCTTCATTTTGCCGGACGTGTAGGCCACCAGCTGGTGCCCATTGTCGAGGTCGACGCGGAAACGCATTTCCGGCAGGATTTCCGTGACGAGACCGTTCATTTCAATCAGTTCTTCTTTAGCCATATTCCCTTTCGCGAGTTTTCTATGGACGCCCTGACCAACGGGCGGGGTGCTGCGCTAACAGATAAGGAGCTCGCCCGCAGATGCGCAGGAAGTATATATAAGGGCGAACCGAAGAAAAAAAAGCCCGCTCGTGCGGGCTTCGTTTCAATGTAATACCAACGCTTGCATCGCGGTTTCAGCCCATGCTATCTGCATGGTGCGAAACACCGGGGCGCCCGGGCTATCTGCCTGGTGCGGCCGGAGTGTAATCCGACAAAAGACTGGAACAACAATCCCTGCGACTTGAGGCTTTACCCCTGGCGCTCAGCGGCTTTACACCCGCCTGCATCGCACCTGTCGAAAGGAACTGGTGTCATCAAAAACTCCACCAGCGAACGCAGTATAGCACAGATATTTTTGTGCGGTGCACAAATGCGCGTATTCCCGCTCTGGACGTTGCATCCGATCCACGTTATCTCCTGTTTGACGAAGAGAGCGCAAGAATGCTCGCATGCGATTCGAACCGCTCAATGGATTGATCGAACCGGCCGGGTTTCAAGCAGTCCGCCGATTTTATCGGCCGGTCGATTGAGCGCTTGCGACGCAAAAATCACGCTTTTGCTCATGCATTTTCAACTTTGCGACCGGTGCTGTTTCAGTCATCCGTTTGAGCGGTCCGCGATTGACGGTGGCATTCAAAGCTTCCACCATCGGTCACGTTTGCAAGCCATCATGGGCTGGCAAACGCGCAAAGGTGGAGACTTATAAATAAAAGTTGGCCCGACAATATGGGAGAAAACATGCGACAAGCAAGGCGCCGTACCCAAGCTAACACCCCGCGGCAACGTTCGATTTCCGCACTGCTGGCCGTGGCCAGTCTCGGCAGCATCGCCGCCAGCGCCGCGGCCCAGGAGGCGGACACCGTTCCCGCCACCGCCGAGGAAAACAAGGTCGTCGTCACGGGCACGCGCCTGGTGAACCGCGGCTTCCTGGCGCCCACGCCCGTTACCGTGCTCGATGCGCAGGAGCTGAAGGTGACGGGAACACAGAATCTGGAAACGCTGCTCACCGACACGCCGCAGTTCACGGCGAACCAGTTCAGCAGCCCGACCGCGAACACGATGCAGGCCGGCCAGCCGTCCGGCACGGCCACGCTGAATCTGCGCAACCTCGGGCCGACCCGCAACCTGGTGCTGGTCAACGGCCGCCGCTTCGCCATCACGGGGCCGGACTTCACCAGCGACATCAACACGATTCCCGCGGCACTGGTCAAGCGCATCGAGACGGTCACCGGCGGCTCCTCGGCCGTGTACGGTTCGGATGCCATCTCCGGCGTCGTCAACTTCATCCTGCGCGACAATTTCCAGGGCGTGGAGGTGAACGCTCAGCGCAGCTGGGACCAGCCCACTCGCACGCCCACGAACAGCCTGGACCTGACGGTGGGCGGCAACTTCGCCAACGGCCGCGGCAATGCTGTACTGTCGGTGAACTACCTGAACCGCGAAGGCATGACGCGCGAGGAACTGGGCGGCTATTCGCTGCCCACGCTGGGCGATGGCTGCGTGACGGCGGCCTCGTGGTCGGCGACGGGACCCGGCACGCCGCTGGCCGTGCCGGGCGGCCAGACCTGCCTGTCCGCCGGCGGCCGGCCGGGACTCGTGTTCACGGGGTCGTCCACGGTGCCGAACGGGCGCATCGGCAACCTGCCCGTGATCGGCTCGGCCTCGTCCAACCCTGCCCTCGACGCCGCCCTGCGCGCCGCCGGCCTGCAGGGCATGGGCACGCTGGGCGCGATCTTCGATGCCAGCGGCAAGGCGATCCGGCCGTACACCACGAACGATGCCTACGACCTGGGCCCCCTGTCGTACATCGTCACGCCGCAGAAACGCTGGATGGGCAATGCGTTCGCCCACTACGACCTGACCGAGCACGCCACCGGCTACCTGGAGATGCACTACAGCAGCAACACGGCCAAGGTGCAGATCGGCCCGACGAGCGCCAGCGGCAACTTCCTCGTCAACACGAACAACCCCTACCTGAGCCCGCAGGTGCAGGAAGTGTTCCGCCAGCTGGACCTGCGCGAGACGGGCCGACTGACCGCCACCAACGGCTCGCAGAGCCTGACGACGGTGGCCGGCGATGGCCTGGCCCTCGTCAACCTGAACCGCCGGCTGTCCGATATCGGCACGCGCGTGGGCGACACCGATCACTCGGTGTTCCGCCTGGCGGTGGGCGTGCGGGGCGACCTGCCGAGCGTCGCCGAGAACTACCTGAGCGACCTGAAATACGACGTCTACTACACGCATGCGCGCACCACCGAATCGCAGCAGCAGGCCGGCTCGATCTCGCTGAGCCGCTTCCAGAACGCGCTGCTGTCGCAGGGCGGCGCGGCGCCGGTGCTCAATCCCTTCGGCCAGAACATCAGCCCGGCCGCGCGCGACGCGATCCTGATCTCGTCGAATTCGGACATCGTCGCCGAGCAGCAGGTGCTGTCGGCCAACGTGACGGGCAAGCTCGCGGAGCTGCCGACCGGGCCGGTGGACTTCTCGGCCGGCTTCGAGCGCCGCCACTCGTACAGCAAGTACACGCCGGATGCCTTCCTGGCCTCGGGCGACGTGTCGGGCTGGAACGCGGCGCGGCCGACGGAAGGCGATGCCACCGTCAAGGAGTTCTACGGCGAGGCGCGCCTGCCGCTGCTGAAGGACAAACCGTTCGCCAAGAGCCTGAGCGTGAGCGGCGCGTTCCGCCATTCCGACTACGACGTGGAATCGGTCGGCAAGGTATGGACCAGTTCCATCGGCACCGAATGGTCGCCCGTGGACAGCCTGACGTTCCGCGTGCAGAAGCAGAAATCGATCCGCGCGCCGAACGTGGGGGAACTGTACGGCGGCCAGGGCCGCAACGGCCCGATCGCCACCGACCCGTGCTCGGCCCGCGCACCGGCCGGCCAGCAGACGGCTGCCGTGCGTGCCCTGTGCGCGGCCACCGGCGTGCCGGCCAACCTGGTGTTCGACCAGTCCGTGCAGCCCACCCAGTTCCTCACGCAGATCACGGGCGGCAATCCCAACCTGGAAGCGGAAACGTCGCACACCACCACGATCGGCGCCGTGTTCACGCCGACCGCGCTGCGCGGCCTGCAACTGAGCCTGGACTACTACAAGATCACGCTGGACAAGGCCATCTCCACGCTGGGCGGCGGCGGCATCCAGTCGGTGCTGGACCTGTGCTACAACACGATCCAGAACGCGGACAGCGTGTACTGCCGGGCCATCAACCGCGATCCCGTCACGGGCCAGATCGCCGCACCCACCTACGTGATGACGACGGCCGCCAATATCGGCGGCATCAAGACGCAGGGCGTGGACCTCGCCGGCCACTACGGCTTCGCGACGAACTGGGGCCTGTTCGGCAATAGCTCACGCTGGAACGTGGACACCAACTGGACCTATGTCGACGAGCTGACGTTCACGCCGATCCAGGACATTCCCGACGTGACCAACGAGTGCGTGGGCACCTGGGGCGCTACCTGCGGCCAGCCCGTCTCGAAGTGGAAGGGCACGGCGCGCGTGACGCTCAACACGGGCAAGGTGATGCTCTCCGCGCGGGCCCGCTACAGCAGCAGCGTGACGAACGATGCGTACGTGATCCCGCTGCGCCGCGGGCAGACGCCGCCGGCCTACGAGTCGCTCACCAATCCGCGCATCGGCGGCTACACCTACCTGGACCTGACGGCCGGCTACGACTTCAGCAAGTCGGTCAACTTCACGGCCGGCGTGCGCAACGTGACGGACAAGGAGCCGCCGGTGCTGGGCTCGACGCAGCTGCCGTCGAATAACTCGATCTCGGCCAGCTACGATCCTTTGGGGCGCACGTTCTTTGCGGTGGTGAATGTGAAGTTGTGATGCGGGTAATGCCGGCGCAAGGCTGGGGTCAGGCACCGCGGCATGCGCTGCGATTGCTTCAGGCGCATCGAATGGCGGAGCCAGACCCCGGTGTGCCCGCATTCTTTGCGACTTCGTGTGAAAGGCTGGGGTCAGGCACCGCGGCATGCGCCATCGATGCTTCTTGCGCATCGATGGCAGTGCCAGACCCCTGCTCGCTGGCGTTCCTTGCGACCTCGCGGGGAGATCAGGTCAACGCACAGGCACCCGGTGCGATCAGCGCCGGCCGGGCATCGCTGCCGCTGGTGGTGAACCGCACGCGCTGCAGCGTCAGGTGCCGCACGTTGCGGGACCACAGGCCGTAGGCGGGCATCACGGGCGTGAACATGTGCGGGTCCGGATACAGGCCGCGGCCATCGGGCACGGCGGCGGGATCGGGTGCCGGGCCGGCAGCGGCGGTCATGCCGAGCGCAACGTCGCGTAGCAGCACGTGCTCGATCGGCCGTTCCGGGATCGCCGTGAAGAAGGACCCGCGCACGCCATTGTCCGTGCCGCCGATGCGGTCGTAGACGATGTGGCGCAGGATGCCCGGGCCGGGCTTCGGCTGTTCCGGCCGCACGCGCCCGCGGTCGCCCAGGATCAGGAACAGCGGGCTCTCGGCGCGCACGATCTGCGCGTCATGCACGACGATGCGTTCCAGCGTGCCGCCATCGACCACTTCCCATGAAATGCCGCCATCGGCCTTGCGCCGGTTGATCGCGCGCATCGACGACGATGGCCCGCCCAGGGTCACGTTCCGCACCAGCACGTTACGGAAGTCGCCCTGCGAATCGGTGCCGAACTTGAGGGCATTGCAGGTGCTGTAGAACTCGCAGTTCTCGATCAGGATGTTCTCGCCGGCGCGCTGGCTGGCGCCCTTGAAGCACAGGCCGTCGTCTTCCGCGTTGATGAACACATTGCGCACGATGACGCGGCGGCAGCCGTCGATATCGAGGCCGTCGTTGTTGTGGTTGACCTGGTTCTCGACATGGATGCCGTCCACGATCAGGTCCTCGCAGTTCAGGTAGTTCTGCATCCAGCAGGGCGAGTCGCGCATGCGCAGGTCGCGGATCACCACGTTGCGGCAGTCCAGCATGCGGATCAGGAACGGCCGGCCCGGCGTCGAGCCGGTGGTCTGCTCGCCGGGAAAATTGTCCTTCGTACCGCGGCCGTCGATGGTGCCCGCGCCGCACAGGCCCACGCGCTCGCAGCCTTCGGCAAAGATGAGCGACTGGTTCATGCCCATATTGCTGTCCTGGACCGTGGGGCGGCGCGCCTTGCGTTCCGGGTAGTCGGCCAGGTCGGTGCTGGCCAGCAGCCGGCTGCCCTTGGCGATTTCCAGCATCACGCCGGAGCGCAGGTCGATGGTGCCGCTGACGTAGTCGCCGCGTGCCAGGCGCACCGTGCCGCCACCGGCCGCCGCGCAGGCCTCCACCGCGCGGCGGATCGCCTGCGTGGCGAGCTGTCCTTGCACATGGCCATACGACTCCGGCTCGAACACGCGCTGCGGTACCGGCCACGGGACCAGCGTGCGCGTGAGCTGCTGCGCCATCGCGTCCAGGTCGTGGCGCAGCCCGTCGGCCCAGGCGGGCGCCTCGCACTCCGCGGCCGGCGCAATGGCCGGCAGCAGCGCCATCGCCGCGGCACCGCCGAGGGCCTGCGCCAGCTTGCGGCGCCGGGGATCGATCGTGGTTGTATTCGTGGTTGCCATGCCCGTGGTTGCCCTCTCCGTCGTTTCAATATGCGTCTTTGCCGTCATGGGCGGTCTCCTAGTGGACGATGCGGACGCGGAACCAGTCCACGTCGATGTAGTTCTGGCGGATCCCGTCCTGGGGGCGCTCGGCCCTGGCTTCATCGGCATCGGCACGGATGTAGGTGAACAGCGCCGGCCGGCTGCCCTTCCACCACGAAAACGGCGCCAGCGGCGTGACGGAACCGGCCTCCTCGAAGGGGCCCTTGGCATCCAGAGCGTACGAAAACTGCACGGTCTGGTCGGCGCGCACATCGGCGCGCAGGACGATGCTGCCGCCCTTGATCGCCACGCCGCGGGTCTCTTCCCCCGCACTCGCGTAGGTCACGTAATTCACGCCACCTTCGCGCACGATGCCGACCCAGGGCACCTTCACGCCGAACAGCGACAGGCCGGCGCGCTGGCCTTCCGCCATGCCGGCCAGTTCGATGCGGGTGGTGAATTCCGCGGCCGGACCTTGCAGGATCTGCGTCAGCGTGTTACGCGCGCCGACGAGGTGGCGCGCCCGGTTCGCTTCGATGCGCAGGAAGCCGGGCCGCTGCGCGAGGCTCCAGCGGGCATTGTCAGGGTTGTGGTTCCATGACCATTGCAGTCCCAGGGTGCTGCTTGAGAATTCATCCGAATCCTGCAGGCGGAACTCGGGCGACTGCCTGGCGGTAAGCGGCACCGGATGCGTGAGCACCGGCAGGCCCTTCTCGCCCATGACGGGCCAGTCGTCCTGCCACGTCACGGGTTGCAGGTGCGCGATGCGGCCGAACGCACCGGTGCTGTTGAAGTGCACGAACCAGCCCTGCCCGGCCGGCGTCTCGACATAGCCGCCCTGGTGCGGGCCCTTCAGGCCGTTGCCGGGATTGAGCACGTTGCGGAATTCGTACGGCCCCTGGATCGTGCGTGAGCGCAGCACGGCCTGCGGTCCGGTGCTCACCCCGCCGATCGGTGCGAAGATGTAGTAGTAGCCGTTGCGCTTGTAGACCTTCGGCCCTTCCAGCACTGGCAGGTTGACCTTGTCCTCGACGATGGTGGTGCCGGCATCAAGGAGTGCCGTGCCGTCCGGGCGCATCGCGTGCAGCACGATCGGGCCGGCGCCCACTTTCGAATGCACCAGCCAGGCCTTGCCGTCGTCATCCCAGAACGGGCAGGGATCCTCGTAGCCCGGGCCCGCCAGCACGGTGACGGGCGCTGTCCACGGTCCGGCCGGATGGGCGGCGGAGCTCATGAAGATGCCTTCGTCGGGCGTGGCCCAGTAGACGTAGAAGCGGCCCTCGTGCTGCCGGATCGACGGCGCCCACACGCCGCCCGCGTAGCGCATGCCCGCACCGACCGGCTTCGACACACTGTCGGTCAGCGTATAGGGCGGCACCATGTCGTAGGAAGGATGGAAAGGCAGCCGGTCCAGCACGTGGCCGACGATCTTCCAGTGCACCAGGTCCTTCGACTGCAGCACCGGGAGACCGGGCGAGAAGTGGAAGCTGGAGGCGACCAGGAAGTAGTCGTCGCCGGCGCGGATCACGTCCGGATCGGAATAGTCGGCGTGGAGGATGGGGTTCGTGTACTGCGCGGCCGGTGGCGGTTCGGCGGCGGCCACGATGCCGGACAGCGCCAGACAGCAGCCGCCGGCCAGGCGTGCGAGTGCGCGCGACAGGGTCATACGGGTCTCCGTTATTGTTCGGTACTGTTATTGCTTGATACTTGGCCGCCACGGCCGCGGCGGCGCCCCCTATCAATACAGGGAGCGGCGGCAGGATGCAAGCGACGGGAGGAAATGCGCAAGGAGCTGATTGCAATGGGCGGCCAGCGCCCCGGCCTTGCGATTCAGGCTACGGGCTGCGCCCAGACGCAGCCCTGCGAACGGAAGTAGCGTTCCAGCGCCTCGACGGCACCCTGCGGATCGGCCAGCGCCACATAGCCGTCCGGCCGGAGGAGGTAGAGCGCGTCGCGGGCGAACCCCGCTTCATGATGCGCGGGCGTCCACGCCAGCACGTGCAGCGGCAGGCGATGCCGCTCGCACCACGCGGTCAGCGCTTCGGTGGCGGTGCCATACACGTGGACCTGCCACGCGCCGCTGTCGAGCGGGCCGAAATTGTCGCCCGCCGCGCCACGCACCCAGGGTAGCCGGTCGCCGCCATGCACCTCGCCGGCCCTGCCCTCGCTCAGCGGGCTGTCGCGATAGTGCAGCATCGTCTGCGACACGGTGCGGAACAGGAACCCGCGCGCCTCATCGAGGCTGCTGGCCAGGCTCACGAAGGTGGGCAGGATGTGCGTCTTGATGAAGTCCGCGATATGGCCCTCGCTCGTGGCCAGCGTGAACACGCGGTCGGTGGTAGCGACGAGGCGACGCGCGAATGCCTGGCGTTCCAGCGCGTAGCTGTCGAGCAGGCGGGCCGGCGCGCGGGCGTGGATCACGTCGGCCAGCTTCCACGCCAGGTTGTTCGCATCGAGGATGCCGGTGTTCATGCCCTGGCCGCCGGCGGGACTGTGGATGTGGGCCGCATCGCCCAGCAGGAAGATGCGGCCACGGCGAAACGCTTCCGCGACCCGGTGATGCACCCGGTAGGTCGAGAACCAGTGGACCCGGTGGACCTGCAGGCCAAGGCGGCCGATCGCATCCTGACGGACATCGTCGAACGTCAGGGTGTCGGCCTTCTCCGCGCGCTCGTCCCGCACCGTGCCGATGAGGCGCTTGCGGCCTTCTTTCCCGTACGGCAGCAGCAGCGCGAAGTCGCCGCTGTCCAGCGCCACGTGCAGCTCATCGGCCGGCGCGAGGCCATCGGCTTCCACATCGGCCACGTAGAACACCTGCTGGTAGGTGCCGCCCTCGAAGCCGGTGCCCAGCTGGTGACGCACCGTGGAGCGCGCGCCATCGCAGCCGGCCAGGTAGGCAACAGTGACCGCCTGCTCCGATCCATCGGGCAGCTTCAGCCGCACGGCGACGCCATCCTTGCTCTCCCCGAACGCCATGAGTTCGGTGTTGCGCTCGACATTCACGCCCATTGCGGCCAGGTGCTCGATCAGCAGGCGTTCATGCTGGTCCTGCGGATAGACGGCGATGAACGGATACGGCGTGAGGCCGGCACCCGCGTCGGCCAGATCGACGCGTGCGCGGTGCTGCCCGCGTGTCCACAGGTTCAGCGCGGGATTCAGGTGGGCCGCCGCGACGACCGGCCCGGCCAGCCCCAGCTGGCGGTACAGCTCCAGCGTGCGCGCCTGGACCACCATGGCGCGCGACGTCTCGCCCGGCCCCGCGCTCTTGTCGACGATGCGCACCTGGATGCCGAATTTCGTCAGCCACAGGGCCAGCGCGAGCCCGGTCGGGCCGGCACCGGCGATCAGGACGTTTTCCATAGGGCTACCTCCACGGCGGGAACAGGATGGTGCAGCCATTCTATGACTGGTGGTGGGGAAGTCAACGCATGGGACGCGGCTTGATGGCCGGGCACGGGAAAGGGTTGCTCCGGATAGCCGGCTGCGTGTGCTTTGCCCCCCCCCATGATCCACTCCTGTCCAAAAGAGTCTGCAGGTTGGCGCACGGCATTGAAGAAAAGTTCGCTTTAGACTTTTGGCCTCAAACAAGAAGCAGCTTTAGACTTTCGTCCGGACTTTCCAGGCGATGTTGGACGGCGACCCGCAAGTTTCAGAGCGGTTTAGAGCGAAATGGCGGAAAACCGGCACGTTTAGACAGGGTCGAACATTCGGATTACCCAAAGTGTCTCGGCGAGTTACTCAACAGTATCGGTGCTGCCAGGAGGATCGGGCTGCGGGCCGCCGCGACAATGGGCCACGGCGCGTCGAATAGTCCAAGGCGCTGGCGCCAGCCTGTCAAACGTCACAGCAAGGAGCCTTGCCGTTGCGGCTGTGGCGCGAAGGCAGCGTATTCCACCAGCTGTCGCCACACCTGGAGCTTCTGCTCGAAGCTCATCGCCATATGCGCGGGTGAACTCGACGGCAGCACCACCGTCCGATACCCCTGCGCGGCGAACTGCGGCGCGAACTTGCCGGAGGTCTGGCCATTGAAGCCCACCGTTTCCAGCCGCGGGCACAGATGCTTCAGACGTTCGAAATCGTTCGCCGCCGGATTGCGGATCGCCGAATCCAGGCTGCCCTCCCGCTCGCAGGCGCCCAGCACATCCCACAGGCCGAAGCGGTGCGAGCGGAGGCGCGGCAGCCGCTCGGCGTATGGCAGCGCCGCCAGGTCTTCGCCGACCAGTGCGGAGACGAGGCGCCAGAACTGGTTGCGCGGGTGGGCGTAATACTGCTGCGCGGCCAGCGAAGCGGCGCCAGGGAAGCTGCCGAGGATGAGGATGCGCGTATCGGTATCGAGCACCGGCGCCAGGCCGGCAAGGGGAAGAGAAGGCATGGGCCGATTGTAGCTTCCAGCGTGGCGTGGACCGCGCAGGCGAGAACGCGGGCTGGCGCCGGCCGCAGCTGGCGGTAGAATGAACTCGACAATACGCCACGATGACCGGGACCATGGCAGACATTGCGTCGAGGTACGCCACAAGGCACCGCAACAACGCGCCACGAACCCGCTCATCGAAGCACGACAACACCGACGGAGATTCCCATGACCGAACCGCGCACGATTGACACCCTGCTCGCCCGATACAGCGAAAGCCACCGCAATCCCGCCAACGAGCTGATCCACTTCGTCTGCGTGCCGGTGATCGTGCTGTCGCTGCTCGGCATGTTGTGGTGGGTGCACCCGCTGGTGGCGGTGGCCGGCGCGGCGGCGGCGCTGGCGTATTACTGGACGCTGTCGCGGCCCTTCGCGGCCGGCATGCTGGTGATGGGACTGGTGATGCTGGGGATCCTGGCCTCGCTGCCGCCGATCACGGTGCTGCCGCTGTCGATCGCGATCTTCGTGCTGGCCTGGGCCGGGCAGTTCATCGGCCACCTGATCGAGGGGAAGAAGCCTTCCTTCCTGGACGACCTGCGCTTCCTGCTGATCGGTCCCCTGTTCGTGCTCGGGTTCCTGTACCGCCGTTTTCGCGTGGCCTACTAGGCGAGGCTTACAGCGGCGTGGCCAGCCGCAGCGTCGGCCAGGGCGCCGCATCGCCGGTCGTCACCACCGTCAGCATCAGGATGGCAATGTAAGCCAGCACCGATGCCACGATCCACTGCAAGCGCCTGTCCATGACCACCTCGCGAAAATTAGTTTTTGAATAATAATTTCTATTGTCCCCCCATTGCCATTAGTGCTGCGCGCATTGTGGAGGCTCAAGTGGCGCGGGCGAAACAGCAACAGCTCCCTGGCGATCCAAAGCGGTCAATGCCTTAGGGAAAGGGCAGGAAAGCACGTATACTTCCGCGATGCCCTCTTCCCTTCTCTTCATCATCGCCTGCCTCATCTGGGGTTCCACGTTCTGGGCGATCACCCTGCAGCTGGGCGACATCGCCCCTTCCGTCTCCGTCGTGTACCGCTTCGCGCTGTCATCCGCCGTGCTGTTCGCCTGGTGCAAGCTGCGGGGCGACAAGCTCATGCTGCCATGGCGCGCGCAGCGCTGGACGATCGTGCAGGGCTGCGCCACGTTCGGCGTCAGCTATATCTGCACCTACACGGCGGAGCAGTACCTCGTGTCGGCACTGGTGGCCGTGCTGTTCGCACTGATGGTGTTCTGGAATCCGCTGCTGAACCGGCTGATCCTGGGCACGCCGCTCACCTGGCGCACCTGGGTGGCGGGCGGCGTGGCGGTGGCCGGCGTGGTGCTGCTGTTCTGGCAGTCGATCGGCGGCGCCGTGCGCGAGATCCTGGCCGGCAGCGACAATCCGCACAGCCATTACCTGCTGGGGCTGTTGCTGGCGCTGATGGCGACGATCGCCAGCGCGGCCGGCAACGTGATGGTGGTGCGGGTGCGCGAACACGCGCCGAACGTGCTGCTGACAATGGCCTGGGGCATGCTGTGGGGGACGCTGCTGGTAGCGGCCTGGGTGTTTGTTACGGGCCAGTCCTTCGTGCTGCCGACCACCGCGCGCTACTGGGCCGGGCTGCTGTACCTGGCGCTGTTCGGTTCCGTGATCGCGTTCGCCTGCTTCTTCACGCTGATCGACCGCATCGGTTCCAGCAAGGCCGTCTACATCGGTGTCGTCACGCCCGTCATCTCGGTGCTGCTGTCGATCCGCCTCGAACATTTCCGCCCCGGCCCCATCGAGTGCCTGGGCATGCTGGTCTGCCTGGGCAGCGTGGCGTGGGCATTGAAAGCCCCGGCAGCGAAGCGCCCGGCACCTGCCATCATCGAACCCGAACCATTGAAGAAAGTCTCATGAGCCAGCTGCATATCCGCCCCGCCCAACCCGACGACGTGTCCGCCATCTTCGCGATGATCCGCGAACTGGCCGTATTCGAGAAGCTGGAACACATGGTCATCGCCGACGAAACGATGCTGCACGACGCGCTGTTCGGCGTGCGGCCGCCGTGCGAAGCCATCGTAGGGGAAGAGGCAGGCGGCACGGTCGTCACGTTCGCCCTGTTCTTCCATAACTTCTCCACCTTCCTGTGCCGCAAGGGCCTGTACCTGGAGGACCTGTACGTGAAACAGGATCGCCGCGGCCATGGCTACGGCAAGCAGATGCTGGCCGCGCTGGCGGCGCTCGCGGTGGAACGCCAGTGCGGCCGCTTCGAATGGTCGGTGCTGGACTGGAACGCCAATGCGATCGCGTTCTACCAGAAGATGGGCGCCGAGGTGATGCCGGACTGGCGCATCTGCCGCGTGACGGGCAGCGCGCTGACAGAGCTGGCCGCCGGCTAGCGAGCGCGCAAAAAAAACGCCACGCCGCAGGTGGATCACGGCGTGGCCTCGAACCCAGGTGTCAGTTGGGAGGGGAGATGAATCAACGGCTTCAATATAGTCCGCCCGATTCCGTCCCGCGCTGGCCTTTACAAACGGTTACCAGGCACTGGTATTTGCTTACACCTTGCGGGTTGCGCCCTGCCGGTTCGTGAACCGGCGCTCCAGCAGTTCGAACAGCAGTTGCGTCAACAGGGCCAGCGCCGCCGCGGGAATGGCGCCGGCCAGCATGGTGGCGTTGTCGTTCAGCGCCAGGCCCGTGGTGATCCGTTCGCCATAGCCGCCGGCACCGATGAAGGCGGCGATCGTGGCCGTGCCCACGCTCATCACGGCGGCCGTCTTCACGCCGGCCAGGATGATCGGCAGCGCCAGCGGCAGGTCCACATGCCACAGGCGCTGGCGGGGTGTCAGGCCCAGTGCCAGCGCGGCCTGGCGCAGGCCGGGCGCGACACCGAGGATGCCGGTGCAGGTGTTGCGCACGATGGGCAGCAGCGCATACACGAACAGCGCAACGAGCGCGGGCACCGTGCCGATGGTGCCGAGCAGCGGAATGAGCATCGCCAGCAGCGCCAGCGACGGCACGGTCTGCAGCACGCCCGTGAAGGCCAGCACCGGCTGGCGCAGGCGCGGCTGCAAGGCGGCCAGCACGCCGAGCGGGATGCCCGCGACGCACGCCAGCAGCACGGACAGCACCACCAGCAGCACGTGCTGGCCCGTCAGGCGCGCCAGGTCGTCGCCGAACAGCACGTCCACGAACGAGGCGCGCGCCGGCTTCTGCGCGGCGGCGGTTTGATTCCCTTTCATGAGCCAGTTCTTCGCCACGGCGGCAAACGGCTGCCCTGCCAGTTCGGCGGCGGCGTTCATGGCGATCATGTCCCGTTCCGTGATCTTCCCTTCCAGCGCGGCGATGGCCTGCCACGCCCGCGGGAAGCGGGCCGGCGTATCCAGGCGATACAGCAGCATCGCATCGTAGCGGGGGAAATAGGCGCGGTCGTCGCGCAGCACCTTCAGGTGGTAGCGGGCGATCTTGGCATCGGTCGAATAGATGTCGATCACGTCCACCTGCTTCGCGGCCAGCGCCTCGTAGGCGATGCCGTGATCGAGGCCGCGCGGCTGCTGCGCCAGGCCGTAGCGCTGCGCCAGTCCCGGCCAGCCATCGGCGCGGCCGATGAATTCATGGGACAGGCCGAAGCGCAGTTCCGGATGGCGCGCCAGGTCGGACAGCGACTGCAGGTCCGCATCGCCGCGCACCGCCAGCGCATAGGTGTTGTTGAAGCCGAGCGGTACGGCAAGGCCGAGGCCCATCGTCGCGAGCGCGCGGCGCATCTCGTCCAGCGTGGCAGGCTTCTTGTTCTGCAGGATCTCCTGGTCGATCGTGCCCACGTATTCCGGGTAAAGGTCGATGCTGCCGTTCTTCAGCGCGGCCAGCACGATCGCCGTGTTGCCCAGCCCCTGGCGGTGCTCCACCTTCACATGCGGCGCCGCCGTCTGCGTCACCAGCTCGGACAGGATGTAGCCTTCGGTGAAGCGCTTCGAGCCGATGCGCAGCGTGCCGTCGTCCGCGAGGGCGTTGAGGCCGAAGGAGAGGAGCAGGAGTGCGAAGAAGGCCCTCATGCAGGCACCACGGCGTGCCGCCAGACACCGCCATTGACGACGCCCGCGCACGGGTTGAAGCCCATCGCGTAACAGAGGTCCGCCGGACGCTCGATGCGCCACAGCGCGAAGTCGGCGCGCTTGCCGGTTGCCAGGCTGCCGATCTCGTCCTGCAAACCGAGCGCACGCGCCGCGTGGATCGTGGTACCGGCCAGCGCTTCCTCCGGCGTCAGGCGCCACAGCGTGCACGCCATGTTCATGGCCAGCAGCAGGGAGGTCAGCGGCGAGGTGCCGGGATTGCAGTCCGTGGCGACGGCCATCGGCACGCCGGCGGCGCGCAGTGCCGCGACGGGCGGCGGTGTGGTATCGCGCAGGAAGTAGTAGGCGCCGGGCAGCAGCACGGCGACGGTGCCGCTGGCGGCCATGGCTGTCATGCCCTCCTCCGTCAGGTGTTCCAGGTGATCGGCGGACAGGCCCCGATAGCGTGCCACGAGTGCCGCGCCGTCCTGGTCCGACAGCTGTTCGGCATGCAGCTTGACGGGCAGGCCATGGCGCTGGGCGACGGCGAACACGCGTTCCGTCTGCGCGGCCGTGAAGCCGATCCGCTCGCAGAACGCATCCACGGCATCGATCAACCCTTCGGCTGCCAGCGCGGGAATCATCGTGCAGACCAGGTCGATGTACGCGTCCGCCCGGCCCGCATACTCCGGTGGCAGCGCGTGCGCACCGAGGAAGGTGGTGGCCACGCGCACCGGCAGCACCTGCGCCACCCGGCGCGCCACGCGCAGCATCTTCGCCTCGCTGGCCAGGTCGAGGCCATAGCCGGACTTGATCTCGATGGTGGTCACGCCTTCGGCCAGCAGGCTGGCGATGCGGGGCAGGCTCTGGCGCAGCAATTCTTCTTCGCTGGCGGCGCGGGTGGCGTGCACGGTGGCGGCGATGCCGCCGCCGGCCCGTGCGATGTCCTCGTAGGTGGTGCCATTCAGGCGTGCCTCGAATTCGTCGCTGCGGTTGCCGGCGTGGACGATGTGGGTGTGGCAGTCGACCAGGCCCGGCGTGAGCCAGCAGCCTTGGCCATCGCGCACTGCGCCTGCTTCGCTTGACGGTAATTCGGACTGCGGGCCGAGCCAGGCGATGCGGCCGTCGCGCACGGCGATCGCGCCGTCCCGGATGATGCCATCCTGCCCTTGCGTGGCCAGGTGGATGTTCGTGATCAGCAGGTCCCATCCGTTCATGCGTTGCCCATCTCTTTCAATCGGTTTCGTTCAATCGTCTCCTCCGCCAATGATGTCGACGATGAACACGGTGGCGCGCGGCGCCTCCAGGGTCCAGGTTTCCTCGCGGTCGAGCACCACCGCATCGTACCGCACCATCGACATCCGCTCCCGCGCGCTGTGCACGGTGAGCGTTTCGCCTTCGGCCAGGAACAGCACCGTCAGCGCGCTGCGGCGCTCCAGCAGCGAATAATCGGTGACGATGCGGCGCTCGACCTGGTGCGAGCAGCGCGCGCGGCGCGTCATCACGTTGAAGTCCGTCGTGGGGCTGCCATCGACCGTGGCGGAGACGGCGATCTCGCCGGGGAAGGCCACCACCGGCTCCCTGTCGCTGAGCGCCACCTGCCGCTCGTTGCCCACGTCGAGCACCACGCCCCCGCCATCGACGAGCGACAGCGTGCGGTCGACGCCGGGGAAGAGGGAGAACGGCCCGCTGTGCGCGATGGTGGCCAGGCTGATGCGGAAGTCGAAGTCGTCCAGCGTGGCGCCCGGCGGCGAGGCCAGGATCTCGGTCGTGCACCCGCCGCCGTTCTTCCAGGGCGTGGGGTTCAGGCTTGCGTACTGGATCAGCATCGTCATGATGGCAGCTCACGGAGTTCGGCCAGCGTAGAGCGAAAGCGCGTGGCGATGGCCTGTTGCGCCACGTGTTCACGGCCGCGCACGACCCACCGTCCGCCGGCCAGTACATCCTGCACCAGATTGTCGTTGCCGCCGAAGACGAAGCCGTTCAGCGTGGCCGGTGGCGGCGCCACGTTCGGATGCGCGGCATCGAGCACCAGCAGGTCCGCCACGCAGCCCGCCGCCAGCGCGCCGACCTTGCGTCCCGCGGCCTGCGCACCGCCGGCCAGCGCGGACTGCCACAAATAGTCGCCCACGCGCCGCTCCTGCCGCGACACGGCCAGGTTGCGCCGCCGTGCCGCCAGGCGCTGGCCGTATTCGAGCCAGCGCAGTTCCTCCACCGGGCTGGTCGACACATGGCTGTCGCTGCCGATGCCGAAGCGCCCGCCCTGCCGCAGAAACGGCGCCAGCGGGAAAAGGCCGTCGCCCAGGTTCGCCTCCGTGCTGGGACAAAGCCCCACCACCGCACCACTGGCCGCCAGGGCCGCCACCTCCTGGTCGTCGAGGTGAGTTGCATGAACGAAACACCACCGCGCGTCCACCGCCATAGTATCAAACAGAAAAGACACGGGACGGCGCCCGGCATGCGCCAGGCACTGCCGCACCTCGTCCTCCTGTTCGGCGATGTGCAGGTGAATCGGCCGATCGCGCGGCACCGCGCCCACCAGCGCGCGGATGTCGTCGATCGAGGCGGCGCGCAGCGAATGCGGCGCCACGCCCACTTCGACCAGCGGGCTGCGCAGCGGTTCCAGCGCCGCCACGATGGCCAGCACATCGTCCACGGTCGAGGCGAAGCGGCGCTGCTCGTCGCGCAGGGGCTTGGCGCCGAAGCCGGCATGGCGATACAGCACGGGCAGCATCGTGATGCCGATGCCGGCCTGCGCCGCGCCGGCCAGCACGCGGCGCGCGGTCTCGGCCACGTCGCCGTACGGGGCGCCATCCGGCGCGCGGTGCAGGTAATGGAATTCGCAGACGGACGTGTAGCCGTGCCGCAGGCACTCCACGAACAGCTGCGCGGCGATCGCCTCCATCTGCGCTGGCGTGATGCGCAGCGCCGTGCGGTACATCAGGTCGCGCCAGGTCCAGAAGCTGTCCGGCCCGTCGCCGGCGATTTCCGTGAGCCCGGACAGCGCGCGCTGGAAGCTATGCGAGTGCAGGTTGACCATGCCGGGCAGGACGTACTCGGCGCGCTCAACACCGGTCGGCGCCACGGCATCCGGCGTGACGGCGGTGAACCGGCCCGCGTCATCCCACGCCAGCAGCACGTTGCGGCACCAGCCTGCCGGCAGCAGCGCGTGGCTGGCGAACAGCTTCATGTGGCTGGCCCCGCAGCTGCCGTCCACTCTGCGGCAGCGCGCAGCATCCGCCCCAGCAGCGGCTGCACCTGCGCGGCGCGGTCGGGGCGGTAGGCGAACGGCGGCGCCTCGTCCATGTACGTGTCCTGGCACATCTCCAGCTGCAGCGCATGGATGCCCTGCTCCGGCCGGCCGTAATGCCGCGTGATGTGGCCGCCCTTGAAGCGGCCGTTGACGGCCACCGTGTAGGCCGATGCCCGCGCCAGGGCGGTGACGGCATCGGCGAGACCGGGGGCGCAGCTGGTCCCACCGGCCGTGCCGAAATTCAGGTCCGGCAGCCTGCCCTCGAAGAAGCGCGGCACGACGGAGGCGATGGAATGGGCTTCCCACAGCACCACGCGGCCATGCAGGTGCAGCAGCCGGTCCAGTTCCCCGCGCAGCTGCGCGTGGTAGGGCTGCCAGTACCGGGCGAGGCGGCGCTGCACCTCGTCGTCGTCCGGCGCGTGGCCCGGCTGGTACAGCGGTTCGCGCGCGAAGGTGTCGAGCGGGCACAGGCCCGTGGTATCGAGGCCGGGATACAGATTGGTGTCTTCCGGCGGCCGGTTCAGGTCGATCACGTAGCGCGACCAGCGGCCCGCGATGGTCGATGCACCCAGCTCGCGCGCGAAGGCATACAGTTCGGGCAGGTGCCAGTCCGTATCCGCCTTGCGCAGCGCGGCGGGCGTCATCGTGGCGGCGATATCGGCCGGGATCTCCGTGCCCGCATGCGGCATCGAGACCAGCAGCGGGAGGGTGCCGGCGGTGAAGTGAAAGTCCACATCGTCTCCTTAAGGATGCAGGGTCACGAACAGCTCGCGGCAGGTGGCGGACAGCTCGCCGCGCAGCACCATCGCTTTCGCCGCCGCGATATCGGGCGCGAAGTAGCGGTCCACCTCATAGAACGGCACCGCGCGGCGCAGCTGCTCGTGCACGTGCTCCAGGTGCGGCGACGTCGTCAGCGGCCGATGGAAGTCGATGCCCTGCGCGGCGGCCAGCAGCTCGATGCCGAGGATGGCCGCGGTATTGTGCGCCATGTCGTCCAGCCGGCGCGCCCCGAAGGTGGCCATGCTCACGTGATCTTCCTGGTTGGCGGAGGTGGGGATGGTGTCCACGCTGGCCGGGTGGGCCAGCGACTTGTTTTCCGACGCCAGCGCGGCCGCCGTCACGTGCGCAATCATGAAGCCGGAATTGAGCCCCGGCTCACGCACCAGGAACGGCGGCAGGCCGGACAGCGTGGCATCGATCAGCAGCGCGATGCGGCGCTCGGCGATGCTGCCGATTTCCGCGATGGCCAGCGCCAGCGTGTCCGCCGCGAAGGCCACCGGCTCGGCGTGGAAATTCCCGCCCGAGACGATCTTCACTTCGTCATCGTCACGGAAGATCAGGGGATTGTCGGTGACGGCATTCGCCTCGATCAGCAGCGTGCGCGTGGCGTTCGCGATCAGGTCCATGCACGCGCCCATCACCTGCGGCTGGCAACGCAGGCAGTAGGGGTCCTGCACCCGTTCGTCGCCGACGAGGTGCGAGGCGCGGATCGCGCTGTCCGCCACCAGCTGCCGGTAGATGGAGGCGGCGGCGATCTGGCCGGGCTGGCCGCGCACCGCATGCACGCGCGCATCGAACGGCGCATCGCTGCCCTTCGCCGCATCGAGCGACATCGCGCCGCTCACCATGCCCGCCTCCATCAGCCGCTCGGCCATGAACAGGCCGTGCAGCGCCAGCGCCGTGGAGACCTGCGTGCCGTTAATCAGCGCCAGCCCTTCCTTCGGCGCCAGCACCACGGGGGCGATGCCGGCCGCGCGCAGTGCTTCGGTTGCGGGCATCAGCTCGCCCTTCACGCGCACCGGTCCCTCGCCCAGGATCGCCAGCGTCATGTGCGCCAGCGGCGCCAGGTCGCCGGACGCACCCACGGAACCCTTGGCGGGAATGGCCGGCATGATCTCGGCGTTGTACAGCGCCACCAGCGCATCGATGACGGCGGCGCGGATGCCGGAATAGCCGCGCGCCAGGCTGCCGATTTTGGTCAGCAGCAGCAGGCGCACCACGGGATCCGGCAGGAGGTCGCCGGTGCCCACCGAGTGCGACAGGATCAGGTTGCGCTGCAGCTTTTCCAGCTGGTCGTCCGGGATGCGGGTTTTCGCCAGCAGGCCGAAGCCCGTGTTGATGCCGTAGGCAGCGTCGCCCTTCCGCACGATCGCCTGAACCGCCTGTGCTGATGCGTCGATCTGCGCGTAGGCCTCGGCGGCCAGCGCGATGGGGGTGTGGGCGGACCAGGCGGCGCGCAGGTCGGCCAGGGCCAGCCTGCCGGGATGCAGGACAAGGGTCATTTCGTCACCATGGGAAGATTGAGTCCATTGCGTTCGGCGCAGGCGATGGCGGCCGGATAGCCCGCATCCGCGTGGCGCATCACGCCGCTGCCGCTGTCGTTGACCAGCACGCGGGCCAGGCGCTGCGCGGCCGCATCGGTGCCATCGGCCACGATGACGACGCCGGCATGCTGCGAGTAGCCCATGCCCACGCCGCCGCCATGGTGCAGCGACACCCAGGTGGCGCCGCCGGCCGTGTTGAGCAGCGCGTTCAGCAGGGGCCAGTCGGAGACGGCATCGCTGCCATCGCGCATGCTCTCCGTCTCGCGGTTCGGGCTGGCCACGGAGCCCGTGTCCAGGTGGTCGCGGCCGATCACGATGGGTGCTTTCAGCTCGCCGTTCTTCACCATCTCGTTGAACGCCAGCCCGGCCAGGTGGCGCTCGCCCAGCCCCAGCCAGCAGATACGCGCCGGCAGGCCCTGGAAGGCGATGCGCTCGCGCGCCATGTCCAGCCAGCGGTGCACGTTCGCATGGTGCGGGAACAGTTCGCGGATCTTCGCATCGGTCTTGTAGATGTCTTCCGGATCGCCGGACAGCGCTACCCAGCGGAACGGCCCCCGCCCTTCGCAGAACTGCGGGCGGATATAGGCCGGTACGAAGCCGGGGAAGGCGAAGGCATTCGCCACGCCGTGGTCGAACGCCACCTGCCGGATGTTGTTGCCGTAGTCGACCACCTGCGCGCCCAGCGCCTGGAAGTCCAGCATCGCCCCGACATGCACGGCGCAGGAGGCCGCGGCGGCCGCTTGCAGCGCGGCGTGGCGGGCCGGATCGTGGCGCGCGGCCTGCCACTGGTCGACCGTCCAGCCGCGCGGCAGGTAGCCGTTGACGAGGTCGTGCGCCGAGGTCTGGTCCGTGACGAGGTCCGGCACCAGGCCGCCCTCGCGCGCGCGCCGCACCAGTTCGGGCAGCACGTCGGCCGCATTGCCCAGCAGGCCGATGGAGATTGCCGTGCCCTCTTCCTTGTATTGACGCACCAGGGCCAGCGCCTCGTCGATGTCCGCTGCCTGCCGGTCGAGGTAGCGGGTGCGCAGGCGGAAGTCGATGCTGGCCTGCTGGCACTCGACGGTCAGCGACACGGCACCGGCCATCGTGGCGGCCAGCGGCTGCGCGCCGCCCATGCCGCCCAGGCCCGCCGTGAGGATCCAGCGCCCTTTCATGGTGCCGCCAAAATGCTGGCGCCCCGCCTCGGCAAACGTTTCGTAGGTGCCCTGCACGATGCCCTGCGTGCCGATATAGATCCAGCTGCCGGCCGTCATCTGGCCGTACATGAACAGGCCCTTGCGATCGAGTTCGTTGAAGTGTTCCCAGTTGGCCCACTTCGGCACCAGGTTCGAATTGGCGATCAGCACGCGCGGCGCATCGGCATGGGTGCGGAACACGCCGACCGGCTTGCCGGACTGGATCAGCAGCGTCTCCTCTTCGCCCAGTTCCTTCAGCGCGGCCAGGATCGCATCGAAGCACGCCCAGTTGCGCGCCGCGCGGCCGATGCCGCCGTACACCACCAGCGCCTGCGGATTCTCGGCCACCTCCGGGTCGAGATTATTCTGCAGCATGCGGTAGGCCGCTTCCGCACCCCAGGTCTTGCAGACCTTGTCCGGGCCGCACGGCGCGCGGATGGTGCGGGTGGGGTCGCAACGTGAATCGAAACGCGGATCGTCGGTCGGCTGGTCCATGGCAACTCCTGCGCGTTGTGGTGACTGATCACCGCAGCATAGGTTGTCTATACAAGGGCGTCAACGACATTTTGGTGCCGAGGGCGTGACAGCCAAACTTGTTGGATCACAAGGCCGTCACGGGGGCCTTCGCTAACCTGCTGGAACCCAACTTCCAGGAGTGTCCCATGTTCAGGATGCAAGCCCTGCTACTCACCGCTGTTTTACTTGCCGGCCAGGTCCAGGCTGGTCAACCCGATCTCACCACCACTGCAGCATTCGAGTCCACCTGCGCGACTCTGCCCCGACGGGCCCCAGCCACGCCCCGCGAGCAACAGGCTTATGTCATCTGCAAGGATGTGGCCTTGATCCAGCATGGCTGGACGTTCCTGGACCGCCTGCTGCATCTGGAGCAAAGCAAGCGCCCTTCCAATGCGGAACTGATGGCGATGATCAGAAAGGAGTTCCTGCAACTGCAGGACGGCTTGCGTGAAACACGGGAAGTCCTGGAAAAAATTGAACTGAAGTCGCCACAGGATGGCCTGCTCGTGAAGCCGGCGACATGGGCGCGCGATCTGAATGGGGATGGCACGCTGTCTGTCGCGGAGCGCAACTTCTTTGCCATCCCGCGTCGGCACGATCGCGTGCTCGACTTCGGCCTGCCGTCCGAGGAAGAGGCCTATTACGAGAACGAGACCAACCGCAGCGCAATGATCAGGATCGACCAGACCGATATCCGCTGGGCCGTGACCATGCACTACACCGTTGAAGCGCTTGCTGCATACATGCTGGCCTACGAGATCAGGGAGAACAGCGCGACGGGCGGCACCGAAATCCGGCTGATTGACCCGTCGAGCATGCTCCGCGCACGCGACCTGCTTGCAAAGGGCCTGCGCGCCTCGGAGCGCATGCGGCTTTCGGCGCTGGCTGAAACCGATGACGACATGGAATGGCTGGGCAATCCGCGCCAGGCCAGCAGCGTGTTTCCCGTGCCGCTCGATGCGGACGACTTCGATGTCTGGGGCGAACTGAATCATCACCTGATCCCGCTGGTCGACGGCAAGACCCTGCTTGCAGGGCCGGAGGCCGCCGAGGACGAGCCGCCCGGCTGGCTTACCGGCCTCTGCCCCCCGAAGCAGGGGCTCGATATTGCGCAGATTTTCCGCGATCCGCCGAAAAATCTGGGGAACGCGACTGAGGAAGGGGATGTCGGTGCATTGACACGCCCCTATTGCCGCAAGATCGATGCGAGCCGTCCGGCATCGGGACTAACGGCATTCATCACGGCAATGCAGGAAAAAACGCGGAACGATGGCGGCTACCTGATGCGCAGCCTGCGGCGCCTGCTCTGGGTGCATTGACCGCAGCGGCTATGGTACCCCGGCCCGAATGAAATCGATGAACGCCCGCAGCGGCGCCGGCACCAGCCGCCGGCCCGGGTAGTACAGGAAAGGGCCGGAAAAGCTCAGCCACCACGGCTCCAGCACGGGGACCAGCTCGCCGCGCCGGAAATACGGCTGCAGCCAGTCCTCGAACATGTAGACGATGCCGCTGCCGGCCACCGCCGCCTCGACCGCCAGGTCGGCCGCGGCGCCCAGCTTCACGCGCAGCGGGCCGCGCGGGTCGACCTGCACCGTCTCGCCATCGCGGGCGAACTCCCACGGCAGCACCGCGGTGCCGAAGCGGCCGGCCAGGCAAGCGTGATCGAGCAGTTCGCCGGGATGGCGGGGCGTGCCGCGGCGCTCCAGGTAGGCCGGTGCGGCGGCTGCGGCGAAGCGCTGCACGCGCGGGCCGATCGGCACGGCGATCATGTCCTGCTCCAGCCGCTCCTCGTAGCGGATGCCGGCATCGTAGCCGCCGGCCAGCACGTCGACGAAGCTGTCTTCCACCGTCACGTCCAGCACGATGTCCGGGTACGCCGCCAGGAAGCGGGGCACCAGCGACGGCAGCACCAGGCGCGAGGCGGCCAGCGGCACGTTCAGGCGCAGCGTGCCGCTGGGCCGGTCGCGAAAGGCGTTGACGACATCGAGCGCCGCCTGCACCTCGTTCAGCGCGGGCGCCAGGCGCTCCAGCAGCCCCCGGCCCGCTTCGGTCGGCACGACGCTGCGCGTGCTGCGGTTCAGCAGCCGCACGCCGAGGCGCCCTTCGAGCCGCCGCACCGCCTCGCTCAGGCCCGAGGCACTCACGCCGGCCAGCCGCGCCGCATCGCGGAAGCCGCCCGCGCGCGCCACCGTCACGAAGGCATTCAGGTCGCCCAGGTCCGCAGTCATTCCCCCTCCATTGTTCGTTTTTTCGCACAACCCATCCACACTTTACCGGATTGTCGCGCAGACGGGACGGCCGTAAGCTTCCCTCAACCCACTCAAGGAGAACGACATGACGGCAATTACCCCAACCTGGCAGCTCGGCGACCGCACCGTGAACCGCCTCGGCTACGGCGCCATGCAGCTGGCCGGGCCGGGCGTGTTCGGCCCGCCGAAGGACCCGGCAGCGGCGCAAGCGGTGCTGCAGGCGGCAATCGAAAACGGTGTGAACCACATCGACACATCGGACTTCTACGGCCCGCACGTGACCAACCAGCTGATCCGCGCGGCGCTGCACCCTTATCCGGAGGACCTGACGATCGTGACGAAGATCGGCGCACGCCGCGACGACCAGGGCGCCTGGCTGCCGGCCTTCTCGAAAGCGGAACTGGTGGGGGCGGTGCACGACAACCTGCGCAACCTGGGGCTCGATGCGCTGGAGGTGGTCAACCTGCGCGCCATGTTCAGCGTGCACGGCCCGGCCGAAGGCTCGCTGGAAGAACCGCTGACGGTGCTGGCCGAATTGCGCGAACAGGGCCTGGTGCGCCACATCGGCATCAGCAACGCGACGCCGGCGCAAGTGCGCGACGCGCAGCGCATCACGCCGATCGTCTGCGTGCAGAACATGTACAACCTGGCGCACCGCGACGACGACACGCTGATCGACGAACTGGCCGCCGCCGGCATCGCCTACGTGCCGTTCTTCCCGCTCGGCGGCTTCACGCCCCTGCAGTCGGACACGCTGTCGGCCGTGGCCGCGCAGCTGGAAGCGACGCCGATGGCGGTGGCGATTGCCTGGCTGCTGCAACGCTCACCCAACATCCTCGTCATCCCGGGCACGTCGTCGGTGGCGCACCTGCGCGAGAACCTGGCCGCGGCGGACCTGGTGCTGCCGGCCGCCACGATCGCGCAGTTGAACAATATGTCTACTTCCGGGGTGTCTACTTCCTGAATACCTGCTTGCCGCCCACCCAGGTCTCCAGCACGCCGATGCGGCCGATCTCGGCCGGCGCCACCCTGAACAGGTCGGCGTCGGTCACGATGAAGTCGGCCCACTTGCCCGGCTCCAGCGAACCGATGACGTTCTCCTGGCGCGCCGCGTAGGCCGCATCGAGCGTGAAGCAGCGGAAGGCTTCCTGCAGCGTCATCGCCTGTTCCTTGTGCCAGCCGCCGGCCGGCACATTGCGCATGTCCTGGCGCGTGACGGCCGCGTGAATGCCCTCGAACGGGTTCGGCGCCTCGATCGGGAAATCGGAACCGCAGGCGATATGCGAGCCCTGCTTCAGGAAGGTGCGCCACGCGTAGGCACCCTGAATGCGCTGCGGCCCGACGCGCTGTTCGGCCATGTTCTGGTCGGACGTGGCATGCGTGGGCTGCATCGACGGGATGATGTTCAGCTGCGCGAAGCGGGGAATGTCGGCCAGCGCCACCACCTGCGCGTGCTCGATGCGGTGGCGCAGCGCTTCGTTCGGATACTTCTGCAGCAGCGCCGCGTAGCTGTCCAGGATCTGGCGGTTGCCGGCATCGCCGATCGCGTGCACATTGACCTGGTAGCCGGCCTGCATGGCCTTGCCCATCTTCTCGCGCATCACGGCATCGTTGTAGAACAGCAGGCCGTGCGTGTGCGGCGCATCGCTGTAGGGCTTGATGAGCGCCGCACCGCGGCTGCCCAGTGCCCCATCCGCATACAGCTTCACGGCGGACAGCGCGTACAGGTCGTTCGCATAGCTTTTCAGCGGGCCCTTGGCCGCCAGGGCATCGAAGTCGGCGGTGGTGTCGCCGATCATCGCGTAGACACGCGTGGTCAGCCGGCCGCCATCGGCGTAGGCGCGATACAGCCTGTCGGCCCCCACGCCGATGCCGGCATCGTGCACGCTCGTCAGGCCGACCTTCTTCAGCACGTCCAGCGCGCCATCGAGGGCGGCGCGCGATTCCGCCTCGGTCGGCTGCGGCACCACCTTCGCCATCAGCTCCATCGCCGCGTCGACGAGGATGCCGGTGGCATTGCCATAGGCATCGCGCTCGATCTTGCCGCCGGCCGGGTCCTTCGTGTCCTTCGTGATGCCGGCCAGCGCCAGCGCGCGGCTGTTGACCCACACGGCGTGGCCATCCACGCGATGCATCAGCGCCGGGCGGTCGGCCACGGCGCCATCGAGTTCCTGCGCGGTGGGGAAGCGGCCCAGCTTCCACGTCTCCTGGTTCCAGCCATTGCCCACCACCCAGGCGCGCTTCGGATTCGCGCGCGCGAAGTCGGCCACCTTCTTCACCGCGTCGGTCAGCGACACGGCGCTGTACAGCTCCGCGCCGGTGGCGATCTCGCCCAGGCCGAACACGTGGCCGTGCGCGTCGATCAGGCCGGGCAGCACGGTTTTGCCGCGCACATCCACGTGCGCGAAGCCCGGCGCTTTCGCCGCCACGTCCTGCGCACCCCCGACCGCCACGATTTTGCCGGTGCCATCGAACGCCAGCGACCGGAAGCGCACCAGCTCGTTCTGCGCGTTCAGCGTGTAGCCATTGGCGTTGTCGATGACGGTGCCCGGCGCGGCGCTGGCGGCGGTGTGGACGAAGAAGGCGAGGCTGGCAAGGGCGAGCGGCGGCAGGCGCATGGAGGTCTTTCCGGGTGGGATAAACCCGGAGTGTACCGCCCCTACTGCGCGTCGTGGAAGATGATCCCGAGCGTATGGCGCCGGCCGTGCCGGATACGCGACACACCGTGCCGCAGGTTGACGCGGTAGATCCCGCGGCTGCCCTGCACCGGCCGGTGATGCACCGGGAAGATCACGCAATCGCCCTGCGCCAGCGGCACCACTTCCACGCGCGACTGCATGCGCGGGCGCTGCTCGGTCAGCACGAATTCGCCGCCCGTGAAGTCCGGGCCGGGGCGCGACAGCAGGAACGCGGCCTGCAGCGGGAAGACGTGCTCGCCGTACAGGTCCTGGTGCAGGCAGTTGTAGTCCTGCGCGTCGTAGCGCAGCAGCAGCGGCGTGGGCCGCGCCTGCCCGGCCGCGTGGCAGCGCGCCAGGAAGTCCCCATGCGACGGCGGAAAGCGCACATCGATGCCCAGCGCCGCATGCCAGCGGTTGGCGATGGCCGCCAGCGGCGGGTACAGCGCCTCGCGCAGCCCTGCCACGAGGTCCGGCAGCGGATAGCGAAAGTACTGGTATTCGCCGCGGCCGAAGCCATGGCGCGCCATCACGATCCGGCTGCGAAACAGCGCGGCATCGTCATAGGCGCCCGCCAGCAGTGCGCAGTCGCCCGGTGCCAGCACGTTCGGGAGGTGCGCACAGCCATGGGCATCGAGCTCCGCGCCGATCCGCTGCCAGTCGAGGTTCATTGCGAGCCCTCGCGTTCGAGCAGCGTGCGCTTGCGCTCCACGCCCCAGCGGTAGCCGGACAGGCCGCCGTCGTTGCGCACCACCCGGTGGCAGGGAATCGCCACCGCCACCGGATTGGCCGCGCAGGCCCCTGCCACGGCGCGCGCGCCGTTCTGCGAGCCCACCAGCGCCGCCAGTTCCGTGTAGCTGACGGTGCGGCCGGCCGGAATGCCCCGCAGCGCCTGCCACACCCGCTGCTGGAACGCGGTGCCTCGCACGTCCAGCGGCAGGTCCAGTCCCACGTGCGGGGTTTCGACCATGCCGATCACCTGCGCCACCACCGCCTCGTAGTCACGCTCGGCGCCCACCAGCTCGGCGTTCGGGAAGCGGTCCTGCAGGTCGCGCGCCAGCTGGTCCGGATCGTCGCCCAGCAGGATCGCGCAGATGCCGACGTCGGTGCTGGCCACCAGCAGCGCACCCAGCGAACACTGGGCGATGGCGAAGCGGATCGTGGCGCCCTGGCCGCCGCGGCGGAACGCGGTGGGCGTCATGCCCAGCGCCGCGCGGGACGTGGCGTAGAAGCGGCCGCTGGAGTTGTAGCCGGCGGCGTAGATCGCCTCCGTCACGGAAGGTTCGCTGGCCAGCCCCTCGTGCACCCTTGCCTTGCGCCGCGCCGCCGCGTAGGCCTTCGGCGTGATGCCCGTCTGCGCCTTGAACAGCCGGTGCAGGTGGAAGCGGCTGATGCCGCTGGCTTCGGCCAGCGTGGCCAGGTCGGGTTCCTCGTCCGCCGCGTCGATCAGCCGGCACACCTCGGCCACCAGCGCGGCGTGGCGCTCGGCCAGCGGTGGTTCGTCCGGCCTGCAGCGCAGGCAGGGCCGGAAGCCGGCCGCTTCGGCGTCGGCCGTGCTGGCGTGGAAGGCCACGTTGGCGCGCAACGCCGGCCGCGCGCCGCACGAGGGGCGGCAATACACGCCGGTGGTGCGCACGGAGTAATAGAAGACCCCGTCGGCGGCCGCATCGCGCGCCTGCACGGCGCTCCAGCGCCGTGCATCGTCCCATCCATCGTCCCGCTCATTGTCCGGCTCATTGTCCCGCTCATCGTTGCGAATATCGTTCATGGCAGCTCCCTTAAACAGTATGCCACCATCGTAGCGGCGCACCGCCGGCGGAGCACCCCGCCCCTTGCTTTTGAATTCCCGGGCCCCGGTGCTAAACTCTGCCGACACGCGACAGCCAGGAGACAGCGGTTTGGAAGCACAGCGCGACGGGACGGACACCCCGATTTTCCAGCAGATCAAGGACTTCCTGACGGCGCAGATCGCCGCCGGCCACTGGAAGGAAGGCGATGTGATTCCGTCCGAGCAGGCGCTGGTGCGGCAGTTCGGCGTCTCGCGCATGACCGTCAACCGCGCCGTGCGCGAACTCACCGCCGAAGCCGTGCTGACGCGCCGCCAGGGCGCCGGCACCTACGTGGCGCCGCAGAAGGTGCAGGCCACGCTGCTGGAAATCCGCAGCATCGCCGACGAGGTGCGCGCCCGCGGCCACACCCACCGCAGCACGCTGCAGCTGCTGGAAGGCGGCCGCGCCAACGAGCTGCTGGCCAAGCAGTTCGACCTGCCGGCCGGCCACGCGCTGTACCACTCCGTGATCGTGCATTTCGAGAACGGCGTGCCGATCCAGGTGGAGGACCGCTGGGTCAACCCGCAATGCGCGCCCGCCTACCTCGACCAGGACTTCACCCGCATCACGCCCTCCGAATACCTGGTGACCGCCGCGCCGCTGCAGGGCGCCACCTACAGCGTGGAAGCGCTGGCCGCGCCGCGCGAGATTGCGGCCCTGCTGGCGATGGATGCGCGCCAGCCCTGCCTGGTGCTGCGCCGCCAGACCCGTTCGGGCGGCCAGGTGGCCTCGATCGTCACGATGTGGCATCCCGGCCACCGCTACCAGTTCGCCGGCAACGTGGCGTGACGGTGTATATTCTGGCCATGCCAGCCCTGCAGTCCGCCTTGTAGAAAGGAAGCCTTTGCTGCCCGCGCTCCTTCGTTCCGCGTCACGGATTGCATCCCGCTTTATATCCCGGTCTGCATTGCTGCCCGTGGCACTGGGCCTGTGCGTGGCCGCGCCGGCGGGGGCACTGGAAAAGGTGGCGGTCCAGCTGAAATGGCGCCACCAGTTCCAGTTCGCCGGTTTCTACGCGGCGCAGGACAAGGGCTATTACCGCGACGCGGGCCTGGAAGTCACGCTGCTGGAAGCGCAGCCCGGCGTCGACTACATCAAGCCGGTACTGGCCGGCCGGGCCCAGTACGGTACCGCCAACAGCAGCCTGCTGCTGCACCGTGCGGCCGGCGAACCGGTGGTGGTGCTGGCAGCGATCTTCCAGCATTCCGCCGTCGCGCTGTTCGCATTGCGGCCACCCGATGGCCGTGCGCGCCAGTGGCAAGGCGCCCGCGTGATGCTGCCGCCCGGTTACGAGGAACTGCAGGCCTACCTGCTGCGCCAGGGCGTGCAGCAATCGCAGCTGCAGCTGGTGCCCCCCACCTTCCGCATCGAGGACCTGGCCGAGGGCAAGATCGACCTCATGCCCGGCTATATCACCATCAGCCCCTACCTGCTGGACCGCACCGGGGTGCGCTACGAGATCCTGGCGCCGCGCGCGGCCGGCATCGATTTCTACGGCGACAACCTGTACACCACCGAAAGCGAGCTGCGCGAGCACCCCGAACGGGCCCGCGCCATGCGCGAGGCCACGCTGCGCGGCTGGCGCTATGCGATGGCCCATCCGGAGGAAATGGCGGACCTGATCCGCGCCCGCTACCCGCAGGGCCCCAGCCGCGAGCACCTGCTGTTCGAGGCGCGCCAGACCGCGCTGCTGATGGAGCAGACGCTGATCGAACCGGGCTACAGCAATCCGGCGCGCTGGCAGGCCATCGCCAACACGTACATGGAACTGGGCATGCTGCCGCGCGGCGTGTCGCTGGACGGCTTTTTATATCGCGAGCCCGCGGACGAACTGCCGTGGCCGTGGATCGGTGCCGCCACGCTGGCCGCGCTGGTGGCCGCAGGCGTCGGCTGGCAGCTGCTGCGCCTGCGCCGCGCCGCCGCCGCGCTGGCCGCAGTCTCGCCGGACCGTGCGCTGGCGGCGGCGGGCGAAGGCGTGCTGGAATGGCTGCCGCAGCAGGACGCGCTGCGCCTCGCCCCCCGCTGCGGCGAGCTGCTGGGCTATGCGCCGGGCGAATTCGCGCCGCGCGACCGCGACGAGTGGCTGCGCCACGTGCACCCGGAGGACCGCCAGGGCCTGCTGCGCGACTGGCCCCGCACCGGTCCCGCGCAGGCCGACGACGTGCCGCTGGTGCACGAGTTCCGCATGCGCTGCCGCGACGGCGAATACCGCTGGATGCTGGCGCGCGCCAGCGTGACGGAGCGCGATGCCAGCGGCGCGGCCACGCTGGTGAGCGGCACCATCGGCACCGTCACCGACCGCGAGCTGGCTGAACGGAACCAGCTGGCCGCCGTGCTGGAGGCGATGCCGGGCGGGATCCTGGTGGCCGACCGGAGCGGCCGCGTGCGGCAGGTGAACGCGGCGGCGGCGCGCAGCTTCGGCTATCCGAACGGCGAGATGGCCGGCCTGTCGATGGAACTGCTGGTGCCGGAAGTGATGCGCAGCGCGCCGGGCCTGCCGCGCGAATTGTTCTCGCGCCCCAACCTGCCGGGCCGCGTGCTGACGGCGCGGCGCGGCGACGGCAGCCACTTCCCCGCCATGGTGCACCTGGCGCCGCTCGAGATGGCCGGCCAGGCCCTGTCGGTGGTATCGGTGCGCGACCTGACGCAGCGCCAGCGCACCGAACAGGCGCTGCAGGCCAGCTCGGAGCGCTACCGCCTGATCGTGCAGACGGCCACCGAAGGCATCTGGATGACGGATGCGAACGAGCTCACGTCGTTCGTCAACCCGACCATGGCGCGCATGCTGGGCTACGGGCCGGACGAGATGCTGGGCCGGCCGATGCGCGATTTCCTCGACGAGGACGGCATCGCCCAGCTGGCGCGGCAGAACCAGCGCCGCCAGCCCGGCCAGGCCGAACAGGGCGACGCGCGCTTCTACCGCAAGGACCTGTCGACGATGTGGGGCCTCGTGTCGACCACGCAGATCTCCGGCGAGAACGGCGCGCCGGCCGGCACGCTGGCGATGATCACCGACATCACCGACCGCCGCCTGGCCGAAGTCGCGCTGCGCAATTCCGGCCAGCGCATGGCCTCCGTGTTCAACGCCGTCACCAACGGCCTGGTCGTGCTCAATGGCGAAGGCGTGATCCTCGAATGCAATGCGGCGGCGGTGCGGCTGCTGGGCGCGGCCAGTGCCAGCGGCGCGCGGCCCTGGCCGGGCGTCCACGAGGACGGCCGGCCGTTTGCCGACGGCGAGCATCCCGTGCTGCGCGCGCTGGCCAGCGGCCAGTCGGTGCGGGACGTGGTGATGGGCGTGCAGGGACCAAACGGCGTCACCTGGCTGTCCGTGAACGCGGAGCCGATGCGCGATGCGCTGGGTGCCGCGACGATGGCGGTGGCCAGCCTGACCGACATCACGGAGCGCCAGCACAACGAGGAGGCGCTGCGGCGCGGCGAGCAGCGGCTGCAGGAAATCATCCAGATGATGCCGGTCGGGATGTTCCTGAAAAGCCCGGACGGCCGCATGTTCCGCATGAATCCCGCGGCCGAACGGCAGCTGGGGTATTCGCTGGCCGACCTGCACGAGGGCAGCTACCTGCACCTGCATTCGCCCGCCGAGCTGGCCGAATTCCTGCGCCGCGACCGCGAGGCCTTTGCGCGGGGCGACCTGATCGACTACGAGCAGTCCGTCTACAACCCGCGCCTGCGCCAGCACCGCCAGCTGCGCACGTTCAAGAAGCCGGTGTACGACGAGCGGGGCGCGCCTTCCTACCTGATCTGCATGTCGCTCGACATCACCGACAGCAAGCGCGCGGAAGGCGCGCTGCTGGAACTGAACGAGCACCTGGAAGAGCGCGTGGCGCAGCGCACCGCCCAGCTGGACCAGGCCAAGCAGGTGGCCGAGGAAGCCAGCCAGGCCAAGGGCCGCTTCCTGGCCAACATGAGCCACGAGATCCGCACGCCGATGAACGGCGTGATCGGCATGGCCCACCTGGCGCTGAAGACGGACCTCGATCCGCGCCAGCGCGACTACCTGGAAAAGATCCGCTTCGCCGGCGAGCACCTGCTGCGCATCATCGACGACATCCTGGACATCTCGAAGATCGAGGCCGGCAAACTGGCCATCGAACGGACCGACTTCGCGCTGGCCGACGTGATCGCCACGCTGCACACGGTGGTGGCCGACGAGGCGGCGGCGCGCGGGCTGCTGCTGGCGGTGGACGTGGCGCCGGACGTGCCGGCCATGCTGCGCGGCGATCCGCTGCGCCTGGGCCAGGTGCTGATCAACTACACCAGCAATGCCATCAAGTTCAGCCAGCATGGCACGGTCGGCGTGCGCGTGCGGCTGCTCGAAGCGGAGAAGGACAATGCCGGAAACGACGGCGGCTGCCTGCTGCGCTTCGACGTGAGCGACGAGGGCATCGGCCTGTCCACCGAGGAGATCGGCCGGCTGTTCCAGTCCTTCCAGCAGGCCGACCCGTCCACCACGCGCGCCTATGGCGGCACGGGCCTGGGCCTGGCCATCTGCAAGCAGCTGGCGCAACTGATGGGCGGCGCGGTGGGCGTGACGAGCACCCCGGGCGCCGGCAGCACGTTCTGGTTCACGGCGCGGCTGGAAGTCCCGGGCAGCACTGCCGCGGCCGTGCCGGCGCCGGCGCCAGCAACGGCGCGGCTGGCGCCGCTGCAGGATGCCCGGCTGCTGCTGGTGGAGGACAACACCTTCAACCAGCAGATCGCCCAGGAGATGCTGGAGGAAGCGGGCGCGCAGGTGCAGGTGGCCGGCAATGGCGCCGAGGCGCTGGAGCGGCTGCGCAGCGCCCCGTTCGACTGCGTGCTGATGGACGTGCAGATGCCCGTGATGGACGGCCTGGAGGCGACGCGCCGCATCCGTGCCGATGCCCGGCTGGCCGGCCTGCGCGTGCTGGCGATGACGGCCACCGCCACCAGCGAGGACCGGGCGCGCTGCCTGGCGGCCGGCATGGACGACTTCATCGCCAAGCCCATCGTGCCGGCCCTGATGGTGCGCACGATCGCCGCGCAGCTGCCGGCACGGCGCCCGGTGGCGGCTGAACCCGCGGCGGAGCCGGAGCAGCCCGCGGCCACGCTGGCCGGCGATCCGGCCGTGATCGACCTGTCGCAGCTGGCCGAGCTGCTGGGCCACCAGCCCGCCAAGCTGGGCCTGTTCGCGCAGAAGTTCCTGCTGTCCGCGGAAGGCGGCCTGGCCGAACTGGAAGCGGCGCTGGCGGCCGGCGACATCGCCCAGGTGCGCGAACTGGGCCACCGCCTGAAGGCCTCGGCCCGCACGGTGGGCGCGTTCGGCATGGGCGACCTGTGCGAGCGGCTGGAGAAGCTCCCGTCGATTCCCGAGGAGGCCGCGCGGGAGGCGCACGCGCTGCTTGCCCGGCTGCGCCCGCTGGTGGCCGCCATCCGCGCGCGGATCGTGAACAACGCGGCCATCACGCTGCCCGGGTGAGCGGGCACGGCGGCGCGCCAGTCCGCCTGGAATTCCATTGCCATTGGAAACATCTTGCCCCGATAATCACTGTCCGGATCAATCACTGTCCGGATAACCCCGCCCGGCCGACCGCCGCAAGCCCATGAACGCACCGCTACACATCCTGCTGCTGGACGACGACCCCTTCATGCTCGACCTGCTGCAGGACATGCTGCACAGCCTGGGCGACTTCCACGTGCAGGCCGCCACTGCCGCGCGCGATGCGCTGGCCGTGCTGCCCGGCTTCCGGCCGGGCCTGCTGATCTGCGACCTGTCGCTGCCGGAGATGGACGGCATCGAGTTCCTGCGCGCCGTGGCGTCGCAGGGCTATGCGGGCGACGTGATCCTGCTGTCGGGCATGGACAGCGGCGTGCTGCGCGCCGCGCAGCTGCTGGCGACGGCGCAGGGGCTGCGTATCGTCGGAGCCTGCGGCAAGCCGCTGGCGCGGAGCGAACTGGCCGGCCTGCTGGCACGGGTCCAGGGCACCGCCTAGCCGGCCCGGCGCGCCGCGACACCGCGACGCCTTGACAAAAAATAGGTTATTATTTGATGCATCCCCGCCTGATTCATCTACCAAGTCATCACACGTAAATCGAGCGCGACATTGATTTAGTGCGCGGCGCCACCATTTGCCCATCCTTGGGCTGATGTGCCGGCGCAACGCACGGTGGCTATCGTGAGGATGCGGCAGCGCAGCAGGCGACCTTAATCCGGAACCCGAAAGGGCAAACAACATGAGCGAAAACATCAAACACATTACCGACGCATCCTTCGAGGCGGACGTGCTGAAATCCGACCGCCCGGTGCTGGTCGACTTCTGGGCCGAATGGTGCGGCCCCTGCAAGAGCATCGCCCCGATCCTGGAAGAAGTCGCCAAGGAATACGACGGCAAGCTGACGATCGCCAAGCTGGACGTGGATTCGAACCAGCTGGTGCCGGGCAAGTTCGGCATTCGCGGCATTCCAACGCTGATCCTGTTCAAAAACGGTGTTCCTGCGGCACAAAAAGTCGGCGCCATGGCAAAAGGCCAGCTGACCTCTTTCATCGACAGCAATATTTGAGTAATATAGGTGGTGCTGCGCCCGCGGCACCACCTGCCTGGCCGGGATCGAGGCTCCAGCCTCTCCCCCTGATCGTAGTGACACACTAGTCCACGCAGTTCCCTCCCCTACCTTACTTTCCCGTCACGGGACACTCAAACATCTATGCATCTATCTGAATTAAAGGCCATGCACGTTTCCGCCTTGCTGGAAATGGCCATCAGCCTCGATATCGACAACGCTGCGCGCCTGCGCAAGCAGGAGTTGATGTTCGCGATCCTGAAGAAGCGCGCCAAGTCCGGCGAGCAGATCTTCGGCGATGGCGCGCTGGAAGTGCTGCCGGACGGCTTCGGCTTCCTGCGCTCGCCGGACGCCAGCTACATGGCCTCCACCGACGACATCTACATCTCGCCGTCGCAGATCCGCCGCTTCAACCTGCACACCGGCGACTCCATCGAGGGGGAAGTGCGCACGCCGAAGGATGGCGAACGCTACTTCGCGCTGGTCAAGGTGGACAAGGTCAACGGCGAATCGCCGGAAGCCTCGAAGCACCGCATCCTGTTTGAGAACCTGACGCCGCTGCACCCGAACGAGCCGCTGCGCCTCGAGCGCGAAATGAACGGCGCCGAGAACATCACGGGCCGCATCGTCGACCTGATCGCGCCGATCGGCAAGGGCCAGCGCGGCCTGCTGGTGGCCTCGCCGAAGTCCGGCAAGTCCGTGATGCTGCAGCACATTGCGCACGCCATCACGGCCAACCACCCGGACGTGACGCTGATCGTGCTGCTGATCGACGAACGCCCGGAAGAAGTGACGGAAATGCAGCGCTCGGTGCGCGGCGAAGTCGTCGCCTCCACGTTCGACGAACCGGCCACCCGCCACGTGCAGGTCGCCGAGATGGTGATGGAAAAGGCCAAGCGCCTGGTCGAGATGAAGAAGGACGTGGTCATCCTGCTGGACTCGATCACCCGCCTGGCCCGCGCCTACAACACCGTGATCCCGGCCTCGGGCAAGGTGCTGACCGGTGGCGTGGACGCCAACGCGCTGCAGCGCCCGAAGCGCTTCTTCGGCGCCGCCCGCAACATCGAGGAAGGCGGCTCGCTGACGATCATCGCCACCGCGCTGATCGAAACGGGTTCGCGCATGGATGACGTGATCTACGAGGAATTCAAGGGCACCGGCAACATGGAAGTGCACCTGGAGCGCCGCCTGGCCGAGAAGCGCGTCTACCCGGCGATCAACCTGAACAAGTCCGGCACGCGCCGCGAGGAGCTGCTGATCAAGCCGAACGAGCTGCAGAAGATCTGGATCCTGCGCAAGCTGCTGTACTCGATGGACGAGATCGAGGCGATGGAGTTCATCCTCGACAAGATGCGCGCCACGAAGACGAACGTCGAGTTCTTCGACATGATGCGCCGCGGCGGCTAAGCTTTTCAGCCGTTGACATCGGGGACAGGCGCCTATTAATTGGCAACACACGTATCGCCAATACGTGTTGCCAATTAATAGGTGCCTGTCCCCGGTTCTTTTGCTATACTCTCCGGCTGTTTTTAACCCCGGCAAGTGGCCGGCAATCGGGTCGCGAAGCTGCATTGACCGCCGAAGTGCCGTCTGGCTACCAATTCATCAGAAAGAAGCACATGAAACAAGATACCCATCCGGATTACCGCGAAGTCGTCTTCCACGACATGTCCTGCGACTTCAAGTTCATCACCCGCTCGACGATCCAGACCCGCGACAAGATCACGCACGAAGGCCAGGAATACCCGCTGGTGAAGATCGAAGTCTCGTCGGAATCGCACCCGTTCTTCACGGGCCAGCACAAGATCGTCGACACCGCCGGCCGCGTGGAAAAATTCCGCCAGAAGTTCGGCAAGGTCGGTTCGAAGACCGCCGTCTCGCAGGGTTAATTCCCTCCGGCACGAGAAAAAAGGCAGCTGCGGCTGCCTTTTTTTATGGTAATCGCCGATACTCCTGTTTTCTCCCTAGACGACCCACTCCGTCCGCTCGATGAAGCCAGTCCGCCTGCCCGCCTCCGCCGTCCTCGCCTTGCCCCGCTGGGGGCTGTTCGCCCTGGCCATGCTGTACATCCTGCCGGGCATCATCGGACGCGAACCGTGGAAGAACGACGACGCGGCCAGCTTCGGCATCATGTGGACGATGGCACATGGCACCTGGCAGGACTGGCTGTGGCCGAACATCGCCGGGCTGTCCGTGCCCGAGGAAGGTCCGCTGGCGTTCTGGCTGGGCGCACTGTGCATCAAGCTGTTCGGCCCCCTGCTGGGCGATGTGCTGGCGGCCCGCGTGGCCACCATCGGCGTGTTCCTGCTGGGCGTGCTCACGCTGTGGTTCGCCACCTTCAACCTGGGCCGCCGGCCCGAGGCGCAGCCGCTGCGGCTGGCCTTCGGCGGCCAGCCCGAGCCGGACGACTTCGGCCGCACGCTCGCCGATGCCGCGCTGCTGATCTATCTGGGCTGCCTGGGCCTGCTCCAGCACAGCCACGAGACCACCTCCGAACCGCTGCAGACCGCACTGCTCACGCTGACGCTGTACCGCGCCATCCGCTACATGGAACTGCCCAGCTGGCGCAACGCCGCGCTGATCGGCATGTCGCTGGGGCTGATGACGCTCACGCGCGGCTGGGTGCCGCCCGTGTTCGTGCTGGCCGCGCTGTTCGTCTGCACCCGTTTCCTGTCGATTCCCGCCGGGCGCGCCCTGCCGCACCTGCTGGCCGCGCTGGCCGTGGCGGTCGGCGTGACGTCGCCGTGGCTGGCGGCCGCCTTCATCGAACGCCCGTATGGCGAAGCGCCGCTGGCCGCGTGGAACGCCTGGAACCTGGCGCAGCTGGCCCTGCCGAGCCTGCGGCCGCTGCGCACTTTCCTCAGCGACGGCGTGTGGTTCTTCTGGCCGGCCTGGCCGTTCGCGCTGTGGGCCGCCTACGCGTGGCGCCGCCAGAGCAACCTGCTGCACATCGTGGTGCCCACGACTTTCGTGATCATCGCCATGGTGCTGCTGTTCGCGCACCCGGCGCCGGAACACGCCCAGCTGCTGCTGCTGATCCCGCCGCTGGCCATCATGGCCGCGTTCGGGCTGCTGACGGTGCAGCGCGGCGCCATCAACGCCATCGACTGGTTCTCCGTGATGGTGCTGACGGTGTGCGCCGCCGTGCTGTGGATCTTCTGGTATGCCCAGGCGACGGGCTGGCCGCCGAAGCCGGCCCACAACGTGCTGCGCCTGATCCCCGGCTATGTGCCGGAAGTGAACTGGCTGGCGCTGGTCGTGGCAATCGCCGCCACGCTGGGCTGGTTCGTGCTGGTGCACTGGCGTGTGTCGCGCCGCCCTTCCGTGCTGTGGCGCGCCGTCGTGCTGTCCTCCGGCGGCGTGATCCTGGTGTGGATCCTGTGGATGACGCTGTTCCTGTCGCTCACCAACTACAACAAGAGCTACGCGACGGTGGCGGGGCAGGTGGCCGCTGCCCTGCCGGCCGATACGGACTGCGTGGCCAGCAATGCCGGCCCGGCCCAGCGCGCGTCGTTCGCCGTCTTCGGCCGGCTGCCGTTCAATGCCGTGGACAACGACCACTGCCGCATCCTGCTGTGGCAGGACAGCACGCGCCTGCAGCGCGACCCGCCCGGCCAGTGGACCCAGCTGTGGGAAGGCCGCCGCGCCAGCGACCGCAGCGAACGCTTCCGCCTGTTCCGCCGCGCAGGTGACTGACCCTGTCCACCGCGGGGTCAGACCCTGACCTGGACACGATCTCATCTGTCAGTAAAGCTCAGCCCGTGTCCTTGTCGGGGTCTGACCCCAGGGTGGACACGAGCCCGTCTGTAACGGCGCCGTGGTGGCGGGATCTTCGGCGCTGCAGGTTGCTGACGCCTTGCCGGAAGCGTTGCCATGCTGTTATGCTGGGGCGTAATTCTTTCCGGTAATGATCATGCTCAGAGCGGTACTTGCAGTGCTGACGACTACGCTGGCGACGGTGGCCACCGCCGCCGCCCCGTCGACCGCTGCCTGGCCGCCCCTGATGATCACGGGCGAGAACACGCCGCCCACCAGCATGCTCGTCGACGGCAAGCCGGCCGGTCGGCAGACCGACAAGGTGCGCGAGATGCTCGAGCGCGCCGGCATTCCCCACAGGATCGATATCCTGCCGTGGAAGCGGGCCTACACGATGGCCCAGCGCGATCCCCTCACCTGCGTCTACAGCACCACCCGCACGACCGAACGCGAGCCGCAGTTCAAATGGGTCGGCCCCATCGTCGAGACGGACTGGGTGCTGATGGGCCGCGCCGACCGCCGCTTCCGCCTGCGCACGCTGGAGGATGCCCGGCCGCTGCGCATCGGCACCTACAACGGCGACGCCCGCGACGAATTCCTGCGCAGCCGCGGCTTCCTCGTCGATCCCGTACAGAACGATGCCGCCAACCCGGACAAGCTGCTGCTCAACCGTATCGACCTGTGGGCCGTGGCGATCCGTCCCGACACGGACATGGCCCGGCAGCTGAGCCGCGACGGCCTGCTGGCACCCGTGCTGGTGTTCAACCGCGTGAAGCTCTATCTCGCCTGCCACAACAGCGTGCCGGACCCGATGATCGCGCACATGAACGCCACGTTCGACACGATGCGCCGCGATGGCACGTTCTCCCGCATCGACCGTCGCTACGGGGCCGGACCGAATGAAAAATAGGCCCTTGCCAGAGCGGCTAGACAGCCTGTCATGCGCCTGCTCGGCAGTATGAAAAATCTGTTGCGCACGGCGTTTTTTCTTCAGGAAACTAAAGACAAAGCTTGTACAGGCCGGTATAGTCCACATATACGCTACGTTGCCGCTCGGCATTAAAGACCGCCACAGGTCGTACATACAAAGCTGTCATCAAGACAGTGCCATGCCCCGCCAGACGACACCCCCGGCAGTGCCCCACTCTGCGTGCCGGATCACGAGGTTCCAGCTGATGCGCCCCACCCATGCGCCCAGCCACCACGACAGCCCCGACATCCGTGTCACTTTCGTAATCGAGTCTGCACATGTTCAATCTCTACAAGCTCCAGCTTGCCCTCAAGAACACCTGGGTGCGCATCGTCCTGCTCGCGCTCGTCGTTGCCGCCATCGTCTTTGCGTTCATCCGCAATGAAACGATGCAGGACAGCAGCCCCGTCGTGCGCTCGCAGGACATCTCGGAAATCACCGCGCTGGTCAACCAGCGCGAGAAGCTCGATTACCTGCTGATTGCCCGTCCGCTGTCGGATGCGCCGCGTTACATCTACAAGTTCAAGGGCGAACAGAAGCTGCACGTGGTGAAGGTGCCCAGCACTTCCCACCTGAGCCTGGAACGCGAGGTCCTGCTGCGCAACGCGCTGCCGTACGCGATCGCCAAGGACGAATACCTGGCCGCCCACAAGTCCGTGCTGCTCGACGATGGCGGCACGATGGCGGAAGTGACGGCCTTCGTGCAGCGCCATGCGTTCGACATCTTCGTCGTGGCGCTGCTGCTGTTCGTGCTCAAGTTCGGCATTCCGGGCATGGGCGGCGCTTCGGCTGCCGTGATCACGCCGGACAAGCTGAAGGGCTCGCTGGACGACCTGATCGGCATGGAAGACATCAAGCAGGAAGTGCTGCACCTGGAAGACATGATCCGCAACCGCGATCTGTACAAGCAGCACAATATCGACAAGCCGTTCAACGTGATGCTGACCGGCCCTGCCGGCACCGGTAAAACCAAGCTGGCCGGCTACCTGGCCAAGCGCCTGAACTATCCGCTGATTTCGGCATCGGGCTCGGCGCTGGAATCGGGCTACATCGGCGGCGGGTCGAAATCGCTGAACGCGCTGTACCGCAAGGCTGCCGCCCGCGGCAACTGCATCATCTTCCTCGACGAGGCGCAGGCGCTGTTCATGCCGCGCGGCCGCGGCGAGAAGAAGTGGGAAGACGACACGGCCAACACGCTGCTCGGCCTGCTGGACGGCGTGAAGAGCGACGAGGGTAAAGGCGTGATCTGGGTGGTGGCCTCGAACTTCGACGACAACAACTCGCAGATGGACGAAGCGATGCTGCGCCGCTTCTCCGTGAAGATCAATTTCCGCCTGCCGAACAAGCAGGAACGCAAGGCCCTGCTGGGCTCCTTCCTGAACCGCAAGGAAGAAGGCCTGGTCGACTGGCGCGACATGGACCTGGACCAGGTGGCCGAGATCACGCAGAACCTGTCGCCGGCGCTGCTGGAGACGGTGGTCGACCGGGCCTCGCTGCTGTCGATCCAGGACAAGACCGTGATCAACACCGACCTGATGTTCCGCGCCTTCGAGCGCGCCACGATCGGCCTGACGGACCGCGCCACGACGGCCGAGAAGACCCGCCAGCGCGAGCGCATCGCCCTGCACGAGCTGGGCCACTTCTTCATGCAGATCGACCCTTACCTGCGCGCCGGCCTGAGCCTGGCCGAAGTGAAGGAAAAGTCGCACCTGCTGAAGATCAGCACGGAATCCGTGTCGAAGCTGAACGCGCTGGGCTATGTGCTGTCCGCCGGCGACGACATGTCGCTGCGCACGCTGGAAGAAATGGAACGCGACGTGATGCAGCTGTACGGCGGCGTCGCGGCCGAAGAGCTGTTCTACGGCGCCCGCGGCATCTCGGTGGGCAGCCAGAACGACATCCAGAAGGCCACGTCGATGCTCGACATGATGGTCAACCGCCTGTCGATGTACTCGCGCTCGAAGCTGGACTACAGCCAGTTCAAGAACGAGACGAGCGGCGAGCACACGCTGGTGCAGGTGGAAGCCAAGGCGGACGAGCTGTACTGCGACACGCTCAAATCCATCGGCGACTACCGCGATGTGATGGAATCGCTGAAGGACGTGCTGATGGAACGCTACGTGCTCACCAAGGACGACGTGTTCGAACTGCTGGAAGAACGCCTCGACCCTGAACCGCTGCGCCTGGCTGCATAAGCTTCACCAGATACGACAAGGCCCGCTTCAAGCGGGCCTTTTTCATGACGGTCCCGTTCCGCCACTGGCGAGGTCGGGAACGGCGGCCGGGCAGCGGGGTCCGGCATCGCCATCGAAGCGACACGAAGCAGTGCTGGCGCCCGCAGCGGTGCCTGACCCCAGCCTTCTGCCTGCGTCATCATTGCCTGCGCCGTCATCCCTCAACGCCGCGCAATCATCTGCACGTTCAGGTCATTGACCGCCACGCGCGCATCCGGCAGGCGCTCGAAGTTGTTGATGGTGACTTCCTCGCCACTGTCGCGGAACGTCATGTACGCGCCGCCGTCGGTGACGAACGCGCCCGGCCCGATCGGACGCAGCCGCACGGTGGCGGGACGCATGCCATTGCTATCGTCGCGCTGCTGCGAACGCAGCGACGACTTCAGCTGCACGAAGTAATGGTTGCCGCGCTGCGTGAACGTGGCCACCTGGCCGTTGGTCAGCGCGTAGCTGTTGGCAAATTCAGTGAACTCGCTCACGCCCAGTGCATACGTGCCGCGTGCCGGTCCGGGCACGGCAACCGACTGGTCCGGCTGGGCCGGGCTCTGCGCCTGCACGGCAAAGGTGGCGCCGAACGTGGCGATGGCGAGCGCTGCGCTGATGATCGATTTTTTCATGGTGGTCTCTCTGGAGGATGGTTGCCTGGTCATCGCCGCCTCTCGTAATGTGCGGCAACGGGTACAAGGTAACAAAAGGACATCCACCAGCGCACCGGCAAGCGACGAAGCGCACAAAACGCGGGATGAACTGCACGCCGCCCCGCATGGAGCGGCGAATGGCCGGGCATGTGCGGACGTTCCGCCGGCCGGACGGTCAGAGCGCAGCGCTACACGCCATCGGTGGACCGGCTGACGGCTTCCCCGGCATCGAGCTCCGCTGAAAAATCGGCGAGCTGCTGCCGGATCAGCTGCAGCGCATCGCTGCCGAGCACCAGATGCGCCGGTGGCGCAGGATGCGCGAGCAGGTCGAGGATGGCGCGCGCCGCCTTGTGCGGATCGCCCGGCTGCGCGCCGCTCCTGCTCGCGCGCGCCGCGCGGATCGGATCGAACAGCGCATCGTAATCGTCGATGCTGCGCGGACTGCGCCCCATCGAGCGGCCCGCCCAGTCGGTGCGGAACGATCCGGGCGCTACGGCCGTCACCACTATGCCGAAAGCCGCCACTTCCTTGCGTAGCACGCCCGTGATGCCTTCCAGCGCGAACTTGCTGCCGCAGTACCAGGCGATGCCGGGCATGGTGATGTGTCCGCCCATCGACGTGATACTGATGATCTGGCCGCTGCGGCGGGTGCGCATGAACGGCAGCACGGCCTGCGTGACGGCGACCGTGCCGAACACATTGACACGGAACTGCCGCGTCATCTCCTCGAGCGGCGATTCCTCGAAAATGCCTTCATGGCCGTAGCCGGCATTGTTGACCAGCACATCGATCGGCCCGGATCGTTCTTCCACGCCCGCGATGATCGGCGCGACGGCATCGAGGTCGGCGATGTCGAGCAGGACCGCCTGCGCACGGCCGGGTGCCTGCGCTTCGAACGCTTCCCTCGCCTCATCGTTGCGCACCGTACCGGTCACCCGATGCCCCCGCCGCAGCGCCTCGGCGGCGATCGCCCGGCCGAAGCCGCTGCTGACACCCGTGATGAAAATGTGTTTGTCGTTCATGGCCGCTCCCTGTGTGGAAAGCCGCGATGATGCGTCGATTGCGCCACGACGGACAGGGGACATCGTCTGCAATGCTTGCCTGATTCTCTGACACATCGCCGCTGAATAATCGATGGCAGCCGAAGCTGCGATACTACGACCATGAACCGATCCTCTGACGAGACCGTCCGGCAGCGCATGGTGGCACTGCTGCGCCAGCTGGCGACGGCCGAAGGCTACAATCTCACCGGCCTGCCCGATGTGCGCCTGCTGCGCTCGGACCGCCTGCTCGAGCGCACGCCCGTGCTGTACGACCCGGGCATCGTCATCGTCTGCCAGGGACGCAAGCGCGGCTGGCTCGGCGACAAGCTGTATCTGTACGACGCGCAGCACTACCTGGCGGTGGCCGTGCCGGTGCCGTTCACGATGGAGACCGATGCGAGCACCGACGAGCCCCTGCTGGCGATCTACCTGCATCTCGATTTCGCGGTGGTGGCCGACCTGCTGCTCGCACTGCCGCCATCGCAGACCGGCGCTGCGCGCAGCATGGTGTCCAGTCCGATGGACGGGCGGCTGCAGCAGGTTGTCCTGCGCCTGCTGGAAGCGCTCGCCGATCCACTCGACGCGCAGGTGCTGGGGCCGGCGCTGGTGCGCGAACTGTACTACCGCGTGCTCACCGGCGAGCAGGGCCATGTGCTGCGCGCGGCGCTGGCACAGCAGGGCCGCTTCAGCCACATCGCGCGCGCGGTGCGCCGCATCCATGCCGATTACGCCCGGCCGCTTGCCGTGGCGTGGCTCGCGCAGGAGGCGTCGATGAGCGTGGCGACCTTCCATCTGCACTTCAAGACCGTCACCGGCAGCGCGCCGCTGCAGTACATCAAGTCGGTGCGGCTGCACCAGGCGCGCCTGCTGATGGTCCGTGCCGGCATGGCCGCGGCGGTTGCGGCGGCAGCCGTCGGCTATGACAGCCCGTCGCAGTTCAGCCGCGAATTCCGTCGCCTGTTCGGCAGGCCGCCCGGCGAGGAGGCCGACCGCCTGCGCAGCGGCTTCGCGCTGCCGCCACCCGTCGATTCCGCTTACGTGTCTTCACATTAGCTGGAGTGGCATGTGCGGTACCACCATTTCGGTGGACTACCAGTCCGACGGCTGGTCAGGATACGCATCGCGTATCAGATAGCAGGAGAGCACATCGGGAGCGCTCGCCGTAAACTTGCCAGCCTTGTGCTCGCGATACCTGGACTCATTTCGGTAGCCCCATACCTCCCAACCCATGTCCGTGGGCTCACCGGCGTGGTGGTTCAGTGACACTACTTCGTAGCGACACTTCGCCGACAAGTGATTGAAGTGAAAGGTAATCCGGTCGCCGTTTCGATCGATGATCCGGTAGCGCCCCGCTGGGCACTGGCTGAAGGTCGTCAGCCAGGCCAGCGTCTTGGGCGTGATGGTCAACGTACCGTAACAGGCGCGGCCGGTGCCAAGGAAGCGGCTGGTTGGCGGCAGCTCGACGGCGCCGGCCAGGCTGGCAGACAGACAGACAGCGGCAATGCAGATGTTCAGGCGGTGCATTGTTCATCTCCGGTTCGGCTTTGCCTGATCACCTCCAGGCAATAACTCAGTTTCTGGCTGTATAGCGAATCATCGACGTGGATACAAGACGTGGGAGGAACGCCTGGTCATTGTGGCACCCGCACGACAGCCGTTGACTCGCATGCATCGCCCAATCGCAGCCCGCCCCGGGCGGTGCCGAATCTATATGAAGTTGATATACATTCTTCCAAAAATGCCACTGGCTCACGGGCGGCGCGCGACCTAGAATTTCCGGCTGGGATCGACCATTGGCCGCGCGCGTACGCGAAGACCGGTCGATTTCAACCAAAACAATACTCCTGGAGACCCCATGAAACAGACCACCCTGAGCGTGCTGGTACGCTCGCTCTTCCTTCTCCCCGTCGTGCCCGCAGCCTTTGCGCAACAGGCCGAACCGGCCGCGCCCGCTGCCGGCAGCGACACGGCCGTCCAGCAGGTGACCGTGTCCGGCATCCGCGCCTCGGTGCGCAGCGCGCTGGCCGTGAAGGAGAACTCGAACAGCATCGTCGAGGTGGTGTCGTCCGAAGACATCGGCAAGCTGCCGGACACGACGATCGCCGAATCGCTGGCCCGCCTGCCCGGCCTGGCCGCCGGCCTCGACCGCGGCAACGCCAGCCAGATCGTGGCGCGCGGCCTCGGCGAGCGCTTCATCGGCGCCACGCTGAACGGCCGCGAGCTGGCCTCGTCGGAACCGAACCGCGCGGTGCGCTTCGAACAGTTCCCGTCCGAGTCGCTGAGCGGCGCCATCGTCTACAAGACGCAGAATGCCGACCTGGTCGAAGGCGGCATCGCCACGACGATCGACCTGCAGACCGTGCAGCCGCTGAAGTACAAGGGCCGCCAGGCGTCCATCAAGGCCGATGCGCTGTACTACCCGCTAGCGAAGGATGTCGACGAGAAGAGCGTGCGGCCGCGCCTGGGCGGCATCTACATCGACCAGTTCGCCAACCGGACGATCGGCGTGGCGGTGGCCGCCAGCTACCAGAAGCAGCCGTCGATCGAGGAGCGCAAGAACCACTGGGGCTTCAACGAGGACCACTCGGTCGACCTGAACGGCGACGGCAAGGTGGACAAGACGCCGTGGGGCTTCGAGGACGAACTCAAGAAAGGCACCAACGAGCGCGCCAGCATCCTCGGCAAGGTCGAGTGGCAGGCCAGCCCGGATGCGCTGCTCACCGCCGACATCTACTACGCCAAGAACAAGATCCGCGAGCCGAGCGTGCAGCACTGGACGGGCGACCTGGGCAACTGGGACGGCGCGCAGAGCGCCAATTACTCCGGCCTCGACATCCGCGACGGCTACGTGGTGGGCGCCACCTTCCGCGACGTGACCGTCTCCACGCACAGCACGCGCTGGATCCAGGACATGGACAACCTGGCCGGCGGCCTGAACGGCAAGTTCAACGTGGGCGACTGGAAGGTCGATGCCGACGTGGCCGTCTCCCGCGCCGGGCGCGACAGCCAGTGGGCCGACGTGCGCCAGACCTCCGGCCCGGGCACGCTGTCCTGGTCCTTCACGGGCAACGAACAGCAGTCATACTCGTTCAGCCAGGACACCGGCAACCTCGCCAACTTCGGCACGCCGTCCCTGTACATCGACGCCGACGGCCACGTCAACGACCGCCTGAACTCGGCCCAGCTGAGCGCCGCCCGTCCGCTGGAACTGGGCCCCGTCAGCCGCATCAAGGTCGGTGCCCGTTTCGCCGACCGCGAGAAGTCGTTCCACCAGACGACCTGGAACATCTCGCCCACCACCGCATCGATCCCGGCCGGTGCCTACGACACGCTGCGCGTCGGCGACTACTTCCCGGCCCTGATGCTGCGCGACTTCGAAGGCACCGTGGCGTCCACGTTCGGCGCCGGTGCGCTGTCGCCGGACGGGCGCGTGCAGACCACCACCGACCTGCTGGCCGGCTGGAAGGTGAAGGAACGCACCAGCGCGGTGTACGCGCAGGCCGATCTCGAAGGCGAGCTGTTCGGCCTGACGTTCCGCGGCAATGCCGGCGTGCGCGTCGTGCACACCAAGCAGACCGGCGAAGGCATGGAGTCGCGCAACGGTGCGGCACCGACCGACGTGGCAGGCGGCGCGTCGTATACGAAGGCCCTGCCCAGTGCCAACCTGATCTTCAACCTGGACGAAGCGCAGAAGCACCAGCTGCGCTTCAGCGTGGCCCGCGCCATGTCGCGCGCGCCGATGGACGAGATGCGCGCCTCGCGCCAGCTCTCCGTCGATACGACGCCGGGTTCGAGCCAGCCGCTGACGGGCAGCGCCGGCAACCCGGGCCTGCTGCCGATGATGGCCAACCAGGTCGACCTGTCCTACCAGTGGTACTTCGACAAGGGCGCGCTGCTGTCGGCCGGCCTGTTCTACAAGAACATCGGCACCTACATCGGCATCACCACGGACACGACGACGATCGATGGCCGCCAGGCCGTCATCACCCGCTCGATCAACGGCGAAGGCGGCTATGTGCGCGGGCTGGAACTGGTCTACCAGCAGGCCTTCACCAGCCTGCCGGCACCGTTCGACGGCCTGGGCCTGTCGGCCAACTTCTCGTACAACGAGAGCGATATCCGCGAGTACACCAACAACTTCCCGATGGAAGGGCTGATGAAGCAGAACGGCGGCTTCACGCTGTGGTACGAGAAGAACGGCTTCGAGGCGCGCCTCTCGGCCAACTACCACAGCCCGTTCGTGCGCATGCCGCGCTGGACCGCCGGCTACCTGATCGAGAACGACGAGGAGACCTACGTCACCGCCAACTTCTCGCAGTACCTCACGCCACAGCTGCAGCTGCGCGTGGGCCTGGACAACATCACCAACCAGAAGGTGATCCACACCCAGGCCGGCAACCGCTACATGCAGAACGTGATGGAGTACGGCCGCCGCTACAACATCGGGCTGAGCTACAAGTTCTGAGCGCCAAGTCCTGACCTGCAGCCGGGGGCGCCTGCCCCCGCGCTGCTTCTTCAGCGCCGCAGCCCGAACGCTTCGCGCAGCGCGCCGAGCATCGCCTCGGCCGCTGGCGACAGGCGGTGGTGACGGCGCGTGATGAAACCGTAGGGATCCATGCGCAGGTGCAGGTCGAACGGCAGCACGGCCAGCGCGCCGCTGTCGAGCTGCGGCCGGGCCAGTTCGAGGGACATCGGCGCCACCATGTCGCTGCTCATCAGCAGCGAAGTCACGACGGGTATCGCCATCGTCGACACGATCTCGGCCGGTTCGGCCAGGCCCTGCGACAGGAACAGGGCACTCATCCTGTCGCGCACCACGCTGCCGGTGGGCGGCAGGATCCACGCCTGCTGCACCAGCTGCGCCAGTTCGAGCGGACCGGCCGCCAGCAGCGGGTGCCCGGCCCGCACCAGCAGGCTGTGGGGTTCGTCGGTGATCGGCTCGAAGCAGAATTCACCGGCGCCGGACGGCTCGTAGATCCGGCCGATGACGATGTCCAGTGCGCCGCTGCGCAGCTGTTCCACCAGCTGCTTACTGCTGTCCACTTCGATCGACACGTTCAGGCGCATATGGCGCCGCTTCAACAGGGCCATCGCGGCCGGCACCAGCGTGGTCGATGGCGTGAGGATGGCGCCGACCGCCACGCTGCCGCGCAGGCCCGACGCCAGCTCCATCACTTCCTGGTGCGCCGCATCCATCTCGGCCAGCGCGGCACTGGCGCGCCGGATCAGCACCTTGCCATACCAGGTGGGCTCGACACCGCGCGGCATCCGGTCGAACAGGGGCACGCCCAGTGCATGTTCCAGCTCGCCCAGCAGTTTCGAGGCGGCCGGCTGCGTGAGTTTAGCGGCCTGCGCCGCGTGCATGATCGAGCCATGGCGCCCCAGCTCGACCAGCAGCACCATGTGGCGGGTCTTCAGGTAGCTGCGAACGAAACGTTCGGAACGTGTGTCAAGCATGTGGTCTCCGCCATCGGCAGCGCGCGAACGCGTGCCGCTCTCGTGATTCGGTATTGCCATGGTGGCAGCTGCGTTACGCAGGCCAGGTGTCCAATGTCGGTGTCCGTGCTGCGGCGGTGTCATTTCCGTTTTGGCACGAACGTTCGGTGATTCTCGTGAATGCAGTATAGCTGTTGATCGGCGGAAAATTGGCAGTCCGGCATGCGCGGGCCGCGCGTCATGTGGGTTGCTTGCAACTGGCGAACACCTATCGTCCCCCATGCATGCAGCGGCAGAGCCGGGTGCAGTCCTACATCGGCAAGCGAAACCGTCCCACTTGTCGCCTGGTGGCGACAAGCCGCATCTCTTTATACTGGAACCAGAAGATGGCTCGTGCGCAGCCATGGAAAACCAGCCGGGTAACGGGAGGAAGATCATGGGCAAACCATGCGAAATAATGGTCGTCGACGACAATCTCGATGCTGCGTCGACCCTGTCCGAGCTGGTGCAGTGCCTGGGCTACAAGGTGGAAGTGGCGCATGACGGCGTGGAAGCGCTGGACAAGCTGCAGGCCTTCCACCCCAGCATCGTGTTCCTCGATATCGGCATGCCCCGCATGGACGGGTTCGAGCTGGCGCGCCGCATCCGCTCGAATGCCGAACTGGCCTCGGCCTACCTGGTTTCCGTGTCGGGCTGGAACGATCCGGCCACCGCGGCCCGCGCGCAGGCCGCCGGCATCGACCTGCATGTGCGCAAGCCCATCAGCCTGGAACAGATCCAGTCGACACTGGCGCATTGCGAACAGTGAGGCGTCGATGGCCACCTGTGCCGGCGGCGCTTTCACGGGCAGAACCACGCGGGATATGCCGGCCGCGTGACTGCCAGCGGCAGCCATGCGAGCCTCGTCGCCGCGCCGCTGCATGCGCGCAGCGGGAGCTCTGCAGGGTTGCCGGTCCTGCACAAATCAGTGATAATGCACGTCGCGTTGCCGGGATGGCGGAATAGGTAGACGCACCGGACTCAAAATCCGGCGCCGCAAGGCGTACCGGTTCGATTCCGGTTCCCGGCACCACGAACGAATACAAGGAAGTCCAGCAGCCCGCCCGTTTCTCTCCATGGCGGGCTTTTTTGCGCCCGTTCGCACGCGCACCGGCAATCGCCTGTCGCATCGCACGCGTCACGGATGCGGCAGGCGCGGCAGCGTCACGGTGAACACGCTGCCCCGGCCGGCACCTGCGCTGTGCACGGCGACCGTTCCGTGGTGCAGCTCCACGATGTGCTTGACCAGCGCCAGCCCGATGCCCAGTCCGCCCTGGGCCCGGTCCGGCGTCGGCGTGGCCTGGGTGAACAGCTGGAAGGCGTTGGCCTGCAGTTGCGCGCTCATGCCAATGCCGTTGTCGGTAACGGTCAGCACGATCCGCGCATCGTCCAGCGCGAGCGTCACCTGGACATGGCCGTGATCCGGCGTGTACTTCGCCGCATTGCTCAGCAGGTTCGCCACCACCTGCACCAGCCGCTTGCGGTCACCCGCCACGACAGCCGTCACATCGGGAAGCTGCACGTCCACCCGATGCTGCCGCGCCTCGAGCATTGGCGTGACCTGCTCCAGCGCGTCCTGCACCACGGCTGCCATCGGCGTGGGCAGGCTGTCGAGCGTGACCAGGCCCCGCGTCACCCGCGAGACGTCGAGCAGATCGTTGACGAGGCCGGTGATATGGCCGATCTGGCGGCGGATGACGGTACTCACGCGGTGAATCCCGGCAGCATCGAGCTTGCCGAGCGCCAGCAGTTCCGCGGCCGTGCCGATCGGCGCCAGCGGATTGCGCAGTTCATGCGACAGCATCGCCAGGAATTCGTCCTTGTGCCGGGCTTCCTGGCGCAGGGTTTCCTCGACCTTCCGATGCGCCAGGTATTGCTCCGTGACGTCGGTGCCTTCGACGAAAATGCCTTCGACCGTGCCGTCACGCCCGATGATCGGCTGATAGATGAAGTTCATGAAGCATTCGGTCAGCGCTTCATCCGGACCACGGCGGAAGCTGGCCGGCATGCCGTAGGCAACGAACGGCTTGCCGGTGCGGTACACCTCGTCGAGCATTGCCACGAACCCCTGCTGGTCCGCCTCCGGCACTGCCTCGCGCACGGTCTTGCCCACATAGTCGCGGGCGCCCATCAGCTCGGTGATCGCATCGTTGACCAGTTCGTAGACATGGTCCGGCCCGCGCAGCACGGCCATGAAACTCGGCGCCTGCTGGAACAGCATCTGCAGACGGTCGATATCGGCGTTCAGCGAGAGATTGGTTTCGTATACGTCCTGGGCCCGCGCGAAGATGCCGGTCTGCTCGGGTACCAGCGCCAGCGGCACCACGCCGCGCGTGGCCTCGCGCAGGCGCTCCAGTTCCGTGACGTCGATGGGATGCTGGAGAACGTACTCGACCGATCCGTCGGCGCCGAACACGGGGCTGTGGGTGATGCTCCAGTAGCGCGTTTCCTGTCCCCCGCCTTCCGCGGCCGGGCGCGGGATGTCGAAGCGCAGCAGCGCCATCGTGTCCGTTTTGCCGGTGCGGATCACCCGCTGGAACGACGTGACCGCCTGCTTCAGGGTCTCCGGATCGGTGGGAAACGCATCCCAGGCCCAGCGCCCGACGATGTCGTCCAGCTCGCGCCGGGTGGACAGCAGGTAGGTACGGTTCGCCCAGGCGATGTTCAGCTCCCGGTCAAGCAGGAGATAGGGGTTGGGAGAGGCGTCGAACATGGCCCGGAAGGAGGAATCGGAAGGTGACATTGGCAGCCGCTTGAATGCTCGGGCAGTCTCCGCCACCCGTCGTGCTGCCACTTTATTGGGCGGGCACCGCATGGTCGGTTCGGTCGCGCACTGTTCGACGGCCCCAGTGGATCAGGCACACTGGGCAGCTGGCGTGCCCGGCTGCGATCACTTCACCTGGAACTGGCGTCCATCCTTCGGAATATCGATCAGGAACGTCGTGCCGCGCTCGGCACTGCTGTCGACGTTGATGCTGCCGCCGTGACTTTCCGCGACCGCGCGGACATAGGGCAGGCCGACACCCCAGCCCTGCTTCACCCCTCGCTGTGCACTCTGCGAGCGGCAATACATCTGGAAAATGCTTTCCTGCTCGAGCGGCGGAATCGGACTGCCTTCATTATGGACAGAGAGCAGCAGCCGCTCGTATGCAGACCTGGTGTGGACGGTGATGGGCCCACCCGGCCTGCCATATTTCACGGCATTGGAGATCAGGTTTTCGAGTGCCCTTTTCAGGGCGGGGCGGTCCCACCATCCGGTAACCGCATCGCCGGTGACGCGGATACGCGGGCCGTGCGTTGCAATGGCATCGGTCTGCACCTCCTTGATGACCTCCCGGATGTCGACCGAAGTGATCGTCAGGTGGACGCTCTGCCCCGCCTGGAATGCCATGGTATCGAGCAGTTCACCGATCATGGCGTTGATCCGCTCCGCGTTGGTCAATGCCTTGGCGGCAGCGACCTTGATGGTGGTGACGTCGTTCGCCAGCAGGATGAGCTCGAGCGCGGCGATGTTGACACCCAGTGGCGTGCGCAGGTCGTGCATCAGGGCTGCGGCAAAGCGTTCCCTGAATCCAGTCTGTACCAGGGCAAACGCCCCGACGGCTTCGCGGATGCCGGCATCGATCGATGCATGGATCGCGTGCGTCTGGGGGCGATCCAGGGTCACGTTTTCTTCGAACAGCACATCGAGTATCGCCCAGCGGAGGATCTGATACTCCTCCACGAGTGCCGCCTGGTCGTAGGAAGTGAGTCGCGCGCGCTCGCCGCCATGCTCCGATGCCGTCGTGCTGCCGTCCACCGCCAGGGCGCGCGAATCGCAGGGGTCGACGCTCTCGACGATCTTGCGATAGAAGACCGGCAGGGTATCGATCAGGATCGGCTGCTGCAGATCGCGCACCTGGGGAATGGACGCGCGAACCCGCTCGGCCCACGTGGCCAAGACCCTGTCCTGGAGCGACAGCATACGGTCGGCGAGCGCCGATGATCCGGGTTGGGCACTGGCCAGGTCGTTTCGCAATGTCATCAATTCATCGGAAAAGTGGGATCGGCACGTCTAGAGTAGCGCATTGGCTGGTCCGGGCTACAACAATGTGAAAAATTCGCGTCGCCGAGTCACTTTTTGGCGGGTGCTGCCAGCTCGCTCGGCCGATAACTGCTACCATGTCTAGCTTGTATATTTTCACCAACAAGGTTGCCTTTCAGGCAATGCCCTGTGCAGTCCTGAATTCCCTCCGTTATCAGTCGTCAGCGCAATGGCCTTGTGCTTTCGCATCGCGCCACCAGATTCCTCCGTCCCGTTAATTCCCGTCGCAAACAAGCCAAAATATGTTGAATGATCAATGCAGAACCTATGTTTCCTTCGCTGGCGAACTGGATGTCCAGCTGTTCGAGCGCAGCATGGACTGCATCAAGATCATCGACCTCGATGGCCTGATCCAGAAGGTCAATCCCGGTGCGGTGGAGGTGCTGGAGCTGGCGGATGCGTCGGCGCTTTTACGAACGAGCTGGGACACCCTCTGGCCCGACGAATCGCGCGAGCTGGTCGCACGGTCGGTCATGCAGGCTGCGCGCGGCGAGCGTTCGCAGTTCGTTGCCTTCTGTCCGACCGCCAGGGGCGCGCCCCGCTGGTGGGATGTTGCGGTGACCCCGGTCCTGGACACGCAGGGGGCCGTCAAGGAGATCATGGCGATCTCGCGCGACATCACGGAGTTGCACATGGCGCAGGAAGCGCTCCGGGAAGCCGATCGCCGCAAGGATGAATTCCTGGTACTGCTGGCCCACGAGCTGCGCAATCCCCTGTCCGCTGCCAGCATGGCCGTGAACATGCTCCAGATGTCGGTGCGGGACGATCCGCGCCTGCTGCAGCTGGGCCAGGTCGTGTCCCGCCAGAGCCTGCACATGAGCACACTGGTGGAGGACCTTGTCGACCTGGACCGTGTCGCACGGGGCGAAGTGGCGCTGAAACGCGAACCGGTGGATATGCGCGCCGTCGTCGCGGAAGCGATCGAGCAGGTGCAGCCGCTACTGAGCGCCAAACGCCACACGCTCGTCATGAACCTGGCTCCCGATCCCTGCGTGGTCCATGGCGATCGTGCGCGGCTGATCCAGGCGGTCGGCAACCTGGTGGGCAATGCCGGCCGCTACACGCACGACGAAGGCACCATCCAGGTCAGCGTGGAAAACAGTAACGGCGCCGTGCTCGTGACCGTGGCCGATAACGGCATCGGCATCGCCGCGGAACATCTGGCCGGCATCTTCGAACGCTACAAGCAGATCGATCCCACCAGCGATCGCAAGAAGAGCGGCCTGGGCCTCGGGCTGACGCTGGTGAGCAAGCTTGCCGAGCTCCATGGCGGCAAGGTCACCGCATTGAGCGCCGGCGAGAACGAGGGTAGCTCGTTCATTTTGCAGTTCCCGGCGGCAGCGTAACGACGCGATCCTGCCCGACTGGAACCATGGACGCTCGCGTGCTCTTTCCTGCGCGCTGAGAAAACTGCTGCCGGCATAATGGCCGGCATGACGCCCACTTTTTTCGCCGATGCCCACGCCTTCCGCGCCTGGCTCGCAAAGCATGCTGCCAGCGCCACCGAGCTGCTGGTCGGCTTCCACAAGGTCGGCTCGGGCCGGCCCTGCATGAGCTGGTCCGACTCGGTCGATGAAGCGTTGTGCTTTGGCTGGATCGACGGTCGCCGCAACCGCATCGATGACCTGACGTATTCGATCCGCTTCACGCCGCGCAAGGCCTCCTCCATCTGGAGCATGGTGAACATCGCCAAGATGGACCAGCTGCGCGCCGCGGGGAAAATGACAGCGGCGGGCGAAGCCGCTTTCGCACTGCGCAGCGAGGCGAAGTCCGGCATCTATGCCCACGAGCGCAGCGACGTGCCGGAGCTGCTCGATGCCGAGCGCGAACGCTTCCAGCGCGATGCGGCGGCCTGGGCTTACTTCCAGGCCGCGCCGCCCTGCTACCGCAAAACCCTCCTCCACTGGATCACGAAGGCCCGGCGCGAGGAGACGCGCAGCAAGCGGCTCGAGCAGCTGATGCAGGCTTGCGCGGCGGGGAAGCGATTGACTTGAGAGCACCAGGCCCGGAGTAACGCCCCTGGCGTTGCCTGGCCTACGCCGCCTGGTTCAGCATCTCGGCGATCTTCTCGACCGCCAGCAGGGTCAGCGCCGTGCCACCGGGACCGCCATGCGACTTCACCACCGAAGCCAGGATCGGCGTGATGCCGACGAATACATTGCTGACCGGCGCGATGTCGGCCACCGGTACCACCGGGATACCGCCCAGCCGTTCGACGAGGATGCCGAACTTGCGCCCTCCCGCGCCCTGCAGCACGACGGTCAGCATGTCCTCGCGCTTGCCGCGGGCCGGCACGCCCAGTGCCCTGTGCAGGTCGTACAGCAGCATCGTGCTGCCCTGGTAGATGGTGGCGCCGCACAGCTTGTCCGAGGCGTTCGGCAGGCGCACCACGCCGCCGAACGGGATCGCTTCCACCACGGCCGCTGCCGGCACGCCGAGCAGATAGGAGCCGACGTAGAAGCTGGCGATGTCGATCGTGTCTTGCGCTGCCGCGGCGGATGCGGGCCGCACGGTGCCGGCGACGAAGGCGGCATCCTCGATGACGGCAACCTCGTCATGCTGGCCATCGTTGGCGCACAAGGGCACGCACACCAGCGCCAGCAAACGCTGTCCGGCGCGGCCTTCGGTGCCGCGGTATTCGCGGTAGCCGGAAGAACCCCGTCCGCCCACCGCGAGCACCTGGCCGTCCAGTGCGATGAGCTGCGCCGCGCCGCCCTCCAGCGCCGCGGCGCGTAGTTCCGCGGGCAGTCCTGCCTTGTGGCCGGCAGCACGGTTCGCATCGGTCGAGGCGACCACATTGTCGTCCGCATCGATGAACAGCGCGAAGGCGCCGGCCGAACGGGGCAAGCCCGCGGACAGCACGGCTTCCAGTTGCGGCGCGCTGTCGAAGACCGCGGCAATGCCGCCGCTGGCCTTGCCGCCATCATTGTGCAGTGGCGCGCTGTAGATGTAGGTCGGGCGGCCGCCATACAGATCGGTGGCGGCGAATGCTGAAACGACGTAGCTGTCGTCCTGCACCGCCAGCGCCCTGGCGCACCAGCCGGCATCGAGCTGGCGCCCGACCAGCGGCGCCAGCTCGGGACGTGAGGTGGCCAGCACCACGCCGGCGGCATCGAACAGCAGCAGGCTGTCGTACACCGAATACAGCGCGTTGATGGCGGCCAGGCGGGCGCCCAGCTGCGCTTCGCGCTCCGGGGCGTCGGTGGCCGCCAGCAGGCCGCGCAGCAGCGGGTCCAGCGCCCACCAGCGGCAGTCGTTGGCCCGCTCGTACAGGTTGCGGTCCAGGATGTTCATCGCCAGCGCAGCGTGGAACTGGCAGTCGTCCAGCTGCGAGCGGACCGTCATGGTCTGCAGGTCGTTGATCGACCGCGTGAACACTTCCTTCATGCGCGTGCCGGTGCGCACGATCTCGGCCAGCAGCACCTTCGAGAAGGCGGGATTGAGCGCGGCATTGACTGCGACTTTTTGCGCGGCACTCTGGCGCACATTGGCGTTCCACACGGAGCGGTTCAGCTCCTTCTGGATCGCATCGGCCTGCGCGGGGATCGCCTGGAGCGTGGGCGAGAAGGTGGTGCCGTTGCGCAGGATGGCGCGCACGAGCGCCGCATCCGTGCCCGCTGCAGCCTCGGCGTCGTCATCGTCCCCGCCCTGTTCGAACGCCATCGCCAGCGGCACCAGCACCAGCGCACTCCATCCCGCCGGCCCCATGTAGCCCTGGAAGCCCTGTGCCGCGTGACGCGCGGTCAGGTAGCTCGCGCCGGCGAAGCGCGTCAGGTGGCCGTCGCCATAGGGTGCGGCGATGACGGCGCCCGGCGCGACCTGCCAGGGGTCGCTGCTGGCAATGACACGGTTCTCGTCGTCGAGCAGCGTGATGACGCTCCAGTCGCCGTCGCGGCACAGCCCCTGGAAGATCCGGTTAGTTTCGTTTTCGAAGTCGAAGCACAGGAACAGGGCGCCCAGCACGGTGCCATCCTCATGCAGCACGCGCGTGCCATACAGCAGGTTGCGCGATTCGCCGGGGAACAGGTCGTTGCGTACCGCCGCTTCGGTGTAGGGCGCGCTGCTGGCGAGAACCTCGTCCAGCAGGGGATCCTGGATCGATTCGACCTGCGGCCCGTCCGGCAGACGCGCCAGTACCTGGCCGGACGGCGATACCAGGATCACGTCCCGGTAGACCGAGTACAGGCGCACGTAGGACTGCAGGCGCTCCACCATTTCCGCGCGGTGCGGGGACCCGCCGGCCAATTCCGCCGCGGCGAAATCGCGCAGGGTGTCGTCCATGGCGAGGAAGCCGATGTCGGCCGTACGTTCATACAGGTTGCGCACGAGGATATCGATGGCAACCTGCGCCTGCGCGGCGATTTCCTGCACGCGCTTGTTGTAGGTGGTGAGCGCCAGGTTGTGCAGCAGGCTGGCGGTGAGGCTGGCGAAGGCGGATTTGGTGTCGCCCATTTCGGTCGTGGTGCCGGACAGCTGCCCCAGCAGGTTCAGCACGTCCCAGACGGACTCCAGCGACTTCAACGTTTCACGATTCTCGGTGACATGCAGCATGTGAGGCAGCATGCGGCGCAGTGGATGGGTAACCTCACTGGGAGCGGTGGACATGATTATTCTTAGTGGCAAATAAAAAAGAAACTTCTGAGCAAGGTTTATGCCAGACTGATTAGCGCTTTTACGCCTCGGACGGACGGTATTGCCGTGTTCCGCTCACCGCGATGATTGAATTTGGTGCGCTGCCGGTTCTTGGTGGCGCATTTCAAACGATGTTATCCAACGTCATATTCGTGCTCTGCGGCCAGGAATAAGCGAATATACTGCCGGCAAGTTAGCATTTTTATATCTATCCATGGCACAAACGGTACGGACCATTGTTACGTCGCTGGCGCAGTTCTCCAGTACGACAAGACTGTATGCGCTGACCTCACCGGCAGACAGTGCAGTGTCCGACCTGCTGGTGGAAGCCTTCTGCGCGGACGACGCCGTGCAGGATGTCGGCGCGCGCGATGTGATCGTGCTCTCCACCAGTGCCCATGTGGATCTGGACGCCCTGCTGGGCGAGACGGCCAGCCTGGAAGTCACCCTGGCGGACGGCACGCGCACCGCGTTCACCGGCGATATCACGGAAGCGGCCATGCTCGGCAGCGAAGGCGGCCTGGCCCGCTACCGTGTGCGGCTCACGCCCTGGCTGTGGCGCCTGACGCAGGTGCGCAACAGCCGGGTATGGCAGGACCTGACCGTCGTCGACATCGTCGATGCCGTCTTCGCCAGTTACGAGCCGCTGGCACGCTGGCGCTGGAGCGACGAGGTGCAGGCCTTCCTGGCCGAGGTGCCGGCGCGCAGCTACTGCTGCCAGTACCGCGAATCCGATTTCGATTTCGTGCTGCGCCTGCTGACCGAGGAAGGCCTGGCCTGGCGCTACGAGGAGACGGAAGAAGGCCGGCGTGTCGTGCTGTTCGCCGACAGCACGTCGCCGCTGGCGGTGCCCGCGGATGCCAGCAGCGCTGCCGGCGGCGGCATCCGCTTCCATGGTGCGCGCGCGCTGGAAAGCAGCGACACCATCCAGGCGCTGCAGGCCCACCGCCGCGTCACGGCCACGCTCACCACCCTGCTCAGCTACGACTACAAGGCCAAGCAGGCGGTGACGGCCAGCGTGCCGTCCCGCGAGCAGTTCGGCAAGCTGCCGGCGCTGGAGAGCTACGACATGCCGGGCCAGTATGCCTTTGCCACCGCTGCCCATGCCCGGCACTACGCCACCCTGCAGACGCAGGCCCGCGAGGCGCGCAGCCACCAGTGGCGGGGCCGCTCCACCGTCCGCACGCTGGCAGCCGGCACGCGGGTCGATGTCACGCAGGGGCCGCTGGCCGGCGCCGGCGATGCCCCCCTGTCGTACACCGTGCTGCGCGTGACGAGCGTTGGCGTGAACAACCTGCCCGCGCCGGTCGTGCAGGGCCTGGCCGAGCTGTTCGGCCCCATCCCGGAACTGCTGCAGGAATCCCTGTACGACGCCACCGTGCCGCCTGGCGACCTGGCGCTGGTCATCGAACAGGCGCGCGGCAGCGGTTACGCGAATGTCTTCGAGGCGGTTCCCGCCGATGTGCCCTGGCGCCCCGAACTGCCCGGCAGCGACGGCCGCAATCATCCCCGGCCCACCGCGCACGGCACGCAATCGGCCATCGTGATCGGCGCGAACGGCGAGGACCGGCCGGCGCCGATGAACTGTACTGCGATGCGCTGGGGCGCATCCGCATCCGCTTCCACTGGCAGGACCAGGGCGATGCCACGTGCTGGGTGCGCGTGGCGCAGCGCACGGCCGGCGGCGGCATGGGCAGCCAGTTCCTGCCCCGCATCGGCCAGGAGGTGCTGGTGCAGTTCATCGAGAACGATATCGACCGGCCGATCGTCGTCGGCACGCTCTACAACGGCCAGGGCGAAGGCGGCATCGAGCCTACCCCGGGCGGACAGCCGGTAGCGTCCCCGTCGTCGTCACCCTTTGCGTCGTCACCCTTTGCGTCGGCTGCCGACCACACGGTCTCCGCGCAGGGCAATCTCGCCGGCGGCAACAGCCCCGTGTGGCACGGCGCGTCCGGCGACGATGCCGGGCACCGCAATGGCGCCACACAATGGGGCGTGCGCACCAAGGAGTTCGGCGGCGCCGGCTACAACCAGCTGCTGTTCGACGATACCGACGCGCAGGGCCGCGTGCAGCTGCGCTCCACGCACGCCGCCACGGAGCTGAACCTGGGCCACCTGATCCACAGCGCGGACAACTACCGCGGCAGCCTGCGCGGCCAGGGCGCGGAGCTGCGCACCGATGCGTATGGCGCCGTACGCGCGGGCGCCGGTCTGCTGCTCTCCAGCTACCGGGCCAGCCACGGCGCCGAGGCGCGCGACCCGGCCGGCGACAACGCCCCCGGCATCGCGCTGCTGAAACAGGCGGTGAAGCTGGCCGAAACCTTCAGCACCGCCGCGACAACGCACGAGACAGTCGCACTGGCCAGCCACCTCGGTCCGGCAAAGGTCGGCAGCAGCATGCTCGATGCGAAGGCCGCGCCGCTGCAGGCGACGCTGACAGCGCTGTCCGGCATGGTGGCCGACACCGGACTCGATGCGGCGCAGGCGGATGCGAAGGAGAAGAAAACCGCGCCTGGAGATGGCCAGCTGCCGCACGTGACGGACCAGCTCATCGCGGTCAGCGCGCAGGCCGGCCTGGCGGTGACGGCCGGCGGGGCGGTGCAGCTGGCCAGTGGCGAGACGATCGCGCTGATGAGCGGCGCCGACACCCAGTTCATCGGCGGCGCGCAGATGCGCATGCATACCGGCCAGGCCATCGGCGTGCTGGGTGGCGCCGTGGCGGCGGGCGACGAGGGCATCGGCGTCCAGCTGACCGCCGCGCGCGACGCGATCGACATCCAGGCACAGTCGGACACACTGAAAGTCCAGGCGCGCGACGACGTGAACGTGATCAGCGCGAATGCCCATGTGGACTGGGCCACCGCCAGTAGCATCAGCCTGTCGACGGCGGGCGGCGCGAACATCACGATCGAGGGCGGCAACATCACCGTGCAGGCGCCGGGCAAGATCACCATCCACGCCGGCAGGAAGCATTTCGACGGGCCGGCCCGGACCGATTACGTGATGCCCGTGATGCCCCGCGCCGAGAACACCTGGGTCGAACTGGAAGCGCAGTACGACGATGCATGGAATACGCCGTGGCCAGTGCAGGGCCTGCAGTTCAAGGTCGATGGCAGCACGCTGGCGGACAAGGTGCCCATCAACCAGTCACCGAAAAAGACATGACCGGAACATCCGAAACCAAACGGCTGCAAGCCACCAAGGACGGTGCGGTCCTCGTGACCACCACCACCACCGTCACCGAACGCGAAATCTACGAGGACCGCGAGATCATCGTCCAGCGGCTGCACGCGGCCTACCTGACGCTGACCGACGAAATGAGCGAATTCCAGGCGCAGTGGGACAGCGATCCGGCGACCGCCTATCTCACCAGTGCCCGGGAAGGCCTGAATGCCGGCGGCGCCGACTGGCTCGACGACCAGATGGAACTGTTTTCGGCAAAGCTGTGGACGGACCTCGGCGGCAAGGTGAAGGATGCCGCCAGCACGGCCTATGACCGCCTGGGCAGCTACGCATCGCGTCGCTACGGCCTGCTGCAGAAAGAGCTGAACAAGCACATCGAGCACCCGGAAGACACGCTGTACAACTGGGCCTGGTGGCAGCGCGCCATCACTGCCGGCGCGGAGGAAATCGGCCAGCAGCAACTGCAGCAGTTGCGCGACGCGGGACAGGCGCTGAAGGACACGGGCCATACCGTCCTCGAGACCGTGGAGAAGGCCCGCAAGATCTTCAAGCACCGCGACGCGATCCTGAACCTGCCGGTCCTCATCGCGAATGGGCAGCCACGCCCGATCCAGGCCTTCGTTGACACGGTGCTGATGGATATCGATCCGAAGCTGGCCAAGGCAATCCGCAACGACCCGAACTTTCCCGTGGTGCTGGAGATCATTGCCGACCATGACAGCGTGCTCAGCTACCTGTCCTATATGGGACTGATGATCGAAGCCATTCCGCCCAACTTCTACGCCTATGCCGCCGGCAAGGGCGGCGCCTACCTGATGATCGAGGTGGTGATGCTGATCGTCACGGCACTGCTCAGTGCCGGCACTGCGGCGGCGGCCCGCATCACGACGCTGGTCGCCCGCTTCGCCGCCAGCAGCGCGAAAGTGGTCACGGCGAACCGCAAGATCAAGCGCGCAACGGCCGCCATCCAGTCGTTCACCCGCGCGCTGGAAGACCTGTCGACCGCGGTGGATGAGCTTCACACCCTGGGGGCGAAACTGGTCCAGGCGCGCAGCAAGAATCTCGTGGTCCGCGGGCAGACCAAGACGACATTGCAGGCAAAGAAGGAATCGATCAAGCGGGACAAGAAATGCCGGCTGTGCGGCAGTACGCAGCATGAGACACCGCGGTTCCGGCCGGGCACGGTGGAGTACCGTTGACCGCAAATTGAGGACAATCCTGATGCCCCTGAAACTTGGCAACTCCTCCAAGGACAGCAAGTACTTGAAAACCATCAAGACTGCAATCGAACACAATAAAGCGCATCCCCGCCATCACGGCGTCAAAATGCAGGCCCATCACCTCATTTCGGGTGAGGGTATGAAACGCACCAATCTGGGCAAGAAAATTGAAAAATTCGGCTATGACATCAATAACTTGATGAATCTCGCCTTCATCCCATGCACGCTTCAGGGGGCATGCTATCTCGGGGTTCAGCCGCATCGAGGCAATCATACGGCTGCTGTGGACCAGGACGATTACGACGATGACAATGAACCCATCACCTATCACGATGTCGTCGCCAAGCGCCTGACCGATTTGCAGTTGCCGCTTGCGAAGGAATGCAAGGGCGCCGCGGATCATCGTAACGATCAGATCAAACAGGACCTTGATAAACTCAGCGCCAGACTGGCAAAACTGATCCAGAACAGTCCTGCAAAGTTGCCTCTGACTTCGATCGCGGCCAGTTTTACCACCGGGAGCCTGACTGGATGTGGCGGGGTCGATTCGGTCGGCTTGCATCGCCCCGGCGAAGCCTGCCCCGTGAAGCGCCACCATGCCGGGAACAAACAAGGTACTGGCCAAAAGGAAGAGGCCATCTCCTTCGAAAGCAGCATCCCCTTCACCCTGAAACCCGGACGCTGAAATGAGTAAATACGACCAAGAATATTACGTAATCGATCCGGCGAATAGCGACCGCCTGCCGCGTTTAACGCCGACCGAAGAGACGGTGGACAGGAATTATGCGTTTGAAGTGCCGCCTCGTGGATCCGCACCATTTTTCTTCTTCAATGGCGCGAGTGACTACCAGAAGAAAAAGCGCATTGACGTCATCAAAGACCTGCCTGACGTGCTTTTCAATGGCAACCATGTCATTGTCAGGGACCGGGTGCGCAAGGAATTGCTTGAGCTTGACGCCAGCGGCTTCGAGCTGCATCCAGCTGTGTTCATGGATGACGACGGTACCTGGCACGAAGATTTCTGGTTTGTTTGTATACCAGAACGGTTTGACTGCTGGGATAAGGAAGCATCGGATTACGATGATGACCCCATGGAGATAGGGGGGTTCGAGCTCTACGAAATCGAAAAGATTAGCTTGAGTGAGGAACTGCTGGACAGAACGCCGCTCAAGGAACGTCTTTTCTTCAAGCTGGGCGGGGCCCAGGATGCCGTATTGATGTGTCATCAAAGCATAGCCGGCATTTTCAGGTCCCCCGGAAGCAAACTGATTCCAGTTCCCGACTATTGACGAGCTACATCAACAGTCATCAGAACTTTGGATGACAACAATACCTGCGATACGTAAAGCAGAAATGGACTGCCAGGAATTTTCGAATAATATGAAAATTTATGATGATGATTATTTCTTCGTAATGAAGGAGCTCAATGACAGTCTGCCCTCGCTTACTCCAACAGAAGAAACAGTCGACAGGAATTATTCGTTTTCGCCACCTCCTCCTGGCTCATCGCCGTTCTTCTTTTTCAACGGCGCCAGAGAATTCAAAGAACGGCGAGGAATTCCACCAATAGCACAGATGCCAGACATCCTTTTCAACGGTACCAATCTCGTAATTCGCACGCACCTTCGTGATGCACTATTGGCAATGGAAATTCCAGGCCTATTCATGCATCCGTCTGTTTATATCGATGAAAAAGATCACTGGCACGAAGATTTCTGGTTTTTGATATTTTCTAAAAGGTTCGATTGCTGGGACAGAAAAAAGTCCGACTATAATCCCGAGCCGATCCGGCTGGGCGGCTTCAACCTTCATAGTATTTACTCGTATAGCCTGGATGAGGAAAAGCTGAATAATACACCGTTGAACCAGCGACTCCTGTTCAAGATGGGCGAGACACAGGAAGCCTTTACGCTCTGTCATAAAAGTCTCGCCAACATCTTCCGCGACTCCGGTACGCGACTCATCACCATTGCCGGGTTCGAGAACGCCTAGTAACGGATGCTTCCAATTTCCCTATCGACTAAATCGCTATCCGGCATTTTTGAAAGCGACTCGATGGTATACAAATATAATATGGACTGGTTAGTCTTGCCAGCAGATCACGAAGGCTGCCTCATGTAACGCCAATCGAAGCAACGGTTGGCAGGAATTAAGCATTCGAAGGGCCGCCAGTGGATGACGAATCATTTGTGCTTCCTGAGGAAGCGAAACTTAAATCGGCAACAGCCTGCGAGGAATTTTTGATTAATATGGAAATTTTTGATGAAGATTATTTTTTCGTGATGAAGAAGCGTGATGACAACCTCCCCTCGCTTACTGCAACAGAAGAAACAGTCGACAGAAATTATTCCTTTGAACCACCTCCTCCTGGCTCATCGCCTTTCTTCTTTTTCAACGGCGCTAAAGAATTCAACGAACGGAGAGGAATTCCACCGATAGCACAGATGCCGGATATTTTGTTCGATGGCACTAATCTTGTAATTCGAACACATCTTCGCAATGCGCTATTGCCATTGGAAATTCCAGGCCTATTCATGCATCCATCTGTTTACATCGATGAAAAAGATCACTGGCATGAAGATTTCTGGTACTTGATATTTCCGAGAAGGTTCGATTGCTGGGACAGAAAGAAATCCGATTACAATCCCGATCCGATCCGGCTGGGCGGCTTCAACCTTCATAGTATTTATGCATACAGCCTGGATGAAGAGAAGCTGAATAATACCCCGTTGAACCAGCGACTTCTGTTCAAGATGGGAGAGACACAGGAAGCCTATACGCTCTGTCATAAAAGTCTGGCCCACATCTTTCGCGACTCCGGCACGCGACTCATCACCATTGCCGGGTTCGAGAATGCCTGGTAACGGATGCATCTGATTTCCCTATCGACAAAATAGCTATTCGACATTTTTGAAAGCGTCTCGATGCTATCCAAATATGATGTGGAATACTGGTTAGTCTTCCCAGCAGATGACGAAGGCCTGCATCGTTTAACGCCGACCGAAGAGAAGGTCGACAGGAATTATGCATTTGAAGTGCCGCCACGTGGATAACGAAATCATCTGTGCTCCTGATGAAGCGGCACTTAAATCGGCAACAGACTGCGAGGAATTTTGGAGCAATATGAAAAATTTTGATGAAGATTATTTTTTCATAATGGAAGAACTAAATGAGAGCCTGCCCTCGCTTACTGCAACAGAAGAAACAGTGGAGAGGAATTATTCTTTTCAGCCACCTCCTCCTGGCTCATCGCCTTTCTTCTTTTTCAACGGCGCCAGAGAATTCAAAGAACGGAGAGGAATTCCGCCAACAACACAGATGCCAAACATCCTTTTCAACGGTACCAATCTCGTAATTCGCACGCATCTTCGTGACGCATTATTGGCAATGGAAATTCCAGGCCTATTCATGCACCCATCTGTTTATATCGATGAAAAAGATCACTGGCACGAAGATTTCTGGTTCTTGATATTTCCGAAAAGGTTCGATTGCTGGGATAGAAAGAAATCTGATTACAATCCCGATCCGATCCGGCTGGGCGGCTTCAACCTTCATAGTATTTATGCATACAGCCTGGATAAAGAAAAGCTGAATGATACCCCGTTGAACCAGCGACTTCTGTTCAAGATGGGGGAGACGCAGGAAGCCTATACGCTCTGTCATAAAAGTCTGGCCCACATCTTTCGCGACTCCGGTACGCGACTCATCACCATTGCCGGGTTCGAGAACGCCTGATAGCAGATGCTTCCGACTTGATTATGCTTGCCCTCATCCCCGACACTGACAGGGCATCGCCCGATGATAACTAGCACAAAGAGAAATTCGATTATTTTTTTACCGGTGCATTTGGCATATTCCCGGCAAAGGGTACCTATTCAAAAGACGTGGACGTGGTTTTTTCGCCAGCCGTCAGCGTAAGGGCGCATGTGCAGGTATACGGTCAGAAGGTGAGAATCGACTTGCTGCGGCCCCAAGGCCCCAGAAGAAAAACCATTGTCGTGGAAGCGGAAAAGAAACTGAAGATAAATCTGGCAGATTACAATTTCCATGGCCACATCGATTTTTCCATATCACACCTTGATGACGGAATGGGTACGTACGAGATCTACCGGATCTTTATCTACTCTTCTGAACGAATTGAATTCGTTTCCCTCACTCCTCCGAACCGGGCGGATTCCGACTCTACAGCACGAATGAATCTGCATGAGTGGAACTCCCGCTGCCCCATAAGCCCCTTGTAAGCCTGCAGCACACAATCAGCCGCCAGCCCGTTTGGGATCGTGACCGAGCTTCCTGAGCGTTTCCATGACCAGCTCGCAGTGATCGCCCTGCACCTCGATCACACCATCCTTCACGGTGCCGCCGGAACCGCATGCCGTGCGCAGCTGCTTGCCGAGCGCGGCCAGCGCAACGGCATCGAGCGCGAGCCCCTTGACCACCGTGACGCTCTTGCCGCCACGCCCCTTTGTCTGGCGCGAGACGCGCACCACGCCGTCGCCGATGATGACCGATGTCTTGCACGTGCAGGCGGCCACCGGCGCCCGGCATTGCGGGCACATGCGTCCGCTTTCGGTGGAATAGACCAGGCCGCTGCTGCTGTTTTTCATGCTCGACATCCGTACGGAGAAAGGGGCGAGTTTACCAGCTTGCCCCCTGCGCGACCCGGCGCCCTTTACTTTCTCCGCGCCCTTACTCCGCGCCCTTCTCCTCCGCATCGATGCGCGACGTGGCCGCCGTATCGCGCATGAACCAGCAGACCAGCAGCGTGCAGGAAATCACGGCCGTGGTGTACCAGTAGAAACCGCTCTCCAGGTTGACCGACTTGAACCACAGGCCCAGGTACTCGGCCGTTCCGCCGAACAGCGATACGGCCACCGCGTACGGCACGCCCACGCCGGTGGCGCGGATATTGGCCGGGAACAGCTCTGCCTTCACCAGCGCATTGATCGACGTGTAACCGGACACGATCAGCCAGGCGCAGGCGATCAGCGCGAACGCTTCCCACGGGCCGCTGGCGTTGCGGATGGCCGTCAGCAGCGGCACCGTGAACAGCGTGCCCAGCAGCGCGAAGCCCACCAGCAGCGGACGGCGGCCGATCCGGTCGGACAGCGCGCCATACAGCGGCTGCAGGCACATCGCGAACAGCAGCGAGCCGGCCGAGACGGCCGTGGTCTGCGCATCCGTCAGGCCCACGGACAGGCGCAGGAACTTCTGCATGTAGACGGTGTACACATAGAACGCCAGCGTGCCGCCCATCGTCAGGCCCACCACCAGCAGCACTTCCTTCGGATGCTTTGCCAGCTGCTTCAGGCCGCCCATTGGCTTGGCCTTCCGGCGCGCCGTTTCGAACGACGCCGTTTCCGGCATGTCGTGCCGCATCAGCAGCGCCACCAGCGCCAGCGCTGCACCGGCGAAGAACGGGATGCGCCAGCCCCAGGCTTTCAGCTCCGCCGCATCGAGGACGAAGTTCTGCAGCACCAGCAGAAGCAACAGCGCCAGCAGCTGGCCGCCGATCAGCGTCACGTACTGGAAGCTGGCGTAGAAGCCGCGCCGTTTCGAGTCCGCCATCTCCGACAGGTAGGTGGCGCTGGCGCCGTATTCGCCGCCCAGGCTGAGGCCTTGCAGCAGGCGTGCCAGCAGCAGGATGCAGGGCGACAGGATGCCGGCGGTCGCATAGGTGGGCGCGCAGGCGATCAGCAGCGAACCGAGGCACATCAGCAGCACGGACGCCATCAGCGCCACCTTGCGGCCATGCCGGTCGCCCAGGTGGCCGAACAGGATGCCCCCCAGCGGGCGCACGAAGAAGCCCAGTGCAAAGATGCCGGCCGTGGACATCATCTGCGCCGTCGGGTCCTGGGCCGGGAAGAAGGAGCTGGCGAAGTACAGCGCGAAGGCGGCGTAGCAGTAGAAGTCGAACCACTCCACCAGGTTGCCGGCCGAGCCGACGAAGATGGCGCGCAGGCGCGAGCCGGAGATGCGTTCGGTGGCGGCCGGGTGGGCGCCGAGGGCCGGATTGCCGGTCATTGTGTTCATGGTGTCTCCTCTGTTTGGAATTCCGCTTGATATCCCCATGCGGAAATTCCATTCTCCCGCCGGGCGCGCGGCGGCACATCCGCAAGACTGGCGCCCCCGCCTCCGTAAAACTACGGAGGCGCGACCATCCGCCTCCCGCAACTGCTATCGTTGGGGATTTGGCCGACGCATTTTCCATGGCATCCCTGTTCAATCCACTGCACTGGCGCCGACTGCTGCTGCTGGCCGGCGTGCTGGTGCTCGTGTTCGTGTCGGGGAACTGGGCCGAGGAGCGCGAGCTGCAGACCAAGATGGAAGCGCTGCGGCAGGCCACGGCGGCGCACGTGCTGGGCCTGCGCGGGCTGGTGGAGAAGCACGATTTCCTGCCCCACGCGGCGGCGCGCCATCCGGATGTGCAGGACCTGCTGCGCGCGCCCGGCGACGCGGCCCTGCGTGCACGCGTCAACGGCTACTTCGCCGACCTGCAGAAGACCACCGGCGCGGCGGCGCTGTTCCTGATCGACGATGCGGGCCTGACCCTGGCCGCCAGCAACTGGAACCTGCCGTCCAGCTTCGTGGGCCAGTCGTACCGCCAGCGTCCCTATTTCGAGGATGCCATCGAAGGCCGCCGCGGCATCTTCTACGGGCTGGGATTGACGACCGGCCAGTCCGGCCTGTTCATCGCCGAACCGGTACGAGTGGCCGGCCGGGTGCTGGGCGTGATGGTCGTGAAGATCAGCCTCGCGGCGCTGGAGGCCACGTGGATGCGCGGTGCCAATCCCGTTGCCTTGCGCGACAGCCGCGGCATCGTCTTCCTGAGCGCCGTGCCGGACTGGCTCTACCGCAGCGTTGCGCCGGTTTCCGCGGCGGACCTCACCTGGGTGACGGAACACGCCCAGTACGGCAAGCGGGACCGTTTCCCGCCCCTGCCCTGGAAGATGGAGGCGAACGATGCCACGCCCGGCTTCTTCCTGCGCACCGCCGTGCAGGGCCGCGACAGGGACCTGCTGGCCCTCGACACGCGGCTGCCGGAACTGGGCTGGACCCTGACGGTGACGGAAGACATGCGCGAAGTGCGCCAGGCGCGGCGACTGGCCCTGGCGCTCGCCACGCTGGCCGCCGCCCTGCTGCTGCTGGGCGTGCTGTACTGGCGGCTGCGCGAGCGGCGCTATGCGGAGCAGCAGTCGGCGCGGCTCGAGCTGGAGCGGCGCGTGGAGGAGCGCACCCGCGACCTGCAGGAGGCGCATGCGTTCCGCCAGGCGATGGAGGAATCGCTGCTCGTCGGCATGCGCGCGCGCGATCCGGAAGGCCGCATCATCTACGTGAATCCGGCCCTGTGCGCGATGGTCGGCTACAGCCGCGAGGAATTGCTGGGCTGCCGGCCCCCTTATCCGTACTGGCATCCGGACGACCTGGAGAAGCAGGCGAGAGAGAGCGCCGAGGCGCTGCAGGGACGCGCGGCGCCGCACGGCTTCGAGTCGCGCATCCGCCACAAGGACGGGCATGACGTGATCACGATGGTCTACACGGCGCCGCTGATCGATGCCGGGGGCGTCCATCGCGGCTGGATGAGTTCGGTCGTGGACATCACGGCCCAGAAGCAGGCCGAGGCGCGTCAGCGCGACCAGGAACTGCGCCTGCAGCGCAGCGCGCGCCTGGCCAGCGCCGGCGAGATGGCCTCCACGCTGGCCCATGAACTCAACCAGCCACTGATGGCGCTCTCCAACTTCGCGATCGCAGCCCGGGCGCTGGTGGCGCGCGGCGTACCGGCGATGCTGACCGGCGCGCTGGACGACATCGTGGAGCAGGCGCAGCGTGCCAGCGCCATCGTGCGGCGCGTGCGCGCCATGATCAACCCGCAGCGCGCCGACCACGAAAACTTTGCCATCGACGGCGTGATCACCCATGCGCAGGCTCTGCTCAGGCCGGAGCTGGACCGCCACGGCGTCACGCTGCGGCTCGCCCTGCCGGACGCCACCGTGCAGGTGCGCGGCGACAAGGTGCTGCTCGAACAGGTGCTCGTCAACCTCATCCATAATGCCCTCCATGCCATGCAGGACCAGCCGCGGCACCGCCGCACCATCGACCTCGGCGGCGAGCGCGATGCGCATGGCATTCGCATTGCCGTCGGCGACCAGGGCCCGGGCATTCCGGCCGACCAGCTCGACCAGGTATTCGCCCCGTTCTTCACCACCAAGCCGGACGGCCTGGGACTCGGCCTGAACATCTGCCGTACCATCATCGAAGCGCATGGCGGCGCCATGGCCGTGGCCAACCGGCCCGATGGCGGCGCCGTTTTCTCCTTCACGCTGCCGGTCGTTCCGGCCCCCATGTCAACCAGCGCCCCATGAAAGACATTCCCCTCACCCTGTATGTCGTCGATGACGACGAGGCCCTGCGCCGCTCGATGCTCCTGCTGCTGTTCTCGCAGGGGCTGGCCGTGCAGGCCTTCGATTCGGGCGAAGCGTTCCTCGACGCCGTCGACATGCGCCAGCCAGGTTGCGTGATCCTCGACCTGCGCATGGGCGGCATCAGCGGCCTGACGGTGTTCGAACGCCTGCGCGCCGCGCACAGTCCGCTGGTGACGATCTTCCTTTCCGGCCATGGCGATATTCCCACCGCGCTCGAGGCGGTACGGCGCGGCGCCCACGACTGGGTCACCAAGCCGGACACGCAGCAGCTGCTCGACAAACTACCGGCCGCCATCGGCGAGGCGCGCGCCCGCAGCCAGGCGCTGCGCCAGTGGGACGAGCTCACGCCGCGCGAACGGGAAGTCGCCCGCCTCGTCGGCCTCGGGCAGCCCAACAAGGAAATCGCCCGCCTGCTGGTGCCGCCCTGCGGGCCCCGCTCCGTCGAAACCCACCGCGCCAATATCTTCAGCAAGCTGCAGTGCGCCAACGACAACGAGCTGGGGCGCTGGCTGGCCGCGCATCCCTGGCTCGGCTATGCGGAAGACTGAAGGCATGGCGGCAGGCTGAAGGCATGGCGGCAGACTGAATACATGGCGGCCGAGTGAAGGCATGGCGGCAGACCGACGACATGGCGACCGCTTGAAGGCATGGCGGTGGATCGCCCGGCCGGCGTCATGCCCCTGGCAGCCGTTCACGCGAGCTGCTGCGACGATTCACGGGCGCCCCGTAGCAGCCCGTAGCCCGTGTCGCGGTCCGGCAGCGCGCCGGCCAGCACGAGCCGTGAAATGATGCCGGAATCCGTACGGCCCAGCCGCATGCCGATGTCGCGGATCGGTGTGCCGGCCGCGAACAGTTCCATCAATGTGTCGCCATCCTCGGCCGACCAGCGCTTGCCCACATTGGCCAGCACGACGCCGTTGCGGATCACGGGCCCACGCCGCGCGCCAGCGGTCTCGCCCGGCACCCGGCCCAGCAGCGCCTGCCGTGCCACGAACAGGGCGCGGATGATTTCCGGCGCGGTACACGCGTCCCCGCCCGGCAGCGCCGCGCCGGTGCGCGGATCGATGCCCAGCGCCAGTTGCTCGATGATGGTGGATGCCGCTTCGGGTGTCATGTGCGCCTCCGCAGTTGAAGCCGGCCCTGCCGGGTTGCCGTTGCCTCTGCGGCCCGGCAGGTGCCAGGGCCATGCGGTCAATTTAGCAAATGCTAATGTCGCATGCGGCGGTCATGCAGGAAGTGCTGAGCTTTCTCAAGGGCGCTGTCCGGACGGGGAACCAAACGCGGCGGGTTACCCGCCGCGGGATGGCAGAACTTCCTCAGCGGTCCTTGTAGGGCGCCGCGCGCAGGGTGTCGCGGGAGGGCTCGGGCGGGCTGGTATCGATCTCGCACAGCCAGGACTGGGCGTACTCCACCACTTCATCGTGGCGGTTGCGCACACGCTCGAAGCCCGTCAGCGTGAAACGGTTGTCGCCGCACCACAGGATGCGCGGATCGATCAGCGTTTCGCGGATCATCTGGGTGTTGTGTTCCATCAGGCGCGCCAGCTTGACGGGGCGGCGCAGCCCCTGGTCGTCCGTGTCGAGGATGCGCAGGTCGCCGAAGCGGGGCGCGGCCCGGTCGCCGAGCACGCGACTGGGCAACGAGATGCCGCCCATGCGCAATTTGACCATCTTGATTCTCATGATACCGCCTGGAAATAACTGTGTTTTTATACAGTATATCAGGGACGATCAGGCGGAATGCTTTTTCATTGCAAGTGTAGCAAGCCCGCGTTGTGCAGGACGACGCGGTGCTTACGCGGAATTATTTCTGGTTCGAACCCAGGCCGTTGTTCATCTGCTGGATGTCCTGCAGCATCTTCTGGGCATCGCCTTTTGACAGCACGATGCGCTTGCCATCCTTGTCGACCGTCTTGCGGGGGATATTGCTGCCGGTCGGCGTGTACACATCCTGCTCATTGAAGGTATTGACCTGGTCGCCTTCCTGGGGCGCAGCGCAGGCGGACAGCAGACAGGCAGCAATGGCGGCAATAACAGCGGCGACGGCATGTTTCATCGGTTTCCCCCGTGTGGATTGAGCCGCCAAGCTTAGCACCGCCGTGCTGGCATGAATATATCGCTTGCCGAAATTGTAACTTTCAAACAACCACAGGAATGGCCACGGTCATCATACAACTGGCAATAGCCCTACTGGCTGCTGGTATAATCGGCACTTATTGAGGATCCGACGAGCATGACCGATACCACCGCCACCCCTGCCGCGCCAAAGAAACGCTACCGCAATCTCGCCCAGGGCGTGGTCGAGAGCATCGGCGCGAGCATCCGCGAGGGCGTGCTCAAGCCGGGGGAAAAGCTGCCCACGGAATCCGTGATCATGGCCCTGCACGGCGTCAGCCGCACCGTGGTACGAGAAGCCATCTCGCACCTGCAGGCTGCCGCGCTGGTCGAGACGCGCCATGGCATCGGCACCTTCGTGCTGGAACCGCCGGCGCCCGGCCTGCTGATCTCTGCCGACACGATCCGCACCATCGAAGACGTGCTGGCCATCCTGGAACTGCGCATCAGCCTGGAGACGGAAGCGGCCTGGCTGGCCGCCGCGCGCCGCACCGAACAGCAGGCGCGCGACATGGGCGAGGCGCTGCAGCGCATCCTGAACGGCGGCTCGATCGAGGCGGACATGCAGTTCCACATGCTGATCGCCCAGTCGACCGGCAACCGCTACTTCACCGACATCCTCACCCACCTGGGCACCACGATCATTCCCCGCGCCCGTCTCAACTCGGCGCAGCTGGCACATGACGAACCCTCCGCCTACCTGCAGCGCGTGAACCGCGAGCACGAGGACATCTTCCACGCCATCGAGCGGCAGGATCCGGAAGGCGCCCGCGCCGCGATGCGCACGCACCTCTCCAACAGCCGCGAACGGCTGCGCAAGGCGCAGGAAGAGCGTACCCACGACTAATGAACGCGGCGAATGTTGCCTGAAAAATGGGGTCTGTCCCCATTTTCGAGGCAACGTTGCCGGTAGCGACCAAAGTGCTTGCCCCGCTGACGTTATAGTTGTACGATGTCATACAACGATGGCCAGCCATCCTCAACCTTACCTGTAGTTCAACTTGAGAAAGAAGCGAGAAGACACATGCAACCTTTGGAACTCCAAAAAATCCTGAACCACGGCCTGCTGTCGTTCCCTGTTACCGACTTCGACCAGAATGGCGACTTCAACAAGCAGGGCTACGAAAAGCGCCTGGAATGGCTGGCACCGTATGGCGCAACGGCCCTGTTCGCAGCCGGCGGCACGGGGGAGTTCTTCTCGCTGACCCCGCAGGAATACCCGGAAATCATCAAGACCGCCGTGGACACCTGCCGCGGCGTGGTGCCGATCCTGGCCGGTGCCGGCGGCCCGACCCGTCAGGCCATCGCCTACGCCCAGGAAGCTGAAAAGGCCGGCGCAGAAGGCATCCTGCTGCTGCCGCACTACCTGACCGAAGCATCGCAGGACGGCCTGATCCGTCACGTGGAAGAGGTCTGCAAATCCGTCGATTTCGGCGTCGTCGTGTACAACCGTGGCGGCTGCCGCCTGACGGCCGACTCGCTGGAAAAGCTGGCCGACCGCAACCCGAACCTGATCGGCTTCAAGGACGGCATCGGCGACATCGAACTGATGATGTCGATCTGGCGTCGCCTGGGCGACCGTTTCAGCTACCTGGGCGGCCTGCCGACGGCGGAGATTTACGCCGCTGCGTACAAAGCGCTCGGAGTCCCTGTATACTCGTCCGCTGTCTTCAACTTCGTGCCGAAGCTGGCGATGGACTTCTACCACGCAATCGCCAACAACGACAGCGTGACCCAGAACCGCCTGATCGACGAGTTCTTCCTGCCTTACCTGGCCATCCGCAACCGCAAGCATGGCTATGCAGTGTCGATCGTCAAGGCCGGCGCAAAGATTGCCGGCTACGACGCCGGTCCGGTGCGCGCACCGCTGACCGACCTGGACGAGGAAGAATACGCGATGCTGGAAAAACTGATGCAGGCCCAAGGCCCGCAGTAAAGGAGAATACATGCAGCAGATTAAGGGTGAAATGATCATTGGCCGCTCGACCGTGAGCGGCAAGGAAGGCTCCGTCAAGGCCATCGATCCGTCGCGTAACGAGCAGATCGAACCGGCCTTCGGCCTGGCCTCGCAAGCCGAACTGGACCTGGCTGCCAAGCTGGCCTGGGAAGCGTTCGACACGTACCGCGAAACGACGCCGGACGTGCGTGCCAAGTTCCTGGAAACGATCGCCGACCGCATCATGGACCTGGGCCCGGCCCTGGTCGAGCGTGCGATGCAGGAATCGGGTCTGCCGCAGGCCCGCCTGGAAGGCGAGCGTGGCCGCACCTGCAATCAGCTGCGTCTGTTCGCCAAGGTGGTCCGTGAAGGCCGTTACCTGTCGGCCACGCTGGATTCGGCCCTGCCCGACCGCGCACCGGCCCCCCGTCCGGACATCCGCCTGCGCAAGATCGGCCTGGGTCCCGTCGCCGTGTTCGGCGCCAGCAACTTCCCGCTGGCGTTCTCCGTGGCCGGTGGCGACACCGCCTCGGCACTGGCGGCAGGCTGCCCGGTCATCGTGAAGGCGCACTCGGCCCACCTGGGCACGTCCGAGCTGGTGGCGAAAGCCGTGCAGCAGGCCGCCATCGAGTGCAACATGCCGGAAGGCGTGTTCTCGATGCTGATCGGCTCCGGCCAGACCATCGGCCAGAACCTGGTGAGCCATCCGCACATCAAGGCCGTGGGCTTCACCGGCTCCCGCGCCGGCGGCGTGGCACTGATGAAGACGGCTGCCGCCCGTGAAGAGCCGATTCCCGTGTATGCGGAAATGAGCTCGATCAACCCGGTGTTCATCCTCCCGGGCGCGCTGGAAGCCAACGAAAAACTGCCGCAGCAGTTCGCCGATTCGCTGACCCTGGGCGCCGGCCAGTTCTGCACGAACCCGGGCCTGCTGATCGCCCTGGATTCGCCAGCGCTGGACAAGTTCCTGGAAGGTACCAAAGTGGCCCTGGCCGCCAAGGGTGCCGCCACGATGCTGACGCCAGGCATCCACTCCGCCTACAACAAGGGCGTGGCACAACTGGCCGGCATCGAAGGCGTCAAGGTCGTCGGTCTGGGCAAGACGAGCGAAGTGCCGTGCGGCGCCGTTGCCGGCCTGTACGAAACGTCGGGCGAACACTTCCTGGCCAAGCCGGAACTGGAAGGCGAGATCTTTGGCCCGACGTCCCTGCTGATCCGCGTGAAGGATGAAGCCGAGCTGGTCGCAGTGGCCGAACACGTCGAAGGTCAGCTGACCGCCGCCGTGCACGCCACCGGTGCCGACATCGCCATCGCGAAGAAGCTGCTGCCGACGCTGGAACGCAAGGCCGGCCGCATCCTGTTCAACGGCTTCGGTACCGGCGTGGAAGTGTCGTACGCGATGGTGCACGGCGGTCCGTTCCCGTCCACGTCCGACAGCCGCTCCACCTCGGTGGGCGCCTCCGCGATCGACCGCTTCCTGCGGCCGGTGTCGTACCAGGACGTGCCGGCCGAGCTGCTGCCGGCCGCACTGGATGGCGCGAACTCGCTGGGCATCCCGCGCGTCGTCGACGGCGAGCTGGTGCTGAAGTGAAGTCCCGTCCGTCGGTCACCCGGATCGACGGCGTGCGTTGCACGGTGGGCGAAAGCCCATCGTGGGACGCGACTGCCGGTGCCTGGCACTGGTCCGACATTCCCGCGAAAAAAGTCTGGCGGCTGGGGGAACCCGGCAGCCCACGTTCCTGGGACCTGCCCGAGATGGCCGGCTGCGTCGCCCCGCGCGCACGTGGCGGCCTGATCGCCGGCATGGAAACGGGCATGTACGATGTCGACCTGATCGACAACGGCACGGTCAAAACGACGCTGGTGGGCAAGCCCGCGGACCTCGGCGAAGGCATGCGCTTCAACGATGGCCGCACCGACCGCCAGGGCCGCTTCTGGAGCGGCACCATGTTCATGGACATGAGTGCCGGGAAGGACATCGGGCAGCTGTACCGCTACGATGAACGGGGCCTGTCGCAGCCGCTGGTGGCCGGTCTGTTCACGCAGAACGGGCTGTCGTGGTCGCCGGATGGACGCACGATGTACCTGTCCGATTCGCATCCGAAGAGCCGCCTCGTGTGGGCCTTCGATTACGACATCGCGACCGGCACGCCGAGCAACCGCCGCGTGTTCGCCAACCTGGCCGAGCACGTGGGGCGCCCGGACGGTGCCGTCGTCGATGCGGACGGCTGCTACTGGTCCGCCGCCAACGACGCCGGCTGCCTGCTGCGCTTCACGCCGCGGGGGGAGCTGGACATGCAGATCGAGCTGCCGTTCGCCAAGCCGTCGATGATGACGTTCGGCGGCGCCGACCTGAAGACGCTGCTGGTCACGTCGATCGTCTCCGGCAAGCCGGAAGACGCCGAATGGGGCGGCACCGTCGTCACGCTGCGCCCCGGCGTGCAGGGCCTGCCGGATACCCCCTGCGCGTTCTGATCGCCTCCTGACGGCAAAAGCCCGTGCCCACGCAAGTGGCCACGGGCTTTTTATCGTCCCTACTGTCCAGCCCGTGTCCACCTTGGGGTCTGACCCCGACAGAGACACGAGCTGAGCTGTGATTCAACGCTTCAGATACTCACCCAGGCAAATTCGACCGGCCTTCATCGCGTGCAACGTCCTGCAAAGATGAGCTCGTGTCCGTGTCGGGGTCTGACCCCATGGTGGACACGAACTCGGCAGTAGTGGCTTATGCCGAGGCCCACTTCCCTTCGTATGAAGGCGGAGTTTCGTCGAAGTGCAGCGTGGCGCGGATCGAACGCAGGGTGGTGATGGGCGCCAGGTGGCGCTCGACCTCGGCCAGCAGGGCGGCGCCGATGGCATCGAGCAGCGCCTGCGGGCGGCCGGGCGTGAGGCGCAGGTTCAGGTAGACGAAGGCGCGGTCGGGGGCGCCGTCCGCCACGGCAAAGTACGGTGCCGGGGCAGCCAGCACGCGCGTGCCGAGCAGCGGGAAGACATTCTTGCCCGTGTCGTCCCGGTAGCCGGTCAGCGTGGCGCACAGCGCGGTGCACAGGGCCGGCACGTCGAGGTGGGCGTCGAGGTTGACGGTGTAGTCGATCTTCAGGTGCGGCATGGTGTCCTGGTAAAAATCAGCGCACGGACGGCATGCAAGCCCCGCCGCTGCCGTCGCGCGGCACGGTGGAGAAGCGGAACGACGTCATCGTGCGCTGCACCTGCCCCGGATAGACGGCGGTGCTGGGAAAATCCGGATGGTTCGGGCTGTCCGGCAGGTACTGCGTCTCGAATGCGAAGCCGTCGTATTTGTCGTACGGCTTGCCGCTCGTGCCCCGCTCGCTGCCATTGAAGCCATTGCCCGTGTAGAACTGGGCGGACGGTGCGCTGCTGACGATTTCCAGCCGGCGGCCACTCACGCTGTCGTCGATCACGGCCACACGGCTGCCCGGCTGGTCGAACAGATAGCTGTGATCGAACCCGGGCGGATCGCCCAGCAGGGGCGACGGCCGCGTCAGCAGCGGTGCAATGACCGTGGGCCGGCGCAGGTCCAGCACCGTGCCGGCAACCGGTGCCAGCGCGCCGGTCGGCACGCGGTTCTCGTCCGTCACGGCATAGCGGCTGGCGGCGATGCAGAAGCGGTGCGACGCCAGGCCGCCGCTGCCGGCGCCGGACAGGTTGAAGTAGCCGTGGTTGGTCAGGTTGACGACCGTCGGCGCATCCGTGCGCACCGCGTATTCCATCGAGAACTCGTCGCTCGCGCGCTGCAGGCGGTAGGTGACTTCGATCGTCACCGTGCCGGGGAAGCGCTGGTCGCCGTCCGGGCTCACCAGCGTGTACACGGAACCGAGGGACGCCTTGTCGGTGAAGTCGCGGCGCTGCCAGACGCGCTTCTCGTAGCCGTCCGGCCCGCCATGGATGGTGAGCCCCTTGGCATTCGGGATCAGTTCGACCGTCTTGCCATCGAGCGTATAGCGCGCGTTGCCGATGCGGCCCGCATACCGGCCGATCACGGCGGCATACTTGGTTTTCGAGCGCTCGTAGGCCGCCAGGTCGGGCAGGTGCAGCATCACGTTGTCGCGCCGGCCGTTGCGGTCGGCAACCGTGGCGCCGGTGATGGTGGCGCCGTAGTCCATATAGGACAGCGTCATGCCGCGGTCGTTCGTCAAGGTGACGCCTTCGACCGCCTGGCCGGACGCCAATGTGCCAAGGGGCCGCACGGCGATGCCGGTGCAGCCCCCTTCCGTCGCGGCGCCGGCAAGAACTGCCGCCAGCGCCGCCATCGTGATGGATGAACGCATCAGAGGTCCGTGATTTCCTTGTGCTGCGGTACCAGCGCCTTCATGATGAACCAGGCGAGCAGGTAGGCCACCGCGCAGATCGTGAACATGATCGTGTAGCCGGTGGAGAGTTTGCCCAGCGCGCCGTAGTAGTCGAACAGGTAGCCGCCCAGTTTCGACATCACCACGCCGCCGATGCCGCCGGCCATGCCGCCGATGCCGACGATGGAAGCGACGCTGCGTTGCGGGAACATGTCGGAGACGGTGGTGAACAGGTTGGCCGACCAGGCCTGGTGCGCCGAGGCGCCGATGCCGATCAGGATGACGGGCAGCCAGTGGCTGATCGAGCCCAGCGGCTGCGCGGCCAGCACCACCAGCGGGAACAGCGCGATCACGAACATCGCCCGCATGCGGCCGTCATACGGCGCGTAGCCGCGGTTCATGAAGTAGGCGGGGAAGTAGCCGCCGCCGATACTGCCGAACATCGTCATGCTGTACAGCACGGCCAGCGGCAGCACGATGTCCGCCGGGCCCATCTGGTATTCGGAGGCCAGGTATTTCGGCAGCCAGAACAGGAAGAACCACCACACGCCATCCGTCAGGAACTTGCCGGCGGCAAAGGCCCAGGTCTGGCGGTAGGTCAGCAGCTTGAACCACGACACCTTGGTGCCGGCCGGCAGCGACGACACGGTGCTGCCCGCATCGCTGCGCACATACGCCAGCTCTTCCGGCGACAGCTTCTTCTCCGGCGTGTCGAACATGATCTGCCACAGGATCATCCAGACGAAGCCGATCACGCCGATGGCGATGAAGGCCGCCTGCCAGCCCCAGTAGATGGCGATCACCGGCACCGTCAGCGGTGCCAGGATGGCGCCCACGTTGGCGCCGGAATTGAAGATGCCGGTGGCGAACGCGCGTTCCTTCTTCGGGAAGAATTCGGCGGTGGCCTTGATCGCGGCAGGGAAGTTGCCCGCCTCGCCGATCGCCAGCACGGCGCGCGAGATGATGAAGCCAATGATCGAGGCCGGTGCCGCCACCATGCCCAGCGCGCCCATCGCGGAACCGACCGCATTGCCCATCGGGACCGAGTACGCGTGCAGGATCGCGCCGCCGGACCAGATGGCGATGGCCCACATGTATGCCTTCTTGGTGCCCAGCTTGTCGACGATCGGGCCGGCAAAGATCATCGCCAGCGCATAGACGAACTGGAACGCGGCGGTGATGTTGGCGTAGTCCGAATTGGACCAGTTGAATTCCTTCGAGAGCTGCGGCGCCAGCAGCGAGAGCACCTGGCGGTCGAGATAGTTGACGGTGGTGGCAAAGAACAGCAGCGCGCAGATGGTCCAGCGGTATTTACCGGCAGGGGCCACGGCGCGCTGGCCAGCACCCTGCTGGCTAACAGGCTCGTTCAGCTTCATGGAATCACTTAGGTTTGGTTATCGTTTGATCTCTCGGTCTCCGGCGAGATCAGCTGCACCCGGCCTGCGGCCAAAGTTGTATGTCATCGTACAACCTAACACATCGTTAAGCAAGCGATAATCGGTCGCCTTGACGGTCCTCCGCTCCCCTTTCCTGGCACCCGGTCGCGGCACCCCGCGCCGCCGGAACGTGACGGTCCTTCCTGCTTCTGGCATGCCGGTGACAGACTTTCTTTCTCCTTCTGCAACCCATTGATAATATTCAAATTACCGCTTCCAAAGGCTGTCGCGGTACGACAACGCGACAGGTACAGCCATGCCAGTTAACTGCCTTGAATCAGTAAAAATGATAGTTATATCGAATTGCCACACGGAAAATGTGCTACTGTTCGGTCGACTCCCCATTCGCTCCACACCATGATCATTCAAGCGCTGACCGACCTGTTCTCGCCGCCCGCGGATCCATCGCTGCTGCAATACGGTACCCACGATCCGAAACTGGTGGCACTGTCGGTGCTCGTGGCCATTTTCGCGTCGTGGATGGGCCTGCAGCTGGCAGGCCAGCAGCGCGCCGCCACCAACCGCACCCTGCGCGTGGCCACCCTCGTGGCGGGCAGCCTGGCGCTCGGCTCCGGCGTGTGGGCGATGCACTTCATCGGCATGCTGGCCTTCGACCTGTGCACGGACACCCATTACGATCCTGCGATCACGCTGCTGTCGATGGCACCCAGCCTGGCCGCTTCCGCCGTGGCGCTGTCGATCACCCGCCGTGACAAGCTCAACCGCAATACGCTGCTCGTCGGCGGCGTGCTGGTGGGCGCCGGCATCGGCATGATGCACTACGCCGGCATGGGTGCGCTGCGTACCGCGCTGAACCTGCGCTACGACCCGCTGATGTTCGCGCTGTCGATTATCGTGGCCGTCGTGCTGGCGACCGTGGCGCTGGGCGTGCGCTTCGGCCTGCGCGGCCTGCGCCAGAAACTGTCGAGCCAGCAGCGCCTCGCCATCAGCGCCATCGTGATGGGCAGCGCCATCGCCGGCATGCACTACACCGGCATGGCCGCGGCACGCTTCGTGGGCCATGCGCCGGCGGCGACGACGGGCGACGATTCCGATTTCCTGGCACTGTCCGTGACCGCCATCGCCGTGCTGTTCACGATCGCCGTGGTCGGCGTCAACGGCCTGGTGCGCTACCGCGAGATGTACCGCAGCCTGCTGCAGGGCGAGAGCTGGATGCGCGCGCTGATGACCACCACCGTGGACGGCGTCGTGACCATCGGCCAGGACGGCATCATCCAGGAAGTGAACGCCTCGGCCGAGCGCATCTTCGGCTGGACCCGCGAGGAGATCATCGGCCAGCCGGCCAAGATGCTGATGGCCGATCCGGAAGAATCGGAGCGCATCGGCCTGCTGGCCAGCATCCGCGCCGGCGACACCGTGCTGGCGCGCGCCGGCGAGGAAGTGATGGGCCGCCGCAAGGACGGCAGCGAGGTCCCGATCCGCAAGGCGCTGGGCCACGCCCAGCTGAGCGACCGCAATGTGTACGTGCTGTTCATTACCGACATCTCCGAGCGGCGCCAGATCATGCAGGCGCTGCGCGACAGCGAGGAGCAGTTCCGTTCGCTGATCAGCAGCATTCCCGGCATCTCGTTCCGCGCCCGCGCGGAAAACGACTACCCGCTCGACTTCATCAGCGACGGCGTGGAATGGGTCACCGGCTATCCGGTCGCCGATTTCGTGGGACCGGACCGCTTCCGCACGATGAACGAGCTGGTGTCGCCCGTCGACCTGCCGCGCGTGGAGGCGATCTGCCGCCTGTGCGCCCAGAACGGCCTGCCCTACACGGTGGAATACCGCATCCGCCATGCCGACGGTGCCTGGCGCTGGGTATGGGAACACGGCACGATGGTGCGCGGCGAGGACGGCAAGCCGCGCTGGTTCGACGGCGTGATCCTCGACACCACCGAGCGGCGCCAGATGGAGGAAGACCTCCGCCACGCCAAGGAAAAGGCCGAACAGGCGGCCGCGTCGCGCGCCACCTTCGTGGCCAACATGAGCCACGAGATCCGCACGCCGATGAATTCCATCCTCGGCTTCACCGACGTGCTGCTCGACAGCGACCTGAAGCCGGAACAGCGGGGCCACCTGGACACGGTGCGCAACGCCGGCCGTGCCCTGCTGCGCCTGCTCAACGAGATCCTCGACACGGCCAAGCTGGAAAAAGGCGCGGTCGAACTGGAACTGGCCGACTTCAGCCTGCTGTCGCTGATCGACGAACTGTCGTCCACCTATAACAACACGGCGCGCAGCAAGGGCCTGGCGCTGAACATCCGCTTCGCGCCCGGCATGTCGCCCTGGCTGCACGGCGACGAGCTGCGCGTGCGCCAGGTGCTCACCAACCTGCTGGACAACGCCATCAAGTTCACCGCCAGCGGCAGCGTCACGCTGTCCGTGGCCGTCGACGGCCCGAACCTGGCGATCGCCGTGCGCGACACCGGCATCGGCATCGCGCCGGACCGCCTGGCCGCCATCTTCGAACCGTTCACGCAGGCCGATGCCTCGATGACGCGCCGCTTCGGCGGCACGGGCCTGGGCACCACCATCAGCAAGCAGCTGGTGGAACTGATGAAGGGCCGCATCTGGGCCGAGAGCACGCCCGGCCAGGGCACCACTTTCCACGTGGTGCTGCCGCACACGCCGGCACTGGAACCGCACCTGGCGCACATGCCGCGCCCGCGCCAGCGCATCGCCTGCGAACTGCCGCCGCTGCGCGTGCTGGCGGCGGACGACGTGACGCAGAACCTGGAACTGCTGGCGCTGCTGATGGCCAAGCGCGGCCACACGCTGACGATGGCGCACGACGGCGCCCACGCGGCCGAACTGGCCGCCACGCAGGACTTCGACGTGATCCTGATGGACGTGCAGATGCCCGTGCTGGACGGCCTGGCCGCCACGCGCCGCATCCGTGCCGAGGCGCTCGACGCGGGCCGCACGCGCGTGCCGATCATCGCCATGACGGCCAGCGTGCTGGAAGCGCACCGCAAGGCCAGCACGGCCGCCGGCATGGACGGCTTCGCCTCTAAGCCGGTCGACTGGTATGCGCTGTCGCACGAGATCGCCCGCGTGCTGGGCCTGCAGCCGGTGGGGGCCATCGCCACCACGCAGCCGCAGGTGCAGCCGCTGGTGCTGAACCGCAAGGCCGGCGCGCAGCGCTGGGGCGGCAGCGAGGAGGAGCACCAGATCGCCCTGTGCCGCTTCGATGCCGACCATGCCGCCTGCGCACAGCGCCTGGCGGCCCTGCATGATGCCGGCGACCTGGACGGCCTGCACGCCGAAGCGCACCGCGTGCGCGGCGTGGCCGCCAACCTGGGCTTCGAGCAGCTGGTGGTCACGCTGGCCGACATCGAACGGCGCAGCGCCGCCGCCAGCCCCGACACCACGCTGGGCGCCACCCTGCAGGAACTGGCTGCGCAGCTCGACGAAGCGCTGGCCGACGTGCGCACGCGCGCCTGCCCGCGTCCCGACGCCATCAATACCGAAACACCCGCCGCCGCGTTCGACGTGGCCGCGGTACACGATTCCGCCTCGGCCTTGCGGCAATCGCTGAAGCGGGGCGCGCTCGACGACGATGCGCTCGCCCGCCTGTCGCAATCGCTGCTGGGCCATGTCGCCCCTGCCATGCTGGCGCCGCTGCACATGGCGCTGGGCGACTTCGACTTCTCGCTCGCGGAAACCCGCCTGGACGCTCTTCTCGAGACCCTGCTGGCCGCGCACACGAACGACGATATGGAATCCGCCACATGACCACGCAAGTCCCAGCCGCGCCCCAGGCGCAGAAACCACTGATCCTGGCCGTCGACGACGAAGCCTCCAACCTGCAGCTGCTGCGCCAGATCCTGCAGGACCACTACCGCCTGCTGTTTGCCAAGGACGCCGCGCGCGCGCTGGAACTGGCGCGCCAGGAGCGTCCCAACCTGGTGCTGATGGACGTGATGATGCCGGGGATGACGGGCCACGAGGCCTGCGCGATCCTCAAGAGCGATCCGCGCACGGCATCGATCCCGGTGATCTTCGTGACGGCGCTGACCGACACGGACGACGAGCTGCGCGGCTTCGATGCCGGCGGCGTGGACTACATCACCAAGCCCGTCAGCCCGCCCATCGTGCGCGCGCGCGTGCGCACCCACCTGTCGCTGGTGCGCATGGAGGAGCTGAAGGAAAGCCGCCTGGAGATCGTCCAGCGCCTCGGCCTGGCCGCCGAGTACAAGGACAACGAGACGGGCATGCACGTGATCCGCATGAGCCATTATTCGCGCCTGCTGGGCATCGCCGCCGGCATGAGCGAGGCGCAGGCGGACGACCTGCTGCACGCCGCGCCGATGCACGACGTGGGCAAGATCGGCATCCCCGACCGCATCCTGCAGAAACCGGGACCGCTCGATCCGGACGAATGGACGATCATGAAATCGCATGCCACGATCGGTGCCGACATCATCGGCGACCACCCGCACGGCATGCTGGCGCTGGCCCGCAATATCGCCCTGTCCCACCACGAGAAGTGGGACGGCAGCGGCTACCCGAACGGCCTGGCCGGCGAGGACATCCCGATCGAAGGCCGCATCTGCGCGATCGCCGACGTGTTCGATGCGCTGACCTCGGAGCGGCCGTACAAGAAGGCCTGGCCGGTGCAGGAAGCGGTAGACCTGCTGGTCAAGCAGCGCGGCGTGCAGTTCGACCCGCGGCTGGTGGACCTGTTCGTCGCCCAGCTGCCGGCGATCTGCGCCATCAAGGAGAAATGGGCGGAGGTGCAGAGCGAGCTGAAGGTGGGCGACACGAAATCGGGCGAAATGAAAGCGGGCGAGGAAAAGGCAGGCGAAGCGAAAGCGCCCGTCGCGGCACAGACGGCCGCAATGCCAGTGGCGCAGGCGGCCTGACGGCGCCGTCGTGCCCGGCTGCACCGCGGCGTGCTGCGGCGAGAACCCCTGCCGCCACCCCGTTGTTGCGCTGCACGTTCGGGAAGTGGCAGACCGTGGTGACGGCAGGAAGTTCCCCACCAATGTTAGTGATAGATCAACAAATAGCCTTGATCTATCTCAAGATTCTCACTTCTAGTCAGCGCTTCGCAGAACTTTCCACGATATCGGCGTACAGCGCGGCATAGTCCTCGGCCATCTTCGCCGCCGTGAACAGCGCCTCGAAGCGGTGCGTGGCACGCTCGCCCATGGCCGCCGCCAGCTGCGGGTTTTCCCACAGCGTGCGCATCGCATTGCCGAACGCCGCCGCATCGCTGGGCGGCACCACCAGGCCCGTGTCGCCATCGGCGTTGATGTAGGTGGTGCCCGTGCCGATCTCGCTCGAGATCATCGGCTTGCCGAACATCGCCCCCTCCAGCAGCGAGATGCCGAACGCCTCGGAGCGCAGGTGCGACGGGAACGCCATCGCGTAGCACAGCGTCAGCAGCGCCACCTTGTCCGCCTCGTCGACCGCGCCCACGAACTGCACGTGCGTCAGGCCCAGGCGCAGCGCGTGTTCCTTCAGCTCGTTCTCGATGGGGCCCGCGCCGACGATCACGACCGGATAGTCCAGCTGCGCCATCGCGTCGAGCAGGATGTGCAGGCCCTTGTAGTAGCGCAGCACGCCCACGAACAGGAAGAAGCGCTCGCCGGCCCGCTCGCGCCAGTAGGCCAGCCGTTCCGGCGTGGGCTGCGGGTAGGTGGTGCGATCCAGGCCGAACGGAATCGCGCGCACCTTTGCGCCATAGCGCTTGAGCACATCGGACGAGGCAAAGTAGTTCGGCGACGTGGCCACGATGCCGTCGACATCGGCCAGGAAGCGGCGCATCAGCGGCGAGTACAGCTTGAGCAGGGTTTTCTGCCGCACGATGTCCGAGTGGTAGGTGACCACGGACGGCTTCTTCACGCCGGCCAGGAAGTGCGCCAGGTCGCCGAACGGCCACGGGAAATGGTAATGCACCACGTCCGCCTCGCGGGCCAGTTCGCGCAGCCGGCCGATGGCGCGGAGCGACATCGCGTTCGACGCGATCTCCACATCCTGCCGCACGCGGTGCACCACCACGCCATCGATCTCCATGCGCGCCGGGCCGTCCTGCCGCGTCAGCGTGAGCACCTCGTTATGGATGCCGCGCCGCGCCGTGCCCACGCAGATCTGCCGGATGGCCTGCTCCACGCCGCCCCAGGAATCGGGATAGTAGGTCTTGTAGAAATGCAGGACGCGCATGACCTTCTATGCCTTTTCGAGAACCTGGGTGTAGACGGCCGCCGTGCGCCGCGCCGTCTCGCGCCAGGTCAGCCCCAGCGCGCGCACGCGGCCGGCGGCGATATGGCGGGCGCGCAGCGCCTCGTCGCGCGCCAGTTCCAGCATCGCCGCGCCGATGGCGGAGACCGACAGCGGATCGACTTCCAGCGCCGCGCCGCCCGCCACTTCCGGCAGCGACGTGGCGTTCGACACCACCACCGGCACGCCGGAAGCGAACGCCTCCACCACCGGGATGCCGAAGCCTTCGTACAGCGACGGGAACACGAACACGCCGGCGCCGGCATACACATGGCGCAGCGATTCGGCCGATGTCAGTTCGTTGAGCCAGACCACGTTCTCGCCGCGCTGCTGCGCCGCCCGGATCTGCGCCACCAGGCCGGCGCTGCGCGCACCGGCGGCGCCGACGATCACCAGCTGGCGCTGCGACCGCACGGCGGCCGGCAGCCCCAGGTAGGCGGCCAGCAGCCGTTCGATGTTCTTGCGCGGCTGCAGCGTGCCGACGGTGAGGAAGTAGCCGCGGCGCAGGCCGTGGCGGGCCAGCGTGGCGGCCACTTCCACCGCTTCCGGCGCGTCCAGCCACGCTTCGTCGACGCCGCACGGCACCACGCTGATGCGCGCCTCGTCGACGCCGAAGCACTGCACCAGTTCGGCGATCGTGAACTGCGTGTGGGCGATCACGTGGTCGGCCTTGCGGGCGGCGCCGGCCTGCAGCCAGTTCTTCAGGCCGCGCAGGCGCGGATTGCACCACTCGGGATGGGCGACCGGCAGCGCGTCGTGCAGGGTGGCCACGACGGGCCGGTTCATGCGCACGATGCGGTAGTCGGTGGCGTGGTACAGGTCCACGTCCATCGCCGCGCGGCCCGGCAGCAGCAGGTCGCGCACCGTGGCCAGCGCGAACGAATGGGGCATCGGGCGGCCCACGCCCAGCTGCCGCGCCCGGCCGTACGAATACGGCTGCACGGCCACGCCGGCACGCGGCAGCTCGCGCAGCAGGGCACTGCTGTACACGCCGATGCCATCGAGATGCCCGCCGGTGAGGCCGGGTTCCGCCGTGGTGACCGAAAGGCCGACCGTCGGCCCGTGCGCAGGCATCACACCCTGTACTGTCACGCCTCGTACATCCAGCGCAGCGTCTGTTCGAGCGGCGGCGGCACGAGCGTGCCCACCACGGACTGCAGGCGGCGGTTGTCGCCCGTCAGGCGCACCACTTCATTGGCGCGTACGAACGCGGGATTGACCTGCACGTCGATGCGGTAGCCGGCGATGCCGTCCATCAGGTCGATCGCCTCGCCCAGCGAATAGGCCTTGCCGGCGCTGATGTTGAAGGTCTGGCCGATCGCGGCCGGCGCTGCCAGCAGGTGGCGGTAGCTGGCGGCCACCACGCGCACGTCGGAGAAATCGCGCCACACGTGCAGGTTGCCCAGCTCGATGCGGGCCTCGCGCCGCCTGAAGTGCGCAACGATCTTCGGCAGCAGGAAATTCTCCGCCTGGCCCACGCCCGTGTAGTTGAACGGCCGCGCGATGATGAGCGGCAGGCGGCCCATCCACAGGCGCGCCATGTATTCCATGGCCAGCTTGCTGACGGCGTAGTCGTTGGCGGGCGCGGCCGGTACGTCTTCGTGGATCACTTCCACGTCGGCGTTGCCGTAGATGTTCGCGGACGACGCCAGCAGCACGGCGGACGGCTTCTTCGCCAGCCCGGCCAGCGCCTCGAGCAGGTTGCGCGTGCCGACCACATTGACCTGGTACATGCGCTCGATGTCGTCGTGCGCCACGAACGCGATGGCGGCCAGGTGCACCACCACGTCCGGCTGCAGTGCCGCCACGGCGGCGGCCACGGCGGCGCGGTCCGTCAGGTCCACAGAAGCACCGGCCGCATCGACCAGGCCGGACACGTCATAGCCGGCCAGCCGCAGCTCCTGCGCGACATAGCGCCCCGTGAAGCCGGCGATGCCGGTCACGAGTGCGCGCCGGCCTTCGCCTTCGTGCGCGGTCGCCAGCAACTGCAGTGCGTCCGTCATCTCAGAACGAGAAGCCGGCGGTGTTGCGGCGCAGGTCGGCCTCGACCATCATCTGGCACAGCTCTTCCAGCGTGGTCTTCGGTTCCCAGCCCAGTTCCGTGCGCGCCTTGGTGGCGTCGCCGATCAGCAGTTCCACTTCGGCGGGGCGGTAGAATTTCGGGCTGATGCGCACCAGCGTTTTGCCCGTGGCCTTGTCGGTGCCCGTTTCCGCTTCGCCGCTGCCCTGCCAGTCGATCGCGATGTCGACGGCCTTGAACGCCATCGTCACGAAGTCGCGCACGGTCTCGGTGCGGTTGGTGGCCAGCACGTAGGTGTCCGGCTGGTCCGCCTGCAGGATGCGCCACATGCCTTCCACGTATTCCTTGGCGAAGCCCCAGTCGCGTTTCGCGTCCAGGTTGCCCAGTTCGAGCACGTCCAGCTTGCCCAGCTTGATCTTGGCGACGGAGTCGGTGATCTTGCGGGTGACGAATTCGCGGCCGCGCAGCGGCGACTCGTGGTTGAACAGGATGCCGGAGGAGCCGAAGATGCCGTACGACTCGCGGTAGTTCACCGTCATCCAGTGCGCGTACAGCTTCGCCACGCCATACGGGCTGCGCGGGTAGAACGGCGTGTCTTCCTTCTGCGGGATGGCCTGCACCTTGCCGAACATTTCGGAAGTCGACGCCTGGTAGAAGCGGATCTTCGGATCGACGATGCGGATCGCCTCCAACAGGTTGACGGCGCCGATGCCGGTGATCTCGGCCGTCGTGACGGGCTGCTCGAACGACACGCCAACAAAACTCTGCGCGGCCAGGTTGTAGATCTCGCCGAACCGGCCGTTCTGCAGCAGGCGGATCGACGACGACAGATCCGTCAGGTCATGCTCGACCAGCTTCAGGTTCGGGTGGTCCTGGATGCCCAGTTCCTCGATGCGCCAGAAATTCACGGAGCTGGTGCGGCGGAACGTGCCGGTGACTTCGTACCCCTTTTCGAGCAGCAGCTGCGCCAGGTAGGCACCGTCTTGTCCGGAGATGCCCGTCACCAGGGCGCGTTTGTTGTTTTGCATAGTGGTCGAGGAATGAAAGTTTTAATAACGAGCCGAATATTGTAACAGACGCGCTTTTCACCCGCCGCCCCGGATATGGCCGGTTTTACATCACTTACAGATTGTTACAGGGCAATAATCGACGGGTCTCCGGAAGTGAAAAGGCCGCCTCGCGGCGGCCTTCGGCTGGAGCGCTGGGCTCTAGTTCTTCAGCTGCTGCGCCACCGCATCGACGACGCACAGCGCCGTCATGTTGACGATGCGGCGCACGGTGGCCGATGGCGTCAGGATGTGCACGGGTGCCGCGCAGCCCAGCAGGATCGGGCCGATGGCGATGCCGTTGCCGGCCGCCGTCTTGACCAGGTTGTAGGCGATGTTGGCCGATTCGATGTTCGGCATCACCAGCAGGTTGGCGTTCCGCTCCAGCGTCGATTCCGGCATGATCTTCTTGCGCAGCTTCGAATCGAGTGCCGTGTCGCCGTGCATCTCGCCATCGACTTCCAGGTCCGGCGCGCGTTCGCGGATCAGCGCCAGCGCGGCGCGCATCTTCTGCGCCGACTCGTTGTTGGCCGAGCCGAAGTTCGAATGCGACAGCAGCGCCGCCGAAGGCGACAGGCCGAAGCGGCGCATCTCTTCGGCGGCCATGATGGTGATCTCGGCCAGCTGGTCGGCGGTCGGGTTCTCGTTCACATGCGTGTCGACCATCACCAGTTGGCGCTCCGGCAGCACCAGCACGTTCATCGCCGCATACACATTGGCGCCGGCGCGCTTGCCCAGCACCTGGTCGATGTAGTGCAGGTGCAGCTGGGTGGTGCCGAAGGTGCCGCAGATCATGCCGTCCGCATCGCCCTTCTTGATCATCATGGCGCCGATCAGGCTGTGGCGGCGGCGCATTTCCAGCTTGGCCCATTCCTGCGTCACGCCCTTGCGGCTGGTGAGCTCGTAGTAGCTGGTCCAGTAGTCGCGGTAGCGGTCGTCGTAGTCCGGGTTGATGACGTCGAAGTCCACGCCCAGCTTCAGGCGCAGGCCGAACTTCTGGATGCGCGTTTCCAGCACGGCCGGACGGCCCACCAGGATCGGCCGGGCCAGGCGTTCGTCGACCACCACCTGCACGGCGCGCAGCACGCGTTCCTCTTCGCCTTCGGCATAGACGATGCGCTTGATTTCCGGCGCGGCCTTCTTGGCCACCGAGAACAGCGGCTTCATGAAGGTGCCGCTGCGGTAGACGAATTCCTGCAGGCTGTCGGCGTAGGCTTCCAGGTTCTGGATCGGGCGCGTGGCCACGCCGGAGTCCTCGGCCGCTTTCGCCACGGCCGGCGCGATCTTCATCAGCAGGCGCGGGTCGAACGGCATCGGGATCAGGTACTCGGGACCGAACGACAGGTTGGTGAAGCCGTAGGTGGTGGCCACGATGTCCGACTGCTCGGCATGCGCCAGTTCGGCGATCGCGTGGACGACGGCGATCTCCATTTCCCGCGTGATCGTGGTGGCGCCGCAATCGAGCGCGCCGCGGAAGATGTACGGGAAGCAGAGCACGTTGTTGACCTGGTTCGGGTAGTCCGAACGGCCGGTGCAGATGACGGCGTCGTCGCGCACGGCCTTCACGTCTTCCGGCAGGATTTCCGGATTCGGGTTGGCCAGCGCCAGGATGATCGGCCGGGGCGCCATCTGGCGCACCATGTCCTGCTTCAGCACGCCGCCGGCGGACAGCCCCAGGAAGATGTCGGCATCGGCGATCACTTCGCCCAGCGTGCGGGCATTGGTCTCGCGGGCGAAGCGTTCCTTGTCCGGGTCCATCAGTTCGGTGCGGCCCTGGTAGACCACGCCGGCCAGGTCGGTGACGAAGATGTTCTCGATCGGGAAGCCCAGGTCGACGATCAGGTCCAGGCAGGCCAGCGCCGCGGCGCCGGCGCCGGAGACCACCAGCTTGCATTCCTTGATGTTCTTGCCGACCAGCGAGATGCCGTTCAGGATGGCCGCGCCGACGATGATCGCGGTGCCGTGCTGGTCATCGTGGAAGACGGGGATCTTCATGCGCTTGCGCAGCTCGCGCTCGATGTAGAAGCACTCGGGCGCCTTGATGTCTTCCAGGTTGACGCCGCCGAACGTGGGTTCCAGCGCGGCGATGATGTCGATCAGCTTGTCCGGATCCTGCTCGTTGATCTCGATGTCGAACACGTCGATGCCGGCGAACTTCTTGAACAGCACGCCCTTGCCTTCCATGACGGGCTTCGACGCCAGCGCGCCGATATTGCCCAGGCCCAGCACGGCCGTGCCGTTCGAGATCACGGCCACGAGGTTGCCGCGCGCCGTGTACTTGTAGGCGGCGGCCGGGTCGACGACGATTTCTTCACAGGGGGCAGCCACGCCGGGCGAATAGGCCAGCGCCAGGTCGCGCTGGTTCATCAGCTGCTTGGTCGGGGTGACGCTGATCTTGCCGGGCCGGGGGAACTCGTGGTACTCGAGCGCAGCCAGACGCAGTTGTTGACGGAGTAGTTCTTTCTTGTCAGAGGACGAATCCATTGCCGTGCTGCCTTCCTGTGCGGTCTGAAAATCACGCGATTTTAGCAGACCGCGTCAAGCCCCCCGGCTAGTATTTTCACCAACAGGCGTTGCCATTCCTGCCGCGCCATGCAAAAGCGGAACGTAATCAAGCGCTTATGGCCGGGCGGGCGGACGGCTGCCGGGCCGCGCGGTTGTTTACACCCTTGCAACATCGCGGGCGCCTGCCGAAGCCGCCGGCGGACACTGGGCCCTGCCCGGCCGCTGCCGTAAAATGCGTCATGCTTTCCGAATTCGACCTGATCAGGCAGTACTTCGTTCGCCCCGGTGCGCCCGGCCCCCAGGTGGAACTGGGCATCGGCGACGACTGCGCCCTGCTGCGCCCCACGCCCGGGACTTCCCTGGCCATTTCCTCCGACATGCTGGTCGAGGGCCGCCATTTCTTTGCCGGCGAGGACGCGCGCCGGCTGGGCCACAAGAGCCTGGCCGTCAACCTGTCCGACCTGGCCGCAATGGGCGCCCGGCCGGTCGGCTTCACGCTGGCCCTCGCCCTGCCCGCGGCGGACCGCGACTGGCTGGCCGGCTTCGCGGCCGGCCTGTTCGCGCTGGCCGATGCGCATGCCTGCCCGCTGATTGGCGGCGACACGACGAAGGGACCGCTGAACCTCTGCATCACCATCTTCGGCGAAGTGGAGGCCGGGCGCGCGCTTCGGCGCGACGCGGCCCGGCCGGGCGACGACGTGTGGATCTCCGGCACGCTGGGCGACGCCCGCCTGGCCCTGGCGGCGCTGCGCGGCGAAGTGGCGGTATCGGCCGAAGCGCTGGCGGCCGCCACGCCGCGCCTGACCATGCCCACGCCACGCGTGGCGCTGGGCCGCCTGCTGGCCGAGCAGGGGCTGGCCCGTGCCGCGATCGACATCTCGGACGGGCTGGTGGGTGACCTGGGGCACATCCTGGCCCGCTCGAAGGTCGGCGCCACGCTCGATGTCGATGCGCTGCCGGCCGGGCCGGTGCTGGCCACGCGCGAGCCGGCACTGCGGCGTGCGTTCACGGCGGCCGGCGGCGACGATTACGAGCTGTGTTTCACGGCGGCCCCGTCACGGCGCGACGCCATCGCAGCGGCCGGTGCGGCTTGCGGCACGCCCGTCACGCGCGTGGGGCGCATCGAGGCGGCAGCGGGGCTGCGGCTGACCGATGGCCACGGCGCGCCGCTCGACCTGCAGCTGGCGGGCTTCGATCACTTCACTTGACCTCGATGGCCGTGCTGTCCTCCCCCGCGATCCCCGGATGCTTCCCGCCCCCGTTCATCAGCCAGTAATGGTGGAACGCCAGCCGGATATTGTCGCGCAGCTGGATGTCGTCCCACGGCTTCGTGTAGAAACGGTAGATCGCGCCCCGGTTGATCGAGTCCAGCATCGCCTCCAGGCCCGTGTAGCCGGACAGGATGATGCGGATGGTTTCCGGGTACATGTCCTTCACCTTGCTGAGGAATTCCGTGCCGCTCATGCCCGGCATGCGCTGGTCGCACACGATCACCTGCACGGGATGCAGCGCTAGCAGATCGAATCCTTCGGCCGGCGACGCGGCCGTGAGGATGCGGTAGCGGTCGCGCCGGAACAGCCGGTGCAGCGACGACAGCACGTTGACGTCGTCGTCCACGATCAGCAAGGTCTGCGGCGGTTCGGCGGCCTGGCCCGGGTCCGGTGGCAGCGACTTGCCGGCCACCACCAGCTCGCCGAAAGCGGCGGCGCTGAGCGGACGGCTGAAGTAGAAGCCCTGCACCTCGTCGCAGCGGTGGCGCCGCAGGTACTCCAGCTGCGGGCGGGTCTCCACGCCTTCGGCCACCACGCGCAGTTTCAGGCTGTGGGCCATGCTGATGATGGCCAGCGCGATCGCCGCATCGTTCGGATTCGTGACGATATTGCGCACGAAGGCGATGTCGATCTTCAGCTTGTCGATCGGGAAGCGCTGCAGGTAGGCCAGCGACGAGTAGCCCGTGCCGAAATCGTCGATGGCCACCTTCACGCCCAGTTCGCGCAGGTTCGTCAGCACCTCGATGGTGCGCTCGGCATTCGACATCAGCGCCGTTTCCGTCAGCTCCAGCTCCAGCAGTTCGGCCGGCACGCCATGGCGCTGCAGCGCCTCGGCCACTTCCTTTTCCAGGTCGCCCTCGGCGAACTGGCGCGAGGCCACGTTGACGGCCACGTGCACCGCACCCACGGGCGAGGCCAGCCACTCGGCGATGCGGCGGCAGGCCGCGTCGATGATCCAGTTGCCGGTGCGGACGATCAGGCCCGTGTCCTCCAGCACCCCCACGAATTCGGCCGGGTACACGGTGCCGTGGCCGGGCCGGTTCCAGCGCAGCAGCGCCTCCGCGCCGGACACGCGGCCCGTCAGCAGGTTCACCTTCGGCTGGAAGAACAGCTCCAGCTCGTCCTGCTCGACGGCGCGGCGCAGCGCCATTTCCAGGTCGAGGCGGGCCAGCACCTGCACGTTCATGCCGGCCGTGAAGAAGCGGTAGGCATCGCTGCCCGCTTCCTTGGCCTGGCTCATCGCCGTGTTGGCGTACTTGACCAGCGTTTCCGGATCGGCCGCATCGTCCGGATACACGGCGATGCCGATCGAGGCCGTCATGGTGGCCTGCTGCTCGCCCAGCTGGAAGTGGGCGTGCAGCGCCTCGCGCACCTCGTTCGCCACCAGCACGGCATCCTGCTGGTCGCGCGGCATCGTCAGGATCAGGCCGAACTCGTCGCCGCCCAGGCGGCCCACCGTGTCGCGGATGCGCACGCAGCGCACCAGCCGGTTGGAGAACTCGCGCAGCAGCTGGTCGCCCATCGCCGCGCCCAGCGAATCGTTGATGTTCTTGAAGCGGTCCAGGCCGATGAACAGCACGACGATGCGCCACTCCTTGTCGCGCGCCAGGTCGATCGCCTCGGCCAGGGTGCGGTAGAACAGCGTGCGGTTCGGCAGGCCCGTGAGGCTGTCGTAATGGGCCATGTGCAGCAGGCGCCCGGCGGCGGCGCGCCGTTCGCTGATGTCGCGCGCCACGCACATCAGCGTGTCGGCGGCCCCTTCGCCTTCCCGGTGCAGCTGCTCCTGCAGCTGCCAGTACACCTCGACGGGCACGGTGCCCAGGTCCTGGCGCAGCAGCTCGATCTCGCTCAGCACGGGCGCCAGCGTGGCGCTGGCCTCGGACTGCGCGGCGGCATGCGCTTCGGCGACATGGCGCTGCAGCGTTTCGCGGTCGCCCAGGCCGATGCGCTCCGGCTCCTGGCCCAGCAGCTGGGCGCGCGAATAATCGAGCATGCGGCAGGCGCCGTCGTTCACGTCCACCAGCCGCATCGACTGCGGATCGATCAGGAAGATCGCATCCGCCGTGGCATCCATCGCGCTGCGGAAGCGCTGCAGGTCGGCCGTGCGTTCGCGCACCGTGCGTTCCAGCACCAGGTTGTGGAACTTGGCCTCGCGCTGCATCAGCCGCACCTCGATCAGGTTGCGGATGCGCGTGAGCACCTCGACCGGGTCGAACGGCTTGCTGACGAAATCGCGCGCGCCGGCATCGAGGGCGGCCTGCTTCTTGTCCGGATCGGCCGTCACCACCAGCACCGGCAGGTAGCCCTCCGGCTCGAGCGGGCGCAGCGCCGCCATCACGGCAAAGCCGTCCATGCCGGGCATCTGCAGGTCGAGGATGATGATGTCGTAGTTGTACTGGGCGTGCCAGCCGGCCACCACGCGCGGATCGGTGGTGGACGTGACGTGCGTGTAGCCCGTCGACTGCAGCAGGTATTCGAGCAGCTGCACGTTGACCGGCTGGTCGTCGACGATCAGGATGCTCGCGTTGTGGATGTCGGCCCGGTTGATCATCGTTCCTCCTTCCGGTCCGGCGGCAGAGGGGCCGTCTGCGCGGGACGTCGTTCGCCTGTCGGACTGGCAGCTGCCGCCGGCGCGGGCGCATCGCTGCGCAGCCGGGCGGTCGTGCCGTTCACCGCTGCCGTGAACTCGTCGATATTGATCGGCTTGATCAGGTAGCGGAAGAATCCTGCCGCAATTCCCCGTTCCACGTCGCGCGGCATCGCGTTGGCCGTCAGGGCGATGACGGGAATGTGGGCGGTGGCCGGCTCGGCGCGCAGCTGGCGCAGCACCTCGAAGCCGTTCATGCCGGGCAGGTTGATGTCGAGCAGGATCAGGTCCGGCAGGTGGGCGCGCGCCATCTCCAGGCCCAGCTGGCCGTCCGGCGCGGACAGCAGCCGCAGGCCGGGGCGGTAGCGGATGATTTCCTGCACCAGCTTCAGGTTGGCCGGATTGTCCTCCACATACAGCAGCGTGATGCTGTCGCGCGGCGCCGCGCTGCCGGCGGCCGGTGGGAGGGCCGCAGGGGCGCGCGGCGCCGGCACCGGTTCGGTGGAGGCCAGCTCGATCCAGAACATGCTGCCCACGCCCGGGCTGCTGGAAACGCCGATCGTGCCGCCCATCAGTTCCACCAGGCGCTTGGTGACCACCAGGCCGATGCCGGAGCCCTCCTCCGCGCCGGCCTCCTGGCCCAGCCGGTTGAACGGCTGGAACAGCATGCGCACCTGTTCGGGTTTCAGGCCCATGCCGGTATCCTGCACCGTCACGCGCTGCAGGCCGGGCGCCGGCACCGAACAGTCGATGACGACCGCGCCACCCTCGCGGTTGTACTTGATGGCGTTCGAGAGCAGGTTCAGCAGGATCTGCTTGAGGCGCGTGCGGTCGGCCTGCACGTTGAACGCGCAGCGCTGCGGGAACAGCAGGCGGATGCCCCGCCCCGCGGCCAGCGGCGCCATCATCGCGTCGCATTCCTGCAGCACCTCGGGCAGCGCCACCGGCTCCATCGACAGCGCCACGGCGCCTGACTCGATCTTGGCCAGGTCGAGGATCTCGTTGATCAGCGTGAGCAGGTGGCGGCCCGACTTCAGGATGTGGTTGGCGAACTCCTTCTTCTGCACCAGCGTGGACGGCAGGCGGTCCGATGTGAGGATCTGCGCGAAGCCGAGGATGGCGTTGAGCGGCGTGCGCAGCTCGTGGCTCATCGACGACAGGAAGGCCGACTTGGCCTGGTTGGCGCTTTTCGCCTCCTCCATCGCCAGGCCCAGCTCGCGGTTGGCCGTCTCCAGCTGCATCGTGCGCTCGTGCACGCGGCGCTCCAGTTCCTCGTTCAGCCGCATCACTTCGTGCTGGGCCTCGTGGCGCTGCTCGGATTCGCGGGCGATCTCGCGGTTGGAAGATTCCAGTTCGCGCTTGCGCACCTCGATCTCGGCCAGCATGCGATTGAACGTGTCGGCCAGATCCGCCACCTCGTCCTGGCCCAGCCGCGGCGCGCGGTGCGCCATGTCGCCGGTGGCCATCACCTCGCGCGCCACGTGGGCGATCGACAGGATCGGGCGCGTGATCACGTCGTTCAGGCGGCGGCTCACCAGCCAGGCGCAGAACAGCGCCAGCAGGCCGGCCACGAAGCCGATCAGCACATAGTCGAGGAAGCGGGCCAGCACTTCATAGTTGGCGCGCAGGTAGACGGTGCCCAGCAGCTCGCCGTTGTCCTCGATGCGCTTGAACAGCTGCAGCTTGCCGTGTTCGATCCGGAAGCCCTCCGGACCGGCCGCGGCGGGCACGCCGGCCAGCTCGTTGTAGGCGGCGTAGCGGGCGAACAGCCGGCCCTTCGCATCGTAGATGGCGCCGGCGTTCACCTGCGGGCGCAGGCGCAGCAGCGCCAGGTTCTCGAAGGCCAGGCGGCGGTCGTCGAAGGACAGCGCGGGGGCGCTCATATGCCCCAGCAGCTCGGCCTGGGTCGTCATGTCGTCCGTGATGGTCTGCTCGTACATGTGCAGGTCGTAGACGACGATGGTGCCGATCGAGACCAGCACGGCCGGCAGCATCACCAGCGCGATCACGGCCAGCAGCTTGTTGCGCAGCGAGCGCAGGCGGATCATCGGGACGCTCCCGGCGGCGCGCACCGGGCCACGGCCGGCGGCATGGCCCGCTCCTGCATGGGGATCAGGATGCTTCTCCGGATGAGCTCTCGATGTGGCACCTTGCACAGCCGCCTGATGTGATGGGTTGTCGGTTCATTCTATCGCTCAGTTCGGGGCGGCAGCGCGAGCTTGGTAGCAAACCGCCAGCGGCGCCACTTTTTTGCAGCGTGCGTGGCCAGCCGTGAAGGTGGCGCGCTAGAATGGTCCCGACACTTTCCCGAGGAGATACCCGTGAGTACGGACATCAACGAACTGGCCGCCCAGGTAGGGCGGGCCCTGCAGGACAACGGATTGCTGCTGGTGACGGCGGAGTCATGCACCGGCGGCGGCGTGGCGCAGGCGATCACGGAAATCGCCGGCTCGACGGGCTGGTTCGATTGCGGCTTCGTGTCGTACTCCAACGCCTCGAAGGAGGAGCTGCTGGAAGTGCCGGCCGCGCTGATCGCGCAGTTCGGCAGCGTGAGCGAGGAAGTGGCGGCGGCCATGGCCCAGGGTGCGCTGGCCAACAGCAATGCCCACGTGGCGGTGTCCACCACCGGCATCGCCGGCCCCACGGGCGCCGTGCCCGGCAAGCCGGTCGGCACGGTCTGCTTCGGCTGGGCCAACGGCGACACCGTCCACACGGAACGCCTGGTCTTCCCGGGCGACCGCCGCGCCGTGCGCGAACAGACCGTCATTCACGCCATGCAGGGACTGCTGCGGTTCATTAACTGACCGGCTCGCCGTGGCCCTGCTACGGCCCAGCCCGTGTCGCATGGGGCCAGTGCCACACGGGATCAGGCACTGTGACACAAGCTCGACAGTGGAATCCGGGACCTGATTGCAAACTGGAGAGCTCGTGTCCCGGGGCCAGGCACCAGGACACGGGCTCATCCATTCGCTGTTCTATCGCATAACTTGCACAAGTGCAGCATAGCGACTAACATATGAACATGTATTCATATGTTATGGACGAGATATGCACGACCTGAACGCCGCGGTCCACGAGGAATCGGTGGCCCAGCTGGCCGACCTGTTCCACCTGCTGGGCGACCCGACCCGCCTGCGCATCGTGCTGGCCTGCGTCGCGGCACCGATTGCCGTCGGCGACATCGCCGGCACGCTGGAACTCAGCAATTCCCTCGTCAGCCACCACCTGCGCCTGCTGCGCGCGGCCCGCATCGTCAAGTCCGAGCGGCAGGGCAAGCAGGTGTTCTATTCCACCGCCGATGCGCACATCAGCGGCGTCCTGCGCGACATGCTCGAACATATCGCCGAACCAGCCACCGGGAGCGACGCATGAGCGGCCACCATCATCATGACCACGACGGCGGCCAAGGCCACCACCATCACCACGGCGACCCGGCGGACCACGGCCGCGCGTTCGCCATCGCCATCGTCCTGAACACCGTGTTCGTGGCGGTGGAATTCGGCTACGGCTTCGTCGCCAATTCCACTGCGCTGATGGCCGATGCGGGCCACAATCTGTCCGACGTGCTGGGCCTGATGCTGGCATGGGGTGCGGCGATCCTGGCCAAGCGCGAACCATCGCGCCGCTTCACCTACGGCCTGCGCAGCAGTTCGATGCTGGCGGCGCTGTTCAACGGCATGCTGCTGATGGCGGCCTGCGGTGCGATCGCGTGGGAAGCGGTGCTGCAGCTGATCCACCCGGTGGCGGTGCATGGCAGCACGGTGTCGGTGGTGGCCGGGGTCGGCATCCTCGTCAACGGCGTGTCGGCCTGGCTGTTCATGGCCGGCAGCAAGGACGACATCAATATCCGCGGCGCCTACCTGCACCTGGCGGCCGATGCGGCGATTTCGCTGGGGGTGCTGGTCTCCGGCCTGGCGGTGATGTTCACGGGCTGGATCTGGCTCGACCCGCTCGTCAGCCTCGGCATCGTGGTGATGATCGTGCTGGGCACCTGGTCGCTGCTGAAGACCTCGCTGCGGATGATGATGGCGGCCGTGCCGGCCAATGTGGATTCGGCGAAGGTGGAGGCATTCCTGCGCGGCCGGCCCGGCGTGACGGACATCCACGACCTGCATATCTGGTCCATGAGCACGACGGAGACGGCGCTGACGGCCCACCTGGTGATGCCGGCAGGTTACCCGGGCGACGAGGCGCTGGACGCCATCGCCCGCACGCTGCGCGAGGAGTTCGCCATCCACCACAGCACGCTGCAGACGGAACAGGGCACGACGGACCATGCGTGCTGCCTGCGCCAGGAGGCCGGCGCGGACGATCACTCGGATCATGATCACGCGGAACACGATCACGACCACGACCACGATCATGGACACGGCCATCACGGCCATGCCCACTGACTTTGGTTACCAACCCCGTTTACTTCACGTCCATCAGCTCGACGTCGAAGATCAGCGCCGAATTGGCGGGAATGCCCGGCTGCGCGCGCGCGCCATAGGCCAGCTCGGCAGGAATGATCAGGGTGCGCTTGCCGCCCACCTTCATGCCGGTGACGCCCTGGTCCCAGCCCTTGATGACCTGGCCGGCGCCCAGCTGGAAGTCGATCGGCTCGCCGCGCGTGCGCGAGGAATCGAACTGGCGGCCATGCTGGGCGCGCGCCAGCGGACGGTACAGCCAGCCCGTGTAGTGCACGAACACCTTGCTGCCGGTGGTGGCTTCGCGGCCGGTGCCGGCCTTCACCTCGTTGATGATCAGCTTCTCGGCGGCCGGGCCGGGCGCGGCCGAGCCGACGACGACGGGACCCTCGGCGGCCGGCGCGGCGGCCTGCGGCTCGTTGGCGGCCGAGCCCGCGGCCTGCATGGCGCTCTGGGTGGCGGATTGGGTGGCGGAGGCCGGCTGAGCGGCAGGCGCTTGCGCCTGGGCGAACGCAGCGCCGCTCAGCAGCGCGGTCAGCAGGGACAACTGGAAACGGGACAGACGGGTCATCATGTATTCTTTCTGGACTGGGCTTGTTTGAACAAAGCCGGATTCGAGGCGGCATCATGATAGCAAATCAACCGACCGGCCCCGCCACCCGCAAGCTTTTCTATGCGCTGTGGCCCGACGCGGCGGCACGCGAGGCGCTCGCCTCGCTGCAGGACGGCGTGGCGGGCCGCCTCACCCCATCGGCGAAACTGCACCTCACGCTGGCCTTCCTGGGCCAGGTGCCGGCCGATGCCGTCCCTGCCCTGCTGGACATCCGCGACGCCCTCGTCGTCCCGCCCCTGGCGCTGGTCGTCGACTGCTACGGCTACTTCACCCGTCCTCGCATCGCCTGGGCCGGCATGAGCGACGTGCCGCCGGCACTGGTGGCGCTGCACGAGGACCTGGTCCGGCGGGTGGCAGCAGCGGGCTTTTCCGCCGCCACGCACGACGCGTTCCGGCCGCACGTGACGCTGGCGCGCGAGGCCAGGGAAGCGCCATCCGCCGCGCCCCTGGTACCGGTGACCTGGCACGTGGACCGGGCCGTGCTGGTGGAATCGCTGCCCGACGGACGCTACGTTCCGGTCGACCGCCATGGCGACCACCTGTCCAGAGAAGAGTTTGCCGGTTAGACTTTCCAAGTCGTCATGCTGTCATATTGCGCGGCTAACCTAGTCCGAACTGCCGGGTGTCTGCCCGGTCATACTGGACTATCGGGGAGTCGCATCGATGAAAAACAATTCGTCCCGCATGGGGTTCGTCATGATGGGTGCTGTCGGCGTCAGCATGCTGGGGCTGCAGGCCGCGCCGGCGCAGGCCGCGGAAAAGGCCGCCAACAAGCCGGCCGGCAAATACGTCACCGGCGACTTCCACAACCACACCACCTGCACGGACGGCACCATCTCGCTGAAGAAGCTGGTGGACAAGTCGGCCAATACCTTCGGCCTGGACTGGTTCGTGCAGTCCGAACACGGCGGCAACGGCGCGCGCAACTGCACGCTGGCCGAGGACCCGTTCGAACCGGTCGCCCCGGCGCTGGGCCTGACGGTACCGCCCACCTACCCGTCGGGCGGCCAGCCCGCCACGGCCGGCAAGGGCCCGAACCAGACGTGGACGTCCACCATCGGCAACGCGGCCATCAAGGGCGACGTGTCCGGCACGGATGCGCAGCGCAATATGTGGCGCTGGCAGAACATCAAGGAATACTCTTACCCCGTCATCGAGAAGGAAGCGCGCGACCGCAACAAGCCGATCTGGATCGGCCTGGAACAGAACGCGCCGGGCCACGAACACGTGAGCTCGACCATCTTCGAAGGCCAGCTGCCGGCCACCGGCAGCGGCAATGCCAACGCGATGGCGCAGTTCGAATACTGCTTCGACCGCAGCGACACGGACCGCAGCCGCGGTGCCGAAAACCAGTGGGACTGCGCCGTGCCGAACAGTGCCAACAACGGCCTGCTGGACGCGGCCGCCCGCAAGATCATCGTCGCCAGCGGCACGGGTTCGGGCACGGCCGGCCACGTGAAGGCCGTCGAAGGCGTGAAGTGGATGGCCGCCAAGTACCCGAACACGAGCTACTACGTGCCGGCCCACCTGGAGCGTGCCGGCGCGTTCAACCCGAACGGCAACAACGGCTTCAACGTGGAGAGCCTGCGCGACTTCAACAACGCCGCGCCCACCGTGGCCTTCGGCTTCGAATCGATGCCCGGCCACCAGGCCGAGCATGACCGCGGCAGCTACAGCACGGGCGCCGTCGGCGGCGGCACGTATGGCGGCACCGGCGTGTACGCGGCAGCCATCGGCGGCGTGTGGGATGCGCTGCTGGGCGAAGGCCGCAACTGGTTCTTCTTCGCCAGCTCCGACTACCACAACCGCGGCACCTTCGGCCCGGACCAGCGCGAATCGACGGCCGACTTCTATCCGGGCGAGTACACCCGCGACCACGTGCTGGTCAGGAATGGAACGAACAGCGTCACGCCGCAGCTGATCATCGACGGCCTGCGCAGCGGGAACAGCTTCGTCGCCAACGGCCAGCTGATCGACCGCCTGTCGTTCGTCGTCTGCGCCAGCAACCCGGCCGTGATCCGCAAGGCCCAGCATGGCGCGCTGGAAGCTGCCGCCGCGGCCGCCGTCGGCAAGAATGGCGACGTGGTGATGAACGGCTGCGCCACGATGGGCGAAAAACTGGTGGTGCGTCCCGGTGCCGACCTGATCGTGTCGATCATCCTGCGCGACCCGGCCGGCAACAACAACTCGCCGTACAGCTTCGCCAATCCGTCGCTGAAACAGGTGGGCATCACGCAGCCGCTGAACCAGCCCGTGCTGGATCATGTGGACGTCATCCGCGGCAATGTCACCGGCTATGTGGCGCCCACCAACCTGGCCGCCTATGCCGGCGCGCTGGGCTCCCCTGCCGCCACCAATCCGTCGGCCGCGCTGCTGAAGACCTTCAACAGCACCAGCTGGACCGCGTCGACGGACGGCACGCGCCGCATGACGTTCCGCATCCCGGCCGTCACGCAGTCGCAGTACGTGCGCCTGCGCGGCACCAACCTGCCGGTCGCCACGCCGTTCGAGACGGATGCCGCCGGCAACCCGCTGCTGGACTTCGGCGCCGAGTTCAAGATCCCGTGCACGGAAGCGGGCTGCCCGGCGCACCTGCAGACGGCCAACGGCCAGCGCACCTCGAGCTACGACGTGGCGGCGTGGGCCGACCTGTGGTTCTACAGTAATCCGGTGTTCATCGAAGTGGCCAAGTCGGTCAAGGTCGCCGGCATCAAGTAAGCACCGGGCCGTTGCGCGCCGGCCGAATCTTCGGCCGGCGCATTTGCTTTTTCAGCTGGAACCGAACACATGTCCTTCCCTGCCCTTCCCCTTTCCCTGCGCGGCCTGGCCCGCGAACCTCTCCTTCATTTCCTTCTGCTGGGCGCCCTGATCTTCGGCGCCGACTGGCTGCACACCCGCGGCGCCGATCCGGCCGCCCGCATCGAGGTGACGGAACAGGTCGACACGGAAGCGGCCCGCCTGTTTGCCGCGTCGATGGGCCGCGCCCCCACCGTCCAGGAACGCGCCACGCTGCGCCAGCGCTGGGTCGACAACGAGGTGCTGTACCGCGAAGGCCTGGCGCTGCGCATGGACCAGGGCGACCCGACCATCCGCGAGCGCGTGATCTTCAAGGCGCTCAGCATGATCGAGGCGGGCCTGACGCTGCCGCCGGCCAGCGATGCCACGCTGCGCGCCTGGTTCGAGGGACACCGCGCCGCCTACGATGCGCCCCAGCGCGTCGATTTCCTGGAAGCCGTCATGCAGGGCCGGCCCGATCCGGCCACTGCCGCCCAGTTTGCCGCCGCGCTGAACGGGCGGGGTGCGGCCAGCGTCGAGAGCGACCTGCGCGTGTTCAAGGGCCGGCCCCGCAACAGCCTGGAACTGGGCTATGGCGCGCCGTTTGCCGCCTCGCTCGTCGCGCTGCCGGCCGGCAGCTGGCAGGTGCTGCGCTCCAGCCAGGGCTACCACGTGGTGCGCCTCGAAGGGCTGCATGCCGGCGAACCGGTGCGCTTCGAGGACGTGCGCGGCCGCGTGCTGCAGGACTGGAAGGACCAGACGCTGCAGGCCATGCGCACCCGCGCCGTGCGGGAACTGGGCCGCAAGTACACGGTGCAGGCGCCGGGAGTGCGCTCGTGACGCTGCGCCCTTCACTGGCCCGCTTTTTCGTCCTCTTCCTGCTGCTGGCCGGCCTGCTGCCCGCCGTCAGCCAAGCGCACGAGATGAGCATGGCGGAGCTGACGCTGCACGAATACGCGCCGGGCGAATTCCTGTGGAACTGGGGCGCCGCCGGCACGCCGCGGCCGATCGCCGAGGACCTGACGCCCCGGTGGCCGGCCGGCTGCCAGGCCGAAGCCCAGGTACTGCACTGCGGCCCGGACGGTTTGACCGGGCCACTGTCGGTGGACGGTGTCGGCAAGGCCTACTCGGCCGCGCTCGTGAAGGTGCGCTGGCGCGACGGCCAGGTCCGCGTCTACACGCTGACGGCCGCCCAGCCCACCGTGCAATTGCTGGGCAGCGCGGACGACCGGCGCGATGCCGGCATGATCGCGCGCGCCTACACGGTGCTGGGGGTGGAGCACATCCTGTCCGGCATCGACCACCTGCTGTTCGTGTTCGGCCTGCTGTTCCTGGTCGGCTTCCGGCGCCGGCTGGCATGGACGGTGACGGCCTTCACGGCCGCGCACAGCCTGACCCTGGCCAGCAGCGCGCTGGGCTGGCTGGCCCTGCGCAGCCCGCCCGTGGAAGCAACCATCGCGCTGTCGATCATGCTGGTGGCGGCCGAGGCGCTGCACGACCGGCCCACCTGGTCGCGGCGCTGGCCGGCGCTGGTGGCCTTCCTGTTCGGCCTCGTGCACGGCCTGGGCTTTGCCGGCGCGCTGAAGGAGATCGGCCTGCCCGCATCGCACCTGTTCACGGCGCTGCTGACATTTAATCTCGGCGTGGAACTGGGCCAGCTGCTCGTGCTGGGACTGGCCTGGCTGCTGCACCGGTTGCTGGCGCGCTTCACGTGGTACCAGCGCCTGCGCCGCCCCGCCCTGTACGGCATCGGCGCGATGGCCGCCTACTGGACCATCGCGCGCGTGGCGGTGCTGGCGGCGGGGGCCTGATGGACCAGCTGATCGGCCTGTTCCCGACACCGTTCCTCAGCTGTACGGGCCTGCTCGATGCGGCCGAAGCGGCCGAACTGGCGGCGTGGCTGCGCATGCAGTCGGACCAGGTACCCAACAGCCGCAGCGACCGGCTCACACACAGCGCGCCATTGCGGCTGGACGGGCATCCGCTCCTTGCGATGCTGGCGGAACGGCTCGCCCCGCGGCTGGTGGCGCTGGGCGAGCAGATGTTCGGCGCGGCGCTGGACTGGTCGATCAAGGAATTGTGGGGCAACCGCATGGCGCCGGGCGGCAGCCAGGGCGTGCACAGGCATGCCAACAGCTTCATTTCCGGCGTGGTGTACGTGACCACGTCCGACGCGTCGGCGCGCACCGTCTTCCTGCGCGGGCTGGGCGGGAACGACTTCGCGTTCAGCCACGCCGGGCCCGGTGTCGAGGTCACCGCCTTCAATGCCGACCGCTGGGTGGCCCCGGCCGGCGACGCCGGCGATGCCGTGCTGTTCCCCAGCTACCTGCTGCACGAGGTGCCGGCCAACGCAGGCGGCGAACGCCTCACGCTGGCCTTCAATGCCATCCCGGCGCAACTGGCGTCCTGGGATTATGCGATCCGTTTTTCCACCGGAAGGTCTTCATGAAACGCTTCTTCTTCACAGTTGCCTGCCTGGCGCTGTCCGGCGCCGCCCTGGCCCACGAGTACTACGGCAAGGGCTTCACGCTGATCCATCCGTGGGCCGATCCCTCGCCGCCAAAGGCCACCCGTGCCGACGTGTACATGCACTTCGACGGCGTGGAACAGGGCGACCGGCTGCTGCGTGCCAGCAGCGACATCGCGACCAGCGTGGAAGTGCGCGGGCGCGGCGGCAAGCCTGCAGCGCAGGGCATCGAGGTGCGGCCGGACACGGTGCTGAAACCGGGCGGCGCGCACCTGGTGCTGGTGGGCCTGAAGCAGCCGCTCGAGCTGGGCCGCAGCTATCCCCTGGCGATCGAATTCGAGAAGTCCGGCACGATGCACGTGATGGTGTCGATCGGCGCGCACTGAAGGCAGGCCCGCCGGCGCGGGCCGGGTTTCAGGCGCTCTTCTGGTCGCCGTACAGGCGGAAGCGGCCGTCCTGGAAGCGCACCTGCACCGTCATCGGGGCGGACGTGGCGTCCTTGTCCGGATTGACATAGGTGGCGGTGAGCGTGCAGATGCCCGTGCTGTCGTCGCAGTTGGAGACGGCGGCATCCTTGATCGTCAGCAGCGGGAAGACCTGGTCGGCGGGGATCTCGTTGCTCGCATCGGCCAGCGCGGCGGCATCGGCCTTCACGTTCGACAGCAGCTGCGCCTTGTTGTAGCCGGCGTCCAGGAAGCTGTCGTCCACCAGGTCGGCAAACGTGGCCGCATTCATGTTCGATACCGACGCCAGGCCGCGGTTGTAGTCGGCCACGAAGCTGTCGATGCTGGTGTTGGAGGCGCGCGGCGGATCGTTGTCGCTGCCGCAGGCGCTCAGCAGCGCCAGGGTCAGCACGGAAAGGCCAAGGGCGAGGCGGGAAGCCGGACGTGCTTTCATGGGAATCCTCATCAGGTTGGGCGGGCGCCCGACCGGACGCCAGCCGCCAGTGTAGAGAAGCGATGTGACAGGTTCACGACAAACCCGCCGCTTCATTTGCCCGCCACTTCAGCTCCCGGCCATCCTGTCCTGTGGCGTGACCTGCTCGGCCAGCTTCTTCAGCACATGCCCCGCGGCGATCATGCCGAAGGTGGCCGTGACCACCATCGCCGAACCGAAGCCCGCGCAGTTGATGCCGGTGAGGCCCTGCTTCGGCGCCTGCACGGCATCGGGGCCGACCTCGCAGGCATCGTCCGGTTCGGGGAACTTCAGCGGCTCCATCGAGAACACGGCGTCCACGCCCAGCTTGTTCTTGCCGTTCGGCGGATAGTGGTATTCGTTGCGCAGGCGGCGGCGCACCTTCTTGAGCAGCGGCTCCTGCTCGGTGCGGGCCAGGTCGCGCACCTCGATCCTGGTCGGATCCGTCTGTCCGCCGGCGCTGCCGATCAGGATCAGCGGGATGGCCTTGGTGCGGCAGTAGTGCACCAGCGCCGTCTTGGCGCGCGTGTTGTCCATGGCGTCGATCACGTAGTCGTAGTCGTGCGCGCCGATCATTTCATCGAGATTGTCGGGCGTGACGAAATCCTCGATCTCCGTCACCTGGCAATACGGATTGATCTGGGCGATGCGCTGGCGCAGGGCGGTGACCTTGGCCATGCCGACGGTGTCGGTCAATGCCTGCAGCTGGCGGTTGATGTTCGATTCGGCCACGTTGTCCAGGTCGATCAGGGTCAGGCGGCCGATCGCGCTGCGCGCCAGCGCCTCGACGATCCAGGAACCCACGCCGCCCACGCCGATCACACACACGTGCGCCGTGCGGTAGCGGGCCAGCGCCAGGTCGCCGTACAGCCGGGCGATGCCGCCGAAGCGGCGGTCATAATCGATGTCGTGCTCGATGTCGTGCGCGCGGTCGTTACCGATATCGTGTTCGCTGTCGTTCGCGACGTTGTGCTCGATATCTTGCGTGGGGTCGGGAATGTCGTTCATGCCGCCATTTTAACGGACACGGCCTGTTGGATTCTTTTACAATCGGCCGATCGCGAACCAAGGATTCCCCCATGAAAGATTCCCTCCTGCCCGCCGCCCCCGGCTTCGACCAGCCGATCGCCATGCTGAAGCACTGCCACGACAAGATCCGCCAGCAGCTCGCCACGCTGGAAAAGCTGCTGGCGCACCTGCCGGCGCACGGACCTGACGCAGCCGCGCAACAGGCGGCGGTGGCCGTTCAAAAATATTTCAACGTGGCGGCCCACTTCCACCACGACGACGAGGAACTCGATCTTCTCCCCATGCTGGAAGCGACGGCAACGGGCGAAGACCTGGACCTGGTGCGCTCGCTGCGGCCGCAGATCCTTGCACAGCACAAGCAGATGGACGATGATTGGCTTATTATTAACGGTCAACTGGACAAGGTGGCGAATGGCAGTTCCGGCGAGCTGGCGCCGGAAAGCGTGCAGCGCTTCGTGCAGGCCTACACCTCGCACATGACGACCGAGGAGACGCATATCGCGCCGATGGCGAAGCGTCTGTTCAGCCCAGTGCAGATGGGCGTGATGGGCGAGGCGATGGCGCGCCGGCGCGGCGTGGCACCGGCGAACGGGAACGGCACCACGGTCGGCGGCGGCATCGCGCTGGCGGACCTGCGCATGGACTACGGGCGCGCCAGCCTGTCCGAGGACGACACGCTGGCCGATCCGGTGGCGCAGTTCGGCAAGTGGTTCGACGAGGCGATGAAGGCGCAGGTGAACGAGCCGAATGCGATGAGCGTGGCCACCGTCGACGGCGACGGCCGGCCCTCCTCGCGCATCGTGCTGATCAAGCAGTTCGATGCGCGCGGCTTTACCTGGTACACGAACTACGACAGCCGGAAAGGCGCGCAGCTGGCGCAGAACCCGCACGCGGCGCTGCTGTTCTTCTGGCCGGAGCTGGAACGCCAGGTGCGCATCGAAGGCCGCGTGGAACGCACGTCGCCTGCCGAGAGCGACACGTATTTCTACAGCCGGCCCGTGAAGAGCCAGCTGGGGGCGATCGCCTCGGCGCAGAGCGCGCCGATCGGCAGCCGCGCCGACATGGAAGCGCAGTTTGCCGCCGCCGAGGAAGCCGCCGCGGGCAAGCCGCAACGGCCGGCGCACTGGGGCGGCTACCGCCTGGTGCCCGAGCGGGTGGAATTCTGGCAGGGACGCGCCTCGCGCTTCCATGACCGCATCGTGTTTGAGCTGCAGGCAGACGGCAGCTGGACCAAGGGAAGGATCCAGCCGTAAGAGACAGGCAATGGCCGCCAGCGCAGCGCAGTCGATTTTCGTTGAATCGAGGAGGCCGTCCATGTTTGTCCAGAACCGTCTTGCCGCCTGGGTCGCCGGCGTCACCAGCCAGATCAAGCTGCCGCTCCGCGTGGAACTGTGGAACGGCCAGAAGATCGACTTTTCCAACGACGTGCCGCGCGTGACGATCCGCCTGCCCCAGGCATCGGCCGCGCGCTACCTGCTCACGCCCTCGCTATCCAACCTGGGCACGGCCTACGTGGAAGGCGCCATCGAGGTGAAGGGCGCGGCGCACGACATGATCGACATCGTCAACGCGCTGGCACGCAGCACGCTGAAGGCGGACGGCAAGCTGGCCCGCATCGTGCGCAGCTTCACGCACGACCGCAAGCGCGATGCCGAATCGATCCGCTACCACTACGACGTGTCGAACGAGTTCTACCAGCAGTTCCTCGATCCGCAGATGGTGTATTCGTGTGCCTACTTCGCGCGCGGCGACGAGGACCTGGCCACCGCGCAGATCCGCAAGATCGACCACATCCTCGCCAAGATCCGCGTGCAGCCGGGGCACACGCTGCTCGACATCGGCTGCGGCTGGGGTGCGCTGGTCATCCGCGCGGCGCAGAAGTTCGGCGCGCGCTGCGTGGGCATCACGCTGTCCGAGAACCAGTGCGCGCTGGCGCGGCAGCGCGTCAAGGCGGCCGGGCTGGAACACCTGGTCGAGATCCGCCTGCAGGATTACCGCGACGTGCGCGGCACCTTCGACCGCGTCACGAGTGTCGGCATGTTCGAGCACGTGGGCATCCGCCACCTGCCGGACTACTTCGCCATCATCCACCGCCTGCTGGCCGAGGACGGCGTGGCCATGAACCACGGCATCACGTCCACCGATCCGGACAACGGCGAGACGCCGTACGGCGGCGGCGAATTCATCCAGAAATACGTGTTCCCGCACGGCGAGCTGGCGCACATCGGCGAGGTGCTGAAGGCCATGCAGCGCGGGAACCTGGAAGCCTACGACGTGGAAAACCTGCGCCGCCACTACGCCCGCACGCTGTCGATCTGGACCGACAACTTCGAGGCCCGGGCGGACCGGGCCCGCGAACTGGCCGGCGACAAGCGCTTCCGCATCTGGCACGTCTACCTGGCCGGCTGCTCCTATGCGTTCGACCAGGACTGGATCAGCCTGTACCAGATCGTCTGCGGCAAGGCCGGCCGGCATCCGCGCGTGCTGCCGTGGTCGCGGGAGTACATGTACAGCTAGAAAGGCGCAGCTGAAAGGGGACAGGCACCTATTTCCGAGCAACATCGCTAACGTTGCTCGGAAATAGGTGCCTGTCCCCGATGAAAATAGGTGCCTGTCCCCGAAGTTATTTCACCCGCGCCGCATGCATCTTGCGGAACTTGACCACCTTCGGCTCCACCACGAACGCGCAATAACCCTGCAGCGGATGCTGCTCGAAGTAGTTCTGGTGATACTCCTCGGCCTTGTAGTACGGCTGGGCCGGCGAGATCTCGGTGACGATCGGCGCATCCCACACATGCGCCATCTCGGCCATCACCTGCCGCGCCGTGGCTTCCTGCTCCGGCGACTGGTAATAGATCACGGAGCGGTACTGCGTGCCCACGTCGTTGCCCTGGCGGTTGAGCGTGGTGGGGTCGTGGATCGTGAAGAAGATCTCGAGGATGTCGCGGTAGCTGATCGCTGCCGGATCGAACTCCAGCCGCACCACTTCCGCGTGCCCCGTCGTGCCCGTGCAGATCTGTTCGTAGGTGGGATCGGGCTGCGGGCCACCCGTGTACCCCGACTCCACCTTGGTGACGCCCTTCACTTCCAGGTACACGGCTTCCGTACACCAGAAACACCCGCCGCCCAGCACGGCGATTTCAGTCTGTGCCATAGATTCCTCACGCATTCATTGATGGTCTACTGTAACGCAATTGGCAGGGTGATGCAGTGCGGCTGGCCGGCCGCCGCCATGCCGCACCGTGGCTGCGCTCGCGCGCGGCAATCTTTGGCATAATGCCCCCATGAATACCAGCTCTCCCCGCGCCGCCACGCCCGGCTTCGACAGCGTGCATTTCAAGCAGGCCCTGTCGCAATTCGCCACCGGCGTCACCGTGATCACCACCCGGCTGGCGGACGGCAGCTTTCGCGGCCTGACGGCCAGCTCCTTCAATTCCGTGTCGCTGGACCCGCCGCTGGTGCTGTGGAGCCTGAAGTCGCAGGCGTCCAGCATGCCCATCTTCTCGGGCAATTCGCACTACGTGATCAATATCCTGGCGGCGGACCAGGCCCATCTGGCCCACCTGTTCGCCACGCGCGGCGAGGACCCGTTCGGCCAGGTGGAGTTCGAGCTGTCGCGCACCGGCCATCCTGTGCTGAAGGGCTGCACGGCCTGGTTCGAGTGCCACAACCGCAGCCGCTATCCGGAAGGCGACCACGTGATCTTCGTGGGCGAAGTGGAGCACTGCGAGGTGCATCCGCGCGAACCGCTGGTGTTCCATGGCGGCCGGCTGAGCGGCCTGCACCTGTCCGCATAACGGGAGCGGGCGCCGCCGAAAGCCGCAAATCGGTGTCGTTATTTCAAAAGCCCGCCCGTCGCGCCGCGCATAGAATCGCCGGACACGATAATCGGAGACCCGACCATGAGCCACCCGCGCGCCCAGTTCCATTGGGACGATCCCCTGCTGCTGAACGAGCAGCTTGCCGACGACGAACGCATGGTGCGCGATGCGGCCGCCGCGTACTGCCAGGACCAGCTGGCGCCCCGCATCCTCGAAGCGTTCCGCCATGAGCGGATGGACACGTCGATCTTCCGCGAGATGGGCGAACTGGGCCTGCTGGGTCCCACGATTCCCGAGCAGTACGGCGGCCCCGGCCTGAACTACGTGGCGTACGGCCTGATCGCCCGCGAAGTGGAACGCGTCGACTCCGGCTACCGCTCCATGATGAGCGTGCAGTCCTCGCTGGTGATGGTGCCCATCTTCGAATTCGGCACCGAGGCGCAGCGCCAGAAATTCCTGCCGAAGCTGGCCACCGGCGAATGGATCGGCTGCTTCGGCCTGACGGAACCGAACCACGGCTCCGACCCCGGCGCGATGATCACGCGCGCGAAGAAAGTCCCGGGCGGCTACGCGCTGACGGGTTCGAAGATGTGGATCACCAACTCCCCCGTGGCCGACGTGTTCGTGGTCTGGGCCAAGGACGACGACGGCGCGATCCGCGGCTTCATCCTGGAAAAGGACATGGCCGGCCTGTCCGCGCCGGCCATCCACGGCAAGTTCGGCCTGCGCGCCTCCGTCACCGGCGAGATCGTGATGGACAATGTGTTCTGCCCGGAAGAGAACGCGTTCCCCGACGTGCGCGGCCTGAAGGGGCCGTTCACCTGCCTGAACTCGGCCCGCTACGGCATCGCCTGGGGCGCGCTCGGTGCCGCGGAAAGCTGCTGGCACACGGCGCGCCAGTACGTGCTGGACCGCCACCAGTTCGGCCGTCCGCTGGCCGCCAACCAGCTGGTGCAGAAGAAGCTGGCCGACATGCAGACGGAGATCACGCTGGGCCTGCAGGGCTGCCTGCGCCTGGGCCGCATGAAGGACGAAGGCACGGCCGCCGTCGAGATCACGTCCATGATGAAGCGGAACTCCTGCGGCAAGGCGCTCGACATCGCCCGCGTCGCCCGCGACATGCTGGGCGGGAACGGCATCTCCGACGAATTCGGCGTGATCCGCCACATGGTCAACCTGGAGGTGGTCAACACCTACGAAGGCACGCACGATATCCATGCGCTGATCCTGGGCCGCGCGCAGACGGGCATCCAGGCGTTCCAGTAAGCGCGGAGAGATGACATCGGGGACAGGCACCTATTCATTTGCAACACTCGTGTTGCAAATGAATAGGTGCCTGTCCCCTTTCCTTTCCTTGGTCCCCTTTCCCTGCCGCTGTCACATTGACTTCTCCCCCGCCAGCCGCGCGAGAATCGTGTACAGCGCCTTCGGCTGCACGGGCTTGACGAGGTGCTCGTCGAAGCCTGCCGCCAGCGCGCGGGCGCGGTCCTCGGGGGTGCCGTAGCCCGTCACGGCCACGATGCAGGCGTGCGAGGTTTCCGGCAGCGCGCGCAGGCGCCGTACCAGCTCGTAGCCGTCCATGCCCGGCAGGCCGATGTCCAGGAACAGCGCCGAGGGTGCGCTGTGCACCACCGCTTCCAGCGCCATGAACCCGTCGGTGCACACTTCGGCCGAATGGCCGGACGATTCCAGCAGCAGCGCCAGCATGCGCGCGGCGTCCAGGTTGTCATCCACCACCATCATGTGACGCCCTGCCGTACCGTGGACGGCCTGTGCGTCGGCCGCCGTTGCCGGTGCGAAGAGGGGCATGCCGATGCGGGGCAGCCGCACCGTGAAGCGGCTGCCCAGGCCCTGCCCTTCGCTGCGCACGTCCACCGTGCCGCCCTGCAGTTCGACGAGGCTTTTCACCAGCGCCAGCCCCAGTCCCAGCCCGCCCTGCGAGCGGTCGGACGAGCGCTCGGCCTGCGTGAACAGTTCGAATACATGGGGCAGCAGCGGCGCGGCGATGCCGATGCCGCTGTCCTCCACGCTGGCGCAGACCTGGCCCGCATCGCTGGTGACGCGCACCGCGATCGTGCCGCGCGCCGGTGTGTAGCGCGCCGCGTTGTTGAGCAGGTTGGAGAGCACCTGGATCAGCCGCGTGCGGTCGCCCAGCACCCAGCCGGCATCGTCCGGCAGTTCCACGGTGAGGCGGTGGCCCTTGGCGTTCATCAGCGTCTCGGCCTGTTCCACGGCTTCGGCCACGACGGCGCTGAAGTCGAGCGGTTCGCGCCGCAGCGTGATCAGGCCGCGCGTGACGCGCGAGACATCGAGCAGGTCGTCCACCAGCTTGGTCATGTGGTCGACCTGGCGCGCGATCACGCCGCTGGTCTGCTGCACGCGCGCCGGATCGAGCACGCCCAGGCGCAGCAGCTCGGCCGCCGTGGCGATCGGCGCCAGCGGGTTGCGCAGCTCGTGGGCCAGCATGGCCAGGAACTCGTCCTTGCGGCGGCCGGCATCGCGCAGTTCCTGCTGCGCCTTCTCGATCGGTGTCACATCCGTGTTGGTGCCGAACCAGCGCACGATGCGGCCTTCCGCATCGCGCAGCGGCGCGGCCGTGATCAGGAAGCCGCGGTACTCGCCGTTCGCCGCGCGGATGCGTGCCCGGGCCTCGTAGCGCTGGCCGCTGGCGAGCGAGCCCCTCCAGCTCTCCAGCATGGATGGCAGATCGTCCGGGTGGAAGTGCTGCTGCCAGCCCTGTTCCCGCGCCACGTCCAGCCCCATGCCCGTGTAGTGCACCCAGCGCTCGTTGACCCAGTCCACGGTGCCGTCCGCGGTAGCCATCCATGCCATCTGCGGCACCGCGTTGGCCAGCTGGCGCAGGCCCTCTTCGCTTTCGGCCACGGCGCGCGCCGCCAGCACGGCATCCGTCACGTCGCTGCCTTCCACGAAGATGCCGGAGACGGCGCCGCGGTGGTCGCGCGTGGGCTGGAAGATGAAGTCGACATAGCGCTCTTCCAGCGCACCGTCCGCGCCGCGCCGCAGGGTGATCGGCATCGCATGGCCCACGTGTGCTTCGCCGCTGTCGTACACGCGGTCGAGCAGCTCGATGAAGCCCTGGCCACGCACCTCGGGCAGCGCTTCGGCCAGCGCACGGCCCACCAGCGCGGTGCGGCCCACCAGGCGCTGGTAGGCATCGTTGGCGATCTCGTAGACATGCTCCGGGCCGCGCAGCACGACGATGGCGCCGGGGGCCTGCTGGAACAGCTGGCGCATGCGCTCCACTTCCTCGGCCCGGTGGCGCGCGGCCAGCACCTGCTCGGTGGTCTCCACGCAGGCGCAGAACATGCCGCGCACGCCCCCTGCCTCGTCGCGCAGCGGCGAATACGAGAACGTGAACCAGGTGTCCTCGTCATAGCCCTTGCGGCACATCGTCAGCAGCAGGTTCTCGTGGTAGCTGGCTTCGCCCGCCATGGCCAGCTCGATGCTGGGCAGCAGGTCGTCCCAGATCTCGGCCCAGATGTCGTGGAAGGCGCGGCCCAGCGCGCGCGGGTGCTTGTCGCCGAGGATGTCCACATACGCATCGTTGTACAGGAAGCCCAGCTCGGGGCCCCAGGCGGCGAACATGGGGAACTTCGACCCCAGCATCAACGACACCACGGTGCGCAGGGGCGCCGGCCAGTCCTCCGGCGCGCCAAGGGGAGAGCCGGTCCAGTCGTGGCTGCGCATCAGCGCCACCATGTCGCCTTCGCCCGTCAGGAATGCCGCCGTGCCGCCTGCCATCGATTTGCTCCGTCCAGTCTTTGGCCGAGTATAGCGAAGGGGCCGGCCGGTGGACGGTTCAGTTCCCAAACGCAAAAAAGCCGGCGCGAGGCCGGCTTGGCGGGACAGGTCAGGCCATCAGAACTTGAACACGACGCCCAGGTTGATGGCGATCGGATCGAGCTTCATTGCCTGCGTCTGGCCGGTGGAGTACGTGGCCGTCGTTTTCAGCTTGGTGGCGATCACGCCGCCGTCGATCGACCAGCGCTCGTTCAGGCGGAAGCTGGCGCCCAGCTGCGCGCTGGCGGCCCATTTCGCCTCCAGCGAGAACGTGGAATCCGGGCCGCCCGTGTTCAGCACGGAAGTCAGCTGCGCCGACCCGCGCTCGCGGCGGAAGTAGGCATAGGTCACGCCCAGGCCCACGTAGGGACGGAACACGGCTTCCGGCTGGAAGAAGCGGTACTGCGCGAACAGCGTGGGCGGCAGCACGTCGGCGGTGCCCAGCTGGCCGGTGCCGTCGATCGAGCCGGCGCCGAACAGTTTATGCCGGTACGGCACGCCCAGGTCCAGCTCCGCCGAGATATTGTCGGTGATGAAGTAGGCCAGGTTCAGGATCGGCTTCGTGTCCGGGCCCACGTCGGCCTTCGTGCCGGGCAGCGCGGGCGCGCTGACATCGCCGCTTTCCACTTTCGGCGTGATCTTGTTGACGCCGACCTTGACGGTCCAGTCGCCCTTGGCCTGCGCCGCGGCGCCTGCCGAGACGCCCAGCGACGCTGCCAGTGCCACGAGCCTGATGGCGAGTTTGAGGTTGTTGTTCATGTTTTCTCCAATGTCCGTTGCGCTTACAGCCAGCCTTTGGTCACCATCGCGCGCGACACGTAGCGCGCCAGCAGCAGGTTGTTGAACGGCGTGGGGTGCACGTCGTCCGCGAACGAATAGTGGCTCACGTCGCCGGCGCGCAGGCTGGCGGCCGTGCAGCCCAGCGAGCTGCCCAGCGGGTTCTTCGCCGAGCTCAGGTCGCAGGCCGTTTCGGTCACGTTGGTCAGGCCGTACGGGCCCGGGTTGGTGGCCTGGTCATGGCTGACGGCATACACGTCCACCAGCAGCACCTTGGTTTCCGACGACAGGCCGGACACCAGCTGCGCATTGAACGCCTGCACCATCTTGTCGATCAGCGCGCGCGTGGTGGCATCCTTCGACAGGCCGGCCGGCGTGGTGGCCACGTCCGGCAGGTTGTTGACGACCACATAGTTGGCGCCATTGCCCACCAGCTGCGACTTGACCAGCGTGGCCAGTTCGGCGCCGGCGGTGGTCAGCGCGGCGATCAGGGCCGGCGCCTGGGCAGCGGCGTAGTCGGCACCGGCTTTCGCGCCGGCCGTGTTGGCGGCCGTGGTGGCCGTGGCGATGATGGTGGCCTGGTTGGCTTGCGCGGTGGTATTGCCGGCGCGGACGGCGGCCGTGAAGGCGGCCGTCACGATCGATGCCTGGGTGGCGCCGGCCGTGCTGCTGGCGGTGCTCACGGCCAGGCCGATGGACTGCGCCGCGGTGGCGGGATTGGTGCTGCCCGCGGCCAGCTGCGAGATCAGGCTGGTGGCGAAGGCCGTCTGGCCGGCGCTGGTGCCGGCGGCGGTGGCCGCGGTCTGCAGCTGGGCCAGGTTGACGAGGATGTCGTTACCGCCGGCCATCACGAAGACGACTTCGTCGCCCTTGAACTTGCCGCCGGTCTTGGCCAGGTGGTTCTTCACCTGCGTGACGACCGGTACCGTCAGGGCGCCCAATGCGCTGCCCGTGAGCTTGTTGCCCGCCCCGACCGGGTTGGTCACGCGTGCGCCGCCCTGGGCATAGCCGAAGCAGTTGGCGTTGTTGACGACGGGGACGGAGAAGCCCTGCGCGGCATTGCCGTCCAGGCCCGTCTGGGCCGGGCACGGTGCGGGCAGGTTGAACTGCGCGGCCATCAGCTCGGTCCAGTTCTTGCCGGTCAGCGCCGAATTGGTGGCCGTGTTGTCGCCGTTGATCGTGAACTTGCCGCCGCCGAGGGCTTTCACGGTGCCGACGTTGTAGCTGCCCACGTCGGACAGGCTGTCGCCGAAGCTCACCTGGGATGCGAAGGACACCTTGTTGATCTGGGCGCCGCCCTGCGGGCTGCCGCTGCCGCCGCCGCACGCGGCAAGGATGGCACCGGCCATCACGGCCAGCGCAAATTTCATGTGTCGCATCGTGTCTCCTGGTTGGATGTCTTATCTGAATAGCACGAACGTACTATTCATGCCTTTCTTAATATGCCAGTCTTGTTCCTGCGAGCACAAGTGAAATCTGGCAAAAAATGAACCGCTGGTTACGGTGCGTCGCAGCATTGCACAGGCCGTTAGTACCCGGCGCACGGAACGCTACCGTAAGTTGCAGTGCACCATCGCTCTTGTCGCGGCCGTTCCACAGGCGCGGCGGCTTGCAGCCATCAAGGCAGGCGGTCCTTGAAGAAGTCGCGCGCGGCCAGCAGGCAGAACGGCGCCACGAGGCCGGCGTGGTAGGTGTCCGCCATCGCCTCCGAGACCGATTTGCCATTGGCCACCGCATCGGCTTTCACGGCCAGCTTGGCCGCGTTGAAGCCGGCCCGCTCCACCAGCCAGCGGTCGTTCAGGCCGTCGCCCGTGTCGAGGTCGACGACGGTCGGTGCGCTGTTGATGGCCTTGAAGTAGGCGGCCGCGTCCTGCGTGTTCGAGAACGGCACGGTCGGGTCTTCCTTGCCGCCGCACAGCAGCAGCGGCGCGACGGGCGCGAAGCTGCGCAGGTCGTTCTTCACCACCCATTTGCGCAGGGCGTTCTGCGGCGCGCAGGCCAGCGGCGTGGCGGCGTTCGTGTTGCAGGGGTTCGCGGCGGCATCGGCCAGGTAGGCGTTGCGGTAGCTGGTGCGCACCAGGTTGCCCGCGCCGAAGTAGACGGTGGCGCCGGAGGGCTGCGGCAGCGAGTCGGCGGCGAACAGCGCGTTGCCGGGCAGCCGTCCCTGCGCGACCAGCTCGCCGCTCGACAGCGTGCCCGGCAACACGCTTTCGATGCCGGCGGCGTACGGGTTCTCGTAGAGGTCCGATGGGGCCGCGTAGATGCCCGCGCCGGCGCGCTGGCCCGCCGTGGTGATCAGCGGCAGGAAGGCGGTGATGCCCTGGCCGGGATTGCCGGCGAAGACGTTGTCCGCGAACCGGCTCAATGCGTAGGGGCCGGACATGCCGGCCACCGCCGTGATGCTGAACTCGGTCGGCAGCGCCTGCATGGCCTTCTGCGTGGCGACGGCCACATAGCCGCCCTGCGAATAGCCGGCCAGGAACAGGCGCGTGGACTGGCTGGCGCCCAGCATGCCGAACGAGCTGCGGGCGGCGCGCAGGGCGTCGATCATGTCCGCGGCCTGCAGGCTGGCGTCGAGGTAGGGGTGATAGGACAGCGTGGAGCTGTCGTAGCCGCCGTAGTTCGGCGCGACGACGATGAAGCCCTGCGCGGCGAACATGGCGGCGATCAGGCGCGACTCGCCCGTCAGCCTGGCCATCGTGTAGGTCTTGTCGAGGCTGGTGCCGTGCGCGTACAGCATCACGGGCCGCGCGCCGGTGCAGTTCGGGTCCGTCCCGCCCGGCAGCATGATGGCGGCGCTCGACTGGGTCAGCGTGTCCTGCGGGCCGGCCGTGTTGTAGCGCACCGTGTAGGTGGTGACCGTGCAGCGGGGCTCGCTGGTGACCGATGTCAGCTGGCTCAGTGTGGAAGCCACCAGCGCCTTCATCTGCGCGGTGCCGACGGTGGTGGCGCTCGTGCCGTCGGCCAGGGTGATGGTCGATACCGCCGCCGGCGTCATCACGCTGCCGCGCGCCGGGGCGGGCGTCGTGACCGGCGCCGGCGTCGTCACCGCGGGCGCCGCGCTCGTCACCGGCAGCGGCGTGCCGCCCGGCGCACTTCCCCCGGACCCGGCGCCACCACCGCAGGCGGACAACATCGATGCAATCAGAAGGGGCAAAACGACAGCAGGCAGGGGGGACATGGCAGCAACTCGGCAGATCACAAAGCGCCGATCATACGACCCGAAGTTGCGGTGCGGCACCATGTAACTGGCAATTTACAACTGGCTGTCGCACATTTCCCACACCAATGACAAAGCGTCTACAGCCGAGCTCGTGTCCACCATGGGGTCAGACCCCGACACGGACACGAGCTCATGCATAAATGTGCGCGGTGCTTCGCTTTGGCGCATCATTCAGACAACAAAACTCTTTTTCGACACCGAATATTGTCGAGGCCGTGTCCATGTCGGGGTCTGACCCCAAGGTGGACACGAACTGGGCTGTCAGGCGAGGAAGCGCGAGAGGATGCCGATGGAGCCGTGGGTGGCGCGGCGCAGGCGGTCGTTGATGCCGAGCCAGTCGTCCGTTTGCGGCGGGGTTTCGACGAGGATCAGCTCGACGCCTGCCGTGTCCATGGCGCGCAGGGCGGCGTACAGGCCTTGCGCGTAGCCGGCCGGGTCGGCGGGCAACGTTTGGTGCGCGGCGGCGCCCGACAGCAGCGGCGTGTAGTGGATCAGCGCGATGCGGCGCCCCCGTGCGGACAAGGTCGTGACGAGGCCGGCCAGCCGCGCGGTCCCGGCCTGCGCAACGGGTGCCTTCGGTGCGTAATGCGACTCCAGCGTGCCGGAAGCGCGCGGCGCGGCGTCGTCCGGTGCGGCGGGCAGCGCGCCGATGACGGCGGCGATCTGCGCGGCACCGATATGGCCGGGCCGCAGCAGTACCGGGCCATGCGTGGCGAGGCGCGACAGGTCGACGATCGTCGATTCGATGCCCACCTGGCTGGCACCGCCATCGAGCACGGTCAGCTCGCCGTTACCAAATTCGTCACCGAATTCATCGCGGACATGCTGCGCGGTGGTCGGGCTGACATTGCCGAACTTGTTCGCGGACGGTGCCGCCACCCCGCCCTTGCCGCCCTTGAACGCGGCCAGCAGCGCCATCGCGACGGGGTGCGACGGGCAGCGGAGGCCCACCGTGTCCTGCCCGCCGGAGACGGCATCGGGAATGTGCGCATGGCGCTTGACGATCATCGTCAGCGGCCCGGGCCAGAACGCCCCCGCCAGCAGCCGCGCCTCGTCCGGCACATCGGCCGCCCAGTAATCGAGATCGGCGCCGGGCGCCACGTGCACGATCACGGGATGGTCCTGCGGCCGCCCCTTGGCGGCATAGATGGCGGCAACGGCCGCGGGGTTCTCGGCATCCGCACCGAGGCCGTAGACGGTCTCGGTCGGAAACGCCACCAGCCCGCCCGCCTCGAGACGCGCGGCCGCGTCCAGGATCGCAGCTCCGGTCACAGCGGAATACCCAGGATGCCGCAGGCGGCCTGCAACTGCGCCTGCGCTTCGGCCAGCGTGGGCGCCACGAACGTCACGTGGCCCATCTTGCGGCCGCGGCGCGGATCGTCCTTGCCGTACAGGTGCAGGCAGGCGCCGGGCAGCGCCAGCACGTCATCCCATGCCGGCTCGGACACGGATTCACCATCGAACCAGATGTCCCCGAGGATGTTCAGCATCACGGCCGGCGAATGCTGGCGCACATCGCCCAGCGGCAGCTTCGCCATCGCCCGCACCTGCTGCGCGAACTGGCTCGTCACGCAGGCATCCATCGTGTAATGGCCGCTGTTGTGGGGACGCGGCGCCATCTCGTTGACGACCAGCGTGCCATCCTCCAGCACGAAGAACTCGATGCACAGCACGCCCACGTAGCCCAGCTCGGAGACGATCGCCTGCGCCGCGTTCTGCGCCTTCAGTGCGCTGTCGGCGGAGACGTTCGGGCCCGGCACGGTCGTCGTGAACAGGATGCCGTCGCGGTGCACGTTTTCCGCGATCGGATAGACGACGGATTCGCCATCGGCACCCCGCGCCGTCAGCACCGACACTTCATAGGCCAGCGGCAGCATCTTCTCGAGCAGGCAGGTGACCTGGCCCATCTCGTCGAACGCGGCGCGCACGTCGTCGCGCGACCGCACGCGCACCTGGCCCTTGCCGTCGTAACCCATGCGCACGGTCTTCAGGATGCCGGGCAGCAGATCGTCGCCGATGGCGTCGATGTCCTCGTACGAGGCGATCACCTTGTGCGGCGCCGGCATCACGTGCGATTTACTGGCGCAGGCCACGAAGAAGGCCTTCTCGGCGATCCGGTCCTGCGCCACCGAGACGCCGTGCGCATCCGGTGCCACGAATACGCGCTGCGCCAGCCGCGACAGGCTGTCGGCCGGCACGTTCTCGAACTCGGTGGTGACGGCGACGCATTGCGCGGCCAGCGCATCGAGGCCGGCCGCATCGTCATAGGCCGCGTTGACGAGGTGCTGCGCGACCTGCCCGGCCGGGCATTCGTCCGCCGGCTCCAGCACGGCGACCTGGTAGCCCATTGCCTGGGCCGCCTGGGCAAACATGCGGCCCAGCTGGCCGCCCCCCATCACGCCCAGCCAGGTGGCCGGGGAAGCTGCAGGTACGAACGGCTTATTCATTGATGGGCAGGACCATGGCTTGCGCGGCAGCCGTCTGCTGCGCGCGGAACGCTTCCAGTTGCGCCGCCAGCGCCTCGTCGCCAGCCGCCAGGATGGCAACGGCCGTCAGCGCCGCATTGGCCGCACCCGCTTCGCCGATGGCGAACGTGGCCACCGGCACGCCCTTCGGCATCTGCACGATGGACAGCAGCGAATCCTCGCCGCGCAGGTACTTCGACGGCACGGGCACGCCCAGCACCGGCACGATGGTTTTCGCGGCCACCATGCCCGGCAGGTGCGCGGCACCGCCGGCACCGGCGATGATGGCGCGCAGGCCACGCGCGCGGGCCGTTTCGGCATATGTGAACATCTCGTCCGGCATGCGGTGCGCGGAGATCACCTGCGCCTCGAACGGCACATTGAACTGCTTGAGGATATTGACGGCGTTCTGCATCACGTCCCAGTCGGACGACGAGCCCATGATGACGCCGACCAGCGCTTTAGCTTGATCCGTCATCAGTCGGCCTTCAGCTTCTCGCCGGTCAGGCGTTCGATCGCTTCGAAGTATTTGGCTTGCGTCTTCTCGATGACGTCCGCCGGCAGCGCGGGGGCCGGTGGCGATTTCTTCCACTCGGTCAGCGTTTCCAGGTAGTCGCGCACGAACTGCTTGTCGAACGATGGCGGCGACATGCCCGGCGCATAGGAATCGGCCGGCCAGAAGCGCGACGAATCGGCCGTCAGCACTTCGTCCATCAGGTGCAGCACGCCATCGTTGTCGAGGCCGAATTCGAACTTCGTGTCGGCGATGATGATGCCGCGCGTGGCGGCGTAGTCAGCCGCCGTCTGGTACAGCTGGATGCTGATATCGCGCATTTGCGCGGCCAGGTCGGCGCCGATGCGCTCTTCCATCTCCGCGAAACTGATGTTCTCGTCGTGCTCGCCCAGGTCGGCCTTGGCGGCCGGCGTGAACAGCGGTTCGGCCAGCTTGTCGGCCTGTTGCAGGCCGGCCGGCAGCGCGATGCCGCAGATCTTGCCGGTGGCCTGGTAATCCTTCCAGCCCGAGCCGATGATGTAGCCGCGCACCACCGCTTCCACCAGGATCGGCTTCAGCCGCTTGGCGACGACGGCGCGGCCCTTCACCTGCTCCACTTCGTCCTCTGCCACCACCGACTCCGGCGCCACGCCGGTCAGGTGGTTCGGCACGATGTGGCCGAGCTTCTCGAACCAGAAATCGCTCATCTGGTTCAGCACCATGCCCTTGCCGGGGATCGGTTCGTTCATCACGACGTCGAAGGCGGACAGGCGGTCGGTGGTGACGATCAGGATCTTGTCATCGCCAACGGCATAGTTGTCGCGCACCTTGCCGTGGCCGAGCAATGGCAGGGATTTGATAGAGGACTGGTAGAGGCTTTTCATGGAGGGAGGATCTCGATAAAGCGAAAAACCGGCGGGGGATGACTCCCGCCCGCCGGTCGAGTGGGTTCGGGCCCGAAAGCCCGAAAAGCAGGATTTTACTTCACAATCTGGGCCAGATCACCGGCCTTGTAACGTTCCGCCATCTTTTCCAGCGGGATCGGCTTGATCTGCGATGCGCGGCCTTCGCAGCCGAAAGCGATGAAACGGGCCTTCACGACTTCTTCCGCAGCCAGGCGTGCCGGCTTCAGGAAATCGCGCGGATCGAACTTCGACGGGTTCTCGAACAGGTACTTGCGCACCGCGGCCGTCATGGCCAGGCGGATGTCCGTGTCGATGTTGATCTTGCGGACGCCGTGGCGGATGCCTTCCTGGATCTCCTCGACGGGCACGCCATAGGTTTCCTTCATGTCGCCGCCGAATTCGCGGATGATGGCCAGCAGTTCCTGCGGCACCGACGAGGAACCGTGCATCACCAGGTGCGTGTTCGGAATGCGCGCGTGGATTTCCTTGATGCGGTCAATTGCCAGGATGTCGCCGGTGGGCTTGCGCGTGAACTTGTAGGCGCCGTGCGAGGTGCCGATGGCGATCGCCAGCGCGTCGCACTGGGTGCGTTCGACGAAGTCGGCGGCCTGGGCCACGTCCGTCAGCAGCTGTTCACGGGTCATGGTGCCGTCCGCGCCGTGGCCGTCTTCCTTGTCGCCCTTCATCGTTTCGAGCGAGCCCAGCACGCCCAGTTCCGCTTCCACCGTCACGCCGATCGAGTGGGCGAACTTCACCACCTCGCGCGACACGTTGACGTTGTAGTCGTAGGAGGCGACGGACTTGCCGTCCGCTTCCAGCGAGCCGTCCATCATCACGGACGTGAAGCCGGAACGGATCGCGGCCATGCAGACGGCCGGCGACTGGCCGTGGTCCTGGTGCATGACGACGGGAATGTGCGGGTAGGCTTCGACGGCGGCATCGATCAGGTGGCGCAGGAACGCTTCACCGGCGTATTTGCGCGCGCCGGCCGAAGCCTGCATGATCACCGGGCTGTTGACGGCGTCGGCGGCGGCCATGATGGCCTGCACCTGTTCCAGGTTGTTGACGTTGAATGCCGGCAGGCCATAGCCGTGTTCGGCGGCATGGTCCAGCAGCTGGCGCATGGATACGAGGGACATGGTAGTACTCCAATCAAATAAAAACCTTCGTGGCGAAGGCAACGCAGGCGCGTGCATCCGCCGCGCCTGCCGTTCTCCGCCAGGCGGCGCGCGGCTCGTGGCCGGCGCCGCCTTCAATCCTTGGCCGAATTCTTAACTGAATTCGCCGATCTTGACGATCTTCAGCGCATTCGTGCCGCCGGCCTGGCCCATCGGCGAGCCCCAGGTCACGACGATCATGTCGCCCTTCTTCGCCAGGCCTTCCGCGACCAGCAGGTCCTCGGCCTGTTTCAGCACCTCGGCGCTGGTGCCCTGCTGCACCAGGTAGTGCGAGCGCACGTTGCGGTACAGCGAGACCTTGCGCTGCGTGGTCACGCTCGGCGTCAGCGCGAAGATCGGCGTATCGATATTGTGGCGGCTCATCCACAGCGGCGTGGAGCCCGATTCCGTCAGCGCCACGATGGCCTTCACGCGCAGGTGGTGCGCGGTGAACAGCGCGCCGTAGGCGATCGACTGGTCGATGCGGGTGAAGCGCACGTTCAGGAAGTCGGCATCGAGCTTGTTGTATTCGGACAGTTCGGCCTCGATGCAGACGGCGGACATCATCTCCACCGTCTCCACCGGGTAGCGGCCCGAGGCCGTTTCGGCGGACGTCATCACGGCATCCGTGCCATCCAGCACGGCATTGGCCACGTCGGACACTTCGGCGCGCGTGGGCACGGCGTTGAAGATCATCGATTCCATCATCTGCGTGGCCGTGATGGCGAACTTGTTCGAGTCGCGCGCCATGCGGATCATGCGCTTCTGCAGCGCCGGCACGGCGGCATTGCCCACTTCCACGGCCAGGTCGCCGCGCGCCACCATGATGCCGTCCGAGGCGTTGAGGATTTCCTGCAGCGCGGGGATGGCTTCGGCGCGCTCGATCTTGGCGATCATCTGCGGCTTGTGGCCGTAGGGCTCGCCGGCGATATTGGCCAGCTGGCGCGCCATTTCCATGTCGGTGGCGTTCTTCGGGAACGAGATGGCCAGGAAGTCGGCCTGGAAGCTCATCGCCGTCTTGATGTCTTCCATGTCCTTGGCCGTCAGCGCCGGCGCCGTCAGGCCACCGCCCTGGCGGTTGATGCCCTTGTTGTTGGACAGTTCGCCGCCGATCTTCACCGTGGTGTAGATCTCGTTGCTGACGATCCTGTCCACCACCAGCACGATCAGGCCGTCGTTGAGCAGCAGGTGGTCGCCGGCGCGCAGGTCGTTCGGCAGGTTCTTGTAGTCCAGGCCCACGCGTTCCTGGTTGCCCAGCTCGCCGTTCTCGCCCCACTTGGCATCGAGGATGAACTTGTCGCCCTTGGCCAGGTCGATCTTGCCGCCTTCGAACTTGCCGACGCGGATCTTGGGACCCTGCATGTCGGCCATGATGGCTACTTCCCGCCCGCATTCCGCCGCCGCCTGCCGCACCAGGTTGGCACGGTCGATGTGATCCTGTGCCTTGCCGTGCGAGAAGTTCAGCCGCACCACGTCGACGCCGGCCCGGATCATCCGGATCAGAACGTTGAGGTCGGTGGAGGCCGGGCCGATGGTTGCGACGATTTTAGTGCCACGGGACATTGCGGGTTCCTTGCAAAAGATCGAACAGCTGGTTTTCAAAGAGAAAACGCAGCGACGGTGCGCTGCGCTTTTCCGGTTTTACTGGCTGCCCGCTGCGCGGGAACCCAGCACTTCCACCGCCGGCAGGGTCTTGCCTTCCAGGAACTCCAGGAAGGCGCCGCCGCCGGTCGAGATATAACCGATTTTATCGGTAATGGCATATTTTGCAATCGCGGCCAGCGTGTCGCCGCCGCCGGCGATGGAGAACGCCTTCGAGTCGGCAATCGCCAGCGCCAGCGTCTTCGTACCGTTGCCGAACTGGTCGAACTCGAACACGCCCACCGGGCCGTTCCAGACGATCGTGCCTGCCTTGGCGATCTGTTCGGCCAGCAGCGCCGCCGTTTCCGGGCCGATGTCGAGGATCATGTCGTCGTCCGCCACGTCCGCCACCTTCTTGACGGTAGCAGCGGCCGTTGGCGAGAACTCCTTGGCGCACACGACATCGGTGGGGATCGGCACCTGCGCGCCGCGTTTCGACATCAGGTCGATGATGGCTTTCGCTTCCTCGACGAGATCCGGCTCGGCCAGCGACTTGCCGATCTTCAGGCCGGCGGCCAGCATGAACGTGTTGGCGATGCCGCCGCCGACAATCAGGTTGTCGACCTTGTCGGCCAGGGACTTCAGGATGGAAAGCTTGGAGGAGACCTTCGAGCCGGCCACGATGGCCAGCAGCGGGCGGGCCGGCGCACCCAGCGCCTTGCCCAGTGCATCGAGTTCGGCGGCCAGCAGCGGGCCGGCTGCGGCGACCGGCGCAAACTTGGCGATGCCATGCGTGGAAGCTTCGGCGCGGTGCGCGGTGCCGAACGCATCGTTCACGTACACGTCGCACAGCCTGGCCATCTTCTGCGCCAGTTCATCGCTGTTCTTCTTCTCGCCCTGGTTGACGCGAACGTTCTCCAGCAGCACGACCTGGCCGGCCTGCAGGTTCTCGAGACCGGCACCGTCGACCCAGTCCTGCTTCAGTTCGACAGGCTGGCCCAGCAGCTCGGCCAGGCGTTTCGCCACGGGTGCCAGGCTGTCTTCGTCCTTGAACTCCCCCTCGGTCGGGCGGCCCAGGTGGGACGTGACCATGACCTTCGCGCCCGCCTTGACGGCTGCCTGGATCGCCGGGACGGAAGCGCGAATGCGCGTATCTTCGGTGATATTGCCGGCATCATCCTGCGGCACGTTGAGGTCGGCGCGGATGAACACCCGCTTGCCTTGCAGCGCATTCTGCGCGATCAGATCCTGGAGACGAGTAAATTGCATGGCTTTCCGAGGGAGAGTGGCGAGGTTAAGTGATACAAAGGCCACTATTTTACCGCAACGCCGCCCCACCTACGGCCTGATTCGGCTGCCTTCAGACCCCCGCGTGCAGCAGGCGGATCGCGGTGAAGCACAGCATGCCGAACACGATCGTCTCCAGCATCCGGCGCCGCCAGGCGAACCAGGCGACCGAAGCGATGCCCGCCAGCAGTTTGGCATTGCCCAGGTCCAGGTGCACCGTCGTTCCGTCCAGCAGCAGGTCCGGGCCGATGATGGCGGCCAGCGCGCAGGACGGCGCATAGCGCAGCATTTCCTGCACGCGCTGCGGAATGGTGACCTTGTGGCCAACCAGCCAGAACCCGCTGCGCGTGATGGCGGTGGACAGGGCCAGTGCGCCGATGACGATCCAGATTTCCAGGTCAGACATGGCCGCCCTCCCGCTTCAGTTTGCGTTTCTCGCCCGTTTCCTCGATCACCATCGCGGTGGCCATGCCCACGATCACGGCCGCCAGCAGGCCCAGCTTGTAAGGCAGTTCCGCGGCGATCACCGACACGGCGCCGGCCACCAGCACGCCGGCCAGCGCCGGCCGCGTCGCCACCATCGGCACCAGCACGCAGACGATCGCCAGCGTGCCGGCAAATCCCAGCCCCCACTCTGTGGGCACGGCATTGCCCACGAAAATGCCGGCCAGCGAGCCGATCTGCCAGGCCGCCCAGTTCGGGTACAGCAGCCCTTTCAGGAAGGACAGCTTGCCGGGCACCGGCGCGGGATCGGGATAGCGCTGCAGGTACAGGGCCACGGAAATGTCGCCGGAGACGAAACCAAGCCCCAGGCGTTTATGCCAGGGCAGGTTGGAAAAATGCGGGGCCAGCAGCGCGGAGAAGATCACGAAGCGCAGGTTGATCACCAGCGCCGTCACGAACACCACCCAGACGGGCGCATTGGCGGCGATCAGTGGCAGCGAGGCCAGTTGCGCGGAACCGGCAAACACGAGCAGTGTCATACCCAGGGCCTGCGGCAAGGTGAGGCCGGACTTGATCATCGCCACCCCCACCACCACGCCCCAGGCGCCGATGCCGAACAGCGTGGGCAGGCCGGTCTGGAAGCCATCGCGCCAGGCGGCTTTTTCGATCGCCGGATCAGTCATTGCATGGGTGGCGGGGGAAGGAGCGGGATCGTGCGGTTCGTTCATGCGGTGGGACGAATGCGTGGTGGAATTGCCACACATTGGCTGATTGCTGCGGCGTGGGCGTCGGGTTTGCGCGGGTTTGTCGTGGGGAGCGCGCGTCATTGTACTTGTGAAACCTGCACCACGCCTGCCGGGTGCGCGAATCCGTTAAAATCGTGCTTTTTGATCTCCGGAGCACCCAGAAGATGACACAAGCCACCACGCCAGTCGAACTCGAAGCGAAGGACCTGCCGGCATACTGCCCGAATCCGGCCATGCCGCTGTGGTCCACGCACCCGCGCGTGTTCCTGGATTTCGCCAGCAACGGTGAAGCGAAATGCCCGTACTGCGGCACCACGTACCGCCTGAAGCCGGGCACCGTCGTGGGTCATCACTGATCGCATGCAGCGAAACGCGCCATGAAGAAGAAGCAGCACATCATCGGCAGCCCCGCGGAAGTGGAAGCGGCCTTCTACGACGCGCTGAACCGCGCGGATGTCGATGCGCTGATGGCGCTGTGGGCCGATGACGAGGAAATCATCTGCATCCACCCGGGCGGCAAGCGGCTGGTGGGCCACCGGGCGATCCAGGAATCGTGGAGCGTGCTGCTGGAGCACGGCGGCCTGCACATCCTGCCGTCGCAACTGCACGAGATGCACAACCTGATGAGCGCCGTGCACACGGTGGTCGAAGGCACCACGGCCGCCAGCGGCGAACCGGCGCACCTGATCGCCACCAACGTCTACATGAAAACGCCGAAGGGCTGGCGGATGATGGCGCACCATGTCTCCGTCGCCCCGGGACCGGTGCCGACCGAAGGGCCGGCGAAGATGCTGCACTGACTGCAAGGGGACAGGCACCCATTTACGAGCAACACGAGTGTTGCCCGTAAATAGGTGCCTGTCCCCGATGTGCCCCGATGATCATGGTGATTGCGGACCCGCAATGAACTACCCCGCCCCCTTCTGGCTCCCCAACGGCCACTTCCAGACCATCTACCCGGCGCTGTGCATTCCGAAGCCGCCGGTGCGCTTTCGCCGCGAGCGCTGGCAGGCGCCGGATGGCGATTTCATCGATGTCGATTTCGTCGACGGCGAACCGGGCAAGCCGTTCGTCGTGCTGTTCCACGGCCTGGAAGGCTCGTCGGACAGCCACTACTGCCGCGCGCTGGGGCGCGAGCTGCAGGAGATGGGCTGGTCGGGTGCCATCCCCCACTTCCGCGGCTGCTCGGGCGAACCGAACCTGGCGCCCCGCTTCTATCACTCGGGCGATTCCGCCGAGGCGGACTGGCTGCTGCGCAAGCTGAAGGCACGCGCCACCGGCAAGTTCTATGCATGCGGCGTCTCGCTGGGCGGCAATGTGCTGCTGCGCTGGCTGGGCGAGTCGCAGCACCAGGCCGATTTCGTGGATGCCGCCGTTGCCGTGTCCGCGCCGCTGGACCTGGCGCGCGGCGGCGAAGCCTTGTCGCGCGGCTTCAACCGCCTGTACCAGCGCATGTTCCTGCAGACGCTGAAACCGAAGTGCGCCGCCAAGCACCGGCTGTTCCCCGGCCTGTTCGACCTCGATGCGATGCTGGCCGCGCCGGACCTCTACACCTTCGACAACATCGTCACGGCACCCGTGCATGGCTACCGGAACGTGGACGACTACTGGGACCGCGCCAGCGCCAAGCACGTGCTGCCGGACATCACGGTGCCGACGCTGGTGCTGAACGCCTTGAACGATCCCTTCCTGCCCGGCCGGTACCTGCCCCGCAAGGCGTCCTCGCACGTGGTGCTCGATTACGTGGAAGAAGGCGGCCATGTGGGATTCGCCACGGGCCGGCTGCCCGGCAACCTGGCGTGGCTGCCGCGCCGCATGATCCACTTCCTGGAAGGCGGCCGCAGCATCGGCGCGCCGCAAACCATCACGCTATGCCAAGCTTGAGGTTTTGAGCACAACGCATGGATGACATCGTCAAGCAGGCCATGGCCAAATGGCCGAACGTGCCGCACTGCTACGGCTGGCTGGGACTCGATGCGCGCGGCCACTGGCGCATGCGCGATGAACGGGCGCAGCACCTCGACCTGCCCGGCGACAAGCTGGCCCACGAGGCCCTGATCGGCTTCATCAACCGCAACTACCTGCACGATGACGAGGGCCGCTGGTATTTCCAGAACGGCCCGCAGCGCGTCTATGTGAACCTGGAAGCGACGCCGTTCATCGCCCGCACCGACCCCGCGCACGGCTTCGTGCTGCACACCGGTGCGCTGCTCGATCGCATCAATGCAGTGGCCATGACGGAAGCGGGAGAGCTGATTTTCCAGGCCGGCGACACCGTCGCGCAGCTGGATGACCGCGATGCGGCGCAGGTGCTGGCACTGCTTGAGAAGGACGGCCGGCCGGTGCCTGATGAAGCGCTACTGGCCTGGCTGGAAGGCGGCGCGGACGATGCCGCGCCGACCCTCCCCGTCAACGGCAGGTTGCTGACGCTGGCGAGGACAGATCGCGCCGGGCTAGCGGATCGGTTCGGCTTTCAAAGAACGCCGACGATGGTTGCGTAAGGCTGCCGCCATTACCAGCACCATCGCACTTGTCCCGGTTGAAGGGGTCGTTCTTTTTCGCCGGGTCCGAAGTAGCGGCGCGCACCGAGAACGACGCCGTCGAATAATCCTTCTTCTTGTCGCCCATCGCCTCGCGCCGCTTGGCCTGCCAGTCCCGTTCGCGGGCATCGACGACGGCCTGTTCGTAGAACGACGCATCGGGCGACTTGCGGGCCAGCTGCAGCTGGTCCAGCGCGGCCTGCGTGCCGCCCAGTAAAGCATACGACTCGGCCAGCGCGATGTGCTGCAGCGCCATCTTGCCCATCTTCGAATAGGCCTGCGCCAGCAGGTCCTGCAGCTCGGCCTCGCTGCGGTACTGCTGCACCTGGTCGCGCAGGAAGCGCTCGGCCTGTTCCGGCTTGCCACCCTTGATGAGCGCGTCCGCATACTGCCAGACGATGCCGCGCGACAGCGGAAACTTGCGGTGCGCCGCCTCGCCCTCGGCAATGGCCGCGGCCATCACGTCCGGCTTGTTCTCCTGGTCGACCTTGATCTCCAGCGACGTGTAGGCGATGAAGCTGTCCGACAGGCCTTTCGGCAGCGGCGAACTGAAGGCGCCCGGTGCCGGCGGCTGGTCGATCGTGGCCTGCGCTTTTGCCAGCCATTTGTCGGCACCGGCGTAGTCGTCGCGCTTCAACTGCAGGAAGGCCATGCCGTACTGGCCGGCGGCGATCTGGTGACGGCTCTGCTGCGCCATCTGGTTGCGGAAGAACTCCTCCGCTTCCTGGTAACCCTTCACGGTCGGATCCTGCAGCACGCGGGCGCGCGAACGCACCAGGAAGAAGTCCAGCGCATCGACCCGCTGTTTATAGGGCTGCTCGCGGATGCGCGCCTGGATGTCGGCGATGCGCTCGGTGGTGAGCGGGTGGCTCATCAGCCAGGCCGGGATGTTGTCGTTGTAGTTGCGCGTGGCCGTCTGCAGGCGCTGGAAGAACGCCACCATGCCGGTGGTTTCATAGCCCGCCTGGCCCATGATCTGGAAGCCCACGCGGTCCGCCTCGCGTTCGGCATCGCGGCCGAAGTTCAGCTGGCGCTGGATGGCCACGCCCTGCCCGCCCATCATCACGCCCATCGCGGCATCCGGGCTGTCCTTCGCCACCAGCGCGGCCAGGATCATCGCGGCCAGCGGAATCAGCGCATCCGTCTTCTGCTCGCCCAGCTGGCGCGCGATGTGGCGCTGCGCCACGTGGCCGATCTCGTGCGACAGCACCGAAGCGAGCTCCGACTCCGTCTGCGCGGCCAGCAGCAGCGCCGAGTGCACGCCGATGTAGCCGCCAGGGAGAGCGAACGCATTGAGCATCGGATCGCGCACGACGAAGAAGCCGTAGTCGAAGTTCGCCTCGCCGCGCGCGCCGGGACGCGACTCCACCAGCTTGTTGCCGAGGGTGTTCAGGTACTCCAGCATCGGTGGATCGTCGAGGTAGTCGCGGTCGAAGCGGATGCTGTGCATGATCTCCTCGCCCAGCTTGCGCTCGGTGACCGGGGACAGCGCCTCGCGGGACGTGTCGCCCAGGTTCGGCAGGCTCGGCACGTTCGCGGGCGGCAGCGGGACGAACGGTTTGTCGTCCGCCGGCTTCGCCGAATACTTCGGCAGCGTGCTGTCCTGGGCGTGACCGAACGGTGCGGCAACGAGCGCGGCGAGGCCAAGCGCGATGGCCCTGGAGAGCAGCGGGCGGCGGGGGCGGTGGGGCAAAAGAGTCAAGTTCACGGTGCTATGATACCTGTCCATTTCTGATACGAGTCTTATACAGCATGTCCGAGCACATACACGACAATAAGCACGACAATAAGCACGAAGTTCCCCGGGAGGATGGCCAGGGACTGACCCACTTCGACACCTCCGGCCAGGCCCATATGGTCGACGTTGGCGCGAAGGCGGAAACCCACCGCATCGCCGTTGCCACGGGCACTATCCGGATGAAACCGGAAACGCTGGCCATCATTCTATCGGGAACCGCAAAGAAAGGGGATGTGCTGGGCATCGCCCGCATCGCCGCCATCATGGGCGCCAAGCGCACCAGCGACCTGGTGCCGCTGTGCCATCCGCTGGCCCTGACCCGCGTGACCGTGGATTTCGAAACGGACGAAGCGGCATCGTCGGTCCACTGCCGCGCGCAGGTTGAGACTTATGGGAAAACCGGCGTGGAGATGGAAGCCCTGACCGCCGTGCAGGTTGGCCTGCTCACTGTCTACGATATGTGCAAGGCGGTCGACCGGGGGATGGTCATGAGCGAGATCCGCGTGCGGGAGAAGCACGGGGGCAAGAGCGGCGACTGGTCGGCCACGAGCTAGCCCACATCAATTTTGTCGTGTTGACGAAGCAATTTTGTGACTGGTCGCCCGCCTCGCACAAAAATTGTTTCACACTTGCCGCATCAAGTTGTCAAAGTTTTATAATTGCTGGCCACCCTTGACCAGGACGAAACGATGACCGGAAGTGCGCCTCGGGAACCCATCGCGCGGCTGTATACCTTCGAACAGATGAACCTGCAGGTCGGCACGCGGCTGCAGTTCATCACGCACCGCACCCTGAAGCCGGTCCAGCACTTTTCCACCGTGGTGGGCTGGGTGAAGGACGAGTACCTGATCGTCAGGATCCCGGTGGAACAGGGCACGCCGATCGGCCTGTACGAAGGCGACAAGCTGACGCTGCGGGTGTTCTCCGGCGTGAACGTCTGCACGTTCTCCACGGTCGCCGAACGCATCTTCGGTCGCCCTTTGTTCTACGTCCACCTCACCTTCCCCGACGAGATCTTCGGCACCAGCCTGCGCACGGCGATGCGGGTGAAGGTGGACCTGCCCGCGCAGTTGAAGATGGCGAACGGCGACGAGCATGCCGGCCTGCTGGCCAACCTGAGCGTCTCCGGCGCACTGCTCGAATCGGCGCAGCCGCTGCCACCGGTCAAGGAAGCGGTGGACGTGCAGTTCACGCTGGTGACGGAACCGGACAAGCGGCAGGTGACTGTCATGGCCAGGGCGTCGATCCGCAATGTCAGCGCGGTGGAACCCACGGCCGGCACGCCGGGCAAGTATGGCTACGGCCTGCAGTTCATCGACCTCGATCCTTCGTATTACCTGATGCTGCAGAACCTCACGTACCAGGCGCTGATCGGCGATCGGCAGAAGATCGTCTAGCAGCAATGACAGCGGCCTGGCATGCAAAAAGCCCGGCAGTGCCGGGCTTTTCAAGCAGACCGAATCGGTCTATCAGTTCTTCACGTAGCCTTTGTCCACGCAGGCACCGGAGTAGGCCCAACGCAGGCGATCGGTACCGCTGCCAGCATCGCCGCCGGCGGTGGTTGGGGTCAGCACGCAGGTATCCGTAGCGGCGATACCCTTGGTGGCGTTCGGCGTAGCGGTGATGATGCCGTTGGCTGCAATTGCCAGGCTGTTGAATACGCCGCTGGTCGATGCGGCCGGAGTAGCGATCAGGCCGCCGGTGACAGCACCGCCACCCGTTGCAGCGCTCATGCTTGCCAGCGTATTGCCGTTCTGGTAAGCCTCTTCGACGGCCAGTTTATACGGGCTCATCTGGCTAACGACTTCGCTGTAAGCAGCGCGCTTCACGTAGTTCTGGTAAGCCGGAATGGCGACGGCAGCCAGGATACCGATGATGGCGACGACGATCATCAGTTCGATCAGGGTGAAACCGGCTTGGGCTTTCTGGTTCAGGGATTTGATGGATTTCATGGTGGGCTCCAAAAGGTAAAGGGTGAACTGGGGTTACGATGGTTTATGTAGAGCAATCCCCGTGCCAGCCCGTTTTCAGCCCTTTCTTCCTCCCGAAGCGACGTAAACCGTCACTTTTACCCTGCCAGCCTGACGAATTTTGTCAGCGCACCCATCATAAATTGTCAGTCGAGGCCGCAAAAACCGTCAGCTGACGATTTTCGTCAGCCCTGGCGGAACGCCATCTGCGTGCCGGACAGGTCGAGTACATCGCCATGGGCCAGCGGTTGCGGCTGCTTGCCCAGCGCCATGCCATTCAGGAACGGAATGCGCTCGCCATCGGTGTGCGCCGCGGCATAGCCATGATCGGTGCGGGTGATCATGACGACCTGGACGCCGGTGCGGCCCAGGCTCGTCTGCAGCTTGCTCAGTTCCAGCCGCTTGCCGGCATTGCTGCCGTTCAGGACTTCGATGGCGGCCGGCGGAGGGACCGGTGCGGTTTCAGCGAGCGGCGCGGCGCCGCTGAGGGGCCGGATGCCATCCTTCACGAATTCGATGCGGTACTTGGCCAGCTTGATCGCGTCCTGGTGCTGCAGGAAATGCTTGCCGACGCGGTGACCGTTGACGAAGGTGCCATTCGTTGAATACAGGTCTTCCAGGAACGAGTCGTCCAGGATCGTGGTGATCGCGGCATGTTCGCCGCTGACCGTGGGGTGTTCCAGCACGATGTCGTTGGCGCGGTGGCGGCCGATCGTCATGCGCTCCTTGGTGAGCTGCACCGTCCGTTCCAGGACGCCGTCGAGGGTAATGAGGATTTTCGCCAACGCTTTGCTCCAACGGGATTCGAATCAGGCCACCAATAAAAAACGGGGGCCGCAGCCCCCGTCATTATCGGACAAAAATCCCGATTTATTTCATTTACAGCATGGCTTTCAGCAGGCGGGCCATTTCGGACGGGTTTTTCGTCACGGTGATGCCACAGGCTTCCATGATTTCCAGCTTGGCATCCGCGGTGTCGGCACCGCCGGAGATCAGCGCGCCGGCGTGGCCCATGCGCTTGCCCGGAGGAGCGGTGACACCGGCGATGAAGCCGACGACTGGTTTCTTCATGTTGTCCTTGATCCAGCGCGCGGCGTTCGCTTCGTCCGGACCGCCGATTTCGCCGATCATGATGACCGCGTCGGTATCAGGATCGTCGTTGAACATGCGCATCACGTCGATGTGCTTCAGGCCGTTGATCGGGTCGCCACCGATACCGACGGCGGACGACTGGCCCAGGCCCAGTGCGGTCAGCTGGCCGACGGCTTCGTACGTCAGCGTGCCCGAACGGGACACGACGCCGATGCGGCCCTTGCGGTGGATGTGACCTGGCATGATGCCGATCTTGATTTCGTCAGGGGTGATCAGGCCTGGGCAGTTCGGGCCCAGCAGCAGGGTCTTGGAACCGGCCTTGGCCATGCGGTCCTTGATTTCCATCATGTCACGGACTGGAATGCCTTCGGTGATGCAGATCGCCAGTTCCAGCTCGGCTTCGACAGCTTCCCAGATCGCGGCAGCGGCGCCGGCTGGCGGCACGTAGATCACGGACACAGTCGCGCCGGTCTCCGATGCAGCTTCCTTGACCGTTGCGTAGATTGGAATACCTTCGAAATCTTCGCCGGCTTTCTTCGGGTTCACGCCGGCCACGAAGGCTTCCTTGCCGTTCGCGTAGTCGCGGCACATGCGGGTGTGGAACTGGCCGGTCTTGCCGGTGATGCCCTGGGTGATGACTTTGGTGTCTTTGTTGATCAGAATAGACATGTTGGTTCCTTAATTAAGCTTGACCGGCAGCAGCGGCAACAACGCTCTTCGCTGCGTCTTCCATCGTGTCGGCAGCGATGATCGGCAGACCGGAGTCGGCCAGCATCTTCTTGCCCAGGTCCTCATTGGTGCCCTTCATGCGGACGACCAGCGGTACCTTCAGGGAGACTGCCTTCGATGCGGTGATCACGCCTTCGGCGATCACGTCGCAGCGCATGATGCCGCCGAAGATGTTCACCAGGATGGCTTTCAGGCCCGGGTTCTTCAGCATGATCTTGAAGGCTTCGGTCACTTTCTCGGCCGTGGCACCACCGCCCACGTCCAGGAAGTTGGCGGGCTCGCCGCCGAACAGCTTGATGGTGTCCATCGTGGCCATGGCCAGGCCGGCGCCGTTCACCAGGCAGCCGATATTGCCGTCCAGGGAGATGTAGGCCAGGTCGAATTTCGACGCTTCCACTTCGGCCGGATCTTCTTCGTCCAGGTCGCGGTAGGCAACGATTTCCGGATGACGGAACAGCGCGTTCGAATCGAAGTTGAACTTGGCGTCCAGGGCGATGACCTTGCCTTCGCCGGTCAGGATCAGCGGGTTGATTTCAGCCAGCGACGAATCCGTTTCCCAGTAGGCTTTGTACAGGCCTTGCAGGTTGGCGCGGGCATCGGCGATCGACGCTTCCGGCACGCCGATCTTGCGGGCGACATCGTCGGCATCCGCGTCGGTCAGGCCGGTGGCCGGATCGATGATCACGTTGTGGATCTTCTCGGGGTGGGATTCGGCGACTTCCTCGATGTCCATGCCGCCTTCGGAGGATGCCATCAGCACGACGCGCTGCGACACTCGGTCGGTCACCAGCGAAACGTACAGTTCCTTCTGGATGTCGGCGCCTTCTTCGATCAGCAGGCGGCGCACTTTCTGGCCGTTTGCGTCGGTCTGGTGGGTTACCAGCTGCATGCCCAGGATCTGGTCGGCGTATTCCTTGACCTGCTCCAGCGACTTGGCGACCTTCACGCCGCCGCCCTTGCCACGGCCACCGGCGTGGATCTGCGCCTTGACGACCCATACCTTGCCACCCAGGGTTTCAGCAGCCTTGACTGCCTCGTCCACGGACAGGCATGGAATGCCGCGCGGAACCGTCACTCCGAACTTCCGGAGGATTTCTTTGCCTTGATACTCATGGATCTTCATGCTGGCTTCCCTTCTGTTACTGAATATGAAATGGGTTTTTTAAAATGCTGCTGTTTCAGTCGTGCGGCACCTGGGCTGTCGTGGCGGCGTGAACCGCCCAGCATGGGTAGAACCGGGCAAAGCCTCGCGCTCCGGCAGGAGAGGAGGCATTCATCAGGTTGGCGCGGGAGATCTTCGGGAGAGCATGCCGTGGCTGTCCGCTCGCGGTGGAGCGGGAAGCCGGCAGGGTGTCGTGGACTTTAATAGGGGTGATGCGCGCGCCGCAGTTCCACGGGCCGTCCAGCGGCGCAAGCGCCTGGACGGCGATGGCGCGCGTATGGCGGAGCGCACGTCGGGAAACTGGATTGGACAGGGACATAACACCGATGCCGCTTGCGCGGCCAAATTAGTAAGCAGCCATGTACAGAACAAAGTACGTTGCCGCAGCTTCTACGGACAACCACCGCACCCGCGGTGCTGCATAAAACCACAAAAGTGTAGCACACAGGACAGGGCTAGGATAGCAATGTGATTTGCTGATTTTTTTATCGGACAGGACTGTCCGACGAGGGACCGGTACCGCTGGCAGACCATCGCGGCATGAATATCGGATATCAAGGAAACAACTATCTGTGGCGGGCCGTAGGGGGTCGTAGCGGGGCGGCACGTCAGAACGAACCGAACTCTTCTTCCGGATCGTAACCCTTCATCGCGGCCCGCACCGCCTTCTGCGAGAAGCCGCGCTGGATCAGGAAGCGCATCTGCTTCGAGCGCCCTTCCGCATCCTCGGCAATCTTGCCGCCGTACTTGCGGCGCCACACTTCGCAGCAGCGCGCCACTTCGTCTTCCACCAGGCCCGCCTTCAGTTCCTGCACGGCCTCGCCCTGGATGCCGTGGCTTTGCAGCTCGGCCAGGATACGGGCATTGCCGTAGCGGGCCGAGCGGCGGTGCACCAGCGATTCGGAGAAGCGCTCCTGCGACAGCCACTTGTTCTTCTCCAGCCAGTCCAGCAGCGCCGGCACGTCGTCGCCCTCTTCCGCGTGCCGTGACAGCTTGCGGGTCATTTCCAGGCGGCTGTGTTCGCGGGTGGACAGCAGGCGCAGCGCGCGGGCTTTCAGGCTGAGGGGAGGTGCTCGCATGGGTCGGTCGACATCTTCGTGGATCACGGCAGCCGCGAAAGGGGCCACCAAAACAAATCGCCACCGCCGCAAAGCGGTCGGTGGCGATCATTTTACTGCTGCGCAGCGCCGGGCTGCCGTACGGGCCAGCCGGTGGATGGCTGGATGCAGCGGGCGGGCCGATGCATCCAGTGGCCTGATGCATCCAGTGGCCTGATGCATCCAGTGGCCTGATGCATCCAGCGGGCCGATGCAACCTGCGGACTGATCATCCAGCAGACTGATCATCCAGCAGGCGAGCATCAGCCCGCCTTCATCCACCGGTCGATCAGTCGACCGCCTTCAGCTTCGGCGCCTTTTCTTCCGGCACCGCCGCGGTTGGCGGCAGTTCGCGCACGCCGAGGGAGGCGCGGACCTTGTTCTCGATCTCGCGGGCCAGCGCCGGACGCTCCTTCAGGTAGGTGCGGACATTGTCCTTGCCCTGCCCGATGCGGTCGCCGTTATAGCTGTACCACGAACCCGATTTCTCGACGATCTTCGCTTCCACGCCCAGGTCGATGATCTCGCCTTCGCGGGACGTGCCTTCTCCATACAGGATGTCGAAGTGCGCTTCCTTGAACGGCGGCGCGATCTTGTTCTTGACGACCTTCACCTTCGTTTCGTTACCGATCACCTCGTCACCGGACTTGATGGAGCCGGTACGGCGGATGTCCAGGCGCACGGAGGCGTAGAACTTCAGCGCGTTACCGCCGGTGGTGGTTTCCGGGCTGCCGAACATCACGCCGATCTTCATGCGGATCTGGTTGATGAAGATGACCAGCGTGTTGGTGCGGTTGATCGTGCCGGTCAGCTTGCGCAGCGCCTGGGACATCAGGCGGGCCTGCAGGCCGGGCAGCGAGTCGCCCATGTCGCCTTCGATTTCGGCGCGTGGCGTCAGTGCTGCCACCGAGTCGATGACGATCAGGTCCACGGAGCCGGAACGCACCAGCGCATCGCAGATCTCCAGGGCCTGTTCGCCCGTGTCCGGCTGCGAAATCAGCAGCTCGTGCAGGTTCACGCCCAGCTTCTGGGCATAGGTCACGTCCAGCGCGTGTTCCGCGTCGATGAACGCGCAGGTGCCGCCGATCTTCTGCATTTCGGCGATGGTCTGCAGCGTGAGGGTGGTTTTACCCGACGATTCAGGACCATAGATTTCGACCACGCGGCCGCGCGGCAGGCCGCCGACGCCCAGCGCGATGTCCAGGCCCAGCGAGCCCGTCGACACGGTCTGCACTTCCTCCAGCGGCGCGCTGGAATCCATGCGCATGACGGAGCCTTTGCCGAACTGCTTTTCAATCTGAGCCAGCGCTGCGGCAAGCGCCTTGGCTTTTTCGGATGCAGGTACTGCCGCTTTCTTGTCGTCCATGATCTCTTCGCCTTTTAATCTGTTCGTTTCAATCGATACTGTACATCCATCCAGTACTTTGTGCAAGCGCCCACAGTACTTTTTTCGGGGTGGCTCGCACTTTTGAGTACAATGAAATTCACCTTTGCCGAACTGCCAACATGCGTATTTTACTAGCCGAAGATGACAGCGTCCTGGCCGATGGCCTGACGCGCTCCCTGCGCCAGTCCGGCTATGCCATCGATTGTGTCCAGAACGGCCAGGAGGCCGATACCGCCCTGTCCACCCAGGAATTCGACCTCCTGATCCTGGACCTGGGGCTGCCCAAACTGTCCGGCCTGGAAGTTCTGCGCCGCCTGCGCTCCCGCGGCTCCCTGCTGCCCGTGCTGATCCTCACCGCCGCCGATTCCGTCGAACAGCGCGTCAACGGACTGGATCTGGGGGCGGATGATTACATGGCCAAGCCCTTTGCGCTCTCCGAGCTGGAGGCAAGGGTGCGCGCCCTCACCCGCCGCGGCCAGGGCGGCGGCTCCACGGTGGTCAGGCACGGCCCGCTGACGTACGACCAGGTGGGCCGCAGCGCCTACATCAACGAGCAGATGCTGGACCTGTCGGCCCGCGAGCTGGGCCTGCTGGAGATCCTGCTGGCGCGCGCCGGCCGCCTCGTCTCGAAGGAGCAGCTGGTGGATCACCTGTGCGAATGGGGCGAGGAAGTGAGCAACAACGCCATCGAGGTCTATGTGCACCGCCTGCGCAAGAAGATCGAAGTGGGCGGCGTGCGCATCGCCACCGTGCGCGGCCTTGGCTACTGCCTCGAGAAATACGCCAGCGCGGCCGTGGCCGAAGCGAAGTGAAGTGAACGCTCAGTGAACGACACTGCGCCGGACGAGGCGGAAGGCTGGAACGCCGCGCCGGAGGAACAGGGCGAGATCCAGCATTCGCTGTTCGGCGAGATCCTCGACTGGATGCTGGCCCCGCTGCTGCTGCTGTGGCCCATGAGCATCGCCATCACCTACCTCGTTGCCAAGTCGATCGCCAACCAGCCGTTCGACCACGCGCTGGAGGATTCCGTCACCGTGCTGGCCCAGCAGGTGCGCGAGGTGAACGGCCAGCTGGTGCAGAGCCTGCCCGGCGCGGCGCGCGACATCCTGCGGGCGGACGACGTGGACAGCGTCTACTTCCAGATCGTGGGGCCGCAGGGCCGCCACGTGGACGGCGACCGCGACCTGCCCCGCCCCGAACCGCAGCCGGAGGACGACGCCGCCCATCCCGGCGCCGTGCGCTTTCGCAGCGATAACCTGCACGGCACGCCGATCCGCATCGCCTACGCCTACGTGAATCTGGAAGAGAATGCGCGCCGCCCGGCCCGGCTGGCCCTCGTGCAGGTGGCCGAGACGCTGGAAAAGCGCGCCAAGCTGGCCAACGAGATCATCAAGGGCGTGATCCTGCCGCAGTTCATCATCCTGCCCATCGTGCTGGCCCTCGTGTGGTTCGCTCTTTCACGAGGACTGCTGCCGCTGGCCGAGCTGCAGGAACGCATCCGCGCGCGCCGCAGCGACGACCTGTCCCCCATCGCGCCGACGCAGGTGCCGGAAGAGATCACGCCGCTGGTGCGCTCGCTGAACGAGATGCTGGGCCGGCTGTCGCAGTCGATCGACATGCAGAAGCGCTTCATCGCCGATGCGGCGCACCAGATGAAGACGCCGCTGGCCGGCATGCGCATGCAGTCGGAACTCGCCCTGCGCCAGACCGACCAGGGCGAGATCCACCGCTCGCTGGAACAGCTGGCGAAAAGTTCCGAGGCCGCCACCCGCCTCGTCAACCAGCTGCTGGCCCTGGCCCGCGCGGAGAACCAGCCGGCTGCCGGTTCGGCCGGCTTCGAACCGCTAGACCTGGCCGAGGTGGCCCGCAACGCCGTGCGCGACTGGGTGCCGGCATCCTTCAACTACCGCATCGACCTGGGCTACGAGGCCACCTCGCAGGCGCAGCTCATCGCCGGCAATCCCGTGATGCTGCGCGAGCTGCTGTCGAACCTGATCGACAACGCGCTGCGCTACACGCCGGCCGGCGGCAGCGTGACGGTGCGGGTGCGCGGCGGCGAGACGACCGTGCTGGAGGTGGAAGACACCGGTCCCGGCATTCCGCCGGCCGAACGCCTGCACGTGTTCGAGCGCTTCTACCGCATCCTCGGCAGCAGCGCCGAGGGCAGCGGGCTGGGCCTGGCCATCGTGCGCGAGATCGCCCAGCAGCACGGCGCCGAAGTGGACATCTTCAGCAACCCGCGCGCCACGCAGCCGAAGTATCCGGGCAGCCTGTTCCGGCTGACCTTCCCGCCCCGCCCGGCCGACCACGATACCGACGAGGACCTCCTGCATGGACTCTGACCAGCCCCGGGTTGACAACTACTGGGCAGCCACGCGCCGGCTGACGGCCTGGCTGCTGCTGGTCTGGCTCGCCACCGGTTTCTGCGCCGTGTACTTCGCGCGCGAACTGGCGGGGCTCACGATCTTCGGCTGGCCCCTGTCGTTCTACCTGGCCGCGCAGGGCGCCTCGCTGGTCTATCTGGCCATCATCGGCTTCTACGTGTGGCGCATGCGCCGCATGGACCGGCACACCAACCCATGACGACCCGTTTCCAGCGCCTGTCGCGCTACTACCTCACGTTCACCGCCTGCTTCGGCGCCTTCCTGCTGTCGATCGGCCTGCTGGAACAGGAAGGCATGCCGCGCGTGTGGATCGGCTACATGTTCATGTTCGCCACCATCGTGCTGTATGCCGCGATCGGCGTGCTGTCGCGCACGTCGAACGTGGCCGAATACTACGTGGCGGGCCGCCGCGTGCCGGCCCTGTTCAACGGCATGGCCACGGCGGCGGACTGGATCTCGGCGGCCAGCTTCATCAGCCTGGCCGGCGGCCTGTACCTGCACGGCTTCGACGGCCTGGCCTACGTGATGGGCTGGACCGGCGGCTACTGCCTCGTCGCGCTGCTGATCGCGCCCTACCTGCGCCGCTTCGGCCAGTACACGATTCCCGACTTCCTGGCCGAGCGCTACGGCGGCCCGGGCAACGGCCGCGCCGTGCGGCTGTTCGGCGTGGCCGCCACGATCGTGGTGTCCTTCACGTACGTGGTCGCGCAGATCTATGCCGTCGGACTGATCGCCTCGCGCTTCACGGGCGTCGATTTCTCGGTCGGGATCTTCCTGGGCCTGGCCAGCATCCTGGTGTGCTCCTTCCTGGGCGGCATGCGCGCCATTACGTGGACGCAGGTGGCGCAGTACATCATCATCCTCGTCGCCTTCCTGATGCCGGCCATGTGGCTGTCGGCCAAGCACAGCGGCAATCCGATTCCGCAGGTCGCGTACGGCAAGCTGCTGCCGCAGATCTCGGCCCGCGAGGCGGAGCTGACGGCGGACCCGAAGGAGCTGGCGGTGCGCGACATCTTCCGCCAGCGCGCCGCGCAGTTCCAGCAGCGGCTGGACGGCCTGCCCAATTCCTGGGAATCGGGCCGCGCGGAATTGCAGCACTACCTGGAGAGCGTCCGGCTGCGCAATGCCTCGCTGCTGGAGATCCGCGCCGCCGAACGGGCGCTGATCGCCTATCCGAAGAACGCCGAGGAAGCCGTCACCGCGTGGCGCGCCGGGCGCGACGAGAACCTGCGCCGCGCCCGTCCCATCACGCCGCACGCGCAGCCCTTCCCCGCCGCCACGCCCGAGCAGTCGGACATCAAGCGGAAGAACTTCCTGGCGCTGGCACTGTGCCTGATGCTGGGCACGGCGGCCCTGCCGCACATCCTGATGCGCGCCTACACCACGCCTTCCGTGAACGAAACGCGCGTCTCCGTGTTCTGGACGCTGTTCTTCATCCTGCTGATCTACCTGACGATTCCCGCGCTGGCCGTGCTCGTCAAATACGATGTGTACAGCGCGCTGGTGGGCAGCGGCTTCCCCGAGCTGCCCACCTGGGTGTCGTACTGGGCCAGCGTGGACCGCGCCAATCCGCTGATCAGCATCACCGACATCAACGGCGACGGCATCGTGCAGCTGGCCGAAATCGCCATCGATGGGGACGTGCTGGTGCTGGCCACGCCGGAGATCGCCGGCCTGCCGTATGTCGTCTCCGGCCTGGTGGCCGCGGGCGGCCTGGCGGCAGCGCTGTCCACCGCGGATGGCCTGCTGCTGGCGATCTCGAACGCGCTGTCGCATGACGTGTACTACAAGGTGGTGGACCCGAAAGCCTCCACGCAGAAGCGCGTGACAATCTCGAAGCTGATCCTGCTGGGCGTGGCCTTCGTGGCCGCGTATTCGGCCTCGACGAAACCGGGCGATATCCTGTCGCTGGTGGGCGCCGCGTTCTCGCTGGCGGCGTCGACGCTGTTCCCGGTGCTGGTGATGGGCGTGTTCTGGGCGCGCGCCAACCGCTTCGGCGCGCTGGCCGGCATGGCCACGGGCTTCGGCGTCTGCCAGTACTACATGCTGCATACCAACCCGGTCCTAGGCGGCAGCGCGGCAGCGCAGTGGTTCGACATCGCGCCGATTTCGGCCGGCGTGTTCGGCGTGCCGGCCGGGCTGGCGGCGCTGGTGCTCGTCAGCCTCGTCACGCCCGCGCCCGATGCCCGCTCGCAGGCGCTCATCCGCCATCTGCGCACCCCCGAACCGCCAAAATAAAGTTTCCTGGCGTTACATTTGGTGAGAAAGCGGGTGTTGTGGATGTGTTAATTTCGATGGCCCACATTTTTCCGCGTTCCCCCATCCTGTAATGCCGATCCGTTCATTGCTGCTGGCCGCCGTGCTGGCAGCGGGCGCCTGCCTGCCCGTCTTTGCCGCACCATCGGCCGGCCTGCCGCCTGCCGCCGACTTCTTCGAAGATTCGTCTTTCTCCGGCGCCGCCCTGTCGCCCAGCGGCCGTTACCTGGCGGCGCTGGTCAGCTCGCGTGTCGGGCGCGACGCGCTGGCCGTCATCGCACTGTTGGACAACAAAGGCCAGCTCGTCGCCAGTTTCCCGGATGCGGATGTGGGCAAGGTGCGCTGGCTGAACGACGACCAGCTGCTGTTCGATTCCACCGACAGGCGCCTGGCGCCGGGCGACCGCCAGTTCGGTCCCGGGCTGTACACGGTGTCGCGCGACGGGAAGAACTTCCGCCAGCTCGCCGACCGCAGCGGCGGCGTGATCACGAACGGCCGCGCCACCAACGGCGGCATCAAGCTGCTGCCGTGGCACACGTTCATGCTGGGCCAGATGGGCCGGCAGGATTCGGCGTTCGCCTATGTGCTCGACGCGCATTTCGACAATACCGGCGTGTACCGCTCCGAAGACCTGCTGCGCCTGAACACGGAAAACGGCCGCACCACGCTGGTGGAACGGCCCGCCGCTGCCGACTTCTGGCTGCTCGACCAGCGCGGCGAACCGCGCCTGGCCGCGTCCACGGAGAAGAACGAGCGCGTGTACTGGCTGCGCGACAGCGCCACCGGCCCATGGCGCGTGCTGACGAAATATGCCGCCTTCGGGGCGGACCGGCGGCGGTTCGCGCCGCTGGACTTCGGCCCGGACGGCAAGCTGTACGTGGTGAGCGCGCAGGGCCGCGACCACACGGCCGTCTACACGCTCGACACCGCCACCGGCGCAGTAGCCAAGGAGCCCGTGATGCAGGTGGAGGGCCACGATTTCCAGGGCCGCCTGATCGCCAATGCCGACCGGCTGCTGGGCATCCGCTATCTCACCGATACCTGGGGCACGGCATGGTTCGATCCGGCCATGAAGGCGGTGCAGGCGGACGTGGATGGCAAGCTGCAGGACACGATCAACCTGATCGACGTGCCGCGCCAGCCCGATGCGCCGAACCTGCTGGTGACGGCCTACTCGGATGTGCAGCCGACCGTCTATTACGTCTACCACCGCCAGACCGGCCAGCTGAACAAGGCGGGCGCCAGGCATGAGCGGATCCGCGCCGCACAGATGGGCCGCCAGCAGTGGACCAGCTATGCGGCGCGTGACGGCCTGCCGATCCCCGCCCTGCTGACGCTGCCCGCGGGGGTGGACAAGCCGTCCCGCGCGCCGATGGTGGTGCTGGTGCACGGCGGCCCGTGGGTGCGCGGCGCCGAGTGGGGCTGGAATGCCGAGGCACAGTTCCTGGCGTCGCGCGGCTACCTGGTGCTGCAGCCGGAATTCCGCGGCAGCACGGGCTTCGGCAGCCGCCACTTCACGGCCGGCCTGAAGGAATGGGGCCGGAAGATGCAGGACGATCTCGCCGACGGTACCCGCTGGGCCATCGCGCAGGGCTATGCCGATCCGCAGCGCGTGTGCATCGCCGGCGCCAGCTATGGCGGCTACGCCACGCTGATGGGACTCGTGCGCGACCCCGACCTGTACCGCTGCGGCGTCGAATGGGCCGGCGTGACGGACCTGAAGCTGATGTACACGGGCGCCTGGAGCGTGATCGACGACATGTCCAGCCAGTACCGCCAGTACGGCATGCCGCGGCTGATCGGCGACCCCGTCAAGGATGCCGAGCAGCTGAAGGCCGCCTCGCCGATCGAGCAGGCGGCGCGCATCCGCAAGCCGCTGCTGATGGCCTACGGCGGCGAGGACCTGCGCGTGCCGCTGCAGCACGGCACCCGCCTGCGCGATGCGATCCGCGCCCACAACAGCGACGTGGAATGGATCGTGTACGACGCCGAAGGCCACGGCTGGAGCACGCCGGCCAACCAGGTCGACTTCTGGACCCGCGTCGAACGGTTCCTAGGCCGCCAGATCGGCAACCGATAAGAAAGGACATCACGTGACGCCTCTCGCACTTCTGCGTTCCCTGCTCGTCTGCGTTGCCCTGCTGGCCGGCAGCATGGCCATCGCAGCACCGCCGCCCGTGCAGGACTTCTTCGACAATTCCACGTTCGGCGGCGCCCTGCTTTCGCCCAGCGGCCAGTACATCGCCGCGAAGGTGAGCGCACCGGGCGGCCGCGACCGGCTCGGCGTGGTGGACCTGGCCACGCTGCAGGTGGCCGCGGTGGCCGCGTTCAGCGATGCGGACATCGGCAACTTCCGCTGGATCAGCGATGAGCGCCTGCTGTTCGACGTGACGGACAAGGACGTGGCGCACGGCGACGTGCAGTCGGCGCCCGGCCTGTTCGCGGTCGACCGCGACGGCAGGAACTTCCGCCAGCTGGCGCAGCGCCGCAACAACTTCATCACCAACGCAGCGGTGGCGCGCATGCTGCCCTGGCATACCTACATGCTGCCCCAGGCCGGCGCGCAGGATGGGGATACCGTGTACGTGCAGAGCGCTGCGTTCGAGAGCAACGGCAGCGTGCGCTCGATGCAGCTCCTGAAACTCGACACGCGCACCGGCCGCAGTACCGGCGTGCGCCAGCCGGGCGACGTGCAGCGCTGGGTGCTGGACGAAAAGGGCGAACCGCGCCTGGCCCTCACGCTGGAGGAAGGCAAGCACACCATCTGGCTGCTGGAAAAGGACCAGTGGCGCAAGCTCACCACCTTCGATGCGTGGATCGCCAGCGCCGGCGGCTTCACGCCGCTGGCCTTCGTCGGCGACGGCACGCTGCACGTGGCGGCCCGCCACGACAGCGACAAGACCGCCATCCACACGTTCGACCTGGCGACCGGCAAGGTCAATCCGCAGCCATGGTTCAGCGTGAAGGGCTACGACTTCTCCGGCCGGCTGCTGCAGGCGAACGGCAAGCTGGTGGGCGTGCGCTACCAGGGCGAGGTGCAGGACACCGAATGGTTCGATGCCGAGAACAAGGCGCTGCAGGCGGCCGTCAATGCGAAGCTGCCCGGCATGGTCAACCTGATCGAGCTGCCGCGCCGGCCCGCCACGCCGTTCGTGCTGGTGACCACCTATGCCGACATCCAGCCGGCCGTCTACTTCGTCTACAACCGCGAGACGGGCAAGCTGAACGCCGTCGGCCAGGCCAATGCCCGGATCGATGCGGCACGGAGCGGCCGGCAGGAGATGGTGCGCTACCAGGCCCGCGACGGCCTGGAGATTCCGGCACTCCTCACGCTGCCGCATGGCGCCAGGCGGGGCGACAAGCTGCCGATGGTGGTGCTGGTGCACGGCGGCCCGTGGGTGCGCGGCGCCACCTGGGGCTGGTCGGCGGACAACCAGTTCCTCGCCTCGCGCGGCTATGCCGTGCTGGAACCGGACTTCCGCGGCAGCACCGGCTATGGCCTGAAGCACATGCAGGCCGGCATGAAGCAGTGGGGCCTGGCGATGCAGGACGATATCGCCGACGGCACCCGCTGGGCCATCGCGGAAGGCATCGCCGATCCGAAGCGCATCTGCATTGCCGGTGCCAGCTACGGCGGCTACGCCACGCTGATGGGACTGATCCGCGACCCGGACCTGTACCGCTGCGGCATCGACTGGGTGGGCGTGACGGACATCCGGCTGATGTATGACGGCGGCTGGTTCAACTGGTCCGACCTGCCGGCACAGTACATCAAGTACGGCATGCCGCAGCTGATCGGCGACCCCGAAAAGGACGCCGATCAGCTGAAAGCCACCTCGCCCGTCGAGCAGGCCAGCCGCCTGCGCCAGCCGCTGCTGATGGCCTACGGCGGCGCCGACAAACGCGTGCCGCGCGCCCACGGCATCCGCTTCCGCGACGCGGTGGCCGCCACCAACAAGGACGTCGAGTGGGTCGAATACCCCGAAGAGGGCCACGGCTGGAAACTGCCGAAGAACCGCTTCGATTTCTGGACCCGCGTGGAGAAATTTTTGGACCGGCATATCGGTCCCGGCAGCGTGGACAGGAAAGCGGAGTAAGCTGGGCGTTCTTTCCACTTCGCGACGGGAGGCATGATGGGCTCCGGCAGAATCCTGGTAGCACAGGGAGGCGGTCCCACCGCCGTCATCAACCAGTCGCTGGTGGGCGTGGCGCTCGAAGCGCGGCGCTTCCGCGATGTCACCCGCGTCTATGGCGCCCTGCATGGCGTGCGCGGCATCGTCGACGAGAACTTCGTCGATCTGACGCAGGAGACGAGCCACAACCTGGAGCTGGTGGCGGCCACGCCGTCGTCGGCGCTCGGCTCCACGCGCGACAAGCCGGACGCGAACTACTGCGCCGAGATCTTCAACGTGCTGCGCGCGCACGAGATCGAACACTTCTTCTACATCGGCGGCAACGACTCCTCGGACACGGTGCGCATCGTCAGCGAACAGGCGCAGGCCGCAGGCTATCCGCTGCGCGCCATCCACATCCCGAAGACGATCGACAACGACCTGGTGGGCAGCGACCACACGCCCGGCTACCCGTCCGCCGCGCGCTTCGTGGCGCAGGCCTTCGCCGGCGCGAACCTGGACAATGCCGCGCTGCCGGGCGTGTACGTGGGCGTGGTGATGGGCCGCCACGCGGGCTTCCTCACGGCCGCCGCGGCCCTCGGCAAGAAATTCCCGGACGACGGGCCGCACCTGATCTACCTGCCCGAGCGGGTGTTCTCGCTGGAGGCCTTCCTGGCCGATGTGAAAGCCACCTACGAGCGCCACGGCCGCTGCGTGATCGCCGTCTCGGAAGGCATCCACGATGCCGGCGGCGCCCCGATCGCCACGTTGCTGGCCGACTCGGTGGAACGGGATGCGCACGGCAATGTGCAGCTCTCCGGCACGGGCGCGCTGGCCGACCTGCTGTGCGACGAGATCAAGGCCAAGCTGGGCATCAAGCGCGTGCGCGGCGATACATTCGGCTACCTGCAGCGCTCCTTCATCGGCTGCGTGTCGGACGTGGACCAGCGCGAAGCCCGCGAGGTGGGCGAGAAGGCCGTGCAGTACGCGTTCTGGGGCGACCGCGACGGCTCCGTGGCCATCCGCCGCACCGGCTTCTACTCGGCCGACTACGCGCTGCTGCCGCTGTCCGACGTGGCGGGCAGGACGCGCGTGATGGAAGACGAATTCATCGCCCCTTCCGGCACGGACGTGACGGATGCGTTCCGCCTGTACCTGCGGCCCTTGCTGGGTGCGGGGATGCCGGATGCGTTCCGGTTGCGCTGCGCACGGGTGGAGAAGATCTTGCGGCCGTGATGATCAACGCACAAGCCGTCCGCTACGCAGGCGACGAGCGTGACAACATCTGCCGCGTAAAGCCCAGGAAGTCATCGAGATGATCGCGAATGACCGCGACCGTGATCGACAACTGCAGCGTTTGATAATCATGGACCGCGACATTGCGGAAGCCGACCATTTTCTGCATCGTGCCGGACAACGCCGGGTCGATCCAGCCGGCGTCGGCCAGCAAGCGAAATACATCGCGCGAACTTTGCGGAATACCGAGGCGCTCGCGGCGGATGACATGCTGGCCACAAGCGAGTGCCGCTTCGCAGGCACGCTGGATGTTCAGGATGGCGGCATCCTGGCGCGTGAAATCGGTCGCGAAGGTGGTGGGGTCTTTTGCGTATTCCTCGCGCGCCCGTCCCACACAACGCTCGATCGTTGCGACCTTGTTCAGGATGACGTCGTCGGATTCAGGGCTTGCCATACACCCTTCCCTGTTCGCGAACTTCCATCAGGAGTTCCCGGCGTGCCGCATCGAGTTCGGTCTTGTCGCTGAGGATCGCACTCTCGTACAGCGCCGCCTGGGCATCTTTCTGCCAAAGCCGCCGGCCCGTCGTGATGACCTGGTATTGCGTGACGGTGGACGCGGCGCGCAGGTCGAGCAAATCCACGTCCAGGTCGAGTTCAGTGGCCAGCGCCTGGCCCACCTCCCACAGCCGCACGGTATCTACCTTCCCCGCAACGAGAACGGCGAGGTCGACGTCACTGCCGGCATTGGCATGGCCATTGGCCTGGCTGCCGAACAGCCAGACGCCCAGCAGCTCAGGGGGCTGCTGCAACGCCGCCTGCAAAAAGGCGACGATGCGCTCTTCCGGCAGGCGGGTCGTCATGGCTTACACCACGACCGTCTGGTGCTCGCCCTCGCCACGGGCGCGGATGGTGCCGATGCGCGAGACGGTCTCGCCGGCCGCCGTCAGCTGGGCGATGGCGGCATCCGCGTTCTCGGCCGAGACGATCACCGTCATGCCGATGCCGCAGTTGAAGACGCGGTGCATTTCCGCGTCGGCCACGCCGCCGTGCTGCTGCAGCCACTGGAACAGCGGCGGCATCGTCCACGACTTGCCATCCAGCTCGGCGGTCAGGTGATCCTGCAGCACGCGGGGGATGTTCTCGACCAGGCCGCCACCGGTGATGTGCACCAGGCCCTTCACTTCCATCGATTCCATCAGTGCCAGCAGCGGTTTCACGTAGATGCGGGTCGGTGCCATCAGCACGTCGGCCAGCTTGCGGCCGTGGAAATCGGCTTCCAGGTCCGGCTTGGCCACTTCGATGATCTTGCGCACCAGCGAGTACCCGTTCGAGTGCGCGCCGGACGAGGCCAGGCCCAGCACCACGTCGCCGGCGGCGATCTTCTTGCCGTCGATGAGCTTGGATTTTTCCACCGCGCCGACGGCAAAACCGGCCAGGTCGTATTCGCCGGCCGGGTACATGCTCGGCATTTCCGCCGTCTCGCCGCCGATCAGCGCGCAGCCGGCCTGTTCGCAGCCCTGGGCGATGCCCTTGATGACATCCGTGGCGGTCGGCACATCGAGCTTGCCGCAGGCGAAATAGTCGAGGAAGAACAGCGGCTCGGCACCCTGCACGAGGATGTCGTTGACGCTCATCGCCACCAGGTCGATGCCCACCGTATCGTGACGGTTCAGTTCAAAGGCCAGCTTCAGCTTCGTGCCCACGCCGTCCGTGCCCGACACCAGCACCGGTTCCTTGAATTTCTTGCTGATCTCGAACAGTGCGCCAAAACCGCCGATGCCGCCCATCACGCCTTCACGCAGCGTGCGCTTGGCAAATGGCTTGATCGCTTCGACTAAGGCATCGCCCGCGTCGATGTCGACGCCGGCGTCACGGTAGGACAGGGATACACTGGAAGGTTGGCTCATGGTTTTTCGCGGCGGAGGCGGTAGAGTAAAATGAAAGGCGGATGCTGCATTTTCGGCAGCAAGTCCGCTATTTTAGCAAAACACCCCTGCCGAATCCCTTTTTCGTCGCCACCGCCCCCTTCATGCCCTCCCCTGACCGCAACGAGCTTTTATAATGCATGACGTGATGAGCGAAAAGACGATGCAAATGGCCTGGATGCCGGGGCAATGCCCATGAAACAGCTGGTGCTGGACCTGGGCGCCGAGCCGGTGCACACGCTCGAATCGTTCGAGGTGGGCGGCAATGCCGAGGTGGCGGCCCTGATGCGCCAGTTCGCCACGCGGGCGTCGCGCGAGCATTTCGCCTACCTGTGGGGCGAGATCGGCGCCGGCAAGACGCACCTGCTCAAGGCCCTGGCCAGCACCGAACGGGCCCGTTTCATCTCGCCGTTCTCGATCGAGTCCGAATTCGTCTATTCGCCCGAGGTCGACCTGTACCTGCTCGACGATTGCGAAAAGCTCTCCCCGGTCGCGCAGATCGATGCCTTCGCCCTGTTCAACGAGATCCGCGCCAACGGCGCCTGGATGGTGTGCAGCGGCGCCGTGGCGCCGGCCGTGCTGCCGGTGCGCGAGGACCTGCGCACGCGCATGGGCTGGGGCCTGATCTACCAGCTGCACGGCCTGTCGGACGACGACAAGGTGGCCGCCCTGTCCCAGGCCGCAGCCAGCCGCGGCTTGACGCTGTCGCCCGGCGTGTTACCCTACCTGCTGTCCCATTTCAGGCGCGACATGCGCTCGCTGTCCTCGATGCTGGACTCGCTCGACCAATATTCCCTGGAAACGCAACGCCCGATCACCCTGCCCCTGCTGCGCGAGTGGCTGCAGGCTGAGAGGGAATGAAAGCCCTCATGAACCTGGCCCTCTTCGATCTCGACCACACCCTGCTGCCCATCGACTCCGACCACGAGTGGGGCGAGTTCCTGTGCCGCGTGGGCGCCGTCGATACCGCCGATTTCTCGCGCCGTAACGATGCCTTCTTCGCCCAGTACCAGGCCGGCACGCTGGACCCGGTGGAGTACCAGCAGTTCGCGCTCGGCACGCTGGCGAAGTTCGATCCGGAGCACCTGGCCACGCTGCAGCAGCAGTTCATGGCCGAGGTGATCGAACCGAACATCCTGCCGGCCGCGCGCGCGCTGCTGCAGCGCCACCTCGACCAGGGCGACCTGGTGGCCATCGTCACGGCCACCAACCACTTCGTCACCGCGCCGATCGCCAAGGCGTTCGGGGTGGAGCACCTGATCGCGGCGATGCCGGAAGTGATCGACGGCCGCATCACGGGCCGCCTGCAGGGCACGCCCACCCAGGGCGAGGGCAAGATCGTGCACACCAAGGCATGGCTGGAACAGATGGGCAAGACGCTCGATCACTTCGAGCACGTGTACTTCTACAGCGATTCGCACAACGACCTGCCGCTGCTGTCGATCGTCACGCACCCGATCGCGACGAACCCGAACGCCAGGCTGGCACAGCATGCCAATGCGCAGGGCTGGCAATTACTCCAACTATTCAATGATTAAGAAATTCATCCGCAAGATCCTCGGCGTCAAGGACGCCGGCCACGACGAACCCGAGGTCCTCGGCCCGGAGCAGCATGGCATCGACCCGAAGCTGGTGTCGTCGAACGCCATCCGCGTCACCTCTTCGCTGCAGGAAGCCGGCTTCGAAGCCTTCGTGGTGGGTGGCGCCGTGCGCGACCTGCTGCTGGGCGTGAAGCCGAAGGACTTCGACATCGCCACCAACGCCACGCCGGAGCAGGTGAAAAAACTGTTCCGCCGCGCGTTCATCATCGGCCGCCGCTTCCAGATCGTGCACGTGATGTTCGGCCAGGACCTGCTGGAGGTGACCACCTTCCGCGGCACCACCACCGACAATGCGCCGAAGGATGAACATGGCCGCGTCCTGCGCGACAACACCTTCGGCAGCCAGGCCGAGGATGCCGAGCGCCGCGACTTCACCATCAACGCCATGTACTACAACCCGGCCACGCAGCAGGTGCTGGACTACCACGGCGGCATGCGCGACATGCGCGCCAAGCTGCTGCGCATCATCGGCCAGCCGGAAGCGCGCTACCGCGAAGATCCGGTGCGCATGCTGCGCGTGGTGCGCTTCGCCGCCAAGCTGAAATTCGAGATCGAGCCGACCACCGCCGCGCCGATCTCCGTGATGGCGCCGCTGATCAACAATGTGCCGGCCGCGCGCGTATTCGACGAGATGCTCAAGCTGCTGATGAGCGGCAGCGCCCTGGCCTGCCTGCTGCAGCTGCGCAAGGCCGGCCTGCACCATGGCCTGCTGCCGCTGCTGGACGTGGTGCTGGAACAGCCGCTGGGCTTCCGCTTCGTCACGCTGGCACTGGAATCGACGGACAAGCGCATCGCTTCCGGCAAGACCGTGTCGCCCGGCTTCCTGTTCGCCTCCCTGCTGTGGCACCAGGTGCTGGAGAAGTGGAACGCCTACCAGGCGGCCGGCGAATTCCCCATCCCCGGCCTGCACCTGGCGGCGGACGAAGTGCTGGAATCGCAGACCGAGAAGCTGGCCCTGCAGCGCAAGATCGGTTCGGACATGCGCGACATCTGGTCCATGCAGCCCCGCTTCGAGCGCCGCAACGGCAAGAACCCGTACAAGCTGCTGGAGCACCCGCGCTTCCGCGCCGGCTACGACTTCCTGCTGCTGCGCTGCTCCTCCGGCGAGATCGACCAGGAGCTGGGCGAGTGGTGGACCGGCTTCTACGAGGCGGACGAAACGACCCGCGCCGAGATGGTGTCCGCTGTCTCGGGCATCGGCAGCGGTACCGTCGCCGCCAAGCGCAAGCGGCCGGCACGGCGTGGCAAGAGCGCCGGCGAGGAAGGTGTCGAGGAAGTTGGCAATGAAAGTGGCAGACTCGTCGAACACGCCGATGAATCCGGCGAGGCCGGCGACGACAACGACGACTATGTCGACGAAGCGCGCGCCGCCGCGTCCGAACCGAAGCGCCGCCGCCGCGGTCCGCGCCGCAAGCGTGCCGAGGGTGACAGCGCACCGGCTTCGTCCGACACGCCTTCCGGCGAGTAGATGACCGGCACGGCGTTCATCGGCATCGGCGCCAACCTGGGCGATGCGCGGGCCAATGTGCTCGATGCCGTCGTCCGGCTGCGGCGCGTGCCCGGCATTGCCGTCACCGCGGTGTCGGGCCTGTACCGCACGGCGCCCATCGATTCCTCCGGCGACGATTACGTCAATGCCGTCGCCCGCATCGACACCACGCTGGCACCGCAGGCCCTGCTCGAAGCGCTGTTCGCCATCGAGCAGGAGCATGGCCGCGAGCGGCCCTACTTCAACGCCCCGCGCACCCTCGATCTAGACCTGCTGCTGTATGGCGACGAGATCATCGCCACGCCAACCCTCACCGTGCCGCATCCGCGCATGACGATGCGGGCATTCGTGCTGGTGCCGCTGCTGGAAGTGGCGCCAGCCATCGACGTGCCAGGCCTCGGTGCCGCCGCGTCTTTCGCCGACGCCGTTGCGGACCAGGCCATCTTCAAACTGAACGAATAAAGAACATGATGCAAATCCCCGTCATCGTGCAGACCGTGGGCCTGCTGGTCCTGTCGAACGTGTTCATGACCGTGGCCTGGTACGGCCACCTGAAAAGCCTGAACGGCAAGGCCTGGTACATCGCCGCGCTGATCAGCTGGAGCATCGCGCTGTTCGAATACCTGCTGCAGGTGCCCGCCAACCGCATCGGCTACACGCAGTACAGCCTGGCGCAGCTGAAGATCATGCAGGAGGCGATCACGCTGACCGTGTTCGTGCCGTTCGCGATGTTCTACATGAACCAGCCGTTCAAGCTCGATTACGTGTGGGCGGGGCTGTGCCTGGTGGGCGCGGTGTACTTCATCTTCAGGTCGTAGAACCCGCAACTGCACGGTCGTTCGCCGGGGTTTAGAATACGCGCCGTAACGATTTTATTTGAGGAACCCATGTCGAGTTATCTGCAGGGCAAAGAGATGGCCGCCCCGGCCACCTCCACGCCATCGGCCACAGCGGCACCCGCCAAGGTGGCGAACAAAGCCGTCACGATCCCCACCCTCGGCACGCTGCGCGCGGCCGGCGAGAAGATCTCGATGCTCACGTGCTACGACGCCAGCTTCGCCACGCTGATGGACCGCAACGGCGTCGAGATCCTGCTGATCGGCGATTCGCTCGGCATGGTCTGCAACGGCCACACGTCCACGCTGCCCGTCACCGTGGCGGAGGTGGCATACCACACGGCCGCCGTGGCGCGCGGCGCGAAGTCGGCGATGATCATGGCCGACCTGCCCTTCGGCAGCTACGGCACGCCGGAACAGGCGCTGGCCAGCTGCGTGCAGCTGATGCAGGCCGGCGCGCACATCGTCAAGATCGAAGGCGCGGGCTGGCTCGACGAGACGATCCGGTTCCTGACCCAGCGCGGCGTGCCCGTCTGCGCGCACATCGGCCTGACGCCGCAGTTCGTCCACCAGCTGGGCGGCTACAAGGTGCAGGGCAAGACGCTGGAAAGCGCCGAGGCGCTGAAGGCCGACGCATTGAAGCTGCAGGAAGCGGGCGCCTCGATCGTGCTGCTGGAAGCGGTGCCTTCCGCCGTCGGCAAGGCGGTGACGGAGGCGCTGTCGATCCCCACGATCGGCATCGGCGCGGGCCCGGACTGCTCCGGCCAGGTGCTGGTGATGCACGACCTGCTGGGCGTCTTCCCGGGCCGCAAGGCGCGCTTCGTGAAGAACTTCATGGAAGGCCAGCCGAGCATCGACGCCGCCTTCGCCGCCTACGTTGCCGCCGTCAAGGACGGCAGCTTCCCCGCCCTCGAACATTGCTTCTAAAATAGGGACAGACCCCATTTTCGAGGCAATGTTTCTCGAAAAATGGGGTCTGTCCCTATTTTTTTGTCTCCGCATTGCGGGCTGAAGGGCCGGGAAACCCGCGCCAATGCCGGGCTCTGCCTTTATAATCGCGGATTTTCCGTCCGACTTATTTTGCCCGCCCGGAGCCCCACCGCATGAACACCACCCTGATCATTTTCGTCGCGCTCTATCTGCTGGGCACGCTGGGCCTCGGCATGTGGGCCGGCACGCGGATCAAGAACACCACCGACTTCGCCGTGGCCGGCCGCAGCCTGCCGTTGATCATGGTGATCACCACCACCTTCGCCACCTGGTTCGGCGCCGAGACGGTGATGGGCGTGCCCGCCAAGTTCGTGCAGGGCGGCCTGAATGCCGTGATCGAGGACCCGTTCGGCGCGGGCATGTGCCTGATCCTCGTCGGCCTGTTCTTCGCGAAGAAGCTGTACAAGATGAACCTGCTGACGATCGGCGACTACTACCGCCAGCGCTACGGCAAGGGCATCGAGATCTTCTGCTCGGTGGCCATCATCATCAGCTACCTGGGCTGGGTGGCCGCGCAGATCACCGCGCTGGGCCTGGTGTTCTCGGTGCTGACGAACGGTGCGATGGCGCCTGCGACCGGCATGGTGATCGGCACGCTGGCGGTGCTGATCTACGTGGTGGTCGGCGGCTTCCTGGCCGTGGCGATCACGGACTTCATCCAGATGATCGTGCTGGTGGTGGGCATGACGGTCATCGCCTTCTTCGCGGCCGACCTGGCCGGCGGCACCGACAAGGTGCTGGCAATGGCGCAGGGGGCGGACCTGTGGCGTCTGTGGCCGGAGCCGACCTTCACGGACATGGTGTTCTTCTTCGGCGCGGCGATCACGATGATGTTCGGCAGTCCCGCAGCAGGACGTGTTCCAGCGCGTGATGTCCGCCAAGGATGCGCCGACCGCGCGCACCGGCGCCGTGGTCGGTGGCGCCAGCTACATCCTGTTCGGCTTCGTGCCGATGTTCATCGTCGCCGCGGCCGTGGTGGTGATGGGCGACAGCGCGATGGACATCGCCAAGAACGACTACCAGCGCCTGCTGCCCACGTTCGTGATGACGAAGATGCCGCTGGTGATGCAGATCCTGTTCTTCGGCGCGCTGCTCTCGGCCATCAAGAGCACCTCGTCCGCCACCTTGCTGGCGCCGTCGACGAGCTTCGTGGAGAACATCCTCAAGCACCTGCGCCCCGGCATGAACGACCGCCAGCAGCTGCTGGCGATGCGGCTGACGATCGTCATCTTCGCCGCGCTGGTGCTGGCCTATGCGATCGCCATGCAGGGCACGTCGATCTACGAGCTGGTGTCGTCCGCCTACCAGGTGACGCTGGTCGGCGCCTTCGTGCCGCTGGTGATGGGCCTGTACTGGCAGCGCGCCACCACGCAGGGCGCGATCCTGTCGATCGCTGCCGGCATCGTCGTTTGGGTGCTGTTCTTCCCGCAGATCACCAGCTGGGGCACTGCCTTCCCGGGCCAGCTGGCCGGCCTGCTGGCCGCCTTCGCCGGCATGTTCGCCGGCTCGCTGGCCCCGCAGTTCCTGAAGAACCGCCACGACCAGACGAAACACATTGCCGCCGCCCACGGCTGAGCCCACAGCCGAGCCTGTGTCCTGGTGCCTGGCACCAGGACACGAACTGATCAGTTCAGCCAGCCGCGCGCTTTCAGTTCGGCCTGCGTGAGGTCGAGGCAGTAGCGGATCCGGTCGACCATCTCGTCGATCTGCGCGCGCGTCATGACCAGCGGTGGCGCGATGATCATGCGGTCGCCGACGGCGCGCATGATGATGCCGTTGTCGAACATGTGCGCGCGGCACAGCATGCCTACCCGCAGCACGGGGTCGAAGCGCACCTGGTAGTGCACGGTGGCGGCCTTGCGTTTCACCAGGTTCAGGCCCGCCATGAAGCCGGCGCTGTCGGCGGTGCCCACCAAGGGATGCGTGGCCAGGGTGGCGAAGCGCGCCTTCAGGTACGGGCCCGTATCGTTGGCGACCCGCTCGACCAGCCCTTCTTCCTCGAGGATGCGGATGTTTTCCAGCGCCGCCGCGCAGGCCACCGGGTGGCCGGAATAGGTGAAGCCGTGATTGAAGTCGCCGCCGCGCCGCAGCACGTTCGCCACGCGGTCGCCCACCAGCACGCCGCCCAGTGGTATGTAGCCGGAGGTGACGCCTTTCGCGAACGTGATCAGGTCCGGCCGGATGCCGTACAGCTCGGAAGCGAACCAGCGCCCCAGCCGCCCGAAGCCGGTGATCACTTCGTCGGCGATCAGCAGCACGTCATACTTGTCGCAGATGCGGCCGATCTCTGGCCAGTAGGTGGACGGCGGGATGATCACGCCGCCGGCGCCCTGCACCGGCTCGCCGATGAAGGCGGCCACCTTGTCCGGTCCCAGCTCGCGGATGCGCTCTTCCAGCCAGGACGCGGCATGCACGCCGAACTCCTCCGCCGTCATGCCCGCGCCGTGTTCCAGGTAATGGGGCTGTTCGATGTGAACGATGCCGGGAATCGGCAGGCCGCCCTGCACGTGCATGCCCGTCATGCCGCCCAGCGACGCCCCCGCCATGGTGCTGCCATGATAGGCATTGCGGCGGCTGATGATGACGGTGCGTTCGGGCTGGCCCTGCAGGTCCCAGTAGCGGCGCACCATGCGCACATTGGTGTCGTTCGCTTCCGAGCCGGAGCCCGTGTAGAAGACGTGATGGAAGCCTGGCGGTGCAAGCTGCGCCAGCTTCGCGGCCAGCTGCACGGCGGGAATGGTGGTGGTGTTGAAGAAGCTGTTATAGAACGGCAGCGTATCCATCTGCCGCGCCACGGCTTCGGTGATGCTGCGCCGGCCGTAGCCGACATTCACGCACCACAGGCCGGACATGGCGTCGAGGACCTTGCGTCCTTCCGAATCCCACAGGTAGATGCCGTCGCCCCGCACCATCACGCGGGCGCCCTGCTGCGCCAGCGCCGCGTGGTCGGTGAACGGATGCAGGTAGTGCGCCGCATCCAGCTGCTGCAGGGCCGCGGTGTCCGGCAGGGCCGGCACGGTCGGGGTGGTGGTCATGATGCCCTCCCTGCAAAGGCGCACGGCCCGCCGCCGTGCTGGCTCGACTCATTGTCACCACGTCTTCATCACACGTGCAGCAGCAGGTGCTCCCGTTCCCACGGGCTGATGACGGTCATGAACTCCTGGTGTTCCAGATCCTTGATGGCAGCATACACGTCGATGAAGCGCTCGCCCAGCACCGTGCGCAGCTTCTCTTCCTTGCGCAACAGTCCCAGGGCTTCCGGCAGGCCCTGCGGCAGCTCGTACTTCATTTCGTAGGCGCTGCCGTGGGTGATCTCGGTGGGGTCGAGGCCTTCCGTCATGCCCAGGTAGCCGCAGGCCAGCGTGACCGCCAGCGCCAGGTAGGGATTGGCGTCCGAGCCGATGATGCGGTTTTCCACGCGGCGGTCCTGGATGCCCGACTCCGGCACGCGGAAGCCCACCGTGCGGTTGTCCACGCCCCACTGGATATTGATCGGCGCGGCCGTGTGCCGCACCAGCCGGCGGTACGAGTTCACGTACGGCGCCACGATGGCCAGCGCGCACGGCATGTAGCGCTGCAGGCCGCCGATGTAGTGCTTGAACAGCGCCGACGGCGAACCGTCCTCGTTCGAGAAGATGTTCCAGCCCGACTTGGCATCGACGATGCTCTGGTGGATGTGCATGGCCGATCCCGGCTCGCCGGCCATCGGCTTGGCCATGAACGTGGCGTACATATTGTGCTTGAGCGCCGCCTCGCGCAGCGTGCGCTTGAAGAAGAACACCTTGTCCGCCAGGCCCAGCGGCTCGCCGTGCAGGAAGTTGATCTCCATCTGGCCGGCGCCGATCTCGTGGATCAGCGTGTCCACGTCCAGGCCCATCAGGTCGCAGTAGTCGTAGATGTCCTCGAACAGCGGATCGAACTCGTTGACGGCGTCGATGCTGTACACCTGGCGCGACGTTTCGGCGCGGCCGCTGCGGCCCACCGGCGCGCGCAATGGCAGGTCCGGATCGGAGATCTTCGCGGTGAGATAGAACTCCAGCTCGGGCGCCACGACGGGTTTCCAGCCCTTGTCCTCATACAGCTTGAGCACCTTGCGCAGCACGGACCGGGGCGCGAAATCGACCAGGCGGCCGTCGGCGAAATAGCAGTCGTGGATCACCTGCGCAGTGGGATCGGTGGCCCAGGGCACCATCGTGATCGTGCCGGGATCGGCCTTCAGGATCATGTCCCGGTCGGTCAGCGAGATGGCGCGGTCGTAGGCCGGATCGTCGGTGGGGGAATTGCCCGTCACCGTCATGCCCAGCACGGCCTCGGGAATGCGCATGCCGCGCTCCTGGGTGAATTTCCCGCGCGGCAGGATCTTGCCGCGGGCGACGCCGGTCAGGTCCGGCACCAGGCATTCGATTTCGGTGACCCGTTTTTCATTGAGCCACTCGTCCATATCGGTGTAACTGAAGTTCTCGCGGATTGCCATTCTCTACTCCGTAGTCAAGATTCGTTCGCGACCTCGGCCGCGCTCTTCAACTGACTGTGGAGAACAGCTAGGAGAGTCAGGCGGCCCTGGGTGCGCAGGGATGCATCAGCCCCGCTCCATGCGTGTTGCCTGTCGTTGTTCCTGAAACTCGCGGCAGGCGTTGCCGAAGGCCAGGAACATCTTCATGGAGTCGGGATTTTCCGTGATGCGCCACTCGGGGTGCCACTGCACCGCGAGCGTGAAGCCATGTGCGGCATCCACGGTATAGGCTTCCACCAGCCCGTCGTGCGCCACCGCTTCCACGGTCACGCCGGGGGCCAGCCGGTCGATGCCCTGCCCGTGCAGGGAATTGACCATGATCTGGTCCGGATTGCCCAGCATCTCGGCGAACTTGCCGCCGGCCGTCAGGTGGATCGGATGCGCCGGGCCATACTGCACCTCGATCGAATCGTCCTCGCGGTCGCGGTGGTCCATCATGCCCGGCACTTCCTGCACGGCCTGGTGCAGCGTGCCGCCCAGCGCCACGTTGATCTCCTGGAAGCCGCGGCAGATGCCCAGCAGCGGTATGCCGCGCTTCACGGCCGCCCGGATCAGGGGCAGCACGGTGGCATCGCGCGCCGCGTCCAGCGGCAGGTCCGGATTGCGGATCGGCTGGCCGTACAGGTCCGAATGCACATTGGACGCCGAGCCGGTCAGCATGATCCCGTCCGCCACGTGCAGCACCGCTTCCATGTCCGTCAGCTCGGCCAGTGCGGGCAATACAAGCGGCATGCAGCGTGCACCGAGCACGACGGCGTTCACATACTTGTTCTGCGCGGCGTGATTCGGGAAATGCCCGATCTGCCGGGTGCATGCTGGGACGAGGACGATGGGACGGCGCATAGACAACTCCAGGGCGGCGATAACCGATGCATTGAATTTATCATAAAGTCATCGCCAGCGACGGTGCGCACACGAACAGTAACATGCCTCGCCGGCGAAAAATGCCGGCTTTACGTGCTTTTTACGGACCCGATGATGGTTTTTACGGCAGCTTTATGCCACGGGTTGGACGATGGCTTTATACGCCGCGCACTTCCGCCAGGAGCTCAGGATGGCGGTCCAGCAGCTTCACCAGCGCAACCGTCGATGGATGCGGCTGCGCCTTGCCGGCTTCGTAGCGCTCGAAATGATCGGTGCCGAAGACCTCGTCGGCTTCGTCATGGTCCAGCCGCAGCTTCTTGCGCACGGCCCGCAGGTAAGCGGGGTCCACCAGCGCGGCATCGACCTTGCGGTGAAAGCGCGCCACCAGTTCGTCGTAGCGGTGCACGGCGGCGGGGTCGAGCCGCACGTCGCCGCAGCTGGCGCAGTGATAGGCAGCCACACCGGGAATCGTGGTGTGCTGGCCCTTGTAGGTATAGGACACGCCATGCGTGTCGTGCACGGGCGCCATTGCGCCGCAGCCGGGACAGTTGTCCATGATGCTTCCTCCAGCGGATTCGATGCGGACATTCTAGCCGCGGCAGGATCAATGCCACGGCACCGGTGAATTGCCGACGCACTGGAGGATGCCCGGGATCGCGCGTCACGGGCGACGGCCTGCAGCTGTCCGACTGGCGGCGCGGCGGCGCCGGTCAGGCCGGCAGCTGCTGCCCCACCTGCCTCTGCGTCAGCAGCTGCCGGATCTCCGGCACGCACGAACCGCAATTGCCGCCCGCCTTCGTGCACGCCGTGACCTCGGCGGTGGTCTTCAGGTCCTGGTCGCGGATCGCGTTGCAGATCGTGTTGCGGCCCACGCCGAAGCAGGAGCACACGGTGGGGCCGGTATCGGCGCCCTGCGCCAGGGGACGGCCGGCCAGCACGCCGGCGCGATCGGCATCGACCAGCACGTCATGCGCGAACAGGCTGGCCAGCCAGGCACGCTCCGGCAGGTCCGGCCGCGGCGACACGAAGATGCATTGCTCGATGCGGTCGTTCACCACGTGCACGGCGCGGTACACGCCATTGCTGCGGTCCGCATATTCCAGCCAGTCGGCCTCCTCGTCATCGATGGCCAGCAGCTCGCGGGCCCACGTGCCGAAGTCGCCGATGCGGTTGCGGCCGGCCAGTTCATAGCGATTGAAACCGGCGCCCTGCACGCGCGTCCAGTAGGCCACCGTGTCCAGTCCCAGCGGCGTGCGCGACAGCACGAAGCCATGCCACTGCACGGGAAAACGGTCGACGCTCACCGGCGTGTGCTTGAACTCCGGCTCGCCCGACACGGGATCGACGACGGGATTGACGACGGCGCCCACGCGCGCATCGGACGCCGTCTGGCCGTTCCAGTGGATCGGGATGAACACGCTGCCGCGCGCGATGCCGCCGCCGTGCCGGACGCGCGCCACCACGCTGCCCCACTGCGACGCGATGCGGGCCAGTTCGCCCTCCTTCACGCCGCACAGCAGCGCGTCCTGCGGGTGCAGGTCGACGAACGATTCCGGCGTGTGCCCGGCCAGCGTCGGCGCGCGGCCCGTGCGCGTCATCGTGTGCCACTGGTCGCGCACGCGGCCCGTGTTCAGCACCAGTGGATAGTCGCCACCGGCCATGTGCACTGGCAGGCGCGGCGCCGTTGGCACGAAGCGCGCGCGGCCATCCGGGAACGAGAACTGGTGGTCCGCGAAGACGCGCCGGCCGATCGGCCACTGCACCGGCTCCAGCGCGTCGTAGCCGGCGCGGTCCAGTGCCGCCAGCGCGCCGATCTCGAAGGCGCGCGGCAGGTCGCCGGGCACATTGCGCCAGGCCGACAGCCGCGCATGTTCGGCGAAGATTTCGCCCTGGTGCGACCAGCCGAAGCCGTCGTAGCCGAGCCGCTGTGCGAAGTCGGACAGGATTTGCCAGTCGGCCCGCGCCTCGCCCGGCGCCGGCAGGAAGGCGCGCTGGCGCGAGATGCGGCGCTCGGAGTTGGTCACCGTGCCATCCTTCTCGCCCCAGGCCAATGCCGGCAGCAGGACATGGGCGAATGCATTGGTGTCCGTGCCCGCCACCACGTCGGACGCAATCACCAGCTCCGCCTTCGCCAGCGCGCGGCGCACCTGGTCGGCCTCCGGCAGGCTGACGACGGGATTGGTGGCGATAACCCACACGGCCTTGACTCTACCGGTCTCGATGGCCTGGAACAGGTCGACGGCCTTCAGACCCGGCTTGTCCGCTATGCGCGGCGAACCCCAGAAGCCCTGCACGGCCGCGCGGTGCGTCGGCTGGTCGAGGTCGAGGTGCGCCGCCAGCATATTGGCCAGCCCGCCCACCTCGCGGCCGCCCATCGCGTTCGGCTGGCCCGTGATCGAAAAGGGTCCCATGCCCGGCTTGCCGATACGGCCCGCCACCAGGTGGCAGTTGATGATGGCGTTGACCTTGTCCGTGCCGGCCGACGACTGGTTGACGCCCATCGAGAAGCCCGTGATGACCTTCGCCGTCGCCGCGAACGCTTCGTAGAAATCCAGCACATCGTCCAGCTTCAGGCGGCAGGTCTGCGCCACTTCCTCCGGCGTGATCTCGGCAACTTCCAGTGCATCGGTCAGGCCGCGCGTGTGGTTGGCAATGAATGCCGCATCCACCGCGCTGCTGCGCGACAGGTAGGAAAGCAGGCCGTTGAACAGCCACACATCGGTACCCGGTTTCACAGGCAGGTGCAGGTCCGCCACTTCGCAGGTGGCGGTGCGGCGCGGATCGATCACGACGATCTTCAGGTGCGGCCGCGCTTCCTTGGCGCGCAGGATGCGCTGGAACAGGATCGGATGGCACCATGCCGTGTTCGAGCCCACCAGCACCACCATGTCGGCGATGTCCAGGTCCTCGTAGTTCACGGGCACCAGGTCTTCGCCGAATGCGCGCTTGTGACCGGCCACGGCGGACGACATGCACAGCCGCGAATTGGTGTCGATGTTGGCGCTGCCGACATAGCCCTTCATCAGCTTGTTGGCCACGTAGTAGTCTTCCGTGAGCAGCTGGCCCGAGACGTACAGCGCCACCGCGTCCGGCCCGTGTTCGTCGACGATGGCGCGCCATTGCGTGGCGGCGCGGTCCAGCGCTTCGTCCCAGGAGGCCTGGCGCAGCTGGCCGTCTTCGCGCACCTGCGGATGCAGCAGCCGGCCATCCAGCCCCAGCGTTTCGCCCAGTGCCGAGCCTTTGACGCACAGCTTGCCGAAATTGGACGGGTGCGCCGCATCGCCCGTCACGGTGGCCGCCTGCGGCCCCTGCGGCGTGGCCTTCACGCCGCAGCCGACGCCGCAGTAGGGACAGGTGGTGCAGACCGACAGGTGTTCCTGGGACAGATTCACGGTGGTTCCAATACTGGTTAACTAAGCGGCCAACTTCGGGCCGAACAGCAGCTGGTGCCGCATCGCGCCCACGTCGGCGCCGCGCCCGATCAGGTCGAAATACCAGGGGCCGTCCTGCACGTCGCCATACAGCACGGCACCAATCAGGCGCGGGCCATCCAGCACCAGGCGCTTGTAGACGCCGCGCCGCGCATCGCGCAGCACCAGGTCCTCGGTGCCTTCCCCGCCGATGAAATCGCCCACCGAATACAGCTCGATGCCGGTGACCTTCAGCCGCGTGGGCGAGGCCTGCTGCACGTAGCGGCGGTGGCCGGCACCGGCCAGGTGCGCGGCGCAGACTTTCGCCTGCTCCCAGATCGGCGCGACGAGGCCGAACGTGGCGCGGCGGTGCTGCACGCATTCGCCCACCGCATACACGCGCGGATCGTAGGTCTGCAGCGTGTCGTCCACCACGATGGCGCGTTCGGCATGCAGGCCGGCCGCCTGGGCCAGCGCGATATTCGGGCGCACGCCGGCCGTCATCACGACGAGGTCCGCCGCGATCTCGGAGCCGTCCTGGAAGCGCACGGCAGTGACGCGGTCCGGGCCGGCGATGGCCGCCGTCTGCGCATTCATCAGGAAGCGCAGGCCGCGGGCTTCGAGCGCACGGCGGAGCATCTGTGCGGCGGGCTTGTCGAGCTGCTGGTTCATCAGCACGTCCGACGAGTGGACGACGGTCACGTCCATGCCCTGCTTCAGCAACCCGTTCGCAGCCTCCAGGCCCAGCAGGCCGCCGCCGATGACGACGGCGCGCTGGTGGTCGCGCGCGGCCTGCAGCATGTTAGCCACGTCCGCGATGTCGCGAAACGCCACCACGCCGGGCAGTTCGTGACCGGGCACGGGGAGGATGAACGGCTTCGAGCCGGTGGCCAGCAGCAGGCGGTCGTAGCGCACCGCGTGGCCCGACTGCGCGCGCACGATGCGGCGCTGGCGGTCGATGTGCACCACCGGGTCGCCGGCATGCAGCGTGATGCCGTTCTCCTCGTACCAGGCGCGCGTGTTCAGCATGATGTCGTCGACCGACTTTTCACCGGCCAGCACGGGCGAGAGCAGGATGCGGTTGTAGTTCCCATGCGGCTCGGCACCGAATACGGTGATGTCGTACATCTCCCGGTCGAGCGCCAGCAGCTCCTCGACCGTGCGCATGCCGGCCATGCCGTTGCCGATGACGACCAGGGACGGTTTCACGCTGTCCGCCTCCACCTAGGCACCGACCCACACCTTGCCGCCGTCGATGCGCGCTGGCCAGGTGGGCACGGAATTCTGCGGCGCTTCCAGGCACTCGCCCGTCTGCAGGTCGAAATGGTGCTTGTACAGCGGCGAGGCGACGACGATGCGCTCGCCCAGGCTGCCCACCAGCCCGCGCGACAGCACGGCCGCCTGCGAATTCGGATCGTAGTTCCCGATCGCGAACACACGCGTGCCGTCGCCAGCGCCGAGGCGGAACACGGCCACCTGCTCGCCATTGAGCAGCGCGCATACGCCGGTGTTCGGCACGATGTCGTCCACGCCGCACACGGCGGTCCAGCTGGCGGCTTCGGTTTCACGTTTCATGATGGGCTCCTCGGTGATGGACGATGCAGGCATCAGGCGGCCTTGATCGGGATGATGCGTTGCTTTTCCTGCACGGTGGCGGGCCGGATCTGGCCGCGCTCCTCGATGAACACCACGTTGTCGTCCTTGGCGTCGCTGTTGACGAAGTGGCGGAAGCGGGCCCGCGTCTCGGGGTTCGTGACGGCTTCCTTCCACTCGCAAACGTAGGTGTCGACGACGCGCTGCATGTCCGCTTCCAGTTCCCCGTTCAGGCCCAGCTTGTCGCCAATGACCACGTCCTGCAGGTAGGCCAGGCCGCCCTCCAGGTTGTCGCGCCAGGTGCTGGTGCGCTGCAGGCGGTCGGCCGTGCGGCTGTAGAACATCAGGAAGCGGTCGATGTACCGGATCAGCGTGGCCTTGTCCAGGTCCTGCGCGAACAGTTCGGCGTGGCGCGGCTTCATGCCGCCGTTGCCGGCCACGTACAGGTTCCAGCCCTTGTCGGTGGCGATGATGCCGATGTCCTTGCCCTGCGCTTCGGCGCACTCGCGGGTGCAGCCGGACACGCCGAACTTGATCTTGTGCGGCGTGCGCAGGCCCTTGTAGCGGTTCTCCAGTTCGATGGCGAGGCCCACGCTGTCGTCCACGCCGTAACGGCACCAAGTGGAGCCCACGCAGGACTTCACGGTGCGCAGCGACTTGCCGTAGGCGTGGCCCGTTTCGAAGCCGGCCGCGATCAGCTCTTCCCAGATCGCCGGCAGTTCGTCGACGCGGGCACCGAACAGGTCGACGCGCTGGCCGCCCGTGATCTTGGTGTACAGGCCGTACTTCTTGGCGACCTGGCCGACGGCGATCAGGCCATCGGGCGTCACTTCGCCGCCCGGCATGCGCGGCACCACGGAATAGGTGCCGTCCTTCTGGATGTTGCCCAGGTAGTAGTCGTTGGTGTCCTGCAGGCTGGCGTGCTCCTTCTTCAGCACGAAGTCGTTCCAGCAGGTAGCCAGGATCGAGCCGGCCAGCGGCTTGCACACGTCGCAGCCCAGGCCCTTGCCGTGTTTTGCCAACAGCTCGTCGAAGGTGCGGATGTTCCCGGCGCGGACGATGTGGAACAGCTCCTGGCGCGAGTGGGCGAAGTGTTCGCAGACATGGTTGTTGACGTCCATGCCCTGCTTCTTCATCTCCGCCTTCATCACCTGCGTCACGAGCGGCACGCAGCCGCCGCAGGCGGTGCCGGCGTTCGTGCATTTCTTCACCGCGCCGATCGACGTGGCACCGTCGCGCACCGCGCCGCAGATGGCGCCCTTCGTGACGCTGTTGCAGGAGCAGATCTGCGCCGCATCCGGTAGCGCATCCACGCCCAGGCCCGGTTTCGCCTTGCCATCGGAGGACGGCAGGATCAGGAACTCCGGCGACTCGGGCAGCTCGATCTTGTTGAGCATCATCTGCAGCAGCGTGCCGTATTCACCGGCATCGCCCACCATCACGCCACCCAGCAGGTACTTGCCGCAGCTGGACACGACGATCTTCTTGTAGACCTGCTTGCGCTCGTCCGTGAACTGGTAGCTGCGCGCGCCTTCCACACTGCCGTGCGGGTCGCCGATCGACGCGACATCGACACCCATCAGTTTGAGCTTCGTGCTCATGTCGGCGCCGCCGAACGTGGCGGACTGGCCGGCCAGTTGCTTCGCCACCGTGCGCGCCATGTCGTAGCCGGGGGCGACCAGGCCGAAGATCTGGCCGTTCCACAGCGCGCATTCGCCGATCGCGTACACGTTCGGGTCGGACGTGAGGCAGGCGTCGTCGATCTGGATGCCGCCGCGCGGGCCGACCGCCAGGCCGGATTCGCGGGCCAGCTGGTCACGGGGGCGGATGCCGGCCGAGAACACGATCATGTCGATGTCGAGATGCGTGCCGTCCGCGAAGCGCATGCGGTGTGCGCCTTCTTCGCCATCGACGATCTCCAGCGTGTTCTTGCCCGTGTGGACCGTGACGCCCAGCTCGGCGATCTTGTTGCGCAGGATGCGGCCGCCGCCATCGTCGACCTGTACCGCCATCAGGCGCGGTGCGAATTCGACCACGTGCGTGATCAGGCCCAGGTCGCGCAGCGCCTTGGCGCATTCGAGGCCCAGCAGGCCGCCGCCGATGACGACACCCGTCTTCAGGCGGGCACCCGCTTCGGCCATGCCTTCCAGGTCCTCGATGGTGCGGTAGACGAAGCAGTCCTTGCGGTCACGACCCGGCACTGGTGGCACGAACGGATAGGAGCCCGTCGCCATCACCAGCTTGTCGTAGGAGAGAATGTCGCCCGTGCTGGCGGTGACCGTTTTGTTGGCCAGGTCGATCGATTCGGCGCGCGCGTTCAGGCGCAGCACCATGTCGTCGCGATCGAAGAAGCCGGGTTTCACCAGCGACAGGTCGTCGGCGCTTTTGCCGCTGAAGAATTCGGACAGGTGCACGCGGTCGTAGGCCGGGCGCGGTTCCTCGCACAGCACGGTGACCTGCATGCCTTCGACAGGCTGTTCGGCCAGCGCTTCCAGGAACTTGTGGCCCACCATGCCGTGGCCGATGACGACGATTTTCATATCCGACTCCTTCAATTCGTATAAAACTTGACTCGGCTCTGCCATACCGCACAGCTTTACGCTTTGCTTTTGACTTCAACGCACGCCTCGGGGCCTCGAGAAAGCGTAATGAGCGACGTCAGCTCTGGTTGAGGCGCGCAGTCGTACTTCAGTACGGCGAGCACCGCAGACCAGCAGCTGGCGTTGCGTAATAGCTTTATCGGGGTCCCATCACGCAGCTGCCAGCGCGTGCTCGGCGTTGGTCGATGCGGAGAAACGCAGGGCGATGGCGCACAGCGCGGTGGCGGCGACCAGGTAGCCCAGGATGGCCAGCGTCTGCTGGGTGCTGCCGACGCCCTTGAGCAGGAAGCCCGCCGCGACGGCGCCCACATTGCCGCCGGCGCCGATGATGCCGGTGACGCCGCCCAGCGCCTTGCGGTCGATGAACGGCACCAGCGCGTAGGTGGCGCCGCAGGCCATGTGCACGCACAGGCCGAACGACAGCATCGCGAAGATGGCCAGCGTGGCCGTGTCGGCGTGGGCGAACCAGATCAGCCCTGCGCCTTCGCCCAGCATCAGCACGAACAGCAGCGACACGCGGGCATTCAGGCTGCCGCGCAGCGCCATGCGGTCCGACACATAGCCGCCCAGCGCGCGGGCAAACAGCGCCAGCAGGCCGAAGCTGCCGGCGGCCAGGCCGGCCTGCTTCAGGTTGAGGCCGAACTGGTCGACATAGTAGACAGCGGCCACGTTGTGGATGAACAGCTCGACGCCGAAGCAGGCGCCATAGGTGAGGAACAGCAGCCACACGCGGTAGTTGGCAGCAGCCTGCTTGAAGCTCGCCCAACCGCCTTTTTTACCGCCTTCGATCTCGATGCCTGCCTTGCGCAGCGCGTCGTAGTTCCCCTGCGGGCAGTCCTGCGTGAATTTCCAGTACAGCACACCGACGATCACCATCAGCACGCCCGGCACGATCAGCGCGAGGCGCCAGCCCATCGTCTCGGACACGCCCAGCATCAGGATGGCCGCGAGGATCAGCGGCATCAGCGCCTGCGTGGCACCGCCGCCCGCATTGCCCCAGCCGGCCGTCGCCGCATTGGCCGTGCCGACCACGCGGGGGCCGAACATCACGGACGTGTGGTACTGGGTGACGACGAAGCTGGCACCGATCGCGCCGATCAGCAGGCGGAAGAACAGGAAGCTTTCGTAGGTCTGCGCGGCGGCGACGCCGAACACGGGAATCGCGCCGAGCAGCAGCAGCGCGGTGTGCGCCTTGCGGGGACCGAAGCGGTCGCACATCGGACCCACCACCATGCGCACGATGATGGTGATCGCCACGGCGGCGATATTGATGTTGGCGATCTGCGCCGGCGTGAGGCCGAATTCGCCCTTGATGACGGGCATCAGCGGTGCGCAGGCAAACCAGGCGAAGAAGCAGGCGAAGAACGCCAGCCAGGCGAGGTGGAATGCCCGCATCTGCGGCGTGGCGAGAGAGAAGAGCTTGATGCTTTCAGCTTTGCTGGCCATTTTCAGTATCCCTGGAGTGGAAATAAAAAAAGGCGCCCGAACGGTGTCGCGCAGGTATCTGCAGTGGCTGCAAATACGCACAAATACCGTTCGGACGCCGTTGTCCTGTTGCTGTCCCGCCGTTGGGCCAGCTGATGTTGTCTAATTCGGTGCTCGGTGATCGCCGTTGATCCCTTGGGCTTTACATCGCAAGACGCGTGCCAGGGGTTTTCCGGGAAGGATGCGGGGCGGGGACTTGAAAACGGACGGCCGTGCGCCAGTTCGCGGTGCAGCGCCGCCCGCTAATGGTGCGCCGTGGCCAGGGTATGGGACAGCACGGCCGCACGCGGCAAGCCTCTGCGTCGATGGCACACCGACGCATGCCAGTGGCGCCGTCCGTCGTACCGGATGGTTCGACGTCGGCAGGCCAGCCCGGGCCGTCCTGCCGCGCAGGTGCCTACCGTTGATGGATCGGGAAGGCGGCGGCGTAGCCGGCGGGGTCGCGGCCATCCCAGGTGCGGCCATCGATCAGCGTCGAGGTGCGCAGCTGGCCGGCAGGAACCGGCACGCCGGCCAGTTCCGCCGCTTCGCGGTACAGCTGCACTTGCGTGACACCCTGCGCAACGGCCAGGTAATCGGGATCGTCCTTCAGCAGGCCCCAGCGGCGGAACTGCGTGAGGAACCACATGCCGTCCGACAGCCACGGGTAGTTGGCGGCGCCGTCCTGGTGGAAGCACAGCGGATGCTCGTCCTGCCACGCATGCGCCATGCCGTCCTCGTAGCGGCCCAGGATGCGGGGCAGGATCGCCGCCTTGTCCGTGTTGACATAGGCCGTGGCGGACAGGATCTCGGCGGTGGCGCGGCGGTTCTCGACGCTGGCATCGATCCAGCGGCCTGCTTCCAGCACGGCGGCGATCAATGCCCGGCAGGTGTTCGGGTGATTGCGCACGAAGTCGAGCGAGGCACCCAGCACCTTCTCCGGATGGTCGGGCCAGATCTGCTGGCTGGTGGCGGCCGTGATGCCCACGCCATCCACCACGGCACGGTGGCCCCACGGGTCGCCGGCGCAGAAGCCGTCCATATGGCCTTCGGTGAGGTTGTAGACCATCTGCGAGGGCGGCAGCGTGATCGCGCTGACATCCTGCAGCGGGTGGATGCCGTGCGCCGCCAGCCAGTAATACAGCCACATCGCGTGCGTGCCGGTCGGGAAGGTCTGCGCGAACACGTACTGGCGCGGCTCGCGCTGCATCAGCGCGGCCAGCGAGGCACCGTCGGTGGCCCCCGCCTCCGCCAGGCGGCGCGACAGCGTGATGGCCTGGCCGTTGCGGTTCAGGTTCATGAGCACCGCCATGTCGCGCGGCTGCGTGCCGATGCCCAGCTGGACGCCGTACACCATGCCATACAGGGCGTGGGCCGCATCGAGCTCGCCGTTCAGGAGCTTGTCGCGCACGGCGGCCCACGAAGTTTCACGCGACAGCACGATGCGGATGCCGTGCTTCTCGTCGAAGCCCAGCAGGGCCGCCATCACCACGGAGGCGCAGTCGGTCAGCGGGTTGAAGCCGATATTGACGGTGGGTTTTTCGATCTGCATAACGGTCACCGGCCGGGCACATGCTGCTCAGCCCAGCAAGTCCTCCACATCCAGGATGCGCTGGGCGATCTCGGCCAGCTTCAGGTTCTTGTTCATCGCCATCGAGCGCAGGCGCTGGTAGGCCTGGTCTTCCGTCATGCCATGGCGGTTCATCAGCAGGCCCTTGGCGCGGTCGATGATCTTGCGTTCGGCGAGCTTGTGCCGGGTGTCTTCCAGCTCGTCGAGCAGCTTCTGCTCCTGGCGGAAGCGGGCCAGCGCTACCTTCAGCACGGGCTGGATGCGCTCCGGCTGCAGGCCCGCCACGATGTACGCGGAGACGCCGGCCTCCATCGCCGCTTCCATCGAGGACTGGTTGTCGTCTTCCGTGAACATGACGATCGGGCGGCGCTCGTCGCGCGTGGCCACGACGATGTGTTCGAGCACGTCGCGCGCATCGGATTCGGCATCGACGATGAGCATGTCCGGCTGCAGCTGCGCCACCTGCGCCGGCAGGCGGATATCGGCCGGCAGCGACGCCACGAGCTCGTACCCCGCCTCCTGCAACCCCGCCTGCAACGCGGCCGCCCGTAGCGATGCTTCGCTTTCATGCGGCGGGTGGACGAGGACGATGCGGAGACGGTGCTTCATGCCCCATTGCAGAGCAAGAATCGCGCCAGGACTGGGCATCCACGGCCGAGCTCGTGTCCACCATGGGGTCTTATATCTTGAAGATGGCGTAAATTGTGTTTGCGAGCATGTCAGCTTGATGGGTCTGGGGGCCTGAAGAGCCCGAGGGTCAGCCTATAGCGACA
>NZ_VLLB01000002.1 GCF_007830455.1 Pseudoduganella lurida | reverse complement strand
TGACGAACTCGTCCGGCGCGAACATCAAGATCGAAAACGCCCGCGACACCGACAACACGGCGAACCTGAACGTGTCGTCGTACGACAATGCCGGCGGCACGACGGCACCGGTGGACCTGAAAGCGACCGGCGGCTCGTCGCTGGTGAACGGCCAGATCTCGTACGACTCGGAAGGCGCCTTCAAGGTGACGGACGATACCGGCCTGGCCAGCGGCGCGACGTCGACGCTGCAGGCGGTGGCGGACCTGGACATCTCCGACTTCGACGGTGCCCAGAAAGCCATCAAGATCGCCGATGCCGCGCTGGCCACGGTGAACACGCAGCGCGCTGCCTTCGGTGCCCTGCAGTCGCGGTTCTCGTCGGCGATCTCGAACCTGACGGCAACGACGGAAAACCTGTCGGCCTCGAAGAGCCGCATCGTCGACACCGACTTCGCTGCCGAGACCGCCAGCCTGACGCGCGGCCAGATCCTGCAGCAGGCCGGCACCGCGATGCTGGCCCAGGCCAACTCGCTGCCGAACGGCGTGATGAGCCTGCTGCGTTAAACGACATCGAGGTAGTTTTCTGAAAACCCGGCCGGGGCAACCTGGCCGGGTTTTTTTACGTGCGTGGTAAGAACTGATGCCTGACCATTCCCGGGCGTTGCCGATGGCCGCAACCGATGCCGTGGCGGGAATGATGTCGGACACCAGCGCCACCACCGTCACCAACGCCACCAGCGGCACCTGCCCAGCGTGCGGAACCTAACGGACGCCGCGCCCGCAAAGCGCGACCCTGTGCACCCACACAGGAGGTACCATGACCGGCTATGTACGACTCGACGATAACGACGCATCCATGCAGACCCTGCCGCGCACGCCCGCGGGCTGACCTGCTGGACGGCGCTGGTGCACGCCTGGGCCGATATCGAAGTGGCTTTCTGCGAGGCGATGCCGGCATATGGCCAGCTTGCCGAACCGGCCGATCGCAAACCCGAGCCAGTGATCGCGCGGCCGTTGCGCTGACAAAGTTCATGCGGCAACCACTGTTGCCGCAGCTTTACCATCTTCCATCTCTCTCCGGGCAACGGCGACGCCGACCATGCCGACCCGGCACGGTTCGCCCCGGCCGCATCCGTTGCTCAAATCCCACATCGTCCCGTCGAATAGCTTATTACCTACGTACTTCAGCTCAACTACGTGAGTGTTTGGCAGCGCCCGTGACTTACAAAAAGACATTCCTCCTAAGATCAGATGGCCCCGGGAGACAAGGGGCGTCTATATAACAACAGAAGGATGAGACATGAGATCCACACGGTACCAAGGACGGCGCCTGCGGCCGACGGCGATCGCCTTCGCGATTGCGGCACTGGCCGCACAGGCTCACGCGCAACAGGAAGCAGCGCAGGCAGCACCCGACCAGACCCAGCAGGCACAGCAGACCGCCTCGCCACAGCAGGACGCCGCCGCGCCGGCGGCCCGGCAGCAGAGCGACAAGGACCAGACCGTGATCGTCGTCACGGGCTTCCGCGCCAGCCTGAACAGCGCGCTGAACACCAAGAAGAATTCCGACGGCATCGTCGACGTAATCAAGGCCGAGGACATCGCCAAGTTCCCGGACGCGAACCTGGCCGAGTCGCTGCAGCGCGTGCCCGGCGTGGCACTGGCGCGCGGCGATGGCGGCGAGGGCAAGCAGATCACCGTGCGCGGCCTGAATGCGGGCTTCACGCGCGTGCGCATCAACGGCATCGAAGGCGTGGCGGCCACCGGCGCCTCGGACATCAACGGCAGCACCAACCGCTCGCGCGGCTTCGACTTCTCCGTGTTCGCCTCCGAGCTGTTCAACAGCCTGGAAGTGCGCAAGACCTCCGAGGCGGCCGTGGAAGAAGGCTCGCTGGGCGCCACCGTCGACCTGCGCACCGCGCGGCCGTTCGACTTCAAGGACCGCACGATCACCGTCGGCGCGCAGGAGTTCTACAACGACCTGTCGAAGAAGACCCAACCCCGCTTCACGGGCCTGATCTCGGACCGCTGGGACACGGCCTACGGCAAGTTCGGCGCGCTGGTCTCGGGCGCCTACGCGAAACGGCGCGCGCAGGAAGAGGGCTACGAGGCCGTCGACATCCTGTCCGCCAATGCCGACAACGGCTTCTGCTCGCCGATCGGCGCCGCCACGCAGAACCCGGCCAGCAATCCCGTCAAGGGCATCAACGCGGCCAACTGCGGCTTCGGCGTGCCGCGCACCGGCAACCTGGCCACCTACAACGACGTGATGGGCCGCACCGACAACTACGGCGGCACGGTGGCCAATCCGGCCCCCGGTTCCGGCGCCTTCCACCCGCGCATCCCGCGCTATCGCCGCTCGATGACGGACTACGAACGCACCGGCATCACCGGCTCGCTGCAATGGCGCGCCAACCAGGACACGGAAGTGAACCTGGACCTCATGTACGGCAAGTTCGAGAACAAGCGCTACGACAACTACATCTCGGCGATCTCGTTCGGCCGCGCGCTGGCCACGGCCAACGGCAAGGCGCAGACGTCGATCCTGGAATCGCACTTCAACGAGAACGGCAGCTGGGACTACGGCAAGTTCAACGACGTGGACATCCGCACCGAAGGCCTGCTGGACGTGTACACCACGACCTTCAAGCAGCACGTGCTGTCCGGCAGCCACCGCTTCAGCGACCGCTTCAAGGTCAACTTCCTGCATGGCACGTCGAACTCGGAGCTGGACGAGCCGATGCGCGCCACCGTGCAGTTCGACGCGCCGAACGTGGACGGCTTCTCCTGGGACTTCCGCAACAACCGCAACGTGCCGACCCTGAACTTCGGCATCGACGTGGCGAACCCGAACAGCTTCTCCTTCGCGCCGCAGGAAGTGGACGGCACGCTGCACGGCCAGTTCGTGGGCCGTTTCCTGAACACGCAGAACAAGCTGCGCACCACCGAGATCAACGGCGCCTTCGACGTCAACGACAACCTGGTGCTGAAGGCCGGCTTCTCGGGCCGCAAGAACGGCTGGAGCAATGTGGAAATCGGCTCCGGCGGCAATGGCCTGACCCTGCCGGCCGGCGTGACGGTGGCCGACATCTCGCAGCAGATCTCCGGCTTCGGCAAGGGCCTGGGCGCGAGCGTGCCGTCGTCGTGGGCGGCGGTGGACCTGGACAAGCTGCGCGCCATCTACGACATCGAGTGCCACTGCTCGGCGGTGCCGGGCTCCGAATATGCGTTCCTCACGCAGGCCAACCGCAGCGTGGAGGAGAAGATCAATGCGCTGTACGGCATGGTCGACTTCAACTACGACTTCGCCGGCATCACGTGGCGGGGCAACGTGGGCGTGCGCGGCGCGGAAACGAAGGCGACCTCGATGGCCCTCATCAACGTGGCCGGCCAGCTGAAGCCGAACTACGTGACGAAGAAGTACCGCGACTGGCTGCCGGCGCTGAACCTGACGGCGCAGCTGCCGAAGGACGTGTTCCTGCGCTTCTCGGCCGGCAAGACGCTGTCGCGCCCCGAGTACGTGGACCTGGCGCCATCGGCCACTGTGTCCGGCCAGTCCGGCACCGTCAGCATCGGCAATGGCGACCTCGATCCGATCCGCGCCAAGACGTACGACCTGCAGGCCGAGTGGTACTACGACAAGGGCGCGATGGTGTCGCTGGGCGTATTCCGCAAGGAGATCGACAGCTTCATCCAGACCGTCTCCGACCGCGTGCCGTACAACACGCTGGGCCTGCCGAACGAACTGCTGATCTTCAGCGGCTGCTCGATCACGGGCGGCACGCCGGGCTGCCCGACGCAGCCGGGCGACAACGTGGTGGTGAGCCGCAAGGTGAATACGCCGGGCGGCCCGCTGAACGGCCTGGAGTTCAACCTGCAGGCGCCGTTCAACTTCCTGCCGGGCGTGTGGAAGAACTTCGGCCTGCTGGCGAACTACACCTACGTGAAGTCGAAGATCACCTACATCACCCGCGTGGACAACCCGTCGACGGCGGCCAACGAGCAGCTCACGCTGCAGGCCAACTTCACGGGCCTGTCGCCGAAGGCGCACAACCTCACGCTGTACTACGAGGATGCCAAGTTCAGCGCTCGCGCCTCGCTGGCGCACCGTTCCAGCTACCTGAACGCGGTGCAGGGCGACGTGCAGGGCCACGACTTCACCACCGTGGATCCGATGACCAATATCGACGCGAGCATCTCGTACCAGCTCACGCCGAACCTGCGCATCTCGCTGGAAGGCCAGAACCTGACGGACGAACCGCTGCGCTACGGCCGCGACACCCAGCGCAACGACACGCTGCTGTACGTGCACTCGGGCCGCTCCGCGGTGGTGGGGCTGACGTACAAGTTCTGATGCCGTAACGACGATCGATCCTTGTGATGAGGCAGCTGCCGCGTTCCCGCAAGGGGCGCGGCTTTTTTACGACCGCTGCCTGCAGGGTCGACAGGAAAGATGCACGCGGGAGCGGCCAATGTGGCCGGGCGCCTGAAAACCTTACTCGGCCAGCGCGTAGCGTTCCAGCCAGTGCGCATACGGGGCCGGCAGCACCCATGAAGGCTTCTGCACGCCCAGGTCCTGCGCGGCGCGGTACGGGTAGTGCGGATTGGCCAGGTGCGCGCGGCCGATCATCACCAGGTCCATCTGGCCATCGGCCACCACGCGCTCGGCGTTCTTCGGCGCGTCGATGCCCCACGACGAAGCGACCGGCAGGCCCGCTTCGCGGCGCACGCGTTCGGCGTACGGTGCCAGGAAGGCCGGGCCCCAGGGGATGTTCGTTTCCGGGATCACGAAGTTGACGGATACGTTCAGCATGTCCAGGCCGCCCTCGCGCATCTTCTTCACCAGCGCGATCGATTCGGCCAGCGTTTCCTCGTCGCGGCCGTCGAACTCGATGACGCCGAAGCGGGCCGTCAGCGGCAGGTTCTGCGGCCACACTTCGCGCACGGCGGCAAACGTCTCGTACAGGAAGCGGCCGCGGTTCTCGGCGCTGCCGCCGTACTGGTCGGTGCGATGGTTCGAGTGCGGCGAGAAGAAGCTCTGCGCCAGGTAGCCGTGGGCGAAGTGCAGTTCCAGCCATTCGAAGCCGGCATCGCGGGCACGGATGGCGGCCGACACGAAGTCCGCCTTGACGCGTTCGATGTCGTCGATCGTCATCTCCTGCGGCACCTTCGGCAGGTTCTTGCCGAACGCGATGGGCGACGGGCCGATGGTTTGCCAGCCGCCCGGCGCATCGTTGGCGATATGGTCGTCGCCTTCCCATGGGCGGTTGGCGCTGGCCTTGCGGCCGGCGTGGCCGATCTGGATGCCCGGCACGGCGCCGGCGGCCTTGATGGAGGCGGCGATCTTCGCCATGCCTTCGACCTGGGCATCGTCCCACAGGCCCGTGCAGCCGGGGGTGATGCGGCCTTCCGGCGCGACGCCGGTGGCTTCCACGATCACGAGGCCGGCGCCGCCGCGGGCGAGCGCCGCGTAGTGGGCATGGTGCCAGTCGTTGGTGAAACCGTCGATGGCGCTGTACTGGCACATGGGCGGGACGGCGATGCGGTTGCGGAGGGTAACGTCCTTGAGCTTGAATTCGGTAAAGAGTGCTGACATGTTCGATTCTTGAAATGGATGCGGAAAGAGGGCAGTTGCCTGACGATGCGACCGTGCCGACCGGGCGGGACCGTCGCTGCCAGGATGATACCCGCGCCCCGCAATCCTTGCTGGAGGCTGCCAGAAATCGCGCCGCAAGCCCCATCACAGCCTCCCGAAAAACGCAATCCCGGCCGGTGATTTTCAGCCTTGAAGTGTTGCGCGGCGATGCGCAAAATGCAACATATGGCGCCGCGACGACCGCTTCGCCATTACAATTGGTCCAGACGCTTTGATAGCGCAACCAAATACAAATCCGGATAAAAAATCCGGAGCATGGAGGAGACACCACATGCCGAAGACGCACCGCATCGCGCTGCTTTTCAACGCGAACAAGATCTACGACCGCGAGCTGATCACGGGGATCGCCGCCTACCTGGCCGGGACGCGCACCGCCTGGGACCTGTTCCTGGAAGAGGACTTCCGCCTGCGCCTGTCCGGCATCGAGGACTGGCAGGGCGACGGCATCATCGCCGATTTCGACGACCCCACGGTGGCGCGGGCGCTCACGGCCACGAGCGTGCCGCTGGTGGCCGTCGGCGGCTCGTACGAGAACCCGGACGACTACCCGGCCGGCATCCCGTACGTGGCCACCGATAACTTCAAGCTGGTGAAGCTGGCCTACGACCACCTGATCGAGGCGGGGCTGCGCAATATCGCCATGTTCAGCCTGCCCGAGGCGCAGAAGAACCGCTGGGCCCAGGAGCGCGAGAAAGCCTACTCGCGGCTGATGGTGCGCGACAAGCTGGCGCCCGAGATCTACCGCGGCCAGTGCACCAGCGCCTCGCAGTGGAACGAATCGGTCGAGCAGCAGATCGCCTGGCTGCACAGCCTGCCCAAGCCGGTCGGCGTCATCGCCGTCACCGATGCGCGGGCGCGCCAGCTGATGCAGGCCTGTGCGCTGGCCGGCATCGAGGTGCCGGAGCAGGTGGCCGTCATCGGCATCGATAACGATCCGCTGGCGCGCATGCTCACGCGCATCCCCATGAGCTCCGTGATCCAGGGCGCACAGGAAATGGGCCGCACCGCCGCCCACCTGCTGGACCAGATGCTGCACGGCGTGCGGCTGGCCGATACGCGCATCCTGGTGCCGCCGGCCGGCATCAATGTGCTCGCCTCCAGCAAGCACGAAAGCGGCTGCCATCCGCACGTGATGCGGGCGCGCCACTTCATCCGCCAGTACGCCTGCCAGGGCATCAAGACGGACCAGGTGGCGGACTACGTGGGCATCTCGCGCTCCTCATTGGAAGGCTACTTCCGGCAGGAGCTGGGCTGCAGCGTGCATGACGAGATCCTGCGCCTGCGGCTGGAAGCGGCCACCGGCATCCTGGCGCGCGGTGACTGCAACCTGACGGACGTGGCGATCCGCTGCGGCTTCACCTCCAGCCAGTACATGCACTCCGTGTTCAAGCGGGAGCTGGGCTGCACGCCGCGCGCCTGGCAGGAGCGCTCCCGCACCGAGGCCGCGCCAACCACGCTGGCGTTCCGCGGCGGCAGCGGCGGCGATGCCGATGCGCGCGACTACGCCGGGATGAAAGCGTGATGCAGATGACCTACGTTGCCGCGTCCGCCGCCCGTGCCCAGCTGTTCACGCTGACCAATGCGCAGGGCATGCGCGTGACGATCAGCGAGCGGGGCGCGGCGCTGGTGTCGTGGTGGACGCCGGACCGCTACGGCCGCATGGCCGACATCCTGCTGGGCTATCCGGACGACGACCAGTACCGCCACAACCGCTCCTACTTCGGCGCCATCATCGGCCGCTGGGCCAACCGCATCGCGCGCGGCCGCTTCCAGCTCGATGGCCGTACGGTGCAGGCGGACGTGAACGACCGCGGCAACCACCTGCACGGCGGCGACGCGGGCTTCCATGCGGCGCACTGGGAAGGCGAGATGGCGCATGGCGGGCTCACGCTGTCGTACGTGTCGCCGGACGGGCAGGGCGGCTTCCCGGGCAACGTGGCCGTGCAGGTGTTCTACCAGCTCGACGACGACGGCAGCCTGTCGATCGAATACCAGGCCACGTCGGATGCGCCCACGCCGCTGAACCTCACGTCGCACCCGTGCTTCAACCTGAACGGCGGCAGCGGCGACGTGGGCGACCACATGCTGCAGATCGCCGCCGACTACTTCCTGGAGATCGACCCGGCCGGCATCCCCGTGGGCCGCACGGCCGTCGGCGGCACGGCGTTCGATTTCCGCCAGCCGGCCGCGATCGGCCCGCGCCTGCGCTGGCCCGATGCCCAGGTGCGGCTGGCCGGTGGGTTCGACCACTGCTACTGCCTGGACGAGCCGGAACCGCGCGAGGCGTGGCGCCTGCGCAACGTGGCACGAGTCGTCGATCCCGGTTCGGGGCGCCAGCTGCACGTGGCCACCACCGAGGCGGGGCTGCAGTTCTACACGGGGAACGGGCTGGAAGGGGTGCGGGGCCGCAACCGCGAGCCATATGCGCGGCACGACGGTTTCTGCCTCGAGGCGGGGGCGTATCCGGACCAGCTGAACGGCCAGCATGCGGCCAACGTGATCCTGCGGCCCGGGCAGGTGTACACGCAGACCACCGTGTACCGCGTTTCGCTGCAGGCCTGAGCCGGTGCAGATGCATCGCCTGAAGCAAATATCGTTCACCGCGCTGGTCAATTTCATAATTGCCGACCGTGCGGAACGTGGACCAGAATGACCCATAACCATAACGACGAGACACCATGCGCGCGCTTCCCGTAAAGCTGCTGCCGCTGCCCGGGCCCATGAAGCTGGCGGCACTGCCCGTGCCCGCCGCGGCCGCGTGCGCGCGGCCGTTTGCATTCTCGATCGCGCTCCTGTTCGCATTCTCGCCCGCATTCTCGCTTGCAGTCTCCCTTGCAGTCCTGTTCATGCAGCCTGCCGCAGCCGCAGCCCCGCCCACCATTACCCTGTCGAACGGCCAGGCCGCTGCCGGCTGGCGTGTTCTTGCGGCCGATCCTGAAAACGTTGTCACGCTGTCCGGCGCTGCAGTGACCGTGCCTCCGGGCGCGAAGCAGCCCGACGCCGTCGTGCGGGCGGCGGTGCACCAGGTCGAGGGCCGCCGCGCCGTCACGCTGGTCTGGCAGAAGTCCTGGTACGCCGCGCTGCGCTTCGAAGCGGCCGCACCGCAGGACCTGCGTCACTACCTCGCACGCGGCGTCGTGACGTTCGACTTGAACGTGCTGGAACTGGCCGGCGGCGGCATCGACTTCAAGCTGGATTGCGGCGCGGACTGCGAACGCAAGGTGCCTTACGTGCTGCCGGCCCGCGCCGCCGCCGGCAAGGGCTGGCGCACCGTATCGATCGCGCTGCAATGCTTCCACCGCGACGGCGACCCTTTTGAAGCGGTCGTGAAACCGTTTTCAGTGGAGGGCACGGGGGCTGGCGACGTGGCCATCGCCAATGTGCGCATCGCAGCGCAGGGCACGCCGAACACGCCGTGCGCCGACTACCGCACGCGCGCCGTCACGCCCGAGCCGCTGCAGCAGGCGTGGGCGCTGGACTGGTGGCTGCCGCGGCACGAACAGCGCATCCGGGAAAATGCCGAACGCCGCGCCGCCGGCACGGTGCCGCAACTGGTCTTCCTGGGCGATTCGATCACCGAAGGCTGGGCAAGGGCCGGCGCGCAGGAATGGTCGCGGCGCTATGCGCGCTACCACCCCGTCAACCTGGGTTTCGGCGGCGACCGCACCGAAAACATCCTGTGGCGCCTGCAGCACGGCGAGGTCGACGGCCTCGATCCGCGGGTCGTCGTGCTGATGGCCGGCACTAACAATACGGGCAGCCGGCAGGACGATCCGGACCATACGGCCGCCGGCGTGCGCCGCATCGTGGACGAACTGCTGGAACGCCTGCCGCGTACGAAGGTGCTGCTGGTGGGCGTGTTCCCGCGCGATGGCGTGGCCAGCCTGTCGCGCCGCCTGAACACGGCCGTCAATGAACGCATCGCCCGCCTTGCCGACGGGCGCCGCGTGTTCTACGCCGATTTCAGCGCCGCCTTTCTCGACGCGGACGGCGTGCTGTCGCCCGACATCATGCCGGACCTGCTGCATCCCAACGAGCGGGGTTACGCGATATGGGGCGCGGCGATGGACCCGGTGCTGCAGCCGCTGCTGACCGGCTATGCATGGGACAGCGTGGCGATCGGCGGCGGCGGCTTCGTGTCCGCCGTGATCCCCAGCCCGGCGCAGCGCGGCGTCGTGTATGCGCGCACCGATGTCGGCGGCGCCTACCGCCGCGAGGGCGACCGCTGGGTGCCGCTGCTGGACTGCCTGGACGAGGACCACACGGGCCTGCTGGGCGTGGAAGCGCTGGCCACCGATCCGCGCGATGCGGGCAAGGTCTACCTGCTGGCCGGCACCGCCTACCTGAACGGCGGCCGCAGCGCCGTGCTGCGTTCGCGCGATTACGGCAGGACGTTCGCCGTGACGGACGTGACGCCGCAGTTCACCGCGCACGGCAACGGCATGGGCCGTGGCAACGGCGAGCGCCTGGCCGTCGACCCGGGCGATGGCGACGTGCTGTATGCCGGCACCCGCGCACATGGCCTGTTCCGCAGCAGGGATGCCGGCGCGACCTGGCAGCGCCTCGACGGGCTGGACGTGACGGCCACGCCGAACGGCGCCGGCATCGCCTTCGTGCTGCCCGATCCGGCCAGCGTCTCAAACGGTGCGGCGCGGCGCCTGTTCGTCGGCATCTCGCGGCCGGGGCCGAATCTGTACCGCAGCGACGATGGCGGCGCGACATTCGCTCCCGTCGCCGGCACCCCACCCTGCCTGCTGCCGCAACGAGGCGCGTTCGATGGTGCCGGCAACCTGTACGTCACGTTCGCGAACGGCGCCGGACCGCATCCGCGGGGCGACGAACCCATGGACCGGGGCGCCGTGTGGAAGTACGCCATCGCTGCGGGCGAAGGGCAGGATGTCACGCCCGGCACGCGCGCGGCCTACAGCGGCATCAGCGTCGCACGCGATAACCCGCGGCGCGTGCTGGTCTCCACCATCAGCCTGTATGCGCAGCAGGGCGATGCGAAGGGCGACCGGCTGCTCATCTCCGACGATGGCGGCGCGCACTGGACCGACCTGGTGGCGCGCGGCTTCGTGAAGGACGATGCGGGCGTGCCGTGGCTGAAGGGCCACGCGATCCACTGGGCCAGCACGTTCGCGATCGATCCTTTCGACGCGCACGCGGCGTGGGTCACCTCCGGCAATGGCGTTTTTCATACGGCGAACCTCGACGCGGTGCCGGTCACCTGGCGCTTCGACGTGAAGGGGCTGGAGGAGACGGTGCCTTTGGGCCTCGTCAGCCGCGCCGGCGCACCGCCCGTCAGCAGCATCGGCGACTACGACGGCTTCCGCCACGCCGATCCCGCGCAGTATGGCCTCATCCACCAGCCGCAGATGGGCACCACGTTCGGCCTGGCCTTCGCCGGCACGCAGCCGCAGATACTGGCGCGCGCCGGCAAGGCGGTGCAGGTGTCGCGCGATGGCGGAGAACACTGGCGCGCCGGCCGCGCCATGCACGGCAGGAACGGCCAGGTGGCCCTGTCCGCCGACGGCAGGGTGCTGCTGCACAGTCCCGACAAATCCGCCGTCACGTATCGCTCGATCGACGATGGCGACACATGGAGCGCCGCCGCCGGCATCGACGGTGCCCGGCCCGTGGCCGATCCGGTGGACGCCACCCGCTTCTATGCCTACCGCGATGGCGCCTTTCTCGTCAGCTCGGATGGCGGCCGGTCCTTCGTTCCCCGCGCACAGCTGCCGCCTGGCGGATCGGATCTCGTGCGTCCCGTGCCGGGCGCCGGCGGCGATGTGTGGGTGGCCCTGAAGGACGGCGGACTGACGCGCACGCGCGATGCCGGCGTCACCTTCAGCCGGATCGATGGCGTGACCTACGCCGGTGCCGTCGGCTTCGGCAAGGCCGCGCCCGGCAGCGACTTCCCGGCCCTGTACCTCTGGGGCACGGTGGACGGCCTGCGCGGCGTCTGGCGTTCGCTCGATGCGGGAAACCACTGGCTGCGCGTGAACGACGACGCGCACCAGTACGGCGGCCCCGGCGACGGCCGCTTCGTCGTCGGCGACATGAATGTGTTCGGGCGCGTCTACATGAGTACCGCGGGGCGCGGGATCGTGTATGGCGAAGTGCGGCGGGAGGAGCGCGGCAGGGATTGACAGCAGGGATTGACAGCAGGTGCAGTACGGCGGTCCGGCATCGAACTGCGGCACAAGCAGGATGCGGACCGTCGCGGCGGTATAACCCAACCAGGAGACGGCAATGCAACAGTTCAGACTCACAGCGATGGCGCTGGCAGTGGCGCAGGTGGCGCTTCTGACGGCAGGGGCGGCACGGGCCCAGACGGCGAACGATGGCCCCACGGCCACGGTGGTCGTCACCGGCCAGCGGAGCTCCATCGAGAACGCCCAGAAGATCAAGCAGAACTCGGACGAGATCGTCGATTCGATCGTCGCCGAGGATATCGGCAAGCTGCCCGACCGCTCGGTGACGGAGGTGCTGCAGCGGGTGGTCGGCGTGACGATCGACCGCACCATGTCGCGCGCCGATCCCGAGCACTATTCCGTGGAGGGCTCCGGCGTGTCGATCCGCGGGCTGTCCTACGTGCGCTCGGAACTGAACGGGCGCGATTCCTTCTCCGCCAACGGCGGCCGCTCGCTCAACTTCGAGGACGTGCCGCCGGAACTGATGGCCGGCCTGGACGTCTACAAGAACCCCTCCGCCGAGCAGATCGAAGGCGCCATCGGCGGCCTGGTGAACCTGCGCACGGCGCTGCCGTTCGACTTCAAGGGCCCCAAGGTGTCGCTGTCGGCATCGTCCACGTACTCGGAACTGAAGAAGGGCAAGTGGTCGCCGTCCGGTTCCTTCCTGCTGTCGAACCGCTGGAAAACGGGCATCGGCGAGATCGGCGCGCTGCTCGATTATGCGTATTCGGAAAGCGGCACGCGCACCGATGCGCTGCAGGTGGAGCCCTACTACCCCCGCAACGATGTTGTCAACGGTCAGACGGTATGGGTGCCGAAGGGCGCGCAGTGGCGGACGCTGAACTTCAACCGCAAGCGCCAGGGCCTGTACGGCGCGCTGCAATGGAAGGCCAATGCCGACCTGCGTTCGCACATCACGTTCTTCAAGTCGAAGTACGAGATGCAGTGGGACGAGCAGGCGCTGTTCGCCGCCTCCAGCCCCTACAACATCCAGGTGGCCAACGGCACCTTCAGCCCGAACGGCACGCTGCTGACCGGCACGCTGTCCGACCCGATGGATTCCGGCATCTCGTTCGGCGACGACACGCGCATCGCCAAGCGCAAGTCCGACACGACGGACATCTCGTGGAACGTCACCTGGCGCGCCAGCGACCAGTGGGAGTTCACCGGCGACCTGCAGCGCATCAAGGCCAAGACGGACGGCTTCGATTCCACGGTGGCCACCGGCACGCTGCTGCCCGAGCAGCAGATCGACCTGCGCGGCAGCCTGCCGAACCTGATCTTCAACGATGCGCAGCGCGCCTACCTGGCCAACCCGCAGAACTACTTCTGGGCCTTCACGCAGGAGCACTTCGACCGCAGTACGTCCGAATCCAAGGCGCTCAAGCTCGACGCCAAGTACACCTTCGAACATCCGGTGCTGCGCGACCTGCGCTTCGGCGTGCGCTTCACGAAGCGCGATGCCGTGACCGAGCTGTCGAACCCGGACTACAACTGGTCGCCGATCTCGCAGACCTGGCAGCTGGGCGGTACGATCGACCAGCTGGCCTTCCTGGCCGACCCGCGCTTTTCCGGTGCCACGCACATCACCCCGTTCAATAATTTCTTCAACGGCAAAGTGAACGTGCCGGCACTGGTGTTCCCGGACGTGTCGTGGGCCACCGGCTATCCGGACTCGTACGCGGCCCTGCACAAGTTCTTCGACATCCTGTGCACCGAGCGCGCGGTGCGCCTGGGCCAGGCGCCCAACTGCGCACCGTGGACGGCAGCCGCGTTCGGCGGCAACCCGGCCGGCATGAACGAGCAGTCGGAAAAGACCAAAGCCGCCTTCACGCAGCTGCGCTTCGGCTGGGACAACCTGAAGTACCCGGTGGACGGCAACGTGGGCGTGCGCTACGTGCGCACCGAGATGGATGCGCATGGCTACACCGTCTACACCAACAACAATCCGACCATCCCCGCCGGCTTCACGCAGACCGGCCCGGCGATCCCGAACATCCCGGCGTTCGCCGCGGACCAGAACTACCGCAACGCCTACCGCAACGTGCTGCCCAGCCTGAACCTGCGGCTGAAGGCGCGCGACGACCTGCAGTTCCGCTTTGCCGCCTCGAAGGCCGTGTCGCGGCCGGACTTCTCGCAGCTGCAGGGCTATGCGACGCTGAACCAGAACGTGGACTTCACCAGCTTCCCGCTGACGCAGACGGCCGTGGTGCGCAGCGTGACGCAGACCGGCGAAGCGAAAGGCAATCCGATGCTGCGGCCGATCTCCGCCACCCAGGTGGACCTGACGGCCGAGTGGTACTTCGGCCGCGCCAGTTCGCTGACGGTGGCACTGTTCAACAAGCGGCTGAAGGACGTCATCGTCAACCAGTCCTATATCTACCCGCTGCCGGACGTGAACGGCAAGCTGTACAACTTCGTTGCCACGGGACCCGTGAACGGCGCGCGCGGCCGCGCCAGCGGCGTGGAGATCGCCTATCAGCAGTATTTCGACAAGCTGCCGGGTGCCTGGGCCGGCCTGGGCGTGCAGGCCAACTACACCTTCGTCGACAGCAGCCAGCACCTGTACGACGACCGCTACACGGTGTACTGCAGCGGCGGCGACACGAAGGCCAATATCAACCTGAACCAGAACGGCTGCGACACGGACGGCAAGACCTTCGGCAACCTGCCGCTGCAATACCTGTCCCGCAATGCCTACAACCTGGCGCTGCTCTACGACCACGGGCCATGGTCCTCGCGGCTGGCGTGGAGCTGGCGCTCGAAGAACCTGCAGGGCGTGAACGTGAACGGCACGCGCGGCGGCGACGGCCGCGACACCAATCCGGCCAGCCCGACGGTCGGCCAGAACGTGGTGGCCTGGGCCCTGCCGACCTGGGCGGACGACTATGGCCAGCTCGATGCCTCGCTGTCGTACCAGATCAACGAGCGCACTTCGCTGGGCATCGAGGCGCAGAACCTGACGGACTCGAAATACAAGCAGCTGATGCAGCAAGGGATCGGCATGATGGGCCGCGCCTGGTTCGTGTCCGGCCCGCGCTACACTGCCCAGCTGCGGTATTCATTCTAATTTGATCCCCGATCCGAACGGAGCCCATGAAAATCAAGACCATATCGAGACCATCCGCACTGGCCGTCCTGCTGGCCAGCCTGTTTGCCTTCGGCGCCCACGCCGCCGACCTGCCGCGCCTCGTCACGAAGGAAGGCCGCCATGCGCTGATGGTGGACGGCGCGCCCTACCTGATCCTGGGCGGCCAGGCCCACAACTCCAGCAACTACCCGAACGCGCTGCCGAAGGTGTGGGCCGCGATCAATGATGCGCAGGCCAACACGCTGGAGATTCCCGTCGCCTGGGAACAGATCGAAGCGACCGAAGGCAAGTTCGATTTCAGCTACGTCGACACGCTGGTGACCCAGGCGCGCGAGAAGAACGTGCGGCTGGTGCTGCTGTGGTTCGGCACCTGGAAGAACACGGGTCCGGGTTACCTGCCGGCCTGGGTGAAGTTCGACAACAGGCGCTTTCCGCGCATGGTGGACAAGGCCGGCAAGGACAGCTACTGCCATTCGCCGTTCGGTACCGAGACCCTGAAGGCCGACCGCAAGGCCTTCGTGGCGCTGATGGAGCACCTCAAGAAGCTCGACGGCGAGCAGCACACGGTGATCATGGTCCAGGTGGAGAATGAAGTGGGCACCTACGGCCTGGTGCGCGACTACGGCCCGGCGGCGCAGAAGGCGTTCAATGGGCCGGTGCCCGCGGCCGTGCTGGCGAAGCAGAAAGCGCCGGTGTCCGGAAAGTCGTCCGGCACCTGGCAGGCGGTCTACGGCGACTACGCAGAGCAGTACTTCCACACCTGGGCCATCGCGCACTACATCGAGGAGATCGCCAAGGCAGGGCGCGCCGTGTACGACCTGCCGATGTTCGTGAATAACGCGGTCCGCAATGCCGTGGAGCCGCTGGCGCCATGGAAGGGCAACTTCGCCAGCGGTGGTCCCACCTACGACGTGATCGGCATCTGGAAGGCGGCCGCGCCCCATATCGACGTGGCCGCGCCGGACATCTACGACCACGAATCGAACAAGATCTTCGCCACGCTGGACAAGTTCCGGCGGCCCGACAACGCGCTGTTCGTGCCGGAGATCGGCAATTCGGCCGACCTGGCGCGCGTGGCGTGGCCCGTGTTCGGCAAAGGCGGCATCGGCTTCGCACCGTTCGGCATCGATTACTTCGAATTCAGCAACTATCCGCTGGGTGCCAAGGCGACGGACCGCACGATGGTCGAGCCGTTCGCGCAGATCTTCGGCACCTTCCGCCCGATGATGCGCGAATGGGCACAGTGGGCCTTCGAAGGCCGCACGCAGGGCGTGGCGGAGTCCGACGAACGCACGCCGCAGACCATCACGCTGAAGAACTGGACGGCCACCGTGTCGTACCGCCAGCGCCAGTTCGGCGACCAGGCCGCGAAGGATCCGATGGAGGGCACGGACAAGCCGAACGGCGGGCTGGCGGTGGCGCAGACGGGCGACAACGAATTCGTCGTCGTCGGCCAGCGCGCCCGCATCAAGTTCGAGCCGAGCGGCCGCCATGCCGGCAAGCCTGCGCTGTATGCCCGCGTGGAAGAAGGGCGCTACGACGGCAAGGGCAACTGGGTGCTGGAACGCGTGTGGAATGGCGACCAGACCGACTATGGCCTCAACTTCGGCACCACGCCGACGGTACTCAAAGTGAAGATCGGAACCTATCAATGAAGATGACAGCAATCTCCGTCGCCTGCCTGCTGCTGGCCGGCGCGGCCTCGGCCGGCACGTTCCAGCAGACGACATCGGGCATCACGGTCGCTCCCGACAGCGGCGCCGCGAAGGAAGTGCGGCTGGAAGTCATGGCCGACCATATCCTCCACGTGGTGAAAGTCGACCAGGCCGGCAAGGCGCTGACGCCATCGCTGATGACGATCGCCAAGCCATGTGCCTGCCAGTTCGCCGTGAAGCGCAGCGGTGACACGGTGGCCTTGAGCACGAAGCTGGTGACGGCCACCGTGTCGCTGAAGGACGGCCGCGTGCAGTTCGCCGACCAGGGCGGCGCCGTGTTCCTGAAGCAGGATGCGGAGGACCTCCGGCCCGTCACGGTGGGCGGCAAGCCCTTCCTGGCCGTGAAGCAGGGCTTCAACTTCGGCACCCGGGACGCGTTCTACGGCACGGGCCAGCACCAGAACGGCCAGCTGAACCTGAACGGCGAAGACGTGCAGCTGCTGCAGCACAATATGGATGTCGCCGTGCCTTTCCTCGTCTCCGACAAGAACTACGGCGTCCTGTGGGACAACAACGGCATCACGCGCTTCGGCGATGCGCGCCCGTACGGTCCGATCGGCCGCGACCTGCAACTGACCGACGCCGATGGCAAGGCGGGCGCGCTGACGGCCCGCTACTACGTGGGCGGCAAGCTGGTGCTCACGCGCCGCGAAGAGAACATCAATTACCAGTACCTGAAGGACGTGGCCGAGTTCTGGCCGAAGGAGCTGAAACCCCTGAAGGAGCTCAAGGACGTGCGCGTCGTCTGGGAAGGCAAGCTGGCGAGCGGCAAGCCAGGCGTGCACAAGATGCAGCTGTACGCCGGCGACTACGCGAAATTGACGGTCGGCGGCAAGCAGGTGATGGACGTGTGGCGCCAGGGCTGGAACCCGTGGTACCACAACTTCGAGGTGACCTTCGTGCCCGGTAAACCCGTCGACTTCAAGCTGGAATGGAAGCCCGAAGGCGGCATGATCCACGTGACGCACAACGATCCGCTGCCGGCGCCGGAGCGGCACTCGCTGCAGTTCTCGTCCGAGGTGGCCGAGGCGCTGAACTACTACGTGGTGCGCGGCACCAGCATCGACCATGTGATCGGCGGCTACCGCACGCTGACCGGTATCCAGCCCTTGATGCCGAAATGGGCCTACGGCTTCTGGCAGTCGCGCCAGCGCTACGAGACGCAGGAGCAGCTGCTCGACACGGTGCGCACCTACCGCAAGGAAGGCTGGCCGCTCGATAACATCGTGCAGGACTGGTTCTACTGGCCGGAAAACGCCTGGGGTTCGCACGACTGGGATCCGAAGCGCTTCCCCGACCCGAAGGGCATGGTCGACGAGGTGCACCGCCTGCACGCGAAGATCATGCTGTCCGTCTGGGGCAAGTTCTACGACACCACGGCGAACTACAAGGAGCTGGCGGCGAAGGGCCATATGTGGACGAAGAACGTCGAGGATGGCGCGCTGGACTGGGTCGGCCCCGGCTACAAGAACAGCCATTATTCGCCGTACGCGCAGGAAGCCCGCGACATCTACTACCGCCAGATGAAGACGAAGCTGGTGGACCTGGGCTTCGACTCCTGGTGGATGGACAACAGCGAGCCGGACGTGCTGTCGAACTCGCGGCTGGAAGACTTCAAGAAGCTGATCGGCCCCACGCCATACGGTGCCGGCGAAGTGACGTTCAACGCCTACAGCCTGCCGCACACGTCGGCCCTGTACGACGGCCTGAAACGGGACCAGCCCAATAAACGGCAGTTCATCCTGTCCCGCTCCGGCTTCGCGGGCGTGCAGCGCAACTACGTGGCCGTGTGGAGCGGCGACACGGTGGGCCGCTGGAACAACCTGTACGACCAGATCTCGGCCGGCGTGAGCTTCGGCATGAGCGGCATCCCGAACTGGACGCACGATATCGGCGGCTATGCGCAGGAGACGCGCTTCCAGAGCGGCGACCTGGGCTCGGCGCAGGAGAACCGTGCCACGGGTAAAGCGAAAGGCACGCCGGAGGACCTGAAGGAGTGGCGCGAGCTGAACCTGCGCTGGTGGCAGTTCGGCGCGTTCACGCCGCTGTTCCGCTCGCATGGCGAAGTGGTCAAGCGAGAGATCCACAATATCGCGCCGGCCGGCTCGCCGATGCGCGACTCGATGGTGTGGTATTTAAAACTGCGCTACCGCCTGATGCCCTACATCTACGCGACCGCCTCCGACACCTATTTCAACTCCGGCACCATCATGCGCGGCCTGGTGATGGATTTTCCGCAGGATGAACAGTCGAAGGACGTGCGGGACGAGTACCTGTTCGGCCACGCCTTCCTGGTGGCGCCCGTGTACGCCTACGGTGCGCGCGAGCGTTCCGTCTACCTGCCGAAGGGCGCGCAGTGGTACGACTACCACACGGGCCAGCGCCACGAAGGCGGCCGTACCGTGACCGCACCGGCGCCTGAAACGCGCATGCCGCTGTTCGTCAAGGCCGGCTCGATCGTGCCGATGGGCCCCGTGACCCAGTACGTGGACGAGAAGCCCGATGCGCCGGTGACGCTGAAGGTCTACGCGGGCGCGGACGGCAAGTTCAGCCTGTACGAGGACGACGGCGTGTCGGAGAGCTACCAGCGCGGCGAATTCTCGCGCATTCCGCTGCAGTGGGACGACCGCACCCGCACGCTGACCGTGGGCGCGCGCACCGGCAGCTGGCCCGGCATGGTAGCGCGGCGCGTGTTCCGCATCCATGTCGTGAAACCCGGCACGTCCAGTGAGCAGACGCTGGATGCGGCCGACAAGGAGCTGACCTATGAAGGTAAAACCATGAGGGTGACGCTGTAATGATGAAGAAGATGGAGACAACAATGAAAACGAAGATGCCGGTCAAAAAAATGCTGGTGGCTGCAATGGCCTTGCTGCTCGCCGGTGGTGCCCACGCGGCGCCCGATCCGGATGCCCGCGCCCAGTCCACCGTGGCGCAGATGACGCAGGATGAAAAGCTGCGCCTGGTGTTCGGCTACTTCGGTGCCGAGATCCATGGCGTGAAGCCGCCCGCGGAAGCGATTCCCTACACGGCCGGCTTCATCCACGGCATCCCGCGCCTGAACGTGCCGCCGCAATGGCAGACCGATGCCGGCATTGGCGTGGCCACGCAGCCCTCGCCGCAGCCGCGCGAACGCACCGCGCTGCCGTCCGGGCTCGCCAGCGCCGCGACGTGGAATCAGAAGCTCGCCTACGACGGCGGCGCGATGATCGGCCGCGAAGCACGGCTGTCCGGCCACAACGTGATGCTGGGCGGTGCCGTGAACCTGATGCGCGAGCCGCGCAACGGCCGCAACTTCGAATACGGCGGCGAGGATCCGCTGCTGGCCGGGATCTCGACGGGCGAACATATCCGCGGCGTGCAGTCGAACCAGATCGTGGCCACCGTCAAGCACTACGCCTTCAACGACCAGGAAACCAACCGCAACACGATCGACGTGAAGATCGGCGAAGCGGCCGGCCGCATGTCCGACCTGCTGGCGCTGCAGATCGCCATCGAGCGGGGCGATCCCGGTTCCGTGATGTGCTCGTACAACCGCGTCAACGGCGTGTATGCCTGCGAGAGCGACTGGCTGCTGAACCAGGTGCTGAAGAAGGACTGGGGCTACAAGGGCTTCGTGATGTCGGACTGGGGCGGCACGCATTCCACCACGCAGGCCGCCAACAACGGGCTGGACCAGCAGTCCGGCTGGCCGTTCGACAAGTCGCAGTATTTCGGCCCCGCGCTGAAGGAGGCCGTGAACAACGGCCACGTGCCGCCGGCGCGGCTGGACGACATGGCGCGCCGCATCCTGCGCGCGATGTATGCGAACGGCCTGATGGATGCGCCGCAGCCGAAGGTGGAGCCGGAGAAAATCGACTTCGCCGCGCACGCGCTGATCAGCCGTTCCATCGCGGAGGAGGGCATCGTACTGCTGAAGAACGGGGGCGACCTGCTGCCGCTGGCCGCCGGCGTGAAGACGATCGCCGTCATCGGCGGCCATGCGGACGTGGGCGTGCTCTCCGGCGGTGGCGCGGCACAGGTGCATCCGGCGGGCGGCAATGCCGTCAAGGGCCTGGGACCGAAGAGCTTCCCGGGGCCGATCGTCTACCTGCCGTCGTCGCCGCTGAAGGCGCTGCAGGCCAGGATGGGCAGCGCCAGAATCGTCTGGCACGACGGGAAGGATGCCGCCGCGGCGGCCCGGGTTGCGAAGGGCGCGGACGTGGCCATCGTGTTCGCCACGCAGTGGACGGCCGAGAGCATCGATGCGCCCTCGCTGTCCCTGCCGGACAACCAGGATGCGCTGATCGCCTCGGTGGCCGGTGCCAACAAGCGCACGGTCGTCGTGCTGGAGACGGGCGGCCCGGTGACGATGCCGTGGCTCGGCAAGGTGGGCGCGGTACTGGCGGCCTGGTATCCGGGCACGGCGGGCGGCGAGGCCATCGCGCGCGTGCTGACGGGCGAAGTCAATCCGTCCGGCCGCCTGCCCGCCACGTTCCCCGTCTCGGAAGCCCAGCTGCCGCGGCCGAAGATCGACGGCAATCCGGCGGTCAACGACGGCCACCCCACCACCGACTATGATATCGAGGGCGCGGCCGTCGGCTACAAGTGGTTCGAAAAGACGGGCAGGAAGCCGCTGTTCGCGTTCGGTCACGGCCTGTCGTACACCACCTACTCGTACGGCGACCTGCAGGCGCGGCGCGATGGCGACAAGGTGATCGTCGAGTTCACCGTCTCCAACACGGGCAAGCGCACCGGCGCCGCCGTGCCGCAGGTGTATGTCGGTCCGAAGGCGGGCGGCTGGGAAGCCCCGCGCCGCCTGGCCGGCTGGGACAAGGTGACCCTGCAGCCGGGCGAGCGCAAGGCCGTCAGCGTGACGGTCGATCCGCGTCTGCTGGCGATGTACGACGTCGCCACGCACGCGTGGCAGCGCGCGCCGGGCGAGTACGTGTTTTCGCTGGGCGGGGCGTCGGATGCGATCGCGGCGAAAACCACGCTGGCGCTGCCGAAGTAAGCTCCCGCCACCATCATCGGCTCCGCGGGAGCGCCCGCAGCAACCTTTGCTGCTGCCACTTTCGCGGGTCTGAACCCAGTCGTTTGCGAATGCATCGAGAGCACTTGCACACACCTGGGATCAGGCTGCGGTGGCAACAGCCGCGCGCGTGCCGGGAATATCGGGGTGGTCCCTGTTTTTTTGGCTTTTTCTAAACCGCTCTAAACGCTTCTACTTCCTGATATTTCGCTGGAGTTCCTGCTAAGCGGCGGTACTGGCGTTCGCAGGGCAGGGCATCGGCATTTCGTAACGATTCCCAGGAAATAGAGGCGTTTAGAAGCAGGGAGAAGTATTTGGAAAAAGCCGATTTTCGCGGCACATACCGTATGCATACCCCCGCCAGCGCGATGGAGCGCGGCGCGAACCCGGCGCGGCGTTGACAAAGCCGTCACGCTCCATTAGCTTCGCCCGATAACAAAACAAATCAAAACAAATGGAGACTCGATGAAAGCTGTATTCAGGCTGGGTGCCGCCGCGGCGCTGGCCATCGTGACGCTGGACTGTTCCGCCGCCCAGTTCAACATCCTGGTGTTCTCGAAAACCGCCGGCTGGCACCACGAATCGATCCACGAAGGCGTGACGGCGCTGCGCGAGCTGGCGCAGCAGCACGACTTCAACGTGTTCTGGACCGAGGATGCCGGCCGCATCTTCAAGGACCAGGAGCTGGCGAAGTACCAGGCCGTCGTCTTCCTGTCCACCACCGGCGACATCCTGACCGACGAGCAGCGCCGTACCTTCGAACGCTACATCCGCAAGGGCGGCGGCTATGTCGGTGTGCATGCCGCATCGGACACCGAATATGGCTGGCCGTGGTACCGCCAGCTGGTCGGCCGCATGTTCACCACCCATCCGCCCGTGCAGACGGCCATGCTGAAGGTGGCAGACCGCGCCTTCCCCGGCATGGAACGCTTCGCCGACCGTTCGCTCGTGACCGAGGAGTGGTATGAGTTCGGCAAGGAGGAAACCGCCGGCCTACACTATCTGCTCACCGTGGACGAATCCACGTACGCGCCGAAGCCGAACGGCGGCATGGGCAGTTTCCATCCCGTGAGCTGGTACCACCCCTTCGATGGCGGCCGGTCGTTCTACACCGCGCTGGGCCACCTGCCGGGTACGTACGCCGATCCGGTATTCCGGCATCACCTGTACGGCGGCATCTACTGGGCAGCCACGGGCAACGGCATTGCCGGCAGCCCGGCGAAGTAGGCGCGCTGACAATCAACTTGGTGAGCAGAAGCGCCCCGGCGGCGATGGACTGCGGCCACCGCGCTACACTCGCGCGAGCCACCAACCGACCGGCCACCCTCCGGTCGCAACCAACGCCAGGAGCTCCATGCGCGCCTTCCCCGTCACCGCGGTCATCATCGCCGCCATGCTGCTGCCGTTCGCGGCCAGCCACGCCCAACCGGCCGCCGCCCCTTTCCAGGTCAATATCGACGTCGATGCCGGCAAACCCGTCGGACCTTTGAAACCGATCTGGCGCTTCTTCGGTGCGGACGAACCGAACTACGCGACGATGAAGGATGGCCGCAAGCTGCTGCAGCACCTGGGTGAACTGCGGCCCGGCGACGTTTACTTCCGCGCACACAACCTGCTCAATACGGGCGACGGCACCGGCGCGTTCAAGTGGGGCAGCACCAATGCGTACACCGAGGACAAGAACGGCAAGCCGGTCTACGACTGGACCGTGACCGACGCGATCATCGACAGCTACCTGCAGCGCGGCGTGCGCCCCTACCTGCAGATCGGCTTCATGCCGGAAGCGCTGTCCAGCGCGAAGCCCGGCACGCCGTACCAGCACACCTGGCGCCCCGGTTTCTCGTACAACCTGATCGAGGGCGGCTGGAACGCGCCGCCGAAGGATTACGCGAAGTGGGGCGAGCTGGCGTACCAGTGGACGAAGCATAACGTCGAGCGCTACGGCCGCGACGAAGTGAGGACCTGGTACTTCGAAGTGTGGAACGAGCCGAACGGCCCATCGTACTGGACCGGCACGCAGGCGGAGTTCAACAAGCTGCACGACTACGCGATTGCCGGCGTGCGGCGCGCGCTGCCCGAGGCGCGCGTTGGCGGGCCGGATGTCGCGGGCGCTGGCGGCAAGTTCATGGATGCCTTCCTCGACCACGTCGCCAACGGCACGAATTACGCGACCGGCGAAACGGGCACGCCGACCGACTTCCTCGCGTTCCATGCGAAGGGCAACCCCAGCTTCGTCGATGGCCACGTGCGCATGGGGATCGCCACGCAGCTGCAAGGTGTCGATGCGGGTTTCCGCAAGATCGCCGCCGTGCCGAAGCTGAAGGACAAGCCGATCGTCATCGGCGAGAACGATCCGGAAGGCTGCGCGGCCTGTCCCGGTCCGCAGAACGCCTACCGCAACGGCACCATGTACTCGAGCTACACGGCGGCCAGCTACAAGCGCATCTGGCAGCTGGCCGACCGCAACCAGGTCAACCTGGATGGCGCGCTGACCTGGGCCTTCACGTTCGAGGACCAGCCGTGGTTCGCCGGCTACCGCCAGCTGGCCACCAACGGCATCGACCTGCCGGTGCTGAACGTGTTCCGCATGTTTTCCAAGCTGGGCGCCACGCAGCTCACTGCATCCAGCGATGGCGAAGTGCCACTCGACGATATCGTCAAGGGTGGTGTGCGCAACCGGGCCGATGTGGGCGTGCTGGCCTCGCGCGCCAGCGACGGCAAGGTCGCCGTCCTCGTGTGGCACTACCACGATGACGACGTGGCCGGCCCGGAGGCCGCCGTGACGCTGAACCTGCGCGGCCTCGGCAAGGCGGGCAAGGTCACGCAGTGGCGCGTCGATGAAGCCCATGCCAACGCCTTCGCTGCGTGGAAGGCCATGGGCTCCCCGCAGTCGCCGAACGAAAAGCAGTACGCCCGGATGGAGGCCGCATCGGTGATGAAGCCCGTCGCGCTGCCGGCACTGGCGACACGCGGCGGCAGCGGCAGGATCACCTTTGCCTTGCCGCGGCAGGGTGTGACGCTGCTCCTGGTGGAGTGATCAGGTCACGTCGTTAACTGATAGCGGGCGAACTCACCGTTCTTCAGCGCATAGCGGAAGAATTCCTCGCGCGACAGGTCGGTCAGGATCGCGCGGATGACTTTCGCAACGAAGCCGTGCGCCACCAGTACCACGGTCTGGCCCTGGAAATCGCGGCGCAGTCGGTCCAGGCCAGCCGTCACGCGGTCGAACACCGCCTGGATGCTTTCGCCACCGGTTGGCGCGGCATGCCACTGGCGTGTGATGTCCTGCGCCCATAGCGCAGGGTACGCCGCCTGCGCTTCTTCGCGCGTCAGGCCTTCGTAGACGCCGACATTGCGCTCGGCGAATGCATCGATCACCGACGCTTCCAGCCGCCACGCCGTCGCCAGGATGGCCGCAGTCTGCCGGGCCCGCAGCCGGGGAGAGCAGGTCAGCGCGGTGGGACGCCCGCCCAGCGCGGCCGGCAGCGCGTGCGCTAGGGCCGCCGCCTGTTCGATGCCGACCGCGTCGAGCGGTGGATCGAGCGCACCCAGGTAGCGGTCTTCGATGTTGAACGCGGTGCGGCCATGGCGCACGACGACGAGAGAAATGCTCATCTGCTTCAGTCGCGCTGGACGATGTGCTGAACGCCAGCGAGCGGTTGGCACAGCGCCTGGCAAAGCGTCAAGGGCCGCAGACCGGCATCTGCCAGTGCCGACTTGTGCACCCACTTGAATTCCAGCCGGTGCCGACCTTCGACACCCGGGTGGGAACGCGTTTTGTCCAGCAGCGGCGAGCCGGCCGGCAGCGTGGCACGGAAATACAGGCCAATCTCGTGACAGGGCTTGTCATCCACGTTGAAGAAATTCTCGACGACGAAGAGCAGCGCGCCGCATTGCACCGTTACGCCCAGCTCCTCGCCAAATTCCCGCACCACCGTCTGCTGGCCGGACTCGCCCGGATCGACGCGGCCACCGGGCAAGGCCCAGACGTCATGGCCTTCCATGCGATGGATCAGAATGAAGTCGTCAGCGGCGATGACCGCCGCAGCGCGAAGCTGGAAGCGATGGCCGGCGAGGTCTACCGAGATCATGTGCTTGAAAAGGTCAAAGGTTGTCTGGCCAGGGGCGGCGCCGAAAACAGTTTATTCAGTTTCCCCGCGGGTGTGTGGCTCGGCCGTCACAAAGCTGTAATTTCCCGCATCGTTTTGTAATGATTTGCAAGGCGTGCCACGGGCCTGCGCCGCGGGGCGCGCCTGCAAATGCCGGGCTCTGTAAAGAAGTGTAAGCGCCAATGCGGCCTTTGAACAGGCATTATCAACAAAATCATATACTTATGAATTGCCGGGTGCGGGCTGGCGGTGCCGTCGCCCCGTTGCTAGGATGGGTCATCGAACAACGGGGACCCTCATGCAACAGCACTTCATCCGCCGCACCGCGCCGCACCCGCCCACCCCAGTGACCCTGCGGAGCGCCGCAGCATGGAAATGAGCGCAGACATGAGTAAGGGCGTGAACAAGGGCGCGAGCAAGGTCGAGCCAGTCGACCGTGCTGCCGACTCGACGCGCGAGGTGGTGGTCGGCATGCTTTTTGTAGGCCTGCTGTTCTTCATCCTTGGCTTCGTCACGTGGCTCAATGGCTCGCTGGTGCCGTTCCTGAAGATCGTCTGCGGCCTGAACAACTTCCAGGCCCTGTGGGTCACCTTCGCGTTCTACATCGCCTACACGGTGATGGCGCTGCCTTCGGCCGCGGTACTGAGCCGCATCGGCTACAAGCGCGGCATGACGCTGGGCCTGGGCATCATGGGCGCCGGCGCGCTGCTGTTCATCCCGGCCGCGCAGACCACGCACTACGAGCTGTTCCTGGCCGCGCTGTTCACGCTGGCCACCGGCATGACGCTGATGCAGACGGCGATCAATCCTTACATCGTCTGCATCGGCGCGCGCGAAAGCGCCGCCATGCGCATCAGTATCATGGGTCTGTTCAACAAGGGCGCCGGCGTGGTCGTGCCGCTGGTGTTCTCGTCGCTGATGCTGGCCGATATCGACAGCTTCTCGCACACGGCTCTGGCATCGCTGGAACCAGCCGCGCGTGAAGCCATGCGCGCCACGCTGGCGACGCGCCTGGTGTTCCCGTATGCCTGCATGGCCGGCGTGCTGTTCCTGATCATGGTGTTCATCCACTTCTCGAACCTGCGCGAGATCCCGGCCGAGACGGATGGTGTCGATGCGCAGGTGGAGCGCACCGGCGTGCTGCAGTTCCCGCAACTGGTGCTGGGCGCCATGGCGCTGTTCTGCTACGTCGGCGTGGAAGTCATCGCCGGCGACACCATCAGCCTGTATGGCCATGAACTGAATGTCGCCAGCTTCGGCGTGCTGACCTCGTACACGATGGTGTGCATGGTGATCGGCTACCTGGTCGGCGTGGTGGCGATTCCCCGCTACCTGTCGCAGCAGCGTGCGCTGGTGCTGTCCGCCGTCGTCGGCATCGTGTTCACGATCGGCGTGGCGACGGGTTCCACGCAATCGCATGGCATCTCGCAGGCGCTGCTGGGCTGGAGCGGCGTGCCGCTGGTGCCGGATACCGTCATGTGCCTGGCGCTGCTGGGCCTTGCCAACGCGATGGTGTGGCCGGCCATCTGGCCGCTGGCCCTGCAGGGACTGGGCCGCTACACGGCGAGCGGGTCCGCCGTGCTGGTGATGGCGATTGCCGGCGGCGCCGTGATGCCGCTGCTGTATGGCCGCCTGTCCGATCTCGCTACGCCGCGCGAAGCGTACTGGCTGATGCTGCCGTGCTACGCGCTGATCCTCTGGTACGCCGCGTCCGGTCACAAACTGCGCCGCTGGCGCCGCGCCACGCCCGCCTGATCCGCTTTCCCGATTTCCGTCGCAAGACTGTCTGCGCCCCGGCGCTGTGTGGTTCATCGTCTTTAACAAAAACAGGAGTCTCCAGATGTCCCGAACGAGCACCAGAAAAACCCTCATCAGCATGGCCGTCGCCGGGGCCTGCGGCGTTGCCGCATGGCCGGCACTGGCCCAGGAGGGTGCCACCGCACCCGCCGCGGCAGCGAACAGGAACGAAATTCCGGAAGTCGTGGTCACGGCCACGCGCCATTCCACCTCGCTGCTCAAGACTCCCGTGTCGATGACGGCCGTCACGCAGGACGAGCTGACCCGCAAGGGCATCACCGATATCCGCGGCCTGTCCGGTGAAGTGCCCAACCTGCAGCTGGGCAGCGCGACCGACGGCAGCTCCGGCGTGAAGATCTCGATGCGCGGCGTGAGCAGCAACGACTTCACCGAGATCGGCAACCCGGCCGTCAGCCTGCACGTGGACGGCATCTACACGCCGCGCCCGCAGTCGGCGCTGGCGCTGCTGTTCGACCTGGACCAGGTGGAAGTACTGCGCGGCCCGCAGGGCACGCTGTTCGGCCGTAACGCCACCGGCGGCAGCATCAACATCATCCCCGCGAAGCCCAAGTTCGGCTCGTCCGAGGGGATGGCCAATGTCGCCGTGGGCAACTACAACCTGCGCCAGGCCTCGGTCGCGCAGAACATCCCCGTCAGCGACAACTTCGCGATGCGCGTCACGGGCATGGCCGTCAAGCGCGACAGCTACCTGAACCAGTCGCAGGATTTCTATGCCGCGAACTTCCCCGAGTTCGGCATCACGCCGGCGCGCGACGCGGCCGGCAACGTCATCCCGGACGTGGACCAGCGCCACAACGTGCCCGTCGGCGCCGACAAGGCCTACGGCAACAAGAACGAATGGGCAGCGCGCCTGCAGGCCCGCTGGAAGATCGGCGACCGCCTGGAATGGCTGGGTGCCTACGAGCGCTACACCAACAACGGCGCCGGCGATATCGCCCTGAAGGACTGCGAGATGGCGGCCGGCACGGCCTACGCGTGCCAGGGCGACCAGTGGGACGTGAAGATCAACGTGCCCGGCGCGCTGCACTGGACCATCGACACCTACCGCAGCCGCTTCACGTGGTCGCCGACTTCGACCACCACGGTGGAGTGGAATTCGTCGTACGCGGTGCAGAAGCGCCGCCAGATCCGCGACGGCGATGCCGGCTACCAGCCGCTGGCGGCGGACGTGAACATCTACGGCGGCCTGCTGAACGACACCGCCACGTTCACCAACGGCTCGAAATTCCGCACCACCGTCAACGAGCTGCAGCTGCGCGGCGAAACGGGCAGCCTGCGCTACGTCACGGGCCTGTTCTGGATGCACGAGAAGAACGCCATCGAATTCGGCGAGGACGACATCTCCTCGATGGTGCAGCTGCCCGGCCAGCCGTACTACTACCTGTACGACCAGCAGGACCGCCAGTCCGACTCGAAGGCCGTCTTCGGCCAGGCCGACTGGGCGTTCGCGCCGAAATGGAACCTCACGGTGGGTGGCCGCATGACGCGCGACGAGCGCGAGGACAAGAACGGCAAGTTCTACGACTCCGGCACCTCCGGCGACCCGTACTCCTACTTCCAGGGCACGTTCAACCCGAACGCGGGCCGCTACTTCAACAGTTCGGACCTGCTGGTGGGGCAGGGCGCCTACTACGGCGTGGGCGGCTTGAACCCGGCCATCGTGCCGGACATCAGCAGCAACAAGGACTCCTGGAACAAGTTCACCTGGCGCCTCGGCCTGTCGTACCAGGCCACGCCGACGGACTTCCTGTTCACGTCCCTGTCCACCGGCTACAAGGCGGGCGGCTTCAGCGACAAGCAGAACATCTGCGCGCGCGGCCTGAACGGCAACTGCGCGGACATGACCCCGGGCCCGCACTACACGTTCCTGGCCTTCAAGCCGGAGACGCTGACCAACTTCGAGATCGGCTACAAGGGCCGCATGCTGGACAACCGACTGACCTTCTCGGCCACCGCCTTCCACAGCCGCTACAAGGACATGCAGATGACGGGTGCCGTCCAGGCGGGCAAGATCATCCCGCAGATCCCGTGCACCGCGGCCACGCCGGCATGCGATGCGGTGGTCCTGTACGGCACCACCAACGCGGCGGAAGCGAAGATCTCCGGCCTGGAACTGGAAGGCAAATACCGGCCATGGACGGGCGCCGAGGTCAACTTCTCGTACTCGCACCTGCGCGCGAAGGTGTCGTCGTACCCGGACTTCACGCAGACCTGGCGCGACGTGCCCTGCGGTCCATTCCGCGAAACGTACGGCGTGCCGGCCTGCGTGCGCTACAGCGGCACCGATCCTGCGCTGATCGGCAAGTTCCCCGTCAACGTGGTGGGCAACGACCTGCCGAACGCGCCGCGCAATTCGGCACGCATCGAGGCATCGCAGGAGTTCGCGCTGCCGGGCGACTACCTGCTCACGCCGCGCGTATCGGCCCGCTGGCAGGACAAGATGTACTTCAGCATCCAGAACCTGGACAATCCGCACGTGGGCAATATGCAGAACGCCTACGCCACGTACGACGCGTCGCTGCGCCTGACCGCGCCGTCCGGCAAATGGCATGCGGAGCTGTACGTGAACAACCTGAGCGACGTCTTTGCGAAGAACAATGCGCGCATCGTCGACCCGGGCTACGTGATCGGCCAGTACAACGACCCGCGCATGTTCGGCCTGCGGGTGGGCGCCGAGTGGTAAGCGTTTAACGTTGCAACACCGGCCGCCGCCGGCGGCTGGTGCACCGATCGTCAACCCGAAGGAGACTGTCATGCGTGGTGCGAAGAACGATGTGAAACGGATCGGACGGACCCTGCTCGCGGCCGGCCTGGGAACGCTGGCGGGCTGCGGCGGCAATGGCGCCGATGCGCCGGCCGGCGAGCGGTTGCTGGCCGGTGGCCTGACCGTGGCGGCAGCGCAGAAGTCGCCGTGGCCCGTGTGGTCCGGGCTGGACTACCCGTACAACGAGCCGCCGCTGGCCGCCGCGCCGGCCGTCACGTTCGGCATTGCGCAGCTCACCCAGTCCGCCTCGCAGACCGTCTTCACCGGCACGCACACGCTGGCATCGGGCAGCGTGCAGAACTACCGCATCGGCGTGTTCCTGCACAACGACGTGTTCTACTGGCAGGCCGATGCCGCCGTCACCATCGCCGCCAACGGCACGTTCACCGTCACGCTGCCGCGTTCCGTGGGCAGTGCCGACCGCGCCGTGCTGATCCTCTACCCGAGCACCTACAATCCGCTGTCGGCATCGAACTGCAACGCGGCCACGGCCACCTGCAGCGGGCGCGTGACCACCACCACCAAGCTGTCGCTGCCCGCCGATCCGGCCGTGCTGAAGGCTTATACGGCGGCGTACTTCCCCGCCGCCATGACGTCCACCAACGCCCAGATCGCCGGGCTGCAGGGCATGATGAACACGCCGCTGATCACGGGCGGCCCGTATGGCGACGGGCGCCTGATCCGCAGCTTCCGCGACATGGATTCGGCCTTCCTGTACGACCAGGCACTGGCCGTGATCGCCTTCAGCCTGGCCGGCGACCAGGCGCATGCGGACCTGGTCATCAATGCGATGGCCAAGCTGCAGGGCCCGTCCGGCGCCTGGGTATTCTCCTACCTGACGGATGGCGAGGACGGCAATGCCGGGGTGAACATGCGCATCGCCGGCTCGAACGCCTGGTTCGGCATGGCGCTGAACGCCTACCAGAAGGCCTTCGCCAGTAAAAAATATCTGGCGATGTCGACGAAGCTGCACAACTACCTGCTGGGCGAGCTGGTGAACATCACTGTCAACGGCACGGCGCAGAAGGGCCTGCGCTTCGCACCGACCAACTACGTGGCGGGCCGCGCCGGCATCTACGCGCTGGAGCACCAGCTCGACGCCTACGCCAGCATGCACCAGTACTACGCGCTCAATGGCGGCACCCAGTACCAGACGGCGGCCACGGCGCTGCGCAGGATGTCCGAGAGCCTGTGGAACGGCAGCCGCTTCCTGGGCGGCTACGATGCCAACACGAACACGCTCAATACCAGCGAGCGCTATCTCGACAATTATTCCTGGTCGGTGCTGGCCCTGGGGAACACGGGCAGCGCGAACCAGAACTTCGCGGCGGCGCTGCCGGCCATGTGCGACTACTTCACCACCACCGGCAAGCTCGATTACCCGTCGCGCAAGGTCACCGGCATCGTCGGCTTCTACGACGTGATCTATGACGGCGTGCCCTCGTCATCCCCGTTCGTGTGGAGCGAAGGCAGCCTGGGTGCCGTCATGGCCATGCGGCAGGGTGCCGGCACCATGACCTGCGCGGGCAACACGGCGACGGATATCCTGGAGTCGATGAACTACATGGTCGACAAGCTGCGCAACATGCCGTACGCCACGCAGAACGCCAACGGCGACTTCACCAGTTCGGGCAGCGTGGCCGGCACCGCCTGGCTGTACTACGCCAACCAGGCGAAGAACCCGTACGCGCATTATTGAGATGCCGCCGATGCCGAATCGTTTCATCCGCCTCCTCGGATGCGCCTTTCTGCTGGCGCTGTGCCTCGGCACGGCAGCACGCGCCGGCACGCTGGTGATCGAAAGCTGGCGGGTGGACGACAAGGCGCTGTGGGAACAGGTGCTGATTCCCGCGTTCGAACGCAACCATCCCGGCATCGAGGTGAAGTTCGCGCCGACCACGCCCACCGCCTATGACGCCGGCGTGGCGGGCCGGCTGGCAGCGGGTACGGCGGGCGACCTGGTCGCCTGCCGCCCGTTCGACGTGTCGCTGGCGCTGTACCGCAAGGGCTACCTGGAAAAGCTCAATGGCCGCCCCGGCATGCAGAACTTCGCGCCGACGGCGATGGTGGCGTGGCAGACGGACGACGGCAACGACATCTTCTGCATGCCGGTTGCCTCGGTCATCCACGGCTTCCTGTACAACAAGAAGATCTTCAACCGGCTGGACCTGCAGCCGCCGCGCACCGTCGACGATTTCTTCACCGTGCTCGATGTGCTGAAGAAGTCCGGCGTGGCGCCGCTGGCGCTCGGGACGGCGGAGCAGTGGGAGGCGAGCCAGATGGTCTTTACCAGCATCGGCCCGAATTTCTGGCGCGGCGAGGCGGGCCGCAAGGCACTGATCGGCGGCCGCGCGAAGCTGACGGACGCGCCGTTCGTGGAGGCCCTGCAGTTCGAGGCGCGCCTCGGAACCTACCTGCCGAAGACGGCCAACACGCAAAGCTACGCCGACAGCAAGGCGCTGTTCGCCACCGGGCGCGCGGCGATCTTCCCGACCGGCTCCTGGGAGATCGCCCACTTCGCGCAGACGCCCGGCCTGGAGCTGGGCGCCTTCGCGCCGCCGGTGCGCAGGGCGGGCGATGCCTGCTTCATCTCCGACCACATGGACCTGGGCCTGGGCATCAACCGCAAGTCGAAGAACCGCGCCGATGCACTGCAGTTCCTGGCGTGGGTCGGTTCGCAGGAATTCGCGGACCTGTACACCAACCGGCTCACCGGCTTCTTCACGCTGTCGAACCACCTGATCGCCATGCGCGACCCGGTGGCCAAGCAGATGGCCGAATGGCGCAACGCATGCGCATCGACGATCCGCTTCAACGCGCAGGTGCTGAACCGCGGCCAGCCCAGCATGGAGAGCGAGCTGTGGGAAGTCAATGCGCAGGTGTTGAATGGCAGCCTGGCGCCGCATGCAGCGGCCGCCAGGTTGCAGGATGGTTTTGCAAAGTGGTACAAACCGCAGCAAAAGTAGTACCAGCAGTACTTCACATCGGGTCCGATCCCTTGAATTCGACGTGAATCTTCGACCGGCGCCGGGCGCGGCGCCGGTCTTTTTTCCTGGCTGGCATGGAGAGACTTAGGGCATGCGAACACTGAACAAAACACTGAACGGCAGCCGTGCGCTGGCCCTGCTGATGGCCCTCATGGCGCCGGTTGCGCCCCTGACCGTGGCACGGGCGGCGCCTGCGCAACCGGCGGCATCGGCCGTGCCGGCCGATGTCGCCAGCGGCGCGCGCCTGCAGCTTCGCTGGGAACTGCAACGCAACGAATTTGCCGCCCAGGGCCCGGGCGCCCGCACGCAGGCGCGCCTGATCCTGACCAACCGCGACACCCGGCCCCTGCCGCCACAGGGGTGGTCGCTGTACTTCAATTCGATGGATGGCGTGACGCCGGGCGCCCTGCCAGGCAATCTGGTCCTCGAACAGGTTGCCGGCAGCTACTTCCGCGTGCGTCCGGACGCGAACTTCGCCGGCCTGGCGCCGGGGCAGACGCTCGACATCGTGTACTACCATCCCGACATCGTGATCAAGCTGGGCAAGGCGCCCGTCGGTCCCTACCTGGTGTATGACGCGGCGCCGGACGTGGGCGTGGCCATCAAGGATTACGCGCTGCTGCCCGTCACGCGACCGGAGCAGACCGACAAGGGCAACACGGGCCACCGGCCGCTCGTCACCCCGGCCGATACCTATCGGGCCAACCTGCATGCGGACACGCTGCCGGCATCGGCGGTGCCACCCGTGTTCCCCACTCCCCTGAAGCTGGAACAGGGCGCTGGCACGCTCGCGGTGAAGGCGCTGCCGGCCATCGCGGCCCCGGCCGCTCTCAGGAACGAAGCGGCGCTGGCACGTTCGCTGTTCCCGGCCGACCTGCCGGCCGGCGGACCGCCGCTGCGCCTGAGCGTGGGCCAGGTCGCGGGCCAGGACTCGCCGGAAGCATACACGCTGGCCGTTCGCAGCACCGGCATCGACATCGTCGGCAACAGCGCGGCCGGCGTTTCGTACGGCCTGCAAACACTGCGCGACCTGCTGCCCTTGCCCAGCGCGGCCGACCTGGCGCTGCCGGAAGTGTCCATCACGGATGCGCCGCGCTTCGGCTATCGCGGCTTCATGCTGGACGTGAGCCGCAACTTCCAGAACAAGGAAACGGTGTTCAAGTGGCTCGACCTGATGGCGCGCTTCAAGATGAACAAGTTCCACTTCCACCTGACTGAGGACGAGGGCTGGCGCCTGGAGATTGCCGGCCTGCCGGAACTGACGTCGATCGGTGCGGTGCGTGGCCACAGCGCGAAGCCGGGCGTGCGCCTGCAGCCCGCCTATGGTTCCGGTCCCGACCCGCAGGACCCGCATGGCAGCGGCTACTACAGCCGCGCCGACTACATCGCCATCCTGCGCTACGCGGCGGCGCGCCATATCGAAGTGATCCCGGAACTCGAGATGCCGGGCCACGCGCGCGCCGCCGTGCAGGCGATGGAAGCGCGCTACCACCGCCTGAAAGCGGCGGGCAGCAAGGAGGCGGCAAAGTACCTGCTCAACGATTTTGCCGACAAGTCCGTCTACAAGTCGCCGCAGCTGTACACCGATCACGTGCTCAATCCAGGCCTGGAATCGAGCTACACCTTCGTCGAGCACGTGGTGGACGAAGTGGTGAAGCTGCACCGCGCTGCCGGCGTGCCGCTGCACACGCTTTACATGGGGGGCGACGAACTGCCGAACGGCGCCTGGGAAGGCTCACCCGCTGCGCACGCGATGATGCAGAAGCACAAGCTGGCCACCACCGCCGACCTGTGGGACTACTTCTACGACCGCGTGGACGGCATGCTGCGCAAGCGCGGCCTGTTCATGTCCGGCTGGGAGGAGATCGCCGCGCGCAAGACGATGCTGGCCGGCCGCCACAAGCTGATCCCGAACCCGCGCTTCACGCAGCGGGGCTTCAGCGCCTACGTGTGGAACAACACGGAGGGTGCCGAGGACCTGGCCTACCGGCTCGCCAATGCCGGCTACGACATCGTGCTGGCGCCCGTCACGAAGATGTACATGGACATGGCCTACAACCCGAACCCCGAGGAGCCGGGCGTGAACTGGGGCGACTACATCGAGCTCGATACGGTGTACGACTTCATCCCGTTCGACTACCTGAAGAACGCCAGCGATGCCCAGCGCCTCGGCAAGGACGGCCTGACCGATTACGGCAAGGGCAAGGTGCGCGGCCTGGAGGCCACCATCTTCACCGAAACGCTGCGCGAACCGGCCAGCGTCGAGTACCTCGTCATGCCGCGCCTGCTGGCGGTGGCGGAGCGGGCCTGGGCCGCCGATCCGGCGTGGGCCACCGAAGCCGATAAAACGAAGGCGGCGGCACTGCACCGCACCGCCTGGTCCGGCTTCGTCAATGCGCTGGGCGGGCGGGTGCTGCCGCGCCTCGACCTGGATGGCGTGGACGTGGCGTACCGCATCGCGCCGCCAGGGCTGCTGGTGGAAGGCGGCCGCGTGCTGGTCAATCATGTGCTGCCCGGCTTCACGCTGCGCTACACGACCGACGGCAGCGATCCGACGTCGGCCAGCAGGCCGGTGACGGGGCCGATCGCGGAACGGGGCGTCATCAAGGTGGCGGCCTTCGACCGCAAGGGCAGGGCGGGGCTGGTGGCGCGCGTGGAGCACGTGGAGCACGTGGAGGACGACTAGGGCCTGCCGCGCACGTGCGCCGCTTCGTTATAATCAGGCTTTTCTGCGGAAAGTTGCGGACTGCGTGAGAGCGTCGACTGGAAAAGTAGCCCGGACCTGCGCCGCGTACCGGGGGCTGTGCGCGGGACTGCTGGCGGCTGCCACGTGCGGCGGGGCGGCGGCGCAGATTCCCGGATCGCTGCCGGCGCCGATCGCACTGCCCGTCGCCGCGAGCTCGCCGAATACGCTGCAGGTGCTGCACTGGTGGACCTCCGCCAGCGAGCGCAAGGCCGCCGACCTGCTGGCCGCGCGCCTGGCGGACGAACGGATCGAATGGCAGGACGACGCCATTCCCGGCGGCGCCGGCCTCGGTGCCGGCAAGGTCCTGAAGGGCCGCGTGCTGGCGGGCGACGCGCCGGAAGTCACGCAGATCATCGGCGTGTCGATCGCCGAATGGGCCGACATGGGGCTGCTGCTGGAACTCGATAACGTGGCCGCGGCCGGCAACTGGAACACGGCGCTGTTTCCCACCATCGTCGACCTGATCCAGCACCGCCGGCATGTGGTGGCGGCGCCGCTCGGCATCCACCGCGTCAATACCCTGTTCTACAACCGCGCCCTGTTCGCGCGCCTGAAGATCGCCCCGCCGCAGACGTGGAGCGAGTTCGACGCCGCGGCGCGCAAGCTGCGTGCGGCCGGCGTGCAGCCGCTGGCACAGAGCAGCGAACCGTGGCAGGTCGCGGCGCTGTTCGAGAACCTGGTGCTGGCCGAAGGCGGCCCGGCCTTCTATCGCGAGTTGTTCGTGCGCCGCAGCCCGGCCGCGGCAGCCGACCCCCGCACCGCGGAAGCGCTGGCGAGGCTGCGCACCATCAAGGGCTGGAACCCGCTGGACGAACGCCCTTGGACGGAGATCGTGCGCCAGTTCGCGCGCCGCCAGGCCGGCATGATGATCATGGGCGACTGGGCCAAGTCGGAACTGGCCGAACATGGCGCCACGCCCGATGGCGAGTATGGCTGCGGCGCGGCGCCCGGCACCGGCCGGTACCACCTGTACAGCGTGGACACGCTGGGCATGTTTGCCGGCGACTACCGCCACATGCCGGCGCAGGAAAAGATGGCACGGCTGGTGATGACGCCGGCGTTGCAGGCCGATTTCAATGCGCTCAAGGGCGGCGTGCCTGTGCGCCGCGATGCCGACCCGGCGCGCATGGACAGCTGCGCGCGCGCTTCCTGGACCACGTTCGGCAGGGGCGCCGCCGTGCAGGCGCCCAGCCTGGTGCACCGCATGGCCACCGACGAAGCCAGCCGCGATGCCATCATCGCCGAGGTGCACCGCTTCTTCAGCGACGACAGCGTGCCGGTGGCGCAGGCGCAGCGCCGCCTGGCCGCGCTGTTCAGACTATTCAACCTTCGAACCCAGGGAGCACCCGGTGCGCAAGATACTGATCGTAGACGATGACCAAAAGACCCGCGTGCTGCTCAAGACCTATCTCGAGAAGAACCAGTACGAAGTGATCCTCTCGCATGACGGCGCGAGCTTCCTGGCCGAGCTGCAGGCGCATGCCGACCAGCTGTCCCTCGTCATCCTGGACGTGATGCTGCCCGATACGGATGGCTTCGTGCTGTGCCGCCAGGTGCGCCAGCAGTCCAATGTGCCGATCATCATGCTCACGGCCAGCTCCGACGAGACGGACCGCATCGTCGGCCTGGAACTGGGTGCGGACGACTACATCGCCAAGCCCTACAGCCCGCGCGAGCTGCTGGCCCGCATCAAGGCGATCCTGCGCCGTTCCGCGGTGGAGACGCCGGCCGCGCGCTACTACCGCTTCGTGGGGTTCACGCTCGACCTGAAGGAGCGGAAGGTGACGGACAGTGCCGGCAACCCGGTGCTGCTGACGGGCCTCGACTTCCAGCTGCTGAAGTATTTCACGGAGCACCCCGGCGTGATCCTCGACCGCAGCCTGCTGTGCGAGGAGACCCGCGGCCGCGATGCCGGCCCGATGGACCGCTCGCTGGACGTGCAGATCAGCCGCCTGCGCCTGCGCCTGCACGACGACGGCAAGCAGCCGGCGCTGATCAAGACCGTGCGCGGCGCCGGCTATGTGTTCTCGGCGGAAGTCAGCGTCTCCAGTGTCTAGCCGCATGGGCCACTGGCTGCAGCGACTGTGGCCCGCCTCGCTGCTGGGCCGCCTGACCCTGGTGATGGTGGCCGGCCTGCTGGTCACGCAGCTGGCGGCCGGCGCGATCTGGGCCAGCCAGCTGCGCGCCAAGTCGCAGGTGGAAGTGCAGTCCGCCGCCCAGTACGTGGCGCACAGCGCGGCCGGCGCGATCCGCTTCTTCCGCAGCCTGCCGCCGGCCTACCGGATGCTGATCATCCAGCAGCTGCGCGAGATGGGCGGCACGCGCTTCTTCGTGAACTTCAACCATGCCTATGTGCCGGTCGAACAGATCGCGCCGCACCCGCTGGCGCAAAGCGTGATCGCCACCGTGGCCGCAACGCTGAAGAGCGACCTGCCGCATTCGCCCGGCTTCCGTCTCGCCTTTGCCTGGCCGGACCGGCTGGTGGTGGCGGAACACGATGTGCGCCTGAACGACCTGCCCAATTCCTGGGTCCAGCACGTGCTGCTGCTGCAGCCCGATCCGGCGCCGATCCTCGTCATCCAGACCGAGATCGAGCCGGGCAACTGGCTGTACATGGCGGCCCTGATGCCGAATCCGTATTTCCTGAACACGGGCGATCCGTTCGCGTGGGACCGCCTGATGCCGCAGGCCGCATCGCTGGCCGTCGTGCTGCTGCTTTGCCTGCTGGTGGTGCGCTCCATCACGCGGCCGCTGGCGGCGCTGTCGGAAACGGCGGCGGCGCTGGGGCAGGGCCATGACGAGGACGTGAAGCCGCTGCCGGAAACGGGCAGCCGCGAATTCATCAACACGGCGCGCGCGTTCGGCGCGATGCGCGAGCGGATCGGCCGCTACATCGAGGACCGCGAGCGGCTGTTCATCTCCATCTCGCACGACCTGCGCACGCCCATCACGCGGCTGAAGCTGCGCTCCGAACTGCTGGACGACGAGGCGCTGCGCAACGAGTTCGAGGAAGACCTCGACGAACTGGACATGATGGTGAAGGGCGCGCTGCAGTGCGTGAAGGACAGCGACATCCACGAGAACCCGGCCGAGATCAGGCTCGATGCGCTGCTGGGGCGCATGGTGCGCAGCGCCCAGCTGGCCGGGCAGACGGTGGCGTACGAACCTTCCGGCGTGACGGTCCGCGGCAAGCCGCTGGCGCTGAAGCGGGCGCTCGGCAACCTGATCGACAACGCGCTGTTCTACGGCGCCCGCGCCGAAATCGACGTGCGCGAAGAGCCGGGCAGTGTGCTGATCAATGTGCGCGACCACGGCCCCGGCGTGCCGGAGGAAGCGCTGGGCAGCCTGTCCGATCCCTACGTGCGGCTGGCCCACGGCCGCGAAAAGAACGATGGCGGCATGGGGCTCGGGCTGGGCATCGCGCGCGGCATCGTCGAGGCGCATGGCGGGCGGCTGGAACTGTCGAACCACCCGGACGGCGGCCTGAATGCGCTGGTGCGGCTGCCGGCCTAGGCACGTTTACAACAAGCCTATTTCGGCGCGGGGCAGGACAGGTCGCCTTCCTTGCAGCTGTCCAGTGCCTGCAGCTGCTTCACCCGCTCCGCCGTCATGGCTGCCAGGCATTCGCTGACGATCATCGGCTGCACGCTGCCGCCCTCGACGCCCGATGCCTGGAATTCGCAGGAGAGGTCGCGGAACTTCAGCCAGGCGACCTGCGCATCCTTCAGCAGTTTCTTCTGGTTCGCATCGAGGCGTGCCCGGTAGCCGTTGTAGACGGCATTGAGCTTCTTGTCCTGGTCCTTGAAGGACGTGCCCGCGCAGGCGTTCATGTCGCGCTGCGTGGTGGCCGCGTCGCAGGACGTCGCCTGCGCGCCCGTGGCCAGGCACAGGGCAGCGAAGGCGAACAGGATGGATTGCTGGACGCGGCCCGGGCGGGCGGCAGGGAGGCGCGGCTGGGGAAGGGAACGCAAATCGGATCTCCGGTCAAAGTGGATGGATCCCGTATCGTCGCATGCGGGCCGTGGCCGCGGCGCCCGGATCGGCGTCACGCGGGCACCTGGTAGGCCATCCCTTCCTCCATCACGCCGATCAGCTGCGCGTAGTTCTCGGCGCTTTCGGTGAAGGCGGTCAGCACGCCGGCCACGGAATCGCGGCCGGTGGCGAGGGTGTCCATCCAGAAGGCGAGGCCGCCGGCATCCGGCGCACGGTGCAGGATATGTTCGTAGAAGCCGGTAACGAGCGTCTGGTTGTCCGGGTTCGTGCCGTACAGCGCCGCGAATTCAGCCGAGGCGGTGAAGCCCTGCGCCACGGACCGCAGGCTCGCGCCGGCGTCCAGCTGGGCGATCCAGAAGCCCAGTCCCGCTTCGTCCGGCGCGCGGTCGAACACGCGGTACAGGCGGAAGGCCGCACCGGCCGTGCCGTCCACGTCGAACGCCAGCGCCACGTCGGCGAAGTCGATCCGCTCGATATTGACGAGCGTGTCGCTGCCGTCCAGTCCCACCAGGTCCGTGACGTACCGCCGGTGGCCGGTGGTGGTGACGTCGTATTCGTCCAGCCGGCCCTCGTACCACGCCGTATCGAGGCCGCTGCCGCCATCGAGCAGGTCGTTGCCGCCGCGGCCCTCCAGGAGGTCGTTGCCGGCCTGGCCGTACAGCGCGTCGTTCGAGGCAGTGCCCGTGATGGCGTCGTCGCCCGCGGTGCCATTGCCCACCTGGACGGGAATCGTGTCGAGGTCTTCCAGCACGGCGAGGCTCACGGCCGCATCGAGGCTGTGCTGCGCCCAGGACGCATCGACGTAGTAGGTGCCGGAGTAGGGCGCGATGAAACTCAGGCCATCCTGGCCCACCGGGCCCCAGCCATCGTCCTCGGCGATCGGATAGCCGTAGTCGTCGTACAGCACCAGGTGGTAGGGATCGAAGTGGCTGTCGGCGGTGACCGTGTACAGCGCGCCGCCCACCGCCGTGAAGCGGAACACGGGATTGGCGTGGAAGTCGTTCGCGGCGAACACGGCCTCGTTCTCGTAGCCGTCGTCCTCCAGGTGCGGGCCGAAGCGCAGGCGGTCGGCACCGTTCATGTCCGCGTAGCCCAGCAGCGGCAGGTCGGGGATGGTTTCGTACACCATGGGGGTCTCCTCCGGGTTGTTTGCGTCAGCATAAGCGTTCAACGGGGACGGTGCGCGCGGGGATTACACTTTGTTGCACGCGATTCGCCAGGCGGACAGGAATACATATTTGCGCAAATGTATAATGGCGGGCCCTCCTGTCCGGGTTCACCATGCTGCCTTCCCATCAAGCCTCGCACGATGTGCGATCCGCCTTCCAGCGCGAGTTCGCCACGCCGCGCATCTGGGCCACCCGTGCCGTGGTGGTCGGTGCCGCCGCTGTCGCCGGCCTGACCGTCGTCGGCTTCACCTGGCTGGCGGAATCCGCGCTGGCGCTGTTCCTCGGCATGGCCGCGCATGCCTGGTGGCTGCCCCTGCTCTGGACCCCGCTCTGCTGTGGCGCCATCGTCTGGCTGACGCGCCGGTATGCGGCCGGCGCCGGTGGCTCCGGCATTCCGCAGGTGGTGGCGGCACTGGACCCGGCGCTGTCGGGCGGGCGGCGGCCCCGTCTTGTATCACTCCGGTTGAGCATCGCGAAGATCTGGCTGACGACGGGCGGCCTGCTGGCGGGCCTGTCGCTGGGGCGCGAAGGACCGTCGGTGCAGATCGCGGCCGGCGTGATGCTCACGGCGCGGCGCTGGCTGCCGCGGCACAGCGGCGTGAGTGCCCATGCGCTGCTGGTGGCTGGCGGCGCGGCGGGCATCGCGGCCGCGTTCAACACGCCGCTGGCCGGCGTCATGTTCGCCATCGAGGAACTGTCGCGCGTGCCGGAACAGCGCAACAGCGGCCTGATCGTCGCGGGCATCGTGCTGGCGGGCCTGATTGCCGTCTCGTTCTACGGCAACGGCACGCACTTCGGCATCATCCGGCCCGGCCCGATCGGCCTGCCGCTGCTGTGGCCCGGCCTGCTCGTGACGCTGCTCACCGGCCTGGCCGGCGGCCTGTTCGCGCGGCTGCTGCTGGCCAGCCTGGGCGGCCAGTCGCCGGACGCGCCCACGCGCTGGCGCAAGCGCTATCCGGTGCGCTTCGCGATCGGCTGCGGGCTGGCGGTGGCCGTCATCGGCGTGCTGACGGCCGGCGCGACCTACGGCAGCGGCAACGAGGCAACGCGCGGCCTCCTCGACAGCAACGCCGCCATCCCCGGCGCCTTCGCGCTGTTCAAGTTCGTGGCGACGTGGCTGACGGCGTGGTCGGGTGTCCCGGCCGGCATCTTCGCGCCGTCGCTGTCGATCGGCGCCGCAATGGGCCACGATGTGGCGCTGCTGACGGGCTATCACCTGGGCGCGGCACTCGTCGCACTCGGCATGGTCGGCTTCCTGGCGGCCGCCACGCAGGCGCCGCTGACGGCCTGCATCATCGTCATGGAGATGGTGGACGGGCACAGCATGGTGCTGAGCCTGATGGCGTCGGCCGTCATCGCCAGCACGATCTCGCGCGTGCTCGCGCCGCCCCTGTACGGCGCGCTGGCCACGATGCAGCTGCCGGCGCGGTGGGTGCGGACGGCTGGCCAGGCGTGATCGGGGTGCGTGCCGGTGCGCCGGCACGCAGGGACATCAGGCTTCCGGTGCCGACCAGACCAGGTTCCACAGGTGCCCGTCGAGATCCTCGAAGCCCTGGTCGTACATGAAGCCGTGGTCTTCCGGCGGGTGCGGCGTGCGACCGCCCGCAGCGACGGCTTTGGCGATGAGGGCGTCGACTTCCCCCCGGCTGTCGCAGCTCAGGCAGATGACGACTTCATTGGCTTCCTTCGCCTGCACCACGGGCTTGTCGATCAGCGAGGCGAAGAAGGATTCGGTCGTCAGCATGGCCTGGATAGTGTCGCCGACGATGTGCATGAAGGCCGCGTTCTCGCCGCTGTAGCGGTCATTGAACGTGAAGCCGAGCGCGGCAAAGAAGGCCCTGGACTTCTCCAGGTCTTTTACTGGCAGGTTGAGGATGATCTGCTGTTTCATCGCGGCTCCTTGGTCGAGGTGGAATGGATTAACGATACTTCATTCCCACGACGGGTGGCGGCTCAGGAAATCGACATGTCGTCGAAAAATTTTCCGCGAACGGAGGTCCGTCGTGTGTGCCCGACCCGCCAGGATCATCCCATCACCGCCGGCACCTTCAGAAATCCATCGACGAGCGACTTTCCGGATCCGTCCGCCGTTCGGGGGGATTGCCTTCCTCGAAGCCGGCGACGAACAGCATCAGCAATTCGCTCGCCACTTTCTCGCGTCCCCCTTCGAGCAGGTCATTCGCAATCTTCGCCAGCTCGACCGTGCTGCCCTTGGCATCGGTATTGTCGATCGCATGCCGCGTCACCTTGCCGAGCTGGTACGCCAGTTCGGCACTCATCGTTTTTTCCGTGGTACTCATTCACACTCTTTCATCTGGTCGCGCGGTGGTTCGCGCAAAGCTGTCGCAGCCGAAGCTGCCCGTTCGGCGCAGCATAGCAGCTTGCTGTCGAGGGTGGCCACGGGGTTGGCGCGCGGCCGCGGCAGGCAAGCCCGCAGCCGGTCCCGCCGAGCCGACTGTATAATTGCCTGCAATTAACAGAATGGTGATTGACGGGGATGAGTCGACGCATGACACGCATGGAACGCTTCGGTGGCAGCGCCTTTGCGCTGACGAATGCCGTGATCGCCGTCCTGGCACACGCCGTCGCCTACCTCACCCATGAATTCTCCCACAGCATCTGCGCGTGGGCGCTGGGCTTCATGGCCAACCCCCTCGCGCTGGACTACGGCGAGGCGACGCCTGCCAACCTGGTCCTGCTGAGCAGTGTCGGCGACAACGTGCAATACGAGCCCATCCTGCAGGGCGGGCACGGCTTCGCGGCCGCGCTCATTGCGCTGGCCGGTCCTTACCTTGGCAACGCGTTGCTGTACGTTTGCCTACATGCGCTCACGAAGCGCGCGGCCATGCATCCCCTGGCCCTGGCGTTCACGTTCTGGCTGCTGGCCATGTGCGTCGGCAACGTCTGGAGCTATGTGCCGATCCGTGCCCTCACCACCCACGCCGACATCGCGATCGCAGCCAGGGGACTGGACATCGGCGTGCTGGCGATGTTCCCGTTCCTGATGGTGCTGTCGCTGCTGCTCGTCGGGCACTTCCTGGCGCGCGCCTGCCCGCGGTTCATTTCCGCAATGGCCTGCGGCGACAACGCGCGCACGGCAGTACTGGTCGCGATGACCGCCACCTGGGTGTTCTTCTTCTACGGAATGATCGGTGTCGTTGCGAACTATGGCGCGATGGCCCAGGCGTTTTCGCTGGCGTCGATGCTGCTGCTGATGCCATGGAGCGTTGCCTGGTTGTGGCAGCGCTGCAGTGTGGCCGGCGGATGAGCCAAGCCGGATGCGCGGGTCAGGCCCCACCATGGCATGGTGCCTGACCCCGGAATCACATCGCGCGACTACGGGAGCGCCGCCCTTACGCGTCTTCCACCACCAGCTTGTCACCGACATACACGCGATAGCGGCGGATGCGGCCCGTGACCGAGTCCGGGCCCTGGCGCGGCGTGTAGCGCAGGCCGGCGATGTCGAACGGGGCGCCCAGGTCCAGCACGAGGCGGTGCGGCGGCTGGGCCACCGTCCTGCTGTAGCCGGAGTGCCAGAAGTCGGTGTTCTGGCCGTTGATGGCGTTCAGCGCCGTACCGTCTTCCTTCGAGGCTTCCTCGCTGCTGGCAAACGCGATGGTCCACAGCGACTGGTTCAGCGTCTTGCCGTCGGCGCCCAGCAGGGCCAGTTCGGCGATGGCGGCGAACGGCTTGCCGTCGAACGCGTCGAGCGCTTCGATGCACAGCTGGCGGCCACGGGCCGGCCTGGCGAACTTGATGTCCTGCGTCGCGCCACCCTGTTCGAAGCGGCCTTCATGGACGGGCGGCACGCCGTTGAGTTGAACCTTCGCAGTGCTTGGCGGCCGGGCCAGGTCGCGTTCCGGACGCAGCTGGTCCAGCACGGGTTTCGACAGGCCGGCGAGGCGGTTCCTCTGCGGGCCCGTCAGGTCCAGTACCACCACGTCGTTGCGGCCGGTGCGCAGCCACGGGCCGGGCAGGTACATCGTCTGCGTCGGGCCGATGCTCCAGTAGCGGCCCAGGCAGTGGCCATTGACCCACACGATGCCCTGGCCCCAGCTGGACATGTCGAGAAAGGTATCGGCAGCGAGCGACGCATCGAAGCTGCCGCGCCAGAACGCGGCGCCGGCTGGCGGCTTGCCGGTGGGCGCCTTCTGCCAGGACAGCGGAGGCAGCACGGCATCGGCATCGAAGTCGATCGCGCGGATCTCCCAGTTTTCGACAGCGACGGCTTCCTTGCCCTTTTCGCGCAACGTCACGGGGCCATGCAGGCCCTTGCGGTCATGGATCTCCACGCCGAAATTCACGCGGGCGATCGTGTACAGCAGGATCTCCAGCGTGGCCGGCTTCGCACGCGCCGGGATGTTGACGCGGAAGCGGCGGTAGCGCGTGTCCAGCGTGCCGATTTCCACGCCGTCGAGGTGCACCCAGGCCAGGTCCCGCACCTTGCCCGCTTCCAGCACGGCGGCCGGCCCGGCCGGCAGCGTCACGCGGTAGACGATGATGCCGCGGCTGATGTCGTACTGCTCGATCGGCTTCGGCGTGATGTCGCGGATGACCTTCGGCGGCAGGTTCGCCAGCACCGGTGCGCTCTCCGTCAGCGTGAACGCGGGGATGGTGACGACAGGATTGCGCGCCGGCGGCGCCGGCAGCGTTTCGCCTTCATGAAGATGCTTGCTGATGCCGGTCCGGTACGCGTCGAATTTCTCGCCGATCCAGCCCGCTTCGCCGATCGGCGCATCGTAGTCGTAGCTGCTGGTATCGGGCCGGAACGGCCGGTCGCAGCCGCCCCACAGCCCGAACGACGTGCCGCCGTGCGCCATGTACAGGCTGAACGAGCCGTTCGCGGCCAGCATCGTCTCGATGTCGGCCACGGCCTTCGCGGGACTGCCCGTCTTGTGCGGCGAGCCCCAGGTGTCGAACCAGCCGGAGTAATACTCGCCGCACATCAACGGACCCTTCTGCACTTCGGCCAGCGCCTTGAAGCCGCGTTCCGGATCGCTGCCGAAGTTCGCCACCGAGAACAGCTCGGGGATGTGCGTCTTGGCCACCGCGTTGGTGGGATTGCACTGGAACAGCGGCACGTCGAAGCCCGAGTCGACCAGCACCTTGCGCATGGCACGCATGTAGTCCAGGTCCTCGCCGAAGAAGCCGTATTCGTTCTCCACCTGCACCATCAGGATCGGGCCGCCATGGGTGACCTGCTGCTTGCCCAGGGCGCGGCCCACTTCGGCCATCCAGCGGCGCGCCGGCGCCAGGTATTTGTCATCGCGGGTGCGCAGGAACGCATCGCCCGGCTGTTTCAGCAGCCACCACGGCAGGCCGCCCATCTCCCATTCCGCGCACGCGTACGGGCCGGGACGCAGGATCACCCACAGCCCCTCGGCCTGCGCCATGCGGCAGAACTCGGCGGCGTCGCGCTGGCCGGACCAGTCGAATTTCCCTTCGCGCCATTCGTGGTAGTTCCAGAACAGGTAGGCGCAGACGGTGTTCAGGCCCATCGCCTTGATGGCTTTGAGCCGGTGACCCCAGTATTCGCGCGGTACGCGGGCGAAGTGGATCTCGCCACAGCGGATCTGCAGCGGCTTGCCGTCCAGGAGGAAGTCGTTCGGGCCGATCGCGAAGCGCGCGTTGGCGGGCGTGGCCGCCTGTACGGCGGGCAGCAGCGTGCTGCCGACGGCGGCGGCGGTGCCGAGCAAAACGCGGCGTCGGGTAGTTGGAGTGGTCATGGTGGTTCGCGTGAAGCCGGCGGTCAGCCGGCGGTGGAGGGGAGGGCGCCGCGCGCGGCCAGCAGCCGTGCCATGCAGAGCAGGCAAAGCAGGCCGGACACGGCGCCGGAAAGGAGCGTGAGACGGTAATCGTGGTTCGAGAAATCCAGCACGGGACCCTGCAGCGCGCCCAGCACGATGGTGGTGCCCACCACGATGAAATCCTTGGTGGCGTTGTACTGCACGAAGCGCGCGCGGGGGAACAGCGCCATCGGCATCGAGGCGGCGGCAGTGAACCAGGCGCCCGAGACGATCACGTGCACCAGGTAGAACACCTTGAAGCTGGCCGCATCCGTGACGGTGAACCAGCCCAGCGTGGCAGCCGCGCAGTAGACGGTCATGACCACGGCGGACACGCGCACGGCACCGTAGCGGTCCACCAGCCAGCCGATGCCGAAGGCGGACACGATCGACACCACGTAGCCGCTGGCCGTCAGCAGGCCGAGCGTGGCTTTCGGCAGCCCGGCCGCATGGGCGAAGAACTGATAGAAGGTATTGAAGGGATTGAAGGTGGCGCTGGCGCAGACGAAGATGCCGATCGCCCACAGCAGCGGGCGCACGGCGACGCCGCGGGGCAGCAGAGTGCGCGAGCGCTCTGACGACGAGGCGGGTGCCGGGCTTTCCTTCACCATCACGCACATGAGCAGGATGCAGCTGCCGAACACGATGCCCGTGCCGGCCAGGATGGTGGCCAGGTGCCGCTCGGTGAGGGCGAACAGCCAGGTATGGAAGGCGATGCCGGCGCTCAGGCCCACGATGCGGAACAGCGCGTAGAAGCGGCCCAGCCAGCCGAACGGCACCACGTCGTTGACGAGACCCGTGAACAGGGACAGGGCGCACAGCGCGGCGCAGTCGAACACGGTCCAGAACACGCCGAACACGGCCAGGCGGCTGGTCTGCGCTCCGGGCGACCAGGCGCCCAGCAGGGCATGCAGGGCGGCGCCCAGCGCGGGCGAGAAGGCGGCACCGGCCAGTGCCGCGCAGCCGACCGGCGCGGCCACGAACAGGAACGGCCGGCGCCGCCCCCAGCGGCTGCGGAACCGGTCCGAATGCCAGCCCACCAGCGGCACGACGAGCATCGACAGCATGGCCGGCATCATCGACAGCAGCAGGGACGTCGTCGTGTCCGAGGCGCCGGCCACGCGCAGCAGTTCCAGGCCGGAGGGCAGCGCCGCGCGGTCGCGCATGGCGATGCCCAGGTCGCCCAGCAGCAGCCAGCACAGCACGCCGGCCAGCGCCGCGCCGGTAGCGGTGCCGGTGACCGTACCGGCGGTGCCGGCAACGGCGGCCGCGCCGGTCTTTCCTGAACCGGCGTTCATCGTCGGGGTGGGGGCCGCCGGACTGGCCATCATCCGGCAGCGGGGACGGGACCGGTCGACTGCCGGATCACCAGCTCCATCGGGAAGGCGGTCTTCACCGCCGGCACGGCTTCGCCCTGGATCATGGCGACCACGTCGCCCACCGCGCGCGCGGCCAGTTCCGCCATCGGCTGGCGCATCGTGGTGAGCGGCGGGAACACGTGGCTGGCGAGCGGAATGTCGTCGAAGCCGATCACGGAGACATCCCCGGGCACCTTCAGGCCACGGCTGTGGATCGCATCGATGACGCCGAAGGCCATCTCGTCGTTCGCGGCGAAGATGGCGGTCGGCGGCGGGTCCAGGGCGAGCAGCTTCTGCGCCGCCGCGTTGCCGGAGGCCTGGGCGAACGCGCCCTCCGCGATCAGGGCCGGATCGACGGACACGCCGGCATTGCGCAGCGCATCGCGGTAGCCCCGTTCCCGTTCGCCGCTCTGGCCCGTGTGCGAGGTGCCGCCGATGAAGCCGATGCGGCGGTGGCCCAGGTCCAGCAGGTGCGTGACGGCTGCTTCGGCCCCCTTGCGGTTCTGCAACGCGACGACGGGGGCGGCCACTTCCCGGCCATCGAAGTGCACCAGCACGCAGGGCACGCGGCCTTCGCCGATCACGTCCAGGAAGCCATCCGCGGTATTGGGCATCACCAGCAGCAGGCCGTCGCACAGCTTGCCCAGCATGTCGCTGGTGCCGGCTCTCGCCGGGCTGTCGAAGCGTTCGGCGTTGAACAGCAGGATGTCGTAGCCGCGCGCGCGGGCTTCGGCGCTGATGGCGCGGGTGATCTCGTGCAGCACCACGGAGCCGTAGTTATTGACGAACATGCCGATCAGGTTGCTGCGGTCGCCCCGCATGCGGCGCGCCAGCATGTCCGGCGTGTAGTTCAGCTGGCTGGCCGCGGCCATGATGCGGGCCCGCGCCGCTTCGGACACATAGCCCACGCCGCGGATGGCGCGCGAGGCCGTGATCGGCGACACGCCGGCGATCTGCGCCACTTCACTGAGCTTGCTGGCCTTGCGCATGGTGATCCAATGCTGGGAGAGGGTCTGACTGTACCATTAAGACAAGTTCCCGCAGTACATTGTGGTCACGTTACCACATCCTGTAAAGGACCTTGAGCGGACTTTGTTTAATGAAGTCAAAGGCTTAGGATTGCCACAATGAAACGATCAAATTGATGATCATTTGTGCAAACTAGTGCTGTGGTAACGTGACCACATCACGCGGCACAGGGCCGGTCCCTGGTTTTTGTGTTCACCGGCAGCCTCGTGCCCCTGGCCCGACCAGACAAATCCTCAGTGGAGACACCATGAACAAGAAGATCCTCGCCACGCTGCTGCCGCTCGCGCTGGCTGCCGCCTACGGTTCCCAGGCCCATGCCCAGGAAGCCGTGCCCGCCGTGACCCCGGCCACCACCAGCGAAGGCGGCGCCGCCGGTACCGAGACCGTCACGCAGGATGCCGCCCAGGCGCCCGCCACTTCGGCACCTGCCGCACCGGCCGCCGATACGCCGGTCAATACCGTCGTCGTGACCGGCTTCCGTTCCAGCCTGCAGAAGGCGCTGAACCTGAAGCAGGCCGCCATCGGCGTGCGCGATTCCATCGTGGCCGAGGACATCGGCAAGTTCCCCGAAGCGAACATCGCCGAATCGCTGCAGCGCGTGCCGGGCGTGATCCTGAACCGCGACGACAGCTCCGGCGAAGGCCAGCGCATCTCGATCCGCGGCCTGCCGACCGAGTACTCGGTGACGACGCTGAACGGCGCGCCGGTCAACACCACGTCCACCGCCACCATCGGTACCGCCGCACGGGGCTTCAACTACGACGTGTTCGCGTCCGAACTGTTCGGCCGCGTGGACTTCTTCAAGTCGCCGCTGGCCGAGCTGACCGAAGGCGGCCTGGGTGGCGTCGTCGACCTGCAGACGCCGCGGCCGTTCGACAATCCGAAGAAGACCATCCGCTACGGCCTGACGGGCACCTACAACACCAGCTCCAAGCACGGCGATCCGAACGGCTTCGCGCTGTACTCGAACACCTGGGGCGATGTCGGTTTCCTGATCGGCCTGTCCCACTCCGGCAGCGTGAACAACCGCTCCGGCTTCGAGGCCACGGGCGGCTACAACAGCTCGTTCGCCGGCAGCCAGAGCCCCGTGAAGGGCAACTTCGCGCTGGCGCTGGACTACGGTTCGCCGCGCGCCAACCTGTCCGGCTACACGCGGGACCAGATCGACAAGGCACTGCTGCCACGCATCTACCGCTTCTACGGCTCGGCCAACGACCGCACGCGCGACGGCATGGTCTCCTCGCTGCAGTACAAGAGCGGTGACCTGAACATCAGCTTCGACACGATGTACTCGAAGCTGAAGAACGAGCGCGACGAGATGTACTTCGGCCTGCTGGTCCGCAACAGCAAGACCACCGACCGCACGGCACCGGCCGGGCAGGGCAACAACAGCGGCCTGATTCCGCTGAACGTGAAGATCGATCCGTCGTCGAACCTGCTGACGGGCACCTTCGGCAACACGTCGTACAGCAGCGGCGTCACCTACGCCAACGACGAGACGGAATTCGGCTACGGCGCCCTGAACGCCCGCTGGAGAGCCAGCGACAAGCTGGTGCTGACGGCCCAGGCCAGCGCCAACAACAGCAGCGCGCTGTCGTATCAGAGCACGCTGTCCGGCCAGATCTTCGGCGTCGATTCCACCATCGACTACGGCGACGACCACGTGTATCCGTCGCTGTCCTCGACCACCAGCTACACCAACCCGGCCAACTTCGCCGGCTTCGACATCGGCACCGGCTGGACGAAAGAGACGGACAAGGGCCGCCAGGCGCGCATCGTTGCCGACCTGGACTACGACCTGCCGGGCGGCTGGACGGGCCACTTCAAGTCGGGCGTGAGCTTCGTGCAGACGACCAAGGGCATCGACAAGCGCAACGGCACCACGGCCGCCAAGGCGAAACTGACCTCGCTGGGCAATGCGGGCCTGCGCGCCGGCATGACGTCGGACCTGCCGATCGGGAACCTGGACATGGGCGCCGGCTGGCCGAGCGCCTGGGGCACCTTCACGCGCGACTACACCTACGGCACCTTCAACCCGCTGGTGTACAACACGAGCGCCGCGTTCACGCCGGCCCAGAGCTTCACGGCCGAAGAAAAGGTCTCGACCGTGTTCGCCCAGTCCGACTTCAAGGGCGAAGTGTTCGGCAAGGAACTGCGCATCAATGCCGGCGTGCGGTATTCGGAAACGAAGACGGGCATCGACAACTTCAAGCAGCAGGGCACCAGCCTGACCTACGGCGCCAACCAGGAAGAGGGCAAGTACAGCAACGTGCTGCCGGCCATGAGCGCCGCGCTGGACGTGACGGACACGCTGATGTGGCGCGCCTCGTTCGGCAAGACGATCTCCCGCGCCTCGCTGGGCATCATCGCCGCGCAGACGGTCATCCCGAACCAGTTCGACAACTCGGCCACCGCCGGCAACCCGAACCTGAAGCCGCAGCAGTCGAAGAACTTCGACACGAGCCTGGAGTGGTACTTCAAGCCGGGCAGCCTGCTGTCGGCCGGCTACTTCCGCAAGGTGCTGACGGATGCGACCGTGTCCAACACGTCGATCACCACGTTCGGCGCGCTGGGCCTGCCGGATACGGCGCTGGGCGCGATCTTCCAGGATGCCAACGGCCGCGTCGACCCGAACCTGCCGATCACGCTGCGCAGCTACACCAATGCCGGCCGCCAGGTGCTGAAGGGCTACGAGCTGTCGTACCAGCAGGCCTTCGACTTCCTGCCCGATCCGTTCAAGGGCTTCGGCGCGCTGGCCAGCTTCACGCACATCGATCCGTTCAACAGCGCCAAGTGGATCACCAACGCCGGCAAGGAAATCGAAGTCAACTCCGTGCCGAAGTTCGCCTACAGCACCACGGGCTACTACGAGAACGGTCCGTTTGCCGCGCGCCTGTCGTGGAACTACAAGGGCCGCTCGCTGCATGGCGATAACCCGCGCAACAACGGCGATGACCTGATCCGCTGGCGCGCTGCCCGCGGCTACCTGGACGGCAACATCAGCTACAAGATCAGCGAGAAGCTCGAGCTGCGCCTGGATGCGCTGAACCTGTCCAACACGCTGGCCTACGATTACTTCGAAGACGCCACCGGCACCTACGGCAGCGGCAAGAAGACCCGCATGGACTACGCCAAGTACGACGGCCGCACCATCAAGATCGGCATCCGCGGCAAGCTGTAATGCGGGGAACCTTCCTGACACTGACTGCGGCGGCGGCGATGCTGCTGGCCGCCGCAGGCTGCGCGCACCAGGCTGGCAGTTCGCAGCCCGGGGACGTCAAGCTGGTGGATGTCGGCCCGGGCTGGGCCGACAATTCCGTCAACACCGTCGTCTTCCGGCGCAATGCGCTGGTCTCGGACGGCGGCATGCAGTTCATCGCCTACTACGATGCCGAAGGGCGCGTGGTGCTGGGCCGGAGAAAGCTCGGTACGACGGACTGGGAGCTGTCGCCCACCCAGTACACGGGCAACGTGAAGGACGCGCACAACGCCATCAGCATCGGCATCGACGGTGCCGGCGTGCTGCACGTGGCCTGGGACCACCACAACAACCCCCTGCATTACGCCCGCGGCACCGCGCCGCATGCCATCACGCTGCGCGCCGCGGAGCCGATGACGGGCAAGGACGAAGGCTCCGTCTCCTATCCCGAATTCCACCGGCTGGCCGATGGCGCCATGCTGTTCCTGTACCGCGACGGCGGCTCGGGCCGGGGCAACCTGGTGCTGAACCGCCGCGATCCCGTGTCCGGCCAGTGGACGCGCCTGCACGACAATGTGCTGGGCGGCGAGGGCAAGCGCAGCGCCTACTGGCAGACCGTCGTCGACGCATCGGGCACCATCCATCTCTCCTGGACCTGGCGCGAATCGCCGGACGTGGCCAGCAACCACGACATCGCCTATGCGCGCTCGCGCGATGGCGGCCTGACGTGGGAGGACAGCCGCGGCCGGCGCCTGGCGCTGCCGGTCGTGGCATCGACCGCCGACTACGCGGCGCGCATCCCCCAGGGCAGTGAGCTGATCAACCAGACATCGATGGCGGCGGACGGTGCCGGGCGGCCGTACATCGCCACCTACTGGCGCAAGGCCGGCGAGACGGTGCCGCAGTACCGCATCGTGCACTGGACGGGGCAGGGCTGGCAGACGCTGGACCTGCCGTTCCGGCGCACGCCGTTCTCGCTGAGCGGCGGCGGCACCAAGGCGATTCCCGTGGCGCGGCCGCAGCTGGTCGTCGATGCAAAGGGCGACAAGGCGCTGCTGGTGTTCCGCGACGAGGAACGGGGCAGCCGCGTATCGGCCGCCAGCGTGGACCTGGCACGCGGCACCTGGGCCGTGCGCGACCTGACCGCCGATGGCGTGGGCGCGTGGGAACCGAATATCGACATGGACCGCTGGCGCGGCGCGGGCGAACTGCACCTGTTCGTGCAGGCCGTGCGGCAGGCGGACGGAGAAGGACTGGCGCACGGCGCACCCTCGATGGTGCGCGTGCTCGAATGGCAACCCGCAAAAGACAAGGATCAACAATGAAACGACGGATCATCTGCGGCATCGTGGCCGCCGCCTGTGCGCTGGCCGGCTGCGCCACCGACACGACGACGGCGCAAGGCGGCGCCCCGCAGGCCGCACCGGTTGCCGGCAAGCCGGCAGCGAAGGCCGGCCGCGCGGAAGTCATCGCCGCCATGAACAAGGTGAACACCTACTGGCAGAAGACCACGCCTTCGAAGGAGTGGGCGTTCTGGAACGTGGCCACCTACCACACGGGCAACATCGAGGCCTACAAGGTCACCCGCGACGAAGCGGCGCTGCGCTACACGAAGGACTGGGCCGAGCACAACCGCTGGATCGGTGCCCGCTCGACCGACAAGTCGAAGTGGAAGTACACCTATGGCGAGACGGAAGACCACGTGCTGTTCGGCGACTGGCAGACCAGCTTCCAGGTCTATGCGGAGCTGTACAAGCTCGATCCGAATCCGGCCAAGATCGCCCGCGCACGCGAGGTGATGGAATACCAGATGGGTACTCCCAACAAGGATTACTGGTGGTGGGCGGACGGCCTGTACATGGCCATGCCCGTGATGACGAAGCTGTACAACATCACCGGCAACAAGCAGTACCTGGCCAAGATGCACGAGTACTACGCGTATTCGAAAACGATCATGTACGACCGCGAGGAGAAGCTGTTCTACCGCGACGCGCGCTACGTCTACCCGCAGCACAAGAGCTCGAACGGCAAGAAGGACTTCTGGTCGCGCGGCGACGGCTGGGTGTTCGCCGCGCTGGCCCGCGTGCTGGAAGAACTGCCGAAGGACGATCCATACCGCGCCGAATACGTGCAGGACTTCCGCGACATGGCCGTGGCCCTGAAGCGCTCGCAGCAGGCCGAAGGCTACTGGACGCGCAGCCTGATCGACCCGGCCCACACGCCCGGCCCGGAAACCAGCGGCACCGCCTTCTTCACCTACGGCTTCCTGTGGGGCGTGAACAGCGGCCTGCTGGACCGTGCCGAGTACCTGCCGGTGGCGCAGCGCGGCTGGCAGTACCTGACGACGGTGGCCGTGCAGCCGGATGGCCGCCTGGGCTACGTGCAGCCGATCGGCGACCGCGCCATCCCCGGCCAGGTGGTGGACAAGAACTCGACCGCGCACTTCGGCGTGGGCGCCTTCCTGCTGGCCGGCGCCGAATACGTGCGCCTGATCGATAAAGGAAACTGAGATGGAACGTCGTAATTTCATGCGTACGCTGGCCGCTGCGGCGCCGGCGGCGATGCTGGGTGCCGATGCGGTTGCGGGTGGCGCCGATGCCGTGGCCGCGCCGGGCGATGCCCGCGCCTTCCAGCTGGGGCTGATGCGCAGGATGGCCGAGCCGGTGCTGTTCAACATGGCCAAGGGACAGCTGAAGAAGACCTTCCAGCTCGAAGTGAGCCCAACGTGGGATGGCCGCGACAAGGGCGTCACTTACCTGGAATGCTTCGGCCGCCTGATCGCCGGCGTGGCGCCGTGGCTGGCGCTGCCCGATGACGGCACGCCGGAAGGCGTCGCCCGCAAGCGCCTGCGCGAGGCTGCGCTGCAAAGCTATGTGCATTCCGTCGATCCGAAAAGCCCGGACTACCTGCTGTGGAAGGGCCCCGGCCAGACGCTGGTCGATTCGGCCTACTTCACCAATGCGCTGATGCGCGCACCGAAGCAGCTGTGGGAGCCGCTCGACGCGGTCACGAAACGCCGCATCATCGCCGAGATCAAGTCGCTGCGCCGCATCGAGCCGCCGTACATCAACTGGATGCTGTTCGCCGCGATGAACGAGGCGTGGCTGCTGTCCATCGGCGAGGAATACGACCCGATGCGCATGAACGTGGCGATCCGCAAGGTCAACGAGTGGTACGTGGGCGACGGCTGGATCAAGGACGGCGAGTCGTTCCACTTCGATTACTACTGCTCGTACGTGATGTACCCGATGCTGGTGGAGATCCTGGAAGTGCTGGCCGAGAAGAAGGGCGTGTTCTGGAACGGCAAGCCGGACCAGCTGCTGGCGCAGGCCATGAAGCGCATGCAGCGCTACGGTGAACATCTGGAACGCTTCATCTCGCCGCAGGGCACCTGGCCGCCGATCGGCCGCTCGCTCACCTACCGCACGGCCGTGTTCCAGCCGCTGGCGCTGCTGGCCTGGCGCAAGCAGCTGCCGAAATCGCTGCCCGAAGGCCAGGTCCGCGCCGCCCTCGACGCCGCGCACCGCGCCATCTGGACCAATCCGTCGAACTTCAACGCGGACGGCTACCTGACGATCGGCTTCAACGGCCACCAGCCGGAGCTGGGCGACTGGTACTCGAACAACGGCAGCATGTACATCGCCTCCGAAGGCTTCCTCGCCCTCGGCCTGCCCGCCACCGACAGCTTCTGGACGTCGCCCGCCCAGGACTGGACGCAGAAGCGCGCCTTCTCCGGCGCGAAGTTCGCCAAGGACTACGCGGTCGATTACTGACCGGCCGCCGCACCAACGGTCCAGCTCGTGTCCACCTGGGGGGCAGACCCCGACTCGGACACGGACTGAGCTGCATTTGCAGCCGAGCTCGTGTCCATGTCGGGGTCAGACCCCAGGGTGGACACGGGCTCGGCAGTGGCTCTCCCTTCTGCCGCCGACGCGATGCCGCCGGATATGGTAAAAAGACATACCGTATTCAAAGGAGCGATCATGTCCGGTTTCAGTATCAATATCGAAGAAAAGACCCTGTCCAACGATTACTTCCGCGAGGTGCTGTACACCACGCAGCGCAGCCAGCTCGTCGTGATGACGCTGCAGGCGGGCGAGGAGATCGGCGCGGAGAAGCATGAGGGACACGACCAGTTCATCCGCGTGGAAGCAGGGCAGGGCAAGGCGATCCTGGATGGCGAGGAGCACCAGCTGGAAGATGGTGTGGCCGTCGTCATCCCGGCCGGCACGCAGCACAACGTGATCAACACGGGCGACGAGCCGCTGCGCCTGTACACGCTGTACACGCCACCCGAGCACCCGGACGGCATCATCCACAAGGACAAGGCGGAAGCCGACGCCTACGAAGAGCAGCACGGCCACTGACCATCGTCGGTCAACGGCCCAGCTCGTGTCCATGTCGGGGTCTGACCCCATGGTGGACACGGGCTCAGCGGTAGATGGCCTGGCCGTTGCCGTCGAGCGTCAGCGCGACGAGCTGCGCGCCATCCCTGATCTGCACGACCTTGCCGGCCGGCCCGCGCAGCACCGCACGCGTGAAGCGGCCGGCCTTCCATTCGATATCGATCTCGACACCACCGCGCGCCCGCACGCCGCGCAAGGCGCCGCCCCGCCACGACGACGGCAATGCCGGCAGCAGCCGGATCTCGCCGCCCCATGACTGCACCAGCATCTCCAGGATGCCGGCCGCGCCGCCGAAGTTGCCGTCGATCTGGAACGGCGGATGTGCGTCGAACAGGTTCGGATAGCTGCGCTCCGGTCCCATCAGGCCGAGCAGGATCGCGTGCGCGCGGTCGCCTTCGCCCATGCGCGCCCACAGGCACAGGCGCCACGCCGTGGCCCAGCCGGTGGACTTGTCGCCGCGCGTGTTCAGCGTGTGCTTCGCGGCCGCGATCAGCGCCGGCGTGTCGCGCACATTGAGCTGCGAGCTCGGGTAGATCGCATACAGGTGCGACACGTGCCGGTGCTGCTGCTCGGGCGCCGCCGCATCCCAGTCGTCGAGCCATTCCTGCAGCTGGCCCTGGGCGCCGATACGGTCTGCCGGCAGGCGGGCACGCGTCTTTTCCAGCGCGGCTACGAACTCCTTGTCTTTCTCAAGCAGCAGCGCATGCGCCTGCGCCGTGACAGCAAACAGGTCGCGCAGGATCTGGCTGTCCATCGCCGGTCCCGCGCAGAGGGCCACGCCGGGGCGGTGCGCATTCTCCGGCGACAGCGATGGCGACGTGACGAGCCCGCGGCCCTGCGGATCCTCCACCAGCGTATCGAGGAAGAACTGGCTGGCCCCCTTCAGGAGCGGATAGATGCGCCGCAGGTAGGCCGCATCCGGATGGTATTCGTAGTGATCCCACAGCGACATGCACAGCCACGCGCCGCCCATCGGCCAGATGCCATACTTGGCGCCGTCGATCGGCGCCGTCGAGCGCCACAGGTCCGTGTTGTGATGCGCGACCCAGCCGCGCGCGCCGTAGCCGTCGCGTGCCGTGACCGCGCCATTGACGGCCAGGTCCTCGACCATCCGCACCAGCGGCTCGACGCACACGCCCAGGTTGGCGGGACCGGCCGGCCAGTAGTTCATCTCCGTGTTGATGTTGATGGTGTACTTCGATCCCCACGGCGGATTGACCCCCTCGTTCCACAAGCCCTGCAGGTTGGCGGGCTGGCTGCCGGGACGGGAGCAGGACAGCAACAGGTAGCGCGCATACTGCACGTACAGCGCGGCCATCGCCGGATCGGGCGCGCGCTCCACATCGAGGATGCGGGCCTTGGTCGTGCGCCGGTCCTGCGCCGGAATGTCGAGACGCAGCGCGAAGTTGCGGAACTGCGCCCGGTGCGCGGCCAGGTGATCGTTCTTCAGCATGCCGTACGGCTTGCGCGCCGCCGCATCGACCTGGCGCCGCACGATGGCCACCGGATCGCCGCTCACATCCCGGAAGTCCACGTAGCTGGTGGCCAGCGCAACGAGCAGCGTCACCTGCGTGGCATTGCGCACTTCGATGCGGTCGCCGTCGACGACGATCTCGCCATCGCCAACTGCCTTGATGCGCACCGCGTAGCGCAGCGCGCCGTCGATGCCGAACGAGGCGATATTGTGGCCTTCGACCAGCAGACAGCCTGCGCCATCCCCGCGCACGGACAGGGAAGCAGGACGCTGGCTCACCCGGGCATCTTCCCGGTGATCCCATGCGGCGCCGCCTTTGCCGGCCTGCGTCACGGGTTCCGTCAGGCGCGTGGAATCATAGGTGGCCTTGTCCGGATGGCGGTAGCGGACCTGGAAGCCGAACGTCTTGCCGGGGGAGGAGAAGTGCGCGACGACCACCTGGTCCGCCGTGCTGGCAAAAACTTCGCGCACCGAGGCGCTACCGAGTTGCGTCGTCGCGATCGCGCTGTCGAGATCCAGGCTGCGCCGGTAGGTGGCAGGCGCGGTGGCGTCATCGAAATCGATCAGCAGGTCGCCCGCCGTGCCATAAGGCATCTGCCGGCCCGGCTTGCCCAGCAGGTCGCGCTCGGCCAGGTCGGACGCTTCCTGGTAGCGCCCCGCATCGATCAGCGCCCGCACCCGCGGCAGCGCGGCGCGCATCGCGGGATTGTTCGGGTTGTGCGGCCCGCCGGCAAACAGCGTGTCCTCGTTCAGCTGCAGGCGCTCCTGGGCGACACGGCCGAACACCATCGCGCCGATGCGGCCATTGCCGACGGGGAGGGCCTCGACCCACGGGCCGGCCGGCTGGTCGTACCACAGCGCCAGGTCCTCGCGATCCGCGGTCGAGGTGACGGCTGCCCGCGCACCGGCCAGCCCCGGAAACGCCAGCGCCAGGCCGGCGGCCACGATGAATTCACGCCGCGCGATGCCGCCGCCCGTCCTTTCCTTGCCTGCCTTGTCTGCCATCTCTGCCATGTCTCCTCCTTGCGGCGGCACTCGTGCGTACACCGTCGTTGATCGTGATGTCCAGTATATATTAAGAACATCGCACGGGGATGGAACGGCGACTTTCGAAAGGCCGGGCGCTCGAAGGCCGGGTAGCGCCGCCATCGTTCATCGAACAACCGACGTGGCGGGCGCCGCGACGGCCGGTGTTCATCCTGGCAGGGACGCGGCCACCGCCTCGGCATCCGCGCCGGCCGGAATGCGCATTGGCGCGGCAGGATCCGTCACCGCCCGCCACACGGCGCGCGCCACGTCCTCGGCATGCGTGACGGGCCCGTCGCCCCGTACGTTTGCCACGACGGCATCGAGCATCGGCCGGTACGCTTCCGGCAGCTCGCCCTGCATGTGGGAACGGGCGTTCTCGCCGAACCTGGTGGACGGCGAACGGCCCGGCAGCACCAGGCGGGTGCGGATGCCCAGCGGCGCCAGCTCCAGCGCCAGCGATTCGGTGAACGCATTCACGGCGGCCTTGCTGGCCGTGTAGACGGACAGCAGCGGCAGCGGAACGAGCGTGACGGTGGACGTGACGTTGACGATCACGCCCGCGCCTTGCGCACGGAAGGCCGGCAGCACGGCCTGCGTCATGGCGATCGTGCCCAGCGTATTCGCCTCGAACACGGCGCGGGCGGTGGCCATCGCGATCGCTTCGAGCGGATACAGCACGCCGATGCCGGCATTGTTGACGAGCGCGTCGATCGGCCCGGCAGCGTCGATCGCGGCGCGGATGCTTGCGGCATCGGTGACATCGAGCGGAAGGATGCGCAGACGATCGGAAGCGGGCAGCACGTCGTTGCGCGGCGTGCGCATCGTGGCGACGACGTGCCAGCCCTGTTCGAGGAAGTGTTGGGCCGTTGCCAGGCCGAAGCCGGACGAGCAGCCGGTAATCAGGACGGTTTTCATGGGGACTCCAGTGGTGGTGATCGGTAGCGCTACGATAGGCCACCATGCCCGGACGCGCTACAATCGCCAGTCCGAATAACTTGTGCGGGAGTCCAGATGATCGATCCGCTGGCCGAGGTGGTCGGCCTGCTGCAGCCCGGCGTGCGCTACACGAAGATCGTCAGCGGTGCGGGGCAGTGGGGCGTGCGGCGTGCCGAGACGGGGCAGCCTTCCTACTGCGTGGTCCTGGACGGGACCTGCCGCATCGCCTCCGAGGGCGGCGCCGCCATGGAGCTCGTGGCTGGCGACTTCGTGCTGATTCCGGCAACCTACGATTTTTCGATGTCGAGCACCGTGCCGCCACCCGCGCGGGACTTCGACCGCGCGCCCGTGATGCTGCGGCCCGGCGAATTCCGCCTCGGCGCACTGGATGCCGAGCCGGACGTCCGCTACATCATCGGGCATTGCGTGTTCGGCTCGCCCGATGCCGCGCTGCTCGTGTCGCTGCTGCCGCGCCTCGTCCATGTCAGAGGCCAGCAGCGCCTGGCAACGCTGGTGCAGCTGGTGAACGACGAATCGCGTGCGCAGCGGCCTGCCCGCGAGGTGGTGATGGCGCGGCTGCTGGAGGTGCTGCTGATCGAGGCGCTGCGCTCGGCCGAGGGCACGGCGGCCACGCCCGGCCTGGTGCGCGGCCTGGCGGATGCGCGCCTGGCCGTGGCGCTGCACCGCATGCACGAGGAGCCGGCGCGCGCCTGGACCGTGGCCGAGCTGGCGCAGGAAGCGGCCCTGTCGCGCTCCACCTTCTTCGAACGCTTCAGCCGCATGGTCGGCACGGCGCCGATGGAATACCTGCTGGCCTGGCGCATGGCACTGGCGAAGGACCTGTTGCGCCGTGGCGGCGCCAGCATCGCCGAAACCGCCGGACGCGTGGGCTACAGCTCCGCCAGCACGTTCAGCGTCGCTTTCGCACGCCATATCGGCGCGCCGCCGGCACGCTACCTGCGCGAGCAGGGGCGTGCATCGGAGGACAACGGTTTGCAGGATCGGGGCTTGCAGGATCGGGGCTTGCAAGATCGTGGCTTGCAGGATCGGGCCTTGCAAGATCGTGGCTTGCAGGATCGGGGCTTGCAGGATCGTGGCTTGCAGGATCGGGGCTTGCAAGATCGTGGCTTGCAGGAACCGGTCCGCGCAGCCTGATCGGGTATAGTCCGGCGATGTCCGCCGCACCTCATTATCCCGTCACGCCGGATGGCCGCTACTTCGTCGTCCGCGGCCGCCTCTGGCGCACCAGCAATCCGGCGCTCGATCCCCAGCTTCGGCAGGAGCTTGTCGACCGGCTGATGGCGGCCAGGCGCCAGGTGGGCGTGGCGAAGAAGGCTGGCGATGCGCAGGCCGAACGCGCCGCCCGCGCCGAGGTCGATGGGGCCAAGCGCGGCCTGGGCGAACGCGGGCCGGCCTGGTGGACGGATGGCGCGCCGGACTTCAATCGCCGGATGGTCGCCAATACGCCGTATGCGGAGTGGTTTGCCGCGCTACCCGAGTAGTTTCCAGCGTCAGCACCACGCCGACCAGCCATCACGACGTGGCCCCGGGTCAGTGATCTTCATAATCTTCGCCCACCACGTCCCGAGGTTCGCGCCGTTCCTCGCCCACCCGCCGCTCGCGCGCCGGCTCCGGCCGTTTCGGCACGACCGGTGGCCGTGCCGATGCAGCGATGGCCTCGGCTGCCGACGACGCCGCGGCGGCAGCCAGCTTCCCGGCACGCAGGATCTCGTTGCGGCGAACGCCCGCCAGTTTCCAGAACTTTTCGCCCGGCAGCAGCAGGCAGATCTCGCTCCATGCATTGCGGGGCGCACCCGCACACGCCGTCACGAACTGGTTCGGCGATACCGCACGGCTCTCGCAGATGATCTCGTCGCCAATCACTTCGGCATGGCAGGTTTGCAGAGGGCTTTGTATCCGGAGGCGCGTGCCGGCGGGCAGGAACAGCGTTTTCCAGCGATAGCCGTGAATGGGCGGCAGTTCGACCGGCGCGGCATGGCGCGCCGCGATCCAGGCGCGAATGGCTTCATCGGCCGCCTCGCAAGGCTCGGCATCGTAACGGCGAAAGGCCAGGTGCTGCAGCAGCGCCAGCATCGTGGTGCCGGAGATCTCCAGGCTCACTCGGGGAAGCATGCTTGAATCCTCCTCTCTTTTTTACTCAAATGTGCGGAAACATATTCGGTTGGACCTCTCCAGCAGGGAAAAGTTCAGAAAAGAGGGAAAGAGAAGGGATGTTGAGTAATTTTCCCTGAGGGGGCGCCGAGGGTGTACGGCCCCGGACCCGGCGTGAGTCGCCAGCCTCGGCGATAAAGGGCGCGGGCGATTCGCTGACCAGGCAAAGCCGCGCGCCGCCTACGTCACCCAAGTTGTCACTTGCCCAGTTTGGCCCGCGTCACTCACGCCACTCGCGCCGCGTTAATCCATCTGCGCAAGCACACCCGTGTCAGCGCATCCGAACCGCACGCACGCCACAGTCTTCGCAGCTGCCACGCGTCCCGCATCATGCATCCTCCAACCCGCGTCCTAGCCCGCTTCTTCCATCCCGCACCGTTACCCTCGCGCAAACTGACTTCCGCCGATCAGGCACTTCACGTCCGAAGGCCGCCATGCCCTTCTCCTGCCAGCCAACGCATGCGCACCAACACCGCTACCCCGGCGCCGACCGCCGGCCGCCGACAGCAGCGCCCCGACAGCAGCGCCCCGACAGCAGCGCCCCGACAGCAGCGCCCCCGCCAACCGCCAACCGCGCACTCGCCCATCACGCCGACTCAGATCCCCCCAACCGCGACAGCCCCGCTAATCACCCGCCCCGCCGAATTGCTCACCTCAACCGTGTACCTGCCCGCCGCGCGCGGCACCAACTCGCTGCCCGTCGCTCCCGCAACCGGCTTCCCGTCGCGATACCACCGGTACGCCACATCCGGCACCCCGGCCGCGCGCACGGACAGCGTCCGCGTCCCGCCGCCCTGCACCAGAACCGGCTGCGCCAGGATCAATGGCGCCAGCGCGGGCTGCCATCCGCCCAGCACCCACGCCGGATCGCGGTACTGCGCGATGAGGGCCGCATCGCGCTGCGGATCGAGCTGCCGCGAGGCCGGATGCCGCTGGCTGGTGTCCACGGGCTGGCCGTTCGCATCGCGGCTGTTCGCTTCCAGGAAGCGGATGTGCGTCGCCTCCGGCCCGATCTCGCCCCAGCCGGCCGGGATGATGCCCGTCAGCGTGGCATCGATCAGCACCGCTTCGGCGTAGGGATAATTGCGGCCCTTGTTGCTGGGCAGGCGTGCCAGGTCCGTGTCCCTGCCGATTGCCGTGAAGCGGCAGCCCACGAACACATTGCCGTGGTTCGTCTCCGGATTGCGGATCCACATGAAGGTGTTCTTCGAGGCGATGTCGCAGCGGCGGAAGAAGGCCGCGCCGCGGCCCAGGATCGTGTCGCCTTCGCCTTCCAGCCGGAAGTCCGTGTAGTAGGCGGTGCCGTTGGTCTGCAGCGCGTCGCCGGAGCCGCGCACCGTCACGTGGCTGATCACATTGCGTTCGCCGTTCAGCAGCAGGCCCTCGGCCTGGCCGTGCGCCGTCGTCTCGATCGTCAGGTTGACCAGGGCCAGGTCCTGCACGTTGTCGGCCATGAAGGCGGCGCGGCGCGACGGGAAGGTGCCCTTTGCTTCGTTGGTCGCCACGTTCAGCGGGTGCGGGTTGAACAGCTCGTTGTTCGCGTAGTGGATGCGCACCTTGTCGCGGTCCTCGCCGAGAATCGTGAGGTTGCGCTTGTTGCGGAAGTAGACGATCTCCTCGTAGTCGCCGTTCTTCACGAAGATGGTCGTGCGTCCGCGCGGCTGGTCCGGCACGTGATCGAGCGCGCCCTGCACGGTGGAGAAATCGCCCTGGCCATCGGCGCTGACGGTCACGCGCGCGGCATCGGCTGCCGGCCCATGCGGCCTGGTCGTGAAGCGCCAGTCCTTGCCCGTGATGCCCTTGAAGCCGTCGCCCGACAGCACGCCCGGATCCACCTGTACGTAATAGGTCCGCCCGTAGGCCAGCAGATTGTGATGCGGCTGGATGGCGGCCGTTTTATCGCGCACGATGACGGGATAAAAGTGAAAACCTTCCGTGAAGCCGCCGATGATGGTCCATTGCCAGTCGCCCGGCAGCGCCTGCGGTGCGGGCGCGACGCCGGCCGTCGGCGTGCCGGGCTGCGTGTCGGCATTGGTACGGCGCGGGCCATCGTAGGGGTAGGGCTGCGGCAGGTAGGCGGCGCGCGGCGCCGTGCGCGGCGTGGTCGGGCCGGCGGGGATCGCCAGGTCCAGCGTGTCGACCAGGCGGTCGTCCTGCGCGTCGTAGATGCGGATCTTGCCGCTCGTGCCGAGCACCGGTGCGCTGTCGAACACGAGGTGCAGCCGCGTATCGGGATTGACGCCGGTAGCGCCGGCACGGGGCAGCAGTTCGACCGCACTGGCGGCCAGCGGGAGTGTCAGGAAGAGGGCCGCCAGCGTCGAAAGCGTGGCGGGCAGGCGCATGTGGTGGATGGGGTAGTGCACGGAGTCTCCTGGCGGTGATCGATTCTTGGTATCCGGGCATTGTAGCTTGCGCCCGCATCGATGGTCCTCGTCGTATACTGGCCGTTCGATCCACTCTCGCGGCCGCGCCGCCACCTTCATGATCACCAGCCCGGATGCCGCCTTCTGGCACGCAGCGATAGTCCAGCCGACCGAACAGCGCCACGGGACTGCGCCCGCCGCGCTAGCCGATGCGCTGCGTGGCGAGTACGCCGACGTCGTCGCGGCCGAGGTGCCGGAGTTCGATACGGACCTGGATGCGGCGCTGCGCAGCCTGCCGCCGGCCGTGCTGGCCAGGCTGCACACCACCTGGCTGGGCGCCTACACGGTGCGGGGGCTGGGCCGACAGGCGCTGACGGACCTCGTCATCACGCCGGACGGCCAGTTCCTCGGCCTCGTCACGCTGCTCGATGCCGATGCGCTGGCGCCGTTCACGGCCAACGACTGGGCGAAGATGCGTGCCCGCGCTTCGTATCCCGGCGCGCCGATCGAAGTGCAGGTGGAGGAGTTCGCCGGCGACACACGCGCCAATGCGCTGCGGCTGGTGCTGCTGCACGAAGCGGGCAAGGCGCTGGCGGCCGGCCGCCGCTTCGTGCCCGACTGGTGGCATGACGAGCCGCAGGGCGACTACTCGTTCCTGCCGCTGTCCTGGCGCATCGGCGACGACAACGCCATCGCGCCGCTGGACGATGCCCTGGCGCGCGCCAGCGACGATGCGGCGGCCGCGTATGCCGCACTGGCCGGTACGCCTTTCCTGACGCCGTTCGGCGCGCAGTCGCCGCTGGACGACTTCGCCGAAGCGTTCGCGCTGTATGCGCACATCGTGCTGTCGCACCGTCCTTATATCGTGACGCTGCCGGCGTCCCGCTATGTGCCGGACTGGAACGATGCCCGCCTGGCCGGCAAGCGCGCGGTGCTGGCGCGCTTCGTGCCCGATGTGTCGAACGAGCCGGATGCGCTGGTGGCTGCTGCCGCGCTGCCTTTCGCACCGCTGGTTGGCGTGGCACCGCTGATGCGCCGGGCGTTCAACCAGCAGGACCTGGCGCCCGTGGCCCAGGTGCTGCTGGCGCGCGCCGAGGCGGACCAGCTCGATGCCAACGCCTATCTGGACTTCTCGACCACCTTGCAGCTGACGGGCGACCGCGACGTGGCCATGCAGGTGCAGGCCGAGGCGGTGGCCATCCAGTCCCGCTACACGCTGCCGGCGCGCCGCGGCGAGATGCTGCGGCTGCTGGTGGTGATGGGCCTGGGCGACCTGATGGCCAACACGCCTGTCGAATTCCTCGTCGAGGACAGCGACGTGACGCTGGAGATCCTGTACGTGACGGCCGACGCGCCTTGGCCGGACGTGGTGCCGGAACACGATGTGCTGCTGGTCTGCATGGGCGAGAACGACGTCAACCAGCCCTTGCTGGGCCGCCTGTCCGAATGGCTGGCCGGCTGGCCGCGGCCCGTGCTCAATGGCCCGGACCGCATCGCCGTACTGTCGCGCGATGGTGCCTGCAATGCACTGGCCGGGATCGAGGGCGTGGAGATGCCGCAAACCGTGCGGCTGCTGCGCGCGCAGGTGGCGGCGCTGGCCGAACATCCAGACACCTTGCCGGGCGTGCTGGCCGATGGCGCGTTCCCGCTGATCGTGCGTCCGCTCGGCTCGCACGCCGGCCACGACCTGGACAAGATCGACACGCCGGCCGACCTGGCCGCCTACCTGGCGCGCGTGCCGGCGGACCAGTTCTACCTGTCGCGCTTCGTCGACTACCGCAACGCGGGCGGCCTGTTCGGCAAGTACCGCGTCGTGCTGATCGAGGGCCAGGCCTTCCTCGCCCACTTCGCCATCAGCGAACACTGGATGGTGCACTACCTGAACGCCGGCATGGGCGAGAGCGCCGCCAAGCGCGCCATCGAGGCCGAGACCATGGCCAGCTTCGACACCACCTTCGCGCTGCGCCACCAGGCCGCGCTGGCCGAGATCAACCGCCGTATCGGCCTGTCCTACGTGGGCATGGACTGCGCGGAGACGCCGGACGGCAAGCTGCTCGTGTTCGAAGTGGACAACGCGATGGTCGTGCACGCGATGGACGACGCCACCATGTACCCGTACAAGCAGCCCGCCATGCAGAAGATCTTCACGGCCTTCCGCCAGATGCTGGAACGGGCCCGCAGCGGCGAGCGCCGCAGCTGAGCCCGTGTCCTGGTGCCAGGCACCAGGACAGGGAACCAGGACACGGACTCAGCGGCAGTCCGGCAGGTCGACGCTGACGGCGCTGCTGTCGGCAACAACGGTCACGCCGCGGTCCGTTGCGGCGGGTCCGCAGCGCACCAGGTAGGTCTGCCGGGCGGTCAGGCCGGGAAAGCGCCCCTGCCACGGCGCAATGGTCAGGCGCGTGGCGGACTGCAGCCACGTAAAGCGGCGCGTGGCCGATTCGCCCCGCGTGTAACCCTGGCCGTCGCCGGCATCGTCGTACAGCTCGTAGCTGCCGTCCTTGCCCGGATAGACGCGCAGCTCGATCGGCTCGCGGCTCTTCTGGTTGGCGTACTGCACCACGGGTCCCAGCGGCAGGATGCTGCCGGCGCGCACGAACAGGGGAATGGTCCCGATGTCCGCGGCCGCCGCGATCACCTTGCCGGCCGCGTGGCGCTGGCCGGTCCAGTAATCGAACCAGTCGTCCTGGCCGGGCAGGTAGACGGTGCGCACATCCGTCTTCGCGCTGGTCACCGGGGCCACCATCAGCGCCTTGCCGAAGAGGTACTGGTCCGGCACCGTGACGGCCTGCGGGTCGGTGCGGAAGTCCATCACCAGCGCGCGCATCATCGTGCCGTGGCGCCCCGTCACGTCCGCCGAGGCGCTGTAGATGTAGGGCAGCAGGCGATAGCGCAGCTGCGTGTACTTCAGCAGGATCTTCTGCGTGGCCGCGTCGAACTGCCAGATCTCCTTGCCGTCGCCGGTGCCGTGCACGCGGAACATCGGGTTGAACGCGCCGAACTGGTACCAGCGCGTGTACAGCTCCGCATAGGCCGGGTCGGACGGTTTGCCGCCGAAGAAGGCGCCGATATCGGCGGACCAGTAGGGGATGCCGCTCAGCGTGAAGTTCAGCGCGGCCGGCAGGTGGGCACGGAACACCTCCCACGTGGCGGTGGTGTCGCCGGACCAGGTGATGGCGGCGTTGCGCTGCTGGCCTGCGTAGGCGGAGCGCGTGAGGATGAACGGGCGCTTGGCCGGGGAGTCCTTCAGGGATCCCTCGTACACGCCGGTGGTGTGCAGCAGCGGATAGGCATTGAGCACGGCCGCGCCAGGACCGGCCGCCGTCTTCACGTCGCGCAGCTCTCCCCAGTTGCCGCCCAGTTCCGCCTCGCTGGCATCGAGCCACCAGCCATCCCAGCCATGGCGGCCCAGGCTGCGGCTGATCTGGTCCCAGTACAGCCTGCGGCCGGCCGGCGCATACGCGTCGTACCAGCGGCCCGTGCCTTCCGGGTAGACGTTCGTGTATGTCTTCGGATACAGCGCGCCGGCCCGTTCCAGTTCGGCGGCGTTGCGGGTCGCCGTGTCGAAGCGGGCCCACACGGAGATCACGGCGTGCACGTTCTGGCCATGCAGCGCGTCGACCATGCCTTTCGGATCGGGGAAGCGCGCCGGCTCCATCCGGTGCTCGCCCCAGTTCCCCGCGCTCCAATACTGCCAGTCCTGCACCACTGCGTCCAGCGGCACGTTCATCGCCCGATAGCGCGCGGCCACGCCGAGCAGCTCCTGCTGGTCCCTGTAGCGTTCCTTCGACTGCCACAGGCCCCAGGTCCAGCGCGCCATCATGGGAGCGCGGCCCGTCAGGTCGCGGTAGCCGGCCACCACATCGTCGATCTCGGGACCGTAGATGAAGTGGTAGTCGATGCCGCCACCCGCTTCGGAACGGATCTGCAGCGGGTGGCCCCAGGAGATGGGCAGGCCGACGTCGACATCGGTCACCGACGCGTTGTTCCACAACAGGCCGAAGCCCTTGGGCGACACGAGCATCGGTACCGCCACGTCGCGATTGGCCTGCTGCAGGTGGACGGTGTTGCCGGTGTAGTCGAACAGCCCGTTCAGGTGCTGGCCCAGGCCGAAGATGGGCGACTGCAGGGCGAAGCTCTGGCTGATTTTTCCGTCCCGCGCGATGCGCCGCGCATCGGCCGGCTCCTTCAGGATGAGCGTGCCCTGCGCATCATGGAAGCTGATCGCACCGGTCTTCCTGTCGACCCGCACCTGCAGCTGCTTCGTCGTCAGCGCGTGGTAGTCCGGTGTCTCGCTGGCCTGCCAGTCGACACGCGCCGCCTTCGCGATGACGGCAGGATTGTAGTTGCCCGGCCAGGCCGCGTCGGCACCGGCCAGCACGTGGATGACACGTTCGCTCCAGGGCTCGATGCGCACGGTGCCCTGTGCCGTCGTGATCACCAGGCCGCGAGCGGTGGCTGTGGCAGTCAGCGCCAGCGGCGCCGGGGTGGTGGGTTCTGCCATCGCGGGCAGCGAGAAGGCGGGGAGCAGCAGCAGGCCTGCCAGCAGGCCTTTCGGGGAAGTGCGCATCGGGTCTCCGGATCGTTATTGTTATCGCAACCACGGCTGATTGTGCCGCAATGGCATGCGCAGTGCGATGAAGTCTGATCACCGTGCGATATCAATTCGGCATCGGTAGCATCCCTACAGTTCAGCCGTGCAGCCGTGCGGCGGCCAGGGCTTCGAGGCCGGCGAGCAGGGCGTCGATGTCGCGTCGCTCGCTGCGGTGGTTGACGATGGCGACGCGGATGGCGACCTTGCCGCGCAAGGTGGTGAGCGAGGGTGCGGCGATGCCGGCTTCCTGCAGGTCCGCCACCAGCGCGGCGTTGAAGTCGTCGATGCCGTCGCCGGCCACAAGATAGCGGAAGCAGACGATGTTCAGCGCCACGGGTGCCAGCAGTTCGAAGTGCGGCCGCGCCGCCACCTGCTCGGCGCAATAGCGGGCCAGCGCGCACGTGCCGGCAATCGCGGCGCCCATCCGGTCGGTGCCATACGCCTGCAGTGTGAACCAGGCCTTCAGGGCGCGGAAGGAGCGCGACAGGTCGGGGCCGAAGTCGCAGGGCCAGGGCGAGCCGCCCGCCATGCCGCGCGGCTCCCGTTTCAGGTAGCGCGGGTTGGCGGCGAAGGTCTGCCGGTGCAGTTCGCCGTCGCGCACCAGCACGAAGCCCGCGTCGTACGGCACCTGCGCCCACTTGTGGAAATCGAAGGCGATCGAATCGGCGCGGCCGATGCCGTCCAGCAGGGGCGCCAGTTCGGCCGACAGCATCGCCATCGCGCCGAACGCGCCATCGACATGGAACCACAGGCCGTGACGGTGGGCGATGTCGGCCACGGCGCCCAGCGGGTCGATGGCGGCCGTGTCGACGGTGCCGGCCGTGGCGGCCACGAAGAAGGGTTTCAGGCCGGCGGCGATGTCGGCGGCGATCGCGTTCTCCAGCGCGGCCGTGTCGATGCGGTAGTCCTCGTCCAGCGGCACGAGGCGCAGCGCGGCGCGGCCGATGCCCGTCAGGTCCATCGCCTGGGCGATGCAGTCGTGCGCGGCGGCCGAGGTGTAGGCGACCAGGCCGCGGCCCAGTTCGGCCAGGCCCGCGTCCCGCACGGCCAGGCCCAGCGCGCGGTGGCGCGCCACCAGCACCGCGATCATGTTCGCCATCGACGTGCCGGTGACGAACAGGCCGCTGGCGCCGGCCGGGAAGCCGAACAGCTCGGCCATCCAGCGCGCCACCTGCCGCTCGACATGGACGGGAATCTGGTCGCGTCCTCCCACATTGGCATTCAGCCCGGCCGCCAGCATCTCGGCCAGCATGCCGACCGGCGTGCCGCCGCCATGCACCCAGCCGAAGAAGCAGGGATGGGCATTGCCGACGGCGTAGGGCACCACGTCGCGCATGAAGGTGTCGTGCAGGGTGGCGAGGTCGGTGCCGCTGCGCGGCAGCGGCGTCTCGAAGGTGGCGCGGGTGGCGGGCGGGGAGGGCTGCCACACCGGCCGCTCGCGCAGGTGCTCCAGGTAGTCGAACATATCGTCGAGCATCCGGTGGCCCTGGGCGCGCAGCGCCGGCCAGTCATCCGGATCGAGGGTGGTGCGGTCAGCCATCGTGGGGTCCAGTAACGCCGTGGCCGAACTATACTGCACCGGCGCCCGGTCCGGCGCAGGGTTACCGGACGCCGGCTGCCGTCAACCCCGCAGCGCCACCACGCCCTCCGTCACGGTGACGAGGTCCGCCACCCGCCCATGCACCAGCGCGCGGCCGATGCGTGCCTCCGCCTCGGCCGTGGTGCGCGCGATGCCCAGCAGGCGGCACACGGCGCGCGCCACGCCGGACTGCGTGGTGCTGCCCAGCTGTCCCAGCACGTACACGGCCAGGTTGCCCAGCTCTTCCAGCGGCACTTCGTCGATCGCCCGTTTCGATTCGGCTTCCGGACCAGGCAGGCGATGGCCCGTCCACGTGGCCGGATCGAGGTGCGCCGGCCACAGGAAGCCATCGGCCGTCGTTGCCACCGGCAGCAGCGCCGCCAGGTGCTTCTCGATGCGGGCACCGCTGCGCGCCAGGCCCCAGGCCCGCGTGATGCGGCGGAAGGCCACCGACTGCGCCACCGGCCCTTCTTCCTGGACGATGCGCCCCAGCTGGTGGCGCAGCGTGTCGGCCGACGCGCTGTCGTGGAAACGCTCCGGGTCGGCCGGCGGCAAGGTCACGGGCAGGTACAGCGCGTGGTTGTCCTCGCTGGCCGGCACCGGCAGTGCCGCAGGCCCTGTTTCGACCACCGGCGCGGTTTCCAATACAGGTTCGGGCACGGGCTCCGGTTCCGCCACGGCTTCCGGCGCCTGCTGCACCAGTTCCTCCAGCCGCGCCAGGAGTTTGCGCATCGGCTCCTCCGGATCGAGCCACCAGTCGGTCGACCAGATGCGGAACAGCTGCCAGCCCAGGCCTTCCAGCACGTGCTGGCGCAGCCGGTCGCGGTCGCGCGCGGTGGCGCCGGAATGGTACATGGCGCCATCGCACTCGACACCCAGCAGGTAGCGGCCCGGCGCACGCGGATCGACCACGCCGATGTCCACCCGGTAGCCGGACACGCCCACCTGCGGATGCACCGTCCAGCCTTTTTCGCGCAGCACATTGATCACCTGCCGTTCGAACGGGCTGTCCGGTTCGCGGCCGGTGGGCAGGCTCTGTTCGGCCAGCGCACGGGGACCGCGAATGGCGAATTCCAGGTAGTGCTTCAGGTCCCGCACGCCGCTGGCCCGCACGCGCGCCAGGTCGATCTGCTCCGGCACCAGGGTGCTGAAGATGACGACGTTCTGGCGCGCCCGCGAAATGGCCACGTTCAGGCGCCGGTGGCCACCCTCCAGGTTCAGCGGGCCGAAGTTCAGGCTCACCTTGCCCGCGATATCGGGGCCGTAGGTGATGGAGAACAGGATGATGTCCCGCTCGTCGCCCTGCACGTTCTCCAGGTTCTTGATGAACAGCCCCTCCTGCGCCGGCTGGGCGATGGCCGCATCGAGCGCCGGCAGCGCGCGGCGGCGCTCGTCCAGCAGCCGTTCGATCAGGCTTTGCTGCGCCTGGTTGAACGTCACCACGCCCAGTGTCAGGCGCCGTTTGGAAGGATCGAGGTAGTGCTGCTCGATGGCCGTGACGATGGCTTCCGCCTCGGCGCGGTTGGTCTTCGAGCCGCCCCGGTCGTAGGTGCCGTGCACGCGCTGGAAGCGCACGCCGTTGTCCTCGGTGACGGGCGACGGGAAGGTCACCAGCGCGTTGTCGTAGTAGGTCGCGTTGCTGAAGGCGATCAGGCTTTCGTGGCGGCTGCGGTAGTGCCAGTTCAGCGTCAGCTGCGGCATGCCGATGCCCAGGCATTCGTCCAGGATGCTTTCCAGGTCCTGCACTTCCGTGTCGCCGTCGACCTCGTCGTCGCTCTCGCCGCGGCTGAAGAAGCTGGTGGGCGGCAGCTGTTTCGGGTCGCCCACGCAGACCAGCTGGCGGCCCCGCGCGATGGCGCCCACCGCATCCCACACGGGAATCTGCGACGCCTCGTCGAAGATCACCACGTCGAACTGCGCGTGCGCCGCATCGAGGTACTGGGCCACCGACAGCGGCGACATCAGCAGGCAGGGCTTGAGCTTCGGCATCAGCGTGGGCAGGTTCTGCACCAGCTGGCGGATCGGCATGTGGCGGCGCTGCTTCTGCAGTTCGCGGCGCAGCTTGCCCATCTCGGAATCGGAACCGGCCGCCAGCGCCGCATTGTCGGGAATCTGGCCGGCCAGCCGCGCCGCCACGTACTGCTGCGTGAGCTGCTGGAAGCGCGCATCGGCCGCGCGGAATTCGCGGATCTTGCGCTCGTGGTCCGCGCTGGAGAAGGTGCACAGCACCGGCTCGCGGTCGATCGCCTTGCGCAGCCACCAGTTGCGGTAGCTGTATTCGAAGAAGTCGGCCACGTCGGCCAGCGGCACCCGGCCCGCTTCGACGGCCTGCACGATGCCCTCCAGGCCGGCTGCCACGGCCCTGGCACGCGCACCCTGCCACACGCACCAGGGCTGCAGCTGCCGCGCGCCGGCCTGCCAGGCCGCCATCGTCCCGCGCAGCCGCGCCGTGACGCCGCCGGCATGCCGGTCCAGTCCCAGCAGGTCGCCGCAGGCGCCGAGCTGCGCCACCTGCCGCAGCTGCGCCATGAAGTCGGTCCATGCGGCGCGATACGCGGTCAGTGCCGCCCCGATCGGGCCGCCGGCCCCCAGCATCGCGCGGTTCTCGGCCACGTAGGGTTCCAGATTGCTGCGCAGTGCTGCGGCCAGGTCCACGTCGCCGTTGGCCAGTTCCAGCACGGCGTCCGCAAAGGCTTCGGCCCACGCGGCGGCACGCGCCACGGCATCCCAGTCCGTGCGGTGCGTGGCAAAGCCCGATTGCAGCAGGGCCGCGCCATCCGCCGCCATGGCGCCGATGGCCTGGTCTTCCGTGTTGACCTGCGCGAGCGCCTCCAGCAGCGCCGGCACCTCGCTCTCGGCGGGGCGCTGGCCATCCTGCCGGTAGGGCTTCAGGCGATTGAGCACGCCCCGCCTGGCGAACCACGACATGGGCCACCAGGTGGCGCTGGCGGCATGCCATTCGGTGCGCAGCTGGCCCGCGGACAGCTCGGCCAATGCTTCGGTGTACCTGCCGCCGAGGACTGCCCAGGCGCGGTTGCGTGCGATGCCATGGCGGTGCAGCGTCGCCAGTTTTTCACGTGCCGTTTCATCGTGCGCGGCACGTGCCACCCCCACCGGCACGTCCGGCGCCTGCACCAGGACTTCTGCCAGCCGGTCCAGCGCGGCGAAATCGGCCAGCGACAGGCCCTCCGGTGCGGCGCCGAGCAGGGACAGCGGCCTGACGGCGGCGGCATCGAGCGCGCCTGCCCGGTCGTGCAGCAGTGCGGCGCCATCAAGCAGGTCCTGCTGCCAGGACGGGGTCCAGGCCGAGACGCGGATCAGGCCCAGCGGATGATGGTCGAGCGCCGTCAGTTGCCCGGCCAGTGCGCCGATCTGCCGGCTCGTGTCGCGCATCCGTTCCAGGTCCGCCCGGGCGTGCGCATCGGCATCGGGCCACGCAAAGGCGGCCGGCTTCCGGTGCGCGTGCAGGATGCAGGTGCCGATCGCCTCGTGGATCGTCAGGTCGTTCGGATGCAGCCGGTGCAGCGCGACTGCCACGTCATTGAGTTCGCCGCGCAGCACCGCCAGGCGCTCCGCTTCCAGTTCCCATTCCCGCACGGTGCGGCCGCCGGCCGCGTCCAGCGCGATGCCCAGCTGCTTGAGCACATCGGCCTTGCGCGCTTTCGACGAATGCAGCTCCAGGCAGTAAGGCCCCAGGCCGATGGCGCCGAGGCGGCGGTGCACCACGTCCAGCGCCGCCATCTTTTCCGAGACGAACAGCACCCGCTTGCCGGTGGCCAGCAGGTGCGCGATCAGGTTGGTGATGGTCTGGCTCTTGCCCGTGCCGGGCGGCCCCTCGATGACGAGGTTCCTGCCGCTGCCGGCCACGCAGATGGCGCGCAGCTGCGACGAATCGGACAGCAGCGGCGCAAACAGGTCCTGCGGGCTGTGCGTCTGGTCCAGCGTGCGGGGCTCGAAGCCCAGCTCCTCGCGTGCGAACGCCTCGCCGGGATGGTTGATCAGCTGGGCCACCACGGCGTTTTCCTGCAGCTGCCGGTGGCGGTCCTGCAGGTCCTTCCACATCAGGTATTTGGTGAACGAGAAGATGCCCAGGTGGACCTGCTCGCGCACTTCCCAGCCCTTCAGTTCCGTCACGCCCAGGCGGAAGGCCTGCAGGATGCCGGCCACGTCGAGGCCCTTGTCGTCCGTCGGCAGCACGTCGAAGGCGGGCAGCTTCAGGCTGAAATCCTGCCACAGTTTCTGGATCAGCGTGGGATTGACGAGCGCTTCGTCGTCATGCCGCACCAGCCGGAAGCCGCTGCGCACCGACTGGCGGGTGAGCGTGACGGGCACCAGCAGGATCGGCGCCAGGTGCGAGGCCTCCGCCTCCTGCTCCTCCTTCCACTGCAGGAAGCCGAACACGAGGAACAGCGTATTCGCGCCGCCTTCTTCCAGGCTGGTGCCGGCGGCGCGGAAGATCTCCAGCAGCCGCGCGTCGAGCGCGCCTTCATCGATGTCGACGATCAGCTCGTGGTTGCCCAGCGCTCCCGCCGCCAGCTCGTCGAGCGGCACACTGCCCGTGCGCGCGGTGTAGACGGCGGCATCGCGCACGTCCGGCCCCGTCATGAGCGGCGGCGCGGCGCGCAGGCGGAACTCCTTGCCGTCGGCCAGCGCGTCTTCCAGCGCGCCCGCATCCGGGCACACCAGCCGAAGCGAGCTCTTCGTCGGCTTGAAGTTGAGCAGCCGGTTGCGCAGCGTGAGGTCGAGCAGCTTGCTTTTCCAGCGCGCCAGCCGGCCTTCCGGCGTGTCGGCCGCCAGGTCGGTGGCCGGCAGCGCGGCCGGGTCCAGCGGCGGCAGCGGCGGCATGTCCTCGATGGCCGGCACATCGTGCACATCGGTGGGCGCCCCTTCCGGTGCGGCAGCGGAGCGCGAGGGCAGGGGACGGATCTGCAGCTCGCGGGCGCGGCGGATGTCGACCGCATACGCGAAGCGTTCCTCGTCGTCGAGCTGTTCGACGCCGGTGGCGCAGGCCCAGCGCAGCGTCGGCCGCTGGCCGCCCGCCACGCCCGTCGTTTCGAACACCATCAGCTCGCCGGAATGGACGCGCTTGCGCACCGCCTGCGCATCGTCCACCAGCGCGGTCGGAAAACTGGTCTCGACCAGCCACACGCCTACCCAGGCGTGGCCCTCGCGCAGCAGCACCACCGGATGCAGGCCGGCCTGTTCCAGCGCCGCGGCAAACAGCATCACCAGGTCCAGGCAGGTGGCCACCTTCGTGTCGAGGACGCGTTCCGGCGTGCGGATCTTCTGGCCGTCGCTGCCGAACGAGGCGGGCGGATTCGCGTAGTGCAGTTCCTCGGCCAGGATCGCGCTGTACAGGGCGGATACCTGCTTCCATACCTTTTCCCGGTTCTTCGCCTGGTAGCCGTTCATCGCCAGATCGCCCGGCGCCTGCCGCAGCAGCGCGGATGCCGTGGCGATCAGGTGATCGACCACGCGCGAATTGGGCATGCAGAACGCGGCCAGCAGTTCCGGCAGCGCGCGCGTGCCGGCCCACTGGTCGTAGGCCAGCACTGCCAGCCGGTGCGACGCCTGGCCGCGCATGGCGCCGGCTGCACTGGCGGTGAACGTGATGACGGCCTGCACGGCTTCGTCCAGCGTGGACAGGTAGGCATGATCGGGCTTCAGGTCCAGCGGGGCGATGCGGCGGGTTTCGCCCGGTTCCAGGCGCTCGAAGCGCAGGCGCAGGCCGGTGGCGAAGGCCGGCACGCAGGCGATCGCCAGTTCGACGTCCACCAGCGCGGCCGTTCCCGTGTTGGTCATGGTCAGCTCGCGCACCACGGGCACGTTGTTCTGGATGGCGGCGTAGCCGATGGTGGCATCGGCGATCACATTGATCGCGACTGGCAAAGGAGCGGTGGACGCGGCGCCGTCGGGGACGGTGGCGTCGGAAAGTTCGGGCGTCATGTGGGTTCGGTGGGTCCTGCCATGCACAGGTGATGGCGACAGGCGATTGTACTGCACCGCCGGGCTGCGCACGGCTGCCGCCGCCCCTGCCGCACGGCTGCCGCCGCCCCTGCCGCACGGCTGCCGCCGCCGCCATGACCCGCACGCCGGGCACGATTGACGGTGCGCCGTTTCGCATGCGATATTCGCCGATTCCCCGTCGAGAAAGTCGAACATGCGCCACTTCGTTCCCGCCATCGTCCTCGCGCTGGCTGCCGCCACCGCCGCCGCGCAGGTACCTGCCGATCCGCTGGCCGCCAGCATCACGTCCCGCATCTCCGCCGATTCGCTGCGCGGCCACCTGTCCTTCCTGGCTTCCGACCTGCTGGAAGGCCGGGGCACGCCGTCGCGCGGCCAGGACCTGGCGGCCGAATACATCGCCGCGCAGTTCCGCCGCGCCGGCCTGGAACCGGCCGGCGACGACGGCTACTTCCAGACCGCCAACTGGCAGCATGCGGCCCGCGAGGCGCAGGATTTCACGCTGTCCGTGCAGAACGGCGGCAGGACCGTGGCCGTGCCGCTGGCCGGCGCCACCGCCGAATTCCTGCAGGCCGTGAAGCTGCCGGCCACGGCGGCCGTGTTCATGCCGTGGAAGGAAGCGCTCGATGGCAAGCGCAATGTGGGTGGCAAGGTGCTGGTGGTGCCCGCCGAAGCCGTGCGCCGTGCTGCGCGCGTGCTGCAGAAGGAACTGAAGGGCCGGCCGGCGCTGGTGATCATGGTCGACAAGGAACGGCGGCATGGCGGCAACCCCGGTTGGCTGATCGATCCGGAGGGCGAGGCGGCACCGGCCGGCGCGCTCCCGGTCGTGGCCCTGCATGACCAGGAAGCGGCGGCGCTGCTGGAAAAGGGCGGCGCCACGGTGACGGCGTCGATCGCGGCGGCCACCGTCAGGCCGGTGAAACTGCGCAACGTGATCGGCGTGCTGCGCGGCGCCGATCCGAAGCTGAAGAACACGTACGTGATGCTGACCGCGCACTACGATCACCTGGGCGTGAAGAACGGCGAGATCCACAACGGCGCCAACGACGATGGCAGCGGCACCGTCTCCGTGATCGAGATCGCGGCGGCACTGGCCGCCGAAAAGCAGAGGCCGCGCCGCAGCGTGGTGTTCATGGCGGTGTTCGGCGAGGAGCTGGGCCTGCTGGGTTCGCGCTACTATGGCCGCCACCCCGTGTTCCCGGTGAAGGACACGGTGGCGGACCTGAACCTGGAGCAGGTGGGCCGCACGGACGACAGCGAGGGCGCGCAGGTAAGCTCGGCGACGCTGACGGGCTACGACTATTCGACGGTGACGGACACGCTGCGCCAGGCCGGCGCCCGCACCGGCGTGAAGCTGTGGAAGCACGAGAAGAACAGCGACCGCTTCTTCGCGCGCAGCGACAACCAGGCGCTGGCCGACCTGGGCGTGCCGGCCCACACGCTGGCCGTGTCGTTCGAGTTCCCGGACTACCATGGCAAGGACGACGACTGGGGCAAGATCGACTACGACAACATGGCGCGCGTGAACCGCATGGTGGCGCTGGGCCTGTACGGCATCGCCAACGATCCGGTGGCGCCGAAGTGGACCGACGTGCCGAATGCGAAGCCGTACGTGGAAGCGGCGAAGAAGCTGCAGGCGAAATAGGCCGGAGGGCCGGATGCCGCAAGATCGAAAGCAGCTACCGGGGGCGGGCACAAAGGGTCGAACCCTGGCCGCTGCCGCTGGTGCCAGTGAGGGCTGCAGGTGGGCTCAGAACAGCGTGCGCTGCCGGCTGGTCAGGCCCGTGAAGCTGTCGCCGAGGAAGGGCAGGATGGCGTCGCCGATCGGCTGCAGCTGCTTTTCCAGGTAGTGCGCGTAGTCGATCGGGGCGCGCCGCGTCTCCAGCGGTTCCGGGCCGGCCGTCGTCATCAGGTAGCGGATCCAGCCGCGGTTCTGGTACTGCAGCGGGCGACCCTGGGCGGCATTGAATTCGTCCGCGATGCGGGCCGCGCGCACGTGGGGCGGCACGTTGCGCTCGTAGTCGTCCAGGCCGCGGCGCAGCCGCTTGCGGTACACCAGCTGCGCATCGAGCTCGCCACGCAGCATCCGTTCCGTGTAGTCGCGCACGTAGTCGCGATACGGCTCGCCGCGGAAGATGCGCGCGTACAGCTCCTGCTGGAACACCTGGGCCAGCGGCGTCCAGTCCGTGCGCACCGTTTCCAGGCCCTTGAACACCATCTGCTCGGTCCCGTCCGGGCGCACCACCAGCCCCGCGTAGCGTTTCTTGCTGCCTTCCTCCGAATCGCGGATGGTGGGCATGAGGAAGCGGCGGTAATGCGTTTCGTACTGCAGCTCCAGCGCGCTTTCCAGCCCGAACGCCTGCAGCAGGTGGTCCTTCCACCACGCATTCACGTGCGCCACCAGCGTGCGGCCGATGCCGTCCGCCGCCGCCGAGTCGTGCGCTTCGCCCAGCCACACGAAGGTGGAATCCGTGTCGCCGTAGATCACCTGGTAGCCCTGCGCCTCGATCAGCTCGCGGGTGCGGTGCATGATCTCGTGGCCGCGCAGCGTGATGGACGACGCCAGGCGCGGATCGAAGAAGCGGCAGCCGAATGCGCCCAGCACGCCGTAGAAGGCGTTCATGATGATCTTCAGGGCCTGCGACAGCGGCTGGTTGTTCGCCCGCTTGGCGGCCTCGCGGCCCTGCCAGACGCGCGTGACGATGCCCGGCAGGCAGTGTTTCGTGCGCGAGAAGCGCGCGCCGCGAAAGCCCGGCACGGTGTCCTCTTCCGGCGCACGCAGTCCCTCGACCAGGCCGACCGGGTCGATCAGGAAGGTGCGGATGATGGACGGGTACAGGCTCTTGTAGTCGAGCACCAGCACCGAGTCGTACAGGCCGGAGCGCGAATCCATCACGAAGCCGCCCGGGCTGTTCTCATTGGCCACGTCGCCCAGGTTGGGTGCCACGAAGCCGGCACGGTGCATCAGCGGGATGTACAGGTGCTCGAAGGCGGCCACCGACCCGCCGCTGCGGTCCGCCGCCAGGCCCGTGACGCTGGCCCGCTCCAGCAGGAAGTCCAGCACCTTCGTGTGCGCGAAGATGCGCGTGACCAGTTCGCAGTCCTTCAGGTTGTAGCGGGCCAGCGCCGGCTTGTCCTCGGCGAACAGGCGGTTGATCTCGTCCATCCGGTCGTACGGATTGTCGATCGCCTTGCCTTCGCCCAGCAGCGTCTGCGACACGTTCTCCAGGCTGAACGACGGGAAGCTCCAGGTGGCCGAGCGCAGCGCCTCGATGCCGTCGATGAGCAGCCGGCCCGGCGCTGCGGCGAAGAAATGCTGCCCCTTGCTGTGCTCGCGCCACTCCATCGGCGTCGCCACGCCGTCCGCGCCGCGGCCCAGCAGCAGCGGGACATCGAAGCGGTCGGCATGCTTCTGCAGCACGCGCAGGTCGAACTGCACCACGTTCCAGCCGATCAGCGCATCCGGATCGTGCCGCGCGAACCATTCGTTCAGGCGCACCAGCAGGGTGGGGCGGTCGGCGCAGTATTCCAGCGCGAAATCGACGGCGCCTGCATCGCCATTTTCCGGCCCCAGCATGTAGACGTTGCGCGCGCCGCAGCCTTCGATGGCGATCGAGTACAGCTCGCCCCGCTCGGTCGTCTCGATGTCGAGGGACGCCAGCCGCAGGCGCGGGCGGTAGGTGTCGGCCGGCTTCAGGCGCACCTGGCCGTCGTCGCCGTCGAACGCCACCGGCGCGGTGATGAAGCGCTCCATCAGGTAGCGCTCGGGCGGGCGCACATCCGCCTCGTAGACGTCGATGCCATGTTCGCGCAGGCGCTTCTCCAGCTTGAGCAGCTGGCGGTATTGGCGGCAGTACAGTCCGACGACGGGGCGGTGGCTGAAATCGGCCAGGTCCAGCGGACGCAGTTCGCAACCCCGCTCGGTACCGAGGATGGTCTGCGCCGCTTCCTGTTGTTCGACGGGGAGGAAGGCAACCGCGCTCTGCACCGGCAGCCGCACGTGGCGCGGGCCGTCATCGGTGGCGAGCCAGAAGTCCACTTCCAGGCCCGCTTCCGTGTCGCGCCAGTGGCGCGTCAGGAGGAAACCCTGTCCCATCGCGGCCTCCGGCGTCAGGCGGCGCTGCGCCACGCCAGGCGGTTGCGCCCGGCCTGCTTGGCGCGGTACAGGTGGGCATCGGCCGCGGCGAACAGCGTTGCCGCGTCCTCGCCCTCGAGCAGCGTGGCGCCGCCGATGCTCGCCGTCAGCACGGGGCTGACGGGCGAGGCGGCGTGCTCGATGGCCAGGCTGCTCAATGCCTCGCGCAGCTTGTCGCACACGTGGCGGGCCTGCGTTGCGTCCGTGTCGGGCAGCAGCAGCACGAGCTCTTCGCCGCCATAGCGCGCGGCCAGGTCGCCGGGACGCCGCACGCAGCCGGCCGCGGCGCGCGCCACGGCACGCAGCGCGCGATCGCCGGCCGGGTGGCCGTAGTGATCGTTGTACTGCTTGAAGCTGTCGATGTCGATCAGCGCGAGGGACAGCGGCGTGCCCTTGCGGCGCGCGCGCTGGTATTCCAGGGCCAGCACCTCGTCGAAGCGGCGCCGGTTGGCCAGCTCCGTCAGCCCGTCCACATGGGCCAGGCGTTCCAGCATGCGTCGCTGGCGCACCATCTGCAGGTGCATTGCCACGCGCGCCATCACCACGGTGGCGTTGAACGGCTTGGCGATATAGTCGGAGGCGCCCAGTTTCAGGCCGGTGATCTCGTCTTCCGGCCGGTCCAGGCCGGAGACGAAGATGACGGCGATCTGCGCGGTGGCCGGATCGGCGCGCAGCCGGCGCAGCACTTCGAAGCCGTCCATGTCCGGCATCAGCACGTCCAGCAGGATCAGGTCCGGCACGTGGCGCGCGGCCCGCTCCAGCGCCTGTGCGCCGTCCTTTGCCAGCAGCACCGTGTACTCCGGCTTGAGGAGTTCGGCGAGCACCTCGCGGTTGATCGCGTCGTCGTCGGCCACCAGGACTTTTTGCAGGGCGTTCATGCGGGTTCTTCGAGAGGGATGGACAGCGCCTGCGCCAGTGCTGCCAGCGGCGCCAGGCCCGCATCATACTCGATGTCGGCCACGGCCCGCCCGATGGCGGCCAGCAGCGCGCCATGCGCCGCCACGGCCGGCAGCGCCTGCAGCGCGCGCAGCAGGTCCTCGGCGCGGGCATCGTCGGCACGCAGGCTGGCAGCCAGCTCGCGCAGCAGCGGGCCGGCATCGGTGTCCGCCCCGGCAGCGGGTGCCAGTGCGACCATTGGCGCCAGGCCGGCCAGCAGCACCTCGAGCATGCCGATCAGCTCCGGCACCAGCACCGGCAGGTGTTCCGTGCGGCCGTCGCGCAGTTCCAGCTCCACGGCGCCGGCCAGCTGGGCCAGCGACAGCGCGCCGATGTAGACGGCGCTGGACTTGAGGTTGTGCGCCAGCGACTGCATCGGGGCGGTACTGCCCGTCACCAGGGCATCGCGCAGCAGCGCCGGCGCCGGCAGGTATTCGCGCACGAAGCCGCGCAGGCGCTTGTGCAGCCGGCCCGGCTGCCCGTCGACGCCGAGCAGCGCCGCATGCCAGTCGATGCCGGCCAGGGATGGCCAGGCCAGCTCCGCATCGGCCAGCACGTCGGGTAAGGTACCGGCCGCCGGCTCCGGCAGCGGCCGGCCCGCCAGCCGCGCCGGATCGATCCATTGCAGCAGGGCGCCGAACAGCGCGTCCGGGTCGATCGGCTTGGCCACGTGGTCGTTCATGCCCGCCGCCAGGCAGTTCTCGCGGTCGCCGGCCATCGCATGCGCCGTCATGGCGATGATGGGCAGCTTCTCGAAGCCGGGCAGGGCGCGGATGCGGCGCGTGGCCGTCAGGCCATCCATGCCCTGCATCTGGATGTCCATCAGCACCAGGTCGTAATCGCCCGCGCGCACCTTGTCCACGGCCTCGATGCCGTTCACGGCCACGTCCACCTGCATGCGGGCGGCGGCCATGAAGTCCAGCGCCACCTCGCGGTTGTTGGCGTTGTCGTCCACCAGCAGCACGCGGGCGCCGTCCAGCCGCGCCAGGTCGTGGCGGCGGCCCGGGCCCGTGCTGCCGTCCGGCGCCGGCGGCGCGATCGCCAGGTCCGGCCGCAGCACCTGCACCAGGCTGTGATACAGGAGCGCCGGGCCGACCGGCTTGGTCAGGAAGCCGGATAGCGGCAGCTGCCCCGCGTTGCGCAGCACCGTGTCGCGCGTGCAGACGGTCAGCATCAGGATCGCCGGTGGTGCGGCAAAGCGGCCGTCGGCGCGGATGCGGCGGATGGTCTCCACGCCATCGAGTTCCGGCATCAGGTAGTCCATCAGCACCACGTGGTACGGCCTGCCGGCGCGCTCGGCTTCTTCCATCAGGCGCAGGCAGTGCTCGCCCGAGTCGGCGCTGTCCGGGACCACCCCGAAGCCGCCCAGCATTTCCACCAGGGCCTCGCGGGCCGTGGCGCTGTCGTCCACCACCAGCACGCGTGCCTCGTGCAGCAGGGCGGCCGGCATCGCGACGGCGTTGGCCTCGTCCTCGTCACCCACGCCGAGCAGCACGGCGAACGAGAAAGTGCTGCCGGCGCCGGGCCGGCTGCGCACGCCGATCTTCCCGCCCATCAGTTCCACCAGCTGCTGGGAAATCGTCAGGCCCAGGCCCGTGCCGCCGTAGCGGCGCGTGACCGAGCCGTCGCCCTGGCTGAACGCCTGGAACAGGTTGGCCAGCTGGGCGTCGCTCATGCCGATGCCGGTGTCGCGCACGGCGAAGCGCAGCGTGACGCCGGCGGCGGTACGGCTCTCGACATCGACGGAGACGACGATCTCGCCCCGCTCGGTGAACTTCACCGCATTGCCGGTCAGGTTCATCAGCACCTGTCCAAGACGCAGCGGATCGCCCACCAGCACGGCCGGCACGTCGCGGCCCACGCGGAACACCAGTTCCACCTGGCGCGCATCGGATTTCAGCACCGTCAGGCTGGACAGGTGATCGAGCAGCGCGTTCAGGCTGAACGGCACCTGCTCGATCGTCATGCGGCCGGCCTCGATCTTCGAGAAGTCGAGGATGTCGTTGATGATGCCCAGCAGGTGCTCGCCCGCGCCCAGGATCTTGGCCAGGTAGTTGCGCAGCTTCGGATCGGGGCCCGTCATCAGTGCCAGGCGGCTCATGCCGAGGATGGCGTTCATCGGCGTGCGGATCTCGTGGCTCATGTTGGCCAGGAATTCCGATTTCAGCCGCGTGGCCGCTTCGGCGCGCAGCATGGCCTGCTGCAGGCCCTGCGTGCGCAGGCCCAGGATGCGCATGAACAGCAGCATGTCGAGCGCGCTGGCGATCTGCAGCGCGTGCATCGACCAGAACGTGGCCTCCATGCGGCCGCTGAAGATCTGGCCGTGCACCATCGCGGCACTGAACAGCACCACCCAGCCGACCAGGAAGGTCCAGCCCACCTGGTCGCCCTGGCGCGCCAGCCGGAACGCGCCGGGCACGCCGAACAGCTTCGGCACGGCGGCGATGGTGGAGACGACGATCAGCAGGCCGTTCATCGTCAGGATATCGGCCGCATAGGCGGCCGCGCACAGGGCCATCGCCGCGGCGCAGCCCTTCATCCACAGGCTGAAGCGGCGGTCCTTGCCGGGCCGCGCCAGCACCTGCTGGACGAACAGGTAGGAGCCGGTGGAGGCCAGCAGCGCCGTGATGCCGCCGGCATGCTCGATCAGCCACGGGCTGCCCGGCCACAGGTACTGCTGGCCGACGCCGAAGAAGTCCAGCGCGTACAGGGAAAGGCAGCTGGTGTGCAGCGCGAACTTGCCGAACAGGATGTCGCGCAGCGCGATCCACTGCGCCACGCTGTAGACGAACAGGCACAGGCCCAGGCCGGCCAGCATGCCCTGCACCATCTGCTCGAGCAGTTCCTTGCGGTGGAAGTGGGGCGCCTTCATCAGCTGCACCGGCAGGATGATGGGGCCGCGCGCCTGCACGCGCAGCAGCAGCGTGTGCTCGCCGGGCGCCAGGGTCAGCACGAAGCCGGGAATGCGCGCGCCGACATACGGTTCGCTGGGCGGCAGCCGGTTGCCGCCGATCTGGTGGGCACCGAGACGCCCATCCGTCACGACCCAGCTGTCGACCTTGCCCAGCAGCGCATAGTTCAGCGCCAGCACCCACTGGCCGTTGCCGCCTTCGGGCACCCGCACGGGCATGCGCAGCCACAGGATGCGGTGCTCCTTGCCGGTGGTGCCGCGCGCCGTCGTCGGTGGCCGGAACCGGTCCGCGGCCGCGAGCGCGGCGCGTGCATCGAGGCGGCCGTCCGGGTCGGACAGCATCGTCAGCACCGACCAGGCATCAGCTTCGGTGCGCGTTTCATCGAGCCACAGCGGCTCCGGCGCCGCGGCGGCGAGGCGGGGCAGCAGGGCAAGCGCCAGCGCGCACAGCAGCGCCGCCAGCCAACGGGCAGGTGTCGTCATCCCGAGCGATCAATAAGAATAATCCAGGCGCACGCCGTACCGGCGCGGTTCGCCCGGCACCGACATGCCGAAGCTGTCGACCGTGCTCGGGGCGATCCTGTTGCCCAGGTTGCGGCCATACGCCGTCACGTTCCAGGCCGCGCCCACCGGGCGCCAGGCCAGCGACGCATCGACATTGGCCATGGCCGGGATCCGGTACTGCACCAGCTTCGACGGCACGCCGATCGCGTAGCCGGCGCTGCGCCGCGCATTCACGCCGGCGCGCAGTTCCTGGTTCGCGAAGCGCACGCGGCGCTCGTAGCCCAGCGACAGCACGTGGGAGGGTGCGCGGTCCAGCTTGCGGCCGGCCCACGAGTGCACGCCGTCCGGCGAGTACGACGTGTAGTGCGCGTCCAGCAGCGTGAGGCCATACGTGAAGCGGTCATCCGGCGTGGCCTGCACGGTGCCGTCCAGCTCCAGGCCCTTCACGCTCGCCACGCCGGCATTGGTGGTGATGAAGCGCGGCGTGCCGTTGACGATCGCATTGCCGGACAGCTGCAGGTTGGTGTAGTCGTACTTGAACACGGCCAGGTTGGCGCTGGCACGCTTGTCCCAGAAGCGCGCCTTGGCGCCCGCTTCGTAGGACCTGAGCGTTTCGGGCCGGTAGTACAGGTAGTCCGCGCTGACGCCGACGATGGCCGGGCAGGCCACGCCGAGCGTCACCGTGCCGCCGATGCAGCCGTCGTTGAAGCCGCCGGCCTTGTAGCCGGTGGCCACCGACGCGTAGACGAAGGTGGCCTGCGTCAGGTCGTAGTCCGCGCCGAGCCGCCAGGTGCGCTTGTCGGTCTCGATACTGGCCGCGTTGGGCGAGGCCAGGTCGGTCGCCGCATTGAAAACGGGACCCTGCTGGAACGTGGTGGCACCGCGGCGGGCCTTTTCGTCCGTCGTGTAGCGTGCGCCGGCGGTGGCGCGTAGGCGCTCCGTCACGCGGTAGGTGAGCTGGCCGAAGGCGGCGCGGCTGTTCGCCGTGGTGGGATCGGTGGGGAAGGCGTAGTACGGCACCCGCACGATGGCGGCCAGGTCACGGAACGTGTAGCTGGAACGGGACCGCTCGTCGAAGTAGTACAGGCCGGCCTGCGCGCTGAGCGGGCCGGTGCCGTTGGTGGCCACGCGCAGCTCGTGCGAATCCTGCTCCTGCACGCCGCTGAAGTTCTGGCGCACGCCCAGCGTCAGCACCGGTGCCACGCGGTAGATGTAGTTGGTGAGGAAGTCCAGGCCGAAGCGGCGGTGGGCACCCAGGTAGTACAGCGTGGCCGGGCCCAGGTCCCAGGTGAATTCGGCGCCCACGCCGGACGTGCTGCTGTGGCCCCACCCCTGTTCCGGCACCACGTTGACGGGCCTGAAGGTGTTCGTCAGGCGTGCGCTCGCCGGCGCGCCGTACCAGACCGGGTTGCCGCTGTCGGCATTGCGGAAGAAGTTGTTGTCCGAGACGAAGCTGTCCGGATCGTAGTCGTTGGTGGCGCCATCGACGCGCAGCAGCAGCGACGCGGTGGTGCCGAGGGCCAGCCTGGCCGACAGGCGCGCGGCCTGGTTGTCGCGGTCCTGGCCGAGCGTGTGCGGCGTGCCCTGGCCGTTGCGCAGGTAGGAGTCATGGCGGTCCACGGCGACGGCGGCGCGCAGCGCCAGCGCATCGCCCACCGGCACGTTCAGCATGCCGCTGGCCTTGCGGCTGTTGTAGTTGCCCGCCTCGATGCCGGCCGCCGCTTCCAGCTTGCGCGTGGGCGCGTGCGAGATGACGTTGATGGCGCCGGCCGTGGTGTTGCGGCCGTACAGCGTGCCCTGCGGGCCGCGCAGCACCTCGATGCGGTCCACGTCCAGCAGCAGGCCGTTCTGGTTCTGCGGGCGGGCGATGTAGATCCCGTCGAGCAGGAAGGCGGCGGACGGGTCGCCCTTGTCCGTGGCGTCGCTGTTCGACACGCCGCGGATGGTGATCTTCAGGCCGTCGGCGGCGCCGTCCAGGTGCACGTTCGGCAGGCGTTTCGCCAGTTCGGCCGGTGTATCGAAGCCGCCAGCGCGCAGCGCGTCGCCGGACAGCACGCTCATCGCAATCGGCGTCTTCGATTCGAGCGACGTGGTGCGCTGGGCGGTCACGACGACTTCCTGGAGGCCGTCGTCGGCAGCGTTCGCGACGTTCCGTGCGGTGGTTTGTGCGTGGGTGGCGGGGGAGCAGAGGGCGGCGACCAGGCCGGCCAGCAGGGTGGGACGCGTCCAACGATGTTGCATCACTTCTCTTTCATGACAGGCCATCGCGCAGGTCTGTGCCTGAGACTTAATGTTTCCTACGATGAATTTAACAGTCCGTCAGTCTAGCAGCTCGTGCAGTGCAGAAATAGTACCCATGCCCCGGGCATGCATGAAATGGATGAGCTTGTCGCACGGTTGCCACGCCGTGCCGGGGAGCTGTTATCAAGCGTGTCATCAACGTTGCCATCGAGCTTGAGAATCAGCTTGAGAATCAGCTTGAGAATCAGCTTGAGAAGCAGCTTGTCATGGAGCTGTCAACTGGCTGTCATCGGCGCGTCATGACCGGTATTTACCATTTGGAAATTGTTTATTTTTCTGAAAGATCCCGATGCGCCTGCCCCGTTTGCCCCTGAAGCCACTCTGCCTGTTCACGCTGACCGCGCTGCACGCCATTGCACACGCCAATCCGGATGCGGCGCCTGCCGATGCGGCTGCCGATCCGGCGGGCGCACCGCCGATGGCCGTCGTCGAGGTGACGGGCACGGGCCAGTCGCGCCAGGTGCAGAACATCTCGCGGGCCGACCTGCAGCAGGCCACGCCCGGCACCAGCCCCCTGAAGACGCTGGAAAAGCTGCCCGGCGTGAGCTTCCAGTCGGCCGATCCGTTCGGCAGCTACGAATGGTCGACGCGCTTCTCGATCCGCGGCTTCTCGCAGAACCAGCTGGGCTTCACGCTGGACGACATCCCGCTGGGCGACATGGCCTACGGGAACAGCAACGGCCTGCACATCTCGCGCGCGCTGTCGTCCGAGAACATCGGCCGCGTCGTCGTGTCGCAGGGCGCCGGCGCGCTGGGCACCGCGTCCACCAACAACCTGGGCGGCGCGATCCAGTTCGTCACGCTGGGCCCCTCCGACGAGCGGGGCGTGACGGCATCGCAGACGCTGGGCAGCGACGACACCTCGCGCACCTTCGTGCGGGTCGACAGTGGCCTGATCGGCAGCGGCACCAAGTTCTACCTGAGCGGCACCCGCATGCGCGCCGACAAATGGAAGGGCGACGGACCGCAGAACCAGGAACAGTTCAACAGCCGCATCGAACAGCAGATCGGCGAGCACACGCTGTCCGCCTTCTTCAACTATTCGGACCGCCGCGAGGTGGACTACCAGGATCTGTCGAAGGAGATGGCGGCACGCCTGGGCATGGACTGGGACAACTACTACCCGGACTGGCAGCGCGCGCTGAACGCGGCGAAGGGCGTCTACACGGGTGGCGTGAACAGCCTGGATGACGCCTACTACCTGGGCCAGGGCCTGCGCAAGGACAAGCTGGGCGGCGTGGCCGCGAACCTGAACCTGGCGCCGGAACTGGCTGCCAAGTTCACCGCCTACCACCACAGCAACGAAGGCCAGGGCCACTGGTACACGCCGTACACGCCCACGTCGGCCGCCATTCCCATCACGATCCGCACCACCGAATACGCGATCAGCCGCAACGGCGTGCTGGGCGACGTGACGTGGGACATCGGCATGCACACGCTGAACGCGGGCTTCTGGGCCGAGCGCAACAACCACACGGTGACGCGCAACTTCTACGCGGTGCAGGACGGCGCCTTCATCGACCACATGCTGCGCAATCCGCTCAGCACCGGCTTCCTGCAGTCCTTCACGACGGACACGCGCCAGTTCTACCTGCAGGACACGGTGGCGCTGCTGGACGGCCGCCTGAAGATCAACGCCGGCTTCAAGAGCCCGAAGGTGGACATCGATGCGCACACCTTCATCGGCGACCGCGCCGATGGCTCGCTGACGGCGAAGAAAACCTTCCTGCCGCAGGCGGGCCTGAACTACACGTTGACGAAGGACGACGAGCTGTTCCTCTCCGGCGCGAAGAACATGCGCGCCTACGAGGCCGGCGTGGGCGGGCCGTTCTCGCAGACGCGGGCCGGCTACGCGCTGTCGATCGCTTCGCTGAAGCCGGAGATGTCGACCAACTTCGACCTGGGCTACCGTTTCAAGCGCGACCAGCTGCAGGGTTCGGTGGCCGTGTATTACGCCGACTTCAAGGACCGCCAGCTGGGCATCTCCACCTGCGCCGGCATCGTGGGCTGCGCCGGCACCATCGTCAACGTGGGTAAAGTCGAGACGCGCGGCGTGGAGGCGCTGGCGGTGTGGAAGCTGCTGCCGTCCGTCGCGTGGTTCAACACGGCGACCTACAACGACTCGCAGTACAAGTCGGACTACACGGACAATGGCAAGCTGGTGGCCACCGATGGCAAGCAGGTCGTCAACACGCCCAAGAAGATGTTCAACACGGAACTGGCGTTTGGTGATGCCGCACCGAATGCAAACGGCTTCTTCGCGCGCATCGGGGCCAAGTACACGGACAAGCGCTACTACACCTACCTGAACGACAACTCGGTGCCGTCCTACTGGATCGCCAACCTGTCGGCCGGCTACAAGTTCCGCTCGGTCGGCATGCTGAAGGACCTGAGCCTGCAGCTGAACGTGACGAACCTGTTCGACAAGAGCTATTTCAGCACCGTGGGCTCGAACGGTTTCTCGACCTCCGACCCGGCCGGCACGTCGATGACGCTGCTGTCCGGTGCGCCGCGCCAGGGCTTCGTCACGCTGTCCGGCAAGCTGTAATGGGCAGGCGCTTGGTGGTGCTGCCGCTGGCGCTCTGCCTAACGGCGGCGCCACTGGAGGCGGCGGTGCGGGTGCTGGCGGGGCCGACGCCGATCGAAGGCGGCGATGCCCGCGGCGCAAAGGACCTGACGGTGATGAACGACCGGCTGGCGTTTTCGCTGGCTGTCGAGTCGCCCGTACCGTACGGCGTGCCGCGCGGCGCGCTGGTCGATATCGCCGCAGTACGGGACGGGAAGGCCGGCCGCGACCGCGCCGTCATCGCCGACTTCATTCCGAACAACTGGTCGGCGTGGCCTAACACGTACCAGCGCGTGACAGTGCTCGAGCGGGGACCGCGGCGCGCGGTCGTCGAAGCGGTGCGCGACTGGGGCGAGGTGACGGTGCGCACGCGCTACACGCTGCGCGACGGGGCCGATCGCATCGAGATCGCGACGACCATGACCAATGGCGGCAAGGCTGCGCTGCCGGACCTGCTGTCCGGCTTCGTGCTGTGGCCGCGCGGCGGGTTCCTGTTCGGCGTGCAGGGTGCAGGGAAGCAGGGAGCGGCGGAGCAGGGAGCGGTGCCGGCCGGGGCGCCGGTGCGCGTCGTGGCGTATGACGAGGATTTTTTCGTGGCGCTGCATGCGCCGTATGCGGACCATATCGAGTACGGGTCCAAGGATCTGTACCGGCGCCATACGCTGGCGGCCGGCGGCACGCGCCGGTTCAGCGGCTTCCTGCAGGTGGGGCCGAGCGGGGATCTGGCGCCGGTCATCGCGGCGGACATGTCGAATGTACGGGAGCCGGTCGCGGGCAGGGCGTGGAACCGAGGCGAAAGGAGGGTCGCAGCCAACTCGGCAGCCTACACCGCAGCCAACGCCGCAGCCAACGCCGCAGCCAAGACAGCAGCCAAGACCGCAGCCAAGACCGCAGCCAAGACCGCAGCAAAGACCGCATCCAACACCGCAGCCAAGACCGCAGCAAAGACCGCAGCAAAGACCGCAGCAAAGACCACATCCAACACCGCAGCCAACGTTGCGGGCACGGTGGCCGGGCGGCTCGGGGATGGTGGTGTCGTGGTGGTCGAGCGCGGTGGCAGGCCGTTTGGCTGGACGCTGGCGCGTGACGGTGCCTATGCCCTGCAGCTGCCGGCCGGCGACTATCGGCTGTATGCGACCGCGAAGGGGCATGCCGACAGTGCGCCCGTGGCCGTTACCCTGGCGGCAGGCGAGCGGGCGGTGCGCGATTTCGGTCCACTGCCCGGGCCAGGCACGGTCACGTTGACCGTGTCCGACGAACGCGGGCCCGTCGACGCGCGCATCGAAGTGGTGCGCGGGCGGCAGCCGGTCGTCGGCTTCCTGGGCCGCAAGACGTTCTTCACGGCGTTCGACCGGCGCGGCGTGGCGGAGCTGGCCCTAGCGCCGGGCGACTACACCCTGCGGATCTCGCATGGCGGCGGCTTTACGCATGGGGCGCGCGAAATGGACCTTCACGTCGCGCCGGATGCGCAGCTTGCCGAGACGGTGAAACTGGCGAGATTTGCCGATCCGGCGTCGCGAGGCTGGTACTCGGCGGACCTGCATCACCATGCCGACCAGGCCGAAGCCGTGACGCCACCCGCCGACTTGGCCCGTGCGCAGCTGGCGGCCGGGCTGGACCTGCTGTTCGTCAGCGATCACGACACGATGGTCAACCTGCCGGCGCTGACGGCGCTGGGCCGCCAGCGCGGCGTGCCGGTGCTGGGCTCGATGGAGTTTTCCGCTTCGTGGGCGCATTTCAATGCTTACCCGCTGGCCGTCGATGGCGCGCTGCGGATCGACATGGCCACCGCGCCGGTCGATGCCATCTTTGCCGAGGCGCGCCGCCTCGGTGCCAGCGTGATCCAGGTGAACCATCCCTACATCCCGTACGGCTATTTCGCCAGTGCGGCGGCCGGCACGGCGCCGGGCGGCTGGAACGAGGGTTTCGACGTGGCCGAAATCAACGGCGCCACGCCGGGCGACGATGCCAAGGTGCTGCAAAAGCTGTGGGCGGACTGGGATGCCGGCAAGCCGCACTACCTGGGCGGCGGCACCGACCTGCACGACGTATGGGCGCACGCCTCCGGCAGCACGCGCACCTTCGTCCACCTGGAGGGCCCGCCCACCGCGCAGAGCTATGCTGCCGGGCTGAAGGCGGGCCGCGCCTACGTCAGCGGCGGACCGCTCGTCTTTCCGGACAAGATCTTCGGTTCGCGGCTGGCCGTGACCGCCGGGACGCCGCTACGGCTGGGCTATACGCTGCAGTCGGCGTCGGGCATTCGCAAGATCGAGCTGGTGTCGGCCGGGACGGTGATCGACAGCCGTGTGCCGGAACGTGGCCCGGAAGCGGATGTGCAGCGCGAACTGCGCGTCGAGTTCCGGCCGGTGGTAGAGGTGAGCGGCTGGTATGCGCTGGTGGTGGAGGATGTTGTGGGACGCAAGGCCTACACGAATCCCGTGTGGGTGGAGGCGATGGCCGGCAGGAAGCAGTAGGGCAATTGCAGAGAGAAGGCCAGCGTGCAAGTAAGGCCAGCGCATAAATAAGGCAGCGCATAAGTAAGGCCAGCGCGGAAGAAGGGCCAGCGCGGAAGAATGGCCAGCGCAAAGGAATGGCTAGCGCGGAAGTGCAGGCAGTGCAGGAATGACGCCGGCGCAGGTGCGCGCTTCAGGGCGGGCTGGCGCAGTACAATGGCGGATTCTCGGCGCCGCCTTCCATGTCCACCATTACCGTCGTTCCGCCGTCCCGCCCGCACATCGTCACGCTTGCCTGGCCGCTGCTCGTGGAGCTGGTGCTGGCCGTTGCCATTGGCGTCGTCGGCACCACGCTGGCAGCCCATATTTCCGATACGGCCGGCGCGGCATTCGCGATCGCCAACCAGATCTCCGTCACGCTGTTCCTGCTGTTCCGCATCGTCGGCTCGGGCATCGGCGTGGTCATTACGCAGAGCCTTGGGGCCGGGCAGCGCGAGCGCGCCAATCGCGTGGCGCTATCGTCGGTCGGTGCCAGCACCTGGATCGGGGCGCTCACGGCGCTGCTGGCGCTGGCGGGCGCGGGACCTCTGCTGCGCCTTCTGCAAACGCCGGCTGATGTGCTGCCGCTGGCGATTCCCTTCCTGGCGGCGCTGGCGCCGGCGCTGCTGTTCGATGCATGGAACGCGTCGATGGCGGCCGTGATGCGCGCCCATCTGCGTACCCGTGACACGCTGGTGGTGCTGGTCGCCATGCACTCGACGCACCTGCTGCTGGCCGTGCCGCTGATGGCGGGCTGGGGCCCGCTGCCGGCCCTGGGCCTGCCCGGTTACGCGCTGGCGCTGCTGTTCAGCCGTGCCCTCGGCCTGGCGCTGCATCTGCTGCTGTGGAAGCGGCACCTGGGGCTTCTCACCACCGCGCCGGACTGGTGGCGCCTGCCGCGCCGGGAACTGGGCGAGGTCCTGCACATCGGCATTCCGGCTGCTGCCGAGAACATCGCGTGGCGTCTGTCGTTCATGGTCAGCATGGCGGCAGCGGGCACGCTCGGCGCGCATGCACTGGCTACCCACGCCTACGTGCAGCAGATCGGCAGCATGGTCATCGTCTTCAGCATGGCTACCGCATTTGCCGTGGAGATCATGGTCGGGCATATGGTCGGCGCCGGGGAACTGGGAGCCGCGCACCGGCTCGTGCGCAGCGCGCTCGGACGGGGACTCGTGATCAGTGGCGTCGCTTCGTCGCTGGTGGCGCTGGCGGGCGGGCCGCTGCTGGGCTGCTTCACGAGCGATGCGACGATCATCGCCGAGGGGCGCCGGCTGCTCTGGATCGGCGTGCTCGTGGAACTGGGACGCACGTTCAATCTGGTCGTCATCAACGCGTTGCGGGCCACGGGCGATGTGCGGTTCCCGGTGGTCGCGGGCGCCGCGTCGATGGTGCTGATCCTTGCAGGCGGGAGCTGGGTGCTCGGGATTCATTTCGGTTTTGGCCTGGCGGGACTGTATATCGCGTTTGCCGCGGACGAGTGGTTGCGCGGCCTGATCATGTGGCGGCGCTGGGCCGTGCAGGCCTGGGTGCCTTATGCGCGGGCGGCGCGGCGCAGGATCTTGCGGTAAACGGTTTCAAGCGGTTTCCAGGCGTTGACGCCATCGGCTGCTTCGAGGCTTGTTCAAGGTGATGACTCTGGATGAGTGAAGATATATGCGAGTTGTCGCTGGCAATGACGCGGAACGTGAGCCTCGAACGTTCAATCTTGAATGTTGAATTTTGAATGCGAATCCTGAATCTTGCAGCGCGAGGAGCGAGTCGCGAGCAGTGAACCGTCAGCAGCAAATGGCCGGCCGCGGAAGTGCCAGCAGCAGATGGACGGCAATAAAGCGCCGGCTTCCTGACCGTGAGTAGTAGGCCGACGGCAGAAATCGCCGGCCGCGGAAGCCCTAGCCGCGAAGCCCAGCCGCGAACCGTCAGCCGCGAGCCGGCGGCAGCGAACCGCAAGCAGCGAACCGCAAGCAGCGAACGGCAAGCAGCGAACCGCTAGGAGCGAACCGCAAGCAGCGAACCTCGAGCCGCAATCGCTAAAGGTCCATCGCAAACCTCGCACGTCGCACGTCGCACATCGCACTTCGTGCCTCGCAGTGCGCAATGCGCACCGCAGGCTGCGCGCTTCACTCCGCGCGCGAAGCATCGCGTATGCCACACCGCGTACCCCGCCCTAAGCACTGCGCCCCGCACGCCTCACACCTCACACCTCACACCTCACACCTCACACTTCATACTGCGCACCCGACTCGCTGCTCAGCACTGCGCGAAGACCTAAGGTGATGGTTCTTTTTTTTTTACCCATTTTCTAAAACGCGATAAATCTCGATACCTCATGCTGCTCCTCGATATTCCAGCGGCATTTCCGATATTTCACAATATCTCGGGAACTATTCTCCTATTTTCGATTCTAAGATCTGATAGAACTCCTCCTGCACCCGGATAGTGCCTTCTATCGAATCTCCAGTATTTTTGTCGCACGAAATCTCAGGCTTTCGTAACAGGCATCGCGTTCTATTACGTTCTAGTGAAAGTTCGCGGTTTCTAGAAAATCCGTTTTTTTTGGGAGAGTACCCATGTCTGACTTTTGCACGCCGGTTTATCTGCCCGCCAAGTTGCTCGAGGAAGTCGGCGAGCTCTTAGGGGTTTTTTGGTCGCACACGTGGATGATGGAAGACTTTCTTTGCGATGCGATCCGGGCCCATATCAGGGCTAGTCAGGATGGCGGGCAGCAATCGGTCTCGCCAGCTGGGTCGGCGCGGGCGGGGGCTCCAGGTCAGGCAGGCCAGCCGGTCCAACTAGGCCAGGCGGGCCAGGTGGGCCGGGTGGGTCAGGGAACCCAGGCGCTTCAGGCGGCGCTGGCTGTTCAAGCGCCGCTATCGACGGTGGTCTCGGAACTGGGCTACCAGTGGAAAGAGCTGTTTCTGCCCGAGGGGACACGGCTGCGCGCCAGCTTCGCCCGCCAGCCTTACTTCGCGACGGTGGAGGGCTCCGCAATCATGTTCGGGGAGCTCCCTGTATCGCCGTCCTGTTTCGCCAACCTGCAGGGCGGTGGCAATCGGAACGCCTGGACCGCCATCTGGCTCCGTCTGCCCGGCAGCGGTGATTGGCTGCGCGCCGATGCGTGCCGCACGGCGCGGCGAGCGGCCCTTGTGCGCTTGCTCGGCAGTCCGCCGAGGGCAGAGCGCCGCAGTCTCGGAGTAGCGGCGGGAGTACCGCAAGCCCGTGCGAAGCTGCACAGGCATGACAACCCCGGCGACCCTGTCAGCCGATTGATCGACGGCGCAGCCAGGCGATCGATCGGCGCATCGTCCAGCCAATCGATCGGCGCATCGTCCAGCCAATCGGTCGACGCATCGTCCAGCCAATCGATGGGCGAGGCGGTCTGCCCTTCGCATGACGAGGCGGCCCTCGATTCGATTGGCGAGGCAGCCTGCCGATCGCCCGACCATCGCCCGACCAATCGTCAGACCGCTCATTCGGTCACTCACTGGGTCAATCAGCCGCTTACCTGGACCGCGACCTCGCCGGCAGATCAGCCGATCGTCGAGTCGGCCGACCGGGTGGGCGCTCAACGGATCATGCGGCGAGCCGTTCCGCCGATCATGCTGCCCACCGTCCCGCTGATCATGCCGGCCACCATCCCGCCGATGATGCCGGCCACGGCTCAGCCGATCGCTCCACTGACCGCGCGCCTGCCATGCACGCGGCGGCATACGCCGGTGATGTCCGCCGCTGGAGCGGCAGGCGGCGCGCCGATCGCCGGCAGGATGCGGGCCACTACCATGCTGATGCGGCGGGGCGAAGCTGAAAATTGTTTGCAGCGGAGCGGTCGTTCACGTAGATTCTCGCCAACGATATTACGGAGACCGCTGATGCACCTGCCGCTGCAAACCCTGAAAATCGCTGCCGCCATGGCGCTGCTGGCCACCACCGCGCACGCGGTCCATGCTGCGCAACCGCTTTCCACCCGCTTCAACGCCGATCCGTCGCCCCACTATTTCACCACGAAGGAGGGCGGCAGCTTCTACTTGTACGCCACTGACGATGCGTCGAACTCCGGCAAGTATTGGGACTCGGTGACGTGGCGGCTCTACAAGTCGAAGGACATGCGGACGTGGACCGATGCCGGTGTGCCGCTGGATGTCACCGTCTTCAAATGGGCGCGGCCCGATGCCAAGGCGTGGGCGCCGGAGGCGGCCTACCGCAACGGCAAGTACTACTTCTATGCGCCGATCGGCGGCGACAGGATCGGCGTGGCCGTGGCGGACGATCCTGCCGGCCCGTTCCGCGATGCGCGGGCGGATGCGCTGGTGGACAAGGCACGCGATGCCAATGCCGGCGATGAACCGTTCGATCCCGCGGTGTTCGTCGACGGCGACGGGCAGGCTTATATGTATTTCGGCACCCGCGTGCCGAAGGTGGTGAAGCTGAAGGCCGACATGGCCAGTGCGGATGGTCCGATCCGCAATCTCGTGATCGAGGGCTTGCCCGCTGGCGATCCGAAGAAGGCGTACGGCGAAGCGCCGTTCCTGCACCGGCGCGGTGGCACCTACTACTTCACGTTCTCGACCGGCTGGCCCGGCCAGATCGTGTATGCCACCGGTACCTCGCCGGCCGGGCCGTTCACCTACCGCGGCGTGGTGCTGGACTACCTGAAGATATCCACCAACCACCAGGCCATCATCGAACATGAAGGCAGGAGCTGGCTGTTCTATCACGATAACCTGCTGCCGGGCGGCGGCAGCCACCGCCGCTCGATCGCCATCGCCCCGCTGGAGTACGAGGCCGATGGCCGCATCCGGCAGGTGGTGCCGGACCCGGTGGCCGGCAAGTAAAGGATGCATCGGGAGCATACGACCTCACCGGCTCGCATCCACCCACTCGCATCCACGGGCTCGCACTCACCGGCTCGCACTCACCGGCTGGCGTTCCTCGTCTCGCGTCCACCCACTCGCATTCACCGGCTCATGATCACCGGCTCATGTCCACCGGCTCGCGTCCACCGGCTGGCGCTGACCGCCGCACCTGGTCCCTGCCTTACCCGCGCCGCGCCAGCTTGCCGACCGCCGGCACGGCCAGCGCGGCCAGCACGGCAATCGCGGCCGACACATAACCGACATTGCCGGCACCCCAGTGCGAGATGCTCAGGCCACCGATGACGGCGCCCAGCGCGATGCCGCCGTTCGCCGCCGAGACATTGATCGTTCCGGCCAGTGCCTGCGCCGCCGAAGCGGCCTTCATCACGCGGATCTGGCAGATCGGGTAGAGCGCGGTGTTCGCAATGCCCCACACGCCGAGTGCGAGTGCGAAGTAAAGAGTCTGGCCGGCCAGCGCCATCGTGGCCGCCATGCCGAGCGCCAGCACGATGCAGAACAGGGCAGTCGTGGCGAGCGGCTTGCGGTCGACCCACTGGCCACCCAGCCAGTTGCCGAACAGGCCCACGGCGCCGAAGCCCATCAGCCACCAGCCCACCTGCGCGGCCGGCACGCCGGCGGATTTCTCCAGCATCTCGGCCAGATACGTGTAACCGGTGAACATTGCCGTGAAGACGAGGATCGACAGCGCCACGTTGGCCAGGAAGAAGGGGCTTTTCAGGATCTGCGCCTGGTCCGCCATCCGCACGGGCGCGCCGGCCCGCACGGTCGGCATGCTCCATGCGATCAGGATGGCGATCACCAGCGACAGCACTGCCAGCAGGGCAAACGCGCCGCGCCAGCCCAGGGCATCGGAGGCCAGCGTGCCGAGCGGGATCCCGAACAGCATCGCGGCGGAGATGCCCAGGTAGACCATCGACACGGCCTTGCCTTCCTTGCCGGGCCCGGCGATCTTGCCGGCCGTTTCGCTGGCCGTGCCCCAGAACACGGGTAGCGCCAGTGCGGGCAGCAGGCGCGCGATGGCCAGCACCCAGATGTTCGAGGCGATGGCGGCCAGGCCGTTCGATGCCGCGAACAGCACGAGGATGGCGATGAACAGGCGCTTGCGGTTCACGTTGGCCAGCCACGCCGTCAGGAACGGGCCGCAGAGCATCACGACGACGGCGAACAGCGTGACCAGCTGGCCGGCGCTGGCGACGGAGATCGCCAGGTCCCGCGCCAGCGCCGGCAGCAGGCCGACGATCAGGAACTCGGTGGTAACGATGACGAAGGCGGCGATGGCCAGGATCGCGATGGAAGCGGCGCTGCCAGTGCCGGCGGCAGCCAGCGCGGCGGCACTGTCCGCAGTGCTGTCCCCAGTTCTATCTGCAGTGCTGTTTGCAGTGCTATTCGCCGTGCTATTCGCGGTGCTATTTGCAGTGCCATTCGCTTTGCTGCGCGCAGCGGTGTCCGCACTACTGTTGATGGGTTTTGCAGTGGTCATGCAGGCTCACGATGAAATTTTTTGAGGACGTATGATATAAAGGATGCCGATTCCACTGTTGGATGATTTTTCCCGCAAGCTGCGGAAAAATATTCCATAATCGGCCGATCGGATGCTTCCCGTTCCGCGGCGCATGCCGGCGCCAAACCCATACACAGGATTGCTGCCCCCAACATGACCTCGACCGAGCGCCTGAAAGGGCTGGAGACCTTCGTTGCGGTGGCCGAAGCGGGCAGCTTCACGGCCGCGGCGGAGCGTCTCAATCGCACCAATTCCGCCGTCGGCAAGGCCATCGCGCGGCTCGAAGGGCGCCTGAACAGCCGCCTGTTCGACCGCACCACGCGCCGCCTCGAGATGACGGATGCGGGCGATGCCTTCTACACGGTGTGCGTGCGCGTGCTGGAGGAGCTGGAGGAGGCCGAGCGGGTGCTGGCGGCGGACGACGTCGTGCCGTCCGGGCGTCTGCGGGTCGACCTGCCCGCCACGTTCGGCCGGATGCAGGCGCTGCCCGCGCTGCTGGCGTTCGCCGACCGGCACCGGCAGGTGCGGCCGCACGTGTCGTTCACCGACCGGTTCGTCGATCCGGTCGAGGACGGCCTGGATCTCGTCGTGCGCATCGGCGGCAGCGATACGTGGCCGGCGGCGCTCGATCACAAGTACCTGGGCCACGAGGAGCTGGTGTTCTGCGCGTCGCCGGCCTACCTGGCCGCGCACGGCACGCCAGCTTCGCCGAAAGCGCTGCTCGACCATGCCGCCGTGCTGTACGGGCGCGCCGATGGCAGCACCAGTCCGTGGCTGATCCGGCACGGCAAGGCGCCGCTGGCGCGCCATCACGTGGAAGGCTGCATCGTGCTCGGCCAGGCCGAGGCACAGGTGGCGGCCGTCGAGGCGGGGTGGGGCATCGCGCAGCTGGCCACCTGGCTGGTCGAGCGCCAGCTGCGCGACGGCACGCTCGTTCCCATCCTGCCCGCGCTGGCCACGCAGGGGCTGCCGCTGCACCTCGTCTGGCAGCGCAGCCGCCAGCATGCGCCGAAGGTGCAGGCGCTGATCGGGCATTTCACCGACACGCTGGCGATCCGTCCGGTCGGCTGAGCGGCAATGGTGTGGTGGTCCCGTGCACCCGGTGCCGCGCGCCCGCATCTACAATGGGTGTTCCGCCACTCCAGGAAGAGTCCATGACCGCCACCGCATCGTCCCTGCATCCGCACCTGCACTTGTTCGCGCTCGGCACCAGTGCGCCGTTCGGCCGGCGCGTGGCGCGCCATCTCGGCATCGAACTGGCGGCGCACGAGGAAAACGAGTTCGACGACGGCGAATACACGCTGCGCGTGCCTGCCGCGGTGCGGGGCGCCCATGCCTGCGTGATCCATTCGCTGGCCGGCGCGCCGGGGCAGGGCAGCGGCGAGCGGCTGTGCCGGCTGCTGTTCTTCGTGGCGGCGCTGCGCGATGCGGGGGCCGCGCGCGTCACGGTCGCGCTGCCCTACGTGGCGTATGCGCGGCAGGACTGCAGCCGCGAGCCGGGCGAGCCGCTGACGCTGCGCTACGTGGCCACCCTGCTGGAGGCGGCCGGGGCGGACGTGACGGTGGCGCTGGACATCCACAACCTGGGCGCCTTCCAGAACGCCTTCCGCCACCGCACCGTGCACCTGGACGGCAGCGCGCTGTTCGCCGCGCACTTCGCCACGGTCGCGGGCGGGGACGAAATCTGCATCGTCGCGCCCGATGGTGGCGGCATCCGCCGTGCCGATGCACTGCGCCAGGCGCTGGCCGCGGTGCTGGGCCGTCCCGTGGCGCTGGCCTTCGTCGAGAAACACCGCGACGGCAGGGAGCTGTCCGGCGACCTGATGGCGGGCGACGTGGCGGGCCGGCTGGCGATCGTGTTCGACGACATCATCGGCACCGGCCACACGATGGCGCGCGCGGCCGAGGCGGCGCGGGCACGGGGCGCCGCGCGGGTGCTGGCCGCCGCCACGCATGCCATCTTTGCCGGCGACGCGGCCGCCGTGCTGGCGCGGGCCGGCATCGATGGCGGCGCCGTGGCCGATACGGTGCAGGATGGCGCACGGGCCGGCCCGCTGTTCACGGTGCTGGACAGTGCCGTGCTGTTCGCGGCAGCGATCCGCTCGCTGGAGGACGAACGGCACGCGGGAGTCGCATGCTAGGATGACAAAAAGCCAAACAGGAGTCCATCGTGTCCACCCGCAGCGAAGTCCCACCCGGCGTTCCTTCCGAAACCCGTCCTGAAGTCCGTTCCTTCGTTCCTCCCGAACGCTTCGATGATCCCGCCGCCGCGCTGGCGCGCGTGCAGGAGATCTACAACGGCAGCATCGCCCATCTGCGCGATGCCCTGCAGCGCTTCGTCGACGGCGCAACCCTGGGCCATGTGCGGGCCTGCTATCCGTTCGTGCGCGTGCAGACCGAGACCTTCGCGCGCGCCGATTCGCGGCTGTCGTTCGGCTTCGTGGAAGGCCCCGGCACGTATGAAACCACGCTGACCCGGCCGGACCTGTTCGCGCGCTACTACCAGGAGCAGTTCCGGCTGCTGCTGAAGAACCACGGCAAGCAGCACGTGCAGATCGAAGTGGGGCTGTCGTCGCAGCCGATCCCGATCCACTTCTCGTTCGCCGAGCACGACCACATCGAAGGCAATATGAGCCCGGAGCGGCGCGCCATGATGCGCGACGTGTTCGACCTGCCCAACCTGGCAGTGATGGACGATGGCATCGCCAACGGCACCTGCGAACCGGCGCCGGGAGAAGCGCTGCCGCTGTCGCTGTTCACCGGCCCGCGCGTGGATTATTCGCTGCAGCGGCTGCGCCATTACACGGGCACGTCGCCGGAGTACTTCCAGAAGTTCGTGCTGTTCACGAACTACCAGTTCTACATCGACGAGTTCGTGCGGCTGGGCCACGCGATCATGAGCCGCGAGCCGACCGATCCGGACGACGGCTACATCGCCTTCGTCGAGCCGGGCAACCGCATCACGCGCCGTGCCGGCCAGGAAGCGCAGGCCGGCGACACGCTGGGCGCGCCGCCGCTGCGGCTGCCGCAGATGCCCGGCTACCACCTGATCCGCGCCGACGGTGCCGGCATCAGCATGGTCAACATCGGCGTGGGGCCTGCCAATGCAAAAACCATCACGGACCACGTGGCGGTGCTGCGTCCTCACGCGTGGCTGATGCTGGGCCACTGCGCCGGGCTGCGCAACACGCAGCAGCTGGGCGACTATGTGCTGGCGCACGGCTATGTGCGCGAGGATCACGTGCTGGACGAGGACCTGCCGCTGTGGGTGCCGATCCCGGCGCTGGCCGAGGTGCAGGTGGCGATCGAGGCGGCCGTGGCCGAGGTCACGCAGCTGACGGGGCCGGACCTGAAGCGCGTGCTGCGCACCGGCACGGTGGCCAGCACGGACAACCGCAACTGGGAGCTGCTGCCGCAGCGCACGCCGGAGCGCCGCTTCAGCCAGAGCCGCGCCGTGGCGCTGGACATGGAGAGCGCCACCATTGCCGCCAACGGCTTCCGCTTCCGCGTCCCGTACGGCACGCTGCTGTGCGTCAGCGACAAGCCGCTGCACGGCGAGATCAAGCTGCCGGGCATGGCCAACCAGTTCTACCGCGACCGCGTCGACCAGCACCTGCGCATCGGCATCCGCGCCCTCGAGCTGCTGCGCCAGCTGGGCGTGGACCGGCTGCACAGCCGCAAGCTGCGCAGCTTCGCCGAGGTCGCATTCCAGTAGCCTGCTCCGGCCCCGGTGCCGGATGCAGCCGATGCATCTGGTGCCAGACAGCGGTTTGCGCCGCCGGCAGCCGATCTGCACACCCTCTCAATCTTCCGCGGGATCCGGCGCCGGCTGCCGCTCCATGCGGATCTGCATCAGGATCTCCTCCACCGCGTCGATGCGGTAGGGCTTGAGCAGCAGCCGCACGCCCGGCGGCAGCGGCTCGCCCAGCGCCCGGCCGGTGACGACGACGATGGCCGCATCGCACTCGCCGTCCGCCGCCAGCCGCTGTGCCAGTTCCAGCCCGCTGATGCCGGGCAGTTCCACGTCGGTAAACACTGCGTCGTAGGCGCTGCTGTCCAGCGCTTCGAGCGCCGCCTCGGCACTGCCCACGCCCTGCGCGCGGTAGCCCAGCGTGGCGATCATCTCGCAGGTCAGCTCGCGCAGGTCCTCGTTGTCTTCCACCACCAGCACGCAGATCGGCACCGCGTCGGCCGTGCGCCGGTCATGTGCATCATGCTCGTCCAGCACCGCGCGCACCTTGCGGGCCAGCTCGTCGCGGCGGTAGGGTTTCGACAGCAGGTGCACGCCCGCTTCCAGCTGGCCGCCCTGGGTCACGGCCTCCTGCGTGTAGCCGGAGGTGAACAGCACGGCAATGCCCGGCCGCAGCTGCCGCGCGAAGTCGGCCAGCTCGGTGGCGCGCACGGCGCCGGGCATGATCACGTCCGTGAACAGCAGGTCGACGGCCGCGCCGCTGCGCAGCACCTGCAGGGCTTCTTCCGCGCCGGCCGTTTCGATCACGCGGTAGTGCAGGCTGCGCAGCATCGCCGCCACCGTGTCGCGCACGGCATCGTCATCCTCGGCCAGCAGGATGCACTCGTCGCCACCCACCACGGCCTGCACGGACGTGGCGGCCTGCGCCACCTCGGGTGCGCTGGAGCGGGGGAAGTACAGCCGCAGCGTGGTGCCCACGCCCACTTCGCTGTAGACGCGGATATGGCCGCCCGTCTGGCGCACGAAGCCGTAGGCCATCGACAGCCCGAGGCCGGTGCCTTCGCCTTCCGGTTTCGTGGTGAAGAAGGGCTCGAACACGCGCTCGATCACGTCCGGCGCCATGCCGCTGCCGTTGTCGGAAACGGCCAGCAGCACGTAGTCGCCGGCCACCGCTTCCGGCACGGCCGTCGTGTAGTCCTCGTCGAGCGCGCAGTTGAGCAGCTCGATGGTGAGCTGGCCATTGGACGGGCCGCCGCTGCGGCTGCGCATCGCGTCGCGCGCGTTGATGGCCAGGTTCAGGATCACGTTCTCCAGCTGGTTCGGGTCGACCAGCGTGTTCCACAGGCCCGGTTCGACGCGGGTGGACAGCGTGATCGCATCGCCCAGCGCGCGGCGCAGCAGGTCGTCGATGTCGCGCAGCACGCGCGCCATGTTGATCACCACCGGATCGAGCGGCTGGCGGCGCGCGAAGGCCAGCAGCTGGCCCGACAGCCTGGCGCCACGCTCGACGGCGGCCAGCGCACCGTCCAGGCGGCGCGGCGTGTCGGGGCTCCGCGGGTTGGTCGCCACCGCCTGCACATTGCCGTAGATGACCTGCAGGACATTGTTGAAGTCGTGCGCCACGCCGCCCGTCAGCTTGCCCACGGCTTCCAGCTTCTGCGCGCGGTGCAGCGCCTGCTGGGCATCGCGCAGGTCGCGCTGGCGTTCTGCCTCGCGCGCCGCCGAAGAGCGCAGCGTGCTGTTGGAGCGCTGCAGCGCCGCCGTCACGCGCCGCACCAGCTGCCGCGCGCGTGCGCGACCGTGTGCCAGCAGCCACACGAGCGTGGCGGACAGCAGGCTGATGACGATGCCGACCACGCCGGCCCATGCAGCCTGCCGGGAAGCCAGCCGCTGCTCGAACACGGGGGTGCCGTGGGCCTGCAGGATCCACGTCCGGCCGGCGATCGACAGCGTCTGCGTGGCCTGCAGCCGCGAACCCGGTGGCGGCGTGCAGCCCAGCATGCAGGCCGCGGCAGCGCGCGTGCCGTCGTACAGCGCCACGTGCAGGTCCGCTTCCCGCTCGCCGTTCAGGCCTGCCATGAAGTCGTGCATGCGGAAGGCGCCGTACACCCAGCCATACAGGGCGGCGCGGCGGCCGGCCTCGTCGGCGGGTGCGCCGCGGTACAGCGGCAGGTACATCAGGAAGCCCGGCTGGCCGGCCCCCCCGGGTCCTTCCTGCACCAGGCGCACCTGGCCCGTCAGCGCCGCGGCACCCGTGTCGCGCGCGCGGGCCATTGCCGCATGGCGCACCGGTTCGCCGAACATGTCGAAGCCGAGCGCGCGGCGGTTCATCAGGTCCAGCGGCTCGATCATCGCCACGGCACTTTTCTGCCGTGCGGGATCGGTGACGGAAGGCTGCAGCAGCGCGATGCCGATGCCCTGGATGCCGGGATAGTACTGGCGCAGCTGCAGCGTGGCGACATAGGTGCGGAAGGCACCCGGCTGCGGCAGGCTGTCCGCTGCGGCCACGTAGGCCTGCGCGCCGCGCAGCACCTGTTCGTAGGTGGCCATGCGCGGGCCGATGCGCAGCGCCAGGTCGCGCACCCGGTAGTCGAATTCGGCGCGCAGCTGCTGGTCATGCGCCAGCCGCAGGCTGTGCCAGGCCAGGCCCGTCGTCGCCAGGCCCACGCACAGCGTGCCGAGCGCCAGCGCGAGCGGCAGCAGGCGGCCGGACGGGCGCGGGGCAGGGGGCGGTGACGATGGGCGCATGCCGCCATCGTACCGCGCCGGGACGCTCTTCTGTGTTCTGTTTGCGGTGGATGGCCGATATGCCGCAGCTTGCCGCGTGCACCCGACGCGGGCCGGCTACGGTTCCAGGATCCCGCGGCGGATCGCGATCGTGACCGCATGCGTGCGGTCGCGCGCCCCCAGCTTGCCCAGCACGGTGCTCATGTGGGCCTTGACGGTCTCCTCGGCAATGCCGAGCGCCTGCGCCACGCGCTTGTTGGAATTGCCGTCCGCGACCAGGGCCAGCACTTCCGTCTCGCGGGCCGACAGCTTGTCCGCATCGATATGGGCCGCCAGCTCGACGGCGATCTCCGGCGGGATGTGGCGCTGGCCGGCATGCACGCGCGCGATCGCCTCGGCCAGTTCCGTGCGCAGCGAGCTTTTCAGAAGATAGCCCATCGCGCCCGAGCGCAGCGCGCGCAGTACCTGCACGTCGCCCTTGTAGGTCGTCAGCACGATGATGCGGGCCTGCGGCGCGATCTCGCGGATCGCCACGATGGCCTCCAGGCCGTTCATGACGGGCATCTGCAGGTCCATCAGCGTCACGTCCGGCCGGTGGCGCACGAACTGCTCGACGGCGCTGCGGCCGTCGCCCGCCTCGGCCACCAGCGTGAACCGCGGGTCGATCGACAGCACGGCGGCAAGTCCCTCGCGCAGCAGCGGATGGTCGTCCACCACCATCACGCGCACCGGCGTGGCGGCTGCTGCATCGTTCATCTGGCGCTCCATCCTTGTCTCCCCTCCGCCCGCGCCGCGGCGCCGATGCGGCATCTTACACGCGGCCGGGCGGCAGGAGGCTGCCCCGGCCGGCCGTTGCCCCTTTCGGGGGATCAGGGTACCGGCCGGATGCGCGGCAGTGCGCGCCGCCACCCCTGCCGGTTCGGGCATAATCGCGTTTTGCCAACATCTGAAGCGAGAAGGATGAAATCACAGCGATGGAACTGACAATCGAACAGGGACCCTTCGGCCATGCGCCGGACGGCGAGCCGCTGAGCCTTTATACGCTGCGCAACCGCACCGGCATGGTGGTCAAGGTCACCAACTGGGGCGCCATCATCACCGCCATCGAGGTACCGGACCGCGACGGCAGGCTGGCCGACGTGACCTTCGGCTTCGAGACCCCCGAGCCGTACTTTGGCGACAGCCCGTACTTCGGCGCGCTGATCGGCCGCTACGGCAACCGCATCGCCGCCGGCCGCTTCACGCTGGACGGCCGCACGGTGCAGCTGGACACCAACAACGGCCCGAACCACCTGCATGGCGGCGTGACCGGCTTCGACAAGGTGATCTGGCACGCCGCGCCATTCACGACCGACCTGACCGTCGGCCTGACGCTGACGCACACCAGCCCGGACGGCGACCAGGGCTATCCCGGCCAGCTGGACGTGACGGTCACGTACGAGCTGAACGACGACAACGAGCTGCTGGTGATCTTCCGCGCCACGACGGACCAGGCCACGCCCGTCAACCTCACCCAGCATGCCTACTTCAACCTGGCCGGCAGCGGCACGGTGCTGGATCACGAGGTGACGATCCACGCCGACCGCTACGTGCCGATCGATGCCACGTCGATTCCCCTCGGTCCGCTGGCCCCGGTGGCCGGCACGCCGTTCGACTTCCGCACGCCGCGCACGGTGGGCGCGCTGATCGATGCGGACGACGAGCAGCTGCGCAACGGCCAGGGCTACGACCATAACTTCGTGCTGAACAAGCCGGCGCCGGGCGCGCTCAGCCTGGCCGCCACGGTGCGCGAACCCGTGTCCGGCCGCGGGCTGGAGCTGTACACGCAGGAGCCGGGCGTGCAGTTCTACACCGGGAATTTCCTGGACGGGACGCTCACCGGCAAGGGCGTGCAGTACGGCCGCCGCGAAGCGCTGTGCCTGGAACCGCAGCACTTCCCCGACTCGCCGAACCGTCCCGAATACCCGAACACCATCCTGCGGCCGGGCGAGGTCTATTCGACGCGGTCGCTGTTCCGGTTCACCGTCACGGCATGAGCCATCGGGGACAGCCACCTATTTTCGGGAATGTTTCCCGAAAATAGAGGCTGTCCCGATGTCTACATGCGTGGATCGATACCTTTTCCAGTATCCCAGCTGCGAAATTTATTATTTGCCGGGAATCGTTTCACTCTTTAACATCACGCCATCGCAGCTCGGTGGGGACAGCCATTCGCCGGGCCCAGCACAACACCGGAGGAACGATGTCTGAGGAAAAGAAGAAGGTCAAGCTGCGCTCGGCCGAATGGTTCGGCACGCAGGACAAGAACGGTTTCATGTACCGCAGCTGGATGAAGAACCAGGGGATTCCCGATCACGAATTCCAGGGCAAGCCGATCATCGGCATCTGCAACACCTGGTCCGAGCTGACCCCGTGCAACGCCCATTTCCGCAAGCTCGCGGAGCACGTCAAGAAGGGCATCATCGAAGCCGGCGGCTGGCCCGTCGAATTTCCCGTGTTTTCGAATGGCGAGTCGAACCTGCGTCCGACGGCCATGCTGACCCGTAACCTGGCCTCGATGGATGTCGAGGAATCGATCCGCGGCAATCCGATGGATGCCGTGGTGCTGCTGGTCGGCTGCGACAAGACCACGCCGGCGCTGCTGATGGGCGCCGCGTCGTGCGACGTGCCGGCCATCGTCGTCACGGGCGGCCCGATGCTGAACGGTAAGCTGAACGGTAAGAGCATCGGTTCCGGTACCGCCGTCTGGCAGCTGCACGAGCAGGTGAAGGCGGGCGAGATCTCGATGCACGATTTCCTGGCCGCCGAGGCGGGCCACTCGCGCTCGGCCGGCACCTGCAACACGATGGGCACGGCCTCCACGATGGCCTGCATGGCCGAGTCGCTGGGTACCTCGCTGCCGCACAATGCCGCGATTCCCGCCGTGGATGCGCGCCGCTACGTGCTGGCCCATATGTCCGGCATGCGCATCGTCGAGATGGTGTGGGAAGACCTGCGCCTCTCCAAGATCCTGACCCGCGAAGCGTTCGAGAACGCCATCCGCGTGAACGCCGCGATCGGCGGATCGACGAATGCCGTGATCCACCTGAAGGCCATTGCCGGCCGCATCGGCGTCGACCTCGAACTGGAAGACTGGACCCGCGTGGGCCGCGGCACGCCGACGGTCGTCGACCTGCTGCCATCGGGCCGCTTCCTGATGGAAGAGTTTTATTACGCCGGCGGCCTGCCTGCCGTGCTGCGCCGGCTGGGCGAGGGTGGCCTGCTGCCGCACAAGGATGCGCTCACCGTCAACGGCAAGACGCTGTGGGAGAACACCCACGACGCGCCGATCTACGACGATGAAGTGATCCGTCCGCTGGACAAGCCTTTGATCGCCGATGGCGGCATCTGCATCCTGCGCGGCAACCTGGCGCCGCGCGGCGCCGTGCTGAAACCATCCGCCGCGTCGCCGCACCTGATGCAGCACCGGGGCCGCGCCATCGTCTTCGAGGACTTCGACCACTACAAGACGCGCATCCTCGACCCGGACCTGGATGTCGATGAAAACTGCGTGCTGGTGATGAAGAACTGCGGCCCGAAAGGCTATCCGGGCATGGCGGAAGTGGGCAATATGGGCCTGCCGCCGAAGCTCCTCGCCAAGGGCATCAAGGACATGGTGCGCATCTCGGACGCGCGCATGAGCGGCACGGCGTATGGCACCGTGGTGCTGCACGTGGCGCCGGAAGCGATGGCCGGCGGGCCGCTGGGGATCGTGCGCGATGGCGACATCGTGTCGCTGGACTGTGCCGGTGGCCGCCTCGACCTGGAGATCACGGACGAAGAGATGGCGCAGCGCCAGGCCGCCCGTGCCGAAGTCAAGGTCGACCTGCCGAAGTCGGGCTACGCGCAGCTGTATGTGGAGCGCGTGCTGCAGGCCGACGAAGGCTGCGACTTCGACTTCCTCGTTGGCTCGCGCGGTTCGGCCGTGCCGAAGCATTCGCATTAAAGATTACTATTCGAAGCAGGCCGCCGTCATGTGGGCGGCCTTCAGGAGACTTCCATGTTGCTGGTCCAATTCAAGAACAAGGAGGGTGCGCGCCACGTCGGCATCCTCGAGAACGACACGCTGCGCGTGATCGATGGCTACACCACCACCTACGCGCTGGCGCGAGCCGCGATCGCAGGCAAGCAGACGCTGGCCGCGCTGGCGCAGGCCGCCGCCGGTTCGACGACCGTGAACTTCGCGGACGTGACGCCGCTGGTTCCGCTCGACCATGAGGACGACGCGCACACCTATGTCACCGGCACGGGCCTCACGCACCTGGGCAGCGCCGACGCGCGCGATGCGATGCACAAGAAGATCGGCGGCGACGTCGAGACTCTGTCGGACTCGATGAAGATGTTCCGTCTCGGCGTGGAAGGCGGCAAGCCGGCGGCAGGCAGCGTTGGCGTACAGCCCGAGTGGTTCTATAAAGGCGACGGCTCGATCGTCTCGGCCAGCGGCGAGGCGCTGACGATGCCGGACTTCGCCCTCGATGGCGGCGAGGAGCCGGAGATCGCCGGCCTGTACGTCATCGGCGACGATGGCCAGCCGTACCGCGTGGGCTTCGCGATCGGGAACGAGTTTTCCGACCACGTGACGGAGCGCCAGAACTACCTGTACCTGGCGCATTCGAAGCTGCGCGCCTGCGGCGTGGGCGCCGGCCTGCTGGTGGGCGAACTGCCGGCCCACGTGCAGGGCACGTCGCGCGTGCTGGCGGCCGATGGCACCGTGCGCTGGGAGAAGCCGTTCCTCAGCGGCGAGCAGAACATGTCGCACACGATCGCCAACCTGGAGCACCACCACTTCAAGTACGGCCTGTTCAAGCGTCCCGGCGACGTGCACATCCACTTCTTCGGCACGGCCACCCTGAGCTTCGCGGACAATATCTCGGTGCAGCCGGGCGAGACGTTCGAGATCGAGGTCGCGGCCTTCGGTCCCCCGCTGCGCAATACGCTGGCCGTGGCGGAGGCTTCCTCCGGCCAGGTCCGGGCGCTGTGAGCGGCAGCGTGAAGGTGCCCGCCACGTACGGCAGCCTGCGCGGCAAGCGCGTGTTCGTCACGGGCGGCGGCAGCGGCATCGGCGAGGCGATCGTCGAGGCGTTCGCGCAGCAGGGCGCCTTGGTGGCGTTCGTGGACATCGCCGTGGAAGCGAGCGAGGCGCTGGTCGCGCGCATCGCCGCGGCCGGCCATCCGGCGCCGCTGTTCCGCGCCACCGACATCACCGATATCCCGGCGCTGCAGCAGACGATCACCGGCTTCGCCGCGCAGATCGGCGACTTCGACATCCTCGTCAACAATGCCGCCAACGACCAGCGGCACAACGCCGAGGACGTGACGCTGGAGTACTGGAACGAGCGCATCGCCATCAACCAGCGTCCCATGTTCTTCACCTGCCAGTCCGTGCTGGCGGGGATGAAGAAGAAGGGCGGCGGCTCGATCATCAATATCAGCTCGATGTCGTTCCACGCCAAGAACCCGGGCTATCCCGTGTACGGCACCACGAAGGCGGCCGTGACGGGCCTGACGCGCTGCCTGGCGCGCGACTTCGGCCCGCACGGCATCCGCGTCAACACCGTCACGCCCGGCTGGGTGATGACGCAGCGGCAGGTCGACCTGTGGCTGGACGAGGCCGGCGAAGCGGAAATCAGGCGCGCCCAGTGCCTGCCCGGCAAGCTGATGCCGCACGACGTGGCCGCCATGATCCTGTTCCTGGGCGCCGACGACAGCGCCATGTGCACCGGCCAGGACTTCGTCGTCGACGCCGGCTGGATCTAGCATCAACAGCCGAGTCCATGTCCTGGGGCCTGGCACCAGGACACGGACTGGACCTTAGTAAATCCAATAAAATCAAAGGAGACTCCACCCATGTTCCAACGTACCGTCCTGGCGCTTGCGCTGACCCTTTGCGGCGGCGCCTATGCGCAGGTTGCCGTGACCATCGATGCCGGCAAGCCCGGTCCCGTGATCGACAAGAACGTGTATGGCCAGTTTGCCGAGCATCTCGGCACCGGCATCTATGGCGGCATGTGGGTGGGGCCGGAGTCGAAGATTCCGAACGTGAAAGGCTGGCGCAAGGACGTCATCGGCGCATTGAAGGCGCTGCACGTGCCGCTGGTGCGCTGGCCGGGCGGCTGCTTTGCCGACGAATACCACTGGCGCGACGGCATCGGCCCGCGCAGCAAACGTCCCGTGAAGGTCAATACCAACTGGGGCGGCGTCGAGGAAGACAACGCCGTCGGCACGCACGAGTTCTTCGAGCTGGCCGAGCAGCTGGGCGCGCAGGTCTACGTCAACGGCAATCTGGGCACCGGTTCGGCGCAGGAGATGAGCGAGTGGGTGGAGTATATGACCTCGGACTCGAAGTCGACCCTGGCGCAGCTGCGCCGCAAGAACGGCCGCGACAAGCCGTGGAAGCTGGACTATTTCGCCGTCGGCAACGAGGCCTGGGGCTGCGGCGGCGAGATGACGCCCGAGACCTACGCGAGCCTGTACAAGACCACCACGGCCTTCCTGAAGACGCCGCCGGAAGCCCGCCCGAAATTCATCGCCAGCGGCGGCAACGACAACGACACGACCTGGTCGAACGTGCTGTCGCGCGACATCAAGAAGAACATCGACGGCATCAGCTTCCACTACTACACGATCCCCACCGGCAAATGGGCCGTGAAGGGCGCCGCGACGGGCTTCCCGGAAAGCGAGTGGTTCAGCACCATCCGGAACACGCTGAAGATGGACGGCATGATCCGCGCGAACAAGGCGGTGATGGACAAGAACGATCCGCAGAAGAAGGTGGGCCTGTACGTGGACGAGTGGGGCACCTGGTATGACGTCGAGAAGGGCACCAATACCGGCTTCCTGCTGCAGCAGAACAGCCTGCGCGATGCGGTGGTGGCAGCACTGAACTTCAACATCTTCCACGAGCATGCCGACCGCGTGCGCATGACGAACATCGCCCAGATGGTCAACGTGCTGCAGGCGATGATCCTGACCGACAAGGACAAGATGGTGCTCACGCCCACGTACCACGCCTTCCGCATGTACGTGCCGTTCCAGGGCGCCACGTCGCTGCCGGCCACGCTGCAGAACAATGCGGCCTACACGTCCGGCACGGAAGCGGTGGCGCAGGTGAGCGTCTCGGCCGCGCGCGGCACGGATGGCAAGCTGTATGTCGCGCTGGTCAACACGGATCCGAACAAGGCGACCGAGGTGACGGTGGACGTCAGCGGCGCCGCCGTCCCGGCCCGGTTCACCGGCCAGCTGCTGACCGCCGACGCCACCGACGCGCACAATACGTTCGCCGCACCGAACGCGGTGAAGCCGACGTCGTACGCCGCCCAGGCCGCCGGCGGCAAGCTGACGGTGAAGCTGCCAGCCAAGTCGGTTGTCGTCGGCGCCGTCGAGTAACGCCCAAGGCCAACGCCACAGCCGAGCCCGTGTCCACCATGGGGTCAACCCCGAAATCGGACACGAGCTCAGCCGCATCACTGTTGAGTCCGTGTCCGAAAAAGGGGTTGACCCCGAGGTGGACACGGGCTGAGCCGTAAGGATCACGATGAAACCGTTACTGAAACTGACGCTGCTGGCGACGCTGGGTGCGGCGGCGCAGGCGGGGGCGGCGGAGCTGTTTGCGCTGCAGGATGTGCGCCTGACCGCCAGCCCCTTCCTCGCCGCCCAGCAGACGGACCTGCGCTACCTGCTGGCGCTCGATGCCGACCGCCTGCTGGCGCCGTTCCGCCGCGAGGCGGGCGTGCCGGCCGTGAAGCAGTCGTATGGCAACTGGGAGTCCAGCGGCCTGGATGGCCATATGGGCGGCCACTACCTGTCCGCGCTGGCGCTGATGCATGCGGCGACCGGCGATCCCAAGGTGAAGGAGCGCCTCGACTACTTCGTGCGCGAGCTGAAACGGTGCCAGCAGGCGGGCGGCGACGGCTATCTCGGCGGCATCCCCGGTGGTCGCGACGCGTGGCGCCAGATCGCGGCCGGCGACCTGCGCGCCGACAGCTTCGCCGTCAACGGCAAGTGGGTCCCCTGGTACAACCTGCACAAGACCTTTGCCGGCCTGCGGGACGCGTACAAGATCGGCAGGAACGAAGACGCGAAGGCGATGCTGGTCGCGCTGTCCGACTGGGCGCTGAAGCTGACATCGAGCCTGACCGATGCGCAGATGCAGCAGATGCTCAAGGCCGAACACGGCGGCATGAACGAGGTGCTGGCGGACGTGGCCGGGATCACCGGCGAGCGCAAATACCTCGACCTGGCGCAGCGTTTTTCCCATCGCGCCGTCCTCGATCCGCTGATGCGCCACGAGGACCGCCTGACCGGCCTGCACGCCAACACGCAGATCCCGAAAGTGATCGGCTTCGAGCGCATCGGCACGCTGACCCACGATCCGAAGCTGCAGAAGGCCGCGCAGTTCTTCTGGCAGACGGTGGTCGACCGGCGCACCGTGGCCACCGGCGGCAACAGCGTCAAGGAACACTTCCACGACAGCGGCGATTTCTCGTCGATGATCGACGAGGTGGAAGGTCCCGAGACCTGCAATACCTACAATATGCTCAAGCTCACCGAGCTGCTGTTCCGCGACCGGCCCCAGTCGCGCTACGGCGACTACTATGAGCGCGCGCTGTACAACCACATCCTCGCCTCGCAGCGTCCCGACACGGGCGGCTTCGTCTACTTCACGCCGCTGCGCCCGAACCACTACCGGGTCTACTCGCAGGTGGACGAGGGCATGTGGTGCTGCGTGGGCTCCGGCATCGAGAGCCACGCGAAGTACGGCCAGTTCATCTACGCGCAGGAGGCCGATGCCCTGTTCGTGAACCTGTTCATTCCGTCCGAGCTTTACTGGCAGCAGAGGGGCGTGCGCATCACCCAGGCCACCGCCTTCCCCGACGAAGAAACCACCCGCATCACCGTGCACGGCAACGCCAAGTTCGCGATGAAGCTGCGCTACCCCGCCTGGGTGGCGCCCGGTGCCTTGCAGGTCAACGTCAATGGCGACACGGTTGCGGCGCAGGCCGATGGCGATGGCTACGTGCAGGTCGACCGGGCCTGGCGCGACGGCGACACGGTCGAACTGACGCTGCCGATGACGACGCGCCTGGAGCAGATGCCGGACAAGTCGAACTGGTATGCCGTGCTGCACGGCCCCATCGTGCTGGCCGCCAGGACGGCGCCGTTCAAGGACGAGAAGCTGAACTACCTGGCCGACGGCTCGCGCATGGGCCATATCGCCCATGGCCAGATCTGCCCGCTGGAGGCGGCGCCCATGTTCGTCAGCGATGCGCAGGATTTCACGAGCCGCATCCAGCCGGTGAACGGCCAGCCGCTGACCTTCACGGCGCCCGGCCTGATCCGCGGCCCGCAAGGCGCGCCGAACCTGCGCCTGATCCCGTTCTTCCGCCTGCACGACGCGCGCTACACGATGTACTGGCAGCAGTCCACGCCGGCCAACTACACGGCGTTGCGCGAGGCCACCGCACGCGGCGAGGTGGAACGCCTCGAGCTGGCCAAGCGCACGATCGACAAGGTGGCCCCGGGCGAACAGCAGCCCGAATCGGATCACGGCTTCCAGGGCGAAGGTGAAGCGTCGGGCATCGACGGTGTGCGCCACTGGCGCCGCGCCACCGGCTGGTTCAGCTACGTGCTGAACGACCGCAAGGGCGAAGCGAAGGTGCTGCGCCTGACGTTCGCTTCGGCCGACGCGGGCCGCACGTTCGACGTCCTCCGCGATGGGGAGCTCCTGGAAACGGTCACGATCACGCAGGCACCGCAGCCGTTCTACACCCGCGACGTGCCGCTCAAGGAAGCAAAATCCGGCAAGTTCGAGGTCCGATTCGTCGCGCGACAAGGCTCGGTCGCCGGACCCCTGTACGGGCTGGCCCTGCTGCGCTAGACCTCACTTTGCTCCTGCTTTGCGCATCGTTTCGCTCACGCGGATGATTATTTCCCCGATAACAAAAAAGATATGCTTCACCAATAAAAATATATTGGTTTGACATGGCAATTTCTTCTACCATAGCCGCAACAAGCCGGGATGCTCACGCATACCCGGCATCGCATTGGCCGCATACATTGTCGAACACAAGTAACGGAGACACCGCATGACCGCACAGCGCAGGACCTTCATCGCCGCCGCCGCCTTCCTGATGGCCGGCGCCTTCACCACCCTCCCGGCCCTGGCCGCCAAACCCCTCGTCATCGGCTTCTCGCAGGTGGGCGCCGAAAGCGAATGGCGCACCGCGAACACCGTCTCGATCAAGGCCGCCGCCAAGCAGGCCGGCGTCACGCTCAAGTTCGCCGATGCGCAGCAGCGCCAGGAAAACCAGGTGAAGGCCATCCGCTCGTTCATCGCCCAGAAGGTGGACGTGATCGCGTTCTCGCCGGTCGTCGAATCGGGCTGGGACACGGTGCTGCGCGAAGCGAAGGCCGCGAAGATCCCCGTCATCCTGACCGACCGCGACGTGAACGTGGCCGACAAGTCGCTGTACGTGACGCTGATCGGTTCGGACTTCGTCGAGGAAGGCCGCAAGGCCGGCCGCTGGCTGGTGGACTACGCAAAAAAGCAGCCGGGTAAAACGCTCAATATCGTCGAGCTGCAGGGTACCGTCGGTTCGGCGCCGGCGATCGACCGCAAGGCCGGCTTCGATGAAGTCATCAAGGGCAATCCCCAGCTGAAGGTGCTGCGCACGCAGACCGGCGAATTCACGCGCGCCAAGGGCAAGGAAGTGATGGAAGCGTTCCTGAAGGCGCACGGCAGGAGCATCAACGTGCTGTTCGCCCACAACGACGACATGGCCATCGGCGCGATCCAGGCCATCGAGGAAGCGGGCCTGAAGCCGGGCAAGGACATCGCCATCGTGTCGATCGACGGCGTGCGCGGCGCGTTCGAGGCGATGATCGCCGGGAAGCTGAACGTGTCCGTCGAATGCAGCCCGCTGCTCGGTCCCCAGCTGATGCAGGCGGCGAAGGATGTCGTGGCCGGCAAGCCGATCGCCAAGCGCATCGTCACCGAGGAGCGCGTGTTCCCCGCCGAGATCGCGGCGAAGGAATTCCCGAACCGGAAATACTGAGTCGCCCGATGGTGACGAACACGAATGCGGCGCCGGGCCCGGTCCTGGAGCTGGCGGGCATCCACAAGGCGTTCCCCGGCGTGAAGGCGCTGTCCGAGGCGGGCCTGCGCCTGTATCCGGGCGAGGTGCACACGCTGATGGGCCAGAACGGCGCCGGCAAGTCCACGCTGATCAAGGTGCTGACGGGCGTCTACACGCCGGATGCCGGCACGATCCGGCTCGATGGGGAGGACGTCCGTCCCGCCTCCACGCTGGAAGCGCAGCAGCTGGGCATCTCCACGGTGTACCAGGAAGTGAACCTGTGCCCGAACCTGTCCGTGGCCGAGAACATCTTCATCGGCCGCTATCCGCGCACCTGGTTCGGCGTGGACTGGAAGGCCATGCGGGCGCAGGCGACCGAACTGCTGCTTCAGCTGGAGATCGACATCGACGTGACGCAGCCGCTGGCCCGCTACCCGCTGGCGATCCAGCAGATGGTGGCGATCTCGCGTGCGCTCAATATCTCGGCGAAGGTACTGATCCTCGACGAACCCACCTCCAGCCTGGACGAAGCGGAGGTGCAGCTGCTGTTCCGCGTGCTGCGCCGGCTGCGCGGGCAGGGCATGGCGATCCTGTTCGTCACGCACTTCCTGGAGCAGACCTACGCGATCTCGGACCGCATCACGGTGATGCGCAACGGCGAGCGGGAAGGCGAGTACCTGGCCAGCGAGCTGTCGCGCCTGGCCCTCGTCAACAAGATGGTGGGCACGGCCGCGCAGGGTGCGCAGGACGCCACCGGACAGGCGCCGGGCCACCAGGGCGGCGCCACGCTGCTGGCTGCGCAGGGCCTGGGCCGCAAGGGCGCACTGCAGCCGCTCGATATCGACATCCGCGAAGGCGAAGTGCTGGGCCTGGTGGGCCTGCTGGGCTCCGGCCGCACGGAACTAGCACGCCTGCTGTTCGGCGCGGACCAGGCCGACAGCGGCGCCATCGCGATCGGTGGCAACACGAAGACCTTCGACACGCCGCGCGACGCGATCGCCGCCGGCATCGGCTTCTGCTCGGAAGACCGCAAGCATGAAGGCGCCATCCTGTCCCTGTCCGTGCGCGAGAACCTGATCCTGGCGCTGCAGGCGCAGGCCGGCGTGCTGCGGGCGATTCCGTTCAAGCGCCAGCAGCAGCTGGCGCAAGACTATGTGCAATGGCTGGGCATCAAGACGGCCAGCATCGAAACCCCGATCGGCTCCCTGTCCGGCGGCAACCAGCAGAAGGTGCTGCTGGCGCGCTGGCTGGCGACGAATCCGAAACTGATGATCCTCGACGAACCCACGCGCGGCATCGACGTGCGCGCCAAGGGGGAAATCATGGACTACGTGACGGCGCTGTGCCGCAAGGGCATGTCCGTGCTGTTCATCTCGTCCGAACTGCCGGAGGTGCTGCGCTGCAGCGACCGCATGGTGGTACTGCGCGACCGCGCCAAATGCGGCGAGTACGTGCGCGGCGAGCTCGATGACGCCACGGTGCTGCAGGTGATCGCCGGAGAAGCGGCATGACGGCACCGCAGCTGAAGGTCGTTCCACCCGCGCCGGAACGTCCCGCGGTGCCGCAGCGCCGCTCGAATCTGCTATCGCACCCGCTGCTCAAACCCGTGCTGGCGCTGGCGGTGCTGCTGGCGCTCGACATCCTGTTCATTCCCGGTTTCCTGAAGCTGGAGATCAAGGACGGGCACCTGTACGGTCCGCTGATCGACATCCTGAACCGCGCCGCGCCGCTGATGCTGGCCGCGCTGGGCATGACGCTGGTGATCGCCACGCGCGGCATCGACATCTCGGTGGGTGCCGTCGTCGCCCTGTCCGGCACCGTCGCGGCGATGCTGATCGGCGGCACGATGGTGATGAACAATGGCGTGCCCGAATACGTGGCCAACACGCCGATGCCGCTGGCGCTGGCCGCCGCCCTCGGTGCCGCGCTGCTGTGCGGCGCGTGGAACGGCGCGCTGGTCGCCGGCCTGAAGCTCCAGCCGATCGTCGCCACGCTGATCCTGATGGTGGCCGGCCGCGGCCTGGCGCAGCTGCTGACGGATGGCCAGATCGTCACCGTCTATTATCAGCCGTTCTTCTTCCTCGGCAGCGGCTACCTGCTCGGATTGCCGTTCGCGCTATGGGTGGTGCTGGCCGTGCTGCTGGTGGTGGGCCTGCTGCTGAAGAAGACGGCGCTGGGCCTGTTCATCCAGACCGTCGGCATCAACCCGGTGGCCGCGCGGCTGGCGGGCATCCGCACCGCCACGCTGATCTTCCTCGTCTACGTGTTCTGCTCCCTGTGCGCGGGCATGGCCGGGCTGATGATCAGCTCGAACATCAAGAGCGCGGACGCCAACAACGCGGGCCTGATGCTGGAGCTCGACGCGATCCTGGCCGTCACGCTGGGCGGCACGTCGCTGGCGGGCGGCAAGTTCAGCCTGGCCGGCAGCATGATCGGCGCGCTGATCATCCAAACGCTCACGTGGACGATCTACTCGCTGGGCGTGCCGCCGGAAGTGAACATGGTCGTCAAGGCGATCGTCGTGTTTGCCGTCTGCCTGTCGCAGTCGGCCGGGTTCCAGCAATTGTGGAAGAGGCGGAAATGAATACTGCAAGCGTCACTTCGGGCGCGGCGCCGGCCGGTGCCGGCATCATGAGCGCGCCGTGGTTCACGTCCCTCGTCACCGTGCTGCTGCTGGTCGTGCTGCTGGCGGCCGGCGGCGCCGCGTATCCCGGTTTCCTGTCCGAGCAGGTGATGCTGAACCTGCTGATCGATAACGCGCACCTGCTCGTCATCGCCGTCGGCATGGGCTTCGTCATCCTGGCCGGCGGCATCGACCTGTCGGTCGGCTCCGTGCTGGCACTGACGACGATGGTGGCCGCGTGGCTGCTCCATACCGCGCACTGGCCACCCGCCGCCGTGATCCTGGCCGTGCTGGTGCTGGGCGCCGTGTTCGGTGCCGCGCAGGGCGCCCTCATTCACTATTTCCAGCTGCAGCCGTTCATCGTCACGCTGGCCGGCATGTTCCTGGCGCGGGGCCTGTGCTACCTGATCAGCATCGAATCGATCACGATCGACGATCCGCTGTTCGTGGCTGCCTCGCAGACGCAGGTGCCGCTGGTCGGCGGGTTCATCTCGCCCGGCGCGGCGATTGCGCTGATCGTGCTGGCGATTGCCATCTGGGTGTCGCGCCGCAGCGCCTTCGGCCGCGCCGTGTACGCCATCGGCGGCAACGAGCAGTCGGCACTGATGATGGGCCTGGCCGTGGGGCGCACCAAGGTGCTGGTCTACGCGTTCTCCGGCTTCTGCGCGGCGCTGGGCGGCGTGCTGTTCGCGTTCTACATGCTGTCCGGGTACGGCCAGCATGCGCAGGGCACGGAACTGGATGCGATTGCCGCCGTCGTCATCGGCGGCACGCTGCTCACCGGCGGCTACGGCTACGTGGCCGGCGCGCTGTCCGGCGTGCTGGTGCTGGGCACGATCCAGACCTTGATCGCCTTCGACGGCACGCTCAGCTCGTGGTGGACCAGGATCGTCATCGGTGCGCTGCTGTTCGTGTTCTGCGTGGTGCAGCGGCTGCTGTCGGTGCGTTCGCACCAGTCATAAGGAGACTCGATGTTGAAGCAAAGCCTGGGCGCGCTGGCGCTCGCGGTGACGGCCACCTGCGCCCATGCCGGCAATCCCCTGTTCAAGGACATCTTCACGGCCGACCCGTTCGCGCTGGTCGACAACGGCCGCGTCTACCTGTACGTGGGCAAGGACGATGCGGCGGAAGGCGCGCCGACCTACGTGATGAACGAATGGCGCGTCTATTCCAGCTGCGACATGAAGAGCTGGCAGGACCACGGTTCGCCATTGAACGTGCAGGCCTTCCGCTGGGCGAAGAAGGATGCCTGGGCCTCCGACATCACGAAGCGCAACGGCAAGTACTACATGTACGTCACGCTGGCCCACAACACGGTGCCCGGCAAGGCGATCGGCATCGCCGTGTCGGACAGCCCCACGGGGCCATTCCGGGATGCGCTGGGCAAGGCGCTGATCACGAATGACATGACGAAGGAAACCAATATCAGCTGGGACGACATCGACCCGGCCGTGTTCGTCGACGACGATGGCCAGGCCTGGCTGTACTGGGGCAACCGCGTGCTGAAGTACGCGAAGCTCAAGGCCAACATGCTGGAGCTGGACGGCCCGATCCACACGCAGGGCGTCGACAAGTTCGAGGAGGCGCCTTACCTGCACAAGCATGCCGGCACCTACTACCTGTCGTGGGCGCGCGACCTGCCGGAAGAAATCGCCTATGCCACGGGGCCCGGCGCCACCGGACCGTGGACCTACCGGGGCGTGATCATGTCGAAGAACACGGGCGTCCACACCATCCACCAGGCGTTCGTGGACTTCAACGGCAAGTCCTACATCTTCTATCACAACGCCAAGCTGCCGACCGGGAACGACTACCGCCGCTCGGTCGCCGTCGAGGAGGTGCGCTACCAGCCCGATGGCACCATCGCCTTCGTCGACCAGACGGCCGAGGGGCCCGCTGCGAATCCGGGGCCGGGTTGCAAATAGGCCAGGGGCCTGCCAGCGGCGCAACTCTGCAGTGATATGATGCGCCGATGGACACACCCAACCCCAACTGGTTCCTGCGCGCGCGGCTCAAGACGCGCCAGCTGCTGCTGCTGATCGCGCTGGACGAACAGCGCAATATCCACCGCGCGGCGGAAACGCTGCACATGACGCAGCCGGCAGCCTCCAAGCAGATCAAGGATCTCGAGGAGATGCTGGACGTGAAGCTGTTCGATCGCCTGCCGCGCGGCATGGTGCCCACGCTGTACGGCGAGACGATGATCCGTCACGCGCGCATGGCGTTGACCAGTCTCTCGCTGGCGCATGACGACGTGCTGGCGCTGAAGGCCGGGCTGACGGGGCAGGTGGAGGTGGGCGTGATCATGACGCCGGCCATGTCGCTGCTGCCGCAGGCCATCGCGCGCGTCAAGCAGCAGGCGCCGTTGCTGCGCATCGGCGTGCACATGGAACCTTCCAACACGCTGCTCGGCATGCTGGAGCGGGGCACGCTGGACTTCATGATCGGCCGCGTGCTGGAGCGCGACAACAGCGCGCGACTGAGCTACGAGGAACTCACCGAGGAACCGGCCTGCGCCGTCGCGCGCATCGGCCATCCTCTCGCCGCATCGACGAACCTGACGCTCGACGACCTGGCCAGCCACGCGTGGATCCTGCCGCCGCAGGGCAGCATCCTGCGCCACCGGGTGGACATGATGTTCCGCCGCGCCGGCCTGGAGCCGCCCGCCAACGTGGTCGACACGACGGCGCTGCTGCTGATTACCGCGCTGCTGCAGCAGACCGACACGCTGCACGTGATGCCGGTGGACGTGGCGCGCTACTACCAGTCGCTGAACGTGCTGACGATCCTGCCGCTGGAGCTGCCGTTCAAGATGGACGCATTCGGCATCATCCGCCAGCAGGAGCACCTGCTGTCGCCCGGTGCCGCGCTGCTGCTGAAAGCCGTGCGCGACGTCGCCGCGGAGGTGTACTGATGGAAGCGTATTGATGGAAGCTTATTGATGGAGGCTCTTTGATGGAACCTGGCATGGGACCGCTGGTGTTCTCCAGCCTGAATCACCCGCAGCGCGTGCCGCTGGCGGCCGAACTGCATTCGCGGCCGTTCCTGAAGCTGCGCGCGCCCGAGCTGGTGTCGCACCTGGCCGTGTTCGGCCATGGCCGCGGCTCGAATGCCGCCGCCCAGCACGAGCTGCTGGTGGCGCTGTGCGGCCACTTCGGCGTGGCGGCACCGGGCGCCGATGCCAGCCATTTCCACCATGATTTCGGACGCTTCCGGCTGAAGTGGGAACTGCATTCCGAGTTCGCCACCTACACGTTCGCGGAGCGGGGCGAGGCCGTGCACTTCGATCGCATGCCGATCGCGCACGTGCCGCAGGACTGGCTGCTGGCGCTGCGCGGGCGCGTGATGGTGGCCGCCCACGTCATCCTGCGCAAGGGCGGCGCCGGCGAGCATCCGCCCGTGCACGAGCTGTTCGAAGGCCCGTCGCTGGCGGCCAGCAGCGTGATGCAGGGCGGCGAGATCTGCTCCGACTTCGCCATCGCGGCGGACGGCTTTTCGCGCTTCATCGTCAACGACGTGCGCATGCGCGAGCAGCAGGCCGGCCGCCTGGTGCAGCGCCTGCTGGAGATCGAGACCTACCGGATGATGGCGCTGTACGGCCTGCCCGCGGCGCAGCGCGCCGTGCCGGAGCTGAACGCCATCGAACGGGAACTGGCCGCCGCCAGCGCCGCGCTGCTGGAAGCGGACGGCACCACCGAACAGGCACTGCTGGAACAGATCACGCACCTGGCCGCGCGGCTGGAAAAGCTCTCGCTGGACAACAGCTACCGCTTCGCCGCGTCGAAAGCCTACTTCCGGCTCGTCAACGCCCGCATCGACGAGCTGCGCGAGAGCCGCATCGAAGGCGTGCCGACGGTGGCCGAATTCATGGAGCGCCGGCTGGCGCCCGCGATGAGCACCTGCGAGGCGGTGGCCGCGCGGCAGGAAGCGCTGGCGCGCCGCATCGCCAACAGCAACGACCTGCTGCGCACCCGCGTGGGCATCGTGCAGGAAGCGCAGAACCGCCAGATCCTGCAGTCGCTGAACGCGCGCGCGGCCCAGCAGCTGCGGCTACAGCAGGCGGTCGAAGGTCTATCCGTTGCCGCCATCTCCTACTACGTGGTGGGGCTGCTGGGCTACACGATCAAGGGCGCCAAGGGCCTCGGCTGGGTACACGATGCCGATGCGCTGATCGCGCTGGCCGTGCCGCTGGTGGCGGGCGGCGTGTGGCTGACGCTGCGCAGCATGCACCGGCGGCTGCACCGGGCGCACCGCAGCTGACCTGCCGCTGCTTCTGCTGCCGCTTCCGCTTCTGCTTCCGATTCCGATTCCGATTCCGATTCCGCTTCCACGATCCTGCGAGTCTCCATGCACCGTTTCACCAACCTGGCCGTGTCGCTCGGCCTGGCCTGCCTGCTGGCCGCCTGCGCCACCGTCTCCGATACGCCGGAGCGCATCGGCAGCCTGCGCTTCATCGGCGAGCAGCGCATTCCGCTGAAGACCGCTTTCGAAGGCACGACCTTCGGCGGCATCTCCGGCATCGACTACGACGCCCGCCGGGGCGACTGGGTACTGGTCAGCGACGACCGCTCGGCACTGGCCCCGGCGCGCGTGTACCGCGCCCGGCTGCGCTTCGATGCGGCATCGTTCCAGTCCGTCACCCTCACTGGCATGACGCTCCTGCGCCAGGCCGATGGCAGCACCTATCCGGACGAAAAAGCGCAGGCCACCCGAGGCGGCGTGGTGCCGGACTTCGAATCCCTGCGGGTCGATCCGCGTGACGGCAGCCTGTGGTACAGCAGCGAAGGGGACCGGCGCCTCGGCCTCGATCCGTTCGTCCGGCATGCCGGCGCCGATGGCACGCTGCGCGGCGAGCTGCCGCTGCCGGCCATGTTCCGGGTGTCGCCGGATGCCGAGCGGGGCACGCGCAACAACCTGGCGTTCGAAGGCCTGTCGTTCGCGCCGGACGGCGCCAGCCTGTGGGTGGCGATGGAAGCGCCGCTGTATCAGGATGGGCCGGTGCCGTCGCTCCAGCAGGGCGCGCTGTCGCGCATCACGCAGTATGCCCGCGATGGCAAGGTGCTGGGCCAGTATGCCTATCCGGTCGAGCCGATCGCCGCCGCGCCGGGCGCGGGCAAGTACGCGGACAACGGCATTTCGGAAATGCTGGCGGTCGGCCCGGCCACGCTGCTGGTGCTGGAACGCGCGGGCGTGCAGGGCGAGGATGGCAGGTACCGCAACTTCATCCGCCTCTACGAAGCGGCGATGGGCGGGGCCGACGACATCCGCGCCGTGCCGTCGCTGGCGGATCGTCCGCCGGTGCCCGTCACGAAGCGGCTGGTGCTGGACTTCGCGTCCCTCGGCCTGCCGGTGCTGGACAATGTGGAAGCGTTCGGCTTCGGTCCGCGGCTGCCGAACGGCCACCGCACGCTGGTGTTTGCCAGCGACGACAATTTCAATGCCAACCAGGTGACGCAGCTGCTGCTGTTCGAAGTGCTGCAGTAAAGGGGGCCAACTGCGCGCTCAGGCGCGCGGCCACTTGCCGACCGGTGCCGTGGCCGGATCGGGGACGCCGAGCGCCACGAACGCTTCCAGCAGTACCTTGGCGCGGAACGGCTTGAGGATCACGCGCTGCACCTCGCGGCCGCGCAGGGCGGCGATCAGCGCCGCATCGGCATGCGCCGTCAGCACGGCGATCGGCATCTTTGCATCGCAGGCCGTCTGGCCTTCGCGCACCTCGTCCACCAGCGTGAAGTCGCGCACGTTGCCGCTCTGCGTGGGATCGTCGATGGCGATCACGGCGCCCAGGTAGGGCCGCTGGCACAGCAGGCGGCGCGCCTGCGGAATGGTGGCCGCTTCGTGGATGCCGGACATGCCCAGCGAGCGCGCCGTCAGCGACACGGTACGGCGCAGCATGTCCTCCGGTTCCATCAGCAGCATCGTCTGCTCAGCCATGGGCCGCCTCCGCGCCTTCCAGTTCCTGCATCACCAGGTGGCGCAGCGTGGAGAGGATGGCCAGCTCGATGCCGTCCAGCGCGCGCGGCTGCGTGTCGATGATGCACAGCGTGCCCAGCGCATAGCCGGAGGACAGCACCAGCGGCGCGCCGGCGTAGAAGCGGATGTGCGGCGGGCCGGTGACGAGCGGATTGTCCGCGAACCGCGGGTCGAGCGCGGCATCGGGGATCACCATGATCTCGCTGCGCAGGATGGCATGGCCGCAGAACGAGATGTCGCGGCTCGTCTGGCAGGTGCTGCCCATGCCGACGGATGCCTTGAACCACTGGCGGTCGTCGTCGAGCAGCGTGATCAGGGCGATCGGCACGTCGAATTCCTGGGTGGCGAATTCCACGATCTTGTCGAAGCGCTGTTCGGGCGGCGTATCGAGCAGCAGCAGCGCATACAGGGCAGCCAGGCGGGAGGCTTCGTTGTCTGGTTTCGGTGGTACGAGCATAGGTTCCGGCAGGTGAGGGACGACACTACATCGTTTTACTCTACCATGCGGCTGCCCGCGCCAAGATTTTTTTGCTGCGCCGCGCCTGGAACTTCTGGCAAGATGGCGCCCATGACAACTTTGCGGAGCGGCGCATGCGGGCAGACCGGGGCGGTATCCGATGGATGAAGCGCGTCGGCTGGAGCGTGCTGGCGCTGCTGGTGGTGGTCGCGCTGGCCCTGTGGTTCTTCCTGCGCGGCAGCCTGGCCCAGCTCGACGGCAGGCGCACGGTGGCCGGCCTGCACGGTGCCGTGACCATCCATCGCGATGCGCTCGGCGTGCCGTCGATCGCCGGCGACTACCGGCAGGATGTGGCGTACGCCACCGGCTTCGTGCATGCGCAGGACCGCTACTTCCAGATGGACCTGCTGCGCCGCGTGGCGGCCGGCGAACTGGCCGAGCTGTTCGGCGCGAAGGCGCTGCCGCTCGACCGCGAGCACCGGCTGCACCGCTTCCGCGCGCGCGCCGCACAGGCCTACGCGCTGCTGCCGGCGGCGGACCGCGCATTGCTGGAGCGGTACGCGGCGGGCGTGAACGACGGCCTGAACGCGCTGGGCACGCGACCGTTCGAATACGGCCTGCTGGCACAGGCGCCGCGCGCCTGGTCCGCGCACGATTCGCTGCTGGTGATCTGGGCCATGTACTTCGACCTGCAGGGCGGCAGCGTGCGCCGCGAACTGGCGCGCGGCTGGCTGCGCGACAACGCCACGGCCGACCAGCTGGCCTTCCTGCTGCCCGCGGCGACGCGCTGGGAGACGCCGGTCGATGCACCGAAGGTCGAGCTGCCGCAGGCGCCGATACCTGACACGGCGCCGGCATGGTGGGGCCAGCCCGGGCCGCGCGATGCGGCGCTGCTGGCGACTTCGGCGCTGGACGCGGCGCTCGCCAGTAATGTCGCCAGTAATGTCGCCAGTAATGTCGCCAATAATGTCGCCAATAATGTCGGCAGCAATGTCGGCAGTAACAACTGGGCCGTTGCCGGCAGCCGCAGCGCGACGGGTGGTGCGATCGTCTCGGACGATATGCACCTGGGAATCAAGCTGCCCAACACCTGGTACCGCGCGCAGCTGCAGGTGCCGGGTGGCCAGGGCACCACGCGGCGCATCGTCGGCGTCACGCTGCCCGGCACGCCCTTCATCGTCGTCGGCAGCAATGGCCACGTGGCCTGGGGCTTCACCAACAGCTATGGCGATTACCTGGACCTGCGGCCCGTCGCCATCGATGCGGCGCGGCCCGGCCAGGTGCGGCTCGACGGCGCATGGCTCACGCCGGCCGTGCATCGCGAGACGATCCTCGTGAAGGGCGCGCCGGCCGAAACGCTGGCGGTGCGCGAGACGCCGCAAGGCCCCCTGATGGAGGCGGCCGGCCGGACCTACGCCGTGCACTGGATCGCGCACGAACCCGCGCTGGTGAACCTGAACCTGGGCCGCCTGGAAGGCGCCGATACCCTGGACGAGGCGCTGGCGCTGGCCAACGCGGCCGGCGTGCCGGCCCAGAATTTCGTGGCCGGCGACGCGGCCGGCAATATCGGCTGGACGATTGCCGGACCGCTGCCGCGCCGCGCGCGCCCTGGCGCCGCCGACACGTTCCCGCTGGCCGACGGCGCGCCCGGCTGGCAGGGCTGGCTGGCGCCGGCCGAGTATCCGCGCGTGGTCAATCCGGCGGGCGGCCAGCTCGTCACGGCCAACAGCCGGCAACTGGCGGGACCCGGCGCCGCCCTGCTGGGCGATGGCGGCTTCGACCTGGGCGCGCGGGCGCGCCAGGCCAGCGGTGCCTTGAGCGCGCTGGGCCCGAAAACGGACGAGGAGGGCGTGTACGGCGTGATGCTGGACGACCGCGCGCTGTTCATCGCTCCCTGGCGGGAGCGGGCCTTGTCGGTCCTGGACGATGCCGCGCGCCGCGCCGATCCGCAGCGCGACAAGGCAGCCCGGCTGCTGCGCACGAACTGGACGGGCCGGGCCAGCGTGGACTCGGCCGGCTACCGCCTCGCGCGCGGCTTCATGTGGTCGCTGTACGAGCTGCTCTACAGTGGCGCCAATGCGCAGCTGGCAGCGCAGGGCCAGGCCGGCGTGGCACTGGCCGACAAGCGCTGGCCGGAAGTGGTCGCGCGGCTGCTGGACGAGCGCCCGCCCGGCTGGCTGCCGCGCCAGTACGCCAGCTGGGAAGCGCTGCAGCTGGCCGCCATCGACCGCACCATCGCCGACCTGGCGGCCGACGGCCGGCCCTTGCAGGACGCCACCTGGGGTGCCTACAACACGGCGGCCATCGCCCATCCGATCGCCGGTGCCGTGCCGGCGCTGCGCCGCTGGCTGAGCGTGCCCGCCGACCCGCTGCCGGGCGATTCGCACATGCCGCGCGTGGCCGGCAGCGCCTTCGGGCAGTCGGAACGCTTCACCGTCTCGCCCGGCAAGGAAGAGCGGGGACTCTTCAATATGCCGGGCGGGCAGAGCGGCCATCCGCTGTCGCCATACTTCCTGGCCGGGCATGCGGACTGGGTGCAGGGCCGGCCCACGCCGCTGCTGCCCGGCCCGACCGAGCACACGCTAGGCTTCGCGCCGTGACTCGCGCGTGCCGCATTGGTCCCGCGTGGTGCATAATGGCCCGCACCGGACAAGACCAACGAGGCGCGCATGATCGACGATTTCGCTGCCGCCGCACAGGCCACCATGGCCTATCTGCGGCACCGCCTGGGCTTCAGGCTGTGGATGGTCACCCGCACCGAGGGTGACGACTGGATCGTGCTGTACGCGGACGATGCGGGCTACGGCATCACGCCGGGCCAGTCGTTCCGCTGGACCGATACCGTGTGCGCGCGCATGGTGCTGGGCCATGGCCCGAATATCGCGCCGTCGACGATCGACGTGCCGGCCTATGCGCAGGCGCCGCTGGGGCGCCACCTGCCGACGGGGGCATATGTCGGCATCCCGCTGCGCCGGGGCGACGGCTCCCTGTTCGGCACCCTGTGCGGCTTCGACCCGCAGCCGCAGCCGCCCTCCATCCGCGAGGAACTCGACACGCTCACGCTGCTGGGCAGCCTGCTGGCCACGATCCTGGACCGGGAACTCGACAGCGGCAGCGAAGCCCGCCTGGCCGACCGCGCCGGCGCGGACGATGCGCGCGACAGCCTGACGGGCCTCGTCAACCGCCGCGGCTGGGACATGTTCCTGCAGCGCGAGGAAGAGCGCTGCAGCCGCTACGGCCACTCGGCCTGCGTCGTCTCCATCGACCTGGACGACCTGAAATTCACCAACGACACGCAGGGCCAGGGCAGCGGCGATGCGCTGCTGATGCGGGCCGCCCGCGCGCTCGAACAGGTCACGCGCGGCACCGATGTCATCGCGCGGCTGGGCGGCGACGAGTTCGCCATGCTGATGGTGGAGTGCGACTACTTCGACGCGCAGGCGATGCTGATGCGCGTGCAGGAAGCCCTGGCCGCCGCCGACGTGCGCGCTTCGCTCGGCATGGCGATGCGCAAGCCGGGGTACGATCTCGAGGAAGCGTTCGCGATGGCCGATGCGGAGATGGTGCGGGCGAAGCGGAGCCGGAAGGTACTGAACTGAGTCGCGCGCCAGGCCCGGCATGGCGCATCGGACCGGGTGCGTGACCGCTCTCGTCATCCCGGCGTGGCGGCGACCGGTGCCGCGGCCGCGTCGGTCCGCGGGGCGTCGCGCAGCTTCAATCCGACGAGGGGCCGCAGCCAGCGCAGCAGAGGGAGGCGCCGCACCAGTTCGAACAGGCCGAAGCTGCCGGCCAGCGTCAGAGCGACCAGCAGCAGGCCCTCGGGCAGCGCGGGCAGCTGCAATGGTGCCAGCAGGCGGCTGAAGCAGATGATCAGCGTCTGGTGCGCGATATAGACCGGGAACACGGCCTGCGTCAGGTAGCGGCGCGCCGCATTGTCGAGGTCCAGGCAATGCCGGCCGAAACCGCATACCGCCACGAGCGCCGCCCACTGGCAGGTGGCCCAGACGGCCCGCACCAGCGGCAGCCACGCTTCGGCCCAGGCTTCGTCGTACAGTACCGGCAGGATGCCGAGCCAGCAGGCCAGTGCAAGGCCGAGCGCGGCGAAGCGCAGCCGCTCCAGCTCCCGCCAGAACGCCTGCTGGCCGGCCAGGGCGGCGCCCAGCAGGAACAGGGGCAGGTAGGTGGCATGGTTGAACCAGTCGTCCACCAGTGCATGGGTTTCGCCGAAACGGGAGCGCAGCGCGATACGCACCAGCGCCAGCGCGGCGGCCGGCAGCATGAGCGCGCGCCAGCCCGTCAGCAGGCGCGCCAGGTGGACGCCGCAGCGGTCCAGCAGCGCCGGCCCGCCCGTGGCCAGCAGCGCGGCCAGCACCAGCGCATACACCCACAGGTAGGCCACGAACCACAGGTGGTTCCAGGTGGGCAGGTCGAGACAGCCGTCGGCATTGCAGAAGCCGTGGTAGCCGCGCAGGTACAGGCGCATGAAGTCGCCGTAGCTGCCCGCATACCCGAGCTTTTCAACCACCTCGAAATACGACTGCGGCGGGACCACCACCAGCATGCCGAACAGCAGCGGCAGCAGCAGGCGCGCGCTGCGTTCGCGCAGGAAGCGCGGCACGGCGAGCTTGCGGGCCAGGCAGGCACACGCCACGCCGGACACCAGGAACAGCAGCGACAGCCGCCACGGCGAGGACAGCAGCATCAGGGGTTCGATGGCGGTGCCGGCATGGGGGCTTTTCACATGCCATCCCCAGCTCACGTAGTACATCCCCGTGTGATAGACGATCAGCAGGAAGAAGGCGAGGATGCGGATCCAGTCGAGGAACCACAGGCGTTGCGGTGCTGGCGTGACGGACATGGCGAGAACCCGGTGTTTGCGATGCCCCGAGTCTGTGCCGGCTGGTCGCAAGGCGCCAGCGGATTGGGGCGAGCCGGCGTGTCCTGGGGCAGGTCGGAGGAGCGCTAGGCCAGCGCCGCCAGCAGGGCGCCGCGGTATTGCCGGCTCAGCGGCACCGTGCCGCCGTCCTTCAGCAGCACTTCGCCGTCGCCCTTGTCGTTGGCGGTGAGGCCGGCGACCCACGCCAGGTTCACGGCGGCGCGGCGGTGGCAGCGCAGGAACGCGTCACCCGTCGTCTCGAGCAGCGCCGCCAGCGTCTGGCGCAGCAGGGGCGCCGGCTCGCTGCCGGCATGCAGCGCCACATAATTGTCGGCCGTTTCCAGCCAGCGGATGTCGGCGATGGCCACGATGCGCGTGATGCCGCGCTGCGTGACCAGCAGCTGCCGCAGAGGCAGGCCTGCCGGGCGCGATTGCCGCAGGCGGCCTTCGGCCAGGCGCTCCTGCAGGCGCCCGATGGCGCGGGCCAGCCTTGCCGGATCGACGGGTTTCAGCAGATAGTCGATGGCGCCGGCATCGAAGGCGCGCACGGCGTACTCGTCGAAGGCGGTCACGAACACCACCAGCGGTGCGGGATCGGGCAGCGAGGCGGCCAGTTCCAGCCCGCCGATCTGCGGCATCTGGATGTCGAGCAGCAGCGCGTCGGGCCGGAACGTCTCGACCTGTGCCAGCGCTTCGATGCCGTCCGCCGCCTCGTCGATGGCCGTGATAGGCGCCAAATGAGCCGGCAGATTCGCCAGCAGCCGCCGCAGCCGCTGGCGCGCCGGCCGTTCGTCGTCGACGATCAGCAGGCGCATGGCGCCTCCCGGTACGGCAGCAGCAGGGTCGCGCACACGCCGGCCGGCGCCCGTTGCGACAGGGTGAGCGATGCGTCTTCGCCGTGCAGGGCCGCCAGCCGCGCGCGCAGGTTGGCCAGCGCAATGCCGGCGCCTGGCCCCGCCGGCGCGGCCAGGCTGCCTGCATCGTCCTCGACGGTCAGCAACAGCGCCTGGCCGCTGCGCTGTACACCAACGACGATGTGGACTGGCGCGAGCGTGCGCTCCACCGTGTGCCGGAACACGTTCTCCAGCAGCGGCTGCATGCCCATGACGGGGACCAGGCACGGCGCCAGGCTGTCGTCGACCTGCCAGGCGATCGTCACGCGGTCGCTGAAACGCTCGCCCATCAGCGCCGCATAGCCGCGCAGCAGCCGGAGTTCCGCCGCCAGCGGCACCTGCTGCTGCTGGCCTGCGGCCAGCGTGGCGCGCAGCACGTCGGCCAGGCGCAGCAGCAGCGCATCGGCACGCGGTACGTCCTCGTACATCGTGGCCGAAATGGTGTTGAGCGCATTGAACAGGAAGTGCGGCTGCATCTGCTGCGTGAGCTGCTGCAGCTGGGCCGTGCGCAGCTGCGCGGCCATCCTTTCGGCGCGCAGCCTTTCCTCCTGCATTGCCTGCCACGACAGGATGCCGAAGGTGATCAGCACGAACATCGCGAAGAACACGGTGATCTTCACGTCCTCGTAGAAGAACGTGGTGGGCCAGGGCGTGTGCCGGTACACGTCGCCGGCCAGCGCATACACGCCATGGCGGATGCCGAAGGCGATCGGCACGAAGGCGATCCAGTACAGCAGCAGCCAGGGGGCCTGCCGCAGGAACCAGCGGCGCGGCTGCGTGACGAGATGGTCATGGCGCCGGGTGGCGCGGCGCTGCAACAGGAGCAGCAGCGTGACGGTGCAGAGGGACGAGCCTTCCCACAGCAGCGGATGCCACAGGGGGCCGGCATCGTTGCGACGGTAATCCTGCACGGCGGTCCCCATCATGAGGCCCCAGAACAGCAGCCAGGCAATCGCCAGCGCCAGGCGCAGGCGCCGCTGCAGGGTCAGGTCCACCGCCGCCATCGCCGCCTCCGTCAGTGCTTGTGCCTTGCCTCGACCAGATCGATCTCGCGCACCAGCTTGCGCGAGATCTCGTCGGAGATGTGCTCGTGCCGCGCGAGCGAGAAGATCGCGCGCCGCTCGGCCTGCAGTGCGGCCAGGCGCAGCACCCGCTCGGCCATGTCCAGCTTGCGGAAGCGCGCCACGTCCTCGTCGTCGACGGCGGTGGTGGTGTCGAGCCGGTGCTGGTACAGGGCGATCACGCGCGCCGCCGCCTCAGGATACATGTCGTTCTCGGCGCCCGCCTGCATCTGTTCGATCTGCGTGCGCTCGACGGCGGCGATCGCCGCGCTGGCCGCTTCGCGCCGCGCCAGGTCTTCTTCCTTCTGCTCGGCCGGCTCTTCGGGGAAGTGCATGCCGCGCAGCAGCCGCGGCAGGCCCACGCTCGCTGCCACCAGCGAAATCAGGATCACGGTGGAAGCCAGGAAGATGGTCAGGTCGCGCGCCGGGAACGGTGCGCCGCTCGGCAGCGCCAGCGGCAAGGTCATCACGCCGGCCAGCGTGATCGCGCCGCGCACGCCGGCCAGCGACGTGGCCAGCAGCAGTCGCCAGTGCGGCTTGCGCACTTCCTCGCCGCGGCGGGTGCGCTTGAACAGCGTGATGCGCAGCGCCGTCCAGACCCAGATGAAGCGCAGCGCCATCAGGCCGAAGCTGATCGAGAACGCGTACAGCACCAGCCACCACGGGTTCAGGTGGCCGCTCTGGTCGAGCGAGACGCGCGCGCCTTCCATGATGGTGGGCAGCTGCTCGCCCAGCAGCACGAACATCACGCCGTTCAGCGCGAACTGCACGGTGTCCCAGACCGCCGAGCGCTGGATGCGCGTGGCCGCCATCACCTGGCCGGACAGCTCGACATAGCTCATCGTGACGCCGGCTGCCACGGCGGCCAGGATGCCCGAGGCGTGCAGGTGCTCGGCCACCAGGTAGGCGCCGAACGGGATCAGCAGGTTGACGAGAATGGGCGAACCGGCCGGCTCGCCGAAGTGGCGGAACAGCCAGCGCTGCGCCCAGGTGATCGCCAGCGTCACGCCCAGCCCCGCGCCGATACCGCCGGCCACCAGCCAGACGAACGTCAGGGATGCTTCGGTGATCGAGAACACCCCCGTCATCGCGGCGGCGATGGCGAAGCGGAAGCACACCAGGCCGCTGGCATCGTTGAGCAGCGATTCGCCTTCCAGGATGTGCATCAGCCGCTTCGGGATCGGCGCGCGGGAGGCGATCGAGCCGACGGCGACGGGATCGGTGGGCGACACGATGGCCGCCAGCGCGAACGCGACGGGCAGCGGCATCGCCGGAATCAGCCAGTGGATCAGAAAGCCGGCGCCCAGCACGGTGAAGATCACCAGGCCGAAGGCGAGTTCCAGGATGATGGCCTTGTCGCGGAACAGGCCGCTCTTCGGGATGCGCCAGCCGTCCAGGAACAGCAGCGGCGGCAGGAACAGGAGGAAGAACAGATCGGGATCCATCTGCACGCCGTGGGTGCTGACGCTGGCGATGCCGGCGCCGAGACCGATCTGCACCAGCGGCAGCGGCATGGACACGGGGAGCATCCGTACCAGGTAGGCGCTGGCCACCACCGCCAGCAGCATGGCCAGCACGATCTCGATCGAATCCATTCTTTCCAATTTCCTGTAAGTATTAACAGGACAATTATAGGGGACGCATCCGGATCGTCGCGGCAACCGTGCGGCAAGCGGCCGAGCCCGTGTCCTGGTGCCAGGCACCAGGACACGGGCTCGGCAGTTTGAAAGGCGCGGGCGTCAGCCGCGCAGTGCCTTGCGGCGCAGGCCTGCGATGCCGGCCAGGCCCGTGAAGGCCAGGGCCAGCGTGCCCGGTTCCGGCAGCTCCTGCTGCTGCGCGCTGACCAGGGTGTTGTGCTGCATGGTGATCTGGTAGTCGCGGTTGGCCAGCAGCAGCGGCGAGGTGGCGGTGAGGTGGAAGGTGGTGGCGGCGGCGTTGTACAGCGACATGCCGGTGTGGCCGTGCGTGCGGCTGACGGCGGCCAGGCCGTTGAGTTCGTTGGGGGCGAAGGTGAAGACGGACAGGCCCGTCGTCAGGTCGACGATGTTCACGCTCCACGAGATGCGCGCGTTGGCGGTGGTGATGGCGCGGCCTTCCGGCGACAGGTAGGCCATCGCATACGGCGTGGCATCGAAGGTGACGGTCATCGTGTCGCTGCTGCCGAGGCGGAAGGCCATCGTGTTCGAGCTGCCCACATCCGAATTGCTGCTGGCGAACTGCTTGTTGTAGGCGGTGGCGACATCGGCCCGCGTCTGCGACCGGGCCCCGGCCGGGGCGCCATTCATCGAGATGCCCGAGCCCGAGAAGTTCTGGTCCGCGTAGCTGAAGTTGCCATGGGCGGGCAGCGACGTGCCGAACGGCGTGAAGTTGTTCTCGCCGAGGGCCGGGCAGGGCGCGCCCACGCACTGGTGCGCGACGTCCGGCCGGGTGCCGGTGGCGGCCGTGCTGGCGAACACATTGTTCAGCATGGCGGTGGCATGGGCGTCGTTGACGCCGACCAGTTTCGAGAAATCCGTGTTGCGGTAAATGGTGCCGGAGGCATGCGTGATGCGGAAGTTGTTGATGTCCAGGATGGCCGAAGCAAAGGTGCTGGCGCCGGCGGCTCCCGCGATCCCGAACAGGGCGGCGCCGGCAGCGACGCACAGGGCGTTCCTGAACAGGGCTGGGCTGCGGTGATGATTCATGGCTGCTCCTCGAAGTGATTGATTGGCGCAACGCGCGTGTCCTCACGGCAGCATTATTAATGCCAGGGAAATTTGTGCCGTGATTTCAGTCACTTGGAACGGCCTGGCTGGCCAGGAATGGCAATCTGGAAAGAATGCCGACGCTGGCGGGACGCGCCTGGCGCCAGAAAGTTGCATCCGGCACTGGTCAACCGGGGATCGTTCTGGCATAATCATGCCTCTTCTGCGGGAGTAGCTCAGTTGGTAGAGCGCAACCTTGCCAAGGTTGAGGTCGAGAGTTCGAGACTCTTCTCCCGCTCCATTCCAGGCAGTTGTAAATTTAGTTGTCAGCAGCACCACTCCAATGCGGGAGTAGCTCAGTTGGTAGAGCGCAACCTTGCCAAGGTTGAGGTCGAGAGTTCGAGACTCTTCTCCCGCTCCAGGATTCAGGAAAGGACAGCCCCGGCTGTCCTTTTTCATTGGCGGCAACGGTTTGCAGGTCACCGCCCGCGGCGGCCATGCCACCACTGTTGTTTTCCCCCACCGCACTCGCTTGCCTTAAAGGCAGGAAAGCCGGTTTGACCGGTTTTTACCCCTTATACTGCCTCTCGATTGTTCGCCAGGCGCGGACAGCCTTTATCGACCGGGGAACAGCAATGAAAAGCGTGCAGCAGGAAATCGACGAACGTACCAACCTTACCAACACCAACAAATTCGAGCTGCTGCTGTTCCGCCTCGGCGGTGACGACAAGGGCGAGCACTCCGAGCTGTACGGCATCAATGTGTTCAAGATCCGCGAGATCGTGGCGATGCCACCCGTGACCGCCGTGGCCGGTGCCCAGCCGAACATGCTGGGCGTGGTGAACCTGCGCGGCCAGATCATCCCCGTGATGGACCTGCCGGCGATCGTGGGCGTGAAGCCGAAGACGGGCCTGAACATCATGCTGGTCACCGAATTCGCCCGCACCACCCAGGCCTTCGCCGTGGAGTCGGTGGACGAGATCGTGCGCCTGGACTGGAGCCAGGTGCTGACGGCCGAAGGCAGCAATGCCACCGGCATGGTCACGTCGATCGCCCGCCTCGATGGCGACACGCACGGCACCCGCCTGGCGCAGGTGCTGGACGTGGAAACCATCCTGCGCCGCATGGTGCCCTCGGAAGGCAAGGACGTCGATACGGCCAATATCTCCCCGCTGGGCCTGAAGCCGGGCACCTTCATCCTCGCGGCGGACGACTCGACCGTGGCGCGCAACCTCATCGAGCAGGGCCTGCAGGCCATGCACGCGGCGTTCGTGATGACGAAGTCCGGCAAGGAAGCGTGGGACCGCCTGAACGCCATCGCCGAAAGCTGCAAGGCCGAAGGCGTGGACGTGACGGAGCGCGTGGCGCTCGTGCTGACGGACCTGGAAATGCCGGAAATGGACGGTTTCACGCTGACCCGCAAGATCAAGCAGGACCCGCGCTTCGCCAAGATCCCCGTGGTGATCCACTCCTCGCTGTCCGGCAAGACCAACGAGGACCATGTGAAGGGCGTGGGCGCCGATGCCTACGTGGCCAAGTTCGTGGCCGAGGACCTGGCCGGCACCATCAAGCGGGTCCTGGCCAGCAAGGCAGCCTGAAGCACGGGTACAGGCATTCACAAGGGGCCGCGAGGCCCTTTTTTACGCCTGCATGAGGGTCGCAAGTGCCGCCTTCCTGGGCTATCATGGCCGCTCGACCTTCACAGCGGAGACGAGCATGGCAGCGAAAACCATCCTGTTCCTGACGGGCGACTTTGCCGAGGACTATGAAACCATGGTGCCGTTCCAGGCACTGCAGGCGGTGGGGCACACGGTGCACGCGGTCTGTCCCGGCAAGGCAGCCGGCGACAGGATCAAGACCGCGATCCACGACTTCGAAGGCGACCAGACCTACACGGAAAAGCCCGGCCACCAGTTCGCGCTCAATGCCGCGTTCGACGAGGTGGACGTGGGCCATTACGACGCGCTGATGATCGCCGGCGGCCGCGCGCCGGAATACCTGCGGCTGAACGCGCGCGTGATCGAGATCGTCCGGGAATTCGCGGCGGCCGGCAAGCCGATCGCCGCCGTCTGCCATGGCGCGCAGATACTGGCCGCGGCCGACGTGATCCGCGGCCGCCGCATTTCCTGCTATCCGGCCTGCAGCCCGGAAGTGAAGCTGGCCGGCGCCGAGTTCGCCGACATCGACGTGACGGCCGCCGTGACCGACGGCCAGTTCGTCACGGCGCCCGCCTGGCCCGCGCATCCGCAGTGGCTCGCGCAGTTCCTGCACAAGCTCGGTACCGAGATACGGCTGTAGCAGCACCCGGCTTCGGTTCGATCCGGCTATGCGGCCAGCTGCGGCGCATGCCAGCGCAGGTGGTCTTCGACAAACGTCGAGATGAAGTAGTAGCCGTGGTCGTAGCCCTCGTGGCGGCGCAGGGTCAGCGGCTGGCCGGCCTGCGCGCACGCGGCCTCGAACGCTTCCGGGTACAGCTGCTCGGCCAGGAACTTGTCGGCCAGGCCCTGGTCGACCAGGATCCCGTGCGGGAACGGCTTGACGCTGTTCGCCATCAGCGCGCTGGCGTCGTGCTCCGCCCAGGCGGCCCGGTCGGCGCCCAGGTAGCCGGTGAAGGCCTTGTGGCCCCATGGGCACTGGCTCGGCGCGGCGATCGGCGCGAAAGCGGAGACGGAACGGAACAGGTCCGGGCGGCGCAGCGCCAAGGTCAGCGCGCCGTGGCCGCCCATCGAATGGCCGAAGATGCCGATGCGGTCCGCCGCCACCGGCAGTTCCGCCACCACCAGTTCGCGCACCTCGTGCAGGTAGCTCTCCATGCGGTAGTGCCGCGCCCACGGCTGCTGCGTCGCGTCCAGGTAGAAGCCGGCACCCACGCCGAAGTCCCAGGCCTCCGCTTCGCCCGGCACGTTCGCGCCGCGCGGGCTGGTGTCCGGCGCGATCAGCACCAGGCCCAGTTCGGCCGCCATGCGCTGGGCGCCGGCCTTGATCATGAAGGTCTCCTCGTTGCACGTCAGCCCCGCCAGGTAGAACAGGGCGGGCAGGGGCGCGTCGTCCGCGCGCGGCGGCAGGAAGACGGAAAAGCGCATCGGCAGGCCGATCGCGCGCGAGTCGTGCTTGTAGAAGCGCTGCACGCCGCCGTAGCAGGCATGTTCGCTGACCAGTTCCAGCATGGTGTCCTCCGGTTGTCGATGACGGGATGGTAAGCCGGCATTGTAGCGGCCGGGCCAGCCCATGGGTGCGCCACGCGCCGCTTTATTGCTGTAAAGTCATTACGGATGAGTGCTGCCGCCCGGCGTTCGCCCGCCTTGCTGGCTTGCCTCCGTGGCCGATTGCACGTACAGTTGCGCTCGTTTTTGCCAGTCATTGTCCATTCGGCCGATCCTGCCCGGCCAGGTATTTCACACAATAGGAGGAGACCCATATGCCAGATTTCCTGGTGATCTCGGCCGATCTAGCATGGCCGCTCGCTGTTCTGCTGGCCTGGCTGGCCGGCGAATTCATCCACCGCTGGACCCGCCTGCCGCGCATCAGCGTGTACGGCCTGGTCGGCTTCCTGTGCGCCCAGCTGTTCCCCGAGCTGTTCGCCACCGAACCGGGCAGCCCCGTGATCGTGCTGGCCAACGTGGCGTTCGGCCTGATCCTGTTCGAGCTGGGCTACCGCATCAATATGCACTGGCTGCGCATCAACCCGTGGGTGGCCGTCAGCGGCCTGGTGGAGTCGTTCGTCACGTTCGGCGTGGTCTACCTGATCGCGCTGCAGTTCGACCTGGCGCCGCTCACGTCGCTGCTGCTGGCCTCGCTGGCCATGTCGACTTCGCCGGCCGGCGTGCTGCGCGTCATCAACGAACAGCGTACCTCCGGCCAGGCGACGGAACGCGTGCTGCACCTGGTGGCGCTGAACACCGTGCTGTCCGTGCTCACCTTCAAGGTCATCGTCGGCTTCTGGGTGTTCGATACCTCCGGCAGCCTCACGCAGGCCATCTCGCACAGCCTCATCGAACTGGTGGCCTCGGCCCTGCTGGGCGCCGTGTCCGGCATCATCGTGCCGGCCGTGCTGCGCCACCTGGGCAACCTGGCGCGCGAAGGCACGCTGGCGTTCGCGCTGGTGGTCGTCATCCTCGTCGCGATCACGTATGCCTCCGACCTGTCGCCCGTGCTGGCCACGCTGGCCTTCGGCCTGACGGCGCGCCACCGCCGCGTGCAGTTCACGCGCACGCAGCGCAACTTCGGCGCCATCGGCGAGCTGCTGGCGATCCTCCTGTTCGTGTTTGCCGTGTCCACGCTCGACTGGAGCAATGTCGTGGCCGGCGGCTGGCTGGCGCTGGTGCTGCTGATCGCCCGCTTCGTCATCAAGACGGCCGGCGTGGCGGCGTTCTCGCACCTCTCCGGCATCTCGTGGAAGAAGGGCATCGCCTCCGGCGTGGCACTGGCGCCGATGTCCGTCTTCGTCGTGCTGCTGCTCGAGCAGACCAGGAATTCCGGCATCGTGCTGGTCGACGAACTGGCCGCCGTCGCGGCGATGACGCTGTTCATGGAAGTGATCGGCCCCATCTTCACCCAGCGGGCCCTGATCTGGGTCCGCGAAGCACCGCAGGAGTAAGCCATGGCACTGGAACCGTTCAAGACCTCGACGCCGCTGACGATGGGCGTGGAGCTGGAGCTGCAGCTCGTCAGCTTCTCCGATTACGATCTCACCGCATCGAGCCCGGACCTGCTGCACCTGCTGGCCCGCAAGCCGTTTCCCGGCCACGTGACGCCGGAGATCACCGAGAGCATGATCGAGATTAACAGCGACGTGCATACGCGCCACAGCGAACTGCTGGCGCAGCTGCTGGAAGTGCGCGATACGCTGGTGCAGGCCGCCGAACAGCTCAATATCGGCATCTGCGGCGGCGGCACGCACCCGTTCCAGAAATGGGTGGAGCGCCGCATCTTCGAAAAGCCCCGCTTCAAGGAAGTGTCGGCGCTGTACGGCTACCTGGCCAAGCAGTTCACCGTGTTCGGCCAGCACGTGCACATCGGCACCGGCAATGGCGACGATGCGCTGTACCTGCTGCATTCGCTGTCGCGCTACCTGCCGCATTTCATCGCGCTGTCGGCCTCGTCGCCGTTCGTGCAGGGCGGCGACACGCTGTTCAATTCGGCGCGCCTCAATTCCGTGTTCGCCTTCCCGATGAGCGGCCGCGCGCCGTTCACCCTGTCCTGGGACGACTTCGCCAACGGCTACTTCGCCAAGATGGAGAGCACGGGCGTCATCAAGAGCATGAAGGATTTCTACTGGGACCTGCGGCCGAAGCCGGAATACGGCACCATCGAGCTGCGCGTGTGCGACACGCCGCTGACGGTGGAGCGGGCCGCCGCGCTGGCCGCCTACCTGCAGGCGCTGTGCGCGTACCTGCTGGAGCGGAAGGAGGCGCCACCCGCCGAGGACGACTACCTCGTCTACAACTACAACCGCTTCCAGGCCTGCCGCTTCGGGCTGGACGGCACGATCGTGCATCCGAAAACGTACGAGACGCTGTCGCTGCGCGAGGATATCCTCACCACCTTGCGGCGCATGGATCCGTACGCGGAGAAGCTGGGCGGTTCGGCGGCGCTGAACCACCTCACGCAGGTGACGCACATGGGCAGCGATGCCCAGTACCTGCGCGACCAGTTCGCCGTGGCGGGCAGCGTCGAGGGCGTGGTGGATGCGGCCGTGCAGCGCTTCCGCGGCCGCCGTTAAAGTTGCCTGAAAAATGGGGACAGACCCCATTTTTCAGGCAACGTTTCTCGGAAAATGGGGTCTGTCCCCATTTTCCGAGCAATTTCTAGAAGCGCGTTTCGCGCGCCACGCGCAGGAAGGTGTCGAGGATGCCGGTGCAGTCGAGCAGCTCCTGCCCGCCGGCGCGGTGGAATTCGGGGTGCCACTGCAGGCCCATCACGAACGGCGCCTTGCGGTAGCGGATCGCCTCGATCATGCCGTCCGGGACGGACAGGGCTTCCACTTCCATGTCCCGGCCTAGCGTGCGCACGGCCTGGTGGTGGATCGAGTTGACCACGCCGCCGGCACGGTCCTTGAACAGCTTCGCCAGGGATGAGCCGGTCGGGAACGCAATCTCGTGGCGGTGCCGGTCGTAGTCGTCGTGGACGTGGGGCAGGGCGGTCGGCACGTCGGTGGCGATGTCCTGGTACAGCGTGCCGCCGAAGGCCACGTTGATCAGCTGGCAGCCGCGGCAGATGCCCAGCACGGGCTTGCCCGCCTCGACGAATTCATGCAGCAGTTCCAGCTCGTACATGTCGCGCGCCCGGTCGCCGCTCCATTCCGGCCGCGTGGGCAGCTCGGAATAGCTCTGCGGCGACACGTCCGCGCCGCCCTGCAGCACCAGGCCGTCCAGGTGGCGCGCATAGTCGCGCAGGCGGATGTTCGAGGGGTGCAGCAGGCCTTCCGTGTTCACGGTGGGGATCATGAAGACCAGCACGTCGCGCGACATCACCCACTGCGCGATCGACTCCTCCAGGTACTGCAGGTTCTTGCTGCGCAGGCCCGTGGCCCCCGCTTCGGGATGGAAGATGCGCGCCGAGATGCCGATCCTCAGCGGCCGCTGCATCACGTGCCGGGTCAGCGATGCCGCCACCCGCTGGTAGCGCGCGCGGATCACGCGGCCCCACAGCGAAAAGATGGAGTCGCCCGGATCCAGGTAGCGCGGCGTATCGTCCTTGCGGCGGCCGTGTTCCGGGTCCGCCTCGCGCCGCTCGTCGTTCATGCTGTGTTCCTGTCCTACATGGTAAATGGCAGCGGCTGCAGGCCAAAGCCTTCATCGAGCACCTCGATGGATGACAACAGGCCCTGCAGGCCCGCATTCAGGGCGGCCAGGCTGGCCGCATCCACTTTCGCCAGCGCCTCGGGCAGCAGCCCGCGCGCCGGTTTCGGGGCGCCGGCCAGCATGGCGCTGCCCGATTCGGACAGTGCCAGTTTTACCACACGCGCGTCATCCGGGTCGCGCGTCTTGATGACGTAGCCGCGGCGCACCAGCCCTTCGAGCAGGTTGCTGGTGGTGGCCTGGGCGATCGCCAGGCGCGCCGTCACCTGGCCCACGCGCAGGTTCGGCGTATCGGCCAGCTCCTGCATGATCCACAGCTGCGCCCCGTTCACGCCGCACTGCTTCTCGATCCACAGCGAATGGCGCTGCGCCGCGCGAATCACGATGCGCAGCTTCTGCAGCACTTCCAGATCCGGTTTCACGGGCGGGCCACCGGCCGGCGCGCTGGCACCGTCACGCTTCTCGGCGCCGCTCACGGGGCAGTTGCCCGTAGCGAAGATACATTTTTACGAATATAATTTTGCTTCAATGGTTTCTCCGAATTCTACTTTTCCGGCCCCGCGCACCACGGCACAGTCCGGACCCTGCCAGCAACGCACGGACCGGTCCCGCGGTTTACCTCGCCCTGGCCGCACGGCCACCGGCTGCCCTCGATGACGGCGCTCACCGACGAGCTGCGCGGCTTCGTGCTGACGCTGCCTTCCGTGCCGTTCCTGGAAGCGCTGCTGCTGGTGCACGGCACGCCGGACCAGATCTGGACGGCCGAAGCCCTCGCACAGCGCCTGTACCTGCAGTCCGTCTGCCGTGCCGACGCCATCGTGCAGGAACTGGCCGAACGGGGCTTCTGCGCCTGCACCGCGGCCGGCCAGCTGGTCTACAGCCCGCGCGACGCAAGGCTGCACGGCCTGGTGCTGCAGCTGGCCGGCGTGTACCACCAGAAGCTGGTGGAAATCACCGGCCTCGTGCACCGGTGAGCACGGGATACCGGGCAGGCGGCACCGACCAAGGCACCGAGCAGGCGGCACCGACCAAGCGGCACCGAGCAGGTGGCACCGCGCCCAGCAGGCAGCACTCAGCAGGCAGCACTCAGCAGGCAGCACCTGGCAGGCAGCACCTGGCAGGCAGCACCTGGCAGGCAGCACCGGGCAAGCGACTTCGGCCGGCTGCCGGATGGTACTGGAGTGTGGCCAGCTTGTCCTGTGCAAATGTGCGCTGTGGGTGGCGCGCCACACAATGCCGGCGAACCGCCGGGCTTCAGCGCGCCGGCAGCGTGTAGTGCAGCGTGTAGTGGTGCTGCCCGTCGCGCACGTCGATGGTGGCGGTGCCGCCGATGCCCGCCAGTTCGCCGGTGCCCGAACCCGGCGCAATGACGATCGCCAGCGCGTCGGCCCCCGAGTCCATCGTGCCCGAATGCTGCATGACGAAGCTGCCGCGGCGGCCGTCCAGCGTACCCTCGAAGCGTTCCATCGCCACATAGCCGGCGCTGCCCCGGGCGGGCTGTCCCGCGGTGAGCATCTCGCCGTCGCTGCGGCCCTGCAGCGCGCCCTGGAAGGTCTTGGTGAAGGTCATGCGGCCGCGCGAGTCGTGCGGTGCCGCCGTGTGCGGGACGGGCGTCAGGACGATGTCGAACGTGCCGCCGCCGTTGGCGGTGCTGCGGTCTGCCGGGCTGGTCATGGTTTTTCTCCGTGGTGGATAATGCTGCCAGTGTAGACACGACAGCGGGAACGGGCTTGGAAAAAACCGACACGCCGAAAGGCATCCTCGATCCGGCCGCGGCGCCGGGACGCTTCAGCCTGCGCCACCATCCGCCGCCGCTGGAACTGGCCGGCCACGTGGAATTCCTGTGGACCGTCGCGTGGGACCTGGGCGGCCGCCCGGCGCAGGTGCAGCGCATCCTGCCGTATCCGAACGCCCACCTGGTGTTCGAGGCCGGCCGCACCGCGCTGCATGGCGTGGTCGAGGGGCCGTTCGACCGCCCGCTGGCGGGGCAGGGCCGGGTGGTCGGCCTGCGCTTCCGTGCCGGCGGCCTGCGCGCGCTGGCCGGTGTGCCGGTGGCCCGTTTCACCGGCCGCCTCGCCACGCTGGAGGAAGCGTTCGGCCTCGACACGGCTGCGGCCGAGCGCGCCGTGCTGGCCGGCACGGACGATGCCCTGGCGGCCGCCGTGGCTGCCGTGCTGGGCCCGCTGGTGGCGCGCACGCCGGCCGATCCGCGGGCCGCGCTGGCCGAACGCGCCGTGCAGGCTGCCGCCGCGGCGCACGGCCCCGTCACGGTGGCGGCACTGGCCGATGCGGTCGGCCTGTCCGGCCGCGGCCTGCAGCGCCTGTTCCACGAGTACGTTGGCGTCACGCCGAAGTGGGTGGTGCAGCGCTTCCGCCTGCACGAAGCGGCCGCATCCCTGGCCGCGCCCGCCCAGCCGGACCTGGCCGCGCTGGCGCAGGCGCTGGGCTTCTTCGACCAGGCCCATCTCACGCGGGCCTTCACGGCGCTGGTCGGCCGCGCACCGCTCGAATACTGGAAGAGCCAGCAGGGTGCCGCGGCGGGGCGAACGCCGCAGTGAAACGGCCCCGTGCGGCGGCCACGGCGTTTTCTCCATCGACCATCAAGAACGACTTAACGCAGGCGCGCGATTGCGTTAGACTCCAGTGTCAACCAAACAACTAGTCCTCCCATGCCCCACAGCAGTTCGTCCGAGGCCGACCTTCCCGCCGAACCGTCCGTCGCCCTCAGCCACCTGAAGTTCCCCGTGATCGGTCTCGGGGCCTCCGCGGGCGGCCTGCAGGCGCTGCTGCGCTTCTTCGAGCACATGCCCGAGGACTGCGGCATGGCCTTCGTGGTCATCCTGCACCTGTCGCCGAAGCACCATAGCGCGGCCGACAACGTGCTGCAGCGCGCCACGCGCATGCCGGTGATCCAGGTGGCGGAGCGGGTGCCGGTGCGCGCCAACCACGTCTACGTGATCGCGCCGAACCAGCAGCTGTCGATGGACGACGGCCACCTGAGCGTCTCGGCAATGCAGCGGCCGGTGGGGCAGCACGTGGCGATCGACATCTTCTTCCGCACGCTGGCCGAGGCGCACCGGGAGCGGGCCTTCGCCATCGTCCTGTCCGGCACGGGCTCGGATGGCGCGGTGGGCCTGGAGCGCGTCAAGGAACTGGGCGGGCTGACCCTGGCGCAGGCGCCGGGCGACGCGGAATACGACGGCATGCCGCAGGCCGCCATCGCCACCGGCATGGTCGACTTCGTGCTGCCATCGACCGACCTGCCGGACAAGCTGGTGGAGCTGTGGCGCAACGCCCGCCATATCCAGCTGCCGCCGGCCGGCGATGGCGATGGCGCGATCGGCCCGCTGCCGGAAGAAGACGAGAAGGTCGACGACGAGGCGGCGCTGCAGAACGTGATCGCCATGCTGTGCGCCCACACGGGCCACGACTTCCGCTACTACAAGCGCGCCACGGTGCTGCGCCGCATCGAGCGGCGCCTGCAGGTGAAGGGCGTGGCCTCGCTGCCCGAATATGCCGGCCTGCTGGAGCGCGAGCCGGGCGAGTTCAAGGCGCTGCTCAACGACATGCTGATCGGCGTGACCAACTTCTTCCGCGACCGCGATGCCTTCGAGGCACTGGAGCGCGAGGTGATCCCGGAGCTGCTGCGCGACCGCGTGCGCGGCGACCAGGTGCGCGTGTGGGTGGCCGCCTGCGCCACCGGCCAGGAAGCCTATTCGGTGACGATGCTGCTGGCCGACCAGGCGCAGCAGGTGGACCGGCCGCCGGAGATCCAGGTGTTCGCCTCCGACATCGACGAACACGCGATCAGCACGGCGCGCGCCGGACTGTATCCGGCCTCGATCGTGATGGACGTGCCGCCGACCCGCCTGCGCCAGTTCTTCACCAGGGAGGACGATCGCTACCGCATCCGCAAGACGATCCGCGACCGCATCCTGTTCGCCTCGCACAACCTGCTGCGCGATCCGCCGTTCTCGAAGCTGGACATGATCTCCTGCCGCAACCTGCTGATCTACCTGAACCGCGACGTGCAGCTGCGCGTGATGGAGATGTTCCACTCGGCGCTCAAGCCGGACGGCTTCCTGTTCCTCGGCTCCTCCGAATCGGCCGATGCGGCGGCCGAGTTCTTCGTCCCTTACGACAAGAAGAACCGCATCTACCGGGCGCGGCCCCTGTCGCGCGGCGCGCGCTACGTGCCGTCGCTGTCGAACGCGCCCGTCAACCGGCTGCCGGAACTGGCCCAGGCCGGCGGCGGCCAGCGGCGCCAGTTCTCGTATTCCGAGGTGCACCAGCGCGCACTGTCCCGCTTCGCGCCGCCCAGCATCGTGGTGGACCGCGAGTCGAACATCGTGCACATGTCCGACTCGGCCGGGCGCTTCCTGCGCCACGTGGGCGGCGAGCCGTCGCGCAACGTGCTGGCACTGGTGCTGCCGGACCTGCGCCTGGAACTGCGCAGCGCCCTGTACCAGGCGCTCCAGAGCGGCAACAGCGTGGAAGGCCAGCGCGTGCTGGTGCGGCGCGACGAGCGCACCTGGTTCGTCAACATGATCGTGCGGCCGTTCAACGACGAGGCGGCCAGCACGGACTTCGTGCTGGTGCTGTTCGAGGAAATCGAGCAGTCGCTGAACGACGAGCCGCGCGACAGCCAGCACCAGCACAACGACCTGGTGCTGGACCAGCTGGAGTCGGAACTGCAGCGCAGCAAGGAGAAGCTGCAGGAAACCATCGAGCATGCCGAGATCTCCAACGAGGAGCTCCGCGCGTCGAACGAGGAACTGCAGGCCATCAACGAGGAACTGCGTTCGGCCACCGAGGAGCTGGAAACCAGCAAGGAGGAGCTGCAGTCGGTCAACGAGGAACTCATCACCGTCAACTACGAGCTGAAGGTGAAGGTGGAGGAAACCGGCAAGGCCAACGACGACCTGAACAACCTGATCGCCTCGACCGACATCGCCACCGTGTTCGTCGACCGGGCCATGCGCATCAAGCGCTTCACGCCCCGCGCGGCGGACATCTTCAGCATCATCCCCACCGACATCGGCCGCTCCCTGCTCGACATCACGCACCGGCTCGACTACAGCGAGCTGCCGGCCGACGCGTCGACCACCTTCGAGACGCTGCGCCTGGTGGAGCGGGAAGTGCGCAGCAACGACGGGCGCTACTACATCGCCCGGCTGCTGCCCTACCGCACCACGGAGGACAAGATCGAGGGCGCCGTGATGACGTTCTTCGACATCACCGGCCGCCGCGAGGCGGAGGAAAAGGTGCGCGCCGGCGAGGAGTGGATGCGCCTGGTGGCGGAAAGCACCGACGACTACGCCATCATCACGATGGACGAGGCGGGCCGCGTGACGGGCTGGAACAAGGGCGCCGAGCGCAACTTCGGCTACGGCGAGGCCGAGATGCTGGGCCAGAGCCTGGACCTGATCTTCACCCCCGAGGACATCGCGGCGGCGGCGCCGGCGGACGAACGCCGCCGCGCCGATGCCGATGGCCGCGCCGAGGACGAACGCTGGCACGTGCGCAAGGATGGCAGCCGCTTCTTCTGCGCCGGCATCACCACGCCGCTGCACAACGGCCAGTTCCAGGGCTATGCAAAGATCGCCCGCGACCAGACGGTGCGCGCCCAGCAGGACAGCCGCCGCGCGGCGGAACTGTCCAGCGAACAGGCCGGTCGCAGCCAGGCGGAGAGCACCAGCGCGCTGAAGGACGAATTCCTGGCCGTGATGTCGCACGAGCTGCGCCATCCGCTCAACCTCATCTACATCAATGTCGAGCTGCTGGCGCGGCTGCCGGCCGTGCGCCAGACGGCGCCGGCGGTGCGCGCCGCATCGATCATCCGCAACGCCGTGTCCAGCCAGGCCAAGATCATCGAGGACCTGATGGACATGTCGCGCGTCTCGACCGGCAAGCTGGCGCTGGCGCGCCGCACCGTGGACCTGGGCGACCTGGCCGCGCGCATCGTGGAAGTGATGCGCGCCGATCCGGTGGTGGCAGGCCTCACGCTGCGCTACGAGCCGCTGGACGAGCCGGTGTACGTGGAGGCGGACCCGGTGCGCATCGAGCAGGTGGTGCTGAACCTGATCAGCAATGCCATCAAGTTCACGCCGGCCGGCGGCACCATCGTGGTCCGCGTGGCGCGCGAGGATGACGATGCCCGCATCGACGTGGAGGACAATGGCGCCGGCATCGCGGCCGACCTGCTGCCGGACATCTTCAACATGTTCCGCCAGGGCGGTGCGCAGGCGGTGCGCAGCAAGGCCGGCCTGGGCATCGGCCTGGCGCTGGTGCGCCAGCTGGTCGAGCTGCATGGCGGCAGCGTGGAAGCATCGTCCGCCGGCCTGGGCCACGGCAGCCGCTTCACGGTGCGACTGCCGGTGCCGCACGATCAGCGCGCGCCGGGCGGTGCCGATGGCGTGGGCGACAGCACCTCGATGAGCGGGCGCCGCATCCTGATCGTCGACGATGCGGAGGACACGGCGGAAACCTTCCAGGTGCTGCTGGAGCTGGAAGGGGCGCAGGTCTTGATTGCCACCACCGCGCGGCGCGCCCTGCAGCTGCTGGGCGAACAGCCGGTCGACCTGGTGATCTCGGATGTGTCGATGCCGGACATGGACGGACTCGACTTCATGCGCAGGGTGCGCGCCATGCCGGGCCTGCAGGACCTGCCGGCCATCGCGGCCAGCGGCCTGGGCCGGGACGAGGACGTGCAGCGCGCGCGCGACGCGGGCTTCTCGGACTTCATGACGAAGCTCGTCACGCTCGAGGGCCTGTGCCGGATGATCGACCGGCTGCTGCCGCGCGCCTGACGCCCGCCCGGCCCGCCGGAATGCCGGGCCTCTGTGCAGCAACGCACCGACCCGGCAGGACGGCTCTTCGATGATGGCAGGATGAACACGACGCCTCTTACTCCCCTTGGTCCCCTTGCCACCCCCGTCTTTGCGGCCGACGACGTGGTCGTCATCGGCACGTCCACCGGTGGCATCGACGCGCTGCGCATCGTGCTGGGCGGCCTGCCGCTGCAGTTTCCCGCCGCCGTGCTGGTGGTCATGCATATTGGCAGCCACGACAGCATCCTGCCCTCGCTGCTGGCCGGCGCCACGCAGCTGCCCGTGCGCCACGCGCGCGATGGCGATATCCTGGAGCCGGGCCGGGTGCTGGTGGCGCCGCCCGACCGGCACCTGCTGCTTCAGCGCGACGGCGACCGCGCCCGCGTCGCGCTGGCCCACGGGCCGCGCGAGAACCATGCGCGGCCGGCCATCGATCCGCTGTTCCGTTCGGCCGCCGCGGCGTTCGGCGCGCGCGCCACCGCCGTGATCCTGACTGGCATGCTCGACGACGGCACGGCCGGCCTGCAGGCCATCAAGGAATGCGGCGGCAAGGCCGTCGTGCAGCTGCCGGAAGACGCCTTCGCCGCCGACATGCCGGCCAGTGCGCTGCGCCACGTGGAGGTGGACCATGTGCTGCGCCTGCCGCAGATCGCCGCGATGCTCGATCGCATCGTGGGCGACAGCCTGGTGGCCGCGCGCAATGCGCCACGCCAGGTGCCGGACTGGATCCGCCTTGAGAACCGTTTTGCTGCAGGGAGTGCCGACATGGACAGCCTCGCGAAATTTGGAACGCCCTCGACCTTCACCTGTCCCGAGTGCCACGGTTCGCTGTGGGAGCTGCACGGCCTGGTGCCCCGGCGGTACCGCTGCCACACGGGCCACGCCTACACCGAAAAGGTGCTTGCCGATCACCAGTGCCAGGCGGTCGAGGAGTCGCTGTGGGCGGCGCTGCGCGCGCTGCAGGAAAAGGAGCGGCTGCTGCGCCAGATGGCGGACGAAGCCATCGCCAGCGGCCATGCCGGCACCGCCGTGGACTATGTCGAACAGGCGGCCCAGGCCCAGCGCAGCGGCGAAGTGCTGCGCCGCCTGCTGACGGCAGCGCAGGACGGCACGGACACGTTCGTTAAGCAGCCGTAATGTTTCATTTTGAGCTGGCGTTGTCCTACAAGATGTGTCACGAAGTTCCTATGGGCGACACGTTGCCCGGCTGAGAAGATGGGTTTGCCAGCGCTGCTTCATCTGGAAAGCAGTGGCAGGAATCCATCTCACCGACAGGAGGCAGGAATGTTTGCACACAACAAGCGCTTGCAGTACACCGTGCGCGTCAGCGAGCCCAATCCGGGTCTCGCCAACCTGATGCTCGAACAGTTCGGCGGCCCGCAGGGCGAGCTCGCCGCCGCAATGCGCTACTTCACCCAGGCCGTTGCCGAGGACGATCCGGGCCGCAAGGACATGCTGTTCGATATCGCGACCGAGGAGCTGAGCCACCTGGAAGTGATCGGCAATATCGTGGTGATGCTGAACAAGGGCGCCAAGGGCCGCCTGTCCGAAGCGGTGGACGAGGAAGGCGAGATGTACCGCCGCATCACGGGCGCGGGCAATGACAGCCACATCACCCAGGTGCTGTATGGCGCCGGCGCACCGCTGACCAATTCGGCCGGCGTGCCCTGGACCGCGGCCTACATCGACTCGATCACCGAGCCGACCGCCGACCTGCGTTCCAACATCGCGGCCGAGGCGCGTGCCAAGATCGTCTACGAACGCCTGATCGCGCTGACGCCCGACCCCGGCGTGCGCGAAGCACTGGGCTTCCTGATGACGCGCGAGATCGCCCACCAGAAGTCCTTCGAGAAGGCGCTGTACGCGATCGAGCCGAACTTCCCGCCGGGTAAAACGGCCGGCCGTCCGGAATTCGCCAGCGTCTACTACAAGATGTCGCAAGGCGGCCCGGAACTGAACGGTGCCTGGAACAGCGGCGAGAAGTGGGAAGTCGTCAAGGACCGCGACCAGCAGGTGGCCGTCGATGGCGGCAGCGGCGACGCGAGCGTGGAGCTCGATGCCGACGATGCGCAGCTGCTGAACCAGATGGCGGCGCGCCAGGTGTCCAATCCCGGCGTCGATCCCGTCACCGGCACCGACCTGGGCATGACGGACGATCCGGGCAAGCTCGCTTCGGCCTCGGCCGAAGACGGTGCGATCCCGAGCACGCCGGATGGCTCGGCGCCGCACGCGCCGATCGCAAGGCCGTGACATGCAGCTGGCGCGCGTTCTCCCCAGCTGGCGCTATGCCCTCATTGCCGCGGCCTGCCTTGGCGCAGTCCTGGCACTGATGACGGGCATGGCCGGCGACATCCGGGCGTTCGACGCCAGCATCCATGGCGCATTGCTGGGCGGCGGCACCGCCGCCCTGGCGACGGCACTGGGCACCTTGCCCGTGCTGCTGTCGCAGAATTTCTCGCAGCGGACCTATGACGGCTTCCTCGGCTTCGGTGCCGGGGTGATGCTGGCCGCCACCGCGTTCTCCCTCGTCATTCCCGGCATTGCCGCGGCGCGTGGCGCGGGCGCCGGCGCGTTCGAGGCCAGCGCGACGATCGGCGGCGGCATCCTGCTCGGCATGGGCCTGGTGCTGCTGCTGGACCATTTCGTGCGCGACCAGAACATCCTCGACGAGGTGGATCCGGCGCGCAGCGACTCCTTGAAACGGGCATGGCTGTTCGTGGCCGCGGTGGCCATCCACAACCTGCCGGAGGGCCTGGCGATCGGCGTGGCCTATGCGGGCGTGGACCTGACCAAGGCGCACAGTCTGGCCACCGGCATCTCCATCCAGGACGTGCCGGAAGGCCTCGTGGTGGCACTCGCGCTGCGCTCGGTCGGCTACGGCCGGCTGTTTGCCTGCGGCCTGGGCGTCGTCTCCGGCCTGATCGAACCGGTGGCGGCCGTGACGGGCGCCATGCTGATCGAGCACGCCCGCTGGATGCTGCCGTGGGGCCTGGCGCTGGCTGCCGGCGCGATGCTGTTCGTGATCAGCCATGACGTGATTCCGGAATCCCACCGCAACGGCAACAGCCGCACGGCGTCGATTGCCGTGGTGGCCGGCTTCATCCTGATGATGGTGCTCGACACGGCGCTGGCCTAGCGCCGCTCTTCAGGTGCGGCCGTCCAGCAGGCACAGCACCTCCGCTTCCTCGACCTGGGGGAACACCTCGTAGTTGCGGCTGACGGACGTGAAGTTGAACGGCGTGGCCAGCACCACCACTTCGTCGCACAGCGGTGCGACCAGTGCCACGGCCTGGGCCGAGGCCACCGGCACGCACGCCACCAGGCGTCCCGGATCGCGGCGCTTCAGCACGCGCAGGGCGGCCGCCATCGTCGACCCGGTGGCGAGGCCGTCGTCCACGACGATCACGCCCCGTCCCGCCACCTCCGCCGACGGTCCATATGCGCTGCGGCGCCGGCGCATCAGTGCCACCTGTTCGCGGGCCTGCACGTCGACCCATTCCATGCCGGTGCGGGTGCGGTTGAAGTAGGGCGCCAGTTCCACCGTGCCATGTTCGTCCACGGCGCCCACGGCCAGTTCCGGTTCGATGGCGGACGGGATCTTGCGCACCAATACCACGTCGAGCTCGCCCTCCAGCCGGTTGGCGATGATGCGGCCCATCGGCACGGCGCCGCGCGGGATGGCCAGCACCAGGGGCTTGCGGCCGCGCCAGGCCAGCAGGCGTTCGGCGAGCAGGCCGGCGGCCTGGGCGCGGTCGCGGAAGGGTAAGCAGAAGGACTCGTCCATCGTCGTCTCGCAGGATGGGGCGCGGGAACGGGAAACAGCATAGGCCCATTTCGCGAACCCTGGCGCGCCGCGCGCCATGCACCGTGCTCTTCCTGTCCGGGCCTTGTATCGGCCTGATCCCACAAGGGCACAAGCCGCACCCCTACGCCGATATCGGCCGTGCATGCCAGAATTTCCGTTCCAGGAGATTGCGATGACGACTGCGAATTTGACTTCCCCCTTCCGTCCCGGCGACCGCGTGCTGGTGGCATGCGCCGACCATGCGATGGCCGAGACGCTGGCGCGTGCCTGCACCGCCGCCGGCTTTGCCGTGCGCATCGCGTTCGACGGCGTGGCGGCGCTGGACAAGGCCCGCGCCTTTTATCCGACGGCGGCCGTGCTGGCGATGGACCTGCGCTATCTCGACAGCTTCCAGCTGGCCCGCGCGCTGCGCACGATTCCCGGCTGCGCGCGCATGCGCACCGTGGCGCTGCTGCCTGCCGGGCTGGCATTGCTGGACCGGCACCGCGCCTTCGACTATGTCCTGCGCATGCCGCGCGAGGCGCGGGTCCGCCATGACCGGCCGGCAGAAGTGCGGCCCCTGTGGGTGGTCGACGGGCGGGCCATGGGCATGCGGCCCGTGCTCGTGACCTGAGCGGCTGCCTGTTCGGCGTCAGACGCTGGCCGGGTGGGGCCGGGCGATGTGTCCCGCGACGACGGAGGTGATGCGCTCGAGCAGTTCCGCTTCCTGGTACGGCTTGGCCAGGATCGGGAACTCGACGCGGCCGCTGCCCGTGAGCTGTTCCGTGTAGCCGCTGGCCAGCAGGACCGGCAGGTCCGGATCGCTCTGGCGCACCTGTTCGGCCAGCTGCAGGCCCGTCATCCCGCCCGGCATGATCACGTCCGAGAACAGCAGGCCGATATCGTCGCGTTCCTCGAGCAGCCTGAGGGCCGCCTCGCCGCTGGCCGCGGCCACGACGGGATAGCCGTTCGACTCGAGCACCATCTGCGCCAGCTGGCGCACGTCATCGTTGTCCTCCACCAGCAGGATCACCGGCTTGCCGTCGTCCATCTTGACGGGCCGGTCGGGCGCCACCGGTGCCGCATGGGCGTCGCTGTCGGCGACCGGGAAGATCATCCGCACGGTCGTGCCTTCGCCCGGCCTGCTGTCGATTTCCAGCCGGCCCTGGGACTGCTGCACGAAGCCGTGCACCATTGCCAGGCCCAGGCCCGTGCCGGGTCCCTTGGTGGTGAAGAAGGGCTCGGTGGCGCGGCGCAGCGTTTCCGCATCCATGCCGGCGCCCTTGTCGGTCACGCAGATCACCGCGTAATGGCCCGGCGGCAGGTGGTGCTGCGCCACGCGCTTCGGATCGGCCAGCACGGCGGTGCCGACGGTGACCTCGCCGCCGCCCGGCGTGGCGTCGCGGGCGTTGATCAGCACATTCAGGAGCGCCATTTCCAGGTGCGTGGGATCGAGCACGCAGGGCGGCAGGCCGGGGCGCAGGTCCAGCTGCAGCTGGATCTCCTGGCCCAGCGTGCGCACCAGCATTTCGCTGAACTCGAGCACCAGCGCATTGAGGTTGATGCGACGCGGGTTCAGGCGCTGCTTGCGGGCGAAGGTGAGCAGCTGCTGCGTCAGTGCGCCGCCCTTCATCGCCGCCCGCTGCGCCCGCGTGATGGCCTGCATGGCGGCCGGCCTGTTGTCCAGCTGGCGCTGCGCCAGTTCCAGGTTGCCGTTGACCACCTGCAGCAGGTTGTTGAAGTCGTGCGCCAGGCCGGCCGTCAGCTGGCCGATCGCTTCCATCTTCTGCGCCTGCAGGTAGGACTGCTCGTGGATGCGGCGCTGCGTGATGTCCATCTGCGAGGCGAAGAAGTAGCGCAGCCGGCCGGCCTTGTCGAAGATCGGGCCGATGAACAGGGCGTTCCAGAACGGCGTGCCGTCGGCCTTGTAGTTCAGCATGTCGACCGCCACCGCGCGGTGTTCGGCGATCGCGCTGCGCACGTCGCTGACGGTGTTGGGGTCGGTGTCGGGTCCCTGCAGGAAGCGGCAGTTGCGGCCCATCACCTGACCTTGTTGATATTGCGTGAGGTCGAGGAAGGCGCCGTTGACGAACACGATCGGATTGTCCGGCTGGTTCGGATCGGTGATCACCATCGGCATGCGCGTCATGGCCACGGCGGCAAAGAAGATATTGCCCCGTTCTTCCAGGCTGGCATGTTCCACATAACTGGCCTGCCAGTGGCGCATGCCCGGCTCGCCCAGCGGCGAGTAGGCATTGCCTTCCAGCTCGCCATTGGCCAGCTTGCGGTGGCTCTGGCCGCCACTCTGCTGCTCGATCGGTACGCTGTCGTCGTCTTCCCGCCGTCCCGTCGCCATGCTTTCGCCCCAAAGAATTGTCTTGGACAGCATGTTAGGCGGGCCGGGGTGGCCCGACTGTTCGCGGCCGCACCTTCGAGCCGTGCCGCCCCGGCCGTGGATATTGCCTACAATGGCCGCCTGCCATGACGATGACGGAGAGACCGATGGACCAGCAACCGAAGAACGACGCAACGGGCTACGATGTGGCCGCCATCATGGGCGCCCTGTACGGCGACGGCTTCACGGCCCTGAAGGGCGCCTTCCCGCGCGAATGGGTGGCGCGGCTGGGCGAGGATATCGGCGTGCTGTTCCAGGAAGCGCTGCGCCAGCCGGGCGGCGCGCTGCCGCGCGGGCCGAACCGCTTCTACGTGGAGGTGCATCCGGAGCGCCTGAGCGGCTTCGTGGACATCGTCTCCCATCCGTGGGTGGTGGCCGTGTGCAGCGCCATCCTGGGGCCGGACTGGAAGGTGGTGGAAGCGGGCTTCGACGTGCCGGGACCGGGCGCGCTGCACCAGCCCTGGCATCGCGATTTCCCGACACCGGCCGCCACCCTGACGGGCCGGCGCCTCAATTCGCTGGCCTTCAACATCACCACGGTGGACGTGACGGAAGACATGGGGCCGTTCGAGATCGCGCCCGGCACGCAGTGGGACGACCTGGCCGGCGGCGACCCGATGTTCCCGGAGCCGGCGCTGTGGCCCCGCTACGAGGCGCGCGCGCAGCGCAAGCTGGCGCAGATGGGAGATATTTCGGCGCGCTCGGCGCTGACGATCCATCGCGGTACCGCCAACCAGTCGCCGAAGTCTCGGCCCGTGTTCGTGCTGGGCGTGGATGCGCCGGATGCGACGAACGCCGCCAAGCACGACCTGCAGGTCACGCGCGGCTATTACGACAGCCTGCCGGAAGAAATACGCCGCCACCTCACGTGCCGCGTGGTGGACAGGCTGGAATTCATCGTGCAGGAGCACACCATCGAAGGCCTGCTGATGGGCGCGCCGCCGCCCCGCACGATGGGCTGAGGTGCTTCAGGAGAGGTGCTTCTGCTGAAGTGCTTCAGTCGATGTGCTTCAGCCGATGTGCTTCAGCCGACGTGTTTCAGCCGGCGCTGCGGATCCTGTCCACCAGCGCCGGCAGTTCCGCCATCGCATCGAAGGTGGCGACGGCACCTGCCTCGCGCAGCCGGTCCGCCTGGCCGGCCGGGCTGTGCGGACCGCCCGTGAAGCCCAGCACCGTTGCGCCGGCCGCGACGGCCGCGTGCACGCCCGTCACGCTGTCCTCCACCACCACGCAGTGCGCTGCGCCGACCCCCATGCCGGCGGCAGCGGCCAGGTACACGGCCGGATCCGGTTTCGGGCGGCCGGCGATGTCGGCCGTGTAGATGCCGCCCGCGAACAGCTCCGCCAGGCCGGTGCGGCCCAGCAGCGCCTGTACGCGCACCAGCCGGCTGTTGCTGGCCACCGCTTTCGTCAGCGGGATGGCCGCCAGCGCCTCGTGCACACCGGGCACCGGCGTCGCCTGCGTATCGCAGGCATGTTCGACGACCGAGCGCAGGATCGCCAGGTCGGCCACGGTCGGCTCGGGCAGGCCGAGTTCCGCGCACACGCCCAGCGTCAGGGCTTCCAGCTTCAGGCCCAGGCGCGGACGGATCAGCGCGATCAGGCGCTCGCGGTCCGCGCCGAGGGGGGCCAGGTGGTCCGCCAGGGCCTGCAGGGCGACGGCTTCGCTGTCGATCAGGACGCCGTCGCAGTCGGAGACGAGGTGGGTGATGCGGTGGGGGATGCGTTCTGTGGTGGGCATGCGGTGGCCGGCGAGTGACAAGGTCCGGCGATCATGCCACAAAGGCGGGAAATTCTCAGACGTACCGAACGGCGGAAGCCCGGCGCGGTTGTGTCAGGCCCGGATGTCGATGAGGGTGCCCAGGCGCTCGTCGGCCGCCTCGATCATTTTCGCGGACAGCTCGAAGCCGGCCTTGTAGACCAGCGAGTTGGTGATCGACGACGCGGGATCGGTGCCGGACGGCGCGGTGCCCACGTTCTCGGCGGCGGACAGGTCGCGCGCGGCGATCGACAGCGTCACGCCGGTGCCGGCGGGGCGCGCCTCGTTGAACGTCGCCGTCTGCGGGACGAAGTTCTGGGTGTTCATGTTGGCGGTGTTATGCGCCTCCACGCCCAGTGCCTGCATATTGGCCTGCAGTCCCGTCAGGCCGGCGCCCAATGCGGAAATTGCCACGTGATGGATCCTTGTCTGGAAGAGCCTCCAGTTTACCGAAAGCGATGGGCGCGCACGGGATGAACCGGCGGCTGGCGGGATAAAAGCTGCTGTCGCGTCGCATCCGTGCGACTGTTATTGATGCGGCGATAACGAGTAGGCAAAACGGCATGGACGGTGTGTCAACACCTGTCGAGTTCGTGCCGCAAAGCAACAAACCTTCCCTTAAAAACGGCTGATATTATTCTTTTAGGATTGCAATCAATTCCGCACGGCATCAAAATTGGGTTGTTGCCCAACGTCAATTGCTGCGGAGTTTGCCGTGCCGGTCCTGTCCCTCGTCCATCGTGTCATCACTGCCATCGCGCTGGCCTCGGCCGCGCTGCTGGCGCCATCCGCCCGGGCCCAGCTGCTGCCACTGGATGCGCGGCTGAACGAACAGGTCATCATGGTGCCCGCCGGTCCGCGCATGAACGTCAGCCTGGAAACGACGCTGTACAAGCCGGCCGGGCCCGGTCCATTCCCCCTGCTGATCATCAATCACGGCAAGTCGCCCGGCAGCCCGCGCGCCCAGCAGCGCGACCGCTTCGTCTACATGGCCACCCAGTTCGTGCGCCGCGGCTATGCCGTGATGGTGCCGATGCGCACCGGCTTCGCCCATTCGGGCGGCACCTACGCGGACTTCGGCTGCAACATGAAGGCCAACGGCTACCAGCAGGCCGGCGACATCGCCGATGTCGTCACGTATGCCCGCGACCTGCCGTACATCGACGCCGACCACATCGTCATCGCCGGCCAGTCCTATGGGGGCCTGGCCAGCATCGCGCTGTCGACGCAGGACCTGCCCGGCGTGCGCGGCATCATGAACTTTGCCGGCGGCCTGAAGGTGCATGGCAATGCCTGCGACTGGCAGGGCTCCCTCGTCAGCGCGTTTGCCGAATTCGGCCGCAAGAACCGCGTCGAGACGCTGTGGATGTACGGCGCGAACGACAGCTACTTCGGCCCGGCGCTGGTGAACCGCATGTACGACGCGTTCTCGGCCAACGGCGGCAAGGTGCAGCTGGTGTCGTACGGCCCGTTCAAGCACGACGCCCACACGATGCTGGGCAGCCGCGATGGCCAGTCCGTCTGGCTGCCGGAAGTCGAGCGCTTCCTGCGACAGGTGGGCATGCCGACCGACCAGGTGTACGCCGTGGCCGAACCTGCGCCGCAGCCGGCCAGCAACTACGCCGCCCTGGCCGACATCGCCGCCGTCCCCTTCCTGCCGGAGAAGGGCCGCCAGCAGTACAAGGACTTCCTGACGAAGCAGACGCCGCGCGCGTTCGCCGTCTCCAGCAGCGGCGCCTGGGGCTGGGCCGAGGAAGGCGAAATGCCGAACGAACGCGCCCTGGCCGCCTGCCAGGCCGCCAGCCGCGAACCATGCCGGCTGTACTCCGTGGACGACTACGTAGTCTGGACCGACAGCGCCGAACCGCCGAAAGACACCATGACCGGCGGCACCAACTGATCTCCCATACTTGAGCCCGTGTCCACCTTGGGGTCAACCCCGAAATCGGACACGGCCTCGACAGTCGCGCGATCGGAGATTTATCGGACTGTTGAGCTCGTGTCCGAAAACGGGGTTGACCCCTGGGTGGACACGGGCTCGGCCGCAGGACACCGGTGCGCGGGGTGCCGCGGTCGCGCTGCTATGATCGGGCGATGTGTGGACGTTTCGATCAAAATGACAATGCGCGGCGCTACGTCAGCGCCTTCGGCTGGGCCGATGCAGCCTACGACAGCGAGGCGGCGCCGACCTTCAATGCGGCGCCGGGCACCTATCGCCCCGTGTTCCACCTGCAGGATGGCGTGCTGCACGTCGACGACCTGCACTGGGGCTACCGCGCCTCGTGGGCGGCCGAGAAGCTGCCCATCTCGTACAACGCGCGCGTCGAGAAACTCACCAACAACTACTGGGGCCGGCTGCTGAAGGCCGGCCGCGCCGTCGTGCCCGCGAACGGCTGGTACGAATGGACCGGCGAGAAGGGCCACCGCCAGCCCTGGCACATCCACCGCAAGGACGGCGAGCCGCTGTTCATGCTGGCGCTGGCCAATTTCGGTCCCTTCAAAGAACACAAGGCCGAATCGGGCTTCGTGCTGGTGACGGCCGACAGCTCCGGCGGCATGGTGGACGTGCACGACCGCCGCCCCGTGGTACTGAATGCGGCCGATGCGGCCACCTGGCTCGATCCCGACCTGTCCCGCGACGAAGCCGAAATGCTGGCGCGCCAGATGGCACTGGGCGTCGATGCCTTCGAGTGGTACCGCGTCAGCACCGACGTCAACTACGCGGGCCGCGACGGCGCCCACCTGGCCGAACCGATCGCGGATTGAGGAACAGATGACAGCAAAGACCCCCGGCAAATCAGGCAACCAGACCATTCCCAGCAACGCTCCGAAACGTACCGGCTACGTGACCGTGCGGGGCGCCCGCGAACACAACCTGAAGAACGTCGACCTGGAGATTCCCCGTGACGCGCTCGTCGTGTTCACCGGCGTCTCCGGCTCCGGCAAATCGTCGCTGGCCTTCGGCACGCTGTACGCCGAAGCGCAGCGCCGCTACCTCGAATCGGTGTCGCCGTATGCGCGGCGCCTGTTCCACCAGATGCCCGTGCCGCAGGTCGACGAGATCGACGGCCTGCCGCCCGCCGTGGCCCTGCAGCAGCAGCGCGGCACGCCGACCACGCGCTCCTCGGTGGGCAGCGTGACGACGCTGTCGAACTCCCTGCGCATGCTGTATTCGCGCGCTGGCGACTATCCGCCCGGCCAGGAGTTGCTGTATGCCGAGTCGTTTTCGCCGAACACGCCGGAAGGCGCCTGCACCCAGTGCCATGGCCTGGGCCGCGTGTACGAAGCCACCGAAGCGTCGATGGTGCCGGACGACAGCCTGACGATCCGCGAGCGCGCCATTGCCGCCTGGCCCACCGCCTGGCATGGCCAGAACCTGCGCGACATCCTCGTCACGCTCGGCTACGACGTGGACACGCCGTGGCGCGACCTGCCGAAGAAGACCCGCGACTGGATCCTGTACACGGACGAACAGCCGCAGGTGCCCGTGTATGCCGGCCTGACGCCGGAAGAGACGAAGCGCGCCTTGAAGCGGAAGGAAACGCCCAGCTACCAGGGCACCTTCACCGGCGCGCGCAAGTACGTGCTGCAGACGTTCGCCACGACGGAAAGCGCATCGATGAAGAAGCGCGTGGCGCGCTACATGGTGAGCACCGAGTGCCCGACCTGCCGTGGGCGGCGCCTGCGGCCCGAATCGCTGTCCGTCACGTTCGCCGGCCACGACATCACGGAGATCTCGCGCCTGCCGCTGCAGCGCCTGGCCGCGACGATGGCGCCGTATGTCGACGGCACCGCGAAGATCAGCGCGAAGGACAAGGCCGCGCACCCGGAAAAGCTGATCGTCACGCAGCGCATCGCGCAGGACGTGCTGGCACGCCTGGAAGTGCTGCTGGACCTGGGCCTGGGCTACCTGGCGCTGGACCGCAGCACGCCGACCCTGTCGCCGGGCGAGCTGCAGCGGCTGCGGCTGGCCACGCAGGTGCGCTCGAACCTGTTCGGCGTCGTGTATGTGCTCGACGAGCCCTCGGCCGGCCTGCATCCGGCCGACACGGTGGCGCTGCTGCGCGCGATGGCGCGCCTGAAGGCGTCGGGCAATTCGCTGTTCGTCGTCGAGCACTCGCTCGATGTGATCCGCCATGCCGACTGGATCGTGGACGTGGGGCCCGCGGCAGGCGAGGGCGGCGGCCATGTGCTGTACAGCGGCGCGCCGGACGGCCTGCGCGGCGTGGACGATTCGCAAACCCAGCGCTTCCTGTTCGTCGATGCGCCGCCCGAAGTCCGCACGCCGCGCGAGCCGCAGGGCTGGCTGAAGCTGGCCGACATCACGCGCAACAACCTGGACCGGCTGTCCTGCGACTTCCCGCTCGGCGTGTTCACCACCGTGACGGGCGTTTCCGGGTCGGGCAAGTCGAGCCTCGTCAGCCAGGTGCTGGTGGAACTGGTGACGCGCGCGCTCGGGCACGAGGTGGAAGCCGAGGCGGAGGAGGGCGAAGACCTCGAACAGGATGCGCCGGCCGCGCTGGAAGGGCGCATCACGGCGGGCCTCGAGAACATCCGGCGCCTGGTGCGCGTGGACCAGAAGCCCATCGGCCGCACGCCACGCTCGAACCTGGCCACCTACACGGGCCTGTTCGACCATGTGCGCAAGCTGTTCGCGGCCACGAAAATGGCCAAGGCGCGCCGCTACGATGCGGGCCGCTTCTCGTTCAACGTGGCCAAGGGCCGCTGCGAGAACTGCGAAGGCGAGGGCTCCGTGATGGTCGAGCTGCTGTTCCTGCCGAGCGTCTACGCGCCGTGCCCGGTATGCCAGGGCGCGCGCTACAACGCCAAGACGCTGGAGGTGACGTACCGCGACCGCAACGTGGCCGAGGTGCTGGGCATGACGGTGGACGCGGCCTGGGCATTCTTCGAGGAAGAGCCGCCGCTGCAGCGCGCGCTGGAAGTGCTGCGCGACGTGGGGCTCGGTTACCTGCGGCTGGGGCAGCCGGCCACCGAGCTGTCCGGCGGCGAGGCGCAGCGCATCAAGCTGGCCACGGAACTGCAGCGCGCCGCGCGCGGCAACATGCTGTACGTGCTCGATGAACCGACCACGGGCCTGCACCCGGCCGACGTGGAGCGCCTGGTCGCGCAGCTGCAGAAGCTCGTCGACGCGGGCAACACGGTGATCGCCGTCGAACACGATATGCGCGTGGTGGCGGCGGCCGACTGGGTGATCGACATCGGTCCCGGCGCCGGCGAGGAGGGCGGCCGCATCGTGGCGGCCGGTGCGCCGGCGCTGGTGGCGGGAACGCGCGACAGCCGCACGGCGCCTTACCTGAAGCGCTTCCTGCAGGGCCGTCCCGCACCGACGTAAGCGCGATCGTCCGCTACAGCCAGCCGGCAACCGCAGCGCAGGCGGCGCAGGCCAGCACGCCGCTGGTCCAGGCCAGCGGCAGCACGGCCGGCCGCAGCGAGCCCGCCACGAGGGCGCTGGGCCGGTGCAGCCGCACCAGTGCGTGGACCGCACACAGGTTCTGCGCGGCGATCAGGAGATTGAGCAGCAGCGCCGCGGCCAGGCACCAGGCGGCGGTCGTGCCATGGCCTCCCGCATCGATGGCCGGGAGTTCGCTGCGTGCCAGCGCGAGCACGGCGCCATGCGCGACCGCGAGCAGCAGTCCCGTGATGCTGGTGTTCAGGAAGTCGCGCTGGTAGTAGTCGCTGCGCCATTGCGGCAGGAATGCCAGTGCGTGCAGCAGCACGGCCAGCATCACGCCGCCCTGCAGGCCGGCGGCACAACGCGCAAGGGGGCTGGCATCATCCATCATGCATGCCGGTGGCTCGGTTGATCAAGCCGTCAACCTAGCACAAGGCCTGCGCAGCCGGCGCCCGCTGCGGCCCGCGCACCGCGGTCAGGCGTAGGTGTCGACGACGCTGCCCACGGTGGCCGTCGGATCGGCCTGCGTGCGCCCGGTGCTGCCCGTGGCGGTGCCGCCCTGGCTGTCCTGCTGTTTCGCTGCTGCGGCGGCGGCCGCCTGCGCGGCCTGCTGCTCCGCGGCCTTCTGCGCCGCCTGCGCCTGCAGCTGGGCGATCTGCTGCTGCAGCGCCTGGATCTGCTGGGCGATCTGCTGGGCTTCCTTGACACCCGTTTCGCTGGTGTCCTTCTGCGCTTCGACGAGTTCCTTCTGCTTGGCCGTGACCTGGCGCTGCAGGCTGGTGATCTGGGTGCTGGTGCTGCTGCCGGCGGTGGCCGATGCCGTGCTGCCGGCGCTCTGGCTGATGGAGGTGACCATGTTCAATTCCTGTCTGTATTGAAAGGATTATCGGCACGCACTGTGCAAACTCAATGCGCCGCCGTGTAAAGAAAGGTAAAGACATCGCGTTGTCCATGGCTGTACATTTGATCGAGATCATGCCCTGCATGGAAGGGAGTCGTAGCCTTGTCTATCGCGCCCACCGCGTTTTGCTTCGGTTTGTTGGCGGTTTGCCGGTACTTGGAAGGTGTTCGATGGCGATTCGGTGATTTTTGGTGAGAATCGTCGGCGCGCATTCCCCGGGTCCGGCTGCGCGGGCAGGCGTACTCCGGTAGCAACAAAAGCATTCCGAGACTCTTTTCCAGACCAGACCCTTTCAATGAGGCAGCCATGTTTCCATTTTCCCAAAGCATTACGCCTGCGGCCCGGAACCACGTCCAGGCCCAGGTGTCGTTCTTCAACGACTTGTCCCGTTCGCTCTTCCAGACGGCCCAGAAGTTCACCGAGCTGAACCTGCAGATGGCGCAGACGATGCTGGAAGACACGGCCGCCGCCAGCCAGGCGATGATCACCGTGGACAAGCCCACGGAAGTGTTCTCCGTCACCGCCTCGCGCGCCCAGCCGACGGCGGACCGGCTGCGCGAATGGCAGCAGCAGGTGTCGCGCATCGCCACGGATAGCCAGACGAAACTGATCCGGGTGGCCGGGGAGCATGCGGAAGAAACGGCGCGCGCGGCCTGCGAACTGACCGACGAAGTCACGCGCGTCACGTCGCAGGAAACCGAGCGCACGCTGCGCCAGCAGCACGACACGATGCGCCAGCTGGCCAACCCGCTGGACAGCATGGTGGACAGCGCCAACCGCCAGGCCCGCGCCGCCATGGGCGATGGCCATGACCGTACCGAGGAAGCCGCGCAGGCCGCGGGGCACGCAGCGCAGGCTGCGCAGTCGGCCATGCGGCAGCCACCGCGCAAGGAGGGCCAGCCTTCCTGAGTCCAGCGGAAGGCCGTCGTATCGTGAGGGGCACGGCGGGCGCGTGCCCGTTTTTTTTGTCCATGCCACCTGCCGTTACGGCCCGGCGAACGGCCGTCCCTGCGCCGCGTCGACATCTGGCGAACCCGCCCGCCTGCGCTCGGCAGCGCCATGAAAATCCCCCAGCCGCTACACTCGCCGACCAATATATCGACGGAGGGAGTGGCAATGGGGGACTGGATCGACTGGCTGCAGTGGCCGGCCATGGCAGCGTCGCTGCTGGCGGCCTGGCTGGTGGGCTCGCGCAGCGCGGCGCGGCGGCTGGCCGGCTTCTGGGTTTTCCTGGGCAGTAACGCGGCATGGGTCGTGTGGGGCCTGCATGACGATGCGTGGGCGCTGATCGCGCTAAACTGCTGCCTGGCCGCGACCAATCTGCGCGGCATCCTGAAGAACAAAGAGGGAGAGGACAAGCCATGAACCACGCCAGCAACGCTGCCACCGGTACCGCCACGGCGGGCAGCACGGAGTCCCTGCACATCGTCTGCCCCCATTGCGATGCCGTGAACCGCGTGCCGCAGGCGCGCCTGGCCGAGGCGCCGGTGTGCGGCAAATGCCAGGACCGGCTGTTTACCGGCCAGCCGGTGGACCTGGCCAGCGCGCGCTTCCTGAAGCACGTCGAACGGTCGGACGTGCCGGTGCTGGTGGACTTCTGGGCACCGTGGTGCGGACCGTGCCGCACGATGGCGCCGTTCTACGCGCAGGCGGCAGCGCGGCTGGAACCGCGCGTGCGCGTGGTGAAGGTGGACACGGAGGCGAACCAGGACATCGGCGCGCGCTTCGCGATCCGCAGCATCCCCACGCTGGCGCTGTTCCGCAATGGCCGCGAAGTCGCCCGCCAGCCCGGCGCGATGGATACCAGCAGCATTCTCGCCTGGGTGCAGCGGCACCTGGGCGCAGGATGAGGCGGACGGTCGCGTAGACGGTCGCATAGTGTCCCGCTAACCCGGCCGTTCAGCGCCGCGCCGGTTTTCGCCTCCGTCGTGTAAAGTAATCAAAACACAACGGAGGATCTATGCCACTGGAAGAAGAGGAACGCCGCAAGTTCGTGGCGGAAGCATGGCGCCGCTACGAAGAGGTGCAGAACTGGGCCATCGCCAACTGGCCGGACAGCGAACGCCCCCTGTCCACCAGCGATTTCGTCGAAGGCCGCAAGGAGATCCTGGGACTGGGCCTGCCGCCCGGCCTGAAGCTCACGCAGGATCCGCAGGCCGCGCCGGAACCGGAGGATGGCGGTCCGCAGTACGTGGACGTGACGCCGGCGCCCTGGCCGTAAGCGTCGGGCACCGAGGCTGGCGCGGATGATGTTCAGTCGTGCCGCGCCAGCATCCATGCGAGCAGGCTGACGACGAGGCAGCCCAGCACGCCGCAGGCCAGCTTGAAGGCGCTGTCGAACAGCAGCGGCGCCACGACCCCGGAGATGATGGCGAACAGCGTCATCTGGATGAACGACTGCAGCGAGGCGGCCAGCCCGCTGTTGTTGGGGAACAGGTTCATCGCGATCAGCGTGAGCGGCGGCATGGCCACCGCCAGCGCGAACGAATAGAAGAACAGCGGGATCACGGCCCACGGCACCTCGGCCGCGAACAGCCAGGTGTATATCACATTGGCAAGCGCAGCGACCGCCATGCCGCCATAGCTCAGCCAGATCAGCTTGCCCTGGGCGACCTTGTGCGCCACCTTCCCCGAGACCATCGACCCCACCACCATGCCCGCCACCAGCGGGATGAACAGCCATGCGAAGGCCGTCTCCGGCAGGTGCAGGATGTTCATGACGAAGTAGGCGGCCGAGCCGATGTACAGCGCGAACCCGCCGAATGCCACGCCGAGCGCGGCCGACAGCAGCAGGAAGCGGCGGTGGCGCAGCACCTTCAGGTAGTTGGCGGCGATCTGCTTCACCTCGAACGGATGGCGCTTCTCGGCCGGCAGGCTTTCCGGCAGCAGGCGCCACACGGCCACCAGCATCACCACGCCGAAGATCGCCAGGAACCAGAAGATCGAGCGCCAGCCATGGCTGACCTGCAGCCAGCCGCCCAGGATCGGCGCGATGGCCGGCGCCAGGCCGAACACCATCATGATGTGGCCGAGGATCTTCTGCGCCTCGATGCCGCCGAAGCGGTCCTGCACGATGGCGCGCCCGACCACGGTGCCGGCGCCGGAGGCCAGGCCCTGCAGCACGCGGCACAGCAGCAGGAAGCCCAGCGAGCCGGCCAGCGCGCCGCCGATCGAGGCGACGATGTAGGCGCCCAGCGACCACAGGATGACGGGCCGGCGGCCCAGCGTGTCGGACAGCGTGCCGTAGAACAGCATCATGAACGCAAAGCAGAACAGGAACAGCGAGAGCGTCTGCTGGATGGCGATCGGGGTGGCGGCGAACTCGCGCGCGATGGCGGGGAACGAGGGCAGGTAGGTGTCGATGGCCAGCGGGCCGACCATCGTCAGGCCGGCCAGCAGGAGCGTCAGCAGAATGTTCATGGAAGGAGTATCGTTATTGTTTTTACGGCCAGTGTCGGCGCAGGGCAGCCGCGTATTGTACGGCAGTTGGCGCCGGCTTGCTGCAGTGCGGGATAGTTCGCCCTCCGCATATCGTTATGCGAAAAACGCCTGACGGGCCGCGCGCGAATTTCGTAGAATTCCGCGTCCGGACGTCGGCGTGACGGCCGCCGGGTTCAACCTGCATTGAAGAAGAAGACCATGACTATCGATACTTTCGACGGCACCGGCGTGAAGCCGGCCCACTGGGACCTGGACGCCGTGGTGGCGGCGCTGCGCGTGTCGCGCGAAGCGACCCACAATATCCGCCACCAGCGCCGCGTGCGCGAACTGCCGTCGCGCGAGGCGCTCACGACGATCGTCAACGGCCTGTCCGCCGTGCTGTTCCCCACCCATTACGGGCGCCCGAACCTGACGGACGAGAGCATCGACTGGTTCGTGGGCGATACCCTCAACACCACGCTGAACCGCCTGACCGAACAGGTGCGCCGCGGCCTGCAGTTCACCGATGCGGCCGACACGGAAGAGGAAGCGCTCACGCTGAAGGCGCACGACCTGACGCGCCGTTTCGCCGCCGGCCTGCCGCACATCCGCGCGCTGCTGGTGTCCGATGTGCAGGCCGCGTATGCCGGCGATCCGGCCGCCACGTCGATCGCCGAGATCATGCTGTGCTATCCCGGCACCATCGCCATCCTGCACTACCGGCTGGCCAACGCGCTGCACAAGCTGGGCTGCCCGTTCATCGCGCGCATGATCTGCGACATCAGCCATTCGATCACGGGCGTGGACATCCACCCGGCCGCCACCATCGGCGGCAGCTTCTTCATCGACCACGGCACCGGCGTGGTGATCGGCGAGACGGCCATCCTGGGCGAGCGCGTGCGGCTGTACCAGCACGTGACGCTGGGCGCCAAGCGCTTCCCGGCGGACGAATCGGGCGCGCTGATCAAGGGCACGCCGCGCCACCCGATCGTCGAGGACGACGTGGTGATCTACGCGGGCGCCACGATCCTGGGCCGCATCACGATCGGTGCCGGCACGACCATCGGCGGCAATGTGTGGCTGACGCAGAGCGTGCCCCCGCACAGCAATGTATCGCAGGCGCAGATGCGCAGCGGCGAGGTGTGGGCGGGGGAGTAGGCGTGCCCGGGCGGGCGGTCAGGCGGCGCCGGTGCCGAAATCGTCCCGCCAGGCCAGCAGCCGCGCTTCCAGGGCGCGCATCAGCGTGTCGCTGAGTTTGCCCAGCAGGGCGAGCAGCAGGATGGCGGCCAGCACGATGTCGGCGCGGCCCGTCTCGCGGCCGTCGCTGAGCAGGTAGCCCAGGCCGCGGCTGGCGGCGATCAGTTCGGCCGCCACCATGAACATCCACGCCAAGGACAGGCCGCTGCGCAGGCCCGTCAGCAGCGACGGCAGCGCGGCCGGCAGCAGTACCCGGCGCGCCAGCGTGATGCCCCTCAGTCCATACAAACGTCCCACCTCCACCAGCTTGCGGTCCACGCCGGCGATGCCGGAAGCCGTGCCCAAGTAGACGGGGAAGAAGGCGCCGATGGCGATCATCGCCAGCTTCGGCGCTTCGTCGATGCCCAGCCACAGCAGCAGCAACGGCACCCACGCCAGCGACGGCACGGCGCGCAGCGCCTGGAAGGTGGGGTCGAGCAGCGCCGCCACGCGGGCGTTCAGTCCCACCGCGGCGCCCAGCGCGATGCCGAGCACCGCACCGGCGAGAAAACCCAGCGCCACGCGCACGCTGCTGGCGAGGATGTGCCAGCCCAGGCCATTGTCCGCGAGCTGCAGCAGCGTGGCCGCGATGTCGGACGGTGGCGGCAGCAGGTGGGCTGGTACCGTCCCCGTGCGCACCAGCACTTCCACCGCCAGCAGTGCGACGGCTGGCAGCAGCAGTCCCCATGCGGGATGGGGACTGCCGCGTGGGCGGCGCGTGCGGGAGGAGGTCGGAGGCGCCGTCGCCCGGATGGCGGCGGGCGGCGCGGCCAGCGTGTCGGCGTGCGGTGGGGTCATGGGCGGGCTGCCAGGCGTGGCGTCAGGCCGATGCCGGTGTTGGTTGGCGACGTTGGAACAAGACCGTGATGCGGCAGCAGGCCGGCGCTGCCCTGTCCTGGCGTCATTGGCGGGCGATGCCGATTCCGCATCAGGCCGCCGTCAGCTTGCGGGCGAAGCGTGTGTCGACCAGCTCCGCGATCGCCCGGTTCACGTCCGTCCCTGGCCTGACGAGGTTCTCGGCCACCAGGATCGGCGCGGCCTGGCGCAGCGCGTTGATATGTTCCGCGTCCGGCTGCGGATGCGAGAAGTCGCTGCGCAGCTTGACCTGCAGGATCGCGACCTGCAGCGACACCTTCGCTTCTTCCGCCAGGATCTTCGCGGCTTCCGTCGGATTCGCCTGGATCCAGCGGCGCGCCCGTTCATACGCCGCCAGCACGCGCGCCGTCTCTTCCGGCCGCTGCGCGAGGAATTCCTCGCGCACGTTCAGGAAGCCGTAGGTGTTGAACGCCACGTTCCGGTACAGCAGCCGCGATCCTCCCTCCAGTTCGCTCGCCGCCATGTGCGGATCGAGGCCGGCCCACGCATCCACGCGGCCCTGTTCCAGCGCCACGCGGCCATCGGCATGCTGCAGCGCCACGTGTTCGATGTCGCCCCGCTTCAGTCCCGCCTGTTGCAGCGCGCGTAGCAGGAACAGGTACGGGTCGGTGCCCTTGGTCGCGGCGACTTTTTTGCCCTTCAGATCTTTCACCGAGCGGATCGGCGAATCCTTGCGCACCACCAGCGCCGTCCATTCCGGCCGCGAAAAGATGTAGGGCGCGCGGATCGGATTGCCGTTCGCCCGCGCCAGCAGCGCCGCCAGGCCGGCGGACGAGCCGATGTCGATGCTGTTCCCGTTCAGGTATTCCAGCGCGCGGTTGCTGCCGGCCGACAGCACCCATTTGACCTCCGTCCCCGACGGCCTGAACGCTTCCTCCAGCCAGCCGAAACGCCTCAGCACCAGGCTGCCCGGCGAGTAGTACGCGTAATCGAGCCGCAGCTCCTTCAGCGGCCCCGCCGTCCGCGCGATCGACGGCGCGGCAACGGCCGCGAAACTGGCGGCGGTGTACTTCAGGACGGTACGGCGTTTCATTTTTTCTTCTCCATTTTTATTGTTGAGCTCGTGTCACACCATGGGGTCAGGCGTAGTGACACGAACTGTGCAGTAGCGCGCAACGCACTGATTTCGCAAGCATTTGCACCGCACGGATGAGCTTGTGTCACTACGCCTGACCCCAGCATGTGACACGACCTCGACTGTAAGGAATCAGGAATACGGGGTCGGGTCGGGCAGCGTGCCGGACAGCGCGTAGCGGCCCAGGTCGCGGTATTTGTAGTCGACCGGGTCGTGCAGCGTGTGGACGCGGGCGTTGCGCCAGAAGCGGTCGAGGCCCAGCTTGCCGGAGGTGGCGCGCGCGCCCGTCAGTTCGAACAGCTGGCTGCCGATCTCCAGGCTGGCGCGGTGCGACAGCACCTTCGCTTCGGCCACGGCCACCGCCAGCTCGCCCCGTTCCTGCGCGGTGACGTCGTCGGCGCGGCGGAACAGCCGTTCCAGCTCGCGGCCCGCCACGTCGGCCAGCACGATGGCGGGGCGCAGCAATGTCCACAGTTCGCCGTAGCGGTGCTGCACGAACGGATCGTCGACGGCCCTGGCGACGCCGGAAGCGAACCACGGCCGTGCCTCGCTCGCCGTGTACTCGCGCGCCGCATCGAACGCGCCTTCGGCCAGGCCCAGGTACAGGTTCGCCATGATCAGCTGCGCCACCTGCGGGCGCAGCGTGGATTTCGGCGTCGCTGCCTGCCCGGGCTGCTGCAGTACCAGGCCTTCCGGCAGGGGCGTGCCCTGGAAGCGCACGTTGCCGCTGTCCGTCTGCTTCTGCCCGAACGCATCCCAGTCCGCCTCCACATGCACGCCGGCCGCGCCGGTGGGCAGCACGCCGATCAGCGCGGATGCCGTGGGTTCGTGCCAGGCCGAGACGGTCAGCCAGTCCGAGCCCACCGAGCCGGACGAAAAACTTTTGATCCCGTCGAGCACGAAGCCGCCCTTGGCATTCGTGGCGACGGTGCGCTTGTCGAGGGGATTGAGCGCATTCCCCCAGAACAGCCCATCGTCGACGGTGGCATGCAGCAGGTGGCGCTGCTGCTGCGCGCTGCCATACAGCTGCACGCCGGCCAGCTGCAGGTGGTGGAACGCGAACACGTGGGCCAGTGCACTGTCGGCGCGCGCCAGGATGCGCACGGCCTGCATCGTCGTGTCCCAGCCGGCGCCCTGGCCGCCGAAGTCCTGCGGGATCGACAGCGTGAGCAGGCCCGATGCGCGGATCAGCTGGCGTTCGTGCCGCGCATGGCCACCGGCCGCATCGCGCGCCACGGCGGTGCTGGCCAGTGCCGCGGCCAGCGCGGTGGCAACGGCAAGCGGGTCGGACTGCTGCTGGGGAAGCGGTGCATTCATGGGCGGGACGCGTCTCTATGAAAAGGGGCGGCGCCAGTATTGCGCCGCGGTCCGCGCACCGTCCACGAAGAAAAGCGCGCTTCCTTATGCGTGCAGCTCATGTAGAAAAAATCACATATCGAAGTGCGAAAGCATTCGTTCTGATTCACCGCCCCCTGCATTAGCCTTGCAGCATTGGTCATAACAACCCGCCAGACCCACTACCCACTGCAAAGCGATCTCCATGAGCATCCTCCTGATTTCCGGCAGCCCCGCGGTGCCATCCTCTTCAAGCCGCCTGCTGCACCATATCGGCGACAAGCTGGCCATCCACGGCCACCGCATCGTGCACCTGAACGTGCGCGACCTGCCGGCCCAGGCCCTGCTGGCAGCGGACGGCAGCCATCCCGCCATCCGCGCCGCGGCCGAAGCGGTTGCCGACGCGCAGGCCGTGATCGTCGCGACGCCCGTCTACAAGGCGTCCTTTGCCGGCGTGCTGAAAGCCTTCCTGGACCTGCTGCCGCAGAACGGCCTGGCCGGCAAGGTGGTGCTGCCGGTGGCGACGGGCGGCAGCCAGTCGCACCTGCTGGCGCTGGACTATGCGCTGCGCCCCGTGCTGCATGCGCTGGAAGCGGACCAGGTCCTCACCAGCATCTTCGCCACCTCGGCGCAGGTGCAGTGGCACGAGGGGGACGGCGTGCTGCTGGCACCGGAGATCGCCACGCGCGTGACGGCCGGCGTGGCCGCGCTGTCGCACGCGCTGCATGCACAGGCCGCGCGCCAGGGCGGGCCCGCCGTGCGTCCGCCGGTCCAGAAGCTGCAGGCCGCATAACTCCACATTGAGAGAACCCATGACGCATCCACTCGATAACATCACGCGCCGCCGCACGCTGGCCCTGCTGGTCGGCACAGCACTGGCCGGCGCCTTTCCGGCGGCCTTCGCCCAAAACGGCAGGGTGGTCCGCATCGGCTACCAGAAATACGGCACGCTGACCCTGCTGAAGGGCCGTGGCACGCTCGAGAAGCGCCTGGCAGCGCAGGGCGTGACGGTGCAGTGGACCGAGTTCCCGGCCGGTCCGCAACTGCTGGAAGGCCTGAACGTGGGCAGCATCGACTACGGCACCGTGGGCGAGGCGCCGCCGATCTTCGCGCAGGCCGCCGGCGCGCCGCTGGTCTACGTGGGCCACGAGCCGCCGTCGCCCGAGAGCGAGGCGATCGTCGTGCCGAAGGACTCGAAGCTGGCCAGCGTGGCCCAGCTGAAAGGCAAGCGCGTGGCGCTCAACAAGGGCTCGAACGTGCACTTCCTGCTGCTGCGCGCGCTGGAAAAAGCCGGCGTGGCGTGGCAGGATATCCAGCCCGTCTACCTGCCGCCGGCCGATGCGCGCGCCGCGTTCGAGCGCGGCGCCGTGGATGCGTGGGCGATCTGGGATCCGTTCCTCGCCGCCGCGCAGAAACAGCTGGGCGTGCGCATCCTGGCCGATGGCAAGGGCATCGTCGCCAACCACCAGTTCTACCTGGCCTCGCGGACCTGGGCCGAGAAGAATCCGGCACTGAACAACATCCTGCTGGAAGAAATCGCCAAGGTGGACGACTGGGGCCGCCAGCATCCGAAGGAGGTGGCGGCCATCCTGGCCGCGCAGACGGGTCTGGACGTGGCCATCGTCGACCTGGCCGCCTCGCGCTACAGCTACGGCGTGAAGCCCGTCTCCGCCGCAGTACTGAAAGAACAGCAGAAGATCGCCGACGCGTTCGCCGGCCTGAAGCTGATCCCGAAACCCATCGCCATCCAGGATGCCGTGCTGGCATCGGCACTCTGATCAGGAACGTCCATGTCGCTCAATCTGTTCTGGTTCATCCCCACCCACGGCGACAGCCGTTACCTGGGCACCTCGAAAGGCGCCCGCGCCGTCGATGCCGACTACCTGCGGCAGGTGGCCGTCGCGGCCGACACGCTGGGCTACGACGGTGTGCTGCTGCCCACCGGCCGCTCCTGCGAGGATGCCTGGGTGGTCGCCTCCTCGCTGATCCACGCCACGAAGAACCTGAAGTTCCTGGTGGCCGTGCGCCCCGGCCTGTCCACGCCCGGCCTGGCCGTGCGCATGGCGGCCACCTTCGACCGCCTGTCCGGCGGGCGCCTCCTGATCAACGTGGTGACCGGTGGCGACCCGACCGAACTGGCCGCCGACGGCCTGACCGCCGACCACGCGGAGCGCTACGAGATCTCCGATGAATTCATCCGCATCTGGCGCGGCGCGCTGGCCGGCGAGGGCGGCGATGCCGGCTTCGATTTCGACGGCAAGCACCTGAAGGTGAAGGGCGCCAAGACGCTGTACCCGCCGGTGCAGAAACCATATCCGCCGCTGTACTTCGGCGGCTCCTCGGAACCGGCGCACGCGCTGGCGGCCGAGCAGATGGACGTCTATCTCACCTGGGGCGAGCCGCCGGCGGCCGTCGCGGAAAAGATCGCCGACATCCGCGCCCGCGCCGCGCAGCATGGCCGCACCGTGAAGTTCGGCATCCGCCTGCACGTGATCGTGCGCGAAACGAACGAGGATGCATGGCGCGCCGCGAATGCGCTGATCTCCCACCTGGACGACGACGTGATCGCCAAGGCCCAGGCCTCGTTCGCGCGCATGGATTCGGAAGGCCAGCGCCGCATGGCCGCGCTGCATGGCGGCAACCGCGACAAGCTGGAAGTCTCGCCCAATCTGTGGGCCGGCGTGGGCCTGGTGCGGGGCGGTGCCGGCACGGCGCTGGTGGGCGACGCGGAAACGGTGGCCGAACGCATCCGCGAATACCAGGCGCTGGGCATCGAGACGTTCATCTTCTCGGGCTATCCGCACCTGGAGGAATCGTACCGCTTCGCCGAGCTGGTGTTCCCGCTGCTCGGCAAAGGAAAAGAACTGGGCGAGCAGTCGATCACCGGACCGTTCGGCGAAGTGATGGCGACCGATATCGTGCCGAAGAAGGCCGCGTGATGGGGGCCCGCGCATGAAGACCGCCGCCCTGAACGTGCCTGCTGCGGTGGACGCACCCCACGTACCCCACGCATCGCGCGTTCCCGTCTGGCCGCGCCTCGGCGCCGCGCTGGCACCGTGGCTGCTGCCGATCGCGCTGCTGCTGGCGTGGGAGCTGTCGGCACGCATGGGCTGGCTGTCGAGCCGCATCCTGCCCGAGCCGCTGTCCGTCGCGAAAGCTTTCTGGACACTGGCCGAATCGGGCGAGCTGTGGACGCACCTGAAGACGAGCCTGTGGCGCGCGCTGTCCGGCTTCGCCGTCGGCGCCGGCGCCGGCCTGGCCCTGGGCCTGCTGACGGGCAGCTTCCGCCGCGCCGAAACGCTGCTCGACACCACCCTGCAGATGGTGCGCAACATCCCGGCATTGGCCCTCATCCCGCTGGTGATCCTGTGGTTCGGCATCGACGAATCGGCCAAGCTGTTCCTGCTGGCGGTCGGCGTGTTCTTCCCGGTCTACCTGAACACCTTCCACGGCATCCGCTCTACCGATGCGGCGCTGATCGAGATGGCGCGCAGCTACGGCCTGCGCGGCTGGCCCCTGTACCGCGACGTGATCCTGCCCGGCGCGCTGCCGTCGATCCTGGTGGGCGTGCGGTTCTCGCTGGGCCTCGTGTGGGTGCTGCTGATCGTGGCCGAGACCATCTCCGCGCAGGCCGGCATCGGCTACATGACGATGAATGCCCGCGAGTTCCTGCAGACGGACGTGGTGCTGGTGGGGATCCTGCTGTACGCGATCCTCGGCAAGCTGGCCGACCTCGTCGCGCGCGGGCTGGAAAAGCGGCTGCTGCGCTGGAACCCCGCGTACCACTGAAACCCGATCAGCGCTCATCCAGAACAAGGAACCCCATGCTGCAAGCCACTTTCCCCCTCGCGGACGACGTGTTCGCGTTCGCCCGCGCCCCGGCCGATCCGCCGGCGCGCGCCCAGCCGCTGCCGAAGGCGCGGCACGGCGTCGATGTCACGCTGCAGGCGCTGACCAAATCGTTCAGCGGCCGCCGCGTGCTCGATGGCGTGGGCCTGGAGCTGAAGGCGGGCGAATTCGTCGCCATCGTCGGCCGCAGCGGTTGCGGCAAGAGCACGCTGCTGCGCGCCATCGCGGGCCTGGACGGCATCGATGGCGGCAAGGTCACCATCGGCACAGTCGATGCCGCTGCCAATACTCCCGTCCCGCTGCGGATGATGTTCCAGGATGCCCGCCTGCTGCCGTGGAAGACGGTACTGCAGAACGTTGCGCTCGGCCTGAAGGACGGGCGCCAGGCGGCCGCCAATGCGCTGGCGGCCGTGGGGCTGGCGGACCGCGCCGATGCCTGGCCCGCGCAGCTCTCCGGTGGCCAGCGGCAGCGCGTGGCCCTGGCGCGCGCACTGGTGCACGAGCCGTCGCTGCTGCTGCTGGACGAACCGCTGGGTGCGCTCGACGCCCTGACGCGCATCGAGATGCAGCAGCTCATTGAATCGCTGTGGCGCCAGCGCGGCTTCACGGCCGTGCTGGTGACGCACGACGTGCAGGAGGCGGTGGCGCTGGCCGACCGCGTGCTGCTCATCGAGGAAGGCCGCATCACGCTGGACCTGGCGATCGACCTGCCGCGCCCGAGGACGCGGGGCAATCCGATGTTCGCGGCGCTCGAGGAACAACTACTGAATCGCCTGCTCAATCCCGTCCCCGCGTCCCGCACGCGCTAGATATCTCGTCTGCCGGGCCGCCCCGCGTTCACGACGCCGGGCGGCTTTTTTGCGTCTTCCAGCGCCTACCCAGGACCGGTGCCCGCCAACCGCTTCCTTTGGCAGATGGCCTGGCACCGCTCGGCCGGCTAACATGCGTGCATCAGCCGTTTGCTCGACCTGGTGCTCTGTGATTTACTATCGACATTATCGATAGTAAGACGGTAAATTTTTCGTTTTACTTCTCCGCCCGGCCACGGACATAATGCGCCATTCACAAACTGATGGAGAGTACCCGATGAAAAAACTGATCACCCTGGCCCTGGCCGCCGGCCTGTCCCTGTCCGCTGCCGCCGCTTTCGCCGCACCGGAAACCTATGTGCTGGACGATTCGCACACGTTCTCCCGCTTTGCCTACAGCCACCTGGGCTTCTCGACGCAGGAAAGCCGCTTCGACAGCACCAAGGGCAAGATCACGATCGACCGCGCCGCCAAGACCGGCTCCACGGAAATCACCATCGACACCAAGTCCGTCAACACGGGCAGCACCATCTTCAACAGCCATATCCAGGGCGAGGACTTCCTCGACACGGCCAAGTACCCGACCATCACGTTCAAGTCGACCCGGTTCACGTTCAGCGGCGACACGCTGGCCTCCGTCGACGGCAACCTGACGATCAAGGGCGTGACGAAGCCGGTCACCCTGAAGGTCACGTCGTTCAAGTGCGCACCGCACCCGATGGCCAAGAAGGATGCCTGCGGCGCCAATGCCACCACCGTCATCAAGCGCACCGAATTCAACGCCGGCAAGTACGCCCCGAGCGTGAGCGATGAAGTGACGCTGACGTTCGCCGTCGAAGCCGTCAAGGAATAAGCGGCCGACGCGCGGGCGCCACGCGCCCGCCCGCATCGGCCGGCCAGTTTTTTAGTCACACAAGGAAGAAAAACATGAACCGACCGATGCGCGCCAGCCTTCTGGCGGCAGGCCTTCACACGGCCATTGCCATCACCGCCATCCCGCATGCGCGGGCCACCGACCTGATCGTCACCAACGCGAAAATCGCGACGATGGTGAAGGACGGCCAGTTCGTGCAGGCCGTCGCCGTCGATGGCGGCAGGATCACGGCCACCGGCAGCAATGCCGCGATCCTCAAGCGCAAGACCGCGCACACGCAGGTCATCAATGCTGGCGGCCGCACGGTCATCCCCGGCCTGAACGACTCCCACCTGCACATCATCCGCCAGGGCCTGAACTACAACGCCGAGCTGCGCTGGGATGGCGTCACGTCCCTCAAGCGCGCGCTGCAGATGCTCAAGGAGCAGGCCGCGCGCACGCCGGACGGGCAGTGGGTGAAGGTCGTGGGCGGCTGGAACGAATACCAGTTCGAGGAAAAGCGCCTGCCCACGCTGGCCGAGATCAACGAGGCCGTGCCGGACAAGCCCGTGTTCATCCTCTACCTGTACGGCCTGGGCTACCTGAATAAAAAGGCCATCGAGGTGCTGGGCTATGACGGCGCCACGCAGTACAAGGAAGGCCACGTGGAACTGGGCAGCGACGGCAAACCCACCGGGCTGCTGGTGGCGAAGCCGAATGCGCTGATCCTGTATTCCACGCTGGCGAAGACCGGCACGCTGCCGCGCGACCAGCAGCTGAACTCCACGCTGCAGTACTACCGCGAACTGAACCGCCTGGGCCTGACGAGCGCCATCGATGCGGGCGGCGGCGGGCAGGCCTATCCGGACGACTACGCCGTCAGCCTCGAACTGGCAAAAGACGGCAAGCTGTCCGTGCGCACCTCCTACTACCTGTTCGCGCAGAAGCCGGGCAAGGAGCTGGAGGATTACCAGCGCTGGCTGACGCTCACCAAGCCCGACAAGAACGACCACCTGTTCTACGCCAACGGCTACAACACGGAAGGGGGCGGCGAGAACCTGGTGTGGAGCGCGGCCGACTTCGAGAACTTCCTGGAGCCCCGGCCCGACATGCCGGCGCACATGGAAGGCGAACTGGCGGCCGTGCTGCGCCTGCTGGTGAAGAACCGCTGGCCGTTCCGCATCCATGCCACGTATGGCGAATCCATCGAGCGCGACCTCGCCGTCATCGAGCAGGTGGACAAGGAAATCGGCCTGAAGGGCCTGCGCTGGTTCTTCGACCATGCCGAGACGATCACGGATGCGCAGCTGCAGCGGGTGAAGAAGCTCGGTGGCGGCATCGCCGTGCAGGACCGCATGTACTTCCAGGGCGAGGCCTACTGGAAGCGCTACGGCGAACAGACGCGCCAGATGCCGCCGATCCGCACGATGCTCAAGCTGGGCATCCCGGTCGGCCTGGGGACCGATGGCACGCGCGTGTCGAGCTACGGACCGTGGCCGTCGATCTACTGGGCGGTCACGGGCAGGACGGCGGGCGGGCTGCAGCTCTGGCAGGAGAGCGACCGGCTGTCGCGCTTCGAGGCGCTGCGGCTGATGACGCGGGGCAGTGCCTGGATGAGCGGCGAGGAGAAGGTGAAGGGCACCATCGCGCCGGGCCAGTACGCGGACCTGGTGATCCTGCCGCAGGATTACTTCACGATGCCGGAAGCGGACATCCGCAACCTGGAAAGCGCGCTCACGATCGTCAACGGCAAGGTGGTGTATGCCGCCGACGCCTTCGGCCAGTACGCCGTGCCGGCACCCGCCGTGCTGCCCGACTGGAGTCCCGTCAAAGCCTACGGCGGCTACCAGAACCGGTGAGCGCCGCCATGACGACGCGCCTGCTCAAGACGCTGGTCGGCCCGGGTGCGCCCGACGCCGGCCTGCTGTACGCCCGGCTGGCCGGTGCCGCGCTGCTGCTGTGGGTGCACGGGCTGCCGAAGCTGCTGCACTGGCAGCACGAACTCGCCCATATCGACGACCCTCTGCACCTGGGCCGCGGCGTCACGCTGCTGTGCGCGCTGTTTGCCGAAGTAGTGTGCGCGGTCCTGATCGCGCTGGGGCTGTTCACGCGCCTGGCGACGCTGCCCGTACTGTTCCTGCTGCTGGTCTCGATGGTGGTGGTGCATGCCGACTGGACGATCGAGCAGGGCCAGTTCGGCTGGCTGCTGCTGATCGTGTTCGGCACGCTGGCGCTGGCCGGCGGCGGCCGCTACTCGCTGGACGCGCGGCTGGTCCGGCGGCCCTGACTGCCCGGCCCGTGTCCCGCCTGGTGCCTGACTCCGAACGTGCTGCTCAGCTCGTGTCCCGCCTGGTGCCTGACCCCAGATGAGACAAACGAGACACGAGCTCGACAATTACCAACGCCGGGCTCGTGTCACCGTGCCTGGCCCCCCGGTGACACCGATCCCATTTACACGAGCTCAGCCGCCGCCGATGGCTTCCTGGATCACGCCGCTACCGCCGCAGTTGGTGCAGGACTGACCGCCGGTCTTGCCGCTGCCGTGGCAGACGGGACAGACGTCCTCGCCGCTGCCGGGGGTGCCCGGTGCGACTTCATCACCGGGGTTCAAGGGTTCGTTCATCGTGGTCTCCTGAGGGTGGTGGGGCGCGCCGGCCCCAGATCGTGCCTCAGGGTAGCCCGTGGCGCCGGGGCGCACTGCGCGCCACCTAACACTCGCCTTGCGGAAGCGCCAATTGCAGGCTTGACTTTGAAAAAAGGTAGCCGATACTCTTTTGGGAGGCACACGTATTGCGTTACCTCATACATACCAAATGATCATAAGCCGCACCGCGTGGACCAGCGCGGGCCGGCACAACCGAAGGATCGCCATGTCCGCTTCCAGCCGCTTGCCGTTATCGCGCCAACCAGTGCCCGACCTGTTGCCGTCCGAAGGAGGGAGCAGCAGCGGGCGGGTCGACATCGAACAGGGTGCCATCGTCGAGGAAGGCATTGCGCTGCAGGGGGCGACCGGTTCGGTCTGCGCCCTCGAGTACCTGAAATCGCGCGGCGTGGGGCCGGCCGTCATCGAGCGGGTGCTGCTGCATCCGGGCTTGCGGCGGCGGCCCGCTACGGTAGCGGTTATGCACAAAAATTAGCAATAAGAAAAGATGGGCAGTATTTTTCGGGACTTTGATCCTGATCACGGCTGTGCTCGTAAGTACTTGATTTCATTATGTCCGTCACCTGCTTTTTTTGCAGGCAGTTTAATGAAAAGGCCGTCATTACGGGCTGTATACGTTGTCAAGCCCGGCTTATCAACAAAGTTATCCCCAAGCTGTGTGGATATTCCGGAAAACGCTTGGAAATCCGGTACTTAGCGCAATTTTCGGAGAGTGGGAGAGACTGGACAGGAAACGGCGCAGCAGCGCGGGCCCTGTGTGCCTATACAGCCTTTTCCGTCAGGCGCGCCGTCCCGGTCAGGGAGAACACATCCGGTTCCGCGCCGGGCCGCAGCTGCACCTGGATGGCCTGCGGCGGCTCGCCCAGTGCGACTTCGCCGGACCAGGACTGGCCGGCCAGCAGGGCCTCCAGAGCCCGCTGGGCGCCGCCGCGCACCTCCTGCAACGCCGATTCGGCCCGCTCGACCCGCTGGCGGGCTTCATGCAGGCTGTGGTAGCTGCGCAGCGAGGCGATGACGGTCGTGAACAGCTTGCGCGTGGTGAGATCGGTCTTGCACCAGAAATCGTTGATGTCGTAATCGAGGATGATGCTGTGCTCCAGCGCCTGGCCGGGCTGCCCGGTGCGCAGCACGACGCGCACCAGGTCGTTTGCCAGCTCCTCGCGGATGCGCGTGGCCACTTTCAGGCCCGCATCGGCGGTTTCCATGATCACATCGAGCAGCACAAGGGCGATGTCGTCCTGGCTGCGCAGGACCGCCACCGCCTCGTCGCCGCTGTAGGCGTGCAGGAAGCACAGCCGGCGGCCCATGAAGCAGGCATTGCTGAGGGAAAACTTGGTGACGACATGCACATCGACATCGTCATCGACGATCAGCACCTTCCAGGGAGCCGGCGCAGCCGCCGCCGCATCGTCCGGGACGGGCGCATCGTCGTCCAGCATCCAGCCTTCGTTGGCGTTTTCGGGCTCTTCCATGTCTCGCTCGCTGCCTGGGAGTGATGACACTATTCCTCAACGACACGGTTGTCAAAGCTTATGCACGACTGATGATGCAAAGCGGCACTAAAATATTTTGCAGCCCACCGCCGAGCCCGCCCATGAACGCCGTTTTCAGCCGTAAGTGCTTGATTCTACAGGTGGATGAAATTGCCTGCGGAACGGGCATTTTGTTGAAACCCGCGCCAGTGCTGGCTCTGCGGCTTGTCAAGCCCCGCTTGTCCACATCGTTATCCACAACGTAAGTGGATAAGTCAAAAATACGCTTTAAAAACGGTGTCTTAGCGCAACTCCATGCAAGCGGAAGGGGTCATCCTGCCGCAGCTGCCGCCTTCAGCCGCCCCAGTTCGGCCAGGAAGCGCTCGCACGCCAGCCGCGGTTCCCACGGCTCCCAGGCCAGTCCGCCATAGATGGCCAGCAGTGGATCCTCCGCCAGCGGCGCGATGCGGATCTTGAGCGTGCGGCGCACTTCCTCGCCGGACCAGCCGACGGCGTGCACGGCCTCGCTGGCGGCCGCCAGGCGGTCGGCACGCTTGTGCGCCAGGTACTCCCGCGGCGTCCACGCCGGCAGGCCATAGCGCAGGAAGACCGCGCGCTCGAGGCGCTGCGTGAGCTCCCGGAACGCTTCGCCCATGAACGGCTTGAGCACGGAGATGCAGTCGAAGCCCAGCAGGCCTTCCTCGGCGTCGTGCAGCAGTTCGCGCAGTGCCGTCACCGGATCGAGCGGGTGGGCGGCGCGCTGGCGGCGCAGCTGCAGCACCGTCAGCGAATGCTGCGCCACGGACAGGGGCAGGGGCCAGGCCGAGTGGCCGCCCCAGCGGTAGGTGCGCGCCAGGCCGAGGGCCAGGTCGCTATCGTCCCAGTCGAAGGGCGTGGGGTCGAGCAGATCCAGGCGCTTGCCCGACGGCATGCGCACCCAGGCGCGCGTGGCGCCGTGCTGTGCAGGTTTCATGCCGCTATCGTACCGCGGCGGGCGCACCGCTGCTGCCGGGGGCCGTCACGGGGATCACGAAGCGGATTTCCATGTCGTCCTGCACGGCCATCGCGCCGCCCAGCACCGAAAACGGCGTGATGCCGAAATCGGTCTGCTTCAGCACCAGGGTGCCGCGCGCCACCAGGCCGGCTGGCGCGGTGGCGAGCACGGAGGGGACCAGGTAGCGCCGCGTGACGCCGTGCAGCGTGATGTCCGTCTGCAGATGGGCAGTGTCACCGGCAAGCCGCTGCGCGCGGATCTCGACGAACGGGAAGCGCGCGGCATCGAGCACCTTCGTCAGCATGTTCTCGCGCGTGCCGGCGATGGCGTCGGCGGAAGGCTGCTTGGCCAGGCCCGCTTCCTGGCGCAATCCCGCTTCGTCGACCGTCATCTCGTCGAGCCGGAAGCGCAGCACGGCGCGGCCCTGGCGCGGATCGGCGTAGCCCGCGATGCGCCGCGCCGCCACCACGTGGTCATGGCCCAGCCGCGCCAGCGCGCCGCCGCGGCGCACCGTCACGGCCACCAGCGCATCGTCGCCAACGGGCAGTGCGCCCGCGAGGCGGCCGGCGAACAGTTCGGCGAATGGATCGGCCGGCAAGGGCGCAGGAGCAGGAGCAGGAGCAGGAGCAGGAGCAGAAGTAGAAGCCGGGACAGAGGAAGAAGGGGGCGACGGCGGTGCCGCGCAGCCGGCCAGCAGCACGGTCATGAGCACAGGGCACCGCAGCGCCCTGACGAAGACAGGGCACCACGGCGCCGGCAGGACGGCGGCAAGGCCGCGTCGACCTTGCCGCCGCAACGGGGCGCGTGCGGTGCCCGTCATGCTCAGTGGTGGCTCAGCAGCTGCCGGCCTTTGGCACCGGCGTGCTTGCCCTGCGCAGTGCCGGCGGCCTCCGTTTCGCCGAGGCGGAACTGGCGCACCACCTGGGCCAGGCCGGATGCCTCGTCCTGCATCGACGCGGCGGCGGCCGCCGCTTCCTCCACCAGTGCCGCGTTCTGCTGCGTCACCTGGTCCATGTGCGTGATGGCCGTGTTGACCTGCTCGATGCCGGCCGTCTGTTCGTCGCTGGCGACGCGGATCTCGGCCATGATGGCCGTCACGCGGCGCACGCTGTCGACCACTTCCTGCATCGTCGCGCCGGCCTGTTCGACGAGGCGGCTGCCCGCTTCGACCTGGCTGACGGAATTGCCGATCAGTTCCTTGATCTCGCGCGCGGCGGCCGCGCTGCGCTGGGCCAGCGTGCGTACTTCGCCCGCCACCACGGCAAAGCCGCGCCCCTGTTCGCCCGCCCGGGCCGCCTCCACGGCGGCATTGAGCGCCAGGATATTGGTCTGGAAGGCGATGCCGTCGATGACGGCGATGATGTCGACGATCTTCTGGGCCGACGTATTGATCGAGCCCATCGTGTCGACCACCTGCGCCACGACGGCGCCGCCCCGTTCAGCCACGCCGGACGCGCCCTGCGCCAGTTCGTTGGCCTGGCGGGCATTGTCCGCGTTGCGGCGCACGGTGGCCGTCAGTTCTTCCATCGAGCTGGCGGTTTCCTCCAGGTTGCCGGCCTGCGCCTCGGTGCGCGCGGACAGGTCCTGGTTGCCGGTGGCGATCTCGGTCGAGGCCGAAGCGATGTGCTCGGCGCCGCTGCGCACCTGGCCGACGACGGCCGACAGGTTGTCGCTGATGCCGTTCATGGCCAGCTTCAGGCGGGTGATCTCGTCATTGCCCGCCGCATCGAGGTGCACCGTCAGGTCGCCCGAGGCGATCTGCGCGGCGGCGCTTTCCACTTCGGCGAGCGGGCGCGTGACGTAGCGCCGCACGCCCCAGAACAGCAGCGCGGAGAACAGCGCCAGGGCCAGGAAGCCGGCCACGATGTAGCGGTTGCGCAGGCTGTTGGCTTCCTCCGTGATCTCTTCGCGGTTGGCACCGCCGGCGATCACCCAGTTCCAGTCCTTGAAATAGGAGTAGGCCACCACGCGGTGCACTTCCTTGTCGTCGCCCGGGTTCATCCAGGGATAGTGGATCACGCCTTCCTTCTTTTCCAGGATCTCGCGCACGTACTCGTGGCCGTCGCGGTCCTTCGCATCGGCGATCAGCTCGCCTTCCCGTTTCGGGTGCACGACGAGGCGGCCGTAGTTGGCGCCCGGCGCCGCGTTGAGCACATAGAAGTAGCCCGTCTTGCCCACCTTGATCGACTTGATGCGCTCCTTCAGCGTGCCGATCTCCTTCGTGACATCGACGCCCACGTAGAGGATGCCGATCACCTTGCCGGCCGCATCGCGGATCGGGTCGTAGCGGGTGATGAACTGCTTGCCGAACAGCGTGGCGAGGCCCGTGTAGCTCTGGCCGGCGCGCAGCAGCGGATAGCCGGGGTGCGTGCGGTCCAGCGTGGTGCCGATGGCGCGGCTGCCGTCTTCCTTCTTCACCGAGGTGGAGACGCGCACGAAGTCTTCGCCGCTGGCGGCGAAGATGGTGGCGGTGCCGCCGGTGCGGGCCGTGAAGTGGTCGGGGATCGCGAAGTCGTTGTTCAGCGTGCGGCCGCCGATGAGCAAGGCCGGCGTGCTCTTGCCGCCCACGTCGACCGGTGCGGCGGGGTCGAGCGTGAAGCCGCCTTCGAACTCGGCATTGAAAATCTTGGCAAAGCTGTTGGCCTCGCTCGTGACGGCGGTATTGAACAGTTCCACCATGTTCTTCACGCCGGTCAGTTCCTGCTGCACGCCTTCCATCGAGCGTTCTTCGAGCATGCGGCCGGTGCTCGTGCTGATCCACAGGATGAGGGCGGCGAGAATCGCCGAGAGCAGTGCGAACGACAGCACGGTGATGCGTGTGCCGACATTCCAGTTGCCAGGTTTGAGTGTGTTGGATGTCATTTTCAGGCCAGTCTAATTATTTAACCGCGAATCATAACAAACAATACCGAGCAGAAACTTAAGTGAAAATACGGACTCTCTGACGCGCTGTGACTGATGGTTGCATAAAATCGGGGAAAATATTTCTTTAATGAAGTTCTAAGCCTGTCAAAAGCTTATGCTGGCAAAGTGTACCTGTACCGCGCAATACCTGTTGCGCGGCAGGTTGCCGGATTCCTCAATCCGGCACGGTTCTACAGTTGCATTGCTTTCTCCTTGTGAAATCCCCGCGCTCTCGACAGACAGCGTTTCGACCGGCTCCCTCCTCAGATTGCGGCCGGTCTTTTTTTGTCCCGGATTTCACGAGTGCCGTTTTCTTTACCAGGAAGGCAATGCCTTGCATGCAAGTTCTCGGGAAAGCTGGTCAAACAGATTTTCCGGGGATGTTTCGTTTACCCAACGATTTTGCCGGATTTGCGGTTTGTGCGGGATCTGGCGGGCGGCTTGCGCCCATCATGCACCCCCCCCCGTAAACACGATCCCGGGCTTGAGCTGGTTGCTCAACTCACCCGCTTGTACCAGCTCAGCCCCGGCAGCAGCGTCACGTAGTGGCCCGCCATGCGGGCCTGCCTGTCCAGCGGCCGGTCGATGCCCAGTGCACCGAACACGGCCAGGCTGCCATCGAACAGGTCCAGCACGCGCTGGCGCAGCAGCGGACCGAAGTCGGGCAGGGCGCGCCGGCACACGATCAGCTGGAATTCGTTGAAGGAAGCATCCGTGACGAGGTTGTACTGCGCCCACGTGATGCGGTTGCGCAGCTGCGGCACCGGCACCAGCCGGCCGCCGTGTGCCTCGAAGTAGTCGGCCAGCCGGCCCGTGCCGCCCGCCTCCTCGTAGCGGCGCTGGTAAAGGGGCAGTGCGTCGGCGGGAATCGACGCGGCGACCGCTTCGTCGAGCTGCGCATCGGTGGTGACCGTGGCATGGATCTCGGTGCCCCACAACAGCTGCCGTTCGGCCAGCAGCACGGCCACCGTCCACGCCTGCTCGGCGCCGGCGCAGTCGGCCAGCCAGACTTTCGGCAGCGGCGCGCCCGGCAGGCACTGCTCCGCCACCGCCAGCAGCTGTACCGCCTCCTGCACGTCGTCGAACATCGTGGCCGGCGGTACGCCCAGCGCGCGCAGCAGGGCGCTCGACGCGTCGACGTCGTGCAGCACGCGGTCCTGCAGCTGCGACAGCGTGTGCAGGGCGCGCCGCTCCATCAGCGCCGCCAGCTTGCGGCGGATGGCGGCGCGGTCATGGCTGCGGAAATCGAAGCCGAAGCGGCGCGCTACCGCTTCGAGCAGCAGCTCCAGCTCCAGCGCCTCCAGCTCGGGATCGACGGCCCGGCGCCGACCCTCTGGCGCATCGTCCGCCGTCACCATCTGTGCATTCGGGGCCGCCACCTAGTGCAACCACACCCGCATCAGCGACAGCAGCTGCGCCACGTCCACCGGCTTGGTGATGTAGTCCGAAGCGCCGGCCGCGATGCACTTGTCGCGGTCGCCCTTCATGGCCTTGGCGGTCAGCGTGATGATCGGCAGCGACTTGAATTTCGGGATGCGACGGATCGCCCGCATCGTGTCGTAGCCGTCCATCTCCGGCATCATGATGTCCATCAGGACGATCTCGATGCCGGGATCCCGTTCCAGCACCTCGATGCCGTCGCGGCCGTTCTCGGCGAACGACACCTGCATCTGCTCCCGTTCCAGCAGGGAGGACAGGGCGAAGATGTTGCGCAGGTCATCGTCGACGATCAGCACCTTGCGGCCGGCCAGGCCGGCATCGGCCGCGTGCACCTGCTGCAGCATGCGGCGCTGCGGCTCCGGCAGGCTGGCCTGCGAGCGGTGCAGGAACAGCGCCGTTTCGTCCAGCAGGCGTTCCGGCGAACGGGCATCCTTGATGACGATTGTCTTGGCGTAGCGTTTCAGCTTGGCCACCTCGCGGCGATCGAGTTCCTTGGCCGTGTTGATCACCACCGGCAGGTCGCGCAGCTTGATGTCCTTGCCGATCGTGTCCAGCAGGTCGAAGCCGGAGATGTCGGGCAGGGTCAGGTCCAGCACCATGCAGTCGAAGTGGCTGGTGCGCAGCGCGGCGAGGGCTTCCTCGCCCGTGCCCACCGCCGTGATCTCCACGTCCGTCGCTTCGATCAGGGCCACGATGGATTCGCGCTGGCCTTCCTCGTCATCGACGACGAGCAGGCTGCGTTTGCCGCCCAGCAGGAACTTCTGGATGCGCGTGAACTGCTCCTGCAGCGCCTCCTTGCTGACGGGCTTGTTCATGAACGAGATCGCGCCGCTGCGCAGCGCCGGCTCCCGTTCGCGCGAGGCCGACATCACGTGTACCGGAATGTGGCGGGTGCTCGGGTCGCGCTTCAGGCGGTCCAGCACCGTGAAGCCGTCGATGTCCGGCAGGTCCAGGTCCAGCAGGATGGCCGACGGCAGGTAGTCGCGCGCCAGCGACAGCGCCGAATCGCCCTGGTAGGTGACGATGCCCTTGAAGTTCTTCTCGCGCGCGAAGTCCAGCACGATCTTGGCGAAGCGCTCGTCGTCCTCGATGATCAGCACGGACGGATCGCCCGGCACCGTCAGGTTGCGGTCGTCCGAGGTGGCGTACAGGTCGTCGCCATCCACGTCGGCCGGCAGCACCGCGCCGGCGTCGGCCATCGGTGCCGAGTAGACGATCGTCGGCATCACCGGCGCGGCGCGCTGCACGGCCGGGCGCGGCTGGTCGTAGTTGACGAAGCCAGAGCGGTTATACGGGAGATACAGCGTGAAGGTGGAGCCGCTGCCGACCGTCGATTCGACGCGGATCTCGCCCCCCAGCAGGCGCGCCAGTTCGCGCGAAATGGACAGGCCCAGGCCCGTGCCGCCGTACTTGCGGGCGGTCGAGCCGTCGGCCTGCTGGAACGCCTCGAAGATCAGCTGCAGCTTGTCGGCCGCGATGCCGACGCCCGTATCGCTGACGGAGAACGCCAGCACCGCATCGGCATTGCCCAGGTTCGGATTGTCCGTGCTCCAGCCGCCGTCGACGAGGCCGATCTCCAGCGCGACCTGGCCGTGCGAGGTGAACTTGAACGCGTTGGACAGCAGGTTCTTCAGCACCTGCTGCAGGCGCGTGGTGTCCGTCATCAGGGACGCGGGCAGGTTCGGCGCCAGGGCGACCGAGAAGCCCAGGTGCTTCGCCTCGGCCATGTGGCGGAACGTGCGGTCCACGTAGTTGCGCAGGTTCGGGAAGCGGTACTCCGACACATCCAGCGTGACGGTGCCGGACTCGATCTTCGACAGGTCGAGAATGTCGTTGATGAGCGTGAGCAGGTCGGAGCCGGAGCCGTGGATGGTCTTGGCGAATTCCACCTGGCGGCCCGACAGGTTGCCTTCCAGGTTGTCGGACAGCTGCTGCGCCAGGATCAGCAGGGAGTTCAGCGGCGTGCGCAGCTCGTGCGACATATTGGCCAGGAACTCGGACTTGTACTTCGACGACAGCGCCAGCTGCGTGGCCTTTTCCTCCAGTGCCAGCTTGGCCTGCTCCACCTCGCGGTTCTTGCGTTCCACCTCGATGTTCTGCTCCGACAGCAGCCGCGCCTTTTCGGCCAGCTCCTGGTTGGTCTGCTGCAGTTCCTGCGCCAGCGACTGCGACTGCGTCAGCAGCGATTCGGTGCGGCTGTTCGCCTCGATCGTGTTCAGCACCACGCCGATCGATTCCATCAGCTGGTCGAGGAAGGACAGGTGGGTCTCGGTGAAGCGGTCCAGCGAGGCGATCTCGATGACGGCCTTCACCTGCTGCTCGAACAGGATCGGCAGCACGACGATATTGGTGGGCGGCGCGGAACCGAGGCCACTGGAGACGACGATGTAGTCGCGCGGCACATCGGTCAGCCAGATGCGGACTTTTTCAAGCGCGCACTGGCCCACCAGGCCTTCGCCCGGCAGGAAGGAGGTCGGCAGCTTGCGGCTGGAGCGGTAGCCGTAGCTGGCGATCATGCGCAGGCGGGCATCGTCCATCTGCGAGTCCATCATGTAGAACACGCCGTGGTGGGCCGACACGAGCGGCGCCAGCTCGGACAGGATCAGCTTCGTCACGGCCTGCAGGTCGCGCTGGCCCTGCAGCAGGCGGGTGAAGCGCGCCAGGTTGGTCTTGAGCCAGTCCTGCTGGGCGTTCTTCTGCGTGGTTTCCTTCAGGTTGCGGATCATCTCGTTGATGTTGTCCTTCAGGTAGGACACCTCGCCGCGCGCTTCCACCTGGATGGAGCGCGACAGGTCGCCCCGCGTCACGGCCGTCGCCACTTCGCCGATCGCGCGCATCTGGTTGGTCAGGTTGGCCGCCAGCTGGTTGACGTTCTCCGTCAGGTCCTTCCAGGTACCGGCCACGCCGGGCACGTTGGCCTGGCCGCCCAATTTACCCTCGGTCCCCACCTCGCGGGCCACGCGGGTCACTTCCGAGGCGAAGGAGGACAGCTGGTCCACCATCACGTTGATGGTGTCCTTCAGTTCCAGGATCTCGCCCTTCACGTCCACCGTGATCTTCTTCGACAGGTCGCCGCGCGCCACGGCGGTGGTCACGGCGGCGATGTTGCGCACCTGGCCCGTCAGGTTCGACGCCATGAAGTTCACGTTGTCGGTCAGGTCCTTCCAGGTACCGCCCACGCCCGGCACGTAGGCCTGGCCGCCCAGCTTGCCCTCGGTACCGACCTCGCGGGCCACGCGCGTCACTTCCGAGGCGAACGAGGACAGCTGGTCCACCATCACGTTGATGGTGTTCTTCAGTTCCAGGATCTCGCCCTTCACGTCCACCGTGATCTTCTTGGACAGGTCGCCGTTCGCCACCGCGGTGGTCACCTCGGCGATGTTGCGCACCTGGCCCGTCAGGTTGCCGGCCAGCTGGTTGACGTTCTCCGTCAGATCCTTCCAGGTACCCGCGACACCCGGCACGTTCGCTTGCCCGCCCAGCTTGCCCTCGGTACCCACCTCGCGGGCCACGCGCGTCACTTCGGACGCGAAGGAGTTCAGCTGGTCGACCATCACGTTGATGGTGTTCTTCAGTTCGAGGATCTCGCCCTTCACGTCCACCGTGATCTTCTTCGACAGGTCGCCGTTCGCCACGGCCGTCGTCACGTCGGCGATGTTGCGCACCTGGCCCGTCAGGTTGCCCGCCATCGAGTTCACCGAGTCGGTCAGGTCCTTCCAGGTGCCGGCCACGCCCTTCACCTGCGCCTGGCCGCCCAGCTTCCCTTCGGTACCCACCTCCCGCGCCACGCGCGTCACTTCCGAAGCGAAGGAGGACAGCTGGTCCACCATTACGTTGATGGTGTTCTTCAGTTCCAGGATCTCGCCCTTCACATCCACCGTGATCTTCTTCGACAGGTCGCCGTTCGCCACGGCGGTCGTCACCGCGGCGATGTTCCTCACCTGGCCCGTCAGGTTCGACGCCATGAAGTTCACGTTGTCCGTCAAGTCCTTCCACGTGCCGCCCACGCCCGGCACGTAGGCCTGGCCACCCAGCTTGCCTTCGGTGCCCACCTCGCGCGCCACGCGCGTGACCTCGGAGGCGAAGGAGCGCAGCTGGTCCACCATCACGTTGATGGTGTCCTTGAGCTGCAGGATCTCGCCGCGCACGTCCACCGTGATCTTCTTGGACAGGTCGCCGTTGGCCACGGCGGTGGTCACCTCGGCGATGTTGCGCACCTGGGAGGTCAGGTTGCCCGCCATCGAGTTTACCGAGTCGGTCAAGTCCTTCCACGTGCCGGCCACGCCCTTCACCTGCGCCTGGCCGCCCAATTTACCCTCGGTGCCGACCTCGCGCGCCACGCGCGTGACTTCCGAGGAGAACGACAGCAGCTGTTCCACCATCGTGTTCGCGGTGGTGGCCGCGCGCAGGTACTGGCCCTTCAGCGGATGGCCGTCGACTTCCAGCGCCATGGTCTGCGACAGGTCGCCCTTCGCCACGGCGCCGATCACGCGCGCCATCTCGGTGGTCGGGCGCACCAGGTCGTCGATCAGCGTGTTGACGGCGCTGATGATCGTGGCCCAGCCGCCGGACACGTTGGTCACGGGCGCGCGCTGCGTCAGCCGGCCTTCGCGGCCCACCACGCGCGAGGTTTCCGTCACCGATTTGACGATGCGCTCGTTGGTTTCGATGATGTCGTTCAGCACGTCGGCGATCTTGCCGGAGACGCCGGTCCAGTCGGACGGCATGCGTGCCGAGAAATCGCCCTTCTTCAGGGCCATCAGGGTCTGCAGGATCAGCTTCAGGTCCAGCTCTTCCGGCAGTTCGGTCATGTCGTTCATCGACGGGTCCTCGTTGGGTAGGGTTTGGTGCGGGGGTGGCAAGGGGGCGCGCAGACTTCGTTTCGCGTGGACGCGACAATACCCGCCGGTGCGCCAGGGCGGCGCGGCGGGTCGATGGCCGGCAGGGAGATCGGACTAAGCACGTTCAGCAGGTGGTAACGCCATGGTGTCGCGGCTTATTGTCGCGGGTAATTGCCGTAAAAGATACGCCTGTGCGGGCCCCAGTCAAGCAGAAATCGGTTTTCGCAGGACTGGAAATATAGCAAAAAACTAATGAAGAATGGAAACAAAATACTGAGCGGGAAACAAAATGCTGGACGTAATGCCGCGGACGGTTCCAGGTGCGCCCGGTCGCGCGGTGCGGACCGACGCCCGCGGTTCAGAAGTAGACGGTGTCGCCGTTGCGCAGGGCGGATGTGGTCGCAGGTTGCGCCGTGATCGAGGCGACCGGCACACTGGCCGGCTGGCTCGTCGCGTCGTGGATGATGCGGTAGGGCGTGCCGGCGGTGCAGGCCAGCGCCGTCCCGGCCTGTGGATCGATCACGCAGGCCGCGGTGACCGTGAAGGTGACGTCGAAGGTGGCGCGCCGCTGGTGGCCGGCGGCGCTGGCACCCTGCGTGGCCGCCGCCAGCATCATCGCTAATAACACTGCTGAAACCTGCTTCATCGGATTGCCTTTCGAGTTGATGAAGCGATCATACCGGTAGGGGCGTATTTATTCCATTTGTGAATTACTATGCGACAAATAGCATTTAGCGGAAGACAACGGCGCTGTCAGCGTTAAGTGGGGGAACTTGCTGTCCAGTTTGCTGTCCGACGCATTGGTTGAGCCAACTCATGCGATGGGGAGCCGGCAATGGACACTGCATCGTTTCAGGAAACATTTCATGCCCTCATCGGGGGCGATCTGATCGGTGCGCAGCGGATGACGCTGCGCACCTGGCTTGACGCGCAGACGTCGGCAGTGGATTGCATCGCGTTGATCGAGGGGGCTGGCGCGGGGCGGCCGTGTCCGCGCTGCCAAGGCTGTCGCAGCCACCGTTGCGGACAGGCCAACGGCCTGCAACGTTTCCGCTGCCTGGCCTGTGGCCGGACCTATAACGCCCTGACCGGCACACCCCTGGCGCGCCTGCGCCTGAAGGGCAAGTGGCTGGCGTATCTGCAATGTCTGCTGGACGCCTGCCCGGTCCGCAAGGCGGCGGAGCAGGTCGCGGTCGCGCGCTCGACCAGTTTTCGCTGGCGCCACCGTTTCATCGCCGGTGTGCGGCGCGAGCAACCGGGCCTCTTGGGCAGCGTGGTGGAGGCCGACGAAACCTATTTGCTCGAATCGCAGAAGGGTTCGCGCACACTGGACCGTCCGGCGCGGCGGCGCGGCGGCAAGGCGACGCGCCGGGGCATCGGCCGCGAGCATGACTGCATCCTGGTCGCGTGCGACCGGGGCACGACAACACATGAGTTCGTCACTGGTCGCGGCCAGGTCACCACCGAGCTGCTGATGGTCCATCTGCTGCCCGTGCTGGTGCCGGATGTCATCTTGATTAGCGATTCGGCCAAGGCTTACCAGGCGTTCGCGCAACGTGCGGGCCTGACCCACGAAACCATCAACCTGCGCGCCGGCGTTCGCGCACGCGGCGCGTTCCACTTGCAGCACGTGAACGGCTGGCACAGCCGCTTCAAGACCTGGCTGCGGCGCTTTAACGGGGTAGCCAGCCGCTATCTGGCCAATTACACAGGCTGGCGGCGCGTGCTCGATACGGCCGCGCTGGTGACGCCTGCCGCCTGGCTGCGCGTGGGCGTGGCGGGGCGCAGCGCTGACCAGTAGGGCGCGGAAAAGTTCCCGACATGATCGGCATGTCTACTTAACGCGAACAGCGCCAAGACAACTGTTTGGATGCGCTATCTCAGCTGTTGCAGCAGGAAGGTATAGGTCAGCGCCCACATCTGCGCCTGCTGGTCGTTATTGGCCGCGCCGGCATGGCCGCCCTCCGTGTTTTCCCAATACAGCACGTCGTGGCCCTGCTGCTGCATCTTCGCCACCATCTTGCGCGCGTGGCCGGGGTGCACGCGGTCGTCGCGCGTGGAGGTGGTGAACAGCACCCGTGGGTAATGCTTGTCCGGGAAGACGTTGTGGTACGGCGAATACTCGGCGATATAGCGCCACTGGTCCGGATCGTCCGGATCGCCGTACTCGCCCATCCACGACGCGCCGGCCAGCAGCTTGCTGTAGCGCTGCATGTCCAGCAGGGGCACCTGGCAGACGACGGCATTGAACAGGTCCGGCCGCTGCGTGAGCGCGGCGCCCACCAGCAGGCCGCCATTGCTGCCGCCCATGATGCCCAGGTGGCGCGGGCTGGTGATCCGGCGCCTGACGAGGTCCTGGGCCACGCCGAGGAAATCGTCGAAGGCGCGCTGCCGATGCTCCTTCAGCGCGGCCTGGTGCCAGCGGGGCCCGAACTCGCCGCCGCCGCGGATATTGGCCAGCACGTACACGCCGCCCTGCGCCAGCCATGCGGCACCCGTCACGCCGCTGTAGAACGGTTTCAACGACACCTCGAATCCGCCATAGCCGTACAGCACGGTCGGGTTGCTGCCATCGAGCTTCGCATCGCGCGCCATGATGACGAAGTAGGGCACCAGCGTGCCGTCCTTCGACGGCGCCTGCAGCTGCTGCACCGTGTACGGGCTGGCGTCGAAGAAGCCGGGCAGCGCCTTGACGGGCGTGCGGTCGTCGCTGCCGGCCCGCGCCAGGTACATCGACGTGGGCGTGAGGAAGTCGGTCACGGTGAGGAAGTACTCGTCCGAGGCGATGGCATCGAGCGGCGCCACTTCCAGCGTGCCGAAGGCGGGCGCAGCGACGTCGCGGCGCTGCCACGTGCCGTCCACGTGCCGCAGTTCGACCAGGCGGTTCTTCACGTTGTCGAGGATGTTCAGCAGCAGGGCCGAGCGGGTCTGCGCCACGCCATCGAGCGAGGTGGTGGACGTGGGCGCGAACAGCACGTCGAACCGGCGTTCGCCCGCCAGGAAGCGGCGGAACCCGGTCGCCAGCAGGGCGCCCTGTGGATAGGTGGTGCCGCCGGTCGTCCAGTCGGAGCGCAGTTCGATGACCAGCTGGTCGCGCACCGTGTAGGCGCTGGCGTCCTGCGGCTTGTCCACCTTCGTGAGCGTGCCGCCTTCGCGCAGGAACAGTTCGCTGCTGTAGAAGCCGATCTGGCGCGAGATGAACTGGTGGCTGTAGTCCGACGTGAAGTCGCGATAGGCGCCCACCCCCAGGTCGTCCGGCTGCGCCTCGTAGACGGTGATGGCCTCTCCCAGCGGCGTGCCGCGCCGCCATTCCTTGACGATGCGCGCATAGCCGGAGGTGGTCATCGAGCCGGGGCCGAAGTCGGTGGCGACGAACAGCGTGTCCGCGTCGATCCATGCCACGTCCGTCTTGGCTTCCGGCAGGTTGAAGCCGTCGGCCACGAAGCGGCGCGAGGGCATGTCGAATTCGCGCACCACCACCGCATCGCCGCCACCGCGCGACAGCGACAGCAAAAACCGTTCGCCGCGCGGATACAGCGAGGAAACGCCATGCCACACCCAGTTCTCGCCTTCGTCGGCAGCCAGGCGGTCGATATCGAGCACCGTTTCCCATGCCGGTTCCGCCGCGCGGTAGCCGGCCAGCGTGGTGCGGCGCCAGATGCCGCGCACGTGCTGCGCATCGCGCCAGAAGTTGTAGACGTGCTCGCCGTGCTGGCGCACGAAGGGGATGCGTTCCTTCGCGTTCAGGATCGTCTTGAGCTGGTCGACCATGGCGGGATACCCGGGGCGTCCCTGCAACTCGCCCAGCGCCACGTCGTTCTGGCGCTTCACCCAGTCGAGCTGCTGCTCGCCGCCCACGTCCTCCAGCCACTCATGCGGATCTGCCCCGATCGAACTCATTCCACCTCCTGTTTTGCGATGGCGTACTGTAGCATCCGCGCCGGCAGCGCGTGGCCGGCGGCACGATTGGTGTGGCGGAGGACCGGCCGTTGCTGTCACAATCACAAGACCAACACGGATGGAGTCACGGATGCGCATTGCCACCTTCAATATCAACGGGATCGGTGCCCGCCTGCCGGCGCTGCTGGAATGGCTGGAAGAAAAACAGCCGGATGTCGCCTGCCTGCAGGAGCTGAAGGCGCCACAGGAAAAGTTCCCGGAGGCGGCGATCGCGGCGGCCGGCTATGGCGCCATCTGGCACGGCCAGAAAAGCTGGAACGGCGTGGCGATCCTGGCGCGCGGCAGCCAGCCCGTCGAAGTGGGGCGCGGCCTGGCGGGCGATCCGGAGGACGAGCAGAGCCGCTATATCGAGGCGGTCGTCAATGACATCGTCATCGCCGGCCTGTATCTGCCGAACGGCAACCCGGCGCCGGGACCGAAGTTCGACTACAAGCTGCGCTGGATGGAGCGGCTGATCCTGCGCGGCGAGCAGCTGCTGTCGACCGGGGCGCCGGTCGTCATGCTGGGCGACTTCAATATCATTCCGACGGATCTGGATGTCTACAAGCCGGAGCGGTGGGTGGACGATGCGCTGTTCCGCCCCGAGTCCCGCGCGCTGTTCGAACAGCTGATGGCGCAGGGCTGGACCGATTCGCTGCGCACCATGCATCCGGGCGAAAAGATCTACACGTTCTGGGATTATTTCCGCAATGCCTATGGCCGCGACGCCGGCATCCGCATCGACCACCTGCTGCTCAGCCCGCAGCTGAAGGCCGCGCTGAAGGCGGCCGGCGTGGACCGCGACATCCGCGGCCGCGAAAAGCCCAGCGACCACGCGCCCACCTGGATCGAGCTGGACATGAGGAAGGTGGCCAAGGCCGGCAAGGTCAAGCCGAAGGACGTGCCGTGACAGGACGGTCAGGCGGGAAGTCCAGCCGGAAGATGGCGGTCCGGCACTGATCCGTTCGTGTCCACGTCGGGGTCTGACCCCACGGTGGACACGAACCCGGCTGTTGGGAGCGATATCAGCCGTCGTTCGCGCTGTCGAACAGTGCCTCGCCCTGCCAGCGGGGCAGGTCGGGCCGGCCTTTCAGGGGCGCTGCACGTTCATCGAGACCGAGCGTGCGCGCCAGCCTGGGGAAGGTGCGGCAATACACGGCCTGCACGCCGGCCAGCCGGGCCAGCTGCCGGTACTCGACCACGCGGCCCGCCGGCACCCGCGCCAGGATGGCGGCAACCCGTTCGCGCCAGTCATCCGACCATTTCTCGCGCTTCCCCGGCAGGACGACCACCGGATCGCCCACGCGGATGGGCCCGCCTTGCACCACCCGCGCCAGTACGCCGCGGTCCCGGCCGATGCGGCGCGCGATGCCGGGCTGGCGCACATCCAGATAGGTGCACGCTTCACACTGGAACGTCAGCCACAGCACCGCTTCGGCGCCGACCCGCAGCAGCGTGCCGGAGGGCAGGTGCGCCGTGTCCACGTCGAGCAGCAGGTTTTCACGCAGTGCCCCGGGCGGCAGGCCGAAGCGCCCATAGGCCGGCGTGCCGGCCAGCAGCAGCTGGCGGGGCGACAGGGCATCGGCGTGCGCATCGCCGGCCAGGCCGACACCCGCTGCGGCGCATGCCGTGTCCACCGGCACGGGCGGCCTGGCGAGGGCCGTGCGCAGCGCAAGCGCGCGGACGGTGCCGATCGGCGCACCGGTGCGTTCAGCCGTTGGATCGGGCAGGGGGCTCGTGGTCGGGAATGGCTCGGTGGCGGTACGCAAGGCGGATTCTTCAGTCACGTGGGCCTCCAGTCTAGCAAAGCGGGATACGGCAGCGGGGCGGATCGAACCGGGAGCCGTGCGGCGCTCAGGGCTGGTCCGGATCGCTGGGCGGTTCGGCGGCCCCCGCTTCCTGGGCCACCCACAGCGGCGCCGACCACAGCACCTTGCCATCCTCCTGCGTCAGCCGCGCATAGTAGTAATGCTCGCCCGGCTCCGGTCGCAGGGTCACCTCGGTGGCGGCCAGCGTGACCTGCGCAGGTTTGCCATTGCGCCCCGGCACGCCGGAGACGAGCACGAGCTCGCCCGGCGCCGTGCCGGCCGCGTGGCGATAGCGCACCGACAAGGCCAGGTCGCCCTGGTTGACGAACCGTTCGCCCATCATGTGACCGTTGGCGGTGAGGACCAGCGATGCGGCCTTGTCCATGGTGGCGAATACGCGCCGTGCGGCAATCGCCTCCAGCAGGCTGGCCGCCGTCAGTGGCGTTCCCGCCGGCAGCAGGACGCCGGTGCGGTTCGGCGCCGAGGCGCCCCAGTTGGCGCAGTGGTTGTCCTGGTTCGAGCTGAAGGCCACGTGGTAGCCCGCTTCCAGCGCGCGCTGGCAGGTGGTCTCGTAATGGGTGAAGCGGGGTTCGCCTTCGTCCGTGCGGGCCGAGAAGGCGTTGCTGTTGCTGACCTCGCACAGGACCATGGCCGCGTCGCCATCGGCCGTGTAGCCCAGCGGCTTGCCGGCGGCGCGGAACTGGCTGGCGTTCGGATGGTTGAACTGGCCGAGCCAGCCCCGCTCGCGGAGCAGCGTGTACAGCCCGGCGTAATCGGTCCTGGGGGTTGCGGTATCGGCCAGCAGCTCGCCGGCGGCGTTGCGTTCCCAGCCCAGCAGCTCGGTGCCGTTCAGGATATTCAGGTGCCCGTGCTCGGCCACGCCCCATTCCAGGCCGTACAGGGCCACGAAACCGGGGTGCGCGGCGGTGAAGTCTGCCGCCTCGGCCAGTCCGGCGCGGAACAGGGCCTGCGCGCGCGCCGGGTCGGCCTGCCGGGCGGTATCGGCCGAGCCGTCGTACATATGGTTGTGTTCGGAGGCCAGCAGGAAGTCGAGGCCATGTTCGCGGGCGTAGGCGAAGGCTGCGGCGGGCCCGGCCGCGGCGCTCTGCGGCGGCTGTGCGTGGTCACAGGTGTCCAGCGCGCCGCCGCCATCGCTGTGGCCCGTCTGGCTGTGGAGGTTGCCCAGGTAGATGTCCCAGGGCAGCATGTCCAGTGCGAACGTGGCGGATGCGCGGAACGCGCCGAGCCGACGCGGGTCGGCCATTGTGCCGCCGGCGACCCGGCGCTCCTGCTCGACGGCGCCGCCATGGCCGGCCGGCGGCACGGCCCGCATGCGCACGCGCCATGCGCCGCCGGGCGGCACCGCGGCCGGTGCCTGCCAGCGCACCGCACCTTCTCCCACGCCGTTCGCCAGCAGGGTGGTGCCGCGCCAGCGCCGCACCACGCGGCCGGCGGCATCGCGCAGCTCCAGCTGCCACCCCACCCGGGCGCCCGGGGCGGCGCGCGGATCGCGGAACCGCATCACGAAGCGGCGTGCGGACGCTGCCGCCGCCGCCCGCCAGGGCGCCTCCAGCCAGGCCTCGAATTCATCGTGGTCGCGCAGTTCCACGGCCGAGGCCGGCTGCCGCGCGCCGGCCGGGACGCCGTAACCGATGCCCAGCACGCAGGCCGCCAGGCCGGCCAGCCAGGGGTGACGGCAGCGCTGGCAGCGCGCATCGCCACATGCGGCCGAAGGCTGCGCCGGCCACGCGGACCGGCAATCGTCCGGCTTCGCGCGCGAGACCACGAGGGCGGGGCCCCGCACGGGAGGCGGGCAGGCGCACGCAGCCATGCCGCGGGCACAGACACGGGCACAGACACGGGCACAGACACGGGCGCAAACACGGGCACAGAAACGGGCACAGACACGGGCACAGACACAGGCACAAACACAAGCGCAATCACGCGCACAATCACGGACGAAATCACAGACGAAATCACGGACGCCATGGCAGGTGCCATGGGAGACGGTCGCGTTCATGGTCACCTCCAGCTCTACCATTGGAACGCGCCGCCGCCGTCCCGGTTCCTGTCGCAGCCGCGCGACCTTTGCGTCCGCTTAAAGGGCGGGGCGATGGCGTCCCCGGTGACCGCGCCAGGCCTTTCAGGTATGCTGCTGCAATGCAAGAGTCCAACCAGTTTCCATGCGCGTCCCTGGCACATCCGCGATGGCCCCGGCACTGACACGCCTGCTGCAGTGGGGCGTCGGGCTGTCGCTGGCCATTGCCGTCGGGCTGACGTTCTATGCGGCGACGGCCAACTCGGTGGAGGCCGATGCGCGCCTGCGTTTCGACAGCGCCACCCGCGCCACCCAGTTCAGCATCGGCACCAGCGTGAAGGCCTATTCGGACGTGCTGCGCGGCCTGGTGGCCATGTTCCACAGCTCGGACCAGGTGTCGCGCCTGCAATTTCGCCAATACGTGGACAACCTCGACGTGCCGCGCCACTTCCCGGCCATCGAGTCGATCAATTTCGCCCCCGAAGTGAGCGATACCGAGCGCGAAGCTTTCGTGGCCCGCGTGCGTGCCGACCGTAGCGCCGACACGGCGGGCTATCCCGATTTCGAGATCCGTCCGGGCGGGCGCCGGCCCCGTTACGCGCCGCTGACCTGGCTGGAGCCGGCCGCCATCCTGAAGGACAAGCTGGGGGTGGACATCATCGCCAACCCGGCGGTGGCGAAGGCGATGGCGCTGTCGCGCGACACGGGCCAGATCAGCGCTTCCGGCCAGCCCGTCAAGGTGCAGAAGCCGGTGCCGCACATCGGCCTGGGCGTGCGCCTGCCGGTCTACCGGCGTGGCCTGCCGCTGACGGATACGGCCACGCGCCGCGAAGCCTATCTCGGTTCGGTGGGCATCGGCTTTTCCGTCTCGGCGCTGGTGCAGGCGGCGATCGACGAGATGGCCGACCGCAAGGTGCACCTGGTGCTGTACGCGGAAGCAAACAACGATCCGAACCAGCGCAACCTGCGCATCGACGACGACGACCGCCTGCTGTACAACGACAACGGTTCGCTGGAAACGCCGCCGCAGCTGGCGCCGGACATGGCCGACCATTTCGTGACGGTGCTGCCGATCGACTTCAACGGCGTGCTGTGGAAGGCCCAGTTCAGCGCCCGCAAGGCGGACATGATGGGCGGCTTCGACCGCCAGCTGCCGTGGATCGCGCTGCTCACGGGCTTTGCCGGCACGATGCTGATCTACAGCTATGTGTTCATGCTCACCTCGCAGCGCCGCAACGCCCAGGAGCAGCGGCACCTGCTCGACAGCGTGCTGGACAACGTCGACGCGCACGTCTATCTGAAGGACGCGGAACGCCGCTACATCTATGTCAACGCGCGCATGGCGCAGGTGATGGGCCGGCCCGCCGAGCAGATCGTCGGCCGGACGGACCGCGAGCTGCTGCCCGGGCACGAGGCGGCGCTGGCCTGGGCCGAGGACCGGCAGGTGCTGGCCGACGGCATCAAGCGCACCAGCGAGGGCGAGTTCGTCGATGCCGACGGCAACCTGCGCCACCTGTGGACCGTCAAGGCGCCCGTGCAGCTGGAGCAGGGCGCCGCCGTGATCTCGCTATCCACCGATGTCAGCGAGCTGCATGCGCTGAAGGAGGCTGCGCAGGCGGCCAGCCTGGCCAAGAGCGACTTCCTGTCGAACATGAGCCACGAGATCCGCACGCCGATGAACAGCGTGATCGGCATGGCGCACCTGGCGCTGCGCGGCGTGACGGACCCGAAACAGCGCGACTACCTGCAGAAGATCTACCACTCCGGCCAGCACCTGCTGGGCATCATCAACCACATCCTCGACTTTTCCAAGATCGAGGCGGGCCGCATGGACCTGGAAATGCTGGACTTCGACCTGGCCGCGCTGTTCGACAACGTGGGCAAGCAGCTGGGCGAAGCGGCGGCGCGGCGCGGCCTGGAGCTGGTGTTCGAGACCTGGCCCGGCGTGCCGGCGCAGCTGCGCGGCGATCCGCTGCGGCTCGAGCAGGTGCTGCTGAACTTCACGGGCAACGCCATCAAGTTTTCCGAGAACGGCCGCATCCACATCCGCGTCAGCATCGTCGAGGAACGCGACACCTGGCTGATGGTGCGCTTCGAGGTGCAGGACGGCGGCATCGGCATGACGCCGGCCCAGGTGGACAAGCTGTTCCAGTCCTTCCACCAGGCCGACACGTCGACCACCCGCAAGTACGGCGGCACGGGCCTGGGCCTGGTGATCAGCAAGCAGCTGGCCGAGCTGATGGGCGGCGCGGTGGGCGTGGACAGCAGCCCGGGCGTGGGCAGCACGTTCTGGTTCACCGCGCAGCTGGCGCGCGGCGTGGAACTGGCGCCGCAGGAACCGGCCGCCGCGCTGGACGGCGACCTGCTCGCCCCGATCCGCGGCGCCACGATCCTGCTGGTGGAAGACAATGTGTTCAGCCAGCAGGTGGGGCAGGAGCTGCTGGAGGATGCCGGCGCCGTCGTCGTCATCGCCAACAATGGCCAGGAGGCCCTTGACCTGCTGCAGAAAGGACATTTCGACTGCGTGCTGATGGACGTGCAGATGCCCGTGATGGATGGGTTCGAGGCCACGCGGCAGATCCGCGCCCACCCGCAGCTGTCCGGCACGCTGGTGATCGCGATGACGGCCAACGCCGGCCGCGACGACCACGCGCGCTGCATGGAGGCGGGCATGGACGATTTCCTCACCAAGCCGGTGGCGCCGAACCTGCTGTTTGCCGTGCTGTCGAAGTGGCTGAGCCAGCGCGCCGTCGAGGGCCGTGCCGCGCAGGTACGCAGCACGCTGGCCGCCCACGCCGCCACGGCGTGGGAGCCGCGCAGCGCGCCGCTGGCGCCTGCGACCGCGATGCTGGAGGCTGCGCACAGCGACGTTCCCGCTCCTGCTTCCGCTGCTGCTCCCGCTCCCCCTTCCGATGCCGCGCCGGCGCTGCACGCGCCGCCCCCGGCGGATGCAGCGCCCGAGCCGGCGCTGTTCGACGTCTCCGCGCTGGCGCTCACCTTCGGCAACCGGCCGGACAAGATGCGCAAGTACGCGGTGATGTTCCTGGCCTCGGCACGCGAGGGGCTGGTGGAAGTGGACGCGGCGCTGGCTGCGGGGGACCTGCACCGCCTCGGCGAACTGGGACACCGCATCAAGTCGTCCGCGCGGGCCGTCGGGGCGCACAGCTTCGCCGAACTGTGCCTGGCCCTGGAACGGGTGGGCCACGTGCCCGCCGACGACCTGTCGGCGCGCACGGGCGAGCTGGCCATGGCCGCCGCGCTCGTCGCCCGCATGCACGCGCTGCTGGCCCGCATCGATGTCTTCGTGACCGGGGAACTGGAAGCACAGCTGCCCGGCGAGCTGCCTGCGCAGCCGCGCTGACCGGTCCGGCGGGCCGTCGCGCCGGCGTGGCCGATGGGCGATGGACGGGCGATGGATGGAAGAATAATGGGCGATAATAGCGGGATCGTCTCCACTCTCACATCATGGCAACAGGCATCGCTCCCGGACTTCTGATCCTGCACGGCAACCAGCTCGAACAGCTGCGCGGCGCCGTGTTCCAGTGGCTGCAGGCCCACCCGCTGGCGCCGCTGGAGACGGACATCCTGCTGGTGCAGTCGAACGGCGTGGCCGAATGGCTCAAGATCGCGCTGGCCGAGGAGGCGGGCGTGTGCGCCGCCACCCGCGTGGCGCTGCCGGCGCGCTTCCTGTGGGAGGCCTACCGCAACATGCTGGGGCGCGACCGCGTGCCACGCATCTCCGCCTTCGACAAGGGCCCGCTTACCTGGCGCCTGATGCGGCTCCTGCCGGCGCTGCTGGAGCAGGATGCCTTCGAGCCCCTGCGCCACTTCCTCAAGGGCGGCTGCCCGGAACGGCGGCTGCAGCTGGCCGAGCGCCTGTCCGACCTGTTCGACCAGTACCAGGTGTACCGCGCCGACTGGCTGGCCGACTGGGCGGCCGGGCGCGACCGGATGTGCTGCCCGCGCGGCGTGCATTACCCGCTGCCGGAGGGCCAGCGCTGGCAGGCCGCCCTGTGGCGCGCCGTGATCGCCAGCGTGCCGCAGGAAGAGCGGGCGCTGGGCCGCGCCAGCGTGCACACGGAATTCATCGCCGCCGTGGCCGGCGGTGCGGACCCGGTGGTGCCGCTGCCACGGCGCGTGGTGCTGTTCGGTGTCTCCGCTTTGCCATACCAGACCCTGCAGGCGCTGGCCGCGCTGGCCCGCTTCACGCAGGTGATCGTGGCCGTGCCGAATCCCTGCCGCTTCTACTGGGGCGACATCATCGACGGCCGCGACCTGCTGCGCGCCGCGCGCCGCCGCCAGCCGCAGCGCAAGGGCATCGACCTGGCGCAGGTGCCGCTCGAGGCGCTGCACGCGCACAGCCACCCGCTGCTGGCCAGCTGGGGGCGGCAGGGGCGCGACTACATCCGCATGCTGGACGAATTCGACGAGGCGGCCGGGGAAGAGGGGGAGCACCTCCGCGTGGACCTGTTCAGCGACGACGAAGGCGGGACGCTGCTGCAGCAGCTGCAGGGCGCCGTGCGCGACATGCTGCCGCTGTCCGAACACGCCTTCCCCGTGCCGGAGGCGGACGACCGCTCGATCGTGTTCCATATCGCCCACAGCGTGCAGCGCGAAGTGGAGGTGCTGCACGACCAGCTGCTGGCACGGTTCGCGCAGGATCCCGCGCTGCGCCCGCGCGACATCGTCGTCATGGTGCCGGACATCGACGTGTTCACGGCCGCCATCCACGCCGTGTTCGGCCAGTACCGCCGGGGCGACCCGCGCATGATCCCGTTCGAGATCGGCGACGTGAACGACCGCAGCGTCAATCCGCTGCTGGTGGCGCTGGAATGGCTGCTGCGCCTGCCCCAGCAGCGCTGCCGGCAGAGCGAGGTGCGCGACCTGCTGGACGTGCCGGCCGTGGCCACCCGCTTCGGGCTCGTGGAGGACGATCTCGCCATCCTGGGCCGCTGGATCGAAGGCGCCGGCGTGCGCTGGGGCCTGGACCGCGAACACCGCGCCGGCCTGGGCCTGGCGCCGGCCGGCGAGCAGAACGCCTGGATCTTCGGCATCCGCCGCATGCTGCTCGGCTACGCCAGTGGTGATGGTGGCACATCCGGCGCCTCGTTCGGGGACATCGAGCCGTATGCGGAAGTGGGCGGCCTGGATGCCGCGCTGGCCGGCTCGCTGGCACAGCTGGTGGAAGCGCTGCTGGCCTGGCGCGAACGCCTGGCGCAGCCGCGCACGCCGTTCGAATGGGGCGAACAGGCGCGCGCGCTGCTGGCGACCTTCTTCGACGCGCGCGAGGAAAACGACCGCCTCACGCTGAACCAGCTGAACGACACCCTGAACGCCTGGCTGGAGACCTGCGACGGCGCCGGCTTCGACGAGGCGGTGCCCCTGTCCGTGCTGCGCGAGGCGTGGCTGGGCGCGCTGGACGAGCCGTCGCTGGAGCACCAGTTCGTCTCCGGCGGCGTGACATTCTGCACCTTGATGCCGATGCGCGCCGTGCCGTTCCGCATGGTGTGCCTGCTGGGCGTGAACGACGGCGACTTCCCGCGCCGCGCCAGCCGCGCCGACTTCGACCTGCTGGCGCTGCCCGGCATGGCGCGTCCCGGCGACCGTTCGCGCCGCGACGACGACCGCTACCTGATGCTGGAAGCCGTGCTGGCCGCGCGCGACGTGCTGTACGTGAGCTGGTGCGGCCGCAACGCGCGCGACAACAGCGAGCAGCCGCCCTCCGTGCTGGTCGCGCAGCTGCTCGACTACCTGAAGGCGGGCTGGCACCTGGACCTGCATGAACGCACCACCGAACACGCGCTGCAGCCGTTCTCGCGCCGCTATTTCGAACAGGGCGGATTGCTGACCTACGCCGGCGAATGGCGCTCGGCGCACGCGCAGATGGACGGCGCAGCAGGCGCACTGGCATTGCCGCCCTACGAGGTGGACGAGCGCTTCCGCCTGAAGCTGGCCGGCCTGGCGGCGTTCCTGCGCCAGCCCGTCAAGTATTTTTTCCAGCAGCGCCTGAACGTGCGCTTTGCCCCGTCGGCGCTGGTGGGCGAGGACGAGGAGCCGTTCTCGCTCGATGCGCTGGAGCGCTACTTCCTGGAAGACGAACTGCTCAAGGACGATGGCGCGCTGGAGGAAGACGATGTGCGCGCCAGCCTGATGGAACGGGCCGCGCGGCTGCAGCGCGAAGGCGTGCTGCCGATCGGCCTGATCGGCGACCGCGTGCGCCAGCAGCTGATCGAGGCGCTGCTGCCGGTGCGGCGCGCCTGGCTGGCGCTGCGCGGTGCCTATCCGGAAGCGGCACCGAAGCTGCCGGTCGACCTGCTGCTGGCCGGCATCCGGCTGGAGGACTGGATCGACCAGCTGCGTGCGGACGGCAATGCGAAGGTGTGGCTGGCGCAGATGTCGTCCAAGGTGCTCGACAAGGCCGGCGTGCCGCGCGGGGACAAGCTGATTGATGCCTGGCTGCGGCAGCTGGCGGCGGCCGCGCAGGGCGTACCCGTCACCGGGCTGCTGGTGGCGCGCGATGCCGTCGTGTCGATGCCGCCGCTGGACCGGCAGGCGGCCCAGGCCACGCTGGAGAACATCGTCGGACTGTGGCGGCGCGGCATGGACGGTCCGCTGCCGGTGGCCTGCAAGACGGCGCTGGCGCTGATCGCCGGCGGCGACCCGCGCGAGACCTACGAGCACGGCTTCGATCGCCGCGGCGAGAAGGACGAGCTGTGCCTCTACCGCCTGTGGCCGGAATTCCGCGACCTGGCCGCGCAGCCGGACTTCGAGGCGACTGCGCGCGCGCTGTACGGACCGCTGGCCGACTGGCTGGGCACCGTGGAAGTGCAGCCGATCGACGGTCCCCCTGGCGCGGAGGGCGACGCATGAGCCGCCTGCTCGACCCGCTGACCTTCCCCCTGCACGGCTCGCGCCTGATCGAGGCCAGCGCCGGCACGGGTAAGACCTGGACCATCGCCGCGCTGTACCTGCGCCTCGTGCTGGGCCATGGCGATGCGGATGCCTACCTGCGGCCCCTGCTGCCGGCCGACATCCTCGTGATGACGTTCACCCGCGCCGCCACGCGCGAGCTGTCGAACCGCATCCGCGAACGCCTCGTTGCCGCCGCCGCCTATTTCCGCGGCGAGACCGATGCTGTCGATGCCTATCTGGACGCGCTGCTGGACAGCTATCCCGACGAAGGCGAGCGCCAGCGCGCCGCGCACCGGCTGCTGCTGGCCGCCGAGACGATGGACGAAGCGGCCATCTTCACCATCGACGCCTGGTGCCAGCGCATGCTGCGCGAGCACGCGTTCGACAGCGGCAGCCTGTTCGACGAGGAACTGATCACGGACGAAGGCGCGCTGTTCGAGGATGCCGCGCACGACTACTGGCGCCAGCAGGTGTATCCGCTGCGCGAGGCGGCGCTGGCCGAACTGCAGGCCTGCTGGCCGGACGTGACGCGCCTGAAGGCCGGCCTGCGCGAACTGGTGAAACGGGCCGACGACAGCTGGACCAGCAGCGAGCCGCTGGGCACCCTGATCGGCCGCTCGCTGCGCGAACGGGAGGCCACGCTGGCGGCGCTGAAGGCCGGCTGGCCGGAGCGCATCGAGCGCATGGAACTGTGGATCGAGCGCCAGCGCGCGGCCAAGACACTGAACGGCCAGAAGATGCAGGCGCGCTTCCTGACCGGCTGGTTCGCCAGCCTGCGCAGCTGGGCACTGGACCCGGCCCGCGTCGATCCCGGCATGTCGGCCTCCGGCTGGAAGCGGCTGGTCCCGGCCGGCATCGCCGAAGCGTGCAGCGAGCCCGCCATCCCCGCAGAATTCGCGGAACTGGAAGCACTGAAAACGGCGCTGGATGCCTGCGAGCCGCTGGCGCACCGCCTGTACCGCCACGCGGCCGGCATCATCGCCGCGCGCATGGCGGAACTGAAGGCGCGCGACCGCCAGTTCGGTTTCGCGGACATGCTGGTGCGCCTGCAGAACGCGCTGGAAGGCGAGAACGGCGCGGCGCTGCGCCAGCGCATCACGGAACAGTATCCGGTGGCGCTGGTGGACGAATTCCAGGACACGGCGCCCAGCCAGTACCGCATCTTCGACCTGCTGTACCGCGTGGGCGAGAACGATCCGGCACTCGGCCTGTTCCTGATCGGCGACCCGAAGCAGTCGATCTACGGCTTCCGCGGCGCGGACATTTACAGCTACCTGGCGGCGCGGCGCGCGACGGAGGGAAGGCACTTCCAGCTCGGCACCAACTACCGCTCGACGCGCGAGGTGGTCGATGCCGTCAACCGCCTGTTCCTGCACGCGGAGAGGGCGGCGGCCGGTACCGGCTTCGCGCGCGGCGCCTTCCGCTTCCGCACGCCTGGAGCCAATCCGCTGCCGTTCGATGCAGTGGATGCGAAGGACCGGGGAGAGCGGCTGGTGGGCGTCGACGGCCAGCTGCAGGCCCTCTCCGTGGCGTGCAGCGACGTGCTCACCCTGAAGGCGGACGAGTACCGCGATTTCTTCGCCCAGCACTGCGCCGAGCACATCGTGCGGCTGCTGAACTCGCCGCAGACGGGCTTTCTCACGCACGGCAGGCTGGAACGCCTGAAGCCGGCCGACATTGCCATCCTGGTGCGCGACCGCAAGGAGGCCACGGCCATCCGCCGCGCCCTGCAGCAGCGGCGCGTGCCCAGCGTCTACCTGTCCGACAAGGATTCGGTGCTGGACAGCGACGAGGCGCGCGACGTGCTGCGCTGGCTGTCCGCGCTGGCCAACCCGCTCGATGGCAGTCTGGCGCGCGCTGCTTTTGCCACCCGCACGGCCAACCTGCCGCTGCACGAACTGGCGCGGCTGTCGTCGGACGAACTGGCGTGGGAGCAGCGCGTCGAGCAGCTGAAGAACCTGCACACCATCTGGCAGCGCCAGGGCGTGCTGGCGATGCTGCGCCGCTTCATCCACGAGCTGGGCCTGCCGGCGGCACTGCTGGCCGAGGGAGGCGGCGAGCGGCGCCTGACGAACCTGCTGCACCTGGCCGAGCTGCTGCAGTCGGCCAGCCGCCAGCTCGATGGCGAGCAGGCGCTGATCCGCTGGATGGCCGAGCAGGTGGAAGGCGAGGGCGCGGCCGGCGACGAGCAGGTGCTGCGGCTGGAGTCGGATGCCGAGCTGGTGAAGGTCGTCACGGTCCACAAGTCGAAAGGGCTGGAATATCCGCTGGTCTATCTACCGTTCGCCGTCACGGCGCGCAAGGTGGACAGGCGCAACCGCAGCTTCTTCGAATACACGGATGGCGAAGGCACGCGCCGCATCGACATGGGCCTGTCCGCCGAGGCGCAGGAAGCGGTCGAGGAAGCGCGCATCGCCGAAGACCTGCGCCTGCTGTACGTGGCCCTGACCCGTGCGCGCCACTTCCTGTGGCTGGGCGTGGCCGCGCTGCCGGGCCGCACGGAGGGCAAGAACCTGCTGCACGAATCGGCACTGGGCTACCTGCTGACGGGCGGCGAACCGCTGCCGGCGGAGGCACTGGGCGAGCGCTGGCAGCAGCTGGCCGGCGACTGCGGCGGCATCGGCGTGGCGGCGGTCTCGCATCCTGAAGGCGTGACGCTGCTTAACCGCGTCGAGGAACGTCCGGCGCTGGTGGACACGCGCCAGTACGATGCCCGTTTCGAACGCGACTGGTCGGTGGGCAGTTTTACCTCGCTGGCGCGGGGCACGCAGGCCGCGCCGCGCGATGCGCTGGAGGAGACGCTGCTGGAAGGCGATGACGATGCGCCGGGCAGAAACATCGAGGAAGGCGCCGATGCGAGCCCGTGGCACCGCTTCCCGCGCGGCTCCGTGCCGGGCAACTTCCTGCACGAACAGCTCGAATGGCTGGCGCAGGAGGGCTTCGACAGCGTGCACCACGCGAACTTCGAGGAACGCATCGGCCGGCGCATCGAGCGGGCTGGCTGGGGGCACCGCGTGGAGGACACGATCACCTGGCTGCGCGCCATCGTGACGACGGCGCTGCCGCCGCTCGGCACGTCGCTGGAGCACGTCGGCGCCATGCTGCCGGAGATGGAGTTCTGGTTCCCCAGCGAGCGGCTGGCCAGCGGCGCCATCGATGCGCTGTGCCGGCGCCATCTGCTCGGTGGCATCCAGCGCCCGCCGCTGCCGCAGCGCGCGCTGCACGGCATGCTGAAGGGCTTCTCGGACCTGGTGTTCGAACAGGGCGGCCGCTACTGGGTGCTGGACTATAAATCGAACACGCTGGGCGGCGGCGATGCGGCCTACCATGCGAAGGCGCTGGCGCAGGGCATGGCCGCGCACCGCTACGACGTGCAGGGCGCGATCTACCTGCTGGCGCTGCACCGCCTGCTGGCCAGCCGGCTGGGCGAGGCCTACGACCCGCAGGAGCACCTGGGCGGCGCGGTGTTCTTCTTCCTGCGCGGGATCGGCAACGCCACCACGCGGGGCTGCCACTTGATCGCCCCCGATCCGCTGCTGCTCGACGAACTGGACGAGCTGCTGCGGCGCGACGGCAGCGCGGAAGGAGCAGCGGATGACTGACCACACCGCGCTGTTCGCAGCGATCGACACGCTGACGGCGGACGGCAAGCTGCGCCGCCTGGCCGGGGCTTTTACGCGCTTCATCGCCACGCTGGGCGACACGCCGGCGCCAGTACTGGTGGCCTGCGTGCTGCTGTCCGAGCTGGAGGGCAGGGGCCACAGCTGCCTGGTGCTGGCCGACCTGGCGGGCGATCCGTCGCCGCAGCTGGGCTGGACGGATGGCGAGTGGAGCCGGCTGCGCAGTGCCGCCGGGCCATTGCCGAAACAGGTGAAAGGCTGGCGCGCCGCGCTGCACGACTGCGAGCAGGCCTGGTCGGTGGGCGACCTGGATTTCAACCAGCCGCTCGTGCTCGATGGCGAACGGCTGTACCTGCGCCGCTACTGGCGCGACGAGGCGACGGTGGCGGCGTCCGTGCGTTCGCGTGCGACGGCATTGCACGACGTCGACACGGCCGAGGTACGGGGCTGGCTCGATCGGCTGTTCGCGCAGGACAAACGTGGCAAGGCGGCGGACGGGGACACCGGCCCGGACTGGCAGAAGATCGCCTGTGCCGCCGCGCTGCGCGGCCAGCTGGCCGTCATCACCGGCGGTCCCGGTACCGGCAAGACGTACACGGTGGCGCGGCTGCTGGCGCTGCTATTCGCGATGGCCGGCAACCAGGCCCACGAGCTGCGCATCGCGCTGGCCGCGCCCACCGGCAAGGCCGCCGCGCGCCTGAAGCAGTCGATCGACACGGCCCTCGATGAACTGGCAGGAAGGCTGGAAGACGCGCTGCCATTGAAGGCGCTGGCCGGCCGCATGGGCGGCGCGCGCACCCTGCACTCGCTGCTGGGCGCCCGGCCCGATACGCGCGCGTTTGCCTACAACGCCGGCAATCCGCTCGATGTGGACGTGCTGATCGTCGACGAAGCGTCGATGGTGCACCTGGAGATGATGGCCGCGCTGCTGGCGGCGCTGCCGCCGCAGGCGCGGCTGATCCTGCTGGGCGACAAGGACCAGCTGGCCTCCGTCGAGGCGGGCGCCGTGCTGGGCGACCTGTGCGCCGGTGCCGAGAGCGGCAACTACGATGCGGCCAGTGCCGAGTATGTGCTGGCGGCGGCCGGCGAAGCGATTCCGGCCGCCTTCCGCGAACGGGATGGCGGCCCACTGGCGCAGAGAACGGTGATGCTGCGCCGCAGCCGGCGCTTCGGTGGGCCGATCGGCGCGCTGGCGTTGGCCGTGAATGCCGGCGATGCGGACGGTGCGCGCGCCGTGCTGCGCGGGGATGCGACGGGCCAGGTGCACTGGATCGAAGGGGCGCGGCCGAACGACGTGCTGGCGCTGGCACTGCGCGGCCGCGAGGGCACGGCCGCCGGCTATCGCGACTACCTGGAGCTGATCCGGCAGGGACCCACCGTGGCGCATGGCGGCGACCACGAGGCCTGGGTGCGCGACGTGCTGCGCAGCTTCGAGCGTTTCCGGCTGCTGTGCGCCGTGCGCGAGGGCGAATGGGGCGTGGCGGGCCTGAACGAGGCCATCGAGCAGAAGCTGGAAGGGGCGGGCCTGCTGCGCCGGCGCGGCGAGTGGTATGTCGGCCGTCCCGTCATGGTCACGCGCAACGACTACGCGACGGGTGTCTACAACGGCGATATCGGCCTGACCTTGCCGGACCCGGCGCGCCCCGGTTCGCTGCGCGTGTGGTTCACGGATGGCGAGGCGGTGCGCAGCGTGCTGGCCACGCGGCTGCGCAATGTGGAGACGGCGTTCGCGATGACCGTCCACAAGTCGCAGGGCTCCGAATTCACGCACACGGTGATGGTGCTGCCGCCGCAGGCGAATGCCGTGCTGGCGCGCGAGCTGGTCTACACGGGGATCACGCGGGCCCGCGAGTTCTTCACGCTGGTGTCGCCGAATGCGGCGGTGCTGGGCGAGGCGATCGCGGAGAAGACGCAGCGCGCCAGCGGCTTGCGCGAGGCGCTGGGCCGCTAGCCCTCAGCCCTCAGCCCTCATCCCTCAGCCCTCAGCCCTGGCTCGGCGCTGCCGCCGAACAGCGCCGCCTCGAAGGCGGGCCGGGCCAGTTGCAGGAATTCGTCGCGCGACAGTTCCGTCAACAGGGGATTGCGCACGATATAGCGCGCCCACGCCAGGCCGATGATGAAGCTGCCCGCCAGCGCGGCCCGCTGCGGGGAGCCATCCCTTGCCACCTGGCGCAATTGCGGCAGCACGCTCTCCATGAAGAACGCCTTCAGCACGGCGGCCGCTTCCTCGCTGCTGGCCGATGCGCGCAGCAGGCCGATGAAGGTCGCGTCTTCCTCCCAGACCTTGAAGAAGTGCTCGAACATCCGCGGCACCACCGCGTCCGGCGCCAGGGCGGCCAGGTCCGGCAGTTTCAGGTCGACGCTGGCGGCTTCCACGAACAAGGCATCCTTGCTGCCGAAGTAGCGGTACACCATCACGGGATCGCAGCCTGCCACTTTCGCCACGCCGCGCAGCGTGGTGCGGTCGAAACCGTGTTCGGCGAACTGGCTGCGGGCGGCGGAGAGGATGGCGGTGCGGGTTTCGGCGGCATTGCGGGAGCGTTTCATGGGAGGCGAGCGTGTAAGTCAACACTTGTTGACATGGTGGTGGATAGACGGCATTATGTCATCAAGCGATGACATACAGGTACCACCAGCGTCGTCGCCCGGCCACCCGGTGGGGCCCCTGCCACCCATGCGACCAGGAGTGCGTGATGCTGAAACATGTCGAACTCGATCCCTCGTTTTCCCTGCGCGAGCAGTATGCCGACACGGCTGGCAAGACCACCGTTCTGCTCAATGTCTTCGATGTCGCCCCGGAGGATGCGGAAGCGTTCAAGCGGGCCTGGCAGCAGGACGCGGAATTCTTCAAGCGCCAGCCCGGCTATATTTCCGCCCAGCTGCACCAGGGCATCGGCAACAGCCGCATGTGGTTCAACTATGCGGTGTTCGAAACCACGGCCGCCTTCGCTGCCACCAACGACCAGCCGGAATTCGGTCCGCTGCGCGCCGTCTACCCCGACAGCGCGACCGCCCACCCCCACTTGTTTCGCCGCGTCGTCATCCCGGGCATCTGCGTCGGCGAGGTGTAGCCGCGGTCGCGACGAACCGTCCCACGCATCGCGCCGCATCCGGCGATAATGGCGGTCTTGACTAGCTATCGACTGGAGACACGCAATGCAGAAACGCCGCTTGGGACAGGATGGATTATCGGTGCCGGAAATCGGGCTTGGCTGCTGGCAGCTGGGCGGCGGCTGGGGCGACCACTGGGACGACGCGGTGGCGCAGCAGACGCTCGCCCAGGCCTACGCATCGGGCGTGCGCTTCTACGACACGGCCGATGTCTACGGCGACGGTGCCAGCGAGCGTTCGATCGGCAGCTTCCTGGAGTCGGCCGGCCATGCCGACATCACGGTAGCCACGAAGCTGGGCCGCGCCGGCATCTACCCGGACGGCTACACCCGCGCCTCCCTGCGCGATGCGACGCTGCGCTCGGTCGAGCGGCTGGGTGTCGAGCGCCTGGACCTGACGCAGCTGCACTGCGTGCCGACGGACGTGCTGCGCCAGGGCGACGTGTTCGAATGGCTGCGCGAGCTGCAGCAGGAAGGGCTGATCGCGCGCTGGGGCGCCAGCGTGGAATCGGTGGAAGAAGGCCTGATCTGCCTGGAGCAGCCGGGCCTGACGTCGCTGCAGGTGATCTTCAATATCTTCCGCCAGAAGCCGGCCGAACGGCTGCTGCCACAGGCGGCCGAACGGAACGTGGGCATCATCGTGCGCCTGCCGCTGGCCAGCGGCCTGCTGGGCGGGAAGATCAACCGCCAGACCACCTTCCGCGCCGACGACCACCGCAACTTCAACCGCGACGGCGCCGCGTTCAATGTCGGCGAGACGTTCGCCGGGCTGGAACTGGAGAAGGGCATCGCCGCGGCCGAGCAGGTGGCCGCGCTGGTGCCGGCCGGCCTGACGATGCCGCAGATGGCGCTGCGCTGGATCCTCGACCATCCGGCCGTCTCGGTGGTCATTCCGGGCGCCAGCTCGCCCGCGCAGATCGCGTCGAACGCCAGCGCCGCGGAACTGGCGCCGCTGCCCGAGGCGCTGCATGCCTCGCTGGCCGAGGTCTATCGCACCTCGGTGCGCGACCACGTGCGCGGGCCTTACTGACGCGGGGCGCCGGCCGCGGCGTCCCGCCGCGCGGGATATTGACACGCCCGGTGACTACCACGCATGATGATCCGCACCGGCCGGAAGGCGTCGGGCCGGCTGCCAACCGTCATGCGAGGAGCTTGAAAACATGGGCTACAGGGACGACTTCTACAAGGTGGAAAACATCATCGGCATCACGGGCGACGTCGACTCGCTGCCGACCGTGTATTTCCAGAATGCCACCGGCGACTTCGGGCACATCACGCAGGTGCATTACTACGACTGGAACCAGGGCCGCAGCGCCGTCGAGACGGATGCCGGCTACCAGATCATCAATCAATGCGGCGGCGGGTGCACCTGCGGCAGCGCCACGGCCCACGAATACAACGGCAACGGTGTCTGCTTCCACCCGAGCCGGTCCGCCTTCGTGCCGCTGGCAAACCTGTCGACTGCCGCCCGGGATGTCGCCGCGCAGGCCATCTGGCGCTGCCCGCTGCTGAAGGCCGACCCGGGTCCCGACGACCCTGCCGGGCGGATGGCCGCAGGCCGGGAGATCGCCCAGCGGTGGCGCGATGCCCATCGTCCCGGGCCGCGCGGCCGGCGCAATGCCGTGAACTACACGGCCCTGGGACTCACCAACCCGCTGTTCAAGATCGCTTATCCGGACCGTGCGCAGTGAAGCGCCGGGCAGCTGCCAGGGCCGAACGTGCGGGCGGGGCTTGTCATGCTGCCCGCTGGCCGCGGTTCGGCATGAGCTGACTGGCGGGCATCGGCAGCCGTTCGGCGCGACCGGAATGCAAAAACCGGCCATCCCCGGCCGGTTTTTCGTCTCCCGAAGGCGAATTACATTGCCGCCTTCCGCTTGCGCGATTTCTTCGTCGGTGCCGCCTTCTTGCGCCCGTTCGACGCCTTCATCAGCTTCGGCTGCGCACGCGGGGCGCGGGCCACGCGCGGTTCGTCGCCGCCCGTGATGAAGCGGCGGATGTTCAGTGCGTCGACGATGCGGGCCGACGAGGCCTTGGCATTGAGCAGCACCATCGTGGCGTTCTTGCCGGCGGCCGTGATGCGCATGATGAGGCAGCGGCCCGCTTCTTCCGTGTAGCCCGTCTTCGACAGGCCGATGTCCCAGCCCTTGGCGCCGACCAGGCGGTTGGTGTTGTGGTATTCGACCTTGCGGCCCTTGATGTCGATGATGTCCTTGGTGTCCGTCGTGATGCGGGCGATTTCCGGATAGCGCGCGGCAGCGGTGGCCATCTTCACCAGGTCGGACGCGGTGGAGGTGTTGTTGGGCGACAGGCCGGTGGGCTCGTCGATATGCGTCTGCGTCATGCCCAGCGCACGGATCTTGTTGTTGACGGCGGCCTTGAAGGCCGTCGGGCCGCCCGGGAAGGTGCGGGCCAGCGAGGCGGCGGCGCGGTTATCGGACGACATCAGGGCCAGCTGCAGCACGTCGCTGCGCGGCATCGTGGCGCCGACCGGCACGCGCGAGGTGCTGTGCTTGAGCATGTCCACGTCCTGCTTGTCGATGCTGATCGGCTCGTTCATGTCGAGCTTCGAGTCCAGCACGACCATCGCGGTCATCAGTTTCGTCAGCGACGCGATCGGCGCGACGACGTTGGCATTTTTTTCCAGCAGGATGTTGCCCGAGTCGTCGATGACGAGCACGGATTGCGAACCCAGCGGCACGGCGAGCGCGGCTGCGGACACGGACATCAGCAGGGCGGCGGCAAGTTTCTTCAGCATGGTCTGTTCGGAGGAAAATCGTGAATTCGGGGAGCGAATAGGGCGCGGTTCTGGCGCGCCTTGGCAAAGCGGTGCTTTAGAGCAATTTCTCTAAAGCAGGACGATAGCATGCTGCATGCGGCCCAGTCCAGCCGATGTCAGCAGTGTGGGACGAAATAACGTCAAAAAGGGACCGTGTTGGTCCCTTTTAACTCATCAGTAAGGAAGTTCGGCGAAAAATCGGTCGGCCCGGCCAGCGCGGGTCTGATCTCTTTTCCGCCCGCAGCATGCACCGGATGCCGCTGCCCTTGTCCGGACGGGTGCCAGACACCTTCTGAAGGGCACAACGGTCCGGTCGTTGACCAGGTTGGAAAGATGCCACGCACCAGATGTCGCACACCAGATGTCAGGCACCAGGCCCGGCCGCGGAGCGGACGCTCAGCCCCGGCCCCCTCTATCACTTGCCGCCGTAGATCCTGTCGAACTCGCCGCCATCGTCGAAGTGGCGTTTCTGCGCCGCGCGCCAGCCGCCGAACACGTCGTCGACGGTGAACAGCTTGATCGGGCGGAACTGCGCCGCGTACTTCTTCGCCACGGCCGGCGAGCGGGGACGCAGGTAGTGCTTCGCGATGATCTCCTGGCCCTGTTCCGTGTACAGGAAGTTCAGGTAGGCGGTGGCTTCCTTGCGCACGCCGCGCTTGTCGACCACCTTGTCCACCACGGCCACCGGCGACTCGGCCAGGATCGAGACCGACGGATAGACGATGTCGAAGTTGTCGCCGAACTCGGCGCGCACCAGGTTCACCTCGTTCTCGAACGTCACCAGCACGTCGCCGATCTGGCGCTGCGTGAAGGTGGTGGTGGCGGCGCGGCCGCCGCCGTCCAGCACGGGCACGTTCCTGAAGATCTTGGTGACCAGGTCGCGCGCCTGCGCATCGTTGCCGCCGGCCTGCGTGACCGAGCCCCAGGCCGCCAGGTAGGTGTAGCGGCCATTGCCGGCCGTCTTCGGATTCGGAATGACCACCTTCACGCCCGGCCTGGCCAGGTCGGCCCAGTCCTTGATGCCTTTCGGATTGCCCTTGCGCACGAGGTAGATCATCGTCGAATAGCTGGGCGCCGCATTGTTCGGGAATTTCTTCGCCCAGTCCGGGGCGACCAGGCCGCGGTCGGCCAGCATGTCGATGTCGTTGGCCTGGTTCATCGTCACCACGGACGCTTCCAGGCCATCGGCCACCGAGCGGGCCTGCTTCGACGAGCCGCCATGCGACTGCTTGATCTCGATGCTCTTGCCGGTCTGCTGCTTGTACTGCGCCTCGAAGACGGGGTTGATGTCCTTGTACAGCTCGCGTGCGACGTCGTAGGACACGTTCAGCAGCGTCACATCGGCGGCCTGCGCTGCGGTGCTGCCGAACGCGGCGGCGGCGAGGGTGGCTGCCAGCAGCAGGCGGCGTCCCTGGAAGGGGGCGCCAAATACGATTTTTTTATTTGCCATGGTGGTCTCGTGTAAGAAAACAGATAAGCAATGGTCCGTAATTCCGTCCGGGAAAGAAACGAATTAATCGTTATAAGCTTAGATGATGACACAGGGACGCTTGCCGACGGCCGTTCCGACTCTGGTGTATAGTCCGGCTCTGTAGCACCCATATCCTTGATCTGCCAGCGTTTTCAACGAGTTCTCAATGCATTTCGATATCCGTCCCGCCACCCCTGCCGATGCTGCTGCCGCCTGCCAGGTGCTGCGCCGGACGATTGCCGAAAGCTGCACGCAGGACCACCAGGACGACCCCGCGATCCTCGACGCCTGGCTGGGCAACAAGCATCCGCCCATGGTGGCCGCGTGGTTCGAGTCGTCGACCAATTACTCGCTGGTGGTGCTGCACGGGGACGCGGTGGTGGGCGTGTCGCTGCTGACGGCCGCCGGCAAGCTGGCGCTGTGCTACGTGCTGCCGGAAGCGCAGCGGCAGGGCGCCGGCCGGGCGCTGCTGCAGCGGGTCGAGGAACACGCGCTGGCCGTCGGCATCCGCACGATCCACCTGCACAGCACCGCGGCGGCGGACCCGTTCTTCGCGGCCCTGGGCTACCGGCGCGATGGCAATGTCCGCTCGCCGTATGGCGTGGACACGATGCTGTTCTGGAAGCCGCTGGTAGCGGGCGCCGAGCCCGATGCCAAGCGCAAGCGCTTCTGCAACTGCAACTCGAACTGATCTCTCAGGCGCCGGCGCGCCACCACACCGCCGACGCGTCGTCCGCCTTCTTCACCGCCTGGCCGGCGTCATTGCCCGCTTCATGGCGGCGCAGCTGCGCCAGCGCGTTATGCAGGTTGCCCCCCGCACACAAGGCAGCGAGCGACGCCTGAGTGTGCAGCCCGTAGCTGTCGACCACCCGGTAAAAGCCGTCCGTCATGCCCAGCAGGAACGCGCCTGCCGGTGCCACGGCTTCGTGGCGGCGTGCCGCGAACGGTCCATCCGGCTTCAGGCACAGCACGGTCGGTCGTGGTGCCATGTTCTGCTCTTCGCGCCGTTTCCGGAGCAGCGGCAGCAGGCGCGCGTGGCGCTCCGCCGGATCGTGCACGCCTTCGGCACGCAGGCGGGCAATCGCGGTCTGCAGCACCGCCTCCTGGGGATTCGTGTACGGGTCGAGGTCGCGCACGCTGCCGTCCGCCAGCGCCAGCAGGCTGATGCAGTCGCCCAGGCAATAGAGCTGCAGCCGGTGCGCCCCGGCTGCCGGCGTGATGCGGATCCAGGTGAGAGCGGCGATCGGCCAGGCATGGACCGGAACGTCGTGGTGCGCCGCGCGTTCCTGGAACGCGGCGCGGACGGTGTCGATGGCGCAGTGCACGGCCTCACGCTGGTCCAGCCCGGCAGCGATGGCCGGTTCGACCGCCGCGCAGAAGCGCCGCACGAACCAGACGACATCGCCATCGATCTCGTCGATGTAGTCGCGCGCCGCAACGGATGTGCCGCCATCGAGCACGAGCAGATCCGTCATGCCCGGACTGTCGAGGATGGCGATGTGGTCTTCGTTATGGGCCGGCGTGGCGCCGACCGACAGGGACAGGCAGGGCATGGACGCTCCGGAATGGCCGCCACCTGGCGGCGCGGCCATGATAGGGTGGTGCCTGGTCGGGATGGGGGCGCGGCCGGGATGCGGTGAAGTCAGGGCGGAAACAGCCTGACCGGGATGGGGTGGGGCCCGGGCGGGAAAGCGGCCAGGCCTCGGATCAGGGATGCAGCAGGCCGCTGCCGAAGGCTTTCAGCTCGCCGGGGGCGAAGGCGACCCAGCCCTCGCGCGCATCGACCGGCTGCGTGGCGATCATCGCGCGGCCGTGGTCGAGGCGGTAATGCAGGTGGGTGGAGCAGTGCGCAAACAGCATCTCGCCGTTCGACAGGATGAAATTGAAGGTACCGTGCGCGGCGATCGTCGCGGCGACCTCGGCCAGTGCGGCGCGCAGTGCCGTCGCGCCGGGCTGGCCGTCCGGGAAGCGCCGCGCCAGGTGGGACAGCAGGTGGCAGAACGCCGCTTCGCTGTCGGTGTCGCCCTGCGGCACGAACGGGCCGGGTGCTGCCGTGAAAGCCTTCAGGTCGCCGTTATGGGCGAAGCACCACGTCTGGCCCCACAGCTGGCGGGCGAACGGGTGCACGTTCTCGATGGCGATGCGGCCCTGCGTCGCCTTGCGGATATGCGCCAGGATATTGCGGGCGCGAAGCGCGCGGTTGCGGATGCGCGTGGCCAGCGGCGAGTCGATCGCGGCGCGGTGGTCGGTGAACAGGCGGCAGTGCTTGCCGCTGTGGAAGGCGATGCCCCAGCCGTCCTTGTGCTCGTCGGTCCGGCCGCCGCGCTCGGCAAACACGTCGAAGAACGGTCCGAGTCCGGCGGGTACGCTGCTGTTCAATCCGAGAAGCTGGCACATGATTGCATGAATTCCGTTGAAGTCAGGTTCAACGATACCGCCACACGCCCGCCGGTAAAACGAATCTTTTTCAATATGCTTATATGGGCGATGCGCATGATAACGAAAATGCATATACGCTGGCCCACCGCCGCGTGCGTGTCCACCCTGGGGTCAGACCCCGACATGGACACGAACTCATCCGTGAGACGGCGGTTCGACTGTCCGGCTGGTGCCCGTGGAAGGTCTGCAAGACCGTCCAGGTGACAGGGCTTTCCAAAACCGGCGGCGTTCCTCCGTCAGGCACGCGCCGAGCGGTTGGGTTCTTTATGCGCGCGACGAATAACAAACGATAAAACGATTCGTTTTGCGAAGTGCGCAGGGCGGCTAGTCTGGCGGCATTTCCATCGAACGAAGCCTGCCATGAGCTATCCCGTCCTCCAGCAATACCTCGCCCGCCTGGCCGATCCCGTCACTGCCGCCGCCTCGCCGGCTTCCCTGTGGCTGGACGGCACGGGCCGCGCCCATGGCCGCTTCTTCCACTGCACGATGACGAGCGTGTTCCATCCCGTGCGGCAGCTGGGCAGCGGGGAAGTGGTCGCGGCCGAAGGGCTGGCGCGCGGCATCTCGGCCGAGGATGAGGGCCTGTCGCTCTGGCGCCTGCTGGAAAATGCCGCCAGCGACGACGAATCCGTCGAACTCGACCGCCTGTGCCGCATGCTCCACGCGATCAATTTCTTCCGGCAGGGTGCCTGCGCCGGCATCGACCTGCACCTGAACGTGCATGGACGGCTGCTGAGTGCCGTCAGCAGCAACCATGGCCACGCGTTCCGCCGCATTCTCGATGCGCTGGCGCTGCCGGTCGAACGCATCGTGCTGCAGCTGCCGGCCACCACGCCGCAACAGAGCTGGCTGCTGGGCTATGTGGCGGACAATTACCGCCGCAACGGTTTCCGCTTCGCCGTGCAGGCAGGCGGCGCCACGGAAGGGCAGGCGCTGCTGGACCGGGTGCGGCCCGACCTCATCCGCATCGATGCGCGCGCTGCCCGCGACCGGGAAGGTTTGTCTCGCCTGGTGGCGGTCGCGGGAGAGCAGGACACGCGGATCGTGTTCCATCATGCCGAAAGCAGTGGCACCCTGGCCACCCTGGCCGACATCGCAACACTGGCGGGCATCGCACCGCTGGCGCAAGGTTACGCGCTGGACCAGCCCCGTGCCGCCTTGCCCGTCGCCGACGTGCCAGTTGCCGCATGAGTCGCGCTGGCTTAAGCACGTCTTAAAGCCGGTCTGCCAGTGGTGCAATTTACGCCACACAGTTAAAGCGCTTTCTCAACTTCCGGGGGCGATGGGCTATAGTAACGGCCGTATCCGCTTCGGTTCAATGGGTTAGCTATGGCAACGCGCAGACAATTTCTTCACAACACGGCCGGCCTTGCCGCCGCCAGTTTCATCGGTGCGCCGCTCGTCGGGCTGAGCCCGGCCCATGCGGCCCAGGACGGCCTGCAGCCGCCGCCCGACATCTTCGACGCCCAGGCCCTCGACCTGGAATTCTGGATCAAGCCCCGCACCATCACCGTGACCCGCCCGCAAAGCAACGAGAAGGCGACCGTGCTGTACTGGCGCGACGGCGAAATCATCCAGTCCGCCTACGAGCAGCTGTGCCACCTACTGCGCGACGTCAACGGCAAGGAGACCATCGCCATCGATCCGAAGCTGCTGGAAACCCTGTGGGGCACGCAGGCCTTCGTGGCGCGCTACGGCATCGGTAGCCCGGTGGAGATCCTGTCCGGCTACCGCACGCCCGCCTCGAACAACCGCTTGCGCGAGCAGGGCATTCCCGCCGCCCGTCAGTCGCTGCACATGGACGGCAAGGCGGCCGACATCCGCATCGCCAACCTGAATGCCGAGGTGCTGGGCGGCCTGGTGAAGAGCTTCGGCCAGGGCGGCGTGGGCTTCTATTACCGCGAGGGCCCGCGCGGCGGCTGGATCCATGCCGACACGGGCCTGAAGCGCACCTGGAAGGGTTGAGCGACGAAGACAGCGGACCCGCGGGTCCGTTGTCGTTTCAGCCGCGGGTTTCAGCCGCGGGGTTCAGCCGGAAGGACCAGCTGCAGGTTTCAGCCGCGAATTGTCAGCCGCGAATTTCAGCTGCAGGTTTCAGCTGTAATAGTAAGGCTTCGTGGCCACGGTATCGCGCTTCTGCCGGTCCGCCGCATCCAGGTCCAGCCGGTGGTCCCACCAGATCTGCCAGCCGCGGCGCTGCTCGTCCTCCATGCCGGGATGGTCATCCCGGTAGCGGTTCAGGAATTCCTCGAATTCCGATACATAGCGTGTCAGCTTCATCGATGCTCCTTTCTTCGGTTACACTGCCTTCCCCATTTCACCACCCATCACGATGCAGCTCGATAATGACGACGGAGCGCCGCCGCGCTTCCGCCCGGTGCCCTGGACGGCGCTGGAAACGCCCGCGGACGCGGAACTGTGGATCGCCGAGCACAACCTGGCGCTGCAGGAACACGTGGGCCGGGACGAAACCGGCTACGGCGTGCGCTTCACGCTGGCGGCCGGCGGCGACATCTTCCTGCAGACCACCGACGACGCCGTGATCCTCGATGTTACGCCCGACGCCGAATGGGCGGCGCCCCTGATCACGGCGGTGGCCCAGGCCGAGCCGCCGAAGGGCTCGATGTGGGTCCTGCCGGACGACAAGCTGGTGCAGCTGATCCTCGGCCTGTCCAGCCTCGTCGAGAGCACGCTGCTGGTGGTAGGCCACAATTTCGGCCGGCGCCACCGCTACTGACCGGTGCCATGCCGGCGGCCCTGCGCACACGGTGCGGGCGCCGCTCGACTTCATGATTCGTTGATGCTAGGCTGATTCGGCGTTCTCGACAGCCATCGCCGTTTCAGCCGGGGAATCATGGACAACCACTCTGCCGCCGCTTCCACCGCGCCGTTCGCCAGCGCCGCATCCCCCGGCACGCTGCCGTTGCCCGTCCTCGCCACGCCGGGTCTGCCGGGCACCCTGCCGGCGCTGGCCCAGGAGACGCTGCTGGCCGCGCTGGGCGGCGACGCCCCCATCGCGCCTGGCGACGTAGCGGAACGCGCCCTGTTCGACGAGCTCTACCTGCTGGCACCGGTCGGCTGTTTCCTGCTGGGCCCCGATGGCAGCATCGAACGGGCCAACCTGGTGGGAGCGGACCTGCTCGACATCGACCGCGCCCAGCCCGGCCGGGCGCGCCTGCGCAGCTTCGTGGCCGCCCGGTTCCTGCCCGATTTCGACCTCTTCCTGGCTGCGGCGCGGCGCAGCACGGCACCGGTCCATTGCGCCTTGCAGCTGCAGCGCGGCCGCGGCGACCGGGGCCTGCCCGTCACGCTGCATGGCTGCCTCGTGCAGGGCGCGCTGCGCGTGACGGTGGAGCCGGCAGAAGGGCGCCTGCCGGCGCTGGAGAAAAGCGAGGAGCGCTTCCGCCGCATCGTGCAGACGGCGCGCGAAGGCATCTGGGAATTCGACGATGCGGCGCACACCACCTTCGTCAATCCGCGCATGGCCGAGATGCTGGGCTACGACATCGACGAGATGCCGGGCCTGTCGCTCGTGAGCTTCATGGATGGCGAAGGGCGCGCGCTGCTGGAACGGAACGTGGCGCGCGGCCAGCAGGGCATGCCGGGCCGCCGCGAGTTCAAGCTGGTCCGCAAGGACGGCGCCGCGCTGTGGGTGCACCTGGCCGTCAATCCGCTGCATGACGAGGACGGCGCCTACCTGGGCGCGCTGGCGCTGGTGTCCGACATCACGGAGCAGCGTACCGCCCACCGCGAATCGGCCGACCTGGCCTGGCAGCAGGCCAATTTCGACGTGCTCACCGGCCTGCCGAACCGCAACCTGTTCCAGGAACGGCTGCGCCACGAAATGAAGAAGGCGCAACGGGGCCGCGCCTTCCTGGCGCTGCTGTTCATCGACCTGGACCGGTTCAAGCAGGTGAACGACCGCTACGGCCACCAGCAGGGCGACGCGCTGCTGGTCCAGGTCGCCCAGCGGCTGGGCGCGTGCATGCGCGCGACGGACACGCTGGCGCGCATCGGCGGTGACGAGTTCGTGGCCATCCTGCCCGAGCTGGGCCATGTGGGCGATGCCGAACGGGTGGCGCGGGACGTGATCGCCGTGCTGCAGCGGCCGTTCGAGCTGGCCGGCGGCAACCAGGGCCATATTTCCGGCAGCGTGGGCATCGCGCTGTATCCGTCCGATGCGGCCGATGCCGAGGAGCTGTTGCGCAATGCCGACCAGGCGATGTACGCGGCCAAGAACGGCGGGCGCAACCGCTTCACCTATTTCACCGAGGACATGCAGGCCGCCGCGCAGGGCCGCCTGCAGCTGGCCGACGAGCTGCGCCGCGCCGCCGCGGAGCACGAGTTCACGCTGCACTACCAGCCGATCGTGCACCTGCAGACGGGCGCCATCGAGCGGGCCGAGGCGCTGCTGCGCTGGCACCATCCGCAGCGGGGCGTGCTCAATCCCGCCGACTTCATCGCCGGCGCCGAATCGACCGGGCTGCTGCTGGAGATCGGCGACCGCGCCTTCCGCCAGGCGGCCGACCAGGTGCTGGCCTGGCAGGCGGCGCTGGGGCGGCCGTTCCAGGTCAGCATCAATGTCTCGTCGGCCCAGCTGCGCGACGAGTCGCACGGCTGGCTGCGCTACGTGGAGTCCTTGCACCTGCCGCCGAAAAGCCTGGTGGCGGACGTGCCGGAAGACCTGCTCGCCGAACCGGCCGCGCACGTGCTGGAGCGGCTGCGCCGGCTGCACTCGCTGGGCGTGCAGGTGGCGCTGGACGATTTCGGCACCGGCCACTCGGCACTGGCGCAGCTCCAGCAGTTCGACATCGACTACCTGAAGATCGACAGCAGTTTCGTGGCCGGGCTGGAGGCGGCGGGCGCCGCGGGTGCGGACGGCAGCGACCTGGCGATGTGCGAGGCCATCATCGTGCTGGCCCACAAGCTGGGCCTGGAGGTGGTGGCCGAAGGGGTGGAAACGCCGGCCCAGCTGGCGCTGCTGCGGCAGGCCGGCTGCGACTACGCGCAGGGGTATGTGTTTGCCCGGCCGGTGCCGGCGGACCAGCTGCTGGCGCTGGCGCGGGAAGGCGGGGAAGGAACCCTGCTCGGCGCGGGCCGGACCCTGCTCAGCGCAGGCCCAGCAGCGACACCACCCGTTCCCGGTTGATGCCCACCAGCGCCGAGGTCAGCGCCAGCAAGGACTGGTAGCCCGGCTCCTGGGCGATGCCGGCGAAGCGGTCGGCCAGGTCTTCCACGCCGGCCGTTTCCAGCTGCGGCATGGCGCTGTCGGCGCGCTGCGCGGCACTGGCCAGTTCCAGGCGCACCTTGGCCAGCGCGGCCTCCACGTGCGCCAGCGCCTGCGTGACCTGCTGCAGCGTGGCGCGCATGCCTTCGATATCGGCGGTGCCCCAGCCTTCCGGCATCACCACGGGCGCTTCGGCCTCCGTCTTGAGCCGGTTCAGCTGGCCGGTGGGGAAGCGCACGCCGCTGCCCTGCACGGCAAACACGTCGCGCACGGCGGGCCAGCTGTCTTCCGACGTGGAGAACACCAGCTCGCCATCCTGGCCGGCCGCCACGCGCACGCCGGCCGGTGCCAGCGCGCTGTCGAAGCGGCCGACGATCTCCTCGTCCGACAGGCCGGGCGACAGGTGCACCGAGCGCAGGCCCTGCGCGCCGCTGCCCACGGCGACGGCCAGCGTTTCGCGCGCGCCGTTGCGCAGGTTCTGCAGGGTCATGCCGCGCACCGAGAAGCGCTGGCTGGACGGCTCGCCGCTGGCGAAATTCAAACGCGCATCGAGCGTGCCGCCGGAAGCCTCGCGGCGGGTGCGCCAGGTATCCGCGAACTGCCGCACGCGCTGTTCGGCCTGGCCGTCGCGCAGCTGGCGCGCCGCCAGCTTGGCCGACAGGTCGGTCTTCAGCGCGCGCAGCTGGGCGGCGCTCTGTTCCAGGAAATCGACGGCCTGCTGGGCGCCGGAAATATCGTTCTGCAGCGGCTGGTCCCAGTTGGACAGGCCGCGGCGCAGCGGGGCGGACGGTGCCGCACCGGTTGCCGCAGCGGCGCCGTCGGCCGCACCCGCCACGCCGCTGCCATCCAGCGGATTTGCCGAAGCGGACGAATCCGTGGCAAGGCCCGTGGTGGCGGTGGCGGGACGCTGGACGATTTGCATGGTACGGATCTACTGGAATAAGCGCGGCGGGTTACAGGACGTTGAACAGCGACAGGTTGCTGACCTTCGAATAGGACTGGTACGTGGCCTGCAATGCCATATTGTAGCCTGCCAGTTCGCTGGAGGCGACGCCGTAGTCGAGTGCGGACAGGTCGCGCATCGCCGTCTGGTTCGACAGGCTGACATTGGCATGGTTGTTGTCCAGCGTGGTGAGCACGTTCTGCGCGCCGCCCAGCGTGGCGACCTTGGCCGCCAGCGCGTTCTGCGTGCTGTCCACCATGTCCATCGTGCTGGCGATCGTGGCGTGCAGCGTGGGATCGGACGAGCCGGTGGTCGCGTTGCGCAGGGCCTCGATGACCGTGTTCAGCTGGTTCAGCAGCGCGGGCATGCCGGCCAGGTTGACGTTGACGGCCTGCGAGATGCCATTGCCGACCACGACTTTCTGCTCCTTCTCGTTGCCGTCATAGACATAGCTGGCGCCATCCAGGCGGACCGGCGCCGTATTGGTCTGCGTGCCGGAGAACAGGTAATTGCCTTCCTGGTCGCGCGTGTTGGACGTGTACAGCAGGCTGTCGCGCAGCGATTCCAGGCTGTTCACCATGGCCTTCAGGTCGTCCGGCGTATTGCCGCCGTCGGCTGCCCACACCATCAGGTCGTGCGCCTCGCCCAGGTCGCCCACCATGCCGGACAGGTAGCCTTCGTTCTTGGACAGGCGGATCTTCACCGCGGCGATGTTTTCGCGGTACTGGCCGATGATGGCTTCCTCGCGTGTCAGGCGCGACACGCGCACGTTGGCGACGGGATCGTCGGAAGGCAGCATCTGCGCCTTGCCGCTGGCCATCTGCTGGGTCAGGCGCGAAACCATCGTCTGGTTCAGTTCCAGCGAGCGGCTCAGGGTGGCCTGGTATTGGGTGGTGGCGATACGCATCTGCTGCTCCTTAGCCGAACATTGCCAGCGTGGATTCGAACAGCGTGTTCGCCACGGCGATGACTTTCATGTTGGCCTGGTACATGTTCTGGAATTCGACGATGTTGATGGCTTCCTCGTCCTTGTTGACGCCGGACGTTGCCGCCCAGTCGTCTTCCGCCTGCCGGCGGATCGTCGTGGCCGTGTTCAGCAGCGACAGGTTCTGCTGGCTCCGGATGCCCAGCTGGCCGACCAGCTGCGTGTCGGCATCGCCCAGCATCACGGTGCCCAGTCCGTTGAGCGAGACGGTCTTGTTCTTGATGTCGACCAGCAGCTGCAGGTTGCCGGAGTCGCCCGGCGTGCCATCCGCCGACAGCGCCAGGTCCGATGCCGTGTAGCCGGCCACCACGGACAGGATGCCGCCCGCGTCGGTCGCGAACAGCGGCTTGCCGGGCGTGCCGTCGGTGTACTGGCCCTGCGCCAGCTGCGCGTTCATCTCGGTCGACAATGTACTGGCCATCGCGGCGATCGAGGCCTGCAGCGGCAGCAGGGTGTTCTTCTCGAAGTCGCCCAGGCCGCCCAGCTGGCCGCCCATGCTGGCGTCGTCCACCGAGAACCGGGCATCGGCAAAGCTCACCACCAACTTCGGCGTGGCGCTGGTGGTATCGATGGCCAGGCTGCCGGCCACGGCACCGGCCACCAGCGGCTGGCCCGACTTCAGCGACACGGAGCGGCTGCCGTCCGGCTGCTCCAGCACCTCGATGGAGGCCAGTTGCGACAGCGCGTCGATGGCCTGGTCCCGCTCGTCGATCAGGCCGGACGTGTTGGTGCCGAGCGCGCCGGCGGCGGCGATCTGCTTGTTCAGGGAAGCGATGTTCTGCGTCAGCGTGTTGAACTTGGGCAGCGTGGCCTCGCGCTGCTGCTGCACGGAGACCTGCTGGTTGCGGGTCACCTGGTAGATGCTGTTGAAGCTTTCCGCCAGCGCGCCGGCCTGCGCCACCACCTGGCCGCGCAGCGGACCGGAGGTGGGCTCTTCGCCGACCGCGTTCAGCGCCTTGAAGAAGTTGTCCATCGCATAGGAAATGCTCGACTTGTCGTCGGACATCACCTGCTCCAGCTGCGTCAGGTAGGGCTGCTGCTGCGTGTAGCGGCCCAGCTCGGCATTCGAGCGCCACAGCTGCTGGCTCTTGTAGGAGTCGGAAAAGCGCAGCAGCGACGTCACGTTCACGCCATTGCCCGCGCCTTGCGTGCCGATGCCGGGGGCCTGCGCGGCCAGCAGCACGCCCTGGCGGGTATAGCCCTTGGTCTGCAGGTTGGCGACGTTCTGGCTGGCCGAATTCAGGCCGGCCTGGGCGGCAACGGCACCGGACAACGCGTTGTTAATGATGGTCATGGCGGATCTTTCATGGCAGCCGGCCCGTCCGGTCACGGACGGCTGGCCGGGGGATGACGCTGGAATGCTCCGGAACTGCTCTGTTATCTATTCATGGCGACCGCCGGACCCGCGGCATTAAGTCTTTGCCGAACTTTTCTGTGCTGAAGGAACGGCGCCGGCCGGCATCGGTGCGGCCGGTGGCGGCGGGGCGGCGGGGATGAGCTGGCGCAGGATGGCATCGGCCACGCCGAAAGCGCGCTGGTGGGCCATCTGGTCGGCGACCAGGTTGTCGGCCATGTCCAGCATGTCGCTGTTGACGGAATCCTTGTAGATGCTGTCGTCGCCGGACAGCTCCTTCGTCGAGCTGCGCATCTGCTTGAGCATGTGGCCGATGAAAAAGCTCTCGAACTTGATGGCCGCTTCCGTGGCCTTCCTGTGATACGCGCTGTCGGCGGGCGCCACCTGCGGCGCGCCCTCGGCGGCCGGATCGAGGCCGGCGCCGGCGGTGGTGGAGGTGGCCGAGGTGACGGGCAGGCGCGCGTCCATCAGATCACCACCAGTTCGCCTTCGATCGCGCCGGCCTGGTCGAGTGCCTGCAGGATCGCCATGATGTCGTCCGGCGAGGCGCCCAGGCTGTTCACCACGTCGATGATCGACTGCAGCTTGGCGCCGGCGGGCCACTTGAACATCTGGCCCGACCCCTGGTCCACCGACACGTTCGACTGCGGCGTGACGACGGTCTGGCCGCCGGCCAGGGCGTTCGGCTGGCTGACCTTCGAGCTTTCCGAGATCACCACCTTCAGGGAGCCATGGGTGACGGCGGCCGCCTTCACGCGCAGGCCGTCGGCGATGACCACCGTGCCGGTGCGCGAATTGAACACGACGCGCGGATTTTCCTGGCCCACGTCGATGTTCAGGCCTTCCAGTTTCGCCATGAAGGCCACGCGCTGGGTCGGGTTTTCCGGGGCGGCCACGGCCACGCTGGTGGCATCGTCCGTGCTGGCGATGTTGCCGAATTTGCGGTTGATTGAGTCGACGATATTGGTGGCCGTCTCGAAGCTGGGGCGGCGCAGCGACAGGCGCACCGTGGCATTGGTCGAAAAATCGGTGGCGATCTCGCGCTCGATCAGCGCGCCGTTCGGAATGCGCCCGGCCGTCGGCGTGTTGACGGTGACGGAGGAGCCGCTCTTGCCGGAAGCGTTCAGGCCGCCCACCACGACATTGCCCTGCGCCAGCGCATAGGTTTCATTGTCGGCCGCGCGCAGGGGCGTGAGCAGCAGCGAGCCGCCGCGCAGCGACTTCGCATCGCCCAGCGACGACACGGTGACATCGATCGGCTGGCCGCGGCGGTAGCCCGGCGGGAACACGGCGGACACCATCACGGCAGCCACGTTCTTGCTCTTGGCATCGGCACCGTCCGGCATCTTCACGCCGAACTGCTTGAGCATGTTGACCACCGACTGGCTGGCGAACTTCACCTGCGTCGAGTCGCCGCTGCCGTTCAGGCCCACCACCAGGCCATAGCCGACTAGCGGATTGTCGCGCACGCCTTCGATGGAGACGAGGTTGCGCAGCACCTGGGCGGCCTGGGCGGGCAGTGCTGCCAGAGCGCCAAGGATGGCGCAGGCGGCGAACAGTTTGTGCAGTTTCATGGGCAATCCGTCAGAACGGCATCAGGGGGCCGAGGAAGAAGCGCTGCAGCCAGCCCGGCGTGTTGGTGTCGGCCAGCGTGCCCTGCGCCGAGTAGGCGATGCGGGCATTGGCGATGCGCTGCGACGAGACCTGGTTGTTGGCATCGATGTCGGCGGCGCGCAGGTAGCCGCGCAGCCGCACGAATTCCTCGCCCTGGTTCAGGGTGAGGGCCTTTTCGCCGGCCACCTTCAGGAGGCCGTTCGGCATCACTTCCTGGACCACCACGGTGATCGCGCCGGTCAGCGCATTCTGTTGCGTGGCCGTGGCGTCGCCCTGGAACGAATGGCCGGCGGAGAGGTCGATGCCGGCCTTCGGATACGTCTTGCCGAGCAGGGAAGGGGGCGTCACGGAGATGCCGGAATCCTTGCCCAGCTTGGTGCCGGCGCTTTTCGATGCCTGCGTGGTTTCCTGCAGGATCACGGTCACCACGTCGCCGGTGCGGAACGCGCGGCTGTCCGAGACGAGCGACAGGCCGGCGTCGGCGGAGAACACCCCGCCCGAGGTGCCACGGGGCGCCGCGATGCGGGCCACGGCGGGCGGTTCGTCATAGGGGCCGGGCCGCACGGGGGGCGGCGCCAGCGTGGCGGCGCAACCGGCCAGCAGCAGCGCGGCCAGTGCGCTCAGTTGCGCTTTGATCATCGGGTCCTCGAAAAAATCAGCGGGCGGCCTGGGCCAGGTACTGCAGCATGTTGTCCGCGGCGGACAGCACCTTCGTGTTCATTTCATAGGTGCGCTGCGCAGCGATCATGTCGACCATCTCCTCGACCACCTGCACGTTGGACGCTTCCAGCGCGCCCTGTTTCAGCTTGCCGAACTGCGCGTCGCCCGGACGGCCTTCGGTGGGCGCGCCGGAGGCGGCCGTTTCCGCGAACAGGTTCTCGCCCAGCGCCTGCAGGCCGGCCGGGTTGATGAAGGTGGTCAGCGTGAGCTGGCCCAGTTCGGTAGGCGCCGTGTTGCCGGCGATGGTGGCGGATACGGTGCCGTTCTCGGCGATCGTGATCGAGGTGGCATTGGCCGGCACGGTGATCTGCGGGGTCAGCGGCAGGCCCTGTGCATTGATCAGCACGCCGTTGGCATCCAGGCCCAGCTGGCCGGCGCGGGTGAAGGCGGCTTCGCCGTTCGGGCGCTGCACCTGCATGAAGCCATTGCCGACCACGGCCACGTCGTACTGGTTGCTGGTGATCTGCGTGCTGCCGTTGGTGAACACCTTCTGCGTGCCCACCATATGGGTGCCGTTGCCCAGCTGCACACCGGTCGGCGCGAGCGTGTTGTTGTCGGCGCGCTGCGCGCCCGGCTGGCCTTCGATGGAGTAGGCCAGATCCTCGAAGACCACGCGGTCCTTCTTGAAGCCGACCGTGTTGGCGTTTGCCAGGTTGTTGGCGATGGCCTGCAGCTTGGCATCCTGTGCCTGCACGCCGGTCTTGCTGATCCACATTGCTGGATTCATGTGATGCTCCTGTTGGTGGCCGCGGTCATTCGCGGCGGGGCCGTGCCATGACAACGGCAATCCGCCAGGCAACTTTAATGCCGGCGGAAAATAAATTGGTAAGAGTCAGCTGCGGATCGGCGGCCGATCAGGCGCTGATCAGCCGGTTGCCGGCAGTGGTCATGTCGTCCGCCGCCTTGAACAGCTTCATCTGCACTTCGAACGTGCGGTTCAGGCTCATCGTCGCGACCATTTCCTCGACGGCCGACACGTTCGAGCCTTCCAGGTGGCCGGGGCGGATCTGCACCGTGTTGTCGGTGGCCAGCGGCTGGCCGTCGCGCGCCACGATCAGGCCCGCCTCGTTCTTGGTCAGCTCGCCCCCTTCGGCGCGCACCAGCTTGAGCTTGTCGATCACCTGCATCTCGCCCATGCCGCCGGGGCTCTGGATCGACACGGTGCCGTCCTGGCCGATTTCCACCTTGGTGTAGATGGGCAGCGTGATCGGCCCGCCTTCGCCCAGGATCGGCATGCCGTTCACCGTCATGGTGCCGTTGGCGTCCAGCGTGATGCCGCCGGCGCGCGTGTACGCCTCGCCGTTCGGTCCCTCGACGGCAAAGTAGCCACTGCCCGAGATCGCCACATCGAGGTCGCGGCCGGTCGGCCGCAGCGTGCCCTGCTTGGTCGAGATCGCGTTGGCCTGCAGCGTGGTCATGTGGCGGTCGTCGTAGCCATAGCCGGGTGCGGCCTGTGCGGTGGCCAGCTCCAGGTTGGCGCGGAAGCCGCCCGTGTCCATGTTGGCGAGGTTGTTGGCGTGCACCTGCTGGCCCCGCAGGGCCCGCTCGGCGCCGCTCATCGCGGTGTAGATCAATGCGTCCATGGTTCAGTCCGAGTCCAGTGCGTGTTACAGGGCCTGCATCAGCGACTGCAGCATCTGGTTCTCGGTCGTGATGACCTTCGAGTTCGCCTGGTAGTTGCGCTGCGAGCCCATCAGGCCCACCAGTTCGTTGGTGATGTCCACGTTGGAGCCTTCCAGCGTGGCGATCGACAGGCTGCCCGCCACGCTGGCGCCCGGGTTGTCGAGGCTGACGGTGCCCACGTCGCCGCTGGCGGTCCAGCTGGTGTCGTTGACGGGCACCAGCGCATCCTCGTTGGAGAACGTGGCCAGCTTGATCTGGCCGACGGCCTGCTGCTGGCCGTTCGAGTACTTGGCGATCACCTTGCCGTCCGAACCCAGTTCCACGCCCACGTACTGGCCGGTCGTGTAGCCGTCCGCCACGTTGGTGGAGGTGGTCGCCTCGCCGGCCTGCAGCGTGCTGCCCGTGTAGTCGATCACCAGTGCCACGTCGGCGGCCGGGGCGGGCTTGAAGGTGAGGTTCAGCTTGGCGGGCGTCGTGGTATCGAGCGCGCCGTTGCTGTCGAACGTCAGCTGGATGGCTTCGCCGGTGGCCGGCCGCTGGCCATCGACCAGCGTGTGGATGGTGACCGTGTTGGCGGCATCGTCGTCGCGCACGAAGTACTGGCTGACCGTGTGGCTCTTGCCCTGGCTGTCATACGCCAGCGTCACCTTGGTCATGTTGTAGCTGGCCGAATCGGGCACCACGGCCGGATCGCTGGTGGTGTCGAACGCGACCGTCGGCTTCTTCCAGTCGGCCGACAGGTTGGCCGTGAAGTCGATGCCGGTCGATGCCTTCGCTGCCAGCGTGGAGGTCGGTACCTTGAGGTCGCCCGGCACGCCATCCGATTCCACGCCCGGCGTCAGCTGGTTGCCCTGCACGCGGCGGCCGGCGCTGTCGACCAGGAAATCGCTGCCGTCCTTCGTGAAGATGCCCACGCGGCTGTACACGGTCTCGCCGGACGACGTCTTGCTGACGAAAAAGCCGCGGCCGTTGATGGAGGCATCCAGCGAACGGCCGGTGCTCAGCACGCCGCCCGTCAGGCCGATGTTCTGGGTGGTCGAGCCGATGGTCGTGCCGGTGGCCTGCGTGCCCGCGTACATCGACGAGAAGTTGGCGCGCTGGGCCTTGTAGCCGTAGGTGCCGGCGTTGGCGATATTGTTCGAGATGCTGGTCAGCTGCTCGTTGATGGCCTGCAGGCCGGACAGGGCGATATTGAAGCTCATGGCGTTCCTCTTAGAGAGAAGTGGTCGCGGCGCCGGCCGCAGCGGTGGTAGTGGATTTGCCGTTGAAGGCGGTGACGGCGCTCGGCGCGACCTCGCCCACGTTGGCGATGTTGAGCACGATGCTGCCCGTGGCGCCCAGGCGCACGCTGTTCAGGCGCCCGGCGATATCGACCGGCGGGGTTTCGCCGGACGACGTGACGACCTTCATCTTGTAGGTGCCCGCGGGCAGGCCCATGGCCGTCGGATCGATCGAGAACGGCGCGCTGCCCGCGGCGAGCGGGCCGAGTGCCAGTTCGTGGTCCTGGCCATCGCTGCCGGTCAGGACCAGGGTGGTCTTGGTGCTGTTCGAGGTGAGGGCCAGTTCGCCGCTCACCTTGGTGCCGTCCAGCTGCACGCTGGTGGCGGTGGCCATCACGTTCGAGCCCACCTGGCCGCCCAGCGCCAGCACCTGCATGCTCTGCAGCACGCTGGCGTTGTTGCTGGTCAGCGAGGCCAGGTTCTGCAGCGCTTCCGTCTGCGACAGCTGGGTCAGCTGCTGGACGAACTGGGACGGATCGCTGGGCGACAGCGGATCCTGGTTCTTGATCTGCGCCACCAGCAGCTTGGTGAACATCTCCTGGCTCTCGCTGGCGTTGTTCGCCAGCGGCGTGGACGAGGAGGACGCACCGGCCGAAGCCGCTGCCGAGTTGGTGAAAAGGTTCGTTTCCATGATCAGACTTCGCCCAGTTTCAGAAGGGATTGCTGCATGGACCGGATGCGGCCCAGCACCTCGACATTCGTCTCGAAGGCGCGCGAGGCGGACATCATGTCCGTCATCTCGGCCACCTGGTTGACGTTCGGGTAGAACACCATGCCCTCGGCATTGGCCATCGGGTGGTCCGGCTCGTACACCTTGCGCAGCGGCTCGGCGCTCTCGACCACGTCCAGCACCTGCACGCGGCCGCCGGCGGCGGCATTCGCGCCTTCGTTCATCACGGCGGCAAACACGGGCTTGCGGGCGCGGTAGGTGTCGTTTTCGCTGGCGGACACGGAATCGGCGTTGGCCAGGTTCGATGCCACCGTGTTCAGGCGCACCGTCTGCGCCGCCATCGCCGATCCGGCGATCTGGGAAATATCCTTGAAGCTCATGCGGGACCCGTGTCGGAAAGTTCTTTATTGCCCATTGATGGCCTTGGCCAGCCCCTTCAGCTTCATGTTGATGAAGGTGAGGCTGGTCTGGAAATCGGTGGCGTTCTGCGAGAAGGCGGCCTGCTCGACGCCGATCTCGACGGTATTGCCGTCCGCCGTCGGGTGGTGCGGCACGCGGAACAGGGGATCGCTTTCCGACATCAGCGACAGGCCGCCATCGGCTTCGGACTGCAGGCGCGCCATCGACGACGCGAAGTCGATGTCCTGGGCCTGGAAGCCCGGCGTGTTCTCGTTGGCGATATTCGAAGCCAGCACGCGGCTGCGCTCCGTGCGCAGGTTGAGCGCATCGGCGTGGATACCGGTCACGTCCTTGAAATTGATGCCCATATGGATCCCCTGTATTGGCCGGCGTGGCAGCCGCGCTGGCAGTCATGCCATGTAGAATTGCGGCCACCGACCGCGGATTGCAGGCAATCTCGGCGAAATATTGCCTCGAAGGTATTGCCCATGTTCAACAAATGCATTGTAACCCGATTTTTTCCGCTGTTGCTCATCGGCATGACCAAGTTTTGCACGGCAGCATCCGTCACGCCTGAGTCGCTGGTCGCGCAGGTGCAGCGGGAAGCGACCGCGCAGCTGAACCGGCACGCGGAACTGGCCGGCTGGAGCGAACCTGCGTTCGAGATCGAGGTTGCCAGGAATACCAGGCCGATCGGGAGCTGCGACGGCGTCCCCAGAGTGGAGAGCGCGGATATCCGCCAGCCGGCGCGGATGCGCTTCGTGGCAATCTGTCCAGACGCCGGCGGCTGGCGTTACGAATTCGTCACGCGCGCCAGGATTTCCGCCCGCGTGGCCGTTGCGGCAACGGACTTGCCATCAGGGAAAAGTGTTGACATAAACGACCTGTTGCTGGAGCGCCACGACATCACGGGCATGCCGGATGCGCTGTCCGATCTCTCCGCGGTGCCGGGGATGGCGACCCGGCGCACCGTCCGTGCCGGCACGGTGCTGCGCGCCAACATGCTGGTGGCGGCCACCCTCGTCAAGCGGGGCGAGGCGGTGCGCATCGTGGCCAGGAAGGACAATATCGAAGTGACCATGGCGGGCGAGGCCGTCGATGGCGGCGGGCGGGGCGCGACGATCCGGGTGAAGAACGCCAGCGGCAACGTGATCCGGGCGCGGGTGGTGGAGCAGGGACAGGTGGAGCCGATGGAATAACGTCCGCCAGGGGCGGCGGTTGTCCGGCCCGAGGCTTATTCGGAGCGGGCGATCTTCGCGGCCAGCTTCGCCAGCTTCTGCGCGTAGGCGGGATCGGTGGCATAGCCGCCGCGCGCCAGGCCGCTGGCGAACGCATGGGCGTCGTTGCCGGCGTTCAGGGCCGACTGGTAGCGGGGATTGGCCGTCAGGAGCTCGGCATAGTCGCGGAAGGCGCTGGCCTGGTCCGGATAGCTGCGGAATTTCTCCACCTTGCGCACGGCGGCGCCATGTTCGTATTCGGTGGTCGTGTTGGCGGCCACGTCGCCCTGCCAGCCGCTGCCGGCCTTGATGCCGAACAGGTTGTTGGTGTCCGCGCCGCCCTGGCGCAGCGGGCGCTGGCCCCAGCCCGATTCGAGCGCCGCATGGGCGGCCACGATATCGGGCGAGACGCCCAGCTTTTCGGCAGCCTGCGCGGCGTACGGGCGGATCGCCGCCAGGAACTCCTGCTGCTGCGCGGTACTTCCGTTGATCATGCTGCCGTCGATCGTACTTCCATCGATGCCGCCATCGATGGCGCCATCGGCGGCGGGGCCGCCCAGGGCAGTGGCGGACAGGCGGGCACGCAGCGCCGCGCCGTCAGCCGTCAGCCCGGCACCGGCGGAACCGACGCTGCCGCCGGCCGCGATGAAATTCGCGACATCGGCCTGCACCTGGTTGAAGGCGCTCGCAAAACCGCCGGCCGCTGCCCCGCCGCCGAAGCCGGCGGGCAGGGCGGGCCGCGCCGCCGTCATGTTCGATGCGGTGGCGGCCGTTGCTGCCGTGGGGGGCGTGGCAAAGGTGAAATCAGGCCGGCTCATAGTCCCGGTGCTCGCCGTGCAGCACGCGCTGCATGATCGTGAACTGTTCGGCCAGCAGGTCGCCATTGCGTTTCGCGGCCGCCTTCGCCGCCAGCACCATGCGCTCCAGTGCCGCCCAGTCCGCTTCCAGCCGGGCGCGCGGTCCCGGGCGGAGCAGGGCAAACACCTGCGCCATGGCCGGCTGCGGGCCCGTCAGGCGGGTGGCCAGGGCGACACGGCGGGCGCGGCGCGTTTCCAGTTCGTCCACCAGCATGCCGATCGCTTCGGCCAGCTGGCCCAGGCGCGCCTGCTGGTGGCGGATGGCGGCATCGAACTGCTCGCCGAGCAGGTCCTGCAGCGACGCGTAGCCGACCAGGTCGAGCGCGATGTCCTGCAGCAGCTGCCCCATGGCGGCCTGGCGCGACAGCGCCCCTGTGAGCGGGAGATTCACTCAGCGGGCTCCGTGGAAGCGCTGGATCATGCCGGCCAGCTTGCCCGGATTGAACGGCAGTTCGCCCTTGGCCAGCGCATCGCGCAGCATGGCCACTTTTTCATGGTCGAAGTCGGGCAGCTGGTCCATGGCCGCCAGCGCCGGCTGCAGCACGGACGATTGCAGGGGCGCCGCGGCGGCGGCGCTCTTCGGCGCCTCGGGGGCGGCCGTCTCCGTCACCGTTTGCACGGGCGCGGCAGCATTGGCACCACCCACATTTCCACTCGAGATACGCATACGCTGGCCTCTTCCCTTCGTTTCGATTGCCATGTCAGTTCTCCGCTGCCTTGCCGGGCAGCAGCTTGTCGCGCAGTTGCTGCAGCGCGCTCGCGTCCGGCAGCACCGTGTCGACATCGGGGCTGGCCGCCTGCCTCCGGTCCGGCATGCCGAACATATTGGCCACGGCGCTGGCCTGGCCGCTCGTCAGGATCAGCAGTTCGATGCGGCGGTTCACGCCGGCGGCGGCATGCTTCGTGTCGAGCGGCGCGCGGTCGGCCATGCCGACCACCTGCAGCACGCTGTCGGCCGCCATGCTGCCGGCCAGCAGCTGCGCCCGCGCCGACATGGCGCGGTTCGACGACAGGTTCCAGTTGGAGAACGAGGAATGGCCCGTGTCGGCGTACTGCAGCGAATCCGTGTGGCCCACGATCAGCATCTGGTTCTTCATGCGCGCGAACAAGGGCCCCATTTTACGCAATAGCGTCTGGAACTTGCCGGTCGGGATGGCGCTGCCCCGCACAAACATGCCTTGCCTGTCGGTATCATGCAACATGACACGCAGACCATACGGCGTGACGACGGATTCCAGGTTGCTCTGCAGTCCCGCATCCTGGCTCATCTGTTGCAGCGCCCTGGCCAGCAGGTTCAGGTCATCGGCCGTCTCGTAGCTGACCTTCTGGGGGGCCTGCTGCGGATTCTGCTTCATGCCCTTTTCTTCCTTGCCCTCCACATCCGTGTTGCCGGTGCGGGGGAGAGGAAGACGGTCGATCAGGCTGCCGCGCGGGCCGCCCACCTGCTCGGGCATCACGCCCTTGCCCTGGTCGGTGCGGTTGCCGTCCGATTCGGTGAGGATCTGCTGCAGGCTCTCGGTATTGCGCGAAGCCATCAGCCACAGCACGAGGAACAGGCACATCAGCGCCAGGCAGAAGTCGGCGAACGCCACTTTCCAGGCGCCGCCGTGCTCGTCGTGCGCGTGCTTGCCGCCCCCGCGCTTGACGATGGTGGTCTCGTGGTGCTTCTCATGCGGCTTCAGCATGACGGGCTCCTGGCCACGGCTATCTTGTCAGGCTGCCTTGGCACGGCCACCTCCACGGCGCGAGCCCGTCTCCGGTTCGCTGTCGCCGCCTTCCATCGCATTGATCCAGCTTTCCAGCTGGGCAAAGCTGGGCTTGGTGTTCAGCTGTACCAGGCGGCGGCCGGCATCGATGGCCAGCAGCGGCGGCTTGCCGGCCACGTGCGTGACGAGCACCACCTTCACCGATTCCAGCGTGGAGGCTTCCTCGCCCACCAGCTGCTTCATCATGTTGCAGATCGGGTCGATCAGGCCATAGCACAGGAAGATGCCGATGAAGGTGCCGACCATCGCGGCGCCCACGTGCTCGGCGATCTCGCCGGAGGTGGCGCCTTCGCCCACGCTGCCCATAGTGATCACGATGCCCAGCACGGCGGCCAGGATGCCGAAGCCGGGCATCGCCTCGCCGATCTTGTTGAGCGACTTGGCCGGCTGGTTCAGCTCTTCGTGGATGGCTTCCAGTTCCTGCTCCAGCACGCCTTCCAGCTCGTGCGCGTTGATCTTGCCCATGGCCATCAGGCGGAAGTTGTCGACGATGAACGCCAGCAGCTTCGGCTCTTCCAGCACGGCGGGGTAGCGCTGGAAGATCGCGCTGTCCTTCGGCGCCTCGACGTGGGCATCGAGGGCCTTCAGGCCGCCGGCGGCGAGCTGCAGCAGTTCGTACATCAGCAGCAGCAGCTGGCGCTGGAATTCCGAATCGTATTTCTTGCGGATGACGATCTTCTTCAGCTGGTGGCCCAGCTCGTGCAGGATGTGGCCCGGGTTGCCCAGCACGAGCGCGCCGACCCCGGCACCGGCAATGACGAGCAGCTCGATGGGCTGCCAGATCGCGTGGAAGCCGCCGCCCATCAGCGCGTAGCCGCCGAACACGCTGCCCAGGATGATCAGGATGCCGATAATTTGCTGCATGGTGAATTCCTCTTGTTGTGGTGCCGGCGGCCTCAGGCCTGCAGCACGGCTTTCATCTTGTTCAGCGCGGCCTTGTTCAGCTGGCACACGCGCGCATCCGTCAGGTCCAGCACGGCGGCGATTTCCTTGTAGCTGAGCTCGAACTCGTAGTACATCTGCACCACGCGCTGTTCGCGTTCGTTCAGGGTGCCCAGCGCCTGTTCCAGGCTGCGCCGCACCAGCAGCTGTTCTTCCGGGCCGGGCGTGCTGCCGGCGCTGCCGTCCGCCGCGCCGTCCTGCAGCAGGTCGTCGAAGCTGGCCATCACCTCGGCATTCTCGTCGAGCTGGTAGGCCATGTATTCGTCGGCCGTGATGCCCAGGCTGGCGATGGTTTCCTGTTCGCTCGGTTCGCGGCCCAGCTTGCGGGTCAGCGCGCGCACGCCGTCGCGCAGCTTGTGGCTCTGCTGGCGCACGGCGCGCGGGCGCCAGTCCTGGCGGCGCAGTTCGTCCAGGATCGCGCCGCGCACGCGCAGGCTGGCGAAGCTGCCGAATGCCGCATCGGGCTCGCCGTAGCGCCGCAGCGCTTCCAGCAGGCCCATCAGGCCGATCTGCTCCATGTCCTCGCGGTCGATCGCGCCGCCCACCTGCGAATTCAGCTGGCGCACGATGCGCTTCACCAGTGGCGCATAGGCCAGCAGGTGCTTCTGCTCGGCGGCCGGCGTCAGTGCGGGCGCGGCCTCGGCGGCGCCATAGCTCTCGCCATAGCCGGCGCCGAAACCCGCGCCGGTGCTGCCCGCGCCGAAGTCGGTTTCTGCGTAGGCCATCAGGCAGCTCCGCCGGACGGGAAGGTGTGCATTGCTGGGCTCATCCGCATCACTCGATGATCAGCTTGCCGATCATGACTTCCCGGAACGGCTGCTCCTGCGTGTTCTTCTCGTATTCCTCGGCGAAGGCCTTGTTCAGCATCGTCGCGAAATCGTCGATCGTCATGGACTGCGCCTTGTCCATCTGCAGCGAGGACAGCGTGCGCACGGCCACGCTGCGCAGCAGCGGCAGGTGTTCCTTGGTTTCCTTCTCCTTGTCGACGGGCGTGGCCACCACCAGGTCGGAGGAGAGGTAGTGCGGGATCGTCTCGTTCGGCGCGCGGCGCAGCATGACGATGATCTTGTCGACCGTCAGGTACTTGACGGGCTTGGCATCGTCTTCTTCCTTCTTCTTTTTCTTCTTTTCCGCTTCCTTGTGGGCCGCGTCGGCCGCATCGGCCTTCGGCGCGGCGAAGTACCACATGGCACCGGCGGCGCCGCCGCCGCAGACGAGGGCGACGGCCACGATGATCAGGATGAGCTTCTTGTTCATCAGGCGTTACCTCCCATGGCGAAGGCGCGGGCACCGGCGTCGTCGCCATCGCTCAGGGCGCGGCCCGGCTGGCGTCGTTGCGCTTCGCCTTGCTGCTGTTCACCCCCCTGCTGGCGGCCACGGCCTTCGCTGTCGGCCAGCGTGCGGTTGCTGGTGGCCGACACGGTCACGGCCACGTCGCTGAACTGCCGCGACGACAGGTCCTGGCGCATGGCATCGCCCACGGCGTTCAGCTGGCGCAGCACTTCGCCGTTCGAGGCGGCCAGGTTCACCTGCAGCGCGCCGCCGCTGTGGCGGATCGAGATCTCGATGCTGCCCAGGTTGGGCGGGTCGAGGCGGATGACGGCCTGCTCGCTGTTCTTCTGCAGCTGCAGCTGCAGGCGGTCGCCCAGCGCGGCGCGCAGCGGCTGCTGCCACTGGTCCGGGCTGCCGGCCAGCCGCACGGTATCGGCGCCGTCGGCGGTCGGCGCCGTGCCGGCGTTGGCCGCCATCACGGTGCGGAACGCGGCCGGATTGTCGCCGTTGCCGGACGGGGTGTCGCCGCCGGCCTGGCCGCGGGCATCGGTAGCGGCGGCAGCCAGCACGGGTTGGGCGGTGGCCGGCGCACCGGCCACCGTGTCGCTCACGGCGGGACGCGCGTCGCCCCCCTGGCGGACCGCCGGGGCGGGCGTGTTCGCGGCAGGCTGCACCGCCTGCAGGATGCGCAGCAGGGCCGGCGTGGTGGCGGCGCTGGACGCGCCGGCAGCGGCGGCGGCCACGGCGGCGGCATCGCCCGGGCGGGCGTTGCCAGCCTCGTCCGGTGCGAAGGCCGGCTGGGCAGTACGGCACGCGGCAGGCACGGCCGGCAGTGGCGCGGCACCGGCCGGCTGGCCGGCAGCCATGTCGATGCGCGGCGTGCCGTCCGTGCGTGCGGCGCCCGCCGTCGCGTTCTGCAGGGCCGGCAGGATCGCCAGGTTCATCGCCGGCAGGGGCAGGGCGAACTGCGAAGGCATCAGGGTATCGGCCACCGTGCCGCTGGCGTCCAGCGTGGCGTCCGACGGCGTGTCATCGGCCGCTGCGGCCGGCGCGCTGTCCGTCACTGCCGCGTCTTCGCCCGGCTGCGCGAGCCCGGCCAGGTCCAGCAGCACGGCAAACGCCGGCAGCTGCACGGCAGGGTCCGCCACGCCTTCCGGGCCGGCAGGTGCGGTGCTGGCGGGGGCGCCAGGGAGCGGGAGGTCCGCTGCGGCCGCGCCACCCGGCGCGGAGGGGAAAGTCATCATCATGGGGTTCCGGCCAATTCGTTGTCGAAGGCATAGGCAAGCCAGCCTTCCTTGTTGGTATTCATTTGTTGCATCTGCTTGCCCAGCGCGGTGCTGGCAGCGTTGACCTGCTGCAGCGCCGCGGCGTGCTGTTGCCGGAGCACGGCCAGCGCGGCCCGTTCGGCCGGCGTCCACGGTCCCTGCGCGGCCAGCGCCGGCAGGGTGGCGGTGAGCAGCGTGTTCACGGTGGCCAGCGCGGGCCAGTCGGCCGCCGCGGCCGCGGCCGCGAGCTGTTGCGCCACGCGCAGCAGCTGCTGCTGGCGCGCCGGCGCGGCGCCCCCGGACACCGGCTTATCCATGCTTGGCCTGCACGCCCAGCCAGCCCTGGCGGATCGTGCCGAGCAGGCCCGTCACCTCGTCGATGACGGCCGGGTCCATGTCCACGCCGGCGCGGTACAGGCGCGCGGCGCAGTAGTCGTACAGGCGGCCCAGGTTGGCGACGACTTCACCGCCATTGTCGAAGTCCAGCGAACTGGACAGGCCGTTGATGATCTGCGTGCACTTGTCCAGGCTGATGGCCTTGGCTTCGAAGCGACGGCCGGCGATGTGGCCGCGCGCGCGCGCCAGCTCTTCCAGCAGTCCGTCGGTCAGCACGAGCACCAGCTCGACCGGCGAGGCGCGGGCCGTCTGGGCGTCCAGGTTGGTCGCATGGTATTCGCCGTAGGCGTCGTGGTTCATCATCTTGTCACCGTATGGGTTAGCGCCCGTCAGCTGTCGGACTTGTCGCCGAACAGCGCGTCGAACAGCGAGCTGTTGCCGTTCATCTGCGTCTGCAGTTCCTGGAGCGCGGTAAATTGTTTCAGGTAGCGGTTGTAGGCCGAGTTGTACTGGTCCGTCAGGCGCGTCTGCTTGGTCGTCAGCGTGGCCTGCAGTTTCGTGTTGTTCTCGCGGCGCTGGGCGATCTGGCCGCCCGTCGAGCTGGTCCACTGGCTCATCAGCTTGTCCAGGCCACCCAGCACGCCGGTCGGTGCCGTCATGCTGGCACTGCCCAGCAGCGTGTCCAGGCCGGCCGGATCGATGGCCAGCTGCTTCTTCAGGCGGTCGCCGTTCAGCGTCAGCGTGCCGTCGCGCTGGGCCGTGATGCCATAGGCGACCAGGCTGCTGTCGCCGATCTTCTGGCGCAGGATGGCCTGCATGCGGCTCTGCAGCGCGGTGATGCCGGAATCGGAAGCGAAGATGGCCGGCGCCGTGCTGCTGGTGGCGTCGCCGTGGGAGGTCAGGCCGGCCAGCACGCCGATCAGCTTGTTCCAGCCGTCGACGAAGCTCTGGACATTGGCGGCCGTGCCGGTGCTGTCCTGGCCCACCGTCAGGCTGACGGGGCTGCCGCCGCTCTGCGCCGACGTGAACGTCATCGTCACGCCGTCGAGCACGGTGTACGTGTTGGACGGCTGCTTCAGCTGGGTGCCCGTGGTCTTGTCGCCCAGCCAGACGATGGCATCCTTGGCCGTCACCAGCTGCTTGGCATTGTCCGTATCGGCCAGTGCATCGGCCATGCTGCCGGCCGCGCTGGCAGTGACGGTGACGGCATTGGCTTCGCCGGTGCGGTTGGCGGTAAGCACCAGCGACGTCACGCCGTTGATCGTCATCGTCGACGCGGTCACCGTGCCGGCGTTGTCGGTGGCGGCATTGATCGCCGCCGCCAGTTCCTTCACGGACAGCTTGCCGTCCGCGCTGCTGTCGGCCTGGCTCAGGTCGACGCTGAACTGCGTGTCGCCCGAACCGATGTGGATGGTACCCGCCGTGGCGGCATCGGTGCCATCCGGCAGGCCGCTGTAGGCGGCCTGGTGGGCCGTGGCGATCTGCTCCACGTAGAAGAAGTAATTGCCGGGCGTGGCCGCCGTGGTCGCGGTGGCCGTGCCGACCGCCGAGCTGAAGGTGGCGGTATTCGACACGACGGATTTCTTCGCCGTCAGCGAGGACAGCACCGAGTCGAACGCCGACATGGCCGAGGACAGCGAGGTCAGCGCCGTGGCGGTGGCCGTGGCGGTCTTGGTCTGCGCATCCAGCAGGGCCTGGGCGGCGCTGATGGAAGACGTGGCCAGCCCCTGGGCGGTGGAAATCGGGTCGTAGGTCGGTGCGGTGATCGCCATGTTGGTGTCCTGGTGTGTCCGGAGTGCGCGCTGAATTGTGCCCTGAGGAAATTAATGTGAGTGTACCTTGTGACAGGGCGACCGCAGGCCGCTACCCATGAAATTTATTTCCGTATGGACTTATTTTCGTGCGATCAGGACCCTTTTTGGGATCGTAGCCACAGTTGGGTTGCCAGGTCGTCATGCACTTTACGTTCCTGCATGGCCTGCCTGTCCGCAAGCGACCGCTCGTTCTTTTCCAGCACCTGGCCCAGCACCTCGCGTTTCACGTAGGCCTGGGTGAGGGCGCGCTGCGACACGGCCATGTCGGCCTCGTGCATCGTCAGGTCGAGGCGGTGGTTGTCCGCCATGGCCATGACGGCCTGCTTGTAGTTGCCGCAGTTGGCGGCCAGCGCCAGCGGCAGGCTGCCGGAGGCGCCGCTGTTCTCGGCCAGCTGGGCCAGGCGCTCCAGGTTCTTCCGGTAGCGGTCCGCCGTCAGCTGCTTGGCGGCCTGCTCGGCCTGCAGCTTCTCCACTTCCGTGTCGCGCAGTGCGACGAGGGTGGTCAGGTTGCGGATGAAATGCTGGTCGCTCATACGTTCTTCCTCATGCCATCAGCCGTTCCAGGTTCTCCACGCAGGCCGTGTACGGCGCGTCTTCCTTGGTGCCCTGGCACAGGAAGTGTTCGATGTACGGATGGCGCTGCACCGCCTTGTCCGTCACCGGATCGGCGCCCGGCACGTAGGCGCCCAGCGGGATCAGGTCGCGCACCCGGTCGTGCCTTGCCATCGAGGCCTTCAGCGAGCGGGCCGCCAGCATGTGTTCCTTGCTGATGATGCTGTTCATGCAGCGGCTGATCGACTGGCCGATGTCGATGGCCGGATAGTGGCCCCGTTCCGCCAGCGAGCGGGTCAGCACGATATGGCCGTCCAGGATGGCGCGCGCCGTGTCGACGACAGGATCCTGCTGGTCGTCGCCCTCGGCCAGCACCGTGTAGATGGCGCTCATCGAGCCACTCGGGTTCTCGCCATTGCCGGCCGATTCCACCAGCTGCGGCAGGTTGGAGAACACGGAGGGCGGATAGCCCTTGGTGGCCGGCGGTTCGCCCAGGGCCAGCGCCACTTCGCGCAGGGCCATCGCATAGCGGGTCAGCGAGTCCACCAGCAGCAGCACGTTCTTGCCCTGGTCGCGGTAGTAGGCGGCGATGGTATGGCACATCTCGGTGGCCATCACGCGCATCATCGGCGATTCGTCGGCCGGCGCGATCACGAGCACGGCCTTTTTCAGGCCCTCGGGGCCGAGGGACATGTCGACGAATTCGCGCACCTCGCGCGAGCGCTCGCCGATCAGGCCGACCACCACCACGTCGGCCACCGTCTGCCGCGTGATGATCCCCAGCAGCACGGACTTGCCGACGCCGGAACCGGCCATCAGGCCCACGCGCTGGCCCTTGCCCAGCGTGAGCATCGAATTGATCGCGCGCACGCCCACGTCGAGCGGCTCGTGCACGGGCGTCTTGCGCAGCGGGTTGATGCGCGGCGGCTGCGAGTCGAGTTCGTGCTCGCCGGTCAGCTTGCCCAGGCCGTCGATCGGTTCGCCCAGGCCGTTGACCATGCGGCCCAGCCAGCCCATGCCGATCTTCAGCGTGGTCTTCTCGTGGATCGGCAGCACGCGCGCGCCCGTCGTCAGGCCGGTGGCCTTCTTGAACGGCATCAGGTACGACACCTTGTCGCGGAAGCCCACCACCTGCGCGTCCAGCCAGTCGCCGCCCACCGTCTCGATCTGGCAGCGCTGGCCCGTGTGCAGCGGGCAGCCGACGGCTTCCAGCAGCAGGCCGGAGGCGCCGACCAGCCGGCCGGTCGGCGTGGCCACCGGTACCGCATCGAGTTCCAGGTTGCGCAGCGCGTTGGCGATCATGCCGCATCCTCGTCGTCGGCTTCGTCCATGTCGGCCGTCTGCAGCTGCTTGTCCACCTGTTCCATCACGGCGGCCAGGCGCTGCGTGCAGCCCGCGTCCACTTCGCTGTCGCCGGCACGGATGCGGCATTCGCCTGCGTCCAGCCGGGCATCGGCGATCAGGTTCCAGCGCTTGGCCCGTTTCGGGTCCAGCTCGGCCACGCGCTTGAGTTCTTCCGGGTTCAGGTACACGTCGATCTCCTCGCGGGTCGGCGGCATCGAGGCCAGCGTCTCGTCGACCAGGGCCATGATCTGCACGGGCTGCAGCGCCAGCTCGGCGCGGATCACCGAGCGGGCCACTTTCGCCACCAGGTCCACGACTTCCTTGCGCTGCGCGGCGCGGTAGTCGGCGCGCAGCTTCTTCAGGCTTTTCATGATGGCGTCGACCGGACGGGCCAGCTCGTCGAAGCCGACCAGCGTTTCCTGGCGGCCCTCGTCGCGGCCCTGGGCGATGCCCTGCAGGCGGCCGGACTCGTAGCCTTCGTCCTGGCCGCGCTGCAGGCCGATGTCGTAGCCGTCGCGCTGGCCCTGTTCGAATCCCTCGCTGATCGATGCCTGCCACTGTTCCGGATCGGGCGCACCCGTGCCGGCCGCACCGCGTCCGGCCTGGGGCGTATGGTGGGACAGGGGCGGGAAGCGGTAGGGACGGAACTGCTTCATTCGACCACCGTTTCCGCGAACAGCTGCACTTCGACTTCGCCGGAATCGGCCAGCGCCTTGACGGTGGCCATGATCTCCTGGCGCGTGGACTCGATGCGCGACATCGGCACGGGGCCGGCGCGGCGCATCATGTCCTCGAAGGCCTGGGCCTGGCGCTTCGGCATCGTCTTGAGGATCGCGTCGCGGATCGACGGCTCGGCGCCCTTCAGCGCAATCGCCCACTGCTCCAGCGGCACTTCCTCGATGATGCGGGTCAGCACGGCCTCGGTCTGCGTGGAGAGGATCAGGAAGTCGTACATCGACAGCTCGATCTGCTCGGCGATCTTCGGGTCGTGCGCGCGCAGCAGCTCCACCACCTGGGCGCGGTTGCCCGGCAGGCGGTTCAGGATCTCGGCGACCTGGCGCACGCCTTCCACGGACGTGCTCTGCATGTCGAAGGAGGCCAGGCAGCGGTCCACCAGTTCGTCCAGCTCCTGCAGCAGGTCGCGGTCGATCTCGTCCAGCCGGGCCAGGCTCAGCAGGACCAGGTCGCGGCCGTCGACGGGCAGGCCGTCGATGATCTGGCCGGCCAGCGCCGGCGGCAGGAAGGCCAGGAACACGGCCTGGATGCGCACGTGCTCGTTGGCGATGTATTCGGCCAGCCACTTCGGCGAGGCCCACTGCAGGCGCGCCATCTTCGGGCGCAGCTCGTCGCCGTAGATGCTGTTCAGCACCGTGTTGGCGATGTCGCCGCCCAGTGCCAGGTCCAGCGAGCGCTTCAGGTAGGAGCGCGAGGCGCCATGCACGCCGGACTGCTGGCGGTAGTCGTCGAAGAAGGTCTGGATCGCCGTCTTGACGGCTTCCACCTTGATGCCGCTCATGCGCGACATCACCTGCGTGACTTCCAGCAGTTCCTCGCGCGACAGGCAGCGCAGCACGGCGGCGGCCTGTTCCTCGCCGATCGACAGCAGCACGATGGCGGCCTGCTCGACGGGGCTGAGCGTCGCGCCTTCCACCGGTGGCAGGTCGTTCAGCGGGTTGGTCGAGGCGTTGTTCGCCGGGTTGTTCATATTAAGCTCGGCCATTTTTCTGCATCCACTGTTTGACGACTTCGGCGACACGTTCCGGCTCTTTTTCAGCCAGCACTTTCAGGTGATCGACCATCACGTCGACCGGTGAACCTGCCGGCGGCAGATCGTAGTTCTCCAGCAGCGGCACGACCGGCATGCCGGCGCCGTTCAGCGCGGCAGGGGCGGCGGTGGCAGCCAGTGCGGCCGGCTCGGCACCTGCCAGGGCCGTGTCGCCCACCGGCAGCACCGTCGCTTCGACGCGGCGCTCGGCGCCGGTGCGGGTGCCCGCTGGCGTCGGAAGGACGGCCGGGACCGTTGCCGGGGCGATGCGCGCCGTCACGGACCGCATCAGCGGGCGCAGCAGCAGGAAGTAACCCAGCAGCGCGGCGATCGCGTAGCCGACCCAGCTGCCGATATCGACGATGTTGTCGCGCTCTTCCCACCACTGCGCCGGGGCGACCTTGGCCGGGAAGCGCATGGCGGTGACCATCAGCGTGTCGCCCCGCTCGGCGTTGATGCCCAGGCCGTTGCGCAGCATCTTGTCGACATTGGCCAGTTCGGCGGCGGTCCAGCCCGCCTTTGGGTCGGTGGCGGCGGCCTGCGCCAGCACCACGGCCACGTTCTGGTGCTGCAGGCGGCCACGGGCCCGCTTGGTCTGCACGATGCTGCGGTCATAGGCGTACTGGCGGGTGGTGGCGTTCTTGCGGGCCGCGCCTTCCGGCAGCTGGCCCGGCGCACCCGCCGCATCGGTCGTGGTGGTGGTCGGCGTGGCCGGCGTGGCCGGGGCCGGCGGACGGTTCGACAGCGTGCCCGGCACGCCCATCGCCATGCGGTTGCGGTCCTGCTCGTCGCGCATCGCTTCGCTGGTGACCTTCGGCGTTTCGCCGTACTTCTCGACGGTTTCCTCGACGCGGTCGTTGTCGACGGCGGCCGTGACGCTCAGCTTGAAGTTGTCCTCGCCCACGATCGGGCCCAGCAGGCCGCGGATATTGCCCTTGATCTCGTCCTGCAGGCGTTTCTGGTTGTCGTTGGTGGCCGTGCTGGCATCGAAGCCGTCGGCCAGGTCCACGTGCGAGGACAGCAGGTTGCCGGCGCCATCGACGAGGCTGACGCGGGTGGGGTCCAGGCTGGCCACGCTGCCGGCCACCATGTTGACGACGGCGGCGATCTGCTCCGGCGCCAGCGTGCGGCCCGGCTTCAGGCCGATCACGACGGCAGCCGACGACTTCTCGCCGTCCGACGAGACGAACGACGTCGACTTGGCGATCGACAGGTGCACGCGGGCACTGCCGATGGCATCGATGGTCATGATGCTCTGCGCCAGCTCGCCTTCCAGGCCGCGGCGGAAGCGCACGTCCTGCACGAACTGCGACACGCCCAGCGGATCGTTCTTGTCCATCAGTTCCAGGCCGGCCGGCAGCTGCGCCGTCACGCCTTTCGCCGCCAGCAGCATGCGCACCTTGCCCAGCATCGAGCCGGGCACCAGGATCTGGCCGCTGTCCGGATGCACGCGGTAGGGAATCTGTTCCGCTTCCAGCACCGTCATCATGTCCGCCGCCGCGACTTTTTCGCGGGCGCCGAACACGGGCTTGTAGCCGGACTGGTCCTTCCACAGGAACATCAGCACGACAGCCGTCACGCCGACGGCCAGCAGCAGCATCGGGTACAGGTTCTTGACGAGGGCAGGGGGCATGGCGGGAACGCCATTGCCGCGCCAGCGCCCATAAGCGGACTTAAGGGTGGTGATCACGTCGGATTTTTTCCTGGAGTGTGGGGATGGGGCGGGTTACAGCGGCAGCTTGATGAGGTCGTCGACGGCGCCCATCACTTTGTTGCGGACCTGCATGAGCATCGAGAATGACAGGCTCGCTTCCTGGCTGGCCAGCATGGCGCCCACCAGGTCGTCGCTGCGGCCGGCATCGACATCGGCCATTTTCGTGCTGGCGGCCTGGTCGGCCGCATTCACGCCGGCGACCGCATTGGACATGGCCTGGGCAAAGCCGCCGGACTGGCCGGCAGCGTGGCCCCCGGCGCCGAACTGGGCGGCAGGCGCGATGGCGCCCGCCTGGTTCGCCAGGTCGGCGGCGGCATTGTTGAGTGCCGCGAGGTCGGCCTTGATCATGCCGGCGATTTCTTGTGCCATTGCCATCTCCACTTTTCATGCAACGTTGAACTTCGTTTCCACGGCACCGTTGTGCGGTGCCGCTTTTGAATATCGGTCGCCAGCGCTGCAACTTGATATCCGGACGGATAAACTTCTGACTTTTTATCGCGGAAATTTAACAATCTCGCGGTACGTGATAATCGGTCAAGGGAAGCGATTACCCGTATTTAATCGGCCAGGGTTAATTCAATGCGCTGCATTGTTTCCGATGAGGGAAACGATGTTTTCGAGGCAAATCACTTGAATATGATGCAAATAATCATTCAGTTAGCACCGAGATATTACCTGCTGCGATAATTGCTGCAGAGCAGTATGAATTGTCTCGGGTCAGCGTTTAGCGCACGTCGAAGCTTACCGCGGGGCAACAACACTGTAAAGGGGATTTTAAATCGGCGCGTATTGATGCGTGGCAATATCGTAAAATTTCGGGTATTCTACGCTGCCTGGATCGTCTCTATCGGCCGTTTGCGTTACGATCCAATTCAGGGATGCAGTGCCGACGAATCATAATATCAATGACCATTCTACAAACCACCGCGCCACCCGAGGTTCTCGACCCGGCGCTGCTGGGCCGTCCGGTGCACCGGCTGCCGCAGTTTGCCGCGCGCTTGCGCGAGGCGCTGGCGGCCGCCCTGCGCGCGCCCGGCGGCCGCCGTTACTGGGCCGCTTTCGAGCTGGAAGGCGTGGCCTTCGCCCGCTACGAGGGTGGCGCGGAGGGCGTGCGCTGGCAACATTATTCGGCGGGCGGGGCCGGCGTGCTCGGCTTCGCGCTGGAACGCAAGGTGCTGCTGGGCGTGCTCGATTACCGGTACGCGCGCGGTGCGGGCGGCGATCCGGTGGAAGAAAGCCGGGTGCGCGTCACGGCCACCGAGGAACGCCTGGCTGTGGTGCTGGGGCAACAGCTGGCCCTGGTCGTGGGCTCCGGCATCGCCGCGGCGGTGCCCGGCGGCCTGCCGCTGACGGGGCCGCTGGCCGCCGTCGACGGCAATCCGCCGGCCCGTGGCAGCTGGATCGTCACGATGACCGTGCGCCAGGGCGACAGCGCGGGCCGCGTCTGGTTCGCCCTCGACAAGGCGCTGATGTCGGACGTGCTGCGCGCCCTGCAGCCGGAACGCGAACGGCCGCGCGCCCGCAAGCCGGCCGCGCCGCTGCCGCAGCGCCTGCAGGTGGCGCTGGCGGGCCGGCTGGTCAGCAAGGAAGTCACGCTCGGCGCCCTGTTCGACCTGCGGGTCGGGGATGTCATTCCAGTCAGCCTGCACAGGGCCGACGTCATGCTCGAGGAGTCCCGGCTGTTCACGGCCGCGGTCACGGAGCACAAGGGAAAACTGTGCCTAACCTCTTTTGAAGACATCGAATAATGGGATCCACGCGATGAGCAATGCCAACGCCAATGCCGGCAACGACACCCTGCCGGAGGACATGATGGAAGAACTGATCATCGACCCCGCCGGCGGCGAACTGGCTGGCGACTTCAACAACGCGGCCGGTGGCGGCTTCGCCCCCGTCGCACCGCGCCGCGACCTGCCGCAGATGATGCGCAAGATTCCCGTCACGCTGACCCTCGAGGTGGGCTCGGCGCGCATCTCGCTGCAGGACCTGATGAACATCGGCCCGGACAGCGTGGTGGAGCTCGACGCGCTGGCCGGCGAACCCCTCGTCATCAAGGTCAACGGCACCGCCATCGGGCGCGCCGAGGTGGTGGTGGCGGGCGAGAACTACGGCCTGAAAGTGATCGACCTGGACGGGCTCAATCTCGACATGATGGCGCCATGATGGCGTGCGGTTCCCGCGCGGCCGGCCCGGTGCGCCGGCCGTTCGCACTGGCGCCGAGGGGCGCCGTTGCACCTAGTGCGCCGCTGGTTGCCGTTGCACTGCTGGCGCTGCTGGCGGTCTTCCCGCAGGCCGCCTGGGCCCAGGCCGCCGCCAACACGCCGGACCTGCTGGCCGGCGTGGTGCCCGGCGCGCGCACCGACCTGTCGGTGAAGATGCAGATCCTCGTCATCATGACCCTGCTGGGCCTGCTGCCCGTGATGGTCATGATGATGACGAGCTTTACCCGCTTCGTCATCGTGCTGTCGCTGCTGCGTTCGGCGCTGGGCCTGCAGCAGGGCCTGCCGAACCGCATCATCACGGGCGTGGCGCTGATCCTCACGCTGCTGGTGATGAAGCCGGTGGGCGATGCCGTGTGGCGCGATGCCTTCGTGCCCTACGACCAGGACCGCATCGGCCTGCAGGAAGCGCTGCGGATCGCCGAGCAGCCCGTGTCGCGCTTCATGCTGGCCCAGACCAGCAAGGCGGCGCTCCGGCAGATCGCCCAGCTGGCCGGCGAACAGGCCGTCACCGTGCCGATGCAGCACAGCTTCCCCGTCAAGATGGCGGCCTTCGTGCTGTCCGAACTGAAGACGGCGTTCCAGATCGGCTGCATGCTGTTCATCCCGTTCCTGATCATCGACCTGGTCGTGTCGTCGGTGCTGATGGCGATGGGCATGATGATGCTGTCGCCGCTCGTCATCTCGCTGCCGTTCAAGCTGCTGCTGTTCGTGCTGGTCGATGGCTGGACGCTGACCGTCAACACGCTGGTCACCAGCATCCAGGCCTACTAGGAGAACCTCGTGCTGACTCCGGACGTTGCCGTCGACCTGGTGGTCGAGGCGCTGCACATCGTGATGGTGCTGGTGCTGGTGCTGGTCGTGCCGGGACTGGTGGCCGGCCTGCTGGTGGCGCTGTTCCAGGCCGCCACGCAGATCAACGAGCAGACGCTGTCGTTCCTGCCCCGTCTCCTGATCACGCTGTTCGCCATCATCCTCACGGGCCGCTGGATGGCCGGCTACCTGATGGACTACTGCGTGTCCATCTTCACCCGCGCGGCCACGCTGGTGGGCTGACCCGGCCGTGGAACAGGTCCTCGCCAACCTGCTGCCGCTGCTGACCGCGCTGTGGTGGCCGTTCGTGCGCTCGATGGCGCTGCTGTCGGCCGCGCCCGTGTTCGGCGAGGCGATGGTGCCGGTCGTCGTGCGCATCCTGGCCTCGCTGACGTTTTCCATCGTGATGCTGCCGGTCACGCAGCAGACTGCCGTGGTGACCGATCCGTTCACGCTGGCGATGGTGATCGCCACGGCGGGCGAGGCGCTGGTCGGCTTCGTGCTGGGGCTGGCATTCCACTTCGCCATGGCCGTCATCGGCGTGCTCGGCTTCATCGTCTCGTCGCAGGTGGGGTTTTCCATGGCGGTGATGAACGACCCGCTGAACGGCACCTCGTCGGACGTGATCTCGACGCTGCTGTCGATGCTGGTCATTATCGTCTTCTTCGGCATCGACGGGCACCTGGTGCTGGTGAACGTGATCGGCGCCAGCTTCAAGGCCTGGCCGCCGGGCAGTGCGCTGCTGGCCGGCAGCACGTCGCTGCTGCAGACGGTGGCCTGGAACGTGGCGTGGGTGTTCTCGGCGGCGATGCTGCTGGCCATTCCCATCGTGTTCTCCACGGTCGTCGTGCAGATCGGCTTCGGCTTCCTGAACCGCGTGGCGCCGGCGCTGAACCTGTTCGCGCTGGGCTTCTCCGTCATCACCCTGTTTGGCCTCTTGATGCTGGGCCAGGTGGTGCGCTTCATTCCCGACCATTACACGCGCATGTCCGCCCAGGTGCTGGAGATGCTCCGCCAGCAGATGGCGCCCCCGCCGCAGCGCCCGGAGGTGCCGCGTGGCTGAGGCGGGCGACAAGACCGAGAAGGCGTCACAGCAGAAGCTGCGCAAGTCCCGCGAGGAAGGGCAGGTGGTGCGCTCGCGCGACCTGGCCACCGCGATCGGCATCCTCGTCAGCCTGAAGCTGTTCGTGTTCCTGCTGCCCGATTTCCTCGACGGCTTCCGGGCCATCTTCGGCGCCAGCTTCCTTCACCTCGACGGCGGCGACACGCTGATGAACGCGATGTCGGACGTGTTCTTCGAGGCCAGCCTGCTGCTCGTCAAAATGGTGGCGCCGCTGTTCGTCATCCCCCTGTGCATCGTGCTCGGGTCGATGATCCCGGGCGGCTGGGTGGCCAGTTCGGCCAACCTGGCCCCCAAGTTCTCGAAGATGAATCCGGTGGCCAACCTGGGCCGGCTGTTCTCGGGCAAGCACATGTTCGAACTGGGCCTGTCGATCGCCAAGGCGGGCGTGCTGATCGCCGTGCTGGTGCACCTGGCGCGCGGCACGCTGAACGACTACACGCAGTTGCAGTCGCTGCCCCTGTCCGCCGCCCTCGTCAGCGGCGCCGGCCTGATGCTGGACGGGCTGATGGCGCTGGTGATGATCTTCGTGCTGTTCGCCGTGGTCGACGTGCCGGCGCAGGCGTTCTTCTTCGCCAGGAACCAGCGCATGAGCAAGCAGGAACTGAAGGAAGAGCACAAGAGCAGCGAAGGGCGCCCGGAAGTGAAGGGCCGCATCCGCCAGCTGCAGCGCGCCATGGCGCAGCGCAGCGCGCGCAAGACGGTGCCGTCGGCCGATGTCATCATCGTCAATCCGGAGCACTACGCGGTGGCGCTCAAGTACGACGAGAAGCGCGCCGAGGCGCCGTTCGTGGTGGCCAAGGGCGTGGACGAGATGGCGCTGTACATCCGCCAGATCGCCGAGGAGCACCGCATCGAGGTGCTGCGCCTCGCGCCCCTGGCACGCGCCATCTACAATACCAGCCAGGTCAACCAGCAGATTCCCGCCCAGCTGTACCAGGCCGTGTCGCAGGTGCTGCACTACGTGCTGCAACTGAAGGCGTTCCGCACCGGCGGGCGTGCCGGCCGGCCCGCGTTCCCGGACCAGATTTCCGTGCCGGCGTCGCTGAGCGATGTCGCGACCAACCATGACAATGTGAGAGACGTGCCATGAATTTCCTGAACGCCCTGGTGGCCGAGCTGCGCCGCCACAAGTTCGCCACGCCGCTGTTCGTGATGTCCATCCTGGCGATGATCATCCTGCCGCTGCCGCCGATCCTGCTGGACGTGCTGTTCACCTTCAATATCGTGCTGGCGCTGGTGGTGATCCTGGTGTCCGTGCAGGCGCGCCGGCCGCTGGATTTCTCGGTGTTCCCCACCGTGATCCTGGCGACGACCATGCTGCGGCTGACGCTGAACGTGGCCTCCACGCGCGTGGTGCTGCTGCATGGCCACGAGGGCACGCATGCCGCCGGCAGCGTGATCGAGTCGTTCGGCAATGTCGTCATCGGCGGCAATTTCGTCGTTGGCCTCGTCGTCTTCGTGATCCTCATGATCATCAACTTCGCCGTGGTCACGAAGGGCGCGGAACGCATCTCGGAAGTATCGGCACGCTTCACGCTCGACGCGCTGCCCGGCAAGCAGATGGCCATCGACGCGGACCTGAACGCGGGCCTGATCAACCAGGAGAAGGCGCAGCTGCGGCGCCGCGAAGTGTCGATGGAGGCGGACTTCTACGGCTCGATGGACGGCGCCTCGAAGTTCGTGCGCGGCGACGCGGTGGCATCGATCCTCATCCTGATCATCAACCTGGTGGGCGGCGTGGCCATCGGCTCGATCATGCAGGGCATGAGCTTCGGCGACGCGTTCCGCCAGTACGCGCTGCTGACGATCGGCGACGGCCTGGTCGCGCAGATCCCGGCGCTGCTGCTGTCGGCCGCCGCGGCCATCATCGTCACGCGCGTGTCGGACGCTGGCGACTTCGAGGAACAGGTGGGCGAGCAGCTGCTGGCCAACCCGAACGTGCTGTACTCGGCGGCCGGCCTGATGGTCATCATGGGCCTGGTGCCGGGCATGCCGTGGCTGCCGTTCCTGACGTTTGCCGCGGCGCTCGGCTACGTGGGCTGGCGCATGCAGACGCGCCGCGTGGCACTGCCGGACACGAAGGGCCTGGAGGCCATCGAGGCCGTGCTGCGCGAGGACAAGACGCCGGAGCTGGAGTGGCAGAGCCTGCCCGTCGTGCATCCGCTGCAGGTGCTGCTGGGGTATAAACTCGTGGGCCTGATCGACAAGGCGCAGGGCGAGGTGCTGACCAAGCGCATCCGCGGCGTGCGGCAGAGTCTGTCGGAAGGGATGGGCATGGTGCTGCCGCCGATCGGCGTGCGCGACGACCTGGGCCTGAAGCCGTCGCAGTATTCCGTGGTGCTGGGCGGCGCGGCGATCGCCCAGGCCGAGGTGTTCGCGGACCGGTTGATGGCGATCCCGTCGGCGAATCTGTACGGCCAGGTGGATGGCATTCCCGGCGTGGAACCGGCCTACGGCATGCCCGTCGTGTGGATCGAGCCGGCCGACAAGGCGCAGGCGCTGGGCCTGGGCTACCAGGTCGTCGAGGCGCCCAGCGCGATCGCCACGCACCTGTCGAAACTCATTCGCGAATACCTGCCGGAGCTGTTCCGCCACGAGGATGTAGCCGCGCTGATGGAGCGGCTGACGGCCCTGTCGCCGAAGCTGGCCGGCGCGCTGGACAAAGCGTTGACCCATACCCAGCTGCTGCGCGTGTTCCGCGTGCTGCTGGCCGAGAACGTGTCGCTGAAGGACATCGTGCCCATCGCGACGACCTTGCTGGACAGCTCGGAAGCGACCAAGGATCCGATCCTGCTGGCCGCCGAGGTGCGCTGCGCGCTGCGCCGCCAGATCGTGGCCGGGCTGTTCGGCCAGCGCAAGGAAATGCTGGCATTCAACCTGGGCGGCGAGCTGGAGAACATGCTGCTGGGCTCGCTGAACCAGGCGCGCCAGACCGGCAAGGTCGTGCTGGACAACTACCCGATCGACCCGCACCTGCTGGCCCAGCTGCAGGTGAACATGCCGGTGGCGCGCGAGCAGATGAAGCAGCAGGCCACGCCGCCGCTGCTGCTCGTGTTGCCGCAGATCCGGCCGCTGCTGGCCCGCTACGCGCGGCTGTTCGCGCCGGGGCTGCACGTGCTGTCGTATAACGAGGTGCCGGAAAACCGCGAGGTGTCGATCATCGGCACGGTCGGCTAGAAGGCTGGAAGACTGGAAACCTGGAAACCTGGAAGGCTGGAAGTCGTGGACCGGGAAGCCGCCCCGCCTGCAAGAGTCAGGCCGGCGCCGCTACCGGCTGCGACAGCAGCACGGCCATCTCCGCCATCGCCCTGAACAGGTCGGGCGTCAGCATCGCCAGCTGCGCCTGGCCCGGCGCGGGACTGCCGCCATCCGCCAGCTCGCGCACAAGGCGCACCCGCAGGACGCGCACGCCGCAGCGCGTGGCGATCGCGCCGATCTCCGGCAGCATCAGGCGCATGTGCTGCAGTGCCGGTGTTTGCGCGGCCCCGATTTCCAGCAGCACGCCGCCATCGCCGGGCACGATCTGCAGCACGACCTTGCCCAGCCCGGGCAGGTGCAGTTCCAGCCGCAGCGCCATGCGCGGCCTGCCGCGCCGGTGCGCCGGACCGCCTTCGTCGTCCTCGTCCTCCTTGCGCGTCACCACGCGCAGCACCAGTTTTTCGGCCCCCCACGCGTACACGGCAAAGCGCCAGGCATCGAGTTCGGCGACGAGCTGCGGCGGCACGCGGCCGTCGCGCAGCACGTGCGGAGCCTGGTCGGAGAGGAACAGGCTGGCGGGCAGGTGACGGCCGTCGGCCTGCCGGTCCAAAGCGCCGCGCTGCTCGGCATAGGTGCGCACCATGGCCAGCCACGAGGCCGCCAGGGCGGAAGGCTCCGCCGCATGCGGCACCAGCTGGCGCGACAGGAACAGCTGGTTCGGCTGCATCGACATCGTCTCGTCGAGCAGGGTTTCGGCAGCGGCCAGCCGGCCGGCCAGCGCCGCAGGGGAGGGCGCGGCAGTCGGCTTGCCTTCCATCGCTTCGAGTAGAGCTCCCACGGCGCCGGGCAGCCCGGCATCGAGCGCGAACGGCGGGGCGTCGTCCGGCGGGCGTGCCACCGGCGGCACGGCCTGCGCCGTACCGGGCTGCTCGCGGGCGATCCGTTCCGGGATCGTGAGGGCCGCGCTCGACGGGGTGACTCGATCTATTGCCATGGCACCAGCTTATCATGCGGTCATAAAAAAAAGCCAACCGGAGGTATCCGGTTGGCCCTTGTCCGCCGGCCTGCCGGGCTGGCGGAACGTTTGCGGCAGAAGATTACTGCAGCAGGGACAGGACCAGCGACGACTGGCTGTTCGACTGCTTCAGCATGGCGGTGCCGGCCTGCAGCAGCATCTGGCTGGACGTCATGTTGGCCGATTCGGAAGCGAAGTCGACGTCCATGATGCGGCCGGTGGCGGCCTTGGTGTTCGTCGAGATGTTCGACAGGTTGTTGTAGACGTGGTCCAGGCGGTTCGATGCGGCGCCGATCGACGAGCGCACGGAGCCGACGGCGTCGATGGCCGTCTTCAGCAGGTCGATCGTGGCGTTGGCACTGTCGGTCAGTTCCGAGTTGCTGGTGAAGTCGCCATCGGCGCCGTCCAGCTTGTACTGCGTGGCGGCCAGCGCGATCTTCGCGTGCATGCCGGCCACGCCCGTGTCGGCGTCACCGGTGATGTCCAGTTTCATCGTTTCGTCGCTCGATGCGCCGATCTGGAACGTCACGCCGCCGGCGGTGGACAGCTTGGAGTCGGTGCCGGCGAACAGCTTGGTGCCGCCGAAGCTGGTGTTGCCCAGGATATTCGACAGTTCCTGGGTCAGCGAGTTGTACTCGGACTGCATGGCCTTCTTGTCATCCGCCGTCGACGAGCCGTCGGCAGCCTGGGTGGCCAGGTCCTTCATGCGGTTCAGGATGTTCGACGTTTCGTCCAGCGCGCCTTCGGCGGTCTGCAGCATGGAGATGGAATTCTGGGTATTGCGCATGGCCACGGTCATGCCGCTGGTCTGCGTCTTCAGGCGGGTGGCGATCTGCAGGCCGGCTGCGTCGTCCATCGCGGAGTTGATGCGGTAGCCGGTCGACAGACGCGTTTGCGACGTGGACAGGGCCGACTGCGTACGGCCGATCGAGTTTTGTGCGGACAGGGCAGCGTTGTTGGTGTGAAGGCTCAGCATATTCAATACTCCAAGGTTGGTTGGTCAGTTCAGAGCTGCTTTCCTGCGCTCTCAACAGTACAAGACGACCATCCGGCGCGGGACATTAAATGCCATGAGGAAATTTTTTTCGACCAGCGTAAAAAAAGGCCAGCCACCGGGGCCGGCCTGCCGTCGGGACGGCCTCCGTGGCCGCGCCGACAGCTGTTGCCAGAAGATCAGGCAGCGATTACTGCAGCAGCGACAGCACCAGGGACGACTGGCTGTTCGACTGCTTCAGCATGGCGGTGCCGGCCTGCAGCAGCATCTGGCTGGACGTCATGTTGGCCGATTCGGTGGCGAAGTCGACGTCCATGATGCGGCCGGTGGCGGCCTTGGTGTTGGTCGAGATGTTCGACAGGTTGTTGTACACGTGGTCCAGGCGGTTGGCCGCGGCACCGATCGAGGAACGCACCGAGCTCACGGAATCGATGGCGCTCTTCAGGGCGTCGATGGTGCTGTTGGCGTTGGTGTTCAGTTCCGCTTCGGTACCGGTGTAGGTGGTGGTCGTGCCGTCGGTCTTGAAGCCGCCTGCAGCCGCCGCGATCAGCGTGTTCATGCCGGTGATGCCGGTGGTGGCGCCGTCGCCTTTCAGGTCCAGTTCCATCGTCTCGCTGCTCGAGGCACCGATCTGGAACGTGATCTTGTCGGTCAGCTTGCCGGCGTCGGCGCCGGTGCTGAACAGCTTGGTGCCGCCGAACGTGGTGTTGCTGATGATGTTCGACAGTTCGGCGGTCAGCGAGTTGAACTCGTTCTGCATCGCGGTCTTGTCGTCCGTCGTGGAGGAACCGTCGGCGGACTGGGTGGCCAGGTCCTTCATGCGGGTCAGGATGTTCGTCGTTTCGTCCAGCGCGCCTTCGGCCGTCTGCAGCAGCGAGACGGAGTTCTGGGTGTTGCGCATGGCGACGGTCATGCCGCTGGTCTGCGTCTTCAGGCGGGTGGCGATCTGCAGGCCCGCGGCGTCATCCATGGCGGAATTGATGCGGTAGCCGGTGGACAGGCGGGTCTGCGACGTCGACAGGCTCGATTGGGTACGGCCGATGGAGTTCTGTGCGGACAGGGCGGCGTTGTTGGTGTGAAGGCTCAGCATTGGGTTCTTCCTGGTGGATTCGTCGTATCGGAGCGGAACGCTCTCATTGTTACAGGACGACCGGGAAAGGCAAACTATTAAATTCCATGTGGAAATAATTTGCAGGAATTTTGCATTCCGTCCGAGGCGGTGAAAATCTGTTGTCTTGGCGCTAAAACGCGCAACGCCGGGACATGCCCGGCGTTGTCGCGATCCTGCGGTTCTCTACCCCTTACATGTTCGGATAGTTCGGCCCGCCGCCACCTTCCGGCGTCACCCAGACGATGTTCTGCGTGGGGTCCTTGATATCGCAGGTCTTGCAGTGCACGCAGTTCTGCGCGTTGATCTGCAGGCGGTCGCCGCCGTCGTCGTTCTTCACGAACTCGTAGACGCCGGCCGGGCAGTAGCGCTGTTCCGGGCCGGCGTACTTGGCCAGGTTGACGTCGACCGGCACGGACGGGTTCTTCAAGGTCAGGTGGATCGGCTGGTCCTCGGCGTGGTTGGTGTTCGAGATGAACACGGAAGACAGCTTGTCGAACGTGAGCTTGCCGTCCGGCTTCGGATAGACGATCGGCGTGAAGTTGGCCGCGGGCTTCAGGCAGGCGTGGTCCGGCTCGCTGTGGTGCAGCGTCCAGGGCGCCTTGCCGCGGAAGACGATCTGGTCGATGCCCGTCATCAGCGAACCGATCACCAGGCCCTTGTTCAGGTACTGCTTCACATTGCGCGCCACGTGCAGCTCTTCATGCAGCCAGGACTGTTCGAACGCAGCCGGGTAGGCGGCCAGCTCGTCGTGCTGGCGGTTCTCGGCCAGCGCGGCGGCCAGCGCCTCGGCGGCCAGCATGCCGGACTTGATGGCCGCATGGCTGCCCTTGATGCGGCTCATGTTCAGGAAGCCGGCGTCGCAGCCCAGCAGGCAACCGCCCGGGAACACCAGCTTCGGCAGCGACTGCAGGCCGCCGGAGGTGATCGCGCGGGCGCCGTACGAGATGCGCTTGCCGCCCTCGAAATAGCCGCGGATGGCCGGGTGGGTCTTGTAGCGCTGGAATTCCTCGTAGGGCGACAGGTAGGGATTGGTATAGTTCAGGCCCACCACGTAGCCGACGGCCACCTGGTTGTTTTCCAGGTGATACAGGAACGAGCCGCCGTACACGTCATGCGCCAGCGGCCAGCCGGAGGTGTGGATGACCAGGCCCGGCTGGTGCTTGGCCGGATCGATCTCCCACAGTTCCTTGATGCCGATGCCATACGCCTGCGGGTCCTTGCCCTTGTTCAGGTCATACTTGGCCATCAGCTCCTTGCCCAGGTGCCCGCGCGAGCCCTCGGCAAAGAAGGTGTACTTGCCGTGCAGTTCCATGCCGAGCTGGAAGTCCGGACCCGGTTCGCCGTCGCGCTTCACGCCCATATTGCCGGTGGCGACGCCTTTTACGGACCCGTCCTCGTTGTACAGGATCTCGGCCGCCGGGAAGCCGGGGAAGATCTCCACGCCCAGCGCTTCGGCCTGCTGGCCCAGCCAGCGCACCACATTGCCCAGCGAGATGACGTAGTTGCCGTGGTTCTCCAGGCACTTCGGGATCATGAAGTTCGGCGTCTTGTAGGCCTTCGTCTCCGTCAGGAACAGCACGCGGTCTTCCGACACCGGCGTGTTCAGCGGCGCGCCCAGCTCCTTCCAGTTCGGCAGCAGTTCGTTCAGTGCGCGCGGGTCCATCACGGCGCCGGACAGGATATGGGCGCCCAGCTCGCCGCCTTTTTCCAGCACCACCACGGAGATCTCCTTCTCCGTCTGCTGCGCCAGCTGCTTGATCCGGATCGCCGCCGCCAGCCCGGCCGGGCCGCCGCCGACGATCACCACGTCATATTCCATCGCCTCGCGCGGGCCGTACTGTTCAGTCGTCATAAGATTTTTATAAGAATAGGAAGAGAAGAAAAATTAGCACGAGTGTGCTCTTTTTCTCCGGCAAATGCAACGGCATTGTAGTAGATGTTCCCGTCTAACATGGCCAATTGTGTAAGATAGGGGCTACTGAGCGGCAACTGAGCGGCAGCTGAGCGGCAACTGCGCGAGACGGAGCCGCGGGCTGCGCGGTAGCGCCGCCGAAACCGCAATTGCAGGCAACCGGGAGCAGAGCCGTGGGTATCGAAGTCAATTTTGAAGGCAAGATCGCGCTGGTGACGGGCGCTTCCAGCGGGCTGGGGGCACGCTTCGCGAAAGTGCTGGCCAGTGCCGGCGCGCAGGTGGTGCTGGCCTCGCGCCGCACGGAGCGCCTGAAGGAGCTGCGCGCCGAGATCGAGGCCGAGGGTGGCGCGGCCCACGTGGTGGCGCTGGACGTGACGGATTACGCCAGCATCAAGTCGGCCATCGCGCACGCGGAGACGGAGGCGGGGCCGATCGATATCCTGGTCAACAACTCGGGCGTCTCCACCACGCAGCGGCTGGTGGACGTGACGCCGGAAGACTACAACTTCGTGATGGACACCAACCTGCGCGGCGCCTTCTTCGTGGCGCAGGAAGCGGCCAAGCGCATGATCGCGCGCGCCAAGGGCGATCCGAAGAAGCAGCACCGCATCATCAACATCGCCTCGGTGGCGGGCCTGCGCGTGCTGCCGCAGATCGGCGTGTACTGCATGAGCAAGGCCGGCGTGATCCAGATGACGAAGGCGATGGCGGTGGAGTGGGGCAAGTATGGCATCAACACGAACGCCATCTGCCCGGGCTACATCTCCACCGAGATCAACGAGGATTATTTTGCCAGCGAACAGGGCCGGCGCCTCATCGAGATGCTGCCCCGCAAACGGCCCGGCAGGCCGGAAGATCTGGATGGCCTGCTCCTGCTGCTGGCCGGCGAGGATGCGCATTTCATCAATGGCGCCGTGATTTCGGCGGATGACGGGATGACGGCTTCCTGACCATATCGGTGTCTGACAGCGCCGCCGCGGGCGCTAGCGCGTGCCGACGAGCTTGTGCACCAGCTCCGACGACGTGGCGGCGCCGAACTTGCGCATCAGCCGGGCGCGGTGCATTTCCACCGTGCGCGGCGACAGGTCGGTGTGGCGCGCGATCATCTTGCTGGTCTTGCCTTCGACGAGGAAGGCGGCGATCTCCCGTTCGCGCGGCGTCAGTTCGGCCGACACGGGACGCTTCTCGCTGACATCCTCGAACGTCCACACGCCCGGCCCCAGCGGATCCTGCGCATCGAGGGCGCGGCCCGTCACATGGCACCAGAACAGTTCGCCCGTGGCGCGGCGCATGATGCGTTCGTCCGAATAGCGGCCGCGCGCGTTCATGATCGGGATGATGCGGTGGCCGGTGCGCAGGAATTCGTCCATCGTGGGATACAGCGCCAGGAAGGACTGGCCATCGAGCGCGCCGTGCGCGTAGCGGAACATCTGCGTGAGCGTGTCGTTGCTGGCCTGGATCACCCTATTCACGGAGATGCACATGCCCACCGGCGCGAAGCGGAAGATGGTTTCGTAGTCGATGGCATAGGCCGCCGGTGCCATGACTGGCGTTGACGCCAGCAGGGCGTCCGGACCAGTGTCGTGCAGGAGGGCTTCGCTGACACCCGCCTTGAGGGCGGACGTGCGGTGCGCGGCGGCTTCGTGGGCGTTCATGGCAGGGTCTCCTTTTGTTATGGGTGTCATCCGGTGCCGTGTTCCAGGTAGTTCTACGGTATTGTACTTTCCTCACTCGTAAACTATTCTGGTACGCCACGGGGGCGGCACGTGCGTGCCGTCCAGCTTATCAAAAGAAGGGGACTTCAAATGAACAAAGTGTATCCCGATGCGCGCGCGGCCCTGGAAGGGGTCGTGCAGGACGGGCAGACGATCGCCGTCGGCGGTTTCGGCCTGTGCGGCATTCCCGAGGCGCTGATCGCGGCGCTGCGCGATTCCGGTGTGACGGGACTGACGGCCATCTCGAACAACGCCGGCGTCGATGGCTTCGGCCTGGGCCAGCTGCTGGAAACGCGCCAGATCAGGAAGATGATCGCGTCCTACGTGGGCGAGAACAAGGAGTTTGCCCGCCAGTACCTGTCCGGCGAACTGGAACTGGAATTCACGCCGCAAGGCACGCTGGCCGAGAAGCTGCGCGCGGGCGGCGCCGGCATCCCGGCCTTCTTCACCAAGACGGGCGTGGGCACCATCGTCGCGGAAGGCAAGGAGATCCGCGAGTTCGATGGCGAGCAGTACGTGATGGAACGCAGCCTGGTCGCCGACGTGGCGCTGGTGAAAGCCTGGAAGGCCGACAAGGCCGGCAACCTGATCTTCCGTAAGACGGCCCGCAACTTCAACCCGAACGTGGCGGCCTCCGGCAAGGTCACGATCGTGGAAGTGGAAGAACTGGTGGAGATCGGCGCGATCGATCCGGATGCCGTACACACGCCGGGCATCTTCGTGCACCGCATCGTGCACAACCCGACCCCGGAAAAACGCATCGAACAGCGCACCGTGCGCAGCGCCTGAGGAGAACACCATGGCTTGGACTCGTGATCAAATGGCCGCCCGCGCGGCCCGGGAGCTGGAAGACGGCTTCTATGTCAACCTCGGCATCGGCCTGCCCACGCTGGTGGCCAACTACGTGCCGTCCGATATCGAAGTCTTCCTGCAGTCGGAAAACGGCCTGCTGGGCATCGGCCCGTTCCCGACGGACGACGAAGTGGATGCGGACCTGATCAACGCCGGCAAGCAGACCGTGACGGCGCTGCCCGGCTCGGCCTACTTCAGCTCGGCCGATTCGTTCGGCATGATCCGCGGCGGCAAGATCAATCTCGCCATCCTGGGTGCGATGCAGGTCTCCGAAAAGGGCGACCTGGCGAACTGGATGATCCCCGGGAAGATGGTCAAGGGCATGGGCGGCGCGATGGACCTGGTCGCTGGCGTGAAAAAGGTCGTCGTGCTGATGGAGCACGTGGCCACCGCGAAGGACGGCACCACCTCCCACAAGCTGCTGAAGCAGTGCGACCTGCCGCTGACGGGTGTCGGTGTCGTCGACGTCGTCATCACCGACCTCGGCGTGCTGGAAGTGACGGCGACGGGCCTGAAAGTGACCGAGCTGGCGCCGGACGTGACGAAGGAGCAGATCATCGCCGCCACCGGCGTGGAGCTGGACCTGTCGGCCGTCTGACCCGGCGCCTGTCCCGACAAGCCTGCCGCGCCCCGTGCCCGGCAGGCTTTTTTCATGGTGCCGTTCGCCTGCCGCTTGACTTCGAGCGCGCTCGAACCTCTAGCCTGTTTGCAGGACGGACCGGGGCCAATCCCGGCAGCGGTCGCGCTCCTGCATCACAGGCAAAGGAAGCGCCATGACAAACGAACCATCGATCGCGCCAACGGAGGTGCCGCCGGCATCGGGCCCCTCCGCACCGGCCGCTTCGCCGTCCGGGCCGGAGAGCAGGCGGGCGCGGGGCGAGTACTACCTGGGGAGGATCACCGGGACGGCAGGGTCGAACGTCATCGACTCGCTGCAGGACATGGCGCCGGAACTGGGCCACTGGATCGTCGATTTCGCCTACGGCGACGTGTTTGCCGGTACCGCCATCTCGCTGCGCACGCGGGAGCTGGCCACCGTGTCGGCCCTGACGGCGCTGGGCAATGCGCAGCCCCAGCTGAAGGTCCATATCGAAGGTGCGCTCAATGTCGGTTGCCAGCCCGAGGAAATCATCGAGGTCATCCTCCAGATGGCCGTCTACGCCGGCTTTCCCAGCGCGCTGAACGGCATTGGCGCGGCACGGGAAGTGTTTGCCGGGCGCGGTATCGCCATGCCCCGCCGTGCGCCGGGGGCGGCCTGAACGCGCGGGGCTTGCCGTGCCGCGCCACAGATCCTAAAGTAGCCCGATCAACGACACCGATCGGGCATGCCATGGATTCCTGTCTCAGCATTGATGAAGTCGCCAAACGCACGGGCCTGACGGCGCACACCCTGCGTTACTACGAACGGATCGGCCTGGTTGCGCCGATCGCCCGCCTGGCCGGAGGCCAACGGCGCTACGCCAGCCGTGACGTGGCGTGGATCGAGTTCCTGTTGCGGTTGCGGACCACCCGCATGTCGATCAGCCAGATGCAGGCATTCGCCACGCTGCGCGGCGCCGGTGACGGGACCGTGGCGGCGCGCCGCCGGATGCTCGAGGCGCACCTGGCGGACGTGCTGGCCGACATCGAGGCGAAGCGCCAGGCGGCACAGGCGTTGCAGGCGAAGATCGCGCACTACCAGGCCCTGGAGGCGGCAGAACTGTCCGGCCGCGACCCCTCGCGGGCATGAACGCCAATGCAAAAAGGGCACGCCGAAGCGTGCCCTTTTCTACATGCTGCCGCGGATGCTTACAGGGCGGCGTGCTTGACCGGCGTCGGTTCCATCGGTGCACCGTGGGCCACTTCTTCCAGCGGCTCGTGCGGTGCGGACGGGTTGGCCAGTTCGCGCTGCATCGTTTCCATGTCCAGCTCGCCTTCCCACTTCGACACCACCACCGCGGCGACACCGTTGCCCACGAAGTTGGTCAGGGCGCGGCATTCGCTCATGAAGCGGTCGATGCCCAGGATCAGTGCCATGCCGGCCACCGGGATCGTCGGCACCACGGCCAGCGTGGCGGCCAGCGTGATGAAGCCGGCGCCGGTGATGCCGGAAGCGCCTTTCGAGGTCAGCATCGCCACCGCGAGGATGGTCAGTTCCTGGCCCAGCGTCAGGTCGGTGTTGGTGGCCTGTGCCACGAACAGCGCGGCCATCGTCATGTAGATGTTGGTACCGTCCAGGTTGAACGAGTAGCCGGTCGGGACCACGAGACCGACGACCGGCTTCGAGGCGCCCAGGCGCTGCAGCTTCGTCATCAGCGACGGCAGGGCGCTTTCCGAGGAGCTGGTGCCCAGCACGATCAGCAGTTCTTCCTTGATGTAGGCGATGAAGCGGAAGATCGAGAAGCCGGTCAGCTTGGCGATCGTGCCCAGCACGATGAACACGAACAGTGCGCAGGTCAGGTAGAACGAACCCATCAGCTTGGCCAGCGGCAGCAGCGAGGCGACGCCGTATTTGCCGATGGTGAACGCCATCGCGCCGAACGCGCCGATCGGGGCGGCCTTCATGATGATGTTGACCATGCCGAAGATGGCGGCGCCCGCTTCGTCGATCAGCTTCGTGACGGGACGGCCCTTTTCACCCAGCAGCGACAGGGCGAAGCCGAACAGGATCGACACCAGCAGCACCTGCAGGATGTCGCCCTTGGCGAACGCGTCGACGACGGTGTTCGGGATGATGTTCATCAGGAACTCGGTGGTCGACGAGTGCGACGCCTTTTCCGTGTACTGGGCGATGGCCTTGGTGTCCAGCGTGGCGGGATCGGCATTGAAGCCGGCGCCCGGTTTCACGATGTTGGCCACGAACAGGCCGATCACCAGCGCGAAGGTCGAGACGACCTCGAAGTACAGCAGGGCCTTGCCGCCGACGCGGCCGACCTTCTTGATGTCCTGCATGCCGGCGATGCCGGACACGACGGTACAGAAGATCACCGGCGCAATGATCATCTTGATCAGCTTGATGAAGCCGTCGCCGAGCGGCTTCATGGCCACGGCGTCGGTCGGCAGGTAGATGCCGAGCAGGACGCCCAGGATGATCGCGCAGATCACCTGGACGTACAGGATTTTATAGAATGGTTTTTTGGTTTGGGCCATGACAGGTCTCCTCGTGTGTCCTGTCGCCATCATCGCAAACCATCTCAGTTATCACCATTGTGATTATCCGCATTGTGGAAAACCACAATGCGGTTACTACGTAGCGGTGCCGGCGGTCACTGCGCGACCCAGCCGCCATCCATGTTCCAGGCAGCGCCGCGCACCTGGATGGCGGCGTCGCTGCACAGGAACACGGCCAGCGCGCCCAGCTGCTCGGGGGTGACGAAATCGCCGCTCGGCTGCTTGTCGGCCAGCAGCGCGCGCTTCGACTCGTCGTTGGAGAGACCTTCCTTGGCGGCGCGGTCGTCGACCTGCTTCTGCACCAGCGGCGTCAGCACGAAGCCCGGGCAGATGGCGTTGACCGTGATGCCCGTCTGCGCCGTCTCCAGCGCGCTTACCTTCGTGAAGCCCACCAGGCCGTGCTTGGCGGCGACATAGGCCGACTTGCCGGCCGAGCCCACCAGCCCGTGCGTGGAGGCCAGGTTGATGATGCGGCCCCAGTTCCGCCCCTTCATGTAAGGCAGCGCCAGGCGCGTGGTGTGGAACGCCGAGGTGAGGTTGATGGCGATGATGGCATCCCACTTCTCGGGCGGGAAGTCGTCGACATTGGCGACGAACTGGATGCCGGCATTGTTGACGAGGATATCGATGCCGCCGAATGTCTCGGCCGCGAAGGCGAACAGCGCCTCGATCTCGGCACTCTTGCTCATGTCCGCATTGTTGTGCACGGTCTGCACGCCGTACTGGCTGGCCGTGGTGTCGAGCAGGCGGGCGATGTCGTCGGCATTGCCGAAGCCGTTGAAGACGATGTTGGCACCCTGGGCGGCGAGCGCCTGTGCAATGCCCAGGCCGATGCCGGAGGTGGATCCGGTGACCAGCGCGGTCTTGCCGGCCAGCGTTTTGAAGGTCGAGGGAGTGGTTGCTGTGTTCGTGGTCGCGCTTGTCATCATCGGTACTCCATGTGGGTGACGCCCCGTCAGGATGACGGCGGCGATGGTCCGGGCGGCGTGCCCGGGGCCGGGATCGTCCTTACAGTAGGCCGGTTCCCTTATAAGCTGCTTATTGACGCTCTGTCCTCAACTACTCTTCTTAACGAACCGCTAAGCTAAACTGGGCAAGATTTTACTGGCGGCGCACTGTAGAATGTAGCCCAAAAACCAATATCGGGCAGGAGGCCAGATGGCAGAGCAACAGAACACCGAACCTGGCGTCACCCACGACGCGGCCGCGATCCGCTCTGTCCAGTGCATCTCGCCGGCCGGCCTGCACACCATGGCCTACAAGGAATGGGGCGCGCCGGACAATCCGAACGTGCTCGTCTGCGTCCACGGCGTCACGCGCGTGTCGGACGATTTCGACAACCTGGCGCGCGCACTGTCCGGTGACTTCCGCGTGGTGTGCCCGGACGTGGTGGGCCGCGGCCGCTCCGGCCGCCTGCGCAATCCCGAGCTGTACCGCATCCCGCAATACGTGAGCGACATGGTCACGCTGCTGGCGCGCGTGCTGCACGACGATACCCAGCAGGTCTGCTGGTTCGGCACGTCGATGGGCGGCCTGATCGGCATGGGCCTGGCGGCACTGCCGGACAGTCCGATCCGGCGGCTGGTGCTGAACGATATCGGCCCCGTGCTCGATCCTGCCGCGCTGCAGCGCATCGGCGACTACATCGGCCAGGACGTGCGCTTTGCCACCTTCGAGGCGGGCGTGCAGTTCATCCGCGATGTCTCCGCGCCGTTCGGTCCGCACACGGACGAGGAGTGGCTGAAGATGGCGCGCGACGTGCTGCGCCGGCAGCCGGACGGCACCTGGGGCCGCCACTATGACCTGAACCTGGCGCTGCCGTTCCGCGCCGCCACGCCGGAGTCGGTGGCCGCCGACCAGCACCTGCTGTGGGCTGCCTACGATGCGATCCGCTGCCCCACGCTGGTGGTGCGCGGCGCCGAATCGGACCTGCTGTCGCCTGCCTGCGCGCAGGCGATGACGGCCCGCGGGCCGCGCGCGCAGCTGGCCGAGATTGCCGGCGTGGGCCATGCGCCCACCTTCGTGCACGAGGACCAGATCGCGATCGCACGCGATTTCCTCCGTGCCCCCTAGCCGGAACCGCTGATTTTTTTACCTGAAAGAGAAAGATGGACATCAAGAGACTGCACGTTGGCAAGCGCCTGTCCGAGGCCACGATCCACAACAACACCATTTACCTGGCGGGCCAGGTCGCCGAAACGACCGATGCCGACATCACGGGCCAGGCCCGCGAAGTGCTGGCCAGCATCGACCGCCTGCTGGCCGAAGCGGGTTCCGACAAGTCGAAGCTGCTGTTCACGCAGATCTACATCACCGACCTGGCCAATTTCGCCGCGTTCAATGAAGTGTGGGAAGCGTGGGTCGTGCCGGGCAGCACGCCGGCACGCGCCACCGTCGAGGCGAAGCTGGCCAATCCCGGCTGGCTGGTGGAAGTGGTGGCCACGGCCGCCCTGTAATGCCGGCGTGGCCGCCGCGGCCGGTACTGCCGCCGGCCACGTGATCCAGAACGACGCTACGCCTGGGAAGCCGCAGCCTGCGGCTTCCCCTTTTGGCGCCTGCGTGCCGGAGCAAGGTAACAAGAAAAGGTAAGACTATGGTTTCCATCGCGGCGCTGAACAGCGCAACGTCCGAACAGCTGGTGCAGGGCCTGTCGCCGCAGGATGGCGCGCGCGTCATGGCGGCCTATGATTTCGCCTGCGCCGCGTATGCCGGCAGGACGTGCACCAGTGGCCAGCCGGCGCTGGAGTTCGCCGTCGGCGTGTCCGGCACGCTGGCGCTGCTCAGCACCGATGCCGAGACGCGCATCGCCGGCCTGCTGTTCGAGCTGTGCCTGCTCGATCCGGCCCAGGGCATCGCGATCGAACCGAAGTTCGGCAAGGACGTGGCGGACCTCGTCACCGGCGTGCACCAGCTGATCCGGCTGCGCGAGCTCACCCAGGGCAGCCCGGCCGCCACGCGCGGCAAGAACGCCGCCCAGCAGGCGGTGGCGCAGATGGAAACGCTGCGCAAGATGCTGCTGGCGATGGCCAGCGACATGCGCGTGGTGCTGGTGCGCCTGGCCTCGGCCTGCAGCACGCTGCGCTGGTTCGCCGACCAGAAGATCTTCAACGAGATGACCCGCGCGTATGGCCGCGAAACGCTGGACCTGTATGCGCCGCTGGCCAACCGGCTGGGCATCTGGCAGGTGAAGTGGGAGCTGGAAGACCTGTCGTTCCGCTTCATCGAGCCGGAGAACTACAAGCGCATCGCCAAGATGCTCGAAGAGAAGCGCATGATGCGCGAGAGCTTCGTCACGCAGTCGATCGAACGGCTGCAGTCGGAGCTGGCCAACGCCGGCATCGCCGCCGAGGTGTTCGGGCGGCCGAAGCACATCTACAGCATCTGGAACAAGATGCGCGGCAAGGACCTCGACTTCACCGAGCTGTACGACGTGCGCGCCTTCCGCGTGATCGTGGCCGACGTGAAGACCTGCTACACGGTGCTGGGCCTGGTCCACAATATCTGGACGCCCATCCCGAAGGAATTCGACGACTACATCTCCCGCCCGAAACCGAACGGCTACCAGTCGCTGCACACGGTGGTGACGGCGGACGACGGCCGGCCGCTGGAGGTGCAGATCCGCACGCAGGAGATGCACAGCTTCGCCGAATACGGCGTGGCGGCGCACTGGCGCTACAAGGAAGAGGGCAACTCCAGTTTCCAGGGCCAGAAGTACGACGAGAAGATCGCCTGGCTGCGCCAGCTGCTGGCCTGGAAATCCGAGGTGGCCGATGCCGTCGTCGGCCAGGAAGACCTGCAGCGCGAGTGGGTGGAGAAGCTCAAGGAAGCCACGCTGGACGACCGCATCTTCGTCCTCACGCCGCAGGCCCGCGTGCTGGAGCTGCCGGTGGGCGCCACGCCGATCGACTTCGCCTACCACCTGCACAGCGACGTGGGGCACCGCTGCCGCGGCGCGCGGGTGGACGGCATCATGGTGCCGCTCAACACGCAGCTGAAAAGCGGGCAGACCTGCGAGATCATCACGGCCAAGGGCGCGCCCGGCACGGCGGGACCGTCGCGCGACTGGCTGAGCCCCGGCTACGCGGCCAGCAACCGCACGCGCGCCAAGGTGCGTGCCTGGTTCCATGCGATCGACATGCAGGAGACGCTGTCGCATGGCCGCGCGCTGGTGGAGAAATCGCTGCAGCGCGAAGGCAAGACGGCCGTCAACCTGGAAGCGCTGGCGCAGAAGCTGGGCTTCGCGAAGGTGGACGACCTGTTCCTGGCGGTGGGCAAGGATGAATTCAGCCTGCGCCACGTGGAGCACGCGCTGCACGACAATGCCGAAGCGCCGCCGCCGACGGATGAAGTGGTGCTCAACAAGAGCCGCGCCTCGTCGACCGAGCAGGGCGCCAAGTCCGGCGTGCTGGTGCTGGGCACGGACGGGCTGATGACGCAGCTGGCCAAGTGCTGCAAGCCGGCGCCGCCCGATCCGATCGTGGGTTTTGTTACGCGCGGCAAGGGCGTGTCGATCCACAGGCTGTCGTGCAAGAACTTCGCCGAAATGCGGCTGAAGGCGCCGGAGCGTGTGATCGTCACGGAGTGGGGTGGCGGGTGCAGCGAGACGGTGTACCCGGTCGACCTGTTCGTGCTGGCCGGCGACCGCCAGGGCCTGCTGCGCGATATCTCGGAAGTGTTTTCGCGCGAGAAGATCAATGTCATCGGCGTGAACACGCAAAGCGCCAAGGGCCAGGCGCGCATGACGTTCACGGCGGAGATCGGCGCCACGGCCCAGCTGCACAAGGCGCTGGCGGCGATCTCCGAAGTGTCCGGCGTGCTGGAGGCGCGGCGCGCATGATCGGTGCGTCACGGCCGTCGCCGTGACGCCACAGATTACAAAGTAAGATAATTTCGGCAACGCGCTCCGGTAATCTTGGGCGGTCCCCATCCCAGGGAGCATCGCATGAGCGCCGTGCCGGAATCCCTTCATGAACTGCCGCTGCAGGACAGGCCGCAATCCCTGCTGCCCGAGCCAGCGCCGCGCGGCAGCATTCCGCCCCTGCACGAAGCCGATGTGCTGGCGCTGGAGCGCACCCATCTCGAAGCGCGCCGCCGCCACGATAACGTCGACCCCGACCTGCCGGCGGCCGGCCTGGCGCTGTCCGGCGGCGGCATCCGCAGCGCCACGTTCGGCCTCGGCGTGCTGGAAGGGCTGCGCGACCTGCGCATCCTGCCGCGCTTCGACTACGCGTCCTCGGTTTCCGGCGGCGGGTACATCATGGCCTGGCTCACGGCGCATGTGCACCGCCACGGCGCCGGCTGGCTGAACGACGGGTCGGACAATGCCGCCCGCTGGGACGCATCGATCGCCCACCTGAGCCGCTTCTCGAACTACCTGTCGCCCCGGGTCGGCCTGTTCAGCGCGGACACGTGGACGATGTTCACCGTCTGGGCCCGCAACGCGGCGCTGGTGCAGATGACGATCATCGCCTACGTGCTGGCCGCGCTGCTGCTGCCGCGGCTGGCCGTGAGCTGGTTCGAGAGCTGGCCGGCGGCGGGCTGGGCGCGCTGGCTGGTGGTGGTGCTGTTCATGGCGGCCATCCTCGGCATCGTCGCCAACCAGCTGCACCAGCGGCCCGGCGCGCGGCAGAACGCACCGCACGGCATCCGCCCGTGGCCCGCCTGGAGCGCCGGGGCAGTGGCGGCGCTGGCGCTGGCCGCCTGGCTGGCGGTCCGCTTTGACTTTCACCCGTTCGGTGCCCCGAAGCCGCAATGGGTGGCGCTGCCGTTCGCGGCCCTGCTGCTGGGCGGCATGGCGGCACTGCTGCCCGCCGCGGCCCAGTGGCGTTTCAACAGGGTGGGGCGCACCTGGCCCGATTCCGGCCAGGGCCATGTGCAGTGGCTGATCGTGCTGCCGCTGCTGGCCACCAGCGTGGAACTGTCCGCCGTGCTGTGGTACATCGCGAAGGGGACGCCGCCGCGCACCTTCGGCGCCATGTTCCAGCAGGGCCTGCCGGCGTGGCCGTTCCAGCTGTCGCTGGCCTTCGCGGCCCTGTGCCTGCTGGCCTGCTGCTCCCTGCGCGACTGGACCACGCGCACCCGGCTCTGGTCGGTGCCGCGGCCCGTCTTCAACCTGTTCCTGATCGTGCTGTCGGCCGGTACCTGCATCGTCGCGCTGCACGCCATGTTTGCCGGCATCGTGGTGCTGATGCAGTGGTTCGGTGCGGATGGCCGCAGCCGTGCCGGCGTCTGGCACGCGTTCATCTGGGGCCCGTCATTGCTGCTGTCGGCGTTCGCGATGGCCGTCACGCTGCTGCTCGGCCTGCTGGGGCGCGCTTCCCTGGAAGGCATGCGCGAATGGTGGAGCCGGCTGGCCGCCTGGCTGTGGATCTATGCGCTGGGCTGGAACCTGATCACGCTCGCTTCGCTGTACGGCCCGCTGCTGCTGCCCTGGCTGCTGCAGTTCGATGGCTGGGCGGGGATGGCGCCGGCGGCCGGCTGGATCGCCACCACGGTTGCCGGCCTGTTCGCGGCCAATTCCGGCGCCACCAGTGGCGACAACAAGATCCGCTCCAGCGAGCGGGGCTGGCAGCAGCTGGGGCTGGAGGTGCTGGCGCGGGTGGCGCCCGTGCTGTTCATCCTGGGCCTGCTGGTGGCCACGGCCACGGTGCTCAACCTGGCGCTGTGGCATGTGGCGCTGCCCGCACCGGCACTGTCACCGCTGTGCAATGTGGGCGGCTGCTGGAGCGCCTATGTCGAGCAGTACTGGGACCAGGTCCACCATGTGCCGCCGGGGCTGCTGGGCCTGGCGCTGGCGGGCGTCGTGCTGGCCGGCGTGCTGCTCGCGTGGCGTGTCGACATCAACGAATTCAGCCTGCACGCGTTCTACCGCAGCCGGCTGGCGCGCTGCTATCTCGGCGCATCGCGTACCATCCGCACGCCGCAGCGGTTTACTCAGTTCGACGATGACGACGATTTGCCCGTGGGTTCGCTTGGCGGGCAGGCCGAGGCGGGTGGGGAACAACATGACCTCGCGCCGCTGCACCTCATCAACTGCACGGTCAACCTGGGCGGCTCGAAGGACCTGTCGCTGCACACGCGCCACGGCGCCTCCTTCACCATCACGCCGTACACGGTGGGCAGCAGCTATCCAAAGGCGAATGCCGAGAAGATCGGCTACCGGCCGCACGACTACTACGCCGGCGGGGGTGGCGACGTGCCCGGCATCTCGCTGGGCGAGGCGATCGCCGTGTCCGGCGCGGCGGCCAGCCCGAACCACGGCTTTCATACGTCGCCCTCGGTGGCCTTCATGATGACGATGTTCAATGCCCGGCTGGGCCGCTGGTTCGCCAACCCGCGGCAGGACAACACGTACCCGTCGCCGTGGTTCAGCCTGCGCTACCTGGTGAAGGAACTGTTCGGCAGTGCGGACGAGCGGGCCAATTACCTGATGATTTCCGATGGCGGTCACTTCGAGAACCTGGCGGCCTACGAGCTGGTGCGGCGCAAGTGCCGGCTGATCGTCGTGAGCGACGCCGAATGCGACACGCGCATGGACTTCGGCGGTCTCGGTACCCTCATCCGGCTATGCAAGGTGGATTTCAATGTGCGCATCGAGATCGACGTGGCGCCGCTGCGGCTCGATCCGGCCACGGGATTGAGCCGGGCCCACTGCGCGATCGGCAGCATCGATTATGGCGACGGCGTGCCGGGGGTGCTGGTGTACCTGAAAGCGTCGCTGACGGAAGCGGTGCGCGATGCCTCGCTGTGGCAATACCAGGCCACGCACCGCGCGTTTCCCCAGGAGAGCACGGGCGACCAGTTCTATGGGGAGGACCAGTTCGAGAGCTACCGGCGCCTGGGCCGCCACATCGTCAAGCAGGCGTTCGGTGCCGGCATGGACCAGCCGCAGCGCGACCGGCTGGCGCGCGTGCGGCCCGACTTCAGCGCCGCACTTTCGGCCGCCGGCACGTGAAGCGTGTCATTCGGGACGGCCCTGGCGGCCGGCCACCTCCGCCTGCAGGGTCACGTGGTCGATGCCGTGCCGGTCCAGCAGCATCGCGCGGATCGCCTTCAGCGTGGCCGGCCAGCGCGCCAGTTCGTGCACCTCGACGTGGCCGATCAGCGCCGGTTCGCCGGGCGACATGTCCCACACATGCAGGTCGTGCACGGAGGCGACCCCGTCCACGCCTTCCAGGTCGCTGCCGACCTGCTCGTAGTTGATGTGGCCCGGCACGCCTTCCATCAGGTGGTGGCCCGACTCGCGCAGGATGCCGAAGGTGGCTTTGAGCAGCAGCAGGGACACGAACATCGACAGCAGCGGGTCGATCTGCATCCAGCCCGTGAAGTAGATGACGACGCCGGCGGCCAGCGCGGCGACGGAGCCCAGCATGTCGCCCAGCACGTGCACGAGGGCGGCGCGGGTGTTCATGCTGTCGCGGTCCTTCGACAGGATCCACGCCACCAGGATATTGACGACCAGTCCGATCAGCGCGACGACGGCCACGGTGCCGCCCTGCACGGTCTGCGGCGCGGCAAAGCGGTGCACGGCCTCGAAGACGATCCAGCCGACGACGGCGAGCATCACCAGGCCGTTGACGAAGGCGGCCAGGGCCTCGGCCCGGCCGAAGCCGAACGAGTAGCGGGAAGAGGGCGGCCGCTTGGCGATCAGCTGGGCGAACAGCGCGAGCGCGAGGGACGCGGCATCGGTCACCATGTGGCCCGCATCGGAGATCAGTGCGAGCGAGTTGGACCAGAAGCCGGCAGCGACTTCGACGCCGGCGAACAGCAGGGTCAGGCCGACGGCCCAGGCCAGGATGGCGAGGCTGCGGTCGGCGCGCTGGTGGCGGAACTGGGCGTCGCCCTTCAGGTGGGCGTGCAGATGGCTGGGTGCGTTCATGACAGGTTCGGTGGCACGGCGGCACGGTTGCGGCCGCGGGCAGCCAATATAGCATGGCGCCCGGACGTGCCTTGCGGACCCGGCCGTAACACGATTTCAATCGGCCCTTGTCATATGCCCGTTGCCTCACTATAATGCTCGGCATTGGGCGGTTAGTTCAGCTGGTTAGAATACTTGGTCGACATCCAAGGGGTCGGGGATTCGAATTCCTCACCGCCCACCAGAATGCGAAGCGGGAAATCGTGCTGTAGAATATGGCGCGGTTTCTTCCGGAAGATTCGAGCAGGCAGTAAAAGGTAATGCGCAGTACCCATCGGGCGGTTAGTTCAGCTGGTTAGAATACTTGGTCGACATCCAAGGGGTCGGGGATTCGAATTCCTCACCGCCCACCAGAATACGTAGTGATAACTGATCTTCGCCTCACGAAGATCGTCAATGTAAGAGCGAGAAAGGCATTCCGGTTATGACACCGCGAACTACGACCGCCAAGGTTTGTGAGTGACGCTAGTCGACCGGCTTTCTATGGCTTTTCAAATTGAAAGACAACGCGGCTAGCCCGCGTTTTTTTTCGTCCATTTTTCATTCAGCTTTTTAATCCGGTTTCAGTTGTTTTTACGGCCTGCGTGCCGATTGGAGATCATGATGGTTTCAGTCCGACTTCCCGATGGTTCCGTGCGCCAGTTCGACGCGCCCGTCACCGTGGCCCAGGTGGCCTCCAACATCAGCACGAGCCTGGCCAAGGTGGCACTGGCCGGCAAGGTCGACGGCAAGGTCGTCGATACCTCGTTCCTGATCGAGCAGGATGCCGACGTGGCGATCGTCACGGACAAGGATCCCGAAGGGCTCGACATCATCCGCCATTCGACGGCCCACCTGCTGGCGCACGCCGTCAAGGAACTGTTCCCGGATGCCCAGGTGACCATCGGCCCCGTCATCGAAAACGGCTTTTACTATGACTTCTCGTACAAGCGGCCGTTCACGCCGGACGACCTGGTCGCCATCGAGAAGAAGATGACGGAACTGGCCAAGAAGGACGAGCGTGTCACCCGCAAGGTGCTGCCGCGCGACGAGGCCGTGGAGTACTTCAAGTCGATCGGCGAGCACTACAAGGCCGAGATCATTGCGTCGATCCCGGCCGGCGAAGACGTGTCGCTGTACTCGGAAGGCAGCTTCACCGACCTGTGCCGCGGCCCGCACGTGCCGTCGAGCGGCAAGCTGAAGGTGTTCAAGCTGATGAAGCTGGCCGGTGCCTACTGGCGCGGCGACTCGAAGAACGAGATGCTGCAGCGAGTCTACGGCACGGCCTGGACGAAGAAGGAAGACCAGGAACAGTACCTGCACATGCTGGAAGAGGCGGAAAAGCGGGACCACCGCAAACTCGGCAAGCAGCTGGACTTCTTCCACTTCCAGGACGAGGCGCCCGGCCTGGTGTTCTGGCATCCGAAGGGCTGGACGATCTGGCAGCAGGTCGAGCAGTACATGCGCAAGAAGTACCAGGACAACGGCTACCAGGAAGTGAAGGCGCCGCAGATCCTGGACGCGAGCCTGTGGGGCAAGACGGGTCACTGGGACAATTACCGCGAGAACATGTTCGTCACGGAATCGGAAAACCGCCAGTACGCGCTGAAGCCGATGAACTGCCCGGGCCACGTGCAGATCTTCAATTCGGACCTGCGCTCGTACCGCGACCTGCCGCTGCGCTACGGCGAGTTCGGCCAGTGCCACCGCAACGAACCGTCCGGCGCGCTGCACGGCATCATGCGCGTGCGCGGCTTCACGCAGGATGACGGCCACATCTTCTGCACCGGCGAGCAGATCGAGCCGGAAGTGGTGGCCTTCCACCAGCAGGCGATGGAGGTGTATGCCGACTTCGACTTCACCAACATCGACGTCAAGCTGGCGCTGCGCCCGGACAACCGCATCGGTACCGATGAAGTGTGGAACGACGCCGAGGAAGCGCTGCGCCAGGGCCTGCGCGCCTGCGGCGTGACGTGGACGGAGCTGCCGGGCGAGGGCGCCTTCTACGGTCCGAAGATCGAGTACCACCTGAAGGATTCGCTGGGTCGCCCATGGCAGGTCGGCACGATGCAGGTCGACTTCTTCATGCCGGAGCGCCTGGGTGCCCAGTATGTCGCGGAAGACAACACGAAGAAGACGCCGGTGATGCTGCACCGCGCGATCGTCGGGTCGATGGAGCGCTTCATCGGCATCCTGATCGAGAACTACGCCGGCGCGCTGCCGATGTGGCTGGCGCCGCTGCAGGTGGCGATCCTGAACATCTCGGATGGCCAGGCCGAATACGCGGCCGAACTGGCCGCGAAACTGCGCAAGCTTGGCTACCGCGTCACGGCTGATTTGCGCAACGAGAAGATCACGTATAAAATACGCGAACATTCCGTCCAAAAACTGCCCTACATCGTCGTGATCGGGGACAAGGAGCGGGATGCCAATACCGTGGCTGTGCGCGCACGGGGCAATATCGATCTCGGCGTAATGTCGGTCGATGCCCTGGTAGAGCGACTCCAGCAGGATGTCGCCAACAAGGCCTGACGGTTGCTCCCCGGTGGGGAGCTCCTCAACCAGCCACCACATTAAATTTCTTAAAGGAAACTACAATAGCTACTGACAAGTCGCATCGCATCAATGGCGAAATCACCGCACCGGAAATGCGCCTGTCCGGTGTGAACAATGAGCCGCTGGGCATCGTGAGCCTGGCCGAAGCCTTCCGCCTGGCGGAAGAGGCGAACGTCGACCTGGTGGAAATCGCGCCGACGGCGCAGCCGCCAGTGTGCCGTCTGATGGATTACGGCAAGTTCAAGTATTCGGAACAGAAGAAGGCGCACGACGCCAAATTGAAGCAGAAAGTCATCGCCGTGAAGGAAGTCAAATTCCGTCCCGGTACTGACGATGGCGACTACAACATCAAGCTGCGCAATCTGATCCGCTTCCTGGAAGACGGCGACAAGACGAAAATCACGTTGCGTTTCCGCGGCCGCGAAATGGCCCACCAGGACATCGGCATGCGCATGCTCGAGCGTCTGAAAGCCGATCTGGACGAGCACGGCCAGGTCGAGCAGTTTCCGAAGATGGAAGGCCGGCAAATGATCATGGTCATTGCGCCTAAAAAGAAGAAAACGGCGGCGTAAAGCTGCTGACTTCGCCGCGGAATTTATTCGCGGCACCAAAAAACCGGTTATAATTGCCGGCTGCGGATCCGCAGGGGTCTGTCCCCGCATGGGTGCCGACCCCCGGTGTTTTTTAAAGCCCGGACCGTCGAGAAGAATTTGCGGATAAATCCGCAACATGTAGTGGCCCAGCAGCCGCTGCATCAACAAGTGAAAGCAGGCACCCAAGCGCAACGTGTTGTTGCCACCTGCGATCCTGTTATTTGGAGCTGTCCGCGAGGACAGATGTGTTATGCCAAAAATGAAGACCAAAAGCTCCGCGAAGAAGCGTTTTCGCGTGCGTCCGGGTGGTACCGTCAAATCGGGTATGGCGTTCAAGCGTCACATCCTGACCAAGAAAACCACCAAAAACAAGCGTCAGCTGCGTGGCACCCGTAACATCAATGCGTCCGACGTCACCAGCGTCCTGCGCATGATGCCGTCCGCTTAATCTCACACTCATTAAGGAGCTACTATGCCTCGAGTAAAACGTGGGGTTACCGCGCGTGCCCGTCATAAGAAAGTACTCAACCAGGCCAAGGGTTACCGCGGTCGTCGCAGCAAGGTTTACCGCGTTGCCAAGCAAGCAGTCATGCGCGCTGGCCAGTATGCCTACCGCGATCGTCGTAACAAGAAGCGCGTCTTCCGCGCACTGTGGATCACCCGTATCAACGCGGCTTCGCGCGAACACGGCCTGACCTACAGCGTCTTCATGAACGGCCTGAAGAAAGCCGCTATCGAACTGGACCGTAAAGTCCTGGCCGATATGGCTGTGGCTGACAAGCCGGCGTTTGCCGCGATTGTCAACGCCGTGAAAGCAAAAATCGCTGCCTAAGCACTGACAGCGATCGATGTTGCGTGCCGCGGTATTGCGGCACGAAGAGCGGGGCACGGGATAACGACCGATGCCCCGTTTTACATTTCCAGCATAGGAAAACCAGTCGGATGAATTCCCTCGAACACATCGTCTCCGTTGCGCAGGCTGACTTTCTCGCCGCCGCGGATGCCGCCGCCCTGGAAAACGCCAAGGCCAAATACCTGGGCAAGACGGGCCAGATTACCGACCTGATGAAGGGCCTCGGCAAGCTCGCGCCCGAGGAAAAGAAGGCGCAGGGCGCCCTGATCAACGCCGCCAAGGGCCAGATCGAAGCCGCGCTGACCGCGCGCCGTGATGCCCTGGCCGATGCGCAGCTGCAGGAACGCCTGAACGCCGAAGCGATCGATGTCACGTTGCCGGGCCGCGGCCGCGCGCCCGGCGGCATCCATCCCGTGATGCGCACCTGGGAGCGCGTCGAGGCGATCTTCCGCTCGATCGGTTTCGACGTGGCCGCCGGCCCCGAAATCGAAACGGACTGGACCAATTTCACGGCGCTGAACAGCCCGGAAAACCATCCGGCCCGCTCGATGCAGGACACGTTCTACATCGAAGGCAACGACAGCACCGGCAAGCCGCTGCTGCTGCGCACCCACACCAGCCCGATGCAGGTGCGCTACGCACGCAGCCACCAGCCGCCGATCAAGGTGATCGCGCCGGGCCGCACCTACCGCGTCGACAGCGATGCCACGCACTCGCCGATGTTCCACCAGGTCGAGGGCCTGTGGATCGCCGAGGACATCAGCTTCGCCGACCTGAAGGGCGTGTACCTGAACTTCGTGAAGGCCTTCTTCGAGACGGATGACCTGGAAGTGCGCTTCCGTCCGTCCTATTTCCCGTTTACGGAACCTTCCGCCGAGATCGACATCGCGTTCGGCTCGGGCCCGCTGAAGGGCCGCTGGCTGGAGGTGTCCGGCTCGGGCCAGGTGCATCCTTCCGTCGTGCGCAATTTCGGGCTGGACCCGGAACGCTACATCGGCTTCGCGTTCGGCTCCGGCCTCGAGCGCCTGACGATGCTGCGCTATGGCGTGAACGACCTGCGCCTGTTCTACGAAGGCGACCTGCGCTTCCTGAAGCAGTTCAACTAAGCGACGCCACTAAGCGACGCCACCAAGCGCGACCTTTAAGCGAATAACGAAGAAGAAGACCGATTATGCAATTCTCCGAAAGCTGGCTCCGTACGATGGTCGATCCGAAGATGACTTCGGACGAGCTGTCCCACCTGCTGACCATGTCCGGCCTGGAAGTGGAAGAAACCGAACCCGTCGCGCCGCCGTTCACGAATGTCGTGGTCGGGCTGGTGCGCGAAGTGCAGAAGCATCCGGATGCGGACCGCCTGAACGTCTGCCAGGTGGACGTGGGCACCGGCACGCTGCTGAACATCGTCTGCGGCGCGCCGAATGTGCGCGTCGGCCTGCGCGTGCCGTGCGCGAAAGCAGGTGCCGAGCTGCCACCGGGTCCGGACGGCAAGCCGTTCCTGATCAAGGTGGGCAAGCTGCGCGGTGTCGAATCGCAGGGCATGCTGTGCTCCGCGCGTGAGCTGAAACTGTCGGAAGACCACGGGGGCCTGCTGGAACTGCCGGACGATGCGCCGGTGGGCCAGGACTTCCGCGACTACTATGCGCTGAACGACCTGAAGTTCACGATCAAGCTCACGCCGAACAAGGCGGACTGCCTGTCGGTGCTGGGTGTCGCGCGCGAAGTGTCGGCGCTGACGGGCACGCCGTTGAGCGCGCCGCACAGCGCCCCGGTCGCCGTCACGCTGGATGAGAAGCTGCCCGTAAAAATCAGCGCGCCGAACCTGTGCGGGCGCTTTGCCGGCCGCGTCATCCGCAACCTGGATGCCAAAGCTGCCACGCCGGACTGGATGAAGCAGCGCCTCGAGCGCAGCGGCCAGCGGTCGCTGTCGGCGCTGGTCGACATCTCGAACTACGTGATGCTGGAGCTGGGCCGTCCGTCGCACGTGTTCGACCTCGACAAGATCCACGGCGGCCTCGACGTCCGCTGGGGCAAGGCCGGTGAAACGCTGAAACTCCTGAACGGCAACACGGTGGCCGTCGACGAGTGGGTGGGCGTGATCGCCGACGACAAGGCGCTGGAGTCCCTCGCCGGCATCATGGGCGGCGATGCCACCGCCGTGTCGCTGGACACGACCAACATCTACCTGGAAGCGGCGTTCTGGTGGCCGGATGCCATCCAGGGCCGTGCCCGCAAATACAATTTCTCGACCGATGCGGCGCACCGCTTCGAGCGCGGCGTGGATTACGCGACCGTCGTCGAGCACATCGAACGCATCACGGCGCTGATCGTCGAGATCTGCGGCACGGCGGACACGAAAGTGGGCCAGGTCGACGACCAGATCGTCAACCTGCCGCAGCGCAAGCCCGTGCAGCTGCGCACCGCGCGCGCCCGGAAGGTGATCGGCGTGCCGCTGACGGACGAGGTCATCGGCGACATCTTCACCCGCCTGGCGCTGCCGTTCACGGTGGCCGACGGCGTGTTCAGCGTGACGGCGCCGAGCTACCGCTTCGACATCGAGATCGAGGAAGACCTGATCGAGGAAGTGGCGCGCGTGTACGGCTTCGAGAACATCCCGGCCAAGCCGCCGGTGGCCGAAAACACGATGCGCATCGAGCCGGAAAACATCCGCTCGATCTTCGCCGTGCGCCACCTGCTGGCGGACGTGGGCTACCAGGAAGTCGTCAACATGAGCTTCGTCGAAGCCCAGTGGGAAGCGGACTTCAATGGCAATGCCGAGCCGATCAAGCTGCAGAATCCGATCGCCAGCCAGCTCTCCGTGCTGCGTTCGTCGCTGATCGGCAGCCTGGTGGCCAATGTGCGCTACAACGTCAACCGCAAGGCGACGCGTGTGCGGGCGTTCGAAGTGGGCGCCGTGTACAAGCGCGATGCGTCGGTCCAGGATGGCCCGCTGACGGTGGCCGGCTACGACCAGCCGCAGCGCGTGGGCGCGATTGCCTATGGCCCGCAGGCGGACGAGCAGTGGGGCCAGGGCACCCGCGATGTCGATTTCTTCGACGTCAAGGCGGACCTGGAAGCGCTGTTCGCGCCGGCCACGTTGCGCTTTGCGAAGCTGGAGCACCCGGCGCTGCATCCGGGCCGCACGGCGTCGGTCGAACTCGACGGCAAGACCATCGGCTTCCTGGGCGAGCTGCACCCGCGCTGGCTGCAGAAGTACGACCTGCCGAAAGCACCGGTGCTGTTCGAGGTGGATGCCGTCGCGCTGCAGCAACGCGCGGTACCTGTCTATGCCGAGATCTCGAAGTTCCCGGGCACGACGCGGGACCTGGCGCTGATCGTGCCGCAGGCCGTCGCCGCCCAGGATCTGCTTGATGCGTTCAGCTCGGCAGTGGCATCCGCGGCGCATGGGCATATCGTGCAAGCCATTGTTTTGTTTGATGAATATCGCGGCAAGGGCCTGGAGGCGGACGAAAAATCGCTTGCTTTCCGCTTTAGCTTGCAAGATACTCAAACGACCCTGCAGGACGATGTCGTGGATGCCCTGATGACCACGCTGGCCGCCGCGGCAACGGAAAAAACGGGCGCCCGCGTGCGCAAATAAGCGCGTGAATGCCGTCCGCCCGGTTCGACGCCGGCGCGGGGCGGTGCGCAGAATCAGCAGGCTGGTGCGTGGGCGGCGGGCGGTGCCCGGTGTAGACTGTGGTGCACCGCGCGGTGCGCGGCACCCGTGCCGGCAGCCGCTGCGTGTTACAGGGTCTGCTGGCGTGCCGTGGCCACTTAGGTGGGGCTTAAGCGATGGTGGTAACGAAGTATTAACGCTTCCGTGTGCCGCCGCATTCCCTCAAAATAGTCATCCGTTCCGATGGGGCGGATAGCGAGTCCGCCTTGCCGGACTCATGTACTTTGTAAAGGCAGGGCAGCAAAATTAACAACAACGACACCGCGGTAATGCAATCTGCGCTGGATGCCGAGTTGCACAGCGCCATGCAGGTTGCCAAGGTACGCCAGGAAGCCGAAAAGGACCTGCCGACGCTGACCAAGGCCGAGCTGGCGGAACTCCTGTTCGAGCAGGTGGGTCTGAACAAGCGGGAAGCCAAGGACATGGTCGAAACGTTCTTCGACGAGATCCGCAACGCGCTCGAGCGCGGCGAGGCCGTGAAGCTGTCCGGCTTCGGCAATTTCCAGCTGCGCGACAAGCCGCAGCGGCCTGGCCGCAACCCGAAGACGGGCGAGGAAATCCCCATCACGGCGCGCCGCGTCGTCACCTTCCACGCCAGCCAGAAGCTGAAGGCGATGGTGGAAGAAAGTGCCGCGCTGGCACGTGCGGCCTGATAAAGGATCGTGATGAACGATCGTCTCAGCAAGACCGAGCTGGTGAGCCTGCCTTCGATTCCCGCCAAGCGTTACTTCACGATCGGCGAAGTGAGCGAGCTGTGCGGCGTGAAGCCGCATGTGCTGCGCTATTGGGAGCAGGAATTCACGCAGCTCAAGCCCGTCAAGCGGCGCGGTAACCGCCGCTATTACCAACACCATGAAGTGCTGCTGATCCGCCGCATCCGCGAGCTGCTGTACGAGCAGGGATTCACGATCAGCGGCGCCCGCAACAAGCTGGACAGCCGGGGCCTTGCCGCGCAGGGCGGGCACGCGGAGTATGATGGCGAGATGCCGCCGGCGCCGCCGCCACTCGATCGCGAGATGATCCGTGGCGAGCTGCTGTCGATCCTCGGATTGCTGAAGAGTTGAGCAGTTACGCGCGCCGGGCGGTACGCGGCCATGGCGTACGCCGGGGCGGCAGGATGCATTCCGGCGCGAAGTATTTTTGCGGCGCAAGGGCTGCCGCTGTCAGCGCGACAATGGCCCGGAACGTTAAATGATTGGTGTTACAATATCAACGTTACAAGGCTGTTAGTGGAGATGCGCTCGGCGAGCGCTCTTGGGCTACTTTCCCGCGTTAGGGATGCATGAGGGAAAGACATAAGAGGGAAACAATGATACGCATTGCCATTTGTGACGATCATCAGATAGTTAGGGCAGGCTTCAAGCAGATTTTTTCGCAGTCGGATGAATTCAACGTGGTGGCCGAAGGCAGTACCGGCCGCGAAGCGCTCGATATCGCCCGCCGCGAGATTTGCGACGTCCTGCTGCTCGATATCGCCATGCCCGATCAGAGCGGTATCGATACGCTGCGCACGATTCGCCAGGGCCAGCCGGATCTGCCCGTGCTGATCCTGTCCGGCTATCCGGCGCAGCAATACGCGCTGAACCTGTTCAAGATGGGCGCAAACGGCTATCTGAACAAGGAATGCGAGGCGGACGAACTGATCACCGCAGTGCGCACCGTGTTCCAGGGGCGCCGCTATGTCAGCTCGCAGGTGGGCGAACTGCTGGCCCAGAGCTTCGACCGCGACCCGAACACGGCGCTGCACACGGAACTGTCGGACCGCGAGTTCCAGGTCTTCCTGCGTCTGGCGCGCGGCGCGACGGTGTCCGATATCGGCACCGCGCTGTCGCTGAGCATCAAGACAGTCAGCACCTACCGCACCCGCATCATGGAAAAGATGGGCTTGCAGTCGAATAGTGACCTGACCTACTATGCGATGAAGAACAACCTGCTGGACTGACAGCAGCGCCCGGTTCTGCAACCGCCAGCGATGGCCCGCAGCGTCCCAGTGGCGCGGCGGATATCGCTGGCGGTTTGTTTTTGGGGACTGGTTTTACAGGGACTTGCCGATTCGCCAAGCTTCCTGTCGTTCCGAAAACTTGATGTCGTGCCGTCATGCTTTCGTTGTAGCTACGCGCATTAAAGCCTTTACGCAACGTTTCTTCGAAGCATTAATTCGCGTGCCGCCTTATAATGTCCTGCCCGCCTACCGCGTCAGCGAAGGATGTTTCAGGATGTATTTTTCCGCCAAGGCAGTGAACCACCGGCTGCCCTTCTACAAGACCGTGCTGTGCATTACGTGCGCGCTGATCCTCATCGTCAACGGTCTGAGCCTGTTCCACAACCTGCAGTCGCTCAAGAGCGCCAACGCGCAGGTGCTGCAGAGCTCGCGCGTGGCCGAACGGCTGCAGTACCTCGGCGTCCTGGTCCAGGATGCGGAGTCGAGCGTGCGCGGCTATTTCATCTCCGGCGACGAAGTCTATCTGGGCCCGACCCGCGCGGCGCTGGCCGAAACCGAAACCGAATTCACGCTGCTGCAGAAACTGCTGGCCGATAATCCGGCCCAGCTGAAGAACCTGGCCCAGCTGCACACGCTGGTGCGCCGCAAGCTCACGCTGCTCAACCAGGCCATCGACGTGTACCGCCACGGCGGGCTGGACGAGATCGTCAACATTTCCCGCTACAGCGACGAGCGCACCGGCATGGACGAGATCCGGCTGCAGACCGTCATCATGATCCAGGAGCAGAACGAGACATTGGAGGCACGCAGTGCGCGCTTCTACGAGGAATATCATCGCGCGCTGGTGCTTGGCATGGGCATCAACGCGGTGGCCATCGTGGTACTGGTGATGTTCTACCAGCTGGTGCGGCACAGTTTCTTCCGCCGCACGGCCGTCGAGCATGCGCTGCAGCAGTCGAACGAAAACCTGGAAGACATGGTGGCCCAGCGTACCGAGCAGTTATCGGTGCTGTCGCGCCACCTGATCAGCATCAGCGAGGAGGAGAAGGCGCGCCTGTCGCGCGAACTGCACGACGAGATGGGCGCCAACCTTACTTCGATCAGCATGGACCTCGGTGCCGTGATGGGACAGCTGAAGGAGACGCATCCGGAACTGGCCGCGCAGCTGCGCCGCGCCCGCGGCACCCTGGTCGATACGGTGGAACTGAAGCGCCGCATCATCGAGAACCTGCGCCCCAGCCTGCTGGACAACCTGGGCTTGTGCGCCGCCATCGACAGCTACACGGAAGATTTTGCGCGCATGACGAAGCTGCCGTGCGAAACCGAAATCGGTCCGGAGGTGGATGCGATTGCGCGGGAGGGGGACAACAGCCTGTCCATCGCGCTGTTCCGCATCGTGCAGGAATCGCTGACCAATATCCGCAAATACGCGCAGGCGACCTGCGTGTCGGTGTCACTGAAGCGCACGGCGGAAGGGCTGGTACTGCGGATCATCGACGACGGTATCGGCATCGCGGCCGAAACGCTGGCCAAGCCGATGTCGCACGGGATCCTGGGGATGCGTGAACGCGCGCTGCTGCTGGGTGGCACGTTGACGCTCAGGCGGGGCAGGGCCGACAAGGGCACCTGCATCGAAGTGAAGATTCCATTGGCGGGCGATGCGGCGGCGGGGGCCGCAGCCCCCGATGCGTCGCCCGCAGGGCTCAGCAGCCCGCTACGTCAACGAGCAGACGATCGTATTCCGTCTTCGCCACCTTGTAGCACTCGCCCGCATAGCGTTCCAGACCCGCTCGATCAAGCACCGTGATGTTGCCGCGGCGGTAGGTGATCAGGCCGTCGTCCTGCAACTTGCCGGCGGCGGCCGTGATGCTTTCGCGGCGCACGCCCAGCATGATCGAAATCATTTCCTGCGTTACTTTCAGCTCGTTGCTTGGTGAGCGGTCCAGGCGGTCCAGCAGCCAGCGGCACAGCTTCTGTTCGATCGAGCTGTGGCGTCCGCCGACGGCGTTCTGCGCCATCTGGGCAAACAGCGCCGTGTTGTAGCGCATCAGCAGCTGCGGCAGCGGGCCGCCCAGGTTGAACGCGTCGCGCAGCGCCTGGGCCTTCAGGCGGTAGCCGTAGCCGGCGCTCTGGACGACGGCGGTGCACATGGCACGCTCGCCCGGGAACATCGACACGCCAACGACGCCTTCATGGCCAACGACGGCGATTTCCGTGGTGGCGCCATCTTCCATCACGTACAGCAGCGACACGATGGCGGTGGTGGGGAAGTACACGTTCTCAAGCTTGTTACCGAATTCGAACAGCTCCTTGCCGAAAGGCAGTTGCACGAGCTCCAGATGTTCGAACAGCGATTCCAGTACCTGACGGGGCAGGGCGGCCAGCAGTTCGTTCTGCTGTGTGCCGCTGTACGTGATCACAGGACGCCCTTCGCGGGGAACCATACCGAGGGGCATCGTGGATTTTGCTGCTACGCCGAATTGAGTGTTGTTCATCTTATCCTCACAAGCTTAAGTACATGGACAGCGACCCGGTCGTCTGTTTCGGTGCTGTGTGCGTCCGGGAACAGTGCCGTTCGTGTTGGTAGTACTTTAAGTTCCTATGTGCGTTGCGAACATAAGACGGGTTTCCGCCGGGGTGTAGGCTGTCAAGATCGCAAGCTGTCGGCCCAGTCCTACGATAGCGCTCTTATCGCTAGCATAGCGACTGCGGGTCGGGCGCACGATTGCAAAACGGTGCATTCCATGGCGCTGAGAATGTCGGAATTGCAAGGCCTGGCAAGACCTGTTCCGTTTTCACCGTCCATCGGTAACGCACCGAACATTAAAGCGCTACATAGTGCATTCCGTAGTTTTCTTGCTGCAAGGCGGCTGATTCCTACAAGGGTTGAAATGCTCGTGCCCGGCCCCGTGGCGTAACTTACTGCTTGAAAGCATAATTTGCGCGACAAAGAGTAACGTTTTCGATCGGCATTATTGCTATTAATGAAATAGCGGATGGGCGCCGCGCAGTGGGACGGGCCGTTCTCCAGACAAGACCAGGAAGCGTTCCATGGCGGATCTCACGCCGCTGATATACGACAGCATCGCGTCCGTGACGCAGAACAACCGGCTGCTCCAGCTGACCACTACGCTGGGTGACGACCTGCTGCTGCCGCAGCGCGTGATCGCCCATGACCGCCTGGGCCGCAGCTATGAATACACCGTCGACTGCCTCGCGCGCAGCGATACGCTCGAACTGAAAAAGCGCATCGCCCAGCCGGTTACGCTGTGGGTGCAGCAGGCCGACCAGACGTACCTGCCGGTGCATGGCTATGTGTACCGGGCGCAGCGTCTCGGCAGCGACGGCCAGTTCGCCCACTGCCAGCTGTCCTTCGCGCCGTGGCTGCATTTCCTGAAATACCGCCGCGATGTGCGGATCTGGCAGGACAAGGCGGCCGACGATATTCTCACCGAGGTCTTCAATGGCCATCCGCAGGCGGAAGGCCATTTCCGTTTCGACGTGCGCACGCCGGCGCTGCCCCGCTCCTACTGCACGCAGTACGAAACGGACTGGCACTTCGTCCACCGCCTGATGGAGGAGGAAGGCTGGTACGGGTACCACGAACAGAAGCCCGACGGCTCCGGCCACCTGCTGGTGATCGCCGATACGGCCGACCAGCTGGCTTCCGTGCCCGGGGAGCGGGTGCTGTTCCACCGTGCGGGCACGGAAGACGAACTGCACAAGATCGTTCACTGGGGCGCCGGCCGCACGATCGCCGCCAGCAAGTTCAGCGCCAGTACCGACGACTACAAGGCGCCCAATGTCGCCAAGGCCACCAATACGCTGGTGACGGCCACGCATGGCGATCTGCCCGCGCAGCTGGAGGTGAATGAATACACGGGCGCCTACACCTATGCCACGCAGGAGCAGGGCGACCGGCAGTCGCCTCAGGGGCGAGGAATGGGAATCGAGCATGAAGCGCTTTGCGGCGGTGTCCGGCTGCGCAGCCTGCCGGCCGGCAGCTGGTTCACGCTGGAAGACCATCCACTGCATGACAGCGACAGTGCCGACGATCGCCAGTTCATGGTGATCGCTGTCGAATGGTGCATTGAAAACAATCTGCCAATCTCGAACCAGGTGAAGGATTTCCCCGGCAGCCTGTTGCCGCAGGTACTTGCGTTCAAGGCCGCCGTCCGCCGCGAAGCGTCCGCCGGCCAGCTGGCGACCGATGGCGCGAACGAGCACACGGGGCACTGCTTCAACCGCAGTTCCTGCCAGTTCGCCCATGCGTGCGCGGCCGCCGCGCGATTATCAGCTCCAGATAACCTCATCCCCCTCGTCAGCCAGCGTTGCCAACCCGGCCATGACCGATAGCGACGAGGCATGAATCCGGCTGTCGTGCCTCCGCAACGCCGTTTCGGATATATTCGAGCGACCGTCGGCCTGCCGCAACAAAGTGCAGATCACTACCCTGTCTGGGACGTTTCCGAGGGGCAAAAACGGCGCGAAGATGTAAAATTGCCGTACGTCAATCATTACCGAAAGCTGAACATGAAACGTCTCCAGCAAGGCTTTACGCTGATCGAAGTGCTGGTCACGATCGCGATCGTGGGCCTGCTGACGTCCGTGGCGGTACCGTCCTATAACAATTACGTGACGCGCGCCCGCACCGCCGAGGCATTCTCCGCGCTGGGCGCCGCGCAGGCGGCGGCCGAACAGTACTGGCCGAACGGGCGCACCTATGCCAATTTCAACACCTCGCTGGCGTTCCCTGCCGCAACCGACAATTTTACGTACACCCTCAGTAACGCCACCGCATCGACGTTCACCGTGACGGCCAACGGCCGCGCCAAGATGACGGGCTTCACCTACACCATCAACCAGAGCGGCACCCGGGCCACCACCGCTACGCCGAGCTGGGGCACGAACACCTCCTGCTGGGTCGACAAGAAGGGTGGCGCATGCTCCAGCTGAACCGCGGCTACACGCTGATCGAGGTGGTGGTGGGTATCGCCATCCTCGGCATCGTGCTGGCCGTGGGGATTCCGAATCTTACGCACTGGATCATCGCCAACAAGGCCAAGGCGGCCTCCGAGTTCTACCTGGACGGGCTGACGATGGCGCGGCGCCAGGCGGTGGCGCACAATGCGCGCAGCCGCTTCGTGCTCACGCCGAATGCGAACGGCCAGTACGACTGGCAGGTCGACCTGTGCTTCCCCGCGCTGGCCGTGCCATGTACCGACGATACCGGCAACTGGTCGACCGCCACCGCCGTGGCCAGTGGTGATCCGGAAGGCCTCACCGGTTTCAAGTCGGTGTTCCGTTCCGCGTCCGCGCTGCCGCCGTCGAACGTGCTGATTCCTTCGGTGGCGCCGGAAGCGGCCAACGCCATCTACTTCACGGAACTGGGCTGGGTCGATACGAGCATCCGCGCGCGCCTGACCCGGCTGCGGCTCGATCCTGCCACGGCGCTCGCCGGCGACGTGCGCGCCGCCGCGCTGTCCGTCACGCTGGCCGGCATGGCCTCCAAGTGCGACCCGGCCGCCCAGGCGCCCGATTCGCGGGCCTGTCCGCTATGAAGCGCCGGCCGCTCCGCCGCTCCAGCCAGCGCGGCATCGCGCTGCTCGAGGCGCTGATCGCCGTCGTCATCCTGGCACTCGGCCTGCTGGGCACGATCGGGCTGCAGGCGCGCTCGTACGCCGCGCTGTCCGATTCGGCCATGCGTGCGGAGGCGACCATTGCCGCCGACCGGCTGATCGGCATCATGAGCAACGACGCCGTCAACCTCGCCGGCTACCAGGTTGCGCTGGATGCGCGCGCACCTGCGGCCCTGGCGCCGTGGGCGGCCGAGACAACGGCCGCGATGCCCGGTGCGCGCTACAGCGTGACGGTGGTGCCCGAGGCGCAGCGCACCCGCGTGGCCATCGAGATCCACTGGCAGCGCAAGCAGGGCGATGCGGACAGCTCGCACCTCGTGACGGCGTACATCCGATGAGCACCCTCGCTGTCCGGCCGCGCGGCTTCTCCCTCGTCGAACTGCTAGTCAGCGTCGTCATCGGCCTGCTGGCCGTGATGTTCGCCACCAAGCTGATGATCGATGGCGAGCAAAGCAAATCGTCCTCGGTCGGCGGCTCGGATGCCATGCAAAACGGCATGCTGGCGCTGTTCTCGATGCAGAACGACGCGGCGCAGGCGGGATGGGGACTGAACGACGATCTGGTCAACGGCTGCAACACTGCCTTCACTGACCGCCAGGGCTACGTGCTGGCGGGCGCCACCCGCGATGGCGTGGCGATCACACCGCTCGCGCCGGCCGTCATCGCCAGCGGTGCCCAGTCCGATACCGTCACGTTCTATGCCGGCACCGGTCTGGCCGGCGTGGGCTCGGCGCGGCTCAACAAGAACTACGATGGCGGCGCGACGATCGAGGTCGATGCCGTCGCGCCGTTCGGCTTCCAGCAAGGAGACGCGATCGTGGTCGCCCCGGAACCTGCCGGCAGCGGCTGCGTCGTCGCGCAGATCTCGGCCGCGCCCGCCGCCAGCATCCTGCAGATCGCGTCTGCGCCCGCCTACCGCTTCAACACGGGCAACCTGAACGCCACGTACATCGGCGGCATGGCCCGCGTGTTCAACCTGGGCCCGGCGGCCAAGCTGTCGTTCCACACCTGGTCCGTCCGCAACGGCATGCTGCAGCTGCGCGCCACCGACCTGGCCGGCGCCAGCGCGCAGGCGCAGCCCGTGGTGGGCAACGTCGTGGCACTGAAGGCGCAGTATGGTTTCGATACGCGCGCCGGCAACGCGTTCCAGCCGAAGGCCGGCCTGCAGGTGGGCCGCTGGAGCAGCCTGATGATCGATGCGGATGGCGATGGCAGCATCGGCGATGCGGGCGACTGGCAGCGTATCGCCGCGCTGCGCATCGCCGTGATCGCACGCAGCGCCGTGGCGGAGCGTCCAGCGCCGGGCGCCACCACGTGCACGGCCACCACCGCGCCGGTCACGGTGTTCGGCACGGCCGTGCCGGCCGGCGTCGCGGCGGCGGCCGTCGACGTGCCGCTGGCGGTAACGAACGATACGGCCAGCTGGACCTGCTATCGCTACCGCGTGTTCGACACCATCGTCCCGATCCGCAACGCCGGGTGGCGGCCATGATGCGCCGGCCTGTGCGGACGTCCCGGCGCCAGAGCGGCCTGGCCCTGCCGCTGATGCTGATCATGCTGGTGGTGATGATGATCAGCAGTATCTACCTGCTGCGCTCGACCAATTCGGCCGCGCTGACGACCTCGAACCTGGCGTATGACGACCAGCTGTCGAAGGCGGCCGACCTGGGCATCCACGCAGCCTACGACTGGCTCAGTTCACTGCCCGACAAGGCCGTGCTGCAGAACGATATTCCCGCCGCCGGCTATGTCGCCACCACCAATCCGGGAGCCGGGCAGGGCGTGTCGAATCCCGCGTTCTGGCAGGGTTCCCTGAAAGTGTGGGACGCCGACCGTCGCGACGAGGTCGAGTACGTGATCCACCGCATGTGCCGCTTCGCCGGACCGTACAACGACGCTGCCAACAGCTGCACGCAGACGGCGGCACGCCAGGGCGTGCAGGCCCGTACCCGTGTCGGCGACAGCCTGTCTTCCGATGCGCCCGCCTACCAGGGCTCCCCGCAGCTGCACTACGTGATCACGGCCCGCCTGAGCGGCCCGCGCGGCGGCAATGTAATGAACCAGGCCGTCGTGATGATGGGTCCATGATGAAGACGATGACAACCAGGCTTTACTTCCATTTGCTGACCGGCGTGCTGGCCCTGCTGGCGCTGGCGCCCCGCGTGGCGCCCGCCGCCACCACCAGCATCGCCCAGGTCCCGCTGCTGAACATCGCCGGCACCGGCACCGTCAAGCCGAACCTGATGCTGCTGTTCGATAACTCCGGCTCGATGGACCAGACCTACACGCCGGACTATGTGAACGATTCGCTGTGCCGTTCGCGCGCCACGCTGGTGCTGGGCATCATGGGCTGTGCGGTCGGCCATCCGCCGTTCATGAGCGCCGACTTCAACAAGCAGTACTACAACCCGCGCATCCGCTACCAGCCGCCGATCATGTGGGATGGCAGCTACTACCCGGAGATGACGGCGGCGCAGACGGCCACCTGGTCGAACGTGCCGAGCGACGGTTTCGGCCGCAGCAACATCAACCTGGCCGGCACCGGCGACGCGGACATCAACCTGCTGACCGAATTCCCGGACCTGAAGTGGTGCAATCCGAACGACACGGAAGACTGCCGCACCAACACCGCGTCCTACACCTACCCGGACAATATCTACAACGTCGCCACGCCGATCTCGGTCGCGCCGTACTACTTCAATATCGCCATTTCCGAGTACTGCCGCGACGAGACGCTGACCTCCTGCACGTCGGTGGCGGCGGGCGCCGCGGCGCCCGACGGCTATCCGGTCGGCGCCGTGGTGCGCTGGTGCAGCAACCGCAACCTGACCACGTGCCAGGCCAAGCGGGTGGGCTCCTACGTCTACCCGAAATATTCGACGCCGCCATCCTCGACCATCGCGTACGGCACCATCACGATCGGTACCACGCGCTCGACGTCATCGATGACCATCGATTCCGTCAGCGTCATCAACCCGTCATCGCCCAACGCGCCGATCGTCATCACGAACGGCGCCGTCACGGCGGCCAACGGCACCAACACGGCGGCGCGCCAGCAGGCGCTGGCCTCGCAGGTCGCGGCCAGCATCATCGCGCGCACGGGCCTCGGTACCAATTCGTACTGGGCCTGCGTGCGCACGCCGTCCGGCACCAGCACGGTGCCCACCTGTGCCTCGCTGGGCATCACGCTCACGTCGAACAACGTCGTGGCCATCATCCCCATCACCTGCAGCGGCAGCAGCAAGTCGCTCACCGCCTGCAGCACCATCCGCGAGGATGCCACCAGCAACACGCGCCTGGGCTGGGCCGTGACGGTGGACGCGCCGCAAGTGCAGACCACGCCGGCCACCACGGGCGAACCGCCCACGGCACTGCTGCGCATCGGCGGCAGCGGCACCACGCGTTCGTCCGGCAGCATCGTCAACATCGGCCTGGGCGGCCGCCAGATCACCGGTACCGTGTCCCTGCGCAGCCTGACGCCCCGCAACGCGGCCGTGGCCATCGCCGCGGCGATCAATGCGTACACGACGAAGGCCACCTACAAGGCCTACCTGGGCGGCGACTCGATCACGGGCGTGTGCGCCGCCGAGCCGAATACCAGCGTCTGCATCGTCAATACGACGGCCACCAGCAACGGCGCGGTCCTGACCGGGACCCCTTACAACACCGCCGACGTGACGTTCAATGGCGTGAGCGCCAACAGCATCGTCGAGGGGATTCCCGTGACGGTGACAGCGCTGTCCTCGCTGCCGAGCGGTTTCACCCGCGTGGACCTGGTCAGCGGCCGCACCTATCCGAAGATCGCCGCGCGCACCGACTGCGTGGCCCGCGCCAACGCCTGCACGTATGAAGAGGAGATGACCAACTTCGCCAACTGGTATGCGTACTACAAGACGCGCATGCAGATGATGAAGACCTCGGTCGGCATCGCTTTTTCCGCCATCAACGCCAACTACCGGGTCGGCTTCGTACGGCTGTCGCAGGCCGCCGTCAGCGGCCGCGCGATCGACATGAAGCCGGCCGAATTCGCCGGCACGGCGCGCAGCACCTTCTATTCGACGCTGTACAACGCCACCAGCAGCGGCTCGACGCCGATCCGCACGGCGATGGACAACGTGGGGCGCATGTTCGCCAACCTGACGCCCTACGACTACCCGGAGGGCGAGAAGGTGGTGCAGTTCGCCTGCCAGCCGAACTTCCTGATCCTCACGACGGACGGCTACTGGAACGGCGACCCGACCGGCAATGTGGCCAACAACGACAACGTGCAGAATCCGGCGCGCTTCTGCAGCTACGCGCGCGGCTGCGTCGATCCGCGCGCCCAGTCGCAGCCGTCGATTTCCGACGTCGCGCTGCACTGGTATAACGGCGGTTCGTCGACGTCGACAGTGTCGCTGCGCCCGGACCTGGAGCCGGACATGACGAAGCCGGGCCAGGTGCCGGCCGCCGATGGCGACAATACCCACCTGCACGTCAACACCTACACGCTGGGCCTCGGGGTCGACGGCGTAATGACCTACGAACCGAACTACGACACGGCGCCGAAGGCGGGCGGCGACTTCTACAACCTGATCACGCGCGTGCAGACGGGCTGCCCGTGGAACAATGGCGGGCCGTACGTGTGGCCCAATCCGGACGTGACCAATACCGGCAACACGGTGCAGGAGCGCGTGGACGACCTGTGGCACGCGGCCATCAACGGCCATGGCAAGTACTTCAGCGCGAACGAGCCGGGCGAGGTGGTGGACGGCCTGTCGTCCGCACTGGCCAACATGCAGGTGACCTTGGGCGCCGCCTCGGCCGCGGCCACGTCGACGCCGAACATCTCGCTGCAGGACAACGACATCTTCTCGGACACGTTCACCACCGTGAAGTGGTATGGCGAACTGGCGGACCGCAAGATCGACGCCACCACCGGCGTGGTCAGCACCAGCACGGTGTGGACCAGCACGGACACGGTGGGCGAGAAGGTCGCCGCCAGCAGCGACACGCGGCGCATCTACATGGTCAACAACGGCCTGCTCAAGCAGTTCACGGCCGCGAACATGGCCGGCGACACGCAGGCGCTGGCGTGGTTCACGGGCCAGTGCCCGAACCTGCCGCAGTGCACGCTGCTGTCGGCCGCCGACCGCGGCATCGTCAACGGTGCGGACAACCTGATCAACTGGCTGCGCGGCCAGCAGCAGTACGCCAACGACCGCATCTTCCGCGCCTACTCGATGAGCAACGGGTCGCCCTCGATCCCGATCGTGCTGGGCGATATCGCTTCGTCCAAGCCGGCCTATGTGCGCGACCCGCGCAAGGCCTACACCAGCAACGACTACGCCACCTTCAAGGACACGCAGACGGCCAGCCGCACCACGGCCACCGTGTTCACCGCGGCCAACGACGGCATGCTGCACGCGTTCAGCGCGAGCGACGGCGAAGAACTGTGGGCCTATGTGCCGCGCATCACGATGAAGAAGCTGTATGCGCTGGCCAGCACCACGTATGCGACCAACCACCAGTTCACCACCGACGGCTCGCCCGAGACGGCCGACGTGTTCTTCACGAGCGACAACCGCTGGCACACGATCCTGGTGGCAGGCCTGAACGCGGGCGGCCGGGGCTACTACGCGCTGGACATCACCGATCCTGTCAATCCGCGTCCCCTGTGGGAGCTGTGCGCCGATGCCAGCGTGTGCACGAATGCCGTGCCGAACATGGGCCTGTCGTTCGGCAATCCGCAGTTCGGCACGTGGCGGGACGGTTCGGGCACGACGCGCTGGGTGGTGTTCCTTACCTCCGGCTACAACAACGTGCCGAACGTGGATGGCGTGAATGCCGGCGACGGCAAGGGCTACCTGTTCATCGTCGACGTGGCGACGGGCGCCGTGCTCAAGACCGTCAGCACGAACAGCGGCGACACGACGACGCCGTCGGGCCTGGCCAAGATCACCGCGATCACGGCCGATCCGAACACCGATCCGCTGGTGACCTATGTGTACGGCGGCGACAACCAGGGCCAGATGTGGCGCTTCGACCTGACCTCGACCACCGGCGCGGTGGGCGTGCTGAAGATGGGCGACGCCGGCGCGCTGCAGCCGATCACCACGCGGCCGGACGTGACGCTGTGCGCGATCACGGGCACGACGGAGCCGCAGCGCCTGGTGCTGTTCGGCACCGGCCGGCTGCTCGACGTGCCCGATACCACCAGCACCGATGTGCAGAGCCTGTACGCGCTGAAGGACACCGGCACCAGCATCAACGTGCGCGGCGCGGCGATGGAGCAGCAGACGCTCAGCAGCGGCGGCAGTTCCACCAACACCAATACGTACGTCATCAACGATGCCGCGGCGGACCTGCGCGTAAAAGCCGGCTGGTACTTCGACTGGCGCCTGAACGCGGGCGAGCGGATGAACATCGATCCGAAGATCGTCAGCGGCGTCGGCAACGTGGTGACCAACCTGCCGACGTCGTCGTCCTCGTGCTCGGTGGGCGGCACCAGCAACGCCTATTCGCTCGACGTCTGCAAGGGCACCGGCGTCACGCCGTTCGGCACTGGCACGGTTGCCGGCGGCACGCTGTCGAACACGTCGGCCGCCGTCGGCTTCATCATCGTGCGCCTGCCGAACGGCCAGCTGAAGATGATCGCCACCACCGCGAAAGGCGAAACCCTGACGCGACCGATCACGGAACTCGACTCCGAAGGCGCGCACCCCGTCGGCTGGCGCCGCGTGAAGGGCGACTGATCTTCTACCGCCGAGCTCGTGTCACACCATGCGGAAATCCCTTAACAGCCGAGCTCGTGTCACACCATGGGGTCAGGCGTGGTGACACGAGCTCATCACTAGCAGTGAAGCGCTCTCCGGCTGCGAATGGTGGGGCAGCCTCAAATCGGCTACGGTAGAGTGCGTGTCACTACGCCTGACCCCAGTGGGTGACACGAGCTGAACAGTAGGGGCGCGGGAAATTCGCCCGGGAGGAGGCAAAAAACGGTAAAATCTCCGGTTTTCCGTCGAGCCGAACCGTTGGCCGCCACCATGTCCGAAGATATCGAAGTCAATGCACCAGAAGGCGCTGCCGCCGGCACCGTCAAGTCCGGCGGTACCTCGCCAGCGCTGATCGCCCGCGAGGTCCAGCGCCGCCGCACGTTCGGCATCATCTCCCACCCGGATGCGGGCAAGACCACGCTCACGGAAAAGCTGCTGCTGTTCTCGGGCGCGATCCAGATGGCCGGTACCGTCAAGGCCCGGAAGAGCGCCCGGCACGCCACGTCCGACTGGATGGAGATCGAGAAGCAGCGCGGCATTTCGGTGGCCTCGTCGGTGATGCAGTTCGACTTCCGCGACCACATCATCAACCTGCTCGACACGCCCGGCCACCAGGACTTCTCGGAAGACACCTACCGCGTGCTGACGGCCGTCGACTCGGCCCTGATGGTGATCGATGCGGCCAAGGGTGTCGAGGCGCAGACCATCAAGCTGCTGGACGTCTGCCGCATGCGCAATACGCCGATCGTCACGTTCATGAACAAGATGGACCGCGAGACGCGCGATCCGCTGGAACTGCTCGACGAACTCGAGTCCGTGCTGAAGATCCAGTGCGCTCCAGTCACGTGGCCGATCGGCATGGGCAAGCAGTTCCGCGGCGTGTACCACCTGCTGCGCGACGAAGTGCTGCTGTTCCGCGCCGGCGACGAAAGCGCCAACCAGACCTTCGAAGTCGTCAAGGGCATCGACAATCCGAAGCTGCAGGAGATGTTCCCGCTCGAGATGGACCAGCTGAGGATGGAAGTCGAGCTGGTGAAGGGCGCCTCGCATCCGTTCGACCTGGACGAGTTCCTGGCCGGCATCCAGACCCCCGTGTTCTTCGGCTCCGCGATCAACAACTTCGGCGTGCGCGAGATCCTCTCCGCGCTGGTCGACTGGGCACCGGCGCCGCGCGAGCGCGATGCCAGCGTGCGCTCCGTGGCGCCGACCGAGCAGCCGTTCTCCGGCTTCGTGTTCAAGATCCAGGCCAATATGGATCCGGCGCACCGCGACCGCATCGCCTTCCTGCGCGTCTGCTCGGGACGGTTCGAGCGCGGCATGAAAGTGAAGCACCTGCGCCTGGGCCGCGAGGTGAAAGTGTCGTCCGTGGTGACGTTCATGGCGTCCTCGCGCGAGCAGGTGGAAGAGGCCTACGCCGGCGACATCATCGGCCTGCCGAACCACGGCAACATGCAGATCGGCGACAGCTTCTCGGAAGGCGAGATGCTGCAGTTCACCGGCATCCCGTACTTCGCGCCGGACTTCTTCCGCCAGGTGCGCATCCGCAACCCGCTGAAGATCAAGCAGCTCCACAAGGGCCTGCAGCAGCTGGGCGAAGAGGGCGCCGTGCAGGTCTTCAAGCCGGTGCAGGGCGGCGAGCTGGTGCTGGGCGCCGTGGGCGTGCTGCAGTTCGAGGTGGTGGCAAGCCGCCTGATGAACGAATACGGCGTCGACGCCGTGTTCGAAGGGACCAGCATCAGCAGCGCGCGCTGGGTGTCGTCCGACGACAAGAAGGCGCTGGTCGACTTCGAGGCGGCACTCGGCCACAATGTGGCGTATGACGCGGCCGGCAACATGGCCTACCTGGCCACCTCGGGCGTCAACCTGCGCCTGACCCAGGAGCGCTGGCCGCAGCTGACGTTCCACGCCACGCGCGAGCACGCGACCAAGCTGTCGTAAGCCATCACGGGCAGGCAAGCGGGCGGTTCCGGCAACGGACCGCCCGTTTTTTTTGGTTGACATGCTTGCCCGGTGTGTATACTGTATTAATCAAGTAATACACTAAGCGATCATGACAGACCATACTGCACAGCTGTTTTCCATTTCGGGCGGGTCGGCGACACCGATCTATCGCCAGCTCGTCGAGCAGGTGAAGCGGCTTGCCGCGGCGGGCGTGCTGGCACCGGGCGACGGCTTGCCGTCGGTGCGCGACGTGGCGCAGGAACTGGCCGTCAATCCGATGACGGTGTCGAAGGCATACGGCCTGCTGGAGATGGACGGCGTGCTGACGCGCCTCCGCGGGCAGGGCATGCAGGTGGCGCGGCGGCGCGGCCATGGCAAGGGCGAGCGCGAAGCGCTGCTGCGGCCGGCGCTGGAGAAGGCGGCGCGCGAGGCCCGCGAACTGGAACTGGACGATCGCACGATACTGGAGCTGTTTCAACTGGTGCTGAAGGAAACGACATGACCACACCCGTAGTGACGATGAAGGCAGTAGACAAGGCGTTTGGCGGCCGGCCGGTGCTGGCCAATGTGAACTGGCAGGTTGCGCCCGGCCAGGTGATCGGCCTGCTGGGCCGCAACGGCGCCGGTAAATCGACGCTGATCGAGTGCATGCTGGGACTGCGCGAGACGGACCGGGGCACTGTCGCGCTGTTCGGCGAACCCGTGGCGCGCCTGTCCGAAGCGGCGCGTGCCCGCATCGGCTACGTGCCGCAGAGATCGGACCTGTTCGAATGGCTGACGCCGGACCAGCTGCTCGCTTATTTCAAGACGCTGTACCCGCGCTGGAACGACGCCAGGGTGGCGAGCCTGCTGGCCCGCTGGGGATTCGATGCGGCGGCGCGGCGGCAGAAGATCGCCACGCTGTCCGGCGGCCAGCAGCAGCGCCTGTCGATCATCCGCGCGCTGGCACACGAGCCGGAACTGCTGGTGCTCGACGAACCGGTCGCCAGCCTCGATCCAATGGGCCGCCGCGAATTCCTGCGCGAGCTGGTGGGCGACGTGATCGGGCGCGGCACGACGGTGCTGTTTTCCACGCATATCCTGTCCGACCTGGAACGCGTGGCCGTCGACGTGGCCTTCATGAAGGAAGGGCGCATCGCGCTGCAGGCGCCACTCGACGAGCTGATGGAAGGCACGCGGCGCGTGACCGGCAATGCCGCGACGATGGCAGCGCTGGGCCTGCAAAGCGCACTGGGCCAGGTGCGGCACGACAACGGCTTCTTCAGCATCGTCACGCGCGTCACGCCGCACGACGCCGAGCGGCTCGAGGCCGCGCCCGGCGTGCGCGTGGAGGCCGTGTCGCTGGAGGATCTGTTCGAAGAGGTGACGCGATGAACGCATGGCGCATGCTGCTGGTCCAGCCCGCGCTGGAACGCCGGTTGCGCAGGGATGCCGTCGTCTCCCTGATGCTGCTGGCCACCGCACTGATCGGCGAGGGCTGGTTCGTCGCCAGTCCGGAAGCCATGCGTGCGCTGGGCTTCCTCCCGTTCGCACTGGGCCTGCTCGTCACCGTGTACTGGTGGCTGACGTTCCTGCCGCGCGCCATCCTGCAGAACACGCCCGCCAATGCCGTCCTCGTTCCCGGCTTGCGGCGCCGCCTGCTGGTCCTGGCAGCGGGACTTTGCCTGGCTGCCGGCGCCGTCAATGCCGTCATGTTCGGCATCGCGACCGGCCGGAGCGGCTTCGCGTTCGTGACCACGGTGACCGTGCTGTGGCTCATCGCGGCGTCGCTGCGAAGCGCATGGCTGCTGATGCCCATGCTACTGGCGTCATTCCTGGCCGCCTGGTATCCCGCTCCCCTGATGGCCTGGTTCGCGGGGACCGCTGAATGGACCGGCACGCTGGCCATCCTGGCGGCATGGCTGCCACTGGCGGGCGTGACGCTGCTCCTGCTGTTCCCGCGCGGCGGCGATCGCCATTTTGCCTGGCGTGCCCGCGCGGCACGTCTCGACCTGAACATGCGCAAGGGTCCTGGTGCGGCCGACGGGAGCGATGCACTCGGCAGCGTGCTGCGCCAGCCCGCGGACCTGCTCTACGGTGCGGCACTGGACGGACGATTCGGGGTGCGCGGCCGCGCGGGCCGGCTGCTGGACGGACTGGGGCCTTGCCTGCACTGGGCCCGTCCGCTGGGCCGCATCGCGTTGGGACTGTTGATCATGCTGGCGTGGGGCACCTACTCACGCATCGCAGCCGGTTTGGGGCCGTTCCTGCTCTTTGCGCTGATCCTGCCCGCGCTGACCTGCGTGAAGACGATGACCACGGGGATGAAGGAGAGCAGCGCGGAACAGGCACTGCTGCGGTTGACGCCCGCGGCGCCAGCGCCAGCTGTGCTGAACGGCGAGATCGGCGCGGCATTGCTGCGGCGCTTCGGCGTCGTCTGGGCCGGCTACCTGGCCGCGAGCGCGGTGCTGGCTGCCGTCCTGGTGGCCCCCGAAGCGCGGTGGATGATGTGGTGCTGCGGCGCCGTCATCGTGGCCGGCTGCGCGCCGCGATTGCTGCGTGACTACGCGAGGACGCCCGAGTGGACATCGTTCAGCCGCGTGTTTGCCGCAGCAGTCGTGGTACTGCCGACGCTGGCCGGGATCCTGCCGCAACTGCCGCATGCGCCGGTGTATGCCGGCGTGCTGGCGTGCCTGTTCGTAACGCTGGCGGGACTGCGCAGGCAATGGCGGTCCATGTCCGCGGCGCCGGTCGGCTGGCCGGCGGGGCGGCTGGCCGCCTGACCCGCTTCAGGGTCTATGCCACAGCGCGTCGCCAATGCTGCCGAGCCACGCAGCGAGCAGCACGATGGCGGCGATCTCGCCCGTGTCGCCTTTGTTGGTGGCATCGATGCGGGCCGCGATCGCACCGGGGTCGAGTGGAATGGTGCCGGCCAGGATGCCGGCGCTGATGTCGTTGGCGGCCGTGAAGGCGGCACCAAGCAGGAACACGAGCGCGCCTGCCGCGGGAATCAGGAACAGGCAGGCGCGCTTCGGCCGCTTCAGGACGGTCAGCTGGCCGAGGCCGGGGAACAGCAGCGCCGAGACCAGCGCTGCCCGGGTGGATGGCTTCATCAAGATCCTTGGGGTTGCGGAGCCATCATCTTAGCGCAGCCGCGTGCTGCCCCTCACTCCTCACAGATCGGGCCGATTTTCCAGGTCCGGAATGCGGCGCAGGAACGGTTGCGGGGCCGGCTCGCCGTTGAACGCGAAGACAAGCGTGAAATCCTCGCGCAAGGTGTTGATGTCGTTGATCGTCAGGTTGCGGCCATCCGTGCTGATGGCAGGTGCGCTGAGCTGGTTGTTTTCCGGCGTGATTGCCAGACCGGTGAACAGCAGGTCGGCCGGCGTTGGATCGACCAGCTGATAGTTGACGATCGTGTCCGGATCGGTCACCTGCAGCACGCCCGGATTCAGCGTCACTTCGACATAAGGCTGGCCGCTCTCCGGATCGATGGCCGGTACTGCCGTGACTTCAATGTTCTTGAACGTGATCGTCATGTTTTACCTTTCGTGGGTGGGAAAATCATCGGGATTGCAACTGCGAGCGGGCGCTGTCGGCCCGTTCCAGTATCTGGCTGGCGAGCCGCCGCAGTTCCGGGTTGTCCGGCTGTGCCTTGCTCATCTCCGTGCTCTGGCGATATAACGCCTGGATTTCTGCCAGCGTCGCCGCGGCATCGGGCTGCGTCTGTGTGCGGATCTCCCGCAGCTTCAGGCGCATCAGGTCCACCTGCCAGCGCTGGTTGCTGGGATCGCGCTGGGTCAGGTCGTCGACCAGCGCGCGGGCGCGGGCATAGGAATCCGCTGCCGCTGCGCGCTCGCCGTTTTCGAGCTGCGCATTGCCCCGATGCCAAAGCGCGTAGGCGAGCCGGCTGGTCCAGCGCAGCTCGTTGGGCGCGGCCAGCCTGAGCCCTTCGAGGAGCGTGCCTTCCTCGGCAAAATAGCGCGCCGCGTCGGCCGCCCGTCCGGAAAGGGACATCGTGTCGCCCAGCCATGACAGGCTGTTGGCCAGGCCGCCGAGATAATCGCGGTTGCCGGGGCTGGCAGCCACGGCGCGCCGGTTCAACGCCACCGCCAGTTCGAAATGCTGTGCTGCCTTGCCGTATTGTTCGCTGGCCTTGGCGACGCCGCCCAGGCTGTTGTGGGCGCTGGCCAGCTGGTTCCAGTGATCGGCGTCGTTGACGAGCGAGGCCAGGCGGGTGGCGAAACCGATCGCTTCTTCGAAGTGCTGGCCGGCCTGCACGAATGCCTTGCGATCGAAGTACAAGCGGCCCAGGTAGGCCGCGTTGTCCCCCAGGCGTTCTAGCGCTTCGGCACTCGTGGCCTGCGCCGCGTAGGGCGCCAGCATGGCGCGTCCCGCCTGCAGTGCTTCCAGCGCCTTGTCCTGATTGCCACGTGCCATCCCGACTTCGGCAATCATCTGCAATGTCGCCACGCGCTGCATGCGCGTGGTCAGGTCATCCCGCTCGCCCGCCGTCGCCAGGTACGACAGCGCCTTGCCGCTCACGCTGTCGAGCAGGTCGAGCCGGCCCAGCGGCCGCAGTTTCTCGGCGAAATCGCCCAGCATGAAGCCCAGCAGGCCCTCGGCCTCCAGCCGGTGCCGCTCGGCTTCGTGCCGCGCCGTCTGTGCCCGCACGCCCATGAACCCCGTCAGCATCGCCAGCATCACGAACGAGCCGACCACGCCCGCCACGATGCGCTGGCCCAGCTTCATGCGGCTGACGGAGCGCTGCACGAACTCGCGTGCCACCGGTGACAGCGACACCTCGCGCACCGCGAGCAGGGCGCGTGCGCCGTTGACCTGGCTGCCGGCCGGCAGCAGCAGGTCGCGCGGCCGGCCGGCACCGGCCCAGCGCTCGGCCTGGGCGTTCAGCCGGGTACGCACCTGCAGGGCGTGGCGGTGCCGCTCGATCCAGTCCGCCACGCGCGGCCAGCGGCGCAGCAGCGCCTCGTGCGCCACGCCGAACCCGGGCACCTCGGCCGTCAGTTCGCTGACGAACAGGCGCGCCTCCACCAGCGCCCGCACCAGGTCCCGTTCCGGTTCGGTGGCCAGCGCGGCCCAGGCGGGACGCCGCGCGGTGACCAGGTTCTGGTCGTCGCTCACGGCCACCAGCAGCGACAGCACCTGCGGCAGGGCAGCCTGCTGCGCCGCGGGCAGCGCGGCCACGATCTGCTCCGCGCGCACGCCCAGCGCGCCCTCGATGCCGCCCAGCTGGCGGAACACGTCGAAGCGCAGGGCGCCGTCGGCGCCGCGTTGCCGATACAGCTCGTTCAGGCAGTACTGCAGCAGCGGCAGCGCATCCGGGCTGGCGCGCGCTGCGTCGCACAGGACATCGTCGAGCCGGCTGCCGGTGGTGGCGTCGCGCTCGAACGTCAGCTGGGCGGCCTGCGCGGGCTGGCGCACCATCTGCGCGATGTCGGCACCGGTCGGCGGCGCCAGGTCGAAGTGCCCGCCGGCCGCCTTCAGGCCGGTCAGTTCCGGCAGCGCGATCAGTTCGGGATAGAAGTCGTTGCGGCAGGCCAGCAGCACCAGCAGCGTGCCGCAGCGCGCCAGCCGGTCCAGCAGCGTCACGAAGGCGGCGCGGTCGGCGTCGCTGGCATCCGGCGCACGGAAGACTGCTTCCAGCCGGTCCACGAACAGCACGATGCGCACGCGGTCCGTGGCGGCAGCCAGCTGCGCCGCCACGGCGGCGGGCGCGTCACGCAAGCGGGTGGCCAGCACCTCCGCGCTGCTGCCGTCGAACACCAGCCGGCCATCCAGTTCCGCATCCACCAGCACCGCCGCCAGTGCGCCGTGCAGACTGCCGCCGGCCAGGTCGGCACAATCCATGTGCAGGGTGCAGTCGGCGGCAACGATGGCGTCCGGCCGCTCTTCGTCCGGGGCCAGCCGGGGCAGCAGGCCGGCGCGTACCAGCGAAGTCTTGCCGGAACCGGAAGGGCCCAGCACCAGGGCCAGGGCGCAGCCGGCGGCAGCCTGCCGCAGCACGATGTCGCGCAGCCGCGCGGTGGCATCGAGGCGCCCGAAGAAGATGGTGGCGTGGCTTTCCTCGAACGGTTCCAGGCCGCGGAACGGCGAGCCCCCCGTCCAGGTGCCGGGCAGCTCGGGCGCTTCGACGACTTCGGCAATGGCACGGTAGCCGCGTTTGCGCACCGTTTCTATATAGCGTGGCTCGGTGCTGGAATCTCCCAGCGCGCGGCGCAGCTGGGCGATCGCCTTGTGCACGGGGTTGTCTCCGAGCTCGGCCGTTCCCCAGCAAGCCTGCAGCAGTTCCTCGGCCGGAATCACGGCGCCGGGGTGGCGGCACAGGTAGCGGAGCACATCCATGGCACGGGGTTCGAGCGGCGTCCGCGCGCCGAAATGGTTCAGCGCGTTGCCCGATACCTCGACCTGGTACTCCCCGAAGCGGAAACCCCCGAGTCTCATTCGTCACGACCTCAGAAAAAATTAATTCTTTGAAGATCAGGTACTTAGCCCGACGGAAGGTTCCCGGAAGGCGCGCGCGCGAGGCGCTGGCTACAGTTTGGCTTAGCTCGATAACGTCAATATTAGCATTTCCTCAGGTCAAATAAATGCCCATGCAGAATACTTTTATAAACCAAGAGGAATTTTCGCAACGTTACCTGAAGCCACTATTGGTGTTGCCTTTAGGCACCAGGTTGCGGACGTTGCCGGATTTTTCGCTGCCCCTGCCGCCCGATGCGGTGGTCGATCCGCATGGCTTCTGGGCCGAGCGCACCGGCCTGCCGGATGACGACAACGTCGATGCCGCCCGCTTCATCCACACGCCCGATGGCTGGACCTTCCGCGATCACGTGCTGATCGAATGGCAGCAGCTGGGCAGCACGTCGCACCGCCGCGTGTCGGAGCGCGACTTGCAGTTGAGCGTGACGGTGTCCGAACAGCCGGACCAGGCCGGGGTGCCGCGCCTGACCGTGGACCTGCACGCGAGCCTGATGCGCTACGAACGCGATGCGGTGGTGCAGCGGGCGCAGGACGGCCAGCCCTGCGACCTGGGCAAGGGGTGGGCGCGCGCCACGCTGCAATGGTCGCTGCGGCTGCAGTTCGTGGCCACGGCGGGCGGCCGCGCCAACGTGGTGTGCCATGCGCGCCGGCCGCCGCCCGTCACCGATGCCGGCCGTACCGGTGCCTACATCGTTTCCGATCCGCTGACGCACCTGCTGAACATGCCGCGCCTGACGCACGCATGGGAGCACGGCGATGCCGGCCTGCCCGCCGTACGCGACGGGCTGGTCAGCCGCCTGGCGGCCGCGATCGAACCCATGCTGGACGATCCCTATGAACATGTATGAGGCCGCGATGGCAAGCATGACCCTGTATGCGAATCCGCCAGGCGCGCTGCCGCTGTTTGCGGTGCGCGGCGCGAACGACCTGCCGCTGGTGTTCCGCGTCGATGGCGACGGCGGACTGCACCTGCTGCGCGGTACGCCCGGCGACGCGTGGTCCGACACGGACCTGCTGGCGGGCCTGCCCGGCTGGCGGGTCTGCTGCGCGGACGTGCGGCAGGCGCCCGGCGGCGGTATCGCCATTGCGCTCGCCCTGCGCGACGGAGCGGGCGGCAGTGCACTGCGCATGGCCACCGGCGTTCCCGCGGACCTGGACGATGCCGGCTGGCTGGCGCTGCTGGCCAGCGGCGACGGCATGCCGGCGCTGCCGGGCGACGGTCCGATCATCCGGCTGGCCTTCGGCCCGCTGCAGGCCGGCGCACCGACGCTCCTGCTGATCACCACCGCGGGAGGCGAAACGGGACAGAGTACCTGGTACTGCAACGCCGCCGCGCCGCTGCGCAGCCTGCGCCCCATGCAGCTGCCGGCGGCAGTGCAGGGCGCCAGCGCGTATGCGGTGGGCAGTTACCGCCTGCCCGGGGTGTGGGCCTTGCAGCCCGGCGGCCGGCAGGACGAATTGCGGTTCATGTCGTTTGGCGATGCGTTCGGCTGGAGCGTGAACATCGGCTATCCGAACCTGCCGGCACGCACCGCCAGCGTGCTGCTTTCGTCCGGCTCCATGCCCAATGTGCCGGACCTGTTCGCGGCCGGCGACCGCATCGTCGTCTACCGGGGCGGCAACAACATCCCCCAGCTGGTGGCGCGGGTGGCCGGGGCGCGGCTGTTGTGGACCTGCGCGAACGATGGCGGCGAATACCTGGCCTATGCGGACGCGGAGGGCGCGCTATGGATGGTGGCGCGGCCCAGCAATGGTGCCTGGCACGCCCCGTTCCTGCTGACGCGGCGGCATGCGGTGCTGGCGGCGGCGCAGAACTGCCTCTTCGCGATTTCGCGCGAGGCCGATGACCGGCTGGTGGTCAGGTGCTTCCAGGCGGACGGCACGCTCGTACGCGGCGGCCTGGTGGAGACGGTCGCTGATTGACAGGCGCTTTTTCCAGCGCCTGGGTTGCCCGCGCAATGAAAAAGCGCCGCCCGCCTTGCGGCGGACGGCGCTCGGGTACCAGCGAGAACGACTTATTCGTAAGCGCTGATCGGTGCGCAGCCACAGAACAGGTTGCGGTCGCCGTATACATTGTCGGCGCGGCCGACCGGCGGCCAGTACTTCTGCTTGCGCAGCGCCGGCACGGGGTAGGCCGCCGCTTCACGGCTGTACTTGCGCTCCCACTTGTCGGCCGTGAGGACTTCGGCGGTGTGCGGCGCGAACTTCAGCGGGTTGTCCAGCTTGTCGTATTCGCCGCTTTCCACTTTCGCGATCTCGGCGCGAATGGCGATCATCGCGTCGACGAAGCGGTCCAGCTCGGCCTTGGTTTCCGATTCGGTCGGCTCGATCATCAGCGTGCCCGGCACCGGGAAGCTCATGGTGGGCGCGTGGAAGCCGAAGTCCATCAGGCGCTTGGCCACGTCCTCGTTGCTGATGCCGGTGGCATCCGTGAGGGGACGCAGGTCCAGGATGCACTCGTGCGCGACGAGGCCATCATGGCCCGAGTACAGCACCGGGTAGTGCGGTGCCAGCCGGCGCGCCACGTAGTTGGCGTTCAGGATCGCCGTTTCGGTGGCGGCGGTCAGGCCTTCCGCGCCCATCATCGCGATGTACATCCACGAGATCGGCAGGATCGATGCCGAGCCGTAGGCCGCGGCCGACACGGCGCCGATGCCGGTGGCGGAACGCTCGTAGCCGGTGGAACGCTGGTTCGGCAGGAAGGGCGCGAGGTGCGCGCCGACGCCGATCGGGCCCACGCCCGGTCCGCCGCCGCCGTGCGGGATGCAGAAGGTTTTATGCAGGTTCAGGTGCGACACGTCGCCGCCGAACGCGCCCGGCGCGGCCACGCCGACCAGCGCATTCATGTTGGCGCCGTCGATGTACACCTGGCCGCCGTGCTGGTGCACGATCTCGCACAGTTCCTTGATGCCTTCCTCGAACACGCCGTGCGTGGACGGGTAGGTGACCATCACGCAGGCCAGGTTCTTGCTGTGCTGTTCCGCTTTCGCCTTCAGGTCGGCGATGTCCACGTTGCCGTTCTCGTCGCAGGCCGTGACGACCACCTGCATGCCGACCATGCTGGCCGATGCCGGGTTGGTGCCGTGCGCGGACGACGGGATCAGGCAGATATTGCGATGACCTTCGCCGCGCGACTGGTGGTACTTCTGGATCACCAGCAGGCCGGCGTATTCGCCCTGCGAGCCGGCGTTCGGCTGCAGCGACACGGCCGCGTAGCCCGTCACAGCGCACAGCATCTGTTCCAGCTGGTCGATCATCTCGCGGTAGCCGACCGTCTGGTCTTCCGGCGCGAACGGGTGGATGTTCGAGAACTCGGGCCACGTTACCGGGATCATCTCGCTGGTGGCGTTCAGCTTCATCGTGCAGGAGCCCAGCGGGATCATGGTGCGGTCGAGCGCGAGATCCTTGTCGGCCAGGCTGCGCAGGTAGCGCAGCATTTCCGTTTCGCTGTGGTAGCGGTTGAAGACCGGGTGCGACAGGTAGTCCGAGGTACGGGCCAGTTCGGACGGGTAGGCGTCCTTGATGGATGCGTCCAGGTCGTCGAAGTCCGGTGCGACGGGGTTGCCACCATCCGTCGTGCCGCCGGCGAACACGGTCCACAGCGCGGCCAGCGTGTCGCGGTCGGTGTTCTCGTCCAGCGAGATGCCTACGTGGTTCGCGTCGATGCGGCGCAGGTTGATGCCGTTCACATCCGCGGCGGCATGCAGCTCATCGGCCTTGTCGGTCACGACCGTCAGCGTGTCGAAGAACGTGTCGTTCGCCAGCTTGAAGCCCAGCGTGCGCAGGTTGTCGGCCAGGATGCCCGTGTAGCGGTGCACGCGCGTGGCGATCTGGCGCAGGCCCTGCGGGCCGTGGTAGACGGCGTACATCGATGCGATCACGGCCAGCAGCACCTGCGCGGTGCAGATGTTCGACGTGGCCTTTTCGCGGCGGATGTGCTGTTCGCGGGTCTGCAGCGCCAGGCGGTACGCCGTGTTGCCCTGCTGGTCGACGGTGACGCCGACCAGGCGGCCCGGCATCGAGCGCTTGTATTCGTCGCGCGTGGCCATGTAGCCGGCGTGCGGGCCGCCGAAGCCCAGCGGCACGCCGAAGCGCTGGCTGTTGCCGACGACGACATCCGCACCCCATTCGCCCGGTGGCGTGAGCAGGGTCAGGGCCAGCAGGTCGGCCGCGACGACGACCATCGCGCCGGTGGCCTTGACGGTAGCGACATCGGCGCGGTAGTCGCGCACGGCGCCGTCCACGCCCGGATACTGCAGCAGCACGCCGAAGCCATCCGTCACGCCGGCCAGTTCGGCCGGGGCGAAGGTGCGCACCTCGATGTCCAGCGGCTCGGCGCGGGTCTGGATCACTTCCAGCGTCTGCGGCAGCACGTCGCTGGCGACATAGAAGACCTTCGACTTCGACTTGCCCACGCGCTGGATCAGCGTCATCGCTTCGGCCGCCGAGGTGCCTTCATCGAGCATCGATGCATTGGCGATGCCCATGCCCGTCAGGTCGGTGATCGCCTGCTGGAAGTTCAGGATCGCTTCCAGGCGGCCCTGCGAGATCTCCGGCTGGTATGGCGTGTACGCCGTGTACCAGGCCGGGTTCTCGAAGATATTGCGCAGCACGACGCCGGGCGTGGTGGTGCCGTAGTAGCCCTGGCCGATCAGCGAGCGCATGACCTTGTTCTGCTTGGCGATGCCCTTCAGCTTCGCCAGCGCGGCCCCTTCCGGCAGCGGTGCGGTGAATTCGCCCAGGGGCAGGGTGCTGCGGTTGCGGATCTGCGGCGGCACGATCGCATCGATCAGCGCGGCGCGGGTCGGGTAGCCGAGCGTGTCGAGCATCTGTTGCTGGTCGGCGGCGTCCGGGCCGATGTGGCGGGCGATGAAGGCATCGCGCGCTTCGAGGGTGGTCAGGTCAGTACGGGTCATGGAAATCTCTGCAGGCGAACTGCTTAATCAAACTGATTCATAAACTGCTGGGCAAAAGAAAAGGCCGGCAAGCGCCGGCCCGTTGCTGCGGTCGATCAGGAGGCGGTGTTCTTGCTGTAGGCGTCGGCGTCCAGCAGGCCGTCGATGGCGGCGGCATCGGCCGGCTTCATCTTGAACAGCCACGCGTCGTACGCATTGGCATTGATCGATTCCGGCGCGCCGGCCACGGCGTCGTTCACTTCCGTCACTTCGCCCGAGACCGGGGCGTAGATGTCGGACGCGGCCTTCACGGATTCGACCACGGCGGCATCGTCACCGGCCGTGTAGCTGTTGCCGACCTTCGGCAGTTCGACGAACACGATGTCGCCCAGCGCATCCTGCGCGAATTCGGTGATGCCGACGGTGATCGTGCCGTCCGCTTCCTTGCGCACCCACTCGTGGGATTCGGTGTACTTCAGCTCTGCAGGAATATTGCTCATGTGGGCTCCAGATGGGGGTTGAATGGGGTAGGGTCAGGCAGCGAGGATTTTACCGTTACGGACGAACGGCAGCTTCACGACCGTGGCGGCCAGTTTCTTGTCGCGGATTTCCACGTGCACGGTGTCGCCCAGCTGCACGCCGTTCGGCACGCGGGCCAGGGCGATCGCCTGCTGCATCGTCGGGCTGAAGGTGCCTGAGGTGATCTCGCCCACCTCGCCATTGGCCGCGACGACTTTCTGGTGCGCGCGCAGCACGCCGCCTTTTTCGCGCAGGATCAGGCCCACGAACTGGCTGTTCTGGCCTTTGCTTTGCAACGCAGCCTTGCCGACGAAGTCGCGGTCCGACACCAGGTCGATGGTCCACGCCAGGCCCGCGTCCAGCGGGTTGACGGTGTCGTCCATGTCCTGGCCGTACAGGTTCATGCCCGCTTCCAGGCGCAGCGTGTCGCGTGCACCCAGGCCGGCCGGCTTGACGCCATTGGCAGCCAGCGCATTCCACAGCGCCTCGGCCTGCGTGGCGGCGACGCCGATTTCAAAGCCGTCCTCGCCCGTGTAGCCGGTGCGCGCGACCATCGCTTCGCCGAACGCGGTGTCCTTGACGATGGCGACATTGAACGGTTTCATGTCGGCCGTGGCGTCCTTCGCCTGCGGGATCGTTTCCCACACCTTGGCGCGCGCGTTCGGGCCCTGCACGGCGATCAGCGCCATGGCATTGTCGCCGTCGCGACGCTGGGTGATGGTGAGGCCGGCATTCCATTCCGTGTTCTTCGCCGCCATCCACGCCACGTCCTTCTCCGCCGTGCCCGCATTGACGACGAGGCGGAACCAGTCTTCCGTGAAGAAGTAGACGATCAGGTCGTCGATGACGGTGCCTTCCGGATTGAGCATGCAGGAGTACAGCGCCTTGCCGGTGACCTGCAGCTTGTCGACGTTGTTGGCCAGCAGGCGGCGGAGGAATTCACGTACATTCGCGCGCCCGTCAGTGCCGTGGATGTCGACGACGCACATGTGGGCCACGTCGAACATGCCGACGTCCGTGCGCACGGCATGGTGTTCCTCGATCTGCGAACCGTAGTTGACGGGCATGTCCCAGCCGCCGAAATCGACCATGCGGGCGCCCAGGGCGCGGTGTGCGTTGTTGAGCGGGGTGGCTTTGAGCGTCATGATTCCTCGGACTTCGATAGGGTTAACAGCACAGTCACGGATAAGCCTGCAGCACTTTTCCACGGTGTTCGTTACCCCTCTGTCCTCGGTACCTGAGAGATAGCGGATGAGCATCCGCACGCCCCTTCGGTGGGCACCGCTGCGATGGTCGCGCGTGCCGCTCTCCAGAGTTTGGGCCGCCGGTCCATCGAGGATGAACGCTGAATCTGGCCCCTGACCGGTCCATTGTGCCTGAGAGTTTTCGGGTGATGCCCCTTCGGCGGCAGCCTGCGCTGCGCTCTCCCGGTCAAGGCTAGGGACTATAAGTTAAGAATAGGGGAGTGTCAATGTGGCGGGGGGGGGGCGGATGCAGGCAGCGCGCCGAGGAATACCGAAAGCGCACAATCCACTCTAGAAATTACCCACGAGTGTGATCATGCAAGAAGCGACGTGACGCGATCCTACTCTTCTACTTCAATGCCCCGCCCGTGGCTTGTGAGCTGCCTGACGATATCATCAATGATATTTTTCGTTCTTCCAGCGGTCTCGCCTTATTGCCATCTGGGCTTCGCCAAACCTTAAGCGATCCACCGTATTATGAAGTCTGGTTGACCAGGAATACGTGTCAGTGTTTCCCCAAATATTGTTGTGGTACCATCTCCTGAGCGTAGGTAATCTGGCTAGGCGTTATGTACAGAATTCGATGGATTCCATATTATCTCCCGAAAAATATCTGCTCGATATGAGTCGCGGGGTCGATGGTTGTGGTCTCGTTGACCTTTGGGCTATTTATTAGTCGAAGCACTTCCTTTGCCTCCTACGTATTTTGAGTGGCGAGCAGGCTCTTATTAGTTATCATACTTGGCGGCTAGTGTTCTCCTCAGATAAAAGTCGTGAGCATCCCAACTGCAGCATCCCAATACAGGTCATTATTGCCGAGATTGCAGCCGTTATTGCGAACGTTCATAAAGAACTATCATGTTTTGTGCTCCGAACCTTTAGTAGCAAGCCCCGGCGCCTTTCTATAGGTCTGGTTGCTAAACTTTTGAGAAGTACCTAAATTCCCGGCCTGCTAAGCTTTGGTAATCTGTAGCTCTTTTTCCATGTTACTTCCCCAGCTAAAATGTCTGGACTGCCATCATGTAGATGCCGAGCAAGTGCTGAAAATTGGTGCACTGCATAGTCTTTATGTGTGGCAGTATCGCTTTCGATTTTCGCGAATATAAGCCGGTCTCTTCTGCACTCCAACAGAAAACCTAAAAGATCATACCCGAGCTTTTCGTCTTTTCCGAAATATGATGCGTAAATTCCATCATAATCTATGCCGAGAAAAATTTCGTAATTCTTCGACCGAAGTGTTGCAGAGTCTTCCGTAAGCAAGCTTAAATCAAGATCGTATTCGAGCTGAAGGTCGGAAAATATTTTCGCGAGAACCTCTAAAAGGTTAAAAGTTAATTTCATTTTTTCATCTCCCCATTTTCATATCGGTAACCCTCTCTTCTAAGCGTTAGGGAAGTACTGATTTAATCGCCCGGATGCTGCCACGGCGGCACCTCAAGCTGGCACAATGTTGCATCGAATTTTCTCTCTCCGATGATGAAGCAATCGAGCTTTTCTGCCGTCGAGTTCTCTGGCAAGAAGAAGCAAACGCGACGTGACCGATTCCTGGCCGAGATCGAGGCCGTGACACCATGGCCTGCGCTCGTTGCAGCACTGCTGCCGTACTACTCGAAGGGCGATGGACGAGGGCGACCACCGATCGGCTTGGAGCGGATGCTTCGTATGTATATCGCCCAGCAATGCTTTGGTTTGTCGGATGAAGGCGTTGAAGATGCCATTTACGACAGCCAATCGATTCGTGGCTTCGTTGGCATCGATCTGACGCACGAGTCGGCGCCCGATGCGACCACATTGCTCAAGTTCCGCCGACTGCTCGAGAAGCATAACTTGACACGCCGGATCTTTGACGAAATCAACGGACACCTTGCAGGCAAAGGTCTCGTGATGCGCGAGGTACCATCGTCGACGCGACGTTGATTGCGGCGCCGCCTTCGACGAAGAACAGCAACAAGGTACGTGACCCGGAGATGCACCTGTCGTAGAAGGGAAACGACTGGCACTTCGGGATGAAAGCCCATACAGGTGTAGACATGGCAACGGGTTTGGTGCACACCGTTGTGGGCACTGCCGGCAACGTCGCGGACGTAACGCAAGCACACGCGCTTCTGCACGGCGGCGAGACGATGGTCCTCGGTGACGCGGGTTACCAAGGTGTCGGCAGGCGCGAGGAAAACGTCGACAGAGTTATCATGTGGCATACCGCAATGCGCCCGAGCGTACGCAAGAACCTTAAGAAGCGTGGGGTTGATCGGCACCGGGAAAAACTGGAGCAAGCCAAGGGCAGCGTACGGGCGAAAGTCGAGCACTGTTTTCATGTTGTGAAGTGTCCGTTCAAGCATCCCAAAACCCGCTATCACGGCTTGGCTAAGAACAACGCCCAGTTATTCAAGCTGTTCGGCCTTGCCAATGTGGTGCTGGCGCGCAGATACCTCGGCAGCCAACACGCCCAAGTTGTGCCCCGAGGGTAGCAACGGAACGACAACGGCTGGAAATTCCTTTTTTTTGATTTTAGCGGTTCAGAAAACCGCCATTTCGGGCTGACTCGGCCATGACCGTCCTCGACATGAAATAGCTCGCCGTTCAGTGATTAGTTCAGTGTTTCCCTAGCGTGTCTATGCAATATAAATACCATTGCAACTCGCTGATTTGATTCTAAAGGTGATTATTTTTTCTAAGTGCACGTTCAATGTAATTGCTCAAATAACTCTTGGCGCAGCTCCTGAAGGATATCGTTCTCAGCTATTAATGGTGTGCCATTGGAATATAAAATTATGTCGGACAAACTCCCTAACCCCCCAAACATTGATAGGACCTCACTTTTTCCCGCGACAGGATCCTCAACGAGAACAAGTTTTACAACACGCACGCGGTCTGCCCAGGAGGCGCATCCGTTAGATCGTAATAGTTGCTCTATTTTGCCGAGCAATTTTTGAACTTCAAAAGTATTCATTTAAGCGGCTCCTGACTAATGACTTTAACGCCTTGTATTGTCCAAGGGCGGGGTACTACAACCTGTTGTGTTCCGCCCATATAAAAACCGCTCTGCACGCCAACCACGCCAACATAAACCTTCGTGCCAGCTGGTATCAAAATGCCAAAGGTTGTATCGAGAGGGGACTTACCCCCACCCGGCCAACTCGGCAAGACTGCCTTGTCGATTCTAGTTTGCAGTACTCCGCCCGGTTTTTCAAGACTAAAGTACTGGCCTAACGGTTGGCTGATTGTACCTGATCTGTATAGGACAATATCTCGCGACAGGATGAATTCACTATATCGTCCTCCACTGAATGTCGCCGCCATATCGTCTGGTAAAGGTCCTGGCTTTATCGCGGAAAAATTGCCTTGCTCGATCCCGAACGCGTTCGCTTGCGGTGGCCTTGTCCCTTGAACTTTAACGCCATTGGCAGAACTACGCTGGCGGTTGATCATGCCACTCGTATTTGTGTTCGGTTCGCTCTGAACTCTACTGACTGCAACCGCCCCAAGTGTGCTCATTAGTGCCGCACCAAGGGCGTTGGATACTGATACGATTTGCTCGTCGAACCCGCGCAAACGAGCAATTGCACCGGGCGTAGCGAACGGACCCAGCAGGGCCATTACGATGCTATTGGCGGTTCTCAGATGCCGGTCATTGATAGCGTCTGAAGTGATCGGAACGAAAAACTGCGTTGGTAGTGGTTCCTTCGGAAGCGGCTTGTTCCATACCGTGTAAAACGATGGCTTCTTGACTTCATCCAGGGCGACGGCTAATGCGTCACTTTTACCTTGGTCGCGTGGTTCGCAGAATGGTTGTGAAATGGTTAAGTTAATTGGCACACCAGACGCAGAGGTGACAGCGTTTTTTACGATTACACCAGGATTGTTCCCCCCATTCATGGTGCAGTGGTCCCCCTCACGAACAACTTGCTTCCCCTCGATGCGAACGCTCTTGCATCCATCCACCGGCTTCACTTCTCCAGTCACCGTTCCCGACCGAATGCCTTTGCCCGTGCCGCGTTCATCGCCGGTTCCTTTCGGCTGCTTGGTTTGGTCTAAGAGATAGGCAGGAGCGCCATTGAAATTAACAGTGCGCGCGGTGCTTGTACTATTGGAGAGATCCTGCACAGTTTGGTACGGAACTGGCACTTGGCCAGAACCTGCTGGCGTCCAGTTGATCGATGGCGCCGTGCAGATTGCCTTGAACGTCGCGTCTCTTCGGGCGCCGAGTCTATTGATGGGGGAAGACAACGCCTGAGCAGGCGGACACGCTTTCCCTAGGCGGTTTTCGGTAGCCGCCACATGCTCGGCGATGTGCCGCATCAGTTCTTTGCTGCTAAGCGAATCAGAGCGCGTGCCAATATCCGACTGGGCAGCGTCGAAGTTACCGTCGTTAGGTTCGTCCGTCATGACTTGCCTCGTCAGAGCCGATATTCAATGCAATACGCTCCTTTAGTACCCTCGACGCTGTCACTGAACATAGTTCTGCCGATGTCAGAGCCGCATCCGCAAACGGAATCGTTCTACGCCATACCAGACTGACCATCTGTTGCTCGGGCTCGATAATGATGGTGTCAATTACCATCGGTAGTATCGATCCATTGTCGTTCGCATCCCTGACTTTGAGGATCAGTCGATCAGTCGGAAGTCTGAGCCGTAGATAAGTATTGTTGCCGTCGTCGGTACGCGCGGAAGGTGTGCCAGCAGCGCAGAGGTTGGCTAGGTCGATCTCCTCTCCGCCTGTAGGATAGTCAATCTGCTGATCTGCTGGAGCCCCTTGCCACATGGCAAAGTCAAAATTTTCCGGCAGTGGAGCAGCGCTCGCGATGAAGGTGTCATCGACCGTTCCAACCAGCGTACGACGCATCGGATGGGTTTTCGGGAGGATGCCAAAGCCGGCTGGCAGGCGGAAACTGGATGCCTCGCATTCGGACTGCCGTACAAGTGCGAGCCAGCGCTGGAACTGCTTCGCTTTCAGCGGAAAATCGGGATGCTCGATAGCTGGCGCCTCGATAACCGTCGTGCGAGTGGCACGCAGATACCACTCCTGTGCAAACCCCGTGCCACAAGGATTGGGGTCGTAGGCTCTGTGTGCGATCGGCGCAGGTCGGCCAGCCGCAGCTTCCGGATGATTTGCGATCTGCTGGCCATTGAGACGGAACTTCTTAGGTACTTTTGTTCGAGCCAGCTGATCTGCCATCACTAAGCACTCGCCGCCATACGCCGATTCATAGCGAACCGGTACCGGCTTGCACTTGTCAATCTGCTTGATTCGCCAAGGACAAGGCCGAAGCAAGGTAAGCGCGCACCACTTCAGGAGGAAGAAGCCCGCTCTGATTGGAAACGCCCGTTGCAGCAATACGCGCCTGCCATGGACCGTCAACTCTTTATCGATAAGACATCTGCTCTCGTTGTTCCGCCACAGCCGCATGCGCACGGCAAAACTCTTAAGGTTCTTGTGCTCGGGTGGATGGGCAACGGCATTGACGATTACATCGCATCGTGGCTTAAACGGGGCATAGTCCGATTCATGCTCCACGCTTCCCACCAAGGAGTCATCGAACCCAGTGTCACTCGCACATAATGGCCGTTGAAGTTCCGTCGTCCTCAATTCACCACTGGCGAAGCTGAAGGTCTGTCTGGCCACCAAGACATGAAATTCCTGCCCGAACTGATCGATCGCCTGGAATGCCTGGGCAGGAAAAGACGTCTTATTGACGAAGTCCATGGCATCCTCTCTAGTTGATGTCCACATCCTTGCCGTTAATCTGTACCGGCCCCGAACTGTTGATGCTGATGTTTGTGCCGGACATTGTGATGGTGCCGCTTTGGTCCATCATCAGTGACGATGCTCCTACGCTGATCAGCAGGGAGGTACCCGCTTCGATCACATAGTTAGTGCCCACCACAGTTGTCTTGCTGTTGCCGATCTCCGCGAACTGGGACTGGCCAACCAGCGTGTTCATCGCCGCGCCGACATTGACAGAGTAGGCTGCGCCCACGTTCAGCATCTTGGCGATGGCGATCGTCTCGACTTTGTTCCTACCAACACGCTCGGACTTCTCGCCGGCGATCGAGACATCTTCGTTTTCGCCGACCGTCTCGCTGCGCGGTCCGCCGATGTCGATCGTTTCGGACTTATCCACCCGTTCGTTACGGCTGGCGTGCACGGTGATCTTTTCATGTCCATCGACGGTTTCCGTCCGATCGCGTTTGACTTCCACCACTTCATCCCGGCCGATGGTCTTGTGGCGGTCTTGGCCCACGGAGTGCGATTCGTCCTGCTCGACTTCGATGCGCTGGTTGCGCTCGGCGTGCAGCCAGATTTCTTCTGCCCCTTTTTTGTCTTCGAAACGCAGGGCGTTGGCATTGGCAGCGGTAGCGTTGAGCGTAGAGCGGGACAGCACGCCGCTTTGGCTACGATTGGCCGGCAAATCCCACGGCGGCATATTGGCCGCGTTATAGACGCTGCCGATGATCAGCGGCCGATCACAGTGCCCTTCGAGGAACTGGACCACCACTTCCTGTCCGATTCTGGGTAGGCTGATATGGCCGAAGTTCGCGCCAGCCCAGGTGCTCATCACACGCACCCAGGGACTGCTCTTTTCGTCGAATTCGCCGGCGCGATCCCAGTGAAACTGGACGCGCACGCGGCCGTATTCGTCTGTGTAGATTTCCTCGCCCTTAGGCCCTACCACCGTAGCCGTCTGCACGCCGTAAATGCGTGTATCGCGGCTGTTGTGGCCACGCTCGGGCCGCCAATGCACGGCGCTTCGCAGGCAGGTGAAGGAATTGGTGTAGCGCGATGAGATTTGGCGGTCGGCCTGGTAATTGTTTGTCGCCTGGTGATGTACCGAGATGACAAGGTAGCTATCGGCGTTGCTCCCTGTCAGGCTAAAGTGCCCGGCCAGTGCAAATGTGCGGCCGGGCTGTACCGCCCGATGATTGCTTTCGACGCGGAACTGGTGAGCGGCGGAGTCCGCCTGCTCCATCCGCAGCTTTGCAAGTGCTGGGCCAGTTGCGCTGGTGAAGCCGTGCGCCCCGGTATACTCGTGATGTTCCAGCGCTGGTACGGCGCCAGCCTGACTGAGAGAAGATTGGTCTGCCCAGTCGGCACGGGCATTCTTGAATTCATATGTACGGACGGTATAAAGGGCCGAGGTCAGTTGGCGGCCTGCACTCCAGGCTTGGATTGCATCCGCCTCCTGTGTGCCGGCCTCGCTCTGATAATCGATGATGGCATCGCCGTCAATCGGATCGGCCAGCGTGCTGTCGTCGGAAAGAACGAGTGTGTGGCCATCGTACCGGTGCTCGTACCAGTAGTGCAGTCCTGCCGATTCCCAGCGGCGCTGCAGATGATTGGCGTCGGACTCGTTGTACTGGATTGCCAGCGTGATATCGGTTTCTTGGCCTGACAGGTGCAGCCGGTAGTCCCGGGACAAGTAAGCGTCGAAAGTCCTTGTACTCAATTCGGTGAGCGTCATGCCCTGGAACGTGGCGCAATCGTGGCGGAGTTCCAGAAATGCCAGCCAGGGACGCAAGACCATCTCGTAGAAAGCGAACCCGCCATCTGTGCGCAAGAAGCGGAATTCGAACACGTAACCGTTGAAGTACCGCAGCGAGCCGTCATCGCGTACTAGCGATACCGTCACCATCTTGCCCATCGCCTCGGCGAGAGATAGGTTGGCATCATCGGACAGCACTTCCACGGTATAGCGAAAGTCGCGGGACAAAGCCTCGTCGCCATCAAATGCGTTGGCGAGCATCATTGCATTTGGACCGTCGTTGCGCGGGAAGTCCAATTTCAGCAAGCGGTCATGCTGGCTTGCGGCAGTCAGTGCCGAGAGGCAGGCGAAGGCATCGTTCAGCTGGTTCATTGTGTGTCCTCATAGTACCGGCAGCAGATAGCGGGTTTCGCAGTCCTTGCGATCTGCCGCAGAACAAAGAAACGTGTGATATCCAAGGCGCGCCGCTCCGCCTGTGCCACCGGCCAACGTGATGGGTTGCACCTCTGCGGCGGAGAGTACGAGGACCAGCTCGGCATCGATCCCGGGCATATGGAACATGGCGATCAAGGCAAGCAGCTTGGGCAATCTTTCACCATCGGGAAGGAAGCTGTCGTAGGTTTCCCTGTCCAGCGGGCCGAAACGTATGCGTATGCGTGCGTCGCGGCGCCAGATGGCGGGACCCAGTACCAGCCCTCCGTCGAGCTTGGCGGACTGCGTACCCACGCGGGCCAACTGATGAGGTGCGAGTATGTGCCAATAGCCAATACTGGTTTCAATCGTGACGGGCAATTGAAAATAGTCACAGATCACGCTTTGCAGCATCGCTGACGAAGCAGGTCTCTGCTGCAACGCGCCTGTGTAGTAAGCGACAACAGAATCGTCCAGGGATGTGCCAGTGATGTTGCCGGAGAGGGCCATCAGCAGGGGCCGCAAATCGTCCGCTCCCTCATCGAGCGACGGCAGTTCCGGGCGGTGCTTTCGCCAAGCCGCATGGAAGTGGCGCACGAACCGGTTCGAGAAGATGTCAAGAAGTGCCAGGGTGCCGCCGTCATCGTTCCTTGCGATACGCTCTGTGTAGTGGAGGGGCAGCGCACCATGCGTGCCGGTAAAGCCCATGAATAGTGCCGTTACGGCCACATGAGGATCACTGTTTTTCAAATGGACATCGACTGCGCCGAGGTCGCTGGTAGGAAAAGTCAGGTCGCGGCTGTTTTCGAAGCGCAGCAAACGGTCCAGCGCCTGGCGACGTGGTACATCGTGGCACTGCGCCAGCCAACCCAACAAAAGTTCGACCGCCTGAAAGAAGCTGTAGCGACCAGGTGCATCGCAAATCTGTCCAATTAACTCAGGACAGTCATTCCGCTGCGCGGTGGACATAACAAGATCTCCTGTCCCGTGGTTGCGGACAGGAACCGCAGCCGGGTGAATACATTGATTTGCCCATAGAGGGCGAGGAATCGGTCGAGCAACTGGATGAACACATGCAGGCCGCTGGCGACGTAGGCGCTTTCGTCTACAGTGACGCATATGTCGATACCGGCCATCAGCGCGGTGTGCTCGCCGCTGCGCACCCACTCGTGGACGGTGCGGCTCGACAGCGCCACGATGCCCTCGATTTGCCGTTGTGTGATCGGCGAGCAGGGCAGGTCATACAGCGTGAGCATCTTGCGTAACTCGACTAGGCCCAGATCCGACAATGCCCTCTGGTTCAGCGCAAGATGAGATATCAGGCGCCAGTGCGCGCGCTGGTTTGCCGGGAACCGACGCGATAGGGTAGGTTTGCGCAGAAAACGAATTGGCGCGCTATCGAGGATGCCGTTCGCCTGCAGATCGCCGTCGGCTCTACCATAGGCGAGCGTCGACGGGACGTCACGGTTACTGCACGTGATGTCTACAGAAAGCGTTTGGGCTTCCGGGAGCGATGTCCGCATTTCATGGTCGACCAGTGCGATCCGGATTTCATGGCCTGGATCGCCTTCCGCGGCGGCGTCATCGCGGTGCGTGATCCAGTAACCGCCCTCGCCGGTCGCGGACGTGCCCTGACCGTGGGACCGGCCATAGAATGGCCGCAGTTCTGTAGTGCGCTGGCTCGTTCCGGTGCCGCTGATCAGTCGTGCAGTGTCGATCGAATAGAGCTCGTATTCTGCTGGCCGCGCGAGGTCGATCAGGAGAGGATACTCTGGAGCCCGGCGATGCAGATCGATGGGGGCTGCGGCACGCGAGTGCAGGTTTATCACTGGTGCACAGTGCGACAGAAGGTTGCCGGCACCCACATTTGCAAGCGTCCGGCTTGTTGCTGCGTCCCGCGTCAATCCGCGCAATGGCAAATGCAGGGTAAAACCATTGCCGAGCTGAGGCATCTTCGCCAGTACAGCGGCAAGGTCTATCTCAATGAAATTGAATTTGTCCGGGAAGGCGAAGTATTCGGTCAACAGGCGGTAAGCAGGATGCGAACGCGCCGGCCATGGCAACAATGCGTCGCTGTCTTGAAACCCTGCCGGATGGATCGGGAAAACTGGCAATCGATACCAGGGACCTGTCCCGTCCGATCGTACGAAGGCGGGAGCGGTTCGCAAGAACAATGCGTCGCGGAGTGCAGCACAGAGTGACGCTTCGCCGTTGATGAAGAGCGTGAGGCGCTTCATCTCAAGTTCCTTCAGCGGCGTTACGCTCGTCAAGCTGAACTCGAACGCCGATTCGAAAGCATGATCGATCCGATGACCTTCCGGAGCTGATGCAACTGGAATGTAGCGTGCGCCAGTGACACCTAATGGCGAAAGCACGACATCGGTGCTTGTGCGGAAATGGCATCGCACGCCTTGCACTGGACGTGACTTCAGGTCTGTGCCGCGTGGGACCGTTCTTGGCTGCTCTGAAGACGCCATCTGATAATCGATCTGGATGACCGAGCACGAAGGGAACGGCCGGAGGTAGTGAGGATAAGTAGTTTGTAGCAGAGCCTGGGTAAAACGCGGATAGTCGTCATCGAGTTTTTTGCTGACCCTGGCACTGAGCAGCGCGCATGCTTGGATCAAACGCTCGACGTGCGGGTCACCGCATGCGTCGTCGGTGATTCCGAGCATCCCTGCCAGTCGTGGATAACGTACCGAGAGTTCGCGACAATCACGGCGAAGCGTGGCCAATTCTTCTTGCAGATATGGTAAAAGTTGCTCCATTGCTTCTTCCTTGCCTTAGGGCATTAGAGCAATGGTGCCATTGCTCTCGCCGCGACGATTGATTTAGGGCAAGTCTCAAGGAGCTTCGGGACGTGAAGTGAATGTTGCAGTAATGAGGACACAGTTGATGCAAGGACTCATCGTTGCCCCCCGCCGCGCCCGGTCGTGCGTCCCCAAAAACAAGGTGTGCGCTAGAATGGCGATCACCGTTTTTTGAGGGTAAAAAAACCATGAGCGAAGATAAGCAAAAATTGGATGGCGCAGCCTGGTTTACGTTGTCGGGTGACGTCAACAGCGATATGGTCCACCGCGTGTTCGAGGCGGTGGCGGACATGACGGAGGATGGCGTGGAGACCGCCCACATCCTGCTGCAGTCCAACGGTGGGTATGTCAGCGATGGCCTGTGCCTGTACAACTATCTGTCGAACCTGCCGATCAAGGTCGTGATGTACAACGGCGGCGCCGTGGCGTCGATCGCCGTCATCGTGTTCCTGGCGGGAGAAGAGCGCTACGCCAGCGAGACGGGCCGCTTCATGGTCCACAAGTCGCATGCCAGCGCGCCGTCGGGGGCGCGGCCGGATGCGCTGCGCATCATCGTCGAGGGCCTGCAGGCGGACGACGCACGCACCGAATCGATCCTGCGCCAGCATGTGCAGCTGTCGGACGACCACTGGATCGTCCACGCCCATGCGGACCTGCACCTGACGGCGCGCGATGCCGCCAAGGTCGGCATGATCAACGATATCGCCGACTTCCGTCCGCCCAAGGGCAAGCGCGTCACGAACATCTGACCTGCCAATAAAACAGCCCGGAACGGCAGCACCATTCCAGGCTTCGTCATGCGCCCATGGCGCGGTACCTTACTTCTTGCTGCGCGAGCTGGACTTCTTGGCGTCGTTCTTGTGGCTTTGACGGCCCGCTTCGGCGTGCTGTTCCGGCGTGCCGCCCTGCACGCCGGACGCCGATCCCTGGTTGCCGGACTGCTTGGAGCCTGCCGACGATGATCCCTGCTTGCTGCCGCTGCTTTTGCGATTCGAGGCCATGATGTTTCCTTTCGATTGAAGTGAACAGGTTGCTCGCCGAATCCGCAGGGCATCGCGACGCGTTTTCGGTAGCGAAATAATGCGTGCTTGCTCTGGTGCCGGATATAAGAATTTACCGTAGGCGCGTGTAGGACTAGGCCTCCAATGGCAGGCGCAACAGGCGCCGATGGGATCGCTGACAGGTTGAGGAAGCGCAGTAAAACCACAGCTTGCTGCGCAGTTTATTGCGCCACAGAAATAGTGTGCCAGAATGGCGGTACCTCCCGACCCTTCGCGCCCATGTCCGCCACTTCCATCTCACCGTCTGCGCCGCCCGGGGCGGTCACGCCGCGGCATGCCTTGCTCGAGGAGCTGATCGCCATCACGCTGCGCCAGGTCACGCACGGGCTGCGCGAGCTGTGCACGACGCTGGCCGGCCGCCTGCTGACGGAAGACGCCGCGATGCTGGTAGACGCGCGCACGATGCATCTGCGCGCACGCACGGCAAAGGCGCTAGGCGACGGGCATGTCACGCTGGTACATCTGGCCGGCAGCACATTGGAACATCATCTGCGGCGCGAACTCGTCCAGCTCGCGCCGCAGCAGCCGGTGCCGGCGCCGGCGGAAAACGCGCTGTCACTCGTACCCTACGAGGAGATGGACCAGCGCGTCACCCTCGGCGCCATCGCGCGGCCCTTCGACGACGCGCATGCCGACGCACTGGCGGCACTTGGCGTGCGGCTCGCCCGACTGTTCGACCGTGCCTCGCTGCGCGTCAATCCGTTCCGGCCGGCGGTGTTCATCGCCGCGTGGTCGCAGGCGCTGCAGGAATTCTTCGGGGAGGAGGACGAAGGCGGTGCAGCCGTGCTGCTGCAGCTCCTGAACCCCGCGTGCTTCCACGATCTCCAGGCGGTCTACGGGTCTTTGAACGAGACGCTGGAGCGCCGCGGCGTGACGGCGCCCCGGCGCGTTCGTCCCGCAGCGCACGATGGCCGGCGCCACGCGGCATTGACGGACCGCTTGCAGCGGTTCTTCGCCAGCACCAGCGGCGCCACCGCCACCGGCCCGGCTGGCACCATGGGCCCCAGCGCGTCCTTGCTGGCCTACCTGGAGAGCCTGCCACGCCTGCCGCCGCAGGACATGGGCGCCGCGCCAGCCAACGTGGTCTACCTGCCCGGCATCAAGCGGGGCGCGCCAGCCGGCGCCCTGTCGCCGGCGGACGAGGGAACCATCGACCTGCTGGCTGCCGTGTTCGATGCGGTGCTGCACGACGGCGCCATCGCTCCGGAAAGCCGCGACCTGCTGCAGCTGCTGCAAGTGCCGGTGCTGCAGGCAGTGCTGGCCGACCGTGCGTTCTTCTTCGACGATGCCCATCCGGCACGCCGCCTGCTCGAGCTGCTGTCGCAGCTGGGCCGGGAGCGCACCCGCCGCGGCGAGCGGCGCAGGGACGACCCCGAGTACCGTGCCATGGCCCGCAGCGTGAACCAGGCAGCGGCCGATGGGACGGGCGATGTGACGGCCGCTTTTGCCCGCGCCGTCCATGAGCTGGAGCAGGTGCTGGCCGACGAGGAAGCGGCCGCCATCGCCGCGCCCGTCGCCGCCGCGCTGCAGCAGGAAAGGACCGCCACGGCCCGGCGCGCCGCCCGCGATGCCGTCAGCCTGCGCCTCGGCACCGGCGAAGTCGTCGCCGTCGTCGAAGCGTTCCTGGAGACCCGCTGGACGGATGTGCTGACGATCGCCTACAGCGTCGAAGCGGACAAGCCCGGCGCGGTGCGGCACGCCACGCAGGCGATGGACCACCTGGTGTGGAGCGTGCAGCCGAAACTGACGGCGGACGAGCGGCGCCAGTTCCTGGCCAGACTGCCCGCACTGCTGGCCGCGCTGAACAAGTGGCTCGACGTGATCCGCTGGCAGGGCGACGAACGCACGCGCTTCTTCGCCGAACTGGCCGACTGCCATGCCTCGATCGTGCGCGCCCCGCTAGACATGGCGCCCGAACGGCGCCTGGCGGTATCGATCGAGGCGGCGCAGCATGCGGCGCAGCGCCGTCTGGCGCAGGTGACGGCTTCGGAAGCGGCCGCCGCCGACGACTGCGCGCTGGCCCATCTCGCGCGCGGCGCCTGGTGCGAATTCGCGGAGGAGGGCGGTGCGCGGCAGGTCAGGCTGGCCTGGATCAGCCCGATGCGCTCGCTGTTCATTTTCTCCAACGGCGCGCGCCAGGAAGCCTTTTCCCTGTCGTCCGGCGATCTGGCGCAGCGCCTGCGGGCGGGCAGCGTCACCGCGCTGCAGCCTGGCGGCGTCGTCGACCGCGCGCTCGCGCAGGCATTGGCCAGCAACGACCCGGCCGGCAGCATCGCCGCGTGATGACTGCCTCAGATCGGCGGCATTAATCCTGGCGTAATAAAAAGACACTACACTGCAACCCTCCTGGCGAGTATTGCCATGGCGGAATATTCTGGCGCTGGACGCGGCAGTGTGGTTCAATACCGGCCCCGACCGGACGGAACAGAAAGCAGGATGCAGATGATGTTGTTGTGGAAGGCATTGACGGCGCTGGGCGGCGTCACCGTGACGGGCCCGCTGGGCGTGGCCGTGGCCGTGTGGCTGCTGGCCGGGCGCAGCTGGCGCCTGTCGCTGAACTGGATGCTGCTGTTCTGCGGCGGCATGGCACTGGTCGTCATCACCAAGCTGCTCTGGTACGGCTGGGGCATCGGCATCCAGGCGTGGCATTTTTCCGGGCTGTCGGGTCACGCGATGCGGGCCACGGCCGTTTATCCCGTGGTGTTCTTTCTCGCGTTCCGCAACGCCCGGCCCGGCTATCGCACCCTGGGGCTGGCGGCCGGCGTGCTGTTGGCCTTCCTGATCAGCTATTCCCGGCTGCCGGTGCGCGCTCATTCGGTATCCGAAGTGGTGCTCGGTGGCGCGGTGGGCTATGCGGTGGCCGCGGCATTCATCCTGGGCGTGCGCGGCGAGCGCCCGGCGATCGTCACCGACCTGCTGCTGGCCCTGTGCATCCCGCTCGTGATCATCATGCCCCTGACGAAACCGGCCCCGGCGGAACGCTGGATCAAGCAGATCGCCATGTACCTGACCGGCAAGGACCCGATCGAGCGGGCCTGGAAGCAGCGCCCGGATGGGGAGCCGGCTTCGCAGGCCGATGTCGAGCCAGACCAGCAGCCGGATGCCCAGCCCGAGGTGCGGCAGGCCCCCGTGCAGGTACGCGGCCCGATCTGACGGGCCGGGCGTGCCGCACGGCATCCGTCCGCCTGCCAAATTTGCCGGGTTTGCGACGGCGGGATGGTATGATAGCTTTCCTTGTAATCTGGCCTGACTGGCAATAAATTTACCCTCGTGCGTCTCTCATCCATCAAATTGTCGGGATTTAAGTCGTTCGTCGATCCCACCAATTTCCAGGTGCCGGGGCAGCTGGTTGGCGTGGTGGGTCCGAACGGCTGCGGCAAGTCGAACATCATCGACGCGGTGCGCTGGGTGCTGGGCGAATCGAAAGCCTCCGAGCTGCGCGGGGAATCGATGCAGGACGTGATCTTCAACGGCTCCACGCACCGCAAACCCGCCGGCCGTTCCTCCGTCGAACTGGTGTTCGACAACCACGATGGCAAGGCGTCCGGCCAGTGGGGCCAGTACGCCGAGATCGCCGTGAAGCGCACGCTCACGCGCGACGGCACCTCCACCTACTACATCAACGGCCAGCCGGTACGGCGGCGCGACATCCAGGACATCTTCCTCGGCACCGGCCTCGGTCCGCGCGCCTACGCCATCATCGGCCAGGGCATGATCGCCCGCATCATCGAGTCGCGCCCGGAAGAGCTGCGCGTGTTCCTCGAAGAAGCGGCCGGCGTCTCGAAGTACAAGGAGCGCCGCCGCGAAACGGAGAACCGCCTGAACGACACGCGCGACAACCTGCTGCGCGTGGAAGACATCCTGCGCGAACTGGGCGGCAACCTGGAGCGCCTGGAGGGCCAGGCGGCGATCGCGCTGCGCTTCCACGCGCTGCAGGCGGACCAGGAAGAAAAGCAGAAGCTCCTCTGGCTGTTGCGCAAGAACGAGGCGCAGGCCGAACAGGAGCGTTATTTCCGCGAGATGCTGCAGGCCCAGACGGACCTGGAACAGCAAACGGCCCAGCTGCGCGGCGTGGAACTGTCGCTGGAACAGATGCGCCAGGCGCACTTCGCCGTCGGCGACCGCCTGCACGGGGCGCAGGGCAATCTGTACCAGACCAATGCGGAAATCGGCAGCCTGGAAGCGCAGATCAAGTTCGTCGTCGAATCGCGCACGCGCCTGCAGCAGCAGATCGCCACCCTGACGGCGCAGCGCGACCAGTGGACCCGCCAGTCCGAGGAATACGGCGGCCAGGTCGACGAGGCCGAATTCGAGCTGGAAGAGCTGGCGGCAAAGGTGGAAGAGGCGCAGATGGTGGCCGAGCAGAAGGGCGAGCTGCTGCCATTGCTGGAGCAGGAATGGCGCGCGGCGCAGGAATCGTCCACCGAATCGCGCGCCCGCATCATGCAGATGCAGCAGCAGCTGGAACTGGAATCGGCGCACCAGCGCAATGCCTCGAACATCCTGAACGGCCTGGCCACGCGGCGCGAGCGCCTGCAGCAGGAGAAGAACGGCCTGGCGATGCCGGATGCGTCGCACCTGGAAAACCTGCGCTGGCAGCAGGAAGAAAAGCAGCAGGCGCTGGAAGAAGTCACGATGGCGCTGGAAGAAGCGCTCGACACGCAGCCGAAGCTGGAAGAGGAACGCCGCGCCGCGCAGGCCGCCGTGCAGAGCGAAACGACCACGAGCGCGCAGCTGGAAGCGCGCCTGAACGCGCTGCGCCAGCTGCAGGAACGCGTGCAGACGCAGGGCAAGGTCACCCCCTGGCTGAAGAAGCACGGCCTGGACGAGCTGCCGCGCCTGTGGCAGCAGCTGGCCATCGAGGCGGGCTGGGAAGCGGCCGTGGAATCCGTGCTGCGCGAACGCACCGGCGCCCTGCAGGTGTCGAACCTGGAGTGGGCCAAGCATTTCATCGGCGATGCGCCGCCGGCCAAGCTGGCGCTGTTCGCCCCCGCCACGGCCGCGCCGCCTCCCGCCGCACCGGTCGGCTTCCGGCCGCTGCTCGACCTGCTGAAGCTGAACGATCCGGGCCTGCGCGGCGTGCTGCAGGACTGGCTGCACAGTGTCTTCATCGCCGAGGATGCGGCGCAGGCGTTCTCGAACCGCGTGCACCTGCCTCCGGGCGCCTGTTTTGTCACGCGCCAGGGCCATATCGTCACGCCGTCGAGCGTGCGCTTCCATGCCGCCGATTCGGAGCAGGAAGGCATGCTGGGCCGCCAGCAGGAGATCGACAATATCGGCAAGCAGCTGCGCGCGCAGGCCATGCTGGCCGAGGAAGCCCGCTCGCGCATGGTGCGCGCCGAAGCGGCCGTGACGAACCACGCCCGCACCTTGACCGAGCTGCGGCAGAAGAACCAGTCGCTCACGAGCGCCTTGCACGCACTGCAGCTGGAAGTCGTGAAGCTGTCCGATATCGAGGCACGTTTCAACCAGCGCAGCACGCAGATCGAGGCCGATCTCGCCGAGATCGCCGCGCAGGAAGCGGAACAACTGCAGGTCAAGCTCGCATCGGAAGAAAAATTCGAGCAGCTCGACATTGCGCTGGGCGACCTGCAGGGCGAGCACGAGGAAGGCCAGGAAGCCTTCCAGCGCAAGGAAGGCCGGCTGGCCGACGCGCGCGAGGCCCTGCGCGAGCTGGAGCGCAAGGCGCAGGAAACGGCGTTCGCGGAAAAAGCCGCGCGCAGCCGCATCGAGGAACTGCGCCGCAATATCGCCACTGCCACCACGCAGGCGGCCCAGGTGGCGGACAGCCTGCGCGACGGCGAGGCGGAACTGGCCGGGCTGGAAGCGGGAACCGCCCACGAAGGCCTGCAGGAACTGCTGGACCGCCGCTCGCTGCAGGAACGTGCGCTGGCCGATGCACGCCATGAGCTCGACCAGATCGCCCAGCAGCTGCGCCATGCGGAGGAATCGCGCATGACGAACGAGCGCAGCCTGCAGCCGCAGCGCGACCGCATCACGGAGATGCAGCTGAAGGAACAGGCGGCGCGCCTGAACCAGGATCAGTTCGCGCAGCAGCTGGCGGAAGTGCAGGCCGACGAGACTGCGCTGGCCGCGAAGCTCACGCCGGACATGAAGGCCCAGTACCTGCAAGGCGAGGTCACGCGCCTGACCAACGCCATCGCCGCGCTGGGCGCCGTCAACCTGGCCGCGCTCGACGAGCTGGCCCAGGCCTCCGAACGCAAGAACTACCTGGATGCGCAGAACGGCGACCTGGTGGAAGCGATCACCACGCTGGAAGACGCCATCAGCCGCATCGACCGTGAAACGCGCGACCTGCTGCAGGCCACGTTCGACCAGGTCAACGGCCACTTCAGCGAGCTGTTCCCGATCCTGTTCGGCGGCGGCCAGGCCCGCCTGATCATGACGGGCGACGAAATCCTCAATGCCGGCGTGCAGGTCATGGCCCAGCCGCCCGGCAAGAAGAACGCGACGATCCACCTGCTGTCCGGCGGCGAAAAGGCGCTGACGGCAACGGCCCTCGTGTTCTCGATGTTCAGGCTCAATCCCGCGCCGTTCTGCCTCCTCGACGAGGTGGATGCGCCGCTGGACGACGCCAACACGGAGCGTTTCTGCCGCATGGTGAAACGCATGTCCGAGCAGACCCAATTCCTCTTCATCTCGCACAACAAGATTGCGATGGAGATGGCCACTCAACTGATCGGTGTGACGATGCAGGAGCAGGGCGTATCGCGCATCGTGGCGGTGGATATGGAAGCCGCCGTCAACTTCGCTACCGAGGCACAAGCAGCATGACAGACTTTCAAACCAGCCTGATCGCAGCCGCCGGCGTGTTCGTCGCCGGCGTATTCATCTACAACAAGTGGCAGGAGCACAAGGCCAAGAAAAGCGTGGAGCGCGCCTTCGGCACGGAGCACGACGACGTGCTGATGCACCGCGGCGACGATGGCGCGGCCGATCCGTTCGAGCCCTCGCTGACGACACCGGACACGGTGCGCGCCGAACCCAGCTTCTCGCTGGGCGACCTGCCGCTGGTGGACGGCGGCTCCGGTGCCTACGCGGCGCCGCTGCACGAGGAAGCGGTGGCGCCCGCAGTCGTGGCGGACGATGTGCTGCATCCCGATCCGGTCATTGAACCTCGCGAACCTCACGAGCCGCGCGAACCGCATGAACCTCGCCTGGCCGCGGCAGGCATCGAGCCGAGCCTCGACCCCGTGCCGGCAGCGGCACCTGCGGTGGCGGCTGGCGTGGCCCCTGGTCCGGTATCGACGACTCCCGCCTTGCCTGCTGCCGCCGCTCCGGTTGCCCCAGTAGGGGCGGCACCTGCGGCACCTGCGGTCGTTATGCCCGCTGCCGTTTCTGCACCGGCCCCGCGGCCGGCCGAAGACCCGGCCGTGTCGGCCGCCGAGCAGGCCACCTCGCTCGTCGATCCGCTGGTGGACTGCCTGCTGCCGCTGGAGCTGGAAGGCCCGGCGCGCGGCGAGAAGCTGCTGCCGGCGCTGCAGAAGCTGCGCCTGGTCGGCAGCAAGCCGGTGCACTTCATCGGCCTGGCCGCCAGCGGCCGCTGGGAGCCGGTCCGCCATGGCATCGTCTATACCAAGCTGCAGGGCGGCGTACAGCTGGCCAGCCGCACCACCGCGCTCAATGAACTGGAGTATTCGGAACTGGTGACGCGCCTGCGCAGCATGGCCGACGAGATCGGCGCGGAACCGCAAGTGCCGGACATGATCGAAGTGATGGCCGAGGCGCGCAACCTGCACCGTTTCGTGGCCGCGCACGATGCGCAGCTGGGCGTGAACCTGGCCGCCAACGGCGCGCCATGGGCCATCACCACGCTCGTCGGCGCGCTGGAAAAGCAGGGCTTCGACGTGCGTCCGGACGGCCGCTTCGTGATGCCGGACGGCGAGGGCGGCCAGCTGTTCACGCTGTCGACCAATGTGTCGCCGGCCGAGGAAACCACGTCGCGCCTGACGCTGCTGCTGGACGTGCCGTGCGTGGCGCCGGCCAAGAACGGCTTCGGTGCCATGACGGCCTGCGCGAAGGCGCTGGTGCAGCGTCTCGACGGCATCGTCGTCGACGACTACAACCAGCCGCTGTCCGATGCCGCGCTGGCGGAGATCGCCGGCCAGGTGCAGGATTTTTATGCGGACATGGAAGCGTCGGACATCCCGGCCGGCTCCACCCGCGCGATGCGCCTGTTTAACTGATTTTCAAGCGATTCACCGCGATGACCCAAGATGCCAAGCATGCCGAGCGTGCCGACGCAGCCGCCGCCGACCGTGCGGCATGGCTGACGGCGGAACTGAACCGGCACCTGCACGCCTACCACGTGCTCGACGCACCGACGATCCCGGATGCCGAGTACGACAGGCTGTTCATCGAGCTGCAGGAACTCGAGGCGGCCCACCCGGACCTGGCGCTGCCCGATTCGCCCACGCAGCGGGTGGGCGCCGCGCCGCTCGGCCAGTTCGACGCCGTCACGCATGTGGTGCCGATGCTGTCGCTGAACAATGGCTTCAGCGACGAGGACATCGACAACTTCGACCGCCGCGTGCGCGAGGGGCTGGACGCGGGGCAGGTGGACTATGCCTGCGAAGTGAAGTTCGACGGGCTGGCCATCAACCTGCGCTACGAGAACGGCGTGTTCGTGCAGGCCGCCACCCGCGGTGACGGCTATACGGGCGAAGACGTCTCCGCCAACATCCGCACCATCAAGTCGATCCCGCTGCGGCTGCATGGCGAGGCACTGCCCGACGTGCTGGAAGTGCGCGGCGAGGTGCTGATGTTCAAGGCCGATTTCGCCGCCATGAACGAACGCCAGCGCGCCGCCGGCCAGAAGGAATTCGTCAATCCTCGCAATGCCGCGGCGGGCGCGCTGCGCCAGCTCGATTCGCGCATCACGGCGCAGCGCAACCTGCGCTTCTTCGCCTACGGCATCGGCGAACTGACCGGAGCGGCGATGCCGGACCAGCACTCCGCCCTGCTGGACTGGTACGAACAGCTCGGCCTGCCGGTGGCGAAGCAACGCGCCGTCGTGACGGGCAAGGACGGCCTGCTGGACTTCTACGCGCGCATCGGCAAGACCCGTCCGGCGATGCCGTACGAGATCGATGGCGTGGTCTACAAGGTCGACAGCGTGGCCGACCAGCGCGCGCTGGGCTTCGTGTCGCGCGCCCCGCGGTTCGCGCTGGCGCACAAGTTCCCCGCCGAGGAAGCGCTGACGACGGTGCAGGCCATCGAGGTGCAGGTGGGCCGCACCGGCGCCATCACGCCCGTGGCGCGCCTGGTGCCCGTGTTCGTGGGCGGCGTGACCGTCACCAACGCCACGCTGCACAATGAAGACGAAGTGCGCCGCAAGGACGTGCGCGTGGGCGACACGGTGATCGTGCGCCGCGCCGGGGACGTGATCCCGGAGGTGCTGGCCGTGGTGCTCGACAAGCGGCCCACGCCGGCGCCGGCCGCCTACGTGCTGCCGGACACCTGCCCGGTGTGCGGCTCGCACGTGGTGCGCGAAGAGGGCGAGGCGGTGGCGCGCTGTTCCGGCGGGCTGACCTGCGCGGCGCAGCGCAAGGAAGCGATCCGCCACTTTGCCGGCCGCCGCATGATGGACATCGAAGGTCTCGGCGACCGCTACATCGATAGCCTGGTGGAAGCGAACCTGGTGCACGGCGTGGCGGACCTGTACCGGCTCACGCTCGACGACCTGCTGAAGATGAAGAGCGACGCCGACGAGCGCGACGGCGCCACGCCGGAGACCGTCAGGCAGGGCAAGGTGGCCACCAAATGGGCCGACAACCTGCTCGAAGCCATCGCGATCAGCAGGAAGCCGCCGCTGGAGCGCCTGCTGTTCGGCCTGGGCATCCGCCACGTGGGCGAATCGACGGCCAAGACGCTGGCCGACTGGCTGGGCCGCTTCGAGCTGATCCGCCGCGCGCCGGCCGCGCTGCTGCGCGTGCTGCCCGACATCGGCGGCACCGTTGCGGAGTCGATCGCCGACTTCTTCGCGGAAGAAAAGAACCAGCAGGCCATCGATGCGCTGCTGGCGGCCGGCGTGGCACCGCAGGGCGAACACCCCCCGAAGGCGCAGCTGCGCGAGAAGCTCGACGAGGTGCAGCTGCTGGCCGCGATCGGCATCCCGAAGCTCACGGAGCCGCGCGCGAAGCAGCTGCTGCAGGCGGGACTGACGCTGGAACAGATGGCCCTGCAGAAGATCTTCACCGTGTACGGCCTGCCGGCCACCGTGGCCGGCGCGCTGGAAGAATGGGCGGCATCCGAACCAAACCGCACGATGCTGATGTCGCTCTCGGCCCTGCGCGCCGAACTGCTGGCGCAGCTGCCCGAAGCGGCGGCCGACGAAGGCCCGATGGCCGGCAGGACGTTCGTGCTGACCGGCACGCTGCCAACGCTGTCGCGCGATGCGGCCGGCGCGATGATCGAGGCGGCCGGTGGCAAGGTGTCCGGCTCCGTGTCGAAGAAGACCTCGTACGTCGTGGCCGGCGCGGAAGCCGGCAGCAAGCTGGCGAAAGCCGAGGCGCTGGGCGTGACGATCCTGGACGAGGCGGCGCTGCTGGCGCTGCTGGGCAAATAGGGCAAGACCATGACACAGATTCGCAAGGCAGTGTTTCCCGTGGCGGGCCTCGGCAGCCGCTTCCTTCCCGCCACCAAGGCGCAGCCGAAGGAAATGCTCCCGATCGTGGACAAGCCCCTGATCCAGTATGCGGTGGAAGAAGCGGTGGCAGCCGGCATCACCGAGCTGGTCTTCATCACGGGCCGCAACAAGCGCGCCATCGAGGACCACTTCGACAAGGCGTATGAACTGGAAGCCGAACTGGAAGCGAACCAGAAGCACGCGCTGCTGCAGCTGGTGCGCAACGTGATTCCGAAGCACGTCAACTGCATCTACATCCGGCAGCCCGCACCGCTGGGCCTGGGCCATGCCGTGCTGTGCGCGCGGCCCGTGATCGGCAACGAGCCGTTTGCCGTGCTGCTGGCGGACGACTTCATGGACACGCCGGAAGGCGTGCAGCCGGTGCTGGCGCAGATGACGGCGCGCTACGACTTCGAGCGCGCCAGCCTGCTGGCCGTGCAGGAAGTCCCGCGCGAACACACGCGCCAGTATGGCGTCGTCAGCGCGTCGCCGTACCGCGACCGGCTCGAGCTCGTGTCCGGCATCGTTGAAAAGCCCGCGCCGGAACAGGCGCCGTCGACCCTGGCCGTGGTGGGGCGCTATGTGCTGTCCGGCCGCATCTTCGATTTCCTCGAGCAGGTGGGCGAGGGCGCCGGCGGCGAAATCCAGCTGACCGACGGCATCGCCGCGCTGCTGCAGCACGAACGCGTGCTGGCCTACCGCTACGAAGGGCAGCGCTACGATTGCGGCTCGAAGCTGGGCTATCTGAAGGCAACGGTGGCGATGGGCCTGAAGCATCCGGAGACCGGCCGGGAGTTTGCCAAGTTCGTGGCGGGTGTCATCGCCGGGCAGGGAGACGACCATGACCGTTCGTGAAATCCTCAAAATGGGCGATCCGCGCCTGCTGCGGCAGGCCGCGCCGGTGACCGAATTCGACACGCCTGCGCTGCACGCGCTGATTGCCGACATGTTCGACACGATGCATGCGGCGAACGGCGCCGGCCTGGCCGCGCCGCAGATCGGCGTCGACCTGCAGGTCGTGATCTTCGGCTTCAAGTCGAACGTGCGCTATCCGGATGCGCCGCAGGTGCCGGAGACGGTGCTGATCAATCCCGTTCTCACGCCGCTCGACGATGCGATGGAGGAAGGCTTCGAGGGCTGCCTGTCGGTGCCGGGCCTGCGCGGCAGCGTGCCCCGCTTCAAGCGGCTGCACTACGAAGGCTTCGACCAGCATGGCAACCGCATCGTGCGCGATGTCGAGGATTTCCATGCGCGTGTGGTGCAGCACGAGGTGGATCACCTGCTGGGCATCCTGTACCCGGCGCGCATCCGCGATTTCTCGAAGTTCGGATTTACCAGCGTGATGTTTCCCGAGCTGGATCCGAACGACGACGATTGAAGATGAATGCGGAGTAAAGGGGATGTTCCTGCTTGCCGGGCAGCCGCACACAAACCTCTTTTGCCATTTCACACTGAACATTGGCGCCCCGGAAGAACTCGCGTAATATCCCGGCCAGCATGAGCGTTCAACAACAATCCGGGATCACGAATCCCGGTCACCGGGAGTTACAGGATGAGCCAACCCTCTTCGTCCAATCCGCTTGAGTTTTCGGTTCGGGGGATCATCCTCGGCATTCTCATCACACTGGTCTTCACGGCCGCGCAGGTCTACCTGGGCCTGAAAGTCGGCCTCACCTTCGCCACCTCCATCCCCGCCGCCGTCATCTCGATGGCACTGCTCTCCGCGTTCAAGGACGCGACCATCCAGGAAAACAATATCGTCCAGACGATCGCCTCGGCGGCCGGCACGCTGGCCTCGGTGATCTTCGTGGTCCCCGGCCTGCTGATGATCGGCTGGTGGGCCAAGATCCCGTTCTGGCCCGTGTTCGGCGCCTGCGCCATCGGCGGCGTGCTGGGCGTGATGTACACGATCCCGCTGCGCCGCGCGCTGGTGTCGCAGTCGAAGCTGCCGTATCCGGAAGGCGTGGCCGCGGCCGAGGTGCTGAAGGTGGGCACCCAGTCGCGCGCCGGTGCACAGGAAGGCAAGGCCGGCCTGAAGGCGGTCATCTGGGGCACGCTGTCGTCGGCGTTCTTCGCGTTCCTGGCCGCCGCCAAGGTCACGGCCGGTGAAGTCTCCCATTACTTCCGCTTCGGCGGCGGCACCGGCGCCACGGGCCTGGGCGCTTCGAGCTCGCTGGCGCTGATCGGCGCGGGCCACCTGATGGGCATCACGGTCGGCATCGCGATGCTGGTCGGCCTAATCATCGCCTGGGGCATCCTGGTGCCCGTGATGACGAGCCTCTCGCCGATCGCCGCCGGCGCTTCCGCGATGGATCACGCGCTGCGCATCTGGAGTACCGAAGTGCGCATGATGGGCGCCGGCACGATCGGCGCGGCCGCCATCGTCACGCTGGCCACGCTGGCCAAACCGATCTTCGGCGGCCTGACCTCCGCGCTGGAAGCCTCGCGCGCCGAGAAGCACGGCGGCGCAGCGGTACCGCGCGAAGAACGCGACATGTCGATCTTCATCGTGGGTCTCGTCACGCTGCTGGCGATGGTGCCGGCCGGCTGGCTGCTCGCGACGTTCCTGCAGGACGGCGTGCTGGCTTCGCTGACCACGCCGCTGGTGGCCGTGGGTGTCGGCTACATCCTGGTGGCGGGCCTGCTCGCCGCTGCAGTCTGCGGCTACATGGCGGGGCTGATCGGTTCGTCGAACTCGCCGGTGTCCGGCATCGCCATCCTGACGATCCTGGGTGCCGCCACCTCCGTCGGCTTCGTGGGCCGCCACATCATGGGCCCGGAAATCGCCCATGCGCTGATCGCCTTCGCGCTGTTCGTGACGACGGTGGTGCTGGCCGTGGCCGTGATCGGCAACGACAACCTGCAGGACCTCAAGACCGGCCAGCTGGTGGGCGCCACGCCGTGGAAGCAGCAGGTCGCCCTGATCATCGGCGTGTTCGCCGGTTCGTGCGTCGTGCCGCCAGTGCTGGAGCTCCTGAACCATGCGTATGGCTTCGTCGGTGCGCCGAACCAGCACGCGATCTCGGACCAGCCGCTGGCCGCGCCGCAGGCGCTGCTGATCTCCACGCTGGCGCGCGGCGTGATCGGCGGCGACCTGCCATGGCACCTGATCGCCTGGGGCGCGCTGATCGGCCTGATCCTGGTGGCGATCGACTTCACGCTGAAGAAGACCAGCCATGGCAAGTACAGCCTGCCGCCGCTGGGCGTGGGCCTGGCCGTGTACCTGCCGTCGGCCGTGATCGCACCGGTCGTCGTGGGCGCGCTGACCGGCTACTACTTCGAGAAGGCGATGCGGGGCAAGTCGTATGGCGAGGCCGCCTCGCGCGTGGGCGTGCTCGTGATGTCCGGCTTCATCGTGGGCGAAAGCCTGTTCAACGTGGCGCTGGCCGGCCTGATCGTGGTGTCCGGCTCCGGCGAGCCGATGGCGCTGGGCCTGGGCATCGAGGAATCGGCGGGGATGATCATTGCGCTGGCGGTCGCCGCGGCGATCCTGGTGACCCTGTATCGCTGGGCGGCCGGTTCGGCGCGCCGGATCGAGGGCTGACGGCAGAAGTCGCAGCAGCGGATGTGCGGCGGGGTCGCACCCCGGCCTTTTGCAGGCGCGGTGGGAACGCGCACGAACGGCTGGGGCCAGGCCGCGGTGGCGGCAGCGGTTATCGGCCGACTCCCTGGCGCCGTGGGGCAGACCGCTGCCCATCCGCCAGCCGGTCCTCCAGCAAAAAATCCCGCAGGTGCGGGATTTTTTTTTTGCAGCGCGAAGAAGCGCCCGCGCTCTACCGCCGCGCCATCGCCATCCGGCCGATCGCCTTGTCGACTTCGTTCTGCATCTGCGGCGACAGGTTCACGAAGCGGCAGCCGATCTGCACCTGCTCGCCCAGCAGGAAGGAGCGGAAGCGCCGCGCCAGGCGGATTTCCAGGTCGCAGATCACGATCGATTCGCCCAGCTCCAGCCGCACCCGCTGCAGCTTGCGGCCGATGTGCAGGCCATTGGCGTCGCGCGGGGCGCAGCGCATGCCGATGCCGCCAGCGGAGATGTCGTACAGCTGCAGCTCGTGCGGATTGCCGAACAGGACGAAGGATGCGGTGTAGTTGCCCGTCAGCGGCGTCTCCAGCCGCATGGTCGTGCGGCGGTTCAGCACGATGGCGGTGGGCGGGAATTGGGCGGGAATGTGCAGGGGCTGGTCCGGCGCCGGCGCCCAGTCGGCCGTCAGCTCGAACTGGAAGCGCGCCGCATCGAGCCAGGTGACGAAGGTGCAGCGGCCCGGTGGCAGCGTGCTGCCTTCGCCCAGTTCCAGCGTGAAGTGCGGCTCGTCCGGGTGGACCGACAGGATGCGCGCCAGCACGGCATCGCCGCCCGGCGGATAGATCGTCAGCGGCTGCCCGCGGTCGGCCAGCACCTGCAGCGCATCGCCGATCATGTCCGCATCCGCGATCTCGTGCGAGGCCGCGTTGATGCCGATGCGTTCGACGATATCGGCGGGCTTGAACGGCGCAAGCCGGGCCGGTGCCGGATGTATGGCGTCCAGCAGGGTGTCGTTGTTGGCGACGGACAGATTGCTCATGGAGTCCCCTTTACTGTGCCGGGCAAGACCACCGCGAAACACGCGCAGCGCGGTCCACTTCGGGCGCAGCTGGGCGCTGAACCTGCGCACGGCATGCGTATCGAGCCAGGACAGGCGTGCGCGATGGGGTTTCGGGTGGGGTCTCATGGAAGGTTCGGCGGTTCAACGTGCAAGCATACCAGTATTCGCTTCCATGACGACATTGTTGTTGCATTATGGATATAAAATAACGGGGCGTTCTTGATCGGAACCGCGCTCTAGAACCCTTCGTCCGCCGCCAGGTAGCGCCACTGGCCCACCGGCAGGTCGCCCAGCTTGACGCGGCCGATGCGCACCCGTTTCAGGCCGACCACCTTCAGGCCCACCATGTCGCACATGCGGCGGATCTGGCGCTTCTTCCCCTCGCGCAGCGTGAACGACAGCTGGTCGTCGTTCTGCCAGCGCACTTTCGCCGGCAGCAGCGGTTTGCCGTCCATCCACAGGCCGTGGTTCAGCTTCTTCAGGTCCGACTCCGGCAGCTTGCCCGGTTTCGTGTACTCCACGCGCACAAGATACTCCTTGTCGATGTCCGTGTCGTGACCGATCAGCTGCTTGGCCACGCGGCCGTCCTGCGTGAGCACCAGCAGCCCGACGGAATCGATGTCGAGGCGACCGGCCGGCACGAGGCTGCGCAGCTGCGTCGGGTGGAACTGCTCCGGCGCGGGATCGTCCGGCCAGCGGTTTTCCGGCTTGATCAGCGCCACGGCCGGCGTGTAGCCGTCTTCCGCCTGGCCGCTCACATAGCCCATCGGCTTGTTGATCAGGATGGTCACGCGCTTCGACTGCTCGGCGGCGGCCTGCCGCTCCACGGTCACTTTCTGGCTCGGGTACACCTTCACGCCCAGTTCCGAGACGACCTTGCCGTCCACCCGCACCCAGCCCTTGGCGATCCATTCGTCCGCCTCGCGGCGCGAGCACAGGCCCAGTTCGGACATGCGCTTCGACAGTCTTAACAGTTCTTCTGACATTACACTTTCAACGCTTCCAGTAAATCGGTTTCCAGCTGGAGTTGCGCGCGCGCGTTGGACAGCGTGGGGCCATCCACGATGAACACGTCTTCCACGCGCTCGCCCAGCGTCATGATCTTCGCCGTGTGCAGGTTGACGCGGTATTTCGTCAGCACGTTGGCGATCGAGTAGAGCAGGCCGGTACGGTCGTTGGCCGTCACGGACAGCAGGTAATATTGGCCGCGCTCGTCCGGCCGCAGGTCCACCGCCGGCTGGATCGGGAACGTGCGCGACAGCCGCGACAGGCGGCCCCGCATCGGCTGCTGCAGCGGTTCGGCCTTCTGCAGCAGGTCGCACAGCTCGTGCTCGACGAGGCTGATGATGTCGCGGTAGCTCTTCGCGAAGCTCTGCTCCGTGACGAGGAAGGTGTCGAGCGCGTAGCCGTGCTTCGTCGTGTGGATCTTCGCATCCAGGATGCTGAAGTTCTTGCGGTCGAAGTAGCCGCAGATGCGCGCGAACAGGTCCGGCTGGTCGCGGATGTAGACGGCGATCTGCAGGCCCTCGCCGATCGGCGCCAGGCGGCATTTCACCACCGGCTTGTCGCTGTCCAGCCGGTCGTACAGGGCGCGCGTCTGCCAGGCGATGTCGGAGGCGTCGTGGCGCAGGAAGTAGGCCACGTCCAGCTGCTGCCACAGGGGCTCGTGGGCCGAGGGCGGCAGGCCGTACAGGCGCAGCGTGGCCAGCGCTTCCTGCTGGCGGTTCTTCAGTTCGCGGTCCGCCGAGTGGGGTTCGCCGCCCAGCACGCGCAGCGTCATCTTGTACAGGTCTTCCAGCAGCTTGGCCTTCCAGGCATTCCACACCTTCGGGCTGGTGCCGCGGATGTCGCACACGGTGAGCAGGTACAGGCCCGTGAGGTGGCGTTCGTCGCGCACGGTCTTCGCGAACGCGGCGATCACGTCCGGATCGGACAGGTCCTGCTTCTGCGCCACCGTCGACATCAGCAGGTGCTGCTCGACGAGGAAAGCCACCAGCTCCGTCTCGTCGCGGCTCATGCCGTGCTCCTGGCAGAACTGCACCGCGTCGGCCACGCCCAGCTGCGAGTGGTCGCCGCCGCGGCCCTTGGCGATATCGTGGAACAGCGCCGCCACGTACAGCAGCCAGTGCTGCGGATAGTTCGCCATCAGCTGGCTGCAGTACGGGTATTCGTGGGCATGCTCCGTCATCGTGAAACGGCGCATGTTCCGCACCACCATCAGGATGTGCTGGTCCACCGTGTACACGTGGAACAGGTCGTGCTGCATCTGGCCGACGATCTTGCGGAAGTTCGGCAGGTAGCGGCCCAGGATCGACAGCTCGTTCATGCGGCGCAGCGCGTGCAGGATGCCGGTGGGGGCCTGCAGGATGCGGAGGAAATAGGCGCGGTTGACGGGATCGGCGCGGAACGCCGCATCGATCTTGTGCCGCTCGTGCCATAGCGCGCGCGTGGTGCGCGCCGTGATGCCCTTCAGCGCCGGGCGCTCCGTCATCAGCACGAAGGTTTCCAGGATGGCCGACGGCGTGCGCTCGAACACATCGTCCGCGCTGATGTCGATGAAGCCGCTCACTTCGTTGAAGCGCGGATTGATCGGCTGCGGCTCGCCGCATTGCGGGAACAGCATCGCCTCGATGTTCTGCAGCAGGATCGTGTTCAGCTGCACCACCGTCTTGGCGGCCCAGTAGTAACGCTGCATCAGATACTCGCTGGCGCGGCGCAGGTGCACGCCTTCGCCGGTGGTCTCCATGCCCAGGCTTTCGGCGATCGCGGTCTGCACGTCGAACACCAGGCGGTCCTCGCGGCGGCCGGCGTGCAGGTGCAGGCGCACGCGGATATCCTTGAAGGCGCGCTCCTTCTCCATCAGCTGGCGCGCCTCGGTCTGCGTGATCAGGCCGCGCGTGGCCAGCGTGCGCCACGAGCTGGCCAGGCCGGCCGCCTTGGCCACCCACAGGATCACCTGCAGGTCGCGCAGGCCGCCCGGGCTCTCCTTGCAGTTCGGCTCCAGGCTGAACGCGGTATCCTCGTACTTGGCGTGGCGCTGGCGCATCTCGCCCGTCTTCGCGTGGAAGAACGCCTGCGGATCCATTGCCGCGTCGTAGGCCGCCTGCAGCCGCTCGAACAGCGCTTCGTCGCCGGTGACGAGGCGCGCTTCCAGGAGACTCGTCTGCACCGTGATGTCGGCCTTCGACTCCGTAAGGCATTCCTCCACCGTGCGGATCGACGAGCCGATTTCCAGGCCCAGGTCCCACAGCAGCTGCACCAGTTCCTCCAGTCGGTGGCGCGTGTCCTCGTCGGGCGGCTGGTGCAGCAGGATCAGCACGTCCACATCGGAATAGGGGAACAGCTCGCCGCGGCCATAGCCGCCGACGGCCACCAGCGCGCTCTGCGCGGGCAGCCCGGCCGCCTGCCAGGCCTGGGTGAGCACCTCGTCGACGCTCTGGCGCAGGCTGCGCAGCAGCTTTTCCGGCTTGCCGTCGTCCTTGAACGTGGCGATCACGACCTGGCGGTCGGACTTGAGCCGCATCCTCAGCGTGGTGCGCAGTTCCTCGCGCCGGTCCTTCTGCATCGCGTCGGCCAGCATGGTGTCAGGCGGCGGCCTGGGCGCCGGTGATGAAGGCCGGCGGGGGCGGCGTGCCTTCGGAAACCGTCAGCACTTCGTAGCCCGTTTCGGTGACGAGCACCATGTGCTCCCACTGCGCGGACAGGCTGCGGTCCTTCGTCTTGATCGTCCAGCCGTCGCCCATTTCGCGGATCTCGCGGCGGCCGGCGTTGATCATCGGCTCGATCGTGAAGATCATGCCGGGCTTGAGTTCCTCGCCGGTGCCGGCCTTGCCGTAGTGGAGCACCTGCGGCTCTTCATGGAACACCTTGCCGATGCCATGGCCGCAGAATTCGCGCACCACGCTGTAGCCGGCCTTTTCGGCATGGATCTGGATGGCCTGGCCGATGTCGCCGAAGTGCCCGCCCGGGCGCACCTGGGCAATACCGAGCCACATGCATTCGTAGGTGATCTCGGTGAGGCGCTTGGCCAGGATCGACGGCGGGCCGATATAGAACATGCGGCTGTTGTCGCCGTGGTAGCCGTCCTGCGTGATGATGGTGATGTCGAGGTTGACCACGTCGCCGCTTTTCAGCACCTTGTCGCCCGGGATGCCGTGGCAGATCACGTCGTTGACGGACGTGCAGATGGCCTTCGGGTAGGGCGTGTAGCCGGGCGGCGCGTAGTTCAGCGGCGCGGGAATCGTGCCCTGCACGTTCGTCATGTACTCGTGGCACAGGCGGTCCAGTTCGCCGGTGGTGACGCCCGGCTTGACGAACGGCGTGATGTAGTCGAGGACTTCGGCACCGAGGCGGCCGGCGCGGCGCATGCCTTCGATGTCTTCGGGGGATTTGATGATGATGGCCATAAGTATAGGAGTGCGTGCGGTCGCTTCGCGCGGTCCGGCAGCTGGCCGTGGGCGCACGCGCGACGTTTATTGGAAAGGGAGATTATAAGCGATGGTGCCCCTGCCGCGGCGGCGGCGCTGCTTGGCGCCGGGTGCCGCGGTAGATGGGCGAAGGATCACGCCGCGGCACCTGCATGTGGCTGCGGCAGCAATGCGACACCGTCGGATATTTCCGCGATGACGATTGCCGATCAGCCTAGAATAAGGCAGCGCTTGTCATTAACACATCCCTTTCGACAGGAGACCGATGCCATGCCCCTCGCCGCCAGATCGACCGTTGCCGTCCCTGCCGTTCCCGGTGTGGGCATGACCTGCCACGCCGCCACCTGGTTCTGGGCCGCCAAGGAGGCCCAGGCGCTCGGCCTCAGTGGTCCCAAAGCCGATCTGGTCACGCTGGGCAATGTGGGTGCGATGGGGCCGCAGGTGCAGATGCTGGCCCTGGTGGGGCCGGGGCGGTCCTCGTTCTGGGATTTTGCGATCGTGCCGGCCACGCCGCCGGATGGCAGCGTGCTCATCTGGACCGGCGGCGCCACGCATTCGGCGGTGGTGAGCGCACCCAATGCCATCACGGGCTACAACCAGCCCGTGCAGTTCCCCGGCGTCGGGGTCGGCCACACGACGAACGCGCCGGCCGCGCTGGCGGCCCACCTGCGCAGGTGCGTGGTCATTTCGGACGACGCGATCATTGCTGCCGCTGCGGCGTTCAATCTGTAACGTCTTCAAGCTGGCTGACGACCTGTCACCCCAGCGAAGAACCTCACTGTTGCGTGGACTGCATCGGGCCAAGGGTATTCGTACAGCTGTTAATCCTGCGGCCACCACCTCCTTCGGCCGTCTCGACATCGACGGCGGCGCGGTTCGCGCTCCGTGGCGCACACGTTTCCCGGCGAGTTGCCTGAAAACCATTGCCTGAAAAAGCGACGGACCCAGCCGGCTCATGTAATTGATTGGCCGCACGCGCGGGAACGTTAGGGCGCGGACCTTGCGGCCTCGGGCCTATGATGAACATCCCGCATCGAGAGGTACCCATGAAGCTGAAAACTGACTTCTTTCTCGTAACGTTTGCATTTCTGATGCCATGGCAAGCAGGCGCCGCACAGCGCTTCTACGATCTGAGCGGTGACCTGTATGTTCAGTTTCTATCCCGTCCGGAGCCTCTTGGCGAAGCAGATTATCGAAACCGTGACCGTGCATACAGTTACCTGGATGGAGTGAAAGATGTGTCGATAGGTACTGGATGGTGTCCAGCCCGCCCGCGCAAAACGTTCGAGCTGGCCTATGACGCAGCCGACTACATCCGGAAGCTTCCAGCCGATGCGCGTCATGGCAACGCCGCGCCGCTGCTTCTCGCGTTTTTAAATTCCCGCTATCCGTGTCCGAAAGGAGTTGACCGATGACCCGACCTGCATATGCTGTCGTGCGCAGTAACTTCCCGACCCGAGCCAGATATCCACGCGAGCGCCTTCTCACCGAAGTCCTGGGCTGGGAGGACCTGCTGGAAAATCACTCATTCGTAGACACCTGCGCCATGCGCGTAAGTACCGCGCTTGCGCTGTCAGGTGTCAAATTGATCGGTTCCCGGATGAAAGGGAAAGGCGGCGCCGCCAGAGACCGGATGATTGAACCCGGGCAGGCCAAGCTGTCGCATATCTTGCGACGTATCTGGGGGGCGCCGGAAAGGTACCGCTCCGAAGCCGCGGCTCGCGACGGTATCGGCAAGCGGAGCGGCGTCATATCGTTCTTTCGGATTCATCCAGAAGCAACTGTATCGCAAGGCCACATCGATCTTGTCGAACCTCGCAGCAATGGCTTTTCGGAATGCGCTACACAATGCTTTTTCGGTGCAGCCGAGATCTGGTTCTGGCCACTGAAGTAGTTATCCTTTTCGCGAGCGGCCTGCCGGTCAGGAAATCGGAAGCTACTCGCTTCGTTCAGCGCATTGCAATGCGCCCGACAATCCGCCACTAAGCCACGCGCTTGCTTTCCGCCACCTCGGCAAAGAAGTTCGCCATCGCCCGGCTGGCATCCGGCCCGGTGCCATCAGTGTAGCTGCCGCTGGCGCTGCCGCCGGCCCAGGCGTGGCCGCCGCCGTGCAGGACCCAGTGTTCGGCCAGCAACTTGCCATCCGCATCGCGGTGGATCGAGCGGGTGAACTTGCGGCCGCCCGGTGCCTTGGCCTTCTCGACTTCGGCGGCGGCGCCGGCACCCGCGCCGTGGCGCAGCACGTGTTCGCCGTTGGACGGGTGCACGGTGCGGTCCTTGTCGCCATGGAAGACGATCACCGGCGGCGTGCGCACCGCTTTGCCAGTCTTGCCGCCGCCCTGGTTCATGGCCTGCAAGGCGGACGGCAGGTCGGTCGCGCTGCCGAACGGCAGCCCGGAATGGACGCCCACCGCGCAGAACAGCTCGGGGTAGAGCGCGCCGACGATGACGGCCATTGCGCCGCCGGCGGACAGTCCGGCCACGCCGACCTGCGCCGCGTCGACGCTGTATTCCTGCATCACTTCCCGCGTGATACCGGCAATGATGGCGGGTTCGCCGCGGTCCCGCTGCTGGTCGGCGGTGTTGAACCAGTTCCAGCATTTCGAGCTGTTGGCCTGCTGGGTCTGGCACGGATAGGCGACCAGGCTGCCGGTTTCTTCCGCGATCGTGTTCATGCGGGTACCCGCCGCGAAGTCGTCCGGATCCTGCGTGCAGCCGTGCAGCATCACGATCAGCGGTGCCGGCTTGCTGCTGCTGTACGTGCTCGGCACATACAGCTTGTAGCCGCGCGTACCGGCCTGGCAGGTGAAGCTGGCGCTGTCGAAGCGGGCGCCGTCCGGCAACGGCGGGGGAGGGGTGCGCGGGCGCATGCCAGGCAGGTTGCCGTTCTGCAGGCCTTCCGGCATCTCGAAGCCTTCGGGCATCTTGAAACCCTCGGGCATCTTAAACCCTTCCGGCATCTTGAATCCTTCGGGCATTTTGAATCCTTCAGGCAGCTTCAATCCCTCGGGCATCTTCACACCGTCCGGCATTTTGATGCCGGCCTTGGCGAGGATGGCGGCGATGCCCGCCATGCCGGGAGCCTCCGGCGTGCTGCCGGTGTCCGCTGGCTGGGGCCTGGGCTGCGGCTTGTCGGGGCTGCGGCTGCCGCCTGTCGCCGGTTTCTTCGCCGTGCGGGCATAGTCGGGCGGCGGGTTCAGGTCCTTCATCGTGGCGCCCGGTGCGACGGTGTCGACGGTATCGCCCGTCTTTGCCGGCTCGGGTTCCTGTCCGGCCAGGGCGCGCTGGATCGCGGCGGTCGCGCCCAGCGGGCCGTCACTCATCAGTTGCTGCGTGGCCGCCTGCAGGCGGGCCATCATTGCGGAATCGAATTTCATCGTGCGCCTCTCGAGGTGCGTGGCTGGACGGCGGTTGCCGGCCAGGAGTGTCGTGTAAAAGTGTCGTGTAATTCAGGTAATGCGGCCGGCGAGGGCAGCCTTGACGGCCGGGCTGGCGTGCAGCGCACCCAGTACGGCAATCGACTGGATGGTTGCAGCGGCCAGTTCGGGCGTGACATCCGGCGCGATCGACGCGAGGCCGAGGACGCGTAGGTTGAGCGTTTCCCCTGCGGCCCGGACTGCCTCCAGCTCCGTCACGGTGAGATGCTGCATGCCCAGCACCAGCCGGTTGCGCTCGACGGCCTGGCGCACCACGTCCGCGTGCTGGCTCAGCTGGTTGCGGATCGCCGTGCGGATCAGGTCGGACCGGTTGGCATAGAACCCCTGCTGTACGAGCAGGTCGATCTGGCCCAGGTCGACGGGGAAAAGGTTGATCGTGATCTTTTCTGAATCCGATGCCCGTAATTTTGCTTCTGCCATGAAATCATCTCCTCACCATCCACATGGATGGTATTTGGAGTGATTATCCCGTAACGCAAGTCCCACGTGGAAGTTTTTCGCGCGTTAAGCGGCAGTCTGGATATGCTGTGTCGATGCGGGGTTTGCGGCCGAACTGCGGTGACAGGACGAGACTCAGGGAGCGCGGCCGGTGCTGGGCCGAGGGGACAGGGTATGGGGGAGTATTAGAGGAGCGGGCGCGGCGTGGCGCCGCGCCCCGGTACATCAGCGGGCCGGCGGCTCGACCAGCAGATCGTCGACGGCGAGATAGCCCTCGTTGGCAGCCAGCTGTGCCTCGGGCGGCAGGGCTTCGTGGGCGCGCGCCCGTTCCAGCAGCACCTGCACCGTGCCGATCTTGTGCCGCAGCGTCTCGGCCAGCGCCGGCGCGGTCAGCACCTCCGGCAACATCACTTCGCAAGCCAGTGCCGCCTGAGCGGCGGGGTGATCGGGCGAAAGAGCCCCGGTGCCAGCGCCTTCATCGCGCGCCACCAGTGCCAGCGCCTTGTGCAGCCCCTCATCCAGTTCTTCGAGCCGTTTTGATTCCATTGCGTTCCCCGCATGAGCATTGATCAAACCCGAGGATACGCCGCCGGCCGGCCGGGCGCCGCGCAGTTGCCCTGAATGCGCCGCATGCAGCCGAAACGGGCTTTGCAGAGTGAACCCGGGGTAGCAGCACGCTTGCCTGACGCTGGTCAATCCGCTATAATCTCGGGTTGCTCGGATCCGTCCGTGCAATGTTGTGAAATCCTTACTTTTTTATAAACTCGAATCCGCTCTGCAAGGGTGCCCGCAAGGGTGACTGAACGGATTCCAGACCCAACCCTGGAGTAATTATGTCTGTAACGATGCGTGAAATGCTGGAAGCCGGCGTCCACTTCGGCCACCAAACCCGATTCTGGAACCCAAAGATGGCACCGTTCATCTTCGGCCACCGCAACAAGATTCACATCATCAACCTGGAAAAGACCATGGAAATGTACCAGGAGGCGATGAAGACCGTTCGCCAACTGTCCGCAAACCGTGGCACGATCCTGATGGTGGGCACCAAGCGCCAGGCGCGCGACATCATCGCCGCTGAAGCACAGCGTGCTGGTGTTCCTTACGTCGACCAGCGCTGGCTGGGCGGCATGCTGACCAACTTCAAGACGATCAAGACGTCGATCAAGCGCCTGAAGGACATGGAAGCGCAGATCGAAGACGGCTCCGTCGAGAAGCTGACGAAGAAGGATGCACTGCTGTTCTCCCGCGAACTGGAAAAGCTGCAGAAATCCATCGGCGGTATCAAGGATATGGGCGGCGTGCCGGACGCGATCTTCGTGGTCGACGTTGGCTACCACAAAGGCGCGATCACCGAAGCCCAGAAGCTGGGTATCCCGGTCATCGGCGTGGTCGATACGAACCACTCGCCAGCCGGCGTGAACTTCATCATCCCTGGTAACGACGACTCTTCCAAAGCGATCACCCTGTACGCCCGCGGCGTGGCAGATGCGATCCTGGAAGGCCGTGCCAACGCCTCGACCGAAACCCTGGAAGCCATCAAGACGGCCTCCGGCGACGAGTTCGTGGAAGTCAACGAACAGGCTTGATGTGGTAACCCGCTCCCTCGGGAGCGGGTGTCGATTTGAAAAGGGGTGGCGTCCAGCTCCCCTTTTTTTTAACCGGGCTTGTCGGATGAGCAGGCCTGCCGCAAGGCGCCGCCCCGGCAACAGCACGAATCAATCTCAGGATTACAGGAGAAACATATGGCAGCGATTACCGCAGCAATGGTTGGCGAACTGCGCGCGAAAACCGACGCACCGATGATGGAATGCAAGAAGGCCCTGACGGAAGCGGCCGGCGACATGGACAAAGCGGAAGAAATTCTGCGCGTCAAGCTGGGCGGCAAGGCATCGAAGGCCTCCGCCCGCGTGACGGCCGAAGGCGTCGTGGCAGCATTCATCTCGGGCAATGTGGGCGCCCTGGTGGAAGTGAACTCGGAAACCGACTTCGTCGCCAAGAACGACGACTTCCTGGGCCTGGCAGCGAGCGCCGCCAAGCTGGTCGCCGAACAGAACCCGGCCGACGTGGCTGCCCTGCTGGCCCTGCCGACTGCCGATGGCAAGACGCTGGACGAAGTGCGCAGCGCCCTGATCGGCAAGATCGGCGAAAACATGTCGATCCGTCGTTTCCAGCGTTTTGAAACGACCGGCAAGCTGGCTTCCTACCTGCACGGCACGAAGATCGGCGTCATCGTCGAATTCGACGGTGCGGACGAGCAGGTCGGCAAGGACGTGGCGATGCACATCGCCGCCATGAAGCCGGTCTCGCTGTCGAGCGACCAGGTGCCGGCCGAACTGATCGAAAAAGAGCGTTCGGTAGCCCAGGCCAAGGCCGACGAAGATGCGTCCAAAGCCGCTGCCGAAGGCAAGCCGGCCCAGTCGCCGGAAATCGTCGCGAAGCGCCTGGAAGGCTCCGTGCAGAAGTACCTGAAGGAAGTGTCGCTGCTGAACCAGGCGTTCGTGAAGAACGACAAGCAGTCCGTCGAACAGATGCTGAAAGCGGCCGGCGCCACCGTGAAATCGTTCACGATGTACGTCGTGGGTGAAGGCATCGAGAAGAAGGTCGATGACTTCGCAGCCGAAGTCGCAGCCCAGATGGCTGCCAACAAGGCGTAATGACAAAAACGGGCCGCGAGGCCCGTTTTTTTAAGCACGCGTTTCAGCACGACTGAATCTGCACGATCCGGCCGCCCGTGCGCGCGGCTGGCGAAACACCGACACGGGGCAGCTTGTTGCTATCATGGCCAGCGCTGCCACCCGGCCGGAATGGTACCGAATACATTTACTTAGGAGCCCCAGCTCATGTCAAAACCAGCCTACAAGCGCGTCCTCCTCAAATTGTCCGGTGAAGCCCTGATGGGCGACGATGCCTATGGCATCAACCGCGCCACGATCGAGCGCATGGTGGCCGACGTGGCCGAGGTCGCGAAACTGGGCGTGGAACTGGCGGTCGTGATCGGCGGCGGCAACATCTTCCGCGGCGTGGCGCCCGGCGCCCAGGGCATGGACCGTGCCACGGCCGACTACATGGGCATGCTGGCCACCGTGATGAACGCCCTGGCGCTGGCCGATGCGATGCGCCACGTGGGCGTCGTGGCCCGGGTCATGTCCGCCATCGGCATCGAGCAGGTTGTCGAGCCGTATGTGCGCCCGAAAGCGCTGCAATACCTGGAAGAGGGCAAGGTCGTCGTCTTCGCCGCCGGCACCGGCAACCCGTTCTTCACCACCGATACCGCGGCCGCGCTGCGCGGTTCGGAAGTCTCGGCCGAAATCGTGCTGAAGGCCACCAAGGTGGACGGCGTCTACAGCGCCGACCCGAAGAAGGATCCGGATGCCACGCTGTACGACACGATCAGCTTCGACGAAGCGATCGCCAAGCAGCTGCAGGTGATGGACGCCACCGCGTTCGCCCTGTGCCGCGACCAGAAGCTGCCGATCAAGGTGTTCTCGATCACCAAGCCAGGCGCTCTGATGCGCGTGATCATGGGTGAGAACGAGGGCACCCTGGTTCACGTTTAAAATAGCAAACTCAAGAAATAATAGGAGAGCAGCATGTCCACCGCTGACATCAAGAAAAACGCGCAAGACAAGATGGCCAAATCGCTGGAAACGCTGAAGGCCGACCTGGCCAAGGTGCGTACCGGCCGTGCCCACACCGGCATTCTGGACCACGTGATGGTCGAGTACTACGGCAACCCGACCCCGCTGAGCCAGGTCGCCAACCTGACCTTGGTCGATGCCCGCACGATCGGCGTGCAGCCGTTCGAGAAGAAGATGGCGTCGACGATCGAGAAGGCCATCCGCGACGCGGACCTGGGCCTGAACCCGTCGTCGCAGGGCGACCAGATCCGCGTGCCCACGCCGCCGCTGACGGAAGAGCGCCGCAAGGAAATGGTCAAGCTCTGCAAGAGCGAAGCCGAGGATGCGAAGATCGCCGTCCGCAACATCCGCCGCGATGCCAACGAGCAGCTGAAGAAGCTCACGAAGGACAAGGCCATCTCGGAAGACGACGAGCGCCGCGCGTCGGACGATGTGCAGAAGCTGACCGACAAGGCCATCGTCGACATCGACAAGATCGTGGCCGAGAAGGAAAAGGAAGTGCTGACGGTGTAAGCGTCAGTCGGACGGGGCGGCCGCCGCATTGCGGCACCGCCTCGTGCCGCTGCCTGTTCCCGCATTGTTTTCTTCGTTAGTCGCAGCTGCCGCCATCCCCGCCGCCGCCGTCGCTGCTGCCGCAGCTGTCCGATGCACCGGTTCCCGAACTGTCCGTGTTTGACGTGGAATTGTCGGCGTAGACCACGCCGCCACTGTCCGCAGCACCGGCGCGTGCCTGCCCGGCAACTGCGCGGCGCCGGAGCCGTCGCACGGCCCATGCAATCGCCGCCATCACCGCAAGCGTTCCCCACAGGGGCTGCTCGATCACCATGTACATGATCAGGCTAACAACTCCCACGACCCCGCACGCCACGACCGGCGCCAGGAGCGCTGCCATGGCATCCGGCATTTTCGATCTGGTTCGCCTTTGCATGCGTCCTCCATTTCTGAAAGTAGTGCCGCACAGTAACGGCGCGCTGATTTGCTGGCGTGGAAATTGTAGACTGAAATTCATGCCGGTCCAGTTTTTTGCCTGTTAGAATTCATCTTTTGCCGGTTAGCGTTTCTAATGAGATATTCGAGTTCCACCACCGCGGTGCCAGAAGTGCCGAACGTACCGCGCCACGTGGCCATCATCATGGACGGCAACGGCCGCTGGGCGACGCGCCGTTTCCTGCCCCGCGTGGCGGGCCATGTGAAGGGCGTCGAGGCGGTGCGCACGGTCGTCGAGGCCTGCGTCGCGCGCGGCATCGAATATCTGACCGTGTTTGCCTTCAGCTCGGAAAACTGGCGCCGCCCGGAAGAGGAAGTGTCGCTGCTGATGCGCCTGTTCGTCACGGCCCTCGAGCGGGAAGTGGCTAAGATGCATGCCAATAATATCCGCCTGAAAGTGGTGGGCGACCTGTCCCGCTTCGACGCGAAACTGCAGGACATGATCAGCGCCGCCGAGCGCAAGACCGCCAACAATACCCGCCTCACCGTGACCGTGTGCGCCAACTATGGCGGCCGCTGGGATATGATGCAGGCCGTCGGCAAGATGGTCGCGGCGCACCCCGGCATCGGCGAGTACACGGAAGAACAGCTGGCGCCGCACCTGGCGATGGCGTATGCGCCGGAGCCGGACCTGTTCATCCGCACCGGCGGCGAGCAGCGCATCTCGAATTTCCTGCTGTGGCAGCTGGCGTACACGGAGCTGTATTTCACCGACACGTACTGGCCGGACTTCACGGCCGAGAAGCTCGATGAAGCCATCGCCTCGTACCAGCACCGCGAGCGCCGCTTCGGCCGCACCGGCGAGCAACTGAAAAAATAATACCGAATAAACGGAATAGATAAAAACAATGCTGAAGACCCGGATCATTACCGCTGTCGTGCTGTTCGTCGTGCTCGTGGCCGTGCTGTTCTCCGGCTCGCTGGCAGCCGTGCAGGCCGTCGTCGCCATCGCCTTCGGCGCCGCCGCCTGGGAGACCTTCCGGCTGTTCAAGCTGCGTGCACCGGCCTTCGTGGCCGCGGCATGGACGGCGGCCTTTGCCTACACCTTCTTCTTCAACCACGGCCTGGAACAGGCCCGCTTCTGGCTCGCGCTGGGGGTGGCGATCTGGCTGCTGCGCTTCGTGCCGTCGCTGAAGATCGGCTTGCCGCCTCTCGAAGGCTTCGGTAACACGCTGCTGTCGATGGTGTATGCGGCCACGCTGGTGTCGTGCTTCGTGGCGATCCTGGTGCTGTTCGGGCATTCCGCGCTGTACCTGGTCTCCGCGATGGCCCTGGTGTGGATCGCCGATATCGGCGCCTATTTCGCGGGTAAGAAATTCGGCAGGCGGAAGCTGGCGCCGTCGATCTCGCCGGGCAAGTCCGTGGAAGGCGCGATCGGCGGCTGGATCGCCGTGCTCGTGCTGGCCACCATCACGATCCTGGCCGCGCCCTCCGTGCCCTGGCTGCAGGACACGTTCGCCGTGCGCATGCAGGCGAAGCTGGGCTGGCTGGTGGCCCTGATCACGCTCACCGTCATCGTGGCCGCGTCGATTGCCGGCGACCTGTTCGAATCCCAGCTGAAGCGCCGCGCCGGCATGAAGGACAGCAGCAACCTGCTGCCCGGCCATGGCGGCGTGCTCGACCGCATCGATGCGCTGGTGCCGGTTCTGCCGATTGCTGCCCTGATTGGCGGCTGGCTGTAAGAAACATGCCAAGACCGTCCGTGGCGTTGTTGGGGCACCTTGCCGTGCAAAGGCACGGTCTGCGGCGCCCCGCCCAGCCACGAACGGTTTGATCAAGTTTCAGAGGAAATGACAATGCAAAGCATCACCATCCTGGGCGCCACCGGCTCCATCGGCGTCTCCACCCTCGACGTCATCGCCCGCCATCCGGACCGCTACCGCGTGTACGCGCTGACGGCGCACAGCAAGGTCGAGGAACTGGCCGCGCAGTGCCGGCAGTTCCGGCCTGACGTCGCCGTCGTCGGTACTGCCGCTGCGGCGGACCGGCTCGCGACGCTGCTGCGCGCCGCCGATCTGCGCACCCAGGTGGCGTGGGGCGAGCAGGCCTTGTGCGACGTGTCGTCCGCCCCCGAAGTGGATGGCGTGATGGCGGCGATCGTCGGTGCCGCGGGCCTGGCGCCCACGCTGGCCGCGGCGCGCGCCGGCAAGAAGGTGATGTTGGCGAACAAGGAGGCGCTCGTCATGTCCGGCCAGCTGTTCATGGATGCCGTGGCGGACAGCGGCGCCACGCTGCTGCCGATCGACTCGGAACACAACGCCATCTTCCAGTGCCTGCCGGCCAACTACCGCCGCGTGCCCGAAGCGGCGGGCGTGACCAAGATCCTGCTGACGGCCTCCGGCGGCCCGTTCCTGAAGCGCGCCGTGGCATCGCTCGATGCCGTCACGCCGGACGAAGCGTGCAAGCATCCGAAGTGGGTCATGGGCCGCAAGATCTCGGTGGATTCGGCCACGATGATGAACAAGGGCCTGGAAGTGATCGAGGCGCACTGGCTGTTCGGTGCGCCGGCCGCGCAGATCGAGGTGGTGATCCACCCGCAGTCCGTGATCCACTCGATGGTGTCGTATGCGGACGGCTCCGTGCTCGCCGAACTGGGCAACCCGGACATGCGCACGCCGATCGCCAACGCGCTGGCCTACCCGGAGCGCATCGCTTCCGGCGTGGCACAGCTGGACCTGACGCAGGTGGGCACGCTGCAGTTCGAAAAACCGGATTTCAACCGTTTCCCGTGCCTGGCATTGGCCTACGATGCATTGACGGCGGGCGGCACCGCGCCGGCACTGCTCAATGCCGCCAACGAGGTGGCCGTGCAGGCGTTCCTGGATGAACGCATCGGCTTCCGGCAGATCGACCGCGTGATCGCCACCGTGATGGACCAGCTGCCGCATGGTCCGGCGTCGTCGATCGAGGCGGTCATGGCGCAGGATGCCGCCGCGCGCACCGCTGCCGAACGCGTCATCGGCACGTTCGGCCAGCCGCTGAAGGCCGCTACGGCATAATGGCCTGCTCTGGGCAGCTGCATCATGCAGATGAACCAAGCCGATGCACCAGGTCGATCCACTAGGCCGCTGGACTAAGCCGATCCACTAAGCCGCTGGACTAAGCCGATCCACTAAGCAGCTGTACTAAGCCGATCCACTAAGCCGATCCACTAAGCCAATCCACTAAGCCGATCCACCAAGCAGATGCGCCAAGCTGCTGCCCGCAGCTGCTGCCTTGAGCGCCTGCTGCAATCACCGCCACCACCGAGGTCACTGCCATGAACCTGCTGCAAACCCTGGTCGCCTTCGTCGTTGCGCTGGGCACGCTCGTCGTGATCCACGAACTGGGCCACTTCCTCGTCGCGCGCTGGTGCGGCGTGAAGGTGCTGCGCTTTTCCGTCGGCATGGGCCGCATCGTCTGGTCGCGGCGCTTCGGCAAGGATCGGACGGAGTGGGCCATCTCCGCGCTGCCGCTGGGCGGCTACGTCAAGATGCTCGATGCGCGCGAACAGGGCATCGACCAGATCCCGCAGGCCGAGCTGCACCGCGAGTTCACGCGCCAGAACGTGTGGAAGCGCATCGCCATCGTCGCGGCCGGCCCGCTCGCCAATTTCCTGCTCGCGATCCTGATCTTCGCCGGCCTGTACATGCACGGCATCGAGGAGCCGTCGACGCGCCTGGCCGAACCGCCAGCGCAAAGCGCTGCGGCACTGGCAGGCCTCGACCGCGATGACGTCGTCCGGTCCGTCAACGGCGAACCCGTCACCGGCTGGTCGGAACTGCGCTGGGAGCTGATCCAGGCCGCCGTCGATGCGGAGGGCGGCGAGGGCGCGCGCATTGCGGTGGACCGTCCGGGCCGCGGCGAATTCACCTTCGTGCTGCCGGCCGCCGCGCTGCAGAAGGCCGACCTGGAGGAGGACGTGCCGGGCAGCCTGGGCTTCGACATCGCCTTACCGCCGCCGGCCATCGGCCGCGTCGAGGCGGGCGGTGCGGGCGGGCGCGCCGGCCTGCGCAGCGGCGACCAGGTCACCGCCATCGATGGCGTGCCGGTCGGCGATGTTGCCGCCTTCATGAAGGCGATCCGCGCTGCCGGCGGGCGCACGCTGCAGCTCGATGTGCGGCGCGGCGGCGATCTGATCCGGCTGCCCGTCACGCCGGATGCCGAACCGGGTAAAGACGGTGTAACAGTCGGTAAGATCAGGGTCGAGCTGCTGGGGCGGCCGGATATGATCGTCGTGGCCGATGGTCCCGCGACGGCGGCGGGCAAGGCAGTACGCAAGGTGTGGGACACCTGCGCGCTGACCGTGAAGATGATCGGCCGGATGATCACCGGCGAAGCCTCGTGGAAGAACGTGACGGGACCGATCACGATCGCCGACTACGCAGGCCAGAGTTCGCGCATCGGCCTGGCGAGCTATCTGTCCTTCATGGCCATCGTCAGCATCAGCCTTGGCGTGATGAATTTGCTTCCGATACCCGTTCTGGATGGTGGGCTTTTGCTGTATTATTCGCTGGAAGTTTTGACTGGACGCCCCGTGCCGGAGCGTTTTGGGGAGATTGCACAGCGCCTCGGTGTGGGATTGTTGGTGACCCTGATGGCGCTCGCTGTGTTCAACGACGTTGCACGGTTGCTTTGATCCGCAGTGATCGACACGGTCGTGCGTGCACTCTCGTATTCGGGAAGCTGGTTCGGAATGGTTATCGGGCTGCGGTGAGCTGTATGCCCCGCATCGTCCCTGGCCATCGCGAAGCAGCTTCCGAGCTATTTTAATTGCCAATGAAATTCAATTCTGACCGCCTTGCCCCTTCGTTTCGCCGCACGCTGATCGGCGCCGCCGTCCTGGCCTTCACCTCCGCCAGCGCGTTTGCCGTCCAACCCTTCGTCGTCAAGGACATCCGCGTCGAGGGCATCCAGCGTACCGAAGCCGGCACCGTGTTCAGCTACCTGCCGGTACGCGTCGGCGAAACCTTCAGCGACGACAAATCCGTCTCCACCATCAAGGCCCTGTACGCCACCGGCATCTTCAAGGACGTGCGCCTGGAAGTGGACGGCAACGTGCTCGTCGTGATCGTCGAGGAACGCCCGGCCATCGCCAAGGTCGATTTCACCGGCACCCATGAATTCGAGAAGGACATGCTCGTCAAGGCGCTGAAGGACATCGGCGTGGGCGAAGCAAAGACCTTCGACAAGGCCACCACCGACCGCGCCGAGCAGGAGCTGAAGAAGCAGTACCTGTCGCGCGGCCTGTACGGCGTGAAGATCACCACCACCGTCACGCCGATGGAACGCAACCGCGTCGGCATCACGTTCGCCGTGGACGAAGGCGAGATCTCCCGCATCAAGCAGATCAACATCGTCGGCAACAAGGTGTTCAAGGACAGCGAGCTGCGCAAGGAACTGAGCCTGAACACCAGCACCTGGCTGAGCTGGTACACCAAGGCCGACCAGTATTCCAAGACGAAGCTGACGGGCGACATCGAGGCGCTCAAGTCGTTCTACCTGGACCGTGGCTATGTCGAGATGAACGTCGATTCGACGCAGGTGTCGATCTCGCCGGACAAGAAGGACATCTACCTCACCATCAACATCACCGAAGGCGAGAAGTACAACGTCTCGGACATCAAGTTCGAAGGCGAGATGTTCGGCCGCGAGGACGAGCTGCGCCAGCTGGTGCTGCTGAAGAAGGGCGAAGTCTATTCCGGCGCGCGCCTGACGGCCACCAACAAGCTGATCACCGACCGTCTCGGCACGTTCGGCTACGCGTTCGCCAACGTGAACGCGAATCCGGAAGTGAACCGCGAGAAGCGCGAAGTGGCCTTCACGTTCTTCATCGATCCGGGCAAGCGCGCCTACGTGCGCCACATGAACATCCAGGGCAACACGACCACGCGCGACGAAGTGATCCGCCGCGAATTCCGCCAGTTCGAATCGAGCTGGTACGACGCGAACAAGATCAAGCTGTCGCGCGACCGGGTCGACCGCCTCGGCTACTTCAAGGAAGTGACGATCGATACGCCGGAAGCGCAGGGCACGTCCGACCAGGTCGACGTGAACCTGACGGTCGAGGAAAAACCGACCGGTAACTTCCAGATCGGCGGCGCGTTCTCGCAGGCCGAGAAATTCAGCCTGTCCGCATCGGTCCAGCAGGCCAACTTCGCCGGCTCCGGCAACACGGTCGGCATCGAGCTCAATACCAGCAAGTACAGCCGCACGATCGCGTTCTCGCAGACCAATCCGTACTACACGGACGATGGCGTATCGCAGAGCTACGAGCTGTACCTGCGCACCTTCGAACCGCCGGCGGTCAACATCGGCGCGTACTCGATCAAGCAGAAGGGCGGCCGTGTCAGCTGGGGCGTGCCGTTCTCCGAAGTCGACACCGTGTTCTTCGGCATCGGCCTGGAAAACGCCAAGGTCACGACGGATGAAACGTCGCCGAGCTTCTACCAGAAATACGTGGCCAACCTGGGCGGCCCCGCTTCCGGCGTCGGCACCGTGTCGTCGAACTCCGTGCCGCTGACGGTGGCCTGGGGCCGCGACAGCCGCGACAGCGCCGTCACGCCGACGCTGGGCCGCTACCAGCGCGCCAACCTGGAGCTGGACCTGATCGGCGATTCGAAGTACTACCGCCTGGTGTACGAGCACCAGTGGTACCGGCCGATCACCACCTGGGCCACGCTGGCGCTGAAGGGCGAGTTCGACTTCGGCCACGGCATCGGCGACCGCCCGTACCCGATCTTCAAGAACTTCTATGCCGGCGGCATCGGTTCGGTGCGGGGCTACTACAGCTCGTCGCTGGGCTACCTCGATCCGTCGAACGGCGATGCGCTGGGCGGCTCGTCGCGCCTGATCGGCAATGCCGAGCTGCAGTTCCCGTTCCCGGGGCAGGGCAAGGACCGCAGCCTGCGCTGGTTCGCGTTCATGGACGGCGGCCAGGTCTACCAGGAAGGCCAGAAAATGCGCCTGGGCGAGCTGCGCTTCTCCACGGGCCTGGGCGTGAGCTGGATTTCGCCGGTGGGTCCGCTGAAGTTGAGTTATGCTAAGCCCCTGAATTCGCTGCCGAGCGACCGCCTGGAACGCTTCCAGTTCCAGATGGGTACCGGCTTCTGATCCCCGGGCACGTGATAGGAGAACCGATTTGAAGACTGCATCCGCACCATTGGGCAAGGCGCTGGCCGCGCTGGGGCTGAGCTGCTGCGCACTGTTCGCGCTGGCGCCCGCCCATGCACAGACGGGCTCCGCACAGTCTTCCCGCATCGCCTGGCTGAGCCCCGAACGCATCTACAACGAGTCGAAACTGGCCAAGCTGGCCAGCGACAAGCTGAAGGAAGAGTTCTCGCCGCGCGAGAAGGCCGTCAACGAACTGGCGGCACGGCTGAAGACGGCGTCCGACAAGTACGCGAAGGAAGAAGGCGCACTGGGCGAGGCGGACCGCTTCCGCCGCCAGCGCGAAGTGGCGGACCTGGACAAGGAACTGCAGCGCCGCCAGCGCGAGTTCCGCGAAGACCTGTCCCAGCGCACCAACGAGGAACGCGCGTCCATCGCCGAGAAGGCCACGGCCATCATCAAGCAGCTGGCGCTGACGGAAGGCTTCGACATCGTGCTGCAGGATGCCGTGTGGGCCAGCCCGCGCATCGACATCACCGAGAAGGTCCTCGCCGCACTCGACAAGGGCAAATGATTTACACTGATGCCGGCCACGCCGCCCCTGGTTGCGGCGTGGCCGGCATTTTTACATTGAGATTGGATCATCCATGAGCATTCGACTGGCAGAACTGGTCGAGCGCTGCGGCGGGGAGTTGATCGGCAGCCCGGACACGCAGGTGACGGGCATCGCGCCATTGACCGAGGCCGGCGTTTCACACATCAGCTTCCTCTCCAACAGCAAATTGCGCGCGCAGGCCGGGCAGAGCCGCGCCGCCGCGCTGATCGTTTCGCCGAACGACGACGCGCTGGTGGCGCAGACCTACACGGGCGCGCGCATCGTGACGAAGAATCCGTATGCCTACTTCGCGCGCGCGGCGCAGTACTTCGAAGCGCTGACGGCCATCGTGCCGGCGCCCGGCGTGCACCCGAGCGCATCGGTCGACCCGGCCGCGCAGGTGGATGCCACCGCCCACATCGGCCCGCTCGTGACGATCGAGGCCGGCGCGGTGATCGGCGCCCACGTCGTGATCGATGCCGGCTGCTATGTCGGCCGCGATGCCGTCATCGGCGCATCCACGCACCTGTTTGCCAACGTGACCTTCCACGCGCGCTGCGTGATCGGCGCGCGCGGCATCCTGCATTCCGGCGCCGTGATCGGCACGGACGGCTTCGGCTTCGCCAACGAAGGCGGCGTCTACATCAAGATCCCGCAGACGGGCCGCGTGGTGATCGGCGACGATGTCGACATCGGTGCCAACACGACCGTCGACCGCGGCGCGCTGGCCGACACGGTCATCGAGGATGGCGTGAAGCTGGACAACCAGATCCAGATCGGCCACAACTGCCACATCGGCGCGCACACGGCGATGGCCGGCTGCGTGGGCGTGGCGGGCAGTGCGAAGATCGGCAAGTACTGCACGTTCGGCGGCGCGGCCATGGTGCTGGGCCACCTGACGATCGCCGACCACGTGCACGTTTCCTCGGGCAGCATGGTATCGCGCTCGATCCTGGAACCGGGCCAGTACACGGGCTTCTACCCGCTGGCCAAGAACAGCGAATGGGAAAAATCGGCCGCCATCGTACGCAACCTGTCGACCATGCGCGAGAAGATCCGTTCCCTCGAAAAAGCCATCAAAACGATAACTAATCAAGCCTCCGGGCACAAAGACGAATCATGACCACTGCTGACAACAAGACCCTCTGCATCAACCAGATCAAGGAGCTGCTGCCGCACCGTTATCCGCTGCTGCTGGTGGACCGCGTGCTGACCTGGGAAGCCAACAAGACCATCACCGCGATCAAGAACGTCACGATCAACGAGGAGTTCTTCAACGGCCACTTCCCGCACAAGCCGGTGATGCCGGGCGTGCTGATGATCGAGGCGATGGCGCAGACGGCCGCGATCCTGTCGTTCCTGACGATGGGCATCAAGCCGGACGAGAACTCGGTCGTCTACTTCGTGGGCATCGACAATGCGCGCTTCAAGCGTCCGGTCGGCCCCGGCGACCAGCTGAAGATGGATGTCGAGATCGTGCGCGTGTCGCGCGGCATCTGGAAGTACAAGGCCGTGGGCAGCGTGGATGGCCAGACCGCCGTCGAGGCCGACCTGATGTGCACCATCCGTAACACCGCCGAAGCGTAAGGGAATCCCCCATGGCGACCATTCATCCTACCGCGCTCGTCGACCCGCAAGCCCAGCTGGGTGAAGGGGTCGAGATCGGCGCCTATTCGATCGTCGGTCCGCACGTCGTGATCGGTGACCGGACCTGGGTCGGCCCGCACGTCGTGATCGAAGGCCATACGACGATCGGCAGCGACAACAAGTTCTACCAGTTCTCCTCGATCGGCGCGCCGCCGCAGGACAAGAAGTGGCACGGCGAACCCACCCGCCTGGAAGTGGGCGACCGCAACACGGTGCGCGAATTCTGCACGTTCAACGTCGGCACGGTGCAGGACAAGGGCGTGACGAAACTGGGCCACGACAACTGGATCTCCGCGTACGTGCACCTGGCGCACGACTGCGTGGTCGGCAACAACACCATCTTCTCGAACAACGCGCAGATGGCGGGCCACGTGGAGATCGGCGACTGGGTGATCATGAGCGGCTACGCCAATGTGCACCAGTTCTGCAAGATCGGCGCGCATGCCTTCGTGGGCATGAGCACCAGCCTGACGCAGGACGTGCCGCCGTTCGTGCTGCTGAACGGGAACCCGGCGCAGGCCCACGGCATCAATATCGAAGGCCTGAAGCGCCGCGGCTTTACCCGCGAGCAGATCAACGCGCTGCGCCAGGCATACAAGACGCTGTACCGCTCGGGACTGACGCTGGAGGAGGCCAAGGCGGCGCTGCTGGAGCAGGAGCAGAACACGCCCGATGCGGCCGAACACCTGCGTTCGTTCCGCACCTTCCTCGACACGGCCTCGCGTGGCATCGTCCGCTGAAGCTTCGGGCAGCTGCGCGATCGCGCTCGTTGCCGGCGAACCTTCCGGCGACCTGCTGGCCGCGCGGCTGCTGGCCGGCCTGCGGCCGCACCTGCCGGAGGCGCGCTTCCACGGCATCGGCGGTCCGGCGATGATTGCCGAAGGTTTCGTCTCCGAGGTGCCGATGGAAACGCTGACGGTGCGGGGCCTGTTCGAGATCATCCCGCGCTACCGCGAGCTGAAGGGCATCCAGCGCGCGCTGCGCGACCGGCTGCTGGCCGAGCGGCCCGCCGTGTTCATCGGCGCCGACTACCCCGGCTTCAACCTGGGCCTGGAAGGCGAGCTGAAAGCGGCCGGCATCCCGACCATGCACTACATCGGCCCGCAGATCTGGGCCTGGCGCGGTGGCCGCATCAAGAGCATCATCCGCAACGTGTCGCACATGCTCGTGATCTTCCCGTTCGAGGAGGAGATCTACCGCAAGGCGGGCGTGCCCGTCACCTACGTGGGCCATCCGCTGGCCGAACTGATACCGCTCGAGCCGGACGTGGCGGCGGCGCGGCGCGCGCTGGGCTTCGCCGACGATGCGCGCGTGGTCACCATCATGCCGGGCAGCCGCATGGGGGAGCTGAAGTACAACACGGCCGCCTTCGTGGGCGCCGTGAAGCTGCTGCAGGCGCGCGATCCCGGCCTGCGGTTCGTGGCGCCGATGGCAGGCGACAGGCAGAAGGCGTACTTCACCGAACTGAAGGCGCAGGCCGGCCTGCAGGATGTCGAGATCACGCTGCTGGATGGCCGCAGCCACACGGCGATCTGCGCGGCCGATGCCGTGCTGGTGGCGTCCGGCACGGCCTCGCTGGAAGTGGCACTGTTCAAGAAGCCGATGGTGATCGCCTATAAAATGATGCGGGCATCGTGGGAAATCATGCGCCACATGGGCTACCAGCCCTGGATCGGGCTGCCGAACATCCTGGCGCGCGAATTCCTGGTGCCGGAGCTGCTGCAGCACCATGCCAGCGCCGAAGCGCTGGCCGAGAACCTGTGGCAGCAGTTGACGGATGCGCCGCACCGCGCCAGGCTGGTGGAGCGCTTCACGGCGATGCACCACAGCCTGCTGCGCAACAGCGCCGCGGAAAGTGCCGCGGCCGTATTGAAAGTGATTGGAAGAGCGTGAAGACCTCCCAGAACGGGCTGTTCGACGATTTGCCTTATTCCCTCGAGGAGATCATCTGCGGCGTGGATGAGGCGGGGCGCGGGCCGCTGGCCGGGCCCGTGTACGCGGCCGCCGTGATCCTGCACCACGAGCGCCCGATCGCCGGGCTGCGCGATTCGAAGAAGCTGACGGAAGCGAAGCGCGAGGCGCTGGCCCCGCTGATCAAGCGCGACTGCATCGCGTGGGCGATCGCCAAGGCGTCCGAGGCGGAGATCGACAAGCTGAACATCCTGCAGGCCTCGCTGCTGGCGATGCGCCGCGCCGTGCATGCGCTCGAGACGATTCCCACGCTGGCCCTCATCGACGGCAACAAGTGCCCCGTGATGAAGATCCAGACCATCGCCATCATCGACGGCGACGACAAGATCGAATCGATTTCCGCCGCCTCGATCCTGGCCAAGACGGCGCGCGACGAGGCGCTGCGCAAGCTGCACAAGAAATATCCGCAGTACGGCTTCGACCAGCACAAGGGCTACGGCACTGCCCAGCACCTCGAGGCATTGCGCACGCATGGCGTTACCCCCATCCACCGCCGTTCGTTCGCGCCCGTGCGCGAGCTGCTCGAGCTGCTGTAAGTGTCCAGATGAAGCACATCACCTCGCGCGACAACGCGCAGTACAAGGATTTGAAGGCGCTGGCGACCAGCTCGCAGGCGCGCCGCAAGGCCGGCCGCACGCTGCTGGACGGCGTGCACCTGTGCGAAAGCTGGCTGCAGCTGCGCGGGCTGCCGGAACAGTGCATCGTCAGCGATAGCGGGCTGCTCAACCCCGAGATCGCGGCACTGGTGAGGGAGCTCGAAGCGCAGCACGGCCACTGCCTGCAACTGCCCGATGCGCTGTACGAGGCGCTGTCGCAGGTCGAGCATGGCGTGGGCATGATGTTCCTCGTCCCCACGCCGGAACGGGCTGCACCGGCCGCGCTGTCCGTCAATGCCGTCCTGCTCGACAATGTGCAGGACCCCGGCAACCTCGGGTCGATCCTGCGCAGCGCGGCCGCCGCCGGCATCAGTCAGATCTTCTGCAGTCCCGGCACGGCGTTCTGCTGGTCGCCGAAGGTGCTGCGCGCGGCGATGGGCGCGCACTTCGTGCTCGACATTTTCGAGAACGTGCCGCTCGCGCCGCTGTTGCAGGATGCGCCGATCGCGACCCTGGCCACCAGCGGTTACGCGAAGCAGAAGCTGTACGACGTGGACCTGAAAGGCCCGGTTGCCTGGGTGTTCGGCCACGAAGGGCAGGGCGTCTCGGACGCGCTGCTGGCGCTGGCGCGGCACCGCGTCGTCATCCCGCACCTGGGCCAGGTCGAATCGCTGAACGTGGCCGCATGTGCGGCGGTATGCTTTTTCGAGCAGGTCAGGCAGAATCTGGCCTAGACAGACCGGCGCGCAAGCCGGCATCCACGAAAAATCATGAAGGGAGAGCCGATGACGATCGCGGCGTGGCAGTTTCTGGTGGCCGAGAGCGAACCGGTGCAGCGCGAGCTGCTGGCCGGCGTATTGCGCAGTGCGGGCGCGCAGCACATCCAGGTGGTGGCCGATGGCCATGCCGCCCTGCGCGCCGTGCAGAGCGGTGCGCAGGGGCTGGCGGCAGCGATCGACATCGTCGTGCTGGACCTGGCGCTGGACGGCATGGACGGCCTGGAGCTCATCCGGCGCCTGGCCGAAGAGAAATGCCGTGCCGGCCTGGTCGTGGTCGGCGCGCAGAGCAGCGACATCCTGTTCTATGTCGAGACGATGGCGCTGGCCTACGGTGTCGACCTGCTGGGCGCGATCGCCAAGCCGGTGACGGCGGCGCGCATCGAGGCCCTGCTGGCGCTGTACGAGCCGCGCACGGACCAGTCCACAACGCCTGCCATCCCGTCCTTCAGCTTTGCCGAAGTGGGCAAGGGCCTGCAGGCGCGCGAGTTCGATCCGTTCTTCCAGCCGAAGATCGAGCTGGAGACGGGCGAAGTGAAGGGCCTGGAGATGTTCGCGCGCTGGCGCCATCCGCAGCATGGGGTGCTGGGCCCGGCGGCCTTCGTGCCGGTGCTGGAAGCGAACGGCCGCATCGATTTCCTCGACTGGAGCATGATCGAGAAATCCGTCGCCGCCTGCCGCACGCTGCATGACCAGGGCATTCCCATCGCGTGCTCCGTCAACGTCGACCCCACCACGCTGGCCCACCCGCAGTTCATCACGCAGATCGAAGGCTGCCTGGCGCGCCACCGCATCCTGCCCGGCCACCTGACGTTCGAGATCACCGAATCGGCCGTGTTGCAGACCGACCCGCACTTCCTGGAACGCCTGCTGCGGCTGCGCATGATCGGCTTCGGCCTGGCCATCGACGACTACGGCACCGCGCGCTCCAACCTGCAGCTGCTGGCCTCGATCCCGTTCTCGGAACTGAAGATCGATCCGAGCTTCGTCGACGGCGCCTCGAAGAAGCGCGCCATCGGCACCGTGCTCAAATCCTACCTGGGCCTGGCGCGCAGCCTCGACCGGTGGTCGTGCGCAGTGGGGGTGGAGACGAAGCAGGACTGGGACTTCCTGCAGAACCTGGGCTGCACCTACGCCCAGGGCTACTACATCGCCAGCCCGATGCCGGTCGAGGACGTGCCGGCGTGGCTGGCCGACTGGCGCCAGTTCTTCTGAGATAGTGCATTGCCTGTGCCGGTGCGGTTTCGCGGCCCTCCTCCGACCTGTCGCTGTTTGCAGTGACGCAATCCATCCCGCGAAGACGGAGCAGAGCCAGTACAGACCGGTGTAATTACCGGACTGCGCAAGCTTTCCGGATTCCGTTAGCGGAGTATGTTGCGACCACACATTATTAAACATCCGGTGCGAGCGGGATTCTATCCGCGAATAATTCCAGCGCTTCTCCTACACGGCGGTCCGTGTATCATCTATATTCGGCGAGATAAGGCCAGATCGATATTTATTTCCAAGTTAATAAATTGCTTGACGATATTATCTACCTGTTTTATTGTCTTCTGATCGGCGTCCGCCGATATCTAATGTCGACTACAGGGATATATCATGCTGAAGAAGATCGCTCTATCTGTCGCTGTTGTAGTTGCCGTAATAGGCGCGGCAAGTGCCTATGCGTCGCGACCGTACTCCATCGATTACGGCTATTACGACGACAACGGATCTCTGGTCGGAGAGGCATATTTGCCATGCTCCGGACACCTGATCATGCTGGGAGGCGAGGTGACTGCCAATATGGTAGAGCAAGGCCGCCAGCCGTGTCACTGACGCACGAGAAATCGACAATTTTTGGAGTCTCTATCCGGCATCGAGGTTCTGAGAATATATCGAGAATATATCGGGATCGTAGAAAAATTATTTGAAGTTTGGCTACCTGCCGCTTCGCGAACCGGCAGGTAGCCATTGCGTTTTAAATAGACCCGCCATTCGCAGGCCGTTAGCTGCGGATGCCTGCGGTGAATTGGGCCATATGTTGACTCCACAAGGCAGTTTCCCTTGAAAGCGACAGATACACAAACGTAATTGAGGTTCGTTCGACTCGTCTTGGCGCAATGTGAATGCTACTGCGCATTCGGCCGCAGGATGGTCGGCGCCTCCACGGCCGGCTCGCGGTCCGACGCGAACTCCTCGTTCGCCGCGGCGCCGCGCAATACGTCCGGGTTGTCCAGCTTGATGGTCTGGGTCGGGTAGGCGAAGTCGATCTTCTCCCGCGCGAAGCGACAGAACAGCTCCATGTTGATCGCCTGCTGCACATCCATGAACACGCCATAGTCGGCCGTCAGCATCGTGTACACCACCTCGAAGTCGAGCGACGACGGGCCGTACGACTTGAAGTGGGCGCGGTCGAAGCGCACCTGTTCCTGGCTGCTCACGATCTCCTTGAGCATGTCCGGAATGGCGCGCAGCTGCTGTTCCGTCACGTCGTAGGTGATGCCCACGGCGAAGACGATGCGGCGCGTCTGCATGCGCTTGTTGTTATGGATGCGGCTTTTCAGCAGGTCGCTGTTGGAGAACACGATCTGTTCGCCGTTCAGGCTGCGGATGCGCGTCGTCTTCAGGCCCACGTATTCGACGGTACCGGCCAGCTTGTCGACGGTGATGCTGTCGCCGACCACGAACGGCTTGTCCAGCAGGATCGAGACGGACGAGAACAGGTCGCCCAGGATGTTCTGCACGGCCAGCGCGACGGCGATACCGCCGATGCCCAGGCTGGCCACCAGCGTGGTGACGTTGACGCCGAAGTTATCGAGGATCATCAGCACGATGATCAGCCACAGCGCGGCACGCACGACGAAGGTGAGGGCCGCGGTGGAGGTGGTACTGGCGACATCGGTGGCGCCGCGCTTCTTGCGGTAGAAATCGATCCAGCCGCGCACGCCCACGTCGATCCAGCGCGCCACCTGCAGCAGCAGCGCGGCCACGGCGAGGTTGCGCACCAGCGCCTCGCTCTTGGCGCTCATCTCCAGCCACTGGCAGCCGGCATACACGCCCATCACGATGATGAACAGCGAACTGGTCTTGGACAGGATCTTGACGGCCATGTCGTCGATGTGCGTGGCCGTGTGGGCGGCAAAGGCGCCGATGCGGCGTACCAGCACGCCGTTCACCGTGTACAGCACGATGCAGACGGCGGCCGTGATGCCGAGGGCGATCGCCCAGGATGTCAGGTCATTACCCAGCACTACATAATTCATGTCTTCTCCTCGTTTGTGGGATGAAGGCCGGGCAGCGGGTGGGGCAGGCTGCCGGCGCGGCGGCTCCGTGCGGCGGGCGGACGAAGCCAGGAGAAGAGGGAAGCTGCGACCGACGCGCGATGGCGGCCAGTGCCCATTGCGGTGCGGTGCGCCCGCCCTCCAACGTAAAAAAATTGTAAACGTCGCCGGGCCGTGGGTCCGTTAGCCCACACACATTGCCGGGCGATCCGCCGGTCAGGAAAGGGGCGCGATCGCGGCCAGCTTGTCCGGATTGCGTACCACGTAGATCGCCACGATGCGCGTGCCGTCCACGATGAACGCCTGCGCCGACTCGATGGCGCCATCCACGTAGCGCAGCAGCCCGGGTTCGCCGTTGACGCGCGCCATCCGGTACGTGACTTCGCCCGGATGCGCATGTTCGACGGACCAGTAGACGCCGGCGATGCGCGCGGCGCCCTGCAGGATCCTGCCGAACGACGGCACCTTGCCGCCGCCATCGGAGACCAGCTGCACGTCGCCGGCCAGGAAGGTCTTCATCGCCTCCCGGTCGCCATTGGCGGCGGCCTGCATGAAGCCCGCCAGCACCTCGCGGTGCACGTCGCGCGGCACGTCGAAGCGGGGCTGCTCCTGCTGCACGCGTGCCTGCGCGCGGCTGACGAGCTGGCGGCAGGCCGCCTCGCTCTTGCCCAGGGTCGCCGCCAGGTCGGCGTAATCCTGGTCGAACACCTGACGCATCAGGAAGGCCGCGCGCTCCTCTGGCGCCAGCCGCTCCAGCACCCACAGCATCGCCATCGACACCTCGCCGGCCAGTTCCGCGGCCGATTCCGGCGTGCGCTCGTCCAGTTCCACCAGTGGCTCCGGCAGCCACCAGCCGACGTAGGCTTCGCGTTCGGACTGGCGGCTGCGCAGCCGGTCGATCGCCAGGCGCGTCACGATCGTCAACAGCCATGCCTCGGCGGAGCGCACGCCCGCGGGATCGCTGCCGTGCCAGCGCAGCCAGGCATCCTGCACCACGTCCTCGGCATCGGCCCGGGTGCCCAGCATGCGGTAGGCGATCGAGAACAGGCGGGGACGCAGCGCGTCGAAGACGGTTGTCGAGGAGGTGGCAGAAGGAGTGGCAGAAGGGGTGGCAGAAGGGGGGGCAGAAGGGGTTGCAGAGGCGGTCATGGTCAGGTCTCGTGGCAGTCGTCGATGGCTGGAAGACGGATCGGGGGGCGGTCTTGTGACAGATTGCCGCGAGCAAAGGTGTTGGCGGCGTGGCGGCAACTTGTCTACATTGACCCTCTGATTACACGCCAGTCTACCAACTCTCCCCACCACTTCAGGAGCTTCGATGGATCCGAAAGACCAGCAAACGAACCGGGAAGACGCGCCGGAAGCAGCGTCCATGCCCTCGCGCCGTCGCTTCGTGGGCGCCGTCGCCACCGGCATCGCTGCCGGCACCGCGGCCACCGGTGCGCTCGCGCAGACCGGCGGCCAGGGCCAGGGCAGCGGCGCCGCGCCGCGCAAGCCGAATCATCCGAAACCGCCGTTCCCGCGCCAGCAGCAGGAGTGGCCGGGCCTGGGCACGAAGATGATGCCGAAGCCCGACCATGGCGAAACCACCTACAAGGGCAGCGGACGGCTGGCCGGCCGCAAGGCGCTGATCACGGGCGGCGACTCCGGCATCGGCCGCGCGGCGGCGATCGCGTATGCCCGCGAGGGCGCCGACGTGGCGCTGAGCTACCTGCCGGCCGAGGAACCGGACGCGCGCGAAGTGGCGGAACTCATCCGCGCCGCCGGCCGCAAGGCCGTGCTGCTGCCGGGCGATATCCGCGACGAGGCGTTCTGCAAGAAGCTGGTGGACGACGCGGCGCGCCAGCTGGGCGGCCTCGATCTGCTGGTCAGCAACGCGGCCAAGCAGCACTCCGTCGATTCCATCCTGGACCTGACGACCGCGCAGTTCGACTGGACGATGAAGACCAACCTGTACGCGAACTTCTGGATCGTCAAGGCGGCCGTGCCGCACATGAAGAACGGCGGCGCCATCGTCGTCACCGCCTCCGTGCAGGCCTACGACCCGTCGCCGAACCTGCTCGACTATGCGCAGACCAAGGCCGCCCAGGTGGCTTTCGTGAAGGCACTGGCCAAGCAGCTCGCCGAGAAGAACATCCGCGTCAATGCGATCGCGCCGGGCCCCGTGTGGACGCCGCTGCAGGTGTCGGGCGGCCAGAAGCCGGAAGCGCTGGAGAAATTCGGCGCCGACACGCCGTTCAAGCGTCCCGGCCAGCCGGCCGAGCTGGCACTGGCCTACGTGACGCTGGCGGCGGACGAGTCGAGCTTCACCACCGGCCAGGTGTATGGCGTGACGGGCGGCGCGGGCTTCCCGTAAGCGCGTAGCACGCTGCGCCTGGCTCTGCGTGAGGTCAGCGCGCCATGCGCTTCGTCACCTTTGCCTGCGCCGCCGCCCGCAACGGCGCGCAGCGCAGGCTGAATTCCACGTGATAGTGCCCGCTGGGCGACGCCTCGCGCAGCGCCGTGCGGAACGGCAGGTGCTGCTTCAGCCAGGCGCCGCGCGGCGTGGCGAACAGTTTCGGCAGCAGCGCCGGGTCGAAGACTACCTGCGCAATCCCGCTGCCGTGTGCGTGCGCGGCCGCGTCGAGCCGGAACAGGTGCTGGGCCATCGCGTCGAAGTCAAGCGTGTAGTCGCCGTGGCGGCCCGCCGCATCGAAGTCGATGTCGTAGCCGAGCCGCGGCGTGTCCGTCGGCAGGGCCACCGAGCGGCCCGTCGCATCGCGCACGGGCACGAAGAAATCCGCCGCCAGGCCGTTCTGGTGGGTGCGGTGCGGCTTGAAACGCCCGCCGGTGGGCGCCCCCGTTTCGCCATACACGAACACATTGCCGGGCAGCGCCTGGTGCAGCAGTGCGTAGCTGCCCGCGATGATCTTCGCCACCGTCGTGTGCACGTAGGTGCGGCCGGCCATCGTGCCGGCCGTGCTGTACGCCGCGTAATTCGGCCCGCTGAGCGGCAGCCGGACGGCATCCTCGATGCGGCCGTTCGCCGAGCTGCCGAAGCAGCGGCTCGCCACGGCAGGAGGCGCTTCGATGCTGGCCAGGGCGGGCGCCGCTTGCAGCAGTGCCGCCGCAAGCAGCGCTGCGGACAGCGCGGCGCGCATGGCCGCAGGCGTTCGGCCGGACGGCGTTGCCGGGGACTGCAAAGCGGGACACTGCAGGAACATGGAGGCTCCATCACGACGGGATGCCCGGTATGGTAGCGCATGTAACTGTTGGTGGGAGCGGTAGTGTGGATTCCGGCGTGGCTCCAGGCGTGGCACCCGATACAGCTCCCGAAGCGGCTTCCGATGTGCCCTCAATACTCCCGCCGGTTCGGCTTGATCTCCTGCAGGATCGTGGTCGAGATCTCCTCGATCGACTTGGTGGTCGAGGACAGCCAGCGGATGCCCTCGCGCTTCATCATCGATTCCGCTTCGTTCACTTCATAGCGGCAGTTCTCGATCGACGCATACTTGCTCCCGGCGCGCCGCTCGTTGCGGATTTCCGTCAGCCGTTCCGGCGTGATCGTCAGGCCGAAGATCTTCGGCTTGTAGTCGTACAGCGCGGAGGGCAGGCGGCCCCGCTCGAAGTCGTCCGGGATCAGCGGATAGTTGGCGGCCTTGATCCCGTACTGCATGGCCAGGTACAGCGAGGTCGGCGTCTTGCCCGAGCGCGAAACGCCCACCAGGATCACGTCGGCCTCGGCCAGGTTCTTGTGCGACTGGCCGTCGTCGTGCGCCAGCGAGAAGTTGATGGCCTCGATGCGGTTGCGGTACTCCTCGCTGTCGACGATGTTGTGCGAGCGGCCGATCGTGTGCGTCGACTTCAGGCCGAGCTCCAGCTCGAGCGGTGCCACGAAGGTCTGGAACAGGTCCATGTGCAGCCCGCTGCACTGGCGGATCACCGAGGACAGCTCGCTCTGCACCAGCGTGCTGAAGATGATGGGCTTGTTGCCATCGGTCGCGGCGGCCTCGTTGATCTTGCGCGCTGCAGCATGGGCCTTGTCGACCGTGTCGATGAACGGCAGGCGGATCTGGCGGAAGCGCATCTCGAACTGCGTCAGCACGGAGTGTCCGAAGGTCTCGGCCGTGATGCCGGTGCCATCCGAGACGAAGAACACGGTGCGGGCGGGCGGATTGCGCAATTCCTGGCGCGGCTCAGTGGGTTCGGAAGTCATCTGTAGGGGCTTTTGATTGTGAATCGTCAATTTTTCTGCGCAGGCTGTAAAATGGCCGGCAACGGTCCGATTGTGCTGCACGGCGTCAAGAATAACAACCACAGTCCGTGCACACGCTCCGCTTGGGGAAATCGACCAACAGGTTTCTATCATCAGAAGGTGTCATCATGACTAACTTGTCCAACGCAGCAGTACTCAAGGAGGCAGGCCGCGACGCGACCTACGTAGCATCGTTCGAAACCTTGCGCATGACGGATGTGGAATCCGTCGGCGGCAAGAACGCATCGCTGGGCGAAATGATCAGCCAGCTCGCGGAAGCGGGCGTGCGCGTGCCGGGCGGCTTTGCCACCACCGCGCAGGCGTTCCGCGACTTCCTCACCCATTCGATCGATGGCGGCGCGCCGCTGGCCGAGCGCATCGCCAGCCGCCTCGCCGACCTGAATATCGACGACGTGCGTTCACTGACCCAGGCCGGTGCCGAGATCCGTCAATGGATCATCGATACGCCGTTCCAGCCCCGCCTGGAGCAGGAGATCCGCGCGTTCTACGACGAACTCGTGAAGAATTCGGAGAGCGAGATGTCGTTTGCCGTGCGTTCCTCCGCCACGGCGGAAGACCTGCCGGATGCGTCGTTCGCGGGCCAGCAGGAGTCCTTCCTGAACGTGGTCGGCATCGACAATGTGCTCGAAGCGATGAAGCACGTGTTCGCTTCGCTGTACAACGACCGCGCGATTTCCTACCGCGTCCACAAGGGCTTCACCCATGCCGAGGTGGCGCTGTCCGCGGGCGTGCAGCGCATGGTGCGTTCCGATACGGGCGCGGCGGGCGTGATGTTCACGATCGATACCGAATCCGGCTTCAAGGACGTGGTGTTCATCACGTCCAGCTACGGCCTGGGTGAAACGGTGGTGCAGGGCGCGGTCAATCCGGACGAATTCTATGTCCACAAGCCGATGCTGGAGCTGGGCAAGTCGCCCGTCATCCGCCGCAACATCGGTTCGAAACTGATCAAGATGGAGTTCACCAGCGAGGCAAAGGCCGGCCGTTCGGTGAAGACCGTGGACGTGCCGATCGAGCTGCGCAACCGCTACTCGCTGGCCGATGCGGAAGTGGTGGAACTGGCGAAATATGCCGTGATCATCGAGCGCCACTACGGCCGCCCGATGGATATCGAGTGGGGCAAGGACGGCCGCGACGGCAAGCTGTACATCCTGCAGGCGCGCCCGGAAACGGTGAAGTCGCAGCAGAAGTCGACCGATGCGCAGCAGCGCTTCAAGCTGAAGTCGACCGGCACGGTGCTGGCCTCCGGCCGCGCCATCGGCCAGAAGATCGGCGCCGGTCCGGTGCGCGTGATCCACGACCCGGCCGACATGGAACGCGTGCAGCCGGGCGACGTGCTGGTGGCGGACATGACGGACCCGAACTGGGAACCCGTCATGAAGCGCGCCGCGGCGATCGTCACCAACCGCGGCGGCCGCACCTGCCACGCGGCGATCATCGCCCGGGAACTGGGCGTGCCGGCCGTCGTCGGCTGCGGCGATGCGACGGAAGTGCTGAAGGACGGCACGTTCGTCACCGTGTCCTGCGCCGAGGGCGACGAGGGCCGCATCTATGACGGCCTGCTGGAGACGGAAGTGTCGGAAGTGGCGCGCGGCGAGCTGCCGCAGCTGCCGGTGAAGATCATGCTCAACGTGGGCAACCCGCAGCTGGCCTTCGACTTCCAGCAGGTGCCGAATGCCGGCGTGGGCCTGGCCCGTCTGGAATTCATCATCAACAACAATATCGGCGTGCACCCGAAGGCGATCCTGGAATATCCGCACATCGATCCGGACCTGAAGAAGGCCGTGGAATCGGTCGCGCGCGGCCACGCTTCGCCAAAGGCCTTCTATGTCGACAAGCTGGCCGAAGGCGTGGCGACGATCGCCGCCGCGTTCTGGCCGAAGCCCGTCATCGTGCGCCTGTCGGACTTCAAGTCGAACGAGTACAAGAAGCTGATCGGCGGCTCGCGCTACGAGCCGGACGAGGAAAACCCGATGCTGGGCTTCCGCGGCGCGGCACGCTACATCGCGGAGGATTTCGCCGAGTCGTTCAACATGGAATGCCAGGCGATGAAGCGGGTGCGCGAAGACATGGGCCTGACGAACGTGGAGCTGATGGTGCCGTTCGTGCGCACCGTGGGCCAGGCGAAGAAGGTGGTGGACCTGCTGGCGAAGAACGGCCTGAAGCGCGGCGAGGGTGGTGGCGAAGGCGGCCTGCGCCTCATCATGATGTGCGAGATCCCGTCGAACGCCGTGCTGGCCGACGAGTTCCTGCAGTACTTCGACGGCTTCTCGATCGGCTCGAACGACCTGACCCAGCTGACCCTGGGCCTGGACCGCGACTCCGGCATGGAACTGCTGGCCGCCGACTTCGACGAACGCGATCCGGCCGTCAAGGCGCTGCTGGCGATGGCGATCTCGGCCTGCCGCAAGCAGGGCAAGTACATCGGCATCTGCGGCCAGGGCCCATCCGACCATCCGGACCTGGCCGAATGGCTGATGGAGCAGGGCATCGAGTCGATGTCGCTGAACCCGGACTCGGTCGTCGACACCTGGCAGAAGCTGGCGGAGCTGCGCAAGTAACAGCAGGCGACCCCGGCCCGCGCCGTACGCGCACCGGGGTCTGTCCCCGCCAAGTGTCGGCGCGGGTGCTTGCCACTTGCGCCGCCAGGGACTGACCCCAGCCTTGCGCGGCACCGGCTGCGCCGTTCACCGGCGCCCAGCCCCTACCCAACGCTACGGTTTTGCTCTATCGTTACGCCAACCCTCGCCGCCTTCCAGGGCCGCGGGGGTTTTTAATTTGAAAACAAGGAGACCGACATCATGGCTGACTGGATCATGTGGCTCATCGCCGCCGGGGTGCTGGTGGCGCTGGAACTGTTCAGCGGCACCTTCTATCTGCTGATGCTGGCGCTGGGTGCGCTGGCCGGTGCGCTCGTCGCCGCGCTGCGCATCGACATTCCGGGCCAGATGCTGGCCGCGGCCGTGGTCGGCATCGCCGCCACCGTGCTGCTGCGCCGCAGCCGCTACGGCAGGACGGTCAAGACGGACAGCGCGAGCGATCCGAGCATCAACCTCGATATCGGCCAGTCGATCGAGGTGGCCCTGTGGAGCGAGCGCACGGCACGCGTGATGTACCGCGGCGCGCTGTGGGATGTGGAACTGGCCCCGGGCATGCCGTCCGAGCCCGGCATGTACGTGATCCGCGAAGTGCGCGGCAGCCGGCTCATCGTCAGCCGCTGAATTGTCGCCGACCTTTCGCTGACCTTCGCTGTCACCAACAACACACCAGGGAGATCGCATGGAAATCACTTTCGGCACCGTCACGCTCGTCGTCCTCGTCGTGGCACTCGTGTTCGTCTTCAAGACCATCAATGTGGTGCCGCAGCAGCACGCCTGGGTCGTGGAACGCCTCGGCAAGTACCACGCCACGCTGGCGCCCGGCCTGAACATCGTCGTGCCGTTCATCGACCGCATCGCCTACAAGCACAGCCTGAAGGAGATTCCGCTCGACGTGCCGCCGCAGGTCTGCATCACGAAGGACAACACGCAGCTGCAGGTGGACGGCATCCTGTACTTCCAGGTGACGGACGCGATGCGCGCATCATACGGCTCGTCGAACTACATCGCCGCGATCACGCAGCTGGCCCAGACCACGCTGCGCTCCGTGATCGGCCGCATGGAGCTCGACAAAACCTTCGAGGAGCGCGACCACATCAACCTGACCGTCGTCAACGCGATCGACGAATCGGCCGCCAACTGGGGCGTCAAGGTGCTCCGCTACGAGATCAAGGACCTGACGCCGCCGGCCGAGATCCTGCACGCGATGCAGGCGCAGATCACGGCGGAGCGGGGCAAGCGCGCGCTGATCGCCGCCTCCGAAGGCCGCAAGCAGGAACAGATCAATATCGCCACCGGCGAGCGGGAGGCATCCATCGCCCGTTCCGAAGGCGAGAAGCAGGCCGCCATCAACCGCGCGCAGGGCGAGGCATCGGCCATCGTCGCGATCGCGGATGCCACGGCGGCCGCACTGCGCGAGGTGGGCGCGGCCATCGAGCAGCCGGGCGGCGAGCAGGCGATGAACCTGAAGGTCGCCGAGCAGTACGTGGACGCGTTCCGCGCGCTGGCGAAAACCAATAATTCGCTCATCGTGCCCGCCAACCTGGGCGACATGAGCAGCCTGATCGCCACGGCGATGCAGGTCGTGAAAACCCAGGCACCGGACGCCGCACGCGTCGTCCGCACGCCAACCTGAGGAGAACAGCATGGGCACCTGGGCCACCGGACCCTACGGCAACGACTTCGCGCAGGACTGGGCGCAGGACCTGCACGAATCGAACGATCTGTACTTCATCGCCGACACGCTCGACAACGTGCTGTCGCCCGATCACGCGGACTACCTGGAAGCGCCGTTCGGTGCCGAAGGGCTTGCCGCCGTCGAAACGCTGCTGCGGCTGGAAGGGCGGGGCGGCGCGGCCGACGAGGACAGCGCAGGCATCGACGAATGGGTCGCCGTCGTGCGGCCGAAATACAAGTCGCGTACCGACTTGGTGGAGAAGGCGGGCCGCGTGCTGGAGTTGGTGCTTGGCGAGCGCTCCGAACTGCGCGAGCTGTGGCAGGATAGCGAGCATTACGACAGCTGGCGCGCCACGGTGGAAGACCAGGTGGCGCGCCTGCGCCGGGCCGGGTAACAGCAGAGCAAGGAACCAGATGGCAGTAGCGAAGAAGTGGGCAGTGGGCTGGTGGTGTGCGCTGGCCGTGGCCGGGATGATGTCGACGCCGGCAGCGGCGGCACCGGAAGACGACACGCTGGCGAAACTGGCGCAACTGCGCAACCTGCCGGCGACATCGGCCGCGGCGGATGTCCAGCAGGGGCGCAAGGAACTCGATAATGCCTGGCGCTGGCTGGGCAACAACAAGGCGGCGGCACTGCCCGTGCTGCGCCGCGAACTGGCGGCGGAGCTGAAGAAGGCGCAGCCGAACCAGTACCTCCTGCTGGAGCTGGGGCACTTCCTGCGCGTGCAGGGCACGGCGGCGGACCGCGCCCTGTCGCTGCAGGCGTTGCTGGCGCTCGACCCGGTCGGCATCGTGCCGCAGACGCAGCAGGACCAGCTGTTCCGCTTCGTGCATGCCAGTGCGGCCGACCGCGATCCGCGCCTGTTCAAGCTGATGGACCAGGTGTTCCTGCGCGGCCATGTGACCGTATTCCTGCCGCAGCATGGCTACACGGTGGACGAAACCTCCGTCTGCATCTACCTGTATGGCCAGTATGGCGCGCTGGCCGAACGGCACCTGGCCGGGCTGCTGCACGATCCGCAAGCCGTCCACCGCGCGCTGGAGCTGCTGATGTGGGTCGGCTCGCCGGACAGCGTGCCGGCCGTGGCCGCCCTGTTGAACACGGCCGATGCCGATACCTTCGCACGCGCGACGACCTTCCTGCTCCGTGCCGGCGGACCGGCGGGCCGCGAGGCACTGGGCAATTTCGATGCGCGCGGCCTGCAGGGCAAGGCGCGCGAGTTCTACCTGCAGACGCGCCAGCAGCTGGCATCGATGAACTTCGACACGCTGGTGCACCAGCTGGAAGAAGCCCCGGGCGGCGACGGCAACCAGCCGCCGCGCCGCCTCGATGCCGCCGCCGCGCAGGCTGCGCTGGCCGCGCTGGAGCAGAACTACGGCAGCTACGCGGATGTGCAGCCGGCCGAAATCGCCACCTCGGCGCTGCCGGCAGCGCAGCTGATCGACGGCTTGATCCGGGTACGCGAACGCAGCCTGCTGCGCATCTCCGGCGAGGCGCTGACGGACATCGACACCACCAACACGCTGATCAACACGCTGCGCTTCCGCGGCGACTGATTTTTTTACGAGGCTTCAGCGCACGTCGATGCGGCCATACAGGCCGTGCGCCTCGTCGTCCGGGCCGGCGGTGAAGAACAGCGTGTTCTTCGGCTGCCCGTTCAGGCCATTGCCGAAGGCGATGCCCCACAGGCCGTCGATGACGATCGGCGTGCCGTCGGTCTGCGTCAACGGTCCTGCCGGGGCGCCGGTGGCGGCATCGTAGGCATTGATGCGGCCGTCGCCGAAGTTCGCCACAAGCAGTTTGCCGGCAAAGGTGCCGAAGTCCGCCGGGGCCAGGGCCAGCCCCCACGGCGCATTCAGTGCCCCGCCGGCCACCAGCGAGCGCACCAGGTTGCCGCGCATGTCGAACACCGAGACATAGCCGAAGCCGGCGCCCGCCTCGTCGTCGTCACCGCTCGCTTCGCGCTTCGCGTACGTCACGTACAGCCGGTCGCCGATCGCCTGGATGCCGAAGGGTGCATAACCGGCGGGGATCGACGCGTCGCGGAACGTGCCGGCCGGCGTGATTTTCGTGAAGGTGCCGTCGAACACGTCGATCGCGTTGTTGCGGAAGTCCGTCGCATACAGATAGTTCGCCCCGGCCACGGCACCGATGGCCAGTCCCTTGTAGACGGCATTCCGCCCGCTGCCGTCATACGCTTCGATGGCCACGGTGCGATTGACGCCGGGCGACCAGCCAGCGATCCGCCCGCTCTCGGTGGCGAAGAGGAAGGGACTGGCGCCGCCCAGGCCATTCTGCGTCACCCTGAAGTCCTGCGTGCCGTTGAACACGATGCCGGTCGGTTCCGGCGGCGTGCCCACCACCAGCGTCTGCGGCACGCCTAGGCCGTCGTACAGCGTGGATTTGTCGGTGCCGCCCGCGCTGACCCACACGAAGCCGTTCGGATTGAACGCGATGCCCCAGGCATTGACGAGGTTCGGATCAGCGTGGGCGGCACCGGGCGCGTCGCCCACCAGTTTCGTGGCGATGTAGTGGGTGGCGGCTGGTGGCGGCGGTGCGGCGATCACCGGCGTATCCGAGCCACCGCCGCCGCAGCCGGCGCCCAGCAGCAACAGGGCGATGGCGAGCAGCCGGCCCAGCCTGGCCGGCATGCCATTGTTGTTTGTCTCCATGAGCGTGTTCATGATCCCCTCCAGGTGTGCGGGACCGTGTATGCCGGCGCGCGCCGGAAAGGTTCAGAAGGCGGTGCCGATCGATGCGATGAACGCATGCGGCGTGCCGCGGCTGGCATGGGCGTAGTCGTGACTGCCGCCGTAGTCGAAGCCGCGGCGCTGCGTGTGTTCATAGGCCAGCTGCACGCGCGCGCTGCCGAACCGCGCCGAGATGCCGGCGCGCCAGTCGCTGCGTTCGGGTGGCGGCGTGCCGGACAGCGTGGTGAGGATGCCGCCGCGCAGGAATGCATCGAGGTCGCGACCCAGTGCCCGGCTGGCCTCCAGCTGCAGGTACACAATGCGCGCGTCACCCGGCCGATAGCGGGGCGACCAGGCCACGCGCAGGCCGGCGCTGCCTGCCGCACCGCTGCGGGACAGGCCTGCGTACAGCTCCTGGTAGCTGCCATAGCCGCCGCGCGTCGCGTGGCTGGCGCTGATGCCTGCGTCCCAGGCAAAACCATCGGCCAGGCGTTGCGCGCGGCCGCCGTACACGAGCAGCTGGGCACCGGTGGCACCGTCCACGTGGGTACGGGCCGCGAAGCCGCCGGCATACCAGCCGTCTGCTGCATCGTAGGCCACGCCGCCCTGCACGGAAGGGCCGCCTTCGCTCAGGTCGATCCCGCGCAGGCGGTAGGAAGACGTCAGGGCCGCGCTCCCGGACCATTGCGCGTGTGCAGTGCCGGCCAGCAGCGCGGTGCAGGCAAGCAGTGTCAGGGTTGCGATGCGTCGGACATGCATGAGCAGGCACAGGCGCCCGAGATGCGGGCGATGGTGGCACATGCATCGATGGTAGCAGTGTTCGGCAGGGTGGCGGGGTGCAGGGGCGGTTTCGGTTGCAATTGCGCGGCCAGCGCAGCCAGTCCGGCGACATGGGCGGCGGCAAAGGAACTGCCGGACACGAAGCCCCAGCGCGCACCGGGCAGCGGCGCCGGGATGTCGCGGCCCGGCGCGCGCAGCGGAGCGGCCCCCGGCGTGGGCGGATCCTCCACCGCGGCGACGGCCAGTACGCCCGGGTGGCTGGCGGGGAAGGGGGAGGTCCCCAGTGCATCGGCCGCGCCCACCACGGTGATGCCGCGGGCCAGCGCGGCATCGAGCAGGGTGGCCAGCAGGCGGTCCTGCGGGCCGCCGACCGACAGGTTGATCACCCGTGGCGGGTGCAGCAGCGCGTAGTGGAGGGCCTTGGCCAGCGTGAACGTGTCGCAGCGCGTTTCCGCAGCCTGCTGCCAGCAGGCGCGCAGCCCGAGCAGCCGGGCACCGGGCGCCACGCCGACGATGCCGGCACCATTGCCGCCCCGCGCCGCGATGATGCCGGCCACCGCCGTGCCATGGGCTTCCGCCTGCGCGCCGTTGCCCACGAAGTCCTGCGCATCGACCACCTGTCCCGCCAGGTCCGGGTGGCTGCGGTCGACGGCGCTGTCGATCACGGCTACCACCACGCCGCGGCCGGTCACCTTGCGGTGCAGTTCGGCCACGTGCCACAGCCGCGCGCCGGGCTGCGCCGGGTAGAGGGGATCCCCGATGGCCACCGCCATGCCGGAAAACCGCTGCACGCGCTGCACCCACGCCACGCGGGGATCGCGGTCCAGCAGCGCGGCCGCGCGTTCGGGCGACACGCCCAGCGGCACTTCCAGCACGTAGCAGTCGATGCCGACTGCCGGCATCGGCCAGCCGTCCTTCAGCACGAGGCCGTGGCCGCGAGCCAGGTCGGCGGCGATGCGGCGCCGCGCCGCGCTGCCGCCATCGTCGCCATAGCGGCCGCCGTAGGCCAGGTCGGGACGGAAGTGGGGCGGCGGCAGGCGCAGCATCAGCAGCAGGCGGGGCGCCGGCTCGCTGGCCTGGACCTGCGCCTGTGCCAGGGGCCGTGTCAGCGCCTCCCCACTGGCGGGCCCAACGCAGGCTATCGCGCAGAGTGCCGATACCAGCAGCGCCGGGACTCTCACGGCGGCACTCCCGCCCCCAGCGGTTCGGCCAGCAGCACGGCCGGTTCCGCGCGCAGCCGCGCCAGGGCCGCCGCGCGCCGTTCGGGGCCGAGCCGCAGCACGTAGGCGCCAGCCACCGTCGGGCCATGCACCGTGCCGGCGCCCGTCGCTGCCAGGATGCGCCGCACTTCAGCGGCGCCGGTATCGGGGCGGAACATCACCGTGGCATCGGCCGGCGGCGCCAGAGGACCCAGCGCGTGGTAATCGGGCGGGCGGTCGAGCGACAACGCCAGGCACAGCGCGGCGATCGTTGCCGCCAGCGCTGCCGGCACTACCGGCGGGCGGGAAAGCCACGCCACCAGGGACGCCAGCAGCGAAGCGGGGGCGGGTTCCAGCCTGGGAAGCAGGCGGGCCAGTGCCGCGTCCGCATCCGCGCAGACCGGGGGCGGGGCGGCCCGGCCGGCTGCCGCACGCAACTGCCGCTCCCAGGCCAGGTCGGCGCGGCAGGCGGCGCAGGTGGCGAGGTGCTCGCGCACCTGTGTCGCCGCCGGTTCCTCGAGCTGGCCGGCCGCATGCCAGGGCAGCAGCGGTGCCACTGCGGCGTGCGGGTTGTCGTTGTCGGTGTAGGCGTTCATCTGTCGTCCTCCTCGCCGGCCAGCAGCGCCTTCAGCCGCCGCCGCGCGTGGAACATGCGGGTCTTGACCGTGTTGACGGGGCAGTCCGCCACGGCAGCGATCTCCGCGTAATCCATGTCGTGGAAATAGGTCAGCACCACCACCATCCGCTGCGGCCAGGGCAGGCGCTCCACCGCGGCGGCCAGGCGCTGCGCCAGTTCCGCCGCTGCCATGCGCAGCTCCGGCGCGGGCTGCGGGTCGGCCTGCTGGTCCGGGTCGTCGCCGGCGGGCAGCTCCCGGACCGAGAGCGCCTTGCGGGCCTTGCGCCAGGCGATGCCGAACACCCACGTCGAGACCTTGCTGCTGCCATCAAAGCTGTCGGCGCGGCGCCACACGACCAGCATCGTGTCGTTGATGAGCTCCTCGACCAGCGGCGCGGACGGCGTCATGCGGCCCAGGAAACGCGCCAGGCGCGGGAAATAGCCCCGGTACAGCCGTTCGAAGGCGTGGCGGTTGCCGGCCGCGACCTGCACCAGCAGGCGCGCTTCTTCCGCGTCGGCAGTGCTGGCCGGCCGGGCCGCGCGGGCTGGCGGGGCGCCCGTGATCGTCTGCTGCATGCGGTTCTCCCGTGACAGCCGGTGATGGTCGGTGGTGTGCACCGTATATTCCCGCTTCCGGCAGGGCGGTTCAAGCGCGCCGGCCGGGCCGGGTGTAGGATGCGGCCATGACCCCACAGATCGACCAGCTCGCCGACTTCCTCGACCGCCACCGCAACGTGCTCGTGCTGACCGGGGCGGGGTTGTCCACCGCTTCCGGCATTCCCGGCTACCGCGACGAGGAAGGCGTCCGCCACGGCAAGCCGCCGATCCAGGGACCGGAGTTCCGCAGCAGCGATGCGCTGCGCCGCCGCTACTGGGCGCGCAGCATGGTGGGCTGGCCCACGCTGGCGCAGGCCGCGCCGAACGACGGCCACGTGGCGCTGGCGCGGCTGGAAGCGGCGGGACACGTCGGCCAGATGATCACGCAGAACGTCGACGGGCTGCACCAGCGCGCCGGCAGTGCGCGCCTGATCGAGCTGCACGGCAATATCCACACGGTGCGCTGCCTGGCCTGCCAGCGCCGCCAGCATCGCGGCGCGCTGCAGCAGCGGCTGCTACGCGACAATCCGGCGCTGGCCAATGTGCTGGCCCGGCCGCTGCCGGATGGCGATGCCCAGCTGGAGCCGGAAGCCCTGCACGAGTTCGTGGTGCCCGCGTGCGAGGTGTGCGGCGGCGTGCTGCAGCCGGACGTCGTTTTCTTCGGCGACAATATTCCGGCCGAGCGGACGCGGGAGGCGCTGGCATGGATGGACGAGGCCGATGCGCTGCTCGTGGTCGGCTCGTCGCTGATGGTGTTTTCGGGGTTCCGCTTCTGCAAGCTGGCCGCCGAAGCGGGCAAGCCGATCGCTGCCGTCAATGCGGGCAAGACGCGCGCCGACGAGCTGATCGGGCTGAAACTGGCGCTGCCGGCGCAGCAGGTGCTGCCCGCCGTGGCGGCGCTGCTGGCCGCCTGAGCCGCGCCGTATTGCACCTCGCTTGCCGCCTCGCTTGCCGCACGCTACAGTACGGCATCGACCGGCAGTCACCATCCGCCGGTAACCTTGGCGCGAGGAGGTGGTGGCATGAGCAGATGGCTGTCAGCCTGGTTCGGCTGCGCGTGGTTTCTTGCCGCGGCGGCATGCGCGGCGCCCCGCGCCGGTGACGTCATGATCGAACAGGGCGCCGTTACGGCGGACGACGGCAGCGTCATCCCCTATGAAATCGGCACGATCCTGGTACCCGAAAACCGCGCAGTGGCGGGCAGTCGCCTGATCGGCGTCGGCTTCGCCCGCATCCGCGCGCGCGTGCCGACGGACGCGCCGCCCGTGTTCTGGCTGCCCGGCGGTCCCGGCCTGGCGGTACTCGATGCCCCGGATGGCACGGACTCGGCGGCGCGCGGCCGGCTGAAGTCGTGGCTGACGTATGGTGCGGTGGCGGATCTGGTCATCGTCGAACAGCGCGGCTACACGCTGCGCGGCGAGCGGCTCGAGGTCGCGGCGCCGGCACTGCCGCTCGACCGGCCGCGCACGGCAGGGGCGGATGCCGCGGCCGCCATCGCCCTGGCACGCCTTGCCGTCGCAGCGCATCCCGGCAAGGACCTTGCCGGCTACACGATCCGCGCCTGCGCGGACGACGTGGACGATGTCCGCCGCGCCCTCGGCTACGAGCGCATCGCGCTGTTCGGCAGCAGCTTCGGTTCGCAGTGGAGCCTGGCCGTGATGCGCGCGCATCCGCGCATCGTGGCGCGCGCCGTGCTGTCCGCCGTGGAGCCGCTCGACTACGGCTATGACATGCCGTCGCCCCTGCTGGCCACGTTGCGGCGGATCGCGGCGGACGCGGACCGGGATCCATCCCTGCGGCCTTTCCTGCCCACGGGCGGCTTGATGGCGGCGGCTGCGGCCGTGCGCGACCGGCTGGCAAGTGCGCCGGTCACCGTGCGTGTGCACGGCCGGGAGGTCGTGCTGGGTGTCGAGGATTTTCGCGCCGACCTGCTCGATCGGGCCGCGGCGCCGGAGGCCTGGCCCGCGTTCGTGCTGGCGCTGTACCAGGGCCGCTATGAGGCATGGGCCGGCGCGGTGCTGCATGACCGCGCGGCGCAGCCGGTAAAGCTCATCGGTCCCCTGATCGACACGAGCCTGGGCATCACGCCGGGGCGGCTGCGCCAGCTGCGCAGCGATCCTGCGGCGGCGTGGACCGGCACCGGCGGCTTCGAGCCCTATCTCGCCGCGGCGGACGCCTGGCCGACGCCCGACATGGGCGACGACTTCCGCACGATGACCCCGTCGCCGATTCCCGTGCTGCTGGTGCATGGCGACTGGGATACGTCCACGCCTGTCGACAACGCGCTCGCCCAGCTGCCGTACTTCCCGAACGGCCATGCGATCGTCGTCCACCGGGGCGGGCATGACGGACCCTTCTATCTCCTGCGGGAAGCGCCGGCCGTGAAGGAGGCGGTGTACCGCTTCCTGCGCACGGGCAGCATGGCGGGGCTGCCCACGGAAATCACGCTGCCGCCACCGCGGTTCGCGTTGCCGTAGCCATAGGAGCGGTCCCCGGCGCCGGTCCGCCCAGACTGACCGGGAAGGATTGCTAGCGCTGCAGCAGCATCGAACGCACGATGCCTTCCTTCTGCAGCACGTAATCGTGGCCGGCCAGCACGAAGTTGGTCTGCGGCTGCACCACCTTGATGTTGATGAACACCATGTCGCTCGTCTCCGCATAGGAGCCCACCACGACGGCCTGCGCATTGTGCGTCTGCGCCACTTCGCCGATCTCGCGCGTGAGCATCAGCTCGCCCTGGCCCCGCTTCAGGTAGACGTTGTTGCGCAGCTTCATTTCCAGCATCTTCAGCCCGCCCTGCGCCAGGCGCGTGGACACCTGCTCGGAGACGAGGCGGCCCAGCGTCGAGGTCTGGTCGAGTGCATCGATGTTGACGATGGTTGCCATGATCAGGGGCTTGTCGGCCGCCAGCTTGCCGCCCAGCTGCACCAGCAGGGCATCGGCCGCCTTGTAGTTGGCGGAAACGAACTGGTTCGACGAGACCGTCGCATAGTTCGCTTCCTCCTTCGGTGCGGTGGCGCAGCCGCCCAGCAGTGCCGCGCCCAGCACGGCGATGGCGAGGGGGCGCATCAGCGGCCTCCCACCACGGTGAATTTCTTCACGAGGGGTGCATCGTCTTCCCGGATGCCGTACAGCGCGCGGTCGGTATCGGCCACGTAGTAGGCGGACGTCGAACGGGCCAGGTAGCGGAACTGGTCGCCGACCGACAGCGTGACGATCAGCTCCGTCTGCGGCGTGGCGCCCGGCGCGAACTGGCTGTGGAACCAGTGGTACGCATCGCCGGCACCGGCCAGCGCGACGACGCCGACCACCGGGTCGATATCCGACAGCACCCAGGCGCCGGTGACGACGGCCGTGGCGGCGCCGGAATAGCGGTATTGCGGACGGTTCCGCGTGAACGTGACGGCCTGGATGTCGATCTCCACCTTCCAGGCACCGGCCGGCGAACGGGCCACCACGTAGCCGTCCTTCACCAGCGAGGTGACCAGTTGGGTCGTGAGCGCCCGCTTGAACGGCGAGGCTTCCCGGTCCTCGGCCACGTAGAACGGCCGCTGCGGATGCTTCTTCATGTCCGCGACGATGCGCTGTTCCACATGATCGGCGATGGCGTTCCAGTGCGCGGCGGCCTGCAGCTTGTCCTGGCGCGTGGTCGGGAAATTCGTCGCCAGCGGGGCAGGGCTGTAGGGAACGGCGCAGCCGGCCAGCAGGGTGGCAACGGCGACAAGAAGAGCGGCGGAGGCGGCTTTGGCAAGCATGGCGGGCGGGGGAGTCGAAGGCCTGCGCAGTGTAGCATGCGGGCGTTGCCGCTTGGAAATTATGCAGCCGGGGCGCCGGCCGGCGTGGCAGGGGCGCGACGTGGCCGGATGGTCAATGCTGCCCCGGCGACATCAGATCAGCGCTTGTTCTGCTTCATCGCCGCCTGCACCTCGCGGTTGGCATCGCGGTCCTTCTCGGTGGCGCGCTTGTCGTGCTGCTTCTTGCCCTTGGCCAGGCCGATCTCGCACTTCACGCGGCCGCCCTTGTAGTGCAGGTTCAGGGGCACGAGCGTGTAGCCGGAGCGTTCCACCTTGCCGATCAGCTTGTCGATCTCCTGGCGGTGCAGCAGCAGCTTGCGGGTGCGCACGGCCTCCGGGTGGATATGGGTGGAGGCGGTCGGCAGGGCGCTGACGTGGGCGCCGAACAGGTACAGCTCGTTGTTGCGGATCGTGACGTAGGCCTCCTTGATCTGGACGCGCGCATCGCGGATCGCCTTCACTTCCCACCCTTCCAGCACGATGCCCGCCTCGTAGCGGTCTTCGATGAAATAGTCGTGGAAGGCTTTCTTGTTATCGGCAATGGTCATGGGTGAAGTCTATCAGGCAAGTCGGTCAAGCGTGCGTGCGGCGCTGGTCGGTTAAACTACGGTCTTCGTTCGCGCGACTGGGGCGCGATTCGTCCAACATGATATCAAACGGTTAAAAAATGGCAGTAGTGCACAAATCGGTATTCCTTGGATACAGCGCGCAACAGATGTTCGACCTGGTGGACCGGGTGGAGGATTATCCCAAATTCCTGCCGTGGTGTGGCGGGGTGGACATAAAGGAACGGGGCGAGAACGGTGTGGTAGCGTCCATTGGCATCAATTTTCATGGCGTGAAGCAGAGTTTCACGACGGCCAACACGAACACGCCACCGTCCCTCATCAAGATGAACCTCGTCGACGGCCCGTTCAAGACGCTCAATGGCACCTGGACCTTCAAGGCGCTGCGCGAGGATGCCTGCAAGGTGGAACTGGACCTGCAGTACGAGTTCTCCAGCCGCCTGCTGGAGCAGGTGATCGGCCCCGTGTTCGGCATGATCGCCAACAGCATGGTCGATTCGTTCTGCAAGCGCGCCGAAACGGTCTATGGTGTCCCGTGACTGAACGCATCAAGGTATCGCTGGTCTACGCCCCCGGCCCGCAGCCGCTGCTGCTGGCGCTCGATGTCGATGCGGGCACCACGATCGGCCAGGCCATCGAGCAGTCCGGCATCCTGCAGGACGCACCGGAGATCAACCTGGTGACGATGCCGGTGGGGATCTACGGCAAGAAGAAGACGCTCGAGACGGTCCTGCAGCCGCGCGACCGCATCGAGATCTACCGGCCGCTCATCGCCGACCCGAAGGATGCGCGGCGGCGCCGGGCGAAGAAGGCTGGCTAGCGCCGGGTTTTACGCATCCCGTCTTACAGGTCCAGCAGCTGCGGCGCGATGCCGAACGCGCGCGCAATGCGCTCGCGGGTGGACCTGCGCGGCCGCAGCCCCGCTTCCTGCTGCGCATAGGCCGGCTGGCTGATGCCGATGCGGGTGGCCACTTCCTGCTGCGTCATGCCCAGGTATTCGCGCCAGGCGCGCGCCGGCGTCCAGGCGTGATCGGCAATCATGCTCACCACCTGGTGCGGCACCTGTTCATCCTTGTGGCGCGACTGCGTGCGCATGTACGTGGCGTAAGGGATGACGACATACACGGGTTCGCCGTTCGGCCCGTTGATGATCTGAACATTGGAGAATGCGTTCATGGGATGCTCGCTGGTCGGGTCGTGCTGCTCGTTGATCAAATAAGCCTTCACACAGTTTGGCTTATATTGCTGAGCCGGCCCCGCCAATGCATGCTCTCTTGCGGACGATCAAACCTCGTTGCTTTCCAGGATCGACTGATGACGCCGCTACTTGCAGCTCATGGCGATGATGTCGCGGCTGCGTTTCAGCTGCGCGGCCTTCTGCGCATCGTCGAGGAAGACGCGTTCGCCGTTCGCATCGGCCGTGGCCACGCGGATGCCCGATTCCAGCATGCGCTGGTTGTCACGGGCGTTCTGGCAATTGGCTGCCTCGCTGGCCTTGTTCTGCGCCTCGGTGGCGGCCTGCTGCGCCGTCTGTGCCGCTTCCTGGCGGCGCTTCTCGTAGTCCTCGTTGCGCTGCGCCAGCGTCGGCTTGCCCTTTGCGGCAGGGGCGGCAGGCGTCGCGGCCGCGGACGGCCCGGTCATTTCCCTGCGCAGGTCCGGCAGCTGGCCGGGGGGGGCCTTCAGCACGTTCGACAGGGGCACGGAAGCCGGCGGCGGCTGATCCGAATACTGCCGCACGCCTTTCGCGTCCTTCCACACCCATTGCGCCTGGGCTACCGTGCTGCAGGCAACGAGCAGGGTGCCGATCATCCAATGCCTGTAGTTCATGAGTCTGTTTCCAAAATGAATCTGGATCGATTGGACTCCGTTTTACGCGCAACTGTCAATTGGCGCTCGCGAAAGGCGACCAACTTTTCCATGGCGCAAGGACGAAAGAGACAAACTTCTGTATAATTCGCTTTTGCGCCGATAGGAAAACTACCATGCGTCTTCTTCAAAAAGCACTCACGTTCGATGATGTGCTGCTCGTCCCAGCCTACTCGAACGTCCTGCCTGCCAATACGTCCCTTCGTACCAAGCTGACCCGCAATATCTCGCTGAATATCCCGCTGCTGTCGGCCGCGATGGATACCGTCACCGAGGGCCGCCTGGCGATCGCGATGGCACAGGAAGGCGGCATCGGCATCATCCACAAGAACCTGCGCCCGGCCGACCAGGCCCGCGAAGTGGCGAAGGTCAAACGCTTCGAAGCCGGCGTGCTGCGCGACCCGATCACGATCCCGCCGGACATGAAGATCCGCGACGTGATCACGCTGACCGAACAGTACGGCATCAGCGGCTTCCCGGTCGTGGAGGGCGAAAAAGTCGTCGGCATCATCACCAACCGCGACCTGCGTTTCGAAGAAGAGCTCGATGCGGAAGTGCGTGCCAAGATGACCCCGCGCGAAAAGCTGGTGACGGTCACCGAGACCGCCGACACGGCCGAGGCGAAACGCCTGATGAACAAGCACCGGCTGGAGCGCGTGATCGTGGTGAACGAGGCCTTCGAGCTGCGCGGCCTGATCACGGTGAAGGACATCCAGAAGTCGACCGAACACCCGAACGCCTCGAAGGACCAGCATGGCAAGCTGCTGGTCGGCGCCGCTGTCGGCGTGGGCGCCAAGGATGAAGAGCGCATCGACCTGCTGGTCGCCGCCGGCGTGGACGTGCTGGTGGTCGATACCGCGCACGGCCACTCGCAGGGCATCCTCGACCGCGTCAGGTACATCAAGACGAAGTACCCGCACGTGGACGTCATCGGCGGCAATATCGCCACGGCCGCCGCGGCGAAAGCACTGGTCGAATACGGCGCCGATGCGGTGAAGGTCGGCATCGGTCCCGGCTCCATCTGCACCACGCGCATCGTGGCCGGCGTCGGCGTGCCGCAGATCACCGCGATCTCGAACGTGGCGGCGGCACTGGAAGGCACGGGCGTGCCGTGCATCGCCGATGGCGGCATCCGCTTCTCCGGCGATATTTCCAAGGCGCTCGCAGCGGGTGCACACACGGTCATGATGGGCTCCATGTTTGCCGGTACCGAAGAAGCGCCGGGCGAAGTGATCCTGTACCAGGGCCGCTCGTACAAGTCCTACCGCGGCATGGGTTCGCTGGGCGCGATGGCGGAAGGCTCGGCCGACCGCTACTTCCAGGAAGCCTCGGCCAAGGCCGACAAGTTCGTCCCCGAAGGCATCGAAGGCCGCGTGGCGTATAAAGGCTCGGTGCTGGCGATCCTGTTCCAGCTGGTCGGCGGCGTGCGCCAGTCGATGGGCTACTGCGGCTGCGCCACGATCGACGAGCTGCGCGAGAAGGCGGAATTCGTCGAGATCACGTCGGCCGGCATGCGCGAATCGCATGTGCACGACGTGCAGATCACCAAGGAAGCGCCGAACTACCGTTCGGAATAAGCGGTCCTTCAAACGCCGGCCGGTCTTGCAAAAGCGGCCGGCGTTTTTCCATTCCAGTTTCAGCTTCTACAGAAAACTTCAATGCACTCCAAGATCCTCATCATCGATTTCGGTTCCCAGGTTACCCAGCTGATCGCCCGCCGCGTGCGCGATGCCGGCGTGTTCTCCGAAGTCTATCCGTACGACGTCTCCGAAGAATTCGTGCGCAACTACGGCGCCTCCGGCGTGATCCTGTCCGGCTCGCACAGCTCCACGCTGGAAGGCGATGCGCCACGCGCGCCGCAGGCCGTGTTCGAACTGGGCGTGCCGGTGCTGGGCATCTGCTATGGCATGCAGACGATGGCCGCGCAGCTGGGCGGTAAAGTCGAAAACGGCATCGTGCGCGAATTCGGCTACGCCGAAGTGCGCGCCCGTGGCCATACCTCGCTGCTGAACGGCATCAACGACTTCGTTACGCACGAAGGCCACGGCATGCTGAAGGTGTGGATGAGCCACGGTGACAAGGTGCTGGACATGCCTCCCGGCTTCAAGCTGATGGCGTCGACGGAGAGCTGCCCGATCGCCGGCATGGCCGACGAGGACCGCAAGTTCTACGCCGTGCAGTGGCACCCCGAAGTGACGCACACGGTGCAGGGCAAGGCCATGCTGGGCCGCTTCGTGCACGAGATCTGCGGCTGCAAGTCCGACTGGAACATGCCGGACTACATCAGCGAAGCGGTGGAGAAGATCCGCGCGCAGGTGGGCACCGATGAAGTGATCCTGGGCCTGTCCGGCGGTGTCGATTCGTCCGTGGCGGCGGCGCTGATCCACCGCGCCATCGGCGACCAGCTGACCTGCGTGTTCGTCGACCACGGCCTGCTGCGCCTGAACGAAGGCGAGATGGTGATGGACATGTTCGCCAAGAACCTGGGCGTCAAGGTCATCCGCGTCGATGCGACCGACCAGTTCATGGGCCACCTGGCCGGCGTGACGGATCCGGAACAGAAGCGCAAGATCATCGGGCGCGAATTCGTCGAGGTGTTCCAGGCCGAATCGGCGAAACTGCCGAGCGCGAAGTGGCTGGCACAGGGCACGATCTATCCGGACGTGATCGAGTCCGCCGGCAAGGGCAAGAAAGGCCAGACGATCAAGAGCCACCACAACGTGGGCGGCCTGCCGGAGACGATGAAGCTCGAGCTGCTGGAACCGCTGCGCGAACTGTTCAAGGACGAAGTGCGCAAGCTGGGCGTCGCGCTCGGCCTGCCGTACGAGATGGTCTACCGCCACCCGTTCCCGGGTCCGGGCCTGGGCGTGCGTATCCTCGGCGAAGTAAAGAAGGAATACGCCGACCTGCTGCGCCGCGCCGATGCGATCTTCATCGAAGAGCTGCGCAATACCCCGTACGAGGCGGTGATCGTGCCGGGCTTCGACCAGGACGCCGCACCGCGCAACTGGTACGAAGCGACCTCGCAGGCGTTTGCCGTGTTCCTGCCGGTGAAGTCGGTCGGCGTGATGGGCGATGGCCGCACGTACGACTACGTGGTGGCGCTGCGCGCCGTGCAGACGCAGGACTTCATGACGGCGCACTGGGCGCATCTGCCGCACGAGCTGCTGGGCAAGGTGTCGAACCGCATCATCAATGAAGTCCGCGGACTGAACCGGGTCGTGTACGACATCTCCGGGAAGCCGCCTGCCACGATCGAGTGGGAATGATCGTTCCTCCGGGAAGCTCAGCTTAAGGTCTGGAAAGCTCGTTTCGGCGAGCTTTTTTTATGAGCTCGCCGATCCGACAACTGTTCTCGTAAGCTGCTTCGCGCCTTGGATCAACTCCTGACAGTGTGTGACAGGAGGCCTCGGATGGCACTGGTGGTTGTCGCCAAATGGCGTAACGCGCACCTCGACAGCGAGGCCAGAGCGAAGCCGTTAGCCAGGCAGGGCAGGTTATTTCGGCGGCGCATTACCGGGGCGTACCCAGATGAAGGCGCATAGGGCTGCGGCGGCGGCGCTGGCAGCGCACACCGCCAGCGCCGCATGGAATGGCGCCAGCAGAGCGCGACCCTGCGCGGTAAGCACCATACCCAGCATTGCCGTTGCGATCAGGCCGCCGCCACGTGCCACCGCGCTGTTGAAGCCGGATGCGATCCCGGTATGGCTTCCGTCGACCGAGGACAGGACGGCCGTGGTTAATGGCGCTGCCACACACGCCATTCCTAACGCGATGATCAGCATTGCCGGCAGCACCGTCGCGGTATAGCTGCCGGTCCCAATGCGCATGGCCAGCAGGAAGCCGCCGGCCACGGTCAGCGCCCCAATCGATAGCGGCAGGCGCGAGCCGTGGTTGGCAGCCACGCGTCCCATCAGTGGAGAGCCAATTGCAAGCACGATCGGAAAGGGCAACAGCGCCGCTCCGGCCTGTTTCGCCGAGTAATCCAGCGCCTGGATCAGCACGAACGGTACCAGCAGCATCAACGCGCCGATTGCGCCGTAGAGCAGGAAAGTCATCAGGTTCAGTCCGGAAAACCCGCTCGCACAGAACAGCGTCAATGGCAGCATTGCTCGCTCGCCGGCGCGCCGCTCGGTCCACAAAAAGGCTAGCAGGATCAGGAAGCCGGCCGCCAGTGCTATTCCAGCCCACGAGGTCAGTTGCTTTTCGGCCGATGCCTCAGCCAGGCCCCAGGTGATGCAGGCGAGCCCCAGGCTGGCGAGCAAAGCCCCGGCTGGGTCGAGCGGAACCGGCTTGCCGTGCGTTTTCAGCAGCACGAAGCGCCAGCCCATGAAAATCGCCAGCGCCGCGATGGGTAAATTGATGTAGAAGACCGCGCGCCAACCCACGGTGTCGATCAGCCAGCCGCCCAGCAATGGTCCGATCGCGCCTGCGGCGGCACCGGCCGCGGCCCAGATACCGACCGCCTGGGCACGCTTCTTCCCTTCGAAGGTCGCGCTGAGGATTGCCAAGCTGTTCGGCAGCACCAGCGCCGCGCCCAGGCCTTGCAGGACTCTTCCCGCGACCAGTAGCGATAGCCGCGGCGCCAGCCCGCATAGCAGCGACGCCAGCGCGAACACAGCGATCCCGGCCAACAGCACGCGCTTGCGTCCGTAGTGGTCGCCCAGCGCTCCGCCCAGCAGCAGCAGTGAGCTGAGCGGCAGCAGGTAGCCGTTGACCACCCATGACAGGTCCGCGCCCCGGCCTGCCAGGTCCTGTCCGATCGCCGACAAGCCGACGTTAACGGCGGAGCCGTCGATGAAAGCCAGGCTGCTTGCCAGGATCGAGGTGCACAGCACCAGGTTCGGGTGTGCCGGCGGCTCGGCTAGAGCCGGCGCGGCGCCCGCGACGAGCCCGCGGTCGCAGTCGCTTGGCAGGGCGCTCACGCGCGGGCCTCCGATAGTTGGAATTCGTGCGATGGCAGCATAACTGCATCATGCTGATCCGCTGGGAGTCGCGTCTGTTCGCATGCGCACACTTGTGCGCGCTGGGTGTTTAAAACGACGTTGTGGTCGCAAAAGCTGAAATGCAGGTATCAGCTTCTTCGGCAGGATTGGCACGCTCGGAGCAGCACTGCCCGTATGCCAAAGGGATGACGCCGCCGCAAATATCTTGACCGTCGCACGGCCATGACTTAATTTCGAAGCAACCGACAGCCGGCACGACGGCATCCCTTCGAAAGGTTTTCATGGCGCTTCCCCCGATCCACCGCGTCGTCACGGGACACGACGACGAAGGCAAGGCCATCATCGCGAGCGATGGGCCGCTCGCGGCCGTCGTGGCATTCGACGCCATTCCCGGCATGGTGTTCCACGAGGTATGGGAAGCCTCGGGGATGCCGGTGCCGCTCGATAATGGCATCGATCCCACCACGGGGCCGACCGTGCATGGTCCGCCGAAACACGGCGTACGCATCCGCTTCGTCGACCTGCCGCCCGATGCGGATTATCTGGCCGACGCGGCGCGGCGCATCCAGTCGCTGTTCGATGAGGTCAACAATCCCGAAGGGTTGACGACCACGGCGGAGTCGCCGCACCCGATGATGCACCGCACGGAAGCACTCGACTACGGCGTGGTGATCGACGGTGAACTGACGCTCGTGCTCGACAAGGGGGAGGTGGCGCTCAGGCCCGGCAGCGTGGTCGTCCAGCGCGGCACCAACCACGCCTGGGCGAACCGCTCGGGCAAGCCATGCCGCATGCTGTTCGTCCAGATCGACGGCCAGTACGCGCCACCGATCGCCGCCGCACTCGCGCGGCGCCACGCCGCGTCTTAAGCTATCGGAACTTTCGTGCTATGGAACGGGCAAGCAGCGCGCGCGCTCTGTTGTTGCCGCCATTATCCCTGCCATTATTCTCGCCATTATTCTTGCCATTGCGCGAGGAGCCGCGCCACATCGGCAAGGTCGCGGGTCGCGAACCCTTCCGTGAACTGCGCCCGGACGCCTGCCAGCAGGGCGCGTGCCTCGCAGTCGCGCGGACCGGCCCGCCACAGCGTGGCAAGATCGGTGGCCGCGCGCAGGCGCCACGCCAGGGCACCCGTTTCGCTGGCGACCTTCATCGCGTCGAGCAGTAACGTGGCTGCCCGCTCCGCCTGCCCCCGCCGCGCCGCCATCCCCGCCTGGATGCGCCATACCTCCGGCAGGCACCACTGCTCTTGCTGTTCTGCGGCCTTGTCGAGCGCGATGCCGATGGTCGTTTCGGCGGCATCGGGATGCCCGCCGTGGTCGAGCGCATCGGCCAGCACGCTCAGATAATAGGGCATGCGGGCCAGGTGATTGGTGCCGTTGAACTCGTCGATGGCCCGGCGCAGGGCACCGATGACGGCGGCCGAGGCGCCTTCCCGCGCATAGGCCACGGCGGCCCCGTAGAAGCTGGCCACGGGCTTGCGGGTGATCAGACCGTGCCGCGCGATCTGCTCGTCGAGCATGGCGACATAGCGGGCGCATTCGTCATGGTCGCCGGCCCAGTAGAACAGCGCGCAGGCGTAGGACAGGACGTTGTTCAGCGATAGATGGTGCCTGGTCAGGCGCGCGTCCGCCATGGCCGCGGCGGCCGTGCGCATGGCCGTGTCGGGCGAGCCGGTCAGCCACTGGGCATGCATCAGCGCGCTGCGCACGAGGACGATCGGGTCCGACAGGTAGCGCACGGAGTAGGAACCGTAATAGCGCAGGTCGCGCCGGGCCAGGGACTCGAGGCGGTGCCGGGAGGCGGGCAGCTTGCCGAGGAACAGTTCCGCGATCCCCATGTGTACCTCGCTTTCCGGCAGCACCGACGGGTCAGCCACGCGCGCCACCGCCGCGAACCGCTCGAGCGTGCGCAGGGCTGCGACATGCTGGCCGGCGAACAGGGCGTGGATGCCAAGCATCATCAGGCAGCGCAGCTGATAATCCGTGTCGCCGATCCCGGCGGCGATCTGCAGCGCACGCTGCAAGGTCTCCGTGACCTCGTGCGTCAGGCCGCGCGTAAACATCCTGGCGCCGCCGAGCGACAGCTTCAGCTTCATTTCCAGCGCCGTGCCGGTGAGGCCTGCCGCGTCCAGCGCGGCCACCGCGTGGGAGGCATGTTCGTCGCACTCTTCCGTCAGCGAGAAATGGTTCCATAACAGCAGGCCCGCAACGGTCAGCCGGATCGACAGCGGCCCGTCGGGCGCCACGTGCCCGGTCCAGCCCAGGGCCACACGCAGGTCGCCGAGCAGGTCGCGGCAGGCCTTTTCCCACTCGCCCGCCGGCAGACGTGCCCATTCGCCGGCGGCCCGCTCCAGGGTTGCACACATGTGCTGCGCATGGCGCTGGCGCACGGCATGGTCCTCACCGCTGGCGCGCAGCTTCTCGGCGCAGTACACATGCGTCGTTTCCAGCAGCCGGTAGGCGATGGCGTTGCCGTCGACGCCGGTCATGAGCAGGGATTTCGCCGCCAGCTGCGCCAGAAGGGCGGTCGCCTCGTCGCGCGGTATGGCGGCCACGACGGCCGCGCCATCGCTGTCGAAAAACCCCGCGAACACGGCGACGGCCCGCAGCAGTGCCGCCTCCTGCACCGACAGCAGGCCATAGCTCCAGGCCAGCGTGGCCGCCAGCGTGCGGTGCCGCTCCGGTCCCGAACGGCGCCCCGTCAAAACCCCGAAACAGTGATCGAGCTGGCGCAGCAGGCCACCGACCCCGAATGCGTCGATGCGCGTTGCGGCCAGCTCGATGGCCAGCGCCAGGCCATCGAGCCGCTGGCAGATTTCCGCCACGGCCGGCGCCTCGTCGTCGCGCAGCGTGAAGGAATCGACCCGGTCGGTGGCGCGGTCGACGAACAGCTGCACCGCCGGGAACATCATGGCCTCCTGGGCGTCCAGGCGTTCCAGCGAGGGCGGCGTAGCCAGTCCGGGCAGCCGGCGCACGCGTTCATCGGGGAGCCGGAGCGGCTCGCGGCTGGTGACGAGGATGCGCACGTCCGGCGCCTGCGCCAGGATCGCGCTGGCGCAGGCGGCGCAGGCATCGATGACATGTTCGCAGCTGTCGAGCACGAGCAGCATGTCCCGCTCGCGCAGGGACCGGCACAGCATCTCGAGGCTGTCGGGCGCGCCGCCCGCCGCGCCGACGACGGCCGCGATGGCGCTGGCCGTCATGTGCGGGGCTTTCGTCAGGGCCAGGTCGACCAGCCAGACACCATCCCGGTACGAGCCGATGGCTTGTTCGGCGACCGCCAGTGCGACGGTCGTCTTGCCGATGCCGCCCGGGCCGACGATCGTCACCAGGCGCGCCACGCCGAAATCGCGCCGGATGGCATCGATGGCGTCGGCCCTGCCAAGCACGCGCGTCGTTCCGGTGGGCAGATTATGCAGGCGGGGCGGCGGCGCCACGGCTCCCGGCGCGAAGTCGGACAGCGCGCCCGGCGTCACGGGCGCGATCAGCCGGTAGCCGCGGCCGTTGACGGTCGCGATATAGCACGCGTCGTCCGAACCGCCATCGCCCAGCGCCCTGCGCAACGCGGCGACATTGACCTTCAGGTTGCTCTCGTCGACGATCGTATCGGGCCACACGCGCGCCAGCAATTCGCGCTTGCTCACCAGCTCGCCCGCGCGCTCGACCAGTGCGGTGAGGATATCGAGCGCGCGGCCGCCCAGCCTTACCGCTACACCATCCTGCAACAGCGCCTGGCGTTCCGGGACAAGGACGAACGCCCCGAACGCGAATGCGCGCTCGCCGGTGGCTACGAAGGAGTTTCCCATGGCTGTTCCCCTGATGATGGTGTGCGTGCGGCGCTCACGCAGGTCGCCGGCCGACCGCTGGTTCCCATCATAACGACTGCCGCCCGGGTCCGGGGGTCTGCGCTGAAAGCTTTAACCACGCTTAACTTCGCGCCGGCACACGCTGGCGCTAGAGTGGATTCCAGCAGCGCCGTCCACCCACCTGCAATCGAGCTTCCTGCAGTCCACCCATCTTTTGGCGCTGCCGTCCTCAAGGAGAAAAAAAATGAACCAGTCCGTCACCCCGGCAGTCGCCGTCCCCGTCATCCATTACAGGAGCATCAGCATCGACGGCATCAACGTGTTCTACCGCGAAGCGGGGCCGGCGGATGCGCCGGTCCTGCTGCTGCTGCACGGCTTTCCAACCTCGTCGCACATGTTCCGCAACCTGATTCCCCTGCTGGCCGACCGCTACCGCGTGATCGCGCCGGACTATCCCGGCTACGGCCAGAGCGACATGCCCGACCGGTCCGCGTTCGCCTACACCTTCGCCCATTTCACGGACATCGTCGACCGGCTCACGGTTGCGCTGGGTGCAGACAAATACAGCATGTACGTGATGGATTACGGCGCCCCGATCGGCTACCGGCTCGCACTGAAACATCCGGACCGCGTGCAGACCTTGATCGTGCAGAACGGGAATGCCTACGTCGAGGGACTCGGCGCATTCTGGGACCCGATCAAGGCCTACTGGGCCGATGGATCGGCCGCCAACCGCGCCGCGCTGGCGCACCTCGTGACGCTCGACATGACGAAGTTCCAGTACACGGACGGCATGAGCGATGTCGCCCGGATCAGCCCCGACAACTGGGTCGTCGACCAGGCGCTGCTCGACCGGCCGGGCAACGCCGACATCCAGCTCGACATGCTGCACGACTATGGCACCAACCCGCCGCTGTATCCCGAGTTCCAGGCGTTTTTCCGCCAGTACCAGCCGCCCACCCTCATCGTCTGGGGCAAGAACGACAAGATCTTTCCGGAGCCGGGCGCCCATCCCTACCTGCGCGACCTGCCGAAGGCGGAACTGCATATTCTCGACAGCGGCCACTTCGCGCTGGAGGATCGGCTCGACGTGATGGCGCCGCTGATAGGCACCTTCCTCGACAAGCACCTGCTGCGCTGAGCGCCGCACGACTGGAGCCACCATCATGCAAACGAACCACACGAAAACCAGCGTGCTGCCCTCGGGCGGCGGCGCGATGCTGCTCGATCCGGCCGATACGCTGGTGCTGCTGCTCGATCACCAGTCGGGCCTGTTCCAGACCGTCAGGGACATCGAAGTCGCGGATCTGCGCCGCAATGTCGAGGTCATCGCCAGGCTGTGTACCTTGCTGGACATTCCGGTCATCACGACGGCATCCGAGCCGGCCGGCACCAACGGCCCGTTGATGCCCGAGATTGCCGAGTATGCCCCGCATGCCGTCCATGTCGCGCGCAAGGGCGAAGTCAATGCCTGGGACAACGACGATTTCGTCGAGGCGGTCCGCAGCAGGGGGCGCAAAACGCTTGTGATGGCGGGCGTCTGGACGGGCGTGTGCGTCATGTTCCCCGCGCTCGATGCCCGCGCGGCGGGGTACCAGGTGTATGCCGTGATGGATGCATCCGGCGACCCGAGCGAGATGGCCTCGCGCGTTTCGCTGGCGCGGTTCGTGCAAGGCGGTGTCCAGCCGACGACCACCAATGCGCTGCTGTCGGAACTGCACCGCACTTGGGCGCGGCCCGAAGCCCCCGAGCTGGCACGGCTCTACGGACTGGTCGCGCCCAACTACGCTGCCGTGGCCGAGAGCTACCGGCGCGCGCAGCAGGCGGCGCTGGATGCCGGGCAGTGAGTAGGCCATTTACTGTCGGCCATTTACCGCATTTAACTTGAGCGAAGCCTGGCGCGGACCTACACTGCACATCGGACGATAACCATGGGGACCTCCTTGACTGCCCAGATTTCCACGACGGACGCCGCTTTTGCATTTGGTCCGTTCCTGCTCGTGCCAAGGCAAACGCTGCTGCTGGAAAACGGCCGGCCGGTGCGCATCGGCCGGCGCGCGTTCGACGTGCTCGCGCTGCTGGTGGCCGCGCACGGCCGCGTGGTGGGCAAACGGGAACTGCTGGCCCGGGCGTGGCCCGGCCTGGTCGTGGAAGACGGCAACCTGAAAGTCACCATTGCCGCCATCAGGCGCCTGCTGGGCGAAGATGCCCGGACCGATGCGCCGCGCCATATCGCCACCGTGGTGGGCCGGGGGTACCGGTTCATCGCCATCGTCCGCCAGGAATCCTATGGCACCGGGCGTGACGGTGATGCCATGCCGGCGCCGCAGCGCGTGATCGGCCGCGATGCCGTGCTCGCCGCGATCGTCCGTGACCTCGAGGATGCCCGGCTGGTATCGATCGTCGGGCCGGGCGGCGTGGGCAAGACGGCTGCCGCGCTGGCGGTGGCCGATCTGGCCGCCGGTGCGTTCAATGATGGGTGCCGCTTCGCCGATCTGGCCCCGCTCGACGATCCGGCACGGGTGGCCGATGCCATCGATGGCGCCCTGCGCGGCCGTGCCCACGGCGCCATACTGCTGGTCCTCGACAATTGCGAGCACGTGGTCGGGGCGGTCGCGTTGCATGCCGATCGACTGCTGGCCGGCACGCACCAGCTGAAGCTCATCGTCACCAGCCGCGAACCGCTGTGCATCCGGGGCGAGCGGGTCCGGCGGCTGTCCGGCCTGGCCGTGCCGGACCACGCGGACGGCATTGGCGCCGTGGATGCCATGGCGTTTCCGGCCGTGCAGCTGTTCGCACGTTGCGCCACGCATGCCGCCTGCGCCGCCGGGCAGGCGCCAGTCTTTCTGCTCGACGACGCCAATGCAGGCGCCGTGAGCGCCATCTGCCGCCTGCTCGACGGCCTGCCGCTGGCCATCGAACGGGCGGCCCAGCGCGCCGGGACGATGGGCGCCGCCGCGGTGCTCGACCATCTCGTGCGGCGCTTTGCCATGTTCGACGGCTTCCATGCCGGTCCGGCGCGGCACCGCACGCTGACGGCAACCGTGCATGCCAGCTATGTCCTGCTGGCGCCAAGCGAGCAGGCGGTGCTGCGCCGCCTGGCCGTGTTTGCCGGCGCCTTCGGCCTTGAGGCGGCCTGCGCGGTCTGCTGCACGCACGATACCGATCGTTCGTCCGTGATGGAGGCGATCGCCAGCCTGGTCGCCAAATCCCTGCTCCTGGCCCAGCCGTGCCAGCGCGGCATGGCGTACCGGCAGGGTTTCCTGACACGCGCCTTCGCGATGGAACAGCTGATCGCGCACGGTGAACTGCAGGACGCGCAGCGGCGGCAGGCCCAGGGTACCGATGCCTAGCGGTCAGGTCATCCCGTTCACGCCCGCCGAACCGCCGCGCACGCGCCATAATCTGCCGCCGTTAGCAACGCGCATGGTGGGGCGCGCCGAGGTGATCGGCATGCTGGCGCAGGCCGTCGGCGTGGCCCGGCTCGTTTCGATTGTCGGTGCCGGCGGCATCGGCAAGACGACCGTGGCCCTGGCCGTTGCAGGCCGCTCGCTCGAGGCGTTCCCCGATGGCGTGTGGTTCGTCGATTTCGCGCCCCTGCGTGACGGGGCGCTGGTGCCCCATGCCATCGCCAGCGCCACCGGGCTGGTGGTCCATGCAGGCGACGTGCTGGCAGCGCTATGCCGGTCCCTGCGCGCGCGCCGTGTGCTGCTCCTGCTGGACAATTGCGAACACCTGGCGCCGGCCATCGCGCCCTGTGTGGCGCGGCTGCTGGAGGAGGCGCCCGGCGTGCATGTGCTGGCAACCAGCCGCGCCGCGCTGCGCATCGGCGGGGAACAGGCGCACCGGCTCGCAGGCCTGGCCTGTCCGCCGGAAGGCGTCGCACTGACGGCGGCGCAGGCGCTCGACTACGCCGCGGTCGCGCTGTTTGCCGAACGCGCGCGCGACCGCGCGGAGGGCTTCGTCCTGGCCGACGACGACGCGGCGGCAGCAGCCGACATCTGCCGGCGCCTCGACGGCATCGCGCTGGCGATCGAGCTGGCGGCCATGCGCGTCGACAGCTTTGGCGTGCAGGGCCTGCAATCGCAGCTGGGCGACCGCTTCCGGTTGCTGGGCAGCCGTCGCGCCGGACTCGAGCGGCACCGCACGCTGCTCGCCACGCTCGACTGGAGCTACGGCCTGCTGCCGGCCGCCGAGGCGGCGCTGCTCCGGGCCATCGCGGTGTTTCCGGGCGCGTTCCGGATCGATGGCGCGGCGCGCGTCGCCGGCCTGCCGGCCGATGCCGCGCGCGCCATGCTGGCCGAGCTGGCCGCCAAGTCGCTGCTATCGGGCGAAGCGGACGGCGAGCCGGTCTACCGTGCACTGGAAACCACGCGCGTCCATTGCCTCGACAAGCTCGCTCTGGCGGGCGAAGAGCAGACCGTGCGGCAACGGCACGCCGCGCATGTCTGCGCGGCTGTCCAGCAGGCTGCCGCTGCATGGGGCGAGCGGCCATCGCGCGAGTGGGGCGCGGCATACGGCGGCCTGCTCGATGACCTGAGGGCCGCACTCGCCTGGACGCAGTCCGCGGCCGGCCAGAGCCGGTTGCAGATCGACCTGACCGCCGCCGGCATCCTGCTGTGGAATCACTTTTCCCTGACCGACGAAAGCCGCGGGCATCTCGCCGGGGCCATCGCCCGGCTCGACGCGGCCGGCTGCACGGGGACGGTGGCCGACATGCACCTGCATTTCGCGCTGGCCGGCGCCATCCTCTATACCTGCGGCACGGGTCCGGAAGTGCGCGCCGCCATCGGCCGCGCCCTCGCGTTGTCGGAGCGTCTGGCCGACACCGATTTTCGCCTGCGCTGCCTGCGGCTGACCAGCACGATCGAACTGTTTTCTGGCGAACATGACGCAGGCATGCGCACGCTGGCCACGTTTCTGTCGATTGCCAGCACGGACGACCCGTCCGCGCTGGCCGAGGGGGAGACGCACCTGGGCGTCGGCGAGATCTTCACCGGCCGCCTGCTCGATGCCCGGCGCCGCATGGAACGACTGGCGGCGCAACAGGCGCAGGATTTCAACGATGCGCGCTTCGTGCGTTTCCAGTACAGCAACAGCGTCAATATCCTTGTCGTGCTGTCGCATGCGCAGTGGCTCACCGGCCAGACCGCTCAGGCGGCCGACATGGCGCAAACGATACTCGCGTACGGACGGGCAGCGAACCACGAGCTGTCCCTGAGCATCGCGCTCGCGTGGAACTGCCTGCTGTTCTTCTGGCTCGGGCAGGACGACGCGTGCGCCCACCATACCGCCATGCTCGACGAACTGGTCGAGCAGCACGGCATCGTGACGTGGCGACCGATCGTCACTTTCTGCCGCGGCGCGCTGGCCGTGCGCGGCACGCCGGATTCCCTCGCCGGCATCGACGAGATGGTGCGCGCGATCGCGCAGTTCCGGGCGACCGGGCATCGGGCGCGCCTGCCGTATTACCTGGCTGTCCTGGCCGAGGCGCTGGGCAGGCAAGGGCGCTTGCACGAGGCCGCGGCGACCCTCGACGACGCGCTGGCCCTGGCGGCCGTTCAGAACGAACAGTGGTGCATGCCCGAACTGCTGCGCATCCAGGCGTTCCTCGCGACGGCCCGGGGCGAGCCTGAAGCAGCCCAGGCGCTGCTGCGGCACGCCATCGCGCTGACGGAGCAGACGGGGGGCGTGAGCTGGCAACGGCGCATCCACGAGGATCTCGCGGCGGTGACTGCGCAGCCTGCGGCACCATCGTCCCCACAGCCGCCTGGAAGCGGAGGTGGGGCTGACTGATTCACGGCAGCCGTGAATTGATGGTCGCCACAAGCACGGCTTCTCAAAAAAAAGATGGCCGCGCTGTCGTATCGCGTTGCGGCGGCGCGGCAGCTTTTCGATCGAAGACTGGCGTTCGACGCCCGATGCGCGGCCGGCTTTGCCAGGCATCGGGTCGTCCGGGGCTAGCAAGTGGATCGTTGTCCGGGATGAATAGGGGGAAAGCGGCCCGCCGGGCGGCGCGGAACGCGGCCGTGCTTCAATCCGGGGCGAAGCAACGTTCGTCTTCGTGCTCCGCCCCAACCAGCGTAGCCAGGCGTTCGAGTGCCGGATCGCGGATGCCGTTGGCCTGCAGGCTGTCGCAGGTCCGGAACAGGTAATCGGCACAGCTGCCAAGCCCGCCCGAAGCCGTCGCGAGCCGCCGCACCGTGACGGCTTCGTCGACGTCGCCCGCGTAATGCGGATGGTCGCGATCGATGGTGAATGCGATCGCCCAGCCGAAGGCATTGCCGTTGCAGTCGTTCAGCTGGACCCAGCGCGGCACGTAAGCGCCACAGGCCATTTCGCGGCGCCACAGCAGGCGCAGTTCGCTGTCGACATCGGACTCCGCGAGGCGGTAGGCGGCGCCGCAGCAGGCCCCGCCCCGATCCAGCGCCAGCATCAGGCCGGGCCGATCGACCGTGGCGCGCAGTGCCGTGATCGACAGGCAGAAAGACCGATGCCAGCCATCGATCCGGGCGATACGCCGTTCCACCGAATGGATGGCGGCATTCCAGATCAGCGATCCATAACCGAAGACCCAGACATCGCCCGGCGGCCGGATTCCCAGCAGTTCCCGAAGCGATGCGGCGCGCTCGGCCTCGGTGAGAAGCGGCATGCCGGGAGAATCGATGGCAACCAGGGCCTCGATGCTGGCCTGCTCCAGCAGGTGCCGGGTCAAACGCGGGACTGGATGGCGTGCGCCGGTGCGGACCCGTTCATCGGGCAGGATATCGTTGGCAATCATGGTTACCTCGTCGTGATTGTGGGTCATGCGCGTGAACCTTCGCCGCGCCTGGTGACACTTTGCCGAGGAGGTTGTCGCTGGGAACTCCGCATCTTGCGATGGAATCAGATAATTCCGAGTAGATGAGTGCTACGGCCTGGGCGATCAGCACGGTTTTACCCGGCATCTGGTGATGATTGCGTCCATTGGCAGAGCGAGGTGTGTTCTCCGGCGCACACTGGCACGCAGTGTTGGTTTGCATGATAACTGTACATTTATGTATTGTCGCGTTATAATACCGGCACATCCAAAACAGTTCGCCGCGGCAGCGTCCCTGCCGCACCGACTCCCCGGCAGTCACCGGGAAGTCATCCTTGGGCCCAGCGCCCGCATCATGAATCGTCCGACGCATCGTCCGTCGGACACCTCTGCCAGGTTTTGCCTGGCACCGCGTGGTCGAGAGTCCTGAACCCCAGCTTCTCCTGACGCGCACCTGACACCCTGTCGTCCAGGCGCCTGCGCGCCGGTCAGCCGTGTCTCGCCCTGTCCATCGCCTGCGCGCGCCTTTGCGCCGTTGCATCGCCGTCGGCACAGGGTTCGCCGATTCCCGCGCATGGCCAACGGCCTGCGGGTGTCATTCATTCGCGCAATCGAAGGAAGGACCACAACGTGGCAAAACAAATCCATATCGACCATGTCTTCAAGGTCTTCGGCGACCAGCCCGAAGCGGCGCTGGAGCTGGTGCATCAAGGCGCCAGCAAGCAGGACATCCTGGCCCGCACCGGCTGCACGCTCGGCGTGTTCGACGCCACCTTCACCATCGAGGCGGGCGAGATCTTCGTCATCATGGGCCTGTCCGGCTCCGGCAAGTCGACGCTGGTGCGCATGCTAAACCGCCTGATCGAACCGACCGCCGGCCGCATCCTGATCGACGGCAGCGACATCAACACGCTGCCGGACGCACAGCTGCGGGCCCTGCGCCGCAAGGACATCAGCATGGTGTTCCAGTCGTTCGCGCTGCTGCCGCAGCTCTCCGTGCTCGACAACACCGCGTTCGGCATGGAGCTTGCCGGCATGCCGAAGGCCGAGCGCCATGCGCTGGCCCGGCAGGCGCTGGAGCAGGTCGGCCTCGCCGCCTACGCGGGCAGCTATCCCGACGAACTGTCCGGCGGCATGCAGCAGCGCGTGGGCCTGGCCCGCGCGCTGGCCTGCGATCCGTCGATCCTGCTGATGGACGAGGCGTTCTCCGCGCTCGATCCCATCATGCGCACGGACATGCAGTCGGAGCTGCTGCGCCTGCAGCAGATCAAGCGCCGCACCATCGTCTTCATCTCGCACGATCTCGACGAAGCCATGCGCATCGGCGACCGCGTGGCGATCATGAAGGACGGCCACGTGGTGCAGGTGGGCACGCCGGAGGAAATCCTGCGCCGGCCCGCCAACGACTACGTGCGCAGCTTCGTGCGCGGCGTCGATGCGGCCGCCGTGTTCAAGGCCGGCGATATCGCCCGCAAGAGCCAGATCGTGGTGTCCGAATCGCCGACCCGCGGTGCGCGCGCGGCGCTGTCGATGCTGGAAGAGCAGGACCGCAGCTATGCCTACGTCGTGAATCCGCAGCGCGAGTTCCTGGGCCTGGTCTCGGCCGATTCGCTGCGCAGCGCGCTCGATGGCCACACCGGGCCGCTGGGCCTCGCGCATGCTTTCCTGCCGGACGTGCAGACCATCGATGCCGACGAACCGGTGGCCGGCCTGTTCGGCCAGGTGGCGCAGCTGCCGTATGCGGTACCCGTCGTCGGCAGCGACCGCCTCTACCGCGGCGCGATCAGCCGGACCACGCTGCTCAAGTTCCTCGACCGCGACACCCCGGCGATTGCCGAGCCACAGACCCAGAAGGAGCCCGCATGAATGCCGCCAATGCCAATGCCGCCGTGACCGCTATCGATGCTGCCATGGAGACGGCGATCGAGCCGGTCGTGCAGACGACGGCGCAAACCAACCCGTGGCTGCCATCGCCGCCCGCCGACACGGCCTGGCTGGATGCCGCAACGCCCGCCGCCGCGCCGGCACACGCCGACGGCGTGCACCTGTCGAACCTGTTCGATGGTTCGCTGCCGCTGCAGTCCTGGATCAACCAGGGACTGGGCTGGGTGGTCGAACATTTCCGCCCGCTGTTCCAGGCGGTGCGCGCGCCGATCGATGCCACGCTGACCGGCATCGGCGACGTGCTGCTGGCCGCGCCATCGCTGGTGGTCATCGCCATCATCGGCCTCTTCGCGTGGCAGTTCGCCAGCCGGGCGCTGGCCATCGGCACCGTGCTGGCGCTGCTGGCCGTGGCGCTGCTGGGCGTCTGGCCGGAAGCGATGATCACGCTGTCGCTGGTGCTCACGTCGCTGGCGTTCTGCCTGCTGATCGGGCTGCCGCTGGGGATCTACCTGGCCAGCAGCGACCGCGCCCAGAACATCCTGCGCCCGCTGCTCGATGCGATGCAGACCACGCCAGCGTTCGTGTACCTGGTGCCGGTGGTGATGCTGTTCGGGATCGGCAATGCGCCGGGCGTGATCGTGACGATCATCTTCGCCCTGCCGCCGCTGGTGCGCCTGACGAACCTCGGCATCCGCCAGGTGCGTCCGGACCTGATCGAGGCGGCGCGCGCCTATGGCGCGTCGCCATGGCAGCTGCTGACGCGCGTGCAGTTCCCGCTGGCCATGCCGTCCATCATGGCCGGCATCAACCAGTCGCTGATGCTGTCGCTGTCGATGGTGGTGATCGCCTCGATGATCGCCGTGGGCGGCCTGGGCCAGATGGTCCTGCGCGGCATCGGCCGCCTGGACATGGGCCTGGCCACCGTGGGCGGCCTGGGCATCGTGCTGCTGGCCATCACGCTGGACCGCCTGACGCAGGCGATGGGCCAGCCGCGCCGCGGCGCGCGCCACTGGTACCAGACGGGCCCCGCCGGCCTGGTGCTGCGGCTGACCCGCAGCAGCGCGGAGCGCGATGGAGCAACCGCACCAGCAACGCCCCGCACCGCACACTGAGAAAACAAGACAAAGGCAACCCATGCAGCATATCGAACACTTCAAGGACACCCAAAGAACCCAGCGCCGGGTGCGCTGGCTGTCGGCCCTGGCGCTGGCCGCACTCGCGCTGACCACCAGTCTCGCCATGGCGCAAACGCCGGCAGCCGCGTTGCCGGGCAAGGGCATCAAGGTGCAGGCGCTGCAAAGCCCGATCGCGGAAGAGACCTTCCAGACCATGCTGGTCGAGCGCGCGCTGCAAAAGCTGGGCTACGAGACCCAGCCCATCAAGGAAGTCGAGTACCCGACGGCGCACATCGCCATCGCCAACGGCGACGCCACCTTCCTGGCCGTGCACTGGGACCCTCTGCACCAGGATTACTACGACAATGCCGGCGGCGACGCCACGCTGCTGCGCACCGGCCAGTACGCCGGTCCGGCCGCGCAGGGCTACATGATCGACAAGGCCACGGCAGAGAAGTACCGCATCACGAACATCGACCAGCTGCGCGACCCGGAGATCGCCAGACTGTTCGACCATGACGGCGACGGCAAGGCCGACCTCACCGGCTGTAATCCGGGCTGGGGCTGCGAAGCGGTGATCGAACACCACATGGACGCCTACAAACTGCGCGCGACGGTGCAGCATGTGCAGGGCAGCTATTCCGCGCTGATCGCCGACACCATCGGCCGCTACAAGCGGGGCGAATCCATCCTCTACTACACCTGGACGCCGTACTGGGTGAGCGGGGTGCTCGTGCCGGGCAAGGACGTGGTGTGGCTGCAGGTGCCGTTCTCGGCGAATCCGCAGAAGGCCAGCACGCGGCTGGACGACGGCAGCGACTATGGCTTCTCGGTCAATACCACCCGCATCGTCGTGAACCGGGCCTGGGCGGAGAAGAATCCCGCGGCCGTGAAGCTGTTCGAAGTGATGCGCCTGCCGATCGCCGACATCGATGCGCAGAACGGGCGCATGCGCGATGGCGAGAACACGCCGGCCGATATCGCGCGGCATACGGAAGGGTGGATCAAGTTCCACCAGGCGGTGTTCGATGGCTGGATCGCGCAGGCGCTGGCGGCCGCCAGGCCCTGACCTGATCTGACAAGATCAGCGCGCAGAGGGCCCCTTGCTGAAAACCTGCCGGGGCATCACCCGCGGGCGAGACCTTCCCGCAGCGCCTCCCGCTCCAGCGTGCCATCGCTGGCGGCCAGCACGATGCAGGCCAGCGCATGGCCGATCACATTGGTCAGCAACCGGCATTTCATCGTGCGGTCGATCGCCAGCAGCAGGGCCACCGTGTCGGCCGGGGCCACATGCAGCAGCGCGGCCGTTGCGGCCAGCGTGGCGAAGCCGGAACCGGCCACGCCCACGGCGCTCTTGCTGCTCAACAGGCCCACGCCCAGCATGGCCGCCAGCTCATGCCATCCCACCTGGACCGACGAGGCTTCGGCCAGGAACACCAGTGCCATCGCGATGTACAGATAGGTGCCGGCCAGGTTCAGCGAGTAGGAAAACGGCAGCACGATGTCCGTGAGACGGCGCGGGCAGCCCAGCCGCGCGAGCTTGTCGCTCAGTGGCGCGAGTGCCGCGAGCGTTGCGCCGGTGACGGTCACGAGCACCAGTTCGTCGCGCAGGAACACCACGAGGCGTGGCAGCGACAGGTGCACCAGCCGTGCCACGCAGCCGAACACCACGAGGATGAACAGCACGCTGGCCAGGTTGATCGCCACGACGAAGCGCAGCAGCGGCAGCAGCGCGGCCAGGCCGCCCCGCCCCACGGCGGCGGCCATCGCACCGAAGGCGGCTGCCGGCGACAGCCACAGGATCATCCGGACCGCGGCCAGCAGCATCTTGCGGGCGGCATGGATCGGTCCGAGCACGGACACGCGGGGCCACAGGCCGGCCGCAAGGCCGACCGGCAGGGCCAGGGCCAGTACCACCAGATTGTTGACGTGCACCGGCGGCAGGTAATCCATCCAGGCGGGCAGCACCATCGTCCCACCGCCGGCCAGCGCCGCACCGCCGGCGGCGGACGCCATGCCGATCCCCGGTTCGAGGACCCAGCCGGCCGCCAGGCCGGCCAGCATCGACAGCACCGACATGGCGCTGAAATACAGCAGCATGGCCACGCCGAGCCGCCCGAGGGTGCGGTTGCGGCCGAGCGCGGCGGCGCCATCGACCAGCATGCAAAAGATCAGCGGACACATGACCCATCCCAGCAGGCGGATGAACGCCTCGCCGAGAAAATGCATCTGCACGGCCGCCACCGGCGCCGACAGGCCGAGGGCGAGCCCGGCGCCGATGGCCAGGGCCAGCGGCAGGATCTGGAAGGGTGCGCGCAAGGCCGCGTCCCGCTGCTACAGGCGTCCGATCCGCATATTGAGCGGCCAGCACACGGGCCGCGGCGCTTCCGGATCGCCCCAGGCCTTGCCCAGATCGGCGGCGAAGGCCGTCAGCAAAGCGTCGCGGCCGGCCTCCCTGGCGCTGCGTACCGCGGACCAGGTGGTCAGGTAGCCCAGCAATTGCGGCAGCGTCCATTCGCTGCGGATCGCCAGCGCCGGCGGTGCAATTTCATCGAACGGGAAGTCCAGCGTTGCGTAGCCGGTATCCACCAGCTTGCGCTGCGCCGGCCAGTAGGGGCCGATCTCGTTCCGGTAGAAGGCCTGGAAGCGTTCGTCGAGTGCGGCGTCGAGCCGGAGGACACCGTAGCTGACCAGTGCCAGGATGGCGCCGGGGCGGGCGATGCGGCGCGCCTCGCGGTAGAACGCCGGCAGGTCGAACCAGTGCGCGGCCTGCGCCGCCGCGACCAGGCTGGCGCTGGCATCCGGGAGCGGCATGTGTTCAGCGGGGGCGCAGCGATAGTCGATACGGTCGTGCGGCGCGGCGTTGGCGATCTGGTCCGCGCTGGGATCGATGCCGACCACGCGCTCGAAGGCGGGCGCCAGCACGCCGGTAAGCTGGCCATTGCCGCAGCCGGCATCCACGGCCAGGCGGCGGTCCGGGGCCGCGCCGGCCAGGAAGTCGGCGAGGGCGGGCGGATAGCCGGGGCGGAAGCGGGCGTAGGCGCTGCCGCCCTGATCGAACCAGTTGCGGGCGGGCGGGGCGGTGGTGGTCATGCGCGGCACTCTCGGGACTCGGACGGCGCCATCATACCCGGCGCACGTCGCATCAGTCCCTTCAGGCGTGCGCCGGCACGCGCTCCTTGACGATGCCGCGGTAGACCAGGAACGTGGCGACCAGGCTGATCGCACCGGCACCCGCCATCCAGTAGCCGGGAGCGGCCTTGTCGCCCGTGACCTCGATCAGCCACGTCGACAGCAGGGGCGTCATGCCGCCGAACAGCGCCGTCGCCAGGCTGTACGCCAGCGAGAAGCCCGTCGTGCGGATCTGCACCGGAATGATTTCCGTCAGCGCCACGATCGTCGCGCCGTTGTAGCTGCCGTACAGGAAGGACAGCCACAGCTCGATCATCACCATGTGGCCGAAGCTGGGGTTGGCGATCAGCCAGGACAGCGCCGGGTAGGCGGTCACCGCGGTGAGCGTGGCGCACACGGCCATCACGGGCCAGCGGCCGATGCGGTCCGACAGCGCACCCATCACGGGCAGCCAGATGAAGTTCGACACGCCCACGCACAGCGTGACGAGCAGGCTTTCCTCGGTGCTCAGTTTCAGCACGCTCTTGCCGAACGTGGGCGTGTAGACGGTGATCAGGTAGAACGCGACGGTGGTCAGCACCACCAGCATGGCGCCCACCGTGACCAGCGGCCAGTTCGCCGTCATCGTGCGCATCATCTCGCTGAACGTGGGATGGTGCTTCTGCGCCAGGTAGGCTTCCGTTTCCTGCAGCGACTTGCGGATGTAGAACACCACCGGGATGATGGAGCAGCCGACGAAGAACGGAATGCGCCAGCCCCAGTCGGCGATGACCTCCTGCGGCATGCTCTGGTTCAGCGCATAGCCCAGCGCAGCGGAGCAGATCACGGCGAGCTGCTGGCTGGCCGACTGCCAGCTGACATAGAAGCCCTTGTTGCCGGGCGTGGCCATCTCCGACAGGTACACCGACACGCCGCCCAGTTCCACGCCCGCCGAGAAGCCCTGCAGCAGGCGGCCGATCAGCACGAGTACCGGTGCCAGCAGGCCGATCGTGGCGTAGCCCGGCACGAAGGCGATCAGCGCCGTGCCCGAGGCCATGATCGCCAGCGTCAGCACCAGGCCCTTGCGGCGGCCGATGCGGTCGATGTAGCTGCCCAGGAAGATCGCCCCCAGCGGCCGCATGAAGAAGCCGGCGCCGAAGGTGGCGAAGGTCATCATCAGCGCGGCATATTCGCTGGTGGCGGGGAAGAACGCGGCGGCGATGTGGCTGGCGTAGAACCCGAACAGGAAGAAATCGTACATCTCGATGAAGTTCCCGCTCGTCACGCGGATGACGGTGGCGAGTTTCGAGTGCGCGCGTGCGGGCTTGGGGGCGACGGGCGGTGCGGCGTAGTCGGCCTTGGCGATGGATTGGATGGACATGATGACCTCGTGATGTGAGCGCCGGCGCACCGGCACGAAAGAATTCAGTGGGTGGCCGCGACCGGTTGCAGGCCGGTCGCTTCGATGGCCCCGGCGTTGGCCGGCGCGGCGAGGAAGCGCAGCAGCGCACGGCCGGCCTCCTGGTGCCCGCTGCCGCGCACCAGCGCGCCGGCGAATTCGGTCTGCAGCTGCACGGCCGGCGGCAGCAGGCCGACGATGTCGATGCCCTCGACCGGCTGCAGCTCGCTGCGCTGCTGGCAGCCGAAATCGGCGTCGCCATGGGCGATGATCTCGCCGACCGGCGTGGCGGGAATCTGCGCGGCCTTGCCTTCCATCTGCTGGCGGATGCCCAGCTTGTCCATCAGTTCGCGCTTGATGTATTCGCCGCTGGCGCTGTCCGAGTAGGCCACGTGGCGCGCCCCCAGGAAGGCGGCGCGCAGGCCCGCGACGCTGGAGATGTCCGGCCGGGCGGCGCCATGGCGCACCGCGCAGGCGATCGGCGAGTTGGCCAGGCTGACCTTGCTGCCCGGTTCCAGGCGGCCCTCGGCCATCAGCTTGTCGAGCGCGTCGCCCACCATGATCACGACATCGACCGGTTCGCCGCGTGCCAGGCGCGCCGGGATCGCGTTCTTCGTGGCGCCCATCGACGGCCCCCACTCGGACACCAGGTGGTCGCCGCTGCTGCGCTCGTAGGCGCCGGCCAGGTCCTTGTAGGCCTGGGCGAAACCGCCGGAGCTCACCACGTGCAGCTCGGTCGCGCTGGCGGCGCCGCCGGCTGCCAGGGCCAGCGCGGCCAGCGTGGCGATCGCGGCATGCCGGAGGGTGTGGGGACGCATGGCGCGACCGGTCTTCTTTGTATCGATAGGCATGGCTGGGGTGTTCATTGCACTGGTCTCCATCAGAATTTCTGCATCAGGCCGAGGGTCAGGCCGGCGCCGTGGCGCTCGTTGGCCAGGCCCCCGGTCAAGCCGGCGGCATCGCCGTGCCAGGTCGTGTAGTCCGCTTCGAGATAGGCGGTGGTGCTGGGGGCCAGCGCCTTCTCGACGAACAGGAATTCGCGGTCGAAGCCGTCGTCGCGCTGGCCGGTGGCCTCGCGCCGCACGCCGTACCACGCGGCGGTCACCAGCCAGTCATGGCCGAGCGTGCGGCTGGCCCCGGCCGACGTCACGCGCTGGTGCACGGTGCGGTCGGCGCCCGTGTCGGCAGTGTTGCGGGCGAAGTTGGCCTTGAACTGCCAGGCGCCCTGGCGCACCATCGCACCGAGGGACCAGGCATCGAGCGGCAGGCCGTCCTGGCTGCGGAACTGCATCGCGGCGCCCGACACCGCCCATTCGGGACGCTGGTAGGCGAGGGCGGCGCCATGGCTGGACCCGGCCGAGGCATCGCCGGCGACCTCGCCGAACGCATAGGCGGCGCGCGCCTGCCACGGGCCCACGGTGGCCGTGTACTTGAGCGTGTTGTCGAGCCGGTAGAAATTGTCGGCATAGCCGCTGGGGCCGTACTGCGTGCCGAAGGAATGCGTGCCGAACTTGGTGTTGCTGAGGCCGGCGACATTGATGTTGGGGTTGAAGCTGGCGAAGCGCTTGCCGATCGGATCGACGGCGATCAGCGCGTCCGAGATCAGGTTCGGCTGGCGGCCCAGCAGCACCGTGCCGTAGGGCGATTCGAGGCCGACCCAGGCCTGGCGGTCGAACAGCCGGTCGCTCTTGGCCGGCGCGCCGGTGTCCGCATTGATGCCGCCTTCGACGCGGAACAGGGCTTTCCAGCCGCCGCCGAGGGACTCCTGGGCCCGGAAGCCCCAGCGGCTGGTGCCGTTCACACCGCTGCTGATGGAGTTCGTGCGGCCGCCCGGGACCGGTGCGTTGCCGGCATTGAGGCCGTCGAGCGAGCGCATGCCGAGGTCGACGATGCCGTACAGGCCCACGCTGCTCTGGGCGAAGCATGAGCCGCTGGCAATGAGCAATGCCGCGAGCATGCAGGGATGGCGCATATTGTCTCCTGTGAGGCCTTCTTGGCGAGGCGCTTGGTTGTATGGGAGCTATCATCCGCCAGATTCGCTGATTTGATAATTGCAAGTTTCCGGCGTATTCTTGCGCCATGCGCATCAATTACGACATCCTCGACCTGCAGGCCTTCGTGGCGGTCGCCGAGCGGGCCAGCTTCCGCCAGGCGGCCGCCGACCTGTTCCTGTCGCAGTCGGCGCTCAGCCGCCGCATCGACAAGCTGGAAGAGGGGTTGGGCGTGAAGCTGTTCGAGCGCACCACGCGGCGCGTGCAGCTGACCAACGTGGGCGAAACCTTCCTGGTCAATGTACGCACGGCACTCGATGGCCTGGAAGACGCAGTGCTGGGCATTGCCGACCTCGCGGCCCACCGCACCGGCACCGTCACGTGCGCCTGCGTGCCGTCGGCCGTCTGGCATTTCCTGCCGGCGGTGCTGAAGCGGTTCAGCGCGCGCTATCCGCGCATCCGCGTGCGCGTGCACGACGAGAGCGCCCAGGACGTGCTGAACCTCGTGCTGCGGGGCGAGGCGGACTTCGGCATCAATTTCGCGGGGGCGGAAAATCCCGAGATCGAATTCGTGCCGGTCCACGTGGAGAGCTATGTGCTGGCGCTGCGGCACGACCATCCGCTCGCGGGCCGCAAGGAACTCGCCTGGAAGGACACGGTCGACGAGCGCTATATCTCGGTGGCCAAGTCGAGCGGCAATCGCACCGTGATCGATGCGGCGCTGGCCGGCATCGAGAAGCACCCGGTGATCTTCTGCGAGGTCAACCACGTTTCCGGCGTGCTCGGGCTGGTGGAGGCGGGGCTTGGCGTGGCCGCCGTGCCCGGGCTCTCCGTGCTGCCGGGTAGGCCGGGTGGCATCGTCGGCGTGCCGCTGGTGAATCCGGAGATCAAGCGCACGCTCGGGCTGATCAGCAAGCGCGAACACAGCATGGCGCCGGCGGCGCGCACGCTGTTCGACATGCTCAAGGAAGAGCTGCTGCATTCGTCATCGGGGACGCCCGAGGGCAAGGTGGAACAGGGCGGACAAGTGGCGGGAACTTAACGCGCGGATGGTAGTTCGGCAGCCGCCTGTCTGCGCGGTGTAGGTGAAGGATTCGATAGCCGCCTGTCGATCGGCTGGGCACGAAGCCCGGTAGCCGCCAGTCTGCGGGCCGGAAACGAAGGCCTGGATAGCCGCCAGTCTGCGGGTCGGGGCGAAAACTTGGATAGTCGGCGACCTGCCGGCTGAAAACGTAGGCTTAGATAGCCGGGGACCTGCAGGCTGCAAACGAAGGCATCGACAGACCGCGACCTGCAGGCGAGGACGAAGGCTGCAATGACCGCCAGCCTCTCCCGCGAGCGGGCCCGTCCAGCCCCAGCCGACCGCACGCACCGGCCAGTGAGCAATCCGCGCACCTCCTAAATTGCAACTAACCGAAGGTGATCATGGCGATCGCAACTTCCGGCGCCATCGTCGGCCCATGCGAGCGGTCTACAGGAAGAGGGGCAGTCGCCGGGCACCCGGCGTGGCGCTGGCTGAGTGCTGCCGCCGCCGACGCGGGAAGTGGACAGCGGTGCTGGTGAACGAGAAGGTCGGCAGGGAGGAGGTAGAATCCGCCTTTATGACGGCGCCGGTGAGGCCGTCCAGGGTGCTCGCAGGTTGCCGGACCCGGACGACTGATCTTGCGGGCTGCCGCGCCAGCAACCCGAAGCTTCGGGCCGAACGCCCGGTTCGCGTCGCATCCTGCAAAACAACCAAGGAACCCACCAGATGACCATTTTTGCCGCACCCGTCTTCGATGCCACCGTGATCTACGAAGGCCAGGAATTGTTCAAGGGGCAGGGCGCCGCCGGCGTGTGGGCCGAAAAGCTGGCCCGCGAGATCGAGACCCCCGTCACCGTGCAGAAGATCGGCACGGGCTGGGCGCTGTGCGGCACGGTCGATGGCGCCGAACGCAAATGGGGCATCCACGGCCAGCGGCTCAAGCAGCTGGGCTAGGTGGGATGCCCTCGGCCCCGCGGTTGCTCCTTACTCGGACCACACGAAGCGCGAGCCATCGCTGCCGTCGGGGACGGGGCCGGCACTGTCGGCGCTGACGGTGCCGCTGGCCGCATCGGCACGCAGGTAACGGTTCGTGGCCAGCGACATCAGTAGCAGTTCGCCGGTCGGCGTCTCCATCCACTGGAACGTCGCCGCGGTGCCCGGTGCGCCGCTGCGCAGGACCATCTGCCCGGTGCGCTCGACCGTCACGTGCCCTTGCCCGGACCGCAGCGCGACACGTCCGCTGCCCATGTCGATCACCTGGAACGGCGCAGCGGATGCCAGCGCCAGCCTGCTGCCGTCTACGGCCAGGCCGGTGCTGCCGGCATGCGCCCGCAGCCGGATCGTCCGGCCCAGCGGGATCGGCCGCATCAGGCCGCGCGGGTGCGGCTGCTGCACGTCCACGCTGTCGAAGTCGGCATGGCCGGCCACGGATGGCGTGGTGCTGTAGCTGAACAGCGCATAGCGCACCCCTTGGAAGGTCTTCAGCTGGAACACCATCGTGAACGGCTCGCCCACGGGTTCGAAGTGGCGGCCGTCCAGCGAGTAGCTGAACGTGGCCTGTTCGGTCAGGAAGTCGCAATGGGCGCGCAGCCAGACGCGCGTGGCGGCGATGCGCACGGTGCTGCGCCGGTTGCGCGCCTGGTCGAACAGCACGATGGCCAGCCCGGCTTCGTCCCGCTCCACGCCGAGCGTTGCATACGGCAGCAAGAGCAGCGCCAGTCCCGCCGTGCCGCCCGGCAGCAGGCCGGCCGCATCGAGGACGACGGTGGGCGTGGACACCGGCCCGATGGCGCGCTGCGTGAGGCTGTTGCGGGCCTGCCAGAACGACGTGGCGGGCAGGGCCTGCAGGCGCAGGTAGCCGGGCCGCTCCGTCAGGGACCACCGCCCGTCGTCCGGTGCGTGGTTCCATTGCCAGACGGGTTTCAGGGGGCCGTTGAAATCGTCGTTGCGCTCGAACGGCACGCTGGCGGGGACCGTGGCCGCCGTCTTCGGTTTCACCCAGGTGCGCGGATTGCGGCCCAGGTTGCCGGGCAGGCCGAAGTACGGCCAGCCGTCCTGCCAGGTGATGGGCGACAGGCCGAGCAGCCGGCCCACCGAGTTATAGTCCATCATCGAGAAGCCCCACCATTCGCCGGCCGGCGTCAGCACGATGCCGCCCTGGTGCAGTGCCGTGCCGTCGCGTGACGCCGGATCGGGCGGCGTGATCCGGAACGGCGGGTCGAACGAGGCGAGCCGGTAGCCGCGCACCAGGCCGAAGCCTTCATCCTGGCTGATGGCACGGTTGACTTCATACGGGCCGTACACGTGGTCGGCGCGCGCGGCCGGCATGCGGAAGCCGCCGGCATAGTTGGCGCTCAGGATGAAGTAGCGGCCATCGATCTTGTAGAAGTGCGCGCCTTCGCCCATGCCGTCCGCTTTCCCGAACAGCACCCGTTCGGTGCCCGCGACGATGTCGGTCAGGTCCGCATTCAGCTGCGCGATGTGCATCTCCTGGTGGCCCCACACCGCATACGTCCTGCCGTCGTCGTCGAACAGTACGGACAGGTCGTGCAGGCCGCGGCGCATCTCGTGGTGGCGCCATGGTCCGCGCGGATCGCTTGCGGAATAGACCTGCGTCGCCCGGCCGTTCACGTTCGTGAAGATGTAGAACGTGCCGGCGTGGTAGCGCAGGCTGGGTGCCCAGATGCCGCGCCCGTACGCCGACTGGCCGCCTTCGAGACGATAGGCCGGCCCGGCATCGAGGCGCGGCGCCGCGTAGCTGACGAATTCCCAGTTGACCAGGTCGCGCGAGCGCAGCACGGGCAGGCCGGGCATCGCGTGCATCGTGGTGCCCGTCATGTAGAACCAGTCGCCCACGCGGATCACGTCCGGATCGGAAAACTCGTCGTAGAAGATCGGGTTCGTGAAGGTGCCGTTGCCGTTGTCTGCCCTCCAGCCGCGTTCCGGCGGTGCGGCGCAGGCCGAAAGCAGCAGGCACGTGGCGACGAGCCAGCATCGGCGCAGTTTCTGTCTGATGGCCATTGGCCGTGTCTCCTGTTGTCTTGTCTCGGTACGGCGGCACGGCGGCTGCCATGGCCGACATGGCCCGGCTGCGAAGTCGTCGCGGTGAACGGGGACCCGGCAAATGCGACGCTCGCCGCAGCGCGATCAGGCCGGCGTGCGTTCGACGAAGTCCGCCATCGGCAGCATGTAGTCGGGATAGCGTTCGCGCAGGCTGTCCAGCTCCGCCAGCGTGCCGGATAAGTGCTGGCGCACCCAGTCCTGCGCCTCGGCCGCATTGCCTTCGCTGATCGCGCGCGCTATCCCCGTGTGCTGCTCCAGCACGGCCTGCGCCTTGCCGTTCAGGGGCACGTGCAGGCGGCGCAGCCGGTCCAGGTTGCCGCTGGCGCCGCGGATCATGTGCCAGACATTCATCAGCCGCGCCTCGCGGTACATCGTCAGGTGGAATTCCTGGTCGAACGTGATGAAGCCGCCGAAATCGTCCACCTCGAGGCAGGCGCGCTGCTTCGTCACGGTGGCCAGCAGCGCTTTCGCCACGGCCGGTCCGGCATTCTTCGCCAACCCGAACACGATCTCCAGTTCCACGGCCAGCCGCAGCACGTGCACCTGGCGCGCCGAATCCACGTCGATGCCCCGCACCCGCGTCAGGTGCTGCGGAAAGATCTCGACAAGGCCTTCCTTTTCCAGCTGCGACAGCGCTTCGCGCACGGGCATCGGCGACAGGTTCAGGCGCTCGGCAACCTGGGTGCGCGACAGCGGCGTGCCGGGCTCCAGGGCGAGGGTGACGATCAGTTCGCGCAGGAATTCGTAAACCTGCGAGGTGGCGCTGCGCGAGCGGTCCAGAGTGAAGGCGGCGGACAGGCTCTCGAGGCTCATGGGGCGGGCGCATAACTAAAGGGGTTTCCATTTTAGCACGGGCCATTTTGGTCCCGCCCGGGCGCCCCCCGGCTTTCATGCTGCAAGTGCACATCGAAAGCTGCCGAAACCGGTAGCGCAAAGACATCGATTTCCATTACACTCAGACCGTATCCTAGGATCCCAGCTGGATTCCATGCGGTTTCCGGCCCACCTTCCAACGACAAATCCCACGCGAGACGCCACCATGGACCGAACCAGTACCCCGACCATCACCACCATGCAGGTCATCCCCGTCGCCGGCCGCGACAGCATGCTGCTCAACCTGTGCGGCGCCCACGCGCCGTACTTCACCCGCGTGCTGGTGCTGCTGAAGGACAGCGCCGGCCACGTGGGGATGGGCGAAGTACCGGGTTCGGCCGGCATCCTGGCCGCACTGGAGAGGGCGGTGCCGCTCGTCGCCGGTACCGAGATCGGCCGCTACAACCGCACGCTGAACGCGATGCGCAGCGCGATCGCCGGCAAGGCCAACCACCAGGTCACCAATGCGGCCGAGGAAGCCGTCATGAAGCAGCCGCACGAGATCAACCTGCGGCTGGAGAACGTCATCGCGGCTGTCGAAGCGGCGCTGCTCGACCTGCTGGGCCAGCACCTGGGCGTGCCCGTCTGCGAACTGCTCGGCAGCGGCCAGCAGCGCACCGAGGTGCCGATGCTGGCCTACCTGTTCTACATCGGCGACCGCACGCGCACCGACCTGCCTTACCTGTCTGGCGAAGGCAAGCAGGGCTGGTACCGCGCCCGCCACGAGGAGGCGCTCACGCCCGAGGCGATCGCCGACCTGGCCTCGGCCAGCGTCGATAAATACGGCTTCACGGACTTCAAGCTGAAGGGCGGCGTGATGCGCGCCGAGGAAGAAGTCGAGGCCGTCGCCGCCATCATGCGGCGCTTCCCGCAGGCGCGCGCCACGCTGGACCCGAACGGCGCCTGGTCGCTGGCCGAGGCGATTGCCGCCTGCAAGGGCAAGGGCCACATCCTGGCGTACGCCGAGGATCCTTGCGGTCCTGAAAACGGCTACTCGGGCCGCGAGATCATGGCCGAGTTCAAGCGCGCCACCGGCATCCGCACGGCCACCAACATGGTTGCCACCGACTGGCGCCAGATGGCCCATTCGCACCTGCTGGGCGCCGTGGACATTCCGCTGGCCGACCCGCACTTCTGGACGCTGCAGGGGTCCGTGCGCCTGGCGCAGCTGTGCCATGAATGGGGCATGACGTGGGGCTCGCACTCGAACAACCACTTCGACGTGTCGCTGGCGATGTTCACGCACTGCGCGGCCGCGGCGCCGGGCGAGATCACCGCGATCGACACGCACTGGATCTGGCAGGAGGGCGAGGAGCGCCTGACGCGCGAGCCGCTGCAGATCGTGGGCGGCAACGTGCAGGTGCCGGACCGGCCGGGCCTGGGCATCGAGCCGGACATGGACCGCATCCACGCCGCCCACGAGCTGTACAAGCGCGTGGCCGGCGGTGCGCGCGACGATGCCGCCGCGATGCGCTACCTGGTCCCCGACTGGACCTACGATCCGAAGCGCCCGAGCATGGCGCGCTGAAAAAACAAAGCTTCAGGAGACACGTTTTGCAGAACAAATTCATGGCCGCGGCAGTGGCAGGCGCACTGGCGCTGGCGGGCCAGTCCGCGCTGGCGCAGTCGAGCATCACCATCTACGGCATCGCCGATGCCGGCCTCTCCTTCGAGAGCGGCAACAAGGCCGGCGCCGTCACCAAGGTCACCGGCGGCATCGAGTCCGGTTCGCGGCTGGGCTTCAAGGGCGTCGAGGACCTGGGCGGCGGCAATACCGCCCTGTTCCTGCTGGAGCATGGCATCCAGCTCGACACGGGCAACTCGGGCCAGGGCGGCGTGCTGTACGGCCGCCAGGCCTATGTCGGCATCGCCAACCAGGACCTGGGCACGCTGACCTTCGGCCGCCAGTACGCCAACCACTACCTGGCGGCCGTGTCTGCCGATCCGTTCAGCAGCGGCACGTCGGCGGACGAGAAGAACCTGATCAACGCCGTCTCGAACGGCGGCCGCATGGACAACAGCATCAAGTACGCCAGCGCCGTGTTCAAGGGCTTCAGCGCCAACCTGGATTACGCGGCCGGCGAGGTGAATGGCGATGCATCGGCCGGACGGTCGATGGGCGCGGGCCTGGCCTACACGAACGGGCCGCTGGCACTGCGCCTGGCCGTGCACAACAAGAGCAACGACACGGCGACGATCCGGCTGGGCAGTGCCCGCAACACGCTGCTGGCGGCGAACTACACGTTCAAGCCGGCCAAGCTGTACCTGGCGTATGGCGTGAACAAGGGGCCGCTCAGCTCGACCCTGCGCAACGCCACCAATCCCTACGGCCTGGCCGTGGCGCCCGTCGCCACCGCCGTCACGCAGGACAGCACGGATGCACTGGTGGGCGTGAGCGTGCCGCTGGGCCTCCACACCGTGCTGGCCTCGTGGATCCACAAGGACGACAAGGAGGCCGCCAACCAGGATGCCGACCAGTTCGCCCTCGGCTACCGCTACAACCTGTCGCGCCGCACCGACGTGTACCTCGTCTACGCGCGCATGCTCAACAAGAACGGCGCCAGCTACACGCTGGGCAATGCCAGCGATGGCGGCAGCGGCAACCGCGCCGTCAACCTGGGCATGCGCCACGCCTTCTGATCAAGACCTAAACCAAGGAGACCATCGTGAGTCAAAACGGCGCAACAGTCGGAGCAGGGAAGGCCGGGGCGGACAATCCGCTGCTGGCAGCGGCGATCAGCAAGGTCAAGTGGCGTATCCTGCCGCTGTTCGTCATCATGTTCATCGCGAACTACATCGACCGGGTGAACATCGGCTTCGTGCGGCCGCACCTGAGCAGCGACCTGGGCATCGATGCCGCGGCCTTCGGCTTCGGCGCCGGCCTGTTCTTCATCGGCTATGCGCTGTTCGAAGTCCCATCGAACATGATGCTGCAGCGCTTCGGCGCCAAGGCCTGGCTGACGCGCATCATGTGCACCTGGGGCCTGGCCGCCACCGGCATGGCCTTCGTGCAGGGCGAAACGTCGTTCTACGTGATGCGCTTCATCCTCGGCGTGGCCGAGGCGGGCTTCTTCCCGGGCGTGGTGTACTACTTCACGCGCTGGCTGCCGCGCGGCGAGCGGGGCAAGGCCATGGCCATCTTCCTGAGCGGTTCGGCGGTGGCCTCCGTGCTGTCCGGCCCGATCAGCGGCGGCCTGCTGCAGGTCGAAGGCATGGGCCTGCACGGCTGGCAGTGGATGTTCATCATCGAAGGCATGTTCTCCGTGCTGCTGTGCGGCGCCGTGTGGTTCTACCTGGACTCCGAACCGAAGGATGCCAAGTGGCTGTCCACCGCCGAGCGCGATGTGCTGATCAACGAGATCGCGGCCGAGCAGAAGGAACGCGAGGCCGAACAGGGCAAGCACAGCGGCGGCTGGCGCCTGATGCGCGACCCGCAGATCCTGCTGTTCTGCGTGATCTACTTCATGATCTCGGTAACGATCTACGGTGCCACGTTCTGGCTGCCGACGATGATCAAGAAGATGGGCGACTACAGCGAGTTCCAGGTCGGCCTGTTCAATTCGGTGCCGTGGATTATCTCCATCGTGGCGATGTATGCGTTCGCGGCCCTGGCGGCGCGCTTCAAGTACCAGCAGGGCTGGGCGGCGACCGCCTTCGTGGTGGCCGGCGTGGGCATGTTCGCCTCGGCATCCACCGCCAATCCGGTGTACGGCTTCATCGCCGTGTGCTTCGCCGCGATCGGCTTCAAGGCCGCTTCCGCGCTGTTCTGGCCCATCCCGCAGGCCTACCTGGACGTGCGCATCGCTGCCGCCGTGATCGCGTTGATCAACTCCCTGGGCAACCTGGGCGGCTTCGTGGCGCCGACCGCGTTCGGCATGCTGGAACAGCGCACTGGTTCGATCCAGGGCGGCCTGTATGGCCTGGCCGCTGCTTCGCTGCTCGGCGGTATCGCGGTGCTGTTTGCCCGCAACCGGCCCGGCAAGAAGGGGCCGGCAGTGCTGGCGCCTGCTGCCGGCTGACCGGCCTGCGGCCGCGGGGTGGCCGCAAATTCGCCGCAAATCCGCAGCAAATTCGCGGCATGGCGCCTGTCCGGTGCCATGCCGTTTTTTCCGCCACGTTCGTGGCGAACGCATGTGCCGCTGACCGGATGCTAGAATTTCCGGTCCCGCCACTGCCATCTGTCCAATGACGTCTTTCCAGCTGCGCCTCTCGCCCTGCATCGCCATGCTGGCCATGATGGCGGCCGCGTCCGCTCAGGCGTCGGTGCCGGAACCGGCACCCGGCCTGCCGTTGTGGGAGCTCGGCCTTTTCGGCGGTGCGGCTTCCACGCCGGCCTACCCCGGTGCGGACGACCGCTCGACCCGCGCGCTGGTGCTGCCGCTGGTGATCTACCGCGGCAAGGTGCTGCGCGCCGACCGCTCCGGCATCAGCGCGCGGCTGTTCAACAGCGATCGCGTGGAATTCGACCTGGGCTTCGCGCTGTCGCTGCCGGCTCGTTCCGACGACGTGGCGGTGCGGCAGGGCATGCCGGACCTGAACTCGCTGCTCGAATTCGGTCCGCGCGTGAAGGTGCTGCTGGCCGAACCGACCGCCACGAGCCGCGTGCGGCTGGAACTGCCGCTGCGCGTGCCGGTGGAACTGGCGGGCGGGTTCCGCCGCGAGGGCCTGGTATTCGAACCACGCGTCGTGTTCGAGGCGGGCGACCGGGCCGGCAAGTGGCAGGCCGATGCCAGCATCGGTGCCATGTATGGCAACACGCGGCTGAACCAGTATTTCTATGAAGTGGCGCCGCAGTACGCGACCGCCGCACGTCCCGCCTACCGGGCCGATGGGGGCATGATGATGACCCGCCTTGGACTGAGCCTGTCGCGCCGCCTGTCGCCCGATTGGCGCGTGTTCGGCTTTACCCGCTACGACAACCTGAGCCACGCCGCGAATCGCGACAGCCCGCTGTTCCGCAAGACGAGCGGGCTGTCGGTCGGTGCCGGTTTCACGTGGGTGATCCGGCGGTCCTCGGCGCGCGCCTGGGAATAGTGGCAACAGGCCGCAGCGTCAGCGCCCCAGCACGTCCCGGTACACGTCGAGATAGGCACGGGCGGCGTTCTCCCACGTGAATTTCTGTGCATGCTCACGGGCGCGTTGGGCGCCGTCTTCGCGGCCGAAGCGCGCCATCCCGGCTGCAAACACTTCGCGCATGTGGTCGGGATCGAAGCCGTCGAAGTAGTTCGCCACGTCGCCACCCACTTCGGGCAGGCTGGTCAGCCGTGACAGGAACACGGGCCGGCCGTGGTGCATCGCCTCCAGCACCGGTAATCCAAAACCTTCGGCCAGCGACGGGAACAGGAACGCCGCGCAATGCGCGTAGTACCAGTCCTTGTCCGCCTGGCTCACGGGCCCGGTGACCACCACCCGGTCGGCGACGCCCAGCCGGGCCGCTTCGGCAAGGATCTGCTGCCCATACGGTTCCTTGATCACGCCGGCAATCACCAGCGTGTGGTCGGTCCCCTGCAGCAGCGGCACCAGCACGTGGAAATTCTTCTTCGGGCAGACCATGCCGACCGCGAACAGGAACGGGCCGCGTGGCACGAAGGCCGGCTGGTGGCCGTCCGGCGCGAAGCTGGCATCGGCACCGTTGTGGATGACCGTGATCCGGCCCGCCACCTCGGGAAAGAAGCGCAGGATATCCGACTTGACGAAGTCCGAAATGGCCACGATGCGGTCGACGCCGACGATCCGCTTGCGCATGCGACGCAGGTAGCGTTCCAGCTTGCGGCTGCCGGGCGCCCGTTCGTGCACCTGGTTCAGGTCATGCACGGTCATCACCGTGGGCGCGTCCACGCGGCCCGGGCCGAAGCGGCAGTACTGGTCCGCGAAGTGCACCACATCGTACCGGCCGTGCCGGGGCAGGAACCAGCGGTGGTAGCGGCGGTGCGGCACGTAGGCCACGTCGCTGCCGAGGAATCCATGCTGGGCCGGGTAGGTGTAGGCGGTGGTCGCCAGCGCCCCGCCACCCTGGTCGACGAGGGCGCGGGCCAGGCTGCCCCCGAAGGTGTGCAGTCCGGTGTTCGCAAAGCGCATGGAGTCGAGTGTGAGCAGCAGCCGCAACGTCATGGCCAGGCGGTTGCCACGCTGGCTTTCGTGTCGCGGGTCACCGTGCCGGCACGCCAGCCGGCGACCACGCGCGCGACCTGGTCGGCGCCGATCGCCGTCATGCACACGCACGACGCCGCGCCGGTGCAGCTGTCGCATTGCTTTTCCGCGGCCATGGACGTGGCGCGCGCGCCGAGCGCACCCCAGCGCTTGATGTCGATCGGCTGCACGGGCGGGAACAGGCCCAGCGTGTTGCGGCCCAGCGCCGCGGCCATGTGCAGCGGTCCGGTGCCGCTGGCCACCAGCCCGTCGGCCTGGCCGATCAGCGCGACCAGCCCCAGAAGATCGTAGCGGCCGCACAGGTTGCGCACGTTGGGGCTGGCCAGCAGGGCGCCGGCTTCGCGCTGCAGCAGCTCGCCTTCGGCGCGGCTGCCGGTGACCCAGATCGCCACGTCCGGATCGGCGCGCAGCTGCTCCGCCAGTTCCGCATAGCGCCCCAGCGGCCATTCGCGGCCGTTGCCATTCGATTTCGGATGCAGGATCAGGTTGAACGGCGCGGCGGCGAACAGCGCGTCGATTTCCGGCAGGTGCGGTGCATGCAGGCCGTACAGCGGCGGGATCTCGGCCAGCGCGGGCACGTGGTCGATGCCGAGGGGTTTCAGGAGCAGGAAATTGAGCTGGGCCTCGTGCAGGCTGGAGCGCACCCGGCTGAAGTGGGCCAGGCGGTTGCACGTCCACCAGTGCTGCAGGCGGTGGCTCGTGCCCACGCGGTTGCGCACGCCGGCGCGGCGCGCGGCAAGCGCCAGCGCACGCTGCGGGAAGGCGAAGATCACCGTGTCGTAAGACTCGTCGTCGAAGAACCGTTCGATGTCCAGTTCCTCCAGCGCCAGCACGCGGTCGACGAAGCGGCAGCAGCGCACCACCGGCGCGGCGTACGCGCGGCACACCATGTCCACCTGCACCCCGGGGATCAAACCCTTCAGATACCCGGCCAGCGGCAGGGTGAGCACGACGTCACCGATGTTATCGGTGCGGCAGATGAGGATGCGTGACAAGGCAGGAGGCATTACTCGGATTCTGAAGTAGCTTTTCAGGACAGGCAAACACGGTTAGCGGACCGCACGACGGGCTGCACGAGCCTGCGGACGGGTGCGTGCGACGGCCGTCGATGGCGCACGCACGTGAATGGTAGCCGAAAATGGCGCCGCGGCGGCAATATCCGCTACCGGGGCGGCATCATCCCGTGTTTTTCGGTGCCTTGCAAGGGCGGCCACGGCGGGCCAGGGCGGTCGATGCCGGGAAAATGGCGGTGGGCCACCGGGGCGGACGGGCAGGAACTGCCAGGTCACCCGGCGGCCAGGCGCACTGGCGGCTTATTTGGCGCTTATTTGGTGCTTACTTGGTGCTTACTTGGCGCTTTTCAGCATCGCCGGGTCGTAGGTGAATGCCCGGGTCGCCCGCATTTCCTGCTCGCGGCGGGCTTTTTCGGCGTCCCCCACGACGGTCTTCGGCAGCACCGGCTGCGGCGTCGTCGCCAGGATCGTGGCCTCGTCGTCGCGTGGCAGGGCCGCTTCGGGCAGCGCCTGCACCGGCCCGTCCAGGTCCATCACCTCCAGGCCGGCCAGCAGGTAGGCGCCGGTGGCATACGGGCCCACGTCGTCGGACCGGGTCGGCACCGGACGATCCCCGGTCTTCTGTGCAGCGCCGATCAATCCGCCCGGCAGAACATGGCGGTTCAGCGCCGCCCAGCCTTTCGTCACGGCCGGCAGGTAGGTTGGCCGATCCAGCAGGCCATGGTTGATGCCCCACGCCAGTGCATGGACGAAGAAACCGGACCCGGACGTTTCCGCTTCCGGGAAGCTGGCCGGGTCGTTCAGGTCACTGCGCCACAGGCCGTCGGCCTGCTGCAGTCCGGCGATGCGGCCGGCCATCTTGCGGAACAGGTCCACATAGAAGGGACGGCCGGCGAAATCGGCCGGCATCGTCTCCAGCAGCCGCGCCAGGCCGCCCAGCACCCAGCCATTGCCGCGCGCCCAGTAGATGTTCTTCCCGCCGGCGCCGCGGTGGTCCGCATCGCCGAACCGCGGGTCGCGCAGGAACAGGCGGTCCTGTTCGACCCACAGGCGCGCGGCCGTGCGGCGCCATTCGCGGTCCATCGCCGCCAGGTAGCGGGGATCGCCCGTCAGGGCCGACTGGCGCGCCAGCACGGGCGGCGCCATGAACAGCGCGTCGCACCACCACCAGATGATGGCCTGCGTCTCCGCCTTGCGGTCCAGGTGCGGCAGCATGTAGTCGAGGCGCTGCTGCAGCGGCATCAGCACGCCCGGCTGGCCGCGGCGCGCATACAGTTCCTGGTACAGGTCGCCGATCGCCAGGTCGTCCGCGTTGAGGAGCGAACGCTCGGCCCGCGCGCCGCGCAGGGCATAGTTGTAATGCTCGGCCGTGGCGGTGAGGAAGCGCAGGATGTCGCGGTTCTCCGAGGCACGCGCCAGCCGTGCCGCGCCCACGTAGAACGCGGCAGCCACCCAGTTCGACGAAATCTCGGACAGGTTCGAGCCCGTCGACAGCTGGATCGGGCGGCGGCTCATGTCGGCGATCTGCGCGGCCGCCACGTAGTCGAGCGCCGCCAGCACGGCCGTGCGGCCGGCCAGCCGGTCCGGCGCGAAGTCGAGCGCGGGCCGTGGCGGCGGCGTCAGCCAGGCTGTTTCGATGCCGGCCACGGGCGCGGCGGGCGGCTGCGCGCCGAGGGACAGGGGCAGGGCGCACAGCGCCAGCGGCAGGGCGGACTTGCGCAGCAGGGTGGCTAAGGCATGGGGCATGGCGGGGCTTCCGATCTAGGGCTGGACCAGGGCGGTCTTGCGCAGCGCCGCGTAGGCATCGAGCGCCTTCTGCGGCGCCGTGTTGTACCAGGAATAGCCGTTGCGGCGGCCCTTGGAGATCTCGTTCACGTCGTCGTGGATCGACTTGTCCCAGTCGCCGAAGATCGGCCGGGCCGTGGCGATGTCGTAGTTGCGCGACCATAGCGGGCCCGCGCCCGGCCGGTCCACCAGCTTGCGGCCTTCCTCGTCGCTGACCTTCGTAAAAGCCTTGTCGTAGACCGCGTGTGCCGTCAGCCACGCGATGCCGGCATCGACGGCAGCACGGATCTCGGGTGTCTGCCGCGGCTGGCGCATCAGGAACTGCAGCACCTCGGCCGTCTCCGCGCTGGCCAGCGAGCGCATCTCGTAGTTGCGCGCCGAGATGGGTTGCAGCGTGATGGCATCGACCTGCTGCGGCCAGATGGTTTTCTTGCCCTCGACGACGACCTGCGCATCGAGGATGGGGCGGATCGCGCGGGCGCTGGCGGCACCGGCCTGGTCGCGCAGTGGCTGCGGCACGAACGCGAAGTCGGCATGGCCTTCGGCGATGTCCTCGAGGATCATCGCCGCTTCGGCCACGGCATTGTCGTTGAAGGTGATCCCGTCGTGGAAGCCGCCTTCCAGCGGATAGTTCTGCGGCCAGCCGCCGTTCGGGTACTGCGCCATCAGCAGGTAGCCGATCGCCCTGGCGATGCTGGCCCGGTACGCGTCGCCATCCCTGCCGGGCAGCTGCGCCTGCACGCGGCCCAGGAACCTCATCTCGGTGGTCGTCGCGCCGTTGTCCAGCGTGCCGACGAAGGTCCAGAAGCGGTCATGGGGCGCATCGAAGGAACCGGTGCCCACTTCCATCGTCTCGGCGTTGTTGGCGTAGCGCTGGCCGCGCAGGCGCGGTGCCCTGGTGCGGTCCTGGTTCTTGCTCCAGCCGCCGGACGGGGTCTGGAAACTGACGATCGTTGCCGCGATGGCGCGGGCTTCGGCCGAACCGTACCACGCGGCGTCGCGGGCGAGCGGCATCCTGCCGCTACCGGCCACGGGCGGCGGCGGCGCCGTCTCGCCGGGCTGCAGCTCCGCGGCCAGGGTCGCGCGGTCGAACGCCATCTGCTTCTGGGAGCGGGCGATGTAGTCGGCCCAGGCGGGGCGCTGGGCGGCGGGCAGCTCGGCGAGCCGCGCCATGGTCACTTCCGCAGCAGGGGTATTGGTGCCGATGGTGGCACCGTGCGCCCCGGCAGCGAGCGCGCAGCACAGCGCGCCGATGATGGTTTTCATGCCGTCTCCTCGCCGGTTGGCCCGGCTCGTCTTCTGGATTATGTTCATTACCTATAAAATACCGGCCATCATGACATGTTCCCGGGGGCGGGCGAAGGCCCGGGTTCGAAAAACGCAGCCAAATGATTAGTTCGGGCGCCGCGGCATGAAAGCCTTCACTTTCCACCGGGCCGCATGGTTGAATTGCCCGCCCTGAGGGCTTCGATTCCACCACAAAGGCCTACCGATGCAGCCGATCTCGATGCAGCCCATCTCGATGCAGCCCACCTCGATGCAGCCCACCTCGTTCTCCCGCCGCCGCCTGATGCTGGGGGTGGCCGCCGCAGGCGGCGCGCTCGCGCTGCCCGCATCCGTCCATGCCGCCGACCGCATCGACCGCAAGGCCCTTGTAACGCGGCACAACCCGGTGCTGACCCGCGTCGATCCTTCCGCGCCGCTCATGCTGGGCAACGGCAGCCTGGGCTTCACGGCGGACATCACCGGCCTGCAGACCTTCACGGAACCCTACAGCCGCATCGCGCCGCTGCTCACCGAAGCGCAGTGGGCCTGGCACAGCTTCCCGAACCCGCAGGGCTACACGGTGCGCGACACGCAGGTCGAGCTCGATGTGCGCGGCCACAAGCGCCGCTATGGCTACATCGCCGACTGGGCCGAGGCGGCGAAGAACCCGGCGATGGCCTGGATCCGCGAAAACCCGCACCGCTTCTCGCTGGGCCGCGTGGCGCTGGACCTGCGCGCAAAGGACGGCTCCCCGGCACGTTTTACGGACCTCGCCGGCACGCGCCAGACCCTCGACCTGTGGACCGGCACGCTCACCAGCCGCTTCGTGTATGACGGCGAGACGGTGACGGTGGTGACCAGGGTGCTGCCGGACCAGGACACGGTGCACGCCGAAGTGACGTCAACACTGGTGGCGCAGGGCCGCCTGGCTGTCGCCATCCGCTTCGCGGGCGTGTCGAAAACGCTCAATCCCGATCCGGCGGACTGGACGAACGATGCCGGCCACGCCACCGCCGAAGTCTCGCGCCAGCCTGGCGAAGTGCGCCTGAAGCGGCAGATCGACGCCACCGTGCATTACGCGGCCATTGCGGCGCCGGGCGCCACGATAGAAAAATCCGGTGCCCACGCCTACCGGATCGGCAGTGCCTCGGACACGGTGACCGTGCTGGCGCAGTTCTCTTCGCAGCCGGGTGGCGTGGTCCCCGCACCTGCTGCGGCGGCACGGGCAACGGCACGCCACTGGAAGGAATACTGGAGCGATGGCGGCATCGTCGACTTCTCCGGTTCGACCGATCCGCGCGCGCCGGAACTGGAGCGCCGCGTCATCCTGTCGCAGTACCTGATGGCGGTGAATGCGGCGGGCCGCTTCGCACCGCAGGAAGAGGGCCTGTTCTCGAACAGCTGGAACGGCAAGTCGCACCTGGAGATGCATCCCTGGCATGCGGCGCACTTTGCCCTGTGGGGCCGCCCGCAGCTGCTGGAGAGGAGCCTCGGCTGGTATGTCGACTTCCTGCCCAGGGCGAAGGCACGCGCGCAGGAGCAGGGCCTGCAGGGCGCCTGGTGGCCGAAGATGATCGGGCCGGACGGCGTCGACAGCCCGTCGAAAGTCTCGCCCTTCATCATGTGGCAGCAGCCGCACCCGATCTACATGAGCGAGCTGCTGTACCGCGCCGCAGCGCAGAAGCGGGACGGGGCACGCGTGCTGCATGCCTACGGGGAGCTGGTGGAGGAATGTGCCAGCCTGCTGGCGTCGTACCCCCACGTCGATGCAGCGAGCGGCAAGTACCGGCTCGGACCGCCGATCATCCCGGTGCAGGAGAACTTCGCGCACCGGTCCACCTTCGATCCCGCCTTCGAAGTGGCCTACTACCGCTGGGGCATCGAGACGGCGCAGGCCTGGCGCGAGCGCGCCGGCAAGGCGCGCCGGGCGGACTGGGATGCCGTGCTGGCCCGGTGGCCGGACCTGCCGCAGCGCGACGGCCTGTACCTGCCGGTGCGTTCCGAGCCGGACTTCTGGGACAGGGCCGCCGGCGCCTGCCGGGCCAATGCGCTGGAGGAGCACTGCCAGAACCGCGACCACCCGTCCTTCCTCATGCCGCTGGGCTGGCTGCCGGGCCGCGATGTCGACAAGGCCGTCATGCGCCGCACCTTCGACCGCATGCGGCGCGACTGGGACCTGCGCCAGACCTGGGGCTGGGATTATCCGATGATGGCGATGACGGCGGCGCGCCTGCGGGCGCCGGAAGAAGCGGTCGACTGGCTGTTCTTCGACGCGAAGAACAACCAGTTCGGCAGCAGCGGCATGACGCCCCGCGTGCACCTCGATGCGCATGCCGCCGCCTTCGTGCCGACCGCCACCGGCGCGGGCGCCCAGGCGGGCGTGGGCCCGGACGGTCCCGGCTACCAGCGCGCCGCCGAGACCTACTTCCCGTCCAATGGCGGCCTGCTGCTGGCCGTGGCGCTGATGGCGGGCGGCTGGGACGGCGAGCGTGGCAGGGCGCCCGGTTTCCCGAAGCGGGGCTGGCAGGTGCGCGCCGAAGGGCTGGCACCGTCGCTCTGACGGACACCGGCTTCACGAGAATTGCTACGGCGCCTGCGAATTTTCGCAATGGCAGCCGGGCCGCGGCTGGCGCATGCTGCACGCGGTCTCCTTCAACTTACGGAAAGCACGCGCATGCCGATCTCCCTCAGCCGCCGCAACGTCCTGGGTGCCTCCGCGGCACTGGGCCTGGCCAGTACCGTCGATGCCTTCGGTTTCGCCAGCGCGGGCAAGGAATCGCTCACCGCCCCCGGCCACAGCGCCATCGCCGACGATGGCTGGACCCTGTGGCTGGACCGCGCGGCGCGCTGGCAGGACGACGTGATCCACCTGCCGGAACGGGTGCCGCCGCTGTCCGCGCTGCCCGTCCATCCGCCCACCGGCGGCTGGAACGCGCTGTACCGGGGCCAGGGCCTGGCGGTGACGCTGCCGTCCACCGTCGAAGAACACTACTGGGGCCAGTTCGGCGCGCGTCCCTACACCGCCGACGAATACCGCTATGCCGAGGACGATCCCGTGCCGCAGAACGGCGCCGTGCCCGGCATCTCCTGGTGGTGGAAGACCATCGACATTCCCGCGTCGGCGGCAGGCCGGCAGCTATGGCTGCACATCCGCGGCGCCCGCATGCGCGCGGAGGTGTTCCTGAACGAGGTGCTGGTCGGGTATTCGATCATGTCCGAGCTGCCGATCGACTGCGACCTGACGGGCGCCATGCAGCCGGGCCAGCCGAACCGGCTCGCCATCCGCATCACCAATCCGGGCGGGCGCTACGACTGGAAGGATTCCAACAACACGGCCTGGGGGAAGGTGAAGCTGTACCACTCGCATGGCTTCGGCGGCATCGACCGCGGGCTGCGCCTTTCCGTACACCCGAAGGAGGGGCGCATTCGCGACGCCTGGGTGCTGAACACGCCCGCGCCGCGCGTCGTTACGCTGCATGCGGAGATCGCGACGGCGCGCACGGTGCCGGCAAGCGAGCTGCGCGCCACGCTGCTCGACGCCGCGGGCCGGAAGCTCGCTGCCAGCGTCACCGTGGAACAGCTCGCGGCCGCCGATGGCATCACGACGGCGCGCCTGCGCGTCCATGCACCCTCGGCGCGGTTGTGGGATATCGACACGCCGAACCTGTATCACCTGCGCCTGCAATGGCAGGTTGGGGAGGAGGTCGACACCCGTATCGTGCGCTTCGGCTTCCGCTGGTTTGCCGCGCAGGGCATCGGCACCAACGCGCTGTTCCGCATGAACGGCCGGCGCATCAAGCTGTACACGGCGATTTCGTGGGGCTTCTGGGGCTACAACGGCCTGTTTCCCACGCCGGAACTGGCGCGCCGGGAAGTGGTGGCGGCCAAGGCGCTCGGCCTCAATTCGCTGGCCTTCCACCGCAACGTCGGCAAGCCGGAAGTGCTGGACTGCCAGGACGAACTGGGCCTGACGCGCACGATGGAGCCGGGTGCCGGCCGGCAGGCGCTGGGCCGCATGCTCAAGCCCGGCGAGGCGCTGTCGCCCGCCGATGCGTTCAGCCGGGACTTCATGGTCTCGAAGTGCAAGGCCATGGTGCGGGCGATGCGCTCGCATCCCTCGCTGGTGCACTACACCTTGCAGAACGAGGTGTCGGCGGACCTGAACAATCCCGATGTGGAAACCGTGCTGCGCGCGATGCACGATCTCGATCCGAGCCGCAGCGTGATCCTGAACGACGGCTTTGTCGGCCGCGGCGCCGCGCAGGCGATGCTGCTGCCGTACGACGAACACCTGTACCGTTCGGACGTTGAAAAGGCCGGTGGCTGGTGGGTCAACCACCAGGGCGCCGGCGACCAGTGGTACGACAGATTCTATGTCGACCGGGAGCGCTACATCCATCGCCAGACGATGCGCGAGGCAATCGTCGAATTCGGCGAGATGGAAGGCTGCGCGGTGGGCGACAACCATGTGCGCATGATCGCCGACATCGAACGCCGCGGCGGCCGGAGCTACGACCTGGCGGACCACCGGGCGATCGTCGCCGGCGCCACGGCCTTCCTCGACAAATGGGGCTTCCGCCAGGCCTTCCCGACCACTGAAAGCTACTTCCTGGGCGTCGGCAGGCGGCAGTACGACGCGTGGCAGAACTACCTGGAGAACATCCGCATCGGCGACGAGGTCGACATGGCGGCGATCAGCGGCTGGGAATCGACCTCCATCGAGAACCATTCCGGCATCGTCGACAACCTGCGCTACTTTCACGCCGACCCGGACCTGATCCGCGCCAGCCTGCTGCCCCTGCGGCCGGTGGCCAAGCAGCGCCGCTATACCTATGCGACGGGCGAGGTGGCGGAGCTGGACCTGTGGCTGCTCAACGATACGGGCCAGGCGCCGTCCGGCACGCTCACGCTCAGCGTCTCCGCGCCGGACGGCCGCACGGTAAAGGTCGCGGACCATGCGGTGCCCGTCCATGTGCCCGACCAGTTCAGCTACCTGCTGGCCGAGCGTGTGCCGGTGCCCGCCTTCACGCAAGCGGGGGCGTACACCATTCGCCTGGCGCTGTCCGGCCGGCCGGACGTGACGTTCGAACGGGCGCTGTGGGTCACCGAGCTCCAACCGGCGGCACGGCCGCTGCGGATTGCCGTGTCGGGCATCTCCCGGTCGCTGCGCAACCGCCTGGCAGCCCTGCCGGGCGTGACGCTGGAAGAGTTCCGGGCGGACGCACGCTACGATGGCCTCGTCGCTTCCGGCCTGAAGGCGGACGAGATCGCACGCCGGCAGATCGGCGACCAGACCGGCCTCGAAGCGGCGCCGAAGAAGGGCGACAAGCCGAAACTGGTACCGGGCGAACTGCCGCCGGAGGTGCTGCAGGCGGTGTCGCGCGGACTGCCGTTGCTGGCGCTGGTGCCGGAAGACGGCCTGTCCGATGGCGTCGCCAGGCAGCTGGCGGCCCTGGGCCTGTTCGGCTACGCCGGCGCGGTCGGCAACCTGCGCGCGCCGTGGATGGGCAACTGGAACATCCTGCGCGCGCACCCGCTGTTCGACGGCATCCCGAGCGACATGGCGGCCGGCGTCTGGCACCAGATCGAGGGCCAGCCATCGAACGGCCTGCTGGTCGACGGTCCCGGCCTCGAGGTCATCGCCGCCTACAGCCGCGACCACGACCGCCGGCTCGGCGCGGCCAGCTTCACCGCCCGGCACAAGGGCATGAAAGTGCTGTTCCACCGCCTGCCGGATATGGTGGCGCCGCTGCAAGCGCGCTTCCTGCTCAATGCGCTGGGGTGGCTGGCGGGGTGACGACCGTGTACTCTTCGCCTTGCCGTGGCCCGGCGCTTCCGCCGGCGGCCGACGCGCACGACTCGAGAACGACACATGACCCAGCCAGCCCTCACCATCTCCCGCATCCTGCACGCCGGCTACCTCTTCGACTGTGCCGGCACGCGCATCGCGTTCGACACCATCTTCGAGAACCCGTTCAGCCGCAACTGCCATGCCTTTCCGGACGTGCGCTTCGACCACGAGGCGATCCGCCGCCAGCGGTTCGATGCCGTGTTCATCTCGCACTTCCACGACGACCACTGCTCGCTGGAGAGCCTGGACCTGCTGGACCGCGCCACGCCGCTGCACATCTACTGCCAGTTCGACGCGCTGTTCGACATGGTGCGCCAGCTCGGCTTCACGAATGTTCACGCGTTGGCGCTGAACGTGCCGGTGGACGTCGGCCCGTTCCAGGTGATCCCGCGCGAGGCGATGGATGCCGATGTCGATTCGATGTTCCAGGTGCGCGCGGCCGGGCTGAACGTGCTGAATGTCGTCGATTCGTGGATCGACGACGGCACGCTGGCCCAGCTGGTGCAGGAGGGGCCGTGGGACATGGTGCTGTGGCCGTTCCAGACGATGCGCGAGATCGAGGTGCTGGCGCCATCCCGCGCAGCGCCGGCACCGCCCGCGCTGCCGGAGGAATGGATCCCGCAGTTGCAGGCGCTGGCGCCGCGCTACATCGTGCCGAGCTCCTGCCAGTTCCTGCTGGAGCCCTGGTCTTGGTACAACCGCGCCTTCTTCCCGATCACGTATGCCCAGTTTGCGCGCGAAGCGACGGCGGCGTTGCCCGCGGCGCAGGTGATCCGCCTCGATCCTTCCCGGTCGGTGCGGCTCGACGCCGTGTCACTGCAGCCCGGTGCGCCGCTGGACTGGGTGGTGCCGGTCGGCCTGCAGGACGTCGACTACGCCTATGAAGGCAATGCCGCGCCGCCGCACACGGCCGATATCGCGCGCCACTTCGCGCCGCTGACGGAGGCGCAGATGGCGCGCGTGCTGGACTACTGCCGCACTGGTCTGGTGGAGAAATACGGCGACGTGGAAGCGGCCTCCGACTACTTCGACCAGCCGCGCCTCTGGGAACTCACGCTGTACGACCACGCCGGCGCTATCACGCGCTTTCATTACCGGCTGGCGCCCGATGGCGCGACCCGGGTCGATGCGGATGCCGGGCCGCCTGGCTGGACGACCGAGATCCCAGCAACGAAGCTGTACGCCGCGCTGGCAGAGGGCGAGGCGCTCACCTCGATGTACCTGCGCATCAACGACACCGTGTTCGATGCGGCGACCGAGCGCGCGCTGGCCGACGCCGACGTGGTCGACGATCCGCTGGTCCGCTGCCTGTTCAGCGACACGTTCGGCGCCTACCAGGCCGCGCAGCTGCGCCGGTTGCTGGCGCGCGAGGCTGGCTAGACGCGGCGCCGACCCGAACTACTTGCCCAGCAAATACAGCGACCGGTTCCAGTCGTCCTGCCAGGCATGCAGGAAGTCCTGCGTCTGGAACGCCCGTTTCAGGGGACCCATCGGCACCCCGTACACATCGTGCAGGCCGAGGGCCAGCGTGACGGGATTCCACACGGCGTTCTTCTTCGACTTCTTCGCGCTGGCCTTCACGCGCGCGCCATCGTCGCCGAAGATGCCGATCGCATCGTCCAGCGCCTTGTCCAGGTCCAGCCGGGGCAGCCGGCCGAAGGCGGCCAGCACTTCCGCCTTGCCGATGCCGGCCTTCGATTCCGCCGCCGGCTTGACGACAGGCGGCTGCGCCTCGGATTTCAACCGCGCGGCGAGCTTCTCGAGGTCCTTCTTCTGGAAGCGCAGCGCATCGAGCGGGCGCCGCAAGCCCGGCGCGGGCAGGCGCGCCACGATCTTGTAGGCGTCCTTCGTCATCGTCATCAGCACGTCCTCGCTGCCGGCCGCGAGCCGCGCGATATCGCCCTCGAAGAAGATCGGCGCCGCGTAGCCGCCGTTGGCGTCACCGAACAGGTCCGGGTAGGCGGCGTCGTAGTCCAGCCACACGTAGGGCGTCAGCGCATGTTCGAGCAGGCGCGCCAGCGTCCACGGCGTACCCGTCTGCTGTTCGAGCCAGGCGCAGGCTTCGGCGGTGGTGGCCCGGAAGGGCAATTCAATGGTGCTCATGGTGCAGGGCGTTGGTGGCGGCGGAGCGCCATTGTAGTGCACGCGTCGTGCCTGGCCACGCGAATCCCGGCGATAATGCCGGCATTGCAATCCAAGGAAACGTCATGCACGAGCTGATCGCACAATTACTGCGCCTGTACCTGCCGGCAGGCGCGGCGCCGGAAGGGCTCGAAGCCCATCTGGATGGCCGCGCCACCCGCAGCTTCGACCTGGTGCGGAATGGCGCGGTGCGCTGCATCGTGCTGCCGTTCGAGGGCGCCAGCGGCGGGTGGGAACGCCTGTGCGAGGTGGCCAATGCGGTGCAGGGTGCACTGGGATTGCCAGCGCCGGCCGTCAGCGTTTCCGGTACCACGGGCTTTCGCCTATGGCTGTCGTTTGCCCGGCCGCTGGCGGTGGCGGACGCGCAGCGTTTCGCCGACCTGCTACGCGCGACCCATTGTCCCGAGGTGCCGCGCCAGGACGTGACCGCACCGGTCGAACTGCCGCCATGCCGGCAGGGCGCCACCGGCAAATGGGCCGCCTTCATCCACCCGGGCATGGGCGCCTCGTTCGCCGAGGAACCGGCGCTGGAGATGGCGCCGCCGTCGGCGGCGCAGGCGGCGTTCCTGCACGGGCTGGAATCGATCGATGCGGCGCAGCTGCACCATGCGCTGGCAGTGCTGCAGCCTGCGGTGGCCGCGGCACCTGCGCTGCCGCAGCCGCAGGCCGCGCAGGCATCGTACGGACAGCCCTCGGGCGTGCAGCAGGACCTGCTGCTGAGGGACGCCACGCTGGAAGACATCGTGCGCTTCCTGCATGCGCAGAACATCGAGCCCACCTTCCGGCACCTGCTGCCGCCCCGCTAGCCCCCGGCCTTCGGATTGACGAGGTAGGCGCGGGCGCGGTAATCGAACCAGTCGAAGTCCGCATGCAGGCCCGTTCCCGCCATGTCCTGGCAGGCCATGCCGATGAATGCGCCCGTGAAATTCGGCGCGCCCGGCGCGCAGGCCTCGTCGGACAGGATGCTGGCGTCGAACTGCTGTGGCAGCCAGTTCCATGCACCGTCGTCGACCCGCCAGGCGAACAGCAGGCGTTCTTCATCCACTTCCACGCGCAGCTGTACGGGCACGCCGGACGGCACCGGCACCGGTTCCGTGAACGTATCGGCCTGCACGTGGTTGGGCAGGCTGCTCATCACGCGCAGGTGGCGGCCGAGCGCCTCGTCGTGCGACAGGTACAGGTAGTGGAACTTGGTGCCGCCGTAGTAGCACACCAGCCCGGCCTGCTGCTGGTAGTGCTGCGGCTCGAAGTCGACCACGGTGGCCGCGCTGAAGCAATGGCCGTCCTGCCGCCGCGCCACGAGGGCCTGGCGGAACTGGCTGCCCAGGCTTTCGCGGCCGAACAGGCGCAGGTGGCCGGGCCGCGCCGCGAGGCTGAACAGCTCCTCCGGCCACGGCGTGCGCAGCCACTGGAACGGCAGCGGCAAGGCCGCGTCATTGAAGCCTTCGCGCACCGGCGCGGCGTCGAAGCGGTGCTCCGGCAAGGCGGGCGATGCAGCCTGCAACTGTGGCGTGCCGCGTCCATCGGCGGTGCGCAGCCAGCCGTCCTCGCCCCACGCCATCGGCTGGATGGCCGTCTCGCGGCCCAGCGTGCAGGTGCCGCGGTTGCGCAGCGGACGGCCGCACAGGTACACCATGTAGGTCTGGCCATCCGGCGTGTCCACCAGGTCGGCGTGCCCGGCACGCTGCAGGGCCACGTCCGGCCGGTCGCGCGCGGTCAGGATGGTGACGTCCGGATGCAGCTCGTATGGCCCGAGCAGTGCGCGCGCGCGCGCCATCGTCACGCCGTGCTGGAAGCCGGTGCCGCCTTCGGCCGTCAGCAGGTAGTACCAGCCGTTGCGCCGGTACAGGTGCGGCGCTTCGGTGAGCCCGTGCGCCGTGCCGGGGAAGATGTTCACGCGCTGGCCGACCAGCCGGCCCTCCGTCACCGAATACTCCTGCGCGACGATGCCGTTGAACCGGTTGCTGCCCGGGCGGTGGTCCCACAGCTGGTTCAGCAGGTACTTGCGGCCGTCGTCGTCGTGGAACAGCGAGGGATCGAAGCCGCTGCTGTTCAGGTGCACGGGATCGGACCACGGACCTTCGATCGTGGGACTCGTCACCAGGTAGTTATGGAAGTCGCGCAGCGACGCACCGCCCGAGGCGGCGCCGGTAGAGGTGCGGCCGTAGCGCTTCACGTCCGTGTAGATCAGCCAGAACAGGCCGTCCGCGTAAGTCAGGCACGGTGCCCACACGCCGCAGGAGTCGGGCGCGCCCAGCATGTTCAGCTGGCTGGCGCGGTTCAGGGGGCGGGTCAGCAGCCGCCAGTGCACCAGGTCGCGCGAGTGGTGGATCTGCACGCCCGGGTACCATTCGAAGGTGGAGGTGGCGATGTAGTAGTCGTCGCCGACGCGCACGATGGACGGGTCGGGATTGAAGCCGGGCAGTACGGGATTCTGGATCATTTCGTTTCGATAGGGAGGACAGGCGGTGCTTCTTCGCGCACGAGGCCCCACAGCAGCACGGCCGCGACGAGATCGAGCACGGCCAGCGTGACGAAGAACGGCGTGTAGCCGACCGTCGCCATCAGGCCGCCGATCAGCAGCGAGAACAGCAGCAGGCCGAAATTGCCGAAGGTGCCGCACAGGCCGGCCACGGTGGCCACCTCGTTGCGCTTGAAGAGATCGGAGGACATCGTAATGACGGTGACGGACAGCGTCTGGTGCGCGAAGCCGGCCAGGCTGAGCAGCGCGATGGCAGCATACGGGCTGTCGACGAAGCCCACGAAGGCCACGCCCATCATCATGCAGGCGCCCAGCGTGAACGCGCCGCGGCGGGCATTGATCAGGCGGACGCCGCGCTTCTGCAGCGCCAGCACCACCATCGGCCCGAACAGGCAGCCCAGGTCGGCAGCGAGGAAGGGCAGCCAGGCAAACATGGCGATCTGCGCCAGGTCGAAATGGCGCACCGTGGTCAGGTACAGGGGCACCCAGAACGCCAGCGTGCCCCAGGCCGGATCGGCGAGGAAGCGGGGCAGGGCGATGCCCCAGAAATTGCGGCGCGCCAGGATGCTGCGGATCGACGGCCGCTTGCCATCGCCCTCCAGATGGTGTTCCTGGCCTGCGGCGATATGGGCCGCTTCGGCGGCGGACAGGCGGCGGTGGCGCGCCGGGGCGTCGTACAGCAGCAGCCAGGCGGCAACCCACACGAGGCCGAGCGCGCCGGTGATGACGAACGCGGACTGCCAGTTGTAGTGCAGGATCGCCCACACGACCAGCGGCGGCGCCAGCATCGAGCCGAACGAGGCGCCGATATTGAACACGCCGCCGGCCAGGCCCCGCTCCCTGGCGGGAAACCATTCGGAGACGGCCTTCATGCCGGCCGGGTTGGCGGACCCTTCGGCCAGGCCCAGCATCCCGCGCAGCACCGCCAGCATCTGCCAGTTCGTGGCGAAGCCGTGCGCCATGCAGATCACCGACCAGGCAGCGGCGAACAGGGCGAAGCCGTACTTCAGGCCGATCACGTCCAGCACGTAGCCGCACACGGGCTGCAGCATGATCGCGCCCTGGAAGGCGGCCGTGATGTACGAGTATTCCTGGGTGGTGATGTGCAGTTCCGTGAGCAGCGTGGGTGCCGCCACGGCCAGCGAACTGCGGGTGAGGTAGTTGATCACCGCGCCCAGCATGATCAGGCCGATCATGTACCAGCGCAGGCCCCGGATCTTGCGGAAGGCCGACCGTGGCCCGCTGGCCGGATTGCCCGGCGTGCCGATGCCCGGTAGGGGCGCGCTGCCGTCACCCATCCCGGCCGACGCTCTGTCGGCGTCCACCTTGCTGCTGCTGCGTGTCTCCATGATAACGCAATCATTTTTGTGGTAATGCCGTAACACTAGCACACAATCATGGCGCTGTAACCACTGGCGGAGCCCATGCGATGGTCCTCTATCGATTCCCCTTTTCGCGAACGGCGCCTGGACGCCATTCCCGGTCCGGCCAGAATGTTAGCGTACAACAAAGAGTGATAAAAGATGTTGACTTTGTTCCGGGCCGCTTCTAGACTCGATTTCGTTGCGCCGAAAAAAGCAACATGGCGCAAAGCGACGCTGATAAAAAACAGGAGACAACCATGAAACATCCCTCGACCGCCGGCCGGCGCGTCGCGCTGGGCCTGACCGCCATGGCCAGCCTGATCGCCCAGGCCTATGCGCAGGACACCACCACCGCGCCCGCAACCACCACGACGCCTGCCGCCACGCAGGAAGCCCCTGCCGCCGCCACCGCCACCGCCACCGCCGGCAACGGCGAAGTCGTGGCCATCAAGGTCACCGGCTACCGCAACAGCCTGCTGTCTTCCGCACGCGACAAGAAGGAAGCCGTGGGCTTCCAGGATTCCATCAATGCCGAGGACTTCGGCAAATTCCCGGACAAGAACATCGCCGAATCGCTCAGCCGCGTGCCGGGCGTGCAGGTGGCCCGCGACGTGACGGGCGAGGGCATGACGATCCAGATCCGCGGCCTCGGTTCCTCGTTCACCAAGATCCTGCTGAACAACGCGCCGATCGCCGTGGCGTCCTCCGGCCCGATCGACGGTGCCAGCACCAACCGCGAGGTCGACCTCGACCTGCTGCCGACCGACCTGTTCACCAAGCTCACCGTCAGCAAGAGCCCGACGGCGGACCAGATCGAGGGTGGCGCCGCCGGCGTCGTGAACCTGCGCAGCGCGCGGCCGTTCGACAAGGAAGGCCGCCAGCTGTCGATGGGCCTCACCGGCACCAAGCAGCAGATCGCCGACAAGGCCGGCTTCCGCGGCAATGTCGTGGCCAGCAATACCTGGGACGGCAAGTTCGGCCTGCTGGGTGGCATCTCGTTCTCGCGCCAGGAAGCCCGCACCAGCGGCTTCGAAACGGTGGGCTGGACCAACCCGAACCTGACTGCGGCGCAAAGCTCGTCCGCCACGCGCAACAACACGGGTGGCGGCAACTGGACCATCCCCGCCACCGTGCCCGTCAACGCGGGCAACGGCCTGGTGGCCGGTACCGCGATCAACCAGGCCTTCCTGCTCTCGCACAATCCGGGCCTGACGATCGACCAGATCGACAACGCCATCGTGCCACGCCTGGGCCGCACGATGGAGTACTACGGCCAGCGCGACAAGATCTCCGCCGTGTTCGCGGCCGAGTACCGTCCGACCGACGAGCTGCACTTCTACCTGGACACCATGTACAGCAAGAAGGACGACGACATGCAGCGCAACGCCTACACGTGGGCGGTGCGGAACAATGCGTCGATCCCGCTGAACATGACGGTCGACCGCAGCGACTGCGCGGCCGGCTGCGTGGTCACGGGCGGTACCTTCGCCAACGCGCTGAACTTCATCGAGTTCGGCCCGCGCCGCGACAAGGTCGACCTGCTGGGCATCAACCCGGGTGCGGAATGGAAGATCACGCCGAAGCTCACGCTCGATGCGGCGGCCAACTGGAACCGCAGCCGCTTCTCGCACGAGGCGCCGACCATCATGCCGATCACGGCACCGAACAGCGGCAACACCATCACCTACAGCAACGATGGCGGCGTGCCGTCCATCGTGTCGAACCTGGACCTGAACAATCCCGCCAGCTACCAGTGGGTGGGCGGCCGCGTTAACATCCAGAACGAGCTGCGCGAAACGGAAACGAAGGGCTTCCACACCAACCTGGCGTGGGGCGACAAGAAGCTGACCATCAAGGGCGGCTTCGCGTGGGACGACATCAACCGCCGCATCCGCGCGCAGGACAACTCCGCTGCCTGGCAGGCTGCCGTGTGCGGCAACAATCCGAGCGTGTTCCTGCAGGGCCCGAACGGCGCGCCGCCATGCGATGGCGCCAGCACGCCGGGCGCCAGCGCCGCTGCACTGTACCCGGGCTACGGCACCGGCTACACGGCCGGCCAGACGGCGCCGCTGACCTACGGCGGTTCGCTGATCACCAACGCCAATCTGCAGAACTACCTGGTGCCGGGCCCTTACGGCCGCGTGGCGCTGGACTGGGACCGCTTCCGCACCGATTCGCAGTACGACAAGTACGTGGCGTCGGCACCGGATTCGGGCGCCTCGTCGACCGGCGCCAGCGCCGGCTACATCCGCGAGAAGGCCAAGGCGGTGTACCTGGAAGCGAACGGCGAACTGCAGCCGGCCGGCCACATGCTGCGCTGGAATGCCGGCGTGCGCTACATCCGTACCGAACAGCTGGTGGGCGCGCTGAACTCGATCTCCGATCCGCGCAATGCCAGCCTGCCGCTCAATGGCAGCAAGTACCCGAACATCAGCGAGTGGGTGTACCGCAATTCGGACTACACCAACACGCTGCCCTCGGCCACCATGGCACTGGACCTGACGAAGGACTTCGTGTTCCGCGCCGCCGCCTCGCGCAGCATGACGCGCGTGAATCCGGACTCGCTGCGCCCCGGCATCAACTTCTCGGGCGTGTCGGCGGACACGGGCACGATCGGCAATTCGGACCTGAAGCCCTACCTGTCGGACAATATCGACCTGGGCCTGGACTGGTACACGGGCCGCGAGGGCTACCTGTCGTTCACGGTGTTCCAGAAGCGCGTCAACGGCTTCACGGTCAACGAGAACATCACGCTGCCGTTCTCCGACCTGGCCGCGTATGGCATCAACTACGGCACGCTGATCCCGGCCCAGCAGCAGGCGATCGATTCGCGCGGCGGCCCGGCCAATGCCACCGTCGTCATGACGCGGCCACGCAATGCCGACGGCATCCTGCGCATCCGCGGCCTGGAAGTGGGCTGGGTCCAGCCGCTGGACAAGTTCCTGCCATGGCGCGGTTTCGGCTTCAACGAAACGCTCACGCTGATCAACCAGAAGGCCAGCGGCGAGGGCAGCAACGGCTTCATCGCGCTGGGCGTGCCGAAGAAGACCAACAACTTCGGCTTCTACTACGAGAACCATGGCTACATGGCACGGGTCTCGCATACTTATTCGCAGGGCAGCCAGGTGGCCAACGCCAACCAGAGCGGCATCACGGCCGCGGCGCTGTTCGGCCGCGACTACAAGCAGTGGGACTTCTCGTCCAGCTTCGAGCTGGACCAGATCTTCGACCGCGAAGGCCTGCCGATGCTCACGTTCGACGTGGTCAACATCAACAAGGCCAAGCGCAGCGGCTACTTCCAGTTCGCCAATGCCACCATGTCGCAGTACGATCCGGGCCGCACCTTCGCCCTCGGCCTGCGCATGAAGTTCTGATGTAGCCGACCGGCCGCAGTACCCCGCCACGGGCGTGCCATGCGCACGCCCGTTTTTCGTTGGCCGCACCATCGACCAGCGACATTCGACAGGAGACACCGTGACGACACGCCGCGACTCACTGCAGCTGCTCGGCACCGCCGCATCGGCGCTGCTGGCACCGGCGGCCTTTGCCGCCGCCGCGCAGAGCAAGGAAGCACAGAACAAGCAGGCACCGAACAAGAATGCACCCCCGTACAGCGAACCGCTGAAGGACATCGCCGTCCGCAAGGGTCTACGGTTCGGCAATGCCATCGGCATCCGCAACGACAAATCGGGCAGGACCCACTTCAACGACCCGCGCCAGCGCGCGCTGATGGCGCGGGAATGCGGCGTGCTGGTGGCCGAGAACGAAATGAAGTGGCAGGCCACGCAACCCAGGCCGGGCGCGCACGACTTCGCCGCCGCCGACCGCCTGGTCGCGTGGGCAAAGGAAAACCGCATGCTGGTGCGCGGCCACACGCTGGTGTGGCAGGAAGCGAAATGGCTGCCGGACTGGGTGAACCAGCACGACTTCGGCACCCAGCCGGCGCGCGAGGCGGAGCGGCTGATGACGGAACACATCGCCGCCGTCTGCGGCCATTTCGGCCGCGACATCTACAGCTACGACGTGGTGAACGAAGCGGTGGATCCGCCCACCGGCACGCTGCGCCGCAATGTGCTGAACGGGAAGCTGGGCGCGGTCGAACAGATCGACGTGGCGTTCCGGCTGGCGCGCCAGCATGCGCCCCATGCGCAGCTGGTCTACAACGACTTCATGGGCCCGGCGGCGGACAACGCCAGACACCGCGATGGCGTGCTGCGGCTGCTCGAAGCGCTGCAGAAGGCCGGCACGCCGATCGGCGCGCTGGGCCTGCAGAGCCACATCGGCTCGTGGGGCGCCACCGCCGCAGCGTCCGCGCGGCGCAAGGGGCTGGACGACTGGCGCAGGTTCCTCGACGAGGTCACCGCCATGGACCTGGACCTCCTGATCACGGAATTCGACGTGAGCGACCGCACGCTGCCGGCCGATATCACCACGCGCGATGCCACGGTGGCGGCCGTCGCGCGCGATTTCCTCGACCTGACCCTGAGCTATCCGCGCTGCCGCGATTTCCTCACCTGGGGCCTGTCCGACGATGTCAGCTGGCTGCAGACCTGGGCCGAGGCGAAGCGGCCGGACGGCTTGCCGTCGCGGCCCTGTCCCTACGACGCGCAGCTGCGTCCCAAGCCGCTGCGCGATGCGATCGCCGCAGCCCTGCGCGGCATGCCGCAGAGGACGGCATGAGGGCCGGCACCGTACTGCGGCGCGCGCCGCTGGCCATCGTCATTGCGGCGGCCCTGGCTGCCTGCGCCAGCCCGGGCATTCCAGGCGAAGGCAACGATGGCGCCGCCCGCTTCGAGCGTTTCTCGTACACCGGCCGCTCGCAGGACGCCGTGCAGGCCGGGCCGGGGGAATACCGCAACCCGATCCTGCCCGGCTACTATCCCGACCCGTCCGTCGCGCGCGTGGGCGACGACTACTACCTGATCAACTCCTCGTTCACCAACTTCCCCGGCCTGCCGCTGTTCCGCTCGCGCGACCTGGTGAACTGGCAGCAGATCGCCAATGTACTCGACCGCCCGTCCCAGTTCAGCTTCCAGGGCATCGGTTCGTCGCGCGGCATCTACGCGCCGGACATCTCGTACCGCGACGGCCTGTTCTATGTCGTGACGACCTGCGTGGACTGCGGTGGCAATGCGGTGCTGACGGCCACCGATCCGGCCGGGCCGTGGTCCGAACCGCACAAGCTGGCCTTCGGCGGCATCGATCCGTCGATCTTCTGGGACAGCGATGGCAAGGCCTACATCGTCCACAACGACGCGCCGGCCGAAACGCCCCGCTACGATGGCCACCGCGCCATCTGGCTGCAGGAGTTCGATCCGAAGGCCATGCAGGTCGTCGGTCCGCGCACGCTGCTCGTCAATGGCGGCGTCGACCTGGCGACGAAGCCGATCTGGATCGAAGGGCCGCATGTCTTCAGGCGCGGCAGGTACTACTACCTGATGGCCGCGGAAGGCGGCACCGGCGACAGGCACTCCGAGGTGATCTTCCGTTCGACCAGCGTGCGCGGGCCGTTCGAACCGTACCGGCACAATCCCATCCTCAGCCAGCGCAATCTGCGCGCCGACCGTCCCGATGCCGTCACGTCGGCGGGACACGCAAAGCTCGTCGAAACCCGGGACGGGCAGTGGTGGGCCACGTTCCTGGCCACGCGGCCCTACGAGGGCGACCTGTACAACATCGGCCGCGAGACCTTCCTGCTGCCCGTCACCTGGAAGGATGACTGGCCGGTGATCCTGGAGGACGGCAAGCCGATTCCGCTGGCGGCCCGCAAGCCCGCGCTGCCGGAAGGGCCGCGCTCGCAGCTGCCCTCGGCAGGGGACACCAGCTACATCGATGAATTTGACGGCAACCGGTTGGCGGCCCAATGGATCGGCGTGCGCACGCCGGCGCAGCCGTTCTACCGCGTGGCGGGCGGCGGCCTGGTGCTGCGATCGGCCGGCGAGCTGGGCGACCTGGCGCGCACGCCGGCCTTCATCGCGCGCCGGCAACAGCACCACAGCGCCACCGTTGCCACCAGCCTGCACTTCCAGCCGGTGCGGGATGGCGACCGCGCCGGCCTGGTGGCGTACCAGAGCGATGCGTCGCACCTGTTCTACGGACTGACCCGCGTGCACGGGCAGACGGTGGTGGCGGCCTATGCGCGGCAGAAGGGCCAGGCCGACCGGCTGCTGGCCAGCGCACCGGTCACCGGCGCTGCAGTCGACCTGGAGATGATCGCGGAGGGCGGTCGCATGCGCTTCCGCTACACGGCAGGCGGCGCGCAGCGCGAGCTGCTGGCCGACGCCGACATCACCTTCCTGTCGACCAGCAAGGCGGGCGGCTTCACGGGAACCCTGATCGGCCCCTACGTCTGGCGCGCGGCCGGGAACCAGTAGACACCGCGCGCTCGCGGCGCATCAGTTGGCCGCGAGCGCCCGCACGGTGCCGGCCCGGGGCCTGGCACCGCTGCCCGGTGCTTCTCGCGTCGCGTCAGACAGTCGCGACGGCGCGCCCGGTGTCGGACCGGTGTCCGACACCGCAGTTCGGTGCCAGACACCGGTCCGACTGCCGACGCCAGCCCGGACCCTCGCAGTCGCCTTTCATTTCCGCCGCACCGCATACGAACATTCCTTCACCGCCCCCAGCGGCACGGCCTGCGCCATCGCCCGGTAGCCCTCGGCCGAAGGATGCAGGCCGTCGTTGTCGTACGCCTTCAGCAGCCGATCGGGCTGTGCCGGATCGCGCAGCGCCGCATCGAAATCGGCCACGCCATCGAAGGTTCCCGAAGTGCGGATCCAATGGTTCAGGTCGAGCCGCTCGCGTTCGTTGCCGGCGTCGGGCTGGTAGTACTGACTCGCCGCATACGGCGTGATGGTGGCGCCGATCACGCACACGCCTTGCGCGTGCGCGCGCGCCACGAGCTGGCGGTGCGCTTCCTTCATATCGTCGATCAGCCGCGCGCGGCCGCCGGCCGTGGGCGTGTTGCCGTGCGCCTGGCCACCGAGGTCGTTCACGCCGATCATCACGATCGCATGGCTCGCGCCGGAACGGCCCAGCACGTCGCGCTCGAAGCGTGACGCCATGTTCGGCCCGAGTCCGTCCCGCAGCAGGCGCCCGCCGCCGATGCCGGCGTTGACCACCGCGAGGTCCGGCACGCGTTGGTCGGCCAGGCGGCGCACGAGGAAATCCGTCCAGCGCGTGTTGGTGCCCAGCGCCACGCCATAGCCATCCGTGATCGAATCGCCGATCGCGACCACGCTGCGCGCCTGCGCGGGCGCCGCCACGTCGACATCGGCCAGCTGGTACCAGCGCGGGATCGCCTGGGCTTCCGGCCACTGCATGGCATCGCCCTGGCTGCCCTTGACGAGGAAACTGTTGGTGCGCGAACCCGGGTGGCCCGTCTGCCGCACAGGCGCGGTCGTGAAATGCAGCGAGACCGCCAGATCGGTGCCGGCCTTCACCGGCAGGTCGACGGGATCGCTGAAGTACTCGGCACCGGCCGGCACGGTGACGGCGGCGCTGCCGCCGAAGCGCAGCGGCCGCAGCGTGCCGGAAACCAGGTCGGGCCGGCCATCGGCCACGGCCTGCGCCACGGTGGCGCCATCGACCTGCAATGGCTCGGTGCCCAGCACGTTACTGATGCGCACCCGCAGCTGCGGCCCGCCCAGCGACAGGCGCACGATCTGGCGCAGCGTGGTGTCGGTGAGCTGTTCCGGTGCCAGCGCGTTGTCCTTTTCGGCGATCAGCTGTGCGGTGCCCCAGGCGGCCACCCAGTGCACCGGTGGCCCGGCAGGAGCGGCGGCCGCCTGGCAGGCGACGGCAGTGGCGATGGCGGTGGCAACGCAGGTGCCAACGCAGGTGCCGAGACAGGTGGCAAAAGAGTTCGGTGTTTTCATCGGTTGGTCTCCGTTCAGCCGTTACCGGGCGGGTAGGGGAATTTCAGCGCCTTGTAGTCGTCCAGCGATTGCGCGGGGGCCCGTGCACCGGCCGGCAGCGGCAGGCCGTTGATCGACTGGAAGTAGGCGATGCTGGCATCGCGCCACCACAGCGCTTCCCGGTGCTGCACCTTCAGGCGCTGCGCGGTGTCGGCATGGCGTTGCGGGTCGATGTACGGCGCCAGGGAATCCCACTGCTTCTGCATCGCGGCGACGGCCGTCACGCCGGCATCGTAGCGGTGCACCAGTTCGTCCCACAGCGGGCGGCCGGAGCGCGTCGTGTAGGTCCATGGCAGGTGGTGGAACCACAGCAGCAGGTTTTCCGGCGTGCTGGCGGGATCCTCGTACAGCCGCGCCAGCGCGGGCGCGTACTGGCCCGCCGAACCGCTGCCGCCCTTGCCATGCGCCGTGCGGTCGAAGCCGATGCCGGCCTTGTCCGCGCGGTGGTAGTAGACGGGGTTCCAGTCCGGCCGGGCCAGGTTGTCCACCCACGGTGCGGGACCGTGGTGGTGGCCGGTACCCATCACGTGGTGCAGGCCCAGCGGCGTCATGTAGTCGACCACGGCCTCGCGCGAGGCCATCATCATGGCGCTGACGGTATCGACCACGCGCGGTGCGCGGCTGAAGGTCTGCGCCGCCCATTCGCGGGCGATGGCTTCGGCGCCAGCCTCCGGGTTCCAGGCCAGGCGGCCGAACACATACCAGTTGGCCTGGTCGAAGTGCGAGCCGCTCCAGTTCCGGTCGGTGCCGATGTTCGCCACGCCGGCCATGCCGGTGGCCTGGCCGTGATCGAGCGTGCCGTCGAGCACGCGCGTCACGGTGGCCGCTTGTCCGCCTGCGCCGATGCCGGGACGCAGGTCGGTGCGCAGCGTTTCCTCGAACATGGTGCCGAGGTAGGCCAGGTGCGTGCTGAAACCCAGGTACTCCTTGGTGATCTGGAATTCCATCAGCAGCGGCGTGCGCGGCATCGCGCCGAACAGGGGATGCACGGGTTCGCGGGGCTGGAAATCGATCGGACCGTTCTTCACCTGCACGATGACGTTCTTGTCGAACTGCCCGTCCAGCGGCGTGAACTGGTCGAAGGCCTGGCGTGCGCGGTCGGTCGGCTTGTCTTCCGAATAGACGAAGGCGCGCCACATCACGATGCCGCCATGCGGCGCCACCGCGCGGGCCAGCATGTTGGCGCCCTCGGCATGGCTGCGGTGGTAATCGTGCGGGCCCGGCTGGCCTTCCGAATTGGCCTTGACGAGGAACCCGCCGAAATCGGGGATCGCGGCATACAGCTCGTCGGACTTGGCGCGCCACCAGGCGGCAACGGCCGGGTCGAGCGGATCGGCCGTGGCGGTGGCCTTCAGTTCCAGCGGCGTCGACCAGCGCACCGACAGGTACACCTTGATGCCATAAGGGCGCAGCACGTTCGCCAGCGCGGCCGCCTTGGCGATGAACGGGGCGGTCAGGATGTCCGGCTTCGCGTTGACGTTGTTGAGGACTGCGCCGTTGATGCCGAGCGACGCGTTGGCGCGGGCGTAGTCGGTGTAGCGCTGGTCGAGGATGTCCGGCAGGTTCCACCAGTGCCAGATCGACGCGCCGGCATAGCCCCGCTCGACGTGGCGGTTCAGGTCATCCCAGTGGTTCAGCAGCCGCAGCGGCAGGCGAGGCGTGCTGCGCAGGTCCGGTGCCTTCTGCGCGCCATCGGTGGCGATGCCGCGCAGGTAGGCGAAGCTGCCATACAGCAGGCCGCGGTCCGTATTTGCCGCGATCACCGTCACGCTCTGGCCTTCCAGGCGCGTGCGCAGTACGCGATAGCCTTCCTGGCCCAGCCCGTCGAACCATGCTGCCGTGGCGCCCCGGGTGGCGGGCATGGCCAGCACGATGGCGCCGGCACGGACTTCATCGGTGCGTGCCGGGGCGGTACCGAGCCACCCGCCCACGCCCCGCTGCAGTTCGCCGATCGCGGCATCGAGCATCGGTGAAGTCGTGGCCGGCGCAACGATCGCGCGGGCATGCGGCGCCAGCCGGGCCGCTTCCGCGGCGGGCAGCGCGCGGTAGCGCAGCCACAGGTCGTAGCCATCCTCGCTGGCAGGGGCGGCACCGGCCGAAGCGCAGGTGCAGAACAGGACGCTCAAGAGCAGTCGGGTGAAGAATCGCATCGTGTCTCCCGGGCCCGGTCGCGTGTACGCCGGTCCTCGTTGTGTTGAAAGGGCAGGCCGTGTCGGTCGCCTGCCAGGGTGGGTAGTGCATGACGACGCCCGGGCCGTGATGGCGCTGTCGGCATCGCAGCGCGCGGCGCGGCCAGGACCCGTTGCAAGGTTTTCCAAGCCGGCCCCGCCACCGATGATAGCGCAAACAAAATCGCTTGCCTAATCATTTTCGCGACGTTTCAAGGGGCTCCGCCCATAGGGAAGGAGGCGGAAAAATGTTACGGACGTGATAAAGTGTGCGGTATCAAAAGCACGCAAGGCGAAAGTATGAGCACGACAGGAACGGGCACCGGCAAGAGCGCGGAGAACAAGAGCGCGGGGAGCAAGGGCGCGGGGAGCAAGGGCGCAGCCGGCAGCGGCAAGCCCGCCAGGGGCACGGTCACCGGCCGGCGCGGCGGTGCCGCGGAATCGCGCCGTGGCCCGAGCATGGAAGACGTGGCGCACATGGCCGGCGTGTCGCCGATGACGGTGTCGCGCGTGATGAACGGCGTGGGCAAGGTCAGCGCGAAAACGCAGGCGCGCGTGAAGGAGGCGGCGGCGGCACTGAACTACGCGCCGAACCGCGAGGCCCGCGCGCTGGCCGGATCGAAGCCGATCCGCATCGGCTTCCTGTACAACCTGCCCAGCGTGCGCAGTGGCACCTATCTGACCGAAATCCTGCTTGGCCTGCTGAACCAGGTCAGCGTCAGCAATGTGCAGCTATTCGCGGAAAAGAGCGAGGCGGGTGAAGGCCTGCTGGAGCAGACGCGCCGGCTGATCGGCAATGCGCTGGACGGCATCATCCTGCCGCCGCCCCATTGCGACAATCCGGAACTGGTGAACCTGATCGCGGAAGCGGGCGTGCCGCTGGTCGTGATCGCATCCGGCAATCCCGACCCGCGCGTGAGCGCCATCGGCATCGACGACCGCGAGGCGGCCTACGCGATGACGCGCAACCTGATCGAGCTGGGCCACCGCCGCATCGGCTTCATCACGGGCAATCCCGCGCAGTTCGTGAGCGGTTCGCGGCTGGCCGGCTACCGCGCGGCGATCGAGGAATTCGGTGCCGATGCGGCGCCCGACCTCGTCACGGAAGGCCTGTTCAACTACCACTCGGGACTGGATGCGGCCGAACTGCTGCTGTCGCTGCCGGACCGGCCGACGGCGATCTTTGCCAGCAATGACGATATGGCGGCAGCTGCCGTCGCCGTGGCACACCGCATGGGCCTTGACGTGCCGGGCGATATCGCGGTGGCCGGCTTCGATGACACGGCACTGGCCACGACCATCTGGCCGGCGCTGACGACGGTGCGGCAGCCAACGATGGACATGGCGGAGGCGGCGGTGCGCACGATCGTGCAGCGCGTGACGGCGGAGCGGGGCGGCAGCGCCGTGCCGATCGAGCACACGCGCCTGGCGTTCGAATTGATCCGGCGCCAGTCGGATGCGCCGCCGCGGCTGCGGCCGCCGGCGCGGGTGCAGCTGGCCTGATGGGCGCCCCAGTGCCGGTGGAAGCATGCTGCGGCCGCCGCGCTACGGGGTCTGGCCCTGGGCGCCCGGGACTTCCGATCCGGTCAGCGGCGGGTTCGCGGGCCTGACCCCAGCCTTCTGCATGCGCTTCGGCGGCGCGTTGAAAGGCTGGGGCCAGGCCCGCGGCAAGGTCATCGACTGAGAGCAGCGCCGCCGGCGCTTGGGGCCAGACCCGGTGCGCAGCGGCCGCGGGCGGCAGCAAGCGTTCGTTGCTGCCTACCTTGCGTCGTTCAGCCAGCACCCTCGCCATACGGATGCAGCGTCACGATCCGCCCCTCTTCATCGTAGAACAGCTCCGTGACCTTCACGGAGCGCAGGTGCGTCACGCCTTCGGACAGGCTGCTGTCGTGATAGAACAGGTACCAGCGCCCCAGCACCTCGACGATCGAGTGGTGCGTGGTCCAGCCGATCACCGGCGTGAGGATCACGCCCTGGTAGGTGAACGGGCCGTACGGGCTGTCGCCGGTGGCGTAGCACAGCAGGTGGGTGTCGCCGGTCGAATACGAGAAATAGTATTTGCCGCGGTACTTGTGCATCCACGGCCCCTCGAAGTAGCGGCGTTCGTGGTCGCCGGCCAGCAGCTCGTTGCCGTGTTCGTCCAGGATCACCACCGCGCGCGGCGGCTCGGCCAGTTCCTGCATGTCCACGGACAGTCGCGCCACGCGCGCCGTCAGCGCCGGTTCGTGGGCCGGCGGCTCCGCATGGTCGTCGCCGAACACATTGTCCCGGTACTTCTGCAGCTGGCCGCCCCAGATGCCGCCGAAATACAGGTAGTGCGCGCCGCCGTCCTCGAACACGGCGGGGTCGATCGAATAGGTGCCGGCAATCGGCAGCGGTTCCGGCTCGAACGGACCGGACGGGCTGTCGCTGACGGCCACGCCGATGCGGAAGATGCCCTGGGCATCCTTGGCCGGGAAGTACAGGTAGTACCGGCCATGCGCGTGCGCCGCATCCGGTGCCCACATCTGGCGCGCCGCCCACGGCACGTCCTTCACGTGCAGCGCCACGCCGTGGTCGACCACCGGGCCGCCGGGCCAGTCCATCGACAGCACGTGGTAATCCTCCATGCCGAAGTGGTCGCCGTTGTCGCTGAACGGGATGCCCGCATCGATGTCGTGCGAAGGATAGATGTAGAGCCGGTCCTCGAACACGTGGGCCGACGGATCGGCCGTGTAGAGGTGCGTGACGAGCGGTTGCGAGATGGCCCGTTCGCGCAGGCGGCGGGCGCGCTCTTTGGAAATGTCTGACATGGCTGTTTATCGAGTCTGGATGGGAAGTGAAGTCATTGCTGCGCGGCGAGGCGGCGTGCGCCCAGGTCGCGTTCCAGCGTGTGTTCCACGGCCTTGCCGATGTCGTAGAACGCCAGGCTGGCCACGGCCAGCAGGAACGGCAGGCCCGCGTACAGGCTGATCGCCAGCCGGATGCCGTCGACGACGGCCGGTGCCTGCGTGGCGCCATGCGGGTCGTAGCCGAAGGAGGACAGTAGCGCCGCCACCAGTGCGCCGCCGATCGCCAGGCCCGCCTTCAGGCCGAAGATCATGGCCGAGAACAGCAGGGCGGTGGCGCGGCGGTGGTTCTTCCATTCCGAATAGTCGGCCACGTCGGCGATCATCGCCCACAGCAGCGGGATGGTGATCCCGTAGAAGAAGCCGTGCAGCAGCTGGGAGATGAACACGATGCCGATCGAGCCCGGCGCATAGAAGTAGAACGCCAGCAGGAACAGCGTGGAGACGAACAGCGCGCCGCCGAACACGACGCGCTTGCCGAAGTGGTCCGCCAGCGGCCGCGAGAAGCCGATGCCGACCACCATCATCAGGATGCCGATCGCATTGAACAGGCTGAACGCGGACGTGGCGGCATCCTCGGGCCACTGGAAGGCGGTCAGGCCCAGTCCCGCCAGCAGGCCGTTCAGGCCGGCGATGAAGTCGTTGAAGCCGATCCCGCGCAGGAACGCGGCCAGCTGCGCCGGGTCCAGGTAGCTGCGGAAGTAATAGATGTACAGGCCGCCCTTCAGGGCCAGCGTGATGAAGACGAGGACCGTCACGCAGAGCATCACCACCCACGGGCGGTTCTTCAGCAGGTCGGCAATGTCCTGGCCGATGCTGGAACGCTGGGCTGCGCTGGGCACGATGCGTTCGCGGGTCGTCATGAACGTGATCAGGAAGCACAGCGTGCCGGCGATCGCAAAGATGATCATCGTGTTGCGGAAGCCCGCCACCTTGTCGCCACCGCCCAGGATCAGCACCAGCGGCAGCAGCAGCACCTGGATGATGAACTGCGCGACCATCACGGCCACGAAGCGGTACGACTGCAGGCTGTTGCGGTCGCTCATGCTGCCCGTCATGACGCCGGACAGCGCCGAATACGGCAGGTTGTTGGCCGAGTAGACCAGCATCAGCAGCACGTAGGTGAGGGAGGCGTAGATGATCTTGCCGTCGTTGCCCAGGTCCGGCGTGCTGAAGGCGAGGATGGCGATCAGGCCGAACGGGATCGACGTCCACAGCAGCCAGGGCCGGAACTTGCCCCAGCGGGTGCTGGTGCGGTCCGCGATCAGGCCCATCAGCGGATTGAAGCAGGCGCCCACGATGCCGCCCGCGAAGATGATGGTGGCCGCCGCATTGGCGGGAATGTTGAACACGTCCGTGTAGAAGAACGCGATGAAGGTGAGCAGGGTCTGGAAGATCAGGTTGGCCGCCAGGTCGCCCAGGCAGTAACCCAGTTTTTCCGGCACACCCAGCCTGGCCGGCGCGCTGCTGGCAGTGAAGGTCATGATGTTGTCTCGCTTTATCGTTATGGGCTGGTGCGCTGCCGCGTTGAAGCCGCGGTCTAACAGTCGTGGTTAGCGCTACCATTGACAATAGTAGCCCATTTCGTAACGCTTGGGAGGGTTGTGGTGCGAATTGCACAGCACAGGCAGGGAAGAGACAGCAGGCAGGGCGGTGCTGCGCCCGGAAGAAAGACCCGGAACGTCGGAACGTTCCGGGAAAGGAGATAGACAACACAGCACGCCCCGGGCGCGCGCCCTGGTCATGCCAAGTGCAGCGTACTCCCGGTGCGAGCGGTAGTCAATTAGCGTTTGCGCAAACAGCGCGGATTTTCCGGTCTCCGCTTCCGCACGGCCAGGGGCGCTGCACGAAGGCGCGGGCAAACGCAGCAATGACTAGCAAATGTTGAGCGATCCTCTTAGAATGATTGCGCTTAACATCCTGCTGGCCGTGAATTGCTGGCCGTGACTTGCTGGCCATGCATCGCTGGCCAAGAATCGGCTGTTGCGATCGATGGCCATGATCCGGCTGCCGGGAATCGGTTGCCATGATTCGGCTGCCATGATTCGGCTGCCATGAATTTGCGGCAATACATGGCTGCCATTGCATTGTCCTTCGACCCTGCGTCGCCTTCCGGGAGTATCAGTGAACCTGTTTTCCGTTTCCCCCTCGGGCACGTGCCCGCCTGCCAACGTGCCGCGCCCTGCATGCCGCACCGCGATGCTACTGGCCACGCTGGCCGCACTGCTGCCGGCCACCGTCGCCGCGCAGGTCCGCATGCCGGACCACGAGCGGGCGCAGCTGGCGCCGCGCGAACGCCTGCTGATCAACGATGGCTGGCGCTTCACGAGCGGCGACCCGGCAGATGCCGGCGAGCGCCTCGCGTATGACCTGCGCCCCGTCGTCAAGTACTCCGAAGATGGCAAGGCGGCCGACGCGGAACCGGTGGCACCGGAGCGGCTGGCCGCGGCCGGCCACTCCGTGCTCAAGCCGTGGATCCTGCCGACCGGGAATGCCTTCATCGCCGATCCGTCGAAACGGCATGTGCGTCCGGCGGGGCATCCGGGGAGCGATGTCTCGTATGTGCAGCCGGCGTTCGACGACCGCGCCTGGCGGCAGGTCGACCTGCCGCACGACTGGGCGATCGAAGGGCCGTTCCTGCCCGAGGGCCCCTACGGCGGCATGGGCCGCCTGAAAAGCTGGGGCCCCGTCTGGTACCGCAAGGCGCTGGCCATTCCCGCGGCGGACAAGGGCAAGTCCCTGTTCCTCGACGTGGATGGCGCCATGTCGTACGCCACCGTATGGCTGAACGGGAAGCTGGTGGGCGGCTGGCCCTACGGCTACACGTCCTGGCGGGTGGACCTGACGCCCTATGCCAACCCGGGCGGCCGCAACCAGCTCGTGATCCGGCTCGACAACCCGGGCGAATCGGCGCGCTGGTATCCCGGTTCCGGCATCTATCGCAATGTATGGCTGACGAAGACGCAGCCCGTGCACGTGGGCCAGTGGGGCACGGTGATCACCACGCCGCAGGTCTCGAAGGCAGCGGCGCAGGTGCGCCTGGCGGTCACCGTCGACAATGCCGGCAGCGATGCCGCAGCGGTCGATGTGGGCACGGACATCTACGCGCTGGACGACGCCGGTGCCAGGACCGGCGGCATCGTCGCACGCACCGCGCGCGCCAGGCTGGCCGTGCCGGCCGGCGGCAGCAGCGTCACGCAGGCCGCCGTCACCATCGACAAGCCGCGGCTGTGGGGACCGCCGCCCACGCAGCAGCCGCACCGCTATCTGGCCGTCACCACGGTGTACCGCGACGGCCGCGCGGTGGACCGTTACGAAACGCGCTTCGGCGTGCGCTCTTTGCGCCTGGATGCGAACGAAGGCCTGTCCGTCAATGGCGAGCGCCTGCCAATCCGCGGCATCAATGCGCACCAGGACCTGGGCGCGCTGGGCACCGCCTGGAACTACCGGGCGGCCGAGCGGCAGCTGGAGATCCTGGCGGGTATGGGCGTCAACGCGCTGCGCATGAGCCACTACCCGCATGCGCCGGAACTGATGGAACTGGCCGACCGGATGGGCTTCCTCGTGTTCGACGAAGTGTTCGATGCCTGGGAACGCCGCAAGACGCCGCTCGACTTCAGCCTGGTGTTCCCCGACTGGCACGAGCAGGACCTGCGCTCGCTGATCCGCCGCGACCGCAACCATCCATCCGTGATGGCCTGGAGCGTGGGCAACGAGGTGGGCGAGCAGTACACGGGCAAGGACGGCGCCGCGATCGGCGCGAAACTGGTCGCCATCGCCCATGCGGAGGATCCGACCCGCCTGGCCAGCAGCGGCATGAACTTCGCCAAGCCGGAGATGGCGCTGCCGGCCACGCTGGACTTCATCAGCCTGAACTACCAGGGCGAAGGCATCCGCCAGGACCCGGAATTCGAAGGCACGGACCGCATCCGCACGCCGCCGCAGTTCCCCCGCTTCCACGACAGATTCCCGGACAAGCCCGTCCTGTCCAGCGAATCGGCCTCCGCCTTCAGCAGCCGCGGCGTGTATCTCTTCCCCGTGACGCGGGCGAACAGCTCCATCACGCGCGATGGCCGTGGCGGCGATTCGGTCAACCACCAGGTCAGCGCCTATGAACTGTACGCGGTCGATTTCGGCTCGTCTGCCGACAAGGTGTTCGGTTCGCTGGACCAGCACCCGTTCGTGGCCGGCGAATTCGTCTGGACCGGCTTCGACTACCTGGGCGAGCCCACGCCGTACTACACCTCGCGCAGCGCGTACACCGGCATCGTCGACCTGGCCGGCTTTCCGAAGGACCGCTACTACCTGTACCAGTCGCGCTGGCGGGCCGGCCTGCCGATGGCGCACATCCTGCCGCACTGGACGTGGCCGGAGCGCCAGGGCGAGGTCACGCCCGTGCACGTGTTCACGTCCGCCGACGAGGGCGAGCTGTTCGTCAACGGCCAGTCGCAGGGCCGCCGCAAGAAGGGGCCGTCCGAGTACCGCCTGCGCTGGGACGACGTGGTGTACGCACCCGGCGAAGTGAGCGTCGTCACCTACAGGGACGGCAAGGAATGGGCGCGCGACCGCGTGGTGACGGCCGGCGCGGCGGCGCGGCTGGACCTGAGCGCCGACCGCACCGCCATCCGCAACGACGGCAGCGACCTGTCCTTCGTCACGGTGCGCGTGGTGGACGATCAAGGCAACCTGGCGCCGCGGGCGAACCAGCGGGTACGCTTCGAGGTCACCGGGCCGGGCGAGATCGTCGCCACGGACAATGGCGATCCGACGGACCTGGAAGCGTTCAAGGCGCCCGAGCGCCGCGCCTTCAACGGCCTGGCGCTGGCCATCGTGCGGTTCAAGCCGGGACAGGCCGGCACCGTCACGGTACGGGCCAGCGCGGATGGCCTTAAGTCAGGGACCGCGACGCTGCAGGCGGCACCCGTTCGCAAATAATTCCTACCCAATAAAAAGATGGAGACACCATGCACAATTCGACCCGCCGCCCCCAGCGCCGGTGGCGCAGCCTCGCACTGGGGCTGCTGCTCTCGGCCGGCGCCATGTCGGGCGCCCTTGCCATCGGCAGGGCGCCGATCGTCGTTGCCGACCAGCCGGGTGCCGATGGCCTGACGCTGTTCCGCGCCGGCTACAGCGCGACCCTGCAGGTGGATGCCGGCGAATCGGCCGGCGTGGCCCGTGCCGCGCGCGACCTGCAGAAGGATCTGGAGCGTGTCGGCGCCAGCGGCGTGCAACTGAAACGGGACGCCGCAGTGCAGGGGGGCGACGTGGTCCTGATCGGCACGCTGGGGCAGGGCGGCGCCATCGACCGGCTCGCCGCAGCCGGCAAGATCGATGTGGCCAGTCTCCGCGGCAAATGGGAAGGCTATCTGATCCAGGTGGTCGAGGATCCGCTGCCCGGCGTGCAGCGCGCGCTCGTGATCGCCGGCAGCGACCGGCGCGGCACCACGTTCGGCATCTACGAGCTCTCCGAGCAGGTCGGCGTGTCGCCCTGGTACTGGTGGGCGGACGTGCCAACGGTGAAGCGCAATGCCATCGTCGTCCCGGCCGGCACGCGCGTCACCGATGCGCCCGTGGTGCAGTACCGCGGCATCTTCCTCAACGACGAAGCGCCGGCGCTGTCGAACTGGGCGAAGGAGCGCTTCGGTGGCCTGAACCACGAATTCTACGAGCACGTGTTCGAGCTGATGCTGCGCATGAAGGCCAACTACCTGTGGCCGGCCATGTGGAACAATGCGTTCTACGACGACGATCCGCAGAACGGCAAGCTGGCCAGCGAGATGGGCATCATCATGGGCACCTCGCACCACGAGCCGATGATGCGCGCGCAGCAGGAATGGCAGCGGCACGGCAAGGGTGCGTGGGACTACCAGAAGAATGCGGCAACGCTGGAGCGCTTCTGGGCGGGCGGCCTGCGCAACACCCGCAGCTACGACAAGGTGATCACGCTGGCGATGCGCGGCGACGGCGACGAACCGATGTCGGACGACACCAATGTGGCGCTGCTGGAGAAGATCGTGGCGCGGCAGCGCGCGCTGATCCGGCAGGAGCTGGGCGTGGCGCCGGACCAGGTGCCGCAACTGTGGGCCCTGTACAAGGAGGTGCAGGACTACTACGAGCAGGGCATGAAAGTGCCGGACGACGTGCTGCTGCTGTGGTGCGACGACAACTGGGGCAACATCCGCCGGCTGCCCACGCCGCAGGAGCGCAAGCGCGTTGGTGGCGCCGGCATCTACTACCACTTCGACTACGTGGGCGGCCCCCGCTCGTACAAGTGGCTGAACGTGACGCAGATCGCGAAGGTGTGGGAGCAGATGCACCTGGCGCACGGGTACGGCGCCAACCGGCTGTGGATCGTCAACGTGGGCGACCTGAAGCCGATGGAGGTGCCCACCGAATTCTTTTTGACCTATGCGTGGAATCCGGACGCGTGGCCGGCCGAGCGGCTGCCCGCGTACCTGCGCGGCTGGGCGGCACGCGAATTCGGCGCCACGCACGCAGCGGACATCGCCGACATCGTCAACCTCTACACCCGCTACAACGCGCGGCGGCGTCCCGAGCAGCTGGAACCCGGCACCTACAGCCACCACTACAACGAGGCGGAACGGGTGGTCGCGGACTACAACGCACTGGCAGTCCGGGCGCAGGGCATCGCCGACCAGCTGCCGGCCGAGGCCAAGGACGCGTACTTCCAGCTGGTGCTGTACCCGGTGCGCGCCGCCGCCGCGGCAAACGACATGTACTACGCCGCCTACCGGAACCGCCTGTACGCCGCGCAGGGCCGGGTGACGACGAACGACATGGCGCAGCGCGTGCGCGAACAGTTCGACCTGAACCTGGCGCTGGCGCGCCAGTACCACCAGGACGTCGCCGGCGGCAAATGGAACCACATGATGTCGCAGACGAAGTTCGGGTACACGGGCTGGGACCAGCCGTTCCGCGACGTGGTGCCGGCGGTGAGCCAGATCCACATTCCCGCACCGTCCGCGGCCGGTGGCGTGCAACCGGCCAGCCAGATGGGCGTGGCGGTGGAAGGCTCCGAGATCGCCTGGCCGAAGTTCGGCATGAAGCCGCTGACCTTGCCGGCGCTGGACGGGTACGAGAAAAAGGCCCGCTATGTCGAAGTCTTCAACCGCAGTGCGGAACCGTTCGATGTCACCGTCACGGCGGACCAGCCATGGGTGAAACTCGCCCAGCGCGGCGGCAGGGTCGAGAAGGATCTGCGCATCCCTGTCGACATCGACTGGGCGCGTGCGCCGGCCGGTACGAGCAGCGCACAGCTCACGATTGCAGGGCCGCGCGGCGCGAAAGTGAACGTGGCCGTGCCCGTGTCGAACCGGCGCAGTCCCGGCGGGCCCCTGGTCGGCCACGTGGAAACGGGCGGCGTGGTGGCCATCGAGGCCGCGCATTACACGCGCGCCGTGGCGCCGGCCGGCCGCCGCTGGCTGGAGATCCCGGACTACGGTGCCACGCTGTCCGGCATGACCACGCTGCCGGCCGCGGCCGCCGCCCTCGAGGTGCGGGACGGCATGCGGCTCGAGTACCAGGTGAATCTGGTCAAGCCGGGCACGGTGACGGTGCAGGCGATCCTCGCGCCGACGCTGAAGTTCCAGCCCGGCGAAGGCTTCCGCTACGCCATCTCGTTCGACGACGAGGCGCCGCAGGTCGTGAACGTGCATCGCGACGCGTCCGCGCAGCATTGGGAAACGATCGTGTCCGACGGCGTCGCGAAGTTTGCTACCACCCACACGTTGGGGGGCAAGGGCCCGCACGTACTGAAATTCTGGGCCCTCGATCCCGGTCTCGTGCTGCAGAAACTGGTGGTCGACAATGGCGGCCTGCAGCCCAGCTACCTGGGCCCGCCGGAGAGCCCGTACGCAGGCGTGCGACGCTGATCCCGAATTGGGCGGGAGGCGCAATGCCTCCGCCCTGGGACGCGCAAGGGCGGGGATTGCCGCCGGACCAACATCAATTCCTTGTGGTAACATGCTGCACCGCAACGAGAGTTTCCCGCCGCATGTGCGCTCGGCATTCTCTCCTACAGGCACGCATGGCATCCACTGGCATGGTGCGATGCAGCATGCGGGGATAATCGACAAAAACCCGGAGACTCCAGCGCACTCGTAAGGAGCCTGAAATGATCAATACCATGATGGACGCATGGGCCGCCATGGCGTTCGGCGGCATGACCCTGCTGCCCCGCACCACCAAATCCGCACCGAAGCATCCGCCCGGCCGGTTCTCGGCCGGCGAGTATCGCAGCGCCGCAGGCACGCTGCGCTACAAGCTCTTCGTGCCCGGCAGCTGGGACGGCACGCCGATGCCGCTGATCGTCATGCTGCACGGCTGCGGCCAGGATGCCGACGATTTTGCGCTGGGCACCGGCATGAACGAGCTGGCCGAGGAATCGGGCTGCCTGGTGCTGTATCCGGAACAGTCGCGCAGCGCCAACTGGCACGGCTGCTGGAACTGGTTCGACGCCGCCCACCACGACCGCGGCCAGGGCGAACCGGCCCTGATCGCGGGGCTGACGCGCTCGATCGTGGACGTATACGCCGCGGATGAACGCTACGTCAGCGTGGCCGGCCTCTCGGCCGGCGGGGCCATGGCCGTCATCCTGGGCCGCACCTATCCGGACCTGTACACGGCCGTGGGCTGCCATTCCGGCCTCGCCCATGGCTCGGCGACCAGCGGCCACGATGCGCTGGCGGCGATGCGCGACGGGCTCCAGGGCCGCGCGCTGTCGGCCACCGTGCCGGCCAGCGCCGTGCCCATCATCGTCTTCCACGGCGACCAGGACGAGACGGTCCACCTCAGCCACAGCAGCGGCGTGGTGCGCCAGTCGATCGGCGCCTGCGGCACCTGCGGGGCCGGCAAGGCGGCCGAGACGGTGCATTCGGCCGGCGGCGGCACGTCGAAGCATGCCTTCACCTGCAGCATCCACCGCGACGAGGCCGGCGAAGTGCTGGCCGAGCAGTGGACCGTGCACGGCGCCGGGCACGCCTGGTCCGGCGGCAGCGTGCGCGGCACGTACACCGACTGGAACGGGCCGAATGCCAGCCGCGAAATGCTGCGCTTCTTCACCACCGCCAGGTGAGTACGGCACCCGCCGTCCAGGCGTGACGGCGTGGCTGCGCGGTGCAGGCTAGAATAGCCCCGGCCGACGCGCGGCGATGACGCCGGGCGCGCCCGGAGACTCCCTGGAACCATGAAAATTCTTGTCGTCGAAGACGATCCCATGCTGGCGATGATGGCCGAAGAGGCGCTCACCGATGCGGGCCACGCGGTGGCCGGGCCGGCCGCCACGGTCGCGCAGGCGATCGCGTGCCTGGCGGGCGAGGCGGTGGATTTCGCCATCGTCGACATCAACCTGGAAGGGCACAACGAAGGCATCGCGCTGGCGGCAGTGCTGAAGGAAACCTACGGCATCCCCTCCATGTTCCTGAGCGCGAAGGTGGAGGTACTGGCGGGCGAGGCACCGGCGGCGCTGGGCTTCCTGCCGAAGCCCTATGTGCTCGATGATCTCGTGCTGTGCGTGGAAGGCCTGCACGCCGTCGCGCGTGGCGAAACGCCGGCCCGGCCATTTCCCCGCGCGCTGAAGCTGTTCACGCCTGGCAGCTGATATTCAGCGGGCATCCGGCTGACACCGGGATGCTTACTCAGCCGGCACTGAGCCGACACGCAGCCGACACTGAGCCGACACTCATGCCGCGGCGCGGCGTCCGCGCATGCACAGCGCCGTCACCATCCCCAGCCCGCACAGGGCGATCACGTACCAGGCCGGCGCCAGGGGCTGGTGCTTCAGCATCAGCGTCACCATGATCGGCGTAAGACCGCCGAAGATCGCATATGCCAGGTTGTACGAGAACGACAGCCCGGAAAAGCGCACGGGTGCCGGAAACGCCCGCACCATCACGCTCGGCACCACGCCCACGACCCCCACGCTGAACCCCAGCACGGCATAGAGCGGCAGCAGCAGTTCGCGCTGCGTCTGCAGCGTGGTGTAGAACGCATACGTGCAGAGGGCCAGCAGCAGCGCGCCGCCGAACAGCACGCGGCGCGCCCCCAGCCGGTCGGCCAGCACGCCGGCCGTGACGCAGCCGACGGCCAGGCACAGCGTGGCCAGCGTGTTGGCGGCCAGCGCACTGCGCGCATCGTAGCCGTAGATCTTCTGCAGCAGTGCCGGCGTCATCAGGATCACCACCACGATCGCGGCGGACAGCATCCACGTCAGCAGCATCGACAGCGCCACGGCGCGGCGGTGCTCGCGCAGCACGGCTTTCAGGGGCAGTTCCGCGGCCAGCGCCTTGCGCTGCTGCAGCTCGGTGAAGACAGGCGTCTCGTGGAGCCAGCGCCGCAGGTACATCGCCCCCAGCCCGAACATCCCGCCCAGCAGGAAGGGGATGCGCCAGCCGAAGCCGGCTACCTGCTCCGGCGTGAATACGCTGTTGATCGCTGTGGCCATCAGCGACCCGAGGAGGATGCCCAGCGTGAGGCCGGCAGTGAGCGTGCCGCAGGCATAGCCGATATGCCGCGCCGGCACGTGCTCGGCGACGAACACCCAGGCCCCCGGCACTTCGCCACCCACCGCGGCGCCCTGCAGCACGCGCAGCAGCAACAGCAGCAGCGGCGCGGCCAGCCCGGCGCTCGCATAGGTCGGCAGCAGGCCGATCAGCAGGGTCGGCACGGCCATCAGCAGGATCGACAGGTTGAACATCTTCTTGCGGCCCAGCAGGTCGCCGAAGTGCGCCATCACCATGCCGCCCAGCGGGCGCACCACGTAGCCGGCCGCGAAGATGCCGAAGGTCTGGAACAGCCGCAGCCAGTCCGGCATGTCGGGCGGGAAGAACAGCGCGCCGATCGTCGTGGCGATGAACACGAAGATGATGAAGTCGTAGAACTCCAGCGCGCCGCCCAGGGCCGCGAGCGACAGCGTCTTGTAGTCCTGGCGCGAGAGCGCACGGGGACCGCCTTGCAGGTCGCCAGCGGGTGCGGCGGTGGTGGCGTCGAGGGAGTCGTTCCGGTGCATGGTGGCTTCTCGCTGGAAGGGGTGGCAGTGATGGGATAATCCGGGCTGCGGGCGCAGGCCATTATACAAAGCGCGGCCGCGCCGTCCGATGCATCCACCAGCCAGGGAGGGGTATGACCCGCAGCACGCACTTCGCAGCAGCCGCACTGTTCGCACTGTCCGCATCGATCGCCGGGCGTTCCGGCGCCGCCGAGGCGCCCGCCGATACCGTCTACCGCAACGGCTACGTCTACACGGTGGACCGCAAGGACAGCGTGCACCAGGCCCTGGCCATCCGCGCCGGCCGCATCGCCTACGTGGGCACGGACGCCGGCGCGAAAGCCCTCACGGGCAAGGCGACCAGGGTGATCGACCTGCGTGGCCGCATGCTGATGCCCGGCCTGATCGACGCCCACATGCACCCGCAGTCCGGTGGCAGTCGCCTGCTCAACTGCAGCCTCGATTACGCACCGCTGACGGTACCGCAGTTCCAGGCGCGCATCCAGGCCTGCCTCGACAAGGATGCCGATCCCGATCCGCATCGCTGGCTGCTGGTGGTGAACTGGTTCCAGCAGGGCATGCTGCCGGACGGCGTGGGCACCAGCGCCGCCACGCTCGACGCCCTGAAGACGGACCGGCCCGTCATCGTGCGCTCCTCGTTCGGCCATTCCGTGCAGCTCAATACGAAGGGCATCGCGGTGGCCGGCATCAAGGCGGAGACGCCCGACCCGATCGGCGGCCGGATCGTGCGCGATGCGAACGGCGCGGCCACCGGCCTGCTGGAAGACGCCGCCCAGGACCTGGCCATGAACCTGCTGCCGCCGCTCACCGAAGCGGAAAACCTGGCCGCCTCCGCGAAAGCCCTGGAAGCGCTGCGCCGGCAGGGCATCACGAGCTTCCTCGATGCCTACACGGATCCCGAAACGATGACGGCCTTCACGGCACTGCAGCGCGCCGGGCAGCTCACGGCACGCGCCCACTTCGCCGTGCTGATCGACCTGGACAAGGGCGCCACGCCGCAGTCGGCTGTCGCCGACCTGCTGAAGCAGCAGAAGCAGTTCGACCAGGGACCGGCCACCGTGGCGCCCACCCTGCAGGTGCGGCACGCCAAGCTGTTCATGGATGGCGTGATCGCCGCGCCCGCCTTCACGGGCGCGATGCTGGAACCCTATCTCGTCAACCGCGGCACCACGGCGCGGCCGGACTGGCAGCCGGGAACCAGCAACGGACCGGCCAGCTATTTTTCGCAGGACGCGCTGCGCACCACGCTGGCCGAACTGGCGCGGGCCCGCGTCGATCCGCACATCCACGTCGATGGCGACCGCGCCGTGCGCGAAGCGCTGGACGTGATCGCTACGCTGCGCGCTACGCCGGAAGGCAAGGCCATGCGGCCGGCCCTGGCGCATGACGAGATCGTGGCGCCGGCCGACTATCCCCGTTTCGCGCAGCTGGACGTGACGCCGGTGCTGTCCTTCCAGTGGGCCAAGCCGGCCGCCGATACGGTGGGCGCGCTGAAGGAGTATCTGGGGCCGGCGCGTTATGCGCTGGTCGAACCGCAGGCGCTGCTGCTCGCGGCGGGCGCGCGCATCGCCTACGGCAGCGACTGGCCCGTCGACCCGCTGGACGTGTGGTTCGCGCTGAAGGTGGGCGTCACGCGCACCGCTGCGCCGGATGCGGGCAAGGAATACGCGGGCCGGCTGACGGCGCAACCGGGCCTGCCGCGCGCCGCGGCCCTGCGCGCGATCACGCTGAACGCGGCCTACACGCTGCGCCAGGAGGCCACCACCGGCTCGCTCGAAGTGGGCAAGTTCGCCGACCTGGTCGTGCTGGACCGGAACTTCTTCACGATTCCGGCCGAGGACATCGCCAACATCAAGGTGCTGCAGACGGTCGTCGGCGGGAAGGTGGTGTACCAGGCGGAGGGCATGCAGTGACGGGTGGCGTTGACATTCCGGCGACATGCCTGGTGCATAGTGCGTGCACCCCCACTGACCGATGCCCATCCATGAAACCAGTCCTGCCAGCCCTGCTGATCTCCTTCCTCGCTTCCCACCACGCCATGGCGCAGCAGCAGCAACAGCAGCGCTGGGGCCTCGGCCTCGGCGCCGCCGTTTCCGACAGCGTGTATGCCGGCGAGGGCACCCGCGTGCGGGCCGTCCCCCTGCTGACGTATGAAGGCGAGCGCTTCTTCTGGCGCGGCATCGGCGGCGGTGCCCACCTGCTCCGGCAGGGCGGGCTGTCCCTCGATGCCACGCTGTCGGCCCGCTTCGACGGCATCGACCGCAAGGACTTCGGCACGGCCGAACTGGCCCGGCGCGGCGTCGACCGCGCGCTGGTGGACGACCGCGACGATGGCCTGGACCTGGGCCTGGCCGCCAGCTGGCGCGGCGCATACGGGCAGATCGAAGTGGCCGTGAAGGGCGACGTCACCAGCGCCAGCAAGGGCTACGAGGCCGGCCTGCGCTATGCATACCCGCTGCAGTTCGGCGGCACGCGCATCACGCCGAACGCCGGCGTGTCCCATCTGTCGAAGAAACTGGCGAATTACTACTACGGCACCCTGGCCGCGGAAGCGGCGCGCGGCGTGCCCGATTACGGGCCCGGCGGCGCCACGGTGCCCCGCATCGGCATCGACGTGTTCCACCCGTTCGCGGGCCGCTGGGCCGTCATCGGCAATGTCTCGTACCGCCGCCTGCCGGACCGCCTGCAGGACAGCCCGCTGGTGGAAGAGGGCAAGGACGGCGCGGCATCGGCCTTCATCGGCGTGGCCCGTCAGTTCTGACCAGGCCATGCTCCAGCAACCGCTCAGCATCCTGATCATCGAGGACAATGCCGCGCTGGCAGCCAATATCTACGACTACCTGGAAGCCTGCGGCCACGTGCCCGATGCGGCGCCCGATGGCGAAGCGGGCCTCGGCCTGCTGGCGCTGCACCGCTACGACGCCATCGTGCTGGACTGGATGATGCCGCGCATGGACGGCATGGCCATGCTGGCGCGGCTGCGCGGCGAATGGCAGTCGACGATTCCCGTCATCTTCATCACGGCGAAGGACCAGGTGGAGCACAAGATCGCCGGCTTCATGGCGGGGGCGGACGACTATATCGTCAAGCCCGTGGCGCTGGCCGAGCTGGAGATCCGCCTGCGTGTCCTGGTGCAGCGCGCCCGCGGTGCGGTGGCGCCGGCCCAGGTGCTGGTCGTGGACGACCTGCGCTTCGACCTCGCCACGCTGGCAGTCACGCGGGCCGGCAGGGCGCTGGCCATGACGCCGGTGCGCCGCAAGCTGCTGGAACTGCTGATGCGCCGCTCGCCCGGCGTGGTGCGGCGCGAGGAGCTGGAAGCGCTGATCTGGCAGGACGACGTGCCGGACAAGGACGTGCTGCGCTCCCACATGCACACGCTGCGCAAGGCCGTCGATGGCGTCGCGCCCCGCAAGCTGCTGCACACCGTGACCGGCAGCGGCTACCGGCTGGCCGTGGGGGACGATGCCAGTGCGCAGGATGCCGACGATGACTGACTCCACCAGCTCCTTGTGGCGCACCTATAGCCTGCAGCGCAAGATCGGCGCGCTGTTCGCGCTGTTCATGGTCGTGCTCATGCTTGGGTTGACGATCCAGGGCACGCTGAGCCAGCAGATGATCGTGCACCCCATGTGGCGCGACCTGCTGCAGTCGGCCACGGCCCGCTACCTGGCCGGGGGGCGGGCGGCGTCGCTGCCGGCCAGCGGCCCGTTGCGCGGCTGGCGCATCGAGGAGAGCGCCGTGCCGGCCGACATGCCGGCATTCTTCGCCACGCTGGCACCCGGCTACTACGACGAGGAGCAGACCGACCCCCATGAAAGGGAGCGCAGTCACGCGGTGCTGGTGACGCGCGATGGTACGGCGCGCGTGGTCATGGCGATCGACATCACGGACCTGGAGGACTACCAGAACCGTATTTCGCTGGCCAGCGTGCTGGTCGCGCTGGTGAGCGCCGCGATGATCGGCGGCTCGCTGCTGTGGCTGTACCGCAGCATGCGCGGGCCGATCCGCCTGCTGGCGCAGCGCATGGACGAACTGGATCCCGCGCAGCCGGCCCAGCGCCTGCGCACCGATTTCACGCTGGTCGAGCTGCACGACATCGCCGTCGGCGCCAACCGCCACCTGGACCGCGTGGAGCGCTTCATCGAGCGGGAACGCACCCTGCTGGACCAGGCCAGCCACGAATTCCGCACGCCGGTCGCCGTGATCGCCGGCGCGGTGGATGTGTTGCGGCTGCATCCGCTGCCGGCAGCGGCGGAAGCGCCCCTGTCCCGCATCGCGAACGCGGCCGATAACCTGGCCGAGATCATGTCCGCGCTGCTGTACCTGTCGCGCGAACCGGATGGCCGCGTGCTGACGGAAACCACGCGGCTCGACACCCTCGTCACCGTGCTGGTCGAAGACCACCAGCATCTGCTGGAAAGGAAGGAGGTTCGCTTCGTCGTGGGGCGGCTCGATCCGCTGAGCCTGGCGTGCCCGGAAGCGCTGGTGCGCATCGTGGTGGGCAACCTGCTGCGCAACGCGGCGGAGAACAGCTTTCGGGGGACGATCGCCGTGACGCTGGCGGATCGCCGCCTGGCGATCCAGGACAGCGGCAGCGGCTTCGACACGGTGGCCGCGGCACGGCGCTACACGCAGGCGCTGCGCGGCTCGACGCGGCTGGGCGGCGGGCAGGGTCTCGGGCTGTTCCTCACGCGCCGCGTCTGCGAGCGCTTCGGCTGGACGCTGGCCATCGCGTCCGACCCGGCGCGGGGCACGCTGGTGGAGATGCAGTTCCCCGCGCCGGACTGACGGCCTGTCAGAACTCTTCCCACTCCTCGTTCGACGCCAGCGCTTTCTGCTTCACCGGGGCCTTGGCAGCACTTGCTTTCGCCGCCGGCGGGACTGCGGGACGCCGAGAGGCCGGCAGGGCAATACGCGCCGGTGCCTTGGCGAATACCTGCTGCTTCGGCACCGGCAGCGCCGCCTGCGCGCCACCATCGATCCTGAACACGCTGACGATGCCGGCCAGGTGCCCCGCCTGGTGTTCCAGCGCGTCCGCGGCGGCGGCGGCCTGTTCGACGAGCGCCGCGTTCTGCTGGGTGACGGCATCCATCGTGCCGATCGCCTGGTTGACCTGTTCGATGCCGGCCGTCTGCTCGTGGCTGGCCGCGGAGATCTCGCTCATGATGTCCGTCACGCGGCGCACGCTGCTGACGATCTCCTGCATCGTCTCGCCCGCATCGTCGACCAGCTTGGCGCCGGCTTCCACCTTGTCCACCGAGTCGCCGATCAGCGTCTTGATTTCCTTGGCAGCCGTGGCCGAGCGCTGCGCCAGGCTGCGCACTTCGCTGGCCACCACGGCAAAGCCGCGGCCCTGTTCGCCCGCACGGGCCGCCTCGACGGCCGCGTTCAGCGCCAGGATATTGGTCTGGAACGCGATGCCGTCGATGACGCCGATGATGTCGACGATCTTCTTCGACGAGTCGTTGATCGAGGCCATCGTGTCGACCACGCGCTCGACGATGGCGCCGCCCTTGACGGCCACCTCGGACGCCGACAGCGCCATCTGGTTGGCCTGGCGGGCGTGCTCGGAGTTCTGCTTCACGGCCGAGGTCAGCTGTTCCATCGACGCGGCGGTCTCCTCCAGCGTGCCGGCCTGCTGCTCGGTGCGGCCCGACAGGTCCAGGTTGCCGGCCGCGATTTCCGCGGACGCCTGGGCGATCGTCTGGCTGCCGCTGCGCACCTGGGCGATGATGTCGACGAGGCTGTCGCGCATCACGCGCATCGCATGCAGCAGGCTGGTGGTGTCGCCCGGCCGCGTGTCGATGGCAACGGCGAGGTTGCCGGCGGCGATGCTGCCGACGATGCCGACCGCGTAGGCCGGTTCGCCGCCCAGTTCCTTCAGCAGAGCGCGGCTGATGCGCCACGCGGCGAACATGCCGACCGCGATCGCGGCCGCGCACAGCACCACCATGAACACGAGGAAGCTGCCGGCCACCGAACGTGCCCCGGCCGCCTGTTCCTGGCTCATCTTTTCTTCCAGGTCGATCATCACGTTGATGGAGGCCAGCCAGCCGAGGAAGGCCGGCGCGGCCTGCGCCTGCAGCACCGTGGTGGCACCGGCGATATCGCCCGCCTTGCGCAGGGCGATGATCCGGTCGAGCAGCGCCACGGTGCGGTTTTCGTTCTCCTTGATGGCGGCGAGGGCGGCACGCTCTTCCGGCTTCACGTCGCCGGCCTGGGCGAAGATGGCGTCCATCGGGCCGGCCGACTTCGCATAGGCGGCCGACAGCGTGGCGACCTTCGCCAGCTCGGCCTGCAGCGCCGCATCGTCCGGTGCCAGCACGATGTCGCGCGCGGCGATCGAGCGGTCATGCACGCTGCCGCGGAAGTTGATGGCATGGCGCTGCTTCACGCCATTGACGTCGCTGATGGTGGTCAGCATGCGGTCGATGCTCGAGACGCGGCCCGTGGCCAGCGTCGTCAGCCCGATCATCAGTGCAAACACGGCGCCGAAGCCGATGGCCAGGCGCGTGCCGATCTTCATGTCCTTGAACCTCATGGTTTTTCCTGTAGAAGGCAGGCGGCGAATGCCGGTGCCGGTCGTGTCGCGAATCGGAGAGCGCGGACCGAGGACCGCGCGGCCGACACGCATGCGCGCCGGCCGAAGATGGCGATCATACTACTGAAGTTGCGCTAAGGAAATGAAGATTGTGTAGGACAAATGCTCGTCATGCATTCCGGCGGCGCGGGTGTGGCGGATTTGCCCCGGCAGATGTTTCGAACGGCGTTCCCGGCGGGGCGCCGGGAACCGGGCACGGCGTGTCAGCGTGCGCCGGCCGTTTGCGTGCGGGGCACATGGGCCGCCGCCGGTTCGCCGGCCCGGGGCGCCTTCCGCGCCGCCGTCTCCGCCGTCGGCATCAGCTGGTAGCCGCAGAAGGACTTCATCTCGTCCATCAGGAAATGCGAAACGATCTTCTCGACGCCGAAGCCGCCATCGAGCAGCACCAGCATCAGGCGCTTCCATTCCTGCATGTCGTCGACGACGGCGCGCAGCATATAGTCGTACAGGCCGCTCACGCGGCAGGATTCCACGATCTCCGGCATCGCCGCCACGCAGTCGTCGAACGCGCAGAAGTCGTTCAGCGTGTGGCGCTCGAACGAGACCTGGGCCATCACGATCAGTACATTGCGCATCCGGTCCACGGCGATCTGCGCACGGTAGCCGGTGATGAAGCCCCGTTCCTCCAGATCGCGCACGCGGCGCAGGCAGGCGCTGGGCGACAGCGCCACGCGGTCCGCCAGGGCCTGGTTGGTGATGCGGGCATCCTGCTGGAGCAGATCCATAATCTTGCGATCGATGCGATCGATGTCTTTCTGTGTCATGCAGCGAGCTCCTGGTTAAAAGGCGCCTCCACGTGCGTGGTAGAACGGCAACCTCACTTTGTTTTATGCAAGAACTGTACCGGTCATGTCAAAGCGTCCAGACATGGCGGAAGACCGATTCTAGCGCCACGGACGAGTGCAGGAACTGCGAATTTGCCCGGACTTACACGTGGCTTCTGCGGTTGTTGCCCGTCCGGGCTGCCGGAATGTTGTGCGCCCATCAAATTCTTCAATGGAATCAGCAGCTTGGCGCTTCGACACCAGCAGCGTGCCGGCTGGACGGCGCTTTCCGCTCACTCTACAGTAGTGGATCGCCACCTCTGCAGGAGTTCCCATGGAGACCGCTCTCGTCCGACGCCGCTTGGCCTGTCATGGCAGGCGGCTGTGCTAGTCGTGCGGGCTGCCCGCGCCGCGGACCTCGATGCCGTGCATGCGCTGGCCCTCGCGGCCGGACCGGGCATGACGACGCTGAAGGCCGACCGGGCGGCGCTGGCCGAACGCCTCGCCATTGCGGAGGCTTCGTTCGCCGGTGCGCTGCCGTCCACCGCGCGCGATTACGTGTTCGTGCTCGAGGACCTGGCACACGGCCGCGTGGCCGGTATCGCGGCCATCAAGGCAGCCGTCGGCATGGACGAGCCGTTCTACAGCTTCCGCCTCGGCGCGCTGGTGCACTCGGCACCGTCGGTGGGCGTGTATGCCCGGCATGAGGTGCTGTACCTCACGCACGATCTCACCGGCTGCGCCGAACTGTGTTCGCTGTTCCTCCATCCCGACTACCGGCACGGCCGCAACGGCCGGCTGCTGTCAAAGAGCCGCTTCCTGTTCATCGCCCAGTTCCCGCAGTTGTTCACCCAGCCGGTGTTTGCCGAGATGCGCGGCTTCCAGGATGCCGCGGGCCGCTCGCCGTTCTGGGAAAGCCTGGGCCGCCAGTTCTTCGCCATGGACTTCGACCGGGCGGACGACCTCTGCCAGCCGGGCCGCAAGAGCTACATCGCCGAGCTGATGCCCCGTTATCCGATCTACACAGGCTTCCTGAGCGAAGCGGCGCGCGCGGCGATCGGCACCACGCATGTCGCCACGGCGCCGGCGCGCCGCCTGCTGGAACAGGAAGGCCTGGCCGCGGGCACCTACATCGATATCTTCGATGGCGGTCCGGTCCTGCAGGCGCAGGTGCGCGACCTGCGTGCCACGCGCGAGAGCGTGCTGGCAACGGTCGATCCGGCAGCGCGGGATGCCAGTCCCGGCGCGCCGGCGCTGGTGTGCAACGGTTCGATGACCGATTTCCGCGTGGCGCTGTGCGCGGTCGACGTTGGCGGGGGCAAGGCCGGGTTGCCGGAAGCGGCGCGGCGCGCGCTGGCAGTGGAGACCGGCTGCACCATTCGGGTGCTGGAAAACGCCTGATGGTCCATTCCGGGGCTCGGCTGCACCGTGGTGCAGGAACTGCTTATTTCGGCGCCTCCGCGCGCAAAATTTGCGTTTGACGGCCCGCGCGGAAGCAAATCTTGTGCAACACCGGAAAAAATCCAGGCAAGTCAGTGACTTAGCGAGGCAGCTGCGGCGGGGCGTCCGGTGGACCGGCTGGCGCTTTGCCCCTACAGTTGAGCAGTGCCCGGGTGGAACGACCCGCCGGCGACAGCCGGTTGACCCCTGCGGGCCCATTCACATCACGCTGCCCCACCGCTACGGAGAGTTGCCCAGAATGAAACCAAGATCCTCAATCCTGCTGCGCCGCAGCGCCATGTCGTTGGCCCTGCTGGGCGCGTTTGCCGGCGCTGCCCACGCGCAAACCGGCACCGTACAACCGGATGGCGCGGCCGCTGTCGAACCCGTTGCGGCCGATGGCGCCGCGCCGAAGGCCCAGGCCGTGGTCGTCGTCGGCAAGCGCGGCCAGACGGTCGCCAACACGCCCGGTGGCGCCAGCGCCGTGAGCGGCGAGGCGCTGACGAAGATCGGTGCCGAATCGTTTGCCGACTACCTGGGCAAGCTGCCCGGCGTGGTGTTCAACGCGGGGCCGAACGGCAATTCCACGGCCGTCATCCGCGGCGTGGGCACCACGGCCGGCCTGGACCAGGGGCAGGGCACCACCGGCTACTACATCAACGAAATTCCGCTCTCCGAAGTGGGCTACACGATCTCGATCCCCGACATCGACACGTTCGACGTGAGCCGCGTGGAAGTGCTGCGCGGCCCGCAGGGTTCGCTGTACGGCTCGTCCTCGCTGGGCGGCGCCATCAACTACATCGCCAAGGAAGCCGATACCAGCGGTCTCGATGCCGCGTTCGAAACCGTGTTCAGCAAGACGGCCCACGCCGGCGAGCTGGGGTTTTCGGCCAAGGCCATGCTGAACGTGCCGCTCATCCAGGACAAGCTCGCCGCCCGCGTCGTGATGGTCAAGCGCGAAATGCCCGGCTACCTGGACAACATCGGCATCGGCAGGAAGGGCAGCAACGACAACCGCGTGACCGATGGCCGCGTGTCGCTGGTGTGGACGCCGGATGCGCTGACCAAGCTGAGCTGGATGAGCCTGCGTCAAAGCTCCTTTGCCGACGACAGTTCGTACCGCATGACGCGCTACGGCGAACTGGCCCGCTCGACCACGCTGCCGACCAGCTTCGAGCAGGACTTCTCGCTGCACAGCGCGCGCCTGGAGCGCGACTTCGGCGCGGCGAAGCTGACGGCCATCGCCTCGTACAACAAGAAATCGCAGGAACTGCACGACGACTTCACGCCGTACTACGGCGGCTTCATGGGCACCAGCGACCCGCAGCTGTTCCGCCAGCTGGGCACCAGCAAGAACAAGAACTATGAAGTGCGCCTGGCCTCGCCGGATGGCGGCCGCTTCGAGTGGCTGGTGGGCGTGTCCTACCAGAAGACCGACAAGCGCTTCGACGAAGACCTGTCGGCACAGGGCGCCAACGCCGTGCTGGCCCCGCAGGTGCCGGCCGAGCAGCTGCGCGGCGACTATTACTACTGGGGCTACGGCGGCACGTACGGCACCGACAAGGGCCTGTTCGGCGAGGCGTCCGTCAACTTCGGCGATGGCTGGAAGCTCACGGCCGGCGGCCGCCGCTACGACACGCGCCTGAGCACCGACGGTGCGCGCGACGGCGTGCTGTACCCGGGCGGCGTGCTGCTGCCGGACGGCTACCAGCAGGAGAGCGGCTTCTCGCCGAAGATCTCGCTGAGCTACAAGCCGAACGCGCAGACGATGGTGTACGCGCTGGCTTCGGAAGGCTTCCGCTTCGGCGGCGCCAACATCCTGCTGCCGCTGGCCGGCTTCGACACGCCCACCGGCTGGGGCAGCGATTCGCTGCGCAACTACGAGATCGGCGTGAAGTCCTCGCTGTTCAACCGCCGCCTCACGTTCGACGTGGACGTGTTCAATATCGACTGGAGCGACCTGCAGGTGCGCCTGTACCGCCCGGACGACCTGAGCTACGGCACCAATGCGGGCCGGGCCCGCCTGCGCGGACTGGAATTCTCCGGCAACTTCCGCGCCACCGACCAGCTGGACGTAGGCCTGAACTACACCTTCCTGGACGCGAAGCTGACGGAAGACCTGCTGGAAGCGGCCGTGCCGCTGCACAAGGGCCAGCAGCTGCCCGGCTCGTCGAAGCACCAGCTGTCGACCACGGCGACCTATAAATTCGACGGCAAGTACAGCCCGACGGCCACCGTCAGCGGCCGCTACCTGTCGGATGCGCCGGCCAACCTTCAGGGCACGGGCCAGCGCATCAACGGCTTCGCCCAGTTCGATGCCCGCTATGCGATGTGGTTCGATAACCTGGAGCTGAGCCTGTTCGTCAACAATATCGCCGACAAGCGCGGCGTGACGTTCACCTACGGCAGCGACGCCAACCTGGGCAACCAGGAGTTCATCATCCGTCCCCGTACCGCGGGCGTGCGCCTGCACTGGCAGTTATGAGCGAAGCTGCAGCTTCCACCGGCAGCCTGCGCCCGAGTCTCGGCTGGGGCGGGCTGCTGGTGCTCGGCATCGCCAACATCCTAGGTGCCGGTGTCTACGTGATGACCGGCACGGCGGCGGCGCGCTTTGCCGGACCGGCCGTGACGGTGTCGTTCGCCATCGCCGGCGCGGCCTGCCTGCTGGTGGCGCTGTGCTATGCCGAGCTGGCGTCCAGCATGCCGGAATCCGGTTCCGCATACTCTTACTGCCGCCGCGCGCTGGGCGGCGGGCCGGCCTGGTCGCTGGGCTGGCTGCTGTTCCTCGAATACAGCGTGGCCGCCTCGCTGCTGGCGGTGGGCTTTGCCGGTTACCTGGGCAGCATGCTGGCCGATTTCGGCCTCCACTTCCCGGCCGCGCTGTCCACGCCACTGATCCATTCCGTGATCGTCGATGGCAAACACGTGCTGTCGCTCGGCGCGGGCTTCAATCTCGTCGCGGCGCTGGCCGTGCTGTGCGCCGGCGGCATCGCCGCGCTGGGCATGTCGCGCTATTCGCTCGTCAACACGCTGCTGGTGGTGGTGAAGGTGGGCGTGCTGGTGAGCTTCATCGTCGTCGGCGCCGGTGCCGTCAATCCCGCCAACTGGACGCCGTTCGTGCCGCCCAACGAGGGCGGCTTCGTGTATGGCTGGGAAGGCGTGGCGCGTGGCGCGTCGCTGCTGTTCTTTGCCTTCCTGGGTTTCGAGACGGTGTCCACCGCGGCGGCGGAAACCCGCAAGCCGCAGCGCGACGTGCCGATCGGGATCCTCGGTTCGCTGGTCGTCTGCACGACGCTGTATGTGCTGAGCGGCTTCGTGCTGACCGGCCTGGTGCCGTTCCGCGAACTGGGCGTGCCCGATCCGATCGCCATCGCGGTGGACCGCATCGGCTATCCGGCCATCGCGCTGGTAATCAAGATCGGCGCGCTCGCGGGCCTCGCCTCGGTACTGCTGGCCAATGCGTTCGGCCACTCGCGCATCTGCTATGCGATGGCGCGCGACGGCTACCTGCCGCCCGTGTTCTGCGCCGTGCACAGGACCCGCAACAGCCTTTGCTACGGCAACCTGCTGCTGGCCGGGATCGCCGCCGTCAGCGCGGCGCTGCTGCCGATCTCCGTGATGTCCGACCTGATCTCGTTCGGCGTGGCGTTCATGTTCGCGATGGTGGCCGTCAGCCTGATCCACATGCGCAACACGCATCCGGATCTGGAACGCAAGTTCCGCGTGCCGTTCGGCGGCGTGACGATCCGCGGCATGTGGATCGGCTACGTGCCGGTCGCCGCCATCGTCACCAGCTTCGTCATGACGCTGCCGGTGGCGCTGGACATCCTCGACCAGGCGCGCCGCGGCGACTGGCTGGCCGTGGGCCTGCTGGGCGCCTATGCGCTGATCGGCGTCTCGATCTACCAGTTCTATGGCAAGCCGCGGGCCCGCGCGCTGCTCTCATCCCTGAACCAGAAGGAACCACCGAAGTATGCTCAATCTCACTGACGCTTTCGCGCTCGGGCGGCTGGATGCCCATGACCAGGCCGCCCTGGTGCGCCAGGGCGAGCTGGCCGTTGCCGACCTGGCGGAAGCGGCGCTGCTGCGCATCGAAGCGCTCGATCCGGCGCTGCGCGCCACCAGCCACTTCGCGCCGGAGCTGGCGCGCTCGCGGGCTGCGCAACTGGCCAGGGATCAAGGTCCGAGCCAGGACAGTCCGATGCGCGGCGTGCCCTGGATGCCAAAGGATTCGCTGGACTATCCCGGCATGCCGACGCGTTCCTGCTCGCGCAGCCGCACCGGCGCGCTGGCCCATGGCGGCTATCCGTTTACCGCGCGGCTCGATGCGGCCGGCCTGGTCGCCGTCGGCAAGACGTCGATGCCGGAATTCGGCCTGCTCGGGTCCACCGAACCGCTGGCCGGCCCGATCCCGCGCAATCCCTGGTCGCTGGCCCATTCACCCGGCGGTTCCAGCGGGGGCGCCGGTGCCGCGGTGGCAGCCGGCCTGGTGCCGTTCGCGCAGGGGAGCGATGGCGGCGGCTCGATCCGGCTGCCGGCATCCTGCTGCGGCATCGTCGGCCTGAAGCCGGGCCGCGATGCGACCGTGCGCGTGCGGTCCCGCCACAACGTGGAAGACCTGCTGGTGGGCGACAGCCTGATGTCGCGCAGCGTGCGCGATACGGCGTGGGCGTTCGCGGCCACGCACCTGCAGCCGGACCGGCCGATGGTGAGGGGCCCCTCGACGCGGCGGCTGCGCATCGCCGTCATCGAGAACGGCCTGCGCGGCGCCGCGCCGCACGCCGACGTGGCGTCCACGATCCGCCGCACGGCCGACCTGTGCGCCGCGCTGGGCCACCACGTGGAAGCGGCGCAGTGGCCGATCGACGGCGGCGCCTTCCTGCAGTCGTTCGAGGACCTGTGGACGCACCTGGGTGCCGACTGCGTGGACGCGGTGCGGGCCGCCAGCGGCGGGCGCCGGCTGGAAGACCTGCTGGAACCGTGGACGCTGGCGCTGGGCCGCCGTGCCGAGACGCTGCCGACCACCGCGCTGGAAGCGGCGTTCCGGCAGCTGGCCGGCCTGCCGGTGCAATTGTCCGCCTTCTTTGCCGACTACGACGTGGTGCTCTCGCCCGTCGCCGCGACGCCGCCGCCCCTGCTGGGCACCTATGCGCCGTCGATCCCTGCCGACACCCTGATGACGACCATGTTCGAGTGGATCGCCTACACGCCGCTGCAGAACCTGGGCGGCACGCCGGCCATTTCGCTGCCCCTGTTCAGCAGCCCCGACGGCCTGCCGGTGGGCAGCCAGTTCGCCGCCGACCGCGGCCAGGAAGACCTGCTGCTGGCGCTGGCCTACGAGCTGGAAGTGGCGCTGCCGTGGCAGGCGCGCTGGCCGTCCGTCTCCGTGGCCACGCCACCGCAGGCCGCGTGATTTTCAACCGATTCCCTCCCCAAGCAATGACCGACAAGTTTTCTCCCCGCAGTCCCCAGGATCTCGCCGACCTGGTCCTTGCCCAGCCACTGGCCTGGATCGTGTCCGGCCCGGCCGACGCCCTGCAGGCCACCGTGCTGCCGATCCAGCTCGAATGCGACGAGGCCGGCCAGCCGCAGCGGCTGCTGGGCCACTTCGGCCGCAGCAATCCCCAATGGGAGCAGCTGGCGCAGTCGCCGCACGCCACCGTGCTGCTGATCGGCCCGCAGGGTTATATCTCGCCATCGTGGTTTGCCGACCGCACGCAGGCGCCCACCTGGAATTACACGACGGCCCGCTTCGATGTCGAAGTCGATATCTGCGACACGCCGGAAGACGCCGATGCGCTGCTGCGCCGCCTGGCCGGCCAGATGGAGGACGGCCGCCCGAACGCCTGGCATGTCGAGGACATGGGCGCGCGCTACCAGAACCTGTCGCGCGGCGTGGTGGGCTTCGATGCCCGCATCGTCGGCAGCAGCGCCCGTTTCAAGCTGGGCCAGGACGAGCGCGACGACGTGTTTGCCGACATCGTCCGCGGCCTGCAGGCCGGTGCCCAGGCGGGAAGCGCCGAGGTGCTGGCCGACTGGATGCGCCGCTTTGCCGACCGGCCCGCGCCCATCGTGGCGCCACCCGCGGTGCCCGCGCCGGCAGCGCTGGATCCGCACATCATGCGTTTCATCGACGACGTGCGGGACCGCGGACGTGCACTGACGGCCGGCCGCACGCTCGGCTGGCCGGAACGCCGCATCGTCGCCGAACAATCGCGCCTGCCATGGCAGGAGGGCGGTCCGGTCATGGCCAGCACCGTCGAACGGGTCGCCGACACCGCTGCGGGACCGGTGCGCCTGCGCTTCTACGATCCGGGGACTGCTGAGGGCGAAACGAAGCCGGCACTAGTCTACATGCATGGCGGCGGCTGGGCCCTGTTCGGCCTCGACACGCATGACCGCCTGATGCGCGAGTTCGCGGCACGCAGCGGCATGGTCGTGATCGGCGTCGATTATGCGCTGGCGCCGGAGGCCCGTTATCCGGTCGCATTGAACCAGGTCGTCGGCGTGGTGCGCTGGCTGCGCCAGCATGGCGGCGCGTTCGGTGTCGATGTGGACCGCCTGGCGCTGGGCGGCGATTCGGCCGGCGGCAGCCTGTCGATGGGCACCGTGCTGAAGCTGCGCGACGCGGGCGAGGGCGCTGCCGTCAAGGCCGTGCTCAGCATCTACGGGGCATTCTCGCCGTATTGTTCGCCCGCCTCCCGCCAGCGCTACGGCACGCCGCAGGACATGCTCACGGCGGACGAGGTGGACGAATTCTGGAACGTCTACGTCGGCAGCACGGCCGACCGCAACGATCCGTACCTGAACAGCGTGCTGGCGCCGCTGCACGGCCTGCCGCCCGTCTTCCTCATCGTCGGCGAATGCGACGTAGTGACGGAACAGAGCATGACGATGGCCGGCTGCCTGCTGGCCGCCGGCAACGCCGTGAAGCTGGAAGTGTATGCTGGCGCGCCGCACAGCTTCATCGAGGCGATGGCCGTCTCGCAGGTGGCCAGTGATGCCATCGACGATGGTGCCGCCTGGCTGCGCACCACGCTTTTCCATAACCCCCGTTCCAAGGATGCCGCATGACCGACCGCCGCAAGTTCCTCCTTTCCGCCACCGGCCTGGCCGCGAGTACGCTGCTGCCTGCGATACCGGCATTTGCCGCGGTCAGCCGGTCGCGCTGGCCGGTGCCGCCGCAGCACGCCCGCGTGCCGAAGGATGTGGGCGCGCTCGGTTACCACCGCATGGACGATTACGCCTGGTTCCAGCCGCAGGACTGGCACGCCGTGCTGCGCGCACCGGACGCGCTGGATGCGCCGGTGAAGGCCGTCGTGAAACTGGAGAACGACTACACGAACGCCATGCTGGCGCCCACCGGGCCGCTGCAGAACGTGCTGAGCGCACGCATGGCAACGCTGGAAGGCATCGCCGGTGCCCCTGTCGAGGTGCGTGCCGGCGACTGGCTGTATTACGAGCACACGCGTGCCGGCAGCGATCACCCGGTCTATGCGCGCAAGCCGGCAGGTGGCGGCGCCGAGCAGGTGCTGCTCGATGTGGGCAAGGAAGCGCAGGGCAAGAAGTTCTACAAGCTGCACTGGAACGGGCCGCAGCGCAGCCAGGACGGCCGGCTGGTGGGCTGGACGGCGGACCAGGCCGGCTCCGGCATCTTTTCCATCTATGTGCGCGACATCGCCAGCGGCAAGCTGCTGGTGGACGACATCGACGACACGCATGGCGAGATCACGTTCTCGCCCGATGGCCGTTACCTGTACTGGGTCGGCCGCAGCGACAAGGGCCGGCCGGATTCCGTGCACCGCCGCGAGGTCGGCAAGCCGGGCAGCACGCTGATCTACGAGGAAAAGGACCCGGCGTTCTTCATCGGCCTGCGCACCACGGCGGCCGGCGGCTACGTGGTGATCCGCATCTCGAACGGCGACATGGCCGAAGTGCGGCTGGTACCGATGAGCGAGCCGACCGCCGCCCCCGTGCTGGTCGAAGCGCGCACCGACAAGCTGCATTACGACGTGGAGGAGTGGAACGGCAAGCTGCTGATCCTGACGAATGCCGATGGCGCCACCGACTACCAGCTGAAGACGGCCACGCCCCAGGCCATCGGCCGCGCCGCCTGGCAGCCGTTCGTGGCGCACCAGCCGGGCCGCTTCATCGCCGCCATCCACCCGTTCGCCGGCTATCTGGTGCGCGAGGAATGGCGCGATGCGCTGCCGCGTCTGGTGGTAATGTCACCGGACGGCAAGGAGCGCGAGATCGGTTTCGACGAAGCGGCCTATGCGCTGAGCGTGCCGCCGGGCCAGGGCTGGCAGTCGCCCACGCTGGCCTTCAGCTACCAGTCGCCCCGTTCGCCGAACGCGCCTTGCGTACTGACCCTGGCCACCGCGCAGTACGCGCGGGTGGGCAAACCGGCCGCATCGAAAGCCTTCGACCGCGAGCGCTATGAAGTGCGCCGCCTGGTCGCGAAGGCGGAAGATGGCGCCCTGGTCCCCATCACGGTGCTGATGCGCAAGGGCCAGAAACTCGACGGCAGCGCGCCGCTGTTCCAGTACGGCTACGGTTCCTACGGCGCCACGTCCGAAGCTGAGTTCTCCCCGTTCGCGATCGCGCTGGTGGACCAGGGCTGGATCCACACCATCGCCCACGTGCGCGGCGGCGCGGAACGGGGCACCGACTGGTGGCGCTCGGTCCTGAAGCAGGGCAAGAAGAAGACCTTCACCGACTTCATCGCCTGCGCCGAACACCTGGTCGCGCAGCGCTATACCCGCAAGGGCCGCATCGTCGCGCACGGCTATTCGGCCGGCGGCCTGCTGATGGGCGCGATCTACACGATGCGCCCGGACCTGTGGGCCGGCGTGATCGCCCAGGTACCGTTCGTGGACGTGCTGAGCACCATCGAGCACTTCGACATCCACCCGCTGGGCACCACCTCGTTCCCGTTCTGGGGCGACCCGCGCGTGCCGGAAGACCACGCCTACATGGCCACCTATTCGCCGTACGACAACCTGCGCAAGGCGGCCTATCCCGCGCTGCTGGCGCAGGGCAGCGTGGCGGACGACCGCGTGGCGTTCTGGGAGCCGCTCAAGTTCGCGGCAAAGGCCCGCACGCTGACCACGGCGGGCAACCCGATCCTGTCGAAAACGCTGCTGTACGCGGGCCACATGGGCGATCCGGGCGCCACGGCGGTGCGCGCCCAGCATGCCACCTACGGCGCGTTCGCCATCTGGGCAGCCGACCGCAAGTGGGGCGACGTGCCGCAACGGCCCGCCTGAAACAGGAGGTCACTGCGCGGTGAGTGTCGATGCTGACTCACCGCGGTCGAGTTCGTGTCCACCCTGGGGTCAGACCCTGACATGGACACGAGCTCGACTGTCGGCGGGACGACGGCCGGTGGCGCGTTGGGGTAAAGTGGTGGTCCAACTTCTTGCGGGACGATCATGAGCCAACATCTGTACGACATTCCGCTGCGGCGGCTGGAAGGCGGGGCGGCCACGCTGGGCGAGTACCGGGGCAAGGTGCTGCTGGTGGTGAACGTGGCATCGCAATGCGGCCTGACGCCGCAGTACACGGGGCTCGAAGCCCTGTTCGGCAAATACGAGGAGCGCGGCCTTGTCGTGCTGGGCTTTCCCAGCAACGACTTCGGCGCGCAGGAACCGGGCACGTCGGAAGAGATCCACGATTTCTGCCAGCGCAACTACGGCGTGCGCTTCCCCATGTTCGAGAAGATCCCCGTCAACGGCAACAGCCGCCATCCGCTGTACGAGGAGCTGATCGCCGAACAGCCGGCCGCACAGCCGGCGGCCGGCGGCCAGCTGCTCGCCAAGCTGAAGGAGCATGGCCTGCAGCCGAAGGCGGCGACGGACGTGATGTGGAACTTCGAGAAGTTCGTGGTGGGCCGCGACGGCAAGGTCATCGCGCGTTTCGCACCGGATGTGCTGCCGGACGACCAGGCGCTCGTCGCCGCGATCGAGGCGGCGCTGGGCTGAGCTGCCGGGCCGTCAGCCGGCGGCCCCCATCATCGGCGTGATCGCCTTCATGATCTGCAGGATCGCCGGTCCCAGCAGCACCAGCAGCAGGCTGGGGAAAATGAAGAAGATCAGCGGGAACAGCAGCTTCGTCGCGATCTTGGCCGCCTGTTCTTCCACCATCTGGCGGCGGCGCGTGCGCAGCTGTTCCGACTGCACGCGCAGCGCCACGCCCACGCTGGTGCCGAAGCGGTCCGCCTGGATCAGCATCTTCGCCAGTGCATCCACGTCCTCCACGCCGGTGCGCAGCGCCAGGTTGCGCAGTGCCTTGTCCTTCGCGCTGCCGGCGCGCAGTTCCAGGGTGACGAGCTGCAGTTCGTCGGCCAGCACCGGGCTCTTCAGGCCGATTTCGGCGCCCACGCGGGACAGCGCCGCATCCATCGCCAGGCCTGCTTCCACGCACACGGTCATCAGGTCCAGCGCATCGGGGAACGACTCGAAGATCTCGCGCTGGCGCAGCGCGATGCGGCGCTTCAGGACCAGGTCGGGCAGGTAGTACCCCACGGCGGCGGCAATGACCAGCCAGAACAGCATGATGCTGCTGTCGCGCTGCGGATCCGCGCGCAGCACCAGCCAGGCGATCAGCGGCAGGCCGACGGTGAGGGCGGTTTTCCCCGCATGGAACAGGCCCGGCGTCGATGGCGCCCGCCAGCCCGCATTGATGAAGCGGCGGCGCACGGGCGAGTTCTCCCAGCCGTCCGCCGGCACCGACAGCTTGGCCAATGGCGCGGCCAGCTGCGACAGGCGCGCCAGCCAGTCCTCGCCGCGGGGCGCGGCCGTCTCGCGTTCGTCCAGGGCGGACAGGCGGCCCTTGACGGGGTCGCGGGTGAGCAGCAGCATCGCCAGCGCGACGACACAGAAGATCACGACGAACAGGCCGGCCAGGATAACGATTTGCATGGGGTTCATTGGAGAATCCTAGACGCGGATGCGCACGATCTTGCGGATCGAGAAAACGCCGATCAGCATCATGACGGCGCACGCGCCGACCATCTTGCGGCCGCCCGGGTCCGTGACGAGCAGGAGGATGGAGTCGGGACTCGTGAGGTACATGGCCAGGCCGGCGCCGAACGGCAGCAGGCACAGGATCCATGCCGACATGCGGCCCTCGGCGGACAGGATGCGCACCTGGCCCTGCAGGCGGTGCCGGTCGCGGATGATGCTGCTGATGGAGGTCAGCAGCTCCGTCAGGTTGCCGCCCGTCTCGCGCTGGATCAGCACGGCCACCACGAAGTACTGCAGGTCCATGCTGGGCACGCGTCCCGCCAGGTTGTTGAGCGCATCGCCCATGCCGATGCCGAAATTGACCTCGTCGAAGGCGGCCTTGAACTCTTCGCCGAGCGGCGCGTCCATCTCGTCGCCGACCAGTTTCAGCGCGGTGGGGAAGGCATGGCCGGCGCGCATCGCGCGGCTCATCATGTCCAGCGCTTCCGGCAGCTGGCGCTCGAAGCGGGCCAGGCGGGCATCGCGCGCGCGCGTCAGCTGCAGCAGCGGCAGGCCGGCACCGGCCAGGCCCAGGGCCGCCACGGCGATGCCGGGCAGCGCCAGGAACAGTCCGCCCAGCAGGCCGGCCAGGAAGCCGGTGCCGCAGTAGGCCAGCAGCCGCGCCACCAGGTAGCGTGCGCCGGCCTGCACCAGCATGCGGTCCAGCACGAGCGTTCCCGGCAGGCGGCGCAGCAGCACGTCCATCTCGGGACTGTCGCTGAGGCGGCGGGCCTTGACGATGGTCACGTCGGACTGGCGCACCTCGCCCCCGATGATGTTGCGCAGGCGGCGCGCCACCCGTTCCGCTTCCGGATCGCGGTGCGCGGCCCAGCCGGTCCAGACGCCCCAGACCAGCAGCATCACGGCCGCGAACAGCAGCGCGACGAACAGCACGAACGTCAGGTTCATCGCACGATTTCCCGACCGTGTTCGATCTTCGGCTCGAACACTTGCGGCGACAGGTGCACGCCGAAGGTGCGCAGGCGTTCGGCAAAGCGGGGCCGCACGCCGCTGGCGCTGAAGTGGCCGAGCACCGTGCCGTCTTCGGCCACGCCGGTCTGCTTGTACGAGAAGATTTCCTGCATCGTGATGACATCGCCTTCCATGCCCGTCACCTCCGAGATCGACAGCACCTTGCGCTTGCCGTCGGTGAGGCGCGAGACCTGCACGACGACGCCCACGGCGGAGCTGATCTGCTGGCGCATGGCGCGCGGCGGCAGGTTGCCGGCGGCCATGCTGACCATGTTTTCCAGGCGCGTGAGCGCGTCGCGTGGCGTGTTGGCGTGGATGGTGGCCATCGAGCCTTCGTGGCCCGTGTTCATGGCGCCCAGCATGTCCAGCGCTTCGGCACCACGGACTTCACCCAGGATGATGCGGTCCGGGCGCATCCGCAGTGCATTGCGCACCAGCGCGCGCTGGCTCACTTCGCCCTTGCCCTCGATATTGGCGGGCCGCGTTTCCAGGCGCACCACGTGCGGCTGCTGCAGCTGCAGCTCGGCGGCATCTTCCACCGTCACGATGCGTTCGGTCTGGTTGATGAAGCCGGAGATCACGTTCAGCATCGTGGTCTTGCCGCTGCCCGTGCCGCCCGAGATCAGGATGTTGACCTTTGCCTTGCCCAGGCCCTGCAGCACTTCGGCCATGTCGGCCGTCACGCTGCCGTAGGAGACCAGGTCGGCCAGGCGCAGCGGATCGGCCGAGAAGCGGCGGATCGACATCACGGGACCGTCGATCGCCAGCGGCGGAATGATGGCGTTGACGCGCGAGCCGTCCGGCAGGCGCGCATCGACCATCGGGCTCGATTCGTCGATGCGGCGGCCCACGCGCGAGACGATCTTGTCGATGATCTTCATCAGGTGGGCATCGTCCGTGAAGGTCACGTCCGTCAGTTCCAGCTTGCCGCGCCGCTCCACGTACACCTGCTTGTGCGTGTTGACCAGGATGTCGGAGACGGTCGGATCTTCCAGCAGCGGCTCCAGCGGGCCGAAGCCCAGCATCTCGTTCTGGATGTCGCGCGTGAGCGTCTTGCGTTCGGCGTCGTTGATGACGACCATCTCTTCTTCGAGCAGGCGCTCCACCAGCAGGCGCAGCTCCTGGCGGATCTGGTCCGGCGTCAGGCGCTGCATGCTTTCCAGGTCGATGCGGTCCAGCAGCGCCTCGTGGATGCGGCTTTTGAGCTGGTGATAGGCGCGGTTGTCGATCGGGCCGCGCTGGGCCGTGGCGCGCGGCGTGCCGCTGCCGAGGCGTTCGCGCAGGGAGGAGGAGGGCATGTTCATCGTGGGGTCTCGCTAGGTCGGGCTTGCCCGTATCAGGCCGCGGGCGCCGCGGCGCGGCGGCCGAACAGCCGCGACATCATGCCGGCACCCTTCTGGGGGGCCGTTTCGCCGGTGAGCGTGCGCGCCATGTCGGCCAGCGCGGCCGACAGCGGGCTGTCCGGCGCCAGCCGCGTGATCGGCACGCCCTGGTTGACGGACTTCGCCGCCGCATCGTAGTGGTTCGGCATGGTGCGCAGCGCCGTCGTCTCGAACGCATCCTCCAGGTCCTTCAGGCGGATGTCGCTGTTCTTGTCGTGGCGGTTGACGATCAGCTCGACCTTGTCCTTGCCGTAGTCCAGGTTGCGGAACACGGTCAGCAGGCGCTTGCCGTCGCGGATGTACGGCAGCGTCATCTGCAGCACCGGATAGATGGTGTCCGCATGGTCCAGCGCGCGGATGCTCACGGGGTCCAGGCTGCGGCCCACGTCCAGCACGATGAAGTCGTACTGACGGCGCGCCAGCTTGACGATCGCGTCGATGTGTTCGGGCTTCACGTCGCTGGCATGGGCCGGATCGGACGGCGCGGCCAGCACGCTGTAGTTCGGCGTCACGCTGACCATGCTCGAGGCCAGGAACGACGGGTCGAGGCGGTGGATCTGGGTGGCGACATCGGACAGCGTGGCCAGCGGTTTGACGTCGGAGACGAACAGCGAGGCGTCGCCGAACTGCAGGTTCATGTCGATCAGCGCCACGCGCTTGCTGCCGCCCGCCGACAGCGCGTACGCCAGGTTGGTGGCCAGGAACGTGGAACCGCTGCCGCCCTTGCAGGAAATGAACGCCAGCACCCGGCCGTTGGCGCCGCCCTGGTTGCCCAGCTTCTCGGCAATGCGGTCCAGCGCCTGTGCCAGCACGGCCAGGGCCGGGGCAGCGGGCAGCACTTCGCGCACGCCGGCACGCATGGCGCGCAGCAGGAATTCCTGGGACAGGTCGCTCGACAGCACGATGAAGGCCATGCGCGGGAACAGGTGGCCCAGCCGTTCCAGCTGGTCCAGGTCACCTTCTTCGGCGCGCGGCTGGTCCACCACCAGCACATCGGGCACGGCCTCGTCGGCCAGCGTGGTCAGGCGCTCGGGGGTACCGGCGATCATGTCCACCTCGTCGGCGCCGGGGCGCGAACGCAACTGGCGGGCCAGCTCGATCAGGTGGCGGTCGTCGCGCGACAGGACTGCAATTTTCATGGGTGGTTCCTTACTTGCCGAAGCCGGAGCCGACCATGGCGCTGCCATTCTGCGGCGTGGGCGACTCGTACGAGCGCTGGTAGTTGGCGTAGCCGGCAACGGCGGGCCCGGCTTCGGTGCCGCCCGGCTCGTGCGGCTGCGGCGGCACGATCTGGCTGGCCATGACGGCGCGCACGGTGTGGCCGTTGGCGGAGCGTTCCGGCGCGGCGCAACCGGCGAGGGCCACGCTCATTGCCAGTGCCAGCGTGGTGGCGGAGTGGAGATGCTTCATGGGGTTTCCTTCACGTCTTTGGCGGCGTCGGGGCGTGCCTTGCCTTCCTGCTGTCCGCCCAGCAGGAACTCGTTGCGCGTCGGCTGCACGTAGTCGTCCGTCGGCAGGCGCGGCTGCGCCGGCAGCGGCTTGGCCAGGTGCGGCGTCACGATGAACACGAGCTCCGAGCGGTCGTTCTGGAAGTCGCTGCTGCGGAACAGGGTGCCCAGCACCGGCACGTCGCCGAGGAAGGGGAAGCGCTTGATATTGCTGGTCACGTTGTTGCGTATCAGGCCGCCGATGGCGAAGCTCTCCCCATCCTGCAGCTGCACGGTGGTGCTGGCGCGGCGCGTGGTGAACGCCGGCAGGATCGCGGTGGCGTTCGACGTCGAGGTACTGAGGCCGATGCCTTCGCGGTTCAGCTCCGAGACTTCCGGCGCCACGCGCAGGTTGATGCGCCCGCCCGCCAGCACGGTCGGCATGAACTTCACGGCCACGCCGTATTCCTTTTCTTCCAGCGTGATGGTGGGTATGCCGCTGGAATTGTTCTGGGCCACGGGGATGAAGATCTTGCCGCCGGCGAGGAAGCTGGCCTCCTGGCCGCTGATGGCCATCACGGTCGGCTCGGCCAGGATTTTCACGAGGCCGTCGCGCTTCTCGCCGTCGATCATCAGGCGGGCCGACGCGGTGGCGGCGTTCTTCACGGCGCCCAGCGTGTTGCCCGTGTCGGCCAGCAGGCTGGAGAGGATGCCGTACGTCCAGCTGCCATTGGTCTTCGAGTAACCGAGGCTGGCACCCAGCTGGTCCACCAGCGACTTGGATACCTCGGCGATCTTCACCTCCAGCAGCACCTGCTGCGGCGCCGCGATCTGCAGCATGTTCAGCACCTTGGGCGCCGATGCCGATGCCGATGGTGCTGCCGACGCCGCACCGGCCGGGGTAAGCGTGAGGGTGAGGCCACCGGCCGGCGGCGAACCTGCGCCGGCAGCCGGTGCGCCGGCCGCCTGCGTGCCGGCTTCCTGGAACGCCGTCGCCAGGGCCATCAGGGAAGCCGCCGTTGGCGCGTCGCTGACCACGCCGGACAGCACCAGCGCATTGCCGGCGCTGCCGATATGGATGTCCTTCTCGGCCGGGAACAGCGCGTCGAACTGGGTACGCAGCGGCGCGGTGTCGATGGTGACGGCGATGTCGAACACGGTGGAGCGCTTGTCGCGGGTCGACACGATCAGGTTGGTCGTGCCCACGCTGCGCGCCACGATGACCACTTCCGTTGCATTCGGCACCACCACGTTGGCGATGTCCGGCGCGCCGACGGTGACCTGCGCAGCCGGCGTGCAGAAGCGCTTCAGCATGGACTTGCCGCGCACCAGTTCCAGGCGCTGCACGGTCTCGCCGCGGCCCAGCAGGTCGATGCAGTCCGTCGCCGCGGCCGGTTTCGCCGTCATCACGGGCGCGGCCGGCGCGGCTTTCGCCGCCAGGCTGGCGTTCGCTGCCAGCGCCAGTGCGCAGGCCAGCAGGGTTTTATTGTAAGCGTGCGTCATGGTCTCAATGGAATGCTTGCGGTGCGGCGTCGAGGCCGCGGATCACGAGGACACCTTCGCTCGCGCGGGGAGCGGGAACGGAGGCCGGCGTGGCGGGACGGGCAGGGGCTTCGCTGCGCGCCGGCGCGGCCACGACCGCTTTCTGCGGCGGCAGGCCGAGCACGGATTCGCGCGTGGCGCCCGTGGTATTGGCCGGCTGCGGGTCGATCTGGTTGCGCAGCACGAGCGACAGCGAACCGATGCTGCGTGCCAGGTCGAGCTTCTCCACCTGGTCGGGCGTCAGTTCCAGCGTCACGGCATTGACGACCTTCGGCTTCGTGTCGTCGCGGTTCGATTCCTGCGCCACGGCCAGCACCACGATCCGCTCCAGCACGATCTTCGAGATCGGCTGCTGCTGCATGCCGTTGTCGCCACCCTGGCCCTGCAGGTTGACGAGGATGTCCACGTAGTTGCCCGGCAGCGCGAAGCCGGCCACGCCGACCACGTCGTTGACGCGCACCGTCATGGCCCGCTTGCCGGCACCGACGACGGCGGACAGGCCGCCCGTGGTGCCCGGCGGCGCCAGTTTCGTTTCCAGCACGGGTTCGCTGCGACCGATGTCGGTGCGCGTGATGCGGCCTTCCAGCAGCTTCGGATCCGTGATGGCGCCGGCCGGCACGGCGCCGGCCGGCCATTCGACCAGCTGCACGCTGGCAGCCGTCAGTCGGCTGCCCTGGCCGATATCGGCAGCGGCCACCGCAACGCGCGTGCCGGCGGCACCCTGGTCGCCCATCCATTTCGCGGCCACCAGCACCGCGCCCAGCGCCAGCAGCAGCGCCACGCCGATGATCAGCAGTGATTTAGAATTTCGCACGCGTGTTCTCCATGAGGTTTCCGTTGTCCATCGTGCCGCGTTCGCGGCGTTCCAGTTCCAGTGCGACGCCGGCCTGGCCGGCTGCCGCGAAATAGTTTTCCCACGCCCAGTCCAGCGTGCGCCGGCTCAGTTCCGCAGGGCGGTCTTCGTAGCGCGCCAGGTCGCGCAGCTGGCGCACCAGGTCGCGCGGATAGCAGGCCAGCAGCGGCACGCCGCGCTGCGCATGGCAGTCCAGCAGGTAGCCGAAGACCTCGGCATCGAACGCCACGCCGGCGCCGGCGCAGGCCTGGCGGAACAGCTGGGCGTATTCGTCGGTCGAGGCGGGCGGTACCTCGATCTTGTAGCCGAGGCGGCGCAGGAAGGCGCCATCGGACAGGCGGTGCGGCACGAAGTTCGACGAGAACACCACGATCACGTCGAACGGCACCTGGAAGGTGTGGCCCGTGTGCAGCGTGAGGTAGTCGACGTTGCGGTCCATCGGCACGATCCAGCGGTTCATCAGCGCTTCCGGCGAGCAGCGCTGGCGGCCCAGGTCGTCGATGATGAAGATGCCGTTGTTCGACTTCAGGTGCGGGGGCGCCTGGTACATGCGGGTGTGCGGATCGAAGCGCAGGTCCAGCATGTCCAGCGTCAGTTCGCCGCCGGCCAGCGCGGCAGGGCGGCGCACGCCGCGCACCCAGCGCATGTCCGGCGCGCTGCCGCGGTCCAGGCCCAGGCTGGCAGCGACGGTATCGTGTTCGGCCAGGTGCTGCACGGCGTCGAAGAAGGGAATGACTTCGCCGTCCACCATCAGCGCGTGCGGCACGGCGATGGTGCCGGTCAGCAGGTCGCGCAGGCGTTCGGCCAGGTAGGTCTTGCCGCTGCCGGCCAGGCCGTGCAGGAACAGCGCGCGGCCGGAATTCATCGCCGAACCCAGTTGCGCCAGCACGTGCGGGTTGGCGACGATGCCGCCGAACGCCGCGGCCATGTGGGCGCGCGTGACCTGCACGCCGGCCACGCTCTGCGCCGCCACCTGCGCCGTGTAGGCGGCCAGCGTGACGGGTGCCGGACCGGCGTAGGCATTGCGGCCCAGCGCCGCGGCGGCGCGCAGGCGGCCCGTTTCCGTCAGCAGGTAGGAGATGTCGGCATCCGTGCCGCTACTGCCGATGCGCACGACCTCGCACAGCTTCTCGGCGCGCAGGAACACGATCAGCGGATCGATCACGCTGACATTGAGTTTCAAGTGCGCGGCCAGTTCGGCCAGGCGCAGCTGGCCGCGCTGGTGCAGCACCTTGGCCAGCAGCTCGGCCAGGAACAGGAACGGCAGGCCGGTGTCATCGACGGTGCGCGGCGCGCGCGCATCGGCCGGGGCCATCGGCGGGTTCGGCAGGCTCACGCTCACAGCGGCAGCTCCCCGAAGACGCGCAGCCACAGCACGCAGGCCAGCGCGCCGGTGGCGATGGCCACCGCGTAGGGCAGCCGACCGCTTGCCGCGGTGGGCACGGGGATCGCGCCATGCACGCCGGACAGCGTGGCATGCAGCGCCGTGTGCACCGTATTGCCCACCAGGCTGCGCAGCCGGCGCTGCCTGCCCGCCACGGCCAGTGCCAGCACGGCGCCGGCCAGCAGCGTGACGACGGTGACGGCGAGGATCTGGCCGGCACCCACGAAGGCGCCAACCATCGCCAGCATCTTCACGTCGCCGGCACCCATCATGCGCAGCGCGTACAGCGGCAGCAGGAAGGCCAGGCCCAATGCGAAACCGCCCAGCGCGGACAGCACGCCCAGCCCGCCCATCGGTGTGCCGAACAGCCCGTCGCCCGCCGGCAGCAGCGCATGCAGCGCGATCGCGAGCAGCGCGCCGGGCAGCACGACCGCATTCGGAATGCGGCGCGCGCGCAGGTCGTGCCAGACGGCGGCAGCGAGCAGTGCGCACAGGAGGATCAGCGGGAGCAGGGTCATGATGGATTCGGTTCAAACGAAAAATCCGGAGCGGGCGAACCCGTTCCGGACTGGTGCCCCTGCGGGAGCGGGGCGGGAATACGGCGATTACGTGATCTTGATCTTGGCAGCCAGGGCCGTGAAGGAGTCCGACAGGCCGCTGCCCAGCGCCTTGGCGCCCACCAGCATGACCACGGCGATGACGGCTGCCAGCAGTGCGTATTCGATGGCGGTGACGCCGTCTTCGTCCTTGATGAAGTTTTTGATGAAGTTCATGTTGATTCCTTTGAGTTGATTGGCTGGGCGGTGCCGGCGCATTGCCGCCGATTCACCGCCGATGCATTGCTTGTTTATGCGCTCGTCCATGCGGCCATGACCGCGATGAAGCTGACGACTGCCACGAGAGCCCCGAGGACCACGTACGACATCATCGGGCTTCCCTTGCGTTCGTAATGCTGCTCGGGGAATTCTTCTCTGTCGTACACGTTTGCTCCTGTCGGTTGCCTTCGCGCCGCATGTTCGATGCGCAGCGCATGAACAGAATCTTACGCACCGGCCCGCACCGCCACATCCGTCAAAACTCCCTTTTTGCGTGGGACTTGCGGCCGTGGCGGCCTGGGACTTATGTCCTACGGCCCGCCATTTGCGTCGCTTGCGCCGAGGCCATTGCGGGTGGCGTACACATACAGTTCCAGGCGATTGGCCACGTCCAGCTTCTGGTAGATCGCGGTCAGATGGTTGCGCAGCGTGCGCTCCGAGATGAAGGCGCGTTCGGCCAGTTCCTTGTTCAATGCGCCGTTGCCCTGCACGATCATGCCGATCACTTCGCGCTCGCGCGCCGTCAGCGAGGCAATGCGCTGCGCTTCCGGGCTGGCGGGCGCCGGCGGCGCAGCGGGTGTCATCAGCTGGCCGAGCAGCGCCTGCATCAGCGACTGGTCGAGCCACAGCTCGCCGCCCGCGACCTTGCGCACGGCAGCCAGCACATCCTCGGTGGGCGCTTCCTTGCTGACCACGCCGCGCGCGCCGAGGCGCACCGCGCCCGTCAGCGTGGCCTGGTCGCGGTTGGCGGACAGGATCACCACCTTCGTCGCGCCGTTGGCCAGCAGGGCCGGCAGGAAGTCCAGCGAGCTGCTGCCCTTCAGGTCCAGGTCCAGCAGCACGATGTCGGGCCGGTGCTGTTCGCACAGTGCCACGGCTTCCGTGCCGGCGCTGGCGCTGGCCACCAGTTCGAAGGCGGGGGCTTCGGCCTGGATCAGCCGTTCCAGGCCCCACAGCATGGTCTTGTGATCGTCGACCAGCATGATGCGGATGGCCATGTTTGCTCCTGAATTCGGGTCGGGTCAGATGGGAACGCGGATGCGCAGCAGGGTCTGGTAGCGGCCGGCATCGACGGCAAGCTGGCCGCCCATCGCTGCCACGCGCTCGGCGATCGAGACGGGCAGGAAGGGGGCCGTCGCGCGGCTGGCCGGATTGGCGATATCGATCGCCAGCTGGCTGCCGTCCAGGGCCAGTGCCACCGTGGCGCTGCGCGCATCCGTGTGCTTGCAGATGTTGCTGATGCCTTCGCTGACGATCTGGAACACCTCGGCCGCCATGCGGTCGTTGATGGCCGGCGCGGTGGCGGCATCGAGCGTGACCTCGACGTCGTAGAACGCCGAGACCTTGCCGAGATGCCGGCGCAGCGCGAACAGCAGTTCCGGTTCCTGCTGGCGGCCGTTCTTGAAGCTGTGCGCGAACTGGCGCATGTCGGCGATCACCTCGGTGCACATCGCGGTCAGCCGGTCCAGGTCGGGACTGACGGCATTGTCGTCGCCGGCCTGGCTGCGGATCGCCGCCACGGCATGGCGCAGGCCGATGTAGGGCTGGATCGTGCTGTCGTGCAGGTCGCGCGCGATGGTCTGCCGTTCGCGGAACGCCGCTTCGGAGGCCAGGCGGTCCAGCAGGTCGATCGTCTCGATGACGGGGAAGGCCTGGTGCACGATGTGGCTCAGGAAGGTGGCATCGGCGCGGCGCAGGCGGTGTCCTGCCGTGATGAACATGCGGCCTGACCCCTTGCGCAGCGGCAGCGCGGTGCTGATGAAGAACTCCGTGTCGAGCAGGTCGGCGATGCCGGCGCAGGTGGCCGGATCGATGGCGCACCAGCCGGTCTGGCCGGCCGGCAGCCGCACGGCGCGCGCGGGCACGAAGCGGCGCGCGAGGCCGTGGTACAGCACCGCGCCATCGCCCAGCCCGAGCAGCGGCAGCACGGCATCCTCGCGCATCGTGTTGCGGCTGACGGCGCGGCCCGTTTCCGGATGGTGCACCGTGTTGAGCATCCAGCGCCCGCCGGCATCTTGCATCAGCAGCACGCAGGTGCTGCCGCCGTAGAAGCGCAGCGCTTTTTCCATCAGCGAGTCCAGCGTGTGCTGCACGCCGAAGCGGGGGTTGGAGAGGAAGCTGACATCGCGCAGCAGCGCCAGGCGCCGGCGCTGGTCGACCGCCAGGCCGCCCCAGTAGGCGATCATGTAGCCCAGGCCCAGCACGAACGTGGCGCGCAGGAGCAGCAGCTGGATGTTGACCAGCCCGTGCGCGCACAGGGTAGCGACGATCACGGCAGCGGCGGAGCCGAGCGTGAGGCGCGCGCCGTAGTCGAAGCCGCGCCGGAACGAGGCGGCCAGGATCGCAAAGAAGAAGAACGAGAAGAACGGGCTGCGTGCGCCGCCCGTCGCGAACACCATCAGGCCGTACCAGGCGATGTCGATCCAGTACACCACGCCGCCATGCCAGAAGCCGGCGCGCAGCGCCACGGACAGCAGGATGACGCTGTGCAGCGCATAGGCAACGAAGATCAGCCAGGCCCACGGACCCTCGCGCAGCACGCCGAAAGGACCGATGTACAGCGTCAGCAGGGCGGAGACGGCGAGCAGCACCCGCATGCCGAACACCATCCACGCCTCGGCACCGGGAGCGGCGCTGCGCTGCCCGGCCAGGCTGCCCGTCGTGACGGCCTCCGGGGCGACGGCACCGGTCAGGTACTGGGTCCAGCGCTGCAAGGGAATGTCGATCATGTCTTGGATTTAACCTTCGTTGTTCCAGCCCGACAGCTTGAAGAATGAGATTTGTTAAACCCCACCGCAAGCATTGTTGCCATGTAGAATCGTTAGCTTAATGCATGCGCAGTCAAAAAACGGTAAAAATAGCAAATGATTATTAAATCTCGTCAGTCTGGCGCCACAATTGTCGAAATGGCGATCGTGGCGCCGGTATTCATCCTGCTGCTGCTGGCAATCGTCGAGTTCAGCATGATGTTCTTCGCGCAGCTGTCGATGCAGTACGCGGTGCGCGAGGCCACCCGCTATGCCATCACGGGGCAGAGCAATCTCGATCCCAACAGCAGCAACCAGCAGCGCTACGCCGCCGTGGTGCAGAAGATGAAGGACAGTTCGCTGGGCATGTACGGCAAGGTCGCGCCGGTGATCTCGGTGAACGGCACGTCCTATGCGCCGGCCAGCTACAGCAACGGCATGTTCGGTGCGGCCGGTGCGCTGATCGTGGTGCAGATGGACTGCGACTGGACCTTCACGACGCCGATCATTTCAAAGCTGTTCACGAACGGGAAGTACCACTTCGTGGTGGCCGCCACCATGCGCAACGAGCAATTCCCATGAGGCTGCCGATGACCAACCGCCGGGGCCAACGGGGCGTCGCGGCCGTCGAGCTCGCGCTGCTGCTGCCGATGCTGGTGTTCCTGCTGTTCTGCATGATCGAGGCGGCCAGGGCCCTGCAGGCCAACTTCATCGTCATCAACCTGAGCCGCGAGGGCGCCAATCTCGCCGCGCGGGGCAGCGTGCCGCTCGACACCAACAGCCAGGACCTCATCTATGCGCTGATGGCCAGCGCGCCGCCGCTGGACGTGAACAAGAAGGGCATGGTGTACATCACCCGCGTGATGGGGGTTGTCAGCGGTGGTGTGTCGCGCAGCGTGATCGTGGATCAGTACCGCTGGGACGATGCCGCGCGCGGTCTCGGCTACCGCAACAGCGGCTACGCGCCCGACAGCAAGATCTACAACTGCAGCGGCTGGAATGCAGGCATGTGCACCAGTATCAGCAGCAGCTCGCGTCCGGCGTCGACGGTGATGAGCGGCCAGCTCGACGATGGCGAGGTCGTGTACGTGGTCGAGACCTTCTTCAAGTTCACGCCGCTGCTCACGACCGGCCTGAACCTGCCCACGTTCGGGCCCAACCTGTATTCGATGACGATTTTCTGACATGCACCCAACTTATCAACGACAGCGCGGCGCGATCGCCGTCATGGTGGCCGTGTCCATGCTCGTCCTCATCGCCGCGGTCGGCCTGGTGGTCGATGGCGGGCTGGCCTACATGGTCAAGGCGCGCCTGAATGCGGCGGTCGATTCGGCGGCGCTGGCGGCGGCGCGTGCCGTTCCGGCCGGGAACAACCAGGCCGAGCAGATCGCCAGCGCGCAGGCTGCTGCGGCGCAATTTTTTGCCGCGAACATCTCGGATGGTTACCTGCTGTCGAAGCCCAAACTGCTCAGTACCAGCGTCGTGTTCGACGGCGGCACGGCCATCATCGATGTCAAGGCCGAAGCGCCCATGCCGGTGTCGCTGATGCGGGTTCTGGGATTCACATCGATGACGCCCGCGGCTGCGGCGCAGACGATTCGCAAGGATCTGGACATGGCGTTCGTGGTGGATACCTCGAGTTCACTCAGGTCGGCAGGGACTGGCGTGAAGACCGCCGCCAAGAGCTTCCTGAATAAATTCAATGTCACACAGGATCGTGTGAGCCTGATCCATTTTGCGACCGGCGCCGAAATCGACAACGCGTTCAAGGGCACCAGCCGCGGCTTCGATCGCGCCTCGATGCTTCGTAACATCGACGGACTGAGTTTCGATGGCCCTACTGCCTCGCCGGAAGGGATGTGGAACGCGCGCGAGCAGCTTAATGGCATTCCGCTCGTGAATCGTTCCAGCCTGCGCGTGATTGTCTTCTTTTCGGACGGTTTGCCGAACACGTTCGCGTCGTATCTCACCTTTAAGAACGGTGCCTGCAATACCGCCGGCAGTTTCAATTATGTGGAAGGGCTGTTCCGCCTGGACGACAGCGCCAGAAACTCTGTTACGGATCCCAACTGCGCGATACGGAACTACCTTGCTGACTATGTGAGCGCACTGCCGGACTGGTACAACGGCCACGCTGCCAGCGCAAAAGATACCAGCCGGCGCGAGTTCAGGGTCGCCGGAGGCACTCCGCGAACGGTCACTTCCAGCCTGACCCGTTCGAATGGGACCACCCTCGTAACCCGCGCCGCACGTAATCTTGCCGAAGCGATCGCACAGAAGGCCAGGGAAGAGGGGATCTTTGTCTTCACCTTGGGAATGGGATCGGAACTGCGCGATACCGATGATGTCGACGGCGAAATCGGCGAAAACATCCTCAAATGCATGGCGAACACGCCGGACAGCCTGTCGCGCTGCTACAAGCCGGCCCAGCCCGTCGGCATGTATTGCTACGCCGCCACCGAAGCCGACCTCACGCCATGCTTCTCCCGCCTGGCCTCGGCGATCCTGCGCATCTCCAAGTAAGCGCTGATCAGCTGCCTTTCACCGTGGCCACGACGAGCGGTTCCGCCGGCGTGGTGGCCACCCCGTCACCGCCACCCGCCAGCACCCTGCGCGCAGTCTCGACATCGAGCGTGCGCTCCCAGCGCGCGACGGCAATCGTCGCCACGCCATTGCCGACCAAATTCGTCAGCGCGCGCGACTCGTTCAGGAAGCGGTCCACGCCCAGCAGCAGCACCAGTCCCTCGACGGGAATCCGGTGCATCGACGCCAGCGTGGCGGCCAGCGCCACGAAGCCGGCACCGGCCACGCCGGCCGATCCCTTCGACGTGAACAGCAGCACGCCCAGCAGCACGACCTGGTCCCACAGCGACAGGTCGATGTTGAGCGCCTGCGCGATGAACAGCGCCGCCATCGTCAGGTAGATCGCCGTGCCGTCCGCGTTGAACGCATAACCGGTCGGCAGCACCAGGCCGGCGACCGGTTTCGGGATGCCCATCTTCTCCAGCTTCACCAGCATCTGCGGCAGCACCGCCTCGGTGGACGCCGTGCCGAGCGTGACGAGCAGCTCGTCCTTTATGTAGCGCAAAAACTGGAAGATCGAGAGGCCGCAGAAGCGCATCACGGTGCCCAGCACCACGAAGATGAACAGGGCGGAAGTGAGGTACAGGCACAGGATCAGTTCTCCGAACGAGACCAGCGTGCCGATGCCGTACTTCCCGACCGTGAACGCCATGCCGCCCAGCGCGCCGAGCGGCGCCACGTACATGGCGATGCGCACCACGCCGAACATCCCCTGCAAAAACATGTCCAGCATGTCGACGAACGGCTCGACGGGCTTGCCGAGCCGCGCCAGCGCGATCGCCAGCAGCATCGAGAACAGGATGATGGGCATCATGTCGCCGTTGGCAAACGCGCCGACCACGCTGTTCGGCACGAGGTTGAGAAGAAAATCCAGCGCGCCGCCCTGCTGGTGCGCCTTGGCGGCGTAGGTCGCCACCGACGATCCGTCCAGGTGGGCAGGGTCGATGTTCATGCCGTGGCCCGGCCGGATCACGTTGACGACGACCAGGCCGATCGCCAGCGCGAACGTCGACGCGATCTCGAAATACACCACGGCCTTCAGGCCCACGCGGCCGGCCGCATGGATATTGTTCATGCGCGCGATGCCGACCACGATGGACGCGAAGATGATCGGCGCCAGCAGCATCTTGATCAGCTTGATGAACAGGTCGCCCAGGGGTTTCAATTGGGTGCCGAAGTCCGGCTGGAAGTGGCCGATGAGGATGCCGGCAACGATCGCCACCAGCACTTGCACGTACAGTTTCGAGAGGTGTTTTCGCATGGTTGTCTCCGGTTGCGAATCTGTCCTGCAACGGCACGCATGACCGACGGGGATGCCTCGTGAGCGTCCCGATGGCCATGGCCGTGCCATTCAATGTGTTCGGGACCGCGCCTCTTCTGCCTGCGGGCGCTGTGGTCCGGGCGGTCAGGCGGAAAGGGCCTGCATGACGCTGTACAGGTCCGCCTTGCCTTCGAAGCCGATGCCCGGCAGGTCCGGCATCGTGATGTAGCCGTTGTCGACCTTGACGCCGTCCGGGAAGCCGCCGAACGGCTGGAACAGGTCCGGATACGATTCGTTGCCGCCCAGGCCCAGGCCGGCCGCAATGTTCAGCGACATCTGGTGGCCGCCGTGCGGAATGCAGCGCGCCGGTGACCAGCCATGCTCGCGCAGCATGTCGAGCGTGCGCAGGTATTCCACCAGGCCGTACGACAGCGCGCAGTCGAACTGCAGCCAGTCGCGGTCCGCGCGCATGCCGCCGTAGCGGATCAGGTTGCGCGCATCCTGCATCGAGAACAGGTCTTCGCCGGTCGCCATCGGGTTCGGGTAGTAGTTGCGCAGCGTGGCCTGCAGTTCGAAGTCCAGCGGATCGCCCGGTTCCTCGTACCAGAACAGGTCGTATTGCGACAGCGCCTTGGCATATTGCACGGCCGTGTCGAGATCGAAGCGGCCGTTGGCATCGACCGCCAGCTTCTGGCCATCGCCCAGCACGGAGAGGATCGAATCGATGCGGCGCAGGTCTTCGTCCAGCGAGGCGCCGCCGATCTTCTTCTTGACCACCGTGTAGCCCCGGTCGATGTAGCTCTTCATCTCGTCCTTCAGCTTCTGGTGATCCTGGCCCGGGTAGTAGTAGCCGCCGGCCGCGTAGACGAAGATCTTGCGGTCCGGCTGGCCGTTGCCGTAGCGGTCCGCCAGCAGCTGGAACAGCGGCTTGCCTTCGATCTTGGCCACTGCATCCCACACCGCCATGTCGATGGTGCCGATCGCCACCGAGCGCTCGCCGTGGCCGCCCGGCTTTTCGTTGGTGAACATCGTGTTCCAGATCCGGTGCGGATCGAGGTTGGTGCCGGCATCGTTCACCAGCGACGCGGGATCGGCTTCCAGGATGCGGGGGATGAAGCGCTCGCGCATCAGCGTGCCCTGGCCGTAGCGCCCGTTCGAGTTGAAGCCGTAGCCGACCACCGGCTTGCCGTCGCGGATCACGTCCGTGATCACGGCCACGAGGCTCAGCGTCATCTTGGAAAAGTCGATGTAGGCGTTGCGGATGGGCGAGCTGATGGGAAGGGTTTTTTCGCGGATTTCTACGATTTTCACGGTCTGTCTCCTGGCGGGATTGGGAACGAAGGCGGCTGGTGCGCCTTGGATGCCCGTAGATTAAGCCAGTGACAGCCGTCTATAATTTCCTAACAGTGAATTCTCAAGTGAAAATAGATGAAGAACGACGCCACCGCCGACATGCAGCTGTTCACGCTGATCGCCCGCCACGGCAGCCTGGCCGCCGCGGCCCGCGCCGTGGACCTGACGCCGCCGGCCGCGACGAAACGCCTGGCGGCGCTGGAAAGCCGCCTGGGTGTGCGCCTGCTGAACCGCACCACGCGCAGCCTCAGTCTTACCAGCGAAGGCGAAACCTATCTGCAGCATGCCACGCGCATCCTGGCCGAGATCCGCGAGATGGAGGATGCCGTGTCGCAGGGCCGTGCCACGCCGCGCGGGCTGCTGCGCGTGAACGCCACGCTGGGCTTCGGCCGCACGGCGATCGCGCCGCTGGTGTCGGCCTTCTCGGCGCGCTATCCGGAGGTGGAAGTGCAGATGGAAGTGACGGACCGCCCGATCGACCTGGTGGACAGCGGCTTCGATCTCGCCATCCGCTTCGGTGCGCTGCCGGATAAACGGCTGAACGCGCGCCGCATCCTGTCGAACCGGCGCTTCCTGTGCGCCTCGCCCGGCTACCTGGAACGGCACGGCACGCCGGCTACCCTGGCGGACCTGGCGCAGCACCGCTGCATCACCCACCGCCAGAACGACGACGCCTATGGCATCTGGCGCTTCCTCCACCACGACCACACGGAGGTGGTGAAGGTGCACGGCATGTTGTCCAGCAATGACGGCGACATCGTGCTGGGCTGGGCGCTCGATGGCCACGGCATCCTGATCCGCTCCGAATGGGACCTGGCGAAGTACCTCGACAGCGGCCGCCTGCGCATCGTGCTGCCCGAATTCACGCTGCCCGACGCCGACCTGTTCGTGTATTACCCGAGCCGCCGCAACCAGACCATCCGGGCACGGGCCTTCATCGATTTCCTCGTCGAGCATTTTCGCGCGCCAGTGTGAGCGATGCGCGGTCCGATACCGGAACCCATATCATTCCGATCATAAAAACGATCACGCTGCCGAAAAGGCCGGGCCTATACTCTGGCCTTTCCGCCTTTCGCCAAACTCAAGAAGGAACGCCACCCGATGCTTCGTCAAGCCCGTCCTGCTCTCGTTCTTGCCAGCCTCCTTGCCACCAGCGCCTTCGCCGCCCAGCCGGCCTGGCAGGACGATGCCTGGGCGCTCCCCGTGGTGGCTGACGATGGCGTGCACCTGACCATCAGCGACGACGGCGAAGCGTGGCGCGACACGGGCCGCGTGCTGGTCAAGGCGGCGCCCGGCGCGACGCTGGCCGATCCACGGCTGACGCGCGGGCCGGACGGCATCTTCCAGCTCGAATGGCGTGCGGGGCAGGGCGGCGCCTACACGCAGTCGACGGACCTGGTGAACTGGAGCGAGCCGCAGCCCATGCCCGGGACCCCCAGCGGCACGGCCGGTAAATTGTGGGTGCCGCCCTGGCTGGTGAAGGAGATGCTGGCCGCGCAGCCCACGGTGACGGCGCCGCCGCGGCCCGCGCCGCCGCCCGCGCTGGAAGGCTTTACGGCCGACCCGTCGATCCGCGTGTTCGGCGACACCTACTACCTGTACCCCACGTCCGACAAGCCGCACTGGCAGACCACCGATTTCTCGGTGTGGTCGTCGAAGAACCTCGTCGAGTGGAAGAAGGAACGCATGGTGCTGGACGTGGCGCATGACGTGAAGTGGGCGAATATCGAAGCCTGGGCGCCGGATGCCATCGAGCGCAATGGCAAGTACTACTTCTACTTCTGCGCGCAGGGGCAGATCGGCGTGGCGGTCGGCGACAGCCCGCTCGGGCCCTTCAAGGATGCGCTGGGCAAGCCGCTGGTCGGCAAGGGCATGGGCATCCAGTCGAACACCATCGATCCGTATCCCTTCATCGATGCCGACGGCCAGGCCTATCTGTACTGGGGCAACGGCAAGCTGGCCAATGTCGTCAAGCTCAAGGCCGACATGGTCACGGTGGACGGTCCGGTGGCCACCATCGCATTGCGCGATTTCCGCGAAGGGATCGTGGTCTTCCGGCGCGCCGGCAAGTTCTACTTCATGTGGTCGATCGACGATGCGCGCAGCCCGAACTACCGGGTGGGCTGGGGCACGGCCGATTCGCCGCTCGGCCCGGTGCGTTCGCCGGAGAGCGGCTTCATCGTGCTGCAGCGGCATGGCGCGGCGGTGGGCACGGCGCACCACAGCGTCGTCAACGTGCCGGGCACGGACCGCTGGTACGCGGCCTATCACCGCCACGCGCTGCCGGTCGGTGGCGGCTACCAGCGCCAGACGGTGCTGGCGCGGATGACGTTCGATGGCGCCGGCAAGATCGAGCCGATGGACCCGCTGGCCGTGCCGTTCAAGCCGGGCGACACGGGCGAACCGATCGTGGGCGGCAAGGGCGCACCGGGTGCCTGAGCCGGCCACGCCTGCCGATGACCTCTTTACAGGGCCGACTGTCGGTTGGCAAGTGAGGTGTCGTGTATTGGCGTATTTGCAACAGCGTGGCAAAAAACCAACCTGTTTATGGTAACGTCGTCATGCTGCCGGCTGTCCTGTTCAATGGTGCGGACGGGTGGGTTGGCAGCCGGAGGGAAGCGTCAAAACAAGATGAGCCGTCACGCCAGCACCGACGGACTCGCGCAATTAAAAATAAAACCAAAGGAGACAACGGAAACATGAAAGCCAAGCTCAGCAAGACCGTCCTGGCCGCGCTCATCGCGGAAATGTGCCTGCCGCTGTACGTGCATGCGCAAACGGCGGATACCCCCGCAGTCGACGATTCGGCCCGCGTGGTCGTCAGCGGCATCCGCGCCTCGCTGGCCTCGTCGCTGAACACCAAGCGCATGCAGGAAGGCGTCGTCGATGCCGTGTCCGCCGAGGATGCGGGCAAGTTCCCGGACACGAACATCGCCGAGTCGCTGCAGCGCGTGACGGGCGTGCAGATCCAGCGCAACAACGGCGAAGGCCGCTATATCTCGGTGCGTGGCCTGGGCCCCGAATTCAACAACGTGCTGGTCAACGGCCGCACGCTCACCAGCGATACGGGCGGCCGCGAGTTCTCGTTCGACCTGCTGTCCTCGGACCTGATCTCGAAGGTCCTGGTGTTCAAGACCTCGCAGCCGTTCCTGCCCGAAGGCGGTATCGGTTCGACGGTGGACATCCAGACGGCGCGTCCGCTGTCCGGCAAGGCCGGCCACACCTCCGTCGTCAACGTCTCGCACTCGTATGACACGAATTCGAAGGAGCACACGCCGAACCTGGCCGGCATGTACTCGTTCGCCAATGCCGACAAGACGTTCGGTGTGACGGCCTCCCTGTCGTACACGGACCGCGCCTCGCGCCAGTACAAGGCGGTGACGGACGACTGGCTGTACCGCGATGTCGACGTCATCAACGGCAACCTGAGCTCGGTGGGCCTGACGCCGGCCAACGTGACGACGAAGAAGCTGTACATGCCGCAGAGTTACGGCTTCCAGGAAGAACGCGAAACGCGCAAGCGCGTGGTCGGCAACGTGACGGTGCAGTACAACCCCACGCCGGACTGGAAGATGACGGCCGATGCGCTGTATTCCCGTCTCGACCAGCGCAACTCGGTGATCGCGGTCAGCGACTGGATCAACCCCGTGCAGCTGGGCGTGGCGACGGATTCGAACAACCAGATCACCAGCCTGCTGCGGCCCGGTTCCGCGTTCTACGCGAACAACCCGGCGATTGCCGGTCCCGGCAAGCTGCTGGGCGAAGCCAATTCGAACGACATGATCGTCAAGGGCGGCGACCGCCTGTCCGAAACCAAGGCGTTCGGCCTGAACTCGAAGTGGAACCTGGGCGAGGAGTGGAAGCTCGAAGGCGACCTGTCGCACTCGCGCACGACGTCGAAGTCGCCGAACATGTGGATCGTGGCCGGCTTCGTGCCGAAGAACGGCGACGTGCTCACCTTCGACGGCATGCCGACCGTGACCTTCGGCGACAACATCGCCGATCCGACGGCGGTGCGCGCCCACGCCGTGTCGTACGGCGACATCCGCAACTTCGACACGCTCAACGAAGGCCGCGCCAACCTGTCGTGGAACCACGAGATCGGCGCCTTCAAGGGCATCGACACGGGCCTGGCCTATTCGCAGCGCGAAGTGGAACGCACCTCGTGGAACAACGATGCTTGGAATACCTTCAGCGGCTACCACGTGGGCCTGCCATCGTCGCTGTTCACCGTCACGCCCTTCGAGGGCAAGTTCGCCGGTGCGCCGGCCAACTACCTGCGCTTCGATCCGTACCAGTACATGGCCTACCTGAACCAGCCTTCCGTGGTGGCGCAGTCGAACGATCCGGCCCTGTACCTGAACCCGCAGGAGTATCCGGGCGGTCCGATGGCGATCGAATGGAACAACCCGTCGATGTGGCGCGTGAAGGAGAAGGTGTCGAGCTTCTTCGTCGATTCGAAGTGGGAAGGCTCGCGCTGGTCGGCCAATGCCGGCATGCGCGTGGTGCACGTGAGTTCGACCTCCACCGGCATCAGCCGCGAGCTGCTGTCGGCCACCAAGAGCCCGAACGACACCACGTACATCCTGAACTGGGGCACGGCGCAGACCAACTCGGTGAGCAACAGCTACAACAGCTTCCTGCCATCGGCGAACCTGAAGTTCGACCTGACGCCGGAAATGCTGCTGCGCTTTGCCGCATCGAAGACGGAAACCCGTCCGACCCTCAGCCAGATGGGCGTGGAGAACACCTACGGCGGCCGCTATGGCGACGTGCAGACGGGCGGCGGCAACCCGTACCTGAAGCCCATGCGCTCGAAGAACTTCGACGTGTCGTGGGAATGGTACCTGTCGCGCACCAACTACGTGAGTGCGGCCGTGTTCTACAAGGACGTCTCGGACTTCCTGGAAACCACGCTGGTCGACCTGCGCATTCCGCAGTATGACGAGGTGGTGCACGACACGCGCGTGCGCAACGGCCAGAAGGGCAAGATCAAGGGGGCCGAAATCGCCGGCCAGTACGCCTTCGATACGCTGGCCCCGTGGCTGCGCGGCTTCGGCGTCTCCGCCAACTTCACCTACGTCGATGCCAGCGCCCAGCGCGCGGCGGGCACGCCGGCCTGCGGCTATCCGGGCCTGTCGCGCCAGTCGTACAACGGTTCGCTGTTCTACGAGAACGAGAAGTTCCAGGCGCGGGCCAGCTACAACTGGCGCAACCACTTCTCCGTCAGCTGCGGCGGCGGCAGCACGCTGCCCCGCACCCGTGATGCATATGGCCAGCTCGATGCCAGCCTGCGCTACAACCTCACGGACACGATCGCCATCTACGCCGATGCGATCAACATGACGAACGAGAAGATGCATGAGTACGCGGAGATCGAAAGCCGCTTCCTGACCCTGGAAGACGTGGGCCGCCGCTACAACGCGGGCGTGCGGATCGCTTTCTAAGACGGGACGTTCCGGTCGGGCCCTGTCCTTCGCAGCAGCACGCTGCGGCGGGCGGGGCCCGTTTTCATTGGTACCCGCGGCGTTAACCCGCGCTTAACGTGTTCTTTACCTGCCGTTGCACCCCGTGCCGCTATCGTTGCGGTTTGCCCGGCAGGAGGTGGTCGTGAGGTTTTTCGGTATCGGCGTGGCGGTGGCGGCATTGCTTGCCCTGAGCGGCAAGCGCGAGGCGGCGTTCTGGGCCGCGGCCATCGGGCTGGCCGCGATGCTACTCGATGTGGCGATCGACTGAGTCAGCGGGCTGCTCTCACCCCGTCGCTTCGTTCAGATCGGTTGCCAGTTCCGGCATCAGCCGGTTGATCACGCTGTAGTTGATGCCGGTCCACCACTCCGACCCGTCGCCCGTCAGCGCCGCGAGCGATTGGGCGATGGCGGCATACCCGTCGCTGACCAGGTAGTCTTCGACGTCGTTCAGCGACGCGAACGACAGCACCGACACGGCATCGATCCTGCTGCCTTCCGGATCCTTTTGCGTCGACCCGATATTGTGCAGCTGCGCGTAGCGGCGCACGAATTCCTTCGTGGCCGGGTTCGCAAGCACCAGCTGCGCGTGCTCGTCCAGCAGCCGGCGCTGGAAGTCTTCCCGGCTCAACCCTTCGGCGCGCATGTGGATCATCACGAGGCTGACCGCATCGCGGTGCCGCTCGCTGGGGATCAGGATGTACTCGCGGGTAATCTCTCGCGTGACCATGCGGAAGGCCACTTGTTCATCCGCCACGATGCGCTGGTCGAATTTTTCCTGGCCCAGTGTGCGCTCGATATCCGCTTCCTCCGCGTAGGTGATGTACGCAAAGCCGTCCCAGCGCGGGCGGCGGTATTCGGGCACGTGCTTTTCGGGATCGGACGGCAGGCGGCCATCGTCGCCGATCATCGCGCGGTACGGCGGCGGGAACAGCGAGGAGGGGCCGGAGGCGATGCGGTGCACCTGGTCGTAGCGCAGCACCAGGTCCGACGAGCTGCCCGGTTCGTCCCATGCGAACTTGGGGCCGTGCACCTTGCGCCAGTATTCGTCCCAGTGTTCGAACGCCAGGTTCTGGTTGCCTTCCAGTGCCAGCGCGCCCGGGCGCCAGTTGGGGAAATGGATCTCGTGGCCGTGGCGGCTCTTCGATGCGCCGCTGTCCTGCGGGCGTTCGCCGCGCGGCGTGGCATCGACGCGGCTGACGAAGGTGGGTGTGACGATCAGCGGCTTCGTGGTGGAACCCCTGGTCTGGCCAAGGGGCGGGCGGTGCAGGTTGTCGCTGCGGTCGAAATCGGTGCTCATGGTGTTCCTTGAGATTGGGGTGAGGAGATGCCCGGCACGCCGGCGCGGATCGCGGCCGAAAAATCGGCGCCATCCGCATCGGCCTGCGTGGCACGGGCGTTGATGTGGCCGCGCTGCTGCAGCTGGGCGTAGGTGTAGCCCGGCGCCAGCGCGCCCTGGTCGTAGGCATATTCGGCGAAATGGCCGGAGGCCAGCAGGCGGTAGTCCATCGGCAGGCCCGGCGCGATCTGGCGCGCCAGGTCGAACACGACGGTGGTGCAGTTGCTGGTGAGCGTGTTGTAGAACGCCGGTGCGTGGCGCAGCTTCGCCGCTTCTTCCAGGTAGGCGAGGAACACGGCGCGCAGCTGCGCCTTGCTGGCCTTGACGCGGTAGATGTAGACCTGTTCGTGGCGGGCGTTGCTGCGGGTGCGGATGATGTCGCGCTCGTCCGAGGCGATCATCACTTCCTCGAATTCGCGGAAGAAGCCGCCGATTGCCGAAAACGATTCCTGGCGTTCCTTGCGGATCTCCAGCGAGAACGCCAGCTTGCGGCCATCGGCAAAGCCGAACGACACCAGCGTGTGCGCGATGTGCGGGCCCATCCAGTAGGACAGGTACAGGTCGGCCGACTGCAGCTGGCGCAGGTCGTACTGGCGGGTTTCCCAGCGGGGCGCGTAGTCCGTTTCGGTGCGCCAGTCGAAGTTGCGCACGTTGCGCAGCGTGACCTGGTCGCCGTGCACTGCCGATTCCAGCAGCCGCGCCACGTCGTCGGCCCACTGGCGGTCGTGCGAAGGTGCGATGCCATGCCACCAGCCGGCCATGACGAATACGGCCAGCATGGTGGACGCGATGACGGCACGCCGATGCCGCACGCGGCCGGCGCGCCACAAGGTCACCGTGCCTGCAAGACCGGCCGCGCACCAGGCCGCGATCGCGGCGATGGCCAGGCCGCCGGACAACTGGAACCATAGCGCCAGCGCGCCCCACGCGGTGACGAGCAGGGCAGCTATTGCCAGCAGCAGCCACGGCAGGCGCCGCAGGCCGGCCGGGGGAGACGACGACGCCGTCACGCGGAGGCGGCCCGGTCCGGGTAGAACACGGGCACCTTGTCCACCGTGGTGCGCACGCCCAGGTTGGCGCCGTGTTCCTGCAGCCAGGTTTCGGCGGCGGCCACGCCGGCATCGTGCAGGTGCTGCAGGAAGGCCATCTCCGCATTGAACTTGCTGGAGATCTCGTACTGCGCCAGCAGTTCGGCGCCGCTGATCAGGTGCACGCGTACTGGCGCGAACGTCATCGTCGCGCCGCGCCCTTCCTCGGGCACGCCGCCCGCATTGAGCAGCGTGCTCATCTCGCGCGCGAAGCTGATGTTGAAGGCGATCTCGTTGGAGCGGTTGGCGATGTCGGCCTGGCTGCGCGGCGCGGTGGCGCGGGCGATCGGGTTGTTCTGCACCACGATCACGTCCCGCGCCGGACGCTCCAGCAGCGGTGCCAGCGGCGGATTCGCGACATAGCTGCCGTCCCAGTAGCTCTCGCCGTCGACCTCGGCGGCGGCAAACACGGTGGGCAGGCAGGCCGAGGCCAGCACGCGCTGCGGATCGAGTTCGGCGCGCGTGAACATGCGGCCCAGTCCGGTCTTGACGTTGGTGGCGGCGATGAACAGCTGCAGTTCCTCGCAGCCGCGCACGCGGTCGAAGTCGACCATCGTCGTCAGGAAGTTGCGCAGCGGGTTCATCGACAGGGGCGTTTCCAGCGTGGGACCGGCCAGCGCACCGGCCATCTCCAGCAGGTGATACGCCGGCGACAGGTCCATGGCCCAGCCGCCCAGCAGGCGGTCGAGCGGCGTGCGGCCCATCGGGCTGAACGTGGCAAGCGAACCGAGCGTGGTCCAGAAGCGCGTCAGTGCTGCCCGCGCGCCCTGCCGGCCGCCGCCATGCGCATAGCCGTCGGCCAGCACGACGGCATTGATGGCGCCGGCGCTGCTGCCGCTGAAGCTGTCGAACTGCAGGTGTTCTTCGTCCAGCAACCGGTCCAGCACGCCCCACGTGAAGGCACCGTACGTGCCGCCGCCCTGCAGGCCCAGACTGACGGGCCTCGTTTCCCTGATCAACAAGCGAACCTCCCTGGCATTGGCACCGCGCGATGCGGTGCCGTTCGCCGCAGTGTAGCGAAAGCGCCGCCGTTCGCGCGCAGTCTACGGAGCTGCTCAGCTATGTGCGCAAGCGAACGGACGCCCGGAGGGTGTTGGTGTTATCTTTCAACCAAGGCTGATTGAATCGGGGCGCTGGGTGCATGCGGCGCAGGTATATGGATGAGGCAGCCGCCGGCGCGATCCGTGCCGGCACGCTCGAGTAACGTCCCGTCACGATCGGCACGGCAGAATTCCTTCAACTACTATCACTAGAGCGTAATGAACAAAAACGTCGCAATCATTGGGGCAGGTTTCTCCGGCGCGGTCATCGCGCATCAGCTTGCCAAGGCAGGTTATCGCGTCGAAGTGTTCGAAGCGCGCGCACATGTGGCAGGCAACTGCTACTCGGAACGCGACCAGGAAACGGGCGTGATGGTCCATAAATATGGGCCGCATATCTTCCACACGGATAACGAGAAAGTGTGGGAATTCATTAACCGGTTCGGCGAATTCAAGTCCTACGTCAACCGCGTCAAGGCCATCACCAACAACCAGGTGTACACGCTGCCGATCAACCTGCTGACGATCAACCAGTTCTTCGGCAAGACGCTGCGCCCCGCGGAAGCCCAGGCATTCCTGGCCGAGCAGGGCGACAAGACCATCGAGAACCCTGTCACCTTCGAAGACCAGGCTCTGCGCTTCGTGGGCCGCGGCCTGTACGAGGCGTTCTTCAAGACCTACACGATCAAGCAGTGGGGCTTTGACCCGACGCAGCTGCCGGCCAGCATCCTGAAGCGCCTGCCGGTGCGCTTCAACTACGACGACAACTACTTCAGCCACAAGTTCCAGGGCATGCCGAAGGACGGCTACACGCCGCTCGTCGAGAACATGCTGGACACGGAGGGCATCACGCTGCACCTGAACACGCCGTTCGACCCGGCCCGCAAGGCCGAGTACGCGCACGTGTTCTACAGCGGCCCGATCGATGCGTGGTTCGGCTACAAGGAAGGCCGCCTGCCGTACCGCACGCTGGACTTCAAGGAACTGCGCGCCGACGGCGACTACCAGGGCAATGCCGTGATCAACTACTGCGACAATGCGCAGCCCTACACGCGCATCACCGAGCACAAGCACTTCGCGCCGTGGGAGCAGCACGAGAAGACCATCTGCTACTTCGAGTACAGCCGCGCCTGCGAGCCGGAAGACACGCCGTACTACCCGATCCGCATGGCGGACGACAAGGTGCAGCTGGAGAAATACCTGAAGCTGGCGAACGAGGAACCGAACGTCACCTTCGTCGGCCGCCTCGGCACCTACCGCTACCTGGACATGGACGTGACGATCGGCGAAGCGCTGGACGTGGCCGACAAGTTCCTCGGCACCGCCGACGGCCAGGCCAAGATGCCGGCCTTCGTGATCAATCCCCTGGGCTGATTCGCGAGCCGAACGCGGCGTCGTCTCGACGGCCGCAAGCAAAAGACCGGCGCTGGTGACAGCCCGGTCTTTTTTACGTCATCAACTGTCGAGTCCGTGTCCTGGTGCCAGGCACCGTGCCAATCACCCCGTGTCCTGGTGCCTGGCACCGTGCCACTGGCACCGTGCCATGGAATGCACCCGTGGCGTCGTGACGTCCATAAAAAAGACCGGCGCTGGCAGCAGCGCCGGTCTTTTTACATGGGGCCTTCCAATGCCGAGCCTTTGTGCTCGTGTCACGGATTCACGGGCGCAGAACTGCGCGCCGTGGAATCGCCAGGTGCTCAGCCCTCGACGTGGAACTCGTTCTCGCGCGCAAACAGCTCCCAGCAGGCCAGGAACAGCGCGGCGATGACGGGGCCGATGACGAAGCCATTGAGCCCGAACAGTGCCATGCCCCCGATGGTGGACAGCAGCACCAGGTAGTCCGGCATCTTGGTGTCCTTGCCGACCAGCAGCGGGCGCAGCAGGTTGTCGACGAGGCCGATCACGGCCACGCCGTACACGGTCAGTCCGACGCCCTGCCAGATCGAACCGGTGACGAGGAAGTAGACGGCGACCGGGCCCCAGACGATGGCCGCGCCGATGGCCGGCAGCAGCGACAGGAACGCCATCACGACGGCCCACAGCAGCGGACCCGGCACGTCGAGGAACCAGAACGCCAGGCCGCCCAGGGCGCCCTGCGCCATCGCCACCAGCACATTGCCCTTGACGGTGGCGCGGATCACGGTGATGAAGTTCTCGAACAGCGGTGCCTTGTAGCGCTCGCTCAGCGGCACGGCACGGCGGATGCGCGCGGCCATGGTGGTGCCATCGCGGAACAGGAAGAACAGCAGGTACAGCATCACGGTGAGGCTGACGAGGAAGTCCATCGTCTTGCTGCCGAAGCTGATCGCGTACTTGGCGGCGGACTGGCTGATCTGCGCGGCGCCCGCCGTCAGCTTGGCCTGCAGCGCGGCGATGTTGGTCAGCTCGAAGCGCTCCAGCAGCGACACGGCCCACGAGGGCAGCGCATGCACCACCTGGCGGAACATCGCGCCGAAATCGATCTGGCCGGAATTGATCATGTCGTACACCGATGCCGCCTGGTCGACCAGCGAGATCGTGATCAGCGTGACGGGCAGGATCACCATCAGCACGATCAGCAGCAGGCCGGTGAGGGCGGCGGCGGTGGGGCGGTTGCCCGTCATGTTCAGCAGGCGGTAATGCAGCGGCGCGAACACGATGGCAAACACCATGCCCCAGAACACGGCGCCCGAATACGGGACGAGAATCCAGAAGAAGGCCAGCGTGATGAGGCCCAGCAGCAGCAGGAACGACGTTTGCGGCAGAGTGTATTGCTTCATATTTTCCTAGTCAGTAAATGCCCGTTCGGCGCCGGGCCATCTTAGACGATCGCTACGCTGTTTCGTAGCACGATGTGGCGTTTCGGTGACCTGCCAAACATTAGCGTGCGGCTGCCGTACCTTCCTCTGGCGCGGAGTGCAGCTGCAGCTCCCAGTAGCCGACATCGACCCAGCGGCCGAACTTCTGCCCCACGTTGGAAAAGTGCGCCACCTTGACGAAGCCGAGCGACTCGTGCAGCCGCACGCTGGCCGCGTTGGGCTGGGCGATGCCGCCGATGACCACGCGCAGTCCCCGTGCGCGCAGTTCGTCGAGCAGGGTACGGTACAGGCGCGCGCCGATGCCCCGGCCCGTGCGGGCAGCGTCCAGGTACACCGAGGTTTCGACGGAAAACCGGTAGGCGCTGCGCACCCGCCAGGGCGTGGCATAGGCATAGCCGACCACCGCATCGTCCTGCAGGCAGACGTACCAGGGCAGCCGCTGGCCCACATCGGCGATGCGTTGCGCCATCGCGTCGGCGGACACCGGCACTTCTTCGAAGCTGATGGTGGTCGTGCCGATGTAGTGGTTGTAGATGGTGGCGATGGCCGCCGCATCGGCCGCCGTGGCGAGCCGGATCGTTTCGTTCATCTGTCGCTCCTGGTCGTCCGGTTCGTCTTTTTCATCCCGCTCTGCGCACTCATCTGCGCACTCATCTGCGCACTCACCTGCGCCATCAGATAGCGTGCCGCGACGCAGCCCGGATTGTGATACGCGATCGGGCCGTCCAGCCGCAGTGCCAGGCAGTCGCCGGCCTGCAGCGAGAACGGCGTGTCGCCCAGCGTGATTTCCATCGCGCCTTCGATGATCCACACCTGGCGGTGGATGTCGATCTCGCGTTCCGCCGTCTCGTAGGCCACGCGCTGGCCGGGCGGGAAAACGATCTCGACCAGCTGGATCGGCGACGGCACCGGCGGCGACAGGCTGCGGCGCACGTAACCGGATGCCGGGTCCTGCCACACCGGCTGTGCCGCCAGCCGCGCGACCGGCGAAGTGTCGTCGGCCGCCCGTTCGAACAGCGAAGCGACGGGCACGCCCAGCGCCGCAGCCAGCTTGTCCAGCACGGTGGCCGTGGCACTGCTTTCGCCACGCTCGATCAGCGAGATGTTGGAGCGGCTCACACCACTTTGCCCGGCCAGCGCCGCCAGCGAGAGCCCTCTCGTCTCGCGCAGGCCGCGCACGCGCTGGGCGATCAGTTCGTTGATATCCATGCGTCCATTATACCGGACGATTTATGCTTGTATACTGGATTGGTGGGCGATGCAACGCGTGCCAACGGGCGTCCGATGTCTGACTGGCAAGTGCCATTGAGACGCCGCAAACACACTGGCGGCGCACGGAGCGAAACGCGCGGCGGGGCATCCAACCTTGTTTCTGCCGCCAACGGAGGACGTCATGATGCAGGACTGGAATGCCTATCGCAGCGCGCTGCTCGACCGCATCGGTGAGTTAGGGCAGCTCAACCCGGACGTGGTGCGCGGCGTGCGCACGCTGGACGGCGCGGCGGCCGCCTCCGGGAAGCTGGAGCCGAAGATCCATGAGCTGATCGCACTGGCGGTGGCTGTCACCACCCGTTGCGATGGGTGCATCACGATCCACACGCGCAATGCGCTGGACGCTGGGGCCACGAGGGAGGAGATCGCCGAGGCGCTCGGCGTGGCGATCGCGCTGAATGCGGGCTCGGCAATGATCTATTCGGTGCGCGTGCTCGATGCCGTGGCGGCCACGGAGGACGCCTGGCAGCCCGACTGAAGCGGGACTTACTCGTCGAACTCTTCGGCCAGGTTCTTCCAGCCGCGGCTCTTGGCAAACGCGGCAAACTCCTCGGGCGCTTCCAGCACGATGAGTTTGCTTTCCTGCAGGCCGGCATCGCTGAGGCCGAAGTCCGGGCCCTTGTAGCCGAGCGCGCGCAGGCGTTCGACGATCGCGCGCAGCAGGACCGGATCCTTGTGCCCGCCGTCGAGCGGCTTGGCGAAGTCCACGTACACGTCGATGATGCCGTAGCCTTCGTCGAAGATGCGGATGGCTTTCACGTCCAGCGCCTGGCCGCCGCCATCGGTGGCCTTGAACGGGCCGGAGAGTTCAATATCGGTATCGGTAGTCATGGCCGCAGCATAACAGGCGCGGGCGCATCGCGGCGCACCGTGCAGCGGCCCGGGCAGGCAGCCCGGCTGGTTGAGCGGCTGTTGTGGCGCAGTCTTCCGATCCCGTGTCATTGCCGTGTAACATCGCTCGCATAGGATGCCGGGCATATGTGCCGCCACGTTTCCCATGCCTGCCGCGCCCTTGCGGCACTCTTCCCGGCGCGCCTGCTCCCCGCCTCCCCGAAGCTGCTTCCCTTCCTCTGGCCGGTGCTGGCGCTGCTCGGCAGCGGCCTGCACTGGCTCGTGCTGCAGAACGATCTCGACGAGGCGAAGGTGCGGGCCGAGCAGGGCGCCTTGCGCGAGGTGCGTTCGTACGCGGAAGGCTACGAACGCTATCTCACCCGCTCGCTGGCGGAATTCGACCAGATCTCCATGCAGCTGCGGCAGAGCTGGGAGCAGGGCAGCGGCAGCCTGGACCTGGCCGAACTGCGCCGCCAGGGCATGTTCACGGACAGTGCCTTCCTCCAGGTGGCGGTCATCGGCCCGCGCGGCCAGGTGGTGACGGCACTGCACCCGAACCGCGCATCGGACACCGGCCGGGACACCGCCTTCGCCTACCATCGCGACAACAACTCCAGCGCCATGCGCATCGGCGTTGCGCCCGGCGACAGCGGTGCGCGCCAGCACACGCTGCGCATCACCCGGCGCCTGGAACATGCGGACGACCGCTTCGGCGGCATCCTGTCCCTGCTGATCGACAGCCGCTACCTGACGGGCTTCTACAACGACCGCGCGCTGGGCACGCATGGCCTGCTGGCCGTGCTGGCGGCGGAGGGCGACCTGCGCCTGGAGTCCCATGGCGCCACGGATGCCGGCGCCACCCGGCACTCCCTGTTCAGCAGCGCACCGGCGATGTCGGGCGATGCCGGGGCGACCCAGCTGCCCGCGGCCGATTTCAGCGATGGCCGCGCGCGGCTGGTGGCGTGGCACCATTCCAGCGCCTATCCCGTCGTCGCCGTGGCCGGCGTCGCGGCGGACGAAGCGCTGGCCGCGGCGGGGGCCGAGGCAGCACACGAGCGCCGTTCCTGGGCCGTACTTGCTTCCGGGCTGCTGGCCAGCAGCATGGCGCTGGCCGAGCTGACGCGCCGTGTCCAGCGCCGCCGCGGCGAGGAGCGCGACATCCGCCGTGCCTACCGCGCCGCCACCGAAAACGCCAAGGACGGTTTTTATATGGCCAGCGCGGTGCGCGACAGCGCGGGCAGGGTGGTCGACTTCGACATGGTCGACTGCAACGAGCGGGGCGCCTCCTTCTACGGGCTGGAGCGGGCGGACCTGGTGGGCCGGCGCATCGCCGCCATCGAGCAGGAATACGGCGGGACGCTGCTCGACGCCTGCCACGAGGCGATGCGCACCGGGATCTTCGAGGACGAGCACCAGATGCCGGGCGGGCGCCGCATGCAGATCGGCTGGGGCAGGCGCCGGCTGGTCCGCATCGGCAATGGCCTGGCCATCACGCTGCAGGACGTCAGCGACCGCAAGGCCTACGAGGAAGAACTGCTGTACCTGGCCAACTACGATGTGCTGACGGCGCTGCCGAACCGCACCTGGCTGACGCGCCACCTGCCGCGCGCGGTGGCGGATGCGGCGCAGAACGGCACCGCCTTCGGCTTGCTCTTCCTGGACCTGGACGACTTCAAGCATGTCAACGACACGCGCGGCCACGGCGTTGGCGACGAGCTGCTCAAGCAGGCCGCCGGGCGCCTGGGCCGGCTGCTCCGGCCGGGCGACACGGTGGCGCGGCTGGGCGGCGACGAATTCGTGGTGCTGATCGACCCGGCCGGCACGCAGGGCGAGCTGGCCACGATCGCCGGCCGCATCGTCACGGCCCTGACGGAGCCGTTCACCATCGCGGCCGAACAGCACCTGGTCAGCGTCTCCATCGGCATCAGCCGCTTTCCCGGCGATGGCGCCGATGCGAACACGCTGATCAAGCACGGCGACATCGCCATGTACGCGGCCAAGGCGGAAGGCGGCGGCCGGCACCGGTTCTTCGATCCCGAGCTGTACCGGGCCACGGCGGCGCGCATCGAACTGCGCCAGTACCTGCAGCAGGCCGTCGAGCGGGGCGAGCTCGAACTGCATTACCAGCCGCGCGTGGACCTGGCCACGGGCCGTCTGAGCAGCATGGAGGCATTGCTGCGCTGGCACCACCCGCTGCTCGGCACGATCGCGCCGGTGGTCTTCATTCCGATTGCCGAGGAGAGCGGACTGATCGCGGCGATCGGCCGCTTCGTCGTCGAGCGGGCCTGTGCCCAGCTGGCCGACTGGCGCGCGCGCGCCCTGCCGCTGGTGCCGCTGTCGATCAATGTCTCGCCGCAGCAGTTCGAACGGGGCGGCGTGCATGCCCACCTGGCCATGCTGCTGGCCAAGCACCACCTGCCGCCGGCGCTGCTGGAGGTGGAGATCACCGAGTCGGCCATCATCGCCGAGGGCAGCGACGTGCGCCAGGAACTGGCGTCGCTGCGCGCGCTGGGCGTGCGGCTGCACGTGGACGATTTCGGCACCGGCTACTCGTCGCTGGCGCAGCTGCAGCGGCTGCAGATGGACGTGCTGAAGATCGACCGCGCCTTCACCACCGAGCTGACGGTGTCGCGCGAGGGCCGCGCGCTGTTCGAAGCGATCGTGTCGATGGCCAAGGCGCTCGGCATGGGTGTCGTGGCCGAAGGGGTGGAGACACGCGCCCAGCTCGATGCGCTGATGGCGCTCGGCTGCGAGGAGGCGCAGGGCTACTTCTTCGCGCAGCCGATGCCTGCCGCGCGCGCCGAACAGCTGTTGCTGGCGCCACAGCTGCTGCTCACCGGGCCGCCCGCGTTACGCTGCATGTGAGCCGCGCCAGCGTCGCCTGTTTTCGCTCGATGGCACCGATGTCACCCTTCCGTCATCTTTCAGTCACAAACTCTTTGTAGAATTCAGGCAACTGTCAGAGAGTGCCATGACCCATCCCTTCAACGCCTCGCGCCACCACCTGCCGCGCCCCCGCCAGCGCACCGCCGGCGAGCTGTGCGTGCCCACCATCGCCATGCCCGTGGAAAGCACGAACGCCGATGTGCTGCAGCTGTTCACGGAGCGCCGCGACCTGATGACGGTGCCCGTGGTGGAGGAGGGCCACCCCATCGGCCTGATCAGCCGGAATATCTTCATGTCGCAGATGTCCAAGCCGTTCTACCAGGAGCTGTACGGCCGCAAGAGCTGCATCGCCTTCATGGACAAGGAGCCCCTCGTCGTCGAGGCGGACCTGTCGATCGAGGCGCTCACCTTCCGCGCCGTGGAGTCGGGCGAAAAGGCGCTGGCGGACGGCTTCATCATCACCCGCGACGGCGTGCTGCAAGGCGTGGGCTTCGGCCTGCAGCTGATGAACGTGGTGGCCACCATGCAGGCCGAGAAGAACCGCCAGGTCATGCTCAGCATCGAATACGCCAGCGTGATCCAGCGTGCGCTGCTGCGCTCCTCCAACGAAGCGCTGGCCGCGGCCCTGCCGGATGCCGCGCTGGTGTGGGAGCCGCGCGACGTGGTGGGCGGCGACTTCTACCACTTCGCGGCCGGCGACGATGGCTGGTGCGCCGTGATCGCCGACTGCACGGGCCACGGGGTGCCGGGCGCGTTCATGACGCTGATCGCGTCGTCGCTGCTGAACCAGGCCCTGCAGACGCACGGCCCGCGCGAACCGGGCCTGCTGCTGGGAGAGCTGAACCGTGGCGTGAAGGCGATGCTGGGCCAGCACGGCAGCGAGGTGGCGGACGCCGAATCGAACGACGGCCTCGATGCCGCCGTGCTGTGGTTCGATGCCGAACGCCGCGAGCTGGCCTATGCCGGCGCGCGCATCGGCCTGTTCCTGCTGGCGCCGGACGCGGACGACTGGCGCGAAGCGGAACCGGGCCGCATGGGCGTTGGCTACGGCGACACGCCGGCCGCGCATGTGTGGCCCACGCAGCGCATCGCCATGGCGCCAGGCACGCTGCTGTTCGCCACCACGGACGGCCTGACCGACCAGATCGGCGGTCCGCGCGACATCTCGTTCGGCAAGCGCCGCGCCCGCGACCTGCTGGCGGGCCAGCGTGGCCTGCCGGCACCGGAGCTGGCCACGCGGCTGCAGGCCGAACTCGCGGCATGGCAGGGGCAGCAGCCGCGCCGCGACGACGTGACCTTCTTCTGCTGCCGTCCATGACCGTCAACCAGGAGCCACTCTTCATGCATTACACGCAGTTCCAGGAGTTCTGGCATGCCGCCAGCAAGCGGCAGGTCATCTTCTTCTATTCGGGATACTTCTCGCAGCACGTGGTGAGCGCGATTGCCGAGACCATCAAGGCGCGCCTGAACGCGGCCGGCACGGCAGGGCCCACCAGCCGCCGCATCTTCTCGTCGTTCGTGGAGATGTCGCAGAACGTCATGCACTACTCGGCCGATGCGCTCACGCCGGCCGACCAGCGCGATGGCCAGATGCGCGGTGGCGCCGTGTGCATCGGCCGCCAAGGCGAGGCGTTCTACATGCTGTGCGCGAACCCGATCGCCAGCGACAGGGTGGAAGACCTGCGCGCCCGCCTGGAACCCTTGCGCGCCATGACGGTGGACGAGATCCGCGCCGCATACAAGGCCGCGCTGCGCGCCCCCACGCCGGAAGACAGCAAGGGCGCCGGCATCGGCTTCCTGACGATGGCCCGCGAAGCCAGCGGCCCGCTCGACTTCCACTTCCTGCCCGATGCGGACGATGCCTCGCGCACCGTGTTCTGCATCGCCGCCACCATCTGATCCGCACTGCCCCCTGCCCGCATGACTATGGAATCGCTCTACATCCCCGCCACCGCCACTTCGCCGGAAGTCTCGTTCGAGTTCGACCAGCACCGCCTGTCGATCCGCGGCGAGTCCTATCCGGAAAACGCCGCCGCCTTCTACGGCCCCGTCATCCACGGCGTGCGCGCCTACCTCGACAGCTGCGAGTCCTGTCCGATCGAGGTCAATGTGTCGCTGGCCTACTTCAACAGCTCCAGCACCAAGATGCTGTTCGGCTTCTTCGACGCGCTGAACGAGGCGGCGCTGGCCGGCAATACCGTCACGCTGAACTGGTACCGCGACGAGGAAGATGAAGTGAGCCACGAATTCGGCGAGGAACTGCGCGAGGACTGCCCGGCGCTCCACTTCGTCGAGCGCATGCTGGACCGCAAGGATGGTTGAGCCGGACCTGTTCGCCGCCGAGTACCAGGCCCTGGTGCGGGCCCGCGAGACGTTTGCCGTGGCGGACGGCGGCGAGCAGCACCGCCGCATGCTGGGCGAGCTGATGACGCACTACGAACGGCTGATGCGCGAGACGCGCCGGCTGATCCAGCGCAGCGACCGCGCGGAACGGGAGATGCAGCAGCTGAACCGCGAACTGCAGCAGCTCGCCAGCCAGCTGCAGCACCGCGCCAGCCACGACCCCATGACGGGCGCGCTGAACCGCGGTGCACTGATCGACCACGCCACGCACCTGCTGCAGGTCGAATCGGTGGGCCTGATCGTGCTCGACATCGACCACTTCAAGCGCATCAACGATGAATACGGCCACCCGGTCGGCGATGCCGTGATCTGCGCCGTCGTCGACTGCCTGCAGGGCCACCTGCCACGCACGGCCGTGATCGGCCGCGTGGGCGGCGAGGAGTTCTCCATCGTCTGCCCCGGCATCGGCATGCCGCAGGTGGTCCAGCTGGCCAACACGCTGTGCAGCGCCGTCGCACAGGTGCAGCACGCCTGGCCGATCACCCGTCCCGTCACGGCCAGCCTCGGGGCCGGCTGGTACCCATGCGGCACCACCTTCCCGGTGGCGTACAGCCGCGCCGATGCGGCGCTGTACCGCGCCAAGCGCGACGGCCGCAACCTGGTGCGGCTGGACATGCATTGACGGGCGCGGTGGTGTCGCCTGGCGGGGCAGGCATCCTCTACCATCCTCCTGACAACCTCCTGCTGCCGACAGTCTCCTGCTAACATCGTCCCGACCGCAATACCCGATGCGTTGACTTTCTTCGACGGAGGCACCATGTCCCTGAATCCCCAGCAAACCTATGTGCACCTGGCCGACAGCGGCGCGGCCCGCGAGCTGCCCGGTGGCGATGCCTTCTGGCGCCTGCCCGAAGCCGAGATGGACAGCTGCGGCAGCGGCTGGCTCGTGACGGAGTTCGCATTCACGGCGGACTGGCCGAACTGGGAAATGCACCCGCATGCCGACGAATTCGTGTACCTGCTGTCCGGCGCGATGGAGCTGCACCTGGAAGAAGCGACCGGCCTGCGCAAGGTGGCGCTCGAAGGGAGCGGCGCCGTCGTGGTGCCGCGCGGCGTGTGGCATACGGGGAAGGTGCTGGCGCCCAGCCGCATGCTGCACGTGACGCGCGGCGAGGGCACGCAGCAGCGTCCGGCCTGACCGGGACTGGTGGCGTCAGGCGCGCGCGGTTCGCGCCGCTGGCTTGCGGAAGCCCGGCACCCCGTGAAACCCCTCGGCAATGAAGTCGATGAACAGCCGGGTGCGCTCGGGCTGGTAGCGGCGCGACGGATACAGCAGGTGCAGGTCCTGCGCGCTGGCAGACCAGCCGGGACACACGCGCACCAGCGTTCCCGCCTGGATCAGGTCGTGCACCAGCCATTCCGGGCACAGGCCGATGCCGGCGCCCATGACCAGCGCCTCGCGGATCGCCAGCGCATTGTTGACCCGGAAGCGGCTGTGGACGGCCGCCTTCACGACCTGCCCGCGCCGGTGCATGTCCACGCTGGTGCCGGGCGACCAGGCGAAGCGCACGAAATCGTGTGACGCCAGGTCCTGCGGGGCGCGCGGCATGCCGCGGCGCTGCACGTAGTCCGGCGCGGCGACGAAGAAGCGGGGCACCACGGCCAGATGGCGGGCGATGGCGCTGGGCGGCAGCGGCGCACCGAGCCGCAGGGCGATATCGATGCCTTCCTCGACCAGGTCGGCAAAGCGGTCATCCAGGATCAGCTCCACGCTGATGCCGGGATGCCGCGCCAGGAAGGCCTGCACCAGCGCGTTGATGCGGAACTGGCCCAGCGCCACCGGTGCGCAGATGCGCAGGAACCCGGTGGCCTGGCCGTTGGCTTCCTGCACGCTGCCCAGCGCCGCTTCGTACCGCTCCAGCACGCCGGTCGCATGATCGTAGAAGCGCAGGCCCTGTTCGGTGGGCACCGGCCCCTTCGTGCTGCGCTCGAGCAGCCGCACGTTCAGTTCCCGTTCCAGGCCGGCCAGCACCTTGCTGACGGTCGGCTGCGTGGTGCCCAGCTCGCGGGCCGCCGCCGACAGGCTGCCCAGGTCCATCGTCCGCACGAAGAAGCGTAGGGCGCGCAGTGTGTCCATGGTTTATCTCATTCCAGAATGGCATGAAGTATATGATTTTTTGCCGCCTACCGCGCGAAAAAGGCATGGGCTATCGTGGTCTTTTCCCAAGGAGCCACCATGCCAGTTTTCTCCCAGCGGTCCGCCGCACTGCTTTGCGCCTTTACCCTCGGCCTGCCATTCGCCGCCCACTCCGGCGAACGGTGGGCGACCTCCTGGTACGCCAGTCCGCAGCCCGTGTGGGGCGCGGATTTCCTGCTGCCCACCGGCGTGCCTGGGGCGCTGGACGACGAGACGGTGTGCGAGTCGCTGCGCCTGAGCGCGGGCGGCACGCGGCTGCGTCTCGTCTACTCGAACCGCTACGGCAGCGCGCCGGTCGCGCTCGGCGCCGCGCGGGTGGGGCCGGCATCCACTACCGGGCAGGCCGTCACCTTCGGCGGCCAGCCCGGCGTGGTCATCGCACCCGGTGCGCAGGTGACGAGCGATCCGGTGGCGCTGGCGGTCGCGCCGTTGTCCACCTTGACCGTATCGAGCTACTTCCCGCGGCACACGCCGGTGACGACGTTCCACTGGGGCGGCCAGCAGACGCTCGCCATCGCAGCGGGCAACCGCACTGCGGCCGCCCCGCTCGTGCACGGCACGCAGGTCAACGGCCGCCTGTTCCTCGCTGGCGTGCTGGTGGAAACGGCCGGCACGCCGCGCACCGTCGTCACGCTGGGCGATTCGATCACGGACGGCAACGGGTCGACACCGGACCGCAACCGCCGCTGGCCGGACGTGCTGGCCGAACGGCTGGCACCGCACGGCGTGGCCGTGGCGAACGCGGGCATTTCCGGTGCCCGCCTGCTGCACGACGGCATGGGCGAACGGGCCATGGCGCGCCTCGGTGCGGATGTGCTGGAGCAGCCCGGCGTGACGAACCTGGTCGTGCTGCTGGGGACCAACGATATCGGCTGGCCCGGCAGCCCGTTCGCACCCGGCGAGCCGATGACGACGCTGGCGCAGCTGCAGGCCGGTTTCCGGCAGGTGATCGCGGCGGCCCATGCGCGCGGCGTGCGGGTGACCGGCGGCACGCTGCCGCCATTCGAGCATGCGCTGGAAGGCACGCCCTACGCAGGGCACTACAGTCCGGAGAAGGAAGCGCTGCGGCAGCGGCTGAACGACTGGATCCGTCTCGGCGCCGCGTTCGATGCCGTCGTGGACTTCGATGCGGTGCTGCGCGATCCGGCCAGGCCGCAGCGCATGAAGGGGAACTACGATTCGGGCGACCACCTGCATCCGGGCGATGCCGGCTACCGCGCGATGGCGGCAGCCGTCGTGATCGGGGCCTTGCAGGCGCAGGACCGGGAGGCCGCGGTAGTCCCGCGGCCTTGACCTGCGCCCGACCTTCGACTACATCAGAACTTGTACTTCAACACCAGCGTGGCGCCGCGCGGCGCACCGTACGTGATCTGGTTGTACGCGGCGAACATGGCGAAGTACTTCTTGTCGAACGCATTGTTCACGTTCAGCTGGGCGGACAGCTGGTGGTTGAACTCGTAGCGCGCCATCAGGTTGACGAGCGCGTGCGATTCCTGTTCCAGCAGGCCGTTGGTGTTGGCCGGCGCGGTCGGATCGACCGTGTAGGTGCGGCCTTCCCAGTTCACGCCGCCGCCCACCGTCAGGCCGGCCAGCTGGCCCGGCACCTTGTACGTGACGAAGGTGCGCAGCAGCTTGCGCGGGTAGATGCTGTTGAAGTCCACGCCGGTGGCATCCTTGGCGCGGAACTGCGAGTAGCCGGCGCTGGCGTTCAGGCCGCGCACCAGTTCGCCGGACACTTCGGCCTCGAAGCCTTCGCTCTTGGCGCCCTTGGCGGCGCGGTAGTAGGTCTCCGGCAGGCCGTTGGCGTTCAGGCGGGTGCCGGCAGCCTGGCCCAGGTTGTCCTGCTTGATCTGGAACACGGCCAGCGAGGTGTTGACGCGTTTGTCCAGGAACTCGCCCTTGATGCCGATCTCGCTGCTCTTGCCGACGATGGCTTCCAGCTGGTCGCCGTTGAAGTCCTTCAGGTTCTGCGGCTGGAAGATGTCGGTGTAGCTGGCGTACGCGGAATAGGTCGGATTGATCTCGTAGACCAGGCCCGCGTATGGCGTCACTTCATGGTCGTTCTTGATGCGGTACTCGGCCGTGTAAAGTCCGACACCGGTCTTTTCGTAGTTGGTGGACCGCGCACCCACGATCAGCTTGAGCGGATCGGTGATCGAGAAGCGCGCCATGGCGTACAGGCCGTCCTGCTTCGTCGTGCTGCTTTCGTAGAAGGTCGGTGCGCCGAAGGTCGGACGGGGATAGGCCGCGCCGTTCCAGTTGTTGAAGTCGACGATCGACTCGTCGGCATTGCCGAAGTCGGCCGCCCGGTTCTCGGACAGGAAGTCCTGCTTCATGTGCAGGTAGCCGAAGGCCGCTTCGTGCTGGCGGCCGGCCAGCGTGAACGGGCCGCTGACGTGCACGCCGGCGTCTTCCTGCTTGGTGCCGGTCTTGTAGGCGCCCGTGAACGGGAACAGGCCGGCGCCCGTGGTGCGGTCCGGCGTGCCGGACAGGTACAGCAGGAAGGAATCGCCCTTGCGGTCGCCGCGCGAGTAGGTGGCACGCACCTTCCAGCCGTTCTCGAAGTTGTGCTCCACTTCGGCGAACGCGTTGTTGTAGGTGGTGTGCCAGTGGGTCCACTCGGCTGCCGTCGTCTTCGAGCGGTCCCAGTTGGCCACCGTGCCGTCCGTGTACCAGTAGGGCAGGCCGCCCCAGGTCGGGCCTTTCGGGTCATCGTCCTGGCGGCTGAAGCCGGCCGTCAGCAGCGTGTTCGCGCCCAGGTCCGCTTCCACCGTGGCGTAGATGGTCTTGCTGTCGGTCTTGCCGAAGTCGAGCCAGCTGTCGCCCTTCTTGATCTCGCCCACCACGCGGGCGCGGATGGTGCCATCCGCATTGAGCGGCATGGCGACGTCGGCCGCGGCGCGACGCTCGTCCCAGCTGCCGATGCCCGCTTCGGCGGAACCGGTCAGCACCTTGCTGTTGGCGCGCTTGCGCACCAGGTTCAGCGCGGCGGAAGGATTGCCGGCGCCCGTCAGCAGGCCGGTGGCGCCGCGCACGATTTCCACGCGGTCGTACAGCGCCAGGCTGCTTTGCGTTTCGCCGCCGCTCCATTGCGCCTGCCAGGTCGTGGGGATGCCGTCGATCTGCAGGTTGTCGATGTCGAAGCCGCGCGCCGTGAAGCCGGCGCGGTGCGATTCGTACTGGTTGACGGAGACGCCGGTGGCGTTGTTGACCACGTCCGTGATGGACTGCAGGTTCTGGTCTTCGATGCGCTGCTGCGTGATGACGGTGACGGACTGCGGCGTTTCGCGGGCGGACAGGCTGAGTGGCGTGGCGGTGCGCGATTCGCGGGTGATGTAGGCGCCGGCCGTGTCGCCCAGCTTCTCGGCCGTGACTTCCACCTGCTGCATCACGGCCTGGTCGCCGCTCTGTGTCTGGGCCTGCGCGGCGGCCAGGGGCAGGGCGAGGCCCGCATACATCGTGAATCGGCCCAACTTGCGGCGCCGGCCGGCGCTTCCGTACTTGTTCATTGTCATCCCGGTGAGTGAAGATCCTGACTGCAGATCGTGACAATCACCGTCCGCGCGCGGCGCGCAAGGGGCGATTGTCGTCAAAAGAAACGAAATGATAACGATTCGCATTTAATTGTCAATGAAAACCTTGCAACCACAAGGTTTTATTGCTGAGCTGACGGTCAGGCGCTGGACGGCAAGGGCGCGCGTGCCAGCGCGATGAACGCCTTCAGATAATCCGTGGCGAGATCGGCCTCGCGCGAGCCGACGAAGATCTGCTTGGCGATGCCGGCCTCGCCCAGCCGGACCGGCACCACTGCCATCCTTCCCGCGTATTCCTCCACCAGCCAGCGCGGCAGGGCGCCCACCCCGCGGCCGCTGGCCACCATCTGCAGCATGATGTCGGTGGTCTCGATGGTCTTGTGGCGGCGCGGGGTGACACCGGCCGGCACCAGGAAATGGTTGAAGATGTCGAGGCGGTCGGTGGCCACGGGATAAGTAATGAGCACTTCGTCGGTCAGGTCGGTCGGCTTGACGTAGGGCGCGCCGGCCAGCCGGTGGTCCGCTGCCACCACCAGCACCTGTTCGTAGTCGAACACGGGTTCGAATTGCAGGCCCGGCTTGTACAGCGGGTCGGGCGTGACCAGCAGGTCGATCTCGTAGCCGAACAGCGCGCCGATGCCGCCGAACTGGAACTTCTGCTTCACATCGACATCCACCTGCGGCCACTCGGCCAGGTAGGGTGTGACGACCTTCAGCAGCCACTGGTAGCAGGGGGAGCATTCCATGCCGATGCGCAGCGTGCCCCGTTCTCCCTGGGCGAACTGGCGCAGGCGTTCCTCGGCCAGTTCCAGCTGCGGCAGCAGCCGCTGCGCCACGGCGTGCAGGTACTGGCCCGCCTGCGTCAAGCGCAGTTGGCGGCCTTCGCGCAGCCATACGTCCGTGCCGAGTTGGCCTTCCAGCTTCTTCATGCTGTGGCTGAGGGCGGACTGGGTCACGTGCAGCACTTCGGCGGCAGCCGTCAGCGAACCCTGCTTCTCGACTTCGAGCAGCACGGCGAGGTGGATCCGTTCGAGCATGGGCTTCCTATGAGAAGAACTCATCGATGTGTGAGAAAAGACCATTTTACGTCATCGATTGTCATCTCTACCATGGCGCCATCGATCACAGAACGGAACACACATGACCACCATCCACAACCTGGGCTTCCCCCGCATCGGCGCACGCCGCGAACTGAAATTCGCTTTGGAATCCTACTGGAAGGGCGAAACGTCCCGCGAGGCATTGACGACGCTGGGCGCCGCACTGCGCCGCCGCCACTGGGCGGACCAGGCCGGCCTCGACCTCGTGCCGGTCGGCGACTTCTCGTTCTACGACCAGGTGCTGGACATGAGCTTCGCCCTCGGCAACCTGCCGGAACGCGTGCAGGACTTCCACGGCGACCCGCTGGACAATTATTTCCGCGTGGCGCGCGGCCGCTCCGCGCAGGGCGGCGAAGCACACGCTGCCTGCTGCGGCGGCGTCGCGGCCGGCGAGATGACGAAATGGTTCGACACCAATTACCACTACATCGTGCCCGAGTTCACGGCGCAGACGCCATTCACGCTGGATGCCTCGCGCCTGCTGGCGCAGCTTGCCGAAGCCCGGGAGCAGGGCGTCGATGCCAAGCCCGTCATCATCGGCCCGCTGACCTACCTCGCGCTGGGCAAGGCGAAGGATGGCTCCAGCAAGCTCGATCTGCTGCCCCGTATCCTGCCGGCCTACGCCCAGCTGCTCGACGCGCTGGTCGAAGCGGGCGCACAGTGGGTGCAGATCGACGAGCCGGTCCTGGTCACGGAACTGGACGCCGACTGGCAGCACGCCTTCAATCTCGCCTATCACGAGCTGAAAGGCTGCCGTGTGAAAATCCTGCTGGCCACCTACTTCGGCCAGCTGCAGGACAACCAGTACCTGGCCGCGAACCTGCCGGTGGCCGGCCTGCACGTCGATGCCATCAACGGCCGCGACGATATCCGCCCGCTCCTGAACCTGCTGTCGCCGCACAAGGTACTCTCCCTGGGCGTGATCAACGGCCGCAACATCTGGAAGACGGACCTGAACGCGGTGCTGGACTGGCTGGAGCCCCTGGCCGCGCAACTGGGCGAGCGCCTGTGGATCGCGCCATCGTGCTCGCTGTTGCACGTGCCGGTCGACCTGGCCAACGAGACGAAGCTCGATGGCGACATCAAGTCCTGGCTGGCTTTCGCGCTGCAGAAGCTCGATGAGCTGCGCCTCCTCGGCACCGCGCTGCGCGATGGGCGCGACGCCGTCAAGGAGGCACTGGCCGGCAATGCGGCGGCCCTCGCCGCGCGCCGCAGCTCGCCCCGCGTGCACGCTCCGGCCGTGCAGGCGGCCGTGGCGAAGATCGATGCGAACCTGGGACGCCGCGCCAGCGCCTACGCGCAGCGCGCACGGAAGCAGGCGGCCCTGCTGCGGCTGCCGGCCTATCCGACCACGACGATCGGCTCGTTCCCGCAAACGCCCGAGATCCGCCATGCGCGCAGCGCCTTCAAGGCCGGCACGCTCGATAGCGCCGGCTACCAGGCCGCGATGCAGGCCGAGATCGCCCGCAGCGTGCGCGAACAGGAAGCATTGGGACTGGACGTGTTCGTGCATGGCGAGGCGGAACGCAACGACATGGTGGAATACTTCGGCGAGCAGCTGGAGGGCTACGCGTTCAGCCAGAACGGCTGGGTGCAGTCGTACGGTTCGCGCTGCGTGAAGCCGCCGATCCTGTTCGGCGACATCAGCCGCCCGCAGCCGATGACGGTGGCCTGGACGGCCTATGCGCAGTCGCTCACGGACAAGCCGATGAAGGGCATGCTGACGGGGCCCGTGACGATCCTGAACTGGTCCTTCGTGCGCGACGACCAGCCGCGCGCCGCCTCGTGCCGGCAGCTGGCGCTGGCGATCCGCGCGGAAGTGCTGGACCTGGAGCGGGCCGGCGTGCGAGTCATCCAGATCGACGAGGCGGCATTGCGCGAAGGCCTGCCGCTGCGCCGCGCCCAGTGGGGCGAGTACCTGGACTGGGCGGTGGAGTCGTTCCGCATCGCGGCCAATGGCGTGCGCGACGAAACGCAGATCCACACGCACATGTGCTATTCCGAGTTCAACGACATCATCGCCTCGATCGCCGGCATGGATGCGGACGTGATCACGATCGAGACCTCCCGCTCGGACATGGAGCTGCTCGACGCCTTCGACCATTTCAGGTACCCGAACCAGATCGGCCCGGGCGTGTACGACATCCATTCGCCGAACATCCCTTCGCGCGAACACATCGTGGGACTGATGACGAAGGCGGCGCAGCGCGTGCCGGCCGAGCGGCTGTGGGTCAATCCCGATTGCGGCCTCAAGACGCGGCAGTGGGCCGAGGTGCTGCCGGCACTGGCCAACATGGTAGCGGCGGCGAAGGAGCTGCGCGCGGCAGCGTAGCGCGCGCGGCGGGGCTACAATCGCGGTCATCACGATAGAGTTCACGACAACAATGGCCGCGCTGCCACGGGAGACCCATGCAATCCAGACCACGTTCCTTCGCCGGCGCGCTCGCGCTGGCCACGTTCCTCTGCGCGGGGCCGTGCAGTGCCGCCGTCACGGTTGCGCCGTCCGACCCGAAGCTGCAGTACACGGGGCGCATCGACTTCGCCGATCCGGCCGCGCCCGTGCTGTCCTGGCCCGGCACCGGCATCGCCGGCACGTTCACCGGCAGCACGCTGGCGCTGAAACTCGATGACCAGCGCGGCCGGAATTACTTCAATGTCTTCATCGACGGCGACGTGGCCAGGCCGCAGGTGGTGCACGCGGCGAAGGGCAGCGGCACCTACACGGTGGCGAGCGGCCTGGCCGCCGGGCCGCACCGCTTCCTGGTCACGAAGCGCACCGAAGGCGAGGAAGGCGCCACCGTGTTCCGCGGTCTCGAACTGGCCGACGGCGCCACGCTGGGGGACCCGCCGGCGCGCCCGCAGCGGCGCATCGAGTTCTATGGCGATTCGATCACCAGCGCGATGGGCAACGAGGCGCCGGACGACGGTCCGGACGACCTGCCGGCGCAGAAGAACAGTTTCCTGTCCTACGCCGCCATCGCTGCGCGCGCGGTGGACGCGGAGGCGCACTTCATCTCGAAGAGCGGCATCGGCGTGATGATCAGCTGGTTCCCGTGGACGATGCCGCAGTACTTCGACCAGCTGGACGCGGTGGACGACAATGCCTCCGCGTGGGACTTCGGGCGCTGGACGCCGCAGGTGGTGGTCATCAACCTGATGCAGAACGACAAATGGTTGATCGACCGCGAGAAGCGGCTGCAGCCGGTGCCGGACGACGCCGAACGCGTGCGCCGCTACCGTGCCTTCGTGGCACAGATCCGCGCACGTTATCCGCAGGCGCATATCGTGTGCGCACTGGGCAGCATGGATGCCACCGAAGCCGGTTCGCGCTGGCCCGGCTACGTGGCGACCGCGGTGGCGCAGCTGCGTCAGGACGGCGACCGGCATCTGAGCACGCTGGTGTTCCCGTTCACCGGCTTCGCCAAGCACCCCCGCTTGCGGCATCACCAGGCCAATGCCGTGCTGCTGGAGAAGCACCTGCGCGAGCAGATGGGCTGGTAGGGGCGGGCCGCCGCAGGGCAGGGCCTTGCTGGAACGTGGCAGGGCGCCGGGGTTCCGTTCAGCGCTGGCGCCGCGGGGATGGCGATCGCGTTCCTTCGCCGGCCCCGCGGCAGCAGATAAGGACACAGCGTGCCGCGGCAGCAGGACATGGCGGCGTGCTCATTGTGTGTCGAGTCAGCAACAGGCGCATATTGCAAAATTGCAATTCGGCTACTGCCGGGCTAGAATCGGCCGCTCATCCATATCCGACTGGCAGTCACCATGTCCACCCTCGTAGCCGGAGCCATCGCCGCCACAGCGATGCTGTCGAGCTGCTCCTGGAACCATCCGGGACGCAATCCTTACCGTGGCAATATCAGCGAGGCCGTGTCCCGTTATGTCGATATCCCGGTGGACGTGCGCCGGCAGCTGGTCGCGAAAATGCGCGCCGGCCAGGCGGACGACCAGGTGACCATCACCCGCGACGCCATCCTCGGCAAGTACCAGTACGATCCGGCCCTGACCTCGATGCACTTCGGCCAGCGCACCGTGTGCGACTACGTCACGCGCGACCAGTGGGCCGCCAGCGCCCGCGAACCGGCGGCCGTCTACTGCGTCGACGAGCAGTGCCTGATCGTGCCGAAGATCTGCGGCAATGTGAGCCGGGTGCGTCGCTCGGTCGCGAGTGCCGGCGGTACCAGGGAGCGCGGTGCGGCGAAGGGATATCCTATGCCGGGCTGGGTGGCGCCGCGCGCCGTGCCGGCATCGCCGGACACGGTTGCCGTGGCGGACGCACTTGCGGCGCCCGCGCCCGACTACGGTGCCGAGCCAGACACGTTCATGTCGCCATTCGGCGGGTCCGGTGCACGCACCGCCGGCCGGCTCGAAACGCCCCTGGTGCCGGACACGGGCACCGAGACCACACCGCCCGTGGCGACGCCTGTGCCGGAGCCGGGCACGTATGCGATGTTCGGCGCGGGATTGGCCTTCCTGGCCGGTGTGATGCGGCGGCGATCGCTGCGGGACAGCAGGGGCGCTTGACGCCCGCGCCGGTTTCCGGCTGCCGTGACGGCGGGAGCGCCTGCAGGACCGGCGCTCTCTCGTCGCGCACCCGGCGCCCGCCAGGTGTCTGACACCGGTTTTCGCCAGCGTCTTCCGGCGCTACGCTACCCCACAGCACTTCGACCAGACAAAAAAAAGCCGGCTCAGGGAGCCGGCTGAATCCAATTCTCTAGGAGAGTTGGAGGAGACAGGTGCATCATCGCACCCCGAACCCGATCAGACCACTTTATTTCCCGAATGTAAGTTATCCATGTGCTGAATATCTCCGTGCATGGTACTTGCCGCACCTGCTCATTGCACGCTCTCTCCCACCAGCGTCACGGGCCCCAGCAGGCCGGCCGGCTGCGGCGCGATGTTCTTCGTGTCCTGCAGTTCGAAGCGCTTGCCATACAGCGCGTTGAGCAGCGTGAAGTCGGGCAGGGCGCGGCCGGCCAGCGTGTTCACGCCCAGGTTCCCCACTTTGACCTCGATGTCGTTGGCGCCGGCCTTGAGGTAAGGCGTGACATCGAGACGATACGGCGGATGCCACAGCGCGCCGGCACGCTGGCCGTTGACGGTGACGATCGCCACGTCGCGCAGCGCGGGCTCGTACATCGCGCGCATGCCCGTGTGGTGCGCGTGCGTGCTGGCTTCCGGCAGCGCCGTGCCGGTGCCGAAGTCCAGCGACACGCGCCGGCCCGCCAGCTCCGGCGCCTTCACGGTCACCTGCTTGCGGTAGACGGCCTGGCCCGAGAAGTAGCGCGTCGCCTCGTTGTCCGTCCACGACTGCAGCTTCGCCAGCGTGGCCGGCTTCTGGCCGGGGAAGGTCAGCTGCCAGCCGGACGACAGGTCGGCCAGCACGGCAGCCGGCGCGCTTCGCACGGCCGGCCGCGCGCCCGGCAGCGGCGCATCGCTCAGCACGTACACCACCGATTCGTACGGTGCCAGCTGCAGGGCCGGGGCCGCGTCGGACTGCGTGGCGCGACCATCGTCCGGATCGATGCGCACCGTGTTCGCGCGCGGCTGGCGGAACGTCAGGCTGGCATTGACCGGCTGGTTGCTGGTGTTGGCGATGAAGTAGATATCCGCATCGGCCAGCTTGCGGCGCACGAAGCTCACGCGCGCCTGGCCGTCCGACACGCGGATATCGCCCGGCAGCGCGGACTGGAGTGCAGCGCCCAGCTCCGCCTCGCTGGCGACCGTCTGCACGTTGCGGCCCCTTGCGAACAGCTTGGCGGCGGCCCGCCTGACGTCGGCCGTGATGCGGTCGGCGTTCCGGTAGCCGGGTGCCAGCGAGGGCGTGCCGCCGATGGCGATGATGCGGCCGCCGGCTTTTTCATAGGCGTCCAGTTTTGCGATCACCTCCGGCGCCAGGCGGCGCACGTTCGGCATCACCAGCACCGGATAGCGTGCCAGGCCCACTTCCAGCACCGCTTCCGGATCGACGTAATCGAGATTGTGGCCGGCATCCATGATCTGCTGGATCAGTTCCGGCTTGACGAAGTTGGTCATCTCGCCGGACAGCGTGGTCTTGCCGGGCCGGTTTTCCGCATACACGTCGTCGTTCGGCAGGAACACGGCGACCTGGTTGGCCGGCTGTCCCTGGCGCAGCAGGAAGCTCACGCGCGCCAGGTAGCCGGACACCTCCGGCATCACCATGTACCAGGGCTGGTGGTGGTTGAAGACGGCCGCCGCGTACAGCTGGTAGCCGGGTTCCGGCGCGTTCGGCGGGGTGTACGGCCAGCCATGGCCGATGATCTGGGTGACGCCCTGCACGAACATGCGGTCCGCTTCGGCCTTCATGTCCAGCGGGCTGGCCGTGTGGGCCGGGGAGCGCAGCCAGGTCCACGTTTCGGCCGACACGACGGAGCGGCCGTACAGGTGGGCCGCGGACGAGGCCAGCCGCGTGAACGAGAACTGGCGGTACTGCGCGCCTTCGCCTTCGAATAGTGCCTGGTGTCGGAAGCTCGACAGGGAGACGGGCGGCTCGCCATAGGTCTGCGAGCGGAATTGCGTGCCATGCTGTTTCGCCCACGCCGTGACGGGCTTCAGGTAGTTGTCCTCCACGAGTTCCGTCTGCGTCTGCGCCCAGTCGTGGCGCAGCGCCGGGGCATTGTCGCCCTTGCCGCTGAAGACCAGCGGCAGGTAAGGGCGCAGGTCGTAGCCGCGGCGGCGCTGGAACTCGGCCAGGAAGTCCGCGGTCCAGTCGCTGCCGTAGCCTTCCAGGCTGTCCGAGAAGATGGAATAGGGCGGCTTGTCGCCGAACGCCTTGAGCAATGGCTCACCGACATTCTTCAGGTGGTTGTCGATGGCGCGGCGGCTCATGTGGTCCAGCACATAGCCTTCGCCGCCCACGGCGGGGCGCTTGACCTGCATGCCGGAATGGCTGGCGATGTAGTACACGGCCACGCGGGCTTCTCTGGCCGGTGTCACGCCGCCGCGGCCGTTCTGCACTTCCTTCGACTGCAGGGGTTTCAAGCGGGTCGCATCGTAGCTCTTCGCGTTGCCGTCGCCGAGGAAGGCCGCCTCGATCTTTTCGCCTTCCGTCACCGTGGGCAGCGGATAGGTGGCCGCGCCGGCCGGGATCTCCACCGGCACCACGCGCATCTTGCCGATCGAGTCCGTGATGCCGATGTGCGGGCCGCCGAACGGCCAGCCGCTGCCCAGGGTCAGGTCAACGCGCAGGCCGGCATCGCGCGCCGTCTCGTTGGCGAAGCGCAGCGCGTCCAGGTATTCGGGCGACAGGTAGGGCAGGTTCTTGACGCCGCGCGACGGATCGTCCAGCGCCATCGGGTACACCGTCTGGATCTCCACGCCGCCGATGCCGCCTTCCTTCATCCGGCCGATCTCGTAGGCCAGCTGCTTTTTCTCGACGGCGGGACCGAACCACCACCAGCGCATCATCGGCCGCGCATCGGCCGGCGGCGTGGCCAGGTGGTTCGCCACGTCGGCCAGGCGGTCGTACACCAGCGGGCCGGGTGCTGCGGCCTGCGCCAGGCCGGACAGCAAGGCGGCTGCGAGGGCGGTGCGGCGCAGGGTGCAGGAAGTTGGAAAAGACGTGGCGCTGGCAGGCATGGCTGCAGCGAGCCGGCCGTCGTGCGTGGCAGGCTGGTGGGGCATGGTGCGGTCTCCTGAAGGGCTTGAATGATCTTGCTCAGCCGCCATGGTGACCGAACGGCCGGGAATGCGCGACCGTTTTCCCGCGTGCGGGCCGGCAGGGTAATGAAATAATCAGGCTGCTGAGCGGGGAGGGCATGGCTGCCCAGATCGAGCCCGGGTAGGAGCGCGCCTACTGGTTGCTGTGCCATTGTGAGGGCTGGTGACTGTCGTGGGCAGGCGCACGCTTATAGGAGACATTCGTGCAAGCCTGCGGCGTGTTGTCCGACAAGGCAGCAGCAGGTTCGCCCACTCCGGACCCGACCGTGCGGCCATAAGCTAGGCACGGATCAACAACGGAGAAAAACAATGGGCGGGAAAAACCAGCAACCGGAACGCGGCGCAGGCCTGGAACTGTGGGGCGGCCTCGAGTGCACCGTGAACCGTGTGTCCGACCAGTACTTCAGCCAGATGGAGCGCAATGGCCATATCGACAGGCCCGGCGACATCGAGCGTTTCGCATCGCTCGGCATCCGTGCGGTGCGCTATCCGGTACTGTGGGAATGCACGGCGCCGGACGGCATCGAGAGCGCCGACTGGTCCTGGTCCGACGAACGCCTGCCGCGCCTGCGCGAGCTGGGCGTCGAGCCCATTGCCGGCCTGGTCCACCATGGCAGCGGTCCGCGCCATACCAGCCTGGTCTCCCCTTGCTTTGCCGAGAAGCTGGCCGAATACGCGGGCGCCGTCGCGCAGCGCTATCCGTGGCTCACCTATTACACCCCCGTCAACGAACCGCTCACGACGGCCCGTTTCTCCGGCCTGTCCGGCGTGTGGTATCCGCATGGCCGCTCCGAGGCGCTGTTCGTGCGGGCGCTGCTGAACCAGTGCCGCGGCACCGTGCTGGCGATGCGCGCCATCCGCGCCGTCAATCCGGACGCGAAGCTGGTGCAGACCGATGACCTGAGCCGCACCTACGGCACGCCGGAGATGGCGCACCTGGTCGATTTCTTCAACGAGCGGCGCTGGCTGGCCTGGGACCTGCTGTGCGGGATGGTGGGGCCGGAGCACGCGCTGTACGGCTTCCTGCTCGATGCCGGCGCCAGCGCCGAGGAGCTGCAGTGGCTGCAGGAGAATCCGTGCCCGCCCGATATCGTGGGCGTCAATTACTACATCACCAGCGAGCGCTGGCTGGATCACCGGGTCGAGAACTTCCCGGCCAGCCATGTGCATGAATACAAGGGCGTCAGGCACGCCGACATGGAAACGGCGCGCGTGCTGGCCAACCCCACGCCCGGCATCGAGCCGCTGCTGGGCGAGGTGTGGGAACGCTACCGGCTGCCCGTGGCGATCACCGAAACTCACATCGATGCGCACCGCGAAGACCAGCTGCGCTGGCTGCGCGAGACGTGGCAGGCCGCCCAGTCACAGCGCAGCAAGGGTGCCGACATCCGCGCCGTGACGGTGTGGGCGCTGCTCGGCTCCTTCGACTGGAACTGCCTCGTCACCGCCTGCCACGGCTACTACGAGCCGGGTCCGTTCGACGTGCGCGGCGCCGAACCACGCGCCACGGCCGTCGCGGCGCTGATGCGCGAGCTGGCCAGCGGCCGTGCCGCCCATCATCCGGTCCTGCGCGGCAGCGGCTGGTGGCATCGCCCCGGACGCTTCCTGTGCAAGCCCGTGGCCGCGCCGGCCGTGACGACATCGCTGACGGAACGCCAGCAGGCGCGCGGTGCGATGCCGCCGCTGCTCGTCGCCGGTGCCGGCGGGGCGCTGGCGCGGGCCTTCTCGGCCCGCTGCCAGACGCGCAACCTGCCGTGCGTGCTGGCGGGACGGGACACGATGGACGTGACCGATCCGGCCGCCGTCGACCGCATGATCCGCGAGCACAAGCCGTGGGCCATCGTCAATGCCGCCGGCGCGCGGCCGCCGCTGCCGGGACTCGTCGATGCGGCCGAAGAAGAAGCGGCGCACCAGGCGCTGATCGTGGGTGCCAGCGTGCTGGCCGCGGCGGCGGTCCGCCATGGCATTCCCTACCTGATGTTCTCCAGCGCCGCGGTGCTGGGGGGTGCCGCTGGCATGCGTGACGAGTCGGCTGAACCGGCACCGGACGATGCCTTCGGCCGCGCCCAGGCGGAGGCCGAGGCCCGTGTCCTGCGCGCCAATCCGCGCGCGCTGATCGTCCGCAGTGGCCACTTTTTTGGTGCCGATGGCGATGTCGGCCTGCTGGGCCATGCGCTGGCCGCGCTGCGCGAGGGGCATTCCGTCGCGCTGCCATCGGACCTGATGCTGGCGCCGGCCTACCTGCCGGACCTCGTCGACGCCTGCCTGGACCTTGCCGTGGATGGCGAGGAGGGCGTCTGGCACCTGTACAACGACAGCGGCGTGTCGGCATCGGCCTTCGTGGCGCGCGCCGCGAGCCTGCTCGGTCTCGCCACGATGAATGTCGATGTCGAAGAAGACAGCACGCCGGTGCTGTCCACCCGCCGCGGCAAGCTGCTGCCGTCGCTCGACTACGCCCTCGACCGTTTCACCGCCGCCATGCGCGCCCGCGCCGCCGACGTCGAACGGCGCGAAGCCCCGCGGGTCGGCCGCGGCTGACCGCGGCTGCCACAGCCGAGCTCGTGTCACATGCTGGGGTCAGGCGTAGTGACACGAGCTCTACTGTAAAGAGGACTTGCGCCGAATTGCTGCGACTTTGCGGTTAAAAACCGATAAATTCGTCGATAGCTGCGTTAATGATGAGCTCGTGTCACTACGCCTGGAAGGAGTAATCGCTTGCAAGCGATCACTGCTTCGTCGGCGTAGAGCTGCGCTCTGCGAAACCCCGACTCCGCCCCCACCGTGTGACACGAGCTCATCAGTTGGGTCAGGCGAAGGCGCGGTAGACGAAGTTGCGGAAGCGGACAGTGCCGGTGCCGGTGGCGTACAGGGCGGGCTTCAGCGACATGAAGCCGCCGCGCACGTTCTGGTGGTAGCCAGAGACTTCGTAGCCACGCGGGCCGCGCAGCCAAGTCCTGCCGTCGCCGGAGAGGTGGATGCTGACGATGTGCTTGCGGTTGCGGATGCGCAGGAACACGCGCTTGCCGAACGCATTCGCTGGCGTGCCGTGCTCGGTGCCGTAGCGGTGCAGCACGAGGTTCTGCTCACCGAACCCCATGCCGCAATACAGCTTGTGGTCGTAGAACAGCACGATGCCGCCGCGTGCGCCGCCTTCCACTTCGATCTCGCATTCGACTTCGTAATCCTGGTCCGGCACCACGAACAGCAGCGGCGACGAATCCGACGGCTGCGTGCCGCTGGCGCGTAAGGACAGCACGCCATCGCGCCGCGACAGCCGCTTGCCTTCATCGGGCGACGGATTGAAGAAGCTCCACTGCACGCCATACTTGTCCGTACTGAAGTCATCGGACAGCGCCATGCCGTGCGGCCCCGCCTTGCCGCCCGCCGGCTTCTTCAACGGCTGCGACAGATCGCCGCCACCGAAGTCCGGCCAGCCATCCTTCGACCAGGTGACGGGCGCCAGCAGCGCCTGCCGGCCCAGCGTCCAGAAGCCGTTCTCGTAGCCGTGGTAGACGCCCCACCAGTCGCCGGCAGGTCCTTCGACGAGGGTGGCATGGCCGCGCGACCACCATTTTTCCTCGTTCCTCACCGTGCGCACCAGCGGATTGCGGGGATGGTGTTCCCACGGCCCGTGGATGGACTTCGAGCGCGCCGCGATCACCATGTGCCCCGTCGGCGGGCCGGACGTGCCGCCCACCGCCAGCACGAGGTAGAACCAGCCGTCGTGGCGCAGGACCTTGGGGCCCTCCGGCGAGAAGGCTTCCACTTCCCAGTCGTCCGGATAGCGCCACGGGTCGTACACGTGTTCCGGCTTGCCGACTGTCGACAGGCCATCGTCGGCCAGCCGCACGCGGTCGACGCCGGACAGGAACAGCCAGCGCGAGCCATCCTCGCCCACGGCATGGCCGGGATCGATGTTGCGCGGCAGGTCCAGGTCGATAGGGTCCGACCAGGGGCCACGGATGTCGTCGGCCCAGATCACCCACGATGTCGTCTTCGATCCGGGCACCGCCGTCTTCTTGGTCGGGATGTACAGGAAGTAGCGGCCCTTGTGCTTGCACAGCTCCGGCGCCCACACCGAGCCGATGTTGCGCGTCAGCGCGGCCGTGACGGGCTGCCAGTTCACCAGGTCCTGCGAATGCCAGATCACGAGGCCGGGATAGGCATCGAAGGTGGAGAACGTCATGTAGTAGTCGTTCCCGTCCTTCAGGATCGACGGATCCGGGTGGTCGCCCGCCACGATCGGGTTGAGGAACGTTCCGTTGCCCAGGTCCGGCTTGCGCTGGCCTTCCACATTGCTGCCCCAGGCCGGGGCCGTGGCAGGAACACAGGCCGCCGCACTTACCGCCTGTGTGCCGAAAACCAGCGAGCCGAGGCCCGCCGATTTCATCAGGTTACGTCGCGATACCAAGGTCTCGCCCCGCTCAGAACTTGTAGCGGGCGCCGAGCAGGTACTCGCGGCCGGTGACGTTGTGGACGTTGACGCTGTTGCGTGCGCGGCCCACGAACTGGTCGCTCGCCTCGTTCGTCAGGTTGACGCCTTCGAACGTGAACTCCAGCTTGTCGTTCCACTTGTACGACAGGGACAGGTCGACGTTGGTCGTCTCGTTCTTGCCGGCGACATCGTTGTTGTTCGCGGCCGGCACGGTCTGCAGGTAGGCCGAGCGGTAGGCGCCGGTCAGGCGGGCGCTGAACTTGCCGTCGTCGTAATAGAACGTGGTGTTCCACGACTTCGGCGACAGGTTCACCAGGTCGTCGCGCACCGTGCCGCTGTTCGCCGCCGTGGCCGAGATGATGTAGTCGATCTTCGAGGACACCTTCGTGTAGTTGGCGATCACGCCGAAGTTGCGGCTCCAGGTCGGGAACGACGCCGGCAGGAACGTGAACGGCTGCTGGTAGTTCAGCTCATAGCCGCGCAGCTTGCCGCCCGGCGTGTTCTGGAAGCTCGTCACGTCGAACACTTCGGTGCCGTTGAAGTTCGCCGGCAGCAGCGACAGCGGCAGGCCGGTCTGGTTGTACGGCATCGACTGGCGCACGCCCTGCACATAGCTCTCGATATTCTTCTGGAACAGGCCCAGGCCCAGGAAGGCCTTGTTCTTGAAGTAGTACTCGAAGGAGGCGTCGAAGGTCTTGGCGCGGAACGGTTCCAGCAGCGGATTGCCCGACGAGATGCCCAGCGCGCCGACGGTGCTCACGCTGCCGCCCGGATTCAGGTTGCCCAGCGGTGGACGCGACAGCACTTTCGCGGCGGCCAGGCGCACCAGGAATTCCGGCGTGATGTTGGTCGTCACGTTGAAGGCCGGCAGGAAGTCCTTGTACTCGTTGTCCGCCGTGACGGAGGCGCCATTGCCGACGGACGTGTAGCCGGTGGCCGTCAGCTTGGTCTGCACGTAGCGGCCGCCCAGGTTGCCGCGCACGCCGTAGCCCCACAGTTCCGTCTCGAAGTCGCCCTGCAGGAAGATGCCGTTGTCCTCTTCCTTCACGGCGCGGTTGTTGCCGCGTGCCGCCGTGTTGGTGAGCGACGTGAGCGTGTAGTCGCCGGGGCCGCCGACCGGACCCGATTTCAGGCAATTGCAGAACGCGTCGTACAACGACGTGATGGCGGCGATGTTCGGCATGATCCAGCCGTTCGGATTGCCGGCCGGGATGTCCTGGCCGCGGCCGAAGTCGGTGAGCAGCGTGGACAGGCCGGCGATGTCGGTGCCGGCCGGCAGCCCGTACATCGTCTCGTTGTTGCGGCGCGATTCCCAGGTGCGGAATTTATAGCGCTTGATGTTCACGCCGCCCTTGACGGTCCACGTGTCGCTGGCGCGCCAGGCGAGATCGGTGCTGAACACGTCGTTGACGTTCTCGGTACCGGCCGGGCGGATGCGGATCTCGCTCGGCAGCGCATTGGCCGCGGCGGTGGCGCCGGCCGGCACGCCGTAGATGCTCAGCACGCCGGGCTTGGTCACGTCGAACGGATACGTGATGACGGGCAGCCGGTCGTTCTGGCGGAAGTCCACCGTGTAGCCATTGACGTTCGGCGCATCGAGCGTCACGGTGGTCTGCACCGGGTTGTCGAACATCGACTTGGCGCGGCCCAGCGCGGCAGTCAGGCGCAGGTTCTCGCTGATCTGATGCGACAGGTTCAGCGTCGGCTGGATGAACTTTGTCGTCATCTCGTCGTAGCGCGACTCGGAGCGGATGTCCACGCCGTTGAACACGCCGTAGGTCATGCGGCCCAGCGAGTCGTACTGCACGTCGACGACGGAGGTCTGCGGCTTGCCGCCCGAGCTCAGGTTGCGGCTGAACGAGAAGCCTTCGATGTAGTTTTCCTCGCGCGTGGCATCCAGGTCCGCATACAGCAGGTCCAGCGAGATGCGGGTGCCGCGCTGGGGCTTCCATTCGAACGAGGTGGTCACGCCCAGGCGGTCCTGGTCGTGCACCATGCGGCCGTAGCGGGGGAAGCGCGGGTGGAAGTTCGCGGCGCTGCTTGCGGCATTGTAGGCGGCCACGTTGGCGGGCGTGTTCGGCAGGCGGTTGGTCGTCGTGAAGCCGGGCGCCGTGGTGCCGCACGTGGTCGACGTCGACGGGCCCACGCCCATCGGCGCGCACCAGCCGCCGACGGACGGGCCGTTGTCCCAGCGGCCGGTGGAGAAGCCGTCCTCGTACAGGTTGCGGCGGCCCCACGCGACGGAGACCAGGTAGCCCATCGTGTTGTTGTTGAAGGTGTCGCTGAACATGATCGCGCCGCGCGGATCGGTCTTCTTCGACAGGTCGTTGTAGCGGCCCTTGATCATGGCGGTGGCATTGAAGCCGCGCTTGGCCAGGTCGAACGGGCGCAGGGTCTGCAGGTCGACAGTGGCGCCCAGCGAACCTTCTTCCACGTCGGCGGCGGAACTCTTGCGCACGGTGAGCGAGGAGAACAGCTCGGAAGCAAACACGTTGAAGTCGAAGCCGCGGCCGCGGTTGGTGCCGCCGCTGTTGTCGCTGCCGCCGGTGGTGGCCAGCGCCTCGATGCCGTTGATGCGCACGCGCGTGAAGTCCTGGCCCAGGCCGCGCACGGTGATGCTGCGGCCTTCGCCGGCGTCGCGGTCGATCGCCACGCCCGGCACGCGCTGCAGCGATTCGGCCAGGTTCGTGTCGGGGAACTTGCCGATGTCTTCGGCCTTGATCACGTCGACGATGCTGTTCTCGGTGCGCTTGGCGTTCAGGGCGCTCTCGAGCGAGGCGCGCAGGCCCGTCACGACGACCTTCTGGGTCTCGTCGGCGGTTTCCTGTGCATGAAGTGGGGTGCCGATCGCCAGGATGGCAGAGGCGAGCGCGGTCAGTTGCAGTCTGCTGCGTTGCATTGATGATCTCCGGTTGTTTTTATAAGTGCTCTACGCTGAGGCGCCGATCGGGACCTGAGGGTCGCCGACGAGCGTCACCGCAATGATTAACCAACCTTGTGTCGAAACACAAATCATCAAAAACCATGGGTGGCGGCCAAAAAACGATATCAGAAATGCCAATGTCCGCCAATTACCGGCTTTTTCGCGCAATATTGGTGGATCCTGCATGTTGCGGCTCATCACTTATTTGTATATCCGGTCGGGCCACCTTTCATTCAGTCCGACCAGTGACGCATTCTTGCAACAAGTGGTCAGGCCGCTTGATGGCTTGGAGTTAAGTTTTTCGGTTTGGTGATTGTTAAATTGAGGAAGGAACATCCGCTGGCGGGGCGTGGGATTATTACGAGCACAAGTTCAGGGCGTGGGATTCGGTGAGAATTGGCTGCCGAAGCACGGTCGTTCGCCCCAATAGTGTCTACGATTTACTACAAATCGGCAAAATCAGTAATTTACATTCCCCAACCTATTTACATACGGCAACTAACGCGTAGAATACGTTCCTGAGCCGACCCAACCAATGTCGCCGAACATCGCCGCCCGAACTTGAGCGGTTTCTTCAGCCACCAACGACATCAGGAAAGCTCCATGCACACCAATCAGCACGCCGTCACCACCGCCGAACACGACCTGCACGCGATCAACAGCGCGCTGAACCGGGTACAGGCCGTTATCGAATTCCAGCTCGACGGCACCATCACCCACGCAAACGAGAATTTCCTGAACACGGTCGGCTATACGCTGGAAGAAGTGGTGGGCCGCCACCACTCGATGTTCTGCGACGCCGAATACGCCGCCTCGGCCGCCTACGAAGCCTTCTGGACGAAGCTGCGCCGCGGCGAGTTCGAGTCGGCCCAGTACCGCCGTCTGGCCAAGGGCGGCCGCGACGTGTGGATCGACGCTTCGTACAACCCGATCCTGGGCGCCGACGGCGTGCCCTATAAAGTCATCAAGTTCGCCACCGACATCACGCGCTACAAGGTCGAGGCCAACGAGCACGCCGGCCTGGTGCAGGCCATCGAGAAGTCGCAGGCCGTCGTGGAATTCGACATGAACGGCATCCTGCTGAGCGCCAATGCCAATTTCCTGTCACTGCTGGGCTACCAGTTGGCGGACGTGCAGGGCGAGCACCACCGCGTGTTCTGCGACGACGAGTACGCGTCCAGCCTGGAATACCGCAAGTTCTGGCAGAAGCTCAACCGCGGCGAATACGACAGCGGCCGCTACAAGCGCCTCGGCGCCGACGGCCGCCCCGTGTGGATCCAGGCGACCTACAACCCCATCTTCGACCTGAACGGCAACCCGTACAAGGTCGTGAAGTTCGCCACCGACATCACCGAGCAGGTGGAGCTGGAAGTGTCCGTCGAGCAGAATGCCGCGGCCGACCGCCGCAAGGTGTCGATGCTGCTGGATCACGTGGAACGCGCTTCGGCGGGCGACCTGACGGCCACCATCGACATCGAAGGTTCCGAGCCGATCGACATGCTGGGCGCCGGCGTGGCCAAGATGATCAGCGACCTGCGCGGCGTGATCGCCCACGTGGTCTCCGAAGCGAACAACCTGTCCAACTCGGCCGGCACGATCGCCGAACGCTCGAACGTGGTGGCCGGCGGTGCGCAGGCGCTGGGCGCGACCGTGGAGGAAATGAACGCCTCGATCGACGGTCTGACCACGTCGATCACGACGATTGCCCGCGGCGCCCAGGAAGCGAACGTGCTGGCGCAGACGACCAAGGATGCCGCCGAAACGGGCGCCAAGGCCGTGGCCCGCTCGATCGAATCGATGGCCCTGATCAACCAGTCGTCGGAAGACATCGGCGAGATCGTGAAAGTGATCGGCGAGATCGCCAGCCAGACCAATATGCTGGCCTTCAACGCGGCCATCGAAGCGGCCCGCGCCGGCGAGCATGGCCTGGGCTTCTCGGTGGTGGCGGACGAAGTGCGCAAGCTGGCCGAACGCTCGTCGCAGGCCACCAAGGAGATCTCCAAGCTGATCGCCGAATCCGTCAAGCGCGTGGCGCAGGGCAGCGAGATCTCGCGCCATGCCAGCGACGCGTTCGACCGCATCGCCCAGGGCGTGGGCCGCACCTCGCTGGCGATCGCCGACATCTCCGCCTCGGCCAGCGAGCAGTCGCTGACGGCGCGTGAAGTGAGCATCGCCATCGCCCACATCGCCGAGGAAGCGGAGAAGTCGGCCGGCTCCTGCGACAGCATCGCCCGCCAGACCGAGACGCTGAACGAATCGGCCAATGAACTGAACCAGACCGTCTCCGGCTTCACCGTATGATGATGGAACGCGACTCCCTCCAGGATCTGGCCGGTGACTCGCTGGCCGCCATGATCTCGCTGGTGAAGGAACACACCGGCATCGCGATGGACGAACGCAAGGGCGTGCTGCTGCAGGGCCGCCTCCGTCCCCGCATCCGCGCGCTGGGCCTGGCCGGCTACCGCGCCTATATCGACCACGTGAAGAAGGGCGCCGAAGTGCCGGCCTTCATCAGCCTGGTGACCACGAACGACACGGCGTTCTTCCGCACGCCGGTGGTGTGGGACTACCTGGCCGGCGACTTCCTGCCGGCGTGGCTGCGCGACCAGGGCAGCCAGACGCTGCGCATCTGGTCCGCCGCGGCGGCCACCGGCGAGGAAGCGTATTCGCTGGCGATGCTGTGCGTCGACTTCCAGCAGGCCAATCCTGCCTTCCGCTTCCGCATCGATGCGACGGACATCTCGCCGGACGCGCTGGCCGTGGCCCAGGCCGCGCGCTACCAGGGCCGCTCGGTGCAGCGCTTCGAAAGCGATCGCCCGGCGCAGTTCGCGCGCCACATGGTGGCCGACGAGAGCAGCTGGGCGGTGCGCCCGGACGTGACGCGCCATGTGCGCTTCGCCAGCCACCACCTGCTGCGCGAACGCAGCCGCAGCACGTATGACCTGATCCTGCTGCGCAATGTGCTGATGTACTTCACGGATGACGACCAGCTGCGCGCGCTGACCGGCGTGAGCGCGGCTCTGGCACCGCACGGCCGCCTGGTGCTGGGCGAGCAGGATTCGCTGACGCGGCTGGCGGTACCGTTCCGCCTCGTCAAGCCCCATGTCTACGAACTGTCCGGAAAATAAAGGTAGTGTCATGAATGCACTGGCGAAGTCCCCTGAAATGCATGTGCTGAGCGGCGAGTTCAAGGTCGGCAGCGGTGCCGACGTGCTGACCTGCCTGCTGGGCTCCTGTGTCGGCATCGGCATCTTCTGGAAGCGCGGCGGCCGCTGCGGCCTGGCGCACTGCCTGCTGCCCGAAAGCGCTGCCGGCAGCCGCGAGCGCAGCACCCGCTACGTCACGGCCGCGATTCCCGCGCTGCTGATGGCGATGGGCGTGCGCCGCGAGCAGTACGGCGAAGTGGAAGTGGTGATCGCCGGCGGCGCACGCATGCTGGCGCTGGCCCACTCGGCCATCGGCGCGAAGAACGTCGCCACGGCCGAAGAGCAGCTGTCGCGCTCCGGCCTGTCGATCCGTTTCGCCGATACCGGTGGCTACCAGGGCCGCCGCATGCGCATCGAGTGCCAGAGCCAGCATCACACCGTCACGAAGATCGCGCCCGTCGAGCGCTGCAGCGACGCCGACATCGAAGCCCGCAATGAAGCACGTCTGGAAGCCCGCCTGGCCGCGAAAGTGGGCCACCGCCTGCCGCAGCCGGCCCGCACGCCGGCCTTCCGTCCCGCCGTCGCCCGCAAGGAGATGAACCATGCATATGCTTGACATGCCCGCCGCACTGGCGTCCGGTAGCAACCCCCATGGCCCGGCCGCGCAGGCTGCGCTGGCCGCCATGGAATCGGCCCGCGCCGTGGCCGCGAAAGCCCTGGTCGAAGCGGCCGGGATGGAACTGTTCGGCACCTTCCTGCTGGGCGAGGAAGAATTCGCGCTGCCCGCTTCGGCCATCCGCGAAGTGGTGGCCTACCCGGAGCGCGTGACGCCGATGCCGCTGTCGCCGTGCTACCTGGAAGGCATCTTCACGCTGCGCGGCACCGCGATCCCGGTCGTCAACCTGGCGCGCATCTTCCACCCGGACGCGCCGAAGGCCGGCGCCGGCCAGAAGATTGCCATCCTCGACCATGACGATGTCCTGGTCGGCCTGGTGTTCGACGGCACGGGCGAAGTGCTGCGCGTGCGTCCCGAGCAGCGCAGTACCGTCAGCTATGGCGATGGCCATGCCGCTCCCGTCATCGGCGGCACGATCCTGCTGGCCGACGGCGCGCGCCTGCTGCAGGTGCTGGTACCGGAAGCGCTGATCCGCATCGAGAATGTGCCGCAGGTGCGCTCGATGTCGGCCGCCAGCCGCGCCGCCGAGCGCACGCGCTTCCTGCGTCATGCGGAAGCCAAGAAATGCCTGTGCTTCACGGCGGGCAGCACGTCGTTCGCATTCGCCATGTCGGCGGTGCAGGAGATCATCAACGTGCCGGCACTGCGCACGTCGGTCATGATGGGCCCCCTGTGCAAGGGCTGGATCAACTTCCGCGGCCGCGCCGTGGGCGTGATCGACTTCGGTGCGCTGATGCGCTGCGCGCCGGAAGAAGCGGCCGACCCGGCGGACCGCCGCATCCTGATCGCCCGCATCGGCGACGAGCTGCTGGGCTTCCTGGTGGACGGCGTCGATACGATCAATCCTTACTTCGACAGCGATGTGCTGCCGATCCCGCTGCTGGGCACCCAGCGCGGCGCCATGTTCCGCGGCTGCCTGCCGCGCACGAATGGTCCGGACACCCTGTTCCTCGACCACGAGAAGGTGCTGGCCGATGCGGAACTGAAGGAAGTGTGCGCGGGCCACCGCCGCATCTACCAGGACGAAGCCGCCGCCGAAGCGGGCCGCTGCGCCAGCAACGCCGCCGCAGCGCGCCGCCAGGTGTACCTGGCGTTCGGCCTGGGCAGCCCGTGGGCCAGCGACATCTGCCAGGTGCGCGAGATCATCCCGTACACCGGCGCGCTGACCCGCACGCCCGGCACGCCGGCCTGCGTGCAGGGCATGCTGAACCTGCGCCAGCAGATGATCTCCGTGATCGACCTGCGCAAGCTGTACGACATGCCGCCGCTGGAAGACAAGAGCGAGTGCCGCATCCTCGTGCTGGAGCGGGGCGCCGAGCGCTACGGCGTGATCGTCGACAGCGTGCAGAGCATCGTCAACCTGCCGGCCAGCGCACGCCGCCCGTCGCCCAAGCTGCTGCGCGTGGGCGCCACCGAGGCCGACATGCGCTCGGACGTGAAGGAAGTGCTCGAGCTGCCGGATGCCACCGTGCTGTCCCTGTTCGACCGCGATGCCTTCTTCGCCAAGCTTGAAAGCGTCCTGAGCGCCTGATCCAGCGCGCCACCGCAGAGGCCGTGTCCATGTCGGGGTCAGACCCCGACATGGACACGGCCTCTGCCATTTCGGGCGCCAGTTTTACTGCCGAGTTCATGTCACATGGTGCCAGGCACCGTGACACGGACTCGGCAGGTCTGGCGCTACCTCCGAACGATGGTCAGCAAAACCGGAGTGGATCGGCGGCAGGCGCAGTCACTGCCGAGCTCGTGTCACAGTGCCTGACTCCGTGTGACACGGCCTCATCTATGCGCAGAGATGCGAGTCATGCCGCCACGGCAGTGCTTGTAGCCAATCCGACATCCATGCGCCTCCGATCTGCTTCATTACGCTGCCGCCGCGCTAACCCTCAAGGTAACTTTGCTACAAAGCGCGCCGTGTCGCGCTGGCTGGTTGAAGGGCGCGCCGCAACCACCGCTAGGTTTCCCGCCAAGATCCTCTCCTTGGACCGCCAGCATGGTCACGCAACCAATGTCGCCGCACCGCAGCCCGACAAGTGCCCGCCAACGCCGCAGTTCCCAAATTTCGCTACGTGATTACGAGAAAGAATGATGTAAAATTGCTTCATCGTTGCTACACTCGCAACGTCTTGATCCGTTTGTAATCATCTTGATGATTAGAACGGAGCCAGGTGGTGGCGTCAGGCACCAACTGGGGCATCCTGTCGCCGCTGGGGAAGTAGTGGCGCCAGGCACCATGGACTGCTGCGGCTGGCAGGAAGCGGTGAAGGAGGCGGGGCGCCTTGCGGCCATGGGGACCCAGCCGGAAACGGGCAACAAGTCCGTCATATTATTAGAGACAAAAAACATCGATGAATCACTTTTCAACGCTCGACACTATCGTCTTCCTCGTCTATTTCGTCATCGTTGCCGCCTACGGCATCTCGGTGTACCGACGAAAAAGTGCCACCTCCGGCCAGGCTTCGCATGATTACTTCCTCGCCGAAGGGTCGCTGACCTGGTGGGCCATCGGCGCTTCGCTGATCGCTTCCAATATCTCTGCTGAACAATTCATCGGCATGAGCGGCTCCGGCTACAAGATCGGCATGGCGATCGCCGTGTACGAACTGATGGCCGCCGCGACCCTGATCATCGTCGCCGTGTTCTTCATGCCCGTGTACCTGAAGAACCGCATCTACACCATGCCCCAGTTCCTGGAGCGCCGCTACGGCAAGACGGTCGCCACGACGATGGCGCTGTTCTGGCTGGGCCTGTACGTGGTGGTGAACCTGACGTCGATCCTGTACCTGGGCGCGCTGGCGATTTCCAGCGTGGCCGGCCTGGACGTGTTCCCCTGCATGCTGTTCCTGGCCGTGTGCGCCGCGATCATCACGCTGGGCGGCATGAAGGTGATCGGCTACACGGACGTGATCCAGGTGCTGTGCCTGATCATCGGCGGCCTGGTGACGACCTGGATCGCGCTGGACCTGGTGGCCACGCTGGGCGGCAAGAACGGCGCCTTTGCCGGCGCCAGCGAGCTGTTCGTGCGTGCCGGCGAGCACTTCGACATGGTGCTCGCGCGCGACAACCCGAACTACATGGACCTGCCGGGCCTGACGACGCTGATCGGCGGCATGTGGATCGTGAACCTGAACTACTGGGGCTGCAACCAGTACATCACGCAGCGCGCGCTGGGCGCCGACCTGCCGACCGCCCGCAAGGGCCTGCTGTTCGCCGCCTTCCTGAAGCTGCTGATGCCCGTCATCGTGGTGCTGCCCGGTATCGCCGCCTTCGCACTCGACAAGTCCGGCGCGCTGGGCGATGCCATGCGCCCGAACGGCGAGCTGAATCCGGACCGTGCCTACCCGGTCCTGCTGGCCATGCTGCCGGCCGGGATCAAGGGCATTGCGTTCGCGGCGCTGACCGCGGCGGTGGTTGCCTCGCTGGCCGGCAAGGCCAACTCGATCGCCACGATCTTCACGCTGGACATCTACAAGCAGCACTTCAACAAGAGCGCCACGGAGCAGAAGCAGGTGTGGATCGGCCGCGTGTCCGTGGTGATCGCCATCGGCCTGGCCGTGCTGATCGCGCCGTTCCTGGGCATCGACAAGAAGGGCGGCTTCGCCTACATCCAGGAATACACGGGCTTCGTCTCGCCGGGCATCCTGGCCATGTTCCTGCTGGGCTTCTTCTGGAAGAAAACGACGCACGCCGCGGCGATGTTCGCCACGGTCGGCGGCCTGATCCTGTCGGTCGTGCTGAAGTTCCTGCCCGACTTCATGAACCTGGCGTTCCTGTCGCCGATCGGCTTCTCGGTCGACAACGGCAAGGGCGTCTACGAGATCCCGTTCCTGGACCGCATGTTCATCGTGTTCTGGGTCGTCGTGGCCGGCATGGTACTGATCAGCAAACTGAGTGCCGTCGACGGCGAAGCCAAGCGCATGATCATCGACCGCAGCCTGTTCAAGGTGGACCGCGGCTTCGCGCTGGGCTCGGCCGTGATCGCCGTGCTGCTGATCATCGTGTACGCCGCCTGGTGGTGACCTGACGGCGCACATCGCCCGGCAATTTTCAAAAAAAGCCCGCGCACCGTTGTGAAGGACGGTGCTGCGGCGCTATCATCCGACTTGGCCCCCGTCTAGCACCTAGAGCCGGGGGCTTTGTCCACCATCGACCAGTTCAGGAGAAGCATGTTCAATCCCACAGACGATCCGCATCGCCGTTACAACCCCCTCGCGGGTGAATGGGTGCTGGTCTCCCCGCACCGCGCGAAGCGGCCCTGGCAGGGCGCGCAGGAAGCCGTCGACCACGCGGCACGGCCAGCGCACGATCCCAGCTGCTACCTGTGCGCCGGGAACACCCGCGTCAATGGCGAGAAGAATCCCGACTATACGGGCACGTTCGTCTTCGAAAACGACTTTGCCGCGCTGATGGCCGATACGCCGGATGCGCCGGCCAATACGGATCCGCTGTTCCAGAGCGGCAGTGCGCGGGGCCGCAGCCGCGTCATCTGCTTCTCGCCGGACCATGGCAAGACGCTGCCCGAGCTCACGCAGCCGGCCATCGTCGAAGTGGTCAACACCTGGTGCGCGCAGGCGGCCGAACTGGGCGCTACGCACCGCTGGGTGCAGGTGTTCGAGAACAAGGGCGCCGCGATGGGCTGCTCGAACCCGCACCCGCATGGCCAGGTCTGGGCCACCAGCTTCCTGCCGAACCTGCCCGCGAAGGAAGACGTCACGCAGCGCGACTACCTGGCGCAGAACGGCCGGTCGATGCTCCTCGATTACGCCGAGCGCGAAGCGGCCGCCGGCGAACGCGTCGTCGTGAAGACCGACCACTGGCTGGCCGTGGTCCCTTACTGGGCGGCGTGGCCGTTCGAGATCCTGCTGTTGCCGCGCTTTGCCGTGCAGCGCCTGGAAGACCTGCAGCCGGCCCAGCGCGAAGACCTGGCGCTCGCCCTGAAGCGCGTCACGACCAAGTACGACAACCTGTTCCAGGCCTCGTTCCCGTACTCGATGGGCTGGCACGGCCTGCCGTATGGAGAGGGCGATGCGGATGGCAAGGAAGCCTGGCAGCTGCACGCCCACTTCTACCCGCCGCTGCTGCGCTCGGCCACCGTGCGCAAGTTCATGGTGGGCTTCGAGATGCTGGCCGAGTCGCAGCGCGACCTGACGCCGGAGCAGGCCGCCGAGCGCCTGCGCGCGCTGCCGGACGTGCACTACCTGCAGGCCGACCAGTCCTGATCAAAGCCCCGCTTTTAAAGCCCAACTACCGAGCATTAACATGATGAGTGAACTGATTTCCCGCACCCGCACCGCCTTCGAGAGCGCCTTTGGCGCCGCGCCGGCGATCGTCGTGCAGGCCCCCGGCCGCGTCAACCTGATCGGCGAACACACGGACTACAACGACGGCTTCGTGCTGCCGTGCGCGATCGATTACCGCACCGTGATCGCCGCCCGCGAGCGCGACGACCGCACCGTGCGCATCATCGCCGCCGACTACGCCGGTGCCGTGGACGAGTTCTCGCTCGACCAGCCGCTGGAGCGCGTGGCCACGCCGATGTGGGCGAACTACGTGCGGGGCGTGATCGACGAGCTGCTCAAGCGCGGCCTGCCGCTGAAGGGCATGGACATGGCCGTCTCCGGCGACGTGCCGCAGGGTGCCGGCCTGTCGTCGTCCGCCTCGCTGTCGGTGGCGGTGGCCAGCCTGTTCGCCACGCTGCCGGGCCTGGAACAGCTGAGCCCCATCGACCTGGCGCTGATCGCCCAGGCGTCCGAGAACAACTTCGTCGGCACCCAGTGCGGCAATATGGACCAGATCATCTCGGCCGCCGGCATCGAGGGCAATGCGCTGATGATCGACTGCCGTTCGCTGCAGACGCAGCCGGTGCCGATCCCGGCCGGCGCCGCGATCATGATCCTGCACTCGCACGTGGAGCGGGGTCTGGTCGACAGCGAATACAACACGCGCAGGAAGCAGTGCGAAGCGGCTGCCAGCCACTTCGGCGTGAAGGCGCTGCGCGACGTCGACCTGCCGCTGCTGGAGCAGCGCGGCGGCGAGCTGGATCCGGTCGTGCTGCGCCGCGCCCGCCACATCGTGACGGAAAATGCGCGCGTGCTGGCCGCCGCCGATGCGCTGGGCCAGGGCAACCTGCCGCGCATGGGCGAGCTGATGCAGGCCTCGCACGTGTCGATGCGCGACGACTTCGAGATTACCGTGCCGCTGATCGACCAGCTGGTGGACATCGTCAAGAACGTCATCGGCACGGCCGGCGGCGTGCGCATGACGGGCGGCGGCTTCGGCGGCTGCGTGGTGGCGCTGGTGCCGGAAGCGCTGGTGGCGCCCGTGCAGGCCGCGGTGGCCGAGCAGTATCGCGGGCCGAAGGGCCAGCAGTCGACCATCTATGTGTGCCGTGCTGCGGCGGGCGCGGGCGAAGTCGCTGCCTGAGTGTTGTTGCTGCTGGACCGGGAAGGGCCGCCGCTGGCGGCCCTTTTTATTCGCGGAACGCTTGCCGATCGGCTGCGGTCAGGACACACCGGTGTTTACGCGCAGCTGGCGAACGGCATCCGCCCGCCCGTCAAGGCGCCTTGCCGTAATAAACCGGTGCCCCATCGAACACGACTTCGATCCGGTCGAGAATGAAGCCCGGGTCGAGTGGGATCACGCGCAGCCGATGTGCGCCGGGCTTCAACGATGGCAACGGCACCGTGCGTACCGCGGTATTGCTCAGCACATTCTGCTTCCACGCGTCGCTGCGGCCCACGGTCGCGAAATCCAGCGCGACAGGCGCGGCATCATCGAGCGCAACTGCGATGCGCAGCTGGTTGGCCGACGTGAGCGCGTGGACCGGCACGGCAACGATCTTCAACCGTGCCGCGTCGGTCGAGCGGGTGTGGAACGCGTACTCCAGCGCCGCCGCATCGGCCGCTGGCACCTCCTGCAGCTCCCGCGACGCGAGGTGGAGGTCCGCGCGCAGCGCCGTTCCGAAGCTGCCCAGCTCCACCGCAGACCATCCGGCTGCCCGCGCAGCGGTGGCCGGCAGCGTGACGATGCGTTCGCGCTCCGTCGGCACCTTGGCGCCACCGGTTGCCATCAACTTCGCTTCCGGCACCTCGGCACCCCCCGCCGCCGTCACCTTCACGGCCAGCTTCTGCGCACCGCACGTGAACTGCAGCCCATTCACGGCACCCCGCCCGTCGTAGCTGACGGCCACGCGCTGCTCGAAACCGTTCGATGCCGCCAGCGATCCCTCGGCCAGCGCGACCCGCAACCCTGCCGGTACCGATGATGCGGACCAGCGCAGCGGCGTAGCGCCATACTGGATGACGGTCACCGTCTTTGTCTCCGGCACGCCCCGTGTGAAGGCCAGCGATCCGCCCTGTTGCGACAGCGGCGTGGGGTAGGCGAGGCCACAGTCCTTGCGGACCGGGGTGCCGTAGACGGGAAACGCGGGCGCATCGAACACGGGCAGCCGGCGTGGCGCCGCATCCATCATGCCGCGCCACTTGCCGCCGCCCAGCGCGTTGTACTGCGCCGTATCGGCCACGATGGCGGCCTGCGCGGCCCGTGCCTGTTCCGCATACAGCGATGCGGACGGGCGTCCGGCGCGGGCATACTGGGCCGCGAGATCGAGCTTCAGGATGCGCGCGTTCAGGTTCGCGCTCGCCCGCACCGGATACAGCACCAGCTGGAAGAACGCGTCCTGGCGGTTGGCGGGCAGGGCGGCGGCAATCGCCTGGGCCCGCAGCGCCAGTGCCGCATAGCGCGCCAGCCGCTGCTCGGCCTCTTCGCCGCCCGATTGCAGGTAGTCCGTCTGCCGCGTGGGCGTGGTGGGCTCGGTCTGGCTGAAGCCCATGAATTCGGGCCGGCGCGCCCAGGCCAGCGCGTAGTACTCGGTCAGGATCGCGGCAATCGCCTCCCCGTGCTCGCGGCCGAACTGCGCGGCCGACCAGGCGGACAGGTGTTCCGCGGCGCTCCGGTCGAGCACGCGCCGGTCAAAGGCGGCGTCGAGGAAGTACTGCGTCAGGTATTCGCCCGGCTTGATGTCGCCCACATTGGCGACCCACACGCGGTCCGTGCCGGTAGCCAGCGCGCGCTGCAGCTGGTCGCGGACCAGGCCCGGCGCCGTCGTCGCCAGCCACAGGTAGTCGTGCGGCCGGCCCCAGTAGGACAGGTGGTAATACAGTCCCGTGCCCCCGCTGCGCGCGGCCTCGCGCGGGGTGCTGAGCTGGTGCAGGTAGCCGTAGTTATCGTCCGGCCAGATCAGCGTGATGTCGTCCGGCACCTGCAGGCCGCTGTTGTAGATGTCCAGCACTTCCTTGTATACGGTCAGCGCCTGCGGGATCTGCGCCAGCGGGCGCTTCTGCGCCGCGGCGAGGAGGCCACGCTGCACGCCGATCACGTCCGCCACGCCACTGCGGGCTTCGTCCAGCGTGTTGGCGCCTTCCATGGCCGAGTCGTGCACGCCGCGGATGCCCATCGAGTAAAAATTCTCGTAGCCCCGGCCGGCGTCGACACGGTCTTGCCAGTAGCGGGTCAGCGCATCGCGGTTGGTGAACCAGTTGAACGCGCCGTCGCGCTTCTGCCATTCGCGCACGTTATTGCGCATCATCGGTTCGGCATGGGACGTGCCCACGATGATGGCGTAGTCGCGTGCCTTGTCCGCGTTGCCGGGGACCTGGTAGAACGGTTTCGTGGAGTCGTGCATCGCCGGCCAGATCAGGTTGGCCTTCAGGCGCCACATCAATTCGAAGATCCGGCCATAGGTCTTCGGTCCGATGTCGCCGGCCGGATCGAACGTCCTGGCGGCCCACGGCTGCAGGCCCCAGTCCTCGTCGTTCAGGAAGATGCCGCGGTAGCGTACGGACGGTGCCGCCGAGACGATGCGCTCGCCATTCACGACGACCCGGTCTTGCACGGCCGGCGTGACATCGGCCCACCATTCCCAGGCCGAGACGCCCAGCTCGCGCGACAGGTCCACCGCGCCATACACGGCGCCGCGCGTGTCGGCACCGGCGATCACCAGCAGCCGCGTACCGGGCTTCTTGCGCGAGGCCACACCCACCCGCACGTAGCGTTCGTATTGGCCCGCCAGCGCGGAGAAATCGAGGCCTTCGTCCTGTGCGATGGCGCGCAGCAGCGGCGCATCATGGCGGCCGATGACGATGCAGACCTCACGGCAGTCGGCCAGCTTGCCGGTGCGTGCCGGTGCGGCGCCCGTGACGGCACGCAGGTCGCCGCTCACGAGGTCGGCCGCGAGCCGCATGGTCGTATCGTCGTCGGCCAGCACGCTCACCGGGACCGGCGTCCTCGCACCGCCCAGAGCGAAGTCGGCCGCCCTGGCACTACCGGCGAATCCAGGCAGCGAGAAAGCGAGGGACACGGGCAGGAGCAGGGGCAGGAATAGACGGTGCAGTGTCATGGCGGCGAACGGGAGTGGGGACGTGCGCAGGATACTAGCGCACCGCCGCCGGCACCGGAGGGGGCAAGCACTCATGTTGATGAGCATTCGCGCCGCGCCACGAGAACGCTATCCCGTCCTGCTGCTTTGCTTATCACGAAACGCCGCATTAACAATCGCGAAATGGTTCGTTTTGCCTGGCGAACCCCGCTGCTATTCTCGGCCATCACTCGAGACTCACTCAGCGGGAGCATGGAATTGACGAAGCAGATACGCCTGAACGCCTTCAACATGAACTGCGTGGGACACATCCACCACGGCATGTGGAAGCACCCCCGCGACAATTCCGTCGACTACACCAAGCCCGAATACTGGATCGAACTGGCGCAGCTGCTCGAACGCGGCCTGTTCGATGCGGTCTTCCTGGCCGACATCATCGGCGTCTACGACGTGCTCGGTGACGGCATCCGCGTCACGGCAAAGGAAGCCGTCCAGCTGCCCGTCAACGATCCGAGCTACGTGGTGCCGCTGATGGCCCACGCGACGAAGCACCTCAGTTTCGGCATCACCGCCAACCTCACGTACGAGCATCCCTACCTGTTCGCCCGCCGCTTCGCCACGCTGGACCACCTGACGAACGGCCGGGTGGGCTGGAACATCGTCACCGGCTACCTGGACAGCGCCGCGCGCGGCGTGGGCCTGAAGCAGCAGATCGACCACGACGACCGCTACGACCGGGGCGACGACTTCATGGACGCGTTCTACAAGCTGCTCGAAGGCAGCTGGGAAGACGATGCCGTGCGCAAGGATCGCGAGGGCGCCGTGTATGCCGATCCGGCGAAGATCCACCGTGTCAACCACGACGGCCCGTTCTACAAGATCGACAATGTGTACAACCTGACGGAGCCTTCGCCGCAGCGCACGCCCGTGCTGTTCCAGGCCGGCGCCTCGCAGCGCGGCAACCGGTTCGCCGGCCGCCATGCCGAATGCGTGTTCACGGGCGGGCCGGACAGGGCGGCGCTGGCGAAGGTCGTCTCCAGCATCCGCGGCCAGGCCGTCGAAGCAGGCCGCAACCGCGACGACATCAAGGTGTTCTCGGGCCTCACCGTGATCACCGACCGCAGCGAAGCGGTGGCGCGCGACAAGCTGGAAGAATACAAGCGCTACGCCAGCGCGGAGGGCTCGCTGGCGCACCAGGTGAGCGGCATGGGCGTGGACCTGGAGCTGTTCGGGCTGGACGAGGAAATCACCGAAGCAAAGCTGGAAGGGCTGTACCCGAACCGGCTGCAGCGGGTCGGCGAGGCGCGCGGCCGCCGCTTCCCGGAAGGCAGCACGCGCCGCAAGCTGCTGGAGCAGCGCGCCTTCGGTGCCTACCAGAGCGCCATCGTCGGCACGCCGTCGCAGGTGGCGGACGAGATCCAGAAACTCGTCGAAGAGACGGATCTCGACGGCTTCAACGTCACGCGCACCGTGGCGCCGGAAAGCTACCGCGACTTCATCGACCTGATCATCCCGGAGCTGCAGGAGCGCGGGCTGTACAAGACGGCCTACGAAGAAGGCACGCTGCGCGAAAAACTGTTCGGCGCCGGTGCGCGCCTGCCATCGAACCACCACGCCGACAGGTACCGCACATGGAAATGACCGAACTGTGGCACGGCGCCCGCATCGACCATGCCCGCGCCGAGGCCGGCCCCGCGCTGCTGCAGGTGCGCGGGCTGGACGTCTGGTATCCGGGCGGCCCGGCCGTCCAGGGCTTCGACCTGGATGTGCGCAGCGATGAGGTGGTGGCGCTGGTCGGCGAATCCGGCTGCGGCAAGTCCACCGCGGCGGCCGCCATCGCCGGCCTGCTGCCCGACAAGGCCCGGGTGGGCGGCGAGATCCTGTTCGACGGCTACGATCTGCTGGCGGCGCCGGAAAGCACGTTGCGCGACCTGCGCGGCAACCAGATCGGCATGATCTTCCAGGAGCCGATGACGTCCCTGAATCCCGTGCTGACGATCGGCGAGCAGATCACCGAGGTGCTACGGCGCCACCGCAAGCTCACTGCTGCCGCGGCGCGGGCCCGCGCGATCGAGCTGCTCGACCTGGTGCGGATTCCGGAGCCGCAGCGCCGCATCGACGACCATCCGCACAATCTCTCCGGCGGCCAGCGGCAGCGCGTGATGATCGCCATTGCCGTCGCCTGCGAACCGCGGCTGCTGATCGCCGACGAACCGACCACGGCGCTGGACGTGACGATCCAGGCCCAGGTGCTGGAACTGCTCAGCACGCTGCGCCGCGAGATGTCGATGGCGCTGCTGCTGATCACGCACGACCTGGCCGTCGTTGGCCAATGGGCCGACCGCGTGGCCGTCATGCAAAGGGGACGCAAGGTGGAAGAGGGCACGCGCGACCAGGTGTTCTTCGCACCGCGCCACCGCTACAGCCAGGGGCTGCTGGAAGCTTCCCTGCATGTCGAGCCGGAGATCCACTACACCAGGGTGAAGCTGGCCGAGATCCGCCAGGGTGTCGACGAGACCACCGGCGAACATTCCTTCAGCTTCACGCACCAGGAACGGCGCACGCTGCCGGCGGTGCGCGAGGCCGTCATCCATCCGGCGCCGGTGCTGGACGTGCGCAACCTGGTCGCGCAGTATTCGTCCCGCTACGGCACCATCTCGGCTGTCAAGGACGTGTCGTTCCAGATCGGCCGCGGCGAGACGCTCGGCCTGGTGGGCGAATCGGGCTGCGGCAAGTCCACGCTGTCGAAGACGATCGTGGGCCTCAATCCCGCCGTGCAGGGCCAGGTGATCCTCGATGGCACCGACATCGCCCCTTTGCGCGGTCGTGCGCTGCGTGCGCACCGTGCCAATGTCCAGCTGGTGTTCCAGGATCCGTATGCGTCGCTCAATCCGCGCCTGTCCGTGGAATCCACACTGGACGAAATGCTGGTGGTGCAGGGCGGCCACCACCGCAACGAGCGCCGGCGCCGCGTGCTGGCGATGCTCGATGCCGTGGGCCTGCCATCCAGCGCCCTGAAACGGTATCCGCACGAGTTCTCGGGAGGGCAGCGGCAGCGCATCGGCATCGCCCGCGCGCTGATCCTGCGGCCGAAACTGCTGATCTGCGACGAGCCCGTGTCCGCGCTCGATGTGTCGGTGCGGGCCCAGATCCTGAACCTGTTCGTGGACCTGAAGCAGGAATTCGGGCTCTCGTACCTGTTCATCTCGCACGACCTCTCCGTGATCAACTATATCGCCGACCGCGTAATGGTGATGCAGAAGGGCGTCGTCGTCGAGACGCTGGAACGCGATGCGCTGTTCACTTCCGCCTCCCACCCGTACACGCAGACGCTGATCGCCGCCACGCCAGGCTGGCCCGAACCCGGCATCGTGCAAACCGATGTGCCGAGTGAACCCCTGCTGGTACGCACCGCCTGAGCCCATGAAAAACTACCTGAAACGCCGCCTGCTGCAGTTCCTTCCCGTGGTGCTGGGCATCTGCATCCTCAACTTCGTGCTGATCCGCCTGGCGCCCGGCGACATGGCCGAAGTGATGGCGGGGGAGACGGGCATGTCCGACAGCGCCGCGGATGCGGGCCAGCAGGTCGAGCACCTGCGCGAATCCTTCGGCCTGAACATCCCGGCGCACGAACAGCTGTTCCTCTACCTGAAAAAGCTGCTGTCCTTCGATCTCGGTTATTCCTACCGTTTCAATGCGCCCGTGTCGGAGCTGATTGCCGAACGGGTGGGGGCCACCGCACTGCTGGGCCTCACCAGCCTGCTGCTGGCGGTCGCCGGCGGCGTGCTGCTCGGCGTGCTGTGCGCGCGCTGGCGCAATGGCCGGCTGGACCGGGCCGTGTCGGCATTGATGGCGCTGTGCTACTCGGTGCCCGTGTTCTGGCTGGCGCTGATGCTGGTGGTGCTGTTCGGTGTCACGCTGCAGTGGTTCCCGATCGGCGGCATGCAGGAGGTGGGCGTCGAGGCGGGCGGCCGCTGGGCGCTGGCGCGCGACATCGCCTGGCATCTGGTACTGCCCGTCAGCACGCTGGCGGTGTACTCGCTGGCCGTCTACACCCGCTTTACGCGCGCCTCGATGGTCGACACGCTGCAGGAGGACTACATCCGCACGGCGCGCTCGAAGGGGCTGTCGGACCGCGTGATCTATTTCCGGCACGCGCTGCGCAACGCCATCCTGCCGGTGCTGACGATGATCGCCGCAAACTTCGGCGAGCTGCTGGCCGGCAGCATCGTCATCGAGACGGTGTTCTCCTGGCCGGGCCTGGGCAAGCTGACGTACGACGCGGTGCTGAACCGCGATACGAACCTGCTGCTGTCGATCCTGTTCCTCAGCTCCCTGCTGGTGATGGCCACCAGCGTGGTGCTGGACATCCTGTACGCGAAGCTCGATCCCCGCATCGAACTGCAATCCTGAATCCGACGATGAAAACCTCCCTGCAAGGCCGCGCCGGCGCGGTCATCCTGCTGTGCGTGATCCTGGCCGCCGCGCTGGCGCCGTTCCTGTTCCCCGGCGACCCGCAGGAGATGAGCGCCACGCCGTATCTATGGCCGGGCGACGACTGGGCGCATCCGCTGGGTTCCGATTTGATGGGCCGGGACATCGCCGCTGGCCTGCTGCATGGCGCCCGCGTGTCGCTACTGGTCGGCGCTTCCGCAGCGGGGCTGACACTGCTGATCGGCGTGGTACTCGGCACGCTGGCCGGCTATTTCGGCGGCTGGCTGGACAACCTCCTGATGCGCCTGACGGACTTCTTCCAGATCGTGCCGCGCTTCCTGCTGGTGATCATCCTCGTCTCGCTGCTGCAGCCGTCGATCTGGGTGGTGGTCGTGGCGCTCGGCACGACGTCGTGGACGCACACGGCAAGAGTGGTGCGTGCCCAGGTGCTGGGCCTGCGCAACCGCGAATACATCCAGGCCGGGCTGGCCGCCGGCATGAGCCACCTGCGCATCATCCTGCGCCACATCCTGCCGAACGCGCTCACGCCGATCCTCGTCAGCACGTCGATCGTGGTGGCCGGCTGCATCCTGGCCGAATCGGGCCTGGCCTTCCTGGGGCTGGGCGATCCGAACGCGATCAGCTGGGGCGCCATGATCGGTACGGGCCGCGAAGCGATCCGCACCGGCTGGTACATGATCGCCATCCCCGGCGTGGCCGTGATGCTCACCGTCTGGTCGCTGAACGTGCTGGGCGACGCATTGAACCAATATTTCAACCCGAAGCTGAGAGACTGATATGAATGCCGCCGTACCGAAGGAAGTACAGAACGCCGTCCCGACGAGCACCGGCAGCGTGCACGTGATCCGCGACGATGCCGAAGCGCTGGAAGTGGCTGCCCTGCTGGCAGCCCGCTTCGCACCGGGCGCCGCCGAACGGGACCGCGAACGCCGCCTGCCGGTGGCCGAGCTGCGCCAGCTGCGCGAGAGCGGCCTGTGGGGCATCACCGTGCCGCGCGAATATGGCGGCGCGGGCGTCTCGTATGCCACGCTCGCAAAGGTGTTCACCTTGCTGTCCGCCGTGGATGGCTCGATCGGCCAGATCCCGCAGAACCATTACTTCATCCTGGAGATCATCCGCCATGAGGGCAGCGAGGAGCAGAAACGCTTCTTCTTCGACCGCGTGCTGGCCGGCGACCATTTCGGCAATGCGCTGGTGGAGCCGGACGTGCGCAAGGGCGAGGACCGCAAGACCAGCCTGACCCGCAATGCAGACGGCAGCGGCTACCGCGTCAACGTGCGCAAGTACTACTCGACCGGCGCGCTGTTCGCCGACTGGGTGCCCGTCTCGGTGACGGACAATGAGAAACGCCACTTCCTGGCGATCTATCCCCGCACCGCCGACGGCCTGCGCATCGTCGACGACTGGGCCTCGTTCGGCCAGCGCACCACGGCCAGCGGCACGGTGATCGCCGAGAATGCCTACCTGAAGGCCGAATGGCTGGTGCCGCACACGGTCGATGCCGATCACGTGAAGCCGGTGGGTCCTGTGGGCCAGATCATGCATGCGGGGATCGACACGGGCATCGCCCGCGCCGCCTTCGAGGCGACGATTGCCTTCATCCGCGAACGCAATCCAAGGGCGGACGATGCGCCGGCCGGCACGGCGTGGGAAGAAGACCAGCTGACGATCCGCGAGATCGGCGACCTGGCCGTGGCGCTGCATGGCACGGAAGCGCTGCTGGAGCGGGCCGGCCTGCTCATCGACCGCGCGTACGCCACCAAGCAGCGCGACGACTGGACCCGCGCCGCCATCGCCGTCTCGGAAGTACGCGCCGCCAGTACCCACAGCGCGCTGCTGATCACCAATAAGCTGTTCGAGCTGGCCGGCACGCGTTCGACCGCGCCGCAGCATGGCCTGGACCGCCTGTGGCGCGATGCGCGCACGCACACGCTGCACGATCCGGTACGCTGGCGCCTGTTCGACGTCGGCAATTACTACCTGAACGACAAGGTGCCGCTGCGCCGTCCCAAACACCTGGCCGACAGCCGGGAAACGCCGAAGGCGACGCCGGAAGGGCCGGAACCGGTCGTCGGCGAACTGCCGCAACCGCGCCTGGCCGCCGGGCTTTGAGGAGCGCGCCGATGGTCGATACAAGCAACCCGGTCTACGCATCCCTGCCGGTTCCCGCGCGTCGCCAGCTGCTGCGCATGGGCGGTGCCGCGCTGGCGGCAGGCATGCTGCCCGGCGTGGGCTTCGCCGCGCCGAAGCCTGCCGCGGGCCCGTCCGAAACGCCGGTACGCGGCGGCACGCTGACGGCGATCTGCTTCCCGGAGCCGTCCACGCTGGCCACGCACATCAATGGCGCCAACCCGATATCGCTGGTCACGTCGAAAATCTACGACCGCCTGTTCGTGGACGATAACAACGGCGGTTTCGAACCGCGCCTGGCGACCTCGTTCGCCACGTCGCCCGATGGCCTGGCGCTCACGCTGAAGCTGCGCGAGGGGGTGCTGTGGCACGATGGCCACCCGTTCGACTCGGGCGACGTCAAGTTCTCGATCGAGAAGATCTGGTCGATCAGCATGAGCACGATCCTGTCCGTGATCGACAGGATCACCGCGCCGGACAAGTACACCGTCATCCTGCACCTGAAGCAGAAGTGGCCCGTGCTGCAGCGGCACCTGACGCAGGCCAGCGTGATCCTGCCGCAGCACCTGTACGAAGGTACCGATGTGGTCACCAATCCGCACAACGTGAAACCGGTCGGCACGGGACCGTTTCGTTTCAAGGAATGGCAGCGGGGCAGCCACATCATCCTGGAACGCAATCCGGACTACTACATCAAGGGCCTGCCGCACCTGGACCGCATCGTCTGGAAGGTCATTAACGATTCGGCCAGCCGGGCGGCGGCGCTGGAGACGGGCGCCGCCCAGTACGCGGCGCGCAATCCTGTCACGTTCAGCGACGCGGCGCGGCTGGCCAAACGGGGCGACCTGGTGATCGACACGAAACAGTACGAGCCGAATACCTACTGGCTCGAGTTCAACCTGAAGGATCCCATCGTCGGCAAGCTGGCCGTGCGCCAGGCCATCGCCCATGCCGTGGACCGCGCTGCGCTGGTGAAGACGGTGTGGGGCGGCTATGGCGCGCCGCTCGATGCGCCGGTGCCGAGCGTGATCCCGGAATACTTCACGAAGGACGTGCCGAAGTACCCGTTCGACCTGAAACGCGCCGAGCAGCTGCTCGACCAGGCGGGCTATCCCCGGGGCGCGGGTGGCTGGCGCTTCAAGCTGGTGCACGACTTCATTCCGTTCGGGGACGACTACCGCCGCACGGGCGAATTCGTGCGGCAGGCGCTGCGCCGCGTGGGCATCGATGCATCGCTGGGCGCGAAGGACCTGTCGACCTGGACGCGCGACGTTTTCACGAATCGGAACTTCCAGGTCATCAGTTCCTGGGGCGGCTGGTCGCGCGACGTGCAGCTGAGCCTCGATTCGCGCTATACCAAGCGGGGCGACAAGCCGGGTGTACCATGGTCGAAGGTCTCCGGGTACAGCAATCCGGAGGTGGAAAAACTGCTGGAGCCCACGCGGTCCGGCGCCGATCCCGCGCTGCGCAAGGCGAACTACAAGCGCGTGCAGCAGATCGTGGCGGCGGACCTGCCCACGCTGCCGCTGCTGGAGGTGTACTTCTTCTCCGTGTACAGCAAGCGGGTACGCAATATCGATGAGCTGCCGTACCAGACCCGCAACAACTGGGCCAATGTGTGGCTGGCCAAGGCATAGGAACTTCAGGAAAGCAGATGAGCGAAACGAAGCAACGGTATGAAACCCTAGGTCGCAGCGGCGTGCGCGTGTCCCCGCTGTGCCTGGGCACCATGATGTTCGGCGGCGCCACGACGGAAAACGACGCGCGCACCATCATCGACGACGCGCAGGACCACGGCATCAACTTCATCGACACGGCGGACATCTACACGGGTGGCGAGTCGGAACGCATCGTCGGCCGCGCGATCGCAAAGCGGCGCGACCAATGGGTGCTGGCCACGAAGGTCGGCAACACGGTCGGACCCGGCCCGAACGATGGCGGCCTGTCGCGCCGCCGCGTGCTGCAAGCCGTCGAGGCAAGCCTGCAAAGGCTGGGTACGGACTATATCGACATCTATTACCTGCACCGGCCCGATGCCGCCACGCCGCTGGAGGAAACGCTGCGCGCGCTGGGCGACCTGGTCGCGCAGGGCAAAATCCGCTATTACGGCGTGTCGAACTTCCGCGCATGGCAGGTGGCGGACGCCGTGCACCTCGCGCGGCAACTCGGCATTCCCGGCCCGGTCGTCTCGCAGCCTTACTACAATGCGGCGAACCGCATGCCGGAAGTGGAGCACCTGCCGGCCTGCGCGCATCACGGGCTCGGTGTCGTGCCTTTCAGCCCGCTGGCACGGGGCGTACTGACCGGGAAATACCAGCCGGGTGCCGCGCCGGATCCGACCAGCCGCATCGGCCGGCAGGATGGCCGCGCGCTGCAGACCGAGTGGCGGCCCGAAACGCTGGTGCTGGCGCAGACGGTGGCGGAAGAAGCGAAACGGCGCGGCATCACGACAGCCGAATTCGCGTTTGCATGGGTGCTCAACAACCGGCTGGTCACGAGCGTGATTGGCGGGCCCCGCACGCTGGAACAGTGGCAGGGCTATCGCGCCGCGCTCGAGTACCGGTTCACGGCGGAAGACGAGGCGCTGTTCGACCGCCTCGTGCCGCCCGGCCATCCCAGTACGCCCGGCTACACCGACCCTGCGTTCCCCGTGACGGGCCGGGTACCGCGCGCATGAGCGCCGCGCCCGCCGACACCAGCGCGCCACCACAGTTCTCCGAAACCGTCGACGTGCAGGCCATGCCGCGCGTGCTCGCCCGGCTGACGCGGCTGGCCGCGCGCCACCCGGGCCGGGCCGCCGCGGCGGTCGCCTGTGCGCTGGGCGCTGCCATCTTCAACCTTTTCATGCCGCGCCTGCTGGGCCAGGCGGTCGACCAGGCCGGTCACTTGCTGGGCGATGCGCACGCCGCGGCAACCACCACGCAGCAGACGCTTGCCATCACCGCGCTGCTGATCGTGGGCGCCTGCACGGTGCGCGGCCTGCTCACCGGACTGCAAGGCTATTACGGGGAAACCCTGGCACAGCGCGTGGCGTACGACCTGCGGCTGGGGTTCTACGACAAGCTGCAGCAGCTGTCGTTCGGCTACCACGACCGCATCCACACGGGCGAACTGATCGCGCGCGGCATGCTGGACCTGGAGGGTGTGCGCGCCTTTCTGGAATTCGGCGTGCTGCGCTTCATCACGCTGGCGCTGCTGCTGGGCGTGGGATCGTGGCGCCTGCTGGGCGTGGACTTCAGCCTTGGCCTGCTGGCGCTGAGCTTCGTGCCGTTCGTGCTGGTAATCGCGGTGGGCGCCGGGCTGCGCCTGCGCGTAAGCTGGCAGCGGCTGCAGAAGATGATGGCCGAGCTCACGCTGCGCATGGAGGAAAACCTGCAGGGCATGCGCGTGGTGCGCGCCTTCCACGCACGTCGCTTCGAGATGGGGCGCTTCGATGCCGTGTCCGGGCCCGCGCTGCGCCTGTCCAACGCGCGCATCACGGAGCGGATGGGCTCCGTCAGCCTGATGAATTTTATTTACTACATCTCTATGGGACTGGTGCTGTGGGTCGGCGGGCGGCGCGTCGCCAGCGGCGAGCTGTCGGTCGGCGCACTCACGGAATTCCTCACCTTCATCACCATCCTGCAGCAGCCGCTGCGGCAGGTGGGCATGATCGTCAACGCCAGCGCACGGGCCACGGGCTCCGGCGCGCGGCTGTTCGAGGTGCTCGATGCGCAGCCCGAGATCGCGGATGCGCCCGGTGCCGCCGAACTGCCCGCCGGACCGAAGACACTGCGCTTCGAGAACGTGAGCTTCCGATACGGCGAAGGCAAGCGCCAGGTCCTCGACGGCGTGAGTTTCGAGGTTGCGCCCGGCAAGGTGCTGGGTATCGTGGGCGTGCCGGGCAGCGGCAAGTCGACCATCGCCCACCTGGTCCCGCGGTTCTATGACGTTGGCAGCGGCCGTATTACGCTGGGCGGGCACGACCTGCGCGACATCACGCTGGCGTCGCTGCGCCGGGAGGTCGCGCTGGTCCAGCAGGAGAATTTTTTGTTCGACACGACGGTGCACGACAACGTGGCCTATGCGGCGCCGGATGCGCAAGGCGAAGACGTTGCCGCCGCCGCGGGTGTCGCGCAGATCCATGAGCACGTGGCGCGGCTGCCGCAGGGCTATCGCACCCGCGTGGGCGAACGGGGCGCGGCGCTCTCCGGCGGCCAGCGGCAGCGCATGACGATCGCGCGTGGGCTGCTGGGCAATCCGTCCGTCGTGATCCTGGACGATTCCACGGCTGCCATCGACACCGTCACCGAGCGGAAGGTGCGCGAGGCGGTATCGCATGCCTGCCGCGATGCCGCGACCATCATCATCGCCCACCGGCTGGGCGCCCTGCGCCATGCGGACGAGATCATCGTGCTGGCCGAAGGGCGTATCGCGGAGCGTGGCACCCATGCGCAGTTGCTGGGCCATGACGGGCACTATGCGGCACTGTGGCGTCTGCAGCAGAGCGAACGGGATGAAGCCGAAGCACCGCTCGAATTCAGGAAGGTGGGCACATGAGCACCGCGACCGTGGAAGATGGCGGCAAGCTGGCCAGCGAGCGGGGCGACGAAGTGTTTGCACGCTTCGACCGCAGCGTGACGGCGCGGCTATGGCAGTTCATGCGCCCGCATCGCGCGGCGCTGGCCGTGGTGCTGCTGCTGGTCGGCCTGTACACGCTGGTGCAGGTGCTGATTCCCGTCGCCGTGCGGCATGCGGTGGACGGCGCATTGGGACGCTCGCCATATCCGTTCGACCTGGTGCTGGCCGGCTTCGCGGTGCTGATCGTCTTGAATGCGGCCGTGACGTTCCTGCAGGAGTGGCTGGCGGCGCGGCTGGCGCAGACGGTGATCTTCAACCTGCGCCGCGAGATGTTCGCCCATCTGCAGCGCGTGTCGTTCTCGATCCTGGACCGTACGCATGTGGGGAGGTTGATGTCGCGGCTGCAGGGCGACGTGAATGCGCTGCAGGAGTTCATGGAAACGTCCGTGTCCGCACTGGGCGACCTGTTCCTGCTGGTCGGTTATGTCGTGCTGCTGCTGACGCTGGACGTGAAGCTGGGCGCGCTGACGCTCGGCGTGCTGCCGGCGATGCTGCTCATCCGTCATCTGTGGCTGCCCCGCGCGCGGCGGGCGTTTGCGCGGGCTCGCGAGGCGTCGTCTAGCGTCAATGCGGCGCTGGCGGAAAACATCAACGGCATCCGCACGGTGCAGGAGAGCCGCCGCGAGGCCGTCAACTTCGCGCGCTTCGATGTGAAGGCGCGCGAGAACCTGGCCGCGCAAACGGAATCGTCCCTCGTCTCGCAGGTGATGGTGCCGACCGTCGACCTGCTGACGGGACTCGCCATGGCCATCGTCGTCGTTGTCGGTGGCCGCGCCGTGCTGGCGGGCGAGCTGGACGTGGGCGTCATCGTCGCCTTTATCTTCTGCGTGCAGCGCTGCTTCGACCCGGTGCGCACGCTGACCATGCAGTACACCGTGATGCAGCGGGCGATGGCATCCGGTCAGCGCATCTTCGAAGTGCTGGAAGTGCCGGTGACGCTGGACGACAAGGCCGGCGCGCACGCGCTCGAAGTGGGCGCAGGCGTGCCGCCTTCCATCGTGTTCGAGGGCGTAACGTTCGGCTACCGGACCGGCCAGCCGGTGCTGCACGACCTGGCTTTGCGCATCGACCCGTACCAGACGGTGGCGCTGGTGGGCCCGACCGGCTCCGGCAAGACCAGCATCGCGTCGCTCATCCACCGCTTCTACGATGTGTGGGATGGCTCGGTGACGGTCGGTGGCCAGGATGTGCGCGACGTGACGCTCGATTCGCTGGGCCGCTGCGTGGGCATGGTGCTGCAGGAGCCCTTTCTGTTCAGCGGGACGGTGGCCGACAATGTGCGCTACGGGCTGCATGGCGCGACACGCGAACAGGTGGTCGAGGCGTGCAAGGCCGTGCATGCGCACGCCTTCATCACCGCGCTGCCGGATGGCTACGACACCCAGCTGGGTCAGCGGGGCCGCAACCTGTCGGTCGGCCAGCGGCAGTTACTGAGCTTTGCACGGGCGCTGCTGGCAGCACCCAAGATCCTGATCCTGGACGAGGCCACGGCCAACATCGACAGCTTCACGGAACTGGAGATCCAGCGCGCACTGAATCTGGTGCGCAAGGGCCGCACCACGATCATCATCGCCCACCGGCTGGCCACGATCCGGGATGCCGACAAGATCGTGGTGCTGAACCAGGGGCGGATCGTGGAGCAGGGCACGCACCGGGAGCTGGTGGGGCGCGGGGGGATGTATGCCGCGCTGCATGCGAGCGGGAGTGCTTCGTTTGATGAGGTGGGGGGGAGGTAATGCAGGCGCTGGAATCGATCTCTGTCCAAGGCCACCTTTTTACCATTTGTGAATCAGATTTGCAGCCCACACCAGCAAATCTCGCTTCGGATGATCGTTCTGAACGATTGCTTCCGCAGCTTGAAAAATCAACTCGTTCTTCAAGTCTGACGTTCCCAGCTCGTTTATCCATAATGCTATGGAGTTCGATGTGCTGTGATCAGCGCCTGTCAGCGGCACTATGTCGATCATCGTTCTAAGGCCCTCTTCGACATTGCCATTTTTCAATAAGAATTCGGCGACCGTCATGGCAAGCATGTAATGCCTGGGCGATCGATAGGTTTCGATCAGCTGGTCGCGTTCCGCTGCGCTACTTGTATTCAGCAAATAACGAAGTGGGTAAGCCGGACAAGGCCGGCTTTTATCTTCGGCGTATTCATCAAGCGCTCGTCCTGCCAGATTTCGCAGTTCCTCTGCAGGCTCGGACAGTTCCGCAGTCGCCCATAAGTATGCAGACTCCTCTCCCTCCAGGTCAGTGCGTGCAAGATGGGCGGCGACTGCGAGCCGTTCTGTTGCGGTCAAAGGCGCTGCGACGCCGGTATGAATTTCCTCCATCAGCTTGGCAAGCTTTTTAACGTCCTTAATTGGAATTTTCCTCATTGATCGGTGTACCTTTCCGGCGCCCGGCGCCTGACACCGGCTTGGCGAATGTAATTATTGAGGTCCAGGGTGGGCGCGAATAGTTAGTCCGGAATGCATGAGCTCAGCCATTTAGCGCTTTCAGCTCTGACCAAATCGCCGGCCAATTCGGATTTTTCTGCCTCCGCGAGGAGCTCCAATTTGATTGCCGGTGTTCCGATAGCGTTGAAGGTCAGCGTGATATTGTCGAAGCTTGCGTGATCAGTACCGGTGTTCGGAAGCACGTCCAGCATCAGCCACAGGCCTTCACGTACGTGCCCGGTTTCGACGAGATAGTCAGCAACAGCGCGCCGTAGAAGGACAGGGCCGATGTTCGAAAATTCCATGATGCACTGCTTACTCAGCGGCGATTTGCGCAGTAGATACCCCAGCACTTCCGGAAGTGCAACAGCATGAATGGTCGCATCCGGCGAGTGCCGATAATGATCGAGCAGAGACATCGCCAGCTTGATCGCTTCCGCATCGGGTATGGCGTGGTACAGGATCTGCCACAGTTGCGTATCCATATGGTCATAAGCGTTAGCCCGAAGCCGACCGATGACAATGTTTTGTTCATTCTGGTCGATAGTGATCGAACCGTTCATCAGGTTGACCAGGAATTGCTCGGTCTTGACCCGACTGGCGAAGTCACGTGCGCGCATCGACCTCATCCTGCCCGGTTACCAGATATGTGTATTAGACAAGCATAGGAGATTCATCGCCGGATCGCGATAGTAAATCCATGCTCCATATGGCTCAACAACTTCAAAACAGGGCGCAATGTTATTTTTTAAAATCCATCGGTCACTGCGTGGTCAGTACCATAGGTCGACAGGATATGCACCATGAGGTTCAGTCCTTCATTTACCAGATCTCGGTCAATCAGATTCTCCGCGACAGCCATGCGAAGGCGCTTGTCGCCGCTACGTTCAATCAAGTGTAGAAGATTTGCTGTAACGCGATCATAACCATGACTGAGGAGAGGGCACAGTGTGCTGTCCAAGGCATTTGAATAAACGTACAGCTCATTCTTTCCTTCGCGCGTACCGATGAGTGCGGCAAATTTTTCATGCAGGTATTCGGTCGAATCTGATGCGGCAAGGATTCCCCATACTGCTTGACTAAAGTCGCGGCTGCAGTCTCGCTGGTCGAAATAAGTGGAAACGGCGTCCAATTCCGCGGAAGTGAGAGCCCTCGGCTTGACTTTCAGCCCTTGCAGTAGAGTTCGCGCGGATCGCAGGTTTTTTGTCGCAATGATCTTGACTAGTCGGTTCTGCATTATTAAATCGTCCATCAATCTGCCAACCTAAGCTCTAAAGTTGCGTGTCAACTGGTAGCCAATCGGGAAAATCAAGGTGAAAGTATTACGAGTCACTCCTTGGCACGAGGAAAAATCTAACTCGCTTGAAGCAGTTCGCCGCAACTGTTCAATGCCGCCATCCGTGCCTGCGCCACCTGATGCCAAGGCCTACACTTTGGGCCTGAAGTGAAGCGGTACATTGCAGACTGCCCCATGTGTAATTGAATGTGATGGCGTTGAATCGCTGCTCGTCCGGTTCCCGGCCCAGATACTGGACGAAAAAACTGCTCAGTCTTGCCAGATCTCCCATCAAATCGTCTTCAGTTGCGTCATAACCCTTTACCCCGGACCCGCAGCTTCCCCATGCCACTGACACAACCTCCAACGTTTGGTCATGGTAGGCGAGAATCAGTCCGAAAGCTTCGGTGCCTAGAAAAACCGGCAGGCTATAGTTTGCACGGTTCGTCATTGGAATACGTTTGCGTGGATGCAGTTTCGCGCGCTCGGCACTGGCTAAAAAATCGTACTCTGGCAAGGGAGCGATGAGTGCGCCGTCCAGGAGAATCATTCCACTTTCGGTATCGATGAGTAAGTTGCTCACTGAAAGGCCCCAGAATGACTCCTGTCATGGCAGCGTGTAGTGTATTGGATAATCCGCTAAAAGCTCAGCAGCACTGAAGGCTGCGTCGATGATTGATAAGTATAGGACGTGTTGTTCGTAATTCCATACTTATCCATCAGCGCTGCATACCTTCGCATTGCGCCCGTACGACATACATGCTGCGCGCATCACTTTTGGATGCCGGATACCGGCGCAAGTTCGTATAGGGACAAAGTATTGGTCAAAGGTGATCGGCGAACCCTGGCTGTGCAAGGTGGACTTGCTCCCTTTGCTGACGAAAGATCTCGCCGTTTGTGACACATACAGGTCGGGCGGCCAATGTCTGAAGAGGGTACCCACCAGTCGAGCAAGAGGGCTGCGAAGCCGGCTTGATGGAATTGGCGGAGCGGCATCCAAGTGCGTGGAGGATGGGCCCGCCCTTGTATCGGGAAAACGTCGAGTTACTCCACCTCCTCCAGCGCCAACTGCTCCGCCCGCACCCCCGGCGCAAACATCTCGATGAACCGGTTCGCAAAACTGGGCAGGAACACCCCCTTGCGCGTGGCCAGCATCGTGGTGCAGTTGCCGAACAATTCCCCATCCGTCTCCAGCACCACCAGGCCATCCCGTTCCAGGTCTTCCAGCGCCATCTCGGCAACGATGCCGACGCCCAGGCCGCGGCGCACGTAGGTCTTGATCACGTCCGCATCCATCGCGGTGAGCCGCAGGTCGGGTACCAGGCCCGCCTCGTTGAAGGCGGCGTCGACGCGCTTGCGGCCCGTGAACTGTTCGTTGTACGTCACCAGCGGGAAGGCGGCGATGTCGGCCAGCGTGGCGGGTGTGCGTGCCAGCAGGGGGTGGCCGGCGGGGACCACGACGCAGTGGCTCCATGTGAAGCACGGATAGGCCTGCAGGTCGCCAGCCTGATCGAGTGCTTCGGTGGCGATGCCGATGTCCGCATCGCCGTCGGCCAGCATCGTGGCAACCTGGCGCGGCGTGCCCTGGTGCAGTTCCAGCGTCACCTTCGGGAAGGCGCGGTTGAATTCCTCGACCACTTTCGGCAGCGTGTAGCGGGCCTGCGTGTGCGTGGCGGCGATGACGAGGCGGCCGCTGTCCACGCCGGCGTACTGGCTGGCGTAGCGGCGCAGGTTTTCCGTCTCGCGCAGGATGCGGCTGACGATCTGCACGGCGCCATCGCCGGCCCGCGTCACGCCCGTCAGACGCTTGCCGGAGCGGACGAACAGTTCGATGCCCAGTTCGTCCTCCAGATCCTTGATCTGCTTGCTCACGCCCGACTGGGATGTGTACAGCACGGCCGCCACTTCCGTCAGGTTCAGGTTGTTCCGCACGGCCTCGCGCACGAAACGCAACTGCTGGAAATTCATTCTCACTCCAATGCGGTGGGTCACGGCACCATCATTCAGGATTCTGGCGGTTATAACAACGAAGTCTTCCGTATATGCATATCGAAACCGTGATGCTTCGGCATTGCAAAGGGCGGCGCGGCATGGAGCTTTCGCTGCGCGGTCTGCAATCCTTATATCGCTTTCGTTCATATGGTTCGCAGTTTTGATTGTTTGTGCATTGCCGCACGGGGCGCTACCTTTCGTGCCACCCCGGGCTGCGGCCCGATGTCACCATCAAAACGACAACACGAAAGCGCAATCAATGACAGAGCACGTGCACCACGCAGCGCAGCAGCGTTCCTCCCGCAAGGCCCCGCAGTATCCGATCACCCGCACCGCCATCGCTGCCGGTGCGGCCATGCTGTGCTTCGCCAGCGGCATGGCCGCGGCAAACGGGAACGCCGTGGCAGTGGCCGTGGCCGCGATCGACCCGGTGGCGCTGGCCGCTGCCGAAGCGCCCGCAGTTGCGGCAGAGGCGAGCGGCGAAGCACAGGCGGCAGTGGCGGGTACCTCGGCGGCGGCGGTCGTGTCGGACGGCGATGTGGTCGGCACGATGGCCGGCGCGGTGCACATCCGCGGCAAGGCACTCAATGGTGCCACGAAGGCGAAGCTGCGCCTGGAAGAAGTGCCGGGCGGCGTGTCCGTCGTCAGCGCCGAGCAGGTCGAGAAGGGCCGCGTGTTCACCAGCGAGGATGTGCTGGCGTTCCAGCCCGGCGTGTATGCGCAGGCGGCTGGCGGCACGGACGGCATCAAGATCTCGATCCGCGGCTCGGCCATCAACCGCGGCACCAACTTCTTCCGCTCCGGCACGCTGTTCCTGTTCGACGGGCTGCCCGTCACGGGACCGGGCGGCACGCCCTATGAACTGTTCGAGCCATTGGGGCTGTCGCGCACGGAGATCCTGCGCGGTGCCAATGCCTTCGACCAGGGTGCGCTGATGCTGGGCGGCGCGATCAACTACGTGACGCGCACCGGCCACGATGCCGCGGCCTTCGAGGCGCGCGTGGAGGCGGGCAGCTTCGGCTACAAGAAGGTGTCCGTCAGCTCGGGCCAGGTGATCGGCAACTGGGATTACTACGTGCAGGCGATTGCCTCGGAACGCGATGGCTACCAGACGCTGTCGAGCGGCGAATCGCGCGCCTTCATCGGCAACCTCGGCTACAAGTTCGGCCCGGACGTGGAGACGCGCTTCTACTTCCGCTATCGCAAGACGGACAACTACCAGCCCGGCGCGCTGACGGTGGCGCAGGTCGAACAGGATCCGCGCCAGGCCAACCCGACCTCGGTCGCGCAGGACGCCCACCGCAACCAGCCCGGTTCGCGCTGGCTGGCCAACAAGACGCTGTGGAACATCGACGGCGACTCGTCGCTGGAGTTCGGCGCCGTCATTCACGACTATCCGATCGACCAGCAGCTGGGCGTGAACGTGGGCTCCTGGGGTTTCACGGACCTGTCGTTCTCGCTGAACTACCAGCGCCGCGAAACGCTGTTCGGCCTGCGCAGCGAAACGAAGCTGGGCGCGCTGAGCACGAGCCACAACAACCACGGCTGGCTCGACACGCGCGTGCGCATCCCGAGCGGCGCCACGGCCGGGCTGCCGGTCGGCACGCTGATCCGCCGCGCCGAATACGATGGCGAGGACCACATCCTCCACGCCGGTAACGACCTGGAGATCGCCAGGGACCTGTGGCTGACCACCGGCGTCTCCGGCGTGAAGACCAAGCGCTTTACGGAGGTGGTGTACCCGGTCGTGAACGAGCCGTATGCGCGCAGCACCACGGCATTGGCGCCCCGTGCCGGCCTGCGCTACACGTTCCCGAACGAGGTACAGGTATTCGGCAATGTCAGCCGCTCGATCGAACCGCCGAACAGCTGGGCCTTCCTCACCACGCCCCCGGCCTTCACGACGGGGCCGGCCACCGGCCTGTCGCGCCATGGCCTGGACCTGAAGGACCAGACGGCCAACACCTTCGAGCTGGGCACGCGCGGTGCCGCGTACGGATCGAACTGGAGCCTGTCCGTCTATCGTTCGTACGTGAAGAACGAGCTGCTGTCGGTGGAAGTGGTTCCGGCGACGGCCACCACGGCCGCGGCCACGGCGGAATCGAACGCCACTCCCACCATCCACCAGGGCATCGAGGCGGGCCTGGAATCGCGGCTGTGGGACGGTGGCGCGAACGGCACGCTGGCGGCGCGCCAGTCGTTCACGCTGAACGATTTCTACTTCCGTGGCGACAGCCGCTTCGGCAGGAACACGCTCCCCGGCATCCCGAAGCGCTTTTATCAAGGCGAGCTGTCCTACGAGCACCCGTCCGGCTTCTACGGTGGGCTGAGCGTGCAGGCGGCGTCGCGCATCGATGTCGACTACGCCAACTCGTTCCGCACGCATGGCTACGGCATCGTCAACGCCAGCTTCGGCTACGAACATCCCACCCAGGGCTGGAAGCTGTTCGTCGACCTGCGCAACCTGGCCGACAAGCACTATGTATCGAGCGTCTCGCCGGCCTACAACGATGCGGGCACGGACCAGCGCCGCTCCGCGCCGGGCGAAGGGTTTGCCGTGTATTCCGGCCTGCAGTACGCATTCAAGTAAAGGAACGACATGAGCGACGGATCGAACGACATTGGCGCAGCGGGTCAGGCATGGGCGACGGACCGCGACCCGACGGATGCGGAACTGCAGGCGCGCTTCCGGCCCATCTTCGCGCGCATCGCGGCGGGTGCCGTGGAGCGCGAAGCGGAACGTAAGCTGCCGCATGAAGAAGTGCAGTGGCTGCGCCAGGCGGGCTTCGGCGCGGTGCGCATCCCGCGCAGTTATGGCGGACTGGGTGCCACGCTGCCGCAGTTCTTCGGTTTGCTGCTGGAGTTGGCGACGGCCGATTCGAACGTGTCGCACCTGCTGCGGGGCCATTTCTCGTTCCTGGAGAGCCGGCTCAATCACGAGGACGAAGCCACGCGCGCATTCTGGTTTCCGAAAGTGGTCGACGGTGCGCTGATCGGCTATGCGATGGCCGAACAGAGCGCGGTGACGGGTACCAGCGCCACGATCGTGCGCGATGGCGAAGGCTGGCGCCTGAATGGCAAGAAGTACTACAGCACCGGCACCATCTACGCCGACTGGATCGTGGCCACCGTGCTGGACGGCGAAACGCTGACCAGCGTGGCCTTCCCGGCGACCCTGCCGGGCGTGACGCGGCTGGACGACTGGGACGGCTTCGGCCAGCGCATGACGGGCAGCGGCACCACCGTGTTCGAGAACGTGCGGCTGCGCGACGACCATATCGTGCGGCGTTTCGACGGCAAGTTCGCGCCGTCGTACCACAAGGCCTTCCTGCAGCTGGTGCTGCTGACGAGTATCGCAGGCGCCGGACGCGCAGCCCTGCAGGATGCCATCGCCTTCGTGCAGCGCAAGACGCGCGCGTTCGATGTGAAGGGCGAATCGAGTCCGCGCCACGATCCGCTGGTGCAGCGCGTCGTCGGCCGGCTGGCCAGCCTGTCCTATGCGGCGGACAGCATCGTCGACAATGTCGCCCGTACGCTGGAAGACACGCGCCGGCAGTCGGTAGCCGGTACAGCGGACGAGGCGCTGTTCGTGGCGGCGGACATCCGTGCCTTCCAGGCGCAGCAGGTGGTGATCGACCTGGTGCTGCAGGCGAGCACGCTGCTGTTCGAGGTAGGGGGCGCATCGGCCACCAGCGAATCGCGCCGGCTGGACCGGCACTGGCGCAATGCGCGCACGGCGGCATCGCACAATCCCGCCATCTTCCGCGAGCGCATGATCGGCGATTACTACCTGAATGGCACGGTGCCGCCGGTGGGGCCATGGACCGCGCCCGCAACACCGGTGGAAGAGGGCGCGCCGAAGCAGTAGCAGACCCATGACGGTGCAGCTGCCGTCCCAATGCAAAAAGCCTCCGACCAGCGGAGGCTTTTTGCATTGGGCGCCGGATGGATCCGGCACTGCCTGCTTACATCGGCGGCACTGGACCGTTCATGTACGGTGCACCAGCCAGTTCGACGGCGCGGCGCACTTCGGCCAGGAAGGCGTTCAGCAGGCGGGTGAAGTTGCCGGTCGATGCGTTGGTCAGGGTAGCGGTTGCGGTCGTCATGTTGGTGTCCTTGAATGGGTTGCTTGCGTTGGCGTTCAGCGATGATGGAATCTTACCGAGCACAAAGATATAAATCCAATTTTGAATTCGGATCTCCGGCATGCATAACTCATATAACTGGAGAGGTCGTCATACAACTTGCTGCACACCAATATCACCGCTCGTGATAACTGTGGAAGCGTTGCGAAATGCAACGAGCGTTGTTTTTGCTGAGTGATCCCTCCGACCCGCCAGTAGCGCGCTCTCCTACGCGCCTGTGGGCGGCGTACTGATAAGCGTCGCGCCGCTCGCCCCGTACCATGACTTCACCTTTTCGTGACACGCCGGCCCCGACGGCAGCGGCGGTCGCAGAAAGGATGTGCAATTCGATGATTCGACATCCAACCGATACAGGAGATCCTCATGGTAAATCGCAGCAATAACCCGGAAGGCAAGAACCAGTCCTCGAACGCCAGCAAGGGCAACAGCCAGTCCGGCACCAGCACGCGCGGCTTCGCATCGATGGACCCCCAGCGCCAGCGCGAGATCGCTTCCCAGGGTGGCCGCGCCGCCCATGCCTCTGGCAATGCGCATGAATTCACGTCGGAGGAGGCGCGCCGCGCCGGTTCGATGAGCCACAAGAATGACGGCAACCGCCAGTCCGGCAATGCCGGCAACGCCAATAACAGCCAATCGGGCAATGCCCAGTCGGCCACCTCGCGCTCCGGCAATGGCCAATCCGCCAGCCGTGGCAACAGCCAGTCCGCCAGCCATGGCGTACAGGGCGGCACCCCGGCGCAGCACGCAGCCGCCGGCCGCCAGAGCCACAAGAATTCCCGCTGACCCCTGAATCGTTTCACCGTCTTATCCTGTGAGTGTAGTTTCCGCCCTTCGGGGCGGTTTTTTTTGCGTAGTCATCCGGGGCCGCGGCCGCCGACGGGTTCGAAGGCACCTGCTAAACTTGCGCCTTTTTCGCGGGACGGACGGATGGCGCAAACGACAGACCAGGAATTCGACCCGGTGCGCACGGGCGAACTGCGGGCCGGCGCACTGCGCTGCCTGCTCGACACCGATCCGGTGCGCAAGACGGACGCCGTGGCGGCGCTGGCGCTGGCGTTCCGGAGCGGCGCCATCACGGCCGATCCGGCCGCTGCGATCGCGGAGCCACCCGGCATCCCGGGGCGGCCGGCGCTGCCCGAGCTGGTGGCGCCGAAGCTGGTCGGCCGCCGCTCGATGGCCACGCCGGAAGGGCGGGCGATGCTGGTGCACGCGCTGGCGCATATCGAGTTCAACGCCGTCAACCTGGCGCTCGATGCGCTGTGGCGCTTTGCCGGCATGCCCTCCGCTTACTACGCCGACTGGCTGCGCGTGGCGGCCGAGGAAGCGACCCACTACCGGCTGCTGGCCGATCACCTGGCCACGCTGGGCCACGTGTATGGCGACTTCGCTGCGCATGACAGCCTGTGGCAGATGGTCGAGCGCACCAGCGCCGACGTGACGGCGCGCATGGCGCTGGTGCCGCGCACGCTGGAGGCGCGCGGGCTCGATGCGATCCCGCCCCTGCGCGCCAAGGTGGCGCAGGCCGGCGACCTGGCCGCGGCGGCGATCCTGGACATCATCCTGCGCGACGAAGTAGGGCATGTGGAGATCGGCAACCGCTGGTATGGCTGGCTGTGCGAGCGGCAGGGACTGGAGCCGTATGCCACCTATGACGCGCTGGTGGCGCGCTATCGGGCGCCGGTGCTGAAGGGCCCGTTTAACCTGGAGGCGCGACGAAGGGCGGGATTTACGGAGGAGGAGTTGAGCAGGTTTGTTTGATGGACGGCGCGGACCGGCGGCTGGCGCTTGCCGGTGCTGTCACGCGATGGCGCGCTTGCGGATTTCGGCCTGGACGCCGTCCGCATCGAGGGGGCGGGCGATCAGGTAGCCCTGCAGCTCGTCGCAGCGCAGGCGCGCCAGGATGTCGACCTGCTCGGGGCGCTCGACGCCCTCGGCGACCACCTTCATGCCCAGCGCATGCGCCATCGTGATGATGGCGGCGAACAGGATCTCGCCCTGGCGGTCGGCGCCCAGCAGGCGGGTAAACGATTTATCCACTTTCAGGATGTCGAAGTCCAGCTGCTGCAGCATCCACAGCGACGAATAGCCGGTGCCGAAGTCGTCCACCAGCAGCCGGATGCCCAGCGCGTGCATCGCGTTCAGGTGGGCGGACGTGCGCTGCGGATCATGCAGCATCGCCGATTCCGTCAGCTCGATTTCCACGAAGTGGGCCGGGATGGCATGCCGGTCCAGCGCCTGCAGGAACAGCGCATGCATGTCGCGTTCGTTGAACTGGCGGCTCGACACGTTGATCGAGACGGGTACCGGCGCCAGGCCGGCGCGCGTCCAGGCGGCGATCTGGGCGCACACGCTGTCCACCACCAGTTCGCCGAGCGCCACGATCTGGCCGGTCTCCTCGGCCAGCGGAATGAATTCGTCCGGCCGCACCAGCCCCGCGGTGGGGTGGTTCCAGCGCACCAGCGCTTCCAGGCTCACCACCTGCCGCGTGATGGTGCTCACGCGCACCTGGTAGTGCAGCACGAACTGGTTCTCGCTGATCGCCGCCTGCAGCTCCTTTTCCAGCTGCTGGCGGGCCTGCAGCGCACCGTAGAACGCCGGGTCGAAGAAGCGGTAGCCGTTCTTGCCGCCCGTCTTGACGTCGTACATGGCGATATCGGCGTGGCGCAGCAGCGTGTCCGTATCGTGCGCGTCGCCCGGACAGATGCTGATGCCCACCGACGCGCCAATCGATGCGGTGCCTGCCGCAATGCCCACCCCCTTGCCGAACGCGGTCACCACGCGGGCGGCCACCTGGCCCGCCTCGGCCCGGTCGTGCAGGTGTTCCAGCATGACGATGAATTCGTCGCCGCCCAGGCGCGCCACGCGGTCGCCCGGCCGCACGGCCACCTTCAGGCGGCGCGCCACAATCTGCAGCAGCTCGTCGCCGGCTGCATGGCCGAAGCTGTCGTTGACGGCCTTGAAGCCGTCCAGGTCCACGAACAGCACGGCCAGCAGCCCGTCATGGCCGTTGGCGCGTGCGACGGCCTCCGGCAGGCAGCGGCTGACCCAGGCGCGGTTCGGCAGCCCCGTGAGCGGGTCCTCGTAATTCGTTCTCTCCAGGCGTGACAGGTGGGCCCGTTCCATCGTCACGTCGCGCAGGGTCACCGACAGCACGTCGCCGGAGCGGCGCGCCTTGAGCTCCACATGGCGCAGGTCCGCACCGAGGCCGATCTCGATATCCCCCGTCGCGCTGCCGTGCGCCATGGCGCGGGCCAGCAATGCCATGGCGGGAGCAACGGGCACGTCGTTCCCCAGGCCCGTCAGGCGCTTGCCGATCAGTTCCTCGCGCGTGCGGTGGGACAGGGCGGCTCCCTGCTCGTTGCAATCCACGGTGATGTAGTCGACGATGCGGCCGGCGCCATCGAACAGGGGCTGCGTGATGAAGAAGCCTTCCGTACTGGCCTCGGTGGCCTTGCGGTAGGCCTCGTGGGCGGCGGTCAGGCGCCGGTGCTGCATCGCCACGCGGGTTCCCAGCAGGTAGGGGCGCAGCGCCGCCAGCGGCGCCGGCCGTGGCAGGGAACACCGGAGACGGTTCATCACTTGCATCACTGTCGCGCCCTTGCACAAGACAAGCCAGCATACTCCAGGCAGCGCCGTACAGCGCCCGCTTGCCGCGTCCCCGCGCTGGCACGACGGGCTTACCGCCAGTGCGACGGCAATGTAATTAACGGTTAATGTATTTTTGTTATTGGCAATATTCAAACGTGCGCTCTACGATGGCGCCTTTCGTGTTGAAAGGATGCACTTCGTGGCTGGACCTATTTCATCAAACCGCAGCGCCACGGCCGCCCCGGCCGCCGGACCCGCCAACTACACCTCGGCGCTGTCGCTGCTTGCCAGCCTGTTCTTCGTCTGGGGCTTCATCACCGTCATCAACAACACGCTGCTGCCGCACCTGCGCAGCGTGTTCGAACTCAACTACACGCAAACGACGCTGATCGAATCCGTGTGGTTCATCGCCTACTTCATCGCATCGATCCCGTCGGCGCGCCTGATCGAACGGATCGGCTACAAGAAATCGATGGTGGTCGGCCTGTGCATCATGGCCGTCGGCGCGCTGGGCATGATCCTGGCCGCGCAGCTGCCTTCCTATTATGTGACGCTGGTCGCGCTGTTCACGATCGCCTGCGGCATCACGCTGCTGCAGGTCGCCGCCAATCCCTACGTGGCGGTGGTGGGCCCGCAGCAGACGTCGTCGGCGCGCCTGAACCTGGTGCAGGCCTTCAATTCGCTGGGCACCATGTTCGCGCCGCTGTTCGGCGGCTACCTGATCCTGGGCCGCTCCACCGGTGGCACGGCCGGCACCGACCAGGTGCTGACGCAGGCCGAACGCCTGGCCGACGCCCAGGCCGTGCAGCTGCCTTACCTGATCGTGGCCGTGGTGCTGGTGCTGCTGGCCGTGGTCATTACCCGCTATCCGCTGCCGGCTCTTACCCGGTCCCGTGTCGCGAAAGCGGACCGCGGCGCCCACTCGCTGTGGCGCCACCGTAACCTGGTGTTCGGCATTCCGGCGATGTTCATCTACCTGATCGCCGAGATCGGCGTGGCGAACCTGTTCATCAACTTCGTCTCGCAGCCGCACATCGGCAATCTCACGCACGAGGGCGCATCGCATTACCTGTTCCTGCTATGGGGCGGCATGATGGTGGGCCGTTTCGTGGGCAGCATCCTGATGCGCTCGATCTCGGCCGAGAAGGTGCTGGGCGGCTGCGCGATCGGTGCCTGCATCGTGATGCTGGTCGCCACCTTCACCACCGGTCCCACGGCCATGTGGGCACTGGTGACCGTGGGCCTGTTCCACTCGGTGATGTTCCCCACCATCTTCACGCTGGGCATCCGTGGCCTGGGTCCCCTGACGGAAGAAGGCGCCGGCCTGCTGGTGATGGCGATTGCCGGCGGCGCGCTGGTCGTGGTGCAGGGCTGGCTGGCCGACATGTACGGCCTGCAGATGTCGTTCCTGCTGACGGCGGCGTGCGAACTGTACGTGCTGTTCTATGCGGTGTGGGGCGCCAAGCCCACCAACGCGTTCCCGGACGAGCCGGCGCAGGGCTGAGGCCCGCGCCACCGGGTTGGGGGTCCTCCGGACGAGGTGCCACTTCGGTAGCACTTCGCCCGGCACATCTCAGAAGCGGTACTGCGCGCTGGCGCCGAGGGTGCGCGTGCTGCCCGGCGCCACCCACAGGCGGCTGTACGAGCTGGCGTAATAGCGGCGGTCGAACAGGTTGTCGACATGGACGGCCAGGCGCCAGCGCGGCTGCGGCAGCCACGTCGCCAGCAGCCGCGCCGTCGTGTAGCCCGGCAGGCGGAAATCGCTGGAGGCCGCCACGTCGCCGAACCGTTCGCCCACATACGTCAGGCCGCCACCGACCGATCCGCGGGCATCGCCTGCCACCAGCAGCAGGCTGGCGCCGTGCCGGGGCACGTTCGGGAAGCGGCTGCCGGTGCGGATGGTGTTGTCGCCCCGGGTCACGCGCGCATCGGTGAACGCATACGCGGCGGAGAGGCGCACGCCGCGCCGCAGTTCCCCCGATACGTCCAGCTCCACGCCCTTGCTGGCCACCGAGCCGGCCGGCAGCGCGTAATCCGTGTTGAGCGGATTCGATGTCAGCACATTGTCCTTCTCGATGCGGTACACGGCCAGCGTGGCCGCCAGGCCCTTCGGCATGTCCACCTTCGCACCGGCTTCCACCGAACGGCTCGTCTCGGCCGGGAAGGCGGCGTTGTCGATGCCGATGCCGCTGTTCGGCCGGAAGCCGCGCGCCACGCTGGCATACAGCGACCACGCATCGTCCGGCTGCCAGACGATGCCGGCACGCGGGCTGGTGGCGCCCAGTTCCTGTTCGTTGACGCTGGCCGTGCGGTGGTTGATCACGGTCTGGCGGTAGCGGTCGTGGCGCACGCCCACCAGCGCTTTCCAGCCCGGCGCCAGGGTCAGCTGGTCCTGCGCATACACGGCGTGGGCGCGCTGGTGTTCCAGCGTGTCGACGGACAGCGCAAGCGGCGCCGCGCTGCCGCCGTACACCGGCTCGTAAAGATCGATGGCGTACGGCGCGGCGGCGGACGGGTTGCGGCGCAGCTGGATGCGGCTGTCGTCGAAGCGATACGCGTCGACGCCGAACAACAGCGCATGCGTGATGCCCCACGTGCTCACGCTGCCCAGCAGTTCGGCGCGGGCCGAGCGGTCCGTGGCGGACCAGTCCCGATACCGGCGCTGCCGGCGCAGCGTGCGGTTATCGGCCAGCAGGTCGTTGGCCTCGGTCGAATAGCCTTCCAGCGAGCTGTCCCGGTAGGAAGCGCCGCCCTGCAGCGACCAGCCATTGCCCAGCGCATGCTGCACGAAGAGCTGGTGCCCCAGGGACTTCCCGGTGATGCTGCCGTCGCCCGGCTCGCCGAGAAAACGGGAGACCGGCACTTCCGGTGCGCCGTTGGCCAGTACCGGAATGCCGCGGTCGAACGGGGAGCGCTGGCGCGCCGCCTCGATTTCGTAGGATACCGTGGTGTCCGGCCCGGCATGCCACAGCAGCGAGGGCGCCACCAGGTCGCGCGTGGTGTGCACCGTGTCGCGGAAGCTGTCGCCGCCCTGGTGCGCGACGTTCAGGCGGTAGGCGACGTCGGCCGACAGGGGACCGGTAAGATCGGCCGCCGCGCGGTGCGTGGCGTGGCTGCCGACGCCGGCATCGATCGTGTAGTGCGGCGTGAACAGGGGTTTCTTCGTCAGGATATTGACGGTGCCGCCCGGCTCGCCGCGGCCGTACAGCGCGGCGGCGGGGCCCTTCAGGATCTCGATCGACTGGGTGCCGGCCACCTCGCGCAGGCCGTTGTAGCCGCGGCTGGCGGCAAAGCCGTTCACCATGTAGTCGGAGCCGAAGTTCGGGTCGCCCGTGAAGCCGCGCATCGCGTAGCTGTCCCACAGGCCACCCAGGTCGCTCTGGCGCGTGATGCCGCTGGCCAGTTCCAGCGCGCCGGCCAGCGTGGTGACGCCCGCATCGTCGAGCAGGCCGGCCGTCAGCGTGCGCACGCTTTGCGGCAGGTCCTTCGGCAAGGCATCCGTCTTGGTGGCGCCGGCCACGGCCAGCGTGCGGTAGGCGGCGCGCTGGCCGTCGATGACCACGGTGTCGGCTTGTTGTTCAGATTGTTGTTCAGATTGTTGTTCGGCTTTTTGTTCGGCCTGCTGCGCGAGGGCGGTGCAGGGCAGGGCAAGGCAGGGCAGGGAAGACAGCGCGACCAGGCGCAAGGCGGCCAGTGCCAGCGGGTGCCGGGGAAAATCGGTGTTTGTTTGCATGGTGTCCGCATCGCCACCGGTTCGTTGGCGCGTGCGCGCGGCCGCGTGCTGCCGGCTTGCGCGGGCGGACGCTGGCCGCGGTCCGCGCGGACCGGGCGATGATCAATAATGTCGATGAATGTCCACCGAGGTCGATGGAGGTTCGACCTGGTGGTCGATGGATGGCCGGCGCACGCAGGCGCGGCCGGTATCACTGGCGATGCAGGAAAGAAGGCGGGGCGTGCGGGGGCGGCAGAAGCCAGCGCGCGGCTTGCGCGGCAGGCGCAACCCGGTCGACGGTGAGGACCGGATGCAGCAGCATCCAGCCGGCCGGTGCCGGGTGTACCGCCATGGCCGGCGGTGCCGCATGCGGCTGGGCGTGCAGCGCGCACGACACGCAGTGCAGCGATTTGGCCGCCACCTCGTGATCGTGATGCGTGGCGCCCAGCATCTGGAACAGGAACAGCAGCGCGACGATCCACAGCACGGCGCGGCCGCGCGTGGCGGCGGGTCGGCAGTGGCGTGGTGGCGCAGCGTTCATGTGGCGGAGGCGGGCAGTCGATGGAGGTCAGCGGCGATTGTACTGTACGAGTCGCGTGCGGGTATAGCCGGAAAGGTGCCGGCAGCGGGAGCGGGCACGGATGCGCTGCGGTGCTAAGCTGCTGGCCTCACATTGCAGAGGATTTCCAACATGGCGAATGAAGATGGTGGCATGACACGGCGGATGGACGATCACGTCGCGCCGGTCGATCTGGCGAAGGCCTACCGCCTGCTCAATCATGGTCCCACGGTGCTGGTCTCGGCGCGCCATGACGGTGTCGATGACGTGATGGCGGCGGCATGGGCCTGCGCGCTCGATTTCAGTCCGCCGAAAGTGACGGTGGTGCTGGACAAGGCCACGCGCACGCGCGCGCTGGTGGAGGCGAGCGGCCTCTTCGTGCTGCAGGTGCCGACGGCGCGGCAGGCGGATCTCGTCTACGCCGTAGGTTCGCGCAGCCTGGCCGATGACCCGGACAAGCTGGCGCGCTGCGGTGTCGAGCTGTTCGTGGCCGATTGCGTTGAAGCGGATGATGGAATTGAAGCGGCCGATGGAAATGATGCAGGCAAGGGAATCGGTGCGGTCGATGCCCCGCTGGTGGCGGGCTGCTCGGCGTGGCTGGCGTGCCGCCTGGTGCCCGAGCCGCACAACCAGCAGGCCTATGACCTGTTCATCGGCGAGGTCGTTGCGGCGTGGGCCGATACGCGCGTGTTCCGCGACGGTCACTGGTATTTCGACGCAGCCGGACCGGGGTGGCGCAGCCTGCACTACATCGCCGGCGGACAGTTCTATGCGATCGGGGAGTCGGTGCTGGCAAAGGACGCTGGCGGGACGCGCGCTGATTAGTCCGCGGGACAGGTTTGGTTCCGCGCGGCCGGTATGGTCGGTTCGGCGCCGGAGCGCCGGGCGATACTGAAGCGCCGCGGCCGCGCCGTGGGCCGCAGATTGATACCGACGAGAAAGTACCGACCGGCCGGCGCAGCTATAATCAGGGCTTTCCACTGCCGGGCCCTCTCATGCGTGTACGCCGCGGCATCACCCTCAGCCTGCGCCACCTGCTGATCCTGCTGACTGCGATCGGCTTCCTGCCGCTCGCGCTGCTCGGCACGTGGAGCCTGAAGGAGGCGGCCGACGTGCGCCTGCGCGAGCAGGAACGCTCGATGATCGAGCTGGCGCGCGCGCTGTCGAGCGTCGTCGATGCGGAACTCGACGGCGCCGCGGCGGCGCTCGGGGGACTGGCCAAGACGCCGAAGCTGGCGGCGGGCGACCTGCGCGGCTTCCATGAGCTCGCGAAGCAGCAGGCGGCCGGGCAGCCGGAGTGGCTGGGCGTGATCCTGACCGATGAACGGGGCCAGATGGTGTTCCGCACGATGGCGCCGTTCGGCGCGCCGCCCGCGCCGGTTGCCGATCCGGACAGCCTGCGCATGGCGATGGCGGGCCGCATCCCGGTGGCCGGACGGGTGGCGCGCGGCAAGGGCGGCCGGGCCGCCTTCACCGTGCGGATTCCCGTCGACGGTCCGCAGGGCAAGCCCTATGTGCTGTCGGCCGTGATCGCGCCGGGTCGCATCCAGAACGTGATCGGCCGGCAGCGCGCGCCGCTGGACTGGATCCTCGTCGTGATCGACGGCAGCGGGCGGCGCGTGGCGCGGTCGAAGGACCATGAACGCTACGTGGGCAGCGCCGTCAGCGTGCCGCTGCAGCGGCTGATGCGCAGCGGACCGGAAGGCACCGGCGCGTCGCAGACGATCGAGAAGATCGACGTGCATTCCGCCTTCACCACATCGCGCTGGGGCTGGTCCGTGGTGGTCAGCGCGCCGACGTCGTCGCTGCGCTATCCAGTGCTGCAGGGCGCCGTCGTGTATGGCGCCGGGCTGGCAATCTCGCTGCTCGTCTGCATTGCCGGTGCCATCCTGCTGGCGCGGCGCATCGTGCGGCGCATCGACTCCCTGGTGGCCGGCGCCGCCGCGCTGGGGGCCGGCACGCGCGTCGATGTCGAACCGTCGCGCATCCGCGAGATCGCGCAGATGGGGCAGGCGCTGGCCGCCGCCGCGGACCAGCTGGACCACCACGAACGCGAACGTTCCGGCCTGTTCGCATCGCTCGAAAGGGCCCTGGCGTCGCGCGAAGCGGCACTGGCCGAGGCACGCAGCGCCGCACTGGCGAAGGACGAGTTCATGGCCGTGCTCGGCCACGAACTGCGCAATCCGCTCAGCCCCATCGTCGCGTCGCTGGACCTGATGGACCTGCGCGGCGAGACGGGCGCGCAGCGCGAGCGCGCCGTGATGCGCCGCCAGGTCACGCACCTGAAGCGGCTGGTCGACGACCTGCTCGATGTCTCGCGCATCGCATCGGGCAAGCTGACGCTGGACCTGCATCCCGTCGACCTGGCCGAGATCGTGCGCCAGTGCGTGAGCGCGGCGGCCGGCATTCGCGTGGTGCTGCATGCGCCGGCAGCGCTGTGGGTGAATGGCGACGACAGCCGGCTGTCGCAGGTGCTGGGCAATCTGCTCACCAACGCGGCGCGCTTCGGCGGCGCCGAAGTCACCGTCACGCTCGCCGAACAGGAAGGCAAGGCGCGCCTGACCGTGGCCGACCGCGGCGTGGGGATGGCGCCGGAACTGCTGGCCCATGTGTTCGAGCCGTTCTACCAGGCCCCCCAGCAGCTGGCGCGGCGCACCGGCGGGCTCGGACTGGGCCTGGCGATCGTGCGCAAGATCGTCGAGCTGCATGGCGGCCATGTCACGGCGCACAGCCCCGGCAAGGACCAGGGCAGCACGTTCGAGGTAGTGCTCCCCGCCGTGCTGCCAGCGGTGCTCCCGGCTGCGCAGGCGGCCGGCGCAACACAGCCTGCCCCTGCACCGGCCGCCACGGCGCACCCCGGCCTGCGCGTGCTGCTGGTGGACGACAACGAGGATGCGGCCCGCGCCAGCGCGCTGATGCTGCGCCACATCGGGCTGGACGTGCGGGTGGCCCACACGGCACGCGACGCGCTGGCTGTCTTCGACGAGCACGAGGTGGATGCCGCACTGCTCGACATCGGCCTGCCGGACATGGACGGCTACGCACTGGCGGCCGCGCTACGGGGGGCGGCGGAGGGCCGCGCGCTGCGGCTGGTGGCGCTCACCGGCTACGGCCAGAAGGGGGACGTGGTGCGCGCCACGGCGGCCGGTTTCGACCTGCATCTCACCAAGCCGGCCTCGCTGGAAGAGCTGCGGCGCGCGCTGGCGGCCTGACGCGAAGCGAGCGCCGGCTGGCATGCGGCAACCGGCGGGCGCTGTCGTTCGATGAAACGAATACAACGCGTGCGACTGCAACGTTGTCATTTCGTGTAAACTAACCGGTTTCTTGGAGACGGGTGGTGGTCATGGTCGATCGCGGCACGACGAGGTCGCGCGCCGACGCTGCAATGGCGGCGCGCGTGGAAGATGCGTTGAAGATCGTCGAGGCGGATGGCATCCACCCCGCCCTCGAGTACATGGAAGAAGCCGGCGTGCCGCGCGATATCGCGCTGCGCGTGCTGTGCGCCCCGAATTTCCACCGCCATGGCGACGAGCGCCGCCGCGGCCCCCGCTGAGCGGTGCATCGCATCAAGACGATTCGTACCGCACCGCACAGCACCTTATCGTCATCGTCATCGTCATCGTCATCGTCATCGTCATCGTCATCGTCCTCAGCATGCCGGAATCCCCGGTGACTTTCAAAGACGATTTTGGAGCAACGATAATCGAAATGGTTCGTTTCGCAAGCTTGCAGGTCCGTCTATAGTCGGCGGTCCTTCACAGTGGCCGGGCATCCCGGCAGATCCACGAAATGAATCCGGTACCACGACGCGCCGCGCCATCGGGCGCACCATTCGCCGCAGCTGAACTCACGCCTCCCTGCCGTCACGCCATCCCCGGCACCGATCTTCCTCGCCAGCGTGCGCTGCTGGCGTCCGCTGCCGCGCTGGTCATGCTGGCCGCCATGCCCTGTGCCGCCAAGGCGGGAACCGTGCCGGGACCCGCCGACGAGCCGGCCGACGCGGCCCCTGCCGCGGTCGTCACCGTCAGCGGCAGCCGGCAGGAGCGCAGCACCGTCGAGGACGACCCGCGGCGCACCCCCACGTCGGCCTACCGCGTCACCGGCGAACAGTTCGAGCAGCAGAACGTCACGTCGCTGGAAGACCTGCAGCAGCTGGTGCCCGGCCTGAACGTGCAGAGCACCGACCCGGCGGACATGCAGATCACCTTGCGCGGCATCGGCGATGGCGGCGGCCAGACGAGCGGGGAGCAGAACATCGGCATGCCGGGCAGCGTGGCCGTGTATCTCGACGGCGTCTACCTGGCGCGGCCCGGCATGCTGTCCAGCCTGGGCGACCTGGCCTGGGCCGATGTGCTGAGTGGCGCCCAGGGCACCATGTTCGGCGCCAATTCGACCGGCGGTGTACTCGACCTGCACACGAAGGAGCCCACCTTCGTGCCGGAGGCGTCGATATCCGCGTCGGTCGGCCAGCATGACTACGAACGTGTGCGCGCCGTCGTGTCTGGCCCCCTGTCGGAGCATTGGGCGGGGCGCCTGAACCTCATCAGCAGCAGCAACGGCGGTGCCGTGACCAATGTCCGCAACGGCCACCAGCTCAATGGCGCGCGCTCGAACGGCGCGCGTGGCCAGCTGCTGTTCCGCGACGGCGACCGCTTCCGGCTGCGCCTGTCCGCCGACTACAACAATGCCAACAGCGAGCCGACGCCGGTGCTGGTCGCCACGCATGCGGTGAACGGCACCGATGCCTATCTGGTGCGGTCTGCGCGCGTCGGCAACAACGTGCTGTACGGGTCCACCGTGGACCTGGACGACGAGACCAGCACCCATATCGTGCAGGGCGGCGTGGCGGCACGCGCCGAGTGGCTGCTGGGCAGCGGCTGGCGGCTGCGCTCCATCACCTCGTACCGCTACTTCCATTCGGCGCCCTCGCTGGCGGACTACCAGTCGGTGCAGCTCTATGCGAACAGCGGCTTCCAGCAGCACGACCGCAGCTGGTCGCAGGACCTGCGTGTGGATGCGCCCACCGGCGGTCCGGTCGACTACGCGTTCGGCCTTACGTACCTGGGACAGAAGCTGGAGATCGAAGCGCATACCCGCTATGCCGATACCACGCTGCCCGACATCTGGCTGGGCACCGCCACCGGCGTCTCGCGCAAGCTCGACGTGATCCGCCAGGGCCTGCTGCGCGACCGTTCGCTGTCGCCATTCGCCCAGGGCACCTGGCACGCGCGCGAGGACATCGACATCACGGCCGGCGTGCGCTTCAACCATGAGGAGCGGGGCGGCAGCTTCGTCCGCTACAACCGTTCGCCGTTCAATTCGGGCTACCTGCAGATCACGAACAACCTGCCTTCCGCCACCGTGGCCGCGACCTGGCGTGCCGCACCCGGACTGAGCACCTATGCGGCCGCGTCCTATGGAGAGAAGGCCGGTGGCCTGAATATTTCGTCCGGCGCCGCCGCACAGGCCGGGCTGGACTCGCTGATCATCCGGCCGGAAAAGGCCCGCAGCGGCGAGCTGGGCGTGAAGGCCGACCTCGCGGACAACCGGCTGAACCTGAAGGCGGACATCTTCCTGTCGCAGGTGCGCGACTTCCAGACGCAGGGCTATGACCCGGTCGACCAGCAGGTGTACCTGTTGAACGCGGGCGCCTACATCTCGCGCGGCGCGGAGGCCTCCGTGCACTGGACGCCGACGCGGGCATGGCAGATCGATGCCTCGGCCGTGTTCAACGACACGTACTACACGGACTACAGGACCGCACGCTGCCCGCCGGAGGTGCTGCTGGCGCCTAACGCGCCGAAGTCCTGCGACCTGTCCGGCGAGGGCGTGTTCAACGCGCCGCGCGTGACGGCTAACGCCAGCGTGCGCTATGAGTGGAACGCCGCGGGCCTGAAGAACTTCGTCGCCGGCCGTTACGCCTGGCGCAGCTGGATGTACGGCACGGTGGACAACTCGCAGTTCTCGCGCGTGCCCGGCTACGGCCTGGCCGCCTTCTCGGCCGGCACCTCGGGCAGGACGGACAAGGGCGAATGGACCGCCTCCCTGTGGCTGAACAATGCCTTCGACAAGACCTACTACAAGCGGCTGGTGAACAACGAGTACGGTTCCGTGACGGGCTACCTGGGGGAGCAGCGTACACTGGGCGTCACGCTGGGCTACCGCTACTGAATAGCAAAACCTGGAAAAACCTAGAAAAACCGATGGATCGACGAGACCTGCTGAAATTATCCGCGCTGCTGGCCGGCGCACCTGCCCTGGCGCCGCTGCAGGCACTGGCGGCCAAGCCTTCCTCGCGGAGCGCGACAAAATCCGGCACCGGTACTGCGCCGCTGGACACCGCGCTGCACTGGCTCGATGGCGCCGCGCCGGCCAGCTTTGCCGGCACAACGTTCGGCGTACCGTGGCCGCTGGGCCGGGCGCCGCAGGGCAGTGGTTTCGTGCTGCGGCCGGCCGATGGCACGGGCGTCGCCCCGTCGCAATCGTGGCCGTTGGCATACTGGCCGGACGGCTCGATCAAGTGGAGTGCGCATGCGGTGGGGCCACAGGCGGGGCCGGATTCCACTGCGGTGGCTGCCGCTTACCAGGTATTCCCGATCGGGCAGGAGGCACTGGCCGGCAGCGTGAATTCTGTCACCCATCTGGTCACCCGCGCGGACGGCGAGATCGTCGTCGACACGGGCCGCCTGCGGGCCCGCGTGCCGCTGTCCGGCAACACGCTGTTCGCCAGCCTGGCGCTCGAAGGCCGCACGTCCTTGCAGGACGGCGAACTGGTGCTGCTGACGGCGGGCGTGACGGATGACGAAGCGGCCAGCGAAGGGCGGCTGCGCTGGCGCGGGGCGGTCGAGAAGGTGGAAGTCGAGCAGGATGGCCCGGTGCGCGCCGTACTGAAACTGACCGGTGCGCATCGTGCGCCCGATGGCGCGAAGCTGCTGCCGTTCACGCTGCGGCTGGAGTTCTACCGCGGCAGCGATGCGGTGCGCGTGCTGCACACCTTCCTGTATGACGCCGATCCGCTGAAGGTGACTGTGCGCGGCCTGGGCGTGCGCTTCGGCGTGGCGCTCGACGGTGCGCCGCATGACCGGCACGTGCGTTTCGTCTCCGAAGCCGGCGGCGTGTTTGCCGAGAGCGTGCGCAGCATCACGGGCCTGCGCCGCGATCCGGGCGAGGCGATCGCCGCGGCGCAGGTGGCGGGCCGGCCGCTGCCGCCCGTCGAAGGGTGGCCAAAGAACGTGCGCGACGGCCTGCCGTACATCCCCGCATTCGGCGACTACCGCCTGCTCCAATCGAACGCGGACGGGTTCACGATCACCAAGCGCACCTCGTCCGGCCACGGCTGGATCCCGTCGAACGGCGGCACGCGCGCCGGCGGCACCGGCTATGTCGGCGGCACCACCGGCGGTGTCGCGTTCGGCGTGCGCCACTTCTGGCAGAGCCACCCGGGGCAGCTCGATATCGCCGGCGCCGCGGGCGACCAGGCCAGCGTCACGCTGTGGCTGTGGGCCCCTTCGGCACCGGCGATGGACCTGCGCTTCTACCATGACGGCATGGGCCAGGACACGTTCGAGAAACAGCGCGCCGCCCTCGACATCACGTACGAGGACTTCCAGCCGGACTACGGCACGCCGTATGGCGTGGGCCGCACCAGCGAGCTGGCGCTGCAGTTGCTGCCGGCGACGCCGACACCGGCGGAGCTGGTGGCGATCGCGCGCCGCATCGAGCAGCCGCCGCGCCTGCTGCCATCGCCCGAACGCCTCCACGCGGCGGGCGTGTTCAGCGACTACTGGGCGCCGGCCGGGCAGGGCGGCGCGCGTGCCAGGCCCTATGAAAAGCGCCTCGGCGAACTGTTCGATTACTACCGGGGGCAGGTCGAGCAGCGCCGCTGGTACGGTTTCTGGGACTACGGCGACGTGATGCACACCTACGATCCGCGGCGCCACCAGTGGCGCTACGACGTGGGCGGCTTCGCCTGGGACAATTCGGAACTGTCCACCGATATCTGGCTGTGGCATTACTTCCTGCACTCGGGGCGCGCCGATGCGTTCCGCCTTGCCGAGGCGATGACGCGCCATACGGGCGAGGTCGATGTCTACCACATCGGTCCATTCAGCCCGCTCGGCACGCGCCACGGCGTGCAGCACTGGGCCGACAGCGCCAAGCAGGCGCGCATCTCCACGGCCATCAACCGCCGCTTCATGTACTACCTGACGGCGGACGAGCGCATCGGCGACCTGCTCACCGAGCAGCTCGATGCCGTGACGCGGCTGCAGGACATCGTCCCCGGCCGCAAGATCGGCGCGAAGGGGGCAGACGCGCCGGGCACCGCCCTGGTCGGCTTCGGCACGGACTGGGGCGCGGTGGCCGGCGCATGGTTCACCGCCTGGGAGCGCACGGGCGACAAGGTATGGCGCGACCGGCTGCTGGCCAGCATGGCGTCGATCGCCGCGCAGCCGCATGGCTTCTTCACCGGCAGCGCGGTGATGGACCTGAACACGGGGCGCTTCGCGATCGATACGAAGAAGGAGGCCAATGCATCGCACCTCTCCGCCGTGTTCGGGCTCACGGAGATCTGTTCGGAGCTGCTGCGCACCTTGCCGGAACTGGCATTCCGCGCCGCCTGGCTGCAGTACTGCCGGCTGTACAACGCCGATGGCGCCACGCAGAAGGCGGAGCTGGGCAGGGACCTGGGCAAGCTGAACCTGTCGCAGGGGCACGCGCGGCTGCTGGGCTACCTGGCGGCGCAGACGCGCGATCCGCAATTGATGGCGCAGGCCTGGCGGCAGTTCGAAGAAGGCAAGGCGGGATTGAAGGACGCCGATTTCGTGGTGCATCGCGTGCGCGCGCCGGCGGTGCTGAACGAGCTCGATGAAGCGCCCCGCATCTCCACCAACGCGGCGGCGCAGTGGGGACTGGGTGCCCTGGGCCTGCTGGCGCTGGAAGCCCGGGCCGCAGCGCCGGGACCGGTGCTGTTCCGCGACGATTTCCGCACCTTCGACGGGAAGCGCTGGCGCGTCGAGGCGGAGGCGGGCAATGCGGCCGGTGCCGCCACCGTCAGGGATGGCGCGCTGGTGCTCGATGCGCCGGCCGGCCTGACAGTCTGGTTCACCGAGCCTCTGTCGGGTCACTACGAGATCGCGTTCACGCGCACGGTGCCGCTTACGGGAACAACGGGCGAGCGGCTGTCCGACCTGAACGTGTTCTGGCAGGCCAGGCCCGCCGGCGCCGTGTCCGGCAAGCTGGCCGACTACGACGGGATCCCCATGTTCTATGCCGGCATCGGCGGCAATGCCAATACCACCAGCCGGTTCCGCCACTACGACGGCTCCGGCAAGCGCATCCTGCTGCAGGAGTACCTGGATGCGCCATGGCTCCTGAAGGCCAACCAGCCTTACCACGTGCGCATCGTCGTCGATGGCGGCGGCACGCGCCTCTATGTCGACAACGTGCCGTACTTCGCTTCGCCGGAGCGGCTCGGGCCGGGGCTGTTCGGGCTGCGCACCACCCTGTCGCGGCAGCTGGTCTCGGACTTCACCGTCCATCGCTTGCCGTGACGGTGCCAGGCTGATGGCAGCCGGCAGGTACTTCCCGGCTTCCCGGTGACGTTTGTCGCAAATGTTCGATTCCGGTTACTATTGTCGGTTCCACACGAAGAGCCGGGGCTTCCGGACTGGCGTGTAGACCCTTGAACTGCGCTTGGACGCACCGAATTCGAACACTGGAAGGAGTACCGCATGACCCACCCGAGCAACGACGACGATCAGCGCCGCGAACAGCAGCTGCGCACCGATGCGCTGGATTACCACCGCTTCCCGACCCGCGGCAAGATCGAAGTCGTGCCGACGAAACCGCTGTCGAACCAGCGCGACCTGTCGCTGGCGTATTCGCCCGGCGTGGCGTACGCGTGCGAGGAAATCGCCGCGAATCCCGCCACGGCCGCCGAATACACCTCGCGGGCCAACCTGGTGGCCGTGATCACCAACGGCACCGCGGTGCTCGGTCTCGGCAATATCGGCCCGCTGGCCTCGAAGCCCGTCATGGAAGGCAAGGGCTGCCTGTTCAAGGCGTTTGCCGGCGTCGACGTGTTCGACATCGAACTGGCCGAGAACGATCCCGATAAACTGGTGGACGCCATCGCCATGCTGGAACCGACCGTCGGCGGCATCAACCTGGAAGACATCAAGGCGCCGGAATGCTTCTACATCGAGCAGAAGCTGCGCGAGCGCATGAACATCCCCGTCTTCCACGACGACCAGCACGGCACGGCCATCATCTCCAGCGCCGCGCTGATCAACGCGCTGAAGGTCGCCAATAAACAGATCGGCGACATCCGCCTGGTGGCTTCCGGCGCCGGTGCCGCCGCGATCGCCTGCCTGGACATGATGGTGAACCTGGGCGTGCGCCGCGAGAACATCTTCGTTACCGACTCGCGCGGCGTGATCTGGCAGGGCCGCGAAGCGAACATGGAAGCGAACAAGGCGCGCTACGCGCAGGCGACCGACGCACGCACGCTGGCCGACATCGTCAACGGTGCCGACGTGTTCCTGGGCTGCTCGACGGCCGGCGTGCTGACCGGCGACATGGTCAAGACCATGGCCGAACGTCCGATCATCCTGGCGCTGGCCAATCCGGAACCGGAGATCCGTCCCGAAGTGGCGCTGGCCGCGCGGCCGGACTGCATCATCGCCACCGGCCGCTCGGACTATCCGAACCAGGTCAACAACGTGCTGTGCTTCCCGTACATCTTCCGCGGCGCGCTCGATTGCGGCGCCACCCGCATCACGGAAGCGATGAAGGAAGCCTGCGTGCTGGCGATCGCGGAACTGGCCGAAGCGGAAGTGCACGAGAACGTGGCCGCCGCCTATGCCGGGCAGACGCTCACGTTCGGTCCCGACTACATCATCCCGAAACCGTTCGACCAGCGCCTGATCGCCGCGATCGCGCCGGCCGTGGCCCGCGCCGCCGCCGAATCGGGCGTGGCCACCCAGCCCATCGCCGACCTGGATGCCTATCGTGCCCAGCTCGAACAGCAGGTCTACCACACGGGCCTCGTGATGAAGCCGCTGTTCACGGCCGCCAAGGGCGCGAAGAAGCGCGTCGCGTATGCCGAGGGCGACGAGCCGCGCGTGCTGCGCGCCGTGCAGACGATCGTGGACGAAGGCCTGGCCCATCCGGTCCTGGTGGGCACGCCGGAACTGGTGGGTGGTGCCATCGCGGCGGCCGGCCTGCGCCTGCGCGCCGGTACCGACTACACGCTGGTCGATCCCGGCACCGCGGACGCTACGGCCTTCACGCTGGAACTGCTGAACAAGGGCGACGTGGATGCCGTGCTGTGCGGCCTGCGCGGCAATGTCGACACGCACCTGCAGCAGGTGCGCGACGTGATCGGCCTCGCGCCGGGTGCGCAGGTGCTGGCCACGATGAATGCGCTGGTGCTGGAAAAGCACACGCTGTTCGTGGCCGACACGCACGTCAACGACGATCCGACTGCTGCCGAACTGGCGGCGATTGCCCGCCTGGCCGCCGAACAGGTCCGTCATTTCGGCCTGGAGCCGAAGGTGGCCATGCTGTCCCATTCGACCGCTGGCGCTTCCGAGCGGCCGTCGGCACGCAAGATGCGCGAAGCGGCCGCGCTGCTGGCGCAGGCCGAGCCGGAACTGTCCGTGACCGGCGAAGTGCAGGGCGACGTGGCGCTGGCCGGCGCCGGCGTGATCCCCGGCTTCACGGGTGACGCCAACGTGCTGGTGATGCCGTCGCTGGACGCGGCGAACATCGCCTTCAACCTGCTGAAGGTCACCAGCGGCAAGGGTGTCACGGTCGGTCCCGTGCTGCTGGGCGCCGCGCGGCCCGTGCACGTGCTCGGACCTGGCGCCACCGTGCGCCGTCTGGTCAACATGACGGCCGTTGCGGTCGCGGCGGCAGCGCGCTGATCGCCTTTCTGCGCTGACGTTGCGCCGACCTGGCGTCCGACCCGCCGTGGCTGTCCTGGCCCGGCGGGTCTTCTTTTATGGAGCGGCGGCGCGGCCCACGCGTGCAGCGCTCCGGCCCGCTCCGTGCTACCGTTGCCCTTTCCGTTCGACCTTTGTCCCGGACCTGTCACAGGGAGTTCCGAGTGCGTGCATCTCTGCTGTTGGTACTGGCGTTGGCCAGTCCCGTCGCGATCGAGGCAGCCGAAGGCGAGGCCACCTATCGCAATCCTCTGCCCCTGACCCTGGCCAGCGGCGAACTGGCAGAGAACTGCGCCGATCCCGCCGTGCTGCGCGATCCGCAGGCCGCAGCACCCACCTGGTACCTGTACTGCACCAGCGATCCCGTCAGCCGCAAGGAGCGGCAAGGCGATGGCTGGCGCTTCCGGCTGATGCCGATCTACCGCTCGAATGACCTGGTGCACTGGACCTTCGTGGCCGACGCATTCGCCGAACGCCCCGCGCCGGCCGCGCCCACTTCCTGGCTGTGGGCGCCCGAGCCGCACTATCACGACGGGCGCTACTACCTCTATTACACGATCACCGATGTCGCGGATGCCGCCAGCCCGCGACCTGGCTGCACCAACGACTCCGCCATCGGCGTCGCCAGCAGCGCCTCGCCGGCCGGGCCCTGGCAGGCCAGCGGCAGAACGGTCGTGGCGCCACGGGCCAGCGGCGCCGGGTGCCAGTTCGACTGGACCTTCGACCCGGACGTGGTCACCACTGGCGACGGCGTCCGCTACCTGTACTACGGCAGCTACGGCGGCGGCATCTTCGTGCAGCGGCTGGCGGCCGATGGCCTGGCGGTCGAAGGCGAGCCGCGGCGCGTCGGCAGTGCCGGCCGCTACGAAGGCGCGGAGGTGGTCCGGCATGACGGGCTGTGGTACCTGTTCGTGTCGGCGACCGACTGCTGCGCCGGGCCGCTCACCGGCTACTCGCTCAACGTAGGGCGCGCCGCCACGCCGGAAGGCCCGTTCCTGGACCGCCTCGGCAACGACATGGCCGCCGTGCGCGCCGGCGGCACGCCGGTGCTGCCGCAGAACGGCAACCGCTGGACGGGACCGGGCCACAACACCGTGCTGCAGGACGTGGCGGGACAGTGGTGGACGCTGTACCACGCGGTCGACCTGGGCGACCCGTACTTCAGCCCCGGCCTGACGCGCCGCCCGGTGCTGATGGACCGCGTGGACTGGATCGATGGCTGGCCGGTCGTGGCGGGCGGCGGCGGGCCGTCCGACGAAGCGCTGCCGGCGCCGGCCACCACGGGCGCGGCGAGCCGGCCCCCGGTGCAGCTGCCGGGCAGCGGTGTCGGCCTCGCCTTGCGATGGCGCGAGGGCTTCGGCGGCCCGACCCTGGGGCGCGACTGGTGGTGGCGCCGCAGTCCCGGCACATGGCGGGCAAGGAACGGCACGCTGGCCTGGAGCACGCAGCCGGGCGACCTGCATGCCGGCACGAACACGGCGCCGCTGCTGCTGCGCCGCCTGCCGCCCGGCGACCTGCGCATCGAAACGAAACTGCAGCTCGATGCACCGGACGACTGCTGCGCCACGCACGTCCAGGCCGGCATCGTGGCGATGCGGGACGACGACAACTACGTGAAGCTGGCCGTGCTGGCGGACGCCGGCCTGCACCAGGTGGAGTTCGCAAAGGAACAGCTGCCGGTGGCCGCCGGCTATCCACGGTACGGCAACACGGTCGCCGGCACGCCAGCGGCGAGCGGCGCATGGACCTGGCTGCGGCTCGACGTGGTCCGCAGCGGGACGACGGAACGCTGGCGCGCCTGGTCCAGCGAGGATGGGCGCCACTGGACCGGCGGCGGCACCTGGACGCACGCGCTGGGCGCGCAGCCGCACCTCGCCCTGTTCGCGATGGGCGGTAGGGGCCGCGCCGTGGCGTTCGGGCCGGTGACCGTCAGCGCGCTGCAAAGTGCAACCAACCGCAACTAAGTGCAACCAAGCGCAACTAGCGTAACGAAGCGCAACGGTCTCACTGCCGGGCCATTTAAACCTTATCATTGGGAGATCAAATGACCGCAAGGAGAGACGACACCGTGGACCACCCCCGACCGCAGCTGCGGCGCCCCCAGTGGCTGAACCTGGACGGCGCCTGGCAGGCCTACCTCGACGACGCCGCCGAATACCAGGAACCGTACAACGTGCCGTTCGACCGCATCATCACGGTGCCGTACCCGCCCGAGGCCATCGCCAGCGGCGTGCACGACACGGGATTCCGGCGGCGCGTCTGGTACCGCCGCGTGGTGGGGCTGGACGACAACCTGCTGCCGTCGTCGGACGAACGGCTGATGCTGCACTTCGGCGCCGTCAACCACCGCGCCCGCGTGTGGATCAACGGCCGCTTCGCCATGCAGCACAAGGGCGGCCACAGCCCGTTTTCCATCGACGTCACGCGCCATCTCACGGGCCACAGCGTGGAGATCGTGGTGCAGGCAGAGGATGATCCCCACGACATGCACAAGGTGCGCGGCAAGATGGACTGGGAGCTGGAGCCCCATTCGATCTGGTACCCGCGCACCACCGGCATCTGGCGCACCGTGTGGATGGAGAAGGTGGCGCGGGCCCACGTGTCGCACGTGCGCTGGACGGCCGACGTGTTCACGTGGCAGATCCGCCTGGATGCCGACGTGGCGCACCTGCCGAAGAACAGCACGCTCAACATCGTCATGCGCCTCGGCGACAAGGTGCTCGTCTCGGACCGCTGCATGCTGCTCGATGCGCGCCTGTCGCGCCTGTTCCAGCTGCCCGACCCCGGCATCGACGACGCCCGCGCCCACTGGATGTGGAGCCCGGAAAGCCCGCAGCTGATCGACGTGGAGATCACGCTGCATGCCGAGGACGGCCTGGTGCTGGACCATGTAATCAGCTACACGGCGCTGCGCACGGTCTCGGTGGACGGCGACCGGTTCCTGCTCAACAGCCGCCCGTACTACCTGCGCATGGTGCTGGACCAGGGCTACTGGCCGGACAGCCTGATGGTCGGTTCGGCCGACCAGCTGCGCGAGGATGTCATGCTGATCAAGGAGCTGGGCTTCAACGGCGTGCGCAAGCACCAGAAGTCCGAAGATCCGCGCTGGCTGTACTGGTGCGATGTGCTGGGCCTGTGCGTGTGGGCGGAGATGCCTTCGGCCTACGGCTTCTCCAGCGAGACGGTGCACGGCGTGATGGAAGAGTGGCGCGAGCTGGTGGACCGCGACATCTCGCACCCGTGCATCGTGGCCTGGGTGCCCACCAACGAATCGTGGGGCGTGCCGGAACTGATGCACGACCGACGCCAGGTGGACTTCGTGCGCGCCATGTACCACATGACCCGCGCGCTCGATGGCACCCGTCCGGTGGTCGGCAACGACGGCTGGGAGATGCCGTGCGGGGACTTCGTCAACGTGCATGACTACCATGCCGATCCGGAGGAGCTGTATGCCCGCTACGGCACCCGCGAGGGCCTGCAGTACACGTTCGAACACGTGCGGCCGGCGCGGCGCCGCCTCGTGATCGACGGGTTCGATGGACAGGGCAAGCCGCTGTTCCTGTCCGAATTCGGCGGGATCGCCTGCATGGACGAGGGCGACCCGAAAGGCTGGGGGTATTCGGTGGCCCGCGACGGCGCGGAGCTGCTGGAACGCTACCAGCGCCTGATGGCGGCGATCCACCGCTGCCGGCCGCTGTCCGGCTTCTGCTACACGCAATTGACGGACACGTTCAACGAGAAGAACGGCCTGCTCACCGAGCACCGCGTGCCGAAGGCGCCGATCGCCGCGCTGGCCGAGGCCACGCGCGGGCCGGATGCCCGGCTGCACGACTGGTACACGGATCCGCTGGGCCACAGCGAGATGTGGCGCGGCAAACGTGCGCCGGAGCTCACGCCACCCACTGCACAATCGTCCCATGCGGGCGCCGGGCCGGAAGACCAGCCGGGCATGGCGTCCCCCGAGCCGGGGCATCGCGAACCGACCGAAGCCACGTAGCAAACGACCGGCAGCCCACTGCCGGCACAGACGACTGGAGGAGACGATGGCGCTGGCTGTCATGGCGCTGCGCGCGCCGGTGCTGGCCCTTGCCCGGATATTCGCGGCAGGCGGGGTACTTGCCGTTGGCCGGGTATTCGCCGTTGCCCGGATATTCGCCGTTGCCCGGGTACTCGCCGTTCGGCGCGTACTCGCCCTTGGCTGGGCACTTGCCTTTGCCGGCATGCTGGTGCTGCCGGCCCGTGCCGGCGGCGGCGCCCCGGCCAATGTGCAGGTGGTGCGCATGTGGACACTGCTGTCCGGCGGCGATGGCGCGCGCATGCGGGCCCTGGTCGACGGCTTCAATGCGTCGCAGCGTGAAGTGCGCGTCGAAAGCACCACGCTCAAATGGGGCGAACCCTTTTACACGAAGCTGATCACGGCGGGCGTGGTGGGCGAGGGGCCCGATGTCGCCACCATCCACCTGTCGCGTCTGCCCAACCTGGCCGGTGGCGGCGTGCTGCGCCCGATCACGCCGGCCGAGCTGGATGCCGCCGGCCTGGCCGGCACCGACTTCCTGCCGCGCCAGTGGGACCGCTCGCAGTACGGCAACGGTACGTATGCGATCCCGCTCGACATCCACCCGCTGGTCCTGTACTACAACAAGACGCTCGTCGGCCAGGCCGGCCTGCTGGACGGCCAGGGGCGGCTGAAACCCATCGTCGGCATGGCGGCACTGACTGCGGCGTTCCGCGCCGTGAAAGAGCGTACCGGCAAGGACGGCCTGGCGATGGAGGCGGCGCAAAGCACCTATGCGATCTGGCGCCTGTGGCTGTCGCTGCTGGCGCAGCAGGGTTTGCAGGTCGTGGACAAGAACCGCTTCGCGTACGGACCGGCCGGCGAGCACACGCTGGCCGCGATCGCGCACTGGTTCCAGGCCGGGTACGCGACGCCGGGCCTGAACTATCCGGCCTCCACCAGCCAGTTCATGGCCGGGAACGCGGGCTTCATGCTCAACGGCGCCTGGGAAGTGCCGGAGCTGGTGCGCGGCACGCGCGACGGCACGCTCGGCTTCCGGTACGGGATCGTGCCGCTGCCGGCGCTCTACGGCAACGCCAGCGCATGGGCCGATTCGCACGGTTTCGCAGTGCCTGCCAATACCGGCAGGCCGCTCACGCCCGCCAGGATGCAAGCCGTGCTGCGCTTCGTGGCCTACGTGAGCCGTCACTCGCTGGGCTGGGCCGAAGGCGGCCACATTCCTGCGTATCGGCCGGTGGCGGAATCGGCCGCGCTGCGCACGCTCATGCCGAACGCGGAATACGCCGGCGCAGCACCGAACGTGGTCTACGACCCGCCCGGCTGGTACATGGGGGCGGCCGGCCCGGTGGAGGCGATCGCGTCGAAGTTCCTGCCGGCGCCGCTGTCCGGGCAGCTGACGCCGGCCGATGCGCTGCGCCGCTTCGAGACGGAGGCGCAGCGCCTCGTCGACAAGCGCCCACCCCAGTATTAGGAGGGATGATGCGGCGCCGTACCGAGACCCTGTCCGCCATGCTGCTCCTGCTGCCGTTCATGGCGGCCTGGGTGCTGTTCTTCCTCGTGCCGGCGTGCCAGACCCTGTACCTGAGCCTGACCGAGAGCAGCCTGACGCGCACCAGCGGCATGGTCGGCCTCGACAACTACGCCATGCTGGTCCGCGACCCGGCGTTCTGGTCCTCGCTTGGCAATACCTTCCGGTTCGCCCTGCTGACGGTGATACCGCTGACGATCCTCGGCCTGGCGATGGCGCTGCTGGTCGACCGGTTCAGCAAGGCGGGCGCGTGGCTGCAGGGCGCCTTCTTCCTGCCGTATGTGCTGCCGATCTCCGTGATGACCCTCATTGCGGACTGGATGCTGCATCCTTCACTCGGTATCGTCAACCAGCTGCTGGGCATCCGGCGCGCCTGGTTCGGCGACGTGGTGTGGGCGATGCCCGCCGTGGCGATGGCCACCGTGTGGTGGACCGTGGGATTCAACATGCTGATGTTCGTGGCCGGCCTGCGCAATATCCCGCGCGAGCAGTACGAGGCGGCCGCCCTCGACGGCGCGCGCGGCTGGACGCTGTTCCGCCACATCACCTGGCCGGCGCTGCTGCCCGTGACCGTCACGGCGCTGGTGCTGCAGCTGATCGCATCGCTCAAGGTGTTCGGCCAGACCTACATCATGACGACCGGGGGGCCGTTCAACACCACGCGCGTCACGCTGCACTACATGTACGAGACGGCGTTCACGCAAAGCGATGCGGGTTATGCGGCGGCGATCGCAATGGCGTTCGTCCTTGTCGTGGTGGCCCTGTCGCTGCTGCAGGGCTGGCTGTTGCGGAGGCGCGCATGACCCGCGGGCACACGCTGCACTGGACCGCGATCGCCGTCGTGTCGGCCACGCTGCTGGCCATGCTGTGGGTCGCCCCGCTGCTGTGGGCCGTGTCGACGGCGCTGCGGCCCGAGTACGAGACCATCTCGCCCGTGCTGCACCTGCTGCCGCAGCACTGGACGTTCGCATCGTTCGCGAAGGTGCTCGGTGCCGGCAACGTCACGCGCTGGCTGTTCAACAGCGCGCTGGTGGCGCTGCTGGTCACCGTCATCACGATGTTCGTCAGCCTGCTCGCTGCCTTTGCCTTTTCCCAGCTGCGCTTTCGTGGCCGCGACCTGCTGTTCGCGCTGGCGATGCTGGCGCTGCTGCTGCCGTTCGAGGCGCTGCTGGTGCCGCTGTTCCGCACCATGAACCAGCTCGGTCTCATCAACACCTATGCCGGCATCGTGCTGCCGCAGGTGGTGTCGCCCGTGGCGATCTACGTGTTCCGCCAGTTCTTCGACCAGGTGCCGGACGATTTCCGGGAGGCCGCCGTGCTCGATGGCGCATCGCCGCTGCGGGTGCTGTGGAGCGTGTACCTGCCCATGTCCGGCAATATCGTCTGGGCGATGGCGATCGTCACGTTCATCGGGGCCTGGAACAATTTTTTGTGGCCGTTCATTATCGTCACCTCGAACGACATGATGACGATCCCGCTGGGCCTGACGCAGACCTACGATGCCTTCGGCGTGCAGTATGCGCACCTGATGGCGGCCGCGCTGGTGGGCGCGCTGCCCGTCGCGCTGGCGTATCTGGTGTTCCAGCGGCGCGTGACGCAGGGGCTGCTGGCCGCGACGGGACTGAAAGGATAGCCGTGGCGAGCTGCTGCTGAGTCGCATCCCCGCAACCTTTGCGGCAGGCGCGGGCGCAAACGCGTTGGCATCGCCGCCGGCTTGTGACTAAGATCGGACAGCTCACCCAGGCGGAGCAGCGAGCCTGGCCCATCATAAGAACGGAGACCGCCATGAGTTCAACGAGGGTCGCGCCACGCCGCGCCGCCGCATCGCTATGCCTGCTCGCCGCCGTGCCGGCGCTGGCCCAGGAACCACCCACGCAGCCCGCCGAACCGGCGGTGCAGCAGGCCGCTGCCGCATCACAGTCCTCAGCACAGTCCGCAGCACAGTCCGCGCCCCAGTCCGCGCCACCTGAGGCCGGCGTGCAGGGCGGACCGATCGCCACCGTGGAAGTGACCGGCATCCGCCGCAGCATCCGCACCGCCGAGCAGATCAAGCGCGATGCGATGCAGGTCGTCGATTCCATCAATGCGGACGACATCGGCAAGTTCCCCGACCGCGCCGCCGGCGACGCGCTGCAGCGCATCGCCGGCGTGCAGGTGGGCCGCGACCGGGGCGAGACTTCGTCCGTCACCATCCGCGGGCTGCCGGACGTGGTCACCACGCTCGACGGCAACGACATCTTCACGGGGCGCGGGCGCCGGCTCGCCTACCAGGACCTGCCGGTGCAGTCGATCGCGGGACTGGACGTGTACAAGTCCGCCACCGCCAACCAGCTGGAGGGCGGCATCGCGGGCGCCGTGAATATCCGGCTGCGCGCGCCGTTCGATTATCCGGGACTGACCGCCACCGGCTACGCGGAGAACCGCCGGCAGAAGGTCAATGGCAGCTCGGCGGCCGAGACGCGCAACAGTCCCGGCGGCGGCTTCTTGCTCAGCAACCGCTGGAACACGGGCGCGGGCGAGATGGGCCTGCTGTTCGATGCGGCCTACAACAAGGACCGCTGGGGCTATCCGGTGCAGTGGGTGGACCGGCCGGACCGGCTGTTCTCGGTGGGCCAGGATGGCAACGCGGTGCGCCTGAACGACAACCAGCCGGTGGCGCCGCTGCAGCCGGGCGACCGGCTGGGCAGCCTGCCGAACGTGGGCGGCATCTACAACGGCGGCGACCGCGAACGCTTTTCCGCGCACGGTGCCTTCCAGTGGAAGATCAACCCCAGGCTGGAATTCACCACGCAGTACCTGGGCACCGGCTACCGCTCGCGTGCGGAAGTGGACTACATCCTGGCGATCGTCGGCTGGGCGCCGCGGCTGAACAATGTGGTGCTGGGCGAGCGGGGCTGCGCCACGCCGGAAGGCACCATCTGCCCGATCGTCTCGGCGAATGCGCCGGCCGCCCAGTTCGGCGGACCGTACGACTGGGACCCCTACGTGGCCACCAGCGCCTGGGGCGTGAAGGAACATACCAACACGCACAACCTGAACCTGTCGCTGCGCTGGCGCGACGGACCGTGGGATGTGACGTCGGCGCTGGCGTTCACGCGCACCAAGTTCGTCAACGACACCGTGATCGTCGACCAGCAGATCCCCCAGGCCGACGTGGGCGTGTTCACCTATGGCCGTGATGGCCACGGCGGCTACAACTACGTGAGCTCGCCCGGCAGCGCGACACCGCTGCGCGATGCCAGCCAGTTCGTGCTGCGCGGCCTGGTGCAGAACTGGGAAGTCTCCGAAGGCCGGCAGACGCAGTGGCGCACCGATGCGACGTATAAACTGGGCGATGGCTTCGTGCGCGCGCTGAACGTGGGCGTGCGGCTGTCCTCGCGCGAGACCGACTCGCACTCGGCGGAAGGGCACAGCGATGTCGATGCGGCGGCGCGGCCCAATCCGGTGGCGCTGTTCGGGCCCTCGTTCGAGAGCCTCAGTCCCGGCCTCGACCGCCTCGGCGGCCAGTACCTGGTGCCGTCGCGCGACTTCCTGATCGACCAGGCGGACGTGGTGCGGGCCGGCTACGGCGCCGCGGCGGGCCGCGTGCCGGATGATCCGACGCGTCAGTTCGACCAGCGCGAGCGCAGCGGCACCGTCTACCTGAACGGCCGCTGGCAGACGGTGCTCGGCGGCGTGGAAGTGAGCGGCGATGCCGGCGTGCGCGTCATCCATGTGAAGCGCCGTCTGCAGGGCACCAGCCGGGTCGGCGAGGTGATCACGCCGGTCAACCTGGAGACGTCCGAGAACAACGTGCTGCCCAGCGTTTCGGCGCTGATCGGCTGGCGCGACAACCTGCAGTCGCACCTCTCGATCGGCAAGACTATCACGCGACCGGACTTCCAGCGCCTCAATCCGGCGCTGTCGCTGATCCCGCCGACCGTCAATGCGCCCGGCACGGGCAGCGCAGGCAACGCGAACCTCGATCCGACCAAGTCGGTGAACACGGATGCCACGCTGGAGTACTACTTCCGCAACAACGGCTACGCGCAGATCGCGCTGTTCCACCGCGATATCGACGGCTACCTGCAGAACTTCACGCAGGACGAAGTGATCGGGGGCCAGACCTACCGCGTGACGCGGCCGCAGAACTCCGGCAAGGGCACGCTGAAGGGCGCCGAATTCGGCATCCAGAAATTCTTCGATTTCCTGCCCGGGTTCTGGAGCGGCTTCGGCGCGCAGTTCAACTACACGTGGATCAGCGGCGACAACGAAACGCGCCTCGATCCGGGCTCGCCGGTGCTGACGAAAACGCGGCTGATCGACGTGGCGAAGAAGAGCCACAACGTCGCACTGCTGTACGAAGGCCATGGCCTGACGGGCCGGCTGGCCGCCACGCGCCGCGGCGACTACGTGGAGCAGATCGCCGAGCTGCGCTTCCTGCAGGACCGCTTCGTGAAGGCCTCGACGTACGTGGACCTGTCGCTCTCCTACGAGATCACGCCGCGCATCTCGGTCTCGTTCGACGCGATCAACCTCACGAAGGAAAAATTCGAGAGCTATCTGGAAGATACTTCGCGCCCGCGCGACATCCGCTACACCCCCACGACCTACGGCGTGGGCCTGCGCTTCAAGATGTAAGGATCCGTCATGCCCGGCACGTTCACCAAGCCCGCAACCTTTACCAATCCCGTCTACCCGCACACGATGGCGGATCCGTTCGTGCTGAAGCACGAAGGCTTCTACTATGCGTACGGCACGGCGCCGGGGGGCGCCGACGGGCGTGCCTTTCCCGTGCTGCGCTCGGCGGACCTGGTGCAATGGGAGCCGCTGGGCTTTGCCCTCGTGCCGCCGGGTGGCACCGATTTCTGGGCACCCGAAGTCGCGTACCGCGACGGCACGTTCTACCTGTACTACTCGGCGCAGGGCATCGAGGGCCGCGACCACCAGCTGCGCGTGGCCACCAGCACGGACCCGGCCGGTCCCTTCCTCGATGCCGGCGTAGTGCTGGTGCCGGACCAGCCGTTCTCCATCGACGCGCATCCGTTCCAGGACGACGACGGCACGTGGTACCTGTTCTACTGCGTCGACTTCCTGGAACTGGAAGACGATCACCGCGTGGGCACCGGCATCGTCGTCGACCGCATGATCGACATGCAGACGCTGGAGGGCAGGCCGCGCATGGTCGCCCGGCCGCACGAGGACTGGCACCTGTTCCTGAAGGAGCGCGCCATGTACGGGGATGTCTACGAATGGCACACGGTGGAAGGCGCCTCGGTGCTCAGGCATGACGGGCTGTATTACTGCTTCTATAGCGGCGGGGCCTGGGAGCGCGAGAACTACGGCGTGAGCTGGGTCGTGGCGGACCATCCGCTCGGACCGTACCGCCGGCCGGCCGATGGCGGACGGGCGCTGCTGATGTCCACGCTGCCCGGTGCGCTGATCGGACCGGGGCACAACTCGTTGGTGCAGTCGCCGGGCGGGAACGAGACCTGGATCGTCTACCACGCGTGGGGGCCGGACCGCACGGGGCGGCGCATGTGCATCGACCGGCTGCGCTGGGAGGATGGCCGGCCGGTGACGGACGGGCCGCTGGCATCGGCGCAGGCCGCGCCGGATTAGTGTCCTGCCATCCGGCGAAAACAAGCCACCAACAAGAACGGGCGCCGCGGCGCCCGTTTCGCTTACAGCCCGCGGCGGTCGCCAGGGCAGGCCAGCACCCGCTTGATCGTGGCAGCCTTGATGCGCTTGCGCGTCAGGAACGTGTGGGCATCCTTCAGGCCGGTCGATTGCTGCAGCAGCAGCGCGCGGTTGATCAGCAGTTCGGTATCGACATCGGTTCGGGAATAAGCGCGGCGGACGGTGTACATCGTGTCTCTCCTTCGGTGGTGGCTTGTTGCGGATGAATGTTGGGTTCATCGTAGGGTCCGGCGGCGGACGCGACCGTGCGCCAGTTCACGTAATTGTTAAATGTTCAAGCAGGGCAACACTGATTCATATCATCCCGGCATTTCACATTTCCACGACAATTTCCTTGAAGTAATTGCTCTGTGGCACAATATGCTGCAATATTGCAGCTGTCCCCAGCCTTTTTGCCAACCCTTTACAGGCCGTTGCCCGCGCGGCGGCCGGCGTTTGCCTTCCTGCGTCCCGGGAGGACGCGCCAAACCGCTCTGGAGCCTCACATGAAATCCGAAAACGACCAGCTGCCCAACGTCGCCGCCGACGACGACGGACTGAGCTACAACCCGAACCGCCTGATCGATGCGCTGCTCGACATCATGCGCCTGAAGAACGATGCAGCGCTGGCCCGCTCGCTGGAAGTGGCGCCGCCCGTGATCAGCAAGATCCGCCACCTGAAGCTGCCGGTCGGCGCGTCGCTGCTGATCCGCATGCATGAAGTGAGCGAGCTGTCGATCCGCGACCTGCGCTACCTGATGGGCGACCGCCGCAAGAAATTCCGCATCAGCCCCACGCACTTCAAGCCGGAAGAGGGCATCTAAGCAGGTCGCCCGGCGTCCGGGGCCGTGCCCGCGGCGTCGCGCACCCGCATCCGTGACAGGGGCAGGTCGCGGATGCGCAGGCCGAGCGCATCGGCCACGGCATTGGCGATCGCCCCCGCCGTCGGTCCCTGCGCCGCTTCGCCGGTGCCGAGGAACGGCGCGCCGGGACGGTCGACCAGGTGGACTTCCACGCGGTCCGGCACCTGCCCGAAGCGCAGGATCGGATACGCTGCCCAGTCCACCGTGACGGGACCCTGTTCGCCGAGGCGCGCCTGCTCGATCAGCGTCCAGCTGCAGGACTGCAGGATGCCGCCCTCGATCTGGTTGCGCACGCCATCCGGATTGACCACTTCGCCGCAATCGACGGCCGCCACGCAGCGCGTGATGCGCACGTAACCCGTATCCGCCGAGGCTTCCACTTCCAGCGCGATGGCCGCGAAGGCGGCGAGATTCTTGTAGCGCGCGAACGCGAAGCCGCGCCCCCGTCCCGCCTGTCTTTTATAGCCATTCCAGCCGAACCGTTCGGCCGCCAGCCGCACCACGGCCACCGCACGCGGGTCGGCGAGATGGCGCAGCCGGAAGGCCACCGGATCGGCGCGCGCGGCGCGGGCCAGTTCGTCCATGAAGCTTTCGATGGCAAACACGTTGCCGTAGGCGCCCAGCGAACGGAGGGCCGAGGTGCGCACCGGTGCCGTGGCCTGGAAATGGTGCACCACGCGCGCCGCCGGCAGCGTGTAGTACGGAATGGCGTTGCGGTCGCCAGCGCCTTCCGGCTGCGGCGACGGTTTTGCCGGCGGCGGCGTGAACGGCTCGGCGAGCAGCGTGCCAGCCAGCAGATTGCCGGCCTTGCCGGGCCGCGTGTTGTGCGGCGGGCTGTAGACATCGTGGCGCCACGCCGCGATGCTGCCATCCGGCGCCAGCGTGGCACCGAGGTCGATGGCCATCGGCGGACCGTGGGGCTCCCAGGCGTGTTCGTCTTCTCGCATCCACTGCACGCGCACGGGCCGGCCGGGCAGGGCGCGCGCCAGCAGCACCGCATCGGCGGCCACGTCGTCGGCACCGTTGTGGCCATAGCATCCGGACCCTTCCACGTGGATGCAGCGCAGCGCTTCTTCTTTCACGGCGAGCAGCTCGGCCAGCGCCTTGCGCAGCGGGTAGACGCCCTGGCTGTGCGTCCACACGGTATAGGCGCCGTCGCGGTACAGGGCCAGCGCGCAGGACGGGCCGATCGAGCCGTGCAGCTGGAATGGTTTCGTGTAGCTGGCGGCATGCCGCAGTGGCGCGGCGGCGAGCTCGCCGCGGTCAAGGATCATCACGTCCTGCGACGCGCGCTCGCGCAGCGGTGGCAGGGCAGGCAGCGGTGGCACGTGCCATTGTGCGGCCCGCTGTAATGCCGCCGCGGCCTTGACGGCGCGGTACTCGCGGTCGGCGATCACGCCCAGGAAGCGGCCATCGCGCACCACTTTCAGCACGCCCGGCAGGCGCTCGACGGCGGCGGCATCCAGTGAAACGAGCGTTGCCAAAGCGGAGGGCGGCCGTACGATGCGGGCATGCACCATACCTTCCGGCCGCAAGTCCTGCAGGTAGGCGGCGCCGCCGGAGACCTTGGCGGGGATGTCGACTCTGGCCAGCGAGCGGCCGGACACGAACCGCGCGCTGCCGCCGCGCAAGGGCGCTTCCGGCGTGGCACGCAGGTTCAGCTGGCGCCCGGCCAGCAAGGCGCCGTAGGACAGCTTGCGGCCGTCCGGCGCATGGACCACGCCATCGACGATGCGCAGTGCGCTGGCCGGCATGGCGAGCTGCCTGGCCGCCAGCGCGACGAGCGTCTCGCGCACTTGCGCCGCGGCGTGCCGGATCGCCATGCCGCTGTCCTGCATCGAGTGGCTGCCGGCCGTGTAGCCTTCGTCCGGCGTGCGGTCCGTGTCCGCGGTGATCAGATGGATGCGGCCTGGCGCCACCACCAGCTGCTCGGCGGCGACCTGCAGCAGCGCGGTGCGGATGCCCTGTCCCAGTTCTGCCTTGCCGGTGCGGACCGTGACGGCGTTGTCCGCATCGATGCGGATCCAGGCGTCCAGCATCGGTGCCTTCGCCAGGCTGCCGGGCAGTTGTTCCCCTGCCACGGCGGCCATGGCGGGGCGCAGGCTGAACGCCAGCACCAGCGCGCCGCCGCCGGCCAGCACGCGGCGCCGGGACGGCGACCGGGGGCCTGTCATGCGCTCCGCCCCTCGTGCAGCGCCCGTTCGATGGCGCGCATGATGCGCATGTGCGTGCCGCAGCGGCACAGGTTGACGGCCATGTGGCGGCGGATCTCGGCCGCCGACGGCGTGCCGCCCCGCTCCAGCAGTGCCTGCGCGCGCACCATCATGCCGGCGATGCAGTAGCCGCATTGGGCGGCCTGCTCGTCGACGAAGGCGCGCTGCAGGGCGCCGTTGGCCAGCGATTCGACCGTGCGCACCTCGCGCGTGCCGATGGTGGCGACGGGAACGAGGCAGGACATGACCGCTTCCTTGTCCAGCAGCACGGTGCAGGCACCGCACTGGCCCAGGCCGCAGCCGAACTTGGCGCCGTTCAGTTTCAGGTCGTCGCGCAGCACGTACAGCAGCGGCGTGTCGCTGTCGGCGTCCACGCTGTGCTGGCGGCCGTTGACGTTCAATCGGAAAGTGGTCATGGGCGCTCCGTTGGGCGGAACGATTCCGCGACATGGGTGGACAGGTACGGCCAGGCCGGCGCCCCGGCGCCATGGCGGCGCAGGTAGGCGGCCAGGGCGGCCACCTGGGCTTCTGTGAGGATGCCGCGGAAGGCGGGCATGGTTCGGCCAGGCGTGCCTTCCGGTGGCGCGATGCCGTCGCGGACGATGCGCAGCAGGCTGCGCGGATCGGGATCGTGCAGCGCCACGCCCAGCGGCAGGCGCAGGCCGCTGCCGGAGGACGCGGTGCGGCCCAGGTCATGGCAGCGCGCGCAGGCATCGGCATACACGCTGGCGCCCAGGCGCATCTGCGCCTCTTCGGTCGCGGCCGGTGACGGCAGGGTCGGTGCCGCCGCCCGTCGCGCCGCATCGGCCACGCGCGCGGCCGGCGGACTGCCCATCAGCGTGACGATATAGCCGGCGATGGCCCGCACGTCGCGTTCGTCCGCACGGGCCAGGCTGTGCACCACCTCCTGCATCGGGCCGCCGGCGATGGCATGGTCCGGCGCGATGCCGGTGCGCAGGTAGGCCGCCAGCTGGCCGGCGGTCCAGGGCACGGGCGAGGGCGACGACCGGTCCAGCGCCGGCACGTACCAGCCAGCCGCTTCACCGCCGGCGAACGGCCGTTTCAGGTCTTCGGCGCCCAGCATGTTGCGCGGCGTGTGGCAGGCGCCGCAGTGGGCCAGCGCATCGGCGAGGTAGGCGCCGTGCTGCAGTTCCGCCGATCCCGTCGCGGCCGGCCGGGGTGCATCGCGATCCAGGAACAGCAGGTTCCAGCCGGCCAGCAGCGGCCGGACGTTCAGCGGGAACGGCAGCTCGTTGGCGGCTGGCGGCGCATGGAACGGCGTGCGTGTCATCAGGTAGGCATACAGCGCATCGATGTCGCCGTCGGCCAGCCGCGAGAAATGATCGTAGGGGAACGCGGGATACAGGTGGTGTCCGTCGCGCGACACGCCCTTGCGCAGCGCGCGGGTGAAGGCGGCGCGGCTCCAGGTGCCGATGCCGGTCGCCACGTCCGGCGAGATATTCGTGCCGTGGATGGTGCCGAACGGCGTATCGACCGGATAGCCGCCGGCGAACGGCCGCGCCGCATCGACCGTGTGGCAGCCCATGCAGTTGCCCACCGCCGCCAGCCGGGCGCCCTGCGCCACCAGTGTCGGCGCGAAGTCCTGCGGTGCCGCGACGGGCGCGATCGGCGGCCGCCAGGCCAGCAGGAACAGGCCGGCAAGGAGCAGCACGGCGCCCAGGATCGCCCAGGGGGCCTTGCTGCGGCGTGGCGGTGCTGCCTGCATCGATGGTCCTTCGGCGGTGACGGGATGCCGCAGCTTGCCGGACCAGCCGCCATGCGTCTGTTAGCGTTCGCACAATCCCGAGGCGCGTACACGTCAACGCAGCCGGCGCCGAGTGCCCGCCAGCGAGGCGGACAGTCGGCGCCGGAAAGGCGCACCGCGCCGGCGGCGCTTACTGCTTGTTCAGCAGCGAGTGGTGGCGCGCGTAGGTGAAGTACACCACCAGGCCGAGTGCCAGCCAGACGCCGAAGGCGATCCAGGTGGTCAGGGACAGGTAGGCCATCAGCACGAAGCAGAACGCCACGGCCAGCAGGGGGATCACCGGCACGCCCGGGCAGCGGAAGGCGCGGTGCAGGTCCGGACGCTTCTTGCGCAGCACGATCACGGCGATCGAGACGAGCGAGAACGCGGCCAGCGTGCCGATGTTGATCAGCTCCGTCAGCACGTCCAGCGGCACCAGCGCGGCCAGCAGGCCGAACACCACGCCCACGATCCAGGTGGCCAGGTAGGGCGTGCCGTGTTTCGGGTGGATCGAGGACAGGCGCTTCGGCAGCAGGCCGTCGCGCGACATGGCGAAGATGATGCGGGTCTGGCCGTAGGCCATCACCAGGATCACGGTGGTCATGCCGAGGATGGCGCCCAGGTCGACGAAGCCGGCCACCCAGTTCTCGCCGGCGTACTTCAGCGCCAGCGAGACGGGATGGTCGACGCCCTTGAACTGCGCGTAGGGCACGATGCCCGTCATGATGGCCGAGACGATCACGTACAGGATGGTGCAGCCGGCCAGCGAGCCGATGATGCCGATCGGCAGGTCGCGCTCGGGTCGCTTGACTTCCTCGGCGGCGGACGTGACGGCATCGAAGCCGATGAAGGCAAAGAACACGATGGCCGCGGCGGACAGCACGCCGGTGTGACCATACGGCATGAACGGCTGCCAGTTGGCCGGCTCGACGTGGCGCGCGCCGACGACGATGAACAGCAGCACGACGGCCACCTTGATCGCCACCATCACGTTGTTCAGGCGGGCCGATTCGCGCATGCCCCACGACAGCATCGCCGTCAGCACGATCATGATCAGGAAGGCCGGCAGGTTGAAGTAGGTGACCGCGCCCGGCACGGCGCCCGGTGCGGCCGTCAGCGCCGTCGGCAGGTGCAGGCCGAAGCCGGAGATCAGCGACTGGAAATAGCCGGACCAGCCGACCGACACGGCGGACGTGGCCAGGCCGTATTCCAGCATCAGGTCCCAGCCGATCATCCAGGCGACCAGTTCGCCCAGCGTGGCATAGCTGTAGGTATAGATGGAGCCAGCGACCGGCACGGTGGAGGCGAACTCCGCGTAGCACATGGCGGCGAAGCCGCAGGCGAGGGCGGCGATGATGAACGACAGCGTCAGCGCCGGGCCGGCGGTCAGGGCGCCGGTGCCCGTCAGCACGAAGATGCCGGTGCCGACGATGGCGCCGATCCCCATCAGGATCAGGTCGAACGGACCCAGGACTTTTTTCAACCCGCCAGGCTTGCGGGCGGCCGCAACCATGTCGTCGAGGTTTTTGGTTCTGAAAATGCTCACTGCTTCTCCAATGGTGTGGGTTCGTCTCCGGCGCCGCGCGTGCCGGATAGGCCGCAGCGGTTCTTTCGGTCCGGCAAGCTGGCTTGCCGCCGCCGCATACTAGCACACAGGGAGTAGGGTGAAAATGGCAAGGCCGAGGCTGCTGCTACCGGCTTTGCGGGCTTGCCCTTGCGGCAAGCCGGGTGAAATTAATACAAGGGAAGAGAAGGGGACCGAACTGGCGCGACCGGGATCAGTGCAGCAAGCGACCGCGGCTGTCGACATAGCGCGGCGCTTCGGCCATGCGGTCCAGGCGGGCCTGCACCAGGCGGTGCCAGGCATCCACCCACTTCGATGCTGCTTCGCTCTCTTCGGCGGAACGGGCGTACAGCGTGCGTTCCACGGCGCGTTGCTGGCGTTGCAGGGCGTAAGACACTTTGAAGATGCTGTTCATAAGTCGCTGTCGTTCCGTTGGCTGGCGTGATTGCCTTGAGACGTATTCTCGCCAATCGGGTCCGTTTTGAATGTGCGCCATTTCACGTAGGACTGAGATTACATGGCGATATGTTCCTGTACTACATAGCGTCCTACCCTTGTCCGACTGTCAGGAATGAGGGGAAGCAATACAGTGGAGGAAATGACAACAGCACACAGGATAACGAAAATGTTCAAGACCATCCAGACCCTCCAGAACGACAACGCCACGCTGCCAGCCACCCTGATCCCGGTGACGAAAGCGCCACGCAAGCTGGTGCCACAGGGCATGAGCGTGACCGGCCTGCAGCAGAACGAACTGCTGCGCGCCCTGCCGATGGCGGAACTGGAGCGCCTGATGGACGACCTGGAACTCGTTGCCCTGCCAGCCGGCAAGCATCTGTACGACTTCGGCGACAAGGTGGAATACAGCTACTTCCCGACCACCGCCATCGTCTCCCTGCAATATGTCAACGAAGACGGCATCACGACCGAGATCGCCGTGGTCGGCCGCGAAGGCGTTGCCGGCATCACCATGTATAAAGGCGAGCGCGCCAGCAACACGGCTGTCGTGCAGGCCCCGGGCTACGGCTACCGCATGCGCACCGATGCGCTGCGCGCCCTGTTCGGCGAAGGCGGCATGCTGGCCCAGCAGCTGATGCGCTATACCAGCTGCCTGTTTGCCCAGCTGGCCCAGAACGTGGTGTCGAGCCGCCACAGCAGCATCGAGCAGAAGCTGTGCCGCTGGCTGCTGGAACGCCTGGACCGCTCCCCATCGAACGAACTGAAGGTGACCCAGGAAATGATCGCCAACCTGCTGGGTGTGCGCCGCGAAAGCATCACCGCAGCCGCCGGCAAGCTGGCCACCGACGGCCTGATCCAGTGCCGCCGCGGCATGATCGTGGTGCTGGACCGCGAGAGCCTGGAGCGCTATGCCGGCGCCTGCTACTTCGCCGCGCGCGGTACCGCGCAGATGCTGCAGAGCAGCCACTAATCAATAGGCGCGAATCGACAACCGCAGCCAATCGCCGGCGCCACTCGGCGCCGGTGACGGGTGCGCACCGGTGTCTGGTACCCCTGGAGAGACGAACCTCCGGCGGATGCCGAACACCGGTTTTTTTTGCGCATGCAGGTTGGTGACGCATCATGATCCCGGCGCAGCCCCCTGGCTGGTGCCTGACACCCGTTGCGACATGAACGTTAGGGGCGGGTGCCTGATACCGGTTTTAGTTGGGCGAGTCCATCTGCTTCGGCATGCGGCCAGCCTTCAGGCACCTCCCGCCGGATGAGACGCCCGGCGCCGGATGTCGGACACCAGTGCTCGGCGGCCACTGGTGATCTGCATGCGGCTATTCCTCGCCGCGCGGCCGGATGCTCCCGCGTCCCGCTTCCTTGGCCAGGTACATCTGCCGGTCCGCCTCGCGCAGCAGGTCGGCCGGCGTCGTCGCATGGTCCGGCGCGTTGGCGGCGATGCCGATGCTGGCGCCGACCTGGGCGGTGCGGCCGGCCACTTCCACCGGTTCCGACAGCGCCGCGATCAGCTTGCGCGCCACGCTGCGTGCTTCCACCAATGTATACGGCACCCCTTCGAGCAGCACGATGAACTCGTCGCCGGCCAGGCGCACCACGCTGTCGTTCTGCCGCACGGTGGCGCGCAGGCGGCGGGCCACGTGGCGCAGGAGCTCGTCGCCGGCGTCGTGGCCGAGGCGGTCGTTGACGGCCTTGAAACCGTCCAGGTCGATGAACAGCAGGGCAAAACCGAGGCCGTGGCGCTGGCTGCGCGCCTGCGCCTGGGGCAGCAGCTCGCCGAGCGCGCGGCGGTTCAGCAGCCCCGTCAGCGGATCGTGGCGGATATCGTGCTCGCGCTGCACCTCCTCGGCCTTGCGGTCCGAGATATCGTGCAGGAAGGCGGAAAACGACAGATGGCCGTCGATCTCGTTGGCATGCACGCGCACTTCCACCGTCAATCCGCTGCCATCCTTGCGCACGGCCGGCAGTTCCAGGCGGCGCGCCAGCGTGCCGCCATCGCGCGTGGCCCGGAAACGCGTGATGCCCAGGCGGTCCTCGGCGCACAGATCCGGCGGCATGATCAGCTCGGGGAGGGTGCGCCCGGCCGCTTCGCCCGGCGTCCACTGGAAGGTGCGTTCGGCCTGGCGGTTCCAGGCGATCACGCGGCCGGCCTCGTCGAGCCCGATATACGCGTCGTTGGCGAATTCGAGCACGCTGGACAGTTCCGCCTCGCGTGCCCGCAGCGCCTGCTCGGCCTGTTCCTGCCGGGCGATCGCCTGCTTGAGGTGCTGGTTGGCCGCCACCAGCTCGCAGGTGCGTTCTTCCACGCGCGCTTCCAGCTGCATGTGCAGCGTGGCCAGCTCCTGGTCGGCCATCTTGTGGTCCTGGATGTCGATCACGGCGATGATGAAATACTCCGGCCGCCCGTCCTCGGCCGCCTTCATGCTGACGTTGGTGTGCACCCAGACCGTGGCGCCATCCTTCCTGATATAGCGCTTCTGCCGCTCGAACTGCGTGATCCGGCCCGCGACCAGTTCGCGCAGCGCCGCCGTGTCGCCGGCCACGTCGTCCGGATGGGTGATGTCGCGGTAGGTGCGGCTGCGGAATTCCGCTTCCGTGTAGCCCAGGATCGCGCAGGCCGCCGCGTTCACGGCCAGCCAGTTGCCATGCGCGTCGGTGAGCGCCATGCCCACGCTGGCCAGCTCGAAGATAGCGCGCAGCCGCGCCTCGGTGCCGCGCATCGCCGCATCGACGTTGCGCAGGTCGAACCGGGCCTCGGCCAGCTGTTCGCGGCGGTGGATCTCGTCGGCGATGATGCCGGCCAGGTCCTGCAGCGCCTGCAGGTCGGCCGCCTCCAGCGTGTGCGGCCGCGTGTCGATGGCGCACAGCGTGCCGAGCGCGTGGCCCTCCTGGCTGCGCACCGGCACGCCGGCGTAGAAGCGCACGTTCATCTCGCCGCGCACCAGCGGGTTGTCGGCAAAGCGGGGATCGAGCCGGGCGTCGTTCACGACCAGCGGCTCGTCGTGGATGATGGCGTGCGTGCAGAACGAGATGTCGCGCGGGCTTTCCAGCACGTCCAGCCCCACGCGGGACTTGAACCACTGCCGCTCCGTGTCGACCAGCGAGAACAGCGTGATCGGCGTGCCCAGCAGCCGGCTGGCCAGCCGCGTCACGCGGTCGAACACGGCCTCGGGCGGCGTGTCGAGCAATGCCAGCGCGTGCAGCAGGGCGATGCGCCCGGCTTCATCGGCGGGCAGGGACGCTTGCGAAGGAATACGGTCGGTCATGCCTCATTGTAACGGGGCAGGCGGCGCGGTGGCGCCCCGCGTGCGGCGTGGCGCGCTGCCTTCCCCCGGCGCCGCCAGCACCCGCAGGATCAGCGCGGGCGGCACGCCGTGCCGGGCCAGGAAGGCCCAGGCGATCGTGGCGCCGCAGTCGGCATCGAAGCCGATTCCCTGGTCGATCAAGGCGGCCAGTGCGGCATCCGTGCGGCGTTCCCCGCCGGCGCCGCCACCATCCTGTTCCATGCTTCCTCCGCTGTCGTCATGACAGCATGGATCGCTTGCAACCGGCTAGTCAAGCACATCCCATTCGGGCGCCCCCAATGAGGCCGGCCAGCCACGGCGGCGCGGCCGTTCTACGTACCGGGCTGGTCGGCGTCAGGGCCCGCACCGCGGCGCAGGGTGTCGCGGTACGCGCTGGGTGTCGTGCCCATGCGGTCGCGGAAGGCGGTGGAAAAATTGCCCGGCGAGCTGAAACCGACCAGTTCGGCAATATCGCGCACCTCCATGGCCGTCTCCTTGAGCAGGGCGACGGCGCGGCTGATGCGGAGCTCGCGCACATATTCGAAGACGCTCACGCCCAGCTGCTGCCGGAACAGCCCGTTGAGCCGTTCGCGGTAGGTGCCGACGCGGCGGGCGATCTCCGTCAGGCCGGGCAGCTGCGCCAGGTTGTCGGCGATCACCCGCTGCGCGGCCGTCACCAGCACCAGGTCCGGATCGGTACGGCCCGGTTCGGCCGGCGCCACCTCCGCAGCGGCGCGGGGCCGGCCCAGGGCCAGGTGGATGCGGATGCGCGCCACCAGTTCCTCGCCCGTGAACGGCTTGCCCACATAATCGACACCGCCGGCACTCAGCCCTGTCACCCGCTCGGCCGGCGTGTCGGCGCTGGACAGGAAGATCACGGGAATCGCCTGCGTTGCGGCATTCGCCTTCAGCAGCCGGCAGCAGGCGATGCCGTCCAGGTCCGGCATGCGCACATCCATCAGGATCAGGTCCGGCCGCGTGGCCAGCGCCAGTTCGTAGCCCTGGGTGCCGGTCGATGCCACGTCGACTTCGTAGCCGTGGTCGGTCAGCAGGTCGACCAGCATGCGCTGTTCGAAGCGCGCGTCATCCACGACAAGGATGGTGGGCGGGGTGCTGGCAGACGTCATGGTGCTCCAGGCAGGTGGCGGGAGGAATCGCCCGCATTGTTAAAAATAAAAGGCGTCATATCGAGCGTGCTCATAGTGCGCTGTTGCGTATTATGCCCATGGCAGAAAATATTTTTTCACATTTCTCCGCGATCAGAAGCACTTTCGCCTCGGGCAAAATCAGTAAAATCAGTAATCGTACATAATTCACTCACACATTGGCACAAGGCAACAAAACTTGCCCGCCTCGACCGACCTTTCTGTGACTGGAGAAATCATGTTCAACGTCCAAGCCCGCCGCGCCCTGATCGCCGCAACCATCGCTGCCACCACCCTGGCAGCCTTCCCTGGCCAGGCCGCTGTCTACAGCAACGGCAACAAGCCTGCCACGTTCGACGTGACGATGGGCATCATTGCCGACTGCACGATTTCTGCAGCCGCCATGAACTTCGGCGCCGCCCGCGGCGTGCTGGCCACCGCCGTGAATGCCACGTCGAACATCACCGTCACCTGCACCAACACCACGCCGTTCAACCTGGGCCTGGACCAGGGCACGGGCACCGGTTCCTCCGGCACCGACCGCTACCTGACGGGCACCGGCGCGAGCCCGGCCTCGGTCAAGTTCAACCTGCTGCAGGCCAGCGGCGGCGCCCAGTGGGGCAACACCCAGGGCACCGACACGCTCGGCGGCACCGGTACCGGCGTGCAGCAGACGCTGACCGTGTACGGCGAGATCCCGGCCCAGGCCTCGCCCCGTCCGGACACCTACAAATCGACCATTACCGCGACCGTCTACTTCTGATGCGAACCATCCGCCCCGTCGTCCTAGCTTGTGCATTTGCCTGCGCACTGACCAGCGCCGGGGCGGGTGCCGCCAGTCTGCAGATCTCGCCCGTGTCCATCGCCTTCAAGGCGGGGCAGGGCGCGGCCGCGATCTCCCTGCAAAACCAGGGCGACACCCCCGTTTACGGCCAGGTGCGCGCGTACGCGTGGAGCCAGCGCGACGGCGAGGACGTGCTGGTCGAGACGACCGATGTCGTCGTCAGCCCGCCGATCATCGAAGTGGCGCCCCGTGCGACGCAGATGATCCGCCTGATCCTCAAGTCGAACGCGCCGAGCAATGTCGAACGCAGCTACCGCCTGCTGGTGGACGAGATTCCCCGCGGCGGCAGCGAAGCGTCCGGGGTGGACATCCGCCTGCGCTATTCGGTGCCGGTGTTCGTGGCGCCGAGCGGCGACGCGGCGCCCGTGCTGGCGTGGACACTGTACCGCCAGGGCAACACCGCCAATGGCGCGTGGATGATGCGCGTGTCGAACACCGGCCGCATCCATGCGCAGCTGGGGGCGACGGCGCTGCGCAATGCGGCCGGCACGGATTTCGAGCTCAGCAAGGGCCTGTTCGGCTATGTGCTGCCCGGCCAGCAGCGCGTGTGGAAGCTGCCGCTGGCGCAGGATGCCAAACTACAAGGGCAGGTGACGGTGCAGTCCACCGTCAACGCGCGGCCGGAGACGGCCGACGCGGCAACACCGTAATGCCCGGCGCGGCAGGCCGATGAGCACCCGCGCGCTGGCCGGCCTGATGCTCGCCATGGCCGTGCTGCCCGCCGGGAAAGCGTGGGCCCAGGCCGTGCCGGCTGCCGCGCCGGCGCCCGGGCTCGGGACCGAGTTCTACCTGGAGGTGGCAGTGAACGGCGAAAGCAGCGGCAAGGTATTGCGTTTCACCCAGGGGCCGCGCGGCCTGCGCAGCACCGCGCAGAACCTGCGCGATGTCGACCTGGACCCGGCCATGTTCGGCCTGGGCGGCCAGGAAGAATTCGACCTGGCCGCCGCCAGGGGCCTCGCGCACCGCTACGACCCCGCCGCCCAGACGCTCGACCTCACGGTTGCCGCCGAGCTGCGCGCGGCCACGTCGATCGCCGCCCGCCCGATCCGCGAACTGGCCACGGCCGCCGGGGCCTCGCGCGGCGCACTCCTGAATTACCAGCTGTATGCCCAGGCGGGGCGGGGCGGCCGCACCAGCGGCATGCACGAACTGCGCCTGTTCGATGGCAACGGCGTGTTCTCGTCCAGCGGCATCGCCACGCTGCGCGGCGTCGGCCGCACCTATACCCGCCTGGATTCCTGGTGGACCCGGTCCGACCCCGTCAACCTGGAAACCGTGCAGGTCGGCGACTTCGTCAGCAATGCGCTGCCGTGGAGCCGCTCGCTGCGCATGGGCGGCATCCAGTACCGCAAGAATTTCGACCTGCGGCCGGACCTCCTGACGTATCCGGTGGCGGCGCTGAGCGGCACGGCCGTGGTGCCCACCGCCGTCAGCCTGTATGTGAACGGCATGCAGCAGCTGACGACGGAGGTACCGAGCGGCCCGTTCACCATCGGCCAGATCGCCGGCCTGAACGGCGCCGGCCAGGCCAGCATCGTCACGCGCGACGCGCTGGGCCGCACCGTCTCCACCACCCTGCCGCTGTATGTCGACACCCGCCTGATGGCGAAGGATCTGACCGATTTCTCCGTCGAGGCCGGCGTGCTGCGGCGCGATTACGGCCTGCGCTCGTTCAGCTATGCGCACACGCCGTCGTTCAGCGCGTCGGCCCGGCGCGGCATCACCGATACCTGGACGGTGGAGGGGCACGCCGAAGCGGGCCGCGGCCTCGTCAACCTGGGCGGCGGCAGCCTGCTGCGGCTCGGCAATATCGGCGTGGTCAACGGTTCCCTGGCGGCCAGCGCCGGGCGCAGCCGCGGCGTGCAGGGCAGCGTTGGCTACCAGTACATTTCGTCGCGCTTTTCCGTCGATGCGCAGACCGTGCGCGCCAGCCGCCGCTATGCCGACCTGGCCAGCGGCGAGGGCACGCCGCCCGCCACCCGCACCGACCGCGTGAGCCTGAACCTGGCGCTGCCGCTGGGGCAGACGGCCGGCATCAGCTATGTTGCCTACCAGGTGCCCGGCCAGGACCCGGGCCGCATTGCCGCACTGGCCTGGTCCGCCGCGCTGCCGCGAGGTACCTATGCCAGCCTCAGCGCCTTCAAGGACCTGGACAAGCCGGCCGCGCGCGGCCTGTCCTTCAGTCTCAGCATGTCGTTCGGCGAGCGCACCTCGGCCAGTGCCACGGCCGGGCGGCAGCAGGGCCTGCGCAACCGCAACCTGTCGCTGGTGCGGTCGGCCGATTATGGCGGCGGTTTCGGCTGGGCGCTGCAGGGCGGCGGCGTGGAAGAGAACCGCTACGCGCAGGCCCAAGTGCAGTACCTGGGCAGCGCCGGCCAGGCCACGCTGATCGGCCAGCGCAATGGCGACGTGAACGCACTGGCGCTCGATGCCAGTGGCGCCCTCGTCATCATGGACGGCACGTTCGCGCCGGCGCGCCAGGTGGGTGCCGGCTTCGCGCTGGTGTCCACCGGCCTGCCGGACGTGCCGGTGGTGCATGAAAACCGCCCGCTGGGCCGCACCAACGGCGGCGGCTACCTGCTGGTGCCGAACCTGATCCCGTTCACCAACAACCAGCTGTCGATCGACACCACCGAGCTGCCGGTCGACGTGCGCGTGCCCAGCACCAGCCTGACGGCCGTGCCGCAGCGGCTTGCCGGCGTGCTGGTGCGCTTCCCGGTCGAGAAATACGTGGCCGCGACCGTCATCCTGCGCGGCACCGACGGCAAGCCGCTGCCGGTCGGCACGCCGGTGCACGATCCCGCATCGGGCCGCACCACGCTGGTCGGCTACGACGGCATGGTGTTCGTCGAGGACCTGCAAGAAAACAACCGCCTCCAGGTGGGCAGCGGCGCCGCCGCCTGTGAAGTCCGATTCACGATCAAGCCCGAACAGGGTGCACTGCCGACCATCGGTCCGCTGGTGTGCCGTCCGGCAGGAAACCCGCCATGAAACTCCCATTCCGTTATCTCTTCCTCTCCCTGCTGGCGCTGCTGCTGTTCTGCGGCGCAGCGCGCGCCGACAGCTGCACCGCCGCCATGACCGACGTCAACTTCGGCACCGTCAGCCCGGTGGCCGGCGGCGACTACTACGCCAACGGCACGCTGACGGTCACCTGCACCTGGACGCAGCTGGGCGCGCTCGGCGCCGTGCTCAGTCCGAACGCCAGCATCTGCATCAATGCCGGCGTGGGCGGCGGCGGCACGGCCATCACGGCGCGCGCCATGGCGGCCGGCAGCGGCCGGCTGCCGTACAACCTGTTCCGCGACAGCAGCTATGCCGCCACCTCGGTGTGGGGCTCCGGCGCCGTGGCCGGGACCCAGCCGGTGGTGACGACGATCGGCGGCCTGCCCAACCTCGGTTCCCTGACCCAGACGTTCACGATCTACGGGCGCATCTCCGCGGCGGACCTGGCCGGCGTGCCCACCATCGGCGGCGCCGATACGCCGTACGTGGCCGACTTCGCCGGCTTCGGCACCGTGCAGTACGCGTTCTACGGCGTCCTGGTCCCGACGGTGGACTGCAAGACCGGCGCCAGCACGTCGTTCGCGTTCAAGGCCAAGGCCAACGTGACGAACAACTGCTACATCAGCGCCAGCCCGCTGGCCTTCGCCGCCGACACGCGCGTGCTGACCTCCGCCAAGCGCACCGTCGGTTCGCTGTCGGTGCAGTGCACGGCCAACAACCCGTACCAGATCGCGCTGAATGGCGGCATCGTTTCCGGCAATCCGGCGGCGCGGCAGATGCGCAATGCCACGACCGGTGAAAAGGTGACCTACGAAATCTCGTCCACGCTGGACGGCCCGCTGTGGGGCGACGGCACGGGCGGCACGTCGATGACGACCGGCACCGGTTCGGGCGGCATGCAGACGCTGCGCATGTACGGCCGCGTGCCGGTACAGCGCACGCCGTCGCCGGGCAGCTACAAGGACACGGTCACGGCCACGATCTATTTCTAGGACCGCCGCCGGCAGCGGTGGCCGCCAGTCCCGGCGGCCGCACCGGCGCAAAAAAGCCCGCCGACCGGCATGACCGGTGGGCGGGCTTTTTTTGCAGGCGGTTGTTGGTGCCGCGACTGCTGGTGAAATCAGAAGTAGACGACGGTCGGTTCGCCTTCGGCGCTGATGTTCGTGGAGAGGTTGGTGGCGGCGGCTGCCGGCCTGGCCTGCAGCTGGAACGGCGTATTGGCGGTGCACTCGACCTGGGCACCCTTGCCGGCGCTCTGCACGGTGCAGGCTTCGGTAACGGTGAAGCTCACCTGCATCGTTGCGCTGGCGGACTTGCCGGCCGCATTGCAGAGCAGGGGGGCACAGGCCAGGATCAGGAAAGCGATTTTCTTCATATCGTTACACGTTGTTTTGGTGTGACTGCATGGGCGGTCCGCCACGGGATTGGGTGGCGGGGTGCTGACAGCATACTGTCGCACCGCCGAAGGTGGCGCGAGATTTCGTACTATACACGAATATTGCCAACAATCAACTTCTATTTGTGTTTCGGGTGAAGGCGTCTGGCGCGCGACACACGGTGCGTTCAGTCCCGATCCGGCAACAGCTTGAAAACAACACTGCGTACCACGAAGATAAAAAATCCTTGAAGCAACCTATTGCCTATAAAGAATTTATGAGGCAACATATGCATTGTCCGCCGCCCCCAACATCCTGCCGCGCGGACAGAGTTCCCTTCCGCACCTCCGCGGGGACGCCACTCCTGGCGCATCTCACTTCCACCGGTTCCGATATCGACGCACCCCCTGGGTCCCTCGCGCTCGCCCGGTTTTTCCGTGAACTGCATTTCCCTTGGAGAACACCATGACGACCCTACATTCCCACGATGGCCTGCTGAACTACGATCCGAACCGCCTGCTGGACCACCTGATCGACCGTCTCGACCTGAAGAACGATGCCGCGCTGGCGCGCCTGCTGGAAGTGGCGCCCCCCGTGATCAGCAAGATCCGCCACTACCGCCTGGCCATCGGCGCCTCGCTGCTGATCCGCATGCATGAAGTCTCGGACATCACCATCGGCGACCTGCGCCTGCTGATGGGCGACCGCCGCGGCAAGTTCCGCGTGGCGTTCTCGCAGAACGACCTGCCGGACATGAGCCTGCACGCGGCATGACTTTCTGGTTCGTGACGTTGCAGCACAGCAACGTCACGACGCGCCAGCCGCAATTTGTTTCAGTTCCTGAGGTAAACTGGCGGTCGCCGATGCTGCTTACCCGCGTCCGCCACGTTCTTCCTTGCGAACCCCCGCCCCCGGTTCCTGCACTACTCCAGTCTGGTCAGGAAATGCCGATGTCCGTCTCGCCGGCGGCGGTTCACAGAACCCCGCACCCATCCCGATGCAACGCAGGTGCGCAATGATGCCGCATCCGGCTCCGCATCCGCTGCCCCGCCGCCGTCTCGGCACCTTCATTGCCGCCTGGCTGTCGCTGTCCGCGCTGCTGCTCACGGCTGCCCTGGTGCTGCTGCTCGGCTATCTCGCCACCGGCGAGCTGAAACGCACGATCGGCACCGGCCTGTCCGAGCGCGCCCGCTACGCGGCGCAGCAGCTCGACGCCACGATGTACGAACGCTACCGCGAAGTGCAGCTGCTGGCCGCGCGCCGCGACTTCACCGCGCCCGGCATCACGCCGGCCGAGCGCCGCCGCATCATCGAACGCCTGCAGGAAAACTATCCGCTGTATGCCTGGATCGGCCTGGCCGGGACGGACGGCAAGGTCATCGCCGCCACCGGCGGCCTGCTGGAGGGAGCCGACGTATCGAAGCGCCCGTGGTTCAGCGGCGCGCCGGCCGGCCAGCATGTGCATGACGTGCACGATGCCAAGCTGCTGGCGGCGTTGCTGCCGAAGGAGGAGGGCGCGCCGGCGCGTTTCGTCGACGTGGCGTTTCCCGTCACGGGCAGCGACGGTGCGCCGCGCGGCGTGCTGGCCGCCCACCTGAACTGGCGCTGGGCCGAGCAGATGCGCCGGCGCCTCGATGCCGCCGGCGGCGGCGACGCGCAGACGCTGATCGTCAGCCGCGACGGCAAGGTGCTGGCCGGACCGCCCGCGGCAGCCGGCACCACCGTCAGTTCCGCCATCCTGAAGGCCGTCCTCGATGGCCAGCCGCGCTATGCGGAGGAACGCTGGAACGACGGCCACGGCTACCTGATCGGCGCCGCCGCCACGCGCGGCCACGAAGGCTACCCGGGCCTCGGCTGGGTCGTGCTGACCCGCCAGGACACCGAGGCGGCCTATGCGCCGGTGCGCCGGCTGCAGTTGCAGGTATTCGGTGCCGGCTTCGTCGTGGCCCTGTGCTTCACGCTGCTGGGCTGGCGCGTGTCGCGCTACATCACCCGGCCGCTGCAGCGTGCCGCCACGCTGGCCGCCGACATCGAGCAGGGCGGCCGGCATTCGATCGACGTGCGGCAGGACGGTTTCCTGGAACTGGCCGCGCTGACGGGCGCCGTGAACGCCAGCCTGCAGCGGCTGAAGGACAAGGAACGCCAGCTCACGCTGGTGAACGCGGCGCTGGAAGAGCGCGTGGTGCAGCGCACGCAGGACCTGGAACGCTCGCTCGACACGGTGCGCCTCAGCGAGGCGCGCACCCGCGCGATCCTGGAAACCTCGCAGGATGCCTTCGTGGGCATGGACCGCCAGGGTCGCATCATCGACTGGAACCCGCGCGCCGAGCAGGTGTTCGGCTGGCGCCGCGACGAAGTACTGGGCCAGCCGTTGCAGGACGTGATCATCCCGCCCGACCTGCGCGCCGCCCACCAGGCCGGCATGGACCACTATCTGTCCGGCGGTGCGCCCCGTGTGCTGGGCCGGCGCCTGGAGATGATGGCGCTGCGCCGCGACGGCAGCCGGTTCCCTGTCGACCTGACGATCGGCGAAGTGGACGTGGCCGGCTCGCGCTCGTTCGGCGCGTTCATGAACGATATCTCGGAACGCCGCGCGATGGAGCAGGAGCTGGCCGACCGCGAACGCTTCCTGCGCGCCATCACCGACCACACCACGGTCCTGATCAGCTATGTCGACCGCGACCAGTTCTACCGCTTCGCCAACCGCCGCTACCAGACGCTGCTGGGCATCGACCCGGAGTCGATGATCGGCCGGCGCGTGGGCGACGTGGCCGGCCCGGCAATGTACGAGGAGATGCAGCCGCACATCGACCGGGTGCTGCGGGGCCAACCGGTGCACTTCGAGACCAACCTGGACCTGCCGGGCTGGCCGCGCCATTACATCTGCGACTTCATCCCCAGCCTGGCGCCGGACGGCACGGTGCTGGGCTTCCACGCCATGTGCATGGATATCACGGACCGCAAGATGGCCGAGCTGGCCCAGGCCCGCAACGAGCGCCTGGCCCAGGCGGCCAGCCGGGCGAAGAGCGAATTCGTGGCCAACATGAGCCACGAGATCCGCACGCCCATGAATGCCGTGCTGGGCCTGGCGCACCTGCTGGAAAACTCCGCGCTGGCACCGCAGCAGCGCGAGTACGTGCAGATGCTGCAGTCCTGCGGCAAGACGCTGGTGGGCATCATCAACGACGTGCTGGACTTCTCGAAGATCGAGGCGGGCCGGGTCGATATCGCGGCGCTGCCATTCCCGCTCACCGAGCTGGTCGAAGCGGCCGCCACGGCGATGCGCGCCAGCGGCAAGTCCCTGGAGCTGGTGGTGGACGTGGCGCCGGACGTGCCATCGGCGTACATCGGCGATGCGGTACGGCTGCAGCAGGTGCTGCTGAACCTGGTCGGCAATGCGCTGAAATTCACCGCCCGGGGCCAGGTGGTGCTGGCGGTCAGCCGCGTCGCCCAGCATGGCAGCACCGCCACGCTGCGCTTTGCCGTGCGCGACACGGGCATCGGCATCGCGTCGGACCAGCTGGCCCGCCTGTTCTCGCCATTCGAACAGGCCGACGCGGGCATCTCGCGCCGCTTCGGCGGCACGGGCCTGGGCCTGGCGATCGCGCGCCAGCTGACGGAACTGATGGGCGGCCGCATCGCCGTCACCAGCCGGCCGGGCGAGGGCAGCGAGTTCGTCGTGACGATCCCGCTGACCTGCGCGCCGCCCCAGGCGGCGGTCCTGCCGGGACCCGCGACGGCGCAGGAGGCGCCGCTGCGCCTGCTGGTCGTCGAACCGGCCCAGGACAGCCGCGCCAGCCTGGCCGGCGCCATCGAGGCGCTCGGCTGGATCGCCAGCTGGGCCGACACGGCGGCCGGTGCGCTGGCGGCGGCCGAGGCACCGGTCGACGCCGTGCTGGTCGATGGCGATGCCGCCACCGTGGCCGCGCTGCAGGCGGGCCTGGCGCAGCGCTGGCCCGGCTATCCGGTCACGCTGCTGCAGTTGTCCGGCGGCGCGCAGGGCCGCCAGGCCGCGCCCGGCACCACGGCGCTGGTGCGGCCCGTCACGGCGCAGAGCCTGCGGGCCGCGCTGGCCACGCTGGTGGACAGCGTGACGGCCGCGCCGCGCGCATATCCGGCCGGTCCGGCGGCACCCGCGCAGCCCGCGGCGCAGCTGGCCGGCGTGCGCATCCTGCTGGTCGAGGATAACGCGCTCAATCAACTTGTTGCAAAGGGTATACTGGAGCCCGCCGGTGCCGTGGTGACGACGGCCGACGACGGCCAGCAGGCCGTGGACCTGATGACGGCGCAGCACGAGGACAACCGACGCGACTTCGACCTGGTGCTGATGGACGTGCAAATGCCCGTCATGGACGGCTACACGGCCACGCGCATCCTGCGCACCCGCCTGGGACTGCGCCTGCCGATCGTGGCGATGAGCGCCGGCGTGACGGCGGCCGAAAAGGAACAGTGCCTGGCCGCCGGCATGAACGACTTCATTCCGAAACCGATCGACGTGGAACAGATGATGACACGCTTGCTAGAAAACCTGCGACAGGCCCCCGGCGCCGCCGCGCCCGCTCCCGCCGCGGCGCCGGCACAGCGCTTCAACGTGGAGCGCCTGGCCGCGCTGTCGGCGCGCGACCCGGCGCAGCGCCAGTCGCTGGTGACGCTGGTGGCGCGCATGGCGCGCGAGGCCCCGGCCGAACTGATGCGGGCACGCCAGAGCTTCGGCGACGGCGACGGTGCCGCTGCCGGCAAGATCCTGCATGGCCTGCGCGGCTCCGTCGGCAGCCTGGGCGCGCGCGCGTTCGCGGCCGCCACCATCGAGCTGGAGACGGCGCTGCGCGAGGCCCGTCACGACGATGCGATGCGCCTGTTCGACACCGCGTCCCGCGAACTGGAAGGCACCACGAGCGCGGCGCGTGCCTGGCTTGCCGGCCAGGAGGGCGCACCGACGCTCGTCGCCCAGCCGGACGATGTGCGGCGCTGGCTCACGTTGCTCGCGCAGCGCGACCTGGATGCCACCACCGTCTACGAATCGCTGCGCACCTCGCTGGCCGCGCTGCTGGACACGCGGCAGCAGGCCGCCGTGGCGGCCGGCATGGCGGCACTCGATTTCGACGCCGTGCTGGCCGCGCTGCCGCCCGAAGTGACGGAGGTCCGGTGATCCCGAATCCGGCCGACAGTACCATCCTGATCATCGACGACAATGCGGACACGATCCGGCTGCTGTCCGCGATGGTGCGCGACCAGGGGCGCGTCTTGTTCGCCACCAGCGGGGCGGCCGGCGTGGAACTGGCGCGGCAGCAGCGCCCGCAGCTGATCCTGCTCGATGTGGAAATGCACGGCATGGACGGCTTCGCGGTGTGCGACATGATCCGCCGCGATTCGGACCTGCGCAGCAGCGCGATCATCTTCGTCACCGCGAAATCCACGCCGGAAGCGGAGATCGCCTGCCTCGACGCGGGCGCCGTGGACTTCATTCCGAAGCCGCTCAACTCGGCCGTCGTGCAGGCGCGCGTGCGCACGCACCTGCGCCTGCAGGCCGCGCTGGCAACGTTCGATGGCCTGGCCAACCAGGACGGCATGACGGGGCTGTACAACCGCCGCTACTTCGACCGCCAGCTGGCCGTCGAATTCGCCCGCCACCGCCGCCATCAGCTGCCGCTCGGCCTGGCGCTGATCGACGTGGACGACTTCAAGCGCTTCAACGACCGCTTCGGCCACCAGCAGGGCGACAGCTGCCTGCGCCAGGTGGCCGAGGCGCTGCGCGACGGTTCGCGCCGGCCCGGCGAGATGGCGGCCCGCTACGGCGGCGAGGAATTCGTGATCCTGCTGCCGAACACGGACGCCGGCTCGCTGGAGCGCTATGGCCGGTGGCTGTGCTCGCGCATCGTGGCGCTGGACATCCCGCATCCGACCGCCACGGCCGCGCCGCACGTCACCGCCAGCATCGGCCTGTGCGCGCTGCTGCCGGGCGAGCAGGACACGCCCGAAGCCATGCTGCATGCGGCCGACATGGCGCTGTACCAGGCCAAGCGCGCCGGACGGAACCGCAGCGTGCTGGCACCGGCACCGGGGACCGGGGAATCGGAAGCGGCGCCCGATGTCGCAGAGAACGCCAGCGTCACGGGATCTGGCCCACAGCTCCGATAGCGCAAGCGTCACGGGGTCTGACCCACAGCGCCGATAGCGCTCGCGCTTGCCGTTGCAGCGATCGCGGGTCTGACCCCAGCAGTTTGCCGGCATCACGGGAGCGCTCGCAAGCTACTGCAGCCAGACCCGCGATGCCGTCGACACTCACCTGCGCGGCAGGCGCCGTGGGTGAGCCCCCGCCACTCTGCCGCCATCGCTTACATCAAACAGCCGCCTTCACTGCGGCCGCTCCGCGGTTCTTCACCCAGTATCCCACGCATAGCGCCAGCAGCCACACGGGAATCAGGTACACCGACAGCCGCAGCGCCGGGGTCATGAACATCACCACCAGCACGGCCGCCAGGAATGCCAGGCACACCCAGTTGGTCAGCGGCGCCAACGGGCTGGGGAAACCGGTGGCCTGGCCGGCGGCGCGCTTGGCGGCGCGGAAGCGCAGGTGGATCCAGCTGATCAGCGCCCAGTTGATGAGCAGTGCCGACACGACCAGGCCCATCAGGAAGCCGAACGCCTGGCCCGGCATCACGTAGTTGACGCACACGCAGACCAGCGTGGCGAGCGCCGAGACGCCCAGCGCCGCCAGTGGCACGCCGCGCCGGTTCACCTTCAGCAGCGCGCGCGGCGCATTGCCCTGGCGCGCCAGGCCGAACAGCATGCGGCTGTTGCAGTAGACGCAGCTGTTGTAGACCGACAGCGCCGCCGTCAGCACGACCACGTTCAGCGCGGCGGCCACCCAGTTGGCATTGAGGGCCTGGAAGATCAGCACGAACGGGCTGCCGCCGGTGACCACCTTCTGCCACGGGTACAGCGACAGCAGCACGGCCAGCGCGCCGATGTAGAAGATCAGGATGCGGTAGATCGCCTGGTTGGTCGCCTTCGGGATGGTGCGCGACGGATCGTCCGCCTCGGCGGCCGTGATGCCCACCAGTTCCAGGCCGCCGAACGAGAACATCAGCACGGGAATCGCCATCACCAGGCCGGCCACGCCGTTCGGGAAGAAGCCGCCGTGCTGCCACAGGTTGGCGACCGTCGCTTCCGGCCCGGCGCCGCCGGAGACCAGCAGCCACAGGCCGAAGCCGATCATGCCCACGATCGCCAGCACCTTGACGATGGCGAACCAGAACTCCATCTCGCCGAACGCCTTCACGTTGCTCAGGCTGATCGCATTGATGATGACGAAGAAGGCCAGCGCGGACACCCACGTCGGCATGTCCGGCCACCAGAACTGCACGTAGATGCCGACGGCGGACAGTTCCGCCATGCTGACCAGCACGTACAGCACCCAGTAGTTCCAGCCCGACAGGAAGCCGGCCAGGCTGCCGCAGTACCTGTCGGCGAAGTGGCTGAACGAGCCGGCCACCGGCTCGTCGACGCACATCTCGCCCAGCTGGCGCATGATCAGGAAGGCGATGATGCCGGCGATGGCATAGCCCAGCAGCACCGACGGCCCGGCCATCTGGATGGTCTGCGCGATGCCGAGGAACAGGCCGGTGCCGATCGCGCCGCCCAGCGCGATCAGCTGGATGTGGCGGCTCTTCAGCCCCCGTTTCAGGTCGTTGTGCGCATGGCGGTGCGCCTTGTCGTCCTGGTGGTGCTCCTGGTGTTCCTGTGCTGCCATGGTCCCCGCCGATCGTGTTCAAAGAGCACGATTCTAGCGTATCGGGGCGGTGGCGGAGACATCGGCGGCACCGCGCCAGCGCGACGGCGGCATGCCGGCCACGCGGGCAAACGCGCGGGTGAAGGCGGCCTCCGATTCGTAGCCCACTGCCAGCGCGATGGCGGCGACGGGGGCGCGGCTCTGCCGCAGCAGTGCGCCGGCGCGCGCCATGCGCCAGCGTGCCAGGTAGCGCGCCGGGGCCGCGCCGACCAGCCGGGCGAAGCGCTCGCAGAAGGCCGAGCGGGACAGGGCCGCCGCGCGCGCCAGCGCGTCGACCGTCCACGGCCGCTGCGGTTCGGCGTGGATCAGCGCCAGCGCGCGGGCGATCTGCCGGTCGCGCAGGCCGGCCAGCCAGCCGGTGGCGCCGTCCGGCAGGCGGGCCGCGTGGCGCCGCACCGTATCGATGAACATGGTCTCGCCCATGCGCTCGGCCAGCGCGCAGGCGCCCGGGCCGGCACCTGCCGACGCCTCGATCGCCTGGCGCATCAGCTGGCGCAGCCAGGCGCCGTCGCCCTCGGCCGGCACATGCAGCATGCGGGGCAGGGCATCGAGCAGCGGATTGAAGGGGCCGTGGTCGCAGCCGAGGAAGCCGCACGCCACGCTGCTGCCGCCATCGGTCGAATCGGGAGGATGCTCGTCGGGACGGGCGGACGCCCCCCATGCGAACGCGCCACCAACGCCCGGCGCGACGGCGAACGGCGTGGCCAACTGCTGCGTGGCGCGCACCCATTCGGGCGAGAAGCGCAGCGGCGGCACGCCGGGCGCGCTGCACAGCAGGTGGGCATCGCCCTGCGGGAACAGCACCACGTCGCCGGGTGCCAGCCGCGCCAACGGCCCGCCCGGCAGGCCGGCCCAGGCGGCGCCGTCGATCAGCACGTGGTAGGCCATCACGTGGCCGGCACCGGGCAGGACCGCTTCGGCGATCTCGACGGCCGGCGGGGCTGCCACGGCCCAGTCGGCGCCGGCGCGCACCGCATAGAACGCGGCGCCGCGCAGGCGGACGGTGCGCAGCACGTCGGACAGCGTGTCGGTCGCCATGGCCGGATTCCTCCCGCTTCAATGCCGGACGATCGGCCAAGCATGAACGACGCGGGAGCAAGCGTCAAGCGGCGGGCCGGGGCAATAATGGGACGCCGCGCGGCACCATCCATCACGCCAATCCACCGAAGGAGCCCATCATGACGCAGACCGCCGAAGCGACCCGTTCCACCGCTGCCACCGCGCCGCCGCCCGACCATGCCGCCATCAAGGCGCGCCAGCAGGCGACATGGGCCAGCGGCGATTTCGCCATCGTCGGCGTGACGCTGCAGATCGTCGGCGAGCAGCTGGCGGAAGCCGCGGACGTGTGCGCCGGCGAACGGGTGCTCGATGTGGCCGCCGGCAACGGCAACGCCACGCTGGCCGCGGCGCGCCGCTTTGCCCATGTCACCTCCACCGACTACGTGCCGGCGCTGCTGGACAAGGGCCGCCGCCGCGCCGAGGCGGAGGGCCTGGACGTGACGTTCCAGGTCGCCGACGCCGAAGCGCTGCCGTTCCCGGATGCGCTGTTCGACTGCACGCTGTCCACCTTCGGCGCCATGTTCGCGCCTGACCAGCGCCGGTGCGCGGCCGAGATGCTGCGCGTGACGAAGCCGGGTGGCCGCATCGCCCTGGCCAGCTGGACGCCGCGCGGCTTCATCGGCCAGATGTTCCGCCTGGTGGGCAGCTACGTGCCGCCGCCGGCCGGGCTGTCGTCACCCGCGCTGTGGGGCGACGAGGCACACCTGCGCGACCTGTTCGGCGATGGCTGCGAGATCCGCTGCACGCGCCGCCAGTTCAACTTCCGCTATGCGTCGGCCGACCACATGGTGCAGGTGTTCCGCGACTTCTACGGGCCGGTACTGAAGGCGTTCGGGGCGCTGGACGACGAGCGCAGGGCGGCGCTGTACCGCGAGATGGTGGTGCTGGCCGACAGCATGAATGCATCGGGGCGGGCCGCGCTCGTGGCGCCGGCCGAATACCTGGAGGCCGTCATCGTGCGGCAGTGACGCAGCGCGGAGGACCAGGCAGGACTGCGGGCGGCCGCATCGGCTATATTGCTGTCTTTGTCCCTCGATCGTCCTCGTGCCGCTGCCCGACAGTTCCCGCCACGCCCGCGCCGTTCCCTGGCTGGTCGCCACCGCCTTCTTCATGGAGATGCTGGACGCGACGGCCATCACCACCTCGCTGCCGCAGATGGCGGCCAGCTTCGGCACGCAGCCGGAACGGCTGTCCGTCGGCCTGTCCGCCTACCTGGTGGCGCTGGCAGCGTTCATTCCGGCCAGCGGCTGGGTGGCCGACCGCTATGGCCCCCGCCGCGTGTTTGCCGGGGCGATCGGCGTGTTCACCTTGGCCTCCTTGCTGTGCGCGCTGTCCGGTTCGCTGGCCGCCTTCACCGCGGCGCGCATCCTGCAGGGCATCGGCGGGGCGCTGATGGTGCCCGTGGGGCGGCTGGCCGTCCTGCGCAGCACGCCGAAGGACCAGCTGGTGCGCGCCATCGCCACCATCACCTGGCCGGGCCTGGCGGCGCCCGTGATCGGTCCGGCACTGGGCGGCTTCATCACCGAGACCTGGAGCTGGCACTGGATCTTCATCGTCAACGTGCCGCTCGGCCTGGTGCTGCTGGGCGCCGCGCTGGCGATCGTGCCGGCCGCCGGCACCGCGCCGCGCCCCTTCGACCTGCCGGGGTTCATCGGCAGCGCGCTCGCCTGCAGCCTGCTGATGATCGGCGTGGAGCTGCCCGGCCATGGCGCGTGGCCGGAGGCGGGCGTGTCGCTGGCGGCCGGCGTCCTGCTGCTATGGTGGTCGGTGCGGCACTTCCGCCGCGCGCCCGCGCCGCTGATGGACCTGCGGCCGATGCGCAACCGCAGCTTCGCCGTCACCGTCTGGGGCGGTTCGCTGGCCCGCATCGCCATCGGCAGCGCGCCGTTCCTGCTGCCGCTGATGCTGCAGCTGGCGTTCGGGCTGCCCGGCACCACGGCCGGCCTGCTGCTGCTCGCGCTGTTCGCGGGGAACCTGTCGATGAAGCCGGGCACGAGCTGGGTGATGCGCCGCTTCGGGCTGAGGACGGTGCTGGTCGCGAACGGCATCCTGCTGGGCGCCGGGTTCGGCCTGTGCGCGCTGCTGCGGGCCGACACGCCGTTTGCCGTCACGGCGGCGCTGCTGTTCTTCTGCGGGATGTCGCGTTCGATGCAGTACACGGCGCTCAATACGCTGGCCTTCGCGGAGATCCCGTCGGAACAGATGACGGGCGCCTCGACGCTGTTTTCCGTGCTGGCGCAGGTCAACGCGGGACTGGGCATTGCGGCCGGCGCGGTGATGCTGCAGGTCGCGGCCATGCTGGGATGGGGCTCGCACGATGCCGCCAGTTTCCGGCTGGCCCTGTGCGCGATGGGGGTGATGGCGGCGCTCAGCATAGTGGACAGCCTGCGGCTGCCGCCGGATGCCGGCGCGCAGGTAACGGGGCACGCCAGCTAAGATGCGACGCTGGCCGGTCGACCGGCCAGCACCTTCCTTACGCGTGCGCTTCCTTCTTCGGCAGCAGCTTCAGCGCGGCGAACGCGGCACCCGCCACGCCCAGCACCATCGCGGCGGTACTGCCCGAGAAGCCCACCGCGGTGTTCTTGGCGATCTTGCCTGCCTGCGGCGTGACGAGCTGCAGGCGGCGGCGCGTCATCTCGGCGCCCAGCTCGCTCAGGCGGTCGCGCGTCATCAGGCGTTCGGCGTCCGGCAGCAGCACGGTTTCTTCGTCGGCCACGTGATGGATCACGTCGCGCATCAGTTCATGGACCAGTTCGTCGTGCTTCGGATCGGTGGCGCTGGTGGCGCGCAGCTGGGCGATCACGCGGCGCATCTCGTTGTGTTCCGGTTCCGATTTCAGCAGCGTCGGGTCGGCCGCTTCAAGCTGGCGCATGGCCGGATAGAACACCTCTTCCTCCAGCGTGGCGTGGATCTCCAGGGCCAGGCAGATGGTTTCGGCCAGCGCCTTCTTCACCTTCGGCTTCTGCGCATTGGTGTACTGGTGGAAGGTGAGCATCGTGTGCGAGTGGTCGAAACGGATCATGTCCGTGATGGTCGGGCTCAGCTTGGCTAGTGAAAACATGGCGCTCTCCTGTTGGTTGATGCGCCATCTTAGCCCTGCCGCCAGTAGGGATACGTAGGAGTACCCCGCACCGGCCTGTCGGCGCACGACGCGAAATGCCCTGGATGCGGCCATATGCCGTTTCATGCCGGGTGGCTCGCTTGCATGATGGCTGGTTACAAAGTGCACACGGCGCCGGTGACTAAGGGTTATAGTGCAGTCGAGACCGCCGAACGGACCCGCCCAGGACTGCCCATGCGCCCCTTCCACCGAGCCCCGACGCGCAAGACGCTACCCATGCAGGGCAGGGGCTGGCGCAGCCGGCGTCCGCTGACGCGCTTCGACGACCTGTTCCAGGACCATCCGCAGCCGATGTGGATCTACGACCTGACAAGCCTGCGCTTCCTGCGCGTGAACGCGGCGGCCTGCCGCCATTACGGCTACACGCAGGCCGAGTTCCTGCGCATGACGATGCATGACATCCGGCCGCCCGCCGCCGAGGGGCAGGGCACGCTCCGCCCCGCGGAACCGTCGGCCGTCCGCACGCACATCCGGCGCGACGGGCTGCCGATCTCCGTGCGCATCTCGTCCCACGCGCTGATCTACGAAGGGCGCCGCGCGCGTCTCGTGTTCGCCCTCGACGTCACCGAGCAGATGACCGCCGAGCAGGAACTGAAGCGCCAGTCGACCCACGATGCGCTGACGGGGCTGCCGAACCGGAACCTGTTCCAGGACCGCCTGGAGCAGGCCATCGCCTACGCCGTGCGCTACGGTCACCAGCTGTGGGTGGTGGTGCTCGACCTCGACAACTTCAAGCTCATCAACGACACGCTCGGCCACGCCAGCGGCGACACGCTGCTACAGACCGTGGCAGCGCGGCTGAGAGCGGCGTTGCGCGAATCCGAGACGGTGGCGCGCCTCGGCGGCGACGAATTCATCCTGCTGCTGCTCGACCAGCCGGCCGGTTCGCTGTCGCACCGCACCGTGCAGGCCGTGCTGGAAGCGGTCAGCGCGCCGATGCGCGTGGATGCCCACGAGCTGGCGCTCACCTGCAGCATGGGCGTGGCCACCTATCCGCGCGATGGCGACAGCGGACCGGCGCTGTTCAAGCATGCCGACATCGCGCTGTACCGGGCCAAGGACGGCGGGCGCAACCAGCTGCAGTTCTATACCAGCGAGATGAATGCGCGTGTCACGGAACGCACGCTGATCGAGGGCCACTTGCGCAATGCCCTGGTACGGCAGGAGTTCGTGCTGTACTTCCAGCCCCGCATCGACTGCGTGTCGGGCCGCGTGGTGGGGCTCGAAGCGCTGCTGCGCTGGCGGCAGCCGGAACTGGGGCTGGTGCCGCCGGACCGCTTCATCGGCGTGGCGGAGGAAACCGGCCGCATCGTCGAGATCGGCGAGTGGGTGCTGTACGAGGCCTGCCGCCAGGTGAAGGCCTGGCAGGATGCCGGCCTGCCGCGGGTGCCGGTGGCGGTCAACGTATCGGCGCGCCAGTTCCGGCAGAGCGGCTTCGTGCAGGAGGTGAATGGCGCGCTGCTGGCCAGCGGACTGGAACCCGCTTACCTGGAGCTGGAGCTGACGGAGTCGCTGATGATGCAGAACGTGGAGGGCGTGGTGGCGGCGATGTGCGAGCTGAAGGAAAGCGGCGTGCGCCTGTCGATCGACGATTTCGGCACCGGCTACTCCAGCCTGTCCTACCTGCGGCGTTTTCCGCTGGACTACCTGAAGATCGACCGCAGCTTCGTGCGCGACATGCTGCACGACGCGCCGGGCGGGGCCATCGTCCGCTCGATGATCACGCTGGGCCACAGCCTGGGCTGCCGGATCATCGCCGAGGGCGTGGAAACGCCCGACCAGCTGGGTTATCTGGCCAGGGAAGGGTGCGACGAAATCCAGGGTTTTCTGTGCAGCCGGCCGGTGCCCGTGGAAATGGCCCAGGTTTTATTGACCGCGGGCGGCTGATTCCTGGTAATCCACCAGGGCATTTTTGAAACGGCTTGTCGATATTCCCCTGACACCAACCGATGATAATCGGCCCGGGAATAATGGCCGAAATACGGGCGCCGAAACTTTTCCGGGGCTCCCATCAATGAAAACGGCGGGCTTCGCGCCCGCCGTTTTCACGACGACGTATTACTCGGGATAAGTGATTATCAGTCGCGAATCTCCAGCGCCCGATTGACCGACAGCGCGGCCAGCGAACCGACGGCGCCGGACAGCAGATACAGGCTGACATAACCCATGCCGAAATTGGCCGACAGGCCCAGTGCCACCAGCGGTGCGAAGGCGGCACCGGCCAGCCAGGCCAGATCCGACGTCAGCGCGGCGCCGGTATAACGGTGGCGCGGCGAGAAATTGGCCGTCACCGCGCCGGCCGCCTGGCCGTACGACAGGCCCAGCAGGGCGAAGCCGACCAGGATGAAGATGTTCTGGCCCGCTTCGCCGCCCTGCATCAGCGACGGCACGAAGCCGGAGAAGATGGCGATCAGCGCGGCCAGCGTGCCCAGCGTGGTGCGGCGGCCGAAGCGGTCGGCGATCAGGCCGGACAGCACGGTGCCCACGATGGCCAGCGCGGCGCCCCACATCTGCAGCACCAGGAAGTCGTCCAGCGGACGGGTGGAATACAGCTGCACCCACGACAGCGGGAACACCGTCACCAGGTGGAACAGCGCGTAGCTGGCCAGCGCGGCGAGGGCGCCGATCAGCACGTTGCGGCCCTGCGTGCGGCCCAGTTCGGTCACCGAGGTCGGTTCCAGCTCGCGCTCGTCCAGCAGGCGGGAGTATTCAGGCGTGGACACCAGGCGCAGGCGGGCGAACAGCGCCACCACGTTGATGGCGAAGGCCACGAAGAACGGGAAGCGCCAGCCCCAGTCGAGGAAGTCCAGCGCCGACAGGTTGGCCAGCATGTAAGCGAAGATGCCGGCGGCGATGATGAAGCCGACCGGCGCGCCCAGCTGGCCCAGCATGGCGTACCAGCCGCGCTTGTTGTGCGGGGCGTTCAGCGCCAGCAGCGACGGCAGGCCGTCCCACGAGCCGCCCTGGGCCACGCCCTGGCCGACGCGGAACAGCGCCAGCAGGATCAGCGCCGTCGTGCCCGAGTTGGCATAGGAGGGCAGGAAGGCGATGCCGACCGTGGAGCAGCCCAGCAGGAACAGCGCGCCGGTCAGCTTCGCTTCGCGCGAGTAGCGCTGCTGCACCCACATGAAGAACAGCGTGCCGAACGGGCGCGCGATGAAGGCAAACGAGAACACCACGAAGGAATACAGGATCGCGTTCAGGCGGTCTTCGAACGGGAAGAACAGCGAAGGAAACACGAGCACCGAGGCAATTGCGTACACGAAGAAATCGAAATATTCCGACGCTCGGCCAATTACCACACCGACCGCAATTTCGCCAGGGTGGATTTCGCCGTCGCGCGCATTAATGTTGCGTGCGCCGCTGCTGGTGGGACTTGACTGATAATTCGCCGGGATGTTGCCGTCAAAAGGTGTCGTGGTTGCCATTTTCGTCTCTCTGTCGTGTGTGCACAGGTTCATGCGAAAGCATAGGAACGGTATTGAACACTCGGCTGAATCCCGGTCTGGCACCGATTTACTCACCTGTTACCACAGTTAATGCCAGCGGGGGTGAGACAAAGTGTCCAATTCCATTTCGCATACCTGTGACGGTACAGTAGCATGTTCTCAATCCTCTGTAGCGCACATAACTTAATGAAACGATCAATTGTTCGCATGGGACTTGGTCTTCTCCCCCTGCTGTGGCTCTCGGGCTGCAACACGGTGGTGTTGAATCCGTCCGGTGACATCGCGGCGCAGCAGGCCCATCTGGTAATGGTTTCCGTCTACCTGATGCTGCTGATCGTCGTTCCCGTCATCTTCCTGACGCTGTTCTTCGCATGGCGTTATCGTCAAGGCAACACGACGGCCAAGTACGATCCCGACTGGGACCACTCCACCAAGCTGGAACTGGTGATCTGGGGCGTGCCGCTGCTGCTCATCATCGTCCTGGGCCTGATCACCTGGATCAGCACCCACCTGCTCGACCCTTACCGTCCGCTGCAGCGCCTGGACGAGAAGCGGCCGATCCCCGCCGGCATGCAGCCGATGGAAGTGCAGGTCGTGGCGCTCGACTGGAAATGGCTGTTCATCTATCCGGAGCAGGGCATCGCCACGGTCAATGAACTGGCCACGCCGATCGACCGTCCGGTGAAGTTCCGCATCACGGCATCTTCCGTCATGAACGCGTTCTACATTCCGGCCATGGCCGGCATGATCTACGCAATGCCATCGATGGAAACGCAGCTGAACGCGGTCATGAACAAGGTGGGCACGTATGACGGCTTCTCGTCGAACTACAGCGGCGCCGGCTTCACGCACATGAAGTTCAAGTACCACGCCATGACGGACGGCGACTTCCAGGCCTACGTGGCCAAGGTCAAGGCCGGTGGCGGCGCACTGAACCGTGCCGACTACATGCAGCTGGCCAAGCCGAGCGAGAAGGATCCGGTGCGTCGCTACGCGGCCGTCGACGGCGGGCTGTACGACGCCATCGTCAACCTGTGCGTCGAGCCGGGCACGAAGTGCATGGCCCACATGATGCACGAGGATGCGCACCGCAACGCCGCTGCCCACGCGCACAAGGAAGCCCGTGCCAAGGGTGCCGACGAGGTCGCGCGCCTGGCGCAGGCCGAAGCGGAAATCTGCGTGACGCCTGCCGACAAGAACACTATTTCCATGAAGAGTAACAATGCAAGCGCCAACTGAAACCGATCTGATCTTCGGCCGGCTGAGCTGGGAAGCGATTCCGTTCCATGAGCCGATCCTGCTGGCCACGTTCGCCGGTGTCGCCCTGGGCGGTATCGGCCTGCTGGCCGCCCTGACGTATTTCCGCGTCTGGGGCAATCTGTGGCGGAACTGGATCACCAGTATCGACCACAAGAAAATCGGGATCATGTACATGATCCTGGGTCTCATCATGCTGCTGCGCGGCTTCGCCGACGCGCTGATGATGCGTGCCCAACAGTCCATCGCCTTCGGCGACAATGCCGGCTTCCTGCCGCCGCACCACTACGACCAGGTCTTCACCGCCCACGGCGTGATCATGATCTTCTTCGTGGCGATGCCGCTGGTGACGGGCCTGATGAACTACGTGGTGCCGCTGCAGATCGGCGCGCGCGACGTGGCCTTCCCGTTCCTGAACAACTTCTCGTTCTGGATGACCGCCATGGGCGCCGTGCTGGTGATGGCCTCCCTGTTCGTGGGTGAATTCGCCCGTACCGGCTGGCTCGCTTACCCGCCGCTGTCCGGCATCCTCGCGTCGCCCGATGTCGGGGTGGACTACTACATCTGGTCATTGCAGGTGGCCGGGGTCGGCACCTTGCTGTCCGGCGTGAACCTGATCGTCACCATCGTCAAGATGCGTGCGCCGGGCATGGAAATGATGAAGATGCCGGTGTTCACGTGGACCGCGCTGGCCACCAACATCCTGATCGTGGCCGTGTTCCCGATCCTGACCGTCACGCTGGCCATGCTGTCGATGGACCGCATGCTGGGCATGCACTTCTTCACCAACGAGCTGGGCGGCAACGCCATGCTGTACGTGAACCTGATCTGGATCTGGGGCCACCCGGAGGTGTACATCCTGATCCTGCCCTGCTTCGGCATCTTCTCGGAAGTCGTGTCGACGTACTGCTCGAAGCGCCTGTTCGGCTACACCTCGATGGTGTACGCGACCTGCGTGATCATGATCCTGTCCTACCTCGTGTGGCTGCACCACTTCTTCACGATGGGTTCCGGTGCGAGCGTCAACTCGTTCTTCGGCATCACGACGATGATCATCTCGATCCCGACGGGCGCCAAGCTGTTCAACTGGCTGTTCACGATGTACCGCGGCCGGATCCGCTTCGAACTGCCGATGATGTGGACCATCGCATTCATGGTCACCTTCACGATCGGCGGCATGACGGGCGTGATGCTGGCGATCCCGCCGGCCGACTTCGTGCTGCACAACTCGCTGTTCCTGATCGCCCACTTCCACAACGTGATCATCGGCGGCGTGCTGTTCGGCCTGTTCGCGGGCATCAACTACTGGTTCCCGAAAGCGTTCGGCTACAAGCTGGACGAATTCTGGGGCAAGGTCTCGTTCTGGCTGTGGGTGATCGGCTTCTACGTCGCCTGGATGCCGGTGTACGCGCTGGGCTTCATGGGCATCACGCGCCGCCTGAACCACTTCGAGGATCCTGCGCTGCAGCCTTACTTCGTGGTCGCCTTCATCGGCGTGGTGATGATCGCCGGCGGTATCGGCGCGATGCTGATGCAGTTCTTCGTGTCGTTCATGCGCCGCAAGCAGCTGCGCGACGTGACGGGCGACCCATGGGGCGGCCGTACGCTGGAATGGTCGACGTCGTCGCCACCGCCGGACTACAACTTCGCGTTCACCCCGGTCGTGCATGACAACGATACGTGGGCCGACATGAAGAAGAACGGCTACCAGCGTCCGCTGAAGGACTTCGTTGCCATCCACATGCCGTCGAACACGGGTGCGGGCTTCATCATCGCCGCGCTGTCGGCCGTGATCGGCTTCGCCATGATCTGGCACATGTGGGCACTCGTGGTCGTGGCGTTCCTCGCGATCCTGACGGCCATCATCGTCCACACGTTCAACTACAAGCGCGACTACTACATCACGGCGGAAGAAGTCACCCGCACGGAAGAGCGCCACACCGCACTGCTGGGAAGCCATGTCTGATATCCACGTAACCTCTGTCAACGGCGGCGCCCTGGGCGCCGACCCGGGCGCGCGCTATCTGGTGCGCGAACACCATCCGGAAAACGGCACCATGCTGGGATTCTGGATCTACCTGATGAGCGACTGCCTCATCTTCGCGATGCTGTTCGCCGTGTACGCCGTGATCGGCCGCAATTACGCGGGCGGTCCGGGCGGCGCCGAACTGTTCGACCTGCCGCTGGTGGCGATGAACACGGCGTTCCTGCTGTTCTCGTCGATCACCTACGGCTTCGCGATGCTGCGCGCCAAGGTGAAGGACAAGTCCGGCACGCTGATCTGGCTGGGCATCACGGGCCTGTTCGGCGTGGCCTTCCTGTCGCTGGAGATTTACGAGTTCCTGCACCTGATCCACGAAGGCGCCGGTCCGCAGCGCAGCGCGTTCCTGACGGCGTTCTTCTCGCTGGTCGGCACGCACGGCCTGCACGTCACGTTCGGCGTCATCTGGCTCGTCACGCTGATGGTGCAGATCTCGAAGCACGGCCTGCATCCGGCCAACCTGCGCCGCCTGAACTGCCTGTCGCTGTTCTGGCACTTCCTGGACGTGATCTGGATCGGCGTGTTCACCTTTGTCTACCTGATGGGAGTCCTGCCATGAGCGACCACAATCACCACGGTCACCACGGCCACGCGCACCACGACGACCACGGTCACGGCGACCACGACGCCCATCACGATGGCTCGGCCATCCACGGCTCGATGCGCGATTACGTGATCGGCTTCGTGCTGGCCGTGATCCTCACCGCCATCCCGTTCTGGCTCGTGATGAACAACGTGATCAAGGATTCGGCCACCGCCGGCTTCGTGCTGCTGGGCTTTGCCGTCGTGCAGATCGTCGTCCACATGGTCTACTTCCTGCACATGAACTCGAAGTCCGAGGGCGGCTGGAACATGCTGGCGCTGCTGTTCACGATCATCACCGTCGTCATCGCGATGGCCGGTTCGATCTGGGTCATGTTCCACATGAACCACAACATGATGCCGACCATGCCGACCGCACCTGAGGGCAATACGCCCCAGCAGATGCACGACATGCCCATGTAAGGAGCGTCATGAACGACACGCCACGCAGCCTGGAAGGACGTGGCGCGATCGAAACGCCGCAGCGTGGCGGGAAGGTGAAATTCCTTCTCGCCGTCGCTGCGGCGTTTTTCTTTTGCGCCTTCGTTGCCCTTGGAACCTGGCAGGTGAAACGCCTGCAATGGAAGGAAGACCTGATCGCGCGCATCGACGCGCGCGTGCATGCCGAACCGGTGGCCGCGCCGCCGCGCGCGCGCTGGCCGCAGGTCACGGCCGAATCGGACGAGTACCGCCGCGTGCGCGTAGCCGGCACCTTCCTGTACGACTTCACGACGCGCGTGCAGACCACCACCAGGCTGGGCATCGGCTTCTGGCTGATGACACCCCTGTGCACGGCGGACGGCATCGTCTTCGTCAACCGCGGCTTCGTGCCGATGCGGTCGGGCGACCTGCAGTTGCCGGCGCCGCCGAAGGCTTCCGGCGACGTATGTGCCGCGGTGCCCGGGAGGAAGCCGGCCGTGATCACCGGCCTGCTGCGCCTGCCCGAACCGAAGGGCCGCGTGCTGCGCGAGAACGACCCGGCGGGTGACCGCTGGTATACGCGCGACATCGGGCCGATGGCCGCCGCGCGCAACCTGCGTGACGTGGCACCGTTCTTCGTGGACGCGCCGGCCGGCCAGGAGTATCCCGCCAGCGCCGCCGAACGGCCGACCGGCGGGCTGACCGTCATCGCCTTCCCGAACAACCACCTGGTGTATGCCGGCACGTGGTTCGCACTGGCCGCCATGATCGCGGGCGGCTATTATCTCGTCCTGCGTTACGATCGTGCCTCCGCGCGAGCACGCAGAAGGGGAACGAGTGCAAGGACAGGGAACGACGATGGCAGCAGCGCGGGACACCCGGGGGACTGAGCTGGCGGAGCGGCGCCGGCCGGACGGCCAGCGCGAGCGGGTGGCGGCCGCCGGCGTGGAGTACGCGGCCGGCCACAAGAACATGATGCAGCTGATCCAGCTGCGCTGGATCGCCGTGATCGGCCAGGTGGCCACGATCGCCGGTGCGACCTATGTGTACGGCATCCTGCTGCCGCTGGTGCCGATGCTGCAGGTGCTGGCCTGCCTGATCGCGTTCAACGTGGCCAGCCACCTGCGCTGGCACGAAGTGCGCTATGTGCGCCACACCGAGCTGTTCATGGCACTGCTGGTGGACGTGGCCATCCTCACGTCCCAGCTCTATCTGTCCGGCGGCGCCACCAATCCCTTCGCCTTCCTGTACCTGCTGCAGGTGATCCTGTCCGCCGTGCTGCTGCAGCCCGCGTATGCGTGGACCTTCGTGCTGATCACGGCCGGCTGCCTGGCCGGCCTGTCCCGCTATTATCTGCCCCTGCCGCTGGCGGCCGACCACGAGCGGGGCATCCTGTCGCTGTACGTGCAGGGCATGCTGATCTGTTTCATGCTGGTCGCCGCGCTGCTGGTGTTCTTCATCACCCGCATCACGGACAACCTGCGTGCCGGCGATGCCCAGCTGGCCAACCTGCGCCAGCGTGCCGCGGAGGAGGAGCACGTGGTGCGGATGGGGCTACTTGCCTCCGGCGCGGCGCATGAACTGGGCACGCCGCTGGCCACGCTGTCCGTCATCCTGGGCGATTGGAAGCGCATGCCCGAGTTCACGAAGAATCCCGAGCTGCTGGAGGAACTGGCCGAAATGCAGGCCCAGCTCAAGCGCTGCAAGGCGATCGTCTCCGGCATCCTGCTGTCGGCCGGCGAGACGCGCGGCGAATCGTCCGTGAAGACCACGCTGTCCACCTTCCTCGACGAACTGGCCCGCGAATGGCACGCCAGCCGTCCCGTGCAGTCGTTCCGCTACGCGAACCGCATCGGCACCGACCTGCCCGTGGTGTTCGACGAGACCCTCAAGCAGATGATCTGCAATGTGCTCGACAATGCGCTGGAGGCATCGCCTGCCGCCGTGATGCTGGATGCCACGCGCGAAGACGGCCACCTGATCCTGTGCGTGACGGACGCGGGGCCGGGCTTCGAGCCGGCCATCCTGGCGCAGCTGGGCAAGCCGTATAATTCCACCAAGGGGCGGCCGGGCAGCGGGCTGGGCCTGTTCCTTGTCGTGAACGTGGCGCGCACGCTGGGCGGTACGGTCGGCGCCCGCAACCGCGAGGAGGGCGGCGCCGAAGTGGTGATCCGCCTGCCGCTGTCGTCGATTGCCTATGCCTCGTCCTGATGCCCGTTCACGCCACCGCCATTGCAGATTGCCCCATGTCCGACAGCCCGTCCACATCACCGCCTGAACCTTCGACCGATCCCCGCTGCCTGCTGATCGTCGAGGATGACGAGGCGTTCGCGCGCACGCTGGGCCGCTCCTTCGAGCGGCGCGGCTACCAGGTGCTGCATGCCGCGAACGTGGACGAAGCAGCCGCGCTGCTGGACGAGCACGCGCCCGGCTACGCCGTCGTGGACCTGAAACTGAAGGGCAATTCGTCCGGGCTGGCCTGCGTGCAGATGCTGCACGAGCACGATCCGGAGATGCTGATCGTCGTGCTGACGGGTTATGCCAGCATCAACACGGCCGTGGAAGCCGTCAAGCTGGGCGCCTGCCAGTACCTGGCCAAGCCGTCCAACACGGACGATATCGAGGCCGCGTTCGCGCACGTGGCCGGCAATGCGGAAGTGGAACTGACGGGCCGTGCCACGTCCGTGAAAACGCTGGAGTGGGAGCACATCCACGCCGTGCTGGCCGAGACGGAGTTCAACATCTCGGAAGCGGCGCGCCGCCTCGGCATGCACCGCCGCACGCTGGCGCGCAAGCTGGAAAAGCAGCGGGTGAAGTAGGGGCCTGCCGTTCGGCCGGCACGGGGCGCGCATCCGGCAGTCGGTCGCGATGCATGCCGGTGGGATTCATGCCGGCTGATTCATGCCGGCTGATTCATGCCGGTTGATTCGTTCCGATTGGTTCATGCCGATTAGCTGCGAAATAACAACGAATGGTATATTGCTATCCGGCCGATTGGCATCGGTGCAAGCGCGCGCAGTGTTTCCAAGATACAATGTCCATTCCCGTCGGCTCAACAGGTCCCGCGGGATCCCGTTCCCCGGTGCCCAATCCCCGCATCGACTAATTCAACGCGCCGACCGGCGTCCCACTGAGTTGACCGATGATCTGTCAAAATGAATTCGTGCGCATCGATGCGCTGCGCAAGCTCGACCTCCTCGACACGCCACCGTCCGAAGCCTTCGACCGCATCACGCGGATGGCGGCGCGGCTCTTCGACCTGCCGGTTGCCGCCGTCTCGCTGACGGACACGGACCGCCAGTGGTTCAAGTCGCGCGTGGGCGTCGAGCACGATTCCATCCCCCGCATGCATGCACCCTGCTCGGAAGTGGCGGAGCAGTACGCCTTCGTCGTGATTCCCGATCTCGCGGCCAGCGAGCGCTATCGTGACAGCTTGCTGGCGCAGCAGGGCGTGCGGTTCTATGCCGGCGCGCCGCTGGTCACGCGCGACGGCCATGCGCTGGGCGCGATGTGCGTGCTGGGCACGGAACCGCGCCAGATCACCGAAGAAGAGCGTGATGCGCTGACGGACCTGGCGGCGATGGTGATGGCGCAGATCGAACTGCAGCACGCGCTGGGCCGCATCGATCCGATCAGCGGCCTGCCCAACCGCAACCAGTACATCGACGATTTCGCCGATCTGGAGAAGGACTGGCCGCGCGGCCAGCAGCGCCTGGCCGCGCTGGTGCACCTGGCCAGTCCGCAGCAGCTGGGCAATGCGGCGCGGGTGATGGGCAGCTCCTATCTCGACGGCCTGGTGGCCGAAGCGGTGCGCTCCTTCCGCGAGGAGTTCGGGTCCGATGGCAAGATGTACCACGTGGCGGCCACCCAGTTCATCGTGCTGCTGGCGCCGCATGTGGGCCTGGCGTCGTGCACGCTGCGGCTGCAGCGCTGGCTGGACGGCAGCCACAGCTGGTCCACCTCCCGCTTCGTCACGTCGCCCGCGGTGGGCATTGCCCCGTTCGAGCTCGGTGCCGCCGATTCGCTGGACGTGCTGCGCATGGCGCAGGGCGCCGCGCACGATGCCTTCGCCAATGGCACGCAGCTGGCCGTGTACTCGTCCACCGAGGATGCCGCTTACCGCCGCCGCTTCACGCTGGTGACGGAATTCGGCCGCGCGCTCGAGCACACCAGCCAGCTGCGCCTGAACTACCAGCCGCGCATCGACCTGGACACCGGCGCCTGCGTGGGCGCCGAGGCGCTGCTGCGCTGGGTGCACCCGGAGATGGGCAATGTGTCGCCGGCCGAGTTCATGCCGGTGGTGGAGCAGACGTCGATGGCACGGCCCGCCACCGCCTGGGTGATCGATGCGGCGCTGACCCAGCTGCGCGCCTGGCAGGACGCCGGCATCGATACGCTCACCTTGTCCGTCAACGTGGCGGCGCCGAACCTGCTGGAGCCGGATTTCGCCGCGATGGTGCGCGCGCAGCTGCGCACGCATGGCGTGGCGCCGGCATGCCTGGAACTGGAAATCACGGAAAGCGCGGCGATGGAAAACCGCGCCAGCGCCGACCGCATGCTGGCGCAGCTGCAGGACGTGGGCGTGCGCATCGCCATCGACGATTTCGGCACCGGCTACAGCAGCCTGTCCTACCTGCAGAGCATCCCGGCCCACGTGGTCAAGATCGACCAGAGCTTCATCCGCGGCATCGAGGACGACGAGCGCAAGCAGGCGCTGGTGACGGCGATGATCACGCTGTCGCACGACCTGGGCTACCGCGTGGTGGCCGAAGGGGTCGAGACGGCGGCAGCGCGCGACGTGGTGCGCCTGGCCGGCGCCGACGAAGCGCAGGGCTGGCTGTACGCGAAGGCGCTGGAGCCGGACGCGCTGGCGCAGTGGCTCGCCCTGCACGCCGCCGATGTCGCCCACGCCATCCCGGCGTGACCGCTGTGCCGCCCGGGCGGCAGACGCCGAATTTTTGCGTTGAAAGGGTCGCCATCACGCTCACCGCGGGCGCCGTTGCCGTTATACTGGCAGCAACTGAACAAGCCCGCACGAAGACATGGCAAAGCAAGCGGCCGTCAAGCAGACCGCCCGGACCACCCGTCCCCCCGAGAAAACCCACCTGCTGGAAGAGCGCCGGCGTCTCATCGTCGACCTCGTCAACGAGCAGGAGCAGGCCACCGTCGACGAACTGTCGGCGCGCTTCGGCACTTCCGTCGTCACCATCCGCAGCGACCTGAAGGCGCTGGAAGAGCAGGGCGCGCTGGTGCGCACGCACGGCGGCGCGCTGGCGCACCGCGATGCGGACGACGACGTGCCGCTGGCCGTCAAGGAAAGCCGCCACCATCCGGAGAAGATGCGCATCGCCGCCGCGGCCGTGGCGCTGATCAGGGATGGCGACACGCTGATCCTCGATTCCGGCACCACGACGGCGGAGATCGCCAAGCTGATCCGCACCCTCAAGGTGAAGTCGCTGAACGTCATCACCAATGCACTGAACATCGCCGTGCTGCTGGCGAACGCGCCGCACGTGCAGCTGATCATGCTGGGCGGGCAGCTGCGCTCGCGTTCCTGGTCGCTGTCCGGCCCGCAGGCCGAGGCCGCGCTCGAGCACCTGCATGCGGACTGGCTGTTCCTGGGCGTCGACTGCCTCGATCCGGAAGTGGGGCTGATGACGCCGCACCTGATGGAAGCGCAGCTCAATGCCCGCATGATCCGCAGTGCCCGGCAGGTGGTGGCCGTGGCCGATTCCTCGAAACTGCTGGGCCGTAATCTTTCCGTGATCGCGCGGGTCGATGCGCTGGACCGGCTGATCACGGACCGCAAGGCCGATCACGGCGTCGTCGATGCGCTGCAGCGCCACGGCGTCGAGGTGGTGCTGGTCTAGGAGGGTACCCGGTGCCTGCGCACCGGGTACCACCATCCGGCCGTCTTTCATGGGCGGCCAGCACGGCCGCTGCCGCAATCATGTCGGCATGCGTGCCCCGCAGCCCGGCCCGGGCGAAGTCCCATGCCCTGGCGTTGCTGTCATCTTCGCGCAACAGTCGCCTGTCAATCCGACAAAGATAATCGAAGCAAAACGAAAGAATACGAAAGTTCTTGTTCTTTCGTATTTCTTGCCATAACATTCGTCCATCAGCCACTTGCCCGCGCACGGAGGGGTTTGCCGATGCATCGTACGAATGTCAGGAAAGCCAGCGACAGGGAACCGGTCTCCGGGCGGGGCCTGGCGGTCGCGCGGATCGACCTGGCACCGTGCGGGCACGCCGGGAAAACGGAAGCTGCCGGCAGCGCATCCTGCCGATCCGTCGAAAGCGAAAGAAAAAGAAAGTTCATTCCCGGCGGCCGGCGTGGCACCTGAGCGGCGCCACAGTCGCGTTCCGACCCTGCGCGCGACGCGCGTTTTTGCAAGCACGATGGCGGCCGGCGCACCCGCGCCGGCGCCGTCATGAAAGAAAGGATGGGCATGAAATCCACCAACTGGCTGGTCTGGGCCGGCAGCTCGATGCTGCTGTGGGGCGTGTGGGGCGCCTTTGCCGGCGCGCCCGCCGAGCGCGGTTTCCCGGAGACGCTGATCTACGTGGTGTGGGCATTGACGATGATCCCGCCGGCGCTGTATGTCCTGGCCCGCAACGGCTGGCGCCTGCAGCGGGACCGGCGCTCGCTGTGGCTGGGCGCGGCGGCCGGCATCCTCGGTGCCGGCGGCCAGATGGTGCTGTTCCACGCAGTGAAGGTGGGGCCGACGTACCTGGTGTTCCCCATCGTGTCCCTGTCGCCGGTGATCACCATCGCGCTGTCGTACTTCCTGCTCAAGGAACGCGTGGGCAAGCTGGGCATGGCCGGCATCGTGCTGGCCGCCTGCGCGCTGCCGCTGTTCGATTTTTCCAGCGACGGTGGCGGCGCCGGCATCGGCTGGTGGTTCGTGCTGGCGCTCGGCATCCTGGTGGCGTGGGGCCTGCAGTCCTACTTCATCCGGCTGGCCAACGAAACGATGGATGCCGAAAGCATCTTCTTCTACATGATGCTGTGGGGCCTGGCCTTCATTCCCGTCGCGCTGGCCATGACGGATTTCAGCAAGCCGATCAACTACGGCCTGACGGGACCCTGGCTGGCCGCCGTCACGCAGGTGCTCAATGCGGCCGGCGCGCTGATGCTGGTCTACGCGTTCAGGTACGGCAAGGCGATCGTCGTCTCGCCGATGGTCAATGCCGGCGCGCCGCTGCTCACCGCGATCATCTCGCTGCTGGCGGCGGGCACGATGCCGAGCAACACCAAGCTGGCCGGCATCGTCCTGGCGCTGGTGGCCGCACTGCTGCTGGCGCTGCCCGACAGCTCGGCACCCGATGCGGCGGCCGATGCCCCCTGATCTTTTCTAGCGAACGCATGTACGACTCATTTACTGGATCAACCACGGAAATCCCATGAAAGAACTCCTGAACATCATCCGCCGGCACAAGGCGGGCGAGGCGGTCGGCATCTATTCCGTCTGCTCGGCCCACCCGGTGGTGCTGGAAGCGGCGATGCGGCGTGCCCAGGCGGCCGGCACGCCGGTGCTGATCGAGGCCACGTCGAACCAGGTCAACCAGGACGGCGGCTACACCGGCATGACGCCGGCCGACTTCTTCGCCTTCGTGAGCGGCATCGCCGCGCGCGTGGGCCTGCCGCCCGCGCACCTGCTGCTGGGCGGCGACCACCTGGGCCCGAACGCATGGCAGCGCGAACCGGCCGCACAGGCGATGGACAAGGCCGACGTGCTGATCGAACAGTACGTGGCGGCCGGCTTCCGCAAGATCCACCTGGACTGCTCGATGGCGTGCGGCGGCGATCCGGTGCCGCTGGCCGAGGACGTCGTGGCGGCGCGCGCGGCACGCCTGTGCGCCGTGGCCGAACGCACCTGGGCGCGCGTGGGCGGCGAGGCGCCGCTGTACATCATCGGTACCGAAGTGCCGGTGCCGGGCGGCGCGCAGGAAGACCTGCACGAACTGCAGGTCACGCCACCGGCCGCGGCCGCCGGCACCATCGCGGCGCACCGCCAGGCCTTCCTGGCCGCCGGCCTGGACGACGCGTGGACACGCATCATCGGCCTGGTCGTGCAGCCCGGCGTGGAGTTCGACCACCACAAGGTGATCGACTACCGCCCCGCCGCGGCGACGGCGCTGTCGCAGTACATCGAGAACGAAAGCCTGATGGTCTACGAGGCCCACTCGACGGATTACCAGACGCCGGCGAACCTGCGCGCGCTGGTGCGCGACCACTTCGCCATCCTGAAGGTGGGCCCGGGCGCCACCTTCGCGCTGCGCGAAACGCTGTGGGCGCTGGCCGACATCGAACGCGCGTGGCTCGGCGCGGAACGCAGCGCGGACCTGAAAGGCGTGATGCTGCAGGCGATGCGCGACAAGCCGAAGTACTGGCAGGGCTACTACACGGATCCGGCGCGCGAACACATCGACCTGCAATACAGCCTGTCCGACCGCATCCGCTACTACTGGCCGGAGCCGGCCGTGCAGGAAGCCTGCCGGAAAATGCTGGCCAACCTGGACGAGAACCCGCCGCCGCTGACCTTGCTGTCGCAATACCTGCCGGGCCAGTACGCGGCGGTGCGCGAGGGCGCGCTGGCGCCGGACACGAATCAACTGCTGCAGGCCGGCGTTTCGGCCCTGCTGGCGCAATATGAACAGGCATGCGCGGACCAGCGCGCGGAGGTGGTGCAATGAGTGTTACGCAGTCGAGCAATGTCGGTTTCCCCGCAGGTGAATTCGAGGCGCGCGGCGCCACCTGGACGGCGCGCGAGATCGCCCAGCAGCCGGGCGTCTGGACGAAGGTGCTGGCCCTGGTGCAGGAACGCAGCGCGGCCCTCGATACCTTCCTCGGCCCGCTGCTGGCCGACCCGGCACTGCGCATCGTGTTCACGGGCGCCGGCACGTCGGCGTTCATCGGCGAGTGCCTGGTGCCAGCGATCCGCCGCCACGGCAAGCTGCGCGCCGAAGCCGTGCCGACCACCGACCTGGTGGCCGGTCCGGACCGCTGGCTACGGCCCGACGCGCCGACGCTGCTGGTGTCGTTCGGCCGCTCGGGCAGCAGCCCGGAAAGCGTGGCCGCGTTCGACCTGGCCGAGCAGACGGTGCCGGGCGTGCACCACCTGGTCGTCACCTGCAACAAGGATGGCGAGCTGTATCGCCGCTGCCAGTCCCAGTCGAACGCCTGCGCGCTGCTGCTGCCGGACGAGACGCATGACCGCGCGTTCGCGATGACGTCCAGCTTCACGTCGATGCTGCTGTCGGCCGGCGTGATCTTCGGCGCGATCCGGCCCGGCCCCTCGTATGCGGCCGCCGCGCAAGCGCTGCTGGGCAGCGCGGCGCCGCTCGTCAACGCGCTGGTGGACGGGGACTTCGAACGCGTCGTCTACCTGGGCAGCAACGAGCTGGGCGGCCTGGCCCGCGAAGCGGCACTGAAACTGCTGGAACTGACGGACGGCGGCATCGTTTCCGGCTTCGACACGCCGCTGGGCTTCCGGCACGGGCCGAAGAGCGTCGTCAATGCCCGCACGCTGGTGGTGCTGTTCCTGTCGAACGACCCGCACACGCGCCGCTACGACCTGGACCTGCTGCGCGAGCTGCGCAACGACGGCCGCGCCGGCCGCGTGCTGGCGTTGTCCGCCACGGCCGATGGCACGGCGCCGGGCGACGTGCTGCTGGCCGGCATGGAAGCGGCAACCGACATCGAACTGGCCTTCCCGTACATTGCCTTTGCCCAGCTGTTCGCGCTGTTCGCATCGCTGAAACGCGGCGTGACGCCCGATACGCCGAGCGCTTCCGGCACCGTCAACCGCGTGGTGGCGGGCGTCACGATCTACGGCTGGCAGGACCGCGCATGATGTACCTGGGCGTGGATGGCGGCGGCACCAAGACCGCCTATGTACTGCTCGATGACGACGGCACGGTGCGGGCCCGTCACGAAGGCGGCGGCAGCTATTACCTGGAACTGGGCATGCCGGCCACCGCGGCACTGCTGCGCGAGGGCGTGGCGGCCACGCTGGCCGCGGCCGGCGCGACGCCGAACGACGTGGGGCTGGCGTTCTTCGGCCTGCCCGCGTATGGCGAGGACAGCAGCCTGCAGGCCGATCTGGACGCGCTGCCGGCCGGCGTGCTGCCGCGCTACGCCTGCGGCAACGACATGGTATGCGGCTGGGCCGGTTCGCTGGCCGGCGGCGATGGCATCAGCATCGTGGCCGGCACCGGCTCGATCGCGTACGGCGAGTACCAGGGCCGCGCGGCGCGCGCCGGCGGCTGGGGCGAACTGTTCAGCGACGAGGGCTCGGCCTACTGGATCGCCCGCGAAGGCCTCACGCTGTTCTCGCGCATGAGCGACGGCCGCGCCGAACCGGGACCGCTGCTCGACCTGTTCAGGGGCGAACTGAAGCTCGCGCAGGACCTCGACCTGTGCGGCGAAATCTATACGCGCCGCGGCGGCGAACGGAGCCAGGTCGCCCAGCTGGCGCGCCTGGTGTGGCAGGCCGCATCGGGCGGCGACACGCAGGCGATGGCCATCTTCGAACGGGCCGCCGCCGAACTGGCCGACATCGTGCACGCGGTGGGCCGCCAGCTGGCCGCGCCGGCCGGCATGGCGCTGCCGGTCTCCTACAGCGGAGGCGTGGTCGGCGACGACTCGCTGGTGCTCGCCCCCTTTACGCGCGAACTGGCCGCGCGCGGCGCCTACACGCTGGTCCAGCCCCGCTTCGCACCGGCCATCGGCGCCGCCCTGCATGCCGCCCGCCTGGCCGGCACCCCGCTCAACGAGGCCGCGCTGGCGCGGCTGCAATCCCACGGAGATACCCCATGACCGTCATGACCCGCCTTGCTGTCTCGTTTACCGTCTCCTTTGCCACCGCGCTGCTGTGCGCTGGCGCGTCCGCGGCACCTGCCGACACGTACACGGATGCCGACTTCGCGAAAGTGGAAAAGATCGACGCCCACATGCACCTGCACGGCGCGCTGCCGCTGTTCATGCAGCGCGCGCAGCAGGACAATGTGCGCATCCTGACGATCAACGTCGACTACCCCGACTTCCCGGCGCTGCCGGAGCAGGAGCGCGTGGCGCTGGACCTGCACAAGCGCTATCCGCATGACGTGGCGTTTGCCACCACGTTTGCGACCGACAAGTTCGAAACCCCTGGCTGGGCCAAGGCCACCAATGCGCAACTGGACCGCACGCTGGCCGCCGGCGCAGTGGGTGTCAAGGTGTGGAAGAACCTGGGCATGCACCTGCGCGACCATGCCGGCAAGGCCGTGCTGATCGACGACCCGCGCCTGAAACCCGTGTTCGATCACCTGGAAGGGAAGGGCACGCTGGTGCTGATCCACCAGGCCGAGCCCCTGAACTGCTGGCTGCCGGTCGAGAAGATGACGACGGCCAGCGACCGCGAATACTTCACCAAGCACCCGCAGTACCACATGTACGGCAAGACGGAATGGCCGTCGCACGAGCAGCTGCTGGGCGCGCGCGACCACCTGCTGCAGCTGCATCCGAAGATGCGCGCCGTGGGCGTGCACCTGGCCTCGCTGGAATGGGACGTGGACGAGCTGGCCAAATTCCTGGAGCGCTTCCCGAAGGCGAGCGTGGACCTGTCGGCCCGCATCGCCCACCTGCAGCACCAGGCGATCGCCAACCGCACCAAGGTGCGCGACTTCATGATCCGCTACCAGGACCGCATCCTGTACGGCACCGACCTGGCCAGCTCGGGCAGCCAGCCCGATGCGGACTTCGCGGCCGATGCCCACAAGGCGTGGGTGAGCGACTGGGCGTTCCTCACGTCGGACCGCCAGCTCACGTCGCCGGAACTGGCCAAGCCGTTCCAGGGCCTGGCGCTGCCGCGCGCGGTGGTCGACAAGATCTACGCGAAGAACGCGCGCCGCGAGTTCCCGCAGGCCTGGCATTGAGCCAGCCACTGGGCATGGCGCCAGGCGCCGCCGTCTTAGCGGCGTCTTAAAATCCCCCGTGCAGAGGTTCTCATCGGGTGACAAGTATGGCAAGCTTGCATCCGATGAAGTTCCGATCACATGACGGCGGCCTTCCGTGGCGGCTGTTTCAACGGGAGAAATGCATGAAGCCGATCCGCACGATGGTCACTTTCGCCCTGGCCTGCGGCCTGCAGCTGGGCATGGGCAGCGCCTGGGCACAGGAAGATGGCCTGGTCACGGGCAGTGCAGGCGCCGTCACCTATGCCAGCGGCGGCGTGGGCGATGACCAGCGCGCGGCGCTGGCCGCCATGAAGCCCGACTTCAACCTGCGCCTCACGTTTGCCACGCGCGGCTCGGGCGACCTGAAGGCCGGCGTGGCGCTGGCCATCACGGACAGCAAGCGCAAGCCGATGATGCAGCTGGCCGACAGCGGCCCGAACGTGTACGTGAAACTGCCTGCAGGTACCTACTGGATATCGGCCACGCTCGATGGCCAGGAGCAGAGCCGCAGCGTGACCCTCGGCCGCAACGGCGCCGCGCGCGACGTGCTGTTCTACTGGGGCGAGCCCGCCGACCAGGCCACCGTGCGCTGATCGCCGCTTTCTTCTCGCCGTTATCTTCTCGCCCCTTTTCCTCGCCCCTTTTCCTCGCCGCCCACCGGCTGCGCCCTCAGCGCTGCAGCACATAGGTGCCGGGCGCCGGGCCGGCAGATGGTCCGCTCGCCGGTACCGGCACCAGCGGCCCGGCCCGCTGCGCCAGCCACGCTGCCCACTCGGGCCACCACGATCCCCCTTCGACGGGTACGCAGGCATGCCAGCGCTCGGCATCGATATAGGCCGTGTTTTCGCGATGCGTGGCCACCTGGTAGCTGCGCGCGCCGCTGTCCGGCGGCGCCACCACGCCCACGTTGTGGCCGCCGGAGGTCAGCAGGAACGTCACGTCCGTATCGGCCAGCAGCACCAGCTTGTAGACGGAGCGCCACGGCGCCACGTGGTCGGTCAGCGTGCCCACGGCGAACACGGGCACCTCGATGTCCGTCAGCGCGACGGGCCGCCCGCCGACCAGGTAGCGGCCATTGGCCAGGTCGTTCTGCAGGAACAGCCGGCGCAGGTACTCGGAATGCATGCGCGCGGGCAGCCGCGTGGCGTCGGCATTCCACGCCATCAGGTCGGTATCGCGGTCGGGCAGGTCGAGCAGGTAGTGCTTCAGGCGGCGCGACCACACCAGGTCGTTGGAGCGCAGCAGCTGGAACGCGCCGGCCATCTGCCGCGTGTCGAGATAGCCCTGCGCCCACATGGCCGCTTCCAGGTAGCTGACGGCGCTCTCGTCGATGAACAGCGACAGCTCGCCCGGCTCCGTGAAGTCCACCTGGGCCGCCAGCAGGGTCAGGCCGGCCAGCCGGTCGTCGCCGTCGCGCGCCATCGCGGCCGCGGCGATGGCCAGCAGCGTGCCGCCCAGGCAGTAGCCGCAGGCGTTGACGCGTTCGGCACCGGTCTGGGCGCGGATCGCATCGAGGGCCGCCATCACGCCGAGCTGCCGGTAGTCGTCCATGCCGAGCGCGCGGTCGTCCGCCCCTGGGTTCTTCCACGAGACCATGAACACCGTGTGACCGCGCGCGACCAGGTAGCGCACCAGCGAATTGTGCGGCGACAGGTCGAGGATGTAGTACTTCATGATCCAGGCCGGCACGATCAGCAGCGGGGCCGCATGCACCACCGGCGTGACGGGATCGTAGCGCAGCAGTTCGATCAGGCCGTTGCGCAGCACGACCCGGCCCGGCGTGACGGCCACGTCGCGGCCCGGCAGGTAACCGGTATCGGCCGGCTTGCCGGCCAGCGCGCGGGTCCAGTCCGTCGCGGCGCGGGCGCTGCCGGCCAGCAGGTTGCCGCCGCCGCTGCGCAGCGTGGCCGCCTGCACGACCGGGTTGGTGGACAGGAAGTTCGAGGGCGCCGCGCAGTCCAGCAGCTGGCGCGCGAGGAAGGTGACGACTTCGCTGTGGTGGCGCGAGACGCCGCGCACGCCCGTCGTGGCGCGGTGCCACCATTGCTGCTGCAGCAGGAAGCCCTGCGACAGCACGGTCCACGGCCACTGCCGCCAGGCCGGATCGTTGAAGCGGCGGTCCTGTGCCAGCGGTTCGATCAGGGGCGCCGCCGCCCCTGCGCCTGCCAGGGCGGTGTGCGCCGCATACTGCAGCCAGCGCGCGGCACCGGCGCCGCCATGCAGCCACAATTCCGCCACCTTCGACGGTGCCAGCAGCAGATGGCTGGCCCAGTCGAACCAGGCGGTGCCGAGCGCGGCGGGCGAGAGGGAACCCGTGATGCGCGCGAGCAGCGCGTTCAGCAGCAGGTCGGCCGCCGCGTTGTCCGTGCCGCGCTCCGGGTCGTCGTGCAGCGTGCCGCCCTGCCATGCGCTGCCTTCCGGCTGGTATGCGCACTGCGCTCTCAGCGGCACCCTCGTCATGGCCGGTCCGGCGGCATCAGTGCGCCATCAGCAGGGGCACCGTCATCCGCTCGAGCAGCGCGCGCGTGACGCCGCCGGCGATCCATTCGCGGTAGCGGCTGTGCCCATAGGCGCCGGCCACCACCAGGTCGGCCCCGGCATCCTGCGCAAGACCCAGCAGCGCCGGGCCGGCGCCGGCATCGCTGCGTTCGCGCACCACCTCCACCCGCACGCCATGGCGCGCCAGGTAGGTGGCCAGGTCGGCGCCGGGCTGCTCGCCATGCCGCTCGCTCATCTCTTCCGGATTGACCAGCGCCAGCAGCACGGAACCGGCACCCTTGAGCAGTGGCAGTGCGCCGGCGATCGCCCGCGTCGCTTCCATGCTGGCATTCCAGCCGACCACGATGGTATTGCCCACGCAGTCGGTGGGGTGGTCGTCCGGCACCACCAGCACCGGGCGGCTGCAGTGCAGCGCCACGTATTCCGGCAGGTCGGTGGCCAGGCGCAGGCGCGAACGGGCCGGGCTGCCGCGGCTCAGCACCAGCAGGTCGGCATAGCGCGATTCCAGCAGCAGTGCGCGTTCCGCATCGTCCTCGACGATGCGCCCCTCCCACGACACGACACCCTGCCGCTCCATCTGCGTGGTGAACGCGCGCAACTGGTCGCTGGCGCGCTCGCGCAGCCGTTCGAAATCGGGATCGGGCAGGGCCATCATCGGCGACGTGTCCAGCAGCAGGTAGTCGCGCCGGCTGATGCCGGTGACGGCGCTGCCCACCAGGTGGCCGTCGTGCAGCGTGGCGAGGCGGGCGGCCACGGCCAGGCGCGGCGCCAGTTGCGGGCTGTCGTCGACATGCACGACGATGGTCTTGTACATGGTGGCTCCTCTGCGCGGACGGGCGGTGGCGGGCCGCGGCCTGCGGCCCTTGCGCAGTCAGTGTAGGAGGGATGCCAGCGGCTGGCGGCTTTCGTCTTTGAGGTGCGTCAAACGATGGAGGAATTGCCGGCGTGTGCGGATGAGGCCGGTCAAGGAAGCGGCAATGAAAAAGGCCGGGCAAGCCCGGCCTTTGAGACTGCGGTGCAGCACTCGATTACCAGCCGATATCCTTCAGCAGCGGCAAGGTCAGGTCCTTCGGCGGCACCACTTCATGCGTCAGGTCGCCGTTGATGGACGGTTCCATCAGCTGGTTCGGCGACGCGGCGGTCGTGTAGTGCGAGACGGACGAACCGGGCTGGAACGTGGTCGGCGTGAACATCAGGATGCGCTTCTGGCTGTCCGCACCGGCCAGCTGCGACGCGTCGCCGAACAGCGTGGCAACCACGTTCGACGCGGTACGGGTGCGGTAGGCCAGGCGCGCCTTCACGGCGATGCCGTCCGCCTGCGAGATGCGCACGGAAGGAATCGTGATGGTCGGATCGTCGCCGCTCATGCCGGCCGGGTCGCCCGGCGCGTTGTCGGCCACGATCATCGCGATCGCGCCGGCCGCCTGCACATTGGCCGCCTTCAGCGCGAAGTTGCAGGTGCCGCGGTCGACGAGTGCCACGTGGCCCTTGACCGCCTTGGCGTTGGTGGCGTTCAGCGTCGTGCAGGCCAGGCCGGTACCATTGGCCTGGTCGACCACCGGGAAGATGTCGCCGGAGACGTTGTTGTCGGTGATGCGCGGGCCGAAGCTCGCTTCGCCGAAAGCCTTGCGGCCGGCGGCATTGCCGGCGGACGAGCCGCTGATCGCCACCACGCCCGCGGCACCCAGCACGCCCGGCACGGCGGCATTGACGTTCGGGCCGTCCCACGACAGGCCGTTGCCGCTCACGGCGTTGGCGACGCGCGCTTCTTCGCTCAGGTCGATCCACTTCGTGTTGGTGCGGTTGTCCGTCATGAAGTGGTCCCACACGGCCGGGGTGCCTGCGAAGTATTCGCCGGTTTCCTCGTCGGTGAAGCTCTGGAAGCCCAGGCCGTGGCCCATCTCGTGCAGCAGCACCGTGACGAAGTCCGTGGCGGCGCCATGCTGGCCGTCCAGGCCCAGGTAGAAGCCCGAGGTGGGCAGGCAGTCAGGGAACAGGCCCAGGCGCGAATTGAAGCGGGCGCGGATGTCGGCCACGGTGGGGCTCTGGTCGACGCCGGACAGCTTGTTGGCCAGTGCGGCCGGATACCAGGTGTCCGCTTTCGGCGCGTTCGGGAAGTCGGAGAACACTTCCAGTGCGCCGGCCGAACCGAGCGTGGCGCTGCTGGCGGTGCAGCTGAGCGGCTCGAAGCTGGCCTGGATGGTGATCGGCACCGAGCTGTCCAGCTTGGCGCCCCACAGGTTGGCGGCATAGGTGAACGCGATCAGGCGCTGCTGGCCCAGCGTGGTGCCGTTGTTGCCGCCGACCGGCGTGGCGGGCGTGGTTTCGTTGAAGCCCACGCCCGGCGCGTTGGCATTGATGATGACGATCTGGGCAGCGGCCTGGGCGCTGCCCGCGGCAGCCAGCGAACCGACGGCGACGGCGACGGCGGCAACGATCTGCTTCAGGTTCTGCATTGGACGGTGGAAGGAAGTGCGCTTCATGGCGTGATCGACCTTGAAAAAATTATTGGGCGTCATAGCGGCGGCCCTCGGTGGCTTGCGCGGTCTGCGCGGTGTTGACGGCGTTCTGTCCTGCTGCCTGGCTGACGGCCTTGTCCGCGGCAGCCTGGCCGGTCACGCAGGCTTCGTCGAGCGAGCCGTCGGCGGCGCGCGTCACGACCGAGTACACGGCCTTGTCGGCCACGCTGACCTTGCGCACGCCGGATTTGGTGATCGTCACCTGTGGTGCCGGCGCGGCCACGCCTCGCGCCATGCGCGCATTGGCGGCCGATGCGGCCTTCGGCACGAGGGCGCGGTATTCCTCCGCGGTCGGCGCGCGCAGCTGGCCCGTCTCGGCATCGCGCACCACGACCAGGCCCTTGTCCATATTCCTTGCGGCGGGCTGCTCGTCGCCGGCCATGGCGCTGCCCGACATGCCCAGCGCGGCGAGGGCCAGGCCGGCGCCGGCGGCCGCGCGGCGGCTGCGGCGCGCCATGAAGCCCACGCCGGCCAGGCCCAGGCCCAGCATCATCCAGGTGGACGGTTCCGGCACGGCGGATACGCTCACGCTGTCGATGCCGATGAAACCTGCCGTGTCGTAGTTGCCGGAGTAGTGGAATGCGAAGCGGCCGGTGTTCGTGCCGCTGACCTGCGCCGTGTACTTCGTCCAGCCGTCCGTGTAGTCGCCCGCGCCGATGGTCAGCAGCGTGTTCGTGTAGCCGGACGCAGCGGTCCCGGTACCGAACAGCACTTGCAGCGTGTCTGCGCTGCCGTAGTCCGGCGCATTGCGCGTGTAGAACGTCAGCACGGTGGTGCCGCCGAGGGTGACTTCCGGCGTCAGCAGCCAGCTGTCGAAATCGCCGCCGGTGGCCTGGCCAACGGCAAACGAGCTACCGATGTAGGAACCGGCAGCGCCGGCCTGCGCATCGAACACTACTGCATCGCCCGGCACCCAGGAAGCGGCACCGATGCTGCCGCTCAGCACCCAGCCCGTCAGTGACGTACCGCTGTCGAACCCTTCGGTCAGGGAGGTCGGCGGGGTGGCCGCATGGGCGGTGGCCGATAGTGTCAGCACCGCGGATGCAAAGAGAGTGAGGAAGGTTTTCATTGATTCACTTTCGTTGACAATGTGGAAGAGGACGCAAAAAATTTTTGCATATTGCAAGATGAGTATAAGACCAATAATTGCCGAGATGATCATGCCTCCCTTACAATTTGTAATGTTTTGCTGATCCGTATCGAAAACACAACCCAACACTCGTTTCCTACGTGAAAGCCCAGTATCCATGCGGGTTTGCGGGGTGCTGCGAAGTACGGCGCTGTCCGCGCGCCATTTCGATATTGACAAACTTTTCGATTAATGGAAGGTAAGGCGGATTTAACACTTTATTTGTCGTTCCCTTGTCCCGAATGGAAGCGCGGGAAGGAATGCGAGTTGCCGGTACGCTATTGAAGGCGGGTACAATGCTGCCTTTATCCTGACCGGCCGAGACGTGACGAACCGCCAACTGTACTTCCGCCTGATGCGGCAATTCACCCCTTATAACGGCGTGCTGCTCGTCACGTTGTGCGCAGTCGCCGTGGCGTCGCTGACGGACGTGCTGCTGATCAGCCAGCTGAAGAATGTCGTCGATTCGCTCAGCCCGGGGGGCATCGCCCACGGCGGGGTGGCCAGCAGCGGCGTGCTGGCAACCGTGCAGGGCTGGATCAACCGCCTCGTGCCGGTGAATGCGGCGCAGGCGGCACTGTGGACAGTGCCCGCCATCATCATGGCCCTGGCCATCCTGCGCATGGTCAGCAGCTTTTCCGGCGACTACGGCTCGGCGTGGCTGAGCAACCGCGTGCAGGCCGATCTGCGCGGCAGGATGTTCGCGCGCATCCTGCGGCTGCCGAACGGCTTCTTCGACGTCTCCTCGACAGGCACCACGCTGTCGCGCGTCACCTACGATGCCAACCAGGTCTCGCAGGCCGGCCTGAATGTCGTCAACGTGGCGGTGCGCGATTCGGTCGCCACCGTGGGCTATCTGGTGTCGATGTTTGCCTACGACTGGCAACTGGCCGTGTTCTGCCTCAGCCTCCTGCCGCTGGTGGCGGCCGTGGTCACCTTTGCCGGCCGGCGCATGCGCCGGTTGTCGGAAAGCGCGCAGCACGCGATGGGCGAGCTGACGCGCGTGCTGGACGAGAGCATCAGCGGCCAGCGCGTGGTGAAGATCTTCGGCGGCCAGGCGTACGAGGAGGAGCGCTTCGGCGCGGTGGTCAAGCTGAACCGCCAGCTGGCCGTCAAGCAGGCCGCCACGGCCGCGATGAATTCCGGGATCATCATGATGCTGGTGGGCGCCACGCTGTCCGCGGTGATCTACTTCGCACTGCTGCGCGCCCAGGCCAACGAGCTGTCGGCCGGCGACTTCGTCTCCTTCATGGGCGCGCTGCTGGCGATGCAGTCGCCGATCAAGAACCTCACCAAGATCAACGAGCCGCTGCAGCGGGGCCTGGCCGCGGCGAAATCCGTGTTCGGCCTGATCGATGCGCCCGTCGAGGACGACGCCGGGAAGCAGCCGCTGGCGCGCGCGCAAGGCCGCATCGAGCTCGATGCCGTGGCCTTCACCTACGGCGTGCAGGCCGATGCCGCACCGGCGCTGGCCGGCGTGTCGCTGGACATCCGCGCCGGCGAAACGGTGGCGCTGGTGGGCGGTTCGGGCAGCGGCAAGACCACGCTGGCCAGCCTGCTGCCGCGCTTCTACGACGTGACGGGCGGGCGCATCCTGCTCGATGGCGTCGACGTGCGCGACTACCGCCTGGCGGACCTGCGCGCCCAGATCGCGCTCGTCAGCCAGGACGTGGTGCTGTTCAATGACACGCTGGCCGCCAACATCGCCTACGGCGACCCGGCACCGGACCAGGCGCGCATCGAAGCAGCCGCCCATGCCGCGCATGCCCACGAATTCATCGTGCGCCAGCCGCAGGGCTATGCCACGCAGGTGGGCGAGAACGGCCTGCGGCTGTCCGGCGGCCAGCGCCAGCGCCTGGCCATCGCCCGCGCGCTGTACAAGGACGCGCCGATCCTCGTGCTGGACGAGGCCACCAGCGCGCTGGACACGGAATCGGAGCGCCTGGTGCAGGCGGCGCTGGAGCGGCTGATGGAGGGCCGCACCACGGTCGTCATCGCGCACCGGCTGTCCACCATCGAGAACGCCGACCGCATCGTCGTCATGCAGGGTGGCCGCATCGCCGAAAGCGGCACGCACGAGGCCCTGCTGGCGCAGGGCGGCATGTATTCGCGGCTCTACCAGACGCAGAAGCAGGCGACGTAAGCGCCAGCAGGACCGGCCAATGTCCTGGTGCCAGGCACCGGGACATTCAGACGCGGAAGCAGCGCGTCTCGGTGCCCGGCACGGGAACGCTGGCACACAGGCAGCAGGACACTGGTTGCATCACTTCGTCATCAGGTAAGCCGCCATGTCGCGCGCATCCCGTTCCGACACGCCCAGGTTCGGCATCGTCGACTGCGGGTCGATGTCCTGCGGCTGGCGGATCCAGTGCACCAGGTTGTCCGGCGTGTTCGGCAGCATGCCGGCGACATACTTGCGCTGGCCGAGTCCCTTCAGCGGCGGGCCGACCGAGGTGTCCGGCCCCGTCACGCCGGGGATCTTGTGGCAGGCGTGGCAGGCGTACTGGGCGAGCGCCGTGCGGCCCCGTTCGAGATCCGGCTGGGGCGCGGGCGGCAGGGCGGGCGCCGGCGTCAGGCCTTCCTCCACATTCGCCACCTGCGCCTTGTAGTCGGCCGCGGTCAGGGTCGGCATGCGCCCCAGGAAGGCGGTCAGCGACCACAGTTCCTGGTCTGTCAAATGAAATTCCCAGGCCGGCATGCCGGCCATCTTGATGCCGTGGCGCGTGATCCAGTACAGCTCCGCCGGCCGCCAGCGCCGCGCCGCATCCACCAGCGGGCCGGGTACGGGCTGCGTGCTGCGGCCGATCGGATCGGGCGCCACGCCGGGGCCGCCGTGGCACTGCTGGCAGTGCTGGCCATACAGGCGCGCGCCGATGCGGACCTGCGCGTCGGCCCGGGCGGCCGGCAGGGACGGCGGGTCGGGGATGTCGCGCGCGTGGAACCGCACCGATTCCTTCAGGCCCTTCTCGAGCAGCGTGTGGACGAACTGGAAATGGGTGCGGGTGGCGGCCACGTTGTACCAGCCGGCCTCCATCACGGTGTAGCCCACCAGGGCGGCGCCGGCGCCCAGCACGCAGGTGGTGGCGGCGGCGGTCTTGGCGATGAGGCGGAAGCGGTTGGAAGTCATGCAGCAGTCAGGGGTGTGAAGTCAGGGGCGTGAAGTCAGGGTCGTGAATCGTGGTTCATGCGTGGCCATGCCATGTCGTGGCGATGCGCCATGATGCCGCAGCCGGCCGCGCGCACCGTTGAAAAAAGGATCATATTGTTTCTTGTATTATATGGATTCCCCCGGTTCCTGCAGGAAGAGTGCGTGCGCGCTACAGAACAACGTCCGGTGCATGCGGCCTGCTGCGCGCTGCTCCTCATTTCCACCCTGATGCTGGCCGGCTGCGGCAAGGATGAACCGCCCGTGCAGCGCGTGGCCGGCGGCGATGTCGCGCGCGGCAAGCAGCTGCTGGTGCAGTTCCAGTGCGGCGCGTGCCACACGATCCCCGGTGTCGAGGCGGCGCGCAGCACGGCGGGACCGCCGCTCGAGCATTTCGGCATCCAGAGCTATGTCGCCGGCCGCCTGCCGAACTACCCCGATCCGCTGGTGCGCTGGATCGTCGATCCGCCGGCCGTCAAGCCGGGCACGCTGATGCCGAACCTGGGCGTCTCGCCGGAAGATGCGCGCCACATGGCGGCCTACCTGTACACCCTGCGATGACGGCAGAAGCGTTGCCGCCGCCCGCCCTGCAGTCGGTCCTGCAGTCCGCTCTATCTCCGGCCGGTCCGGATGCCGCCGTCATCCACCAGCTGGGCTGGGTGATGACGGTGGGCGCGACCGTCATCCTGGTTGCCGTCATGTGGCTGGTGTTCCGCGCACTGCGTGCCCGCAAGCCGGTGCGCAACCGCGTGTGGATCATCGGCGGCGGGCTGGTGTTCCCGCTGGTGGTGCTGACGGCGCTGCTGCTGTGGAGCCTCGTCAGCACGTCGCGGCTCACACAGCCTTCATCGCAGGATGCGCTGCGCATCGCCGTGACCGCCAAGATGTGGTGGTGGGAGGTGCGCTACACGGACCCGGCGACCGGCCGCGACATCGTGCTGGCCAACGAGATCCGCATTCCGGCCGGCCGCGCCGTCTACCTGGGCCTGACGACGAGCGACGTCATCCACTCCTTCTGGGTGCCCGCGCTGGCCGGCAAGGTGGACATGGTGCCGGGCCGCGTGCATGGCCTGAACATCCGCGCAGAACGGCCCGGCATCTGGCGCGGCCAGTGCGCCGAATTCTGCGGCCAGCAGCATGCGAAGATGGCGCTGCACGTGGTGGCGCAGCCGCCCGCCGAATTCGACACGTGGTTGACGGCGCAGGCGCAGCCCGCACCCGAACCGGCATCCCCGCAGCTGCTGCGCGGCCGGCAGGCCTTCCTGGAGCGCCGCTGCCAGGCCTGCCACACCGTGCGCGGCGTGGCCGAAGGCGGCAGCGGCGGGCCGGACCTCACCCACGTCGGCAGCCGCCTGTACCTGGCTGCCGGCACCATGCCCACCCACCAGGGCACGCTGGCCGGCTGGATCGCCGATCCGCAGGCCGTCAAGCCCGGGGTGCGCATGCCCGCCGCCACCGGCCTCGCCGGCGCCGACCTGCGCGCGATGGCCGACTGGCTGGCGTCGCTGAAATGACCGCCATGCACAGACTCCCCAGCACGACACCACGCCCGCCCGAGGAGCTGAAGCAGCTCGAGGACGTCTGGCGCACGCCCACCGGCTGGCGCGTGTTCTCGGCCGTGAACAACACGACGGTCGGCCTGCTGTACATCGGCACGTCGCTGCTGTTCTTCCTGCTGGCCGGCGTGCTGGGGCTGATGATCCGCGCCCAGCTGGCCGTGCCGGACAACACGCTGCTGTCCGCCGCCACCTACAACCAGGTGTTCACGATGCACGGCACCGTGATGATGTTCCTGTTCGCGATCCCCGTCGTGGAGGCGATCGCCGTCTACCTGCTGCCCAACATGCTGGGCGCGCGCGACCTGCCGTTCCCGCGGCTGTCGGCCTACGCGTTCTGGGCCTATGCGCTGGGCGGTCTCGGTTTCTTCTGCACGCTGTTCGTGGGCCTGGCGCCGGATGGCGGCTGGTTCATGTATCCCCCGTTGACGGGCAAGGCGTATTCGCCGGGCCTGAACGCCGACTTCTGGCTGCTGGGCATCGGCTTCATCGAGATCTCGGCGATCGCCGGCGCGATCGAGCTGATCGTCGGCATCCTGTTCACCCGCGCGCCCGGCATGACGCTGTCGCGCATGCCGGTGTACGCGTGGGCGATGCTGGTCGTCGGCGTGATGATCGTGTTTGCCTTCCCCGCCGTGATCGCGGGCACCGCGCTCCTCGAACTGGAGCGGGCGTTCGACTGGCCGTTCTTCATCGCCGAGCGGGGTGGCGACCCGATCCTGTGGCAGCACCTGTTCTGGTTCTTCGGCCATCCGGAGGTGTACATCATCTTCCTGCCGGCGGCCGGCATGGTGTCGACGATGATTCCCACGATCGCCGGCACGGGGCTGGTGGGGCGGCGCGCCGTCATCGTCGCCGTGGTGGGCGTGGGCTTCTTCAGCTTCGGGCTGTGGGCCCACCACATGTTCACGGCGGGCATCGGCACGCTGGAAGCGGGCTTCACGTCGGCGGCCAGCATGGCGGTGGCCGTGCCGACGGCGATCCAGCTGTTCGCCTGGCTGGGCACGATGTGGAAAGGCCGCATGCGGCTCACGCCGCCGGCGCTGTTCCTGCTCGGCTTCCTGTTCATCTTCGTGCTGGGCGGGCTGACGGGCGTGATGGTGGCCGTGGTGCCGTTCGACTGGCAGGTGCACGACAGTTATTTCATCGTCGCGCACTTCCACTACGTGCTGATCGGCGGGATGGTGTTCCCCATGTTCGCGGCGCTGTGCTACTGGCTGCCGCTGGTGAAGGGGCATGTCATCGACACGCGCTGCGCCACCTGGTCGTTCGGGCTGATGTTCGGCGGCTTCAACCTGGCGTTCTTCCCGATGCATCTCACCGGGCTGCTGGGCATGCCGCGGCGCGTCTACACGTATCCGTCGGGCCTGGGCTGGGAACTGCTCAACATGCTCTCGACGGTGGGCTCGTTCGTGTTCGCCGCCGGCGTGCTGCTGTTCTTCCACGGGATGATCCGGTCGCTGCTGCGGCCTGAAAAGGAGCCCGGGAATCCGTGGAACGCGGGCACGCTGGAATGGCTGCCGAACGACTGCTACGGCGTGCGCAGCATCCCGCAGGTGGAATCGAACGATCCGCTGTGGGACCACCCGGCGCTGGCGCGCGAGGTGGAAGAGGGCGCGCACTGGTTGCCCAACACGGCGACGGGCAAGCGCGAGACGATCGTCACCACGCCCGTCGATGCGAAGCCGCGCTACCTGCTGGTGCTACCGACGGACAGCTGGCTGCCCTTCGTCTGCGCCGCCGGCACCGCCGGCTTCTTCCTGCTGTCGACGGCGAAGTTCACGGTGTCGGCCTGGCTGTGCGGCGCCGTGGCCATCGTCACGCTGCTGATGTGGCTGTGGGAGTCGGACCGCCCGCAGCCGCTGCGCATCGCCAGGGTGGCGGACGACGTCACGCTGCCGGTCGGTGCCAGCGGCACGGCCAGCCACTCATGGTGGGCCACCGTGATCATGCTGATCGTCGACCTGGGCATCTTCCTGTCGTTCCTGTACGCCTATGTGCACGTGTCGATGCGGATGGAGATCTGTCCGCCGCCCGGCATGCGGCTGCCCGATCCATGGCGGCCGGTGCTGGCGACGGGGCTGCTGCTGGCCAGCGCGGGCCTGGTCGCGCTGGCGCGGCGCCGTCCGCTGGAAGGCGGGCAGGGCGTGCTGCGCTGGGCCCTCGCGCTGGCCATCGCGCTCGGCATCGGCGGCTTCGCGCTGGAGCTGACGGGGCAGATCGCCGGCGGCCTGAACCCGGTGCGCAACGCCTGGGGCGCGGCAGTGGCGACGATGCTGGCCTACCAGGGCATGCACCTGCTGCTGTGCACGGCCGCCGCCGGCTGGGTAATCGCCCGCTCGCTGTGCCGCCACCTGACGCCGCACAGCCGCGGCTCGCTCGATAACGCCGCGCTGATCTGGTACTACACGGTGCTGCAGGGCGCCATCATCGCCGCTGCCGTGCACGTGTGGCCGCGGCTGATGGCGTAAGGAGAGGACGATGGGTGACGGCTTCTTCGTGAAACTGTGGCGCGGCACGGCGCCGCTGGTGCTGTGGGCGGCGCACTTCTTCTTCTGCTACCTGTATTCGGCCGCGCAGTGCGGCAGGGGGACGTGGCTGGTGCTGGGTATCGCGACCGTGCTGGCGCTGGCTGCCGCCCTCTGGCTGCTGTGGCGGGCCTGCCGCCGCGAGGGAACGGCCAGCGAAGGGATGCTGCCGCTGGCCGAAGGCGCCAGCGCGCTGCTGGCCGTCATCGGCATCGGCTGGGGCGCGTTGCCGCTGGTCTTGCTGGAACACTGCTGAAGAGCTACTGGAGTACCTTGCCGCGGCAAGGGCGCAGCCATGCGGGGTCGCACTTCTTCCAGACACCCCGATACGGCCGGACGCCATTACTGCCGCGTTCGTGTCACGGTGCCTGGCACCATGACACGAGCTGGACATTAGAGGGCTAGAAGGAATACACCAGCGTCACGGAGGTCTGGGTATCCGTGTTCTTCTTGTCCTCGGGGACGTTGGAGTCGCTGCGGGCGCTGAACGCGGCCTTCATCTGCATGGTGCCGTTGATCTTGGTGGACAGTGCCGTCTCGGCCGTCGAGTGCACGTTCGACGTGCCCCGTTCCACGGCCACCGACTGCGAGAACGACGCCGACGGGCTGATCTGCCAGCGCACGTTGGCGGCGCCGCGCACCGTCATGCCGTCTTCTTCCTCGCCCGTGGAACGGGTGCCGGAGAAGTAGCCGGGGCCGACTTCCACCTCGACCAGCTTGGTGGGGGTGCGGTACAGCTGCCGGCCGTGACCGATCGATACGGACGAATAGCGCGTGTAGGCGCCGAAGCGGTCGTTCACGTGCGAGCCCAGGAAGTACAGGCGCGAGCCTTCGTTCATCAGCTTGTACGCGGCCTTGGCGGACAGCGCAAAGCGTTCCGCCGAGCGCACGTAGGCCTTCTGGCCGTCGTCGTCGTGCGTCTGGTCTTCCTTGAAGAAGCCGCTGAGGATGTACTGGTTGCTCCAGTCCTCCAGCTCCTGCCGGGCATCGATCTTGCCAGTGATGGAGGTGCCGGTGGTATTGCCGCTGGTGCTGATCGCGCCCAGCTCGGCGGAGGTGTTCCAGGTGCGTTCTTCGAAGGTGTCGGCGGCGAACGCGGCGCCATGCCCGAGGGCGAGCGCGGTGATGAGTAGATGCTTGGAGTTCATAGGCTGACTGTTGGGGCGGAGTACGCCGTGTGAAAACAGTAGAGGCGACATTGTACCCCAGCGGACCCGGCGGCGCCCGCACGGCGCACCGCTATCCCATCGGTATCGCATCGGTATCGCACCGGTGCGGTGCCCTGTTGCGGCCGCATGTTGGATGGCGAACGGAGCGCAACGGACCCCGCTGCCACACTGGGCATATTACGAGGAGATCCGATGAAACCCGACGAACTGGTGACCGATCCGCCGGCCGCGGCCCGCGCCGCGGGGCTGCGTTATGTGAGCGATGCGAAGCCCGGCATCACGCGTGCCGGCGAGCCCGGCGCGTTCCGCTACCTCGGTGCGGACGGCGCGAAGGTCGCCGACGAGGCCACGCTGGCGCGCATCAAGTCGCTCGTCATCCCGCCGGCCTGGACGGATGTGTGGATCTGCGCCCAGCCGGCCGGCCACCTGCAGGCCACCGGCCGCGATGCGCGCGGCCGCAAGCAGTACCGCTACCACCCGACATGGCGCAGCGTGCGCGACGAAGTGAAGTACGAGCGCATGATCGCGTTCGGGCAGGCGCTGCCGGGCATTCGCCACGCCGTCGACGCGGCGCTGTCGCTGCCCGGGCTGCCGCGCGAGAAGGTGCTGGCCACCGTCGTGCACCTGCTGGAAGCGACCATGATGCGCATCGGGAACGAGGAATACGCGCGCGAGAACAAGTCCTTCGGGCTCACCACGCTGCGCAACCGGCACGTGCACGTCGACGGCAAGGAAGTGGAGTTCCGCTTCCGCGGCAAGAGCGGCGTGTTCCACGACGTGAAGGTGGCCGACCGCCGCCTGGCGCGCATCATCGACCGCATGCGCGACCTGCCGGGCCAGGAACTGTTCCAGTATGTCGACGGCGACGGCACCACGCACGCCATCGATTCCTCCGATGTCAACGAGTACCTGCGCACCATCACGGGCGAGGACTACACGGCGAAGGACTTCCGCACCTGGTCGGGCACCGTGCTGGCCGCGCTGGCGCTGCAGGAGTTCGAGAAGTTCGATTCGGAGACGCAGGCCAAGAAGAACATCGTGCGCGCCATCGAATCGGTCTCGAAAAAGCTGGGCAACACGCCATCGGTCTGCCGCAAGTGCTATGTGCACCCGGTGATCCTGGAGGCCTATCTGGACGGCACCGAGCTGGCGGCCCTGCGCGCGCGCGCCGAGGCGGAATTCAGCAAGGAGCTCCATACGCTGCAGCCGGAAGAGGCGGCCGTGCTGGCACTGCTGCAGCAGCGGCTGCGGCAGGCCGCGCAGGAGATCAAGCCGAAGCAGGGCGCCACGCGGAAAAGGGCGGCGAAACTGGCGCCCGGATCGGAAACAAGTGCGGTGAAAAGCGCAGATAAGAGCGCACAAAAAAGCGCGGCGGCAAAGAAGCCGAGGACGCGTGGCACCGCACGCACCACCGCAGCCTGACCTTCCGATGTGCCATGCAAAACGGCGCTGCATGCAGCGCCGTTCTGTCGTGCGCAGCGCCCCGGGCGGCGCTGGCAGAACGCTTACTTGGCGAACGCCTTCTTCAGGCCTTCGTTGGCGAAGTTCTGGGCATCCATCGCCTTCGGCACCACGGCGCCCATGCCGAAGAACTCGTGGGTCACGCCATCGAACTGGCGATAGTCCACCTTCACGCCGTCCTTCTTCAGGCGCTCGGCATACATCGCGCCTTCGCTGTTCAGCGGATCGATCTCGGCCGTGATCACGGTGGCCGGCGGCAGGCCCTTCAGCGATGCGGCCTTGCCCGGCAGTGCGTAAGGGCTCTTCGGATCGGCGCCGTAGTGCTTGAAGAACCACTGCATCATCGGCTTGTTCAGCGGCTTGGCGTTGGCGTTGCGCTGGTACGAAGGGGTGTTCATGTCGTCGCCCACGACCGGATAGATCAGCAGCTGGTGCACCGGCAGTTTCACCTGCTTGTCGCGCGCCATCAGCGACACGACGGTGGCCAGGTTGCCGCCGGCGCTTTCGCCCGCGACGGCCACGCGGCTGGCATCACCGTTGATCTCCTTGGCATGGCCCAGCACCCACTGGTAGGCGGCGAAGGCATCGTTCGGCGCGGCCGGGAACTTGTGCTCGGGCGCCTGGTGGTATTCGACGGAGACCACGACGGCCTTCGATCCGGCGGCAATGGCCTTGACCGACGATTCGTACGTCTTCGTATCGGCGATCACGAAGCCGCCGCCGTGGAAGTACACCACGACCGGGAACGGACCGCTGCCCGGCGGCGTGTAGACGTACAGGGGGATCTTGCCGGCCGGGCCGTCGATGCTCATCTGCTTCATCGTCACGCCATCCTTCGGCGGCGCCTTGCCTTCGTCCTTCATGACCTTCATCGTCGCATCGGTGGCGGTCGGCTGCTTGCGGGCTTCTTCGGGAGTCAGGGTTTCGATCGGCTTCCCGCCCAGCGACGCCAGCGCATCGAGCACCTTCTGCATCTTCGGCTCGGCCTTCGGCGGCTCCTTGCTGTCCAGGGCGAAGGCGGTGGTGGTGGCGATCATGCCGGCGATGGCCAGCGAAATGGTATTGAATTTCATTGTCACTCCTTGATTGATGTGGCCCCATGATCGGAGATACGGTCGCGTTGCTTGGTGCGACAGCACACGCATACCAGGGACATCCGCTGGAAATGTGACGCGCAGCGTGCGTCGTTCAACAAAGCGTGCGACTGGAGCCTTTGTCCATGCAGGCATGCTCCTACGTCCTGGACAAATACTTCTGGCTATCGTGGTTTCCGGGCACGCTTCCGACCTGCGCATGCGCCGTGCTCCTACGACCGGCCCGGTCGCACCATGCAACAATAATCACTCTTTACAGACGAAGGAGCATGCCATGAAGCTCAAGACATCAATGAAGCTCGACACTGCACTGCTGTTGGCCGCCGCCCTCGGTTCGGGTGCCGCCATGGCGCAGACCGTCACGACGCCTGCCGGTGGCGGGGTGGCCAGTGGCCAGGTCAATACCGGGGTCAACACTGCCGTGAATACGGGGTCGTACAACGCGGGAAGTCCCGGCACGACGCAGTCGACCACCCGCAGTGCCCCGGCACCCGCGCCTGTGGCAGCCACCGTGCCGCAGTCCGGCGCGATCGGCACGCCCGGCGTCACGGCACCGCTCGGAACGATCGGCAGTCCCGCCGGCACCATGACCACGACCGGGACGCCGATGGCCGGCACGCCCCCCACGAATGGCGCCACCGGTGTCGGCACCGTGAACGGCAATACGGGTGCGTACAACGGCAGCGCTGCCAACACTTATAACGGCGTAACGGGTACCAGCAGCGGCGTGACGACGACGGGCACCAACCGCACGACCAGCACGCGTGGCGCGGTGGGGAGCCAGGCGGGCGGTACCAGCTACGGCAGTTCCACCATCGGCACGACGGGCGGCGGGGCAATGACCGGCACGACCGGTACTAGCGGGGTGACCACCGGCACGAGCGGCATGACCAACGGGACAAGCGGAACCACCACGGGTGCGAGCGGCACGGGCCTGGGCACGAGCGGCACCACCACGGGCACCAGTGGTACCGGTACTGGCACGAGCGGCACCACCACCGGCACCAGCGGCACGGGCGCAGGAACGGGCGCAGGAACGGCGGCAGGCACCGGCACTACTGGCGGAACGCCCGGCCGGTGAGCGCGCTCCGACGCTGCGAAGTGCTGGTGATCGGCGGCGGTCCGGGCGGGCTGACCGCCGCGATCTACCTGCGCCGCTTCCGGCGCGACGTGATCGTGGCCGACAAGGGCAACAGCCGCCTGTCGCTGATTCCGATCAGCCATAACTATCCCGGCTTTCCGGGCGGCGTGCCGGGCACCGAGCTGCTCGGACGGCTGCGCGAGCAGCTCGGCTGCTATGGCGGCCGGGTCGAGCACATGGACATCACGGCCGTGCGCAAGGAAGGCGACATCTTCATCGCCAGCCATGCGGACGGCGAGATCCACACGCCCGTCATTGTGATGGCCACCGGCGTGGCGGACGAAGGCCTGCCCGTCGAGCGCTGGCACGAAGCCGTCGCCAGCGGCGCCGTGCGCATGTGCCCCGTGTGCGACGGCTACGACATTCTCGACAAGAAAGTGGCGGTCGTCTCGCAGCCGCACAACCGCACCGGCCACGCCCTGTTCATGCGCACCTTTTCCTCCGACGTCACCCTGTTCGAACGCGATCCCGATCATGATGGCCATACCGAGCCGCTGTCCGGCGAGGAAGCGGAGAAGCTCCGGCTGGCCGGCGTACGTTACGTGGACGCGCCGCTGCAGGGCGTGACGCTGACCGATGGGCTGCTGCCCGTGCTCCACACGGCCGACGGCACCGATGAAACCTTCGATGTGCTGTACCCGATGCTCGGCGAGAACGCCCGCTCCACGCTCGCGGCCAGCCTGGGCGCGCAGTGCGGCGACTGCGACAAGGTGATCGTCGACGACCACCAGCGCACCACGGTGCCCGGCCTGTACGCGATCGGCGATGTCGTCGTGGGCCTGAACCAGATCAGCGTGGCGACCGGTCACGCCGCGGTGGCCGCGACGGCGATCCACAACGCGCTGCCCTGGCAGTTCCGCAAGCAGGCCCAGGACTCCGATCCCGGCGAGGTGCCATGAAAAAACGGCGGCCAGTGGCCGCCGTTTGCGCGTGCGTGCACGTCCTGCATCACCGGCCCGCGAAGGCCGGCAACGCAAGTGCCGTCAGCCTGCCGTGCCGGCACCCGCGGTGGCGGCGCTCAGCTTCTGCGACGTGGCTGGTGCCAGCGCGGCGCCGGAGGCCGGCGTCGGCAGCGGGCTGACCTTCTCGGACGTCACGCCGTACGACAGGTCTTCCGGCGTCGTCAGGCGCGCGAAGTTGCGCGAAGGTTCCGTCGTTTCGATCAGTTCGCGCATGCGTTCCGCGGTCTTCTCCCACGAGGTGTTGGCCACCACGTCGCGCATCTTCTGCACCATCTCGGCCGTCTGTTCCGGCGTCTGTGCCAGGGCAGCTTCGCAATGGGCCACGAATTTCGCGGCGCTGTGGCCGATCGCGACCACGTGGCCGTAAGGCTGCACCACGTCCTTGATCGGGGTCGAGACGATCGGCAGTTCGGCGGCCATGTATTCCAGCACCTTGGTCGGGCTGATGAACTTGGTCGCTTCGTTCAGCGCGAACGGCATCATCGCCACATCCCACCCGGCCAGGAATTTCGGCAGCTCGTCATAGGTGCGCTGGCCCATGTAGTGGATGTTGGTGCGCTGTGGCAGGTGCGCCGGATCGATCTTCACGACCGGGCCCACCAGCACGATCTGCCATTCCGGATGCGCGTCGGCGACGGCCGCGGCCATGTCCAGGTCGAAGCGCTCGTCGATCACGCCGTAGAAGCCCAGGCGCGGATGCGGAATGTGTTCCTGGTCCGGATGCGAGGCGCTGCGGTCCAGGGCGTGCGCAAAGTGCTTCGCATCGACGGAGCTGGAGAAGCAGTGCGCGTTCGCATGGCGGGTGCGCTTCGCCTCGTACAGGCTCGGGCCGCCCGTGAACACCAGGTCGGCGATGCTGAGCAGGGCGCTTTCGCGCTGCAGCAGCTGGCGCGGCGGGTTCTTGAAGGCGGACAGTTCGTCCATGCAGTCGTAGATCACCAGGCTGGCGTGCAGCTGCGGCAGCAGCGGCAGGGCCATCGGCGTGTAGAACCACACGATCGGATCTTCGCCTTCCGGCACCAGTTCGGCGACCATCGGCTGCAGCAGCGGGATCTGGTCGTCGTGGAAGCCCCACTGATGGACCGGCGTGTGCGGCTGGCACACGGTGATGTTCGGCGCGGGGTTCCACTTCTTCATGAAGCTTTCGCCATCATGGTGGATCGGCTCTTCCACCAGCACGATATTGTAATGTTTGGCCAGGCGCGTCAGCAGATGCTGCGGGCGCTGGAAAACGAAGTCCCAGCGCAGATGGCAGAACACGATAATGGTCGACATAGCTTCTCCCTTGCCCGATACGGGTCGATAGTAGTGTTTAAAAATGGTCGCGCTTCCGGTACTGCAGGTGCTGCAATTTCTTGTTGTAATGCGTAGCGCTTGTTATGTTTCCGTCGACTCCGGCGGTTCGGGAACGACCAGCTGCACGCTGCGCGTGGCGGCACTGATCTGTTCGAACGGTATCTTCGGCGTGCGGTCCGCGTTGAGCAGGCCGTTTGCTTCCTGGTACGTGTCGGCGAACTGCGTGTAGCAGAAGCCGGAGAACATCTGTGTTTCGTTGACGACCTTCAGCAGTTCCGTGTAGGCCTCGTAGAACGCTTCCGGCGTGTTCGCCCGCGAATAGCCCCAGGTGTGCGTCTCGGGCTTCTGCGTGTCGAAGGCGATGCCGCCGAATTCCGTCAGCACGATCGGCTGGCCGCGGTGCGGGAAGCCATCCAGCGTCAGGATGCGGCCGCCGGGACGGCGCTGGTCGAACAGCGTGCGGGCCGGGTCCTGCACTTCGTAGCGCGCCTTGATGCGCTGCGGGTCGCTGTCGTAGTCGTGGATGCCGAGGATGTCGGTGGCCGACGCTTCCCAGCCATCGTTGCCGATCACGGGGCGGGTCGAATCCATCATCCGCGTCATGTGGTACAGCGCCTCGACGGCATTGCGATGCGCCTGCATCGACGTCAGGTTCGGCACGCCCCACGACTCGTTGAACGGCACCCACACGATCACGCAGGGGTGGCTGTAGTCGCGTTCGATCGCTTCCTGCCATTCCTTGATCAGGCGCGTCATCGATTTCGGGCTGAACGCGTAGGCGGAAGGCATTTCTTCCCACACCAGCAGGCCCAGCTTGTCCGCCCAGTACAGGTAGCGCGGATCCTCGATCTTCTGGTGCTTGCGCACCCCGTTGAAGCCCATCAGCTTGGCCAGTTCAACGTCGCGCTTCAGAGCCTCGTCGTTGGGTGCCGTGATGCCGCTGTCCGGCCAGTAGCCCTGGTCGAGGACCAGGCGCAGCGGGTAAGGGCGGCCGTTCAGCATGAAACGGTCCCGGTTGATCGTCACCGAGCGCAGCGCCGTATAGGATCGTACCGTTTCCAGCACGACGCCGTCGCACCGCAGCGTCAGTTCCACGTCCAGCAGCGTCGGCCGTTCCGGGCTCCACAGCAGGTCGTTGCGGGAATCGTCGATGCCCGGGTCGGAGATGGCGATCTTGCGATGGGCTTCGTTCCCCATCAGCTTGTATTCGTCGTCGGCCAGCAGCACGTCGCCGTGCATCAGCTTGACTTCGACGGTCAGTTTTTCGCAGCGGTCGCCGGCGGCCAGGATGTCGCAGCCGATCTCGAAGCCGTCGAAGTGCGGCGTCCAGCGCACGCCTTTCAGGTAGGTGGCGGGCACATGCTCCAGCCACACCGTCTGCCAGATGCCGGTGGTACGGGGATACCAGATCGAATGGGGTTCCAGCTGCCAGTCCTGCTTGCCGCGCGGCTTGGCGAGGTCGTGCGGATCGTCTTCCGCCCGCAGCACGATGACCTGGCGCGTGCCGTCCACCAGCGCATCCGTGATGTCGGCGCTGAACGAGGTGTGGCCGCCCTGGTGCTGGGCGACCAGCCGGTCGTTGACCCACACTTTCGCCTCGTAGTCGACCGCGCCGAAGTGCAGCATGGTGCGCTCGCCGCGACCTGCCATGTCGAATTCCAGGCGGTACCAGGCCACCGTGTGGAAGCCCGTGTCGTGGATGCCGGAGAGCTTGGTCTCGGGCGCGTAAGGCACCTCGATCTGGTGCGTCCACGCGATGTCCTGGTCCGGCCGGCAGTAGCGGCAGTCGTCGTCATAGGCGAACTGCCAGGTGCCGTTCAGGTTCTGCCAGTTGTCGCGGACCAGTTGCGGTCGTGGATATTCGAAATCGCTCATCGGTTCCTCGTTGTTATGGATGCGTGATGGCGAACCCCGCGATGGCCGGCAGGCCGTGCGCGATTGCCATGGAGTCGATGCCCCCGGCCGGGGCCGGAAGCGGAGCGCGCACTCGCGGTGCGGCGCCGGCACATGCCCTGGACACTGCGCCCCGCCCCGGGCCGCCAGCCTTGCCCGCCTGCAGCAACGCCGGAGCAGGGCTCCTGCGCTGCCGCATCGCGGGGCGGCCGGCCGGCGTGGCCTGGGACGTGTGGGGCATGAGGCGGTATCCAGTCTTGAAAAGCGTGAAGAAAACTGCACGGGAGTGGATATCTTAACAAGTGTTCCACCGGCCGTCGGACGGTTCCGTGCGGCAATTTCCTTGCCGACAGCTCAGCAGTTTGTAACTCCCGGTCCATCGAAGGGGCGCCGGGGCGGCACCGTAGGCAACCGACTACCGCTGGTCACCAGAATGTAGGACTAATCCGGCAGATTGCTTGGTAGCCTGCTGACAGTCACAGAAGGAAGTTCCGAAGAGACAGCACGCGTTTCAGGCGCCGATCCAGACGTACTTGAAGATAAAGACGAGTGCGATGAGCCAGACGATGGGACGCACTTCGCGCACCCGGCCCGTCAGCAGCTTCAGCGCGGCGTACGTGATGAAGCCGAAGGCGATGCCATGGGCGATCGAATAGGTGAACGGGATCAGCAGCGCCGTGACGGCGGCGGGGATGCTCTCGGTCGTCTCGTTCCAGTCGATCCCGGCCAGGTCGCGCAGCATCAGGCAGGCAACGAACAGCAGCGCCGGTGCCGTTGCGTAGGCGGGCACGGCACCGGCCAGCGGCGAGATGAACAGGCACGCCAGGAACAGCAGCGCGACGACGAGCGCCGTCAGGCCGGTGCGGCCGCCGGCCTGCACGCCCGCAGCGCTTTCCACATACGCCGTGGTGCTCGACGTGCCGAGGGCCGAACCGGCCACGATGGCACAGCTGTCGGCCAGCAGGGCGCGGTTCAGGCGCTGCATCTTGCCTTCGACGAGGAGGCCGGCGCGCGCCGCCACGCCCATCAGCGTGCCGGTCGCGTCGAACAGCTCGACGAGGAAGAACACCAGCACCACGTTCAGGATGCCGGTATGGAAGGCGCCCAGCACGTCGAGCTTGCCGAAAGTCGGTGCCAGCGAAGGCGGCGCCGCGACGATGCCGTGGAAGGTGTTCCCGCCGAAGAAGAACGACAGCACGGTGACGGCCACGATGCCGATCAGGATCGCGCCGCGCACGCGCAGCCGGTCGAGCGTGACGATCAGCAGGAAGCCGACGATGGCCAGCAGTGCGCCGGGCTTGTGCAGGTCGCCCACGGTGACCATGGTGGCCGGGCTGGCCGCCACGATGCCGGCGCTCTTCAGGGCGATCAGGCCGAGGAACAGCCCCAGGCCGACGGTGATCGCGGTGCGCAGCGACGTGGGGATGCCCGTGACGATCATCTCGCGCAGGCCGAACACGGAGACCAGCACGAACAGGCAGCCTGAGATGAACACGGCGCCCAGCGCCACGGTCCACGGCACGCCCATGCCGACCACCACCGCGTACGCGAAGTAGGCGTTCAGGCCCATGCCGGGCGCCATGCCGATCGGATAGTTCGCGTACAGCGCCATGATGCCGGTGCCGAGGGCCGCGGCCAGGCAGGTGGCCACGAACACCGCATCCTTCGGCATGCCCGCATCGGCCAGGATGGTGGGATTGACGAAGATGATGTATGCCATCGTCAGGAACGTGGTGACGCCGGCGATCACCTCGGTGCGCACATCCGTGCCGCTTTCCTTCAGCCTGAACAGTTTTTCGGCGATCGACACGGTGGTTCCCCTGCAATGATAAAGGCGGAGGATACCACCGGGCCGGCCGCGCCGTGGCCGGGCTGGAAATCAGCGCGGCAGGTCCAGGGCCCTTTCGATATCCTCCCAGGCCACCAGCTTGAAGTTCTGCGGGCCGTCTGGCAGGCGCTTGAAGCCATCCTGCACCACGAGCATGCCGCGCGCATAGGCGCCACCGAGGCTGGCCGAGGTCACTTCCAGGCCATCCGTCTCGGACGTGCCGTCGATGCCATCGGCCGCATTGAGCCCGATACGGAACGCACCGCGCACCCGGTAGGGGGCCCTGGCATCGAGCACGACATAACTGTTGCTGCCCTGGCTGGACACGACCAGGTAGCTGCCGCCCGGTGCCCGGTAGATGCCGACACCTTCCACATCGGCCGCCAGCAGGCCGCCGACCGGCAGCACCATCGACAGCTGCGGCGCGCGCTCCGCATCGGCCGGCAGCACCCACAGGCCGCGCCGCTCTTCGCCCACGAACAACTGGCCGCTGTCCTCGTCCGCCACGCAGCCCTCCGGCTGGCTGGCGGTGCGGAAGCGCCGCACCACGCGCGCCGCAAAGCGGCCGTCCTGCCGCTCGATGCGGTAGTGCAGGTAGCGGCCGTCCTTGTCGTTGACGAAGGCATCCAGCCCGCCGCTCGCGGGCCGGTACAGGCAGGTGCCGTAGATCTCCGCCAGTTCGGTGGGCAGGCGCGCCGCTTCGGTCACCACGCCGTCGCCGCCGATGGCAAACAGCACCATGGCGTTCTCGTCGCGGTTCGTCGCCAGCGCCAGGTCGAAGCGCTCGGCGCCGAACGCCACGTCCTGCCGCACGTCGACGTTGTTCAGGCGGCCCGCTTCCAGCAGCTGCGTCTGGCGGCCCTGCAGGTCGTACACCAGCAGGCCCTGTTTCTTGTTGGTGCCGAGGATGCGCGATTGCGCCGGGTCCCGCTGATTGCGCCAGATGGCAGGATCGTCCGCCGCATCGCCGGCCCGCGCCACCGGTTCCGTCTGCGCGCGGGGGAGCACGACCGGCAGTGCTGCCGGCAGGGACGGCGCCTTCAGGCCGAGCGGGACACTGCGCCAGCCGCTGGCATCCTGCGCGAGGAGTCTGCCTTCGCCATCGACGGCAAGGTGCCCCCGTTTGCCCGCCTGCGGGGGAAGCCGAAGCCATCGGCCATCGGCATGGCGCCATGCGTGCAGGATCCCCTTGTCATCCAGTGCGGCGACACCGCCGGGCAGCACGGCCAGTGCGCCGGCGCCGCCAGCCAGCCGGCCGAACGGCGCCGTCAGGTCGACGATCTGCCGCGCCGGCGGACCTTCCGCATCGGCGCGATAGGCCCACAGGCCGGCGCCTTCCTCGGCCACGTACAGCGTGGCGTCCGCATCGTCGACGCGGCAGTGCTTCACGTTCGGCGGCAGCGCCAGCCGGCGCATGCGGCGCGCCGGTGCCGCACCGTCGCCCAGCAGCCACTGTTCAGCCTGGCCATCCTTCGCCACGAGGAACACGTGGACCAGCCGCTGCGCATCGCGGTACAGGCAGGCGGCCTCGATGCCGAAGCCCGTTTCCGGCAGCGGCGGCAGGGCCTGCAGCGTGCCGCCGGCAACCCGCACCGGCACGGCGCGTTCGGCATTGGCGTCGATGACGATGGCCAGCGCGCCATCGCCGTCACGCCGCACATCGAGCTGGCGGCCGCGGATCGGCAGGCGCGCCCGCGCATCGCCGCCGACCAGCTGCAAGGCGTTTTTTTCGAGCGCCAGCCAGCCGCCAGGAACGGCGGCGACGTCACGCGCACCGGGCGGTATCGTCGGGAGGACTTGCGCACGTGCCGCGAACGCGGCGGCCAGGGCGACCACGGTCAGTACGGCGCGCATCAGAAGAGGCTCGCTTTCAGGCCGATCTTGTAGGTGCGGCCATACTGTTCGTACTGCATGTTGTGGGCCTTCACGCCCTGGTAGACGTAGTATTTTTCGTTATTGAGGTTGCTCGCTTCGAACGACAGCTGCCAGCGCCGGCCGAACTGCCAGGCCAGCGACAGGTCCACCTGCTTCTGGCTGTCGACGATATGGTCCTGCATCGGATCGAGCACGTCGCCGCCCAGTTCCAGCAGGAACGGCGACTTGTAGTTCACCGCCACCCGCGTGCTGACGGGACCATATTCGTAGCCGACCATCACGTTGGCCATGCGGTTCGACTGGCCCGGCATGCGGATCTTGCGCGTCACGCGCGCGCCGGCCTCCGCGCTGAAGCTGTCGATGATGGCATCGGACGAGGTGATGGCGCCGTTCACGCCCACCAGCAGGCCGTTGAACGGCGCCGGCAGCATGCGCAGCGGCTGCTGGTACGACAGCTCGATGCCTTTCACCTTTGCGCTGGACCCGTTCGCATACGAGGTGGCGGTGGTGTAGTCGGCCCACTGTCCCGTGCCGGCCAGGTTGGTCGCGTAGGTGAAGTTCTTGATGTCCTTGTGGAAGACATAGGCGGACAGCGTGCCGTCCTTGCCCAGGATGCGTTCGATGCCCAGGTCGAGATTGTGCGACTTCAGCGGCGCCAGGTCCGGATTGCCGATGGTCGCTTCGGTGGACGAGTCCAGGCTGATGCCGGGCGCCAGCTGGCTGAAGTTGGCGCGCACCACCGCATTGCTCCAGGCGGCGCGGATGCTCGTGGCGCCGTCGACCTCGAAACGGCCCTGCAGCGTGGGCAGCCAGTTCGTGTACGAGCGGCCCGCGCGGTGCGCCGAGATCGTGTCGCCGTCGACCTGCTGGCCGGCGGCCGTGAAGCGCGTGTGCTCGGCGCGCACGCCGGCCAGCACCGACCAGCCCTCGCGGCCGAAGGTGCCCTGCAGGTAGCCGGCGTCGATGTCTTCCTGCATGGCGAAGTCGTCCAGCGCCGATTCGGCCGCAAGCTGGGCGCCGGCGCGCGGCAGGCCGGCGATGCGGGCGCGCACCGCGGCAGGATCGATGGCCTGGCCGATCGGGCCGAAGGCGTAGTCCAGCGTATCGGGCCGCACGAAGGCGCTCAGGGACGTGCTGCCGGCGCCCCAGTAGTTGGCGCTGCTGCTCTTGCTGCTGTTGTAGGCCCACTGGTTGGTGTCGTTGTCCTTGTCGCGGCGGCTGGCCTTGGCGCCGAACTTGATGGCACTCTTCCAGTCGCCCATGTCGAGATCGCGGCCCAGGTCAAAGCGCGCCTGGGTGGCCTTGTCTTCCGAGTAGCGCTGCTGCAGCGTGATGGTATTCAGCGCATAGGACGACGCGTCGAACGCGCTGGCCGGCGCCACCAGGCGCGGTGCGACGGTGTTCGTGAAACCCACCCCGTTCGCGCTGCTGCGGAAGCGCGCATCGTTGATCGATTCCGGCGTGTCGTCGGTGGCGCGGCTGGCGGCCGCTTCCAGGTGCAGCTTCCACGCATCGAAACGGTTGTCCGCGCTGGCCGTCAGCGAACCGATCTCCTGCGTGACCTTGCGCTGGCGCAGACGGCGTTCCAGGCGCGCCTTGGCCGTCTCGCCTTCGGCCAGCGCTTCCGCGTCATTCGAAATGCTGCTGACAGTCAGGCGGTCGCGCACTTCGTCGTCCGAGAAACGGCTGACGAAGCCGCGCAGCGCGTAGCTCGACGCCGCATCGGGACGCCAGTCCAGGTTCAGCGCCGCGGCATGGCGTTCGCGCACCGGCAGGTAGTCGCGCAGCTCGAATCCTCCGAGGCGATTGCCGGACCAGGCGCCGCCCGTCTCCACATTGTCCGAACCGAACTTGCGTTTTTCGCCCGACAGGCCGGCCGCCACGCCCACCGTGTCGTTGGCGAAGCGCTGGGCCCACAGCAGGTTGCCGGAAGGGCTGGTCCGGTCCGTGTTGGTGTCGCGGCTGGCGGCCGCGCCCACCGTCAGCACCTTGCCCGGCAGGTCGAAGGCGGACAGCGTCTTGATTTCCACGGTGCCGCCCAGCGAACTGGCATCCTGGTCGGGCGCGAGCGTCTTCGACACTTCCAGCGAGCGGATCAGGCCGGCCGGCAGCACGTCGAGCGCGACGGCCCGGCGGCCGGCTTCCGGCGACGGTACCAGCGCACCGTTGATCGTGACGGCATTCAGGTCCGCATCCAGGCCGCGCACCACCACATAGCGGCCTTCGCCCTGGTCGCGCTGCACGGCGACCCCGGGCAGGCGGGCCAGTGCCTCGGCCGCGTTCTTGTCCGGCAGGCCGCCGATATCGTCGCTGGAGACGACGCTGACGATGTTGTCGGCCTTTTCCTGGGCCGCGATGGCGCGCGCCAGGCTGACGCGCTGGCCGGCGATGACGACCGTGTTGTCATCAGCTCTGGCGTCGCCGGCGGCGTACGCGCTGGCGGTGGCCAGGGCCAGGACGGTGAGGGCGGGGAGGGGGAGGTGGCGCATGGTGGATGGGTGGAAGTGGAAGACGGCCGGATTCTAGGGAGGCAATGTGACCGATCGGTGACAGCGTGGCCGCAACCGGCAGTGTGCCGGTCCCCGATCGGCGCCGGTGAGCTGAATTGACCCGGCGATCGCGCCGCGCAGCCTGCGCACCGCTGCGGCTGCGGCGCCTTCTCATGAAAACCGTGAGCCGTTTGCACCCGGGCCGTGGCGCAACGGCCGGCCTGCCTGTCATGCACGTGTCATCTCCGCACGCTAAGCTGCAGGGTCGATCCTATGCCTCCGCCATGAACACCATCCAGCGCCACGCCTGCGTCGCCACCGCCATCGCCTGCGGTGCCTGCTTCCTCCTGTATGCCGGCATCGGCACCCATAAACCGTTCGACACCTGGCACTGGATGGATATCTTCGGCGAGGGCGGCACGGCGGTGATGGCGATGACCTGGTGCCTGATCGTGCTGGGCAGCCGGCCGGACGGGCGCGTGACGCGACTGCTGGCCGGCGGCCTGGCCGCCATCATGTTCGGCTCGTGGGCCGACTGCATGGACGAGTTCTACCGCATCGACAAGGCCGCGCTGTGGGACAACGCACTGGAAGCGCTGGTGCCGTTCGGGATGCTGGTCCTGACCGCCGGCCTGCATTACTGGAAGGCCGAACAGGCCAGCCTGAACGACCACCTGAAAAAACGCGAGCGGCTGTTCCGCGACCACCGTGGCCTGGACCGCGTGACGCAGCTGGCCGATGCCCGCTACCTGCGCGCCCAGCTCAAACGCGAGCGGGCCAGCAACGGTGGCGTGTGCGCGCTGGTGCTGCTCGACATCGACGGCTTCCACCGCGTCAACCGCGAGTTCGGCCAGGACGAAGGCGACCGGGTCCTGCAGGCCGTCAGCCACATGCTGCTGCTGAACCTGCGCAACGACGATCTGCTGTGCCGCTACGCGGGCGACCGCTTCGCCGTGCTGCTGCCCGGGCTGGACGAGGCGGCCGCGCGCGACGTGGCCGTGCACCTGTGCCGCATGGTGGCCATGATGCGCCACCATGCGGGTGGCCGGGCGGTGGCCCTGTCGCTGCGGCACGGCTGCGCACTGACGGACGGCACCGCCACCGACGGCGGCGCGGACGGCATCTTTCCCGACAACCTGCTGGCAGCGCTGTGCCGCCAGGTGGACGCCGCGTGATCGCCTGGCACGCCGCCAGCGAACCATCGATCCCGGCGCAGCAGCAGCCGGCGCTGGCGCTGGCCTTCGCCCGCGGGCGCGACGACCGCGACAGCCTGCTGTTGCGCGGTACGGCCTGGTCGGGCGATGCTGCGCCGGGCGACCTGCTGGCGCCGGCCCAGTACCTGCAGCTGCTGGCCAATACCTTCAAGGTGCTGGACAGCAGCGACACCAGCTTCATGCTGGGGCAGCAGCTCCTGCCGGGCCATGACGGCGCCGTCAGCAACGCGCTGGTGCAGGCACCGGACCTGCGCACGGCGCTGGCGATCCTGTGCCGCTGGCATGCCCGCCTGACGCCGCTGCTGCGGCCCCGCGTGGAAACCTGGGGCGGCGTGGCGGCACTGTACTGGGTGGACAGCCATGGTGCGCCGGGCCTGCGGCCAGCGCTGGTGGAGATGCACATGACGGCCGTCGTGGCGCTGTGCCGCTGGCTGGGCGGCGAACGCCTGCCGTGGCGCTTCTGCTTCAACCGCGCGGCACCGCGGCACGTGGAGCAGCACCAGGTGCACCTGGGCAGCGCCCTGCGCTTCGACTGCCATTTCGATGCAATGCTGATCGATGCGGCGCTGCTCGACCAGCCGTGGCCGCGCGGCAGCGCCCTGGCCGCGCAGCTGGCGCTGCGCGCGGCGGAAGGCGAACCGGTGCGGCCGGCGGGACTGCTGGCAGCGCTCTACGACTACCTGCTGGAGCGGGTTCGGCTGGCACCGGCGCTGGAAGCGACCGCCGCCGATTTCGGCGTCAGCCTGGCCACCTTCAAGCGGCAGCTGGCGCGGCACGGCACGCACTTCCAGGCCGAACTGGACCAGGTACGCACGCACGTGGCGTTGTGGCTGTTCCAGTCGCAGGATGCCGACAACGATGCCGTGGCACGCTACCTCGGCTTCCACGACGCGGCCAACTTCCGCCGCTCGTTCAAGCGCTGGACCGGCCAGCCGCCACTGCTGCTGAAGGCCGCGCTGGCCGGCGCGCTCGGCGGGGGCGGCTGAGCGGCCTGTGGAGCCGCCTATTTAGAGCGGCTATATAGCGGCTATATAGCGGCTATATCACGGCCATAAAAACGGCGATAAACCCGCGATAAAACGGCGATAAAGCGGCGATAAAGCGGCGATAAACCGGCAGGTACTTTGTAAAGTGCTCGGTCAGTTTGACCAACGCGGCGGGTGCCAGTCCCACAGCCGTCATGTAACGCATCTCCATTTCCTGGGCGGGATGCTCTATCGCCCGCAAATGCCCTCGAAAGCCTTTAAATGTACGACTCGGCAGTCGCGAAAGAGTTCAATCCAGGCCATTGGAGAGCGAAAGAGGGCAACGTGCAGCAATCGGAGAAAATTTCCCAGAGGGGTAACTACATTCCAGCTGTTCACAAGCTGCGGCGTGATGCGTGAATGCCGAATTGGGACGGGGAATGCCGCGCAGGCTTGCTGGGATCACGTCATGCGGCGTGTAAACCCAAAGCGTGCTGTTCGCGAATACCTGACGGCATGGCTTCACCGGAAAACGTCAAACAGGTGATACAGCGCGGACTGGCAGCGCCTGATGGAGAATACGCATCAGCCCGTTCCAGATGGCCGCTGGCAAGGAAGACCAGGCAGCGAAAATAAGTCGGAAGAGGAACTGGTTCAGTCATGAAAATGTTACCCCTCTGGGAAACTTTTTCCAATTTTGAGTCGTGGCGCTCTTTTGCGCTCGATTGCCCTCGAATGCTCTCCAGCGGCTCCGGCGTAGAGGGCAAAAGAGGGCGTTTGACGGCAAAAAAGCGGAAGGCTGGAAATATGAAGAAAATTCACTTGACGGAGTTGGGCAGGACACCCACCCTGTTCGTGGCGCGACGAACTCGACTGTGGTGACGAATCGGCGGTCCGTGTCCGCGCCGAACTGCTTCCTTTCAGCTTCTGCCGCTGCTACCGCCGCTGCCGCTGCCGCTGCCGCTGCCGCTGCCGCTGCCGCTGCCGCCGTTGGCGCCGCTACCGCCGCTGCCGCTGCCGCTGCCGCTGCCGCTGCCGCCGTTGGCGCCGCTACCGCCGCTGCCGCTGCCGCTGCCGCTGCCGCCGCTGCCGCCGCTGCCGCTGCCGCTGCCGCTGCCGCTGCCGCCGCTGCCGCTGCCGCCGCT
>NZ_VLLB01000001.1 GCF_007830455.1 Pseudoduganella lurida | reverse complement strand
ATACTAATTGCCCGTAAGGCTTGTCCCTATAACCTTGACGGTTATAGTCAATAACAAGCATTTACCTGTGTTTGAGATACCCCACTTTACTTCTTCCAGATTCAGCAGTGTCGTTGCCCCATCGGGAACGAGACTGTGTACAAGTCATGCCTGATGACCATAGCAAGTCGGTCCCACCCCTTCCCATCCCGAACAGGACCGTGAAACGACTTTGCGCCGATGATAGTGCTGCAACCAGTGTGAAAGTAGGTTATCGTCAGGCTGTTATATAGAGAAACCCCCGTCAGTGATCTGGCGGGGGTTTTTCGCATTCTGAAGGGTTATTCGGTTGCCGGGCCGGCCATTTGCCGACCTCACCTCCGCCAGGGATCTGGGGGTTAGCAGGATTTCCTCCTTCGGCTTCCAGACATGCACCCGTTTTCGAATAATCTCTCCCGACTATCGGCGTGCCAGTCCGGTTCCTCCCGCCAGATATTCTCCCCATCCGGTCTGCCTCATTGCTGGAGATCAATTTTAAAAAATCCGGCCCCGCTAAGCTCCCATTCTTTATCGTTTATCGGGACTGGGGGCTCAGCATGCTTGGAAAATTTCTGGCCGCAGCTGCGGCCTTCGTTGCATTCATCTCGACGGATTGCGTCGCAGAGGCGGCTGCCGGCAAAGCTCCCGCCGGGCTGAAGGGCGCCCTGGAACAGGAGGCGATCGGCCTCTTGCCTGCGGACGGCATGCGGCTCGTCTCCGGGAAGTGCCGCGACTGCAGGATGCTGAAGCAGGGCCTGTGGTACTTCGAAACCGAGGCCATCGCCGTGCCCCGCGACGGGGTACCGGTGTCGGGCTACACGAATGGCGTCGACCGACAGGCAGATGTGGCGAACTGGGCCGCAGCGTCCGGCGGGGAGAAGCTGGCCTATCCAATGCTCGCATGGATCGGCGCTCCGGCCATTTTCGAACACGCTGCGATGCTGCCGAGCGGCACCAGAGTGCAGACTGCCGACCAAACCGAACTCGATATCCGGCTGGCACCCAGGCTGGCCACCAACCGCTCCTATGCCAACGAGGCGACCGCCGCTTTCTTCTCGGGCCGTGAAGTGCGGATGCGCGGCGCCATCGACAGCAGCAGCGGGAACGACGTATTTGTCGCCCGCACGATCTGGCCGGCCGATTTCGCGTTCGATCCCGCGCGGCTGGCAGCCAGACCGCTGCAATCGCCGGCCGACCTCGCCGCATTCGTGCGCGCGCCGGTCAAGCCCGCGCGCGGCATCGAAACGCGTCTGCTGTGGGAGCGGCATCCGGGCCAGCCCCGCAACTGGCAGCGCAAGCCGGTACTGGGTTTTCTCCTGAATGGCGCACAGGGTGACGACGACGAGTCGCTGGGTGGTCATTTCGCCGTCGCCACAGGCCGGATCGGTGTGCACGGCGAATGGTTCGACTGGGCCGTCAACAATTTCTACAATCTTGACGCCGTCAGCGAGAAGGGCATCGTCGCGGCCACGCTGCCGATGGATAACTACCTGATGGACCTGAACAGCGGCCAGCAGTACTACCGCCCGTCGACGATGCTGGTGGCGGTCCTGAATCACGAGCGTACCGCCGCTGCATTCCAGGGCGGCGTGCAGCGCGTGTTCAACCACCTGTACCGCCATGATTTCCAGTACCGCCATGCCACTGCCAACTGCGCCGGCATCAGCCTGGACGTGTTCGATGCGCTCGGCTGGCGGATTCCCCGCCGCGGGCCCACGGCGCCGCTGAAATCGCTGGGCGCCTATGCCTACATCGCAGCGAAGGACGTCAGCTTGCAAAGCGGCCGCAGGATCTACGATTACCTGAACGAGGAGCAGACGCGGCTCCTGCCAGCCGTGGCTTTCGAGGCCGCCGGCCTGGATCTGCTGTCGATGGTCGGCGCATCGGGCACCGGCCGTCCTCTGAGCGGCTACGAGCGCCTGCTGGCCGGCGATGTCGAGGCCATTTTCCTCGTGCGGATTCCACAGGTGCCCTCCAGCCGCGCGACGGGTTCGGCGCCGGTCTTCTCCTTCGACGAATTTCGCGCGCGGGTACCGGCCGACCAGGCGGACTGGAAGACCGTGCCGGCCGCGGTCCGTCCTTTCCCGGCAGCGTTGCGCGATGCCCGCAGTGTGCCGGAGCAGGAGCCATCGCCTGTTCCGTTGCCGATCGCCGTCATCGTCGCGGGCATCGGCCTGGCCGGTTGGCTCTTCTGGCGCCGCAGGGCAGCGCCGCGCGCCGTCAGCAAACAACCTGCGCCGCAGCCGGAGGAAATGACGCAGTAAGTCCACGGAGCTGCACGCGCGCATACCTGTTGCGCGCGGTTGAAAAAGTTCCTACCGCGCAATTAAATAATGATAAAATTAGTAATAACTAATTAATAAGTTTATTCACGGAAGCGCGGGATGAATAAAAAAACGCTGGGGAAGGTGGCTGCCGGCATGGCAATCGTGGCGGTCGCAGTCGTGGGATATCGGACATGGGGTTGGGGGCATCTGTCGGGGAACGTCAATGCGCTTCACCTCGACCTGTCGAAGCCGGATGCGCTGATCGTCACGAAAAGCCTGTCGACGCTGCCGCGGGACCTGCTGACGATTCCCCTCGCGCGCGACGTGCTGCGCGAGGACTTCCTGTTCTACTACGAGCAGAACGACGACCGGCTGGGCCTGAAGGGCAGCCTGCGCCGCATCGCCTACGAGCACGAGCTGAACTGGGGCGACCAGCTGATCCGCACGGTCCTCGACCAGCCTGCGGACGTGGCGCTGTGGCGCGATGCAGACGGACGGCTGCAGCATTTCGCGATCGCCGTCTCGCGCAACGGGCTGACGAAGGTGCTGGAAGAAGCCGGCAAGGTCGCGCTGAAAGATTCGCAGCTGAAGATCGCCGGCGAACTGGGTGTCGACGGCGATGACGTAAAGGTCTTCGCGCTCGAATATGCCCAGGGCCGCACGCTGCTGTTTGCCGCCCATGGCGAGCGCCTGGTGATCCTGTCGCACGCCGGCATGCTGTACGGCGGCGAGGACGGCAAGAAAACCGATCGCGCAGCCGAGAAGGCCGTCATCGCGCTGCTGGCGAAAGACCCGGCGGGCCAGCGCGCTTTCCATGACCAGTTCCATCTGGCGAAAGGCCCCGTCGACGGCCACAGCGTCGCCGTGAAGGCCGACTTCCTCTCCTTCGGCTACCAGCCGTTCTTCGGCGCGCTGGAAGCCCTGCGCTTCGACTTCAGCAAGGGCGCGTGGCGCTCGCAGGCGCTGCTCGACGCGACCAGGCTGCAGAAGGGCGGCTACGACAGCACGGCGCTGTGGTCGTCGCTCCCGCACAATCCGAGCGCCTGCTTTACCGTCCCGGCGGACTGGAAATCGATGGAGCCGGTCCTCCAGCGCATCGACAGCAAGGAACCGTTGCAGCCATTGGCCGCACAGATGACCGGCCCTGCAGCGGCCTGCTGGTACGGCGATTCGCGCCTGCACACGCCGGTGTTCGTTGCAACGCGCGCGCAAGCATCGGAGGCCCTGCTGGGCAACCTGTTCGCCGCCACCGTCGGCGGCAAGGGCGAGCCACCGAAGGGGACTGCAGCGAATGGCGCGACGCAGTGGCAGCGTACCGTCGCCACGCAGCAGGGCAATGCGCAGCCGACGCTGGCCGTGTCCGGCAACGTGGTCGTCTTCTCGGCCGACGCGGCACTGGTGAACAAGGTGCTGCAGGTGCGGCGCAAGCAGGCCGCCGCCATCGCCGACCAGCTGCCCGATGCGGCGCACACCGTGGGCGTGATCGCCCCCGCGTCGCTGGCGCGGCTGATCGAAACCGAAGCGTTCGGCAGCCTGCCGCCAGGGCAGGAGCCCGTGCTGCGTGCCGCGGCGGACCAGCATCTGGTGCCGCGCCTGAACGCATTGAAAAAATATCCGGCCTACCGGATGGTGCTCAGGCAGCTGCCCGCATCGGGCATCGCCTGGGCGCCGCTGGAATGGCAGGCGATCGCGCGCTGATGGACCGCCGCACGGGCATCATGGCGATGGCGGCCGTCATCGCAGCACCCGCATGGGCATTGAAGCGCGCCGCGACGGAGCAGGTGCGCCTGACGCCGCCGCAAAGCCGCGCCTTCCGGGCCTGGATGCTGCGCATCGTCAGCGCGCAGATGGAGGGGGGGCCATCGCCGCGCTGGCATCACCGCGACTGCGCGGGCCTGGTGCGCTTCGCCGTCAACGAGGCGCTGGTCCCGCACGATGCGAAATGGCTGCGCGCGAACGGCATCGCCACCGACCGGCGCCTGCCGCCCGAGCTGGACCTGACACCGCCGCAGGCCGCGCTGCGCAACCGCTGGGTGCAGTCGGATGGCCAGGTCGGTCACTTCGTCACCGCCATCGCGCTGGTGCAGAACAACAGCCGCTTCGTGTCGCGCGAGATGGGCCAGGCGCAGCCGGGCGACCTGCTGTTCTTCGACCAGGGCGACGAGCAGCACCTGATGGTGTGGATGGGCGGACGCATCGCCTACCACACCGGTACCAATACCCCGACGGACAACGGTCTGCGCACCGTCGGCCTCCAACAACTCACGACGTGGAAGGACACCCGGTGGCAACCGACGGTCGACAATCCCAATTTCGCCGGCATCTATCGGCTCTCGTTTCTGTCCTGAAGCTGTGCGTGCTGACGGCGTGGCTGGCGTTGCTGGCCACGCCGGGCGGCGCCGTCGCGCAGGAGCCCAGCAACTACACGCCGTTCAAGGGCGAGCCGTTCTTCCTGCTGGCCGACACCGGCTTCGGTTCGGCCGAAGAGGCGCGCGTGCGGCTGGAAGTGCCGGGCCGCGACATGGCGCGCATGACGCTGGAAGCCTACTCGGGGGCGGACATCGTCGTGTACCGCGTGCCCGAGCCGCTCGAGTTCCTGAAGAAGCAGCGCAACCTGCACCGCGTCCAGGTCGAGGGCAATTTCCAGGGCGAGGGACTGGCCAACACGCTGCGCTACCTGTGGGACAGCTGGTGGAAGCAGTCGCGCCTCGCCTGGCGCAAGCTGTTCTCGAGCGATGCGCGCAAGGCCGTCACCACCGAGCAGCCACAGTTGAAGACGAATGAAGCCATCCGCCGGCCCACGGTCTTCCAGAACAATCCCCAGTACAAGCCCCTGAAGGGCTACGACATGGTGGACAGCTTCCGTTATCCGATCTGGCGCGCGCAGCCGATCCAGCCGCCGAAGGGCGTCAAGCTGGATGGCTCGAGCAGCGAATTCATCGAGGCGGGACCGGGCAATGTGATGATCCCGATCGGCAAGCGCAAGCCGGGCCTGTACCTGGTGGAGGCCATCATCGGCGAGCACCGTGCCACCACGCTGGTCTTCGTCTCCGACACGGTGGCCGTCACCAAGGTCTCGGCCGGCCAGATGCTCGTGTGGAGCACGCGGCGTGACAACAGCGCCGCCGTGGCGGGCACGAACCTGGTGTGGACCGATGGCACGGGCGTGCTGCAGTCCGGCGTCACGGGTGCCGATGGCGTCGCGTCGCTGGAACGCAGCAGCCCGGAACACACCTACGTGATGGGCGAGGACAAATCGGGCGGCGTGTTCGTCTCCGAGAATTTTTACTATGACAGCGAGATCTACAACACCAAGCTGTATGCCGTGACGGACCGCCCGTTGTACCGGCCCGGCGACGAAGTCAACGTCAAGTTCCTGGGCCGCGAATTCACCTCCGCCCGCAACTCGCAGGCCGCCGCGGCAGCACCCATCGGCCTCACCGTGTTCGACCCGAACGGCACGCCACTGCTGACGCAGACGCTGCAGCTCTCGCCCGACACGGGCAGCGAAACGCGCTTCCGCCTGCCCGAAGGCGCGACTGCCGGCGGCTATGAACTGCGCTTCAGCTACCAGGGCGGCCTGTATGGCGCTGCCTTCCGCGTGGCCGAATACATCAAGCCCCACTTCGAGATCGACGTGCAGCCCGCCAAGCCCGAGTTCAAGACGGGCGAGCGGGTCGACGGCAAGATCGCCCTGCGCTATGCGGACGGCAAGCCGGTGAAGAACGCGGCCCTCACGCTGTCGCTGCGCGGCCAGCAGAACACGCTGGTGGAAGGCGAGCTGCGCTACAGTGGCCTGTTCCCCGTCGACCTGAAGACCGTCGAACTGAAGACGGACAGCAGCGGCAATGCCGACTTCTCGCTGCCGCCGGCGGCCGATCCGTCGCGCTACATCCTCACCATCCTGGCCACCGATGGCGCAGCGTACCGCGTCAAGGCCACGCGCGAGCTGCTGATCGCCCGCTCCGCCACCACGTACCAGCTGAAGGCCGCGCGCCAGTTCTCCGACCCGGGCCAGACCATCCGCTTCGACGTCGTGCCGCAGGCGGGCGGCACCACCGACGCCAAGGCGGTGAAATGGGAAATGGTGCAGCTCGAATCGCAGACGAAGACGGAAGGCGCGTTCAACCCCGCCGCGAAGACGTGGGACGTGAAGTTCCCGGCAGCCGGCTCGTACCAGCTGAACCTGCGCGACGAACGGGGCAACCTGGTGGCCGCCACCAGCCACTGGGTCAGCGGCGCGGGGCTGAAGACGACGCCCGGCAGCATCGAGATCGTGCTGGACAAGGCACGCTACCGCGCCGGCGAAACGGCCGAGGCGCTCGTCACGTTCTCCGGCCCCGCCGACCAGGCGCTCGTGACGCTGGAACGGGACAAGGTCGAACAGTATGGCCTGCTGCAGGGCGGCGCAGCGTGGTTCAAGGCCACGCGCGTGGCGCCAAACCAGTGGCGCGTGCGCATTCCCGTCAGCGCGGAGCACGGCCCGAACATCACGTTCTCCGTGGCCCAGGTGCGCAATGGCGAATTCGTGTTCGAGAACGCCGGCCTGCAGATCATCGAGCCCCGCATCGCGCTGCAGTTCGCGACCGACAAGCCGGTCTACCAGCCGGGCGAGAAGGTCACGCTGGATGTCACGGCCACGCTGGACGGCAAGCCCGTGGCGACGCTGGTGGCGCTGGGCGTCGTCGACGAGATGATCTACGTGCTGCAGCCGGAGATCGCACCGGAGATCGGCGACTTCTTCTACCACCCGCGCCGCAACAACGTGCGCACCACGGCCAGCCTGTCGTTCATCAGCTACGACCTGGCGCAGGGCCGCCTGTCCGGCACGCCGGCGCGGCACAACTACAACGAGCGCGGCGTGAAGGTGCTGGAACGGCCGCGCCGCGACAATGTCGATACCGCGCTGTGGGTGCCGTCGCTGCAGACGGATGCCGCAGGGCGTGCCCGCGTCACGTTCACGATGCCCGATGCGCTGACGCGCTGGCGCATCACGGGGCGCGCGATGGACGCGCAGGGCCGCGTGGGCCAGCGCACCGGCTACCTGCGCTCGGACAAGGCGTTCTTCGCCAAGTGGACGGCGCCGGGCTGGATGCGTGCCGGCGATGCGCCGCGCGCCACCGTCGCCGTGTTCAACCAGAGCGGTGCGAAGGCGGCGCTGGAAGTGGCACTCACCACCAATGCCGGCATGAAGAGCGTCAAGCTCGATGCGGCACCGGGCGCCAGTTTCGTCGAATTCCCGCTGGCCGCCACGGCCGGTGCGCTGCACCTGGAAGTCAAGCAGAACGGCAAGGTGGTCGATGCCCTCGACACGGCCATGCAGGTGCAGCCGGCCGGCTGGAGCAGCCCCCGTTCGCTGACCGTGCCGCTGGCCGGTGCCGTCACGCCCCTGAAACTGCCGGCCGATGCGCGCAATGTGCGTGTCTCGTTCGCGCAGGGTGCGGCCAGCCACTTTGCCCGCATCGCGGAAGACCTGCTCGACTACCCGTTCGGCAGCGTCGAGCAGACCGCCAGCCGCATCATCCCGCTGACGATGGTGGCGCAAAGCCTGCCGCCGGATGCGGCCGGCCTGAAGGACCGCCTGATGGCCAGCCTGCAGAACCAGCGCCTGCGCCTGGTGCAGATGGCGGGACCGGATGCCGTGTTCGGCTGGTGGGGCAACGGCACGCAGGACAGCGCGCTGATGACGGCGTATGCGTATTACGCCGACTGGTACGCGGCGCGGGCGCTGAAGATCGATCTTCCGGCGGAACACTGGGACAACCTGCTGAAGGTCTACAGCGACCACGGCCTGCTGGAAAGCGTGGGCCATCGCGCGCTGACGCTGTGGATGGCGCACGACATCGGCCTGCCGACGAAGACGCTGGCCTCCGGGCTGGTGGACAGCGCGATGGCCACCACGCCTGCCACCGGTGCCGGCCGGTTGCCCGCAACGTCCAGCGCCATGCTGGGCGACGATGCCGCCACGCAGGCGATGGCACTGGGGCTGACCGCCGTCGTGGCGGCCGAGAACGGCGTCGTCCTGCCCGAGGCGCTGCAGGGGCGCGTGACGGCGGCGTGGCAAACGCTGCGCGAGAATCCCGCACCGGCCGCGCAGGCGCTGCTGCTGCTGGCGGGCGAACTGCCGGCGACGCAGGCCGAAGCGGTACTGGCATCGGTGCGCGCCGACATGCCGACGCTGGACCGCGCGCTCACGCTGCTGTGGGTGCAGAAGAAGCTGGGCGGCGCCGCATATAAAACAGAAGGCAAGGGGCCTGCGCTGGCAGCCGAAGGCACCTGGCGCAAGGTGGACACGGCCGGCGGCCAGGCGCAGTGGCGGTGGACCGATCCGAAGGCGCTGCCGGCCCAGCTGCAGGTGGCGGGTACGCCGGCCGCCGGCACCGTCGCGGTGGTGCAGTACGACAGCCGCGCGGCGGAAACGGCGGCGCTGCCGGTCACCGTCGAACGCCGCATCCTGCGCATGAAGGCCGTCAGCGGTGGCTACACCACCGAGCCCGTGAAGGCGGACGAAGCACTGCGCACCGATGAGCTGTACCTCGATGAGATCCGTCTGAAACCGGCGGGTGGTGGCAAGCAGCGCTTCGGCATGCTGGAGGTGCCGCTGCCGCCGGGCGCCAACGTGGAACAGACGACCTGGGGCATCGTCATGGCGGGCGACAAGCCCGCACCGCTGGAACGGGCCCGCCATGCGGAGCGGCCGGATGGCTACACGGTCCCCGTCGATCCGCTGGAAGGCGAAACGGTGGTGCGCCACCTGCTGCGCTTTGGCCAGAAGGGCAGTTACGTGCTGCCGCCGGCGCGCTACTACCGCGTCTACCAGCCGGAGCAGAAGGCGCTGGAAGGCAACGGCAAGCTGCAGCGCACGCTGAAAGTGGAATGATGCGACCCTCTGCCGCGCTGGCTGCCATTCTGCTTGTCCCGGCCTTGGCCGGTGCCGCCTCGCTCGACGTGGCCTGGCGCCGCGACGGGCAGACGCAGGTCACGCAGCTGCGCGACGGCGGTCCGGCACCGCAGCCGTTCGACGGCGGCCGCGCCGTGCCGCTCGGTAGCCTGTGGAAACTGTTCGTCTACGTCTATGCGGTGGACACGCGCACGCCGCTCCCGGCCTACCGTTGCACGGGCCGCGATCCGGAAGAGGTGTACTGCTGTGATGCCGGCAAGTCGGTCGAGCGCGATGCGGCGCTGGCGCAGTCGTGCGGTCCGTTCTTCGCGCCGCGGCGGCTGAGGATCGGCGATGCGCCGTGGCGCGCGTACTGGACGGAGCGGCTCGGCAGCGCACCAGCGGGCGACACCGCCTGGCTGGGCGCGCCGGCCCGCCTGTCGCCGGAACGCACGGTACGGCTGGACAGCCTGCTGGCGGTGCTGGACAGCGTGCCCGCGGCCAGCCGCGCCGAAGCGGAAAGCGCGCTGCTGCGCGTGGTGCTCGATGGCCGCGGTGCGGACACGGTGCGCTGGTTCGGCAGCCAGCTGCGCGTCAAGACGTTCTCGTGGCACGAAACGCCGCAACGTGGCGGCAGCGACCAGCGCCTGGGGGGCGCAGCCGGCTGGCTGGCCGACGGCACGCCCGTCTGGTTTGCCGGCACGGGCGCCAGCGCCGCGATCTTCCGCCAGTGGGCGCCACGCCTCGCCGCCGCCCTGCCGCCCGCGCAGCCGGAAGACAGCGGCTGCGTGACGGTCGACTATTTCACCCGCTATCCTCTGAGGAGCGTGACGGGGCCGCGCGGTCCCGTCACGAAGGGGCCGCTGAATGGCCGCCATGTCGTGCAGTTCGAGAACGGCAACAGCCTGGCGGTGCAGGGCACCGGCGACATGCTGGTCGAGCGCGATGCCGCGGGCCGGCCGCAGGTACGGGGCCGCTTCACCGTCAACGAATACGTGGCGCGCGTGGTGGACCGCGAGGGCGGCACGGCGCAGCCGGAAGCGGCCAAGGCGCTGGCCATCGCGGCGCGCAGCTATCTGCAGCAGAACGCGCAGCGCGTGGCCGGCTGCCAGCACATCGCCGACAGCAGCGCCACGCAGCGCGTCAGCCCGAATCCGCCCAGCGCCGCGGCACTGCACGGCGCGCGCTGGACCGACCAGCTGGTGATCGAGGACGCCACGGTGCGCTATCACCGCGATGCGCCCGCGCCGGACACGCTGGCCTGGACGCAGGCGGTGGCCCAGGCGCGCGATGGCAAGCGCTTCGACGAGCTGCTAGCAGCCACCTGGCCGCGTGGCACGCTGGGCATCGCCGGCAACAGCGGCACGCGCTGCCGCCGGCTGGCCAGCAACGAGGACTGGCTGGCGCGGGCCCTGCCGCGCTGGGAACGCACCCTGCGCAGCGAGGCAGGCTACGAACGGCCCGCCGTGCTGCCGCTCGTCTGTGCGCTGAACACGGGCGCGCCGTACTCGGAGCAGTCACGCAACCGCATCTTCATGCGCCCGCTGGCCTCGCGCGAGGACCGCATCACGCTGGCCCACGAATACCTGCACCTGGGCCTGCGCATGCATCCGCGCGGCCAGGACGAAGCCTATGTCGAGCGCCTGGCGCGCCGGCTGGCGGAACTGAATCCGGAGACGTTATGAACCGACTTCTGGCATGCGCGCTATGTGGTGCCCTCGGCTTTGCCCTCGCATCCACCCACGCGCAGGAACGCACCCTCACGGCGCCCACCGGCGGCTGGAACCGCGCCGGCCTGACCGACAAGTCCGCCGAACTGGCCAAGAACTATCCCTACTCGCTGATCGACCGCGGCGCGCAGAAGAACCGCCGCATGATCACGGGCCACCTGGCGCAGGCCGGCACCAAGCGGCCGTTCCCGAAGCTGGTCGTGAACGGCAACCCCACGCCGCTGTACACGGACGACGAAGGCCGCTACGCGCGCGCCTACTCGTTCGGCGCCGGTTCGAACAGCGTGGAGATCCGCGGTGCGGACGGCAGGAGCGTCAAGCGCGTGCAGTTCTACGAGGCCGACAGCGGCCGGCCGCAGCCCGTCATCCGCGTGGTCGCCGCGTGGGACGACAACCAGGCCGAGGTGGACCTGCACGTCGTCACGCCGGACGGCCAGCATGCCTTCTGGGCCCATCCGGCCCTGAGCAATGGCGGCGGGCTCGATGGCGACACGGTGGACGGCCCCGGACCTGAAAACTTCGTGATGACGGCGCCGCAGAAGGGCACCTACCAGGTGTGGATCAACTACTGGGGCAACTTCGGCGCGTCCGGCTACCACTTCGACGAGGCCACGCGCCAGTACCCCGTCGTCACCAGCCGCGTCACGCTCGTGTTCAACGAGAACACGCCGAAGGAACGGCGGGAGGACTTCGTGATCCCGCTGCGTAATATCGGCGAGCTGACGCTCGTGAAAACCTTCCGGTTCTGACCATGGCACGACGACTTTTAACCGCATTCGCCTTGCTGGCCACCGCCAGCCATGCCCAGGTAACGATCGACACGCCGCAGGGCGGCTGGCGCAATTCGGCCGGCGCGCGCGAGCTGTACACGCAGGGCATCAACTATCCGGCCAATACGGTCAACCTGCAGCCGGGCCAGGCGCAGTCGGCACAGATCCGCGGCCGCATTGCCAATGCCGTGAAGGGCAAGCCCGCCACGCTGGTCGTCAATGGCGTGGCCATGCCGCTGGAAGTGCACGAGGATGGCAGCTTCGGCCGGCCCTACGGCTTCGGCAGCGGCTCGAACAGCGTCGAAGTCCGTTCCGCCGACGGAAAAAGCCGCACGCGCACGCAGTTCGTCGACAGCTATGCCGGCAAGACGCAGGCGCGGCTGCGCGTGGTGCTGTCGTGGGACAGCGCCGGCACGGACCTGGACCTGCACGTCGTCACGCCCGGCGGCGGCCACGCCTGGTACGGCAACCGCGTGGTGCCCGATGGCGGGGCGCTCGATGTCGATGTCACCACCGGCTATGGCCCGGAGATTTTCTCCAGCGCGATGCCGCCGAAGGGCAATTACCACGTCTACGTGAACTACTACGGCAGCGGCGGCAACCAGCAGGCCGTCACCGTGGCGCAGGTCGCCGTCATCACCAACGAAGGCACGCCGCGCGAAAAGCAGCAGGTGTTCCAGGTGCCGCTGCGCGCCGCCGGCGAGCTGACGCTGGTGAAATCCTTTGTCTTCCCCTGAGAGACGACCACATGAGCAACCCCATGAGCAACCCCATGAGCAACCCCATGAGCAACCACATGAGTATCGCAAGCAAACACCTCGTCGCATTGGCCATGCTGGCCGCCTCCATCACCAACCCGGCCAGTGCCGCCGACAGGTTCGCCGTGACGACCGCCACGCTGCAATGCGGCGCCACGCGCTACGTGCTGGCCTCGACCTGCCGGCCCGGCAAGGACGAGACCGAACTCAATACCTGCAAGCCGCAGGTGCTGACCGTGAGCCATGCCGGCAAGGAGCGCAAGGCCACGCTGCCGGAACTGGGCAAGGCGCTGACGCGGGAGACCGGCAAGGCCGGCACGCTGAAGAACCTGTTCGTGGTGCAGTGGGGCTGCGGCAGGCGCGATGCGAAGGGCGGCGAGAACGCCGTGCTGTACTACTCGGTCGGCGGCGGCAATGCGGACTATTCGGAGGCGTTCGTCGTCTATGACGAGGCCGGGGTGGTCATCGAGGACGCCAGACGGGCCGACTACAAGGCCGCGCTGCAGGACGGCATGGACCGCCTGAAACCGGTACGGTCGATCATGCCGCGCTGACGGCAGGGTGCCACGGCCCGTGCCGCCCTGCCTATCGTGAAGGGGACGCGGCGTACCCGGCGGTACAATGGCCGTTCAACAGGAAGGACGTCCATGAACGAGCAGTTGGCCAGACAGGTGGTGCTGGTGCGCGCCATCGAGACCACCGACACCAAACACGAAGTCCTTAGCGACGACGACCGCCGCTACGCGAACCGCACCGCGCGCGAACTGGCGCAGTGGCAGGCGTCCGAAACGAAGTCGCCCGCCACCTCCAGCCATTTCCTGCAGCAGCGCTCCGAACAGATCATCCGCAAGCTGGCGCAGCGGCATCCGCCGTTTGCCGCCTTTGCGCAGCGCAATCCCGGCCTGCACAACATCACCTGGCTGCTGCCGCTGCTGGCGCTGATCCTGGGCGCCACGCTGGACCGCATCACCGATCCGCACCGCGTGGACCTGCTGTCCGCGCCGCTGCTGGCCATCATCGCCTGGAACCTGCTGGTGTATCTCGTGATGCTGGTCTGGCTGTGCATTCCGAAGGCCGGCACCACGCGCCTGCGCCGGGGCTGGATCCGCCGCCTGTCGGTCGGCACCTCGGCACTGCCGCGCAAGATGCCCAATGCGCTGGGCGCCGGCCTGCTGGCCTTCATGGCCGAGTGGGCACAGCTCAGCGCCAAGCTCAATGGCGCGCGGCTGTCGCGCACCGTGCACCTGTCGGCCGCGCTGTTCGCACTGGGCGCCGTGCTGTCGCTGTACGCGCGCGGCATGCTGGCGCAGTATGGCGCCGGCTGGGAAAGCACCTTCCTCGTGCCGGCCCAGGTGCACGAGCTGCTGACCGTGCTGTTCTGGCCGGCGACGACGGTGTTCCACCTGCCTGGCTTCACGCTGGCGGACGTGCAGGCGCTGAACTACCAGACCGGCACGCTCACGGCCGGCGCGGCGGGTGGCGCGCGCTGGGTGCACCTGTACGCGGCCACGATCGTGCTGCTGGTGATCCTGCCGCGCCTCGTGCTGGCCGGCTTCGCGGCGGCCCGCGCAGCCGTGCTGAAACGCCGCTTCCCCCTCGACCTGGACCAGCCGTATTTCCGCCAGCTGAGCGATGCTGCCGGCGGTGAAGCGGGGGTGCTGCGCGTGATCCCTTACAGCTACACGGTGGACGAAGCGCGCAGCCGTGGCCTGGAGGCGGTGGCCGTGCAACTCCTGGGCGAGCGGGCCACGGCACGGCTGCTGCCGGCAGTGCCGTATGGCGCGGATCTCGCGGCTGCCAATATCGACCCCGCCGACAAGAGCGCCACCTCGACCGTGCTGCTGTTCAGCCTTGCCGCCACGCCGGAGAAGGAGAACCACGGCGCCCTCATCGTGCAGGCGCTGGCGTCGCTGGCACAACGGCCGGGCGTACTGCTCGACGAATCCGCGTTCAGCGCACGCAGCACCGATCCGCTGCGGCTGCGCGAACGCGTCGAGCTGTGGCGCGAGTTCTGCATCTTCCATGGCGCGGAACCGACGGTCGTCAACCTGCTGCCCCCAGCGCCGGCGGGAGACATCGCATGAGCGGCGACAGGAACAACACGATCGAGCTGGCGCTCGTTTCGCACACCAACAATGGCAAGACCACGCTGGCGCGCACGCTGCTGGGCATGGACGTGGGCGAAGTGCGCGATGCGGCGCACGTGACGGCGCTCAGCGAGGCGCACACGCTTCAGGCCACCGAAGCGGGCGACCGCCTGCTGCTGTGGGACACGCCCGGCTTCGGCGACTCGGTGCGCCTGATGAAGCGCCTGGCCATGGCGCGCAATCCGATCGGCTGGTTCCTGCGCGAGGTGGTGGACCGTTACCGCGACCGGCCGTTCTGGCTCAGCCAGCAGGCGCTGCGCGCGGCGCGCGATGCGGCCGACGTGGTGCTGTACCTCGTGAACTCGGCCGAACGTCCCGAGGATGCCGGCTATCTCGCTTCCGAGATGCACATCCTGCAGTGGCTGGACAAGCCCGTGCTGGTGCTGCTCAACCAGATGGGGCCACCGCGGCCCGCGCACAAGGAGGCAGCGGAGCAGGGCCGCTGGCGCGAGCACCTGCGCCAGTATGGCGTGGTGCGCGACGTGCTGCCGCTGGACGCGTTCGCGCGCTGCTGGGTGCACGAGCGCGTGTTCTACGAAGCGGTGGGGCGGCTGGTGCCGGAAGAAAAGCGTGCGGCGCACGACCGCCTGTTCGACAGCTGGGAAACGCAGAACGCGCGCCGCTTCCACCAGTCGATGGCCATCATCGCGCAGCAGCTGCACGATGCGGTGCGTGACCGCCAGCTCGTCGAGACGGAAGACAAGGGCGTGGTCGGCGCGGCCCTGAAACTGGTCGGCATCGGCAAGGGCGACGAGCGCAAGCGCCAGGAGCGGGCCATGAACACGCTGGTGGCGCGCCTCAATCTCGGCATCGGCCAGGCCACGGTCTGCCTGCTGGCGCTGCACCGCCTCGATGCCAGCGCGGCGCCCACCATCAATGCCCGCGTCAGCAACAACTTCGTCGTGCGTGCACCCGTCGAGAAGGCCCAGGCGGCGCTGCTGGGTGCCATCGTTTCGGGGGCTGCGACGGGTTTGTCCGCGGACCTGGCGGCCGGCGGCCTCACGCTCGGCACCGGGGCGCTGCTCGGCGGCGTGATCGGCGCGCTGACGTTTGCCGGCGCCGCCTGGGGCTTCAATGCCGGCACGGAGCGGCGCATCCCGTCGATCACGCTGTCGGACGATTTCCTGCGCACGCTGCTCGTCACGAACGTGCTGCGCTACCTGGCGGTGGCCCACTTCGGCCGCGGCCGCGGCAACTTCGTCGAAAGCGAGGCGCCGGCATTCTGGCAGGACGAAGTGGAGCAGGCCGTGGCCCTGCGCGAGCCGGCCGTCGAGGCGCTCTGGCGCACGCTGCGCGAGGACGGCGCGGCCGATATCGGCCCGGCGACGCAGCTCGTCTCCGACATCGCGCTGCAGGTGCTGGAGCGGCTGTATCCGGCCACGCCGATCCTGCACGCGCGCACGGTCGCCAAATAAAAAGGGCGCTGCCCTCGCAGGCAGCGCCCTTTTCAATGGCAGGAACGACCGCTACGCCGTCTGCACTTCCTCGAGTGGCGGCAGGGCGATGCGGTTGTCCGTGCTGAACTGGTAGTCCTTGAAGATGTGTTCCGCCGAGGGCAGCAGGTAGTCGCCGTTCTCCAGCTTCACCGTGGTGTCCTTCAGGCGGTACGTGTAGTGGCCGCAGGTCCAGCAATTAAAATTGCGCATGTGCGTGCACAGGCAGGTCTTGTCCATCACCTTGATGCCCTTGTCGCTGCCGCCGTTGGCCACCACGTCGCGGTTGTACGAGTTGATGTACGAGCAGTTGCCGGTGGCATCGAGCAGGTAGCCGTACGACTCGCAGCCGGGGCGCGTGTTGGCGCCGATGGCCGGCGTGCTGCGCAGCATGCGCATCGGGTATCCGGTCGGCGAGATGCCGTTGACGATCACGTCCTCCTCGGAGGCCTTGGCATATTCCTGCTTGACCTTGGCGGGCAGGCCGCATTCCTTGGCGATCGTGAAGCGGGTGGCCACCTGCACGCCGGCCGCGCCCATTTCCAGGAACGACACGGCATCGCTGCCGGTGAAGATGCCGCCGGCGGCGATCACCGGCACGTCCAGGTTCTCGGCCTTCAGGTAGGCCAGCACTTCGGCGGTAATCGTGTGCAGGTCGTAGTCCTGCCAGTCTTCCAGGCCGAAGCCCAGGTGGCCGCCGGCCAGCGGGCCTTCCACGATCACGAAGTCCGGCAGGCGGTCCAGCTTGGCGTTCTTGCGCAGGAAGATCGTCAGCGCGCGCACGGACGAGACGATGATGCCCAGCTTCGCTTCGCGGAAGCGGGGATGGTCCGCCATCAGGCCGAACGAGTTGAAGTGCAGGCCGGCCGACAGCGTGATGCCGTCGATGCCCGCATCGAGCGCCGCGTTCAGGCGCACGCGCAGCGTTTCGCGCGGGCCGTTCATCGTCAGCTTCTCCATGCAGTTCACGAAGATCAGGCCGGGACCTTTTTTCGCTTCCATCGTTTTACCGATGTGCAGGCGCTGCGCTTCGGCCAGGCGGTTCAGGTCGAACTGCACCACCGCCTTGTCCATATTGTTGATGTTGAACTTGTAGAGCTTCGTCTTGTCCTTCACGAAGGTCGTGTCGAAGCGGCGGTCGGACACATCCTCGACCATCGCATCGGAGATATGGCCGATACCGCCCAGGCGTGCCGCTTCCAGCGCCAGCTCGGACGTGGAAATGTCCACGCCCATGCCGCCGATCATGATGGGTACGTATTCCTTGTCGCCGAACTTCAGGCGAAAATCGTCAACACATTTCATTGCTATCCTCTGGACTCCCGAACGTGCGGGTCAGTCGCGGAAGTTGTTGAACTCGAGCGGCGTATCGGCCACTTCCTTGCGCAGCATGGCCATGGCGGCCTGCAGGTCGTCGCGCTTGGCGCCGGTCACCCGCACGGATTCGCCCTGGATGCTGGCCTGCACCTTCATCTTGCTTTCCTTGATGATCTTGGTGATCTTCTTGGCATCTTCCGTCTCGAGGCCGTTCTTCACCTTGATCACCTGCTTGACCTTGTCGCCGCCGATCTTCTCGATCTTGCCTTCGTCCAGGAAGCGCACGTCCACCTTGCGCTTGGCCAGCTTGTTGGTCAGCACGTCCTTCACCTGCTGCAGCTGGAAATCGGAGTCGGCAAACGCCGTCAGCTCGTTTTCCTTCTGCTCGACGCGGGCATCGCTGCCCTTGAAGTCGAAACGCGTGGTGATTTCCTTGTTCGACTGGTCGACGGCGTTGCGTACCTCGATCATGTCGGCTTCGGATACGACGTCAAACGATGGCATGGTGTTTCCTTTCTGTTGTTGCCGGCGGTCGCCCGCCAAAGATGCGATATTTTAACGGACAACGGCCCGAACGCTCGATCGTTTTTGTGTGGGCCACGCCTCATTTCCCTCATATTGCCCCTATAATCGGCCAGATGACCCAGCCTGCCATGCCTTCCGCACCCGCCATTGCCAGCGATTTTCCCCTCCGTGAACTCAATACCTTCGGCATTGCCGCGCACGCCCGGCATTACGCCCGGATCGACCATGCGGAGGGGCTGCCGGCCCTGTTCGCCGCGCTGAAGGCCGACCCGGCACTGGCGACGCTGCCCCGGCTGGTGCTGGGCGGCGGCAGCAACCTGCTGCTGACGGGCGACTTCGACGGCCTGGTCATCCACCTGGCCACGCGCGGCCGGGCCATCCTGCCGGGCGATGCCGGTCACGTGCATGTGCGTGGCGAGGCGGGGGAGAACTGGCACGACTTCGTGCAGTACACGCTGGCGCAGGGCCTGGGCGGCCTGGAGAACCTGTCGCTGATCCCGGGCACGGTGGGCGCCGCGCCGATCCAGAACATCGGCGCCTACGGCCTCGAAACGAAGGATGTGTTCCACAGCCTGACGGCGTTCGACCCGGCGTCGGGCAGCACCGTGACGCTGGACCGGGCGGCGTGCCGCTTCGGCTACCGCGACAGCATTTTCAAGGGGCCCGAAGGCCGTCACCTGATCGTGACGGACGTGACATTCGCGCTGCCGCGCGTCTGGCAACCGAACCTGCGCTATGCCGAGCTGGCCAATGCCATGGCGGGGATTGTGTCGCCCACGCCGCAGAATGTGGCCGATGCCGTGGTCGCCATCCGCCGCCGCAAGCTGCCCGATCCGGCCGTGATCGGCAATGCCGGCAGCTTCTTCAAGAATCCCGTGGTCGGCAGCGAAGCGTGCAGGGCGCTGCTGGCGCGCTTTCCCGATCTCGTCCATCACCGCCAGGAAGACGGCAGCGAGAAGCTGGCCGCCGGCTGGCTGATCGACCAGTGCGGCTGGAAGGGGAAAAGCCTGGGTGCGGCCGGGGTCTACCCGAAACAGGCGCTGGTATTGGTGAACCATGGGGGCGCCACGGGTGCCGACGTGCAGCGGCTGGCCGAAGCGATCCAGGCCGATGTGCAGGCGCGCTACGGCGTGCTGCTGGAGCCGGAACCCGTGTTCGTGTAGCGAACCGGGTTCAGAGCAGCTGGGCCACGCTGACGGCGCGGTTGCGGCCTTCGCCCTTGGCGGCGTACAGCGCGCGGTCGGCGCCTTCCACCAGGTGCGAGGGCGCGGTGCCCGGTGCCGGCACGAGGGTGGCCACGCCGATCGACAGCGTGACGATGCCGTGCACCGACTGCGGATTGTCCATCTTCAGCTTCATCAGGCTGCGCAGGCATTCCTCGGCCACGATGCGGGCACCGGGGGCATCCGTATCGGGCAGCACGATGGCGAACTCCTCGCCGCCGTAGCGGGCCGCCAGGTCGGCCGGGCGCTTCAGGCAGGCCGTCAGCACGGCCGCCGTCTTCTTCAGGCACAGGTCCCCGCCCAGGTGGCCGAACGTGTCGTTGTACATCTTGAAGCAGTCGATATCGCACAGCAGCAGCGACAGGGGACGGCGCTCGCGCTGGGCGCGCTGCCATTCCTGCAGCAGCGTTTCGTCGAAGCGGCGGCGGTTGGCGATGCCCGTCAGGCTGTCCAGCGCGGCCAGCTTGTGCAGCTCGATGTTCGCCTCGGCCAGGTTCTTCTGGCTCTCGCGCAGGAAGCGGAAGGCCTCGTCGCGCTGCAGGCGGCTGATGTAGGCGCCCGAGTGATAACGGATGCGCGCCAGCAGTTCCAGGCGGTCCGGCACCTTCACCAGATAGTCGTTGGCGCCGACGGCAAAGCCGTGTGCCTTCGAGGCCGGCTCCTCCTTGGCGGACAGCACGATGACGGGCACGTGCTTCAGGTCCGGCTGGGCGCGGTAGCTGCGGATCAGGTCGAAGCCGTCCCAGCCCGGCATCATCAGGTCCTGCAGGATGACGGTGGGCTGCAGGCGCACGGCGCATTCCTCGGCACGCGCCGGGTCGGTCACGAAGTGGAATTCGATATCGGGCTGGTCCGCCACCATGCGGCGCACGGCCTCGATGACCAGCAGCTGGTCGTCGACCAGCAGTACGCGCACTTTGAACGGGGTGAGGGTGATTTCCGGTTCCGCGCCAGCGGTGAAGTCCTGCGACATCGGGCTTCCTAATAAAGTTTGAACGCTGGCGGCCCTCACGCGCTCGTGCGCTAGAATCGGCCTCCAGTGGTACTGCGCAGAAAAGGCCCGATTTTCTCGAGCGGCAGCACCAGCTGGGCTGCGTCCAGTTCGGCCGCCGCGCGCGGCATGCCGTAGACGGCGCTGGTGGCCTGGTCCTGCGCCACCGTGGTCTTGCCGGCCCGTCGCATGGCCAGCAGGCCCTCGGCGCCATCGCGGCCCATGCCCGTGAGCAGGATGCCGGTGGCATCCCCCCGCCAGTGCTGCGCCACGCAGCGGAAGAATACATCGACGGACGGGCGGTAAGCATAATCCTTCGGTACCGCATCGTAACCCAAGTGTCGCTTTTCATCCAGTACCAAGTGGTCATTGCTCTTGGCGATCATCACCGTGCCACCCATCAGCTCGTCGCCGTGCTCGATCGCGCGCACCGGCATCGCCAGCTGGTCGGCCAGCCAGCGGGCGAAATGGTCGGCGAAATTCTCGTCGATGTGCTGCACCACCACGACCGCGCAATCGGCCGGCGCCTGCCAGCCCGCCAGGATGCGTGCCACGGCCACCGGGCCGCCGGTGGAGGCGCCGATGGCCAGCAGGGTGCGCACGCCCGACTCGGGCCGCTCGGCCGGCGGGGTGGCGCTGCGCGGCGACATGCCCTGGCTGCCGCCGCTGTGGCGGATCAGCTTTTCCATCGTGCGGATCTTCGCCAGCAGCTGCGCGCCGCCTTCGTTATGGCCCGGCACGAGGATCGGCGTGGCCGTCACGTCCAGCGCGCCGGCGCCCAGCGCGCGGAACACCTGGTTCACGCTGTCCTGCGGCCGGCCCGTCACCACCAGGATCGCGCAGGGCGACTCCTCCATGATGCGGCGCGTGGCTTCCACGCCATCGAGCTCCGGCATGTTCAGGTCCATCAGGATCAGGTCGGGACGGCGCTCGGCGCACATGCGCACCGCTTCCAGGCCGGTGCGGGCGATCCACAGCACCTCGTGCTGGCGCGTGCCGGCCACCACGCGGCGCAGCGCCTCGGCCGCCATGGCCACGTCGTTGGCGATGCCGATCTTCAGGCCGTTCATCGGTAGGCGTCTCCCACCAGGTCGGCCACGGCGTCGAGCAGCGTCTCGTCGTGGAAGCTCCCTTTCGTCAGGTAGTAGTCGGCACCCGCGGCCAGGCCGCGCGCGCGGTCTTCCGGCCGGTCCTTGTACGACACGATCATCACGGGCAGGTTGTGCAAATGCAGATCCTTCTTGATCAGGTTGACCAGTTCGATGCCGTCCATGCGGGGCATGTCCACGTCCGTGATCACGAGGTCGTAATCGCCGGAGCGCACCACGTTCCAGCCGTCGATGCCGTCGACGGCGATGTCCACCTCGAAGCCGCGGCCGGTGAGCAGCTTGCGCTCCATTTCGCGCACGGTCAGCGAGTCGTCAACGACGAGGATGCGCTTCATTCTACGCCGCGTGGCGCTGTCGGCGCGCGCCAATTGCTGCAGCGACCCTTCCGCCAGCAGCTTCTCGATCGAGACCAGCAGATCCGGCACATCGAGGATCAGCACCGGTTCGCCATCATTGAGCAGCGCGGCGGCGGCCAGGTCGCGCACCTTGCCGAAGATCGGATCGATGGCATGCACGGCCAGGCTGTGCTCGCCGCGGATGGCATCGACCACCAGTGCGTAGCGCTGCACGCCGCTGCCGACGATGATCACCGGCAGCAGCTCCGGGTACGACATCTCGCCCAGCCCCAGCACCTGGGCCGCCGAGACCAGGCCCAGGTTGGCGCCTTCGTGCTCGAAGAACTGCTTGTTCTCCAGCGTGTGCAGGGCGGCGGGCGGCACCTGCAGCACGCGCTCCACCTTCACGATCGGCAGCGCGTAGGCTTCGCCGCCCACGTCCACCACCAGCGCGCGCACGATCGACTGCGTCAGCGGCAGCGTGATGTGCGTGTAGAAGCCGTTTCCGGGATCCGTTTCGAGACGCACGGTGCCGTTCTGTTCGCGGATCGCGTCGTGCACGATGTCCAGGCCCACGCCGCGGCCGGAAATCTCGGTGACCTGCTGCTTCAGGCTGAACGCGGGCAGGAACAGGAACTGCATCAGTTCCGCCACCGACATCGCATCGGCCATCGCCTGCGTGGCCATGCGGCGCGCGATGACGGCCGCGCGGATGCGTTCCGGATCGACGCCGCGGCCATCGTCGCGGATCTCGATGTTCAGCATGCCGGCCAGGTGGCGCGCTTCCAGGATGATGGTGCCGCTCATCGGCTTGCCGGCCATGATGCGGTCCTCGGGATCCTCGATGCCGTGGTCGACCGCGTTGCGCAGCATGTGGTTCAGCGGGCTTTCGATGCGCGCCAGGATGTCGCGGTCCACCAGCGTGTCCTCGCCGCGGATCTCCAGGTGCACGTCCTTGCCCAGGCTGCGCGACAGGTCGCGCACCATGCGCGGGAAGGCCTGCACGCCGTCGCGGAACGGCCGCATGCGCAATGCCAGCACTTCTTCCACCAGGCTTTGCGCCACATTGAGCTGGCGCCGCTCGTGCTGCTCCATGTCGGCGATGTGGGCCGGCACGAACTGGCGCAGCGGCTGGCTGCGCTGCTGCACCAGCGCGGCCTTTTCGCGCAGCACGGGGTCGGGAATGCGGCCGATCACCTCGTGCAGCTCGTCCAGCGCGGCAAACAGGGCGGCCTGGTTGCGCTTGTGGCGCTGCAGGCCCTGGATCAGCGGCTGCACCTGGTGCGCGCCGATGCGGGCTTCGCCGGCCAGCGACAGCAGGCGGTCGGACTGGCCGCTGCGGCGTGCCGGGGCTTCCGGCTGCGGCGCCGGCGCCGTAGCGGCGGGCAGCGGTGCCGGTTCCGGGATCGATACGGGCGCGGGAGCCGGCGCCGGAGTCGGCGCCGGAGCCGGAGCGGGCGTCACCGCAGGCGCGGGTGCGAACGCTGGCACCGATGCCGGCGCCGGTGCCGCGACAACCGGCTCCGGCAGGAAGGCGATGCCGCGGATGGCATTGAGCGTGCTGCGGATCGCGTCGCCGTTGGCGGCCAGCCAGTTCTGCAGCTCGCTTTCCTGCAGGTGCGAGCACTGCACGATCAGGTCCACGCCGGCCAGCAGCACGTCCACGCGGTTCGGCGTCAGCTTCAGGAGGCCATGCTGGGCGGCGATGAACGCATCCTCCATGCCATGCGACAGCTGGACGATCACGTCCAGCCCCACGATGGCGGCGGCGCCCTTGATGGAGTGCGCCGCGCGCATCATCGCTTCCAGGTCGGACGGGTCGGCGTGGCGTTCCACGGCCAGCAGGCCGTCCGTCAGCGTCTGCGTCTGGCTCTCCGCCTCCATGCGGAACAGCTCGATCATCGAGAACTGGCTCAGGTCGTCGCTCATCGCAGTGCCCTCGCCAGTTGATGGCCCACCAGTCCCGCGTCCAGCAGGCCGATGCGCATGTCGCCTTCCGCCACCACGCCGGTGAGGAAGCGCTGCACGCCCTTGTTGATGGTGGCCGCCGGCGCCGCCAGCCGCGCGCTGGCGTAGCGCACGATGCCGTGCAGGTCCGCCACCGGCAGCGCATAGCTGCGGCCTTCCCAGCCCACCACCAGCAGGCGCGCGAAGGTGTGGCGGCCGGTGCGCACGGCGCCGCCGTCCTCGTCGATGCCCAGCAGTTCGGCCAGGCCCACGCAGGGATGCAGCTGGCCGCCCACGTTGACGATGCCGCGCATGCCGCGCGCATTCCGGTGCGGCACGCGGTGCGGCAGCGCATGGGGCGCCACGCGCAGGAAGATCGCCGTGGGCAGGGCCAGCCATTCGGCACCTATGCGGAAGGCGACGGCCGAGGCGTCCGCCTGTTCGGTGGCCAGTTCTGGCGCACGGAAATGCTCGGCCCAGCCACGCAGGTAGGCGTCGTCGATGCTGCTGGCCAGCGTGCTGCCGCCGGACTTGCCGGGACTGCCGTCCGGGCGGCCGGCGGCGCCATGCTGTCCTGCGCTCGTCGGCTGTTCGCTCGTCGGCAATTCGCTCGTCGGCTGTTCGCTCGTCGGCAATTCGCTCGTCGGCTGTTCGCTCGTTGGCAATTGGCTCGTCGGTCGCTCGCTCATGGTTCAGTCTCGTTGGATTGGCGGCGCCGCCACACGCGTGCGGCCCGTGCCTTCAGGCTGGCCGCGGCGCCGCTGTCGCCGCGCTGGCCGGCCAGCAGCGCCAGGTGGCACAGCGCATCGTAGTGGTCGGGCGCCAGGTAGATGCAGCGGCGCAGGTGGGCCTGGGCTTCGTCCGCATCGGTGTCCTCGCTCAGCAGGCCAAGCAGGAACCAGCCGTCCGCGTTGTCCGGTTCGCGCGCCACCAGGGTACGGCAGATGGCGGCGGCTTCGGCGGGCCGGCCTTCGTCGGCCAGGCGGCGCGCCTCGTCCAGCGTCTGCCCGGACGCAGGCGCCTTGGCCAGCGGCGCGGCGGCGGCGCGGGGCAGTGGCGGCACGGCCGCCGGTGCCACCCGGATCGGGCGGGCCGGCGCCGTGACGGCAGCTGCCACCTTTTCGCTGGCGCGCGCCGCCGCCGGCCACACCGCCTGCACCACGGTGCGCCGCGCCTGGCGCCGTTCGATGGCCGGCTCGCTCCCCTCGACGGGCAGGCCGAACTGCGGTCCCTCGTCCGGCACGGTCGCCTTGCGCAGCGCGAAGGCCTGGCGGTAGGGCAGGGCCGTGAAGCCGTTCTGCATGAACGAGGGCACTTCGGCATAGCCAGCCAGCAGCACGCCGTCGTCGGACAGCAGCGTGGCCAGGCGCCCGATGGCGGCCGCCGTGGTGGGCGCATCGAAGTAGATCAGCAGGTTGCGGCAGAAGACCACGTCGTAGGTGCCGGGCGCCGCGATGTCGCTGGTGAGCAGGTTCCCCTGGCGGACCCGCACGCGCCGGCGCAGGCCGGGATCGATGCGGTACAGGCCATCGTCTTCCTGCGTGAAGTGGCGGTCGCGGAAGGCCAGGTCCTTGTTGCGGAAGGCATTGCGGCCGAACAGCCCCTCCTTGGCGCGCGCCACGCACACGGCCGAGAGGTCGATCGCATCGATCGCGAACGCGGCCGGCGGGATGCCCGCATCGACCAGTGCCATCGCCAGCGTGTAGGGTTCCTCGCCGCCGGCGCAGGGCACCGACAGCATGCGCAGCAGCTGGCGGCCGCCCCGTTCCAGGCGCCGGCGCGCATACGCGGCGGCCACCACGAAGGCCTGCGGGTCGCGGAACAGCCACGATTCCGGTACCACCACCCGCTCCACCAGCTGTTCCAGCTCCGCGGCGCCGGCCGCCTGCAGGTACTGCTCGCGGTCGGCGATGCCGGTGGCCGCCATCCGCTCGCGTACGGCGCGCTCCACCGTGTCGGGCGACAGGTTCAGGCCCGTGGCGGCGCGCAGCTGCTGCAGCATGCTCACGGTCGTGGTGCTCATTGTCTTGCTACTCACTGCGGTGCCCGCGCGGCGCCCGCGTCGGGCTGGAACAGCAGCGCGCGCAAGGGTTCGGGCAGCATGCGCGCCGGTTCCACCAGCTGCACGATGCCGTCCGCATCACCCGCCGCGCGGTCCAGGAACGGCGCACCCAGCACACCGGCCGGCACCAGGATGTCTTCTGCCACCTCCTGGATGCCCTGCACCCGCTCCATCATCAGGCCAAGCGCCTGCGTGCTGCCGTCGGGAGCGGTGTAATCGACCAGCACGATGCGCGTGTCCATGCGGTGCGCGGCCGGCGCGCTGCCGCCGATGCGCGACACGTCCAGCACGGGCACCAGCGCGCCGTGCAGGTTCATCAGGCCGGCCACGCTGTCCGGCGTGCCGGGCAGGGCCTTCAGCGCCATCAGCGGCAGCACGCTGCGGATGGCCGGCAGGCGCAGGCCGTAGCGGTCGGCGCCGATATGGAACAGGAGAACTTTCAAAGCGGGACCTTCAAGGCGAACCTTCCTTGCCGCGCCGGCTCAGACGTTGACGGCGAACGTGGCCACCGACGACTGCAGGTCGCTGGCCGCGTACTGCAGCTGGTGCACCGCCTCGCTGGTGGCCTTCAGCGATTCCACGGTCTGCTGGGTGGCGTCGTTCAGCTGCATCATCGTCTCGGTGATCTGCTGCGCGCCCACGGCCTGCGACTGCATGCCCTGCAGCACGGCGTCGAACTGCGGCGCCAGCTTGCGCACCTGGTCCATCATGCCGGACAGGTGGTCCGTCACGGCACGCACCTCGCCCACGTTGCGGCGGATCTCTTCGGAGAACTTGTCCATGCCCATCACGCTGGCCGACACGGCCGACTGCATTTCCTTGACCATCTGCTCGATGTCCCAGGTCGAGACGGAGGTCTGGTCGGCGAGCCGGCGGATCTCGGTAGCGACGACACTGAAGCCCCGGCCCGCTTCACCGGCCTTTTCCGCTTCGATGGCCGCGTTCAGCGACAGGATGTTGGTCTGGTCGGCCACCTTGGTGATCGTCGTCAGCACGCTGTTGATGTTGGACGCCTTTTCCGACAGCGCGGCCAGCTTGGCGTTGATCGAATCCGTGGCGGTCACCATGTTCTGCATCGTGGCATCCATGCGGCGCAGGTTTTCCTGCGCTTCGGCGGTGGCCGCCGTCGTGTAGTCGGCCACGGAGGTGGCTTCTTCCATCGTTTTGAGCAGCTGCGACGTGTTCGACGAGATTTCCTTGGTGGTCGACAGCACCTCGACGCTCGTCTGCGCCTGCTCGACACCGGTGGCTTCCTGTTCCTTGGCGGAGGCGGCGATCTCGGTGGCGGACGTGGTGACCTGGATGCCGGCCTTCTGCACGTTGTTGAGCAGGATGCGCAGGTTGTCGAACATGCGCGCCAGGCCGTGGCCCAGCTGGCCGATCGCATCGTTGCCGCCGATTTCCACGCGGCCCGTCAGGTCGCCGGATGCGGCCTTCGTGACGACGCCCAGCAGCGAGTCGACCTTCGCGCGCAGGTCGTCCGTGCTGGCCCGTTCGCGTTCGATATTGTCCTGGATGGCCTGCGCCATGCTGTTGAATTCCTGCGACACGCGGCCCAGTTCATCCTGCGCCATCACCTGGGCGCGGGCGCCGCGGTCGCCGGCGGCGATGCGGCCCACGGCTTCCGTCAGGTTGTTCAGCGGGTTCATGATGGCGCGCGTCAGCACGAACACGATGGCCAGTCCCAGCAGCACGCAGGCGGCGCCGCCGGCGATCAGCACGGCCGTCATGTCGCGGCGGAGCTCGGCGGCGTTCTGGGAACGCTGTGCCAGCAGCTGGTTTTCCGCGGCGCGGGCTTCCTCCAGCACCGTGTGGACGGCCGTCACGGCCGGGCTGCCCTGCTGGAACTGCGGCATGTGGCCGAGCGTGTCGGCGGCACCGGGCGTATCGCCGAGCGCCTGGCGCTTTGCCGTCTGCATCTCGATCACGTCGCGTACCCAGGTCTGGATCAGCGTTTCGAGCTTGCGGGCCCGTTCCACCTGCACGGGATTGTCGACGACCAGCTTCTGCAGCGCAGCGATGGAGGCCGGCATGCGCGCCACCTGGCTGCGCACGCGCGCCAGGCGGCTCTCGGTGCCGGTCAGGTAATAGCCGCGCGACTCGGTCTGGACCTCCATCACGTTCAGGCTCACGCCATCGATCGCGTGCAGCACCTGCATCGTGTGCCGGTCCCACTCGTTGGCCTCGGACAGGCGCGTGAAGTTGTTAAACGCCAGCACCAGCAGGATCAGGATGATGGCCAGGATGGCGCCGAATCCCGCGTACAGCTTGTTCTTGATGCCCAGATTGTTGATCATCGTGTCTCCGCACTTTGTAGAGGTCGTGTCGCGCCAAATGTAACACTTTATGGCGGAAGGGCGAGCATGCCTCGCCCGTCAACCGGACCCAAATAAAAAGGGCTGCCCGTGGGGCAGCCCTGCATCCGTCAGCCGTGCATCTTGCGAAGCGCGCTGGTCAACAGCGTTGCCCGCTTATTGGCCACGCTTCAGGCGCGCGTTGGCGGCAATGCGCATGCGCAGCGCGTTCAGCTTGATGAAGCCGCCGGCATCGGCCTGGTTGTAGGCGCCGCCGTCTTCGTCGAAGGTGGCGATGGTCTGGTCGAACAGCGAATCGGTCTTCGAATCGCGCGCCACCACGATCACGTTGCCCTTGTAGAGCTTCACGCGCACCCAGCCGTTCACGGTGGCCTGGGTGTGGTCGATCAGCGTCTGCAGCGCCACGCGCTCCGGTGCCCACCAGTAGCCGTTGTAGATCAGCGAGGCATAGCGGGGCATCAGGTCGTCCTTCAGGTGCGCCACTTCGCGGTCCAGCGTGATCGATTCGATGGCGCGGTGCGCCTTCAGCATGATCGTGCCGCCCGGCGTTTCATAGCAGCCGCGCGACTTCATGCCGACATAGCGGTTCTCGACCAGGTCGAGGCGGCCGATGCCGTGCTTGCCACCGATGCGGTTCAGTTCCGTCAGCACTTCGGCGGCGCTCATGCGATTGCCGTTCAGGGCCACGATGTCGCCCCGTTCGTATTCGATGTCCAGGTATTCCGCTTCGTCCGGCGCCTGCTCCGGCGACACGGTCCAGCGCCACATCGATTCCTCGGCTTCGGCACTCGGGTTTTCCAGGTGGCGGCCTTCGAAGGAGATGTGCAGCAGGTTGGCGTCCATCGAGTACGGCGCGCCGCCGTTCTTGTGCTTCATGTCGATGGCGATGCCGGCGTCTTCCGCGTACTTCAACAGTTTTTCGCGCGACAGCAGGTCCCACTCGCGCCATGGGGCGATGACCTTCACGCCGGGTTTCAGCGCATAGGCGCCCAGTTCGAAGCGCACCTGGTCGTTGCCCTTGCCGGTGGCGCCGTGCGAAATCGCGTCGGCACCCGTTTCGTTGGCGATCTCGATCAGGCGCTTGGCGATCAGCGGACGGGCGATCGAGGTGCCCAGCAGGTATTCGCCTTCGTACACGGTGTTCGCGCGGAACATCGGGAACACGAAGTCGCGCACGAACTCCTCGCGCACGTCGTCGATGTAGATGTTCTCCGGCTTGATGCCGAACTTGATCGCCTTGGCGCGGGCCGGTTCCAGCTCCTCGCCCTGGCCCAGGTCGGCCGTGAAGGTGACGATCTCGCAGTGGTAATTGTCCTGCAGCCACTTCAGGATGACGGAGGTGTCCAGGCCGCCCGAATAGGCGAGGACGACTTTCTTGATGTCGCTCATGCTCGTTCCAGTACTTACAGTAGGATTAATATAAATCGTTTAGTCGGTTTATTTCGTTTCGATGCGGCCCAGCGTCAGGTACTCGATCAGCGCCTTCTGCACGTGCAGGCGGTTTTCCGCCTCGTCCCACACCACCGACTGCGGGCCGTCGATCACGTCCGCCGCCACTTCCTCGCCGCGGTGGGCAGGCAGGCAGTGCATGAACAGCGCGTCCGGCGCGGCCCGTGCCATCTTGGCCGAGTCGACGATCCAGCCGTCGAACGCCTTCAGGCGCGCCGCGTTTTCCTCTTCGTAGCCCATGCTGGTCCACACATCGGTATTGACCAGGTGCGCGCCTTCGCACGCGTCCGACGGGTTGGCGAAGAACGTGAAGCGTTCGGTGGAGACCAGCGACATGTCCATGTCGTAGCCCTTCGGCGTGGACACGTTGACGTGGAAGCCGAACACCTCGGCGGCCTGCAGCCACGAGTACAGCATGTTGTTGGCATCGCCGATCCAGGCCACCGTCTTGCCGGCGATCGGACCGCGGTGCTCGTAGTAGGTGAAGATGTCCGCGAAGACCTGGCACGGGTGGTGCTCGTTGGTCAGCCCGTTGATGACGGGCACGCGCGAATGGGCGGCGAAGCGCTCGATGATCTCCTGGCCGAAGGTGCGCACCATGATGATGTCGCACATGCGGGACATCACCTGGCCGGCATCCTCGACCGGTTCGCCGCGGCCCAGCTGCGAGTCGCGCGTGTTCAGGTAGATGGCGGCGCCGCCCAGCTGGTGCATGCCGGCCTCGAAGGACAGGCGGGTGCGGGTGGAGTTCTTCTCGAACACCATCACCAGAGTACGGTCGATCAGCGGGTGGTAGATCTCGTAGTTCTTGAACTTGCGCTTGATGTGGCGCGCGCGCTCGATGACGTATTCGTATTCTTCCAGCGAGAAGTCGGAAAACTGCAGGTAGTGCTTGATCGCTTTTTGAGTAGACATATTCACAACTGTTCTGCGGCGCATCGGGAGCGGAGACGCCGGGCTGTCGAGGCGTGCGCCTGGGATGCCATTCTGGCCAGCTTGGCAAACCATTATAGAGGGTTTTGCCTGCCGCTAATAGCTTGACGGGGGCACGACGGATGGTTACCGCAGCGGGCCGGTGTCCGGGCGCGTCAGCCGCCGTCGGATGCCAGCGGCGCCACCAGCGGCAGCTCCAGCGTGAATGCGGTGCCGGCGCGGCTGCTGGCCACGGCGATCTGCCCGCCCAGCAGGCCCGTGACGATGTTGTAGCTGATCGACAGTCCCAGCCCGCTGCCGCCTTGCCCCAGCTTGGTGGTGAAGAACGGGTCGAAGATGCGCGACAGGTTGTCCGGCGCGATGCCGGTGCCATCGTCCGCGAAGGTGATGCTGACCCTGCCGTCGGCGGCGGGCAGCGCCGTCAGCCGCATGCTGCCGCCTTCGCGGCCGTCGAAAGCGTGCAGCAGCGCGTTGTTGATGAAGTTGGTGATGACCTGGCCGAACGGGCCGGGATAGCTGTCCAGTTCGATCGTTTCCGGCACCTCGAAGGCAATGCGGTGGCTCGACGCGCGGATGCGGTTCATCATCGTCGCCACGATCTCGTGCGTGACCTGCTGCAGCCGGAAGCGGCGGCGCTGCTCGGTGGTGCGGTCCACCGCCACCTGCTTGAAGCTGGCCACCAGGTCGGCGGCGCTGTGCAGGCCGCGCATCACGAGTTCGGACGCGGTGCGCGCATCGGCGATATAGGCGGCCAGGGCGGAGCGGCGCAGGCCCGCGCCGTTCAGCGATGCTTCCAGGTCCAGCGTCTTCTGTTCCAGCGTGCTGGCGATCAGCAGGCTGTTGCCGATCGGGGTGTTCAGTTCGTGGGCCACGCCGGCCATCAGCGCGCCCAGGGCCGCCAGCTTTTCCTGCGCCACCAGCTGCGACTGCGCTTCCTGCAGCTGCCGGTAGGCGTGCGCGTTGTCCAGCGCGATCGCACCGTAGGCGCACAGCGTGCGGAAGATCAGCCGTTCGCGCTCGCCATACGCATGCGGCTGGCGCGCCTGCACGGTGACGGCACCCAGCACGCGGTCGCCCAGCAGCAGCGGCACGTACAGGGCGCTGTCGCAGTCGCCGCACGCATCGGCGCAGCCGAGGCGCTGCGAGGGTTCGTGCACGCAGACCTCGGCCCGTTCACGGACGCAGCGTGCACTGAGCGATTCCGGATCGTCCAGGGCGATGCGCGAGGGCGGCAGCGGCGCCTCGTCCGCCACGCCAAAGACCAGGTCCAGCCCGCTCCCGGCCGCATCGAGCAGCACGATCGCGAACGCGTGCAGCGGCAGCAGCGCGTGCACGTGGCGGTTCAGCACGCGGTACACCGCATCGGCTTCCAGGTGGGCCGTGATTTCCTGGCCGATCGTCGACAGCCGTTCCAGCGTGGCGCCGGTCTGCTGCAGCAGTTCGGCGCGACGCGCTTCCAGCAGCGCCAGTTCGCGGTGGTGGCGGCCTTCCGAGCGCGCCTGTTCGGTCTGCTGGTGCACCTGCATCGCGATGGCGCGCGCGGTCGCTTCCTGGCTGTGCGTTTTTTCGCGCGCTTCGCTGGCCGCATGGGCCATCCGGTAGGCCGCGCGGAAATCGTCCGCACCGGCGTAGGCCTCGGCAAGCGCGTCGTACAGCTCGCCCGGCACGGTGTAGCCCTCGATCTTCGTCACGGTGGCCAGCGCGCGGTGCAGGTAGTGCAGCATCGGGCTCGGTTCCGCCATGCCGGGCGGGCCGGGCAGGGGATGGCGGCCGTGGATCAGTGCCAGCACGCGCAGGCCCGCCACCAGGTTGTAGGCATTGTGCTGGCCGCCGGCCAGGTCGACGGCCTGGCGCGCCAGCACCAGCGCCTCGGCGGGCCGGTCCAGGAAGCACAGGGCGTGGGCCTGGCCGCGCCGCGCCACCATGCGGAAATCGGCCTGCTCCAGCACGTCGGCGCGCACCGACAGCCGTTCGAAGGCGTCCAGCGCGCCGGCGTAATCCTCGCGCGTCAGGCACAGGTCGCCCAGGTATTGCAGCGCGATGGCGAACAGGCGGCTGTTGACGAACGGCTGCAGCGTGTCGAGCGCCTCGCGCAGCAGCTGGTCGGCCGCGTCCAGGCGGCCCAGCCGGCGCAGCGTTTCGGCCGTGTGCAGCAGCGCCGCGCCGGTGCTGCGTGGCCAGTCGCGGGGCCGGGCCGTGTCCACCGCGCGCTGCATCCATTCCAGTGCGGCGTGGTGGTCGTTCAGCATGGAGAATTTTTCGCCGATATTGGTGGCGGCGATGATGGCGGTGCGGACCTGGCCTGTCTCGAGCGCTGCGTCGTACGTGCGCAGGTAGTGGCGCGCGGCCGCATCGAACTCGCTGCCCTGGCTGGCGGACATGCCGAGATAGTCGCTTACCCAGCAGTCGAGCGCCGGCGAACGGATGGCCGCCGGGTCGAAGCGCGTGCCCCAGCGGGCGCGCGCCGCATCGAGGTCGCGCAGCACGGCCCAGCGTGCGCTGGCCGCCTCGGCGATGGCGGCGCGTTCCGTGTCGCCTGCCGCGTGGGCGGCTTCGACGCAGCGTTCCAGTTCCTGGTCGCGCCGCACATGGTCACCCTGGTCGACGGCGATCCACGCACATAGCCAGTGCGCATCGGCGCAGCCGGCATCGTCGGGAATGCTGCACAGTGTCTCGCGCGCCGCATCGGCCATCCCCTGCGCCGTCTCCAGGTCGCCCGTTAGCCAGCACAGCTCCGCGCGCAGCAGCTGCAGGCGCGCCGCAGTGGCCTCGCGCTGTTCGTCGTTCGCCGACTGCAGCAGTGTTTCCGCTTCATCGGCCAGCTGGGCCGCACGCGCGCTGTCGCGCTGGCGCAGATGCCAGGCCAGTTGCACCACCACGTCCAGCCGGGCCGCTCCCGCCAGCGGCGGCAGGGCCGCTTCCCAATGGGTGACGGCGGTGTCGCTGGCGAAGAGGTCCATGTGCAGGGCTGCCTAGTAGAGGGTTTGCGCCGATTCGTGCAGCAGCTGGCCGTACAGCTCGTGCCGCATCTTGGCGATCTTGCCTTCGCGGAGGGCTTCCAGCACGGCGCACTGCGGCTCCTGCAGGTGGCGGCAGTTGTAGTACTTGCAGCCGCCCAGGTAGGGCTGGAAGTCGCGGAAGGCGCGCTCCAGCATGCCTTCTGACAGGTGGTACAGGCCGAATTCCTGGAAGCCGGGCGAGTCGATCACGGTGCCGTCGCCTGCCAGGTGGTACAGGCGCGTAAATGTTGTCGTGTGCTTGCCGGTGTCGAGGGCGGCCGAGATCTCGCGGGTGGCGATGTCGGCGCCCGGCACCAGCAGGTTGATCAGCGACGACTTGCCCATGCCGGACTGGCCGATCAGGATGGTCGACTGGCCGGCCAGCAGCGGCGCCAGCGTGGCGACGGCATGCTCAAGCTGGCCGATGGCGGAGACCTCGTGCACCGGGTAGCCCATCGCCGTGTACATCTCCAGGCGCTGGCGCGTCCTGGCCAGGTTTTCCGTGACGTCCACCTTGTTCAGGATGAGGCTTGCCGCAATGCCTGCCGCCTCGGCGGCGACGAGGGAACGGGACACCAGGTCGTCCGTGTAGCCGGGTTCCGTGGCGACCACGATGAACAGCTGCGTGACGTTCGCGGCCAGCAGCTTCGACTTGTACTGGTCCGAGCGGTACAGCAGCGTCTTGCGCTCCTGGATGCGGTCGATCACGGCCTGGTCGGGCGAGGTGAGGGTGAGGTCGACGAGGTCGCCGACCGCCACATTGGTCTTCTTGCCGCGCGTGACGCACTGCAGCCGTGCGCCTTCCGATTCGGCGAGGTAGTGGCGGCCATGGGCCGCGATGATGATGCCGGTGCGTGCAGCCTGCTTCATGGGTGGCCTGCCACCCGTACCAGCACGTCCGTCTTGGCCGCGCAAATGAAATCGTTCAGAGTGAGTCCTTGAGCGGAGTGCGTTTCGAAACGCACCACGCAGTTCTTGTAGCCGACCACGAGTTCCGGATGATGGTCCTCGCAGTGGGCGATGTAGGCGATGGCGTTCACGAACGACATCGTCTGGTAGTAGTCGGCAAAGCCGAAGGCCCGTGTCAGGCGTCCCGCATCGATGGCCCAGCCATCGAGCAGGTGCAGCAGGCGGGCCGCTTCGGGCGCCTGCAATGGCACGGTGGAGTGGAGACAGTGCTGCTCGCGCAGCTGCTGTGCGCTGCTGATCATGCCATGCCTCGCCCGTTCAGGTTCAGGTTCAGGTGCTGGATGCGCACCGAGGCCGGCGGATGCGAATCGTAGAACGCCGAGTGCAGGGGATCGGGCGTCAGGGTCGACGCATTGTCCTCGTACATCTTGACCAGGGCCGTGACGAGGTCGCGCGCATCGGTATGCTGCGCGGCGAACGCATCGGCCTCGAACTCGTGCTTGCGCGAGCTGAGGGAGGCGAGGGGGCCGAGCAGGAACGTGAACACGGGCAGTACCAGCATGAACAGGATCAGCGCCAGCGCATCGTTCGACTGTCCCGGCACGAGAATCGGCGAAACGCCCAGGCCCGTGTAGAACCACACCTGGTTCTTCAGCCAGCCGAGCAGCGCCAGGAACGCCAGCGAGACCAGAAACATCAGGCCGATGCGTTTGACGATGTGCTTCAGCTTGAAGTGCCCCAGCTCATGGGCCAGGACCGCCTCGATCTCCTGCGGCGCCAGGCGCGCCAGCAGCGTGTCGAAGAAGACGATGCGCTTGCCGGACCCGAAGCCGGAGAAGTAGGCATTGCCGTGCGCGCTGCGCTTCGAGCCGTCCATCACGAACAGGCCTTTCGAGGCAAAGCCCACGCGCTGCATGAGGCCTTCGATGCGCGACTTCAGCGAGTCGTCCGCCAGCGGCGTGAACTTGTTGAACAGCGGCGCGATAACGGTCGGGAACAGCACCATCATCAGCAGCTGGAAACCGCTCCACACGAACCACGCGTACAGCCACCACAACGCGCCGGCCTTGTCCATCAGCGCCAGCAGCACCCACGCCAGCGGCAGGCCGATGACGACGGCCAGGCCCAGTCCCTTGACCATGTCGGTGAAGAACAGCGCAGGCGTCATCTTGTTGAAGCCGAAGCGCTGCTCCAGGCGGAACTGGCGGTAGTAGTCGAACGGGATGTCGATCAGGCCCGAGATCGCGGCAAACGCGGCCAGCAATCCCAGCTGGTAGACCATGCCGCCACCCGTCAGGCCGAACACCTGCACGGACAGCCACTCCAGGCCGCCCAGCAGGGTGAAGCCGATCAGCACGGCCGCGTTGACGAACATCGTCAGCGTGCCGAACTTGGTGCGGGCGATCGTGTAGTCGGCCGCTTTCTGGTGAGCGGAGAGGGGAATCGTGGCGGCGAATTCGGCGGGAACGCGGTCGCGGTGCGCCAGCACATGGCGGATGTGACGCGACGCCAGCCAGAAGCGGACGGCCAGCGTCAACACCAAAAATGCGACAAACAATAGCGAAAACGCGTGTGAATACATTCTGTGCCTGTGAGAAAATGGCGGTTTTGCCAGGTCAAGAGAGAATTATGTCACAAGCGAACGAACCTTCCGTCTCCGCAGCAGATGGTCAAGCACCCGCGGCGCCGCAGCGCCCGAACGAAATGAACCTGGTCTGGGTGGACATGGAAATGACAGGCCTGGAGCCGGACACGGACCGCATCATCGAAGTGGCCATCGTCGTCACCGACATGCACCTGAACGTGCTGGCCGAAGGCCCGGTGTTGGCCATCCACCAGTCCGATGCGACGCTGGATGCGATGGATTCCTGGAACAAGGGCACGCATGGCCGTTCGGGCCTGATCGACAAGGTGAAGGCGTCGACGATCTCGGAAGAGCAGGCGGAAGCGGAACTGATCGCGTTCATGAAGCAGTGGGTGCCGGCCGGGAAGGCGCCGATGTGCGGCAACACGATCGGCCAGGACCGCCGCTTCATGGTGCGCTACATGCCGAAGCTGGAGGCGTTCTTCCACTACCGGAACATCGACGTGTCCACCCTGAAGGAGCTGTGCCGCCGCTGGAAGCCGGAAGTCGTCTCCGGCTTCAAGAAGGCCCAGAAGCACACGGCGCTGGCCGACATCATCGAATCGATCGAAGAGCTGAAGTACTACCGCGAGCACTTTATCAAGCTGTAATGAGCAAGCTGTAATGAGCAAGCTGTAATGAGCAAGCTGTAATGAGCAAGCTGTATTGAGCAAGCTTTGATGCGCAAGCCGTGACGCGGCGACAGAGCCCGCGTCACGGCGCCCGACCCCACGCGAGGCCCTGCGCGCCACTGGCTCGGCAACAGGTGCTGAACCGTGCGCGTGCGTACGGAGCGGGGCCGGTGGTCCCTCCATGCTGTGCAGCAGGGAGGGAACCATGAAAAAAACATTACTGCGCCTGGCATTGGCCGGCGCCATCTGCACCGCACTCGCGGCCTGTTCACCATTGCGCACGCTGAGCGCACTGACGCCGGCCGGCGACAGCAGCGCCACGCGCGACGTCGCCTTCGCCCCCGGCTTGCAGCTGGACGTGTACCGTCCCGACAAGGTGACGGCCGTTCCCGCGCCGGTGGTGGTGTTCTTCTACGGCGGTAACTGGACCAGCGGCTCGCGCGGCGAATATGCCTTCGTCGGCAAGGCGCTGGCAGCGCGCGGCATCGTGGCGGTGATTGCCGATTACCGCCTGTATCCCCGCGCGAAGTACCCGGACTTCCTGGACGACAGCGCGCAGGCCGTCGGCTGGGCGGTGCGCCACGCGGCGGAGCAGGGCGGCGATCCGCACCGTATCTTCGTGATGGGCCACAGCGCCGGCGCCTACAACGCGGCGATGCTGGCGCTGGACGAGCGCTGGCTGGCGCGCGTGAAGCTGGCGCCGTCGGCACTGCGCGGCTTCATCGGCCTGGCGGGGCCCTATGATTTCCTGCCCGTGACGAGTGCCGAAGTGCGGCCGGTGTTCGACTATCCGGACACGCCGGCCGATTCGCAGCCGGTCGTGCACGTGACGCGGCACGCGCCGCCGTCCCTGCTGCTGGCCCCCATCAACGACCGCACCGTCAACCCGCAGCGCAACACCGGCGGGCTGGCCGCGAAGTTACGCGAAAAAGGCGATCAGGTCGAAGAGCGCTACTACCCGCGCGTGTCGCACGTGACCTTGCTGGCCTCGCTGGCAGGGCCGGGGCGCTGGCTGGCGCCCACGCTCGATGACGTGGTGGCGTTCATCGACGCGCACTGAGCTGCTGGCGGGGCCGTAATGCTTACTGCGCCGCCGGCTCCGCGCCGCAGCACTTCTTGTACTTCTTGCCGCTGCCGCAGGGGCAATCGTCGTTGCGGCCCACCTTCGGCTCGTCGCGCTTGACGGTGCTGACGGCGGCCTTGCGGCGCGGTACCCAGAACTTGTGGATGGCCGGCAGGTTGGCTTCGATGTCCAGCGCCAGCTTGTGCGCCTTGACCGGGTCTTCCACTTCCGGCAGCTCGTCTTCCTGGATCTCGTCCGCGCCCAGCAGGTAGATCGGGCGCATCAGCGGGGCGAGCTCGGAATCGAAGATCTCGTCCCACGAACCGGCGCGCAGTTCCATGCCTTCCCAGAAGCCCCAGCACCACGCTTCGCCGTCGATCAGCGTCTGGCCTTCGTGCTCGTGTTCGACGAACAGGGGCTCGAATTCCTTCGGCGCCACCTCGAACGTGACCAGCACCTCGTTCATGAAGCGCATGATCAGGTTGACGATGCGTTCTTCTTCCTTGCCGTTCTTGAATTTCGGCGCCTGCTTGCCGTCCTCGCCCCAGACACGCGGCAGCCATTCGGCCGGCATGATGGTCTCCGGACCGATCGCGATGGCGGTGAGGTAACCGTGCAGGTGGTCCATCGTCATCGAGTCCTCCGGGCTGCGCTCGCCCAGCAGGAAGGTGTCCAGTTCGTCGAAGTCTTTGTCGCTCAGCGGCTGATCGAGTTGCATGTGTGTCTTTCTAAAGTAATCCGGCAGTATACGCCCCCCGCCGTACAATGGCGAGATGACGAATTCCAGCCTCCCTCCCGCCGCCCATCCGTTTTCCACCCTGGGCCCCGACATGGTGCTCGACGCGCTGGCCGCTGTCGGCCTGTACGGCGACGGGCGCCTGCTGGCGCTGAACAGCTACGAGAACCGCGTCTACCAGGTGGGCATCGAGGACGGCAAGCCGGTGGTCGTCAAATTCTACCGGCCGGGCCGCTGGAGCGACGCCGCCATCGGCGAGGAACATGCCTTCATCGCCGAGCTGCACGGCGCCGAGATTCCCGCCGTGCCGCCGATGACCATCGATGGCCGCACGCTGCACACCTTCGGCCAGTTCCGCTTCGCCGTCTTCGAGCGCCATGGCGGCCGTGCGCCGGAACTGTCCGACCGCAACGTGCTGGAATGGACGGGCCGCTTCATCGGCCGCATCCACGCGATCGGCGCCACGCAGCCGTTCCGCCAGCGGCCCCCGCTGGACATGACCACCTTCGGTACCGAATCGCGCGACTACCTGCTGCAGAACGCCTTCCTGCCGGCCGACCTGGTGGATGCCTACCGCAGCGTCGCCAGCCAGGCGCTGGAAGGCGTGCGCCGCAGCTATGAACGGGCCGGCCAGGTACCGCTGATCCGCCTGCATGGCGACTGCCACGGCGGCAACGTGCTGTGGACGGATGCCGGCCCCCATTTCGTCGATTTCGACGATGCGCGCATGGGCCCGGCGGTGCAGGACCTGTGGATGATGCTGTCCGGCGAGCGTTCCGAGATGGTGGGGCAGCTGTCCGACATCCTGGCCGGCTACGAGGATTTCTGCGACTTCGATCCGCGCCAGCTGTACCTGGTGGAAGCGCTGCGCACGCTGCGGCTGATGCATTACGCGGCTTGGCTGGCGCGCCGCTGGGACGATCCGGCGTTCCCCGCTGCCTTTCCCTGGTTTAACACGCAGCGCTACTGGCAGGACCGCATCCTGGAGCTGCGCGAGCAGGTGGCGCTGATGGACGAGCCGCCGCTCTGGCCAGTCTGATAGCGCGGTGACAACCCCTGAATAAGGGGGCAAAACCCGCTTTGCTCGCCGGCTCGACCGGTGTGGCGCCGTCCCATAATGACAGCTCGAAAATCCCTCTTCAGCGAGACTGTCATGCACGCACAACTGGCCCACCCCCTGCACGTCGCCTATTCCGCTGACGAGGCCGATCTCGATCACGACCTGAGCGTCCCCGCCAACGACGAAGCCAAGCCGGCCCGTGCCGAGGCGGAGCTGCGCGCCATCCAGCAGGCGATTGCCCGCGTCGAGGCGGAAGCGAAGGCCGCGTGCGCCGCCGAGAACCGCGCCCATGCCGAGTCCCGCGCCCGCACGCTGGCCGAAGACCGCGCCGCGATGGATTCCGCCGCGGCCGCCGTCGCGCTGCAGAATGCGCAGGCTGCCGAAGACGTGATCGCCGCCAACCGCGAACGCCTCGAAAGCCTGCGCGCCGCGGCCAATGCCAGCGTGGCCAAGCTGGAAGCGGTGAAGCAGGAGACCGCCGAGCTGCGCGCCCGCGTGGAAGCCGACAACCAGATCCGCCAGGCTGCCGAACTGCGCGCCCGCGCCGAAGAGGAAAGCCGTCGCCGCGCCACCGAACAGCTGGAAGCGGAGGCGCAGTTCGCCGAGCAGGCCAGCCGCGCGGCGGACGAACTGAAGAAGGAAACCGAACAGGCGCGGCTGCAGGCCGCCGAACGCGTCGCCGCCGTGCAGGCCGCCAAGGATGAAGTGATCGGCATCGCCAGCGCCGATGCGCGCATGGCCACGCTGGCCCGTGAACGCGAACGTCACGCCTTCTCGGCCCGCCAGACGGCCCAGCAGCTCGCCCAGGTGGAAGGCGAGGCGCTGGAAGCGACCCGCCAGCGCGAGCGCGCCGACCAGGTGGCACTGGAGTCGGCCTTTGCCCGCGCCGCCGCCGAAGTGCACGCGGCCGAGGAAGCCCGCGCGCTGGCCCACCTGGAACAGGAACGCGAAGCGATCGCACTGGCCAAGGCGGAGTCGGACCGCAGCGCCGCGCTGTCGCTGCGCCTGCGCCTGCAGACGGAAAAGGAAATCCGTGACGCCGCCCAGCACCGCGAGCGCCTGGAAGCGATGGCCGCGACCACGGCCCAGGCGCGCCGCGATGCCGATGCCCGCATCATGGCCGCCACCGAAGCGCGCATCGCCGCCGACCGCGAGCTGCATGTCGTGGCCATGGGCCGCGTCGAGGCGGAGCAGCAGGCCGAATTCGCCACCCGTTCGAAGCTGGACGCCGAGCGTCACGCCACCGAGCAGGCGCAGCTGCGGCAGCAGGCCGAACAGGCCGCCGCCGATGCGGCCGCGCTGGAAGCGCAGGAACAGCAGCGTGCCGCCCGCCTGGCCGATGAGCGCGCCGAACTGTCGCACGCCGCCGTCGAACTGGCCCAGGCGAAGAACGATGCGGAAGCGGCCGAAGTGACGGCACTGGCCGAACACGCGGCCGCGCTGGATACGGCCAACGAGCTGGCGCGCCAGAAGGCCGAGCATGCGGCCCGCCTCGTCGATGCGGAGCAGGCCCGTGCTGCCGCAGAAGGTGAAGCGATCGCCGCGCTGAAGGCACGCCTGACCGAAGAAGAGCGTGCCGTGGCCGCTGCCGCCACGCGCGCCGCCGCCGAACGCGAACAGGCCGAAGCGCTGGCCCGCGATGCGGCCGCCGATACCCGTCGCGCCGAGGCACTGCGCCAGGAAGCGGCGGCACTGGCCGTGATGACCGAACAGAAGGAAGTGGAAGCGCAGCAGAAGGAAGAAGCCGCGCAAGCCGCTGCGGCGCAGGCGCGGCTGGCCGTCGAGCTGTCCGAAGTGCACCGCGAACGGGCGCAGGCGGAACAGGCCAAGGCTGCCGCCACGCAGGCCCAGGTGGCTGCCGAGCGCGACTTCGTCACGCAGGAACGCGCCGCGCTGGCGCTGCTGGAAGAACGCACGGCGCAGCAGCGCGCCACCGCCGCGGCCGACGAGGAAACGGCCCGTGCGCTGGAAAGCCGCATGGCCTCCGAGATCGCCATCGCCACCGCCGCGCGCGACAAGGCCGATGCGGAAATCGCCACCGCCACGATGCTGCGCGAACGGGAAACGCTGGAAGCCGCCGCCGCTTCGGCCGCACAGGAGAAGGCATCGCACCAGAAAGCGCTGCTGGACGCCGCGCGCGCCCACGCCGACATGCAGCGCAAGGCCGCCGACACGACCGCCGCGCTGACGGCTGCCAAGCAGGCGCTCCTCGACCAGGAAACCCGCCGCTACGAAGCCGCCCAGCGCGCGCTGGCCGCCGTGCAGCGCAAGCTGGAAGCGTAACAATCGGGGACAGCCACCTATTTCCGGGCAATCTTTCCTGAACTCGGGGACTGTCCCTCATTTCGGGAAATATTTCCTGAAAATGGGGACTGTCCCCTGTGTCGCTTATCCAACAAGCGTGTCAAAGTTGGAATCGGGAACGCGACTATCCCCCATAGCGAGCAATCTTTCTTGAAAAAGGGGACTGTCCCCGATGTCGCAGTGTCGTATCCGGTATACAGACTACCGCTGCGCCACTATCCGGCTCGGCGCAGTATCGGGCTCACCGAACGACTGCCGGCACCTCCTTGTGCTGGGCATACATGAGGTAGGCGCGCATGCCGATCGCATCGGATGGCTGCATGGCGGTCGAGGAGTTTGGGGGCGCGACCTGATTTCCAAGAAATCTTTCCTGAAAAAGGGGACTGTCCCCGATTTTGGGAAATATTTCCTGAAAATGGGGACTGTCCCCGACGGTTAAGTGTCGTTTCCGCGATACGGATTACTGCTGCACCACCACCCGCTCGACGTAGTACTCGGTCTCGCCGAAGCAGTTGGTGGGCACGCCCTTGTGCTGGGCGTACGTGAGGTTGACGCGCTTGCCGATGGCGGCGGAGAGCTGCGCGGCGATCGCGTCGTCGCGGGCGCTGAACAGGAATTTTTCCGGGATCGCGCCCGGCATCGAGGTCAGCAGCAGCTCGCCTTCCCACGTCTTGCACAGCCAGCCCACCTTCGAGAATTTCTGCAGGTAGCCGGCCCGCTCGCCTTCCGAGTACGCGAAATTGAGCGTGGAGGCCACCCAGGCCCAGAAGACGAGCGCGGCGACGACGACCAGGCCGACGAGGATCAGGAGAGGTGAGAAGCGGCGTCGCGTCATGGCATTGGCACAATGGCAAAGTTGAGATGGTGCGATCTTACTGCATCACCTCCTGTTGTGATACGCGTTTGCGGTACTTCACCGAGGAGTACAGCGACACCGCGATGAAGGCCACGCCGGACAGCCCGGTGAACCATTCGGGAATGTGGTACTTCACGCTGGCGAGCATGATGAGCGCCAGGATGCCGATCGCATAGTGGGCGCCGTGTTCCAGGTAGATGAATTCGTCCAGCGTGCCCTTGTGCACCAGGTAGACGGTCAGGGACCGCACGTACATCGCGCCGATCGCCAGGCCCAGCATGATGATGACGACATCGCTGGTGATCGCGAACGCGCCGATCACGCCGTCGAAGCTGAACGAGGCATCCAGCACTTCCAGGTACAGGAAGCCGCCGATGCTGCCGCGCTGCACGACCTTGCCGATATCGACGTCCGACTCCTTTTCCTCCAGCAGCGACGACAGCCAGCCCACGCCCACGTACACGGCGATGCCGGCCACGCCCGCATACAGCACCGAAAAATGCTTCGCTTCCGGCACCAGTTCCACGCACACGCAGATGGCAATCAGCGCCAGCAGGATCGACAGGCTTTCCGTGCCCACGCTGCCGGCCTTTTCCTCGAACCAGCCGATCCAGTGCACTTCCTTCTCCTCGTCGAACAGGAAGTTCAGGAACACCAGCAGCAGGAAGGCGCCGCCGAACGCGGCCACCTCGGCATGCACGTCCATCAGGTGGCGCGAGTATTCCTGCGGCGTCGTCGTTGCCATCGTCCAGACCTGCAGCAGGTCCAGGCCAGTCGCCACGGCCACGATCGCCAGCGGGAAGATCAGCCGCATGCCGAACACGGCCACAAGAATGCCGACCGTCAGGAACAGCTTCTGCCAGAAGGGATTCCAGTCCTTCAGCACGGAGGCATTCACCACCGCGTTATCGAAGGACAGCGACACCTCCATCACCCCCAGCACGCCCGTGATCCACAGCGCCGTGAGCAGGCCGTGTACCCCGCCATGGCTGTAGCCCCACCAGCCTGCCAGCCCCATCAGCACCACCGTGACGATGATGGAAATCCTGAAATGTTTCATTCCCCGTGTCCTTATCGTTAGGATATTTATATTGAAGTGGGGCGATTCTACCGGACCTGCTTTCGGCGCGGAGCCGGCTTCTGCGATAATGCCCGATTGCCAAGAATTAACCCTTATTCGACCATGGACCTCGCCTATCTCGTCACCCCGCTGATCACCTGGATCACCGTCGGCCCCATCAAATTCCTGATCAACAGTGCCAAGGCCCGCAAGTGGGCGTTCAACCTGGTCGGCAACGGCGGCTTCCCCAGCAACCACAGCGCCGTCGTCTCCAGCATGGCGACGCTGATCGCGCTGCGCGAAGGCATCGGCCATCCCGCGTTCGGCGTGGCCGTCACGCTGTGCTTCATCGTCATTATCGACGCCAACAGCCTGCGCCAGCACGTGGGCCGTCAGGCGGCCGCCATCAACCGCCTGGCCGACCGGGAGCCGGTGCCGGAAGCGGGCCGCAAGCGCCTGCGGGAACGAATGGGCCACACGGTGGTCGAAATCTGCGGTGGCCTGGCGACCGGGATCGCGATCGGACACCTGGTGTACGCCCTGTTCGCCCGAGCGTAAACCGGCCCCGGCGGACGTTGCCGGACGTCCGCCCGAAGCAGCAGCACACCCTTCCAACCCGGCCGCCGGCACCGGTCTTTGCAGTCTGTCCACGCTTTTCAACAGTCCAGCCACAATTTCCCGCAGTCTGGACCCGGGCGAATTGACCTCGTTTGCCCACTCGGAGATACTCGCCGCTCATGGCCGGAAAGATAACAACGGCCAGCATTCATAACAGCACTCGGTCCAAACCTTCCGGAGATTTCCCCATGTTGCGAATTACCCTGATCGCTCTCGCCATCGCCACGAGCCTCGCCGCCTGCAGCAAGCCCGACGCTGGAGGGGCCAAGGACGGTACCGCCCAGGCCGGCAAGGACGCGAAGGGACCGAAGCTGCTGATCTCGCCGGAAGACCTGCTGACCGTGCAGTCGAACGCCTTGGCGTCGGGCCCCGTCATCACCGGCTCGATCCAGCCGGAACGCCGTGCCGACCTGCGCGCGGAAGTCTCGGCGATCGTGCTGCAGGTGCTGAAGGAAAACGGCGAACCGGTGCGCAAGGGCGACCTGCTCGTGCGCCTGGACGACACCTCGATCCGCGACAGCCTGGGCTCTTCCGAGGAAGCCGTGCGCAACGCCAAGCAGGTCGTCGACCAGGCGCAGCGCATGCTGGACCGGAACAAGACGCTGCGCGCCTCGGGCATGACGTCGATGCAGGCGCTGGAAGATGCCGAGGTGCGGCTGAACACGGCGCAGAGCGAGCTGGCGGCCGTCAAGTCGCGCACGGTGGGTGCCCGCCAGACGCTTGACCGCACGCTGGTGCGGGCACCGTTCGATGGCATCGTCAGCGACCGCAAGGTGTCCAGCGGCGACACGGCGCAGATCGGCAAGGAGCTGATCAAGGTGATCGACCCGAACAGCATGCGCTTCGAGGGCCTCGTCTCGGCCGACAAGATCGGCATCGTCAAGGTGGGCCAGCCGGTGCTGTTCCGCGTGAACGGCTATCCGGGCCAGAATTTCCAGGGCAAGGTGAAGCGTGTCGACCCGGCCGCGAATGCCGTCACGCGCCAGGTGGAAGTGCTGGTGGAATTCGCCGAGCGCAACCAGCCCCGCGTGGCCGGCCTGTATGCGGAAGGGCGCGTGGAGACGGCCACGACGGATGCGCTGATGCTGCCGGCCTCGGCCATGGTTGAGGCGGGCGACAGCAAGTACGTGTGGCGCATCAAGGATAAAAAACTGTCGAAGGTGAACCTGGCGATCGGCACGCGCGACGAGCGCACCGGCTTCTGGGAGGTCAAGAGCGGCCTGGCATCTGGCGACATGGTGCTGCGCGCGCCGGGCGCCACCGTGCATGACGGCCAGGCCGTGGAGCTGGTAACGCCGAAGAACGTGGCGGCCGCGAACGGCGGCACCGGCGCCGCCAAGGGCAACTGAAGAACAACCAGGAAACCACCCAATGTTCCTCTCCAATTTCAGTATCAAGCGGCCGATCGCCACGATCGTGCTGATCATCGCCATGATGTGCCTGGGGCTGATGGCCCTGAAAAAACTGCGCGTCAACCAGAATCCCGATGTGGAGGTGCCCGTGATCGTGGTCTCCATCCCGTATCCAGGCGCGTCGCCGGAAACGGTCGAGCGGGAAATCATCAACCGCATCGAGAAATCGCTGCAGAGCATCACCGGCGTCACGGAAACCAACAGCACGGCCAACGAGGGCTCGGCCCAGATCGTGCTGAAGTTCACGTTCACCCGCAACCTGATCGAGGCATCCGACGACGTGCGCAATGCCATCGCCGCGGTGCGCTACAAGCTGCCGCTGGAGATGCGCGAACCGGTGCTGCGGCGCGTCGACGTGTCGGCCCAGCCGATCATGCAGCTGTCGCTGTCGTCCAAGACGCAGAGCCACGCCGAGATCTCGCGGCTGGCCGAGGACGTGCTGGCCGACAAGCTGCGCGGCGTCGATGGCGTGGCCAACGTGAGCGTCGACGGCTCGCTGCGCCGCGAACTGTCGGTGCTGCTGAACGCGGAAAAACTGCGCGAATACAATGTGTCGATCAGCGACGTGACGAACGCGTTGCGCATGCAGAATACCAATGCGCCGGTGGGCAAGCTGCGCGGCGCGCTGGACGAGAAGAGCATCCGCCTCGTCGGCCGCATCGAACGGCCCGAGGACTTCCAGCAGGTCGTCGTCAAGCGCAACGGCGGCGAGCTGGTGCGCCTGGCCCAGGTGGCCACCATTGAGGATGGCTTCGCCGAGATCAACGGCATGTCGATGCGTTCGAACCAGCCGAACGTGGGCCTGTCGATCATCCGCACGCGGGAAGCCTCGACGGTGGCGGTATCGAAGGCAGTGCATGCGATGGTCAAGGAAATCGAGCCCACGCTGGCCAAGGGCACCACGCTGGACATCACGGACGACGGCGGCGAGGATGCCCAGAGCAGCCTGAACAACGTGATCGAGGCGCTGGTGCTGGGCGCCGGGCTGACCATCTTCGTCGTGTACGCCTTCCTGAACTCGTGGCGCTCGACGCTGATCACGGCGCTGTCGCTGCCCACCTCCGTGATCGCCGCGTTCATCGGCGTGTGGCTGTGCGGCTTCACGCTCAACTTCATGACCCTGCTGGGCCTGTCGCTGGCGATCGGCGTGCTGATCGACGATGCCATCGTGGTGCGGGAAAACATCGTGCGCCACATGCAGATGGGCGCCGACCGCCGCACGGCCGCCATCAACGGCACGGCCGAGATCGGCCTGGCCGTGGCCGCGACCACGTTCTCCATCATGGCCGTGTTCATCCCGGTGGCCTTCATGCCCGGCATCACGGGCGAGTGGTTCCGGCCGTTCGCGCTGACCGTCACGTGCTCGGTGGCCGTATCGCTGTTCATCTCATTCACGCTGGACCCGATGCTGTCGGCCTACTGGGGCGACCCGCCGGGCCACCACGAGATGCCGCGCAAGGGTTTCGAAAAGGTGCTGGAACGGTTCAACACCTGGTTCGACCACCAGGCCGACCGCTACGGCAACGTGATCGCCTGGGCGCTGCATCACCGCCGCTGGATGGCTGTCATCGCCGTCGTCACCTTCCTGGCCGCCATCGGGCTGCAGGCCAAGTTCGGCGGGGCCAGCTTCGTGCCGTCGTCCGACTTCGGCACCATCGCCATCGATGTGCGCACGCCGTCGTCCAGCAGTGTCGAGTACTCGCAGCTGAAGATCATGAAGGCGGCCGAGATGGCCCACTCGCTGCCGGAAACGACGGAGACGAACAGCTACGTGAACCTGTCCGGCGGCCGCATCTACGTGAAGATCGGCAAGAAGAACGAACGCGAGCGCTCCGCCGCCGAAGTGGCGCAGGACCTGCGCGGCAAGCTGGCCCAGCTGGTGGGCGCCGAGTACACGGTGCTGGACGACCTGGCCAATGGCGCCCGCAAGCCCGTGCAGATCGAGTTCACCGGCGAGGATTCGCGCAAGCTGATGGAACTGACGGGCCGCTTCATGGACGAGCTCAAGAAGGTGCCGGGCGCCGTCGACGTCAGCCTGTCCGAGCAGGATCCGAAGGACGAGCTGCAGATCGAGCTGAACCGCGGCCTGGCCAACTCGATGGGCATCGGCGCCGGTGATGCCGCTGCCGCGCTGCGCGTGGCCTTTGCCGGCATCGAAGTGGGCGACTGGGTCGATCCGACGGGCGAGACGCGCGACGTGGCCGTGCGCCTGGCGCCGGAAGACCGCACCAACGCGGCCAGCATCGAGCGCCTGCCGATCGCCGTCACGGGCACCAACCAGATGGTGCCGCTGGACCAGATCGCCACGATCACGATGGGCAAGGGTCCTTCGCAGATCAAGCACAAGGATGGGAAACGCGTGATTTCCGTGTCCGCCAACGTGCAGGGCCGTTCGCCCGGCGAGGTGACGGCCGATGCGATGAAGCTGGCGCGCAGCATCGACTTCCCGCCGGGCTACGGTCTCGCCGTGGCCGGTTCGGGCAAGGACATGCAGGAAGTGTTCACGGAGATGGCGATCGCGCTGGTGGCCGGCATCGGCCTGATGTACCTGATCCTGGTGATGCAGTTCGGCTCGTTCACGGCGCCGCTGGCCGTGATGCTGTCGCTGCCCCTGTCGCTGATCGGCGTCGTCATCGCGCTGCTGGCCACGAAGAGCACGATCAACCTGATGAGCCTGATCGGCGTGATCATGCTGATGGGCCTCGTCGCCAAGAACGCCATCCTGCTGCTGGATGCGGCCAGGAAGCGGGAAGAGGAAGGCTTCGGCCGCGAGGACTCGCTGATGTATGCCGGCCGCATGCGCCTGCGCCCGATCCTGATGACGACCTTCGCGCTGATCGCCGGCATGCTGCCGGTGGCGATCGGCCACGGCGAGGGCGGCGAGTTCTACCGCCCGCTGGCGATCTCCATCATCGGCGGCACGATCACCTCGACCTTGCTGACCCTGCTGATGGTGCCCACGTTCTACGACAGCATCGAGATCACCCGCGACCGCATGTACGCCAAGTTCGGGCGCCGCGCGGCGCGCTGGAACACGGCCGTTGCCGGCGTGCTCACGTTTATCGAAGCCATCCTCGCGCTGACGCTGGTCCGGCTGGTGTTCCGCCTGATCGTGCGCGGCGGGCGCTTCGTCACGGGCCGCAAGCAGACCCCGCCGCCGCCACCGCCGCTGGCCGAAGCGGCGTAACGTCCCGAAGGCCGCTTCCAGCGGCCTTTTTCATTCCCGCCACTGCCAAGCCCGTGTCCCGGTGCCAGGCACCGTGCCAACGCATTTTCCCCACTGCCGAGCCCGTGTCCCGGTGCCAGGCACCAGGACATTCCCTCCGCTGTCGCGCCCGTGTCCCGGTGCCAGGCACCGTGCCATTTTCCCGTACTGCCGAGCCCGTGTCCTGGTGCCAGGCACCAGGACATTGCCTTCTGATTAACCCTTGTTTTGCAACGAAAAATCCGCGCCTGTCCAGTCGGGCACGGCAGTGAATCGCCCCATAAGCACATTTGATACATCCTGCGTTGCGAAAAGCGAACGTTCGTATCAAAATTTTTCCGGCTGGTGTATTCTTGCGCCGGGCGGCCCCAACGTTGGAGGGCGCACCGAACCGTTTTGCCCGCAGGGACCGCAAGCAGCATCTGCAGCCAGCATCAGGCATTGAGCAAAAAGAAACAGGAGCGAGACTCGTGAACAAGCATTCCCTTACCCTCATCATTGCGGCTGCCCTGGCGGCCGTTTCCGCATCGGCCGGCGCTTCCGGCTACCGCTTCGGCTCGCAGAGCGTGTCGTCGCAGGGCACCGCCGAAGCGAACGGCGCCGAGGCGGCCGATCCGTCGACCATCTTCGCCAACCCGGCCGGCCTGTCCCGCCTGGAAGGCCGCCAGCTGCAGGGCGGCGTGACGGCACTGGTGCCGCATTCCACGTTCAACGACAGCGGTTCGACCCGCTTCACGGGCGGCCGTACGGGCGGCCTCACGTCGCAGGACGACTACGCGCCGGAAGCGGTCGCCGCACCGTCGCTGTACTACAGCCAGAAGATCAACGACCAGTGGACGGCCGGCTTCGGCATGTTCGTGCCTTACGGTACCAACCTGTCGTACGACTGGAACTGGTCCGGCCGTTACGCGCTCACCAACATCAAGCTGACGGCCATCACGCTGAACCCGTCGGTCGCGTTCAAGGTCAACGAGCGCCACTCGTTCGGCTTCGGCATCGATGCGGAATTCATGAAAGCCAGCCTCGGCCAGGGTGTCGACGTGCCGGGCTCCATCATCGCCGCGCAGGCCACGGGCACCGGCGTCGTGCTGGCCCGCCAGATCGCCGCGCTGGGCGGCAACCCGGCCCTGCTGGGCACGGCAGGTGACGCGCACGCCAGCGTGGAAGGCAAGGACTGGGGCTACGGCTTCAATATCGGCTACCTGTACCAGCCGGCCGAGGGCACCCGTTTCGGCGTGGCCTACCGCTCGTCGATCAAGCACGAGCTGCGCGGCGGCGCGATCTGGGACTTCTCCACGATCACCAGCGACCAGGTCGTGAACCGTGTCGTGCAGGCTGCATCGCACCACGTGAATTCCGCCGCGCTGGTGGAACTGCGCACGCCGGAAACGCTGTCGCTGAACGGCTACCACGAGTTCAACAGCCAGTGGGCCGGCATGGCCGACCTGACGTGGACGCGCAACTCGCGCATGCAGAACATCGACATCCAGTTCCTGGGCACCACCTCGGGCGACGAAGTGATCCGCCAGCAGTGGAAGAACACCTGGCGCTTCGCGCTGGGCACCAACTACAAGCTGAACGAGAACGTCACGCTGCGCGGCGGTATCGCGCATGACCAGGCACCGATCAACGGCGTCGCGCTGCGTCATGCCGCGCTGCCGGACGCGGACCGCAACCAGCTGTCCTTCGGCGCCAACTGGAAGCTGTCGCCGCAGTCGTCGATCGACGTGGCGTATTCCTACCTGGACTTCAAGGACGCCACCGGCAACTACACGAACCTGTGCCGTCCTGGCCTGGAAACCTGCACGGGCAATGGCGAAACGACGCGCGGCACGTGGCGCACGCACATGCAGCTGCTGGGCCTGGCGTACAACTACAAGTTCTAAGCCGTACGCAGCAAAAAAAAAGCCGGCACCTGCGAAGGTGCCGGCTTTTTTACGCCAGGCGTTTTACGTGCGCGGCTTTACATCCGCCGCTTACGTCCACCGTTTACGTCCACCGTTTTACATCGACCGTTTTACATCGACCGTTTTACATCGACCGTTTTACGTCGGCCGAGTTACGTCGGCCATTATTGCGGTGGGGTGGTGGTGCCGCCCGTGCCGGTGTTGGTGCCGCCCGGGGTGGTGGTGGCGCCTGGCGTGGTGGCGGTGCCCGGCGTGGCCGCCGGCGTGGTGGTATCGCCCGGCATCGGCGTGGTGGCCGGTGCGCCGCCCGTGGTACCGGCATCGCCGCTGGTGCCGCTGGCCGGTGGCGTGGCAGGGGCCACCGGCGTCGTGCTCGTATCCGGCGTGGCGGCCGGGGTGGTGGCCGTCGTGTCGGCCGCTGGGTGATCCGCATCGCGGTTCTTGCAGCCGGCCAGGGCAGCGCTGCCGATGACGGCAGCCAGGATCAGTGCGGACGTTTTGCTCAGCTTAATCATGTCGATTCCTTTCAAGTGGGTGGTGCGACAGCATGCCGGCACGGTGATGGGCTACCGTTGGACCGCCAGCATGGTTGCCGGTTCGAGATGTGCCTGATCGTCTTGCCGCTTGTTCCCTCAGGCTGGGGCAAGCGTCCTCAACAGCGCCGGTACTTCGGCCGAGATTTCCCGTGCCAGGTAACCCAGCACCCCGTACCGGATGGACAGCTGCTCGCCGGCGGACGCATGCAGCGCCACGCCCCAGGCAGCCGCCTGTTCCAGTGCCGCCCCGCGGGCCACGAGACCGGCAATGATGCCGGCCAGCGCGTCCCCGGAGCCCGAGATCGCCAGGCCGACATTGCCGCCCTGGTGTTGCCACTGCCGCCCGTCGGGCGCGGCGATGACGGTCGTGGCACCTTTCAGTGCCACGATCGCGTTCCAGCGCTGCGCGGCTTCCCGTGCAGCTTCCTCCGGCGCGGCCGCGATGTCCTTCTTGTCGCGGCCGGTCAGATAGGAAAGTTCACCCGCGTGCGGTGTCAGCAGCACCGGTTCCGCAAAGCGAAAATGCTTCATGTCCTTCGTCTCGTCCAGCAGATGCGGTTCACCCTGGGATTTCACCGCCCCCATGGCCGCCGCATCCAGCACGACAGGCGTGCCGGCAAAGCGGGGCAGCAGGGCATGCACCAGCTCGGCCGTGGCCGCATCGTCCTGCATGCCCGGGCCCACCAGCAGCGCGCTGGCCTTGCCGGCCAGGTCGCCCAGCTCGCGGGCCGCCGCCAGCGTGAAACCGCCGCCGGCCGTTTCGGCCAGGCCGATCACGCGCGACTCCGGAATCGCCATCGCCACCAGCGGTGCGATGGAGGCGGCCGTGGCGATGGTCAGCTTGCCGGCCCCGGCGCGCAGGGCGGCGGTGGCCGCCAGCATCACGGCGCCCGGCATCTCCTTCGCGCCGCCCACGATCAGGATATGGCCGCGGCCTTCCTTGTCGTCGTCGAACGACGGTTCCGGCAGGGCCCACTGGCGCAGCGTGCGGGCGGTGATGTCGATGGTGTCCTGGTTCATGCTTAGGCTTTCGGTGCGGCGGGTTGGTCCTTGCTCACGGTGACCGGCGTGCCGGTTTCCGTCAGCGGCGCCACGAAGTTCTGCAGGTCCAGCACCAGCTTGCCGCGCTTGCCGGCAGCCGGGTCGAACCGGTAGGAGGTGACGCTGCAGTTCGGCACGTCCGCGGCGCGGTCGGTGGCGAGGATGGTTTCCTCGTCCATCCGTTCCAGCAGGTAGCGGAAGCAGTTGACGATCACCTGGTGGCCCACGATCAGCACGCGCTCGTTGCGGTATTCGCGGGTAAGCATGTCCAGCATGCTGCGCAGGCGCAGGATCACGTCGCACCAGCTTTCGCCGCCGGGCGGGCGGAAATAGAACTTGCCCACGTGGCGGCGCTGTTCGTTCAGTTCGGGATACTTGTCGGCGATGCCCAGCGGCGTGAGGCGGTCGACGATGCCGAACTCCTTCTCGCGCAGCCGCTCGTCGGTGACGACGGCCAGCAGGTCGTCGCGCTCCAGCTGGTCCACGATCGCGCGTGCCGTCTGGCGCGCCCTCACGTACGGCGAGAACAGCACCACGTTCGGGCGCTCCTCCGGCGGCAGGGCGGCAAACCACTGGCCCAGCGCCTCGGCCTGGCGTTCGCCCAGGGCGGACAGGGGCACGTCCATGTCGCGTTCCGCAATGTCGATCAGGAACTGCGAAGCCGCTTCCGCCGCTTCACGGGCGACGTTGCCGGCACTCTGGCCGTGCCGCACGATCCAGATCTGTTGGGGCCACTTTTGTTCCATTGCCATCCGTCCTGTGATTCGGTGGGCGAATACTAGACGAAAGCGCAAAACCGTGGCGCAAGCGTACACGCCGGCTCGGGGCCGGCGTGCTGGTGGTGAAGGGAGGAAAGATTACGCGGGCTGCACGTCTTCGTCCGGCTCGACATCGGCGTCGAACACGGCATTGTCCGTCTCGCCCAGCACGCGCGACGTGAGCGTGCCGGCGGTAATCGAACCGGAGACATTGAGGGCCGTGCGGCCCATGTCGATCAGCGGCTCGATGGAGATCAGCAGGCCCGCCAGCGCCACCGGCAGGTTCATCGTTGAAAGCACGATCAGCGCGGCAAACGTGGCGCCGCCGCCCACGCCGGCCACGCCCACCGAGCCGATGGTGATCACGGCCAGCAGCGGCAGCAGGAACGACGCCGTGAATGGGTCGATGCCCACCGTCGGCGCGATCATCACCGCCAGCATGGCCGGGTAGATGCCGGCGCAGCCGTTCTGGCCGATGGTCGCGCCGAACGAGGCGGAGAAGTTGGCGATGCCTTCCGGCGTGCCCAGGCGGTTCACCTGCGTCTGCACGTTCATCGGGATGGCGCCGGCGCTGCTGCGCGAGGTGAACGCGAACGTGAGCACGGGCAGGATCTTCTTGGCGAAGCGGAACGGGTTCAGGCCCGTGCCGGCGATGATGGCCAGGTGCACGCCGAACATCAGGGCGAGTGCGCAGTAGGAAGCCACCACGAAGCCGAGCAGGTTCAGGATATCGGTGTAGCTGGACGTGGCCACCACCTGCGCCATCAGCGCGAACACGCCGTAGGGCGTCAGGCGCAGTACCAGCGTGACGATGCGCATCACGATCGCATGGGCCACTTTCACGAAGTGATCGAACGACACGAACAGTTCCGGCTTCTTGTCGGCGATGCCGTGCGCGGCGATGCCGATGAAGACGGAGAAGATCACCACGGCAATGGTCGACGTCTTGCGCCCGCCCGTCATGTCGAGGAAGGGATTGGCGGGGATGAACGACAGGATCATCGACGGCAGCGAGATGGCCTGCGCATCGGCGACCTTGCCCTGCAGGTAGGTACCCCGCGCTACTTCCGCCGCATTGGCGGCCAGGCCGGCCGCCGTCAGGCCGAACAGCTTGGCCATCAGGATGCCGATGGCGGCGGCGATGGCCGTGGTGATGATGAGCGTGCCGATCGTCAGCACGCTGATCTTGCCCAGCGAGCTGGCGTTGCGCAGCTTCAGGATGGCACCGATGATCGACACCATGATCAGCGGCATCACGATCATCTGCAGCAGCTTGACGTAGCCGCTGCCCACGATGTCCAGGTAGTCGCCGGTGGTCTTGATGACGGCACTGTCCGCCCCATACACGGCCTGCAGCACGGCGCCCAGCGCCACGCCGAGGCCGAGCGCCGTGAACACGCGCACCGTGAAGGTGGCATGCACGCGCTGCTGGCGGTAGAGGAAGCCGAGCAGCAGCACGGCCACGGCAAGGTTGAGCAGGACGGCGGCAGTCATGGAGGGCCTTCTTGGGTGAGGTTATGAAATGATGTAAATAGTTTATTCGGTAAAGCGGTTTGGCATTGCTCGCCGGATTTTACCGCCGTTGACGGAATGGCGTGCGGCCCCGTTCGGTCGAAGCATGAGAATATTGCCGCATATCGATATTTGTGGAATGTTATGAAATTCATGCTGAAGCTGTTTGGCGCGGGCTATATCGCCGTGTCGGTGTTCTTTTTCATCTGCGGCGTGTGCCTGGTGGGCATGGCGGGATGGGAGATCTGGGATGCGCTCACGACGACGGAAAGCGCGCATCCGCGCTTCGTCTCCATCCTTGAATGTATCGGCCTGCTGACCATCGCCGTGGCCGCGTTCGAGCTGGGCCAGACGGTGCTGGAAGAAGAGGTGCTGCGCGAGGCCAGCATCAGCACGCCGACCCGCGTGCGCCGCTTCCTGTCGCGCTTCATGATCGTGGTGATCGTGTCGCTGTCGATCGAGTGCCTGGTGGCCGCGTTCCAGACGCTGCATGGCCGTGCCGACCTGCTGCCGCAGGCGGGCGTCATCGGTGCCTGCGCCGCCGCGCTGCTGCTGGCGTGGGGCGGGTTCGTGTGGCTGAATGTCTCCGCCGAGCACCTGGAACCGGAGGCCATGGAGGATGTGAAGGCGGAGGACGACAAGGTCGAGGCCTGAGGCGGCTGCGCACCGCGTCGTCAGGCCCGGCCTATCAGCATATCAGGCCTTGGGGGTATCGGGCCTGGCCTGGCGTGTCAGTCCGGCGTATCTGGGGCCGGCGTGTCAGGTCCGGCGTGTCAGGCCCGGCGTATCAGGTCCGGCGTATATTCTCCCGACCCTCAGGCGAGGGCCGGCTGGCGCAGGGCGCGCATGGCATGCAGCATGCGGCCGGGCAGGATGCCGCTGAGGGCGCCGGACAGGGTGCAGGCGGCGATCGCGAAGCCCGTGCGTGCCAGCAGTTCGGGATGGGTGGCCGAGAGTATGGCCAGCGCATATTTCGTCGCAAAGATGGTCATCATCAGGGCCAGCGGCAGCCAGCTGCCCGGCACGAACGCCAGGCCGGTGGCGCGTTCGATGCGCAGCGTGGACGGCACGTTCGCGGCCAGCAGCGCCGTGGCGGCCGCACCGGCCAGCCAGGCCACCGGCGGCAGGCCGTGCAGGCCGAAGCGCGAGGACAGGTCCGAGACCGACAGCGCCAGCAGGGCCAGCGGCAGGATGAACAGCTGGCGCACCGGCACGATGCGGTCGCGGCTGGCGGCGATGCCGCGCCATACCAGCACGCCGAGGATGATCCAGACGAAGGTGGGGGTGCGGGACAGGATGTGCTGGATGGCTTGCATGGCGGGCTCCGTGGTTGGGTTGCGATGGAGCCAGCATGCGGTTTTGCCGGGACGTGGGCGAGGGGAATGCGACGAAAGCGGGTCACCGTGGCGTGAAACGGGTGACCCCGGCGCCGAACACCAGTGTCATGCACTCGTGTCCGGCGCTGGCGTGGTCGTGCGCTTCAGAATCCCGGCGGCCGCTCGTTCGCCACGCCGGCCAGCCGCTCGATGGCGATGCCGGCGCGGGCCAGCGTGCCTTCGTCGAACAGGCGGCCGATCAGGGTGACGCCGTGCGGCACGCGGCGCGGCGGCGCGAACTTCGGCAGCGGGCGGGAAGGGTGCGGGGCCCAGTCGCTGCGCGCCTCGTCCACCTGCACGAAGCCGGTGCGCAGCGTGAGCGACGGGTGGCCCGTGTTGTTCGACACGATCAGCATCTCCTCGCGCAGCGACGGCACCAGCAGCACATCGACCTGGCCGAAGATGGCGGCCATGCGTTCGGCCACCAGCCGGCGCAGGCGGTCGGCCTGCACGAAATCGACGGCGGACAGGAAGCGCGCCTCGCGCAGCAGGTTCGGCCAGGCATCCGGTGTCTGTTCGGACAGCATGTCCATGCGGCCGTCGCGGGTCCAGTCCTCGAACGCGGCGGCCGCCTCCGCGAACAGGATCGTGTTCAGCGCGTGGTACGGCCAGTCCGGCAGCGCCACCGGCACCGGTTTCATGCCGGCCTTCCTGGCCAGCTCCAGCGCCGCGCGGTCGACGTCCGACGCCTCGCGCTGCCACTCGGGCAGGTAGCCGATGCGCAGGCCCCGCACGGGCGCGGCGGCATCGAAGTCCAGTTTTGCCGGCACGCTGGCCAGGTCGCCCGCATCCGGGCCGGCGATGGCATCGAGCACCAGCATCGCGTCTTCCACCGAGCGCGTCATCGGGCCCAGCTTGTCGAGCGACCAGCACAGGGTCATGGCGCCCGTGCGCGGCACGCGGCCGAAGGTGGGGCGCAGGCCCGTCACGCCGCAGCGCATGGCCGGGCTGACGATCGAGCCGCCCGTCTCGCTGCCGATCGTGAAGGCCACCAGCGCGGCCGCCATCGCGGCGCCCGGGCCGGCGCTGGAGCCGGAAGCGCCTTCCTCGGGCAGCCACGGGTTCATCGTCTGCCCGCCGAACCAGATGTCGTTCATAGCCAGCGCGCCCAGCGACAGCTTGGCCAGCAGGATCGCGCCGGCGTCGTTCAGCCGCGCCACGACGGCGGCATCGGTGACCGGCACGCGGTTCTTCAGCGGCTCGGCGCCCCAGGTGGTGGCGATGCCGGCCGTGTCCAGCAGGTCCTTCACGCCGTACGGGATGCCGTGCAGCGGGCCGCGGTATTTGCCGGCGGCGATCTCGCGGTCCGCCGCGCGGGCCTGTTCCAGCGCGCGCTCGGGCAGCAGCGTGATGATGGCCTTCAGTCGCGGATCGAAGCGGCGGCAGCGCTCCAGGTAGATTCCGGTGAGCCGTTCGGACGTGAGCTGCCGGCTCTCGATCCAGCGCGACAGCTGCGCCACGCTGGCAAACGCGATATCGGCGTCGCTGGCCGGCAGCCTGCCCGGATCGGCGAAGCTGCGCACGAAGCGGGCGCGCGCCGGGCCGGCCTTGGTGCCCGGCAGCACCGGCTCGAACCGTGACATCGGTACCACGCTGTCGCCGATCTTCAGCTTGCCCGGCGCCGTGCGGCGCTTCATCAGGCCGGCCAGCGACGTGGGCCAGGCCGATGCGGCCATCTGGCGCTGCGCCGGCGTCAGCGTCACCTGCATCAGCTTTTCCGCCTCGGCGAAGGTAGCTGCGGTGATCTGCGGGCCGGTGGGCGGCAGCGTGCCGAACGTGGGCGGCGCACCGGCGGTGGCGGGCGTGGCAGGCGCGGGCGGCTGGGCCTGCACAGGCGAAGAAACGGCCGAAGCGGTGGCAAGCAGGCCCAGGGGAGCGTTGATCAGGAAGCGGCGGCGGTCGGGCATCGAGCATCTTTCTAATGGCAGAGCTTTCATCTTAGCGTACTGCCGGCAGCCATGGGCAGGCGTATGCTAGGGGTCCCGACCGTGAAAGGAATCATCCATGCCCACCCTGAACATCAATGGCACCGATACCGCGCTGGACGTGCCCGACGATATGCCCATCCTGTGGGCCCTGCGCGACGTGGCCGGCCTCACCGGCACCAAGTTCGGCTGCGGCGTGGCGCTGTGCGGCGCCTGCACCGTGCACCTCGACGGCCAGGCGATCCGCTCGTGCGTGACGCCCGTCTCGGCCGCCGCCGGCAAGAAGATCACCACGATCGAGGCGATCGGCAAGGACCCGGTCGGGGCGAAGGTGCAGGCCGCATGGACGCAGATCGACGTGGTGCAATGCGGCTACTGTCAATCGGGCCAGGTGATGGCCGCGACGGCGCTGCTGCACGCCACGCCGAAGCCGTCCGATACGGACATCGACAACGCCATGTCCGGCAATATCTGCCGCTGCGGCACCTATGGCCGCATCAAGGCCGCCATCAGGATCGCGGCCGCGGCGGGAGCACCGAAATGAACGCGCCCACCGAACCGAAAAACGGCCGCCGCCGCTTCCTGCAGATCGGCGCTGCGGCGGGCGGTGGCCTGCTGGTCGGCTTCATCCTGCCGGGGTGCGACCGCAAGGAGAGCGACCGCAAGGAAGCCCCGCCGGAAAAGGCCGTGGGCCATGCCGCCACCGCCGTGTCCGACCGCGCGCCGGGCCTGGCGCCGAATGCCTTCATCCGCATCGACCGGCAGGGCATCGTCACGCTGGTGATGCACAAGGTCGAGATGGGGCAGGGCACGTACACGTCGATGCCCATGCTGATTGCCGAGGAACTGGCGGTCGATCTGGCCAAGGTGAAACTGGAGCACGCACCGGCCGACAACAACCTGTACAGCGATCCCCTGCTGGGCGGGCAGGTGACGGGCGGTTCGACCTCCGTGCGCGGCGCGTGGAAGCCGCTGCGCGAAGCCGGCGCCGCGGCCCGTGCGGTGCTGGTGCAGGCCGCCGCGCAGACGTGGAACGTGCCGGCCGATTCGTGCCAGGTCGCCAACGGTGTCGTCACGCATTCGTCCGGCAAGTCCCTCCATTACGGCGAACTGGTGGACGCGGCCGCCAAGCTGCAGCCGCCCAAGACGTTCGCGCTGAAGGACCCGTCAGCCTACACGCTGATCGGCAAGCGTCACGCGCGGCTCGATTCGCCGATCAAGGCGGATGGCTCGGCGCAGTTCGGCATCGATGCGAAACTGCCGAACATGGGCATCGCCGCCGTCGCCGCCAGCCCGACCATCGGCGGCAGGCTCAAGTCCGCCGACGACGCCAAGGCGCTGGCCGTGAAGGGCGTGCGCGAGGTGCTCAAGATCGAGAACGCGGTGGCCGTGGTGGCCGACCACATGTGGGCCGCCAAGCAGGCCCTGGCCGCGCTGGCGCCGCAATGGGACGCGGGCCCGAACGCGGGCGTATCGACCAAGACGATCGTGGCGGACATGCTGGCCAAGTCGAAGGCCACGGGCGCCGTCGCGACGGACAAGGGCAACGCCCTCAAGGAACTGGGTTCGGGCCGCAAGGTGGAAGCGCTGTACGAGCTGCCGTTCCTGGCCCACGCCACGATGGAACCGGCCAACTGCACGGTCGACCTGCGCGCCGACGGCTGCGACCTGTATGTCGGCACGCAGGTGCCTAGCCTGGCGCAGGGCGCCGCCGCCAAGGTCACGGGACTGGTGCTGGAGAAGGTCAAGGTCCACAACTTCTACCTGGGCGGCGGCTTCGGCCGGCGGCTGGAAGTCGACTACGTGGTGCAGGCCGTCGCCTTCGCGAAAGCCCAGGCCAAGCCGGGGCCGGTGAAATTCGTGTGGAGCCGCGAGGAGGACATCCAGCACGATATGTACCGCCCGTACTATGTGGACCGCATCGCCGCCAAGCTGGACGACAAGGGTTACCCGCACGCCTGGTTCCATCGCGTGACGGGGTCCTCGATCATGGCCCGCTTCGCGCCGCCGGCCGTGAAGAACGGCGTCGATCCGGATGCGGTGGAAGGCGCGGCCGACCTGCAGTACTCGATCCCCGAACTGCGCGTGGAATACGTGCGCCACGAACCGCCCGTGCCGACGGCGTTCTGGCGCGGCGTGGGCCCCACGCACAACGTGTTCGTGGTCGAGAGCTTCCTCGACGAGCTGGCGCATGCGGCGAAGCAGGATCCGGTGGCCTACCGCCGCGCGCTGCTGGACAAGTCGCCGCGCCTGCTGGGCGTGCTGAACCTGGCGGCCGAGAAGGCGGGCTGGGGCAAGCCGGTGCAGCAGATCGCCGGCCGCAAGGTGGGCCGCGGCGTCTCCGCCCAGTTCGCGTTCGGCAGCTACATGTGCCAGATCGCCGACGTGTCGGTGGGTGCCGAGGGCGACGTGCAGGTGCACCGCGTGGTGTGCGCGCTGGACTGCGGCCAGCCGATCAACCCGGATGGCATCGTGGCGCAGATCGAAGGCGGCATCGTGTTCGGCGCCACGGCGGCGCTGTGGGGCGAGATCAACCTGGAAGGGGGCAAGGTGGTGCAGTCGAACTTCAGCGACTACCGCGTGATGCGCATGAACGAAACGCCCCAGGTCGAGGTGCACATCGTGGCCAGCCATGACGATCCGGGCGGCATCGGCGAGCCCGGCACGGCCGGCATCGCGCCGGCGCTGTGCAACGCGATCTTCGCCGCCACCGGCCAGCGCATCCGCCGGCTGCCCGTGTCGGCGTCGCTGAAGAAGGCGTAGCGAAGAAGGGAGCCGGCCGCCGCAGCATGGGTGGCCCGGCTGCCGCAGATTGGGGACGCCGGCTACGGCCGGGTGCGTCAGCCGGCGCGCCGGCTGCGGCAGGCTTCGGAGGAGATCAGTGCCAGCAGGCTCTCCGGCTTGACGGGCTTCACAAGATAGTCGTCGAAACCCGCTTCCAGCGCATTGGTGCGGTCCTGCGCCTGGCCATAGCCGGACAGGCCCACGGCGAACACCTTGCTGCCGCCCGCACGCAGGCGGCGGATCACTTCCAGGCCGTCGATGCCGGGCAGGCCGATATCGCAGATCAGCACGTCGAAGCCGCCTTCCTGGGCCAGCGCCAGGCCGCTCAGGCCATCGTAGGCGGCCGTCACCTCGTGCTCGTCGAGCATCAGGAAGCCCTTCAGCGTGTCGCACACGTCCACGTTGTCCTCGATCAGCAGCACGCGGCATTCCTCGTGCGCCACGGCTGCAGCGGGTGCCTCGGGCGCCGCGGGCAGCGTATCGCCCAGTGGCAGCGTGACGGTGAAGCGGCTGCCGCGGCCCGGGCCGTCGCTGTGGGCGTGCACGGCGCCGCCATGCATCTGCACCAGGTTGCGCACCACGTTCAGGCCCACGCCCAGGCCGCCCTCGGAGCGGGCCAGCGAGCGGGGACCCTGGGTGAACAGGTCGAAGATATGCGGCAGCACATGGGCATCCATGCCGGTGCCGTCGTCGCTGATCGTGACCTGGACGTTCTCGCCGCCGTTGCCACGGCTGCCGGCCTGCGGCGGCAGCACGGCAAGCACGATCTCGCCGCCGTCGGGTGTGTATTTGGAAGCATTGGCGAGCAGGTTGGAGAACACCTGCATCAGGCGCACGCGGTCGCCGTTCAGCGAGAACGCCTCTGCGCCGGGCTGCACCACCAGGCGCTGGGCCCGTTCGGCGATGCGCGGCTGCACCGTCTCGACGGCCTGTTCGATCACGTCCGACAGCAGCACCGGCGCCAGCGCCAGCGTGATGCGGCCGCTGGAGATGCGCGCCGCGTCCAGCAGGTCGTCCAGCAGGCGCGCCATGTGTTCCGTCTGGCGCGTGATGATGCTGCGCAGCGTGACGGTGTCGGGCGACATGTCCGGCATGCGCTCCAGCATCGCCGCCGCCATGCTGATCGGCGCCAGCGGATTGCGCAGCTCGTGGGCCAGCATGGCCAGGAACTCCTTCTGGCGCAGGTTGGCCGCTTCCGCCTCGTCCTGCAGCGTCTGCGCCATCACGGTGGCGCGCACCAGGTGCGAATTGGCTTCGCGCAGCTGGTCGTTCTCGGCGCGGGCCCGCTGCAGCAGCGCGCGCAGGCCGGCCACGTCGTTCGGCTCGCCGCCGGAAAGATCGCCGGGTGTGCCCTGCTGGAGATGCCCCAGGTCCGTCATCCTAGCTGCCGGCGCGGTGCGCGGAAGGATGGCCGGACAGGATGCCGTCGAAGCGCACGCGCGTGTCGTCGATCTCGATGCCGTTGTCCGTGATGTGGAAGCGGCGCAGCGCATGGCTGTGCGCGCAGCCGCGCAGCTTGACCACGGCGATCACCTTGGCCAGCTCGCCGTCCATCTCGACATAGCGGGTGGCGATGATGCCGTCGGTCAGGAAGGCGATCTCCGCTTCGGAGAACGTGAGCTCCGTGAAGCGGTCCTCGATGCCCATCGTGACGACGACCGTCACGCCCAGCTTGGCCAGCGAGGACAGCATGCGGAACACGGTCTGGCGGAACTCGGCGCGGAACTCGGGGGCCAGGTACAGCAGCACCTCCGACAGCGAATCGATGACCACGCGCTTGGCATCCGTCGCGATGATGGTCTGCACCAGTTCGTGCAGCAGCTCGTCGGTCGTCAGGTCCAGCGAACGGCTCTCGATGATGGCCACGTGGCCGGCCTGCACCATGCCCGCCAGCGCCGCATTGCGCAGCCGCGACGTGCCTTTTTCAAAGGTGGCGGCCACGCCTTTTTCGCCCTGGCGCACGCCTTCGGCCAGGAACTGCGTGCCGAGGATCGTCTTGCCCGAGCCGGAGGGGCCGGTGACCAGGAGCGAATGGCCCTGCGGGATGCCGCCATGCAGCAGCACGTCCAGCGTGGGCACACCGCTCGGGATGCGGCGCGGTTCGGTGTCCACGGGCACGCCGGGCAGGCGGTCCGCCGCCAGCGGCGGCAGCAGGCGGGGGAAGATGCGCACCCCGTCGTCGCCGATGCGGAAGGTGTGCATGCCGGCCATATGGGCCTGGCCGCGCATCTTGACGACGCGGATCTTGCGCACGATCGTGTTGTCCTGCTGCGACTGGGCCAGCGCCAGCACGCCATCGGCCACCGTCATGATCGGGTTGGCTTCCACCTCGATGTGGGCGTATTCGCCGATCAGGAAGGTGGTGGCCTGCCAGCTCGTCATGCGCGTGCCCAGCTCCTGGATGAAGTGCTGCAGGTCGGCCACGCCCTCGCTGCCGTTGCGGGCCGTCTGCACCACCGAGCGGAACGAATCGACGAACACGAGGCTCGGCTCGAAGTCCTCCACCTCGCGCATGATGCGTTCCAGCACGCCGGAAAAATCGCCGTTGCGCAGGTCGTCGGCCAGGTTCACGTAGCGGATCGCGCTGCCGACCTTGTCCAGCTCGAAGAAGGTGTACTGCTGCTGGTAGCGCAGCATCTTCAGCGGCGGCTCGCCCAGCACGGTGAAGAACAGCGCACGGCGCTGCGCGGTGGCCAGGGCGAACATGATCTGGTGCGCCAGCGTCGTCTTGCCGCTGCCCGGCGGCCCGGCGATCAGGTTGAACGAATACTCGCCCAGACCGCCGCCGAGCAGGGTGTCCAGTCCCGGCACGCCGGTCTCCAGCATTCCCAATCTTACTTTGTCGCTCATTTACTTCTGCTCCCCTGCATTTTCTTGTGTCCGCGCGTCGTTCCACGCAGTGTCGATCAGCCTCGTGGTCAGCGCAGCGCCGATCAGGTCGGAAAGTAGTCGCGTAAACGTGCCCAGCAGCGCCTCGTTGGCGAGCGCCGCCTGGGCCGGATCCGCGCCGGCGAGGTCTTCTTTCAAGGTTTGGAAAAGGGCATCCAGCGTCTGGGTGGACGGCCGTGGCGAGAGCCAGCCGAACTGCGGCGCGAGCAGGCGGCCCGTGCGGCCGTACAGCGCCCCGAACCCGCTATCGCCGATCAGCGGAATCAGATGTACGGCCAGCGCACGCCATGGGCGCAGATGGCCCTCGGCGTCGTCCGGGTCGCCGGGCTGCGCGAGCATCGCGTGTATCAGCTGTCGGCGCTTGTCGTCTTTGTTATCCATGCATCCTGATCAGGGTGTAAGTTTGAGCGGCCAGTTGCCGCTGCGAGCTTGCCATTATAACGGTGAGGCATGGGCAATCGGTCAATGCTGCCGATCACGGCAAAATTGTAGTTTGCCCCGGTCCGCGGCACCGTAGCGGCATCGTCGCATTGTTAGGTGGATAACACAACGGACGATTGCACGCAGGCATGCAAAGCAGCCTGTCAGGCGGCCTCCAGCACGATTGCGCGGCCCATGCTATCCTGCCCGGCTTCATTTTTCACGCCCCCTCCCGTCCCCATGCAAGCAGCACTTCCCGATTCCAACATCCCCACCATCGTGGCGCCCCGCGGCGCCGGCATGGCCGAAGTGGCCCTCGGCCTCGGCGGTCTTGCCATCGGCACCGGCGAATTCGCCTCGATGAGCATCCTGCCGCTGGTGGCCAATGACCTGGGCACCACGCTGCCGCAGATGGGCCACATGATCAGTGCCTATGCGCTGGGCGTGGTGATCGGCGCGCCGCTGATCACCATCTTCATGGCACGCATGCCGCGCCGCATGATGCTGATGTGCCTGATGCTGATGTACGCCGTGGGCAACCTGCTGGGCGCGTTCGCGCCGACGGCCGGCCTGCTGATCGTGGCGCGCTTCATCGCCGGCATTCCGCACGGCGCCTATTTCGGTGTCGCGGCACTGGTGGCCGCCGGCCTCGTCACGCCCGACAAGCGCGCCCAGGCCGTGGGCCGCGTGATGCTGGGCCTGACGATCGCCAATATCTTCGGCGTGCCCCTGGCCACCTGGCTGGGCGCGATGCTGGGCTGGCGCTCGCTGTTCGTCATCGTCGGTGCCCTGGCCCTGATCACGGTGACGATGGTGATGATCTGCCTGCCGTTCATCCCGGCCGGCAATGCCAGCATCCGCGGCGAACTGTCCGTGTTCCGCCGCCTGCAGGTCTGGCTGACCCTGCTGATGGTGGCGATCGGCTTCGGCGGCATGTTCTCGATGTACACCTACGTGACGCCGACGCTGCAGCAGATCACCCACGCCTCGCCGGTACAGATTTCCTTCCTGCTCGGCCTGATCGGCGTGGGCATGACGCTCGGCAGCCTGGTGGGCGGCTGGATGGCCGACCGCAACCGCACGGCCACCATCTTCGGCGTGCTGGTGTGGAATGCGCTGGTGCTGACAGCCTTTGCCTGGACCAGCTCGAACCTGTGGCTGGCCGGCCTGAACCTGTTCCTGATCGGCACCGGCATCGCCGTGGTGCCGGCCGTGCAGACCCGCCTGATGGACGTGGCCGGCGATGCGCAGACCGTCTCGGCGGCGCTGAACCACTCGGCCTTCAATATCGCCAACGCGCTGGGCGCCTGGGCCGGCGGCATGGCCATCGCCGGCGGCCTGGGCCTGGAATCGACGGGCCCAGTAGGTGCCGTCCTGGCGCTGGGCGGCATCGTGGTGCTGGCGATCTCGCTGGCGGTCGAGCGCAACGACGTGGCACGGGCAGCCGCCACCGCCTGACCCGCCGCGCGCCGGCGCGGCTTCTGACGTGCTGCGCCGGCCATGCCTGAAGGGCTATACTCGTGGCCCGTTCGACCCCTGCCGCCACCATGACCACCGACACGCCTTTCGACGACGACGAGCAACTGAGCCTGGACCTGGACCTGCCGCGGCGCGGGATCGCGCTGGTGAAGCTGGAGGGCCGCGTGTTCCTGCGCTTCGACGGCAGCGTCGATGCGGCCGGCCTGCACGTGCCGTATGCGCTGGTGCCGTCCCAGGGCGTCCTGGCCAAGCCGTCCAAATGGCGCAAGCTGGACCGCGAGGCGCGCGCCGCCCTGATCACGGAACGTTCCACCGACCGCGCGCTGCGCGAGCTGCACGACCACACGCTGGCGTTCGTGCGCGAGATGGCGGCCGAGTGCGAGGAATTCGGCCTGGCGCCCATGGATTTTCTCCATTCCCTGGCCGACGTGCAGACGTCGGAACCGGCCGGCGCCGTGTTCGACCGCATCCGCCAGCGCCTCGGCCACGCCGTCGAACGCCAGCGCGAGGAACAGCATGCCGAACGCACGCGGCAGAGCATCAGCCTGGCCGAATATCCCGCCTCGTTCGAGGTGGCGCGCCGCATGCCCCGCAAGTTCATTGCGCTGCTGGGCCCCACCAATTCCGGCAAGACCCACAAGGCGATGGAAGCGCTGGCGAAAGCGCCCAGCGGCGTCTACCTGGCCCCGCTGCGCCTGCTGGCGCTGGAGAACTACGAGCGGCTGCTGGAGGTCACGCAGCACGGCAAGCCGCTGGCGGTGAGCCTCGTCACGGGCGAGGAGCGCCGCCTGGCCGAAGGCGCCACCCACGTGGCCAGCACGGTGGAGATGCTCGATTCGCGCACGGCCGTCGACGTGGCCGTGATCGACGAGATCCAGATGCTGGCCGACCGCGACCGTGGCGCTGCGTGGACGGCTGCCGTGTGCGGCGCGCCGGCCCGCACCGTCTACCTCGTGGGGGCCCCGGAAGCGCGGCGCGCCATCGAGGCGCTGGCCGAGCGGCTGGAGTGCCCGCTGGAAGTGCATGTCCTGAAGCGCAAGGGCCCGCTGGCAATGGAGTCCGGCCCGGTGCGCAAGGTGCAGAACCTGCGGCCCGGCGATGCGCTGATCGCCTTCTCGCGGCGCGACGTGCTGATGTGGCGCGACATGGTGGCCGAGATGGGCCACTCGGTGGCCACCGTGTACGGCAACCTGTCGCCGGAAGTGCGGCGCGCGCAGGCGCAGCGTTTTCGTGACGGCGCGGCCGACATCGTGGTGGGCACCGATGCCATCGCGATGGGCCTGAACATGCCGATCCAGCGCATCGTGATGACGAGCACCGTCAAGTTCAACGGCTACGAGGAGGAAGAGATCCCGGCCCCGCTGGCGCGCCAGATCGCCGGCCGGGCCGGGCGCTACGGCATCCACGAGGAAGGCCTGGTGGCGGGCTTCGATGGCGAGAGCCACGAAGTCATGCGTTCGCTGCTGAAGGAAAAGCCGGTGCCGCTGAACACGACCGGCTTCGCGGTGGCCCCCACGCTGGAGCACCTGCACCGCATCGCCGCCGTCACGCGCGAAACCTCGCTGGCCCGGCTGCTGAAACGCTTCATCCACAACATCGACGTGCCGGACGGCTTCTTCTACCCGCGCATCACGGAAGACCAGATGGACCGCGCCACCTGGCTCGACACGCTGCCGCTGACGGTGGCGGAAAAGTTCGCGCTGTCGCTGGTGCCCGTGTCGACCAAGGTGGTGTCGCTGCAGCACGCGTGGGAGCACTGGTGCGTGGGCCTGTCGAAGAAGCGCATCACGCACCTGCGGCCGGACGACCAGGCGCTGTTCCACATGACGCTGCAGGAGGTGGAAGACGTCTGCCGCAAGTATTCCGCCTACGCCTGGCTGGGCTACCGGCTCCCCGACTATTTCCCCGACATCGAACTGGCGCAGGAGCTGTCGCGGCAGGCTTCCGAGCGGGTCGATTCGATGCTGCAGGACCAGAACACCAACGCGCGGCGGCGGCACCACCGGCGGCGCTGATTTTTTCTACGATGCGTCGTCCGGCCAGGCGATGCGGCCGTGGCCTGCTTCGTTCAGCCGGACCACCAGGCCCGCGGCAGCCGTCTCGGCCAGGCTGAAGTCGAACGTCACGTCATCCCCATGCGCGACCTGCAGCAGCTCCGCACCAGCCGCATCGAGTTCGCGGCGCAGCAGGCCTTCCAGCGCATACGGCACCACACAGCGCAGTGCGCGCAGCCTGACGATGGCCACGCGCTCCGCGCCCAGCAGCGCCTGCGCCACGCCGTCCGTGTAGGCGCGTACCAGGCCGCCGGCGCCCAGCTTCACGCCGCCGAAATAGCGCACCACGGTGGCCAGTACACCCTCCAGGTCCTGGTGGCGCAGCACGTCCAGCATCGGCCGGCCCGCCGTGCCGCTCGGTTCGCCATCATCGACGGCGGCCGACTGCCCGCCGGCCAGCAGCGCCCAGCACACGTGGGCTGCACCGGGGTGTTCCGCCTTCAGGCGCGCCACGACGGCCTGGGCGGCAGCGCGGTCCGTCATCGGCTGCACGCAGGCGATGAAGCGGCTTTTCTTGATGATCAGTTCGGCGGAGCAGGGGGCGGCGAGGGTGTGCGGCATGGATGGCGAAACGTGCGGTGAAGCGGGGATTGTACCCGGCAGCACCGGCCCGGCCAGCTAGGGCCGGGCATTGCCGCATCAGGCATAGCTGCGCAGGCGCAGGGCGAAGTCGCGCAGCCGGCCGATGCCGGACCGCTCCGCCTGTTCGCACCACTGCCGCAGATGGGCCAGCAGTTCCTCGGGCGCGGCATGCTTGCGCTGCCACAGTTCGGTGAGCTCGGCACGCAGCTGCTGCATGCGGTGCAGCACGCTGCGCTGGTCCAGGAACAGCGCCAGCGAGGCGGCCTGGTCGCCCGTCACCAGGGCCGGATCGCGCCGCAGCAGCCGGGCGACGTGGGCCAGGAAGGGCTTGTCGAAGGCGATCGCATGCTCGCGCTTCGCCTCCTCCCGGAACGAACGGCGCAGCATGCGCGCATAGCGGGCCATCACCTCGTGGCGGTTGGCGATGACCGCCTGCAGCGTGGCCAGGTCGAGCGAGCGGGAGGCGTCCAGGCGCGGCGTGGGTGCCAGCCGCGTCACGTGCGCCAGCCGGCAGGCCTGCAGCAGGCGGATGTACAGCCAGCCCACGTCGAACTCGAACCAGCGCGCCGACAGCTTCGCCGAGGTGGGGTAGGTGTGGTGGTTGTTGTGCAGCTCCTCGCCGCCGATCAGCAGGCCGAGCGGGCCGAGATTGGTGGCCGCATGGGGACCGTCGAAATTGCGGTAGCCCCACCAGTGGCCCAGGCCATTGATGACGCCGGCCGCCGTGACGGGAATCCACAGCATCTGCACGGCCCACACGGTAAGGCCCAGCACGCCGAACAGCAGCACGTCGAGGATCAGCATCAGGCCCAGGCCCTGCCAGACGAAACGGGAGTAAACATTGCGCTCGACCCAGTCGTCCGGCGTGCCCGTGCCGAACTGCGCGACCGTCTCCGCGTTACCTGCCTCATCACGGTAGAGCTCGGCTCCCTGCCACAGCACGCGGCGGATGCCGAACACGGCCGGGCTGTGCGGATCGCCCGGCAGTTCGCAGCGGGCATGGTGCTTGCGGTGCACGGCCACCCATTCGCGCGTGACCATGCCCGTCGTCAGCCACAGCCAGAAGCGGAAGAAGTGGCTGGCCGCGGGATGCAGCGTGAGGGCGCGGTGCGCCTGGCAGCGGTGCAGGAAGATGGTGACGGTGGCGATGGTGACATGCGTCAGGGCCAGGGTGCCGGCGACGACGGCCCAGGGGCGCCAGTCGAGCAGGCCGTGGGACAGGAAGGCGAGAAAGGCAGGAAGGTCCATGCTGATCGCTCCGGTTGCGCGGTGCTTCAGCATAGCCGCATTCGCGGCGCGCGTCGATGGCGGCGCGGCAAGCCGGGGCCGCTGCTTGGCCGATGACAAGCCGGGCCACGGGTGGCCCGGCCGGTGGTTCAGGCGGCCTTCGGATGGTCCTCAGGCCGCCCTCGGGCAGCCCTCGGCCGGACCTCAGGTGCGCGCGGCGATCTGGCGGCGGCGCAGCGCCGCCACGCCGAGCAGGCCCACGCCCAGCATCGCATAGGTGGCCGGTTCCGGCACGGCCGAGACCGTGATGGGGCTGCTGGCAACGGTGATGGGGATATCCACGTCGCCGCTGCCGATGAACAGCACGTCCGAGAAGCCCAGCGCGGACGTGCCGGACGCCAGCGTTTCGAACGTGACGTGCAGCAGGCTGCCGCTGCCCGAGGCGCCGGGGAACGGCCCGATCAGCGTGTTGGTGACGTAGCCGATGCGGCCCGCCGCATTGTCGACATCGCCCGTGAAGCCGTAGGTGGCGCCAGCACCACCGAGGAAGCTGCCTTCCGTCACGCTGGTGACGCGCAGCAGCGATGCATCGAAGGTGAGCGAGAACTGGTAGCCAAACAGCTCGCTGACATCGCCGATCGTCACGTCCAGCTCGACCACCTGGCCGGGCAGTGCCGGGTTCGGGCTGGCCGAGGTGCCCAGCGTGGCCGCCTGGGCCTGCCATGCCGCGGCGCTCAGCAGTGCGGCGCCGAGGACTTTTTTCCATCCATTCATCTGATTCTCCTTGTTGCCTTGTGGGCAGTGTGAAGGGAAGGGCGGCCACCGTTGCGGTGGCCGCACCTGGCTATTGCTGTTGCGTTACGGTGCTTCAGTTGCAGACCGTCCCGGCCGGCACGCGTTGCGCCACGTAGGTCAGGTCGCGAACATTGATGATGCCGTCCGTGACCACGTCGGCGCGCGCATCGAAGCCCGCCTGGCCGGTTGCCTTGCCCAACGACGCCTTCACCACGGCAAGGTCGCCACAGTTTACGGCGCTATCACCGTTGATGTCGCCCGTCAGGCGGATCGTCAGGTTGGCATTCGACACGTCGAAGAACACGTTGTCGACCGCCGCCACCTTGATGCGCGCCGTGCTGGACGTAATGACCGGCAGGCGCACCGCGGCGCTGCCGTCGTTCGGCGTGCTTTCGGCCAGCGTGTACGGCCAGGTATGGCCGCCATCGACCGACAGCGTGATCGCCACGTTGGCGGTGCTCACCGGCGCCACGTCCGTATTGGCCACGCTCCAGGTGACGGTCTGCGTCGAGCCCGCTTCCAGCGTGACGGCCGTATTGGGCGACGTGACGAGGAACGGGCCGGCGGCCGGTGCCAGCACGAGCTGCGTGTCGGCGCTGCTGACGCCGCCCTGGCCGTCGCGCGCCGTCAGCCGGAAGTTCAGCGACGGCGGATTGGCATTCGCGCCCACCCGGCCCAGGTAGGCGGCCGTCGGCAGGAACTCGGCAAAGCACTCGATATCCGTGGCCGTCGGCGTGGCGGCGGGCGTCGGGCAGGCGCCGGTCAGCGCGTTGGTGTTGTTCGCCAGGATCTGGTCGATATCCGGGAACACGCGGGTCGGATCGGTGGTCACGTGGTTCTCGCCGGGCGAGTTGTATTGCAGCGTATCGGTCGCACTGACCACGGCGCGCTTGCCGAACTGGCTGAACAGCGGCCCGTTGGTCTTGATGTTGCTGACCAGGCCCGTGCCGTTGCGTTCGCCGATGTCGTTCTGCTCCCACAGGTAGGTGACCGCATCGCCATCGGCGTCCGTGGCGCTGCCCGTCAGTGCGAACGGCGTGCGAACCGGGATCGTGTAGCCGGCCGGCGCACTGACCAGCGGCGCGCTGTTGCCGGAGCTGCTGATGGCGCCGCGCCGCGTGGTCGGGCCGCCCACCGCGACCTCGCCCACGTAGCCGGTCGCGCCGCCGCTCAGGTTGACGACCTGCAGCGACGGCACGTTGGTGCCGGCCAGGCTGCCGCCGAACGTGACGGTGAAGCCGGTGTCGGTGAGCGCGCTGACGCTCGCCGTGGCACCCGCCGGCCAGCCCGGTATCGCCTGGATGGCGGCACGCACGCCGGCCGTCGTGTAGCTGGTGCCGCGCACGATCGGCGTGGACAGGCTGCCGTTCCAGCTTACCTGGAACTGCGCGCCGGCCGTCGCGAAGCCGCGCAGCACGGCCACCTGCACCTCGTTCACCGTGGCTTCCGCGCCGGACGTGTAGGTGACGATCTCGTCGAAGCTGCGCTGCGACCAGTACGGATCGCTGTGCGGCTGCAGGTTGTCCGTGCCACAGATGCCGGCATAGGCCATGATGGACGAGCCGCTGCCCGGTTCCACCGAGGTTTCCTCGTTGCGGTTGCCGCCGCTGCAATTGGAGTTCACGCCGTTGAAGGTGTGGTTGCCGGAGAACTGGTGGCCGAGCTCGTGCGCCACGTAGTCGACGGCGTAGAAATCGCCTTCCGGCGTGGGGATGCCCGTGCAGCCCTGCGACTTGCTGTTGCCGCCGACGACGCCCAGGCTGGCCACGCCGCCGCCGTTCACGCCCAGTGCCAGGTGGCCCACGTCGAAGTTGCCGGCGCCGGCCAGCAGGCCCGTGACGATGCGGTTGCGCGTCAGCGAACTGCTGGTGCAGCTCGATGCCTGGGCCTGCGTGAAGCAGGCCGCGCCGCCGCATGGCCCGTTGGTGCCCGTCATCTGCGCCGCCGTGTCGAGGTTCAGCGCATCGGTCGCATCGATCAGCACCAGCCGGATCGACGTTTCGTCCTCGTAGATCTGGCTGACGCGGTTGATCAGCGAGACCTTGGCCGCCGTCACGTTGGCGGCGCCGCCGAAATAGGTGGCGTAGGAAGGATCGGTGACGAGCGCCAGCCGGTAGGTGCGCAGCTGCGTGCCCACGGCGGCATTGGCGGCGCTGTCGGTGTCCACCACGTGGTAGGACACGGCGCTTTCGCTGCGGCCATCGGTGGCCACGACTTCGAAGGCGCCGGTACCGGCGGTCGCATTCGGCAGCGTGAGCGTAACGACGCCGTTGGCGTCGGCCGTGGCATTGGCGCTCTGCAGCGCCGTGCTGTCGCCTTCGCTCCGCACGGTGATGCGCACGCTGGCGCCCGGCGTGAAGTTCAGGCCGCGCACCTCGAGATTGTCGCCTTCCTTGTAGAAGCCGCGCGACAGCGTCAGCTGCGCGTCGCCCAGCGCGCCTTCCACCAGCGGGCCGTGCTGGTTGACCAGGTCATGGCTGTGGTAGCTGGCGTACAGGCTGTCATCGAGGCGGTAGTAGGGATCGACATACCAGCCGCCGTTCGGCGAGCGCACCGATGCATGCAGGCCCAGCTGGGTGATGTCCATGCGCAGCGTGGCCGCAGGATCGTCGATGCCCTTGCCGCGGTAGGTCTTGATGCCGGGGTGTTTTGCCGCCAGGCCCGCTTCCATGATGGGCGACTCCACGAGCGTGAAGCGCTGGTAGCCGCCGTCCGGGTGGGGCAGGGAGATCGTCAGCGTGCTGGCCGCGGGACTGGTGGTGCGTTCCTGCGGCGCGCCGGCCGTCAGCGCCTTCATGCCGCTCCGGTCGAGCGTGGCGCCATGGTAGCGGCGCAGCTGCAGCGCGGCCTTCTTGCCGGTGCCCGCGGCCAAGGCATCGGTGCGCGCGGCCACGTCCTGCCAGTACGGTGCGGCGCGCACGTTCGAGACGGGCGCCACCTCGGCTTTGGCGGCCTGCGCGGCGGGCGCGGCGCCGGACAATGCCAGGGAAATACAGAGGGCCAGGGTGGCGGGAACGCCTGGGTGCTTGCGCTGCAGCTGGCCCCGGTCGGGCGTGCTCCACTGGTTCGGTCTCGGCTTCAGTCTCATGCGATGTCCTTTCGCTTCGGTTGTCTACGCTTCGGTGGGTGGTATCGAACGTTCCTTGGCAGTGACGGCGCTTTCGGCGGCGCTTTCGTCGTGTAATTTTTATAATGAAGCTCAACCATGCTATGCCCGTGGAAGAGTTGACTCAAGTTTAATTTTTTGACTGTTGTAAAGTGGCTCTTCAAGAAAAAGTTACGGTCTGTAAGGCCCATGTCAACTTCCCGTTGCGGCCGGGCACGGCTACAATCCCAGCCCACCCTTTCAACACCGACCATTCGTGAGCACCCCATCGCGCCGGCATGCCGGCTTCCGCACGGACCTGCCGCGCTGGCGCCAGCTCGTCGCGCCCGGCTGGCTGGCTGCCGTGCTGGCGGGCGAAGCGGTGGGCGCGGCGCCGGCTTCCGGCTGGCTGCTGATCGAGGCGGGCTGCGGCGAGCGTGCCGGGTTCGTGGCGGGGCACATTCCCGGTGCGGCCTACCTCGACACGGCGGAAGTCGAGGCGCCGCCGCTGTGGAACAAGGTGGCGGACGACGCGCTGCTGGCGCTGCTGCTGGCACGCGGCATCCGCCACGACAGCACGGTGATCCTGTATGGCCGCAACCAGCTCGCCGCGGCGCGCTGCGCGCACCTGCTGCTGTATGCCGGGGTCGCCGACGTGCGGCTGGTCGATGGCGGCTTCGGGGCGTGGCAGGCCGGCGGCTTGCCCTGCGAGGGTGGCGCTGGCCGGGCCGCGATGCCCGCCACCGGCTTCGGTGCCGCGTTCCCGTCCCGTCCCGACTACCTGATCGGCATCGGCGCCGCGCGCGCCCTGCTGGCGCAGCCGGGCGGCGTGCTGGCCAGCATCCGCAGCGAGGCGGAATTCCTCGGCAGGATCTCGGGCTACAGCTATATCGCCGCGCGGGGCGACATCCCGGGCGCGCGCTGGGGCAGGGCCGGCGAGGATGGCGACATCAACAGCATGAGCGCCTACCAGGAAGCGGACGGCACCATGCGCCCGGCCGCCGACATCGCCGCGTTCTGGGGCCAGGCCGGCATCGTGCCGTCGCGGCGGATCGCATTCTATTGCGGCACCGGCTGGCGCGCCTCGCTGGCGTTTTTCTATGCCTGGCTGATGGGTTTCGAAAACATCTGCGTGTATGACGGCGGCTGGCTGGAGTGGAGCGCGGACGGCGGCGCGGGCACCGCCTGCCGCGTCGCGTGAGCGTCCTCGGGTCGCTGCGCGCACGGTAGCGCAACGCAACATTTGCCGAGCTCGGCTATCATGTCGAATTGTTGACAAAGACATCATTCGCTCCCGGGAGCACGGATGGCTTTGCAAACGTTTCACATGGCGGCAGAGGTGGCAATGAAGGCAGGCGCATTATCGACGGCAGGCACGGCAGTTCCGGCACAGTTTGGCTTGATCAACCTGTTGAAGGCCGGTGCCGCGCAACTGATCGTTCTGCATCACCTGGCGTTCTACGGGCCGATGGCCGACCGCGCCCGCCCTTTGTTTCCCGAACTGGTCGACTGGCTGGGCGATTCCGCGCGCATTGCCGTGCAGGTGTTCCTCGTCATCGGCGGCTTCCTCGTCGCCAAGTCGCTGTCCCCGGACGGCTTGCCGGGATTGGCCGATCCGCTGCGCGCCATCTGGAAGCGCTATGCCAAGCTGGTGCCGCCGTTCCTGGCCGCCACGCTGTGTGCCGTCGTCGCCTCCGCCTGGGCGAGCGACTGGATGGTCCACGATTCGATTTCCCCGCCGGCCACGCCAGGCCAGCTGATCGCCCATGCCCTGCTGCTGCATGGCGTGCTCGGCTACGAATCCGTGTCGGCGGGCGCCTGGTACGTGGCCATCGATTTCCAGCTGTATGGCGTGATCGTGCTGGCGCTGTGGCTGACGGGCCAGATGGCCGGCAGCCGCCGCCCCGCCTGGCTGATGCCGCTGGCGACGGCCGGCGGCATCGCCGTCTCCCTGCTGTACTACAACCTCGATGGCGACTGGGACGACTGGGCGCCGTACTTCTTCGGCAGCTACGGCCTGGGCCTGATGGCCTGGTGGGCCAGCGATCCGCGCCGCAAGCCGGGCGCCGTCGTGCTGCTGGCGGTGATGACGCTGGTGCCCGCGCTGGTGGCGCTGACGGTCGAGTTCCGCAGCCGCATCGCGCTGGCGCTGGCCGTGGCCTGCGTGCTGTTCCTGTTCGGCCGCGTGCGCACCACATCGACGGGGCGCGGCTGGAGCATCGTCAACCGCCTGGGCCAGATTTCCTACTCGGTGTTCCTGATCCACTTTGCCGTGTCGCTGCTGGTGAACGCCGCCTTCACGCGCTTCATGCCGCTGGAGCCGGGCTGGCAGGCGCTGGGCATGCTGGTGGCGTGGGCGTCCAGCCTCGCGGCCGGCGCCGTGTTCCATCACTGGGTGGAGCTGCCGCTGGGCCGCGCGGTGCGCTTCCTGGGCGAGCTGGTCATCATGCGGCCGGTGCTGGCCGAGCGGCCGTTCCGGCAGTTTGCCCAGGCGGGGGAGCGACGGCCGGGGTAATTGGGGCGATCACACGATCCTTTGCTACGCCACCGCCAACATCCGGGCTCGCACCGCAAGGTTATCGAGCTCGTCCTGTCACAACGCGATAAAGTAAATCACCAAACAAAAACGCCAGCCCGAAGGCTGGCGTTTCTGATGAATCTTGGTAGGCCGTGCGGGGCTCGAACCTGCGACCAACGGATTAAAAGTCCGCTGCTCTACCAACTGAGCTAACGACCCAAGATAAAACGCTTTACTGCTGATTTACTGCTGACAGCTTGCGAATGGTAGGCCGTGCGGGGCTCGAACCTGCGACCAACGGATTAAAAGTCCGCTGCTCTACCAACTGAGCTAACGACCCTCCGAAAGAAGCGGGATTATAAGTCGGCCCGACGGTACTTGTCAAATGCTCGGCAGCATCGAATCACCAACGGCAGAGCCCGTGTCCACCCTGGGGTCAGACCCCGACATGGACACGAACTGAGCTATACAGCGCTGCAATGGAGCTCCATGTTCAAACGCGGGCCGGGCAGGTAGGCACAAAAGTCGAGCTCGTGTCTTAGTCGGGGTCTGAAAGGAATGCAGCCCTGCATGGCTGCATCGCTCCACAGGCGCCGAGCTGTGCTCGACGAAACCCCTGTTTCGCCCCCAACGTGGACACGGGCTGGACCGTGGAGGCTTACTTGCCGCCGAGGCGTTCCTTGGCGGTGCGGGCGGCGGCGGTGTTCGGGTAGGTCTTGATGAGGTCGTTGAGCGTCTTCTTGGCGTTGTTGACGGCCTTCAGCTCGGTCTGGCAGGCGGCGATGTTCAGCATGGCGTCGGCCGCTTTCGGGCTGTCGCCGTAGTTCTTCACCACGGCCTGCTGGGCAACGATGGACGCCTTGCAGTCGCGCTGCAGGTAATAGGCGTTGCCGAGCATGTACTGGGCGTTGGCGGCGTACGCGGAAGCGGGGTAGCGGCGCACGAACGCCTGCAGCGCGGTGGCGGCGCCTTCGTAGTCGCCTTCCTTGAACTTCTGCATGGCGGCATCGTGGGCGTTCTGTTCGGCCTGGTCGACGGAGGCCGTCTGGCCGTCGATCTCTACCTGGCGCGGTTCGAGGGCGCGCAGGCGCTTGTCGAGGTCGGCGTAGAAGTCCTTCTGGCGCTTCGAGGAGACTTCGATCTCGTTCTGCAGCACTTCCACCTGGCCGCGCAGGCGGGCGATTTCCTGCATCGTCTGTTCGTGCTGGTTGATCAGGTCCAGCGTGGCGCTCTTGTCCGCTTTCGTGTCCAGGCCGGTGCTCAGGCGCGTATTGACGTCCTTCGACAGCGCCTCGAGCTTGGCGCGCAGGTCGAGGATGGCGCGGCGCGCTTCATCGTCGTCGAATACGCCGGCGGCAGCGTGGAAGGACAGGGACGCCAGGGCCAGCACCAGCGCGGTCTTGGTGAATTTGATCATGTTCTAAACGCTTTCCATAAAAAAAACGGGGCAACGCACAAGTATAGCGCGCTGCCCCGTCCGTACGTGAAGCGGAATTACTTGTAGACGATGTCCGCACGGCGGTTCTGCGCCCATGCTTCTTCGTTGTGGCCTTCGGCCTTCGGCTTTTCCTTGCCCAGCGAGACGGCTTCGACCTGGCCTTCCGACACGCCCAGAGCGACCAGCGACTTGCGCACGGCTTCGGCACGTTTCTGGCCCAGGGCCAGGTTGTACTCGGCGCCGCCGCGTTCGTCGGTATTGCCCTGGACCAGGATGTTGCGGTTGGTGTTTTTCGTCAGGTAACCGGAGTGGTTCTGCACGACGGCCTTGCCATCGTCACGCACAACGTAGCTGTCGAAGTCGAAGTACACGCTGCGATTGGCCAGCACGCCTTGCGGATCGTCCAGCGGGTCGATCGATTTCGTTTCCACCGGCGCCACGTCGCGTGGGTTGGCCGACGCGGTTGGTGCGGCTTCAGCCGGCTTGCTTTCCACCACTGGTGCCGGCTCGGCGATCTTTACCGGGCTGGAGCAGGCGGACAGCAGTGCTGCGCTGGTGATGAGGAAGGCGATGCTCTTTACGTTACGCATTTTATTTCTCCTGGTCGTTGTGAAAGGTCTTTACTACTTTTTTTACTTCATGAAAGGACCCCAGGTGGGCTCCTTGATTGCTCCCGCCTGGATGGTCAGGCGTTGCTTGACGCGGCCGTCCACCGACACCACCGCCAGCGCCTTGCGGCCGCCCGATTCGGTCGAGTACAGGATGTACTTGCCGTTCGGCGCGAAGCTCGGTGCCTGGTCGTTGGTGTTGTCGGACAGCCGGAGTTCCTGGCCGCTGGCGAGATCCAGCACGTACAGCTGGAACGCGCCGCCGCGTTGCGAGATGTAGGCCAGCGACTTGCCGTCCGACGAAACGCGCGGGCTGATGTTGTAGCCGCCCTTGAATGTAACGCGCTGCGCATCGCCGCCGTTGGCACTCATCTTGTAAATCTGCGGATTGCCGCTGCGGTCGCTGGTGAAGTAGATCGACTGGCCGTCCGCGGAGAACTGCGGTTCGGTGTCGATGCCGCTGCTGTTGGACACGCGGCGCAGGCCGCCGCCGGAACTGTTGGCAACGAAGATCTGCGTATTGCCCGTCTTGGACAGGGCGACGGCGATGCGGCTGCCGTCCGGCGACCAGGCGGGTGCCGAGTTGCTGCCTTTTTCATTGGCGATCACGGTGCGCTGGCGGGTGATCAGGTTCTGCACGTAGATCACGGGCTTTTTCTGCTCGAACGACACGTAGGCCACCTTGGTGCCGTCCGGCGACCAGGAAGGCGAGATGATCGGCTCGTTCGACGACAGCGCCAGCTGGATGTTGTCGCCGTCCGAATCCGCCACTTCCAGGCGGTACGAACGGCCCTGCTGCGTCACGTACGCGATGCGGGTGGCGAAGATGCCGCGCACGCCGGTCAGCTTTTCATACACGTCGTCGGCGATCTTGTGGCCGGCCAGGCGCGTGAACTGGGCCGGCGCCTGCTGGTCCAGCTGCGACAGCTTGCTGTTCTGCACCGTGGACATCAGCTTGTAGCGCACGTCGAAGGCGCCATTGGCCCCCTTCTGCACGGTGCCGACCACCAGCGCATCGGCGCCGCGGCCCTTGTACGAGCTTAGGTCGATGTTGTTGATGTCGCTGACGGTGCCGGCATCGATCACCTTGAACGCGCCGCTGCGCTCCAGGTCGGTCTTGATGACCTGGGAGATCTTGGTGGGCGACTGGCCTTCGTCGACGAAGGCGGCCACGGCGACCGGGATCTGGTTGCTGCCGACGCCGGAGATCTCCACGCGCAGCTGGGCATTGGCGGCACCGGCGATGAGGCCGGTGGCAAGAATGACGAAGTTAAGTTTTTTCATGGTGCGCATCAGGGCAAGTCCTTCAAATTGAATCCGGCGTTAATGTCCCGTTCCACGGTACCGTCCTTCTTTTTCGGCAGGGGCGACGATTTTGCAATCGCGTTCTCCACCGCGGTATCGTAGGCGGGAATACCGCTGCTTTTGACCTTTCGGACGCTTACGATTTCCCCAGTTGGCAACTGCGTGATCTTGAACTCGGCGCGCGGGTTGCCCGGCGCGTCGCCACCGCTGTAGGCGATGTTGCTCTTGATCTTGGCCGTGATCGCTGCCACGTAGCCGCTGTCCATGCGCGGTGCAGTCGATTTCTCGGCTGTGCCGCTGCTGCCGCCGGCAGCGCCCATGATGCGGCGCATTTCGTCGGCACGCTGCTTGGCCAGCTTGTCCGCGGAAGCTTTTTCGGCCGCTTTCTTTGAGGCTTCTTTCGCTGCCAGCTTCTTCTTGTCTTCTTCGGCCTTCTTCTTTTCGGCCAGCTCTTCTTCTTTTTCCTTCTGCTTCTCGGCCTTCTCTTCGGCCAGCTTGCGTTCCTTCGCTTCTTCTTCGCGTTTCTTTTTCTCGTCGAGCTTCTTCTGCTCAGCCAGCTTGCGATCGTCTTCCGCTTTCTGCTTGCGCTTTTCCTCGGCCTTTTCGGCCGCGACGCGTTTTTCTTCTTCCTTCTTCTTCTCGCGCTCCTTCTTCAGCGCGATTTCCGGATCGACCTTCGGCGGCGCAACCTTTTCAGGTGGCGCCGGCGTGGGCGGCGGCGGTGGCGGCGGGGCGCGCACCGGCTCGGGTTCCGGTTCCGGCTCGGGTTCCGGCGCGGTCTTCTGCGGCTCCGGCTGGGATTCCGGCGGCGCGGCCTGCTGCGTCGTCAGGTCCCACACTTCCGCTTCCACCGCCACCGGCTGGGTGTTCTGCCAGTTGATGCCGCCCCACAGGAACACGAACAGCAGCGCGTGCGTGGCCACGGCGAACGCAAATGCGCGCCAGCCGTTTTCCCGCCGCGGCACCCGGTACGGTCCGCCCCTGCTTGCTTCGGTCATCGCCATGCCTTACTTGGTTGCCAGTCCAACGCGCGCGATCCCCATCTTCTTCGCTTCCGAAATCAGCTGGATCACGTCGTCGTACTTGCTTTCCTTGTCGCCCGCGATCAGCACCGGATAATCGGGATTGTCCTCGTGCAGCGTACGCAGCTTGCGCACCAGCGCTTCCCGGTTCGGTTCCGTCTCCGGCGCATCGGCATTCTTGCCCGCGATGCCGATCGAGAGCGCACCGTTGGGTTTCAGGGTGACCTGGATGTAGGCATCCGGCGGCCGCACCGATTTCTCGGCATGCGGCAGGTCGATCGAGCTGGGGTTGTTCGAGCTCGGCATGACCATGAAGATGATCAGCAGGCACAGCATCACGTCGATGTACGGCACGACGTTGATCTCGGATTTCAGCTTGCGGCCCCGGCCGCCGCGCATGCCACCGCTGTTGAAGGAGGAAGCCATCGTGGTCTCTCGCTAGTCCAGTCCTGCCGTTAGCGCGACTGGCGCTGCAGGATGTTGGAGAATTCCTCGACGAAGCTCTCGAAGCGGATCGCCAGGCGGTCGACATCGTGCGAAAAACGGTTGTAGGCGACGACGGCGGGAATCGCGGCGAACAGGCCGATCGCGGTGGCGATCAGCGCTTCGGCGATGCCCGGCGCCACGGCCGACAGCGTGGCCTGCTGCACGTTGGCCAGGCCGCGGAACGCATTCATGATGCCCCACACGGTACCGAGCAGGCCGATGTACGGCGACACGGAACCGACGGATGCCAGGAAGGCCAGGTGCGATTCGAGTGCATCCATCTCCCGCTGGAAGGCGGCGCGCATGGCGCGGCGGGCACCGTCCAGGATGGCGCCCACGTCCAGCGCATCGCGGCTGGCGGCGCCGGCCTGCTTGCCCTTGATGAATTCGCCCATGCCCGCCTCGAAGATGCGCGACAGCGCCCCGTGGTTGGCGCGGTTGCTGCTGGCCGACTGGTACAACTGGTGCAGGTTGCCGCCGGCCCAGAAGGTTTTCTCGAAGTCGAGCGTCATGCGGCGCGCGGCGCGCACATCGAACAGTTTCTTGAAGATGTAGGTCCAGCTGATGAGCGATACGCCGAGCAGCAGCGCCATGATCAGCTGGACGATCAGGTGCGCGTTGGAGATCAGGGCGATGAAGGAAAGATCTTGGGTACCGTTCATTATTTCTCAGTGGGTTGGGATTGCACCGGCTTCGGCGTCGTGCGCCCGGCCTGGACTAGTTCGCGACAAAGCGGCCCATCTCGGCCGCCACGGCATCCGGCAAGGCGCGGGGACGCAGCGCGCCATCGACACAGCCGACCTTCACATGCGCCGTGTTCAGCAGCGTCGTGCCGCACCATGCCTGCTGGCGGAACACGACGGATGCGCGGCCGAGCTTCTCGATAACGAGTGTTAATTTTAGTGCATCGTCCAGTCTGGCCGGCGCATGATAGTCCGCGCTCACGTTCTTGACCACGAACATGGCGTCATGCTCTTCCAGAAGCTTCTGCTGGCCAACGCCGATGGCGCGCAGCCATTCGGTGCGCGCCCGCTCGAAGAACTTCAGGTAATTTGCATAATAAACAATGCCGCCCGCGTCCGTATCCTCGTAGTAGACGCGGACTTCCCAGCTGAACTCTGATGCCATGAAGGACGAGGTAAAAATATCAAAGGTGTAATTAGGCAACATTCTAAGCGATTTGCTCACATCGTTGCCAGAAATTACTGCACATTCCACAAGCTGGGCAGTAAAGCAAAACTATTTCGTTAATGCAATATCGGTAACAAAGGCTTACGTCTCAGGCCCGCTTGATGGCGAACGGCGAGAAGCCCTGGCAGGTAGGCATCAGCTCGATCGAATTGACATTGACGTGCGGCGGCAGCGTGGCGATCCAGTAGGCGGTGGCGGCAATGTCCTCGGCCGTCAGCGGCGTGGTGCCTTCGTAGACCTTCGCCGCTGCCGCGTCGTCGCCCTTGAAGCGCACGTTCGAGAACTCGGTGCCGCCGCACAGGCCGGGCGCCAGGTTGGTGGCGCGCACGCCGGTGCCCACCAGGTCGGCGCGCAGGTTCAGCGTGAACTGGTCGACGAAGGCCTTGGTGGCGCCGTACACATTGCCGCCCGGGTAGGGATAGGCGCCCGCCACGGAACCCAGGTTGATCACCAGTCCCGTGTTGCGCTCCACCATGCGGGGCAGCACGGCGCGCGTCATCGTCACCAGGCCGCTGCAGTTGGTGGCGATCATGGTGTCCCAGTCGTCCAGCGAGGCTTCCTGGGCCGGCTTGATGCCCAGCGCCAGGCCGGCATTGTTGATCAGCACGTCGATATCGCGCCAGTCGGCCGGCAGGGCGTCCAGCGCGGCGTGGATGGCCGCCTTGTCCGTCACGTCCAACGGCACCGTGCGCACATTGGCGCCCAGTTCGGCGGCGATGGCATCGAGGCGGTCTGCGCGGCGGCCGGCGATCAGCACGCGGTGGCCGTTGGTGGCGAACGTACGCGCCATCGCGGCGCCGAAGCCGGCGGTGGCGCCGGTAATGAAGACGATCATGTGAGCAGTTCCGTGGGTAGCAGGGTTGAACCGGCTGATTGTAGCCGAACTGGCAGCATTGCCGCGGCTTCGTCCCGCACGGCGGGGTGGATTGCCATTCACGGCCCCGTCACATACAATCTCGGCTCCATTTATGTCTCACGTAACTGGCGAAAAGCGGCTCCCCCCACGGGACGGGCGCCGCGAAAGGTGGGTCTCCACCGGGGAACGTGAGATTTCAATCAGCCGTTCGCCTGGGCAGCCACCGATGGAATCGTTGCGAAGAGGCTGCCTTTGCCGCACCCGGCATTCCTGTTCGATCCTTGTCGTGTCCTACTCAGTACGGAGCAATAACCATGTTCGCAAAAGATCACACCCTCGCCAACGTCGACCCTGAGCTGTTCGGCGCCATCCAGAACGAAAACCGCCGCCAGCACGACCATATCGAGCTGATCGCCTCGGAAAACTACACGTCGCCGGCCGTGATGGAAGCGCAGGGCTCGCAGCTCACGAACAAGTACGCCGAAGGCTATCCGGGCAAGCGCTACTACGGCGGCTGCGAATATGTCGACGTCGTCGAGCAGCTGGCCATCGACCGCCTGAAGCAGCTGTTCGGCGCGGAAGCGGCCAATGTGCAGCCGAACTCGGGCTCGCAGGCCAACCAGGGCGTGTTCTTCGCCGTGCTCAAGCCGGGCGACACGATCATGGGCATGTCGCTGGCCGAAGGCGGCCACCTGACGCACGGCATGCCGCTGAACATGTCCGGCAAGTGGTTCAACGTGGTGTCCTACGGCCTGACCGCTTCGGAAGACATCGACTACGATGCCATGGAAAAGCTGGCCCACGAGCACAAGCCGAAGCTGATCATCGCCGGCGCCTCGGCCTACTCGAAGAAGATCGACTTCGAACGTTTCGCCGCCGTGGCCAAGGCCGTCGGCGCCTACTTCATGGTGGACATGGCCCACTACGCCGGCCTGATCGCCGCCGGCCTGTACCCGAACCCGGTGCCGCACGCCGACTTCGTCACGTCGACCACGCACAAGTCGCTGCGCGGCCCGCGCGGCGGCATCATCCTGATGAAGGCCGAGCACGAGAAGATCATCAATTCGGCGATCTTCCCCGGCATCCAGGGCGGCCCGCTGATGCACGTGATCGCCGGCAAGGCCGTGGCGTTCAAGGAAGCGCTGGGCGAGGACTTCAAGGCGTATCAGCAGCAGGTGGTGAAGAACGCCGACGTGCTGGCGAAAACGCTGATCAAGCGTGGCCTGCGCATCGTGTCCGGCGGCACCGAGTCCCACGTGTTCCTGGTCGACCTGCGCGCCAAGAACCTGACCGGCAAGGAAGCCGAAGCCATCCTGGGTTCGGCACACATCACGACGAACAAGAACGGCATCCCGAACGACCCGCAGAAGCCGTTCGTGACGTCCGGCATCCGCCTGGGCAGCCCGGCCATGACGACGCGCGGCTTCAAGGAAGCCGAGGCGGAAGAAGTGGGCAACCTGATCGCTGACGTGCTGGACAACCCGAACGACGCCGCCACCATCGAGCGCGTGAAGGCGGCCGTGAAGGTGCTGGCCGACAAATACCCGGTTTACGCATAACCCCCGCGTTGTTACCATCGGGGCGCCGGGCTGCGAGGTCCGGCGCCTTTTTCATACTTTTGCGACTGATCCACCATGAAATGTCCGTTTTGCCAGCATGACGACATCCACGTCCTCGATACCCGCGTATCGGAGGAGGGGGACGCCATCAAGCGCCGCCGGCGCTGCGGCAAATGCGACAAGCGTTTCACGACGTACGAGCGGATTGAACTTTCGATGCCGTTCGTGGTCAAAAAAAACGGCAGCCGCACCGAATACGCCGAAGCGAAGCTGCGTGGCAGCCTGATGCTGGCGCTGCGCAAGCGGCCCGTGGAAGCGGCGGCCGTCGACCGCGCCGTGCAGTCGATCGAGGAAAAGCTGCTCACGAGTGGCAAGCGCGAGGTGGACACGAACTACATCGGCGAACTGGTGATGGGCGAGCTGAAGCGTCTGGACAAGGTGGCCTACATCCGCTTCGCTTCCGTCTATAAGAATTTCGAGGACCTGGCCGAGTTCCAGGATGCCATCGAAGAGGCCGGCAAGCGGGCCGAGTAAGGCTGCGGTTCGTCGGCAACGGTGGTCAAGCGACCAAACCGGTGTCCGACGCCAGCACGGCCGCTGGCTTACGGGGGCGCCCGCGGCATGTGAGCTTGCCACCGCCGCCAGCGGGGTGTCCGACGCCGGCTTCATCGGTGTGGGGCAGCGGTTTTTGCTTGCAGCACCTGTTACCAGCACGTCAAACGAGCGGGTGTGGCTTCCGGCAGCGTTTCCCGCCTGCCTGCCCTGAATCATTCCTCTGCGCAATCCGAGCGCGCAACCGCCGTCCGGAAATCTCCCGTCAGCCACCTCATCCTTGACCCGCCTCAACCGCTAACGGCCGTCCCCGCCTATCTTGTACGGCAGAGTTCAAAGGGGAGGCCGCCATGCGCCAAGCTGCCGGGTTCACGCTGCTGGAAATACTGATCGCCGTCTTCGTGCTGGCCCTGGGCCTGATCGGCGGCACGGCGATGCAGCTGCATGCCATGCGCACGCGCCACGAATCGGCGCTGCTCTCGTCCGCCGTGCGCGTTGCCTCCAGCCTGGCCGACCGCATGCGCGCCAACGCCGCCCAGCTGCCGGCCTACCTCGCCATCGATTACGACGCGCACGCCGAGCCGTCGCCCGCGCCGCCCGCCAACCTGTGTCTCGCCACGCCCTGCGATGCCGCCGGACTGGCCAGCCTGGATGCCTACGAACTGAAACGGCAGGTGCGCGCCACCTTTCCCGCCGGCCGCGCACGCGTCTGCCGCGATGCGCAGATGTGGGCCGGCGGCAGCCTGCGCTGGGACTGCAGCGGCGAGCCATCGGCCCCCGTGGTGGTGAAGGTCGGCTGGCGCGGCAAGCGCCCGGACGGCACGCCGGACACCGATGCGGCCGGCAGCTACGCGCCGGGCGTCGCGATTGCCGTCGGGGCCGCGCCGTGAGCGCACTTGCATTCACGCGCCCCCAGCGCGGCATCGGCATCGCCGAGATCCTCGTGGCCCTCACGCTCGGCCTGCTCGTCACGCTTGCTGCATCGGCCATGCTGCTGGTGGCCAACCGGGACTTCGTCAACCACGGCGCCAATGCGCGGCTGACCGATGGCGGACGCTATGCGCTGGAACTGGTCGAGCAGGGCCTGCGCCAGTCCGCATGGACGGACCTCGAAACGGGCACCGGCACCGCGGCGGATGCAGCACCCGCCATCACGGGCCTGGACAACCGCAGCCTCACGCGCACGGCTGCCGGCCTGGGCGGCGCGGTGGCCGGCATCAACGGCAGCGATGTGCTGGCGCTGCGCTTTTCCGGCGCCGGCAACGTGGCCGGTTATGCGTCCGTGATCGACTGCGCCGGCTTTGCCGCCGGCACGGCCCAGGACGGCTGGAGCATCTTCTATGTGGGCATGGCGGACGATGGCGAATCGGAGCTGCGCTGCAAGTACGTGGCGCAGTCCGGCAACTGGAATGCCGACGCGATCGTGCGCGGCGTGGACAGCTTCCAGGTGCTGTATGGCGTCGATACGGACGAGCCGCGCGATGGCATTCCCAATCGCTACCTGAACGCATCCGGGATCGCGGCACTCGATGGCGCACTGGCGCTGGCCGGCGCCACGCCCGCCGAGCAGGCCGCCGACCTGCGCCGCCGCACGTGGTGGAAACGTGTGGCGACCGTGCGCGTGGCGCTGCTGCTGCACGGCGAAACGGGCTCGCGGCCCGCCTCGCTGCCGGCGCGTTACGAGCTGTTCGGTGCGGCCTATGGGGATGCCCTGGATGCGGGAACGCAGATCGACGAGGCACGCCTGCCGGAGGCCCTGCGATGGCGGGCGCGCCGCGTGTTCGAAACGGCTGTCCTGCTGCGCAACCGGGACGGCTGATGGCCAGGCTCGCAGGGACCCGGGGACGCGAAGCCGGCATCACGCTGATCGTCAGCCTGCTGATGCTGGTGGCCGTGATGCTGCTCGCGGCCGCCGCGGCGGGCACCGCGCTGATGGGAGAGAAGGCGGCACGCGCCGAGCGGGACCGGCACGTGGCGCTGCAGGCTGCGGAGGATGCACTGATGGATGCGGAACACGATCTCGATACGGCGGCAGCGGAGCGGGCGGACCTGCTGGCAGCGCCCGCATTTGCGCCGGGCTGCGGCACCGGTTCCGCGCTGGGCCTCTGTGCACGCTCTGCGCCGGGCGACCCGCCGCCATGGCAAACGGTCGACCTGGCCGGCGCCAGCGCCGTGCCGTTCGGCCACTTCACCGGTGCTGCGATGGAGACGGGCAGCGGGTTCGCGCCCTTGCGCCGGCCGCAGTACATCGTGGAACGGCTGCCGTATCACCGTCCCGGCGAGGAGGCCGGCGGCCCGCCGCGCTATTTCTACCGGGTGACGGCCATCGGTTTCGGCAGCCGCGCGGCGACGCAGGTCGTGCTGCAGACGGCCTACCGGCGCCCGGAAGATTGAGCATGAACGGCATCGCTTCTCGCCAGGCCGGCCGCCCGTTCTCCGGCAGCGGGATGGCTGCGGCACTGGCCCTGGCGCTGCCCCTTGCGTGTGCCGCGCTGGCCGCTGCCACGGCGACGCCGCCTGCAGTGGAACTGGATGACGAAGCAGCGGCCCTGGCCTGCCGTTCCGGTGCCCGCATGGTGGCGGGACAGTCCCTGGCCGTGCCGGCGGAAGATCTCACGCCCCGCCGGCCCCCGCCGGGCGTGCCTGCATCGGACGCCACGGTGTTCCGCACCACCTACGACATCGCCAGCGGCAGCGGCACGCTGGCCCGTGTACCGCTGGTGCAGGACGATGATGGGAGCGTGCGGCTCCTGCCGCCGTTGTGGGAAGCGTCCGCGCTGCTGAGCGGTACCGCACCGGCAGCCAGGCAGATCTACACCCTGAACCCGGACAGTTCACCGGCCGGTGCCACGATCCCGTTCGAGTGGCCGCGCTTGTCCGTCGCGCAGCGCGCCGCCCTGAACCGCCCGCCGGGCGCGGTGACGGGCGCGGAAAGCGGTGCCGATGGACTAGGCGAAGCGCGTGTCGCGTACCTGCGCGGCGAGCGCATACAGGAAGGCACCGTGTTCCAGCCGCGTGCGGGCCTGCTGGGCGACGCGGTGCACGGCGTGCCGGTGTATGTCGGACCCGGCGCCAGCCAGCCCGGCGACAGTGCGCACGCCGCCTTCTACAGCCGCACGCTGCTGCGGCGTGACGCGGTCTACCTCGGCACCAACGACGGCATGCTGCACGCCTTCGATGCGGCCACTGGCGCCGAGCTGTTTGCCTATGTGCCGAACATGCTGGTTCCGGCGCTGAACGAACTCACAGCGCCGGGCCGCGCCCACCGCCCCTATGTCGACGGACCGCTGACGGCCGGCGAGGCGCTGGTCCGCGGGCAGTGGCGCACGGTGCTGGTCGGCTCGCCCGGTGCCGGCGCGCAGGGCCTGTTCGCGCTGGATGTCACCGATCCCGCAGCCTTCGCGGGCGGCGCCGGCGCCATGTGGGAATTCACGCAGCAGGACGATCCGGCGCTGGGCAACGTGATGCAGCCCGTGCAGGTGGGGCGCCTGCAGTTGCGCTCCACCGCGGCCGGTCCGCAATACCGCCACTTCGCCTTGACGGGCAATGGCGTGAACAGCTACGTGGCCGATGGCGCGGCCGGCGCGGGGCAGGGCGCGCTGTTTTTGCTGGCGCTGGACAAGCCGCCGGCCGAGCGCTGGCGCCTCGATACGAATTACTACCGCCTCGATACGCCGCCGGGCGAACCGTCGCTGCCGGCCGGCCTCGGCGCGCCGGCCCTCGTGGCCGATGACGACAATATGGTGCGCCATGCCTACGCCGGCGACCTGCAGGGCAATCTGTGGCGTTTCGATTTCACGGGGCGGCCACCGTGGCGCACCGACCCGTCCATGCAATCGCTCTTCGTGGCGCGCGACGCCGCGGGCCACCGCCAGCCCGTCACGCAGCAGCCGAAGATCGTCCATGCGGAAGGCGGCGGCTACCTCGTGCTGTTCGGCACGGGCAGCCTGTACGGCCGCGAGGAACGCGCGCCGGACACGTTCACGCCGCAGTCCTATTACGCGATCTACGACGACCCCGCGGCGCGCGCTCGGCCGGTGCCGCTGCGGCGTGCCGACCTGGTCCAGCGCAGCGTGGACGGCGCGTCCGGCGATGCCGACTTTCTCGTCACCGGGCGCATGGCCACCATCGGCGCGGGCGACCGGCCGCAGGGCTGGTACCTCGATTTCGCGGATGTGGCGCAATCGGGCGAGCGCAGCATCGCCAGCGGGACCCTCGCCGATGGCAAGCTGGTGTTCGGTACCGTGGTGCCGGGCCGCGATCCCTGTGCGGACAGCGCCGGCCGCGTCTACGTACTCGATGCGCTGGCCGGGCTGGCGACGGATGCCGATGGCGCGGCACTGCTGTCCGGCAGCACGGGCACGCTGCTGCCGGACTTCCTGGGCGCACCCCTGATGCTGCGCGGCGACCGTGTGCGCACGGGGCGCGAAGCGAACGGACGGCTGCGCATCCGTCGTGACACCGTCATCGTGCAACCGGGCGAGGTACCGCGTGTGGTGGCCGGTAGCGCCGCCAGCTGGCCGGCCGGGCGCCTGAGCTGGCGCGAAGTGGCCAACTGGCGCCGGCTGCATCGCGCGGCAGGCGGGCCGGCCCCATGAAGGTGTGCCGGTGACGGGCGCCATGGCGAGCCGTGGCGGTTTTACCCTGCCGGAGCTGCTGGTGGCGCTGGCCATCGCCGGCATCCTCGCCGCCGTCGCGCTGCCCTCCTGGCGGGAGTACGTGATCCGTACCAGGCGCACGGAGGGGCAGGGCGCGCTGCAGGCGCTGATGGGGCAGCAGGAGCGCTATTTCACGCAGCACAACCGCTACATCGCCTTTGGCGCGGACGCACCGGAACCCGAGGCGCAGCAGTTCCGCTGGTGGTCCGGCACCACGGCGGCCAGCAGCGCTTATGAAATCGCGGGGCGCGCCTGCGAAGGCGACACCATCGACAACTGCATCGAGCTGACAGCCACGCCCGGCACATCGCGCGTGGACAGCCGCTTCCGGGACGATACATGCCAACGTCTGACTCTCACCAGCCGCGGCGAACGGCGCGCCAGCGCAACCCAGGATACTGCCGCCACGGTGCGCTGCTGGCGCTGAAACGGCCGCACGCCTTCACACTGGTGGAGATGCTGGTCGGCGTGGCCCTCGCCGCCATCCTGCTGGGCCTCGCCGTCCCGGATTTTCGCGCCACGCTCGAGCGCCATGCGGTGCGCGCCGCGGCGGCGGATTTGCTGGCGGCCCTGCACCTGGCACGCTCGCAGGCCATCGGCCGGGGCGAGATCGTGGCCGTGGCACCGCTCGATGCGGCCGGTGCGGACTGGCGCCAAGGCTGGCTCGTGTTTGCCGACCGCGATGGCGACGGCCGGCCCGGCGCGGCCGACGAAGTGCTGTTCCGGCGTGCCGCCCCGGCTGCCGGCATGCGCATCTGGTCCGGGCTGACCCTCGCTGCGCCGCCGTTCTATGTCGCCTATAATAGTGCCGGCCGTACCTGCCGTACGGACAATGCGCTGGCCGCCAACTGGGGCACGCTGTCGCTGCAGTCCGGCAGCGCGCGGCGCAACATCAAGATCAACATGCTGGGCCGCGCACGGCTGTGCGACCCGGCAACGGAGTCCGGCTGCACGGCGGCGGGCGAATAGGGCTGCTACGGTATGGAACTGGACAATGACGCGGCGCGCGACGGCCTGCACGATCCCGTGCGCGACGCCGACCTGCGGATCGACGACGACGTGGCCGGCATGCGCCTGGCGCTGCAGTGGGCTGCGCGCGGCCTGTACACCACGTCGCCCAATCCGCATATCGGCTGCGTCATCGTGCGCGATGGCGTCGTCATCGGCGCCGGCGTCACCCAGCCGGCGGGCCAGGACCATGCGGAAATCCAGGCCCTGAAGGATGCGGCGCGCCGCGGCATCGACGTGCGCGGCGCCACCGCCTATGTCACCCTCGAGCCGTGCAGCCACTACGGCCGCACGCCGCCGTGCTGCGATGCGCTGGTGCGCGCCGGCCTGGGGCGCGTGGTCGCGGCGATGGAAGACCCGAACCCGCTGGTGGCTGGCCAGGGCCTGGCACGGCTGGCGGCGGCCGGCATCGAAGCATCGTCCGGCGTGCTGGCGGACGAGGCGTATGAACTGAACATCGGCTTCTTCTCGCGCATGACGCGCCAGCTGCCGTGGGTGCGCATGAAGACGGCGGCCAGCCTGGATGGCATGACGGCGCTGCACAACGGCCGCAGCCAGTGGATCACCGGCGCGCCGGCGCGCGCCGACGGCCATGCCTGGCGCGCGCGGGCCTGCGCGATCCTGACCGGCATCGGCACCGTCAAGGCGGACGATCCGCAACTGAACGTGCGTGCCGTCGCCACGCCGCGCCAGCCGCGCCGCATCGTCGTCGACAGCCGGCTCGAGATCGACCCGCGCGCGAAGGTGCTGCAGGGCGGCGGCACGTGGATCGTGGCCGCCATCGACGATCATGAGAAGGAAGCGCCGCTGCGCGATGCCGGTGCCGAGATCATCGTGCTGCCGAACGCGCACGGCAAGGTGGACCTGGCGGAGCTGATGCGCGAGCTGGGGCGTCGCCAGATCAACGAGCTGCATGTCGAGGCGGGCACCAAGCTCAATGGCTCGCTGGTGCGCGAACGCTGCGTCGACGAGCTGCTGGCCTACCTGGCGCCCACGCTGCTGGGCGATGCGCAGGGCATGTTCGGCCTGCCGGCGCTAACGGACCTGAACGACCAATACCGGTTGCGCTTCCACGATGTGAGCCGGGTCGGCGACGACCTGCGCATCCTGGCGCGCTTCAATCCACCCTCCACCATTTGACGAGAATACTACCCATGTTCACAGGAATCGTTGCCGCTGTCGGCCAGATCAACACCGTGACCCCGCTGCCCGGCGGCCATGACGCCGGCGTGCGCCTCGTCATCGGCGCCGGCGGCCTGCCGCTGGCCGATGTGGGCCTGGGCGATTCCATCGCCATCAACGGCGCCTGCATGACGGTCGTCGAAAAGACGGCGGACAGCTTCACGGTCGACGTCTCGCGCGAAAGCCTGAACTGCACGGCGGGCCTGGACCAGCCGGGCGAAGTGAACCTGGAAAAGGCGCTGACGCTGGCCGAGCGCCTGGGCGGCCACCTCGTCTCCGGCCACGTCGATGGTCTCGGTACCGTGCGCAAGTTCGAACCGGTCGGCGAGTCGTATGAGCTGGTGATCGAAGCGCCGGCCGGGCTGGCAAAATACCTGGCGTTCAAGGGCTCCATCGTCGTCAACGGCGTGTCGCTGACGGTCAACCGCGTGGAAGACGTGGCCGATGGCTGCCGGTTCTCCATCAACCTGATCCCGCACACGATCGAGGTCACCACGCTGAAGCACCTCACGGTCGGCGGCAAGGTCAACCTGGAGATCGACCTGATCGCCCGCTATGTCGAGCGCATGCTGTCGGTCGAACAGAGCGGCCGGCAGGGTTGAGCGTGCCGGGCGCGCCGGCGCGCAAACCCAATATCGCGGCCGCCGTCAGCGTGGCCATCGCCGCCATCACGTATTTCGTGGCGTCGCTGGCCTGGACCGGCACGTTCTCGCACGGCCGGTGCGGCGACTTCGGCATGCAGTGCATCGGCCTGAGCTTCATCCTGCTCGGCAGCGGCTGCGTGGCCGGTTTCATCTCGGCCCTGTTCGGCTTCCGGCACGCCGGCGCATGGCGGCGCGTGATCGTGTGGATCGGCGTGCTGGCCAATGGCATTCCGCTGCTGCTGGTGCTGTACGGCCTGGCGATGGTGCTGCTGATGCGGCATTGAATACGGGACAAGCCCCTTTTTTCGCCCCGCTGCGGCATCATGGAGCCATGCAAACAAACGCCCGTTCCCTGATGTCCCGATGGCTGGCCGTGTTCCTGATGGGGGCGGGTGCGGCTTGTGCCCAGCCGGCCTTCGAACCGGCCGGCCCGCAAGCCATGCCGGGCAAGGAAGTCTGCGCCGGCAATCCCAAAGCCGCCTCGGGCAGCGACACGGCGGCGCTGGCGGCCCTGATCGCCGCGCCGGAATTCGCGTCGGTACGGCCGCTGTTCGGGGCCGCGCAGCCGCAGGTGATGTGGTGGGTGCGCAAGGCCCGCTCGCTGGACCTGCAGGCGCTGCTGACGGCCTTCCACGAAGCGAACCACATGCTGGACTTTGCGCTCTCCGCCTGCCATGGCAACCGCGCGGTGTTCCACTATCGCGGCGAAGTGATCGTCACGGACTACGTGCGCGGCCAGGCGCCTGCCTTCGCTATCGCGGCGAAAGAGATTCCCGATGAACTGAAGGCGCAGCCGAACGGCCGCTACGCCGTCTACTTCGGCAACCGCAACGTGTACCGGGGCGACTTCTACCCGCTGATCGATGAGCTGAACGCGCACGTGGCAGGCGCGGAATTCGAGGTGGCGGTGGCGGGCACGCCGCTGTACCGCGACATGGCGGCGCGGGCCCGTTCCATCAACGGCAATATCGGCGGCATGGCCGACTTCATGCTGTACACCGTCGCGTACCTGAAGGCGCTGCGTGCACAGGATCCGGCCGCATGGCGCAAGCTGGTGGCGCGCAAGGCGATGATGGCGCACGTGCAGCGGCTGTGGACGGCCGCCGAGAACGTGCTGGCGCTGGCCGCGCCGCTGGCGCCGGAGCAGGGCGGCCTGTACCAGTATCCGACGGCGGCGCTGGACGCCGTGTATGCGCCGGCGCTGCTGGCCGAGCTGGACGCGGCGGGCCTGCGCCATGGCAGCCCGCCCCGTCCGGCCGCGGCGTCATCGGGTGGCGGTTTCACGACGCCGGCTGCGTCGTTTTCCGTGCCGCGATGAAGTCCTTCTCCACCGCCTGGCGCAGCAGGTCGGGCGGCAGGATGCCCTGAGCGACGACGAAATCGTTGAACGCCTTCAGGTCGAAGCGCTCGCCCAGTTCCACCTCGGCCAGCGCGCGCAGCACGCGCAGCTTCACGTAGCCGTAGTAGTACGACGTGGCCTGGCCCGGCGAGCGGTACGAATAGCGGTCCACTTCCGATTGCGCGAACGGTTCGGACAGGCCCACTTCCTTCATCAGGAAGGCCTTGGCCTGTTCCGGCGTCATGCGGCCCAGGTTGATCGACGGGTCGAGCATCGCGCGGGCCATGCGCAGCAGGCGCATCTGCAGCGACACGAGCTGGCCTTCGGCCGGCATGTAGGGCAGCAGCACGGCCTCCGAATACAGGCCCCAGCCTTCCACGTTGGTGCTGTTGAACGCGAACGTGGCGCGGGCGATCGACATGCCCTGTTCCACCATCGACGCGAACTGCAGCTCATGGCCGGGCCGCGCTTCGTGCGCCGCCAGGGTCCACGTCATGGCCTCGTAGTCGAAGTCGTCCATCTTCGCGGCGGACTTGGCGTTCGGGTTCGACAGCGGGATCACGAACTCGCCATATTCGCCCGTATTGCCGATCAGGCGCGGCGGGTTCATGAACGGCACCGGCGTGCGGGCTGCTTCGGCGGTGGTCGCAGTGCGGATGCTGGCATCGCGCGCCGGCAGCGTGACGAGGTTGCGGTCGCGGATGATCTTCTCGATCTCCTTCAGGCGCGCGCGGTAATACGGCAGCAGCTGGTCGGCAGGGATCGACGTCTTCTTCAGCTCGCGCATCACGTCGCGGTAGTCGCTCGACGGGAACTTGCGCTGGGCGGCCAGGGTGTTGGCGACCACCTGCATCTGGTCGCGCGTTTCCTGGAAGTCGAAGCTGGCGCGCTCGATCATCTGCTCGGGCGAGATGTCGACGCCCACGTTCAGCAGGCGGTTCGCGTACACCGCTTCCGGCAGGCGCACTTCCTTGCGGGCGCGCGGCAGGATCTGGGCGCGCACCCAGTCATCGTAGGCCTTCACTTGCGACTTCAGCGTCGCCAGGTCCGCTTCCCAGCCCGTCAGTTTTGCCTTCGTGAACAGCTCGGCAATGCCGTCCAGGTAGGTGGCGTTGTTCTTCAGGCCTTCCTCGACCTCGCCCACGTAGGGGCCGACCAGGCCCTTCACCGCGAAGCGCTCCTCGGTGCGGGCGCGCGCCAGCGTGGCGATCGGCGTGTAGCCGCTTTCCGCGCCGATGTAGCGCTTCAGGCGCAGCAGCGCGGCGCGCTGGCGTGCCGGCTTGTTGCGGGCATCGAGCAGCGCATCCAGGCCGCCGTAGGTCAGCTCGCCCACGTTCACGTAGTTCAGCAGGTGGCGCCGTTCCAGCTTCAGCGAGTCGATGCGCTTGACGCGCGAGTCGATCAGGATGTCCAGGTCCTGCCCGACCTTCGGGTCCTTCTCGGCCTTGCGCTGGGCACGCAGGGCGGCCAGGCGCTGCTCGGTGTCCGCCAGTTCGCGCTCGTAGGCACGCGGCTTGAGGTCGGTCACCATCGTATCGAACTCTTCGCTGCCCAGCGACGAGGCTTCCTCCGGGCTGTAGCGGCCGGCATCCTTCAGGACGGGTTGCGAGTAGGCGTCGCTGCGGGCCACCCACGCGGGTGCGGCAGAAACGGGATGGACGGCGACGAGATTGGCGGAGACGAGGAGGGCGGTGACGGCGAGGAGGCGCAGGGCGGGGCCGGCTCTAGACATGGAGGCTTCCTTTTGGTTCGATACCCGGATGGGCGAGGAAGCGATTGTATGCCGAAGCCGGCCGGGCGGGAATGCGGCGAATTCGCCCGCGGCCGTTACAACAGCGTGGCGGTCAGCGAAATGTCGGCCTTCAGCAGTTTCGACACGGGGCAGCCGGCCTTCGCCTTGGCGGCCAGTTCCTGGAACTTCGCATCGTCGGCGCCGGGGATCTTCGCCTGCAGCGTCAAGTGCACGGCCGTGATGGCATAGCCGTCCTCCTGCTTTTCCAGTGTGACTTCCGCCTTGGTGTCCATCTTCTCGGCGGTCAGGCCCGCTTCGCCGAGGATCAGCGACAGCGCCATCGTGAAGCAGCCCGCATGCGCGGCGCCGATCAGTTCTTCCGGGTTGGTGCCCGGCTTGCCTTCGAAGCGGCTGGCGAAGCCGTACGGGTATGCCTGCAATGCGCCGCTGGCGCTGCTGATGGCGCCCTTGCCATCCTTGATGCCGCCGGACCAGACGGCCGAGCCATGCGTCTTCATCGTTGTTCTCCTTGCTGGGTTGACGGGTGTAGCCCGCCTATCTTAAGCGCTTCGGCGCTTCGGTGACGCCCTCTTATGGCAGAGGGGCCGGCCTGCTCATCCGTAGCGCTGCACGGGCACGCCCGGCACATCGACCTGCACCGCGAACAGCGCTCCGGCCAGTGGATCGGCGGCGCGCTGCGCTGCGTCCAGGCTTTGCCAGGCGCTGGTGATGTACAGCGTCCTGAGGTCCGCGCCGCCGAAAGCGACCGACGAAGGCTGCGTCACCGGCATCGCGATGGTGGCCAGCAGCTCGCCGGCCGGGCTGTAGCGGCACACGCGGCTGCCGCCCCACTGGGCGATCCACACGCAGTCCTCGCTGTCGACGGTCATGCCGTCCGGCGCGCCTTCCTCGGCCGTGAACTGGCGCCACACGCGCGGCGTGCCGAGGCTGCCGTCGTCCGCTACCGAGTGGGTGTAAGTGCGGGCGAGCAGGCTGTCGTTGTGGTACATGGTGCGGCCATCCAGGCTGAAGGCCGGGCCGTTGCAGATGTGGTGTTCATCGGCTGCCACATGCAGGCTGCCGTCCGCATCGAGGCGGAACAGCGTGCCGTCCGGGCGGTGCACATCGTGCGCGTTCATCGAACCGATCCACAGGCGGCCCTGCGCATCGGCCTTGGCGTCGTTCAGGCGGATGCCATCCGCGGCGCCCGGCAACTGGTGCAGGTACTCGATGCGCACGTCCGGTGCCAGCCACAGGCGCACGATGCCGTCACGCAGGCCGGCCATGAAGCCGTCGCCATCGCGGCGGGGGACCAGCCAGCAGATGAAGTCCGGCAGCTGCCAGGCATGCCGGGTGCCGCCGGCATCGAGCGCATGCAGCGTCCTGCCGGTGAGGTTCACGAAATACAGGCGGTTCTGTTCGGGGATCCAGACCGGGCCTTCGCCCAGTTCGGCGGCCAGGGGCCACAGGCATGCGGGAGTCATGGGTGCTTGAAATGTGCGGGAGTAAAAGGTGCGCACACCTTACGCGAATTTGTTTTTGGCCGGTAGCGCTTGGGCGCATGCGATCGGAAATGTGATCGGTGGCGAGGGATTGGTTATCGCCGGAGCACACCGTGGCCAGCGCGGTGCTCGATACGAATCGCCACGGTGTGACAATGCACGCATTTTCCACATCGCCCCGTGCGCTAAGCTGGCGGTTCCCTGAAGGAGCCTGTGACATGAAAGCAGCAGAGTGCGACGTCCTCATCGATATGCTCGAGAAGCGCTTCACGAGGCACCTACAACGGCATCCCGGCGTCGACTGGCAGGCCGTCCAGCAGCGGCTGCTGGCCGACCCGAAGAAACTGGCAGTGCTGCATGCGATGGAACGGTCCGGCGGCGAACCCGATGTCGTCGGCGGACCCGATGGCAGCGGCGCATATCTCTTCTGCGATTGCGCGGCGGAGAGTCCGCCAGGGCGGCGCAGCCTGTGCTACGACGCGGCGGCGCTGGCCTCCCGCAAGCTCAACAAGCCGCAGGACGATGCCATGACCATGGCGGCGGCGATGGGCATCGGCATGCTCACCGAGGCGCAATACCGCGCGCTCCAGGAAGTGGGGGAGTTCGACCTGAAGACGTCGAGCTGGATCGCCACGCCGCCCGGCATCAGGAAACTGGGCGGCGCGCTGTTCTGCGACCGGCGCTATGGCCAGGTGTTCGTGTATCACAACGGCGCCGAGTCGTACTATGCGGCGCGGGGATTCCGGGGAGCGGTCAGCGTCTGATGCCGGCGGCTGAGCGTCCAGCCCGATACGCCGAATCAGTCGCCCTGCCGCTCCAGCCGCTCGGCGACCAGCGCCGTGAAGACGGCCTGCAGCACGTGCACGGCCCAGCGCTCGCCGGCCTTGCGCGGCCCTGCCTCCACTTCGCCCTCCGTGATGCCAAGCAGCGGCGCGATGCCGGCGATATTGACGGCGTACAGCGCGGTCCCGTACAGCGTGCCCAGTGCCACGGGGGACAGGCCGGGTGCCAGCTCGCGGATCGCCGGCAGTGCCGCCCCGAAGGCTGCCGACGCGCCCAGGTGGTTGACGAATTCCACGACGCTGGTGCCGGTATCGCCGATGACGTCGCGCGACCCGGTCGTGCGGTCGATCCAGTCGACCGCGTCGCGGTCCAGCGTCTTGGTCAGGAGGCCGGTCTTGCGGCCCGCGACCATGAATGCGGTCGTGACGACGCCTGCGACCAGTCCTCCCAGTATGGCGGCTTTGTGCTTTTGCATGAGGTTCCTATCGTAAAAGTGATGACGGATGGGCCGCCCTGGAGCGCGTGCCCGGTTGTGTCTTCAATGTACGCGGGAACCTGGATCGGATCGGTACGATGCTGCACGTACAGCGCCGCGCGGAGTCGAGATCGAACGTCATGCCGGGATGGCAGGCAAGGCATGGAAAATGGCAGTTTCGGGCGACGATGGCCGGTCGTGACAGTCTGTGGATTTGCGGCCGGCCACCCTGTTATGCTTGATCAAGCGGATGAGTTCGGCCGAAAGCGGACAGTGAACTCGATTCGAACATATAAGGATGCGCTTCTCATGAACCACGCTTTCACGATTTCGGTGCCTTGCCTTGCCACGGAGCGGCTTACGCTTCGGGAATATCGTGCCGAAGACTTCGACCTGTTCGCGGAGCATTTGTCGAATGCTGATAGCGCGGCGCATCTGGGTTCGGCGGACCGTCAAACCGCCTGGCGCATCTTCAGTTCACAGGCTGGATTATGGCTCCTGAACGGCGCTGGCTGGTGGTCGATCGAGGACCGGCAGACAGGGCAGCTGGTCGGCAGCGTGGGAGCTTTCTTCCGCCATGAGTCCACCGTAATGGAGCTGGGCTGGAACACTTATCAGCCATTCTGGGGGAGAGGCATTGCGAACGAAGCGGCTGCGGCGGTCCTGGCTTATGCATTCGAGGTGCGACGCGAGCCGAAGGTACGCGCGCTCATCGCTTCCGGCAATAAGTCGTCTCGTCGTGTTGCTGAACGGCTGGGAATGACGTATGAGATGGAAACTGCGCTGAACGGCAAGACGATCAATAGCTATTGCCGCGAGCATACGTGAGTCGAGTTGGAGCGAAGCTAAATTCGTGCGTGACATGCCCGGTATGGAGTTTTCAAGGTCTGCCTGGGGCGAAAGCAGTCGGCGGTGATAGTCCGTGATTTCGATTTCGGCAACCTGCTATGCTGACGCGCACGGCCGAGGCCGGCCATAAGCAGTCGTTGCCGATGCCGACTCCCCCGGCCGTGTCTGCATAACTCTTGTACCAGGCACACCAAGCTTTCTAAGAGACGACGTACATGCCAATTAAAGCGAGGCCATTCGGGTGCCAAGAGCAATTTGACTGGGGCGCAGACATCCACTCTGTTTCCTACGACGGCCGCTTGTCGATACGCGTCCTTCGAAACCGCAACAGGGATGACGGCATCGAAGTCACGTTTTCCCAGATTGATGGCTTCAGGCTTCTGGACGAAGTCCCGCTGGCGGAGTACTGGATCGCAGAGGACTTTCCTTCAGGTTATCCCGTTCTTGAGGTCTTCGATGGTGGCTGGGCGAAGGAAGAAACTGCGCGCCTGGGCTATACCGAGCAGCAACGTGAGTGGATGATCGTGACCGCTGGTGCGTGCGTCAGCGTTTTTTCGAAGCATGAGCCAGAGATTCATGACGCAGTCTGGCCCGCCAAGGTTTAGGCATTGAAACGCGGGGGGCAAAGACTGCTTTGGGTCGACAGCAGCCGGTCATCACGGGCTGCAATCGGCCAGGAGCAGACATCCAGGTGGTCTCAACCTCATTTACCTTTCCATGAACCTTTGTGATCTTGAAGAATCCGAAGTCCTGTCGATCACTCTTGATCAACAACATCTCTACTTCGAGATGGTGGTCCGTGCAGAGGATGGAGCCAGGTACAAGCTTTCGGCGTGGAACACGGCCGGCGCTTCTCTAGATTTCACGTTCGGCGCGCTTAATTTGCTAGGGCCGCGTACGGACTCAAGCAACCGTCACACCTTTGGCGAGCTTGAAGGCGCCTCTATGGTGGGAAGCGTGTTGACTCTCGAAGGTGATTTTGGGGACCTAGTTATTCGCAACGCTACGACGTCGATTGAACAGTTGAGATAGGCATCGGCGAATGGCCGCAATGGGTCGAATCCGGCCTGACAGCGACTGGCCGATTTCGACCTAAAGCGGCAATGCCCGCGCCGCGCAGTTCCGCTGGCCTACCTCTTCGGTGTCAGCTTCAGGAGCCGGCCGCTCGCACCGTCCTCCAGCAGCCATAGCGCGCCGTCCGGCCCGGTGCGAACAGCGCGGATGCGTTCGCCCATGTCCCAATGGTCCACCTTGCTGGCGTTCTCGCCGTCGAGGGCGATGCGGTCCAGCGACTTGCCCGAGAGACCGGTGATGAAGAGGGAATTTTTCCACTTCGGGAACAGGTCGGCATCGTAGTAGGCGAGGCCGCCTGGTGAAATGGCCGGATTCCAGGACACTTTCGGGGCTTCGAAGCCGTCGCCAGGCGCGTGGTCGGGGATATCCCGGCCGTCATAGTGGTTGCCATTCGATGCTTTCGGCCAGCCATAGTTGAGGCCTGGTTTGATCAGGTTGATCTCGTCGCCATGGCGCGGTCCCATTTCCATTTCCCACAACCGCCCCTGCCTGTCGAAGGCCGTGCCCAGCAGGTTGCGGTGGCCATACGACCAGACGGATGCATGAAAGCCCCTGGCCGCGAGCGGGTTGCCGGCAGCCGGCGTGCCGTCGAGGTTCAGGCGCAGCACCTTGCCGAGCGTCGACCTGGGGTCTTGCGCCGGATCGAAAAGCTGGCGGTCGCCACTGGTGAAGAAGAGATACTTGCCATCCGGCGACAAGGCAATACGGCCCGAATAGTGCCCGCCAGTCGACGCATCCTGGCCGCGGAAAATGACCTTTGGATTCTTGAGCGTGCCGCCGGCCTGATCCAGGGTCGCCGTGGCGAGCACGACCCGGCTGTCGGCACCGGGACCCGCCTCCGAGTAGCTGAAGTAGATCAGCTTGCTGGACGCGAAATCGGCAGCGGGCACGATGTCCATGAGCGCGCCCTGGCCTTTGCTGCTGACGGCGGGTGCGCCGGACACGGTGCGCCTGGTACCGGTGGCGGGATCGAACAGGATCATCGTCCCCTCTTTCTGCGTCACCAGCATGCTGCCGTCGGGCAGGAATGCCATGGCCCAGGGGCTCCTGAATGTGCCGACCGGCCTGACCTGGAAAGGCAGGCCGCCGGTCGCGGTTGCACTGGCCTGCGCGTTCGCGGCCACCGGGGTAGCGGCGAACGCGATCAGGGTGAGCGAGAAGGTGGTGGCAAGGCCGAGCATGCTCAAATTCATGTTGTCCAGATCTCCATTCGGGGATTGATATCCGGTTGTTGGGGCGAAAGGTATGCCAATGGGCGCCGGGGCAGGCATGCGGATGCCTTCAGCACGGACGCTTCGACGGCACCGAACCTTCGAATTGGCAGCGCGCCCGGCATGTACGCGACGACCGTGTGCGCAGCCGTCACTCCAGCGCCGCGGAGTTTGCGTCGGCGCTGTCGATCAGGCTTCCACCATGGCTGAGTCCATCGCGATCATGCCCGATGTTTGCTCACCATGCGCGCGCGCTTCGTGCGCGTCGCGTCATACCACCCGTCGCGGCGCGGCGTGATGGCAGGCCTGCGCGAAGGCGGCGCGCACGACCTGGCGCAGTTCCTCGTCGTCCCATGGCTTGCTGAGGAACTGGTAGATGGCGCCGCGGTTGATGGCGTCCTTGATCGACGCGTGGTCCGCGTAGCCGGAGAGGATGATGCGCACCGTGTCCGGATACAGTTCCCTGGCGCGCGCCAGGAAGTCGGTGCCGCTCATTTCCGGCATGCGCTGGTCCGAGACGACCACCTGCACATCGTGCAGGGCCAGCAGCTCCAGCGCTTCCGCGGCGCTGTGCGCCAGCAGCACCTGGTAGCTCTCGCGGCGGAAGGCCCGCTCCAGCGCGCGCAGCACGCCCGGTTCGTCGTCGACGAGCAGCAGGGTCGGCGTGGCCGCCGGCGCTGGCGTGATGTGGGCCAGCGCGCGGTGCTCGCGCAGCATGGTCCCCAGTTCGTCCGCCGGGATCGGGCGGCTGAACAGGTAGCCCTGGATCTTGTCGCAGCCCATGTCGCGCAGGAACGCCAGCTGGCCTTCCGTCTCCACGCCCTCGGCCACCACCACCAGGTTCAGGCCATGCGCCAGCGCCGTGGTGGCGCGCGCGATCGCGGCGCTGCGCGGCTCGGTGGTGATGTTGCGCACGAACGTCTGGTCGATCTTCAGTTTGTCGAGCCGGAAGCGCGACAGGTAGCCCAGCGACGAATAGCCGGTGCCGAAATCGTCCAGCGACACGGAGACGCCCATCGCTGCCAGCTCGTTCAGCTGCATCTGCACGTGTTCGCTGTCGTGCATCATCACCGTTTCCGTCAGCTCCACTTCCAGCCAGCGCGGCGATAGGCCGCTGGCATTGAGGGCATTGCGCACGACGGCCGGGAGGTTCCCCACGGCGAACTGGCGGGCCGAGACGTTCACCGCCACCGTCAGCGGCGGCAGGCCGGCCGTCTGCCAGGCCCTGTTCTGCCGGCACGCTTCCTCGATCACCCAGTTGCCGATCGGGAGGATCAGGCCGCTGTCCTCGGCCAGCGGGATGAAGTCGCCCGGTGGCACATTGCCCAGTTCAGCGCTGTTCCAGCGCAGCAGCGCCTCCACGCCGGAGATGCGGCCGTCCGTCAGCGAGACCTGCGGCTGGTAGAACAGCTGCAGCTCGCGGCGCTCCAGCGCATGGCGCAGGTGGATCTCCAGCGACATCCAGCGCAGCGCATGCGCGTTCATCTCGCCCGTGTAGAAGTGGAAGTTGTTGCGGCCATCGTCCTTCACGTGCGACAGCGCCACGTCGGCCCCGGTCAGCAGCGCACCCGGGGTGGCGCCGTCACGCGGGTAGATGCTGATGCCCACCGAGGCCGTCACGTACAGGTCCTGGCCGGCCAGGTGCACGGGCTGCGCCACCTGGTCCATCAGCTTGCGCACGGTGACGATGATGTCGTCGACCGTCTGGCAGCGCGTCAGCACCACGGCGAATTCGTCCGCGCCCAGGTGCGCCAGCGTGTCGCCCGGCGGCACGATGCGCGACACGCGGGCCGCCAGTTCGCGCAGCAGTTCGTCGCCGGTGGCGTGGCCCAGCGCGTCGTTGATGCGCTGCAGGCGGTCGATGTCGAACAGCAGCAGTGCCACCTGGCTGCCGGTGTGCTGGGCGGAGGTCAGGGCCAGCTGCAGGCGGTCGTTCAGCAGGTTCCGGTTCGGCAGCAGGGTCAGCGGATCGTGGTTGCTCAGGAAGTCCACCTGCGTATGGGCTTCCTTCAATGCGCTGATGTCGCTGGAGACGGAGACATAGGCCACCACCTGTTCGCGCTGGTCCTTCACCACGTTGATGCGGATCCGCTCCGGATACACCTGGCCGTTCCTGCGGCGGTTCCAGATCTCGCCGGCCCACTGGCCCGTGGTGTCCAGGCTGTGCCAGATGGCGCGGTAGAACGCGCTGTCGTGGCGGCCGGAACGCAGCAGGCGCGGGTTCTGGCCCACCACCTCGCGCTCGCTGTAGCCCGTTACCTGCTCGAACGCGGGATTGACGGCGATGATATTGGCCTGCGCATCGGTCATGGTGATGCTGTCCTGCGTGCTGTCGAACACCTGGGCCGAGAGGCGCAGCCGTTCTTCCAGCGCGCGCCGCGCCGTGGTGTCGCGCAGGATGGTGGTGAAGATCGTCTCGCCCTCCACGGTGACGGCGGACAGCGCCATCTCGGCCGTGAACTGCTCGCCGTTCTTGCGCTTCAGGGTCAGTTCGACGATGCGGTTGCTGTAGTAGCGTTCCCGGTTGCTGCGAAAGCGCGCCACCCGTTCGCGGTGCTCGGCCAGCGACACATCGGCGATCAGGCGCACGATCGGCTGGCCCGCCATCTCCTGCTCGGTGTAGCCGAACATCGTCTCGGCCGCGCGGTTGAAGTGCAGCACGTATTCCTGGTCGGAGCCGATGATCGCGTCCGGCGCGGATTGCGTCATGGCGCGGTAGCGTGCCTCGCTGGCGCGCAGTGCGGTGTCGGCGCTGCGGCGGGCCGAGATCTCCATCTGCAGCTGGGCGGCGTGGCGCTGCACGACCTCGTACAGGTTCATGTTTTCGTACGCCACCGCCAGCTGGGCGGACAGCATGCGCAGGAACTGCTCGTCCGTGCCGTCGAAGCACGACGCGCCGCGGCGGTTGGCCACGTACACCCAGCCATACAGGTGGAACTGGTCGCGCACGGCGATGGCCATCAGGTTGTCCACCTGCGGATGGCCGCCGGGGAGGGCCGGCACGTCGCCGTCGGCGCGGCAGCTGCGCAGCACGTCGCGGCGGTTCATCATCACGGCCGGGAAGGCGGCGCGGTCGGTCAGGACGGGCTGCAGCAGGCCGGCATCGATGCCGGTCGCCTGCACGTGCTGCACGCTCTGTTCATGCGCATCCAGAAGGCAGAGGACGACGATATCGGCATGCAGGATCGCGCCGGCCACCGCGCAGAAGCCGGTGGCCATGGCGCCGGCATCGCGTTCGCCGTTCAGCTGCAGCGACAGTTCGTGCAGCGCCGCCATGCGGTCGGCCAGCGTTTCCGGCGGCTGTGCGGACGGTGCGGGCGGCGGTGGCGCCACGGCATCCGCGACGCCCGCCGGCAGCGCGTAGCCTTCCTCCGCCGCCAGTTCGGCGTTCACGGCATCCATGATCGCTTCCGGTTCGGCGGGCTTGGCCAGCACGGTGCGCACGCCGCAGGCGGCGGCCATCGCGCGCATTTCCGGCAGCGAGTAGGTGGCGGAGAAGAAGATGACCGGGGTGCCGGCCAGTGCGGGAATGTCGCGCAGGCGCTGCACGAATTCGTAGCCGTCCATCGTGGGCATCAGGATGTCGGTGATCACCAGGTCCGGCCGGTGCCGCTCGCACAGCTCGAGGGCCTGCGCACCGTCGGCGGCCTCGAACAACGTGTGCGGCGTGAAGCCGAGCAGCGTCATCAGGTAGTCGCGGTTGGTCGGGCGGTCGTCGACGATCAGGATGGTGGCCATGGGTCCTTTTGGAGTGGGCCATTGGTCGATGGATGCTACTCCGGCACCTGCACACCGGGCGCACGGCTGTGGCTTCCCTACGTGCCGATCATATGCCACCACTGCAGGGGCCGCCATTTGTTTCTTGGTTTCCAAAAAGGCATGACGGCTTGTTCCGCCGTTGCCACGTGTTTGCGGTGGCAAAGGGCCGGATAGTCGGGTGAAAGCCCGCCAAATCCATTAAAATAGCGGGTTAGGAAACACGCAAAGGATTCTGTACATGACTATCTCCAGCACCGAAGAAATCGTCGCCGAGCTGCGCGCCGGCCGCATGGTGATCCTGGTCGACGAGGAAGACCGCGAAAACGAGGGCGACCTGGTGCTGGCGGCGGACTTCGTCACGCCCGAAGCGATCAACTTCATGATCCGCCACGCGCGCGGACTGGTCTGCCTCACACTGGCCGAGGAAATCGTCGACCGCCTGGAACTGCCGCTGATGGCCACCCGCAACGGCACTTCGTTCGGCACCAACTTCACGGTGTCGATCGAGGCCGCCGAAGGCGTCACCACCGGCATCTCGGCCGCCGACCGTGCCCGCACCATCCAGGTGGCCGTGGCCAAGGGCGCCAAAGCCGAAGACCTGGTGCAGCCGGGCCACATCTTCCCGCTGCGCGCCGTGAAGGGCGGGGTGCTGATGCGCGCCGGCCACACGGAAGCTGGCTGCGACCTCACCGCGATGGCAGGCCTGACGCCGGCTTCCGTGATCTGCGAGATCGTCAAGGACGACGGCACGATGGCGCGCCTGCCGGACCTGCTGGAATTCGGCAAGGAGCACGGCATCAAGATCGGCACGATCGCCGACCTGATCCATTACCGCAGTGCCAAGGAATGCATGGTCGAGCGCGTGGCCGAGCGCACGCTGCGCACGGCGCATGGCGACTTCCGCATGATCGCCTTCCGCGACACGCCGAGCGGTGCGGCCCACCTGGCGCTGGTGCATGGCGACATCCAGGCCGACCGCGAGGCGCTGGTGCGCGTGCACCAGCCGGTGTCGATCCTGGACGTGCTGGAAACGGAAGCCACCACGCACTCGTGGAACGTGTCGGCGTCGCTGAAGGCCATCAAGGCGTCCGAGCAGGGCGTGATGGTGCTGCTGAACTGTGGCGAAACGGCCGACGAGCTGTTCGGCCAGCTGGCCGCGCTGGACCAGGATGCCAAGCCGCGCGGCCGCGCCGCCAGCATGGACCTGCGCACCTACGGCATCGGCGCCCAGATCCTGCGCGCCGTGGGCGTGCAGCGCATGAAGCTGCTCGCCAGCCCGCGCAAGATGCCGTCGATGGTCGGCTTCGACCTGGAAGTGACCGGCTACGTGGCCAGGCCCGAAGCCTGAGTGCCAGCACCATCCACCATCTACTATATATAAGAGGCTGATATGACCGTAGGAACCTACGAAACCAACCTGAACGGCGAAGGCCTGCGCATCGGCATCGTCCAGGCGCGCTTCAACGAAGACGTATGCCATGGCCTGCTGTCGTCCTGCCTGGCCGAACTGAAGCAGCTGGGCGTGGCCGACGAGGACGTGCTGCACGTGACCGTCCCCGGCGCGCTGGAAATCCCGCTGGTGCTGCAGAAGATGGCAGAATCCGGCCAGTTCGATGCGCTGGTGGCGCTGGGCGCCGTGATCCGTGGCGAAACCTACCACTTCGAGCTGGTGTCGAACGAATCGGGCGCCGGCATCACGCGCATCGGCCTGGACCACAGCATTCCCATCGCCAACGCCGTGCTGACCACCGAGAACGACGAGCAGGCCGAAGTGCGCATGGCCAGCAAGGGCGCCGATGCAGCCCGCGTGGCCGTCGAGATGGCCAACCTGGCGATCGCGCTGGACGAGCTGTACCAGGATGCCGGCGACGACGAGTAAATCGTCGGCCCGCTAGCCGTCCGCCCGTAACGAGAAATACTGAAAGAACAATATGAACGAAAAAGCCCCCCACGCCAATCCGAGCAAGAGCCGCACGCCGCGTCACCGCGCGCGCGAGTTCGCGCTGCAGGGTCTGTACCAGTGGCTGCTGAACAATGAGCCGGCAAAAACCATCGTCAACAACATCCGCGGTGCGCACGGTTTCGACAAGGCCGATGGCGACTACTTCGCGGCCTTGCTGTACGGTGCGATCGAGCAGTCCGTCGAGCTGCGCGAAGGCTTCGGCCCGCTGGTGGACCGCGGCATCGGCGAGCTGTCGCCGGTGGAGCACGCCGTGCTGCTGCTGGGCGCCTACGAGCTGAAGAACCAGCCGGACATTCCTTACCGCGTCGTCATCAACGAGGCGGTCGAGCTGACCAAGTCGTTTGGCGGCATCGACGGCCACAAGTATGTCAACGGCGTGCTCGACAAGCTCGCGCCGCGGCTGCGCGCCGATGAAGTAGCGGCTGACAAGAAGCGCTGACCTGCCTGCGCTGCCGTATCAAGCCACCTTCGGGTGGCTTTTTTGTTGCCCGCGGTGTGTCGGGGTCTGACCGGTGAGCGGCCATGCTGCAGGTCGCACAAAGCGGCGTGCCGGGTCCGGCACCGGTGATGCGGCCATGGTGGAGGTCGCACATGGCGGCGGCTTACCGGGGTCTGGCACCGCCGGTGATATGGCCGGAAGCACTGGCGGCGCCGGCAGCGGTGCCTGACCCCGGCCTTTTGCCGGCATGGTGTCAAAGCTGCCTCGGCTTTTTGCCGGCATGGTGTAAAGGCTGGCCTCGGCTTTTGTCGGCATTGCCCGGAAAATCCGGAACCTCTCAGGGACCGCAGGAATCGTCGACGTTGGATCGCATGCCCCGGGACAGCAGTGCCCGACCCGATACGCAACCGCCCAAAAAAAAAAGCCACCGTCAGGTGGCTTGATGCGCAGAGCAGGGCGGGTCACAGGCCGGCCAGCTCGGGCTCCGGTTTCGGCGGTTCGACTTCCACCGGCTTGGCGCTGGCCGTCACGGTGGCCGGCGCGGCGATCGATGGCGGCGTGAACGTCGGCACCTTCTTGCCGGCGGAGACCTGCTTCAGGCGGCGCCATTCGGCCAGTACGCGGGAGCCGTAGCCGTCGTCCGTTTCGAAGGCTGCGGCGCCCACGTAGGTTTTCAAGCCCGCTTCGACGGAACCGCCACGCGTCACGTAATCCTTCAGGATCAGCGAGCCGACGCGGATGTTGGCCACCGGGTTCAGCGCCGCCTGCACGCCGCCCATTTCCTGGAACTTGTCGTGGTGGACCTTCGACATCACCTGCATCAGGCCCTGGGCGCCCATCGGGCTTTCCGCGAACGGGTTCAGTCCCGATTCGATGGCCATCACGGCCAGGATCAGCAGCGGGTCGATCTTGATCTCGCGTGCCGTCATGTAGGCCGTGGAGACCAGCATGTTGGTGGCGTCATTGGCCACGCGGTAGCGCTTGGCCAGCCAGGAGGTGACCCATTGCTGCTGCTTGCGGGTGCCGACCAGGGCTTTTTCTTCGTCCGCATTCAGCGTCTTTGCATCGGTCGCGACCACGGCCGGTGCGGGGGCATCCATCAGTTCGTGCATGCGGGGCGCCGCGGCTTGCGGCGCGGCGGCCAGCGGCGCCGTGATGGTGGCCGTGTCGTCGCCCAGCGATTTGCTGAGCATGCGTGCCAGGTCCGGACGGGCGTACAGGACGACGAGGGTGACGATGGCCGTGATGCCGAAGATCGTGAACGCGTGCTGCGCCGTGGTAAACAGGCTGCGCACGGTGATGCGCTGCGCGCCGAAGCGTGCAACCGGCCCGCAGGCCGTACGGGCGGCCAGAGCCAGCCCAGTGAAACGATTATCCATAGAACTCCCTGCAATGTCGGAAAAAAGCATGCCCCCGCCGCGCGCTATGGGCGCGACACCGTTGCTGTGCAATTGCCGTGCATCAGATTTGTTATCGTCCTGCGCCGCCGGGAAGCGCGCATCAGGACGCCTAATTGCTTGCTAGAGCTGATCCAAGTGAACGGATAACCGAACTGACTCGTGAAACCAGTCGCAAAACAACTTCGTTCGGGGAGGTTAAGGCAGACGCCTTGGGAAACACTCCTTAAAATGTCCGTGGAGCCCCGACTCCGTGAATGAAAGAGAGACAATGATAGTTGGCATAATGGCCATGTCCTCTTCAAGTAGGTCGAATTGTAGAAGCCGTTTTATATCCAGTCAATACTAACACACGCGTTCTATATAACTTCTGGATCTAGCTTTGTGCGACGTGTATTGGCAAAAACCCATAGAATCAAGCACTTGCCCGGCTGAGTTCACGCCGGTCGTCGCGAACGAAAAAAACGTAAAAATTGTATGAAATATTCAGATCTGAGAGATTTTATTGCTCAATTGCAAAAAATGGGCGAATTGAAGCCCATTTCCTTGCAAATTTCACCACATTTGGAGATGACGGAGGTCTGTGACCGTACTTTGCGGGCGGGCGGACCCGCACTCCTGTTCCAGAATCCCACCGGTTTCGACATGCCCGTGCTGGGCAATCTGTTCGGCACGACGCGCCGCGTGGCGCTCGGCATGGGCGCCAACGACGTGAGCGAACTGCGCCGCATCGGCCACGTGCTGGCGCGCCTCAAGGAGCCGGAGCCGCCGAAGGGTTTCAAGGACATCATGGATATGGGCTCGCTGGTGAAAGCCGTGTGGGACATGGCGCCGAAGGAGCTGCGCGGCGCACCGTGCCAGGAGATCGTCTGGGAAGGCAACGACGTCGACCTGGGCCGCCTGCCGATCCAGCACTGCTGGCCGGGCGACGTGGCACCGCTGATCACCTGGGGGCTCGTCATCACGAAGGGCCCGAACAAGAAGCGCCAGAACCTGGGCATCTACCGGCAGCAGGTCCTGGGCCGCAATAAAGTCATCATGCGCTGGCTGGCGCACCGGGGCGGGGCACTGGACTTCCGCGAGCACTGCATCCGCCATCCCGGCCAGCCGTATCCGGTGGCGGTGGCGCTGGGCGCGGACCCGGCCACGATCCTGGGCGCCGTGACGCCGGTGCCGGACACGCTGTCCGAATACCAGTTCGCCGGCCTGCTGCGCGGCAGCCGCACGGAACTCGTCAAGGCGATCGGCAGCGAGCTGCGCGTGCCGGCTTCCGCGGAGATCGTGCTGGAAGGGCATATCTACCCGGACGAAAACCATCCATCGGGTTACGAACACGCGCTGGAAGGGCCGTATGGCGACCACACCGGTTACTACAATGAGCAGGACTGGTTCCCGGTGTTCACGATCGACCGCATCACGATGCGCCGCGACCCGATCTACCACTCCACCTATACGGGCAAACCGCCCGACGAGCCGGCCGTGCTGGGCCTGGCGCTGAACGAGGTGTTCGTGCCGCTGCTGCAGAAGCAGTTCACCGAGATCACGGACTTCTACCTGCCGCCGGAAGGGTGCAGCTACCGGATGGCCGTCGTGCAGATCCGCAAGCAGTACGCCGGCCACGCCAAGCGCGTGATGTTCGGCGTATGGAGCTTCCTGCGGCAGTTCATGTATACGAAGTTCATCGTGGTGGTCGACGAGGATGTCGATATCCGCGACTGGAAAGAGGTGATCTGGGCGATCACGACGCGTGTCGACCCCACGCGCGACACGACCCTGGTCGACAACACGCCGATCGACTACCTGGACTTCGCCTCGCCCGTGAGCGGCCTGGGCAGCAAGATGGGCATCGACGCCACCAACAAGTGGCCGGGGGAGACAAACCGCGAGTGGGGCACGACGATCCAGATGACGCCGGACGTGAAGCGCAAGGTGGACGATATCTGGCAGCAGCTGGGCCTGTAATCCGGCGCGTCCGGACGGAATTTCCCCTAATCCGCGGGACCGGTTATAATGATGTCTGGCGGGCCCCTGCGCATTGCGGCATGGCTAACCTGGTCAGGTCGGGAACGAAGCAGCCACAGCTGTTCACCGCAAGTGCCGCAGATCAGGCTCGCCTCCTTATCTCAAAAGAAGCTGCTCCGGCAGCTTTTTTTACGTCCCGATATTGCCTTGCTGCGCCCCTTACTGCTCAGTTCGTGTCCACCATGGGGTCTGACCCCGACATGGACACGAGCTCGGCAATAGGCGATGTACTGTTACTACACTCTGCGCGCCCAATTTGCTGCACCTGCCTCTCTGCTGCGTTGCAGGAACGTCAGGCACTGAATCTTTTGCAGGGCAGATGCACAGAGCAGCCCGCGTCCATGTCGTTGGACTCGGGCTCGGGCTCGGCTGTAGGTCAGTCGCTTTCCAGCTCGGCGGCGAGGGGGCGGGTGGAGACGGTCGTCAGCGGGTTCTCGGCCAGCAGGGCGGCATCCGGCAGCAGGCGGATCTGGTACTTGACGTCGGTGGCGTGCTGGCGCGTGCCGGTGGACGACTGGATCGTCAGCCGCGCCGGCTGGTCGAACTTCAGCAGGACGCTGCGGGCAGTGGGTGCGAACATGCCGAACGGGCCGGAGATCTTGTCCATCACCGCATTGGCCTGGGCGACGCTGCCCATCAGCTGCGCATACGGCCAGCTCGTGCCGGGCGGGACGACCGCGTTCATCGCCGGCGTCACGGCCAGGTCGACGGTGGTGGGCAGGTTGGCCACGATGGACACGTCGTCCGTCAGCCAGTCCGGGTTCGGCACCAGGCGCAGGTTGCCGTCGGCACTCAGGGGCAGCGGGGTGCGGGTGCCGTCGCGCAGCGCCGTCAGCGTGACGGTGCGGGGATCGACGGGGCCGGAGGGCTGCAGCTGGATGAACATGTCCAGCTTGTCCCGTTCGGCGGCGGGCAGCGCGTAGAAGCGGCCCAGGCGGGTGGTGTCGACCAGCTTCTTGTAGGGCATCCACTCGCGTTCGGCGGTGGGCTGGGCGCCCGCCGCGCCATGCAGGGCGAGGAGCAGGAAGGGCAGGAGCAGCGGCGGGACGGTCTTCATGGTCATTGCCAAACAGGAAAAAAGCAGTGTAAGCGAAGTGGCCGCGCGCGGCTACCGTCCGGCGCTAATGTTGACCTCAGCGTGGCCCGTGTGCGGTAAAATCCCGGCATGTCCTATCAAGTCCTCGCCCGCAAATACCGTCCCCGGAACTTTGAAACGCTCGTCGGCCAGGAGCACGTCGTGCGTGCCCTGACGCATGCGCTCGATACCGGCCGGCTGCACCACGCCTATCTGTTTACCGGCACGCGCGGGGTGGGCAAGACCACGCTGTCGCGCATCCTGGCCAAGTCCCTCAATTGTACGGGCCCGGACGGCAACGGCGGCATCACCGCCACGCCCTGCGGTGTGTGCGAGGCGTGCCGGGCGATCGACGGCGGCCGCTTCGTCGACTATATAGAGATGGATGCGGCCTCCAACCGCGGCGTCGATGAAATGGCGCAGCTGCTCGAACAGGCTGTCTACGCGCCGTCCAATGCACGCTTCAAGGTCTACATGATCGACGAGGTGCACATGCTCACCAACCACGCCTTCAACTCGATGCTGAAGACGCTGGAAGAGCCGCCCGAGCACGTGAAGTTCATCCTGGCGACGACCGATCCGCAAAAAATCCCCGTCACGGTGCTGTCGCGCTGCCTGCAGTTCAACCTGAAGCAGATGCCGCCCGGGCACATCGTCGGCCACCTGGAAAACATCCTGGGCCAGGAAGAGGTCACGTTCGAGCAGCCCGCCTTGCGCCTGCTGGCCCAGGGCGCGCACGGCTCGATGCGCGATGCCCTGTCGCTGACGGACCAGGCAATCGCCTACGCGGCCGGCGCCGTCACGCTCGACGCGGTGCAGGGCATGCTGGGCGCGCTGGACCAGTCCTACCTGATCCGCCTGCTCGATGCGCTGGGGGACGACGATGGCGCGGGCCTGATGGCCGTCGCCGATGAAATGGCCAGCCGCAGCCTGTCCTACAACGGCGCGCTGCAGGACCTGGGCACGCTGCTGCACCGGATCGCGCTGGCCCAGTCGGTGCCGGCCGCCGTGCCGGAGGACCTGCCGGAATACGCCGACATCCTGCGCCTGGCGCAGGTGTTCGATGCCGAGGAAGTGCAGCTGTATTACCAGATCGCCGTCCACGGCCGCAACGAACTGGGCCTGGCGCCGGACGAATACGCCGGCTTCTCGATGACGCTGCTGCGCATGCTGGCCTTTCGGCCCGGCGTCGGCGGCGCCGCGGGATCGTCTTCCGGTTCACCGGCCGGCGCGCAGTTAGGCGGACGGCCTGCGGCACCGGGGCGTCCGGCTCCGGCAGCTGTGGCACCGGCGGCACGTCCGGCCACGGCGGCCAGCGCCAGCCATGCCGCCGTCGCACCGCCTCCGGCTGTCGCGGCCGGGGCCGCGCAGCGCGCCGCCGCATCTGGTCCCGTCTCTGCTCCCGTATCTGCCCCCGCATCTGCCACGGCACAACAGGCTCCCGCGCCGGTCTTCAGGCCGCCGGCACCCGCACCAGCACCAGCGCCCCAGGCAGCGGCCCGCCCTGCCGGCCCCGTGAGCACGGCGCGCGCCGCGATCGATGCCGCCCTGCTGGCCGTGCGCACCGCCTCGGCAGCCCGCACCGGCGCCCGTCCGCCGATGCAGCTGTCGCAGCCGCCGGCCGCGCAGGCCGCCGCACAGCCGGCGGCGCCGGTGGCGCAGGCCCGGCCCGCGCCATGGGAAGACGCCGCAGGGCAGGGCGAAGCCACCGTGCTGGAAGCGCCGCCCGCCGCCGTGCAGGCCCGCCAGGCACCGCCGCCGCAGCAGGAAGACGACCTGCCGCCGTGGGTCACCGAATTCTCCGACGACAGCGCGGTTTCCGCAGCCGCACCGGCGCCTTCGCAACAGCGCGCCGAAGCCGCGGCGCCGGCGCAGCAGGCGGCTCCATCTCCCACGCCGCCCGCCGCCCGCCAGCCACAGGCTGCGCAGGCACCGTACGCCTACGCCATCACGCCCGTTGCCGAGCTGGGCTGGGATGGCAACTGGCCGCTGCTGGCGGCGCACCTGCCGCTGCGTGGCGTGGCGCAGCAGCTGGCCACGCAGGCCGAACTGATCGCCGTCCGCATCGACGGCAATGCAGCCGTGTTCCACCTGCGCTGCCCGATCGACACGTGGCGCACGCCGCCCAACGTGGAAAAACTGACGGCCGCGCTGGCCGAGCGCTTCGACCGCACGGTACGCGTGGAAACGGAACTGGGCCCGGTGTGGTATACAACTGCCGCGGAGCAGCAGGTGCATCGCGAGAAGTGCCAGCGCCAGGCCGAGGACACCGTGCACGGCGATCCGTTCGTGCAGGCGCTGGTGCGCGAGTTCGGCGCCTTCGTGGTGCCCGGCTCGATCGTGGCACCGATGACGCCGGCGCACTGAGCGCGGCGCTGCCGTTGCCGATCGCTTTCCCCTATTCGAATTGCCAACTTGAGGAGTCACCATCATGATGAAGAACCAGCTCGCCGGCCTGATGAAACAGGCACAAGCCATGCAGGACAATATGAAGAAGGCCCAGGAATCGCTGGCCTCGATCGAAGTCGAAGGCCAGTCCGGCGCCGGCCTCGTGAAGGTCGTCATGACCTGCAAGAACGACGTGAAGCGCGTGTCGATTGACCCGTCGCTGCTGGCCGACGACAAGGACATGCTGGAAGACCTGGTCGCCGCCGCGTTCAACGACGCCGTGCGCAAGGCCGAAGCCACCGCCGCCGAGAAGATGAGCGGTCTCACCGCCGGCATGAACCTGCCGGGCGGCCTGAAGATGCCGTTCTGATTTCCGGACCACGGACCGCGCCATGTTCATCGTCACGCTCACTTACCTGAAGCCGAACGAGGAGATCGACCAGCTCCTCGCCGCCCACCGTGCCTTCCTGCGCGAGCAGTATGACAACGGCCTGTTCGTGATGTCCGGCCGCCTGGTGCCCCGCACCGGCGGCATCATCATCGCCCATGCCGACAGCCGCGCGGACGTGGAGGCCGTCATCGAACTCGATCCGTTCAAGCAGGCCGGTGCGGCCAGCTACGCGATCACCGAGTTCGTCCCGACCATGGCGGCAGACGGCCTGGAGACGTACCTCCCGGCGCAGCAGGGCTGAAGGATGGCGGCTTAAGCGATGGCGAAGCAGCTGGAGTTCCTCACCGAGGCCCTGCGCCGGCTGCCGGGCGTCGGCCCGAAGTCCGCGCAGCGCATGGCCTTCCACCTGCTGCAGCATGACCGGGAAGGCGCCGCGATGCTGTCGCGCGCGCTGTACCAGGCAGTGGAATCGGTCCATCACTGCGCCCTCTGCAACACCTTCACCGAAGCGGAAGTGTGCGAGATGTGCTCGGACGACGCCCGCGACCGCGCGCTGCTGTGCGTCGTCGAAACGCCGGCCGACCAGGTGATGATCGAGCAGACGCTCACCTACAAGGGCCTGTACTTCGTGCTGATGGGCCGCCTGTCGCCGCTCGACGGCATCGGCCCGAAGGACATCCACCTGGAAAAGCTACTGGGCCGCGCCGCCGATGGCGTCGTCACGGAAGTCGTGCTGGCCACGAATTTCACCAACGAGGGCGAAGCAACGGCGCACTACATCAGCGAGATGCTGAAGGCGCGCGGCCTGCAGGTCAGCCGCCTCGCGCGCGGCGTGCCGGTGGGCGGCGAGCTGGAATACGTCGACGCCGGCACCATCGCCCGCGCGATGCTCGACCGGCGCAGTACGTAAGCAGAGAAACATAAACCGGGGGACAGGTGCCTGTCCCCGAAGTCAGCGCACCAGCGGCGCTGAATCAGCCAGCATCGCCGTGATGGCCTCCTCGGTCGTCGGCCGCCCCAGCAGGTAGCCCTGCGCCATGTCGCACCCGTACTGCTCCAGCAGCGTCAGCTGCTCGTCGGTCTCCACGCCTTCCGCCACCACCGCCAGTTTCAAGCCATGCGCCATGGCGATGATGGCGCGCGTGATCGCGGCGTTCTCGGAATCCTGCGGCAGGCCGCTGATGAAGCTCTTGTCGATCTTTAAAGCACGCACATCGAAGCGCTTCAGGTAGTTCATTGACGAGTAGCCCGTGCCGAAATCGTCGATCGACAGGTAGACGCCGATCGCGCGCAGCTGCTCCAGCGTGGCCAGCGTGGCGCGCGCATCGTCCATCAGCGTGCCTTCGGTCAGTTCCAGTTCCAGCAGCCGCGGTTCCAGGCCCGTGTCGTGCAGCGCGGAGAGCACCGTCTGCGCCAGGTTCTCGTCCTTGAACTGGCGCGCCGACAGGTTCACCGCCACCCGCACCGCGCGGCCGCTCTGCCGGTGCCATGCGCGCGCCTGCGAACAGGCGGTGCGCAGCACCCAGGCGCCGATCGGCACGATCAATCCCGTCTCCTCGGCCAGCGGAATGAAGTCGTTGGGCGGGATGATGCCGTGCTCCGGATGCCGCCAGCGCACCAGCGCCTCCACGCCCACCAGCCGCGCGCTGCGCACGTCCACCTGCGGCTGGTACTGCAGATACAGCTCGTTGTTCTGCAGGGCGCGGCGCAGGCCCACTTCCAGCTTCACGTGGCTCATGATCTGCGTCGTCAGCGCGGAGCTGTACAGCTGGGCGTTGTTCTTGCCGCAGTTCTTGGCGTGGTACATCGCCGTGTCGGCGTACTTGAGCAGCGACGTCGAATCATCGCCATCCTCCGGATACAGCGAGATGCCGATGCTGGCCGTGACGAAGATCTCGTGCCCGTCCAGGTGGAACGGCCGCCGCATCGAATCTTTCACGCGGTGCGCCACGTTCAGCGCATCTTCCACGCGGTCCAGGTCGGGGATCAGGATTGTGAACTCGTCGCCACCGAGGCGCGCCAGGTTGTTGCCGCGCCGTTCCACGCCATGCGACACCACGTCCCCGGGGCGCACCGTGTCGTGCAGCCGCTCCGACACGACCTTGAGCAGCAGGTCGCCCACGTCGTGGCCCAGCGTGTCGTTGATGCGCTTGAACGAATCCAGGTCCATGAACAGGATGGCGAACTTGCGGCCGTGCTGGCGCGAGCGTACCAGTTCGCGCTCCAGCATTTCCAGGAACGCCTGCCGGTTCGGGATGCCCGTCAGGCTGTCGCAGTAGGCCAGCCGCCGGATCTGTTCCTCCGTGCGTTTGCGTTCGCTGATGTCGCGCACCAGCCCCAGCACCTCGCCGGCGCCCGTGCTGACCAGGCGCGCCTCGAAATGGTGGGTGACGTCGTCGCGCGCCAGTTCGTACTCGACGGAGCGGATCGAGCCCGTCTCCAGCACGCTGTGCAGCTGCTGCAGCAGGCGTTCGGCGATCGGCGGCGGCAGCACTTCGCGCACGTGCCGGCCCACGCAGTGGTCCACCGTGAAGGCGGCGCCCGGATCGTGGCCCTGCTCGTAGTCGAGATAGACGCCTTCGTGGCTCATGCGGAAGAAGGTGTCCGGGATCGCCGCCAGCACGGCGCGGTTGTGCGCATCCGCGATGCGCAGCCGGGCGATCGCGTCGCTGGCGCGCAGCACGTATAGCACGCGGTGGCCGAGGATCGGCCAGTTGATCGGCTTGGACACGAAGTCGGTGGCGCCGGCCTCGTAGGCTTGCGTGACGGCTTCCAGGTCGTCGCCGCCGGTGACCATGATGACCGGCGTGGCGTGCACCCGTTCGTGGCGGCGCTGGCGGTCCCGCGCGCGCTCCTGCTCGCGGGCGCGCAGCGCGCGGCAGACGGCGAAACCGTCCATGTGCGGCATTTCCACGTCCAGCAGCACCAGGTCCGGCGCGATGCGGTCGAAGGCCGCCACGGCCTGCTCGCCGTCGGCCGCTTCCACCGCGTCCAGCCCGACCTGGGCCAGCATTTCCAGCATCAGCAGGCGCATGACGGGATCGTCGTCCGCCACCAGCACGGTACCGCGTTGAGGGGAGGGGAGCGCTGCCATGACTAGGTCTCCTTGACGGACAGGGCGGACAGCGTGCCCTTCACCGCATGGAACTCGCGCTCCATCGTGGTGAGCAGCACGGCGGCACCGCCGGTGGTATCGTTGCGGCCCAGCTGCTCCATGTCCCTGCACAGCCGGGCCAGCGTCTGCGCACCGACATTGGCGCTGGACGACTTCAGGCTGTGCGCAGCCTTGCGGATGGTGACGGTATTGCTGGCGGCGATCGCATCGCGCAGCGAGTTCAGGTGGTTCGGCGTGTCGTCCACGAAGGCACTGATCACGCGCTGCAGCAGGGCCTCGCCCCTGTCGGCACTGAGCGCGCGGATCGCCTCGAGGGCGGCGCGGTTGACCGTGCCATCCGTGTCCCCGGCCTCGGGGGCAGCGGCCGGCTCGGGAGCGGTGGCAAGCGCAGGCGCAGCAGCAGTAGCACTAGCAGTAGCAGTAGCAGCAGTAGCAGTACCGGGCCGCGGCGCCGGCCTGCGCGCCGGCGCATCGCCATGGTGCACGGTGGCCGCGCGCGGCAGCGCGATCCAGCGCCCCAGCGTCTCGGACAGCGACTGCTGCGTGAACGGCTTCGACAGGTAGTCGTCCATGCCGGCTGCCAGGCAGGTTTCGCGGTCGCCCTGCAGCGCATTGGCCGTGATGGCGATGATGGGCAGCTGGCGCGCGCGGCCCTGCTGCTGCTCGTGGCGGCGGATCTCGGCAGTGGCTGCCATGCCGTCCATCACCGGCATCTGGCAGTCCATCAGCACCACGTCGAAATCGGACGCCATCGCCGCCGCCAGCGCCTCTTCGCCATTGCAGGCGCGCGCCACGTCCAGGCCCAGGCTCTCCAGCATGGCCGACGCCACTTCCACGTTGACGGGATTGTCCTCGGCCAGCAGCACCTTGTGCACCTTGTGGCGCTTGCGTGCGGCAGCGCGCGGCGCCGTCACGAGCGATGCCTGCGACGACTGGTACGAGGGCGGCGTGCGCGCGGCCTGCGGCGGCGGCACGTGTGTGTAATGAGGGGAATGCGCCGCCGGGCGGGACGACGATGCGGTCCGCACGCCCTCGCTGGCGCGCAGCTGGGTGACGATGCACTCGTACACATCGCTCTCGCGCGCCGGCTTGATCAGCTGGAAGGCCACGCCCGCCTCGCGCCGCTGCACGGTGTCGGCCGCATTGCGCTCGGTGGACAGCAGCAGCAGCCGCACGGCCGCCAGCGCCGGGTCGCTCTTGATCTCGGCGGCCAGGGCCAGGCCGCTGATCTGCGGCAGCTCCATGTCCAGCAGCGCCACGTCGTACGGCTGGCCGCACGCGATCGCCGCCCGCAGCAGCCGCAGGCCTTCGTCCGCCGTGGCGGCGCTGTCGCATTTCAGGTGCCAGCGGCCCAGCAGCGCCGCCAGCGTGGCGCAGCTGTCCGCGTGGGGATCGACGATCAGCGCGCGCAGTCCCTTCGTGGTCTTCTGGTTGAACGAGGCCTCGTCGGCATCCACGCGCCGCTTGTCGAAGCGCACCGTGAACCAGAAGATGGAGCCATGCGTGAGTGCATTGTCCACGCCGATCGTGCCGCCCATCAGTTCCACCAGCTGCTTCGAGATGGCCAGGCCCAGCCCCGTGCCGCCGTGCTTGCGGGTGGTGGAGCCGTCGGCCTGCGAGAACGAGTCGAAGATGCGGGCCCTGGCATCGCGCGACACGCCCACGCCGGTATCGTGCACTTCCATGCGCAGGCCGACCGACTGGGCATCTTCGTCCACCACCGTCACCCTGACCATGATGCGGCCCGTGTCGGTGAACTTGATGGCATTGCCCATCAGGTTGACGATCACCTGGCGCAGCCGGTTCGGATCGCCGACGACCGCCACCGGGATATCGTGGGCAATGGCGAACTCCAGCTCCAGCCCCTTGGCATGGGCCTGCGGCGAGAACACGTAGTCGATGTCGTCGAGCAGTTCGCGGAAATTGAAGTGGATGTATTCGACCGTCAGCTTGCCCGCCTCGACCTTCGAGAAATCGAGGATGTCGTTGATGATCACCAGCAGGTGCTCGCCGGAGCGCTTGACCATCGTGGTGTAGTGGCGCTGCTGCTCGGTGAGGTCGGTGGCCAGCAGCAGCTCCGTCATGCCGAGGACACCGTTCATCGGTGTGCGGATCTCGTGGCTCATGTTGGCCAGAAAAGCGCTCTTGGCCTGGCTGGCCGATTCGGCCGCGTTCTTGGCCTTCTCCAGCTGCTCGGTGCGCACGCCCACCTGGCGTTCCAGCTGGTCGCGCGACTGCGCCAGCTTGGTGTCGCGGCTCTCGATCTGCGCCAGCATGTCGTTGAAGCTGTCGATCAGCGTGCCCAGTTCGTCGCTGCGCTGGTGCTGCACCTGGGCGTAGGTCTGGCTGGTCGACACGCGCTGCGCCGCGGCGATCAGCTCCTCGATGGGATGGGCGATGCTGCCCTTGAAGCGGCCCGCCAGCACCAGCGCGACGATGAACGACACGCCGGTGGCCGCCGTGGTGATGCCCAGGCTTTTCAGGATGCCCAGCCACATCGGCCCCAGGCTGGCCTCGATCAGCACGGCGCCGACCAGGTGGTTCGCCGCGCGCACCGGGCGCAGCACGCGCATCGAGCGGGCAAACGTGGGGACCGGTGGCGGACCGGCATCCGCCCGGGCCGCGGCCAGGTCTTTCAGCTGTTCGGGCGTGAGGGCCGGCACGGGATCGGGGCCGCCGGCGGGGAAGGTGGCGAACGGCTTGCCGTTGCGGTCGTACAGGGCGGCCTGCGTGATGTCGTCCTGTACAGCGAGGGCGGCCAGCGCCTGCTCGGCCGTCACGCGGTCGACGAACAGCAGCGGTGCCACGCTGTTGACGCCGATGACGTCCGCCAGCGACGTGACCTGCCGGGACTGGTTGTCCGTGTGGGCCAGGAGGGAGGTCAGGGCGATCGCGGCAAACACCAGCAGCAGGGCGCTGCCGGTGGACAGCACGGAGATGATGGTCAGTTTCCTGCTGAGGCCCGACCGTTCGAAATTAAACATGTCCGCCGCCGGTAGATGAGTCATTCATGCGTCGCGCATGATTCCATCCGGCAAACTTTAGCCGTTCAAAAATCCGACGGTTTGATTTTTATCTACTTTCCTGTTGTAAAGTTAAGCCGAAAAATCAACGTGGTGCGGCGCGCTACAGCGTGCAGGACGCAAGCGGCACGACCCTCCCGTCCAAGACAAAACGGCCCGGACGCTTCCACGTCCGGGCCGTTTCATGCGTGGCGGCGAGGGCCCTCAGCAGCACCCGCCGCGCTTGCCGGCGCCGCCGTAGCGGGCTTCCTGGCGCTCCTTGAAGAACTCCTCGTAGCTCATCACCGGCTGGTCCGGATGCGTGGCCTGGCAGTGCGACACATAGGTGTCGTACTCCGGCAGGCCGCACATCAGGCGCATGCTCTGGCCGAGATAGCGCCCGGCCTTGACGATTTCGTCGAACATGACGCGGATCCCTACTGCGCCGGCATCAGCTGGGCGGGCGTTTCCTTGTGCGTGGGCGCGGCGGCCGCGTGGGCCCGCAGCGCGGCCCGCACGCCGTACACCAGCACGGCCAGCACCACGACCATGAAGAATGCCGCCAGGCCCGCATCCAGGTAGTCGTTGAAGATCACCTGCTGCATCTGCTCGACCGACTTGGCCGGCGCCAGTACATCGCCCTTGGCCAGCGCCGTCGAATACTTGTCGGCATGCGCCAGGAAGCCCACTTTCGGGTTCGCGTCGAACACCTTCAGCCAGCCCGCGTACAGGGTGCACATCAGCAGCCAGATGGTCGGCACGATCGTCACCCAGGCGAAGCGGCCGCGCTTCATCTTGAACAGCACCACGGTCGCGAGGATCAGCGCGATCCCGGCCAGCATCTGGTTGGCGATGCCGAACAGCGGCCACAGCGTGTTGATGCCGCCCAGCGGGTCGACCACGCCCTGGTACAGGAAGTAGCCCCAGGCGGCCACGCACAGGCCGGTGGCCAGCAGGCTGGCGAACACGTTCTCCGTCTGCTTCAGGGCCGGCGCGAAGGTGCCCAGCAGGTCCTGCAGCATGAAGCGGCCGGCGCGCGTGCCGGCATCCACGGCAGTCAGGATGAACAGCGCCTCGAACAGGATGGCGAAGTGGTACCAGAACGCCATCATGGCCTTGCCGCCGATGGCGTTGGACAGGATGTGCGCCATGCCGACGGCCAGCGTCGGTGCGCCGCCGGCGCGCGAGATGATGGTGTGCTCGCCCACGTCCTTGGCGGTCTGGGTCAGCATCTCCGGCGTGACGTAGAAGCCCCACTGCGAGATCGCGGCGGCGGCCGATTCGGCGGTGGTGCCGATCAGCGCGGCCGGGCTGTTCATGGCGAAGTAGATGCCCGGCTCGATGGTCGACGCGGCCACCAGCGCCATGATCGCCACGAACGATTCCATCAGCATGGCGCCGTAGCCGATGAAGCGCGCATGGGTTTCGCTCTCGATCATCTTCGGCGTGGTGCCGGAGGCGATCAGCGCATGGAAGCCGGAGACGGCGCCGCAGGCGATGGTGATGAACAGGAACGGGAACAGGTTGCCGGACCAGACCGGGCCCGAACCGTCGATGAACTTGGTCAGTGCCGGCATCTGCAGCATCGGTGCCACGAACACGATGCCCAGCGCGAGGGCGACGATGGTGCCGATCTTCAGGAAGGTCGACAGGTAGTCGCGCGGTGCCAGCAGCAGCCACACGGGCAGCACGGAGGCGATGAAGCCGTAGCCGACCAGCATCCAGGTCAGCTCGGTGCCGGTGAACATGAACAGCGGCGCCAGCGCCTCGTGTTCCTGCACGTACTGGCCGCCGAAGATGGCCAGCATCAGCAGCACGAAGCCGATGATGGAGACTTCGCCGATGCGGCCCACGCGGATGAAGCGCGAGTACACGCCCATGAACAGCGCGATGGGAATCGTGGCCATCACGGTGAACGAACCCCACGGCGAACCGGTGAGCGCCTTCACGACGATCAACGCCAGCACGGCCAGGATGATCACCATGATCATGAAGGTGCCCAGCAGCGCGATATTGCCGGGCACCGTGCCCAGTTCGGAGCGGATCAGGTCACCCAGCGAGCGGCCGTCGCGGCGCATCGAGATGAACAGCACGAAGAAATCCTGCACGGCGCCGGCAAACACCACGCCGGCCAGGATCCACAGCATGCCGGGCAGGTAGCCCATCTGCGCGGCCAGCACGGGGCCGACCAGCGGGCCGGCACCGGCGATCGCGGCGAAGTGGTGCCCGAACAGCACGTTCTTGTTGGTGGGGACGTAATCGAGGCCGTCGTTGTGGCGGTAGGCCGGCGTCATGCGGCGCGCGTCCAGCCCCATCACCTTCTCGGCGATATACAGGCTGTAGAAACGGTAGGCGATCAGGTACACGCAGACCGCGGCGATGACGATCCAGATGGCACTGATCGGTTCGCCACGCTTCAGCGCGATGACGCCCAATGCGCCGGCGCCGAGCAGCGCAAGCGCCGCCCAGCCGAGTTTCTTCAAAACGGGGTTCATGTTTCCTCCAATGTGGGTGCCGCGTCGTGCAATGAAGACGGGATCGATGTCTTATTTTCATTCCGCGCAGCTTATGCCAAGTATTCATGAGTTGTATATCTCCCGCAAGCGCAATTCTACGCAGGACCGTTGCGTAGTACTACGTAGTAGTGACTGGCGGCGGGGGACGTACAATCGCGCCATGAAACTGCGCCAGAAAGTCTTCTTCCTCGCGATCACGCCGCTGATCCTCGCCCTGTGCGCCATTGCGCTGGCGGTGTGGCAGCAGTCCGCGGCGCTGGCGCGGCAGCAGAAGGCGTCCATCGAGGGGGCCTACCTGGCCAGCAAGGAGGCGGAGCTGAAGCACTACGTGGCGCTGGCCTCGCAGTCGGTGTCGCACCTGTACGAATCCGGCCGCACCGATCCCGCCACGCTCGACGAGGCCAAGCGCATCCTGCAGTCGCTCAGCTTCGGCGACGATGGCTACTTCTTCGTCTACGACATGCAGGGCGTGAACCTGATGCACCCGCGCCAGCCGGAACTGGTGGGCCACAACCTGTACGACCTGCGCGACAGCGGCGGCCGGCCCACCATCCAGAACCTGCTGGCGCGCGCCAGCGAGGGCGGCGGCCTGGAACGCTACCGCTGGATCAAGCCCTCCACGCACCGGCAGGTGGCCAAGCTGGGCTACGTGATCCCGCTGGAGCGGTGGGGCTGGATGATGGGCACCGGGATCTACCTCGACGACGTGGAAGGCGCGCTGGCCGAGATCGACGCGCGCCAGCGCGAGAACATCCGCAGCACGATGCTGTGGATCGCCGCCATCGCCGTCCTGGGCGCGCTGGGCATCGCCGTTTCCGGGCTGGCGCTGAACGTTTCCGAATCGCGCGTGGCGGACGCCAAGCTGAAGGTGCTGGCGCAGCGCGTGGTCGAGTCGCAGGAAGAGGAGCGGGCGCGCCTGTCGCGCGACCTGCATGACGGGATCAGCCAGTGGCTCGTGTCGATCAAGCTGCAGATCGAGGCGGGCATCGAACGGCTGCGTGGCCAGCCGGCCGGCGACGACGACAAGGCACTGGCCGTGTTCGAGCACACGGCCGGGCAGCTGAACAAGGTGCTGGGCGAAGTGCGCCGCATCTCGCACAACCTGCGGCCCGCGGCGCTGGACGATATCGGCCTGGCCGCCGCACTGGCCCACCTGGCGCAGGAATTCGAGCAGCATGGCGGCACGCCGGTGCGCTTCACGGCCAGCGGCTGCACCGACCGCCTGCCGGAGACGGCCAACACGGTGCTGTTCCGCATCGCCCAGGAAGCGCTGACCAATATCGGCCGGCATGCCCGGGCGCGCGGCGTGACCATGGCGCTGGCCGAAACGGCGCAGGGCGTGACGCTGACCGTGAGCGACGACGGCGTGGGCTTCGACGCGGCCGGCATCTCGCAGCACCCGCAGCGCGGCATCGGCCTGCGCAACATGATGGAGCGGATGGAGGCGATCGGCGGGCGCTTCGAACTCGTGTCCTCGCCATCGGGCACCGTCGTGCGCGCGCATGTCAACCAGACGGCACGGAGCTGAGATGACGGTGAGGATCCTGCTGGTGGACGATCATCCCCTGGTTCGCGATGGCCTGCGCGCGCGCCTGGAAGCGGTGCCGGCATTCGCGGTGGTGGCGGAAGCGGGCAGCGCGGCCGAGGCGCTCGAGGCGGCCCGCGCGCAGGCGCCGGACCTCGTCCTCATGGACATCAACATGCGCGGCGGGAACGGCATCGAGGCGACGGCCGCCTTCCACGCGCAGTTCCCCGCCATCGCGGTGCTGATCCTGTCGATGCACGACAAGCAGGAATACGTGGCCCAGGCGATCGGCGCGGGCGCGCGCGGCTATGTGCTGAAGGATGCGCCGGGCAAGGACATCGTGGTGGCCATCGAGACCGTGATGTCCGGCGGGATCTACTACAGCGCCGCGCTGGCGCGGCAGCTGGTGCAGCAGTCGGTCCCGGCGCCGGCCGGCACCACGCAGGAAGAGCTGACGGCGCGCGAAAAGGAAGTGCTCGACCACATCGCCAACGGCGAATCGAACAAGCAGATCGCCCGCGCGCTGGACCTGTCGGTGCGCACGGTGGAAACCCACCGCCTCAACATCAAGCGCAAACTGCGCATCGAGGGGCAGGCGGAGCTGATCAAGTTCGCCGTCCAGCAGGCGCGCGGCGCCTAGCGGGACGGCCGCAGGCATATCCGGCGGCCGCGTGCAAGCGCACGGCTGACTGTTGTTTTGAGTGAACAACTTATGTTCGTGCAGGCACGCCCTGCAGGGCGCGAGTCATGTTCGCAGGGCAATTTCTGATATAGTCCACCGACGTTTTTTGCAAAATTGAAATTTTTCCAATGCAATCCGGCCGGGTCAGCTGGCCGGTTGCACAGTAACTGCCGCACCGAGAAGCCGATGTCCGAAACGCTGCCTGCCGATGAGTCGACCACGTTCCCGCTGGCGGGGCTGGAGGCTGTCACGAACGCCCTGCACGACTGGGTGGCCGTGGCCTTCCACGCCCATCCGGCGCAGGATGCTCACGCGGCCCTGCTGGCGCTGTTCGCCCATCCCGGCACGCTGGACGCGCTGGCCCCCCTCGACTGCATCCTGCCGCTGCATGAACCGCTGCGTTTCGTACCCGCCCAGCACGCCGTGCTGCCGGCGCGCCGCGTGATGTTCCGCGTGCCCGCCGCCGCGCTGGACGATGCCGCCGTCCGCAAGCACTGCGCCGCGCTGGCGGAGGAGGGCTACCGCCTGTTCGTCGACGGCGAGGCCGGCGTGCACGCCACCGAAGCGGGCATGCGCGCCGTGACCTGCGCCGTCGGCGTGCCGTCCGCGCTGTCCCTGCTTGGCCTGCCGGGACCGCACTGGGCGCGCCAGGTGGACGATGCGGCGCGCCTGATCCTGTGCCGCGCCGCCGGCATGCAGTGGTTCAGCGGGAAACACGCGCGCCAGCCGGGGGCGGACAATGGCGACAGCACGTCGCGCCGGCGCCTGCTGTCGCTGCTGGGCCTCCTGGCGCGCGATGCCGATTCGCGCGAGCTCGAACAGATCCTGAAGCAGGATCCGGCCCTGGCCTACCACCTGCTCAAGCTGGTGAACTCGGCGCAGTTCGGCTACGCGAACCCGATCCACAACTTCGGGCAGGCCATCAACATGCTGGGCCGCCGCCAGCTGCAGCGCTGGCTGCAGCTGCTGCTGTACGCGCGCTCGCAGCAGGATGGTCCCGGCAATCCGCTGCTGCCACTGGCCGCGATCCGCGCCGCGCAGATGGAAGCGCTGTGCGCGCTGCAGGGCGGCGACCGCGACCGGCAGGACATGGCCTTCGTCGTCGGCGTGTTCGCGCTGCTCGACGAACTGCTCGGCATGCCGATGGCGGAAGTGGTCGCGGCGCTGAACCTGGATCCGGAAGTGGCCGGCGCACTGCTCGACCGCAGCGGCCCGTTCGGCGCGCTGCTGGCAGTGGTGGAGGCGAACATCCCCGACGCGGGGCGCATCGCCGCGCTGGGCCTGACCAACGAGCAGTACTGGGACACGCGCCTGCAGGGCTGGCGCTGGGCGATCCAGGTCAACCGGAACCTATGATGCTGGACCTCTCCGCCGCCGCGTATTCCGTTGCCGATGTCATCGGCTGCAGCGCAGCGCTGTCCGATGCGGTGCTGCGCCTGCGCGGCCCGGCACAGGTGGCGGAGCTGGGCCGCATCGCCGCCGCGCTGACGCGCAGCCCGTGGGGCCGCTATGTGCCGGCCGACGTGGTGGCGGCGGATCCCGCGCCGCCCCACGCGCTGGTGCAGGAGATCGCCTTCGACGAGCACCGCTTCGGCCGCTTCGAGGTGGCCGGCCGGCCGTCCTACAGCACCGTCGAGCGGCAGCACCTGGCCAGCCTGGCGCGGCTGGCGGCCAGCGTGCTGCAGGTGCACTCGGTGGCCCAGCGCACCACGCACGCCTACGTGCAGATGGAAGCGCAGATGCAGCACCAGGCGCAGATGCTGGACCAGATCCACGAATCGGTGCTGACGATGGACCAGCATGGCTTCATCACCAGCTGGAACAAGGGCGCCGAGCGCCTGTTCGGCTACGCGGCGGTGGAAGCCATCGGCCGCAACATCCTGTTCCTGTACGAAGACGACGACTCGGGCTTCCATGACGATTTCATGGAAGGGGGCGGGCGCCTGATGGAAGTGCGGCGCAAGAAGAAGTCCGGCGAAGTGTTCTGGGCCAGCCTGAGCCTCTCGCCGCTCTGCGACATGAATGGCCGCGCCACGGGCCTGATCGCCTACCTCACCGACATCACGGAGCGCAAGGAGGCCGAGGAACGCATCCACCACCTGGCCTATTACGACGCGCTGACCAACCTGCCGAACCGCACGCTGCTGACCAAGCTGGTGGACCAGGCGCTGTCCGTCTCGCAGCGCAGCCGGCTGCAGGGCTGCGTGCTGTTCATCGACCTGAACCGCTTCAAGGTCATCAACGACACGCTGGGCCGCCCGGCCGGCGACCAGCTGCTGCGCGAAGTGGCCCGGCGCTTCCGCGACGTGCTGCGCGAGCAGGATGTGGTGGCGCGCCTGGGCGGCGACGAATTCGCCGTCGGCCTGTTCGAGCTGACGCAGCACTACGAAGCGAGCATGGTCGCGCAGAAGCTGCTGGCCGCGCTGGACGAACCGTTCCTCATCGACGGCAACGACCTGCGCGTGGGCGCCGCCATCGGCGTGAGCGTCTATCCGCAGGATGGCGCCGATGCCGAAACGCTGCTGCGCCGCGCCGACATCGCGATGTACCGCGCCAAGCAGGGCGTGGAGGCCGACGGGGTCGAGTTCTACAGCGAGGACATGAACCAGGGCATGCAGGAACGCATGCGCATCGAATCGGGCCTGCGCCAGGCGCTCGGCAACGGCCAGCTGACGCTGCACTACCAGCCGAAGTTCGCCATCGCCGACGGCCGGCTGATCGGCGCCGAGGCGCTGGTGCGCTGGACGCATCCGCAGCGCGGCCTGATCCCGCCCGCCGAATTCATTCCGCTGGCCGAAGCGACGGGCCTCGTGGTGCAGCTGGGCGAATGGGTACTGGAAGCGGCGTGCGCGCAGGCGCAGGCGTGGAAGCTGGCCGGCGTGCAGCCGATCCGCGTGGCGGTAAACGTGTCGGCGCGCGAGTTCACGCCCGCGCTGCCCGCCCGCGTGGCGGACACGCTGCAGCGCTACGGCCTGGAGCCGGCCTGGCTGGAACTGGAGATCACCGAGAGCACGCTGATGCACAATATCGACCGCGTGATCGGCATCATGGACCGCATCACGGCGCAGGGCGTGACGCTGTCGCTGGACGATTTCGGCACCGGCTACTCCAGCCTGTCCTACCTGAAGCGCTTCCCGATCGACACGCTGAAGATCGACCGCTCGTTCACCACCGGCATCCCGAACGATGCCAACGACTGTGCGATCGCCAGCACCATCATCAGCATCGCCCAGCAGCTCAAGCACAAGGTAATCGCGGAAGGCGTGGAGACGCCCGAGCAGCTGGGCTTCCTGCAGCGCTCCGGCTGCGACGAGGTGCAGGGCTACCTGTTCTCGAAGCCGCTGCCGGCCGAGGAGTTCGAGCGGGCGCTGCGCGAACGGAGCTGGGCGCAGTAGTCTGCGCCCGCCGCGTGGCAGTGCGTTCCGGGCGGCACATCAGCCTGGCGGCGTGCCGCTCTGGCGGCGAGCAATGATTTCTGTATAATGCGGGCACCCGAAGGCATCGCCCTTCGCGCACAGACAGGAAGCGTGGCCGAGTGGTTGAAGGCAGCAGTCTTGAAAACTGCCGACGGGTTAAACCGTTCGTGAGTTCGAATCTCACCGCTTCCGCCAAGCATGCTTAAAAAGAGCCCCAGGCATTCCGGGGCTTTTTTTCGTCCCTGGCGACGGCGTATCTTCCCTGGCAGGCATTGCCATAACCCCTGAAACCCATCGAATTGCTGAGTTCCTTTCTAAAAAGAATAAGGACGAGGTATTGTCATCGGCGAATAATGGTTTCTCGCGATTGATGGTATTTATTGATCATCTGAAATTCCAATTTCTTCCTGCGTCATGAATGCCTGATTTCCCGGATATATTATCGAAGGGGGCGTCGTGCCGCCGTGCCGACTTTATTTCCGTTCTTCCCCCGAGCCGTCCACAATGCTTGACCAGGTTTCAAGCCCGGCCTACACTCGGGACAGTTTCAACCTGAATGCCGCCAGTTCTGTCTTTTCAATAAACCATGGTGGCTGTCTCCGGAAACGGCATTGCGCTATTGGGAGTGCCGGATATTGAAACTGTTGCTGCAGGCATTAATGTCGTAGAACCGCCATCACAGTTTTTGCCCGGCGCTCCATGGGCTGCCATGATTTACTGTACGGATTCGAATATTAATGTCTCGGCAGTTGGGTTTGCGTGGCAAAACGCGAGCGAGGCAGGGTTCAGTATCGGCGGCTCGTTGGAAGATGGTGGAAGCACGCATATGTATCGAGGCTGGCGCCGGTGCCGGATCGGCCGCCCGACCTCGCATCCGTCATCCAACCAGAGGCCATCCATGAAATTGACATCTTCACTTGCAGCAGCCCTGTTCACCCTTTTTGCATTCTCCACCGCGCACGCAGCGACCATCGATTTTGAAGGCATGGCGGGCGGCACGGTCCTTCCTTCCGGCTTCTCGATTGGCGACGCGACATTCCTGTCACCTGCTGAACTGCTGGTCACGGACATTGGCACGGGCAATGCTCTATGCGGCGCAGCCGATGGCAGCTGCATGGGCGCGATGGCACTGTCGTTTGAAACGGGTGCCAGAATGCTGCGCTTCACCTTCTCCGGTGACGTGGATTCCACGACCCAGTACATCTTCGACATCAACGCCACCGTTGTTTTCCAGGGGGAGGTGGTCGAGCTTCACCAGACCGGTATCGCGTTTGCCAATGGCATTCCGCTGGACGAGCAGCTCGTGCAATTCGAGAATCCGAACGTCACGATCATGTCCATCGGGATTCATTCGCTCGACGATACCGCCTTTGTCATCGACAACATAAGCTATCTGCCCGGTGTGACGGCACCGGTTCCGGAACCGTCGTCGTGGGCAATGCTCATGGCCGGCCTGGGCGTGAGCGGCATGGTCCTGCGCCGGCGCTCGCGCAGGGCGGCGGCGGTCTAGCTGGCGCGTCCCGGCTGGTGATGGCGGCAGATGCTGGCCAGCACGGGACGGTGTCTCGACCAGGCGAGGACCGTCAATCCCCCCAGCAGCATCAGCCAGGTCTGCGCTTCGGGCACGAGCGTCACGGGATAATCCACCAGCAGGGAGGCATCGTTGAACTGCATCGTCAGTGTATTGGACGAGTCCACGATGCCACCGCAGCAGACATTGGCATCGACGTAGGCGCCGACATAGAAGGCCTGGCCGGGCTTGAGCAGGTAGGACAGCGTGACGGTGATGGCGCCGCTGTCACGCAGGAATTCATCGTGGTGGGCGAAGACCTCCGGGGTGTGGGCGCACCCGGGGTTCGGACTGGCCATCATGCCGGTGATGGGGCAGGTGCCGCCGCCCGGCCTGGCCGGATCATAGTCGAACGTATAGCCGTCTGTGTCGAACAGGCTGACCGCCAGCAGCGAGTGGTTGTCGGCATGGTTGCCGGCGGCACCGGAAAAGACGGCGTCCAGTCGCGCCGTCACAGTCAGGGTGAAGGGCGTGGCGCCCGTGTAGCGATACCCTTGCACGGCCCACACGTTCGCATCCGCCATGCTCGTGCCGCCGGAGGGATTCACATAGTCCGCAGCGCTGGACGCATACGCCTTGAGTTCCGGCAGGTAGGAGGCTGCATCGGCAGTCGCGAGGGACCAGGCCTGTCCCCGCGCATCGGCCGCACTGGAGCTGGCGCCCGTGGGCCAGCGCGTCGACGTGCCGTTCGGCGTGATGGCACCCGGATACAAGGCGCATTTGCCGGTATCGGCGCGGTAGCGGCAGTCGTAGGTGCTGGAAAAGGCATCCGCCGCGAAGCTCGATTGCACGGGTGCCCCGTTCACCGTGCCACTGAGGATGCCGCAGATTGCCGGGAGGGAGATGAACAGGCTGCGCATGGATGGCTCCTCGAAGACAAGATACCGGGCTGGCGTGCAAGTCCGATGGTAGTCCTGTTGCTGCGCAATCCGATCGTGCAATGCTAAAAATGCCATGAAGCCGCAACAGATCGCCAGCAAGGGATGGCGTGGCAGGCAGCCAGGCAGTCACAGGCTGTGACGAAACCGCCGCCGAAGGCTGCGAAGAAGACTGCAAAGCAGACTGCGAAGAAGACTGCAAAGCAGACTGCGAAGAAGCTTGCAAAGAAGGTTGCAAAGAAGGCGCTAGCGGGAGGCTGGTGGGCACGGCCGTGCGGACGCCGGGAAGGGGAGCAGCCCGGCCTTCCATGGCCGGGATCACGTCAGGTCGTCGTCCTTGTCGGTGGCACGCCGATGCTCGGGCTCGTCGATGATGCGGCGAATCACGCGGGGCGGTACGCCATCGCGGGCCATGACCAGCGCGGCCTGGCGGCGGTTGATGTTGGGCATGAGTTCGACGGTTGCGTCGACGGCTTCGGTCAGGGGCTGGTTCGGTTGGGAGCGGCGGTCTTTTTCCATGGGCATGCTTCCGGGGCGTTCCGCAAGCTTACACGATGGCATCAGGACATGACAGCCGAGCGTGATCCCGCGCCGCTTCAGTGCCGGCGCCGCCGGGACACCCATCACGCCACCGGCAATCCGGCCAGCATCAGCAACCATGTGGCAGGCTCCGGCGCCGGCGAGATCGTGAACGTGGTCTGCGGCGTCCACAGGTAGGACCATTCCTCCTAAGCGGCAGGCGTGTAGCGGTAGCCGTATTCGCCGTCGCCGGCGATGTAGTAATGCCCGCCGCCCACCCATCCCTCGGGGTCGCTGCCATATTCGCCCGCCGAGAAATGCAGTGCGCCGGTGAGCGCATAGGAAAATGCATCGGCGCCGCAGTGGTAGTACTCGTTGCTGTCGGCTTCGCAGGCGACGTAGTCGTGGCCGTGCAGGACCAGAGAGGAGATCTCGCTGCGCGTGAGGACACCGTCGCGATCGTGGTCCGTGCCCGTGAAGGCACCATCCAGCCGGCGGTCGGCAGTGAAGGTGTCGGTGACCGTATCGTGAAAGCCCTGGTAGGTGAAGTGCCAGGTTTCCGCGTGCGCGACGGCGGCGCATGCCAGCAGGGTGGCACAGGCAAGTAATCTGACCATGGCGGCCTCGGGGGAGAGATGGAGAGATCCATCCTAGCAGCGTGAAAGTCTGCAGAGTTCGCCAAAAGGCGCATTCCGTGAGCCATCGCAACACATCAGTGTGGTACCGACGCGTCACGGCAAGGCGGGAGATCAGGATGCCGGGCCGGGGCGGATCTGCGTTAGCTCCGGGAAATAGCCATTGACCATGGCGGCCAGCGGCTCGCCGAGCAGCAGGCCAACCAGGCCGCCCGCCGCGATCACGCCCATCGCCACGGCGATCGCCAGCACGAAGCGCCGGTTCGGCACCCGCAGCACGAAGGGCAGGTTGATGGCCACGCTGGCCAGCGAGGCGATGACGGCGCCGGTGGCGGCGGCGTCCAGCGACAGCTTGCCATCGGCGGCCAGGCTGGCGGCGGCGGCCACCGCGCTGGCGCTCGACACCGTGCCGCCAATCAGGCTCACCACGTAGAAGCCCACGTTGCCGAAGTACTTCTGCGTCAGCACGCCCACGATGTGCAGCAGCAGGAAGATCAGCCCGTACTTCAGGGCGCTCCACAGCGAGAACGGCAGCACGATCTGGTTGTCCTGCGTGGCTGGCACGTCGGCGGTGACCGGCACCGGCTTGCCGCGCCGGGTGGAGATGAAGAATGCGCTGGCGGCCAGCATCGCGGCAAAGGCGCCGGTACCGGCCACGGCGACCGCCGGGGCCAGCAGGGCCAGGATCACCGCGTTGCGTACCACCATGGCCGCCGTTGCCAGCAGGATGCCGCGGTAGGCGGCCGCTGCCACGGCACCGGCCGCATTGCCGCTGACACGCGAGGCCAGTTCGTTGACGGTGACGCTGCTGTTGACGAGACCGCCAAGGAAGCCGGCGATCGCCACGCCGCGGGTGCCGTAGGTTTTCCACAGCACGTAGTTGACGAAGCCGATGCCCGCGATCAGGATCACCGTCGCCCAGGCGGCACGCGGCTGGATCAGGCCCATCGGCCCCAGGCTGCCCGTCGGCAGCGCCGGATAGATGACGATGGCGAGAATGGCCAGCAGCAGGGCGGAACGCAGTTCGCCTTCCGTCAGGCCCACCGAGAAGCCCTGCAGGATGTCCTTCCATGCCAGCAGCGCGGTGGAGCAGATCATGATCGCGGCGGGTGTCAGCGTATGGCCCTTGCCGCACAGGATGCCGGCGATGCAGGTGACGAGCATGGCCGCGGAGGTCGTCAGCTCGGTGCCCGCGTGGGTGCGCAGGTCCTGGATGTTCAGGAAGATCGTCAGCAGGCCCGTCAGGCCCAGGATGATGTAGGCGTAGGTGTCGCCGAGGGAAGCAGCCACGGCGCCCAGCAGCGCGATGAAGCCGAACGTGCGCAGGCCCGCTTCCTTCTTGCGGCGTTCCCGTTCGAGCCCGATCAGCAGGCCGAGGGCGAGCGCCAGCGCAAAGCGCGTCAGCATTTCCAGGTAGGGCCAGTCCGAGACGGCATGGACGGCGCCGGTCGCGGCCGGCACGGTCGATAACAAGCTCATGAGCCGACTGTACGCCCGTTCGGGTGGCCCTGCCCACACTTTCTGACCTGTCGGCAAAACAATTTTGTGGCGCGGCAATGCCGTGCTGCGAAAAAATCGTTTCGTCTAAGATAGCCAATCAGACAACCAGCGCAGCTCAAGGAGGCATCATGCAAAACGACGACAACAACCGTCCGGGCCAGCCGCCCATCCATACCCAGCTGCCGGATTCGATCCCGCCGGAAGACGCGAAGAAAATCGTCGGCGACGCCGTGCCCCACAGTGCGGACTACAATGACCCGCCACCGCAAGGCGCCAGCAAGTCGATGGGCAGCGGCCTGGACGACTCCGTCGGCGGCCCGGGCCTGGGCCAGCCACCCGTCGCGCAAGGCTCGGCCAACAACACGCGGGAAGAGGACAGCCGCGCGGACGACCAGCACATGGGCAATGGCGGCAACCGCCAGAGCGCACAGCCGGCGGGCCAGCAGCAGCAAGGCCAGCCGCAGCAGAGTCAGTCGCAGCAGAGTCAGTCGGGGCAAGCTCCGTCGCGGAAAGGCCAGCAACAGCAGCAGCGCCAGCCCGACGGCCAGCAGGGCAATCAGCAGGGCACGCAGTCCGATGCCGGCAATGCGCAAGGCGACACGGGCGCACGCTCGGAAGGCCTGCTGCCGGACGAAGGCGAGACCGATGGCCGCTACGATGTGGCCGAGGAAGTCAGCCTCGACCAGCAGTCGGACCAGGCGCGCAGTGTCGGCAGCCTGGAAGAGACCGCCAAGGGACCCCATGGCGACAAGCTGGCCGAAGCCGTGGCCGGTTCGCTGGGCAAGGACACGGGCGGCCAGAAACCGTAACGCAAGGCGTTCGGCACAGGCAGGCGGTCACTGGTGGCCGTCCGTTTTTTTATGCGCTGTCACCGCAAGCCGTGGAACGGCCGGCGGCCGCCGCGATGGCGCGCCCGACTCCGCCGGCTGCGGTGACAGCGCTTTTTGGTGCTGTCACCGGAAGCTGTGGAATGGCCAGCGGCTGTCACGGCAGCGCGCCCCGGATTCCACCGGCTGCGGCGACAGCGCCTTGTCACGCCTGCCGTCAGCGCAGCGCCGACCGCAGCGCCTCCGACTCGAAGTACAGGTGCTTGATGTCCGGATGGCTGGCCGCGATCGCGTTCTCCAGCCGGGCAATGGCCTGCTCCACCTCGGGCATGCGCAGCTCGCGGCGGAAGCGCACCGAGGCCGCCAGCAGCACGTCGCCCGGTCCCAGCTGCATGGTGCGCAGCTTGCCGATCGATTCGAGCGCCGGCTCCTGTTCGAACAGCGTGTGCAGCTGCGCGAGCTGCTCGCGGTTCACGCCTTCGCCCACCAGCAGTTCGCCCGTTTCGCGCGCCAGCGTGACGGCGGCGCCCACCAGCAGCAGGCCGATCACGATGGAGGCGGCCGGATCGAAGTAGGGGTTGTCGAACCAGTGGCCCAGCGCGATGCCCGCTGCCGCGACGACGATGCCGAGCAGCGCCGCCGTGTCCTCGATGAAGACGGTGAAGACGGAGGCATCCTTGCTGGCCCGGAAGGCCTGCCACAGGCTGCTGCCCGGCGCCCGCGTCGTGTTCAGGGACTTGCGGGAGACGTTCCAGCTGTAGCCCTCGAACAGGGCCGCCGCGGCCAGCACCACGTAGTTCCAGGTGGGATCCTCCAGTGGCGGCGGCGCCTGCAGCGCTTCGATGCCGTGGTAGATCGACAGGCCGCCGCCTAGCGAGAACACCGACAGCGCCACGATCAGCGCCCAGAAATACACCGACTTGCCATAGCCGAAGGGATGGCGCCGGTCCGGCGCGCGGGTGCTCATGCGTTCGCCGATCAGCAGCAGCAGTTCGTTGCCCGTGTCGACGGCGGAGTGGATGCCTTCGGCCAGCATCGCCGCGCTGCCCGTCACCGCGGCCACGACGAACTTCGAGATGGCGATGCCCAGGTTGGCGGCAATGGCCGCGTAGATCACTTTGCGCGAGTCGGACGGCGCAGCGTCGTCCGCAGCCGGCGTGGTGCCCGCCGCTGCCGGGCTCGATGGCGCCTGCCGGGCCGCCGGCAAATCAGCCGGTCCGTTTGCGTGTTCCGGCAGCGCGCGGGGTTGCTGCCCGGCTCCCGCCTGTTGTTCCTGCGCCATAGCGGCCTTTCACTGTCGTCAAGGGAAGCAGTGTAGCGGCAGGGGCGGCCAGTACGCGATACCGCAGGAGAGGGACTTTTGCAGCGACGTTTGGGTTGCATCAAGCACCCCCTTGCGCCTGCGGCAATGTACGCTGCCTATACTCCAAGTTCTTTTCCGGCGCATCGTGCGCCCTGGACACCATGGAGGCACCATGCAACAGGATCCGCTGTTGACCAATATCGGCGGCATGCTGCGCAGGTTCAAGCGTGCCGAGAACTGGCTGCGCAAGGCCGGCCTGCCGGTCTTCCTGGCGCGCGTACCGGTCTGGGTGCTGTGCCTGCAATACTGCATGATGATGGAGCGGAAGACGATGCGCATCGGCCGCATCGCCCAGCGCATCTCGCGCTGGCTGGAAACCATTACGGAACTGTCGCTCAACGAGAGCGCCCGCATCGAGCTGATCGACATGGACCAGGGCATGCGCAACGACATCGAATCGACGAAACGCACGCTGATCGTGCTGCGCAACCTGTGCGTGGACATCGGCGCGCTGTTCCGAACGATCGGTTTCCACTCAAACATGCTGGGCCGCACGCAGGAAGGTTTCCTGGCCGTCGTCGATGATGCCTGCAACACGGCCACCACGCTGCAGCGTGCGCTGGAGATGCATGACACGCGGGCGCTCATGCTGCTGCGCGAAATGGAGGAGGGCGGGCGCGCCCCTGTACCTTCAAGAGAAGATGGAGAACCGACGGCGCCAGCGGCAACGCCATCAGTATCTGCAGGGGCCGCTCCGGCCTGCGTCTCCGGCGGCGCGGCGCTCGCCAAACCGGCCATCGCCCCCGTCAAGGCCTGATGGCCGGGTGCCAGGCAATTCGCTGCAATGCCAGGCTTTGCTGCGATCAGTGTCACGCGGACGACCGGAAACTCCGCATCCGTCCATTTGCAGCGGCAGGGCACGCCTGCCGCCAAACTCTCTTCTTCACGCCAGGACATGACCACCGGCCTTCGCCGGTTGCGGTGTGCCGCTTTCCCGATGACAGCGGGTGAAGAGGGGGCCGCCATCATCGGATTTGCTGCAACCGCAGGTCACATCCGCCGTGATCTTCGAGCAATGTCGCGCCTGCGGGAACCGCCCCGTGCCGGCCACTGTGCGACACTGCACAGATGAATCAGTGTGCTTTCGACAAGATCAACAACCAGCGGCCGAACAGCAGCACTTCGATATGGCCGGGCTGTACGCCGGTATCGCATTCGATGACCGGGTTCACGGCGTAATAGCGCTTGCGGAAGTCACGGCAGACCAGCATCTCGCGCTTGCCGAAACGGACCAGGAACGAAGTGGGTGCGTATTCGAGGCCGAAGCGGGATTCAAAGCGCGGCTCGAAACGTGGGCCGAGGTTGTTGGTGGTTGCCATGACTATTCCTTTTCTGATGAGCGATCGCCGTGCGATCCAAGGACTACGTTGTGTTGTGACCGTGAACGAGAGCTTAGCATAACTACTGTACAAAAACACAGGGCTGTATGAAAAAACAGGAATTGTTGGTAACTGTTGCGTTTACATCAAGCCGATGAGCCGGATTGCCTATGCCAAGCTGACGCGGTTCCTGCGTGCGCGGCTGACCCCCGGTGGCGAACTGGGCTTGCACCTGACGGCGGGCGTGATCCTGTTGGTGATCGCCGTGGCCGTGTTCCGCGACATCGCGGAGGCTGTAACGGACAACGACGACATCGCGCTCCTCGACCAGCACATCGCCCAGTGGTTCAACACGCATGCGTTCGAGCCGCTGACGACCATCCTGTTCGGCTTCACGCACCTGCACGGCATCGTGGGCATGTCGATCGCTGCCTGCCTGCTGGGCGTGTGGTTCTGGTACAGGCACAAGCCTTACTGGCTGCTGGCGCTGGCCACGGCCGTGCCGGGCGGCATGGTGCTGAACGTGCTGCTCAAGCACATCTACGAACGCACCCGGCCGTCGTTCGACGAGCCGCTGCTGACGCTGGCCACGTACAGCTTCCCCAGCGGCCACACGTCCGGCGCCACGCTGTTCTACGGCGTGCTGGCGAGCTACCTGGTCACCACGTCGCCGAGCTGGCGGGTACGCGGCGCGGCCATGGCCGGCGCCACCCTGATGGTGCTGCTGGTGGCCTTCAGCCGGGTCTACCTGGGCGCGCACTTCCTGTCGGACGTGCTGGCGGCCATGGCGGGTGCGGCCGGCTGGCTGGCAGTCTGCATCACCTCGGTCTCCACGCTGCGGCGGCGCCGTGCCGCCAGGAAGGACGAGTGATGGCGGCCGTGACCGTGATCGTCAATGCCGGTGCCGGCCTGGGTTACAACCAGGACCTGAAGGCCACGCTGCGCGAGAAATTCGCTGCCAATGGCATGGAGGCCCGCATCACGCTGGCCGCGAGCGGCGAGGAGATGATCGCGACGGCGCGGGCGGCCGTCGCGGCGGGCGAGCGCCTGGTGGTGGCCGGCGGAGGCGACGGCACGATGAATGCCGTCGCCTCCGTGCTGGTCGACAGCGGCACGGCCTTCGGCGTGCTGCCGATGGGCACGCTGAACCATTTCGCGAAAGACCTGGGCATCCCGCTGCTGCTCGACGACGCCATTGCCAACATCGCGCATGGCGTGCCGCAGGCGGTAGACGTGGCGGACGTCAATGGCCGCGTGTTCCTGAACAATTCCAGCCTCGGCCTGTATCCGGACATCGTGCGCGACCGCATCAAGCAGCAGCGCCGGCTGGGCCGCGGCAAATGGCTGGCGTTCGTGTGGGCCAGCCTGGCCGCGCTGCGCCGCTTTCCCTTCCTGAGCCTGCGCCTGCACGTGAATGGCGACGCCCATCCGCGCCGCACGCCGTTCGTCTTCATCGGCAACAACGAATACACGATGGAAGGCCTGAACATCGGCGAACGCAGCCGCCTCGATGGCGGCAAGCTGAGCCTGTATGTGGCGCAACGTCCCACGCGGCTCGGCCTGGTGCGCCTGGCCGCCCACGCCCTGTTCGGCAAGCTGAAGCAGGCGCGCGATTTCGACGTGCTGCTGGCCGACAGCCTGGCGATCGATACCCGCCGCAAGCTCATGCGCGTCGCCACCGATGGCGAAGTGACGCTGATGGCGCCCCCACTCAACTACCGTTCGCGCCCCGGTGCGCTGACGGTCATCGTGCCCCGCAAGGAGAAATAATGCGTACCCTGATCCACCTGTCGGACATCCATTTCGGCCGCGTCGACGAACGGCTGCTGGCCCCGCTGCGCACCACCATCGAGGCGATGCAGCCCGATGTGGTGGTGGTGTCCGGCGACTTCACGCAGCGCGCCCGCACCCACGAGTTCCAGGCCGCGCGCGCCTGGCTCGACACCTTGCCGAAGCCGCAGATCGTGGTGCCCGGCAACCACGACATCCCGCTGTACAACGTGGCCGCGCGCTTCCTCACGCCGCTGACGAAGTACCGGCGCTACATCACGCCCGACCTGGCGCCGGAATATGTCGATGACGAGATCGCCGTGATGGGCCTGAACACGGCCCGCTCGCTGACGATCAAGGACGGCCGCGTCAACCGCGAGCAGCTGCAGCGGCTGGAAGAACGCCTGGCGAAGGTGGATCCGAAGCTGACACGCATCGTCGTCACGCACCACCCGTTCGACCTGCCGGAAGGCTTCAAGGAAGACGACCTGGTCGACCGCGCGCCGATGGCGATGGAAGCGTTCTCGAAATGCGGCGTGGACGTGCTGCTGGCCGGCCACCTGCACGCCAGCCATTCCGGCAACAGCGCGCGCCGCTACAAGATCGCCGGCTATGCGGCGCTCGTCGTCCAGGCGGGCACCGCCACGTCCACGCGGGGCCGGGGCGAGACGAATTCGTTCAACGTGCTGCGTATCGCGCCCGACGAAATCCAGGTCGACCGCTACAGCTGGCGCGATGAAACCACCTCCTTCGAAGTGGCCACGATCGAGATCTTCCGCCACGACGGCGACACCTGGCAGCCGATCGGCACCGCCGAAGGCATCGACGAAGCCATCACCAGCGACGAAACGGTCGCCCCGCAGATCACCGGCTGACTACGGCCCAGCTCGTGTCCACCGTGGGGTCAGACCCCGACTTGGACACGGACTCAGCTGTTCAACTGCCGCCATCATCGAACGAATCTGCCGCCGTTGAAATTTTTACGGATCGTTCCGGACGCGGCCATAGGCCCGGCAGCCGCTTTCAATTGTCCAGCTCGTGTCCGTGTCGGGGTCTGACCCCAAGGTGGACACGGGCTGGGCAGTGAGCCTACAGCCAGTAGTCCCACCACTTCGAGGCCCACTCCTTCATGCGCGTGAGGGCCGGGCGGTTGCGCCAGGCCTGCAGCGTGACTTCGTTGGAGTTGCGCAGGTCTTCGCGGAAGGCGTTTTCCATCTCGGTGCCGAACGGTGCGCCCAGGATGATCACGTTGACTTCGCTGTTGTGCTGGAAGCTGCGGCGGTCCATATTGGCCGAGCCGACCGTCGACCACACGCCGTCGATCACCACCGTCTTGGCATGCAGCACGGCCAGCTTCAGCTCGTGGATCTTGACGCCGTTTTCCAGCAGCTTGTCGTAGACGGCGCGGCCCGCGTTGAACACCAGGCCGCTGTCGGACACGCTCGGCAGCACCAGCCGCACGTCGACGCCGCGCTTGGCCGCGTCGATCAGCGCATCGACGGTCTGGTCGTCCGGCACGAAGTAGGCGCAGGTGATGTGGATGGATTTCTTGGCTTCCTGGATCGCCAGCAGCATCGCCTTGTAGATCTCGTAGCGGCCGCCCGGCTCGCTGCCCAGCACGCGCATCAGCTTGTCGCCGGCGATGACCGGGGTGGGGAAGTAGTCGGCCTCGCGCAGGTCGTCCGCATCCTGGGTGGTCCAGTGACGGATGAACAGCCACTGCATCGCCTGCACGGCCGGGCCCTCGATGCGCACATGGGTGTCGCGCCAGCCCACGTCCTTCTTGTTCTTCGGCTTCGATTTGGAACGGAACGGCGAGCTCTTCGAATAATTGCCGCTGATGTTGATGCCGCCCGTGAAGCCGATCTTGCCGTCGACGATCAGCATCTTGCGGTGGTCGCGGTTGTTCACCTTCCAGCCGTTGTCGCGCACCTTGGCGGGATTGACGGGGTTGAACGCCACCATGTGGATGCCGGCCGCCTTCATGCGGTCGAAGAACGCCTGCGGCACCATCAAGGTGCCCACGCTGTCGTAGATGATGTTGACCGTCACGCCGGCCTTCTGCTTCTCGATCAGCAGGTCGGCGAACTTGTCGCCCAGCTCGTCCTCGTCGAAGATGTAGGTCTCGAAGTTGATGTTGTTCTTGGCGCCGGCGATCGCCTTCATCATCTCGGCCATCGTGACCGGACCGTCGAACAGCAGCTTGACCTGGTTGCCGGCAATCAGCGGCACGCCGGTCGCCGTTTCTTCCAGCGCGGCCTGGGCCTTCAGGTCCAGCGTGTTCTTGCTCCAGCGCTTGGCCAGCAGCGCATTGGCGCGGCTCTCCGACAGCGTGCCGTTGGCGGACTTGACGGCGGGCGCCGAGGTGGCCTGGATCTTGGTCTTGTCCGGATCGACGGTGGGCAGCGAGGCGCACGCGGCGAGGCACCATCCGGCCAGGATCACGGCGAGCCAGCGGTTGGGCCAGTGATTTGGACGTTTCATTTATTGCTCTCCTTGGTACCGATGAAGAAATCGACCGGCGACCGGTACAGGCGCCGGAACAGCGCGCGCAGCAGCAGGAAGCCGTGTTCGAAGGGAATGCGGCGCGCCCGCAGCGCCACCCAGAGTGCCAGTCCGAAGCTGACCAGCAGATTGACGATGCCGATCGACAGGAAGCCGGCGATCGAGGTCACGGCCAGCTGCCAGCTGATGTTGTGGTCCAGCGCGACGAGCGCCGTGCCGAAGTTGGCGGCCGAGAACGTGACGTGGCGGATGTCGAGCGGCAGGCCAGCCAGGATGCCCAGCGTGCCGATCGTGCCCAGCATGATGCCGAACAGGAAATTGCCCATGATGCTGCCCAGGTTGCGCTCCAGGTACAGGCCGAGGCGGTCGGTGCGGGCCCGGCCCAGCACGCGCACCAGGCCGCGCAGCTGCGACACCCGGCGGCCCCAGCGCGTGTACAGCGCCTGGTTGTCGTAGTAGCCCGAAATCAGGCCGGACAGGAACAGGCACACGCCGGCGATCGCCGCGTAGAACAACGCCGGTGTATGGATCGGATCGATGTCGCTCAGCAGGTGCATGGCCTTGCCGGGCGTGACGAGATGGTGGCCGGTGGCCTGCCGCCAGCCCCACGCGATCAGCCATGCGGCCGGCAGCGCCGTGGCGATATTGCCCAGCACCGCCACCACTTGCGTGCGAAATACCTTGTTGATCAGTTCGGCAAGGCTGTCCAGGTCGATATGGCGGCCATCGATGCTTTGCAGGCTGGCGGCGATGCGCGAGGCCGTCATGGCCGGCTGCTTGGTCGCCACGGTGAAGTGCAGCACGTGGATCAGCACGAAGCCCAGCGCGTAGTTCATCGAGAACAGGAAGGCCTCGACGAGCGGTGCCGCGCGCAGCGTGCCGAACAGGATCTTGCACAGCGCCATGAAGCCGACGACGACGCCGGCGCCGGCGGACGACAGGAACATCCCCAGCAGCTGGCCGCGATTCTCGGCGATGTAGTGCTCGCCCGTGCGGCTGGCGTTTTCCGTGACGTTGCGTGCCAGCAGGTGGATATTGTCGCGGAACAGGTCGCGCACCGTGTACTTGTTGTTGTGCGCCTCGATCAGTTCCATGGCCAGCGCCAGGCCAGCGGCGCGCTGCTGCACGTGCCGCTGGCGGGGCTGCGCATGCGCGGCATCGAGTGCCACGTCCGGCGCGCCGGGCAGCTCGCCAGAGATATCGATCAGGAACAGCAGCTTGCGCATGCGGTCGATGCTTTGCGTGAGCGTCACCAGCAGGTAGGTGAGGGCGATCGAGGTGCCCTGCGACAGCGCCTTGCGGCGGATTTTCGCCACCACCGCATCGCACTGGTCCAGCATCACCAGCAGGTGCTTCGCATCGTCCAGCGCCACCGGCTCGCCGGCCAGGCGCCGCGCGTAGCCATCGAGGTAGTGGACCACCTCGCGGTTCTGCACAAGGAACGGCGATTCGAATTCCTCCATCTCGGTATGGAAATTGGTGAGCTTCGGCTCCAGGCCGATGGCGGCCACGCGGTAGGACAGCGTGCGGATCGCCTCCAGCATGCCGGGTAGCAGCACGGCGCGGTCGCGGCGCGTGAACAGCGTGTCGAACAGATCGAGCCAGTCGGCTGCCGGCACCGCGCTGACCCACTGGTAATCGGTCTGCTTGTACAGCAGCTGGTCGAGCAGGTCGGACAGGTAGTCGTCGCCCAGTGCCGGCGGCAGCACGCGGTACGCGATGCGGCGCTTCAGTTCGGTAAAGAAACCGTCGTTCGACAGCACGCCCACTTCGCTGTACAGGCTCGCATGGCGGCGCGTTTGCAGCAGGCGCAGCGTGTAGGCGCGCAGCTGCTGCGCGTGTGCCGGATTGCCGCGCAGGAGCTGCGTGAGGGTGCGCACGGCGGCGGTGGCGCGCGCGTGATCGCCGGGACGGCGCGGCCGCAGCCGGTCGACGAGGGCCACCATCGTGGCGGCCTCCGTCGTGTGTTCATTGATGCTGTCGAGTATTGCGAGCATGCTGCCTTTGCTTCCGGGACTTTTGCGAGGTTCCCATTCTAAGGCTGAGCCGTCTACCGATATGTTCGGCAGCGTACGATGGGTCCGGCGCGCACGGCGTTGCCACGCAAAAACAACGGTCGATACCGGCAGTAGGCCCGTCCGGGGCTTGACGTATACCGTCTCTCAACCGCAAGGGTTGATTTTTTGTGTGGCCGCGCACAGAGCGACGCAACCTTGCACGGGTAATCTGTCTCCAAGCTTTGGGAAAAGCACGAAACGGGGCAGGGCCGAGCCTATCGGTGGTAACGACGCAGGTTGCATGACCTGGGTCGTAACGATTTCCTAGAGAAGCATCATGAAGACCCGTCTTTTCAAATCACCGTTGCTCGCACTGGCCTGCCTGGCACCAGTTGCCGCCTTCGCACAGGATGCCTCCGCAGTCCGCATCTACGGCGTGCTCGATGCCGGCGCCGTTTCCGAACACAATTGCGCGGACGATGCCTGCCCCAGCACCAAGCTCTCGCCCGGCGTATCCACCGGCTCCGTCGTTGGCGTAAAGGGCAGCGAGGACCTGGGCCACGACACGCGCGCCGTCTTCACGCTGGAGGCGGGCGTGCGCAACGACACGGGCCAGTCCGACCAGGGCGGCCGCCTGTTCGGCAGCCAGGCCTACGTGGGCCTGGCCAACCGCTGGGGCGCGCTGACGGTCGGCCGCCAGTACGACATCGGCTACGAAACGCTCACGGAAGTGGCGGACCCGTTCCACGGCGGCACGGCCGGCACGGCCACCAACCTGATGGGCAACGGCAGCAAGCGCTCCGACAACGCCATCAAATACCGTTCGGGCTCCGACAAGGGCGTGGTGGCCAGCGCCATGTACAGCTTCGGCGAATCCGCGTTCAGCACGTCGCGCAACCGCGCCTACGGCGCCATGATCGGCTACGAAGGCGGCCTGTTCTCGCTGCGCGCCGCCTACCAGCGCAAGAACAACTTCCTGCAGGGCCAGGGCAGCACGGCACCGGTCGACCTGTCGGCCCGCAACTCGCTGGTGGCCGCCAACCTGCACATCGCCAAGTCGGCCACCATCTACGCGGGCTATGCGGTGAACCGCGGCGTTGGCAGCTCGCCCTGGGACCAGGACAATCCGTATGGCGCGCTGGTGCTGGTGTCGCCTTCGAATCGTACGAACGATGCGCTGGCCGGCGTGTCGTATGCGCAGGGCGCGGCCACCTACATGGTGTCGGTGATCCACAAGGACGACCGCACCATGGCCAATATGGATGCCGACCAGGTGGCCGTGGGCATGACGTATGCCATGTCGCGCCGCACGGCGTTCTATGCGGCCTACTCGCGCATCAAGGACAGCAACAACGCCCCTTATACCGTGGGCAATTTCAGCGAGCAGGGCAAGGGCCGCAGCGCCTTCAATCTGGGAATGCGGCACGCGTTCTGATTTTTTTGAAGGCAGGGGGGCAGGCCCGCGGTGCAGCTGCCGGAAAGAAGAACGATAGCGGTGCTGCGGGCCAGACCCCGGCAGCGCGGTCGAGCTGAGACGGCAGGGGCAAGAAAAAAGCGCCACGCTTTGCAGCGTGGCGCTTTTTTCGTTGGAGCCGTGATTATTGAACCGGGGGCGTACTGCCGCAGTCGGCAGCCAGCCAGCGGCCCTGGCTTTCCACCGTCATGTTCTGCGCCTGGCCCGCCGCGCTGCTGTCGACATTCATGCGCATCGAGTAGCCGCTGTCGCCCTGGAAGATCACCTGGCCGTTGCCGGAGGACTTCGGCTTGCTGCACTTGAAGGCGATGTTCATGCCGTTCGGGACCGGTGACTGCGTGGTCTCGCACTGGCCCGGCTGGCCCGCCGGCAGGCGCGGGTTGGCGGCCTGCTCCTTCGTGAGGCAGAAGTTGACCTTCACGCCACCGCCTTCGGCCAGCTGCATCTTCACGCCGTGCTGGGCCAGCATCTGCTCCATGCCGCGGCGCTGTTCCGGCGTCAGGTTGGCCATCTGCTGCTGCGCCATCGACAGCGCCTGCATGGCTTCCGGGCTGGCGGAGGCGACCTTGCTGGTCATCTCCCACAGTCCCGGCTTCAGCGACGCGGCATGCGCCATGGCGCCCGCGCCCGCCAGGGCGGCGAAGCACAGCGTACGGAGGAAACGTGCGGCAGGGCGGGGCGTGTGCATGGCGGCTCCTTAAGCGCGTGGCGCCGGTTCGGCCACGTAGATTTCCACGCGGCGGTTGCGGGCGCGGCCCGAGTTGTCGTCGTTCGACGCGACCGGTTCGCGGGCGCCACGGCCCTCGACCACGACGCGCGTCGGCGACACGCCGCGTGCGGCCAGGTAGTCGCGTGCATGCGAGGCGCGGTCCACCGACAGCGGCTGGTTGATCGCATCGGTGCCGGTGCTGTCCGTGTGGCCGATGATCGTCACGGTGGCCGTCGGATTTTCGTTCAGCGTGGTGGCGAAGCGGTCCAGGATGGGACGGAAGTTGTCCTTGATGTCGGCACGGCCCGTGTCGAACGAGATGTCGCTCGGGATTTCCATCTTGAGGCGGTTGTCCGCCGTCTGCGAGACCTGCACGCCGGTGCCGCGCGTGGCCTGTTCCATCGCCTGTTTCTGGCTTTCCATGCGCTTCGACCAGATATTGCCGACCACGGCACCGGCTGCCGCGCCCAGCACGGCACCGCCGGCCGTGCGGCCGCCGCCGCCATGGCCCGTGGCCGCGCCCAGGATGGCACCGATACCGGCACCCACGCCGGCACCGGTGGCGGTGCCGCGCTGTTCGGCATTCATGTCGGCGCAGCCGGTCGCGCCCAGCGTCATGGCTACGGCCACCGTGCCGGCGAGGGTTTTGCGCGCGAAGTTGTTCAGGATGTTCATGTTGGCTCCTTTGTCGTTATGGGTCCGGCCCGGGATCGGCCGCAAGCCGATTCTAGTCCCTGAAATAGCAAAACGGCGCTGCACATTCATGCAGCGCCGTCTCGCTTGCAGCACGATGCTAGACGCCGCGTCCGCTGATGAGGCGCAGCAGGATCATGATGACTGCAACGACCAGCAGGATATGGATGAAGCCGCCGATGGTGTACGAGGTCACCAGACCCAGCAGCCACAGGATAATCAGAACTACAGCGATGGTATAAAGCATGATCTTGTCCTCTCGTCTCAGGTTATATGTCAGCTTGCGCCGTCATGAGTTTCATTGTGCCGTCGTGCCGTGTTGCCTTCTGTTCGGTGACGTACAAAGTTGCTAGTTATTTCATTCTTTTCTTCAATTACAACGCTTACTCTTCGATCGCGCCGAGCCGCGGCACCCAGCCGAGCATGCCCAGCAGACCCGTCACGCCGACCAGCCCCGCTGCCAGGCCGGCCGTCAGCAGCAGCATCACCGTCACCGGCGACGCGCTGTCGCCGGCTTCCAGTTCCGCGTAGCCGAACCGCGCCAGCAACAAGCCGGCGGCGATGATCCAGCCCCAAGTCATCCTGTTCATGTGCATCTCCCGTAGTGCCCCTTGCGGGGCGTAACACCATTCTCTGTTGCGTTAGCTCAACAGTTCTGTTCGCTCGCACACACAGCAATAAAAAGCCCCGCTCGCTGGCGGGGCTTGTGACAAGGCTGCAACGTGCAGCCGGTGTTACCGGGGCACTTAGCGGCTCTGCAGGCGGTCGTTGACGACCTTCACCTGGTCGCCGGCGCGCCACACGGCGGAATCCGTATTGAACTTGCGGATCTCGCCGTCGTGCATGCGCACGGTGACGTCGTAGGCGCGGGTGGCTCGCACATTGCCTTCGACCTGGTTGCCCACCACGGCGCCGCCCACGGCACCGGCGATGGTGGCCAGGTCACGGCCGTGGCCGCCACCCACCTGGCGGCCCAGCAGGCCACCGACGACGGCGCCGCCGGCGGCACCCAGGCCGCTGCCCGATGCGCGCGTCTTCACTTCATCGACGGATTCGACGATGCCGCAGTTGTTGCAGACGGCAGCGGCGGCACGCTTGCGTTCGGCAGCACGATCGCGTTCGCGTTCCCGTTCGCGCTCGCGGGCCAGCGATTCGTCGCGGCCGCGGGTGGCCACGCGTTCGTCATTGGCCGGTACCACGGGCGCGGCGATCACGCCGGAGCTGCCGCCATTGCCGCCGACCGAGCTGCCGGAGGCGACCAGGCCCTTGGCCGGCTCGCCGTTGATGGTGCCCGCGCCGGCCGCGTACTGGCTTGACTGGGTGGCCGAGGTCGGTGGCGCGACGGCTGCCGTGGCGGCCTGTTCGGTCGGCGGCGACAGCGTGTTCTCCGGACGGCCGGCATTGTCCTTCGACGGCAGCCAGCCCATCAGCGATGCGATGCCGACGCCGCAGAACAGGATGAGTACCACCGCCGCGATGATGAACAGCGAGTGGACGGATTTCTTTTTTTCGGTGATGCCGGATTTGTTCATGATGATCCTCTTCTTGATATGTGACGTAATGAAACGATTGTCACGCCTCACCGCCGGTCCTACCGTGCGTCACCGTACATACACCGCTGTAAGTAATCGTTAACCTCGTTAGCAAATGTGCACATGCCAACCTATCAGGCGAAATTTATGAATCTGAACTTTGACACCGCGCACAGCCATCCCACCCCGTCACCCCAGGTCAGCAACCGTTTGCTGGCCAGCCTGCCGGAAGAGGACCTTGCGCATATCGAGTCCCTTTGCGAAACCGTCGAGGCGGAAGCGGGCGACGTGCTGTTCGAGCCGGGTCACGCGATCACGGCCATCTACTTTCCGATCGACGCGCTGGTGTCCCTGCTGGCCGTCGCCGAAGGGCGCATGACGCTCGAAGTGGGCTCCGTGGGCCGCGAAGGCATGATCGGCGCCTCCGTGGCCCTCGGCCACCGCCAGGCGCAGGTGCGCGCCGTGGTGCAGCGCGCCGGCCGCTTCCTGCGCCTGAGCGCCGAGAACTTCCGCGCCGAATTCGTGCGCATGGAATCGCTGCAGCACCTGCTGCACCGCTACACGGACACCTTGCTGGCACAGGCCATCCAGATCGCCGTCTGCAGCCGCTTCCATGTGCTGGAGGCGCGGCTGGCCCGCTCGCTCCTGATCACGCGCGACCGGCTCCAGTCGGAGAAGTTCCATCTGACGCACGAGTTCCTGGCGCATGCGCTGGGCGTGCGGCGCGTCGGCGTCACGAAGGCGGCCAGCGCCCTGCAGAACCAGAAACTCATTACCTACAGCCGCGGCAATATCGAGATCCTCGATTCGTCCGGACTGGAAGCGGTGTCGTGCCGCTGCTACGAGCTGGTGAAGGACGACGGCGCGATCGGCATGGGCACCGTGTTCATCTGACGATGCTGCCGGCCGCTTGAGACGTGCCGGCATTTTCCCGCGATCTCTGTACCAACGAAAAACGGAGCCGCAGCTCCGTTTTTCGTTGGTACTTCCCGCTGCTTAGCGCGATGGCTTGTCCACCTGGTTGCCGATCACGCCGCCGACGGCTGCGCCGCCCACGGTGCCCAGCGCGGAACCGCCGGACAGCACGGAGCCGGCCACGGCGCCCACGCCGGCGCCTACGGCGGTATTACGGTCCTGCGAGGACATATTGGCGCAGGCGGACAGACCCAGGACTGCACCGACGATGGTGGCGCGCATGGCGATTTGCTTGATGTTCATGGTGTTCTCCTTGATGGTTGCTGAGGGCTTGAATAAAGAAACAGGGCAGCGCGGCCTGATCGACCGTTTACTTCACCTTCATGTCGTTGCGCACGACCTTCACGCCGGCGATGCTGCGCGCTGCTGCCACGGCCTTTTCGGCTTCGGCAGGGCTGGCGGCAAAGCCGGACAGGCGTACTTCGCCGTCGTAGGCTTCGACCATGATGTCCGCCGTGTTGAGGCCAGGCTGGTTGGCCAGACCGCTGCGCACATTGGTGGTCAGCACGCTGTCGCTCGTGTCGACGGTGGCGGGCGTGGACACGTCGGTGGACGCACACGCCACCAGCATCGCCAGCACCAGGCCGGACAGCACGGTGGTCGGGGAAGTCAGGTTGTTCATGGCTCGCTCCTTTGTCGGAAATGCTGCGGAAGGACTGGTGCGCACTGCCGCTCTCATTGTCGGGTCCGTGTCGTGGATCGCTCGATCCATGGGCCAGGACCGTGACGGGAGCCCGGCAGTAGCGCGCCGTTGAAACAAGCATATGAAATGGCAGGCAGGCGCACTGTTCGCGAACGCACCCAGTAACGCTTTGTTACTTTTTGATATCGCATCGCTGTGCGCGGCGAGGCGTTCCATCTAAGTGTGTCGAACCGCCCGGCAGCTCTGCTGTCGAGTCTATTCGGACCATATGTGCGGCACCGTACCGAAGGGATGTTGTTGCTTCGGCTATAAAGTCAACATGTTCACGTCCATCAGAGGAGAAAAAGAAATGAGCCCTCGTACCACCCTGCCGATGTTGCTGGCAACCGCCGCCCTGCTGAGCGCCTGCGCCAGCCAGAAGACGCCTGCCACGGCCGATGTCGCCGTGTCCCGCGCCGCCGTTGAAAACGCCGCCCAGGCCGGCGCTGCCGAACTGGCACCTGCCGAGCTGACCGCTGCCCGCGAAAAAATGCAGCGCGCCAGCAAGGCCCTGGCCGACAAGGACTACAAGCTGGCTTCCGACCTGGCCCTGCAGGCCCAGGCCGATGCCAAGCTGGCCCAGACCAAGGCCACGTCCGAAAAAGCCACCACGGCTGCGAATGCCGTGCAGGACGACGTCCGTGTGCTGCGCGAAGAGCTGGACCGCGCCAACAATGCCAACAAATAAACAGGAGAGAACATGAAAAAACCATTCATCCCCGTCCTGCTGTCGCTGGCCATTGCCCTGTCCGCCTGCAGCTCCACGCCGACCACGACCAGCACGCTGGAACAGGCGCGCAACGATTTCACCGCTGCGCAGAACAGCACCACCGTCTCGCAGTACGCACCGCGCGAACTGAAGGCAGCGACCGAAGCGCTGGATGCGGCCAATGCCGCCGCGGCCGACCGCCAGCCGCTGGAGAAGATCGACCAGCTGGCCTACCTGGCCAAGCAGAAGATCGCCACCGCCCAGGAAGTGGCCCGCGCCAAGCAGGCCGAAGTGGACCTGAAGTCCGCCGCCCAGCAGCGCGACCAGGTGCGCCTGGAAGCCCGTACCGCCGAAGCGGAGCAGGCCAAGCGCTCCGCCGAGCAGGCGCAGGCCGAAGCGGAAGCGGCACGTGCCCGCGCCGAACGGGCACATGCCGCCACCCAGAACGCCCAGGCACAGGCCCAGGCGCTGGCGGCCCAGCTCGCCGAGCTGCAGGCCAAGCAGACCGAACGCGGCACCATCATCACGCTGGGCGACGTGCTGTTCAATACCGACCAGGCCGTGCTGACGTCGCAGGGCCAGGCCTCCGTGCAGAAGCTGGCCACCGTGCTGACGCAGAATCCGGACCGCACCGTGCTGATCGAAGGCTTTACCGACAGCACCGGTTCCACCGCCCACAACCTGGAACTGTCGCAGCGCCGTGCCGAAGCCGTGCGCAGCGCGCTGTCCCAGATGGGCATTGCCCGCGACCGCGTCGAAACGCGCGGCTACGGCGAAGCGTATCCCGTCGCAGGCAACGAATCGGCCGGCGACCGCCAGCTGAACCGCCGCGTGGAAATCGTGCTGTCCGAACCGGGCAAGCCGATCCAGGCGCGCCGTTGATTTGAACCTGTTGTTTAAAAGTTGAGGAATTTACCCATGTCCGACAATAACCAACCCCAGGCTTCCGGCATCGATACGGCAGCCATCCGGGCCGCCGCACAGAACCTGTCGGATGGTCCCGTCACCGCAGGCTACAAGGGCGACCGCGAAGCCGTGCTGAAAATGCTGAACGATGCGCTGGCAACCGAGCTGGTCTGCATCAACCGCTACAAGCGCCACTACTACACCGTCAGCGGCAAGAACAATGCCGCCGTCAAGGCCGAGTTCCTGGAGCACGCGGGCGAAGAGGAAAAGCATGCCGACTGGCTGGCCGAGCGCATCGTCCAGCTGAACGGCACGCCGGATTACAACCCGGCCACCTTGCACGAACGCAGCCATGCCGAGTACGACGACTCGCTGGAAGTGCAGTCGATGGTGCGCGCCGACCTGATCGCCGAACGCGTGGCGATCGAAGCCTACCGCCAGATGATCGAGCGCATCGGCGACACGGATCCGGTCACCACCCAGCTGCTGATCAAGATCATGGCCGAGGAAGAAGAACACGCCGACGACATGCGCGATTTGCTGGAATGACCACGCCGCTGTAAAGTCGTGCTGCAATAAATGAAACGAAATACCCGAACCTTATTACTGTGAAAAAGGAGCTTTAATCATGCTGGAAAATAACATCAGTACCGTCAACAACGACGTGAAAACCCTCGTCAAGGACGCTCAAGCCCTGTTCACGGCCGCTACCGCCCTGACCGGCGAAAAGGCGGAAGAACTGCGCGGCCGCGGCATGCGCGCGCTGGACAGCGCCCTGGCCAAGGCACAGGACGTGCAAGCCAAGGCCGTCGAGTCGAGCAAGCAGGTCGCTGCCACGACCGACGTCTACGTCAAGGAAAACCCATGGCGCTCGATTGCCGTGGCAGCCGGTGTCGGCCTGCTGGTGGGCGTCATCATCGGTCGTAAATAACCGCCGATGGCTGGAGACGACATGGAGCGCTCCGATGCACAGCAACCCGGCCTGATCGGTTCCCTGGCCGGGGTTGCCAAGAACAGCCTGCGACTCGTGCTGACGCGGGTCGAGCTGGCCGCTGCGGAGCTGTCGGAAGTCCGTGACCACCTGGTCCACCTGCTGGTGCTGTTCGCACTGGCAGTGCTGGCCGCGTGGTTCGCGATCGCCTTCGGCACCGCGACGCTGGTCTTCCTCGTCTGGGAAGAACTGGGCTGGAAGATTCTGCTGATCCTCGCGGTGGTCTTCGTGGTGGTTGCCGTCGCGCTGGTGATGACGATCCTGAAGCAGATCAGGCGCGGCCTGCTGGCATTGCCGGCAACGATGGCCGAACTGAAAGCCGACCGCGACATGTTGCTGTGAAAGGGATGCGATGAGCGACAAGGAAGAACGCAAGGCCACGCTGAAGGCCACCAAGGCCCGGCTGATCAAGGAAGGCGAGCTGTATCGCTACAGCGTGCAGCACGCCAAGCACCAGGTGGCGCAGAACCTGCACCCCGACGTGCTGCTGCATGGCGCGGTCGACATGGCCGTCGGCGCGGTGCAGACCCGCGTGGCCGGCCTGCTCGGCAGCTTCACGGGCGGTGGCAGTGGCGGTGGCGGCAGTGCTGCCGCCGGCGCCGGTGCCAGCATCGGCATCGGTACGCTGCTGGCCAACTACAAGCGGCTGATGCCGATCGCGCTGTCGATCGGCTCGTACATCTCGCGCCGCCACCTGGTCAAGCCGGCCATCGGCGTGGGCGTGATCGCCGCCGCCGTGGGCGCGTGGGTCTACAAGCGCAAGCAAAGCGGCAGCCTGTAAGGCGCCATCAGCATCATCGAAACGCCGCTTCATGCGGCGTTTTTTTTTGCGCTGTCACCGGCACCTGTCGAATGACGATGTACGGCTGGCTGGCTGGCGAGCGAAGAACCGGTGTCCGACACCATTCCCGACGAGGGTCGGAATTGAAATCGAATAGCGTGGCGGGAATGGCGTCAGGCACCTGCTGCCACACCTGCTGCTGACACCGCTTTTCTTTGCTGGCAGCAGCAGCCCGCCTTGCGAGCTACAATGGCCGTTCCCTGTCCAGAGGAGGCACCTTGGCCGACGCTACGATCCCAACCGTTCCGCCCGTGAATCCGCTGAACCCGCACGGCCTGCGCATCGTCCTCGTGCTGCAGGGCGGCGGGGCGCTGGGGGCCTACCAGGCCGGCGTCTACCAGGCGCTGCACGAACATGGCCTGGCGCCGGACTGGGTGGTGGGCACGTCGATCGGCGCCATCAATGGCGCGCTCCTGGCCGGCAACCGGCACGCAGACCGGCTGCAGCGGCTGAAAGCGTTCTGGGACCGCGTGGCGCACCACGATGTATTCGATCCGAACCGGCTGAGTGACGACCAGCGCCGCCAGAACATCCGCGTGTCGACCATGGCCACGCTGTTCGGCGGCGTGCCCGGCTTCTTCCGCCCGCGGCCGTTCAATGCCTTCGCGGCGGGCCTGCCGGTACCGCCCGAACAGGCCAGTTTCTATGACACGGCCGATCTGGCCGCCACGCTCGATGAGCTCGTCGATTTCGATTACCTGAACAGCCCCGAAGGCATGCGGCTGACGGTGAACGCGCTGCGCGTGCGCTGCGGCAGCCTGGTGAGCTTCGACAGCCGCGACGGCAATGTCTGCGCCGACCACGTGCGGGCCAGCGGCGCGCTGCCGCCCGGCCTGGCGCCGGTGCGCATCGATGGCGACCTGTACTGGGATGGCGGCCTGTATTCGAACACGCCGCTGGAAACCGTGCTGGACGACGGCAGCCAGGCCGACACGCTGTGCTTCATGGTCGACCTGTGGAGCGCCGAAGGGCCGGAGCCGGGTACGCTGGAGGAGGTGGCGACGCGGCAGAAGGATGTCACGTTCGCCTCGCGCTCGCGGCGCCACCTGGTGGACTACGAGAGCACGCGGCGCATGCAGCTGAAGCTGCGCGAGCTGTACGCGGCATTGCCGGACCACGAGAAAAGCGCGCAGGGTGCCCGCGAACTCGATGCGCTCGGCTGCGGCAGCACGCTGCACGTGGTGCGCCTGCCGTACTCGGGCCACGACTGGCACATGCCGATGAAGGATATCAATTTCTCGAAAGGGTCGATCACCTGGCGCTGGGACCAGGGCCACGCCGATGCGCTGCGCGCCATCGGCGTGGCCGGCTGGCTGCGCCACGTGGCGGATGACACGCCGCTGGTGGTGCACGACCTGCCGCCACGGGCGGGCGAGCCGTCGAACCCGCTGGCCGCCTGCGACCTGCCGCCGTCTGCCGCGGTGGGATGAGGCAGCCGGCGGCAAGCGGGGCGCTTACTGGACCGGCACGACGGTCTCGCGCACGCCGCCCATCGTGTTCGACTGTGCGACGAGTTCCTTGACGTTCGCCAGGTCGCGCGCATAGGTGGCGCGGGCTTCCTTGACGCAGCCGGCACGCTCGCCGGCGGACATCTTCCTGCAATCATTGAGCGCCTCGTTCAGCGCGGCGCCGATCTCCTTGCGCTTGATGGCCATCTGCGCTTGTGCGCCGCCATCTTCCTTCAGCCAGCGTGCCGGTTCGCCGCGCGCCAGTTCGCCCTGCTGGTGCTGTACCACGGCCGGCGGCGTGCTCTGCGCCGCGGCAACGCCGCACAGGCCAACCAGCGCGGCGCCCAGGATGAGTCGTTTCATGTTGGCTCCTTTCAAAGAAAAGGGACGCCGTGGCGTCCCGTCGGTGGCTTACAGCCGGCCCGTCAACAGCATGATCAGCAGTACGACGACGATCAGGCCGGCGACGCCGCTGGGTGCATAGCCCCAGCTGCGGCTGTGCGGCCAGGTCGGCAGCGCGCCGATCAGAACGAGGACGAGGATGATCAAGAGAATGGTGCCCATGTTAGCTCCTTGTAGTGGTTTGATTGGAATTGTGGGAGCCCGCCGGCGAGCCCGTTGTTACGAGTGAATCGTTCAGTAGCGTATCGGTCAGTAGCGGTACACGCGGCCGTCGACCATGCGCACGCGGCTGCCGGGGCGCAGGTCGTACGCGCTGTCCTGGTTGATCGTGCGGTAGTCGCCGTTGTCGAGGCGCACGCTGATCTGGTAGACGTCATGCGGTGCATTGCGGTTCGATTCGACCTGGTTGCCCACGACGGCGCCACCGATGGCACCGGCGGCAGTGGCCACGGCGCGGCCGCTGCCCGAGCCGATCTGGTTGCCGACCAGCGCGCCGACCAGGCCGCCCGCGACGGCGCCGGCACCGCTGGTGGCGGGATCGACCCGCACCACCTGGATGTTTTCAATGGTGCCGTACGTCGCTGCGTCGGCCTGGGTGGAATAGTTGGTTGCAACGGGCGTGTTGCTGGCGCAGCCTGCGGTAAGAAGCGAGACGGCGACCAGCGCGGCGCCAAGGGCGTGGTTCGTTTTCATGTGAGTCCTCCTGAAGAATGTGAGTTCAGAATAGGTCCGCACGAAAGGGGGGTCTGTGCGATGCCGAACACTGTCCGGTCGGGTTCGTCAAGGCCATGTTGCATTAAATCCGTTGCTGTAAATCTCTGTTGCAAATGTGTCAGTGTATGTTCGCCAGCGTACAGAATGAATGCCGCGTTTCGCTGACACTCTCATCATCGAACAACAGCACGGAGTCCTCGGCACATGAAGGCGAAGATCGGAGCGCTGCTGCTGTGCGCCGCCACTGCCTGCAGCGTGGGATATGCGGCGACACCGGAAGCGAAAACGCTTTACAAGAATACGAAGTCGGCCGCGGCCGCCAGCTACAAGGCGGCGCTTGAAAAATGCGACAGCGTGGTCGGTAATCCGAAGGACGTGTGCGTTGCACAAGCCAAGGCGGCCCGCGTGCGGGCCGAGGCGGATGCGACGGCGCAGTACCGCAATACGCTGCGGGCCTACACGAAGGCGCGCATCGACATCGCGAACGCGGATTTCGCGCTGGACCGCACGCGCTGCGGCGCCTTTACGGGCAACGAGCACGATGTGTGCGTGGAGCGCGCCAAGGCCACCCGCACCGCGGCCCTGGCCGATGCGAAGGCCGACAAGAAAGTCATCGAGGCGCGCAGCGATGCGCGAGAAGATAAACGAATCGCCGAGTACAAGGTGGCCGCGGAAAAATGCGACGCCCTGGCCGGCACAGCCAGAGACCAGTGTGTCGCGGCTGCGAAATCCCAGTACGGCTATTAGTGTTAATGGCCGATGGACCCCCAGCTCGTTCCCGGGCAATTTTGACCAACGAAGAAGGAGAATCACCATGAAAATCGCTCAGAAAATCGCCACCGTCGTGTTCACCGCCGCCACCGTGTTCTCCGTGGTCGGCTGCGCAGGCAGCTCCACGAAAGAAGGCACCGGCGAATACGTCGATGACGCAGTCCTGACCACCAAGGTCAAGGCTTCGATCTTCAACGAACCAACCCTGAAGACCACCGAAATCAACGTTGAAACGTTCAAGGGCACCGTGCAGCTGTCCGGTTTCGTGGCCCAGCCTGGCGACATCACCAAAGCCGGTGAAATCGCCCGCGGCGTGAAGGGTGTGAAGTCCGTGAAGAACGACATCCGCGTCAAGTAATCGGGACGCGGCCGGGGCCGCCCATCGGGCGGTACCCGGCCGTGCTGCGTGCATGGACCATCCACGTACCCTCCCTACGGCCGCGGCCCTGCCGGCCGCGCCCAGGCATGACCCCGGGGCCGACACGCCGTCCGCCCTGCACGCCGAACCGCCACGCGCGGACGGCCTCGAACACGCCAGCAAGCTGCAGTTGCCCGTGCATGTGAATGCGCGCGGTCTCGCACTGGGCATCATCGCTACCGTTGCTTTCCTGTTTGCCCTGCAATGGGCGCGCAATTTCCTCGTCCCCCTGCTGCTGGGGATCTTTCTCGCCTATACACTCAACCCCCTGGTCAACTGGCTCGAACGCCTGCGCATCAAGCGCGCGATCGGTGCCACGCTCGTCACGGCCGCGATCCTGGGCGGCTCGGCCGTCATGATCGACAAGGTGCATGGCGAGTTCCAGAACATCGTCGCGGAACTGCCGACGATCACGCACAAGCTATCCCGCCTGGTCGCTTCCACGACGGGCTCCAGCACGAGCGCCATTTCGCGCATCCAGGCCGTGGCCACCGAGATCGAGCAGGCCACCGCGGGCAGCAGCGCGCGCCGCGCCGCCAAGCGCCAGCAGGAAGCCGCCGCCGCCACGGCCACCACCGGCACGCCGATCCGCGTGATGGACTGGGTGTGGGTGAGCGCGCGTGGCCTGATGGGCTTCCTCAGCCAGGGCACCATGGTGATCTTCCTGGTGTTCTTCCTGCTGCTCTCCGGCGACACGTTCAAGCGCAAGCTGGTGAAGCTCACCGGGCCGTCGCTGACCAAGAAGAAAATCACCGTGCACATCCTGGAGGACATCAATACGTCGATCCAGGCCTACATGTTCATGCTGCTGGTGACGAACGTGCTGCTGGGACTGCTGATGTGGATCGCGCTGCGCGCCATCGGGCTGGAGAACGCCGGCGCCTGGGCCATCGTCGCCGGGCTGCTGCACATCATGCCGTACTTCGGCCCGCTGCTGATCACCAGCGCCACCGGCCTCGTCGCCTTCCTGCAGTTCGAATCGCTGCAGATGGTGCTGCTGGTCGCCGCGGCCTCGCTGGGCATCGCCACGCTGGTCGGCACCTTCGTCACCACCTGGATGACGGGCCGCATCGCCCGCATGAACGCTTCCGCCGTCTTCGTCAGCCTGCTGTTCTGGGGCTGGCTGTGGGGCGTGTGGGGACTGCTGCTTGGCGTGCCCGTGATCGTGATCGTCAAGGTCGTCGCCGAGCGCGTCGAGGGCATGGAAGTCGTCGCCGAGCTGCTGGGAGAGTAGGGGTTGTGCCGCTGTGCCGCGGACCTGCATGGCCCGCGGCTGCTCCGCACGAGGTCCGGCACCGCCAGCGATATGCTGCATCGGCGGCATACGCTGCGGTGCCTGGCACCAGCCGTTGCGCCACTCGCCAGCGGCGCCCCATCCACGTCACAGACGATGAGCCCGTGTCCACCTCGGGCTCAGGAGGAGTGTGGCCTTGCAAGGCCACACCGTTGCGCGGGCGCGGAGCAGACTCCGTGAAACCCCCGCTCCACCCCCAAAAGCGGACACGGGCTCGGCATTAAAACCCCGATGCAGATGAGGCCTGGTCCAGATTGGGAGAGCGGTATGGCCTCCCAAGGCCACACCGCAGCGCGGGCGCGGAGCAGACTCCGTGAAATCCCCGCTCCACTCCCGAAACGGACACTGACTCTGCCGTAACGCTTACTTCATCTTCAGATTGCCGTGCTCGTCGCGCGGATGGTGCTTCAGGCTGCCGATCTGCAGCGCGTACTGCCGCGCGAATTCCGCGCCGAGGAAGAAGATCTGCGCCGAGTAGTACACCCATACCAGCAGGGCGATGGTGGACCCGGCGGCCCCGAAGCTGCTGGCCACGCCACTGTTGCCGATATAGGCGCCAATGCCGAACTTGCCGATCATGAACAGTACGGCCGTGCCGATGGCGCCGATGACGACGTCGCGCCACGCCAGCCGGATGCGCGGCAGCATCTTGTAGATCACGCCGAACATGACGGCGATGACCACGAAGCTGATCGCATGGTTCAGCACCGTGACGACGAAGGTCCCGCCCGGCAGCAGGTTGTTCCAGAAGCGCTGGAAAATCTCGAGGGCCGCGCTGACCACCAGCGACGTCATCAGCAGGAAGCCCAGCGCCAGCACCATGCCGAACGACAGCAGGCGGGTGCGGATCGTGTCCCAGATCGTGTTGCCCGTGATGGGCGGCAACTGCCAGATCTCGTCCAGGCTGGCCTTCAGTTCCGCGAACACGCTGGTGGCGCCGAACAGCAGCAGGGCGCCGGCGATGATCGTGGCGATCTTGCCTTCTTCCTCGTTGTGCGCGCCGGCCAGGATCAGCTGGATCGCTTCGGCGCCCTGGGCGCCCACCATGCCGCGCAGCTGCGTGAACAGTTCGCCCTGGGCGGCTTCCTTGCCATAGAAAATCCCGGCGATGGCGATGACCAGCACCAGGATCGGTGCCAGCGAAAACAGCGTGTAGTACGCCAGGGCCGCACCCTTGCTGCTGCCGCGGTGGTCGAACCATTCCATCACCGCGCAGTACATCAGGTTCGGCACCTTCTTCGCGATGTGCTGAAACTTTCTGAAATTCATTAATTTACTCCCCCTATGCAAAAAGGGGCCGAGGCCCCTTTTTGGTCCACCCGGGAAAAGCAGCAGGCTGCTTTTCCGTGAGCGGTATTAGTTCACGCGGCGTTCGATCGTGATCTGCTCGACTTCCACGCGGCGGTTCGGTTCCAGGCACTTGATCAGGTCGGCGCGCTTCTTGTCGTTGCACTCGACGATCGGATCGGCTTCGCCCTTGCCCTGCGTCGTCAGACGGTCGGCGGCAACGCCTTTCGAAACCAGGTATTCCTTGGCGGCGGCAGCACGACGCTCCGACAGCTTCTGGTTGTACTGGTCCGAACCGATGCGGTCGGTGTAGCCGGTGATCGTGATGCCGGTCAGGCTCTGGTTCTCGTTCAGCACGCGTGCCACGTCATCCAGCTTCGGCTGCGAACCCTGCAGCTTGGCGCTGTTGAATTCGAACAGTTCCGTTGCCGACATCGTCACTTTTTCGAAACGTGCTGGCGGTGGTGGTGGTGGCGGAGCGACCGGTGCTGGCGGCTCGACCGGAGCGGCGACTGGTGCCGGTGCCGGTGGGGCAGCTGGCGTCGGGGTTGGGCCGAACGCGTAGTTGAAGCCGATGTTCAGGACGGCATTCTTCGAACGGTCGTGGTTGAAGTCGTCGTCGCCGATGAAGCCATACACTTCACGCAGATCGGCCTGGAAGGACCAGCGATCGTTGATGACGGACTGGAAGCCCAGGCCGGCCGTGATGTACGGCGAGGTGCGGTGCGGTTCGGCCAGGCTGCGGAAACGGTTTTCCTTGTCGCGCTCGGCACCCAGGCCGACCAGCACGAACGGACGGAACGTCTTGCGCGAGAACAGGTACAGGAAGTCCACGCCCAGCGTTTCCTGCTGGTAGCGAATGCTGTTTTCTTTCGAACGGGCATACGTGTAGCCCATCTGGATATCCCAGTTGTCGTTCAGCGGCTTGCCGAACTTCACGCCACCGCCGTAGCCGGTCTTGTCGGTCGCCCAGTCGGAACCTGGCTTCATGACCGTACCGACGCCCTGGATGTACCAGTTCGGGTTGATCACGGTCTCTTGTGCCGAGGCGGTGATCGAGGCGCACAGCAGAGCTGCGGCAATTGCGATGTTCTTGGATTTGTTATTCACAGAATGACTCCTGATGCGTTGAATGTAGAAAAAAATGCTGCACAGCAATATTGAGAGAAGTGGCTCCGGTATGAGCAGGGCTCATGGTTGTCGCTCTTCTTTCAATTGCAGCCTTTGCATTGCTGTTGAATCAAGTTTATGGTGCAGAGCGCCTTATCTTCGGTGCGCTACCGCACAATAACTTTGCGCTAGATCAAATGTGTTGTGAAGTTACCACAGGAACAAAAAACTTGTAGCAAAAGTCCAACGTTAACTTCGTCACAAAAAAACGGCGTGCTGGATGGGCACGCCAGGATTCATGCGCCTCTCCACCGTTCCCGTGTTTTATAAAGCGGCATATGCCCGGAACGGTGGAGAAACGTCTTGTTACATTATTTCTGCGTCGGGGTGCTGCCGTTCGAGCCGGTCGCCGGCGTATTGGCGCCATCGGCCGCAACACCGGTGGTACCCGTGGCGTCGGCTGCACCGGTAGTGCCGGCGGTGCCCGTGGCACCGGAGGTTGCACCGGAAGCACCCGTCACGCCGCCCGGCGTAGTGGCCGTATCACCCGGGGTGGTCGTGCCAGCGGCCGGGGTCGGCGTGGCTGCCGGTGCAACCGGCTCGGCCGGGGCGGTGACGGCCGGGGTGGTCGTTTCGGCCGGGGTTGGCGTGGTGGTTTCGGACTTGCTGCAAGCAGACAGGGCGACAGCAGTCACGGCGGCCAGCAGAATGGAATATTTCATGGTGTGTCCTCGGTTAGGTGGGGATATCGGAAATGTATCTCGATGAGCCTGGCGCCAGTGTGGCGCAGGGAGGGGGTGCGTTCTGTACGGCACCGCACGAACCACCCGTCATGGCATTTTTTGCTATATTGCTTGTCGAACCTCCTACAAGGCCTGCCCGGATATTAATTCGCGGGTCGCTTTTTCCATTAAAGCGATTTGTGTTCGTTGCCGCACAGACTTGCACGACTGATAACGGCACTCTGGACCCCAATGAATGAATTAACAGGCGCAGTGTCACGGCAATGCGCATCCGGTTACCGTTATAAGGAGTGTTCAAATGCATGCCATCCGCGAATCCCACGACCTGCCGAACAGCGAAGTGATGTCGTCCCAGCCTGCTGCCGCGAAACCACGCCTGGCGCTGGTGGAACGCCCGGGTCCGGGAACCGAGCGCAAGGCATTGTCGCTGGCGCCGATCGAGCGCGTGCGGTCGACCTCCGCCACGCTGCGCCGCATCGAAAACATGCAGAAGCTGATCGGCGAGCTGCAGCAGCATGAAATGCTGGCCGATGAAATCGCCTGGTTCCTGAAATTCTCGCCGTCCGGCGCCCGCAAATACATCCGCGACCTGCGCGAAGCCGGCGTGATCGAACTGGCCCGCTATATCGAAGGCACCGCCACCTACCTGGGTAAAGCCGTCTACCGCCTGACGCCGGATGCCGAGCGCGTGCAGGCCTTCCTGGCCGCCATCGCCCAGCCGAAGCGCGAAGGCACGCCACCGCGCAAGGAACGCCCGAGCCTGCGCGAGCAGAGCATGGCCGGCAGCGGCCGCCACTTCCATATCCTGGCGGACGACACGCATTACGCCATCCGCGTGAACCGCGGCCCGGTGACCCGCGATCCGCTGGTGGCTGCCCTGTTCGGCGCGCCACAGTCTCTGCAGAAGGCCAATCCGTAACCGGCAGGCCGTCGCGGTACCCGAAAAAAGCCGGCATGCCGGCTTTTTTCCGTTCTAATATGGGAGTGCCGGCTTGGGTTCCGCGTTCGACTGCCGGCATGCCATCGACGGCGTGCCCTGGCTTGTTGAATTAGCGGCAACGCTCCCCATCTGTGGCGGACGTGTTCTGTTATGGACGGCAAAATGGAAGCAGCAGTCGCAGCCCTTACTCCCCTGGCCCCGCTGGCAGCCCTCTGGCTTGTTGTCGGTGCCGCCATTGCCATTCCCATCTGGTATCCGCGCTGGACGCTGCGCCGCGCACTGTCGCGCGGCCTGCCGCCTTCGGCAATCGTCACGCTGCGCCACTATGTGCCGGTCTACGACCGCCTCGAAGCAGCGCAGAAGGCGCAGCTGCAGCGCCTCGTCATCGAATTTCTGCATCGCAAGAAGTTCGTGGGCTGCGCCGGGCTCGACGTAACGGACGAGATGCGCGTGGCCATCGCCGGCCAGGCCTGCCTGCTGCTGCTGAACCGCTCCGCCAGAGTCTATCCGTCGCTGCGCACCATCCTGCTGTACCCCGGCGCCTTCGCTGCCGCCCGCAAGGATGTCGGGCCGGGCGGCGTGATCACGGACTTCCGCCAGACGATGCTGGGCGAATCGTGGGAAGACGGCCGCGTGGTGCTGTCCTGGGACGATGCCGCGCGCGGCGGCCTCACATGGGACGGCCACAACGTGGTGCTGCACGAATTCGCGCACCAGCTCGACAGCGAATCGGGCCACACCAATGGCGCGCCCTACCTGGGCAGTCAGGAAAGCTACCGCAACTGGTCCACCGTGCTGTCGCGGGACTATGCCCACCTGCGCCGCGCGGCCTGGATGGGCAGCCAGGACAGCGTGCTCGATCATTACGGCGCCACCAGCCCGGCCGAATTCTTTGCCGTTGCCACCGAAACCTTCTACGGCAAGCCGTGGCAGCTGGCCGAACGCCACCCGGCCCTGTTCGGCGAGCTGGCGAAGTATTACCGGGTCGACCCGCGCGGCTGGATCGACGAACCCGAACGCGAACCGGCGCCCCTGGCGGAACCCGTCGTTGCGGCACCCGGCACCCGGTCCTTTGCCTGGGCCCAGTGGTAATGGCATTCGGGGAGTTCGAGGAATTCGACGCGGTTCCCGTTCCCCGCCCCGGTGCGGCGCCGGACCGCCTGCAGTATTTGCTCGACAACACGCCGGCGCTGATCTACTGCACCGTGCCGAGCGGCGACTTCAAGATGACCTTCGTCAGCAACAACGCCTTCAATGTGCTGGGCTACCGGCCGGACGACATGCTGGCCGATCCCAACTTCTGGTTCGATCACATCCATCCGGATGACGTGCCGCGTGTCGTCGCCAGCCTGGCCAAGGTGTTCACCGAAGGCCGACAGGTGTACGAATACCGCTTCCGCGCGGCCAGCGGCGATTACCTGTGGATGCACGATTCGCTGCGCCTGGTGCGCGACGATGCCGGCCGGCCGCTGGAAGTGATCGGCGCGCTGACGGACATCACCGACCGCAAGCGCATGGAAGAAACGCTGCAGGCCAGGGGCGCCGAGCAGCAGCGGCTGATCGGCAAGCTGCGCACGGCGCACGAACAGCTGCTGCAGGCCGAGAAGATGGCCTCGATCGGCCAGCTGGCGGCCGGCATCGCCCATGAGATCAACAACCCGATCGGCTTCGTCAATTCGAACATGGGGTCGCTGCAGGCCTACGTGGACACGCTGCTGCGCGTGATCGACAGCTATGACGGCACCATCGCCGACCACCCGGCGCTGCAGGCGCGCATGACGCCGGTGCGTGCCGCGGCCGACCTGGAGTTCGTGCGCGGCGACGTGACGGCGCTGGTACGCGAATCGATCGACGGGCTGCGCCGCGTGAAGGAAATCGTCCAGTCGCTGAAGGAATTCTCGCACGTGGGCGAAACCGAGTGGCAGCTGGCCGACCTGCACCGTGGCCTGGACAGCACGCTGAACATCGTCGCCAATGAACTGAAGTACAAGGTCACCGTCATCAAGGAATACGGTCATCTGCCGCTGGTCGAATGCCGCGCGTCGCAGCTGAACCAGGTGTTCATGAACCTGCTCATCAATGCCGGCCAGGCCATTGCCGGGCGGGGCACGATCCGCATCCGCACCGGCGCGCAGGAAGGCTGGGTGTGGGTGGAGATCGCCGACAACGGCGCCGGCATCGCGCCGGAACACCTGACGCGCATCTTCGAGCCGTTCTTCACCACCAAGCCGGTCGGCAGCGGCACCGGGCTGGGCCTGTCCCTGTCGTACGGCATCGTGCACCGCCACGGCGGCCGCATCGAGGTGCGCTCGGATCCCGGCCGCGGCACCGCGTTCACCGTCTGGCTGCCGCTGCATCCACCGCCAGTGAAGGAGGACGACGAGGTGGCGTGAGGTGGCACCAGGAGGCATGCGCATGGCAATGTGCGGCAGCGAACGGAAGGCATGACCCGGCCGGGGCAAGCTGGCGGCATCCTACGAGCAGGAGAATACCCATGACCACCATCATTGCCGGCCACTTCCAGCTGCAGCAGGAGATCGATGGCGCACGCCAGGCCCTGCTCGACGCCGGATTCCCCAACGAGCGCATCAGCGCTTTCTTCGTCAACCAGCCGGGCCAGCACGATGCCCATGAGCTGGGCGGCGACCGACTGCTGTCGCCCGGCGCCAAGGACACCCCGGAGGGGCTCGCGAAAGGCGTGGCCACCGGCGGGGCGGTGGGCGCCGCGATCGGTGCGGCCACTGCGCCATTGACGGGGCCCGCCGGGCCGATCGTCGGCGGCCTGGTCGGCGCCCACGTCGGCTCGCTGTACAGCTTTTCGGAAATGAAGGACAAGGGCGAGCCGGAGCAGGGCGGCGAGAACGTCATCCCGCCGCGCAAGAGCGGCATGATGATCGCCGTGGCGCTGCCCGATGGCGACGAGGCGCGCGCGGTCGAGCTGCTGCGCGGCCTGGGCGCCCACCACATCGAACGTGCCGAGGGCACCATCACGGCGGGCGACTGGACCGATTTCGATCCGCTGTCGCTGCCGCAACTGGTGGCCTGACGGGCGTTGCAGGACAGCCGGCATCCCGCCGGCGTGGCGGTACGGGAGAGTGGCATGACGCATGCATGGGTGGTACTGACGGGCCGCGATGGCCGCGACGTGCAGGGACCGACCGAGGCGCAGCTGGCCGCGGTGCTGTCCGAACTGTACGAGGACGACGTGGCGGACGCGCCGGACGGTTCCCCGCCGTCCGCCGTGCTGCGCTTCGGCTATGACGATGGCCTGATGTACGAGATGGAAGTGGGCCGCGGCGGCGCCGTGCGCTTCGAGGAATGGTCGGACCGCGACTGCGAGCTGGCGCTGGCCGACCCGCGCCGCATGTCCTGCGACAAGGAAGCGGCGCTGCAGCTGTGGAAATGGCTGGCAGGGCGGCAGGTGGCGCGGATCCGCGAGCAAGCGTGGCAGTGAGGACGTGTAGTGAAGACGTGCAGTGCGTCTCGCTTAAAGCCGCGCAGTGAAGCCGCGCAGTGAAGCCGGGCAGTGCAGCCGGGCAGTGAATGCAGGCAGTAAGGCCGGGGCATAAAGCGGGCGGTGCAGGCTTTGCCGTATCGGCAGGGCAGGGGAGCCCCCCAGTCAAGCTGCAGCGTCCGCGCGGAGCTCAGTGCGCCATGAACACCGGCACGAGCATCGATTCGAGCACCGTGCGGGTCACCCCGCCCAGCAGCGTTTCGCGCAGGCGCGAGTGGCCATAGGCGCCCAGCACCAGCAGGTCGCAGCCGTGTTCGCCGGCCACCATCAGCAGCGTTTCGCCCACGTCCCCCGGCCGTTTCAGCAGGCCCGTGCGGGGCGTCTGCGCCAGCACCACCCGGGCGGCGATGCCATGCCGCGCCAGCCACGCCACCACGTCGTCGCCGGGCCGTTCGCCGAACAGGGCGGGCCGCAGGTCGGCATCCACGATGGCCACCGTGATCCGGTCCGCGCCGGCCAGCAGCGGCAGCGCCTCGCGCACCGCGCGCGACGATTCCTTGCTGGCGCTCCAGGCGATCAGTGCATGGCGGCCCGGCGCCGGTGCCCCCGGACTGGCCACGCCTGCCGTGTCCACGGCGATCGCGCCGCGCAGCCGCGCCGTGTGCGGCACCACCAGCACGGGGCAGCCGGATTCGGTCAGCAGTTCGGCCGGAAAGGCGGCGGGCGGCGCACCGCCACCGTCGTGGCCGGGCAGCGCCTGGCCCACGATCGCCAGGTCCGCATGGCGCGCCACCAGCGCCAGGCCGGCGCCCGGTTCGTCGTCCAGCACGCGCTCCTCGAAGGAATGCACGCCCAGCGCCTGCAACTGCGGCGCGAAGTTGGCGAGTGCCCGGCGCGCCCGTTCGCGCAGCACTTCCAGGTGCACGGCGAAGTTGGGATCGTGGTCGTCCACCATCTCGTTCTGGTACAGGAAGCGGGAGACACCGGTGAATGCCACGCCGATCACGTGCGCGCCATGCTGCAGCGCCAGCTCGGCAGCGAGCAGCACGCGCGCGCCGTTGTGCGGTGTTTCGTCGAGGTGGACAAGGATTGTCTTGTAGGCCATGAAAGCATTATAGGTCGCCGAAACGCCGGTGCCGTGCACGGGTTGACGCTGCGGCTGTCGATGAGCGCCAGCGACGGGGCTCAGCGCCGGGCGCCCTCCATGCGCGTCTGGCAGGCGATGCACAGGCGCGCTTCCGGCCGCGCTTCGAGGCGCGAAAAGCCGATCGGCTCGCCGCAGTTCTCGCAGGCGCCGTAGTCGCCGCTGTCGAAGCGGGCCAGCGCATGGCGCACCGCCGACAGCTGCGCCTGGCGATGGCCTTCCGCCTCCGCTTCCAGCTGGTTCAGCGTGCGGTTGCTGGCGCTGTCGGCCGGCGAGGTTTCCACTTCCTCCACGGCCGGCGTACGGCCGGACTCGCCGTTGCCGCGGTCCGCAAGCCCGCGCAGCAGCGTGGCCTCGCGCTGCTGCAGCGCCGCCTGCAGCGCCGCGAGCTGGTCCTGCGTCAGGGAGTTCATGGCGCCATTGTATGCCGCGTGCCGGGCGGCCGCGCGACGTTTGCGCGGCCCGGTCCTTCAGCCTTCCTTCGATGCGCGCAGCGAGGCCAGGTGCGCCTTCAGGTCCTTCAGCGCGGCCGGCAGCCGTTCCGGGTGCTGCGCCGCGACCGCGGCGGCGGCCGTCAGCAAGGTCGCGGCGATGCCGGCCACGTCCTTCACCCGGTCGATATGGCGGATGCGGTCGCGCGCCAGCGCCGTCAGGTCGAGCAGCTCGCGGGCGGGAAGTGCCACGCTGCCGGCGGCATAGCGGACCGCTTCCGTGTACAGCTTGTTGGCATGCTGGCGCAGCGCCACTTCCTGGTCGAACAGGGCCTGTGCCTCGGCGTGGGTGATGGCGGCGTCCCGGCCATCGGCGTTCTGGCCGATCGCGCGCATGATGCGCTTGTGCAGCGCGTCGGCGCTGTCGGAGAGGCTGTCGGCCAGCGCCTCGATGTCGGCCGGCTGGAGGGCGGTGCGGTTCATGGCTGGGCTCCTTGCACGAGGGCGGCGGCGGCAATGGTGGTGGGGGCGAGGGAACTGGTCGCGGCACGTACCGGCGCAGTCGGCGCACCGAGCCCCCGGTACAGTGTTTCATGCCATGCGGCCAGGTCGCGCACCTGGTTGGCTGCCAGCGTGTGGCGCAGCCCCAGCAGCCGGTACTCGTTGGCCTTGTCCTGGCGGTGCGCCTTGGCCAGCGCGGCCAGCAGGCGCTCCGGCGGCCGCTCGGAAAACGGGATTTCCACGTCCAGCATGCCCAGCACGATGCCCTGCTCGTTGTCGTGCTGCCTGTCGTAGTAGCGCAACACCGTGTGCATCGCATCGAGCGCGTCATGCAGCGGTTCGTAGCCGTCGCGCAGCAACTGCTGCACGGCCTGGTCCTGCTCCCGGTTGGTGGCGGCCCGCGCGATGACGCGCGCCAGGTTGGCCACGGCGTTCACGTGCCGGTCCGTCAGACCCGTGTCCGGCCAGGCCTTGATGCCGGCCGAGAAATCCTTGATCTGGTCGCCGTAATTGAACTGGTCGCCATCGGCCAGCGCGCCCAGTGCCCGCAGGTAGGCAACAACGGCCTGGTGGATCGCCACGAGATCGGGATAGGCGGCGCGGCGTTCGGCGTCCAGCGCTTTTTCACGCCCCGCGGCGGCCGCTGTCAGGTAGGGAAGTTCGCGCTGGTAGGTGTCGCGGTAACGCTGGCTCAGTTCGGTATAGCCGGACAGCTTCGGCGCCGTGGCGGCAAACGCGCGCACATCCTTCAGGCGCTGGCTGGAAGCGCAGCCGCCCAGCAGGCCGGACAGCAAGAGGAGGGACAGGAGCCAGGCAAGCTGCTGGCAGGCAAAGGATGAGCGGGGAGCGGCAGGGCGCATGGCGTTCCTTGTTGGTCAACGGAACGAATATCTTGCGCCAACAAAAACGCTGCCGTTTGCGGCAGCGCAATGTCTTTTCTATGGATGGGGCCGTTCAGGCAGCCAGCGCAGTGCGCCACTCCAGGCCGGCGACGGTACCGGACAGGGGAATGTATTCGCAGCCCACCCAGCCATCATATTGCAGCTCGTCGAGCAGGCGGAACACGCCGGCGTAGTCGATGTCGCCGGTACCGGGCTCATGGCGGCCCGGCGCATCGGCCATCTGCACGTGGCGGATCTGCGGTGCGGCGCGGCGCAGCGTGGCGACGACATCTTCCCCCATGCGGTGCATGTGGTACACGTCGTACTGCAGGGACAGGTTGGGGTTGGCCACGGCGGCAAGCACATCCAGCGCCTGCTCGGTGCGCGACAGGAAGTAGCCGGGCACGTCCTCGGTATTGAGCGGTTCGATGAGAACGCGGATGCCGCGCGGCGCGCACAGCCGGGCCGCATAGTCGACATTGAAGAGATAGGTTTCGCGGGCACGGCGCAGGTCCATGCCGGGCGGGACCACGCCGGCCAGGCAGTGCAGCAGCGTCACGCCGAGGCGGGTGGCGTAGTCGACCGCCAGCTGTACGCTGGCGCGGAATTCCTGGTCGCGCCGCGGGTCGCACGCCAGGCCACGCTCCCCCGTAGCCCAGTCGCCGCCGGGCATGTTCATCAGCACGAGTTGCAGGTTGTGCTCGTCGAGCCGGGCGCGGATCTCGTCCGCCGGGTGTGCATAGGGAAACTGGCATTCGACGGCATCGAAGCCGGCGGCACGGGCCGCGGCAAACCGGTCCAGGAAGGGGACTTCCGTGAACATGAGGGTCAGGTTGGCGGCAAACTTGGGCATGGTGGGGCTATCGGACAGAAAGCGTGGATGATAGCAAAAGCGGGCAATATTGGCAGTTTTGCATGGTCGTGCTGCGGTGCGGCACGACCATGCCCGCTTCCAGGCGGGGAAAGAGCCTGTTAGCGGCCGCGGCCGCCACCGCCGGTCCGGGCCTGCGGGCCCGCGCCGGAGCGGGACGGATTGCGCGGGCCGCCATCACGGGCCGGGCCGCTGCGCGACGGAGCCGCGGCGCTGCGGTTGCCGCCGTTGCCGTTGCCGGCGGCACGCGGTGCTGCAGCCGCGCCACGGCTGCCACCATTGCCACCGCCATTGCCGCCATTACCATTGCGGGCACCGCCACCGTTGCCGCCCTGGCGCGGGTTGCGATGGTGGCCGGCGCCGCTGCGCAGCTGGATCGGCTGGGCACGCGCGGTCGGATCCGGTTCGAAGCCGGCGATCACTTCACGCGGCAGCGTCTGCTTGATGAGCTTTTCGATATCCTTGAGCATGTCGTGTTCGTCCACGCACACCAGCGACACGGCTTCGCCCGTCGCGCCGGCGCGGCCGGTACGGCCGATGCGGTGCACATAGTCTTCCGGCACGTTCGGCAGGTCGTAGTTCACCACGTGCGGCAGCTGGTCGATGTCGATGCCGCGCGCGGCGATATCGGTGGCGACCAGCACCTGCAGCGTGCCGTCCTTGAACTCGGCCAGCGCGCGGGTGCGGGCCGACTGGCTCTTGTTGCCGTGGATGGCCATGCCCTTGATGCCGTCGGCCGCCAGCTGTTCCACCAGCTTGTTGGCGCCGTGCTTGGTGCGCGTGAACACCAGCACCTGCGTCCACTTGTGGGTGCGGATCAGGTAGGACAGCATCGGGTGCTTCTTGTCGCGGTCCACCGGGTGGATCTTCTGCGAAATCACTTCCACCGTCGAATTGCGGCGTGCCACTTCGATCGTGGCCGGCTTGTCCAGCAGGTTGTCGGCCAGGGCCTTGATCTCGTCCGAGAAGGTGGCCGAGAACAGCAGGTTCTGGCGCTTCGGCGGCAGGGCAGCCAGCACTTTCTTGATGTCGCGGATGAAGCCCATGTCCAGCATGCGGTCGGCTTCGTCCAGGATCAGGATCTCGACCTGGGCCAGGTTGACGGTGCCCTGCTGCATGTGGTCCAGCAGGCGGCCCGGGGTGGCGACGAGGATGTCGACGCCTTGCTTGAGTAGCTTGATCTGTGGATTGATCGACACGCCGCCGAAGATCACGGCCGAGTTCAGCTTCGTGTACTTGCCATAGACGCGCACGCTTTCCTCGACCTGGGCGGCCAGCTCGCGCGTCGGCGTCAGGATCAGGGCGCGAATGGCGCGGGGCGAGGTGTTGTTGGCCAGCTTCAGGCCGGCCGCGTCGGTCGACAGGCGGTGCAGGATCGGCAGCGTGAAGCCGGCCGTCTTGCCGGTGCCGGTCTGGGCGCCGGCCAGCAGGTCGCCGCCATTCAGGACAGCCGGAACGGCCTGGGTCTGGATCGGGGTCGGCGTGGTGTAGCCGGTTTCAGTGACGGCGCGGACGATCGCATCGGACAGTCCAAGGGAAGAAAATGACATAGTTGCTCTATAGATGACAGCCCCGCGCCAGTCACAGGCAGGAATGGGTAGTGAGGCCGGACTGGTCGGCAATTTCTCTGGAGCAGTATAACAGCCGAAACCTGATTACTTTCGCTGTGGAAATAAAAAAAGGGGCAAAATGCCCCTTTATTTGTAACAATTACGCACGAAACATTGCCGTTACGCAAATTCCGCCAGCAGGCCCACCAGTTGGCCATAGACGCGCGGTCCGGCGGCGATGATGTTACCGCTGGTCATGTAGGCCGATTCGCCATTGAATTCGCCGGCGATGCCGCCCGCTTCCGTCACCAGCAGCGAGCCTGCCGCGATATCCCACGGCTTCAGGTTCTTCTCGTAGTAGCCGTCCAGGCGGCCGCAGGCCACGTAGGCCAGGTCCAGCGCGGCCGATCCGGCGCGGCGCACGCCGTGGCTGCGCTCGGCGGTGATGGCGTACATCTTGAGGTATTCGTCGAGCGCCTTGGCGCTGCCGTTCTTGTAGCCCGTGCCCAGCAGGGCGCCGGCGATGCGGTCCAGCTTGCGCACGCGGATGCGCTTCTCGTTCAGGTAGGCGCCGGCGCCTTTTTCGGCCGTGAACAGGTCATTGGCGACCGGGTCGTAGACGACGCCCAGCGTGATCACGCCGCGCTGCTGCAGCGCGATGGAAACGGCGTACTGGGGGAAGCCATGCATGAAGTTGGTGGTGCCGTCGAGCGGATCGATGATCCACACGAATTCGCTCTCGTCGTTCACATTGCCGGTAGTGCCCGATTCCTCGCCCAGGAAGGCGTGCGACGGGTAGGCTTTCTGCAGCACTTCGATGATCGCCTGTTCGGCGGCCTGGTCCACATCGGTGACGAAATCGTTGTGTTGTTTCTCGGTGACGGCGACCCGGTCCAGGTCGAACGAGGCACGGTTGATGACGGCGGCGGCGCGGCGGGCCGCTTTCACGGCCGTATTGAGCATTGGATGCATGGCAATTCCGTAATAATGGACAGGCCACCCTCGCAGGCGCAGGCATGGGCTCGCGGCGGGCAGTGCTGTGTGAACAAAGGTGACAAAGAGCGGTCGCGGCGCGGCGTTGTAGAATCTGCCGTTACGCGAAAAACGGCTATTCTAAATGATGCAGCAGGAAATCACATCTTCTCTGTTCACGCGCCTGCGCGTGATCTTGGTGGAAACCAGCCGGCCCGGCAACGTGGGCTCGGTCGCGCGCGCCATGAAAACCATGGGCTTCGGCGAGCTGGTGCTCGTCAATCCGCGGGTCGAGGGCGCGCTGCACCACGAGGAAGCGGTGGCCTTTGCCAGCGGCGCCCAGGATATCCTGGCTGGCGCCCGCATCGTCGCCACGATGGCCGAGGCGCTGGACGGCATCAACTACGCGGCGGCCGTGTCGGCGCGCCTGCGCGAATTCTCGCCGCCGGTGCAGATGCCGCGCGAACTGGCCACGCACCTGGCCGCCGCCGCCGACCTGCGCGCCGCGCTCATCTTCGGCAACGAGCGCTTCGGCCTGCCGAACGAGATCGTCGAGCGCTGCAACGTACTGGCCAACATTCCCGCCAATCCGGAGTATTCCTCGCTTAACCTGGCCCAGGCGGCCCAGGTACTGCTGTACGAATGCCGGATGGCCGGGCTGGCCGGGCAGAGTGCCGCCGCGAGCGGTATCGGCTTCCACGGCGATGCGGCCAGCCAGGCGCAGATCGAGGGCATGTACACGCACCTGGAAGAGGCGCTGGTGTCGATCGGCTTCCTCGATGCGCACAATCCGCGCAAGCTGATGCCGCGCCTGAAGCGCCTGTTCGCCCGCACCGGCCTGGAGACGGAAGAGGTGAACATCCTGCGCGGCATCGCCCGCCAGATCATGGCGCGCGGCCGCGATCACTGAAAGCGCAGGCGCCATGGTCGTCGCCATCCTGCTGTCCGTCATGCTGGTGCAGATCGCCGCCGCCCTGGCGATCTGGTACGCCGCCACCGGCTGGATGCCGGCCGACCTGGCGCTGCTGGGCGCCGTGCTGGCGGTGGCGCTGGTGCGCATGGCGATCAATGCCAACAACTTCCGCATGGCGCGCCGCGCCGGCAGCGTGGTGCCGCCGGAACACCGGCTCGATCCCCTCGGCCGGCTGCGCCTGTTCGCCGGCGAATACCGCGCGTCGATGCTGTCCACCTCCTGGCACATGCTGCGGCATCGCCCGGCGCCATGTTTCGCGGGCACTTCGGCAGCCTTGCCCGTGCTGCTGGTGCACGGCTACGGCTGCAATGGCGGCTACTGGGCGCCGCTGCGCGCGCTGCTGCGCCGCGAAGGCATCCGCCACGATGCGGTGGACCTGGTGCCCGTCACCGCATCCATCGAGGACTACGTGCCGCAGCTGGAAGCGGCCGTGCAGCGCCTGCTGGCAGCGACCGGTGCACCGCGCATCGTGCTGGTCTGCCACTCCATGGGCGGCCTGGTGGCGCGCGCCTGGCTGCGCCGCCATCCCGACGGCGCCGTGGCGCGCATCGTCACGATCGCCACGCCCCATCACGGTACCGCGCTGGCCCACCTCGGTCCCGGCGAGAACGCCCGGCAGATGCGCATCGGCGCCGACTGGCTGAAAAGGCTGGCGCATGACGACTTCGGGCGGCGCGCCTTGTTCACTTCCATCTGGTCCTGGCACGACAACATCGTCGCCCCGCAGGACTCCTGCCGGCTGCCCGGCGCGAAGGACATCGCGTTCGGCGGCATCGGCCATGTGGCCCTCGGCAGCGACCCGCGGGTGCTGCGGGCGGTGCTGTCCGAAGTGCATGCGGCAGCCGCTTTGACGCCATTGCCAACGCCCGGTACAATTAATTGACTAGAAGAAACATTCAGTATCCTTAAAATAATGACCGCCGGTCGCTGCGCCCTGCCTGCGCTCTGGTGTGCCGTGCATCGCTCGCGGTCGGAATCGGAGATACTGGATCAAAGGAGGGCCCTCGGGTCCGCTACTGAACACGGGGCCGTGCGCGGGTCCGGGTTAAAACCACCATCGGGAGGGGAGAACGTGTCGGCTCGCATTCTCATCATCGAAGACAATCCGACCAATATGGAGCTGATGGTCTATCTGCTCCGTGCGTTCGGTTATACGCCGCTCAGTGCCAGCGACGGCGAGGAGGGCGTGGCGGCAGCGCGGCGCGACAGGCCGGACCTGATCATCTGCGACGTGCACCTGCCCAAGCTCGATGGCTACGGCGTGGTGACGGCGCTGAAGGCCGATCCGGAGACCAGCCACATTCCCGCGCTGGCCGTGACGGCGCTGGCCATGGTGGGCGACCGCGAACGCCTGCTGGCGGCCGGCTTCGACGGCTACATCGGCAAGCCGATCGAGCCGGACAGCTTCGTGACCCAGATCGAGTCTTTTTTGCCGGGGGAGATGTCGCCCCCAAAGAATGACGACATCGCCACCATCCTGATCGTCGACGATCATGTGCTGAACCGCCAGTTCCTGATGACGCTGCTGGGCTACTCCGGCCACCATTTGATCGAGGCGGCCAGCGGCATCGAGGCGCTCCAGCTGATGGAACGGGACCGGCCGGACCTGATCATCTCCGACATCCTGATGCCCAATATGGACGGCTACGAATTCGTGGCCCGCGTGCGCGAGAATCCCGCCACGACGAACGTCCCGATCATCTTCTACACCGCCACCTACCGCGAACGGGAAGCCGTCGCCGTGGCGCAGGCCTGCGGCGTGCGCTGGGTGCTGCCGAAGCCTTCCGACCCCGATGTGATCATGGCCACCGTGCACGAGGCGCTGGGCATGGACGAAGGCGCCAGCCTGCCCGCGTTTGCCGAGCCGCTGCCGAACGACAGCCAGCTCGATGGCATCGGCCACCAGATGGCCAGCTACCTCGATGAAGTGGAGTCCAGCACCCAGGGCATCACCGAGATGGCCAACCTGGACGTGGCGGACGGCGAAACGGAACGCCTGCATTCGATGACGCAGCGCCTGTCCAACAGCCTCACCAGCCTGCAGGCCGTGAGCCTGCGCCTGACCGCGCTGATCGAGCTGGGCATCGACCTGGGCGCCGAACGCGAGCCGCAGGCGCTGGTCGATATCGGCTGCCGCGTGGCGCAGAACATCTGCGTGGCGAAATATGCGTGCATCGGCGTGCTGGAAGAGGAAAGCGGCGCAGTCGGCTGGTTCAGCCAGTGCGGCGCCGCCGAACCGGCCGGCGTGGTGTGCAGTGCACCCGAAGGCGGCGTGCTGCGCGAGATGATGGACTCCGGCCGCGCCGTGCGCCGCGGCAGCCTGCCCGGCGATCCGCGGCACCTCGGGCTGCCGGAACAGCATCCGCCCGTGCACTCCTTCCTCGGCGTGCCGATCGCCTCGGCCGAGCGCGTGCACGGCTGGCTGTACCTGGCCGACAAGCTGGGCGACGACGGCTTCTCGGAAGTCGACGAGCGCATCGCCGTCACCGTGGCCGCGCAGATCGCGGTGGCCTACGAGAACCTGCAGCTGTACGACGAGATCCGCCGCAACCACGCGCAGCTGCAGCAGGACATGGATGCCCGCATCCGCCTCACGGAAGACCTGCGCCGGTTCCGCCTGGCGATGGATGCCACGGCGGACGGCATCTTCCTGGTCGACCGCGCCAATATGTGTTTCGTCGACGTGAATGCCACCGCCTGCCGCATGCTGGGCTTCGAGCGCGAGGACTTCCTGCTGGTGGGCCAGGACAGCCCCGGCTCCGCGCCCGTGCAGCTGGCGGAACTGTACGACAAGCTGCTGGCCGGCGACCAGGGCGGCGCGATGGCCGAGCTGCTGCTGCACCGGCGTGACGGCTCGCTGCTGTCGGTCGAGGTGCAGCGCCGCACGCTGCGCTCGGGCCAGAACTGGATCCTGGTGGCCGTGGCGCGCGATATCACGGAGCGCAAGGAAGCGGAACGCCGGCTGCTCAAGCTGGCCCACTTCGACACGCTCACGGGCCTGCCGAACCGCAGCCAGCTGTACGAATCGCTGACCCATTCGCTGGCGCAGGCCGCCGAGCACCGCTGGGCGCTGGCCGTGCTGTTCCTCGACATGGACCGCTTCAAGAACATCAACGACACGCTGGGCCACACGATCGGCGACGAGCTGCTGCGCCAGTTCTCCAGCCGCCTGGTGGACTGCCTGCGCGTGCGCGACACCATCGGCCGCTTCGGCGGCGACGAGTTCGCGGCGATCCTGATGCTGCCGGACGGTCCGCAAAGCGCGCTGCCGGTGGTGGACAAGATCCGCGAGGCGATGCGCCAGCCGTTCGACCTGAAGGGCCACGAAGTCACCGTCACCTGCAGCATCGGCATCTCGGTGTTCCCGGACGATGGCATGGATGCCGACACGCTGATCAAGTATGCCGACACGGCGATGTACCGCGCCAAGGAAGCGGGCCGCGATGCGTTCCGCTTCTTCACGGCCGAGATGAACGCCCAGTCGCTGGCCCGCCTGGACCTGGAGAACGCGCTGCGCCGCGCCATCGACAACCAGGAATTCGTGCTGCACTTCCAGCCCAAGATCGACATCGGCACGGGCCGCATCAGCGGCGCCGAGGCGCTGATCCGCTGGAACAGACCCGGCCACGGCATGGTGTCGCCGGGTCTGTTCATCCCGCTGCTGGAGGAGACGGGCCTGATCGTGCGCGTGGGCGCCTGGGTGATCCACGATACCTGCCGGCAGATCGCGCAGTGGAAGGCCTCCGGCGCCGGCTCGGTGCAGATCTCGGTGAACGTCTCCGGCATCCAGTTCTTCGTCGGCGGCCTGCAGGAAGAGGTGCTGCGCGCGCTGCGCGAGCACGATATTCCACCCGAGCTGCTGGAACTGGAGCTGACGGAAAGCTCGCTGATGAGCAACGCCGAGGAAACCATCCAGGTGCTGCAGCACCTGAAGGAACTGGGCATCAAGATCTCGATCGACGATTTCGGCACGGGCTACTCGTCGCTGGCCTACCTGAAGCGCTTCCCGATCGACAAGCTGAAGATCGACATCGCCTTCGTGCGCGAAGTGACGTCCAATCCGGACGACGCGGCCATCGTCCTGGCCATCATCAACATGGCGCACAGCATGAAGCTGACCGTCATCGCGGAAGGCGTGGAGAAGGATGCGCAACTGGCCTACCTGCGCCGCCACGACTGCGACGAAATGCAGGGATATTATTTCTCCCGCCCGATCCCGGCGGAAGACTTCGAGAAGATGCTGCGCGAAGGACACTACCTGAAGGCGCCGGCGGACGATCCCCGTGCGCTGCAGCAGCCGACGCTCCTCATCGTCGACGACGACGCGTTCATGCTGGACGTGCTCTCGGACTTCCTGGCGCAGGACGGCTACCGCATCCTCACCGCGCAGACCGCGGCCGAGGGCTTCGACATCCTGGCGCGCCACAGCGTGCAGGTGATCCTGTGCGACCAGTGCATGCCGTCGATGAACGGCACCGAGTTCATGGAACGGGTGAAGAACCTGGCGCCGGACACGTTCCGCATCATGCTGTCGGCCTATGCGGACATGACGCCGATCCTGGCCGCCATCAACCAGGGCGCGATCGACCGTTTCTACACCAAGCCATGGAAGGGGGCGGTGCTGCGCGAGAACATCCGCGAAGGCTTCCGGCTGCACAACCAGGCGAAACGGGCGCAGGCGGCCTGACGGAGAAACGATGGTCAAGAAGCGCATCCAGCAGATCTGGCAGGCCGGCCTCGAGGACTTCGCGGCGCGCCGCGCCAAGGTGCAGTCCGGCCGCGGTGCCCGCGCGGCGCGGGCCGGCATCGTGGCCGACCTGGGGCGGGAGAGCGCCGTGAAACCGTCGCCGCGGCAGCAGGCCCTGGGCCGCGAGGCCGACGAGGGCGTGCGCCGCGCGGTGCTCGAGGCCATCGCGCCGCTGCATCGGGAACTCGCCGCGGTGAAGGAAGAGGTGGCCGATCTGCGGGCCCGGCTCGAGGTGGCCAACGCGGCGGCCGGCGAGCGCAAGGCGAAAGCGGCCGGCAAGAAGCACTGACGCAGGGGGGCCGGGCCGTGGCCCGTTCTGCCGCATTGCGCCAACAGTGCTATCCTTGCGGCGGTACAACAGCACCCGCCCACCATGCTACAGAAACCCCCACGCCGCACGCGCGAACGCATCCTCGAACTGTCGCTGCGACTGTTCAACGAGTTCGGCGAGCCGAACATCACGACCACCGTGATCGCCGAAGAGATGAGCATCTCGCCGGGGAACCTGTACTACCACTTCCGCAACAAGGACGATATCGTCAACTCGATCTTCGTCCAGTTCGAGCAGGAGATCGAGCGCATCCTGCACGTACCGGCCGGGCGCCGTTCCAATATCGAGGACGTGTGGCAGTACCTGCACCTGATGTTCGAGCTGATCTGGCGCTACCGCTTCTTCTACCGCGACCTGAACGACCTGCTGTCGCGCAACCGCAAGCTGGAAGTGCACTTCAAGCAGATCCTGGCCCACAAGATCAAGGTGGCCAAGCAGCTGTGCGACGACCTGCGCAGCGAGGGTTCACTGGAAGCGAACGACCTGAAGATCGATGCGATGGCGACCAACATGGTGGTGGTGGCGACGTACTGGCTGTCCTACGAATACGTGCGCAACCCGCGCAAGTACACGGAGCAGCAGTCGATGGCCGAGGCGCTGGCGCGCGGCTGCTACCAGGTGCTGATCCAGGTCGAGCCCTACCTGCGCGGCGACACGCTGGCGCGCTTCCAGAAGCTCTCGGAAGAGTATCTGGCCAAGCTGACGCATTGAGCGCACCGCATGGCATTGCCCCGTCGCCGTCACCGCATTCCCATCACCGTATCAAGAGTCTCTCCATGAAATCTGTCTGTGTGTATTGCGGCGCCAATGCCGGCGCCAACCCCCTGTATGCCGAAGGCGCGCGCATGCTGGCCGCCGCGCTGGTCGACGCCAACCTGGCGCTGGTCTACGGCGGCGGCAACGTGGGCCTGATGGGCATCATCGCCGACGAAGTGCTGCGCCTGGGCGGCGAGGTGACGGGCGTGATCCCGAGCGCCCTGGTCGAGCGCGAAGTGGGCCACGCCGGCCTGACGCGCCAGTTCATCGTCAAGGACATGCACGAGCGCAAGGCGATGATGGCCCAGCTGTCGGATGGCTTCATCGCCATGCCCGGCGGCCTGGGCACGCTGGAAGAGCTGTTCGAGATGCTGACGTGGTCCCAGCTGGGCATCCACGACAAGCCGGTGGCGCTGTACAACATGAACGGCTTCTATGACCGGCTGGTGGACTTCATCGCGCATGCCAGGGACGAGGGCTTCATCCATGCCCGCAATGCCGAGCGCATGCTGGTGGCCGAGGAGGCGACCGCCGTGGTGGCGCTGCTGAAGGGCCAGGCACGCTGACGGTTCACCCCTTTCAGGAGCTCGCATGGCGCTTGAACCCGTTCGGATCCGTCCCGCCACGCGTGCCGATGCCGCGAATATCGGACAGATCCACGTGCTGGGCTGGCAGGTGGGCTACCGCGGCATCATTCCGGCCGACTTCCTGGCCGGGATCGATGTGGCGAAACGGCAGGCTTACTGGGATGGCGTCATCGCCGCCGGCGAGTTGAACGTCATCGTTGCCGAGCGCGGCGGCCAGGTGATCGGCTGGGCCGCATTCGGTCCGGACCGGGACGCTGCCGCAGACCGGGTGCTGGAACTGCAGGCGATCTACGTGCATCCCGATGCCTGGCGCACTGGCGCCGGCACGTCGTTGATCGCAGCCGCCACCGCGCATGCCGTCGGCCATGCGTATGTCGCGATGAGCCTGTGGGTGCTGGCCGAGAACCGCGCCGGCATGCAGTTCTACCGGGGACTGGATTTCGTCGAGCATGCACGCAAGAGCACTGCCCGCGGCGGCAGGGAGCTGGTGGAGCTGCAGCTGCTGCGGGCCTTGCCCGGCGCTGCGGACTGAAGGCGCGTCACCACAGCTTCGTGCCCGAGTGCTCCAGCTGGGTGAGGTAGAGGCGCACGTCGAACTCGTACTGGTGGTACTGCGGTTCCATGTAAGTGCACAGTTTATAGAACGCCTTGTCGTGCTGCTTTTCCTTCACGTGCGCCAGCTCGTGCACGGCGATCATGCGCAGGAACTCGATGGGGCAGTCGCGGAACATGGTCGCCACGCGGATCTCGTGCTTCGTCTTCAGCTTGCTGCCCTGGACGCGCGAAATGGAAGTGTGGAGCCCCAGCGCGTGGTTGATCACGTGGATCTTGCTGTCGAACGTGACCTTGTCGATCGGCGCCGCGTTGCGCAGGAATTCGTCGCGCAGGTCCTGCACGTAGTCGTACAGCGCCCGGTCGTTGCGCACGCCGTGGGCATTCGGATAACGTTTCTTGAGGATGTCGCCCAGGCGGTCCTGGGCCAGCAGCGCCTGCACCTGGTGACGGGTGTCTTCCGGGTAGGCGCCAAGGTATTTCAGTGGGGAGGTCATGGCGGCGAGACTGTACCACAGGCTTTCGATTCAGTATGATGCCGGCATGCGCACCCATGTCAATTCCGTGGGACTGCTGATCCGCGCCGACACCGCCTCCGACTTCAGCTATCCGTCCCATATCCCCCGCAGCTGCATCGACGTCCTGCCGCCGCATCCCGGCATCTACATTTTCAGGGACGAGGAAGCGCGGCCGATCTACATCGGCAAGAGCGTCAATATCCGGCACCGCGTGCTGTCGCACCTGCGCACGCCGGAAGAAGCGCAGATGCTGGGCCGCGCCCGCCACATCGATTTCGAACGCACCGGCGGCGAGCTGGGCGCGCTGCTGCGCGAGGCGATGCTGATCCGCGAGCACCAGCCCCTGTTCAACGTGAAGCTGCGGCGCCAGCGCGAAATGTGCTCCATCGCGCTGCGCGAGCACCGGCCGGAGATCGTCTTCGCGAAGGAGCTCGACTTCGGCCGCACCGAGGGCCTGTTCGGCCTGTTCGGCACGCCCAGGGCAGCCCAAGAAGCGCTGCGCACCATCGCCCAGGCCGCGAAGCTGTGCTCCGTGATGACGGGGCTGGAGAAGGGCAGTCCGGGCCGCCCGTGCTTCGCGCGCCAGATCGCCCGCTGCAGCGGCGCCTGCACGGGCGAGGAAAGCGCCGCCGACCATGCCAGCCGCATGCTCGATGCGCTGGCGCACCTGCGCGTGAAGCCCTGGCCGTATGCGGGGCCCATCGCGATCGTCGAGGAATCGGCCGGGCTGCGGCAGAAGCAGTACATCGACAACTGGAGCTACCTCGGCGCCGGCATCGGCCGCACCCGTCCCCCGAAGGCCCGCCGCGCCGCCGCGTTCGACATCCACGTCTACCAGATCCTCGCCCGGCCGCTGCTGGCCGGCGGACTCGACGTGGAGATCCTCTAGCGCTTACAGATGAGTCTGTGTCCCCCTTGGTGCCTGACCCCGGGGTGTGACACGAGCTCGGCGGTGGGATTCTCCAGCTGTTACGGATGAGTTTGTGTCCCACTCTGGTGCCTGACCCCACGGTGTGACACGAGCGCGGCTGTAGTGGATAGGGCTGCGCTGTATATTCCTGTATATTGCGTTTTTATCGTGGGGATACCGATGCGTAAGATTGGGATGGATGCCGCGGTGGCGGTGCGCCGCGCGGCGTCCGGCGGGCGCTGATGGGGGCGGCGTGGATTGCGCTCGGCCTGTCGTTGAAGGTGGCGCTGTGGGCGACCTGCATCGACCTGGTGCTGGGCGTGGCGGTCGGCTGGCTGCTGGCGCGCGTGCGCTTTCCGGGGCGCGACGTGCTCGATGCGCTGCTGACCCTGCCGATGGTGCTGCCGCCCACGGTGCTGGGCTACTACCTGCTGGTGGTCATCGGCCGCAACGGCCCGCTGGGCCGCTGGCTGGACGCGGTCTTCGGCATCAATCTCATCTTCACCTGGCAGGCCGCCGTGATCGCCGCGGCAGTCGTCGCGTTCCCGCTGGTGCTCAAGGGCGCCCGCACGGCCTTCGAGACGGTCGATCCGCAGCTGGAGCAGGCCGCGCGCGTGCTGGGCGTGCGGCCGTTTGGCGTGTTCCTGCGCGTGACCCTGCCGCTGGCCTGGCGCGGCGTACTGGCCGGCACGCTGCTGGCGTTCGCGCGGTCGCTGGGCGAATTCGGCGCCACGCTGATGGTGGCCGGCAGCATTCCCGGCAAGACGCAGACGCTGTCGATCGCCGTTTACGAGGCCGTGCAGGCGGGGCAGGACGATACCGCCAACCTGCTGGTGCTGGTTACCTCCATCACCTGCGTGACGGTATTGCTGCTGGCCGGACGCCTGGCACCGGCGCGGAGGGCGCTGCCATGATCCGCATCGACATCGACACCACCTTGCGCTCCGGCGCGCGCGCGTTCCGCCTGGGCGTGCGCTTCGCGTCCGACAGCCAGCGGGTCGTCATCTACGGCGCTTCCGGTGCCGGCAAGAGCCAGATGCTCAAGGCGATCGCCGGCCTGGCGCGGCCCGATGCGGGCGTGATCGAACTGGGCGGCCGGGTGCTGTTCGACAGCACGCGCGGCATCGATGTGCCGGCGCGGCGCCGCAACGTGGGCTACCTGTTCCAGGATTACGCGCTGTTCCCGCACCTGAACGTGCGCCAGAACATCGCGTTCGGCCAGCAGCGCGGACTGTTCAATCCGCCGCGCCGTGTCGACGGCCCGGCGCTGGCGTACTGGCTGCGGGCCTTCGAGCTGGAAGCGGTGGCGCACCAGACGCCCGACCAGCTGTCCGGCGGCCAGCGGCAGCGCGTGGCACTGGCCCGCGCGCTGATCGCCGAGCCGGCCGCCCTGCTGCTGGACGAGCCGTTCTCCGCCCTCGATCCCGCGCTGCGCGGGCGCATGCGCGCCGAACTCGATGCGCTGCAGCGCCGCCTCGATATCCCGATGCTGATCATCACGCACGACCCCGCGGACGCCGCCACGTTCGGCGGCCACGTACTGACGATGGCCGATGGCGCCATCCTGGAGGGCGCATGAAGGAGGAGAGCATGAGCGAAGAGAACGCCAGCGAACTGCAGCTGCACGGCACGCTGTGGCTGACGGCGCAGGGCGGCCAGCACCTGGGCGGCCCGGACCGCATTGCGCTGCTGGCCGCCATCGCCACGCACGGCTCCATCACCCAGGCGGCCAAGGCGGTGAAGATGAGCTACAAGGCGGCATGGGATGCCGTGGAGACGATGAACAACCTCGCCGGCGAGCCGCTGGTGGCGCGCCTGGCGGGCGGCAAGGGCGGCGGCGGCACGCGGCTGACGGAACGGGGCGCGGCACTGGTCGAGCAGTTCCGCCGCCTGGAAGAAGCGCACCGGCGCTTCGTCGAACAACTGGGCCGGCAGCCGGGACTGGCTGACGACCTGCATCTGCTGCAGGCATTGAACATGAAAACCAGCGCACGCAATCAGTTTCTGGGGAAGGTCGAGAGCGTCATCCATGGCGCCGTCAACGACGAGGTGGTGCTGGGCATCGTTGGCGGCCAGCGCATCGTGGCCATCATCACGCACGACAGCACGGTCAGCCTGGGCCTGGCGCCGGGCGTGGCGGCGTTCGCGCTGGTGAAGGCCTCGTCGGTGATCGTGGCAACGGAAACGGCCGGCGCGAAGCTCTCCGCGCGCAATCAGCTCGCGGGGGTGATCGATCGCGTGACGCCGGGGGCGGTGAATGCCGAGGTGACGATCGCGCTGCCTGGTGGCGGCACGATCGCGGCGACCGTCACGAAGGACAGTGCCGCAGGGATGGGGCTGGTTGCGGGCATGCCGGCGACCGCGCTGTTCAAGGCATCCAGCGTGATCGTCGGCCGGCCCGGCTAGGGATCAGCGTGCAGCGTTAGACGGTGCGGGTCGACTCGAACAGGAACCAGATGCGCTGTTCCGCTTCGTCGATCCAGTTTTCCAGCACGCTCGCGGTGGCGATATCGTTGTCCTTGTCGCAGACCTCGTGCACCTCGCGCATGGCTTTCACCAGCTGCTGGTTGTCGGCGCGCAGCTCGTCCAGCATGGCGGTGGCTTCGACGAACGGCGCGTCGTTGTCCTGGATGCGCTGCAGCTGCGAGATGTGCTTGACGGAGCGGATCGTGGTGCCGCCCAGCTTGCGCACGCGCTCGGCGATCGGGTCCAGCATTTCGTAGATCGCGGTGGCTTGTTCGTCCAGCAGCAGGTGGTAGGAACGGAAGTGCGGACCGCTCACGTGCCAGTGGAAGTTCTTGCATTTGATATACAGCGCGAACGTATCGGCGAGCAGGGCATTCAGGCCTTCGGCCACGTCCTTGCGGGCCTTGTTGCCCAGGTCGGTTGGGGTTTTCAGTGCATCCTGTTGTGCTTGGTCATTCATGACGGCCTCTCGAGAAATTGGAAATTGATTGTAACGCAGACAATACCGCCGCGTGTGAACCGTGCGCCCGGCGCCTCGTTCCGAGCGTGCGCCGCTGCGCATAAGCGATGAGAAAGCTGGACAGGCCGGAGCGGCTGGCACTTCGCCAGGAGACGCCAGCCGCGCCGCGCGCACGGCAAGCGGGCGAATCATAAGGCAGGGGGATGACCAAGGGTACGGGCCAGAAGTAACAGGCGGAAGGAGTGGATCAGTCGATGCAGGCCAGTAGGCGCAGGCTGGAGGGAGCTAGCCGGAAGGAATAGGCGAAAAGAGCTGGCCAAAAGGAGCAGGACGGAACGAGCAGCCAGAAGGCGCAGTACGGAAGGCGCAGCCAGAAGAGAAGGACCAGCCAGAATGCGCAGTACGGAAGGCGCAGCCAGAAGAGAAGGACCAGCCAGAAGGCGCAGTACGGATGGCGCAGTACGGAAGGCGCTGGTCTGCAGGAGCATTCCAGAGGGCAGGCCACAAGAACAGGCCACAAGAACAGGCCAGAAGAACAGGCCAGAAGAACGGGCGAGCCAGGCAGGGCGCCGGGCGCCGGTGCGCAGAATAACGAAGGCCCGGCGGGCCCGGGCGTACCGCAGCATGCCCGGGTTTTGCACGCTGCGGCCGCGCTACGGCCTGTGGCCCGCCGGAAGTGCTGGCGGTTAGCGTTTTTCTTCCTTGCCCCCCTGGCGGGCGAGGCGGTTGGCGGACTGGCGGCTTTCGCCGCCCTTGCGGCCGATTTCGGCCATGTGTTCCCGATCCCGGCTGACAGCCTCGCCGCCTTTCTGGCCGGCGCGGCGCGCTTCCTCGGAATCGAATTCGTGCGCGGTGCCTTTCTGGTGGGCTGCCTGGCCGCCTTTGCTGGCGATCATTCTCTGGGTGGCTTCGTCCATTGCGGCGAAACCCCGCTTGCTGGTGCTTTTCTGACTGCTGCCGTGGCCGTCCGCGCGCTGGCTGTTGCCCTTGCCGCCATCTGCCCGCCCTTGCGAACCCCCCTCGCTGCGCCCGTCAACGCGCGCATCGCCCTGATTTGTAGCCATGTGTCACCTCACTCTGGAATGTCGAGCCGGGCTTCGGGCCCGGGCCGCGAAGCGGCAAGGTCAGCCCGCTTCAACGGATTAGAGGAGGTGGCCGGTGCGTAAGTTCCGGCGAATCGATCAGGAATCGGCCTGGCCGACGGCGCTGTGTTCACCGCTCGCTTCACGCGTGCCGGTGCGCAGGGGGCTGGAGGCCATGTCCTGTTCCAGCTGCGCCTTGCGGTCGGCCAGCTGGTCGTACAGCGCCAGCAGGTTGCCGCCATCCTGGCGCACGGCCGGGAACAGTTCGCTTTCGTCGGCATGGATGCTGCGCTCGATGGCCGTGCGCAGCAGCGTCACATTGCTGTCCAGATCGGCATCGTCGCCGGCCAGGCCGTGCAGGCGTGCCGCCAGCTCGCTTGCTTCGGCTTGCCCCTGGATCGATGCGCGCACCAGGTGCGCCGCGCTGCCATGGTCCTTGATGGCGGGATAGAAGATTTCTTCCTTCAGCAGGGCGTGCACTTCCACCTCCAGCGCCAGTTGCTGCGCCAGGTCCGCCTTCAGGCCCGTGTCGCCCAGGCGCTGCACGCGGTCGTATTCGGTGAACAGCTGCTTGATCTTGCTGTGGTTGGCCGTCAGCAGTGCCACGGCATCCTTGTCCTGCGTGCTTTGCGCGTGTGGCATCTTCACCGCGGGATGGTCGTCCGCGCTGGGCAGGTTGATCGGTTCGGTCTTGCTGGTGTCGGTAGTCATCGATGGTTCTCCGGTTGGTTGAGGGCCGCACCGGCTGCCCGGCGTGGCCGCATGGGCTGGGGGCAGTATAGGACCGGCAACGGGGCGCAGGCGCCGCCTTGCCATATTGGAACGCTGTCCGGTTCGTGCGACAATAGCAGTCCGCCCGTGCCGCCTACCGACCAATCCGCCATGACGCATCCCGAATACATCCTCACGCTTTCCTGCCCCGACCAGCGCGGCATCGTGCACCGCGTGTCCGGCTTCCTCGCGGAGCACGGCTGCAACATCATCGATTCGGCGCAGTTCGGCGACCAGGAAACCCAGCGCTTCTTCATGCGCGTGCACTTCGCCGCGGAAGATGCGGCGGTGGCGGATGAAACGCTGCGCGCCGAATTCGGGCAGCTGGCTCATACCTTGGGCCTGGAATGGCACCTGCACGACGCGCATCGCAAGCCGCGCGTGCTGCTGATGGTCTCGAAAATCGGCCACTGCCTGAACGACCTGCTGTTCCGCTACAAGAGTGGCCTGCTGCCGGTGGAGATTCCCGCCATCGTGTCGAACCACATGGACTTCTACCAGCTGGCGGCCAGCTACAACATCCCGTTCCACCACCTGCCGCTGGCGGCCGGTGCGCCGGAGTCGGCCAAGCTGGCGCAGGAAGCCCGCATCGTGGACCTGATCGATTCGCACCAGATCGACCTGGTGGTTCTGGCGCGCTACATGCAGATCCTGTCGCCGGCGCTGTGCACGCAGCTGAAGGGCCGCGCCATCAATATCCACCATTCGTTCCTGCCCAGCTTCAAGGGCGCCAAGCCTTATGCGCAGGCACACCGCCGCGGCGTGAAGCTGATCGGCGCCACCGCGCACTTCGTCACGGGCGACCTGGACGAAGGCCCCATCATCGAGCAGGACGTCGAGCGGGTCGACCACGCGATGGACGGCGACACGCTGTCCGCGATCGGCCGCGATGTCGAATGCGTGGTGCTGGCGCGCGCCGTGAAATGGTTCGTCGAACACCGCATCCTGCAAAACGGTGACCGTACCGTGATCTTCAAGTAACCAGCAAAGTCTCAATGGCACTCAAGGCAACAATCTACAAGGCGGAACTGTCGATCGCCGACATGGACCGCAACTACTACGGCACCCATTTGCTGACGCTGGCGCGCCACCCGTCCGAAACGGACGAGCGCATGATGGTGCGGCTGCTGGCGTTCGCCATCCACGCCAACGAACAGCTCACGTTCACGAAGGGCATGTTCGACGTCGAGGAGCCGGACCTGTGGCAGAAGGACCTGACGGACGCCATCGAGCTGTGGATCGAGATCGGCCAGCCGGAAGAGCGCCGCATCCTGAAGGGCGCCGGCCGCGCCGAGCACGTGATCGTCTACTGCTACAGCAGCGCCAGTTCGATCTGGTGGAAGGGCATCGCCAACAAGATCGACCGCGCCAAGAACGTCAGCGTCATCAACCTGCCATCGGACACCACCGCCGCCCTGGCCAGCATGGCCACCCGCAACATGCAGCTGCAATGCACGATCCAGGACGGCCAGATCTGGCTGACCGACGGCAACGACACGGTGCAGGTCGAGCGCGAGACCTGGAAGTCCGAGCGCTAGTCCTACTGCCCAGCTCGTGTCAACTTCGGGGTCAGTCACGAAAGTTGACACGGCCTGGAGCGTAAGAAAGCGTCGCCGGGATTTTACGGCCGAGCTCGTGTCTCGTTTGGTGACTGACCCCGAAGTGGACACGGGCTCAGCCGTTGGTGGGGGCGAAGTCGCGGTAGACGGCGTTGCGGATGTCGCGCGGGAAGGTGCCGGACATGCCTTCGAAGGCGGTGTTGGTCAGCTGGACGACGGCGATGTCGCGCAGCGGGTCGTGGAACCAGTAATGCCCGTAGGCGCCGCCCCACTGCAGCGTGCCGGGGGACTGCGGCGAGTGCGCGGCTTTCGGATCGGCCAGCACGGCGCCCAGGTAGCCGAAGCCCCAGCCGGGTCCCTGCGTGGCCGCCTGCGGGCCGGTGCGGTCCACTTCGGCGGCGCGCAGGATGGCGCGGTTGGCGGTGCGCAGGCTCAGCAGGAAGCGCATGAATTCGTCCGCCGTGCCGGCCATGCCCGCCCCGCCGGAAGGAAACGAGGAGGCGTCGAAAATCCGGCCCGGCGCGAACGCGGCCGGATTGCCGATGAAGGGCACGACCTCCTCGTCGCCCATCCGCAGCGGCGCCGGTTTGGCATCGCGGTAGGGCACGGCCAGGCGTGACGCCTCCACCACGCCGAACGCCGTCTCGCGCAGGCGCAGCGGCCCCGTGATCTCCCTTTGCACGAGCTGCGCCAGCGGCATGCCGGACGCCTGCTGCAGCACGGCCCCCAGCACGTCCGTCGCCACCGAATAGCGCCAGCCCGTACCCGGCGCATAGGCCAGCGGTGCCGCGGCGATGCGTGCCAGGTTCTCTGCCATCGACAGGCCCGGCTGGTCCAGGCCGTCGGACACGCGCGCCAGCCGGTAAGGGCCGCCAGCCGGTTCCAGGAAGCCGTACGACAGCCCCGCCGTGTGCGTGAGCAGATGGTGCAGGGCGATGTCCGGTGCACTGCCATCGGCCAGCCGCGGGCGGAATTCCGGCAGCCATTCCGTCACCGGCGCGGCCAGGTCGATCGTTTCATCATCGGCCAGCTTCAGCGCGGTGGCGGCCACCATCGGCTTGGTCAGCGAGGCCAGACGGAACAGCGCATCCTCCCGCATCGGCAGGCCCGCTTCGCGGTCCGCATGGCCGGCGGCGCGCCGGTAGACGATCTCGCCATCGCGCGCCACCAATACCACGGCGCCCACGATGCGCTGGCGCGCGATGGCGCTGTCGATGACCTTGTCGAGATGCTGGCCTGCTTGCATGAACACTCCTGTGACTGTGGCAGCGCGCATGATAAACAAGATGAGGACGGCATGCGCACGGAATGCGGGACGGCACGCCGGCAGCGAACGCGCCCGCGCAGCCGTGCAGGCTATAATCGGCGGCATGAAAACCCCGGCGAAACGGCTGCTCACCGTCTGGCTCGCGTGCTGCGCGATCCTGCTGAACGCGCTCGTGCCGGCCGTATCGCATGCGTTTGCCGCCGCGAGCGGGCCGCAGCACACCTGGGAAATCTGCCTGAACGACGGCACCACGCTGTCCGGCACCGGCGAGCTCGATCACGCGCTGTTCCTGCAGCTGACGGACCGCTCCAGGCCTTTGCCCGGCGGTGTCGCCATCGGTGGCCACGACCAGGCCGGCGCCCATGCCAGTGACCATGCTGACAAGCTCATGGCCGACTGCGCCTACTGCCTGCCGCACGCCGGCTCGGTGGGCCTGCCGCCATCGGCTCCGCTGGTGCTGCCGTCCCTCACCGCCGGCACCGTCAAGCCCTATCTGTTCTACCACGCGCCCCGTCCGCTGCAGGCCTGGACGGCCGCCCAGCCGCGCGGCCCACCGCGAGACGCCTGATCCCCAACGACCTTTCGTTCAACCGATCCAGGAGTCTCACCATGAAACAGATGTTCACTGCCGCCACGCTGGCGGCTCTCGCGCTGGGCGCCGCCACGCCCGTACTTGCCCAGGTCACCGTCAGCGACGCGTGGGCACGCGGCACCGTCGCCGCCGCCAGATCGTCCGGCGCCTTCATGCGCATCGAATCGAAGCAGGATGCGCGCCTCGTCGAGATCCAGACCCCCGTCGCCACGGGCGAGCTGCACCAGATGGCCATGCAGGGTGACCGCATGACGATGGCCCGCGTCGACGGCATCGACCTCCCGGCCGGCAAGCCGGTCGACCTGGCGCCGGGCGGCTACCACGTGATGCTGATGGGCCTGAAACGCCAGCTGAAAGAGGGCGACACGGTGCCGCTGACGCTCGTCATCGAAAAGAACGGCAAGCGCGAGAACGTGGCCGTGCAGGCCACGGTCAAACCGCTGACGTATGTAGCACCGGCCTCGCCACCGCGGCACTGACGCCATGAAGCTCCCCCTCAAACGACCGCTGGCAGCGATGCTGGCGGCGCTGGGCCTGTGCGCCGATGCACAAGAGATGGCAGCCGTGGACGTGGTCACCATCAACGGCGGCCGGCCCACTTCGCTGCCCACGCAGATCCCGACCACGATCGAAGGCATTACCGCCGCGCAGATCGAGGAGCGCATCAACGCCTTCGACAGCGAGGACGCGCTGAAGTACTTCCCCAGCCTGAACGTGCGCAAGCGCTACGTCGGCGACTTCGACCACGCCGTGCTGGCCAGCCGCGCCTCCGGCACCGGTAACAGCGCCCGTTCGCTGGTGTATGCGGACGGCATCCAGCTCTCGAACCTGCTCGGCAACGGCGCCACCTATACGCCCCGCTGGGGCATGGTCACGCCGGAGGAAATCGAGCGGGTCGACGTGCTGTACGGGCCGTTCTCGGCGGCGTATCCCGGCAATTCGGTGGGCGCCGTCGTCGACTACCAGACCCGCATGCCCACGCAGCTGGAAGGGCATGTGCGTGTGGCCGGCTACGCCCAGCGGTTCAAGCAATACGGCACCCGCGACAATTACTACGGCAAGCAGGGCAGCGCTTCGCTGGGCGACCGGCACGGTGCCCTGTCGTGGTGGGTGGCCCTGTCGCGGCAGGACAGCGACGGCCAGCCGATCGCCTTCGCCAACAAGCTCGTCTCCAGCGGCGTTGCCGGGAACGCAGGCGTGCCGGTCACCGGTGCGATCGCCGACCGGAACCCGTCCGCGCGCGACTGGCTGATCCTGGGCTCCACCAGCCAGATCCACACGGTGCAGGACCATGCGAAGGTGAAGCTGGCGTATGACTTCTCGCCGGTGCTGCGGGCCAGCTACACGCTGGGCTGGTGGCAGAACGATGCCGACCGCAGTGTCGATTCCTACCTGCGCGATGGCGCCGGCAATGCCGTCACGCGCGGGGACATCAACGTGGCGGGGCGCCGCTATACCCTGCTGCCCTCCGACTTCGCGCCGCAGCGCAACGAGCTCGAACACGTGATGCACGGCCTGTCCCTCAAGCGCCATGCGAAGGACATGTTCGACTGGGAGCTCGCCGCCAGCAAATATGACTACCGCAAGGACCTGATGCGCGTGCCCACCGTGTTCCTGGCAGCGCAGGATGCGACCGGACAGGGCAACGTCACGGACATGGCCGGCAGCGGCTGGAACACGCTGGCGGTCAAGGGCATCTGGCGGCCAAACGGCGCGCACACGGTGGACCTTGGCGCGCAGCGCGACGCGGCCGAGCTGCGCACCCGCGTGTTCAGCGCAGCCGACTGGATCGATGGCAGCGATGGCCGGCATGTCTCCACCTTCAATGGCGACACCCGCCTGACCAGCCTGTACGCCCAGGACACCTGGCGCATCGACGAGCGCTGGAAGGCCACCGTGGGCGCACGCTGGGAACGCTGGCAGGCTTTCGGTGGCGAGATGTCGAACGCCACCAGCGGCCCGCAACGCTTCGGCGCGCGCCGCGAGCAGGGCTGGTCGCCGAAGGCCGCGCTGTCCTGGCGGGCGAACGATGCGTGGACCCTGAAAGCCTCGGCCGGCCGCGCCGTGCGCAATCCCACCGCCGCGGAACTGTTCCAGGGTTCCATCGTGGATGGTGCCATCGTCAACACGGATCCGAACCTGAAGGCGGAACGGTCATGGACGGAGGAGTTCACCGCCGAGCGCATCACGGCCAGGGGCAGCCTGCGCGCCACGCTGTTCCACGAGACCACCCGCGATGCGCTGTATTCGCAGCCGCTCACGCCCACCGTGTCCACCGTGCAGAACGTGGACCGCATCCGCACCACCGGCCTGGAACTGGCGCAGGCGGCGGAGGACGTGGTCGTGCGTGGCCTGAGCGTGAACTCCAGCCTGACCTATGCGGACTCGAGCATCACGGCCAACGACGCGTTCCCCGCCTCGGTGGGCAAGCGGCAGCCACGCGTGCCCCGCTGGCGTGCCAATGCGCTGGCCTCATGGCGCGCCACGGACCGGCTGAGCGCCAGCGCGGGCATCCGCTACAGCGGCACGCAGTACGGCACGCTCGACAACAGCGATCCGAACGGCTTTACCTACATGGGCGTGTCGCGCTTCCTGGTGGCCGACGTGCGGCTGCGCTACCGCTTCGACCGGCACTGGTCCGCGGCGCTGGGCGTGGACAATCTCGGCAACGAGAAGTACTGGGCCTTCCATCCGTACACGCAGCGCACGGCGGTGGCGGAGCTGAAGTTCGATCTGTGATGGCGGCGTCGTAAAACAAAGCCCGGCAAGCGCAACGCCTGCCGGGCTTTCTAACCTGTCGTGAGGATTCAGCGCGCGCCGCCGAGCCGCCGCACGCTGCCAGAGCCCATCACGGACTTCGTCACCTGCGCGTCGCCGTAGTAGCCCACGTCGCCGGAACCGGCGATGCTGACGGTGAGCGCCTGCTGTGCCGCCATTTCGATCTGGCCGGAGCCGGCGATGTTGGCGGTGGCCTGCTGCGCCTGCAGGCGGCTGGTATCGGCGTGGCCCGAACCGGCCACGGAGACCTTGGCGTGCTGCGTCCGGCCCGCCGCCTCGATATTGCCGCTGCCCGCCACGCTCGCATTGACGGTCTTGGCCTCGATGCGCGTGATGTCCATCGTGCCGGAGCCGGCGACTTCCAGCGTGAGATTGTCCGCGCGGATGCCTTTCGCGCTCATCGTGGCGGAGCCGGCGACTCCCAGGTTGTCGATCGCGCGCGCTTCGACGACGACCGTCAGCTTGCCGGTCCTGAGCCGCATGTTGCGCTTGACGGGGCGGATCGTCAGCACGCCGTTCTCGACGACCGTCTCGATCAGCGGCAGGACTTTCGCATCGCCTTCGATGCGCACGGATTCCGTGCCGCCCACGATCACCTCGACCTGGGCGGGGACCGTGACTTCCACGCCATGGAACTGGCCGGGCTGGCGCACCTGCGAAATCACCTGGCCGGACGGCCCCTCGTCGCGCGGGGCATCGCCTTGCGCTGCCCAGGCGCCGCACAGCAGGGTGGCCAGCACGGCGGCGCCGATGTAGTGGATGGATTTGATGGTCATTGCGGTCTCCTGTGGGGACGCCGGGGATGGCGTCGGTTCATGGTGGCATCGTACGGTCCAGCCGGCGGTGCTGCCGCTGCCTTGCGATGGATTGCAGGATCGGCGGCCTGGACGGGAGAAAACCGGTGCATTCGGACAGCGTGCCACAGTCCGGCCAGCATCCGGTCAGTCCAGCGGCACGGCCCGCAACCGGTTGACATCGGCGCCGCTGACCGGCGGCGCATCGTTGCCCCAGTCGCTGCGCAGGTAGGACACCACCTGGGCCACCTCCACATCGGCCAGCACATGCCCGAACGGCGGCATGCCATATGGGCGTGGATTGCCGCGCGTGCCGGGCGGGAAGCCGCCGTTGAGCACGAGGCGGATCGCGTTGGTCGCATCGGGCATCGTGAGTGCGCGGTTGCCGGCCAGCGGCGGGTAGTGCGGTGCCGCGCCCCGGCCGCTGGGGCCATGGCACGTGGCGCAGTGCTGCTCGTACAGCTTCGCGCCGGCGGCCAGGAAGGCAACCGCCTGCGGTGCGGGCGAGCGTTCCGGGCGTTCGGGGGCAGCGTTCGCAGCGGGCAGTGATTTCAGGTACACCGCCATCGCACGCACATCTTCGGCCGACAGGTACTGCAGGCTTTCGCGCACCACCTCCGCCATGGGCCCGGACACGGTGGCGCGGGGTGCGACACCCGTGTGCAGCAGCTGGGCGATCTCCTGCACGGGCCAGCTGCCCAGGCCCGCTTCGGCATCGCTGGCCAGCGATGGTGCGTACCAGCCGAGCATCGGCACCAGGCCGCCGGAGAGATCGCCGCCGTTCCTTCCCTTGCTGCCGCCCAGCGCATCGCGCGGGCTGTGGCATGCGCTGCAGTGGCCGAGCCCCTGCACCAGGTAGGCGCCGCGGTGCCATTCGGGTGACTGCGCCGGGTCGGCATGCGTCACGCCAGGCTTGAAATACAACGCGCGCCAGAAAGCCAGTGCGACCTGGCTGTCATACGGGAAGCGCAACCGGTGCGGCTCGTTCGGTCGGCGTACTGCGGGGATGGTGCGGAAGTAAGCGTACAAGGCCTCCGAGTCGTCACGCGTCACGGCCGTGTAGTTCGGATACGGGAAGGCGGGATACAGCAGCCGGCCATCGCGCGCGCGGCCGTTGTGGAGCGCGTTCCAGAAGTCGTCCGCGCTCCACGAACCGATGCCCGTCGCGGCATCCTGCGTGAGGTTGGGCGAGACGATCGCGCCGAACGGCGTTTCCAGCACCCGCCCGCCGGCATACTCGGCGCCGCCGCGCACCGTGTGGCACGCCATGCAGTCGCCGGCCCGGGCCAGGTAGGCGCCGCGGGCGATTTTCTCGGACGGGGGCAGCGCGGCAAACGAAGCGCTGGGCGGTAGGCCAGCATCGTGGCGCGGCCACAGCAGGGCGGCCGTCCCGACCAGCAGCAGTGCGACGACCGCGGCACCCCGGCGCACCCGGCGGCTCATCGGGCCCCGCCTTTCACTGCGCCGACAGTCGCTGCATCGACGGCTGCTGCATCGACGGCTCTAGCACTGCCATGCATGCCGCCATTATCGCGCACGCCGCCACACTTCAACGGCAGCGGCGCAGCAGGTGCGGTCGCCGGCCGCGCCGCATCGTCGACCCGCTGCGACGACAGCCAGCTGGAGACGGCCGCCACATCCGCCTCGGTGAGCCGCGAAGCCACCTCCGCCATGCAGTCCGGCGCCTGCGCGCGCCGCACCTTGTTCTTCCAGGCGCCGAACTGCGCGTTGATGTAGTCGCGCGGGAGTCCCAGCAGGCCGGGGATCGATGGCGCGACGCCCATCAGCGCCTGGCCATGGCAGCCGATGCAGGCGGGGATGCGGCGCGCTGAGTCGCCCTGCCGGACCAGCAGGCGGCCCCGTTCCAGCACGGCGGGCGTCGTGTCGGGCCGGATCGGCGCTGGATAGGCGGGGTGCTGGGCCGAGAAGAACTGGGCAATCTCGCGCAGATAGGGCGCCGGCAGCTGGCTCACCATGTAGGTCATCATGGGGAACTGGCGCCGGCCGTCGCGGAAGTTCAGCAACTGGTTGTACAGGTAGCCTTCCGGCTTGCCGGCGATGCGGGGGAAGTAGGCATCGTTGCGTTCCTTCGGCTGGTGGCAGGCCAGGCAGGGCGCCAGGCGCTGCTCGAGCGTGTCCGGCGGCGGGGCGGCCGTGGCGGCGGAGAGGGCCAGGCCAAGCGAGGCCGCGATGAGGTGTCTCGTGATGCGCATGCCGTTCTTCTCGAGTGGACGGGGCCGCTCAAGCATACCCCGGCCGCGCCGCGAAGAACAGCAGCGCGAGAAGGAACTGCTAGGCCGGGTCCCGCACGGTGGCGGGTTGACGCACGCGAGGAGGGCGTGGCGCCTTCGGCGGCGGCAGCACGTTGCCGAGCGCCTGCCAGTGGCGGTAGATGCGCAGCGCCACTTGGGCGTCGTCGGCCGCGTACAGCAGCTGCTTGTCCGCCAGGCGCGGCGCGGCCCAGTTGGTGGTGGAGATCTTCTTCGACTTCTGCAGCTTCTGGCCGAAGTACTTGGCTACCGCGCTCTTCGCGCCCAGGTCGTGCTTCTGGCCCGGCACGCGCAGCGCCACGGACAGGTCGGCGACCCGTGCCGGCTCGATGGCCAGCTTGGCGCGCACGCGCTTCATGTCGTCGGCCAGGCCGAAGCCCACCTTCAGCGTGGCCGTCGATTCGAGGATGGCTTTCAATGCCGGCAGCAGCGGCGCGGCGTCCGGACCGATGGGGAACAGCCAGGCCTCGTGCTCGTCGGCGAACTGCACCAGGTGCGGTCCGTCCGAGCTCTGGCCCTTGACGAAGGTGGGTTTGGATTCGGTGTCGAAACCGATGGCATCGTGCGCCAGCAGCGCGGCCTGGGCGGCCTGCGCCTGCTGCGCCGTGCGCACCAGGTGCACGGCGGCCAGCGTGATGCCCGGGTAGGGCGGCAGGTCCGCGTCGCGGTCCTCGGGAAACGCCATCAGCCTTTGCGCGAGAACTTCGCCGTGAGCTGTTCCAGTTTTTCCTGGCGGCGGCGGTCGGCTTCCTCGGCCGCGGCGGCATCGCGCTCGGCCTTCTTGCGGTCGGCTTCCTTGCGGAAGCGTTCCTGCAGCGTGTCCTTGGCGTGCTTGCGGTGCACGTCCGTCACTTCGGCGCCCTGCGAGCCGTCGAGGTTGAAGCGCACCGTGGCCTTTTCCATCGTGCGCAGGTAGCGCTGCGAACCCGTGTGGATGCCCAGCGCGGCGCGCATCAGCTTGCGGTCGATGCCCGGCATCTCGGCGAGGATCTGCTTGTCGATGCCGATCGACAGCGGCAGGCTGTCGCGGAAAGCCGGGAACTGCTGGCCCAGCTGCTTCAGCAGCGCGCGGGCACTCTGCGCAGGTGCGGCGCCAGGAGCGGCTGCGGCATGGTTGGATGCAGCAGTATCGTCGGCCGGCGCCGGTGCTGCCTCGGCAGGTTCGGCAGCAGCGGACTCGGTGGCAGGCTGGACGGGTTCTTCGGCAGCGGACGGCTCGTGGGTAAGGCTGGTGTTCATCGACTTCGGGGCGTGATTTACTGGTTAAGCAAGAGGCGCCAGCATACCATGCGGGGGCGCGCACGCGTTGCTATTTGCGTCACCATGTGGATTCGTGCACCGCCCTGATTGGCGCCCGCCGCATCCAGCGGGTGCGGTGCGGGCTGGAAGCGTGTATAATGATCGACGCACCAAAAGCAGGACGGTGCGGATTCAGTTAATAAAGGAGTTGTTCGCGGTTCCCTGCCAAGGGCTTCCGCATGCCGGGGAACCATCTCCACAGGGCCGAGCCCTCTCTTCTGTTCGCACTGAATACATCGGAACCACATCGGATTGACCACATCGGATCGGCCCGCAAAGCTTGGACGACGCGGGCTTTTTTCATTCCGGATGATCCCCATATACGCGCTGGTGGGGCCATGATGGCCGCGCCGGATTTTCCATTGCGCCGTGCCCTGCCAGGCACTAAAGAGATATTTGATGACGACGAAAACGCCGAAGACCCTAACGCTTACCGCCAAGAAGCCGCGCGCCGAAGCTGCGCCGCTGGCAGTGCCCAAGACCACCTTATCCTATGTGATCGACAATGCGCAAGAGGCTGCCGGCAAAGTGACCGTCGTGAAGAAGAAAACGTCGCGCCTGGCCGCCATGCCGGGCGACGCTGCCGAGCCGGAACTGAACGAGGGCATGGTGGCTGATACGGCCGAAGCGGTCGAAGCTGCCGAGCCGGCGCCGAAGAAGCCCGTCCGCAAGGCCATCGCCGGTGCGGAAGACGCCACGCCGAAAGCGCCGGTGGTCCGCGTGCGCAAGGCGAAGGGCGACGTCGCCGCGCCACCGGGTGCGCCGGCGGCCGTCAGCCAGGTGACCGATGCGGCCACGCTGGCCTCGATCGACACGTCCGGCTACCTGCTGCCTTCCGTGAAGGTGCCGGGCCGCCGCGGCCGCAAGCCGAGCGAATTCACGCCCGAGAACGATGAGGTGGCGGCACTGAACGCCGTCGAGCGCGCCGAACTGAAGGCCGCGTCGAAGGCGCGCGACCGCAAGGCCAAGGGCCTGGACGCCTTCGGTGGCGATGCCAGCCTGTCCACGGATGACCTGGAAAAGCGCCGCCTGCAGTTCAAGAACCTGATCAACATGGGCAAGGACCGCGGCTTCCTCACCTATGCCGAGATCAACGACCAGCTGCCCGAGAACATCGTCGATCCGGAAGCGATCGAGGGCATCATCGCCACGTTCAACGACATGGGCATCGCCGTCTACGAACGCGCGCCGGATGCCGAAGCGCTGCTGCTGTCCGATAACGTGCCGAACGCCACGTCCGACGACGAAGTGGAAGCGGCTGCCGCAACGGCCCTGTCCACGGTGGACTCCGACTTCGGCCGCACCACGGACCCGGTGCGCATGTACATGCGTGAAATGGGCGCCGTGGCACTGCTGACCCGCGAAGGCGAGATCGAGATCGCCAAGCGCATCGAGGAAGGCCTGCGCGACATGATCCAGGCGATCTCCGCCTGCCCGACCACGATCGCCGAGATCATCACGCTGGCCGACAAGATCGAAGCGGACGAGCTGAAGGTCGACGACGTGGTCGATGGCTTCGTCGATCCGGACGAATCGTCCGCGCCCGTGGCGCCGCCGGCTCCGGCCGCATCGCACGACGATGACGACGAAGAAGAGCTGGAAGAGGAAGACTCGGACGGCGACGCCAATGGCGGCGCGGCCGGCTTCTCCACCGAACAGCTGGTGCAGCTGAAGGTCGACGCGCTGGAGCGCTTCGCCGTGATCTCCACGCAGTTCGACAAGATGCGCAAGGCTGCCTACGGCTCGACCGCGTACCAGAAGGCGCAGGCCGTGATCTCCGGCGAACTGCTGGGCATCCGCTTCACGGCCAAGGTCGTGGAGAAGCTGTGCGACACGCTGCGCGGCCAGATGGAACAGGTGCGCAGCATCGAGCGCGCCGTGCTGGAACTGTGCGTGAACCGCTGCGGCATGCCGCGCGCCCACTTCATCAAGGTCTTCCCGGGCAACGAGACGAACCTGGACTGGGTGGACGACGAAGTCGATTCGCGCTATCCGTACAGCGCGGTGCTGGGCCGTAACGTCCCCGCCATCAAGGAACTGCAGAACAAGATGATCGACCTGCAGGAACGCGTGGCGCTGCCGCTGGCCGACCTGCGCAAGATCAACAAGCAGATGGCGGCCGGCGAGAAGCGCGCCCGCCACGCCAAGCGCGAAATGACGGTGGCCAACCTGCGCCTGGTGATCTCGATCGCGAAGAAGTACATCAACCGCGGCCTGCAGTTCCTGGACCTGATCCAGGAGGGGAACATCGGCCTGCTGAAGGCGGTGGACAAGTTCGAGTACCGCCGTGGCTACAAGTTCTCCACGTATGCCACGTGGTGGATCCGCCAGGCCATCACGCGTTCGATCGCCGACATGGCCCGCACGATCCGCGTGCCGGTGCACATGATCGAGACGATCAACAAGATGAACCGCATCAGCCGCCAGATCATGCAGGAGACGGGCAACGAGCCGGACATGGCCACGCTGGCGGCCAAGATGGAGATGCCGGAATCGAAGGTGCGCGAGATCATGAAGATCGCGAAAGAGCCGATTTCGATGGAAACGCCGATGGGCGAGGATGGCGATTCGCAGCTGGGCGACTTCATCGAGGACAACACCACGCTGGCCCCGCTGGACGCCGCGCTGCACGCCTCGATGCGCAACGTGATCAAGGAAGTGCTGGACTCCCTGACGCCGCGCGAAGCGAAGGTGCTGCGCATGCGTTACGGCGTGGAGATGTCGAACGACCACACGCTGGAAGAAGTGGGCAAGCAGTTCGACGTGACGCGCGAACGCATCCGCCAGATCGAAGCGAAAGCGATGAGCAAGCTGCGCCAGCCATCGCGTTCGGACAAGCTGAAGACGTTCCTGACGCAGAACTGATCGGGGTTGTTTTCAACGGAAGAGGGAAGCCTGCGGGCTTCCCTTTTTTATTGACCGGGCTTGCCGTTACTGCCTGCACATCGGACCACTGCATGGCACCGGCTTGTTCAGGTCCACGATCATGCTGTGCCCCGGTGTACCGGTCGGAGCCGGAACGCCCGGCGGCACCAGAAAGTAAGCCAGATGCGCGCCATACAGGCCCGCGGGGAATTCGAACGGCTTCAGCACCACGAAGCCACGACGCAGCGACAGCTCGGGGATCGCGACCGGCATCGAGCCGTTTGCGAGTGGCGGCACATCGCGTTTCGGATCGGCTGCCGCCAGGCGGCGGTAGTGTTCGCGCACCTGTTCGATGTCTGCGGCAGTGAGTGGCCGGAGAATGCCGCGGCGGACGGCCTCCTGCAGGCCCGGGGTCCCGGCCAGCGGGGCTTTCCGGTCGTGGAACGATTCGACGGGCGTATCCGCTGACGTGACATAACCCGTTCGTGGCCGGGTTGATTCCACGATCTCGATCGCTCCATTGGTGGCCTTGTCATACAGGCGGATTGCCGGCGCCCCGAAGATCTCGCGCGCCGCCGGATTGACCCATTCGGCGTGACCGCCGCCGCTGATGTAGCGATGTCCGCAAGGGCCCTTTTCCTGATAGCTGCTGGTGATCACTGGCGTGCCTTTCGGCAGACCCGCCACGGCTTGCCGATGGTAGCCGCTGGCAAAGACGGCCACCACGCGGGTACCCTTGCTCCAGCCAATGGCCCAGACGGTCGGTTCATAGGCCCCCAGCAGCAGTGCGACGGGCTGGTCCGCATGCACCGCAACGCTGATCGTGGTTGCCTGGTGGCCGCTCTGGTCGATCGCGAACGGCAGCTCCCGGCCCCGGTAGCTGCCAGCCGCGACAACGATCGTGTCCTTGGGCAGATTGGCGGCGGCAAAAGTGCAGGTTCCGGATGCTACATCGGGAAATTCGAAAGGGACGGTGGTCTGCGCCGCAGCCGGGCTGCCGAAGGTGCATGGGATGATCAAACAGGCGGCCAGGGAGGCGAGACGGGCGGCAGGCGAAGTCATGAGATTGAGCTGTGTGAATAAATGTTTCCAATTTTCACTATACAGCAGGCCAGGCCCGCAAAATTGCGCACATTGTCACAACGTGTCGATCGGCCAGCCGGATGCTAAGCTCCGGTCTCATCCATCCCTCACGAGCCACATGAAGCACACGCTTTTCCTGTTCGACCTCGACGATACCCTGCTCGATTTCCGCGCCTCCGAACAGCTCTCGTTTGCCCGCACGATGGCGACGCTGGGCGTGACGGCCGATGCCGGTGCGCTGTTCGCCCACTACCAGCCGGTCAACCTGGCGCTGTGGCGGCGCTTCGAGCGCGGCGAGGTGTCGAAGGAGTTCCTGAAAGTGGAGCGCTTCCGGCACACGTTCGCGGACCACGGCTTCGACGCTGATCCTGCCGCGGCCAGTGGCCTGTACCTGGAATCGCTGGCCGAGTCGGTGGTGCTGGTCGATGGTGCCGTGCAGCTGTGCGAGACGCTCGCTGCCATCGGCGAGGTGGGCATTGTCACGAACGGTATCGACCATATCCAGCAGCGCCGCATTGCCAGTTCCGGACTTGGTGCCTACGTGTCGTTCGTGTCGACATCGGAAGTGTGCGGCCATGCCAAGCCGGACTCGCGCTTCTTCGATTACGCAGCCGGCATGGCGCGCCGTTTCGCGAAGCACGAGGCCATCGTGATCGGCGACCGGCTCGATGCCGACATCCTTGGTGCCAACCGTTACGGCATCGACAGCTGCTGGTTCAACCCCGGGCGGCTCACGAACGACTCCGGCGCAGTGCCGACGTTCGAGGTCGCGAGCCTGCACGAGATCGTGCCAGTGTTAAGGACACTCGCCCTCGAATGATCGCATCGACGAGGACAGGAGCGTGGCCGGTTATGCCGACGCCGCGCGCGGCCGCGCCGGATTGCCCATCACCGTCACGCCGGCCGGCACGTCGCGCGTCACCACGCTGCCGGCACCGATCAGTGCATCGTCGCCGATGGTCACGCCGGGCATGATCAGGGCGCCAGCGCCGATCCACACGTTTTTGCCGATGCGGATCGGGCGCCCGAACTCCAGTCCCTGCGCGCGCAAGGCGGGATCGCGCGGATGGTCGGCCGTGAGGATCTGCACGCCGGGGCCGATCTGCGTCATGTCGCCGATCTCGACCCCCACGACGTCCAGGATCACGCAATTGAAGTTCAGGAAGACGCCATTGCCGATGCGGATGTTGTAGCCGTAGTCGCAGTGGAAGGGCGGGCGCACCACGGCGCCTTCGCCGACCGCGCCGAAGCCTTCACGCAGCAGCGCCTGCAGGTCGGCGGGGCCGTGGCCGCGCGTGCCGTTGTAGCGCTCCATCCAGTCGCGCGCGGCGGCCTGGTCGGCCTGGATCTCCGGATCGGCGGCCGTGTAGAACTCGCCGGCCAGCATCTTCTGTTTTTCGGTCAGGGCCATGCGGACGTCCTTTCAGTCAATGCGTTGTTAGACCTTGCGCACGAATTCCGTCTTCAGGCTCATCGCGCCGAAGCCGTCGATCTTGCAGTCGATATCGTGGTCGCTGTCGACCAGGCGGATGTTCTTCACCTTCGTGCCCTGCTTGATCACGCCGCCGGAACCCTTCGGCTTCAGGTCCTTGATGACCGTGACGGTGTCGCCATCCTGCAGCAGCGTGCCCACTGCATCGCGATAGACACGCGCGACTTCGCCTTGCGCTTCGGCGCCGGGCACCCACTCATGCGCGCACTCGGGGCAGACGTGGCTGGTGCCGTCCTCGTAGGTGAATTCGGAACCGCATTGGGGGCAGGGAGGCAGGGTGCTCATCGTGATCTCGGCAAAAGGCGCGAGTATACAAGATGAATGTGGACACCCGGGACATGGCCCCGGATGCCACTCGGATGCTGGCCGGATGCGCACCCGACCGGAAGATCAATACGGCATGCCCGTCACATCCAGCGGCAGCGACCAGATCGCCCGGTCGCCCGTGATGTACAAGGTGCGGCCATCGGCGCCGCCGAACGCCGCGTTGGTGACCTTGGCATCGACGGCGATCGTCGCCAGCTCGGCCCCCTTCGGCGAGAACACGCGGATGCGCTGCGCACCGTGTTCCGTCACGTACAGGTTGCCGTGGCAGTCCAGCGTCATGCCGTCGCCGCCTTCGATGCCCTTGATGAAGGGGCGGCCCGTGCCGGGCACACCACTGCGGATGGCATACGTGCGCACTTCGCCATCGCTGGCATTCACGTACAGCAGGTCGCCGGCGGCCGACAGGGCGATGCCGTTCGGGTTGCGCCGCGAACCGTCCACCAGCGTCACCTTGCCATCCGTGCCCACGCGGTAGATGCCGGTGACGGGTTGGCCGCCGGGCGCCGCGGCCAGCTGGTAGTCCGGATCGGTGAAGTAGATCGTGCCGTCCTTCGCGACGGCGATATCGTTCGGCGAGTTGAAGACCGCGCTGTTGTAGCGGGCGGCGACGGTGCTGCGTTCGCCGCCCGGCAGCGTATAGCGCGACAGCGATTTCCACTTGTGCGTGGCAGCCAGCAGGCGGCCCTGCTGGTCGATGGCCAGGCCGTTGCTGCCGCTGTCCTCGATGACGGTGCTGACGGTGCCGTCGGCGGCCAGCTTGCGGATGCGCGACGGGAAGTCGCCTTCATGGCCGAAGTCGGAGAAGTACAGCGCGCCGTCGAGCCACACGGCGCCTTCGTACAATTGCGGGCCGGTGCGGGTCGGCTCCACGGCCGCCACGCGTTGCGCGGCCAGCTTGCCCGATGGCGCCTTGCCGCAGGCCGCGCCGGTGGCTGCCGCATGCAGCGCCGCCAGGGCCAGGCCGAGCGCCGCGCTGCGCGCCAGTGTCGTCAATGTCATTGGTGTCTTCCGTTGTTGTGTCCGGAGATTGTAGCCGGGATCAATCCCCGGCCTTCACATCGCCGATGCCCTGCACGGATTTGTTCAGCGTTTTCGGCCGGCCGAAGTAGGTGAGCGAGCCCATGCCGCGCACCACGGCATTCAGCGTCTGGCTGGCGTGCACCTTCACGTCGCCGATGCCTTCGAAGTTGATGTCGGCCCGTTCCGTTTTCAGGTGCTGCGTCGTCACTTCGCCCACGCCCTGCGCCTTCATCCGCAGCCACTTCGCCGTGCCCTTCGCCTCCAGGCGGCCGGCGCCCTGGAACTGCAGGTCCAGCCGCTCTTCCTTGACATTGTCGATGACCACCTGGCCGGCGCCTTCGACGATGCATTTGACCAGCGTGGGCACGGTGATCACGATGCGGTCGCCGTCCTTCACGGAGACATTCGTCTTGCCATCGAAGTCGATCTTCAGCTCCTCGGCCTGCACGCTCGTGAGCACCTTGGCGATGAAGTCGGGCCGGCCGATCACCTTGACCGACTGGGCCTGGCCGGCATGGACCTCGATGTTGACGGGCCCACGGATGGCGATGGCGCGGAATGCGGACAACTGGCGGGCGCTTTCGGCGCCATGGGCCAGCGGCGTGAGGAAGAAGGGCATGGCGAGAAACAGCAACGGAAACGGAAAGGCGAGACGGCGCATGACGGAACCTTTTTGTGATGTTGTACGGTGATGCGATTCTAGAACGCCGCGCGGCATGAGCCACCCCACGTGCGACGAAATGCGATTTTACGGCGCCGAAATGCAGATGAAACGGCGGCCGCATAAAAAAAGCGGGCCCGCAGGCCCGCCCGTCACGCCATCGATACAGGCAGCGACGAAGCCTCTACCCCGTATTGCGCAGGCCGGCGGCCACGCCGTTGATCGACAGGTGGATGCCCCGGTGCACGCGCGGATCGGCCCGGCTTTCGCCATCCGGCTCGGCGGCCAGCGCGCGGCGCCGCTTGATCAGCTCCACCTGCAGGTGGTTCAGCGGATCGAGGTAGGCGAAGCGGTTCTGGATCGACCGGGCCAGCAGCGGATTGCCGGCCAGCCGTTCGGTGGCGCCGGTGACCGCTTCCAGGCATTCCAGCGTCTGGCGGTATTCGTCGCCGATGCGCTTGAAGATACGTTCGCGCAGCTCCTTGTCCGCCACCAGTTCCGCGTACCGCGAGGCGATGGCGAGATCGGTCTTGGCCAGCACCATGTCCATATTGGACAGCAGCGTGGCGAAGAACGGCCAGTGGGCCGACATCGCCTGCAGCTGCGCCAGGCGCGCTTCTCTTCCCCCTTCGCGGTCGCCATCGGCCAGCCAGCCGTTGATGGCGCTGCCGAAGCCGTACCAGCCCGGCAGCAGCAGGCGGCACTGGCCCCACGAGAAGCCCCAGGGAATCGCGCGCAGGTCCTCGATGCGCTTCGTCGACTTGCGCGAGGCGGGGCGCGAACCGATGTTCAGCTCGGCGATCTCGGCGATCGGCGTGGCGGCAAAGAAGTAGTCCGTGAAGCCGGGCGTTTCGTACACCAGGTTGCGGTAGGCTTTATAGGCCCGGTCCGACAGCTCGGCCATCACCGTTTCGAAGCCGTCCAGCTGCTGCTTCTGCTCGGGGTTCGACAGCGGCGGCGCCAGGCTCGCTTCCAGCGTGGCCGCGACCAGCAGCTCCAGGTTGCGGCGGCCGATCTCCGCGTTCGAGAATTTCGAGGCGATGATCTCGCCCTGTTCCGTCAGGCGGATCTGGCCGTTCACGGTGCCTTTGGGCTGCGCCAGGATGGCTTCGTAGCTCGGGCCGCCGCCACGGCCCACCGTGCCGCCGCGGCCATGGAACAGGCGCATCTTCACGCCCGCTTTCGCAAAGACCTCGACCAGCGCGATCTCGGCCTTGTACAGCTCCCACGTGGACGTGAGGAAGCCGCCATCCTTGTTCGAATCCGAATATCCCAGCATCACTTCCTGGATCTGGCCGCGCTGTTCGATCAGCCCCTTCACCAGCGGCAGCGCCATCACCTCCTGCATGATGCCGGCGGCGCGCTGCAGGTCGGGAATGGTCTCGAACAGCGGGATCACCATCAGGTCCGCCGTGGCATTGCCTTCGCCGTCACGGCGCAGCAGCCCGGTTTCCTGCTGCAGCACGAGCACTTCCAGCAGGTCGGACACGGTTTCGGTGTGCGAGATGATGTAGTTGCGGATGGCCCGCTCGCCGTAGCGGTGACGGATTTCGCGGGCGGCGCGGAACACGCCCAGCTCGGACTGCGTCTCGTCCGAATACTCGATGTACGGCGAGTACAGCAGGCGCGGTTGCGCCAGCTCTTCCAGCAGCAGCTTGACCTTCGCGTCCTCGTCCAGCGACGGGTAGTCGGCATGCGCACCGGCGCGGGCGAACAGCTCGGCCAGCACGCGTTCGTGCACGTCCGAACTCTGGCGCATGTCCAGCGAGGCCAGGTGGAAGCCGAACACCTCGGCGGCGCGTTTCAGGGTCGTCAGGCGCGGGCGGGCCAGCAGGCCGCCGTGGTTGGCTTCCAGCGAGTCGACCAGCACCTGCAGGTCCTGCGAGAACGCGGCGGCATCCGGGTATGGCTCGGCATGACCGACTTCCTTGCGCAGGATGTTGGCGGCGCCCAGCGCCCGGGCCGTGCTGGCCAGGCGCGCGTAGATGCCGATCAGCGCGCGGCGGTACGGCTCGTCCGCGCGGTGGTCGGACTGGTCCGGCGACGCATCGGCCAGCGCCTTCAGCGCGGGCGTGCACGGCACCATCAGCGTGGAGACGGACAGGTCGGCGCCCAGCGCATGGGCTTCATCGAGGTAGAAATCGAGGATGGTCGTGGCGTGGCGGGCCAGCGCGTGCTGCATCGTGTCCGCGTTCACGTTCGGGTTGCCGTCGCGGTCGCCGCCGATCCAGCTGCCCATCTGCAGGTAGGCGCGGTCGATGTGCACCGGTGCCGCATCCTCGCCTTCGTACTGGCGCGCGATGTCTTCTTCCACGTCGTCGTACAGGGCCGGCACTTCGCGCAGGAAGGTGATGCGGTAATAGGACAGGGCGTTCTCGATCTCGTCGGCCACCGTCAGCTTCGTATAGCGCAGCATGCGGGTCTGCCACAGCGTGGCGATCTTCACGCGCAGCATGTGCAGGTTGGCCGCCGCTTCCTTCGGCGTGAGCGGCTGCTCCCGCTCGGCCAGCAGGCGGGCGATCGCGTGCTCGGCATCGAGCGTGGACTTGCGCTGCACCTCGGTCGGGTGGGCCGTCAGCACCGGCGCGATCAGCGCTTCGCCGAAGAACGTTTCGACGGTGGACTTGTCCACGCCGGCGTCCTTCAGCTTGGCCAGCGCATCGAGGATGGTGCCGCGCTGCGGCTTCGAGCCGCGCAGCAGGTGCGCGCGGCGGCGGCGGATGTGGTGCTGGTCCTCGGCGATATTGGCCAGGTGCGAGAAGTAGGAGAACGCGCGCACCACCGTGATCGTCTGCTCGCGCGTGAGGATCTTGAGCATGCCGTCGAGCTCCTTCGCCGCACCGGCATCGGCCTCGCGCCGGAAGCGCACGGCGGTCTGGCGGATGGTCTCCACCACGGCAAACACTTCTTCGCCTTCCTGTTCGCGCAGCACGTCGCCGAGCAGGCGGCCCAGCAGGCGGATATCTTCCTTCAGCGGCGCGTCCTTGTCTTCGCCGGGCTGTTCTTCGGTTGCAGTTGCATTGACTGAATTGATCATGATTGAACGGAGCAAAATGAAAAAACCAAAGGCGGTGCAGGGCGGGGTGGTCCCATGCTGCGTGAATGGCGCATGCTAGAATTTATGGTTCGAGCCTGCTCCGGTAACTGGCCGGCACGGATACGTAGCGGCGACAGCGAAAACATCAGTAGAACAGTGAAAGACAACAGTTGAATACTACGGCTTCGAATACAGTGGAAGTGAACATCCCGTCCCGACTGGTGATCGCCTCGCGCGAGAGCCGGCTCGCCCTCTGGCAGGCCGAGCACGTGCGCGATCGCTTGTCACAATTATATCCGCAGTGCAGCGTTGAAATTCTCGGCATGACGACGCGCGGCGACCAGATCCTCGACCGCACGCTGTCGAAGGTGGGTGGCAAGGGCCTGTTCGTGAAGGAGCTGGAGGTGGCGATGGCCGAAGGCCGCGCCGACCTGGCCGTGCACTCGCTGAAGGACGTGCCGATGGAGCTGCCGGACGGCTTCGCGCTGGCCGCGGTGCTGGAACGGGAAGATCCGCGCGATGCCTTCGTCTCCAACGATTACGCGTCGCTGGCCGACCTGCCGGCCGGCGCCATCGTCGGCACCAGCAGCCTGCGCCGCCAGTCCCTGATCGCCGCACGCTACCCGCACCTGGTGATCAAGCCTCTGCGCGGCAACCTCGACACGCGTCTCGGCAAGCTCGATCGGGGCGATTACGCGGCCATCATCCTGGCCGCCGCGGGCCTGAAGCGCCTGGGCCTGCCGCAGCGCATCCGCGCACTGCTCGATCCGGACGACAGCCTGCCGGCCGCCGGGCAGGGTGCCATGGCGATCGAGATCGCCGAACGCACGGACGGCGTGGACATGATCGCGCTGCTGGCGCCGCTGAACCACGTGGTCACGTCGCAGGCCGTCACCGCCGAGCGCCGCGTGTCGAAGGTGTTCGGCGGCAGCTGCCAGGTGCCGCTGGCCGCGCATGCCACCATCGAGAACGGCACGATGCACCTGCGCGCGATGGTTGCCACGCCGGACGGCAAGCGGGTCGCCAGCGCCGAAGTGCACGGCCCGGCCACCGATGCCACGCAGCTGGGCGACCAGGTGTCGGACAAGCTCCGCGAGCAGGATGCCGTGGCGATCCTGCAGTCCTGCCTGGCCGAGGCAGACGGGGCGGACGACTGAGTGGCCCTCAGTGTCGACTAGCGGCGCGATGCCGGGCACCGTCGTCATCACCCGTCCCCGCGCGCAGGCGCTGCCGCTGGCCGAACGGGTGGCGGCGCTGGGCCGCACCGTGGCCGTGCTGCCGCTGCTGGACATCACCCCCTTGCCCGACCCGGCGCCGCTGCGCGCCGTGCTCGCCCGGCTGCATGAATTCGCGCTGGTGGCCTTCGTGTCGCCGAACGCGATCGATGCGGCATTCGCCCACATCGATGCCTGGCCGCCCGGCGTGACGCTGGCCGTGCTGGGCGAGGGCAGCCGCATGGCGCTGGCCGCGCATGGCATCACGGACGACAAGGTCCACATCGTCAGCCCGGCCGATACGGCGCACAGCGATTCCGAACACCTGCTGGAAACGCTCGACCTGGCCGCGCTGAACGGCCGCGAGGTGCTGATCGTGCGCGGCGAAACGGGCCGCGAGCTGATGGCCGATGGCCTGCGCGCGGCCGGCGCCCATGTCACCACGGTCGCTGCCTACCGCCGCGGCGTGCCGCCACTCACGCCTGAACTGGCGGCCCGGCTCACCGATTTGCTCACCGTGCAGAACGACTGGATCGTCACCAGCTCGGAAGCCCTGCGCGGCCTGCTCGGCCTGCTGGCAGGGATGCAGCGTCCGGAACATGACGTTGTTGCAAAGATGCAACAACAACATCTGATCGTGCCGCACGCCCGGATTGCCGAAACGGCGGCCGCGCTGGGTTTCACCCGGATTACGCTCACCGGTTCCGGCGACGAGCGCCTGCTCGCCGCGTTACAATCACGCCCATGAACGAACTGCCTACCTTACCCGACCCGGCCGCACCGCAGGGCGCCCCCCAGGGGGCAGCCCAGGGGACAACCCATGCAGCCCAGGCCATTCCCGTCGCACCCGAGCCGGCGGCTTTGCGGCATGCGGGCCTGACGAACCGCTCGCTCACGATCGCTTCCCTGCTGCTGGCCGTGCTGCTGGCCGGGCATGCGTTCAACACGCACACGCAGATGCGCAAGCTGCGCGAGGAAATGGCGCAGCGGCTGCAGAAGGCCGATACGGTGAACGTGGAGAGCAACCAGATCGTCAAGTCGGTCCAGGAAGGCACCCGCGAGCTGCAAGTGAAGGTGGGCGTGCTGGAGAACCGCCAGCAGGAAGCGCAGTCGCAGCAGCTGGCCCTCGAGCAGCTCTACAACGACATGTCGCGCAACCGCGACGACTGGGCGCTGGCCGAGATCGAACAGGTGCTGTCCACCGCCAGCCAGCAGCTGCAGCTGGCCGGCAATGTGCCCGGTGCGCTGATCGCGCTGCAGAACGCCGACCGCAGCCTGTCCCGCTCCGACAAGCCGCAGTTCATCACCATCCGCCGCGCCATCGCGCGCGATGCGGAAAAGCTCAAGGCACTGCCGAGCGTCGATTCGGTGGGTCTGGCCGTCCGCCTCGACAACGTGATCGCGCAGGTCGACACGCTGCCGATGCTGGCCGATGCCACGCCGGCACCGGCCGCGCCGCTGCAGAAGAAGGGCGCGCGCGGCGGCAAGCCCGCCAGCCCGGCGCCGCAGATGGAACCCGTGGTGCCGCAGGATACCTGGGTGACCCGCCTGCAGGGCGCCTGGAACGGCTGGAGCAGCGAGATGTGGACGGACGTGCGCCAGCTGGTGCGCGTGCGGACCGTGGACAATCCCGAGTCGATGATGCTGGCGCCGGAGCACGCGTACTTCCTGCGCGAGAACCTGAAGCTGCGCCTGCTGAATGCGCGCATGGCGCTGTTGTCGCGCAACGAAGGCGCCTTCCGTACCGACCTGCTGGCGGCGCAGGAAACGCTGCTGCGCTACTTCGACACGCGCGCGCGGCAGACGCAAACGGTGCAGGCGCTGCTGCGCCAGGTCCAGGGCAGCAACCTCGCCATCGAGATGCCCACGCTGGCCGACAGCCTGAACGCGGTGCGCAACTACAAGGCGAAGCCCTGATGCGCGTCTTCCTCTGGTTACTGGCACTGATGGCCGCGGCCATCGGCGTGGCCGTGACGGCCCGCTACAACCCCGGCAACGTGGCGCTGTTCTATCCGCCGTACCGGATGGACCTGTCGCTGAACTTCTTCGTGGTGCTGCAGGTGCTGCTGTTCGTCCTGCTGTATGCCGTGGTGCGTGCCGTGCGCGCCACGATGCGCATGCCGGCGCGCGTGGCCGAGTACCGCCAGCGCAAGCGTGAACGCGATGGCAACAAGGGCCTGCGCGATGCCTTGAAGGCGCTGTTCGAAGGCCGCTTCGGCCATGCCGAGAAAGCCGCGTTGCGTGCCGCGGACCTGCCGGAAAACGCCGGCGTGGCCGCGCTGATCGGCGCCCGCGCCGCGCACCGCATGCGCCAGCACGCCCGCCGCGACCAGTGGCTGGCCCGGATTGCCGACGACAACGTCATGAAGACCGCGCGCCTGATGACGGTCACCGAACTGCTGGTCGACGACCACCAGCCGGAAGCGGCACTGGCCGCCGTGCGCGAACTGAACGCCAGCGGCACGCGCCACATCCATGCGCTGCAATGGTCGCTGAAGGCCGAGCAGCAGGCCAAGAACTGGCCGGAAGTGCTGCGCCTGGTGCGCTCGCTGGACAAGCACCGCGCCCTGCATCCGGCCCTGTCGGCCCGGCTGCGCGAGCTGGCCTACGAAGACCTGCTGTCCGACAAGACGCATGACGCCGAGTCGCTCAAGCGCGTCTGGTCGACGATCCCCACCGTCGACCGAGTGAAACCCTATGTGGCCTGCCGCGCCGCCACGGCACTGAACGCCCGCGGCCTGCACGACGATGCGCGCCAGGTGGCCGAGGAATCGCTGCGCGCCAACTGGGATGACCGCGTGGTGCGTGCCTACCGGGAGGCCGCAGCGCCGGCGGGTTCGGCCGCGCTGCTGGCCCAGATCGAGCACTGCGAAGCGTGGCTGCTGGAGCGTCCCGCCGATGCCGAGCTGGCGCTCACGCTGGGCGCCCTGTGCCTGAAGCAGAAGCTGTGGGGCAAGGCGCAGCGCTACCTGGAACAGGCGCTGTCCGACGCGACCGACCCCCGCATGGTGCGCGACGCCCACCTGAAGCTCGCCCAGCTGCACGAAGCGCTGCAGCAGCCGGAAGCCGCCGCCAGCCACTACCGGCAGTGCGCGCTGGCCACGATCCTGTAGCGAGCCACGCACGGCCGGGCCCCGGGATGCATCAGCAGCCAGGGCCTGAGCCACAGCGCCCGTATCGTTGATCTTTGCCCGGGACAGCTGGACGGCCGGGGTCCGACCCACGGCGCCGGGGACATCGATCTTTGTCGTAGCCCGCATCGCGGGTCTGACCCCAGCCTTTTGCCGGCATTGACGCAATGCCTGCAAACGGCTGGGGTCAGACCCGCGGCAAAGTCAACAATGCCATCCCCGGTCCCGGGCGCTGCGGGCCAGACCCCGGCCGCACGCCGGTCCCGGACTTCGCAGGCAACGTCAGCTCGCTGGCAGAGCTGCCCACACTCCCAGCGCCGCACCAGCTAGCATTTCGCTATAATTGCGCGGTTTAGCATTTTGATAAAGCTGTATTGATAAGCCGTACTTACGAGGAAAACCATGAGCCTGAATAACGTCCCAGCCGGCAAGGATGTGCCGAACGATTTCAACGTCATCATCGAGATCCCGATGAATGCCGATCCGATCAAGTACGAAGTGGACAAGGAATCGGGCGCCATCTTCGTCGACCGCTTCATGGGCACCGCGATGCACTACCCGTGCAACTACGGCTATGTGCCGAACACGCTGTCCCAGGACGGCGACCCGGTGGACGTGCTGGTCATCACGCCGTTCCCGCTGTTCCCCGGCGTGGTGGTGCGCTGCCGCGCCATCGGCGTGCTGAAGATGACGGACGAATCCGGCGTCGATGCGAAGGTGCTGGCGGTGCCGATCGACAAGGTCCTGCCGATCTACAAGCACTGGCAGAAGCCGGAAGACCTGCAGGACCTGCGCCTGCAGCAGATCCAGCACTTCTTCGAGCACTACAAGGACCTGGAGCCGGGCAAGTGGGTGAAGGTCGACGGCTGGGAAGGCCCGGAATCGGCGCGCCAGGAAATCCTGGACGGCGTGGCCGCGTACAAGCCGGCCGTGTAAGTCTCGTCAGCACCAGCACCAGCAATAAAGGCAGCTCCGGCTGCCTTTTTTACATCTGTAAGCTTCCACCTGCACAGCTGTAAAGCCGCGTAAAACCCCGCAAAACCGCCGCGCGAAACGACCGCCGGACGGCAGGTTTGGCTAGAGTCCGCGTACTCTAACAACCACGGGGCACAACCATGCAATCCTCCACCCGGGCGGTCGTCATCGCCACTTCGTTCGCAGTGCTGTTATGGGGCTGCGGCAGCAGCTCCGATTCCGCGGACAGCGCCAGCGGGCCCGTCATCCTTGCGCAACCCGCATCGGCGATGGTGATCGCCGGCTCGAACGGCGTGCTGTCCGTGATCGCCAGCGGCACCGGCCTGGCCTACCAGTGGTACCTGGATGGCAGCGCGATCGCCGGTGCCTCGTCGGCCACCTACACGGCCACCGCCGCCGGCACCTACTACGTGGTGGTGACGAGCACCGAAGGGTCCGTCACCAGCGACAACGCGGTGATCTCGCTGACCAGCGCGCCGGTGATCACGGCGGATCCATCCTCGGCCACGATCCTGACCGGCACCAGCCAGGTGCTGGCCGTTGCCGCGGACGGCAGCGATCTGGCGTACCAGTGGTACCGCGACGGCAGCGCGATCGACGGCGCGACGCAGGCGACCTGCGCGGCGTCCGCGGCCGGCAGCTATACCGTCGTTGTCAGCAATGCCGCCGGCTCTGCCACCAGCGTCGCCGCGCTGATCGTGGTGTCGTCGCAGGTCACGGCCCCGGTGATCGCCACCCAGCCGGCCGCGCAGACGGTCAATGCCGGTACCGGCGTCACGCTGTCGGTGGTCGTCAACGGGGTCAGCGTGGCTTACCAGTGGTACCGCAACGATGTGGCCATTGCCGGGGCCACCGAGCGTACCTACGCCATCACCACGGCGAACGCCAGCAGTGCCGGCACCTACAAGGTGGTGGTGACGAATACGGCAGGCAGTGCCACCAGTGCGGCCGTGCCGCTGACCGTGAACGTCACCAGCGCGGGCGCCAACACGGCGGGCGTCGTCAGTGCGGCGGAAGCGTTCCTCGCCACGCTGTCGACCGCGCAGAAGACCGTCGCGACGGATGCCACGTCCGCCACCACGGTGCTGTTCGACTACGCGCTGGCGAACGCCAACCAGTGGACCAACCTGCCGGGCAGCCGCCATGGCCTGCGCCTCAATGCCGCCACGCTGAGCACGGCGCAACTGGCCGCCGCCAATGCCGTGATCGCGAAGGCGCTGAGCGCCACCGGCATCACGCTGCTCAACGAACTGCGCGCCGCGGACACCGTGCTGGCCACGGCGCAGGGCACCGCCGGCGGCAGCGGCATGCCCGGCGGCGGCACGGCGCCTGCCGATGGTACCGGCGCGCCACCCACCGGTGCGATACCGGCGGACGGTACCGGCACGCCACCCACCGGAACCATCCCCACCGATGGCGGCGGCACCCCGCCCACCGGCACCGGGGGCATGGCGGCACTGGGCTACGGCAGCGACCTGTATTCGATTGCTTTCGTCGGCACGCCGTCGGCCACGTCGCCATGGATGCTGCAGGTGGCGGGCCATCACCTGGCCTACAACATCACCTACAACACCGGCAAGGTCAGCGCCACGCCGGCGTTCATCGGTGTCGAGCCGCCCAACTGGACGGTCGCGGCCGACGGCACGGTCACCGTCACCAGCCCGGCCGGCAGCGCCGGTACCGCGCACGCCCCGATGGAGAGGCAGCGCGCGGCCGTATACAACCTGGCGGAATCGATCTACGCGGAGGCCACGACGAAGGCGGCGGCGAAGCTGGCCGGCACCTTTACCGACGTGATCATGGGCGCCTCCGGCAACAGCGACGCCAATTTCCGTGCGCTGGTGTACCCGACCAGCGGCCGTGGCCTGCAGTATGCGGCAATGAACGCCACGCAGAAGGGCTATGTGCGGGCAGCGATCGCGGCCTGGGTCGATACACAGCAGGCCGACGTGGCGGCCGCGCTGCTGGGCGACTACCTGGCCGACGACGCGCTGGCCGATACCTACGTGGGCTACGGCGTCGGCCAGAACGGCGTGAAGGCGGACTTCAGCGCCTACCCGAATTCGCTGTCGTCGCCGCTGGAAGCGCAGCGCTCGTACCTGCGCATCGACGGGCCGCGCGTGTGGATCGAGTTCGTGGTGCAGCAGGGCGTGGTGTACGGCACCAACGTGCACTACCACACGATCTGGCGCGACAAGACGGCCGACTACGGCGGCAGCTTCTGATGGCCCACGGTCGGGCGGGGTGGCTGCGGTGGCTCGCTGCGCCGATGCTGGCGGTCGCTCTGACGTCGGCTGGTGCGCATCCGTCGCCCCAGTCGGAAGTGCTGCTGACGGCACAGGGCAACGCGCTGCAGGCCGACGTGACGCTGCAGGCAGAGGTGACGCTGCAGGCAGAGGTGACGCTGCCGCTGGACGAGCTGCAGCTCGCGTTCGGGCGGGCGCTGGTCGAGCTGCCCGCCAACCGGGTGCTGGTCGACGATGCGCAGATCGCCGCCTACCTGGCCGCGCACGTCAGGCCGGTGGCGCCGGACGGGCGGGCCTGGCTGGTGAAGGTGACGGCAGTGCGCTGGATGCTGTGGCAGCGCCCGGCCGACGTGGTGGCGACGGTGATGCTGCGCCCGCCGCCCGGTGCCTCGCCCGACCGCTTCACGCTGGGCTTCGATGCGATCGGCCACCAGGTGCAGAGCCATGTCACGGTGGTGGCCTGGCGTGCCGGACCCGGCGTGGCGCCGCGCGTGATCGGCACGCTGCGCTTCGGCCGGCACACGCTGGCGGTGAAGGGCGCCGATCCGCGCTGGTGGGCCGGGAGCCTGGACCTGTTCAGGCTGGGCATGGCCCACATCGCCGAAGGCACCGACCACCTTCTGTTCCTGCTGACGCTCCTGCTGCCGGCCGCGCTGCTGGCCCGGAACGGGCGCTGGCAGGGCTATGGCGGCGCGCGCCACCTGGCCGTCAATCTGCTGAAGGTGGTGACCGCATTCACGCTGGGCCATTCGCTGACGCTCATGCTGGGCGCGGTCGGCGCCGGGCAGGTGCCGGAGCAGCCGGTCGAATTCGCCATCGCGGCATCGATCCTGGTCTCCGCCGTGCATGCCTGGCGCCCGCTGTTTCCGCGCCGGGAAGGCCTGGTCGCGTGTGCGTTCGGACTGGTGCACGGGCTGGCCTTCGCGGCGACGCTCCGCGAGCTGGAGCTCACCGGGGCTCGGCTGGTGGCCAGCGTCCTGGCCTTCAACCTGGGCATCGAGGCCGTGCAGGCCGTCATCGTCGCGGTCGCGGCGCCGCTGCTGGTGCTGCTGGCCCGGTCCCGCCGGCAGGAAGCGCTGCGCCGGATGGCCGCCCTGGCGGCCGGTGCGATGGCTGTGCTGTGGATGGGCCAGCGTCTGTAGGGGAAGGGCCATGTGCCGTTTGCGTGGCCGGCACTATTCTTGCATCAAGAACAGGATCAAACTGGAGGTGTCCACGATGACTCTGCAATTCACCGCACTGCGCTGCTGCGCCACGGCTGCCCTGGTGCTGCTGGCAGCGCCCGCCTGGGCCGCAGGCCCCCTGGGTGTCGCTGTCGCGGGCGCCCCATCGCTGTTCGTGCTGGCCGTCGCGGAAGCAACGGAGCCGGATGCAAAAGTGGCCGAGGCAAGGCCCCGGCCACCAATGGAAAAACCGAAATCGGATCCCGCCCGGCCGGACCGTTCGAAGCAGACCGCCGAGCGCAGCGGACCGCCGGACCGCACGGACGCCGACGTCAGTGCGCTTGAGCGAGTCTCACTGCGCTGACGGCCGCCGCGTGGGCGCGGAAGATCAGCGCCTGCGCAAACACGATCGAACCGTACGCCACCAGTTCCACCAGTTCCTCCAATGCCTCCTCGTGTTCGGGCACGATCACCAGCCCGCACGACAGGTGGCCTTCGGCGCAGCCCGAACCCACCATGGCCACCGCCGCAATCGCCAGCGCAAACCACGGGAACATCCCGCCCGCGATCATGCGGAGCACCAGCTTGTCCACGCGGTGGCGCCATGCCACCCAGCCGGACCAAGCCAGCAGCAGTGCAACCGTTGGCGTCACCAGCGGCTTGTACGCCAGCATCTTCGACGAGAACACGGGGCCGTCATGCGTGTATTCGAGGGGGGGGAGGAACACGGCGCCCCAGCTCAGTTCGCGCGCGGCCAGGATCGCCCAGATCGGCATCACGCACAGGGCCAGCATGGCGATGCGGCCGCGGCGCTCGTGCCGCCAGGTGAGGAACGCGCTGACGAGACCGCCCAGCAGGATCACGACCTGGCTGTCCTCGATGACGCCGTTCTCCCACGCCCACCGGGCGGGCGTGATGAAGGACAGCGGATAGCAGGCCAACAGTGCGACGAGCAGCAGCCATTGCGCGGGTTTCAAGTTGGTGGTGGGGTAAGACATTGTTGTTTTTCTCGATTAAGTACACGTTAAAAACGCGAACATACACCCGATGTGCAGAGCTTGCTTGAAGTAAACCTCTAATGAATCAGCGGTTGCGCGGGCTCGCACTCGGGCTGCACCCAGGCTGTGCACGGATGCCCCAAAGTGGTCCTGATGAGCGGTACCGATGAGGTCAGGCCTTGAACGGATTGCGCTCGTTCAGCTCATCCATATAGGAAGCGATGCCACCCCCTTCGCGCGCCAGGAAGCGTTCGATCGCGTCCGAAAATGCCGGATGGGCCAGCCAGTGCGCCGACCAGGTCCGGGTGGGCAGGAAGCCGCGCGCCATCTTGTGCTCGCCCTGGGCGCCGCCCTCGAAGGTGGCGATGCGCTGCTCGATGCAGAATTCCAGCGGCTGGTAATAGGCCGTTTCGAAATGCAGGCAGGGCACGTGCTCCAGCGCGCCCCAGTAGCGGCCATACAGCGTGTCCACCGTGTGGATCAGCAGGGAGGCGGCGATGGGCCGGCCTGCGCGTTCGGCGATCACGAGCAGGATATTGTCCGGCATCGTGGCGCCGATCCGCTGGAAGAAGTCCAGGTTCAGGTAGGGCGACGAGTGATGCTCTTTATAGGTGTTGCGGTAGCAGCGGTGGAAGAAGCGCCAGTCGGCGTCCGTGGCCTCGCTGCCGCGCACACGACGCAGCGTGACGCCCGCTTCCCGCACCTTGCGGCGCTCGGCGCGGATGTTCTTGCGCTTCTTGTGTTCCAGCGAGGCGAGGAAGGCATCGAAGCTCTCGTAGTCCTGGTTCAGCCAGTGGAACTGCACGCCGCTGCGCAGCAGGAAGCCCGCTTCGCGCAAGGCGTCTGCCTGCGCTTCCGGCGGATACAGCACGTGTGTCGACGAGGTGCCGGCCGCCGCCTGCTGCTCGCACAGGAAGGCGACGAGGGCGGCGCGGGCGGCAGCGTCGCGGGCCATCAGCCGTGGTCCCGTCACGGGCGTGAAGGGGATCGCGGACAGCAGCTTCGGGTAGTAATCGACGCCATTGCGCTCGTACGCATCCGCCCAGGCCCAGTCGAACACGTATTCGCCATACGAGTGCGATTTGACGTACAGGGGCAGGGCGGCGGCCAGTTCGTCGCCATCCCACAGCGCCAGGTACTGCGGCTGCCAGCCGGTGTCGGCGCTGGCACTGCCCGATTCGTGCAGCGCGTGCAGGAACACGTAGGAAAGGAAGGGATTCGGGGCGCGGTCGCTGTCCTGGCGCGCCAGCAGTGCGGTCCACGCGGCCTCGCCGGCCTGCGACAGCGAGGAGAGAACGGCGGTTCGGTAGCTCATCGCGGCATTGTACGCAAATTCCCGGGGCGCCGCCGGAGGGTGCGGAACACGTGCCGGCGCAGTATTCTCCTGCGGGTCCGGCGCATTCAAGCTGGCGAATGCCGAATTAATAACTCGCTGTCGGTATTAATATGAATGTCTGCTCACCGGGCTGAGCATTTACTGCGCGATGATTATCCGGGGTTGAAAGCCGGGATAATCGCGGCATTCAAATCACCGATTATCCGCAATGAACGTTCGCCTGATTCCCATCCTGCTGCTCGCCACCGGGAGCGCCGCACTGGCCCAGCAGCAGGGGAAGGACGCCCCCGTCAAGGCACAGCCTGCCGAAGAGACGGCGGCCAAGGCCATCCAGCAGGTGGAAATCAAGGCGCAGGTCGAGGAATACGACCCGCGGCGCGACGATACCGCCAGTAAAACCGTGCTGACCAATGCCGAGATCATGAAATACGGCGACACCAATGTGTTCGACGTATTGAAGCGGGCGCCCGGCGTGACGGTCGTCGGCAATTCGATCCGCATGCGTGGCCTGGGCAATTACACGCAGATCCTGGTGAACGGCGAGCGGCCGCCACCCGGTTTTTCGCTCGATAACCTGCCGCCGGAGCAGATCGAGAAAATCGAGGTGATCCGCGCCGCCTCGGCGGAATATTCGATGCAGGCGATTGCCGGCACGATCAATATCGTGCTGAAGAAGGTAGTGGCGAAGGCGCAGCGGGATGTGCGCCTGTCCATCAACCATGGCGACAACCAGCGTGACGGGCTGTTCCTCGGCACGCTGGCGGACCGTACCGGCAATCTGTCGTGGTTCCTGAACACGGTCCTGGGGCGCAACCTGCGCCAGACACCGGGCCGCGGCAGGGACAACTTCACGACGCCGCAGGGCACGGTCGTGCAGCTGCGCGACTGGCGCCGTCTGAACCGGAACGACGGCACGTTCGCCGGCCTGCAGCCGCGCCTGAGCTGGAAGCTGCCCGGCGACGACCAGCTGCTGCTCAGTGGCTATGCCCAGTTTCTCCGTTCCGGCGGCGACTCGGTCTACCATTACGACGTCCCCATCGGCAGCTTCGGTTCGCCCGACTACGTGGATTACCGGTCCGGCAATGCCGGCCGGTCGGCCTTCTACGGCGCCGAAGCCAACTGGATCGCGAAGCTCAAGGGCGGCAAGCTGGATGCGAAGATCGGCGTTTCGCGTTCGCACTCGACCAATGACAGCCGCTCGTTGGCCAGCACGGTGGACCGGGTGGTGGAACTGCGCCGCGATGCGGACACTTCCAGCGATGCGTCGACCGTCAGCAGCACCGGCAAGTACACCCGCTCGCTGTTCGACGGCCACGCGCTGGCCGCCGGCTGGGAAATCAACCGGCAGGAAAGCGAGGACGACATCCTGCGCGTGGAAGGCATTCTCGGCACCGCGCCACGCAACATCCCGGAACACTTCAAGCCGCGCGTGCTGCGCTATGCCGCGTATGCGCAGGACGAATGGAACGTCACGAAGAACTGGTCCGTGTACCTGGGCGCGCGCTGGGAGGCGATCCGCACCGACAGCGAAGGCACGGGACTCGATGCCACGCGCTCGCGGAACCATGTGCTCAGTCCAGTGGCGCAGACGCTCTACAAGTTCCCGGACAAGAGCGGCCGCCAGCTGCGCCTCGCGCTGACCCGCACCTACAAGGCGCCCACCATGCAGCAGCTGACGGCGCGCCGCTACGAGGCCATCGAGAACACCCGCTTCAATCCCGATTCGAGCGGCAATCCGGACCTGCAGCCGGAGCTGGCCAACGGCATCGACCTCACGTACGAACACTTCTTCGCGCCGAGTGCGCTGTTCTCGGTGGGGACGTCCCAGCGCCGCATCCGCGACTACATCCGCACGCGGCTCACGCAGGATGCCCGCGGCCTGTGGCTGAACCAGCCCCTCAACGATGGCAATGCCACCGTGCGCACGCTGGACTTCGAGCTGAAGTTGCCGTTGAAGCTGCTGCTGAAGGATGGGCCGAACGTGGACCTGCGCGCCAGCGTCAACCGCAACTGGTCGCAGGTCGAGACGGTGCCGGGACCGCAGAACCGACTGGACCAGCAGGTGCCGCTGTCGGCCAACCTGGGCATCGACTACCGCGCGGACCGGCACAACGTCGGCACCAGTTTCGCGTACCGGCAGGGCACGCCGGTGCGGACCTCGGCCGAGCAGACCATCCGCCTGTTCCAGCGCCGCGACCTCGATGCCTACTGGCTGTACAAGTACACGCCCGGCGTGCAGCTGCGCGTGTCGGCCAACAACCTGCTGGGCGAGGACAACGACGGCTTTTCCTGCTACGAGGATGCCAATGGCGTGAGCCGCCAGACGAGCCGCACTCCCGACTCCGTGCGCATCGGCGCGAACCTCGAACTGAAATTCTGAGAGGGGGACAGGCACCTATGCATGCGCGCGAGTTCTCTGGACCCGCGCTGCCGTAAGGGCAATGTTAAAATCTTCGCCATCGAAGCGAAGAGCACTGACCCCAGCCCATGCCGCACACCTTCCACAACCTGTATTCCCATGACTTCGTGCGGGTCGCGGTCGGCGTGCCGCGCTGCCGCGTGGCCGATCCGCTGTACAACGCGGAGCAGACGGTCGCGCTGGCCGAACAGGCTGCGGCGAAAGGCGCGCTGCTGGTGGCGTTCCCGGAACTGGGCCTGTCCGCCTATACCTGCGACGACCTGTTCCACCAGCGCGCGCTGCTCGAAAGCGTGCAGGCCGCGCTGGCGAAGATCGTGGAAGCGTCGATCCGGCTGCCGGTGGCGATGATCGTCGGGATGCCGCTGAAGGTCGATCACCGGCTGTTCAACTGCGCCGTGGTCGTGTCGAACGGCCGCATCCACGGCGTGGTGCCGAAGATCTACCTGCCGAACTACAACGAGTTCTACGAGGTGCGCCAGTTCAGTTCCGCGGACGAAGCGCTGTCCACCGAGATCGAACTGCTGGACCAGCGCGTGCCATTCGGCGCCGACCTGCTGTTCCAGGTGGCGAACCTGCCGCTGCTGCGTTTCCATGCCGAGATCTGCGAGGACGTGTGGGTGCCGATTCCGCCGTCCTCGTATGCGGCGCTGGCCGGCGCCACGGTGCTCGTCAACCTGTCCGCTTCGAATATCGTGGTGGGCAAATCGGATTACCGCCACCAGCTCGTCGGCCAGCAGTCGGGACGCTGCATGGCGGCCTACCTGTACTCGTCGGCGGGGCGGGGCGAGTCGAGCACGGACCTGGCGTGGGACGGCCAGGCGCTCATCTACGAAAACGGCGAGCTGCTGGCCGAGGCGGAACGCTTCCAGGACGATTCGCACGTGATCTTTGCGGACGTGGATCTGGAGCGGCTGTCGCGCGACCGCATGCGCACCAATACCTGGGGCGATTCGATGCGCCGCCACGCGCCGCAGATCGAGGCCTTCCGCGTGGTGAAGTTCGTGCTGGAGGTGCCGTCGCAGGACGTGCTGCCGCTGCAGCGGAGCGTGGCGCGCTTCCCGTACGTGCCGGCCAACCCCGCCGTGCGCGACAAGCGCTGCATGGAGGTCTACAACATCCAGGTGCAGGCGCTGGTGCAGCGGCTGTCCGCCATCGGCATGAAGAAGGTCGTGATCGGCATCTCCGGCGGCCTCGATTCCACGCACGCGCTGCTGGTGTGCGCCAAGGCGATGGACCGCCTGAACCTGCCGCGCACGAACATCCTGGCGTACACGATGCCGGGCTTTGCCACCAGCCGGCGCACGCTGGAACAGGCGCGCAAACTGATGGACTTCGTCGGCTGCACGGCGCACGAGATCGACATCCGCCCGAGCTGCATCCAGATGCTGAAGGATATCGGCCACCCGTACTCGGAAGGCGCGGAGCAGTACGACGTGACGTTCGAGAACGTGCAGGCCGGCGAGCGCACCAGCCACCTGTTCCGCCTGGCGAACCACCACAACGGCATCGTGATCGGCACGGGCGACCTGTCCGAGCTGGCGCTGGGCTGGTGCACCTACGGCGTGGGCGACCACATGTCGCACTACAACGTGAACGCCAGCGTGCCGAAGACGCTGATCTCGCACCTGGTGCGCTGGGTCGCCGGCAGCCGGCAGTTCGGCGCGGCCGATTCGCAGGTGCTGCTGGACGTCGTCGATACCGAGATCAGTCCCGAGCTGGTGCCGGGCAAGGCCAGCGACACGGCGCCGGCGCAGAGCACGCAAAGCTACATCGGCCCGTACGAGCTGCAGGACTTCAACCTGTACTACCTGCTGCGCTTCGGCTTCGAGCCGAGCAAGATCGCCTTCCTCGCGCTGCATGCGTGGAAGGATGCGGCCACCGGCGCATGGCCGGACGATGCGCATGTCGTGCGCAACGACTATTCACTGAAGGACATCAAGCACAACCTGGGCATCTTCCTGCGCCGCTTCTTCCAGAGCCAGTTCAAGCGCACCTGCGTGCCGAATGCGCCGAAGGTGGGCTCGGGCGGTTCGCTGTCCCCGCGCGGCGACTGGCGCGCGCCGAGCGACGCCGAATCGGTGCTGTGGCTGGAAAACCTGAAGACCGTGCCGGATGCCTGACCACCCATTTCTATAAGGAGAATGCGATGAAACAGATTACCGCCGTTATCAAGCCGTTCAAGCTGGACGAAGTCCGTGAAGCGCTGGCGGACGTCAACGTCACCGGCCTGACCGTCACGGAAGTGAAGGGCTTCGGGCGCCAGAAGGGCCATACGGAGCTGTACCGCGGCGCCGAATACGTCGTCGATTTCCTGCCGAAGGTGAAGGTGGAGGTGGTGGTGGACGACAGCGTGGCCGAGCAGGTGGTCGACGCCATCATCAAGGCCGCCCGCACCGGCAAGATCGGCGACGGCAAGATCTTCGTGCAGGATGTGGAGCAGGTCATCCGGATCCGTACCGGCGAGACGGGGCCGGACGCGGTGTAAGGCAAGCCGGCGCCTGCTGACTCGCTTCCGGGGGAATCGTCCAGGAAGGCTGTCAGACGCAGTCGCTGGCGGTTGCGATGCGTGCCAGGTGCGCACACGCCAACCACCGGCGCCTGCCAGGTGTCCGCCATCGGCCTTGCCGCTGCCGGACACCGGTTTTTACGCGGCGCCAGGAACTGCGCCTATCCACCCGGCCTGCCCACCCGCAGATCGAACTTCCACGTCACCAGCCGCAGCGCGGTGATGGTCGCCGCCGACGTCCACAACGCCGTATCCGCCGGCACCTGCACGTACTGCAGCAGGATGTACATCCAGCAGCCGAAGAACGCGCAGATCGCGTAGGGCTTGCCATCCCTGAATACCATCGGCACCTCGTTGCAGACGATATCGCGCAGCACGCCGCCGAAGATCCCCGTGATCACGCCCATCATCGCCGCGATAAACACCGGCATCTGTGCCGCCTGCGCCTGCGACACGCCCGCCACGGCGAACAGCCCCAGCCCGACGGCATCGGCCACGACGATCATCCGCTCGGAGACGATGTGGCGGATCTGCTTCAGGAACGGGGAGACGGTGAGCGCCAGCACGAACAGCAGGATCGTGTATTCCTGGTGCTGCACCCAGAACAGGGGCCGTTTATCCAGGAGGATGTCGCGCAGCGTGCCACCGCCGAACGCGGCGATGAAGGCGACGATGATGACGCCCACGATATCCATCCGCTTGCGCCGCGCCTCGACGAACCCCGAGAACGCACCCACCATGATCGCGACGACTTCGATGACGGTAACGAGGGAAACGTGCGGAACGATGATCATGCGGGCCGATGGAGTAATGATAGCCAGAGGCTACCATGCACCCCCGCGCACGAGAAGAGCCCGGCGGCAAATGCCAATCCCCACCTGAAAATATTTCCAAAAACCGGGGACTGTCCCCAATTCCAGGAAATATTTCCAAAAAACGGGGACTGTCCCCGATTGATGGAAACAATTCCAGTCAAAGGGACTGTCTCCAATTTACAAAAGGCCGTCCCCGCTTTTCAGGATAGATTGCCGTGGAAAGGGAGCAGTGCCCGGTGGGATTTAAACGCTCGGGCTGCAGGGGGCAGCAGGACCATCAAAATGAATCGTCTATCTGAGGAAATATTTCCAAATAACGGGGACTGTCCCCGATTTCAGGAAATGTTTCCAAAAAACGGGGACAGTCCCCCGTTTTCAGGAAAGATTGCCGTGGAATGGGGACAGCCCTGAGGGGGAGGTCAGCGTTCGGGCCGCAGCGCGGCGCGCAGCAGCACCATCAGCGCGCCTTCGCCGCCATCGACGGCATTGGCCTGGCAGAAGGCGATCACGCCATCCGTTTGCACCAGCCAGCTGTGCACCATCGATTTGAGCACCGGTTCGCCGCCGCGCGAGCCGAAGCCGCGGCCGTGGATGACGCACACGCAGCGCGAGTTGCGGCGGTTGGCCTGCTGCAGGAAGCGGCCCAGCGCATCGCGCGCATCGTCGCGGCGCAGGCCGTGCAGGTCCAGCTCTTCCTGCACCGGCCAGTAGCCCTTGCGCAGGCGCTTCATCACGTCGTTGCCCACGCCGGGAGCGAGGTAGTTCAGCGACGGTTCTTCTTCCATGTAGTGCTCGACGCCGAACAGGTCCGACAGCGATTCGCGCAGCACGGCCGCATCGTCCTGCTTCTGTTCGGCCGCATCGAGCTTGCGCCTGACGACGGGCGGGGTGGCCACCAGCTTCGGCGCCCGCTCGACGTAGCGGTTCGACTCCGGCAGCTTGTTCACGCCCTTCATATTGGTGCGGAAGATGCTCGCCTCGGCCACCCGCTGCTTCTCGCGCTCGAGGCGCGCGGCTTCAGCGGCAGCGCGTTCTGCCTCCGCCGCCTCGCGCTGCGCCGCATCGTCCTTCAGCTGCTTGCTGAGGACCTTCAGCGCCTCAAAACTTTTCAGACCACCAGCCATGCGCGGTTCCCCTTCACCTTACTCCTGCGCTTCCAGGTAGCGCTGGGCATCCAGCGCCGCCATGCAGCCCGTACCGGCGCTGGTGATGGCCTGGCGATAGATGTGATCCTGCACGTCGCCGGCGGCGAACACGCCCGGGATCGACGTGGCCGTCGCCATGCCTTCGGTGCCGGAGCGCGTTTTCAGGTAGCCGTTGTGCATGTCCAACTGGCCCTCGAAGATGCCCGTGTTCGGCTTGTGGCCGATCGCCACGAACAGGCCGTGCACGGAGATCTTCGACTGTTCGCCGTCGGTGGAGTTCAGCGTCAGGCCCGTCACGCCGCTGTCGTCGCCATTCACTTCGTGCAGCTGGTGGTTCAGCTTCAGCTCGACCTTGCCCTCGGCCACCTTGGCCATCAGGCGATCGATCAGGATCGGCTCGGCGCGGAACTTGTCGCGGCGGTGGATCAGCGTGACCTTGCTGGCGATGCCGGCCAGGTACAGGGCTTCCTCGACGGCCGTGTTGCCGCCGCCGATCACGGCCACTTCCTGGCCGCGGTAGAAGAAACCGTCGCAGGTGGCGCAGGCCGACACGCCGCGGCCCATGAACGCTTCCTCGGACGGCAGGCCCAGGTACTGGGCGGATGCGCCGGTGGCCAGGATCAGCGCATCGGCGGTGTATTCGCCGGCATCGCCGATCAGGCGGAACGGCTTTTCATCCAGCTTCGCCGTGTGGATATGGTCGAACACGATATCGGTATTGAAACGTTCGGCGTGCTGCAGCAGGCGCTGCATCAGCTCCGGACCCTGCACGCCCAGCGGATCGCCGGGCCAGTTTTCCACGTCCGTCGTCGTCATCAGCTGGCCGCCCTGTTCGACGCCGGTGATCAGCATCGGCTTCAGGTTGGCGCGTGCGGCGTAGACGGCGGCGCTGTAGCCGGCCGGGCCCGAACCGAGGATCAGAACGCGGGCGTGTTTGGTAGTGGTCATGAGCTTCTCTGAGAATGAGGGATATAGACCGGATATGGAGTCGCCGGGCGCCTGCACAAGTATCCGGTAAGCAAAGGTAGATTATAAGCGAGGGTCCGATTTTGCGTGAATCGGGAGGGCAGCGGGGGCATGGATGCCTTAGAATAAGCGCAATACAAAAAATTCCCTTTGCGCAACACCGCACCCCCAGTTTCCCGACGCAGTCAAATGAGCAAATCCTCCCCCCAGGCGGCCGCCAGCTACCGCCGCACGGCCACCGAGCGGCAGCCGCTGCCGAACCGCCTCGTGCGCCTGTTATCGGAAGCGCGCTGGTTCGCGCTGGCCGCCGTGTGCCTGTACTTCGTGCTGATCCTGGCCAGCTACCACAAGACCGATCCGGGCTGGTCGCACGAAAGCGCCGTGCCGGCCGTGGCCAACCTGGGCGGCCGCGGCGGCGCCTGGCTGTCCGACCTGATGCTGTACGTGTTCGGCTGTTCTGCCTGGTGGTTCTGCTTCTACCTGGTGCGGTTCGTGTGGCGCGGCTACCGCCGGCTGACCAACAAGTTCGTGCTGGAGCAGGAGGAAGAGGAGGAGCACAGCCACGAACGCAAGATCCGCATGGTGGGCTTCATCTTCATGCTGATCGGCAGCATGGGCCTGGAATACCTGCGCATGCACTCGATGCGCATCGCGCTGCCCCGCGCGCCGGGCGGTGTGCTGGGTGAACTGATCGGCCACTCGGCCCACGTGGGCCTGGGCTTCACGGGGGCCACGCTGCTGCTGCTCCTGCTGTTCGGCATGGGCTTCTCGCTGTTCTTCCACGTGTCGTGGATGACGGTGGCCGAGCGCATCGGCGAGGCGATCGAGATGGCCATCGACTGGGTGATCCTGCGCTACGAGGACCGCGAAGACCGCCGCCATGGCGCGGCGGCGATGGTCAAGCGCGAGGAAGTCGTCGTCAAGGAACGCGAGAAGCACGTGGAGAAGCATCCGGCCGCCGAGCCGACCCTGCGCGTCGAACCTCAGGTGACCGTGGTGCCGAAGTCCGAGCGCGTGGAAAAGGAAAAGCAGGGCAAGCTGTTCAAGGAAACCGAGCTGCCGAAGGAAAAGCCGGTCGTCTACCGCAACACGGACAACACCGACCTGCCGCCGCTGGCGTTGCTGGACGAGGCGCCGCCCGTGCTGGAGACCGTGTCCGTCGAGACGCTGGAATTCACCAGCCGCCTGATCGAGAAGAAGCTGTCCGACTTCGGCGTGGATGCCAAGGTGGTCGCGGCCTATCCGGGCCCCGTCGTCACGCGCTACGAGATCGAGCCGGCCACCGGCGTCAAGGGCAGCCAGATCGTCAACCTGGCGCGCGACCTGGCCCGTTCGCTGTCGCTCACCTCGATCCGCGTCGTCGAGACGATCCCTGGCAAAAACTTCATGGCGCTGGAGCTGCCGAACTCGAAGCGGCAGATCGTGCGCCTGACCGAGATCCTGGGCTCCAAGGTCTACAACGACAGCGCCTCGTCGCTGACCGTCGCGCTGGGCAAGGACATCGCCGGCAAGCCGGTGGTGGCCGACCTGGCGAAGATGCCGCACCTGCTGGTGGCCGGTACCACGGGCTCCGGTAAATCTGTGGGCATCAACGCCACCATCCTGTCGCTGCTGTACAAGTCCGATCCGCAGGACGTGCGGATGATCCTGATCGATCCGAAGATGCTGGAGATGTCCGTCTACGAAGGCATTCCGCACCTGCTGGCGCCCGTCGTCACGGACATGCGCCAGGCCGGCCACGCGCTGAACTGGGCCGTCAACGAGATGGAACGCCGCTACAAGCTGATGTCGAAGCTGGGCGTGCGCAACCTGGCCGGCTACAACGCCAAGATCGCCGAGGCACACAAGCGCGAGGAGCTGATCCCGAACCCGTTCTCGATCACGCCGGATTCGCCCGAGCCGCTGGAGAAGCTGCCGACCATCGTCATCATCATCGACGAACTGGCCGACCTGATGATGGTGGTCGGTAAAAAGGTGGAAGAACTGATTGCCCGTATCGCCCAGAAGGCCCGTGCGGCCGGCCTGCACTTGATCCTGGCCACGCAGCGCCCATCTGTGGACGTGATCACGGGCCTGATCAAGGCGAACATCCCGACCCGCATCGCGTTCCAGGTGTCGTCGAAGATCGACTCCCGGACCATCCTCGACCAGATGGGCGCCGAAACGCTGCTGGGCATGGGCGACATGCTGTACATGCCGCCGGGGACGGGCCTGCCGGTGCGCGTGCACGGCGCCTTCGTCTCGGACGAGGAGGTGCACCGGGTGGTGGCCCACCTGAAGCTGCAGGGCGAGCCGAACTACATCGACGGCATCCTGGAAGGCGGCACGCTGGAGGGAGAGGGCGGTGGCGACGGCGCCGCGGCGGGCGAGGGCGGCGGCGAAGCCGATCCGATGTACGACCAGGCCGTGCAGGTGGTGCTGAAGAATCGCCGCGCCTCGATCTCGCTGGTGCAGCGCCACCTGCGCATCGGCTACAACCGCGCGGCGCGCCTGCTCGAACAGATGGAAAACAGCGGCGTGGTCTCGCCGATGCAATCGAACGGCAACCGGGATATCCTGGTGCCCGCGGCTTCCGCAGAATAAGGATAAACAGTATGAACCGTTTCATGATGGCCGCCGCCCTGGCAGTGGCATTCGCCGGCACCGCGCACGCTGCGGCGCTGGACCAGTTCAAGACCTTCGTGGGCGCCACCAAATCGGCGCGCGGCGAATTCACGCAGACGCTCACCAAGACCGTCGATGGCGCGAAGAAGACGTCCGCCCCATCGACCGGCACTTTCGTGTTCGCGCGCCCCGGCAAATTCATCTGGACCTACCAGAAACCGTATGAGCAGGTGCTGCAGGCCGATGGCGACCAGCTGTTCATCTACGACAAGGACCTGAACCAGGTGACGACGAAGAAGCTGGGCGATGCGCTGGGTTCCTCGCCGGCCGCCATCCTGTTCGGCTCCAACGACCTGGAGAAGAATTTCACGTTGTCCGAAGCGGGCACGCGCGACGGCCTGGAATGGTTGAAGGCCGTGCCGAAGGCGAAGGACACCAGCTTCGAGCTGATCTCGATCGGCCTGAAGAACGGCCAGCCGGAAGCGATGGAGCTGAAGGACAACTTCGGCCAGGTCTCCACGCTGGCCTTCCGCAAGTTCGAGAAGAACCCGCCACTGGGCGCCACGGCGTTCAGGTTCGAAATTCCCAAGGGCGCGGACGTCGTCAAGCAATAATGGCCGACCTGTTCTCCGCGGAGCCCCGCCAGCCGCTGGCCGAGGCGCTGCGTCCCAAGACGCTGGACGAAGTGATCGGCCAGCAGCACCTGCTGGGCGAAGGAAAACCGCTGCGCCTGGCCTTCCAGGCCGGCAAGCCGCACTCGATGATCCTGTGGGGGCCGCCGGGCGTCGGCAAGACCACGCTGGCGCGGCTGACCGCCAATGCGTTCGACTCGGCGTTCATCGCCTTGTCCGCCGTGTTCGCCGGCGTGAAGGATATCCGCGCCGCGATGGAACAGGCGCAGCAGAACCTGGACCAGTACGGCCGCAACACGATCCTGTTCGTCGACGAGATCCACCGTTTCAACAAGGCCCAGCAGGATGCGCTGCTGCCGTTCGTGGAATCCGGGCTGGTGACCTTCATCGGCGCAACGACGGAGAACCCCAGCTTCGAGGTCAACTCGGCACTGCTGTCGCGCGCCCAGGTCTACGTGCTGAAGTCCTTGAGCGATGCGGAGATGCGCCAGCTGCTGGACAAGGCGCGCGCTTCGGCCCTGGGCAACCTGACCTTCGATGACGTGGCGGTGGACACGCTGGTGGGCTTTGCCGATGGCGATGCGCGCCGCTTCCTGAACCTGCTGGAGCAGGCCGATACGGCGGCCGCTTCGTCGCACATCACGCACATCGACGCGAAGTTCGTCGAGAACGCGATGACCTTGAACGCGCGCCGCTTCGACAAGGGCGGCGACAATTTCTATGACCAGATCTCGGCGCTGCACAAATCCGTGCGCGGCTCGCATCCGGATGCCGCGCTGTACTGGTTCTGCCGCATGATCGACGGCGGCGCGGACCCGCGCTACCTGGCGCGCCGCATCGTGCGCATGGCCTGGGAAGACATCGGCCTGGCCGACCCGCGCGCGCTGACGATCGTGAACGACGCGGCCGAAACCTATGAGCGGCTGGGCTCACCGGAAGGCGAGCTGGCGCTGGGCCAGGCCGTCATCTACCTGGCCATCGCGGCAAAGTCGAATGCCGGCTACAACGCGTTCAACGCGGCCATGGCGGCGGTCAAGAAGGACAAGTCGCGCGAAGTCCCGGTCCACCTGCGCAACGCCCCGACGAAACTGATGAAGGAACTGGGCTACGGCCACGAGTACCGCTACGCGCACGACGAGCCGAACGCCTACGCCGCCGGCGAAACCTATCTGCCCGACGGCATGCCCGAACCCCGCTGGTACAAGCCCGTGCCGCGCGGGATCGAGGGGAAGGTGGCCGAGAAGCTGGCGTGGCTCCGGGAGCTGGATCGGTTGGCGGGCGAGGAGTGAAGCCGGGCTGGCTGCACTGACGGCCATAAAAACCGGTGCCTGACACGGATGAAGCAGGTGGCTGGAGCTTGCGCACCTGGCACTCATCGCGACCACCGGCAGCGACTGGTGTCTGACATTCTCTGGATGCTTCACCCAGAAAGAGTGTCGGACACCGGTTTTTTGCAAGAAGCATCCGCAACGCCAGCAGCACCCGTACCACCCGACCCAACGGAGACAGCGTGCCCACCACCCAGATTGCCAACACCGACATCCACATCGACGGCACCGGCCCCGACACCATCCTGATGCTGCACGGCTGGCCCGACACGGCCGCGCTATGGGACTTCCAGGTCGCGGCACTCTCGCCGCACTTCCGCTGCGTGCGCTTCACCTGGCCCGGCTTCGAGCCCGGTGCGCCGCGCAAGGAACACTCCCTGGATGAGCTGCTCGCGCTGTGCGAGCAGGTCGTCCGCACCACCAGTCCCGACAGGCCGGTGACGCTGCTGCTGCACGACTGGGGCTGCCTGTTCGGCTACCAGTTCGCGCTGCGACATCCTGAGCTGGTCGCGCGCGTGATCGGGGTGGATATCGGTGACGCCGGCTCGACCGCGCACCGCAAGGCGATCGGCCTGAAAGGCAAGCTGGGCACCGTGGCCTATCAATGGTGGCTGGCGGCGGCGTGGTGCATCGGCGGCGGCCTCGGCGAATCGATGTCCCGTTACATGGCGAAAAAGATGGGCGTGCCGGTGAGGCCCGACCAGATCACGGTGGCCAAGAACTATCCGTACTACTCGCTCTGGACGGGCGGCTACCGGGCGGCGAAAATCTTCCGTCCCGCATGCCCCATGCTGTTCATCTACGGCACCCGCAAGCCGTTCATGTTCCATTCGCCGGTCTGGGAACGGAAGCTGAACGAGCAACCCGGCAGCCGCGCCGTGGCGTTCGACACGGACCACTGGCCCATGGAGCGCCAGCCGGAACACTTCAATAAAACCGTGCTGGACTGGCTCGCGCCGGCCGGCCGCAACGAGGATATCGATGACAAATCCAGCGCACTACCTGCTGACTTATGAGTACTCGGCCGACTACCTGCAGCGCCGCGACGAGTTCCGCGCCGCGCACCTGAAGCTCGCGTGGGAAGCCGTCGAGCGCGGCGAGATCCTGCTGGCCGGCGCGGTGGGCGAGCCGATCGACCAGGCACTGCTCGTCTTCACGATCGACGGACCCGCGATCGCCGAAGCGTTCGCGCGTAACGATCCTTACGTGACGAACGGCCTGGTCACCGCCTGGAAAGTGCAGAAGTGGCACACGGTGGTGGGCGAACTGGCCAGCACGCCGGTGCGCTGAGACCGGCCGCCGGCTCCGGTATCGTTTTCATTCCGGCCCGCCGCTCGGCTGGCCTCGCTTCTCCCTGTGCGATTGCGCTGGCGCAATCCGTCAAGCGCTCCGACGCCTAAGCTGGGCCGGTTGCCATTCACCGGTCCAGGAGCTCATCATGCAAGCGTTGAAGGAAGCGAAAGCTTCAAAACACATGGAAGCCATTTTCGTGGCGGCCGCGCTGGTCGGCGTCGGCATTTCGGTCGCCACTTCCGAGACGGCGCCGCTGCAGGTGGCGGCAGAACGATCGCCCGTCATCCACGACAATATCCCGGTGGTGACGATCACCGCCAAGCGCCCGGCGCCGGCCGCCAAAGCCGTCACGCGCTAGGGCCAAAGCACAGCTCTCCGACGGGCACTGGCGATTGCCGGTGCCCGCAGCACGCTCCCCGCCGCATCGCTTCGATTCCGCCTTCCACGCATTTCATCACGCCTTTTTTGCGCTTCGTCGCACGCCGGTGGAATCGCATAGCGCCTGTAGGTACAGTTCAATCATCGCAGGACACCTCAAAAAACCTTCACCCGAACCGACGACAGGAGCCCATCATGAAAGCACTGAAACACATGGAAGTCATCTTCGTTGCCGCCGCCGCCATTGCGCTCGGCACGTCCTACTTCACCACCGAAACGAAGCCGCTGCTGGTGGCCGCCGACCGTCCGCTGTTCGTGCATCCTGACGTGAAAATGCCGGTGGTGACGATCGCCGCGAAACGCCTGACGACCGCCGAAAAGCAGGCGCTGATCTGATACGTCCGCTGCGTGGCGGCTGAACGCGAACCGCCCCGCCAGCTCAGATTGCCGATGCAGCCGGATGCGCGCGCATCCACCCCCGCCGCTGCAAATGGCAGACACTGCTGCACAGGACCGCCGGCACGAGCAGGTTCAGCACCGGCACCAGCATCATCAGGCACAGCAGCAATCCCAGGATGACGATCGCCGGCCGCTGCGCCTCTGCCAGCGCGCGCTGCTGGTCCGTGTCGAGCAAGCCTGCCGCAGCAGGCGCATACAGCGACCGCACACTGAACGCGATCAGCGAACGCAGCACCACGATTGCCGCCCACACCGGAATAAATAAAGCCAGCAGCGCCAGGAAACGGCGCCAGCCGCTGCGTGCAGCCGGTAGAGCCGCGGGCACCTGCCAATTCGGATAGCGGCGCCCTGCGACTTCCCGTGCTCGACGCAGATACATCCATGGTGCCAGCACTCGCAGCGTGCCCAGCGCACAAGCGACAAAGATCAGCAGGTAAACGAACGCCACGAGCGCGATCGCGGCCAGGGCAACCTGCGCGACCGCCAGCAGCGTCTGGCCCAGTCCAGCGAGCGCATGCACGTTCAGCACGCTACCCATGTTCGACAGCGTGGCCGGCCCGCTCGCCAGACCCGGTCCGAAGTCCAGAATGCCCAGGCTGAACAGGCCGCCGACGCCGAGCAGCGCAGCCACGACGCTTAGCTCCTGGAAGAATCCGGCGAAGCGGCAATACAGCCACATCCAAAACAGCACGACGGCAATGCTGCCCAGCGCGGAGCGCCACCACAGTCCGGCATGGCGGCTGTCGCGCAGGCCGAGGCCGAGGCAGGTGAGGGCTTCGCGCGAGGCGCTGGACCAGGTGTGGAACGCATTCTTCGGCATCGTGAAAGTGAGCTCATGGCGGAGTGCGCCGACGACGCATTATAAGGCGGTGGACAGGGCAGGGCGGGGCGATCGACAGCCGGACTCGGCGCGAACTGCGGCTCGTTTTCACGCAGTTCATGCCGCCTTTTTTGCGCTTCATCGCATCCCGGTGGAACACCAGACCGCCTGTAGGTACAGTTCAACCATCGCAGGACATCACTTGAAATACCCCACACACAGGAGCCCGTCATGAATGCACTGAAACACATGGAAGTCATCTTCGTTACCGCCGCCGCCATCGCGCTGGGCACGTCGTTCTTCACCACTGAAACCCAGCCGCTGCTGGTTGCTGCCGACCGTCCGCTGTTCATCCACCCCGACCTGCACGTGCCGGTCGTCACCATCGCCGCCAAGCGCCTCACGCCGGCAGAAAAACAGGCGCTGATGTAAGCCTCACGGCCTGTGCAAGGCCTGCGCCGGAGGGCGTAAAACTCGAAGAACGGAGCGTCGTCTTGGTACAATTGCGCTTTCGACATAGCGCCAATTCCCATGATAGACATCCAACTTCTCCGCAAAGACATCGACACCGTCGCCGCCCGCCTGGCGACCCGCAAGTTCCAGCTGGACGTCGCTGCCTTCAACGCCCTCGAAGCCGAGCGCAAGGCGATCCAGACGCGCACCGAGGAACTGCAGGGCAAGCGCAACACGCTGTCCAAGCAGATCGGCGTGCTGAAGGGCAAAGGAGAAGATGCTTCCGCGGTGATGGCCGAAGTGGCCGGCATTCCGGACGAGCTGAAGAACAACGAAGCCGCGCTCGCCGCCGTCCAGCACAAGCTGTCCACGTTCCTGCAGGCCGTGCCGAACCTGCCGCACGAGTCCGTGCCGGCCGGTACCGACGAAGCGGGCAACGTGGAAGTGCGCAAGATCGGCGCGCCGCGCACGTTCGAATTCGAAGTGAAAGACCACGTGGACGTTGGCGCACCGCTGGGCCTGGACTTCGACACGGCCACCAAACTGACGGGCTCGCGCTTCTCCGTGATGAAGGGCGGCATCGCCCGCCTGCACCGCGCGCTGGCGCAGTTCATGCTGGACACGCATACGGACCAGCACGGCTACACGGAATGCTACACGCCGTACATGGTCAATGCTGATTCGCTGCTGGGCACCGGCCAACTGCCGAAATTCGAAGCCGATCTGTTCTCGGTAAAAAAGGGCGGCGTGGAAGGCGAGGGCGAGACCTTCTACCTGATCCCGACGTCCGAAGTCACGCTGACGAACACCGTGCGCGACGAGATCCTGGCCGCCGATGCGCTGCCGCTGAAGATGACGGCGCACACGCCATGCTTCCGCTCGGAAGCCGGCAGCTACGGTCGCGACACCCGCGGCATGATCCGCCAGCACCAGTTCGACAAGGTGGAGCTGGTACAGGTCGTTCACCCGGAAAAGTCGTACGAAGCGCTGGAAGAGATGGTCGGCCATGCCGAGACGATCCTCCAGCAGCTTGGCCTGCCATATCGCGTGATGTCGCTGTGCACCGGTGACATGGGCTTCGGCGCCGCCAAGACGTATGACCTGGAAGTGTGGCTGCCGGCGCAGAACACGTACCGCGAGATTTCGTCGCTGTCGAACTGCGAAGCGTTTCAGGCGCGCCGCATGCAGGCCCGCTTCCGCAATGCCGGCGGCAAGCCGGAACTGGTGCACACGCTGAACGGTTCCGGCCTGGCCGTGGGCCGCACGCTGGTCGCCGTTCTGGAGAATTACCAGCAGGCCGATGGCACGGTCGAGGTACCGGAAGTGCTGCGTCCGTACATGGGCGGCCTGGCCGTTCTAAAAGGTTAAAGAAAGCCCTTCCATTTTCCGGAAGGGCTGCTATAATCTTGCCTTCTCGCAGCAATGTGAGAAAGGAGAGGTGGCAGAGTGGTCGAATGTACTTGACTCGAAATCAAGCGATGGGGCGACCCATCCGTGGGTTCGAATCCCACCCTCTCCGCCAGAATAAGGAAAGAATCCCCTGCAAAGGGGATTTTTTTCGAGTAAAGACCAGGAAAGGTGGCAGAGTGGTCGAATGCACCGGACTCGAAATCCGGCGTACGTTTAGGCGTACCGTGAGTTCGAATCTCACCCTTTCCGCCAGTAAAAAGATAATCGCTCTTCGGAGCGATTTTTTTTTGCTGACGGAAAGGAGGGAAGTCCCTGCGGACTTCCTGTGGGGGATTCAAAAGTTCGCCCTGCAGGGCACAGCGGGGCGGCGGGGCGTGGCCGAATCTCACCTCTTTCGAAAAGTAGACTGAACAGAAGCCCCGCACGTCGGGGCTTTTTGTCTTGGCTGGGCAACAGTCAAGAAGTACCGGGGCGGCGATACCCCGGCGCGATGGCGCGGGCATCTGAAACCTGCTGGCTGATCCCAGCAAGATCGCGCCGGTCAAAATCCATCAAGCAATGCAACGAGGCGACGTAGGAAGCTTCATGTCAGCCCTGCGCAAGCGCAAGGGGCTCTCGGCGCGTGCTGTCGAATTCGCGATCCAGACGGCGTGCAGCCCGGGCGACGTGCGACGCGCCACAGGTGACGCATGAATATGCGAGCCAAGCTCTGGAAGCTCCCGTCGGAGCGTGTGAAAGCGAGACAAAGTTGCAGCTTGTTAGAAGTTACTAACCGGCTATGCGATCAAAACGGCAGTGCACGATTCTGGACAATGGTTTTCATCACAAGCGTGGAGCGCAGACGCAAGACGTTCGGCAATGTCGACAGGCCCTCATCATAAAGCCGCTGATATGCCGCCAGATCCGTAGTAATGATATGCAGGATAAAGTCGGGGTCGCCGAATAGCCGCTGTGCCTGGATGATCTCCGGAACTGCCGGGACGGCTTCTTCGAATGCCTGCACACTGCGCCGGTCAGTGTTCGACAGAGTGACGAATACGATGGACGCAAAGTTGAGCCCGATAGCGGATGGGTTGATGGTAGCCCGATAGCCCGAGATTATTCCAGCGTCTTCCAGAGCGCGCACACGCCGGTGGCACGGCGACAGGCTCAGCCCGATACGTTCTCCCAGGTCGGTAAGGGAAAGCCTGCCGTCTTTATGCAGTTCCGCAAGAATCTTTCGATCATATTCATCCATAAGGAAGATATTGCCGCACCTAAACCTATTATGGCAAGACTTGGCAAGCACATTTCGTCGCCCACACCGTATCCTTAGCTGATGGAAATAAAATATCAAAAGGAGCTACATGAGCCTGTCTTCCGTTAAACAGTTCTTCGCCGAGGCCGCACCGGATATCACTGTGATCGAACTCGGCACGAGTACGGCAACCGTCGCACTGGCGGCGGACGCCTTGGGGGTGACACGCGGCCAGATCGCCAAGACGCTGTCGATGCGGCTGCCCAATGAAATCGTGCTACTGGTTACGCGGGGCGACGCCCGCCTTGATAATCGCAAGTACAAGGAACACTTCGGGACAAAGGCGCGCATGTTGGAATCGGCCGCGGTTGAGGCGCAGACAGGTCATCCGATCGGCGGCGTTTGCCCGTTCGGATTATTGCAACCGCTCCGGGTGTTCTGCGACGTGTCACTGCGCGCTTTCGAAGAAGTACTGCCGGCAGCCGGGACGCCGAACTCGGCATTACGCATCGCGCCCGAGAGGATGGCGCAGCTGACCGGGGCACAATGGATCGACGTGACGGCGAATGACGCCAGTTTGGACGCAGATTCGTCTGTCAATCCGGGCACCAGCCTTGTCCTCTGACCAAAGGAGTCCGCATGGCTCGCACCCGTCCTGCTTGTCTGCAACACACCGCAGGTATCGGCATAGATCGCATGGGCGCCCTCGCTGATCGAAGCAGCGTTGACATGTTGCGTCTTGAGAATCTCGATACCGCTATTCCCCTGGGCGACAAGGTGCGCGCCGTGCTAGATGGCGCGTGACTCAGAGCGGGCTGCTCCAACTCCAAGCCCGGAGGATCACACGACGTCTTATGACGCGTCACTCACCTTCCGAGGCGAGGCCCCAAGCACGCGCTTGAACGCGGCACCAAACGCACTGTCCGACTCATAGCCGAGCGATGCCGCGACGCGGCTGATGGTGGCCCCCTTTACGGCCAGGCGCTCGCAGGCCAGCAGCATGCGCCAGCGTGTGACGTAAGCCATCGGTGCCTCGCCCACCGTCTCGGCAAAGTGCGCGGCAAACGCCGAGCGCGACATGCCGGCGGTTGCGGCCAGCAGGGCAACGGTCCAGGGGTGCCCCGGTTCGGCATGGATGGCGCCGAGGGCCGCACTCAGCTTGCTGTCCTGCAGCGCGTACAACCAGTTGCCCTGGCCCGACGGCGCGCCGTCCAGGTGATGCCGCAGGGCTTCGATGAGGAGGGCCTGCGCGAAATGGCTGGCCATCAGCTGCCCGCCGGGACGTGGGCAGCGCAGTTCTTGCATCAGCCGTGCAATGGACAGCCGCAAGGCTTCACCCGCGGCGGACGCGACGTGCAATACCTCCGGCAGCATGGCGAGCAGGATGCCTGCATGGGTATTGCCAAAGCCGAAGTAGCCACCCAGTCCGGCGCAGTCGATGCCGGTTCCGATCCGTGCCACATTCCCTGGTCCGACGACCGTCAATGCCTCGGCGACATCGACTGGTCGACTTTCCAGGTCGCTGCACAAGCGGAAGGCGGTCCCGCCCGACACCATCACCACATCGCCTTGCTGCAGCCGGCGCTGGCCGATCGGCGCGTCGCCATACAACCAGCAACTGCCCAGCGTGATGGCGAAGCACTTCAGGGAGCCGTCGGCGGGATAATGGAGAGACCAGCTGCCGCCCGCTTCCAGCCCGCGAAAGGCATAGTCCGTGGGGCGCAACATGGACAGCACATCGGACAATGGATCCATCAATCGGGTCTACGCGAGCATTTAAACCATGCATGATAGCCGCTCCCGATAGCGCTCGCGGGCTGCCACCAACACGCCCTGCAAATAATTCGCGATGGGCTCGGCCTGGACGAATGCGACGAGTTCAGGGAGCTTTGCGCATTGTTCGTCCGTTCTCCTATTCATAAAATGTGCGTTCGTCATCCCGGAGCGCATCATGCAAGATCCCCTCAACCACGCCTTGTGGCTCCCTGCCAGGCAGGCGGCGTTCACCGTGGCGCCGGCGCCCTATACCGCGCCGCGCGGCCGTGAAGTGGTCGTGCGCACGCGCGCCGTCGCACTCAATCTGTTCGATCGCCATCTGCAGACCATCGGCTCCCTGGCTTGTCCGTGGCTGAACTATCCCATGGTCGTGGGTCACGACCTGGCGGGCGATGTCGTCGAAGTGGGGGAGGACGTGACCCGCTTCCAGCCCGGCGATCGTGTGCTGGGCCTGGCCGGCGGTGTGGACAAGGGGCGCAATCGCGCCGCGGAAGGCGCGTTCCAGCACTACGTCGTGCTGCTCGAACACATGGTGACGCCGTTGCCCGCCGCGATGAGCTACAACGAGGCCAGCGTGCTGCCGCTTGGCGTGTCGACAGCGGCCTGTGCCTTGTTCCAGGACGGATTCCTGGGTCTCGCGCCGCCCCGGGTGCAGCGGCAGCCCCGCAGCGAAACCGTCATCGTCTGGGGCGGCTCGACCAGCGTCGGCGCCAATGCGATCCAGCTGGCGGTCGCCGCCGGCTACGATGTCCTGACCACCTGTTCGCCCGGGAATTTTGAATACGTCCGAACATTGGGGGCACGCCAGGCATTCGATTACCGCAGCGCCACCGTCGTGGCCGATCTGGTGAGCGCACTGAAACATTCGCGCTGTGCCGGCGCGGTGGCGATCGGTCCGGGCGCCGCGCTCGCCTGCCTGGACGTGGTGGTTGCGGCGGGCGGCGCGCGGACCGTGGCGGTGGTCACGCCACCCGCCACCTTCGACGGCATCCCCGTCGGCCGCGGACGCTTGCGCAAGCTGCTGCCCATCCTGGTCAAGAACGCCACCGGCCTGCTGAAGTTGATGTGGCGTGCCAGGCGGCGCGGTGTCGCAACGCCCTTTGTCTGGGGCACGGCACTGATCCACAACGAGGTGGGGCCGCTGATTTTCCGGCAGTACCTGCCCGAGGCGCTGGCGCGCGGCGCATTCAAGCCCAGTCCGCCCTGCCAGGTTGCCGGCCACGGCCTGGAGGCGATACCGGCGGCGATGGCCATGCATGCAGCAGGCGTGTCTGCCGCCAAACTGGTCGTGACGCTCTGACCCATGCGCATGAAAAATTTATCGCGCGGTGTACTCAGCTTGCCTTTGCTGGCGGGCTGTACGTCCAACCCCGTCCACGTCGCCGAGTCGCCTTACGCCGCATCCGCCCAGTTTGCCGACGGCGTGTTCCATAACCAGGAGGGCTTCCCCGGCATGGCAGGCGCGGGCAATTGGCGGGCTGGGCTGCGCACGCTGTTCCGGTCCAAGGTCGATACCGTGCCGAAGATCGCCATTCCGGTGCGGCAGCTGTCCGCGCAGGTGCTGGACGCGCTGGACGAGAACGCCAACCACCTGGTCCGGCTCGGCCATTCGTCGCTGCTGCTCAAGCTGCAGGGGAAGTACTGGCTCGTCGATCCCGTTCTGAGCGAGCGCGCGTCGCCGGTGCGCTTCGCCGGTCCGCGCCGGTACAGCGAACCACCCCTGCGGCTGGAAGGGTTGCCCGATATCGAAGGTGTCGTCATCTCGCATGACCATTACGATCATCTGGATGCGCCCACGATCGCCTTCCTTGCCAACCGTGCGCGGCGTTACCTGGTGCCGCTGGGCCTCAAGGCCCGCCTGGTCGGCATGGGGGTGCCGGCAGAACGTGTCACTGAGCTGGACTGGTGGCAGTCGGCCACGCCCGATGGGCTGGTCGTCACGGCGACCCCGGCGCAACACTTTTCCGGTCGCAGTCCCTGGGATACCAACCGCACCTTGTGGGCCTCCTGGGTGTTCGAATCGGCCGGTGAACGCATCTTCTTCAGCGGCGACTCGGGGTATTTCGGCGGCTTTCGCCAGATCGGCGAACGGTTCGGCGCCTTCGATGCCGTCTGCATCGAAAATGGCGCGTACGACCCGGCATGGCCAGGCATTCACATGCGCCCGGAAGAAACCCTGCAGGCTTTTCTGGACCTGCGCGGAAAAGTGCTGGTGCCGGTTCACAACGGCGCCTTCGATCTCGCCTTCCACCCGTGGGGCGAGCCGCTGGACGCCATTGCCCGGTTGGCCGAGACGCAGGGCATTGCGTTGGCAACGCCACAGCTGGGTGAGCCGATCACCATCGGCCGCGCCAGGGTCAATCTGCATTGGTGGGAGGGCATACGATGAGCGGCACAACGCGCGCACTCGACATGAAACCGGCATCGACGTTAGGGAAAGCGCTTCGCTACGGCGGCACATTCCTCGCCGTGGGTGTCGGACTGGTTTCCTATCGCTATATCGCCAAGGTCGGACCCGTGCCGCCGAACGTGCTTGGCAACCGGTTCTTCGCCCCCTGGATCGTCGTGCATGCTGCCGCGGCGTCGACCGCCCTGATCCTGGGTACCATCCAGCTGTCCAGCGGCGTGCGGCAGCGCTGGCCCGCACTGCATCGCGCGAGCGGGTTGGTGTATGTCGCCGGTTGCATCGTCGGCGGTGCCTCGGCGCTCGTCCTGTCGGCGGGCCTGACGACGGGCCCTGTGGCGACGGCAGGTTTCGGCGCGCTTGGCGTGCTGTGGCTCCACGCCACGCTGCAGGGCTTGCGCACCGCGCGGGCACGCGATTTTGCGCGGCACCGGGCCTGGATGATCCGCTCCTACGCGTTGACGTTTGCGGCGGTCACGCTCAGGATCTACCTGCCGGTGTCCCAGATCATCGGCATCGATTTCGACTTTGCGTACCAGTGCATCGCCTGGCTGTGCTGGGTGCCGAACCTGGTGATTGCCGAAGCCTGTCTCCGGCGTGGCGCCCGGCCACGTGCCGATCCGCGAAATGAAGCCTCATTTCGCGGGCAAGAATAGGACTGAAGCCTGATGAACGCGTTTAAACCAGCGGCATACGAGCGCTTCCTCAGATCTTCCCGATCTGCTGATCGATCTTCTTCATCGCCCGCTCATTGCGCTCGCTGTACCGGTCCGTCAGATAGTCCACGCGGCCGCGCATCAGCAACGTGAACTTGAACAGCTCCTCCATCACATCCACCACGCGGTCGTAGTAGGCGGAAGGGCGCATGCGGCCGGCGTCGTCGAACTCCTTGTAGGCCATCGGCACCGAGGACTGGTTCGGGATCGTCACCATGCGCATCCAGCGTCCCAGCAGGCGCAGCGTGTTGACCACATTGAACGACTGCGAACCGCCGCAAACCTGCATGACGGCCAGCGTGCGGCCCTGGCTCGGGCGCAGCGCGCCCTGTTCGAGCGGGATCCAGTCGATCTGGTTCTTCATCACCGCGGTGATGGCGCCATGGCGTTCGGGGCTGCACCAGACCTGGCCCTCCGACCAGAGGCACAGTTCGCGCAGCTCCACGACCTTGGGGTGATCCTCCGGCACGCTGCCCGCCATCGGCAGCTCCGTCGGATCGAAGATCTTGACGTCGCCGCCGAAGTGCGTGAGGAGGCGCGCCGCTTCCTCGATCAGCAGGCGGCTGAAGGAGCGCTCGCGCAGCGAGCCATACAGCAGCAGGAAGCGTGGCGGATGGTCCATGTCGCCGGCCGGTGCGAGCTTGCGCTGGTCGGGTACATCGAGCTGGTCCGCGCGTATGTTCGGCAGCTTAGGTAGATTCAGCAGCTTATCCATGGCGCACGTGCTCCCCGTGTTCATCGATCACCGGTTCGCCGTCTTCCTTCGTGAACGCGCCGCGTTGTGGCGCGTCCAGGATCTCCAGCACCAGTTCCGATGGACGGCACAGGCGCACGCGGGTGGGCGTCACCACGAACGGGCGGTTGATCAGGATCGGGTGCGCGAGCATCGCGTCGAGCAGCTGGTCGTCCGTGATGGACGGGCTGTCCAGTCCCAGTTCCGCGTAGGGCGTGCCTTTCTGGCGCACCGCTTCACGCACCGTCAGTCCTGCGCGGGCTATCAGGTCGGCCAGCGTCGCGCGGTCCGGTGGCTGGTGCAGGTACTCGATCACGGTCGGTTCGATGCCGGCATTGCGGATCAGGGCCAGCGTGTTGCGCGACGTCCCGCAGGACGGGTTGTGGTAGATGGTGACGCTCATGATGTCTCCTCAGGTTAAACGGATGGCCAGGGCAGCAAGGGTGACCAGCAGCACTGGCAGCGTGAGCACGATCCCGACGCGGAAGTAGTAGCCCCACGAGATGTGGATGCCTTTCGTGTCGAGCACATGCAGCCAGAGCAGCGTGGCCAGGCTCCCGATGGGCGTGAGTTTCGGACCCAGGTCGCTGCCGATCACGTTCGCAAAGATCATCGCCTCGCGGACGGCGCCCTGCGTGCTGGTCGCATCGATCGACAGCGCGCCGACCAGCACCGTCGGCATGTTGTTCATGACCGAGGACAGGAAGGCCGTCATGACGCCGGTGCCCAGCGCGGCGCCCCACACGCCGTAGTCGGCACAGCGGTTCAACAGTGCCGTCAGATGGGCCGTCAGGCCCGCATTGCGCAGGCCATACACCACCAGGTACATCCCCAGCGAAAACACGACGACCTGCCACGGCGCGCCGCGCAGCACCTCGCGGGTGGCGATGCGATGTCCGCGTGCCGCGACGATCAACAGGATCACGGCACCGCTGGCGGCGACGGCGCTGATCGGCACGCCCCATGGTTCCAGCCAGAAGAAGCCGACCAGCAGCAGGACCAGCACCCACCAGCCCGCGACGAAGGTGGCGCGGTCGTGGATGGCATCGCGTGGCAGCGTCAACTGCGCCACATCGTAGTTGGCAGGGATGTCCTTGCGGAAGAAGAGCAGCAGCGCGCCGAGGGTCGCGGCAACGGCGACGACGTTCACCGGCACCATCACGGCCGCGTAGCGCGCGAAGCCGATGTCGAAGTAATCGGCCGAGACGATGTTGACCAGGTTCGACACCACCAGCGGCAGGCTGGCCGTGTCGGCAATGAAGCCGGCCGCCATCACGAAGGCCAGCGTGGCCCGGGCATGGAAGCGCAACGCGCGCAGCATCGCGATGACGATCGGCGTGAGGATCAGTGCCGCGCCATCGTTGGCGAACACCGCGGCGACGGCAGCGCCCAGCAGGACGAGCATCGCGAACAGACGTTTGCCATTGCCTTTTCCCCAACGCGCCACGTGCAGCGCCGCCCATTCGAAGAAGCCCGCCTTGTCCAGCAGCAGGCTGATGACGATGATGGCCACGAAGGCACCGGTGGCGTTCCAGACGATGTGCCAGACCACCGGGATGTCGGCCACGTGGATCACGCCTGCCAGCAGTGCGACGCTGGCGCCGGCCGTTGCGCTCCAGCCGATACCGATGCCGCGCGGCTGCCAGATGACCAGGGCCAGCGTGGCGACGAAGATCAGCGCCGCGATCAACATGTCTTCTGTCCCACGCCGCATGGCACGCCACCGCAGCAGTTCTCGGTGAGGAAGCCGATGAGGTCATTCATCGTGCCGATGTTTGCCGAGTAAAACACGAAGCGGCCTTCCTGCCGTGACAGCAGGAGCCGGGCATGCGTCAGCTCCTTCAGGTGGAACGACAGGGAGGAGGGCGCGATGTCGAGATGTTCGGCAATCCTGCTTGCGGCCAGACCCTCGGGGCCCGCCTGGACCAGCAGGCGGAACACGGCGAGGCGGCTTTCCTGGGCGAGGGCGGATAACGCGGGCAGGGCGGTGGCGGTCTGCATGGTGCGTGGATTCGATAGTTCGATAATTATCGAATTATAGGTGATTTCGTGCGACTTGAAGCAATCAATGTCTGCTCCACTGCGGGTGTTGAACCTGCAGCCGCCAGCATTGTCCAAGGATCGACACTGGGAGGACATATGAGTGAGCACACGTTATCGGTCGAGGCCGCCGAACGATTGGCCGACGAGTTGCTGGACGCTGCACGGCGCGAGAGAAGGCGCCGCCTCGCACCATGGCTGTCCTGGTACAGGATGGCGGTGACACCATACTGGACAGGTATTTACGAATTTCCGTCGCCCTTCTCGCCGCTGTGGAGCAGCCTGGAGCATGCGCGCCGGAGCAGTAAAGCACGGCATTAAGGAGGAACCAGACCGAGCCGGTAATTCCTTCCAGGAGATGTTACGGACAACCTTGCCGCCAGCAAAGAAATCGCCTTGGGAGCGATTTTTTCCCGAAAAAAGAAGAAAGTCCTCGATCCTGCCCAGGAGAGATTCCAGAGAGTGACGCGCGCTGCCGAGCCCACTTCAAAGCGCAGCAGTGACGCCCGCACGGCGGTCGTTGTGCACTACCGAAATCCGCTGCCGTATCCACGCGTGGGTATGCAACTGCACAACACGCCCCAGCGGCGTCGGGAAATGCAGGAAGCCATGCGGCGCCTCCGGCAGCACGTGCAGCTCGACATCGGCAACCGCGCGCCAGCGCTGCGCCATCGACGTCGTATCGTCGAGCAGGGGGTCGCGTTCCCCGCCATACATCAGCGCTGGCGGCATGCCGGCCAGATCGCCATACAGCGGGGAGTGCGGCGCCGCGCGGCGTTCGGCGTCGCTGAATCCGGGCGTCAGCATACGCAGTGCCTCCGCCATGCCGGGGCCATCGAGCACGAGCGTCGTGGCATCCGCCGCGTGTACCTTCGGCGTGCCGGCGAGGTCGTACACGCCGTAGTACAGCACGGCGCCCGCTACCCGTTCCAGGCACTGCGGCTGGTCCTTCAGTCGCAGCAGCACCGTGCCGGCAAGGTGTGCGCCGGCCGACTCGCCGACGAAGAAGACGGGCAGGCCATCGACGTCGCCGGGTCCGCCCGCAAGCAGCCAGCGCGCAGCCGCCAGGCAATCGTCCATTGCCGCCTGCAGCGGAAAGCGCGGGACCAGGCGGTAGTCCACGGACACCACCGTGACCTGGCAATCGGCAACGAGCGCCGCGTTCAGCGCATCGTTCATTTGCGGATTGCCGATGACCCAGCCGCCGCCATGGAGGTCGAGGACCACGCCGCACGCAGCGCCGGCGGGGCGCAGCACACGTACCGGAACCGACAGGCCGCCATCCTTGGCGATGTGCTGTTCCACCCGGACGTTGGCGCGCGCCAGCTTCCGGTCGGCGCCGAGTTGCGACATGCGCAGGAGGGACTGGATGAGGCGCGGCGTGAACCGGTTGCGGATCTTGAAGCGCGGCATGCGCGCCAACAGGCCGTTGAAGCGTCTCACTGCCTGTATCACGTGTTCGTCGAGAAGCAGCTTTGTCATCGAGCTCGGTATCCTGCGTTGTAGTTGGCTGCTCACATTGTAATGAGTCGGTACGGCGATTGCCCGGCGTGCCCGGGACCGATTTCACGGGGTATACACGGGGCGGCCCGCTGCGCAGGCGCGGGTTGGTGGAGTGCAGCCATTCATGAATCTTCCTCATAAGCCCCAATAATCAACCGTCCACGTGCACGGTCCGTATCGCCTTAAAGTTCTCCCGTGAGCAATAACCAACAGGTAGAACCGCATGAAATTCGACACCCCGGCGGGCCGGAACCCGATCGACAATCTCAACGTGGTGGGCAAGCCCGTCGATCGTATCGAGGGGCCGCTCAAGGTCACGGGTACCGCCACCTACGCTTATGAACAGCACGCGGCCGCACCCAACGCCGCCTATGGTTACGTGGTCGGCGCGGGCATTGCAAAGGGGCGTATCGTTTCCATCGACGTCACGCGGGCGCGCGCCGCGCCCGGGGTGCTGGCGGTGGTCACGGCCGACAATGCCGGCAAGCTCGACAAGGGCGAGTTCTATGCCGCCCGGGCGCTGGCGGGACCGGACATCGACCACTATCACCAGGCCGTCGCGCTGGTCGTTGCCGAGACGTTCGAGCAGGCACGCGCGGCCGCGCAACTGGTGGCAGTGCGAAGCGAGCGCTCGGCGGGCGCATACGATCTGGATGCGGCACGTGCCACGGCGCGTGCCCCGAAGCAGGGCGCCTTCGGGCCGCCGCCGGAAACGTCGGTTGGCCAGTTCGCGGAGGCATTCGAAAGGGCGCCGGTGAAGCTCGACGCAACCTTTTCGACGCCGGACCAGGCGCACGCGATGATGGAGCCCCACGCCACCATCGCTGCGTGGGACGGCGACAAGCTGACACTGTGGACCTCCATCCAGCAGATCAACTGGGGTGTGCGCGATATTGCGAAAACGCTCGGGATCAGGAAGGAGAACGTGCATGTCGTGTCGCCCTATATCGGTGGCGGCTTTGGCGGCAAGGGCACCATCCTGTCCGATGCGGTGCTGGCCGCCCTGGGCGCGCGGCATGCCGGGCGACCGGTGAAGGTGACGCTGCAGCGTACGCTCATGTTCAACAACGTGACCCATCGTCCGGCGACCATCCAGCGCATTCGGATCGGTGCTGCACGGGATGGCAAGATTGTCGCGATCGGGCACGAGAGCTGGTCCGGGAACCTCGCGGGCGGGCGGCCGGAGGCAGCCACGGCCGCAACGCGGCTGCTGTATGCGGGACGGCACCGGATGACGCGCCTGCGCCTGGCGCACCTCGACCTTCCGGAAGGCAGCGCCATGCGCGCGCCGGGTGAAGCCCCGGGCATGATGGCGCTCGAAATCGCCATGGACGAGATGGCGGAAAAGCTCGCACTCGATCCTGTCGCATTCCGCATCCTGAACGATACCCAGGTCGATCCCGAAGACCCGCGGCGTCCTTTTTCGCAGCGTGCTTTCGTCGAGTGCCTGCGCGTCGGCGCCGAACGCTTCGGATGGCGCGAACGGTCGAACGTCCCGGCCGGCCGGCGCGAAGGGCAGTGGCTGGTGGGCATGGGCGTGGCCGCCGCGATCCGTGGCGCGCCTGTCACGAAGTCAGCGGCCCGGGTCAGGCTCGATCGCAACGGCGTTGTGACGGTAGAGACCGACATGACGGACATCGGCACCGGCAGCTATACGATCATCGCGCAGACAGCGGCGGAAATGATGGGCCTTCCGCTCGACCAGGTGAACGTGCGCCTTGGCGACTCGCACTTTCCCGAGTCGAGCGGCTCGGGCGGGCAGTGGGGGGCGGCGTCGGCAACGGCAGGCGTGTACGCGGCTTGCGTGAAGCTGCGCGAGGCGGTGGCCCGCAAGCTTGGCTTCGATCTGGCCGATGCGCAGTTCGAGCGTGGCCAGGTCAGCCAGGGCGGGCGTAGCGTACCGCTGGCCCGGGCGGCGGGCGAGGGTGCGCTGGTCGCCGAAGACACGATGGAGTATGGCGAGCTCGACAAACGATATGCGCAGCAGACGTTCGGCGCCCAGTTCGTCGAAGTGGCAGTCGATGCCGCGACGGGCGAGATCCGCCTCCGACGCATGCTCGCAGTGTGCGCTGCCGGCCGCATTCTCAATCCCAAGACGGCGCGCAGCCAGGTGATCGGCGGGATGACGATGGGCGCCGGCGCCGCACTGATGGAGGAGCTCGTGGTCGACAAGCGGCATGGCTTTTTCGTGAACCATGACCTGGCGGGCTATGAAGTGCCCGTGCATGGCGACATCCCCCATCAGGATGTGGTCTTCCTCGACGAGACCGATCCCACCATCGCGCCCTTGAAGGCGAAGGGCGTCGGCGAGCTAGGCATCAGTGGCGTGGCGGCGGCCATTGCCAACGCGGTGTACAACGCAACGGGCGTTCGGGTGCGGGATTATCCGATCACGCTGGACAAGTTGATCGATCGGCTGCCGGCATGACGCGCTGCCTGGTGGTGGTGCCAGCGTGTAGGCCGGCACCGGTCGGTGATGATCCGCCAGCGGTTCCCCGCAACGGTGTTCACACCCTGAGCCGCAGCGCATCGATCACCACCTGCACTGCGCGCGAGGTGTGGCGGCGACTGGTGTAGTAGGCATACAGCGCCGGGAAAGGCGGACACCACGCCGGCATCACGCTGAGGAGTCGCCCTTCGCGCACGTGGGTCCCGGCCAGGCTTTCGGGGAGGAAGGCCAGGCCGGCACCACTCAGCGCGGCACTCAGGATGGCATAGGAACTCGTGAACACGGCCTGCCCGCGCACCTTGGTTTCCAGGGGCTGTCCCTGGTGCTGGAGCTCCCAGGCGTACAGGCCGCCGCTGGTGGCCAGGCGCAGCGTGATGCAGTTGTGCTTCATGAGGTCCTGGAGCGACGCCGGCTTGCTGTGCCATTCGAAGTAGGCGGGCGAGCCCACGATCATCATCGGCTCCCCGGGCGTCAAGCGCACGGCGACCATGTCCTGTTCGATCAGGTCGCCGTAGCGGATGCCGATGTCGTAGCGTTCGGCGGCGATGTCGACCATGCGGTATTCCGACCCGATTTCGATGTTCAGGTCGGGATATTGCCGCAGCAGGGGCGCGATACGTGGCCACACGACGTGGTCCACCACATGTTCGATCGCCGTGATGCGCACGGTGCCTGCCGGGTTGTCGCCCATGTCGCTGATGGCCGCGATTTCGGCTTCGATCTCGTCCAGCCGCGGTCCCACGTTGTGCAGGAGGCGCTCACCGGCTTCGGTCGGCGACACGCTGCGGGTGGTGCGCGTCAGCACACGCACCCCCAGCCTGCTTTCGAGCGTGCGGATGGCGTGGCTGAGCGCCGACTGGGTCATGCCGAGCTTGGCGGCTGCGCGGGTAAAGCTCCGTTCCCGTGCCACTGCGAGGAATACCTGAATGTCTTTGATGTCGTCGCGGGCCATCGATGGATCCTGAAGAAACACTGGAGAAGCCGCTGGCGGCAGGCAAGTTGAAATGGTCGAGAAGGTAAATGATGAAGAATAAGCTCGATAAGTACCGAGTAGCAAGGAAGTCGCTCGCCGTCGCTGTCCTGTTGTGCTGCGCGGCGGTGCCGGGCCTGCAGGGTCGCGCGCACGCGCAGGCAAGCGCGCCCGTCCGCAGCACATCACCACCCACGAAGGAGGATCAAATGGTTGCACCCGCATTGGAACATTACACCCAGGACCCGCTGCTGGGCGACGTCTGGAAGCGCCCCGGTCTCGCGCCGCGCGACCGCAGCATCGTGACTGTCGCAGTCCTGGCGAAACCATGAACCAGCGGTGAACCGTGCCGTCGTGGGCCTGGCCGCTCCCCGCGCGTGTGCCGCATGCGTTGCATCCCTCTCGACCGGCTGCAACGACGAGCGAGCTTTCATTTCCGCGCTGCCAATTCCCCATCCCCACTATCCTTACGCCAGCTAGCGTACTGTGCTCTAGCCCGCATTGGGATCAACCTGTTTGCCCGCCCCCGGTGCCCAGCTGGTCAAACCTCCCGCAGGTACCGATGCGGGCTCACCGAACGACCGCCGCGCCGCAGCCTTGCCCTTTCCCTTCGCGCAAACTCCGTGCTGGCGGACTACAGGAGTACACCATGAAAGCCGTTGTCTATCGCGGGCCGCACCAGGTTGCAGTCGAAGAGGTGCCGGACCCCAGGATCGAACGTCCCACGGACGCCATCGTCAAGATCACCACCACCAATATTTGCGGTTCCGACCTGCACATGTACGAAGGCCGCACCGACTTCGAGCAGGGCCGGGTGTTCGGCCATGAAAACCTTGGCGTGGTCATGGAAGTCGGGCCGGCAGTCGAGCGACTCAAGCCCGGGGACTGGGTCTGCCTGCCGTTCAACATCAGCTGCGGCCACTGCAAGAATTGCGAGCGCGGCCTGACAGCCTATTGCCTGCGGGCGAACGAGCCGGGCGTGGCCGGCGGCGCCTTCGGGTTCGCCGACATGGGACCATGGACGGGCGGCCAGGCCGAATACCTGCGGGTGCCATGGGCCGATTTCATGGCACTGAAACTGCCGCCGGACGCCGAGGAGAAGCAGACCGATTACGTCATGTGCGCCGACATCTTTCCCACCGGCTGGCATGCGACGGAACTGGCCGGCATGAAGCCGGGCGATGCGGTGGTGATCTACGGTGCCGGCCCGGTGGGCCTGATGGCCGCGCACTCGGCGATGATCAAGGGCGCCTGCAGCGTGATGGTGGTCGACTGCCATGCGGACCGGCTCCAGCTGGCCGAATCGATCGGCGCGGTGGCGATCAATTATTCGAAGGAGGATCCGGTGCAGCGCGTGATGGACCTCACGCACGGGAAGGGCGCGGACGTGGGGTGCGAATGCGTCGGCTACCAGTGCCACGACCACCACCATCACCGCCAGGAGCGCCCCAATCTCACGATGAACAACCTGATCAACTCCGTCAAGTTCACCGGCGGGATCGGGGTGGTGGGCGTGTTCGTTCCCGAGGACCCGAACGGCCCGGACGAACTGGAGAAAGAGGGCAAGCTGGCGCTCGACTGGGGCAAGCTCTGGTTCAAGGGGCAGCGCGTGGCGACCGGCCAGTGCAACGTCAAGGCCTACAACCGGCAGCTGCGCGACCTGATCCACGCTGGCCGTGCCAACCCCTCGTTCATCGTTTCCCATGAGCTGACGCTCGACCAGGCGCCGGATGCCTACCAGCACTTCGACGTCCGCGACCATGGCTGGACCAAGGTCGTGCTGCACCCGGGATCCTGACGCCGGGCATTGACTGCATCACGAGGCCACGTTCCCGCACGGCGACGGCAGGTGCGGGAGCGTGCCATCAGAATTCAGCATTGGCTGCACGCCGCGCTCACACGAGCTCATCGGCGGCGCCGGTCGACATAACGCACCTGCCTGCTTCATCGCCACGCCCAGCTCGCCGAACTGGTCTCCGATGGCGGCGTGTCTGCGTGGGAGTGTCGGATCCGAGCCCAGCCAGCTATCGGTCGCGATGCCGGCTACCCAACCGATACGGTCCCTACAAATTCAGGTTCAGGCCGGTTTTCTGGACCAGGAAGTAGGTAAACAGCCCGAGCGCCACAAGCGCCAGGAGGAAGATCGCAGCCACCTTCCCGGCGGCACGCAGCACCGCGCGCCGCTCCTTTTCCTTGTCCTCCTCCTTTGTCCCCTGGTCGTAATGCCACTTGACGGCAAAGAACATGCCCGTGCCCAGCACGAGAAGCTTGAACGTCACCAGGACGATGGGAATCCATTCCATGATTTCAGTATTTCCTGGCTATTGTTTGACTATCTACGTTGGCAATGCAATTGCATTCGACGGCGCGCTTCGTAGAGGGCGGGTGGGGGAGCAACCGTAACGGCGACCGCCACTCGGGATGGAATTGCTGCTCGTTATGAGGCATTCTACGCAAAAGCAATCTCCATACATCGAGACATAATGTCCCAGTTAAAAACCATACAAGATGGCGATTTACCTATCTGGTTGCCGCGCCTGGCACCGCAAGGCGGGCCGCGTTTCCTGCAGATTGCGGATGCGTTGCAGGCAGCCGTCGTCGACGGCTCGCTAACGCCGGGTGACCGCCTGCCGCCGCAGCGCCGGCTGGCGGCACAGCTCGAAGTCGACCTGACGACAGTCACGCGCGCCTACGACGAAGCCCGGCGCCGCAATCTGCTGGAGGGCCGCGGCGCCCGAGGCACCTATGTCGCCGCGCCGAAGGCCGAACTGACCGCGATCCTCGACCTGAGCATGAATACCCCGCCACCGCCGGACGGCGTGGACTTCGACGACATGCTCAAGCAGGGCTTGTCCCAGGTGCTGCTGCGTGCCGATAGCGCGTTGCTGATGACGTACCACCTGGGCGGTGGCAGCGACTCCGACCGCAAGGCCGGTGCCCAATGGCTCGCACCGATGTTCGGCCAGCTGGACTTCCGGCAGGTCGTCGTCTGTCCGGGCGCGCAGGCTGCGATCGCCGCATTGATCCTGGCGCTGACGGAGCCTGGCGACGTGATCCTGGCCGAGCCGGCGAGTTATCCCGGCCTGCGCGCCGCAGCGACCCAGTTTGGCCGGCGCATCATGGCCGTGGAAGCGGACCAGCACGGGATGGTGCCCGAGATGCTCGAGGAAGCCTGCCGCCAGCAAAAGCCCAGGCTGGTGTACCTCAATCCCACCCTGCAGAACCCGACCGCCGGCACCATGCCGGAACGCCGGCGCAAGGCGCTGGCCGGTATCGCCAGGCGCTGCGCTGTACGCATCGTCGAGGACGATCCCTACTGGCTCCTTGCCGATGCGCCGCCGCCACCGATCGCCACGTTTGCTCCGGAGCAGGTGTCGTACATCGCGACCTTGTCGAAATGCCTCACGCCCGGCTTGCGCGTGGCCTTCGTGGTAATGCGCAGCCCGCAGGAACGCGAACGGTTCCTGGTCGCGCTCAGATCCTTTGCGCTGATGGCGGCGCCTCTGACGGCCGCACTGGCCACGCAGTGGATCCTCGACGGTACGGCCGATGCATTGATGGCAGGTGTACGCCGCGAGGCGCGCCTGCGCCACCGCATGGCGCGGGATCTACTGGCAGGGCGGTACAGCGGCGGCGGAGACGGGCTGCATGTATGGCTCGCGTTGCCGGCATACTGGACCGCCTCGCAGTTCGCGCTGGCCGCCGACAGCGCGGGCATCGCCGTCACGCCCGCGGAAGCATTCGCCACCGGCGACGTTTCCGTGAATGCCATCCGGATCTGTCTGGGCAGCATCCAGGACCGGGAACGCTTGAAGGCGGGGCTGCAACGGCTGTCTCATCTGCTGGCATCGCGGCCCGAATCGTTCAGCGCTGCGGTGGTCTGACTGATCGTGAATGCGGTGAAGGAGGGGCGTGCCGGAAAGTCGCCAAGCGAGCACGTCTCCGAATGCCACCAGGGTTATATCGCTCATCTGAAAATCCGCATGGATGGAATCGTCGCACCTGAAGCGATACCAGCCCATCGCGTGAAACACCGAAAAATGAACTTTTAGTCGTTCTTTTCCTGGTACTGAATGGTTGGCGGTCTGGTAAATTGACGTATTTTTCCGAAGGCCGCGGGGCCAAAAGGTCGGCCCACGGTTGCACTGGTCGGTGCAAGGTTTCCTGTTAATTTAATGGAGCTGTCGCGATGAAAATTGATACTGCAACCGGCCACCTCTATGCGAGTCGAAGCGTGCAGTCATCCACGACTGCCCGCGTTAACCCGGCATCGTTTTCGGCCGCGCTGACCGCAGCCGCGGCAGGCGTGTCCGAATCGGTTGCGCAGGGCACCAGACAAGCCGACTTTACCAGCATGACCCGCCAGGAAATGCAGGACTGGAGCAATGACCAGATTCGCAGCGGGAAAATGTCGCTGGATGAAGGCCGGCCCTTCATGGCGATGTCGATGAAAATGCCGGTGGTTGGCGGCACCGGCGGCGGGCTGCAGGCTTCCAGCGATGGCGAACGCCTGGATTTCATGCAGAAGGTACGTGCGGGCATCGAGGGCGCGCTTTCGCGTAACGACGATATCACGCGCCAGATGCTGGAGTCGGCCATGAAGATCATGCAGCAATCCCAGGGCGAAACCATCGGCGTCGACACCCGCGCGTAAAACGAAATGGCCGGATTTCCGGCCTTCCCGTATCGAGCTGCGTTCAGCGGCAGGTCTATTCCAAGACGGTCTCGCGATAAGAGCGGCAAGGACGGTCGGTATATTCCGACAGTTGTTTCAATCTGAAGCCAGGATCGAACGATGAACAGAACCGGGCTGGCAAACGCATTCGGGTTTTTCATGCTCATCGGCGGCGTGCCGTGTGTACTCGCTATCGCCGTATTCTTCCGGATCGGTGCCGCGCACGAGTCGGGAATCTCTTCGGGTGGTAATGCTCTCGGACTGATGATGATGTCGCTGTGGGCGTATGGTATCGCTCTGGCCAGTTGTGTCGCCGGGCTTCTCTACTTCGGCTATGCCGCGCTCAAGTATCGGATGTTTCCCACGTCGTGGCACAGGCTTGTCATCTGCTGGTCCATTTGCCTGGTGATCGGCCCGGTCCTCTATCTATTTGCCACGTAGCGCAGGCCGCGCAGCGATGGCCTCGCCCAGCGACCGGGCTTCCGGCGCACCTGCCTGGATGGCCCATCCCGCGCCAGCGACGATCAGCGTCGTCAGTGCGAACGGAATGACCGTGCGTTTCACGGCGGCGACCATCCAGTGGCGTGCATCGAGCAGCCGGAGCTTTCGATACAGACCGGCCGCCAGTAGCGCATCGACCAGGATCTCGGCAAACAGCACGGGCGCCGACCAGACCACGAAGAGCGACGACAGCAGAACGCCCAGCAGAAGCAGGATCACGGCGAGCGGGATTGTCCCTTCGTCGACCGCGCCGATCGCTGCCGACGAGTTCTCTGCGGCAGCACCGATCCCTTCCTCCGCCGATCCGAAGTCCACGTTTGCACTGGCGCCACCGCCGTCGAAGGTCCCGCCACCACCCGCGAAGTCCGGTGCCGCGCCAGCGTGGCCTTCACCCGTCGATGGGGTGGGGACGATATCGATGTAATCCGCGGCGCTGGTGCGCAGCCACAGCCACAGCAAAGCAAGGAACACCATGTACGCGACACCCATCGCCAGCAGGTAGCGCAGGCCCATCGCGTGCAGCCCGGCCGCGAGCATTCCCGCCGAGGCACAGAACCCCGCCACGCCGGTCAATACAACGAGAATCAGCATCTGCAGGCGAGGGAAGCCATCGCGCAGCAGCCTGGCGCGCATGCGCTCCACGGCCACGGCACGGGTGACCCGACGCGGGCCTGGCCGTGGTGGCGCGGTAGAGGACGATCTTCCAGAGGGGCTTGCGTCGGGCAGGCTCATCGCTGTCAACCCCCTGTCACGTCAAGCCGAGGCTTCCTGCTTCGCGAAGATGCTCACCATCTCCGCCATGTTCTCGGTGCCCCACGTGCACAGCGGCACGATTGCATCGGCCAGGCTGCGGCCCAGCGGCGTCAGCGCGTAATCCACCCGGGGCGGCACTTCCTTGTAGTCGGTGCGGGACAGTACCCGGTCGGCTTCGAGATCCTTCAACTGCTGGATCAGCACCTTGTCGCTGACGCCGGGGATCATGCGTTTCAGCTCGCCATAACGCTTGGGTCCGTCGCGCAGGAAGAACAGCACCAGGGGTTTCCACTTGCCCGAGATGATGCGCAGCGTGGCGTCGAGCCCGCACGAAAAGCCGCCCGTGCCGCAGGTTTGGGGATGTGTCGTCATATTTTCTTACTTACCAAAAGATGCATACAGTGTAAAAGGTGAATTTCATACTTACCAAAAAGTGCATACTTGACCTTAGGTTATCAGGGCCACATAGTGAGGTCAAGAAGCGGCTCCCGCTTCCGGACAACCCAACCAGGAATGCACGACATGACCAGACTGAATGGAAAAACGGCTGTGATCACCGGCGGCGCCACGGGCATTGGCCTCGCCGCAGCGAAACGCTTCATCGAAGAGGGCGCCTTCGTCTACCTTTTCGGCCGGCGTCAGGATGCGCTCGAAGCCGCGGTGGCCGACCTCGGGCCGAATGCCCGCGCGGTGCAGGGCTCCGTCACGGAACAGGCCGATCTCGGCCGGCTCTACGCGGCGGTGCAGGACGAACGCGGCACGCTCGACATCGTCTTCGCCAACGCCGGCGCGGGCAGCCCCGTACCGCTGGGCCAGATCACGGCCGGGCATATCGACGAGATCTTCGAGACCAATGTGAAGGGTGCCATCTTCACGGTGCAGAAGGCGCTGCCGCTGATGGGCGCTGGCGGTTCGATCATCCTGACCGGATCGAGCGCGGGCACCACGGGCGCGCCGGCGTTCTCCGTCTACAGCGCGAGCAAGGCGGCCGTGCGCAACCTGGCGCGGACGTGGGCGGAAGACCTGAAGGGCACCGGCATCCGCGTCAACGTGCTGTCGCCGGGACCGACGGCCACCGAACTGGCAAAGGCCGCACTGGGGCCGGAAGGCATGCAGCTGTTTGCCGCGATGAGCCCGCTCCAGCGCATGGCCGATCCGGCGGAGATCGGCGCTGCCGCCGCGTTCCTCGCCTCGCCGGACAGCAGCTTCATGACCGCCAGCGAGCTTGCCGTCGACGGCGGCATCGCGCAAATCTGATCAGCGCTCAAGCAAAGGAGAAACCATGAGCCATGCAATCATCGGCTTCGGCCCTGTCGGCCGGGCCCTGGCCAGGGCATTTGCCCGCAACGGCATCGAAGTCTCCGTGGCCACCACGCGCGATCCGGCCAGCTTCGCCGCGGAAGCGGCCACGATCGGACCCACCATCCGCGCCGTGACTCTGGCCGAAGCGGTGGCGGCGGACGTGCTCTTCCTGGCTGTCCGGTTCGAGGCGCACAAGGACGTGGCAACAGCACTGCCGACCTGGCAGGGCAAGATCATCGTCGACGTGACCAATGCCTACGGTGTCCCGCCTGGCGAACTGGGTGGCAGGCCGTCCGCGAAGGCCGTCGCGCAGGCCTTCGCCGGCGGCACGGTGGTCAAGGGCTTCAACCACCTGGGCGCAGCCGTGCTGGCCCAGGATCCGGCCGTGCAGGGCGGCCGGCGCGTCGTGTTCCTGGCGGGCGACGACGACGGGGCGACGGAGCAGATTGCCACGCTGGCGGAACGCCTCGGCTTCGCGCCGGTGAAGCTGGGCGCCCTGGCCGAAGGCGGCCTGCTGGTGCAGGCGCGCGGCAATACCTGGGGCCAGCTGATCTTCCAGGACCTGGTCAAGTTCGATTAACCATCCGGGGCGGGTTCGTGGGGTGATGCCCCCTCAGGCGCCCCGTCCATCCGCCGCAAAACCCGCGGCGCGGTGGCTGCCATCGCAGAACGGCTTGTCCTTCGACTGGCCACAGCGGCACAGCCGGACGGACAGCGTGCGGTCGACGGTGCGGCCGGTGCCGGTAATGATCTCGGCGGCGCCGCGCACATCGAGCGGGCCGTTGCGCAGCGGCGTGACGACCATCGGCCCGGCGCGTTCTTCCAGTACCGGTGAAGGCCGCGTCGGCGCCTCGCCGGAAGCGGTGAAGCCGGCGGCGATGTGCGACTGGTCGCAGAACGGCTTGTTCTTCGACTGGCCGCATCGGCACAGTGCGACACGCAGCGGGTTTTCCTCGGCACCGTCGGCCAGCATCAGCTTGACGTCCGCATTGGCCGACAGCGGACCGTTCTCGCGCATGCGCACCAGGTTCACGGGCGGTGCCGTCTCGTTTTCGCGGCCGTCGCGGCGTTCGAAGCGGATCGCACCGGACACGCAGTTGCGCGCCACCCGCATCAGCCGCTCGGGCGTGGCCTTGTCCGGGAAGATCCACTCGCCTTCCTGGTTCGCCAGGAACACGTCCGGCTCTTCCAGCACGCAGTGGCGCGAGTGCACGCAGCGGCGGCCATGGAAGTAGATGGTGCCGTTTTCGCCATGGGCGACTTCGATCTTGTCGTCATCTTCGGCGGCCGGTTGCATCGCCTGCACCATCACCGGCAAAGCCGGTACCGGGTTGCTGGCAAATCCGGCGCCGTAGTCTTTCGCATCATGCGCCTGGCGCCATGCACCGGCTGCCTCGCGCAGCGTGTGCGCCAGCTGGCCCAGCACGGGCAGGGCGTCCACGCAGCAGTCGGCGTGGGTGGCCAGCAGCTCCATGCGTTCCGCGATGAGCCACGCGGCCGACTCCGGCGATTCGTAGCCCAGCGCCGTGCGCGACAGGCTGAATGTCATCCCCGCCATCACGCCCGGGTGGTCGGGATTGGCGGGCAGCGTGGTCAGCGTCACGCCCACGTCCGCCACGGCGTGCATCAGTGTCATTGCCTGCGCCATCACGGCCGGGCGGGGCAGCAGGCAGTTGGTCGTGTCGCTCATCAGCGCGAACAGGCGCAGCATGAGGAAGTAGGCGCTGTTGCCCACGTCCAGCAGCGACAGGGCCGGTTCGCTCACCACCTGCACGCGTTCCTCGGTGGTGACCGGCGCACGCATCACGGGATGGCGCGCCACCTCGCGGTACGGCTTGAAACCGGGCCGCCGCGCCTCCAGCGCGTGCCACTGCTCGCGAATCGTGCGAAAGCGCGCGTAGTGCGACGTCTCCAGGCATACCGCCGAGCCTTCCCCCTGTTCCACGATCAGCGTCAGTGCGCGCCGGGCGTCGGCCTCCGTAGCGATGGTGCACAGGCCGGGCAGGAACACGTCCTTCTCCGACAGCTGCGCTTCCTCGCGGCCCACGAACAGGCCTTCGGCACCGAGGCTGGCGGCCAGTGGCGTGAGGCTGTCGGCAATGGCCTGATACAGCTCGCCTACGGTGCGGTAGTCGCCGGGGATATCGGTGGCGAGGTCGTCGCGGTTCATGTCGCGCGAATAGTCCAGCTTTTGCATGGTCTCGCCATCCGGCTCGTCCGCATCGGCCGGGCGCTCGACATAGATGAAGTGGTCGAGCGTGGCGGCATCGAACGGCAGCAGCGCCACCGCCACGTCGGCCGGGAACTGGCCGGCGGTGGCGGGGAAGTTGTAGTGGCGGTAGTGCGGCCGCGAACCGACCGCGATGAGCAGGTTGTTGACGAGGGCCAGGTGCAGCATCTCCTCGGTCGCGATCGCGATGATCTCGGCGCGCCACCGTTTCACGGCGCTCAGTTCGTCGGGGAGCAGGTCCTCGTCGATGCCCTGCTTGAGCGAGAAGGCGGCGTACAGGTAGGTGCACATCAGGCAGTGTTCGACTTCAGCGGCTTCTGCCAGCATGCTGATGAGTTGATCGCGGTGGGTTGCCAGGTTCAAAGCGGTTCCGAGTGAGTGGGCGGACGACGGGGTATCCGTCGTCACGAGTATTCTCCGCGCCGGGTTGGCGCAGGCCAGCGCCTAATATAATTTAGCCAACACGGCTCTGTAAGAGCGCACACGCGAATTCACTGTCCGGAGAATACGAACAATCGAACACATTCGGATCCGATTGCGCAACGGGATCGCGACAGGCGGCCACGGTGCGCATACCGCGTTCCATCGCGCTGGCCCACGCGTGTGACGGCGCCACCCAGGCAGGCCCCGCGCTCAGTCGCCCTTCGCCATCTGCCCGAACACTTCATCGCGTCGTACCCAGGCGTGATACAGCGCTGCACCCAGGTGGGCCAGGATGGTGAAGAACAGCAGGTAGGCCAGCACGCCATGCAGCGGGCGCAGGAAGCCATACAGCACGGGGCTGTGCGGCAGGATCGCCGGCAGGTTCACGCCGTCGAACAGCTCCACCGGATAGCCACCGGCCGACAGCATGCCCCAGCCGATCAGCGGCATGGCCAGCATCAGCGCGTACAGCACCCAGTGCGAGGCCTTGGCAGCGAACACCTGGATGCGCGGCAGGTCGGCGGGCAAGGGCGGCGGCGTGTGCAGCAGCCGGTTCACCAGGCGCACGACCGCCAGCAGCAGGATCGCCAGCCCGAGCGGGCGGTGCAGGTCGAGCAGCGTGTCGCGGTAGCGCAGCGAGACGACCATGCCGGCGCCCACGAACAGCATGGCGAAGATCGCGGCGGCCATCGACCAGTGCAGCACGCGGGCCAGCAGGTTGAAGTGACGTGGACGGTTCATCGGGCGCTCCCGTTCTGGGCCTTGCCCTGGCTGATTTCACGTTCGCGACGGTTGAACGATACGGAGTAGACCGACGAGCGGGCATGCAGCACCGGATCGTCCGTGCCCGCAATCCCCTTCGGCAGGATCAGCGGATCGAAGTTCAGGTTCAGGCAGGCACCGGTGGCCTGCGGCTCGGCGCGCACCAGCGTCAGCGTGCCGACGGTCGTTTCGGGCCGCGTGTCGGGCCAGGCCTTCGACGGGTCCTCGATCGGGTCGCCCCCGGCGGCAAACTGCATCACCATGTCCCACTGCAGCGGACCGGCGGCGAGACGGCGATCGAGATCCGCCGCCAGGTAGTCGCGGTCGGCGTTCTTCAGCTGTTCCGGCGTCGCCGCCACGAACGGCGTGTGCGGGCGCATCGACCAACGCACGGCGCGGTCGGTGCCGTTCGCATCGGTGAGGCGAAACGCGTTGACGCCGTTGAAGCGGGTGTTGGCCAGGCTGTCGGGCGTCGGCGCGTTCTTCGACCACGCCATGAAGTTTTTGATTTCCGGATAGCGGGCCAGCACCGCTGCCATCCTGGCCGGATCCGGCTTGCCGGTGGCGGGGTCCGGCAGCTTGGCGGCATTCATCGCCTGGAACCCTTCCGGCGTGGACGACGCGAAGAACGGGAAGCTGTTCATCGCCACGCGCCATTCCTGGCCATCGTCCGTCTTCAGTTGCAGCGCCATGCCGCGCACCGCGGCCTTGTTGTCGGGCGAGTAGGGATCGTTGCCGGGATTGGAGAAGCGGCCCAGTACCGGCGTCGACGCCTGCGAAAACACGCGCGCGGTGGACAGCTGCGCGGCCGCCGCTGTCGGCACGAAGGTGCCGGTGATGCAGATGCCCTTGCTGTGCGCGCGGCGGAAGCCTGGATGGGGCGAACCGGAAGCTTCGGCAGTATTGATCATCGTCTGCGGCGTGACGCCCCGGTTGCCGATCCAGCCGCCGACCCAGGCAAACAGCAGGGCCAGCGCCGCCACGATCAGGGCGATCGGCAGCAGCAACAGGGGAGAACCGCGGCGCGGTGGAGGTGTGGGCATGGCGTGCTGCTTTCGTGAAATCGTTCGGTCGGCGCCGCAGGATGGCGGCAATGGATTGTCGCATGATTAACGGTGCGACGTTTCCGCGGAGGATCGCCGGGACAGTGCTTTGGTGTGCCCGACGCTCACCTCTCCCGACCTGCAGCAGCGCTGCGGCCGCCGATGAATTGGCCAGGAATGCTATTCTTGGCCGACCCGATCACCATCCGCCCGCATGAAAGCCAAGAAGCCTTCACTCGTTGCGTTGTCCATCATGACCCTTCTGATCACCGCGGCTTGGCTCGCATGGCAGCTGTTCGGCCTTGCCATGACCGAGTTCGCAAAAGGCGGCGTCTGCTAAAAACCCGGCGTGCGATTACCGCCTCTGCAGCGGGCAAGGGCGCGGGCAGGGGCTGGATCTGTCACTTGCATGGTCGCTTGCCCGCGCCCGTCGCTTCCAGCTGCGCGTCCGTCAGGACCGCCGGCATCGGCTCGATGACACGCAGACCATCAGGCGGCCGTTCGATTGCCCCGCACCTTGCATCACCAAAGCCGCGTGGCTATGCTTGAGATTGCAGCGACAAGGAGGCGCCTCGTGGCGCAATACAACCATGGATCAGGGCGAAACGATGAAAGATGTGAAAGTGGATGTGCGCGTCAATGTCGGCGTGGATGCGGCCAGTGTCATCCTGCTGCTCGGCACGGCGGCGATGGCGTTCTTGCTCTACAAGGAACACAAGCAGGAAAAACGGAAGCTGAACGGCGTGTAGGGATTGGCCCACTGGCGCTCCGTGGCGCCGGTGCGGTCCGCATCAGCACCCTTTCTTGTACAGATAGGGCAGGCCGTGCAGATCCAGGTACTTCTTGCTGAGGAACAGGAACGTGTTGGCTCCCGATGTGCGGATGCCCGCCAGCGATTTGAGGTTCGGCTCCAGCACCACTTCGTCCTGCTTCCTGGATTCCATCTGCATGCGCAGCATCGGCAGATTCAGGTGGGTCGCAGAGAACACATGCCGGATGAGCGGCACGGTTTCCACCGCCAGCAGGTCATACAGGGTGTCGGGATCCTGTTTCGGGAAGGCTCTCGCATAGCAAAGGTAGCGCGGAACGATCACCGGAATGCCCGAGTCGAGAATCGATACCGCATGCTGCAGCTTGTTCAGTTCGGTGAGTTCGTAGGAACCGTTCACCGAGTTGCGCAGCGTGAGCGACAGGGGGAATGAGCGGCATTCGCTTTCGTTGTTGTAGAGAAGCCGGCTGGCCGCCAGAAACGCAGCGGAGCTCGTCTGATATTTGACGACCAGGTCGGACGACGCGGACAGGTCGAGGACCTGTGCGACCGGCGACGCGGCTTGCGATTCGTCTTCGACACTGAACACCTCGCCGTTCAGCAGGGTTTGCAGCGGCGACTTGACGATCGATCTGAACAGCGTGATTGCCTGCAGGGAGGAGGTGATGACCTTGTCACTCATGAGCGTCGAAAGATCGGAGCGAAATAAAAATTGAGAAGCTCAGGGAGTGGATGGGGTGCGCGACTGCGTTGGCATCCACTCCCTGGCGGCCCTTACTTCTTCGCCGTCACCCGCCAGATGACATTGCCCACGTCATCGGCAAACAGCAGCGCGCCTTCGGCATCCTGCGCCATGCCCACCGGCGCGCCATACAGGTCCTTTTCATCGGCCGAATGGAAGCCCGTCACGACCGGCTGCGCCGCACCCGTCGGCATGCCGTTCTGGAACGGCACATAGACGATCTGGTAGCCGCTCAGTGGCGAACGGTCCCAGCTGCCATGTTCCGCCACGAACGCGCCGCTGCGGTATTTCTCGGGCAGGCCCGTGCCGGTGTAGAACAGCAGGCCCAGTGCCGCCACGTGCGAACCGAGCGCGTAGTCGGGCTTGATGGCTTTCTTCACCAGGTCCGGCCGCTGCGGTTTCACGCGGCTGTCCACGTGCTGGCCGAAATAGCTGTAAGGCCAGCCATAGAAGCCCCGTTCCTGCACGGACGTCATGTAGTCCGGCACCAGGTCGGCACCGATCTCGTCGCGCTCGTTGACGATCGCCCACAGCTTGCCGGACTGCGGTTCCCACTGCAGGCCGGTGGGATTGCGCAGGCCCGATGCGAACACGCGGCTGGCGCCGGTGGCCGCATCGACTTCCAGCACGGCGGCGCGGCGGTATTCCACGTCCAGGCCGTTTTCCGTGATGTTGCTGTTCGAGCCGCTGCCCACATACAGCTTCTTGCCATCCGGGCTGGCCAGCAGCGCCTTCGTCCAGTGGTGATTCACCGTGCTGGGCAGGTCGCCCAGTTCCGTGCCCGGATCGGACATCTTCGTTTCACCCGGCGTGTAGCGGTACTTCATGATGTTGCCGGTATTGGCGACAAACAGCGTATCGCCCACCAGCTGGATGCCGAACGGCGAATGCAGGTTTTCGATGTAGACGTGCTGCTCCCACTCACCGGTGGCGCCCGGCTTCTTGCGCAGCAGCGTCACGCGGTTGCCGCCCTTGCCGCCCTTGCCGGAGCGGTTCTTGACGATGCCGGCAATGACCTGCTTCGGCGTCGTGACGGCTTCCTGTCCCGGACCGTTGCCCTCGACGACCAGCACATCCTGGTTCGGCAGCACCAGCAGCTGGCGCGGATGCAGCAGGTTGGAGGCGATCTTCTCGATCTGCAGGCCGTCGGCCACTTTCGGGGCCGCATTGCCTTGCCAGCCCACGCCACCCGGCACCTGCATCGGCGGCACCAGGAAGTTCTGCGATTTCGGCAGCTCCGGATTGGCGCCGATCTGTTTCGAAGGATCCACGCGTTCGTTGTCGCCGCAGCCGCTCAATAGCAGCGACATGCCGGCAGCGACTCCCAAGGCGCACTGCCACGTTTTCTTATACTTTGCCATGGCCCGATTCCTTGAAAGTGACGATTTCGCCGGCCAGGATGATGCGGCCGATTCCCATTGCAACGACCGTCACGACGGACAGCCAGACGGCATCGGGGATGACTGCGTAGGCATCCCGGCTGTGCACGAATGCATTGATGAGTGCTGCAACGATACCGATCACGTTGAGCCAGAAGTTGATGGCCGCGCCGCGGGTGCGGACGCGCCGCTTGCTGAACCACACCCAGGCCAGATTGATCAGCTGGGGAATGATGGCAAACAGCAGCCCCATGCTGACGAGCCATGAAGCACTCTTGGCCCACATCACATTGGCATTGCTCGCGTAGATCACGTCGAAGATCAACGTGGCCACGAAAAAGCCGAACGGTATGGGGTCAAGCAGGTTAAAAACCGCCGATGAAACTCTGAAGCGGGACGAACTGGTTGATGATGTCATTGTCGCTGCCCTCGTTATTATTGACGTGATTGACGCGCTTCCATGCCACTTCGAGGCCTGGTCGAGGCATCGAAGTGGAGGGGCAGCGTAGCACAGACATTCGGGGGAACGTCGCCTTGCTGGGCTTGGCGGAAGCGGCCGTTTGCCGCACGGCCAGGGGGGGCGGGCGGGGCGCTGTTGACGGGAAGGGAGGTCGACCGCGCCACGCAGGCGCGGCCCGGGATCGACGGGAACGGCCTAGCGCTTTTCCTTGTTAATCTGCTGCAGGAGAACGAACGCCTCGTGGTCGATCGCGGCCCCAGCATCCGCAAGCTCCTTGCTGGCCTTGACATAAGCAGGCCGCTTGCGCTCCTTCTTTTCTTCGGGCGGCACGGCCGGCGTCACGCCGGACATCATGATCTGCGGTCCGCTGTTGTACTTCTTGTTGATGACCTGCTGGCCGTACGGCGTCGTGTAGAAGCGGGTCATTTCGGTTGCCGTCTCTTCGGAAATCGTGCGCGTGAGGGGCGGCGCGAGGCGCCGGTAAATCTCCGCGGGCGGCACTTTGTCGATCTTGGCAAAAACGGTCTGGCGCTGCGCATCGCTCTGGTACTTGCTGCGCGCGGCCACGCCCCGCAGGGCTTTTTCGATGTGCATGGCGCCCAGCAGAGCCTCCACGGACTTGACGTGCGCCGGGCTGGTGGCAGCGGCGGGTGCCGCGGGGGCGACGGCGAGTGCGGGGGCTTCCATGAACAAGGCTGTACTCAATATGGCCTGGACTGCGACTGCCTGGACTGCAAATTTCATGAGGTTCCCTTTTTTGAATGAGAGGTCGATGCTCGCGCTGGCGCGGGCGATCCTGCAAGGCGAATCTGTTGGTCGGTGCGAGCCGGACTTTGCTCTGCTGCCGCGCAACATGATTCTAAACCTGCCTCCGCCGATGTTCCATCCCGATTGAAAAGCCATGCAATACCACTTCCGTTTGCTTTCAAAATGAAAGCATCAAAACTCACTGCACTGAGCGGATTTAATTCCAAAGATTAAATAATCGCGGCTAGACTGGCCTTCCATTCACCAGACTTCGGAATATCCATGTCCATCGTTCGCAAGTCGTTTGCCTGCATTGCCCTGTCCGCACCGCTGTTTGCCCTGGCCCAGAATCCCGGATTATTGGCGGAAGTGAAAACCGCCGACGCGGCTTACTGGCAAGCCTATAACGATTGCGACTACGCCACGCTGGACAGGCTGACGGCCGAAAATGTCGAGTTCTATCATGACCTGGGCGGCCTGACGAGCGGCCGCGCCGCCCTGACGGACAGTGTGCGCAAGAACATCTGCGGCCGGCCCGACATGGCCATCAGGCGTACGGCGCAGGACAAGGACGTTCAGACGTACCTGCTCAACCGCGGTCCGGACGTATATGCCGCCGTCGTCACGGGCCGCCACGAATTCACCCAGGGACCGAAAGGCGTGCCGCTGCCGCCGAATGGAGAAGCGCAATTCACGATGCTGTGGCTGCGCAATGCGGACAAGACGTGGACGCTCTCGCGCGTGCTGAGCTATGGCCACAAGGCCATCCAGAGAGCGAACGACAGCAAGGCGGTCTCGCTGAACGAGGCCGACCTGGAACGATTCGCGGGTAGTTATGCCGCCACTATCCAGAAGGTCCTGGTCTTCAGGCGCGAGGGCGGCAATCTATCCGTCGAGATCGGCGGCCGGCCCGTCACGCTGTACCCGAAAGGCGCCACGACGTTCTTCATGAAGGAACGCAATATCGAAGTCGAATTCCGTGGCGCGGCCGATGGCAAGGCCACGGGCCTGGTCGTGCGCCAGGATGGCAAGCAGGTCGACGAAGGCAAGCGGATGTGACGCGCAGTAGGTCGTCCGGTCGCAGGCAGGCTAGTGCAGGATGGCGACCAGCAGGGTGACGACGGCAACCACGAACAGGACCCCGATCACCTGCGTCACTTCCATGGAAACGATGGTGGCATGGTGGTTCCCCGCGCGATTCCGATGCGCCTTGTCCACCGGTTCCTGCTTGCGCCGGGCACGGGCCCGTCCCAGCGAGCACACGAAGATGACGGCCCTGCCCAGGGAATGGAACACGACTTCCAGCAAAAAATAGAAAGCAACTTCAAGGACGGGCATGGCAATCTTCCTGGAGGAGCGCGGATTGAAAGGGCGTCGCCGACTCGGCTGTGGCAGCACGACTCTAGCTTGTCCTGCCACCGATGTCAGGTATTTTGCGCGCCGCGCAGAGACTTCTTCTAATTTTACCCGGGTAGATTGACGCGTCTTTTTTGCCCGGGTAGAATTCGGCCATGCAATCACTCATGGCCCCTATGACCACGTCCATCTCCCGCTCCGTCACCGCCTTCGCCGGCTTTCGGCGCATTGCTTACGGAACCCATGCATCCGCCATGCTGGCCGTCAAGCATGCAATGGAGGCCGGCGCCACGGAGCCCCTGCTCCTCTTCGACGACAGCACCGGCCGCGTGCTGGAAGTGGATGTTCGGGGCAGTGATGCGGAAGCACTGGCGCGTCTGCCCGTGGCATCTGCCGACGCTGCAGCGGACGCCCCGGCACCGGACGATGTCGCTTCACCACCGCGCGGAAGGGGGCGCCCGAAGCTGGGCGTGATCGCGCGCGAGGTCACGCTGCTGCCGCGCCACTGGGACTGGCTGTCGGCCCAGCCGGGCGGCGCGTCGGTCGCCCTGCGCAAGCTGGTGGACGAGGCCAGGCGTGCCAGCGCCGGGCACGACGAGCGGCGCGCGGCCCAGGAGCGCACCTACCGGTTCATCTCGGCCATCGCGGGCGACCTGCCCGGCTTCGAGGAAAGCACCCGGGCGCTGTTTGCGGACGATATCGAAACGTTCGGCGACCTTGCCGCCGCCTGGCCCGGCGATGTACGCGAGTACGCGCTGCGGCTGGCCGCCAGTCCTGCACCCTGATCACACGATCTGGATGGAAACCATGACCGACAAACGCCTCCTGAAGCAGCAATACCTCGAGACGAAGACCCGCGCCGGGGTCTACATGATCCGCAATCGCGTCACCGGCCGCGTGCTGGTTGCCGGTGCCGGCGATGCACAGGGCGCACTGAACCGCCACCGCTTCGAGTTGCGCCAGGGCAGCCATCGCAACCGGCTGCTGCGCCAGGACTGGCTGTCGCACGGCGAAACGAGTTTCACCTTCGAAGTGCTGGACATGGTGAAGCCGGGCGCGGACACCGCCGCCGACATTACGCGCGAACTGGCAGACCTCCTTGTCCTGTGGCGCCAGGAGATTCCCTGCCATGGCGCACTGGACTACGAACCGGACCGGAGCGCGCCATGAGCGATGCCGCTCTCCGGCAGTGCCTGTCCTTTCAACGGGCCTACGCGGCATTCCGCGCGCGGCTGGACGACGACCTGGGAACCTGGCACGGCATCGATTTCGATGATTTCGTGATGCTGCACGCACTCGCCGGCGCTGGCCACGAGCCGGGCGACATGCGGTCGCTCGCCACGCAACTCGGCACGTCGCGCTCCGCCCTGTTGCGGCGGGTGCGCGCACTGGAAAAGGTCGGGCTGGTGGACTACCACGGCGGCGTGGCGGACCGCCGCGTCACGCTGCGGCCCGCCGGGCGGCGCCTGGTGGCGACGGCGCGCGAGACGGTCGAAGACGCCTGGGCCCGCCATCAGCCTATGCCCGATCCCGGAAAACACGGATAATGGCGCCCACTTCGCATCGCGCGCAATTCTGGAATTCTCATGGAAATCAAGGTCAACTTTCTCGACAAGCTTCGTCTCGAAGCCAAGTTCGACGACTTCACGGTGGTGGCAGACCAGCCGATCCGCTACAAGGGCGACGGCTCGGCGCCGGGCCCGTTCGATTATTTTCTGGCGTCGTCCGCCTTGTGCGCGGCCTATTTCGTGAAGCTGTACTGCAATACCCGCAATATCCCGACCGAGAATATCCGTCTGTCGCAGAATAATATCGTCGACCCGGAAAACCGTTATCAGCAGATCTTCAAGATCCAGGTGGAACTGCCGGCCGATATTTCGGACAAGGACCGCCAGGGCATCCTGCGGTCGATCGAGCGCTGCACGGTCAAGAAAGTGGTGCAGGCCGGCCCGGAATTCGTGATCGAGGAAGTGGACAACCTCGATGCCGATGCCCAGGCGCTGCTCACGCTGAATCCTTCGCAGGATGCCAGCACGTATATCGCCGGCAAGGATCTGCCGCTGGAACAGACCATCGCCAATATGTCCGCCGTGCTGGCCGGCCTGGGCATGAAGATCGAGATCGCCTCGTGGCGCAATATCGTGCCGAATGTCTGGTCGCTGCATATCCGCGACGCGCATTCGCCAATGTGCTTCACCAACGGCAAGGGTTCGACGAAGGAAAGCGCGCTGGCCTCGGCGCTGGGCGAGTTCATCGAGCGACTCAACTGCAACCATTTCTATGGCGGTGCGTACTGGGGCGAGGAGATCGCCAACGCGCCCTTCGTGCACTACCCGAACGAGCGCTGGTTCAAGCCGGGCCGCAAGGATGCGCTGCCGGTTGAAATCCTCGACGATTACTGCCGGGAGATCTACGACCCGGATGGCGAACTGCGCGGCTCGCATCTGGTCGACACCAACTCCGGCAATGCGGAACGGGGCATCTGCTCGCTGCCGTTCACGCGGCATTCGGATGGCGCAGTGGTCTATTTCCCGTCGAACCTGATCGAGAACCTGTACGTCAGTAACGGCATGAGCGCCGGGAACACGCTGGCCGAGGCGCAGGTGCAGTGCCTCTCCGAGATCTTCGAGCGCGCCGTCAAGCGCGAAATCCTCGAAGGCGAGATGGCGCTGCCCGATGTGCCGCAGGACGTGCTGGCCAAGTACCCCGGCATCCTGGCCGGCATCCAGGGACTGGAAGAGCAGGGCTTCCCCGTGCTGGTGAAGGACGCGTCGCTGGGCGGCGTGTACCCGGTGATGTGCGTGACCCTGATGAATCCGCGCACCGGCGGCGTGTTTGCCTCGTTCGGCGCGCACCCGAGCCTGGAAGTGGCGCTGGAGCGCAGCCTCACGGAGCTGCTGCAGGGCCGCAGCTTCGAAGGCCTGAACGACCTGCCGCGGCCCACGTTCGCCAGCAATGCCGTGACGGAGCCGAACAACTTCGTCGAACACTTCATCGATTCGAGCGGCGTGGTGTCCTGGCGCTTCTTCAGCGCGAAGTCGGATTACCAGTTCGTCGAGTGGGATTTCTCGGGGCAGGGCGAAAACTCGAATGCCCAGGAAGCGGCCACGCTGCTGGGCATCCTCGAAGGCATGGGTAAGGAAGTCTACACGGCCGTGTACGACCAGCTGGGCGCCACGGCTTGCCGGATCCTCGTGCCAGGGTATTCGGAGGTGTACCCGGTCGAAGACCTGGTCTGGGACAACACCAACAAGTCGCTGCTGTTCCGCGCCGACATCCTGAACCTGCACCGCCTGGACGATGCGGCGCTGGCCGACCTGCTGGAGCGCCTGGAGAACAACGAGCTGGACGACTACGGCGATATCGCCACGCTGATCGGCATCGAGTTCGACGAGAATACGGTGTGGGGCCAGCTGACGGTGCTGGAACTGCGGCTGCTCATCCAGCTCGCGCTGAAGCAGTACGAGGACGCGCAGGAACTGGTGGAAGCGTTCCTGCAGTACAACGACAACACGCTCGAGCGCGGCCTGTTCTACCAGGCCCTCAATGCCGTGCTGGAAATCGTGCTGGACGACGACATGGCCCTGGCAGACTACGAGCACAACTTCCGCCGCATGTTCGGTAACGAGCGCATGGATGCGGTGCTCGGCTCGGTCGACGGTACCGTGCGCTTCTACGGCCTCACGCCAACCAGCATGCAACTCGAAGGCCTCGACCGCCACCAGCGCCTGCTGGACAGCTACAAAAAGCTGCACGCGGCACGGGCCAGCCGGGCGGCGGCCGGCTGAGCTCCAGGGACACGTGCGGCCGACCTAATTCCCGGGTTTGCATACTTCCAGATCGCGATTCTTCCTGCAGCCGGCGGGATCGGCCAGGTTGACGTAACGGGACACGGATTCCCGGTACCGCCTCCCGTCGAAGCGGTACTGCGTTTCGCTGTAATAGCCGGCCGTGCCGTGGGTGGTCTTCAGGTCGAGCAGGCCATTCGTTTTTCGACGGCCCACCCCCATGTCATGGCCGCCGGTGCTCAGCACCACCCGGTACCGGCTCCCGTCCCACCGAAGCACCCAGATATGGGCAGAGGACGCGCCCCATCCGCAGCCGGTCTCGGTCATCGCGATCCAGTCCTTCGGCCGTCCGTGGCCGGCCAGGTCGACGGCCGCGCCGACGAACCGACCCGACAAGCAGTCGGCATCCAAGGTCTTTTTTGCCCCGGCCCGCACCGCCGCCAGGGCCTTCGGCGGGAGAGGGCGCAACGCACCGTCTTCGATACTGAAGACCGGCTCGAATGCCGCGGCATGGCTGATCTCCGTGACGGCCAGCAGTGCAAGGGCAACGCAGCAAATCAGTCGGTCCATTGCATCTCCATCGTTTCTTTGCGTATTTCGACACTCTGCCGACTGGCGGCACGCCACTGTTGGCGCGCGCACTGAACGCGGCCGTCCCAGCCGCTATCGTAGCCCCACATTCTTCCGAACAAAGGTCCTACGATGAAATTTCCCAGCCTGCTGCCTTCCGCCCTGATCGGTGCCGTCGCGAGTGCGCGTTCCATGACCCCGATGGCCACGCTGGCCACTGCGCGCCTTGCGAACCGCGACACCCCCGGCAATCTTGTGCTGCTCGACCGCCCCGTCTTCAAATACGGCGCGCTGGCCATGGGTGCCGGCGAACTGTTCGGCGACAAGATGAAGAGCGCCCCGGACCGCACGGTCTTCCTGGGCCTGCTGGCGCGCGTGATGAGTGCCGGCATTGCCGGTGCCGCGCTGGCGCCGGAAGGACAGGAAAAGGCTGGCGCTGCCGTCGCGGTGGCCACGGCCGTGCCGCTGGCCTACCTGACGCTGGCCGGCCGCAAGAAAGCGATGGCCAGCATCGGCCAGACCAGGAGCGGCCTGATCGAGGACGCACTGGTCGTGGCCGCCGGCGCCGCGATCGTGGCACTGGCCACCCGTCCGAAATAATTCCCGCCTCATCGGGATGCGCTGGCGGTGTTCGCCACCCGGCGCTTCCCTCGTCGATCGCCATCCGCGCGATCGGTGCGTGCATGCTTTATTATCGAACTGCTAGCCGCACTCGTCAGTCCCGCTGTTGCTCGTGCATAATGTGACCACCGGCATCCACCGGTTCAGCATCCTTGCGGCCGTGCCGCCCCGTCGTCGTCCAACAGGAAATCCGAATGAACCAGCCATGGCCTTCCATGCTGCCGGCGCTTGCCGTGCGCGTTGCAGTGTGTGCGGTGATGCTTGCCACGCCGGCCCTGCATGCGGCGCCGTGGACGGCGGATCTCGTGCATGCCGGCTGGTCGAAGCGGGATGGCGCGCCCTCGGCCCTGTACTCGATGAGCCAGGACAGCCATGGCCTGCTGTGGTTCGCGGCCCGCGATGGCCTGTACACCTTCGATGGCGTGCGGTTCGAGCGGATCGACAGTATCGCCGGCAATCCGCTGCAATCGACGGCCACGCTGGCCGTCGGCACGTTTGGCGACGACATCTTCGTCGGCTACCAGTTCGGCGGCGTCAGCGTGTTCCATGGCGACAGAGTCAGGCACTATGGCGAAGCGGATGGGGCGCCGAGCGGCTCCGTGCACCGCTTCGACCGCACGCCGGCGGGCGTGGTCTGGGCGCAGGCCGGCAAGGGCATGTACCGCTTCGAACGGGGGCGCTGGCACCACCTCGATGCGGGGAGCGGCCTGCCGGCCGCACTCGTCCGCAGCTTCAACATCCTGCGCGACGGCAGCGTGCTGGTGTTCACCGCGGATGGTGTGTACCGCAATGCCCCGGGCGGCGCCACGTTCCGCCGCGTGCTGGCCGGCGACATCGATGGTGGCGAACCGCGGCCGGACGGCAGGCTGCTGATCAACAGCCGCGCCGAGGGCATGCAGCTCTACGATCCCGCAAGCGGTGCGCTGACGACGTTCCGGCCCGCGAGTGCACCGCCGCTGTTCGGCTACTACATCGATGCGAAGGGCGGCCTGTGGGTCAATGCCGGCGAGGGCGTCCAGCTGCTGGATGATGCGGGCCGCGTCCTCAAGACCTACACGCTGGCGCAAGGCTTCACGGGCAAGGGGTTCAGCGCGAACCTGACGGACCGCGAGGGCAATGTGTGGTTCGTGACGGAGGGCGGCATCGACCGGGTGCGCCAGGGCCGCCTGGCCACCGTGCCGCTGCCGGCGGGGATCACCGATGCGCCGGCCGTGCTGCCGGATGCGGAAGGGAACGCGTGGATCAGCAACGAGTTCAGCCCGGGCGACTTCCGGGTGCCGACCTTCCGCGCATCGGCCGGCGGGCAGCGCACCGAGACGGCGCTGAAAAACGTTTCGGCATCGTACCGGTCCCCGGACGGTGTGCTGTGGTTCGCGGATCCTACTTCCATCTGGCGCTACGCGAACGGCAGGTACGAGAGCTGGCCGCTGCCGCCGGAAACGACAGGCCGCCGCGTGCAGGCGATGACCATGGCGCGCGACGGCACGTTGTGGGCATCGATCATCGGCTCGGGGCTGTTCACGCTGAAGGAGGGACGCTGGCTGGCCGGCGGCGGCATCGACGGCCTGGCCAAGGCCACCGCCGTGTCGCTGGCCACCGATGCACAGGGCCGCATCTGGGTCGGCTATCCCGGCAACCGTGCCGCAGTGCTGGAAGGCGCGACCTTACGCCGCTTCGGCAGCGATGATGGACTGGACGTGGGCAATGTCCTGGCCATCACGGCCGGCAAGCGCGGCACCTGGTTCGGCGGCAACCAGGGCCTGGCGGTCTTCGATGGCAGCCGGTTCCGGCGGATGAGCGACCAGCAGGGCACGTTCCGCGGCGTGTCGGGCATCGTGGAGACAGCCGAGGGCGAATTGTGGCTGCACGATCTCGATGGTCTCGCGCGGATCGGCCGGGACGGCGTGGCCGCCGTCCTGGCCGGCGCGTCGCTGCCGGTGCACACCGAGCGCTTCAATTACCTGGACGGCTACGAGGGCACGCCATCGCAAATGCGCCCGCTGCCGACCCTGGCGCAAGGGACCGGCGGGCGCCTGTGGTATGCCTCGTCGAGCAGCATCGGGTGGATCGATCCGGCCCATATCGTGCGCAACACGCTGCGTCCGTAGCCACTGATCACCCGCATCGCCACCGACCGGCAGGGCTATTTGCCGGGCCGCCCGGCCGAGCTGCCGCCGCTGACCGGGCGCGTGGACATCGCGTTCACGGCGGCGGCGCTGTCGATGCCCGAGAAGGTGCGCTTCCGCTTCCGGCTGGCTGGGCTGGAAAGCACGTGGCGCGAGGCCGCGGCGGTGCGCCAGGCTTCCTACACGAACCTGGCGCCGGGCGACTACCGCTTCGAGGTCGTGGCCATCAACGAGGACGGCGTCGAGAGTGCCGCGCCGGCCGTCGCAACGCTGCGCATCGCACCGGCGTTCTGGCAGACCGCGTGGTTCCGGCTGCTCTCCGGCGTGCTGGCCGTCGGGCTGCTGGCCGCGCTGTACCGCTGGCGCGTGGGCCGGCTCACGGCGCGGGTGCGCGAGCGGCTCGAAGTGAAGATGCGGGAACGCGAACGCATTGCGCGCGCCCTGCATGACACGGTGCTGCAAAGCCTGCAGGGCCTGCTGCTGCGCTTCGAGGCCGTCAAGCACGGGCTGGCGCCGGACAGCGAAGTGCGCGCACGCATGGAGGAGGGCCTGCAACGCGCGGAAGCCGCCATCGCGGAAGGGCGGGACAGCGTGCGCGGCCTGCGGCACGGCACCGGCCCGGACGAGGCGCTGGACCGGGCGCTGGCCGCCGTGGCGAACGAGTGCGCTGCGCACCATCCGCTGGCCTGGTCGCAGGAGACGACCGGGCAGGTTCGGCCGCTGCAGCCGGCCATCGCGGAGGAAGTGCATGCCATCGCGCGCGAAGCGCTGCGCAACGCGTTCCAGCATTCGGGCGGCACGCAGGTGACCCTGACGGTGCGGTACGATGCCGATGCGCTGGTGGTGATGGTGGCGGACGACGGCACGGGCTTCGATCCCGCCGTCGATCCGCGGGTGGGCCGCGAAGGGCACTGGGGACTGCGCGGCATGCGCGAGGCAGCGGGAGCGATCGGCGCGGCCGTGGAGATCGGCCACCCGGCCGGCGGCGGCACCTCGGTCACACTGCGCGTGCCGGCGATCCGTGCCTACGCTGCGCGGCAGGAAAACGGCTGGATGGAACGGTTGCGGCGGCTGGTGCGCCGGCAGTGATGGCGTGTCGCCGATGGCGGGATCGGCAGCGCCGGAGGACTGGAACCTGACGCAGCCGCTGCTTACTGGATAGCGAAGGTCAGCAGGAAGGCCAGCAGGAGGGCCAGCAGGAAGGCCTGCAGGGAAGGCCAGCACGAAGGGCCAGCCGGGAAGGTCAGCAGGGAACGGCCGATCCGCGAACCGGCCGTTGCCGCTTACTGGCGCTGGCGGCGCCGCACGGCAAAGCCGACCAGGCCCATACCGGCGAGCAGCATGCCATAGGTCGCCGGTTCCGGCACTGCCGAGATGGTCAGGGTGTAGGCGCCCGGTCCCTGGTACTCCGTCAGCTGGTAGGTGCCTGCAAGGAAGGATGGTGCCTCCTCGCTGCCGCTGTACAGCTGCGGGCCGTCCGTTTGCACCAGGATCGAACCGCCGTAGTAGTCTTCCAGCGTCAGCCCGCCGCCCACATCGGCGTGGTAGAAGGTGACGTCCGCGAGCTCGCTCACGGCACCGGTATAGTTCCCTACCACATCATAGAACAGCATCCCGCCTCCCAGGCCGTACTCATCCGGTATCGTGGCCGAATCGATCTGCCAGGTTGCCGAGTAGTCGCCCGTCAGCGTGAACTGGTACCACGCGGCGTTGGCGATACCGGCCCACAGGAGGGTCGCTGCGACGGCTGCATTGCTCAAGACTTGTTTCAGTTTCATGAGTATCCCGATCAGTTAGCGTTGGTGGAGTTTCTACCCGCCGCGTTAGCGCTGCGGCGTTGTAAAGATTATCACGGTGCCTCGTTTAACAGTTTGAAAAACTTGCCTTGTTGTTAATTTGCGAATTTCATTCATGTTGGATCTCGTCGTGCATGAAGCCGGTCTGCCACAGGTCCTCGGGGGGCTCGGCGCTGCTGTCCCTGCAACTCCCGCCGTGCCCATGCTAAGCTTCGAAGATTGATCACATTCACTACCTTCACCAGTACAGACGATGGCATCCACCAGCTCCACTTTCCGCATCACCCCTTCCACCGCCCCCCTTTCGGCCGAGCAGCGGCAACAGCAGCTGCAGTCGATCCAGTTCGGCCGCGTGTTCACCGACCACATGGCCGTGGTCTCGTACCGCAACGGCACCTGGCAGGACCCTGAGGTCAAGCCGTACGGCCCCCTGTCGCTGTCGCCGGCTTCGTCCGTGCTGCACTATGGCCAGGCGATCTTCGAAGGCTTCAAGGCCTATCGCCAGCCGGACGGCTCGATCAGCCTGTTCCGCCCGGACAGCAACAGCGAGCGCTTCAACCGCAGCGCGGCGCGCCTGGCCATGCCGTCGATCCCGCAGGAGCTGTTCATCGGCGCGGCCGAGGCGCTGGTCGCCATCGACCAGGCCTGGGTGCCGTCCGGCTCGGGCGAGAGCCTGTACCTGCGCCCGTTCATGATCGCCACCGATGCGTTCCTGGGCGTGCGGCCTTCCGAGGAATACCTGTTCCTGCTGATCGCGTCGCCCGCCGGCGAGTACTTCCCGCAGGGCCTCAAGCCCGTCAGCGTGTGGGCCAGCAAGGAGTACGTGCGCGCCGCGCCGGGCGGTACCGGTGAAGCCAAGTGCGCCGGCAACTACGCGGCCAGCCTGCTGGCGCAGGCCGAAGCGAAGGAGCATGGCTGCGACCAGGTGATCTGGCTGGATGCGATCGAGCGCGAAGTCATCGAGGAGATGGGGGGCATGAACCTGTTCTTCGTCTACCGCGATGGCGGCGCGCCCGTGGTGGTCACGCCGGCGCTGACCGGCACGCTGCTGCCGGGTATCACGCGCTCCACGCTGCTGAACGTGGCTGGCGACCTGGGCTACCAGGCCGAGGAACGCCGGCTGCCGTTGACGCAGGTGCTGAACGATATCGCCTCCGGCGCCATCAGCGAAGTGTTCGCCTGCGGCACGGCGGCCGTCATCACGCCGGTCGGCGAGATCAAGGGCCGCGGCTTCGCGCAGACCATCAACAACAACGAGAACGGCCCGGTCGCGATGGCCCTGCGCACGGCGCTGCTGGGCATCCAGCGCGGCACCGCGCCGGACACGCACGGCTGGCTGCATCCAGTGGCGCTGGGCTGAGTATCGGGTGAATGCATGCGGCTGAACAGCCAGCATGTGTCGGAGAGGGCATGCGGGCCGAAAAGCCTGCATGCCGGCGGGCGCCGCGTCGGGATGACGTGGCCCGCCCGTTGAAGCTTATTTCGCTGCGTCGGCCGCTAGGCCCTGCGTCAGGATGTCCGCAACGGTGGCGTTCAGGTCGCCGCCACGTTCGGTGGCCAGCGCCTGCAGCTGCTTCACCAGATCGCCATTGAGCTTGACCGCGAACGGCATCAGGCCCAGTGCCTGGTCCAGCTTGCGCTGCTCGCGCTTGTCGATGGCGGGAGCGGCCGCCGCACCAAAGGACGGTGCGCCCGGTACTGCCATCTTGCCCATCAGTTTTTTGGCGTCACTCTTTGCCAGGCCAGTCTTTTTCACGTTGAATCCCTTTTAAAAGCGCCATTCTACGCGCCCGTCTTCCTTTCCGGTCCGCCGGGCCTCTGTTCAGCGCCCGTGCTCTGCGATATCCTTGCTGAAAAGCACTAAAGCACAGCGATCGGAGGAATCATGCACACAGAACTGACCGGCCGCGCGGCCGTCGACCGGCATCTGCAACAGGCCGAGGACAAGCTGGCGCGGCTGCGCTCGCTCGACCCCGTCTTCTTCGACATCTCCCTGCGCGAACCCTGTTTCGCCTCGCCCATCGGCCACACGCTGCAGAACAAGCTCGATCTGCTGAAGCTGGTCGACCGGTTCGGCGTGCAGAACCGGATCATCGCCACGCTGGACTACCAGTACGGCGATCATCCCGAAGTGGAAGACGACTTCTGCCTGCACCTGCAGAAGGAGGGCTACGACCTGCGCCACTCTTTCGCCATGACTTCGCTGGGCGGCCAGCAGGGCGGCGTGTTCGTGCCGGACCTGAGCATGCAGAAGCTGGTGGACTACGGCATTCCCAACACGATCCTCGAAGTGGAACCGGTACCGGGCGCGGACCTGCGGATGACGCTGGCGAACATCGCGGGCAGCATCGCCTGGCTGCGCGAACATCTGGCGCCGGTCGATGGCCAGGCGGGCCGCGTCTACCTGAATGTGCTCAACCTGATCGACGTGTTCATGGCCGACCGCGCGGGCGCCTGCGAGATCGTGGCGCTGGTCGCCACGCTGCCATTCGACGGCCTGTCGTTCGAGGACGACCGCGGCACCTATTTCCCGTTCCAGGTGGGCGCCATTGCCGCCGCGGCGAAGGCCATGCTGCGCGCGGACCAGCAGCTGCTGTGCCACGTCCACACCAATAACGGGATGGAGAACGCGTCCGTCATCGAAGCGCTGCTGCAGGGGGCGGACGGTTACTGGGGCGGGCTGGAACGCACCTCCTCGACCATCGGCCACGCCAGCCTGGGCGAGCTGATCGCCAACCTGGTGCGGGCCGGGAATCCACACGTGACCCGCTATGCTGTCGACCAGCTGGCGCCGATCTGCGATGCCATGCATGCGATCAATACCGGCGAAGCGATGCCGCAGGAATGGCCGGTCTTCGGCGCCAATGCGTACCGCTCGGTGCTGTCCGACTTCGACCAGCGCAGCAACCGGCCGATGGACCTGGCGCCGGATGCCATCGGCCGGCAGTACGTCCACCGCATCGCACCGGTCGGCAGCGACGTGCCCGTCGTCCAGGCGCGCGTGCAGGAGGCGCTGGACCTCGCCATCACCGAACCGGTTGCCAAGCGCATGATCCTGCTGATGCGCGAAGACCTGCGCAACAACCTGCGCATCGAGTACGACCAGCCCGCCCAGCTGCAGCAGCTGGTCGACCGCGCGCTGTTGCCACGGTAGAGCTCGTGTCATGGTGCCTGGCACCGTGACACGAGCTCGACCATGAATGGCACGGTGCCTGGCACCGTGACACGGACTGGGCAGTAGTTCAGGCGGCGCCATCCTCCTTCGGCGCCGGTCCGCGCGTGCGCCCCGGCGCCTTCAGCTTCACCGGGCGGTTGGTGCGGGCCGACTCGTAGATCGCCTCGATGATGCGCTGGTCCTGCAGGCCTTCCTCGCCGGGCGTGTGGACATCCCTGTTCTGCTGGATGCATTCGGCGAAGTGGTCCATCTCCGCGGCGAACTGGTTCTTTTCCTTCAGCCCGATATCGCTGGCCTGCTCCTTGCCCTCGACCACGCGCGTGATCTTCAGCTTGTTGCCGTTGTAGGCGTAGGCGGGATCCATTTCGGCCCAGGCCTCCGCGGCATTCAGGCGGAACATCTGCGACTTGTGCGCCGCGTAGCTGGTGGAGCAGCTGGCGATGAAGCCGCTGGGGAAGCGCAGGATGAACTGGCAGGATTCCTCCACTTCCCTGAACCGCGCATCGCCCGGCGTGGACCAGACATTGCCGATCACCTCGACCGGCTCCTCGCCGCTGAGGAAGCGGGCCGCGTTGATGCAGTACAAGCCCACGTCGGGCAGGGCGCCGCCGCCGGCCAGCGCCCGCTTCAGGCGCCAGTGCTGCGGGTCGCCCATGTTCTGCGAGTTCACCGAGATGAATTCCTTCAGCGCGCCCAGCTTCTTCTCCTGCACCATCTTCACCAGCGCCCGGTCCAGCACCTCGTACTGGCTGCGGTAGGCGATCATCAGCTGCACCTTCGCCTTGCGGCAGGCGTCGATCATCTGCTGGCATTCCTTCACGCTGTTGGCCATCGGCTTCTCGCACAGCACGTGCTTGCCGGCCTTCGCGGCGCGGATGGTGTACTCGGGGTGCATATGGTTCGGCAGGCCGATGTATACGGCCTTCACGTCCGCCATCTGCGCCAGTTTGTCGTATTCCTTGTAGTCGAGCACCGCGCTGTCCGGGATGTTGTACTGGCGCGCCAGCTTCAGGCCCTTTTCGCGGTCGCCCGTCACGAGTGCCACCGGTTTCGCGTGCTTGCTCTGGCCGAAGGCCGGCAGTACTTCGTTGACGGAGATGCGGCCCAGGCCGACGATGGCGATGCCCACGCGCTCGCCCAGCGGATCGGCGGGCGGCTCGGTGACTTCGGGCTTTTCCGACTTGTCGTTGATCGGCGGGAAGGTGATGCGGTCCCGTTCGTTGGCGGCGGCATGGAGCGTCGGCGCGGACAGGGCGGCAAGCGTGCCGACATAGCGCAGGAAGTCGCGGCGCGGTGGCTGGTTCTGGATCATGGATGGATTCCGTTGCGGTTGAAGGCAGTGATCCTCGCACGCTGTCCTGAACATCAGCGCCAGCTTGCTTCAATGCACGATCACGCCTCCCGATCAAAGCCTTGATCGTTCCTTCCCGGCCGCCGACCGGGCAGCCCGCGCCGTATACCATGGCGGACATCGTGCCCATTCCAGACGCCCAATGATCCGCCAAGCCATTCTTCTCGCCGTCTTCGCCTGCACCGCCGCCACCGCCCAGGAAGACCGCGGCTACAAGGTCTACCAGTTCCCCGCCAATCAAATCCCCGTCATCGACGGCAAGGCCGACGACTGGCGCGATGTCCCGGCCGACTACATCGTGGGCACCGACCAGCTGCGCGACGATGTGGGCAAGGCCGCGGGGAATCTCCGCAAGATCGATCCGAAGAGCCTCGACGTGAAGGTGCGCGTGGCCTGGGTGAAGGGCCTGAACCGCCTGTACTTCCTCTACGAAGCGTGGGACGACTACTGGGATTTCGCCGATCCCGGCCTGCACAACGACACCTTCGAGATCGTCGTCGATGCCGACCTGTCCGGCGGCCCGCTGATCGACACGCTGCACCCGAACCCGTCGCTGCCCTGGTCGCAGCGCTACTTCGATTATCACGGCGTGCACGCGCAGAACTACCACATCTTCATGCCGGCGCAGGGCAAGGACTGGGCGCTGCTGTGGGGCCCGCAGGCCTGGCTGAAGAAGCTGCCGTATTCGAACATCGCATACGCCTACGATTTCAAACCCGGCCAGCCCGGCAAGCTCACCGCCGAATTCTGGATCACGCCCTTCGACTATGCCGGCGCCGATCCTGCCCGCGCCGTGGAGTCGGTGCTCAGGGAGAACCGCAAGATCGGGCTCACCTGGGCCGTCATCGACTACGACGACCTGAAGGACGAAAAGAAGAAGGGCTTCTGGAACCTGTCCGACAACCGCAAGATGTACGGCAATTCGAGCCTGGGCACCGTCTTCACGCTGATGCCGCTGGAAGCGCAGCACCGCAAGGCGTTCGAGGCGCAGTGGTCGTTCATCGTCACCGACATGGCCCGGCGCCAGGTCACGTTCCGCGACGAGAGCGTGGGACCCGTCGAGCGCTGGCACTGGGACTTCGGCGACGGCACCAGCTCGGCCGAGCAGCATCCCGTGCACCGCTACCGGGAGGCCGGCAAGTACCTGGTGGTGCTGACGGTGGAAGGGCCGCAGGGATCGTCGCGCATGGCCAAGCTGTGGGATGTGGCGGTCGAATGACCGGGGGCAGGATCGATCATCTTTGTGACGGATCGCGCCGGCCCGCTGTCCCGTTGCGCGTGACTCCATTATCGTAGCCGTCTGGACCCGGCCGGCCACGCGGCCGGTCCGCTCACGAACGGAGATTGCATGCACTCGCTTACGCTTAGTATCCGCACCATCCTTGCCCCGTTGCTGCTGGCCGCAGCGTTCACGTCCGCCGCACTCGCCGCGGAAGCGCCGCCCCTCACCTGGGTCGACCAGGACACCGGCCACCGCGTCTGGCGCCTGACGCCGGAGCCGGATTCCTCGGCGCTGTACTTCAACTTCACGGCCATCACGCCGGACGGCAAGTCGATGGTCTACAACGCGCCGGACGGCATCCACGCCCTCGACCTGGCCACCCGCAAGACGCGCCTGCTGGTGCCGAACAATGGCGACCGCATGGCGGCGCGCACCATCGCCGTCGGCCGCAAGACCAACAGCGTATTCTTCCTGAAGGACGATCCGGCCACCAAGGTCACGTCGATCCACTCGGCCAGCTTCGACACGGGCGCGATGCGCAAGCTGGTCGACCTGCCGCAGGGCTACCACGTGGACAGCATCAATGCCGACGAAACGCTTGCCGCCGGCACCTTCGAATCCGATCCGAAGTTCGACAAGTCCGTCCTGCAGGGGAAGAAGTTCGGCGAGCCGGGCGGCCCGCTGACGGAGGCCGCGGCGAAAGGCCAGATGATGGAGCGGCGCCTGGCATCGCGCATGCCGCTGGTGCTGTTCGCGATCGACCTCAAGACCGCGAAAGTCACCGAGATGCTGCACTCGACGGACTGGATCAACCACCTGCTGTTCTCGCCCACCGATCCGAACCTGCTGATGTACTGCCACGAGGGCCCATGGCACAAGGTCGACCGCGTGTGGACCATCCGCACCGACGGCTCGCAGAAAACCCTGGTCCACCAGCGCACCATGGCGATGGAGATCGCCGGCCACGAGTTCTGGGGCGAGGATGGCAGGACGGTCTGGTACGACTGGCAGTATCCGAAGGGCGCCACGTTCTACGTGGCCGGCCGCCAGCTCGACACGGGCAAGCGCTTCGCCTACCAGGTCGAGCGCAACGACTGGTCGATCCATTTCAACGTCAACCGCGAAGGCACGCTGTTCACGGGCGACGGCGGCGACTCGGGCCAGGTGGCGAAGGCGCCCGATGGCGGCTGGATCGTGCTGCTGCGGCCCACCTCCGTGCTCGCGGAAGGCGCCACCAACGACAAGGACTACTGGCAGCCCGGCGTGATGAAATCGGAGCGGCTGGTGAACATGGCGAACCACGACTACCGTCTCGAGCCGAACGTGCGGTTCACGCCGGACAGCAAGCTGGTGCTCTTCCGCTCGAACATGTTCGGTGCCACCTATGTGCTGGGCGTGGAAGTGGACAAGGCCGAAGCGGGTGCGAAGGATGTCATGTCCACGCCGGCGCTGGCGCGCAAGTTCAAGCCGAAGGCGCCCACCCCGACGAACGTGAAGCCGACGGCCTGAACGGGTAGGCCTTCCGGCCCATGCCGGCCGGGTCGCCGATCGACTACACTGGCGGTATCCGAACGACAGTGACCTGATCGACACGCCATGGCCAACCCGAACGCAAGCGCCCCCGAATTCCTGCCCGAGACGGGGCCCGACGAGCAGGTTCCCGTGCTCGCCGCATCGATCGAGCAGCGCCGCCACCAGATCTTCCCCGTGCTGACGGAGCGGGAAGTGGCGCGGCTGCTGCGCTTCGGCACGGTGCGCACGTATGGCAACGGCGTGCGCATCCTCGAGGCGGGCTACACCCGCTTCGGCATGGTGCTCGTGCTGAAGGGGCGCATGGCCGCGTACCGGTATGACGGCCTGGGCAACTCCGCCTTCGTCATCGAGCACGGGCCCGGCGAATTCACCGCGGAGGTGTCGCAGCTGGCCGGGCGGCCCTCGCTGGTCAATGTGACGGCGGTCGGCAGCGTCGAGGCGCTCGTGATCCCGGCGGACCAGTTGCGTGCGCTGGTGATCGCCGAGGCGGAACTGGGCGAACGCATCGTGCGCGCGCTGATCCTGCGCCGCGTGAACCTGCTCGAACTCGGCTCGGGCGGCCCGGTGCTGGTGGCGCCGCCGGGCCAGCCCGCGCTGTTCCACATGCAGAGCTTCCTCACGGCGAACGGCCATCCGCACACCGTGCTCGATCCCCGCAACGACGAAACGGCGCAGGCGCTGTGCGAGCACTACCAGCCCACGGCGGACGACTGGCCCCTGGTGGTGTGCCCCGATGGCAGCGTGCTGAAGAACCCGTCGAATGTCGAGATGGGCCGCTGCCTGGGCATGTCGCGCGAGCTCCCGGCGGAGAAGGTATGGGATGTGATCGTGGTGGGCGCCGGTCCCGCCGGCCTGGCCACCGCCGTGTACGCCGGCTCCGAGGGCCTGTCCGTGCTGGCACTCGAAGCACGCGCGTTCGGCGGGCAGGCCGCGGCCAGTGCGCGCATCGAGAACTACCTGGGCTTCCCGACCGGGATTTCGGGCCGCGCACTGGCCGGCCGCGCCCACGTGCAGGCGATGAAATTCGGCGTGGAGCTGGCGATACCGCTGGCCGCCACGCATCTGGCCTGTCACGCGGTGCCGCTGGCGCTGGACCTGGTGGATGGCCAGCGCGTGCGGGGGCGCAGCGTGGTGCTGTCCTGCGGCGCGCGCTACCGCCGGCCGTCGCTGGCCAACATCAAGCAGTTCGAGGGGCGCGGCATCTACTACTGGGCCTCGCGCATCGAGGCCAACCTGTGCGTCGATGCCACGGTGATCCTGGTCGGCGGGGGCAACTCGGCCGGCCAGGCCGCCGTGTTCCTGTCCACGCACGCGCGCAAGGTCCACATGCTGGTCCGCGGCGACGGATTGAAGTCCACCATGTCCGCGTACCTGATCGAGCGCATCCGCGCCACCGCCAACATCGAGCTGCACACGCACACCGAGATCGTGGCGCTGGAAGGGGACGACGAGGGGCTGAAGGGAGTCCGCTGGCGCAACAACAATTCGCTCAGCGAGAAGGACGTGAACGTGAGCCGCGTGTTCCTGTTCATCGGCGCCGATCCGAACACGGACTGGCTGGACGGCTGCGGCGTGGAGGTCGACAAGCAGGGCTTCATCCGCACCGGCGACGCGGTGCAGGCGGCGCCATGCCGCCTCGATGCCACGGGCGCGCCGGTGCGCTCTTCCCTGGAGACGAGCGTGCCCGGCGTATTCGCCATCGGCGACGTGCGGGCCGGCTCCACCAAGCGGGTGGCGGCGGGCGTGGGCGAGGGCGCGCAGGTGGTGTCGCAGATCCACGCCTATCTCGCCAGCCTGCCGGTGGCAGGGTAGGCAAGCGCCGTGAGCGTCAGGCGGCGTCTGGGACTTTCGCGATCACCTTGATCTCGAACTGGAAGCCGTACAGCCACGTCACGCCCACCGCCGTCACGTTCGGGTAGGGCGCCTCGCCCCAGTATTCGGACACCACGTTCCAGATCGTCTCGAACTTCGATTCCGGGTCGACCATGAACACGGTCACGTCCACCGCATCGGCGAAGGTGCCGCCGGCCGCCGCCAGGATCGCGTTCAGGTTCTCGAAGGCGCGGCGCACCTGCGCTGCCAAGTCCGGCACCGGCGAGCCGTCCTCGCGGCTGCCCACCTGGCCGGACACGAACAGGAAACCGTTCGAGCGCACCGCCGGTGAGTAGCGGTTCTTTTCATACAGGGCCTGGCGGCCGGGCGGGAAGACCACGTCGCGTTTGTTCATTCTTGTACTCCTTGAAGGGGAAGGGATGCAGCCAGTGTAGGCCGCCGATCGTTATCGATAAATACGCAGATCGCGACACCACTGTTTGTATAATCAAAACAATGGAGGTGGCATGGATCGGATCGATGCGATGAACGCGTTCGTGCGCGTGGTGGAGACGGGCAGCTTCACGAAGGCCGCGCTGACGCTGCAGATGGGCCGCGCGACCGTCACGCAGCTGGTGCAGCAGCTGGAGGCGCGGCTGCGCGTGAAACTGCTGAACCGCACCACGCGGCGCGTGAGCCTGACCGTCGATGGCACCCTGTATTACGAGCGCGTGGTGCGGCTGCTCGCGGAGCTGGAAGACGTGGAAGGCAGCCTGCCGAATGCCGCCGGGCTGCCGGCCGGACTGCTGCGCGTCGACGTGCCCAGCCCCCTGGCCAGCCTGATCCTGGTGCCGGCGCTGCCCGCCTTCCACGCGCGCTATCCGGACATCCAGCTGGACCTGGGCGTGAGCGACCGCATGGTGGACCTGATCGGCGAGAACGTCGATTGCGTGGTGCGTGGCGGCGCGCTGGCCGACCAGTCGCTGATGGCGCGCCGCGTGGCGGACCTGCAGGTGGGCGTGTATGCCGCGCCGGACTACCTCGAGCGAGCCGGCACGCCGGCGCATCCGCGCGACCTGGAAGACACGCACCACCGCATCGTCGCCTTCCGCGGCTCGCGCACCGGCAAGGGCCTGCCGTATGCGATGCGGCGCGGCGACGACAGCCTGACGGTGCAGGGCCGCTACGTGCTGTCGATCGACGACGGCAATGCCTACCTGGCGGCGGGCCTGGCCGGCCTGGGCGCGTTGTGGCTGCCCGAGTACATGGCCCGCGCCCACGTCGCGCGCGGCGCACTCGTGCCGATGTTCGAGGACTGGCAGCTGGAACCGATGCCGCTGTACGTGGCCTACCGCCCGAACCGGCACGTGAGCCGCAAGCTGCGCGCGTTCATCGACTGGGTGGCCGAAGTGATGGAAGGCCTCGCGCCTGCGGCCGAGCCCGTGTCATAAGGGGGCAGTGTCATAAGGGGGGCCGTGTCACATTGGGGGCAGGCACCGTGACACGGACTCGGCCATCACAGATGAGGCCGTGTCCATGTCGGGGTCTGACCCCAGGGTGGACACGGGCTCGGCCGTTGCGGCCGCCGCCAAGTGACAATCCGTCAGCATTGCCTGTAGAATCGCGCCTTCAAGTGCACGGTGCCCGGCCACGATTCGTGGCGGGTGAAACGGGAAGCCGGTGAAGCGCGCGACATGCCTCGCGTGCCATTCCGGCGCAGCCCCCGCTGCTGTAAGCCAGACGAACCGGTCCAACCGCCACTGCGCATCGCGCGGGAAGGCAGGGGCCGGGGAGGATGACGGCGAGCCAGAAGACCGGCCGGGCACGATGGATTGCGCAGGACCCGGGGTGCGGTCTGGCGTATGACCTGCGGCGCAGTGCGGCCGCGACCGGCCAGGCCACACTTTGACATTCGTTCGTCCATTCATCGCACTGCTATGTCTTTTGGCATGCGCCGGCGCGTCCGCCGAAACGCTGTTCGCCATCGTCACCGAGCGTGCCGCGCCGGCCGCCATCGAGGCCGCGCACCGCCACCTGGCCGCCCATCCGAAGGACCGCATCGTGCTGCGCACCCCCGCGCAGTGGATGGCAGCCAGCGACCGGGAAGCGGCGAGGATGGTGGCGCAGGCCGACACCATCCTCGCCGTGTCGCTGTTTGGCGATCCGGCCCATCGCCTGAAGACGCTGCTGCCGAAGGTTGCGCGCGCCAAGACGGCGGTCCTGGCCTTCAACGGCGAAGCGACCCTCAGCCTGATGACGCGCGACGCGCACGGCACCATGCAGGATTTCCCGCCCGAGACGCTGCGCGACCTGTCGAACGAAGCGCCTGCGAAGGCCGCGCTGCAGGCGGCCCAGGCGCACCCCGCGGCACCGCACTGGCTGGCGGCGCGGCGGCTCTGGCAGGCCGGCGGCGTCGACAACACGCAGGCATTGATGAACCACCAGCTGCATCCTGCCACGCCGCTGCCGGCACCGCAGGGCGAGCCCACGCTGCGGCTGCGCATGGGCCGGAAGGAACTGACCGATGCGGCGGCCTGGAGCCATGCCGCACAACTGGGATTGCAGGACCGGCCCGCCGTGGTGGTGCTGGATTTGTCGAACATGGATGGCGACGTGCCCGCTGCCGTCTGCCGCAAGGTGGAGCAGGGCGGCCAGCAATGCGTGCAGGTGCTCACGCGCTGGGGCGGCGCCTCGCGCGCGGCGCTGGAACGCCTGCCGGAACTGGTGGCGCCCGCGAAACCGGCCGCGCTGATCGTGCTGCAGGACTTCGTGGTCGGTGCCGCGGAAGGGCGCGAAGCCGTCACCGAGGCATTCAAGCGCATCGACGTTCCCGTGTTCAAGGCCATCCGCCTGTCCGACCGCACGGCCCTGCAGTGGCGCCTGTCGCCGGACGGCCTGCCGCCCGACTCCGTGCAGTACCGCGTGGCGCTGCCGGAGCTGCAGGGCATCGGGCAGCCAATCGTCGTCGCCGCGCTGGGCCAGGCGCAGAAGGACCGGCTGACGGGCATCGAGAACCGGCCGTCGGTGCTGCTGGCGCAGGAAGTGGACCGGCTGGCCGGCCGCGTCACGCGCTGGCTGGCGCTGCGCGACAAGCCGAACCGCGACAAGCGCGTGGCGCTCATCTACTACAACCATCCGCCGGGCCGGCAGAATATCGGTGCCGACAATCTCGACGTGCCGGCATCGCTGTTCGACATGCTGCATGCGATGCAGCACGCCGGCTACGATACCGGCACGCTGCCCGCCTCGCCGGACGCGCTGCTGGACATGATCATGGCGCACGGCGTCAACCTGCCGGAGGACCGCGCCGCCCTGCGCGAGCTGTCCTCTACGGTGAACAGTGTCAGCGCGGCCGACTACCAGGCGTGGTTCCGCACGCTGTCGCCTCGCGTGCAGGGCGAGATGACGAGCGGGCTGCTGGGCCGCCTGCACGTGGACGTGCTGGAAGCGGAAGGCGCGCGCGAATGGCAGCTGGGCCGCAAGCAGGTCGATACCATCGTCAAGGAGCTGCAGCACCTGGTCGAGGGCGCCGATCATCCGCAGCGGGAAGCGGCGATCCACGACCTGGCCGCGCTAAGCGATGGCTACCACGCCTGCCTCGATGCGCAGGCGGCGCGCCCTTGTGCCACGCTCGCGCCGCTGAACCGCCGCCTGACTGGCTACGGCATCGAGGGCCTGAAGGGCTGGGGCGCCGCGCCGGGCAGGATCATGGTCGACAGCGGCAAGGTGCTGGTGCCGGGCCTCGTGTTCGGCAAGGTGTTCATCGGCCCGCAGCCGCCGCGCGGCTGGGAAGTGGACGAGGAGCTTCTGCACGCGAACACCAGCATCACGCCGCCGCACCAGTACCTGGGCTTCTATCACTGGGTGCGCGACCGGTTCAGGGCCGATGCGCTGGTGCACGTGGGGCGTCATTCGACCTACGAATTCCTGCCCGGGAAAGCGGTGGGCCTGGCCGGCGACGACTACCCCAGCCTCATCGCCGGCGACCTGCCGGGCATCTATCCCTACATCGTCGATGGCGTGGGCGAGGGCACGCAGGCCAAGCGCCGGGGTCTCGCCGTGATGGTCGATCACCTGACGCCGCCGCTGGCCAGCACGCCGCTGTACGACGAGCTGCTGGCGCTGCGCCAGATCGTGGAGAGCTATGAAGCGGCAAATTCTGAATCGCTGAAGACGCAGGCGGCCCGGCTGATGCGCGAAAAAGTGCTGGCGCTGAACCTGAAGGCGGAACTGGAAGCCTCGATGGCGGACGTGCTGGAAGTGCGCGGCATCGGCTTCGATGCGGCCGACGACGACCTGCTGGCCCACGAGGTCGGCCACTACCTGACGAAGCTGCAGGAGAAGTTCATGCCGTACGGCCTGCACATCTTCGGCCGGCAGTGGGAACAGAAGTCGATCGACCTGATGCTGGAGTCGATGAAGAAGGGCGGCATCGACGATCCGGAAGTCGCGCGCAAGCTGGGCGAGTCGCCGCGGCTGGAAATGCGCGGCCTGCTGGCCGGGCTGGACGGCCGCTTCATCGAGCCGGGCAAGGGCAACGATCCGCTGCGCTCGCCCGAAGCGCTGCCGACGGGGCGCAATTTCCATGCGGTCGATGGCGACATCCTGCCGACGAAACTGGGCTACCAGTTGGGCTCGGACCTGGCGGACAAATCGATCGCGCGCTCGCAGGATGCGCGGGGCAGCGAGGGCATCATCCTGTGGGCCTCCGACGCGGTGCGCGACGAGGGCGTGATGGTGGCGTTCGCGCTGGCCATGATGGGCGCCGAGCCGGTGTGGAATGCACGCGGCATCGTCACCGATGTGAAGCTCCGCGCGGGCAAGCCGCGGCGCGATGCGCTCGTCACCACGTCCGGCCTGTTCCGCGACCTGTACCCGAACCTGATCCGGCTGATCGACCGCGCCGGGCGGCTGGCGCTGGCCGCATCGGCGGGCACGCTGGCGGAACAGGATCCGTCGCTGAAGGAAGCGCTGGCGGCCGCATTGGCGCCGCTGAACGATGCGCAGTGGGGCAACGAGCCAGTGGCCGGCAACCGGGTGGCCGAGGAGTGGCTGGTGCGGCAGCGGGCGCTGGTCGGCACGGGCATGCCGGTGGCCGAGGCGGGGCGGGCTGCCGCGCAACGCGTGTTCGGCGATGCACCGGGCGCATACGGTACCGGCGTGAATCGCCTCACCGAGCGCTCCGGTGCCTGGCGTGAACGCGATGAAATTGGCGCCGCCTACCGCAACCGCATGGGCCATGCCTACGGCCTGGATGCGACGGGCGAGGCGAGCCACGCCGCGTTCGACGTCGCGCTGGACGGCATCACGCGCACCTATCACGGCCGCGCCAGCAATCTGTACGGCCTGCTCGACAACAACGACGCGTTCGACTACCTGGGCGGCCTGTCGCTGGCGATCGAGGGCCGCACCGGCCGCGTGCCGGAAGCGCTGATCCTGCAGCACGCGCAGCCGGGCCGCGCCGATGTGGAACCGCTGACGTCCGCGCTGCTGGGCGAACTGCGCGGCCGCTACCTGAATCCGGCGTGGCTCAAGCCCCTGATGGAGCATGACTATGCGGGCGCGCGCACGATGGGGCAGGAGTTCCTGGAAAACCTGTGGGGCTGGCAGGTGACGCGGCCCGACCTGGTGAAGAACTGGGCGTGGGATGAAGTGAAGGCCGTGTACTTCGACGACTCGCAGAAACTCGGGCTGCCGCAGTTCCTCGGCAAGGGCCACAACGCGCAGGTGAAGGCGCACATGCTGGCCATCTTCATGGTCGCCGCCGAAAAGGGCTACTGGAAGACGGATGCTGCCACCATCCGGCAGATGGGCGGCGAGCTGGCGCGGCTCGTATCTGCCAACGGGCTGCCGGGCAGCGGGCACGCGTCGCCGAATCACCCGATGTGGGGGTGGCTGGCGCCGCAGCTCGATGCCGCCGAGGCGCGCGACCTGAGCGTGGCGCTGGCCAAGGCGCGGGGCGAGATGCTGCCTGCTGCTATCCCTGCTGCTGCCGCTTCGTCTTCGGTTGCGGCGCCGGCTTCGGTGCCGGCGACGCCTGCTCGGGCGCGGCAGGCCTTGTCGGATCGGGCGCCATCGCAGCCCGCTGCGGCCGAGGCTCCCGCCCCACCACACGTCTATGAATTGCACCAGGAGCCGGCGCCCGTCGAGGCGCCCGGCTTCACGATCATCAAACTGCTGGCGATGCTGGCCACCGTCCTTGCGCTGTTCGCGCTGGGGCTGTGGCGCGGCGGCCAGGTTCCACCATCCTCACGGAGAATCGCATGAACGAAACCTTGTCCTTCGCCTGGCTGCACGGCGCCGTCAACTGGCTGCTGGTGCCGTCGCTGGTGGCGCTGCTGGCCGCGTGCGCCATCGCCGTCGTTGAAGCGGGCATCGCCGCCGGTGAACGCTTCCACGGCCTGCGGCAGCTGCGCGCCGCCGGCGACGTGCTGCAGGTGCAGAAGCTTGCCCGTCACCGCCTGGAGCGTGCCGACCTGCTGGCGCGCATCCCGCCGATGCTGGGGCTGATGGCCACCATCATCCCGCTCGGACCGGGCCTGGCCGCGCTGGGTGCCGGCGATCCGGCGAAGCTGGCGAGTGCCGTCACGGTCGCTTTCGATGCCACGGTGCTGGGCCTCGTGGCCGGCATTGGCGGCCTGGTGATCGGCAAGCTGCGGCGCCGCTGGTACGAGGAGACGCTGGACGCGATGGAGCAGGCGGCATGAACGGGGACGTCCATTCTTCGCCCGCATCGACACCTGCATCGCTGCCGGGACAGGGCTCCGTGTCTTCATCGCATGCGACCGCGCCGGCCCGCAAGCGCCTGCGGCTGTACAAGCATCTCGACGCGCGCTTCGACACGAGCGACGAAGACCCGCGCGCCAGCCTCGTCAACCTGGTCGACGTGATGCTGGTCTTCGCCTGCGGCCTGATCGCCGCCGTCGCCGGCAGCAATGGCGCGCTGAAATCGCCGCAACCGGTCGAAAAAGGCCGCCAGATCGAACGCCCCGCGGACGGCATCACGCACGACGGCAGCGGCTACGACCGCGTCGGCGAAGTGTTCCGCGACCCGAAAACGGGCAAGCTGATGCTGATCGAACCGGCCACCAGACCCGCCACCCGCTAACGGCCGAGCTCGTGTCACATGGTGGTGTCAGGCGTAGTGACACGCACTCATCTGTAGAGCGATTTCCGGGCGCTCGATGGGGCGAGGGAAGCTCGATCACGTGCTAGTGCAGAGCTCGTGTCACTACGCCTGACCCCAAGGTGTGACACGAGCTCAGCTTTAGCGAGCTTGGTCAGAGCACCGCGCGCCGCTGCATGACATAGTGGAGCAGCGCGATGGCGCCGCCGGCGGCGAGGGCGATCCAGCCCAGCAGCAAGGCGAACGAAGCGGGGATGCCGGGAGCTTCGGCGAGGGCGGGTGACGCCGTGAAGCGCGGCACGGCGCCGAAGTCGCGGAAGCCGTAGCCGCCCAGGCAGGTTTTCGCGCAGCCGGTCTGTTCGTCGCCGAGCGCGCTGCGCTGGAGGGTGGCCTGGAAGAAGTCCCGCAGCCTGGCATGGTGCTGCTGGACCTCGGCGATGAAACGCCCCTGGCGGTCGCTGTCATTGCCGGCGATGTGGGTGAGCGCCTGGTACGCCAGCGTTACGGGACTGAAGCCCATCGCACGGTCGAACAGCGCATCGCGACGTGCCCGTGCACCGTCGAAGCGCGCCTCGACATCGCGCATCGCCTTTTCCAGTTCCTGCGCCCGCTGGATGCGCGAGACGGCGGTCGAGACCTGGTCCAGCGACGTCTTCGCCGGCTTCCACTCGGGATGGCTGTCGTAGAAACGCGCCAGGCTGTTCAGCTTGTCCTCGGCCACGTGGTCGGCCGCATCGCGCAGGGCCTGCACGTAGTACTCGCGGTTCGGCACCGGTGCGCCCAGCTGCACGCCCACGTTCAGCACGCCGGGGATGACGATCGTGAAGACGAGCCACGCGCCGAAGGCGGCAAATGCGGCGCTCATCCGGCTGGCGCACACCGCGCAGAGCGCCATCGCGATGGCGCCCCAAAAGGCCGAGTACACCAGCACGATCGCGGACCACGATGCCAGTGCACGCAAGCCACTGGACGAGAAAGGCACAGCGCCGATGGCCAGTGCCAGCGCGACGCAGAACACGATCAGCGTGCCGGAAGCAGCCAGCATGCGCGCAGCCACCTGCGCCACCAGCAGCCGCGCTGGCGACAACCCCTGCAGCTGCAGGCTGCGCAGCCGGCGGCTTTCGCGGTCCTGCGTCAGCACCGAGATGCAGAGCGACAGCAGGATCAGTGGCCACAGGTAGACGACGAAGAACATCAGGTCGTAGCGGCCCGCGGCAAGACGCCCCGGGTGCTCGATCTCGGCCGCCGTGCGCACCGACTCCATCGACTCGGCCCGTACCCGGACATAGGACGGCAGGATGTCGCCCTGGCCGATCGTCAGCGCCGCACCCGGCACGCCGGGCCGCGTGGCATAGCCCACATGCTGGTAGAACGCATAGCCGCGGATGTCGACGGGTGTGCGCCACCATTTCAGGTCCGCGAACGCGGACGATTCCGGCGCCGCGAAATAGCGCTCTGCCAGTTTTCCTGCCGCCAGGCGCGCCGCGCCTTCCTGCTGGACGGCGTCCTGCCGCGCCGCCAGGCTGGCGCTCTCGAAGCGGCTGCCTTCGTACAGGCCGAAACCGGCCAGCAGCAGTGCCGCGGCCAGCAGCCACAGGGTGCCGCGCTCGCGCACCTGCATCAGCAGGTCGAAGCGGATCAATGCGAGCAGCTGTCTCATTGCAGGCTCCCCAGGCGCAGGCGGCGCACGCCGAGGCGGGCCAGCAGCGTGCTGGCAGCCAGCAGCGCCAGGAGCGGCAAAAGTCGGGTAAGCATCAGGTGGCTCCATTCGATCGGTGCATAGGTGAAGCGGAACGGCGGCACGCTGCGCCACAGCGCCGCATCCCCCTCGTATTTTTTACCGTCGCGCTCGGGGTGACTGGTGATGGCATCGTTCAATACCGTCTGGATGCGGCGGCGCTGGCTTTCCGCGCCGCGCACGAACTGGATGTGGCTGGCGGTATCGCTGCCTGCTACGTAGCTCGACAGCCCGGCCACGGCCACCGTCGGCGACAGCCAGCCGCCCAGCGCCACGGCATCGCTCTGCCGCGCCATCGCGTCGAACAGCGCGCTGTAGTGCCGGTCGAAGACGCGGTTGCCATGCGCTTCGCCACGCGCCAGGCTGATGCCGGCCCAGTTCACCGGCAGCTCGCTCACGTCGCGCACGCCGTAGTCCTTCAGGATCTGCTGCTTGTGGCGTTCCGCTTCCGCGGGATCGTCCGGCATGCCCAGATCCGTGTCGACACGTTCGCGGAACTGCTGCATCGTCGGCAGCGGCGCGGTGGACTGCGCCAGTTCGACGGCGGCACGCGGCAGCACGAGCGTCGTCGCGGCCCACAGTGCCACCAGCACCCCCAGGCTCGCGCGCATCGTTGGCGCCCAGGCGGAAACGGCCGTGACGAGGGCCGCCCAGGTGGCGAGGTACAGCAGGTAGCCGATACCGAACAGGGCGACGCGCGCCGCGCCATCCGTGAAGGGTTCGGCCCCGCCACCGCGCAGCTCGACCAGCGCCACCGCGGCGCAGGCGGGCAGCGCGATGACGCCGGCAAGGCACAGCAGCACGGCCGCCCGCGCGACGCCGATGGCCCCCAGCGGCGCCGCATTCACGCGCAGCGCCGGCAGCGTGCCCCGTTCCCGTTCCGCGGCGAACATGCCGAAGCCGAGGAAGATCATCGCCACCGGTGCCAGCACCTGCAGCAGCAACGCCGGCGTGAGGCGGAACTGCCGGCTGGCGCCCGGCTCGTCGCTGGCGGGACGGTATACCAGCTCGTTCTGCTTGTGCGCCTCCAGCCACACGCTGCTGCCGACGTAGCGTTCCACGCCGGGATCGAGCGCCGCCAGCGCGGCCAGCGGCTTGAACACGTACACGCCGTAGTGCGCGGCGGAGTGCGGATTCTTCGCGCCCTGGTGTTCCCACCGTTCCCGTTCGGCCTGCGCCGCAACCTGCCGCGCATCGAGCGTTCCTTGCAGGTCGACGGCAGCGAGCACGCCGGCGCAGATGGCCAGCAGCATGCCCAGCCCGAGGACGAGCCATACGCGCCAGTCGCGCCGCCGTTCGCGCCAGTCGGCCTGCCAGGCGCCGTGGCAGGCACGCCACCAGCGCCGGCCGCTAGACGCGGCTGGCAAGGGTGTCGAGGTAATTGCGTTCAAGTTCGCCAGCATTCAATTCTCCCAGGTTCCATTCACTGATCAGGTGCCCGCCCACGAGCATCCCGCACCGGTCCGCCAGTTCCTGCGCACGGAACAGGTCATGCGTTGCCATCAGCACCGCCGCGCCATCGTCCGCCAGCGAGCGGATCAGGGTGCCGAACGACACGCTGGCTTCCGGATCGAGGCCGGAGGTCGGCTCGTCCAGCACCAGCACCTGCGCGCCCTTGGCCAGCGCCATCACGATGCCCACCTTCTGGCGCATGCCTTTCGAGTAGCCCTGCGCCAGCCGGTGCCACGCATGTGCCGGCAGCCCCGCACGCTCCAGCAGCGTTTCGATGCGCTCGCGGGAAGGCTTCTGGCCCAGCAGCCGCATGAAGAACTCCACGTTCTCCACGCCGGTGAGCCGGTCGTACAGCGCCACGTTCTCCGCGATATAGGCAGCATGCTTCACGGCTGCCGCAGCGGGCGGCAGCGGCGAGCCGGCCAGCGTGATCGTGCCGCCGTCCGGCGGGACGAAGCCCAGCAGGCAGCCGATCGTGGTGGACTTGCCGGCCCCGTTCGGTCCCAGCAGCGCATACACTTCACCGGCCGCCACGTGCAGGTTCAGGTGGTCCACGGCGGTGCGGTCGCCGTAGCGCTTGACGAGTTGTTCGATCCTGATCATGTGATCCTCATGGTTGGAAGAAGGCGTTCAGAAGGCATAGCGCGCTTCGGCAAAGAAGGTGCGGCCCGGGAAGGGATGCGACTGGTAGGCGCGGCCGTCGTTGACGTTGTCGATGCCGGCGGCAAGCTCGACCTGCCGCGCCGGCAGGAAGCGCAGCCGCAGGTCCAGCTGTTTCTGGCGCGACAGGCCGCCGTACACGTCCGGGTTGATGTCCGAGTTGTTGATCTCGTTGAACTGGCGGCCCGAGTAGCGCCACGTGGCCGCGGCGCTCCACAGCGGCGTGGGTGCATACACCAGCGTCGTCGTCGAGCGCACGCGCGGCACGCGTACCCAGATCCTGCCGACGGAAGGCTGGTAGTTGGCGTTCTCCAGGATCACCGCCTTGCTCCAGCCGATACTGGCGTCGAGACTCAGGCCATCGATGCCCAGGCGGTCCGCCACGCCGGCCAGTTCCAGGCCGCGGGTGCGCACGCGCCCCACGTTCTGGTTGTTCGTCACGTTCGGGAAGACGGCCAGGTTCAGCTGCGTCCAGATGGTGTCGCGCACGTCGTCCTGGAACAGCGTGGCGCGCGCGCTGCCGTGGCTGAAGCGCTGGTCGGCCGTGATTTCAAGGGCGGTGGAACGCTCCGGTTTCAGGTCCGGATCGGCGACGATGATCGAGGCGCCGGATTGCGTCCCCTGGAACAGTTCGGCCACGGTGGGGAAGCGCGTGCCCTTGCCGGCGGAGACGCGCAGGTCCAGGTCCGGTGTCGTGGCCCACGTGACGGAAAGCTTGGGCGAGGTGGCGTTGTCGCTGCGGCGCGCGTAGTCGGTCGAGGGGCCATTGGTAAAGCGCTGCACGCCGTCGGACGCCTTCCAGCGTTCCAGGCGCAGGCCGAGCGTCGCGGTCCAGGCGGGCAGGAAACGCCAGGCATCCTGTGCGTAGAGGCCGGACAGTTTCGTCCTGCCGCCCATGTACTGGGTCTGGACACCGGCAGCATTGCGCCAGTCCGCCAGGTTGCGCGTCACCTGGTGCAGTGCGTAGTCGCTGGCGTGCAGGCCGACGGTCAGCGTGTGTGCGCCGCCGGTCCAGTCGCCCGCGGTGGGCACGTAGCGGGCCTGCAGGTCCAGCGTGCGAAAGCCCGTGCCGTCGCGCAGCACGGCCGAGCCGCTGCCGCCAGCCGCCGCGTACGGATCGGCAACGCCGGCATTGCGCTGCGTGTCTTCCAGGATGCGGTAGCGGGTCATCACGGCGGAGGCGTTCCAGCCGGTGCGATTCGTCGTCTTCAACGTGAGGCCGGTTTGCAGGTGGCGCTCTTCGCGATCGAAGGGGGCGAAGGTATTGGCGGGCAGGTCGAATACATTGCCTGCGCTGCTGACGCGCCCCGACCAGACGGTGTTTCCGGCCGCATCGCGCAGCAGGCTCGCATTCGTGTTGACGGAATCGTTCTGCCACCAGGCGACGAAGCCTTCCGCACTGATGCCGCTGGCGAAGTCGTAGCCGAAGGTGGCTTTCACGGTGTCCTGCTTCGTGTGGTCGATGGCGCCCGCGTTGGCGCCGAACACCGCGCGGCGCAGGCCGGTGGGACCCGTGTCGTACACGATGCCCGTCACGGGGACGGCGACGGCGTTGCCGGACGGGCGCGTGAACACGCCGGCCGCGCTGGCATTGACGCCGTAGTATTGCATCGGCTGGCTGGTGGAATCCTGGTGGTTCGCCATCAGCTTGTACCAGGCGCCGGACGCGAGCCGGTCGCCCAGTAGCAGCGAGCCCTGGTAGTTGCGGTAGCGGTCCTTCAGGCCGTAGTTGTCATACGCCTGCACCTGCGAGGCGAGGCGCGCGGAACCCATGAAGCCCGTCGGCTTGACGGTGGTGAAGGCGATCGTGGTGCCCATCGAATTGCCGGTGTAGAGCGCCGAGAAGGGCCCGTACAGCACGTCGACGCGGGCGATCTCCTCGGGCGCCACCATGTTCCAGCGCGGCGCATCGAAGCGGCCCAGGAAGTTCGACAGCAGGTAGCCGTCCATCAAGACCAGCGCGCGCGGCGCCTGCGAGGTGGAGAAGCTGCGCCCGCCCACCAATGCATTGCGGTCGCCGCTGTAGCGCTTGCGGATCGTCATGCTGGGCAGGTTTCGCAGCGCGTCTTCGGGATTGAACACGTTCTGCTGCTGGAGCAGTTCTTCGCGGGTCCTGCTGACGGAGGTGGCCGGCAGGTCCGGATCGAGCGGCCCGCGGCTGCCGGCAACGGTGACGCTCGGCACGGCATCCGTCTCGTCAGGCTCCGCGGCCTGGACAGGGAAGCAGGACGCGAGGCCGAACGAGATGGCGAGGGCGAGCGGACGGCGGAAGGTTTTCATTTTCTTTGGCATGGCATTCGATGGCTTGGAAATCGATGGACGTGACGGTCCCTGCCGGTCGTCCGGCGAATCTTGCGGTGGCACGCGGCTGACCGCGCGCCATATACGGTCGAGCTTGTGTCACGGTGCCAGGCACCAGGACACGTCATGGCACGGTGCCAGGCACCAGGACACGGGCTCAGCATTCGTGGCACGGTGCCAGGCACCAGCATGGCACGGTGCCAGGCACCAGGACACGGGCTCAGCATTCGTGGCACGGTGCCAGGCACCAGCATGGCACGGTGCCAGGCACCAGGACACGGGCTCAGCATTCGTGGCACGGTGCCAGGCACCAGCATGGCACGGTGCCAGGCACCAGGACACGGGCTCAGCATTCGTGGCACGGTGCCAGGCACCAGGACAAAGCACCAGGACACGGGTTCGGCATTCGTGGCACGGTGCCTGACCCCATGTGACACAGGCTCGGCAGTAGCAGGGACGGTCGCGTCGGCGCAGCGCCGCGGGTGGGCGGACGAAGGCGAACGGACGGGTATTACAGGGAGGAGGAGGGCGGGCCCTGCGCGCGCGGGATCGGCGCGCTGATGCTGCTGCCGGCGCTGGTGAAGGCGATGGCGGCAAGGAAGTACTGCAGCGATGCGTGCCGTGCCGAGACGGCGGCGAGGACGGGATCGGCCGGTGGTGCCGGCAACTGCGCGGCCAGCATGCAGCCCGCGCAATCGGACAGGTGGTGGCTCGCATCGTGCCGGTGCTGCGTGGCGCCGAGCAGCTGCAGGATCAGGATCGCGCCGGCCAGCCAGAGGATCATGCGCGCCACGCGGCCGGCACGCGCGGATGGCGTGCCGCGACGAAGCGCGCCAGCAACGGCGGGCGGCGCTTCGAACGATGGCGTGGAACGTGTGGCGGGCGTGGTGGACATGGCGGCGATCTTTTCGGGGTCGATCTTACCATGTTAAGTATTGGTTAAGGCAAGGGGTCGGTATCAAAAAATTGTGGCGCGCGCGGGAAAACAATGTGCGTGCGGCGCGGGCGCGATGTCTTTTGCACGGCGCGCCGCATGCAACGGGGTACCGCGCTCGCAAGCTTCGGCGAGGCGAAACATCTGTATTCGGCCGCCGCCGCGCACCGCCTGCCGGATCCGAAAGCGGGACATTTTTTGCCATGCTCCCGTCATCGTTCCGGCATATGATCTGCGGCTGGTCACCGTCCACGGAGCATCCATGAGCACCTTCCTGCCACGCCGTCGCACCCTACTGAAAACCGCCGCCAGTCTCTCCCTCGGCACCGCCACGCTGGCCGAAGCCGCCGGCGCCCCTGCACAAGGGGCTGGCGCCTCGCCCGACTGGGACGCCCTCGCCGCGAACTACGATATCGCGCCGGACTTCATCAACCTGGAGAACGCGTACTACGGCATCATGGCGCGTCCGGTGGCGGACGATTTTCGCCGCAACATCGATTACCTGAACCGCTACAACTCGCGCTTCCTGCGCCGCGAGTTCGATGTCGATGGTGTCGAGGCCGTGCGCGCCACGCTGGCCGCGCACGCCGGCGTGGCGACGGAGGAACTGGCGATCACCCGCGGCGCCACGGAGTCGCTGCAGAACCTGATCGGCAACTACCGGCTGCTGAAGGCCGGCGACGTGGTCATGTACGGCAACCTCGATTACGGCACGATGATGGATGCGATGGAGGACCTGGCGACGCGCCATGGCGCCACCGTTGCGAAAGTGCAGATCCCGGAACCGGCCACGCGGCAGGACATCATCGACGTGTACGAGCGCACGCTGCGCCAGAGTCCGCGCACGCGCCTGCTCCTGCTCACGCACATCAGCCACCGCACGGGCATCGTGATGCCGGTTGCCGAAATCGTGCGCATCGCGAAGGCGCGCAATGTGGATGTAATCGTCGACGTGGCGCAGTCCTGGGGCCAGCTCGACTACCGCATTCCCGACTTCGGCGCGGACTTCGTCGGTGCCAACCTGCACAAGTGGATCGGCGCGCCGCTCGGCCTGGGCTTCCTGTACATCCGCAAGGCGCGGCTGCAGGATATCGGCATCGAGCGGGGCAACACGCTGCATCCGGTGACCGACATCCGCGCACGCGTTCACTCCGGCACGCTGAACTACGCTGCGATCATGACGATTCCCGCGGCGCTGCGCTTCCATGGGCGCATTCCGCTGGCGCAGCGCAGTGCGCGGCTGCGGGCCTTGCGCGATCACTGGGTGAAGGGCGTGCTCGAGGTGCCGAACGTGCAGGTGCTGACGCCGGAAGATCCCGCCATGTATGGCGCCGTGACGTCTTTCCGCATCAAGGGCCGGACGTCATTCGAGGACAATGTGGCGCTGGCACGGCGGCTCCATGACGAATTCGGCATCTTCACGGTGCCGCGCAACGGGCCGGTGGGCGGCAGCTGCATCCGCGTGACGCCGTCGTTCTTCACGCGCGCGAGTGACCTCGACAAGCTGGTGGCCGCGATCCGGAAGGTGGCAAGCGCCTGATCATTACGCCACGGGGCGTGGCCGCGTGCGCATTGCCCGGGCTCGCCGGCTGCCGTCGACACGAGGATCTGCCTGACGGCCACGCCACACGGCGTTGCCGGGCGCGCGGCGACCAGACCTGATCGGCCGCTCCAGCATCCGCTGGTCTGTCACGCTACCGCGCGTGGCCGCGTGCGCCGCGACCAGGCATAGTCGGCTGCCGCTGCCGCTGCCGGCGACACTGTCATCGCGCTCAAGCCATCGTGCGTACCCGCGTGCGCAACGACCAGCCGTAATCCGCCGCCGCTGCCAGCAGCATCGAGGCGCCCAGCAACGGGAACACGATGCCGGCGATGATGGCGATGGCCAGCGCGCCCGCCATCAGCCGGTCGCCATGGCGCCGTGGCGGCGCGGCAAAGCTGCCGGCGGGGCGGCGCTTCCACCAGGCCGTCACGCCGCTCACGCACAGCGTCATCAGGGCCAGGCAGCCCAGCAGCATCATGAGCAGATTGGGCCAGCCGTACTCGCCACCCTGGTGGACGCTGACACCCCATTGCGTCACGCGGCCCACGGCGCCAATGCGGTCGGCGCCGATGTCCATCAGGATGCGGCCGCTGTACTGGTCGATGTGGAGCACGCGCTGGCCATCGAGCTGTCCCGGCATGCGCACGGCGCTGTAGACACCGCGGTCGCCGCGTGGCAGCGCGAGCTTGAAGCCGTGCGTCATCCCGGCTTCGCGGGCGATGGCGATGGCCTTGTCCACGCCGATCGCCGATGTCGCTGTCGATGCCGATGTCGATGTCGATGTCGATGTCGATGCGGATGCCGATGTCGCTGTCGATGCCGCGGCCGGTGCCGGCCTGGCGGCATCCATGTGGTGGCCGGCATGCGGGTCCTTGTCGGCCGACGCGGGGACCGGCTGCTGCTCCAGCGTCCACGGCACGTCGCCCAGCGCCGTCGATGGCAGCGTCGAGCGGGGCACGTTGCGCCACATGCCGTCCGGGACACCGAGGCCGTGCCGGCCGGCCCACTGGTTCACTTGCTGGCCCCAGAACACCGACCACGGCATGCCGGTCAGCGCGAGGAACAGGATGATGACGCCGCCGAACGCACCGGTCACCGCGTGCAGGTCGCGCCACCACGCGCGGCCGCGGGCACCAGGGCGGATCGACACGACGCCGCCCTTGCGGCCGCGCGGCCACCACAGGTAGGCGCCGGTCAGCATCAGCACGATGATCCAGCCCGCGACGATCTCGATGACGACGTTGCCCGCTGTGCCAGCCACCGTCAGCGAGTGCAGGTTCTTCACGAACGTCATCAGGCGCGCCGATTCGGCCAGCGTGCCGAGCACCTTGGCGTCCGACGGATCGACGAAGACCTGCTGCACGGCGCCGGCCGGCGTTGCCACGTCGATCTGCGCCGCGTGTCGTTCGTCCTTCGGCACGTACAGCGCCGTCGGCCGGCCGGGTTGGGCCTTCGATGCCGCGTCGATCCATTGCGCGGGAGGCAGCGGTGTCGTCGCACTGCCGGCTGGGCGGATCAGCTGGTTCGCGTAGACCGCATCGTCGATCTGGTCGTGGAACAGGTACAGCGCGCCGGTCAAGGCAAGGAGGAACGCGAACGGCACGCAGACCAGGCCGGCGAAGAAATGCCAGTGCCAGATGCGGCGGTAGAACGCTGACGCTGAGAGGGTCTGGTCCGGCGGGCTGGTTGCTGTTGTGGGGGCGGGATGGGGCATGCGGCGATTATAGCGAGGCGGGGTCGCGCGCCGGGTACGGGTGGAATGGGCACCTAGGCAGACGTTATCCTGCTGACCGTCCTGACGGAAACGCCGAAGTGGCGTGCCAGCTGCTCGCGCGTATAGCCACCGCTGGCGATGGCGGCGCGTATCGCTTCGTCCTTGCCGGCGTGCTCGTTCTCGAAGCTTTCCAGCGCGGGCATGGCGCCGTCCCGGGCAGATGGCTTGCTCTGGAAGCGTGCTTTCAACTCCTGCCTGGTTGGCGCATCGCCTGCATCGACGAAGGCCCGGTAGGCCTGCGTTCGCTCGGCTGCCGACTGGCCGTGGAACTGACCGAGCACCCATGCACTTTGCAGCCAGGACGATTGCGGAAGGAGGCCGCAAACCTGCCGATGTGTGCTCCAGCGCCAATCGTCCGCGTTCTTCGCGAGTTTCGCTCGCACCGGATTGAGAACGATGTAGCGGAGCAGTTCGATCAGGTGCGCCTGCTGCACGATCAGAAGAGCGTCGAAGCGTCCCTGGAAGACATGGCCTGTGAAGCCATGCCGCCAGTTGAACTTCTGTGCGTATTTGCCATTCAGGTAATGCATCGCTGCAGACAGGTTCGCCTCGCTTGTTTGCAGAAGCAGATGGAAGTGATTCGGCATCTGGCACATCGCATAAACCATCAGGCCATAGCGGCTGGCGGCTTCCTCCAGGGTCTGCAGCCAGATGTAGTGGTCGCGATCGTCCAGAAAGGTCTCGCCGCGCCGATTGCCCCGGGCCGTGACGTGATAGATCGCGCCTGCGAATAATTGTCGGTTTCGTCTGCTCATGTCCCTACGCTATCACCCGCCGCGCGTCCGCCCGTGAGGCAGCTCAGCCTGCCGCATGCAACTTTTTCGCGCCCCTTCTACGGTCGAGCTCGTGTCACACCATGGGGTCAGGCGTAGTGACACGCACTCATCCGTTGCGGCGGCACCGGGAGCCGTTCTCCACGAATTCAACAACTTGGACGCGCGCGGCTGCGGGGAACCCATCTAATGCAGAGCTCGTGTCACTACGCCTGACCCCATGGTGGGACACGGGCTGAGCAGTGGCGGTGCAGGGATTTGGATTTCATGCTAAAGTTTCGCATCCTAAGTATATTTTCGTGCCGCACATGTCCAATGTCGACAAGACCCTGATGTCCCTCACGCATACCCTGCTGCACGTGTCGCGCGCCTACAAGGCGGCGGCGGACCGGATGGCCAGTGACTTCGAGCTGTCCCATGCCAGCGCATGGCCGGTGCTGATGATCGGCCGGCTGGGCGATGGGGCGCGGCCGGGGGCGGTGGCCGATGCGGTGGGCGTGGAAGCGCCGTCGCTGGTGCGGATCATCGACCAGCTGGTCGCATCGGGACTGGTGCTGCGCCAGGACGATCCGAGCGACCGGCGCGCCAAGACGCTGCATCTGTCGGCCGAGGGCAAGCAGTGCGCCGCGCGGCTGGAAAAGGCGCTGGTGCCGTTTCGCCGCGAGCTGTTCGGCGATATGCCGCTGGCCGACCTGGAAGCGTGCGTGCGCGTGCTGACGCGCCTCGATGCCACGCTGGCCGCACAGTCCAGAGGCTGAGGGCAGGGCGATGAAATTGCCGACGGCGCCCCAGCCGCGCGAACTGCTGTTTTCCGCGAAGTGCTTTGCCGGCTCGATGCTGGCGCTGTACGTCTCGCTGGCGGCCGGCCTGCCGCGGCCCTTCTGGGCCATGATGACGGCCTATATCGTGGCCAGCCCCCTGTCCGGCGCGGTGCGCTCGAAGGCGCTGTTCCGCGTCTGCGGCACGATCATCGGTTCGCTGGCCACGGTGGCGATGGTGCCGAACCTGGCCAATTCTCCCGAGCTGCTGTCCCTGGCGCTGGCATGCTGGGTGGGCCTGTGCCTGTACATCTCGCTGCTGGACCGCACGCCCCGTTCCTATATCTTCATGCTGGCCGGGTACACGGCGGGCCTGATCGGCTTCCCCGCGGTCACGGATCCGGCCACCGTGTTCGACAGCGCCGTCGCCCGCGTCGAGGAGATCAGCGTGGGCATCCTGGCCGCGACCGTGGTGCACTCGCTGGTCTTCCCGCAGGGCGTGGGCCCGGTGCTGCTGGGCCGCCTGGACCGGGCGATCGGCGATGCGCGCCGCTGGATGACGGAAGTGCTGCGTCCCGCTACCGGCGGCCGCGATGCCCACGTGCGCCTGGCGCTGGCCGGCGAGATCAGCGACATGCGCGTGATGGCCACCCACCTGCCGTTCGACACTTCGCACCTGCGCTGGACGGCCGGCATGGTGCACGCGCTGCATGACCGGCTGACGGTGATGGTGCCGCTGCTGCTGGCCGTCGAGGACCGCCTGGTGGCGCTGGCCGAGACGGGGCCGCTGGAACCGGCCTGGCAGGCGATGCTGGACGACGTGGCGCACTGGGTCGAGCAGGGCAACCAGGCCGATCCCGCCGGCGCGGAGGGACTGAAGGGACGGCTGCAGGAACTCTCTCCGCCCCTGCACGCCGGCGCCTCCTGGCACGACATCCTGGAAGTGAACCTGGCGCAGCGCCTGGCGGCATTGATCGCCGCCTGCGAAGAAGGCCTGGAACTGCGCGGCAGCATCGACGCGGTGATGCATGGCGCGCCGTTCGCCGAACCGGATCACGCGAAGGATCACATCACCCCGGCGGCACTGAACCGCGACCACGGCATGGCACTGCGGTCCGCGTTGGCCGCCGTGATCGCGATCCTGGCCTGCTGCGCGTTCTGGATCGTCACCGCCTGGCCGTCCGGTGCGGCCGCGCCGATGATGGCCGGTGTGTTCTGCTGTTTCTTCGCCACGATGGACGACCCGGTCCCGGCCATCAAGAGCTTCGTCCGCTATACGCTGCTGTCGGTGCCGTTCTCGGCGTTCTACATCCTGGTGGTGCTGCCGGCGGTGCACAGCTACGAAATGCTGGTGCTGACCCTGGCGCCGATGCTGATCGTGTCCGGGGTCTACATGGCGCGCCCGGCCACGGTCGGCAACGCGCTGGCCTTCACCATCGGCATCGGCGGCACGCTGGCCCTGCAGGACACCAACCAGCTGGACATGACGTCGTTCACCAACAGCCTGCTGGCCCAGATGGCCGGCTATATCGCGGCCGGCGTCGCCTCGCGCTTCGTGCGCACCGTGAACGCGCGCTGGATGGCGGGCCGCATGCTGGAACGGTCGCGCCGCGAGCTGGCACAGATGGCGCGCGCCTCGAGCGGTGCGCCACTGGCAAAGGTGTCGGCGCGCGTGGTGGACCGCATCGGCCAGCTGATGCCGCGCCTGGCCCTGCAGCACGCGGAGCCGGAAACGCGCGCCAGCACGCTCGAGACGATGCGCGAGCTGCGCGTGGGCCTGCACATCGCCCAGCTGCGCGGCCTGGCGCCGCAGCTGGAACGCTGCGGCGTGCGGCTGCGCCCGCTGCTGGAGCGCCTCGGCGCGCATTTTTCCGGCGACGCCGACACCGGCCTGCTGGTCCAGCTGGACCGCATGCTGGGCGCCGTCTGCGCCGCCGATGCCGCCACCGGCGCGACCCGCAACACGGCCGCCGCCGCGCTGGCCAGCATGCGCCGCGACCTGTTCCTGCGCGCCGTTCCCTATCAACCGACCAACACGGAAGCCGTCGCATGACCGCCGAACTGAGCCTGCACGGGCTGTACGTGCCGACCCTCCTGCTGCTGGCGCTGGCCGCGCTGCTGTGCACCCGCGTGCTCGGCAAGCTGCTGCTGCGCCTGGGCTTCTACCGGCTGGTGTGGCACCCGGCCCTGTTTGAATTCGCGCTGTTCTTCATCCTGCTCGGCAGCTTCTCCCTCTTCGTGACGAACCATGGCTACTAAGACACTCACCCTGAAATCCTCCGCGCTGGCCGTTGCGCGCTTTGCCGTGACGCTGGCCGCCGTGGCCGCCGCGGGCGTGCTTACCTGGCGCCTGTGGCAGCACTATGAAGTGGAACCGTGGACGCGCGACGGCCGTGTCAAGGCCGACGTGGTGCAGGTGGCGCCGGATGTCACCGGCCAGGTCACGTCGGTCAACGTGCATGACAACCAGCTGGTGAAGGCCGGCGACGTGCTGTTCGAGATCGACCGCGCCCGCTTCGAGCTGGCACTGCGCCAGGCCGAGGCGGCCGTGCAGTCGGCCCGCGCGGCGCTCGACGAGGCGGACAAGGAGTCGCGCCGCAACCGCGACCTGGGCGACCTGGTGGCGCAGGAAGCGCGCGAGCAGTCGTCGTCGCGCGTCGACCAGCTGCGTGCCGCGCTGGCGCAGGCCGTCGTCAGCCGCGACGTGGCGAAGCTGAACCTGGACCGCACCCGCGTGCTGGCGACCGTCGGCGGCACCGTCACCAACCTGGACCTGCGGCCCGGCGCCTACGTCTCGGCCGGCAAGGCCGTGCTGGCCGTGATCGACAGCGATTCCTACTACGTGGAAGGCTATTTCGAAGAGACCAAGCTGGCCGCCATCGAGCCTGGCGACCCGGTGCTGGTGATGCCGATGGGGTCGAAGGCGCGGCTGCATGGCCATGTCGAGAGTTTTGCCGGCGGCATCGCCGACCGCGACCGCAGCACGTCGGCCAACCTGCTGTCGAACGTGAACCCCACCTTCAACTGGGTGCGGCTGGCGCAGCGCATACCCGTGCGCGTGAAACTCGATGCGCTGCCGGCCGGCACCCGGCTGGTGGCCGGCCAGACCGTGACGGTCGACGTGCAGCATCCCGCCCAGCACACGCCAGCGGCCACCGCCGCGGCACAACCCGCCAGGACTGCCAGGTCGTAAGCCATGAACCAACCCTTCAACTCCCTGCGGCGCCATGCCGCTTCGCTGGCCGTGCTGGCGCTGCTCGCGGCGTGCGGCACGGTCGGCCCCGACTACCGCGTGCCGCAGCAGGCGGCCGTGAACAGGCCGGCCGCCGCCGCGCCATTCCTGGGCGCGCAGGAGCCCGCGTTCAAGGCCGAGCCGCTGCCGCCGCGCTGGTGGCGCCTGTACGACGACGCCGCGCTGGCGAGCCTGGTCGACCGGGCCTTCGCGGCCAATACCGACCTGCGCGTGGCACTGGCCAACCTGGCGCGCGCCCGCGCCGTGCAGGACGAGGTGGCCGGCGCGGCAGATCCCGTGATCGGCGCCTCCGCCGCGCCGGCCTACGGGCGCGCTTCGGCCGCCGCGAAAGGCCTGCCGCAGCCGCTGGCGGATGGCTACAGCCACGATGCCGGCATCTCGGTGTCCTACCAGCTGGACCTGTTCGGCAAGATCCGCCGCGGCATCGAGGCGGCCGGTGCCGACCGCGATGCGGCCGAAGCGGCGCTGGACCTGGTGCGCGTGACGGTCGCTGCCGACACGGCGCGCGCGTATGTGGATGCCTGCGGTGCGCGGCACTCGCTGCAGGTGGCGCAGCACTCGGTCGACCTGCAGCAGAAGGCGGTCGACCTGACGGTGCGGCGCATCCGCGGCGGCCGCGGCACGGCGCTGGACGACACGCGCGCACGGGCCCAGCTGGAACAGCTGCGCGCCGCGCTGCCGCCGCTGGTGGCCCAGGCACGCACCGCGCAGTTCCGGCTGGCGGCGCTGACGGGACGGGCTCCGGCCGAGATGGCGGAGAGCGAGCTGGCATGCCAGGCCGCGCCGCGGCTGGCGAAACCGGTTCCGGTGAGCGACGGCGCCCAGCTGCTGAAACGCCGTCCGGACGTGCGGCAGGCCGAACGCGCGCTCGCTTCCAGCACGGCGCGCATCGGCGTGGCCACCAGCGAGCTGTATCCGAGCGTGAGCCTGGGCCTGTCGGCCGGCACGAGCGGCGCGCTGGAGCGCTTCGGCGCCGGCAATGCGTTCCGCTGGAGCCTCGGCCCGCTGATCTCGTGGACGCTGCCGACCAATGCGGGACGGGCCCGCGTGGCCGAGGCGGAAGCCTCGACGGCCGGCGCATTGGCCCGTTTCGATGGCGTGGTGCTCAATGCGCTGCGCGAAACGGAGAGCGCACTGACGGTCTATGCGCGGGAACTGGACCGCAATGCGGCGCTGCGCGCGGCACGCGACCAGAGTGCGCTGGCGTCCAGCCAGTCGCACCGGCTGTACGACGCGGGCAAGATCGACTTCCTGACGGTGCTCGATGCCGACCGCACGCTGGCCACCACGGACGGCGCGCTGGCCGCGTCGGACGCGCAGGTGGCCGCCGACCAGGTGGCGCTGTTCCTGGCGCTGGGCGGCGGCTGGGAGGACTGACGGGCGCCTGCCGGGTTGCCGGCCGGTCGGGTTGTTAGTTTCCAACAGATGCGTACTGCCGGGAGCCGGCGGCTTCACTTGGTGAAGCCGCGCACAGTGCGTGGCTTGCAGATGGCGCGATACTGGCAGTGCAGCACAGTTGCAGGCAGCCGTCAGCGGCGCGCGGTGTCGGCGCCGGATGCAAATCGGGCGCAGAAGCCGGCTCCAGAGAAGCCGGCGGACAGCGCTTTACAAACAAGGCTCGACTACGGGGAGGCTATCATGCTGGGTACTGAACTGATGAGTGATGCAGTGGCACGGAACAAGACGGTCGCATACAAGGGCTACGAGATCTGCATGGGCTCCGTCTACAAGGATGGCGAGCCGCTGTTCCACTACTACGTGCCGCTGGGCGAGGGCGACGGCGGCGTGGAGCAGGGCAAGCGCATCATCGACCAGATGGGCAAGGACAGCGACTGACCATTTCGGCCTCACCGGCCCGGGTGCCTGGCGACCGCCCGTGGCCCATCCTTCTTACTTGAACACGCCCTGGCGCACCCACTTCGTGGCGACCCATTTCTCGCCGCGCTCGACCGGGGCGCCGCCATGCAGGCTGGCTTCGTCGAGCTGGCCAGCTTCATTCACATATTCGAAATACACCGCAGAACCCTTGCGCGGCACGATCGACAGGCCGAGCTTCGGGAACACCGTGTCGCCGGCCGCTTCCACGTCGTTCAGGTAGATGATGAGCGTGGCCACCCGCTGGCCGCCGCGCTTGAGCGTGCCGGCAAAGCCGGGATTGGCCGGATCGAAGTAGTCGTGGTGGGGGCGGTATTCCGCGCCGACCCCGTAGTGCAGCACATGCAGCGCTTCGCCATGCTCCACGGGCTGGTTCATGATCTCCGCAATGCGCCCGTTCACGCGGTGCAGCACCGGGTCGTCGATCTTGTCCAGGAACGCGCCCTGGCTGGTACGGTGATCCTTCACCTGGTTCTCGCCGGTGGTGGGGCTGAGCGTGGCCGAAGGCTGCAGCTTGTGCCGCGCCAGCGCCACGATCCGGTCGCATTCCTCTTCCGACAGCACATCGTCCAGCAGCGCCACCACCGGCTGCTCGAAGCGCATCGCCACGCGCACCGTGCGGTCGCCGGTCGCGATCGTGCTGGCGCCGTGGCGGATGGTCGGCGTGCCGTACTTGTACGGGCTGGCAGCGGTGGCCGCAACCGTGGCCGGGCGGGCGCGCTCGTCGCGGCGCTCGCGCACCACGCGTTCGGCAAAGCCCGCATCGTAGTCCGAGGCCACCATCGCGGCCACGATATCTTCCGTGCGGCAGCCCCGTTCCAGGCTGGAGTCGAGCCACCGGTTCCATTCTTCCGACATGTAGGTATGCTTGTTCATGGTGAGGAAGTATACCGAATCCGGGCCCGGTTTCGAACCCGGCATGCGCGCTGCGCTACGGTGCGCGGCCAGAAACGGTGTCATGTTTATAATTGTTTCAGGAATTTCAACTCGTAGCGCGGAGCCTATGCGACTCACCACGAAGCGTGTCCCGATCGCCGCCGCCTGCATGACGCTGCTGTTCGCGCAGGCGTCCGCCGCCGCCGCGCCGCAGCTGCAGGACGACATCGCCGAGCTCTCGCTCGAACAGCTCAGCGATATCGTCATCACGTCCGTCTCGCGCCAGGAAGAAAAGCTCGCCAGTGCCGCCGCCTCCGTGTTCATCATCAGCGCCACCGACATCCGCCGCAGCGGCGCGCGCACGATTCCGGAAGCCCTGCGGCTGGCACCCAACCTGCAGGTGGCGCGCGTGGATTCCCGTTCCTACGCGATCAGCGCGCGCGGCTTCAACGACGTCTATTCCAACAAGCTGCTGGTGATGATCGACGGGCGCAGCCTGTACACGCCCCTGTATTCGGGCGTGTTCTGGGACAGCCAGGACGTGGTGATGGAAGACGTCGAGCGCATCGAGGTGATCAGCGGGCCCGGTGCGACCATCTGGGGCGCCAACGCCGTCAACGGCGTCATCAACGTGATCACGCGCTCGGCCAAGGACACGCAGGGCGGCCTGCTGGCGGTGGCGGCCGGCAGCCGCGAACGGGATGGCACGGTGCGCTACGGCGGCACGCTGCCGAACGGCGGCCACTACCGCGCCTACGCCCGCTATGCCGGGGCCGACGACAGCGACCGCGGCGCCGGCGACACCCGGGCCGGCACCGCGCAGACGAGCTTCTCGCGCCGCCAGGCCGGCTTCCGGGCCGACTGGGAGCGCGCCGGCGGCGGTCTCACGCTGTCCGGCGACGTCTACGACAGCGACCTGGCGCAGGCCGGCGGCCGCCCGATGCTGGTCTCCGGCGCCAACCTCGTCACGCGCCTGACGCGCCGCCTGCCGGACGATGCCAGCCTGCGGCTGCAACTCGTGCTGGACCATGTGGAACGCAACCAGCCCGGCGCGATCGACGAGCGGCTCGACATCGTGGAACTGGAAGCGCAGCACAGCCTGCGGCTCGGCGAGCGCCACAACGTGACCTGGGGCGGCACCTACCGCTACGCGCGCGACCAGCTGAGCTACGGCCGCACGTTCGCGTTCCTGCCGCCGGACCTGACGATGCACTGGGCCAGCCTGTTCGCGCAGGACGAAGTGGCGCTGGCCCCGGGCCTGCGCCTGACCGTGGGCGCCAAGATGGAGCACAACAACTACACCGGCGCCGAGTACCTGCCCAGCGTGCGCCTGGCGTGGGCGCCGCAGGGCGCCGGTGATGGAACAAATGATGGAACGGGTGAAGAAGCAGCCGGCACGGGGAACAGTGGAATCAATGGTCGGTACACTGTCAACCAGCTTTTCTGGACCAGTCTGTCGCGCACCGTGCGCGCGCCGTCGCGCATCGACCGCGACCTGTACACGCCGGTGCAGCCCATTCCCGTGCGCGGCGTGCCCCGCTATGCGTTCGGCGGCGGCCCGGATTTCCAGTCCGAGACGGCGCGCGTGGCGGAGCTGGGCTACCGCATCCAGCCGGCGCCGGCATGGACCTATTCCGCCACGCTGTTCTTTGCCGACTACGAACGGCTGCGCACGCGCGAACCGAACCCGAACGGGCCGGCCTACAGCGGCCTGGTGGAGAACCGCAACATGGCGTATGGCCGGTCGCGCGGGGTGGAGATGTGGGCGCGCTGGCAGGTGCTCGACAGCTGGCGCCTGAACGCCGGCCTGGTGATCCAGCGCGTGAACACGGCGCTGCGGCCCGGCAGCCAGGACACGGGCGCCGCGTTCGGCGTTGCCACCAGCGATCCTGGCAAGTACTGGCAGCTGCGCTCGTCGCACGACCTGCCGGCCAACATGCAGCTGGACTGGACGCTGCGCTACGTGGGTTCGCTGCCGCGCCCCGCGGTGCCGTCCTACCGCGAACTGGACCTGCAGTGGCTGTGGCGCGCGCGGCCGAACATCGACGTGGCGCTGATCGGCCAGAACCTGCTGCACGGCTCGCACGCGGAGTTCGGCACGGCCACCGGCCGCAGCGTGTTCGAGCGCTCGGCCGTCCTCAAGCTCACGGTGCGGTTCTGACATGGCCCCGTTCTCCAACCAGCGTCGCGTTGTTCGTGCCCTGCTGGCGGCCACCCTCGGTGTCGCGCTGCTGTCCCCGCTGCCGGCGAGCCTGGCGGCGCAGGGAGCGATCGGCAGCACCAGCCCCAACCTGGAGCGCAGCGTCAAGGCGGCCTACCTGTTCAAGTTCCTCGGCTACGTGGAATTCGCCGTGCCGGCCGATGCCGCGGCGCCGTTGGCCGTCGGCGTGCTGGGTGCGGACGACGTGGCCGCCGAACTGACGCGCATCACGGCCGGCAAGACGGTGGGCGGCCGGCCCGTCACCGTGCGGGCCGTGCGCGAGGGCGATCCGCTCGCCGGCCTGCACATGGTGTTCGTGGGCGCCAACACGGAGGGCGTGGCGAAGGCGCTGCGCGCCGCCATGCAGAGCGGCGTGCTGGGCGTGGCGGAAGACGACGCCGGCCTGCAGTACGGCGCGGTGATCAACTTCCGCCTGGTCGACGAGCGGGTGCGCTTCGAAGTGTCGATGCCGGCCGCCGAGCGCAGCAACCTGAAACTGAGCTCGCGGCTCCTGTCGGTGGCCTGGCACGTCCAGAAGGGGAACTGATGCCCTCCCGCCTGCGCTATCGACCCCATTCGGTGCGCGCCAAGCTGGTGGCCATGGCGCTGGCCACCACGTTCGCCGCGCTGGTGACGATGGCCGCCAGCATGCTGGCCTACGACCTGATGGCGTTCCAGCAGAACTGGGTGGACGACCTGACCACTCAGGCCGACATCATCGCGACCGTGTCCGCGCCGGCGGTGGGCTTCAACGATCCGGCCGCCGCGCGGCAGAACCTGGCGCTGCTGCGCGTGCGGCCGCAGATCGAGGCCGGCGCCATCTACGGGCCGGGCGGCCGGCTGTTCGCCTCCTATGCGGTGTCGCCTGCCGACACGCCCGTGTTCCCCGCGCAGCCAGGGCTTGTCGGCTACCGCATCGAAGGCGGCCACATGGTGGTGGTGCATCCCGTCGTCGAGAACGGCGAGCGGGTGGGCACCGTCTACCTGACGGCGCGCTACCGGCTGCTGGACCGCGTGGGCACGTACTCGCTGATCCTGGGCGGCGTGATGCTGGGCAGCCTGCTGCTGGCGGCGCTCGTGGCCGGGCGGCTGCAGCTGGCGATCACGCGGCCGCTGCGTGACGTGACGGACGTGGCGCGCAGCGTGATGGAACGGCGCGACTTCTCGCTGCGCGTGCGCCACGGCGCCAGCGGCGAACTGGGTACCCTGGTCGACGCGTTCAACAACATGCTTGCCGAGGTGGAGCGCCGCGCCCGCGCCCTGCAGGATGCCAACCGCACGCTGGAACACGAGATGACGGTGCGCCAGGGCGCGGAACGGGCGCTGCTGCTGGCGGACCGCCGCAAGGACGAATTCCTGGCCACGCTGGCCCACGAGCTGCGCAACCCGCTGGCACCGCTGCGCACGGGGCTGGACATCATGCGCCTGAGCGGCGGCGATCCGGCGGCCGGCGAGCGGGCGCGCGGCGTGATGGAGCGCCAGCTCAAGCAGATGGTGCGGCTGGTGGACGACCTGCTCGATGTCTCGCGCATCAATACCGGCAAGCTGGCGATCCGTCGCGAGGAGATCGAACTGCATGCGGTGGTGTCGAACGCGCTGGAGATCGCGCGGCCGTTCATCGACGCCCAGGGCCACACGCTGACCGTGGGCCTGCCGGCCGGCCCCGTGGTCATCCTGGGCGACGCCACGCGGCTGGCCCAGGTGCTGTCCAACCTGCTGAACAACGCGGCGCGCTACACGCCGCGCGGCGGCCGCATCGCCCTGACCGCCACGGTGGCCGACGGCCGGCTGCGCATCAGCGTGGCGGACAACGGCATCGGCATCGCGCCGCCGATGCTGGGCGCGATCTTCGAGATGTTCGTGCAGGCCGATGCCTCGCTGGAACGGCTCAATGCGGGGCTGGGCGTCGGCCTGTCGCTGGCGCGCAAGCTGGTCGAGCTGCACGAGGGGACGATCGAGGCGGCCAGCGACGGCACGGGTCAGGGCAGCACATTTACCGTGGCGCTGCCAGTGCTGGCGCGGACTGCCGCACCGGCTCCGGCCGCACCGCTCGCGCTGGGCCAGGCCGGCCCGTTCCGCATCCTGCTGGTGGACGACAACGTCGATTTCGTGACGGCGATCGGCGCGCTGCTGCGCACGCTGGGCCACACGGTGCAGGTGTGCCATGACGGCGCGCAGGCGCTGGCCGGCGCGGCAGCATTCGCGCCCGATTTCGCCTTCCTCGACATCGGCCTGCCGCTCATGAACGGCTACGACCTGGCGCGGGCCCTGCGCGCGCTGCCGGCGCTGTCGCGCACCGTGATGGTGGCTGTCACGGGCTGGGGCCAGCAGAAGGACCGCGACCTGGCTTTCGCGGCGGGTTTCGAGGAACACCTGGTGAAACCGGTGAGCGTGGAGCAGATCCTGGCGATCCTGGCCGGCCATCGCGAAGGCGTGGCGGTGGCGGACCGCGGCTGAGGCGTTGTCGAAAGAGCGCTATTGCGCGGCGGCGCCGTAACGTTCGGTGCGGATCGCCCGCGGCGGCACGCCACGCGCCACCAGCAGCTGCGCGGCCGCTTCCACGAAGGGATTGGCGCCGCACACATAACACTGCGCCGGTGCGTGGCCCCACTGCGCCAGCACCTCTTCCAGCATCGCACCGTCCAGGCGGCGCGTGTAATCCGGGCCAGGTACGGAGGGCGGCTGGCGCGTCACGGTCGTCACGAAGCGGAAGGCGGGATGGCCCGCTGCGATGGCCGTGAGCTCGTCGCGAAAAGCGAGACTGTCCCAGGCCCGGCCCGAATGCAGCAGCAGCGCGGGCACCGGCGCGCCGGCATCGCGCCAGGCGCGCGCGATCGACACCAGCGGCACCACGCCGGAGCCGCCGGCCAGCAGCAGCAGGGGACCGGGCTGCGCGGGCTGCCAGACGAAATGGCCGCCCAGCGGGCCCCGCACGTCCAGCGTGTCGCCGGGCTGCGCGGCATCGTGGAACCAGCCGGAGACTTCGCCATCGGCCAGCAGCTCGACGGCCAGCTCCAGTTCCGGCGCGCCCGGCGCCGACGCGATCGAATAGCTGCGGCGCGCCTGGTAGCCGTCCGGTGCCGTCAGGCGCACGTCCACATGCTGGCCCGCGGCGTGGCGGGCGAGCGGCGCGTGCAGGAAGTAGCTGCGCAGGCGCGGCGTGCGCGCCTCGATGCGGGTGATGGTGGCGCTGTGCCAGGCGGTGGGCGGTGGCGTCATTCGTCGTCCGTATAGCGCTGCTCGCGCCACGGGTCGCCGCGCATGTGGTAGCCGCGCAGCTCCCAGAAGCCCGCCTCGTCGCGCTCCGTGAACTTCAGGCCGCTGATCCATTTGGCGCTCTTCCAGAAGTACAGGTGCGGCACCAGCAGCCGCGCCGGGCCGCCGTGTTCGGCCGTGAGCGGTGCGCCGTTGAAGTGGGTGGCGACCATCGCCTGGCCGTCCACCAGGTCGGCCACCGGGACATTGGTGTCGTAGTCGTCGAACGACTGGGCGAGCAGGTAGGGCGTGGGCGCCTCGATGCCGGCCGCGGCAAGGATGTCGTCGAACGACACGCCTTCCCAGACGGTGTCGAACTTGCTCCACGTGGTGACGCAGTGGATGTCGCCGCGCCAGGTGGTGCGGGGCAGGGCGTTGAATTCCTCCCACGTCCAGCTGGCGACGGGGCGGGCGCGGTGGCGGATGGTGAAGCGCCAGGTGGCCAGGTCGACATGGGGCGCCGGGCCCAGGGACAGCACGGGGAAATCGTGCTCCTCGTGCTGGCCCGGCGGCAGGCGGCCCGCCGTTCCTGCGCCCGGGCGGCGCCCGGTGAATCCTCGTGTACTCATGTTTCTCCTGTCTGGCGGCCGCATCCGGAGGACGGCCGGCCGCCGCGTTACCAATCCGGCGCCATGCGGGATCGGGAAGTGCTAAGCTTTTGGCAACATTTACCAAGGAGCATCAATATGACTTCGCCGAGCGACCCGCGCACGCTGCGCGCCCATATCACGCCGGACCCCGACCTGCCGCAGCCGGAATCGGATCCGCCGGCGCAGCCGCAGCCTTCCGAGAAGCCGCCGACGGAAATTCCCCCGGTGGAAGAACCTAGCGCGCCGCCGCCGCCGATCAGGATGAGCTGATGTAAAGAGCGGATGTAAAGAGCGGCGCGACGGCGTCATCGCGTCAAGGCTTCAACGGCATCAGGCCTTGGCACCGTCCTTCGGTGTCTGGCCTGGCGGCGTGGGGATCTGGCGGATCTGTTCGTCCGTCTCCTTCTCGCCCGGCGTTTTCTCGCCGCTGCCGATATCGTCCTCGTTGATCATGTGCTGGCCTTTTTCGGACTCGTCTGGCTTATTGGTCGCGGTCATCGCGTTCTCCCGTTGGTGAATGATGACTGAATGCTATCAGGCGGCGGCGGGTTGCCGCGCCGCATTGATGACCATAAAATAATGGTGCCTGAGTGTTGTCCGTGGGATACAAAGTGTTGTTTATGTGGCGTGTGTCACGTGCCCGTCACCGAACTATTTTTATAATTGAACAATCAACTATTGAAGAGCGGGAGCGCGAGATGGGCAATTCATTACACAACAAGATCTACCTGGGCCGCCGCGTCGACCGCATGCGCTTCACGTGGGCCGGCATCGTTGCCGGCCTGGGCCTGCTGCTGCTGACGCTGAAAGCCTTCAAGTAAGCCTGCAAGTAAGCCTGCCCCCGGCCGTTGCAAAGCACCGTCCTTGCCGGGGCGGGTGCGGGCGCGTACCATGATGGCCGCAATCGCCACCATGGAACAGCAATGAAAGACGAAAAACTCAGTACCGACGAATTCAACGCGCTCGACGAAGTCCGGCGCGGCATCACGGGCCGCCCCAGCGCCTGCGTCGCCCGCAACACGAAGCGCCTGTCCGGCCTGAAGATGCTCTCCATCGCCCGCAACGGGCAGATGACGCTGACCGACAAGGGCAAGGAAAAACTCTTCCTGCGCCGCTGCATCATCGGCATGCGCGCGCTCACCACCGATCCCGCCGCAAAGCTCGATGGCGAAGTGGCGGCCTTCCTGGGCAAGAAGTCCCATATCGTGCCGGTCGAGGGCGGCTATGCCGTGACGCCGAAGGGGCTGGAGACGCTGGCCGATATCGAGGCGCAGGGGATCTGAATTTGGTCGCCGGCGCCCAGTTCTTGACGCCGGGGATCACGTGGACCGTTGACTCGGTCGCCGGCGCCGGGGTCTGACCCACGGCGCCCGGGACCTTCGCCGGCATTGCCGACATTGCCGCGGGTCTGACCCCAGCTGTTTGCTAGCGCTGTCGATGCGCCGGCAAAAGCTGGGGTCAGACCCGCGGTGACGTTAACGACCGGGATCTGCGCCGCCGGCGCTGTGGGTCAGACCCCGGTCGCGCTGCGGCCAGCGGTGCGAGCATGCGCCCCGGCTGCGGTGCGGCCAGCGTACAAGCAGGCGTTTACTTCACCGGCCGGAACCCGTCGGCCGCGATCTCCAGCTCCGTCACCTCCCCGTACTTCGCCGCGATCGGCTTGATGTCGGACGCTTTCCCGATCAGCAGCATCTGCAGGTTCTTGCGCGGGAAATGCCGGTCCACCAGCTGCTTTGCCTTGGCCGGCGTCAGGCCGTCCACGTCGCGCGTGAAGTTGTCGATCTGGTCGCGGCCCACGCCGAGGGCGAACATGTCGCCCAGCAGGCTGGCCAGCTGCTCGCCCGTTTCGAAGCGGGGCGGGAACTGGCCCTTCACGTAGGCCTTCGCGGAGTCGAGCGTGGCCTGGTCGATGCCGCGGCTCCACAGGCGGTCGTAGGTCTTCAGCGCCAGGTCCAGCGCCGCCTCCGTCTTCGGCAGCGCGGTGAAGCTGGAGATCGCGAAGGTGCCCGCCTGCGCCATCGGCGCGAAGCCGCTGTTCGCGCCGTAGGTCAGGCCCGAGTTCACCCGCAGCTCGTCGTTCAGCCAGGACGTGAAGCGCCCGCCCAGCACCGTGTTCACCACCTGCAGCGGCACGTAGTCCGGATCGTTGCGGGCGATGCCGGCGCCGCCGATCGTGAACGTGGTCTCGATCGCATCGGGCTTGTCGACCAGCCAGACGCGCGCCGTGCCGGCCTGCGGCCTGCCGTAGTCGGCGCGCTGCGGTGCTGCACCCGCCGCGCGCCACTGGCCGAACAGCGCCTCGATCTTCTGCCGCATCGCGGCCGGATCGAAGTCGCCGACCACCACGATGGCCGCATTGTCCGGCCGGAAGTGGGTGCGGTGGAATTCCCGCACGTCCGCCTGCTTCAGCGCGGACAGGGTGCCGACGGTGCCGACCGGCGGATTGGCATACGGCGCGTCGCCGAACAGCATGCTGCGGTAATACAGGCCGGCGACCTGGCGCGGGCTTTCCTTGGCCTGTTTCAGGCCGCTCACCTTGCGGGTGCGCAGCTTGTCCAGTTCGGCCGCATCGAAGCCGGGCTGCTGGACGATCTCGGCAAACAGCGGCAGCAGCGTGTCGGTATCGGCCTTCGCGAAGTTGGCCTGCACCGTCGTCTGCTCGGTGCCGCTGCCGCCGGCCAGCATCGCGCCGCGGAAGTCGAACGCCTCGTCGATGGCGGCCTTGCTGTGCTTCTCGCTGCCCAGCAGGATCGCGTCGCCCGTCAGGTTGGCCAGGCCGGCGCGGCTGCCATCGTCGACGGCGCCCGCTTTCACCACCGCGCGCACGGCCACGAGCGGCACTTCATGGCGCTCCATCAGCAGCACGGTCAGCCCGTTCGGCAGCTTCACGGTCTCGAACTGCGGCAGCTTGAATGCCGCGGCGGCGCTGGCGCCGGTCGCGGCAAAGAGGGCGGCAGCCAGCAACGGGTACTTCATGGAGGACGGTGTCATCATTGTTCCTTCGCGGCCAGCGTGCCGATCGTGCGCTGCGATTTTTTCAGGTAGCGGGCGGCCACGGCCTGGATCTCCGCAGCGGTGAGCTTTTCGTAGTCGGCCGGCGCGGCGAACAGCTTGCGCCAGTCGCCGAAGAACACCTCGTAGTTGCCCAGCTGCTGGGCCTTGCCGTTGATGGTCTCCTGCAGCCGGTACAGGTTGACGAGCTTCTTGTTCTTCACGGCCTGCAGTTCCTCGGCCTTCACGCCGTGCTGCACCACATTGTCGATCTCCGCCAGCAGGGCCGTCTCCACCTTCGCCCCATCGACGCCATTGGCAGCCACGGCGAACACGTACAGCAGGCCCGGATCGAAGCCATCCGTGGCATCCGTGCCGACCGACGTGGCCAGCCCCGTTTCCACCAGCGCCTTGTACAGCCGCGAGGTCTTGCCCTCGGTGAGCAGGCTTTGCAGCACGTCCAGCGCGTAGTGGTCCGGGCTGTCCAGGCGCGGCACCTTGTACGCCACCATCAGGTTGGCCGAGGTGGCCGACGTCTTCTCCACGAACAGCCGGCGTTCGCCTTTCTGTTCCGGCTCCACGGTCTTCACGGCCGGCGGCATGGCGCGCTTCGGGATCGCGCCGAAGTATTTCGTCGCCAGCGCCTTCACCTGCGCGGCCTTGACGTCGCCGACGATCACGGACACCGCGTTGTTCGGCGCGTAGTAGGTGCGGAAGTAGTTGACGAGGTCCTGCTGGGTCCACGCCTTGATGTCGGACTCGAAGCCGATCACGGGCCACGAATACGGATGGGCGGAATAGGCGACGCTGTTCAGGTCTTCCTGCAGCATGCGCACATTCGAGTTCTCCAGGCCCGTGCTGCGCTCGGACAGCACCACGCCGCGCTCGCTCTCGACCATCTTCGGATCGATCGTCAGGTGCGCGATGCGGTCGCTTTCCAGCCTGAAGATGGTCTCCAGCGACGCGGCGGGGAACCAGTCCTGGTAGACCGTCACGTCGCTGTTCGTGTAGGCGTTGTTGCTGCCGCCGGATGCTTCCATCGTGCGGTCGAACATCTTCGGGCCGTAGTTCTTCGAGCCGTTGAACATCATGTGTTCGAAGAAGTGGGACAGGCCGGTGGTGCCGGGCGCCTCGTTGCGCGAGCCCACCTTCCAGAACGTGTACATGTTCGCGTTCGGGATCGTGCTGCTTTCCAGGACGATGAACTTCATGCCGTTGGCCAGCGTGAACGACTGCACCTGGTCGGCCGTGAAAGCGGCCTGCGCGGACGCGGCCAGCGCCAGGCCCGCCATGGCCGCGGCCACCTGCCGCGCCACCCCTGTCTTGGATCTCATGCTGTGCTCCTCCATGTGATGAGCCGGAAGTTTTTGATGCGCAAGCATACGATATTGCCATTAGAATGCATAGAACACTCCCCACATGGAAGCAACGATGGACAGCGCAATGCACTGGTCGGCCCACGAGCTGACGATGACCGTTCTGATGACCCCGGACATGGCGAACTTCTCCGGCAACGTCCACGGCGGCACGATCCTGAAGTTCCTCGACAGCGTGGCCTACGCCTGCGCCAGCCGCTACTCGGGCAGCTATGTGGTGACGCTGTCGGTGGACCAGGTGATGTTCCTGCAGCCGATCCATGTCGGCGAGCTGGTCACCTTCCTCGCCTCCGTCAACTACACGGGCCGCACGTCGATGGAGGTGGGCATCCGCGTGGTGACGGAGAACATCCAGCAGCGGCTGGTGCGCCATGCGAACAGCTGCTACTTCACGATGGTGGCGGTGGACAAGGACCGCAAGCCGGTCGCCGTGCCGCCGCTGGTGCCGGAGACGGCCGAGCAGATTGCGCGCTGCGAGCAGGCGCAGGCCAGGAAGGCGGCGCGGCTGGCCCTGCATGGGGCGAAGGGGAATAAAGGGCAGTAAAGAAACCAGGTCACGCGCGCAGCAGCGGCAGCGGCTCGAGCGCGGTGGCGGCGCGCAGCAGCCGTTCGAACTCGGCGACGGGCAGGGGACGGCTGAAGTGGTAGCCCTGCATCTCGTCGCAGCCGTGCTCGCGCAGGAAGTCGAGCTGGGCGGCCGTTTCGACCCCTTCGGCAATCACGCGCAGCTTCAGGTTGTGGGCCAGCGCGATGATGGACACGACGATGGCCGCATCGTCGCCGTCGCTGGCGATGTCGTTGACGAAGGAGCGGTCGATCTTCAGCACGTCGATCGGGAAGGTGCGCAGGTAGGACAGGCTGGAGTAGCCCGTGCCGAAGTCGTCGATCGACAGCGCCACGCCCAGCGCCTTCAGCTGGTGCAGCAGGTCCACGGCGCGTGCCACGTCGTCCACGAACAGGCTTTCCGTCAGCTCCAGTTCCAGCGAGGCCGGCGGCAGGCCCGTCTCGGCCAGCACGCGCGCCACGTCGTCCACCAGGTCCGGCTGGGTGAACTGGCGCGCCGAGAGATTGACGGCCACGCGCAGCGGCGCGATAGGGGCGCCCGGCCATCCTGCACCCGTGCCCGCGCCTATTCCATGATCGCGCGCCGCGTCGTGCCAGGCCTTGGCCTGCGCGCAGGCGGTGCGCATCACCCACGCGCCGATCGGCACGATCAGGCCCGTTTCCTCCGCCAGGCCGATGAAGCGCTGCGGCGGCACCATGCCCAGTTCCGGGTGCTGCCAGCGCAGCAGCGCCTCCATGCCCACGATGCGGCCGCTTGCCAGGTCCACCTGCGGCTGGTAGTGCAGCACGAATTCGTCGCGTTCGAGCGCGCTGCGCAGCGCCGTTTCGATGCGCAGGCGTTCCTGGGCCTCGTCGTTCATCGTGCTTTCGTAGAAGCGCCAGCAGTTGCGGCCCAGCTTCTTGGCCGAGTACATGGCGATGTCGGCATGTTCGATCAGGTGCTGGGCAGGGGAGCCGTCGCCCGGGTAGACGGCCACGCCGATGCTGCAGGTGACGAAGAACTCCTTGCCTTCCAGCGTGGTCGGCTGCGCCAGCGCCTGCATCACGCGGGTGACCACGTCCGGCGCCAGCGTCTCGTCCTGGTGCTCGGCCAGGATCGCCACGAACTCGTCGCCGGACAGGCGCGCCACCGTGTCGGTCTCGCGCACGGCCGCGCGCAGGCGCGTGGCCACCGTCTGCAGCAGCACGTCGCCGGCCTTGTGGCCCATGCTGTCGTTGACGAACTTGAAGCGGTCCAGGTCGATCAGCAGCACCCACATCTGCTTGCCGCTGCGGTTGGCGTAGGCCACCGCCTGGGCCAGCCGGTCCTGCAGCAGCATGCGGTTCGGCAGTTCCGTCAGCGTGTCGTGGTGGGCGATGTGGCGGATGCGCTGCTCGGCCAGCTTGCGTTCCGTGATTTCGCTGCCGGTGCCGCGGTAGCCGCGGAATTCGCCGTGCGCGTCGTACACCGGTTCGCCGGTGGACTGGAACCAGCGCGTGACGCCGTCGTCGCCCCGGATCTCGTGTTCCATGTTGAAGTAGGGCAGGCGCGCTTCCAGCAGGGCCAGGTGCTCGCGGCCGGCCCGGGTGCCTTCCATCTCGGGGTGCGCCTGCAGGCGTGTACGGCCGATGTAGCGGTCGCGCGGCACTTTCGCCATGTCGAAGAAGCCGCCGGTGATGCTGGTGAAGCGGAAGTGCACGTCCTGTTCCCAGTACCAGTCGGAGGACAGGGCCAGCAGCCGGCGGAAACGGTGTTCGCTTTCCTGCAGCGCGCGTTCGGTGCGCTTCCTGGCCGCCACGTCGTCGTTCAGCCGGTCGTTGCTGCGGCGCAGGTCGGCCGTGCGCTCGTCCACCAGCCACTGCACGCGGCGCGAGCGCTGCTCCAGCGTGTGCACCAGCGCCGCCGCCATGAGGCTGAACAGCAGGCCGCCGATCAGTGCGATCAGCGAGCCCGCATGGTCGGCCAGGAAGGTGCGCGGCAGCGCCTCGGCGTGCACGTGCCAGGTCTGGCCCAGCACATCGAAGCTGGTGGTCAGCTGTTCGCGGCGGGTGGGGGAGATCCAGCGCGGCAGCGCGGACCAGGGATCCGGGGCGGGGTTCTCGGCGCCGGCGGTGTAGACCAGGTGGGCGTTCCCGATGCGCTCACCGGTGTACACGCGCAGCGTCAGGTTCGGGTCGTCCAGCAGGCCGCCATACTGGAGGATGGTATGCACCAGGTGCGGCGCGCGGATCAGGGCCACCGTCTGGCCCTGCCACGCGGCCTGGCGTTCCGCCGCCGTTTCGGTGGGCATGCCGGGGCGGTAAAAAGGCATCAGCATCAGGAACGTGTCGCGCTGGCTGGTCGACGTCACGCTGACCAGCGGCGTGGCGGCGGGCCGGCCGGTGCGCAGCATGCGCTCCACGGTGAAGCGCGTGGCGGGCAGCGGCCACACGTCCAGGCCGGCGCCCTTGCCGTGGTATTCGGGCATCATCAGGTCCGCGACCACGTACCGGTCGCGCTGCGCGGCAGGCACCAGCGAGCGGCCGTTGCGCTCGGTTACCACGAAGTCGGGATGGTCGCGGCGCATGCGCGCTTCCAGCGCCAGCCGGTCCGCATGGGTGAGCACGCGCTGCTGCGCGAACGACATCACGAAGGGGTAGCGGCGCAGCAGCGGGCCGGTGAAGTCGCGGAACTGGTGCTGCGTCACGTCCGGCATCGTGCGCAGCAGCCCGTTGGTAACGGTCAGGACTTCGACGGCATCGTCCAGGCCGCGGCGGATGGCGGCCACGCGCACGTTGGCGCGCTGGCTGAAGCCCTGCGCCATCTTGCCGTATTCCAGCGCGCCGACGGCGAGGAACAGGGCACCCGTGACACACAGGCCGGCCGCCAGCGTGCCCGCCGCCGCACGCGATACCGAGGAAAACCTGCCTGCCATATGTCTCCATGAAGTGAACGTGCGTGGGAGCGCGGGGGCGCCGGGGCGCCCGCCAGTGTGTCACAAAACCAAGAAATTTCCGATGGGAACATATCTTGGTGGAATCATCTGTTGTTTATTGACAGCAACTTTGTGCTGCAGATGGTCGTCCTGTCAATCTTGCGACGTGCGCAGCCGGTGCACCACCCAGCGTGCCAGCAGGCGGTTGCAGAACGCCAGGCCGGGCCATAGCGCACCCGTCTGCCGGACGCGCTGGACGAGGCGCGCGGCACGGCTGGGCCGGCCGCCGGCATCGTCCCGGCTCAGCGCGAACAGGATGTGGTTGTTGCCGGCGATGCCGTGGAACTGGCAGACCTCGTCCGCAAAGGCCTGGCGCAGGCGGCGCTTGATGACGTGGTAGTGCGGGTCGTAGCTGAACACGTTCGCCACCAGCAGGCCATCGGGCCGCAGGGCGCGGCGGCAGTCGGCATAGAAGCGCGCGCTGCCCAGCGCCGGCGGCAGGCCGGAGGCATCGAAGCCATCGACCAGCAGCACGTCCGCGCTGCCGGCAAGCCGCGGCATGTGGCGCGCCGCGTCGACGTGGATGACGCGGAACCGTTCGCTGTCCGGCGGCACGGCGAAGCGCTCGCGCAGGGCGATCACTTCGGCCGACAGTTCCAGCACGGTGATCCGCGCCCCCGGCAGGTAGCGGTGGCAGAACTTGGCCATCGAGCCGCCGCCCAGGCCCACCATCACGATATGGGCGGGACGGGGCTTGAACAGCGTGAAGCACATCATCGCGCGCGCATAGGCGAGTACCAGGCGGTGCGGATCGTCCAGGTCCATCGCGCTCTGCACCTCGCCCGGCACGAATTCCAGCGTCAGGCGCCGCCGGCTGCGGCTGACGAGGGGCTGGGACGAAGGGTTGTCGATGATGGAAGACATAGTGACAGCTTGTTATGGGTTCTGCTAAGCTCACGGGCCCGCCGGGAGGGTGCATCGCCGCTGCCGGCAGCGCGCGTGCGACGACGGCGCCAGTGTACCGCTGGCGCTGCATTTACAGGCATTCGTTTTGTCGGTACATTGCCTTCGAGGGGGCCGTGCATGGCCCCGGAGCTTACAGCAAGGACTCTGCATGTTTCTGGATCATCCGACCATCACCGCGACCAACAGCTTCACGGAGCCGGACCGCCTCGAGCGCCTGAACCGGGTCTATGGCTATGCCGCGGCGCTGGCCGACGCGGCGGGCAAGACCTGGTTCATCCAGAAGTTCAGCCAGCTGCATGACCACAAGGGCACGCTGATCGTGTTCTGGCACGAGCCGCCGACCGAGGACGAAAAGGCCATCTTCGCGCAGGCCTGGGCCTCCAAGATCGGCGACGGCACCACCAACGTCGAACACGAGATCTGACGTGGACGCGCGCACGCTCGTCCTCACCCTCGCACTGGGCAACCTGGCGCTGTGCGCCGCGCTGTTCTTCGCCGCCGCCGGCACGGAAGCCGACAGCCGCCGCCGCGCCGCGCTGGCCACCTTCACGCTGGCCCGCCAGTGCCAGGCCGTGGCCTGGCTGCTGCTGTACTTCCGCGGCGCGATTCCCGAACTGCTGGCCGGTCCGCTGGCCAACCTGGTGCTGTTCGCCGGCGTGGCACTCGATGCGGGCGCGCTGTGGGAGCTGGCGGGCCGCCGGCACTGGCGCCGCGTCGTGCTGCCGCTGCTGGCGGTTGCCGGTGCCGGCTGGCTGGCCTGCGCAGTGCTGGACGTGGAGGCCGGCGTGCGGGTGGCCGCCGGTTCGCTGATCGTGGCGCTGTTCTACCTGGCCGGCAGCCTGGCCCTGGTGCTGGACTGGGCCGCCGCCAGCATGCTGCGCCGCTTCGTGGCCGTGGCCACGGGCGTGCTGGCGCTGGCCATCGGCGCGCGCGGCGTGCTGGCCTTGCTGCTGCCGCAGGGCTGGCCCGGCGTCGGCCCGGCCGAGCTGCAGGCCGTGGGCTATGCCGCGTTCTACCTGATGATGATGGCCGGCAGCGCCGGCTACCTGCTGCTGGCGCGCGAAGCGCTGGCGCACGAACAGGCCCGCCTGGAAGTGCTGGACGCGCTGACGGAGGTGCCGAACCGGCGCGGCTTCTACCAGGCGCTGGCGCCCTGGCTGGCCCTGGCACGCCGCCCCGGCCAGCCGACCGCGCTGGTGATCCTGAACCTGGACCAGTTCAAGCGCGTCAACGACGACTACGGCCACGCGATTGGCGACAAGGTGCTGCAGGCGATGGTGGCCGCCTGCCGCCGCCAGCTGCGCGACAGCGACCTGATGGGCCGCCTGGGCGGTGCCGAGTTCGCGATCCAGCTGCCGCGCACGTCGCTGGCCGATGCGGTGACCGTCGCCGAGCGCATCCGGCAGTCGATCGCTTCGATGCCGGTGAAGGTGGAGCGCGCCGTCATCACGCTCACGGCCAGCCTGGGCGTGACGACGATCCGTCCGGACGATTCGAGCGTCAGCCTCTTCAAGCGCGCCGACGAGGCGCTGCAGGCCGCCAAGCTGCGCGGCCGCAACCAGGTGGCCGCGGCGCCTGCCGCTGCCGAGCCGCTGGCCGATCCGGCCGCCGATGCCGGGGCAGGGCACGTCGCCTGACTGTCCGGCAGGGCCAGCGCGCCACTGGCCCGGTTCCCTCCCATGCCCCTGCGGCAGCCCGGCCATTGCACGGCTGTCATCACTCTGTCACGAAGCCGGTCTAATGTGGTAGGATTTTCTATATAAACGATATAAATGGAATCCACCATGTATGCAGCGGTCGACCTCGGGTCGAACAGTTTCCGCCTGTCGATCGGCCGGCACGGTGGCGACACGATCAAGGTATTGAAGAGCATGCGCGAGCCGATCCGGCTGGCGGCCGGGCTGGATGCGGCCGGCAACCTGACGGAGGAGGCCATGGCGCGCGCGCTGGCCTGCCTGCGCAACTTCCGCATCGCGCTGTCGGCCTACCAGTTCGAGGCGGTGCGCGTGGTGGCCACGTCCACGATGCGGCAGGCGCGCAATATCGCCACCTTCCTGCCGCAGTGCGAGGCGGCGATCGGCTATCCGATCGAGATCATCTCCGGCGAGGAAGAGGGGCGGCTGATCTACATGGGGGTGGCGAACGCGCTGGGCCAGCCGCAGGAACGGCGCCTGGTCGTCGATATCGGCGGCGGTTCCACGGAGCTGATCCTGGGCCGCGGCGTGGACATCGAGCGCGTGGAGTCGTTCAGCGTGGGCAGCGTGAAGCAGAGCCTGTCGTTCTTCATCAACGGTGCGGTGGATGCCGCCTCGTTCGAAGCGGCCATCCTGTCCGCGCGCAGCCATTTCGAGGACGGCGCGCCGCCCTACCAGCCGCAGCACTGGAAGCGCGCCTACGGCTCGTCCGGCACGATCCGCGCGATCGCCGAGGTGATCGAGAAGAACGGCCTGGGCCGCGGCGTCACGCCGGCCAGCCTGCACGCGCTGAAGGACCGTTTCATCGCGCTCGGCCACGTCAGCCGCATCGACCTGCCGGGCCTGCGGCCGGACCGCGCCTCGACCGTCATCGGCGGGCTGGCCATCCTGATCGGCGTGATGCACGAACTGGGCGTCGAGGAACTGCAGCCGATCGAGGCGGGGCTGCGCATCGGCGTGATGTGGGACCTGTACCTGCGCGGCATGCGGCGCGACCGCCGCGACCAGTCGGTGCGCGATTTCGCCCGCAAGTTCCACGTGGACGAAGCCCGTGCCGGCCGCGTGGCGGACGATGCGCTGGCCCTGTTCGAGCAGCTCAAGCCGGGCGCGGAGCCGATGGCGCGGGTGCTGTACTGGAGCGCGCTGCTGCATGAAGTGGGGCAGGCGATCTCGCAGACGGGCCACCACAAGCATGCCGCCTACATGGTGGAAAACGCCGACCTGCCGGGATTTACCACGCGCGACCAGCGCACCATGAGCCGCCTGGTGCTGGCGCAGAAAGGCAACCTGCGCAAGGTGGCCGAATTCCTGCCGGATGCCGACGTGGCGCGCGCCGTGGTGGCCTTGCGGCTGGCCGTCGTGTTCATGCACGCCCGCATCACCGTGGCGGAAGCGCAACCGAAGCTGCGCATGAAGAACCGCATCGAGCTGGAGCTGCCGCGCGGGCTGGTGAGCGGCCATCCCACGCTGTCCTACTGGATCGAGAAGGAGCAGGAGCACTGGGACGAAGTGGGCGTGGACCTGGGGCTGCGCACGACGCCCTGACCATAGCGGTTTTGCCTGCCGCGCGGAATTTGCTTACACTAAGACGCTGGCCGCACGGGCGCGGCGTGGAGGCGGCGATGGCGACGCGAAGCGACAGGTGGGGACGGACCCGGCGGGCGGTGCTGCTCTGCTGCAGCGCGGCCTGCGGTACTTTCGCTTCGCAAGGCATTGCCGCTCCCCCTCCGGACGACCGGCCCGCGCTGGCCCTGTGCTTCGAACGCACCGACGTCCGGCCCTGGCGCACCGAGGACGGCCATGGCCTGAACTTCGACCTGCTGCGGCTGGTGGCCGAGCGCGAACACCTCCGTTTCGACTTCCAGGGCATGCCGTGGAAGCGCTGCCTCGCCCAGCTGAAGGCGAATGCGGTCGATGGCGCATTTGCCGTCAGCTTCGTGGCCGACCGCCGCGAGATCGGCGAATATCCGGGCGGTGCCACGCCGGACGCGGCCAAGCGCATGCATGTCGACCGCTACGTGCTGCTGCGCCGCAAGGGCAGCACCGTCGATTGGGACGGCAAGACGCTGCGCAACGTGGATGGTGCCATCGGTGCGCAGCTGGGCTATTCGGTGACGGCGGTGCTGCGCGGCTTGAACGTGCGGGTGGACGAAGGCAGCCAGCGTGCCGAGGAGCTGGTGCGCAAGCTGCTGGCTGGCCGGGTCGCGGCGGCGGCCGTGGGTGGCAGCGATGCGCGCACTCTGCTGGCCGGGCCGTATGGCGCGCAGATCGAGGCGCTGCCGGTGCCGCTGATCGAGAAACCGTACTTTCTCATTCTCTCGCACCAGCTGGTGGGGCGTCGTCCCGAGCTGGCGCGGCGCGTGTGGGATGCCATCGAGGCCGAGCGCAATGGCGCCGCCTATCGCAGGCTGGAACAGCGCGACGTGCCGGCGTCCGTGCGCGACCAGCAGCACCGGTAACCGGCGCATACGACCCGATGGGCGCCAGCGCATGAAACCAGCCAGCGAGCCGCTGCGCCGCCTGCTCGACATGTGGCGGCGCGACATCGTGCTGCGGCTGGCCGTCTCCGTGTTCCTGGCCGTGCTGCTGTCCACGGCTGCCTACACCACCTACGCGGTGCTGACCCTGCATGCCAGCGCCGAACGGCAGCTGCAGGAGCGCTCCGAGCGCCTGGCAACGGTGCTGACGCAGGCGCTGGCCCGCCCCCTGTTCGACATCAACGGCGCGGCGATCACCAGCGTGGTCGAGGCCATGCGCGGCACGCCGGAAGTGCTGGACCTGCGCGTGCGCGCGCCGAACGGTGCCGAACTGGCGGGTTTCACGGCCGCCGCTGCCGGCCGGGGCGGAGCGCATGATGCGATCGCCGTGCACCGCGAGATCAGCTTCCAGGATGGCGCGCGCCGCTACCTGGTGGGCGCGCTGGACCTCGCGTATTCGCGGCGCGAAGCGGACGAGGAGCTGCGCCGCCAGCTGCGGCATGCACTGGCCGTCAACCTGCTGCTGGCGCTGACGATCGTGGGTGCGATCTTCAGCGTGGCGCGCAAGGTGGCGCGGCCGTTTGCCGACATCCAGCACGCGCTCGAGGAGCTCAGCCAGGGGCGCACCAATATCGCGCTGTCCGGCATCGGCCGGGCCGACCAGGTGGGGCGGCTGTCCGCGGCCGTGCGCAGCTTCCGCGACACGCTGATGCGGCTGCGCGATGCCGAACGCGAACTGCGCGAACTGAATGGCGACCTGGAGCAGAAGATCGACGCCCGCACGGCCGCATTGAAGCAGGCCGTGCAGGTGGCGCGCGACAGCGAGACGAAGCTGCTGGCGATCGTCGATACGGCGCTCGACGCGGTCGTGACGCTCGATGGCGCCGGCCGCATCGTGGGCTGGAACCGGCAGGCCGAAGCGATTTTCGGCCATGCCCGCGAGACGGTGCTGGGGCAGCCGCTCGACATGCTGGTCATCGGCCCGCGCGGGCAGGGCGGTGGGGCCGCCGGCATGGCGGGCTACCTGGCGGCGGCGGGGACCGGCGCACCACCGGACCGGCGCATCGAAGTGGCGGCGAGGCGCGCGGACGGGAGCGCACTGCCCATCGAGCTGGCCATCACGCGCATCGACCTCGGTGGCGACGACGTGGCCTTCTGCGCTTTCATCCGTGCAGTCGCCGGCCACGAACGACGCAGCGGCGATGGCATCGACCGGCATGAAACCTGAGGAGTGCCACCTGCGCGCCACCGATTTGATGTGGCCCAGGAAGTGTAAGCGTTGGTGATCTTTTTCCTGAAATGGTATATATTATTTATATAATTCAACTTTCAGGAGATTCCATGAACGCCAGGACCGACGTCAACAAACCATCCGCCGACACCGCCAAGCCGGCCACCCCGGACGCGCCGGCTCCAAAGCCGGCCCCAAAGCCGGCCCCTAAGCCGGCCCGCAAAAGTGCTGCGGCCAAGGCCACTGCGCCGGCCGCACCCGTGACCGAAACGCAGCCTGTCAAGGCCGAGAAGCCTGCGGGCGCGCCGGCGCAGTCCAAGGCGGCTGCCACACCGAAAGCCGCGCTGGCTGCTGCCAAGGGGAGCACGAAGGCAGGCGCCAAGGCCGCTGCAGGGGAAACGGCGACGGCGAAGGACGGCAAACCTGCTGTCAAGGCACCGAAGAACGGCGCCAGACCGGCTGGCAACGTCGAAGCGGAAGCGGCGCCCGCGGTAGCAGCAAAGCCGGCAGCAAAGCCGGCTGAAAAATCGGCTGAAAAATCGGCTGAAAAATCGGCTGAAAAATCGGCTGAAAAATCGGCTACTAAGTCGGCGGCGAAATCGACCGAGAAACCGGCTGAAAAACCGGCGGCAAAGTCCACCGGGAAGTCCGCTGCCAAATCCCCTGCCACGAAAGCGGCCGCAAAGTCGGCCGCCGCGGCAGCCCCGAAAGCCGCGGCCAAGGCTGCGCCAAAGTCCGCCGCAAAACCTGCCAGCCGGTCCGCTACCAAGCCTGCCGACCCGCTGAAGGACAAGGCCGGCAAGGAACGCCTGGTGCGCGACAGCTTCACGATGCCCGAAGCGGAATACGCCGTGCTGGGCCAGGTGAAGAAGGCCTGCCTGAAAGCCGGTTTCGAGATCAAGAAAAGCGAGCTGCTGCGCATCGGCGTGGCGCTGATCAGCCAGATCGACATGGCCACGCTGCAAAGCGTGCTGGGTTCGCTGCCGCAGCTGAAGACGGGCCGTCCGAAGAAGGTCTGAGGCACTTCCGGAAGGGTAGTGTGGCGCGCCGGCAGCATGGCCGGCCTTGTCATCGGGCTGACATTTCGCTGTCACGTCCCTGAAGCAATCGGGCGCTACGCTGTGCTTCGTCTCCACTTTGCAGAGGACGAAGCATGCAGCAAGCGACCACGGTGGCGGGCAGCCGCGCTCCCCGCCTAGTAACGGGCATCGTCAGGACCGAGCAGGAGCTGCGCGAAGTGCAGCGCCTGCGCTACCGCGTATTCATCGAGGGCATGGGGCTGGCAGCGCTGGCCTGCGACGAAGGCCTCGACCGAGACGAATTCGACGCGCATTGCGACCACCTGCTGGTGCGCGATGCGGCAAGCGGCGAGATCGTCGGCACCTACCGGCTGCTGGCGCCGGCCGCGGCGCGCCGCCTCGGGCGCGTCTATTCCGAAGGCGAATTCGACCTGGGCCGCCTGAACGGCCTGCGCGGCCGCATGGTGGAAGCGGGCCGCGCCTGCATCCATCCCGACTACCGCGGCGGCAGCGTGATCATGCTGCTGTGGGCCGCGCTGGCGGACTACATGCGCAGCCAGGGCTGCGACTACCTGGCCGGCTGCGCCAGCATCAGCCTGGCCGATGGCGGCCACAATGCCGTCGCCGTCTGGCAGCAGCTGCGCAGCACGGCGCTGGCACCGGCCGAATTCCGCGTCACGCCGCACCTGCCGTTTCCCTATACGTCGATCATGCCGGCTGCCTCGGTCAGCGTACCGCCGCTGCTGAAAGGCTATATGCGTTCCGGGGCGTGGGTGTGCGGCGATCCGGCCTGGGATCCGGACTTCGACTGCGCGGACCTGTTCCTGCTGATGCCGCTGGCGAACCTGGATGCGCGCTATGCACGGCACTATGGCGTGGGCAGCGAGCTGGCGATCGCAGCGTGACGGGAAAACGGCTGGGGATTTGAAGAAGACCGGAAGGGAGGGGCGCCGGGGTTGCGATGCCGGCGCCAGGCATTGCGCGAACAGGAGCCTGTTCAGTGCACGGACGCGTTGGACAGTTCTTTCAGTTCGCGGATGCTCAGTTCCGACTTCTCGTGCATCCGTAACAGGATCGTGGCGCCAACGGCCAGCTTGCGGTGCCGGATCTTGCTGATGATGGGTGGCTGCACCTCGAGCACGCGGCACAGTTCCGCGTCATTCTTCAGGTTCAACCGCTCGATCAGCGTGTCGAGCAGCTTGTTCGGAACGAAGCTTGGCGGCTCCATTGCCCGTGCCCGGTTCATCGCCTCGATTAATTCCAGCTTTTTTTGCCTTACGCTCATTTTGCTCCCTCCCTGTCTAGAAAAATGCTGCAAGAGGCTCTGGGGCTCGCCTTCAAATGATATTAATAACCAAGCAAGTTATTTAAATCATACTACGGCTGAAAAAAAATGCGCGTCTCGTAGGCAAAAATGCGGCTTTTAATGACCGAACCGCTTGACGTGGCTAGCGTCTTGTAGTCCAGCGCGGGTAAGGATGAGCGTGCGGTCCGCCATGGCAGCGGCCGCTTCGGAATGGGTGACCATGATCGTGCAGGCACCGCTGGCGCGGATCTCCCGCTGCAGCAGCGCCAGCACGGCGTGTGCCGTTTCCGGATCGAGATTGCCGGTCGGTTCATCGGCCAGCACCAGCGCGGGCCGGTGCACCAGTGCGCGGGCAATGGCCACGCGCTGCATTTCGCCGCCCGAAAGTTCGTGCGGATACGAGCGCTCCCGCCCCGCCAGGCCGACTGCCGCCAGCATCTCCACCGCGCGCGCCTGCGGCAGGCCGTTCAGCAGCAGGGGCAGCGCCACGTTCTGCAGCAGCGTCAGATGGGGCAGCACGTGGAAGGCCTGGAAGATGAAGCCCATGCGCTGGCGCCGCAGCCTGGTCGCGGCATCGTCGTCGAGCGAAGCCATGGCGATGCCGTCCACCAGGATGGCCGGCTCGGCACTGGGATCCGGATGGTCCAGGCCCGCGATCAGGTTGAGCAGCGTGGACTTGCCGACGCCGGAATCGCCCATGATCGCCACGAACTCGCCCGCCGCGAAGCGGTACGACAGGCGGTCCAGCACCGGATGGCCGGCGGCATAGGATTTGGTGAGGGCGCGCAGTTCCAGCATGGCTTCCATGGTCTTCTCGGTTCGTTCAGCGGGTCAGCAGGCGGCGCAGGCCGAAGCTGACGGCATCGACCAGCGCGACCAGCAGCAGCATCGCCAGGATCACGGTGGCCGCCTTCGACATCTGGAATAGCGACAGGTGGAATTTGAGCATCTGGCCCAGGCCGCCGGCGCCGACGACACCGAGGATCGCGGCGGCGCGGATATTGTTCTCCCACCGGTACAGGGTGTACGACAGCATCTGCGGCAGGGTCTGCGGCAGCGTGGCATAGAAGAATGCCGCCATGGGCGAGGCGCCGTTGGTGCGCAGGCTCTGCTCCGGCAGCGGCGTGGCGTTTTCCAGCGCATCGGCAAACAGGCGGCCCAGCACGCCGGCCGTGTGGGCGCCGAGCGCCAGCGTGCCGGGGAAGGGGCCCAGGCCGGCCGCGATCAGCAGCACCGAGGCCCACACCAGTTCCGGAATCGAGCGCAGAACGTTCAGCAGCACGCGCACGCCGGCCCGCAATGGGCGGCCGAAGCGGCCCGCGGCGGGAATCGCCAGCGCCAGGCCGGCCACCACGGCCAGCAGCGTGCCGAGCGCCGACATGGCCAGCGTTTCGGCGGTCGCGATCGCGGTTTTCGTCAGGAAGCCCGGGCCCAGTTCCGGCGGCGCGAACCCGCCAAGGAATTCGCCCACGCTGTTCACGGCATCGAGCGTGAAGAATGCACCGAAGTGCAGCGGCAGGCTGGCGAAGCTGGCGATCACGAGCGCGGCCAGCAGCAGGCCGAACACGGGGCCCGACCAGTGGCGGGCAGGGGGCGTTGGCATGGTCATCCGAGCCGCTTCCTCAGTTGTTTCGACACGAAGTCGGCGGCCGCCACGAGCAGCACAAACACCAGCAGCATGGACGAGACTTCGCCGCCGGCCAGCATCTTCATCGATTCGTCCATGCGCTGGCCCAGGCCGCCGGCACCCACGAAGCCCATCACGACGGAGCCGCGGATCGCGCATTCCCACCGGTAGACCGTGTACGACACCAGCTCCGAGGCCGATTCGGGCAGCGCGCCATACAGCAGGGCACCGAGGCGCGAGCCGCCGTTCATCAGCAGCGTGTCGCTGGCATGGCGTTCGGACGATTCGAGGATCTCCGCATACACCTTGCCCAGCATGCCGCAGTAGGTGAGGGCGATGGCCAGCACGCCGGCCGTGGGACCCAGGCCGATGATGCGCACGAACAGCAGTGCCCACACCAGCTCGGGAACGCTGCGCAGCAGCACCAGCAGCCAGCGCACGGCCTGGCGGATCGCGCGCGAACCGGGTGCCATGCGGTGGGTGCCGAGCCGCGAGATGGACAGCCGTTCGGTGACGATCAGCGTGGCGGGAATCGCGCCCAGCAGCGCCAGCGTCAGGCCGGCCGTGGCGATGGCCACCGTCTGCCACGTCTCGCGCAGCAGCAGTTGCAGGAATTCGGGGGAGTGCGCCGGCGGCACGAAGTCGGCCAGGAAGCGCAGCGTGGCCGCGATGCTCTCGCGGTCGAACAGGATCGACGGGTGGAACTCGCTCGCGACGACCAGCGGCCACAGGATCAGCAGCGCGACGATCGTCCACGTCACGCGCCCGCGCCAGGCGGGATCGGGGTGAGGCGTGAAGGCGGGTGCGGCAGGAACGTTGTGCATTACAGGCAGGCGCCGACGGCCAGCTTGGCCGGCAGGTCGTCCGGGTGCGGCGGCGGCGGGGCCGGCTGCTCGCCGCGATACAGCTCGTCGACCATCGCCTGCGTGACCTGTTCGCGCGGCAGGTCGAACACGACCCGGCCTTCCTTCAGCGCGACGATGCGGGGGAAGTGCGCGAGCGCCAGCTCCACCTGGTGCAGGCTGCACACCAGCGCCGCATTGCGCGCCGCGGCTTCCCGCTGGAGCGTGACGAGCGTGAGCTGCGACAGCGCGGGATCGAGTGCCGACAGGGGCTCATCGACCAGCAGCGCCTGCGCGGACGAGAGCAGCAGCCGCGCCAGGCCGCAGCGCTGGCGTTCGCCGCCGGACAGGCGGTCGACACGGCTGTACAGCTTGTCGCCCAGGTTGAAGCGGGACAGCGCGCGCCAGGCCGCTTCCGGATCGGCCGGCTTGACGAGCGAGACGAGCGACTGCCACAGGCTCCACGCCGGCAGGCGCGCCGCCAGCACGGCCGTCACCACGCGCTGGCGCGGTGGCAGCGGCGGCGTTTGCGGCGCCAGGAACAGCCGCGCGCGCAGCTTGTGGCGCGCCCGTTCGCCGAGGCGCCAGGGATCGCTGCCGAAGACGTGGAAGGTGCCATCGCGTTCCGGCGCATGGGCGCAGGCCAGGGTGGCCAGCAGCGTCGTCTTGCCGGCGCCGGAAGGGCCGATCAGGGCGAGCTGCTCGCCGGCCTGCACGGTCAGCGTGATGTCCTGCAGCGCATACGCGCGCGTGCCACCCTGGTGGCGTGCCGACAGCCGTTCCAGTCGGTAGACCGGGCCGGCCGCGGCGGTGGTGCTGTCAGACGTCATTGATGATTCAGCTTGATGCGTCGGCTTACTTCTTCAGCAGGCCGGCGTTCTGCGCAGCCGCTTCGATGGCGGTGTAGTTCGAGGCCTTGGTCGGGATGAACCTGGTGGCGCGCTGCAGGTCCAGGATTTCCTTGCCTTCCGGGGTGTTCGGATCGAGCGTGAGGAAGGCATCGGTGATCTTCTTCTTCAGGTCCGCCGGCATGTCGGTGCGCACCGTCCAGTTGTAGTCGTAGTAGGCCGGGGTGGTGTAGAACACGCGCACCTTGCTGGTATCGACCTTCTTCTCGCTGACCAGTTTTTCCCACACCGAGATGTTCAGCGCGCCGGCATCGACCTTGCCGCCGGAGACCGCCGCCACGGTGGCGTCATGCGCGCCGGAGAAGGCGATGCGTTTCAGGTCGCTGTCCGGATCGATCTTCGCCTGCAGCAGGAACGAGCGCGGCATCAGGTGGCCGGAGGTGGAGGACTCGGAGCCGAACGACAGCGTCTTGCCCTTCAGGTCCGCCAGCGTCTTGATGGTCGGCGAGGTGGTGATGAACACGGAGCGGAATTTTTCGTCTTCCACGCGCTGCACCAGCGGCACGACTTTACCCTTGCTGCGGTCGTTGGCCTGCACGAACGTGAAGCCGCCGAACCACACCATGTCCAGCTTGTTGTTGATGAGGCCTTCCACCGATGCGGCGTAGTCCGTCACCGGCGTGAATTCCACTTTCAGGCCCGTCTTCTTCGCCAGGTATTCGCCCAGCGGCTTGAACTTGCGCTGCAGTTCGGTCGGCGCTTCGTCCGGAATGGCGGACACGCGCAGCACCTGCTGGGCATGGGCGGCGAAGGAGGCCAGCATCACGCCGGCGGCGAACAGGGAGGCAAGCTTGGTGGAGAGTTTCATGGGCAGGTAACGGTCTGAAAAAGTGAAATGGGGATGACGCACTGCTGGGTAGCGATGGCGCCCCCTGCTGCGTATTCGGCTATGATAGCAAAAGTAACTTTGCAGCACTGCCTTCATGGTCTCAGCAGTCACGCTCAATGAAAGAACGCCATGCCAACGACCCGCTCCGCAGCGCTGCGTGCGCTGACCAGCGTCTCCTCCGCAGCCCCGGCCCGTGCGGCCCCCGCACCGCAGGGCGACCGCGCCACGATCGCCGAGATCGCCGCCGGCCTGCTGGCGCGCCCGGCCGCCACCTCGCCCAAGTACCTGTATGACAGCCTGGGCTCGAAACTGTTCGAGGCCATCTGCGAGCTGCCCGAATACTATCCGACCCGCACCGAGGCGGCCATCTTCGCGCGCCACGGCGAGGACATCGCCCGCCACGTGCAGCCGGGCAGCACGCTGATCGACCTGGGCGCCGGCAACTGCGCCAAGGCGGCCGGCCTGTTCCCGCTGCTGCGGCCGCGCCAGTACGTGCCGATCGATATCTCGCGCGACTTCCTCAACGAGGCCGTCAGCCGCCTGCAGCAGCGCTTCCCTGATATCGCGATGAATGCGCTGGCGCTGGACCTGTCCGGCCCGTTCGTGCTGCCGCCCGCCGTCGAACAGCAGCGGCGCGTGTTCTTCTATCCCGGCTCGTCGATCGGCAATTTCGCGCCGCACGAGGCGATCGCCTTCCTGCGCCGCGTGCGCGAGAACACATCGCGCGATGGCGGCCTGCTGATCGGCGTGGACCTCGTCAAGGATGCAGCCGTGCTCGATGCGGCGTACGACGATGCGATCGGCGTCACGGCCGCGTTCAACCTGAACATGCTGCGCCACCTGAACCACCTGCTGGGCGCCGATTTCGACGTGCGGCAGTGGCAGCACGTGGCGTTCTTCCATGCCGAGGAAAGCCGCATCGAGATGCACCTGGAAGCCCGGGCGGCCTTGACGGTGCGCTGGCCGGACGGCGAGCGCCGCTTCGCCCGCGGCGAACGCATCCACACGGAAGACAGCTACAAGTACACCCCGGACAGTTTTGCGGACGTGCTGGCCCAGGCCGGCTTCGCAACGGACGCCGTGTGGACCGACGATGCCGGCTGGTTCGCCGTCATCCACGCCCGCGCCGCCCAGGCCTGAGGAGCCAGCATGCAGATGAACGATCCCGCGCTCTGGACGGCGCGTTTCCGCGCGGTCCGGGAACACACGCTGGCGCTGGCGGCGCCCCTGTCGGACGAAGACTGCGGCGCGCAGTCGATGCCCGATGCCAGCCCCGTCAAGTGGCACCTGGCGCACACCACCTGGTTCTTCGAGACCTTCATCCTGGAAGCGATGGAGGCGGACTTCGCGCCGTTCCATGCCGCGTTCCGCGTGCTGTTCAATTCCTACTACAACGGCGTGGGCGAGAAGCATCCGCGCCCGCAGCGGGGGCTGCTCACGCGGCCGTCGATGGCGCAGGTGCGGGCCTACCGCGCCAATGTGGATGAACGCATCGCCGCGCTGATCGGCGGCCCGCTCGATGGTGCAACGCGCATGCGACTCGGCGGTCTCCTCACCCTGGGCCTGCAGCACGAACAGCAGCACCAGGAGCTGATCCTCACGGATGTCAAACACCTGCTGGCGCAGAACGGTCTTTGTCCCGAGTACCTGGACGTGCCCCTGCCGCGCCTGGCACCGGCACCGGCCCTGGCCTGGCAGCGCTTCGACGGCGGCGTGGCGGCCATCGGCTACGACGGCGACGGCTTCTGCTTCGACAACGAGCTGCCGCGCCACCGCCAGTTCATCGAACCGTTCGAGCTGGCCTCGCGCCTTGTCACCAACGGCGAGTACCTGGCGTTCATCGAAGCGGGCGGTTATCGCGAGGCGGGCCTGTGGCTGGCGGAAGGCTGGGACTGGGTCTGCACGCAGGGCCTGGCGCATCCCCTGTACTGGCGCCGCGACGAGGCCGGCAACTGGTGCGAATTCACGCTGGCAGGTTTGCAGCCGCTCGACCCGGCCCGGCCGCTGACGCATGTCGCGCTGTTCGAAGCGGATGCCTATGCCCACTGGGCAGGCGCGCGGCTGCCAACCGAGGCGGAGTGGGAGTTTGCGGCGGCCAGTGCCGGCGCAGTGCCGGCCGCGCCGCTGGCGCGGACACATGCCGGTACCTCGGCAGCCGCGAGCCCGGCGTCGCTCGCTGGCGCCGGCAGTGCGGCCGGGCAGGATGCACTCTCCGTGCCCCATCCCGGTGGCGCGCCGGAGGAGGACGCGCTGCAGCAGATGTTCGGCGCTTGCTGGCAATGGACCAGCAGCAGCTACACGCCCTATCCTGGCTTCCGGCCCGCGGCCGGCGCGATCGGCGAATACAACGGCAAGTTCATGGTGAACCAGTACGTGCTGCGCGGCTCGTCCTGCGCCACGCCGGCCGGGCACGCGCGCGCCAGCTACCGCAACTTCTTCCCGGCCGGCGCGCGGTGGCAGTTCACCGGGATCCGGCTGGCGCGCTAGCCCCAGGTCGCCGAGCCGCCGCGCACAGGGGTCTGGCCCACAGCGCCGCAGGCTTCGATCCCGGTCGCCGGACCGATCGCGGGCCTGACCCCAGCCGTTTGCACGCGCTGACACCATCCGCCCAGAAAAAACGCGCCCCCAGGGACGCGTTCTTATCTCATCGACCGCGCCCCAGGGACGCGTTCTTATCTCATCGACCGCGCCCCCAGGGACGCGTTCTCATCTCATCGACCGCGCCCCAGGGACGCGTTTTCGTCAAGGCAGCCGCTCAGGCAGCTGATCAGGTAGCCGCTCAGGCAGCTGATCAGGCAGCCGCGTTGGTGGCCGCCACGCCCACCGCTTCCTTCTGCTTCAGCTGCCGGTTCACGGCCGACAGCACCGCCTTGAACGACGCCGTGACGATATTGCTGTCGATCGCCGCGCCGAACAGCGTGGCGCCGTTATCGAGCCGCAGCTCCACGTAGCAGGCCGCCTTGGCATTGGCACCATGGCCGATCGCGTGCTCGTGGTAGTCCATCAGCTTGATGTCCAGGCCCAGCGCATCGACGAATGCATCGATCGGGCCGTTGCCGCCGCCGTGCAGCGACAGGGGCGCCTGGCGCTGCAGCAGCGCGATGTCGATCTGCACCGACTCGTCGCTGGTCGTGTCTTCCGTCATGCGGTGCGAGACATACGCGTAAGGCGACGTCTGCTCCAGGTATTCGCGCTCGAAGATCTCGTGGATGCCCTGCGACGTGATTTCCAGCCCCGTCTCGTCGGCCACCACCTGCACGGCGCGCGAGAACTCGATCTGCAGGCGGCGCGGCAGCACCAGGCCGTAGTCCTGCTCCAGCAGGTAGCTCATGCCGCCCTTGCCGGACTGGCTGTTCACGCGGATCACGGCGTCGTAGCTGCGGCCCAGGTCCTGCGGGTCGATCGGCAGGTAGGGGATCTCCCACAGCGCGTCCGGCTGCTGCTTCGCGAAGCCCTTCTTGATCGCATCCTGGTGCGAGCCGGAGAAGGCCGTGAACACCAGGTCGCCCACGTACGGGTGGCGCGGGTGCACCGGCAGCTGGTTGCATTCCTCGACGATCTTGCGCACCGAATCGATGTCCGAGAAGTCCAGGCCCGGATGCACGCCCTGCGTGTACAGGTTCAGCGCCAGGGTGACGAGGTCCACGTTGCCGGTGCGTTCGCCGTTGCCGAACAGGCAGCCCTCGACGCGCTCGGCGCCCGCCATCACGGCCATCTCGGCGGAAGCGACGGCGGTGCCGCGGTCATTGTGCGGGTGGACGCTGATGATCAGGGACTCGCGGTTCTGCAGGTTGCGGCACATCCATTCGATCTGGTCCGCATACACGTTCGGCGTGCTGCACTCGACGGTGGTCGGCAGGTTGACGATCATCTTCTTCTGCGGCGTGGGCTGCCAGATGGCGCTGACGGCATCGACGATCTGCTTCGAGAAATCCAGCTCCGTCGTCGAGAACGACTCGGGCGTGTATTCGAAGGTCCAGTCGGTTTCCGGATGCTGGGCCAGCAGTTCCTTCACCAGCTGCGTGCCGGTCGTCGCGATATTGACGATCTCCTCGCGCGACATGTTGAACACCACCTTGCGGAACACCGGCGCCACCGAGTTGTACAGGTGGACGATGGCGTGCTTGGCGCCAGCCGCGGCGGCCACGGTGCGGCGGATGAGTTCTTCGCGCGATTGCGTCAGCACGATGATCGTCACGTCGTCCGGAATGCGGTCCTCTTCCACCAGGCGGCGCACGAAGTCGAAGTCCGTCTGCGAGGCCGAGGGGAAGCCCACCTCGATTTCCTTCAGGCCCGTCTTGATCAGCAGGTCGAAGAACTTCAGCTTCTTCTCGATGCTCATCGGTTCGATCAGCGCCTGGTTACCGTCGCGCAGGTCGGTGCTCATCCACACCGGCGGCTTGCTGATGATCTGGTCCGGCCAGGTGCGGTCGGTCAGGCGCACGGGCGGGAAGGCGGCGTATTTCGTGGACGGGTTCTGCAACATCATGATGGACTCCTGGGTTCTCGAATTCTGGAAAGCTGGCCGGCATGGCCGCTGCGACATGTGGCGTCAGGCTGCCTGGTGGGCCACGGAACGCTGGACCAGGCAACCGGGCGGTAGCAGCAGCGGCAGCAGTAGTGGAAGCAGTAGCGGTAGCAGCGTCAGTCCTCCGGTCATGCAGCGGTGCGCAATGGCGGCGGTGGGGCAATGGATGGCGGGCATCATGCGGACTTTCCTGATTTTGAGGCGGTGCGGCTTGTGGCCGCCGGGGGTAACGTCGAGTGTGGCTTCGGTTACGGCTTCTGTGCAGCGCGCACAGGGTGCGGATCAGGCGCGTGCTAGTAGGCGCGTTGCCAGCGGTAGGCTGGCAAGCGATAGCAGGAAAGCGGGTAGTTGCGGATGCATGAACATGGCAACAATGTAAGAGAATAGCTTTGCCGGTGTCAAGACAAATCGCCGCCGGCGTGGTAAGAGGACCCCAGGCGGCGCGATGCCGAGGTCGTGTCTCAGCAGGACTGCTGGGGACGGGCACCTATTCTGGGGCAACACGCGTGTTGCTCCAGAATAGGTGCCTGTCCCCAATGTTTACGCGGCGACCTGCACGCGCGGGTCGCCGGCGGCCATCTCGCCGATGACGGCGGCCGCTTCGAAGCCGCCGGCGCGGAACACGGCCAGCACCTCGTCCACGGCGGACGGGTCGCAGGAGACCAGCAGGCCGCCGGACGTCTGCGGGTCCGTCAGCAGCGTGTGCTGGGCCGGCGTGACGTTCGGCGACAGCGTGACTTCTCCGCTGTAGGCTTCCCAGTTGCGGCCGGAGGCGCCGGTGAAGTAGCCGTCATGCGCCAGCTGTTCCACGCCCGGCAGCAGCGGGATCTGCGACATCGTCAGCTTGGCCGTCAGCCCGGCGCCGCGTGCCAGTTCCAGCAGGTGGCCCAGCAGGCCGAAGCCGGTGACATCCGTCAGCGCATGCACGCCCGGCAGTTCGGACAGGGCCTTGCCCGGCTTGTTCAGCTTCGTGGTGTTGGCGATCATGGCCGCGTAGCCTTCCTCGCCCAGCACATCCTTCTTCAGCGCGGCGGACAGCACGCCCACGCCCAGCGGCTTGCCCAGCACGAGCACGTCGCCGGCCTTCGCATCGGCGTTGCGCTTGATCTTCGACGGGTGCACCAGGCCCAGCACCACCAGGCCGTAGATCGGCTCGACGGAATCGATCGTGTGGCCGCCGGCAATCGGGATGCCCGCTTCCGAGCAGATCGATTCGCCGCCCTTGATGATCAGGCCGATCGTCTCGACGGGCAGCTTGTTGATCGGCATGCCGACCAGGGCCAGCGCCATGATCGGCGTGCCGCCCATCGCGTACACGTCCGAGATGGCGTTGGTGGCGGCGATGCGGCCGAAGTCGTACGGATCGTCCACGATCGGCATGAAGAAATCGGTGGTGGCGATCAGCGCCTGCTCGTCGTTCAGTTGGTAGACGGCCGCGTCGTCCGCCGTCTCGATGCCGACCAGGAGTTCCTTCGGCACGGGGAAGCCGCTGGAGTTCTTCAGGATGGCGGACAGCACGCCCGGCGCGATCTTGCAGCCGCAGCCGCCGCCGTGGGAGAAGGAAGTGAGTTTGATGGAGTCGGAAGTCATGGTGTCAGGGAGTCGATGTGGGATGGAGCAGATTATCCACCAGCTGGCGCAAGGCTGCCCGCTCGCGCTCCGGTGCGAACAGCGGGGCCCGTGCCGCGCACTGGGCGCGCAGGGTGGCGTGGAAGGCTGCGTCGGCGATGCTGCGGTCGATCAGGCGGGCGAGGGCGGCGGCGTCGCCGACCGGGAAGTAGCCGGCATAATCGTCGCCCAGCATGCCGCGGTTGCCGCTGATGGCGCTGGCCAGCACGGGCACGCCGCTGGTGATGGCTTCGATGATGACGTTGGCGCCGCCTTCCATCGTCGAGCAGATCGCCATCGCGTGGCTGCGGCGCAGGCGCTCACGGACCGCGTCGCGCGGCAGGCCGCCCAGCCACTGGTAGCGGGGCTCGCCGGCCTGGGTCGCCAGTGCCAGCGCCTCCAGGTCGTTGTCCAGCGCCGCGCCGATGTGCTGCAGGCGCGCCTGGGGCGCCGTTACCAGCGCCGCCGCGCGCATGAAGGTGGCCGGATCCTTGACGGCGCGCAGGTGGCCCGCCATCGTGACCAGGCCCGCCTCGCGCGTCGATGGTGCGGCCAGCGTGTCGGCCGACTGGTGGATGACATGCGTCTTCGCATGGACGTCGGCCGGCAGTTCCGCGATCGCGGCAGACTGCAGCACCACGAGCGCGGTGGGGAGGTGCACGGCGCGTCGCGCATCCTCGTCGCGATGGATGTCGTGATAGACATCGGTGCCCGTCAGCGCGAGGATCGACGGATTGGCGGTGTTTGCGACGAAGGCGCGCAGCGAAGGGCAGGAGCGCCGCGCGTGCAGCGCGATCAGCAGGTCCGGCGTGGCATCGCGTGCCGACCAGGCATCCCGCACCACCACGTCGTAATCGTCGGCGAGCATGTGCTGCCAGCGGTCGGCCGTGTGCCAGTTGCCGTTGTTGTCGCGCGCCGTGCCGGGGCTGACGATACAGATCGAGGGTTTCTTGTCGGCCGCTGCCATCTCTGCATTCCGCTTACAATCGTCGTATGAATTCCGTGACCACTTCCTTCCGCACCGCGCGCACGCAGCAACTGGCCGAGGCCATGCAGGATGCGCGGCATTATACGCTCGCCCTGTTCGACTGCTTCGCCGCTGCCGGGCTGGACGTGCCGGCCAATGTACCGCAGATCCGCATCGTCAATCCGCCCCTGTGGGAGATCGGCCACACGGCCTGGTTCGCCGAATGGTTCATCCTGCGCGAGGCGCTGTCGAGCCACCCGGCCGACGCGCAGTCCCCGTCGCTGCTCACGAAAGGGGACGACTGGTTCGACTCGGCCAACGTGCCGCACCGCAGCCGCTGGACGCTCGACCTGCCGTCGACAGGCGGCGTGAAGACCTATTGCCACGAGGTGCTGGACCGCACGCTCGACAAGCTCACGCGCGAAGCAAACGTTGACGAAGCGCTGTACCCGTACCGCCTGGCGCTGGCCCACGAGGACATGCACGGCGAAGCCTTCCTGTACACGCTGCAGACGCTGGGCCTGCAACCGCCCGGGGGCCTGGCGTACCGGCCACAGGCTGTCGCCAGCCCGGGCGACATCCGCTTCCCCGGCGGCACGGTGCAGCTGGGCGTGCCGCCCGATGCGCCCGGCTTCCGGTTCGACAACGAGAAGCACGCGCACCCGGTCTACGTGGCGCCGTTCCGCATGGACGCTGGCCTCGTGACGAACGCTCAGTACATGGAGTTCATTGGCGATGGCGGCTACGACAACCGGCAATTCTGGAGCACGGGCGGCGCGGCCTGGCTGATGAAGCAGGAGCGCTCGGCGCCCCGTTACTGGGAACGCGTGGACGGCGCATGGCGTACCACCCGCTTCGGGCAGCCCGCCACGCTCGATCCGGACGAAGCGGTACGCCACGTGAGCCTGTACGAAGCGCAGGCCTACTGCGCCTGGGCCGGCCGTCGCTTGCCAACGGAAGCGGAATGGGAATATGCGGCGCTGTACGGCCACCCCGCGTTTGGCTGGGGCCAGCTGTGGGAGTGGACCGCCTCGCCGTTCGAACCCTATCCCGGCTTCACGGCCGACCGGTATCGGGAATACTCGGAACCGTGGTTCGCCACGCACCAGGTGCTGCGCGGCGCCTCGTTCGCCACGCGCGAGCGCATGGTGTCCGCCAGATACCGCAATTTCTTCATGCCCGAGCGGGACGATATCTATTGCGGCTTTCGTACCTGCAGTTTTGTATAAAAAATAAAAGCGGCTTTATCTGATTTTGAAAGTGTCTCAGCTAGCGCTGGCTAAGAGATAGCTAGGATTCCAGATAAATTCGGCAATTTGATCATACGCTGAATTTCTCTTTCTCAACGTCTCCAAATTAAATTTCCCATAAGCCTCCAGTTTTAGTTCTAACTCTTCTACTTTTTGACTTACTTTGGGATTGTTTGAATAAAAGCTGCTTGTTAATGTTTGCGCTAGAATAGATTCTGAAGTGTAGACGCCTAATTTGTAGGAATATGGCGAATCTTTGAGCGATCGATTGCGTCCGCGCGATAGAAGAATGAGGGCCCCAAGGCTATTTCGATCGCGAGCATAGTCTGTGTCATTAGGGAAATCCCAATCTGCACCTAGATCTAATTTTACTGAAGCAATATTTGTAGACAGAACATGTTCGATATCAAAGGTTTTGTTGCCTTTTCCTCGCTGAACATAAGATTCAAATCCAACCTTGTTTGTGGCCTCAAACTCGTTTTCTAGATAGTCAGCAACTCGAGCAAGAGCGTGAAGTATATCTGAAGCGTCATGATAATGATACTTCATCTCGCTTATTTTTATTGGTTGATTGTCTGTGGACTCCAGGAGTTTTTTGTTTAGGATTTCCCCTAATTCTTTCGTAGATTTACGTCTGATTTGTTTTGAAAGTTCAAACAATGGGTCACGTAAATTATTGTATGTATTGTCCTGCCTCTTCACTAAACGATGTGTCGCAAAACAGTCTAAGAAGTAGCTTACTAGCTTGATTTTTTTTGATGCTTCTGACTGAGTGTCAGATGGAGAGATGGCTGCAAGCATCAACATTGATTGGAGAGTTAAATCACGCGAGCCATTGTAGAATACGTTTGGATACGATTGCACGAGCTTTTTCTCGGCATTTTTTATCTGAGTATAGTGTCCAACGTAAAGAGGGAGTGTAGTGGTTAGCAGATTATAAAAATCGTCTGAGCTCTGCAGACCAAGTTTCTCCCTATTATCGACTACCCAACGGTGATAAGAATCGCCGATAATCTCAAAATCTCCGGGTGCAGCTCCCTTTTGCTTTCCTCGTATGGAATCCCCGTATTGCGATCGCAGCCAGGTCTTAAAAAATGTCGAATCTTCATCGGATCCGATATTAGTCAATTTGGATAGGCATTCCTTCCAGGTCTGGTGGGCAGCCACATTTTCACTATCGTCCGGGATACTTGAAAGAAGGTAGCCCTTTAGCAAGTCGATGGGACTCAGTTTGAGTCCACGATCATTCATTGTGACAAAGACTTTGTGACCATCTTGCTCGCCGGGCACGCTGATTTCAAACAATACTACGCATTGAGTAAGATAATCAACAAAGAAGGGGACTTGGGTAGGCTCTAATTTGCCAATGAGATTATGCGTATGGCAAAATAGTTCATACAGTCGACGCGATCCACTATCTAAGTTTGGAATTGAATCTACTAAAGAGTCAAGAGTTTCGTCTTCTGAATCTTCGTCGTTAGATTCTAGTAAAAGCTCAAATAGCTGTTTTCTGGAAGCGTCGAAGCTAATATTAAATTCATTTTGACCAAAAACATTCCGTCTAAGAAGTGATGCTATATCAGAGATGCCAAGCGCTGGCTCTTGCTTTGCCATCCGGGCGAAGTAAGCCACAATTATTGCAAGTGTCGTTATACGTTGCTGCCCATCAACGATAGTCCGTTGCCCGTCGGAAGCAGGTGTAGTTATGATGGTACCAAGGAAGTAACGTTCATACTTTGCGACGGCAGAGCGGCCATGTTCTGGCAGATAATTGGCGAAAAAAGCATCTAAAATATCTTGCAATAATTCCTGGAAGTGCTTGAGTTCCCATTTATATTCTCGTTGGTACGAGGGTAGCGAAAAACGCTGTTCTAGACACTGATGAACGGTACGCCGATCTGATGAAATTTCCATGATGATCCTAAATTAATATGAAAATATGGCATGGGAGTCGTCAGTTAGCTTATCAGATCGGCAGGAAAGAATTCTCTCTAAAAGTCACATTCGAATAAATTAGTGAAGTTTTTGCACGTACAGCCTCTTACCAGTAGAGCTGTGATTGTCAAAATAACATTTTTAAGTTTTTGGCGTAGTGATAAGTTAATTAAATGTTATTTATTTTTGAAGGTGCTCATTTAGCCAGTCAATGACCGTGTGGTGCCACAGGATCGAGTTGGCGGGTTTCAGGACCCAGTGGTTCTCGTCCGGGAAGACCAGCAGCCTGCTCTCGATGCCGCGCCGTTGCAGGGCCGCGAAGGCGGCCAGTCCCTGGGACGTGGGGATGCGGAAGTCGAGGTCGCCCTGGACCACCAGCATCGGCGTCTTCCAGTTATTCACGTAGTGCACCGGATTGAACTTCTCGTAGCCTTCCGGGTTGTCGTAGTATGTGCCGCCGTTTTCCCATTCCGTGAACCACAGCTCCTCGGTGGCGTAGGCCATGCCGCGCTGGTCGAACACGCCGTCGTGGTTGACTATGCACTTGAAGCCGTCGGACCACCGGCCCTGGATCCAGTTCATCATGTAGCCGCCGTAGGAGGCGCCCAGGGCGCACGCGTTCGACACGTCCAGCCACGGATATTTTTCACCCGCGGCCGCAAGGCCCTTCTGCAGGTCTTCCAGCGGCTTGCCGCCCCAGTCCTTGCTGATCGCATCCGTGAACGCCTGGCCGTAGCCCGTGGAGCCGTGGAAGTCGATGAACACCGTCGCATAGCCGGCGCCGGCATACACCTGCGGGTTCCAGCGATAGCTCCACGCATTGCCGAAGCTGCCCTGCGGGCCGCCATGGACGAGGAAGGCCACCGGATACTTCCGGCCCGGCTGCGCATTCCACGGCTTCATCACGTGGCCGTACACCGTCGCGCCGTTCGCGCCCTGGAACGAAAACTGTTCGTACTCGCCCATCTTCACGTCGGCGAGACGGGCGGCGTTCAGTTGCGTGAGCGGCGTGGCCTGCTGCTCGCTTGTGGCGCCGGCCTTCAGCTTGTACAACTGCGCGCCGTCGGCCAGGCTGTTCCGGGCCATGACGACCGTGTCGCGGCGCACGTCGAACTCGGCCACATAACCCTTGCCGGTCAGGGCACTGACCTTGCCGCTGGCGACATCGAGGGAGAACAGGCGATGGTTGCCGAGATCGTCCGCATTGGCCAGCAGCGCCTTGCCGTCCGCGCGCCAGCGGTAGTCGGCGATCGAGCGGTCCCAGCTCTCCGCCAGCACGCGCTTCTTGCCCGACGCGACATCCTGCAGGATCAGGTAGAAGCGGTCCGCTTCGAAGCCGGGCCGGCGCATCGCCAGGTAGGCCAGCGTCTTGCCGTCCGGGGAAAACTGCGGCCTGGTGTCCCAGGCCGGATTGTCGGCCGTCAGGTTGCGCGGCGCGGCGCCACCGGCGGCCGGCACGTCGTACAGGTCGAAGTTGGTCGACCAGGATTCCGATCTGCCTGCCACGCGCACCGAGAACACGATGCGCTGGCCGTCCGGGCTGAAGGTGTACTCGCCGCGGTCGCCGAAGGGTTTGCTGGTGATGTCGCCATCGAGCGTGCCGGACAGGCTGACGGCCTGCGTGGCCATGCCGTTCACGAGTGGGACGCTGTACAGCACGTTGCGGCGGCCGTCGGCCCAGGTGTCCCAGTGGCGCACGAACATCTGGTCGTACACCTTGCCGCTGGCTTTCGGCTTGTCGTCCGTGCGCTGTTTCGTGCAGGCCAGGTCGGCGCAGTCGCGGAACACGGCCAGCGTGACGGCCAGGCGGTCGCCCTTGGGTGACACATGAAAACTGTCGACATCGACGGGCAGGTCGGTGACGCGCACCGCTTCGCCGCCATTCACGGGCAGGCGCCACACCTGCGGCGAACCGGAGCGGCCGGACAGGAAGTACACGGCATCGCCGCTGGCGGACCACTCCGGGTCCGATGCGCTGGCGTCGTGCGAGGTGAGCTGCTGCGGCACGGGTGTTGCCGCGCGCAGGTCGATCATCCACAGCTGCGTGTTGCCGCGGTTTTTCTCGAGATTGGTACTGCGGACGGTATAGACGACGCGCGCGGCATCCGGCGACAGTGCCGGGCTGCCGGCGCGGTCCATGCTCGCGAGGTCTTCGATGGTCAGGCCGCGCGGGGCGGCCAGCGCACTGGTGGCCGCGGCAAGCGCGGCGCAGGTGACCAGCAGGCGTAGCTTCATTCGGTATCTCCGATCTTCGTTGGGAAGGCCGGCGCGCGCCGGCCAAGGCGCGCATGATAGCAAAGAGGCTAGCCCGTCAGCTTCAGAACGGGATGCCGTCCAGCGTCTTCGGTTCGACGATCGGCGTGCCGCCATGCTGGGCACGCAGTCCCGACGACATGGCATACGCGGCCTTGCGCACGCGGTTCAGCGCGCCCAGCGGACGGTGCGCGGCCAGGCCGTGCCATGGCGAGAAGCTGGTCTTCTCGTCGATGGCCAGCGACAGCGCCTCGCTCCAGCCGGCCTGCGGCGGGGCCGTGATGCGCGCCACCGGAATGTACGGGGAGACGTTCTCCGGCCATTCGGCGGACGCGTCCTCGATCGGCATCTCCTCGATGTTCGTGTTCAGCTGCACGCGCAGTTCCCACTCGCCGCCCTGCTGCGCGAAGTGCTGCTGCACCACGTGGCGCAGCACGTTCGGGTCGTTCAGGTCGACGGGTTCGCCCTTCAGTCCGGCCAGGCCGACGGAGACGGGCGCGATCGACACCTTGGCCATGTAGTCGCCGAACAGGATCGGCGTCTGGCTGAAGAAGCTTTCGCCCAGCGGGTGCTTGGCCGGTTCGCCGCCCATGCCCTTGATCTGCGCGCTTTCCGTGCCCACGGCTTCCAGTGCCTTCTCGGCACCGCGCAGCGCGGCGGACAGCAGCTTCTTCAGCGACGGCGCCTTGTCGGTGGTGCCGGCCAGCAGTTTCAGGCCGCCCAGGAAGCTCTTCGGTCCCGGGTTCATGAAGGCCTTGCCGTTGACGGTGACGAAGTCCTGCGTGGTGTCGCCTTCGCTGCCGGACAGGCGGGCACCTTCCACGCCCAGCACCTTGACGGCCATGCCGCGCGGCGTGGAGACGGCATCCTCCAGCACGTCGCCGGGCGAAGTGGACAGGCGGATCAGCACGGGGTAGGTGCCTTCTTTTGCGAACAGGCCCTGCGCCAGCTGGTGCGGCAGGTTGTCCAGCACCTTCAGTTCGCCGCGCAGCAGGCCGTGGCTCTTGGCGTGCACGCTGCGCAGCGGCTGGCCGCTGTCCTTGAAGGTCGTGTCCTGGATCGAGCGCAGCGTTTCCAGCAGCTCCTTCTCGGTATCGCCTTCGTTCTCTTCCAGCACTTCGTAACGTGGGTCGTACTTAATCGGAGGCAGCATGGCATTTCCTTTTGAACTGGACAATAAAGGTTTATTGTCGGATGCAGAACGAAAGCCGTCTGTGGTCCACCATACATAGTCCCCATTAACGCAAAAAGCGCAGCGTTGCCGCTGCGCCGGTGTCTCCTCCGCAGCGGTCGCATCGTGCGCCGCCGTCTCCCGAGGACCTGCCTGCTTTAAGGGTAGAGGCCGCGTACCTCGCGGGCCTGCAGCACGCGGGTGCAGGCCAGGATGAAGGTGGCGGTGCGCAGCGACACGTTCTTCTGCTGGGCCACGTCCCATACGGCGCTGAACGCTTCCTGCATGATGCGGGTGAGGCGGGCGTTGATCTCGTCTTCCGTCCAGAAGAAGCTGGAGAAGTCCTGTACCCACTCGAAATAGGAGACGGTCACGCCACCGGCGTTGGCCAGCACGTCCGGCACCACCAGCACGTTGTTGGCGGCCAGGATGTCGTCCGCCTCGGGCGTGGTCGGGCCATTGGCGCCTTCCAGCATGATCTTCGTGCGGATGCGCGGTGCGTTCTCTTCGGTGATCTGCTGCTCCAGCGCGGCGGGGATCAGGATGTCCGATTCGATGCCCCAGAATGCCTCGCGGTCGAGGCAGGCCTCGGCGCCGGCGAAGCCGCCCACGCCGCCCGTCTCGGCCACGTGCTCATGCAGCCGCGCCACGTCCAGCCCGCCCTCGTTGACGACGGTGCCCGTGTGGTCCTGCACGGCCACGATCTTCGCGCCCGCGCCGTTGAACATGGTGGCGGCCACGCCGCCCACATTGCCGAAGCCCTGCACGGCCACGCGGGCACCCTTGATCTCGACGCCGCGCTTGGCAGCGGCTTCACGGCCCACCACGAACACGCCGCGGCCGGTGGCTTCGCGGCGGCCCAGCGAGCCGCCCAGCGAGATCGGCTTGCCCGTCACCACGCCCGTCGACAGGTTCCCCTCGATCATCGAGTAGGAATCCATCATCCACGCCATCACCTGTTCGTTGGTGTTTACGTCCGGCGCCGGGATGTCCTTGGTCGGGCCGATGATCATGCTGATCTCGCTGGTGTAGCGGCGCGTCAGGCGCTGCAGTTCGCCGCGCGACAGCGTCTTCGGATCGACGCGGATGCCGCCCTTGGCACCGCCGTACGGCACGTTGACCGCCGCGTTCTTCACCGTCATCCAGGCCGACAGGGCCATCACTTCCGACAGCGTCACGTCCTGGTGGAAGCGCACGCCGCCCTTGCCCGGGCCGCGCGACATATTGTGCTGCACGCGGTAGCCCTCGAAGTGGGCGATGCTGCCGTCGTCGCGCTCGATCGGCACGTCGACGGTGAGGATGCGCTTGGGACGCTTGAGCGTCTCCACCCAGCGCGACAGGTTGCCCAGGTGCGGCGTCACGCGCTCGATCTGCTGCAGGTACTGGCCCCATGGACCGAGGTTATTGGCGTCCAGGTAGGACGGCAGGGCGTGGCTGTTCAGGTGGTTGGCGACGTTGTTTTGCACGTCGGCCGGTACGGTCTTGGTCATGGTATGGATCCTGTCTCGCATGGGGTGGGCGGTGGATTACCGCAGCGAGCGCATCATAGGATGACGCCTTCCCGGCAGGCCAATGCCGCTTGCGCATCCGGTTATGCAAAAAATGCATAGTGCGGATTTTTCGCCGGTCAGCGCTCCGAGGAACGGGTACTGCGCCTGGCGCCGGACGGCTGCTCGGCCTCGAGGTAATCCCACAGCTCCGCCACCAGCGCCTTGCCGGGTCGCGTGGCGGAGGGCCGCTCGCGGTACAGGCGGATCTCCATCTCGATCTCCCAGCTGCCATCCGCATCGGCGCGCGCGAGCTGCTTTTGCTTGACCTCGCGTGTCACCGCCGATTCGGGCAGGAAGGCGATGCCGCGGCCTTCCAGCGCCATCATCTTGAGGCCTTCGGCCATGTCGGTTTCATAGCGTTTGTCGAGGTGCAGCGCGGGCTTCGCATCGGCCAGGATCAGGTCGACCATGCGGCCCAGGTAGGCGTTCGTGGTGTACGACAGGAACGGCAGCGGGGCGCTCTTGCGGCCGGGCAGGCTGAACGCGGGCTGCCTGGCCTTGTCGCAGCGGGCATAGGCGCGCAGCGCTTCGCGGCCAAGCACCAGCATGTCGTAGCGTGCCGTGTCCAGCTGCACGGGCTGGCGCGGATGGTGGTAGCACAGCAGCAGGTCGCAGCCGCCCTCGACGAGCTGCAGCACGGCGTCGTGCACGTTCAGCGCCATCAGGCGGCTGTGGAGCGGGCCGAAGCCGTCCTCCAGCGCCGTGAGCCATTTCGGCACGAAGGTCAGGGACAGCGTGTGGGGTACGGCCAGATCGATGGTGGTGAGCGTGGCGACGCGCTTGTGGCGCAGCAGTTCGCGCACGCCGTTGATCTGGCCGAGCATCTCCAGCGCCTGCTCGTAGAACACGTGGCCGGCCGGCGTCAGGCGGGTGGGGAAGGTGGTGCGGTCGATCAGGTCCGTGCCGAGCCAGTTCTCCAGCGACTGGATGCGGCGCGAGAACGCCGGCTGCGTCACGTGGCGCAGCTGCGCGGAGCGGCTGAAGTTGTTGGTCTCCACCAGGGAGATGAAGTCTTCCAGCCACTTGGTTTCCATGCCCGTTCCGAGGTTGCGATCGAACGCGCATTGTAGCGGGCGGCAGGTGAACTGTTGAGCTCGTGTCTCGGTGCCAGGCACCAGGACATGTCTCGGTGCCAGGCACCAGGACATTGTTGAGCTCGTGTCTCGGTGCCAGGCACCGGGACACAGGCACCGGGACATGACAGCGGTGGTGCCGTTCGGCTTATCCACCACAGGTATGACGTTTTGACAAGTGGTTTTTGAGGGCATCGCTGCACGGTTACCGGAACAGGCGTATCATTCAAGGATGAACAATCGCCGATCCTTCCTCAAAAAGTCCGTGGCCGTTGCATCAGTGCTCAGCGTGCCGGCATTTGCCCGTGCCGCCGCTGTGCAAGTTACCGCCGCGCCCGGGGAGCGCATCCTGCGTTTCCAGAACACGCACACGGGTGAATCCGTGAAAACCGCCTTCTGGGCCGAGGGCGCCTTCATTCCCGAAGGCCTGGCCGAGATCAACAAGGTGCTGCGCGATCACCGCAGCAACACGATTGCCGCCATCGATCCGCAGCTGCTGCTGCTGGTCGACCAGGTTGCCTCGCGTTTCGGCAGCGGCAAGGTCGTGCACATCATTTCCGGTTACCGCTCGCCGGAAACCAATGCCAAGCTGGCTGCCGCCAGTGGCGGCGTTGCCAAGCACAGCCTGCACATGGAAGCCAAGGCGATCGACCTGCGCATTCCCGGCGTCGACCTGAAGCAGGTGCACAAGGCCGCCATGGGGCTGGGCGGCGGTGGCGTGGGCTACTACCAGGATTCCCAGTTCGTCCACATGGACACGGGCCGCAAGCGCTTCTGGTAAGCCGGTCTACTTCGTCTGGCCCGTCAGGTACGGGTACGGGTTGACGGGCGTGCCTTCCCACCATTTCTTGTCCGCGTTCAGCTCGAAGATCGCGAAGTGCAGGTGGGGCACGTTCGGATCCGAATTGCCCGTCACGCCCACGTAGCCGATCATCTGGCCGCGGCGCACCTGCTGGCCTTCCTTCAGGTCCGGCGCGTAACCATCCAGGTGGGCGTAGTAGTACGCGTATTTTTCCGATGGATCGAACTGGTAGATGGTGATGCCGCCCGGCTTGCTGTTGAACAGCTTGACGATCTTGCCATCGGCCGTCGCGTAGACCGGCGTACCCTTCGGCGCGGGAATGTCCAGCGCTTCATGGCGGCGCTCGGTGCCGCGAGGCTGCTCGAACGTGTTCGTCAGTTCCTTCGCGCTGACGCCGGCCACCGGCAGCAGCAGCGGGCCGATCGCCGGTTTCACATCGATGTCCACGCTGGTGGTGGCCGGGGAGACCGGGGCGGGCGGCACCACTTCGGGCAGTTCACTCGACGGCAGCGGTACGCCCGCGGCAGGCGCCGGGGCCGGTGCTGCGGCAGGGGGCGCGGCGGCCGGCGCTGGCGTGACGGCCGGACCTGGTGCCGCCGTGCCCGCCTCGGGAACGCCCCGTCCCAGCCACAAGACCGCGGCCACCACGCCCAGCGCTGCGCCCAGCAGCAAAGTCACGAACCATTTCATCTGCGCCTCCCTTTTATAGAATTATTCCTGCAGTGTGACGGCAAAGCCCGGCGACACGGCCGTGGCCACGAGCGCCGCATCCCAGTTCGTCAGGCGGATGCAGCCATGCGACTCCGTCTTGCCGATCATGCGCGGCTCCGGCGTGCCATGGATGCCATAGTGCTCCTTCGACAGGTCGATCCAGACGACACCCACCGGATTGTTCGGGCCCGGCTTGATGATGGCCTTGCCTTCACCCGGCTTGGCATCCCAGAACAGTTTCGGGTTGTAGCTGTAGTCCGGATTGCGGCCCACGCCATTGACCTTCCACTGGCCGATCGGCAGCGGATCGTGCTCGCTGCCCGTGCTGGCCGGGAACTGGGCGATCACCTTGTCGTCCGCGTCGAGCAGCAGCAGCACGCGGTCGGATTTGTCGACGACCAGGCGTTTCGCGGCCGGCAGCGCCGCGGCGGCGCCCGTGTTCGGCACGATGATCTGCTCGCCGGCGCGGAAGGTCTTGCCGGGGTTGAGCGCCTTCAGCAGGGCGGGGCTGGCGTGGTAGCGCTCGCCCAGGGCTTCGAAGATATTGGCGTAGCCGAGCGCGGACAACTTGGCCTTCTCGGCCATCGATTCCGGTACGGCGACGTAGGGACCGTTGACGTCCGCTTCCGTGAGGGTGTAGTTGCCGACGATCGGCTGGCGGTCGTCCAGCGCGGCCAGCGTGGCATCGTCCAGCTTGCCCGTGACGGGCAGCCCGCGCGACTTCTGGAAGCCGGCCAGTGCCTGGCGCATATTGCTGCCGTATTCGCCGTCGATCTCGCCGGGCGAGAAGTGGGCGCGGTCGAGCAGGACCTGGGCGCGCAGTTCCGGCGAGTCTTGCGGCGCGACTTGTGGCGTTTGTGGCGCCTGCGGCGCAGCGGCTGGCGCGGGCGGGGTGGTTTGGGCCTGCGCCAGCGGCGCGGCGATCAGCAGGGAAAGGATGAGTTTTTTCATGGGTCCAGTGTGCCCACTGTCCTCCTGCAACTCTGTACGGCAGCGTACAGAGGCATGCCGCCGCCGCTTGCTGATGAGTTCGTGTCGATGAGCTCATCCACACCAGCTTGCCTTTGACTGCCTGTGGCTAGCCCCGCTTTGCAGCAGGGAGTCTGGACCGTTTATCCTGCTGAAGCCGTGTCACAGGGCCTGACCCCAGGTGACACGAGCTGGGCAGTAGCGCAGGCAAAAAAAAAGCCGCCGGGCGAACCGGCGGCTTTCATGTCACGTTGGACTGGGCGCGATTAACGCTCGGTCCAAGGACGGCGTGGTGCGTCCGAACGCGGGGCGCTATCGCGGCGGGCCGGGGCGCCTTCCTTGCGGAAGCCGCCTTCGCGACGCTGGCCTTCCGGACGCGCATCGCTGCGGAACGGAGTGCCTTCGCTGCGGTAGTGGCCGCTGTCGCGGGCAAAGCCGCCGCCTTCGCGCGGTGCCGGGGCGCCGTCACGCGGGGTGAAGCTGCGCTGGCCCGGCTTGCGGCCTTCGCCTGGCTTCCAGCCCGGACGCGCGGCGGAGCGTGGCGCTGCCGTGCGTTTCGGCTCGAAGCCTTCGATCACGTTCACCGGAATCGACTGCTTGGTGAAGCGTTCGATGCGGCGCACCTGCATGTTTTCCGCATGGTTCACCAGCGAGATGGCCAGGCCGTTGCGGCCGGCACGGCCGGTGCGGCCGATGCGGTGCACGTAGTCTTCGGCGAACTTCGGCAGGTCGTAGTTGAACACGTGCGTGATGGTCGGCACGTCGATGCCGCGGGCGGCCACGTCGGTGGCGACCAGCACCTTCACGGAGCCGCGACGCATGCTGTCCAGCGTGCGGTTGCGGGCGCCCTGGTGCATGTCGCCATGCAGTGCGGCGGCCGAGAAACCGGCGATGTTCAGGCGGTCGGCGATCGTGTCGGCATCGCGCTTGGTGGCCGTGAAGACGACGGCCTGGTCCAGGCTTTCATCGCGCAGCAGGTGGTCCAGCAGGCGGTTCTTGTGCGACAGGTCGTCCACGAAGTGCACGCGCTGCGTGATGTTCTCGTGCTTGTTGGCGGCCTGCAGGATCTGGATCGTCATCGGATCCTTCGTGATGCGGCGGGCCATGTTGCCGACCGTGCCTTCCAGCGTGGCCGAGAACAGCATCGTCTGGCGCGAGGCCGGCGTGGCGGCGACGATCTTCTCGATGTCGTCGATGAAGCCCATGTCCAGCATGCGGTCCGCTTCGTCCAGCACCAGGATCTGCAGCTCGGAGAAGTCGATCTTGCCCGACTCCATGTGATCGATCAGGCGGCCCGGCGTCGCCACCAGGATTTCAGGATTGCGCGACAGTAGTTGCATCTGCTTCGGGTAAGGCATGCCGCCCAGGATGGAGACGGCCTTGATGCGGCGCAGGTTGACGCTGTACTTGTCGGTGTTCGTGGTGACCTGCAGCGCCAGTTCGCGCGTCGGGGTCAGCACCAGCATCTTCGGACGGGCCGGCTGGAAACGGGGACGCTCGCCGCGCGCACCGGCGGCCTGGCGTTCCTGGTTCGGCGTGCGGCCGGTCGGTGCGCCTTCCGGCGTCATTTCGGCCAGGCGGTGCAGGGATGGCAGCATGAAGGCGGCCGTCTTGCCCGAACCCGTCTGCGACGAGACCAGCAGGTCCTTGCCGGCGATCGCCGCAGGAACTGCCTGTGCCTGCACGGGCGTCGGCGCGGTGTAGCCGGCGTCGGTCAGGGCTTTCAGGATGGACGGATTCAGGCCAGTTGCTTCAAAACTCATGTATTTCTTTCGTAAAATTGCGCGTTTCCACACCAACGGTGGAACGCAACATAGCAACGCCAACCAAACGAAATGACTCTAGACTTCAAGAATAGAAATTTCGGCACAAAAGCTTTGCGCCGGGACGGTGTCTGGATGCGACACGCTGGGGCGGGGGGCTTTTAATAAGCGCTATTCAGGGCAACTGCTCTGGCTACCGAGTGAGACGAGGTGCCCTGCAGATGAAACCGGGAAGCGCGAAGGCTTGCGATGCTGATTATAGGGACGGGGCCCTGGAATTTTTTATTGCTCTTTGGTGCTTCTGCGATGTCGCTTGCGCGCCCATCATGCGCCGCATATTGCAACGCACAAACGACATCATACCCGATTTCGGCTGACACTGCACGGCTATCTGAAGCGCGCAGCCGAAGCGGGCGGCATTACAGGTAATCGCTGGCGTTCAGGCCCATCACGTGCGAGAAGCCGCCGTCCACGTAGACGATGTCGCCGGTGATGCCGGAGGACAGGGGCGACAGCAGGAACGCGGCCGTGTTGCCCACTTCCTCGATGGTGACGTTGCGGCGCAGGGGCGCGTGGTTGGCGGCAAAGCCCAGCAGCTTCGAGAAATCCTTGATGCCGGAGGCCGCCAGCGTCTTGATCGGGCCTGCGGAAATGCCGTTCGAGCGGATGCCGTGCTGGCCCAGGTTCTCGGCCAGGTAGCGCACCGAGGCTTCCAGCGATGCCTTCGCCAGGCCCATCGTGTTGTAATAGGGGATCGCGCGCATCGCACCCAGGTAGGACAGCGTCAGCACCGACGAGCCTTCCTTCAGCAGCGGCAGTGCGGCCTTCACCATCGCCGGGAAGCTGTAGGCGGAGATGTCATGGGCGATGCGGAAGTTCTCGCGCGACAGGCCGTCCAGGAATTCGCCGGCGATCGCCTCGCGTGGCGCGAAGCCGATGGCGTGCACGAAGCCGTCCAGGCGGTCCCACTGGCCGGCCAGGTCGCGGAACAGCGCTTCGATCTGCTCGTCGCTGCCCACGTCGCAGTCGAAGATCATCTTGCTGCCGAACTCGGCGGCGAAATCGGTAATGCGGTCCTTGAATCGCTCACCCACGTACGTGAAGGCCAGTTCGGCGCCTTCGCGGTGGCAGGCCTGTGCGATGCCATAGGCGATCGAACGGTTCGACAGCAGGCCGGTGATGAGGATTTTTTTGCCTTGCAAGAAAGCCATGATTACTCCAGGTGGCTGTGCGCGCTTCCGGCGCAAGCATGGGTTGTTGTTTTAGTAGGGTATTACCGCAGGATCGAGATTGTATGGCTTGGCCGCGATGCCTGCAAGCTTGGCAAGGTTTTACGCCGCCTCTACAGCCGAGCCCGTGTCCACCTTGGGGTCTGACCCCGACAAGGACACGAGCTCGACAATAAGCCCGAGCAATAGCACGCTCTTTCCGCAACTAACCGATATACGGCCAGCGCCATTCAGGGTCGGTAAAGATGGGTCCGTGTCCATGTCGGGGTCTGACCCCACGGTGGACACGGGCTGGGCCGTAATAAAAAAGGCTGCCGGGGCAGCCTTGGGGTGGCGATGCCGACGAATCAGTTGCGCCGCTTCTTGCCCGCTTCGCTGCGCGAGACGCGCGCCTTGACCAGCTTGATCGGCGACTTCGACTTGCTGGCCGACGACTTCGCCTGGCGGTAGTTGCTGCGCTTGGCGACCGGTTCGTCGACCACGTCGACGGTGGCGTTCTCGGCGATATTGGTGGGAATGTCCAGGTTGGCGCTGGTGGAGATCTTCGGCACCAGGATCGTCGAGCCGGCCACCAGCATGCCGCGCGACGGCAGGTTGTTGGCCTGGCGGATGACTTCCGGCGTGGTGCGGAACTTCGAGGCCAGCGAGGCGATGTTCTCGCGCGCGCTGGTCACCTTGTGCGTCGTCCACGAGGACAGCGCGCGGCCCCACTGCGCCAGGTTCAGGTGGAACTTCTCGGCGTTCGCTTTCGGCAGCAGGATCTGGGTCTGCTCGCCGCCGGTGATCACGGGACGCTTGAACTGCGGGTTCAGCGCCTTGAATTCGTCCAGCGACAGTTCGGCCAGCTGGGCGGCGACGGCCATGTCGATGTCGCTCGTCTTGTCGACGGCGGTGAAGTACGGCTCGTTCTGGATCGCCGGCAGGGCCAGGCCGAAGCGGGCCGGGTTGGCGATGATGTTCTTCACGGCCTGCAGCTTCGGCACGTAATTGCGCGTCTCGGCCGGCATCAGGTACGCCAGGCTGTCGAAGTCGACCGGCTTGCCGGCGGCGCGGTTGGTGGCAATGGCTTTCTGCACGGAACCGTAGCCCCAGTTGTACGCGGCCAGTGCCAGCTGCCAGTCGCCGAACATGTCGTACAGCTTCTGCAGGTAAGTCAGGGCGGCATCGGTCGAGGCCAGCACGGAGCGGCGGTCGTCCTTGAAGCCGTTCTGCTTCAGGTTCAGGTCGCGGCCGGTGCCAGGCATGAACTGCCACATGCCGCCGGCGTTGGCGCTGGACACGGCCACCGGGTTGAACGCGGATTCGATGAACGGCAGCAGGGCCAGTTCGGTCGGCATATTGCGCTTTTCCAGTTCCGTCACGACGTGGAACAGGTACAGCGAAGCACGTGCCGAGGTACGCGCCATGTGGTCGGGACGCTCGGCATACCAGTTCGTATGCTTCGTCACCAGGGCATTGTTCAGGTCGGGGATCGCGTAGCCGGAGCGGATGCGGTTCCACACGTCCGTTTCGCGGAACGCGTCTTCGGACTGGGCCGTTTTACTGGCGCTTTTGACAACGGGAGGAGTGGGTGTTGCGAGGTCGGGTGCAGAAGCCCGGGTGGTGGCGGACAGAGGAATCAGCGGAAGGTTCGTGCTCGATTCGATGGCCTGACTGACTGCCGGTGCTGTCGCGAGGAACGCCGCCAGCAGGGAGATTGTCTTGATATGCATAGCTTTCCATTGTGTTGTCGTCAAAATAACCCGGGCAAGCCAGGGCGGGACGGACTACCAATTTAAAGGCCGAGTGTAAGGATATTGTCCGGTCGCCGTCAAGCAATATGTCGGCGCCGTTACAAAGAAACTTTAGCGCGGCGATGGTAAAGATGATGGCGAAATAGCCATTAATCGCTGCGAAATCGCGACAATTAGCGGGAATCGCACCGCGTGCGTACAATGCCCGATTGCTGTTGAACCAGGATGCCACATGAATACCGTCGACCAAACGACCGCCATTGCCGCCACCCGCGAATGGCTGGAAAAAGCCGTGATCGGCCTCAATCTTTGCCCCTTCGCGAAAGCCGTGCACGTCAAGGGCCAGATCCGCTATGTGTACTCGGATGCCGATACGCCGGAGGCACTGCTGGAACTCCTGATGGACGAGCTGCAGTTCCTTGCCGACACGCCGGCCGAGCAGGTGGACACCACACTGATCGTTCACCCGCACGTGCTGTCTGACTTCGAAGACTACAACGAGTTCCTCGACGTGGCCGACGCAGCGCTGGAAGACATGCAGCTTGACGGCGAACTTCAGGTGGCCAGCTTCCATCCGGACTACCAGTTTGCCGATACCGGCAAGAACGACATCGGCAACTATACCAACCGCACGCCGTATCCCACGCTGCACCTGCTGCGCGAGGAGAGCGTGGAGCGCGCCGTCGAAGCCTTTCCCGAAGCGGAAGCCATTTTCGAGCGCAATATCGAGACGATGGAGCAGCTGGGGCACGAGGGCTGGGACAAGCTGTTCCCGCGTGTCCATGGCTGAGGATCCGAAAGACGGTCAACCGCTGCCGGAGCGGGCCGACACGCCCTGCGTGGCAGTGTGTTCAACGACGTTCGACGATGTCTGCCGCGGCTGCGGGCGCACCTATATCGAGGTGGCGCACTGGGTGTCCATGAGCGCCGAGCAGAAGGAAGTGGTGTGGCAGCGCATCCTGGCGCAGGGGTATCCGCGCCGGAATGGGTGAAGGCGGAACACCGCTGTCTGGCACTTTCTCCGGGTGAATCCTCCGGAAAAAATGTCGGACCAGGCATCATCCGGGGGCCTGCTGCTTCGGGCCCGGTCTTTATTCCGGCATCGCGCCGATGAAATCCTTCTTGCCGATCTCGATGCCGTTGTGGCGCAGGATGTCGTAGGCCGTCGTGGCATGGAAGAAGAAGTGCGGCAGCGCGTAATGCAGCAGGTAGTTGCGGCCGATGAAGTGGCGCGTCTTCTCGCCGCTGCCCGTCGTGATGGCGCGCTCGGCACCGTCCTCGATCGCGCCCTGCGGCAGGCTGTCCAGGAACACCAGCGTCTTCCGGATGCGCAGTTTCAGCTCGCCGAAACTCTTTTCGCCATCCTCGTAGCTCGGCACGTCCTGGCCGGCCAGGCGCGCGCCGGCGCCCTTGGCGAAGTCGGTGGCGATCTGGATCTGGCGCGTGAACGGCAGCATGTCCGGGAACAGGCGGTACTGCAGCAGCGCGTTCGGATCGATTTTTTTCGCTTCCACGTGCTGCTCGGCCTTGTCGAGGATATCGGCCAGGCTGGTCAGGATCTGGCGGAACACGGGAATGGATGCGGTATACAGCGAAAAACTCATGGCGGCTCCTCTGGTAAGAGGAAAGATCATAACAAGTTCGGCGCAGCCATGTGCGGGCCGTTGCCGCCATGCCCCGCACCACTGCCGTAACCGTGACTTTGCGGCCCCTTTGCGTGCATAATTGCACCACGATAATTTTGTGGCCGCATTCCCGATGCTTCCGACCTTCCAGGCTGTGTTGATCCCAGCAGCATGACGCACCCGCTGATCCACCGCCTGCGCGCCCGCCTCGGTACGCTGTACGGCCAATCGATCTACGGATCCCTGCTGCTGGTGGTGCTGGGCGGCCTGATCGTGCCCGCCATCGTCGGCAGCTATCTGCTGGTGGGCGTGCGGGAGCACCAGTCGGCACGCACGGCGCTCAACGAAACGCTGCAGCGCAATGTCGATATCCTGGCGCTGGGCATCCAGGAATCCCTGTGGAACATGAATGCCGAAGCGGCCCATTCGCTGGTCGAGTCGGTGATGCGCGACCGCTCCGTCGTGCAGGTGCAGGTGACGGGGCAGGATGCGACCCAGTTCATCCACCTGAAGTCGCCGGCCCGCCCGCTCGGCAACGTGCTGCGCGCCGAGCGCGACGTGGTGGTACGCGGCGAACGGATCGGCCACGTGATGGTCGAGATGGACGACGCCCGCAGCCGCCAGGAGCTGCGCGAGAAGCAGCGCTCCTACATCTTCGTGCTCGGCGCCCAGCTGCTGGTGTCGCTGCTGCTGATCGTGCTGTTCCTGAACAAGCGCGTGATCCGGCCGCTGCGCCGGCTGATGCACTTCTCCGAACGGCTGTCGCAGGGCGACTTCGAGACCGGGCTGCAGGCGCGCCGCAGCGACGAGCTGGGCCGCCTGGCCGGCCAGCTGGAGCAGACCCGCGTGGCGATCCGCCATCTGTTCGAGGACGTGCGCCAGCGCGAGGAACGCTTCCGCACCATCGTCACGCAGGTGCCGGGCGCCGTGTTCCGCTACCGGCCGGACGGCCCGATCGAGTTCGTCAGCGACGCCATCGAGGACATCGCCGGCTACACGGCGGCCCAGCTGATGCGCGGCACCACGCACTCCTGGGTCAACCTGATCACGCCGGAAGACCGCCGCATGCAGCGCCGCGCCGTCAAGGAAGCGCTGGCCGACGGCCGGGCCTACGAAACGGAATACCGCATCATCGATGCCACCGGCACCGAGCGCTGGGTGATGGAAACGGGCCAGCCGCAGATCCCGCCCGACGGCGGCGCGGCGTGGGTGGACGGCATCCTGTCCGATATCGGCGAGCGCAAGGACAACGAGATGCGCATCGAGGCGCTGCTGGCCGAGCAGAGCGCGATCCTGGACAACGTGATGTTCGGCGTGATGTTCGTGCGCCACCGGACCATCCTGTCCGTCAACCGCCGCTGCGAGGAGCTGTTCGGCTACGCGCCGGGCGAGATGGTCGGCAAGTCCACCGCGATCGTGTTCCCGACCTCGTTCGATTTCGAGGCGGCCGGCGCGCGCCAGTATCCGACCCTGGGGCAGGGCGAATACTTCAGCGAGGAGCGCCACTACCGGCGCCAGGACGGCACGCTGTTCTGGTGCCTGGTGAGCGGCTGCGCCATCGACCAGCAGCGCCCCAACGACGGCAGCATCTGGGTGTATGCCGATGTCACGGCGCGCAAGGAAGCGGAAGAAAAGCTGCGCCTGTCGGCCACGGTGCTGGAACACATCGCCGACGGCGTGATGGTGGTCGACGGGCACGGCACCATCGTGGCCGTCAACACGGCCTTCACGCAGATCACCGGCTACACGGAAACCGAGGCGCTGGGCCGCGGCCTGGAACTCACGCGCTCCGAACGCCATGACGACACCTTCCGCGCGGGCCTGTGGAAGGAACTGGTCGAGACGGGCTACTGGCACGGCGAGCTGTGGTGCCTGCGCAAGAACGGCGAGCAGTTCCTCGAGGCGCTCACGATCACCGCCGTGAAGGACACGCACGCCGGCCAGCAGCATGATGCAGCCGGACTCGCCGGCGGCATGCCGAAGCACTACGTGGGCGTGTTCAGCGACATCACGCTGGTCAAGGAATCGCAGGAAAAGCTCGACCACCTGGCCCACCACGACCCGCTGACGGCGCTGCCGAACCGGCTGCTGTTCAATGACCGCCTGCTGCATGCGATCCAGCGCGCCGGCCGCTCGCAGGAGCAGCTGGCGCTGCTGTTCATCGACCTGGACCGCTTCAAGAACGTCAACGACACGCTCGGCCACCACGTGGGCGACGAGCTGCTGACCAAGGTGGCCAGTGCGCTGTCGGCCCGCCTGCGCGACGGCGACACGCTGGCGCGGCTGGGTGGCGACGAATTCGTGGTGCTGCTGGAAGGCGTGGACGGCCAGTACGCCGCCACGCTGGTGGCGGAAAAGCTGGTGGCCATGTTCGAGCAGCCGTTCGTCGTCGGCGGCCACGAGCTGTTCGTCACCTGCAGCGTGGGCATCAGCCTGTACCCGTCCGATGCGACGGACCTGAACATGCTGATCCGGAATGCCGACGTGGCGATGTACCAGGCCAAGGCGCGCGGCCGCAACGGCTACCGCTTCTATGCGCCGTCGATGACGGGCGAAGGCGTCGAACGCCTGCGCCTGGAAACCTACCTGCGCCGCTCGATCGAGAAGGACGAGATCTTCCTCAACTACCAGCCGCAGGTGGAGATCGACACGGGCCGGCTGATCGGCGTGGAGGCGCTGGTGCGCTGGAACCATCCGGAGCTGGGCCTGGTGCCGCCGGTGCGCTTCATTCCGCTGGCCGAGGACACGGGCTTCATCAGCCAGCTGGGCGAATGGGTGCTGGGCGAGGCGTGCCGCCAGATGGTGCGCTGGGAGCGCGCCGGCCTGGTGGTGCCGAAGATCGCCGTCAACCTGTCGGTGCGCCAGTTCGAGCGCGGCACCATCGTGCGCACGGTGCGCGACATTCTCGCCGAGACGGGCCTGGCGCCGCACCGGCTGCAGCTGGAGGTGACGGAATCCGTGATCATGAACACGGGCGACGCGCTGGCCTTCATCAACGACCTGCACGCGATCGGCGTCAGCCTGGCCATCGACGATTTCGGCACCGGCTACTCGTCGCTCGCCTACCTGAAGCAGATGCCCGTGAAGACGCTGAAGATCGACCGCTCGTTCATCAAGGACATCCACCTGGACGTGAACGACGAGGCCATCGCGATTGCCATCATCCAGCTCGGCAAGAGCATGAACCTGTCCGTGATCGCCGAAGGCGTGGAGACGGACGCACAGGCCGCCTTCCTGCTGCGCCACGGCTGCAACCAGGCGCAGGGCTACTTCTACAGCCGCCCGGTGATGCCGGACGACCTGCTGCGGCGCTGGCTGCCGTAACGGGGGACCCGTGGTGACCATCACACGCCGCCGTTTCCTGCTGGCCGGGACGGCCGCGGCGGGCTCGCTCGTCGTCGGCTGGGGTGCGCTGCCGCCGCGCCAGCGGCTGCATGCCGCCGCGCCGTTTCCCGTCGGTGGCGAAGCCGTCGCCCTGAACGGCTGGGTAGCGCTCGCGCCGGACAACACGGTGACCGTGGCCATCCCGCGCGCCGAAATGGGCCAGGGCATCCATACCGCGCTGCCGATGCTGGTGGCCGAGGAACTGGACCTGCCGCTCGATGCCGTGCGCATCGTGATGGCGCCGCGCGACAACATCTATGCCAACACCGTGGTGCTGGCAGACACGCTGCCGTTCCATCCGGACGAGCCGGGCGCCGTGCCGGACCTGGCGCGCTGGACGCTGGCCAAGGTGGCGCGCGAGCTGGGCATCAACGTGACGGGCGGCTCGTCGTCGATGCGCGACCTGTGGCTGCCGATGCGCGAGGCGGGCGCCGCGGCGCGGGCGATGCTGGTCGCCGCCGCGGCCCGCGCCTGGGATGTGCCGTTGGCGCAGGTGCGCACCGCGGACGGCCAGCTGTGGCATGACCTCAGCGGCCGCAAGGCCACCTTCGGCAGCTTCGCGCGCGCCGCGGCAAGCGAAACACCGCAGGCGCCCCGGCTGAAGGCGCCGCATGCGTTCCGGCTGCTGGGCAGCAGCGTGCCGCGCCGCGATGCGCACGGCAAGAGCACCGGTGCGGCCCGCTTCGGCATCGATGCGCGGCCGGCCGGCATGCTGTACGCGGCCCTGCGCATGTCGCCCACCATCGGCGGCACCATTGCCGGCATCCACCTGGCCGATGCACTGGCCATGCCGGGCGTGCTGAGCGTGATCGACTGCAGCGGCGCGCTGTCCGGCCAGACAGGCGCGCAGGCCGGCGTGGCGGTGGTGGCGAACACGTACTGGCAGGCCAGCCAGGCCGCGGCGGCGCTGGCGATCCGCTGGGAACCGGGCCCGCACACGGCACTGTCGACGGCGGACCTGTTCGGTGCGATGGCGCGGGCGCTCGACGAGGGCGACGAGTCGCTGCACTACAGCCGCGGCGACGTGGCCGGGGTGCACGAACATGCCGCGGTGGTGCAGGCCGAGTACCGCGTCCCGCTGCTGGCCCACGCGGCGATGGAACCCCTCAACTGCACGGCCCAGGTGGCGGATGGCAAGGTGCGGCTGTGGGTGTCGACGCAGGTGCCCACGCTGGCGGTTGCGGCGGCGGCCAGGGTGGCCGGGGTCGGCACGGACAATGTCGAGCTGCATGAACACCCTCTGGGCGGCGGCTTCGGCCGGCGCCTGGAAACGGACATGATCGCGCAGGCCGTGGCCATCGCCCGCGAATGCCGCGGCCAGCCCGTGCAGCTGGTGTGGACCCGCGAACAGGACGTGATGCACGACGTGTTCCGCCCGGCCGTGCTGGCGCGCCTGGCCGCCACGCTCGATGCCGCGGGCACCGTCAAGAGCTGGGAGCTGCGCGCGGCCGGCGGCGCACTCACGCCCCAATACCTGCGGCGCAACCTGGGCCTGCGGTTTGCCGGCAAGGACCGCACGACCGTCGAAGGCGCGGCGGACATGCCCTACGAGATCCCGCACCAGCGCATCGCCCACGCGGTGGTCGACAGCGCCGTGCCCCTTGGCTACTGGCGTTCCGTCGGCCATTCCCACAACGCGTTCTTCCGCGAGAGCTTCCTCGACGAGATGGCCCATGCCGCCGGCAAGGACCCCGTGCAGCTGCGCCGCGCGATGCTGCTCGCGCACCCGCGCGAACTGGCCGTGCTGGATGCGGCCGTGCGCGGCGCCGGCACGGCGCCAAAGGGGCGCGCCCATGGCGTGGCGCTGCACGGCAGCTACGGCAGCGTGGTCGCGCAGGTGGCGGAGGTGTCGGTGGCCGACGGGGCGATCCGCGTGCACCGCGTGTTCTGCGCCATCGACTGCGGCTTCGCCGTGAACCCGAACCTGATCGCGCAGCAGATGGAATCGGCGGTGGTGTTCGGCCTGTCCGCCGCGCTGGGCGGCGAGATCACCGTGGCGGGCGGACAGGTGCAGCAGACCAATTTCGGCGACTACCCCGTGCTGCGCATGGACCAGGCGCCGCAGGTCGAGACCATCATCGTGCTGTCCGGCGAACCGCCGCAGGGCGTGGGCGAACCGGGCGTGCCGCCGATCGCGCCGGCGGTGGCCAACGCCGTGTTCAGGTTGACGGGGCGGCGGCTGCGCAGCCTGCCGTTGAAGCTCGGTTGACACCAGCCGCCGCGGTCAGTTGCAGGGCGCCTGAGCAACGGGATCCCCGGCAGGCAGTGCGGGAGACGGGACAGATGACGGGACAGAACATCCGCCTGGCGGCCTGGCCTCAGGCAGTGCCCATCAGCTGCCGCAGGTTGCAGTCCGCCTGCCACTGGCGCCGTTCGTCGTTGCTGGCGGCCTGGCGCGCCAGTTCGGTTTCGTCGATCTTCGCGATCGTTTCGATCAGGCGGTTCGCCACGTTCGGATCGGGCAGCATCGTGCCGAAGAATGCCACGGTTTCATGACGCTGGATCAGCAGGGTCGGAAAATTCACGACATCGAGGTCGCCGACGATGTCCGCATGGTCCTCGATGTCCACCCACAGAAAATATTTTTCCGGGTGCTTCATCGCCAGTTCTTCGAAGGCGTTGCGGTAGCTGGAACAGGTGCCGCACCAGGCGGCGCACAGGCAGGCCACGATCAGGCGGTCCTGCGCCAGCGCGGCGGCCACTTCGGCGCGGTTGTCGGCGTGTAGGGTTGTGCTGTGCATCGCAGCATTCTAACTCGCTTTGCGATGTGCCCGGTGCGAACCCGACGGTGGGACCTGCGGACCGGCCTCGGATCCGATGACTGGGCCTGGCCCCGGCCGCGAGGTAAAATATGCTTTGCGTACCGCCATTACGCCCACGAATCCGTACCATGCCGACCAACGCTACATGCTGACAATCCTTGCACTTGAAACTTCCTCCGAACTGGCCTCCTGCGCACTGCTGCATGGCGGCCGGGTGGCCTCGCGCAGTTCCGATGGCGTGCGCACGCATTCCGCCTCGCTGCTGCCGATGGTGCAGGAGCTGCTGACGGAGGCCGGCATCGCGCTGGCGGACTGCGACGCGATCGCGTATGGCGCCGGGCCCGGTTCGTTCACCGGCGTGCGTACCGCCTGCGGCATCGCCCAGGGCCTCGGCTTCGGTGCCGGCCTGCCGCTGGTGCCGGTGGTCACGCTCGATGCGATGGCGCTGGCCTGCCACGAGCGGCATGGCGCGGCCGAGGTGCTGCCGGTGCTGGATGCGCGCATGAACGAGGTGTACTGGGCCCAATATCGTATCGAAGACGGCCTGCCGGTAACCGTGCTGCCGCCCGCGCTGTCGGCACCGGCGGAGGTGGCACCCCGGGGCACGCCGCGCGCCTGCGGCAATGGGCTGGCGGTGTACGCCGAAACGTTTGCCAGCAGTGCCTTCGTGGCCGATGGCGACCCGGCCGTGCAGCCCCACGCGGAACAGGTGGCGCGCCTGGGCGCGGCAGCGTTCGCGGCCGGGCAGGGCGTGGCGGCGGCGGCCGCCCAGCCGCTCTACCTGCGCAACAAGGTGGCCTACACGAAGGCCGAGCGTGCCGTCATCAACGCGGCCGGTGCCGCCGGAGCGGGCGCATGACGCCGGACCGCGGCATGGCGTGGGACCTGGCGCGGCTGGTCTACGAACCGATGCAGCCGCATGACCTGGACGACGTGACGGCGCTGGAAACGAGCGTCTATCCGCATCCTTGGACGCGCACCAATTTCGCCGACTCGCTCAGGAGCGGCTACCACGCCTGGATCCTGCGCGACCAGCCGGGCGAACTGCTCGGCTATTTCCTCGTGATGGCGGTGGTCGACGAAGCGCATCTGCTGAACGTGGCCGTGGCCGCGCGCTGGCAGGGCCAGGGACTGGGCCGGCTGCTGCTGAACCAGTCGGTGGCCTGCGCGCGCGGACTCGGCATGGAGTCGATGCTGCTGGAGGTGCGCCCGTCGAACGTGCGCGCGCTGGCGATCTACCGCCGCTACGGCTTCCATGAAATCGGCCGCCGCAAGGGCTACTATCCGGCCGCCAACCAGACCCGCGAGGATGCCATCGTGATGCGGATGCCGCTATGAACGCCCGGAACAACGTCTTCCTGCAGGAGATGGGCATCGGCCCGCGCTGGCTGCTGCGCGACCGCGCCGACGACGGCGTCGACGCGGAAGTCATCGCGCCGGAAGTCATTGCGGCCGAACTCGTCGCGGTGGAATCAGTCGCTGTGGAATCAGTCGCGGTAGAGGCGGTCGCTGCAGCGCCGGTGGCCGAAGTGTCCGCGGCACGCGCACCGGCACCGGCGTCCGTTCCCGCGCCGTCCGGCTCCGGCGACGACACGGCCTGGTTCGACGAAGCGCCCGCGCCGCCACCCAGGGCGCCCGTCCACAAGGTACCGGCACCGGCGCGGCCAAGAGAGACGACGCCGGCTCCTTCCGGCGAAGACACGTCGTGGTTCGATGCCGTGCCCGCCAGCGCGGTCAGCCGCGCGCCGGCACGCAGCCGGGGCGCCACCGACGAGGAGATCGCGGCGATGGACTGGCCGGCATTGCAGGAGGCCGTGCGCCGCTGCGACCGCTGCGAACAGTGCGCCGACGGTCGCGTCAACGTGCCCGGCCGCGGCGACGAACGGGCGCGCTGGGTCGTGCTGGCCACCGCACCCACGGCGGCCGACGAGAAGGCCGGCGAGCCGCTGTCCGGCGAACCGGGCCAGCTGCTGGACAATATGCTGCGCGCCGTCGACCTGTCGACGCAGAATGGCGTCTACGTGACGACGCTGGTGAAGTTCCGGCCAACGGCCGAGGATGGCAGCGAGCGCCTGCCGAGCGCCGACGAGCTGGCCGCATGCCGCCCGTACCTGCAGCGCGAGCTGGCGCTGACGGGCGCCGGCCTGGTGCTGACGCTGGGCGGCGTGACGGCCAAGGGCCTGCTGGGCGTGGCCGCGCGCGGCAAGGTGCTGCGCCATGGCGAACTGCCGGTCGTCGCCACCTTCCACCCGGCCGACCTCCTGAAGCAGCCGGCCGACAAGGCCCGGGCGTGGGCCGACCTGTGCCTGGCCCGCTCCGCCCATGCCGGCCGGCGCTGAACCGCTGCCGGATCACCAGACGTCCTTCGAGCGCCGCTGGGGGCACCTGACGCGTCCGCACGTGCGGGCGCTGGCCTGGCTGCTCGACGCGCCGGACCTGCTCGATCCCGCCGCGCCGTACTGGCATGGCCGCATTGCCACCCTGGGTGCCGTCAACGCGGCCGATGCAGCGTGGCTGGCCGCGCTGGAGCACGATCCCGCACCGCTCGTTGCGGCCCTGGGCAGCCGCTTCTATTCGCGCCTCGGCCTGTACGCCGAAAAGCTCATGGCGTTCTACTACGCGCAGCGTGGCATGCTGGCCGCGCATGGCCTGCAGGTCCGGATGCCGCGCCCCAAGGGCGGCCAGCAGACGGTCGGCGAGTTCGACTTCCTGCTGGACGAGCCCGCGGGCCTGCGCCACATCGAATTCGCCAGCAAGTTCTACCTGCTCGACGGCCACGCCGCGAACGGCGACTTCGACGTGCTGGTGGGGCCCAACCTGGCCGACACGCTGGGCCGCAAGATGCGCAAGATCTTCGCGCAGCAGCTGGCGCTGGGCGGGCATCCCGCCGCGCAGCTCGCGTTGCAACAGGCGGGCTTGCGGCCCGTCGTGGCGGCGCAGGCGCTCGTCAAGGGCTGGCTGTTCCACCCGCCGGGCATGGACGCCGTCATCCCCGGCATCACGCCTGGCCACTGCCGCGGCACGTGGCGAACGCTGGGCGATTTTGCAGCGGTCGAAGAAGAGGGATGCTTCGTGGTGATGCCGCGCCTGCTGTGGCTGGCGCCGCTGAAGATCCGTGCGACGCCGGACGATGCGGCCGTGCCTTCGGCGCTGTCGCGTGCCGAACTGGCGGACGTGCTGGCATTGCAGTTCGCCACGGATGCGTCGCCGGTGATGGTGGCGTCCGTGCGGCAGGAAGGGGAATGGCTGCTGGAGGAGGGCCGTGCCTTCCTCGTGCCCGACGGCTGGCCGGCGCAGGCGGCCCTGCGCCGCGCGAACGACGCGAGGACCAGCGCAACCGATTAGTGCTTGTGCTCGCCGATCAGCGCGAGCGAATCGTGTTCGCGCTGGTTGGCCGCATGCAGGCGCATGATGAAGATCATCGTCCCGGCCAGGAACAGGCCGAACAGGATGATGATGGTGTTCAGGTCCAGGTGCAGGCGCAGCATCAGCGAGTACACCGCCAGCATCGTCAGGATCGACAGGTTCTCGTTGAAGTTCTGCACGGCGATCGAGTGGCCGGCGCTCATCAGCACGTGGCCGCGGTGCTGCAGCAGCGCGTTCATCGGCACCACGAAGAAGCCGGACAGCACGCCGATCATGATCAGCATCGGGTAGGCGATCCAGGTGCTGTACACGAACGCCATCGCCATCACCATCACGCCCATCGCCACGCCCAGCGGAATCACGGACAGCGAGCGGCGCAGCGTGATCATCCTTGCCGACATCACGGCGCCCACCGTCACGCCCAGGCCCACCAGGCCCACCATCGTGGTGGCCTTCTCGTACGTCATGTGCAGCGACTGCTTGGCCCATTCCAGCACGATGAACTGCAGCGTGGCGCCGGTGCCCCAGAACAGCGTGGTGACAGCCAGCGAGATCTGGCCCAGCTTGTCCTTCCACAGGATCGAGCAGCAGTTGGCGAAGTCCTCGATCAGGCGCGCCGGGTTGCGCTCCTGGTGCGGATACACGCAGCCGGTGAGCGGAATGCGCAGGTTGAACAGCGCCGCCGCGATGTACAGCACGGCCACGATCATCAGTGCGCCGCTCTCCGCGTTCGGGATGCCGATGTGCCAGCCCAGCATGATCGCCTCGGCGCGGTCGCCGACCAGGATGCCGCCCATCACGGTGCCGAGGATGATCGAGGTGATCGTCAGGCCTTCGATCCAGCCGTTGGCCGCCACCAGTTTTTCGGGCGGCAGCAGCTCCGTCAGGATGCCGTACTTGGCAGGGGAATAGATGGCGGCGCCGATGCCGACGATCGCATAGGCGGCCAGCGGGTGCACGTCATAGAACAGCAGCGCGCAGCCGAAGATCTTCACGAGGTTCGCGTAGAACATCACGCGGCCCTTCGGCAGCGAATCGGCGAACGCGCCCACGAACGCCGCCAGCAGCACGTAGAACAGCACGAACAGGAACTTCAGCAACGGCGTGATCCACGCCGGCGATTGCATCGTGATCAGCAGGTCGATCGCGACGAACAGCAGTGCATTGTCCGCCAGCGAAGAAAAGAACTGCGCTGCCATGATGGTATAAAAACCACGATTCATTGTGGAGGGCCTGAAAACTGAGATCGGCTTGCTTTATACCATGAATGGATGCCTTTCCAAAGAAACGGACGGGCTGCCGGAAATGCCCGCCGCGCGCCGTGCGCCGCACCAATTCAGGCTTTCCGCAGTGTGAACGGTCGTGCGGAATCGCCTGTCCTGCCGCGCGCCGGCCGCGGGTCCTTAAGCCCTGTCTAAGGTAAAATGCCGCCTCCCCTCCATCTACCATCAACATCTCCAGTCGACCCATGCCAAGGCCCATCGTCGCCATCATCCACCTCGCCGCGTTGCGGCACAACCTGGCACGCGCCCGCGCCTGCGCGCCGGACTCACGCGCCTGGGCGGTGGTGAAGGCGAACGCCTATGGCCATGGCCTGGAACGCGCGCTGCGCGGCTTTGCGGAGGCCGACGGCCTTGCGCTGATCGAGTTCGACAACGCCGTGCGGCTGCGCGAGCTGGGCTGGACGAAGCCCGTGCTGCTGCTGGAAGGCTGGTTCGATGCGGCCGACCTGCACACGATGGCGCGGCACGGCCTGAACGGCGCGGCCCATTGCGACGAGCAGATCGCGCTGCTGGAAAGCACGCCGCTGGCGCGCCGCATCGACGTGCATCTGAAGATGAACACGGGGATGAACCGGCTGGGCTTCCGTCCGCACGAATTCGCACGCGCGCACGCGCGGCTGCGCGCCATCCCGCACGTTGGCGAGATCACGCTGATGACGCACTTCGCCAATGCCGACGAGGCGGCGCACCGCTGCCTGCCGATCGGCGAGCAGATCCGCCGCTTCGACGCGGGCGCGGCCGGCCTGCCGGGCCCGCGCAGCCTGGCCAATTCGGCCGGGGTGTTCCGGATGCCCGAGTTGAAGGAAACGCTGGTGAGCGACTGGATCCGGCCCGGCATCATGCTGTATGGCGGCACGCCCGGCGGGGGCAGCGCGGCGGAACACGGCCTGCTGCCGGCGATGACGCTGGCCAGTGAACTGATCGGCGTGCAGGACATCGCGGCCGGCGATTTCGTCGGCTACGGCAGCCGCTTCGAGGCCGACCGCGCCATGCGCATCGGCGTGGTCGCCTGCGGCTATGCGGACGGCTATCCGCGCCATGCACCGACCGGCACGCCGGTGCTGGTGAATGGCGTGCGCACCCGCAGCGTGGGGCGCGTGTCGATGGACATGATGGCGGTGGACCTGACCGATGTGCCCGAAGCCCGCGTCGGCAGCCGCGTGGTGCTGTGGGGGCAGGGCCTGCCGATCGACGAGGTGGCCGACAGCGCCGGCACCATCGGCTATGAACTGATGTGCGCGGTGGCGCCCCGCGTGCGGATCGAGGAAGACTGAACGACCATGGCAAAAGCAAAGACCCAGTACGTGTGCAGCGAATGCGGCGGCACGAGCAGCAAGTGGGCGGGCCAGTGCCCGGCCTGCCGGCAGTGGAACACGATGGTGGAAACGGTGGTGGAGACGGCCGGCGTGAACCGCATGTCGCAGACGCCGCAGGCCCTGGCGCAGACGGCACCGGTGCTGTCGCTGCACGAGATCGAGGCGCTGGACGTGCCCCGCTTCGGCACCGGCATCGAGGAATTCGACCGCGTGCTCGGCGGCGGCCTGGTGGCCGGCGGCGTGGTGCTGATCGGCGGCGATCCCGGCATCGGCAAGTCGACCCTGCTGCTGCAGGCACTGGCCAATCTGTCGCGCATGAAGAGCGTGCTGTACGTGTCGGGCGAGGAGTCCGGCGCGCAGATCGCGCTGCGCGCCAAGCGGCTGGCCATCGACGCGAAGGAGTTCAAGCTGCAGGCCGAGATCCAGCTGGAGAAAATCCAGCAGACGCTGGCCGACGTGCGTCCCGAAGTGGCCGTGATCGACTCGATCCAGACGCTGTATTCGGATGCGCTGACGTCGGCCCCCGGTTCGGTGGCACAGGTGCGCGAGTGCGCGGCGCAGCTCACGCGCATCGCCAAGCAGACCGGCATCACGATCATCCTCGTGGGTCACGTGACGAAGGAAGGCGCGCTGGCCGGCCCTCGCGTGCTGGAACACATCGTCGACACGGTGCTGTACTTCGAGGGCGACAGCCATTCCAGCTTCCGGCTGGTGCGGGCCATCAAGAACCGCTTCGGCGCCGTCAACGAGCTGGGCGTGTTCGCGATGACGGAAAAGGGGCTGAAGGGCGTGTCGAATCCGTCCGCGCTGTTCCTGTCGCAGCACGACAACCAGGTGCCCGGCTCCTGCGTGATGGTGACGCAGGAGGGCACGCGGCCGCTGCTGGTGGAGATCCAGGCGCTGGTCGATGCCAGCCACCTGCCGAATGCGCGGCGGCTGTCCGTCGGCCTGGAGCAGAACCGCCTGGCCATGCTGCTGGCCGTGCTGCACCGCCATGCCGGCATCGCCGCGTTCGACCAGGACGTGTTCATCAATGCCGTCGGCGGCGTGAAGATCACGGAACCGGCGGCCGACCTGGCCGTCCTGCTGGCCATCAATTCGTCGATGCGCAACAAGCCGCTGCCGCGCGGCTTCGTCGTGTTCGGCGAAGTGGGCCTGGCCGGCGAGATCCGGCCCGCGCCACGGGGCCAGGAGCGCCTGCGCGAGGCGGCCAAGCTGGGCTTTTCGATCGCCATGATCCCGAAGGCCAACGCACCGAAGGCGCCGATCGAAGGCATGACGATCATCGCCGTCGACCGTATCGACGATGCGTTCAACAAGCTGCGCGAGCTGCAGTGATGCGTGGCGGGTAACGAAGTGATGGTTGAAGGAGATTGCAGGTAATTAGTTACCTTAAAGAATTTTATTCAATGCAATTTCCGCGCTCGCGCAGTAAAATGGCACAGCCGGTCACGCCGGCGGTTTCCATGCGAGCGAGGGTTTACAGTGTTAGTCGATCAAAGACAGGGAGTGCGCAAGATCCTGCGCGTACGCGCCATGGTGGTGCTGGATGGTTCCGCGCCGCTGCCGGCCCGCACCTTCGACCTGGGACTGGCCGGCATGTCCGTCACGACGGCCAGCAAGGTGGATACGGGCAAGCCCGGCCAGGTCGTCTTCGAGATGCTGGTGGACGGAAAGCCACAGATCATCACCTGCCGCGCCAAGGTCAGCCACTGCATCTTTTCCGGCAACGAGTTCAAGGTGGGCTTCGTGTTCCAGCCCCTGACGCCCGAGGCCACGGCCGCCATCACCAAATTCGTGCGCTGAACGACCGTGACGGGTGATGCCTGGAAGACAAGGACACGAACTCCGTTCAGTTCGAGCTTTTGATTCTTTGACGGGATGGCATCATAATCCCGGTTATCCGGAGTCAGCCACGCGAGGTCAACATGAACACGAGCGCTACCAGCAGCCTGCTTGCCACCTTGTATGGTGGCAGCGTCGCGAACACCGCCGGCAGTGTCACGGGCAGCACCACGCTGTCGCCCACGGTGGCCGCCAAGGTGCGCCAGGCACTCGCCGGCCAGCAGGGCAATATCGATGCGCTCAATGCCAGCCTGACGGCGGACCAGACGCGCCTTTCCGGCCTGGGCCAGCTGCAGAGCGCGCTGTCCACCTTCGAAGCGCTGGCCGAAAGCCTGTCCGGCGCCGGGCTGTCCACTTCCGCCAGCGCATCGGTCAACGGCATCGTCACAGCGGCCACCACTTCCTCGGCCAAGGCCGGCACCTACAAGGTGGAAGTGGGCCAGCTGGCGCAGGGCCAGATCCTCACCGGCGGCGCGAAGCCGACGGCGGACACCGCGCTGGGGAGCGGCACCAATGCCACCATCAAGCTGCAGTGGGGCACGCTGGCGGACGGCGAGTTCAAGGCGGCCGGCGGCAGCCAGAGCATCGCCATCGACAGCAGCAACAATACGCTGGAAGGCATCGCGGCCGCCATGAAGAAGGCCGGCGTGGACGCCTCGGTCGTCAAGGGCGATACCGGCTACTCGCTGCAGGTGAAAGGCAAGGACGGCGCGGCGCAGACGCTGTCGATCAGCGTCACGGGCGATGCGGCGCTGAAGGCGGCCATCGGCTTCGACCCGGAACATCCGGCGGCCGGCGCCATGACACAGGTACAGGCGGCGCAGGATGCCATCGTGACCGTCGACGGCACGAAGATCACCAGCCCCACCAATTCGCTGACGGATGCGGTGCCCGGCACCACGCTCACCCTCGCCGCCAAGGGATCGACGACGCTGACGGTGGCGCAGGACACCAGCCAGATCTCCAAGAACGTCAATACCTTCATCGAGGGCTACAACGCGCTGACCGAGCGGCTCGCGGCGCTGCAGAAGGGCGCGCTGAAGGGCGACACGGCATTGAGCTCGGTGACCACGCAGCTGGCCCAGGTGATGCGCATCGGCGGCGCCGGTTCGATGGCGCAGGGGCTCGCCGCGGCCGGCATCTCGCAGGACGCCAGCGGCAAGCTGGTGCTGGACCAGACGAAGCTGGACGCGGCAGTGAAGGCCGATCCGTCCGCGCTGGCCAAGCTGTTCACCAACGAAGGCAGCGGGCTGGCGGACAAGCTCGACAAGAAGATCGACTCGTGGACGGCCGAGACGGGCCTGCTCTCCCGCACGGAGACGCGCGTGACGCGCAGCCTGGAAATCCTCACGGGCAAGCAGGACCGCATGGCGCAGGCGCTGACCACCCAGGCCCAGGCGCTGGCGCAGCTGTACACGATCCAGGAGCAGATGGGCGGGACGGGGACGTTCCTCGATATGCTGGGATAGATCGTTGAAGTCGCCGCGGGCTGCCCAGCCACGGGGTCTGACCCACAGCGCCCGGGACTCTCACGTCGATCGCTGACGGCATCGCGGGTCTGACCCCAGCCGTTTGCCGGCGCCGTCGAAATACATGCCGAAGCAGGGTCGGACCCGTGGGATCGCCGACAACCGGGCTTCGCGCCGCGGGCCATGGGTCAGACCCCGTAGCTCTGCTGTCCCGCGCGGCAGCCACCAGCTGAAAACCCCGCCGGCATCCGGTCCACCGGCTGCCGCGGGGCTTCGTTGCATTTGCAGCGCTTGCTATTCGTGATAGCGGTCTGTCAGTTTCTGGTGACCACCACGGCTTTCCGAGATGATTTCATAGGCGATCAGCCCCACGGTGGCTACGAAGATGCCGATCGTCAGTAGTGCAGGCATGTCATTCCAGCCATCCTTGCGGGCGGCTGCTCCCGTTGTTGATACCCTTTGAGCGTAGCAGCCGCTGGCGGCTTTGCAAGGTCGTTGGGAAACTATTTCACATTATTTCATTTGGCGAACACTGCTGGTCATGCCATCCATCACCGGCAGGACAGCGATGGCTACGTCATGGACGGCGACCTGATGGACGGCTACGTCATGGACGGCGATTTGATGGACGGCTACTTCTGGACGGCTATTTCACCACCAGGTCCGCCGACATCACCGCCTTCAGCGTCACCGGTTCCTCCGGCTCGCGCTGCACGAACCACCAGGCGCCGGCCTTCTTCATTTCCCAGTCCAGCTCCTCGCCGGCCAGCAGCAGCGCCGCCACCTGGCCCAGCGTGGGCTGGTGGCCGACGATCACCACGGTTTCCTTCGATGCCGGCCAGTTGGCCGCCTTCAGGATGGCGGCCGCTTCGGCACCCGGCGCCAGCGCCGGCACGGTCTTGTACTTGCGGCCCAGCCCTTCGGCCGTCTGCACCGTCCGCACGGCCGGGCTGACGAGGATGCGGCAGCTCTCGGGCAGCTGCGAATCGAGCCACTGGCCCATGCGCTTCGCCTGCTTCTGGCCTTTCGGCGTCAGGGCGCGCTCGATGTCCGGCAACCCTTCGTCGCCCGGTTCCGCTTCCGCGTGGCGCCACAGTATCAGGTCCATGCTTGCCTCCTCAGTGGTCTTCAATTTCAATCATTGCCTGCCTAGTCCGCGCTGGTGCCCAGCGATGCCATCAGGTGCTGCTGGGCGCCGTAGGGCGTGCCCTTGCCGCGCGGCTTGCGGCGGTGGTAGTGGCCATCCGGCTCCAGTTCCCAGGCATTGGCGTTGTCCTTCAAATAGGGATTGAGTCCCTCGGCCATCACGCGCCGCTTCAGCGCGCGGTCCAGTACCGGGAAGGCCACCTCGATGCGGCGGAACAGGTTGCGGCTCATCCAGTCGGCGCTGGCCAGGTAGACGTCGTGCGCCAGGTCGTTGCGGAAGTAGTAGATGCGGCTGTGTTCCAGGAAGCGGCCGATGATCGAGCGCACGCGGATATTGTCCGACAGGCCCGTCACGCCAGGCCGCAAGGTGCAGGCGCCGCGCACGATCAGGTCGATCTTCACGCCGGCCTGGGACGCTTCGTACAGCGCGCGGATCACGGACTCGTCCACCATAGCATTGACTTTGACGATGATGCGCCCGGCCTTGCCGCCCTTGGCGATCTTTGCTTCGTTGCGGATCGCCTTGATGATCTGGTCCTGCAGCGCGAACGGCGCCAGCCACAGGTGCGTGAGCTTGTGCGGCTTGGCCAGGCTGGTGAGGTGCATGAACACCTCGTTCACGTCGCGGCCCATCTCGGGCTGGCTGGTCAGCAGGCCGAAGTCCGTGTAGAACTTGGTGGTCGTCGGATGGTAGTTGCCCGTGCCCAGGTGGGCGTAGTAGCGCAGTGCCGCGCTGCTGCCCGTGCCTTCGCGGCGGATCACCAGCGCGATCTTTGCATGCGTCTTCAGGCCGACCACGCCGTACACCACCTGTGCGCCGGCCTGTTCCAGTTTGTCGGCCCAGTTGATATTGGCTTCCTCGTCGAAGCGCGCCATCAGCTCGACGATCACGGTCACTTCCTTGCCCAGCCGGGCCGCCAGGATCAGCGCCTCCATCAGGTCCGAATTCATCCCGGTGCGGTAGACGGTCTGCTTGATCGCGACGACGCAGGGATCGGTGGCGGCGCTGCGGATGAAGTCGATGACGGTCTGGAACGACTGGAACGGGTGGTGCAGCAGGATGTCCTGCTTGCGCAGCGTGGCGAAGATGTCTGACCCGGCCGTCGCCATGCCCGGCACGAACGGCGGGAAGCGCAGTTCCGGCAGCTTGGTGTACTCGATCATCTCGTTCAGCCGCACCATGTTGACGGGGCCGTCCACCTGGTACAGGCGGGTGGGGTCCAGGTCGAACTGGTCGAGCAGGAACTGCGACAGCTCCGGCGGGCAGTTCTTGGCCACCTCGATGCGCACGGAGCGCCCGAACTGGCGGCCCTGCAGCTCGCCCTTGAGCGCCTGGCGCAGGTTCTTCACCTCGTCCTCGTCCACCCACAGGTCCGAATCGCGCGTCACGCGGAACTGCGAATAGGCCATCACCTCGCGGCCGGCGAACAGGTCGGAAATGTGCGCGTGGATGATGGAGGAGAGCAGGCAGAACGACACGCCCGGTGCCGCGCCGTCGGCCCTGTCCGACAGCTCGGCCGGCAGCTGGATCACGCGGGGCAGCACGCGGGGCGCCTTGATGATGGCGATGGCCGTGCCGCGCCCGAACGCATCCTTGCCGGACAGCGCCACGATGAAGTTCAGGCTCTTGTTGACGACCTGCGGGAACGGGTGGGCCGGGTCCAGGCCGATCGGCGTGAGCAGCGGGCGCACCTCGCGCTCGAAATAATCCTTCACCCAGGCGCGCTGCGCTTCGTTGCGCTCGTTATGGCGCAGCAGGTGCACGCCGTGCTCCTTCAGTAGCGGCAGCACTTCCGTGTTGAGGATTTCGTATTGGCGCGCCACCATCACGTGACATTCGGCGGCCACGCGGTTCAGGTTGGCCGTCAGGGCAGGGTGCTCGGACAGCTTGCCGTCCACGCTGGCCGCGGCCAGCAGGCTGGCCACGCGGACCTCGAAGAACTCGTCGAGGTTGCTGCTGACAATACATAAATAGCGCAGCCGTTCCAGCACGGGGATGGCGGCATCTTCGGCCTGCGCCATCACACGGCGGTTGAACGCGAGCTGGGACAGCTCGCGGTCCAGGAACAGGCCGGGGCGGTTGGCTTCCGCTCGCGTCTCGGGCTTCATGGGATCGTCTTCTTCTGGTCGTGCATGCAAGATACTAACGCGACAACACTCGCGCTGGCGCTCATGACAGTGTAGAGGGGAAATATGACAAGGCCATGACCACCTGAGGGCAGATTATGACATGGAGAATTCCTTTGTAATTCAGTGACTTGCAGCGTGCGAGGACGATCCGGCAAAAAGTGCAAAGGGGGCGGAACGCAAATATTTCAAGCCGCGTCAAAGATGTCATAAAGCCGTCATATTCCGTCATTAGACTGCGCAGCATCATCCAACCCCTAGAGGAACTTTGATATGCGTATGAAACAGTTGATGGCCTCCCTCGTCGTAGGCGCGTCCGCCGCAATGGCCTTCACTACCGCGCTGGCTGCGGATATTACCGGCGCTGGCGCTACCTTCCCTTACCCGATCTACGCCAAGTGGGCCGAGCAGTACAAGGCTGCCACGGGCAATGGCCTGAACTACGCTTCCGTCGGCTCCGGCGCAGGCATCAAGCAGATCAAGGCCAAGACCGTCGACTTCGGCGCGTCCGACATGCCGCTGAAGGCAGAGGAACTGGATGCCGAAGGCCTGATGCAGTTCCCGGCCATCATGGGCGGCGTGGTCACCGTGGTCAACCTGGCCGGCATCACCCCGGGCCAGCTGAAGCTGACCGGCCCCGTCGTCGGCGACATCTACCTGGGCAAGATCACCAAGTGGAACGACCAGGCGATCGCCGCCCTGAACCCGGGCGTGAAGCTGCCGGACGATGACATCACCGTCGTGCACCGCGCCGACAGTTCGGGCACCTCGTTCCTGTTCACCGACTTCCTGTCCAAGACCAATGCCGAATTCAAGACGAAGGTCGGCGCCAACTCGGCCGTGAAATGGCCGGTGGGCATGGGCGGCAAGGGCAACGAAGGCGTCGCCGCCAACGTGCAGCGCATCAAGGGTTCGATCGGCTATGTCGAATGGGCCTACGCCAAGAAGAACAAGATGTCGCACACCCAGCTCAAGAACAAGGACGGCATGTTCCTGCAGCCGGACGACGAGAACTTCAAGGCCGCCGCCGCCAACGCCGAGTGGACCAAGACGCCGGGCTTCGGCGTGGTGCTGACCGACCAGGCCGGCAAGACCTCCTGGCCGATCACGGGCGTGTCGTTCATCCTGGTGTACAAGCAGGGTGCTGACGCGGCCAAGAGCAAAGAGGTCATCAAGTTCTTCGACTGGGCCTACGCCAATGGCGACAAGGCTGCCGTGGACCTGGACTACGTGCCGATGCCTGACTCCGTCGTCAAGCAGGTGCAGTCGGCCTGGAAGGCCAACCTGAAGGATGCTTCGGGCAAGGCGCTGTACTGATAGCCACATGCTCCCTCGGCACCCGCCGAGGGGGTTAGCCGGGGGTTCCCAGTCAGGGACTCCCGGCTAGCCTTTATTAAAACAGCCTCCAACCCATCCAGAACCCATGTCCATGAGTGCAGAAATCACATCCGTCCCCGCGGCGGCGCCGCAGATGGAGCCGTCCATCTCGCACGCGGCGATGCAGTCCGTGATGCGCCGCCAGCGCATCCAGGACTTCTTCTTCCACAAGGTGACGATGCTGTTCGCCCTGTCCGTGCTGTTCGTCCTGGTCGGCATCATCATCTCGCTGATGATCGGCGCCTGGCCGGCCCTGTCGCACTTCGGCCCGGGCTTCATCACGCGCGTCGAATGGGATCCGATGAACGACGAGTACGGCGCGCTGATCGCCATCGTCGGCACGCTGGGCACGGCCGGCATCGCACTGCTGATCGCCTTCCCGGTCAGCTTCGGCATCGCGCTGTTCCTCACCGAGATCTGCCCCGTGTGGCTGAAGCGCCCGCTGGGCACGGCCATCGAGCTGCTGGCCGGCGTGCCGTCGATCATCTACGGCATGTGGGGCCTGTTCGTGTTCGCGCCGCTGTTCGGCGACTACGTGCAGCCGTTCCTGAAGGCGACGCTGGGCCACATCCCCTTCATCGGCGTGCTGTTCTCCGGCCCCACCATGGGCATCGGCATCCTGACCGCCGGCCTGATCCTGGCGGTGATGATCATCCCCTTCATCTCCTCGGTGATGCGCGACGTGTTCGAGATCGTGCCGGCCGTGCTGAAGGAATCCGCGTACGGCCTGGGCTGCACGCGCTGGGAAGTGGTGCGCAAGATCGTGCTGCCTTATACGAAAACGGGCGTGGTGGGCGGCGTGATGCTGGGCCTGGGCCGCGCGCTGGGCGAGACGATGGCCGTTACCTTCGTGATCGGCAATGCCAACAAGCTGTCGGCCTCGCTGTTCGCACCGGGCAACTCGATTGCCTCCACGCTGGCCAATGAATTCGGCGAAGCCGCGACGCCGCTGCACGTGTCGTCGCTGTTCTCGCTGGCCCTGATCCTGTTCGTGATCACCTTTATCGTCCTGTCCGCCGCGAAGCTGATGCTGGCCGGGATGTCGCGCAAGGAAGGCGTCAAATGAATACCGTGAATCCTGTCTACCGCAAGCGCCTGTGGCAGCACCGCGTGGGCATCGCCCTGTCGGTGGCCGCCATGTCCGTCGGCGTCATCGTGCTGCTGTGGATCCTGGCCACGCTGCTGATCAACGGCTTCTCGGCGCTGACCCCGGCGCTGTTCACGCAGACCACGCCGGCCCCCGGCAGCGAAGGCGGCGGCCTGATGAACGCCATCGTCGGCAGCCTGATGATGGTCGGCCTGTCGACGCTGGTCTCCACGCCGATCGGTATCCTGGCCGGCATCTACCTGGCCGAATACGGCGAAGAGAACAAGCTGGCCCAGGTCACGCGTTTTGTGACCGACATCATGCTGTCCGCGCCGTCGATCGTGATCGGCCTGTTCGTGTACGCGCTGTATGTCGCCAACGTCAACCACTTCTCGGGCTACGCCGGTTCGCTGGCGCTGTCGCTGATCGCCGTGCCGGTGGTGGTGCGCACCACGGACAACATGCTGCGCCTGGTGCCGAACTCGCTGCTGGAAGCGGCGTTCGCGCTCGGTGCGCCGCGCTGGAAGGTGGCCATGCTGGTGCGCCTGCGCGCCGTGAAGGCCGGTGTCGTGACCGGCGTGCTGCTGGCCGTCGCCCGCGTGTCCGGCGAAACGGCGCCGCTGCTGTTCACCGCGCTGAACAACCAGTTCTTCAATGCCGACATGAACAAGCCGATGGCCAACCTGCCCTACGTGATCTACCAGTTCGCGATGAGCCCTTACGACAACTGGCGTTCGCTGGCCTGGGGCGGCGCACTGCTGGTGACGTTCAGCGTGCTGGCACTGAACATCCTGTCGCGCACGGTCTTCACGCAAAAAGTCCCGAATTGACCGAACGAACACTGATCGGCTGAACCATCTATCCAATGAACACGATCCGCCTCCAAGAGACCATGATGAACGCTCAACCGAATGCCGCCGCCAAGACGGGCGCCAAGATCATCGAGATCAAGGGCCTGAACTTCTACTACGGCAAGACCCGCAGCCTGCACAACGTCAATCTCGACATCCACGAGAAGCAGGTGACGGCCTTCATCGGCCCCTCCGGCTGCGGCAAGTCGACGCTGCTGCGTACGCTGAACCGCATGTACGACCTGTATCCGGGCCAGCGCGCCGAAGGCACCATCGCCTACCGCGGCACCAACATCCTGGAAGGCAACCAGGACGTGAACATGCTGCGCGCCAAAGTGGGCATGGTGTTCCAGAAGCCGACGCCGTTCCCGATGTCCATCTACGACAACATCGCCTTCGGCGTGCGCCTGTACGAGAACCTGTCGAAGGGCGAGATGGACGAGCGCGTGGAGTGGGCGCTGAAGAAGGCCGCGCTGTGGACCGAGGTGAAGGACAAGCTGGGCAAGAGCGGCCTGTCGCTGTCCGGCGGCCAGCAGCAGCGCCTGTGCATCGCGCGCGGCGTGGCGGTCAAGCCCGACGTACTGCTGCTCGACGAGCCGACGTCCGCGCTGGACCCGATCTCGACGTCGAAGGTGGAAGAGCTGATCAGCGAGCTGAAACAGGACTACACGATCGCGATCGTCACGCACAACATGCAGCAGGCGGCGCGCTGCTCCGACTACACGGCGTATATGTACCTGGGCGAGCTGGTGGAATTCGGCGAGACGGACCAGATCTTCATGAACCCGGCCCGCAAGGAAACCCAGGACTACATCACCGGCCGCTTCGGCTGATCTGAGACATTAAAAGGACCACAGCCATGATGGGCGAACATTCATCCAAAGCTTACGACCACGACCTGGAAGCGATCCGCTCCAAAGTGCTGCTGATGGGCGGCATGGTGGAGACGCAATTCCTCGACGCGATGACCTGCTTCCGCATCGGTAACGCCGAACGGGCCGAGCGCGTGATGCGCGAGGACGATGCCGTCAACCAGCTGGAAGTGCAGCTGGACGACCAGTGCAGCCACCTGATCGTGCGCCGCCAGCCGGCCGCCAACGACCTGCGCACGATCATGGCCACGATCAAGGTCATCACGGACCTGGAGCGCATCGGCGACGAGGCCACCAAGATCGCCCGCACGGCGAAGAGCCTGCACGGCCGCGGCGCCGTCACCGTCAACCACTACGAGATGGTGCGCAATATCGCCACCGCCACCAGCGACATGCTGCACGACGCGCTGGACGCCTTTGCCCGCAACGACCACAACCAGGCACTGGCGCTGATCGCCCAGGATGCCGTGATCGACCATGAATTCCGCACGATCATGCGCAACCTGATCACGTTCATGATGGAAGATCCGCGTACAATTTCGGCTGCGCTCGATACGATGTGGGTCGCCAAGGCGATCGAACGCATCGGCGACCATGCGAAGAACATCGCCGAGTACGTGATCTACGTGGTGGAAGGGCGCGACATCCGCCACAGCCGTCCGGCCGTCACGGAGCCGCTGGAAACGAAGGAAGACTAAGAGTTCAATCCAAGAAATGGCAGCTGACAAAACGACAGTATTGATAGTGGAAGACGAACCGGCGATCGTGGAGCTGGTCACGTTTTCCCTGCGCGAATCGGGCTGGAACGTGAGTTCCGTGCAAAGCACGCAGGAAGCCTGGGAGTTCATCCACGAACGCAAGCCGCAACTGATCCTGCTCGACTGGATGCTGCCCGACCAGAGCGGCCTGCGCCTGCTGGCGCGCATCCGCGGCGACCGCCACTTTGCCGACATCCCCGTCATCATGCTGACGGCGAAGAGCATGGAAGAGGACAAGCTGGCGGGCCTGAACAGTGGCGCGGACGACTACATCACCAAGCCGTTCTCGCCCCGCGAGCTGCTGGCCCGCTCGCGCGCGCTGCTGCGCCGCAAGAGCCCGGAGCATGCGGATACGGCGATGCGCGCCGGTCCGATCACGCTCGATCCGGTCAGCTGCACGGTGTCGATGGGCGAAGCGAAGATCGACATCGGCCATGCCGAATACAAGCTGCTGAAATTCTTCCTGGCGCATCCGGAGCGCGTGTTCTCGCGCAGCCAGCTGCTCGACAAGGTGTGGGGCGACCACGTCGTCATCGAGGAGCGCACGGTCGACGTGCACGTGCTGCGGCTGCGCAAGGCGCTGAAGGAAGCGGAACACCTCATCAAGACCGTCCGCAGCGTCGGCTACATGCTGTCCGAGAAAGCGTAATCCTTCATGAATCCGAAGCTGCTGTTCTGGGTGCCGGTGGCGCTGCGGCTGGGCATTGGCGCGGTGGGCATCGGCCTGCTGTGGTGGTGGTTCGGCGCGCTACCGGCGCTGTGGGTGGCGCTGGCGGCCGTGACGGCGCTGGTGGTGGCGCAGCTGCACTATCTGTACGACCTGTCGGCCTGGCTGGACGATCCGCAGAGCGCGAAGCTGCCCGATGGCTGGGGCGAGTGGACGCCGGTGTTCTCGCGGCTGTACCGCCTGCGGCGCGACGACGAGAAGAACCAGCGCGAGCTGACCGAATGGCTGGCGCGCTTCCGCCAGGCGATGCACCTGCTGCCGGATGGTGTCGTCATCATGGACGACGTGCTGTTCCTGGAATGGTGCAACCCGGCCGCCGAGGAGCACCTGGGCCTGCGCCAGGATCGCGACAAGGGCATGCGCGTGACGAACCTGGTGCGCAGCCCGGACTTCATGGACTACCTGATCCTGGGCCGCTACGACCAGCCGCTGACGCTGTCGTTCCGCGGCCGCAAGCTGATCGTCCACATCATCCCGTTCGAGAACCGCCGCCAGATCCTCGTCACGCACGACATCACGGAAACCGAACGCACGGACATGATGCGGCGCGACTTCATCGCCAACGCGTCCCACGAGCTGCGCACGCCGCTCACCGTGATCCTGGGCTTCCTGGAGATCGCCGCCTCGGAACCGCTCGATGCCGACACCCGCCAGGCGCACCTGAAGCTGATGGTCGAGCAGGCCTACCGCATGCAGCACCTGATCGAGGACATGCTCACGCTGTCGCGCCTGGAATCGATCGACCACCCGATGCGTCCCGAGCGGGTCGACATCGGCAAGATGCTGGACCGCGTGCAGCGCGATGCGCAGGCCCTGTCGGCGGGCAAGCACGAGATCACGCTGGAGATCCGCGGCGGCGACGTGATGGGCAGCGCCGACGAGCTCTACAGCGCCTTCGGCAACCTGGCCGCCAACGCGGTGCGCTACACCCCGGCCGGCGGCACGGTGCGGCTGCTGTGGGAAGACACGGCCTCCGGCGTGCGCCTGTCGGTACGCGACACGGGCATCGGCATCAGCCCCGAGCACATCTCGCGGCTCACGGAACGCTTCTACCGCGTCGACAAGAGCCGCTCGCGCGAGACGCAGGGCACGGGCCTGGGCCTGGCCATCGTCAAGCACGTGCTGCTGCGTCATAACGGCACGCTGACCATCACGTCCGAACCGGGGCAGGGCAGTACCTTCACCGTCAATCTGCCGAAGGCGCTGTCCGCGGCGCCGCAGCCGGCCCCTGCACTGGCCGCGAAGTGAACTGATACAATCTGGCGTTTGCCCGCACCCGCTGCGGGCGCCACCCAGACTGAATCGATGGCATTCCACAGATTTTTCAAGCGCCTGGCCGGGCCGGCTGTGCGGGCCGCGCTGACGGCGACCGCCCTGGCCACCTTCCTGGCCGCGTGCGGCTCCACGCCGACCGCCCCCTCCACGCCCGAAGTCATCACGCCGGCCACCACCGTGCCGCCGGCGATCCCGCCCGCGCTGGCCGATTCCACGCCGACCCTGCAGCCGCCCGCGCCACCGCAGCGCAAGGTGAGGATCGGCCTGGCCCTCGGTGGCGGGGCGGCGCGCGGCTTCGCCCACATCGGCGTCATCAAGGCCCTGGAAGCGAACGGCATCGTGCCGGACATCGTCGTGGGCACCAGTGCCGGCAGCGTGGTCGGTGCCATGTACGCGGCCGGCAACAACGCGGCCGCGCTGCAGAAGATGGCCTACGCCATGGACGAGGCGGCGATCTCCGACTGGGCGCTGCCCCTGTTCGGCAGCAAGTCCGGCGTGCTGAAGGGAGAAGCGCTGCAGGCCTACGTCAACAAGGCAGTGCAGAACCGGCCCCTGGAAAAGCTCAAGCTGCCGTTCGGCGCCGTCGCGTCGGACCTGAAGACGGGCCAGCCGATCCTGTTCACCCGCGGGAACACGGGCATGGCGGTGCGCGCCAGCTCGGCCGTGCCGGGCGTGTTCCAGCCCGTCTCGATCGGCAACCGCACCTATGTCGATGGGGGCCTGGTGGCCCCGGTGCCGGTACGCTTCGCGAAAGAGATGGGCGCCGAATTCATCATTGCCGTCAACATCAGCACGCAGACCGATGCCCAGGCCGCCGTGTCGTCGCTGGAAGTGATCATGCAGACCTTCTCCATCATGGGCCAGCGCATCAACCAGTACGAGCTGCGCGATGCGGACATCGTGATCCAGCCGCCGCTGGGCACGATGGCCAGCAACGATTTCGCCAACCGCGCGAAGGCCATGCAGGCCGGCGAGAAGGCCACGCTGGCATTGATGCCACAGCTGAAAGCAAAACTGAAGGCGCGCCGCGAGTCGCCGGCCGTGCTCCGCTAAACCCGTTCATTAGTCCAACCAGGAAACCCGATGCAGACCAAGCCTTACCTGACCCTCGCCGATGTGAAGAAGATTGCCGCCGCGGCCGAAGCCGAAGCGCTGGCCAACGGCTGGGCCGTGTCGTTCGCGATCGTCGACGACGGCGGCCACCTGCTGTGGCAGCAGCGCCTCGATGGCGCCGCGCCGCTGACCTCGCACATCGCCCCGGCCAAGGCCAAGACGTCGGCGCTGGGCCGCCGTGAAACCAAGGTGTACGAAGACGTGATCAACAACGGCCGCTACGCCTTCCTTACGGCGCCGGAAGTGGAAGGGCTGCTGGAAGGCGGCGTCAATATCGTCGTCGACGGCCACACCGTGGGCGCCGTGGGCGTGTCGGGCGTGAAGTCCAATCAGGATGCCCAGATCGCCAAGGCGGGGATTGCCGCGCTGGGCTGATTCCGGGGCCTGCCTCCCGGGCCGCATGCATGCGGCCCGGCCTTCGTCAAAAGCCGGCCGAAACTGCTTTTGTTTCCGCCACCGGCTGCTAAGCTGAAAGCCGGCCCTGCCGACCAGGCCGGAGATGGTTTCGGTCAACTTTCCGACGGAGGTTCCCATGCAATCAGGCATCCCGGCCGCGCTCGCGCTCGGCATCGTGCTGTGCTCCGCGGCGATGCGTCCCGCGGCGGCGGAAACCAGCATCGACACTGCGGCATTCACGCTCAGCTATACCGATGGTCCGAATCCGGAAGACTGGAGCATCACGCTCGTGGACCAGGACCCCGGCCACTACAGCTTCTCGCTCGACACGCTGAACCGGGATCTGGCGCTGGCCGAGGCGCGCGACCTCACCGGTGCCGGCAGTTTCGATTCGAAATACCACTACAGCACGCTGTTCCTGGACCTGAAACCCGCGTACCGCGTCACGGGCATCACCGTCACCGGCACGGCTTTTGGCGAACTGGGCCTGGGATACGTGCCCGACTTTCCGCCCGGCCAGGCGCACAATGGCGCCACCTTCTACATGACGGTCTGGAAACCCACTGGGCCGGTCGGCTATGGCCACATGTTCGACGACTTCCAGGCCGAGCAGTCGCTGGCGGGCGGCGAAACGGACCTGGACCTGGTCACGGACACGATCCTGGGCTTCTCCGGCAGCCTGTTCGCGCAGGCCTGGGGCGTCAATGGCGACGGCGCGTTTGCCGAATCGATGGCGCGTGCCTCGGTCCGCGACGTGACGCTGCACGTGACGGTGGCGGCGATTCCGGAGCCGGGCACCTGGCTGATGCTGGCAGCCGGGCTCGGCGCGCTCGGCCTGTACGCGCGCCGGAGGGAATCGTGAGCCGTGCCCTGGCCTGGCTGGCCGCCCTGGCCACCGGCATGCTGCTGGCGCTGGCAGGCCCGGCCAGCGCCGCCGTCACGCTGGAGACAGAGGCGTTCATCCTCACCTACGTGAATGGTTCCAGTCCGGGCGACTGGCGGCTGAGCGTGGCGGCGCAGACGCCGCTGACCACCAGCATCTCCCTCGATACCCTGAATGGGGAACTGCAGTACTGGCCCGCCATCGACGAGACCGGTACCGGCACCGTCAACGGCAGCGCGCACTGGAGCGTGCTGGCGGTGGACGTGAAGCCGGGCTACCGCGTGACGGGCGTTTCGGTCCATGCGCTGGCATATGGCGAACTGGTCGCCGGCCAGCTGGAGGGCTACCCGCCCGGCAGCGCGGACAACCGCGCCAGCCTGGCCTGGACCCTGACCGCGCCGGGCGGCGTGCAGCCGTTCGGCTACCAGGCGGCCACGTTCCAGGGGCTGCGGCCGTTCGCCCTGGACAGCGGACCGCTGTCGCTCGACGGCAGCTTCCGGCTCGACCTGTCGGCCAGCGTCTGGTCACAGGCATACGGCACGGGAACGGACGGCAACTACGCCGCTTCGATGGCGCTGGCGTCGATCGGCAACGCGCTGCTGAACGTGCAGGTGGCCGCCATTCCCGAGCCGGCCACGTACGCGATGCTGCTGGGTGGGCTGGGGCTGCTGGGCGGCGCCGCACTCCGGCGGGGCGAGCGGCGCCCGGCGGACTCACCGGCCCGCTTGTAGGTCACCTTATAGGCTAACTTATAGGCCAGCTCATCAGGGCGCAGCCCGCATGGCGGCGCGATCTCGCGCGCCGTGCGCATAAAAGGGCGCAGAATAGGCGGACCATGGCGCCTCCGGCATTGCCGGGAAGGCCCCTTTGCGGTACAATTCGAAGGTTTAGCCAATCCATATCTACCGTAGCGCCTACCACATCAATCCATACTCATTCGACCCGCAGCCAGGCTCCGCCCGGCTTATTTTTTATGCGGATCGCTGACGTGGCGCGGCTACGGTAACTTTACAGGAGTTGCCCTTGCCGCCATTTCTTTCTGGCCCTGCCGTTCCAGCCATCCTGGCTCTCGCCGACGGCACCGTCTTCAAAGGTTATTCGATCGGCGCCGCCGGTCACACGACCGGTGAAGTCGTCTTCAACACCTCCATGACCGGGTACCAGGAAATCCTGACCGACCCGAGCTATACGCGCCAGATCGTCACGCTGACGTACCCGCACATCGGCAACTACGGCATCAATGCCGAGGACGTCGAAGCGGGCAAGGTGGCCGCGGCCGGCCTGATCATCCGCGACCTGCCGCTGCTCGCGTCGAACTTCCGCTCCACGCAGTCGCTGGGCGACTACCTGAAGGCCGAGAACGTGGTCGCCATCGCCGGCATCGATACCCGCAAGCTGACGCGCCTGCTGCGCGAAAAGGGCGCGCAGGCCGGTGCCATCCTGACCGGCACGCAGGGCAACGAGCCATCCGTGGCGCAGGCCGTCGAACTGGCCCGCTCGTTCCCGGGCCTGACAGGCATGGACCTGGCGAAAGTCGTGTCCACCACGGCCGCCTACGAGTTCACCGAGACCGAATGGCAGCTGGGCGAGGGCTATGGCAAGCAGGACAAGCCGCGCTTCCACGTCGTCGCCTTCGACTACGGCGTGAAGCGCAATATCCTGCGCATGCTGGCCGAGCGCGGCTGCAAGGTCACCGTGCTGCCGGCCCAGTCGACGGCCGCCGATGCGCTGGCCCTGAATCCGGACGGCATCTTCCTGGCCAACGGTCCGGGCGATCCGGAACCCTGCGACTACGCGATCAACGCCACGCGCGAACTGATGGCGAAACAGATCCCGACCTTCGGCATCTGCCTGGGCCACCAGATCATGGCCCTGGCATCCGGCGCGAAGACGCTCAAGATGAAGTTCGGCCACCACGGCGCCAACCACCCGGTGCAGGACCTCGATTCGAAGCAGGTGCTGATCACGTCGCAGAACCATGGTTTTGCCGTGGACTCGGCCACGCTGCCGGACAACTGCCGCGTCACCCACGTGTCGCTGTTCGACGGCTCGCTGCAGGGCTTTGCCCGCACCGACACGCCGGCGTTCTGCTTCCAGGGCCACCCGGAAGCGTCGCCCGGCCCGACCGACGTCTCGTACCTGTTTGACCGCTTCATCTCGATGATGGAAGCCGCGGAGAAAAAATAAATGCCAAAACGTTTAGACATCAAAAGCATCCTGATTATCGGCTCCGGCCCGATCGTGATCGGCCAGGCCTGCGAATTCGACTACTCCGGCGCGCAAGCCTGCAAGGCCCTGCGCGAAGAGGGCTATAAAGTCATCCTCGTCAACAGCAATCCGGCCACCATCATGACGGACCCGGAAATGGCCGACGTCACCTACATCGAGCCGATCACGTGGCAGGTGGTGGAACGCATCCTGGCGAAAGAGCGTCCGGACGCGATCCTGCCGACGATGGGCGGCCAGACGGCGCTGAACTGCGCGCTGGACCTGCACAACAACGGCATCCTGGCCAAGTACAACGTCGAGCTGATCGGCGCCACGCCGGAAGCGATCGACAAGGCCGAGGACCGCTCCAAGTTCAAGGACGCGATGACGAAGATCGGCCTCGGTTCGGCCCGTTCCGGCATCGCGCACACGATGGAAGAAGCGTGGAAGGTGCAGCGCGAGATGGGCTTCCCGACCATCATCCGGCCTTCGTTCACGATGGGCGGCAGCGGCGGCGGCATCGCCTACAACGAGGAAGAGTTCGAGCAGATCTGCAAGCGCGGCCTGGAAGCCTCGCCCACCAGCGAGCTGCTGATTGAAGAGTCGCTGCTGGGCTGGAAAGAGTACGAGATGGAAGTGGTGCGCGACAAGGCGGACAACTGCATCATCATCTGCTCGATCGAGAACCTGGACCCGATGGGCGTGCACACGGGCGACTCGATCACGGTGGCACCGGCGCAGACGCTGACGGACAAGGAATACCAGATCATGCGCAACGCCTCGCTGGCGGTGCTGCGCGAGATCGGCGTGGACACGGGCGGCTCGAACGTGCAGTTCTCGATCAACCCGGCCGATGGCCGCATGATCGTCATCGAGATGAACCCGCGCGTGTCGCGTTCCTCCGCGCTGGCCTCGAAGGCCACCGGTTTCCCGATCGCGAAAGTGGCGGCCAAGCTGGCCGTGGGCTTCACGCTCGACGAGCTGCGCAACGAGATCACGGGCGGCGCCACGCCGGCCTCGTTCGAACCGTCGATCGACTACGTCGTGACGAAGATCCCCCGTTTCGCGTTCGAGAAATTCCCGACCGCCGACGACCACCTCACCACGCAGATGAAGTCCGTCGGCGAAGTGATGGCGATGGGCCGCACGTTCCAGGAGTCGTTCCAGAAGGCGCTGCGCGGCCTGGAAGTGGGCGTCGATGGCCTGAACCAGAAGACGGTGGACCGCGAGAAGCTGGAAGAGGAACTGGGCGAGCCGGGTCCGGAACGCATCTGGTACGTGGGCGACGCGTTTGCCCAGGGCTTCACGCTGGAGGAAGTGCACCAGCTGACCAAGATCGATCCGTGGTTCCTCGTGCAGATCAAGGAGATCGTCGACATCGAGCTGTGGCTGGATACACAAAAACTCGAGGGCCTCGACAAGAACACCCTGTACCGGCTGAAGCAGAAGGGCTTCTCGGACCGCCGCCTGGCCTACCTGCTGCAGACGACGGACGTGGAAGTGCGCAACAAGCGCCGCGAGCTGGGCATCCGTCCGGTGTACAAGCGCGTCGATACCTGCGCGGCCGAATTCGCGACGAACACGGCGTACATGTACTCCACGTACGACGAAGAGTGCGAGTCGAACCCGACGGACAAGAAGAAGATCATGGTGCTGGGCGGCGGTCCGAACCGCATCGGCCAGGGCATCGAGTTCGACTACTGCTGCGTGCACGCCGCGCTGGCGATGCGCGAGGACGGCTACGAGACCATCATGGTCAACTGCAATCCGGAGACCGTGTCGACCGACTACGACACGTCCGACCGCCTGTACTTCGAATCGCTGACCCTGGAAGACGTGCTGGAAATCGTCGACCTGGAAAAGCCGGTCGGCGTGATCGTGCAGTACGGCGGCCAGACGCCGCTGAAGCTGGCACTGGACCTGGAAAAGTACGGCGTGCCGATCGTCGGCACCTCGCCGGACATGATCGATGCGGCGGAAGACCGCGAACGCTTCCAGAAGCTGCTGCAGGACCTGGAGCTGCGCCAGCCGCCGAACCGCACCGCGCGTACCGAAGCGGAAGCGCTGGCACTGGCCCAGGAAATCGGCTACCCGCTGGTGGTGCGTCCATCGTATGTGCTGGGCGGCCGGGCGATGGAGATCGTCCACGAGCAGCGCGACCTGGAGCGCTACATGCGCGAGGCCGTCAAGGTCTCGCACGATTCGCCGGTGCTGCTGGACCGCTTCCTGAACGACGCGATCGAGTGCGACGTGGACTGCATCTCCGATGGCGAAACCACCTTCATCGGCGGCGTGATGGAACACATCGAGCAGGCCGGCGTGCACTCGGGCGACTCGGCCTGCTCGCTGCCACCGTACTCGCTGTCGCAGGACACGATCGATGAACTGAAGCGCCAGACCGCGCTGATGGCCAAGGGCCTGAACGTGGTCGGCCTGATGAACGTGCAGTTCGCGATCCAGAAACAGGAGATCGATGGCCAGCAGAAGGATGTCGTGTTCGTGCTGGAAGTGAATCCGCGCGCGTCGCGTACCGTGCCGTTCGTGTCGAAGGCCACGGGCCTGCAGCTGGCCAAGATTGCCGCGCGCTGCATGGTCGGCCAGACCCTCGCTTCGCAGGGCATCACGCAGGAAGTCGTGCCGCCTTACTACAGCGTGAAGGAAGCCGTGTTCCCGTTCGTGAAATTCCCGGGCGTGGACACGATCCTCGGACCGGAAATGAAATCGACGGGCGAAGTGATGGGCGTAGGCCAGACGTTTGCCGAAGCCTTCGTCAAGTCGCAGCTGGGCGCCGGCGTGAAGCTGCCGAAGTCCGGCAAGGTGTTCCTGTCCGTGAAGGCCTCCGACAAGCCGCGCGCCGTGAAGGTGGCGCGCGACCTGGTCGATGCCGGCTTCTCGCTGGTGGCCACCAAGGGCACGGCGGCCGTGATCGCGGCGGCGGGCATTCCCGTCGCGCCGGTGAACAAGGTGGTGGAAGGCCGGCCGCACGTGGTCGACATGATCAAGAACCACGAGATCGCGCTGGTCATCAACACGGTCGAGGAAAAGCGCAGCGCCATCGTCGATTCGCGGGCGATCCGTACCTCGTCGCTGCAGTCGCGCGTGACAACCTACACGACGATCGCGGGCGCCGAGGCCGCGGTGGCGGGTATCCGTCACCTGGACGAGTTACGCGTGTACGATTTACAAGGCCTGCATAAAACCTTACACTAAGCCTTGACTGCACCTTGCGGGGTCTCTCCCGCAAGGCGACTGCAAGGTACCCGACGGAGCCCGCGCCGAAGCATGGCGCGGGCTCCGTGCTTTTTCATACGTTAGATCCAACCCCAGAGACGAAACATGAATTCTGTTCCACTCACCAAATACGGCGCCGAGCTCCTGAAAGAGGAACTGCACCAGTTGAAGACCAAGGAACGCCGTATCGTCATCGATGCGATCGCCGAAGCGCGGTCGCATGGCGACCTGTCGGAAAACGCCGAGTATGACGCCGCCAAGGAACGCCAGGCCTTCGTCGAAGGCCGTATCGCCGAGCTGGAAGGCAAGCTGTCGACCGCGCAGGTGATCGACCCGACCACGCTGGACGCGGAAGGCCGCGTGGTGTTTGCCGCCACGGTCGACCTGGAAGACCTGGAGTCGGGCCAGAAAGTCACCTACCAGATCGTCGGCACGGACGAGGCGGACATCAAGGTGAACAAGGTCTCCGTCACGTCGCCCATCGCGCGTGCCCTGATCGGCAAGTCGGCCGGCGACGTCGTCGAAGTGCAGGCCCCGAGCGGCCCGCGCGAGTACGAAATCCTCGAAGTACGCTACATCTGATGCAGCCGGCGATGCCGCAGCACCCCGGCCTTCTGGAGAAGGTCCGGCTGCTGGTGGCCGTGCTGTGGGCCGGCAGCCTGTGGGCGGTGGGCTACCTGGTGGCGCCGATGCTGTTTGCCACGCTGTCCGACCGGATACTGGCCGGCACGATCGCCGGCGCGCTGTTCCATGCCGAGGCGCTGCTCTCGCTGGGCTGCGCGCTGGCGCTGCTGGTGCTGCTGAAGTTCGCCACGCCCGGCTGGACGCCGGCGCGCCGCCGCACCGTGCTGGCCCTGATCGCGGCAATGGCGCTGTGCACGGTGGTCAGCCACTACGGCCTGCAGCCTCTGATGGCCGAGCTGCGCACCGCGGCAGGGCCGGATGGCGTGCTGGCCTCCGCCGCCAGATCGCGCTTCGGCATGCTGCATGGGGTGTCGAGCGTGATCTACCTGGTGCAGAGCATCCTGGCCGGCTGGCTGGTCCTGAAACAATAGTTGCCTCAAAAATGGGGACAGACCCCATTTTTGAGGCAACAAAAAAGCGGGCAGGGCCCGCTTTCGGCAGCGCGAACGACGATCAGCCCAGGCTCTTCTTCGGGCTGCTCTGGCGTTTCTTGGCGCGCTTGATGGTGCCGCCTTCGGTCACGCGCTCGTTCCCCTTCAGCATGACCTTGCTGACGGACGGCTTCTTGGTGCCGCTGGCGCTCGGCTTGACGATGGTGACCATGCGCATGCCCTTGCCGGTCTTGCCGGTGCGGGCTTTTTCCGCTTCCTTCTTCGGGCGGTACAGCACCAGCAGCTTGCCGATGTGCTGGATGGGTGCCGCGTCCAGCTGTTCGCAGATGGTTTCGTACATGGCGATGCGGGCTTCGCGGTCGTCGCCGAACACGCGGACCTTGATCAGGCCGTGGGAATCGAGGCCCAGCTCGATTTCCTTCATCACGGCTGCGGTCAGGCCGGCTTCCCCAATGAGGACGATAGGCTTGAGCGCGTGGGCTTCTGCGCGCAGGGCGCTGCGCTCAACAGGGGTCAGATTCAACATAATGATTTATAGGTAGCTCTCTTAAAGGCAGTATTCTACGCGAATGGCAAAGAACAAATTAAACAAAAACTGGTTGCACGACCATATTAACGACCCTTACGTGAAGGCTGCGCAGAAGGACGGCTACCGCGCACGCGCGGCCTACAAGCTGAAGGAAATCGACGAGGATGAAAAACTCGTCAAGCCGGGCCAGGTGATCGTCGACCTGGGCTGCACGCCGGGCAGCTGGGGCCAGTACGTGCGGCGCAAGCTGGCGGGCAAGGAGGGCGGCGGCATCAATGGCACCATCATCGGCCTGGACATCCTGCCGATGGAGCCCATCGCGGACATGCATTTCCTGCAAGGAGACTTCCGCGAGGAAGAAGTGCTGCACCGCCTCGGCGAGGTGCTGCAGGGCCGAAAGGTGGACCTGGTACTGTCGGACATGGCGCCGAACCTGTCGGGCATCGCCTCGGCCGACGCGGCGCGCATGGAAGACCTGATCGACCTGGCCATCGAATTCTCGCAGCTGCACCTGAAGCCGGGCGGTTCATTGCTGGTGAAATGTTTCAAGGACATGGGTTTCTCGCAGATCGTCGAGAAATTCCGCCATGAATTCAGGACCGTCACGCAGAAAAAGCCGAAGGCCAGCCGTGTCAAATCGTCCGAGATTTTCCTGCTGGGGCGTGGCCTGAAGCATCCGGCCGACGCCGGTGGCGCAAATGCCACGGCTGACGATTGACTATCGAGTCCCCGCTGCCGGGGAAAAATACCTATAACGGACTTGTAATTCCTGCCAAAAGCCGCACATCGACCAGCGGAGAAGCAGTTTTTATGCTTTTCGCGCATTGGGAGTGGACCGGCGGTGCATGCCAGCACCGTCCCCGCACCTTTACGGCACTTTGTAGCGCGTGTCGATGTAATGCGGGTAAAATCGGATTTCTGCTACAGGTAACAGGTGCGCAAGCATCCAAGGAGTTTTCGTGAATAACATGTTTTCCAAATCCGCCATCTGGGTCGTGGTTGCCCTGTTGCTGTTCATGCTGTTCAAGCAGTTCGATCACAACAGCGTGTCCGGCGGCGCCAAGACGATCGCCTATTCCGATCTGCTGGACGAGATCAAGGCAAAGCGGATCAAGGACCTCGTACTCGAGGGCAGCACGATCACTGCCACGAAGACGGATGATTCGCGCGTGCGCACCACCGCCACCGGCCTCGACCGTGGCCTGATCGGCGACCTGCGCGAAAACGGCGTGCGCTTCGATGTGCGTCCGCCGGAAGAGCCATCGTTCCTGCAGCAGGTGTTCGTGTCGTGGTTCCCGATGCTGCTGCTGATCGGCGTGTGGATCTTCTTCATGCGCCAGATGCAGGGCGGCGGCAAGGGCGGCGCTTTCTCCTTCGGCAAGTCGAAGGCGCGCATGCTCGATGAAACGAACAACACCGTCAATTTCGCCGACGTGGCCGGTTGCGACGAGGCGAAGGAAGAAGTCACGGAAATCGTCGACTTCCTGAAGGACCCGACCAAGTTCCAGAAACTGGGCGGCCGCATCCCGCGCGGCGTGCTGATGGTGGGCCCACCGGGTACGGGTAAAACGCTGCTGGCGCGCGCCATTGCCGGCGAAGCAAAAGTGCCGTTCTTCTCGATCTCCGGTTCCGACTTCGTGGAGATGTTCGTCGGCGTGGGTGCGTCCCGCGTGCGCGACATGTTCGAGAACGCCAAAAAACACTCGCCTTGCATCATCTTCATCGACGAGATCGACGCGGTCGGCCGTCACCGTGGCGCCGGCATGGGCGGCGGCAACGACGAACGCGAGCAGACGCTGAACCAGCTGCTGGTCGAGATGGACGGCTTCGAGGCTTCCTCGGGCGTCATCGTGATCGCGGCCACCAACCGGGCGGACGTGCTGGACAAGGCCCTGCTGCGTCCGGGCCGTTTCGACCGCCAGGTCTCCGTCGGCCTGCCGGACATCCGCGGCCGCGAACAGATCCTGAACGTCCACATGCGCAAGGTGCCGATCAGCACGGACGTCAAAGCCGACATCCTGGCCCGCGGCACGCCCGGCTTCTCGGGTGCGGACCTGGCCAACCTGGTCAACGAAGCGGCGCTGTTTGCCGCCCGCCGCAGCAAGCGCCTGGTGGACATGGCCGACTTCGAGGATGCCAAGGACAAGATCTTCATGGGTCCGGAACGCAAGTCGATGGTGATCCGCGAAGAGGAACGCCGCAACACGGCCTACCACGAGTCCGGCCACGCCGTCGTCGCCAAGCTGCTGCCGAAGGCCGATCCGGTGCACAAGGTCACGATCATGCCGCGCGGCTGGGCCCTGGGCCTGACCTGGCAGCTGCCGGAACATGACCGCATCAGCGGCTACAAGGACAAGATGCTGGAAGAGATCTCGATCCTGTTCGGCGGCCGTATCGCCGAGGAGCTGTTCGTCGGCCAGATGTCCACCGGCGCGTCGAACGACTTCCAGCGCGCCACCAAGCTGGCCCGCTCGATGGTGACCAAGTTCGGCATGTCCGATTCGCTGGGCGTGATGGTGTACGAGGATGAAGCGAACGAAGGCTTCATGGGCGGCACCAACAAGACCATCTCGGAAGCCACGCAGCAGAAGGTCGATGCGGAAATCCGCAACATCCTCGATTCGCAGTACGCCCTGGCGCGCAAGCTGCTGGACGAGAACCGCGACAAGGTCGAGATGATGACCAAGGCGCTGCTGGACTGGGAAACGATCGATGCCGACCAGATCAACGACATCATGGCCGGCCAGGAGCCGCGTCCGCCGAAAGCCGGCGTGACCATCCGCAAGCAGCCGAGCGGCGACGGTCCGACGGCATCGCCGAGCGCCACCGCACCGGCCTGATCCAGGCCCGCGGCACGCCAGTGCAGTCACAAGGGTGAGGAGCGATCCTCGCCCTTTTCATTTTCCGCTACCGATTCCACACCGATCCATGTCTTCCATCGCTTTCGGCCGGCATCGCCTGCCGGCCAACCGGGCCCTCGTGATGGGCATCCTGAACGCCACCCCTGATTCCTTCTCCGACGGCGGCAAGTTCGCCGCACTGGACTTCGCCATCACCCATGCCGAGCAGATGATCCGCGACGGCGTCGACATCATCGATGTCGGCGGTGAGTCCACGCGCCCCGGCGCGCCGGTCGTGCCGCTGGAAGAAGAGCTGCGCCGCGTGCTCCCGCAGCTGTACGCACTGCGCGATACCGGCGTCGCCATCTCCGTCGACACCTACAAGCCGCAGCTGATGAAGGAGGCGGTGCTGGCCGGCGTGGACATGATCAACGACATCAATGCCTTCCGCGCGCCGGGTGCGATCGAGGCCGTGCGCGACAGCGACTGCGCGCTCTGCATCATGCACATGCTTGACAAACCTGCAACAATGCAGGATAAACCTGCCTACGCCGATGTCGTCCGCGACGTGACGGAGTTCCTGCGCGAGCGCATCGCAACCCTGGTCGAAGCCGGCATTGACCGCGATCGGCTGTGGATCGATCCGGGCTTTGGTTTCGGCAAGACCGTCGAGCATAATTACACTTTGCTGCGCGCCGGCCGCGAGATGGTCGCCGCGCTGGGCGTGCCGCTGCTGGCCGGGCTGTCGCGCAAGTCGATGATCGGCGCCGTGACCGGCAAGCCCGTCGAACAGCGGCTGGCCGGCAGCATCGGCGGCGCCCTGGCGGCCGTGGCGCACGGCGCACGCATCGTGCGGGTGCACGACGTGGCCGAAACGGTGGACGCGCTGAAGGTCTGGCAGGCGGCCTGCAACCCGGCATCCGCTAACTGAATCAATTTGATGGAAGAGAAGAACATGGCACGTAAATATTTCGGTACCGATGGTGTGCGTGGCCTGGTGGGCGAAGCGCCGATCACGCCGGATTTCGTGATGCGCCTGGGCTACGCTGCCGGCAAGGTGCTGGCCAAGACGGCGCAGGCGGGCACGGCCCGTCCCACCGTCCTGATCGGCAAGGACACGCGCATTTCCGGCTACATGCTGGAAGCGGCGCTGGAGGCAGGCCTGGCCGCCGCCGGCGTGGACGTGCGGCTGGCCGGCCCGATGCCCACCCCGGCAATCGCCTACCTGACGCGTGCGCTCCGCCTGTCCGCCGGCGTCGTCATCTCGGCTTCGCATAACCCGTTCCATGACAATGGCATCAAGTTCTTCTCGTCCCAGGGCACCAAGCTGCCCGATGCCGTCGAGCTGGACATCGAGGCGCTGATCGACCAGCCGATGGGCTGCGTGCCCTCCGAAAAACTGGGCCGCGCCAAGCGCCTGGACGATGCCCAGGGCCGCTACATCGAATTCTGCAAGAGCACGTTCCCGAACGAGCTGGACCTGCGCGGCCTGAAGATCGTCGTCGACAGCGCCCATGGCGCCGCCTACAACATCGCCCCGCACGTGTTCCATGAGCTGGGCGCCGAGGTGGTCTCCATCGGCAACAAGCCCGACGGCTTCAACATCAACGACGGCCACGGCGCCACGGCACCGAAGGCGATGGCCGCCGCCGTGCTGGCCCACGACGCCGACCTCGGCATCGCCCTCGATGGCGACGCGGACCGCCTGATCATGTGCGACGCCAACGGCCGCCTGTACAACGGCGACGAGCTGCTGTACGTGATGGTGATGGACCGTCTCGCCACGGGCGAAGTGAAGGGCGCCGTTGGCACGCTGATGACGAACATGGCTCTCGAGGTCGCGTTCAGGGAGAAGGGCGTCGGCTTCGCGCGCGCCAAGGTGGGCGACCGCTACGTGCTGGAAGTGATGAAGGAAAAGGGCTGGATCCTGGGCGGCGAGGGCAGCGGCCACCTGCTGGCCCTGGACAAGCACACGACGGGCGACGGCATCGTCTCCGCGCTGCAGGTGCTGTCCGCACTCAAGCGCAGCGGCCAGACGCTGGCGCAGATCGCCAGCCACCTCGTGCTGTTCCCGCAAACGCTGATCAATGTGCGCGTGCCGGCCGGCTTCGACTGGCAGAAGAATCCGGCGATGGTGGCCGAGAAGGAAGCGGTCGAACGCCAGCTGGGCGACAGCGGCCGCGTGCTGATCCGCGCCTCCGGCACCGAACCGCTGATCCGCGTGATGGTCGAAGCCCGCGACGAGCTGCTTGCCCAGCAATGCGCGCGCCGCATCGCCGACCTCGTCGAGGCACCGGCAGCACAGAACGCCGCCTGACCTGCTCCTTCCGGCCGCCGCTCCGCCGCAGTGGCCGCACCAGCCCCGTGGCAGCTGGTGGCGCCTGTCACCGGTTGCACGCCACCACCGCCCCCGCACCGATTTGACGCCCCCGGAGCCAGCGGTTATCATTTTGGCCTGACAGCGGGCACAGACCCGCTGTTGTCTTATCCGGCTCGCCCATCGCGGCGCACCGTCCCGACTGCCCATAGCTCAGCTGGATAGAGCAACGGCCTTCTAAGCCGTAGGTCGCTGGTTCGAACCCAGCTGGGCAGGCCAGCCGCGCCGTGCAGCGCGCGGCCAGAGCCATCCTTCCTGCATCACCCCATCAGCTTGTCCAGCGTGATCGGCAGGTCGCGCACGCGGATCCCGCAGGCGTTGTACACGGCATTGGCCACCGCCGCCGCCGTGCCCGTGATGCCGATCTCGCCGATGCCGCGCGCGCCGGCCGGCGCATGGGGATCGGGGATATCGGTCCAGATCACGTCGATCTCCGGCACGTCCAGGTGCGCGGCCACGTGGTAGTCGGACAGGTTCGGGTTCATGATGCGGCCGTTGCGCTCGTCGAATTGCGTTTCTTCCAGCAGCGCCATGCCCAGGCCCATGATCATGCCGCCGCGGAACTGGCTGGTGGCCGTCTTCGCGTTCAGGATGCGGCCGCAGTCGAACGAGCCCAGCAGGCGGTTGACGCGCGTCTCGCCGGTGACCTGGCTGACCCGCACTTCGCAGAAGATCGCGCCATACGAATGCATCGACCAGTGCGCCAGTTCCAGTGGCGGCGGTGCCTTGCCCTCGACCTGGATGGCCGTGCGTCCGGTGCGGCCCATCAGCGCCCCATAGCTTTCGAACCGCGACGGATCGGCAATGCTGCACAGGCCACCGTCGCGGGCGCGCACCTCGTCCGGCTTCAGGCCGGCCAGCGGCGATTTTTCTCCGGCCAGCGCCAGCAGGTCGGCAAACAGGGCATCCTGCGCGGCGATGATGGACCGGCCGATCGATGCCGTCTGCTGCGAACCGCCGGCCAGGATCACGCCGGGGAACTTCGTGTCCGCATAGTCGAACGTCACCTGGTCCAGCGGCACGCCGAGGCGGGCAGCGATCAGCTGGGACTGCACGGTGGCGGTCCCCATGCCCATCTCGTGCGCGGCCACTTCCGCATGCACCCGGCCGTCCGGCGTGAGCGTCAGGCGCGCGGCGCCGCCGGGCATGCGGTAGTAAGGATAGGTGGCGGTGGCGCAGCCCATGCCGATCAGCCATTCGCCATCGCGGCGCATGCGGGGCAGGGTGCGCGCTTCCCAGCCGAAGCGTTCCGCGCCGGCCCGGTAGGCTTCCAGCAGGTAGCGCGACGAGAACGGCGTGCCGGTCGTCGGGTCCTTCGCCGGCTCGTTGCGGCGCCGCAGCTCGATCGGATCGATGCCGAGGCGGTCGGCCAGCTCGTCGATGGCGCTTTCCAGGCCGAACGAGCCGACCGATTCGCCGGGCGCACGCATGAAGGTGTTGGCGATCATGTCCATCTGTGCGGCCTGCACTTCCAGGTGGAAGGCGCCGACGCCGTACAGGCACTTGGCCGGCATGATGAACGGCTCGGGCATATTGTTATGTTCCGTCATCACGGCGAGACCCGTGTGGATCAGCGCGTCGAAGCGGCCGTCTGCCTGCGCGCCGATGGCCACGCGCTGCTCGGTCAAGGTGCGGCCGCCAACGACGCGGTACACGCCTTCGCGCGACAGCACGATCCGCACCGGCCGGCCGGACACCTTCGATGCGGCGGCGGCCAGCACCTGGTGCTGCCACAGCGCCTTGCCGCCGAAGCCGCCGCCGACGAAGGGCGACGTGATATGCACCTGTTCTTCCCGGATGCCGAACACCTGCGCCAGCGACCAGGCCGTGTGGGCGACCCCCTGCACGGCGTCGTGGACGCGCAGCTCGTCGCCGTCCCAGGCCAGAGTGGCCGCATGCAGCTCGATGGCGTTGTGGCTGTGGCGCGGCGTGCTGTACACGGCATCGACCTGGAACGGCGCGGCCACCAGTGCCGCTTCGGCATCGCCGCTTTCGACCTTCAGCGGTTCGCCCTGGAACACGCCGGTCTTGCTGCCGCGTGCCTTCGCCGCCGCCAGCGACGTGACCGCCTCGGCCGTCTCGTAGGTCACGCGCACCAGCGACTTCGCATGGTCGGCCTGTTCCTGCGTCTCGGCCAGGACGATGGCCACGGGCTGGCCGTTCCAGTGCACCTGGTCGTCCTGGAACACGGGCAGGTCGGCACCGCCTGCCGCCTTCGGTTTGCTGAGGAAGACAGGCACCTTGTTCATCTTCGGCGCGTTCCGGTGTGTCATGACGAAGACCACGCCGGGCGCCGCCTCGGCAGCCGTCGTGTCGATGTCGGCAATGCGGCCCTTCGGCACGGTGCTGTAGACCAGCGCGGCATACGTCATGCCGGCCAGCGGGATCTCGGCGGCGAACCTGGCTTCGCCGCGCACCTTCAGCGGCCCATCGACGCGCGAGACGGGCGCGCCGATCAGCGGATCGCCCCGCGCAATCAATGGATCGGCGATGCCGCCGGGGATCAGCGCATCGGGCGCATGCTCGACGGCCTTCTTCATCACGGCCTGGCCGGCCTTCTGCAAGGTCTGGACGATGTTCATGGGTTCTCCTCAGGGCCGCGCCGCCAGGCTGCCCAATACGGCAACGACCGTGCGCGTGGCCAGTTCGATCTTGAAGCCGTTGTCGCGCAGGGGACGGGCATGGGCCAGCTCCGCCGCCGCGGCCGCGTGGAAGCGCGCTTCCAATGCCGGCCGGCCCTTGAGCATCCCCTCGGCGATGCGGGCGCGCCAGGGCTTGTGGGCCACGCCGCCCAGCGCCAGCCGCACGTCGCGCACGATGCCGTTCTCGATCTCGATGGCCGCCGCCACCGACACCAGCGCGAACGCATAGCTGGCCCGGTCGCGCACCTTGCGGTAGGCGGAATTGGCGGCGAACGCCAGGGGCGGCAGCTCGATCGCCGTGATCAGTTCGCCCGGCTGCAGCACGGTCTCCACCTCCGGGTGGTCTTCGGGCAGCAGGTGGAAGTCGGTCAGCGGCACGGTGCGCGTACCTTGCGCGCCCTGCAGGTGCACGATCGCATCGAGTGCGGCAAGGGCCACGCACATGTCCGACGGGTGCGTGGCCACGCAGGCCTCGGAGGCACCCAGCACGGCGTGCATGCGGTTGAAGCCGTCCAGTGCGTCGCAGCCCTGCTGCGGCGTGCGCTTGTTGCAGCGGGAGCCGGCGTTGTCGTAGAAGTAGGCGCAGCGGGTGCGCTGCAGCAGGTTGCCGCCCACGGTTGCCATGTTGCGGATCTGCGCCGAGGCGCCTGCCAGGATGGCGCGGGACAGCAGCGGGAAGCGCGCGCGCACCGCGCGGTGCTCGGCCACGGCCGTGTTCTTCGCCGCCGCGCCGATCAGCAGGCTGCCATCGGCGCGCTCCTCGATCGTGTCCGGCAGGCCCGTCACGTCGACCAGGCCGGCCGGCTGTTCCACCGTCTCGCGCATCAGGTCGACGAGGTTGGTGCCGCCGCCCAGGTATTTCGTGCCGGCCGTGCCGGCCAGGTGCACGGCATCGGCCACGTTGGCCGCGCGGGCAAAGGTGAAGGGCGTCATGGTGTCTCCTGCGTGTGGAATTCGGTGACGGCGGCCACGATGCCGTTGTAGGCGCCGCAGCGGCACAGGTTGCCGCTCATGCGCTCGCGCACCTCGTCCTGGCTGAACGCGACGCCGTCGGCCGCGAGGTCCGCCGTCACGTAGCTGGGCACGCCGCGGCGCAGTTCCGCCGCCATGCCCAACGCCGAACACAGCTGGCCGGGCGTGCAGTAGCCGCACTGGAAGCCGTCGTGCTCGACGAAGGCGCGCTGCAGCGGGTGCAAGGTGCCGTCCTGCGCAAGGCCTTCGACGGACGTGATGGTGCGGCCCTGGTACTGCACGGCCAGCGCCAGGCAGGACAGGATGCGTTCGCCATCGACGAGCACGGTGCAGGCACCGCAGGCACCCTGGTTGCAGCCTTTCTTGGTGCCGGACAGGTGCAGGTGCTCGCGCAGGAAATCCAGCAGCGACACGCGCGGGTCGGCCGGCAGGGGCAGCTCGGCACCGTTGATGGTGATCGTGCTGCGGGTGAAGGTATCGGGCATGGGGCTCCTTTCGGACCGGCAGAGGGTCGACATTCGTGCTGAATTCTGTGCTGAAAACGCGTGCTGAAAGTTCGTGCTGAAAACTCGTGCTGAAAACTCGTGCCGGGATTGCCGAGCTGGAAACGCGAGCAGACGGCGGCGCCTAGCGGACGGAAAGTCAGTCATTGAACTTTTACCAAGTTTATCGTCGAGCGCCGGCCCGCGGCGCGCGCTTGCCGGGCCTTGCAAAACCGCACGCTCGTTCACATTTGCTTACGAACGAAACATCGGCGTTGCGCATCGGAGCGCCTTCCAGCCTTAAGCTGGTTCTGCCGGATCGACACCGGCTTTCGAGGAGACCCCATGCAGGAGGACCCAACCATGTGTGAACACCGCACCGACCATACCACCGCCGCCGTCATCGACCGCGCGCTGCGGCTCTGCGATACCGAAGGCATCGATGGGGCCATCCGCTACATGGAGTCCTGCCGCCTCGACCGGCAGGTGATCCTGCGGGTGCTGTGCGGGCCGCGCTTCCACCGTTGAAAGATGTTGTTTTTCCGATAAATCTTTACTGGCTGAACCATTCCCTTCGTATAATCGGTGGCTAGCCAAAACGGAGGAATGGTATGTCGGCGGAAATCCGATTCTCGAGCAATGTCCAGGACCTGAGCAATTCATCGGGGGTCGACGCGGGCTTCCAGTTCGAGTTCTACTGCCAGCGCTGCAACGACCGCTGGCGCACCCGCTTCAGGCCGTATCGCAGCGGCCAGGCGTCCGGCTGGATCCAGAAGGGCGCGAACATGTTCGGCGGGCTGCTGGGTAATGCCAGCACGGTGCTGGGCGGGCTGGCGGAGGCGGGCTGGCATTCGGCGCGCGACGAGGCCTTCACGCAGGCCGTCGCGGACGGCAAGGCGCACTTCAACCGCTGCGGCAACTGCCACGATTACGTCTGCGAGCCGTGCTTCGACAGCGCCAACGGCCTGTGCTTCAATTGCGCGCCCAACGTGCAGGTGGCGATCACCAAGGCGCGCGCCCAGGGCGAGGTACGCAGTGCCTCGGAACGCGCCGGCGTGGAAGGCGAGAGCCGGGGCACGCGTCACGACGTGCAGCAGGAGATGCAACTGGTCTGCTCGCAGTGCCGGGCCGAGACGCATGGCGCGAAATTCTGTCCCGAATGCGGCCACAAGACGGCCCAGCTGACGGCCTGCACGGCCTGCTCCACGATGCTGCAGCCCGGCACGAAGTTCTGCACGGAGTGCGGGCACCGGCAGGCCTGACGATCAGGCGGCGGCGATGCCGTCGAGGATCAGGCCGGCGGCCAGCGTCAGCATGACGGCGCCTGTCAGCGCCTCGATGCATTTCCAGACCAGCGGCCGCGCCAGCACACGGGAGAAACGCGCAGCGCCGAACCCCAGCAGCGTGAACCACAGCAGCGAGGCCGTCATCGCCCCCGCCGAGAATGCCAGCCGCTCGGGTGCCGGGTAGCGGCCGCCGATCGATCCCAGCAGCACCACCGTGTCCAGGTACACGTGCGGATTGAGCAGCGACATCGCCAGCACGGCTGCCAGGGCCGCCGCGGCGGAGGGCAGCGGGGCGTCGGCATCGATCTCCAGGCGGCTGTCCGCCAGCAGGCCGCGCCAGCTGCGCAGCCCGTACCACAGCAGGAAGGCGGCGCCGCCCCAGCGCGCCACGCCCATCAGCGCCGGCGATCCGCCGATCAGCGCGCCCGCCCCGGCCACCCCGGCCGCGATCAGCAGCGCATCGACGAGGATGCAGGTTGCCACCGTCAGCGGCACATGGCTGCGCCGCACCCCCATCCGCAGGACATGGGCATTCTGTGCACCGATCGCCATGATCAGGCTGGCGCCCAGTGCCAGTCCGCTCAAAAATACCGTTCCCGCCATCCTGTCGTCTCCCGTTCAATGGCGGTCATTCTGCAGTAGCAGACCAGTTAAATGAAGCTGCATTAAAATATCTACGGCTTCATTAAATTGACTAAGGTAACGATGGGACTCGACGCCAGGCAATGCGATGCCTTCCTCGCGACGGCGGAGACGGGCAGTTTCGACACCGCGGCATTGCAGCTGCGGATCACGCCCTCCGCTGTCTCCCAGCGCATCGCAGGGCTGGAAATGGCGCTGGGTGCGCCCCTGCTGGTGCGCAGCCGGCCATGCCGTCCGACGGCCACGGGCCAGCGCCTGCTGGTGTACCTGCGCCGAACCCGGCTGCTGGAGCAGGAGTTCCAGGCCGATTTGCGCACCGACCAGTCGGGCCCTCTGCAGATACCCGTCGCAGTCAATAACGACACGCTCGCAACCTGGTTACTGCCGGCCATCGCGCCATTCCTGGCGGCGCAGCGCATGACGCTCGATATCGTACTGGACGAGCAGAATTACACTTATGCGCTGCTGGAGAAAGGACTGGCAGTGGCCGGTATATCGAGCGCGGCGACGGCAATGCGCGGCTGTACCGTCGCGCCATTGGGTTTCATGCGCTACCGGATGGTCGGATCGCCGCAATTCGTGCAACGCTGGTTTTCCGCGGGATTCAATCGCGAAGCGGCAATCCGCGCACCGGTGCTGGTTTTCTCGCGCAAGGACACATTGCAGGCCGATTTCCTGCTGAAGGAATTGGGATTAATGGCGGGCGCCTATCCGGTGCATTATCTGCCCGCCAGCGATCCTTTCCTGCAGGCGGCCCGGCTGGGCATCGGTTACGGCATGCTGCCGTCACAGCAATGCGATGCGCTGGTGGAAACGGGCGAGCTGGTGGATGTCGCCCCGGGCCGCTTCACGGACGTGCCATTGTTCTGGCACGCATGGCGGGTACAGTCGCACGCCCTGGAATTGCTGGGGCGGGAAGTCATCACGGCGGCGGCCAGCCTGTTGCAGCAAGCTTGATACTGGTTCGCTCATGCCAGGGGTTGGCTTGGCAAGCACTGGCGTGTTCCAAATAAAACTTCAAATAAAAAATGCCTGCTGACTTCGGAAGCCGGCAGGCATTTTCATTATCGGTTTACTTCAATACGTATAGAACATGCGCTGGATTTCCGCGGTATTGGTGGTCCTGGTCAATGCCAGCATCAGCAGGATGCGGGCCTTTTGCGGATTGAGCGTATCGGCGGCGATAAAATCCAGCTCGTCGTCATTCGCTTCGCCATTGCGCGCCAGGATACCCTGGCCCACGCGGCTGGCGCGCACGATGATTGTCCCCTTTTTACGCGCGGCAATCAGTGCCGGCTTGACGCGGGCGGCCAGGCTGCCATCGCCGACACCGGCATGGATAATCCCTTTCGCACCGGCAGCCACGAATGCATCGAGGGCGACGGTATTCATGCTGGCATAGCCGTACACGATATCGACCTGCGGCAGCGTATTCACATTGGCGATATCGAATTCCGTGTCGGCCGTATGCCTGCGCGTCGAAGCGCGATAGAAGAATGGCTTGCCGCCCTGGATATAGCCGAGCAGTCCCAATTCCGGCGTGCGGAAGCTGTCCGGTGTGGAGGTATTGGACTTCGTGACGTCACGCGCGGCGTGGATCTGGTCGTTCAGCGCCACCAGCACGCCCTTGCCGACGGCATCGCGGCTGCCGGCCACCAGCACGGCATTGAACAGGTTGATCGGGCCATCGGCGGACAGCGCGGTGGAAGGGCGCATCGCGCCGACCAGCACCACCGGCTTGCGGCTCTTCACGACGAGATCCAGGAAGTAGGCGGTTTCTTCCATCGTGTCGGTGCCGTGCGTGATGACGATCCCGTCGACATCATTCTGCGCCAGCAGCGCATTGACCCGCTTGCCCAGCGTGAGCCAATGCTCGTTCGTCATGCTTTCGCTGGCGATCTGGAAGACCTGCTCGCCCTTCACGTTCGCCACCTCTGCCAGCTCCGGTACCGCTCCGATCAGCTGCTGAACGCCCACCGTCGCGGCCGTGTAGCCCACGGTGGTGGTGCTGCTGGCACCCGTGCCGGCAATCGTGCCGCCGGTGGCAAGGATCATCACATTGGGCAGCTTCTGTGCCTGGGCCGCGGCAGCCAGGCACAGGCAGGTCGCAAGCAGCAGAAAGTGACGGGAAAGCGTTTGGCGCAGCATGGGCATCCTCTCAGAACTTGGCAAAGCAGCATCTTAGCGCATGGCGCTGTCACCCGTACCTGTAGAATGAACTGAACCATTCGCCGGAATACCTGTCTCAACCAATGTTGATGACGGAGGTTCCCATGAACGACGGTGGTTTCATCCACTTTCTCACGCACGTCAAGCAGCAACTGGAGCGCCTGACGGCCGCCCAGCTGGCAACATTGCAGGCAAGCCTGGTGCCTGCGACGATGCTGGCGGCCTGCTTGCAGTTGATCGAGCAACATGGCAACGACTGCCGCATCTGCCCGCACTGCAAGCACCCGCGCACGTATCGGCATGGCTTCTCCTACGGCCTGCAGCGGTATCGATGCTGCGCCTGCCACCGCACCTTCAACAAGCTGACCAACACGCCGCTGGCGTATCTGCGCCTGCGCGGCAAGTGGCTGTCCTTCCTGCAGTGCCTGCTCGATGCCGTGACGGTGCGCGCTGCCGCGGACAAGGTGGCCATCCATCGCAACACCAGCTTTCGCTGGCGCCACCGTTTCCTGCAGTGGGCGAAGGACGACCGGCCCGCCAGGCTGCAGGGCATCGTCGAAGCGGATGAAACCTATCTGCTGGAATCACAGAAGGGCAGCCGGCACCTGACCCGTCCCGCACGGCGCCGCGGCGGCAAAGCCAGGGGGCGCGGCATTTCAAGGGAACTCGATTGCATCCTGGTGGCGCGCGACCGCGGCGGCCGGACGCGCGATTTCGTATGCGGCCGCGGGCCGGTGACGGCGCAGCAATTGCACCAGTATCTGGGGCCTATCCTCCCCGAGGACGTCATGCTGGTCACGGACAGTGCGGCGGCCTATCGCGCCTTCGCCAGCGCAGCCGGACTTCGGCATGAAACCGTGAACCTGCGCGCCGGCGTGCGGGTGCGTGACGCCGTCCACCTGCAAAACATCAACGGCTATCACGGCCGCTTCCATCGCTGGCTGGCGCGCTTCAATGGTGTGGCGAGCCATTATCTGCCGAATTACCTGGGCTGGCGACATGGACTCGAAGGGGCGCGCTGGGCCACCCCGGCCGACTGTCTCGTCGCAGCCCTGGGCCATAATACGGTCGAGTCGGGTTAAGACGGGAGACTTCCACAGGTGCCAGTGACAGCGCCTAGGGCTTAGACGGGTGCGGGTATCCCGCCTGTTTTCATCCGCAGGAGATCCGGACGAAAAAAACCCGCCCGAAGGCGGGTCTTGCGAACGGACCGTGCGATCAGCCCAGTTTGTTGTTCGATTTGCGGCGTGCCGTGAAGGCCAGCAGGCCGATACCGACGCCCAGCATGGCGTAGGTTGCCGGTTCCGGCACCGGCGCCAGCGTCAGGTTGCCGCCATAGGAGCCGCTCTCGGTGCCCGAGATGGTGCGGCCCGTGATGCTGAAGCCGTAGTTGCCGGCGGTCAGGGCGCTGTCCGCCTTGAACGTCACGAAGACGCCTGGCAGGAAGGTCGTGGCGATATCGGTGTGCGAACCGTCGGCGCCCACGGAGAAGAACTGGATATCCGTGATGCCGTAGTTGAACAGCATCTTGCTGTCGAAGCCGGCCAGCGCATTGCCGTAGGCATTCTGGGCGACCGAGTCATCGATCGAGAACAGGAAAGTGTCCGTGAAGCTGGAGGCGCTGTACTCATGCTGGGCGCTGAAGCCGGCACTCGTGCCCTTGAATTCGAGGGTCGACGTGTCGGCCGATGCCGCGCCTGCTGCCAGCATGCCGGCAGTCAGCAGGAGGGAGCCGGCTACCTTGCTCATAAAAGCTTTCTTCATTGTATTACCCCTTGATTCGATTGTTGTGACGAAAGTGTGATTTCGCGTTAGCCACAGGGCAACCGGGATCCGAAGGCCTGTTGAAAATATCAATTTTCATTGTTGCTAACATTGTCAATATAACCTTGATGTCACGTCCTTTTGTTTATTAATGAAATGTGCGACGCAGCAGTTTTGCGGCTTTCAAGGGCAGAGCTGAGGCGACAGCAAAGGTCAAGAAAATATTTTTATTGCTGAGTCGCAGTTTGTTAACAAGAGTGACTGGCTGGCACCGGGCTGTGCCGGGGAGGCGGGCCAGCGAACTCCCGTCACGGCCGTCTTATAATCGCGCCATGCAAATCAATTCGGACGACCTGCACACCTTCGTGGCCGTGGTCGACAGCGGCTCGATCAGCGGCGCTGCCGCCCGGCTGGGGCAAACGACCTCCGGCGTGAGCCGTGCCCTGGCCCGGCTGGAACAGAAACTGCAGTCGTCGCTGCTCACCCGTACCACCCGCCGCATGGAGCTGACGGAGGAGGGCCACCTGCTTCTGGACCAGGCTCGCAGCATCCTCGCCGCGCTCGGGCTGGCCGAGGAATCGCTGCTCGACCGGGACCGGCAGCCGTCCGGCCGGTTGGCCATCGATGCCGCATCACCGTTCATGCTGCACTGCGTGGTACCGCACGTGGCGGAGTTCCGGGCCATGTACCCGGCGATCCGCCTGGAGCTCACCTCCAACGACCGGATTGCCGACCTGATCGAACATCGGACCGACATCGCGATACGTATCGGTGCACTGGCCGATTCGACGCTGCATGCGCGTCCCCTGAGCGCCAGCGCGCTGCACGTGCTGGCCAGTCCCGCTTATCTGGCCAGCCACGCCGTGCCGTCCACTCCTGCGGATTTGGCGCAGCACGCGCTGCTCGGTTTCGTGCAGTACGACGCCGGCAACGTGTGGCCGCTGCGCCATGCCGGCGGCGACAGCCTCGCCGTGACGCCCGCGCTCGCGGCATCGTCGGGTGAAACCCTGCGCCAGCTGGCGCTGGCCGGCCAGGGCATCGCCTGCCTGGCGGATTTCATGACGCGCGCCGACATCGCGGCGGGCCGGCTGGTCCCGGTGCTGGCCGACGCCAACAGCGGCTACCGGCAGCAGATCCACGCTGTTTATTACCGCAACACGCGGCTGGCCCGGCGCATCGGGTGCTTCCTGGAATTCCTGCAAGCGAAGCTGTGAGGCGCTCCGGACGCCTGGTAGGCGCAGTCCCACAGCGGCGCGCGTCAATCCGCCAGGGCTTTTGTACGCCAGCGCACTGTTGCCTGAATGATCTCTTTGTATGATGGCGTCGTGGGATTGATGCACGATGCAAGGTTCGCTGAACCGCGCTGGTTCGCTCATCCGCAGGCAGGCCGGCCGCGCCTCAAGCGCCGGCACCAGAATTCGATCCGGGCAGCGTCACAGCGCCGCTGCCCGGCGGTCCGGCTGCACACCAATGGAGGTCATCATGTTGACGACACAGACAAGCCACCCTTCGAAAGAATCGGTGCGTGCGTACCTTGAGCGCCGGACCAGCGAAGTAGCGCCCCCGCCGGCACCGGAGGAAATCCGCCGGCAGCTCGGCTGGGGTCTTGTGATGTTCGATGAAAAACACGACAGCAGGTCGTGACACCAAGGAGAAAACCATGACGCACCGTATCGGCAACAAGGACATCGCGCAAATGCGCGGCAAGGAAGAAAAAGCACGCGTCCGTGCCTCCAACAAGGCCATGGAAGCCGAAAAGCAGGCCATCGCCCGCGCCAAGTACCGCAACGAAATCAAGGGCCAGAGCCGCCGCGCGGAAGCTGCCGCCGCCTGAGTCCCGTTTCCGCCGTACCCATCAGCCTGCACGCCTCACCGCCTGCAGGCTTTTTTGCGTCCGTACAGCCGAGCCCGTGTCAACATCGGGGCCAGTCACGAAAGTTGACACGGTCTCATCCGTTACACGCGGTTGGCATGTACTGCTCAGTTCGTGTCACTTTTGGTGACTGACCCCGAAGTTGACACGGGCTGGGCAGTAAGGACGTTCAGGCAGGCACGTGCCACCAGGCGGGCAGCAGGGCGCGGATGTCCGGGCGGGCGAAGCGGTCGTCGATCAGGTGCACGGTGCCCTGGTCGGTTGTGGTGCGGATGACGCGGCCGGCCGCCTGGATGACTTTCTGCAGCCCCGGATACAGGTAGGTGTAGTCGTAGCCGGCGCCGAAGATGGCCTGCATGCGCTCGCGGATCCGCTCGTTGACGGGGTTAAGCTGCGGCAGGCCGAGCGTGGCAATGAAGGCGCCGATCAGCCGGGCGCCTGGCAGGTCGATGCCTTCGCCGAACGCGCCGCCCAGCACGGCAAAGCCGATGCCCTGGCTGTCCTCCGTGAAGCGGGCCAGGAAGGCATCGCGACCCGCCTCGTCCATGCGGCGCGGCTGGCGCCAGACCGTCACGTGCGGATGCCGCTCGGCGAACAGGTCGGCCGCCTTGTCCAGGTAATCGAAGCTGCTGAAGAAGGCCAGGTAGTTGCCCGGCGCGTCTTCGTACTGCTGCGCCATCAGCGCGGCGATCGGCGCCAGCGAGCGGTCGCGGTGCTGGTAGCGCGTGGAGATATGGCCGGCGATGTGCACCGTCAGCTGCGCGGCGGCGAACGGTGACGCAACATCGACCCACGCCGTGTTGGCCGGCATGCCCAGCGTATCGGCGTAGTAGTTCCAGGGGCTGAGCGTGGCCGAGAACAGCGCCACGGACCGGGCGGCGGCAAAGCGCGGCTGCAGGAACGGCGCCGGCACGATGTTGCGCAGGCAGAGCACCGAATTGGCGCGCGTGCCGGCACCCGACTTCGTCACGTCGAACAGCGAATGGTCGCCGAAGTGTTCGGCCAGGCGCGTGAAGGCCAGCACGTCGAAATAGAACGCCAGCACGTCGGCATCGAACCAGGCGGGATTCTCGGCCATGTAGTCGCCGATGTCGGTGGCGGCGGTCTGCAGCGCGTTGATGAATTTTTCCGGCAGCGCCGTATAGCCGGTGTAATCCTCGTCCTGCGCCTTTTCCAGTGCGGACCACTGCCGGTGCACCCGGTCGAGCGCCTTGCGCAGCACCTGCGGCGCCGTCTTGCGCAGCAGCCGCAGGCCGGTGTGCTCCAGCTCCGCCGAATACATCTTGCGCGCCCGCGAGACCATGTTGTGCGCCTCGTCGGCCAGCACGCTGACCTTCCAGTCGTTCATCACCGTCAGCGCATACAGCATGGCCGAGACGTCGAAGTAGTAGTTGTAGTCGCCCACGATGACATCCGCCCACCGCACCAGCTCGCTTTGCAGGTAGTACGGGCAGACGTCATGGGCCAGCGCCACGGTGCGCACCGCCGCGCGGTCGAGCATCGGTTCCTGCAACGCCGCACTGCGCGCCGCCGGCAGCCGGTCGTAGAATCCGCGCGCCAGCGGACACGACTCGCCATGGCACGAACGGTCCGGATGCTCGCACGCGGTATTGCGCGCTGCCAGTTCGAGCGTGCGCAGCGGCAGCAGCGGGGCGCTCGCCCGCACGGTGTCGATGGCATCGAGGGCCATCCGCCGCCCCGAGGTTTTCGCGGCCAGGAAGAAGATCTTGTCCAGCCCATGCGCGGGCGCCGCCTTCAGCAGCGGAAACAGGCTGCCCACGCTCTTGCCGATGCCGGTGGGCGCCTGGGCCAGCAGCGCGCAGGAACGAGCGCTGGCCTTGAACATGGCCTCGGACAGTTCGCGCTGGCCGGGCCGGAAATCGGCATGCGGGAAGCGCAGCGCCGTCAGCTGGGCATCCCGTGCCGCCCGGTGCGCCAGCTCCTGTTCGGCCCACGCCACGAAGCGCCCGCACTGCGCCTCGAACAGCGCGCGCAGCGATGCCGCATCATGGTCCTCGGTGAGCCAGGTTTCCTTCTGCGAGGCGACGTCGTAGTAGACCAGCGCGAGCCGCAGCCGCGCCAGCCCGCGCGCCGCGCACAGCAGGTGGCCGTAGACCTTCAGCTGGGCCCAGTGCAGCGCGCGGTGGTTGGCCGGCATGCGATCGAGGTCGCCGCGAAAGGTCTTGATCTCTTCGAGCTGGTTGCGCGCCGGGTCGTAGCCGTCGGCGCGGCCCCGCACATGCAGCGGGCCGCAGTCGCCGGACAGCGCGATCTCCCGTTCATAGGTATCGTCCCGCCGGCTCGTGACGACGCCATGGCCGGCGATGCCTTCCTGGGCCGTCGGCGAAGGCGTGAAGCGCAGGTCCAGGTCGCCCGCCTTGGCGGTGAACTCGCACAGCGCGCGCACGGCCACCGTGTATTTCGCCGGCATCGGAACGGCTGCGCTCATTGCGCCCACTGCAGGTAGCACACGGTGACGGGCATCTGGTGCAGCGCGCAGTAGTCGATCCAGCGCACCTGGTTGTCCTGCAGCCGGTCGCCCGGTCCCTTCACTTCGATCATGTTGTAGCGGCGTTCGGCGGGCCAGAACTGGATCAGGTCCGGGAAGCCCGTGCGGTTCGACTTCACGTCCTGCAGGATGCGCGCGAACGCCTGCTTCAGGTGGGCGGGCGGGATGCAGTGCAGCGCCAGGTCCAGCAGCTCGTCGTTCAGGGCGCCCCAGAACACGAACGGCGACTGGATGCCGTATTTCGTGGCCAGGTTGCGGCGGATCGTGGCCTCGTAGGTGCCGTCATCGAGCTGCGCCAGGCAGGCCGCGAATTGCGCGCTGCGGCGGCGATGGAAGTCGGCGCTGTGCAGGTCCGCCGGGCCGTGGTGGAACGGGTGGAAGAACGCGCCGGGAATCGCGGCGAACACGGCATCCCAGCACAGCAGCCCGAACAGCGAATTGATGAGCGCATTCTCGACATAGAACACCGGCGCCTCGTCCCGGGCCAGGTGGTCGCGCACCACGCCTTCCACCCACCACTCGCCGGAGGGCGGCGGCAGCGCCAGGTCGAGCCGCTGCGGCGCCACCTTGATGGCCGCACTGCGCGGATGCCCCAGCCGCCGTGCCAGGCGCGGTGCCATGCGCAGAAGATGCTGGCGTTCCGCCTCGCTCTCGGGCGCTTGCTGCGCTGCCTGCAGCAGGGCCCAGGCGGCGGCGAACTGCTCGTCCTTTTCCAGCACGCGGATGGCGCGGGCGCGCGCGCCGGGATAGGCGCAATCCCGATAGACCGTGTGGGCACCCGGCCAGTCCTGCAACCGCTCGAGCTGCTGGCCCAGCTGGAACAGCAGCTTGTGGCGGCGGCTATGCAGCCATTCGTTGTCGCCGTTCGGCGGCGGCACGTCCTGCAGCACCTCGAGCGGATGCTCGCCGGCGCCGAAACGCTCGCGGCAGGCGTGCAGCTGCAGGTATTCGTCGATGTCGCGGCGGCTGCGGAAGCCCCGCGCGGACGGTGGAAATTCCACGGTCTCGTAGCGGAACACGCCCAGGTCGGACAGCACGAACTCCGTCCAGTCCTGGTGGTAATTGCCGAAGAAGATCAGGCGCAGCCGGTCGCACAGGGGTTTCGCGACGATGCGCCATACAGAGTCGCCATCGAACCACGCGGAGAATGCCCGCTCGCCGTCATGGCGTGCGCGCAGCGCTTCGAGCTGCAGTTCCTTGCGGGCGGACCGTTCGGACGCGCTCAAGGTGAAGGCGCGGGCGATCTCGGGTTTCAGCAACAGCTCGAACAGTTCGTCCAGCGTGACGACGGGATCGGCCACGATCCACCCGGTATCGGCCAGCGCTGCGGCGGCGGCGCGGGGGCAGCCGATTTCGTCGTAGACCAGTTTGCTGGCGCGGAACAGCTGGCCCTTGCGCATGACCATCCGCACGAACAGTGCGCGCGACGGTTGGGGCAGGGCGGGGAAGGCAGCGATGAAGGCCCGTTCTTCGTCATCGAGCAGGTCGGCATAGCGGATGCCGATCCAGTCGAGCACCTGGTGGAAATTCTCCAGGTAGTAGAACGGGTTTTCCAGGACGGGTTTCATGACGGGCACTGCGGCGGGAACTTATCGTGAGGCTTTGAGGACTGTGTATATATACAGTCTATCCCGTCTCCCGCCGCTTGCCCAGCGTTTTATGGCTTCATTCCCCCTTCAAGGCGGGGTGCCGCCGCCCTGTTGTGCCGCCTTCTGGTCGGCCAGCGTGGCGGCGCGCGCCAGCTGGTCCTCGAACGCCGCCACGGCCTGGCGGGTGGCGCGGGTCACCTGCTCGTAGCCCTGGAAAGCGTTGTCGATTGCCGTCTTGACGATCTGCACGGCGTTTTCCGAACCGGGTGGCACGTTCTTCGTCACGTCGTAGATCAGTGCCGACAGGCTGCTTTTCGCTTCGGCCAGGTGGGCATCCGCCGCGCCGGTGAATTCCTTGTGGATCTCGGAGAGGATCTGGCCCAGCTGCTGGTTGTAGCTGGCCACGTTCGTGAGGTTCTGCATGCGCGCGCTGGCCGCTGCCATGGCAGCCTTCGGATCGGTGACCTGGCCCAGGTCCTTGCCGGCCGCGAGACCGCGCTCCAGGCCGCTTTTCGCGGTGTCGATATTGAGCTGAACCACCTGCTCGATGCCCTGGACCGCCTTGCTGGTCAAGGTGTTGAAGGTTTCGAGCTGGAACGCGAACAGGGTTTTCGTCGCTTGTGCAAACTGCTCGGGATTCTGGAACATGTCTCCTCCGTTTGTGGGTGATGAAAGATTGCCTGCGACTTCATCGGTCGGACGTGCGCCGATGCTTATCCTTATACTCTATTCATTATTGAGCACGAATCAACTTCTCGCAACGGGAATCCTTGTAGGGCCCCAGCAGCTTGCGCCAGCCGGGTCCGAGCGGCGTCTGCGAGCAGACCTTGGCGCCGTCGCGCACGCTCTCCCACAGCCACCAGGGAGCCGGGGCGGCCAGCGCGAGCCAGCTTGCGAGCAGGAGCAGGATGGTGAGCAGGCGTTTGGACATGGGTCAGCGTGGCGCGATGACGGGCAGGGTGAGCGTGAAGGTGGTGCCGTGTCCGACGGTGCTGGCGACGGCGATGCGGCCGCCCAGCACGCCGGTGACGATATTGTGCGCCACATGCAGGCCGAGGCCGGCGCCGCCGGTGCCGCGCCGGGTCGTGAAGAAGGGATCATACACGCGGGCCAGGTTCTCCGCGGCGATGCCGGCGCCGTTGTCCGCCACCGCGATGGCAATGGCGCCGTCGCCGGCCTCCCGTGCCGACAGCGTGATGACGCCATCCGCGCGCCCCGCCAGGCCATGCCGCACGGCGTTCTCCACCAGCGCGGCCAGCGCCTGCGCCAGCGGTTCCGGATAGCTGTCCATCGCCAGGCCCGGGGCCACCTGCTGCACCACGCGGGGCCGCGGCACCGGCATGGCGGCCGCCAGCGGCGCGGCCAGTTCGGCGATGAATGCATCCAGACGGAAGGTGCGCCGCTGCGAGCCGGCCGTGTCCACCGCCACCTGCCGGAAGCTGGTGACCAGCGTGGCGGCACGCTGCAGGTTGCGCAGCAGGACCGCCTCGGCCTCGCCGGCATGGGCCACGTACTGTTCCAGGTCGGCGCGGCGCAGGCCCGCCTCCAGCTGGCCGCGCAGTGTCGCGAGATGGTCGCTCATCGCGCCGGCGATCGTCAGGCCGTTGCCGATCGGCGTATTCAGCTCGTGCGCGACGCCGGCCACCAGGCCGCCCAGCGCGGCCAGCTTGTCGCGCCGTACCAGTTCGTCCTGCGTCATGCGCAGATGGTCCAGGGCGGCGGCCAGTTCCCCGCTGGTGCGCTCGGCACGCTCCTTGGCGCTGCGCAGTTCCGCCGTGCGCGCCGTCACCAGTTCTTCCAGGTGGTTTCGGTGGCGCGCCAGTTCCGCCTCGCGGCGCGTGCGTTCGATGGCGATGCCGGCCAGGTGCACGGCCACGCCCAGCAGGCGCTCGTCATCGGGGCGGGGCAGGCGCAGGTCACCGGTGCGGAGGTTGCCGGCGTCCGGCGCGCCGGCGAGCGATTCGCGGATGCGCATGTCGCGGTAGTACATCACGAACGTGCCCAGCACCGTCTGGCGGTCGGTCATGATCGGCATCGCCCAGCAGGCGCGCAGGCCCAGGCGTTCGGCCAGCTCGCGGTGGCTGTCGCATGGCGGCGCCTCGCGCAGGTCGGCCGCGCTTAAGTCCGCCACGACAACGGCTGCGCGCCGGTGCATGGCCGCGCAGGGCGGGCTGTCGTGCGTGGCGATCGGCTGGCCTTCGTAGGCCTGCAGGTAGTCGGCCGGCAGGCTGGGCGCCGACCCGCCGCGCACGATGCCGCCCTCGTCCAGCAGCAGCACGGCGCAGACCAGGCCCGGCCCCTGGCCTTCGATCAGCCGCAGCAGGTTGTCGAGGATGTCCTGCAAGGGCGCGCCGCGGGCGATCAGTTCGAGCAGCCGGTTCTGGCCGATGCGCAGCGCTTCGGCCACGCGCAGGCCCGTCACGTCCGCCACGCGCAGGTGCAGCAGCCGCAGGCCGTTCTTTTCCAGCACCACCAGGCGGATCTCGCCGTCGATGTGGCGCCCGCTGCTGTGCTGGAAGGTGAGGGGGAAGATGCGGATGTCGCCGCCCAGGCCTTTCGACACGAGGGCCGCCACGGCCTCGTCCGACGGCGTGCCATCCGGCTGCTGCGGCGGACACAGGTCCTCCAGCCGGGTGCGCATGAGTTCCGCGCCGCCGCGGCCGAACATGCGCTCGGCGTTGCGGTTCACGTCCACCGGCGTGCCGCGCGCGGCGTCGAACAGGATGATGGCGTCCGGCGAGCCGGCCAGCAGCGCGTGGTAGTTCACTTCCAGGCGTTCGGTATCGAGCGGCGCGCCGGCCGGCGGCACCAGCCAGGCATGGCGCGCCGTCAGTTCCACCGTCACTTTTTCCACGATGTCTTCCGGCGCGCACGGCAGCCGCAGATAGCCGGCGGCACCGGCCAGCAGAGCCTGGCCCTGCTCCAGATCGGACGGGGCGGACGACATCACCAGCACGGGCAGCCCGCGCCCGCTGACGGCCGCCGTCAGCCGCGCGCACAGCTCCATGCGCGCGCTGCCGGCCAGTGCCGCGTCCAGCAGCACCAGCGCCACGCCGCCAGCAGCCTGGCCGGTGGCGACGGCGGCCAGCGCGGCGTCGCCCCGGTGGACGACCTGCACCCGGAAACCGGCGCGCACCAGCGAGCGCTCCAGCGCGGCAAATTCGCCGGTGCTGACGATCAGCACCGTGTGCTCGCGCTCGCGGGAGGGCGTGGACGGGCGGGCGGGCGACTTCGGCTCGGACATGGTGGAAAGGCAGTGGCGGGCACGCGGCCCCGGTTCGATGAAGCGGCCAGTGTAGACCAAGCGCCGGCGGGGCGGCGCGTTGCAATGGATGAGGCAGGGAAGTACCGGCGCCAAAGAAAAAGGCCGCGAACCTTGCGGTTCGCGGCCTGCTTCAACGTATCCGGTAGATGGTGCCCACGGAGGGACTCGAACCCCCACACCTTGCGGCACATGGACCTGAACCATGCGCGTCTACCAATTCCGCCACGTGGGCACTGGTACTTCTCGATGCACAACGAACCTTCGTAAAACAAGACTTGGTGCCCACGGAGGGACTCGAACCCCCACACCTTGCGGCACATGGACCTGAACCATGCGCGTCTACCAATTCCGCCACGTGGGCCTTGTTTTACTACCTGCTGCGTTGTCTTGCTACTCTCTCCTGCTGCTTGCTGCCTTTCGGTGTTCAGCAACAGAAGGCACGCATCTTAAAGGGGGAAACCGGATCCGTCAATCTCATTTTGTTCCTTTCCGAAAGATTTTGCTCCGCCGGGCCGCGCGCCCGCCCAGCAGCAGCAGGCCGGCGCCCAGCATCGCAGTGGTGGAGGGCTCCGGAATGGGCGAGACGTCGTAGCCGATGACGTCCATCGCCAGCAGGTCGTTCGCCGAGATGGACAGCAGTTCGCCGCGGCCGGCGGTGGGGTCCATCAGGCCGATGAACAGGTCGTCCTTCCAGTGGCTGGCCTGGCGGCCGTCGCCATGCACCACGCCGTTCGAGAACAGCGGCCCCTGGGTGACGCCGCCGTCGATCGAGAAGTACTTCGGCCGGTTGTCCGCGGTCCAGTCGATCACGCCTTCGGGGCTCTGGGCGGAGTAGCGGAACAGGTCCAGCCCGGAGACGTAGGTGAACTGGTTGTCGGCGAAGAAGGTGGACGAGGAATTGTTGTCGAGGATGTCGACGCCGCTGATGAAGCCCAGCGAATGGCCGATCTCGTGCGCGGCGATGCCCACGAAATCGAAGGCGTTGCTGCCGATGCCGTCGTTGCGGTTGAAGTCGAACGTGAAATTGCTGTTGAACTGGATGAAGCCGTCGCAGGTGCCGATGCAGTTGGTGAGCGTCTGCGGCATGATGCCCAGGTTGATGGCCTTGGCCTCGGCGGTGGTGATGCGGATCGTGCGGTTGTTGGCATCGCCGTCGTTGTCCAGGTAGGGCGTGGCACTGCCGGCGCCGTTCGGACTGTTCGAGGTGCGGTTGATCAGCATGTCGAAGGTGGCGCCGGTCGACAGGCTGCCCGTCGCCGTCGTGTCGGCGCTGGAGGTGATGTCGTCCACCAGGCGCTGGCGGAAGGTGCTGTACGAGTAGGCCTGCTGGGCCGACTGGGTGGAGCCGAGCACGTTCGGTGCGAGGGGATTGAAGCCGACGGTCAGGTTGACGGTGATGTCGTCCTGGATGCGGCTGGACCAGAGCGCGGCGGCGGCGCGGAAGCCGTCCTGCGCCTGCATCGACGTGCCCGGCGTGAACGCGAACGTGAAGGCCAGGGCGGCGTCCGCGGGACCGGCGGCCGCGGCGGCAGTCGCCAGGGTGATGGCGGATAACAAGGTTTTCATGGCTCCCTCCTAGATTGGACAAGGAGGGGCAGGCAAGAAGCATGCACAGCCATGGCGCGCCCGGGCGCGTGCATGCGCATGCAAGGGGATGCGCGAGAAGCGGTCCCGAGCGTAAAGGCCGCCGACGCCGTGCCAAGGGAAGCACCAAAGAGAAAAGGCCGCGAATCTTTCGACTCGCGGCCTTTCCTGCAGATCCGGTAGATGGTGCCCACGGAGGGACTCGAACCCCCACACCTTGCGGCACATGGACCTGAACCATGCGCGTCTACCAATTCCGCCACGTGGGCACTGCGTCACAATGACTTGCAACTGCTGCTATTATAGCGAACGGGTGAGTTTTGCGCCAGATGAACTTTCATTCCACGCTGCACATCCACTCGGTACTCTTTCACAGCAACCCGCATCGCTGCGGGAGGCCGAATTATAGAGCAAGAATTCCCATTGTCAAAGGGTGAAGTGAAGGTGGCGTGAAAATGACGGCAGGGCTTGTTCATCGTGCGGCTTCACTGTCCGATTCGGACGGCCGTTAGGCAAACCGCCGCACCTCCGGTACACTACGCTGCCACCTTCGCCTACCAATAAGATCAAATCAAAGAACAGTTTTGAAACAGACGACGCATACCATTCCCAGCCGCGAGGAAATCCTCGGCATCTTCCGCAGCGCCAACGCGCCGCTCGACCTGCGCACGCTGTCCATGACGCTCGGCGTCAATCCCGAATCGCAGGAAGTGCTGACGCGGCGCCTGAACGCCATGGAGCGTGACGGCCAGATCCGTTCCGACACGGGCGGCTTCTACGTGCTGGCCGACCATTCCGACTTCGTTGCCGGCCGCGTCAGCGCGCACCGCGACGGCTTCGGCTTCGTGATCCCGGACGAGCCGGGCGACGACCTGTTCCTGTCCGAGCGCGAGATGCAGAAGGTCCTGCACGGCGACAAGGTGCTGGCCCGCGTGACGGGCTTCGACCGCCGCGGCCGTCCGGAAGGCACGATCGTCGAGGTGACGGAGCGGGGCAACACGCACATCATCGGCCGCCTGCTGAAGGACAACGGCGTGTGGATCGTGGCGCCGGAAGACAAGCGCATCGGCCAGGACATCATCCTGTCCGGTTCGCCGGGCAAGGCCAAGAGCGGCCAGATCGTCAGCGTCGAGCTGACGGAGCAGCCGGGCCGCTTCAAGCAGCCGGTCGGCCGCATCGTCGAGGTGCTGGGCGACATGGACGACCCGGGCATGGAGATCGAGATCGCGGTCCGCAAGTTCGGCGTGCCCCATGAGTTCTCGGCCGCCGCGCTGAACCAGGCGAAGAAGCTGCCGGACGTGGTGCACGAGAAGGACTGGCAGGATGGCAAGGACCCGCGCGTCGACCTGCGCGACGTGCCGCTGGTGACCATCGACGGCGAAGACGCACGCGACTTCGACGATGCCGTCTACTGCGAACCCGTGAAGGTGGGCCGTGCCAACGGCTTCCGCCTGATCGTGGCGATCGCCGACGTGTCCGCCTATGTCAAGCCGAACGACGCGCTGGACAAGGATGCGCTGGAGCGCAGCACCTCCGTGTACTTCCCGCGCCGCGTGATCCCGATGCTGCCGGAGAAGCTGTCGAACGGCCTGTGCTCGCTGAACCCGGCCGTCGACCGCCTGACGCTGGTGTGCGATGCCGTCATCACGGCCGCCGGCGAGATCAAGGCCTACCAGTTCTACCCGGCCGTGATCCACTCGGCCGCGCGCTTCACGTACAACGAAGTGGCGGCGATCCTGTCGAACACGAAGGGCCCGGAAGCGGCCAAGCGCGCCCAGCTGGTGCCGCACCTGCAGAACCTGTACGCCGCCTACCACGCGCTGCTCAAGGCCCGCGTGGAACGGGGCGCGATCGATTTCGAGACGACGGAAACGTACATCGTCTGCAACCCGGCCGGCAAGATCGAGAAGATCATCCCGCGCACCCGCAACGATGCGCACAAGCTGATCGAGGAGTGCATGCTGGCGGCGAACGTCTGCGCGGCCGATCTGCTGCTGCGCCACAAGCATCCGGGCACGTACCGCATCCACGCCTCGCCGACGAAGGAAAAGCTCACGCAGGTACGCGAGTTCCTGAAGCAGGTGGGCCTGTCCCTGGCCGGCGGCGACAAGCCGGTGGCGGGCGACTACGCCGAGCTGATGCGCAAGATCAAGGAGCGCCCGGATGCCGGCCTGCTGCAGACCATGCTGCTGCGCTCGATGCAGCAGGCCGTCTACAGCCCGGACAATATCGGCCACTTCGGCCTGGCCTACGAGGCGTATGCCCACTTCACCAGCCCGATCCGCCGCTATCCCGACCTGCTGACGCACCGCGCCATCAAGGCCATCCTGCAGGGTAAAAAATACGAGCCGAAGATCGAGGACAAGAGCGTCCTGAACACCACGATCTCGAACGCCACGCGCCGCCAGCAGCTGAAGGACAAGGCCGAGGGCAAGGAACCGAAAGCCGCGCGCGACGTTACCGTGTGGGATGCGCTGGGCGTGCACTGCTCGGCCAACGAACGCCGTGCCGACGAAGCGTCGCGCGATGTCGAGGCCTGGCTGAAGTGCTACTTCATGCAGGACAAGCTGGGCGAGGAATTCACCGGCATCATCACCGGCGTGACCACGTTCGGCATCTTCGTGCAGCTGGACCAGCTGTTCGTCGAAGGTCTCGTGCACGTGACGGACCTGGGTGCCGACTACTTCCAGTACGACGACGCGCGCCATGAACTGCGCGGCGAACGCACCGGCAAGCGCTACCAGCTGACCGACCGCGTCACCGTGCAGGTGACGCGCGTGGACCTGGAGTCGCGCAAGATCGACCTGCGCCTGGCGCAGAGCGAAACGGCCGGCATGCCGCCGGCACGTGGCGGCCGCGCACCGGAAGGCGAAGACGACGACTTCGATGCCAAGGACGGCAAGGGCGGCAAGCCGCGCCGTTCGCGCGGCGGCAAGGGCGGTTCGTCCGGTTCGTCGCGCGGCGAGGGCGGTGGCGGTGGCGGCAAGTCGCGTTCGGGTGCGTCCCGGCATGAAGCGCCACGCAGTGCCCGGCCGCAGGGCCGCAACGGCGAAGTGCCGGTGGCCGATGTCGCGGCGAAGAGTGCGCCGAAAAGCGACACCCCGCGCGAGCCCGCTCCCGCACCGAAGATCTCGCTGCTGCCCCAATTGACAGATTACGATCCGAAGAAGGAGCGGAGCGCCAAGGCGGCGCCGGCCAAACGGAGCAAGGCCGGCCCGGAAGCCAAGGCCGCGAAGGCGGCACCGGCCAAGGCCAGCAAGAAACGTTGATCCAGCGCCGCGGCCATCGAGCCGCGGCGCTTTTTTCGCGACACGCGTGGCGCTGTGCCCCGTGTCCGCAGCAATCCATCGAAACAAAGAAGCAAGCCATGTCCAAGAACAAAATGATTTTCGGCTTCCACGCCGTCACCTCGCGCCTGCGCCACGAAGCCGCCTCCGTCGAAGAAATCTTCGTCGACGCCACCCGCGACGACCGCCGCATGAAGGACCTGGTCGCCAACGCAAAGGCGGCCGGCGTGCGCGTGATGCCGGTCGATTCGGCCCGCCTCGACAAGATCGTCGGCACCCGTCGCCACCAGGGCGTGATCGCGTTTGCCTCGCAGCTGGCGCTGGCCCGCAACCTGGACGAACTGCTGGACGCGATCGATGGCCCGCCGCTGCTGCTGGTCCTGGACGGCATCACCGACCCGCACAACCTGGGCGCCTGCCTGCGCGTGGCCGACGGCGTGGGTGCGCATGCAGTGATCGTGCCGAAGGACCGCGCGGTGGGCCTGAACGCCACCGCCGCGAAGGTGGCCAGTGGCGCCGCCGAGACCGTGCCTTACATCACGGTGACGAACCTGGCGCGCACGCTGCGCGAGCTGAAGGAACGCGACATCTGGCTGATCGGCACCTCGGATGACGGTGAAAAGGGGCTGTATGACGCCGACTTCACGGGCCCCACCGCGCTGGTGATGGGCTCCGAGGGCGAAGGCATGCGCCGCCTGACGCGCGAGACCTGCGACATGCTGGTCAGCATCCCCATGTTCGGCTCCGTCGAGAGCCTGAACGTGTCCGTCGCTTCGGGCGTGTGCCTGTACGAGGCGCGCCGCCAGCGGATCGCCAAGGAAGGCTGAAGTCTTTCACCGCCGGGCTCGTGTCCATGTCGGGGTCTGACCCCAGGGTGGACACGGGCTCGACAATAACAGCGTGCCGACCGGCTTCGTCGAGACTCAATCCATGACCGAAAATACCACCGATACCCTCGATCCGTTCGAGATCCGCGTGCTGGCCGTGCTGGCCGAAAAGGAAGCGCTGACGCCGGATAACTATCCGATGTCGCTCAATGCACTCACCAACGGCTGCAACCAGTTATCGAGCCGCGATCCCGTGATGCAGATCTCGGAAGACACCGTGGCCGATGTGCTGGCCCGGCTGGCCGAACGCCGCCTCGTCAATGCCGTTACCGCCGCCGGCGCGCGCGTGACGAAGTACGAGCACCGCATGCGGATCAAGTGGTCGCTGGAACAGGACCGCCTGGCCGTGCTGGCGATCCTGATGCTGCGCGGCCACCAGACGGCCGGCGAGATCCGCACCCGCACGGGCCGTCTGCACGACTTCAAGTCCGTCGCGGATGTGGAAGAAGCGCTGCAGTTTTTGATCGACAAATACCCGCCACTGGTGGCCAAGCTGGCGCGCGCGCCCGGCACGAAGGAGTCGCGCTACGGGCAGCTGCTGGGTGGCGAAGTGGAACTGGCGCGGGAGGAAGCGGGGTATGCAGCGGCGGGCTATGCTGCGGCGGCCGCTACGGCTGGTGGGGCAGGGGGCGGCAGATCCGGGGGCGACCGGGTCGCCCAGCTGGAGCAGGAAGTCCAGCAGCTGCGTGCGGATTACGCAGCGCTGGCGGAGCAGTTCGAACAGTTCAAGCGGCAATTCGACTAGCGTTCGACCGGGCGCTGAACGCACGGTTCGCCATGGCGCGGGCGGCGACGGCATCGACCCGCACTTCCGGCGCCGACGGCACCACGGAGGCCGCGGCCGGCAGGTGCTCCGCGCCGATGGCGACGCGGCGCAGCTCGTCCAGGCCTTCGTTCAGCGCGAACTCGCGGCCGGCCAGCAGGGCATCGATCAGGCCGATCGCCAGGCTCAGCGACGCGTTGGCCACCGTGCCGCAGCGAAACGGCAGGATCAGGCGGTAGCGGCCGGCCATCTTCGGCACGCGGCCGACAAAACCGATCATCACTTCGTCGCCGGCCAGGCGGTGCAGCTCGATGGCCACGCCCTGGATCAGGCGTGCCAGCTGGAGGCCGTCGCAGTTCGCATCATCGTCCGCAGGCGACATGTCTTCCCCCACCACCCCGATCAGGCTGCGGCCCTGTCGCAGGCCCGGCAGAACCGACTTCAGCCGCGCTCGCAGGCGATCCATGTCCGCCGTGGAGTACGGGGCAGGGTGGCCGAGATCGAGGATGCTGAGCAGGCACGGTTCCGTGCAGTAGCGGTTGGTACCATCGAGGTAGCGTTGGTCGACAATGTTCATGTTCTACTCCTGAAAGCGACCGCCAACGCGAGACCGGATGATCTGGCGCTGGCGGAATGAAGGCATTATCTCAATCGGCGATGCTTTTCGGCATCGGTGCCGCCCCTCCCCGTCTGTAAGACCACGCCTACAGCTGAGCACGGGTGTCCCGGTGCCAGGCACCAGGACACTTTACTGTGCCGTCATTCTCCTTCGCGGCGGCGTCGTACGTAGATCGCCACGGCGATCATCGCGGCGCCGGCGAGGGCGCCGATCCACAGGTTCGCGGTGCCGAACACGGCCCAGGATTGCGTATAGATCGCGTCGAACACGGCACCGGGATGGCTTTGCGAGACGGCGTGGCCCGTGCGTTCGACGGTGCCGCGCAGCGTGTCGTCGGCGAACCACGCGCCCGGCATCACGCTGGCCAGCAGGCGTGACAGCAGCGTCTTGAAGATCCACTGCAGGTCCAGGCCCAGGCCGAAGCCCGCATTGGCCCACGCCAGGATCGCCATCGCCAGCAGTGGCGCGGCCACGGCCCACACGAACGGCTTGGACCGCGCCCAGCTCGACACCATCAGCAGCCAGCCCACCGTCGGCAGTGCCCACAGCGCATACACCGGCAGCAGCGACAGCAGTTTCAGCGGTGTCAGCCAGAAGACGGGGGAGTGCAGCAGGTGCGGCAGCACATTGGTGCCATGCAGGGCGAAGACGGCAACGGCCATCAGCAGGATGACGAGCGACGTGGCGACGGCCAGCGCCAGCATGCCGAACGGGATGACCAGCAGCGCCATGGCCGCCTTCGACAGCACGGTGGCCGCGTCGGACACGGGCAGCGATTTCCAGAACAGGATGCTGCGGTCGCGCCGCTCGTTGTACAGCGCACCCATCGCGTAGGCGAACACCATGAACGCCAGCGTCAGGTACAGGGGCGCGGCCATCAGGGGGAACACCGCGGCCAGCAGCGCTGCGATGATTTCCTTCTGCCGCTCGCCCATCTGTACCGACAGCGAGCTCACCTCGTGCACCGGTCCGCCGAACGTGAAGGTCGCGCCCTGGCCCTTGACGATCGCGATCGCGCTGAAGCCCACCAGCAGCGCCGCGATGGCCAGCGGCAGCCACACCATCATGCCCTGGTGTTCCCAGATCTCGCGGCGTAGCAGCCACTGGAAGCGGTTCTGGATGGATCGACGTGTCTGCAGGCCGGTCATTTCGCGGCTCCTTTCATGCTGGCGACGAACAGGTCCGCCACGCTGGGCGTGCGCAGTTCGCCAAGGTTGTCGAGCTGCCCGCGCGGCACGCCGTCGAACAGCATCACGCTGCGGCCGAACACGGTGCGCTGCGTCAGCGGCTGCAGGGCCGCGGCGGCCGCCGCGTGCTGCGGATGGACCATCACTTCCGTGTAGCGCTCGCCGATCTCGTCCATCGACGCGGCCAGCACGATGCGGCCTTCCTCGATGAACAGCAGGTCGGTGAGGATGTGTTCCACCTCCTCGATCTGGTGGGTGGTGATGACGATGGTCTTGTGTTCATCGAAGTAGTCCTCCAGCAGGTTCTGGTAGAACCCCTTGCGGTACAGGATGTCCAGGCCCAGCGTGGGCTCGTCGAGCACCAGCACCTTCGCGTCGATCGCCATCACGAGTGCCAGGTGCAGCTGCACGATCATCCCCTTCGACATGGCTTTCACGCGCAGATTGGGAGACAGCTTGGTGGCGGCGAGATAGCGCTGCGCCTTGGCGCGATCGAAGCGGGGATGCACGCCTGCCACGAAGTCGACGGCGTCCTTCACCTTCAGCCAGCGGGGCAGGATCGCCACGTCGGCGATGAAGCACACGTCGTTCATCAGTGCGTCGCGGTGGGTGCGCGGATCGAGGCCCAGCACGGACAGCTCGCCCTCCACGCTGCACAGCCCCAGCAGTGCCTTCAGCGTGGTGGTCTTGCCGGAACCGTTCGGGCCGATCAGGCCCACGATGCGGCCCGGCTGCACGTCGAAGCTCGCGCCATCGAGCGCCTTGCGGGCGCCGTAGCGCTTGACAAGGTTGCGCGCGGTGATCACGGCGCTCATGGGCGGGGCCCCTGTGCGCTGCGCAGCAGCACGTCCACGTCCAGGCCGAGGCGGCGGATGCGCGCCACCATCGCCGGCCATTCCTCGCGCAGGAAGCGTTCGCGCTCCGTGCCCAGCAGTTTTTCGACAGCGCCTTCGGTAACGTACATGCCCAGCCCCCTTCTTTTTTCAACCAAGGTTTCATCGACCAGCTCCTGATACGCGCGCGACACGGTGATCGGGTTCAGTTGCCAGTCCGCCGCCACCTGCCGCACCGAGGGCAGTGCATCCCCCGGTCTGAGCAGGCCGTCCAGCATCATGCCGATCACCCGCTCCTTCAGCTGGCGGTAGATCGGCGCATTGTCATGCCACATACATGGGCCCTCCTGCGTTGGTGTTGTAGTGAACTATAACACCACACGGGGCGGTTGCAACCGTTTTTTAGCCGACCTTGCCCGCCGGGATGGCGGATGCGGCTGTGTGCAAAGCGCTGCAATGCGACATGATCAAATTTTTTTCAGTCGTGCGAATTCCATCACGCGCAGGAATGAGCTTTATCGCCTCCGATTATATGCGCGCATTCATGCGGGTTTGCGGGGAGGCGGCGATTGAGGATATTTAATTAAAATGTCCTGGTGAACACAATCAAATCGCGCTGACATCATTCATTCCGACCGATTATCGAAGCAGCTTTGTGCACTGCGCAAAACGCGTGTTATATTGATTTCAGCGGCTTGCCAGTCTTATTCCGGTTGGCCGGATTTTTTAATGCTTGGTTAATATCCGGAGTTGGCCGGGCAATAAAAGCGTGCAGTTCCAGCAGTTCTTTCAGGTCGGCGCGCCGCCCCGTCAGTCGGGGGCGGGGCCACCCGCGCACAAGATGCTTCCAATAGACGCGACACGCGTCACGGCGCGGGATGGGGGCTGACACATCGACGACTGATCATCTCTTTCGAAACGTGTGTCACCATGAATATCAAAACCTTGAAATACGATGTCCCGGCGGGCATCGTGGTGTTTCTCGTCGCCCTGCCTTTATGCCTGGGCATTGCGCTCGCTTCCGGCGCGCCGCTGTTTTCCGGGATTATCTCGGGGATTATCGGCGGGATCGTCGTGGGCGCCATCAGCGGTTCCCATACCAGTGTCAGCGGCCCGGCCGCGGGCCTGGCCGCCGTGGTACTGGCCTCCATTTCGAAACTGGGCGCCTTCGAGGTGCTGCTGGCGGCGATCCTGATTGCCGGCGTGCTGCAGGTGGCGCTCGGTGTGCTGCGCGCCGGCTTCATCGCCAACTACGTGCCCTCCAACGTGATCAAGGGCCTGCTGGCCGCGATCGGCATCCTGCTGATCCTCAAGCAGCTGCCCCACGCGGTCGGGTATGACGCCAACAATGCCGACGAATACGCCTTCCTGCAGGCCAATGGCGAAAACACGTTCTCGGCGCTGGGCAGTGCGCTGGCCGTGATCACGCCGGGCGCCGTCGTCATCGCGCTGCTGTCGATGCTGATCCTGCTGTACTGGGACCGGACGCCGCTGAAGAACGTGAAGCTGCTGCCGGCGCCGCTGTTCGTGGTGGCGCTGAGCGTCCTGCTCAACGTGCTGTTCGCCCGCTTCGCGCCCGGGCTGCACATCGAGGCGACGCACCTGGTCGAAATCCCGCCGGTCGACACGGGCAACCTGGGCGCCTACCTGCAGCTGCCTGCCCTGGCGCACTTCGCCAATCCGGACGTGTGGGTGGTCGGGTTCACGATCGCCATCGTGGCCTCGCTGGAAACGCTGCTGAACGTGGAGGCGGTGGACCGCATCGATCCGCACAAGCGCGAGACGCCGGCCAACCGCGAACTGGTGGCGCAGGGCATCGGCAATCTGTGCGCCGGCCTGCTGGGCGGGCTGCCCGTCACTTCCGTCATCGTGCGCAGCTCCGTCAACGTGCAGACGGGCGGCCGCACCAAGGCATCGGCCGTGCTGCATGGCGTGCTGCTGCTGGTGGCCGTGCTGGCGCTGAGCCCCGTGCTGAACCGCATTCCGCTGGCCGCGCTGGCCGCCATCCTGATCATGACGGGCTACAAGCTGGCCAAGGTGTCGCTGTTCCGCGAGATGTACGCGCGCGGCTGGTCGCAGTTCGTGCCGTTCGCCGTGACGGTGCTGGCGATCGTCTTCACGGACCTGCTGACCGGCGTGCTGATCGGCCTCGGCTCGAGCATGTTCTACCTGTTGCGCAGCAATTTCCGCAATCCGTTCGCGATGGAGCAGTACCGCATGCACATCGGCGACATGATCAAGATGGAGCTGCCGAACCAGGTGTCGTTCCTGAACAAGGCCACCATCCGCAGCACGCTGTGGGACATTCCGCATGGCTCGAAGGTGCTGATCGATGCGGGCAATGCCGATTTCCATCGACAGCGACGTGCTGGAGACCATCCAGGACTACCGCTCGGTGGCGGCGGAGCGCGATGTGCAGCTGAACGTGGTCGGCCTGCGCGACAAGTACACGCTCGACGACCCGATCCAGTTCATGCCGATGCTGGACAAGGAAACCCAGGGCAGGCTGCAGCCCGGGGATGTGCTGCAGCTGCTGCGCGATGGCAATGAGCGCTTCCGCACGGGCCGCTCCACCAAGAAGTACTACCTGCACCAGGCGGACGCGATGGCGGCCGGCCAGCACCCCATGGCGGTGGTGGTCAACTGCATCGACTCGCGCACGTCGCCGGAGATCATCTTCGATGCGGGCCTGGGCGACCTGCTCACGGTGCGCATCGCCGGCAACGTGATCAACCAGGAGATCATCGGCAGCCTGGAGATCGCCCACAAGCTGGGCGCCAAGCTGATCGTCGTGAAGGGCCATTCCAGCTGCGGCGCGATCGGCCTGGCGCTGCAGAACGTGGACGCGCACAGCATCGGCACCATCACCGGCAAGATCCAGCCGTCGATCCGGCACTGCCAGTGCGGCACGCATCCGGCGCCGTCCGGCAAGGTGCTGCTGGAGGATGTCACGCGGCAGAACGTGGAGAACTCGCTGGCCGAGGTGCTGGCCGGCAGCGCCTTCCTGCGCGGCTGCATCGAACGGGGCGAGATGGGACTGGTGGGCGCCTACCACGACATCGCCAGCCGCACCGTCGAATTCGGCGAGCTGGTGACGCCGGAGCGCTTCGACCGCTACCGGCCACTGTCGAACGCGGCTTGACGGAGCGTGCGCGCCGGGACCGGGCCGCTCGGGTCTCAGGCGCGCAGGGCGGCGTGCAGCTCCAGCGCATTCGGCGTCGCCTGGCCACCGGCCGTGTTGTCGAGGATGCACCAGGCGGCCGGGTGCCGGACCAGCCAGGCGCGCACGTCCTCGATCTGCTGCGGCGTGTAGCGCGAGTAGTAGATGCGCGGGCTGCCGTGCAGGCGCACGTAGGCATCCTCAGAGGTCGGGACGAAGTCGCCCCGGTAGCCCACGACGGGATCGGCCAGCACGCGGGTGACGGCGGCATCGCACAGCAGCTGCGTGGCGTCGTCCGTGAACCAGCTGGCGTGGCGCGCTTCGCAGGCGATCGTGCAGGGGAAGGCTTCGTGCAGCGCCTCGAACAGGATGCGCGCGGCATCGGCATCGAGCGCCAGGCTGGGTGGCAGCTGCACGAGCACCACGCCCAGCTTGTTCCCCAGCGCGCCGGCCTCGCCGGCGAACTGCGCCAGTAGCGCATCAAAGTCGCGCAGGCGCGCCTCGTGCGTGATGGTGCGCGGCAGCTTGACGGCAAAGCGGAAGCCGTCCGGCGTGTCCTGCGCCCAGCGCGCATAGGTCTTGGGCTGGTGCGGCCGATAGAAACTCGAATTGATCTCCACGGCGTTGAACACCGCCGCATAGCGTTGCAGGTGGCTGCCTTCGGCCGGGAAACGGGGGGCATCGTCGCGCGGAATGCTCCAGCCGGCGCAGCCGACAAATGGGATGGTGTGGTCCATGGCCTCACGATAGGCCGGCGGCGCCTGCGCCACCGTTCGCGCACGCACATCCCGCCTCGTTCGGGCACACATGGCCTTTCCGGTATCATGCGGTTTTTTCAAGCGACGGGACAGGTATGCAGACGACGTTACTGGCGCGGCGGCGCCGCTTCGGGTGGGTGGCGCTGGCAGTTGCGGCAGGTGCGCTGCTGGGAGGCTGTGCCAGCCTGACGGGGCCGCGCGAGGTGGCCGTGCCGCTCGAGCGCCTGCAGCGCGGGCTGGAGCAGAAGTTCCCCCTGCAGCAGCGTGCGCTGGGCGTGTTCGAGCTGCAGCTGGCCCGGCCGCAGGTGACGGTGCTGCGCGATAACGATCGGCTGGCGCTGGCCGCCGATGTGTCGATCACGTCGCCGTTGCTGCGCCAGGCCGTCCAGGGGAGTGTGTCGCTGTCAGGCCGGCTGTTGGTGGACAATGTGCGCAATGCCGTCGTGCTGGGCGATGCGCACATCGACCGCTTCACGGTGGGCGGTGCCGATGAACGCCTGCAGGGGCAGCTGACGGCAGCGGCCAACGTGGTGGCCGAGAAGCTGGTGCGCGACATGCCGGTGTACCACTTCCGCCCGGACGAATTGCGCTATCTGGGCGTGCAGTATGTGCCCACCACGATCCGCACCACGGCGGACGGCCTGGCCATCCGCTTCGAGCCCGCCAAGTAGCGCGACTGCCACACCTGGGCCACGCCGGCCGCGGGCTTGCAGGTCTTAAGTTGTAGGCGAGAATCGAAATGCCTACAATGAAGGCCCGTGACAGATGGAGAACCGCATGTCGTTCCTCGGAATAGGCCTGCATGTACTGGTGGCGATTTTCTTTGCGGTGCATGCGATCCGCAGCCGGCAGCAGATGTACTGGCTGATGATCCTGTTCATGTTCCCGCTGCTGGGCAGTGTCGTGTATTTCTTCGGCATCTACCTGCCCAGCTCGCGCATCGAGCAGGGCGCGCGCAAGGCGGTGGCCGGCGCCGTCAAGGTGCTCGACCCGACCCGCGAGCTGCGCGAGGCGCACGACGCCTACGCCTTCACCCCCACCGCACAGAACCAGATGCGCCTGGCCGCCGCCCAGCTCGACGCGGGCAACGCCGAAGCGGCCGCCACCACGTATGAAGCGTGCCTGGAAGGGCCGTTCGCGAACGATCCGGACATTCGCCTGGGCGCCGCCAGTGCCAGCCTGCTCAGTGGCCGTCATGCACAGGCGCTGGCGCACCTGGAACGCCTGCGCAGGACGCATCCCGCGTTCCGCCCCGAACAGACGGGCGTGCTGACGGCCCGCGCGCTGGCGGCCGCCGGACGGGGCGACGAAGCGCGCGCGGAATTCGAGGCAACGCTGGAACGCTTCGGCAGTTTCGAAACGCGCGCCGAGTTTGCGATCTGGGCGGCGGATGCGCGCGAGTTCCAGCTGGCGCACCGGCTGCAGAACGAACTGCAGGCCACGATGGACCGCTGGAACCGCCACACGCACACGATGAACCTGCCGCTCATCCGCCGGCTGGAGTCGGCTTTCGCCGCCGTGCCGCGGCAGTCGTAGCCAGCGATGCCGCGCCAGTCGCGGCATCAACCTGACCCGCAACGACGGCGCGGGCGAGTCCGCGCCGGAGCCGCCCGCCCATTGCCACAGATTCTCCTGGCCCCGCCAGCCCAGCCGCAAGCAGGTGCGGTTCAATCGAGGTTGCTGCGCAATTTCTGGAATGCCTCGAAGCGCTCCTTCAATCCGACCGTGCCGCCATTGATGCGGCGCGTGATCTGCACGAAGTCTTCCATGTCGTCGTCGCCTTCGTCGTGGTCGGCCAGCGCGTTCAGGCCGCGGCTCTCCCAGAACCACGCGGCTGACAGGGCCGCCACATCCTTCGACACCAGCCGGTCCGGCGCCTTCACCAGGTCCAGGCCCAGCGCCTCGCCGGCCTGCCGGTAGTTGCTGCGGCCGGTCAGCTGGATCAGGCCGCGGCCGCGGAAGCGGAACCCGTCGCCGCTGGCCGCATCGCCGTTGCCCATGCGCCCGGCGTAGATGAAGTTGCCCAACGCCTCCGGCTGCTGCACGAAGGGCTGCGCGGCGGCCTCGGTCATGAACCGTTTCGGCCAGACGGCCATCAGCCGCGCCGGACTGCGGTAGAACAGCGATTCCTCCAGCCGGTTGAAGTGCGCGGACTCGTGGCTCGTTTGCGCCAGGAAGGCGCAGACACGGTCGCGCGTGGTGATGTGGAAGCGGGCCAGCGCATCATCGAGCGCACTGGCCCAGTCATCCGCATCGCTGCAATCGGGGAAGACCCGTTTCAAGGTGGCGCCGTTGAGCATGATCGCTCCTCTTGTCTCGACTGTCTCAGCTTATCCGGACAGGAGGCGAATGCAAGCGGCGATACATTTTTACGAAGAAGTGGCACATCGTGTGACAGCACGACGGCGATGCAGTGCTAGGGCAGGCGGCTGCCGTCGAGTGCATGCCGCGTGATGGCGCCGTCGTCACCGATGGCGATCCAGCCGCCGCGTGGCGGCACGGCTTCCGGCTCCCAGTCCGGCAGCACGTAGCGCAGCCTGCCGTCCGCCGCATGCAGGGCAGGGCGGTGCGTGTGGCCGTGGATCATGACGGTGGCACCCGTGCCGGCGAACACCTGCGCAATCGCGGCGGGTGTCACGTCCATGATCTCGTACGATTTGTCGCCCTGGTCCTTGCGGCTGTTCTCGCGCAGGCCGGCGATGATCTGCTTGCGCTGTGCCAGCGGCATGGCCAGGAACTGCTGCTGCCAGGCCGGTTCGCGCACCTGGGCGCGGAAGGCCATGTACTTCACGTCGTCGGTACATTGCGCGTCGCCGTGCACGAGCACGATGCGGCGGCCATGGTCTTCGATGACCCACGTTTCGGGAAGCAGCGTGAGGCGGGCCGCGGCGGCAAACGCAGCGCCCACGAGGAAGTCGCGGTTGCCGGCGATCCAGAACAGCTCGGTGCCGGCCTCGGCCAGACCGCGCAGCGCGGCAACGATCTGCTGGTGGAAGGGATCGGCGAGGTCGTCGTCGCCGGCCCAGTATTCGAACAGGTCGCCCAGCAGGTACAGCTGGCGGGCGGCCACGGCCCGCTCGTGGACGAAGCGCAGGAAGGCTTCGGTGAGAGCGGGCCGGTCGGCCTGCAGGTGCAGGTCGGAAATGAAAAGAATCAAGCGACTGCCGCTTAAACGATCTCGACCTTCTCGATGATCACGTCTTCCACCGGCACGTCGGCGAACATGCCGCTGCGCGTGGTCTTCACCTTGCGGATCTCGTCCACGACTTCCTTGCCTTCGGTGACCTTGCCGAACACGGCGTAGCCCCAGCCGTCCTGGCCCGGGTAGTCGAGGAAGCTGTTGGCCTTGACGTTGATGAAGAACTGCGCGGAGGCCGAGTGCGGTGCCGACGTGCGGGCCATCGCCAGCGTGTACGGCTCGTTCTTCAGGCCGTTCTTGGCTTCGTTTTCCACGGTCTGGTCGGCCGGCTTCTGCTTCATGCCCGGCTCGAAACCGCCACCCTGGATCATGAAGCCGTCGATCACGCGGTGGAAGATGGTGTTGTCGTAGTGGCCGGCCTTCGCGTAGTTCAGGAAGTTCTCGACGGATTTCGGTGCCTTCTCGGCGTCCAGTTCGGCAACGATCTTGCCCTTGTTGGTGGTGATGTTAATGGTGGTCATGATGGTTTCCTGATGTCTGGTTGATGTTCCGCCACGGGGCGAACACTGGGCCGCGATCTTACCGCAGCCGATGGCAAAACGCTATTTTACTGTGCCGGCGCCGGCGTCGGTTCCAGCGGTGCTTCGGCCGGCGTGCTGGCCGCGCTATTGGCTGACATACCGGCCGACTCGGCCGCCTGGCCCGGCACGGGTTTCGGCTGGATCGGCTTTTTCAGCACGTTCGCCGATTTGATCACGACCGGGATCACCGGTACGTTCTGGAAGGTGAATGATTTGTCGTCCACCAGCACCTTGCTGATCTTGTCGACCACTTCATAACCCGAGATCACCCGGCCGAACACGGTGTAACCGACGCCGTCGAAATTCGGGTAATCGAGCGCCACGTTATTGCCGACATTGATGAAGAACTGCGAGTTTGCCGAGTTCGGATTATCCAGCCGCGCCATCGCCACCGTATAAGGCGCATTGCTCAGGCCGTTCTTCGATTCGCTGGGCACATTCGGGCGCGTGGCGCGGCCTTTCAGGTCCTTCGTATAGCCGCCGGCCTGGATCATGAAGCCGTCGATCACGCGGTGGAAAATCAGGTCCTTGTAAAAACCGCTCTTCACATACGCCAGGAAATTCGCGGTGGACTTCGGTGCCTTGTCGCCGTTCAGCTCCAGCACGATGTCGCCGGCGGTGGTTTTCAGTTCCACCTGCGGCTCGGCGGCAAGGGCCTTGCCGGCCAGTCCGCAGGCCAGCAGCAGGGCGGCCGTGCCGGTGACGACGGTCTTTATTTTTGCATGCATGTTTTCTCTTTTCTGTGCAGTTGGATAGTGAGCCCAGGGCATTTTAACAATGCTATACTTGGCGACGGCTCCCGGACCGTCCAGGTCGCCCGGGGGAGAAAAAGAAATACTATACAGGGTCAGCCCGGCCCCAAGGTGCACGAGAAAATCCGGGGCGGCATGCAGGTGCCGCACCGGATTTCTCGTTGTGGGAAGGCTGAACCTTGGGAAGGCAGCACAGAAGAGTCCGATGAGTCATTTAAAGATCTATAACACGCTGGCGCGGGACAAGCAGACGTTCGTACCGATGGAGGCCGGCAAGGTGCGGATGTACGTCTGCGGCATGACGGTCTACGATTACTGCCACGTGGGCCATGCCCGCATGATGATGGCGTTCGACGTGATCTACCGCTGGCTGCGGGCCTCGGGCTACGACGTGCAGTACGTGCGCAACGTGACGGACATCGACGACAAGATCATCCGCCGCGCCGTCGAGAACAACGAGTCGATCCACGCGCTCACGTCCCGCTTCGAACGCTTCATGGACGAGGACACCACGGCGCTGGGCATCCTGCCGCCGACCGACGTGCCGCACGCCACCGAATACGTGCCGCAGATGCTGTCCATCATCGAGCAGCTGGAAGCGAAGGGCCTGGCCTACCAGGGCGACGATGGCGACGTGAACTATGCCGTGCGCGGCTTCGACGGCTACGGCAAGCTGTCCGGCAAATCGCTGGACGACCTGCGCGCCGGCGAGCGCGTGGACGTCAACACGGGCAAGCGCGATCCGCTCGACTTCGTGCTGTGGAAGGCGTCCAAGGAAACCGAACCCGCCGAAGTCAAATGGGATTCCAAATGGGGCAAGGGCCGCCCGGGCTGGCACATCGAATGCTCGGCGATGGCGTGCGCGCTGCTCGGCGAACAGTTCGACATCCATGGCGGCGGCCAGGACCTGCAGTTCCCCCACCACGAGAACGAGATCGCCCAGTCGGAAGGCGCGTTCGGCCATCCGCTGGCGAACGTCTGGATCCACAACGGCTTCGTGCGCGTCGATAACGAGAAGATGTCCAAATCGCTGGGCAACTTCTTCACGATCCGCGACGTGCTGAAGAAATTCGATGCGGAAGTGGTGCGCTTCTTCATCCTGCGCGCCCACTACCGCAGCCCGCTGAACTACTCGGACGTGCACATCGACGATGCGCGCGGCGCCCTCACGCGCCTGTACACGGCCCTCGATGGCGTGGCTGGCGATGGCGCGGACCTGGACTGGAACGAAGACCACGCGCAGCGCTTTGCCGCCGCGATGGACGACGACTTCAACACGCCGGTGGCGGTGGCCGTGCTGTTCGAGCTGGCCAGCGAAGTGAACAAGTCGAAGTCGCCCGTCGCCGTGCGCCAGTTGCAGGGCCTGGCCGGCGTGCTGGGCCTGCTCGAACGCAGCCCGCAGGACTTCCTGCAGGCCGGCGCCACCGATGCGATCGGCGAAGCGATCATCGTCGAAGCGATCGCCGCGCGCGCCGCCGCCAAGAAGGCGCGCGACTTCGCGCAGTCCGACAAGATCCGCGCCGACCTGCTGGCGCAGGGCATCGTCCTCGAGGACAAGCCTGACGGCACGACGAACTGGCGCCGCGCATAATGGCTCTCCAGTCCAGGGACAAGACGGACGGCGCGGGCCGCCAGGTAGCGTTGCCGCCTTACTGGGAAGAGGCGAAGGCCGAGCTGATGCGGCGCGACCGCATCATGAACAAGCTGATCCCCCAGTTCGGCGACCTGCACCTGGTCGGCCACGACGACCCGTTCACGACCCTGGCCCGTTCCATCGTCAACCAGCAGGTGACGCCGAAGGCCGCCAACGCGGCGTGGCAGAAGCTGCTGGTGGCGCTGCCGAAATTCACGCCGGCGCTGGTGATGAAGGCCGGCGCCGCCGAGCTGTCCGCCTGCGGCCTGTCGAAGCGCAAGACGGAATACATCCTCGACCTTGCGGACAACTTCAAGGCGAAGAAGGTGCACGCCACGCTGTGGGACCAGATGGACGACGAGGCGGTGATCGCCGAACTCGTGCAGATCCGCGGCATCACGCGCTGGACCGCCGAAATGTTCCTGATCTTTAACCTGCTGCGGCCGAACGTGCTGCCGCTGGACGACCCGCGCCTCATCGCGGGCATCAGCCACAACTACTTCTCCGGCGAACCCGTCTCGCGCAGCGACGCGCGCGAAGTCTCCGCCAACTGGGAGCCGTATCGAACGGTTGCCACCTGGTATTTGTGGCGTAGCCTGGACCCTGTTCCGGTAGAATAGCGAAAAATTTTGACCTTGCTCGGCAGTGCCACCGGCCGCCGCGCCAGGCCATACTCTCGGAGGACCAATGACCAAAACCACTTTCCTCAATTTTGAACAGCCCATCGCGGAGCTGGATTCCAAGATTGAAGAGCTGCGCTTCGTGCAGGACGATTCCGCCGTCGACATTTCGGAAGAAATCGACCGCCTGGCCAAGAAGAGCCAGCAACTCACGAAGGACATCTACGCCAAGCTGACGCCATGGCAGGTCTCGCAGATCGCCCGCCACCCGCAGCGCCCCTACACGATGGACTACGTGAACGAGATCTTCACGGACTTCCACGAGCTGCACGGCGACCGCACCTACGCGGACGACCAGTCGATCGTCGGCGGCCTGGCCCGCTTCAACGGCCAGCCCTGCATGGTCATCGGCCACCAGAAGGGCCGCGACACGAAGGAGCGCGCGATGCGCAATTTCGGCATGCCGAAGCCCGAAGGCTACCGCAAGGCCATGCGCCTGATGAAGGTCGCCGAGAAATTCAACCTGCCGATCTTCACCTTCGTCGACACGCCCGGCGCCTTCCCCGGCATCGATGCCGAAGAGCGCGGCCAGTCCGAAGCGATCGGGCACAACCTGTACGTGATGGCCGAACTGAAGGTGCCGCTGATCGCCACGATCATCGGCGAAGGCGGTTCCGGCGGCGCGCTGGCGATCGCCGTGGGCGACGCGGTGCTGATGCTGCAGTACGCCACCTACTCGGTGATCTCGCCGGAAGGCTGCGCATCGATCCTGTGGAAGACGTCCGAGCGCGCCTCCGACGCGGCCGAGGCCCTGGGCCTGACCGCGCACCGCCTGAAGGCGATGGGCCTGATCGACAAGATCATCAACGAACCGCTGGGCGGCGCCCACCGCGATCCGAAGGAAATGGCGCGCCTGCTGAAACGCGCGCTGGCCGACTCGCTGCGCCAGTTCACCGGCATCAAGACGAAGGACCTGCTGGACCAGCGCCATGCCAAGCTGATGAGCTACGGCAAGTTCAAGGAAACCACGCCGCAGGAATAATCCGCCGGCGTACCTCGGGGACAGGCACCTATTTTCGGGCAACACCCGAAAATAGGTGCCTGTCCCCGTTTTTACTCAGAGAACCATGAAACAGCGCCACGCCACCCTCTCCACGATCTTCGCCCAGGCGCTGGCCGACCTGCCGCGCGCCGCCGGGCAGGGCATCGCCATTGCCTTCAGCGGCGGCCTCGATTCCGCCGTGCTGCTCCACCTCGCGCACGATGTCCTGGTGCCTGGCACCGGGACACGGACTGATCCGGGAGCAGTAACGCCCCTGTTCGCCTTCCACATCCACCACGGCCTGAGCCCCAACGCGGATGCCTGGGAAACCCACTGCGCCGCCGAGTGCGCGAAGCTGGGCGTGACGTTCGCTGCGCGGCGCGTGGTTGTCGCGGCGGGCAAGACCGGCACGGAAGCCTCGGCCCGCCAGGCGCGCTACGCGGCGCTGGGCGAGCTGTGCCGCGAGCACGGTGTCACGCTGCTGCTCACCGCCCATCACCTGGACGACCAGGCCGAAACCATCCTGCTGCAGCTGGCCCGCGGTGCCGGCCCCGCCGGCCTGTCCGGCATGGATGCGTGCAACCACGCGCCCGGGCTGCTGGGGAGCGACGAGATCGTGCTGGCCCGCCCGCTGCTGGCCGTCGCGCGCGCCCAGCTGGAGGCCCACGCGCAGCAGCACGGCATCGCCCGCATCGACGATGAATCGAACGACGACACCCGCTACGCCCGCAACGCGCTGCGCCACACGGTGATGCCGGCGCTGGCCGCCGCATTCCCCGGCTACCAGGAACGTTTTGCTCGCGGTGCAGCGCATGTCCGCTCCGCGCAGCGCCTGCTGACGGAAGTGGCGGAGGCCGACCTCCAGGCCGGCCTGGGCGATGACGGCAGCCTCGCCATGGATCACCTGCGCGGGCTGGGCGAAGACCGCCGCAGCAACCTGCTGCGCCACTGGTTCGGCCAGCGCGGCTTCGGCATCCCGTCCGCCGCCTGGCTGGCGCAGATGACGGCGCAACTGCTGCAGGCGCGCGAGGATGCCAACCTGCTGGTCGAGCATCCCGATTGCGATGTGCGCCGTTACCGTGGCCGCCTGACGCTGGCCCCGAAGCTGCGCGACGTGGCCGGTGCCGAAGAGGATGCGTATGACGAACTGCCCGTCGCGCACTTCCGCTGGGCCGGCGAGGCATCGATCCCGTTCCCCGACTACGGCGGCACGCTGCACGTCGAGCCGGCGGAGGAGGGCATTCCGGCCGAGTGGCTGACGGCGCAAATGCTGACGATCTCGTTCCGGCGCGGCGGCGAGCGGCTGAAGCCTGCCCGGAACCGCCCGACGCGCGACCTGAAGCAGCACTACCAGACCCTTGGCATTCCCGCCTGGCAGCGCACGCGGCTGCCCGTGGTCGGCATTCCGGGACGGCTGCTGTACGCGGCCGGCATCGGCATGGACTGCCACCATCTGGCACGCGAAGGAGATAACCGCGTCATTTTCCGTTGGTCCGCCGAATAAAATTTCTTCGATAGGCGGATTCGGCATGAGCTTATGCCGCAACGGTATGATGGCGTTGGCTTTATGACTTGTTCTTTTGCATTGCAGCAGGTACAGTTAAGGGCTCCCTTACTTCACCTGACTGAAAAACGCAAGCTATGGCTTTAATCGTTCACAAGTACGGCGGGACGTCGATGGGATCGACGGACCGTATCAAGAACGTCGCGCGCCGTGTCGCCAAGTGGCACGATGCGGGACACCAGATCGTGGTGGTACCGTCGGCCATGTCCGGCGAGACGAACCGCCTGATCGCGCTGGCGAAAGAAGTGCAGAACCCGCCCGACCCCCGCGAACTGGACATGATCGCCGCCACCGGCGAACAGGTCTCCGTCGCGCTGCTGTCGATGGCGCTGCAGGCGATCGGCAAGGCCGCCGTGTCGTACGCCGGCTGGCAGGTGGGCATCAGGACCGACTCCGCGTTCACCAAGGCGCGCATCCAGTCGATCGACGACAAGCGCGTGCGCAACGACCTGGAACAGAACAGGATCGTGATCATCACGGGCTTCCAGGGCGTCGACGACGACAACAATATCGCCACGCTGGGCCGCGGCGGTTCCGATACGTCGGCCGTGGCGATTGCCGCCGCGCTGAAGGCGGACGAATGCCTGATCTACACGGACGTCGACGGCGTCTACACGACCGACCCGCGCGTGGTGTCCGATGCGCGCCGCCTGAAGAACATCACGTTCGAGGAGATGCTGGAAATGGCGTCGCTGGGCTCGAAGGTGCTGCAGACGCGCTCGGTGGAATTCGCCGGCAACTACCGCGTGCCGACGCGCGTGCTGTCGTCGCTGACCGATCCGCTGATGGACCTGGCCGAGGAAGCCAGCTCCGGTACCCTGATTTCGTTTGAGGAAGACACAGATATGGAACAAGCAGTCATCTCCGGCATCGCCTTCAACCGCGATGAAGCCAAAATCACCGTGATGGGCGTGCCGGACCGTCCGGGCGTGGCGTACCACATCCTGGGACCGGTGGCCGATGCCAACATCGAAGTGGACATGATCATCCAGAACCAGTCCGTCGACGGCAAGACCGACTTCACGTTCACCGTCTCCCGCAACGACTACAACCGCGCGCTGGAAGCGCTGAACGCGCAGCAGGCCCAGATCGGCTTCTCCAGCCTGGTCGGCGACGCCAAGGTGTCGAAGATCTCGGTCGTCGGCGTGGGCATGCGCTCGCACGTGGGCGTGGCCTCGCAGATGTTCCGCACGCTGGCGGAAGAGAGCATCAACATCATGATGATCTCGACCTCGGAGATCAAGATTTCCGTGCTGATCGACGAGAAGTACATGGAGCTGGCCGTGCGCGCGCTGCACAAGGTTTTCGAGCTCGAGAAAGAGTAAGTGCGAGCGTAAAACTTTCAGAAAAAAACCGCCGATTTCCTTGACCAAACAGGTCGCGGCAATTACTATGGCGGGCATCTGATCTGACGCAGAAATGCAACGGATTGTGATGATAGGTGAGTAATCATCTAGGAGACGTGGCCGAGTGGCCGAAGGCACTTCCCTGCTAAGGAAGCATACGGCTTATACCTGTATCGTGGGTTCGAATCCCACCGTCTCCGCCAGAACAAAGCAAAACGGCCACCCCTGCGGGTGGCCGTTTTGCTTTGTCTGGATGGACGACGGTGGGATTCGAAGCCCCGGCCCTGCCAGGCCGGGGCGCTTCGAATCGCCCGTCTGTCGCAGCTCCGCTGCGGCCTCGCGCGCCGCTTGCGCACGGCGCATGCCTCGTCTGTCGTCGAGAAACCACGCTCCTCCATACTTCCAGGTAAAAAGACGCCGGGTACGAGCCATCATCTGCGTAAGAACCTGTCGCCGGGACCCGTCGGGCCGACGTACAGCTGCGCAGCCTGCTAAATGAATCAGCCTGATCGCGGAACGGTTATCCCGACAAAGTGATTATTGGTGAAAATTTCGGCTGTTTTCGATGCTAGTGTGGTGATCCCGCCTCGGCCGAAACGATATCGATCATTGCTCGATCCATTCGATACCAGTGCCGCGGCGATCAGGGAGATCCCATGAATCACGTGGGACGGCCTTTTCGATTGCCCATGCCGATGCATGAGCAATCGAGAAGCAATTCTCGTCCGAAGCACCCGAAGGAGTTCGCCGATATGCGACAGCGCCGCAACGTCCATACCCTCCATGCCGTCCTGCTTTCGGCACGTCCCCTGCAGCGTGCCATCCTTTTCGCCCTGGCCGGGCTTGCTCCCACGCCATCCTGGCGTCGACAAACCTGCTAACGATGTTCGGCAAACGCGCTCTCGCCACACCGGCTGGGCTGGCTGAGCGATGAACATCACGATCATCGGCGCGGGCTATGTTGGGCTCGTCGTGGCAACCTGTTTCGCGGACGTTGGCAACGAAGTCGTCTGCCATGACCTTGATGACGACAAGATCGCGCGGCTCAGTCGCGGCGAGGTTCCCATCCATGAGCCCAACCTGGCGCCGGTGGTCACGCGCAACCGGCTGGCGGGCCGGCTGCGCTTCACCACCAGCGACGCCCTGGCCATCGGGCATGCCGGGATCATCTTCCTGGCCGTCGGCACGCCGCCGGAAGGGGATGGCAGCGCGGATATCGACCATGTACTGGCGGCGGCCCGCAGCATCGGCCGGCTGATGGAACGGCCGCTGCTGATCGTGAACAAATCGACCGTTCCCGTCGGGACGGCGGACCAGGTGCGCGCCACGGTTGCGGCGGCACTCGCCGGGCGCGGCGTCGACATCCCGTTCGATGTCGTGAGCAACCCCGAGTTCCTGAAGGAGGGCATGGCGCTGCAGGACTTCATGAAGCCCGATCGCATCATCGTCGGTGCCGAGAGCGCGCACGCGCTGGGTGTGATGCGCCAGCTGTACGCGCCGTTCAGCCGCAATCACGAGAAGTTCGTCGCCATGGGCACGCGCAGCGCGGAGCTGACCAAGTACGCGGCGAACGCCATGCTGGCCACGCGCATCAGCTTCATGAACGAACTGGCGCACCTGGCCGGGCAGCTCGGTGCCGATATCGAGGCGGTGCGGCTCGGGATCGGCGCCGATCCGCGTATTGGCCGGCAGTTCCTGTCTGCTGGCATCGGCTACGGCGGCTCGTGCCTCCCGAAGGACGTCAGGGCGCTGATCCGCATCGCCGCCCGGCATGGCCAGCATCTGCGGATCCTGCGGGCCACCCAGGAAGTCAACGACGCGCAGCAGCACCTGCTGTTCGAAAGGCTGGCCAGTTATTTCAACGGGGCGAGCGCATTGCGCGGCAGGTCGATCGCGCTGTGGGGCCTGGCATTCAAGCCCGATACCGATGACATGCGGGATGCGCCCAGTCTCGTGCTGATCCGCGCGCTGCTGGCCGCCGGCGCCACGGTGCGCGCGTATGACCCGGTCGCGTCCGGCCAGGCGCGACGGCTGCTGGTCGCCGAACATGGCGAGGCCCGCTGCGCTGCCTCGGTGCTGTTCGCGTCGTCCGCGCAGGAAGCGGTCGAGCAGGCCGACGTGCTGGTGCTGGTCACGGAATGGCAGGAGTTCCGCTCGCCCGATTTCCGCTACCTGGCCAGCACGCTGCGGGCCAAGGCCGTCTTCGATGGACGCAATATCTATGACCGCGCGGTGCTCGACGCAGCGGGCCTGTACTACGAAGGGATCGGCCGCACGGACGACAGGCAGGGACGGGCAGCACACCCTTGACGCGCCGGAGCCTGGCCACCGGCGCGGCCGGTCCCGCGACCTGTTTCGTCGACATCATTGGCCGGAGCGCGGATCGCGTTCGCAACAGCCGCTTCCCGTTGCCGGACAGCGCAGGTATCCTTGCCGATCTCTCCGCTGAACAGGACACCGCGCAATGAATCCCTTCGACCGCAGGCGCTTTCTCCAGTTGGCCGGGGTAGCGGGCTCCGCTTCCGTCACCGGCACCGCGTTCGCCCAGACTGCGTCGGAAGCCATCCGGCACGAGGTGCTGGAACCCGGTCCGGCCATGCCGGCATCCCCCTCGGCCATCAGCTTCGCCGTCATCGGACTGGATCACCCGCACATCATGAGCATGACCGCGGCGGTGCAACGCGGCGGCGGCGAGCTCGTGGCCGTGCTGTCGACGAACCGGGACGGCCTGAAGGACCAGCAGCTCGCCGAGTTCCGCAAGCGCTTCGGCGCGGTGCCGGAAGCGGCAAGCGAGGACGCGATCCTGCAGGACCGTTCGATCCAGCTGGTGGTTGCGGCCCCCGTGCCCGACCAGCGCGCCCCGCTGGGGATCCGCGTGCTGCGGACCGATAAGGATTTTTTGTGCGACAAACCCGGCATCACCAGCCTCGCCCAGCTGGCGGCGGTGCGCAAGGCGGTCCGCGAGACGGGGCGCAAGTTCGCGATCATGTATTCCGAACGGCTGGAAGTGCCCGCGGCCGTCAAGGCCGGGGAGCTGGTGCAGGCGGGCGCCATCGGCAAGGTGATCCAGACCCTGAACCTGGCGCCGCACCGCCTGCGCGCGGCGTCGCGGCCCGCCTGGTTCTTCGACCGGCAGCGCTACGGCGGCATCCTCACGGACCTGGGTTCCCACCAGGCCGACCAGTTCCTGTTCTATACCGGCTCGACGAAGGCAAAGGTGCTCGCCTCCCAGGCCGGCAACCTGGCCCATCCCGACTATCCGGCGTTCGAGGACTTCGGCGACATGCTTTTGACGGGCAACGGCGGCACCGGCTACGTGCGGGTGGACTGGTTCACGCCGGACGGGCTGGCGACGTGGGGCGACGGCCGCCTGTTCATCCTCGGCACGGAAGGCTATATCGAGCTGCGCAAGTACATCGATCCGGTCGGCCGGCAGGGCACGAACCACCTGCTCATCGTCGACCGGAAAGAAGCGCGGTACATGGACTGCAGCCGGCTCGACCTGCCGTTCGGGCGGCAGTTCGTGGCGGACATCGCGCACCGGACCATGACGGCGCAGGACCAGGATGGAGCGTTGCTGGCGGCCGAACTGGTGCTCAAGGCGCAGAAGGGCGCGACGCGGCCCTAGCTTCCTGGCCACGTACCCGCAGGCCGCCATGCCACGTTCGATGGGAAGGTGGAACTGCGAAGACGGTGGCGTTCGTACCCCCGTGACCCCGGCACGGCGGTCACGCGGGCGGCATCGATACGTCGACGTTCATGTCCGCCACTCCGCCGTGACACGCGTTGTTAGTTCTCTATATATTACGAACAATCGTCCCGCGAATACATCCCGAAAGTTCAACATGACTTCTGTCGTCCCCGAGTCGCCTGTCGTGCCGCGCCTGGCCGAACGTGCACCGCCGCTTCCCGCTCTGCTTCCGGCCGCGGGCGCAGTGGGACCCCACGTGGCGGCCCGTGCGCGGCCACCACACGCCGCCATCGCTGCCGGCACCCGGGCCTGACATGCCGACGCCGATCCTCCAGTTCGGCACCAGCCGCTTCCTGCAAGCCCATGTCGACCTGTTCGTCGACGAGGCGCTGGCGCGGGGCGAGGCCCTCGGCCGCATCACCGTCGTGCAGACGACGACCAGTGCGCAGTCCCGCCGGCGGCTGGCGGCGTTCAATGCGCCCGGTGGCTACCCGGTGCGTATCCGCGGCCGGCGCGATGGCGTCACGGTGGACGAGGAGCACCGCGTCAATGCCATCGCCGCCGCGCTGCATGCCGGCGAGGACTGGGCCGCCGTGTGCGACGCGGCCGCCATGGCGCAGGTGATCGTCTCCAACACGGGCGATCGGGGCTACGAACTGGACCGCGAGGATGGCCCGCACCTGCATGGCGCGGCGGTGGCGCCGCGCAGCTTTCCCGCCAAGCTGCTGGTGCTGCTGCGCGAGCGGTTCCGCCGCGGCGGCGCGCCCGTCACGCTGTACCCGTGCGAACTGGTGGCGAACAACGGCAGCGTGCTGCGCGACACCGTCCTCGGGCTGGCGCAGGCCTGGCAGCTCGACGATGCACTGGTGGCGTATCTGCGCACCGGCTGCATCTGGATCAATTCGCTGGTGGACCGCATCGTGTCGGCGCCGATCGAGCCGGCCGGCGCGATCGCCGAACCGTATGCGCTCTGGGTGATGGAACGGCAGCCACGCATGGTGCTGCCGTGCCGCCACCCGAGCATCGTCGTCACCGACCGGCTGGAGCCCTTCGAACGGCGCAAGCTGTTCCTGCTGAACCTGGGGCATACCTGGCTGGCCGAGTGCTGGCTGGCGGCCCAGCGCGCACCGGACGACACCGTGGCTGCCGCGCTGGCCGACCCCGCACGGCGTTCGGAACTCGAGGCGCTGTGGGAAGAGGAGGTGCTGCCCGTCTTCGCTGCGCCGGGTGAAGCCGACGCCGCGCGCGCTTATCTAGTGCAGGTGCGCGACCGCTTCGCCAATCCGTTCCTGGCGCACCGGCTGGCCGATATCGCCCAGAACCATGGCGAGAAAAAGCGGCGCCGGCTGCTGCCCGTCGTGGAACTCGCCGGCCGGCTGGGACTGGACCTGCGGCAGCCGCGCCTGCATGCGGCGCTGGCCTCCGGAGCGGTGTAGGGACCGGCGTAGGGACCGCGTAGGGATTGGCCCAGATGCCGCGCAGGTACGAGCGGCGCCTGGCCAGACAGGTAGAATGAACCCTTCCGGTCCTCCGCCGATGCGCATCCGTCAGCCACATGTCCAAGCTTCCCACCATATCGTCATGGTGGAAATGCTGCTGGCCGGCGAGGGCGTGCCGAGGCACCAAGGGCGTCATCATGTGGCCGGTCGCCTGGATTCTGATGCTTCCCTATCTTGTCCCCGATGCGCGAATTGGGCATAATGTCCAATATCAGACATATAATCCAGTTCAAGTGCGTGTTCCATCATCCATGCCAGTCTCCGCCTACCTCGATTCCATCCCGCAGCTCGCCGAACGCGTCTACCTGCACCCCTCCGCCCAGGTGATCGGCAGCGTGCAGCTGGGCGCCGATTCTTCCGTGTGGTGCAATGCCGTGCTGCGCGGCGACGTGAACGACATCGTTATCGGCCGTTGCACCAACATCCAGGACCTGACGATGGGCCATGTGGCGCACCGGACGCCCGGCAAGCCGCAGGGTGCGTCTCTCGTCATCGGCGACTACGTCACGATCGGCCACTCGGTGATCCTGCACGGCAGCCGCATCGGCAACGACTGCCTGATCGGCATGGGCACCATCCTGATGGACGACGTGGTGGTGCCGGACCGGGTGATGATCGGCGCCGGCAGCCTGGTCCCGCCCGGCAAGACGCTGGAGAGCGGCTACCTGTACATGGGCCGGCCCGTCAAGAAGGTGCGGCGCCTGACCGATGCGGAGATCGCCTACCTGCGCTACTCGGCCGAGCATTACGTGCGTATCAAGGACAACTACCTGAGCACGCCGGCCGGCGCGTGACGGGCAGGGAGCAGCCAGTGGCACGCGCGCGGCAAACCCGTACGGACGATGCGCAGTCCGGTGCGACGCTGCTGATCGACCAGGTGGCGCAGATCGCCGAGGGCATCGCCCGCACGTTCGCGCCGTTCTGCGAGGTCGTCGTGCACGACCTGCGCGACCCGCGGCATGCCATTTTCGCGATCCACAACAACCTGTCCGGCCGGGCCCCCGGCGATCCGGCCACGGAGCTGGGCCTGGCGCGCATCGCCGACAGCAGCTTTCCCGCAACGATCGCCAACTACGCCAACCGGTTCGCGGACGGCCGGCCGGCCAAGAGCACCTCCATCGGCATCCGCGATGAACAAGGGCGCTATGTGGCCGCGCTGTGCCTGAACGTGGACCTGACGCTGTTCCGCTCCATGCAGGGCGCGCTGGCGCAGTTCAACGCCACGGATGCCGAGCCGGTGCCGGAGTCGCTCGACCCGGCCAGCGCCGAGGCCATCCGCGGCCGCATCGACCGGTATGCCGCGGGCCTCGCTTCCGCGCCACAGCTGCTCAAGGCCGGCGAGCGCCGCGCCCTGATGCGGGAGCTGAAGGCGAGTGGCTTCCTGGAGGTGCGGCGCGCCATGGAGACGGCCGCATCCCACCTGGGCATCTCGCGCGCCACCGCCTACAACGACATCAAATCATCGAAAGGTTCGCCATGAACACCACTGCATCGACCACCTACGAAGACGTCGTCGCGGCGGCCGCGCGCATCGCCGGCGCCGCCAACCGCACGCCGGTGCTGACCTCGCGCACCGTGGACGAGGAATTCGGCGCCCGGGTCTTCTTCAAGTGCGAGAACCTGCAGCGCATGGGCGCCTTCAAATTCCGCGGTGCGTACAACGCACTGTCGAAGTTCACGCCGCAGCAGCGCAGCCGCGGCGTGGTGGCTTTTTCGTCCGGCAATCACGCGCAGGCCGTCGCGCTGGCCGCCAGGCTGCTGGGCATGCCGGCCACGATCGTGATGCCGCACGATGCACCGGCTGCCAAGGTCGCGGCCACCAGGGGCTATGGCGGCAATGTCGTCATCTACGACCGCTACACGGAAGACCGCGAGCAGATCGGCCGCGCGCTGGCCGACCAGCACGGCCTGACGCTGATTCCGCCCTACGACCATCCGGACGTGATCGCGGGGCAGGGCACGGCCGCGAAAGAGCTGTTCGAGGAAACCGGACCGCTGGATGCGTTCTTCGTCTGCCTTGGCGGCGGCGGCCTGCTGGCCGGCTCGGCGCTGTCGACGCGGGCGCTGGCACCGGGGTGCAAACTGTATGGCGTGGAGCCGGAAGCGGGCAACGATGGCCAGCAGTCGTTCCGCGCCGGCGCGATCGTCCATATCGACACGCCGAAGACGATCGCCGATGGCGCCCAGACGCAGCACCTGGGCCAGCACACGTTCCCGATCATCCGGCGCGACGTCGACGACATCCTGACCGTGACGGACGATGAGCTGGTGGCCTGCATGCGCTTCTTTGCCGAGCGCATGAAGATCGTCGTCGAGCCCACCGGCTGCCTGGGCTTCGCGGCCGCACGCCGCATGCGGGCCGAGCTGAAAGGCAAGCGGGTCGGCATCCTGGTCAGCGGCGGCAATATCGACCTGGCGCGGCTCGGCGGTTTCCTGGCCGGCTGAGCGGGCGGCGTCTAACAGGATGGCGATGATGCTGGACGGCGATGACGCAGGCCGGCGCTGGTACAGGCCGGCGCTGATGCAGGACGGAGCTGATACAGGAGGACGACTAGCGCTTTCGAAGCTGCAAATTAGTGACGGACTGTCGGTAAAGAAGTTGCAACAACTGCACGACTGCCACGTATAATCGGTAACCAGTCCAGGCCGCATTTGTCCGCGCGCTTCATCCGGCTGCGTGGCATCGCGGAGGCAACCGAACCTCATACGTCCATGCTGCTGACCTTCCGCATCCTCAGCTATTGCAACCTGCCGGTGCCGCCGGCACCGCCCGTGCGCATGACGGCCGCGGGCGGCAGCATCGGCCGTTCGCCCGACAGCGACCTGGTGCTGGACGATCCCGGCAAGTACATCTCGCGCCTGCATGCGCGCGTGCTGGCGCAGGGCGATACGTTCATGCTGGAGGATTTGGGCAGCAATGCCAGCGTGGTCAACGACCGTCCCCTTGGCAAGGGCAACACGGTCGCGCTGGCGCATGGCGACCGGCTGGCCATCGGCGACTACCGGATGCAGATCCTGATCGAGGCGGCACCGGCCGCCGCGCCGCTGGCTGCCGCTCCCGTCAACGACACGGCGCTGCCGCTGTTCGAACCGCCGCCGCCGGCGGCACCTGTACAGCTGCCGCCATTCCAATCCGCCTCAACCGGCAGCGCCGCACCTGCCGCGCTGCCGGCGGCACCGGGCGATCCATTTGCCGGTGGCAGCCTCCTCGACGTGTCGTCCGGCCAGGTGCCGTTCGCCAGCGACGATCCTCTCGGCCTGAACCTGTTCGGCAGCGCGCCCGCCTCACCGGCGCGGGCGGCCGAGAGCGATCACGTGTCGCCGGAACTGGCGGCATTGTCGCGTGCCACGCCGCTGCCGCCGTCTTCTGCGCCGTTGTCTCCCGCATCGGCTGCCGGCTTTTCGATCCCGGCCGGCTACGATCCGCTGGCCGATTTCTTCGCGCCGCCCGCGGCCGCCTTTCCGCCCATCGCACCTGCGGCCAGCGTGGCCGAGGACATCACGGCATTCATCGCGCAGCTGCCGCCGGCCGCACCCGCCGCGCCCGTCGCATCCGCCGCACTCGCATCACCCGCATCACTCACATCACCGGTCGCCGCCGCGAGCGACGCCGCCGTCCTGCAGGCGCTGCTGCGCGGTCTCGGCGTGCCGCACCTGCCGCTGCAGCGTCCCGCCACCGAAGTGGCCGAGATGGTCGGCCAGCTGCTGCGCGAAGCCACGGCCGGCACGATGGACGTGCTGATGGCGCGCGCCGTGACGAAGAAGGAGAGCCGCATCGACATGACCATGCTGTCGGTGCGCGCCAACAATCCCCTGAAATTCTTCCCGAATGCCGAAGGCGCGCTGACGCAGATGCTGACCGGTGCGATGGCCGGCTACATGGCCCCGGTCGATGCCATGGCGGGCGCGTTCGACGACCTGCGCGCGCACGAGCTGGCGGTCATCGCCGGCATGCGTGCGGCCCTGGGCGCGGTGCTGCACCGCTTCGATCCGGCACAGATCGAGGCGCGGCTGGCGGAACCCACCGTGATGGACCGGATGCTGGCCTCGGCCCGCAAGGCCCGCATGTGGGACCGGCTGGTGGCGCTGTATGGCGAGATCGCCCGCGAAGCGGACGACGACCTGCAGCGCCTGTTCGGCGAAGCCTTCTCGGCAGCGTATGAAGAGCAGGTGGCGCGCCTGCGCCAGCTGAAACAGGGAACAGCCCTCTAGCCGATTGACGAAAGACGCACTATGGCCTGGAAGAACAAGGTGGTCTGGTCGGAAGGCATGCTGCTGCAGCCGCAGCACCTGCAGCAGCACGACCGCTATTGGCAAAGCCAGCTGGAAAACCGCGTGGCCGCGCTGCGTCCCTACAGCTGGGGCTTCGTCGAACTGACGATCGACGAACACCAGCTGGCACTGGGCAAGCTGGCGCTGCAATCGTGCACCGCCGTGCTGCCGGACGGCACGCCGTTCACGCTGCCGGCCGACGACGAACTGCCGCTGCCGCTCGAGATCCCGGCCGATGCGCGCAACGTGATGGTGATGCTGGCGCTGCCGCTGCGCCGCCACGGCGTGGCCGAAGTGGCCGATGGCGAAGGGCCGGACAATTTCGCCCGCCATCGCACGGCGGACTACGAAGCATGGGACAGCAATGGCCTGGACAACAGCGCGCTGATGCAGGTCGGTAAACTCCGCCTGCGCCTGGCGCCGGCCGCCGAAGTCGTCAACGCGCACGCCACCCTGGGCGTCGCGCGCATCGCCGAACGGCGTGCAGACAGCCGCGTGGTACTCGATCCGGACTACAGCCCGCCGTGCCTGGACTTCCGGGCTGCCCCGCGCCTGGCCGCGTTTGCCGATGAACTGGCCGGCTTGCTGCACCAGCGCGGCAACCTGCTGGCCGCGAGGCTGTCGCAGCCGGGTGCCGCGGGCGCCGCCGAAATCGCCGACTTCCTGCTGCTGCAGCTGCTCAATCGCGTCGAGCCGCTGGTCCTCCACCTGGCCGGCGCCACCGGCGTGCATCCGGAAACGCTGTACGGGACGCTCGTGTCGCTGGCCGGGGAACTGGCCACCTTCACCGATCCGGGCAAGCGCACCGCAGCGTATCCAACGTACCGCCATGACGCGCTGGCCGACACGTTCGCGCCCGTGATCGCCGACCTGCGCCGCGCGCTGTCGACGGTGATGGATGCGCAGGCCGTGCCGATCCCGCTGGACGAGCGCCAGTTCGGCATCCGCGTGGCCGTGGTGCCGGACCGCGAGCTGCTGCGCTCGGCCACGTTCGTGCTGGCCGTGACCGCGCACCTGCCGCCGGAACTGCTGCGCTCCAGCTTCCCGGCGCAGGTGAAGATCGGTTCCGTCGAAAAGATCCGCGACCTGGTGAATCTGCAGCTGCCCGGCGTGGCGCTGCGCCCGCTGCCGGTGGCGCCGCGCCAGCTGCCGTTCCATGCCGGCTACACGTACTTTGAACTCGACAGCGGCAGCGAATACTTCCAGCACCTGCACCAGTCGGCCGGCTTCGCGCTGCACGTGGCCGGCGAATTCCCGGGCCTGCAGATGGCGTTCTGGGCGATCCGGAGGTAGCGATGAGCGACGAGCCGGCACAGGATCCCGATGCCACCATGCTGGGCCTGAACCCCGGCGGGCGCAGGCCGAACGTGACAGCGGCCACGCCGCCGGCAGCGACGGGTGCGCCCGTGCACGCACCGGTCGCGGGCAGTGGCCTGAACCGCCTGGTGCGGGCCGCCGATCCGCTGCTCGACCTGGTGGTGCCGCTGCGCTACACGGTGCAGCCGCCCGACCTGGGGCAGCTGCGGGAGCGCCTGGCGCTGGCGATCCGCACGTTCGAGACGGAGGCGCGCGATGCCGGCGTGCCGGCCGAATCGATCGCTGCCGCGCGCTATGCTTTGTGCACGCTGCTCGACGAAACGATTGCCGCTACCGCATGGGGCAGCGGTGTGTGGGGCACCCGCAGCCTGCTGGTGGCGTTCCACAACGAAGCGTTCGGCGGCGAAAAATTCTTCCTCGTGCTGCAGCGCCTGAGCCAGGAAGCGGCCCGCCATCTGGACCTGCTGGAGCTGATGTACCTGTGCCTGGCGCTGGGCCTGGAGGGCCGCTTCCGCGTCGCCGAGGGGGGCCACGCCCAGCTGACGACATTGCGTGAACGCCTGCTCGGCCTGATCCGGCAGCATCGCGGTCCGATCGAGACGGACCTGTCGCCGCACTGGCGCGGCGAGGAGTCACCGGCCATCCCGAACGATGCGACGTCGCTGCGCTGCACGCCGGTCTGGGTGCTGGCGGCCGGCGCCTGCCTCGTGCTGCTGGCGGTCCAGCTGGTGGCCGCGCACTTCCTGAACCGGGAATCCGATCCCGTGTTCGCCAGGCTGTCCGCGCTGCGCCAGCCGAACCTGCCCGCCGCCGTGGCAGCACCGGCACCGCGGCCCGCACCGGCGCGCATCGCCACCTTCCTGGCGCCGGAAGTCGCGGCCGGCAAGGTCACGGTGACGGAGTCGCCCGCGCGCACCACCATCACGCTGCGCGGCGAAGGGATGTTCGGCTCCGGCAGCGCCGAGGTGAACGGCGACGTGGCCGGCCTGCTGGCGCGGATCGGCGATGCGCTGGCGACCCTGCCGGGCAAGGTGCTCGTCATCGGCCACACGGACAATGCGCGGCCCGGCCTGTCGGCGCGCTTCCCGTCCAATTACGATCTGTCGAAGGCGCGCGCCGCGGCCGTGGTGGCGGCGCTGGCACCGCGGGCCGGTCCGCCGGCGCGCTACAGCGTGGAAGGCCGCGGCGATGCCGAGCCGCTGGTGCCGAACGACAGCCCGGCCGCGCGGGCACGCAACCGGCGCGTCGAGCTGGTGGTGCTGGCGCCGGCCGGCACGCCATGAAGCTTCCATCCACCGGTCATCGGGGCGGCCCATGCTGAAACGTCTGTTCTCCTGGCTGCGCAAGCGCGCCGTGCTGGCTTTTCTCGGCGTGATGCTGCTGGCCATCGTGTTCTGGTTCGAGGCGCCGCTGCTGGCCTTCGACGGCAAGGAGCCGTTCACCGGCAGCGATGTGCGCTGGTTCTTCATCGGCCTGATGTTTGCCGCCTGGGCCGGCTGGTTCGGCGGGCAGGCACTGAAGGCGCGGCTGGCCGAACGCCGGCTGATGGCCAGCCTGGCCGCCGAAAACGCGCCGCCGCCGGCCGCCGTTGCCGGCACGGCCGCGCTGCAGGAACAGGCCGCGCTGCGGGAGCGCATGGCGCAGGCGCTGGCGGTGCTGAAAAAATCCGCGGCCGGCAAGGGGCGATGGGGCGGCCAGTATCTGTACCAGCTGCCCTGGTACCTGTTCGTGGGCGCGCCCGGCAGCGGCAAGACCACGACCCTGCTGCATTCCGGCCTGCGCTTCCCGCTGGCCGAGGCGATGGGCCCGGGCGCCATCGGCGGCGTGGGCGGCACCCGCCAGTGCGACTGGTGGTTCACCGACGAAGCCGTGCTGCTCGATACGGCCGGCCGCTACACGACGCAGGACAGCGATGCGCAGGCCGACGGGGCCGGCTGGAGCGGCTTCCTGGCGCTGCTGAAGAAGCACCGCCCGCGCAGCCCGGTCAACGGCATCATCGTGGCGCTGTCGGTGCCGGACCTGCTGCAGCAGGGCCCCGCCGCGCGCCAGGCGCAGGCGGCCGCCATCCGCGCCCGCATCAAGGAGCTGCACGAGAAGCTGGGCAGCCGCTTTCCGGTCTACGTGACGGTGACGAAATGCGACCTGCTGGCCGGCTTCACGGAGTTCTTCGATACGCTGGGGCGCGAGGAGCGCGCGCAGGTGTGGGGCATGACGTTTCCGGTGGCCGGCGCCGAGGGAGCGGCGCTCGCCGAATTCCCGGCGCGTTTCCTGGCGCTCGAGCAGGGGCTGCAGGCCCGCGTGCTGGCGCGCATGCAGGAAGAACGGGACCTGCAGCGGCGCGCCCTGCTGTACCGCTTCCCGCAGCAGTTCGCCGGCCTGGGCGACGTGCTGGGCGGCTTCCTCGACGCCGTGTTTGCGCCCACGCGCTATGAGCCGGCCGCGCAGCTGCGCGGCGTGTACTTCACCAGCGGCACGCAGGAGGGGAGCCCGATCGACCGGGTGATGGGGGCGCTGGCCGCCACGTTCGGCCTGGACCGCAAGGTGCTGCCGCCCAACGCCACCAGTGGCCGCAGCTACTTCATCACCGATCTGCTGCGCAAGCTGATGTTCCGGGAAGCGGGCCTGGCCGGCATCGACGGCGCCTTCGAAAAGCGGCGCCGCCGCCTGCGCTGGCTGGGCGCCGGCCTGGCCGCTGCCCTGTTCGTGCTGCTGGTGGCGGGGCTGGCCACCAGCTACGTGCGCAACGGCCGCACAGTGAAGGAGGTGGAGCAGCGCACCGGGGCGCTGGAGAAGCTCGTGCAGGCCGCACCCGTCACCGGCTCCGTGCTGGGCGTGCTGCCGATGCTGGACGTGGCGCGCGCACTGCCCGGCGGTGGCGATGGCCGCGAGGCCGGCATGCCGCTGCTGGAGCGCTTCGGCCTGAACCAGCGCGACAAGCTGGGCGCCGGCGCCACGCTGGCCTACCAGCGCCTGCTGCGTTCGGCCCTGCTGCCGCGCGTGATGGCCCGCCTGGAACAAGTGCTGCGCCGTGGCGATGCGAACAGCCAGGAGCAGCTCTACGAGACCCTGCGCATCTACCTGATGCTGGGCCAGCCGGCGCATCTCGATCCCGAGTCCGTGCAGGCCTGGCTGGCCTTCGACTGGCAACGCAGCCTGCCGGAGGCAAGTGCCGAACAGCGCGACCGGCTGGCCGCCCATGTCGCCGCGCTGCTCGATGCCGGCGGCGGCGCCGCCGAGCCGCCGCCACTGGATGCGGCACTGGTGGCGCAGGTGCGCTCGACGCTGGCGCTGATGCCGTTGCCGGAACGTGTCTACCACCGGCTGAAACGCACCGTCGCGCAGGCCCGGCTGCCGGAGTTTTCCGTCAACCGCGCGGTCGGCCGCGATGTGTCCGCGATCCTGGCACGCCGGAGCGGCGAGCCGCTCACGCGCGGCATCCCGGGTGTGTTCAGCGTGGCCGGCTACCGCGCACTGCTGAAGGGGGCACCGGATGCGCTGGTCGACATCGCCCGCGACAGCTGGGTGCTGGACCGCCGCGAGGCCGAAGGCGCCGGTGCGCCCGGCGCCGAAGCGATGCATGCCGCCGTGCTGCAGCTGTATTACGCCGATTACATCCGCGCCTGGGATGCCATGCTGGCCGATGTGCGCATGGCGCCGTTCTCCAGTCTCGACCAGGGTGCCCGCATCACCAACGCGCTGGCCGGCGCCGACTCGCCGCTGAAAAGCTTCCTGGTGGCGGCGGCGAAGGAAACCACGCTGGCCGGCACGGGCGGGACGACGGCCGTGGCACTCGATGCGGTGGTGCGCCGGAAGATCTCGACCGCGCGCGCCAAGCTCGAAGCGGCCCTCGGTGCCGATGCACCGCCACCGCCCGTGGCCGATACCGGCACGCCCGTCGACGAGCATTTCGCGCCCCTGCACAAGCTGGTGGGCACGCCTGCCGCACCGGGCCCGCTGGACGCCCAGCTGGCGCTGCTGAAGGACGCCTCGCAGTATTTCGACGCGGCCGACAAGGCGCGCCGCGCCGGCACCCCTGCGCCGGCCGGCGATGCGCTGCAACTGGTCAAGCGCGCCGCGGAAGGCTCGCCGGCACCGCTGGGCGGGATCCTGCAGAACGTCGACAGCGCCGGCGCCGGGCTCACGCTGGGCAGCGAGCGGGCGCGCCTCCAGGCGCTGTGGGCGGCGGAGGCGGCGCCGTTCTGCCGCGACGCGATCGCCGGGCGCTATCCGCTGGTGCGCGGCGCAGCGCGGGACGCCACGCCGGACGACTTCGGCCGGTTCTTCGGCCCCGGCGGCACGATGGACGATTTCTTCGGCAAGCACCTGGCCGCGCAGGTCGACATGTCCGGCCCGCAGTGGCAGTGGCGCAGTACCGGCAGCGCCCCCGTCGGCATCGGGCAGGAGGTGCTGAACCAGTTCCAGCGCGCCGCGCGCCTGCGCGAGATGTTCTTCGGCGCGGGCGGCCGGCAGCCGTCGCTGCGCTTCGAGCTGGCCCCACAGGGCGGCGACGCGGCGCTGGCGAAGGTCACGCTCGACATCGACGGCCAGCCGGTGGTCTACACGCCCGGCGCCCCGGCGCGGCCGGTGCCGGTCACGCTGCCGTCGGGGAAGGGCGGCGGCGTGGTGCACCTGGACGCCGTGCCGGCCCTGCACGCGGCGCTGCGCACGGAGGGCCCGTGGGCCTGGTTCCGCATGCTCGACAGGGCGGTGGTGCAGCCGGGGGCGCAGGGCGAACGGTACACCGTCACGTTCGACCTCGATGGCCGCAGGATGGGCTACCTGCTCACCGCCAGCAGCGTGATCAACCCGTTCCGGCGCGATGCGCTCGAACAGTTCCGCTGTCCGTCCGCCTGGTAGGCGCGCGGGGGACACGGTGACTGCGCCGGGCTTCCACGGCAAGCTGCGCCACCACGGCGACTTCGTGACGCGGCGCCTGCCGCCGGCGATGCTGCAGCCGTTCGACGCCTGGCTGCAGGCGGCGCTGGTGCGCAGCAGGGCGGCGCTTGGCGAGGCATGGCTGCCGGCTTACCTGAACGGGCCGCTGTGGCGCTTCGTGCTGGCGCCAGGCGTGTGCGGGCCGCAGGCCTGGGCCGGCGTGATGATGCCGAGCGCCGACCGCGTGGGCCGCGCGTTTCCATTGACGATTGCCGCAGGCCTGGACGGCGCACCGTCGCTGCACGACTGCCTAGTTGCCCACGCCGGCTGGTTCGGGCAGGTGGAGGACCTGGCGCTGTCGACGCTGGAGGACGCATTTTCGCTGGCCGCGTTCGATGCGCAGATGGGCGTGCTCGCCGGCGCGCCCCGGCCCGGCGGCATGACGGCCGCGCCGGCAGCAGGGCTGCAGGTCGGCGCGCTGGCCGATGGCGTTCTGACCGCCATCGCACACGAAGGCATCGCCGGCTGCAGTGCATGGTGGACCGAGGGTGCAGAGCGCGTCGCACCCTGCCTGGCGCGCTGTCCCGGACTGCCGCCGCCGGCCGCGTTCGCCGCACTGCTCGATGGATGCTGGCAGGCGCACGGGTGGAGCGTGGCGGGCAGCTGATGCAGCCGCCGCCGGAGCATTGCAGCCCGTCCGGTCAGCCGGCCCGGCTCAGTCGGAGCCGCAAAGGGCCAGCACCACGGTGATGTTGTCCCGGCCGCCATACGCCTTCGCCTTCTCGATCAGCTGCGCCGCCCGGATCTCGAGCGTGCCTTCCGTCGCCCCGGCCAGCAGGTGTTCCATCTCGCCATGCGGCACGCTGCCATGCAGCCCGTCGCTGCACAGCATCAGCACGTCGCCCGGCAGCACCGGGTGCGACCGTACTTCCGGCGTGACGGCGGCCGACGGGCCGACGGCCTGCAGCAGCAGGTTGCGGGCCGGCAGATGATCGAGGATGCCGGCTTCCACTGCCTGCTGGTACACGGTCTGGTCGCGCGTGAGCTGCTCCAGCACGCCGCCGCGCAGCCGGTACAGGCGGCTGTCGCCGACATGAAAGGCAACCAGGGAATGGGCCCCCGTCGGCCGCCAGAAGCCCGTCAGCGTGGTGCCCATGCCGCCGCCGTCGGCACGGCCGCTGGCGCGGTTCTGCGCATACAGGCTGGCGTTGGCATGGCCGACCGCCGCATGCAGCGTGCGCACCGTGCCGGCGGCGGGATCGGACCAGGTGGCGTCCGGGTCGGCGAACACGCTGCCCCCGGTGCCCCCGGCCGCGAACGGCGGCGCGTGCCCGGCAAGGTAATCGCGCAGCGCCATCAGCACGCCGGCGCTGGCCACTTCGCCCGCCGCGTGGCCGCCCATGCCGTCGGCCACCATCGCCAGGCCCAGCGCCTCGTCGAGCAGGAAGTTGTCCTCGTTGCCTTCGCGGACCAGGCCGACGTCGGTGGCGCCGAACGCCAGCATCATCGGCAGCCGGTGCAGCCGCATCGGCGCGAGGGGAATCGGCAGGGTCATCGGCGTGCTGTCATTGTTCTGGTGCGTTGTTCTCATGGCCCGGTTTCATGCATAGGCTTGCTGCAGGAAGCGCGTCCTTTCCCCGGGGTCGTCGATATGGCTGGCCAGCAGTGCCAGGAAAGCGGCCTTGTCGTCCGTCTGCTGCAGGGCCCGTTTCGCGACGATGCGGCCGATCGGGCCGATCAGCGCGACGAGCTGCACGGCCATGGCGTCAGCCCAGGCGGCATCGAACGTCGCCGGCATGCGGTTCGCCGGCGGGCTCGCGGCCATGCTGCCACTGGCGCTACTTCTGTTACTGCTGCTACTTCTGCTACCGGCCGATCCGGACAGGGTTGGCGCAGCCGGCAGGCCCGCACCGGTGCCGCTGGCCAGCAGCCGGTGCTTCAACTCTACCAGCCCATGCTGGAATTGTACGCGCCCCACGTCGGACGGGATGTGGGGCAGCAGCAGCTCGCCCAGCTGGTCGAGGCCATCGGCCTGCCCGGCGACTCTCCTGATCAGGAACCTGGCCACCGGCCCGATCTGCCGCGCCAGCAGCGCTTCCACGGCAGGAAAGGCTTCCACCTTCCACGGCGTCATGGTCGCGGAGCCGCTACTGCTTCCGCTAGTGCTTCCGCTACTACTTCCGCTACTGCTTCCGCTACTGCTTCCGCTACTGCTTCCGCTGCTGCGACCGCTTCTGCCGCCGCGGCTGCTTCCGCCGCCGTTGCTACCACTGTGGTCCGCGTCCGCCGGCGCCGCTGCGCGTACCGGCGCCGGCGGTGGCAGGCCGGCGGCCAGCACGGTGCGGTCGGCATCGGCCGGGGTGGCCGTCCCCGCCGTGGCCGCATGATCCTGCACTGCGGCGAGCAGCGCCTGGTGGAACGCCCGTGCCGACGGATGGCGATCGGCCGGCGCCTTGGCCAGCGCCGTGGCCACCACGTGGTCGAAGCGCGTGCCGAGCGCGGGCAGCACCTGCGACGGCGGCGCCGGCTGCGCGTTGAGGATGGCCTGCATCACGGTTGCTGCCGAACCGGCAAAGGGGCGCGTGCCGGTCAGCAGCTGGTACAGCACGATCCCGGCCGAGAACACGTCGGCCCGGCCATCGACCGGGTCGCCCTGGAACTGCTCGGGCGACATGTAGCTGGGCGTGCCGACCATGGCGCCGGCCTGCGTGAGCGTCGACGATTCGATGCGGGCGATGCCGAAGTCGCCGATCTTGAGCTGCGCGCCGGGCGTGACGAGCAGGTTGGCCGGCTTGATGTCGCGGTGCACCACGCCGCGCGAGTGGGCATAGTCCAGCCCCTGCAGCAGGTCGCCCATCCAGGCCAGCACGCGCGGCAGGGCGGTGGGCCGGCCCGGCGTCATCAACGCGTCCAGTGGCGTGCCCTCGACGAATTCCATGGCGATGTAGGCCGACTCCGCATCCTCGCCGTAGTCGAACACCATCACGATGTTCGGGTGCTGCAGCCGGCCGGCCGCCTGGGCTTCGTTCTTGAAACGGTCGATCAGGTCGGCCTGCTGGCCCTCCCCGAACAGCTCCTTGCGGATCGTCTTGAGGGCGACAGCGCGCTCGATCCACGGGTCGAAGGCCTTGTACACCACGCCCATGGCGCCCTTGCCCAGGATGCCGTCGATCCGGTATTTGCCGAGCTGCGCGGTCATGGCGCCGGTTCTTCCAGCATCTTCATCGCCGAGGCCAGGCTGGCGCGCATGCGGGCGAACGCCCGGGCCAGCGCGGACAGTTCGTCGCTCCCTTTCACCTCGAAGGCCTCGGCATTGAACTCGCCCAGGCTGACCTGGTCGGCCAGGCGGGACATGCGGGTGATGCGGCGCGTGACGAAGAAGTGCACCATGATGTTCAGCGCGATGAACAGCACCACGAAGATGACCAGCATCGACAGCATGTACGTCCCGAGCATGGCGCTGGCCCGCCGCAGCGGCACCGCCATCGGTACCGATACCACCTGGGCGCCGATGATCTCCATGTGCTTCCAGCCGAAGCCGTTGTTGCGCCCGTAGAGGTCGAGCATGGTGCGGGGCGCCGCATCGGGCACGCTGTGGCAGCGCAGGCAGGCGGCATCCTTGATCTGCAGGGGCCGTGCCACGTACAGGGCCGGGCCGATCGCCGTATCGCGCTGGCCCACCAGTTCCGTCAGCGCGGGCCTGGCGCGCAGCGTGTTCACCAGGTCGGCCTCCCAGTCGGCGGCCCGGTCGCGCAGGTTGGTGGGATTGAGGGTGGCTTCCTTGTAGCTGAAATCCGGATACTGCCGGAGCAGCTGGGCCAGCTGTTCGGTGGCGGCAAACGAGGGAATCGACTGGGGCAGGAATTCGTACTTCAGGCGCGTTGCCAGCAGCGGCACGATCTGCGCCGAAGTGTAGCTGCGCGCGGCCAGCGCCGACTGCATCAGCACGCGCGCGCTTTGCAGCGTCTCCTCGCGGGCGTTTTCCTTCAGCAGGTAATCGGTCACGCCCACCGCGGCGCCGAAGCCGATGCCGAACACGGTCAGGAAGACGATATTGAATTTGGCGGCGATCGACAGTTTCATGGCGGCCTCGCGACGGTTATCGGGGAAGTGGAGAAGGCTTCGCTGCACGGTCCCTGGGCGGGTGGAAGCGCGCGCGCATCTGCTGGCGCAGGGCGGGGTGGTCGGCGAGCAGTGGCGCCAGTTCGGCCAGCGTCGCCGCGCGCTCGCGCCGGGGCGGCGCGGCCGGCCCCTTGACGGGGACGGCAACGAGCGGATCGAGAAAGGTGCGCGGCATGCCGGCCAGGAACGCGGCAGGCGGTCGTGCAATCACCTGCAACGGCCGGGCGCCGGTGCGGACGCCGAACTGCTCGCGTGGAATGGTGGTGCGGCGCGACAGCTTGTTGGCAGGCAGCGGCAGCACCGCGATCGCGGCCGATTCGGCAAACAGCTCGGCGGTGCCCGGCGTGGCGTGCAGCGTGGCGGCGCTGCCGGCGCCGTCGAACTGCAGGCCGCCGGTGGCCAGCGGCAGGGCGCGCGCGGCGCCGCCGTCGACTTTCAGCCAGCCAGCGAGGAGCACCAGTTCGCCGTCCCGTACGAACAGCGCGGATGCGGGGCCGACGGCGACGGTGGCGCCGCCCGCGTCGAGCAGCACGGTACTGGCGTCCGACATCAGCAGGTCGTTCGGCAGCAGGACGGCGCCGCGGCCGGCGCTATACATCGCCGTGCCGCGCGACAGCTTGACGGCCTGCTCGGCATACGTGACCGTCACCGGCATGGCGGCCAGCGCGAAGCGGCAAACCAGGGTCATGACGCAGAAGGCGATCACCCGAAGCGACGGTTCCCGTAGATGGCTGCCCACGCGTGTTCTCCAGATGAGGTGCCGTAGATGTTCGCCTTCCGGTCATCGTCCCTGCGATACCGGCGGTCGAATTATTCTACTGCAATGCCTCCGGGACGAGAGCGGCGAGCGGCCGCAGGCGTGTGATAAGTGCCTGGTGTTGCGCCGTAGCCGCGGCCCTCTCCATCGACAGGGCAGCCCGGCCGCGCGTGCCGGCAGGACCATCGGGGCGTCGCTGGTTCTTCGATGCGTGCGGCCTGGTGAAGACAGGGCGCGCTTCGCCAACGAACTGCCACCGCCTTGCCGGCGGAGGATGGATCGCACGTCCAGCGTTGTCCGGCGCCTGCCATCACGCTAGCTGCATGATGCCGGGTCGCCTCGGAAGAGGTGGCGTTCGCCGTGCCGTTACGCGGCAGCGAGCTCCATGACCGCCGCAGCGCCGGCCAGGTAGCCTTCCAGATCCCCCAGCGGCAGCGGCCGGGCGAACAGGTAGCCCTGGCCCTCGTCGCAGGCGCCGCGCTGTAGCGAGCGCATCACGGCTGGCGTTTCGATCCCTTCCGCCACCACCGACAGGCCCAGCGCATGCGCCATGGCGATCAGTGCGCCCACGAACTGCAGGTCCGCGCCGTCCTGGCCGATGAAGGAGCGGTCCAGTTTCAGCACGTCGACCGGGAAGCGCTTCAGGTAGGACAGGCTGGAATAGCCGGTGCCGAAATCGTCCAGCGCCAGGCGCACGCCGGCCGCCTTCAGCCGGTGCAGGATCTGCTCGGACTGCGCCATGTCCTCGATCAGCGCGCTTTCCGTGATCTCCAGTTCCAGCAGGCGCGGCGACAGGCCGGAGCCGGCCAGCGCGGCCAGCACTTCGTCCACCAGCGCGGAGGAGCGCAGCTGGCGCGCGGACACGTTGACCGACACCGTCAGCGCCAGGCCATGGCGGGCATTGAGCTGGCTGGCCGTCCGGCAGGCTTCGTGCAGCACCCAGCGGCCGATCGCCTCGATGTGGCCGCGCTCCTCGGCCAGCGGAATGAATTCGAGCGGCGAGATGCGCCCCAGCTCCGGGTGGTTCCAGCGCAGCAGCGCCTCGATGCCGCGCACGCGCAGGGTGCCCAGGTCCACGCGGGGCTGGAACACCAGTTCGAACTGGCGCTGTTCCAGCGCGCGGTGCAGGCCGGCCTCCAGCTGCAGGCGGCGCTTGGCGCCCGTGCACATCTCCGGTTCGAAGAACTGGTAGCCGGCGCCGCCCAGGGCCTTCGCCTTGTACATGGCCGTATCGGCCTTCTGGAACAGCAGCTGGGACGCCACGCCGGCATCCGACAGGCTGATGCCGATCGACGCGCCCACGCGCATCTCCAGGCCGTCCGCCACGAACGGCGCGTCGAGTGCCTGCAGCAGGCGCTGGGCGATCGCCGATGCCGCCTCGCGGCCCGTGCAGCTGGCAGCCACGACGAATTCGTCGCCACCTTGCCGCGCCACCACGTCGCCGGGGCGCATGCAGGACTGCAGGCGCGCCGCCACCTGGCGCAGCAGCACGTCGCCGGCCGCGTGGCCCAGCGAATCGTTGACTTCCTTGAAGCGGTTCAGGTCGATGAAGAACACGGTGGTGTGGCTGGCGCCGGCCGGCTGCGCCAGCATCGTGTCCACGCGCCGGTTGATCCAGGCGCGGTTGGGCAGCCCGGTCAGGCTGTCGTGGGTGGCCAGCTGCTCCAGCTGCGCCTCGGCCAGCTTGCGTTCCGTGATGTCGTGGAAGAAGACCGACAGGCCGTCCTTGTAGGCGTAGATCCGTTCGGCGACCCAGATGCCCAGCGGAGCGTAGAAGCTCTCGAAGCTGATGCTCTCGCGCCGCGCCATCGCCTCGCGCAGGTGGGCGCCGACTTCCGACTCGGCCAGGCCGGGCGTGATGTCCCACACCACTTCGCCGATGGCTTCCTCGCGGCTGATGCCCACGAATGCGGCGGCCTGCGTATTGGCGTAGGTGATCTCCCAGTTCGCGTTCACGGAGAAGAAGCCGTCGTCGATGCTCTCGACCAGCGCGACCTTTTCCTCCGCCATGTCGTGCAGCTGCTGGCGCATGGCCAGTTCCAGCGACACGTCGCGCGAGACCAGCACCGCGCCCAGGTTGGCGCCGGTAACGGGATCGGTGACGGCGCTGGCCTTCGTGCCGAGCGTGATGTAGGCGCCGTGCGCATCGCGCTTGCGCACTTCCATCACGCGGTTCAGGTTGATGCCGTTCATGACCATCATCAGGCCCTGGCGCGCGTTGTCGCGATCGTCCGGATGCAGGAACTCCACGACGCTGCGGCCGACCAGCTCCTCGGCCTTCCAGCCCAGCAGGCGGGTGTAGGAGGGCGACACGTGCACGTAGCGGCCGTCCGGCCCGCAGTGCGCGATCAGGTCGCTGGTGTTCTCGACGATCAGGCGCTGCCCCGCGGCGCTGCCGGTGGCGGCATCGAGCGTTTCGTGCTGCTCGGTCACGTCCACCAGCGCGCCCGTGTAGCCGTGCGGCGCCGGCAGGCCGGTGAGCAGCACATGGCGCGTGCGGCCATCGAGGCAGGCGATGCGCAGGCCATGCCGGAACGGCCGGCGCTCGCGCATGGCCCGGGCCACCTGGCAGGCAACCGCGGCGCCGTCCTGCGGGTGGGCGGCAACGAGCCATTCGTCCAGTGTCACGCCCGTCAAGGGCTGCAGTAGGCCGGGCGCGTGTTCGGCGGGCAGGGCGCAGATGCCGGCCTTGTCGGACGACCAGGTGACGTTGATGAAAGCGGGATTCGATGTGATGGTGATGTGCATTGCCGTACTCGCGTGGGTCGTCGTGGGATACCGGCTGGGTAGCAGCGGTATCGGAAGCGCGATGGGGCGCTGCGAATCGGACGGGGCGAGGTTGGGGCAATGCCGGACGATGCAGTCAGCGTAACAGCAAAGATTCTTTAAAGCAATTAGTATTTTGGATGTGCAGTGCTTTTTGCGTCCTGGCCACCGTCTGCCATCACGCGCCGGACTGTGCAAAATGCGCCTGCGCCATGACCCGGAGGGCCGTTACGGCCGGCACACACTGGTCCGGGCGCCAGGCCATGATCATCTCGGCCGCCACGTCGCCATGCCGGATGGGCCGGAATACCACGTTGTCGAACTTGAAGCGCTGCGCGGAGGCGGGCACGATGCCCATGCCCAGGCCGGCACGCACCATCGACAGGATGGTGGGCGTCTGGTCGATGTACTGCACGAATTCCGGCATCACCTTGGCGGACCAGAACAGGTTCATCACGCGGTCATGGAAGTACTTGCCGTCGTCAGGCGAGTGCATGATGAAGGGCTGGCGGTGCAGGCTGGCCAGGTCGATGCGGTCGTCCACGGCCAGCGGATGGCCGGCGGGCAGGGCGACGATCAGCGGTTCGACATCGATCAGGAAGGACTCCAGCTTCTGCCGCGACCCGAGCGGGCGCATGATGCCGAGGTCGATGGAGTCGGCGGCAAAGGCGGCGATCTGCGCGGCCGACACGAGTTCGTGCACGACGATGTCGATGTCGGGCAGCGCCCGTTTCGCGGCGGCCAGCAGGTTCGGCACGATCTCGTGGCCCGCCGCACCCGTGAAGGCCACGCGCACCCGACCCGTCTCACCCTTGCTGGCGCGGCGCGCGGTGGTCGCGGCCTGCTCGGCCAGGTTCAGCAGGCGCACCGCGTCGACCAGGAAGACCTGGCCGGCCGTTGTCGGACGCACCGAGTGCTTGGTGCGTTCGAGGAGCTGCACACCCAGTTCGTGCTCCAGCAGCTGGATCTGCCGCGTCAGTGGCGGCTGCGTCATGTTCAGGCGCTCCGCCGCGCGCCGGAAGTTGAGTTCCGTGGCCACGGTGACGAAGCAGCGCAGTTGCTTCAGATCGAACATCGTTTCTCCCTTCAATATCTGCAACTAACCGAAGGCTGTGCCACCCGATCCCCCGTTGGCGAGCAGGCCCGATGGCTACGGCTGAGTCCGTGTCCCACCCTGGTGTCAGGCGTAGTGACACGGACTCATCCGTACCGTTCATCGGTACGGGAAATCAGCCACTTGCACGCTACTGCACAGTTCGTGTCACGACGCCTGACCCCAGGAGGTGACACGAGCTCTGCAATAACGTGATTCAATTAAGGTATCACATAATTGACGAAACGCATTGGACCGGCATCACCGCGGCCTCCTATCATCGGCACCAGATCGAGCCTCGGCTCGAGCGTGCGGCGACGCAGAGCCGCAGCGACGAATCCGCCATCGCCGGCGATAACAAAGGACACCCATGAAGCCTGGTATTTTGCAGTTGAGCCCCATCCTGATTCCCTCGGTGAGCGAGCGGCTCGCCGACCTCTACACCGTGCACCGCCTGTTCGAACAGGACGACAAGGCCACCTTCCTCCGCGAGATGGGAGCCAGTATCCGCGGCGTGATCTCCGGCGGCCACACGGGCATCAGCAACGAGCTGATGGCGCAGCTGCCGAACCTGCAGGTGGTGGCGATCAACGGCGTCGGCACCGATGCCGTCGACCTGGCCTACGCCCGCCAGCGCGGCATCGCCGTCACCGCCACCTTCGGCGCGCTGACCGAGGATGTCGCCGACTTGGCCATCGGCCTGCTGATCGACACCTGCCGCGGCATCAGCGCCGGCGATCGCATCGTGCGCGCGGGCCTGTGGGCGCAGAACCCGAACCCGGGCGCCATCCCGCTGTCGCGACGCTTCAGCGGCATGCGCGTGGGGATCGTCGGCATGGGTCGCGTCGGCCGCGCCGTGGCCGCGCGTGCCGCGGCCTTCGGCTGCCCGATCAGCTACACCGACCTGAAACGGATGGACGACCTGCCGTATCCGTTCCTGGACAATCCGGTCGACCTGGCGCGCGGCAGCGATGCGCTGGTGCTGGCCGCCGCCGCCGACAAGGCCGAAGGCATCATCGATGCGGCCGTGTTCGACGCCCTCGGGAAGGACGGCTTCGTGGTCAACATCGCACGCGGCAAGCTGGTGAACGAGCCGGACCTGGTGGTTGCGCTGCAGGAAGGCCGGATCGCCGGCGCGGGGCTGGATGTCTTCGTCGACGAGCCCCATGTCCCGGCGCCGCTGCGGGCGATGGACAACGTGGTGCTGCAGGCGCACCGCGCCAGCGCCACCGTCGAAACGCGCACCGCGATGGGCGAGATGGTGCTGGCCAGCCTGGCACAGGCGCTGGCCGGTGGGCGTCCGGAAATGAGCCTCACTACCTGACCATCCACAGCGGTACAGGTTCCAGCAATGAAGCGCAGCGGGAGACAGCTGCGCGGCAAGACCATAATAAGGACATTACCAATGAATCAGGTCAAAGCAGTGCAGGAAAACAGGAGCAATGGCGCCGGCATGGCGACGACGGCATCGGCAAAACGGGGCAGCTTCCGCTGGGTGGTACTGGGCCTGATCTTCGTGATCTGGGCGATCGCCTGTGCCGACCGCGCCAACCTGGGCATCGCCCTGCCGTTCATGAAGAAGGAATACGGCATCAGCAATACCGAAGCGGGCATGATCATCAGCCTGTTCTCGTTTGCCTACGGCGTGGTACAGATCCCCGCCGGCCTGCTGTACAAGCGGCTGAGCGACAGGGTCACGGGCAAGCTGTTCCCGGTCTTCATGATCCTCACCTCCGTCTTCACGGGGCTGATGGGCACCACGTCGTCGGTCTTCCTGCTCAAGCTGTACCGCGTGGGCCTGGGCATTTCCGAAGGCCCGCTGGGCATCGGCTGCACCAACATCATCAACCGCTGGTTCCCCGCCCACGAAAAGGCCACGGCCACGGGCCTGTGGCTGACGGCATCCAAGCTCGGCCCGCTGATCGTGCCGTCGCTGTGCGTCGTCGTGATCGAGATCTGGGGCTGGCGCGAGATCTTCTACGTGTTCGCCATCCCCGGCATCCTGCTGTCAGTGCTGTGGCTCGTCACGGTCACCAACACGCCGGAAGAGAGCAAGTTCTGCTCGAAGGCGGAACGCGAGTACATCCGCACCGAAGTGGGCCTGGTGGTGGAACCGGCCAAGGCCTCGCCGCTGCAGCGCAGCGACAACCTGGGCTGGCTGGATAAAGTGATCCGCACCCGCAAGGTGCCGCAACTGAGCACGCTGCGGCATGTGTTCACGTCGTGGAACGTGCTGGGCGCGGCAATCGGCTATGGCTGCATGATCGGCATCACCAACATCTTCATGTCGTGGATTCCCACGTATCTCGTGGAGGTGAAGGGCTTCACGTCGATCAAGATGGGCTTCCTGGCCTCGGCGCCGTTCCTGGGCGCCGTGCTGGGCAACCTGATCGGCGGCCTGATCTCCGACCGCCTGCTGGGCAAGCGCCGCAAGCCGCTGATGATGCTGAGCGCCTTCGGCACGATCTTCATGATGCTGGCACTCGTCAATGCGCCGGACAATTCCGTCTACCTGGGCTTCACGCTGTTCCTGGCCGGCTTCATCGTCAGCGCCGGCTTCGGCGGCTATGCCGTGTATCCGATGGGGCTGGCCAGCAAGTCCGTCTATCCCGTCTCGTTCGGCATCATCAACTCGGTGGGGCAGGTGGGCGGTGCGTGCGCGCCGCTGGCCGCCGGCATGCTGCTCGACGCCTACAGCTGGAGCGCCGTCTTCACCTACATGGGCTGCAGCGCGCTGGTATGCCTGCTGATCCTGTGCACGATCGTCGAGCCGGTGATCGCTGACGACAAGGCCGCCAAGTCCTGATCCGCCGTCCGGCGATCCATCTTTACCTCGCGTGTGCTCCGCTGGCGGCAGCTTCCTGCCGCCGGCCGGGCCACGCACATCAAAAACAACGGAGACCATCATGAAGAAGACCCGCGCCCTGATCCTCGTCCTCGGCAGCGCCGCCGCGCATGCCCAGACATCGGTCACCCTCTACGGCATCGCCGATGCCGCCCTCGTCAGCGAAAGCGGCGGCGCGGGCGGCACGGTCGCCAAGGTCACCAGCGGTGCCGCGGCCACCTCGCGCATCGGCTTTCGCGGCACGGAAGACCTGGGCAACGGCCTGTCGGCCATCTTCACGCTGGAGACGGGCACCAAGATCGATACCGGTGAACTCGATTCGGCCAACACGCTGTTCAACCGGCAGGCCTTCGTGGGCCTGAAGGGCGGCTTCGGCACGGTGGCGCTGGGCCGCCAGTTCACGCCGTACCACAACATGATGGTCAAGGTGGTCGATCCGTTCGCCACCGGCTACGCGGGCCGGGCGGGGAACATCTTCCCCGACTCGGGCACCAATGTCCGCACCAGCAATACGATCACCTACACGATGCCGGCCACGCGCGGCGTGGATGCCGAACTGTCGTACAGCGCCGGCGAACAGGCGGGATCCTCGGCGGGACGCCAGTACGGCGGCGCCATCGGCTACACGGCTGGGCCGCTGGCGCTGCGGGTCGCCTACAACAACAAGAATGCGGATATCGCCGCCACGCCCGACGCGGCGGCGGTGCTGCATGGCGCGGGAAGGAACACGCTGGTCGGCGCCAGCTATGACCTCAAGTGGATCAAGCTGCATGCCGGCTACGGCATCGACCAGGGCTACAACAGCGCGCCGCTGCCGAACGCGAACAATCCCTATGGCGGCACGAAGCCGACGCCCTCGACGGACGGCCGCGAAGCGCTGCTGGGCTTCCAGGCACCCATCGGTCCCGGCAACCTGATGTTCTCCATGATGCACAAGGACGACCGCACCGCCTTCGACCAGGATGCCAGCGCGATCGGCATCGCCTACCTGTACATGCTGTCGAAACGCAGCGGCATCTACGGCGCCTACGGCCACGTGAAGAACCGCAACGGCGCCGGCTACACCATCGGCAACAACACCGAGTCCGGCAGCGGCAGCACGGGATGGAACCTGGGGTTGCGGCACACGTTCTGACCTTGCGGCATATCTTGGGAATGCGTCGCCCTCGGATGGGCGCGCAGCATAATCTGCATCGTGCATTTCACGACGAACGAGCGGCACGTGCCTCGGCACCGCACCGGCCGGCGGGACTGACGATGCTGCCCGCCTGACGCTATTGGGCGTCCGCCTGCGCCTCGGGCCTGGCCGCCGCGAACGCCGGCAGCGCTTCACATGCCGCGGCGATGCGCTCCAGCGTGGGATAGAGTGCCAGATCGCAGCCGAAACGCCGCGCGTTGTACAGCTGGGGCACCAGGCAGCAGTCGGCCAATGTCGGCGCGTCGCCGTGGCAGAACGCGCCCGTCGCCGCGTCCTGCGCCAGCCGCGTCTCCAGCGCCGCCAGTCCCGTCCCGACCCAGTGGCGGTACCACGCGGACTTCTGCTCCGGCGTGATGTGCAGTTCCTTTTCCAGGTACTTCAGCACGCGCAGGTTGTTCAGCGGGTGGATGTCGCAGGCGATCGCCAGCGCAAGGGACCGCACGCGCGCGCGGCCGGCGGCGTCAAGCGGCAGTAGCGGCACCGCCGGATGCAGTTCGTCGAGGTATTCGACGATCGCCACCGACTGCGTCAGCACCAGGTCGCCGTCCTCCAGCACCGGCAGCAGGTGCTGGGGATTCAATGCGCCGAAGGCTTCGCCGAGCTGCTCGCCGCCGTGGTTCAGCAGGTGGACGGGAATCTGCTCGGCCGTCAATCCCTTCAGGTGCAGGGCGATGCGCACGCGGTAGGCGGCCGAGCTGCGGAAGTAGGTGTGCAGCTTCATCGCGCTCACCGGGCCGGCAGGACGGTGCCGGCCGCTTCGCCGAAGCCGATGCGGGGCAGGCCGGGACGGCTGGTCCAGCCGCGCAGCACGACTTTGTCGCCGTCGGCCAGGAACACGCGCGCTTCGCCGCCCGGCAGCGCGACGGGCTGCTTGCCGCCCGCGCTCAGTTCCAGCAGCGAACCCGCTTCCGCCTCATCCGGTCCGGACTGCGTGCCGGAGCCCAGCAGGTCGCCGGGCCGCAGCGCGCAGCCGTTCACGGTGTGGTGCGCCACCAGCTGCGCCACGCTCCAGTACGAATGACGGAAGTTCGACCGGGCCAGGGTGGCGGGCGGCATGCCGTCGCGCTGCATGGATGCCGTCTGCAGGCTCACTTCCAGTGCGATGTCGAAGCCGCCGCACGCGCGCAGCGCCGGGTAGTCGAGGTAGGGCAACGGCTGCGGATCGGCCGCGTCGCGCTGCCACGCCGCGCGGTAGGGCGCCAGCGCTTCGAGCGTGACGATCCAGGGCGAGATCGTGGTGGCGAAATTCTTCGACAGGAAGGGGCCGAGCGGCTGGTATTCCCAGGCCTGCAGGTCGCGCGCGGACCAGTCGTTCAGCAGGCACAGGCCGAACACATGCCGCTCCGCATCCGCCGCCGCGATCGGTGCGCCGGACGCATTGCCGGTGCCGATGAAGATGCCCACTTCCAGTTCGAAGTCGAGACGTTGCGCGGGACCGAACGACGGCGCACCTTCCACGCCGGCAGCCCGCGTCTGTCCGAGCGGGCGGTGGAACGCCTGGCCGGACACGCCGATCGTCGACGAGCGGCCGTGATAGCCGATCGGCACCCATTTGTAGTTCGGCAGCAGCGGATTATCCGGCCGGAACAGCTTGCCGACCGCCGTCGCATGGTGAATCGACGTATAGAAGTCCGTGTAGTCGCCGATCGTGGCCGGCACGGCGTATTCGGCATCGGCCTGCGGCACGAGACACTCCGGGCGCGCGGGCGCCTCGCTGCGCAGCATGCGCGACAGGGCCAGGCGCAGCGCCGACCAGGCTGCCGGCCCTGCGGCCATCAGCGCGTTCAGGCTGTCGCGGGATGCGAGGGCGACCGCGTGGCGCGCCGCATCGTCCCAAGCATCGTCCCACGCATCGGCCAGGCTGCCCAGTGCCGACAGGTCGACGATCCGGTCGCCGATCGCCACGCCGCCGCGCCAGGCTTCCCCGGTACCGCGCCGGCGGAACAGGGCGAACGGCAGGTTCTGGATCGGGAAGTCGGTGTCGGGCACATTGGCCGAAGCGACCCAGCTCGCGAGCTTCGGGTCGTGGGTTTCGTTCAGCGCGGGGCTGGTCTGGCGGCTCATGGCTGCGGTTCCTGGAAGTGTTTGTGGAAGCCCTGCCAGCACTGGTAGTAAGCCGGCTGGAGCAGTGGCGAGGCAAGCGCCCGGGCGGTGGGGCGAAGGATGTCGCGCGTCTCGAACATGAACGCCATCGTGTCGGCGATCTTGTGCGGCAGCGTGGTGTCGGCGCTGCTGGCCTTGTCGAACGTGGCCGCGTCCGGGCCGTGGCCGCTCATGCAGTTGTGCAGGCTGGCGCCGCCGGGACGGAAGCCGGCCGACTTGGCATCGTACTGGCCGTGGATCAGGCCCATGAATTCGCTTGCCACGTTGCGGTGGAACCAGGGCGGCCGGAACGTGTCTTCCGCCGCCAGCCAGCGGGGCGGGAAGATCACGAAGTCCAGCGTGTCGACGCCAGGCGTGTCGGAATGCGCCTGCAGCACCAGGAAGATCGACGGATCCGGATGGTCGTAGCTGATCGAGCCGATGGCGTTGAAGTGGCGCAGGTCGTACTTGTACGGGGCGTAGTTGCCGTGCCAGGCCACGACATCGAGCGGCGAATGGCCGATGCGCGCGCGCCACAGGTTGCCCGCGAATTTCGCGACCAGTTCGAAGTCGCCTTCCAGGTCTTCGTAGGCCGCATGCGGCGTGAGGAAGTCGCGCGGATTGGCCAGGCCGTTCGAGCCGATCGGGCCCAGGTCGGGCAGGCGCAGCAGCGCGCCGGAGTTCTCGCACAGGTAGCCGCGCGCCGCGCCGTCCGGCAGTGCGACCTGGAAGCGCATGCCGCGCGGGATGACGGCGATTTCCTGCGGCTCGACATCGAGGACGCCCAGTTCGGTGGCGATGCGCAGGCGGCCCTGCTGCGGCACGACCAGGAGCTCGCCATCCGCATTGTAGAAATAGCGGCCATCCATGTCGCGGTTGGCGGCGTACAGGTGGATCGCGCATGCCGCATTGCCGGCCATCGTCACCCAGCCGTCGAGGAAGTCCGTGGGGGCATCCGGCAGTGGCAGCGGATCCCAGCGCAGCTGGTTCGGCGGCACTGCCACGTCGTCGAAGCGGCTGATCATGCGGCCATTGGCGATCTGCGTGAAAGGCTCGTGCATCGCGCCGGGGCGGATGCGGTACAGCCAGCTGCGGCGGTTGTGCGCGCGCGGCGCGGTGAAGGCGGTGCCGGACAACTGTTCGGCATACAGGCCGAGCGGCGCGCGCTGCGGCGAATTGCGGTGCGCAGGCAGCGCGCCCGCGATGGCTTCAGTGGCGAACTCGTTGCCGAAGCCGGACTGGTAGCCGCGTGGCTGGTCCATGGTGTCTCCGTGGTTTTTGTCTCCTGGGTGAAATGTAGTGCACGCAGCCCGCTTACGCGATATAAATACCAAAATGGAAAGTATTTACAATGTAAATAGAGGGGGCTGTTGCCATGGGACTGCATGAGCTGGACCTGAACCTGCTGCTGGTGTTCCAGGCCGTGCACGGGGAACGGCAGATCTCGGCGGCCGCGCGCGGGCTGGGGCTGACGCAGTCGGCCGTCAGCAATGCGCTGGCGCGGCTGCGGCGTGCGCTGGGGGACGAGCTGTTCGTACGCACCGCGGCGGGCATGCAGCCGACCCCGTTTGCCGAGCGGATGGCCGAGCCGGTCGCCGCCGCGCTGGCCCAGCTGGAAGGGGCGCTGGCGGCGCCGCCCGCCTTCGATCCCGCCACCAGCCGGCGCCGCTTCACGGTCGCCATGACGGACGTGGGAGAGACCTACTTCATGCCCCGCCTGGTGGCGCTCTGTGGCGCCGCGGCGCCCGGCGTGCGGATCGCCGCGGTGCGCGTGACGCAGGAGTCGCTCCGTACCGACATGGAAGGGGGCCGGGTGGACCTGGCGATCGGCGCGTTCGACGATGCGCCCGGCGCCCTGTACCAGCGCCGCCTGTTCCGCCAGCACTACGTGGCACTCTTCCGCGCCGGCCATCCGCTGGCCAGCGGCCCGCTCACCCTGAAGCGGTTCGGCGCGGCGCAGCACCTGGTCGTGACGACGCCGGACAGTCCCTACGACCGCATCAACGTGGCGCTGCAGAAGGCCGGCATCCTGGCCGCCGCCAGTTTTTCGGTGCCGCACTTCGCCGCCGCACCCTACATCGTGGGCACGACGGACCTGGTGGTGACGGTGCCGCTCAAGCTGGCCGAGCGCACCGCCGCGCCGTTCGGGCTGGCCTACGTGAAGTCGCCCCTGCGCCTGGCGCCGCTGCAGACGAACATGTTCTGGCACCGCCGCTACAACCAGGACGACGGCAACCGCTGGCTGCGCGCGCTGGTGGCGGAGGCGTTCGGCGAACAGTAGCAGCGGAAAGCCCCGCTGCGCGCACCGGCAAGGAATCGCGCGCGGGCAGGCCATTGCCGTGATCCATCAGCGTGCTAACCTGCAGCCAGACGAGATCTCACCGGGAGCATGCATGTCGAACGTTGGAGTCGGGCCGCAGCCGGCCTGCAAAGGAATGCCATGTGCCACCCGCGTCATGGTGGGGAGTCACGCGCCGGGGAGCCACGCATGATCAACGTTTTCGGCTCGATCAACGTCGATATCGCCGTCGGCACGGCGCGCCTGCCGCTGCCGGGCGAGACGGTGCTGGGCGGCCAGGCCCATGTCTGCGCGGGCGGCAAGGGCGCCAACCAGGCGCATGCGGCGCGCTGCTTCGGCGTGCCGGTGCGCCTGTTCGGTGCCACCGGCGACGACGCGTTTGCCGCGACGGCGCTGGGCTGCGTGGTGGCGGCCGGCGTCGATACGGCCGGCGTCGTCCCGATCGCCGGCGCGGCCACCGGCATCGCGGTGATCCTCGTCGATGGCGGCGGCGAGAACTCGATCGTGGTGGCCGCCGGCGCCAACCTGGCCGCGACGGCGCAACAGCTCACGGATGCCGACCTTGCAGGCGGCCGCTGCCTGCTGCTGCAGCTGGAGACGGACCTGTTCGAAACGATGGCCCTCGCGCGCCGTGCCAGGGCCATGGGCCGCACGGTGATCCTGAATGCATCGCCATTGCAGCCGGACCGCCTTCCCGACCTGGATGCACTGGACATCCTGATCGTCAATGCCCGGGAGCTGGCAGCACTGGACGGTGCGAGCGATCCGCGCGAGGCGGCACTGGCGCTGGCGCGCCGGCATGCGATCGAAGTGCTGGTGACGTTGGGTGGTGAAGGGGCGCTGCTGGCCGCTGGCGATGGCAAGGTGCTGACTGTGCCGGCGTACCGGGTCCCGGTGTGCGATACCACCGGCGCGGGCGACACGTTTGCCGGCGTGTTTGCCGCCGCGACGGCCGAGGGCATGGACCGGCATCGCGCGATGGACCACGCCTCGGCCGCGGCCGCGCTGGCCTGCACGAAGGCGGGCGCGCAGCCAGCGCAGCCGCACCGCGAAGACATCGAACGGCTGATGGCAGAGCACCGGCCTGCGCCGGTCTGACGGCAGGCGTGCGTGAGTAGGTGGGTGAGTGAGTGAGGAGTGAGTGCGGGCGGGCGGGCGGGCGATGCTAGAATCGGCCGATGACCCGCCAAGACCTCGTCGTCCTCGACATTTCCAACATCGCCACCGTGCGCGACCTGCATGCGCTGCTCGCGCAAACGCTGCATTTCCCCGACTGGTACGGGCCGAACTGGGATGCGTTCTGGGATGTGATCATCGGTCTCGTGCCCATGCCGCGCAGGCTGCAGCTGGTCGGCTGGAACGGCTTCGCGGAGCGCTTTCCCCGCGATGCCCTGATCATGCAGAAGTGCTTGCGGGAGCTGGCCGAGGAATACCCGGCCAATGCCTCAGAGGTCGACTACCTGTGACCGGGATGGTGCGCGATCAGCGCAGCCGGCGCACCGACGATGCCATGTCCTGCATGCCCTGCAGGAAGGGATAGCGGCCTGGCGCGTAGACGATGCAGCGGCCGCCGAAATCGTCGAGCTCGCACAACTGCCATTCGCCTTCGCGCACGATCATCGAGGTGGCGCGGTCGTTGAAGTCGCGTGAGCGCAGGGTGCGGATGTCGTTGCCGACAGGGATGGCGCGGCCGCCGAAATCGCGGTCGGTGAACAGTTCGACGGGGGCACCGCGCCCGTCGTCGCCACGGTGGTCGCGGCGGTCCCGGCGATCCCCATCGCGCCCGTCATAATCACCGCGCCCATCGTAGTCACCGCGGCCGCGGCGCTGGTCCACTTCGCGCACCGACGAGATCTGGTCGTTCATGCGGCTCAGCGTCGGATACTCGCCCGGCGTCAGCACCGTGCACTGGCCGCCGAAATTCTTGTGCTGGCAGACTTCCCAGGTGCCCGAGCGAACGATGATCGACGAGGCACGATCGTTGAAACCCAGGTCGTCGAAGTTGGGCGCGGCGCCGCGGACGGTGAAAGGGCTGCCGCGGAAATCGGGCCGCGAATACAGCGAGATTTCGCCGGCGACGACGTGGGTGAACGATGCCAGCAGGGCGAGGGCGGTGAACAGGCGCTTCATGGTGTCTCCATCGGATACGTTGGCCGGGCGCGACGTGCGCCGGGCTGTTCATGCCATAACGCAATGGGACGGCAGTCGGTGTACCGGCGCGCTGTAACAGATTGCTACGGACGCGGGGCGGCCAGGCAGCTCAGTGCAGGTGCAGCGTGGCGTCCTCTGCGGCCGGGACGCACGCGGCCGGTACCGCCTCCTTCAGCAAGGCCTCGCCCTTGACGAGCCAGGCCACGGCCAGCGCGCTCACCGCGCAGGTCTCGGGCCAGAAGTACGAGGCGCCGTGGTCGAATACCGTCAGCACGGCGATCGCCGCGAACGACAGCAGCATCATCGCGCCGCACAGCCGGTATGCCAGCCGTCGCGCGGCCGCACGGGGACGGTCATCGCACACTACGGCGCCGAAGCGGAAGAACACCAGGTAGAACGACAGCCCCGCGAACGCGACGGCGCAGGCCAGGTGATAGCCCAGCGCGCCGCCCGCCGCGTAATGGCGGTCGGTGCCGAGGTCGGGATAACGCGCCAGCAGCTCGGCCGCGTAAACGGGATCCATCGGAAACAGCGCCAGCCCGATGGCGGCCAGGCCGGCCAGCGTGGCCACTACCGTGTCCTGCACATGCGCCGTGCGGTAGCACAGCAGCAGAACGCCCGTCAGCACCGTGGTCGACACAAAGATGTCGCGCATGCTCGTGTAGTAGTAGGCGCTCAGCGAATCGGTGGCGCCGACGCCATCGGCCAGCAGCGCGCCGACCCGGACCACGGCCGGCATCAGCAGCCCGGCCCAGCCGATCAGGCGGCTCAGCGTGCGGTACGAAGCCACGCAATCGTGGTCGGTTGAATGCATGATGGATTCTCTGTCTGCAGTGCCTGCCTGCCGAACGACATCGTTCGGCAGGCGAAAGCATATAAACAGTATCTTCCATTTTTTCACCCCGCGCGAATGTGCGGCGGCACACGCTTGCGTGCGGTCAGCAAGGTGGCGCCTGGCGGCGTGGCTGAGCGGCATCCCCGCGCGGTACCGCCGTGCCCTCAGGTCTTCAGCAGGGCGATCTGCCGGTCGGCAATCCTGTGTGCGATGTCCGCATCGTGCGTCACCAGCATCACCGCACAGTCATGGGCCCGGGCCTGTTCGGCCAGCAGCGCGATCACTTCCTGCTGCGTGACGGGATCGAGGCGCGAGGTCGGCTCGTCGGCGAAGATCAGCGCGGGTTTCATCAGCAGCACGCGGGCCAGCGCGATCCGTTGCAGCTCGCCGCCCGAGACCTGGCCCGGCAGGCGGTCCAGCAGGGCCGTGGACAGGCGCATGCGCGCCAGCAGGTCGTCCAGCACCTGCCAGTCCAGCCGGTGCAGGCGCACCAGGTCGCGCAGGGCGGTGCGCAGGGTGATGCGGGGTGCAAAGGCCGCGGCGGGATCCTGGTAGATCTTCTGGAACGCGGTGGGCGCGAGGCCGGCGGCACGGGTGACGCTGCCGCGGTCCGGTGCCAGCAGGCCCAGCACGAGATTGCCGAAGGTGGTCTTGCCCGATCCGCTCGGACCGCTGACGGCGACGATCTCGCCGGCGCCGAACCGCGCACTCACGCCGTCGAACAGGCGCTCGTCGCCGAACGCCTTGGCGACACCGTCGACGCAGACCACGTTGCGCTGCGCCGGCCGATGCAGGGCGGGCCGCCGCGGCCAGTGGGCCGGCTCCGCGGCGAGCAGGCGTCGCGTGTAGGCGTGCTCGGGTGCGGCCAGCACTTGCGCGGCATCGCCCTGTTCGACCATCGCGCCTTCCAGCATGACCGCCAGCCGGCCGCCGAGGGCACGCGCCAGCCACACGTCGTGCGTGATGCACAGCAGGCTCATGCCCTCCGCGCGCGCGGCCAGCAGCAGGTCGAGCACCTCGCCGCGCCGGTCGGCGTCCAGGCCCTTGGTCGGTTCGTCGATGATCAGCAGCGGGGCGCCGGCGGCATGCGTGGCCAGGAAGGCGACGCGCTGCGCCATGCCGCCGGAGAGCATGAACGGGTATTTGTCCGCCGCGTCCTGCAGGCCCAGGCCGGCGAGGGCGCGCCCCGCGAGCTGCATTGCCGCACCCGCCGGGGGCCGCGTTGCGTTGACCAGCTGGTAGCTCTCGGCGACCTGGCGACGCACCTTCATGGTCGGGTCGAGTGCCAGCCACGGTTCCTGCGGCAGCAGGGCCACGCGGCGTCCCCAGCCCGCGTGGCGGCTGCGCTGGTCGGCGGCGTCGGTGCGCTCGCCGCCGACATGCACGCTGCCCGTGCAGTGCAGCGCGGCGGGCAGGTTGCCCATCACGGCCTGTGCCAGCAGCGACTTGCCGGAGCCGCTCTCTCCCAGCAGCGTGAGCACGCCACCGGCGGGAATGGTCAACGCGATGTCGCGCACCAGCGGCTGGTCGCGATGGAAGACGGTCAGGCGTTCGACTGCCAGGGCCGGCGTGTTCATGCCGTCTCCGTTCCGGCGGGGAGCAGCAACAGCCCGAGCAGTGTCAGGAACAGCACCAGCACGGGCGCGCCCACCAGCCACGGGGCTTCGCCGTAGTAGGGCAGCAGCTCGATCATCATCACGCCCAGTTCCGGCGTGGGCGGCTGCAGGCCCACGCCCACGAAGCCCAGCGCGGACATGGCCAGCACGGCGCCGGCAAAGCCGAAGCGCATCAGCGTGAGCAGGCGTGGCAGCAGCTCCGGCAGCAGGTGGCGGCGCACGATGTACGCTGCGCCGAAGCCGAGCAGGCGCGCCGCCTCGACCTGCGGGCCGGCCAGCAGGATGCGGCTGGCGGCGCGCACCACGCGAAAATATTCCACCCACAGGGCCAGCGAAATGCCCACGTACAGCGGCCAGAAGCCGCCCGGCGCGAAGGCGGCCAGCAGCAGCACCAGGAGCAGGCCGGGGAGGGCGAGTACCGCATCGGCCAGCGCCGCCAGCAGGCGCTCCGGCCAGCCGCCCCACCAGGCAGCCAGCAGGCCGAGCAGCGTGCCGGGAATGGCTGCCGACAGCACGCTGATCGCCGCCAGTGCCAGCGACAGCTGCGTGCCATGGGCCAGCCGGGCCAGCATGCTGCGGCCCAGCTGGTCGAAGCCGAGCGGGTGCGCCAGGCTGGGGACTTCCAGGAAGCGCTCGAGCTGCTGGCGTGCCGGATCGATGCCGACCAGCCAGGGGCCGAACAGCGCGAACGCAGCGATGAGGACCAGCAGGGCGATGCCGGCCATCTGTCCCGCGCGGGGCCGCCAGCGCGCCTCCGTGTGGTATGGCAGATCGAGAGGAGCGGAAGGCATCTGGTTCATGGCTTGCGGCGTGGGTCGATGAAAGCGCAGGCCGTGTCGACGAGCGCGTTGAACAGCACGAACAGCAGGCCGAGTACCAGCGCGCTGCCCTGGATCATCGGCACGTCGCGGCCGAAGATGGCGTGCACCAGCGCGTGGCCGATGCCGGGCCAGGCAAAGATGGTCTCCACCAGTACCACGCCCTCGATCAGGTAGACGAGCTGCACGCCCAGGTAGGCCGTCACCGGTGCCGCCACGTTGCGCACGCCGTGCCGCAGGAGCGCCTGCCGCGGTGTCAGGCCCTTGGTCAGTGCGAAGGCGAAGTAGGCCGATGCCGACACCTGCACCATCGCGTCGCGCGCCACCCGGCAGGAGACGGCCGCCATGCCCAGCGCCAGCGTGAGGGCGGGCAGCATGATGCTGCCGTGGTCGTCGTGGCCGGCCGCGGGCAGCGCGCCCAGCTGCACCGAGAAGACCAGCACGAGGATCAATCCCAGGAGGAAGGGCGGCATGGCGCGCAGCGCCACCGACAGGGCCAGCGTGAGGCGGTCGATCAGGCCGCCCGGACGCAGCCCCGCCAGCACGCCGAGCGTGGGGCCGACGCACAGCGACATGGCCATCGCCAGCAGGGACAGGCGCAGCGTGGGCCCGAGCTGCCGGGCGATCTCGATCAGCACGGGCTCGCCCGTCACCTGCGACATGCCCAGGTCGAGCTGCAGCAGCCGTCCCCACCAGTCGGCCAGCGCGGCAAACCACGGGCGGTCCAGGCCCAGTTCGATGCGCACCGCTTCGGCCGCCGCCGCCGTCACCATGTCGTAGCCGTAGCGGCCCGCCGCGATGCGGTAGGCGATGTCCCCGGGGAGCAGGCGCGTCATGAAGAAGCACAGCGTGCCGACCAGCAGCGCCACCATCGCGGCCTGCAGCAGGCGGCGCGCCAGCGCGGGTGCCAGTCCGCGCCATGCCGGCAGATTGTTCTTCAGGCCCATCTGGTTCTTCAGACCCACCTCGTTCTTCAGGCCCATCGCACCGCCGACAGGCGATAACTGCGTTCGAACGGATCGATGCTGGCGCCGGCGATGCGGCGGCTGGCCGCGCACACCTGGCGGTACCACACCACCGGGATCACGGGCAGTTCCGCCTGCAGCGTGGCTGCCACAGTGGCGCGGTCGGCACGGCGCGAGTCGGCATCGCCCTGCGTGGCGGCCAGCCGGGCCAGCGCGCCGCTCGACTGCGCATTGCGCCAGCCCATCGCGCCCCAGTCGCCGCCGCCGGGCCCGAAGTCGTCCAGCAGCGTGGCCACCGGGTCGGACACATTGCCGAAATTGCGTGCCACGAGCCCCATCTGCAGCGTGCCGCTCCGGTGGCCGGCGGGGATGTCGCTGGAATTGCCGACCACCACGCGCACAGCGATGCCGACCTGGCGCATCTCTTCCTGCAGCGCAGCGGCGATCAGCGGCAGCTCGGGACGGTCGACGAAGGTCGTCAGCGTCAGTGCCATGCGCACGCCGGCGCGCTGGCGGATGCCGTCGGCGGCCACCTGCCAGCCCGCCTGGTCCAGCAGGCGGCGTGCGGCGGCCGGATCGGTGCGCAGCGGTGGCAGCGTGCTGTCGTGCCAACCCGCCATCGAGCGGGGGAACAGCTGCGTTGCGCCCAGGCCCGGATCGCGCAGCAAAGCGCGGGCGATGCCGCGGCGTTCCACGCACAGCGCGATCGCCTGCCGCACGCGCACATCGGCCAGCAGCGGATGGCCGGCATTGAGCTTGATGAAGGTGGTGCGGGGCAGCATGGCAGACATCAGCGCCACGTTCGGGTTGCTCCGCAGCGCGCGGATGCTGGGCGGATCGAGCGAGAACGCCAGGTCGGCCTGGCCGCTGCGCACCAGCAGCGTGCGGGTCTCCGCGCGGGCCACGCTGATGTAGCGGGCGCGCCGGACGCGCGCGCCGGAGGTGCCGCCATCTGCCACCCGCTCTACATCGAACTGCTGCGGCAGGGAGAGGGCGGTGATGCGGAACGGTCCGCTGCCGATGACCGCCGCCACGTTGCCGCGCGCGCCGAACGAGGCGGGCGCCAGGATCTGGGTCGAATAATGCGTGAGCAGGTAGGGCAGCGGCACGAACGGGCGGCCCAGCCGGAAGACGATGTCCATGCCGCTGGCCGCGATGTCGCGCACGTCCGCTAGCCGCAGCACGCCGGGCCGGGCATGCGCGCGCTGCAGGCAGGCGGCCACGCTGGCAGGCGTGACGGGCGAGCCATCATGGTAGCGCCGCCCCGGGGCCAGCGTGAAGCGCCACTGCAGGCCATCGGCGGAGGCCTGCCATGCGGAGGCAAGGCCGGCGCGCAGGCCGCCGCGGTCGTCCACGTCGAGCAGCGTTTCGGCCACCTCCATGCGGGCGAACATGTAGCCGGAGCGCGAAGGTTCCAGTCCCGTCAGCTCCCAGGGACCCACCACCGTCAGCACATCCTTGCCGGCAGGCGCACCGGTGCGGCCGTGCGCGTGCGCGTGATCGTCATCGTCGGCGCGGGCGGTGGGGAAGGGCAGCGCGGCTGCCGCGGCCAGCGCCAGCAGGGCGCGGCGGCGCGGCGACGCCTCGGCGTTTCGATTGCTCGTCAAAGCGTGCTTCCTGTGCGGGTGGGCGTCATCGGGCTGCATGGTAGCGCCTGATGGGCGGATCGTGGGTTTCTCCTGCGCGTCACCGCAGCACGGTGGTCAGGAAGCGCTCGATCTGCAGCGAGCTGTCGCTGGGCGCGCTCACGTGCGGGCAGTGGCCCACGTTGTCGATGACGCGCAGCGTGGCGCGCGGCAGCCGGCGGTACATGTACTGGCTGACCTCGCGCGGTACGAGCACGTCGTCCGTGCACTGCACAACCAATGTTGGCACCTGGCAGCCGGGCAGGTCGGCGCGGTGGTCGGCCAGGAAGGTCACGCGGGCGAAGTGGCGGGCAATCGCGTGATCGTTGCGGAGGATGCGGTCCGCCAGGTCCTCGGCCAGCTCCGGCCGGTCGGGGGCGCCCATGATCATCGGCGCCATCTTCAGCGTCCAGCCGAGGAAGTCGCGGTCCATCGCTGCCAGCAGCGCGTCCAGATCCTCCCGATTGAAGCCGCCCACGTAGTCCGCGTCGTTCACATAGCACGGCGAAGGCCCCACCATCACCTGCGCGATGAAACGGTGCGGTGCCTTGTTCGCGGCGAGCAGGCCGATCATCGCGCTGACGGAGTGGCCGATGAAGACCACCGGGCCGTCGGCGCAGGCGTCGATGATCTCCAGCAGATCGTCGGCGTGGCCGTGCAGCGTGGCGTATTTGTCCCGGTCGTAGGCGGCCAGGTCCGAGCCGCCGCTGCCCACCAGGTCATAGGTCACGAGGCGATAGCGGCGCGCGAAGGCCGGGATCAGGTCGCGCCACATGGACTGGTCGCAACCGTAGCCGTGGCCGAAGACGAGGGTTGCCGGGCCGCGGCCCGCGATCTGGATATTGTGTCGTGTATGGATGGACATTAAAGTAAAGCGACTTCCGGTCAAAGCGTGACGATGCCACGTCCTGCGCGGCTTGCCAAGGGGGCCGACGCGAGGCCGCGCGTGCCGGGCGGTCAATCCCGGCGGCCGGCGGCTCGGCTACCGGCGTCCCGGCTACCGGCTACCGGCCACCGGCTACCGCCTACCGCCTACCGCCTACCGCGTACAGGCTACTACCTCCGCCTACAGGCTACGACCTACTGGCGTCCCGGCTACCGGCGACCCGGCGGGCCGCTTGCGCGGGCGGCAGGTCGCCCAGCGGCAGCAGCGCCGCTGCGCGCGCCAGTATGCGCACGACGGCTGCCTCGCCGGGCCGCAGTCCCTGGCCGCGCAGCTGCGGCAGCGAGCGCACCGGTTCGGGCGTGATCTGCACGGCGGCCCGCACCAGCAGCCGCTGCAGCCAGCGCAGCGGCGCCGGCAGGATGGCGGCCGTGGCCATGATGTGGAGGAAGTCGGCCAGCGTCTCGGATCCGGCCAGGCCGGGCGCCGTGGCAGAGAGCAGTTCTTCCCATGCGACCCAGGAGGCGGGCGCGCCGGTGGCGCCATACAGGCGGGCAGAGGGCTGGGCTTCGGCAAAGGCGGCATCCATGCCGGCGGCCGGCAACGTGCGGACATACCGGTGGTAGGCCTGCGTGAAGCCGAACGTGGCCGTGGCCTGCACCCAGTCCAGCAACCGCGGGTCGTTGGCGTGGTAGGGCGTGCCATCGGTCGTCGTGCCGGCCACCTGGCCGTGGAGGCGCACCACGCGGGCGATCAGCTGCTCCGCCGCGGAGCGGGGGCCGTAGACCGTCATCATCGCCGCGAAGCCGGTGCGCCGCAGCCGCATGGCCGGGTCGCGCCGGAAGCTGCTGTGGTCCCACACGCCGGCCCGTACCGACGGTTCGGCCAGTTCCAGCAGCACGGCCGTCACGCCGCCGATGAACAGCGACACAGGGTTGCCGAACACGCGCCACGATACGCCACCGGGCGGCGCGAGCGCCGGTTCGCCCGCCGGCTGCGTGAAGTCGAATGCCATGCCGGACGGCGGTCCCGTCAGGTCGCGCATCCATGCCTGCATCCACGCACGTATCGACTTCGGCATCATATTCGGCATCATATCCGGTATCCCATCCGGCCTCGCAGCCGCACCTTCTTCGGCATCCGTGTTCTCCCGTCCAGCCGCCAGTATAGTCGGGGCGGGTGCCGGGATAGTCGTGACGGCTGCCAGATTGGTTGAGCCTGGTTGTGCCAAGCTGGGCCTGATTTGGGCCTGATTTGGGCCTGATTCGGGCCTGAGTTGGGCCCGGTTGGAGTTCGCTGGGCTCGTCGGGCTCGTCGTCAAGCAGGGCGGCCGCCGGCTTCCTTCGCCACCTGTGGTGCGCCGCCGCGAGCCGACGAATGGGGCGGTTCTCTTTTTTCTTCGCCATTTTCTAAAACGTGATAAACCCCATGGTCTGACGCGATTTTTCGATACTTCGTCCGGTTCTCCCATCTTTCGAAATAAATCGAAAGCGCTTTGCCTCTAAAAGATTCTAAAAAGCGATACGGGCGCCTGGGCTCCCGACATCGTGCCGTTTATCGAAGCGCCGGTTATGCCTCAGCGAGTAGTAGCATCGAATCGTGCCCGGTATCGGCATTCCTGAGGCTTTATCGAGGAATATCGGCTTTTAGAAAAGGGCGTTTTCTGGAGCGCACCACGACGACGCTCCGGCGCATTCCGGCCGCGGCTGCCCAAATTGCCCAAACTGCCCAAACTGCCCAAACTGCCCAAACTGCCCAAGCCGCCCAAGCCGCCCAAGCCGCCCAAGCCGCCCAAACCGCCCAAGGTCGCACTGTTCAGGCGGCAGATATTGCCCGCCGGAAGGGCCGCCACGCGCGCCTGTGCTAGACTGTCCGCCGTGCGAGCCAGATAGCCGCTTGCACGGACCTTTCGGCCAAAACAACGCCGTTCATTGTTCCGCGTGCCGCGGACGCTATCGGATGCCTGGCCATGACTCTCCCCCTCCCACGAATTCTCGTCGTCGACGACAACCGCGACGCTGCCGACATACTGGCCGAGCTGCTCACGCTGCACGGCATGACGGCGCGCGCCGTGTACGGCGGGGCGGAAGCCATCGCCTTCGCGGCACTGTACGAGCCGCACCTGGTCCTGCTGGACCTGGGCATGCCGGAGGTGGATGGCTATGCCGTCGCGCGCGCGCTGCGCAGCCAGCCGGGCAACCAGCCCTACATCGTGGCCCTGACGGCATGGGACGACGTGGCCACGCAGGTGCGCGTGCGCGAGGCGGGCTTCAACCGGCACGTGGCCAAGCCTTCCAGCCTGCCGGCGATCCTGCGCATCATCGGCGAGCATGCCAAGGTGGCGCCGGATGGCGCCCGCGCCGAGGAGCCGGCGGCCCCTCCCGGCGGGCAGCCGCCTGTCGCGGGCTAGCGGCGGCATCCGTGGCGCGGGGTGGGTCGCTTCGCGCCGACCCTGCAGACGACTTTCACGATACCCGAATGGCCACTTCCACCATGCCGTCGCTCACCCCCATGACCAATGACGTCCTCCTGCCTGTACAGGAAATCCAGGCAATCAGCGCAGTACCGAAAATCCTCGAAACCGTCGCGGCGCTGACGGGACTCGGCTTCGTCGCCGTCGCCCACGTCACGCCGACCAGCTGGACGACCTGCGCCGTGCTGGACCGGCTGGACTTCGGCCTGAAGGCCGGCGACGGGCTGGACGTGGCGACCACGCTGTGCGACGAAGTGCGCAGCTGCGGCGAGAGCATCGTCATCGACCATGTGCAGGAGAGCGCGCAGTATCGCGATCACCACACGCCGCGCATGTACGGCTTCCAGAGCTATTTCTCGATTCCGATCCTGCGTCCGGACGGCAGCTATTTCGGTACGCTGTGCGGACTCGATCCGAAGCCGATGCCGCTGTCCTCCACGGCCTCGGTCGCGGCCCTGGAACTGTTTGCGGAGCTGATTTCAAAGCAGCTGGAGACGGAACGCGCCCATGCCGTGACGCAGACCGACCTCACCTCGGAGCGCGAGACGGCCGAGCTGCGCGAGCAGTTCATCGCCGTGCTGGGCCACGACCTGCGCACGCCGCTCGGCGCGGTGCAGAGCGGCGTGGACCTGCTGCGCCGGAACCTGCCCGCGGCGCAGGCCGAGGGCGTCCTGGCGCGCATGCAGCGCAGCCTGGCCAGGATGGCGGGCCTGGTCGACGACCTGGTCGACTTCGCGCGCGGGCGGATGGGCAGCGGGATCGTCCTGCACCTGCGGCAGGAAAGCTGCCTCGAACAGGCGCTCCAGCAGGTGATCGAGGAACTGCGGCAGATCCACCCGGACAGCCCTGTCGTGGCCGAGCTGGGGCAGGGCATCGCGCTGTATTGCGACGTGGGCCGCCTCGGCCAGCTGCTGTCGAACCTCGTCAAGAACGCCATCGTGCATGGAGTACCCGGCCAGCCGGTGCGGGTGGCGGCCGCCAGTGCGGACGGCGTGTTCGCGCTGTCGGTACACAACCATGGCGACCCGCTCGCGCCCGGCGTCACGCAGCAGCTGTTCAAGCCGTTCTGGCGCTCGCCGGCCGCCTCGCCTTCCGATGGCCTGGGCCTCGGCCTGTACATCGTCGCCGAAATCGCGCGCGCGCATGGCGGCACGATGGACGTGTCCTGGGCCGATGGCGAAGTGGGCTTCCGCTTCGCGATGCCCGCCACCGCGGCCCACGGCGGGCAGGCGGGCTGACGGCGTTCTTGCCGCAGCGCTGACAGTGCGCGCGCCGGTCCCGGTGCCGCAATGCTCCGCCGGTTCCCGGCAAGAGCCATACCGTTCCTGGTATCGCTTTGCTCAAAAAAATGATTGGAAACGTTTTCACAGCCCCAACTAGAATCGCATGCGGCGTAGGACCATGCCACCAGGCATAGCCAGTCGCCATGAAAGTGCGTGACATGAAAAAAACCAACCCGATTGGTGGAGCAGGAGACAGTCGTAGAGACGCAGGCCAGGAACGAGCAGCAGGCAATCGCCGCACAGGCGACAGCCCGATCTTTTCCGCCCGCCGGACCTGGCACCTTTTGCGCCTGTGCGCCGCGCTGGCGCCCGCCCTGCATGCCACCGGCGTGCACGCGGCGGACCTGCGTGCGCCGGTGCGCATCGATGCAGATGCGCGCGCCGGCGCGCTCGTGGCGCAGCTGACGCTCGACGAAAAACTCGATCAGCTGCTCAACGTGGCGCCGGCCGTGCCGCGCCTGAACATCCCCGCCTACAACTGGTGGACGGAGTCGCTGCATGGCGCGATGGGCCCCGTCCCCACCACCAACTTCCCGCAGCCGATCGGCCTCGCGGCCACCTTCGATGCGCCGCTGATGCACGATGTCGCATCGGCGATCAGTGTCGAAGTGCGCGCGCTGCACACGCTGGGCCGGCAGACGGGCCGCCTGGGCCGCATCGGCACGGGCCTGGACACCTGGTCGCCCAACATCAACATCTTCCGCGACCCGCGCTGGGGCCGGGGCCAGGAGACCTACGGCGAGGATCCCCACCTGACGGCGGCGCTGGGCGTCGCCTTCATCCGCGGCATGCAGGGGCCGGACCCGGACCTGCCGCACGTGGTGGCCACGCCCAAGCACTTCGCCGTGCACAGCGGCCCGGAGCCGACACGGCACGTGGCCAATGTGTTCGTCTCCGACCACGACCTGGAGGACACCTACCTGCCGGCGTTCCGCGCCGCCATCGTGGACGCGAAGGCCGGCTCCATCATGTGCGCCTACAACCGCATCAACGGCCAGCCCGCCTGCGGCAGCGAACTGCTGATGAAGCAGACCCTGCGCGGTGCCTGGGGCTTCCAGGGTTACGTGGTCTCGGACTGCGATGCCGTCACCGACATCTCGGTGCACAGCAAGTATGCGACCGATCCCGTCACCGCGGCGGCGGTGGCGCTGCGGGCCGGCACGGACAACGAGTGCAATGGCCAGACGCTGAGCGGCACGCCCGGCCTGGGCGAGCGCTATCGGGCCGCGTACCGGCGCGGCCTGATCGGCATGCGCGACATCGACACGGCGCTGGTTCGCCTGTTCTCGGCGCGGCTGCGCAATGGCGACCTGGCCGGCCTGCCGGCCCGGCAGGTCAATGCCGTGCCGGTGAGCGCGATCGACACGCCGGAACACCGGCAGCTGGCGCTCAAGGCCGCGACGAAGAGCCTGGTGCTGCTGAAGAACGACGGCGTGCTGCCTCTCAAACGCGATGCACGCATCGCCGTCGTCGGTCCGCTGGCCGATGCCACCCGGGTCCTGCGCGGCAATTACTCGTCCTCGCAGAGCGCGCCGCCGGTGTCCGTCATCGACGGCCTGCGGGCTACCATGCCGGATGCGCGGATCCGCCTCGTGCCGTTCGGCGCATCGATCACGGATGGCGATCCGGTGCCGCGCACGGCGCTGCGCACGCCGGACGGCCAGCCCGGGCTGCAGGCCGCTTACTTCAACAAGAGCGGCAGTGCCTTCGACAAGGAGGCGGTCGTCACGCGCGTCGAACGGGGGCTTGAATCGCGTGCCCAGGAACTGAAGGTGGTGGCCGACCAGCACAAGGTCGTGTGGACGGGGTCCCTCGTGGCGCCGGAATCCGGCGCCTACCGCATCGGCGTCACGGGCGTGCAGGGCGCGCTCACGGTGAGCGGCAAGGCGGCGGTGAAAGCCACTGCGTATTCGAAGTGGGCCGAGCCGCTGCAGCTCACCGAAGTCGTGCTGGAAAAGGGCCGCTCTTATCCGCTTCGCTTCCAGACGGAGACGGGCGTGAGCGCCGTACCGGGCATCTTCTGGAAACGCATCGCGCGCAACCCGATGGCCGAGCTGAAGGCCGGCACCGCCGATGCCGACGCGGTCGTTGCCGTCATCGGCCTGACCTCCGACCTGGAAGGCGAGGAGCTGGCGCTGAAGATCGACGGCTTCGCGGGCGGCGACCGCACGTCGCTGGACCTGCCGAAGGACCAGCGCCTGCTGCTGGAAGCGGCCAGGGCGACGGGCAAGCCGGTCGTGGTGATCGCGGTGAGCGGCAGCGCGCTCGATCTGTCCTGGGCCAAGGCGAATGCCGCCGCCATCCTGCAGGCCTGGTATCCGGGCCAGTCGGGCGGGCAGGCCGTTGCCGACGTCCTCGCCGGGAAGTCCGATGCCGGCGGACGCCTGCCGCTGACGTTCTACCGCAGCCTGGCCGACCTGCCGCCGTTCGACGACTACGCCATGGCGGGCCGCACCTACCGCTACTTCCGCGGCGCGCCGGTCTACCCGTTCGGCCATGGCCTCAGCTACACCTCGTTCGGCTACGGGCCGCTGCGCATCGAGCCGGTGGACGGCGCGCCGGAGAACGGCGTCGTCGTCACCGCCAGCATCACCAACACGGGCCGCCGCCCCGGCGACGAGGTGGCCCAGCTGTACCTGACGCCGCCGGCCTTCGAGGGCGCACCGCGGCTGGCATTGCGTGGCTTCCAGCGGCTGTCGCTGCAGCCCGGCGAGACCCGCCAGGTCAGCTTCCGCCTGGCGCCGCGCGACCTGAGCTTCGTCACGCGCGACGGCATCCGCCAGCTCGTCCCCGGCACTTACCACGTCAGCGTCGGCGCCGGCCAGCCGGGCACCGGCGTGGCGGGGCAGGACGCCGCACTCGTCATCCAGCGCGCGGACATCCTCGCGCCCTGACCGCATCCACACAGGAGACCTCATGAACAACAACAAGCACATGAACCTGACCCGGCTTCTGGCCGGCCGACTGACCCGGAAGATGGCCATCGGCGCGCTGGCCGCCGCGTGCGCCGTGGCCTTCCCGGCCTTTGCCCAGAACGACAGGATGGAACCGATCGCAGCACCGGCGCAGCCCGATGCGATCGTGCTGGACACGGGTGCGCTGCCCGGCGCCACCGCACCGGAAGCGTGGCACCGCCAGTACAACAGCATTTTCACCCGCAACGTTACCGTCGCCACGCTCACGCCGTTCCTGCCGGACGCCGCGCGGGCCACGGGTGCCGCCGTGATCGTGGCGCCGGGCGGCGGCTTCCGCACGCTGTCGATGCAGAACGAGGGCTGGGACGTGGCCCGCGCGCTGGCGGCGAAGGGCGTGGCGGCCTTCGTGCTGAAGTACCGGCTGAACCAGACGCCGCAGGACATGGCGGCCTTCGACAGATCGATGAAGGAGATGTTCTCGGCCACGGCGCAGCGGCCGCCGGCGCCGCAGGATCCGGCCACGACCTACGCGCCGCAGATCGCCGATGCGCGCGCCGCCTTTGCGCTGGTGCGTTCGCGCGCCGCCGCCTGGCGCGTGGATCCCGACCGCATCGGCATGATCGGCTTCTCGGCCGGCGCGATGCTCACGATGTCCACGGCACTGTATGGCGGCGATGCCAGGCCGGCCTTCATCGCCAATATCTACGGGCCGCTGACGGCCGTGAAGGTGCCCGACGGCGCGCCGCCGCTGTTCATCGCGCTGGCCGCGGACGATCCCTTCTTCGCCAACGCCGGCTATGGCCTGATCGACAGCTGGAAGGCCGCCAGGCGGCCCGTCGAGTTCCACCTGTTCGAGCAGGGCGGCCACGGCTTCGGCATGTACCCGAAGACCACCACCAGCACGGGCTGGTTCGACAGCTACACCCGCTGGCTCGACATGCACGGCTACCTGAAGCCGCGCCAGCGCTCCTAGTCCACGCCCTTTTCGAGGGTCGATGGCGCCTCGCGACTCCGGTCGCCAGGCGCCGTTCGCCGTCACGGAGCCCCTGCGGAAGTGTATGTTTTGCGCTAACAAAAAATGTGCGGTTAACATCGACAATGCATAAAAAATGATTGATCCGGACACATCATTGGGGCTACTCTTGGTGTGCAGTGTCCCGCAGCGTGCTAGCAAATTGCCAGCTGCTCTGCATTAACAGGGAGATCGCGCCAGCGCAAAGTCCTGGCGACACTGCGTCCAGAAAATGATTGCGCTAAACAAGGCGATCGCACCCATCCTGCACGGAGGCTGCAGGAACGCAGCATTTGCAAGCACCGATAGACCGGCACCCGCACCAGACGGTCACGCCACTACAAACGGAGACTTCATGCATACGCCTTTCCAACGTTCCCTGATCCACCTTGCCGTCGCCAGTGCCTGCAGCATCATCGCGCTGCCCGGCCACGCCCAGCAAGCGCCTGCCGACTCAGTTGGCAACCCGCTTGCCAGCCCGGTTGTCAACTCAGCTACCAACACGGCTGCCAGCCCATCGGCCGCGGTGCAGCCCGACGCAGTCAGGCCCGACGAAGTCAAGCCGCTGGACGCGAAGGACGCCGCCGCCGCCGCCCAGGTCCCACCGATGCCCGCCGCGAACGCGCCGGCTTCGGCCACCGTCGTCGTCTCCGGTTCGCGCATCGCCGCGCGCGGCTTCACGCAGCCCACGCCGACCACCAGCCTGTCGGCCGTCGACTTCGAAAAGGCGGCCAAGCCGAACATGTTCGAGTCGCTCGTGGAGCTGCCGGCGCTGCAGGGCAGCACGGGCCGCACCACCAATACCTACAGCACCTCCAGCGGCATCCAGGGCCTGTCGTCGCTGTCGCTGCGCGGCCTGGGCACGATCCGCACGCTCACGCTGCTCGATGGCCAGCGCGTGGTGGGCGCCAACGTCACGGGTGTCACGGACGTCAGCCAGTTCCCGCAACTGCTGGTCAAGCGCGTCGACGTGGTCACCGGCGGCGCCTCGGCGTCGTATGGTTCGGATGCGGTGGGCGGCGTCGTCAACTTCATCACGGACAAGAAATTCACGGGCTTCAAGGCCAACGTCGCCGGCGGCATCACCAAATACGACGACGACAAGAGCGGCACGCTGCAGGCCGCATGGGGCAAGGGCTTCCTGGACGACCGCCTGCATGTGGCGGTCAGCGGCGAGTTCACCAAGCAGAACGGCATCGAGTCGCCCGGCTTCGGCGATTCGGCGGCGAACGGGCGCGACTGGTATCACAATCCGGCATTGCAGGAGTCGACGCGCGAGATGCAGGCGGCCGGCGCACCCCGCTACAAGAGCATCGTCAACGCCCAGCACATCCAGTACGCCAAGTACGGCCTGATCACCAACGGCCCGCTGCGCGGCACGGCCTTCGGTCCGGGCGGCACGCCGTACGCCTTCCAGTACGGTACCGATTGCGTCGGCAACTTCTGCATCGGCGGCGACCGGTCGGGCAGCGTGGGCGCCGGCACCAACCTGTCGATGAACTTCAAGCGCCAGGTGGCGTACACGCGCATTTCATGGGACCTGAATCCCGACAACGAGATCTACGTCACGGCCAACTACGCGCAGGTGAAGTCGGTGTTCTCGCCGAACCCCGGCGCGGCCAAGCAGGGCAATCTGTCGATCCGCTGTGACAACGTTTTCTTGCCCGCTTCCGTGGCGGCCGGCTGCCTGGCCGGCTACCCGACGGGCATCATGTCGGTCGGTACCTCGAACGGCGAATTCCCCGCCAATATCAACGTCCATCCGACCCGCACGCAGCGCCGCTTCGTGGTCGGCGCGGACGGCAAGTTCCAGGTCTTCGGCAAGGACTGGTCGTACGACGCCTACGCCACGCACGGCGAGAACACCACCGTGATCCACGTGCGCGACATCACGCTGAACCCGCGCTACAACTTCGCCATCGACGCCGTGCGCGACCCCGCCACGGGGCAGGCCGTGTGCCGCAGCGCGGCGGCCCGCGCGGCCGGCTGCCAGCCGATCAACATCTTCGGCGACGTGCCGATCAACCCGGCCGGCTGGAGCTATATCGCACCAGCCAATGGCCCGATGCAGTACACCAAGTCGAACCAGGACGTGGCGAGCGCCAACTTCAACGGCGAGCTCGCGCAGGGCTGGGCGGGTCCGATCTCGATGGCGCTCGGTGCCGAGTACCGCCGCGAGAAATATGCCGTGCACGGCGATCCATACGGCGCCGGCCTGGCCTACGAGTCGCCCTACAGCGACCTGTATCCGCAGGATCCCACGCTGTCCACGACCGGCGACAACTGGTTCGCGGGGAACTACCACAACGGCAAGGGCACCTTCAATGTGCGCGAGGCGTACGTGGAGCTCAACATCCCGTTCCTGAAGTCCGATACCTGGGGCGAGGCGAACCTGAACATCGCCGACCGCGAGGAGAAATACAGCACCGCCGGCAAGGCGCGCGCCTGGAAGCTGGGCGCCACCTGGAAGACGCCGGTCGACGGGCTGCGCCTGCGCGCCGTGAGTTCGATGGACGTGCGCGCGCCGAACCTCTCCGAGCTGTTCGCGGCGATGACGGTCACCAACCAGGCCGTCAACAACCAGCAGGGCACGTCGATCCAGATCCAGCAGCGCAATGTCGGCAATCCGGACCTCAAGCCGGAAGAGGCGCGCAACAACTCGTTCGGCATCGTGCTGAGCCAGCCGAGCTGGGCGCGCAACTTCAACTTCTCGGTCGACTACTACGACATCAAGGTGCAGAACGTGATCAATTCGCTGGGCCCGCAGCAGGAGGTCGACCTGTGCTACGCCGGCAACCAGCAGGTCTGCTCGGCCGTGTCGATCAACGGGCCGGCCGGCACCAACTACGTGCTGGCCCAGAGCTTCAATTTCGCCTCGCTGCACACGCGCGGCGTCGATTTCGAGACGGCGTATCGGTGGAACCTGGGCGACTACGGCCTGCCGGGCAGCGTGACCCTGCGCGGCCTGGCCTCGCGCACCATCCACTCGATCTCCGATCCCGGCGTGCCGGGCACCACGCCGAGCGAGGGCGCGGGCAACATGACGGGCGCCACGCCGAAATGGAAGGCACTGGTGTCGCAGTCCTGGGATGCGGGCAATGCGAACCTCACCCTGACGGAGCGCTGGATCAGCGCCGGCGTATTCAACAACGAATACATCGAGTGCCGCAGCGGCTGCCCGCTGCCGACGGCGGCCCATCCGACCATCTACGACAACCACATGCCGGGTGCCGTGTACATCGACCTGGGCGGCAGCTACAACTTCGCGAAAGGGGTCACGGGCTACTTCAAGATCGACAACCTGGCCGACCGCGATCCCGTGCTGGTCCCGCAAACGAACCTGAGCCTGGCGCTGAACCCGGCGATCTACGACGCGGTAGGCCGCACCTACCGCGCCGGCGTGCGCGTGTCGTTCTAGGGGGCGCGCTTCGTGTGGAACCTGTTTTCCGTACTGCTCGCCGTCGGCCTGCTCACCACCCTGATCGCCTGGGGCAAGGTCTCGCCCCTGCTGGCCTTCGTGGTGGCCGCGCTGGTCGCCGCGCTGATGCTGGGCATGCCGCTGGCGCAGATCCCGGGCGCCATCGAGAAGGGCATCGGCGACCTGCTCGGATCGCTGGTGGTCGTCATCTGCCTGGGCGCCGTCTTCGGCAAGCTGATTGCCGACAGCGGCGCCGCGCGGCGCATCGCCATCAGCCTGATCGACAGGCTGGGGCCCGGCCGCATGCCCATCGCGATGACCGTCACCGGCTTCGTCGTCGGCCTGCCGCTGTACTACAACGTGGGCTTCGTGCTGATGATCCCGCTGATCTTTTCGCTGGTCTACCAGTCGGGCCGGCCGGCGGTGGCACTCGGCATGCCGCTGCTGGCGGGGCTGTCGATCGCGCACGGCTTCCTGCCGCCGCATCCGTCGCCGGTGGCGCTGGTGGCGGCCGTGCATGCGGACCTGGGCAAGACGCTGCTGTACGGCCTGATCGTGGCGATCCCCACGCTGATCATCGCGGGACCGATCTTCTCGATGACGCTGAAGAACATCCGTGCCGAACCGGCGGCGATCTTCCGCAGCGAACCGAAGCCGGACCACGAGCTGCCGGGCACCTTCGCCAGCTTCTTCACGGCGCTGCTGCCGGTCGTGCTGCTGGGCGCGCTCACCGCCATCACGCTGGTGCGGCCCGAGCTGGCCAAGCCGCTGGCCTTCCTTTCCAGCCCGCTGGTGGTGATGCTGCTGTCGTACGGCGTGGCCATCGTCCTGCTGGGCACCAGCCGCGGCCAGTCGCTGCCGCAGGTGATGGGTTCGGCGCAGGAAGCGCTGCGCGAGATCGCCCCGATCCTGCTGATCATCGCCGGCGCCGGCGGGCTGAAACAGGTGCTCACCGTGTCAGGCGTGAGCGCCGAACTGGGGGCGCAGCTGGCGCACCTGCCCGTGCATCCGCTGGTGCTGGGCTGGGCCGTGGCCACGCTGATCCGCGTCTGCCTCGGCTCGGCGACGGTGGCCGGCGTGACGGCGGCCGGCGTGGTGGGGCCGCTGGCGGAAACCTCGGGCGTCGATCCGAACCTGATGGTGCTGGCCGTCGGTGCCGGCAGCCTGATGTTCAGCCACGTGAACGACTCCGGCTTCTGGATGTTCAAGGAATACTTCGGCCTGACGCTGAAGGACACCTTCCGTTCCTGGTCGCTGATGGAAACGCTGGTGGGCTCGTTCGGCATCCTGTTCGTGCTGCTGCTGTCGCTGTTCATCAAGTAGATGCATCCATAAAAATTCAAGGAGACACCATTGACTTACCGTTCCATCAAGCTGTTCGCACTTGCCTCGGCCGCGCTGCTCGGCGCAGGCATCACCCACGCGGCACCGCCGGCATCCGTGTCGGCCTACCAGACCATGCCGGAAGATGCCCGTGCCATCGTCGTGAAAGGGGCGGGCGATGGCGTAGCCGATGACAGCGACGCCCTGCAGCGCGCCATCGACAGCGCCGCCAACAATGGCGAAGGCGGCATCGTGTTCCTGCCGTCCGGCCGCTACCGGGTCACGCGCAGCATCCTGGTGCCGCTGGCCGTGCGCGTGTACGGCATCGGCAAGACGCGGCCCGTGCTGGTGCTGGGCGCGAACACGCCCGGCTACCAGAAGGGCGTGGCCAGCATGGTGATCTTCACGGGCACCGATACCTACAAGGTGGGCCGGGTGGCGATGCCCGTGCCGGATGCGCGACCGTTCAGCACGGAGCCCGGCAAGGCGGTGCGCGACGCCAATTCGTCGACCTTCTACACGGCGCTGTCGAACGTCGATTTCGAAGTGGGCGAGGGCAATCCTGCCGCCAGCGGGGTGCGCATGCACACGGCGCAGCATTCGAACCTGTCGCACATCGACTTCCGCATGGGTTCCGGGCTGACCGGCATCTACCAGGTCGGCAATATCGCCTACAACCTGCGCTTCTTCGGCGGCCGCTACGGCATCCTGGCCGAGAAGACGTCGCCGGCATGGCAGTTCACGCTGCTCGACTCGCAGTTCGACGGCCAGCGCGATGCGGCCATCCGCGAGAACGAGGCGTCGCTCACGCTGGGCAACACGGAGATCCGCAACACGCCCGTCGGCATCGAGGTGAGCCGCGGCTGGGGCGATTCGCTGTGGGGCGCGGACGTGCACTTCGAGAACGTGTCGAAGGCCGGTGTCATCATCAGCAACGAGCGCAGCGTCTACAACCAGATCGGTTTCGAGCGGGTCAGCGCGCGCAACGTGCCCGTGTTCGCCCACTTCCGCGACAGCGGCAAGGACGTGGCGGGTGCGGGCGGCAGCTACCAGGTGGGCGAATTCAATCACGGCCTGAAGGTGACGGCGCTGGGCGAACCGGGGTCGTTCGACACCAACTACAAGACCTCCAGCTTCACCGCCAGGCGGACCGGCGAACGCATCCTGCGCGCGCTGCCGGCCACGCGCGACTGGGCCAATGCGCGCAGCTTCGGCGCGAAGGGCGATGGCGTGGCCGACGACACGGCGGCGCTGCAGAAGGCGATCGACAGCCGCCGCACGGTGTACCTGCCGCTGGGGACCTATCTCCTCAACGACACGCTGCGCCTGAAGCCGGACACGGTACTGGTCGGGCTGCACCCGGGCCTGACGCGCCTCGTGCTGCCGAACGGCTCGCCGCTGTTCCAGGGCACCGACACGCCGAAGGCCATGATCGAAAGCGCGCGGGGCGGCGATGCCGTCGTGACGGGCATCGGCCTGGCCACCGGTGAAATCAACAACCGCGCGGTGGCGCTGCTGTGGCGTGCCGGCGCGAAGTCGCTCGTCGACGATATCCGCATCCATTCCTGGGGCCATGGCGCGCTGGGCGCGGGCGCAAAGGGGAGCGCAACGCAAGGCGGCGGCCATATCGACACGGCCGCCTGGTGGGACCGCCAGTACCCCAGCATCTGGGTGACGGATGGTGGCGGCGGCACGTTCACGGGCATCTGGACGCCGAACGGCCATGCCCAGGCCGGCCTGTACGTGACCAACACGAAGACGCGCGGCCGCGTGTACGAGCTCTCGGCCGAGCACCACATCCGCAAAGAGGTGGTGCTGGACGGCGTGGAGAACTGGGAGTTCCATGCGCCGCAGACGGAAGAGGAAGTGCATGACGGCGCCGACTCGGTGTCCTTCGATATCCGCAACTCGAAGAACATCCTGCTGGCCAACTACCATGCCTACCGCGTGACGCGCTCGATCAAGCCGGCACCGGCCGCGGCAAAGATCACCAATTCCACCGGCATCCGCTTCCGCAACGTGTCGGTGAACGGCGAGAGCGGCTTCCCCACCTGCGACGAGAACGGCTGCACGACGGACCTGCGCGCCTCGAAGTACCCGTACGAGAACGCCATCAAGGACGTGACCCACGGCCTGGAGGTACGCGAGCGGATGTTCTCCGTGTTCGACTACACGGGCAGGCAGACGGCGGCGCTGAACCCGCCGGCCGGCAAGGTGGAGAAGCTGGAAGACGGCTTCTATTCCATCGCCGGCGCGGCCGTCGATTCGAAGGGCCGCCTGTACTTCATCGACCGGCACTTCCACCACATCTACAGCTACCTGCAGGGCGAGGGCCTGAAGACGGTGGCCGATGCGCCGCTCAGCCCCATCAATCTCGCCGTCGACGGCAGCGACAACCTGATGGTGCTGTCCTCGAGCGGCAAGGAAGCCACCGTGTACACGCTCAAGCCGGGCGTGCCGGGTGCCGTGGTCTCCGTCATCAAGCCGACGCCGGCGGGCGCGAAGCCGAAGGCCAGAGTCGCGCTGCCGGTGAACTTCTGGGCCAACGGCGAGTTCCGCGACCAGATCAATCCGGACACCTACGAATTCACCACGCTGGCCGACATCTTCTCGACCGCCGCGGCGCAGCCGAAGACGCGCGAGTACGTGTCGCCCGACGGCAGCCTGGTGCTGCCTGCCTTCCGCGTAACGCGCCAGGGTTCGCTCGACCACCTGGGCTACCGCTGGTCCGACACGCTCGATACGCACGGCTTCGTCTACGGCAAGATGGGCGAGCGCGTGGTGTTCACCAACGCCTCCCGCAACGTGACGATGAGCGGCCTGCTGGGCCAGGGCGGCGCGCTGACGGACCTGCGCGAAGTGGCCGACCGGGGCGGCGAAAGCGTGGCCGTGGGCCCGGACGGCAAGCTGTACGTCGCCAACGGCCAGGTGTTCATCTACGGCGCGGACGGCCAGCCGACGGGGCGCATCGACGTGCCGGCCCGCCCCCTGCAGCTGCTGTTCGGCGGCGCGGACGGGCGCACGCTGTTCATCCTGACGCACCACGCGCTGTATTCGGCGCGGCCCTGATCCGCGTTACGCGGCCGGTTCCGGCGCCTCCACGGTGATGCGCCGGATCAGCACCCGCGCGATGCGGCGCTCGTCGACGGCCAGGATCTCGTACCGCAGGCCATCGACCTCGACCGCCTCGCCCACGGCGGGCAGCGCCTCGAAGCGGGCCAGCAGGAAGCCGGCCAGCGATGTGTAGTCCGTACCTTCGGTGACCAGGCCGTCCGTCTCCAGCACCTGTTCGAGCTGGTGCAGGTCGGCCGTGCCGTCGGCTTCCCACACGCCCGCTTCGCGCGGACGCACGGCCAGCTGCTCGTCCTCGTCCGGGAATTCGCCGGCGATCGCTTCCAGGATATCGACGGGCGTGAGCAGGCCCTGCACGGTGCCGTATTCGTCCGTGATCAGCACCAGCTGGCCATGCGACTGCTTGAGCGTTTCCATCGCCTTCAATACCCCGGCCGTTTCGGGCAGCACGATGGGTGCGCGCAGCGGGCCCGTGTCGGGAGCGTCGTCGATCCGGCCATGCAGCAGCAGGGCGCCCATCAGGTCCTTGGTACGGGCGATGCCGACAAGGTGATCGAGCTGGCCGCGGCACACGGGCAGCAGGCCATGCGGCGTGGCGTGCAGCTGCTGCAGGATGGCGGCCGGTTCGTCGTCCAGGTTCACCCACGACATCTCGCTGCGTGGCGTCATCACCGAGCGGATCGACCGGTCGGCCAGCGTCAGCACGCCGCTGACCATATTGCGCTCCTCGACGGCAAACGTCTCTTCCTCGACCGGTTCGGCATCGGCCGCCGCGTCGACGGCCGGTCGGTGACGGCGGCTGCCCAGCAGGCGCAGCACGGCACCGGCGGTGCGGTCGCGGAACGGCACGCGCGCCTGGTTCTTGAGGAAGTTCCGGCGCGCGAACTGGTTCAGCGTCTCGATCACGACCGAGAAGCCGATCGCCGCGTACAGGTAGCCCTTCGGGATATGGAAGCCCAGGCCCTCGGCGATGAGACTCAGGCCGATCATCAGGAGGAAGCTCAGGCACAGCACGACGACGGTCGGGTGGCCGTTGACGAAACGGGTCAGAGGCTTCGACGCGAGCATCATGACGCCGATCGAGATCACGACGGCGGCCATCATCACGCCAAGCTCGTCGACCATGCCGACAGCCGTGATCACGGCATCGAGGGAGAACACGGCATCGAGCACGACGATCTGGGCGACGACGGCGGCAAAGCTGGCGTACACCTTCGATTCGGTGTGCGCGTGTTCGACGCCTTCCAGGCGCTCGTGCAGTTCGACCGTCGCTTTGAATAACAAGAACAGGCCGCCGAACAGCAGGATCAGGTCGCGCCCGGAGAAGCTGAGCGGGCCGACCGAAAACAGCGGCGAGGTGAGGGTGACGAGCCAGGAGACGATCGTCAGCAGGCCAAGGCGCATCGCCATCGCCAGGGTGAGGCCCAGCATGCGCGCCTTGTCGCGCTGGTGCGGTGGCAGCTTGTCGGCCAGGATGGCGATGAAGATCAGGTTGTCGATGCCCAGCACGATTTCCAGGACGATCAGGGTGAGCAGGCCGACCCAGATGGTGGGGTCCATGAGCCATTCCATTTGTATTTCCTTTGAAGTGAAAACGGTTTTTTGTGCGGCGCACGCATGGCGCCGCGCGGCCCGATGGGGCCGGGCGCGAAAGAAAGGAGCCGGCTCGCCGAACGCCGCACCCAAGTCGGTGGACGATGGCTGCCGCCGCGTCAAGGCGCGGGCGGCGGTTTCAGCGGCGGATACGAGGGGTTGGGGAAACGGAGCGGCGCGTGCGCGAACGCCGTGGTAACGGCGGCAGGCGGGATGATGCTGGTGGGAGCCGGGTACACGGTTTCGGGCGGATCGGCCGATGGCGGCTCGCCCACCTCGTCATCGCATTCCGTGTCGCAGGCCGGGGCGGACGAAGTGCCCGCGTGCGTGTTGCCGCTGTCGATGCTGACGGCAGCCGGCAGGGAAGGCGAAGGGTAGACGTCCGCGAACGCGGTGAACGGCAGCAGCAGGATGAGGAACGCGACGAAAAGACGTCGCATGATACTTGCGGGAAACATGGTGCAACGAGTATAGCACGGGCTTTTTGAAGCGCGGCGTCGCGCAGGGCGGGTGCTCTGTAAAGAAACGTAAGCCCCTGTCGGACGCGGATTTTTGGAACATCAGGAAAATCAATGGCTTAGGGAAAACATGACGAGCATGGCGTCCCGTGGCCGGCAATGATCGCTGCGTTGCCCGCCCGCGCCGCCCATGCTACGGTCGAGCCATCACTTGCCGAAGCGTTCCGTCCATGCCCTCGCTCCCCGTCCTGCCCCGTCAACGGATCGTCTCCATCGATGCCCTGCGCGGGCTCACGTTCTTCGTCATGCTGTTCGTGAATGCGCTGTCCGGCGCCAGCGGCGTGCCGCCCGGCCTGAAGCACGTGGCAGCCACGGTCGATGGCATGGGCCTGGCCGACTTCGTCTTTCCTGCCTTCCTGTACGTGGTGGGCATGTCGATTCCGTTCGGCCTGAACCGCTCGGTCGCCACGCACGGGTTCGGGAAGACGCTGCGCCAGGTCGCCGCGCGCGCGTTCGGCCTGATCGTGCTGGGCCTGTTCATGGTGAATGCGGAAGAAGGCTACAACGAGGCGGCGATGGGCATGTCGATCCACCTGTGGCTGCTGTGCTTCTATGCCGCCGCCTTCCTCGTCTGGGGCGCGTTCCGCTTCGCGCAGCCCTGGCATGACCGGCTGCTGCGCGGTATCGGCGTGGCCGGCATCGTGGCGCTGGCCTGCGTCTACCGCAGCGGCGCGGACGGGCAGCTCTGGATGACGACGGCATGGTGGGGCATCCTCGGCTGCATCGGCTGGGCGTATCTGGTCACAAGCCTGGTGTACCTGGCCGGCGCCGGGCGCAAGCTGGTGCTGGCACTGGCGACGATGGCCTGCGTGCTGTGGTTCGGCGTCAGCCAGGCGGTCGATGGCAACGGTGTGATTGCCATGCACGCCACGCATACCTCCATCGCGCTGTGCGGCGCCTGGTGCGTGATGCTGTTCTTCGACCGGCAGGCCGACAAGGGGTCGCGGGTGCTGGCGGCCGGCGCCGCGCTGGCAGGTTTTCTCGCCGTGTGCGCGTGGCTGCTGCATCGCGTGTATCCCGTCTCGAAGATCGGCGCCACGCCGCCGTGGGCGCTGTACTGCGCCGCCTTGTGCACGGGCTTGTTCGTGCTGCTGTACTGGCTGATCGAGCTGCGCGGTGTCACGCGCTGGACCGCACTGGTGGAGCCGGCCGCGTCGAACCCGCTCGTGACGTACCTGCTGCCGATGATCCTGGTCGCTGGGATGCGCCTTCTCGGCCTGCATTGGTGGCCGGCGCTCATGCAGGGTACCGGTGCCATCCTGTTCTCGCTGCTGTTCGCCGCCGCGGTCATGGCCGTGGTAGCCATCCTGAATACCCGCAATTTCAAACTGAAGCTCTGACATGGCACCTCTTCCAACCTCCCGCAACCTGGCGCTGGACGTGTTCCGCGGCCTCACGCTGGCGCTGATGATCATCGTGAACACACCCGGCAGCTGGGGCACGCAGTATGCGCCTCTGGAACACGCGGGCTGGCACGGCTTCACGCTGACGGACCTGGTGTTCCCGTCGTTCCTGTTCGTGGTGGGCGGTGCGCTGGCCCTGAGCATGAGGAAGTTCGCGGGCCAAACGGACGCGCAGTTCCTGCGCACCGTGTTCCGCCGCGGCGCCCTGATCTTCCTGTGCGGCTTCCTGCTGTACTGGTTCCCCTTCTTCAAGGCCGACGGCAGCTTCATGCCGTTCGCGACCACGCGCATCATGGGCGTGCTGCAGCGGATCGGCCTGTGCTACGTCCTTGCCGCCGTGATCGTGCGCTTCGGCGGTGTTCGCGGCGCAGTGGTGGCCGCTGTCGCGGTGCTGCTGGCGTACTGGTGGCTGCTGTGGCAGTTCGGGGACTACAGCCTGCCCGGCAATGCGGCGCGGGCCGTCGACCTGGCTGTGCTGGGCGCGCCGCACATGTACGGCGGCGACGGCATGCCGTTCGATCCGGAAGGGATACTGAGCACGCTGCCGGCGATCGCCAACGTGCTGGCCGGCTACCTGGCTATCGCGTGGCTGCAGCGGCAGGGCCGCACGACGGGGAGCGTGGTGCGGATGCTGGCCGCCGGTGCCCTCTGCCTGCTGGTGGCGTACGCGTGGGATGCGGCCCTGCCGATCAACAAGAAGCTGTGGACGGGTTCCTATGTGGCGTGCACGGTCGGCTGGGATCTCGTCATCCTTGCCACGCTCGTGTGGCTCATCGACCTGAAGGGGCTGCGCGCCGGCCTGCCGTTCTTCGAGGTGTTCGGCAAGAACACGCTGTTCATCTACCTGCTGTCGAGCGTTGCCGTGACCGTGCTGGCGCGGCTGCACGTCGGCGGTACCTCGCTGTACCAGTGGCTGTTCCAGACGGTGTTCCTGTCCTGGGCCGACCCGTACCTCGCCTCGCTGCTGTTCGCCGTCGCCTACATGCTGGCCTGCTGGCTGGTGGCCTATGCGATGGACCGCCAGCGCATCTACGTCAAACTCTGAAACGGAAATCCCATGCGCACCGACCTCACGACGCAACGTCCTTCCTTCCTGGCCCGCCTGCCGTTCTGGTGCGCGGCAGCGCTGCTGGCTGCCGGCCCGGCCGTGGCAGCCGAGCGGCAGGTCGGCTCCTACTACACGGCGTGGAGCGTCGACAAGGGCTTCCGCCTGAAGCAGTTCGACCGCTCCGGCGCGGCCGATGGTTTCACGTTCCTGGCCTATGCCTTCGAGACGGTTTACCGGATGCCCGATGGCGGCGTGCGCTGCGACAGCGGGCGGGACATTCCGGACAAGGATGGCAACGGCATGCGCGCCACGCTCGACTACGCGCACCGCTTCCCGGCCGACGAATCGGTGAGCGGCGCAGCCGACCAGCCGGGCCAGGCGCTGGCCGGCAACTTCAACCAGCTGGCGCAGCTGAAGGCGCGCCATCCGCAGCTGAAGATACTGGTGGCGCTGGGCGGCGGTGAATGGTCCCGCTGGTTCCCGGCCGGTGCCGCAACGGAACAGGGCCGTCGCGAGCTGGTGGCTTCCTGCATCGACCTGTACGTACGCGGCAACCTGCCAAAGCTCGATGGCCACGGCGGCCCCGGTGCCGCGGCCGGCGTGTTCGATGGCATCGACCTCGATTGGGAACACCCGGGCGCGGCGGACAAGCGCAACTTCACGCTGCTGGTGGAGGAGTTCCGGCGCCAGCTCGATGCGCTGGGCAAGGACAGTGGCAAGCACTACCTGCTGACGGCGGCCGTCAACAGCACGCAGGAGAAGATGCAGCACACCGAGCCGGCGCTGTACAGCCGTTCGCTGGACTGGATCAACCTGATGACCTACGACTTCAACGGCGCATGGAAGGCGCAGGGCCCGACGGGCTTCCAGTCCAACCTGTATCCCGACCCTGCCAGCAAGGACGACGCGCCGCGCAGCGTGGAGACGGGCGTGCAGCGCTTCATCGCGGCCGGGGTCCCGGCCAGCAAGATCGTCGTGGGCGTGCCGTTCTATGCGCGCGGCTGGCGCGGCGTGACGGCCACGGACAACGGGCTTTACCAGCCGGCGCAAGGACCGGGCCGCGGCTTCGAGGAAGGCGCCGAGGAATACCGCACGATCGTCGCGCGGAAGCTGCCCACGTTCTACCACCCCGTCACGCGCCAGCTGTGGACCTTCGAGAACGGCAACTTCTGGACCTATGACGACCCGCGCGTGATCGGCGAAAAGGCCGCGTATGTGCGCGAACGGAAGCTGGGCGGCATGATGTCGTGGGCGCTGGACCAGGACGATGCCGCGTTCTCGCTGTCGCGGGCGATGGGGGCGGCCGGGAAGTAGCCCTGTACGGCACGCCCGCGGTATCGGCAGGCTCGCGCAAGAACCGGTGCCTGACTTCCGCAGTGTCAGACACCGTTTTTTACCATCGGAGCCGCATCGGGTAGCAATGCGGCGACTTGGAGCCACCTCCACACTGTCGCAATCCCGGCACATCCTCTGTAATGTTTTGTAAGCTTTTGCAAACTTATCTGATCCGCCACCCGCCTCGCAAGTACGCCCGTGCCAACTGCCGCCACGCTTCGTAAGGAAGTGTAAGCACCGCCCGCCACCCTCCCGAATAATTCCATACAAATCAAATAAGTAAATACTTTCTTTGGCGCCGGGAGCGCGGTTTTGGCCGCGCCGGAACCCGGTGGTACTGTGAAATCACCGCAGCGCAAGCAGCGCACCCGCTCGACCGACCAGACGCTCCCGTCCACGCTACCAGAGGAATGCCCATGCTTCATCCGAACCGCAACAAGACCCTGATCAGCGCCGCCGTCGCCAGCGCGCTGGCCCTGCTGGCTGCGCCCGCGTTCGCGCAGGAGACCGCGGCGCCGGCCGCCGAAGGCATCCAGGAAGTGATGGTGACGGCCACCCGCTACAGCACCTCGCTGCTGAAGACCCCGGTGGCCGTGTCGGCGCTGACGCAGGAGGACCTGACGCGCCAGGGTGCGGTGAACATCAAGGCGCTGTCCGGCGAGATCCCCAACCTGCAGCTGGGTGGCGCGGTGGACGGCAGCTCCGGCGTGCAGATCGCGATCCGGGGCGTGTCGAACTCCGACTTCACCGAGATCGGCAATCCGGCCGTCGGCCTGCACGTGGCGGGCATCTACTCGCCACGGCCGCAGGGCGCGCTGGCGCTGCTGTTCGACCTGGACCGCCTGGAAGTGCTGCGCGGCCCGCAGGGCACGCTGTTCGGCCGCAATTCGACGGGCGGCAGCATCAACATCATCCCCAACAAGCCCGTCATCGGCAGTAAGGAGGGCAATGCGGAACTCGATGTCGGCAACTACAATCACCGCCAGCTGTCGGTCGTGCAGAACATTCCGGTGAACGAGCGCATGGCGCTGCGCTTCACCGCCAGCGGCACGCAGCGCGATGGCTGGATCAACCAGACGCAGGACAGGTATGACGTGAACATGCCATCGAAAGGTTTTGTGGCCGACGGCATTCCTGACACCGACCAGCGGCTGAACCGCAAGGTCGGCAAGGGCGACTACTACACCAACCGCGACCAGTGGGCGGCGCGCCTGTCCGGCCTGTGGAAGATCACGGACAACCTGCAGTGGCTCGTCTCGTTCGAGAACTTCCAGAACAACGATGCGGGCGACCTTGCGATCAAGGACTGCGAGCAGGCGGCCGGCACGCCGTACGCCTGCACCGGCGGCAAGTACGACGTCGCGATCAACGTGCCAGGCGTGACGGACATGTCGATCCGCACGCTGCGCTCGAACCTCGTCTGGAACGTCAATGCGCAGACCGACGTCGAATACAGCTATGCCCACGCGATCCAGCGCCGCTTCCAGCAGCAGGACAGCGATGCCGGCTACCAGCGCATCGAGGCGGACGTGAACGCCACGGCAGCGGCCGGCGGCAGCCGCTGGCCGGTGCGCGACAACGCCACCTACACGATGGGCTCGAAGTTCCTGTCGGACGTGCACGAGCTGCAGCTGCGCCAGAACTTCGGCGCGCTGCGCTACGTGGCCGGCGTGTTCTACATGAAGGAGAAGAACAGCCTCGATTACGGCCAGGACTTCATGGCCAACGACAGCGACGGCTACCCGTATGCGAACTTCTATCACCAGCCGAAACGCATCTCCGAATCGAAGGCCGTGTTCGCGCAGGCGGACTGGCAGTTCGTGCCGAAGTGGACCTTCACGGCCGGCGTGCGCGCCAGCCGCGATTCGCGCTCGGACCAGAACGGCCAGTTCTGGGAATCGTACGGCACCGACTACTTCAACGGCCTGCTCGTGCCGGGCGCACCGGGCACGCCGGGCTACACGGGCATCAACTCGGGCATGCTGTTGCCGGGCATGGGCGCCTACTACGGCAGCAGCGCCTTTCCGACCGCCTCGACCATCAGCGACCATGCCGATTCCTGGAGCAAGACCACCGGCCGCCTGGGCCTGACCTGGCAGGTCGACAACCGCAACATGCTGTACACGTCGCTGTCGACCGGCTACAAGGCGGGTGGCTTCAACGACCGCTTCAACCTGTGCGGCAACGACGTCAATCCCGCCACCGGCGTGGCCTACAACTGCGCCACTGGTCCCGCCGGCCCGCAGTACTCCTTCCTGCCGTACAAGCCGGAGACCGTCACCAACCTGGAACTCGGCTACAAGGGCAAGCTGCTGGACGACCGCCTGACGCTGTCGCTGACGGCGTTCTACAGCCGCTACAAGGACATGCAGGTGACGGGCCAGCACACGGTGGGCCGCACGGAGCGCGTCTGCGAGGCGGACAACCCAGGCTGCGACGCCGTCATCAGCTGGTGGTCGACGCAGAACGTGGGCAAGGCCAACATCAAGGGCCTGGAGCTGGAAGGCCAGTACCGGCCGTGGCGCGATGCGCGCATCACGTATTCGGCGGCGCTGCTGAGCGCGAAGGTGGCCGACTACCCGACCTACAGCGACGACATCGGCTGCGCCGCGCGCCTGGCGCAGGGCGTGACGCCGTGCCCGGACTACTACTCGGGCACCGATCCTTCGCTGGCCCAGCTGCGCCCTTACGACGTCACCGGCAACACGCTGCCGTATGCGCCGCGCCGCACGATGAACCTGTCGTTCTCGCAGGACTTCACGCTGCCGAACGGCTGGTCGCTCACGCCGTGGATCCAGGCGCGCTGGCAGGACAAAGTCTATTTCTCGCTGCGTAACCTGGATGAAGCGCACCTGACCGACACGCAGGCTGCCTATGCCCAGGTGGATGCCTCGCTGCGCCTGAACAGCGCATCGGGCAGCCGCTTCCCCTGGCACGTGGAACTGTATGTGCGCAACCTGGACGACAAGCGTGCCAGGACCTGGGCCGGTGCCGGCGGTCCGGACCAGACGTTCACCGTGGCGGCCTACAACGACCCGCGCATGTTCGGCCTGCGGGTGGGCACCGAATGGTAAGCCGGGCGGTCGTCACTCGACGTTGAAACCCGCATGCGCCACATGAAGTGGAATCTGCTGCTGTCGGCCTGCCTCGGGATGCTGTCCCCGGCGTGGGCCGCCGGTCTATTCGTGGCCACCCCGCTGACGGCATCGCACGCCTTCACTCCCGGCATCGAAGGGCCGGCCGTGGACCGTGCCGGCAATGTGCTGGCGGTGAATTTCGCGCGGCAGGGCACGGTCGGCATCGTCACGCCGCAGGGCGAAGCGCGCGTGCTGTTCGCCTTGCCCGGCAAGGCCGTGCCGAACGGCCTGCGCTTCGACCGCGACGGTGCCCTGTACATCGCCGATTACGTCGGCCACGCGATCTACCGCCTCGCACCCGGCGAGCAGACGCCGCGCCTCTTCGCGCAGGAGCCGGCGATGAGCCAGCCGAACGACCTGGCCATCACGGCCGAGGGCGTGCTGTATGCGAGCGATCCGGACTGGAAGAACGAGACGGGCCGGATCTGGCGCATCGACCGGGGCGGGCGCGTTACGCTGGCAGCCGAGGGCCTGGGCACCGCCAACGGCATCGAAGTCAGTCCGGACGGGCACACGCTGTACGTGAACGAAAGCGTGCAGCGCACTGTGTGGGCGTTCACGATCGCACCTGATGGCACGCTGGGCGGCAAGCGCCTGGTGAAGCGCTTCGATGATTTCGGGCTGGACGGCATGCGCGCCGATATCGACGGCAATCTGTATGTCACCCGTCACGGCAAGGGGACGGTGGTGAAGCTTTCACCGGACGGCGCGGTGCTGGCCGAGATCGCGCTGCCGGGCGCGAAGCCCAGCAACATCTGCTTCGGCGGACCGGATGGCCGCACGGCCTATGTCACGGAAGTGGAGCACGGCCGGCTGCTGCAGTTCCGCGTCGACCGCCCCGGACTGGAGTGGCAGCGCCTGCACGGATCGCACTGAGTGGGCAGCCTGGGCATCGACGGAGTATATTGCGGCGATGACTGCGACAGGGTGCAACGTGAACCACGACGACTATTTCTACGAACCGGCCGGCGGCCATGGCCTGCCGCACGATCCCTTCAATGCGATCGTGGGGCCGCGGCCGATCGGCTGGATCGCCAGCCGCAGCGGGGCAGGGGTGCTGAACCTGGCGCCGTACAGCTTCTTCAACGCCTTCAACTACACGCCGCCCATCATCGGTTTCTCCAGCCAGGGCCGCAAGGACACGCTGCGCAACATCGAGGAGACGGGCGAATTCGTGTGGAACCTGGCCACGCGGCCGCTGGCCGAAGCGATGAATGTCAGTTGCGCGCCGGCGCCACCGGAGGTCGATGAATTCGTGCTGGCCGGGCTCACGCCGTCGCCGTCACGGATCGTGGGCGTGCCACGCGTGGCCGAATCGCCGGTGGCGTTCGAATGCCGCGTCTCGCAGCTGGTTGAACTGAAGACGCATGCCGGCGCGGGCACCGGCAACTGGATGGTGTTCGGCGAAGTGGTGGGCGTGCACATCGCGCAGCACCTGCTGCGGGACGGCATCTACGACACGGCAGGCGCGCAGCCGATCCTGCGCGGCGGCGGTCCGGCGGACTATTTCGAGATCACGCGCGAGCAGCTGTTCCAGATGCGCCGGCCGCCCTATCCGCTGGAGGGATAGCCCGTGAAAGAACGAGCGCATGAAAGAACAAGCTCATGAAAGAACACGCTCATGACCCAAGCGGGATTGGCGGTCATGTGCGGGGGCGCAACACCGCACGGCACGCGCTAGTGCGCTCAAATTGCCTGTGATAAACTCAAAGCCAGTACGCCACACCATTGCGTGCTGCCTGCTGTTCGGCCAAACCCGCGCCGCCTCTATTCTCGAAATGCCAACGGACGCATGGCCATGCCTACTTCCCCACGTATCCTCGTCGTCGACGACAACCGCGACGCCTCCGACAGCCTTGCCGAACTGCTGATGTTCAAGGGCTTCGATACGCACGTTGCCTACGGCGGCGCGCAGGCGCTGAACTTCGCGGCCCGCCATCACCCGGACATCATTTTCCTCGACATCAATATGCCGGAGGTAGATGGCTACCTCGTCGCCGGCGCGCTGCGCGAGCTGCTCGCGTCGTCCGCGTATATCGTGGCGCTGACCGCCTATAACGATGCCGAAACGCTGGCCCGCGTGAAGACCTCCGGCTTCGACGAGCACATTGCCAAGCCGGCGCCGTTTGCCTCGATCCTGCGCGTGATCGCCGAACACAATCCGCGCCAGCGAAGCTGACATGGCAAAACGCCCCGTGCGGCGCGCTGGCCGGACGGGGCGTTGTCGAAAACGGGGCTGCTTAGAAGCGGAACTTCACGTAAGCCGAAGGGCCGGTCAGGCGCACGTTCAGGTCCGCCGTGCGGTCCGCATTGCGTTCCAGCTTGATTTTCTGGATGCCGTAGTCCAGCACCACGCCCACGTTCTTCGCCGGGAACCATTCCACGCCGATCGCGCCGCCATACACATGGCCTTCCAGCTTGCCGCCGTTCTTCTTCACCCCGGAAGCATCGGCATACATGCGCCACTGGTCGTTGAACGCGTGCTTCCAGCCCAGTTCCAGCAGCGGGGCATAGCCGCTGGTGCTGGCCGAGCCCGAGCCGCTCAGTTCGATGCCGTTCGCATACGCCGGCAGTCCCTCCAGCGTGCCGCTGGCCGTGCCGCCCACTTTGGCGTGCAGGTAGGCGCCGCCGACGCCGATGCCGAACACGTCGGCACCCTGGCCGATCCACCACTTGTAGGCCAGCTGGGCCAGGTCCAGCTGCAGCTTGCCGTCCAGGCGCGCCGTGCCGCTGACGGGCAGGCCGTTGACCTCGGTGCTGCCGGAGACCGTCGGGTTGTAGTGCTTGTCGTAGCGGAAGTAGTCGAACGACAGGCCCTGGCTGTCGCCGAACAGGAATTCGGCTTTTACACGGGGCAGGGTGACGTCATCGATCTTCTCGTCCGGCGTGTCGACGCGGCCGTAGCGGGTGTCGCCGCCCACGTGCAGTTCCGGCTCGGCATAGAAGCCGCCGACCGAGATGCTGGCGCGGTCCAGCGCCGGGGAGGGCTCCGCCGCAGCCAGGCCGCAGCTTGCCAGTGCCACCAGCGTGGCGCCCAGATTCAGGGTGGTCTTGACGATGCCGGCCGACGCGCGGGATGGACGGGCGACGGAAGAAGAAGAGTGCAGCATGATGCTCCCAGAGAGTTCGGTTGTAATGGATACACGCTGGCGGAAAGCGGGCCGGAAGACCGGAGCAGCTTTCTTGCCAAACTGAACACATTTTATCGTTTACAAATGAACTTGTTTGAGCGCCAGCGCACATAAGAACGATCGTGCTAGTCACTGCGGAGGACACTCTGTCCCGGTGCCAGGCACCAGGACAGAGTGTCCCGATGGCAGGCACTTGTCCCGGTGCCAGGCACCAGGACAGGTGTGGCCGGTCGGCTCAGGGCTTGCCGAAACCGTATTTCACGAGGATGGCCTGGCCGGTGCCGGAGGCGGCATAGTCGGCGAACTGGCGCGCCAGCTGCGGTTGCGGCGCATTGGCGAGCACCGCGATCGGGTAGCGCACCGGCGTGGTGGTCGGCACGGTCAGCACGGCCTTCACCTTGTCTTTCTGCGCCATCACGTCAGTCGCGTAGACGAAGCCCGCATCGGCTTCGCCGCGCGCCACGTAGTCGAGGCTCTGGCGCACCGAGGTGCCGAACACGAATTTCGGTTCCAGCGCGCTCCACAGGCCGTTCTTCGCCAGCGCTTCCTGCGTGTAGCGGCCGATCGGCACGCTGGCCGGGTTGCCAGTGGTGATGCGTTTCACGGCCGGGCCCTTCAGCTCGTCCAGCGAACGGAGCGCGCTGTCGGTCGGCACGATCAGCACCACGCTGTTGCTGACGAAATCGCGGCGCGTGCCGGCAGCCAGCAGCTTCAGGCCGTCGGCCTTGTCCATTGCCTCCTGGTCGGCGGACGCGAACACGTCCACCGGGGCACCCTTGGCGATCTGCTGCACCAGCGGGTCGGAAGCGGCGAAGTTCAGCAGCACCTTGTTGCCCGGGTGCGCCGCTTCGAACGAGTGGGCGAGTTCCTTGAAGGCGTTGGTGAGACTGGCCGCGGCGGAGACGGTCAGGTCGGCGGCTTGGGCGGCGACGGGCAGCAGCATGGCAAAAGCGGCAATGGATTGGAGGCGGAGGGCGTTCAGGCGCATGGAGAATCCTTCAGAGTGGATGGAAAGCGTTATGTACTGAAGTATATAGCGTTCGGCGTCGCCTCGTCCGGACGCGCGGCTGGCGAGGTCGCTGATTAACGAATCCCTCCCACCGGCTTAACATTCCCTTGCTCTGCCATTCGATACTGTCGGTGCCTGTCTTCCTCGATCCCGATTCATGTCCGCCTCCCAGCTGCCCGTCTTTCCCTTCACCGCCCGCCGGCACATCCTTCTTGCCCTCATCCTCGGTGCCCTCGGCATCCTGTGGCTCGGCACCTTCACCGACCTCGACCTGCGCCTGGCCGACCTGCTGTACGACCCGGCCACGCACCTGTTCCCCTGGCGGCATGCCTGGCTGACGGAGCGCTTCGGCCACGAATTCCTGCGCCGCCTGATGACGGTGCTGGCACTCATCCCGATGGTGCTGGCCGGCGCCGACCTTGTGCTGCGCGGCAGGCTGCTGGGCAGGTGGCGGCCGCAGGTGGGCTTCGTGGCGCTGTGTGCCATCGCCATTCCCGCCGTGACCTCGCTGCTGAAGCACGCCAGCAGCTCGCACTGCCCGTGGGACCTGGCGCGCTACGGGGGCCATGAACCCTACCTGCGCCTGCTCGATCATGTGCCGGCGCTGGTGGAGGCCGGCAAGTGCCTGCCGGCCGGCCATGCATCGAGCGCGCTGTGGCTGGTGGCGATCGGCGTGTTCTGGCTGCCACACCGGCCGGGCACGGCGCTGCGCGTGGCAGGGCTGGCGCTCCTCCCCGGCGTGGCACTGGGCTGGCTGCAGCAGATGCGCGGCGCGCACTTCCTCACCCACACCCTGTGGTCGGTGTGGATCGCCGTGGCCATTGCCTTCGCCCTGCTGGAAGGCCTGCGCCTGTGGCAGGGCAGGGCGGTGCCCGCCGTGCGCAGCGAGCCCGTGACCCCATAGTTCGGCATTCCTGAAAAGTCAATTCGGCATACGGGTCTTCAAGCCCCGCTGGCGCGCCCCTATACTCGGCCGACACACCACCGAGGAGGCTTCCATGCACATCCAGTTCACCAACCGCCGCGTGCTCGTCACGGGCTCCACCGCCGGCATCGGCTTCGCCACCGCCAAAGGCTTCCTGGCCGCCGGCGCGCAGGTGATCATCAACGGGCGCAGCCAGCAGAGCGTCGATGCGGCGATCGCCAAGCTCGGCGATGCCGGTAGGGCAGCAACGGGTTTCGTGGGCGATCTCGGCACGGCGGAAGGCTGCGCCGCACTGGTGGCGGCCCATCCGGATATCGACATCCTCGTCAACAACCTCGGCGTGTTCGGCCCGCAGGATTTCTTCGACATCCCGGACAGCGAATGGGAGCGCTTCTTCCAGGTCAACGTGATGTCGGGCGTGCGCCTGTCGAAAGCCTATGCGCCGGGCATGGTCGAACGGGGCTGGGGCCGCATCGTGTTCATCTCGTCCGAGTCGGCGGTGAACATCCCGTCCGACATGATCCATTACGGCTTTTCGAAAACGGCCCAGCTGGCGGTCTCGCGCGGCCTGGCCAAGCGGCTGGCGGGTACCGGCGTGAATGTGAATGCGGTGCTGCCGGGGCCGACGCTGTCGGAAGGCGTGGCGGACATGCTGAAGGAGGATGTGGCGCGCACCGGCAGCTCGCTGGAACAGGTGGCGGCGGACTTCGTGGTGGCCCAGCGGGGCTCGTCGATCCTGCGCCGGGCGGCCAGCGTCGAGGAAGTGGCCAATATGGTCCTGTATGCCAGCTCGGAACAGGCTGCCGCGACGACCGGCGCGGCATTGCGGGTCGACGGTGGCGTCATCGACACCATCGTCTGACCGGCAGGGAGATCAGAAGATCAGTTTCAGCACGCCCGTGATGGTGAGCAGGCCGACGATGAAGATGATGGCGACGATCCAGAGCAGGATTTTCATGGGGTGGTCCTCGAAATGTTGTTAAGTTGTCCAACAATATCAGAAGTCGCCGGGAGGGCCCGTCCTGTTGAGCTAGGAGCCTGAACGGCGTGCTCCCGCACGGGTTGGCGCACTTGTTTCGATACAAGTATGCAAAAATGCCGGATGGCCCTCCAACCCGACTATGCGGCGCTGTTCACGGCCTCGCCCTATCCGTACCTCCTGGTCGACACCGACTTCCTCATTATCGGTGCCAATCCTGCGTACCTGCGTGCCACGGGCCGTACGGCCGAGGACATCGTCGGCAAGCACATCTTCGTGGCGTTTCCCGTCAATCCGGCCGATCCCGAATCGACCAACCTGGACGAAGTGGGCCGTTCGATCGAGCTGGCCATCGCCACGCGCGAGCCGCACACCAGCGCGCTGCTGCGCTATGCGGTACCGCGCGCGGGGCAGGAGGACGGCGGGTTCGAGGAGCGCTACTGGAGCGCCGTTCATACGCCCGTCTTCGGCGCCGATGGCGAAGTGGCATTCGTGGCGCAGAACGCCATCGACGTGACGGAGCTGTACCGCTTCGACACGGCTACCCGCAAGTACTACCTGAAGCAGAACGCCGATGCGGTGCCCGATATCCGGCAGATGAACCGCTCGCAGATGCACGAGGCGATGACGCGCATCCTGAGCGTCGAACGCAGTGTGCTGCAGAAGTTGTTCGACCATGCGCCCGGCTTCATCGCCGTGCTGACGGGGCCCGCCCACACCTTCGAGATGGTGAACGACGCGTATTTCGACCTCGTCGGCCATCGCGACCTGCTGGGCCGCACGGTGCCCGAGGCGCTGCCGGAACTGGCCGGCCAGGGCTTCATGGAACTGCTCGACCAGGCCTTCCTGACCGGCGAATCGGTGGTGCTGCGGGAGCGCAAGCTGATGCTGCACCGGCAGCCCGGCGGCCCGCTGGAAGACCTGTACATCGACCTGGTGTTCCAGCCCGTGACGGACCAGAACGGCCGCGTCACCGGCATCTTCGCGCAGGGCAATGACGTGACGCGTGCACACGCCGCCCATCGCGCCCTGTCCGAGAAAATCCAGCAGCTCGAAGCCGTCAGGTCGAGCCAGGCATTCCAGCTGGCGCTGGCCGACCGCATGCGCGAGCTGGACGATCCGGACGACGCCACCGCGGCGGCCTGCGAGCTGCTGGGCCGCAAGCTGCAGGTCTCGCGCGTGCTGTACGCGGATGTGGACGACGATGCCGGCACCATCTTCATCCGCCGCGACTGGACCGGCGACGACTTCGCCAGCCTGGCCGGCCAGACCAAGACGATGGACGCCTTCGGCCCCGCCATGATCGCCTTCCTGCGCGCCGGCCAGGCCGTGGTCAACCACGATGTGGCGCTGGACAGCCGTACCGAGCACCATACGGCGGCGTACGACGAGATCGGCGTGCAGGCCGACCTGCTGGTGCCGCTCGTGAAAGGCGGCCGGCTGCGCGTGGTGCTCACGATCCAGAGCGCCGCGCCGCGCGGCTGGCAGGAACACGAGATCCGCCTGGCGCAGGACGTGGCCGAGCGCACCTGGTCCGCCGTGGAAGCGGCGCAGGCACAGGCCGCGCTGCGGATCGAGCGCGACCAGAGCCAGTACATCTTCGACAGCATGGCCGAAGGCTTCGCCGAAGTCGACCGCCACTGGACGATGCTGCGCATGAATGCGGAGGGCCTGCGCCTGAACCAGCGCACCGCCGCGCAGGTGGTCGGCCGCAACCACTGGGACGTGTTCCCCGAACTGAAGGGCACCGCAACGGAAGCGGCCTACCAGCGCGTGATGACGACCGGCCGGGCCGAGGTGGTCGAACTGGATCACCTGCTGCCGGACGGCACGCGGGCCTGGGCGGAAATCCGCTGCTATCCGTCGCTGGGCGGCGGGCTGGCGTTCTTCTTCCGCGATATCAGCGAGCGCAAGTTCGCCCAGGAGCAGCTGACGACCGCCGACCGCCGCAAGGACGAATTCCTGGCCATGCTGGCCCACGAGCTGCGCAATCCGCTGGCACCGATCGGCGCGGCAGCCCAGCTGCTGCAGGTGGCAAGGCTGGACGAGGCAGCGGTGCGCCGCACCAGCCAGGTGATCGGCCGCCAGGTCGAGCACATGACGCACCTGATCAACGACCTGCTCGACGTGTCGCGCGTCACGCGTGGCCTGGTGAACCTGGACAGCGCACCGCAGGACATCGGCCAGGTGATCGCCGAAGCGGTCGAGCAGGTGGCGCCGCTGGTGGAGGTGCGCCACCAGCACCTGGCACTGCGCCTGCCGCCGGTCCCGGTCCTCGTCAGCGGCGACCGCAACCGGCTGGTGCAGGTGCTGACGAACATCCTGAACAACGCCGTGAAGTACAGCCATGAAAGCGGGCATATCACCCTGACCGCGCGCGTGGTGGCCGACTACGTGGAGGTGGAGATCCGCGACGATGGCATCGGCATGTCGGCCGAGCTGGTGCAGCATGCGTTCGAACTGTTTGCCCAGGCCGAGCGCACGCCGGACCGCTCGGCCGGCGGGCTGGGGCTCGGGCTGGCGCTGGTGAAAAGCCTCGTGGAACTGCATGGCGGCACGGTGCGCTGCCGCAGCGCGGGACCGGGCCAGGGCAGCTGTTTTACCGTGCGCCTGCCGCACCTGCAGGCCGAGGCAGCGGCTGCCGTGGAAGCGGCTGCCGTGCCGGACGACGGGGAGGGCAGGCCGCTACGCATTCTGGTCGTCGATGACAACGTCGATGCCGCCGAAATGCTGGCGATGCTGCTGGAAGCCACCGGCCACCGGGTCGCGGTGGAGCACGATGCGCTGGCCGGGCTGGCGCGGGCCGAGACGCTGCGGCCCGATGTTTGCCTGCTCGATATCGGCCTGCCCGGCATGGATGGCATCGAACTGGCGCAGCGGCTGCGCGCGCTGCCCGCCACGGCCGCGGCGCAACTGGTGGCCGTCACGGGCTACGGCCAGGAGAGCGACCGCCAGCGCACGCAGGCCGCCGGCTTCGATTATCACCTGGTCAAGCCGCTCGATACCGGCAAGCTGTTCGCCATCCTCGCCGAGCGCTGAAAGCCGCCGCACTTCCCGTCAGCGCACCACCACACCCCACGGCAGCTTGCCGACCGTGATGTCGCGCAGCTTGCGGTTGCTGGCCGTGTCGATGACGGACACGGTGCCCGAGCGGCCGTTGGCCACGTACAGCTTGGCACCATCCGGTGTCAGCGCCATGTTCCAGGGGCGCTCGCCCACCCCCACCGTGGCCAGCACGCGGTTCGACTTCGTATCGATGACGGAGACACTGGCCGCGCCGCCATTGGACACGTAGACGCGGCTGCCGTCCGGATGCACGGCCACGCCGTTGGCGCGCAGGCCGGCGGGAATGCGCGCCACCACCGCATGCCGGACCGTGTCGATGACGAACACCTCGTTGGCATTCTCGGCCGCGACATAGGCGCGGCTGCCGTCCGGCAGGAAGCCGATGCCGCGCGGCCGGGCGCCCACCGTCACCTGCGCCACCTGCTTGCGCGCCGCCATGTCGATGATGTCGACTGCATCGCCATTTTCCGCGCTGACGAACAGCTGCCTGCCGTCCGGGCTGAACACGGCGTGCTCGGGATTCTGGCCGCGCACGGGAATCGCGAACGCGCGCAGGTTGGTGCGCGTGTCCGTGACGACGATCTCGTTCTTTTCCTCCACCGCGGCCACCACCCAGCGCCCGTCCGGCGACAGCGCCACGCCCTCCGGCGATTCGCCCAGCGCCACCGTGCCGGCCGGCGCGCGCCGCTCCAGGCTGACGATCTGCAGCCGGTTGTTCGGCTGGTCGCTCACATACAGCCAGCGCGCGTCGCCGCTGACGGCCAGGCCGCGCGGCTTGCTGCCGCCGACCATCTCGGCCACCACCTGGTCGGTCGCCGTGTCGATCACGGAGATGGTGCCGGAACCTTCGTTGGGAACATAGGCAAATGGCGCGGCGTGCAGCGCCGGCGCGGCGCCCACCAGGGCAAGCATGGCCACGAAGAAGCGGGAACGAAGGGACGGACGAAGCGAGGAACAAAGCGAAGCACAAAGCGAAGAACGAGGCGAAGAACGAGGCGAAGCGCGAAGGGACAGCAGCATGGGAAGCTCCTTTCGGGACGGTCGGAGGGCGCGGCGGCGGTACCGGGTTGCCGTTATCGATTGTGTGCGCGTAGCCTCAGGATAGTACGTTGGCGTGCAAATGTAATCCGCCGCGTCGCCTGGGCCCCGCCGCGTATGGCCGCGCATCAGTCGTCGCGGAAGCCCGGGCGGAAGGGCCGGGCGGGCGCCTTGCATTCCTTGACCGGCTCGGGCTTGGTGGCGTCCGGGCGGCGCACGTAGCAGTCGTCGAACACCGAGCAGTAGCAGGTCGTGATGCTGATCTTGTTCATCAGGCCGTGCAGCTTGCCGAAGACCGGGTTCGGCGTCACCGGTTCGTCCCAGGAGAACATCGACACCATGTCGCCGGGCCGCACCAGCGTGCCGACCACCGCGCCGCGGTGGCTCATGCCGCGGATGTCGTCGCGCTTCGCTGCGCAGCAGGCGTCCAGCAGTGCCGTGATGTCGGCCATCGGCTTGCCGTCGAAGGTCAGTTCCACCCAGTCGATGCGTGCCGGACCCGTGCCGTTGTTCTGGTACAGGTACTCGATGCGCCCGCGCTTCCGGTCGCTGTCCGGGAAGGTGGCCGGCGACGACATGGCGCGGTACTGCTCCAGGTAGGGATAGCTGTTGGCCGCCACCAGCTTCTCCATCGAATGCGCCGAATGCAGGCCCAGCCAGAGCGACACCAGCGAGACGATCGTGGCCGCCACGGCCAGCGTGACGTCGAGCCAGCGCAGGCCGGTGCCGTGGGGATGGTGGGCGTGGTGGCTCTCGTGTTCCAAAGCGGTCTCCGGGAAAATTGGTGTTGAGATTGTAGCAATCAATTGCTCCCTGCAACCAATTCGCCATGCCGCCGGACGACAAACTGTTGGGTGAAACCATCACTCTGCGCGGCAGGCCGCGCAGGGGATGTCATCGGCGCGTCACACCGTCCCGCTACGATACCGGTAGTTTCCTAATGGCAATCTCGATATCCTCGAAGGCAAGCCGGCGGGATGTATTTTGCGTGCCCATTCTCAGGAATCTTCTACCCATGTTCAATGTCATCCGGCAGCGCACCGGCGCGCGCGTGGTCGCCGCCTTTGCCCTGCTGCTCCTCATGCTGGCCGGCGTCACGGCCGCCTCGCTGCTGTCCCTGCAGAAGGTGGCGGACAATGCCACCGCCCTCGTCGACGACAAGCTGGCGCGCCAGCGCGTCACCACGGAACTGCTCGGCAACGAGCGCCTGAATGCGTTGCGCGCCCTGTCGATCGCGCACAGCGACAGCCTGGAAGTGATGGATTATTTCCAGCAGGGGCTGAACGAGGGCGGCAAGGTGACGCTGGCCCTGCAGCGCCAGCTCGCCGCCATGCCCGCGCAGCCGGCCGAACGCGCGCTGCTGGACCGGGCAGCGGCGCGGCAGGCGGCGTACCACGCGGCGCGCGCCGAGGTCATGAAGCAGAAGGACATGGGCCGCACGCAGCAGGTCGATGAACTGGTGGCCGGGCGCCTGACGCCGGCCTTCGATGCCTATGCCGCCGCGCTGAATGCACTGCTCGAACACCAGCGCGCCGCCGCGCGCCTGCTGTCGGATGATTCGCATGCCACCTACGACCAGGGCCGCCTGACGCTGGCCGTGCTCGGCGCCGTCGCACTGCTGCTCGGCGCCGGGCTGGCCTGGGCGCTGACACGCAGCATCGTGCAGCCCTTGCAGCAGGCGCTGCACCTGGCGGAACGGGCCGCCGCCGGCGACCTGGGCGCCACGCTGCAGCACGGCCGCCGCGACGAGATCGGCCAGCTGCTCGATGCCCTGAGCCACATGACGGCGCGGCTGGCCCGTACCGTCAGCGGCGTGCGCGATGCGGCGCTGGCCATCGATGCCGCCTCCGTCGAAGTCGCGCATGGCAACCTCGATCTGTCCAGCCGCACCGAGCACCAGGCGGCCACGCTGCAGGAAACGGCAGCGGCCCTCACGAAGCTGACGGAAGCGGTGCGCGACAACACCGGCCAGGCCGTGCAGGCGGGGCGCCTGGCCCAGGGCGCGGCGGAGACGGCGGCCGCGGGCGGCGCCAGCGTCACGGCGGTGGTCGACACGATGCACGACCTCAGCGCCTCCGCCTCGAAGATCGTCGACATCATCGCCGTCATCGACGGCATCGCCTTCCAGACCAACATCCTGGCGCTCAACGCGGCGGTGGAAGCGGCCCGCGCCGGCGAGCAGGGCCGCGGCTTCGCCGTGGTGGCCAGCGAGGTGCGGGCACTGGCGCAGCGCTCGGCCGGTGCGGCCCGCGAGATCAAGGTGCTGATCACCGCCTCCGTCGATGCCATCCGGCGCGGCGCGGCGCAGGCCGAGGAGGCGGGCGCCACGATGACGGGCATGCTCGATGGCGCGCGCGCCGTCAGCACGCTGATGCAGGACCTGGGCGCGGCTTCGCGCAGCCAGGACGATGGCATCGCCCAGATCAATGCAGCAGTCACGGACCTCGACACCGACACGCAGCGCAATGCCGCGCTCGTGGAGGAGGCCGCGGCCGCCGCCGAGGCGCTGCGCCAGCAGGCCGCTTCGCTGCGGGAACTGATGGGGCAGTTCCGGCTGGCGGGGCAGGAGGGCGGGCCGCAGGAGGCGCCAGGGCGGGAACAGGGACAGGAACCACATCGCCCGCGTACCGCGCGTGCCACGCTGGTCGGGGCGCCGGCGCACTGACCGGGGCACCCTGTCGCGGGCGCCGCGCCCGCCCGACAACGCCGACGCTCACAGCTTCGACAGGATCTTGCAGGCAAACGAGACGAGCAGCAGCACGAAGCCGCCGCCCATGCAGCCCATGTCGAAGCGGGTGAAGTGGGCGGCCTTGCCGATGGCCGTTTCGGCCAGCTCGCATTCGATGTCGGAAACCGATCCCGGCGAGCGCTGCGCGGCCAGCAGGATGCCGCGCGCCCGGTAGTAGATCCAGCTGCTGCGCAGCGGCGGCAGGGCGGCGATCAGCGAACCGAAGAAGCCGGCATAATCCGATGCCGATTCCAGCCCGGTCGCATCGAGCCACATCGCCGGCCTACACGGCGGACTCGCTGAACATCACGCGCAGGCGCTTGCCCGGCAGGCGGCTGGCCGGCACGAAATCGACGCAGCCGTCGCCCCGCGTGGACAGCAGGGCCTGCCCCATGGCGGCCACCTGCGCGGCCGGAGCGGCGCCCGGTCGGGAGCGCCACACCAGCCGTGCCGTGCGCGCCGCGGCATCGATCGACAGCACGTAGGCATGCACGCCGAGTTCCTGTGCCAGCCCGGCGAGCGCGACGAACAGGGGTTCTTCCATGCGCATGTAGAAGAGCTGCGCGGGGGGCGGCCAGCAGGTCCCCGGCGGCACCCGTGTCGTGGGCGCCGGCCTGGTTCAGCCATTCCCAGCGGGGCGACGGCGGCGTGTTCAGTTCCAGCAAGGCCTCGACGAGTTCGGGATAGCCGTATCCCAGGGCAAAGCGGGGATCGTCCGAAAGATCGGTCGTTTCCGCCATCAGGTCAGTCTGCATGGCAAGCTCCTCAGGCACGGTCGGCAGCCACCCGGAAGGGATCGGGATGCAGGATCCACTGATCGCCCAGGCCCGTCGAATCGATGACGAGCAGATCCAGGCAATGCCGCGCGCCGCTCCGTTCGTCATTGACGATGCACACGACATCGCCATAAGGCGAAGGCACGTGCACATAATGGATTGTAGTACTCGTTCCCCCGCTCGTCGTCACATTCCGCGTGATCAGTCCATGCGGATAGCCGCGCTGGCGGGCCCGGTGGATCAGCCGCACCGCCTTGCCAAGCAGCACGATGATCTTGAAGCCGCCCACGCTCCAGTGGTCGGTCAGCGTCTTCAGCTCCGCGCGGAACTTCGGATGTTCCTGAATGCACATAAGGTCTCCCGCCGGGCCATGCATTCCCGGTCAATATCGCACTTTCGCACGGGTGGCAGCGCACCCGTGAATCGCAGGGACGCGCCTGCCGCAGCCATCCTGCGGCCTGCATATCCGGATCTGACCCCCATGCCGTCCGGTTGGTTCCACGCGATCTGCACAGGCCGTTGACATTTGCATGCAGTGTAGCTAACATCGACCGAAGAAATTGATACCGGTAACAAAAATAACGGGAGGAGATGAATTGAAACAGCTGATCAAGGCATTGGGCGCGCTGTGCTGCACGGCGCTGCTGGGATGGGGCGCGGACGGGGCAGCACAATCGATAGCACAGCCGGCGGGCCAGCCGGCCGCGGCGCCGGTGGCGCAGCACGAACATGGCCCGGCGCAGGGCGGCGCGCAGCTGCTGCAGAACGTCTTCGCGCGTTCCCACGTGTCGCTGAACGGGCGCTGGAACTACATCATCGACCCCTACGAGATGGGTTACTACGACTACCGCCACGAGCCGTTCGACCGCTCGCCGAAAGGTCCGCAGGGCTTCTACGAGGACCTGCAGCCGAAGACGAAGAACGACTGGGTCGAATACAACTTCGACCTGTCGCCCAACATGAAGGTGCCGGGCGACTGGAATTCCCAGGCCGAGAAGCTGTCGCTGTACGAAGGCACCGTGTGGCTGCGCCAGGTGTTCGATGCCCAGCCGAAGGAGGGCAAGCGCTACTTCCTCTACTTCGGCGCCGTCAACTACGAGTCGCACGTCTACCTGAACGGCAAGAAGCTGGGCACGCACAAGGGCGGCTTCACGCCGTTCCAGTTCGACGTCACGGGCAAGCTGGCGAAGGGCCGCAACTTCGTCGTCGTCAAGGCCGACAACACGCGCCGCCAGGACGAGATCCCGACCGTCAACACGGACTGGTGGAACTATGGCGGCATCACGCGCGACGTGCTGCTGGCCGAAGTGCCGGATACCTACATCGCCGACTACAAGGTGCAGCTGGCGAAAGGCGACCTGAAACGCATCGAAGGCTTCGTGCAGGTGGCCGGCGCGCAGCCGGCGCAGACGGTGACCGTGGAGATTCCCGAGGCGCAGCTGAAGACGACCGTCCGGACCGATGCGGCCGGCCGCGCCGCGATCAGCATCTCGGTCCGGTCGCTGCGCTACTGGTCGCCGGAGGACCCGAAGCTGTACCAGGTGAAGATCGCCGCGGGGCCGGACAGCGTGGCCGACCGCATCGGCTTTCGCACCATCGAAACGCGCGGCCGCGACATTCTGCTGAACGGCAAGTCGATCTTCCTGCGCGGGATCTCGCTGCATGACGAGAATCCGCTGATCCAGGGCCGCCTGCGCGGCGAGGGCGACATGCGCATGATGCTGCAATGGGCCAAGGAACTGAACGCCAACTACGTGCGCCTGGCGCACTATCCGCACAGCGAGAAGATGGCGCGCCTGGCGGACGAAATGGGGCTGCTGGTATGGGCCGAGGTGCCCGTCTACTGGACCATCTCGTGGCAGAACGCCGACACCTTCCGCAACGCCAACCAGCAGCTGACCGACCTGGTGGTGCGCGACCGCAACCGCGCCAGCGTGATCGTCTGGTCGATCGGGAACGAGACGCCGGTGAGCGAGCCGCGTAACGTCTTCATGCGCAAGCTGGCGGGAACGGCGCGCGGCCTGGACGACACGCGCCTGGTGGCCGCCGCGCTGGAGGTGCACCGCGAAGGCAAGGAAGTGGTCGTGCAGGATCCGCTGGCCGATGCGCTGGACCTGGCCAGCTTCAACGAATACGCCGGCTGGTACTGGAGCAATGCGAAGGACATGCTGACCTACCGCTTCCGCATCGACTACGACAAGCCGGTGGTGATCACCGAACTGGGGGCCGACGCGCTGGCCGGCTACCACGCCGATGCCGACACGCGCTGGAGCGAGGAATACCAGGAGCTGCTGTACCAGAACCAGTTCAAGCTGCTCACCGCGATTCCCGGCCTGCGCGGCATGACGCCGTGGGTGCTGACCGACTTCCGTTCGCCGCGCCGCCAGCATCCCTATTTCCAGGACTTCTGGAACCGCAAGGGCCTGGTCTCGGACACCGGCCAGAAGAAGAAGGCCTTCCACGCACTGAAGGCGTTCTATGACGGCGTGCAGCAGCAGTACGCGAAAGGGGCCGGCAAATGAAGCGGATCGCATGCCTGGTGGCGCTGGCCGTGGTGACCCTCGGCGGCTCCGCATCGGCGCAGGACAGGGCCATCGAAGCGAAGGTCGAAGCGCTGTTGAAGCGCATGACGCTGGACGAGAAGGTGGGCCAGCTGCACCAGCTCACCGGCCGCCAGATGACCGGTCCCGGCAGCGAGAAATTCAACGACAAGCTGGACGATATCCGCCACGGCAAGGTGGGTTCGATGCTGAACGTGAAGGGCGTGGCGGAAACGCGGGAGATCCAGGCGCTGGCGCTGCAGTCGCGCCTGAAGATCCCGCTGCTGTTCAGCCTCGACGTGATCCACGGCTACCGCACCGTGTTCCCGGTGCCGCTGGGCGAGGCGGCATCCTGGGACCTGGAGGCGATGCGCCTGTCCGCGCACATCGCCGCGAAAGAGGCGGCGGCATCCGGCATCCACTGGACCTTTGCGCCGATGGTGGACGTGGGCCGCGATCCGCGCTGGGGCAGGGTGATGGAGGGCGCTGGCGAGGATCCGTATCTCGGGGCGCAGATCGCCACGGCGCGCGTGCGCGGCTTCCAGGGCGAGAAGCTCGGTGGCCTCGACAGCGTGATGGCCACCGCCAAGCACTTCGCCGGCTATGGCGCCGCCATCGCGGGCCGCGACTACAACGCGGTGGACATGAGCCTGCAGCAGCTGCATGAAACGTACCTGCCGCCGTTCAAGGCCGCCGCGGACGCCGGCGTGGCCACCTTCATGAACTCGTTCAATACGCTGAACGGCGTGCCGGCGACCGGCAACCGCTACCTGCAGCGCGATCTGCTCAAGGGCCAGTGGCGCTACAAGGGCTTCGTCGTCAGCGACTGGGCGTCCATCAAGGAGATGGTCGAGCATGGCCATGCGGCCGACCTGGCCGATGCGGCGGCAAAGGCGATCGATGCCGGCAGCGACATGGACATGGAGGGCTATGCCTACACGGGCAACCTGGCGCAGCTGGTCAGGAGCGGCAGGGTCAAGCCGGCCCTGGTGGACGATGCCGTGCGCCGCATCCTGTACAAGAAATTCGAGCTGGGGCTGTTCGACGATCCGTATCGCTACTCGGATGCGGCGCGCGAGCAGGCGGTGCTGAACGATCCCGCGCACGTGCAGGCGGCGCGGGACGTGGCGCGCAAATCCCTGGTGCTGCTGCAGAACGCCAACCACGCGCTGCCATTGAACAAGGACGTGAAGTCGCTCGCCGTCATCGGGCCGCTGGCCGAGTCGCGGCGCGACCTGGAAGGGGGCTGGATCGTCGCTTCCGACGAGAGCCGCGTCGTCAGCGTCGTCGATGGCATCCGGGCCAAGCTGTCGCCGGCGACGAAGCTGGTCGTGGCGAAGGGCTGCGATGCCGCGTGCACCGATACCAGCGGGTTCAAGGAGGCCGTCGCGGCCGCGAACGGCGCCGATGCCGTGCTGCTGGTGGTCGGCGAAACCTGGGACATGAGCGGCGAAGCGAAGTCGCGCACGGAACTGGGCCTGCCGGGCGAGCAGGCGCGCCTGTTCGATGCGCTGGCCGCCACCGGCAAGCCGGTCGTGGTGGCCATCATGGCGGGCCGGCCCCTCGTCTTCAACAATGTCGCCGACCGCGCGGCGGCGATCCTGTACACCTGGTTCGCCGGCAGCCAGGGCGGCAATGCGATCGCCGACGTGCTGTTCGGCGACTACAACCCGTCCGGCAAGCTGCCGATGACGTTCCCGCGCAGCGTCGGCCAGATCCCGATCTCCTACCAGCAGTACAGCACGGGCCGGCCGGTGCTGGACGAGAAGAACATCGTCTACCGCTCGGCCTACATCGACGCGCCGAACACGCCGCGCTACGCGTTCGGGCATGGCCTCAGCTACACCACCTTCGGCTACAGCGACCTGGTGCTGAGCAAGCCCGCGATGGGGCCGCGCGACAAGCTGGAAGTGTCGTTCACGCTGTCGAACACGGGCCCGCGCGCCGGCGAGGAGGTCGTGCAGCTCTACCTGCGCGACAAGGTGGCGTCGATCGTGCGGCCGGTGCAGGAGCTGAAAGGGTTCCGGAAGGTGAAGCTGGCAGCGGGCGAGCGCCGCACGGTGCGCTTCACGATCGACCGCGACGCGCTGGCCTTCGTCAACGGCAGGCTGGAACGGGTGGCCGAGCCGGGCGACTTCGTGCTGATGATCGGTTCGGCGTCCGATGCCATCCACCTGCGGCAGGAGTTCCGCCTGCTGGAGTGACGGGACGGCGCCCAAGTTACCGCAACCATTGCCGGTAAGGTAGAATCGCGGGCATGAAAAAGCCCGCGATCGATGCCCCCGACCTTGCCGACCCTGCCGTGGCCGCGACGCCTGCGCGCAAGAGCCGCAAGGGGGCCGGGCCGACCATCCGCGACGTGGCCCGCATGGCCAGCGTGGCGCCGATGACGGCATCGCGCGCCTTGAACAATCCGCAGGCCGTGTCGGACGAGATCCGGCAGCGCGTGCTCGAGGTGGTCGAGCGCATCGGCTACGTGCCGAACATGCTGGCCGGCGGCCTGGCATCGAAGAAGAGCCGGCTGGTGGCCGCCGTGGTGCCGACCATCACCGGTTCGGTGTTCCTGGAGATGGTGCAGGCGCTGACGGAGACGCTCGGCGATGCGGGCTACCAGCTGATGCTGGGCCAGTCCGGCTACCAGGACTCGCGCGAGGACGCGCTGCTCGAAGCGATCATCGGCCGGCGCCCGGACGGCGTCGTGCTGACGGGGACCATGCGCTCCGAACAGGCGCGCCGCAAGCTGCTGGCCAGCGGCATTCCCGTCGTCGAGACCTGGGACCTGACGCCCACGCCGATCGACATGCTGGTGGGCTTTTCGCATGAGCGCATCGGCAAGTCGGTGGCCGAGTACCTGCACCGCCGCGGGCGCCGGCGGCTGGCGGCCATCAGCGCCAACGACGACCGCGCGGTACGCCGCAACAAGGCCTTTGCCGATGCGGCGCTGGCGCTGCAGCCGGAACTGGCGGCACGCGGCCTCGAGGTGCCGACATGGAGCGTACCCGCGCCCACCACGCTGGGCAGCGGCCGCGCCGGCCTGCGCGAACTGCTGGCGCGCGATCCGTCCATCGACGCCATCTTCTGCAGCTCGGACATGATGGCGCTGGGCGTGCTGCTGGAAGCCCACGCTTCCGGCATCAGGGTGCCCGAGCAGCTGGCCGTCATCGGCCTCGGCGACCAGTCCTTCTCGGCCGACACCTGGCCGCCGCTGTCCACCGTGCGCATCGACGGCACCGCCATAGGTGCCACGGCCGCCCGCTGCATCATCACGCGCTCGGAAGGCAAGACCATCGCCGATCCCGTCTGCGACGTGGGCTACATCATCGTCGAACGCTCCACGACCTGAGCACCACCGCTGCCCGGGCACCTGGCGAGTCCGGGTCCTGGTGCCGGCACCGATACACAGGCACTGCAACGCGCGGTCGATATCCCCTTGCCGGGCACGGGGACTTGCACGTTCCCCGCACTGTCGCGCTCCGGACCTGTCGCTTTTGCTTCACAAGCCCGCCTTTTCATGTTGACTTCGCCACAAAGTTACCGATACCATCAATCTCGTCTTGATACCGGTAACGTAGTCGGATTGGATTTGATAACGTTTTCAGGGTCGGCGCATAACAATATCAATCAGGAGACCAGACATGATCAGCATTCAGAAGGCAGTTCCACGTCCCATGGCCATTGCGGTGGCCGTCGCCATGCTCACGCTCGGTGTGGCTGGGGCGGCCCGGGCCCAGGCGGCCCAGTCCGCCCAGGCCGCCGTGCAGCCGGATACACCGGCCGATGCCCCGGCAGCCGGACTCGAGACAGTCGTCGTCACCGCCAACAAGCGCGTCGAGAAGCTGGAAAACGTGCCGATGTCGATTTCCGTCATCAGCGAGGAGCTGCTGCGCCGGAACAATGTGCGCGACCTGGAAGACATCATCGACCTGTCGCCCGCGCTCACCAAGACGCAGTCCGACAATCCCGCCAACACGGGCCTGAACATGCGCGGCATCGGCACGCAGTCGATCGGCATCGGCGTGGAATCGGATGTCGCCGTGATCGTCGACGACATCCCCATCGGCATGCAGGTGCAGGCCTTCCGCGACCTGACGGACGTGTCGCGCGTGGAGATCCTGAAAGGCCCGCAAAGCACGCTGTTCGGCAAGTCGGCCATCGCCGGCGCCATCAACATCGTCACGCGGCCCATCTCCGGCCCCATCACCACCCGCGCCAGCGTGCTCGCGTCCAGCGACAGGGAATGGCGCCTGGGCCTGTCCGTGGGCGGCGAAGTGAACGAGAAGTTCGGCTTCCGCATCGCCGCCTCCAACACGGACTTCCCCGGCAACGTGAACAATCTCACCACCGGCAAGAAGACCAACGGCTCGGGCGGCAAGACCTTCCTCGTCAAGCTGGCCTGGCGGCCGCTGGAAAACGTCAGCATCGATTTCTCGCCCCGCTACAACCACACGCTGACGGACTGCTGCGTGGTCGTCCTGAACGGCATCAGCGGCACCAATCTGCAGAACGGCCTGCTCAACAACGTGCCGGCGTTCCCGATCGCCCAGGTGCTGGACGGCATCTCGGCCACGCCGGACAACCGCAACATCCGCAACGACACCTTCACGGGCCAGGACTCGACCACGCGCGGCATGGGCCTGCGCGTCAACTGGGAACTGCCGAACGGTGCCACGCTCACGTCCATCACGTCGACCGACCGCTATCATGCGAACGACTCGCGCGACCAGGACTTCACGGACCGCCCGGTGATGCTGTACTACCCGGTGAGCGGCACCGGACGTCCGGCCGGACTGCCCGGCGGCTCCGAGCAGCACGGCCGCTTCGACGTGGTGTCGCGCACGCAGGAAATCCGCCTCACCTCGGCCGACAGCGAGGCGTTCCGCTACGTCGTCGGCCTGTGGTACGGCAAGAACGAACTGGCGCGCTACTTCAAGCGGGGCGAGAACGGCGTGACGGCCACCAGCGCCACCGAGTTCTACGGCGACACGTACAACATCAACAAGGCCGTGTTCGGCCAGGCCAGCTGGGAGTTCATGCCGAAGAACACGCTCACGGCGGGCCTGCGCTACAACGAGCAGGAGTCCGGCTACCATTTCGCCGGCACGGGCAATCCGTCAACGCTGCCGTTCGGTTCCGGCTTCAAGGCCGTCAACAATTTTTCCAGCACGGGCAATACCGATGAAGCGGTCACCGGAAAACTGAGCCTGCAGCGCCAGTTCACGCCCGGCCTGATGGCCTATGCGATGGCGTCCACCGGCTACAAGGGCCACGCCTACGACATCACCAGCAGCCTGAACGCGCTGACCGCGGCCCAGCAGCCCGTGAAGCCGGAAACGGCGCGCAGCTTCGAGATCGGCGCGAAGGGCAACTTCCTGAACAACCGGCTCGCCGTCGCGGCCACGCTGTTCAGCTCGAAATTCAAGGACTACCAGCAGAACTCGGGCAGCTACATTCCCGACACGCTGATCTACCAGACCCGCCTGAACAGCCTGCCGGGCGTGGAGACGAAAGGGGCGGAGCTGGACATCAATGCGATGGTCACGCCGAACCTGCTGGTCAACGCCTTCCTGGCCTATACGGATGCGACGATCACCGAATTCCGGAACGCGCAGTGCTACCAGGTCTCGGGCGGCGGCAACGGCGGCTTCAATGCCGGCTGCATCCTGCGCAATCCCCTGTACGGCAACCAGAACACCAACGATGTCAGCGGCGGCCGCATGCCCTACGCGCCGCGCCGCAAGGCCAGCATCAACGCCAAGTACGACGTGCGCCTGCCATCGCAAAGCTTCGATGCCTTCGTGACCGGCACCGTCAACTACGCCAGCGACATGGTGACGAACCTGGACCAGAACCCGATCAACTACGTGCAGCCGACCACCTACGTGAACGCCGGCTTCGGCTTCCAGGAGAAATCGGGCCGCGCATCGCTGACGTTCCGCGTGAATAACCTGACGGACAAGCAGTACATGAGCAACCGTTCCGTCCAGCTGGCGAACTTCAATGCCTCGGCGCCGAACGCGCCGGCCTCGGTGACCACCACCACCTGGACGCCGCTGCGCAACGCGTTCCGCAGCGTGGCGGTCAAGCTGGACGTGAAGTTCTGAGCACAACCGCCATCGGATAACCGCCTCCTTGTTGCATTTGGCCCGCGCACCCGCGGGCCGTTTTTTTGGCCCGTCCGGTCAGTACACGTTGACCACGAAGTCCTTGTTGTAGACCTTGCCGGAACCGGATTTGACTTCCGTGCCCGCCTCCACCATCAGCACGTAGTAGGTGCCCAGAAAGACATCCGGCCGGCGTGCCAGCGCTTCGGCAAAGAAGTGCTTCAGGTTCTTGCTGACGTAGTTCGCCTTCACGCGCTTGCGGAACTGCATCACGGGCCAGCTGTTGCCGTTCGAGGTCATCGTGGCCTGCCACACGTCCCACGTTTCGCCATCGATCACGAAGGCATTGGCGTCCTTCGTGCCCCAGCCCTGCGTCTGCGAGTTGGCCGACGAATCGGGGATCACCATGATCTCGGCCCGCACGTTCGCCATGTTCTTCACCGTGCCTGTGCTGAAGAACACGTCGATGGCGTGGTTGAACGTGCCGCTGATGGCGCCGGTGCCGTCGTAGCCGGTGGGCGTGAAGTTCCACAGCACGTCCACGTTCTTCGTATTGCCGGCGAACTGGTAGGGCAGGCCGGAAGCACCCGCGTCGTTGCCCGGGTTGCTGGCGCCGCGTCGGATGCTGGGATACGACTTCACCGTCGTCGTATCGCCGCCGAAGCCGCTCCACTTGTAGCCGGAACCGGCAATCGACGTCGTCGAGTTGGTGAACAGGTATTCGTACCAGGCCGTGCCCGCGCCGGCGATGCCCCACAGGTTCGTGTGCAGCTGGTACTGGCCGACGGTGATGCTCTTGTCGCCGGCGCTGGCGGGCGTGGCTTCCACGGCGGCCGCGTGCGTGCCGGTGCTGAGGGATGCGGCTGCCAGCGCGATGATCGCCGCGATGGATCTCAATGATGCGGCGTGATGGGGCGTGTTCATGACTGTCTCCTGTTAGTGATGTTATTCGATGGGATCCGTTTCGGGAGGGATGGGGCCCGGCGCGCGGCGGTGCGCGTGCGTTGCCCGGGTGGTGGCGCACCGCGCAGAACATGGAATGTCGTTTCACAGCGCGCGCGTCCAGACGATGCGGGTCGGCAGGAGGCGGTCGTCATCGCCGTCCCGGATGCGGCTGTCCCAGCGCCGCCGTACCAGCGTTTCCGAGTCCAGCGCCATGCGACCGATGGCGATGTGCAGTTCGACGAGGAAGTAGGCACTCTTCACATCCAGTGCGGCCAGCCCGGCCGGGGCGGCATCCGGCAGCCGGCCGGCGATATCGGCATGGTCGCGCAGGTATGCCCGGTCGCGGCCATCGGCCAGCGTGGCCGCCAGCGCCGGCGTCAGGGCCGCCGCCAGTACGTCGCGCGAGGCGGTGTTGACATTGATGGCGGTACGCTCCGGCAGCACGACGACGCGCTGGCGAAGCGCCGCGAGCACGCGGTCGTCGAAGCCGTCGATGGCACGCAGGTCGTCGAGGCGCTGATAGGCCATCGGTCCCTGCCAGGCCATGCCGGATGCTGCCTGCGTGCCGGCGATCGCGCTGGCGGCGCGCTCCGCGAGGGTGGTGTCGAGGCCTGCCGCCTGCAGCAGCTGCCGGAAGATCTCGGTCTGCGCCGCATCCGGCTGCCCGTGGGTCGCCAGGTTGGTCAGGTTGAAGCGGCCCTGCGCATCGCTCACGCGGATCAGTATCCGTCCGGCCGCCTGCGCCGCCGGCAGGGGGGCGGTCATGGGGCCGGTGTCCGCGGGCCTGGACCACGTGCCGCCGGCGATCGTCACGGGGCCGTGCGTCATCGCATCGAGCCGGAGGATCTGGCGCTCGGCATCGAGCACGGCGCGGTGCAGCGCGCGGGCCCGCACGGCGGCGGCCAGGTTTTCCGTTTCACGGAGCCAGACGTGCTGGGGCAGGAACAGGCTGGCAGTGAGCGTGACGGCCAGCACCATCAGCAGCAGCGCCAGCACGATCGCGACACCCTGCTGGCGCCGGAGCAGGGGCATCGAGGCTTTGACAACGTTTTCATGACTGGTCGAAGCGGATGCGCACATAGCCACGTCCTTGGAGGAAGCCCCTTGAGATACCGGTATCATTGCAGGCTTCGATTATAGGCACGTGGCGACAGCTGTCAACGGCCCCGACGGGATTTCATCCGGCGCACCCGGATCCGGCCCGGGCTTCGCCTGGAGCGCTCAGGCTGCGTGCGGGGGAAGGTCGGTCACGCGCCCTTGCACACCGTGCGCCGCCAGTCGGCCGGCGCCACGCCGACACTGCCCTTGAAGCGCCGCGTGAAGTGGCTCTGGTCGGCGAATCCGCAGTCCGCCGCCACGGTGGCGAGCGGCGTGCCGAGGCGGATCAGTGTTTGCGCATGCGCGATGCGGACCGCGTTCAGGTAGACGTGCGGCGGCGTGTGGAATGCCGCCGTGAACGCGCGCGTCAGGTGGGCGCGCGACAGGCCGGCGATGGCCGCCAGTTCGGCCACCGTGACGTCGCGGGCGAAGTGGGCGCGCAGATAGTCCTTCACGCGCAGCAGCGGTTCGAGGCCCGCGCCGCGCGGTGCCGCCATGGTCGACTGCGGCCGTTCGCCATGGCGTGCCAGCAGCGTGCCGATGAAGCGGCGCAGCAGCGTTTCGGTGTGCAGTGCCTCGGGAGGGGGCGCCAGCAGCAGGGCACTCAGGCGCGTGAATTCCCGCGCCATGCGCGGATCGCCGATGTGCGGCGCGGCGAAGTAGGGATTGCCGGACAGCCCCGCATCGACATCCGCGCAGCTGCGCACGAAAGCCTCCGGCACGTACCAGATCGCGTAGCCGAAACCATCGGCCGTGCCGGGACTGCCGTCATGGTCCTCGTCCGGATTGAACAGCACGAATTCGCCGGCGCGGCTGTCATGCTGGCGGCCCTTGCAGCGGAAGCGCTGGGTGCCGTGCGCCGTGACGCCGATGGCGAAGCAGTCGTGGCTATGGCGCTCGAACGCATGGTCCGCGAAGCTGGCGCGCATGAGCGTCACGCCGTCGGGAAGAGGGGAGAAGTGCACCTGGTTGGGTGCCGGGGAACGTTCCACACGCATGCAACAATTGTACAAGACGGCCTGCCGCCGTCCCGTGCATCATCGGGTTTTCACCGGAGGATGCAACGATGAACGCACCGATCGACCTGGCCGGCAAGCTGGCCACCTTCACCGAGGCATGGCAGCCGCGCACGGTCAGCCTGTACAACGGCCATGACGTGATGGTCGCGAAACTGCGCGGCGAATACCACTGGCACGTCCATCCGGACACGGATGATTTCTTCCTCGTGCTGCAGGGCGCGCTGGAAATCGATGTGGAAGGCGCCGGCACGGTGGCGCTCGGCCCGGGCCAGCTGTACGTCGTGCCGAAAGGCGTGCGGCACCGGCCACGCGCCGCGGACGAAGCGCACATCCTGCTGATCGAGCCGACCGGCACGCCGAACAGCGGCGACCCGCAGACGGCCGCGCCGCGCCGCGTCATCTGACCGGAAGCCTGCAGCGCCGGCGTGGCCCAGCCATTACCGCGCTTGATGATCTGCGAGATCACGGCGATCTCGTCGAGAGCGGATTGCGCGCGGCGGAGCCTTGCTGCCACTGTTGTACAACTAACAGTCGCTGGACAGTGCGCATAGTATGCTGCGCCCATGAGTAGACGAAAGGATGTCCATACGGCCGAACTGGTTGGCATTGCCGTATTGACGCGCAATGCCTTCGGGGCCGACCGCGCCGTGCGTTACGCGCAGCTGGCCGGCCTGTCGCCGGACCTGTCGGCCGCGGTGCTGAACCGACCCGCGGCGGAATTGCGCCGGGTGGACGCGACCCCGATTCCGGCCGACCGGCGCCGTGTCGACGACCAGCGCCAGATCGGCAAGCCGGCACGCCGCCACTCGGACGATTCGCCGGGCGGCTGATGCCCGGTGCGCGGGTCAGCCGCGCGGTCAGGCCCGCGGTCAGGCCCGCGGTCAGGCTAATACTGCCTGCTGCCGCGCAGCGATGCGCAGGACGTGCTTGCCGCGTGCATCGCCATCAGCTTTGCCCGTCTGTGCGACAGGCGCCAGCCGGAACACGTTGACCTGGCTGGCCAGGTTGTCGGCGCGGCCCTGCAGGAACTGGGTAGCGCCAGCCGCCTGTTCGACAAGGGCGGCATTCTGCTGCGTCACCTGGTCCATGTCGCTGATGGCGCGGTGGATCTGGTCGATGCCGGCACTCTGCTCGGCGCTGGCCGCGGTGATCTCCACCATGATGTCCGCCACGCGCTGCACGTTGCCGACGATTTCATCCATCGTCGTGCCGGCCTTGTCGACCAGCCGGCTGCCGTTCTCGATCTTCTCGGCCGAATCGGTGATCAGCACCTTGATCTCCTTGGCCGCCGTGGCCGAGCGCTGTGCCAGGTTGCGCACTTCCGCCGCCACGACGGCAAAGCCGCGGCCCTGTTCGCCGGCGCGGGCCGCTTCCACGGCCGCATTGAGCGCCAGGATATTGGTCTGGAACGCGATGCCGTCGATGACGGCGATGATATCGACGATACGGCGGGCCGACTCGTTGATGGCGCTCATCGTGCCGACTACTTCCATCACCACCTCGCCACCTGCTGCAGCCACCCGCGACGCACCGGCCGCCACTTCGCTGGCCTGCCGCGCGTTGTCCGCATTCTGGCGCACGGTGCTGGTGAGCTGCTCGACCGACGCGGCGGTTTCCTCGATGGCGCTGGCCTGCTGTTCGGTGCGTGCGCTCAGGTCCATGTTCCCGTCCGCGATCTCCTTCGACGTGCTGGCAATGACGTCGCTGCCGGTGCGCACTTCCGTCACGATGCCGGCCAGGCTGGCCGTCATGTCGCGCAGCGCGTGCTGCAGCTGGCCGAATTCGTTGCGCGACGAGACATCGATATGGGCACTCAGGTCGCCATCGGCCACCTGGCGCGCCAGGCGGACGGCCGAATGCAGCGGTGCCGTGATGGCGCGTGCCAGGTACGCCGCGGCGGCAGCCGCCAGCGCCACGGCGATCAGCACGGCCGCCAGCGTCAGCAGGTTCAGCGAACGCAGTTCCGCGTGCAGGGCTTCGCTCTGCGCCGCGTTGCGCGCCGTGATCAGCTCCTGCAGCTCGGTATAGGCCTTCTGGCCTTTCAGGTAGGTGGGATTGATGTCCCTGATCAGGATCTCCTGGCCCCGGTCCCAGTCGCCCGCTTCGATCGCCTTCGACGCAGCGCCGATCATGGCCAGGCCCAGGTTGTCGCTGGCGGCCATCCAGCGGTCGATGGCGGCGCGCGTGTCGCCGGCGCGGACTGCGGACAGCAGTGCCTCGCGTTCCGTTTCCAGCGTTTTCGTGTTGGCCGCGATGTTCTTGAAATGGTTGGCCAGCGGGTGGTCGTGCATCACGGCGTACTTGCTGTCCGGGTTGTGCTGCAGGGCCTGCAGCACCTGGCTGCGGTTGGCCTCCATGCGGAACAGCAGGTTCGCCAGCGTCAGCTGCTGCTGCGACGAGCGCAGCACCGCGTCCTCCAGCAGCTCGACCGAGCGCTGGGTGGTGTGGTAGCCGAGGGCGCCGATGGCCAGCATGAGGGCCACGAGGGCGCCGATGACGCCGAAGATGATGGTCTTGATACGCAGGTTTTTCATGTTGTTGTAGGTTGGTTGTCAGATGAGCAGGAGCGTGGACAGGATTCTATGCTCAATTTCGTCAAATTGCCACAAGGAAATTAATCGTGCCTGAGCGCTGTTGTTTTCGCGTTTGCGCCCTAGGTCTCTGAATTGATTCGGAAAAACCGGCAATCGTCGATGGTCGGCGCACTCGCTGAATTGACGATATTGAGGATTCGCGTGTGCTTCCAGCCTCCTGCACAGCAATCATGGAATTGATGCAACGGCACCGTGCAATGGGCCTAGAATCTGGCATCGCCGCTACCGGAAGACCGCCATGCCGAAATTTGCCTTGCCCGCCATCGCGCTGTCGCTCGCCGCCTGCTCCCCCGCACATGCCGAGGCAAACCGTCCCCTCAAGGTACTGATCGTCAGCGGTGGCTGCTGCCACGACTACGCGCAGCAACGCCAGTTGCTGGAAGAGGGCCTCAAGGCGCGCATGGCCGTGCAGGTGAGCCACGTGTATTACGACCCGAAGCCCGGCGAGCAGGCCACGCGGCCGGCACTGCCGATCTACGGCAATCCGAAGTATGCGGACGGCTACGATGTCGTCATCCACGACGAATGCGCCGCCGATGAAGACAGCGCGGCGGCAGTCGATGCCGTGCTGGCGCCGCACCGCGCGGGCATTCCCGCCGTGAACCTGCACTGCGCCATGCACTCCTACCGTTCCGGCGACTGGAAGCGGCCCGTCGCGGCGGGGGCGGCGAATGCGCGCTGGTTCGAGTTCACCGGCATCCAGTCCAGCGGCCACGGCCCGCAATCGCCGATCCGGCTGTCCCTTGCACCCGGTTCGCATCCCGTGGCGGCCGGCTTCGTCCCGTACACCACGGGCGCCGATGAGCTCTACAACAATCTGACCACCTTCGATGTGACGCCGGTGCTGCTGGGCGTGCAGCCCGCAGCGAAGGATGCCGCGGATCGAGGCAAGACCTACATGGTCGCCTGGACCCATTACTACGGTCCGCAGCGCGTGCGCGTGTTCAGCACCACGCTGGCGCACAACGGTGCGGAGATGGCCGATCCCCGCTATCTCGACCTGGTGGCGCGCGGCGTGCAGTGGGCTGCCGGGAGGCTGTAACCGACGGACCTGTCAGGCCTTGCGCCTTGGCAGCCAGGTGCACCACACGATCAGCCACAGCAGCGCCGCCTGGATCGGCAGCCGCAGCCACAGTGCCCACAGCGGCACGGGGAAGCGTTGGGGTTCCTGCAGCATGTAGATGTGTGCCGGCGTGACGGCAAGCGTCAGCAGGAACAGGCCGATCCCGGCGTAGCGCCGGGTGGCCGGCAGCAGGATGCCGAAGGCGCCCAGCAGCTCGAACACGCCGCTGATGATCACGGCTTGCACGGCCCACGGAATGTAGGGCGGCACGATGGACGCTTCCGTCTCCGTGGCCACGAAGTGCGCGATCCCGCCGATGAAGAACCACAGGAACACGAAGGCGATGCCGGCGCACTGGCCGGTGCTGTAGCGGCGCTGCTGCCAGGCGTGGCGGAGGCGGGAAAATGGCATGGTGTCGGGTCGCATGATGAAGTCCGGCCCACTGTAGCGTACCGCGTGGCGAACCCGACGCCCGGTTGGCCGGGCCGGATGCGTGACATGCTACGATAGGCGACCCCAGCGCCCCCGAAGGAGCATCGCGGCAGGCACGGGCGGCAGCGGCGAGACGGCCGTCGTGCCGGCCCGCGGCAGCCGCAGGACAGCATGACGAAGCGGAACACGATAACGGAAGTGGCGAAGATCGCCGGCGTGTCGGTGATCACGGCATCGCGGGCCATCCGCGGGGTCGGCTATGTGGCCCAGGCCACGCGCGATCGGGTGCTGCAGGCCGCGGCCCAACTGAACTACACGCCGGACCTGCTGGCGCAGCGCATGCGCGGCAGCAGCTCGATGCTGATCGGCGTGTTCATCCACGGCTTCGGTTCGTCCGTCGTCCATGAACTCATCACCAGCATCAACCGCTCGGCGCGCAAGCTGGGCTACGACCTGCTGGCCTTCAATGCGGAACACTTCGATGCACCGGGGCGCGCCAGCACGAGCGAGATGCTGCGCAAGCTGTGCGACGGCCTGGTGCTGGTACTGCCGAACGGCAGCGACACCATCCTCGACAAGCTGGCACGGGCAAAATCGCCCTGCGTGCTGGTGAATTTTTCCGCGCGCGAGGTCGACCTGCCCGTGATCATCGGCGCGAACCGGGCCGGCGCGCGCATCGCCATCGAACACCTGATCGGCCTGGGCCACACACGCATCGCCTTCATCGGCGGCACGCCGCACACGGGCCAGAGCGCCGACCGGCAGCGGGGCTACGAGGATGCGCTGCGCGCGGCCGGCATCCCCGTCGACCCGGCCTGGCTGAAGGAGGGCGACTTCATGCACCCCAGCGGCTATCGCGCCGCCCGCGAACTGTTCGCGCTGCCGCAGCGGCCCACCGCCATCTTCGCGGCGAACGACGACATGGCCTTCGGCGTGCTCGATGCGGCCGGCGAACATGGCATCGCCGTGCCGGCCGACCTGTCCGTCATCGGCTTCGACGACGTGGAAGCGGCCAACTACGTGTTTCCCCGCCTGACCACGCTGCGCCAGCCGCTGGAGGAAATCGGCAGCCGCGCCGTGAAGGAACTGGTCGCCATCATCGACGGCGGGCCGGCGCTGCCCGCGCGCGTGGAACTGCCGGCGCAGTTCATCGTGCGGGATTCGACGGCGGCGGCGCCGCGTTGATCACCGCGCCAGCGGCCGCACGAATTCGAGCAGGCTGACGAGCGTCTTGCCGGGCTCCTCCCATGGCACCATGTGCGCCGAATGCTCGAACCAGACGATGCGTTTCGATGGCGCCTCCACCTGCGCCATCCAGCGCACGGTCGGCGCGGTTGGCGTGGTGTAGTCGTGCCGGCCAAGGAACATCACCACCGGGATCGGAAAGCGTTTCACCGTCGAAAAATCGACCGCCAGGAATTCGGGCAGCACGCGGCCCAGCGTCAGCAGGCTGCCCTTGTCGAGATCGTCGACCTGCGCCGGCGTGTACTCGGGCGAGAGCAGCGGGCCCTGGAAGTAGTAGCCCGATTCACTGCGGAAGGCGCTCAGGCCGCCGTAGTGCTGCGGCCACTTGCGCGCGATGATGATGCGCTCGCGGGTAATGGGCTGGTCGCCCGGATACGGCGCGATCGAGCGCAGCTCCTGCAGCGCTTCGGCATTGTTGTCGCGCTGCGCCTGGGCCATGGCGTACTCGAAGCCGATGCGTTCGTTTTCGCGGATGTCGAGCACCTGGCCGATGCCGACATAGGCAAAGAACAGGTCCGGCCGCTTCAGTGCCGCGCGCAGGCCGATGATGGTGCCCCAGCTGTGGCCCATGAGGATCAGCTTGCGCTTGCCGTAGCGCGCCGTCAGGTGCTCGGCCACTTCGATGGCGTCGTCCACATAGCGCTCAATGCGGATCGTGCCGGCCACCGTCTGCGGGTCGGTCTCGCCATAGCTCTTGCCGGCGCCGCGCTGGTCCCAGTTGGCGACCGTGAAGTACTCCTCGATCGGCCGCTGGAACTGCCATTGCGTGGGCGTGACGGGCGAGGCAGGGCCGCCGTGCACAAACAGGATCATGGGATTGGCGCGGTCCTGGCCGCGCACGTTGAGCCACTGGTCGATGCCGCCGATGCGCGTCTTGTACGAGTCCTGCACACCGCCCGGTGCGGTGATGCGGCCCAGGTCCCCGATGATGGCGCGGGCCTTGGCGTAGGGATCACTGGCTTCCTGCGCCGACGTGCCCGTGCAGGCAAGCAGGGCGGCGAGAAGGATCGGAAGATGTTTCATGCGCTTGTTCGCAGGCTGCATGGTTGGACGGCGGTGTCCTGGCCGTGCTTCAGGTGGCGGGAGCTGCTACCGGCCCGATCTCCCTGCGCAGTTCCGCGGCGCGTGCTGCGGCCGCGGCCCGCTCGCTGTCGCCGAGCCCCTTGCGCACTTCATCGGCGGTGCGCAGGTACATCGCCACCTTGGCTCGCGGGATGAACCACTCGTCGGCATTTTTCGGGATGGTCTCGGCTGCGATGGTGTACCACGCGCTGGCCTGCACCATGTCGATCGGAACGCCCTGGCCGAACCGGTACATGATGCCCAGGCTGTACATCGAACCGTAGTTGCCGCGCCGGGCGGCGCGCCCGAACCAGTCCATCGCCGCGGTGTAATCCTGCGGCACACCGCGGCCCATTGCGTACAGGGCGCCGACGTTATGCATCGCTTCGGTGTCGCCCTTCTGCGCATCGGCCAGCTCGGTTGCAAAGTCGGCGGCGCCGGCGGAAGCGCAACACAGTGCCAGCGCAAAGCCGGCAGCGCGCCAGAAACGGGTAAGGTGGGACATGCGATGGTTCCGTTCAGGGATGTCGCCCAAGCATATCACCTGGCCAGCCCTGCAAAATTCACGAAAAGTCACGCGTGGCCATGGCGTGCGGCCCGTTCACGTCCCCGGCTGCACATACGGCACCTTCGCGAAGATCCTGCGCTCGGCGCCGCGCGGGTCGTCCTCCAGCCGTGGCGGCACGTCGAAGATCATCGTCTGGCGGCGCGCCAGGTCGTACGGCTCCCAGCGCGGGATGAACCTGCTGGCCGGGTTGCCGCTGCGGGCGAACGCAATGAACGCCTCGCTCATCATGTCGGCCATCGCCTGCGCCTGCGGGCCGATGGCGGTGGCGCCCGGCCTGGCGATATTGTCGAACACCAGCTGGATGTCGGATGCATGCGGTGCGCCGAACCTGCCGCCGTCCTTCGGCGTCGCCCAGTCCAGCTGGTAGACGAAGGCCGGGCTGCCCGATTTCGCGCGTTCTTCCGCCTCGATGATCGCGCCGCGCCAGGAGCGCGAGGCGGTGGTGATGCTGAACAGCAGATCGCTTGCCGACAGTGCTGGATACAGCTTGCGGTAGGCCGCGATCACCGCCTCCGGCTGGATGTCCACGCGCATATTGGCCGCCAGCCGTGCCGGCAGGTCGGCCCAGTCCAGCGTGAAATTGCGCGGATCGCCGCCGAGGAAGGCGCGCGTTTCGTCGTGCGTGTTCCCGATCATCATCGGGATGCGCGCCGACTGGGCCGGCGCATCCGGATAGAACGGGTGGCGCGGCAGGTTGCGCTCGTCCAGCACCGGCGCGAACGACACGCCACCGAATGGCAGCACGGGGTCGCGCGTGTTCAGCACCTCGAGGATGCGCTGGAAAGGCAGGGTGCGGAGTTCGTCGACGCGCGACGCCGGCAGCTGCAATGCATCGAGGATCGCCTGCGCGCGCAGGGCGCCGTTCAGCGGGCCGCTGCCGGTCACCTGCTGGCCGCTCATCGTGGCGGCGCGGTGGAACAGGCCGGCCGCGGCGGGCATCGCCATCAGCGTGGCGATCTTGGCGCCGCCGCCGGACTGGCCGAACACCGTCACGTTGCCGGCATCGCCGCCGAATTCGGCAATATTGTCGCGCACCCATTGCAGCGCGAGGATCAGGTCGAGCTGGCCCGCATTGCCCGAGTCCGCGAACTGCGCGCCGCCATGGCGCGCCAGATACAGATAGCCGAAGGCATTGAGGCGGTGGTTGACGGTGACCACCACCACGTCGCCGCGCCGGCACAGCCGCACGCCGTCGTACAGCGGGCTGGAACCGGAGCCGTTGTTGTAGGCGCCACCGTGGATGTAGACCATGACGGGACGCTTCGCCCTGTCGCGCAGGCCGGGCGTGTACACGTTCAGGAACAGGCAGTCCTCGCTGGTAGCGCCTTCGCCTTTCGACTGAGGCGCCGAGGCGCCGTGCTCCAGGGCGTCCCTCACGCCGCGCCAGGGTTCGGGTGGCAGCGGCGCCATGAAACGGCGCGGCGCTGTGTCCGCGCCATAGCGCACCCCCTTGAAGACGTTGATGCCGTTGTCCCGGTAGCCGCGCACCTGGCCGTGGCGGGTGGCGGCAACGGGTGACGGCGCTTCTGCGGCGCCGGCATTCACGGCCAGGCCGGAGGCGAGGGCGAGCGAGTGTTTCAGGAAGAGGCGGCGGGTCGGTGCGGTCATGGGCGGCAGGGCGGCTTACTGCAGGTTGGGGAGGGCGGCGGCAAAGCGGTCGCAATCGGCCGCCTCGATCTTCTTCGACATCGGGATGCCCAGCTCGTTTGCCTGCCACTTCTGGAGCGCGGTCTGTTCTTCCGTTGCCAGCGCGTGCATGTCCGCACCGCCAGTCAGCAGCAGCATCGCACCCTTGTCCAGCGCGGCCTTGCGTGGCGCCTCCCATTGCGCGATCGCGCCCTGGTACCTGCCGGCACCGGCCGCGAAGCGGCTCGCGCAGCCAGCCATCACGCCGCGCAGCAGATCGCGCCGGACCATCGTGTGCAGGGCGGCGCTGTCGTCGGCCGCCAGGGGTTTGGGTGCTGGTGCTGATGTCGGTGCTGGTGCTGGTGCTGGTGGGGCAGCCGGCTTCGGCGGCGCTGCCAGTACGGCATCGACCTTCCGGTAGAACGTGGCCACGTCGGTGCGGTAGATCGAGGCATCGCCGACCTGCTTGCCGCTCCGGAAAATCACCTGGGTCGGGACGCCATACAACTTGATCAGGTCGCCGAAATCGGGGATCGCGGCCCAGGGCGAATGCTGCACGCGGGCGAAGGCGAGCTTGCGGTTGCCGGGCGCTGCGGCCGCCGCGTCGAAGCGCTTGTCGGCGCCGATGCAGTAGCCGCACTTCGGATCGGGTGAGGTGATCTGCACGATCGCATCGGGATTGCGGGCGATGAAGGCGGCGACCTCGGTCGGCTTCAGTTCCTTGACGGGGGCGGCGAGGGCGGCGGTGGACAGCAAGAGGACCGCCAGCGGCGGCAGGCATGCGGTGGGATTCACACGGTCTCCTGGTGGATGGTGGCGAGAGTGTAACTTAAAGGACAACGGTTCAAGCCGGTGCGGACCGACTGGAGGAAGCGGTGCGCGGTAAAGCGACCGGGTAAAAGCCGGAGACCAGCGTGCCGCGGGCGGTGGTCGAAGGACGGGACTCCGGTTCGCGAAGCGCCGGGGGCAGGCACCGCTGGCCCGGCCGCGGACCGGGGCCGCGGGAGCCGATTGCGGAGCCAGCCCCCGGCGTGCCGGCACCGGGGGCATCGACCGCCCGCAACCGCGGCGGATCCCGGTGCGCGGGCATCAGAAGAACGTATAGCGCAGCGTGGCCTGGAAGGTGCGGCCGTCGTAGTCGGCGCGGCGCAGCTTGGCCATCGAGCCTTCGTACTCTTCGCGGAAGCTGTCGGTCAGGTTGAAGCCGTCGACGGCCACCGACAGGTTCTCCGTGATCTTGTACGAGGCCGACAGGTCGAACTGGCCGCGCGCCTTGACGGAGCGGGCTTCGCCGGAGAACGTGCCGCCGCTCGGCAGGTTGTAGTCGTCGCGCCAGTTGTACACGCCGCGCACGCCCCACGCCGGGGTTTCGTAGTACAGGATCAGGTTGGCGGAACGGGGCGAGACATTGTTCAGGAACGCCTGCGTGCCGTCCGGTGCCTTGCCCTTGATGCGCGTGTACGAGTAGTTGAACACGCCGCCCATGCCGTTGAACGGCGCCGGCAGGAAGTCGAACGCCTGCTGCACCGTCAGTTCCGCACCCTCGGCGATGAGGTCGTTCGGCGAGTTCACCGCGCCGCTGACATTGATCGTGTACTTGCCGTTCAGGCCTGCGCCGGCCGGCGCGGCGAGGTCGCTGACGCAGCGGTCGCCCACCACGCTCCACGAACCCAGCCCGAGCCCGTAGCCGTCGGCCGGGCACAGCGCCGCGTTGCGGTTCTCCGCCACGATCATGCCGTGGATATTCTTGCGGTACAGCGCCAGGCCGACCAGGCCGTTCGGGCGGTTGTAGTACTCCAGCGCCAGGTCCTGCGACTTCGACGTGTACGGCGCAATGTCCGTGCGGCCCAGGCTGACCGTGTAGCCGCCGTTGGCGACATCCTGGGTGATCGACGTGGTGAGCGGCGAGATGTCGCGGCCGTTCGGGCGGATGAAGGTCTTGTAGTTCCCGTAGCGGAGCACCAGCTTGTCCGTCAGGTCCGCCGCCAGCAGCATCGACGGCAGGTTGTTCTTGTAGGTCGTCTCGCGCGTGCCCGTCCTGAAGGTCGCCGTGGCGCCGGTGCCCACGCGGTCCATCGAGACCACCGTCTGCTTCGTTTCCTCGTGGCGGATGCCCACGTGGCCGCGCACCTTCACGCCGGCCACCTTGCCATCGAGCTTGGCCATCAGGTACAGCGCCTTGATCTCGTCGTCCTTGCTGAAGTTGTTGCTGGTGAAGCCGCCATCGGACGGATCGTTGACCCAGCCGCTGGCCGTGCGCAGTCCGCTGCCGGTCAGCGTGGGCTGCAGCGTGCCGGCCACCTTGTCGTAGTCGACCGTCTGCCAGTTCTGCAGGTAGTTGCCGGCATTGCCGCCGAAGTAGTCGCCGGAGAAGGCGCTCGGCACGACGAAGCTGCCATTGATCTGGCTGTAGTCGAAGCCGGCCGCGCTGGAGCGGTACGTCTGCGAGTTGTACTCGTTCCGGTTGTACTGCAGGCCGCCCTGCACGGATTCCAGCCAGGGCAGGTCGAGGAAGCGTTCGGTGTCGAGGCGCAGGCCCTTCACCGTGTTGTCCGCGTAGTTGTCGGTGCCGGCCACGATGAACACGTCGCCGTTCGTGTTGGTGACGGTCGGCGCGTTGCCGGCGCCGCCCCAGGTCCAGGGGCCGGTGGTCTGCGCCGCGCCCAGCGCCGGCGACGCCTGGTTGAACGCCAGCAGATAGTTTTCCAGCCCGCCGGACAGGCCCACGCTGCCCGTGATGCCGTTGCCCGCGCCGCCCGTGGTGGCCAGCGATTTCGCCGTGTTGCGCACGTCGACCTGCGCCTGGTAGCCGTAGTTGGTCGCCTTCGACAGGATGCCGTTCGCCTCCACGCGCCAGTCGTCGTTCTGGAACGTGCCGCGCAGGTTCAGGCCATCGGCCTTCTGCTTGAACGGTTCCTTGCGCATCGAGCCGTACACGCGCGGGTTGGTGAAGGTGTAGTCGGAGACGTAGTAGCGGCCATCCGTGTGCTGGTAGGGCGCGCCCGTCGGGTTGATGATCGTGTTCGCATCGCGCAGGTCGATGTCGAGCAGGTCCAGCGACGTGTTCTTCATGCTCCGGTCGGTGAAGAAGTAGTGGCCGCCGATCTTCAGTTCGGGCGAGAGCCTGTACTCGGCGCCGAACGCGCCGGAAACGAGCCGGCCATCGTTGACGCGCGCGGCCTGGCGGATATCGGTCGGCGCGGTCACCCCGACGTTCGAGAGCCTGCCCGTGCCGCCTGGCGCGGCCACGCACGGTGCCGCCTTGCCGGTGCAGTCGGCCGCGTAATAATCGGCGAAGCGGGACAGGAAGTCCGGCGTGGTGACGGGACTCAGCTGCGTGAACTGGTTGACGTACAGCGAGTCGCGGCGGAATTCTTCCTTCTTGGCGGCCAGGTTGGCGAACACGCCCAGCCGGCCGTCCAGGAATTTACTGGCGAAGTTGAACGAGGTCTTCGGCGTGGTGTAGCTGCCCAGCGTGTTGTGTTCGGCCGCCACCTTGACGGACAAGCCTTCCTTGCGCGACAGGGCCGGCGCGATGACCATGTCGATATTGCCGGCGATGCCGCCGCTCTGTTCCGCCGCGGAGACGGATTTCACCACCGTGAAGGAACTGAAGATGTCGGAATCGAAGGCGCCCATCGGCGCCGCGCCACCCAGCACGGGGGCGGCGAAGTCCATGCCGTTCATCGTGATCTTGGCGAAGGCGCTGGGCAGGCCGCGCAGGTTGATCGACGCGCTGCGGCCGTCTTCCTCGCGGTTCACCTGGATGCCGGGAATGCGCTGCAGTGCTTCGCCCACGTTCAGGTCCGGGAAACGGTCCATGCCTTCGGCCGAGATGCTGTCGCTCACGCCGATCGCCTGGCGCTTCATCACCAGCGCGTCCGTATAGCTCTTCTTGTAGCCGGTGACGACCACCGTGCTGGGCGTGGCGTCCGCCGGCGCCTCCTGCCCGAAGGCCGGCAGTGACAACGTTACCATATTGACGGACGTGAAAAGGACGGCAAAGCCGGTATGGGTCCTGATGCTCATTGATTGTCTCCGGTGATAGGCTGAGCCCTTTTTATGGTGTGCGGGAAGACCGATACCTCCCGCCAATCCAGTAAAAGGCAGGCGGCAGCTGCCCGTCAATATCGGCATGGCAGCAACCGCCACCGGCGGCCAGATAATCATGTTTGTGATTGGCAGCGAGCCGGGCTATGACATAAACGCAACGGCCCGGCATGGTAACGTTGGCACCCACGGCGCGCCGACAGCGCCGGAACCATAAGACAGGAGGAGACATGAACCGACGGGAGGTACTGGGCGGCGGCCTCGGGTTGCTGGCCGCGATCAACGTGCCGGGGTCCCATGCGCTGGCCGCGCAGGCGTTGCCACCACGGGATGGGGTCGTGCCGAAGCGCTACCTGCGCACGGTGCTCGACGAAGCCTTCCTGGCGCGGCATCTGCAGCCGGCGAATGCATGGCATCCCTATCCGAAGGCGGCCGACCGCGACGGCTGGCGCGACGTGCCGGCAGACGTCGTTGCGCAGCTCACCACGCGCGCCGACGGCTGGCTGGGCCAGGACTGGCCGCAGTTGCCCGCCAGCCTGTTCCTCGAGTTCCGCGAGAACGGCAACCGCACCCGCTACGAACAGCGCTACTTCGAACGGCGCAACCGGCTCGCGGGCCTGGTGCTGGCCGAGTGCCTGCAGGGCCAGGGCCGCTACCTGCACGCCATCGCGGACGGCGTGTGGCACATCTGCGAGGAAGGTTTCTGGGGCCTGCCGGCGCACAGCGGCATGCAGCGCAGCGGGGTCGGCCTGCCGGATGTGACGGAGCCGGTGATCGACCTGTTCGCGGCCGAAACGGGCGTCACGCTCGCCCATGTCCACTACCTGCTCGGGGCGGAACTGGCCGGCGTGTCGCCGCTGCTGCCGGCCCGGATCGCGGGCGAAGTGAAGCGCCGCATCCTCGATCCCGGCTGGCAGCGCGACGATTTCAAATGGATGGGACTTGGCGCACGCAAGGAGCCGCTGAACAACTGGACATCGTGGATCGCGTCGAGCTGGCTGGAAGCGAACCTGCTGCTGGAGCCCGATCCGGCGCGCCGCATCGGGGCGACATTGAAGATCTGCGGTTGCCTGGACCGCTTCCTGGAGGACTATTCGGCCGATGGCGCCTGCGAGGAGGGCCCCGGCTACTGGGCGCTGTCCGCCGGGCCGTACCTGGACTGCCTGGCCGCACTCGAATCGGCCACCGGTGGCGCCCTGAAGCTGGCCGGCGATCCGTTCGTGCGGCGCATGGGCCGCTACGTGCTGGACGTGCACGTGGCGGACGACTGGTTCGTCAACTACGGCGATGCGCATGCCAGGGTGCGCCACTCGCCGCAGCTGCTGTACCGCTTCGGCCGCGCCACGGGCGACCGCGAGATGATGGCGTTCGGTGCCTGCCGCGCACCGGCGAGCGGTTTCGAAGCGAGCAGCCAGGGCCGCCTGGCGCGCGACATCCCCGACCTGCTGAACGTGGCGGCGCTGCGCGGCCAGGCCAGGGCCGATGCGCTGGTCCGCTCGTCGTGGTACCCGGCGCTCGGGCTGGTCACGGCGCGGCAGCAGGCCGGTTCGAAAGCCGGCTTCTACCTGGCCGCACAGACGGCATCGAACGCGCGCAGCCACGGCCACCACGATTCCGGCAGCTTCATCGTCTTCCACGACGGTGCGCCCGTGTTCATCGATCCCGGTGTGGAGGCGTACACGGCAAGGACCTTCGGGCCCGAGCGGTACAGCATCTGGACGATGCAGTCCGGTTACCACAACCTGCCGCTGGTGGACGGCACGATGCAGGCGGGCGGCGCGACGAACCGCGCCAGCCGCGTCAAGGTCGACGATGGCGCGACTGTCACGATGATGTCGATGGACCTGGCGACGGCTTATGGGCCGGAGGCCGGCGTCACGCGCTGGGACCGCACGCTTGCGCTCCGGCGGGACCGGGGCGTCGTGACGCTGCAGGAGGTCTTCCAGCTGCAGCGGAGCGTTCCGGTGGCGCTGGTGTTCATGACGCCGCGGCTGCCGGAACCTGCCGGCAGCGGGCGCCTGAAGCTGTCGCTGGCCGGCAGCGCGCCCGTGCACCTGAACTTCGACGCGGGCACCGCGCGTGCCGGGATCGAACGGCTGCCGCTCGCCGACGCGGGACTGCGGCGGGAATGGGGAGAAGCGCTGTATCGGGTGACGCTGGCGTCCTTGCAGCCGATGGCGCAAGGGGAACTGGCAATCACGATCAGCTGACCGGGCTCGGCGCCGGCGCGGATGTCAGGCCGTCGGCGCCAGGTCGTCGTGGAACTCGGCGAGCAGCCGGTCATGCAGCGCACCGAAGGCCGGATCGCCGCGACGGCGCGGGTGGGCCAAGTCGACGGACTGGATGCGCCGCACGCTCCGGTCCAGCACCACCACGCGCTGCGCCAGCAGTACGGCTTCCTCGATGTCGTGCGTGACGATGACGACGGTGAGCCCTTCGTCGCGCCACAGCCCCAGCAGCTCCTGCTGCAGCCGGCCGCGCGTGATCGCATCGAGGGCGCTGAACGGCTCGTCCAGCAGCAGCACGGGCGGGCGGTTCACCAGGGCGCGGGCGATCGCCACGCGCTGCGCCATGCCGCCGGAGATCGCCTTCGGATAGGCGTCGACATGGTCGGCCAGTCCCAGCCGGGCCAGCCGTTCCAGTACCCGCGCGTGCTTCTCGGCGGCGGGGAGCGGCAGCTCGGCCAGCGGCAGCATCACGTTCCCGGCCACCGTCAGCCAGGGGAACAGCCGGTGATCCTGGAAGACCACGCCGCGGCGGAGGTCGGTGCCGGTGATCGGTACGCCGTCATGCAGCAGCCGGCCTTCGTGCTCGCGGTCGAGGCCGGCCAGCAGGCGCAGCAGGGTCGACTTGCCGCAGCCGCTGCGGCCGACGATGGCGACGAACTCGCCGTCGCCGATCTCCAGGTCGATGTCCTTCAGGACCTGGCGCCGCTGCGCGCCACTGCCGTAGGTCTTGTTCAGGTGCTGGATGGACAGGCTCATGGCGCTCCTTTTCGACGGCCCGCTGCCGGATGCCGCGGGCCGTCGATCTTAGCACCAGCCGAACGGCCGTGTCAGCGGCGGTTGATGAAACCTTCGTCCGCGGCGCGGCGGCCTTCCGGCGGCAGGCCGGCAGCCCGCTGGCGCTTTGCATCGTCCATCAGTTCGAACCACATCGCGTTCATCACCGCGAACGCGGCGGCCAGGGGCAGGCCGAGAAGCCAGGCGAAATACCACATGATCGTATCCTTTTCAGTCGTTTAAAAAAGCGTGGTCAATAAGCATGAGCCTTGCCATCGCTGATCTCGGCCGGGTTCACCTTGCCCCACAGGACCTTGTAGACCCACGTGGTGTAGGCCAGGATCATCGGCAGGAAGATGCAGGTGCCCACCAGCATGATGAACAGCGTGAGGTGGCTGGACGAGGAATCCCACACGGTCAGGCTGGCCCCCGGCTGGATCGAGGACGGCAGGATGAAGGGGAACATCGAGGCACCCACGCTCAGCACGATGCCGGCGATCGCCAGGCCGGAAAAGACCATCGTGGCGCCTTCCCAGCGCCGCGCCAGGCCCAGCATCGCCAGCAGCGCGCCGAGGAAGCCGAGGGCGGGTGCGGCGATCGTCCACGGATGGGCCGCGTAGTTGGCGAACCACGCGCCGCCGGCATGCGCCTGCACGGTCTTGAACAGGGGGTTCGAGGCACCGGTGGTGATCACTTCGCTGGTGACGCGGTAGCCGTCGATGAAGCTCCACAGGATCACGCCGGCCACCAGGTACAGCACGATCGTCGTCAGCGCCGCGCCGATGCCGATGGTGCGGGCACGGGCCGCCACGGCGCCGTCGCTTTTCAGCACCAGCCAGCCCGCGCCATGCATCACCAGCATGGCCACGGAGACCAGGCCGCACAGCAGCGCGAACGGGTTGAGGAGGCCGAAGAAGCCGCCCTCGTAGAAGATCTGCATGTCCGGCGTGAGGCGGAACGGCACGCCCTGCAGCACATTGCCCATGGCGACGCCGAACACCAGCGCCGGCACGAAGCCGCCCACGAACAGGGCCCAGTCCCAGGCCGCGCGCCACTGCACGTGATCGCGCTTGCTGCGGTACTTGAAGCCGACCGGCCGCAGGATCAGCGCCAGCAGGATGGCCGCCATGGCCAGGTAGAAGCCGGAGAACGACACGGCGTACAGCTGCGGCCAGGCGGCGAAGATGGCGCCGCCGCCCAGCACCAGCCACACCTGGTTGCCTTCCCAGACTGGGCCGACGGTGTTGATGACGACACGGCGTTCCAGGTCGGTCCTGCCGACGAACGGCAGCAGGATGCCGGTGCCCAGGTCGAAGCCATCCGTGACGGCGAAGGCGACCAGCAGCACGCCCAGCAGGATCCACCAGATGAACCGGAGGACATCGTAATCGAGCATGGTATGAAGAATCATGGTGGTATTACTCCGTAGTGATCATGGGGGCCGTGCGCAGCGCCGGGGTGGCGCCGATCAGCGGGCTGGCGGCACCTTGCGGCGACGCGGCTTCGTCTTCCGGGCCCTTGCGGATGGCTTTGAGCATCAGCTTCATCTCGACGATGATGAGGATCGTGTACAGCACCACGAAGCCGATCAGCGTCGTGAGCACCGTCTGGATCCCGAGGTTGGAGACGGCGACGGCGGTGGGCAGCACGCCTTCGATGGCCCACGGCTGCCGGCCCAGTTCCGCGACGATCCAGCCCGCTTCGGCGGCGATCCATGGCAGCGGGATCGACAGCACGGCCACCGTCAGCAGCCACGGATAGGCATCCAGTTTGCGGCGCGCGGACAGGATGAAGAACGTGGCCGTCAGCACGATGAAGTACAGGCCCAGGCCGACCATCACGCGGAAGGACCAGAACAGCGGCGCCACCTGCGGCACGGTGTCGCCGGCGGCCTGCGCGATCTGCGCATCGGTGGCGCGGCGCGGATCGTCCACGTAGCGCTTCAGCAGCAGCGCATAACCGAGCTTGTCGCTGTGTTCCTCGAAGCGGGCGCGCAGGTCGTTCGGCACCGGGCCCTTGCCGCCCAGTGCGCGGATCTGCTCCAGCGCGTCGTACGACAGCAGGCCCTGGCGGATGCGCACGTCCGCCAGCTCCACCAGTTCATGGATGCCGGGGATCTGGCCATCGAGCGAGCGCGTGCCGATCAGGCCCATCACGAACGGGATGTGGATCGCGTAGTGCGTTTCACGCGCCGCCTGGTCCGGAATGCCGAACGCGGTGAACTGGGCCGGTGCCGGTTCCGTGTGCCACATGGCTTCGATGGCGGCCAGCTTCATCTTCTGGTGTTCGCTCGACAGGTAGCCGCTCTCGTCCCCCAGCACGACGACGGACAGCGAGGCAGCGAGGCCGAACGAGGCGGCCACGGTCAGCGAGCGCTTGGCCAGCTCCGTGTGGCGGCCCTTGCGCAGGTACCAGGCCGAGACGCCCAGCACGAACAGCGCAGCGACGACGTAGCCGGCCGAGACGGTGTGCACGAACTTGGCCTGCGCGACCGGGTTGGTCAGCACGGCGTAGAAGTCGTCGACTTCCATGCGCATCGTCTGCGGATTGAGCGAGGCGCCGACCGGGTTCTGCATCCAGCCGTTGGCGATCAGGATCCACAGCGCGGAGAAGTTGGTGCCGAGCGCCACCAGCCACGTCACCACGCAGTGCGCCACTTTCGACAGGCGGTCCCACCCGAAGAAGAACAGGCCCACGAAGGTGGCTTCGAGGAAGAACGCCATCAGGCCTTCCAGGGCCAGCGGCGCGCCGAACACGTCGCCCACGTAATGGCTGTAGTAGCTCCAGTTCATCCCGAACTGGAATTCCATCACGAGGCCGGTGGAGACGCCGATGGCGAAGTTAATCCCGAACAGCACGCCCCAGAACTTGGTCATCTGGCGCCAGATCGTGCGGCCGGTCATCACGTACACCGTCTCCATGATGGCCAGCAGCATCGACAGGCCCAGGGTGAGCGGGACGAACAGGAAGTGGTACAGCGCCGTGAGGGCGAACTGCAGTCGGGAGAGCCCGACAACGTCGAGATCCATGATGAATCCTTTCTGGTTTTAACGATGGGGGTTAGTCATGCCGCAGCGCCTGCAGCGCCGTGGCGAATTCGGGGGAGCCGCGGCGCACGTCGGCCACGATGCGGCCCGCATGCAGCACCAGCAGGCGATCGGCCATGGCAGCCTCGCGGCGCAGGTGCGTGGCCAGCAGCACGGTGCGCGGTCCGGCGTGGCGTGCCAGCCGTGCCATCACGTCGGCCGCGGTGGCACCATCCAGTGCTTCGGTCGGCTCATCCAGCAGCCAGAAGTCGGTACGGCGCAGCAGCAGGCGGGCCAGGGCCAGCCGGCGCGACTGGCCGCCGGACAGTCCCAGGCCGCCTTCGCCCAGCGGCGTGTCCAGGCCCTGGGCGAAGCCGCGGACGTCGCCGTCCAGGCCTGCCGCGTGCAGTGCATTCCACAGCTGCTCGTCATCGGCGTGCGGATCGGCCAGGCGCAGGTTGTCGCGCAGGCTGTCCTGGAACAGCTCCGTGCGCTGCGTCAGCCAGGTGCAGGGGCGGGCCTGCACGAAGCCGGCTCCCTGGCGCAGCTCGCCCGCGGCCAGGGCCAGCAGGGTGGATTTGCCGGCGCCGCTGTGACCGACGACGGCCACCTTCTCGCCGGCGGCGATGCGCAGGCTGACGCCATGCAGGGCGGCCGCTGCGCGACCGTCGTGCTGCACGGTGACGCCTTCCAGATGCAGCGCATCGACGGTGGCGCGCAGGATGTCCGGCACGGCTGCCGGCTCGCGCAGGCGCGGCGCGACACGGCGGGCGGCCAGCCAGCTGCGGCCCGCTTCGATGGCGCCACGGCGCAGCGCGGCAAACGGTTCCAGCGCAGCCAGGGCGATCAGCAGCGCCAGGGCAGCAGCCGGTACTTCCACTCTATTCTGTTGGGCGAGGCTGCCGACTGCCAGCAGCATGCCGGCGACCGTGGCGTGGCCCGCCACGGCGTAGGCCCAGCCGGCGCGCGTGTCGAGGCGGTGCAGGGCATCGTCGGCACTGGCCAGCTTCGCATCGTGCCGCTCCAGCAGCGCGCAGTGGGCGGACAGGCGGCCCGCCATCGCCAGGTCCGTCTGGCCCGCGACGAGGTCGATGGCACCGGCCCGCAGGCGTTCCAGCGCGCGGGCACGGCGCAGGGCGAGCGGCCGGGCACGACGCGTCACGATGGCCGCGGTACCCCAGCCCGCCAGCACCAGCCAGAAGAAGACGGCCGTGCCGAGGCGCCAGTCGATCCCGCCCAGCACGGCCGCCGCCAGCAGCGCGGCGCCGCAAGCGGCGACTGCCGGCACCAGCAGGCGCAGGTAGACCGATTCGAGCGCATCGATGTCGTTCGTCAGGCGGAACAGCAGGCGGGAGGGGCGCTTGATCAGCGCACGGGCGGCCAGCGGTGCGGCCCAGCCGCGGAACAGCCGTTCGCGCAATGCCGCCAGCACGGCCAGCGTTGCATCGTGCGTGACCACGCGCTCGGCGTAGCGGCCGAAGGTGCGGCCCAGCGCCAGCAGGCGGATCGCGGCGCTGGGCAGGAACACGTTGAACACGGTTGCCGCACCGGCCAGGCCGGCCAGCGCCGTCGCCGTGATGAACCAGCCGGAGGTGCCCAGGAGTGCCATCCCGGCCAGCACCACCAGCGCGGCCAGGAAAGCGCCCAGCAGCAGGCGGCGGCCGCTGGTGCGGACGAACAGTGCCAGGATGGTGATGATGTCGTTCATGCTGCTGCCTCCAAGGCACGTGATGGGCCGAGATGGATGACGCGCCCGATGCGCGCTGCCAGTGCAAGGTCGTGCGTGGCGACGACCAGCGTGCGGCCGCGCGCCAGGTCGAGCAGCGCGTCGACGACACCGGCGGCCGTGTCGCGGTCCAGGTGGGCGGTGGGCTCGTCGACCAGCAGCAGGCCGGCATGCGGTGCGACGGCGGCACGGGCGAGTGCGAGGCGCACCAGCTCGCCGCCGGACAATCCCGTGCCGCCTTCGCCCAGGCTGTCCGACGGCGTGGCGTGCTGCACGTGACCGAGTCCGGCGCGCCTGACTGCGGCGCTGACGGCTTCCGTCGAGATGCCGGGCCGCTGCAGCGAGACATTGGCGCGCACGGTGCCGGCGAAGACGTGCGGCTTCTGGCCGATCCAGGCCATGCGGTGGCGCAGGCCGGCGGCGCTGGCGTCATCGAGCGCCGTGCCGTCGATGCGGATCGCGCCGCCGGTGGCCGGGACCAGTCCCGCGATGAGGGACAGCAGCGTGGTCTTGCCGGCGCCGCTGGCACCGACCAGGGCCACGTGCTCGCCCGGCTTGATCTTCAGCGAGAAATCTTTGAACAGCGGCGTTTCGCCAGCGTGCGCGAAATGCAGCCCATCGATGTCGATGGACGGTGCGCCAGCTGGCGGGTCGATGTCATGGCGCCAGGAAGGCGTGTCGCCCGCTATCGCGACTCCGCTCCACAGAGTGTCCCGGTGCCAGGCACCAGGAAACGAGCTCGACAGACCTGGCAGCGGCAGTGCTGCACCGTGCAGCGCATCGAGGGCAGAAAGAGCAGCAAGCGCAGCCTCGCCGGACGCCTTGTCGTGCCAGACGGACGCCAGCTCGCGCAGCGGTTCGAAGAAGGCGGGGGCCAGCAGCAGGATGAACAGGCCCTGTTCGAGCGTCAGGCGCGCGCCCCAGGCACCCGGTCCGAGCTGGCCGAGCAGGTGGAAGCCCACGTACACGGCCACCAGCGCCACGCCCAGTGCCGAGAACAGTTCCAGCGCGGTGGAGGACAAGAAGGCGATGCGCAGCACGCGCATGGTGCTGTGGCGGACCGCTTCGGCCGTGGCGCGCAGCCGCAGCGCGGTGGCGTCGACGGCATCGAGCGAGCGCAGCGTGGACAGGCCGCGCAGCCGGTCCAGCAGGAAGCCGCTCATGCCGCCGAGGACCTGCAGCTGCGTCTCGCTGGCGGCCCTGGCACGCCAGCCGATGACGGCCATGAAGACGGGGATCAGCGGCGCCGCGCCGACGAGAATCAGTGCGGCCAGCCAGGAATACGACCCGACGGCAAGCGCGATCACGGGCGGTACGAGCATGACCTTCCAGCGCGCCGGCTGGTAGCGCACCAGCCAGGGCAGCACGGCCTCGGCCTGCTCGGCCAGCGTGCTGGCGGCCCGGCCCGATGGCAGGCGGTTGCGGTCCAATGGCGAACGGCTGGCGAGGGCGCGGGCGGCGTCGGCGCGCAAGGTGGCCAGATGCTGGCGGGATGCGGCGAACAGGCGGCGCGCACCCCACGCCTCGGTACTGGCGCGGGCCACGCCCAGCAGCAGGAAGGCGAGGGCGGGAAGCAGCATGTCGGCCAGGCCGCCACCCTGCGCCAGCTTCTGCACCGCATGCGCCAGCATTGCCGCCTGGGGGATCCACAGCAGGGACGCGGCGGCGATCACCAGCGTGCCGGTGCGGGTGGCAGCGGACTGCCGGGCGGGCGTGATGCGTTTCACGGTCGTGCTCCCGAAGTGCGGGGAGACGGTGCGGCGGTGTGGTGCGATTGCATGATGACTATCTGCGGCGATGCCGGAACATGCTCCTCCGCCACCCGCGCAACCCTCTTTCGTAGTTATCGAACGTTCTGAGATTTCAGAAAACACTGAAATTATGCGCCTAAATTTAATTGCTGTCAGGAAGCCCGAGCGCGGCGGTCGGGAATTGGCAGGGTCGCAAGAGATGGCGGATTGGCAGGGTGAAAACGCCCATGAGATAATCGAACTTCCAAAAACCTGTGAAAGTTCGCATCGTGACGCCGCTCGTACAAACCTTTGTCAGCCACTTCGGCGAGATGGGCAGCCGCTGGGGCGTCAACCGCACCGTGGGCCAGATCTACGCGCTGCTGTTCGTCACCGAGCGCTCGCTGCATGCGGACGATATCGGCGAGAAGCTGGGCATCTCCCGCTCTAACGTCAGCTTCGGGCTGAAGGAACTCCAGGCCTGGGGCCTGGTGCGGCTGACCCGTGTGCCCGGCGACCGGCGCGAGTATTTTTCCTCGCTGGGCGATGTGTGGGAGATCTTCCGGGTGGTGGCGGCCGAACGGCGCCGGCGCGAGATCGCGCCCACCCTGTCCGTGCTGCGCGAATCGATGCTGGTCAAGCCGGGCGCGCCGGACGATGCGTTTGCCCAGGAGCGCATGCGCGAGATGTACGAGCTGGTGGACCTGGCCAACAACTGGTTCGACGACCTGCAGCGCCTGTCGCCGGAATCGCTGGCGCAGCTGATGCGGATGGGGAACAAGGTGCAGAAGCTGTTATCGGCCAAGGACCGCCTGCTGGGCGGCGCGAAGGCCAAGGAGCCTGACGCCTAGCGCGACAATTTCGTAAGCGGCCTGGCAAAGATCGCAATGCCGCGGCGGGCGGGATCTCACTAGAATGTGCGCACAACAAGCGCACATCAAAGTACATCACAGGAGACCCATGCAGCCCACCGACCGCGCCCCCTCCCGCCCTCCGCCGCCAGGCGCCAGTGTCATGGCCCTGCTGCTGGCGCTGGCCTTCGCGGCCCCTGTCGCCATGGCGCAGGCCTATCGCGATGCTTCATTGGCCCCTGACGTGCGCGCCAGGGACCTGGTGGCGCGCATGACGCTGCAGGAAAAGGCCGAGCAGATGCAGAGCGGCGCGCCGGCCATCGAGCGCCTGGGCCTGAAGCGCTATGGCTGGTGGAACGAGGTGCTGCACGGCGTGGCACGCGCCGGCAATGCCACCGTGTTCCCCCAGGCGATCGGCCTGGCCGCCACCTGGGACACGAAGCTGATGGAACAGACAGCCGATGCCATCGCGCTGGAAGGCCGCGCCAACTACAACGCCGCGCTGCGCCGCGATCCGAAAGGCACCAACCGCTACTTCGGCGTCAATTACTGGACACCGAACATCAACATCTTCCGCGACCCGCGCTGGGGCCGGGGCCAGGAAACCTACGGCGAGGATCCGCACCTGACGGGCCAGCTGGGCATGGCCTTCATCCGCGGCATCCAGGGCACCGATCCGAAGCTCTACAAGGGTGTCGCCACGCCGAAGCACTTCGTGGTGCACTCCGGTCCGGAGCCGCTGCGCCACAGCTTCAACGTGAACGTGGCGCCGTTCGACCTGGAAGACACCTACATGCCGGCGTTCCGCAACGCGATCGTCGATGCCCACGCCTACTCGCTGATGTGCGCCTACAACGCGGTGGACGGCGTGCCGATGTGCGCCAATCCGCTGCTGGAAACGCGGCTGCGCAAGGACTGGTCGTTCAAGGGCTTCGTCGTGTCCGACTGCGATTCGGTGCGCGACCTGATCACCGATTTCAAGACCTCGCCGGACCGTGCGCACGCCTCGGCCACCGCCGTCAAGGCGGGCACGGACCTGGTCTGCGGCACTACTTACCTGGGCCTGCCGGAAGCGGTGAAGCAGGGCCTGATCACGGAAGCGGAGATCGACCGGTCGCTGCTGCGCCTGATGGAAGCGCGCATCCGCATGGGACTCCTGGACGGCAGCGCGCACGATGCCGTGCCGTATGAGGCGATCAATTCGCCGCAGCACCGGGCGCTGGCGCTGCAGGCGGCCGAGGAAGCCATCGTGCTGCTGAAGAACCGCCGCAACGTGCTGCCGTTGCAGGCCACGTCGAAGATCGCCGTGATCGGCCCGAACGCGGCGCTGTTGCAGACGCTGGAGGGCAACTACAACGGCGCCATGGTGAACGTGGAGCTGCCCGTGGACAGCCTGCGCAAGGCCTTCGGCGCGGCGCGCGTGCAGTATGCCGCAGGCGCGCCGCTGATCGACGGCATGCGCACGCCGATCCCGGAGACGTACCTGAAGGTCGCCGCCGACAGCGCGCAGCACGGCCTGAAAGGCGAGTACTACGACAACCTCGAATTCGCCGGCACGCCAAAGATGACGCGGGTCGATCCCGTCATCAACTTCAATTTCGAGCACACGGCGCCGGCCGGTTTCACGCCGAAGCAGTTCTCGATCCGGTGGAGCGGCGTGATCGTGCCGCCGAAGGCCGGCAAGTACGAGCTGGGCTTCCGCATGGTGGTGCCGAAGGACCGGCCGCTGCCGAACATCAAGGTGTGGATCGACGACCAGCTGGTCGTCACGCCGGAACTGGCCGGCATCGGCGCGGGCAATGCTGCCGTCTGCTCGGCCGGCAACTGCCAGCAGAAGATGAACCGCATCGAATTCACGTTCGACGACACGAAGCCGCGCCGCGTGCGCATCGACTACGTGCGCAGCGAGGACGACCGCGCCAGCGCGCTGGAATGGGTGACGCCGCAGGACGTGCTGATCGAGCCGGCCGTCGCGGCCGCGAGAAGCAGCGATGCGGTGGTGGCACTGGTGGGCCTGTCGCCGGACCTGGAAGGCGAGTCGATGAAGGTCGACTATCCCGGCTTCCGCGGCGGCGACCGCATCACGCTGGCCCTGCCGGACGCGCAGCGCCGCCTGCTGCAGGCCGTCAAGGCCACGGGCAAGCCGCTGGTCGTCGTCTACCTGACGGGTGGGCCGATCTCCGATCCGTGGGTGGAGGCCAATGCCGATGCGATCGTGCAGGCCTGGTACCCGGGCGAGGCAGGCGGCGCGGCCATTGCCCGTGTGCTCAAGGGTGACGTGAGCCCGGCGGGCCGCCTGCCGTACACGATCCACCGTTCGGAAGCCGATCTGCCGGCCTTCACCGACTACACGATGACGGGCCGCACCTACCGCTACTTCGACGGTCCCGTGCTGTATCCGTTCGGCCATGGCCTGGGCTACACCAGCTTCCGGTATGCCGCCCCGTCGCTGTCGGCGCAGCGGCTGAAGGCCGGCGATGCATTGCAGGCCACGGTCACGGTGAAGAATACCGGCAGGCGCGATAGCGACGAGGTCGTGCAGCTCTACTTCGGCAAGCCGGGCGACCGGTCGAAGCCGGTGCTGGCGGGCTTCCGCCGCGTGCACGTGAAAGCGGGGGCGACCGAACAGGTCACGCTCGAACTGGATGCCCGCACGCTGTCGCAGGTGGATGCGGAAGGCAACCGCAAGGTGCGTGCCGGTGCGTACACGGTCTATGCGGGCGGCGGCCAGCCAAAGCATGCGCAGGTCACCCAGGCAACGCTGCAGGTCGACGGCGAGCTGGCGCTGCCGAAGTAGCCGCCCAGTTCGTGTCCTGGTGCCAGGCACCAGGACATGGCTCAGGTGTCCCGGTGCCTGGCACCAGGACACGGGCTGGTCCCTGCGGGCGGGGACGGACAGCGCGAATTGCGCTGCTGACCTGCAACGCTCCTCCGCCGGTCCGGGTCACGGACTGGTGTTCATCCCGCCGCGCCATGGCGGGATTTTTTTTTGCTGCAGCGCCGCCAGCGAGAGCAGCTGTCTGCCTATGTTGGCGGCCGCTCGCTGCCGATGAGCGCGAGCAGGGCGCCGATATCGGCCGGCTTGGTGATGTGCGCATCGCAGCCTGCCGCCAGCGACGCGGCGATGTCCTGCTGCTGGCCGTATCCGCTGACGGCGATGAGCTTCGCGGCCGCGCTGCCGGGACGCTGCCGCAGCACCTGCGCCAGCGCATGTCCGCTCATGCCGGGCAGGCCGATATCGAGCAGGTAGACGTCGAACGGCCGGGCATTGCCGAGCGCCGCATCGGCATCGTGCGCCACATCGGCCGCGTGGCCGGCGGCGGCCAGCAGCTGCTGCATCGCCTCGGCGCCGTCGACATTGTCGTCGACGATCAGCACGCGCTTGCTGGCGCCATTGCGCGAGCCGATGCAGGCCGGTTCCCGCTCCCGTGCCACGGCCGCGCAATGGTGCGGCAGGCGCACGGTGAACACGCTGCCCTTGCCGATGCCGTCGCTGTGCACGGCCACGCTGCCGTCGTGCAGGCCGACCAGGCTGCGCACCAGCGCCAGGCCCAGTCCGAGCCCGCCCTGCGAGCGGTCCGGCGTGCGCGTGGCCTGCGTGAACAGGTCGAAGATGTGGGGCAGCAGCCGGGCCTCGATGCCGATGCCGGTATCGGCCACGTCGAGCCGCACTTCGTTCGCCCCCGCATGCAGCGTGACCGTGATCTCGCCCGGCGGCTCGGTGTATTTCGCGGCATTGGTCAGCAGGTTGGCTGCCACCTGGATCAGCCGCTTGCGGTCGCCCAGCACAACTGCATCGCCCGATGCGATGCGGGTGACGAGCACGTGGCCGCGCCGTTCGATCAGCGGGCGCGCCTGTTCGATCGCGGCCTGCACGGCGGCCTTCATGTCGACCGGTGCGCAATCGAGTTCCACCAGCCCGCGCTGCACCCGCGACACATCGAGCAGGTCGTCGACGAGTTCCGTCATGTGCCGCACCTGGCGCCCGATCACCTCCGCCGCGTGCGCCACCTGCGGCGCGCCCATGTCCGGCATGCGCAGGATCTGCGCGGCGCTGCTGATCGGTGCCAGCGGGTTGCGCAGCTCGTGGGCCAGCATGGCCAGGAATTCGTCCTTGCGTTCATTGGCGGCCGCCATCGCTTCGGCGATCGCGCGGTACTTCTCCTCGCTGGCCACCAGGGCCGTTTCGGCGCGGCGCTTTTCCGTGATGTCTGTGAAGAGCAGGGCCACGGCATCGTCGATATGGCCGACCGGGCTGGCGTACACATTGAACCAGCGGCCCATCGTCTCGGACCCTTCGACGAAGCGGCGCGCCACGCCGGTAGCCGCCACCTCGCCGTAGATGTCGATCCAGCGCTGCTCGATGCCGGGCACCAGCTCGCGCACGCGGCGGCCGTTGGCATCGTCCAGGCCCGTCTGCAGCGCGAAGGCGCGGTTGGTTTCCACGAACCGGTAGTCGACCGGGCGGCCCGCTGCGTCGCGCACCATCTGCGCCACGCAGAAGCCTTCGTCCATCGTCTGGATCAGCGTGTCGTAGCTCTGCCGCAGGCCTTCGCGGCTGACGTGCTCGCGCGTGACGTCGTTGCAGATGACCAGCACGCCGCGCACGCGGTCGCCGTCCTCGATCGGGCTGTAGCCGTAGGTCCACCAGACATCTTCGCGCTGGCCGTTGCGTGTCAGCGGCACCAGCCGGTCTTCGTACCACGGCGCGGCGCCCGCGGTCATCACGCTTTCGATGTCCGGCCCGATCAGGTGCCAGGCTTCGGCCCAGCACTCGCGGCCCCGCGCGCCGAGGGCCGACGGATGCCGTTCCGGTCCCAGCGTGTGGCTGTAGCTGTCGTTGTAGAACTGCACCAGGTCGTCGCCCCACCAGATGAACATTGGGTGGTTACTGGTCAGCAGCAGGCGTACGACGGTCTTGAGCGGCTGCGGCCATCCCGCCGGCGGGCCGAGCGACGTGGCGGTCCAGTCGTGGCCGCGGATCAGTGCGCCCATGGTGCCGCCGCCGGAAAGGAAATCGATGCTGTCGCTCAAAGTGTGGGTCTCGCCTGGATGTCCCGGCATTGTACGGCAGGGTGGCGAAGCCCGTTTTCCCGCAGGACTAGCGCGACACGATGAGCCGCGCCCGCAGCAGTTCGCGCTCGGCCGGATCGGGCTTGTGCAGGTAGTGGAACTTGCCCGCCACCTGGGTGGCCACCGGTGCGCCGTCGCGGAACAGGATGCGGTTGCCGGCCAGCGCAGGCACCTTGTCGCCCGGCAGGAGCGTGCCGCACAGGTTGAGGGGATCCACGCCGGAGACGGCCACGTAGCTGCCGGCATGCGGCCGGCGCCGCATCTCGCGCAGCAGCGGAATCGCTTCCGGCAGCGCGAACTGTTCGCCGGACAGGCCGGCCACGAAGCGCCCGCCGCGCACCTCGCCGCGCGCTTCCAGCCGGTGGTACACGGCCAGCAGCTCGCGCCACGGCGGCAGCCAGGCCGCCTCGCGGTCGAGCAGGCTCCAGAACATCACGCCGTAGCGGCGCAGCAGCGTCATGGCGATGTGCTCGAGGGTTTCCGGCGCCGTGCGCGGGCGGCGCACCGGGGCCGGTGCACGGGCCGGTGCTGCGGGTGTTTCACCGCCTTCGATGTCGAAGCCCTTTTCACGGATCGTCATGCCTTCGGCGCGCCGTACCAGGGCCCAGCGGCCCGCTTCCTCCATCGTCGGACCGGCGCCGCGCCGCCGCTTGCGGTCCATCGTGTTGCGCTTGTTGGCCGGCACCAGCATCGCGCGCAGGCCGGCATAGCTGTCGGCATTGACGAGCCCTGTCGCCACCAGTTCGCCCAGCGTGTCTTCCAGTTCGGCGCCCAGCAGGCGGGCATCGTGCGACAGCTCGTCGAAGAACATCGCGCCATGCTGGCGCAGCGCATCGAGCACGCGCACGGCGCGCGACGACACTTCCACCTCGGCGGCGACGGCGGGCAGCGCATGCCACAGGGACAGCTGGCGGCGCGGCAGCAGCACCAGCGGCGTGCTGCGCACCGGCCCGCCCGCGGCACTGGCCGGCGCACCGACGCGCGTCCAGACGATGCGGCCGGCGCGGCACAGTTCGTCGAGCCACAGCATCGAGTAGTCGTCCACGCGCGCGGCCAGCAGCTCGCTTTCCCAGGCGCCGGCCGCGGCCTCGTAGCCTTCCAGCTGGGCCAGTACCTGCGGCAGCGCGTCGGGGCCGCGCAGCTGCGCCTCGTCCGTCAGGTGCTGCCACTCGAACAGGAAGCGCATGAAGTCCTGCCGCTCGACGGGTTCGATCTCGCGGCGCAGGTGCCGGATCGTGTAGCGGTGGATGCGCGCCAGCAGGTGGCGCTCGCACCATTCCTCGTCCGCCACGCCTGGCGTGAAGCGCCCGCGCATCACATAGCCTTCGCTTTCCAGGCTGGTGAGCGCGATGGTGACGGTGCTTTCGGGCAGGGCCAGCGAGGATGCGATCGTCGCCAGCGGCTGCGGCCCGAAGCCGGAGAGCCGCGCGCGCAGCAGCTCGACGAGCGCCGCATCGCGCGTCCACGCCTCGTCGCCGTTCATCGCCAGCGTTTCGGGAATGGCCAGCGCCGGCGTGGCGACGGCCTTCGGATACGCCGCCTGCACCATGGCCAGCCGTTCCAGCGCGACCCAGAAGTCCGCGCCACCGCCCTGCAGGCGGGTGGCGCGGCCGCTGCCCGCCAGCGCCGCCAGCCAGGTGTTCCAGCCATCGTCGGTGTCCGCTTCTGCGCGCGTGATGCAGGCCAGGCCGACGAGCGCTTCATGCATCTCGTCGGCGTTGCGCACGCCCGGCCACGCTTCGTCGGCCACCGCTTCGATGGCGCCGGCATCGAGCGCCCCCATGTCGTCGGTGGACGCGGGATCGCTCCAGCGGCGGTTCAGCACGGCCTGGGTGCGGCGCTCCTCCAGCGGCGCATCGTCCAGGAAGGCGTAGGGACGCGCGTTCAGGATCTCCATCGCCAGCGGCGATGGAGCCGGCAGGTCGCGCGCCAGCAGCCGCACCTCGCCCGCTTCCATGCGGCGCAGCAGGGCGAGCCAGCCCTCGCTGTCCATCGCCTCGTGCAGGCAGTCGTCCAGCGTCTGGTCCACCAGCGGGTGGCTGGGCAGCTCGCGTTCGCCGACGATGTTTTCCAGGCAGGCCGCCTGGTCGGGGAATACGGCGGCCAGCAGGTCGTCGCTCTTCATGCGCTGCAGCTGCGGCGCCACCTTGCGCCCGCCCGTGTAGCGGGGCAGAGCGAGCGCCGTCGTGGCATTCCAGCGCCAGCGCACGTTGAACAGCGGCGCATCGAGCAGCGCCTGCACCAGCACATGCTCGGCCGTGTTCGAGCGCAGGTAGCGCCACACTTCGTCGAGCGGGAAGCTGTGGCTGTCGGACAGCGACAGCACGATGGCGTCCTCGGTGGCCGCGGCCTGCAGTTCGAAGTTGAAGGTGCGGCAGAAGCGCTTGCGCAGCGCCAGGCCCCAGGCGCGGTTGATGCGGCTGCCGTACGGCGTGTGCAGCACCAGCTGCATGCCACCCGACTCGTCGAAGAAGCGCTCCATGACGAGCGTGTCGCGGGTGGGCAGGGCGCCCAGCGCGGAACGGGCGCGGGCCAGGTAGTCGACGATCTGGCGCGCCGCCTCGTCGTGCAGGCCCAGGTGTTCGAACAGCCATGCAACGGCATGCTCGATCGCGTCGCCGCCGTCCTCCTTTTCGCCCAGCAGCCGGTCGATCTCGCCGCGCAGCCGCGCCACGCCGAGCGACAGTTCGTCGGTGCGGCCCGGCGCCTCGCCGATCCAGAACGGGATGTTCGGCGCCGCGCCGTGCGCATCTTCCACGCGCACCTTGCCGGCCTCGATCCGCTGGATGCGGTAGGAGGTGTTCCCGAGCTGGAAGACGTCGCCGGCCAGGCTTTCGACGGCGAAGTCCTCGTGCACGGTGCCGATGTTCTGGCCGGCCGGTTCCAGCACCACCGTGAAATCGGCGTTGTCCGGAATCGTGCCGCCGGAGGTGACGGCCGTCAGCTTGCCGCCGCGCCGCGCCCGCACGGTGCCGCTGACGATGTCGCGGTGCAGGTAGGCGCCACGCGTGCCCTGGCGGCCCGTGTAGCCGTCGGTGAGCATCGCCAGCACGGCATCGAAGCGGTCGCGCGCCAGGCCCGCGTACGGCGTGGCGCCGCGGATCAGGTCGAACAATTCGGTCTCGTTCCACTCGCGGCTGCCCACTTCCGCCACGATCTGCTGGGCCATCACGTCCAGCGGTGCGCGGGGGATGTGCAGCAGATCGAGTTCGTCGCGGCGCACGCAGTCCAGAAGGGCGGCGCATTCGATCAGGTCGTCGCGCGAGGTCGGGAACAGCCGGCCTTTCGGCAGCCCGCCCACGTGGTGGCCGGAGCGCCCCACGCGCTGCAGGAACGAGGCGATGCTGCGCGGCGAACCGATCTGGCAGACCAGGTCCACGTCGCCGATGTCGATGCCCAGTTCCAGCGACGCCGTGGCGATCAGCACGCGCAGGTCGCCCCGTTTCAGGCGCTGTTCCGCATCGAGCCGGTATTCCTTGGCCAGGCTGCCGTGGTGGGCCGCCACGTGCTCGGCGCCGAGGCGGTCCGCCAGGTGGCGCGCCATGCGCTCGGCCATGCGGCGCGTGTTCACGAACACGAGGGTGGTGCGGTGCAGGACGGTCAGTTCGGCCAGCCGGTCGTAGACGCGATCCCACACCTCGTTCGGCATCACGGCTTCCAGCGGCACGGGCGGCAGCTCCAGGCCCAGGTCGCGCGCCCGCACATGGCCCACGTCGACCACGGCACATTCCCTGCCCGCGCCGGCAAGGAAGTCTGCCACCGCCGAGATCGGCTTCTGCGTGGCGGACAGGCCCACGCGCACAGGCGGGCAGCCGCACAGCGCATCGAGCCGTTCGAGACTCAGCGACAGGTGGCTGCCCCGCTTGCCGCCGGCCACGGCGTGGATCTCGTCGACGATCACCGTGCGCACGGTGGCCAGCATGGCGCGGCCGCTGTCGGAACCGAGCAGCACGTACAGCGATTCCGGCGTGGAGACGAGGATGTGCGGCGGGCGCCTGCGCATCGCATTGCGTTCGGCCTGCGGCGTGTCGCCGGTACGCACGGCGCTGCGGATGCCGTGCGGCGGCAGGTCCAGCGCGGCCAGCTCCCTGCCGATGCCTTCGAGCGGCGCCAGCAGGTTGACGCGGATATCGTTCGACAGGGCTTTCAGCGGCGAGACATACAGCACGCGCGTCTCGTCCGGCAGCGGCGTGACGCTGCTCTCGGCCACCAGCGCATCGATCGCGGCCAGGAAGGCCGTCAGTGTCTTGCCCGAGCCGGTGGGCGCGGCGATCAGTGTCGTTCGCCCGCTCTGGATCAGGGGCCAGGCGCGGCGTTGCGCTTCCGTCGCGGCCGGGAAGGTGGCCGTGAACCAGGCCCTGACGGCGGGGTGGAAGGCCTGCCAGTCGAGGGGAGCGGGGGCGAGGCTGGTTGATAACATCGTGGGCAAAGGCATCGTTAACATGTGGGGCCGCCGGGCGGCATTGAAAGGTAGCACGTCCGTGTCCCGCGCCGCGCCGGCGTGTGCAGCCGGCGCGTGCCCTGCGGCGCTGGCGACGCGCCGCCCGTTCACCGCACCGGCAGCGGGGACCCGACGCCGATCCGGCAGCCATCGTCGTCGCACCGGACACCTTCCTCCGCCACCAGCTGGCCGATCAGCGCGCCCACCTGCAGGTCGTCGGTGCGGCCGAACAGATGGTGGCGCAGCCGGCCCTGGCGGTCGAACAGCAGCAGCGTGGGCGTGCCGCGCATGCCGTACAGCGCCATCGTGCGCGGCACCGCGCCGCTGGCGGCCGGCCGGTCGATCCCCACGGGGAAATCGACGCGGTACTCGTGCAGGAACGCCTGCAGCGCGCGCTCCGTCATCACGTCGTGGTGTTCGAACACCGTGTGCAGGCCCAGCACCTCCACTTCGCCAGCGGGGAAGCTGCGGCGGATGGCCTGGGCCTGCGGAAGGCCGTGCGCCACGCAGCCGGGGCACAGCATCTGGAACGCATGCACCGCCACCACCTTGCCGCGCAGGGCGGCAAGGGTGACCGGCCGATGCGTGTTGAGCCAGGCCACGGTGTCGAATTCCGCGCCGGCCTGCATCAGCGCCGCAGTCATTTCGCGTTCACTCCCCTGGTATTGAGTTTCACGCCGGGGAAGTCGACCGGCACGGCAAAGGCCACGTTCACGTAGTTGGTGAACAGGTTCAATGCCACGTGCGCCATGATCTCGACGATCTGGGCATCGTCGAAACCGGCATCGCGCACGGCCTGCACGTCCGCTTCGCCGATGTGCGCACGGCGTTCGACGATGGCCAGCGCGAACGCCAGGGCGGCGGCCGTCTTCGGGTCACCCGAGCGGCCGGCCTGCGCGGCGGCCATGTCGTCGGCACCCACGCCGGCCTTGCGGCCCAGCGCCGTGTGGGCGGCAAGACAGTACTCGCAGCCGTTGCGGTCGGCGATGGCGACGGCGATCTGCTCGCCGAGCCTGGCGCCGAGCGTGCCACCACCCAGCGCGCCGAACGCGCTCCACATGCTTTGCAGCGCGGCAGGCGAGTTCGCCACGGCGCGGAACATATTGGGCGTGGCGCCGAATGCGCCGTGGATCTGTTCCAGCAACCGGGCTGCCTTGCCTTCGGCGGCGGACGGGGTGACGAGTGCGATGCGGGACATGGTGCTTCCTTTCAGTATGGGCCGTTGGGGAACCGGCACGGCTGGCCACGGGGCCGTGTCGATGGTAGGAGTCCTAAATAATGGCTCCAGAAAAAATGGCGGTGGTGCGGCACCGCGTGCATCCTTGCGCGCGCCGCCACCAGTTCCGGCTACACATCGGCCGTCCCTGCGGGATGCTCGTGTCCCGGTGCCAGGCACCAGGACATAGTGGATCGCCTGTGACGGTGTCCCGGTGCCAGGCACCAGGACATAGTGGATCGCCTGTGACGGTGCCAGCACCGGGGCATGCGAACACGGGCATGCAAACACCGGGCATGCGAACACCGGGCATGCAGGCACCGGACATGCAGGCACCGGTACATGATGCGCCAGCGGTGCTCAGGTGAAGATGCGCCAGTTGCGCCGTTCGCTGTCGGCGTCCGCCGGTTCGTGCTCCGCGCAGTCGATGCGCAGGAACTTCAGTGGCAGCGGCGCGTCGACGAGGGCGCAGTGATGCGGCGTCGGCTGCCCCGGGTACCGGTCCGGCTCGAAGAACCGGCAGGACAGGCAGGCGCGCAGTTCCGGAAAGCGCTGCGTCTGCTGCAGTCCCGCGATCAGCCGGAACAGGCCGGTGAGCAGCGCCAGTTGCGTGGCCTCCGGCAGGGCTGCCGCCGCATCGTCCGCGAAGCCCAGCGCAGCCCCTGCGCGGCCGGCCAGCGCCGCGCCGGCATCCGTCAGGAACAGTGCCGTGGCGCGCGCATCCTCGCTGTCGCGCGCCTTGCGCAGCAGGCCTTTCGAGACGAGCGACGCCACCGAATCGCTGGCGCTGGCACTGGAGATCGACAGCTGCCGTGCCAGCCACGTGAGCCGCACGCCCCGGCTGCGCCGGTACAGCAGCTGCAGGATCTCCACCTGCGCCGGGTTCAGTCCCTCGGCCGTGGCAAACGCCCACACGCCGGAACGCAGCACGCCGCCGATCCGGCCGATCGCCGTCACGATGCGGGAGGAGACGTCCGGCGTGCCATCCCACGGGGTTTCTGGTTGTATGTCCATCGTCGCAGTATAAGCGTTCGTCGCACGACATCAAAGACTCCTAAGTATCTCGGGCCTGCCCTGCACCGCCTGCGGCATCCGTGTGATCACGTTTCCTGAAGCTGGATCATACGCGCTTCGCCGATATAGTCAAGAGTCCTAAGTAAATATTCCTGAAGCCGTTGTGGGCGGGGCGGATACCGGTTCAGTGACTGAAGGCGCCGTAGAACGTGACGAGCGCAGTGGCCAGGGGCTGCGGGACCTCGAGCGGGATCATGTGGCCGCTGCCGTCGAGGATCGCCAGCGAGCCGCGTGGCACGAGCGGCGCCATGGCGCGCAGTTCCGCCGCGCCCACCATCTGGTCGTCCTCCGCGCCCACGACCAGCACCGGGCAGCGCAGCTCGGTCAGGCGCGCCATCAGGTCGGGGCGGTCCATCGAGGCCACGAACTGCGCCAGCATCGTCGCCTTGCCCAGGTCGAGGGCCATCTGCTGGATCGTGCCCGCGATCGACGCATCGTCCAGGTGGGCAGGATGCACGAAGCTGCGCAGCTGGTTCATCGGCATGCCTGCGAACGCGTGCTTCTCCAGCGCGGCCATGGTGCGCTGGCGGCGTTCCTTTTCTTCCGGCCGCAGGCCGCGGCCCGACGTGGCGATCAGCACCAGCGAGCGCACGCGGTCCGGGTGCGCCAGCGCATGTTCCAGCGCCAGGTACGCGCCCATCGAAAAGCCGACGAGGTGGGCCGCCGGTGCCGAGTGCGCCGCGACCAGGGCCGCCATCTGCGCGCGGGTGCGCCCTTTGTACAGCGGCACGAAGGCGGGAGTGATGGTGGCCGGCAGCAGCGGCAGCAGCTTGTGCCACAAACGGTCGTCGCACATCGTGCCGGGAATCAGGTCGATGCGCAGCGCGGCATCCGTGCTAAGGTCGGAAGACTTCATGGCGGGATTCATGGCCGAATTCTACCGAAACGGCGGCTTCCTTGTCCGCGAAGGATGCCTACGCCACCCGCACGCCCGCCTGCTCCTGCCAGGGCCGCAGCTTCCGGATCGCTTCTTCCTTCGCCTTGGCCTCGATCTCGATCCATGGCGCCCCCGCGTATGCGGCGGGCATGGTCTCGATCAGGTCCGCATGCTGGCGGTCGTTGAACCCTTCGCGCCCGTTCGAGATGTGCACCAGCTGGTGCGCCGGCTCGGCCCAGGTGCTGCGCGCTTTCGCCAGCATCTCGGCCACGCTCGGATCGTCGTAGCTGGCCAGCTTGTCGTGCACGATGTGGTGGTGCGCGTCGAACACCATCGGCACGCCGCTGCGCTGGCAGATCGCGAAGATCTCGTCCGCGCCATACGCATATTCGTCGTTCTCCAGCCCGAGGCGGTAGCGGATGCCGTCCGGCAGGCCGGCGATGCAATCGACCAGCGCATCGGCGCGATTCGCCTTGCCGCCGTGGATCTCCAGCAGTGCCCATGGCGTACGCGGCTGCGCCAGCAGGTCCATGATGTCGGCGTGCATCTGCAAAATCTTGATGGCGTTGGCCACCACGCCGGCCGAATCGGAATTGAGCACCACGAACTGGTCGGGATGCATCACGAGGCGGATATTGCGTTCCGCCGCGCGCCGGCCCGTATGCGCCAGCGCCGGCGCGAAGCTGGCCAGCAGGTCGCGACCCAGGTCGTCGTCGGCAAACGGGAAGATGGAGGAGGGCATGCGGTACAGCGCGATGTTCTCGCGCTCGCAGTAGCGCAGCGCCTCGTCGAGCGCCTGGATGTTGGAGCGGTAGATGTCGTCCAGCAGCTTCCGCTGCGTGTCCGGCGTCTGTTCTAGCAGGCGCTTGCGCGTGATCGTGCGGTACTTGAAGGCGCCGGACTGGGTGATGCAAACGAGGCCGAGATGGGGAGACATGCGGGCGCCTGGAAATCGTCGAAGGCCCGATGGTACCGGCTCCGGCCGGAACTCAGCGCACGATGGGCCTAGCGGGCGCGGCGCAGGCCCCGGTCGTCCGCCAGCACGCGGGCGATGACGTCGTCCGGAAGGCCTTCGCGGCGCAGCATCCGCTCGGCGCGGTCGTTGCCATAGCGCTCGCGCACGGTGATGGCCGCCTGCACGATGGCTGCGCCGACGACATTGCGGCGGCGCCCGGCGCTGCTGTAGAACTGGCTGTCGGGCACCGCCAGGGGTATCGCGGACATGTCGGACAGTGGCACATGGATCTCCGCGACGGCGGCCACGGGGAGCGGCAGCTCGGCCGGCACGCCACCGCGGCAGCGGGGCCGGTCGGCGAGCACGCGCGCGATGAGCGCTTCGGGCACGTTCTCGGCGACCAGGTAGTCGCGTGCGTCGCCGGTGCCCAGCATGCGCTGGAAAATCAGGCCGGTATCGATCTTCTGCGCCGTCAGTTCGTCTTTGCGTAGTTCGTGCATCGTGTGGTCCCTCGTGGGCACGCGCCGGCGTGCATGGCCGCGTACCCCGGTCGTCCCTGCCGCCGGACGGGCCCTGCCAGAGTAACCGATGAGCAACGGCATTGCCAAGGGTGGCCACCACAATGTGTGGCCTTGCGGCACACGGGATCGGGTGATCAGGCCAGCGTGCGGCGCGCGGCGATGCGCAGGGTGGCGCGCAGGCCGGGCGCATTGTCCTCCAGCGCCAGCGTGCCGCCATGCAGCCGCGCCACCGCGGACACGACGGACAGGCCCAGTCCCACCCCCGGCGTGCCGCGGCTCGCATCGACGCGGTAGAAGCGCTCGACGACCTTCGGCCGCTCGTCTTCGGCGATGCCGGGGCCGTCGTCGGCCACCACGATGGCCAGCGTTTCCGGGTCGGTGCGGCGCGCCGCGATGGTGATCGTGCCCCGCTCGGGCGCGTACTTGATGGCGTTGTCCACCAGGTTGCCGAGCGCCTGCGCGAGCAGCACGGGGTCGCCGATGGCGCTTACCTTGCCGTGCGGCTGGAAGGTCAGCGCGATGTCCTTCAGTTCCGCGAGGGGCAGGTAGAACTCCGCCACTTCGGCGCACAGTTCGGCCAGGTCGACTTCCACGAAGCCGGTGCGCCGGCTGCCGCTGTCGATTTCGGCCAGCCGCAGCAAGGCGTTGAAGATGCCCATCACGCGGTCGACATCGTTGATGGCGGCATCGATCTCGGCGAAGGTTTCTTCCTCGGATGGGCGGGCCACCGACAGTTCCTCCAGGCGCGCACGCAGCTCCGTCAGCGGCGTGCGCAGGTCGTGCGCGATGGCGTTCGACACGTCCTGCACGCCGGTGACGAGGTGCTCGATCTGGTCCAGCATGCCGTTCACGGTGCGCGTGAGCAGCTGCAGCTCGTCGCCTTCGGCCGGTACCGCCAGACGGCGCGACAGCTTGCCGTCGATAATGGCCGCCGTCGTTTCGCTGATGCCCTGCACGCGGGCCAGCAGCGCGCGGCGGATCAGCACACCGCCAAGTGCGGCGCCCAGCATCACGGTGGCCGCGCAACCAAGCAGGCCGTAGACGAAGAAGCGTTCCAGCTCGTCGAAGCGGTTCAGGTTACTGGCCAGCAGCAGCCGGTAGCCGCCATCGAGCGTCACGCGATTGAGTTCGATGCGGCGTTCCTCGCCATCGACCAGAATCGTCGCATCGGCCACCCCGTCGTGGTCGGGCAGGCCGGCGGGCCAGCCGGGCAGGTTCCCGGCCAGCTTCACGCCATTGGGCGCCATGAACAGCAGGATCTTGCGCACGCCATCGTTGGTGCCGGCCGCCTGGCTGTCGATCGCGGCCGCCACGGCATAGGCGCCATTGCGCTTGAAGAGGTTCACCAGGCGCTGCGAATCGGAGCGGATCAGCTCCGTGCGCACCTGCTGGATATTGGTGTGCCAGCCATACCACAGCGGGCCGGCGAACATGGCCAGCACCAGCAGGCTGACGAGCGCGTAGCCGATGGCGATGGTGCGGGCGGAAAAGCCGGGAAGCCTCAGCATGAACATGGGCAGGCGCCGGTCACGGCTGGTCGGTCAGCATGTAGCCGGCATTGCGCACGGTGCGCAGCAGCGGCGTGGCGAAGCCGGCGTCGATCTTCTGGCGCAGCTTGCTGATATGGACGTCGATCACGTTCGTCTGCGGATCGAAGTGGTAGTCCCACACATTCTCCAGCAGCATGGTGCGCGTGACCACCTGGTTGGCATGGCGCAGCAGGTATTCGAGCAGCTTGAATTCGCGCGGCTGCAGCGCCACGGGCTTGCCGGCGCGCGTGACCTTGTGGGCCAGCATGTCCACGCTCAGGTCGCCCAGGGTCAGCGTCGTCTCCACCGCCTGCGGCTGCGCGCGGCGCAGCAGCGCATCGAGGCGCGCCAGCAGTTCGCCGAATGCGAAGGGTTTCACCAGGTAGTCGTCGCCGCCGCTCTTCAGGCCGAGGATGCGGTCATCGACACCGTCGAGGGCGGACAGGATCAGGATCGGCACGCGGTTGCCGCCCTGGCGCAGCGTCTCGACGATGGCGAGACCGTCGATCCCGCCCGGCAGCAGGCGGTCCATGATGATCGCGTCATAGGATTCGCTGACGGCGTGGTACATGCCGTCGCGGCCGTTGTCGGCATGGTCGACCGTGTGGCCCGCTTCCGTCAGGCCCTTCCTGACGAAGCGGGACACGCGTTCGTTGTCTTCGACGAGGAGCAGTTTCACTTCGGGTTCAACCTGTTCAAGAAGCCGGGGCGGGGGCGGGGGCGGCGGTGTCGGCACCGGCATCGGCGGCGGCCGGCGCGTCGCCATTGCGCTCGATCCAGCCGCCGCCGAGCGCGCGGTACAGGTCCACCAGCGCGGCCAGGCGGTCCTGGCGCGCGGCGATCAGTGCAATGCGGGCATTGTACAGATCCGTCCGGGCCGTCAGCACCGTCAGGTAGTCGTTCGTGCCGCTCGAGTACAGCAGCTCGGCCAGGGTCACGCGGCGTGCCTGCGCATCGACATTGCGTTCGCGGGCGGCCAGTTCGCTGTCGTAGGTACCGCGCGCGGCGAGGCCATCGGAGACTTCGCGGAACGCCGTCTGCACCGCCTTGCGGTACTGCGCCACGGCGATCTCGCGCTCCACGCGGGCCGCATCGAGGTTGGCCTGTCGCGCGCCGCCATCGAACAGCGGCAGCAGCAGTTGCGGGGCGAACGACCATACGCCGGCGCCGCCCTTGAACAGGCCGGACAGCGCCGTGCTGGCCACGCCGGCACCGGCCGTGAGCTGGATCGCCGGGAAGAAGGCGGCACGGGCCGCGCCGATGTCCGCGGTTTCCGAGCGCAGGAGCGCCTCGGCCTGCAGGATGTCGGGCCGGCGCAGCAGCAGGTCGGACGGCAGGCCGGCCGGCACGTCGGCCAGGATGGCTTGCTGTTCCAGTGGCGTGGCCGGTGCCCGGTCCGCCGGCAGCGGCTGGCCGAGCAGCAGCACGAGGGCGTTTTCCGCCTGGGCGCGCAGCCGCTGCTGGGCCGACAGGTTGGCCAGCGCCTGCTGCAGCACGCCCTGCGCCTGCGATTCGTCCAGCTCCGACGTGGTGCCCACGTCGTACTGCAGCTTGACGATGCGGTAGGACTCGCGCGCCGCTTCCAGCGTCTGTGCCGTCGCCGCCAGCTGTTCGTCGAAGGACAGCAGGGCCAGGTACTGGTCCGCCACCTGCGAGACCAGCAGGATGTGCGCCGCCTGGCGGCCGTAGGCCGTGGCGAGATACTGTTCGCGGGCGCTCTCCGTCAGGCTTTGCAGGCGGCCGAACAGGTCCACTTCCCACGACGCGTCGAGGCCGACCGCATGCGTGTGCGCGACGGTGCGGCGGCCCGTCGCGCTGTTGACGGCGGTGCTGCGCCCGTTCGAGCTGGATGCTTCCAGTCCCACCTGCGGCAAGGCGGCGGAGCGCTGCAGCTGCAACGCGGCGCGGGCCTGGCTGACGCGCAGCAGCGCCACGCGCAGGTCCTGGTTGTTGGCCAGCGCGACCGTCACGAGCTGGCGCAGCCGCGCATCGACGAGGAAGTCGGCCCAGCCGAGCTCCGCTGCGGGAGGCGTGGCGGCGCCCAGGCCGATGGCCGCCGTGGACGTGGCGTAGGCGGGACCGGTCGGGTAGGCGGCTGCCACCGCCGGCGCGGGCTTCTCGTAGGCCGGCTGCAGGGCGCAGCCGCTGGCCAGCGCGGCGCTCGCCGCCAGCAGCAGGATATTGAGCTTCGTCTTCATGTCAGTGTGCTTCCTTTGCCGTGACCACGGCGGGGGTCGTCCCGTGAGGTTCGCCGGCCTGTTCAACGTTGCGGGTCTTGATCTTGCGCGCGATGATCACGAAGAACAGCGGAATCATGAACGTGGCGAGGAAGGTGGCGGTCAGCATGCCGCCGATCACGCCGATGCCCAGCGCGTTCTGGCTGGCCGCGCCGGCGCCGGTGGCGATCGCCAGCGGCAGCACGCCCAGCACGAAGGCCATCGACGTCATGATGATCGGGCGCAGCCGCAGCTTCGCCGATTCGAGCGCCGCGTCCAGCACGGTGTAGCCCTGGATCTGCAGCTCGCGGGCGAATTCCACGATCAGGATCGCGTTCTTGGCCGACAGGCCGATGGTGGTCAGGAGGCCCACCTGGAAGAACACGTCGTTCTCCAGGCCGAACAGCGTGGCCGCACCGAGCGCGCCCAGCACGCCGATCGGCACCACCATGATCACGGAGACGGGCACCGACCAGCTTTCGTACAGCGCGGCCAGGCTGAGGAACACCACGAGGATCGACAGCGCGTACAGCAGCGGCGCCTGCGAACCGGCCTGGCGTTCCTGCAGCGAGATGCCGCTCCATTCGTAGCCGATGCCCTCGGGCAGCTCCTTGATCAGCCGCTCCATGATGTCCATCGCCTCGCCGGTGCTGTGGCCGGCCGACGGCTGGCCCAGGATCTCGGCCGCCTCGATGCCGTTGTAGCGCTGGATCGCCGGCGCGCCCCAGGCCCACTGCGCGGTGGCGAAGGCGGAGAAGGGCACCATCGTGCCGGCGCCGTTGCGCACGTACAGCAGCTTGACGTCGTCCGGGTTCATGCGGAACTGCGCATCGGCCTGCACGTAGACGCGCTTGATGCGGTTGTCCGTGTCCAGGAAGTTGTTGATGTAGCGCGAGCCCCAGGCCGTCGAGAAGGTCTGGTCGACATTGGCCAGGCTCACGCCCAGCGCCGCCGCCTTCTCGCGGTCGATGTTGATCTTGTAGGTGGCATTGTCGGCCTGGCCGGTGAAGCGCACGCGCGTCAGCGCCGGCTCGTTCTTCGCCAGCGCCAGCAGCTGGTCGCGCGCTTTCGCCAGCGCCTCGTGACCGAGGCCGCCCCGGTCCTGCAGCTGCAGCGAGAAGCCGGTGGCCGAGCCCAGGCCGCGGATCGGCGGCGGTTCCACCGGCGTCACCTGCGCGCCCTGGTAGTTGGCGTAGCGTGCCGCGATGCGGGCCGACAGGGCGCCGACACCTGATGCTTCTTCTTTTCTGTCATCCCACGGCTTCAGGCGCACGAACAGGCGGCCCTGGTTCTGGCCCCGGTTCGGCTGGCTGGCACCGTTCGTCATGAACGTCGAGTCGACCATCGCGCCTTCGTCCTTCAGCAGGTACTGGTTGATCTCCTCCAGCACGCGGCCGGTGGTTTCCAGCGTGCTGCCGGCCGGCGTCTGCACCTGCACGAACATGTAGCCCTGGTCTTCCTTCGGCAGGAAGCCGCCCGGCAGGCGCACGAACAGCAGCGCCACGATACCGACCAGCACCGCGTACAGGATCATCCACACGCCGCGGCGGCGGATGATGCCGGAGACGCCGCCCAGGTACTTGTCGCGCGAACGGTCGAAGCCCCGGTTGAACCAGCCGAAGAAGCCGCGCTTCTCGTGGTGGCCCGGGTCGGGGCGTTTCAGCAGCATGGCGCACAGCGCCGGCGTCAGGGTCAGCGCGATGAACACGGACAGCAGCATCGACGCCACCACCGTCAGCGAGAACTCGCGGTAGATGGCCCCCACCGTGCCGCTGGAGAAGGCCACCGGCACGAACACGGCCGACAGCACCAGTGCCACGCCGATCAGCGCGCTGGTGATCTGGCCCATCGCCTTTTCGGTGGCCTCGTACGGTCCCAGTCCCTCTTCGTGCATCACGCGCTCGACGTTTTCCACCACCACGATGGCATCGTCGACCAAGAGGCCGATGGCCAGCACCAGGCCGAACATCGACAGGGTGTTCACCGTGAAGCCCAGGGCCGACATGATGCCGAAGGTCCCCAGCAGCACCACGGGCACCGTGATCGACGGAATCAGCGTGGCGCGGATATTCTGCAGGAACAGGTACATCACGAGGAACACCAGCACGATGCCTTCGATGAGGGTCTTGACCACTTCGTGGATGGACACCTCGATGAACGGCGTGACGTCGTTCGGGTAGACCACGCGCAGGCCGTGCGGGAAGTACTGGCCCAGTTCCTTCAGGCGGGCGCGCACCGAGTCGGCGGTGGCCAGCGCATTGGCACCCGGCGCCAGCTGGATGCCCAGGCCGGAAGCGGACTTGCCGCTGTAGCGCACGTCCACGTTGTAGTTCTCGGGACCGAGCGCCACGCGCGCCACGTCGCCGATGCGCACGCGCGAACCGTCCGGCTGCACCTTCAGCAGGATCCTGTTGAACTGGTCCGGCGTGCGCAGCAGGCTGGCCTCGTTGATGGTGGCGCTCAGCGTCTGGCCCGCCACGGCCGGCGAGCCGCCCAGCTGGCCGCCGGAGATCTGCACGTTCTGCGCCTGGATCGCCGTGTTCACGTCCAGCGGCGTCAGGGCATAGCTGGTGAGTTTGACCGGGTCGAGCCAGATGCGCATCGCGTACTGCGTGCCGAACAGGTTCATGCTGCCCACGCCGGGAATGCGGCTGAGCGGATCCTGGATATTGGCCGCCACGTAATTGGCGATGTCGAACTTGCTCATGCTGTTGTCGTCCGAGACGAAGGCGGCGACCATCAGGAAGTCGCTGGTCGATTTCGTCACGCGCAGGCCGGACTGCTGCACCTCGCTCGGCAGGCGCGGCTCGGCGGCGCGCAGCTTGTTCTGCACCTGCACCTGGGCGATGTCCGGATCGGTGCCGGCCGCGAAGGTGAGGGTGGTGGTGGACTGGCCGGTATCGTCGGTCGTGGACGTCATGTACAGCAGGTTGTCGATCGCCGTCATCTGCTGCTCGATCACCTGCACCACCGTGTTGGCCAGCGTTTCGGCGGAGGCGCCGGGGAAGGTGGCCTGGATCTGCACGGCTGGCGGCGACACGGGCGGGTACTGCTCGACGGGCATCTTGAACAGGGCGATGCCGCCCACCAGCATGATGAGCAGCGAGATGACGATGGCGAAGACGGGGCGCTGGATGAAGAACTTGGGCATGGGCGGTTCCTCAGCGCTGCGGCGCGGTCTTGTCGGCGGCGCGCGCGACGGCCTGCGGCGCCTGTGCAGCGGTGGCCTTGACCACGATGCCGGGCTTGAGTTTCTGGATGCCGCTGACGACGATCCGTTCGCCATCCTTCAGGCCCTCGTCGACGGTCCAGTGGCCATCGACGAGCGCGCCGGTCTGGATGGTGCGCTGCTGCAGCTTGCTGTCGGCGCCGACCAGCATCACGGTGGCCTCGCCCTGGGGATTGCGCGTCACGGCCGGCGCCGGCACGCGCACCACGCCTTCGCGCACGCCCTGGCCCACGCTGGCGCGCACGAACATGCCGGGCAACAGCAGGTGGTCGGGGTTCGGGAAGCGCGCCCGCAGCGTGACGGAGCCGGTGGCCGGATCGACCGTCACGCCGCTCACTTCCAGCGTGCCGCTGCGGGGATAGGTGGTGCCGTCTTCCAGTTTCAGCGACACCCTGGCGCGGTCCGATCCCGTCAGGCGGATGTTGCCGGCCACGACATCGCGGCGCAGCGCCAGGCCTTCCACGCTGGATTGCTGCAGGTCGACATACATGGGATCGATCTGCTGGATGGTGGTGAGCAGCGTGGCCGAGCCGCCCTGCACGTAGGCGCCCTGGGTGACCTGCGAGACGCTGCTGCGGCCGCCGATCGGCGCCGTCACGCTCGTGTAGCCCAGGTTGATTTTCGCGGTGGTGACGGCAGCCTTCGCGGCCGCCACGTCCGCGGCGGCCTGCAGCTGCGCGGCCTGGGCATTGTCGAAGGCCTGCTTGCTGACGGCATTGCCGCCCACCAGCACCTTGTAGCGTTCGAGCTGCGCGTTGCTGCTCACCGCGTTCGCCTGGGCGCGCTGCAGCTGCGCCTCGGCGCTGGCCAGGGTGGCGCGGTAGGGTGCCGGATCGATCAGGTACAGCGGCTGGCCCTTCTTCACGTCCGACCCTTCCGTGAAGGTGCGTTCCTGCACGATGCCGTCCACCCGCGCGCGCACCTCGGCCAGCAGGAACGGCGCCGTGCGGCCGGGCAGCTCGATGCTGACGGGCAGGCTGGTATGCGCCACCGTCAGCACGGCCACTTCGGGCACGGCGTCGGCCACCGGTTTCTTGTCTTTCTCGCCACAGGCGGCAAGGAGCAGGGTGGCCAGGGTGGCTGCAATCGCGGCGCGGCGCGGGGAAATCGAAGGCATGGGTCGGATCCGGAACTGAATGGGGTCTGGGAAGTGTGCACTATGCCGGGCCGCGCATTAACACGGACTGTGCGAATCATTAAATTTCGTTAATGTCGTTTCGCTTTTGCCACGGTTGGCATGTTTCCTGCAACGGAACGGTACCAGTCAACCGCGAGGAGAGCCGCATGCAACGCACCGATGTGACCGAAATGATCATTACCGAACGTATCCTGAGAGGCATCAAGTGGGCCGACGTGGCCGAGCGCGTGGGGCTGTCGAAGGAGTGGGTGACGGCCGGCTGCCTGGGCCAGATGACGTTCACCGCGAAGCACGCCGCCATCATCGGCGACATCTTCGGCCTGCCGGAGGAGGCCGTGCTGGTGCTGCAGCAGCCGCCGTACCGGGGTTCGCTGCCCACGGCCGTGCCGACCGACCCGCTGATCTACCGGTTCTATGAACTGGTGAGCGTGTATGGCAGCACGTTCAAGGCGCTGATCCATGAAGAGTTCGGCGACGGCATCATGTCCGCCATCGATTTTCGCATGGACATGCAGCGCGAACCGGATCCGGCCGGCGACCGCGTGAGCATCACCATGTCGGGGAAATTCCTGCCTTACAAGACCTATTGAACCGCATTGCACGGGCGCGCGGCACCAAAGCGGTGCAACGCGCCGGACAATAGCAGGATTAGTGTGGCTATTCAGTTGCAAATAGGCAGAGTTAATTGCTCTGCCGTAACCGAGTGTGTATATTGGTGACAATTCGCGTTGCCGATCGCCCATTCCCTGCGGTCACCCCGTTTTCCGGCCCCGTCCCTGCCGCCTGCACCATCCCAGCACGGGCACGCACCCACTACCGGAAAACTACATGAACCTCAACCGTTTCAAAGTCCAGACGCGTCTGGCCATCGGCTTTGCCCTCGTCCTCGTCCTGCTTGCGCTGTGCATTGGCCTGGGCATCCGTTCGCTGGCCAACCTGAATGCCGGCACCAACGACATCGTCAAGATCACCTATCCGAAGGTGCAACTGGCGCAGCAGATCTACAACCACAACAACGTCATGGCGCGGGCACTGCGCAACGCGATGCTGATGACCGACAAGGCCGCGGCGGCGAAGGAGCTCGACCGCATCCACGCCGCGCGGGAAGAAGTGACGAAGACGATGGACGCGCTCGACAATCTGATCCGTTCCGACAAGGGGCGCGAGCTGTTCGCAGCGATGAAGGCATCGCGCGGCCCGTTCCGGTCCTCGATGGACGAAGTGATGCGGCTGGAAAAGAACGGCGAGCACGAAGCGGCTGTGCAGTACATGCTGACCACGCAGCGCGCCAATCAGCTTGCCTACATGAGCAATATCGAGGCCCTGATTGCGCACCAGAGCGAGGGCATGGAAACGGCGCGTCTGGCGGCGGAAGAGACTTATCGGGATGCCCGCAACACCACGCTGGCGCTCGGCGCCGTGTCGCTGGCCCTGGGCATCCTGGCCGCGGCCCTGATCTCGCGCCAGCTGATGCGCGAACTGGGCGGCGAGCCGGCCGACGTGGCCGCCATCGCCGGCAGGATCGCCGCGGGCGACCTGGCCGCACCCATCGACCTGCGCGCCGGTGACAAGACGAGCCTGCTGTTTGCGATCCGTGCGATGCGCGACAGCCTGGCCGATATCGTCGGCCGCGTGCGCTCCGGCGCCGATTCGATCCAGACGGCGGCCAGCGAGATCGCCAGCGGCAATATGGACCTGTCCTCGCGCACCGAGCAGCAGGCCAGCTCGCTGGAAGAAACCGCGTCGTCGATGGAAGAACTGACGGCCACCGTCAAGCAGAATGCCGACAGCGCCCAGCAGGCCGATGCGCTGGCCCGTTCCGCTTCCGAGATCGCCACGAAGGGCGGTGTCGTGGTGACGGGCGTGGTCGAAACGATGGCCGGCATCCACGATTCGGCGAAGAAGATCGGCGACATCATCGGCGTCATCGACGGCATCGCGTTCCAGACCAATATCCTGGCATTGAATGCGGCCGTGGAAGCGGCGCGTGCCGGCGAGCAGGGCCGCGGCTTTGCCGTGGTGGCGTCCGAAGTGCGCACGCTGGCGCAGCGTTCCGCGTCCGCGGCGAAAGAGATCAAGGTGCTGATCGACGAATCGTCCAGCAAGGTGGAAGCGGGCACGGCGCAGGTGGGCCAGGCCGGTGCGACGATGACGGAGATCCTTGGCGCGATTTCGAACCTGTCCGGCCTGATGGCGGAAATCAGCTCGGCCAGCCAGGAGCAGGGCATCGGCATCGAGCAGGTGAACCGCGCGATCGCGGAGATGGACACCGTCACGCAGCAGAACGCCGCGCTGGTGGAGGAAGCGGCCGCCGCGGCGGAAGCGCAGCAGGAGCAGGCGCAGCAGCTCGTCGGCCTGGTGGGCACGTTCCAGCTGGCGCCCACCAGCGTGAACACGATGGGCCTGGCCGGCACCCGCCGCACTAGCCCAGCTGCGCGGCTATCCCATTCAGTATCTGCTGAACCTGCGTGAAGTCGGCCGGCTTCGTCAGATGGTAATCGAAGCCGGCAGCCCTTGAACGCTGCTTGTCCGCCTCGGCACCCCAGCCGGTCAGCGCGATGAGCCGTGCTGCGCCCATGCCGTCCAGCCGGCGCAGTGCCCCCGCCGCTTCATAGCCGCTGATATCGGGCAGCCCGATATCGAGGAACACCACCTGCGGCGGCCGCGCGGCGGCGGCGGCCAGCGCGCCGGCACCGTCGTGCGCCAGCGTGACCGCGTGGCCGGAAAACTCCAGCAGCGCGCACAGCATCTTCGCCGCATCCTCGTTATCGTCCACCACCAGGATCTCCAGGCCGCGGGTCATGCCGGCCGCCTCATGGCCCATCGTGGCTTCGGCAGGTGCGGCATCCTGTGCGGGTGCGTGCTCCTGCGCGGACAGCGGCAGCCAGATCGTGAAGCGGCTGCCCTGGCCGGCACCGTCGCTCTCCGCCGCCACGCGGCCACCGTGCAGCTGCACCAGCCGCCGCACCAGGTTCAGTCCCACGCCCAGCCCGCCCTGCGCCATCGCCTCGCCAGCCGGCACCTGCGCATACAGGTCGAACACGGTCGACAGCTGTTCGGCTTCGATGCCGATGCCATTGTCGGCCACCGCCAATGCCACCTCGTTGCCATCGATCCGCGCGGCCACCGCGATGCGGCCGCCGCCCGGCGTGTACTTGGCGGCGTTGTTGACCAGGTTGCTCAGCACCTGGGCGATGCGGTGGCGGTCGATCGTCAGCGTCACCGGTTCGGGCGGCAGCTGCACCGTGAGCGCATGGCGCCCGGCCTCGACCAGCGGCATGCTCATTTCCACCGCGTCGTTCACCACGTCCGCCAGCAGCACCGGCTCGCTGCGCAGCGTGACCTTGCCCTCAGTGAGGCGCGCCATGTCCAGCAGGTCGTCCACCAGGTGCACCATGTGCTCGACCTGGCGCGTCATCACGCGCTGCACCTGGCCGGAGGACGTCCCGGCCGGATCCCGCCGCATCACTTCCAGGCCGGCGCGGATCGGCGCCAGCGGATTGCGCAGCTCGTGCGCGAGGGTGAACAGGAATTCGCTTTGCAGCCGGTTCTTTTCCGTCAGCTCGCCGGCCAGGCGCTGCGCCGCTTCCTGCGCGACCACGCGCTCATGGATGTCGATCACGGTGCCCACGTAGCCGGTCGGCTCGCCCGCCTCGTTCGTGTGCGGCATGCCCGAGTCGACGGCCCAGCGGTAGCTGCCGTCGCGCTGGCGCAGCCGGTAGTCGACCGAGAACGGCGTGCGGGTGGCGCTGGCCGTCAGGAAGGCATCGCGCGTGAACGCGTAGTCGTCCGGGTGGATGTTCTCCAGCCAGCCCAGGCCCATGTCCTGCTCGGGCGTGCGGCCCGTGCGTTCGTACCAGCGCTCGCTCAGGTAGGTGCACTGGCCATCGACGTCCGTGATCCACAGCATGGCCGGCGACGTGTCGATCACCGAGCGCACGTAGCTGTCGCGCAGGGCGGCATCGAGCTTGTGCTGGCGGCGCTGGCGGCCCAGGGCGACCTGCCGCTGCACGCGCGCCAGCAGTTCGCTGGTCGAAAACGGCTTGACCAGGTAATCGTCCGCGCCGGCCTGCAGGCCTTCCACCTTGGCTTCCTCGCCGGCCCGGGCCGACAGCAGGATCACGGGCAGCTCCCGCACGGCCTCGGTGGCGCGGATGCGTGCGATCAGGCCGAAGCCGTCGAGCCTGGGCATCATCACGTCGCTCAGCAGCACGTCCGGCGGATCGCGCAGCAGGGCTTCGAAGGCCGCTTCGCCGTCGCCGCACACCACCACGTCGGCATGGGGCTCCAGCAGGGATTTCAGGTAGGCGCGCATGTCGCTGTTGTCGTCCGCGATCAGGATGCGCGGGCGGGCCACTTCCGGCTGCAGGGGCGAGCCGCCATCCAGTGGCGCCGGGGGCGCGATGGCAGGTGCATCGGGCAGCCAGCGCAGCGCTTCCTCGAGGAAGGCGGCGCCCATGCGCGGCACGCCGCCTTCGATGACAGCGATGCGGTCCTCGGGCAGGTGCGCATGGCCGAACGGGATGTCGACGTCGAAGCGCGTGCCTTCGCCCGGCGTGCTGCTGACGGCGATGCTGCCGCCGTGCAGGCGCACCAGTTCCTGGATCAGCGCCAGGCCGATGCCGCTGCCTTCCAGGCTGCGGCCGGCGGCGCCTTCGATGCGGTGGAAGCGTTCGAACACCCGCGGCAGTTCCTCGGCCGGGATGCCGCCCCCCGTGTCGGCGACGGACAGCCGCGCCATCCCGTCGTGTTCCCGCAGCGTGACGGTCACGCCGCCGGCCAGCGTGAACTTGAACGCGTTCGACAGCAGGTTGAGCAGGATCTTCTCCCACATGTCGCGGTCCACGTACACGGGCTGGCCGAGCTCGCGCAGGTCCAGCGTGTAGGCCAGGCCGCCTTTCTCCATCGCCGATTCGAATACGCTGGCAATGTCCGTGGACAGGCGCGCCAGGTCCACCGGCGAGTAGGTGGCCTGCACGCGGCCGGCCTCGATGCGCGAGAAATCCAGCAGCGAATTGACGAGTTTCAGCAGGCGCAGCGCGTTGCGGTGCGTGGTCTCGATGCGGCGGCGCTGCGGCGGTGCCAGGCCGTCGGCGGCCAGCGCGTCATCCAGCGGGCCCAGAATGAGCGTGAGCGGCGTGCGGAATTCGTGCGACACGTTCGAGAAGAACGCCGTCTTGGCGCGGTCGATGCGGGCCAGTTCTTCCACGCGCTGCTGTTCCTGCGCGTAAGCCGTCACGTCGCCGACGGCCGTGTTGAACGCGGCGTTCAGCAGGGCGTAGAAGTTCCGGTAGTCGGCATCGAGGGCACGCCGCGCGCTCACGCCGGCAACCAGGAAACCGAACGGCTGCTGCTGGCCGGGCAGGGTGAGGGGCAGTACCAGTGCGGACGCGGGCGGTTCCTCGTACGGGCCGCACACCGTCGTCCCGAAGCGCTGCGCCAGGCCATCGACCTGCTGCGTCTCGCGGCTCGCGGCAGCCCGCGCGAACGGCCAGGCCGCATCGTCCAGGGTGGCCGCCACTGGGGCCAGCGCATGGCCCACTGCGATGCCGGCACTGCCGCGCAGATGGACTTCGCCGGTCTCGCCATCGAGCTGGTAGAACAGCAGGAACGGCAGGTCCAGTGCGAAGCCTTCGTACTGGGCGGCGAACTGGCGGCCGATGTCCTGCACCGTGCGTGCGCCATCGATGGCCGCGCTCAGGTCGCGCAGGCTCTGGGTGCGGCGCGCATTGAGCACCAGCGCCGTGGTCTCCGTGATCGGGTGGAAGATGCCGCCCACGTCGCCGGACTCGGCACGGATCGGCGAGAAGGAGAACGTCATGAACGCTTCCTCCAGGTAGCCATAGCGATCGAGGAACATGCGCTGGTCCTTGATGTACGTGCCTTCGCCCTGCTGCGCGCGGTCGAACTTGTCGCCCACGACCGGCAATGCGGTGGCCCAGCACACCTTGAACGGTTCGCCCATCGACGCGGGATGCTTGCCGCCGCAAATCGGGCGGTAGGCATCGTTGTAGATCTGGATGTATTCGGGGCCCCACGCCACCAGGATCGGGAACGTGGACGACAGGCACAGGCTGACGGTGGTGCGCAGGCTCTGCGGCCATGCGTGCAGGGGACCGAGCGGCGTCTTCGACCAGTCGATCGTCTGGATCAGCGCTCCCGCCTCGCCGCCGCCAGACAGCCAGCTGACGTCATTGGAAAGGTTGGTTTGGCGATCGTTTGGGGACATGCGGCGTGATGGGCGGTAAGCGAAAAGTATTTCATCATTGTAATCGACAAGAAGCCGAAAATTGGGAATGTTGTCAATAGCTTAATCACAAAGCCAGCTCAGCCGTGCGCGGCGATTGCGGTCGTACCTGCTAGCATTCAGTTTTTACATTCTGACATCATGCTTGACGTCCCGACGACCGTTCATTCCGCACTGCCGGCCCTGCGTGAACGCGCGCCGGCAGCGGCCTTGCGCCAGCTCGTGGCACTTGGCGCGGACCGCCTGCCGTTTCCCGGGCAGGGGGCCACGCTGGCGCGCTGGCGTGCCCTGGCCGCCGTCGGCGCACAGGACCTGGGTCTGGCAAAACTGTTCGAAGGCCATACCGACGCACTGGCCATCCTGCACGAAGCGGGCATGCCGCAGACGCCGGCGGGATCGCTGTGGGGCACCTGGTGCGCCGAGCCGCCGGATGCCCGCGTGACGCTCGATGCGGCCGTGGACGGCGGCTACACCGTCAGCGGCCGCAAGGCCTGGTGCTCCGGCGCGCGGCATGTATCGCATGCGGTGGTGAGCTGCTGGAACGGCGCGGGCCAGGCGGTGCTGGCGGCCGTCGACCTGCGGCAGCCGGGCGTTCGGGTCACGGACGACGGCTGGCACGCCGTGGGCATGCAGGGCTCGGAAAGCGTGGACGTGCACTTCGACCGCGTGCCGGCCACGCCGCTGGGCGACGCGGGTTTCTACGTGCGGCGCGCCGGCTTCTGGCATGGCGGCGCCGGTGTCGCGGCGTGCTGGTTCGGTGCCGCCACCGCGCTGGCCGACGCCCTGCGCGAGCGGCTGTCGACGCATGCGGACTCTCAGCCGGATCCGCACCCGGACCCGCACCGCCTTGCGCAACTGGGCGAGGTGGCGGTGGTGCTGCAGGCCAGTGCCGCGCTGCTGCGCGAGACCGCTGCCGGCATCGACCGCGCGCCGGATGCCGATGCGATGCGGGCCGCGCTGTCGGTGCGCCTGAACGTGGAAGACGCGGCGCGCATCACGCTCGACCGGATGGGCCGGGCGCTGGGGCCGGGACCGCTGTGCAAGGATGCGGCGATGGCGCGCCGCTTCGCCGACCTGCCCGTGTTCATCCGCCAGTGCCATGCAGAGCGCGACCAGGAAGCCGTCGGCCGCCTCGTTGCCAGCGGCACGGAGGCGCCATGGACGCTGTGAACCGCGACCGCCGCATCGCCGGCGCAGGCACGCCGGCCGAGGCATGGCGCAATGACGCAGCGCTGGCAGGCGTACCGGCTATCGATCCCGCCGGCCTGCTCGGCACGGCGTCCCGCGTGGTCGTCGTCGCGCCCCATCCCGATGACGAGATCCTGTCCTGCGGCGGCCTGCTGGCGCAATACGGCGGGCCGCTGCTGCTTGTCGCGGTAACGGATGGCGAAGGCAGCCATCCCGGCTCGCCCGCCTGGCCGGTCGACCGCCTGCGCGGGACGCGCCCGCAGGAAAGCCTGGCCGCGCTGCGCAGCCTGGGCATCGCCGCCCCGGCATTCCTGCGGCTGGGGATCGCCGACGGTGGCGTGTCGGCCGCGGAAGGCATGCTGTGCGCACGGCTGCAAGGCATCATCGGACCCGCGGACCTGGTGATCACCACCTGGCGCTACGACGGCCACCCCGACCACGAGGCCACCGCACGCGCCTGCGCCGCTGCGGCCACGCGGTGCGGTGCGCGCCTGCTCGAAGTGCCGGTGTGGGGCTGGCACTGGAGTGCCCCGGGCGATGGCGCCATGCCGCTGGCCAGTGCGAGGCGGCTGGACCTGGATGCCGCGATCGTCGCCCGCAAGCGTGCCGCGATGCTGTGCTTCGACAGCCAGCTTGCCGTCGACGAGAGTACCGGCGCCGCACCGATCCTGCCCGGCCACGCGCTGGAACGGGCCCTGCAACCCTTTGAACTGTACCTGCATGGGCACCCTTGACCACTTCGAGTCGCTGTATGCGGCCAGCGACGATCCCTGGAACGTGCGCGGCGCGTGGTACGAGCAGCGCAAGCGCGCCGTGCTCCTCGCCAGCCTGCGCAAGCCGCGCTACCGCAGCGCCTTCGAACCGGGCTGCGGCAATGGCGAGATGACGGCCGCGCTGGCGCAGCGCTGCGACCGTGTAATGGCCTGCGACGGTTCGGCCAGTGCCATCGCGGCGGCGGCGCAGCGGCTGCGGGATGCGGCCATCGGCAATGTCGACCTGCGCCGCTGCGACCTGCCGGAAGGCTGGCCCGCCGGCGGCACGCATGACCTGGTCGTCATCAGCGAGCTGGGTTACTACTTCGATGCGGCTGCACTGGGCAGCCTGCTGGCGCTGGCAAGGGCCCACCTTGCCGAGGATGGAGAACTCATGATGTGCCATTACCTGCACGATTTCGATGACCGCATGCTGTCCACCGCGGCGGTGCATGCGCTGGCGGACGGCCTGCCCGGCATGGTGCGCACGGTGCAGCACCGCGATGCGGACTTCCTGCTGGAGGCCTGGTCGCCCGCGACCTTGACGGGAGGCGCGGCATGATCGGCATCGCGGTGCCCGCCCACGACGAGGAAGCCAGCCTGCCGGCCTGCCTGGCCGCGCTGCTGGCAGCCGCCTGCCACCCCGCGCTGGAAGGCGAGCCGGTGGTCGTGTGCATCGTGCTGGACGCCTGCGCGGATGGTTCGGAAGCGGTCGTGCGGCAGCACCAGGCGGCGTTCCGCGCGGCCGGCGTGGTGCTGGCCTATTTGCCGGTGGACGAGCGCCGGGTGGGCGCCGCACGGGCCGTGGGTGCGGAATGGCTGCTGGCGCGCGGCGCCCGCTGGCTGGCATTCACGGATGCCGACACGCGCGTGGCGCCGGGCTGGCTGGCGGCCCAGCTGGCGCTCGATGCGGACGCGGCGTGCGGCACGGTGGCGGTCGACGACTGGTCGCCGCACCGCCAGCAGGCGGCCGCGTTGCGCGAGCACTTCGCCACGGTCTATCACGACCGCGACGGCCATCACCACATCCATGGCGCCAACCTGGGCGTGAGTGCGGAAGCCTATCGGAAGGCGGGCGGGTTTTCCGCCGTGACCTGCCACGAGGACGTGCTGCTCGTGAAGGCGCTGGAAGCGGCCGGCGCGCGCCTTGCGTGGACGGCGCAGCCGCGCGTGTTCACCAGTGCCCGCACGGATGCGCGGGCGCGTGGCGGTTTCGGCGATACCTTGCTGACGATGCTGGGCGGCACCGCGCCGTGCGGCAGTTCCGCTGCGTGACCGGCGGCCGCGCGGGGGACGTTGATGCATCGGCCGCGCGCACTGCTGTTGGTTCGACCTATTCCTGCACTGGCGCCAGCCGTTCCAGCTTGTGGTCCAGAGCCTTCGTGTTCGATTCCAGGCCGCCTTCCACCAGGTGCAGCTTGCGTTCGCTGACGGCGTCGATCGTGCCGCCGGCCGGCACGATGCGGGGCGTGATCACCACGATCGTCTCCGTCAGGCTGCCGCCATCGTCGGTGGCGCCGAACGCCTTGCCGACCACGGGCAAGTCGACCAGCAGCGGAATGCCCTGGCGCCGGTAGTTGCGGCTGCTCTTGATCAGGCCGCCGATCAGCACGGGCTGGCCATTGTCCGCCACCAGCTGGGTGTTTACTTCCGTGGTCTTCTTCGACGGGATGCCGGACGACACGGAGCCCGAGCTCACTTCCGGCCGCACCTTGAGCATGATGCGGCCATCCGCATCGACGGACGGCGTCACGCGCAGGATCACGCCCGTGTCGAGGAACTGGATCGACTCGGTGGACACATTGTTGATCGTCGTCGTCACGCGGTAGCCCAGCTGGTCGCCCACATTGGTCGTCGCTTCCTGGTCCTCCAGCGCCAGCAGGCGCGGCGTGGCCAGCGTGTGCACGCGGCCCTTGTTGCTGAGGGCACTCAGGTAGGCCTCGACATTGTTGTTGATGACATTCAGGAAGAAGCGCGGACCGGCCCGCGTGGCGAAGCCCGTGGCGCCCACCGTGTCCGGCCCGTTGCCATTGAAGACGCGCGACCAGTCCACGCCGAAGTTCTCGGTCTGGTCCAGCGTGATCTCCAGGATCTTGGCTTCGATGAGGATCTGCTGCGGCGCCAGGTCGATCGCGCGCAGCGCCTGCGTGGCACGCGCGATGCCCGCTTCGTTCGATTCGATGACCACGCTCTTCGTCTGGTCCAGCACCGTGACGGTGCCGGCCGCGCCGATCTGGCGGGCCAGGATGTCGCCGACCTTCTTCACGTCGGCATAGCGCACCTTCAGCGTCTTGACCTGCATGCCGGCGGTGTCCTTCAGCGCGCCTTTCGGATCGGAGATCAGGAAGCCGCCGGGCCGCTCGGTGACCGTGTAGCCACCCGCTTCGGCGATCGCCTCGATGGCCTGGCGTACCGTCAGGTCGTACAGGTTGATCGAGACATTGCCGGCCACGCCCTTGCCCAGCACGATATTGATGCGCGCCGTGCGCGAGATCATGTTGAACAGTTCGGTGATCGGCGTGTCGCGGAAGGTGTACGACATCACGGCGGCGTCGGTGGGCTGCACCGGCACCGGCGTTGCGGCGTTCGCGCCGCAGGCTGCGAGCAGCGCCAGCAGGAGGAACGAATGGCGGAACTTCATGGCGAATCCTTGTCTTGGGAGGACGGCCGCGCGCGGTCGGCGCGCTGGTCCTCGATCGTGAGCAGCAGTTGTTTGCCGCCGCGGGCGATCAGCGCGCCGCGGGGATCGATGCGCAGCACCGTGTAACCGGCGATCTGTTCGCCGGCGGCCACCACGTCGCCATCGATGTTGGCGAGCGAGCGGGTACCGTTCAGGATCAGCGCGCGCAGGCGCGGCGGCGGTGGCGGTTCGGCCGGTACTTGCGCCGCAGCCGCCGCGGCAGCCGCAGCCGGTGTCGCGAGCGCCGGGCGCACGAACGGGTCGCGCAGCGGCCTGAGCGCCGGTTCGGCCGCGCCGATGCCGGCCGCCAGCAGCAGGGTGATGAAAACGGCGCGCTTCATGGCTTCGCTGCGCCGGCGCCGGCCAGGCTGTAGATCGCCAGCTGCAGCTTCACGTGGCGGTGCTGGCCCGTTTCGTCGGGCCGCAACTCCAGCTGCAGGATGCCGACGGCGGGCTGGCTGTGTTCGATGTCCTCCAGCCACGCCTGGATGCCGGCGTAGCTGCCTGTGGCGGCGATGTCGAGCACCTGCAGGTGCAGGCCGCCGGCGGTCTGCTCGGCGCCCTGTGCCGCCGACGACACGCCCACGCCGGCCAGCGCGGCGCTGCGGCTGACCGCGCCGATCAGGGCGAGCGGGTCCGGCGCGGCTGCCGGTGCTGCCGCGGCGGCAGCGCCCGCGGCCAGCGGCGCCAGGCGCGGTTGCGCTGCCGTTGCCGCGGCAGTGGCCTGCAGCGTGACGAGCGTGGCCCGCTGTGCCTTGAAATTGGCCAGCGGTGCGCGCAGCGCCACGGTCCACGCCAGCGCCGCGGCGATCGCGATGGCGCCGGCGACCAGCAGGTTCAGCTGCCGCGCGGGCAGGGCGGCCAGCGCCGTCTTCCAGCGCGCGTTCATGGACGGTCCTGCCAGGCCAGCGTGACGACGGCGCGGAAATCGATGGCGCTCGCGTCCGGGCTGGCACCGCTGGACTGCAACTGCACGGCGGCCACGCCGGGTGCGCTGCCCAGCTGCGCGAGGAACGTGGTGATGCCGTCATAGGCCGCCGCCTGGCCGGCCAGTTCCACGATGCTCACGGGCGCTGCGGCCACTGCCGGCACCGTGGCGGGTGCCGCCTGCGCGGCGCCGATCGTCGCCGGTGCAGGCCCGGCCTGCGCAGGACGGCGCACGACGATGCCGGTCAGCCAGACATCGGCCGGCAGGGTCGTGTCGAGCGCCTGCGCGAACGCGGCGATCTCGCCCTGGCGGCGCGCCGTGCGCAGCAGGGCATCCTGCTGCATGCGGCGTTCGTGGGCATCGCGTACGGTGGCCTCGCGCGCCTGGTCCGACTGCGCCTGCGTGGCAGCGGCGCGCAGCGTGTCCGCCTGCCGCTCGATGGTGGCGGTACGCCAGCGCAGCGTTGCGCTGCCCGCTGCCGCCGCGACCACGACGACGGTCAGGGCCACCGCGCCATGGCGCACGGTGCGGCGCACGCGCAGGCCATCGCGGTAGCTGCGCGGGATCATGTCGATATCAGGCATCCAGGCCTCCCCGCAGGGCCAGGCCCGCCGCCAGGGCGATCGGGGTCGCCAGTGCGGCGCTGCGCTCGGCCGGCAGCGTGTGGTCGAAGGCATCGAGCGGATTGAGGAGGTGCACCGGCACGTCGATCAGTTCCCCGATGCGGGTCTGGATGTCCGGATAGCGCGCCAGGCTGCCGTTCAGGTACACGCGGGCGATCGAGCTGCCGCGCGTGCGCGAGGCCACGTAGACCTGGGTATGCGCCAGTTCATCTGCCAGCGCCTGGCAGTCGGCATGCAGGATTTCGCGGATGGCGCGACCCAGTTCGCTGTGCGTTTCGACCGCGGCGCCGCCCGGGCGGCCACCGATGCCGTGTTCGCGCAGCAGGTGCGTGGCCGTGTCGGCCGGCAGGTCCAGCGCGGTGGCCAGGCGGCGCGCCAGCCGCTGTTCGCCGAAGTCGATCTCGCGGTCCAGCATCAGGCGGCGGCCCCAGATCACGGTGAGGTAGCTCTTGCCGCTGCCGAAATTGAGCAGCGCGACGGATTGCCCCACGTCGCTGCCGTGCAGCGTGGCCAGCAGGCGGCTGATGGCGGCCGGGCCGATGTCCAGCGCCAGCGGTTCCAGGCGCGCCGCTTCCAGCGCTGCCAGGTAGGCCAGCACGCGCGGCTTCGGTGCGGCGGCCACCAGTACCTGGCGCTCGGCGCCTTCCGAATCGGCGCCGCGCACCTGGTAGTAGTCGAGCACGTGGTCGGCCGCGCTGTCGCCCAGCTGTTCGGCGGCGGCCTTGGCGACGGCCTTCGCTTCCGGCTGGCCCGGCTGCAGGTGCACGGTCAGCGGCAGGATGCGCACGTCGGCCGGGGCCAGCGCGGCGATCACGCGGCGGCCCTGGAACGGCGCCGAGGCCAGCGCGGCATTGACGAAGCGGGCCAGTTCCTTCGGCGCCGCCAGCAGGTCCGCACGCGGCATCGGATACTTCACGGAGGCTGCTGCGCGCAGGTGCCAGCGGCCGGCGCGCACCTCGGCCTGCAGCAGGTTCAGGCGCGAGCCGGCGAAATCGGCGCCGATGGGGCGCACAGTGGCCCGTGCGCTGCGCTGGCCGAAGCGCGTGAGGAGCTGGCGCATGGTCATCGTTTGTCTTCCGTCGGGAGACTGTGACGAATGCAGGCGCCACCGGCGCGCTTGGCTTCGTAAAGTAATTCGTCGGCCTGGGCATAGGCGACATCGAGCGTGACGTTGCGATCCAGTGCGATCATGCCGGCGCTGACGGTCGGTGCCGGCGCATCTGCCGCGCAGCTGTCTTCCGCATGCGTCGCCGCATCGGCCAGCATTCCCGCCAGGCGCGCGACCGGCGATGGGTGGCCGGCGATGACGAAGGCGAATTCGTCGCCGCCGAGCCGCACCAGGTATTCCATCTCGCCATCCAGATCGTCGAATGCGGCGGCCAGCGCCTGCAGCACGCGGTCGCCATGCAGGTGGCCGTAGGTGTCGTTCAGCGGCTTGAAATGGTCGATGTCCAGCAGGCCGAAGCAGGCCGGCGTGCCGGTCTGCGCATGGGCGGCCAGCACACGGTCGAAATCACGTTCGAGGAAGCGGCGGTTCCAGGCACCGGTCAGGTGGTCGCGTTCGGCGAGGACCGCCATGTCGGCGCTGGCACGCTCCAGCCGGAAGCGCACGGCCAGGTTGTGCTTGCGCAGGCCGAGCGCCCGCGCCACCAGGGCCAGTGCCAGCAGCGACGTGGTGAGCATCGTGAACTGCAGCGTCCACAGTTCCACGGGGCCGAACGAGAGGCGCGAGAAGAACGTCAGCGACGTGAACATGGCGTAGATGGACAGGCTGGTCAGGGTTGCCTCGCGCAGGCCCCACGGCATCAGCGGGATCAACATGTACAGCGTGGCCACGCTGAGGAGCAGCATCATGTGCAGCTGGCCGGCCTCGCGCGCCAGCAGCACGAGCGCCGAGGCGCACACGATCAGCAGGGCCATCGCCAGCAGGTTCAGGGCCTGCACGTCGCGCACGCGCGCAGCCGAAAAGCGGATGTGCAGGGCCAGCGCGGCCAGCAGCACGTAAGTCTGGATGTACGGGCGGCCGAGACCGAAGAAGGCGGCAAACGCGCCGGCCTGCACGAGGAACAGCAGGGCGGCCAGCGCCAGCAGCGAGACGCCCTGGCGCGTGTCGCGTTCCAGGTGCGGCGTGGCGTAATCGGCCAGGTCCGGCGCGGCAAAGCGCGTCGAGGACCAGATCAGGGGCAGGCGGCCCAGCAGCGTGCGCAGGCTGGGGGTGGCTGTCCTGCCGCTGGCGGTTGTCGGAGTGAGTGGTCGCATGGTCTTGTTGTTGTCAGCAGGCCTTGGCGCTGGTCACGCGCAGGATGGGCCGGTTCTTGGCGGCGGCGTCGCGGCTGTAGAACGATACCGACTGATTCGGCGTCACGAGGCGCAGCAGCATGCCGTAGTTGGCCAGGCGGCCCTTGTGCCATCCTTCGACGAGGCCCGTCACGTCCCAGGTATAGGTGCTGCCGCTGCCGACGCCCACCGTGTCGAAGGCGAGATTGCCCCAGTCGGTGCCGGTCCAGTAGGTCTTGTCGGTCGGGCTGGTCCAGCTGGCCTTCTGATCCCATGGCGTCATCATCCGCTGCACGGCGACCTGCCGCGTCACGGCGCCGGTGCCGTTCTGCGTCAGGATCAGATTCGCAGACAGCACCTGTGCATCGTTCTTCACATCGGTCGTTGCCCAGTACAGCAGGCCGTAGTACCGGTCCGACATGAGCGCGATATCGGTGCTGTCGGCGTAGATCTTGCTTTGCCAGTACGACTGCAGGACCGTGCCTGCGCCATTGTCGATCCAGGTGTCGATCACGTTGCCGCCCAGGTCCTTGGTCTCCGTCTTCGAGAAGTCGAAGACATTCGACTCGTTAACGCTGCGCGTGCGGATGGTATCGCCGTTGACCGTGCCGGTCGCCGTGATGTTCAGGCGTTTCGACGGCGCCTTCACGACCGCTGCCGAAAAGGTGCCGGTGCCCAGTGCCGTCAGGGGGATCGACGCGCTGGTGCAGCCGCCCACCTGGCTCGCCCACCGGGCGTTGGCGACGGCTGCGTCGGCGAGGTAGCCGGCGGCGCGGGCTTCGTATTCGTCCTGTACGGACAGGGCATCCGCGCCGGTGGCCCGGTTCATGCTGAAAGCCAGTGCGGCCATGGTGGCCAGCAGCAGCGCCACGACCAGCAGGATGGCGCCCGACTGCGGCCGGGGAACGATGGGCTTCATGCCGGAGCTCCCAGCCGCACGATGCGCGAGCGCGTGACCGTGCTGCCGTCCGGACCCTGCAGGGTCAGGTCGATGCGCAGCATGGGATAGCCGGCCACGACTTCGGGCACGGTGAGCTGGAATGCGGTCGCGTTGGCGGCGAGGATGCTGTCGACGGCGATGCCGCTGGTGATGTCGCGCTCGACCAGGCAAACGACGTTCCCGGCATTCGTGACCATCGGCTTGAGCAGGTAGCTGATTTTGCCGAACAGGCTTTCGGGTGCAATGGCCTGTCCCAGCTGCAAGGGATTGGGCAACGTGACGGCCGCGGCACGCTGGGCGATGCGGCTCAGGGCAAGGCGGGCGTCGGTGTTCACATCGAGCGTGGCGCGCACGGCCCGCGCGCCCTCCGTGCCGCTGCGCAGCATGTCGGCCAGCGGCAGGATCAGGATGGCCGCGATGGCGATCCCGGCCAGCAGTTCGGCCAGCGTGAAGCCGGCTTGCGCACGTTGGCGTCTCATCGGGCCACCAGGGTCGCGAGCGGAAAGCCGGCCGCGTTCGCATCGGCCACGCGCACGCCCACATACAGCAGGTAATCGCTGGCGTTCGCCGTGCCGAGCGTGCCGTTGGCGTTCCTGCCGTACCGGGCAATGAACACGCTGAGCGGAGGGCAGGCGGCGGTGGCGATTGTCGAATAGGACGACGGTATGGCGATATTGCCCGCGGCGGCGAACAGCCGGTCGTAGGGTTCGGCGACCACCGTCTCCATCAATCCGCTCACACAGTCGAGATCCCGCGCCGCCGTCGCCGTGTCGCCTGGCGCGGCAATGGCGCCGCGCAGCGCATCGGCGGCCGGAACCAGGAACACGGACAGCAGCAGCAGGGCAAACACCGCTTCGAGCAGCGTCATGCCGGCAGCCTTCCGGGACAGCGGACGGTGGAATATCGGTAACGACATGGTCAGATGGTGGTGACGCGGCCGGTGACGTCGAGGTTGATCGTGCGTTGCGCAGCGCCGCTGCCGACCCTCACGGCACCGGCCCGGAGCGCCTGTGTCAGGCCCGCTGGCCCCCCGCCAGTGCTGCGCACGGGATTGCCGGAAGCGTTGAACGCGACGGTGGTGGCGGTGGTGTTGTCGGCGAACGTAAAGCTGCAGTCGGCCATCGCCATGCCGCCGCCAGCCGGTACCGCATCGAGCGACACCGCATACGCCGTGCGGCTTCCAGGATGCAGCACCGGTGGATCCGTGACCTCGACGAAGTTCGGGCCGACGGCTTTCAGGCTGTAAAGCCGGATCCGGTTGGCCGCCTGTTCGCAGCTGAAGACCCGGTAGTCGCCCACCCGTATCGCCTCTTCACGGGCGAAGCGCAATGCCAGCACGACTTCACCGGCGGCCGCATCGGCGCGAAATTCCGCGACGGGCGCGGCGGCTGGCAGGGCCACCACCGCGGTAACCGACAGCACCGCGCAGACGGCCAGCATTTCGGCCAGCGTGTAGCCGCGCGAAGGGCGCCTATTCATGCCCGTTCGAACGAATCAGTGCAGGTTGTAGTTGCGAGCGTTCGGGTCGGCGAGATTGCTGTTCTTGATGAACTGGCCCGACATGGCGTCATATGCCCAGCCCGGCGTATCGGCTGTCGGCGCGATTGGAGCACCCGTTGCCGAGAAGGCCACCGCCGCGCTGTTGCTGACCGGTTCAGTCGGCACGCCCTGGCGCAGGTAGGGGCCGAAGCGGAAGGTCGCATTGGCGATCGAGCAGGTCTGGCCCGTGGCATTCGATGGCTGCGTCAGTTGCGCCGTCATCGCCAGCAGAGTGCCCGCGCCACCTGTGCCAGCAGTGCCAGTGCAGGCAGCGCCAGCACCCGTGGCAGCAGCGTTGCCCGGATAAGTGCCGCCGTGCTGTGCACGGTATTGTTCCAGCGAGTTGCGGACCGCAGTCAGGTTGGCATCCAGCGCTGCCTGCTGCGCGTCGACAGTGGAGGCGGTGAACTGCGGAATGGCAATGGCAGCCAGAATGGCCAGAATGATCACAACGATCAGCAATTCGATGAGCGTGAAGCCCGCCTGAATGGCGCGCTTGAAGGTCTTCGACGGATTTTGGGTCTTCGACATGATTTTCTCTTAGTGGTAAAAAGCCATCATTGATGACTTTATGGAAGGAATTTTTAAGTTCCACAGAGTAACACATTGAATTGCCCGCACGAATGACATTTTGCATTCGCATGCAAACTGTCGCGCGAAAAATACAGCTCAGTGCGCCTGGCTGGAAAGCTTGAAGATCGGCAGGATCAGGGAGCTGACAATCGTCCCCACCACCACGCCCATCACCATCAGCATCACGGGTTCGGCGAGCTTGGACAGGCGGGCCAGCTGGCGCGTCAGTTCGCGGTCATAGGAATCGGCAACGCGCGTCATCACGCGGCCCAGCGTGCCGGTGGCCTCGCCGGTGGCGATCATCTGGCGCACGGCGACAGGGATGAAATCGCCGTTCTGGAAGCCGATGGCGATACCCTTGCCTTCCGTGACATCCTTCTCCAGGTCGAGGATGAAGCGCTGCACATCGGCGTTCTGCACCACGGCGCGGCAGGCTTCCAGGGTGGCCAGGATCGTCACGCCCCGTTCCAGGGAGATGCCCATCACGCGCAGCAGGCGGGTGAGATAGATTTTCGCGAAGATCTCGCGCAGCACGGGTGCGCGCAGCTTCATCGTATCCAGCGCCGCCCGCGTTTCCGGGCGACGCAGCATCATCCAGCATGCACCGATGACTGCCGCGACAACCGCGCCGACGATCGCGCCATGCTGCGTGAGCAGGTTGCTGACCGCCAGCAGCGCGCGTGTCGTCATCGGCAGCTTCTCGTAGATCGACGCGAACATCACCGAGAACTTCGGGAACACGAAGATCAGGATGAACAGCACCACGGCCATCGAGAACGCCGTCAGGAACAGCGGGTAGGAGAGGGCGGAGACGAGTGTACTGCGCAGGCGCTCCTCCTTTTCGTCCATTTCCACCAGCTGGGCCAGCACCTCGGCCAGGAAGCCGCCCGCCTCGCTGGCCGCGACCAGGTTCACGTAGGTCACGGGGAAGAGCTCGTGCTTGCCCAGCGCGGTGGAGAAGCGCTCGCCGCCCATGATGTCGTCGGCCATCGCATTGATCATCGCCTTCAGTGCCGGCTGTTCGCTCTGCTGGTGCAGCGACTGCAGCGCCGCATGCAGCGGCACGCCCGTCTCCAGCAGCAGCGCCAGGCGTTCCGTGAACAGCACGCGTTCCTTCACCCCCAGGGGCTTGGCCGTGAGGGCGGCGCGCCAGCCGGCGCGCGCGGGCGCGGCAGTGGCGACGGCGGTATCGGGTTCGTCGAGTTCGAGCGGCATGGCGGCGTTGACGTAATCGAGTTACAGCGAGTGGACCACGCGGGCGATTTCTTCCGGCGTGGTGTGGCCGTCGAAGGCGCGCGCCATGCCGTCCGTGTACAGGTCGTGGTGGCCGGTGGAGGCCACGTGCGCCTGCAACTGGTCCTTGCTGGCATTCGCCACGATCATGCGCTGCAGGTCATGGCCCACTTCCAGCAGCTCGTAGATGCCCATGCGGCCCTTGTAGCCGGAGTCGTAGCAGGCCGGGCAGCCGCGGCCGCGCACCAGGCGCAGGTCGCCCTTGCCCTTGTATCGGTAGGCGAGCGCCGCTTCCGGCGTGGCCAGGTAGCTGGTGCGGCAGCCCTGGCAGACGCGCCGCACCAGCCGCTGCGCCATCACGCCGATCAGCGCGGACGACAGCAGGTAGGGCTCCACGCCCATCTCCACCAGGCGCGAGACGGCGCCGAGGGTGTCGTTGGTGTGCAGCGTGGTCAGCACCAGGTGACCGGTCAGCGCGGCCTGCACGGCGATTTCCGCCGTCTGGCGGTCGCGGATCTCGCCGATCATGATGATGTCCGGGTCCTGCCGCAGCACGTGCTTCAGGATCTTCGGGAACGTCAGCCCGATCGCATCATTGACCTGGTTCTGGTTGATGATGTCCAGCTGGTACTCGACCGGATCCTCGATCGTGACGATGTTCTTCTCGATGCTTTTCAGGTGGCTGATCGCCGCATACAGGCTGGTGGTCTTGCCGCTGCCGGTCGGCCCGGTCACGAGGATCAGGCCGTGGCTGCGGCCCAGCAGGCGCTTGAAGGCCGTCACGGCGCCGTCGTTCATGCCCAGCTTGTCCACGTCCAGGATCGACTGGTTCTTGTCGAGCACGCGCAGCACCACCTTCTCGCCGTAGATGCCCGGCAGCGAGGAGAAGCGCAGGTCGACCGTACGGCCCTGCGTGGCGACCTGGATGCGGCCATCCTGCGGCAGGCGGCGTTCGGCGATATCGAGATTGGCCATCACCTTCAGGCGCGACACGATGGCGGGATGCTGGTCCACCTTCGGCGACATCACCTCGTACAGGATGCCGTCGATGCGCAGGCGGATGCGGGCGCGGTTGCGCGAGATCTCGATGTGGATGTCGCTGGCGCTGTCGCGGATCGCGCGCTGGATCACCGCGTTGACCATGTTGATGACGGGGCTGGCGCCTGCCATCTCGTCGATCTGCGTGTAGTCGTCCGGGATGGTCGACTCGATCAGTTCCAGGTCGCTCACTTCCGTGTGCACGAAGTCCGGCATGGCGCCGCCGTACGCTTCGTCGGCCAGCTTGCGGATGTCAGCCGGCGGCGCCACGACCATGCGGATGCGGCAGCCCGTGCGGGTGCGGATCTCGTCGATGTTGTGGATCGCCTGCGGCTCGGCGCTGGCCACCGTCAGGGTGTCGCGCACCTGGAACAGGGGCAGCACGTTCAGGCGCCGCGCCACGTCCTTTTCCAGCACGGCCAGCGCGGCCGGGTCGTACAGGCCGGTGCGCAGGTGCGCGTACGGCAGGTTCAGCTGGTCGGCCAGCGCCTGGTACAGGGCCGCTTCCGTGATCCATTTGCGCTCGACGAGGATCACGCCCATGCGCTTGCCCGTCTGTTCCTGCAGGCGTGCCGCCTCGGCCACCCGTTCGGCGCTGGCGGCACCCCGCTCGACGAGGATGTCGCCCAGCTTGCTGCCCGGCTCGCGCACGCGCCGCACCGGCCCGCGCGCATCGAACAGCGGCAGTTCGTCCAGCAGCCCGGTGACGGTCAGGATCTCCTGCACCAGCGGGTTCGGATACGCCAGCTTCAGCCAGCCGCCCAGGCCTGCCAGGCGTTCGGCCATGTCCACCATCATGCCCAGCGCACGGCCGGACAGCAGCTGTACCTTGCCCAGGTCGACGACGATCGCCACCTGGTGCTGGCCGATGCATTCGTTCAGCGCCGCCTGCAGGGCCTGCACGGCTTCGTCGGCGACGAGCGACGTGACCGGCGCGAGATACGTCATCGCGCCGATGCGGCTGCGGGTGATCGTGTCCCCGCCGGCGGCGTCCATGGTCATGCGGCGGCGCTCTCCACCACCCGCAGTGGCATGGCATCGCGCTGGATGCCGAAGGCGGCGATCCAGTCGGGTTCCAGGCGGCACACCTGTTCGAACGCGGTGATCACGCCCGGATCGAGCTGCGTGCCGGCCACGCGGGCGATTTCCGCCATCGCCACCTCATGGCTGCGGCCGGCGCGGTAGGCGCGCGAGCTGGTGATGGAATCGTACGTGTCCGCCACCGCGATGATGCGCGCGTTGTACGGAATGTCGTTGCCCTCCAGGCCGTGCGGGTAGCCCGTGCCATCGTATTTCTCCTGGTGGTGGCGCGCGCCCGGCACGGCCCCTTTCAGGCGGTCGATGTGGCGCAGGATCTCGTAGCTGCGCTCCGGGTGCACCATGATGAAGGTGAACTCGTCGCGCGTCAGGCGGCCCGGCTTGCACAGCACCGCATCGGGAATGCCGATCTTGCCCACGTCATGCAGCAGCGAGCCCCAGAACAGGTTGTCCAGCTCGCGCGGCGGCAGGCGCAGCGCGCGGCCGATCTCCATCGAGATATGGTGCACGCGTTCCGAGTGGCCGCGGGTGTAGGGGTCCTTCGCTTCCACCGCCTCGATCAGCGCGGCAGCCATCTGCTCGTTGAACTTGCTGGTCTCGGCCAGCATGCTGTGCATGCGCGACAGGCTGGACAGGTGATTGGCCAGCACCTCGCCCAGCTTGCGGTCGCTGTTGGAGAAATCCTCCTTGTTTGCGTGGTTCAGCAGCACCAGGATCGCGACCACGGCCTTGTCCTGGAACACCGGGCAGCACAGGATCTTGAACGGCATGTCCGTGAAGATGTAGGCGCGGCGCGGGTCGTCCGGCTCGTTCATCACGATCGGCTGGCGCGAGGAATGGGAGAAGCGATACAGGTCGCCGCGCATCTCGACCAGCACTAGGTCCAGATTGTGGATCGGCGCGGAGAGGTTGGTGGCCGACACGCACAGGTTATCGCCCGGCTTGATGAAGGCGGCGACATCGGCGTTCATGTGCTCGGCCCAGCTCTCCAGCAGGTTGCCGAAGATGTCCTCGCCGCTCGTCATGTCCTGCACCTGGCGGTCGATCGCATACACCAGGTGCAGCTCTTCGTAGCGGTCCGACAGTTCGTCGGCCATGGCATTGAGTTCGCCCTGCGTGCGGCACTCTTCGCCGATCGCGGCGGCCACGTCTTCCAGCGCCTCGGCCAGCGCATCCCAGGCCAGCGTGGCGGAGGTCGACGCTTCCTGCGGCACCTGCACGGCCAGCCAGCCGATGCGCTGGCCCTTGGCCATCACCGGCATGTACAGCAGGATCGCATCGGCCGCGTCATGACGCTGCAGGCCTTCGCCATCCGCCGTCCACGCGAAGCCCGATGTGTTCAGGCCGGCGAGCCAGCCGCCCAGCGCCTCATGGCCGGGTGCGCTCCAGCAGGGCGCGCCGGCGGCGTCGCAGACGGCGAATGCGTAGTCCATGCCGGTGATGCGCTGCAGCCAGCGGGCATGGCGGGAAAATTCCAGGTTGACGAGGGGGTTAGGCGACATGGCGAGGCTCCGGCTGGTCCGCAGGCGCTGGCGCGGGGGCCAGGGCAAGGGCGGCAAAATGACGGGACAGCCGCGCCACCAGCTGGCGCGGACTGAGAGGTTTTTCAAGGAATTCGGTATTGGGCAGCTCGCGCGCCCAGTTGCGCTCGTCGAGCGCCGTCATCGACGTCATCACGAGGATCAGGAACGGGTGGTCCGGATAGGTGCGGCGCGCGGCCGGGCACAGTTCGCGGCCCGTCATGCCGTCCATCTGGATGTCGCTGATCAGTACATCGGGCAGGCGTTCGGCCATGCAGGCGAGGGCGGCATGGCCGTCGCTGGCGGTGGTGACGCTGTAGCCCTCGCGCTCCAGCGCCAGGCGCAGCACGCGCAGCACGTGCGGTTCGTCGTCGACGAGAAGGATGTGACGTTGGCTCATAGGACGGCGGCGCCGGCCAGGGCGGGCGCGCTCTTCAGGTGGATGGAGAAGGTGCTGCCGACACCGGGTTCGCTGTCGAGCACGATGCGGCCGTGGTGCAGCTCGACGATCTGCGCGGCCAGGTACAGGCCCAGGCCGTGGCCGCCGCGTGCCACCGGTGCACCGCTTTCGCTGACGCGGTAGAACTTCTCGAAGATGCGTTCGCGGTCGCCGGCGGCGATGCCGATGCCGGTGTCGCGCACGCTGATGACGATCTCGTGGCCCTCGTTGCGCGCGGCCAGCGTGACCGTGCCGCCGGTACGGTTGTACTTGATGGCGTTGGTCAGCAGGTTGTTCAGCGCGATGCGGAACAGGTCCTTGTCGATGGTGACGGCATCCAGGTCGCGCGGCAGGTCCAGGTCGATGCGCAGCTGCTTGCCTTCGGCGCGGGGCAGGGCCTGGTCGTAGGCGTCGCGCAGCATGTCGTCCAGCCGCACGCGGTTGCGTTCCGGGCTCATGCTGCCCGTATCGAGCTTCGACACGTTCAGCAGGTTGCCCACCAGCGCGTTCATGCGCTCGATCTCGTCCTGGATCACGTTCAGCGATTCCACGCGCAGGCTTTCGTCGTCGCTGTCGGCCAGCGTTTCGGCATACATGGCGATCACGTTCAGCGGCGACTTCAGTTCGTGCGACACGTGGGCCACGAAGTCGTTGCCGGCCTGGCGCGACAGGTGTTCGCGGGTCACGTCGCGCAGCACCACCAGGGTACCGAAGGACATGGCGCCCTGGCCGCCGCTGAGGGGCTGGGCGGTGGCGCACAGCTGGCGGCCATCCACGTTGACCGGCGCGAATTCGATCGTGTGCGGGCGGCCGCTGTCGCGCGCATCGCCGCTGTAGCGGGCCAGCAGGCCGCGCAGCGCCGTGTCGCGGCACCAGTTGTCCGTCGGCTGGTTCAGCAGCGTTTCCATCGGCACGCCCAGCAGCGGCTCCACCTTGCCGGAAGCGAAGGTCACGTTGCCGCCCGGGTCCAGCATCAGCAGGCCGTCCGGCAGCGACTGCAGCGCGGCGTTCAGCTTCTTGCTGCCATATTGGAGCAGGCGGTTGTCCGCCGTGGTATTGCGCGCGCCCACTTCCAGCTGGGCGATGCGGTCGCCGGCCTGCGCCAGGTAGGACTGCATGCCGCCGACCAGGTCGCGCATGTCGCCCGCTTCGCGCATGGCCGGCGTGTCGCCCGGCGCGGCCAGCTGGCGCAGCTGCGTGTGCAGCGCGGCCAGCGGTGCCATTTCGCGCTTGATGACGATATACAGGACCGGCACGACGAGGAACATCGCCAGCGCCAGCAGGGCCAGAAAGGACACGTCGCGGGCCAGCACGGCGTAGCGCGGCTGGTAGAAGCCCACGCGCACGAAGGCGGTGCCGGCGCTGCGGTCGGCCAGCGGACCATAGAACTCGCGCAGCGGCGGCATGCCGCCGGCGCCCGGCAGCTGGCGTTCGCCGGGGGCGGTGGCGGCGCCGGGTGGCAGTGCGAGGGACGACGGGATCACGCCGCGGCCGGCCACTTCGGCCAGTGCGTGGCCATCGGCGCCCGTGATGGTCGCATAGGCGAAATCGCCATCGTCATGGTAGGCCAGCAGGGCATTGAGCAGGCCGGCCGTCTTGCCGCCATCCTGCAGTGCGGGCACGGGAATGCCGCTCAGCGACTTGACGAGGCCCACGCCCTTGATGCGCACCTGCGTGGCCTTGCTGTCCTGCTGCCGCGCGATCAGCAGCGTGACGACGAGCGTGATGACGGCAAGGGCGCAGGCGATCAGGATGATGCCGATGCGGTTGAGCTTCATGGTTGGGGCGCCAGGCGGCTGGCGATGTTCTGGAAAGGGGACGGAATGCCACTATACTGGCCGAGTTGCAATACGGCAAATTAAATTGCTTCAATCGTGCGCAGGGTATGCATGCGGATGCAATAAACCCACACAACGTGGCCGAACCGGCAACTATCTGGTTGAATCGGCAAGCTTGAAGAACAGGCCAGCCTGGGCCGGCCTGCGCTTATCTGCTTTGCTGATAGCGCTGCTCGCGGTACAGCAGCGATGGGAGGATCACGTGCGCCATGGCGCGATCCACGCTGGCCGGCGCGGGCGGGGAATCGAGCAGGTCCAGGGTGCCGTCGGCGGCATCGTAGCGGCCGGCCACGGCCGGCTGGCCGGGACGCAGGATCGTGGCGCCACTGTCATCGAGCCAGGCGAAGTAATTGTCGAACTGGAGGAGGGCGCGGCCCGGTGACGTACTGTCGCGCGCCAGGTCGCGGCCGATCATCGGGTGCGTGCTGGAGACGCCCATCAGCGACAGCAGCGTGGGCGCCAGGTCGATCTGGCTGGCGATGGTGGCGATGCGCTTCGGTGCGATGTCGGCACCCAGGATCAGGCCGGGGATGTGGAATTTGTTGATCGGCACGAGCGAGTCGCCGTACACGCGGTTGTCGTGGTCGGCCACGATCAGGAACACGGTGTCCTTCCAGTAGTCCTGCTGTTTGGCTTCGCGGATGAATTTGCCGAGCGCAAAATCGGCGTACTTGACGGCGTTGTTCACCGTCTGCTTGGCGGGATCATGCAGGGCGATTTTCCCGTCCGGGAATTCGAACGGTTCGTGGTTCGACGAGGTGAACACGAGGCTGAAGAACGGCTTGTTCTGCGCGTGCAGGTGCTTGAGCCGCACCAGCGCCGTATCGAACAGGTCTTCGTCGGAAGCGCCCCAGCTGCCCTCGAACTTCGGCTGCATCTTGCTGCGGTCGACCACGTTCTGGAAGCCGTTCCCCGTGAAGAAGCTGCGCATATTGTCGAAGTGCGCTTCGCCGCCGTACACGAACTCGGTCTGGTAGCCCTGCCTGCCCAGACCCGCGGCCAGCGTGTAGAAATTCTGCTGCGCCAGCGACAGCTTCACCACGCTGCGCGCGGGCGTGGGCGCATAGCCGGCCACCACGGCCTCGATGCCGCGCACCGAGCGCGTGCCCGTCGCGTACAGGTTGTCGAACCACCAGCCTTCGCCCTTGAGCTTTTCCAGCTCCGGCGTGACCGGCAGGCCGCCCAGCGACTTGACGAAGGTGGCGCCCAGGCTTTCTTCCAGCACGATCACCAGGTTCAGCGGACGCTCGCGCGTGACCACGGCCTGCTGGTGGTGCAGGGTGGGCAGTTCCTGCGACGGGAACTGGTAGCCCTGCAGCCAGGCCGCCGCCTTCACTTCGGGCAGCACCTTCGCGCGCGGGAACTTGCCGTAGATCTCGGAGGAGTTGGCCTCCTTGCGCATCGAGCTGATCGCATCGAGCACGGACCAGGCGGAGTTGATGATCAGCGAATTGACCATCGCATCGCCGCTCAGTGCGAACAGGGCCGGATTGGCGGGGCGGTGGTCCGTGGTGGAGCGGATCTGCAGCGCCACCAGGAACAGCAGCACGGGCCAGGTCAGCAGCAGCTTTTTCGCCGGCCACGGGCGCACGTCCTGCGTGGCATTGCGGAAGAAGCGGTGCAGCAGGACGGCCAGCGCGATCGAACAGGCGATCGTGACGAGCAGCGCGAAGCGGTAGCCGTTCCACAGCGTGCCGAACACCTCGGCCGGGTAGGACAGGTATTCCACGAACAGCCGGTTCGGCCGCACGTCGTACTGCAGGATGAACTGCGGCGAGGCCAGTTCCATGAAACCGATGAACAGCAGCGCCGCGACCGACCACCAGCCGGTGCCGCGCACCCACAGCCGGGATGTGCGGTGCCAGAGCAGCATCGGTGCCAGTGCCAGCGGAATGATCAGGAAGTAGCCAAGCAGGATCAGGTCGGCCCGCACGCCCTGCACGAACACGGCGCCCGTGATGCCGGCGGCCAGCACGCGCTCGTGCTGCCACGCGACCAGCGCCAGGCGGGACAGCGACAGCAGCACGAGGCCGGTGCCCAGGAGGTACAGCAGGTTCAGGTAGGGACCGGCCCAGGGGGCGCAGAGCGCAGGGCGGCGCGTGGCAGCAGGGGGCTGGCCGGTCGTGAGTACTGCGGAGGGAATCATGTCGTCCTGTCGTGATCGTTGCGCGTATCGTTGGCGCAGGCGCGCTGCCGCAATCGTGCGGGCGCACGTTGCCAAGGCAGGATACGGCAATGCAAGTGACGCGTACGTTAATTGGCGGTTAAGTCGGCGTTAATTGACACTGCGTGGCCACGAACGGGCGGAAAAGCTACACTCCGCCGCGGCCGGCAATCCCGGCAAAATAGTCCTGCAGCGCCGCGGCGGCCACGCGCACCTTGGCCGGCTCGCCGTCGCGGCGCGGCGTGAGCAGCGCGACCGGCAGCGGCACGAAGCGCCAGTCCGGCAGCAGGCGCACCAGCCGCCCGGCTTCGAGGGCGGGGTGCACGTCGATGTCCGCCAGCCTGGCGATGCCGGCACCGCCTTCGCACATCTGCTGCAGGGCGAGGTGGTTGTTGCTGGCGATCCGCACGGGAACGTCGACGTGGGCGCGTTCGCCCGAGCCATGCTGCAGCGGGAGAGGCAGCGTGGTTGCCCCGTCGCCGACATCGCGCACCGACGCGATCCAGTGATGCGCCGCCAGGTCGGCGGGCGCCGCGGGCATGCCGAAGCGCCGCAGGTAATCCGGGGCGGCGCACAGGATGATCTCCAGCGCCGTCAGCGGCCGTGCCACCCAGGTCGAATCGGCCAGGCGGCCCACGCGGATGGCGATGTCGATGCGCGCGTCGATCAGGTCGATCAGCGCATCGTCGAACAGCAGCCGCAGGTTCAGCCCCGGCCACTGCGCCAGCACGGGCGCCAGCGCCTGAGCCAGGTGGCCGGCAAAGCCCACCGGCGCGGCGATGCGCAGCTCGCCAGCCGGCGCATCGCGCGCCACCACCAGCGATGCCGCGGCCGCGTTGGCCGCCTCCAGCAGCCGCAGGCAGTGCGGCAGGCAGCGCGCGCCCGCTTCGGTCAGCGCCAGCTTGCGGGTCGAACGGTGGAGGAGGGTCACGCCCGTTTGCCGTTCCAGCGCGCGGATGGTCTGGCTCACGGCCGACGGCGTCATGCCCAGGCGCCGCGCGGCGGCACTCATCGAACCGGCCAGCACGGTTTCGGCCAGCACGGCATAGGGGCGGTAATCCTGCATGGTCTCTCCTGATCTGTTAGTGACACTTCAAGGTATTGGCGATTCTAGCCCGCTTATGCGTGCGGTCCGAAACGGTTATCGTGTCTCTTTCATCACAACAAGGGAGTCACCATGAACATCGCACTGATCGGCGCCACCGGTTTCGTCGGCAAGGCCGTCCTCGCCGAACTGCTGCAGCGGGGCCACCGCGTGACGGCGCTGTCCCGCAGGCCCGGTTTGCAGCAGCCCGATTTGCAGCAGCCCGGTTTGCAGCAGCGCGATGGCGTCACGCCCGTCGCTGTCGATGCCTACGATGCGCAGGCCGTCGCCAGCGCCGTGCGCGGCCACGATGCCGTCATCTCCGCCTTCAACCCGGGCTGGAACGAGCCGGACCTGTATGACAAGTTCATCGCCGGCAGCACCGCCATCGAGGCCGGCGTGGCCGCCGGCGGCGTGCGGCGCCTGCTGGTGGTCGGCGGTGCCGGCAGCCTGTTCGTGGCGCCGGGCGTGCAGCTGGTCGACACGCCGCAGTTCCTCGACCACGTGCCGCCGAACATCGCGCCCGGTGCCCGCGCCGCCCGCGATGCACTGGCCACGCTGCGCACCAACACGCAGCTGGACTGGACCTTCCTCAGCCCGCCGGCCATGCTGGCGCCGGGCGAACGCAGCGGCGCGTATCGCGTCGGCGGCGAGGATCTGCTGATGAACGGCGATGCGCCGGCCGGCATCTCGGTGGCCGACCTGGCGGTGGCGATCGTCGACGAAATCGAGCAGCCGCGGCACGTGCGGGCGCGCTTCACGGTGGCCGGCAAGTTGTAGGACGGCGGACCGGGGCGGGGGCCGGGGCGGCATGGCTGTTGCCGCCGCCGTGACTGCCTGGGCGGCTATAAAGCCGCAACTTTCTCCCGCGAAACCCGCAGATTCAGTAAAATCGGGTTTTCAAACCTGATCCAGGCCACCGGTGAACGACCCGCACGCGCTTTTCGCCTTCTCCCGCAACGGCGGGGCCACCGGTGCCCGTCTCCGCGCACAGGACTGGTCTTCCCACCCGCTCGGTCCCGTCGAAGGCTGGCCGGCGGCGCTGCGCACCACGCTCGGCATCGTGCTCGGTTCGGCCTTCCCCACCTTCATGACATGGGGCCCCGGCCACCACCTGTTCCACAACGATGCCTACCTGCCGATGCTGGGCCGCAAGGCCGGCCTGCCGCTGGGCCGGCCGTATGCCGAGGTGTGGGACGAAGTGTGGAGCGACCTGGCACCCTACGTGGACAAGGTGATGCAGGGCGAATCGTTCTTCTTCGAAAACTACGCCACCACGCTGGACCGCCACGGCCAGCCCGACCGGGCCTACTTCACGTTCTCCTTCAGTCCCCTGCACGATGCCGAACACGCGGGCGTGAAAGGGCTGCTGTGCACCGTCATCGAAGTGACCGACAAGGTGCTGGCGCTGGCGCGCCACAAGGAGGCCGAGGAACGGCTGGCCCTGTCGCTGGAAGCCTCCGGCAATATCGGCACCTGGTCGTATGACCTGGAGACGGGCGCCACCCACGTCGATGAACGCTTCGCGCGCCTGTTCCAGGTCGATGCCGCGCTGGCCCGCAGCGGCACCGAGCTGGCGCGCTTCACCGGCATGATCCATCCGGACGACCGGGGCGCGATCCTCGCGGCGATCGATCATGCGATCGCCACCGAAACCCTGTACGACGTCGAGTACCGCATCCCGCAGCGCACCGGGCGCGACGCCTGGGTGAATGCGCGTGGCAAGGTGTTCCGCGATGTCGACACGGGCCGGCGCCGCTTTGCCGGCGTGGCCGTGGACATCACCGACCGCAAGTGCGCCGAGCAGCGCCGCATCGACAGCGAGCAGATGGCGGCCGCCGCGTCCCGGCGCGCCGAGGAAAGCACGCGGCGGCTGGACGTGCTGCTCGATGCCGCGCCGGTCGGCATCATCTACGTGGACATGACGGGCAAGCTGCTGATCGCGAACGCCTTCAACCGCAGCATCTGGGGCGAGCACCCGGCGCCCGGCGCGGTGGATCAATATGCGGAGTGGAAGGGCTGGTGGCTCGACGAATCGGGCCAGCCGGGCAAGCGCGTGGGGCCCCACGAATGGCCGATCGCACGCGTGCTGCGTGGCGAGGAGGCGGCCGGCTGCGTGGCCGAGATCGAGCCGTTCGGCATGCCGGGCGTGCGCCGCTCGATCCTCGTGCAGGCGGCCGTGATCCGCAACGAGGCGGGCGAACCGATCGGCGGCGTGGCGGCCAATATCGAGATCACGGCGCAGGTGGCGGCGGAACGGGCGATGAAGGACAGCGAGACGCGCTTCCGCCTGATTGCCAACAACATCCCCCAGATCGTCTGGGCCGCCGACGCGGCGGGCGAGAACGACTACGTCAACAACCGCTGGTACGAGTACACGGGGGTGCCGGCCAGCCACCGCGCCGACGAGGATTTCCGCCCGCTGGTGCACCGCGACGACCTGCCGCTGCTGGAAGAGCGCTGGCGGCACTGCATCGCCACCGGCACGCAGCTGGAACTGGAGCACCGGCTGCGCCATCGCTCCGGCCAGTTCCGCTGGGTGCTGAACCGCGCCATGCCGGCCCTCGACAGCGCCGGCCGGCCCACGCGCTGGCTTGGCACGCTGACCGATATCCATGACAAGAAGACGGGCGAGGAGGCGCTGCGCCAGGAATCGCGCCGCAAGGACGACTTCCTGGCGATGCTGGCGCACGAGCTGCGCAACCCGCTGGCGCCGATCGCCAGCGCCGCGCACATGCTGGCGCTGGGCCTGCTCAATCCCGACCGCGCGCGCCAGTCCAGCGAAGTGATCGTGCGGCAGGTGGCCCACATGAAGAGCCTGGTGGACGACCTGCTCGACGTGTCGCGCGTGACGCGCGGCCTGGTGCAGCTCGATCTCGGCGAGGTCGATCTTGCCGGCGTGCTGGCCAGCGCGATCGAACAGGTGCGCCCGCTGGTCGACGCGCGCGGCCACGCGCTGCATCTGGAAACGGACTATGTGAATCCGACCGTGCGCGGCGACCGGGTGCGGCTGGTGCAGATCGTGGCAAACCTGCTGGCCAATGCGGCCAAGTACACGCCGCCGGGCGGGATCATCGCGCTGTCGGTCGGCGTCCTGCCGGGGCGCGTGACGATCGGCGTGCGCGACAACGGCATCGGCATCGGGCCCGAGGTGCTGCCCCATGTGTTCGGGCTGTTCACGCAGGCCGAGCGCACGCCGGACCGGTCGCAGGGCGGCCTGGGGCTGGGACTGGCGCTGGTACAGAGCCTCGTGCAGCTGCATGGCGGCACGGTCAGCGCGGCCAGCGCCGGCGCGGGGCAGGGCAGCACGTTTACCGTGACGTTGCCGGCGCTTGCCAGGTAAATTCCTCGCCAGCCGGCATTGACCGCTCGCGCGTCTCGCCCCGGTACCGCACCCTGAGCGGATTGCCGGCCAGCGAGCGCACGCTGGCCGACGTCAACGCCCCGTCCCGCCACGCGATATCGACCTCGAAGCCGCCCCGCGCGCGCAGGCCTTTCACCGCGCCGTTGCGCCAGGCCTTCGGCAGCGCGGGCAGCAGCTCCACGAAGCCGCGGTGCGACTGCACCAGCATCTCGGCAAACGCCGCGGTGCCGGCGAAATTGCCGTCGATCTGGAACGGCGGCGGGTGGGCATCGAACATGTTCGGGAACGTGCCGCCGTTGCCGTCCTTCGGCGGGCCGATCAGCGTCGCCAGCATGCCGTAGGCCCGGTCGCCGTCGCCGGTGCGGGCCCACAGGTTGCCCTTCCAGGCCAGCGACCAGCCCGTGCCTCCGGTGCCCCGCGCGAGCAGCGAGTGCTTCGCGGCCGCGTACACGGCAGGGTCGCCATCGGGCGTGATGTCCGCGCCGGGGAACAGCCCGTGCAGATGCGAGTTGTGCTTGTGCCGGTCATGCTCGCCATCGATATCCTGCAGCCATTCCTGCAGCTGGCCGTAGCGGCCCACCTGATAAGGCGCGAGGCGGGCGCGCGTGGCCAGTACCGTCTTGCGGAACTCCGCGTCGATGCCGAGGATTTCGGCCGCCTGCGCCGTCTGCCGGAACAGGTCGCGCAGGATCGACATGTCCATCGTCGGTCCCGCCACCAGGCCGCCGTGTTCGGGCGACATCGATGGCGCCGTGACGAGCCAGCCGTGCACGGGTTCAGCGACCAGCGTATCGAGGAAGAATTCCGCGGCGCCCTTCAGGATCGGATACGCATCGGCCAGGAACCGGCGGTCGCCGGAGAACTGGTAATGCTCCCACAGGTTGGCCGTCAGCCACGCGCCGCCGGTGGGCCACATGCCGACGGCCGCATCGATCGGCGCGGTGGCGCGCCAGATATCCGTGTTGTGGTGCGTGACCCAGCCGCGCGCGCGGTACATGACGGACGCGGTGCGGCGCCCCGTCACGGCGATGTCGCGGATCAGCTGGAACAGCGGCTCGGCGCATTCCGCCAGGTTCGTGACCTCGGCCGGCCAGTAGTTTTCCTGCGTGTTGATGTTGATGGTGTACTTGCCGCCCCAGGCCGCCGTCAGCGCGTCGTTCCAGATGCCTTGCAGGTTGGCCGGCTGGGTGCCGGGCCGCGAGGACGAGATCAGCAGGTAGCGGCCGAACTGGAAGTACTGCGCGGCCAGTGCGAGGTCGCCCCCGTCGAAGGTACGGATGCGTTCATCGGTGGGCAGCGACGCCGCCGGCGTGCTGCCCAGGTCGAGCGACACCCGCCGGAACAGCTGGCGGTAATCGGCCACGTGCCGGTCGCGCAGCGCGGCATACGCCTTGCCGCTGGCGCCGGAGAGGTCGCGGGCCACGCGGGCTTCCGGGTCGCCGCTCACATCCTGGTAGTTGACGAAGTTCGTGCCCGCCGCCACCAGCAGCGTGACGGCATCGGCCCGGTCGACGGCAACGGCGCCGCCATCGGCCCGCACGCTGCCGCCTTCGTTCAGCACCTTCACGCGTGACCGGTAGCGGATCGCACCGGGCTTGCCATTGAACGGGCTGCCCGTGCCGGACAGGGTCAGCTCGCCATGGTCGACCGCGATGACGGCATCGTCGAACGGCGTGGCCAGCGACGCGCGGAACGAGATGCTGCGCGGCCTGTCCGCGGCGAGGCGCACCACGACGACGCCGTCCGGCGCGCTGGAAAAGACTTCGCGCGTGTACGTCACGCCGTCGTGGCGGTAGACGGTGGTGGCGACGGCGCTGTCCAGATCGAGCGAGCGGCGGTAACCGCTCACGGCGCCGCGCACGTGCGGGAAATCGAGCAGCAGGCTGCCCAGCGTCTGGTAATTGCTCATGCGCAGGGGCCGGCCCATCGCCGATTTCAGCGTCAGTGCTTCCGCCTCCTTCTGCTTGCCGGCAAACAGCAGCTGCCGGATCGGCCCCATCGCATCGGCCGCGTCCGGGTTGGCCGGATCGTAGGGCGCGCCGGACCAGATGGTGTCCTCGTTGAGCTGGATGCGTTCCTGCGCCACGCCGCCGAACACGGTGCCGCCCAGCCGGCCGTTGCCGAACGGGAGGGATTCGAGCCATTCGCGCGCGGGGCGGGGATACCATAGCGTCAACCCATTGGCCGGCGCACCGGCGGCAGGGCGGATGGCGGCCGGCACCGTCAGGGCCGTGCGCCCCAGCGACGAGGGGATGTCGCCGCGGCCGGACGGGAAGCGCCACGCGTCGAGCTGCCCGGCCGGCGCGGTGCCACCGGCGGCCAGGCCGGCGACTTCATCACCCTTGAGTGCGCGGCCATACACGGCGAGATAGCCGATGCTGCCGGCGAAGCGCCGCTGGCCAGCCAGGTCGGCCCCCACGCGCAGCGGCGTGTAGGAACCGATCATGTCGATCTTGCGCTTCGGGTCCACCGGCAGGCTGGCATCGAGCTTGCCATCGACGTACAGGGCCACGGTCTTCTCGCGCGCGTCGAACGCGGCAAGCAGGTGCGTGGACCGGTCCGTGCGCAGCGGCGCCGTGGTGACGAGGGAACGCCCGCCGGTCGCCGCCATGCGCACCGCGCCGCCGGCCGCCATTTCCAGCCGCACGCCGTGCTGGGTCCCCGGCGTCATGCGCTCGACGATGACGGCGCCTTCCGCCGCGCCGGCCGCCGGCTGCAGCCGCAGTTCGAGGCTGATCGCATCGGACGAGCTGCGCGGCCCCAGGTCCGCCTCCAGCACCGGCGTGCCGGCGTCGAAGACCCGACCTTCCGCCACTGCTGCCGCGCCGGCATGCAGCGCCGGTGCGAACAGCGCGACGGCTACCCATCTTCCAAACCAGTGTTTTCGCATGAATCGTCCGTTTACAAGGTACGGAACTGCACGCCGAGCATGATGCGCCGCCCGGCATAGGCATAGTCCAGCAGGTTCGGCACGCCATTGCCGAGCGGCGCGTACTGCGCCTGGCTGTTCGACGTTGTGGCGTTGCCGATATTGCGGCCCTCGATGAAGAACTCCACGTCCGGCCGCCATTTCCAGCCCAGCTTCGCATCGACGAAGCGGGTGGCATCCTTGAAGTTCGGCGAGCCGGGCGAATAGATCAGTGGCGTGGAGTTGTTCACGTTCGCGCCCTGGGCCGGGTAGTTGATCAGCTCGCGGGGCGTCTGGCCGCACGGCGAGATGCAGGTGAACCAGCTGGCCGCCCCCTGCAGCGCCACGCGGGCCGACAGCCGGCCATCGTCATACCACAGCGCCACGTTGTACTGCGATTCCGATTCGCGCGTCGGCGGCAGCGGCGTGCCCGTCAGCAGGTCGACGATCGCCGCCGTCACGTTCTTCGAGCGCACCTTCGTGTAGTTGGCATCGAAGCCCGTGTTCTTCAGCAGGCCGGGCAGGAAGGTGAACGCCGTCTTGGTGCTGAACTCCAGGCCCTTGCGGGTGGAGACGGGGCCGTTCACGTAGGTGGAGTAGTTGAACGGCAGGTCCGACAGCTTCACGCCGGTCTGCGGATCGACCAGTTCGGAACCGGCGAACAGCTGGCCGCCGCTCACGCCTTCCGTGATGAACTGGCCCACCTTGCCCTTCTGGAGGAAGTAGGCGAGGCTCACCATCGTGTCGCGGTTCGGGTAGTACTCGAGCGACAGGTTGTGGTTGACGTTCTTGCGCGCCTTCAGGGCCGGATTGCCGATCACGCCGTTGCAGCGCTGCGTGCCGTCCGCGTCCAGGTCCGCCGAGCGTTCGTCGTACACGCAGGTGCTGGCCGGCAGCAGCTGGGCGATGGGCGGGCGCGCCACCGTCTTCGCCACGCTGTAGCGCAGCACCAGTTCATCCGGCCGCAGCCAGGTGGCCAGGTTCAGGCTGGGCAGGATGTCCGTCGTCTGCGCATCGACGGCCGTGTTCTGCACGATCGAGGACTGTACGTAGCCGCCCGAATTGGTGGGATCCTCCGGGTTGTAGGCGGCCGTCTTCGAGTACGACGTGAACGTCATCGTGCCGGTGCCGCTGACGCGGCTGCGCACGTAGCGCACGCCCACGTTGCCGTCGAGTTCCAGGCCGAACGGCAGCGCGCGCTCCGTGAACGGCACGTGGTCCAGGCCGAAATCCGTCATCAGGTAGAACGCGTCGATGCGTTCCTTCAGCTTGTTCACTGGCTGGTCGTACACATTGCCATCGGTCGCCGTGCATGTCTTCACGCAGTCCCAGTTGCGGCCCGTGAAACCGGCCAGCTCCACCGCCTTGGCGATATCGATGCCCATCCAGTTCTGCGGCAGGATGCCGGGGCGGCCGCTGGCGCCGTTGAAGTACGAGGTGCCGGTGGCCGGCTTCGTGAGGGTCTGGGCGATGAAATTCTGGAAGTCCTGCGGCGTGAGCACCAGGTTGTTGTCACGGCCGCTGCGCGGGTCGGACGACGGCGTGAAGCCGTACCTGCAGGCGTCGCCGCCGGGCGCCAGCGAGCCGGCCGTGTTCTGGCAGCCCTCGATGCGGTTGTCCAGCCGCGCCTGCGGCAGGTACACGCCGGGCACGTAGCCGGCCTGGCCGTAGGTGCCGACCGGCGCCTTCACCATGCGGTCGCCGGCGCCGCCTTCCCACGAGTTGCTGAAGCTGTCGCGCAGGCTGAAGCCGGACTTGATGCGCTTTAAGAAGGGAATGCTGTCCGGCGTGTTGTACGTGACGTCCAGCTTGGCCGTGCGCTCGCCCGTTTCGCGGATCTGCGGCAGCCACAGGATGCCGGTGGCCGTGGTGCGCAGCGGCTGCTGGGCCGCCGTGTAGTTGGGGCGGAACACGGTGTTCGTGTTGCCCAGCGCGGCGCCGCCCACGGTGCGGGGGAACAGCGCCGCATAGCCGGCGGGATCGGCCTGGTTGACGCCGGACGGGAAGGTGAAGCCCCACAGGCCGCTCGGGTCCAGCGAGAACGTGGTCGGTCCCGTGTTCAGCGTGTAGCTCATGCGCTGCTGCACGCGGCGGAAATCCGACTGGGCATCGGCCACGAAGAATTCCGCCGTCAGGCCGCCGTCCTTGTAGGTGCCGCCCGACTGCAGGTAGCGCGTGATCGTGCGGGCGAATTCCAGCGTCTGGTCCGGGATGGCCTGGCCATCGGACACGGTGAACTGCGTCAGGTGGTGGCTGTCGTCCACGCGCACCGAGGCGGGATCGACGTTCGTCACGGCACCGGCGATGGGGTAGTTGTTCGACCGGGTCGAATACGTGTAGGGATTGCTGTAGGTGTAGAAGCCGGAACCCGGTACGGCCTGGCGCACGCCGCTCGTGTCGCTCGACACGGTGCCCGTGTAGCCGGGCGTGATGAGAGGATTGGGCAGCTGGTTCGGGTTCTTCACGAGGCCCAGCTGGTAGGTCATCTGCTCGATGCGGTTGACGCGGCGGTTGAAGCTGCCCTTGGCGTACACGGTCAGCTTGCTGTTCACCTTGAAGTCGGCGCGCAGGTCCAGGTTGTCCTTCTGCTCGTGCTCCTTCTTCATGAAGTAGCGCACGTTCGATGGCGTGTAGTCGTTCCACTGGCCCAGGCAGGTCATCAGCTCGTTGCCGCGCTGCGCCAGCGCGGCGCCACGGCTGGCGGTGGGGATCTGCGCCAGCTGCGCATCGGTGAAATTCGGGAACAGGTTGGCGCAGTCCTGCTTCGTCTGCGCACCGGCCGACTTGGTGACGAGCGACAGCGGTGACTCGGAGTTCAGGAAGCTGTTGCCGCCGATCGGCGTGCGCACCAGCGGCGTCGTCGCCAGCAGGTCGTTCGAGGCGACGGTCGACGGCAGGAACGTGAAGGTTTTCTCCGGCGAGTTGTCGAAGTCCAGCAGCCGGTAGTAGCCCTGCTGCGCCGTCTGCGACACCTGCATCGAGTGCGCCTCGTTGTTCAGCGTGCTGTGCGACGCGTTCATCATCAGGCCCAGGCGGCCATCGAGGTATTTGTTCGCCACGATCAGGTTGGCGTCCGGCGTCCATTTGCGGTCCAGCGAGTTCTGGCTGCCGCCCACGCGCAGCGAGGCGAACGGCTTCTTGAAGTCGAGGCCCGTGCGGGTCTTGATGACGATGCCGCCGCCGAGGGCGCCTTCCGTCATGTCGGCCGTCGAGCCCTTGACGACGTCGACGCTCTTGATCAGGTCCGCGGACAGCTGGCGGAATTCCGTGCCGCGGCTGTTCGCGCCGCCCGTGCCGCCCTGGTCGGTGCCGCTGGCCGAGTTGACGCTCTGGCCGTCCAGCTCCACGCGCGTCAGGTCGGCGCTGTTGCCGCGCACGGAGACGGTCACGCCTTCGCCGAAATCGCCGCGGTCCAGCACGATGCCGGCCATGCGCGAGATGGCCTCGCCCACGTTCCGGTCCGGCAGCGAGCCCACGTCCTCGGCCACGATGGAATCCATCGCGGTGGCCGCGTTCTTCTTGCGCTCGATGCCGGACTGCTGCGAGGCGCGCGTGGCCACCACTTCCACGCGCGTGACGGGCATGGCGTTGTCGTCCGGCGCCGTCTGCGCCACCGGCGTCTGGCTCTGCGGCTGTGACGTCTGCGCCAGCGCGGCGTTGCCGGCGGCCAGGGCGGCCAGGGCCAGCGAGACGGCCTGGCTGGTGCGTTTCAGTGGCAGGCGGCGTGCGCGCGCCAGCGGGAGGTCAGCATTCATGTGTCTTCTCCATTCTCTGTGTGGTGTCGTTATTTTTTTACGAAGGCGACGGGCGTGACGGTGCCAACCGCGTTCGGCGTGCCGGTGAAGCTGTGTGAAACGGGAGGCCCGCGGCGCGGGCGGGACTACTCGGGACGCCAGTGGTCGCTGCCGCCCAGGATGCTGGCCACCGTGAGCTGGCGCGCTTCCGCCTCGCCCAGCTGCTTCGACCATGCCACCCGTTGCTCCGGATTAGCGCCCGGGCCCGTGCTGTGGTATTCGGCGTAGCGGGCGGTCTTCTCGTTGTCCGCCTTGCCCCAGTTGTTCCAGCCTTCGGGGCGGATGTGCGCATCCATCTGCGTGTCGATGAAGGTCACGCTGCCGTACGGGCGCCACGGCCGGCCGAGGTAGGCAAGGGCGCTGGGAGCCTTGGACGGTGCCTTGGCGTCCGGGTCCACCCAGGGCGTGGGGTCGCCCGTCAGGCGGCTGTTCAGGAACACGAAGCCGTACGGTCGGTCGGGCGGCGTGCTGGCGGCCGTGACGTAGCCGCCGTTCTTGCTGTGGATGCGGCAGCGGTCGAACACGGCGGTGGCGCTGCCGTAGATGAAGTCGACGCGGCCTTCGATGTACGTGTCGCGGAAGTAGTGGCGGCCGTTGTTCAGCATGACCGTATCCTGCCAGCCCAGCAGGCGGCTGTTGGTGACCACGGCGCGGTCGCCGTCGATGCGCAGCGCGAGGGCCTGGCCATGGTCGCCCGAGGTGTTGCGGAAGGTGAGCCTGTCGGCCCTGAAGTCATCCGCGAGGATCACCAGGGCGGTGCCCTTGTGGCGTGGATCGGTGCCGGCCGGCTGCTCCTCGTTGGTATTCACGTGCCAGGTGAGGATGGTCGTCTCGGCCGCTTCGCCCTGCAGCGTGACGTTGCGCTTGTCCTTGCCGAGGATCTTCTGGCCGTCGTACACGCCCGGTTTGACCAGGATGACGGTGCGCTCGGTGCTGTTGTCCGGCACGGCGGCAAAGGCTTCCTGCACCGTGCGCACGTCGCCGCTGCCATCGGCCGCGACGGTGATCCTGCGTTCCTTCGCTTCCGTGCTGCCAGGCAGCAGGAAGCAGGCAGCGGCCAGCAGCGTGGCGGCGGTGGTCTTCATGTCTCTCTCCATGTCAGGCGACTGCCTGTTCTCGTTTTGCTGTCCGGTGTGATGCATGCCGGACGGATGGCATGCTCACGGCCATTCTATGTAAATTGGTCTGGCCAAATCATTGCGTTCTTTTCCAAATGGCTTACGAAATTCACTAGCTGCGCACACCGATCGCTCAAGCTGCTGAGTGCTTGGCGAAGCGCCGATAAAATCGTTGACGGTACTGTATATATTTCGTACAGTGTGCTGCAAGATACCCCAAGATGCCGCACCACGGCACGATTTTTTTGCCCGCCCGACGAGCCGGAGACAATGCATGCCCACCGATGAAGCGCCCGCGGCGCCGCGCCTGCTGCTGATGGCGCCGGAAGACAACTGCCTGATCGCCCGCCTGCCGCTGGCGGCCGGCGAGACGCTGGCGATCGACGGCGCGGACGTCACGCTGCCGGAAGCCGTCCCGCTCGGCTACAAGGTGGCGCGCGTGCCGCTCTCGACCGGCACAAAGGTACTGCGCTATGGCGCGATCATCGGCACCGTGACGGCGCCGGTGGCGCAGGGCGCCGTGCTGCACACGCATAATCTCGTCAGCGACTACATCCCCACCTACACGCTGGCCGGCGACGGCCATGCCTTCATCGGAACCAGACATCCATGACGCCGACGCCCGATCCGACGCTGCCCGCGCTGAGCGGCTACCCCCGCGCCGATGGCCGCAAGGGCATCCGCAATCTCGTGGCCGTGGTGTACACGGTGGAGTGCGCGCATCACGTGGCACGCATGGTCGTCAACAGCTTCCCGGGCCAGCCCGTGCACCTGATCGGCTTCCCCGGCTGCTATCCGAATGACTACGCGGACCGCGTGATGAAGCAGCTCGTCACGCATCCGAACGTGGGCGCCGTGCTGGTCGTGGGCCTGGGCTGCGAGAGCTTCGACCGGCGCGGCCTGGCCGATGCGGTCGATGCCAGCGGCCGGCCCGTGCACGCCATCACCATCCAGGAGAACCGCGGCACGCGCACCAGCGTGGCGTCCGGCGTGGAGTGGGTGCGCTGGGCCCTGGAGGCGATCGCCGCGCAGCCGCGCGTGCCGATGGGGATCGAGGAGCTGATCGTGGCCACCATCTGCGGCGGCTCGGACAGCACCAGCGGCATCACGGCCAACCCGGCCGTCGGCGTGGCGTTCGACCGGCTGGTCGCCGGCGGCGCGGCCTGCATCTTCGAGGAGACGGGCGAACTGGTGGGCTGCGAATTCCACATGAAGCGGCGCGCCGCCACCCCGGCACTGGGCGACGCCATCGTGCGCTGCGTGGACAAGGCCGCGCGCTATTACACGGTGCTGGGCCACGGCAGCTTCGCACCCGGCAATGCCGATGGCGGGCTGACGACCCAGGAAGAAAAATCGCTGGGCGCGTATGCGAAAAGCGGCGCGTCGCCGATCGTCGGCATCCTCAAGCCGGGCGACCGGCCGCAGGTGGGCGGGCTGTACCTGCTGGACGTGGTGCCCGATGGCGAAGTGCGCTTCGGCTTCCCCAACATTTCGGACAACGCGGAGATCGTCGAACTGCTGTCCTGCGGCGCGCATGTGACGCTGTTCACCACGGGCCGCGGCTCGGTGGTGGGCTCGGCGCTGGCGCCCGTGATCAAGGTATGCGCCAATCCCGCCACCTATGAACGGCTGGCGGAGGACATGGATGTCAACGCCGGCCGGATCCTGACCGGGGAAGCGACGCTGCAGCAGGTGGGCGACGAGATCGTGGCGCTGGTGGCGCGCGTGGCCAACGGCGAAGAGACGTGTTCCGAGGCGCTGGGGCACCAGGAATTCATCCTTACCTATAAACAGTTCGAGCCTTCCGGGCCGGGCTGTTTTCCACTGCGGGCGGCCTAGATGGAGTCGATCGGCACACGGTCACTGGCACAGCGCGGCCTGTCGATGGGCTGCATGGGGCTGGGCTGCGCGCAGCTGGGCGGCCTGTACCAGCCGATGGCGGAGGAGGAGGCGCGTGCCATCGTCGATACGGCCTGGTCGCTCGGCATCCGCTATTTCGACACGGCGCCTTACTACGGCTACACGCTGTCGGAACGCCGGCTAGGTGCGGCGCTGCGGGACCGGGCGCGGGACGACTACGTGGTCAGCACGAAGGTGGGCCGGCTGATGGTGCCGGATGATACCGTCCAGCCGGGCGATTCGGGGTGGGCCGCGCCGCTGCCGTTCCGGCCGCAGTTCGACTATACGCATGACGGCATCCTGCGCTCGCACGAGGGCAGCCTGCAGCGCCTGGGACTGGACCGCATCGACATCCTGTACGTGCACGATATCGGCCGCGTCACGCATGGCGCGCGCCATGCGCACTACTGGCACCAGCTGACCGAAGGCGGCGGCTTCCGCGCCTTGCTGCGCCTGCGCGACGAAGGGGCCGTGCGCGCCATCGGCCTGGGCGTCAACGAATGGGAGGTGGTGGCCGATGCGCTGGACGTGTGCGACATCGACTGCGCACTGCTGGCCGGCCGCTATACGCTGCTGGAGCAGGGCGCGCTGGCGTTGCTGGACCACTGCGCGGCGCGCGGCGTGGGCATCGTCATCGGTGGCCCGTTCAACTCCGGCATCCTGGCCGGCGTGCGCAAGTTCGACTACGCGGACGCGCCGGACGCCGTCATCGCCCGTGCCGATGCGCTGGCCGCCGCCTGCCGCGACTTCGACGTGCCGCTGCCGGCCGCCGCGCTGCAGTTCCCGATGGCGCATCCGGCCGTCGTCTCCTGCATCCCCGGCGCCCAGAATCCCGAACAGCTGCGGCAAAACGCGGCGTGGTTTGCCGCACCGATTCCAGCCGATGTGTGGCAAGCCCTGGCCCGCGATGGCCTGATCGACCCGCATGCTCCGTTACCGTCGAGCTCGTGTCACATGCTGGGGTCAGGCGTAGTGACACGCACTCAGCCGTAGGCCATCTTGCCGGGAAAAGTGCTGCAGCAAAGAGGCGATTTCTGATGCAGCACGCTTACGGTAGAGCTCGTGTCACTACGCCTGACCCCATGGTGTGACACGAGCTGGACAGTAGAAAGAAATTGACATCAACCATCAAGGAAAACATGAAACTGCTGCGCTACGGCCCGAAGGGCGACGAGAAACCGGGGCTGCTGGATCCGGAAGGGATGGTGCGCGACCTGTCGGAAGTGATCGAGGACCTGACCTCCGCGCATCTCGGCAAGGCGACGCTGGCAAGGCTGGCGGCACTGGACTGGCGCACGTTGCCGGTCGCGCCGCCGGCAAGGATCGCGCCGATCGTGGCCGATACGGGCAAGCTGATTTGCGTGGGCCTGAATTATTCGGACCACGCGGCCGAATCGGGCATGGCCGTGCCGAACGAGCCGGTGCTGTTCATGAAGGCCAGCAGCGCGATCATCGGCTGCAACGATCCCGTCGTGCTGCCGCGCGATTCGGTGAAGAGCGACTGGGAAGTGGAGCTGGGCGTCGTCATCGGCGCGCGCGCCCGCTACGTGGAAGAGCATGAAGCGCTCGATTACGTGGCCGGGTATTGCGTGGTCAACGACCTGTCCGAGCGCGAATACCAGCTGGAGCGGGGCGGCACTTGGGACAAGGGCAAGGGCTGCGACACCTTCGGCCCGGTCGGCCCCTGGCTGGTGACGACGGACGACGTGCCCGACCCGCAGGATCTCGACATGTGGCTGGAGGTGAACGGCAAGCGCTACCAGCAGGGCAGCACGCGCACGATGGTATTCAATGTCGCGCAGCTGGTCAGCTACATCAGCCGCTTCATGACGCTGAACCCGGGCGACATCATCAGCACCGGCACGCCGCCCGGCGTGGGCCTGGGCCAGCGCCCCGATCCCGTCTACCTGCGCGCCGGCGATACGATGCGGCTGGGGATCGCCGGGCTGGGCGAACAGCGCCAGACCGTGCATGCCTGGGATCCGGAACTGATCGACGGCTAGCGCGCAGCACCGCGCGGGACGTATCATCGCCCCGCGCGCCACCATCGACGTGCAAACCAACACAGGCCGGCGCAATGTACGCGGGCCGCACATGGAGACTTTGCAGACATGGCCGACACGACGACCGGGCGTTCGACGAAATTCGCCTTCGTGATGATCACCTCGCTGTTTTTCCTGTGGGGCTTCGTGCACAACCTGGATCCGATCCTGATCCCGCACCTGCGCAAGTCCTTCCGCCTGACGGTGCTGCAGGCGGCGCTAGTCGATTCGGCCGTGTACATCGCCTACTTCGTGATGGCGCTGCCGGCCGGCCTGCTGATGCGACGCGCCGGCTACCGCATCACCATCATCACCGGCCTGCTGCTGTTCGGCGGCGGCTCGCTGCTGTTCCTGCCGGCCGCCGACACGCACCGCTACGCCATTTTCCTCGCGGCCCTGTTCATCATCGCCTGCGGCCTGTCGCTGCTGGAGACGGCCGCCAATCCGTATGCGGTGCTGCTGGGCCGCCCGGAGCGCGCCACGCAGCGCCTGAACCTGGCGCAGTCGTTCAACGGCCTGGCGCAGGCGCTGGCGCCGATCGTGGGCGCGCGCGTGATCCTCGTGCAGGGCGCCACGGACGAGCAGCTCCACGCCCTGTCGGACAGCGCCCGCACGGCGGTGCTGGCGGCGGAGGCGGCCAGCGTGAAGGGACCTTACACGGTGCTGGCGCTGGTGATCTTCGCCATCGCCGCCGTGTTCTATTTCACGCGGCTGCCGGAACCGGCGCAGCGCCGGAGCGCCAGCGAACCGGTGCGCACCGCCATCTGCCGCGCCTGGCGCAATGCCACCATCCGCCGCGCTGTCATCGCCCAGTTCTTCTACGTGGGCGCGCAGGTGTGCGTGTTCAGCTTCTTCATCCTGTTCGCCGCCACCACGGCAGGCCTGTCGCACATCGCTGCGGCCGATTACCTGGGCTGGGGCTGCGGCATCGCCTTCGTCGTCGGGCGCTTCGCCGGCACCTGCGCCATGAAGTACGTGACGCCGCCGCGGCTGCTACTGGCGTGCGCGCTGCTGTGCGCGGCCCTGAGCGCCGTGACGATGCTGGCCGGCGGCATGACCTCCGTGCTGGCGGCCGTCGGCATCGCCTTCTTCATGGCGATCATGTTCCCCACCATTTTCTCGCTGGGCATCCGCGATGCGGGCGCCAGCACGGAGATGGGCAGCAGCCTGCTGATCATGTCCATCGTCGGCGGCGCGCTGCTGCCGCTGGCGTTCGGCTTCGTCAGCGACGTCACGCACGATATCCGCTACGGCTACGGCGTGCCGCTGGCCTGCTTCCTCGTGGTGGCCTGGTTTGCCGGCACGGTGCTGGCGGGCGAGCGCACGGCGGCAGAGTCGGCTGCAAGATCGGCTGCAGAATCGGCCGCACCGGCCACCGAATCCCTCAACACAGGAGCTCTCTGACATGTTCGACCTGAACGGAAAGCGCGCCGTCGTCACGGGCGCAGGCAGCGGCATCGGCCGCGCCATTGCCACGCTGTTCGCGGCGCAGGGCGCACACGTGGCGGTGCTCGATATCGGCGAGGCGGCCGCGCGCGAGGTGGTGGAAGAAATCCGCGGCGCCGGCGGGCAAGCCACGGCACACGCCTGCAACGTCACGCGGCAGGCCGACGTGATCGCCACGTTCGACGCGATCGGCCCGATCGACATCCTCGTCAACAATGCCGGCATCGCCCACATCGGCAAGGCCGATACCACGGCGGAGGCGGACTTCGACCGCGTCATCGACGTGAACGTGAAAGGCGTCTATAACTGCCTGCACGCGGGCATTCCGGGGCTGCGCGCCAATGGCGGCGGCGTGATCGTCAACATGGCGTCCGTTGCCGCATGGGTGGGCGTCAGCGAGCGTTTCGCGTATTCCACGGCGAAGGGTGCGGTGATGGCGATGACGCTGTCGGTCGCGAAGGACTGCCTGGCGGACCGCATCCGCTGCAATTCGATCTCGCCGGGGCGCGTGCACACGCCGTTCGTCGATGGTTTCCTGGCGAAGAACTACGCGGGCCGCGAGGCCGAGATGTTCGAGAAGCTCTCGAAAACGCAGCCGATCGGCCGCATGGCCCGGCCGGACGAGGTGGCGAAGCTTGCGCTGTACCTGTGCAGCGACGACGCCGCGTTCATCACCGGCACGGATTATCCGATCGACGGCGGCTTCATCACGCTTCAGGGCTGAACGCCGCTCTTGCGGGAGTTGCCCGCCACTGCCCCGGCCGTGATCGTGCCCGCCTCCCGCAGCGGCTTGCGCGGCTGGTAGTGCTCGTCCACGACGAGGCTCGTCGTCCCCGGCGGCAGCACCTGCAGGGATTTGAGGAATTCGATCAGCGCCGCCTGGTCGTCCTTGTCCGCAGCCTGGAAGGCCTTGCGGGACGCCAGCGCCTCGCCGGCATGACCCAGCACCGCCTCGCGCATGGTGCTGTACAGGCCATGGTGGAAGTAGGGGCCGGAGTTGGCGATGCCCCACAGGCGCCGCGTCAGGAAGCGGCGGTTCCCGCCCAAAAACTTCGGCGCCCAGACCGGCCAGTTCATGTCCAGCGACTCGGCCGGCATCGGTTCGCTCGGGTCGGACACATCGTGCAGCTTGAAGTCCGTGTACGCGGGCACCAGCATCACCAGGTCGTCCGGATGCTGCGGCGCCAGGCGCGGCTGCGGCAGGGCCGGATCGTTCAGGTCAACGCGCACGGTTCTCGCATCGCCGGCGCGCAGGTTGCCGGCCGGGTTGAACGGCCCCGGCTCGCTGAACACCCAGCCGCTGCGCGACAGGGGCAGCGACGGCGTGTGGCACGCGGCGCAGCCGAATGCCGTGAAGTGGCGCTGGCCCAGCGCGATGGCGCGCGCGATCGTCGGATCGTTGGGGATCACCTGGCCCGGCACGGCCATCGTGGCCTGGAAGATCGAGGCGGCCGTCACGTCCGCGCGCGTCAGCTCGTTGCTGAAATGGTCGCCGTCGGGATCCGTGTTGGCGCCGAAGCGCTCGGTGGACTGGATGCCGTGGTGGTGGTTGAACGACGTGTTGGTGAAGTCGCGCAGCGAGATCGAGTTGCCGGCCTGGTGCCAGGGCCGCACCACCAGCGTGGGCGGATCGAGCGGCGTGGCCGTGATGAGGGACAGGCGCGGCAGGCCCGTCACGCCGCTCACATCCCATAAACCGTCGGCGCGGCGGGTGAGCTTGCCGAAGTCGATACCCTTCGCAATGAGCGGCCGCGTGTCGCCGCGCCGCATGCCGTCGCGGATGCGCTGCAGGTCGATGGTGATCTCGCGCGCCAGCATTTCGATGTAGCCGGCGCCGAACATGCCGGGCGTGTGGCGCGAATTGCCGATCGAGGCGAGCGTCACGGGCTGGCCGGCCTCGTCGACAGCGCCCCGCGTGGGCACCAGGTCGGCCCGCTCGAACGTGGCGAAATCGAAGCGCTGGCCCTGCACGAACACGTTGGCGACGAAATCGCCGCTGCCGCCCGGCACGCCGTAGGGCTGGTTGTGGCAGCCCATGCAGGAATTGGCATCGGGGCCGGAGATGCGGTTGAAGCCGCGCCCGCCCACCAGCGGCATCGACACGTCCGACAGGCCGCGGCCATTGCCTTTCGTGAGCGGGCGGCCGCCCCCTTCGCCATTGGTCCAGTTGGCGGTGAACACCCGCTTGCCGTGTTCCAGCAGGCGCTCCAGCGTAGCGGTGTATTCCTCGTCGTCCTGCATGTGGACGGGCAGGCCCAGCTCCAGGCCGATGGCGTTTTTCGGCAGCGACGCATCGATGATCAGGCTGGCAGCCGTGGCCCCCGCGGCCACCGTGGCCAGCACCATCGCTGCGGTGGTTTTCCAGTGCATGGCAGCCTCCGTCAATGCTTCTGCTTCGCTTCGGGCGACACGAGTTCCACCTGCAGCGTGGCGCCGCCGGCCGGTCCCGCGACCGCCACGCCCGTGCCGCGCGCCAGCATCACGCCGTTGCGGCGCACCTCCACGTTGATGCCGCCCGGCGGCACGCCCCACAGCGTGAAGCGGCCCTGGCCATCCGTATTGGCCATGCCGAGGTAGTGCGGGTTGCCCGACGACGTGACGCGCACCTCCGCATCGGCCAGCGTGACGCCGTTCAGCGGCGCGGTGGCGGCAGCCTGCACGGCGCGAGAGCGCAGCAGCGTGGACGCGGCCTGCTGCGTGGCGACCGTGGTGGCGCCGGCCACGCTGGCCACCGGCGGCGCGGGCGGCGGGAGCACCGTGCGCACCGCGTAGGCGCCGCCCGGCGCGGGCGTGAACACCACGAAGGCGCCGTCCAGGTCGAACGGACTGGCCGACGTGAAGTATTCGTAGACGGCGTTGCCGGCCGGGATGTCGAGGGTGGGCGTGGCGCTGAAGTCGACCTGCCGGAACGGCGCGTTCGGGCCGGGCGTGATGCCCGTGATGGCACCGCTGCGCAGCGCCGTGATGCCCTGGAAGCCGAACACGATGCGCCCGTCGCGGAACAGCTGGATCTGCAGCGTATTGCTGCCGCCTTCGCTGAACTGGCGCGTGCGGTCGTAGGTGACGACGAAGCGGTCGGCTAGCCGGTCGTTGATCCACACGCCTCCACCGCCGATCAGGTCGTCGAAGAAGGCGGCGATGCGGCGCAGGCTGGAGAACGCGGGCACGTCTTCCGTGTAGGTGGCGTCGCCGTGGCCGAACGTGATGTAGCCGTTGGTGCCCACATAGCCGGTGGTTTCGTTGACCCCGTAGAAGGGGAAGGCGAAGGGCAGCGTCCGCGGCGTGTAATCGTCGTCGCTGGTCGTCCAGAAGGTGCCGTAGTCCGTCTCGAAGCGCACGTCGATGACGGTGATCGTGCCCACGTCCGTGGCGCCGCCCGGCACCGGCGCGGTCGGGATGGAAGCGCCGTTGCGGGCGGTGCCGCCGGCCGGCGTCCAGGTGGCCTGCACCACCAGGTTGCCCAGCACGGTCGGCACGCCGCTGATCGTGAAGCGCCCGTCGCCCCCGGTGGTGGCGGTGCGCCCGCCCGGCGCGGTGACCAGGGCGCCCGCCAGCGGCGTGCCGTCCGCATCGGTCACCAGGCCCGTCACCTGCGTCAGCGGATCGGGCACCACGTTGACCGTTACCGAAGCGGCCGTTCCCTCGTTGCCGCCCAGGTCGCGCGCGATGGCGCCCAGCGCCAGGGTCGAGATCCCCGCCGGGACGGGGAAGGTGTACTGGTAGGGAGCGCTGGTGCTGGTGAACACGGGCTGGCCGCCGGCCAGGAAGCGCACGGCGGCGACCGTGATGTCGTCCTGCGCGTCGACCGTCACCGTCAGCGGCGCGCCTTCGTAGACCAGCGCGCCATTGGCCGGCGCGGTGATGCTGGCGGTGGGCGGCACGCCGGCCAGGTCGACGCGTGGCTGGTACTGGCCGATGTACAGGCGGCTGTCGCCGTTGCTGCCGCCCCGTTCCAGGTTGTTGCGGTCGGCCGCCAGGTAGATGTAGCTGTCGTCCGCCGCGATGCCCATGCCGTTGTCGTCGCGCGCGCTGAAGTTCAGGATCGTGCGCGGCTGCAGCTCGGCCGGATTGCTGATGTCGACGATCGGCACGCCGTTGACGAACACCACGTCCGCGCCCAGTGCGAAGTTCCCGGACAGGATCACGTTCGACAGCAGGCCGCCCAGCGACTGCGGCGTGCGCGACAGGATGGCCGGCGCGCCCAGGTCGGTGATGTCCACCGACGTCATGCTGCTGGCGTAGTCGGCGACGATCGCCGTGTTGCCGCGCAGGGCCACGCCCCGTGCGTCGCCGGTGGGTGCCGAACCGCGCAGCACGGGCGCGGACAGGTTGCTGACATCGACCAGCTTCAGGCCGCCGGCGCCCATCGCCACGGCGGCCAGGTTGCGGGTCGGGTCCAGGTCCAGGTTCCACGCCGTGCCGCCCAGGCTGATGGACCCGGCACCGATCATGGCGCCCGGGTTGGCCACGCTGACGATCGTCAGGCCGCCATTGGCTGCCACGTAGGCCGTGGTGCCACGCACTTTCACGCCCATCGCATTGCCGACCGCGGCAAAGGTGCCCAGCAGCCGCGGCGCGGCCGGATCGGTGATGTCCACCACCTTCAGCCCGCCCGTGGTGGCCAGGTAGGCGAGATTGCCGGCCAGCGTGATGTCATTGGCGCTGGCGTTCAGGTCGAGCGATGCGAGGATGGCCGGCGTGCGGCGGTCGGCACCGAGCGCCACGACCTGCAGGCCGCTGGCGCCGGCTGCCACGTAGGCGAAGTCGCCGCCCACCGCCACGCCGTTGGCCAGGCCGGGAATCGCCACGTACGACAGCGCGCCCGGCGCGAAGTCCTGCACCGTGCCCTGTACCGTCGCGCTGTGGCCGTTGTTGGTGACGGTGATCTCGCAGGTGCCGGCGCTGCTGGCGTACACGCGGCCGTCCGGCGAGCCGAAATTGCAGGAGGCGAGGTTGCTGCTGGCGTACCCCGTCTGGCGCGCCGTGCCGGTCAGGTCGATGTCCACGCCGTCGATCATCGTGCCGGTAACCGTCAGCTGCACGCTGGCGCTGCCGGTGAGCGAGTTGACGATGAGCGTGAAGCTGCCCGGCGTGACGCGCACCGTGCGCAGCGCGGCCGCGAAGTTCACGCTGGCGGGGTTGGCGGGATTGCTGCCGGTCGCGATCTCGGTGCCGTCGCGCACGCCGTCGCCGTCCGTGTCGGCCAGCAGGGGGCTGGTGCAGAAGCCGCGCGCGCAGTTCACTTCGTCGCCGTCGCGCAGGCCGTCGCCATCGCTGTCCGGGTTGCGCGGATCGCTGCCGGCGCGGTATTCGTCGAGCGCCGTGAGGCCGTCCCGGTCCTCGTCGAGCAGCGCGTCGGCCGCGTTGTTCGGGTTCATGCCGAGGCGCAGTTCCTCGTCGTCCGGAATGCCATCGCCATCGCTGTCGGCGCCGGCCAGCGCCACGCGCACCTGCGTGATGCCGGTGGTGCCTTCCTTCAGCGCCTGGATGACGACGGTGCCGCTGCGCACGGCCGTCACCAGGCCGCCGGCCGTGATCGTGGCAATGGCCGGGTTGCTGATGCTGTAGCTGGTGCCGCCCGCACTGACATCGGACTGGCTGCCGTCCGGATAGGTGGCCAGCGCCTGCACCTGGGTGGTGGCGCCGATGGTGGCCAGCACGGGCGCGGGCACGCTCACGGCGAGATGGGTGGGAATCGGCGTCGTCGGCCCGATCGTGATCGGCGGCAGCGTCACCGAGCCGTTTGCGGGGATGGTGAACTCGGCGGACTGGCCGTAGGTGGTGGCGCCGTTCTGCACGCAGGTGGCACGCGCGCGGATGCGGCCGAAGTTGGCCGGCAGGTTGGGCAGCACCCAGGTGCCGTCCGCCTTGGCCTGCACGTTGCGGTTCAGGACGCTGACGACGCAGTTTTCGTTCAGGCCGGCGGCGGCGGGGGCCGCGCCGGCACTGCCGGCGGCACCGGACAGCAGGATCGCACCCGCCAACAGCCGGGCCGGAAGACGGGGAAGGCGCAGGTTCATCGCGGGCCTCGTTGGTAGGTTGCCAGGAAGGGAGACGGCCGCTCAGCGTGCCTGGGCCTGCACGGCGGCACGCACGCGCTCGCCGTTCAGGGCCATGTCCACGGAGCCCGACTTCATCGGGTTGTCCAGCGCGAAGCTGCCCGGCGCCGTCTGGTGCACCACATCGCGCCAGTGGCGGCCGGACGCCGTCTCGGTAAAGAAGATCACGGCGGTGGGACCGTCGACCAGCACGTAGTCGATCGTGCGCGGCGCCGTCAGGCTGTTGTACAGCGCCAGCCTGCGATCGGGCGGCTGGGCATCGTAGGACGATTTCAGGTCGCTGCGCAGGTCCGGCCGCAGGCAGGCCAGGTAGCGCTCCAGCGCGCCCGGCGCCAGGCCTTCGCGGGAAATGCAGCCGGCGTAGTAGGCCATCAGTGCCGCCGTCGGCCCCGTGCTGGCGGGGCCCGCGACGAGGCGCGCGCGCAGCGCCAGCCGGCCCTGCGCGCCGCCGTCTTCCAGCACCACGGTGCGCAGCGGCAGGCTGGCCAGCGCGGGCGCGGGCTGCACGCCCAGGTTGGCGGTGCGCAGGGCGGACAGCACCAGCGGCACCAGCGAGCCCGGCTCCTGGCTTTCCGAGAACAGCCAGCGTTCGCCGGTCTTGCGGAAGGTGAGCACGCGCCAGTCGCCCGGCGCCTGCGGCTTCAGGGGGATCAGCACGACGCCCGACAGGGGCACGGGTGCCTGCACGGTGAAGGCGCCGAAGCGCTCGAAGGAGGCGAACATGCGCTGGCAGTGGGCCGGCTGGTCGCCCGGGCCCAGGCGGTAGGCGGCGGCATCGACGTAGGTCATCGCGGCATTGCAGTCGCGCGCCCGGACGGCGGCCAGGAAGGCGGTACTGGCCTGCAGCGCGGCGCTGGTGTCGGCACTGCGGGCGGCGAGGGCGGGCTGCGGCAGCAGCAGCTGGGTATCGCCGCGTGCCGGCGTGCCCGGTGCCGGGGCCAGCGTGAGCACGCGTTCGGGCGCGGCGGCCGGCGCGGCGCCCGCATGGCCGGCCATCGCCAGGACCAGCAGGAACAGTGGAACCAGCAGCTGCCGCTGGACGGCAAGGGCATGGGTCGGGTACTTCATCGGCGCTTCCTCCATCTTCCGTTCGGGGCGGCCATCGCCCGCGGCGTGGCCTGCTGCATGGGCTGCTGAATGGACTGCCGCGGGGGCTGCTGCTTCGGTGGCCCTCATCCGCAATTGCCGATGATGCAGAAGCCGCCGAACATCTCGTATTCGACCGACAGCGTGGGCAGCAGCGGCAGCTTGAATTCCAGCGCGGCCTTGACGCCGGCCACCTTGGCAAAGCCGGACATGCCGGCCGTGCAGCTGGCCTGGTTGTAGCCGAGCGAGCCCTGGATCGACAGCGCCACCGGCGTGATCTTCGCGTCGATCGTGGGCGAGCAGTACTGCTGCGTGGCCGTCGAGTCGAAGCAGCCCTGGGCCGCCACCTCGGCCGACAGCGCCGCATTCACTTCCGCGCCCAGCCCGCCGAACGCGCAGTTCTCCGTGCCGCAGGCATCGAGCCGGACGCCGCCCTCGCCGGCGAATTTCAGGTCGCTCGTGATGAACACGCCGGCCAGGAACAGGATGCGCACCTCGATGATCTCGCCGAACACCGTCACGTCCCAGCGCCGGTCGATCATCGTCGGCGGCAGCGGCCAGATCTGCACGCGGCGCAGGCTCACGCCCAGCTCGATGGCGGCCTTGCCTTCCTTCTTGCCCAGCGGGACGCTGTTGCCGGTGGCCGGATCGCAGCAGTCCTTCGCCTTGCCCGAGGCGCTCAGCTTCACTTCCGACAGCGTGATGTTCACGCCGGGGATGCGGTTCAGACCATTCTCCAGCGCGTCCTTCAGCCCGTCCGGCAGGTTGGCGCTGGCGCCCACCGTGGCATCGTCCCGCCAGCTGCTGTCGTACTTGTCGACGGGCGTGCCGTTCTTGCACTCCTTGCACAGGTCGGGCGGGCGCTGGCTGTCGTCCGCGATGCAGCTGGCGCCTTCGCATTTCTTGCAGGTGGGGCAGCTGCCGGCCGAGCCGGAGGTGTTCGGGTCGCCGCCGCAGTGCCAGCCGGCCTTGATGACGCCGGCACCCGGGTCGGAGGTGATGGTGGCGCCATCGGCGCTGACGGTGGCGCTGCCGATCGCCACGAAGCTGGCCAGGTCGTGGTCGTACGAATACATCTCCGTGACGGCACGCGGCGCCAGGCCGTCCACGTTGGGGATGGTCATGCGCGCCGCGGGACTGAAGTGCGTGCCGACGGGCTGGATGGTGACGACGAAGCGGGGCTGCTGGCCGAAGCCGGGCGCCATCGGCACCTTGTCCATGTTGACGGGCGTGACGTGCACGCAGCCGCTGCGCGAGCCGCCCGGGAAGGTGGCCGAGCCGGGCGCGATCTGCAGCGCGAAACCCGGCACTTCCGGCAGCGTGAGCGTGCCGCCGGTCGTCTCGCTCACGCACAGGCGGTTGTTCGGATTGAGCGCCGGCAGGAAGATGGGCATGCCCAGCGTGTTGTTCTGGCCGGAGACGGTGACCATGTCGAAGTCGAGGGTCGGCCACACGCCGTCGCGGGTGGCCGTGCCGCCATCGGCCATCAGCTTGAACACGCCGACAGGCACGCCCGTCATCGTGAACTGGCCCTGGGCGTCGGTGCGCACGGCGGGCGCCATCTCCTGCGGGATATTGCTGCGGTTGCCCTGCGTGATCTGCAGCAGCCGCATCGTCACGCCGGGGATCGGCTGGTTGCTGTTGTCGAGCACCACGCCGCTGATGCGGGTCTGCGCGGCCGGCCCCGGTACCAGGCCGTTCGCCGTGAACGCCGCCGCGAAGCCGCTGCCGCCATTGAAATTGGCTTCCACCACATTGTTGTTGACGCCCTGTTCGGGCCCGAGGAACAGCGTGGCCGCCACCCGGCCATCGCTGTCGCTGGCGGTCTGCCAGGTGGTCGCGCGTGCCGTGCCGAAGCCGCCGCCGCCATCCTTGACGGTGAACGTGACGGGAATGCTGGCGAGGCGGTTGTTGTGATCGTCCGTGACGATGGCGATGAAGGGGAAGGGCAGCGCCTGGCCCACCACGCCCGTCTGGTTGTTGCCCGAATCGACCACCATCAGCCGCGCGCCGCCCGGCGTGCCGGTCGCCACGAGATCGACGGTGGCCTGCGCCGCGGCCGAACTGGCCTCGACCAGGTTGCCGCCGCCGGCGCGGCTGCCGAGCCGGTAGAACGCGCGCGCCTTGCCCTCGCTGTCGCTGTTGACGGCCAGGGCCGACAGCGCCGCGCTTCCCGGCAGCAGGTTCGCGCTCAGCGTGCCGTCCAGCCCCACCACGCGGAACACGACGGGCTTGTTGGCGACGGGCGCACCCTGCGCATCGGTCAGCAGCACCACCAGCGGCGCGGCCAGCACGCCGCCGGCGGCACCGCGCTGGTCGTTGCCGGAGACGAGCTGCAGGCCGCCGGCGGCCAGCCGCGTGACGGTGGCGCTGGTGGTGGCGCGGTTGCCGGCGCGGTCGGTGGCCGTGGCCTGCACCGTGTTGCTGCCGGCGGCCAGCGGCACGTCCTTCGCCACGAAGGTGCGGTTCAGCACCTCGGCGGCGATGCCGTTGACGGTGACCGTGGCCTGCTGCGGATTGACGGTACCCACCACGATGTCGTTGACCATGCCGCTGACGGTCACGCTGGCCGCGCCCGTGGTGCCGCCCGCCGCGGGCGAGTAGATCTCCACCTTCGGCGCGGTGGTGTCCAGCGTCACCAGGATGCTGCTGGTGGTGGTGCTGCCGCCGCTGTTGGTGGCCACCGCCGTGACCGTGTTCGGCCCTTCGTTGAGCGGCACCGACGCATTGAAGTCGGTGCCGCTCAACACGGCGGACACCCCGTTGAGCGTGACCCGCGCGCCCGGATCGCCCACCTTGCCGGAGACGGTGACGACGGGCGTGTTCAGGTAGGCGCCGCCGGCCGGCGATGTAATCTCCACGCTGGTGGCCGTGCCCGTGATCGCCACGCTCACCACGTTCGAATACACGGCCTGTGCGTAGCCGGGGAAGGTGCCGGCCACGCGGTAGCGGAGCGTGCCGGGCGTGTTTTCCAGGACCGTGGCGCCCAGCGAATACAGCTTGTCGCCAGCGGTGGCATCGCCTTCCATGCCGTCGTCATGGAGCGTGCCGGCGGTGGCGATCACGGCGCCGTTCGCATCGATCTTCTGCAGCACAAGCGTGGCCGGCGGGGCCGCCGCTTCGACCGCCACGGTGACCAGGCCGGTGACCGCCGTGCCGGCGGCCGTGCTGCCGATGCTGAACGCCGCCCCGTCCAGGCGCGGTGCGGCCGATGCCGCGTCGACCGTCACGGCGAGCGGGCCGGCCACCGTGCGCCGCGGCTCGTTGCGGTAGGCGGCCGAGACCTGGAAGCGGAGCGTGCCCGCGGCAGTTTCGTTGAGCGGCAGGTCGAGCGTGTAGAGGCCGTCGCCGGCCGTGGCGTCGCCGGCGCGGCCGTCGTCGTGCAGCAGGCCGGCAACGCCCTGCACCGTGCCGTCGGCCTTCAGCCGCTGGACGTTGGCGCTGCCGGCCACGTAGTTCGGATCGGTGATCGTGACGGTGAACTTCACCGTGGCCGGCGTGCCCGCCGTGATGCTGGCCGGGCTCAGGGAAGGCGCACCCAGGCTGCCGGCGCCCGCGCTCCCGCCGCACAGGGCGCCGCTGAGTGCGGCGAGGCACATCGCCAGACGGAAGACTCGCATACCGGACTCCTTCAAGCGCGCCGATGGCGGCGCACAGCGCAAGAACATCGATGGGGAAGGCGCGACAGCCGCGCCTCTGCAAGTTTGCGGCGCTCAGCAGCGGCGCCGGCCGGCACGCCGGCGCATCATGAACACCAGCACGGCGAGGGGCGGCAGCACCAGTGCCAGGCTGCCCGGTTCCGGCACAGCGGCCGCGTCGGCCGTCACGGTCAGGTCGTCCAGCGTGAACGAATTGCCGGACTGCGCGGACCGGAATTCCACGCGCGCGATCAGTTCGCCGGTGCTGGCAAAGCCCAGCAGCTCGTTCGGCGTGCTGCCCGGGTCGCCGGAGCCGCCATCGACATTGCTGATGTAATGCGCCGTGATGGCGGCCAGCAGGTTGCCGGTGCTGCCGTAGGCCAGCATCGACATGCCCTCGGAGTAGGTCACGTAGCCGAACACGCTCAGCACCGGCGCATCGAACAGGACGGCGATCGGGCCGCCATCGTCGAACAGCACGGCGTTGCCGGAACGGGGCGGGAACAGGGCGTCGTTCAATGAAATGCCCGCTTCCAGCACCGTGGCATTGGTGAAGTGCAGGCCGGCGTACTGGTCTGTCAGTACCGTGCCGTCGCCGAGGGTGTCGAAGCGGTAGGTGATGGCCGCGGCGGCGGCGGGACCGGCGACGGCAAGACAGAGCAGGCAGGCCGCGAGCGCGCGCCCGGCCCGCAGGCAGATGGCTTTCATGTGACACCCCGTTTATTGTATGTTGCGAGACTGTCAAGCAAAAGAAATGCCAGTGCGCCAAGTGCTTGATTTGCAAGGACGCCTGGTGGATAGCAATTTGCTAGATGTAAGAAAAGTCGACACCAGCGAGGACGATTCCGATACCGCTGCTTCACGAATGCCGACCGTCAAAGGTCCGGTATGCGGTTCTTTTAGCGGCCTGTTCCGTTAATGGGAAGACAGCATGACGACCGATAATCGGTCCATGAATATCGCCAATTCCCCCATCTCGGCCTACCTGCAGGGTGGCAGCGGACTGCAAGGCACGGCCACCACGAAAAGCGCGTCGGGCACCGCCGCCCGCAGCGCCGGCGTGCAGGTGCTCGATGGCCGCATCGAAAAGGATGCGACGCGGCTCGCCACCCTCGGTGCGCTGTCGACGACCCTCGACGGGCTGCAGGCCACGCTGAAGTCGCTGAAGACGCACGGCATGCAGTTCAGCGCCGCGGCCACCGGCACCGCGGTCGGCGTGACGCTCACCAGCGCCAGTCCGGCCCTGGCGACGCACCAGGTGGAGGTGCAGCAGCTGGCGCAGGCGCAGCAGCTGGTGGCGCCGGCCGTGAAGGACGCATCGGCGCCGCTCGGCACCGGCGCGATCACGGTGATCCGCGTGTCGGTGGGCGACGCGACGAAGACGGTGCGTATCGATGGGGCCAGCAGCAGCCTGGCGGGCATCGCCGACAAGCTGCGGGCGGCCGGCGTGGACGCGGAGGTGGTGCCGGGCGAGAAGGGCTACCAGCTGCGCATGACGGGGCAGACGGGTGCCGCGAATGCGATGCGCATCGAGGTGGCCGGCGACGCCACGCTGGAAGACATGCTGACGTGGCAGCCGCCGGAACCCACGGGACTGAAGCAGACGGCCGGGCCGCGCGATGCGCAGCTGACCGTCGACGGGAAGGCCATCCGGAGCGCCTCCAACACGTTGGCGGGCGCGGTGGCCGGCGTCACGCTGACGCTGAAGGCGCCCGGCAGCAGCACGGTCACGCTCAGCGGCGATGCCGGGGCGATCGGCCGCAACGTGCAGGACTTCGCCGCCGCCGTCAACGGGCTTGGGAAGGGGCTCGCCGCGCTGAAGGGCGAGGATGCGGCGACCAATTCCGTGGTGGGGCAGGTGAGCGCGCAGGTCGCGCGCACGCTGCAGGGGAGCGACACGGCGGCCCTGGCGGCGATCGGGATCACGGTGCGCGGCGGCACGCTGGCCGTCGATGCGGAGCGGCTCGACGCCGCCATCGCCGCCGATCCGCAGGCCGTGATGGACCTGTTTGCCGAACCGGGCAACGGCCTGGCCGACCGGCTGGCGGCCAGCCTCGCGCAGCAGCTGGGCCATGGCGGCGCCGTCGCCACCACCGCCGCGAAAACGCAGGACGAGATCGCGGCGCTGGCCGAACAGCGCGATGCGCTGGCCGCGCTCGACACGGCCGCTGCCGGCACGGCGGCCGGCACGCCGGACTACACCGGTGCCGGCGCGGGCGGCTACACCCTGTCCGGCCTGCTGCAGCAGACGTCGCGGCTGTCGCTGTTCGACTTCATCGTCTGAACGGCTGCGTCGGTCCGTGTAGCCTACGCCGCGAAGCCGCCATCGATGGCCAGGTCCGCACCCGTGACGAAGGCCGCCTCGGGGCTGGCCACCCACGCGATCATGGCCGCCACTTCCTCCGCTTTGCCATGCCGCGGCAGCGCCATCAGGCCGTGCAGCGCGGCCGCGAAGTCCGTGTCGGCCGGATTCATGTCCGTGTCGACGGGGCCGGGCAGCACGTTGTTGACGGTGATGCCGCGCGGGCCCAGGTCGCGTGCCAGGCCTTTCGCCAGTCCCGTCAGGGCCGACTTGCTCATCGCGTAGACGGCGCCGCCCTGGAACGGCATGCGTAGCGCATTCGTGCTGCTCACGTTGACGATGCGGCCGCCTTCGCCCATGTGCGCCGCGGCGGCTTTCGAGGCGACGAAGACCGAGCGCACATTCACGGCCACGGTGTCGTCGAAGTCGGCCAGCGAGAACTGGTCGATGCCGCCCAGGCGCAGGATGCCGGCGTTGTTGACGAGGATGTCGAGGCGGCCGTAGCGGGCCGCGACGCTGTCGATGGCATCGGCCAGGGCAGCTGCATCGGCGGCGTCCGCGCGGATCGCCAGGGCCGTGCCGCCAGCGGCCGTGATGTCGGCCACCAGGGCTTCGGCCGCGGCGGTCGATGCGGCGTAGCCGATGGCGACCGTGGCGCCGTCCGCGGCCAGGCGGCGTGCCGTGGCGGCACCGATGCCGCGCGAACCGCCGTTGATGAAGGCAACCTTGCCGGCCAGGGGCTTGTGCGTGATCTGATTGCCGTTGCTTTGCGTGGTGTTCATGTCGATCTCCTTGCGGTGGTGGGAATGAGGCCAGTATCTTCTTCCGCATTCCATCGCGGTAGCCTGCAAAAAGTGCCAACAGTTTCAACTGTGGGTATAAGATCACGGCATGGAACTGAACAGTTTTCTCGACGCTTTCCTCCAGTCCGCCGATGCCGGCAGCTTCTCCGCCGCCGCCCGGGTGCTGGGATTGACGCCGGCCGCCGTCAGCAAGAACGTCGCGCGACTGGAGGCCGAACTGGGCGTGCGGCTGTTCCAGCGCAGCACGCGCAGCCTGTCCCTGACGACCGAGGGGGCGCGCCTGTACGCCCAGGTGCGGCTGCCATGGCGCGAGATCGGCGACGCGCTGACGGACCTGCGGCAGGGCGCCGGCAAGCCGGCCGGCCCGCTGAAGATCGCGCTGGCGCACACGGTGGGGCGCGAATACATCGTGCCGCTGCTGGCGGAATTCCTGGCCCGGTATCCGGACGTGGTGCCGGACCTGCACTTCGATAACCGGCCGGTGGACGTCGTGGCGCAGGGTCTGGACGCGGCCATCGGCGGCGGGCTGGAACTGACGGAAGGGCTGATCGCGCGGGAGCTGACGCGCGTGAAGATCGTGCTGGTGGCGGCGCCGGCCTATCTCGACCGGCATGCCGCGCCCGTGGCGCCGGCCGACCTGGCACGCCACGACGGCCTGGTGCGCCGCGCGCCGGCCACCGGCCGCGTCACCCCGTGGACACTGCGCGACGCGGCCGGCCAGGAGGTCGTCGCCACGCCGCGCCAGGTCGTCACGATGGACGACCCCGAAGCGCTGGCCCGCGCCGCCGCATCCGGCCTCGGCATCACGCTGCTGCCGCTGCCGCATGTCGGCCCGCTGCTGGCCAATGGCGCGCTGGTGCGCATCCTGCCCGGCTGGCACGCGGAAACCCGGCCCCTGTCGATCTACTACTCGAGCCGCAAGCTGGTGCCCGCCAAGGTGCGCGTCTTCGTCGATTTCATCGTCACGTCCTTCCGCACCGGCGACCTGGCGCGCCACTTCTGGCAAGACTGACCGACGGTCCAGCTCGTGTCCACCCTGGGGTCAACCCCGTTTTCGGACACGAGCCCAGCATCGAGCGCCTGCACCGGTGCTGGCTACGGTACAACCCGTGTCCGGTTTCGGGGTTGACCCCATGGTGGACACGGGCTCGGCAGTTGGCAGTTCTTGGTGGGCGGTCATTGGACCAGCACGTTCAGCGTGACGGTGCCGGAGGCGCCGGGCATCAGGGTGCCGGTGAAGGTCCATTCGACGCCGCCGGTGGCGCCGGCCGCGGGCTTGGCGCTCACGCTGCAGTTGGTGAGGCCGGGGGCGAGGGTGCCGCAGGCGCTGGTGCCGAACACGGTGTAGGCGGGCGTGGCGTCGACGATCTTCAGGTTGGTGATCGTCGTGGTGCCGGCGTTCTGGTACGTGATGGTGTAGGCGATCGTGTTGCCCGGCTGCGCGTTGGCCTTGTCGGCCGCCTTCACCAGCTTGAAGTCGTCGCACGCCTGGCCGATGCCGTTGACGGTGACGATCACCTGGCCCAGCCCCACGCCCAGCAGCTGCAGCAGCGGGTCGACGACGCCGGTGAGTACCTGGCCCAGCACCGGCGACAGCGCGCCCGTGACGATGCCCTTCACCAGGCCCAGCACAGTGTCGGTGACGAGGCCCAGGTTCAGCGTGGGAATGCGCAGGCTGGTGTTGCTCACCAGGCCGTTGACGAGGTTCGTGACGAATGCGGCGCTGGTCGAGACGGTCTTCGTCTGCGGGAAGGTGCCGGACATCGTCACGCTGGCCGCCGACGGTGCCTGGCCGCGCGCCCAGCTCCTGATCTCCAGGTCCAGCAAACCGATGCCGGCCGCGGCGATGGTGCCGATCTTGCCGTAATCGAGGTCGGTGGCGGGATTGATGGTGCGCGAGCGGTTGAAGAACACGTCGTCCGAGATCTTGCCCAGGTAGACGTCCGCCACGCCCGGCAGCGCCTGCAGCGTGACGGCCTTGGCCACCGCGTCGACGGCGGTCAGCGTGCCTTCGCCGCGGGCGATTTCCACGTACACGTCCAGCTGGCCGATGGCGATCTGCGTGTTGCCGAGGAGGGTGGTCAGCACCCCTGTCGCGGGTGCCAGCGTGACGAGGTCCAGCTTCAGCTTGACGCGCACGGCGGCGGTGTGGAACTGCGTGCCGGTCGGGCCGCAGATGTACACGGCCGGCTCGATCACCTGGGTGTACAGCTGCAGGCTGTTGATCACGCCCAGCATGCCCAGCGCGCCGCCGGAGATGCCGACCGGCGTGGGCGTCGTGAGCACGTTGCGGCGGTTGTACAGCTGCACGAGGCCCGTCAGCATGTCCAGCGAATTGATGGTGGTGTTGGCCAGGCTGCCCACGTCGGCCGTGAGCTTGAGCAGGTCGCCCACGCGCACGGTGGCGCCGGCGCCGCCCAGCTGCGAACCGAGGGCGGCCAGCACGCCGGACAGGCTCGTGCTGGCCTGCGCCTGCGCCTGCAGGCCGAGGGCGGCGGTGATCTGCGCCAGCGTGGCATTGGCCGTCAGCGCCTGCGACGGCGAGGAGACATTGGTCTGCGCCTGCAGCTTGGTCAGGAAGCCCAGCAGGTTGACCTCCCCGGTGGCCAGCGTGTTCCAGTCCGCCGCCGTCAGGTTCAGGTTCGTGCCCAGCAGGCCGCCCAGCAGGGGATTGAGCAGTGCGCTCTTCGTCGTGTCGACGCTGGCCAGGCGCGGGCCGGCGGAGATGCAGGCGCCAGTGGTGGTGCAGGCGGCATGCGCGCCCAGGCTGGCGAACAGGCCGCAGGCGAGCAGGAACAGCGCCAGCGAGTGTCGAAGGGATTGCAGCACGGTGCGGCGGAACAGAGTCGTCATCATGTTGGTTCTCGAATCGGTCTTTTAATTGAACGCCTTGGCGGACAGCAGGTTTTCCAGCGTGCGCTCGTCGAACTTCATGCGCAGGCGGACGTAGGCGCCCTTGGCGGTGGCTTCGGCGCCGGCCAGGTCGCGTTCGCGGAAGCCCAGCACGTTGTAGCCGGCCGACACCCACGTGTTCTTCATGACCTGGTAGCCCGCCTCGATGCCGGCGCCGAACTGGCGCGCACGCTGGCCGGCGCTGGCCAGCATCGACACGGTCGCCCCCACGTCCCAGTCGCGGCCCACTTCGTGCATCACGCGGGCGCTGACCAGCTGGGCAAAGGCGCGGCTGGTCAGGCCGGCAGTGCGGTCTTCGGCCTTCTTGGCGGCATAGCGGCCGCTGATCACGGTCTCGCGCTGCGGCTGCCAGTTGGCGTTCACGGCCACCATGTGCACGGCGCGGCGCGCATCGGCCAGGCCGGTGTCCTGCTCCTTGCGGAACTCGTACTTGGCCAGGCCGTTCCAGCCCAGCGATGCCAGCGCGCGGTAGGCCACGCCGCTTTGCAGCAGTTCGTTGCTGCGCGTGCCATTGGTGGAGCGGGTGGCCGACAGCGTGTTCTTGCCCAGGAAGGTCCAGGCATCGGTGATCTTGTACGACAGGCCCAGCGTGTTCAGCAGGCCGTCGCTGTCCTGGCCGTGGCGCAGTTCCAGGCGGGCATTGGCCTTGAAGGCCGGGTCGCGGCTGTATTCGATGGCGCCGGTGGCGGCGATCGATTCGTTGGCGGCGGAACCGGCCAGCACCTGCACGCGCTCGAAGCTCGTCTGGGCGCGCACGCCCTCGGCGATCGTCCACAGGTTGCGCAGGCCGATGGCCGCTTCGGCCTGGCGGTCGGACAGGTCGGAACCGCGCGCGCGGTATTCGGAGAACACGCGGCCGTCCTTCATGTAGTCGCCGTCGATGCCGAACACGGTGGCGTTGCGCTGCACGCCTTCGTTCAGCGCGTAGTTCGAGCCGAGGCTGCTGATCAGCTCATGGCGGCCATAGACGCGCGCCCCGTTGTTGAAGCGGTATTCGCCGCCCAGGGCCGCCATGCGGCGGCCGCTGTCCTTGATGTCCTGCTCGGCTTCGGCAAACACGCTGGCCTGCGGCAGGCCCGGCACCTGGGCCGAGACCTTGGCGCGCACGCTGGTCAGGTCCGGCTGGGCGACCACCGCGTTGGCGGCCGCTTCCTCGCGGGACTTGCGCATGCCGGCCTCGACGCGCACGCCGCCGGAGAAGGTGTAGGCCACGGCAGCCTGCACGCCGTCGCGCGAGGCGCCGGTGGCCACGTCGGCCGTGTGCAGCGCTTCGCCCATCAGCTTCACGTGTTCCGTCACGGCGTAGTTGACGCGCGCACCGGCTTCCACGCGGCCCTTCGGCAGGCTGGCCGACTGGTTGTCGAAGGCGACGTCGGTGCGGCCGGCGAACACGTGGGCTTCCAGCTTGCCGTCGACGCGGGTCGCATCGACGCGGGCGGCGCGGCCCGATTTGTCCAGCTTGTCCATCTGCGCCGCTTCGACGATGACGGTGGTCTTGTCGTCCGGCTTGATGGTGGCGTTCACGCTGGCCAGTTCGGTGGCGGCGATCGGGTTGCGGTCGTTGACATAGCTGCCGCCGATCGCCACGTATTGGTTGAATTCGTACTGGGCTGCCAGGCCGCCGACCCAGAAATTCGGCGCGCCCTGGTCCACTTCGTAGCTGATGCGGATCGAGATCGGGTTCAGGTCCGCGTCCAGGCTGGCGACCGGCGAACGGAACAGGATGCGGCCGGACAGCGGCTCGATGTCGTAGTCGGCATAGCGCACCTGGGTGCGGGACGATACCAGCACGCCTGGCTGGTTGCGGTCGCGCACGATCACTTCCACGCGCTCGCTGTTGATGACCATCACGGCGGCGCCGGTCTGGAACGGGCCGGAGGTGCCGTTGGCGGCGAATTCTTCCACCATCTGGCGGGTGCTGTCATGGCTGGCGAAGGCGTCCACCTGCAGGCCGTTCGCTTCGTAGTGGCCGCGCGCGCCGTTCAGGCTGCGGTTGTAGGCGCCCAGGTTGCGCGCCGGCGTCACGCCCGGCGGCGTGAAGTCGCCATACATCAGCCACGATTTCTGGCGCTCGGCACGCACGTACAGGCGGCTGGTGGACTGGGCATCGAAGCCGCGCCTGGCATCGTCGCCGTAGGTCGGGTAGTAGGCGATCGGGTTCTGGTCGCGGAACAGGGGCGTGGCTTCCTTCTTCTCGGAGTCGTAGGCCATCGTCAGCAGCGTGTCGTGGCCGACGCTGCCCTTCATGAACATAGCGGCTCGGCCGGCAGCCGCCAGTTCCGTGTCGCCATGCGCGCTCGACAGGTTGCGCAGCGAGTCCTCGAACGCGTCGAACGAACGGGCCGGATCGGTGTTGTTGCCGCTGATGCGCGACAGGCTGACGGTACCGTCGATGACGCCGGCGGCCACCAGCGGGCGCAGGTCCGGCACGAAGGTGATGGCGCCCGTCTGCTGCAGGTTGCCGGTGTGGACGACGAGGCGGGCTTCGCCGGCTTCCAGCGACGTGCGCAGCGCGAACTCGGCGCTGCCGCCTTCGATCATGGCCTGCAGGCCGGGATCGCGCGGATCCGGGTCGGCCTGCTGCCACTGGCCCAGCGAGGCTTCCAGCGTGACGGGGGTGCGGGCAGCGACCGGCACGCCGCTGGCGTCTTCCAGGTGCACGCGCACGGTGGCCAGCGTGCGGCCGTCGGCGGCCACGCTGTTCTTCGGCAGTTCCAGGCGGATGCGCGCCAGCGGGCCCGGGGCCACCACGGCGATGCGGCGGGTGCCGCGGGCATTGCCGAACTGGTCGCGCTGTTCCACTTCCAGCACGTTGCGGCCGGCCACCAGCGGCACGCCGATGAATTCCCAGCTCGTCATCTTCTTCGCGGCCACGGTGCTGCGCTGGCCGATGCGGGTGTCCGGCACGGCTGCGCCATTCACGCGCAGGCCGAACGAGACGCCGTCGCCGCCCTTGACGCGCACGGTGGCCTGCGTGCCGGCCATCACGGCGCCATCGGCCAGGTCCACGAAGCCCAGCGTGTTGTCCAGCGTTTCCAGGTCGGCAGCGGTCTTCACGACAGCGGCTGCCTTGGCCGGCGCGGCAACCTGCGCCTTCAGTTCCTGTTCCAGCGCGGTGCGGCGCGCCTTGATGATGTCGTTCACGGCCGCGGCGCAGCCGGCGATGGCGAAATCGGCCTTGGCCAGCTCGCCGTCGCGCAGGTCGACGAAGCGGCTGCCGGCATCGCCCGCATTGCGGTTCGACAGGATGGCCAGTGCGGCACCGGCCGGCAGCGTGGACAGGTCGACCTTGGCCACGTGGGTGCGGGGACGCACTTCGGCAAAGCTGTAGCGGCCCAGCGCATCGGTCACGGCGTAGGTGCCGTCTTCCAGGTAGACGCGCACGCCCGGCACGCCGGCTTCTCCATCGCCGCGCAGGCCGTTGTTATCGCAGTCGGCGAAGATGGTGCCGATGATGTGGCCCTTCTCGGAGAACACGCCCGCTTCGATCTTCACCTTGGCGGCCGCCTCTGCGCTGGCGAGGGCCGGCAGCACGCTGGTGGCGCGGGCGCGGTTGATGCCGTCGCCCTGCAGTGCGCCGGGACCCACGCGCACGCGGTAGCGCAGCACGTTGGTGGTGCCGATGTCCATGTCGCCGCCGGCGAACGTCAGCAGGTGGCCCTGCGCGCCGGCCGGGTCGGCAACCTTCGCGCCGTTCATGCGCACGCTGCCCGGTTCCAGCGTGAAGCCGGCCGGCAGGCGGTCTTCCACGGCCACGCCGGCAATCGCCACCTCGCCGCTGTTGTGGATGCGGATGGTGTAGTCGATGAAGTCGGCGATTTCGGCGGTGGCGCGCGAGGCGGCCTTCTCGAGGTACAGGGCGCCCGGGATGCTGTCGACCGGCAGGTCGATCGCCACGGCGCCGGAGGCCAGGCTGACGGTGAAGCTGCCGCCGAACGAGCCGTACAGGTGGATGTCGCGGCCGGCCGGCAGCGTGCCTGGTGCGAGCTTGCTCGGGAACGTGTAGTTCCTGGGTGCCACGACGTTCAGCTGGTACAGGCTGGGCGCGACGAGGGGGAAGATGTAGCGGCCGTCGGCGTCCGTGGTCACGGTGTTCGGGTACCAGGTGGTGCCGTCCATGGCGACCACCTGGGCCGGGGCGCCCGGATGGCCGCCGTTGCCGTCGCCGGTCACGTCGATCAGCGTCACGATGGCGCCGGCGACTGGCGCGTTGGTGCGGCTGTCGAACACGGTGCCGCTCGGGTCGATCAGTACCGACGCGGTGGCTTCGCCCATGCCGCAGTCCTGCACCGTGGCCATCAGTTCGTCGTCGACGGCCACTTCCAGCATGCCGTCGTTGGCGTTCATGCCGCTGGCGCGGGTATCGGCGACCGGCATCACGACGGAATCGATGCGGAACACGCCCGTATCGGCGGCCGTTTCGGTGGCGCTGTACTGTTCGTTGTCGCCCGTCCTGGTCGACTTGATCTTGATCATCACGGTATCGATGCCCGTGTGATCGGCGTTGCAGGCATTCGCCGACGCCTGCACGTACAGGGCCTTGCCGGCCATTGCCGTGCGGGCCATCGTGCTGTAGGCGTCGGAAGTGAAATAGGTAATGGAGACCGGCTGGCGGGCGCGCACCAGGTTCGACTGGGCGCTGCCACTGTTGCCGTTGACATCCGTCCAGGTGACGCTGGCCTGGTTCCGGATCGCCGCCGTTGCGGACTGGCCGAACACGGCCGACAGCACGCAGAGCAGGGCGAAAACGATGCGAACGAAGCAGGTTGTCATGGCCGGATCTCGAAATTCAGGATGCAGGAGTCCCTTCTGCCGCGCCGGTGGGCGCGGCAGGCAGGTCGTTACTGTGGAGGCTGGGATTACGGGTTGATGCGCACGCCGAAGGACATGGTGCTCGACTCGCCGGTGTGCAGCGTGCCGACGTTGGCCTGCAGGGTGGTCACCGGACCGGTCAGCGGCAGGACGATGGCGCCCAGCGTGGCCGCCAGTGCGTTCGTCGTGTGGTACGTCGTGTTGGCAGGAACATCATCCTTGATCACGACGGCGCCCACATCGGTGCCGCCGGCATTGGTGGCAGTGATCTGGTAGCGGATGCAGGCGCCCGGGATCGCGCCGGTGGTGATCGGTGCGTTGCTGTAGGCCGTGTCGGCCACGCCGTTGCAGTCCGCGTCCAGCGCCTGCACCTTCGTCAGCGTCAGCTGGTTGCCGGCGGCGGCGATGGTGATCGCGTTGTGGATCTTGTCCGTCACGCCGGAGGTTGGCGACATCACGCGGAAGTACAGGTCCGTGGTGCCCAGCGCGGAGCCGGCCGGCACGAACACGTCGGCAAACACCTGCACGCTGCTGTTGGCGGCGACGGTGGCGTTGGTGATCACGTTGCCGGCGGCATCCTTGAACACGACGGTCCAGCCGGTGGGCAGCGTCAGGTTGGCGAAGGTGCCGTCGACGGCGGCCTGCAGGTTGAACGTGTCCGGGCTGCCGCCGCTGTTGTTCAGCACCAGCGTGTAGCGCGTGGTGCCGCCCGGTGCGACGGTGTTCGTCACCACGGCGGAGGCTTCCAGGCCGGCGCCGGCACCCGGTGCACCCACACCGGCCGTGTTGGCGGTGATGTCGATGTGCGCGGCCGACGCGGCGGTGGTCGTGTCCACGCTGGTGGCCGTCACGGTGTTCGTGAAGCCGCTGGTGGCGGTGACGGTGATCGTGTTGGTGGTGCCGTTGGCCGGTGCGGCCGGCAGCGTGCCCACGGCCACGAACTTGAACGTGGCGCCGGTGGCCAGCGGGCCGGTGGTGGTGACCGGGGTGGCGTTGTCGGCCACGCCGTCGCCGTTCGCATCGGCGTAGAACACCACGTTCGTCATCGAGAACGTGCCGGTATTGGCGGCGGCCAGCGCGAACGTGTCGGTGCCGTTGCCGGTGTTGGTCACGCTGTGGGCGTAGACGACCTGGGTGCCGGCCGAGGCGTTCTTCGCGGTACCGGCCGGCATCGTCAGGCTGGCGACCTGCTGGACGGTGGTGACGACCGTGTTCGACGTGGTCGTGTGCGAACCCAGCGTCGAATCGAGGTAGGTGGCGGTGGCCGTGTTGCTGATGGTCGTGCCGGCGGCGGTCGCGGCGTTGGCGCCATTGGCGGCGGCGGCGAAGATCGTCGCGGCGAGCACCAGGCGGGTCGGGAGTTTCAAGGCTTGCATGGTCGGATTCCTTTATGAAGAACGGAACGGGTGGATCAGGAACGGTCGCCGGCGCCGTTCAGGCGCATGCGGGATTTGACGGTGGTGGTCTGGCCGGCACGCAGCTCGCCGATGGTCCAGCGCAGGAAGCGGTACTCGGCCGGCGGCACGGTTTCGGTGACGCGGCGGCCTTCGCGCAGGACGGTGCGCTGCAGCGGCACCGGCGCGAATTCCTTGCCGTCCAGGCTGGCCATCACGGCGGCCGGGGCGGCGGTATCGGGGATGTAGGCCATGCCGGCAGCGGGCACCGGCAGCGTGGCGATCACCTGGCGCGCGGCTTCGGCGCCGCGGTTGCGGTAGGCGACCTGGTATTCGATCGTGTCGCCCGGCTTGGCTTCGGTGGTCGGCACCAGCTCGACGCCCTTGGCGGTGGTGACCACCTTGAAGGCCTGCATGGTGACGTCGACAGCGCTATCGGCCGCGAAGGCGGCGACGCCGGCGAACTGTGCGAGGCAGAAGAAAACAGCGAGAAGGAAGCGTTGCATGACAGCTCTCTCAAAGTGCCAGCCCATTGTCCTGGGCAGTAAAGGAGAGATCCGGTATCACTTTTACTGATTTGGATCACGAACGAATCGTATCACTTTTACTGATTTCCGCAATGCATTATCTGTTTCACTGTCGCGTCTGGCTGACGGCATAGCGATAATGAATGCCTATAAGTCAAGCCAAAGAGACGTTGCGGACAGGATGGCCAGCCCGTGTCCTGGAGCCTGGCACGGTGCCGGTGCCCTGGACACGGGCCGGGCGGGAGGGAGGCTGTCAGCCGAGGAGTTCGGCGACGGTGTCGTACAGGTGTTCGGGGCTGAAGGGTTTGACCACGTAGCGGTCGGCGCCGCTGGCAAGGCCTGCTTCGATGTCGCTCTGCTGGCCGCAGGCGGAGAGGAGGATGATGCGGATGGCGGCGGTGGCCGGCGAAGCCTTCAGCTCGCGGCACAGGTCCAGGCCGTTCTCGCCCGGCCCCAGCATCACGTCCAGCACCAGCACGGCCGGCACTTCCGCCAGCATGCGTTCCACCGCGCTGGCGGCATCGGGCACGCAGTCGATGCGGCCCAGCGGCGCCAGGGTCAGCATCGCCAGCAGCCGCAGCTCTTCCAGGTCGTCGACGATCAGGATGAACGGTCTCATGGCGCGGCCGGCAGGATGAGGGTGACGGTGGTGCCGTCCTGCGGCGCCGATTCCATCTGCACGGTGCCGCCATGCAGTTCGACGATCTCCTTGACGATCGCCAGTCCCAGCCCGCTGCCGACGACATCGCGCTTGGTGCCGGTGCGGTAGAACGGATCGAACACGTGGGCCTGCTGCTCGGGCGTCATGCCGATGCCGCTGTCGCGCACGCGGAAGGCGATGGCGGGGCGGCCGGCCCATTGCGTGGCCGTGAGGAACAGCGCGATGGGCGCATCCGGCGCGGAGTACTTGATGGCGTTGCTCACCAGGTTCAGCAGCGCCTGCTGCAGCTTGGCCTTGTCGGCCAGCACCGGCGGCAGCGCGGGCGCCACGTCCACGCTGATGCGCGCGCCTTCGGCCAGGCCGTCCAGGCCGGCCAGCGTTTCGCTCACGAGGGCGGCCGCATCGCGCGGCGCGATGTCGAACGCGGCGCTGCCGCCCGATTCGATGCGCGCCAGGTCCAGCATCTCGTTGATCAGGGCGACGAGGCGGGTGGCCTGCGTGTGCACGATGCCGATGAACTCGCGCATGCTGTCCTGCGTGAAGTCGCGCTTGAGCAGCAGCTCGGTGAAGCCCAGCACGCTGGCCATCGGCGTGCGCAGTTCGTGCGTGGCGGTGGTGAAGTACTTGCGGCGCCGTTCGTCCGTGGCCCGTTCGCGGCGTTCGTTCTCGCGGCGCGGCGTGACGTCGCGCACGATCACGGCGTACTGGCGCGCGCCGGCGATCTGCAGGCAGCTGACGGAGAATTCGGCCGAGAAGGTATTGCCGTCGACGCGGCGGCCGGTGGCCTGCAGCTGGTTGGCGTAGCCGTTGTCGAGCTGCTCGCAGAAGGGCGCCAGTTCGGTGGCCAGCAGGTGGTTGGCGGACAGCCCGGCCATCTTGCCCGGCGCGGCGCGGAACAGGCGCTCGGCGGCGGGATTGGCGGAGATCACGTCGCCTTCGCCATCGAGCAGCACCACGCCTTCCGGCATCTGGTTCAGCAGGCGCGTCATCGACAGCTCGTTCTGCTGCTGTTCGCGCAGCGAGCGCTTCAGCGCGCCGGCCGCCACTTCGCTTTCCACCATGGCGGCCAGGTCGATCAGCGTGGCGCGCTGCGCGGCATCGAGCCGGCGCACGCGCGTATCGAGCAGGCACAGCGTGCCGATATTGCTGCCGTTGGGGGCCTTGACGGGTACGCCGGCGTAGAAGCGCAGGTGCTCCGCGCCGGGCAGGGTCAGGCAGTTGGCGAGGCGTTCATCGGTGGCGGGATTGGCCACCATCACGTCGTCCTGCAGGATGGTGTAGGTGCAGATGGACTGGGCGCGTGCCGTTTCGGTGATGTCCGTGCCGCTGCGCGCCTTGAACCACTGGCGGTCCTGGTCGATCAGGCTGAAGGTGGCGACGGGGACGTCGAAGAGGCGCGCCGCCAGCCGCGTGATGCGGTCGAAGCGCTCCTCGGGCGCCGTATCGAGCAGCGCGAGAGACCGGAGAGTGCGCAGCCGTTGCGCCTCGTCCTTGGGTAGTGGAATGTCCAGCATGTGGGCCTCTTGTTTTACGCAATGCGCTTGCGTCCTTCTTCACGGAACCGGCGCTCAACGCACCCGGCTCTCGCTACACGGGCCCCGTGCCGTTCAGTTTTCCTGCAGCGCCTCCTCCACGGCGGCGCGCAGTCGCTCGAACGGCACCGGCTTCGGAAGCACCAGTATATCGGACGGCAACGACATCGACGTTATTGTCGAACTCTCAATACCACTTACGACGATCACACGTATGTTAGCAAACTCCGCGTTTGCGCGTAACGTTTCGATCATCCGGAACCCGTCCATGCCCGGCATGTGCAGGTCGGTGATCAGGACGGCGGGGCGGACACGGCCGATTTCCAGCAGCGCTTCGAAGCCGTCATGGGCCTTGACGATGTCCATCGGCAGGTCCCAGCCGGCCAGTTCCAGCTCGTACAGGCGCAGCATGGCGGGCTCGTCGTCCACCACCAGCACGCGGCTGGGGGCCGCGGGGGCGGGCGTGCCGGACTTGGCGGCCATGGCCAGCTCGCGTTCCTGCACCAGGCGCTCGACGGAATCCTTGATGATGCGGCGGTGCCCGCCGGCCGTCTTCCAGGCCTGCAGCACGCCGCTTTCCACCCACAGCTGCACGGTGCGGTGGGCAACGCCCAGCAGCTTGGCGGCTTCCTTGGTGGAATAAAAGTCCCCGCTGTCGTTACGGGTCTGGCCGGTGTTATCGATCGTCATTAATGGTTTCAATTGAAACGCCGTGGCATGCGCAGCGCGGGGTATTCGGTGAACCTGCCCGCCGGTTGTCCGACGAAGGGGTCAGATGCCTGGCGGCGTGTGGAAATTGGTGAGAATTATAAGCCAGCGCCTTCCGGTTACAACGGCAGAGCGGCATTTATTTTACTGGAGGATACCATGGGCACGATTTTGTTGCTAAATTGCACTAAGCATGGTGGATAATTCAATCCTGCAAATGTAATGCGGCCCGCTGCCCGGGCCGTTGGGCCCGGAAGGCCTAGAACGCTTGCGTCAGGGCGTGGATCAGCAGGCCCACCAGGCCGCCCACGATCGTGCCGTTGATGCGGATGAACTGCAGGTCGCGGCCGATGGCCAGCTCGATGCGGTCGCTCATCTCCTCGCGCGTCCAGCGTGCCAGCTGGCGCTCGATGAACTTGCCCACCTCGCCCCGATAGCGCCGCACCAGCGCCGTGCCGCCCGCTTCGATGGCGCCATTGACCCAGTCGCGCACGGCGCCAGGCTCGGCCAGTACGCGGCCGCCGTCCTGCACCGCGCTGCCGATGAAGGCCTGCACCGCCGGATCGCCGCCCTGGAGTGCCGCGCCCAGGCGTTCGCGGATGCCGCCCCACAGCCCGCCCAGCGCCGCCTGCAGGTCCGCGTTCTCCAGCGCGCCCTGCTGGTAGCGCGCCACGCCGGCCTGCCACGCCGGATCGGACTGCAGGCGCCGCGCGCTGTCGGCGATCCAGTCGCCCACCTTCGCGCGCAGCGCATGGTCGCGGTTCATGCGGATCTCGACCGCCTGTTCGCGCAGGCCGTCGATGGCCTTCGGCGCGTAGCCCAGCACCATCGTGCGGATCATCGGATTGTCGATGGCGAAGCAGCGCAGGATGAATTCGCCGATCGTGTCGTGGTTGCCTTCGTCGCCCAGCCACGTGATGAGTTTTTCCAGCACGTTGTCCAGCACCTGCTGCGGCATGCCGTTGCCGACCAGCGTTTCCAGGTAGCCGCCGGCCAGGCGGGACAGGTCCAGCTTCGCCAGTTCGGCGCCGGCGAATTCACGCACCACGGCGCGCATGCGCTCGTCGTCCACCCGTTCCAGCGCACGCGCCAGCACGCTGGCCAGCACCTTGCCCGCGCCCGCCGCGTTCTCCGGCACCTGCAGCCATTGGCCGGCACGGCCCGCCAGGTCGGCACCCTTGAGCTGCGCGGCCACGCCGTCTTCCGTCACCAGGTGGTTCTCGACGAAGGCGCCGAGGTTGCTGCCGATGGTCTCCTTGCTGTTCGGGATGATGGCCGTATGCCACAGCGGGATGCCGAGCGGATGGCGGAACAGGGCGACGACGGCGAACCAGTCGGCCATCGCGCCGATCATGGCCGCCTCGGCGAATGCCGCCACGTAGCCCCAGGCCGGATGCTGGTCGCGCAGCGCGCGCGCCACGGCGAACAGCACGGCCGCCAGCAGCAGCAGGCCGACGGCCATGCGCTGCATCGCGCGCAGGCGGCCCCGCTTGAAGGTGTCCTCGGCCTGGTCCAGCTGGCGGACGATGTCCGTGTCGTGTTTCATCGATACCTCAAAAAATCGCAATACGGGGCGCCGGCCGTCAGATCCAGCCGAACCAGGCGTTCATCTTTTCCGACGCCTGCTCCTTCACGTCGTCCGTGATGTGCATCGAGACGGTGGCCAGCGCCGCGGCCAGCGCGGCCAGGTCGTCGCTGTAGCCCACCACGGGCAGGAAGTCGGGCACCGCGTCGAACGGCAGCACGAAGTAGGCGAGGGCGCCGTAGATCGCCGCGCGGGCCCAGGGCGGCGTCTCGGGACGCTGCGCGGCAAAGTACAGCCACAGCGCCTTCTCGATCACCTCGCGGCCGGCGGTCCTGGCGAAACCCTTCACCTTGGCCCAGAAACTGTTGTCGTCGAATTCGTTCGTCATGATGTGCTCTCACCTGGAGGGACGGATTCTAGCAACTGGCGCCCGATGGCGAAAGCGCCGCGCAACAGGACACCCCTTCCGACCGCCATCTTCCGCCATGCAAGCCGTGGCTGCCGGTTCACCGCTGCGCACGGACCGGGAAGTTTTCGCTAGCATGCAGGGGCGCATGCCGACTAACTTTCCATCACCCGTGAAGGCACTCCATGGCATTCCTGATCGTCCTCGCCGCCCTCGGCTTCCTGATGTTCGCCGCCTACCGCGGCTACAGCGTGATCCTGTTCGCCCCCATCGCCGCGCTGGCGGCCGTGCTGCTGACGGAGCCGGCCGCCGTCGCCCCGGTCTTTTCCGGCATCTTCATGGAAAAGATGGTGGGCTTCGTGAAGCTGTATTTCCCCGTGTTCCTGCTCGGCGCCGTGTTCGGCAAGCTGGTCGAACTGGCCGGCTTTTCCGAATCGATCGTGCATGCGGCGATCCGCTACATCGGCCGCACGCGCGCCAATGCGGTGATCGTGGCCGTGTGCGCGCTGCTCACGTATGGCGGGGTGTCGCTGTTCGTGGTGGTGTTTGCCGTCTACCCGTTCGCCGCGGAGCTGTACCGGCAGAGCGGCATCCCGAAGCGGCTGATGCCGGGCGCGATCGCGCTGGGCGCGTTCTCGTTCACGATGGACACCTTGCCCGGCACGCCGCAGATCCAGAACATCATTCCCACCACGTTCTTCCAGACCACCGGCTGGGCCGCGCCGTGGCTGGGCGTGATCGGCTCGATTGCCACGGTCGTCGTGGGACTGGGGTATCTGGAGTGGCGCCGCAGGTCCGTGATGGCGAGCGGCGAAGGCTATGGCGTCGATGACGACAAGCCGCGCGCCGTGGTGGCCGGTGCAGCAACCGGTGGCGCGCCGGCTGCCTTGCCGCATCCGCTGCTGTCGTTGGCACCGCTGGTGCTGGTGGGCGTCGCCAACTTCCTGCTCACCGCCGCCATTGCGAAGTGGTACGGCACCAGCTACACGCTGAACTCGGAACTGCTGCCCGGCCTGCGCGCGCCGGTCGACATGCCGATCAAGCCGCTGATCGGCATCTGGGCGGTGGAAGGCGCGCTGCTGCTCGGGATCCTGCTGGTGTGCGCCACGGCGTTCGGCCGCATCCGCGCCTCGTTCGCCGAAGGCACCAAGGCCGCGGTCGGCGGCGCGCTGCTGGCGGCCATGAACACCGCCTCCGAGTACGGCTTCGGCGGCGTGATCGCCGCGCTGCCGGGCTTCATCGCCGTCAGCGAATCGCTGCGCAGGATTCCCGATCCGCTGGTGAATGCGGCGATCTCGGTGACCACGCTGTCCGGCATCACCGGCTCCGCCTCCGGCGGCATGAGCATCGCGCTGGCGGCCATGTCGGACAGCTTCATCGCCGCCTGCCAGGCCGCCGGCATCCCGCTCGAGGTGCTGCACCGCGTGGTGTCGATGGCCAGCGGCGGCATGGACACGCTGCCGCACAACGGCGCCGTGATCACGCTGCTGGCCGTCACGGGCCTGACGCACCGCCAGTCGTACCGCGACATCTTCGGCATCACCATCATCAAGACCTTGGCCGTGTTCTTCGTCATCGCCGTGTACTACCTGACCGGCATCGTCTAGGCCGTCCCGCCGCCGTTCCACAGCCCAGGCCGTGTCACATGGGGTCAGGCACCGTGACACAGGCTCGGCAGTCACAGCGCGGCGGGCGGCAGTGAGCCATCGGATCGTGAACGTTCAGCGGGGATAGGTGAACCCGGTGCGGATGTCCATCGGCACGAGCCGGCCCGCGTCCCTCACCATCAGCCGGCTCGGCGGCTCGTCGCCGGCCAGCGCACCGGGCGTGTTGGGCAGGCCTTCGCCCTTGCGCAGCAGGAGGTCGCAGCGTTCGTAGACGTTGCGACAGCCGGTGGCGGCCAGCAGCGCCTGCACGACGGGCACCTTCCACAGGTCGACGCCGCCGGCATTGAACTGGCAGACGAGGAAGCCGTCCTTGCCGCCGTAGCTGTGCACCAGCAGTCCCGGCAGGCCGTCCTTCTCGCCATCGACCAGCAGGAACAGCGCCTGCGGATCGGCGGCGCGCAATGCCTCGCCGCGGCGCGCCACGGCGGCCTGCACGCGGCGCTTCATCATCGCGTGATCGATCGGCTCGTCCTCGCGCAGCGTCCACACGCGTGCGGCAATCTGGGACTTGGCGTTGTACGCGGCGCGGGCCAGGAACTGCCGCGCCGAGGACTGCACGATCGCCGTCGCGCCCGGCCTGTTGCGCTCCTGCGGCTTGCCGTCGACCTTCTCGATGGCGGAGGCGTAGATCCACGGGTCGCCGGCCAGCAGGCCTTTTTCCTTACCCTGTTTGATGGTGATGATGAGCATGTGCGGCTTTCGGTTGCAGGACCGGGATGATACCCCATGTGCCACCGGCTCCCGGGCCGCAGGCGGCCGTCACCCGGCGTCGCGCCGTTGGAGTACAATCGGTCCACACACTTCCTTTCTGATCGGGCCTATGAACACTGCAAGTCTGGGCCTCATCGCTCAACTCCTCCATCAACACGAAGCGCCGCTGCTGGACGCGTGGCAAACGCATCTGCTGTCGCAGGCGGTGCGGCGCAACAGTGCCGGCGAAGCGGCCGGCAAGGCGCAGGCGCAGCGGCTGCTGCAGGCGTTCGCGGCCGCGGCCACCACCGGCAGCGGCGACCTGGCCGGCCCCGCCTGGAGCGAGGTGCGCCGGCAGCTCGACGAACTGTCCACCGCGCGCGCACGGCAGGGTTTCTCCAGTACCGAAACGGCGCTGTTCATGTTCTCGCTGAAGGCGCCCCTGTTTGCGCTGCTGCGCGAGGCCGAGGTGCCCGCCGCCCTGATGGCGGACGCCACCATCGATGCGGGCCTGCTGATCGACTGGCTCGGCCTGTACACGATCGAACGCTTCCAGGCCGTGCGCGAGCAGATCATCCTGCGCCAGCAGCACGAGCTGCTGGAGCTGTCCACGCCGGTGGTGGAACTGTGGGAAGGCGTGCTGACGATCCCGCTGATCGGCGCCCTCGACAGCGCACGCACCCAGGTCGTCATGGACAACCTGCTGCAGAAGATCGGCGACACGGGCGCGGGCGTCGTCATCATCGACATCACCGGCGTGCCGACGGTCGATACGCTGGTGGCCCAGCATCTGCTCAAGACGGTGGCGGCGGCGCGCCTGATGGGCACCAGCTGCATCATTTCCGGCATCCGCCCGCATATCGCGCAGACCATCGTGCACCTGGGCGTGGACCTGGAAGACATCGTCACGAAGGCCACGCTGGCCGATGCGCTGCGCGTGGCCCTGCGCGGCCTCGCCACGCAGATCGTCGAGCAGCCTTCATGATGCCTGCATCGACCTGCCGGACCGTGGGCCGGTCCTGCCCATGCGCTGCCACCGGCAGCGCCGGATGGTAGAGGCCACGCTACCCACCACCCACGTGCTGAACGTGGACGATGTTCCCGGCGCACGCTACGCCAAGACGCGGCTGCTGGAACTGGCCGGCTTCCGTGTCAGCGAAGCCGGCACCGGCGAGGAAGCCCTGGTGCTGGCGCGCACGCTGGCGCCGGACCTGATCCTGCTCGACACCAGGCTGCCCGACATCGACGGCTTCGAGGTGTGCCGGCGCCTGCGGGCCGATCCGGACACGGCCACCATCCTCATCCTGCAGACGTCCGCGGCGCATGTGCTGACGGGCGACCGCGTGCGGGCCCTGAACGGCGGCGCCGACAACTTCCTGGTCGAGCCGGTGACGCAGCAGGAGCTGATCGCCAGCGTGCGTGCGCTGGCCAGGGTGGCCGCCGTCGAACGGTCGCTGCGCGAGGAGGACCTGCGCAAGAACGAATTCCTGGCCACGCTGGCCCATGAGCTGCGCAGCCCCCTCGCGCCCGTGCTCGATGCCGTGGAACTGCTGCGCCTGGAACCGCACCCGGCCGGTTCGCACCAGGCCCGCGCCGTGGCGGCCGTGGCACGGCAGGCGGGGCGCCTGGCCGGCCTGGTGGAAGACCTGATGGACGTGGCGCGCCTCGAACAGGGCAAGCTGGGGATCGATGCGGTGCCCGTCAGTGCCCGCGAACTGGTGCAGCGGGCCGCGCAGTGCGCCGCACCCGCACTGGCGGCGGCCGGCCAGGCGTTCGACATCGACCTGCCGCATCCCGCGCTGCGCCTGGCCGCCGACATGCCGCGCCTGCTCAAGGTGCTGGCGGCACTGCTGCAGAATGCCGCCAAGTTCTCGGATCCCGGCAGCCGCGTGATGCTGCGCGCCGCGGCGTTCGATGGCGACCTGCTGGTCCAGGTGCAGGACCATGGCATCGGCATCAGCGCCGCCGACAGCGACCGCATCTTCGACCTGTTCACGCAGGCCGGGCATCGCGCGGGGCGGGTGAAGGACGGCCTGGGCATCGGCCTGTCGCTGGCGCGGGCGGTGCTGGCGCTGCACGGCGGCGAGATCGCCGTCTACAGCAAGGGCGCTGGCCAGGGCAGCGTGTTCGAAGTGCGGCTGCCGCTGGCCGCCTCCGTCGCGGAGGCCCCGCCTGGCCTGCCGGTGCCGATGCCGGATCGGCGGCCGCTGCGCGCGCTGCTGGTGGACGACAACGCCGATGCGGTGGAGATGCTCGGTGCGCTGCTGGAACTGAAGGGCATCGCTGTACGCACCGCAGGCGACGGCGCCACGGCGCTGGCCGCGCTGCGCGAGGAGCAGCCCGATATCGCCATCCTCGACATCGGCCTGCCGGACATGAGCGGCCACCAGCTGGCGCGGCTGATGCGCACGGCAACGGGCGATGCGCTGCCCATCGTCGCGCTGTCCGGCGACGCGGTGCCGGACGCGGCGGACAGCCAGGTATTCGACCGCCTGCTCGACAAGCCCGTGCGCATCGATGCGCTGCTCGCCGTGATGCGCGCCCTCACCGGGCAATATGCGCGATGATGGCGGTGCGCGAGACCATCATGCCTTCCCAAACCTATCGTGGCCATGTCGTCGAGGTCCACTGCCACCTGGACGGCGGCCGGATCTGCTATCGCTGCAGCATCTGCGTTGCGGCGACGGGCGAGCTGCGCCACGAGGCCGTCTCGGACGGCGAGTGCTTCGTCACGGACAGTGCTGCCCAGGACCATGCGTTCCAGGCGGCGCGCGCGTGGATCGAGCACCGCGCGCTGCGCTGGCCGTTTGCCAGCCCGGCCGATGGGTCCGGCTGACAACAACGGCATCCGCCGGTGGACCTGGTTCTGGCTATAGGGCAACTTTTTATAGTAAGCTCTGGCCTCGCCCGGGCAGCCGGGGCCGGTACCGGAACCGGGAGCCGGCACCGGCAGCCGTCATCTATCCCCCGTCTACCCTATCTCCCCATTAACCGAACAGCAGCCACAGCAGCGGAAGATCATGCAGGACCAGACACCCACCTTCGACGCGGTCAGCAGTGCCGCCACCGGCCTGCAGGAACGCGGCCAGCCCGTCACCATCGAGGCCGTCCGCGAGGCCCTCGGCAGCGGTTCCCCGAATCTCATCCAGAAACACCTGTCCGCCTGGCGCGCCACGCAGGACGCGCCCGCACCGGCACCGAAGGCGGAGCTGCCGGCAGCGGTGGTGGCCGCGCTGGCCGACTGGGCGCAGCAGTTTGCCGAGCAGTCCGGCGCGGGCGCGCGGGACGCGCTGGCGCAAAGCGAAAGCGACATGGCGGCGCTGGCCGAAGCGGGCGAAGCGCTCGAGGCGGAACGCGATGCATTGCTGGCCGAACTGTCCGCCGCGAACGTGCTGGCGGCCGAACGCGCCGAGCAGATCGAGCGGCTGACGGTCGAGCTGCGCGATGCCCGCGAGGTGGCCACCAATGCGCTGGTCGGCAAGGCCAAGGACCAGCTGGCGATCGATGGCAAGGACCGCCAGATCGCCGACCTGCGCTCGCAGCTCGAACGCAGCGTCACGTCGGCCGGCACGGATTCGGACGCGCGCCTGGCCGCCGAAATGGAACTGGTCGGCGCCGTCACGGCGCGCGACAATTTCGCCTCCGAGGTAAAGGCCCTGCGTGAACAGCTGGACGCGGCTACCGCCGAGCGGCGCGCGCTGCGGGTCGAGATCGACGGCCTGAAGGGCCGCAGGTAGGACCACGCCAGCGTCGTGGCGCACCGGAGGCAATATCGGGTGCGGTACCGCTTCCAATCATCCGGCTGAGTGATTGCCCGGGTGGATGGACCGGGCAGGGGACAGGCGCTACCATGGGCAAGTCACTAATATATTAGTCGGCTTGCCTTGCGTGCTGCAGGCGCCGGCTATGGGTACCTGGAGTTCCATGCCTCTCACGCCATCGCGCCGCCGCTTCCTGCAATCCGCCTCCGCCCTGCCGCTGCTGTCGGCCTTGCCGGGCCTGTCATCCGCCGCCACCGCCAACACGGCGCCAGGGACGAAGCCGGTGCCCGTCCAGAACACCGTCCTGAACTGGCTCGATGCGGCGCCGCCCCGGCGCTTCGAAGGCAGCACGTTCGGCGTGCCCTGGCCGCGCGGCACGCTGCGGCTGCCCGCCAGCAAGCAGCTGTACTTCACGCTGGGTGCCAATGCGCCCGCCGTGCAGTCCTGGCCCCTGGCCTACTGGCCGGACGGCACGCTGAAGTGGACGGCGCATGCGGTGGAAGGCGGCAGGACCGCAGCGCACTGGCAGCTCGAGGCCGCCGCGCAGTCCGTCAAGCCTGCCCGGGCGGTCGCGGTGCAGCAGGGTGCCAGCCAGATCACCGTCACGGCGGGCGACACCACGTGGATCGTCCCGACGGGTGGCGAGTACCTGATCGCCTCGGCCACGAGGGCCGGCCGGCTGACCATGCAGGGCCTCAGGCTCGTGGCGCTGCGGCAGGACGGGCCCGACCCGGACGACGTGGGCAAGGTCTCAACCGAAGCCTTCACCAGCAAGGTCACGCAGGTGACGGTCGAACAGACCGGACCCGTGCGCGCCGTCATCAAGCTCGATGGCACGCACAGCGGCAACGGGCGCGACTGGCTGCCGTTCTCGGTGCGCCTGTACTTCTACGCCGGCTCGCAAAGCGTGCGCATCGTGCATTCCTTCCTGTTCGACGGCCAGCCGGCACGCGATTTCATCCGCGGCCTGGGCGTGACGGCGCAGGTGCCGATGACCAACGAGACGTATGACCGGCACGTGCGCTTTGCCGGCGAAGGCGCGGGCGTGTGGGGCGAGGCGGTGCGGCCGGTGACCGGCTTGCGGCGCGATCCAGGCCAGGCCTTCAAGGACGCGCAGGTGGCCGGCCAGGCGCTGCCGCCGCTGGCGGGCATGGCAAAGCCGGTACGCGACGGCCTGCAGTGGATTCCCGAGTGGGGCGACTTCTCGCTGGCCCAGCATGCGCCCGATGGCTTTACGTTGCGCAAGCGCACCCGCGCCGGCCAGGCCTGGATCGATGCTAATGCCGGTACGCGCGCGCAGGGCCTGCTGTACGCGGGCGGCGCAGCGGGCGGCGTGGCGCTGGGCCTGAAGGACTTCTGGCAGCGCGCCCCGGTGCGGCTCGACGTGCGCGGCGCGAATACGGCGCTGGCGGACGTGACGGCCTGGCTCTGGTCGCCGTCCGCTCCCGTGATGGACATGCGGCCCTACCGGGGCCTGGACGGCATGGACACGTTCGAGAAGCAGAACGCCGGCCTGAACATCACCTACGAAGACTACGAGCAGGGCTGGGACGACGCGACCGGCATCGCCCGCACGTCCGAGCTGCAGTTGTGGGTGCTGGGCGGCACGCCGTCGCACGCCGACCTGGCGGACATGGCGGAGCAGGTGGCGCGGCCGGCGCGGCTGACCGTGGCGCCGGCGCGCATCCACCAGTGCGGCGTGTTCGGCGACTGGGACGTGGCCGATGCCGGCACGCCGGGCCGCAAGCTGCTCGAGGACGCGCTCACCGTGCAGCTGGACCAGTACCTGCGCGAGGCCGAACAGCACCGCTGGTACGGCTTCTGGTCGTACGGCGACGTGATGCATACCTACGATACGGACCGCCACATGTGGCGCTACGATATCGGCGGCTACGCGTGGGACAACTCGGAACTGTCCACCGACCTGTGGCTGTGGTACAGCTTCCTGCGCACGGGCCGCGCCGACATCTTCCGCTTCGCCGAAGCGATGACGCGCCACACGGGCGAGGTGGACGTGTACCACGCCGGCCGCTTCAAGGGCTACGGCACGCGGCACGGCGTCCAGCACTGGTCCGACTCGTCGAAGCAGCCGCGCGTGTCGAACGCGGCGTACCGGCGCATCTATTACTTCCTCACGGCGGACGAGCGCGTGGGCGACCTGATGCGCGAGCTGCTCGATTCGGACCGGCACCTGGCGAACGTGGACATCTCGCGCAAGCTGGCGAAATCCGCAGCGCGCGAGGCGAAGGACGACTTCATCAGCGTGTCCTTCGGCACCTCGTGGGGCTCGATCGTGGCGGCCTGGCTGGCCGAATGGGAGCGCACCGGCGACCGGCGCTGGCACGACAGGATCCGCGACGGCATGGAGAGCATCGGCGCCTTGCAGCGCCGCTGGTTTGCCGGTACGGCACCTTACGACTTCAACACGGGGAAGTTCATCGGCCCGGGCGAGCACGTCTCCATCTCGCACCTGAACGGCATGTTCGGCGTGATCGAGATGAGCTCCGAGCTGCTGACGCTCGTCGATGCGCCGGCCTACCGCAAGGCCTGGCTCGAATACTGCCGCTACTACACGGCGCCGAAGACCGATGTCGTGGCGCTGCTGGGCAAGGACCCCGGTGGGCGCGGCATGACGGACACGGGGTCGCGCATGACGGGCTATGCCGCCTACCAGGCGCGCGACAAGGCGCTGGCGCTGCGCACCTGGCGCGAGTTCTTCCAGTCCGCCTTCCTGAAGGATGGCGGCGCAGCCCTGACGCCGCGGCGCGTGGGCGGGGCCGATGTCTTGCGGCCGCTCGTCGAGCTGCCCAACCTGAGCACCAACGCCACCGCGCAATGGAGCCTGGCCGCGATCCAGAACATGGCCCTGGTGGGCGAGACCCTCGACGAAGCCGCGCGCGCCGCCGGCCTGATTCCCTGACTGGACGTGAACGACATGAAAAAACTGCTGACCGCCTTGCTGCTGCTGGCGACGGCCGCCGTGGCAATCCCCGCCGCGGCTGCCCCCGCTGTGCCCACATCACCGGACCTGCGTCCCGCCTTCCTGCTGACCGCATCGCCGTCGCGCGACAGCCAGGACCTGTCCGGCCAATGGACCTTTTCCAAGGACCTGTACCGCACGGGCCTGAACGACATCAACGGCTGGGTGGCCAAGTCGCGCATGCAGCGCTACCGCGACCTGGACGTGGCGACCGAGGAAGCGAAGGGCGGCGCCACCTTCTTCGAATTCGACATGGACCGGGGCGCGCAGATGAGCATTCCCGGTGCGTGGAATGCGGCGAAGCCGGAGCTGCGCTACTACGATGGCCTGGTCTGGTTCCAGCGCAAGTTCCGCGCGAAGCCGCTGGCGGGCGGGCGGGCCTTCCTCCGCTTCGAGGCCGTCAACTACCGCGCCTACGTCTACCTGAACGGCAAGGAGATCGGCCGGCATGAAGGCGGCTTCACGCCGTTCGTGCTGGAAGTGACGGAGGCGCTGCGCGACGGCGACAACCGCCTGACCGTCGGCGTGGATTCGTCGCACGATGCGCAGACGATCCCCACGCCGATCACGGACTGGGACCTGTATGGCGGCATCACGCGGCCCGTGCGGCTGGTCTACGCGCCGGCCACGTTCATCGACGATGCGGCGCTCACGCTGAAGGAGAACGGCCGCATCACGGGCGAAGTGCAGCTACAGGGCGCGCGGGCCGCCAACCAGGCGGTCACGGTCGATATCGGCGGCCTGGCGAAAGCCACGGCGACGACGGATGCCAATGGCCGCGCCGCCATCGACATCGCCGCGCCGGCGAAGCTGCAGCGCTGGTCGCCGGACAGCCCGAAGCTGTACGACGTGCGCGTCACGGCGGCCGGCGACACCATCCGCGACCGCATCGGCTTCCGCACGATCGCCGTGAAAGGCAGCCAGATCCTCCTGAACGGCAAGCCGATCTTCCTGCGCGGGATCTCGCTGCACGAAGAAGAGTTCGGGCCGAACCCGGCGCGCAACATGACGGAGCAGGCCGCGCGCGCGCTGCTCACCGAGATCAAGCACGGCCTGCATGGCAACTACGTGCGCCTGTCGCACTATCCGCATTCGGAAACGACGGTGCGGCTGGCCGATGAAATGGGCCTCCTGGTGTGGAGCGAGATTCCCGTCTACTGGACGGTCGACTGGGACAACCCGGCCGTGCTGGGGAAGGCGCTGGCGATGCAGGCCGAAACGATCTACCGCGACCGCAACCGCGCCGCCGTGGTGCTGTGGAGCGTGGGGAACGAGACGCCCGTCTCCGCGCCGCGCACCGCCTTCCACGGCGCGATGGCGGACAATGTGCGCCGGCTCGACCCCACGCGCCTGATCAGCGCCGCACTGCTGGTCGAACGCCACAAGGTCGATGGCGAAGACGTCACGGCCATCCAGGATCCGCTGGTTGACAAGCTCGACGTGCTGGCCGTGAACACCTATGCCGGCTGGTATGGCGACGACCCGCTCGACGCGCTGCCGGGCCTGAAGTGGCAGGTACCCGCGGACCGGCCGCTGATCCTGTCCGAGTTCGGCGCCGATGCGCTCGCCGGCTACCGCAACGACGGAAAGCGCAAATTCACGGAGGAGTACCAGGCCGAGTACTACCGCAAGACGCTGGCGATGGCGGAGAAAATCCCCACGCTGCGCGGCCTGTCGCCGTGGATCCTGAAGGACTTCCAGTCGCCGCGCCGCGAGCATCCCGTGTTCCAGAACGGCTGGAACCGCAAGGGGCTGATGTCCGAGACGGGCGTCAAAAAGGAGGCCTTCGGCGTGCTGGCCGACTACTACGCGACGCGCGCCGGCAGGTAGCCGGGTCGTGTCCTGGTGCCAGGCACCGGGACACAGGCACCGGGACATTGAAGTCGCAGAAGTCATGTCCTGGTGCCTGGCACCGGGACATCAGCCGGGCTCGTTTCCTGGTGCCTGGCACCGGGACACTGTTATCGGGACAGGAGCGCCGCGATGATCGCCACGTCGTTCCTGTGCGTGGCCACTTCCGCCAGCATCGCCAGCGGCACCAGGTGCACGGCCTGGCTCTCCCAGCCCATGGTGCCCGGATGCCCGCCCACGCGGCGCGCCAGGTAGTAGCGCGTGTAGGTCAGCGTGCGGCGCACGTCGATCAGGAAACCGTCGATTTCGACCTTCAGCCCGCTTTCCTCGAATGCCTCGCGCACGGCGGCGCAGCGCAGGCTCGTGCCGGCATCGACACGGCCTTTGGGGAACGTGGCGTCGTAGCCGCCGAAGCCGTTCGATGGCGCCACGAGCCACACGCGGCCGTCTTCTTCCACGATCACGGCACCCGCGGCCGCGGCCAGTCCCGGCGGCAGCACGAATGGGGGCTCGGGATCGGCCGCATCGTTCGCCAGCGCATCCCATGCCCCTTCGGCGGCGCCCGCCCAGGCATCGAACGCGATGCCGTTCAGCGCCGCGGGCATGGCGCCGCCCGGGACGACGGTGGCGATGGCCGCGGCATCCATCCACGCGGCGAGGCCGGTGGGCGCGGAAGGCAAGTGCAGGGTGACGGGCTGGCCATCATCATCGGGGCAGGGGTGCAGGACGGGCATGGAGGAGGGCGATCAAAAACCCGATTATAGGGCGGCATCCGGCGGCCTGCGTTCCATCGGCTCCGCATCCATGCGCAAGCTCGTGCCGCGTGGCGGCAGCGACAGGGGCAGGCGCCGGACACGCGCTGGCGCTTGAAACGTCACCGCCAGCCGGCTTCGATCTCTTCCAGCGTCCTGCCCTGCGTTTCCGGCAGATGCCGCAGCACGAACACGAAGCCGGCCGCGCAGATCACGGCGTACATCCAGAACGTGGCACCGGTGCCCATCGCCTTGTTAATCAGCGGGAAGGTATAGGTGAGCAGGAAGCAGGCGGCCCACAGCGCCGTGGTGGCCACGGCCATGCAGGCGCCGCGCACCTCGTTCGGGAAGATCTCCGAGAGCGCCACCCATGTCACCGGCGCCAGCGTCATCGCATAGCAGGCGATCGCCAGTACCACGAGCAGCAGCAGCGGCCAGCCCTGCATGCCGGCCAGGTAGCAGGCGCCCAGCAGCAGGTAGATGATGGCCAGGCCGGCGCAGCCCAGCAGCATCAGGCGGCGGCGCCCCCAGCGTTCCACCGTCACCAGCGCCACCAGCGTGAACACGCAGTTGACGACACCCGTGATGACGATGTTGAACATGGTGTCCGACACCGCATAACCGGCCGAGGCGAAGATCTCCTGCGCGTAGTTGAAGATCACGTTGATGCCGCACCACTGCTGCAGCACCGCCAGCACGATGCCGATGACAAGGACCTTCATGAAGCGCGGTTCGCGCAGCACTGCGGCCAGGCCGCGCCCGCGCGAGGCACCCAGCGCGCCGCGGATCTCGCGCAGCGCGCCATCGGCATACACGTCGCCGCCCAGGCGGGCGAGGGCGCGCGTGGCGCCGTGCCAGTCGCCGCGGCCCGCCAGCCAGCGCGGGCTCTCCGGGATCATCAGGCAGCCGAGCAGGAAGGCGGCGGCGGGGACGGCCGCGCTGGCGAACATCCAGCGCCAGCCCGTGGTGCCATTCCAGGATGCGGCGATATCGGCCAACGTGGCGCCCGCCGGCACGGGTTCGGCGATCAGCCAGTTGACCACCTGCGCACCGAGGATGCCCAGCACGATGGCAATCTGGTTCAGGCACACGAGGCGGCCGCGGATCGCGGCCGGGGCGATCTCCGCGATATATAGCGGCGACAGTCCCGAGGCCAGCCCGATCGCCACGCCGCCGATCACGCGCCACGCGGTGAACGCGCCCATGCTGCCGGCCCAGCCGGTACCGATCGACGATACCGCGAAGATGACCGCCGCGATCAGCAGGCCGCGGCGCCGCCCCAGCTTCTCGCTGATCACGCCGGAACCCACGGCACCGGCCAGGCAGCCGATCAGCGCGCAGCTGATGGCCCAGGCCTGCGCGGCCGGCGCCACGATGCCGAACCACGCCTCGTAGAACGGCTTGGCCCCGCCGATCACCACCCAGTCGTAGCCGAACAGCAGGCCGCCGAGGGCCGATACGGCGGCGGCAAGCCACAGGGTGGTGGTGGACTGCACGGGCAGTGCTGCGCCATCGTTGGCGGTAATCGTGTCGTGGCCATGCATGCGGGCGGTCTCCTGGATTTTATTCCGGCGATGATACGCAAGGTCGACGGGGCACAGCTATAGCGTTTTGCTGCCCGGCTATCCGGAAATTGCATAGCTGAACTCGTGCAACTGGAGATTGACAGCGGCCGGCCCGGCGCCAATACTGGATCGACGGCCCATCCCGGCAGGAGGCGCTATGCTCGACAAGCTTTATTTCGGCAAGGACGACGCGGAAACGGATATCGGCATGGGCGGCCTGCTGTCGGCCGGCTTCCTGGAAACGACGGCCTACCGTACGGCACTCGCCGGCAAGAAGTGGCTGTTCCTTGGCCGCAAGGGCGCGGGCAAGAGCGCCATCTGCCTGAAGCTGCAGAACGAGTTCGAGGCGTCCGGGCGCAGTTCGCTGGTCACGCCGGACGAGATCTCGGCCGACGAAATCAAGCGCTTCGAGATGGGCGGCATCGCGCCCTATCAGGCCAAGGAGCTGCTGTGGCGCTATATCCTGTGCGTGCAACTGGCCAAGCTGATGCTGCGGCATATCCGCGACCACCCGGGCAAGGAACGCGAAGCCATCGCCGCGCGCCTGCGCCAGTTTCTCGTCGATAACGGCGAGGTCGACGACCTGACGACCTTCGAACGCTTCTGGCGCATCGTCGAGCGCCTGAAGACCAGCCTCACCATCTCGGCCTTCAATGCCGTGGAGGCATCGATCACGATCGAACCGTCGTCCGGTGCGCGGCTGAGCGACCAGGTCGAGGTGGTGGAACGCAAGATCCAGGAATATGCCCGCCAGCTGAAGCTGTTCAAGGTGCGCAATGCCTTCTACATCCTCATCGACCAGATCGAGAAGGTGTGGTCGAACGATCCGGGCAGCGACACGCTCGTCATCGGCCTGCTGCGCGCCGGCAAGCACGCGCAGTCCGTCTACCCGTTCCTGAACTGCTCCGTGTTCCTGCGCATCGACATCTACGAAAAACTCGATTTCAAGGAACGCGACAAGCTGCGCAGCGACGAGTGGCACATCCGCTGGGACAGCGAGGCCCTCATCAACCTGATCCAGACGAGGGCGGCGGCTTCCACCGGCATCCGCAAAGCGGCCGCGGTGCTGTGGGAGCATGGCTTTCCGCGCCATGTGGGCGAAACGGATACCCGCAAGTACATCGTCACGCGCACGCTGAACCGCCCGCGCGACATCATCCAGCTATGCAATGCCTGCCGGGACGTGGGCCACATGCGCGGCGGCACCACCATCGTCGAACGCGATGTGTTCGCGGCGGCCAAGCAGTACAGCCGCTGGAAGCTGGTGGACATCCAGAACGAATGGTCCGTGAACTACCCGTTCCTCAGCGATATCCTGCTGCTGCTGGCCAGCGGCAGCTACCTGTTCAGGCGCGAGCACTTCGCCCGCAAGTACGCGATCATGCAGCCAGACCTGTCCAGCCGCCACCCCGCGCTGCGCCACCAGCTGTCGGCCGATTACCCGCTGTCGGTGCTGTTCTCGATCAGCGTGATCGGCGCCGTGCGCGACGGCGAGCCCGCCTATTTCTGCAATGCCGAGTTCGACGACACGCTCACCCTGCAGGACGAGAGCTTTGCCATTCATCCGTGCTTCCGCGAGGCGCTGCAGTGCCAGTCCGCCATCGAGCTGCCCCAGTTCGAGGATGGCGGCGCCCGCATCGAGGCCGTGCGCGAGCGGATCCGCCGTGGCACGTCCGTCAGTGGCTTCGAGGACAGCGACGTGCCGGTCGAGTACCTCACCAAGGAGTTGCACGCCGGCCTGGTGCTGCTGCGCCGCCAGATCGTGGCGCTCGATATCGCGGCAGACGTGCGGGAGGAGCTGCGCATGAACATCGCCGCCGTGGACCGGGAGGTCACGCGGATCGGCGCCCAGTTCGATGAGGTGGACGCCCGCGATGCCGGCGAGCGCCTGAGTGCCTTCTTCAAGGCGATGTCGAAGGGGCTCGTCAAGGCGGGCATCATGCAGGAACGCAGCGACCTGTACTACCTGCTGAACCAGCTGATCGAGTACTGCCAGGAATTCGCATTCGGCTCGCGCTCGCGGCGTTACCGGCTGGGCTAGCACGGCGCCGTGCCGCCGGCACGAAAACCGTCCGTCGATATGCCAAAAGCTTCGTGGGCAGGCGGCGCCATGCCCGGCATAATCGTGCGTTTGTACTCGCGGATCCGGATACCATGCACAGCGGCGCCAACACCGATCGACTCGTCCACTGGCTGATCGACAGCATCGAACTCGATGCGGCGGCCTTTCATGTCGGCCAGTATTGCGGCCGCTGGCGCGCTTCCACGGCCGGCCGCACGCTGGCCAGCTTCCACGTCATCCTGCATGGCAGCTGCTACCTGCACGTGCAGGGCCGCGCACCGGTAAAGCTGGGGCCGCGCGATGGCGTGTTCCTGCTGCGCGATATTCCGCACTTCCTGAGCCCGGACCCGGACCCGGCGGCGCCGCTGCCGGCCAGCCCGATGCAGCCGCTGTCGTTCGCGGCACCCGATGCCACCGGGCTGGCCTGCGGCTTCTTCGATTTCCGCGGCGCCTTGAGCACGCTGATCGTCGGCTCGTTCCCCGACGTGGTGGAATTGCGCGCGGACGATGCGGCCATGGGGGCGGCGGGCACGATCTTCGACCTGATGCTGGCGGAGGCGGCCAGCAACCGCGCGCCGGACCTGCCGCCGCCCCTGATCTCGCGCCTGGCCGAACTGCTGTTCTTCTATGTCACGCGCCACGTGGCCCGGCAGCAGGACGTGCTGTCAGGCCTGCTGGCATTGGCGCGCCGCCCCGAGTTCACGGCCCTGCTCGATGGCATGATGCGCGAGCCGGGCAACGACTGGTCCACGGTGAACATGGCGCGGGCCGTGCACATGTCCCGTTCGAGCTTCTACAAGCACTTCGTCGATGCGAGCGGCCAGGCGCCGGCCCAGTTCCTGCTGCTGTTGCGGATGAAGATCGCGGCCCAGCAGCTCAACGGCGGCGAAACGATCGAACGCACCGCCGAGCACGTGGGCTACCGCTCGCATGCGGCGTTCTCGCGGGCGTTCAAGAAGGTGATCGGCGAGCATCCGGGCGCGTTCCGGCGGCAGCGTCGCGGCCAGGAGTCAGGCCTGCGGATGGGTAGCGCCGGAGGGCTGAACGGCTGAGCAACTGGACGGATGAGCAGAAAAACGCGACGTACAGTGCTGTGCGTCCTTCGCCGCAGGCTTCTATAATGGCGGTTTCATCTTCACCGAGAGCACCTCATGTCCCTCATCCAGCCCGAAAATCAGTCCAGCGCTCAATCCGGCGCCCAGCCCCGCATCTCTCTGCAGACGCTGGAAACGGCGCCCGAAGCGAGCCGCCCGTTCGTCGAAAAGGCCATCGCCAACAACGGCTTCCTGCCGAACCTGATCGGCGTGCTGGCCAATTCGCCGCAGGCGCTGGAAACCTACATGACGGTCTCCGGCATCAACGCGAAAACCAGCCTGACGCTGGCCGAACGCGAAGTGGTGCAGATCGCCGCGGCGCGCATCCACGGCTGCGATTTCTGCGTGGCCGGCCACACGGCCGTGGCGCTGAAGAAGGCCCAGCTGCCCGTCGAACAGGTGCGCGCGCTGCAGCAGGGCGGCGACACGGGCGATGCGAAACTCGACGCCGTGCACGCCTTCGCCAAGGCCGTCATTGCCCACCGCGGCGCCGTCGCCGATGCGGAACTGCAGGCCTTCCAGGCGGCCGGCTACAACCAGCAGCAGGCCCTCGAAGTGGTGCTGGGCATCAGCCTGGCCACGCTGTGCAACTTCGCCAATTCGCTGGCCGGCAGCGAGATCAACCCGCAGCTGCAGCCTTACGCGACCGGGGCGATCTGATGCCGGATACCGCTGCCACCGACACCACGTCCGTCGCCCGCAAGCCGCTGCCCGCCGACCTGCAGGCCTGGCTGGAGGCGCACACCCAGCAGCTCGATACGGCGCAGGAGCTGGCTGGCGCGGTGCTGCCGCAGCTGGCCGCCGCGGGCCTGTTCCGCATCGGCGTGCCGGAAGCACTGGGCGGCAGCGGTGGCGACGTGCGCGATGCGATCGATGCCATCGCCGCCGTTGCCGAACAGTCGCTCACCAGCGCCTTCGTGTTCTGGGGCCACCGCACCTTCATCGAATACGTGCTGCAAAGTTCGAACGACGCGCTGAAGGCACGCTGGCTGCAGCCCTTGCTGGCCGGCGAACATGCCGGTGCCACGGGCCTGTCGAACGCGATGAAATTCCTGTCCGGGATCGAGTCGCTGCAGATCACCGCCGCGCAGGCGGGCGATGGCTGGCAGCTCGATGGCGGCCTGGCCTGGATCACCAACCTGCGCAAGGAAGGTTTCGTCGCGGCCGCCGCCGTCAACATGCCGAACGGCGCGCCGCCGGCCGTGATGGCGTTTGCCGGCGATGCCCCCGGCGTCACGCGCAGCCCGGACCTGGACCTGATGGCCCTGCGCGGCAGTAATACCGCCGCCGTCTGGCTGAACGCCGTGCCGGCCGGCGCGGCGGACGTGATTGCCCTCGATGCGCGCAAGTTCCTGCCGGCCGTGCGGCCCGCCTTCCTGGGCATGCAGTGCGGGATGTCGATCGGCCTGGCGCGCGCCAGCCTCCGTTCCGCGCTGGCGCTGTGCGCGAAGACGCGCAACACGCTGACGGACCGCGTGCTGGAATTGCAGACGGCGCTGGACGATGCGGTGGCGCGCCTGCTCGAAGGCGTGCACGATGGCCGCTTCCAGAGCGCTGCCGCACCGATGTTCCGCCTGCGGATCACGCTGGCCGAGATCGTGCAGGCGGCCGTGATGCTGGAGCTGCAGGCCAGCGGCGGCCGCGCCTACCTGCGCGACCATGGCCTGGACTTCGCGCGCCGCTGGCGCGAGTCGGCCTTCATCCCGATCGTCACGCCGAGCCTCACGCAGCTGCAGATCGAATTGCAGAAGCAGTCGGCCGCCGGTCCGGCATCGGCCACAGAATGAACGGCGGATTCAAGAAGGACAGGATGCAGGACGTGGCGATGCAGAACGAGGCAGAGGTCGCGCTGGCCGGCAGCGGCCTGCGCTTCGGTTACGACGGGCGCACGATCGTCGATGGCGTATCGCTCTCGGTCGGGCGCCGCGAGATCGTCTGCCTGCTGGGCAGCAGCGGCAGCGGCAAGTCCACGCTGCTGCGCGGGCTGGCCGGCCTTGCCGCGCCCGTGCAGGGCAACGTCAGCTTCCTCGGCGAGCCGCTGCTGGCACCCCATCCGCGCGCAGCGCTCGTGTTCCAGCAACCGAGCCTGCTGCCTTGGCTGGACGTGAGCGCCAATGTCGGCTTCGGCCTCGATTTCGCGCGGCAGCCTGCGATCGACAAGGCAGCACGTACCCGGCGCATCGCCGAGGCGCTGGAAGCCGTCGGCCTGGCCGCGCATGCGCATGCCTATCCGGCGCAGCTGTCCGGCGGCATGGCGCAGCGCGTGGCACTGGCCCGCGCGCTGGCGCGCGAGCCCGAGCTGCTGTTCGCGGACGAGCCGTTCTCCGCCCTCGACGCGATCACGCGCGGCGAAATGCAGACGCTGCTGGTGGACGTGGTGCACCGCTGGCATACGGCCGTGCTGCTCGTCACGCACGATATCGACGAGGCGATCCTGGTGGCCGACCGCATCCTGCTGCTGGCCGGCCAGCCCGGCAATATCGTGCGCGAATGGCGCGTGGACATCCCGCGCCCCCGCCATGACTACGGCGACGACGTGGTGCGGCTGCGGCTCGACATCGTCAATGCGCTGCGCACGGCGGCGTCTCCCGTCACCCCCTGACCAAACAAGGAAAATCAAAATGGCCAACGATTCCATCCATATCTGTACCGCCTCAGACTGCGACTGCGGCATGACGCGCCGCGACTTCCTGCGCATGTCGGCGCTGGCCGGCGCAGGCGCTGCCGCACCGCTGCTGTTTGCCGGCGAGGCCAGGGCTCAGAGCTTCAGGGGCGACGACCAGCCCGTGAAGATCGGCTACCTGCCGATCACGGACGCGGCGCCGCTGCTGGTGGCGCATGGCCGCAAGCTGTTCGAGGCGCAGGGCCTGAAGGTCGAGGCGCCGCGGCTGTTCCGCAGCTGGGCGCAGATCGTCGAGGCGTTCGTGTCCGGCCAGGTGAACGTGATCCACCTGCTGTCGCCGGCCACGCTGTGGGTGCGCTACGGTTCGAAGTTCCCGGCGAAGGTGGTCGCCTGGAACCACGTGAACGGCTCCGCGCTGACCGTGCAGAACGAGATCAACTCGGTCGCGGAACTGGGCGGCAAGACGGTGGCGATTCCGTTCTGGTACTCGATCCACAATATCCTGCTGCAGAAGATCCTCACGGCGCACAAGCTGACCGTGGTCACCCGCGCGCGCGGCGAGCCGGTGAAGGCCAATGAAGTCAACCTGGTCGTGCTGGCGCCGGCCGAGATGGTGTCCGCGCTGGCGGCCAAGTCGATCGCCGGCTTCATCGTCGCCGAGCCGTTCAATGCGGCGGCCGAGACGGCAGGTGTCGGCAAGATCCTGCGCTTCTCCGGCGACGTCTGGAAGAACCACGCGTGCTGCGTCACGTTCCTGGCCGAGCGCGACCTGGTGCAACGTCCCGAGTGGTCGCAGCGCGTAACGAACGCCATCGTGAACGCCCAGCTGTGGTCGCGTTCCAACCAGGTGGAGACGGCCAAGCTGCTGGCCTCCAGCGGCCCGAACCGCTACACGCCGCATCCGCTGCAGACGCTGACCAAGGTGCTGGCAGTGACGGACTATTCGGCCTACGAGCAGCGCAAGATCGTCGTGCACCCGCAGTGGCAGCAGCGCCGCATCGACTTCCAGCCGTTCCCGTTCGCCTCGTACACCGAGGAGATGGTGCGCGCGCTGGTGCAGACGAAGGTGGAAGGGGACAACAAGTTCCTGGCCGGCCTCGATCCGAAGTTCGTCGCGCGCGACCTGGTGGACGACCGCTTCGTGCGCAAGTCCCTCGCGGCCGTCGGCGGTCCGCAGGCGTTCGGCCTGCCGGCCAACCTGCTGCGCACCGAGACGGTGGCTGTTTGACGATGCTCTCGAAGGTCCTGTTGCCGATCGTTGGCCTGGCACTGGCGGTGCTGCTGTGGTCCCTCGGCGTCTCGGCGCTGGAGGCGCGCACGCCGATCGCCGCGGCGTTCGCGCCGCTGGCCACGGCCCATGCCTTCGTAGAGCTGGTGAGCGGCCGCGACATCTGGCTGCACGTGATGCTCAGCCTGAAGCGGGTGGGGATCGGGCTGCTGTGCGCGATCGTCGTCGGCGTGCCGCTGGGGATCCTGGTCGCCATGTCGACGATCTTCTCGCGCGCCGCCACGCCGCTATTCCAGCTGCTGCGCATGGTGTCGCCGCTGTCGTGGATGCCGCTGGCGGTGATGGCGCTGGGCGTCGGCGACGCACCCGTCTACTTCCTGCTGGCGTTCGCGGCCACCTGGCCGCTGATGCTGAACACGGTGGCCGGCGTGAACCAGCTCGATCCGAACTGGCTGCTGCTGGCGCGCAGCCTGTCGGCGACCAGGTGGGAAGTCGTGTGGCGCGTGGTCCTGCCGGGCATCACGGCGCACATCCTCACCGGCGTGCGCCTGGCCATCGGCATCATCTGGATCGTGCTGGTGCCGGCCGAGATGCTGGGCGTGTCGGCGGGCCTGGGCTACTTCATCCTCGATACGCGCGACCGTCTCGCCTACTCGGAACTGATGGCCGCCATCATCCTCATCGGGCTGCTCGGCTACCTGCTCGACTACGCCGCCCGCACCGCCCACGCGCGGTGGCTGCACGCCAAGCCCGCATAAGCGGCTACTGCTCAGCCCGTGTCAACTTCGGGGTCAGTCACCGAAGTTGACACGAGCCGAGCTTCGAAGGCGCGCGCACGTTTTTCTTCCCTGATAGTGATGCGGCATTCGCAAGCTTGCCGCTGCGTGTCGCGTTGCCGACGGCTGATGCCTGGACGCCAAGCGACCCAAAAACGCAGGTAGTGCCCAGCACGTGTCAACTTTCGTGACTGACCCTGAAGTTGACACGGACTCGGCTGTTCGCAGCGCTGTTGTTTCATTGCTACACACATTTGTCAAAATTTCCGCAGGGGGATGACGCCATCCCGCGCCAGGTGCATACTCATTTGTAACTGGTCCGACCAATTGGCGAGACTGGCCAACCAATAATATCAACTGATCAAGCCAATTAATAATGGCTGGCGGAGGAGACAAATGAAGTACACCCACACCCCGCGTCTGCGGCGTGCAACGATGGCGCTCGCCGTGACCGTTGCGATCTGCGAAATGACTGGCCAGGCGATGGCCCAGGAAGCGCTCCAGAACACCACCCCAGCGGCTGCCGCGGCGGCCGAAGAACCTGTCCAGGCGATCGTCGTCACCGGCTCGCTGATCCGTCGCGTGGCCGATGAAGGCGCCACGCCCCTCGTCACCATCAAGGCCACCGAGCTGGAAGCGCGCGGCCACACGGAGCTGAAGGACTTGATCCTCGAGCAGCCGCAGTCGCTGGCGCTGGGCACCAACTCCGGCGCGGCCGGCCCCATGGCCAACCTGCGCGGCCTCGGCCCGATGCGCACGCTGACCCTGCTGAACGGTCGCCGCCTGGCCAACGAACCGCTGCAGGACCAGTACGTGTCCGTCAACGTGATTCCCCGCATGGCGCTGGACCGCGTCGAGACGCTGTCCGGCGGCGCTGCGTCCACGTATGGCGCGGATGCCATCGGCGGCGTGCAGAACTTCATCACGAAGCGCGGCTACAAGGGCTTCTCGATCAAGGGCGAATACGCCGATCCGGAACAGAGCGGCGGCGGCGACACCAAGAGCATCGGCGCCATTGCCGGCTTCGGGGACCTCGCCAAGGATGGCTGGAATGCGTATCTGTCCGTCGACCACCAGAAGAAATCCGCGCTGTTCCAGGCCGACCGCCCCGACCAGTTCGACCCCGACGTGCTGCGCACGCTGGGCCTGGGCCTGCTGCCCGATGCACGCAACCCCAGCCCGACCGCCAACTTCGGTTTCACCCGCGCCGCGAACTCGAACTACAACCCGACCTACGCGAACGGCTGTCTCGATCCGTATTCCCGTCCCACGCTGGGCAACCAGAGCGCCAACACGCCGGCCGTCTACGCGCCGGGCTGCTACCGCAATCCGCTGTACTACAACGCGGTGACGGACGGCTCGAAGATCACCAACGTGGCGGGCCGCGCCTCGTTCAACCTGCCGGGCGGCCACAAGATCGACGTCGACGTGCTGCACTCGGAGTTCACCGTGCAGAAGTACCGCGGCATGCAGGTGCCGGGCGCCACGCAGCCGTTCACCACGTACTCGCTGCCTTCCACCAGCCGCTTCTACCCGGGCAACGGCATCACGCCGACCGTTCAGGTGGTGGGCAGCAATACGGGCGCCAATTCGCCGACGATGTACATCGATCCGACCAGGACGCCCGGTACCGTCAGCAACCTGAACATGAATGGCCGCACGCTGTACTTCCAGTGGGGCCCGGCGGAACTGGGCTCGGCCTACCGCAACGACGAGCAGACCAACGACCGCATCGTGCTGACGGCCGAAGGCGAAGTGCTGGGCTTCGATTACCGCGCGGGCCTGAACTGGGGCATGTCGAAGCGCGACACCAAGGCCGGTGGTGGCTACATCCTGTATTCGAAGGCGCAGGAAGGCTTCAACAACGGCACCCTGAACCCGTTCGGCCTGCAGGACGAGGCGGGTCTCGAATACCTGCGCAGCATCGCGGCGGACGACTACACGTACCGCCTGAACAAGGCCTACAACCGCAGCGCCGACATCACGCTGTCGCGCAGCATCTGGACCTTGGCGGGCGGCGACGTGATGCTGGCCGTCTCCGGCGAACTGCGCCGCGATGGCGCCCGTACCTACGATGCGCCGCTGGACTACGTGCTGAAGAAGGCCGACGGCAGCTACAACATCGACGCCTCCGGCAACGTGCTGCAGACGGACCTCGTGGGCGAGACGCCGTCCGGCGTGGCCAAGCGCCTGAAGCGCAATATCCAGTCGCTGCTGGCCGAAGTGGAAGCGCCGTTCACGGACACGTTCCTGATGAACGCCGCCGTGCGCGCCGACCATTACGACGACCTGAAACAGACCACCGTCAACCCGCGCCTGGCGGCGCGCTGGCAGCCGGTTCCGCAGCTGATCCTGCGCGGTAACGTGTCGACCGGGTTCCGCGCGCCGTCGATCATGGACATCCAGAACCCGACGCCGGAAGTGCGCACGCAGGAGATGGACGATCCGGTCCTGTGCCCGAGTGCGCAGCCGACCGTCAGCGGTACCGGCAATCCCGTCTCCGGCTACACGCGCGACCAGGTCTGCAACGTCAGCACGACGTACTGGACCAAGTCGCCGAACAACAGCTTCCTCAAGCCGGAGAAGTCGCGCGGCTTCTCGTTCGGCTTCGGTCTGGAACCGATCAAGAACCTGTCGCTGACGGTCGACTACTGGGGCCTGAAGCTGAAGGACGTGCTGGGCGCCGTGACGATCGGCGAGATCCAGCAGAATCCCACCAAGTATGCGGACCAGATCCTCCGCGGCGCGGACGGCATCATCGACCACATCGTCGCCAGCCAGGCCAACCGCGGCATGAGCCGCATCCGCGGTGCGGACGTCTCGGGCAGCTACCGCTTCCCGGCCACGACCTACGGCACGTTCGACGCGAAGATTGACGCCACCTGGTACCACAAGTACGAGTTCCAGGCCGAGAAGGATGGCCAGTGGTTCAGCAATATCGGCATCATCTCGAACGATGGCCGCTACGGCGGCGCGGGTCCGAACTCCGGCCTGGCCGGCCTGCCGCAGATCAATCCGCGCTGGAAGTACACGGCGTCGATCGGCTGGAAGCTGGGCAACTGGGGCACCACGCTGTCGCAGCGCTTCAACACGGGCCTGACGGACCTCACGCCGCGCGCCGGCTCGAACCTGACGGAAGTGTCGAAGTACAGCCAGTACAACGCCAACGTGCGCTACACGGGGATCAAGAACACGACCATCAGCCTGGGCGTGAACAACATCAACAAGGAGCTGCCGCCACTCACCGCCAACACGCTGTACGGCGGCGGTTACCTGACCAGCATGGCCGACATGATGGGGCGCGTGTACCGGCTGTCCGCCGAGTACAAGTTCTAGGCGTGACCTCGCGTTGACGCAACTAAGCCGGCCCTGCGCCGGCTTCCCGCGTGCTACGGCCGAGCTCGTGTCACATGCTGGGGTCAGGCGTAGTGACACGGACTCTTCCGTATGCTGAAACATCCTGCTACTGCCCGCATTTCCGCAGGATCGCAACGTCAATGGCGCTGTAAGTGCGCTACTGTCGAGCTCGTGTCACTACGCCTGGAAGGAGTGTGACCTTGCAAGGCCACCGTTCCACAGGCGCAGAGCTGCGCTCCACGAAACCCCTGCGTCACCCCCATGGTGTGACACGGGCTCGGCTGTAACGGGCTTGCCAAATTTCGTAACGGGCTTCCGATTTAATCTAATGCCGGGCGGTGCGGCGACGAGGCACACTGACGCACCGCGCCCGCGCGCATGAAACCGATCACCGAGACCTCCATGAACAACGACTATTCGATCCGCCGCCGCCAACTGCTGAAAGGCGCCGCGGCGCTGGGTGCGGCCGGGGTGTATGGCCTGCCGCTGCAGGCGTTTGCGCAGACGCCCGATCCCTGGGCGCGCGCGCAGCAGATCGTCGACCGCTTCGCCACGCCGCTGGCGTTCCCGAAACGCGATTTCGTCATCACGCAGTTCGGCGCGAAGCCGTGCAAGGTGCACCAGGTGGAAGGCTTCCCGACCATCGAAGCGAAAGGGCAGGTGACGACACCGGTACCGGGTTCGCCGGACAGCCATCCCGCGCTGAAGGCAGCGATCGCAGCGGCCAGCAAGGCGGGCGGCGGCCGCGTGCTGATCCCCAAGGGAGACTGGTACCTGAAAGGCCCGATCACGCTGCTGTCCAACGTGCACGTGCACCTGGCCAAGGGCGCCCACGTGTACTTCAGCGCGAACCCGCGCGACTATGCGCGCGACGGCGACTACGACTGCGGCGCCAACGGCAGGCTGGTGCTGTCGCGCTGGCAGGGCAACGACTGCCTGAACTTCTCGCCGCTCGTCTACGCGCGCGGCCAGAAGAACATCGCGATCACGGGCGACGACTGGACCAGCATCCTCGACGGCCAGGCCGGCGTGCCGTTCGAGGACGGGAGCGGCCCGGGCTGGTGGGGCATGAACCGGAAGGGCGCCAGCAAGGGCGCGCTGCACCAGGGCGTCAACAACCCGGCCAATCCCGCGTCGCTGGCAGCGCTGGCGCCGCAGCTCGATGCGGCCACGCTCAAGCGCATCCAGGGCGGCAGCGCGGACTGGCGCGCCGACGAGAAATTCCTGCCGGCGCTGTCGGAGGCGGGCGTGCCGGCCGAAAAACGCATCTTCGGCCTGGGTCACTTCCTGCGCCCCTGCCTGGTCGAATTCATCGACTGCGAGGACGTGCTGATGGCCGGCTACCTGTCCGTCAACGCGCCGTTCTGGATCCACCATCCCGTCAAGTGCCGCAACGTGCATTTTTCAAAAGTGCGGATGGAGAGCATCGGCCCGAATTCGGACGGCTTCGATCCCGAGTCCTGCGACACGGTGCTGGTGGACGGCTGCTGGTTCAACACGGGCGACGACTGCATCGCCATCAAGGCCGGCAAGAACACGGACATCGGCTACGGTCCCACGCGCAATGTCGTCATCCAGAACTCGGTGATGAACAGCGGCCACGGTGCCGTCACGCTGGGCAGCGAGATGTCCGCCGGGATCGAGCATGTGTATGCGCAGCGCCTCGACGTGCGCAATATGCACTGGGCGACGGACCCGCTGAACACGGCCATCCGCCTGAAGACGAACATGAACCGCGGCGGTTTCCTCCGTTACTTCTACGTGCGCGACATGACCTTGCCGAACGGCGTGAAACTCAAGCCCAGCCTGTACGCGCAGGACACCGGCAGCGCCACGCCGGCGAAGGTGGCGACCGGCGGCGGCGCCGTCATCACCTTCGACTGCAACTACGCCTCCTCGTTCGACGATATCCGCAGCCGCCCGCCGGAGGTCTCCGACATCCACATCTCCAACGTGCGCGCCTCGAACGTGCAGACGAAGGACGGCAGCTTCGCCTGCTACCAGGCCTTCGTGGTGCTGGGCCCCGTGGCGAGGAGCTACAACGGCGGCGAGGGCAAGCCGGTGCTGCCGGTAAAGAACGTGACGATCAGCGACTGCGATTTCGGCACCGCGATCAACGCGCAGGAGCCGTGGTTCGTGCATAACGCCACGGACGTGACACTGACCAACGTGACGATCGGCGGCAAGCGTTACGACGAAATGCTGAAGGGATAAGCATGCGCCGTCTCCTGTTTCTGTGGCTGGCAGCACTGGTGCTGCTCGGCGGCGCGGCGCAGGCCGCGACCGATGAATACGGTGTGGCGACCGGCCAGGTCGAACGCTGGGGAACCTACGAGATCGCCCTCGACGGCCCCCGCGACGGCAACCCGTTCCTGGACGTGGACCTGGCCGCCACCTTCCGCCAGGGCCTGCGCGAGATCGCCGTCGACGGCTTCTACGATGGCGATGGCCGTTACAAGATCCGCTTCATGCCGGACACGGTGGGGCAGTGGGAGTACACCACGCGCAGCAACCGCCCGGCGCTGAATGCGAAGACGGGCCGCTTCACCGTCGTCGCGCCCGCACGGGGCAACCACGGCCCCGTCGCCGTCCACAACACGTTCCACTTCGCCTATGCGGACGGCACGCCGTTCTGGCAGGTGGGCACCACCAGCTACGCCTGGCTCCACCAGTCCGCGCAGTCGCAGGAACAGACGCTGCAGACGCTGGCCGGCGCGCCGTTCAACAAGCTCCGCATGGCGATCTTCCCGAACAACGACGTGCCGCTGCCGGACCAGCGCTTCCCGTTCGTCGGCACGCCGCCGCACAACTGGGACTTCGAGCGCTTCGACCCGGCGTTCTTCCGCAACCTGGACCGGCGCGTGGCCCAGCTGCGTGACAAGGGCATCGAGGCGGACCTGATCCTGTTCCACCCGTATGACAAGGGCAAGTGGGGCTTCGACCGCATGCCCGGCGCGGTGAACGACCGCTACCTGCGCTACGTGATCGCGCGGCTGGCGGCCTACCGCAATGTCTGGTGGTCGATGGCGAACGAGTTCGACCTGATGAAGGAAAAACGCATGGACGAGTGGGACCACTACTTCAAGCTGGTCCAGGCCGGCGATCCCTACGGCCACCTGCGTTCGATCCACCATTCGGTCCGGCTCTACAACTACACGCAGCCGTGGGTGACGCACGCCAGCCTGCAGCAGGGCGCCGCGGTGGAAGATCCGGAGCGCGCCGTGATCTACCGCGACGTATACGAAAAGCCGGTCGTGTTCGACGAGGTGAAGTACGAAGGCAATATCGACCGGCGCTGGGGCCAGCTGACGGCCGAGGAGATGGTGCTGCGCTTCTGGAACGGCGCGATCGCCGGCTCGTATGTCGGCCACAGCGAGATCTTCAAGGATACCGACAGCCGCAGCTGGCTGGGCAAGGGCGGCACCTTGCGCGGCCGGAGCGCGCCGCGCATCGCCTTCTTCCGCAAGATCCTGGAACAGAGCCCGCAGGAGGGCCTGGAGCCGATCGACAAGTGGCAGGAACATCCGTTCGCCGGCCGGCACGCCGAGTACTACCTGGGCTACTTCAACCGCGCCAGGCCGACGGCCTGGCCGTTCGTGCTGTTCAAGACGGGCCTGCAGGACGGCATGCGGTTCCGCGCCGAAGTGATCGACACGTGGAACATGACGGTCACGCCGGTCGACGGCATTTTCACGATCAGGAAGCGCGACGACTACACATTCGCGGACCAGGACGGCCGGGCGATCGCGCTGCCGGGCCGTCCGTACATGGCGGTGCGGATCATCCGCGTACGCTGACAACCAAGGAGGAGACCCATGAAAATCAATCCACGCAAGACGGTGCTGGCACTCGTGCTGGGCCTGTCGCTGGAGCTGGCGCTGGGCGCCGGCCACGCCGAAGTCATCGGCCACATGACGGCCGGCGAGCCGGTGACGGAGGCGCGGCTGGCAGCCGTTCCCGCAGCCGAGCGGGCCGCATGGCGCGAGTACCTGGCGCGCTCGCAGGCGCTGATGGCCGCCGACAAGGCCGCACTGGCCGCCGAGCGCGCCGCCGGCACGCCGCCGGAAACGGCCGGCGCGCACCTGAAGGGCGAAGACGGCATGCCGCTGAAAAAACCGGCCGCCTGGTATGCGACGGCCGAGGCGCGTCACGTGGCCGACAACATCGTCAGCTTCCAGACGCCGGCGGGCGGCTGGGGCAAGAACGTCAACCGCAGCGGGCCGGCACGCCAGCGCGGCGAGCACTACGCGCCGGTCGACGACGATCCTTCGGGTGGCATCATCTCCGGCGCGAAGGGCTGGAGCTACGTGGGCACGATCGACAATGACGCCACCATCACCGAGCTGAAGTTCCTGGCCCGCGTGCAGGCGGCGCTGCCGGGGGCCCAGGCCGACCAGTACCGCGCCACGTTCGCGAAGGGCGTGAACTACCTGCTGGCAGCGCAGTATCCCAACGGCGGCTTCCCGCAGGTGTTCCCCCTGCAGGGCGGCTACCACGATGCCATCACCTTCAACGACAACGCCATCGCGCAGGTCGTGGAACTGCTCGATGACGTGGCGGCGCGCAAGGACGATTACGCATTCGTCCCGAGCGACCTGGCCGGCCGCGCGCTGGCCGCGAAGGAGCGCGCCGTGAAGATGATCCTGGCGACGCAGATCGTCGTCGACGGCGTGCGCACCGGCTGGTGCCAGCAGCACGACGCACTCACGCTGGCCCCCGTCGGCGCGCGCAATTTCGAGCCGGTGGCGATCTCCAGCGGCGAGACGGCGCGGCTGCTGGCGGTGCTGATGAAGCAGCCGTCGTCGCCGCCGATCGTGTCGGCCATCGATGCCGGTGCGGCGTGGCTGAAGAAAGTGGCGGTCTACGACGTCGAATACACGCGGAAAACCGATGCGAAGGACGATGGCGGCAGGCGGCTGGTGGCGCGGCCCGGCGCCGGCCCGCTGTGGTCGCGGCTGTACGACGTGAAGACGATGAAGCCCGTGTTCGGCGACCGCGACAAGTCGATCCACACCGACGTCAACGAGCTCAGTGTCGAACGGCGCAATGGCTACGGCTGGTACGGCAACGGGCCGGCGGCGACCCTGGCGGCGTATGACAAGTGGGCCGCGAAGAAGCGCGCCACGAGCTGATCCTGATACTGCCGGGCCCGTGTCCATGTCGGGGTCTGACCCCGAAACGGACATGAGCCCGAGCCGACACGGGCCCGGGTGCTTGACACCATCCGCGAAAGCCGGCAACATAGATAGCCTACCTATCTATCTGCGTACGCCATGACTCCCCGTAAACCCTCCGTCCGCGCGACCGGCATTGCCGAAGACCTGCGCGGCGCCTTGAAACTGCTGATGCGCGAATTCCGCCGCGATGCGGAGCGGGGCGATGCCGGCCTGTCGCTGATGCAGACGATGCTGCTGGCCACCGTGCTGGAAAACCCCGGCATCGGCGTGGCCGACCTGGCGCGGCTGCAGAACGTGCGCGGCCCCACGATCAGCGGCCAGGTGAAGGCGCTGGAAGCGGCCGGCCTGCTGGAACGCAGCGCGCCCGTGCCGCCGGACCGCCGCCGCACCGGCCTGCAGCTCACGCCCGCCGCGCATGAACACCTGCAGCGCATCCAGAAGGAACGGCTGGACTGGCTGGCGCACCGCGTCGCCCGTCTCGACGCCGCGCAGCTCGACGCGCTGGCCGCCGCCATCGAACCGCTGACCGCCATCGCCAGGCCATGAACATCGCCGCACATCGCGAGCCGGATCAGTCCCGCCATCAGGCGGGCAATGGCAGCTTGAAAGACGCCACCAGCCCGTCCGGCACCGGGCGGCGGATGACACCGAGGATCTCACTATGAACACAGCCCACGACCACAGTCCCGCACCCCACAGTCCCGCACCCGACGCGCCGGTCACCGACCGCGAAATCCGCGCCGTCTACCTGGCCCTGATGGCGGTGCTGGGCCTGGGCGCGCTGGACCAGAGCATCGTCGCCACGGCCTTGCCCCGCATCGTGGGCGACCTGGGCGGCATGGCCCATCTGTCGTGGGTGGTGACGGCCTATGTGCTCACGTCCACCGCCACGATGCCCCTGTACGGCAAGCTGGCCGACCAGTATGGCCGCCGGCCCATGATCTTCGTGGCGCTGATCGCCTTCCTCGTGGGCTCGGTGCTGTGCGGCGTGGCGCAGGACATGCTGCAGCTGATCGTGTTCCGCGCCATCCAGGGCCTGGGCGCGGGCGGCTTCATGCCACTGGCGCAGATCATCATCAGCGACCTGGTGCCGCCGCAGGAACGCGCGAAACGCCAGGGCATGATCGCGATGGTGTTTGCCGTGACGAGCGTGCTGGGCCCCGTGCTGGGCGGCCTGATGACGGACTTCCTGTCCTGGCACTGGATCTTCTTCATCAACCTGCCGATCGGTGCCGTGGCCTTCTACGCCATCGCGCGCTCGCTGCGCAAGCCCGTCATCACGCACGTGCATCGCATCGATTATCTCGGCTCGGTGCTGCTGACGGGGAGCATCACGGCCACGCTGCTGGTCCTGGCGCTCGGCGGCACCGAATGGGCGTGGGACGGCGCGCAGGTGAAGGTGTGCGGCGCGCTGGCGGCGGTGATGGGCGTGTGGCTGGTGGCGCACCTGCGCAGCGCGGCCGAGCCGGTGCTGCCGCCGGAGCTGTTCGCCAGCAAGGTGTTCAACATCGCCAGCATCGTCATGCTGTTCACGTTCATCGGCCTGATGGGCGCCAGCGTGTTCTTCCCGCTGTTCTTCCAGCTCGTGATGGGCAATACGCCGGCGCAGTCCGGGCTGATGACGGTGGCGATGATGGTGGGGATGATCGCCTCGTCCACCGTCAACGGCCGCCTGATGCAGCGTTCGCCGCGCTACAAGACGGCGCAGGTGGCAGGCCTGGCCGTGGCCTGCGTGGCGTTCGGCGTGCTGGCCTGGGCCATCGAGACGGGGCACGGCTACTGGGTGCTGGAGCCGGCCATCTTCGCGCTCGGCATGGGTCTGGGCCTGGTGATGCCCAACATGACGGTGGTGGTGCAGAACGCGCTGCCGGCCGCGCGGCGCGGCGTGGGCACGGCGATGCTGAGCTTCTTCCGCTCGCTCGGCGGGCTGCTGGGCGTGACGGGCTCCGGCGCCATTCTCGCGCACCAGCTGCACCGGCATGGCGTGGACCTGGTGCAGGGCGCGGCGGCCCACGGCGGCGCAGTCGTCGCCACGGCGGCGCAGGCGGCCAGCGTGCCGGTGTACCGCCATGCCATCGCCACCATCTTCGCGGGCGGTACCGTCACGGTGCTGGCCGGCCTGATCGTGTTACTGTTCCTGCCCGAGCTGCCGCTGACGGCGGGCGGCGCGGCAGCACCGGCGCCGCCGGGCGACTGAACTTCGAACGGGAGGTGGACATGCTGAAGGGGAGCTGCTTGTGCGGCGGGGTGGTGTACCACGCCGATGGCAAGGTGCGCGATGCGAGTCACTGCTACTGCACGATGTGCCAGAAGGGGCACGGCGCCGGCGCGGGTTCGTATGTCAACGTGGGCAATGCCGGGCTGACCTACGAACGCGGTGCGGAACTGGTGACGGAGTTTGCTTCGTCCGAGGCCGGACGACGTGGATTCTGCCGCGTGTGCGGCTCGACGCTGTACTGGCGCAGCACGCGCGAGCCGGACAATATCGCCATCGCGCTCGGCACGCTGGAGCCGGAATACGACGGTCCGGTGCAGCGCGAACTGTACACGGACACGAAACCGGCCTGGCTGCCGAAGGCGTAGCGGAACTTCAGTAACGGGACCTCGGCAACGGAACTTCAGGAACCGGACTTCAGTAACGGGACCTCAGTACCGGACTTCAGCCACGCCACTCAGGCATAGAACGCCTCGACCTTGCCCTTCAGCTTGATCAGCATCGGCTGGCCCTTGCGGTCCAGCGTCTTGCCGGCCGGGACCTTGATCCAGCCTTCGCTGATGCAGTATTCGGAGACGTCGGTGCGCTCCTTGTCGTTGAAGCGGATGCCGACGTCGTGTTCGAACACGGCGGGCACGTAGAATTTGCTGCGGGGATCGGTGGACAGGTGATCCGGCAGTTCCGGGCGTTGGGTAGTATCGTTCATGGCGCGCATTATCCTTCAGAATAGTGCCCGCGACAACCGCCGCGGCGATCCGTGCGGCCAGTGCGGCGGGCGGCCGGCTCTCTCCAACGGGGTGTGCGGCAGCCCGCCAGTCGCGGTAAGCTGGGCGCTCACGACGGGAGACGCCATGCCGGACCAATGCGAACACTTCAGCCAGATCCAGATCCGCACGCCGCGCACCGACGGCTGCGAGGAATGCATGCGCACCGGCGACACCTGGGTGCACCTGCGCACCTGCCTGACCTGCGGCCACGTGGGCTGCTGCGACCAGTCGAAGAACAGGCACGCCACGCGGCACTTCCACGCCACGCAGCATCCCATCATCCGTTCCAAGGAACCGGGCGAAACGTGGGGCTGGTGCTACGTCGACCAGCAGTTCTTCGATTCGATCTGACGCGGGCGCGATGGCGCCTTACTCGGTCCAGCGGCTGAAGGGGGCCGGGTTAACGCCTTGCGGCACGTACCACTTCTTCCTGGCCGGGTCCCAGCGCGCACCCAGGCCCTTCGCCTCGTCCTTTTCCGCGAACGGCACCTTCAGGAACAGCTGCGCCTTCGCGGACGGGGCGCCCGGCTTGTCGTTGCTGTACGCGGCACGTTCGGCAGGCGGTGGCAGCGTGGTGGCGGGCGCCGTCGTGTCGACGCGGCTGCCGTCGGCCTGCACCTCGACCCAGCGCCGGCCTTCCGGCGTGTCGATGGCAAGCTTGTAGGGCGGGTCGAAGGGCAGGTCGGTCATGGCGGTGTGAAATGCGGGAGGAAGGGCGGCATTATAGCAACCGGCCGTGGCCGTGTTCATGTCCTGGCGCCCGCCACCAGGACACCAACCCGGCCCCCGGTGGCATTGTAAAACTATTGTCAAAAAAGTATTTCGACCATACACTCGGCGACGTTCAACTCGACCGGGATTCCTCATGCGTGCGCTTCGTCTGTCGGCCTTCGTTCTTGGCGCGGTATTCACTTCGGCGGCCTTCGGCCAGGCACCGCCGAAGGACGTCGTCAACGAGAAGGACCCGCCGCTGCTGTCCCGCTTCGACGGGGCGAAGATGGTGGGGTACGAACAGAAGCAGTACGACGAAGCGACGCTCGTCACCAGCAAGCCCTACTTCAGGAACAACCGGCTGGTCTACGACAGCGCCCTGAAGCTGGAGGGCCGATCCACCCGCATCGCCTACGTGTATGCGAAGGACCGCTCGGCGCTGGAAGTGCTCCGCAACTACCAGGCGGCGCTGGACAAGGCCGGGCTGAAGACGGTGTTTGCCTGCGCGCTGGAGACCTGCGGCGAGCACCTCGACAGCTATTTTCTGAGCACGCACATCGACAGGAACGGCTTTGTCAAAGGCGGCTACCGCAACTCGCTGTATGCGGGCGGCAGCGAGCCGCGCTACCTGGTGGCCAAGGGCACGCGCGCCGACGGTTCTCCGGCCCATGCGGCCATCTACATCGTGCCGCCGAAACGCGATGAATTCGGTGGCGTGTTCCTGCAGATCGTGGAAGGCCAGCCGATGGAAGGCGGCAAGGTCACGGCCTCGCTGGACGCGGGCGACATGGCCAAGCGCATCGCGGCGGACGGCCGGGTGGCGGTCTACGGCGTGTACTTCGATACCGACAAGGCCACCGTGAAGCCCGAGTCGAAAGAAGCGCTGGGCGAGATGGCGAAGCTGCTGCAGCAGGATGCGCAGCTGAAGGTGCACATCGTGGGCCACACGGACAACCAGGGCGCGCTGGCGCACAACCGGCAGCTGTCGCAGCAGCGCGCGGAATCGGTCGTGAAGGCATTGACCACCGAGTACAGGGTCGATGCGAAACGGCTCACGGCACAAGGCGTCGGCCCCTATGCGCCGGTGGCCTCGAACGATGCCGAGGCGGGCCGGGAGAAGAACCGCCGCGTGGAGCTCGTCAAGCAGTAGCCACTGCGCGCCGGCGTGCGGCCGGATCGCCGATAATCGCCCGCACGACCACTCTGGAGCGCGCATTGGAACTGGAATTTCTCGGCACGTCATCGGGCACGCCGACCCGCACGCGCAACGTGGCGGGACTGGCGCTGCGCATGGATGGCAAAGGCAGTGGCTGGGCGCTGGTCGACTGCGGGGAGGGCACGCAGCACCGCATCCTGCGCACCGCGCTGACACTGCACCAGCTGCGCGCCATCTTCATCACGCACCTGCACGGCGACCACTGCTACGGCCTGCCGGGGCTGCTGGCCAGCGCCGGCCTCCTCAACCGGAGCGAGCGGCTGTTCATCGTCGGCCCCCGGCCGCTGGAGCGCTACCTGCAGGGCGTGATGGAGACGACGGAACTGGCGCTGCCGTATCCGCTCACCTTCGTGCCGGTCGAGGAACTCGATGGCACCGACGTGCTGCCGGACTTGACGGTCCGTGCCACCGAGCTGTCGCACCGCATGCGCTCCTTCGCCTACACGTTCACCGAGAAGGAGGTCGAACGCCGGCTCGATGCATCGAAGCTGGCGGCAGCCGGCGTGCCGCGCGGGCCGGCCTGGGGCCTGCTGCAGAAGGGCGAAGACATCACGCTCGATGACGGCCGCACCGTGCGCCCGGCCGAGGTACTGCTGCCGGGGCGCCGTCCCCGCCGGGTCATCGTCGCCGGCGACAACGACCGCCCCGGGCTGCTGGCGGAAGCGGCCATCGATGCGGACGTGCTGGTGCACGAAGCCACGTACACGGAACCGATCCTGGCGAAAGTGGGCCCGGCGCCGCAGCACAGTTCCGCGCAGATGGTGGCCCGCTTCGCCGAAACGGCGGCGCTGCCGAATCTGGTGCTCACGCATTTCAGCCCGCGCTACCAGGACCACCACGGCCCGCTGACGCTGGCGGACGTGGCGGCCGAAGCGCGTGCCGCCTACACGGGCCGGCTGTTCCTGGCGCGCGACCTGGCCCGCTTCGCGCTGGACCGCCAGGGCCGGCTGGAGGAGGTGACGCCGCCACGGGCCGCACCGCCACCCCGGCAGGGCACCGCAGGGGACGCCGCTGAGGCATAATGCGGCACTACCGCCCGCTCCGCTACCATGACGACGAATCGCCAAACCGAATACAGTGTCATTGCCTCCTACCTCCTGATCGGCATCTTCCTGCTGCTGGTATTGAAGAACGGCCTGCTGGGCGCGCTGTTCGCGGGCCTGCTGATGTTCTCGCTGATCCATGTGATCGCGCCGTTCCTGGGACGCCGCTTCAGCGACGTGCGGGCGCGCATCCTGGCCGCCGCTGTCATCGGCAGCATCCTGGTGGCGCTGCTCGGCCTGCTGGCCTGGGGCATGGTGGTGCTGTTCCGCGTGGATGCCAACAGCGTCACGCACCTGTTCGTGCGGCTGGCGGACATCATCGACGCTTCCCGTGACCAGGTACCGCCCTGGATCATCGGGCACCTGCCGGTCGACGCGGACTCGCTGCGCGAAGCGGCCACCAGCTGGCTGCGCGAGCATGCCAGCACGGCGCAGGCGATGGGCGCCGAGGCGGGCAAGACGCTGACGCGGGTGGTGCTGGGCATGATCATCGGCCTGATGGCGTCGCTGCACGATGCGCAGAAGGATGGCGCGCCGCACCGGCCGTTCACCGAGGCCCTGATGCAGCGCGCCCGCGTGCTGGCCAACGCCTTCCGCAGCATCGTCTTCGCGCAGGTGTGGATCTCGGGGATCAACACGGTGATCACGGCGCTGTTCATCTTCGTGGTGCTGCCGCTGGCCGGCGTCAACCTGCCGCTCGGGAAGACCGTGGTGGCGATCACCTTCCTGGCCGGCCTGCTGCCCGTGATCGGCAACCTGATCTCCAACACGGTCGTCGTCGTCGTCGGGCTGTCGCACTCGCTGCATGTGGCGATGGCGGGACTGGCGTTCCTGATCGTCGTCCACAAGCTGGAGTACTTCCTGAACGCCCGCATCATCGGTTCGCACATCAATGCGCGCGCCTGGGAGCTGCTGGCCGCCATGCTGTTTGCCGAAGCCGTGTTCGGGGTGGTGGGCGTGATCGCGGCGCCGGTGTTCTACGCCTACATCAAGGACGAGCTGCGCGCCAGGGAACTGATCTGAGGAGAGCGGCAGGGGCCGCAATGGCCCCTGTGCTGAAGGAGACGACAGCAGCCGCAATGGCCCCGGAGCTGAAGAAAGAACAGTGGCCACAACGGCCCAGGTGCTGAAGAAAGAACAGGAGCCGCAGCGGCCCCCGTGTCGACGACCCCTGCGGTTACTGGCCGCGGCGGATGCGCCGGGCCTCGAACGATTTCTCGAAGAACGTGGTGAGCATCTGTTCGAGCCGTTCGGCCGTCAGCTGCTTGCACGAGATCGTGCCGCCTTCCTTGCCCGAGCCGTCGCGCACGTGTCGGTCGAACGCGCTTTCCCATTCCAGGTGGCAGCTGCTTTCCAGCGCGATGAAGGTGAGCGTGCACGCGTCGCGCCCGGCATGGGCCGCCAGCCGGTTCTTGTCCGGCACGAACGTCAGGCGCACGAAGTCGCTCCAGCCGTCATTGCCTTCCTCGATCTTGCCGTCGTAGTCGTGTTCGTACATCTGCTTGCGCATCGCGGCGAACTGCGGGCGGATGATGTTTTCCAGCGTGCCGCGGTACTGCTCGCGGAAATCGAGGCGGGCCTGGCGCGCGGCCTGCTCCTGCGCAGCCTGCTGGGCAGCGGCAAGATCGGCTTCGTGCTTGATGGCGGCTTTGGTGAAGATGGACATCGTGGGTGTTGGCGACGGAAAGCATCAGTGTACACGGGCGGCGTGCCTTTGTGAGCGCCCGCGCGGCCGGCGTTGCTCCCCGTCGGTGAGCTCGCTAACGTCCGGTGCGCGCATGCTGCGCGGCGCGCAGCTGCGGGCGGATCGAGCCGGCCAGGTCGGCCAGCGTCACGTTGCCGAAGCGTTCCAGCAGCAGGGCCTCGGCATCGCGCAGCGCATCGCCCAGCGCGGCATTCACGGCGCGCTCGACCAGGCAGGCCGCGTGCTCGCTGGTGGTGCCGATCGCGAACACGGGCGGATTGCCCAGTGCGCGGTGGATGTCCAGCAGCGTGATCTCGTCCAGCGGCCGCGCCAGCGACCAGCCCCCGCCATGCCCTTTGCCGGACTGGACGTAGCCGGCCTCGCGCAGTCCCGCCATCGTGCGGCGCACCACCACGGGGTTCGTCTCCAGCATGGCGGCGATCGTTTCGGAGGTGGCGGGGCCGTCATGCGCGTCCAGGTGGACGAGCGCATGCAGCATGCGGGATAGGCGGCTGTCGTGTCTCATCGCATCATCATACCAGCCGGCCGACCGCTTGCGTAACAAACGAAGTTGCGTAAACGGGCCGACCTCGCGTATCCTGTAACTCCGGAAATTACATGAGGAGTGCGACATGTTCGATGTCATCATCGTCGGCGGCGGTTTCGCCGGCCTGTCCGCCGCGCTGCCGCTGGCCCGCGCCCGGCGAAGCGTGCTGCTGGTCGATGCCGGCCAGCCGCGCAACCGCTTTGCCGCCGCCTCCCACAACCTGGTCGGCCACGACGGCCGTGCGCCGGCCGAGATCCGCGCCGATGCGCGCCGCCAGCTCGCTGTCTATCCCACCGTGGCGTTTGCCGATGGCCAGGCCAGCGCCGCGGTCCGCGCCGATGGCGGCTTCCTGGTCGGGATCGGGACGCCCGGCGGCACGCGCCACGAACGGGGCCGCCGCCTCATCCTGGCCACCGGCGTGCGCGACGAACTGCCGGCGATTGCCAGCCTGTGGGAGCGCTGGGGCAGCACGGTCATCCACTGCCCGTACTGCCATGGCTACGAAGTGGCGGGGCGCGCGATCGGCGTCCTCGGCGGCGGCGCGATGGGCGCGCACAAGGCGGCACTGCTGCCGGACTGGGGCCCGACCACCTGGTTCACCGGGGGAGACGAGGAGGGCGACGGCGCGCTGGCCGCGCTGCTGGACGAGCGCGGCGTGCGTATCGAACGCACGCCCGTGGTGGCGCTGCTGGGCGAGGCGCCGGACCTGCAGTCGGCCTGCCTGGCGGACGGCCGCATCGTGCCGCTCGGCGCGCTGCTGGTATCGCCCCGCACGCAGCCGGCCACGCCGCTGGCGGCGCAACTGGGCTGCGCCTTCGACGAAGGGCCGACCGGGCCGCATGTCCGCGTGGATGAACGCCGTCGCACCACGGTACCCGGCGTGTACGCGGCCGGCGACGTCACGCAGCCGATGCACAGCGCCGTACTGGCGGCTGCGGAAGGCGTACTGGCCGGCGTGCATGCCCACCAGTCGCTGGTGTTCCCGGAGGCGGGCGCCTGAAGCGGGGCCATGCAGGCGCGCACGGATCGCCGCCAGGCCCTAGAATGGCGGCTTCGATATCGCCCTGAAAGAGCCGCAGATGAAACCGCAAGTCCTCGTGATGGCCGCCAGCCCTTCCGCCGCCGTGATGGCGCAATTCGACCGGCATTTCGACTGCCATCACGTGTGGCAGCTGCCGGCGGCCGAGCGCGCGGCATGCATTGCGAAGGTGGCGCCGGACGTGCGCGCGCTGGCCACCACCGGCACGATCGGGGTCGACGCGGCGCTGGCCGCGCAGCTGCCGCGACTGGAGATCGTGGCCGTCAACGGCATCGGCGTGGATGCGGTGGACTTCGATGTGCTGCGACCGCGCGGCATCGCGGTGACGAACACCCCGGGCGTGCTGACGGACGACGTGGCCGACCTGGCCGTGGCGCTGCTGCTGGCTGCGGCCCGCCGCATCCCGGCGCTCGACACGTATGTGCGGGAAGGCCAGTGGGCGAAGGGCGTCGCACTGCAGCCGGCGCGCGCCGTGCGCGGCAAGGTGGCCGGCATCTACGGCTTCGGCCGCATCGGCAAGGCGGTGGCCGCGCGCCTGGCCGCATTCGGCATGGCGCTGCGCTACTGGCAGCCGAACGTGGTGGCGGGCACCGACGTGCCGCGCAGCGCGTCGCTGCTGGCGCTGGCGGAGGAGAGCGATTACCTGGTCGTCTGCGCGCCCGGCGGTGCGGCCACGCGCGGGCTCGTCGATGAAACGGTGCTGGCGGCGCTGGGTGCGGAAGGCACGCTGGTGAACGTGGCGCGCGGCACGATCGTCGACGAGCCCGCGCTGATCGCCGCGCTGGCCGATGGCCGGCTGGGGGCGGCCGCGCTGGACGTGTTCGCGGGAGAGCCGGCCGTGCCCGCCGCGCTGGCGGCGCTGCCGAACGTGGTGCTCACGCCGCACGTGGGCAGCTTGACGGTGGAGACGCGCCACGCGATGGGGCAGCTGGTGGTGGACAACCTGCTGGCCCATTTCGCCGGCCAGCCGCTGCTCACGCCGGTGCGCTGATCCCGGCGCGGCCGGCGGCGCTCACTCGACCGTGTCCGGCTGGCCGCTGGCCATGCTCCCGCCCCGTTCCGTGCCGCTCAGCGCCCGGTCGCGGAATTCCTTCGGCGTGACGCCCATCCGCTTGCGGAACAGGCGGCTGAAATAGGCGGGATCGTGGAAGCCGAGCTCCTCGCCCACATTGGCCACCGACGTGGGAATGTGGATCAGCGTGCGGCAGGCCTGCAGCATCAGCCGGTCCTGCGTCATCTCGAAGGCGGACTTGCCGGCGATCTGCTGGCAGGCCCGGTTCAGCCGCGCGCTGGAGGCTTCCAGCACCTCGGCATACTGGCCCACCTGCCACTGCTCGCGGTAGTGCTCCTCGAGCAGCGCGCGGAAGCGGCTGAACAGGTCGAATTCGGCCCTCCCGGCTTCGTCCGCCACGCGGCGCTCCGTTTCCAGCCGCACCAGCAGCAGCAGCACGCTGCGGCCCAGCCACTCGGCCAGCAGCGCGCGGCCGTAGCGCGGTCCGCGCGCCTCGATCACCAGCTGCTCCAGCAGCGCCGTGAGGCGGGCCTGCACTTCCGGATTGTCCTGCAGGCGCAGCACGCGGGCCCGTTCGAACAGGGGCACGAACAGGTCCACCGATTCCACCAGGTTCCAGTTCATCCACAGCGCATAGCCTTTGGCCGTTTCCGAAAACCGCAGGGTGTGGATGGTACCGGGCGGGATCGCCAGGGCGCTGGCCGCCTCGCATTCCCACTGCATGTTGTCGATGTGCGCGCTGACATGGCCATCGAGCATGATCAGCAGCTGGAACAGGCCCCGGTGCATGTGCGGGACGATGTAGCGGTCGTGCAGCAGGCTGCGGGTTTCGATCAGTTCGACGTGCACGAATTCGGCGTTGTCGATGGGCGCGTTGTCGCCATACAGGGCAAAGCGCGGCAGTTCGCGGGACAGTCTTTTCATAACGTGCGGGACGAAAGGATCCAAAAATAGTACAGGCTTTCTCCCGCAAATACTGTTTCGTTAAGGAATTGTTAACGCAAAAGAAGGGGCGGCGTACGGCCCGATGACGGGAATCCGCTATGACACGGGACCTGCCGCTTGCAGTGGCGGTGTGGCCTTTGCACCACGTCGCGATGCCAGGTTCGAGCCGGCAGGCGGCGTTTCCGCCGCTGTCAATCGGTATTGAATACCAGGACAGGTACCCGGCTGTGCGCCAGCACCTTCTGGGTCTGGCTGCCCGCCACCAGTCCGGCCAGGCCGCGCCGGCCATGCGACGCCATGGCGATCAGGTCGCAGCGCCGTTCGATGGCCACCGCCACGATGGCCGATGCGGCGCGGTCCGACTGGCGCAGCAGAAATGCCACGTCCACGCCGCCGCGGCTGGCGGCCGCGACGATCGGCCGGAACACGGGATGACTGGCGGCGCTGGCGTTGCCGGCATCGCCCGGCGCCGGTGCGAACGCCAGTGGATGCTCGCCGGGCAGCACGTGCACGACGGTGGCGCGCGCGCCCCATTCGCCGGCCAGCTTCAGGGCAGCCAGCGCGGCGTTTTCGGAGACGGGCGAACCGTCGATGGGGATCAGGAGGTGGCGGTACATGGTCGTGGTCGGCGTGTCTTGTTCAGTGTGAAATCCCCGCGGGGCAAAAACTTTGATGCAAATCAAAGTATAAAAAAATTGTAAACGACTCGACCATCCGTCCACCGTATTTAAATCTTCATAGCAATTTTGCAAATTGCGTGGCGATGTTCCGACCGCCTGGCGGCATGTACTCCTACGTCGGTGCGTTGCGGCGCATGCCAGAATTTTGTTCCCGCAATGAGCATCATTCGCCAAGGAGAAATGTCATGAAAGCAAAACTCGCAGTCATCCTCACAGCAATGCTCGTCAGCGCAGGCGTGGCGGCCCAGTCGACCAGCACGGGATCGACCAGCACGAGCGCGACTGACAGCGCTCAGAAGCAGTCCGCCGACGCCAAGAAAAAATCCAAGTCCTCGAAAACGAAGCAGCACAGCACCAACCCGGCCGACCAGTCCACGTCCGGCGCCAGTGGCTCGGCCGGGTCGCAGTCCACCGAGACCGCCACCGGCACGTCCAGCGGCGCGTCCAGCACCGGCACGACCAGCGGCACCGACACCTGGCGCGGTCCCAGCGGTACCAGCGGCATGAACAGCACGCAGCCGGGCGCCGCCGGCACACCGGGCGGCACGTCCATGACGCCGAGCACGACGCCCGACACCTCGGGCACCGGCAGCGCCGGCGACACGTCCGGCACGGGCACGACGCGTTCGGGCGCGGGCGACGTGAACAACAGCTCCGGCACGTCCGGGACCAGCGGTACCACCGGGACCACCACGCCGCCACTGCCAGCCCGCTAACGGCGCTTCCACGGGGCCGCCCCCTGGCGGTCTCCTCAACGAATTGACCCGCGCAACGCCTTCGCGCGGGGTTGCCGCCCGGCGTCGGTGCCGGGCAGCGCCCCCGCGCGTCCCGCAGCCGGCCTCGACAGGCCATACAAGGAGAATCACTCATGCTGGCAATGAATTACCGCGGACCTTTCCGCGTCCGTGCCGAACACAAGCCCGATCCCGTCATCGAACATCCGGGCGATGCCATCGTGCGCGTCACCCGCTCCTGCATCTGCGGCTCGGACCTCCACCTGTACCACGGCCTCGTGCCGGACACCCGCGTGGGCACCACGTTCGGCCATGAATTCGTCGGCATCGTCGAGGACGTGGGCTCCCAGGTCACCAAGCTGAAGGTGGGCGACAAGGTGCTGGTGCCGTTCAACGTGTTCTGCGGCTCGTGCTTCTTCTGCCAGAAGGAGCTGTACGGCAATTGCCACAACACGAATCCCCAGGCCACGGCCGTGGGCGGCATCTACGGCTATTCGCACACGGCGGGCGGCTTCGATGGCGGGCAGGCCGAACTGGTGCGCGTGCCGATGGCCGACGTCGGCCCGACCGTGATCCCGTCCGATATCCACGAGGATGACGCGGTGCTGCTGACCGATGCGCTGCCGACCGGCTACCAGGCGGCCGAGATGGGCGATATCAGCGAGGGCGACACGGTCGTCGTGTTCGGCGCCGGCCCGGTCGGCATCTTTGCCGCCAAGTCGGCATGGCTGTTCGGCGCGGGCCGCGTGATCGTCGTCGACCAGGTGGATTACCGGCTCGACTTCGTGCGCCGCTATGCGCAGTGCGAAGTGGTCAACTTCCGCGAAGTGGACGACATGGCGCTGCACATCAAGAAGATGACGGACTGGCTGGGCGCGGACGTGTGCATCGACGCGGTCGGCTGCGAGGCGGCCGGCAACGCGGCGCAGACCTTCACCGGCGTGACGACGATGATGCAGGCCGGCTCGGCCACCGTGCTGCACTGGGCGATCAACTCGGTGCGCAAGGGCGGCAACGTGTCGATCGTGGGCGTGTACGGCCCCACCTTCAATGCGGTCCCGATCGGCAATGCGCTCAACAAGGGCCTGACCCTGCGCATGAACCAGGCCAGCGTGAAGCGCCACCTGCCGCGCCTGATCGAGCATATCCGCGCCGGCCACATCGATCCGAAACAGATCATCACGCACCGCGTGCCCCTCGAAGAGGTGGCGGACGCGTACCACATCTTCTCCAGCAAGCTGGACAACTGCATCAAGACGGTGCTGATCCCGCCCAACGCCGGCCAGGTGAAAGCGGTCGAAGCCACGGCATCGCACTGAGGAGAATACGATGGCAAACGATCACAAGCACGACCACGACCATGACCACAAGCCGAGCGCCGACCTGGCCGTGTTCCAGCACGGCCGCCCGCCGGTGGACCGCTCGGCGATCGCCGGCTGGGGCGCGGACCTGGACCGCAAGAACCGGCCCGCCGTGCCGATGGAGCGCACGCCGCCCCGCATCGACGCGCCGCTGACGCAGCCGGAACAGCAGAAGGAGACCGTCGAGATCCTCGTCTCCCCGGAGCGTCCCCATATCACGCCGCTGTTCGGCACGCCGAACCCGCCGCGCGGCCTGTCCGGGGCGCTGCGCCGCGCCGCCTTCAAGCGCACCGAGAACGACGTGCGCCACTGGTTCATGCTGATGGCGGCCGACCGCGTCGACGTGGTGGAAGGCCTGGTGGACGACCTGGCGCGCGGCCACGTGCCGAACATCCTCGGCGAGATGGGCATCAAGGCCGAGTGGCAGCACAACAAGGCGGGCCTGGCGCAGAAGGTGGTGATCGGTGCCGCCGTGCTGGGCATCGGCTACTGGCTGCTGAACCGCCGCGGCGACCGCGATTCGTACTGAAGGCGGAAGGGGCGCGCTGCCGGATCGCCGCTAGCGCGCTTTGCCCTGCCAGGCGTCGCACCTCCCGGCCGGGCGCCGACCCGGGAAGGTGGCAGGTCGCGGTTCACGGCATCACCAGTCGAGCGACAGCAGGCGTTCCGCCATGCGCGGCCAGCACAGCGTGCGCACATCGTCGCGGCTGGCCCAGCGAAAGCCGTCCGCTTCCGGCAGCGGCTTCCCGGTCACCCGGTGCGGGTAGAAGCTGGTGCATACCAGATGGTCGAGCGACACCAGGTCGTCGCCGGCGTCCACGCGGAACAGGTGCAGGCGCTTGTCGCGGCGATAGTCGAACACGCCCAGGTCCACGAAGCGCGCCGCGTCGAACGCCAGCCCCGCTTCCTCCCGCATTTCGCGCCGCGCTGCCTCCAGCGGCGTCTCGCCCGCATCCTGCAGGCCCTTCGGGATATCCCAGTATTTGGTGGCGGTCACGTGGCACAGCAGCAGTGCGCCGGCACGGTTGACGACGAGGGTACCGCAAGACGTTTCCAAATGGTGCTCCAAGCGTGCGTGATAGTTGTCATGATTTTACTGGACGGCGCCGCCGGCACCCGGTCGCCGGCCCGATCTGTTGTTTCGGCGGCCCCGGCAGGAATTATCATTGATTCCGTGAGGAAACTTCTCGACAAGGTCGCGCGGCTCCATTAAAGTACTGCTCGCGATCCCCCGCTCCCGTATCGCGCCCGAGCCCACTGCCGGCTTACCCGGGCCCCGCCTGTGCCCCTTCCGTCCCGAACGATCCCGCGAGCGCCGCGACCGGCGCATGCCTGCCCATGTCCCGACCTCAGCCTTCTCCGTCGCACCGTTTTTCGTCCGCACACGTGCTTGCGTTCGTGTCCGCGCGGCGCCTTCCTTTCCGCCCGTCTCCGCTGCGTGCCGGCCTGGCATTCGTGCTGGGTGCGCTGGCCACCTGCGCCCATGCCGCGCCCACGTTCTCGTTCGGCGGCTTCGGCACGCTGACGGCCGTGCACTCGACCGAGCGGCAGGCCGACTATACGGCCAGTCCCATCTCGCCCGGCACGGCAGGGTATGGCAAGCAATGGGCGTTCGACGTGGACACCCGCGCCGGCGCCCAGGTGCGTGCCCAGTTCGACAGGCGCTGGTCGGCCGTGGTGCAGGTGGTCGAAGAGCGCGGCGTGGATCATTCGTACGCGCCGCACCTGGAGTGGGCCAATGTGAAATTCCAGGTCACGCCGGACCTGGCGCTGCGCGCCGGCCGCATCGCGCTGCCGCTGTTCCTCACGGCCGACTACCGCAAGGCCGGCTACGCGCTGCCGTGGCTGCGCGCGCCCGTCGAGCTGTACAGCATCATGCCGATCTCGAACAGCGACGGCCTGGACGCGAGCTACCGCTGGGATGGGTTCGGTGCGCGGCACGAGACGCAGCTAATGGCCGGCCGCGCGTCGGTCGACCTGGCGCCCGGCATCAGCGGCAGGACGGACCGCGTGCTCGGCATCACGCACACGGCTTCGGCCGGCGCGCTGACGGTGCGGGGCACGGCGGCACGCGCCAACCTGAAGATCGGCGGCGCGGAGGAATACTTCGATGCCTTCCGGAGCTTCGGGCCGACCGGCGTGGCGTTGGCGGACCGCTACGACATCGCCAACCGCAACGTGGTGGTGCTGAGCGCCGGCTTCAGCTACGACCCGGGCGGCTGGTTCGTGATGGGCGAGATCGGCCGCGTCAACACGCGCTCCGTGCTGGGCGACCAGACCGCCGGCTACCTGAGCGGCGGCTACCGCATCGGCACGCTGACGCCGTACGCCACCTATGCAAAGGTGGACGTGAACATGCCGACCTCTACCGAGGGACTGCCGGTGGCGGGACTGCCGCCGCAGCTGGGCGGCCTGGCAACGCTGCTGAACACGGACCTCAACAACCGCCTGCGCAGCATCGGCGTGCAGGACACGGCCAGCATCGGCCTGCGCTGGGACTTCGCGCGCAACTTCGCGTGGAAGATGCAGCTGGACCGGGTGCAGCCGAAGGGCGGTTCGATGGGCACGCTGACCAATGTGCAGCCGGGCTTCCGGTCCGGGCACGCGTTCGGCGTGGTCAGCGCCGGCATCGATTTCGTTTTCTGAGGAGCCGCCATGTTCAGCAGAAAACGCCTTTGTGCCATCGTTGCCGGCATCGCCCTGGCCAGTACCGCCGGCGTGCAGGCGGCCGACCTGGTCGTGATCGTGTCTGCCCAGTCGCCGGCCGTGACGCTGCGGCCCGAGCAGGTGGCGGGCATCTTCCTGTCCGACGGCAGCCGCTTCCCGGATGGCAGCGAAGCGACCGCCATCGACCAGGACCCCGGCTCGCCGCTGCGCGACGAATTCTATGACCGGGTGGCGCGCCGCTCGCCCGCGCTGATGAAGGCGTGGTGGACCAAGATGATCTTCACGGGCCGCGGCCAGCCGCCGCGCGAGGTGGCCGGCAGCGTGGCCGTGCGCCGGCTGGTGGCCGAGAACCCCGGCATGATCGGCTACATCGAGCGCTCGGCGCTGGACGCCACGGTGCGGCCCGTGCTGGTGGTGCGCTGATGCTGGTTCCGGTGTCGGCCGAAGCGGGCGCGAAGGCCGATGCGCAACCCGACAACGGCCATGTCCGATCGGACGGCAAGCGGCCCGAACGGACGCGGGCGCGCTGGCTGCGCCTCGGCCTGGAGACCTACGTCTCGCTGCCGCTGTTCACGCTGGTGCTGCTGGCGGTGATCTGGAGCGCCACGTTCCACTTCATCGGCAACGAGCGCCGCGCCGCGCAGGCGGCGGCGCACGACTCGGCGCTGGAACTGCTCGATACCTACGAGGCGCAGGTGGCGCGCAACCTGAACGGCATCGACCAGACGCTGAAGGTGCTCAAGTATGCCGTGGAACGGGAAGGCGCCGCGAACGCGCTGCCCGAACTGTCGAAGGTGGGGCTGCTGCCTTCCGGGCTGGTGTTCGCCGTCAGCATCGCCGGTGCCGACGGGCGCATCGTCGCCAGCCGCCCCGAAACGCGCGAGCACGCGGTGGCCGGCGAGCGCTATTTCGACGTGCACCGCGCCCGCGACACGGGCCGCCCGTTCATCGCCGAAACGATGCGCGACGGTGCCCGCAACGAATGGCACATCCACTTCACGCGCCGCCTGAACGACGCGCACGGCGCCTTTGCAGGCGTGGTGATCCTGGAAGTCGATCCGGCCTACTTCACCAGCGGCTACGAGCGCTCGCGCCAGGGCGACCAGGGCCTGCTGGCCGTGGCCGGCCTGGATGGCGTGGTGCGCGCGGTGCGCGTGGGCGAACGTGCCGCCTGGGGCCAGCATGTCAACCTGCTGAAATGGGACCGCCCGCCGGCCCAGCCCTGGGTGGACCAGTTCGATCCCGTGCCGCGCTACACGGCGGCGCGCATCCTCAACGCCTACGGCGTGATGGCCATCGTCGGCCTGGCCGAGCCGGAACAGATGGCCGCCTTCGAGCAGCTGCGGCGCGCGCACCTGTGGGAAGCGGGCATCGCCTCGGCGGTGCTGCTGGGCGTGGCGGCGCTGGTGTGGACCTGGTCATGGCAGGGCGCCAAGGCGCGCCGGCGCATCCGCCGCGCGCAGGAAACCTATGCCGCCGCGTCCGAAGCGAACATGGACGCCTTCTTCGTGCTGCGCGCGCTGCGCGACGACGCCGGCGCGATCCATGACTTCCGCATCGTGTCGGCCAACCGCCGCGCCGAGCAGATGACGGACCGCAGCAAGGAGCAGATGCGCGGCACCACGCTGTGCGCGTGGATGCCGAAGGCGCGCGAGAACGGCATGTTCGAACGGCTGCGCCGCCTGACGGAATCGGGCGGCGTCTACCAGGAAGAGTGGCACAACACCGACATGCCCGAGTTCCGCGCCGAGTGGCTGCACTGGCAGGTGGTCGGCGTGGAAGGCGGCGCCGTGGCCATCCTGCGCGACATCAGCGAGCGCCGGCGCGACGAGGCCCGCATCGTCCACATGGCGCACCACGACGCGCTGACGGGACTGCCGAACCGCAGCCTGGCGGGCGACCGGCTCGACCAGGCGCTGCTGCAGGCGCGCCGCACCGGCGAGGGCGTGATGGTGGCGTTCGTCGACCTGGACAGTTTCAAGCTGGTCAACGATACCCTCGGCCACACCGCCGGCGACGATCTGCTGCAGTCGGTGGCCGGCCGCATGGTGGACTGCGTGCGCGCCGGCGACACCGTGGCGCGTTTCGGCGGCGACGAGTTCGTGCTGGTGCTGCCGCAGGGCCCCGGTGCCGGTGCCCGCGCCGAGTGCGCCGCGCTGATCGAACGCATCCTCGCCGCCGTGGTGCAGCCGGTGCAGCTGGACGGCAAGGAGGTGCAGGTGAGCTGCTCGATCGGCGTGGCCGTCTTCCCGCTCGACGGGCAGGACCGCGACACGCTGATGATGAATGCCGACGCCGCCATGTACCGCGCCAAGGAGCTGGGCAAGAACAACTGCCAGTTCTACCGCCACGAGATGAACGCGTCGCTGGAAGAGAAGGTCGTGCTGCTGGAGGGGCTGCGCAAGGCCGTCGACGAGGACCAGCTGCGCCTCGTGTACCAGCCGCAGGTGGAGCTGGCCACCGGCCGCGTGTTCGGCGTGGAGGCGCTGGTGCGCTGGCAGCATCCCGAGCGCGGTTCCATCCGGCCCGACCAGTTCATTCCGCTGGCCGAGGAGAGCGGCATGATCGTCGCCATCGGCGAATGGGTACTGCGCGAGGCTTGCCGCCAGGCGCGGGCGTGGCAGGATGCCGGGCTGCCGGCGATCACGGTGGCGGTGAACGTGTCGCCGCGCCAGTTCGACGACGACCGGTTGGTGGCACGCGTTTCCGGCGCGCTGGCGGCAGCGGGGCTCGATCCCGCGTGGCTGGAGCTGGAAGTGACGGAGAGCCTGATCATGCGCGACGTGCCGCAGGCGATCGCACGCATGCGGGAACTGGAAGCGATGGGCATCGCGCTGTCGATCGACGATTTCGGCACCGGCTATTCCAGCCTGGCGTCGCTGAAGACCTTCCCGATCAGCCGCCTGAAGATCGACAAGTCCTTCGTGCGCGACCTGGCCGACAGTGCCGACGACCAGGCCATCGCCCGCGCGATCATCTCGCTGTCGCACCAGCTGAACCTGCGCGTGATCGCCGAAGGGGTGGAGACGGAGCAGCAGCGCAGCTTCCTGCAGCAGTATGGCTGCGACGAGATGCAGGGCTACCTGTTCAGCCGGCCGGTACCACCGGCGGAAATCGGCAGCCTGCTGGCGGTCCAGGGCATGGCGCGGCTGGACCTGGCCTAGCGGCGGGCTGCGGCCGCTGCGCCGGTCAGAGGACCATGCCCGGCTGCGGTGCGGGCTGCGGGAGCTGCTGTTCCGGCTGACCGGACGGCGGTACCGCGGACTGGCCGGCAGTCTCCCGTGCCGGCGCCGGCAGGCAGTCCGCCGCGTACAGCGTGTGCCCGCTGCCGTCGACGACGCGGCCGGTAACGACCTGCACGCCTTCTTCACGCATGGTTGCCAGCAGCGGCGCCGTGCAGAAGCGCTCGTGCCAGGCGCGCCGCGCCGCCTCGTCGCGCTCGGCCGCGCGGCCGGATGCGCGTTCGGCCAAAAACGTGACCAGGTAGCCCTGGCGCGGCCGCGGCAGGGTCTCCGCCAGGCCGGCGTAGGCCAGCGGGCCGGCCTGCGCCGCCATGCCGCGCGCCAGCTGCTCGATGCGGCCGGCGGCGGGAAACGCGGTGGGGTCGGCCGCCGGCGCGGCAGCGTCGGTCAGCACCGCCGGCCGCAGCAGCCACCAGCCGGCGGCGGCGGCCAGCACGACGGTGACACAGGAAAGAATGCCGGCCAGACGGTGGTTCATGGTGCGCCGCGAAGGGTGGAGGTGGCCGCGATTATATAGCGGCGCACCGGGGACGGCAGGACCATGCAGGATCTGCATGCAAAATTGCATTTTGGTAAAATGCCGGGGCTTTCATGACAGGAATCGAGCGACAGATGTGGGTGAAATGGGTCAGGGCAGGCGTGCCCCCGGGCCGGGCTGGCATGTCCCCGGCAGCCGCAGGTGCCGGCCACGCCGTGCCGGCGCGGGGCTGAGGAGCGGCGCGGTGACCTGGCTGAACAGCCTGCGCGGTCGGCTGATGCTGCTCGTGGTGCTGGCGATCGCGCCGATGGCCGCGATGACGGTGCTGAGCGGCATGCGCGAGCGCGAGCACGCGATCGACGTCGCGCGCGAGAACCTGCAGCGCCTGGCGAACCTGGCCGCGGCCAACGAAGCGCAATCGCTGGAAGGCGCGCGCCAGATCCTGCGCGACCTGTCCAGCATCCCCGACATCCTCGGCAACCAGCAGGGCTGCAGTACGCTGCTGGCCGATATCCTGGCCAAGAACGCCGACTACGTGAACTTCGGCCTGATCCGGCTGAACGGCGACGTGACCTGCAGCGCGGTGCCGTCCCGTGCACCCGTCAACCTGGCCGACCGCAGCCACTTCCGCCGCGCCATCGCCGAGCGCCGCTTCATCGCCGGGAACTACGTGTTCGGGCGCGTCATCGGCCGCCACACCATCAACCTGACCTACCCCGTGATCCGGGACGACGACGTGGTGGCCGTGCTGTTTGCCGCGATGGACCTGGTGGAGCTGGACAAGTTCGTGCTCGACGTGCAGCTGCCGCCCGGCTCGGTGCTGTGGACGGTGGACCGGGAAGGCACCGTGATCTCGCGGCGGCCGGACGCGGCCAGCTGGTTCGGCCGGCGCGTCGCCACGCCGCTGCGCGATGCGCTGGCGGCCCGGCCGAAGACGCCCGTGTTGCTGGCCGATGCCGACGGCGTGGCGCGGCTGTACGCCTTCGCGCGCGTCGGCAAGGCGCAGATCTCCGACTACACGGTAATGATCGGCATTCCGTACGACGACATCGTGGCGGCCGCGCTGCGCGACCAGGCGATCGCCATCGCCGGCCTGCTGGCCACCGTCACGCTGGCGCTGCTGGCGGCGTGGTTCGGCGGCGACGCACTGATCGCGCGGCGCCTGCGCACGCTGGTGCGCACGGCCGACCGCATCGCCACCGGCGCGCTCGACACCCGCACCGGCATGCGCCACCGTGACGGAGAGCTGAGCGACCTGGCCCGCTCGCTCGACGGCATGGCGGCGGCGCTGCAGAAGAAGGAGGGCGAGCGGGAAGCTGCCACCGCCGCGCTGCAGGCGGCCGACCGGCGCAAGGACAAGTTCCTGGCGATGCTGGCGCACGAGCTGCGCAACCCGCTGGCGCCGATCAGTGCCGGCGCACAGGTGCTGCGCATGGCCGGTGCGAGCGATCCGGCCGTGGCGCGCAGCGCGGCCATCATCGCGCGCCAGGTCGAGCACATGACGCGGCTGATCGACGACCTGCTCGACGTGTCGCGCGTGACGCGCGGGCTGGTGCGGCTCGAGCGCGTGCCGCTGGACCTGTGCGACGTGGTGCGCGACGCCGTGGAGCAGGCCGCGCCGCTGTTCAAGGCGAAGCGCCAGCAGCTCGCGCTGGACCTGCCCGCGGCGGTGCCGGGCGTGCGCGCGGACCACCAGCGCCTGGTGCAGGTGGTGGCCAACCTGCTGAACAACGCGGCGAAATACACGCCCGAGCATGGCCATGTGCGCGTATGCCTTGCGCGCGAGGACGCGACCTTGCGCCTGACGGTGGCCGACGACGGCATCGGCATGACGCGCGAGCTGCTGGACCATGTGTTCGACCTGTTCACGCAGGGCGAACGCACGGCCGACCGGTCGCAGGGCGGGCTCGGTCTGGGGCTGGCGCTGGCACGCACGCTGGTGCAGCTGCATGGCGGCACCGTGCAGGCCGACAGCGCGGGGCCGCAGCAGGGCAGCGTGTTCACGGTGACGCTGCCGCTCGACCAGGCCGTCGGCGGCCCGGCTGCCGCTGTGGCGACCGGCAGCGCCACCCTGCAGGAAGAGCCGCCTGCGCGGCGCGCCGACGCGGCAGGCCACCCTGCGGCAGCGTTGCCCGGTGCGGGACCGTCGCGCGACGCGGTGCCGGCGGCATCCGCGCGGCCAGGGACGCTGAAGTGCCTGATCGTGGACGACAATATCGATGCGGCGCAGACGCTGGCGCTGTTCCTGGAGGCGGCCGGCCACACGGTGCAGGTGGCGCACAGTGCGCGCGCGGCACTGGGCCTGGCTGGCGCCGCACCGCCGCAGGCGGCGTTCCTCGACATCGGCCTGCCGGACCTGGACGGCAATGCGCTGGCGGCGCAGCTGCGCGCGCTGCCCGGCATGGCGCACGCGCGGCTGATCGCCGTCACCGGCTACGGCCGCAAGGAAGACCTGGCAAAATCCGCCGCCGCCGGCTTCGACCATTATTTCGTGAAGCCGATGGACACGGCCAAGCTGGTCAAGCTGCTGGCGCTGCTGACGCACGAGGCGGCCCGGGACGGTTGAATCCCGGCTGCACGCGGGACGACCGGCGACTGCGCGGCAAACGACCTGCAACTGCGCGGCGCCACGCGTGCGCGGACGGCCGGCGCGCCGCGCTACACTGGCGGCATGAAACGCTACCGCAACCTGGAAGGCCATTCCGGCGTCGTCGCCTACGCCATCGGCGAGGACGCGATCGCCGTGCGCTTCGCCGGCGGCGACGTGTACGACTACACCTATGCGGCCACCGGCCGCGCCCGCGTCGAGACGATGAAGGCGCTGGCCGAAGCGGGGCGGGGGCTGTCCACCTTCATCTCGCGCTACGTGCGCGACGACTACGCGCGCCGGCACTGAGCGGCCACGCAGCTGCAACTCAGTTGCAACTCAGCTGCAACGCGCCTTCAACTCAGCTGAAACAAGGCCGAAACAAAGCAGCAACCCAGCGCCATGTCAGCTTCCACTCAGCTGCAACCCAGCTGCAACTCAGCTGCAACTCAGCTGCAACTCAGCTGCAACTCGGCTTCCACCGCACTGCCGGCATGGCGTGGCGGCGACGTCTATAATGTCCCGTGCAGCCCAGCAACGGACACCATGAGACTCACGACCTTCACCGACTACACGCTGCGCTCCCTGATGTACCTCGGCATGCACCGCGACCGCCTGGTGACGATCCAGGACATCGCGGACCTGCACGGCATCTCGAAGAACCACCTGACGAAGGTGATCCACCAGCTGGGCATGTCCGGCCTGGTGGAGACCGTGCGCGGCCGGAACGGCGGACTGCGGCTGAAGGGCGAACCGGCAGACATCAGCATCGGTGCCGTCGTGCGCGCCAGCGAATCGGATTTCCACATGGCCGAATGCTTCGACCCGGCCAACGTCGGCTGCGCCTTTTCCGGTGCCTGCAACCTGAAGGGCAAGCTGGCGGAGGCCACCGAGGCGTTCCTGCAGGTGCTCGACGGCGTGACGCTGGCCGACATGCTGCCGGGCGCCCGCCGTCAGGAACACGCGATCCTCGTGCATATGCCCGACCGCCGTCCCGGCGCATGATTTGCTCCTGCCGTCCCGGCGCATGGTCTCCTCCTGCCGTCCCGGCGCATGATCTTCTGCTGCTGTCCCGGCGCATGACCTCTGCCATGCGGCTCTGCGTGTGATCTCCTGCTGCTGCCGCGGCGGATGATCTCCGCGTGCCTTCCCGGCGCATGGTCCCGGCGTGCTTCTCGGGCGCCTGACCTCTTGCGTGAATGACCTGACAGTCTTGCCACTCCTGGGACATTTTGTCCACTGTGCCGCTCTTCCTTAAACATGCAAACTACATGCATGTTTAACCGCCACAGGAGAACACCATGCTGTCCGCCGCACACCGCGCCATCGTCACCGCCACTGTCCCCATCCTCGAAAAGAGCGGCGAAGCCCTGACGCGCCACTTCTATCCGATCCTGTTCCGCGACCATCCCGCCGTGCTGCCGTACTTTAACCAGGCGCACCAGGGCAGTGGCATGCAGCCGCGCGCGCTGGCCAATGCGGTGCTGATGTATGCGAAGAACATCGACCGCCTCGACGCGCTCGGACCGCTGGTGGGCCGGATCGTCAGCAAGCACGTGTCGCTCGACATCCTGCCGGAACACTATCCGATGGTGGGCAGCAGCCTGCTGCTGGCGATCCGCGAGGTGCTGGGCGCCGACGTGGCGACCGATGCCGTGATCGAAGCGTGGGGCGCGGCGTATGGCCAGCTGGCCGGCATGCTGGCCGGTGCCGAAGCGCAGGCCTACCAGGCGCAGGCCGCCGCGCCGGGCGGCTGGAACGGCGTGCGCCGCTTCGTGGTCGCCGCCACGCGGCGCGAGAGCGACGAGATCACCAGCTTCCTGTTCCGTGCCGAGGACGGCGGCCCCGTCGCCGGTTTCCGGCCCGGCCAGTACCTGGGCATCCGCGCCGTCATCGATGGCGTCGAGCAGCGCCGCAACTACTCGCTGTCCGCGCCGCCGGACGGGCGCACCTACCAGATCAGCGTGAAGCGCGAGCCGGGCGGGAAGATGTCGAACCACCTGCACGATGCGGTGGGCGAGGGAAGCATGGTCGAGCTGCTGCCGCCGTCGGGCGAGTTCGTGCTGGCCGAATCGGACCGGCCGGTGGTGTTCATCACCGGCGGGGTCGGCATCACGCCCACGCTGCCGATGCTGGCGGCCGCGCTGGACAGCGGCCGCGACGTGCACTTCATCCACGCGGCGCGACATGGTGGCGTACATGCGTTCCGCGATCATGTCGAGGCGCTCGCGCGGCTCCATCCGCGACTGCACCGCCACTACGTGTACGCAGAAGACCGTGGCCATGTGGCACCCCATGCGGTGGGCCTGCTGGACAGCGCGCGGCTGGCGGCCTGGCTGCCCGCCACGCGCGATGTCGACACCTACTTCCTGGGTCCGCAGCCGTTCATGCGGGCGGTGCGGCAGTCGCTGCGCGAACTGGGCGTGCCGCCAGCGCAGACGCATTACGAGTTCTTCGGACCGGCCGGCGCGCTCGACTGAGCGGGTGCCGGAGCGGAAGTGGAAAGGGCAGGCCGATGGGCCTGCCCTTTTCAATTGGCGTGCGCGAGGTGCACCAGCAGCGTCTATACGAGCAGGGCCGCGTTCATCGACGTGGCATCCTTCTCCGCCTCGTCGAGCAGCCTGGCGGCCATCGCCTCGTCGATGAACAGGTCGACGACGCTTTCCGATTCCGGCAGTTCCTCGCGCGGCGGTGCGGCCAGCGGCGAATCGACCGGCGCGAAGTGGTTCGCCAGCAGCAGCGTGTCGAGCAGGCTCTCCGGCGGCACGCCCAGGAAGCCGTCCCGCAGGCCTTCGATGGCGATCGACACTTCCTCCGGCACGCCCAGCTTCTTCATGACTTCGCGCGTGATGATCTCTTCGCTGGCCGGCTGCCAGTTGTCCGGATCGGGGTCGAGGAGGCCGGGGAATTCGTCGGCGCGCGACAGCAGGTAGAAGCTGCCGACTTCGTGCACGATGCCGGCGAACAGCGCGGTATCGGGATTGATCTCCGTGACGTCGCGCGCGATCAGGCGTGCCAGGCAGGCGACATGCACGGTGTGCTGCCACAGCTGCTCGGCCTTGGCGCGCACTTCGGGATGGGCGATGCGGCTGCCGAACTGGCGCACCACCATCGCCGCCGCCAGCGCATACAGGTTGTGGTAGCCCACGCGCGTGATCGCCGCGCGCACATTGGTGACGGTGTTGCCGCCCCGGTTGAACATCGCCGAATTCGCCAGCGCGACGGTGCGCGCCGCCAGCTGGGGTTCCGCAAGCACGAGCCGGATCGCTTCGTCGATCGGCGTGTCGGGATCCTCGAGGGCGAGCTGCACGCGCAGCGCGGCGTTCACGCTGGTGGGGAACACGAGGTCCCCACGAATCGCCAGCGCGGCGATGTGCCCGAAGGCTTCCAGTTTATTCATACCGAAAATTATACGGGGTCGGTCCCCCTTGCACAATTGAGCTCAGGCGCGTGCGAACGCGGGCTGGCGCGCGCTGCCGGCGCTGCGGTAGCGTTCCACCGACAGGTCGTCCGCCAGGATCGCCGGACGCCGCGCCGACATGATGTCGGCCAGCAGCTGGGCCGAACCGCAGGACATGGTCCAGCCCAGCGTGCCGTGGCCCGTGTTGAGGAACAGGTTGCGCAGCGGCGTGCGGCCCACCACGGGCGTGCCGTCCGGCGTCATCGGCCGCAGTCCCGTCCAGAAGCTGGCACGCGCCGTGTCGCCGGCACCGGGGAACAGGTCGTTGACAACCATTTCAAGGGTGGCGCGGCGCCGCGGTTTCAGCGTGTGGTCGTAGCCCGCGATCTCCGCCATGCCGCCCACGCGGATGCGGTCGTCGAAGCGCGTGACGGCGATCTTGTAGGTCTCGTCGAGGATCGTCGAGACGGGTGCGCGCGCCGCATCGACGATGGGCACGGTGATGGAGTAACCTTTCAATGGATAGACCGGGATGTCCAGCAGGCCGCGCAGCAGCGGCGTGGAGAACGCGCCCAGCGCCACCACGTACGCATCGGCCGTCACCCGTTCGGCACCGCACTGCACGCCGGCGATCTCGCCACCTTCTTCGACCAGGTGGTCGATCGCCACGCCATAGCGGAAGCGCACGCCCAGTTCCGCGGCCAGCGCGGCCAGCCGCGTCGTGAACAGCTGGCAGTCGCCCGTTTCGTCGTTCGGCAGGCGCAGCCCGCCCACCAGCCGCTCGCCGGCCAGGCCCGGTTCGACCGCGAGCAGTTCGCGCGCGCCCAGCAGCTCATAGGGCACGCCGGTCTCCTGCAGCACGTCGATGTCCTTGGCCGCGCCGTCGAGCTGCTGCTGCGTGCGGAACAGCTGCGTGGTGCCGCGTTCGCGGCCCTCGTAGGCGATGCCGGTGCTGGCGCGCAGGGCCTTGAAACAGTCGCGGCTGTACTCGGCGAGCCGCACCATGCGCTCCTTGTTGACGGCATAGCTGGCGGCATTGCAGTTCTTCAGCATCTGCCACATCCACTGCAGCTGGAACAGCGTGCCGTCCGGGGTGAACGACAGCGGCGCATGCTGCTGGACCATCCACTTCAGCGCCTTCAGCGGGATGCCGGGCGCGGCCCAGGGCGAGGCGTAGCCGGGGGAGATCTGGCCGGCATTGGCGAAGCTCGTTTCCAGGGCGGGACCCGGCTGGCGGTCCAGCACCGTCACCTGGTGGCCGGCGCGGGCCAGGTAGTACGCCGTGGTGACGCCGATGACGCCGCTGCCGAGGATGACTACGCGCATGTGGACCTCTGTGCTGGAAAGATTGTGTGGGGATTTCCGCTATGATAAGTTGCTGCTGGCAGTGCTTGTAACTGTATATCGGCAGAAAAACAGCAGAAAAACATGATCAGCGGAGACATCATGCGAACCCAGAAGGAAACCGTGCGCACCCTGGACCGGCTCGACCGCCGCATCCTGCGCATCCTGCAGGACGACGGCCGCGTGTCGATGAAGGACCTGGCCGAGGCCGTGGGCCTGTCCGTCACGCCGGCCATCGAACGCGTCAAGCGCATGGAGCGCGATGGCGTGATCACGGGCTACCACGCGCGGCTCAACCCGGCCGCGCTGGGCGCCAGCCTGCTGGTATTCGTGGAGATCACGCTGAACCAGAAATCGGCCAGCCATTTCGAGCAGTTCCGGCGCGAGGTGCTGCGCATCCCCGAAGTGCAGGAGTGCCACCTGGTGTCCGGCGACTTCGACTACCTGATCAAGGCGCGCATCCGCGAGATGGCGGAGTACCGCAAGCTGCTGGGCGACATGCTGCTGAACCTGCCCGGCGCGGCGCAGTCGAAGAGCTATGTGGTGATGGAGGAGATCAAGGAGACGCTGGCGCTGGCCACGGGGGGCGAGTAGCTGGCCGTTGCAGAAAGGGCCTCCGCGATGGAGGCCCCGATGCCGGTGCGGCTGACAGGCCCTTCGCAGGCTGCGTCAGGCGTGCAGCTGGATGGAACTGCTGATCTGGCCTACGAGCGCGATGGTGGCCGGTGATTCGGCGATCTGCAGCAGCACCTGGCCGCGATCGAGGCCCTGGTGCATCAGGTCCAGCAGGTTCGCGCTTTCGGCGGCCGTCGGGTCGCGGTGCAGGCCGGTGTGATACAGCTGGTCGATGAAGGCGCTGTCGGACAGGTTGCCGGCCTCGCTCGACAGCGCGAAGCTGCGGGCGATGGTGGCGAACGAGGTACCCGCGTCACGCTGGGCCAGCCAGTGGTTGATGCCCGCTTCGTCCGGCGCGCGGCCGAACATCGTCTGATACAGCCGCGCCAGCACGCCGACGTCGGTGCTGTTGAAGTCCATCGTGACAGCCTGCGCCAGGTGTTCCGGTGAATTGATGAAGCTCAGCGCCACCTGCGCGCGATCGAGGCCGGTACCGATGCTCTTCACCCAGAAATCCACTTCGAGCTGTGCGGGCGTGCGTTCGAGCACGCTTTCGTACAGCGCCGTCACGAAGCCCGCCGTGCCGGAAACACGGAACAGGTCGGCCGCTTCGGCGGAGTTGACGAACGACGTTGCGACGTTTTCCACCGAGGCGCCGTGCGCGATATTGTCGGCCCAGTAGGCCAGCTCCATCGCATTGCCGGCGCGGCCCAGGATGCCCTCGTACAGACGGGCCGCGACCTCGGCCGGCGCGCTGCCCTGGCCGCCGTCGAAGCGCAGCGCATCGATCTGGCTCATCGCATAGCTGGCGCCGCCGTCCGCTGCGCTGACGACCAGCGTGCCATTCACGAACTTCATGGTGTAGTCGGTCGAGTGGCCGGACAGCTGCACCGTGTCCGTGCCGGTGCCACCTGTGATCGTATCGGTGCCCGTGCCGGGAACGAACAGGTCGTTGCCGGCCGTGCCCTTCAGCGTGTCATTGCCTGTGGTGCCTTTGACGGTGGTGACAGCGGCCTCTGCCGGCGTGCCCGAGCCCTGCGGCGCGGGTGCAGGTGCGGGTGCTGGTGCAGGTGCTGGTGCCGGTGCTGGTGCGGGGGCCGGTGCAGGAGCAGGTGCTGGTGCTGGTGCGGGGGCCGGTGCAGGAGCCGGCGCAGGCGCTGGTGCCGGTGCTGGTGCTGGCGCCGGTGCAGGAACAGGGTCCACGACAGGCGTCGTCGTGTTGGCCGGCACGCCGGGTGCCGCGGCCTGGGCCGCAACCACCACGTCGAACGAGCCGGCATTGCCCGAGGCGACGGCCGCGCCCAGGTTGTCGGCAACGGCGCCGGCCACGATGGCCACGCGGTAATGGCCGTTGTCGCTGGCATCCCAGCTGCCGCCCGGCGGAGCGATGGTGTAGGTGGCGGTACTGGTGGCAGCATTCCACGCCGCGCCCGTCACCTGCAGCGTATGCGTGCCGTCGGTGATGGCCAGGTCGTCGGTACCGATCGTGCTGCCGTCGATGGAACCGCCGGCGTCGGCATAGCGCACCTCGATCGTGTAGGGCGTGCTGCCGGCAGTCGTCAGGGTGGGGGCCGTCACGGCGTCGACCACGGGTGCGGTATTCGATTCGACCATGGAGACCACGGCCGTTCCCGTCAGGCCGGCATCGCGCGCCGTGACGACCAGCACATAGTTGGTATTGGCCTTGAGCGTGACGGCGCTCAGCTTCGACAGCATGTTGCCAACGCCACCGTCGGCATCGAAGGTGTCGATGTCCTCGTTGGCCGCGACCAGGTTCATCAGGGGCTGCGCGGGATCGAACGAGCCTTCGTACAACCACAGCTCCGTATCGCTTTCCCCGGCAGTGTCCGAATAGCTGAAGCCGGTCGCGCTTTCCACGGTCAGGTCATAGGCACCCGTCGTGGTGGGCCGCAGCGCCACGGTCGAGTAGCCGAAACTGCTCGCATAGCCGCCGTACGGGTTGGCTGCGACGATTGCGTCGGCACCCCAGGTGGCAGTGTACGCATCTTCAGTAAAGAGGATGTCCCCGGGCATCATCGGACGCTGGAAGGTCAGGGTGCCGTTCACGACCACGTTGTAGTTTACCTTGCTCATGATTAGATGCCTTTGGGAAAGTTTAGGTGATGCTATCAGGAAATTCCCGGCACTTCATTAAAACGTAACGGTAAACAAGGAAAATTGTTATAAAGAAATTTCAATGGTTTATCTTTATGCGGCATCGGAGCAACAACGCGCATTCCAGGACCGGAGCGGGTGTTTTCATTGGCAGCGCAGGTACGCGCAGAGCCCCCGCCGCCCGAGGCTTCCGTTAGAATGTCAAAATGGCATCGGCCATGATCGCGAGCTAACAGAACACATCGAGGGCATGAACGTGAACGACTCCGCATCCAACCAGGTCACCCCACCCGCGCCGGAACACACGCTGGTCCTGCGCAACCTCGATGAACACCTGTGTACGGACCAGAGCTTCGGTTCGGCGCTGGCACGCCTGCTCGGCGCGATCGCGGTGGGCGACGACGGCAGCGTCACACTGGCCCAGTTCGCGGCGGTGACGGACCTGGCCGGCGACGGCAAGGCATCCGCCGTGTTCACGGCGCTGGTGCTCAATGCGATCGAATCGGGTGTCACGGTCGACTGGGCGCTCAATGCGCTGGCCCGCAGCAGCAATGCCGCCGAGCCATCCGCCCGCGAAGGCGCGTTCGCGATGATGAAGCCGCTGCTGGTGCTGCAGGGCCGGCGCGCCCGCCCGCTGGCGGTGCGGGCCGCCCGTGCGCTCGGCATCCGCCTGACGCCCGATCACTACTACGGCCTGCCGCCGGAAGAAGAGCGCCGCCTGCTGAACAACCTGGGCACCCAGGCCCGCAAGCTGGTCAAGGGCCGCGGCCTGGTGGACGCGGTGGCCGACTTCGGCCGCAGCACGGGCCAGGTCGAGCTGCTGAACCACGCGCGCGGCTTCAATGGCGGCATGATGACGCAGGAACAGCTGCGTGACACGGTGCAGCGCGCCGTCGACACGATCGCCCACGGCATCGACACCTATCAGCAGACGGCGGCCGCGCCACTGCCGGCGGAAGCCGGGGCGCCAGCACTCACCGCCACCGTCGAGCAGCTGCGCCAGCAGGTGCTGCAGCGCCTGGCCCTGGTCGATGCCCGCATCGCCTACGAACGCCGGATGCTGTGGCAGGATATCGACGATGCCGTGCACGATGCCGGCAACGCTGTCGAACTGGCGATCGCCGAGCGCCTGGACAGCGAGCAGTGGAAGGATGAAGGGGTTTGGTCCAGCATCGGCCGCGACCAGTTCGCCCGCGAGATGGAACTGCGGCTGGACCGGGTGGCGCGCCGCAAGGGCGAAGCGCTGGACCTGCTGCACAACGACCTGAAGCTGTTCCAGGCCGATATGCGCATCACCCAGGACGGCGCGTTCGGCCGCCAGCACAATGCGGCCCTCGCGCGCCTCATGCCGCGCATGCGCATCGGCACGCGGCTGGTCAATTCGGTGGACACGGCCGCCAACTTCACGCTGATGGGCAGCGCCGTGGCGGCGGCCGGTACCAGCACGGCCGCCTACCTGTTCGGCGTGGCGGTGGTGGTGCCGGTGGTGGCGCCGGTCGTGCCGTTCGTCGGCGGCGCCGTGCTGCTGGCTTCCGCATTCAAGTGGGCCACCGACATCAACAAGCGCAAGCGCGAGGAGATCCGCGAGAAGCGCCGCGCGTTCGAGGATGAACTGCGGCGCCGCATGAAGGAGGCGGAGCAGGGCTTCATCGTGCAGCTGGACCGCATCGGCACGGCGTTCTACGAATCGGCCAGCGCGCTGCTCACGCCACTGATGCTGGAAGCGGAAGCGGCCGGCCGCATCCAGGGCATGCGCAAGCGGATCGCCGACAAGGTGATCGCGCAGTCGCAGGGCGCCATTGCGCAACTGCAGGCGGCGCTGCAGATGCCGGCCTGAGGTTCAACCCGCCACCAGTCGCCGGCCCCGATCTTACTGAACCAGGTTCTTGGCCACGATCGCGGCGGCCGCCGCACCGGCCTGCGCCAGCGGCTGTTCGAGCGCCGCCGTGGTGTACAGCGGCTGGCGCGGCATCGGCGCTCCCAGCACCGGGCCATCGGTGCGGGCGATATCCACCTTCACCGTCGTCGACAGGCCGATGCGCAGCGGATGCGCGCGCAGCTCGCGCGGGTCGAGCGCGATCCGCACCGGCACGCGCTGCACCACCTTGATCCAGTTGCCGCTGGCATTCTGCGCCGGCAGCAGCGAGAACGCGCTGCCCGTGCCGGCCGCCATGCCCAGCACCTTGCCGTGGTACGCAACCTTCCCGCCATACATGTCGGCTTCGATGGTGGCCGGCTGGCCGACGCGGATATCGCGCAGTTCCGATTCCTTGAAGTTGGCATCGACCCACAGCTGGTCGAGCGGCACGATCGACAGCAGCGGCGTGCCGGCCGTGACGTGCGCGCCCACCTGCACGGCGCGCTTGGCGACATAGCCGGTCACCGGCGCCACGATGGCATTGCGGCGCGCGGCGATCCACGCGGCCTCGTAATCGGCCCGCGCGGCCTGCACGGCCGGGTGCTGGTCCAGCGCCACGCCCGCCGTGCCGGCGCGCGCCGCCTCGGCCTGTCTCTGGGCGACGGCGATCGCGGCCTGCGCATCGGCGACGGCGCGGCGGGCATGCTCCACCTCCTCGCCGGACACGGTGTGGTCGGCCGCCAGCGGCAGGCGGCGCGCCAGGTCGGCCTGCGCCGTGGCCAGCACCACGCGGCGCTGCGCGACCAGCGCCTCGTACTGGCCCACGTCGCTGTAGCGCTGGCGCTCCTCGCGCACCACGGCGCCCAGGTGCGCTTCGGCGCGGCGCAGCGCCACGGCGGCATCGGCCGGATCGAGGCGCACCAGCTCCGCGCCGGCCTGCACCAGCTGCGTCTCGTCGGCGCCGATCGCCTGCACATTGCCATCGACCTGCGAGGACAGCGTGACGAGGTTGCCGCCCACGTACGCGTTATCGGTCTCCTGGCGCTTCGACAGCACCATTTCATAGTAGGCGCCATATGCAACGCCGGCCAGGATGAAGGCCACGGTGATGGCCGCCAGCACGGCCTTGCGGCGGCCGGGACGCGCCTTGGCCGGAACGGCCGCCTGGGGATTCGCTTCGCTCATGTCAGTTCGGGATGGTTGAGGGTGTGTGATCGTTGCCGCCAGCCTGCACATGCATCATCGTCGCGGGTGCCGGATCGCTTGCATCGATTGGGGCGGTTGTGTCTCGTGCTGGCGCTGCCTGCCAGCCGCCGCCCAGCGACCGGATCAGCGCCACTTCGGCCAGCGCCTGCAGCTGGTGCAGGGCCAGGGTGTCGTCGCGCTGGCGCAGCAGGCCGGCGCGGGCATCGAGCAGCGCGGCGCGGTCGGCCAGGCCGCGCGCCAGCTTCGTTTCCGTCGCGGCGAGGAGGGCGGCGGCACCGGCATCGGCGCGCGCCTGGCGTTCCAGCTGCGCCTCGATGCCCTGCAGCGCCGCGCCATCCTGGGCCGCGTCGCGCACGGCGTTGACGACAGCCTGGTTGTACTCGGCCACCAGTTCGTTGCGCTCGCTGCGCGCGCCTTCCAGCTGGGCCGACAGGCGGCGGCTGTCGAACAGCGGCACGGTCAATGCGGGGCCGACGAACAGCGTGCGGCTGTTCGCTTCCAGCAGGTGCGACAGCGACACGGTGTCCAGGCCGACCGCGCCGGTCAGGTTCACGTCCGGGTAGAACGCGGCACGCGCCGCATCAATGCGCGACAGCGCCGCTTCCACGCGCCAGCGTGCCGCCTGCAGGTCCGGGCGGCGGGCCAGCAGCTCGATGCCCAGGCGCGCCGGCAGCGCGTGTGCGGTCGGTTGCAGCGGCACCGGCTTCAGGTCGGCCAGCGCCGCGTTGCCGGCACCGAGCAGCGCACGCAGCGCTTCGCGTTCCTGCGCGGCGGCGGTGGCATCCTCGGCCAGGCGCTTTTCCATCAGCGTCAGGTCGTTCTCGAGCGCCTGGCGGTCCAGCGAGTTGCCCAGGCCGCGCGCCACGCGGCGGTCGTACGTGGCGATGCGGTCGCGCTGCGTGGCGATCAGCTGTTCCAGGTTGGCGTGCCGCGCCCAGTCGCCCTGCAGGCTGAAATAGCTTTGCGCGATGGCGGCGGCCAGTGCCTGCTCGGCGGCGGCATACGAGGCATTGCGGGCATTGACTTCACCCGCCGCGGCGGCGATCTGCGCGCGGTTGCGGCCCCACCAGTCGAAATCGTAGCGTGCTTCCACGCGCACCGTCTCGCCCGTGTAGTAGGCGCCGCCGATCGGTGCCGGGAACAGGCCGGTGCCGGAATAGCGCTGCCGGCTCGCGCTTGCCGTCAATGCCGTCGACAGGCCCGTGTCGGCATGGGTGCGCGACAGGGCGGCGCGCGCGGCACCGATCTGCGTGGCGGCCACGTCGAGGCTGGGCGCGCCTTTCAAGCCGCCGGCGATCAGCGCGTCGAGTTGCGGGTCGTGCCAGGCCTGCCACCAGTTCGCATCCGGCCACCCTTCGGCGGCCAGGTGGATGGAAGACGGCAGGTCGGCCGCCACGTCGCGGCGCGCGAGCACGTGATGGTCGGGCGGCACGGTGGCGCAGCCCGCCAGCAGCATCACGGCCACGCAGGTGAGGGATTTGGTCATCGGGGTCTTCATGGTTCAGTCCATCGCGGCATGGTCGATCACGGTTTCGGCATGCTTCGGAGCGGGGCGGATCAGCAGCAGCAGCGGGATCACGGCCACCGTCAGCAGCATCATCAGCCAGAAATCGTCGACATAGGCGATCATCGAGGCCTGCCGGGTGATCTCGTTGTTCACGGCGGCCAGCGCCGCCGGCGTGGTGCCGGTGAGCGCGGGATTGGCGATGGTCACGTGCTCCGTCAGGGAGGCGTGCACGGTGGCCGTGTTCCGCACCAGCAGCGTCTGCACCAGCGCGATGCCGATGCTGCTGCCGATATTGCGCACCAGGCTGTAGATGGCGGTGCCGTCGGCGCGCATGGCCGGCGACAGCGTGGCGAAGGTGGCGGCCGACAGCGGCACGAACACGAGCCCCAGTCCCAGGCCCTGGATCACGCCGGGCCACACGATATCGCTCTGCGACAGCACCAGCGTGTAGCGGCTCATCTGCCACAGCGAGAACGCCGTGATCGCGAAGCCGATTCCCAGCAGCAGCCGCAGGTCGACGCGGCCCACCATGCGCCCGACCAGCAGCATCGCCAGCATCGTGCCCAGGCCGGACGGTGCCGTGACGAGGCCCGCCACGGCGGCCGGATAGCCCATCAGCCCCTGCAGCATCGTCGGCGTCAGCGCGCGGGTGGCGAACAGCACCAGGCCGACGATGAAGATGAACAGCAGGCCGCTCACGTAATTGCCATTGGCAAGCAGGCGGTAGTCGAAGAAGGATTTGCCGGGACCGCTCGTCCACGTGTGCGCCACGAACCAGCTGAACGACAGCGCCAGCAGGATCGCCTCGACCCACGTCTCGGTGGACGCGAACCAGTCGTTCTGTTCGCCCCGGTCGAGCAGCATCTGCAGCGCGCCGATGGCGATCCCCAGCGTCAGAAAGCCGAACAGGTCGAAGCGCATGCGGCGCGGCGCGGCGGCCGGACGGATGTAGCGCCAGATGCCGTAGAACGCCACCGCGCCCACCGGCACATTAATGAAGAACACCCAGCGCCAGTTGTAGCTGTCGGTCAGCCAGCCGCCCAGCGTGGGGCCCAGGATCGGGCCGATCATCACGCCCATGCCCCACACGGCCATCGCCGAGCCGTGCTTCTCGCGCGGATTGATGTCCAGCAGCGTGGCCTGCGACAGCGGTACCAGGGCCGCGCCGAATACGCCCTGCAGCATGCGCGCGACGACGATTTCGGTCAGCGTCTGCGACAGGCCGCATAGCACCGAGGCCACGGTGAAACCGGCCACCGAGGCGAGGAAGACGTTCTTCAGGCCGAAGCGGTCGCACAGCCAGCCGGTCAGCGGCGTGGCGATGGCCGCGGCCACGATGAAGGAGGTGAGCACCCAGGTGATCTGGTCCTGCGAGGCCGACAGGGAGCCCTGCATGTGCGGCAGCGCCACGTTGGCGATGGTGCCGTCCAGCGCCTGGATCACCGTCGCCAGCATGATGGAGACGGTGATCATCGGCCGGTTCAGGCCATCGCCGGGCGTGGCCACGGTCGTTCCGGCCGCTGTCATGGCTGCTGTTCGATCCTGCCCTGCAGCGTCTCCAGCAGGTCCGTCACGGCCTGCAGCTGCGCGCGGTCGATCCCGCCCAGCAGCTCGTGGCGGAACGGGTCGGCCACGGCGCGCAGCTGCGCATAGATCTCGCGGCCCCGTTCCGTCAGGCCCACCAGCTTCACGCGGCGGTCGGTGCCGGACGGGATGCGCACCAGGTAGTCGCCTTTGACGAGGCGGTCGATCATCGCCACCATGGTGGGATTCTCGACGCCGAGGCGGGCCGCCAGTTCGGTCTGCGAGAGCGGCGCGCCCTTGGCCAGCGTGGCGATCGCCAGCCAGCTCGCCTGCGACAGGCCCAGGTGCTTCATGCGGCGGTCCAGCGCCAGGCGCCAGGCGCGGGCCGTGTTGTGCAGCGCGTGGCTGAAGCGTTCTTCGGGTGTCATGTTCGCCAGCTAAAAGTTAGAGGGCGAACTATAATTGCGCTAACTAGTTTCCGTCAAGTATGGCGTGTAACCGTGGCTCGGTTCGGTCGCGAACATACGCGTCTTTTCGGCAGCCCTTACAATGGCGACGGCTCCGGCCGTTCCAAAACAACCGATGCAACCATGAAAACAACAATTTTTGCCGCCGGCCTGCTGGCCGTGTGCTGTTCCGCTTCCGCCCAGGTGTCGATTTCCGTCGGCCAGCCCGGCTTCTATGGCCGCCTCGACCTCGGTGGCATGGCGCCGCCGCCCGTCGTCTATCGCGAACCGCTCATCATCGAGCGCCCGGTGCGCGTGATCCAGGAGCCGCTGTACCTGCGCGTGCCGCCCGGCCACCAGAAGAACTGGCGCCGCCACTGCGGCCGCTACCACGCCTGCGACCGCCGCGTGTACTTCGTGCGCGACAACTGGTACCTGAACGACTACGCGCCGCGCTACCGCTCGCACCACATGGCGCCGCGGCCCCATGGTCCGCGCCACGACGATCGCGGCCACGGCCGTCCGCAGCACCATGACCGCGGTCCGGACCGCCATGATCGCGGCCATGACCGGGGCCATGACCGGGGCCACGGCGGCGGCCATGACCGTGACCACCGCGGCGACCACGACCGCGGCCACGGCCGCTGATGCGGTCCTTGCTCGATACGGGGAGAAGCATTTGCAAAGCCAATACGTGATCGTGGGCGGCGGGGCGGGCGGCCTGGAACTTGCCTGCAAGCTGGGCCGCAAGCTGGGCCCCGGCAAGGTACTGCTGGTGGACAGCCGCCTGTACCACATCTGGAAACCGTCGCTGCACGAAGTGGCGGCCGGCACGCTGGACATCCATGCCGAAGGCCTGTCGTACCAGATGCTGGCGCACGACAACCAGTTCACCTACGTCTACGGCGCGCTGGAAACGATGGACGCCACGGCGCACACAATCACTGTCGGTCCGATCGAGACGGCGGGCGGCGAGCTGGTGCTGCCGCGCCGCACGATCGGCTACGGCTCGCTGGTGCTGGCGGTGGGCAGCACGTCGAACTATTTCGGGGTGCCCGGCGCGGCCGAGAACACCATCTCGCTGAACGGCACCGAGGATGCGGAACGCTTCCGGCTCACGCTCCTCAAGCTGCTGGCGCAGGCCGCCAACGAGAAGCACGAGCAGGGAGTGGACATCGTCATCATCGGCGGCGGTGCGACGGGTGTCGAGCTGGCGGCCGAACTGCGCGAGGCGAGCGGCGTGTATGCGGCCTACGGCTTCGGCGACCTGCAGCCGTTGAAGGACGTGCGCATCACCATCATCGAAGGCGCGCCGCGCATCCTGGCGCCGCTGCCGGAGCGCGTGTCCGCGGCGGCCACCAAGCTGCTGGGCGAACGGGGTGTGAAGGTCGTGGCCGACACGCGCGTCACGCAGATCGACGCGGACAAGGTGACCGTGCAGAGCGGCACCGCGTACCCGGCGGACATCGTCGTGTGGGCGGCCGGCATCAAGGCGCCGGACCTGCTGAAGAACCTGGGGCTGGCGACGACGAAGGGCGGCCAGCTCGACGTCACCGGTGAACTGGTGGTGAAGGGCGTGGCGGATGTCTACGCGCTGGGCGACTGCGCTTTGTGCATCGGCCCGGACGGCAAGCCGGTGCCGCCGCGCGCCCAGGCCGCGCACCAGCAGGCCGAGTACCTGCTCGAGACGCTGCTGCGCCGCGAACGGGGCCAGGCGCCGCAGACGAAGCCGTACGAATACCGCGACTACGGCTCGCTCGTGTCGTTCGGGCGCCGCACCTCGGTCGGCAGCCTGATGGGCTCACTACAGGGCCGCAACTGGTTCGTGGAAGGCGCGTTCGCGCGGCTGATGTACACGAGCCTGCACCTGATGCACCACCAGGCCATCATGGGCACGCTGCGCACCGGCGTGCTGGCCGTGGCCCGCTTCCTCATCAAGCGCTCCACGCCGCTCGTCAAGCTGCACTGACCGGCGCTGAAGAGTTCATGTCCCGGTGCCTGGCACCAGGACATGGGCGCTGTTCCATGCGCGTTCAGCGTGGCCGCGCGCGCAGCGTCATCGTCAATGGCGTGGGCGACATCACGAAGCCCATCCGCTCACGCGGCGCGGCGCCGTCGGCGGTGCGCACATCGAGCACATCGAAGCGGCCCAGCAGGGCCGCCAGCGCCACCTTCACTTCCATCAGCGACAGGTAACGGCCCGGGCACATGCGCGGGCCGCCGCCGAACGGCAGCGCCGCCTGGCGGTCCGCATCGCCACCGGGCAGCCAGCGCTCGGGCCGGAACCGTTCCGGTTCGGGAAACGTCCCCGCGTCCACGCTGTCATGCCGCATCACGCACCACACCAGCGTGTCCTTCGGCACGCGCACGTCGAGGATGGTGGTGTCGCGCAGCGCCTGCAGCGGCAGGAACGGTGCCGGCGGCTTCAGGCGCATCGCTTCCAGCGTGCACGCTTCGATCCATTGCAGCGCGTCGGCCGCGTCCTTCGTCATGGCCGCGACATCGGGCGCGTGCGCCAGCACTTCCTGCTGCGCGCGCGCCAGCGCCTCGGGATGCCGGGCCAGCAGCCACACCAGCCAGGCCAGCGCGCTGGAGGTGGTGTCTTCGCCGGCCAGCAGCATCGTGCTGACATTGCCGGCGACCGTCACGTCATCGACGCCGCTGTCCGGCAGGTCGGCGGCGGCCAGCATCGCCTGCAGCAGGTTGGCCGGCTGCTGGCGCAGTACCGGGTCGGCATCGAGCGCCGCGCGGGCCTGCGCGATGAAGCCGTCCGTGGCGGCGCGCACCGCGGCCACGCTGCGTTCCAGGCGCCGTTCGGCGGGCAGCCGCAGCCAGCGCCAGTACGGCACGGGGCTGAGCGAGCGCCGCGCCACGCCGGCCAGCACCACTTCCACATGGCCCTGGATGGCATCGCCGCCGCTGGCCACCGTGTCCACATCGGCGCCGAAGGCCAGTCCCGCGATCACGTCGACGGCATAGCGCTTCATGTCGCCCGACAGGTCGGCGCTGCCACCCGCTGCTGCCGCGTCATCCCAGCGCCGCTGCAGGCGCACGGCGACCTGCGTCATCCGGCCCAGGTAGGCCTTGACCGCCGCCGGCGAAAAGCCGTGCATCACCATGCGGCGCTGCTGGCGCCAGGCCTCGCCCTCGGCCAGGAACACGCCCGGATTGCCGCCCAGTTCATTCGAGACGTCGGCCGTGACGGCCGGGCGCCGGAAGCCGTCGGGCCGGTCGCGCAGCACGGCGGCAATTGCGGCGCTGTCGGACAGCACAAGCACCCGGTTCGGTCCCAGCCGTGCACGGAACAGCGGACCGTACTGCCGGCTCCAGCGTTCCATGGTCAGGTGGATGGTGGCGGGCGAGAGCTGCAGCGCATTGCCCAGCAGCGGCAGGCCGCGCGGGCCGGGCAGGTCGGCGATGTCGCGCGTGGCGGACAGCGGATCGTTCAGGGTGCTGGCACTCATGGGGACTCCGGTAGCAGGGTGGCGCCAGTGTGCTGCAGGGCCAGTCGCACCGTCTTGAACGTTTGCGACACGCTACAATCGTCGCATGACGACGCCCGACCTTCCTTCGACCGTGGCGCGGCTGGTGGCGCCGCGCAGGGCGCTGGCCTCATGCGTGCGCGGCTGGCTGGTGCGCAGCACGCTGGACGCGCCGCCGCTGCCCCCGCCCCAGCGCCTGAACCGTTTTCCCGCCACGCCGTTCTGCGCCATCACCTGGGTGATCGCGGGACACGCGCAGCTGGTGGCGCCCGGTTTTTCCGAAGCGGGGGCGCAGGCCGGCGACGCGATCTTTTCCGGCCCGCGCACCACCCCGTGCGTGACGGCCAATCCCGGTCCGGTGCACACGCTGACCGTGCTGTTCTACGCCGATGCGCTGCAGCGGCTGACGGGCCTGGACATGCCGGCACAGATCGACCGGATGGCGCCACTGGGCACCGTGCTGGGCGACGCGTGGACCGGCATGAGCGCCGCCCTGCTGGCCGCGCCGGACGACGCCTTGCGCATCACGCTGCTGGAGGATTGGCTGGCACCGCGCTGGCAATCGGTGCGTGGCGACGAGGGACGGGCATGGGCACCGCTGCGCGACTGGCTGCAGGTGCTGGCGGCACGCGCAGCGGCGGCTGGTGCGGGCCGCAGCGCACGCATGGCCGAGCGGCGCGTGCGGGCCTGGGCCGGCCATCCGCTGCGCACGCTGCGCCGGCTGGCACGGGTCGAGGCATCGCTGCTGGCGGCGCGCGAAGAGGAGCGGGACGGGCAGCTGTCGCTGTCGGATGTGGCGGCGCGCGGCGGCTACGCGGACCAGGCGCACCTGTCGCGCGAGGCGCGCGAGCTGGTCGGCACCAGCCCGCGCGAACTGGTGCGCCTGGCGCAGACGGATGAGAGCTACTGGCTGTACCGCATCTGGTGCTGATGCACGCGGGCGCCGTCAGGTAGCTGCGGCGGGCACCTTCGGCAATACCACGCTGAGGACCGTGCCGCCGTCCGGGTGGGCGGCCAGCGTCAGCGCGCCGCCCAGCAGACGGGCCCGTTCCCGCAGCAGGCGCAGGCCGAACTGGCGCGACTGCTGGGCCTCGGGGGCGGGGCCGCGGCCGTTATCGCGCACCGTCAGCATGATTTCATCTTCGTTGTCGTCGATGATCACATCCACTTCGGTCGCGCCCGAATGGGCCGCCACGTTCGACAGGCCCTGTTCGGCAACCCGCAGCAGCACCACGCCCACCTCACGCGGATAGGTGGGCTCGTCGTCAGGCAGGCTGCTGCGCGCGGTGATCTGGTACTGCTGGCCGAACTGCGCCACCAGTTCCGAGATGGCGACCTTGATGCCGAGGAATTCGAGCTTGTCGTTCCACAGCTTGTGCTGCATCTGGCGGTTGTTCTCGATGATCGTGTGCAGCAGGTTCTTCATCTGCGCGGCGCGGTCGTGCAGCGGCTTGCTGTCGGCCGGCAGCTTGGCCGTGAGCAGGCCAAGGTGCATCGTCAGCGCCGTCAGCGACGAGCCGAGGCTGTCGTGCATCTGGCGCGCGAGGCCGCGCTTTTCATTGTCCCAGCTGTTGACGACATGGCCCAGCAGGTCGGACAGGTCGGTGGCGGGTGCGGTCTCGGCGCTCTGGGCCTGGTGATTGATTTCGTCGGGCATGGTTGATCTTGGTTTTTAGCCTTACGGTAACAGGCCGATGATACATGAGCTTTCCGCGAAATGTCGCACCGGCACTATCGTGTGCTGCCGCACAGTCAGCGGTGGCGAACGCGCGCAATCTGGAGTCCTCGAACGCATTTTACCGATCACCCCACAAGGAGCAGCCATGAGTGCCACAGCCAAACCCCTCGACGCGATCGCCCTGCTGAAGAAGGACCATGACGAAGTCAAGGCCATGTTCAAGGAGTACGAAGAACTGGGCGACCGCGCGTACGCCACGAAGCAGAAGCTGGCCGAGAAGATCTGCCTGGAGCTGACCAAGCACGCCATCGCCGAGGAAGAGATCTTCTACCCGGCCGTCCGCGCCGATGTGGACGATGCGGACGACATGGTCGATGAGGCGACCGTCGAACACGCGTCGGCCAAGGACCTGATCGCGCAGATCCACAGCATGGATCCGCACGACGACCTGTACGACGCAAAGGTGAAAGTGCTGGGCGAGTACATCGACCACCACGTGAAGGAAGAGGAAGAAGAGATGTTCCCGGAAGCGCGCAAGGCCAAGCTGGACTTCGTGGAGCTGGGCGAGCGCATCCAGGCCCGCAAGGACGAGATCCTGGAGATCCCGCCGGAAGTGCCGGCTGCCGAGATGCAGGCGAAGGTGAAGTACACGGCGCAGCCGACGGCGTAAGCGCCTTCTGTGTCACGTGACATCCCGCGGTGCCTGAAGGTGCCGCGGGATTTTTGTTTGTGCCGGGGTGGCGTTCGCGGTGCGAAAGGGCACTGCGGTGCGCGGACGGTTACTGCTGGGGTCAGGCCCGCGGCACCGGTCGCCACGCCTCGACGGTACCGGGCGCTGTGGGCCGGACCCCGGCGACCCGGATTCCGGATGCTTACGGCTTCGCGGTGGCGACGGCCGGTTCGGCGGCGCCCTGCGTCAGCGAGGCGATGGCTTTCATCAGGCTGTCGATATCCACCGGTTTCACCAGGTGCATGTCGAAGCCCGCTTCCAGCACGCGGCGCTGGTCCTCGGCCAGGCCGTAGCCGGTCAGCGCGATGAGGCGGATGTTCTGCGTGTCGGGATCGGCGCGCAGGCGGCGCGCCACTTCGTAGCCGTCGATGCCGGGCAGGCCGATGTCGACGAGGGCGACGCCGGGATGGTATTCCTGTGCCACCGCCAGGCCCTGCAGGCCGTCGGCCGCATGGCGCACTTCGTAGCCGTAGCAGGACAGCATCATCGCCATCATTTCACGGCCGTCGTCGTTATCCTCGATCAGCAATACGTTGGGCTTGGACTGTTCTATCGTGTTCATCATGGGCTGGTTGGATTCAGTGATACGTTCGGTGCGTGGCAGGCGGATCAGGAAGGTGCTGCCTTCGCCGGGGCCGGCGCTGTCGGCCTCCACGCTGCCGCCATGCAGTTCGGCCAGCCGCCGCACCAGCGACAGGCCGATGCCGAGGCCGCCCTGTGCGCGGTCCAGCGTGCTGGTGCCCTGCACGAACACGTCGAACACGTGCGGCAGCAGTTCCGGGGCGATGCCGACACCGGTGTCATGCACCGTCAGCACCACTTCGTCGTCTTCCAGTTCGAGCATCACGTCGATCACGCCGCCGGGCGGCGTGTATTTCAGCGCATTGTCGAGCAGGTTCGAGAAGATCTGTTCCAGGCGCGTCACGTCGCCATCGACCCAGCCGCTGTCGAGCTGCACGTGCAGGTCGTAGTCGGCGGTGCGGCCCGTGCTGCGGTAGGTTTCCAGGCAGTTGCCGAACAGCGCCGCCACGTCGACGGGTGCGCGGTTCAGCAGGATCTTGCCGGACATCGCGCGCGACAGGTCCAGCAGGTCGTCGACGATGCGGCCCAGGTGCTGGCTCTGGCGCTGGATGATCTTCTTCGCGCGCACGGCCGCATCGGGCGTCACGGCAGGCAGGCCGAGCAGCGACGCGGCGCTGCTGATGGCCGACAGCGGGTTGCGCAGCTCGTGCCCCAGCATGGCCAGGAACTCGTCCTTCGCATGGTTCTGGCGCTCGGCCACCTTGCGCTCCTCGATTTCCTGCAGCAGCCGCTTGTTGCTGCTGACGAGGTCCGTGGTGCGCTGGCTCAGCTGGCGCGCCTGGCGTTTCAGTTCCTCGTTCTTCATCGCCAGCGCCACGAACACCGTGATCTTGGCGTGCAGGATCTGCGGGATCACCGGGGTGAAGAGGAAGTCGGCCGCGCCTTTCTGGTAGGCCTTCAGGCGGTCCAGCTCATCGGCCACGAAGGCCGTGATGAAGATGATGGGGACATTCGCGGAACGCTCGCGCTGGTGGATCGCCTCGGCCGTCTCGAAGCCGTCCATGCCCGGCATGTTCACGTCGAGCAGGATCACGGCGAAGTCGTGCATCAGCACCTGGCGCAGCGCCTCTTCGCCGCTCCGGGCCGCGATGACTTCGTACGACTCCTGCTCGGCCCACTGGTCGAGCAGACTCGTCAGGGCGAACAGGCTGTTGGCGTCATCATTGACGACCAGTATTTTTGGTTTGTCTGGTTTGGGCACGCTGAGCCACACAGTTTAATGAGTGAAACAATTCTGTAAGACAAACATCTGATCGATCATAGCAACCCCCTATGGCAAAGTCAAAAGTCCACACGGCAATTGAACGCCGCCCGGGACGGGTCCGGTATTGTTCGATTGCGCACATACATGGCATCCGCCGCGTGACATAGTGGAATCATTGAACGAGCCAACACAAGGAAAGGATGCCGATCATGAATATCGATACCGTCGTGGGTAAGGACTATCTGGGTAAATGCTTCCGCGACCTGGCCAATGCGCCGGTCAGCGCGCTGAACGGTGTCGGCGAAGAGGGCGCGCAGGCATTGCAGACCGCCTTCGGTGTCACCACCGTGGGCGAACTGGCCAACCTGAGCTTCATCAAGTGGGCCTCCGCGATCGCCACGCTGGCGGCCGAAGAGCAGATGCAGCCGCACGAGAAGGCCAAGGAAGAACTGCTGGACGACGCCGTGGAGATGACGTTCCCCGCCAGCGATCCGATCTCCGTCGATGCGGGCATCACGCGCATCGAAGTGCCGCCCGAGAAGGTGGACGCGCAGTTCGACCACCAGCATGCGCACAAGACCGAAGAGTCGACCGAAACCGGCAAGGAAAAGGAACAGGCTGCGCATTGATCGGTTGATGCGTAAGGGTCTGGAAACCGGGGCGCACCTGCAAGGGTGCGCCCCGTTTTGTTTTTGACAGCCGCCGAAGGCGGACGTCGTCTTGTCGAGCGGATGGTGCGTGCCGCGGGTTGCGAGCGTTGCTGTTCGAGGCTGGCGAGATGCGGACTGCCGTGCGACCGGCGTACGGCACGGCGCAAAGGGAAGCAGGCCGCATGCGGCCTGCTCCCCTTCGTCATGGCCGTCAGGCGGCGGTCGTTGCCACGCTTTTCAGCGACAGCGGCGCGGGCGCCGGTGCGGACGACGACGGGCCGCCTGGTGCGGCGCAATAGCGGTTCTTGCCGGAGCGCTTGGCGTCGTACAGCGCATTGTCGGCGGCGTGGATCAGTTCGCTCACGCTGTCGGCATTGTCCGGGAACAGCGCGATGCCGATCGAGGTGGACAGGCGCAGCGTCAGGCCGTTCACGAGGTAGGGTTCCGACACGACTTCGATCAGCTTCGAGGCCGGCTCGCGTGCATCGTTCAGGCCATTCACATCGCCCAGCACGATCACGAATTCATCGCCGCCCACGCGCGCCACCGTGTCTTCCTTGCGGGACGAGCCGACCAGCCGCTGGGCGACCTGCTTCAGGATCTCGTCGCCATAGGCGTGGCCGTGGGTGTCGTTGATGCCCTTGAAGCCGTCCAGGTCGAGATACATCACGGCCGCCTTGCGCTGGTGGCGCACGGCGTGCTGGACGGTGGTCTCGATGCGGTCTTCCAGCAGGCGGCGGTTCGGCAAGCCCGTCAGCGGGTCGTGCAGCGCCAGTTCCTGCTGCTTGCGGCTGTACTGCGCCAGCTCCTTGTAGAGCAGGCGCACTTCCAGCATGTTGTGGATGCGCTTGTGTACTTCGAGCAGGTCGAACGGCTTGCTGATGAAGTCGCGGGCACCGGCTTTTAGCGCGGCGATCTTGAAGCTCGGCTGCGCGGTGAGTGCCAGCACGGGCAGGTAGCCTTCCTGTTCGATTTCCTTCAGGCCCTTCATGACCTGGAAGCCGTTCAGGCCGGGCATCTGCAGGTCCAGCAGGATCAGATCGTAGTTATGCTGGCGATGCAGGGCACAGACCTGATCGGGCAGCATGGTGGCCGTGACGTTGGCGTAGCCGGCTTCGCGGAGAATCTCGAGCATCAGGTCGACATTGTCCGCGCAGTCGTCTACGACCAGTATCTTGGCGTTGAGGATCTCATCCGGGCTGGGCATAGTTGTCTCGCAATACGGGCCCCGGCATTGGTTGGGCCGGAGCGGAACACTAAGTCTAGCGCCGTAGAATTTGCTGCGGCGCACGTATTAAAAAATTCTTGTCTTGGATAGAATTTTCTATCTCCCGAGTCTATCAAACACCCGACAAGTTTCTTGTAGGACATTGCCGCGTTGTACGGTAGGACTCGCTTCGGATTATAAATTAATTAATAGACTTAAGTGTTGTCTTTAACAAACGTGCGCGCTGCAAGGAACTTTCATTTCCTTATGCGATAAACGCATAAGGAATCACGCGCGGGTCCCCGGCAGGCGGCGGCGTGCGGCGGCCAGGGCGACCGCGGCAACGAGTTCGGATGGTTCGACCGGCTTGGCGATGTGGTCCGTAAAGCCTGCTTCCAGCACGCGCAGCCGGTCCTCGCTGCGGGCAAAGGCCGTCAGCGCGATGGCCGGCACGCCACCGCCGGCCTCCGGCGCCAGTGCGCGTACCTGGGCCAGCAGCTCGAATCCGTCCATTTCAGGCATGCCGATATCGGACAGCAGCAGTTCCGGATGCCATTGCGGCAACCTCTGCAGCGCCTCCTGCGCGCTGCTGGCCGTCAGGACCTGGGCATTGCAGTCCGACAGCACGCGCTTGATCAGCTCCCGCGTGTCCGGTTCGTCGTCGACCACCAGCACCCGCAGGCCGGCCAGGTCGCGCATGCTCTCGGCCGTGGCCGGGAGGGCTTCTCCGGCGGCCGGGGCAGGGCGGGTGGAGCGCTCGCCCGTGGCCAGCCCGGTGGTCAGCGGCAGCCGCACGGTGAACGTGGCGCCATGGCCTTCGCCGCCGCTGGCCGCCGACACCGTGCCGCCATGCTGCTCGACGAGGTGCTTGACGATGGACAGGCCGAGGCCCAGGCCGCCGTGGCGCCGCGTCGTCGAGGCATCGGCCTGGCGGAAGCGCTCGAAGGCGTGGGCCAGGAATTCCGGCCGGATGCCGATGCCGCTGTCGGCCACGATGATTTCGGCGTGCCCCTCCGACTCGCGCACTGCCACGCGCACCACGCCATCGCGCTGGGTGAACTTGATGGCGTTCGACAGCAGGTTCCACAGCACCTGCTGCAGGCGCGCCGGATCGGCCGCGACCATGCCGCACGGGCCGTCGTCCCGCTCGATGCGGATGTTCTTCGCCGCCGCCGCCGGACGCACCGTCTCGATGGCCGCGTCGGCAATCATCGACGGCGCCACGGCCCGCATGTCGAGCAGCACGTTGCCCGACATGATGCGGCTCATGTCCAGCAGGTCCTCGATCAGCTGGGCCTGGGCGCGGGCATTGCGTTCGATGGTCTGCAGGCCTTTCTGCAGGTCGGCCTCGCCGCGGCTGCCGCGGCGCAGCACCTGCGACCAGCCGAGGATGGCCGTCAGTGGCGTGCGCAGTTCGTGCGACAGCGTGGCCAGGAACTCGTCCTTCATCTGGCTGGTGCGCTCGGCCTCGGCGCGCGCATTGCGTTCGCTGTCGAGCAGGGCGATGCGCTCCTCGGCCGCCTGGCGCGCCGCTTCGTTCAGCCGGGCGTTGTCGATCGCCACGCCGGCCTGTGCCGCAATGCCGCCGATGATGCGCTCGGTGCGTTCCGAGAACATGTCCGGCTCCGGATGGCCGAACAGCAGCGAGCCGACCACCGAACCGTCGCGCGACGTGACGGGGGCGGCCAGGTAGCTGCGCATCTGTTCCGCATGGCGTGGATCGAGGGAGGGCGCGCACTGCGGCTGCTGCTGCAGATCGTCGCAGCGGGTGATCGAGGCGCCGCTCAGCGTGTCCCCGAACAGCGCCGCCGCGCTGGTGCGCGACAGGTTGCCATAGGCCGCCGGCGGCTGGCCGGACAGCGTGTACAGCGTCAGCGCATCGCTGTCGTGCAGCCCCTGGTCGCTCACATTGTTGTAGAAGAAGGCGCCGAAGCGCGCGCCGCTGATGCGGGTGGCGGCATCCGTCACTTCCTGCAGCAGCGGGTGCAGGTCGCGGTGGCGCGCCAGTGCATTCCCGGTGGTATTGAGCAGTTCCAGCACGGCCGATTCGTCGCGCAGCGCCTCCTGGGCGCGCTTGACCTGGTCCACGTCGGTGCTGGTGCCGAACCAGCGCAGCGTGCGGCCATCGGCGGCGCGTACCGGATTGGCGCGCGTGAGGAACCAGCGGTACTGGCCGTCCGCACCGAGGATCGGGAATTCCATCTCGAACGGCTGGCCGCTGCGCAGCGAGGCGTTCCAGCGCTCCAGGATGGCCGGCATGCACTCGGGTTCGTACACGCGCGACCAGTCGTCCTCGCGGGTGGCGGCCGGGTCGAGCCCCGTGTATTCGTACCAGCGGCGGTTGTACCACATCATGCCGCCGTCCGAGCCGGCGATCCAGGCCAGCTGCGGGATCGAATCGGCCAGCGCGCGCAGCTGTTCTTCGCTGGTCTTCAGGGCCTCCTCGGCGGCGCGGCGGGCGGTGATGTCCTGCACCATGCCGGTCATGCCGAGCAGTTCGCCGGCATCGTCGTAGTTGCCGTGGCCGACGACGGAAACCCAGCAGCGCTGGCCGTCGCTTCGCGTGATGCGGCACTCGATATCGAAGTCGCTGTGCGTCAGGTAGGCCTGGGCAAACACGACGCGCGCGGCATCGCGGTCTTCCGGAGCCTGGCGTTCGCGCAGCTCGCTCCAGGGCACCGGCGTATCGGCCGGCAGCTCGAAGATCTCGGCGGCGCGCCGGCCCAGGGACACATTGCCGCTGCGCGCATCCCAGGTCCATTCGCCCAGCTTGCCGGCGGCCATGGCCACCTGCAGGCGGTTGCCGCTTTCGCGCAGCAGCCGTTCCTCCACCTTGCGCTGGTGGATATCCTGCAGCGTGAAGGCGAGGCCCTCGGCGGACGGGTAGGCGCGCACTTCCAGCCAGCGCTGGCGCGGCACATAATAGACCTCGAAATCGGTGCTGTGGCGTTCCGCCATGGCCTGTCGCAGCCGCGTTTCGAACACGGTGCCGGCCAGGCCGGGGAGGGCGGTCCACAGTGCCTGCCCCAGGAAGGGCGCCGGCGCCGCGCCGGCCGGCAGCAGCGCTGCGCCGGCCTGGCTGTTCAGGTAGGTGATCGTCCAGTCGCTGTCCACCACGGCCAGGCCGTCGGTGATGCCTTCCAGGACGGCGCCCAGCCAGGCCGGCGCAGTGCGCGCGGCATCGCCGGCGTCCTGGCTGGGGCGCATCGGGTCTGCATCGGAAGGGGAGCCCCCGGTTGAAAAGATCATGAGATGGTCGGAACGTGAGTCATAGCGGCGCCGGCGGGGTCACCTGGACCGATTGTAGCGTCCCGCTGCAGCAGGGGTACGCACGGTTGACCTGCCGTCCTGGCCGGGCGCCCGGGCGGCCGGAGCGTGCCGCCATGCGGCGTTCCGGCTCAGCCACCGATGCGCGCGGCGATGCGTTCGAGGATCGCCTGCAACTGTTCGATGTCATACGGCTTCTGGATCGCTTCGGCGTGGAACTCGAGCTGCTGCGTCAGCGCGCCGCTGTAGCCGGAAGCGAAGATCACCTGCAGCCCTGGCCAGCGGGCGACCGCCTGGCGGGCCAGTTCGACGCCGGACATGCCGGGCAGGCTGACGTCCGAGAACAGCAGGTCGAAGCTGCCCGCTTCCAGCTGCTGCAGGGCGCTCTCGCCATCCGACGCCGCGTCGACTTCGTGCCCGATCGCGCGCAGCATCTCGCAGACGAGGTACTGGGCATCCAGATTGTCTTCCACCACCAGCATGCGCAGCGAACGCTCGGCCGCCGGCGCGCTGCTGGCGGCAGGCGGCGCCAGCGTGCACAGGATGCCTGCCACCTCGTCCGTGCCGTCGCGCAGCGGCGTGTAGTACAGGTCGAAGCATTGTTCGCTCATGCCATCGCTGCGCCACAGCTGCAGCACCTGGCCGCGGAACAGCTGCGCCTCGCCGCCCCATGCGCCTTCGAGGGCGCGCGGGTTCCAGCTCCACGCGGCTGGCTGCATGGCGGGGATGCGGCCGCCCGGCGGTTGCGTGGGGCTCCCCGTGAGGGTGGCATACGGCTGGTTCAGCAGCATCACCTGCTGGCGCCCCCACAGCAGCACGGCGGGCAGCGGCGAGTTGAGCATGATGTCGACGGCGGCGCGCAGCGCGGGCGACCAGCCGGCCGGCGAGCCCACATCCGTGCGCGACCAGTCGACCGCGCCAAGTGCGGCGACGCTCTGCGATGCGGAAGCGCTCGTCATAGGGAATGTCTCCGAGGAATGGTCATTGCAATTGTGCTTCGAACATTGTTGTGTTGTTATCAGGCTTCAGCATCGTACACCAAGGATAAGAGCGGTGGCTGACAAACTGTCCCGTGCCGCCGCCATGCTTTTCGATCCTCCCGTGAAGATCGGTGCCACCACCGCGACAGGCCATTCGCAATTCGCTCTGGACAAGCGGACAAGTTCTTCCTATAATCCTGCCTCCTCGAACGGCAACGTCGTGAAGGGAAAGGCGGAACGGATGCCGTTCTGGCGCGGAAAACGGGTGGCGATCGAGAGATTAAAACAAGCTTTCCAAGCCGTAATGAATCCGGTACAATGCCGACGCAGCAAATTGCGGCTGTAGCTCAGCTGGATAGAGTACTTGGCTACGAACCAAGGGGTCGTGGGTTCGATTCCTGCCAGCCGCACCAGATTTTACGAGGCACCGGAAGGTCTCTCGGAGCAGCAAGGAAATGCACGACTGCCGTGCGCCGAGCGCGGCGGCAGTCATGATAGTTTTACGGAAGTCCTGTTTCACGGAGTTTCATTGCGGCTGTAGCTCAGCTGGATAGAGTACTTGGCTACGAACCAAGGGGTCGTGGGTTCGATTCCTGCCAGCCGCACCAGTTTCAACGTAGGCACCAGCCTTCGGCAATGCCATGTGGGTCGCCATATGGGCAGTAAATAAGTTTTGCGGCTGTAGCTCAGCTGGATAGAGTACTTGGCTACGAACCAAGGGGTCGTGGGTTCGATTCCTGCCAGCCGCACCAGTAAGAAGAAGAGGGACCGGATAAAACCGGTCCCTTTTCGCATTCTGCGCCCGCTTTTTCGGCATTTGATTCTCTTGACATGCAGCCCGCATCGAATTGCCATTTTGTATGGTCAATTTCCTGAGCGTTTCCTGAGCGGTCCTGATCCGGTCTTGGCAGTGCCGCCGAAATCGCCGATCATCGGGGGTTACCACCTCCTGGAGCATCCATGCCGATCGTCACCTGCATCGAAGACCTGCGCCTGCTGGCGAAACAGCGCGTGCCCCGCATGTTCTACGACTATGCCGATTCCGGTTCCTGGACCGAATCCACCTACCGCGCCAACAATACCGAATTCGCACCGATCAAGTTCCGCCAGCGCGTGGCGGTGGACATGTCGAACCGCACGCTGGCCACCGAGATGATCGGCCAGCCGGTCGCGATGCCGGTGGCGCTGGCGCCGACCGGCCTGACGGGCATGCAGCACGCGGATGGCGAGATCCTGGCGGCCCGCGCGGCGGAAAAATTCGGCGTGCCCTTCACGCTGTCGACGATGAGCATCTGCTCCATCGAGGACGTGGAGGCGCACACCACGAAGCCGTTCTGGTTCCAGCTGTACGTGATGAAGGACCGCGACTTCATCGCCCGCCTGATCGAGCGCGCGCGCGCCGCGAACTGCTCCGCCCTGGTGCTGACGCTGGACCTGCAGGTGCTGGGCCAGCGCCACAAGGACATCCGCAACGGCCTGTCCGCGCCGCCGAAACTGACGCTGCCGAACATCGTCAACATGGCGACGAAGCCGCGCTGGTGCATGGGCATGCTGGGCACGAAGCGCCGCTACTTCGGCAATATCGTCGGCCATGCGCCGAAGGTTGCGGACATGTCTTCGCTGTCGTCGTGGACCGCCAACCAGTTCGACCTGACCCTGTCGTGGAAGGACGTGGAATGGATCAAGAAGCTGTGGGGTGGCAAGCTGATCATCAAGGGCATCATGGATGTCGAGGATGCGCGCCTGGCCCGTGACAGCGGCGCCGATGCGCTGATCGTCTCCAACCACGGCGGCCGCCAGCTCGATGGCGCGCAGACGTCGATCGCCGCGCTGCCGGCCATCGTCGAGGCGGTGGGCGACGGCATCGAGGTGCACATGGATGGCGGCATCCGCTCCGGGCAGGACATCATCAAGGCCGTGGCGCTGGGCGCGAAGGGCGTCTATATCGGCCGGCCGTTCCTGTACGGGCTCGGTGCCATGGGCGAGGCGGGCGTGACGAAGTGCCTGGAGATCCTGCAGAAGGAACTCGATCTGACGATGGCGTTCTGCGGATTGCGCGATATCCGCGATGTCGATCGCAGGATTCTGCTGCCGGGGACGTTCCCGACGGCTTGAGGGCGCTGGCCGAGGCGTTGCGCGCGGGACGGCTGCGGTGACCAGATACCGGTGCCGGACTCCGGTGGAGCTGGTGTCGGAGGCCAGGCACTGCAGGTGGCCTGTAAAAGGTGCCTGCGGCATGCGAGCAGCCGTCGGCGTGGCTGGGGTCCGACACCGGCCCGGGTGTCGGGCACCGGTCACCGACCGGGGCCTGCGCAGCAAAGGCCGGCGTTGATTTGCCGGATCCGCGGCGCAGCAAAGGCCGGCGTCGCCTTACCGTATCCAGCGCGGCAAACGCGGCGTCGACTTACCGTATCCCCAGCGCGGCAAACGCCGCCCGCGCCGCCGCCGCCACGATGTCCTCGCGTACCGGCGCATCCTTCGCCGGCTGGTGCGTGTAGATGGCGATGACGACGGGGCCGCGTCCCGTGCTGCCGGCCGGCGGGTAGGCGATGCCGATATCGTTGGTGCTGCCGTAGCCGCCGGTGCCCGTCTTGTCCCCGACCTGCCAGCCGGCTGGCGCGGCGGCGCGAATGCGCTTGTCGCCCGTCGTCGTGCCGATCATCCAGTCGTTCAGCTGGCGGCGCTGCGGCGCGGGCAGGCCGTCGCCCACCAGCAGCTTCTGCAGCGTGCGTGCCATGGCCAGCGGCGTGGTGGTGTCGCGCGCGTCGCCGGCCAGCGCGGCGTTCAGCTCGGGCTCCCAGCGGTCGAGGCGGAACGTGGTGTCGCCGATGCTGCGTGCGAACGCCGTCACGGCCTGCGGGCCGCCCAGTTCCTTCAGCAGCACGTTGGCCGCCGTGTTGTCGCTCAGTTGCACGGTGGCCGCACACAGTTCGGCGACCGTCATGCCGTCCTCCACGTGCTTGCTGGTCACCGGCGCGTAGCTGAGCAGGTCCGCCTTCGTGTAGCGCAGCCGCTTGTCGATGAAACCCGGCTCGCGGGCGTCGCGTGCCAGCATTGCCGCAGCCAGGGTTGCCTTGAAGGTGCTGGCCATGGGGAAGCGTTCGTCCTGGCGGTTGCCGGCGATCCTGCCCGTCGCGAGGTCGATGGCGGCGACACCCAGGCGGCCGCCGAGATCCCTTTCGATGGCGGCGAAGTCCGGTGGCGTCGCTGCCGAAGCGAACGAATGGATGAATGGCGTGACGGCGGCAGCCAGCAGCAGGGTACGGCGTTTGGAAGAGGTCATGTGGCGTCGAGGTGGTTGGTATCGACGCATTCTAGGATGAGGCGCGGGCCGCCGTCACCGGCATTCGTCCCGCCGGCGCACGTGCTCGCGTCACGGCCACCGCCATGCGCGCAGCAGCCACGGTGCCGGTGCGGCCTGCGAAGCCGTCAGGTGACGACGTTCACCGGCGCGCCGCGCACGAATGCTTCGACATTGCCGATCAGCTGGTCGGCCAGGCCCTGCATGGCTTCCTGGCTGGCCCACGCATTGTGCGGCGTGAGAAGGAAATTCGGCAGCCGCAGGCGGAGCAGCGGATTGTCCGGCGGCGGCGGCTCCTGCGTCAGCACATCGAAGCCCGCGCCCGCGATCACCCCTTCCGTCAGCGCCGTCGCCAGCGCCGCCTCGTCGACCAGGCCGCCGCGCGCCGTGTTGATCAGGAGCGCCGTGCGCTTCATGCGCGCCAGTTCCGCCGCGCCGATCAGGTTGCGCGTGGCCGCGCTCAGGGGCGCGTGCAGCGACAGCACGTCCGATGTCGCCAGCAGCTCGTCGAAGGTCACATTGATCACGCCAGCCTCGTCGACCGGCGTGCGCTTGTGGACGGCAATCGCCATGCCGAAGGCACGGCCGATCGCCGCCACCTGCCTGCCCAGCGCGCCATAGCCCAGCAGGCCAAGCCGGCTGCCATGCAGGTCGCGGATCGGATGATCGAACAGGCAGAAGCGCGTGCCGCCTTCCCACTTGCCCGCCTCGACATCGGCGCGGTAGGCCACCAGGTTGCGGCGCAGCGCTAGGATCAGCGCGAAGGTGTGCTCTGGCACGGCCGCATACGCATAGTCGCGGATGTTCGAGACGACGATTCCCCGTTCGCGCGCCGCCGGCAGGTCGATGATGTCGGTGCCGGTCGCGGCCACGGCGATCATGCGCAGCTTCGGCAGCCGCGCCAGCGTCTCGGCGCGCAGCGGCACCTTGTTGGTGATGGCGATCGTCGCATCGCGCAGGCGTTCGGCGGCATCCTGCGCGGTGGTGGCTGGGTATTCCGTCCACGTGTGGTCGAATGCCGGCCGGCGCACATTGGCGATCACGCTGTCGCGGTCGAGAAAGACGAGGTGCTCGGTAGTCGATGTCATTGTGGTCGCTGTCATGCCGCCTCCTGCAACGTGGGGGCCAGCCGGTGGATGCGCATGGCGGGGTGGTTGGCGAACAGCTCGGCGACCCATTCGACGAACACGCGCACCTTGGCCGACAGGTGCCGGTTCTGCGGATAGACCACGTGCACCGGCAGCGGGTCCGTCTGCCAGTCCGCCAGCAGCTGCACCATGCGGCCGGCGCGCACGTGTTCCAGCAGCAGGTAGTCCGTCATCTGGATCACGCCGAGGCCGACGAGGCCCGCCTGCACGTAGGCGTTCGAATCGTTCAGCGCGATCACGCCGGGCATCGGCACCTGGATGCGTTCGCCGTCCTTCGTGAAATCCCAGTCGAGCACCTTGCCCGTCTTGGCGGAAAAATAGTTCACGCAGCGGTGCCGCTCCAGCTCGCGGGGATGCTGCGGGGCGCCGTAGCGTTCCAGGTACGAAGGCGCGGCGCAGGTGACGAAATGGATCATGCCGATGCGGCGCGCGATCAGGTTCGAATCGGCCAGCGCGCCGCCGCGCACGGCGCAGTCGACACCTTCCTCGATCAGGTCGACGGTGCGGTCGGAGCTGCCCAGTTCCAGCTGGATGTCCGGATAGCGCTCGAAAAAGGCGGGCAGGGCGGGGATCAGGATCTCGCTGGCCAGGCCGGTGGGCGAGTCCACGCGCAGGCGGCCGGCCGGCGACAGGCGCGTGCGCGACAGCGATTCCTCGGCATCCTTCACGTCCGCCAGGATGCGCAGGCAGCGCTCGTAGTAGGCCGCGCCGTCCGCCGTCACGGTCACCTGCCGCGTCGTGCGGTGCAGCAGTTTCACGGACAGGGCCGCTTCCAGCTGCTGGATGGCGGTCGATACGGTGGCCTTCGGCAGCTGCATATTGTCGGCGGCCTTGGAGAAGCCGCCGGCATCGACTACCTGCACAAAAACCTCCATCGCCTGCAGTTTGTTCATCGCCTGCCTTTCATTCAACCACAAGATACGGGGTGCTTATAACGCGACCAAATGCTGTAATGCCGTTGTCATTGTTCGGGATCCTGAACAATCAATTCGTCATTGTCGTCTTTATCAGATTGTAGAACATGTTTATAGTTACTGCACTGCATCAAAGAAGTTTCATCTGCTTTCATCATTCACGTTCATTACCGAGAAAGAACATCATGGCCTCGCGCTTCAAACACCTGCTGGGACAAACCATCATCGCGGCCGCGCTCGCGCTGCTGGCGGTGGTCCTGGGCGGCATCGTCAACACCGACTCGTACTCGCGCGCCGCCGGCGCCGAGGCGCGTGGGGTGGACGCGCTGATGCGCCAGGTGGCCGGCGCGGGGCAGGCCGGTACGAGCCTGGCGCCGGGAGCGATCCGATGAGCGCGCAGCCGCAGCTGGTTCCGCTGGCGGACGACCTGCTGGTGCGCGACCTGGAAGTGGGTGGCGCCGCAGGCCCGCTGGGCGGCCGACTGTACCTGGCCGGTGCCGCCGCCACCAAGCGCGACACGCTGGTGGTGTTCTTCCACGGCGGCGGATTCGTTGGCGGCGCGTTCGACGAGGCCGACGATTTCCTGTCCCGCCTCGTGAGCGCCGACAGCGGCCAGGCCGTGCTGTCCTCCGGCTACACGCTGGCCTCGCAGAAGCCGTTCCCCGCCGCCGTCGAGGATGCGCATGCCGTGCTGCTGTGGGCGAAGAAGAACAAGGCGAAGCTGTCCTGGAACGGCAAGCGCCTCGTCGTTGCCGGCGTCGAAGCCGGTGCCAACCTGGCGGCCGTGGTATCGCTGATGTCGCGCGACCGCGGCGGCCCGGCGCTGGCCGGCCAGGTGCTGATCATGCCGATGCTGGACCCGGGCCTGTCCACCTGTTCGATGCGCGAACTGCCGGTGTGCCGCGACAAGGCGGCCGTCGTCGACAAGATTGCCGGCACGTGCGCGGCCGGCTACCGCGGCTACCTGCCGAACGCGGCGGACCGCACCCACCCGTATGCCTCGCCGCTGCAGTCCTCGCGGCTGAAGAATCTGCCGCCCGCGCTGATCCTGTCCGCCGAGGACGATCCGCTGCGCGACGAAGCCGAACAATACGGCGCCAAGCTGATCACGTGTGGCATCACCACCACCGTGCGGCGGCTGCCGCCCCCGCCGCTCGCCGAAGCTGGCGGCCGCAACGATTGCGCCTGTGTGTATGCACTGGCCGAAATCGCCGCCTTCATCCGCGGCATCGATGGGACGGAGACCCCACCAGCCTAGAACATCCATAAAACGTTCGTGCACCGTCGGGCTGGCGGTGCCGGCGAGCGACCTTTCCTGTAACCACTAGTAAACGCGCGCCAGACTGCACCCGGCAGCGTAGCGGGCCCGCTTCGTTTTCGTTTTCGTGAAACGCGGCGGGAAGGGCAAATCTTCACCATTTTTCAAACAAAACGGGGTTAATAATGAAAAAGATTCAACATTTGAAAACGTTGGCAGCATCGGCCGTGCGACCGATGGTTGCAGCACTGGCCGTGGCCGGCATCGCCGTCACGCTGGCCGGCTGCGACAATGCCAAGGGCAAGGATGCCGCTGCAGCCGCGCCGCCGGCCGGCGGTCCGCCGATCTCCGCCGCCGTGGTGCTGGAAAAACCGATCACCGAAACGCAGGAGTTCTCCGGCCGCCTGGAAGCCATCGAACGCGTCGAGATCCGTCCGCGCGTCTCCGGCTTCATCACCGCGGTGAACTTCAAGCCGGGCAGCGAAGTGAAGAAGGGCGACGTGCTGTTCGTGATCGATCCGCGTCCCTACCAGGCCGAGGCCGACCGCGCCCAGGCCGCCGCCAGCTCGGCGCGCGCCAAGGCCGAACTGGCCCGGCTGGAACTGACCCGCGCCGAACGCCTGCTGGGCGACAAGGCCATCGCGCAGCGCGAGTTCGACGAACGCGCCTCGTCGCAGAAGGAGCTCGATGCCAGCGCGCGTGCAGCCCAGGCCCAGTATGAAGCGGCCAAGCTGAACCTGACCTACACGAAGGTGACGGCACCGATCAACGGCCGCGTCTCGAAGGCCGAGATCACGCTGGGCAACCTGGTCGACGCATCGGCCGTGCTGACCTCCGTCGTCTCGCTCGACCGCATCTACGCCAGCTTCGATGGCGACGAAAGCACCTACCTGCGCGTGGGCGCCAAGAGCCAGCGCGGCCAGCCGGTCGTCGTCAAGGTGGGCCTGGCCAATGAAGAAGGCTTCCCGCACGAAGGCAAGCTCGAATTCGTCGACAACCAGCTCGACCCGCAGACCGGTTCGGTGCGCATGCGCGCCACGTTCGAGAACAGCGACCGCGAGCTCACGCCCGGCCTGTTCGCCCGCGTCCAGCTGGGCGGTGCCGGCGACACGAAGAACACCATCCTGATCAACGACCGCGCCGTCGGCACGGACCAGGCCCGCAAGTTCGTGTTCGTCGTCAGTGCCGACAACAAGGCCGAGTACCGCGCCGTCACGCTGGGACCGACGGTCGATGGCCTGCGCGTGGTGCGCAGCGGCCTGAAGGCGAACGAGAAGATCGTCGTCAACGGCTTGCAGCGCGTGCGCCCCGGCGCGCCGATCACGCCGACCACCGTCAAGATGGACGCCGACCTGACCGCCAAGACGCCCGACGCCAAGAAGGACGCCAAGGTCGCCGCCCTGTAAGCCTTTGGGATAACACGCAAGGAATAATATGAATATCTCCCGCTTCTTCGTCGACAAACCGATCTTCGCAGCCGTGCTGTCGATCATCGTGTTCGTCGCCGGCTTGATCTCGATTTTCAAGCTCCCCATTTCCGAGTACCCGGACGTCGTGCCGCCCTCGGTCGTCGTGCGCGCCCAGTACCCCGGCGCCAATCCGAAGATCATTGCCGAAACGGTCGCCGCGCCGCTCGAGGAACAGATCAACGGCGTGGAAAACATGCTGTACATGTCGTCGCAGAACACCAGCGACGGCGCGCTGCAGCTGACCGTCACGTTCGCCATCGGCACCAATGTCGAGCAGGCCGAAACGGCGGTGCAGAACCGCGTGCAGCGTGCCTTGCCGCGCCTGCCCGAGGAAGTGCGCCAGATCGGCGTGACGACCGTCAAGTCGTCGCCCAACCTGACCATGGTGGTCCACCTGAATTCGCCGGACGGCCGCTACGACGACCTGTACCTGCGCAATTACGCGGTGCTGAACATCAAGGACCAGCTGGCCCGCATCCACGGCATGGGCGACGTCCAGCTGTTCGGTTCGGGCGACTACGCGATGCGCGTCTGGCTCGATCCGCAGAAGGTGGCGGCACGGGGCCTCACGGCCGGCGATGTCGTCAGCGCGATCCGCGAGCAGAACGTGCAGGTCGCGGCCGGTGTCATCGGCCAGGGCCCGTCGAAGGATGCCGACTTCCAGCTGACCGTCAACACGCAGGGCCGCCTGCAGTCCGTCGAAGAATTCGGCGACATCGTCGTCAAGGCCAATACGGACGGCGCCACCACGCTGCTCAAGGACGTGGCGCGCCTGGAAATGGGCTCGAACTCGTACGCCCTGCGCGCACTGCTGAACAACAAGTCGGCCGTTGCCATCCCGATCTTCGAGGCGCCGAACGCCAATGCGCTGCAGCTGTCCACCGACGTGCGGGCCCGCATGGCCGAACTGTCGAAGGACTTCCCGGAAGGCGTCGAGTACAGCATCGTGTATGACCCGACCCAGTTCGTGCGCAAGTCGATCGACTCCGTCGTGCACACGCTGGTCGAGGCCGTGATCCTGGTCGCGCTGGTCGTGATCATCTTCCTGCAGACGTGGCGCGCTTCCATCATCCCGCTGCTGGCCGTCCCGGTCTCCATCGTGGGGACGTTCGCCGTGATGCTGGCCTTCGGCTTCTCGATCAACACGCTGTCGCTGTTCGGCCTCGTGCTGGCCATCGGTATCGTCGTCGACGATGCGATCGTGGTGGTGGAGAACGTGGAACGCAACATCGAGAACGGCCTGACGCCGCGCGATGCCACCATCCAGGCGATGAAGGAAGTCTCCGGCCCGATCATCGCGATCGCCCTGGTGCTGTGCGCCGTGTTCGTGCCGATCGCCTTCGTGTCCGGCCTGACGGGCCAGTTCTACCGACAGTTCGCCCTGACGATCGCCATCTCGACCGTGATCTCGGCCTTCTCGTCGCTGACCCTGGCGCCGGCGCTGTCGGCCGCGCTGCTGCGTGGCCACGACCAGCCGAAGGACATCGTCACGCGCGGCATGGACAAGGTGTTCGGCGGCTTCTTCCGCGGCTTCAACAAGTTCTTCAACCGTTCGGCCCACAGCTATGAAGGCGGCGTGCGCGGCGTGCTGCGCCACAAGGGTGCCTCGCTGGTGATCTACGTGCTGCTGGGGATCGCCGGCCTGTTCATGTTCAAGGCCGTGCCGCCGGGCTTCGTGCCGGGCCAGGACAAGCAGTACCTGATCGGCTTCGCGCAGCTGCCGGATGCCGCCTCGCTGGACCGCACGGACAAGGTGATCCGCCAGATGTCGGCGATCGCCAAGGACATTCCGGGCGTGGCCGATTCGATCGCCTTCCCGGGCCTGTCGATCAACGGCTTCACCAACGCGCCGAACGCCGGCATCGTGTTCCTGGGCCTGGACGCCTTCGAGAAGCGCACCGACAAGAGCATGTCCGCCGAGGCGATCGCCGCCGAGATGAACAAGCGCATGGGCGCCGTGCAGGATGCGTTCGTGATGGTACTGCCACCGCCGCCCGTCAACGGCCTCGGTACCACCGGCGGCTTCAAGCTGATGATCGAGGACCGCGGCAACCTGGGCTACGACGAACTGTTCAAGGCCGTGCAGGCCGTGCAGGCGAAGGCCTGGCAGGAACCGCGCCTGCAGGGCGTGTTCTCCGGCTACCAGATCAACGTGCCGCAGCTGTTCGCGGACGTGGACAAGGTCAAGGCCAAGCAGCTGGGCGTGCCGCTGCAGACGATCTACCAGACCCTGCAGATCAACCTGGGCTCGCTGTACGTGAACGACTTCAACCAGTTCGGCCGGACCTACCAGGTGCGCGTGCAGGCCGATGCGCAGTTCCGCTCGCAGCCCGAGCAGATCGCCCAGCTGAAGGTGAAGAACGACAAGGGCGAGATGATCCCGCTGTCGTCGCTGATGCGCGTGAAGAACACGTATGGCCCGGACCGCGTGGAGCGCTACAACAACTACGTGGCGGCCGACATGAACGGCGCCGGCGCACCGGGCATCTCGTCCGGCCAGGCGCAGCAGATCATGGACCAGATCCTGCGCGACACGCTGCCGAAAGGGATCACGTACGAATGGACCGAGCTGACCTACCAGGACATCCTGGCCGGTAACACCATGATCTACGTGTTCCCCCTGTGCGTGCTGCTGGTGTTCCTGGTGCTGGCCGCGCAGTACGAAAGCTGGACGCTGCCGCTGGCCGTGATCCTGATCGTGCCGATGTCGATCCTGTGCGCGCTGGTGGGCGTGAAGCTGACGGGGGGCGACAACAACGTCTTCACGCAGATCGCCCTGTTCGTGCTGGTGGGCCTGGCCTCGAAGAATGCGATCCTGATCGTGGAATTCGCCCGCGAGCTGGAAGACCATGGCCGCACGATCGTGGAAGCGGCGCTGGAAGCCTGCCGCCTGCGTCTGCGTCCGATCCTGATGACGTCGATCGCGTTCATCATGGGCGTGCTGCCGCTGGTGTTCTCGAGCGGTGCCGGTTCGGAGATGCGGCATGCGATGGGCGTGGCCGTGTTTGCCGGCATGCTGGGCGTGACGTTCTTCGGCCTGTTCCTGACGCCCGTGTTCTACGTGCTGCTGCGGACCCTGGCCCAGCGTCTCGATAAAAACAAAGTGCCGGCCTCCGACATGGCGCCGGCGAAACTGGAAGGAACCCACGGATGAAAACGATGATTGCGAACGGTGTGGCTCCGCTGGTGGCGGCATTGCTGCTGACCGCGTGTGCCGCGCCCGAATTCAAGCAGCCCGACGTGGCCGTACCTAACGCGTTCAAGGAGCAGCAGGCGTCTCCCGATGACGTGAAGGTGGCGGCCGACGGCACCCGCTGGAAGGCCGCGCAACCGGCCGAGCTGCAGCCGCGCGGCGAGTGGTGGCTGGCCTTCAACGATGCGGGCCTGAACGACCTGATCGCCGAAGCGACGCGCAACAACGCGAACCTGGCCGTGGCCGCGGCCCGCATCAGGCAGGCGCGTGCCATCGCCGGCATCGCCGAGGCGGACCGCATGCCGCAGGTGGGCGTCGGCGTCGGTGCCAACCGCGTGCGTCCTTCGCCGCAGGAAGCGAACCTGCCGCAGGGCACGGCGATCGCGCCGTACAACAGCTACAGCGCAAGGCTGTCGGCAAGTTATGAACTGGACCTGTTCGGTCGCGTGTCGTCGAATGTGACGGCCGCGCGCAGCGATGCGGCAACCGTGGAAGCGAACTACCGCTCCGTGCTGCTGTCGCTGCAGGCCGACGTGGCCCAGACCTGGTTCCGCCTGCGTGCCACGGACGCCGAACTGGCGACCGTGGCGCAGACGGTCCGTTTGCGCGAAGAGAATGTGCGCGTCAACCAGCGCCGCTTCGACCTGGGCGACATCGGCGAGTTCGACCTGGCACGTGCCAAGACCGAACTGTCGACGACCCGGTCCGAAGCGATCGGCCTGCAACGCCAGCGCAGCAACGCCGAGCACGCACTGGCTGTCCTGCTGGGCAAGCCGGCAGCGCAGTTCGCGGCGGCCGTCAATCCGCTGACGGAAGCGGGGCTGCTGCCGTCGATCCCGGCGGGGCTGCCGTCGTCGCTGCTGGAACGCCGCCCGGATATCGCGGCGGCACAGCGGGCGATGGAAGCGTCGAACGCCCGCATCGGCGTGGCCCGCTCGGCCATGTTCCCGGCGCTGTCGCTGTCCGCGGATGGCGGCGGCGTGGGCCCGGCGTTTGCCGACGTGTTCCGCTGGAGCAGCCGCTCCTGGCTGCTGGGCGCCGCGCTGTCGATGCCGCTGATCGATGGGGGCCGCAACAGGGCCAACGTCACGCGCAGCGAAGCCGTGCTGGAAGAGTCGGTCGGCCAGTACCGTCAGACCGTGCTCGCCGCGTTTGCCGAAGTCGAGGACAACCTCGCCGGCCTGCGCATCCTGTCTGGCCAGACGGCGCAGATCGACGATGCCGTCGTCTCCGCACGCCGCTCGACCGACCTGGCGCAGAAGCTGTATGACGCCGGCCGCTCCAGCTACCTGGAACTGCTGGACGCGCAGCGCAACCTGGCTGCCGTCGAACGCAATGCCGTGCAGCTGCGCGGCGACCGCGCCGTGACCACCGTGGCGCTGATCCGCGCGCTGGGCGGCGGCTGGGACGGCACGCCGGCACCCGCTGCGACCCCGGTCGCGGCCACCGCGTCGATCAGCAACCCCCAAGCGCGCAACTAAGACCCAGCGCAGCTCCGAACAACTCCGCAAGGAGTTGTAATCCCCGCTTTGCCCTTCGCGGCGGCCTCCTCCCGGAGCCGCCGCTTTTTTTTCGCCTGCAATATTTCCCAAAACCGGGGACTGTCCCCTTCTTTAAGCAATATTTCCTAAGAACGGGGACAGTCCCCTGTTTCAGGAAACACCCTGATGAAGGGTGGCGGGCGTTCTGATGTTGCGTAAATGTTACGAGAATCCGATAGTATTTGCCCGCCCCGGCACCGCGGAGAACAGGGGACAGTCCCCGTTTTTAGGCAATATTTCCTAAAAAAGGGGCCTGTCCCCGGTTTCTGGAAACACCCCAGCGATGGGGCGTTTCGTCCCAGCGTTGCGCAAATGTCACGGGGATTGGCTATGATTGGCCTGTCACGACACCCGCGAGTCCGCCCTTGATCAAGAGCGCATTGCTCAGCAGTATTCCGAATATCGTCCACGGCTTCGGCACGGCGTCCGAGCTGGTGCCACAGGCGCTGCAGTCGGTGTGGGAGCGCCGGCCGCAGAAGAAGCAGGTGCATGGGACGCGCATCGCGCAGGTCACCGAAGCGCACCAGCACATCGGCGAGGCGGACGGGTTTCACACGCGGCTGGCAGGCATTCCGGTCTCGGTGATTACGGCCGACTGCGTACCGCTGCTGCTGGCGAAGCGCGACGGCAGCCATGTCGCGGCCGTGCATGCGGGCTGGCGTGGACTGGCCGGCGGCATCATCCCGCACGCGCTGGAGGTGCTCGACGCAGGCGGCGACTGGGTTGCGGCAATCGGACCGACGATCTGCGCGGCATGCTACGAGGTCAGCGAGGAGCTCGCGCAGAGGTTTGCGCAAAGCTTCCCCGCCATTGCGCGTGAACGGCTGCTGCCCACGCATCGGCACCTGGAGCTTCGCGCCGTGGCCGAGTACCAGCTGCTTCAAGGCGGCGTGACGGCCCTCGAGCACGTCGGCGGCTGCGCCTGTTGCGCGCGGGACGAGCACGGCGCACTGGTGTATCGCAGCTACCGCCGCGGCGACCGCAACTCGCAGCAGCATGCCGGCCTTTATATCGTTCCACCCACCTGAGAGAGAAAATGAAAAAGCTGATGATCACCGCAATGCTCGGTGTGGCGATGTTCGCCCATGCCGCCGACTGGGACGCCCCGCAGGCGCCGTTCGCCCTGTACGGCAACACGTACTACGTGGGGCCGCACGGCGTGAGCTCGGTGCTGGTCACGTCGCCGGCAGGCCACATCCTGATCGATGGCGGCACGCCGCAGTCGCCGGCCGCGATCGCCGCCAGCATCCGCAAGCTGGGCTTCAAGGTGGAGGACATCAAGTACATCCTGTCCTCGCACGAGCACTACGACCACGCGGGCGGGATGGCGGCGCTGCAGAAGATGTCCGGCGCGGTCGTCGTCGGCAGCGTCAAGAGTGCGCCGGTGCTTGCCAGCGGCAAGGCCGACAAGGGCGATCCGCAGTACGGCCGGCTGGACGACATGGCACCGGTGGCCAGGGTGCGGGCGGTGAAGGAGGGCGACGTGATCACGCTCGGCCCCTTGCAACTCACCGCGCACGAGACCCCGGGCCACACGCAGGGTGGCCTGAGCTGGACGTGGCAGTCGACCGAAAACGGCCGCACCGCGAACATGGTCTACGCGGACAGCCTGTCGGCGCTTGGCCTGAACGGCTTCCGCTTCGCCGGTGATCCACGCTGGCCGACTGCGCAGCAGGAGCTGAAGGCAACGATGGCGAAGGTGGCAGCGTTCGACTGCGACATCATCGTCTCGGCCCACCCGGAAGCGAGCGGGCTGTGGGAGAAGCTGGCGCGCCAGCCGAAGCTCGGCAACGCCGCCTTCCTCGACAAGGAAGGCTGCCGCAAGTACGTCGAAACGGCCAAGGTGCGGTTGGCCAAGCAGCTGGCCGACGAGCCCATTCAGTAACGTGCCGGTCGCGCATAAATCCTGACACCGGTACCATCGTCGATATGCCGCGACGGCCAGGCACCGGTTCATGCCACCGCAAAGCTAGTCCTTCAGATACCCATGCCGGCGCGAATCCGGCATGATCCACGAAGCGGCCAGGGCCACCGCACTGATGGCGCTCACGTACCAGAAGAACATGCTTTCGTGGCCCAGTGACTTGAACAGCAGCGCCACGTATTCGGCCGTACCGCCAAAGGCCGCGTTACCGATCGCATAAGACAGGCCGACGGCCAGCGCGCGCACTTCGGGCGGGAACATCTCGGCCTTGACGATGCCGCTGATCGACGTATAGAAGCTCACGCCCACGAGTGCCGCCAGCGCCAGGCCGAACGCGGCCTGGGGCGTCTGAACCTGGCCGATGGCCGTCATGATCGGGTAGGTGCCCAGCATCGTCAGCACGCCGAACGCGATCATCATGTTGCGGCGCCCGATGCGGTCGGACAGCGCGCCGAACAGTGGCTGCAGCACCATGAAGCAGGCCAGCACGGCCGTCATCACGAGCGTCGCCGTCTCGGCATTCATGTGCGCCGTGTTGACCAGGTACTTCTGCATGTACGTGGTGTAGGTGTAGAACGCCAGCGAGCCGCCGGCCGTGTAGCCCAGCACCGTCAGCAGTGCGCGCGGGTGTTCCAGGATGCCCTTGATGGTGCCGGCCTTGGCGTTCTTGCGCGATTCCTCGCTCGTCGTTTCGACCAGCGAGCGGCGCAGGTACAGCGCGATGAGCGCGGCAAACGCGCCGATCACGAACGGAATGCGCCAGGCCCACGAACGCAGGTCATCCGGCGTGACGAACTGCTGCAGTGCCACGAGCACCAGCGTGGCCAGCAGCTGGCCGCCGATCAGCGTGACGTACTGGAACGAGGCGTAGAAGCCCCGCTTGCCGGCCACGGCCACCTCGCTCATGTAGGTGGCGCTGGTGCCGTACTCGCCGCCGACCGACAGGCCCTGGATCAGGCGGGCCACCAGCAGCAGGATCGGTGCCCAGAAGCCGATGTTTTCGTAGGTCGGCAGGCACGCGACCATCAGCGAGCCGAAGCACATCAGCAGCACGGAGGACATCATCGAGTTGCGCCGGCCGTATTTGTCGGCGATGCGGCCGAACAGCCAGCCGCCGAGCGGACGCATGAAGAACCCGACGGCGAAGATCCCGGCAGTGTTCAGCAGTTGCGTGGTGGGGTCGCCCTTCGGGAAGAAGGCCGCAGCGAAGTACAGCGAGGTGAAGGAGTAGGCGTAGAAGTCATACCATTCGACGAGGTTGCCGGATGACGCGCCGATGATGGCGAAGATGGGATGTTTTTTTGGGTCTGTATGCATGATGGCTTCCCTTGGTGAAGCAACACATGATAGCGGACTGATAAAAAGGGTGCCGGCACTGCTGGCGATGCTGCCGGATGGCGCCGGAATTCGCCCCCTGGCGGCGCAGGCAAAAAAAACCCGCGCCGAAGGCGCGGGCAAGGGAGGCTGTAATGATTTTTTGCGCCCGAGAGTAGTTGTTGTCCTTTGATGCGGCGTGCGTGGTGGGTGGTGGCCCGAACGCTCAGCGAACGGGCGGCGTGGCGACTGTGGTGGTGTGCGCGTCCGCTGCGGCGTCCGCTTTCTTCTGTGCGGCCTTGCTGTGGGCCTTGGCCTTTTTCTCTTTCGCGTCGGCCTTGGCTTCCGCCACGTCCTGTTTCGCTTCGGCCTTGGCTTTCGCTTCCTTCGCGTCTGCCTTCGCGACTTCCTTGGCCTCTTTCGCATCGGCCTTGGCGGTTTCCTTCGTTTGCTTGGCCTCGGCATGTGGCGTCGTGGCGGGCGCAGTCGTCTGCGCGGTGGCGGCACCGGCGAAGAGTCCGGCAATCAGGGCGGCGCTGATGGCCGAGACGATGGGGGTGATGCGTTTATTCATGGCGTGTTCCTCATGGGTGGACCGGCTGACGGATCGACTACTGGATCAACTTCGCAATCAACATCTGAATCAACATCGGAATCAACATCCGGATCGACATCGAACGGGTCGAACAGGGCGTGGCGCATCGGCGTCACTGGTCCCAGAACGCCGCCCGCGCGGGGCCAGTTGACGGCCGGCGTCCGCATTTACACTTTTTACAAATCGACGGCTCTGTTAGCTGACGAACCGAAGCTGCCGTGTTCCGCGCCTAGAGTCGTGGCATGACCGACGCTCTCAAACTCTACAAGGCCAAGCGCAATTTCTCGATCACGCCCGAGCCCGCGGAAGGCGGCGAGGAAGGTACCGAGGCGCTCACGTTCGTGATCCAGAAGCACTGGGCCACGCGCCTGCACTACGACTTCCGGATCGAGCTCGATGGCACGATGAAGAGCTGGGCCGTGCCGAAGGGCCCCAGCTACGACAGCCACGACAAGCGCATGGCCGTGCACGTGGAAGACCATCCGATCTCGTACAACGACTTCGAGGGCACCATCCCGGAGAAGCAGTACGGCGCGGGCAAGGTCATCATCTGGGACAAGGGTACCTGGCACCCGGTCGGCGATCCGCACCAGGGCTACCGCGACGGCAACCTGAAGTTCGAGCTGCGCGGCCACAAGATGCACGGCCGCTGGGTGCTGGTGCGCATGCGCCGCTCCGGCGAGAAGCAGGAACCGTGGCTGCTCATCAAGGAGAAGGACGACTACGTGCGCCCGGCGGACGAGTTCTCCGTCGTCGACGAAATGCCCGACAGCGTGAAGTCCCTCGGCATGCCGACGGCCGAGCGCCTGACACCCGAGGCAGAGGATGCCGAGGACACCGCGATGGCGCACCAGGGCAAGCCGGCACGCAAACCGGCACCGAAGAAGGCGGTAGCGAAGGCGCCTGCGGCGAAGAAGTCGGCCAAGGCGGCTGCGGACGAGGCAGTCGCAGAAGCGGCGGCTCCGCAAAAGCCCGCGGCGAAGAAAGCTGCCGCGCGCAGGAAGAGCGTCCCGGATGGTCCTGCCGCGAAGGTCGCGCTGCCCGACACGCTGGCGCCGGAACTGGCGACGCTCGTCGACGGTCCGCCATCCGATCCGTCCGAATGGATCTTCGAGCTGAAGTTCGATGGCTACCGGTTGCTGGCCCGCGTCGAGAACGGCGCGATCCAGCTGTGGACGCGCAACGGCAACGACTGGACCGACAAGCTCGAAGCGCTGCGCGCCAAGCTGGACAAGCTGGCGCTGCCGGACGGCTGGTACGACGGCGAGATCGTCGTGCACGACAGGAACGGCCGACCCAGCTTCGGCCTGCTGCAGCAGGCGTTCGACGGCGCGAAGGCCGAGCAGATCGTCTACTTCATCTTCGACGCGCCGTACCTGGACGGCTACGACCTGCGCGACGTGCCGCTGGCGCAGCGCCGCGAACTGCTGCAGACGGTAATGGCCACCCGCGCCACCGACAGCATCCGCTTCTCGGCCGAGCTGGATGCACCGCCGGCCGAAATCGTGGCGGCGGCCTGCCGGCTCGGGCTGGAAGGCATCATCGGCAAGCGGCGCGATGCGCTGTACACCTCGCGCCGCTCGGGCGACTGGATCAAGCTGAAATGCGCGCTGCGGCAGGAATTCGTCATCGGCGGCTACACCGATCCGCAGGGCTCGCGCGTGGGCATCGGCTCGCTGCTGCTGGGCTATTACGACGATGACGGCAAGCTGCACTATGCCGGCAACGTGGGCACCGGCTTCAATGAATCCACGCTGCGCGACATCACGGCAAAGCTGAAGAAGAACGCCAGCGACAGTAACCCGTTCGCGCCCACCAAGGCCATCGCGAAGAAGGCGCACTGGGTCAAGCCCGTGCTGGTGGCCGAGGTGACGTTCGGCGAGTGGACCGGCAGCGGCTCGATCCGCCACTCCGTGTTCCAGGGCCTGCGCACCGACAAGAAGGCCGCCGGCATCCGCCGCGAGCAGGCGGTACATATCCAGGACATCGACGTGGAGGACATCATGCAGACCGGGGCCGAGACGAAACCGAAGCGCACCGCTGCTGGCGCGGCAACGGCGGCGTCAAAGACAGCCGTAAAGCCCGCGGCAAAATCGGCCGCGAAATCGGCCGCGAAGTCCGCTGCAAAATCGGCCGCGAAATCGGCCGCGAAATCGGTCGAGAAGCCGGCTCCAAAAACAGCCGCGAAATCGGCCGAGAGGCCTGCAGCGAAATCAGCCGCAAAAGCAGCCACACAAACAGCCACAAAATCAGCCGCGAAGTCAGCCGCTAAAGCAGCCGCGAATTCGGTCGCGAATTCGACCGAGGGGCCCGCAGAAAAGACAGCCGCAACATCATCCGCAGGAACAGTGGCGCAATCGGCCGATCAGCCCGCAGCAAGATCAGCCGCGAGATCAGACGCAAAGCCAGCCACAAAGTCAGCCACAAAGTCAGCCGCAAAGTCAGCCACAACGTCAGCCACAAAGCAGGCTGCTTCCGGCACCAGAGCCAAGGCCGATCCGGTCGCGGCCTCCGATGTCGACAGCAAGCTGCCGGCCACGCTGAAGGTCACCAACCCGGACCGCCTGATCGACAAGACCAGCGGCATGACGAAGATCGGGCTGGTGCGCTACTACGCCCTGGTATCGTCCCTGATGCTGGAGCACCTGAAGGGGCGTCCCGTGGCGCTGGTGCGGGCACCGGCCGGCGTGGGCGGCGAGCTGTTCTTCCAGAAGCATTCCGAGGTGGGCAAGCTGCCCGGCGTGAAGCAGCTGCCGCAGGAGCTGGACCCGGAGCATCCCACCATGCTGGAAGTGGGCTCGGTCGAAGGATTGCTGTCCTGCGCGCAGTGGAACGTGGTGGAGCTCCACACGCAGAACGCCTTCGCGAAAAACTACTTCAAGCCGAACCGCCTCGTGTTCGACCTGGACCCGGGCGAAGGCGTGACCTGGCCGATGATCCAGGAAGCAGCCCAGCTGATGCGCGCCTTCCTCGATACCCTCGGCCTGCCGGCATTCCTGAAGACCAGCGGCGGCAAGGGCCTGCACGTGGTCGTCAACGTGAAGCCGCAGCATGACTGGGACACGGTGAAAGGCTTCTCGAAGGCGATCGTGGAACATATGGCGCGCACGCTGCCCGACCGCTTCTCCGTCAAGAGCGGCCCGAAGAACCGCATCGGCAAGATCTTCATCGACTACCTGCGCAATGGTCGCGGCGCCACCACGGTTGCAGCTTGGTCGGCCCGCACGAGGCCCGGCCTCGGCATTTCCGTGCCGGTCGCTTGGGAAGAACTGCCGCACCTGAAGGGCGGCGACCAGTGGACCGTGGCCACCGTCCACACGCGCCTCGATCATGGCAACGAGCCATGGGACGGTTATGCGGACAGCGCCGTCAGCATCACGAAGGCGATGAAGCAGCTGGGCTACAGCGGCGAGTAGGCCTACATGCCCGGCGGTGGAGCCACCGGGATCTGGTTGCGCAGCGAGATGTTGATGACGTTCCAGCCGCGGATCACGGCGATCGCATAACCCAGTTCGGCGATCTCCGTTTCGGTGAAGTGTTCGCGCAGTGCGCCGTACGCGGCATCCGTGTCGTCCCGCTGGGGCAGGGCATTGACGGCATCGGCCCAGCCCAGCGCGGCCCGTTCCCGGTCATTGAAGAACGGCGACTCGCGCCAGCCTGCGACCGTGTTGAGGTGGCGCGGATCGGCGCCCTGTTTCACGAGGTCGCGCCAGTGCATGTCGACGCACACGCCGCAGCCATTGACCTGCGAGACGCGCAGGTTCACCAGTTCGACGATGCGGTCGCCCAGCGTGCTTTCCTTGGCAGCCTTCGACAGGCCGATCATTGCGTGCAGGCTTTTCGGCGCGAGCTTGAAGAGGGGGATTCGGGCAGTGGACATGATGTTCCTTTCGGTGGGAGGGACGCGTGGTGCGGCCCTTTCACTTCCTTAGACGGAACAGCTGCCACCGCTGTGACAGCGCGGCCGAAGGTTGTGCACAAAAACTGTGGATAAGCTTGTGCAGCAGGCTGATATTTGTGCGACAAGTGGCTGATTCAAAAGCGTTTCTTCGACCCGCCAACAAATCGCGCAATGCCCGGCCAGGGACTTGACCGGAGCGGCTTTGCGCACCTGAACCGCCGCGAACAGCACCGCAGCGCCGCCAACCCGCGTATGTGCGGCTGGCGGCGGAAGTCAGGCGGCGCAAGTCAGGCGGTGTAAGTCAGGCGCCATAAGTCAGGGAGCGCAAGTCAGGCAGCGCAAGTCAGGCGGGGCAAGTAAGGCGGCATAAGTCAGGCGGCGTAACTCAGGCGGCGTAACTCAGGCGGCGTAACTCAGGCTGCGGTACCTCAGGCTGCTTTGCGACGGGGCGCCGCCACCGGCTTGCTGGCCGCCTTCCTGGCCGCGGGCTTGCTGGCGGCCTTCGCCGCTGTTTTGCCGGCAGCTTTTACCGGCGACTTCACCGCAGCCGGCTTCGAAGCGGCCGCCTTGGCGGCCCCCGACTTCGGTCCGGAACGCACCGTGCCGCTGGTACCATGGCTGGCAGCCTTCTTCGACTTCGGCGGCGGCGCTTCTTCCTCTTCCTCGTCGTCCGTTTCGTCTTCGGGCGGCGGCGCGGCCTTCCGCCCCTTGCCCGGCTTGTTGCCGAGCGACTGCTGCAGCAGCGCGACCAGGTCGATCACGTTGGACGACTGGGCCGGCGCATCGTCCTTCGATGGTGCGGTGATGGTCTTCGTCTGGCCGGCCTTCACCTTCTTCTCGACCAGCGCCAGCACGTCTTCCTTGTAGGTGTCGTGGTAGGCGGACGGATCCCAGTCCTCGCTCATGCCTTCCACCAGCGACAGCGCCATCTGGATTTCCTTGTCCGAGATGTTCGAGCCCTTCATTCCCTTGGCGGGCAGGTCGAGGCCTTCCGTGTCGCGGATCTCGTCCTGGTAGCGCAGCGTGTTCATGATGATGCCGTCTTCGGTGGCCACCAGCGCGCACAGGTGCTGCTTGGTGCGGATCACCACCGTCGCCACGCCGATCTTGCCGGCGCGGCGCAGCGTCTCGCGCAGCAGCGCGTAGACTTTCGCGCCGCCGCGGCCCGGTGCCAGGTAGTAGGGCGTTTCGTAGTACGTGAGCGGCACGTCCTCGGCATCGACGAAGGAGATGATGTCGATCGTCTGCGTCGCCTTCACGTTGGCGCGCTTCAGGTCTTCGTCGGACAGCACCACGTATTCGCCGGGCGTGTATTCATAGCCCTTGATGATGTTGTCCCACGCGACTTCCTTGTTGTTGCCCTTGTTGTAGCGCTTGAAGCCGATGGGCGAGAAGTCGCGCTTGTCGAGCATCGTCAGGTCCAGCTCGTTCTGCTTGACGGCCGAGTACAGGTCGACCGGGATGTGGACCAGACCGAAGCTGATGGCGCCTTTCCAGAGCGAGCGGGCCATGGCGTTCTCCTTAGCCCACGCTGCCGGTGATCGGCAGCACGATACCGGTGATGTAGCTCGCGCACGCGGGCGAGGCCAGGAACACGTAGGCGGGTGACAGCTCTTCCGGCTGGGCGGGGCGCTTCATGTCCGTCTGCGAACCGAACTGCTCGATCTGCTCGGGCGTCTGGTCGGCCGGATTGAGCGGCGTCCACACGGGGCCCGGCGCCACGGCGTTCACGCGGATGCCTTTCTCCAGCACGTTCGAGGCCAGCGACATGGTGAACGCGTGGATGGCGCCTTTCGTGGAAGAGTAGTCCAGCAGCTTCGACGAACCCTCCAGGCCGGTGACGGAACCCGTGTTGATGATCGACGAGCCCTTCTTCAGGTGCGGCAGCACGGCCTTGGCCATGTGGAAGTAGCCGTAGATATTGGTCTTCATCGTCAGGTCGAAGCGCTCTTCGGTAATGTCCTCGAGCGAATCGGCGTGCTCCTGGAAGGCTGCGTTGTTGACGAGGATGTCGATCTTGCCGAAGGCCTTGACGGTTTGCTCGACCGCGTCCCGGCAGAACTGCGCATCGCGCACGTCGCCTGGAATGAGCAGGCAGCGCTGGCCTTCGGCCTCGATGTAGCCCTTGGTGTCTTCCGCATCGCGCTGCTCGTCGGCCAGGTAGACGATCGCCACGTCCGCCCCTTCGCGCGCATACAGCACCGCGACGGCGCGGCCGATGCCGGAGTCGCCACCCGTGATGATGGCGCTCATGCCTTCCAGCTTGCCGCTGCCCTTGTAGCCCGGCGCGAGGAACTGCGGCTTCAATTCCAGGTCGGCTTCGATGCCCGGCTTGGCCAGGTGCTGCTGGGGCAATGGCGGCACGGGGAAGTCATGCGTGCCGGTCTGCACGCCTTTCGATTCTTCCTTGCTGCTCGATTTCGACGCATCGAGCTGATCCTGCTCCTGCTGGATCTTGCGCTGCAGGTCGCCTACGGATTGTTGATCGGAACTGGACATGTGAGATTCTCCCAAAATTCGAAAGAACAGTATTCGCGCAGGTCCCGCCCGTCACAGTGCGCTCCCGCACAATGGCGGCCCATCCGTGGTGCACCACGGCCGAGCCCGTGTCCACATTGGGGTCAACCCCGAAATCGGACACGAGCTCGACCATGCGCAATGCTGAGTTCGTGTCCGAAACCGGGGTTGACCCCAGGGTGGACACGAACCCGGCTCTAGCGATTCAGGCGACCGGGATGGCGCGTGGCTGCAGCAGCTCGGGCTTGCCGCCGGCGATGCTGGCGGCGCTGCGGGCGATGGCCTCGTGCGGTGCGCCGAGGGGCACGGCGCTGGCGCTATCGAGGCGGGCCAGCTGGTCGCCGGTGAGGCGCAGGTCGAGGGCGCCCAGCGTGCCGTCCAGCTGCGCCAGCGTGCGCGGGCCGAGGATCGGAATCAGCGTTGTCGACGAGGCCGCATCGCGGTGCAGCAGCCAGGCGATGGCGACATGGGCCGGCGGGGCGTCCACCTCGGCGGCGATGGCCAGCACGGCATCGACGGTGTCGGTGGCCCGCTGCGAATCTTCCCGGCGCACCAGCACGCCGCCGAAGCCCTGCAGGCGGCCCGCTTCGTTGTTGCGGTACTTGCCCGTGAGCGTGCCGCCGCCCAGGGGCGACCACAGCGCGCCGCCCAGGCCCAGCGCTTCGATCATCGGCAGCAGTTCGCGGTCCGCCGTGCGCTCGGCCAGGCTGTACTCGAGCTGCACGCCGATCAGTGGCGCCCAGCCGCGCAGTTCCGCGATGGCATCGGCGCGGGCAATGCGCCAGGCCGGGAAGTTCGACAGGCCGGCGTACAGGATTTTGCCGGTGCGGACCAGGTCGTCGAACGCCCGCAGCACTTCCTCGGTCGGCGTGTGGGCATCGGCGAAGTGGGCCCAGTACAGGTCGATGCGGTCCGTGCCCAGGCGGCGCAGGCTGGCCTCGACGGACTGCACCATCGCCTTGCGGCTGTTGCCGGTCCCAGCCAGGCCGCCCGGGCCGCCCAGCGTGTACTTGGTCGCGAGGACGAGACGGTCCCGCTCCGCGGCGATGAACTCGCCCGTCAGCTGTTCGGCCTGGCCGGCCTGGTAGCCGTCGGCCGTGTCGATGAAGTTGCCGCCCGCCGCCAGGTAGCGGTCGAACACGGCCTTCGCTTCGTCGCGTTCGGCGCCATAGCCCCAGCCCGTGCCGAAGTTGCCCGTGCCGAGCGCGACCTCGGAGACCCGCAGGCCGCTGCGGCGGCCGAAACTTTTCATGCGCATGATGGTTTCCTCTTAGATGATGGATGTCATGAAAGATATATTACGTGCGTCATATATAATGTCAAGTATCTTGAGAAGGAGGCGACCATGAAAGTCACGCGCGAACAGGCAGCGCAGAACCGCGAGCGCATCGTCGACGGCGCCGCCAGGCTGTTCCGGGAAAAAGGTTTCGAGGGGATCGGCGTGGCGGACCTGATGAAAAGCGCCGGCCTTACCCACGGCGGTTTCTACGGCCACTTCGAGTCGAAGGAAGCACTGCTGGCCGAAGCGGCAGGACGTGCACTGGCCGGCTCCGAAGAACGCTGGCGCGGGCTCATCGACACGCATCCGGACGATGCCCTCGGCGCCATCGCCCGCGCCTACCTCACGCCGTCCCATCGCGACAACCCGGGTATCGGCTGCGCGTTCTCGGCACTCGGCGCGGACGTGGCGCGGGCCGGCCCTGCGGTGCGCGAGGTAGTCACGAAGCGTACCGATGCCGCACTCGACCTGCTGGCCGCAGCCATGGGCGACGGCACGCACGACGAGCGCCGCCGCCGCGCGATGGTCGCCTACGCCGCGATGATCGGAGCGCTCGTGATGTCGCGCGCCGTCGCCGATCCTGTGCTGTCCGCCGACATCCTCGCCGCCGTCGCGGCCTCCCTCACTGCCGAGCCCGTGTCCACCTTGGGGTCTGACCCCGACATGGACACGGGCTCAACCGCGGGGTCAGTCACCTGAGTTGACACGAGCTCGGCCAGCCAGACTGCCGAGTCCGTGGCAACATTCGTGACTGACCCCGATGTTGACACGAACCCGGCCGTGATACGCTCTCGTCTTTAATCGAAGCAACAGGTAGTGCGGCATGCTGGATTGGCTGAAGGGGTACCGCCGGGCGGCGCTGCCGGGGGATGTGGGGGCGGGGATCGTCGTGGCGATGATGATGATCCCGCAGGGAATGGCGTATGCGCTCGTGGCCGGCCTGCCGCCGGTGGCGGGGCTGTATGCCAGCATCCTGCCGCCGCTCGTCTACGCGCTGTTCGGCAGCAGCATGACGCAGTCGGTCGGGCCGATGGCCATCGTGTCGCTGATGACGGCGGCCGCGATCGGGCCGCTGGCGGCGCCCGGCTCGGGCCTCGCGACGGTGCTGGCGGCGCAGCTCGCGCTGGTGGCGGGCGCGATGCTGCTGCTGTGCGGCCTGCTGCGGCTGGGCTTCCTCGCCAATTTCTTCTCGCGGCCCGTGATGAGCGGCTTCACGGTCGGCGCCTCTCTCCTCATCGCCTGGGGCCAGGTAAAAGCCCTGTTCGGCGCATCGCCGCTGCATCCGCATCTGCCCAGCGCGCTGCTGGGCATCGGCTCGCTCGTGGCCCTTGTCCTGGCACGCAGCCATTTGTCGAAACTGCTGCACCGCGCCGGGCTGCGCAAGAACCTGGCCGATGTGCTGTCGAAGCTCGCGCCGATGGTGGTGGTGCTGGCTGCGACGGCACTGGTTGCCGCGCTGGACCTCGGCACGCAAGGTGTCGCGGTGACGGGCCCCGTGCCTACCGGCCTGCCGCGCCTGAACCTGGCCACGTCGGGCGAGCACTGGCGCGCGCTGCTCCAGCCGGGCCTGCTGATCGGCTTCGTGGTCTTCCTGATGAGCATGAGCGCGGCGCAGACGCTGGCCCAGAAGCGCGGCGAGAAGCTGGTCTCGAACCGCGAGCTGGTGGGACTGGGGGCCGCCAACGTGGCCAGCATGTTCTCCGGCGGCTTCCCCGTGACGGGCAGCCTGTCGCGCTCTGCCGTGAACTTCGCGGCCGGTGCCAACACGCCGCTGGCCAGCGTGCTGTCGGCCCTGCTGCTGGCCCTGGCCCTTGTGCTGCCCACCGGCTGGCTGGCGCTGCTGCCCCTGCCCACGCTGGCGGCCACCATCATCGTCGCCGTGCTGGGCATGCTGGAACTCGATACCTTGAAGACGGCCTGGCGGTATGACCGCGCCGATGCGCTGGCCTGGATCGTCACCTTCCTCGGCGTGCTGGCGCTGGGCGTGGAGGCGGGCGTCGTGGTGGGCGTGGTGCTGTCGATGGGCACGCTGATCTGGCGCGCCAGCCGACCCCACATCGCCGTGCTGGGCCGCATTCCCGGCACCGAGCACTTTCGCAACGTGGACCGCTACGCCGCCACCACCTGCGCCACAGTCCTGATCCTGCGCATCGACGCCAATCTGTTCTTCGGCAACGTGGAGTCCGTCACCGAAAAGATCGAGGACGAGCTGCGCGAGCATCCCGGCGCGCGGCACCTGGTGCTGACGATGACGGCCGTGAGCTCGATCGACACCACCGCGCTGTTCGCCCTCGCCGAACTGAACGCCAGCCTGCGCACGCGCGGCATCGGCCTGCACCTGGCCGAAGTGAAGGGCCCCGTGATGGACCGCCTGCGCGCCAGCAGCCTGCCCGATGTGCTGAACGGCCGCATCTTCCTCAGCACGGCGATGGCCAGCGACCACCTCAACGAACAACAAGGAAACCACCGATGAAGAAGCTGAGCGCGGCCATCGCCGCCGGCCTGCTGTGCACACTGGCGCATGCCGCCGCGCCGGACGCCGATACGAAGCTGCGCGCCATCTACACGAGCGAATGGGAATGGCGCCAGACCCAGCGCCTGGAGGACGAGGAAGACGACACCAACGGCATCCGCGCCACCTTGCCCCGCATCGACGCAGCCACGCAGCTGGAACGCCGGCGCCGCTGGGAAGCCGTGCTGGCGCAGCTCGACGGCATCGACGAGAAGGGACTCTCGGCCAGCGAACGCATCAACTACGCCGTCTACCGCGCGCAGGTGGCCGCACTGGTGCAGAACCAGCACTTCCGCGAGTACGAAAAGCCGCTGAACGCCGACTCCGCGTTCTGGACCAATATGGCCTACGAGACGCGCAAGACCTTCCTCACGAAGGACGACTACGCCAACTACATCGCCCAGCTCAACGACGTGCCGCGCTACTTCCGCGACCAGGTCGTCAACATGCGGGCCGGCCTGGCGCGCGGCTTCACGCCGCCGCGGGTCACGCTGACCGGCCGCGATGCATCGCTGGCGAAGGTCGTGAACGCAAAGCCGGTCGACACGGCGTTCTACGAGCCGTTCAAATCGATGCCATCCGCGATTCCCGCCGCCGAACAGGAGCGCCTGCGCGCCGCCGTTGTCACGGCCATCGCCACCAAGGTGATCCCGGCCCACGCGCAACTGCTGGCCTTCATGCGCGACGAGTACATGCCCCGCGCCACCCCGACGCTGGCCGCGCACAGCCTGCCGGACGGCCCGGCCTACTACCAGTCGAAGATCGTCGAATACACCACCACCACGCTGACGGCCGACGAAATCCACGCCATCGGCTTGCAGGAGATGGCGAAGATCCGCGCCGAAATGGGGCAGGTGATGGCGCAAGTAAAATTCCAGGGCGACCTGCCGGCCTTTTTGCACTTCCTGCGCACCGATGCGCAGTTCTACGCGAAGACGCCGGAAGAGCTGCTGATGCGCGCGGCCTGGATCGCCAAGAAGTTCGACGGCAAGGCCGACCAGTACTTCGGCCGCCTGCCGCGCAGCCGCTTCGCCATCGTGCCGGTGCCGCCCGAGCAGGCGCCGTACTACACGTCCGGCCGCGGCGGACCCGGCGTCTATCTCGTCAACACCTACAACCTGCCGGCCCGCGCGCTGTACAGCCTGCCCGCGCTGACGCTGCACGAATCGGCGCCGGGCCATGCATTCCAGATGCCGGTGGCGCTGGAGCAGACGGGGCGGCCCGCCTTCCGCAATGCCTACATCTCGGCATACGGCGAAGGCTGGGCCCTGTATGCCGAGCGGCTGGGCACGGAGATGGGCATCTACGACACGCCGTACGAGGTGTTCGGCATGCTGAGCTACCAGGCCTGGCGCGCCTCGCGCCTCGTCGTCGATACGGGCATCCATGCGAAGGGCTGGACCCGCGAACAGGCGCTGCGCTACCTGATGGAGAACACGGCCTTGTCCGAACACGAGGTGGCGACGGAGGTGGACCGCTACATCTCGTGGCCCGGCCAGGCACTGTCCTACTACCTGGGCGAGATGGCGATCGTCGACGCGCGTCGCAAGGCGGAAGCGGCGCTCGGGACGAAATTCGACATCCGCGCCTTCCATGACACGGTGCTGGAACTGGGTTCCGTGCCGCTGCCCGTGCTGGCCGCGCGCATCGACCGTTTCATCGCCGAGGGCGGCAAGGGACCCTATTGAGCAGTCTTTGTTATGATGACGAACTGCTATTTGCTCAACCTCGGAGAATCCCATGCCGCTCTATCAGATCTGGTACAACGAAGGCGAACAGCCCGTCACCGTCAACTCGCCTTACCGCCTGCGCGATATCGAACTGGCCGGTGAACTGGTCAAGAACACCCAGCCGGGCAACCGCCAGAGCGCCGACCCGGAAGGCCTGACGGTGCGCGAACTGCTGCGCGTGAACGGCCTGCGCAACGTCTATTACACGATGGACGAGAGCGAGCAGATCGACCTGGCCTGACAGGCTCGGCCGCACCAGTTTGAAGCGCGCCCTCGACCGGCGCACTGTGCTGGTGCGGTCGCTCCGGACTGGTGCGCCAGGCCGTCGTTTCACTCTGCAAAGTCTGGCACGCAACTTGCTCGTCTATAGGGGTTTTCGACGACGAAGTGCCCCATGCCGGACTGTATCGACCGTAGCACCCCAGTGGAAGTCCACGCGCATCCGCCGTGGCAAGCCCGCCTCGTGCTGGGCTTTACGCTCGACAGCAACGGCATTCAACCCGTCACGCGCCTGACGCGCCGCGAGCACAGCGGCCCGCTCCGCGTGCAGAAACCCCTGTATCCCGAAACGCCGGCGATCTGCCACGCCATCGTGGTGCATCCGCCGGGCGGGGTGGTGGGCGGCGACCAGCTGACCATCGATGCAACCCTCCATCCCGGCAGCCACGCACTGCTGACCAATCCCGGCGCCGCCAAGTGGTACCGCGCCAACGGCCGCGTATCGCGCCAGCGCGTGACGCTCGATGCCGGTGCGGGCGCCGCGCTCGAATGGCTGCCGCAGGAAACCATCTTCTTCAACGACGCCCACGTCGAGCTCGACCACCATGTCACGCTGGCGGCCGACGCGCAGTATCTGGGCTGCGAGATCCTGTGCCTGGGCCGCCGCGCTTCCGGCGAGCGGTTCAGCCACGGAACCATCCGGCAGACCACGTCCGTGCGCCGCGGCGGCAGGCTGCTGTGGTGGGAGCAGGGCGCCCTGACGCCGGCCGTGCTGGCCAGCCCGCTGGGCCTGGGCGGGCACACGGTGTGCGCCACCTTGCTGGCGGTCGGCCAGCCGCTGCCTGCCACCATCGTCACCGCATTGCGCGCGCTGGCCGACGACCCCTGCTACGGCGTCACGCAGATGAAGGGCGTGCTGGCCGTGCGCTGGCTCGGCCAGGACAGCGAAGCAGCGCGCGAACTCATGCTGGATGCCTGGCGCATCGTGCGGCCCGCGCTGCTGGGCGTGGACGCCGTCGTGCCGCGCATCTGGCGCACCTGAACAACCGGATCAACGAGAGACAAGAACACCATGGACCTGACGCCACGCGAAAAAGACAAGCTGCTGATCTTCACGGCCGGCCTGGTGGCCGAACGCCGCCTGGCGCGCGGCCTGAAACTGAATCACCCCGAAGCGGTGGCGCTGATCACGGCGGCCATCATGGAAGGTGCGCGCGACGGCAAAAGCGTCGCGCAGCTGATGTCCGAGGGTACGCAAATCCTGACCCGCGACCAGGTGATGGACGGGATCCCCGAAATGATCCCCGACATCCAGGTCGAAGCGACTTTCCCGGACGGGAGCAAACTCGTGACCGTCCACAACCCGATACCGTAAACGAATGGGAGGAAGCATGATCCCCGGTGAATATCAATTGAAGGACGGCGACATCGCCCTGAACGAGGGCCGCGAGACGGTGACCGTCGTCGTGTCCAACCAGGGCGACCGCCCGATCCAGGTCGGCTCCCATTTCCACTTCTTCGAGGCGAACAGCGCGCTGTCGTTCGAACGGTGGAAGGCCTACGGCAAGCGCCTCAACATCGCCGCCGGTACCGCAGTGCGGTTCGAACCGGGCCAGCAGCGCACGGTGGAACTGATCGCGGTGGAAGGCGACCGCGAGATCTACGGTTTCGCCGGCCAGGTCATGGGCAAGCTGAAAGACGCGCCGGACCAAAGTTAAAAGCATCAGCAAAGGAGACCGAATGGCACACCTGACCCGCCGCGCGTATGCGGAAATGTACGGGCCCACGACGGGCGACCGCATCCGTCTCGCCGACACGGAACTGTTCATCGAAATCGAGAAGGACTACGCCATCTATGGCGAGGAAGTGAAGTTCGGCGGCGGCAAGGTGATCCGCGATGGCATGGGCCAGTCGCAGCGCGTGCATGCCGACGTGATGGACACCGTGATCACCAATGCCGTGATCGTCGACCACTGGGGCATCGTCAAGGCCGACATCGGCATCAAGAACGGCCTGATCGCGGCGATCGGCAAGGCCGGCAATCCGGACATCCAGCGCGGCGTGACGATGGCCATCGGCGCGGCCACCGAGATCATCGCCGGCGAAGGCATGATCGTCACGGCCGGCGGCATCGACAGCCATATCCACTTCATCTGCCCGCAGCAGATCGAGGAAGCGTTGATGAGCGGCGTGACGACGATGCTGGGCGGCGGTACCGGCCCGGCCGTCGGCACGGCTGCCACCACCTGCACGCCGGGCCCGTGGCACATCCATGCGATGCTGCAGGCCGCCGATGCCTTCCCCATGAACCTGGGTTTCCTGGGCAAGGGCAATGTCAGCCTGCCGCGGCCGCTGGAAGAACAGGTGGAGGCGGGCGCGATCGGCATGAAGCTGCACGAGGACTGGGGCAGCACGCCGGCCGCCATCGACAACTGCCTGTCCGTGGCGGACCGCATGGACGTGCAGGTGGCGCTGCACAGCGACACGCTCAACGAAGGCGGTTTTCTCGAGCACACGCTGGCCGCGTTCAAGGACCGCACCATCCACACCTTCCACACGGAAGGGGCGGGTGGCGGCCATGCGCCGGACATCATTGCCGCGGTCGGCCAGGGCAATGTGCTGCCGTCGTCGACCAATCCCACGCGCCCGTTCACCGTCAACACGCTCGACGAGCACCTGGACATGCTGATGGTGTGCCACCACCTCGATCCGGCCATTGCGGAAGACGTGGCGTTTGCCGAGTCGCGCATCCGCCGCGAGACGATCGCCGCCGAGGACATCTTGCACGATATCGGCGCGATCTCGATGATGTCCTCCGACTCGCAGGCCATGGGCCGCGTGGGCGAAGTCGTGATGCGCACCTGGCAGACCGCGCACAAGATGAAGATCCAGCGCGGGCCGCTGCCGGAAGACGGCAACGGCGCGGATAACTTCAGGATCAAGCGCTACATCGCCAAGTACACGATCAATCCGGCGATCACGCACGGCATCTCCCATGTCGTGGGCTCGCTGGAAGTGGGCAAGATCGCCGACATCGTGCTGTGGAAGCCGGCGTTCTTCGGCGTCAAGCCGTCCATGATCCTGAAAGGCGGCATGATTGCGGCGGCGCAGATGGGCGACCCGAACGCGTCGATCCCCACGCCGCAACCGGTGCACTACCGGATGATGTTCGGCGCGTTCGGCGGCGGCCTGAAGAAGTCGTTCACGTTCGTGTCGCAGCATGCCTTCGATGCGGGCATAGCCCAGCGGCTGAATCTCTCCAAGACCACTATCCCGGTTAAGAACACGCGCCATGTGCGCAAGCACGACATGATCCACAACGGCGCCACGCCGGTGATGGAAGTCGATCCCGAAACCTATGAAGTGCGGGCCGATGGCCGGCTGCTGGTCTGCGAACCGGTGGCCGTGCTGCCGATGGCCCAGCGCTATTTCCTGTTCTGACCATGCTCACTCTCCACACCAAACTGGCCAGCGCCGACCGCATCGACGGATCGCTGGTGCTGCCCTACGAACTGCGTGAAAAATGCCGGCTGCGCGCCGCGCTGGAGGGCGGCGAGGAAGTCGCCGTCTTCACCGTGCGCGGCACCGTGCTGCGCGATGGCGACCTGCTGACGGGCGAAGATGGCCGCGTCGTGCGCGTCGTCGCCGCGCCGGAGGCAACCTATAAAGTCACCGCGCCCGATGCGCATGCGCTGCTGCGCTGCGCGTTCCACCTGGGGAACCGCCATACGCAGGCGCACATCGGCAACTGTTTCCTGCGTATCCGGGCCGATGCGGTACTGAAGGACATGCTGCACGGCCTGGGCGCGACGGTGGTCGAGGAAGCGGCGGCCTTCGAACCGGAGTCCGGCGCATATTCGGCCGGATTCGGCGGGGGCCATCACCACCACGATCATGGGGGCGGTCCGCTGGCGCCGATTCCGCTGCGCCAGAAGATCCATCGCCCGAGCGATCCGAAGGAGCCGGCATCATGATCGCCGCCGCCCAGCTGCTGCACCTGCTGCAGTTCGCCAGCCCGCAGCTGCCGATCGGCGCCTACAGCTATTCGCAGGGTCTGGAGGCCGCGCTGGAAGGGGGCATCGTCCATGATGCGGCCACGGCCAAGGCATGGATCGCGCGGCAGCTGCATGAAGTGGTGGCGCGCTGGGAGGCGCCGCTGTGCTGGCGGCTGATGGAAGCATTCACGGGGCGCGATGCGCAGGCCGTCACGGAACTGTCCGAGAAGGCCATCGCCTCGCGCGACACGGCGGAGTTCCGCGCCGAGTCCGTGCAGATGGGTTTTTCGCTGGCGCGGCTGATCGCCGAGCTGGGCATCGCGGACGAAGGCGCGCTGGCGATGCTGAACGCGCAGGGCGAGGTGCCGCTGGTGTCGGCCTACGCGTGCGCCGTGTCGTCGCTGGGCATTCCGCACGAGGAGGCGCTGCTGGCCATGCTGTTCGCGTGGGTGGAGAACCAGGTGCTCGTGTGCGTGAAGTCCGTGCCGCTGGGGCAGGTGGCGGGACAGCGGCTGCTGCTGGCGCTGCAGCCCGAAATCGAGGCGGCCGCGCTGTGCGCGCAGTCGCTCGCCGAACATGAACTGTCGAACTGGTCGCCGGGGCTGTCGCTGCTGTCGATGCGGCACGAGGTGCAGTACAGCCGCGTCTATCGATCTTGAGTACGGTTCTTAGAAAAGGAATTCACATGCAACACACATCCTCCCCACTGCGCGTGGGCATCGGCGGCCCGGTGGGCTCCGGCAAGACAGCGCTCTGCGAAATGCTCTGCAAGGGCATGCGCGACACGGTCGACATGGCCGTCATCACGAACGACATCTACACCCGCGAGGACATGGAAATCCTGCTGCGCGCCGAGGCATTGCCGGCCGAGCGGCTGATGGGCGTGGAAACGGGCGGCTGCCCGCACACGGCGATCCGCGAGGACGCCTCCATCAACCTGGAAGCCATCGCGCGCATGCAGGCCGACTTCCCGGACCTGGACCTGATTCTGGTGGAATCGGGCGGCGACAACCTGGCCGCCACGTTCAGTCCCGAACTGTCCGACCTGACGATCTACGTGATCGACGTGGCCGGCGGCGAGAAGATCCCGAGGAAGGGCGGCCCCGGCATCACGCGTTCGGACCTCCTCATCATCAACAAGACCGACCTGGCGCCGCACGTGGGCGCCAACCTGGACGTGATGGCGGCCGATGCGAAACGCATGCGCGGCACGCGGCCGTTCGTGTTCACCAACCTGCGCAGCGGCGAAGGGGTCGCCACCGTGATCGAATTCATCCGCGAACAGGGCCTTCTCGGCCAGGCGCCATCCCACCACAACCAGGAGATCCAATGAAGAAGTCCGTCGTCACCGCCGTGCTGCTGGCCGCTGCCGCTGTTGCTGCCACACCTGCGCTTGCGCATCCGGGCCATGCCGACACGGGTCTTGCGGCCGGCATGCTGCATCCGCTGACGGGGCTCGACCACCTGCTGGCGATGCTGGCGGCCGGCATCTGGAGCGCCCGCCAGCGCGTGGCGAGCGGCACGCCGTTCCGTGATCCGTCGCTGGCGCAGCGCCTGGCGCTGCCGGCCGCGTTCCTGGCGATGATGGGGGCCGGCGCGGCAGCCGGTGCGCTGGGCCTGCAGGTGCCCGGACTGGAAGGCGGCATCGCGCTGACCGTGCTGCTGATGGGTGTGCTGATTGCTTGCGCCGTGCGCCTGCCAACATGGGCCGGTGCCGCCATGCTGGGCGTGTTCGCCGTCCTGCATGGCAATGCGCACGGGCTCGAACTGCCGCAACTCACCAGCGCGGCGGGCTACCTGATCGGCAGCGCGCTGCTGCTGGCTGGTGGACGGGTCCTCGGCAAGCTGCCCGGCGCGCGTTTCGCCGGCGCGGCCATTGCCGCCGCCGGCGCGGGCCTGCTGGCGCTGTAACAGCCGGGCCTGTGTCCTGGAGCCAGGCACCAGGACACGAACTCAGCCGTACTTGACGGAGCAGCCGTAGGGCTGCGTCAGCGGCTTGGTGATCGGCTTGCCGGCCTTCGCTTCGTCGATCGCCTGCGTGGCGTAGTTGGTGGCGCCGGCGATGTCGGCCGCGTTCGCGCTGGGCTTGCTGTCGATGGCGCCGTTGTAGACGATCCGGCCCGCCGGGTCGATCAGGAAGATCTGCGGCGTCGTCTTCGCCCCGTAGGCGCGGCCGATCCTGCCGTCGTCCACGACGAGTGCGGTGGGCACGGCGCCCTTGTCCTTCACCCAGCCGTTCAGCGCCGGCGCGACCTTCGGATCGGCCGCGCCCTTCGCGCTCGTGTTCACCGACAGCCACACCACGTCCTTGCCCAGCGCATGCTTCTGCGTGGCCGGCATGTTGCCGCTGTCGTAGTGCTTCTTCACGAACGGGCAGTCGGGGTTGACCCATTCCAGCACCACGTACTTGCCTTTGTAGTCGGCCAGCGACACGGCCTTGCCGGCCGCGTCCACGCCCGTGAAGGCCGGCGCCGCCTGGCCCACCGTCGCCTGTGCCTGCGCCATGCCCGCCGCGATGGAGCCGGCGGCCAGGACTGCGATCATCGTCATCTGCTTCATTTGCGTCTCTCCGGTTGGTTGAACGAAAACTGCAGCAACAGGCGATCAGATGCGGGCCAGTGCCGCCTTCACCTGGTCGACCGTCAGGATCTCGGACAGCACCTGCGGCGTGCCGTCCTTCGCACCGTACAGCACATACACGGGCACGCCGCTGCGGCCCAGCTGGGCCAGCTGCTGCGTGATGGCGGGATCGCGGCGCGTCCAGTCGGCGCGCAGCAGCACCACGTTCTTCGTGCCGAATTCCTTCACGAGAGCGGCATCGTTCAGTACGGTGCGCTTGTTGAACTGGCAGGTGATGCACCAGGCGGCCGTGAAATCGATGAAGACGGGCTTGCCGGCACCGCGCGCGGCTTCGACTGCCTGCGCGGACCAGGGTGCCCAGCCCGCGTGGGCCTGCGCCGGTGCCGCCGGTTCGGCATGCAGCAGCGGCCAGGCGAAGCGGGCCGACAGGGCCAGTACCACCAGTCCCGTCCCGGCCAGCAGTGCGCGACCGCGGCGCGTTTGCGCGGGCGTGCCGACCGTCCAGCAGGCAAATGCCAGCGCCACCAGCAAGGCGGCCACGGCGGCCATCGCATCGATGCCCGTCTGCTGGCCCAGCACCCACAGCAGCCAGACGACCGTGGCGAACATGGGGAATGCCATCAGCACCTTGAAGCGCACCATCCACGCGCCGGGCCGCGGCAGCAGGCGCGCCAGGCCGGGCAGCAGGGTCACGGCCAGGTAGGGGGCCGCCATGCCCAGGCCGAGAATGGCGAAGATCGCCAGCGCGCGCGGTGCCGGCTCCGTCAGCGCCACGCCCAGCGCGGCGCCCATGAACGGTGCGGTGCAGGGCGAGGCGACCGCGACAGCCAGCGCGCCGCTCAGCGCATCGTCGACCAGCGGATTCTTGGCCCGGTGGCCGGCCAGCGAGGAGGGCAGCACGCCGCCGAATTCGAAGACGCCGGCCAGGTTCAGGCCGATGAGCGTGAACAGTGCCGCCAGCAGCGTGACGACGAGGGGCGACTGCAGCTGGAAGCCCCAGCCCAGCTCGTCACCGCCGGCACGCAGCGCGAGCAGCAGGGCGGCCAGCGCCGTGAAGGACAGCACCACGCCGGCCGTGTACGCGATGCCGCCGGAGACGGCGCGGCGGCGGTCGTCGCGATGCTGCAGCAGGCTGAAGACCTTCAGCGACAGCACGGGGAACACGCAGGGCATCAGGTTCAGCAGCGCGCCGCCGAAGAAGGCCAGCACCAGCGTGAGTAGAAACGACGAGCTCGCCGCGGGGGCAGGGGCGGGAGCGGGCAGGGGAGCGGGCGCAGGAGCAGGAGCAGCGGCCGCCGGCCACGGTCCCTCGACCGGCATCGATACCGTCCAGCCGGCCGGTTCGCCGGGCGCCACCAGCACCGTCTTCAGCGCGGCCGGGCTCTCGGTACGTTGCGGCGACAGCGGCACGCGCAGGTGCAGCACGCCGTCCGTCCACTGCTGGTCGACCTTGCCGGCGTAATCGATCACGCCGGCATCTTCCGCGAAGTATTCCAGCGGCTGGGGCTGCGTGGCAAGGCCCCGCACAGCGACGGCCAGCACATTGCCATCGACGCGCGCCGTTGCGGTGGCGCCTTTCACTGCCACCGGCGTGGCCGCCGACGTGGCGTCGAACAGGGCCTTGCTGGCCACCAGCGGCGCGCCCACGGGCAGGTCGACGTCGTAGTCGCCCGCTTCCGGCAGGCAGATCTCCTTGCACACCAGCCATTCGGCATGCAGGCCCACCTTCAGCGACGTGCCCTTGAACCCGGCCGGCACGGTGACGGGCACCGGCAGCAGCACGGTGCCCTCGTAGCCGTAGTTCATCAGGGGGCCGAGGGGCAGGCGTTTTGGCGTCGGCCAGGCGATCGCGCCGGCCTCGACACCGGCGGGCAGTTTCCAGGCCAGCGTGGTGGCCAGGCCGGAATCGCCGGGATTCTTCCAGTAGGTGTGCCAGTGCGGCTGGTGCGCGATCGCCAGGCCCAGCCAGACCGTGCTGCCAGGCCGAATGCCGTCCGGCGCATGGGCGACCAGCTCGCTGCGCACGTGCTCCGTCGTGACCACCGGTCCCGCCGCGTACGCCTGCGGCAGGGCTGCACTCAGCAACCATGCCGCCGCAAGTTTCACCATCGTCCTGGCCATCCGTCTCTCCACTGTAACAATACGCACATCATAGAACAAATGAGGGCGCAGCCGGCGGTAGGGCGACGGCTCACTCGCCGCGCGGTTCCCTGCGCCGTTCGGACAGCACGATCGGCGCGGCGTTGCGGGGGTGGCGACCTTCATGCCCCGCGTAGATGGCGCGGATGGCCGCCATGTCCGCTTCCTGGTCGCCGGTCAGCCACAGGTGGTCCGCCACGCCCAGCAACTTGTTCGGGTAATCGATGTACACCAGCACCAGCGGCACTTTCGCCTCCAGCGCCAGGTGGTAGAAGCCGCTCTTCCAGTGGGGACGGTAGCCGCGCGTGCCCTCCGGCGTGATGGCCAGCCAGTACCAGTCCGCCGCGTTCAGCCGTTCGGCCTGGGCGCGGATCATGCCTTGCGGCGCGCTGCGGTCGACCGGCTGGCCGCCCAGCCAGCGGAACCATTTGCCCAGTACCGGTATCTTAAACAGCGGGTCCTTCGCCAGCCAGCGGAACGGCAGGTCGAGCGCCCACTTGCCCAGCAGGCCGATCGGGAAATCCCAGTTGGAGGTGTGCGGGTAGACGACCAGGATGCCGCGCGGCCCGGGCAGGGGGCGGTACAGCATGGTCCAGCCGAGGGCGTGCAGCAGGCGCAGCGCGAGCCGCTGCCGGGTGGTGGGGAGTTGCGAACTGTCGAGCTTCGGGCCGTTCATGAAGTTTGTCCTGCGTCTGTCGTGTAAGGGCGGTGCGGGCCGGCTGGAACCGGCCGCGCTCGCCCTGGTGCGCCCCGTGTTGCCGAAGGCGGGCGCGATTTTATCCTGAACCGCATCCCGCGGCCGGGTTTGCCTTGAGGGGGCGACATGGCGGGAAAGCACAAGAGCCATCGACAATGACAATAAAGAAGCTGTTATGGATCGCCGGGGAAGACCGTCAGACGGACGACAGGCTCCGCACCGCCGCCGCGCCGTTCGGTGCCTGCGTGGCAGGCGACCTGGCCGGGGCGCGCGACCTGGCCGCCGGGGGCACAATGCCGGTCGGCGTGGTGGTGCTGGGGGGGATGGCCGGGGGCGTGGAACCGCTCGATCACTTCCTGCGCGAACATTGCTGGATGAAGTGGGTGGCCCTGTGCGATCCGGCGGCGCTGCAGGAGCCCCGCTGCCGGAAACTGATCCACGAGCACTGCATCGATTTCCACACGCTGCCCGTGGACGCGCTGCGCCTGCGGCACACGCTGGGCCATGCCCATGGCGTGGCGGCGCTGCATGACCTGCCGCCCCCGCGTGCGGCCACGCAGGCGATGCGGCTGACAGGCTACAGTGCGCCCGTGGTGCAGTTGCGGCAGCAGGTGCAGAAGGTGGCGGCGGCCACCGCGCCCGTGCTGATCTGGGGCGAGAGCGGCACCGGCAAGGAGCTGGTGGCGCGCGCCGTGCACGAGGGATCGGCACGCGCGGCCGGTCCGTTCGTGCCGATCAACTGCGCCGCCATTCCCGCCGGCCTGGTGCAGTCCGAACTGTTCGGCCACGAGCGGGGCGCCTTCACCGGTGCGGCGCGGGCGCGCGTCGGCCTGCTCGAATCCGCGGCCGGCGGCTCCGTGTTCCTCGACGAGATCGGCGACCTGCCGCTGGACATGCAGGCGAACCTGCTGCGCTTCCTGCAGGAGAAGACCATCCACCGGCTGGGCGGCACCCGGCCCGTGCAGGTCGATGCGCGCGTGATTGCCGCCTCGCACGTGAAGCTGCAGGAAGCGGTGGCGCGCGGCACCTTCCGCGAGGATCTGTACTACCGCCTGAACGTGCTGTCGCTGGAAGTGCCGGCCCTGCGCGAACGGAGCGAGGATGTGCTGGTGCTTGCCGAAGCCTTCTTCCACGACAACGCGCGCGAACGCTCCGCCCAGGTCAAGGGTTTTTCCGGCCGCGCGCTGCAGGCCCTGCGCGCCCATCACTGGCCGGGCAATGTACGCGAGCTGCTGAACCGCGTGCGCCGCGCCTCCGTGATGGCCGAAGGCCGGCTGATCACGCCGCACGACCTGGGCCTGGACGATGTGCTGCAGACACTGGCGCCGCCGCTGGCGCTGAACGGTGCCCGCGTGCAGGCGGAGCGCCGGGCCATCGAGGCCGGGCTGGGCGCCGGCAAGAGCATCACGCTGGTGGCGCGCGAGCTGGGCGTGTCGCGCATGACGCTGTACCGGCTGATGGCGAAGCACAGCATCGCCGTGCCGGCGCGCAAGCGTTCCTCCTAGCGTAGCCGCCGCGTTCGCTGTTCGCCGTATGTCACATCCTTGTGACAGCGTAGCGCGCCTCGTGATTCCCCACTGAAGAGTGCACGGTCCCGTTACGGTCCGGGCGTGCGACGGTGCCGCGGCCGCCCCGGCACTGTCGCGTGCCTGTGACGAATTGCCTTCCCCGACGGCGCCGCGGCTTCCCTGGCGCCAGGCGAATGTGAACGATTTCAATCAGTTAGCGCAGCGCTGCCCTGATGGCACCAAGCTTGCAATAAGAAACTGGCTGGGCAAACCCGAGGCCGGGCGCACTCAGACGATATTGGCCAACCATTCAGCGAGGAATCAAATGAAGAAAACCATGCTAGCCACGGCAATGGCGCTTGCTTTCAGCGCGGCATTCGCCCAGACGACGGACCCCACTTCGGCGGTCACGCAGGACGGCGGCGGTGCCAACGCCAACAGCAATGCCTCGGCGGTACAGGACAACAGCACCATCACAACGACCGATTCGAACGACGATAACAGCCAGGCGAATGCCAACAACAACAGCACCGGCGCCGCCGATGCCCTCGCGGTCGGCGCGGCGGCCGCGAACAACGGCGGCACGGCCACGTCCAGCGTCGACAGTTCCTTCAACACATCGACGGCCACGGCCACCAGTACGCTGACGGGCACCGTCACGGGCAATAACGTGCAGAACATCGGCAACGTCGCCTCCAATAGCGGCACGGCCAATGGCGGTGCGGGCACCGGCGGCACCGGCGGCGGCGCAACGGGCGGCGGCGCCGGCGCAACGGCCGGCAGCGGCGGCACGGCGGCCGGTGGTCCCGGGGCCTCGGGCGGCATCGGCGGCGTGGCCACCAACGGCAGTGCGACCGGCGGCGCGGCCGCGGGCGGTGCCGGCTATGGCGGCACCGCCTCGACGGGTGCCACGGCCAGCGGTGCCGGCGGTGCGGGTGGCGCGGCGAACGGCGCTTACTCCGGCGCCGGCGGCGCGGGCGGCGCCGGCGGCTACGGGGGGGCGGGCGGCAGCAGCTCGGATGGCTACGGCGGTGCCGGCGGCAGTGGCGCGGCCGGTGGTGCCGGCACGGGCGGCGCAGGCGGTCTCGCCGGTGCGGCAACGGGCGGTGCCGGCGGCGCCACGGGCGCCGCGAACGGTGCGAACGGCGGCAGCGGCGGCAGCACTGGGGCTGCCACGGGCGGTGCCGGTGGGGCGGGTGGCTACGGCGGCCTGGGCGGCGCCGGCGGCACGGGCGGCAGTGGCGGGGCGGGCGGCTATGCCTCGTCCGGCGGTGCCGGCTCCGGCACCACGTCCACCTCCGGCAACGGCACCGGTGGCGCGGGCCCTGGCGGCGCGGCAACGGGCGGCGCGGGGTATGGCGGCGGTGCGGGCAGTGGCGCCGCGTCGGCCAGCAACGGCAATACCGTGCCGGGCAGTGGCGGCGAGGCGAGCACGCCGCCGACGATCGGCGACCAGACGGCAGGTGCCGGCTCCGGTAGCGCCACGGGCGGCGCAGGCAGTGGCGCGACCGGTACGGGCGGCGCGGGCGGCGGCGGCACGGGCACGGGTGGTGCAGCCACTGCCGGTGCGGCCACCGCGAATGCCGGCACCACGTCCGGCGGTGCGGGTGGCGCCGGGGCGGCAGGCGGTGCCGGTGCGGCCGGTGGCACGGGCGGTGCCGGTGGCGCCGGTGCCGCGGCCACCAATACGGCGGGTGCCGGTGCGGCAGGCGGCAGCACGACCTCCGGTAACGGCGGCGCAGGGGCGACCGCCAGCACGGCGGGCGGTGCCGGCGCGACGGGCACTGGCGGTGCCGGCGGCAGCGGTGCCACGGGCGGCGGCGGTTCCAGCATCGCCGGCGCGGGCGCCGCCGGTGCAGCCGGCGGTGCCGGTGCGGCCAGCGGCGCGGCGTCCAACACGGCAGGCGCGGGTGCGGCCAGCGGTGCGGCCACCGGCGGCACGGCCACGGCCGGCACGGGTACGGGCGGTGCGGCCACGGGCGGGGCTGCCACCAACGGCGGTGCCACGGCCGGTGACGGCGGCGCAGGCGGTGCTGGCGGGGCCGGCACCGGTGGCGCGGGCGGCAGCACGGGTGCGACCACGGCCGGTGCGGCCACCGGCGGCACCGGCGAAGGCGGCACGGGCGGGGCTGGCGGCAGCAACAGCGTCAGCGCCGGCGTCTTCAATATGTCCGCCACGATGAGCGGCATTGCGCAGTCCGCCGCGGGCATCTCCGTGATCAGCCAGAACAGCGGCATCAACTCGCTGGTGCAGCAGAGCGTCAACGTGCAGGCCAACCTGGCCGTGGGTCCGTAAGGGCGTGGGGCGGGCGGCCGTGCTCCGTGGGGAGTGCCGGCCGGTCCGCCGCACACGGGCCGCTCCCGTGTTCGGGAGCGGCATTCACAGCCTGGGAGGCGACATGGATGGACGATTCCAACGAAAGATTGCTGCGGTGACGGCGTTGCTGTGCCTGCCTGCCTGCTGGTGCGCTGCGGCGCCGGCAGGCGAGGCGGGGGCATTTGGCGAGGAGGCGCAGGAGCACGTGGCGGCGCCTGCCGCCACGCCCGCTCGTTTGACCGCTCATTTGACCACTCATTTGCCCGCTCATTTGCCCGCTCATTTGCCAGCTCATTTGCCGGCCAGCTTGTCCGCCAGCTTGCCTGTGGTGGTGCCGGGGCCGGTGCAGGACCTGAGGGTGTCCGGCCCGCCCGGCGCCCTCGATGACGCCCGCCTGGCGGACCTGCGCGGCGGAACGGAAACGCCTTGGAGCGACATGAAGCTGAACGGCACCGTGGGCAACAATGCGGCCACGAATGTGGTGACGGGCTCGAACGTGATCACGGAAGGCTCGTTTGCCAATGCCAGCGGCCTGCCGATGGTGATCCAGAACACGGGTGCCAACGTGCTGATCCAGAACGCCACCATCGTCAACGTGCAGTTCAAATGAGGGCCGCGATCGTGAGGCGAACGATGCCGGCAAGGATGGCGCAGCGTCGCGAGGCGCCGTCGGAATGGGCCTCGCCATCCGCACCTGCCCCGCCACCCGCTGCCCCGCCACCCGCACCTGCCCGACTGGCCCTGGCATCGTCCTTCGTGCTTGCCCTGGCGCTGTCACCGCCTGTGCGGGCGGTCGACCTGCCGTTCGCCGGTGCCGGCCCGGTATCGGTGGGCGTGACAAGCATCCGCGAGGCGCGCTATCTCGCCACCGTGCGGCAGCAGTTCGACTTCAGCTGCGGTTCGGCGGCAATCGCCACGCTGCTCACGCATCACTACGGCGTTCCCGTGACCGAGGCGCAGGCGTTCCGCGAAATGTTCGCCGGCGGCGACCAGGCGCGCATCCGGCGCGAAGGCTTCTCGCTGCTGGACATGAAGCGCTACCTGGCCGCCCACGGCTTCGTGGCGGATGGCTTCCAGCAGCCGCTGGAGGCGCTGGCGGGGGCCGCGCTGCCGGCGATCGTGCTGGTGGCGGAGCGGGGCTACCGGCACTTCGTCGTGGTGAAGGGCGTGCGCGATGGCCGCGTGCTGCTGGGCGATCCGGCGGGCGGCACGCGGGCGATGAGCCGCGCAGCGTTCGAGGCGATCTGGCTGAACCATCTGCTGTTCGTGATCCACGGCCGGGCCGGCACGCCGCGTTTCAACGCGTTGGCGGACTGGGCCGTGGCACCGCGCATGCTGCCCGGTGAAGCGCTGGACCGCACCGGGCTGGGCCGGGTCACCCTGCCGAAGCACGATGTGGGCGACTTCTGACAGCGATACATGGAGAAACCGATGGATGACGGAACGGGCGGCCGGGCGGTGCGATGGCAACTGGCGGAAGTGGCGGAAGTGGCGGAAGGGGGCGAAGTGGCGACAGTAGCGACAGTGGCGACAGAGGTGGAGGGACGGGCGATGCGACAGTCAAGGCGCGCCGCTCCGCGCCTGTGGGCGATGGCGCTGCTGCCTGCGCTGGCCGTTCTGCCGGCCGCGCGGGCCGAGGGTGGGCCGGGCGGCTGGGTGCCGGTCGATGAAGCCGTGCTGGACGAGGCGCGCGGAGGCTTCGATACCGGCAATGGCCTGCTCGTGTCGCTGGAGCTGGACCGCATGATCAGCCTGAACGGCAACGTGGTCGGGAGCAGCAGGCTGGCGCTGGCCGATGTGGCCGGCACCGGAGGCGCGCCGTCGTCGGGGTTCAGCTTTGTCGCGGCGGGGGACGGCAACGCAGTGTCGCTTGCCACCAACATGCAGACGATGGCGGCACTGGTGCTGCAGAACAGTGCCAACGACCAGCTGATCCGCAGCCAGACGACGATCAATGCCACCGTCAATACGCTCTCTACACTCAAGGGTCTGAACTTCGGCGACAGCCTGCGCCAGGCGCTGTCGACCGCCGTCGTGCCGCGCTGAGCGGCCCCGCCCACGTACCGCATCGAGCGGTCCCGTCACAGGAGTGCAAGCATGCGGCTCGTCCATACCCTGCGTGCCGGTTCGGCCGGCCTGTCCCTCTTCATGCTGAGTGCGCTGGCGCAGCAGGCGCTGCCCGCGGCGCCGCCTGGCGACGGGCCGTCGTCCGCGGAGTTGTCCGCCGAACTGCAGCGCCTGCGCGCGGAGCTTGCCAGCCAGCGCGAACTGCTGCGCCAGTTGCAGGCGGAACTGGCGGCAGGACGGGCGCCGGTCGCGGACGATACGATGACGCCGAGAGGACCGGCGGTGGCCGCGCCCATGCCGGACGCGGAGCCGGCGCTGGCGGAACCGCTCGGCAGGACGGCTGACGAAGCAGAACCGGCGCGGCGCCCGCTGGCCTCGGCCATCCTCGAGACGCTGCGTGGCACGGGTCCGGCGGACCAGACGCAGCCCCAGCCGCCAGTACCCGCGCAGGCTGCACCGGTGCCAGGCCGGCCACAGGTACCGCCGCGGCAGAATAAACAGGCGGCGCCGGCGCCCGCCGTGGGCCGCGCCCCCGAACGCAACGCCCGCCCGCCCGAAGTGGCGCCCCTGTTCGAAGCGCCCGGCGTGCTGACGGCGCGCGGCCACTACGTGCTGGAGCCCGCGCTGCAGTTCGGCTATTCGTCCAGCAACCGGGTCGCGCTGGTCGGTTACACCATCATCCCGGCGCTGCTGATCGGCCTGGTGGACGTGCGCGAAGTCAAGCGCAACACCTTCAATGCGTCGCTCACGGGCCGCTACGGCCTGAGCAACCGCACCGAGGTCGAACTGCGCGTGCCCTATGTCTACCGCTCCGATGCCACGGTGAGCCGCGAGCTGTTCACGGGCACCGCCGTCGAACGCGTCTTCAATACGAGCGGCCGGGCGATCGGCGACGTGGAGCTGTCGATGCGGCACCAGCTGAACGACGGCGGCATCGACAAGCCCTACTACGTGGCCGGCCTGCGCGTGAAGACCCGCACCGGGCGCGATCCGTTCGAGGTGGTGACGGACTGCACGCGCCGCTGCGTGGGCGAAAACGCCACCGGCACCGGGCTGCCGCTGGACCTGCCGACCGGCTCCGGCTTCTATGGCATCCAGCCCAGCCTGACCTGGTTGTTTCCTTCCGATCCGGCCATCTTCTTCGGCAGCGCCAGCTACCTGCACAATTTCAAGCGCAGCAACGTGAGCCGCCGCGTGCTGAACGGCGAGACGGAACCGCTGGGCGACGTGAAGCCCGGTGGCGTGATCGGCTTCAACTTCGGCATGGGGCTGGCCCTGAACGAGAAGGCGTCGCTCAGCCTGGGCTACGACCACAGTTCGGTGGGTCGCACGAAGCAGAACGGCAGCAATGTGCCGGGATCCGTGCGCACGCAGCTGGGCACGCTGCTGATGGGTTTCTCGTATCGCCTGAACGAGAAGCGCACGATCAATGTCACGGTCGGTGCAGGGCTCACGCGGGATACGCCGGATGTCTCGCTGGCCGTGCGCATGCCCCTCAATTTCTGATACCGGCAATGGGGGGCGCCGCGTTAGTGCGGAAGGAGGAGGGCCCTGCAGGGGCGCGCCGTTTCGGTTAATCTGTCGTTCCGAACACATCCACAAGAGGAACAAGAGATGGGCTTCTCCTTCACTGCGCGCCGCCAGGTGCTGTCCACCATCGCCGGTGCCGTGCTGAGCGTGACGGCTGCCGGCGCCTTTGCCGCCGCGCCGATCGTGGGCACCCAGGCCCCCGGCTACTACCGCACGATGCTGGGCGACTTCGAAGTGACCGTGCTGAGCGATGGTACCGTCGACCTGCCGATGGACAAGCTGCTGCAGGCGAAGCCGGCGCAGCTGCAGCAGGCGTTTACGAAGAACTTCGTCAAGGCGCCCGTCGAAACATCGGTCAACACCTTCCTGATCAACACGGGCAGCAAGCTGGTGCTGGTCGACACGGGTGCCGGCGGCCTGTTCGGCCCCACCCTGGGCAAGCTGCTGGCCAACCTGAAGGCGGCCGGCTACCAGCCGGAGCAGGTCGATGAAATCTACATCACGCACCTGCACCCCGACCACATCGGCGGACTGGGGGCCGGCCAGTCCGTGTTCCCGAACGCCGTCGTGCGTGCGGACCGGCACGATGCCGACTACTGGCTGAGCAAGTCGCAGGCTTCTTCGGCACCGGCCGACAAGCAGGGCTATTTCCAGGGCGCGCAGAATGCGCTGGCCCCGTATGTGGGCGCCAAGAAATTCGTGCCGTTCGATGGCAGTACCGAACTGGTGCCGGGTATCCGCGCCACGTCGAGCTACGGCCACACGCCGGGCCACACCTCGTACGTGGTGGAAAGCCGGGGCCAGAAACTGGTGCTGATCGGCGACCTGATCCACGCCAACTTCATCCAGTTCGATGACCCGACCGTGACGATCGCGTTCGACAGCGACAGCAAGACGGCGCTGGCCGCCCGCCAGGCCGGCTTCGCGGAGGCGGCGCGGAGCGGTTACCTGATCGGCGCAGCCCACCTGCCGTTCCCCGCCCTGGGCCACCTGCGCAGCAGCGGCAAGGGTTACCAGTTCGTGCCGGTCAGCTACAGCGTACCGCGCTGACGCGGCTGGGCGGGCCTGGAGGCGGCGCCCGCTGCAGGAATGTGGAAAGGCCGCGCGAGCGGCCTTTGCTTCAGGTGACGGCACCTCGGGCGAGCGCTGGCCACGCCATGCAGCTTGCGGCGGACGAACCGTGGAGCACATCAAGACGTAAAAAAGGCCGCGCGAGCGGCCTTTGCTCCGATGACGGCCGCTCGGGCGAGTGGGGGCCAGGCCATGCAGCTTGCGGCGGACAAACCGTGGAGCACATCAGGACGTAAAAAAGGCCGCGCGAGCGGCCTTTGCTTCAGACAGGGACGATTCAGGCAAGTGCCGGATAGTCCGTGTAGCCTTCGGCGGACGAACCGTAGATCACCTCGGCGCGCAGCGGGTTCAGCGGCGCACCCTGCTGGAAACGTTCCGGCAGGTCCGGGTTCGAGATGAAATCCTTGCCCCAGGCGACCGCATCGGCGGTGCCGTTGTTCAGCGCTTCCTGCGCGCTCTCCAGGCTGAACTGTTCGTTGGCGATGTACACGCCGCCGAATTCCTTCTTCAGCAGCGGGCCCAGGCTATCCGCGCCGATCGACTCGCGGGCGAAGAGGAAGGCGATCTTGCGCCTGGCCAGTTCGCGGGCCACGTAGCCGAAGGTGTTGGCCGGGTCGGAATCGCTCATGTCGTGCGAGTCGCGGCGCGGTGCCAGGTGCATGCCCACGCGGTCAGCGCCCCAGACGTCGATGGCGGCGTCCGTCACTTCCAGCAGCAGGCGGGCGCGGTTCTCGACCGGGCCGCCGTACTGGTCGGTGCGCTGGTTCGTGCCGTCCTGCAGGAACTGGTCGAGCAGGTAGCCGTTGGCGCCGTGGATCTCCACGCCATCGAAGCCGGCGCGCTTGGCGTTCTCGGCACCCAGGCGGTAGGCGGCCACGACGCCGGCGATTTCTGCCGTCTCGAGTGCGCGCGGCGTCACGTAAGGACGGACCGGACGCAGCAGGCTCACATGGCCCTGCGGTGCGATGGCGCTCGGTGCGACGGGGGCATCGCCGTTCAGCAGCTGCGGGTCCGAGATGCGGCCCACGTGCCACAGCTGCATGAAGATCTTGCCGCCCTTGGCGTGCACCGCTTCGGTGACGAGCTTCCAGCCTTCCACCTGCTCGTCCGACCAGATGCCCGGCGTGTTTTCATAGCCGACACCCTGCGGCGTGACGGAGGTCGCTTCCGACAGGATCAGGCCGGCGCTGGCGCGCTGGGCATAGTACTCGGCCATCAGCGCGTTCGGCACGCGGCCTTCGCTGGCGCGGGCGCGGGTCAGCGGCGCCATGATGACGCGGTTCTTCAGGGTGAGGTCGCCAACGGTGATAGGGTCGAACAGTGTGGTCATGTGGGGTCCTTGAATCGGCTTACAGCCGGGTTACAGTTCAGTAGTTAAAGCTCAGTAGTGAGCTGATCGAGAAAAGCCTGGACGACTTCGTCATTGCGCTTGTACATGCTCCACTGCCCGAGCCGGGTCACGGTGATCAGGCCGGCCTTCTGCAGCGTCGCCAGGTGGCCGGACACGGTCGACTGCGACAGGCCGCAGCGGCTGTCGATCATGCCGGCGCACACGCCGATGCTGAGCGGATGCAGCTGGTCGGCAAAGTGGGCCTGCGGGTCCTTCAGCCAGGCCAGGATCTGCCGGCGCACCGGATTGGCCAGCGCCTTGTGGATGGCGTCGATGTCCAGCACGGGTTGTGGGCTTGTATTCATGTTTGACGAAGCGTTCATCGGTTTTGTCCGATACGCATATGGGCATTCTACGATATAAGTTCAAGGGCTGCTGGCGGCCGCGTTTTTCGGTCAGGTAGAAGTGGTGATTGCCGTCCCGGAACGCGCCCGCAGCGGGGAGGGCGCAATGATATACTCCGGCCAGCCCGAGGGGACGGCCCCTGCATCGCCACATGGCGGCGGGTCCGATTCCCGGGGACGACCCCGTTCCCGGAGTTCTCCATGTCCTGGATCATCCTGTTCGTTGCTGGCCTGCTCGAGGTCGGCTGGGCCGTCGGCCTGAAATACACCGAAGGTTTTTCACGTCTGGTCCCGAGCGTGCTGACGCTGGGCGCCATGGCTGCCAGCGTGGGCCTGCTGGGCCTCGCCCTGCGCGAGCTGCCGCTCGGCACTGCCTACGCCGTCTGGACGGGCATCGGCACCGTCGGCACCGTCATCTACGGCATCGCCGTGCTGGGCGAGCCGGCGCAGGTCGCCCGGGTCGTCTGCATCGTGCTGATCGTCGCCGGCATCGCCGGGCTGAAAATCCTGTCGCCGCACTAATCGGCGCCGCTACCGTTGTCGAGCTTCTGTCCCGGTGCCAGGCACCGTGCCAATTGACGGGCTCGTGTCCTGGTGCCAGGCACCGTGCCAATTGCCGAGTTCGTGTCCCGGTGCCAGGCACCGTGCCAATTGCCGAGTTCGTGTCCCGGTGCCAGGCACCGTGCCATCGACGGGCACGTCAAAAGTCGGTATTCACCCGCGCGAGGTAGTACCACTCGCTGTTGGCCTTCGCGGCGCTGTCCGGGAACAGGATGACGCCGTCCATCGCGGCCAGCACCGGCGTGCCATCGGCACGCCTGCCGATCTCCTCGCCCTGCCGCACACGGTCGAAGCTGGACCAGGGCCGGCTGAAGCGGTCGTCGTCGTGCAGCTTGTCGTACACGTCCGTCATCGACAGCACTTCCATGTCGGCCAGCGCGATCGGCTGCGGTGCCGGCGCATCGACCAGCCGCAGGTGGGCGAGGGCATTGAGGATCGCGCGATACGCCACCTCGGGCGCCTGCGGATCGTCGTGCTGGCCGCATTCCAGCGTCACCGCATAGCCGCCGGTCGTGCGCATGTATTCGGTCGTGCCCACGCCGTAGCGCTGCACGGTTTCCAGTTCGGCGTTATCCCGCAGGCGGCGCTGCACGCCCGCACCGTAGGCACGCAGCCAGCCGTCCATGAAGCGCCGCACGCCGATCACGCGGGCCAGCGCGCGCTCCTCGGCGGAATGGTGGAAGGGTTCGAGCGGGCCATCGTTGTCGCGCGGGCCGACCGTCACGAACGCCTCGCCCGGCGCGTTGAACGAGTGCAGGTCCAGCAGTACGTCGTGCGCCGCCAGGAGGGGGCACAGCCAGTTGGCGACATGGTCCTCGAAATCCTGCGGCGCAGCGGTCGGAAACAGGTTGCGGTTCAGGTTGCGCTCGCCCGCGCGGGTAACCTGCGCATAGGCGAGGGGATTGGCGACGGGGACGAAGGTGACACTGCCGCGCACGATGGCGAGCTCGCCGCCGTCCAGCTGCGCCAGCACGCGCGCGATGCCGTGCGTGCCCGCCGTCTCGTTGCCATGCACGGCGCCGAGCACGATCAGGCGCGGACCGGGTTGCTGTCCCGTGTAGTTCAGTGAACGGAAATGCAGTGGCGGCATGCGGAACCTCGGCTGTGGACTGGCTGCCATTCTAGCGCGGCGCGGGGTAACGTGACATCGCAATCCCGGTCCGGCCGGACGCTGAAGGTACAATCCCGGCCATGTCTTCCACACCCCGTCTCGCCGGCCTCGACACGCTGCGCGCGCTTGCCATCGTGCTGGTCTTCGCCAACCACTACATGGGCTTCGTCACGTTCGCGCCCACCTTCGGCGTCGTCAGCCGGATCGGCTGGGCGGGCGTGGACCTGTTCTTTGCCTTGTCCGGCTACCTGATCGGCAACCAGCTCTTCGCCGGCCTGCAGCGCGGCACGTTCTCCCTGCCGCGCTTCGCGGCGCGCCGCCTGCTGCGCACGCTGCCCAACTACTACGTGGTGCTGGCGCTGTATGCCTTCTGGCCGCCGTTCATGGAGCCGGCCCGCCATGAGCCCTGGTGGGAGTACTTCACGTTCACGCTGAACTGGGGCCTGATGCCGGGCACGCGCTTCTCGCACTCCTGGTCCCTGTGCGTGGAGGAGCAGTTCTACTTCGTGCTGCCGCTGGTGGCGGTGCTGATCGCGGCATGCCGCCGGGCGAAGGTGCTGTGGTGGCTGGTGCTACTGGCCGGCTTCGGTGCCGGCATGTGGCTGCGCCACCAGGGCTGGCTGGCGGCCGATCCGCCGGCGCGCGGCAATGCCGCCTTCTACCGCGAGATCTATTACGCCACGCTGTGCCGCTTCGACGAACTGCTGGCCGGCGTGCTGCTCGCCCTGATCCGCCAGCACCATCCGGCAGCGTGGCAGCGCATCACGGCCTTCGGCAACTGGACGCTGCTGGCCGGCCTCGTCGTGACGGGCCTGACGCTGAACTGGTTCCTGGACGATCACTTCGGCCACCGGGCCAGCGTGGTTGGCTATCCGCTGCTGGCGCTGGGCTTCGGCCTGCTGGTGCTGGCCGCGCTCAGTCCCGGATCCCTGCTGGCGCGGGTGCGCGTGCCGGGCGCGGCCAGCATCGCCGTGTGGTCGTATGCGATCTACCTGGTGCACAAGCAGCTGTGCGTGGTGATGGCGGAAGCCTTGCTGCCGTACGGGATCGATGCGGCCGAGCCGTTGGGCATTGCTCTGCTGGCTGCCGGCAGCATCGGCGCGGGCTGGCTGCTGTACTTCGTCATCGAGACGCCGTTCATGAAGCTGCGCGAGCGCTACGTGGCGGCCAGCGCGCCCCGCGAAGGGGCACTGCCAGCCGCCACCTGAACAGCGCTCAGCGCATCTCGATCACATCGAACGGCGCATCGCGCGCCGCGAGAAAATCGAGCAGGGCCCGCACGCGCGCCGGGGCCTCGTCGTGGGCGGTGGCCGCAATCGCCGCATGCAGGCCGGGCATGACCTCGATGATGTGCGGACTGCGGTAAGCGTTGATCAGGAGCGCGGCCAGCTGCGCCGCCTCGCGCTGGTGGCCCAGGCGGATGCGCTGTTCGAGCACGCCGAACAGGGCGCGCTGCATGCGCGGGGTGGGATTGGTGATGTGGGCGAACACCAGCGGCGTGTTGGCGATGGCATCGCAGATGCGGCGTTCGATCTCGTCGGGACGCACGTCCGAGGCGATATCGAAATAGGCCGCGTTCCAGCGCGTGCGGGCATGCACGTGGCCGGGCGGGAAGGAATCGGCCGTGTCGAACCCGAGGGCCCGGCTCAGCCGTTTGAGAAGATCGGTCAGCATGCCGGCATTCTAGCGTGCCGGCATGCTGGCCGTCAGCGGGCGTGTCAGCCGTGGGCTTCTTCGCCCAGCAGGCCGGCGCGGAAGTCCTGGACCGCCTGCTGGATTTCCTGCTGCGTGTTCATCACGAACGGGCCGTACTGCGCGATCGGCTCATTGAGCGGCCGGCCGGCGATCAGGATGAAACGTGCCGCTTCCCTGGCCTCGATGACGACGCCATCGGCTTGCGCATCGTTGGCGAAGATGGCCATGCTGCGCTCCGCGACCGGCTTGCCGGCGATGCTCACCGTGCCCCGGTACGGATACAGGAAGGCGTTGTGGCCGGTCGGCAGCGGCTGGCTGAACGTGGCGCCGGCGGGCAGCTCGACGTCGATGTACAGCGGCTCCGTCACGTCGCGCTGCACGGCGCCGGCCACGCCGTGCGTCACGCCGGCGATCACGCGCACCGTCGCACCGGCGTCGGTCGCGAACGACGGCACTTCGGCGGCCTTGAAGTCCTTGTACCAGGGCTTCATCAGCTTGTCCTTCGCCGGCAGGTTCAGCCACAGCTGGAAGCCTTCCATCAGGCCCGCTTCCTGTTCCGGCAACTCCGAGTGGATCACGCCGCGGCCGGCCGTCATCCACTGCACGCCGCCGTTCTCCAGCAGGCCCTCGTTGCCGGCGCTGTCGCGGTGGCGCATGCGGCCTTCCAGCATGTAGGTCACGGTCTCGAAGCCGCGATGGGGATGGTTCGGGAAGCCGGCCAGGTAGTCGCTGGCTTCCTCGGAACCGAAATTGTCCAGCATCAGGAAGGGATCGAGGCGGCGCTGCAGCGGCTGCGTCAGCACGCGGTTGATCTTCACGCCGGCGCCGTCCATCACGGCCTGGCCCTGGATGATGCGTTCCACGCTACGGGAGCGGGTGACTTGTGCGTTATTGGTCATGATCGTTCCTTTACACCAGCACTGCGTTGATCTGTTGGTCCGCATCGAGGCGGGCCCGTTCGACGGCTTCGGCGCCCAGGCCATGGCCCTCGGAAAACACGAACTGTACATCGGTCAGGCCCACGAAGGACAGGAAGGCCTTCAGGTGCGGCAGCTGCACGTCGCTCGGCGCATCCTTGTGGATGCCGCCGCGGGTCACGGCCACGTAGACTTTTTTGCCGGTCAGCAGGCCGACCGGGCCGGTGGCGCCGTACTTGAACGTGACGCCGGCGCGGGCAATCGCGTCGAACCAGCTTTTCAGCTGCACGGTGATGCCGAAGTTGTACATCGGTGCGCCGATCACGATCACGTCCGCAGCCTGCGCCTGGGCGATCAGTGCGTCGTCGAGGGCGACGCGGGCATTCTGGTCCGGCGTGCGGGCATCGGCCGGTGTGAACAGGGCCTGCAGTGCCGCTTCGTCCAGCACCGGATGCGGTGCCGCGGCCAGGTCGCGGCGCACCACGGTGGCGGTGCCGGACGCGTTCAGCTTCGCGACGATCGCGTCCGCAAGGCGGGTGGATTCGGAACCGGTGCTGCGTGCGCTGGAATTGATCTGCAGGATGTTCATGGTGTGCTCCTTGTCTGGTTTTGCTGCGATGGAGTGACTTTACTCGTTCCATCTCCATCGATAAAGACAGTAAAATGGATAACATTCATCCACCAGTGGAACAATCATGGATCTCGACCCCGGCGACCTGCTGCTGTTCGCCCGCATCGTGGAGACGGGCAGCTTCAGCCAGGCGGCCGAGCGGCTGCAGCTGCCCAAGTCGACCGTGTCGCGCCGCCTGTCACTGCTGGAAGCGCGCCTGGGCGAGCGGCTGCTGCAGCGGACCACGCGCCGCCTGGCCCTCACGGAGTTCGGCACCAGCCTGCTCGAACATGCCCGCAAGGTGGCCGACGAAACGGCCGCTGCCGGCGCGCTGGCGCAGCACCGGCAGCAGGCGCCGAACGGCCTGTTGAAGGTGTCGATGCCGGCCGATTTCGCCAACGAGGTGATGGGTGGGCTGCTGCCAGGCTTCCTGGCGCGCTATCCGGCCATCTCGGTGCAGCTGGATCTGTCGCCGCGCCGCGTGGACCTGCTGGCCGAAGGCTTCGACCTGGCCGTGCGCATGGGCGCGCTGCCGGACGACACGTCGCTGGCGGCGCGGCCCATCGTGCTCAGTACCTGGTCGCTATATGCGTCGCCCACCTACACGGTGCTGCGCGGCCTGCCGTCGCATCCGGATGAACTGTTCAGGCACGACCTGCTGGGCCTGACGCGTTCGGCCTCCGGCATGGCACCGTGGACGCTCGTCAAGGGCAAGCAGAAATGGGAGCGCGAGCTGCCCGTGCGCATGACAGGCAATTCGCCGGAGCTGCTGGCGCGCCTGGCCGCAGCCGGCGGCGGCATCGCCAGCTGCACGGACCGCAACGCGCTGGCCCTGCTGCAGTCCGGCGCGTTGGTGAAGGTACTGCCCGACTGGCGCTTTCCTCCAGTGACCGGCTGGGCCGTCTTTCCCGGCCGCCGGCTGATGCCCGCCAAGACGCGGGTGTTCCTCGACATGCTGGAAGCGCACTACGACGCAACAATTGCCTGAAAAATGGGGACAGACCCCATTTTTGAAGAAACTTTCCTGAAAAATGGGGTCTGTCCCTATTTTTCGGTCACGCGTCGTCGAATCGCGTAAAGCGCTCCACCAGGAAATCGACGAACGTCCTGACCCGCACCGATAACTGGTGCCGGTGCGGATACACCGCATAGATATCGGCATCCGGCGTGCGATATGCTGGCAGCACCTGCACCAGCCGTCCGCTTTGCAGATAGCGCTCGATGTCCCAGGCGGCGCGCATCAGGATGCCGTGGCCGTCCAGCGCCCAGCCGACGGCGATCTCGCCATCGTTGGTGGTCAGGTTGCCGCGTACCTTCACGGCCGTCGCATCCCGTTCCGCTTCGCGCCCGCTGTGACGCCCACCGAGCAGGCGCCACACGCCATACGCTTCATCGCCCTGGCGGATCGCGATGCAGTTGTGCCGGCCCAGTTCCGCCGGCGACTTCGGTTCGCCATGCTGGGCCAGGTACTTCGGCGCGGCGCACAGCAGGCGGCGGTTCGGTGCCAGCCGGCGGGCGATCACGCGCGCATCGGCCGGCGCGCCGAAGCGGATGCACACGTCGAACTGGTCGTCCGCCAGCGGCGGCGGATCGACGGACAGCTGCAGCTGCACGTCCACCTCCGGATAGCGCTTCACATACTGGGAAATCGTTGGCGCGATGTGCAGGCGGCCGAAGCCCAGCGTGGCATTGACGCGCAGCTGCCCCTTCGGCGTGCCCTTCGACTTGGTCAGCATCTGCTCCAGGTCGGCCAGCTCGCCGAGGATGCGCTGGGCATGCTCCAGCAGCACCTCGCCCTCGGACGTGAGGCTCATGCGCCGCGTGGTGCGGTTCACCAGCGGCACGCCGATGCGCCCCTCCAGCAGCGCCAGCCGCTTGCTGACGGCGGAGGTGGTGATGCCCATCTCGCGCGCCGCGGCACTGAGGCTGCCGCTCATCGCCAGCGTCACCATGAACGCCAGCTCGGCCGGTTGCAGTCCCGTTTCCATCAGTTGGTCGATGCCATGATTGTTGAGCTCCAGGTTAACAACGCATTGAGTTTAGCCGTCATTCGCGCACCCGTCCACGGACTACAGTCGTTTTACTTTCAATGGATTCAACAGGAGACAGCATGAAGACCTACCAGATCGCGACCATTCCCGGCGACGGCATCGGCAAGGAGGTGGTGCCGGCCGGGCGCGAAGTACTCGCGGCGCTGGCCGCCGAGACCCACGGCTTCCGCTTCCAGTTCGAGGATTTCGACTGGGGCGGCGACTACTACCGCAAGCATGGCGTGATGATGCCGGCCGATGGCCTCGATGCCCTGCGCGGCAAGGACGCCATCCTGTTCGGCTCCGCCGGCGACCCGGACATCCCGGACCACATCACGCTGTGGGGCCTGCGGCTGAAGATATGCCAGGGCTTCGACCAGTACGCCAATGTGCGGCCGACGCGCATCCTGCCCGGCATCGACGGCCCGCTCAAGCGCTGCAGCGCCGCGGACCTGAACTGGGTCATCGTGCGCGAGAATTCGGAAGGCGAGTATTCCGGCGTGGGCGGCCGCGTACACCAGGGCCACCCGATCGAGGCGGCCACCGACGTGTCGATGATGACGCGCGTGGGCGTCGAACGCATCCTGCGCTTCGCCTTCAGGCTGGCGCAGTCGCGGCCGCGCAAGCTGCTGACCGTGATCACCAAGAGCAATGCGCAGCGCCATGCGATGGTGATGTGGGACGAAGTAGCGCTGGAAGTGTCGCGCGACTTCCCGGACGTGAAGTGGGACAAGGAACTGGTCGATGCCGCCACCGCGCGCATGGTCAACAAGCCCGCCACGCTGGACACCATCGTCGCCACCAACCTGCATGCCGACATCCTCAGCGACCTGGCCGCCGCGCTGGCCGGCAGCCTGGGCATCGCCCCCACCGGCAATATCGACCCGGAGCGCCGCTACCCGTCGATGTTCGAGCCGATCCACGGCTCCGCGTTCGACATCATGGGGAAAGGATTGGCCAATCCGGTCGGCACGTTCTGGTCGGTCGTGATGCTGCTCGAGCACCTGGGCGAGCACGACGCGGCGGCGCGCGTGATGGCCGCCATCGAACACGTCACCGCGGACACGTCGCTGCACACGGGCGACCTGGGCGGCACGGCGAAGACGGTGGACGTGACCCGCGCCGTGTGCGACTTCCTCGCCCGGAAGGAGGAACGCAAGGCCGCCTGAGTTCCAGGTCCCGCGTACAAGCCGGCCACCAAGAGCCGGCAGGGCATCCGCAGCACGACATCAAGGAGACATCATGTCAAAACGATTTTTTGGAAAGCTGTACGTCCAGGTCCTGATCGGCGTGCTCGCCGGCGGCGTGCTGGGCGTGTTGTATCCGTCCTTCGCCACGGAGCTGAAACCGCTCGGCGACGTGTTCATCCGGCTGATCAAGATGGTGTTCGCACCGGTCATCTTCGCGATGGTCGTGCTGGGCATCGCCAAGATGGAAAGCATGAAGGAGCTGGGTCGCGTGGGCGCCCGGGCGCTGATCTACTTCGAGGTGATGTCCACCTTTGCGCTGCTGCTCGGCCTGGTCGTCGTCAACCTGGCGCAGCCGGGCGTGGGCATGAATGTCGATGCCAAGTCGCTCGATACTTCCGGCATCAAGAACTACACGGCCGCCGCGGGCCACGCGGGCGGCTTCATGGACTTCGTGCTCCACATGATCCCCACCAGCGTGGTCGATGCGCTGGCCAAGAACGATATCCTGCAGATCCTCGTGTTCGCGACGATGCTGGGCATCGCGCTGTCGCACATGGGCAAGCGCGCCAAGCCGGTGGTGGACTGCCTGGAGGCGTTCAGCAACAGCATGTTCATCGTCGTCGGCATGATCATGCGCGTGGCGCCGCTGGCCGCGTTCGGTGCCATCGGTTTCACCGTCGGCAAGTACGGCCTGCAGTCGCTGGTGTCGCTGGGCTACCTGATGGCCTGCATGTACCTCACGTGCGTGCTGTTCGTGGTGGTCGTGCTGGGCTTCGTGGCCCGCTACGCCGGCTTCAGCCTGTGGAAATTCCTGCGTTATATAAAGGACGAGATCTTCACGGTGCTGGGCACCAGCTCCTCCGAATCCGTCGTGCCGCAGCTGATGCGCAAGCTGGAGCATGCCGGCGTGTCGAAGCCCGTCGTCGGCCTGGTGATTCCTTCCGGCGTGACGTTCAATCCGGATGGCCAGTGCATCTACTACACAATGGCGGCGATCTTCATCGCCCAGGCCACCAACACGCCGCTGACCCTGACGGACCAGCTGGTGGTGCTGGGCGTGCTGATGGTGACGTCGAAAGGGTCGGCCGGCGTGACGGGTTCCGGCTTCATCACGCTGGCCGCCACGCTCGCGTCGATGGGCAAGATTCCCGTCGCGGGCATGGTGCTGCTGCTGGGCGTGGACCGCTTCATGTCGGAAGCGCGTGCCATCACGAATACCATCGGCAATGCGGTCGGCACGATGGCCATCGCCGCCTGGGTCGGATCGCTGGACCGCGAGCGCATGCACCGGGTGCTCGATGGCCACTCGTCGGCCGAGGAGCTGCGCGCGCTGTATGCGGACGATGGCGATGACGTGCCGGAGCCGCAGGTGGTCGTCCCTTTGCAGAAGGCGTCGGCATGATGGGCGACGACACCGTCAACGGCCTGCTGCGGCGCATGCTCGATGCGGCGATTGCCGCCGCGCAGCCGGCGCTGTGCATTCCCGCCGAGCTGCCGTCACCGCCGCAGGGCCGCCTGATCGTCATCGGCGCCGGCAAGGCGTCGGCAGAGATGGCACGGGCGGTGGAACGTCACTGGCCTGGTCCCCTGGGCGGATTGGTCGTCACCCGCTACGGCTATGCGGTGCCGTGCGAACGCATCGAGATCGTGGAAGCGTCGCACCCGGTGCCGGATGCAGCCGGCCTGCAAGCCGCGCGGCGCATGCTGGACCTGGTGCGGGGGCTGGGCGAAGACGACACGGTGCTGTGCCTGATCTCCGGCGGCGGCTCGTCGCTGCTGCCGCTGCCGCTCGACGGCATCACGCTGGCGGACAAGCAGATCGTCAACCAGGCGCTGCTCAGGTCCGGCGCGACGATCGGCGAGATGAACTGCGTGCGGCGGCACCTGTCGGGCATCAAGGGCGGCCGGCTGGCGGCGGCCTGTCATCCGGCGCGGGTCGTCACGCTGCTCATTTCGGATGTGCCGGGCGACGATCCACGCGACATCGCTTCCGGACCGACGGTGGCCGATGCCAGCACGTGCGAGGATGCGCTGGCGATCGTGCGGCGCTACGGCCTGTCCTTGCCGGAGAACGTGCTGGAGGTGCTGCGCAGCGGGCGGGGCGAGTCCGTCAAGCCGGGCGATCCGCGGCTGGAGCGGGCCGAGGTGCGGCTGATCGCCACGCCACAAAAGGCGCTGGAGGCGGCCGCCGCGGTGGCGCGCGAGGCGGGCGTCACGCCGTACATCCTGGGCGACAGCCTGGAAGGGGAGGCGCGTGACGTGGGCAAGGTCCTGGCCGGCATCGCGCTGCAGACGGCGCGGCGCGGACAGCCGTTCCGGACGCCCTGCGTGCTGCTGTCCGGCGGCGAGACCACCGTCACCGTGCGGGGCGAAGGGCGGGGCGGGCGGAACGTGGAGTTCTTATTGTCCTGCGCGCTGGCGCTCGATGGCGCGGCGGGCATTTACGGGCTGGCCGCGGATACCGATGGCGTGGATGGGCAGGAGGAGATCGCCGGCGCCGTGATCGGGCCGACGACGCTGTCACGCGCGTGGGCTGCCGGCCTGCGGCCGCGCGACAGCCTCGATGACAACGACGGCCACGGTTTCTTCCAGGCGCTGGGGGACAGCGTGATCACGGGGCCCACGCTCACCAACGTCAACGATTTCCGGGCGCTGGTGGTGCTGGGAAATCAGTTGCGTTGAAATCTGTTGCTTTGAAAATGGGGTCTGTCCCCATTTTCAAAGCAAGTTTGCCATCATCTCGCCCAGCCGTACGGGGCCGGCGGGCTGCCACGCGGCGTTGAAGTGCAGCGTATCCTTCGGGAACAGCATCACGACCGTGGAGCCGAGCAGGAAGCGGCCCAGCTCTTCGCCCTTTTTCAGCACGATGTTCTGGTCCGCATAGGTCCACTCGCGGATCTCGGCCTGGCGCGGCGGGTTCACCACGCCGTGCCATACGGTGGCCATGCTGCCGACGATGGTCGCACCCACCAGCGTCATCACGAACGGGCCGCTGGCCGTGTCGAACACGCACACCACGCGCTCGTTGCGGGCGAACAGGCCAGGGATGCCGCGCGCCGTCGTCGGGTTCACGGAGAACAGGGCGCCGGGCACGTAGATCATGCGCGTCAGGCGGCCGTCGCACGGCATGTGGATGCGGTGGTAGTCGCGCGGCGACAGGTACAGGTTGGCGAAGGCGCCGTGGCGGAACTGGTCCGCCAGCGCGCGGTCGCCGCCCACCAGCGCCGTCGTCGTGAAGCGGTGGCCCTTGGCCTGGAAGATCTGGTCGTCCTCGATCGCACCGAACTGGCTGATGCGGCCATCGACGGGGCACACGAAATCGGCATTGGCCAGCGGCCGCACGCCATCCCTCAGGCCGCGCGTGAAGAACTCGTTGAAGCTGTGGTAGCTGGCGATGTCGGAATTGGCCGCCTCGCTCATGTTCACGTCGTACTTGCCGACGAACCAGCGGATCAGCCGCGTCGTCATCGCGCCGCCTTTCGCGCCTGCCACCCGGCCGGCGAAGTTGGTCAATGCACCCTTCGGTAGCAGGTATTGCGGCAGCACGGCGAGACGGTCGGACACGATATTATTTTTCCATACAAGAACGAGTGCGCATTATAGCCGTGCGTGTCGGGGCCATGGCGCGCGCGCCGGCATAAATATTTCTGGGAGACCAACACATCGCTGGCGAACTTCGGCAAAATAGCGCTATCAATAAAATAACCCCCAACCAAAATAACCCCCAACCCGCTGCCCATGAACACGACCGCTGCGCCACGCCTGTCCCGCCTGAACGCTGCCTTGCTGCTGACCACCCCCTTCCTCCTTGTCCCCGCCGTGCCGGCCATGGCGCAGACCATCGACGCCGTCGTGAAGCCCGCGGCGGAAAAGCAGCCACAACCGGCCGACGTCGCGCCGATGCAGAAAGTGGAGATCAAGGGCGCCGCGGCCGCGTACGATCCGCGCCGCGACGACACGGCCAGCAAGATCGTCGTCTCCACCGAGGAGATCCAGAAGTACGGCGACACGGCGATCACCGATGTGTTCAAGCGCCTGCCCGGCATCACGGTGGGCGGCAATGGCCGGGGCAATGGCGAGATCCGCATGCGCGGGCTCGGCAGCGGCTACACGCAGATCCTGCTGAACGGCGAGCGCGCGCCGGCGGGCTTCTCGATCGACACGCTGTCGCCGGACGTGATCGAGCGCATCGAGATCGTGCGCGCCGCCAGCGCCGAGTTCTCCACGCAGTCGATCGCCGGCACCATCAATATCGTGCTGAAGAAGGCGGTGAAGACGGCGCAGCGGGAAGTGAAGCTGAGCGCGGCCAAAAGCGCCGACCAGAACAGCCCGAGTGCCAGCCTGCAGATGTCCGACAAGGCCGGCGCGATGTCGTACTCGCTCGGTGCGAACTTCTGGCGCGGCACCTACGACCGCGAGGCGCCGATCGCCGAGACCCGCACGGCGCCGGACGGCATGCCGACGATGGACCGCCGGACCCGCCAGCAGGACAGCGGCCGCTGGGAAGGCCTCAACCTGGCGCCGCGCGTGAACTGGAACCTGGCCGATGGCGACACGCTCACGTCGCAGACCTTCGTCAACTACAACCGCAACCGCTATCACGGCTATGCCGATACCGACACGTCCCTGGGCGCGCCGCCGCCGTTCGAGGAGCGCGACATGCGCCAGTCGAACTGGAACCTGTTCGCCCGCGAGGACGTGAACCTGGTGACGAAGCTGGGCGAAGGTGCCAAGCTCGATGCCAAGGTGGGCATCAGCGGCAACCGCGCCGAGGGCACCTGGCACGAGCTGGACTACCGCGGCGGGGCGCTGGCGCGCGATGCCGTCGTGCTGAGCGAGACCACCGAAAAAGGCCTGTCCACGCAGGGCAAATACTCGCGGCCGTTCCTGGAAGAGCACGCGCTGTCGATGGGCTGGGATGCCGGCTACACGGTGCGCGACGACAGCCGGGTCGAACGCGATGCCGACCTGCCGGGCGCGATCAACGACGATTCCGACGAGGGTTACGAGGCCACTGTCAAGCGCCTCGCGCTCTATGCGCAGGACGAATGGAACATCACGCCGCGCTGGTCGATGTATGCGGGCCTGCGCTGGGAGGGGCTGGAGACCACCAGCGACGGCGACAGCTTCGACGAAGTCAGCCAGGTCAACAGCGTGTGGAGCCCGCTGGCGCAGACTCTGTACAAGCTGCCGGACAGCCGCGACCAGGTGCGCCTGGCGCTGACCCGCACCTACAAGGCGCCGCCGACCGGCAACCTGGTGCCGCGCCGCTTCACGTCCACCAACAACAGCCAGACGGAGCCCGACCGCCGCGGCAATCCGGACCTGAAGCCGGAGCTGGCCTCCGGCATCGATGCCGCCTACGAGCACTACTGGGGCGAGAACGCACTGCTGTCGGCCGCGGCATCGATGCGCCGCATCAGCGGCTATACCCGCCAGGGTCTGTTCCTGGAAAACGGCCGCTGGGTCGCCACGCCCGTCAACGACGGCAATGCCGTCACGCGCAGCCTGGAGCTGGAAGCCAAATTTCCGTTGGCCGCCGTGATGACGAACGCGCCGGGCGTGGACGTGCGCGCCAGCGTGTCGCGCAACTGGTCCAGCGTGGACAGCGTGCCGGGCCCGGACAACCGGCTGGACCAGCAGACGCCGCTGTCGGCCACGTTTGGCGCCGACTACAAGTCGCCGGACGGCAAGCTGACGACGGGTGCCAGCTTCGCCTTCAAGAACGGCGGCCCGGTACGCATCGACGTCAACCAGACCGGTTACCAGGCGGTGCGGCGCGACCTGGACGTGTACGCGCTGTGGAAATTCAATCCGCAATACCAGCTGCGCGTGGCCGTATCGAATCTGCTGGGTCAGGATGCGTTGTCCGATACCGCTTATACGGACGAGAATGGCACATTGCGCCGTGCCTCCCAATATCCCGGGTATGCGCAGGGCCGGGCGACGCTGGAAATGCGTTTCTGAGCATTGCGCTGCGGTCGACGCCATCGGCGACGACCGCGGCTGATTTAATCCCCGGAAAACATCGGCGTCAGTCCGACACCGTCCTGCACGCCGTTTTCAATGCCGCAATCGCCTTTGCTTCCAAGCGCCTCCGGGCATTGGCGATCCATGTCGCCGTGTAATCCCAGCGCGGCAAAACTCCTCAGTCCGATTAAACGCCCGGGTGCTTTCGGTGCACTATCTCCCTGCACGTAACAGCACATCCGTCTAATGGTTGTCGTGAATAACGCAACGCCATTTTTATTCTGGCGCAGCGCGCGGCCCTTAATACGCGAATATATGTGGAAGCGTGAACGGATTCTATGGTAAATTGGCGTGACATTGAATTCTCACACATTGTCACACGCAGTTTGCGGCCGATGGATTGCAAGCTTCTGTGTCCAGGCAGACGCGCGGCCTGATGCCATCGGATGCAATGTTGACATAGCGAGTCGCAGCGGCGTTCCGAAGCGGCTGCATCCGTTTTAACCGTTTTTACCCATAGGGACATGACATGACGACTTATCAGGAGTACCAGGCAAAGATCGCCGAATTGCAAAAACAGGCCGAGCAGGCGCGCAAGAATGAAATCGCCCAGGCCAAGGAACAAATCGCCACGATCATGCGCGATTTTGGCCTGTCGATCGCCGATCTGGGTCCTGCCGTCAAAGCGGCCAAGCCGGTGAAGCCACGCGCTCCCGTGCCAATGAAATACCGGGATGACAAAACCGGCCAGACCTGGACCGGCCGCGGCCGCGCACCGAAATGGCTGGAAGGCCGCAAGAAGGAAGAGTTCCTGATCAAGCAGTAATCTCGCGCCCCCGGCGTGGCCAGTCTGGCCGGCCGGAAGCACATGGCGCTTCCCGGGAAGTGTCGGGATCGCTCTCGCAGTAATCGCGCCGTAGATCGGCGTTGTGCGCCGCTGCACTCGCTTCATTCCATTGCCTGAGGCCTGACGCTATCGCCAGCCGACTGCGCTGTTACCAGGCGTTTATTACCGTATCGACCGGTGTGGTCATACCAGCAGTCATTCCATTGCGTTGAAAGGCCGAAAGGGAACCTGGCCACCATCCCTCTACTGCCATCCGGATCCGCGCGATAGGCATTCATGTAAATTTCCGTTAAATTCCGAAGATATTCAGAATATTCCCATCCAGATTGCGGAACCCGGCGAGTTTGATTCCGTCCCCTGCATGCACGTCGCCAGTCAGTCGAAGTCCTTCGATCCGATGGTGTTCGAAAACGACACCCTTGGACTCCAGCGCGGCGACTATCCCTGCGCGCTCATCGCCCACTCCCCGGGTTATGCCGGTGGCCTGATTGGTTCCCGCAAAACCGGCAGGGTAAACGATTATCCGGGCGCAGCCGCTCAGATAAGGCACACTTTCAACGACCGTCCCGCCGCGCACCAGTCCATTCTTCTACGGACCGCTACCGCGCCATAGAAATGCCGTGCCGCCGCGATATTGCGCACGGCGACCGTGGCCACCGCTTCCGCATTAGCCGGCGTGTCGTTCGCCCGGCAGTGAAACGGGCGCGGCCGCGCAGCACACTGCGCAGTCTAGGCGAACGCCGCGACCGGCCATTGTGTGCCACCATGCGGCATGACTCCTTTGTTCCCTTTGAATACCGTTTTGTTCCCGGACGGACGTCTCGACCTGCAGGTGTTCGAGGTGCGTTACCTGGACATGATGAAGAAGTGCATCGCCGAGTCCGGCGAATTTGGCGTCGTCGCGCTGGCGCAGGGCGACGAGGTACGCAAGCCGGGCCAGCAGGAGGCGATCGTTACCGTCGGCACGCTGGCGCGGGTGGTCGACTGGACGGCGCCGTTGCCGGGCCTGATGCAGGTGACGTGCCTGGGCACGCAGCGCTTCCGCGTGCTCGAAGCGCAGCAGATGCCGCACGGGCTGTGGATGGGCGAGATCGAACGGCTGCCGGACGACATGACCGTCACCGTGCCGGACGACCAGCAGGAAGTGGCCGATGCGCTGGGTGCGCTTATCCGCTCGCTGCAACAGCGCGGCCTGCCGGTAGCGCAGATGCCGATGGCGGCGCCGTACCGGCTCGATGAAAGCGGCTGGGTCGCCAACCGCTGGTGCGAGCTGCTGGACCTGGACCTGGGCCAGAAGCAGCTGCTTCTGGCGCAGGAGAACCCCGTGCTGCGTCTCGAGCTGATCCAGGATGCGCTGGAAGACACCGGCTACCTGAACCAATAGAGCTGCCGACGCCGGTCACGCCGGTAAGGAGATGGGCTACCTGAACCGGTGGAGGGCGCCGGTCATGCCGGTGAGGAGAAGGGCTACCTGAACCGGTAGAGGTCGCCGGTTACGCCGGTGAAGAGAAGAGCTACCTGAACCGGTAGGAGTGGCGGTCACGCCGGCGCGAGCCGCTCCTCGGCCGCGTGCACGCGCACCGACCAGAGCACGCCCATCACCAGCAGCGCGATGGCCGCCGTCTCCAGCGGGCGCGGTCCTGCCTGGCGATAGAGGAAGCCATACAGCAGCGCGAACAGCGTCTCGAACAGGATCAGCTGGCCGGACAGCGTGACGGGCACGCGCCGGCTCGCCACGTTCCACAGATGGTTGCCGATCACCGAGGCGCCCAGCGCCAGCAGCGCGTTGCAGGTCCAGAACAGCGGCCAGTCGCGGCCCGAGGCGGCGCCTGCGGCACCCGTCACATCGTCATGCCACAGTGCGAAGGCAATGCTGCCCACCACCAGCGCCACGATGCCCGTCGCCAGGCCATACAGTGCCGACCATTCGGCGCTGCTGAAGTGGGCATTGGTCTTCAGGAAGCGCGCGTTGTCGACCGCATACCACGTCCAGCACAGCAGCGCGCCCGCGGCGCAGGTCAGGCCCGCGACCGTGTGCCACAAGGGCCGTCCCGTCTCGCCCGCATGCAGGAACACATCGACGTTGATGCACGCGATGCCGGCCGCAACGATGGCCAGCGGCAGCGCCAGGCGGCGCAGCGGCACGGCACCATGATCGTGCCGTCCCAAGAGCGTGACGGTGATCGGCAGCACGCCGATGATCAGCGACGTGGGCGCCACTCCGGCCAGCTTCACGCCCAGCGCCAGCAGCATGTAGTAGACGAGGTTGCCGGCCAGCGCATGGCGCAGCAGGGCCATGCAGTCGGAGCGATCGAGGCGGTGCGCCAGGGTGCCCAGCTTCGGCAGGAGCAGCACGCAGGCCATTGCGCCGTACACGCTGTAGCGGCCCAGCGCCAGTTCCAGCGGCGAGAACGCCGCCAGCAGGGCCGGCGCCACGAACACGGCGCCCCACAGCGCGCCTGCCAGCAGGCCGCATAACACTCCGATCCACATGCTCGGTTCCGTCGACTAGGGGGCGCCAGTGTCGCACAGACTGCGCTATGGTGGCCAGACCCGGAACCGGCAGGAGAGAGCATGAGCGACAGGAAGATCATCGAAGCACTGAAGCTGGAGGCACAGCCTTTCGACACGGAGGAAGATTTCACGCGGCTGCTCGACCACATGGGCGATGCGTCGATCGTGCTGCTGGGCGAGGCGACCCATGGGACGCGCGAGTTCTATCGCCTGCGCGCCGAGATCAGCAAGCGGCTGATCGTCGAGAAGGGCTTCGACGCCATCGCCGTCGAGGCGGACTGGCCGGACGCGCTGCGCGTGAGCCGCTACGTGCAGCATGGCGGCGACGACATGACGGCCGAAGGCGCGCTGGCCGGCTACAAGCGCTTCCCGCAATGGATGTGGCGCAATCACGAAATCGAAGGGCTGGTGAACTGGCTGCGCGAGCACAACGCGCACGTGGCCAGCAGCGCGCGCCGCATCGGCTTCTATGGCCTGGACCTGTACAGCCTGCAGCAGTCGATGCATGCCGTGATCGCGTATCTGGAAGAAGCCGATCCCGAGGCAGCGCGCCGGGCGCGCGAACGCTATGCCTGCATCGACCACATGGCGGAAGATCCGCAGCACTACGGCTATGCCACCTCGTTCGGCATGAAGGAGGACTGCGCGAAGGAAGTGCGGCGCCAGCTGGCCGAGCTGACGCGGCAGGCCAATGAGCACCTGCAGTCGATGGGCGGCCAGGTGCCGGACGACCTGTTCTACGCACAGCAGAACGCCCGCGTGGCCAGCAATGCGGAGGTGTACTACCGCGCCATGTTCGGCGGCCGCGACGAGTCGTGGAACGTGCGCGACTCGCACATGGCCGAAACGCTGGAAGCGCTGCGCGAGCACATCCACCAGCGTACGGGCCGGCCCGGCAAGATCGTCGTCTGGGCGCACAACTCGCACCTGGGCGACGCGCGCGCCACCGAGATGGGCGAAGGGGGCCAGCTGAACCTGGGCCAGCTGGTGCGCGAACGCTACCGGCCGGAGGACATCTACCTTCTGGGGTTTACAACGCACACGGGTACCGTCACCGCGGCCACCGATTGGGACGGGCCGGCGGAACTGAAACAGGTCGTGGCATCGCGGACGGACAGCGTGGAGCGGCTGCTGCATGAAACGTCCATCGCGGCGGGGCTGCCGCAGTTCCTGCTGCCGCTGCGCGGACGCGACAGCATGCTGGCCCGGCTGCCGTCACGCTACCTGGAGCGTGCGATCGGCGTGATCTACCGGCCGGAGACGGAGCGCTTCAGCCATTACTTCCATGCCGACGCGGCCCGGCAGTTCGATGCGATCATCCACGTGGACCGCAGCGCGGCGCTGCAGCCGCTGGAGCGGTCGGCACTGTGGCAGCAGGATGAAGTGCCGGAGACGTATCCCAGCGGGCTGTGAACGGCGACCGATCAGGCGGCGAGCCAGAAGAGAAGGGCGGCGTTGAGCACGACGCTGGTCCAGAACTGCCGCTGGAACGACGCCTTGACGGTCTTGTGCCGCACAATCGACTGGGCCAGCAGGCCGCCGGGCCAGCCGCCAACCAGGCCAAGCAGCAGCAGGGTGCGTTCGGGGATGCGGCGCCGCTTGAGGCGGGCGGCGCGCTTGTCGATCACGTAGGCGGTGAAGCAGGCCAGGCTGGCGACCAGGTACCAGCCGGCCGCAATGAAGACGACGGGATCAGAAATAGCTCAGGCCCAGCGCCGCCTTCACTTCGTCGGCCGTCCGGGCCGCCACTTCGCGGGCGCGCGCGGTGCCTTCCTTCAGCATCTGCAGCACCTGGCCCTTGTCCTTGGCGAATTCCTCGCGGCGCGCGCGGATCGGCGCCAGCATTTCCTGCAGCACGACTTCCAGGCGTTTCTTGACGATCGAATCGCCCAGGCCGCCGCGCACGTAGTGGGCCTTCATCTCTTCCAGTGCTGCTTTCTCGGTATCGAAGGCATCGAGGTAGATGAAGGCCACGTTGCCTTCCAGGTGGCCGGGGTCCTGCACGCGCAGGTGCAGCGGATCGGTATAGACCTTCTTCACGGCGGCCGTGATCTCGTCGGCCGAGGCGCCCAGGTTGATCGTGTTGCCGAGCGATTTGCTCATCTTGGCCTTGCCGTCGATGCCCGGCAGGCGGCCGATCTCCGGCACCAGCGCCTTGCACTCGACGAGGATCTCGCGGTCGGCCAGGCGGTTGAAGCGGCGCACGATCTCGTTGGTCTGCTCGATCATCGGGATCTGGTCTTCGCCGACCGGCACGAGCGACGCCTTGAACGCCGAGATATCGGCCGCCTGCGAGGCAGGGTAGGTGAGGAAGCCGGCGGGAATGTCGCGCTCGAAGCCGCGCAGCACGATTTCCGCCTTCACGGTCGGATTGCGCTCCAGGCGCGCCACCGTCACCAGGTTCAGGTAGTAGAAGGTGAGTTCGGCCAGTTCGGGGATCTGCGACTGGATCAGGATCGTCGACTTGGCCGGGTCGATGCCCACGGCCAGGTAGTCCAGTGCCACCTCGACGACATTGCGGTGCACCTTGCCGGTGTCTTCCATGTTGTCCGTCAGCGCCTGCGAGTCGGCCAGCATGATGAACTGTTGATAGTCGTGCTGGTAGGTGACGCGGTTGCGCAGGCTGCCCACGTAGTGGCCCAGGTGCAGGGGGCCGGTCGGGCGGTCGCCCGTGAGGATCACGGCGGGGGGAGCGGTTTTTTCGGACTGGGTGTCGAGCGTCATGGTGCTGGGTTCCTTGTGCCCCCTGTCCCGATGCGCCATGAAAAACGCCGCCTGACAGGGCGGCGTTGATAGTGAATCACATCACGTTACAGTGGCCGCACAGTGCGTTGTAAGCAGCGGGGCGGCGCCACGAGCAAGCGGGAGCGGGATGCGATCGATGAAAAGTCATTCCGCTATGGTTGCAGGTTGACGCCGCCCTGTCAAGACGGCAGCCCCCGCGGATCAGTGACGGCGCGGGTCGTTCGGGCGGTCGTCGTGGCGGTTCGAGACGCCGTCGCCATCGCGGTCGCGGTCGACGCGGTTCGGCACGCCATCGTGGTCACGGTCGCCGGGACGGCCGTTGTGGTCGCGTTCACCGCGGCGCCATTCGCCACGGGCGAATTCCCAGCGGCCGTCGCGTTCCACCCAGGCCGGCTGGTTGTAGTAGTAGCCGGCGCGCACGCGCTCGTAGTGGCCCTTCTGCCAGACGTAGGCGCGGCCGTTGTAGCTCCAGTAGCCCGGTGCCCACACATAGCCGTGGCGCGCTTTCGGCACCGCTTCGTGGCGCGGTGGCGGCGGTGCCTTGCGAACGACGATCACATCGGCGCTGGCGGTCAGCGGCACGGTCATGGCACCCATCGAACCGGCAATCATTGCGGCAATCAGCAGTTTTTTCATGATGAACTCCTCTTTCTGATTAGTGTGAGTTCATTATGCACAGGGACTTGTTACAGAACTGTGGCCGCACACACTTAGCTTGTAAGCAATTGTTTCCCGGAGTACCATCATGCGATTCACTCATGAAGGAGTTCTCCATGCCGTTGCGCGTCGCCCTGGTGTCTTCCGTAATTCTCTCTTCCCTGTTGTCGACGGCCCAGGCCCAGACGGCGCCGATGACGCCCGATATCGCCGGCAAGTACGAAGCGCCCGTCGAAACGGCCGATTACGTGAAGCGTGTGGTGATGATCCCGATGCGGGACGGCGTCAAGCTGTACACCGTGATCGTGCTGCCGAAGGGGGCGAAGAAGGCGCCGATCCTGCTCACGCGCACGCCGTACAACGCGGCCGGCCGCGCCAAGCGCAGCGCCAGTCCGACGATGCTGGCCACGCTGCCGCAGGGCGACGAGAACTTCGTGCAGGAAGGGTATATCCGCGTGTTCCAGGACGTGCGCGGCAAGTACGGCTCGGAAGGCGACTATGTGATGACGCGTCCGCTGCGGGGCCCCCTCAACAAGACGAAGACGGACCACGCCACCGATGCCTGGGACACGATCGACTGGCTCGTCAAGAACATCCCCGAGACGAACGGCAAGGTGGGCATGCTGGGCTCCTCCTATGAAGGCTTCACCGTGCTGATGGCGCTGGCCGATCCGCACCCGGCGCTGAAGGCCGCGGTGCCGATGAGCCCCATGGTCGATGGCTGGCGCGGCGACGACTGGTTCCACAACGGCGCCTTCCGCATTCCCACGCTGCCCTACATCGCCAGCCAGACGACGGTGCGCGGCCGGGGCGAACCGCTGGCCACCGGCGTCTATGACGACTACGACGGCATCCTGCGCGCCGGCTCCGTCAGCGCGTATGCCAGGCAGTTCGGCCTCGACAAACTCAATTACACGAAGAAGCTGTTCGAGCACCCGGCCTACGACAGCTACTGGCAGCACCAGGCGCTGGACAAGGCGCTCGGCGCGCGCAAGCTGAAGGTGCCGACGATGAACGTGGTGGGCCAGTGGGACCAGGAAGACATCTACGGTGCGTATGCCGTGTACTCGGCGCTGGAGCAGCAGGACAAGGACAACCGCATGAACTACCTGGTGGTGGGCCCGTGGCGGCACAGCGGCGTGAATTACGACGGCTCGTCGCTGGGGGCATTGAAGTTCACCGGCGATACGGCGCTGGAATTCCGCCGCGACGTGATGCAGCCGTTCTTCAACCAGTACCTGAAGGACGGTGCACCCGTGGCCGACACGCCTCCGGTGTTCTTCTACCAGACCGGCACCAACCGCTGGCAGCGCCTGTCCGGCTGGCCGCTGTCGTGCGAGACGGGCTGCCCGTCCACGTCGCAGGCCGTCTACCTGAAGGAGGGCTTCAAGCTCGATTTCAGTGCGCCCGCCGGCGGTGGCGCGGCGTATGACGAATACGTGTCCGATCCGGCCAAGCCGGTGCCGTTCGTGCCCCGTCCCGTGCGCATGGGCGACCGCGACGTGTGGCAGCCCTGGCTGGTGCGCGACCAGCGCTTCGTGACGGACCGGCCGGATGTGCTGACCTACGTTTCCGAACCGCTGAAGGCGCCGCTGCAACTGTCCGGCGCACCGCAGGTGGACCTGTATGCATCGACCTCCGGCACGGATGCCGACTGGGTGGTGAAGGTCATCGACGTGTACCCGGACGAAGTGCCGTCGCAGCCCGAACTGGGCGGCTACCAGCTGCCGCTGTCGATGGACATCTTCCGCGGCCGCTACCGCAACAGCCTGGCGTCGCCGCAGCCCGTCGTTGCCGACAAGCCGGAGCGCTACCGCTTCGCGCTGCCGAACGTCAACCACGTGATCCTGCCGGGCCACCGCGTGATGGTGCAGATCCAGTCCAGCCTGTTCCCGCTGTACGACCGCAACCCGCAGCGCTACGTGCCGAACATCTTCTACGCCCAGCCCGCCGACTACATCAAGGCGACGCAGCGCATCTACCACACGCCCGAGCTGCGCAGCGCGATCGCGCTGCCGGTGGTGCCCAACCGCTGACCACGGCCGAGTCCGTGTCCACCTTGGGGTCAACCCCGAAATCGGACACGGGCTCTACTATAAGAGTACATCCAACTGTTGAGGCCGTGTCCGAAAACGGGGTTGACCCCGTGGTGGACACGGGCTGGACAGTAGCCGGTGGCTACGGCGCGCTGACGTATGCGGAGAGCCGCGCGCCCGGCGACTGGGCGAGGAGGTTGCGCATTTCGCGGGCTTCTTCGAGCGGGGTGCGGCCGAAGAAGCGCTTGAATTCGCGCGAGAACTGCGAGGTGCTTTCGTAGCCCACGCGCCCGCAGGCCGATGCCGCCGTCAGGCCGTCCTGCACCATCAGCAGCCGCGCCTTGTGCAGCCGCGTCGATTTCAGGTACTGCATCGGCGACGTGGCGGTCACCGCCTTGAAGCTGGCGTGGAAGGCGGCGGCGCTCATGCCCGCTTCGTCGGCCAGCGTGGCGACGTCGATCGGGCGCTGGTAGTCGGCGTGGATGCGCCGCAGCGCCTTGCCGATCTTGCCGAACTGGCTCTGGTGGGCGAGGGCGGCGCGCAGGGCGCCACCCTGGGCGCCCGTCAGCACGCGGAACAGGATTTCGCGCAGGATGCCGGGACCGAGCAGGCGCGTCTCCAGCGGCGAGGTGAGGGCTTCCAGCAGCCGCAGCACCGCGTCGCCCAGCGGTTCGTCCAGCGGCGTGGCCGCGATGCTGACGGGCGGGATCGGCGCGACGTGGCCGGCCTGCGCCTCGTCGGTGGCCAGAGCCAGTTCGGCGGCCTGCTGCAGGTCGATGGGGATGGAGATGGCCAGCAGCGGTTCGGCTTCCGTCGCGTGCAGCGTCTCGCCCTCGAACGGCAGCGGCACGGAGAGCACCAGGAACTGCTGCGAGTGATAGTCGAACGCGGCGCCACCCAGGTAGCCCCGCTTGTGGCCCTGGCAGACCACGACGATGCAGGGTTCGTACAGCACCGGCCCGCGCGGGTGCACCGAGTTCGACCGCATGAACTTCACGCCGGGCAGGCCGCACAGCGTGTAACCTTCCTCCGGCGCCAGCACTGCCATCAGCCGCACCATGCGGGCCTGTCTCGCACAGATCGTCATGTCGTTCTCCAGATAGCTTCCGGCAGAGATTATGCCGCAATGCGCACATTTTTTAACATCCGCTGGAGGATCAGGCAATCTTTCGCCATCAACGCGCAACCCGGCGCGGGCGTTCGTTTTTAAACTGCCAGTCCATTACCACCCGTAACTGGAGACGACCATGGCAGAACAGAAAATCATCCTCATCACCGGCGCAAGCAGCGGTATCGGCGCCGCCACGGCGCACCAGCTGGCCAGCGACGGCCACCACGTGGTGCTGGGCGCGCGGCGTACCGACCGCCTCGAAACGCTGGTCGCCGACATCCGCGCCGCCGGCGGCAGCGCCGAGTTCCACGCGCTCGACGTGACCGATGCCGACGGCATGCAGACCTTCGCGCTGGATGCGCATCGCAAGCATGGCCGCGTGGACGTCATCGTCAACAATGCCGGCGTGATGCCCCTGTCGCGCATGGATGCGCTGAAGCTGAAGGAATGGGACCGCATGATCGACGTGAACGTGCGCGGCGTCCTGTACGGCATCGCCGCGGTGCTGCCGCTGATGCAGCGGGCCGGCGGCGGCCACGTGATCAATGTGGCGTCGATCGGCGCGCATGCCGTCAGTCCCACCGCGGCCGTGTATTGCGCCACCAAGTATGCCGTGTGGGCCATCTCGGAAGGCCTGCGCCAGGAAGAGAAGGCGATCCGCGTGACGGTCATCTCGCCCGGCGTGACCACCTCCGAGCTGGCCGACTCGATCTCGGACGAAGGCGGCCGCGCCGAGATGCGCGAATTCCGCAAGGTGGCGATCGGCGCCGACGCGATCGGCCGTGCGATCAGCTATGCAATCGCCCAGCCGGCCGACGTGGACGTGAGCGAGATCGTGGTGCGTCCCACGGCCAGCCCGTACTGAGCGTCACACGGGCCGGTGGTGGTCGCGGAACCAGCGCCACGCCACGAAGATGGCGAGGGCCTGCATCGCCGCGCTGACGAAGAAGGTGGCGCCGATGCGCCAGTCCGCGGGCGGCAGGTGGCTCACCTCGCCGAGCAGCCAGCCGCCCGCCAGCGGCATCACGGCCACGGCCACGCCGCTGATCGACTGCAGCGAGCCCATCAGCTCGCCCTGTTCGGTGGGCGGCGTGGCCTTCGAGAGGATGCCCTGCAGCGCCGGTCCGGCGGCAAACGCGAAGACATTGCACAGGATGAGCACATACATCATCCAGCCGTGCGTGGCCAGGCCGTACAGCAGGTAGGTGAGGGCGCCGGAGCACAGGCCCAGCAGCGACAGGCGCACTTCGCCGAAGCGCTTCATGAAGAGACCGAGCAGCCCGGCCTGCACCACGACCGACGCCACGCCCACGCAGAACAGCGAGATGCCGTTCTGCGTGGTGCTCCAGCCGAAGCGGAAGGTGGTGTACAGCACCCATGTGGTGTGCAGCATGATCTGTGCGAAGGTCACCAGCACGAAAACGACGACGAGCCCGCGGATCTCGCGCCGCGCCGCCAGCCGGAACAGGCCGCCCAGGGGATTCAGGCGATGCAGCGCGAACGGCGCACGGCGTTCGACTGGCAGCGATTCGGGCAGGAAGAACCAGCCATACAGGAGGTTGGCCGCCGACAGGCCCGCCGCCACGTAGAAGGGCAGGTGCAAATTGACGCCACCCAGCAGCCCGCCCAGCATCGGCCCCGCAATGAAGCCCATGCCGAAGGCGGCGCCGATCTTGCCGAAGCTGTTTGCCCGGTTCTCCGGCGTTGACACGTCCGACGCGTAGGCCGAGGCGACGGACATGCTGGCCGACGACATGCCGCCGATCACGCGACCGACCAGCAGCCACGCCAGGTTCGGCGCCCAGGCGGTGACGAGGAAATTGAGGGCCATGCCGCCCATCGAATACAGCAGTACCGGACGGCGGCCGATGCGGTCGCTGACCGCCCCCAGCGCCGGCATGCACAGGAACTGCATGAGACCGAACACGGCGCCCAGGATGCCGTACCACATGGCCTGCTGCTCGCGCGAGCCGACGAATTCGCCCACGAGGGCCGGCAGCACGGGCACGATCAGGCCCACGCCCAGCATGTCGATGAATACGCAGACGAGCGCAAAATTAAGCTTTTGACCCGTGAGCTTTTGACCCGTAAGCTTTTGACCCGTCAGCTTTTGCTCCGCAGCCTTCTGATCGGCAGGCTTCTGATCCACAGGATTCCGATCGGCTCCCTGCTGCCCCGGCACCGCCCCGGCGTGCGTATCGGCAACCTGTGCCGGGGGCACGCGGTCGCCGGCGTCGTTCACGGCTTGATGGCGGCGGCCGCCATTTCGGTATCGTTCAGCACGAACACCAGGCGGCCATGCATCGCCTTGCTGATGCGGTTCATCGCGGGCCGCAGCGCGGCATATTCCTGCGGCGAGCAGAAGCCGCGCGGATTACCGGCACGGGCGCTGCGCATCAGCTGATAGCGCATGCCGCTATTCGTTTCTTCACGGGTGTAGCGGGCGTCGTAGCGCAAGCCTTCCTGGTTGATTTCCAGGTTCTTCGGCACGTACAGCACCTGCATGGCCACCGGCAGTTCGATCGTCATCGTGTCCTTCACGGCGAACGGTTCGCAGCGCGTGTCGTACTGGCGGTCGCGTTCCGTGAAGCGTCCCGCGAAACCGGCCAGCGGCACCGGGCCGTTCACGCCGGGCAGGAAGGACAGCACGCCCGCTTCCGGCTGGCTCACGTAATTGCGGATGCGTTCCGTGAAGCGCACGGCCAGCGTGTCCGCCTTCGTGCGCGGCAGGATCTCCAGGCTGCCATTGCCTTCGTAGCCGTTCGACGCCATCGTGCGGCGTACCCAGTCGGCGCCGCCGCCCGGGCCCACGCTGTCGATGAACTGCTGCACGGCGACGGCGCTGCGGCCGTGGCCGATGATCTCGGTGACGCGTTCGGCGGAGCCGTCCAGCGCCACGCGCATCGTCACGCGGCGTTCGACGAGGTGGTTGTCCGGATCGGGCAGGGGGGTGTTGCGCAGCACGGGATGGCCGCGCGTGGCCAGCACGGGTTTGCCGGAATCGCTGTCCGGCAGCAGGCCGAACGGCATCGTGCTGTCCGTCGAATCCAGGTACAGGTCGAGCGCGGGCAGGTAGCTGATGGCGTGGTTGAACCACATGACGGGAATCGACGGCAGCGTGTAGTTCTCCTGGTCCGCCAGCAGCAGCACCGGAGAAGCTTCGATGCCGCGCGCGGCCAGCAGCGCTTCGAGCAGCGCCACGTGATCCTTGCAGTCGCCGTAGCGGCGTTCCAGGATCGCGGCCGCATCGTCCGGCACCCAGCCGCCATCGCCCACATACGTGGCCACGTAGCGGATATTGGCGCGCACCCAGTCGTACAGCAGGTGCGCCTGTTCGCGCGGCGTGGCGGCCTTGCCGGCGATGTCGTCGGCCAGCGTGCGGATGGCCGGCGTGACGGCCGATTTCGGGCCGGCGCCTTGTTCATACGCGTCGGCCAGTGCCTGCCAGCTGGCAAACGTGGACAGCATCAGGTAGGGCGTGTGGTGCCAGCTGTTGGCCTTGTTCGCTTCCGGCGTGCCCGTGTCGCGGCTGCGGAACTGCCAGCGCAGCACGCGCTCGCCGTTTTCCGTCACGGCCGGCTGCGACGCCAGCGCGTTGTGCGCGATCTTCAGCGGCAGGGCCTGCGGATAGCGCACGGTGATCGTGCTGTCGTCGCGGATCACGTCGTCCTGCAGGAACAGCACGTGCGACATCCCGCCCGGCAGCTCCGGCACCTTCTGCACCAGGCGGTAGCGCACGCGGATCGCATCGCCGGCGGCCAGTTGCGGGAAGGTGATCTGCAGCAGGCGCTTCTCGGGGAAGGACACGCCGCCCAGGATGCCGTCCTGGATCTTGATGCCGGAGGCTTCCACCGGGACCGGGGCGCCGTTGGCGGGGATGGTCTCGGCAGCCAGCAGTTCCATCGTCTGGCGGCGCGAGTCCCAGTTCACGTACTGCTGGCCCAGCGTGTCGGCACCGGCCGCGTCGATGGCGCGCCAGGTGTAGTCGACGATCTGTTCATGCGTATTGTCGGCGCGGATCAGGATCTCGGTGCGTTCGCGCAGCGCGCGCACGTGGCCCTCGCCGGCGGCTTGGGCGGCCAGCGTGGCGGCGCACAGCTGGAGCAGGACGAGGAGCTGGAGAAGCCTGCGCATCATGCCCCCGCCCCGGACCATTCGGCCACGAACATGTCGCGGAACCGGTGCAGCGCTTCGAGCCGCTGTTCACCCAGCCGGCGGCCGGCGGCCGTCTGCATCGTGCCGGGCAGCGTGGCCAGCTTGACGGCGATGTGGTCGAGCGCGAAGGCCTTGTCATCCAGGTCGCGCAGGGTGCCGGCCGGGTCGGCGCCATGCGCCAGGCCCGTGCCCATGCGGCCCGCCGTGTAGAACATGCGCGCCAGGCCGACGGCGCCCAGCGCGTCGAGCCGGTCGGCGTCCTGCACGATCTGCGCCTCGATGGTGCGCGGTGTCAGGCCGGCCGAAAAACTGTGCGTTTCGATGGCATGGCCGACCGCCGGCAGCAGCGCTTCCGGGAAGCCGGCGGCGGCCAGCTCGCGCATGGCCTGCCGGGCTGCCTGGCGCGAGGCCAGGTGGCGTTCGGGATGGTTCTTCGGCAGGTTCACCAGGTCATGCAGGTAGCACGCGGCCAGCACGACGAGCGTGTTCGCCTCCGGGTAGTCGCGCAGCAGTTCGGACGCATTGCGCCAGACGCGATGCAGGTGGTTGGTGTCGTGGGCGCCGTCGTCTCCGGGAGCGGCCCCCGCGATGGCCGCCAGCTTCGGCTGCCAGCCGGCCGGCGCGATCGTCGTGGTCGTCATATTCTTGTCTTGTTTCTATATGCAGACCATTGTGCCACGATTCAATTTATTCTGGTGTAAAAACGGCAAGTTCGTGTCCCCGTCGAGGCAGTCAAACGCCGTCGAAACGGGCAGGAATGTGACATATTCGTTGCGCGCATGTTGCGTTTTATGGGGCGGATACAAACGCAAAAGAATTATGTGATGCAAAAAAGATTGGGCTACGGTAACATTTCGCCTGTGTACAACCGGCTACCGCCACAACCCCGCGCCCGTCCGCTGCAACAAGGAATCCCATGTCCCAGAACGACACCGCCACCACGACCAACCCGGCCGAATACCTGGCCTTCACGCTCGGCAAGGAAGAGTACGGCATCGATATCCAGAAGGTCAGCGAGATCCGTAATTACGAATCGCCGACCCGCATCGCCAGCGCCCCCGACTATGTGAAGGGCGTGATCAACCTGCGCGGCATCATCGTGCCGATCGTGGACATGCGCGTGCGCTTCAACCTGGGCACGCCCGAATACGGCCCGTTCACCGTCGTCATCATCCTCAACATCGGCAACCGTGTCGTGGGCATGGTGGTCGATGCGGTGTCCGACGTGACGACCCTGACGCCGGAGCAGATCAAGTCCGCGCCGGACATGGGCTCCACGCTCAACACCGAATACATCGTCGGCCTCGGCACCGTCGAAGAACGCATGCTGATCCTGGTCGATATCGACCGCCTGATGTCCAGCGAAGAGATGGGCCTGATCGAAGCCATCGCGGCCTGAGCGCGCGACGGGCTTCGCCCGCAGGCACGCCGGCGCCAGGCTTTGCGGCCGCGATGCGGCACGGATCGACGGTGGACGATAGCGGAGCGGAGCAGTGCCGGCATCCGGCCCGGTTACTGGAGAGGCCTGTCACCATGGTTGTGGTGGCAGGCTTTTTCATTCGGCAGTCGCCGGCACGGATGGGCCGACGTGCGCCAGTGCGCGCTGCGACAGCGCGTCCGCGGCGGCGTTCCGGTGACGGGGCAGCCAGCGCACCGCCACCATCCCGATCTCGTCCATCAGCAGGTGCACGCGGGTGCGGTGTTCCGCATGGCCGCTGGCCGCGGGCACCTCGCGCATCAGCACATCCTGCACGATCACCTGGCTGTCGCCATGCACCAGCAATTCGCCGGCGTTGCGCGCCACGGCCACTTCCAGCACGGCGATGAGGGCCAGGTATTCGGCATCGCCGCTGGTGCCTTCGCCGGCGCGCCGGCTGATTTCGACGCGTTCACCATCGGGCCCGACGAGCAGTGCGCCGATGCCGATGCGGCCGGGATTCGGCGTGGCCGAGCCGTCGAACCACGCCTGCCAGCCGCGCGGCGACAGCGTTACCCGCTGGCGCGCCAGCTTTTCGGCTGCAGCGCGGGACTGCGCGATGATGCGTGGAGGGGGAAAGGGCGGAGACATCGGGTGCGCGGGCAAAGCGCGCATTGTACTGCTGATCTGGCGTGCTGCCTTGGCGCTCAAGCCGCGAGCAACCCTGGAACGGCCGGGGCCCGACCCACGGCGCCGTCCGCGCGAAGTCCTGTCGCCGACGGTGTCACGGGCCGGGCCCCGGCCGTTGCCCCTTCGTCGAAAAGGGCAGGCAACCGATAGGTCCCAGCCGGCTCAGCGGCGATGCGGATTGTCCGGTCGGTCGTCGCGGCGATTCGGCACGCCGTCCCCGTCGCGGTCACGGTCGTAACGGTTCGGAATGCCGTCGCGGTCCTGGTCGCGGCGCGGTCCCGGGCCGTATGCATGCTGCACGGGGCGGCCACGGTCGTAATGGTTCGGATTGCGGTCGTAGCGGTTCGGGATGCCGTCGCCATCGCGGTCGCGGTCGTAGCGGTTCGGCACGCCGTCGTGGTCGCGGTCGCCGCCGCCGTGGCGGTTCCAGCGCGCCTGCTCGTAGTACCAGCGGCCCTCGCGTTCGCGCCACGACGGCGCCGCGTAGACATACCCCGGCCGGTCCGGCAGCCAGCTGCCCGCCATCCACACATGGCGGTAACCGTCCCAGCCCCAGTAACCCGGCGCCCACACATAGCCGTGGCGCGGTGGCGGCATGCGTTCATAACGCAGCGGTGGCGGCGCACTGCCGATGACGAAGCTGACGCCGACCTGGGCGATGGCCTGGGTGGGCACGAAGGCGGCCGAGCCGATGGCCAGGGCTGCCGCTGCAAGGATGGATTTCTTGAGCATGGTGTTCTCCGTTCTTCCGTGGTGTTCGTGGTATTCGTGGTGTTCGCGGTATGCGATGTTCTTCTCGGGCCGCTGGCCTGGTGGTTTCGCCGGCCCCGTGAAATCACTATATCCCGCACGATTTGTCACACGCATGGCGATTTCAGATTCTTACAAATGCGCGAGAGTTTGTTAATGCGTGTATCGGCGCGTGTACATCCGGAGGTTTCCAGGTCCCCCTGCTACGGCTGGGTACCTCATACCGTCCCGATGCCATGGCCGCCCAATTCGCCGCGCAACTCTCATCGACAGTCGCGCATCACCACCGCAGCTGGCGCCGCCGCCGCAATCTGCCGCGTTCCTGGCCGATGCCCTGGCCGCTGCTGGCAGTCGTCGCACTGATCCTGGCCGGTGGGGTGCTGCTGGCCTTCAATGCGCGGCAACTGGGCGATGCCGCGGCGGCTACCGAGGCCGGCGCGGATGCCCTGCGCGCCGCGTCGCGATTCCAGAAGATTGTGCCGGGCGCGCACTTCGACGTGCCCGCAGCGGCGGGGGTCACGCTGCTTGCGCAACCGTCGGGCGCCGTGGTCATCGCCAACCGCACGCGTGCCGAGGCGCCGGTGCTCATCGATCTGTGCGCGCAGCTGGCCGATGCTGCCGGACGGTTGATGCCGGTGCGGCTGGGCGGACGGTGGACCGAAACAGGCCGGCCGGCGGGACGCAATGCGATGCTGGTCAAGCGGGGATCGACCGCCACCGTGGACATGCCGGAAGTGCGCATCACCGGCACGATCCACGCGCCGCTGCAGCTGGCGTGGACGGGCGCCGCGGCGCGCTGGCTCGGCGATGGCGGCGACGGCATCGTCGGCGGCAGCACGGGCGCGGCCACGCTGCGCAACGAAGGCTGGCTGGCCTGGCAGGGCGGCGCCCTGCAGGTGCTGCGCCGGCCCAGTGCCTCCTGTCCGCGCGCCGGCGAGCTGGTGGCGCGGCTGCACGTGCCGGACGGCGCGCAGCGGGGCCGTGCGCTGGTCTCGGCGTACGCAGCCCACGGCGCGTCGGCCAGCGCCTGGCTGGCGGCGGGCGACTACGCGATCCCCGCTGTACCGTCGCCCGAGCTGGAAGACGAGACGCTGTTCGACGCGCTGCGCCAGCACGGGCTGGTACGCCTGCTGCCCGACGGCGCGGTGGTCCTGGCGCCGGCCGACCTGGCGGAATGGCTGGCAGCGCCGGCGCAGGTGCGGGCCACGAGCCTCGACATCTGGCGCGGCGTGCGGCTCGACGACGAACAACGCAAGCTGCTGCGCCGCCTGTACCGGCAGGCGGACGGCACCTACGTGCGCCAGCAGGTGGCGCTGTACAACAGCGAACGCACCTTGCTTGCCTGGCGCCAGCGCGAGGGCGACGCCTCACGCTGGCGTGTCGATGGCGGCACCACGTCCGCCATGCCGCCGCTGGCCGCGCGCCTGTTTGCCAGCCTGCCGCAGGGCTGGCAGCCATGGACGCGGCTCGCGGCACCGGCCAATACCGCACGACTGGTGCTCGACTTGCCGGCCCCGGCAAAGGGCACGGAGCGACTGTCCTTGCTGCTGGCCGGGCGGGTGGCCGGCAGCGTGGAAGGGGCAGCGTTGCAGTCGGCTGCCGCCTGCGACGGGCGCGCCTGCACGGCGCCGGACGATGTACAACGCCTGGTCCTCGCGCCGCAGCCGGGTGCACGCCGTATCGTGCTGGCGGCCACGCCGCTGGATGCGCGCGCGATGGAACGTCCCGCCGACCGCGATTACCGTCACCTGCGCGTGGCGGCGGGGCGGCTCGTGTGGCAGCCCTTGCCGCGGCCCGCGGCCGGCGAGGCGGTACGGGCCAGCCCCGGCCCGGTACTGCTGGCCGACCGCAACGGCACGCCCCTGTGGAGCGACGGCACCGCGACGGAGGCCGCGCAGGCGGCCGGTCTTGCGCCGCTGCTGGGTCTCGGACCGCAGCATGCGGCCAGCCTGGCCGGCATGCTGGCACGCGCCGACAGCCGCGGTGCCACGGCACGCCTGTCGCTGGACCTGCCGTTGCAGGCGCTGGCGCAGGAAGCACTCGACTGCCTCGGCCTGCGGCATGGCCGCTGGCGTGGCGGTCGCTGCGAAGGCGGCGCGACAATCCCGGCCGGCCGCAAGGCGGGCCTGGTCATCCTCGATGCCGAGAATGGCGACATCCTGGCCGCTGCCGGCGCCGGCCAGCCGCACGTCGGCGCGGGCAACTGGGCCGAGGCGCGCGACCTGGACCGAGCCAACCCCGCCGCCAGCGCGCTGCGCCTGCCCGCCCTGCAGCACGATGGCGGCGCGAACAACAGCCCCGGCTCCACGTTCAAGGTGATCAGTGCACTGGGCCTGGAACTGGCCGCGCAGGAAGACCGCCGCCTCGATGCGCTGCTGGACGGCCAGCCGCTGGCCCGCATCAATGCCGAGGCGCGCGAGCGGGGCTTCGATTTCAGTACCGGTGCGCCCACGTATCCGGCGTCCGCACGGGGCGCCTATGTCACCAACTACCGGGAGATGGGCATCGACGGCCGCGCGCAGGGTGGCCGCCTCGGCCTGCCGCAGGCCCTTGCGTACAGCCTGAACACCTGGTTCGCCTGGACCGGCGAGCTGTCCGACCACACGCTGCTGGGCCGTGCCGAAGGCGGCGTGCCCGATCTGCAGCCGCTCGAACCCGGCGCGCTGGATGCGGCGCGTCCCATCCTGGCCGCGGCGCGCCGGCTCGGCTTCGAACGGAACCTGCGGCTGGACGGCGGCCTGCTGCCGGCGGACTTCCGCTGGGCCGACTACGACGTGCTGCAGGCCACGCCGGCCCGCATCGACCCGGTGCACACGCGCCATGAGCTGCGCCAGATGAGCATCGGGCTGCGCATGCAGGCCACGCCGCTGCAGATGGCGATGGCTGCCGCGGCGCTGGGGCAGGGCGCCAGCGTGGCACCGCGGCTGCTGCTGGCACTCGATGGCCGCGATGCGAAGTCGCCGGCACCGGTCAAACTGGACGCGCGGCTCGACCGCATCCGCGCCGGCATGCAGGGCGTGATCGAACGCGGCACGGCGGCCGGCGCCTTCCGCAGCCTGCCCGCCCATGTGCGCGCCGGCCTGTATGGCAAGACGGGCACGGCGCCCGTCAGCGACGACCGCGCCACGGTCTGGTTCACCGGCTGGCTGGAGCCGGGCACGCTGCCGGGCCAGCGTCACGGTCTCGCATTCGCCACCTACGTCAGCCGTTCCGAAGGGACCGGCGGCGAGCATGCGGCACCCGTGATCGCCGCGGTCCTGGCCCGGCTTGCCGACGGAGATGCAAGGCATAAAGTGAAACAGACGGGTAAATAGCGATGTGCAAGCGGAAATGAAACTTGCGGTTTCATGGCATGATGACCAATGATCGCCGCAGGCCTGCCGATTTCCGGCGGCCCGGCATGCATGGTGCAATGTATGCGACTGCCAGGAACGCGCTACCAGGAACAGGGCTGGGAACAGGTCCGGAAGCTGCTAGGCCATGCGTCGCTGGTGGCGTTCCGCCAGTGCGACCTGGCGCTGCTGCTCGACCCGGCGCGCCTGCCGGAGATGCTGGACTGGTACACGGATGCGCTGGCCCACGCGCTGCGCAATGCGGCCGGGTCGCTGCGCGGCAGCGCGCCCGCGAATGCGTATGGCGACAACGTGGGCGACCTGGCGCTGGTGCTCGTCTACGAGTTGCAGGCGCAGCCCGCGTACTTCCATACGATGGCTGCGGCGATCGCCGCCGAGCATGCGAAGCTGGGACCGTTCTGGCTGCAGGCCACCGGCGACGCGCTGCTGCGCAAGAAGGTGAACGACATGTTCGCCACGCTGCGCGACAAGGTCGATGCCGACAATTACGTGGCCGCCACCGGCCAGCCCTGTTCGCCGAACCGCATCTACACCTACCGCATGCTGGACATGGCGTACGCCGCGATCGCCCAGGTATTCGCCGGCTGGCCGGGCACGGCGCCGCAGGTGGCGGCGATCCTGGGCCGCGAGCCGGACGGCATTCCCATCGAGGTCCGGCAGATGAAGTCGATCGCCTCGTGCCGCGCGGCGTGGGTGATCCGCTGGAGCGAAACGCTGGAAGCCTTCGGCGGCGCGCCCGGCCCGCTGCACACGAAGTCGAAGCGCTTCGCCAGCCTGCGCAACAGCCCGGAGAAGATCGCCGCGATGCTGGCGGAGATCGGCGACTACGAAGAGCTGTCGGCCAACGGCGACGGCGCGGACTGGCGTCAGGATGCGGACGATGCCACGGCATGGCTCGATGACCTGGCGCGCGTGTCGGCACAGGCCGAGCCGGGCCGGGAGGCGGACCGCATCCTGCCGCAGGCAGACGAGGACGAGGAAGACGATGTTTGCACCGCCCCCGGCTATGATGAGCTGCCGGCCGCCGCTGGCGCGCTGGCCGCCTTGCGCGAGGAAGCGCTGGCCGTGCGGCTGGCGGTGTACCTGAAATTGCTGGGGCCTGCGGACGACAGCTATCCCGATGCCTGGCTGGACGGCGAGAGCGGCGAGCTGCCGACCCTCGGCAAGCTGGCGCAACTCGGCGGCATGTCGGTGCCCACGCTGCGCAAGCGCCGCAATGCGGCCATCGAACGGCTGACTGCGGCGGGCGGCGCATCCTGGACTGGAGAACAACTATGATGGACGAGGACAAGGTACGGGAGAAGACGGCGGAGGACAGGCTGCGCGAGCGCGTGCTGCTGTCGCGCGCCGTGCCGGGCGACCGGCTGATGCTGGCCGATGCTGCGCTGCTGGCGGCGCTGGACGGCAGCCGGCCCCTGTCGACGGGCGAACTGGCCGCGCTGAACGGCTCGCCCGTCACGCTGCGCCGCTTCCGGCACCTGGCGCTGGAGCGCCGGCGCGGTGCCTGGACGGCCAGCACCGGCATGCTGCGCGCGGCGGACAGCGGCGAGCTGACGCTGCTGGCCACCGACGACGGCCTGTGGACGCTGCACTTCGTCGTCGCCGAAGGCTGGCAGGTGATCCTGAAGCTGGAGGTGGCGGTCGCCGCGGCCCCGCAACTGCTGCGCGAACGGCCACTGCTGCGCGTGACGGATGGCGGCGGCGCCATCGTGCTGCAGGGCCGGCTGGACAGCGATGGCGAATGCGAACGGTCCTGGCCCTTCGAGGCGGCGCCGGCGCAGCACTTCCAGGCGTGCGGCGCCACGTTCGCCGTGACGGCGCTCGGCTGATGGACCCGCGGCGCGAACCCTCGCTGGCGGCGCCGGAGGTGGATGCCGTCATCGCTGCCGCCTGCACGGACGGGGCAGCACCTTCGGACAGCACGGTGATCTTGTTCGGCGCCGATGGCACCGCGCGGCGCCCGGGCACCTTCGGCACCAGGGCGGGCGCGCGCCGCGCCACCATGAAAGGCGAAACGGCATGGTGGTTCCATGGCGGGCCGCACAGTGTGGCGCTGGTGCCGTTCGCGGCCGCGCCGGAAATCGGCCTGCAGCTCGACTTCGTGATCGACAGCGCCGATCCCCGCCTGGCGCGCCAGCGCTTCGACCTGTTCCTGTTCAGCGAGATCGCCGTCAATGCCTCGTCACTCACGCTGGCCGGCTTCACCCGGCGTGCCGAGACGGCGCTGCGCGCTGCGCTGGAAGGCGGCATGCTGGACCTGCCACCCTGCACGTCGCTGGACGAGTGGAACGCCTTCCGGGGCGGGTTCAATGAGCTTCTCTACACCCGCTTCGGCATCACGGTGGACGACTGCGTGCCCGTGACGCTCGACGAGGTCGATTATGCGGCGGTGCTGCGCGCCCGCGCGGTGGCGCCGCCCGCGCCGCACGCGATCGATGCGCCGCTCGAGAAAACAGATGCGGTGGCAGATCAGGGAGCAAATGAGGTGGCATATAAGGTAGCAGATGCGGTAGCAGATGCGGTAGCAGATTCGGTCACACTGCCCGCAGCCATGCTGCCGGTGTCCGACGCGGGAGCGCTGCGCCGCCTGTTCCTGGAACTGCCCGCCGCGTCCGCCGCACTGCGCGCGCTGCCGGCCACGCACTTCGCCACCCGCCAGTCGCACCTGCAGCGGCTGGCCCTGGCCGCGCTGGACGTGAACACGATGCCGTCGCTGGCGCTGGCCGCACCGGGCCGGCCACGCGCGGCGCACGAACAGCGCCGCCTGGCTGCCAGCAGCACCAGGGCCGCCGTCGCACTGGACGAGTTGTGGGCCGTACTCGCACAGTGGAAGGAGGCCGGCGCCACGGACGACGAGGTGGACCGCGTGCTCGCCAACCTCGAATTCCACCTGAAGGCGCGCCGCGGCGGGGAGGCGCCTTGATGCCGTCCTCGATCGCGGAATGCCGCACCGTGCTGGGTGACGGCCGCGTGCTGGCCGTCACGGCGACGGTACGCCCCCGTGCCGGCCGGGCCGAAGTGAAATGCGTGGTGCCGGGCGCGCCCGTGCTGTGCGAGCGCGTGCAGGAAGTCGTCAGGCTGGCGCGGCTCACGGAGGCGCGCTTCGACAGCCGCGTGCAGGTCGTGCTTGGCTTCGACGGCGTGCCGGCCGACGGTGAGCGCAACTGGGAACTCGCGGCCGTGCTGGCGGACCGGATGGCGCGCGGCGCCTGGCAGCCGCCGGCCGGCATGGAAGACGTGTGCGCGCTGGGCTGGTCCGATGCCTGGCAGCTGGGGCGCCTTGCCGGCCACGATCCTGCCGCCACGCCGGAGGAGGCGTTCGTGCTGCTGGGCGGTGCCGGCGCGGCATTGAACGCGTTGCCCCATCTCGGCGCGCTCACGGGGCATGCCGATCCGGGCGCCGCCGTCTCGTCCGTGCGCGCCTGGTTCCCGCTGCACAGCGGCGGCGTGAACGATGCGCTGGCCTGGGTCGAGGTCAGCGTGTTTCCCTCGGACGGGCAGGCTGGCGAGGAAGAAGACACCATCGCCGTGCCGGGCGTGGACGCAGCCGTGCAGCTGGCGGTGCGCCAGGCGCTCGCCGGTGCGCGCCATTTCGATGGCAGGGGGCTGGGCCGCTGGCGCAGCGTGGTGCGCTTCGGCCAGCCACGCTTTGCCGGCGACTCGTACCAGCTGGCGCTGGTGATGGCGGACCGCCTGGCGCGGGGCCGCGAATTCGTGCCGCGCGGCCGGCTGATCGCCAGCGGTACCTCCGGCGCCTGGCATGCCGGCCGGGTCGACACGGTGGCCGGCCGGGAGGCGAAAACGGCGCTGATCCTGGCCGAGGCGGTGTCCGGCGACCGGGTGCTGCTGCCGGCGGCCTGGGCGGACGCGCTGCCGGCCGGCTTCCGGGACGGGCTGCGCGCGCGCGGCGCGTCGCTGGCCTGCGTGGACCGAATCGGGCTGATTTGATGTCGCCTGCTAAAATCGGCCGGCGGCCCATGTATATGAATGCGAGGAGTCTCACATGTTCAAGATGTTCGGTATCGGCGGCGTGAAATGCCCCCGCTGCGGCCAGCGCACGGTGGATGCCGGCGGGTATTGCGCCGGCTGCGGCCTGTCGCCCGGCGCGCCCCGCAGCGAGCCGGTATTGCGTGACAACCGCTGGATCCCCGCCCCGGACGAGCTGGCGGTGTATTTTGGCGTGCGCGAACTGTCCGGCCTCTTCACCAAGACGCTGCGGGTGCCGGCCACCACGCGCGCCTACATCCTGCAGGGCGACGTCGCCACCGAGGTGCCGCAGGGCGAATACGAGCTGGAAGGCTTCTTCCAGCGCCTGAACAACCTGCTGCGCGACCGGCATGCCGAGATCCTCATCACCCGCACCACGCCGCTGCCGGTGGAATTCGCGTTCGCGGACCTGAGCACCGCCGAGCACCTGAAGGTCTCGGCCAGCTTCACGGCAGCGCTGCAGGTCGAGCACGTGCCCGCGTTCGCGCGGCATTTCATGACGGCGCCGGGCACCGTCACGACGGCCCAGCTGGCCGAGCTGCTGCGGCCGTCCGTGCGGCAGATCGCGGCCGAATTCATCGGCGCCCGTTCGCTGCGCGAGATGCACGCCAATCCGGACCTGCGCCTGCAGCTGGATGAGCGCCTGCAGGCCGCGCTGAAGCTGCGGCTGGCCGAATTCGGCCTGGTCGCCGTGCAGGTCGACACGCTGGCGCTGCGCCACGACAAGTTCGATGCCAACCGGGCCAGAGTGGGCAGCCTGTGGCTGGTGGCGGACGAACGCCACGGCGACCTGGCCCATGCGAAGCAGCTGGACGAGCTGTACGACGAAGAGGAATGGCAGGCCATCTGGCGCGAGGAGCAGAAGGCGCGCAGCGACTACCGCCGCGCCGAACTGCGCCAGGATGCCGCCGTCGACCAGGCCGAACTGGCCGCCACCGAAGCGGAACGCATGCAGGCCGTGCGGGCGCGCCAGATCGAGCTGTATGGCCGCATCGTCGAATCGCGCACGCGCCGGCAGGCGATCGACCTGGGCGCGGCCGATGCAGCCGCGGAACTGGAACACGCGCTGGCGAAAAAGACGGCCGGCCTGGCAGGCGAGGCGTCGGACTGGGAGCATGTGCGGCGCCTCGCGCAGATCCGCCTGCGCACCGAGCTGGAAATCGCCCAGCAGGCCGCCATCGAGGAACGCGCGCTGGCGAAGCAGCGCTTCACGCACCAGCTGCATGTGCAGCAGATCCGCAACCGCATGGAACAGGCGCTGGCGATCGAGGACGAAGCGCAGCGCCGTGCCGGCGTGCGCCAGGCGCAGCAGGCCGAAATGGATGCGCAGCGGCGCGAGGCGCAGATCGAGGCGGAGCACCACGAGTCGCGCCTGCAGACGGTGGCGCTGGCCAACCTGGCGCGCAAGCGCGAGGCCGAGCGGGTGCAGGAGTGGGAAGAAGAACTGCATGTGTCCCGCAAGCGCGAGCTGGGGCGCGGCGAGGCCGCCAAGGATGCGGGGTCGCAGGTGCACGTGGCGGAGATCTCGGCGCGGCTCGATGAGCTGCGGCGCAGCGGCGCCAGTGCCGATGCGCTGGCCCAGCAGGAAAAGCTGCTGCGCACGATCGAGGCGGACGGCGTGGCCCAGCGGCAGTCCCGCGACATCGCCAACGAAGGCGAAGAGCAGCGGCTGGCCCTGAAGCTGCGCGAACGCGAAGCCCAATGGCAGCAGGAACTGCGCCGCCTGGAACACGAACGCGAAGAGCGCTATGCCCGCGCCAGGGCCGAGTATGAGACGCTGGTAGCGCAGCAGAACCATGCGGCGGAGCTGGCGCGCATCGACATCGAGCGCATCGAATCGATCGGCAACCTGTCCGACACGGGCAAGGTGGCGCTGGCGCCGACGGCCAACGCGCAGGCGCTGGCCCAGCTGCTGAAGGTGCAGGCGCAGTCCGGCATGAGCGCCGACCAGCTGCAGTCCCTGGCCGCGGTGGTGGCCGCCGAGAACAGCGTCACGCCGCTCGATGCGCTGCGCATGGCCCAGCAGAGCGTGGCGGACGAACGGGCGCATGCCGACACCCAGCAGGACAAGGACCGCCAGCACCAGCTGGAGCTGCTGAAGCTGCAGAACGCGACCCATGCCAATGCGCTCGCCGCGCAGATGCAGCTGGGCGTGGGCGTCGCCCAGGCCGGCGCACCGGTCCACCACCATCACACGACGGCGCAGGCGGGACCGCAGTTCTGCGTGAACGGCCATCCGGTGCCGGCCGACCGGCCGGATGCCCGGTTCTGCGCCGAGTGCGGCGTGCCGCTGCGCCGCTAGGTCCGGCGCCAGGGAATCGATGCAGACAGCCCGGGAAAAAATCCGTGAACTGCGCGCGCTCCACGACGACGGCCTGCTGTCCGAGGCGGAGTTCGAGCGCCGCAAGAACGCCATCCTGGACGCCGAGTACACCCCCGGCGGCACGGCGGCGCCTGCGGTACCGGCCCGGCATGGCACCGAACTGGGCCTGATGGCCGGCCAGGAGATCGGGCCGCAGAACCGCCGCTACCGCCTGGAACGCCTGCTCGGCATGGGCGGCATGGGCCAGGTCTGGCAGGCCACCGACCTGGCCACGCATGCGGAGCTGGGCCACAGCGAGCAGGTAGCGCTGAAGATCCTGCCACCGCAGCTCACGCAAAGCCCCGCCCACGCGCGCCTGCTGATCGAGGAGGCCACGCAGGCACGCCGGCTGGCCCATGACAATATCGTGCGCGTCTACGAATGGGCGCTCGATCCGGCCACCGCCAGCTATTTCATCATCATGGAGTGCCTGGACGGCCAGGACCTGGATGCCTGGCTGGCTGGCCGCGGCCCGGTGCCGTTCGAGGAGATGGAGCGCATCGTGCGCCCCGTCGCCAGCGCGCTGCAGTATGCGTGGGACCGGCACCGGCTGGTCCACCGCGACATCAAGCCCGGCAATGTGTTCCTGACCAGGCAGGGCGACATCAAGCTGCTCGATTTCGGCATTGCGGCGCGGGCGCGCGATGCCACGGCAGGACTCCCGGAGGTACCGAACGCGGGTACCGCCGGCTACCGCGCACCGGAGATCGGCACGCAGCAGGGCAAACCCACGCCGAAGCTGGACGTGTATGCGGTGGCCGTGATGGTCTACCAGATCCTGGCCGGCCGGCTGCCATTCGACGACACGCGTTCCGCCCAGATCGTGCCGGAAGCGCCGCCGGGCCTGAACGACGCGCAGTGGGTGGTGCTGCAGAAGGGCTTCGCGTTCGATGACGAGGAACGCTTCGACGCCGCGCAGGCGTTCATGGATGCGCTGCGCCGGGCTGCGGGGCCGACGGCCGAAGAGCTGGCGGCGCAATCGGCAGCGGAGCGGCGCGCGCAGGAGGAGCGCGATTTCGCGGCACAGCAGGCGCAGTTGCGCGAGCAGCGCGAACAGCTGCAGGCCGAACAGAAGGCCCAGGAAGCGGCCCGCGCGGCGGAAGCGGCGGAAGGGCGGCGCCTGGAGATCCAGCGGAGCATGGAACTGCAGGCGCGCCGCAAGGCCGAGGCGCAGGCCGCGGCCATGCAGAAGGTGCGTGACGACCAGGCCCGCCGCGAGCTGGAAAAGCAGCGGCGGCTGGAAGCGGAAGCGGCGGCCCAGGTGCGCAAGGAACAGCTGCGCCAGCAGCTGATCGCCCGTCGCGAGGCCGATGCCGCCAAGGCCCGCGCCATCGAGGAGGAGCGCCAGCGCAAGGCCGCCATGCTGAAGGCGCAGGCCGCGTACAAGGCCGAACAGGACCGCGAGCGCCTGCAGCAGGCGGCCCGCAACGCCGCCGAACTGGCCGCGCTGATGCCGACCGCGGCCAGCCCCGTTGCCGACCCGAGCGGCGTGCTGCGTGACCGCTTCCTGGATGGCACCGGGACCGGTCCCGACCTCGTGCTGGTCCCCACCGGCAGCTTCCTGATGGGCGGTAACGCGCAGGAGCACGAGGTGGCGCGCAAGGCCGGCTCGCAGAAGGCCTGGCTGGAACGCGAGCTGCCGGCCCACACGGTGCGCATCGACCGCTCGTTCGCGCTGGGCCGCTACCCCGTCACGGTGGGCGAGTGGCGCCGCTTCGTGCGCGCCACCGCGTGGGAGCCGAAGCTCGACATCGACTGGACGGCGCCCGGCTTCGAGCAGGAGGACTGGCACCCGGTGGTCGGCGTCAGCTGGGACGATGCGCAGCTGTACCTGCAATGGCTCACGCTGATGACGGGCGCCCACTACCGGCTCCCCAGCGAGGCGGAATGGGAATACGCCTGCCGCGCCGGCTCTGCCACGGCCTTCGCGTTCGGCGACGAGATCTCCACCGAGCATGCCAACTACGACGGCCACTTCACGTACGGCAAGGGCGTGAAGGGCCAGGTGCGGCACGGCACCACGAAGGTCGGCAGCTTCCCGCCCAACCCCTGGGGCCTGTACGACATGCACGGCAATGTGTGGGAATGGACCCAGGACCCGGCCCACGACAGCTACCAAGGCGCACCGACGGACGGCAGCGCGTGGCTGGAAGACGGCGACCGGGCGCGCCGCATCGTGCGCGGTGGCGCATGGCTGTACCAGCCGCGCTACCTGCGCTCGGCCGTGCGCAATGGCTACTCGGCAGTGCTGTCGAACGACGTCGTCGGCTTCCGCGTGGCGCGCCGGCTGGGATGACACTGCGGCGACCCCGTCAAAATACCGCTTGCATCTGAACCTACTAGTAGGTAGGATGGCGGCATGAAAAAGCTCTCGACGACTTCCGACGATATCCTGGCCAGTGCGCGCAACCTCATCGTGGCGGGCGGCTACAACGGTTTCAGCTATGCGGACATCGCCGAGGTCGTCGGTATCCGCAAGGCCAGCATCCACCACCACTTTCCCGCCAAGGCGGACCTGGTGCGGACGCTGGTGGCAGGGTATCGTGAAGGGGCGCGGGCCGGCATCGCGGAAATGGAGCGCAGCATCCCGCAGCCGATCGACCAGCTGCGTGCCTATGTTGCCTACTGGACGAAGTGCATCGGGGATGGCACGGCGCCATTCTGCGTGTGTGCGCTGCTGGCCAGCGAACTGCCCATCGTGCCGGACGATGTGGCGGCGGAAGTGAAGGGTTTTTTCCGCACGTTGTCCACGTGGCTGGCTTCCGTGCTGGAACGGGGCGCGCAGCTGGGCGAGATCCGGCTCGCCAGTTCGCCCCAGGTGGAAGCCGATGCCTTCATGGCCACGGTGCACGGCGCCATGCTGTCGGCCCGCGCCTTCGGCGATCCGACGCTGTTCGAAACGATCATGACGCCGCAGCTGCAGCGGCTTGCCGCACCGCGCTGAGGACAGCGAGGACAGCGAGGACAGCGAGGAGAGGTGTCTGACACCTTTTCTGCCCGCTCCCACGATGTCGGTCCGCACCGACGCCAGAAAAGGTGCCAGCCGCCGGCTTGGTCGCTGAGCCTGTCGCAGCCGCCTCTTTTTAACTAATTACCTACCATCTAGTAGGTAGTAACCTGTAAGTCAGTCGTCAACCATCCCCGAAAGGACCCGCCATGACCACCACAACCCCTACCATTCCCCAGCCCGCCACCGACACCTGGCTGAAACGCTACTACTACCTGCGCGCCGTGTTCTCCATCGCCTGGGTGATCGCCGCCTTCGCCATCGGCCAGCACATGCCGGCTGCCGCTGCCGTCCTGCTGGTGCTGTATCCCGCCTGGGACGCCTTCGCCAACCTGCTCGACGCCTCGCGCAGCGGCGGCCTGGGGCGCAACCGCAGCCAGGCCATCAACCTGGCGGTCAGCGCGATTACGACCATCGCCGTGCTGGTGGCGCTGCCGGACATGCACCAGGTGCTGACGGTGTTCGGCGCATGGGCGATCCTGTCCGGCCTGCTGCAGCTGGGCACGGCGCTGAAACGCTGGAAGGGCCACGGCGGCCAGGCCACGATGATCCTCAGCGGCGCCCAGTCCGCGCTGGCGGGCGGCTTCTTCATCAGCCAGGCGCTGGCACCGGCCACGCCGTCGATCATGAACGTGGCGGGCTATGCCGGCGTGGGCGCGTTCTATTTCCTCGTCTCGGCGCTGTGGCTGACGGCCAGCGCGATGCGCACCCGGCGCGCCTGAATCATTCCCCCTTTCTGGAGTGGGCGAAACGGCGATAAAGGTGTACATTCCGCCAAGGTTCCCACAACGACAAGGCACACCATGACCATCACCGTCCAGCGCGATCTCACGCAACCCATGCGCCACATCGTCCACGTGCGCAATCACCTGATCCCGGCCGATGTGTCGGTGGAAGAGGGCGGCGCGGATGCCGGGCCGTCGCCGCACGACCTGTACGATGCGGCGCTGTCCTCCTGCAAGGCGCTGACGGTGCTGTGGTACGCGCAGCGCAAGAACATCCCCGTCGTCGACATCCGGGTGAGCACGGCGCGCGATGCGAGCGAGGAGCGCCATGGCACCTACCGCCTGGCCGTCACGCTGCACTTCACGGGCGACCTGAGCGAGGCACAGCGCGCCGAGCTGCTGTCCGTGGCGGAGAAGTGCCCGGTGCACAAGCTGATGACGAGCGTGACCACCGAGGTTGTTACTAGCCTCGCGACGACCCTGGCAGCGGAGTAAGCCATGAGCATCGCGCACATCATCAAGGGCCACGACAAGGACCTGGGCGGCGGCTTCATCGTCAGCCGCTACCTGCCGTCCGTGATCAAGCAGGCCGTCGGGCCGTTCATCTTCTTCGACCACTTCGGCCCGATCGACGTGCCGCTCGATGCCAAGCACGACGTGCGGCCGCATCCGCACATCGGCCTGGCCACCGTCACGTACCTGTACGAAGGCGCGATGGACCACCGCGACAGCATCGGCACGTACCAGCGCATCGAACCGGGCGCGATCAACTGGATGACCTCGGGCCGTGGCATCGTCCACTCCGAACGCACGCCGCCGGACCTGAAAGGCAAGCCGCACCGCACGCACGGCCTGCAGCTGTGGGCCGCGCTGCCGCAGGCGCACGAGGAGGACGAACCGAACTTCTCGCACACGCCGGCCGCCGCTATTCCCGAGCTGACGGTCGGTGCGGCCACCGTGCGCGTGCTGATCGGCACGGCGTTCGGCCAAACGTCGCCGGTGCCCACCTATGCACCGACGCTGTATCTCGATATCGCGCTGCCGCTGGGCGAGACGATCGACCTGGCCGACCTGCCTGCCGAAGCGGCCGTGTATGCCGTGACGGGCGGAGTCGAGGTGGACGGCGTGTCGGTGCCATTGAAGACGATGGCGCTGCTCGACACGTCGAAGCCGCAGCGCCTGCGCGCCCTCGACGCGGCGCGCTTCGTCGTGATCGGCGGCGCGCCGCTGGACGGGCACCGCTTCATGTTCTGGAACTTCGTGTCGTCGTCGAAGGAGCGGCTGGCGCAGGCGGCGGACGACTGGGATGCCCAGCGCTTCCCGCAGGTGCCGGGCGAGACGGAACGCATTCCGCTGCCGAACCGGCCGAAGCCGCAGGGGACGTATCTGTAGAAGCCGGGTTCGGCAGGCAGGGTGCGGCAGACATGATTCGGCTGGGGGGGTGCGCGGATTTGGGACCAGTCTGATTCGTCATGAAACACGCGCCCCGCATCTAAACCCCTCCGATTCCCGCACGGGGAAATCTAAATCGATCCAGCGGAACATGGGGCGCGTCGAATCTGTCCGCTTTTCGGGAGCCGAAAGTCCGGAGGGTACCGGGGCGACGGGATGCGCTTGCTGCTTTGGACTTATTGCTTTGGACTTATTTATCTGGCCATCGACATGCCGTCACCTGAAACAGATTCCTGACCATGCATCTGCTCGACGCGATCACACACGGCGGCCTGTTCCTGGCGCTGCTCTCCGGTGCCATTGCCGTCGGCACCAACACGCTTTTCCTGTCTCGCAAGGAGCACCGACTGGCGGCAGAATATGTCATGCGCAAACGTGAATGCCTGCCAGTGACGGCGGAGATGAAGTACGCGCGGCTCCAGGCGCTGGTGCAAAGGGGTTGCCAGATGGGGTTTCTCGCTGGCGTATGTGTGTCTCTGCCGTTCGCCGCGTTTCACTGAGCCGGGGCCGCCGTCCCGCACGGCAGTGCGCACGCACAGGCACGGAGTCTGCGAACGTTCAGGCGGTCTGCACTTCGCCGGCGACCGTTTCGCGCGCCACGCCGCCGGTGCGGATGATCCAGCTTTCCGGATACGGTTCGCTGGCGAAGCGGGTGTGCGGCGCCATGCGGCTCAGTTTGTCGAGCTGGGCCTGCGGGCCCAGCGCCGTTTCCTTGCCGGTCACGGCATCGAGGTGCCAGAAGCCGCCATCGTGGTGGAACAGCTGCGGCAGCGCGGCGGCCACCGGGGCGGCCTGCAGGCGGCGCAACGGGTAGCCGGGGTGCGTGTCCGGCGCCAGCACGATGAAGCATTCGGCGCGCGCGCCTTCGTCGACCCGGTGCAGGACCACGCCGTGCGGCATCAGCGCCGTCACTTCCATCACCACGATGCCCTTGATGCTGGCGGACAGTTCGATGCGCATGCCGAGGCGCAGCGGCACGGGCTTGTGCTTGCCGGGCCAGACGCCATCGAGCAGCAGGCCGTAGCGCGACACATCCTCGATTTCAAAGCCCTGCGTGCCGCGGCGGATCACGGCGTGGCGGCCGGACAGCCGGCGCGTGAGCCCTTCCGTGTCGATGCCGTCCTGGCCGAAGTGGTTCAGCAGCGCATGCGCTTCCGGATCGACGATCTCCATGCGGCCGAACACGCACTCGTCCAGCGCGAACAGGCGGATGTGGCGCTGCGCCCCCGCTTCCGGCGCCGCGTTGACGAAGCTGGCCATGCGGCTCGGGTGCGGGTGGACCGGGCCGGCGTGCGGCACGTCGATCTCGATCAGGTCCTCGTCCCACGCGATGGTGGAGAAGCCCAGGTCGACCTTGCCCTGCGACGGGCCCAGGTCCAGGTGGGCGATGCCGGCGTTGCGGGCCGTGACATCGATGTCCATGCTGCCGCCGCCCTGGCCGCTGTGGTCGGCCACGCGAGCGATCGACGCATCGTCCGCCATCACGCGCACGTTCTTGTGCGTGGACAGGAAGATGCGGTGGATCTCGGTGAGCGAGGCATCCAGCCGCGGCACCAGGATCACGAACGTGCATTCCCATTGGCGGCTGGCTGCGCCGGGCTGCTGGCTGACGATCTCGGCGTGGATCTGGTACTGGCCATGCTCGCGGTCGCGCGACGAGAATTCCGCGAACACGGGACGCCAGTCGCCTTCCACGCAGCGCACGAACTGCTGGTGGGCGACGCCGTCGCGGATCAGGTCGGAGGAGAGGCGGATCGCCAGTTGCGGCGCGCACTGGGCCGGCATGCCGCGCAGTTCCATCTTGAGCGTCTGGCGGCCGCCGGCGGCGCGCGGGTCGAAGCCGCTGATGTGCAGCTGGGGCCGCACGCGGATCGGGGTAGCGTAGTTGGCAAACCCGCTGGCAACCGCGGCGGAATCTTTGACCACGTTCACATCGGCCTGCGGCACGCGCGTGTTGCGCACTGCCGACAGCAGTTCGTAGCTCGATGCGGCGCTTGGCGCTTCGGCTGGCTGGCCGTGTCCGCCTTCGCAGATGTGCGAACCCGGCGCAACCCAGAAGGTGCAGTGCGGGTGTTCGGCGTTACGACAAGTTTTCATGAGCGGCCACGGACGAGATAAGGAAGACTTTACGCGCTTTCCCACGTCCTTGGCAACCTGCCGGTACCCCGAATAACGCGGCTTTCAGGCCTCAATCCGGGGCATGCCGCGAATTTTATTGAAAGGCTAATCTTGTCCGGTTTGCTCGTTTTCCCGTTCGCCCGGGCGCCGCAGCCACAGGCTGCTGGCCCAGCCCGTTTGCCGGGAAGTGCCGCTGGCATAGGTGATCTGCCACCAGTCGCCTTCGTGCGCGCCGGTCGCGGCCACCAGCGCACCCTGCGGCACGACGGCCAGCCGCGCCGCGCCGACCCCGGCCGCACCCCGCACATTCAGGTCGCGATACACCCGATAACGCGCGCCCGCGGCCGGTGGCGGCGTGCCGGTTTGTTGTTCCGGCACGTCACTTGCGATGAGCGGCGCGGCCACCGGCGCAACCGGCGCCGTGGCAAAGCAGTACAGCAGCAGCGCGCCGCCGGCCCACGTGCCGCCGCCGAGCACGGCCGCGCCGCGCGCGGTGGGACGCCGCCACCAGTGCGCCGGCGTCAGGTGCGCGGCCAGAATCAGCGTCAGGACCAGGCCCAGCGCATAGGCCGGGACGCCATGGAGAGCGGTCAGCATGGCCGTCATGCGTCGCAGCGCAGCACGTAGTGGCCGGCGACCACGTGGTGGCCGGGCGGCAGCGTGAACGGCGCATCGCCTTCGATCGGCCCGACGAAGCGCAGTTCCGCATCCAAGTGGTACAGCGCCTGCGTGGCCGACTGCCGCGTGATCTGCAGGCCCCGCACGCCCGCCGCGAAGGCAAACGCGCTGCGCGACAGGCCGATGCGGTCCGGGCTGGCCTGCAGGGCGCCCTCGTCGCCACCCAGCAGGCGCGGCGTGTCCAGCACGCGCAGGGCGGCAAGGGCGCTGCTGCCGCGGCCGAAGGTACCCTGCGTGACGGGCGCCGCGACCGGCACGGGCAGCATCACCAGCGCGCAGTAGCGCTCGGCCATCGCGCCCGGCGCCGGCAGCAGGCGGATGCCGCGCTGGCCGGTTGGCGTGAACGTGGCCGGTGCCTCGATGCGTTCGCAACCGGCTGCCGTGACGGCGTGGAGGGCATCGTCCGCGCCGGCGACCAGGGTGACCGCCGCTTCGCCGCTTGCCGCAACGGCCAGCGCCCGGTCGAATGGCACGGACAGCGAGGTGGCGCCCGTGCTGCGGTAACGGCTGAGCCGCGGTAGCGCCAGCGCGGCCAGCGTGATGCACTGGCGTGAACCGGGTGCAAAGGTGGCATCGCTTTCGCCGGGGCGGAACGCCGGGCGGCGCTGTGCCGCAACGGGCAGCGCCGTCGGTTCATCGCCGGCCGGGACGGCGGGACGCGGCTGCCAGACAGCCGGCCGGGCGGCGGCAGCCGGCACCACCGGTGCGCCGCTGCGCACGGCTTTCAGCAGCAGGCGCTTGCCCTGCGGGTCCTGACGCGGCGTGACGATCCAGCAGTCCTGGCGTTCGTCGCGGCGGCAGTCCAGCGCATCCTTCGGGCGCACCTGCAGCACCGGCGGTGCGTCCGGTCCTTCGTTGATGAGCAACAGCGTGGCGCCGCCGCCGAACGGCCAGCCCGGCGTGCTGGCCTCGTCGAGCACGGCCAGGCGCTGGTTCGGGTAGACAGGATTGAGCGCCCGCCAGTCGCGGCCATCCGTGGAGGCGCTCACGTTGAACAGCACCTTCTCGTCCGCGCCCGGCAGGTACACGGCGTGGCCGAAGCGCACCTCGATCTCGCCAGGCTGCAGGTCGTCCCCGCCGGTGACGTGGTAGCGCACCTGGTCGGAGCCCAGCAGGTCGCCGAAGTCCTTCTGGTGCAGCGCCGCCAGCGTCTGTTTCAGTTCGCGGGCGCGGTTGCCGCGCGTGAGATGGTAGTCGTCGTCCACGTCTTCCTGCGGCAGGCGCAGCGTGATGTGGGAGAAGCAGCGCGTGGCGGCGCGGCCGCGCTGTTCGCGCGGGCAGCGTTCCAGCAGGTCGCGCAGCAGCGGGCGGCGCGCGAACAGCGCCAGGCCCGGGGCCTGCCAGATCGCCTCGGCGTTGAACACGTCGGGAATGCGGCCCAGGACTTCGTGTTGGACATAGATCGGCATGGTTACTCCTGAAGGGATGCGGGCGGCGTCGCCCCGGCATGGATGGCTAGCAGGGGGAGCAGGAAAAACAGCAGGTGACTGCCGCCGGCCGACAGGAAACTCATCGGCTGGCCCATCACGGGCAGGATGGCGAGATTGGTCCCCCACGACAGCAGCAGGTGCCCGCCGACGAAGGCCGCGCCGCCGCACAGCGTGAACGCCTGCAGCCGCAGCAGCCAGGCCTGGCGGAAGCCGCCCGCTGCGGCAGCGGCAACCCCGCAACGGATGCCGGCATGCGCCAGTCCCGCCACCAGCACGGCCTGGGCGCACCACAGCAGCAGCGCCGCCAGCAGGCCGTGGCGGTGCAGCAGGAAGGAGGGCGCGAAGTCGTCCTGCACGGCCGGCAGCGCCATCACGCCGCCGGCCGGCTGGCCCAGCGCGCGCAGGCCGAACAGGCCGTCGGTGCCGAACCAGCCGCCGTCGGCAATCGCCGCCGCGCCCTGCTGCAGCTGCTGGCCCGTGTGCGGATGGCGCGCCGGTTCCAGCCATACCTGGAAGCGGTCCGCGTAGAACGAGGATGGCAGCGCCGAGAGCCGTTCCGGTCCCGCCTCGCGCAGTGCCGTCACGCCCGCGATGCCGGCAATCGCCACGCAGGCCAGCGTACCGGCGGCCAGCCATCGTTTTGCCGAGATGGCGTAGGCCAGCAGCATCGCGCCGGTCCACAGCGACAGCAGGATCAGCGGCGAGTAGTCGTCCACCTGCACCAGGGCGCAGCCCAGCAGCGCCAGGAACAGTAGCGCCGGCGCGATCAGGCGCAGCCAGCGCGCGCCATGGCCGGGCTGCGCGCGGTGGTCGGCACGCCAGCCCATTCTGAGCGCCAGGCAGTGCGCCGTCAGCAGGGTCAGTACCAGCTTAGCCGGCTCGACGGGCTGGATGTCGAACACGCCCGTCTCGTCGCCCCACAGCACCTGCGCGGCGAGGGCCAGCAGGGCAAAGCCGGCGGCACCGGCCAGCAGCCATTCGATACGCCGCTGCGAAACGGTCACGCCCCGGCCGTAGATGTGCCACAGCGCGACGGCACCGCTGCCGGCCGCAAGCAGCGCCGTCGTCTTGCGGTAGTAGCGCAGCCATTCCGTGTCGCCGCCGCCCAGGCCCAGGTCCAGCTGGCACAGCAGGCCGACGCCCAGCAGGACGAGCGCGGCGCTGGCGGCGGGCGAGGTCGCGCGGCCTGGCAGCAGCCAGCAGCCCAGCGCGCAGGCAGCCAGCAGCAGCGAGCAGGCGGCCGAGGGCGGCGTGCCGGCCCGCTGCAGCAGCACGGCGGCGACGCCCGCGGCCAGGACCAGCGCGGCGGCCGGGCCATGCAGATGACGAACGAGGAGGCCGGCACGCGAACGCGCCTGCCGCGCCACGTGCACCGGGCCGAGGATATTGCCGCGGCGGCGCGGGGCTGGTGGCGTCAGCACGGCGATGGCGATCAGTGCCGCGGCCGCGGCCAATGTGAGAACCCACACGACCGGGCTGCCCTGCCAAAGCGCGCGCTGGCGCCACTGCCACGCTACCTGCGGCGGCAGCGTCGTTTCGGGCACGGCGAACAGCGCCACGCGGCGGGCCGGGGAGAGCGTCAGGAGGTCGCCGTGCAAGTCCACCTGGTAGCGGGTGCGGCCCAGGGTCAGCGCCTCCACGCCGTGCAGGCTGCGTTCGTCGTCGCGCAGGCTCGCGGCGCCGGCCAGCACGACGGTCGGACTACCGATGGCGGAAGCCAGCACGAGTGCGTCGCGCTGCCGCATGATCTGCGCGCTGCCGGGTTCGATCTCGGCGACGCCAATCCGATTGCCGCAATGCAGATTGCCGCCGAAGACGAGCGGGCGGGCGACGGTCAGGGCGGACGGCATCAGGCGGTTCCACAGCGCCAGCGCACGTACCGACAGCGACGCCGCGGGGCAGGAAGGCTGGGCGGTACCGTCGCGATGGACGGTGGCGCCGTCGTAGCGCCAGTGCGACTGGCCCTCCGTGAAGGCGATGGCGCCATCCCCCGTTTGTTCGACTGTCCAGGCCTTCCCGCCGACCTGGAAGGTGCGCAGCTTGCTGACATCGACCGTACCGAGCCTCTCGTCCGTCCCGTCGCGCCGCAGGAGCGGCGGGCGGCCTTCGCCCGCGGCCCGGATGCGCCAGGCGCCATCGGCAGCGCGGCGCAGCGTCATGCGCATACCCTCGGCCTGTATGGCGGCCAGTTGTGATGACGTCAGTGTGACTTCGCCGGCGCGGTCCAGATGCACCGCGATGGACGCGGGCAGCCACATCGCCGGTGCGCGCAGCAGCGCGAACAGCTGGAGGCCCAGCAGCAGCACCAGTGCCAGGCAGAGCAGCCGCCGGCTCATGCCTGGCCTTCCAGCTGCGCGACACCGCGGCGCACCAGCGCCTCACGGCCCGCCAGGCCGGCGCGGATGCGGCCCAGCAGGCGGCTGATCTGCAGTGCATTGCGGGGGCGCGCTTCCGGGTCCGCTGCCAGCAAGGCTTGCAGCAGCGCCAGCGCGGGATATTGCGAGATGCAGGGGACCTGCGCGGCAAAGCGCTCGGCCTCGTCGTCCGCCAGCACCGGCGGCAGCGGGCCGCGTCCGCGCAGCACGCGCGCGCCATCGGCCAGGTGTTCGCGATAGGCGTCCCCGCACGTGCTGCACCAGCGCAGCGCGGCGCCGGTGACGAGGAAGTACAGCAGCGCGCCCAGCGCGAAGTAATCGCTGTGGCGGCCCGTCGCATAGCCACCGCCCGGGGCCGGGAAGAACTGTTCCGGCGCCTGCCAGTTCGCGGTGCCGCAGTAGGTGTGCGCACCGGCCGCTTCCAGCAGGCGGTTGGTGCCGAAGTCGGCCAGCTTCACGGTGCCGCTGGCCGCGTCCACCAGCACATTGGCCGGTTTCAGGTCCAGGTAGCGCCAGCCGTATTGATGGACCTTGGCCAGCGCCTGGTTCAGCTGCGTGATCCAGTCCAGCACTTCGGCAAAGGCGGGCGCATCGTCCTGTGCGCGGCGGCGCGCCACATGGCGCCCGAGGTCGCCGTCCAGCAGTTCCAGTGCCAGCACGGGCAGCCCGTCGTGCCAGCCGCTGTCGACGAGGCGCACCACGTGGCGGCCGTCCCACGGCTGTAGCGCCTGCAGGAAGGTGATTTCGCTGCAGGCGCTGGCGATCCACCGTTCGCGCTGGCCCGGCAGGGCGCGCGCCATCTGCGCTTCGTTGATGCGCTTGAGCGCCACGTCGGGCGAGCCGGCCGGTCCCTCGGCGCGCCAGATCGTGCCGTAGACGGAGGCGCCGATCTGTTCGCGCAGCCGGTAGGGTCCGCGAGCGAGGGTGAGGAAGGTGGTCTGGTCCGGCATGGCATCTCCGTGGGGTCACGGAGTGCTAGCCGGGGGAGGGGGAAAGGCCTCAGAACCCCAGCTCGGACAGACCCGGATGGTCGTCCGGCCGCCGGCCCAGCGGCCAGTGGAACTTGCGGTCGGCCGCGGCAATCGGACCGTCGTTGATGCTGGCCAGGCGCCGCCGCATCAGGCCGTTCGCGTCGAACTCCCAGTTCTCGTTGCCGTAGGAGCGGAACCAGTTGCCGCTGTCGTCGTGCCATTCGTAGGCGAAGCGCACGGCGATGCGGTCGTCCCGGAATGCCCACAGCTCCTTGATCAGGCGGTAGTCCAGTTCGCGCTGCCATTTGCGGCGCAGGAAGGCGGCAATCGCCTCGCGGCCCTGCACGAACTCGGCGCGGTTGCGCCAGAAACTGTCGACCGTGTAGGCCAGCGCCACGCGGTCCGGGTCGCGGCTGTTCCAGCCGTCTTCGGCCAGGCGCACTTTTTCGCTGGCCGTCTCCAATGTGAATGGCGGCAGGGGCGGGCGGGGATTGTCGGCGGGTGTCGTCATCGTTGTTCTCCTGTATGCAGGCGCGCACGCAGCGCGGCGTTTTCGGCTTCCAGGCTGGCCAGCCGGTCGCGCAGCGGCTGCACGGCTTCCGTCACCTGCTCCTCAGTGTAATGCGGCGTGATGTGCTGCGGGCAGTTCCAGTCGAAGGCCTGCAGGTGCAGCCGGAAGATGCGTTCCGGCCGGCCCTTGTAGCCGGGCGTGGCCACCAGTTCGGCCAGCGCGGCATCGGCATCGAGGGGCACGATGTCGATCTCCGCGAAGATCTTCAGCCGGGCGCGCCGCGCGTAGTCCATCAGGAACAGGCAGCCGCGCGGGTTGGCGTTCACATTGCCGGTGCTGATGTACTGGCGGTTACCGGTGTAGTCGGCAAAGGCGAGCGTGCGCTCGTCCAGCACTTTGAGGAAGCCGCGCGGACCGCCGCGGTGCTGCACATAAGGCCAGCCCGTTTCGGAGACGGTCGCGATGTAGAAACTGTCGCGGTCGGCGATGAAGTCCGTTTCGTGCTCCGTGAAACGGTCGAACGTGAAGGCGCGCCGGCCGGCCATGTTGCGCCACTGGGCGGCGCTGCCCATCTGCTCCTGCACGGCCTGCACGGACGGCGTGGTGGCAATCTCCAGGAATCCAGGCATGAACGCTCCTCGGGAAGGGCCGCCAGCGGCCCGGTCCTCGATCATCCTCTTTTTCGCCGGCGATGATAATGCCCGGCGCTCGGAATGCATTCTTGCAGAGAGTGAAAGAATTCAGCGCTGTTTTTTTTGCGATTCTCACCTGAATCTCATTACGGGCCCCGGGCGTGTGCAGCTCGGGATGAGCCTGCACACGCCGGACGACGCTTCTGTCCCCCTACAGTTCGAACCGCTTGTCGAGCAAGCGGGACCAAGCGAAGCCGCAGGTCTGGCTCACCGGTTCTTGTCCGAACCGCGACGCATGCGCCGGCGCGCGGCCAGCAGCGCGAGTCCCCCGGCCATCATGGCATAAGTGGCCGGTTCGGGGACCGGTGACACCGTGACCACGAAGCTGCTGCCGTCGCTGTCCGTGCCGAAGAACGTGTGTCCATCGGCCGAAACGCCGAGCGGCAAGGCAAGCGTGCGGCCGCCAAGGTCTACTCCTTGACTGAGAATGTAGTCGGTGAAATTGAGCATCCCCTGGCCTTCGATCCAGATGGTGCCCTGGCCGTAGGCAGCGGGGCCAAAGCCGCGATCGTAGCCGACGATCACGCTGCCGTCGGCCGAGATACCGGTCGCCCCCTGGAAGTCGCCCAGCGCGTCGAGGTCACCCAGCCATTCCGTCTGTTGCGTTGCGGTGTTGTAGCGCCAGGTCTGGCCGAAGTCGCCATTCCCCACGATCCAGCGCCCATCGGCCGACACGGCGTCCGCTTCCCGCAGCGCATTGCCCTGACCGTCAACCATATTATGCAGTGCGCCATTCTGCCAGTAGGCGCCGGTCCATTGTCCGTCCGGCTGTTCGACCCAGCCGGCGATGAGGCTGCCGTCAGCGGACACGCCGTTGGCACGTGACGAGCCCCCGAGCGAACCCAGGTCGCGCATGGTGCCGCCGGGAGTCGACGCGATGGCATGGGCGGTACCGCCATCGACCCAGCCCAGGCCCACCACGGTCTTCCCGTCGCCGGAGATATTCCAGCCGGCGCTGGCCGACGTCCCCGAGGTGCCGCCGATGCCGCCCAGCGTCGTCCACTGGCCGGTGCCGACCGAGTAGTAGCCCGCATAACTCTGGCCGTCGTTTCCGTAGGCAGAGCCGGAGATGCGCGTGCCGTCCGCCGACACGCTGGCGACACCACCTTCCCATGCCCCGCCGATGGACGTCACGCCGGTGGCAGCGGTCCACATATAGTACGACCCGCTGTCACTGTAGGCGCCGACAACGCTGCCATTCGCCGATGCGCCGGAAGCCGTGATGCCGTATCCAAGGTCCCAGAAATTCCCTGCCGCGTGAGCGAACGGGGCGGTCAAGCAGCAAACCAGCGCAGCCGGTGCGAGAACAAAACGAGCTGAAGTCTTCACGTTTGAAACCTTTATGTTGAGCAAGGAATGCTGGGATCGCCAGCCCGAATAACACCTGCCGCCGCGGCTGGCGGGACAGGCAACGACCAGTTCAAGCGACGCCGCCCATTGCACGTTTGCGGCGAACTGCCGTGCCAATGGCGCCAAGGCCGGCAATCAGCATCGCCCAGGACGCAGGTTCGGGAACGGGTGAGACGGAGAGAACGACGTTGTCGATTGCGAACTCCGGAAACTCTTCCGAGCCGACGATCGTCAGCGACGAAATATCGACGAAATTGGTGAACGTGAAGGTTGAAAATTTTTCGGCCGCCTTTGTTTCGACGAAGATCTCGGTCGTGACGGTGCCGTTTATTCCCGTCGCAATCAACGTCAGGGTCAGGGGGCGATCGTGTTCCGTGAATGTCTGGGCCACGTCCAGCGAGGTCAACGAGAACAAACCTTTGTTTTCGCGATCGATCGTGACACTGCTTTCGTTGAAAGAATAAAAAGCCGTCGTGCCGTTGGAGGCACATGCCGGATTGCATTGGCCTAAATGATCCGCCGGGTCATCGATAATATAGAATCCGAATACGCTGACCGGGGTGTAATTGACGTTGAACCCGTCTTCGACGAAGCTGTACGGGTAATAACCATAACCGCCAGCCTCGGCCTCGAAATCAAGCGTCTCCGCATTTGCCGAAATCGCCAGGATGGCTGCCGCGATAGCCAGTAATATTTTTCGGAACATCGTTCGTCCTTTCGAAATCAAAATATCGATACAAGTTGTCGACCATGCTTGGCCGAGACCCTCCGAGCCTTCAGGTGCCGGCCTTTCGCGACTCCGCCATAGCGCCATTGACGTCCGGCATCGGCGCTGCCACCTGGTTCGACCCCTGGGGATTCTGAAACAAAATGCCTGCGAACTTGTAAAGCTCGCGATTACAAAGAGTGGAATTTACTAAAAACAATAAATATTTCTACACAAGTACGCCGCCCGCGCGGAACCAATGCGAGTAAGTGGGCGTCACTCTTATGCTGCTACCGACAATGATAATAATTTCATGATTCTGCCGTGGTCAAGTCATTTAGGAATGAAAAACGATGCTCCAAATAACGTGGTCGCGACAGATATTCCCAACTGGAACTGTGCAATGCAATCTGGACAGAATATCGGTACCAAAGCAAAAATAAGAGTGTTCGGCGCCCGGGATCGGCGATCCCGGTTCCGAATACGGCGAACGAGGGATTTGGCTGTCCGACTTGTCGAAGCACCTCGCCAGGCATCTTCTTTCCGCGAATCAGTGAATAAATCGCCGGGCGCTATCGATCAATATTTGGTGATGTCGAGCGGGCAGCAGATTTCACATGACCCCGGCAGACCGGCGCTGCGGCAGTCGGTCGTGTTGTAGATATGCAGGGAGCCCATGGCGTGGCGACAGGCTGGTGAAGGCGCCAGGAAGCCAGAGGTCGCCCATCGGGCCCGGCCTTTCCACGGAACAGCCCTATATCGCGACGGGAACACGGCAACACAACGATTCGAGGTCGGCTGGATCCACCGTCGACATCGGTTGAGACACCTGTTCCGCCGAATGGTTCAGTTCATTCCACAGGTACGCGTGACAGCGCCAAAAAAAAAGGCCCGGAATCCCCGGGCCTCTTCATGCGCGCTGCGGATCAGCGGCGGTGGTGATGGTCATGGCGATCATGACGGTCGTAGCGGTCATAACGGTCATAGCCGCGACGCGGTGCGTCGTAGTAGTAATCGCGGTACACGCGGCGCGGTTCCACGTACACGGTGGCCGGCTGCACGTAACGGGGTGCCGGTGCGTAGTAGACCGGGGCAGGTTCGTAGTACACCGGCTGCGGCTGGGCGTAGACGCGGGTTTCGACGTAGCCGCGGCCGCCGCGGTGATGACGGCCGTCCGAGCTGACGGCATTGCCGACTGCTGCGCCGACCAGGCCGCCGACCAGTGCACCGCCGCCGCCATTCTGGCTGCCGATGGCGGCGCCGAGCACGGCACCGGCCGCGGTATTGAAGTCCCGGTCACCGGCTGCGAACGCGGTGGACGACACCGTGACGGCGGCGCCGAGCACCATCACACCCAGGATTCGTTTGTGGTTGAACATGCTGTTTCTCCTTTAGCGCGGTGGACCGGAACCGGTCGCGAACCGTTTGGTATGGGAACCACTTTACCGGGTTGGCGGGGAACCTCCAGTGCTCATACAGAATATTACAAACCGAACAGGGTATGTAACAAGTACGGTCCGCAACATCCTCCCGGACTTCGTTACCTGGCGGTCAGCCAGGCCGGTGATCCTGCTGCCGCGCCCACTCGGGCCGTAGCAGGCCGAGCACCTTCACGTCCTGGTAGCGGCCGTTGATGAAGAATGCGCCGCGCAGCAGGCCTTCTTCGGTGAATCCGCACTTCTGCGCCACGCGCACCGAGGCGCCGTTTTCCGGCGCGGCCAGCACTTCCAGGCGGTGCCAGGTGTGCACGCGGAACAGGTAATCGGCCAGCATGCGCAGCGCCTCGCTCGTGTAGCCGAGGCCGGCCAGTTCGGTGGCGAACAGCCGGTAGCCGATTTCGCGGGTGGTGGGCGTGCGGCTCTTGAAGTGGGTGATGACGCCGACGATGTGGTGGCGCTCGTCCTCGATGACGAACAGCTCGCTGTCCTCGGTGACGAAGCCGTTCTGCAGGAATTCCTTGCGCATCGTCTCGGGCGACTTGAACTGGCTGGAAAAGTAGTCGCCGCGCGAAGGCAGGTCGTTGACCAGCGCGATGAAGGTGTTCAGGTCCGTGTTCAGCAGGTGCCGCACGGTGCAGAGGGGTCCCTTGAGCATCCGGCCATGCTATGCGAAGGAAGAAGGCAGGTCAACGCATTGCGGGCCGAAGGGGAGCGTCCGGGTATTGCTGCAAAACATTGTCACATGGGTTATCGTTACAGGTTCCTTACACTTCTTTTCCAGGCCACCGCATGCATTTTCGTAAGCCCCTCCTGACCGCCCTCGTCGCCAGCCTGTGCGCCAGCGGCGCCGCCGTCGCCCAGTCCAACGATCCCGCCACGCTGGCGAAAATCCGCGATGCCGCGATGGCGAGCGACTGGCCCTACCAGCGGCTGGAGGACATGACGGACCTGGTGGGCCCGCGCCTGTCCGGTTCGCCCGGCGCCGCCGCGGCCGTCGAGCAGGTGGCCGAGGCGATGCGCAAGCTGGGCGCGAAGGTCACGCTGCAGCCGGTGAAAGTGCCGCACTGGGTGCGCGGCGAGGAGAAGGCGCAGCTGGTGGAGTACACGGGGCGGCCGAAGAACGTCACGCAGAACGTGGTCCTCACGGCCCTGGGCGGCTCCAGCGCCACGCCGGCCGCCGGCCTGACGGCGCAGGTGATCGTCGTCCGTTCGTTCGAGGAACTGAAGGAGCGCGCGGCGGACGTGAAGGGCCGCATCGTGCTGTTCGACGTGGCCTTCGACCAGGGCATGGCGGACCGCGGCCTGGCCGGTCCCGCCTACGGCCGCGGCTCGGCATTCCGCACGCGCGGTCCGGCAATGGCTGCCGAGCTGGGTGCGGCGGCTGCGCTGGTGCGCTCCGTGGGCGGCGCCGACTATCGCGTGGTGCACACCGGTGTCACGCGCCTCGACGAGAACCGCCGCATCCCGGCAGCGGCGGTGACGGCCGAAGACGCCATGCTGATCGCGCGCCTGTCGAAGCGCGGTCCCGTGACGATGAAGCTGGTGCTCACGCCGAAGACCCTGCCGGATGCGGACAGCTTCAATGTGATCGCCGACCTGCCGGGTACCGACAAGGCCGATGAAGTGGTGATCGTCTCAGGCCACCTCGATTCCTGGGACCTGGCCACCGGCGCCAACGACGATGCCACCGGCGTCACCGCGTCGATGGGCGTGCTGGAAACCCTGAAGAAGCTGAACCTGCAGCCGCGCCGCACCATCCGCATGGTGGCGTGGATGAACGAGGAAAACGGCGGCAAGGGCGGGGCCACCTACCACCAGGCCAACAGGGCCACGCTGGAAAAGCAGTTCGCCGCGATCGAAAGCGACAACGGCGCCGCGGGCCGCACCTTCGGCGTGCTGGCCGGGATTCGTCCGCAGTACGAAAAACTGTTCGCACCGCTGCAGGCGGCGCTGCTGCCGATCGGCGCCGGCGTGCTGCAGCGCCGCGACGTGATCGGCGCGGGCGACCTGCACGCGCTGGAAGCCGATGGCGTGCCGAGCTTCCTGCCGCTGGTGGACTCGTCGAAATACTTCGACTACCACCACACCCCGGCAGACACGTTCGACAAGGTGCAGCCGCAGGACCTGAAGAGCCACACGGCCGTGCTGGCCACGCTGGCCTGGTACCTGGCCAATCTCGACCAGCCGATCGGCCGCGCGCCCGAGCAGTTCCGCTGAAAGGCCGAGGCATAAAAAAAAACGGGGGTGCCGCATTGCTGCGGTACCCCCGGTTCACGTCTGCGCCGTGCTTACAGCGTGCGCGGTTCCTTGTCTTCCGGCGTCGTGGCGGTCACGTTGTCGGTCGACGAAGGTTCCGTGTCCTCGGCCGTGCCGTTGATCACCAGGTTGACGGCATCGATGAACGCATCGAGGATCGTCGGCGGCGTGGTGGTCGGTGGCGGCGTGGTGGTGGAGCTGCCGTCATGGCTGCTGCCACCGCCGCCGCAGCCGGCCAGCAGGGCCATGGTGGCGGCTGCGGCGATCAGGCCCGACAGGAGTCGTTTGCGGTCCATGGCGACTCCTTAGTTATTGCCCGGCAGCGGCGTGTTGAAGTACGGGAAGACCGTCTTGAACGCGGTGGCATCCTTGCGCACGCCATCGGTCAGCGGCAGGGCGCCGGCCGGTGCGTCGGTCGGCTTGCAACCCACTTTCAGCGTATCGGCCGTGCCGGTCAGCGCGCACAGGGCCCCCATGGCCACGCGCAGCGACAGGTCGACCACGTCATCGGCAGGACGGCGGCCGTTCGGGAAGCCGGCCGTATCGCCACCGGCCACGCCCAGCGCGTTCTGCGCCGCGGCGGCCTTCGGTGCGATCGACGTGTTCAGGCGCAGCATTTCGGAAGGCGTCACATTGGCCGGCTGGTTGAGGCTAGGAATGCCCTTCAGGAACACCGTGACCAGGTCGGTACGCGGGAAGTTGGTCGGTGCCTTGGCGGACGGGAACAGCGTTTCCACCAGTGCCGGCAGCGTCGGATTCGTCACGTAGTTGATGAACTGCGCGTCGTCCTTCGGCTTGGAACCGTTGAAGCGGTCCTTGTCTTCCATGCCGATCACCACTTCGTTCACCAGCGGCATGCCGACGCGCGAGACCTGCGTCCAGGCGCCGCCTTCTTTCGGCGTCGTGTTCAGGCCATTGGCCGGCGTCGGGTTGAGGAGGCGGCCCTGGCGCATGCTGGCCGTGGCGAATGCACCGATGACCGGATCGCTGCCCGCGACCAGGCAGCCGATCGGCAGTTCCAGCGCGATCGAGCTGACGTTCTTTGCTTCCAGGTCGTTCTTGTTGCCGCCCACTTCCGCACCCAGCGGGTTCAGGTTGAACAGGTCGAAGATCTTGCCCACGGCGATGTAGAACGGTTCCTTGCGCTGGCCCACGAACACGCGGCCCTGGCCGCTGCAGCCGGGGATTGTCACGTTGTAGATGTGCTGGTTGGCATAGGTCTCGTAGCCGGTGGCGCTGCCGAACGACTTGTCGCCGATATTGTCGACCGGTTTGTCGAAGCTGGTGGCGCCGCCGGTGCCCGTCAGGCGGGTGCGGGTGCCGGTACGGCGGTCGCCGCGCACGATGTCGACCGTGAAGGTCTCGCGCACGTTCAGCGTGGCCGGGTTCACGCCGGAGATCGGGCCGGAATTGATCAGCGGGATCGTCACGGACTTGCCGCCCACCGTCAGCGCCGTTTTCTTCGGCGTGTTCGTGAAGCGGAACTGGAACGTGATGTCTTCCTTGCCGTCGCCGTTGTTGTCGAAGTGGATTTCGTACAGCGCGTTATTGTCGAACTGGTAGAAGTTCGGGCCGCCCTGCGGATCCTGGAACGGCATGAAGTTGGCGATGGTCGTGACATAGTCGGCACGGCCCGGTTCATAGCTGCGGAACATGTACAGGTCGGTGCCGTCGACTTTCGGCGCGCCCGTGATGAATGGTGCTTCGCGATGGCTCGATGCGAAGGAGGGAGTACAGAGGGTTGCCAGGACGGCGGCCGTCAGGAGCGCCAGCGAAGGCGCACGATACTTGCCCATGGTTTGTCTTCCTTGTTTTAAATTTGATTGTTGAACTTCTACCCGGCACACCTGGGCACGCAGGATGCGCCTGTCCGCAAATGTAGGCGTGCCGCCCGGTTCGCTCTGTGGGCTGGCGAACATATTTGCATAAGACAACGATAATTATTGTCCCGATCGCCTCCCGGTTTTGTATTGGATTGTCTTAGGCATCGGAAAACAACAAAAGTTCGAAATTGTCAGCACGCACGATTGAAATCGCTGGCTGCTGCCGGGCAAACCGGTCATTCTGAAGCGGGTTCCCATAACGATAACGACATGACCAGACACGTTTTCCTGCTTGCCGCGGCTTCGGCCGCGATCCTCTCCCTCCACGCCAGTTCCGCCATTGCCGCACCCCGCATTCCCGCCAGCGGCACCGAAGTGCTCGAACGCCTGCCTGCCCGCAACGACCCCGCCCAGCAGGCGCTGGCGACCGCGCGCGCGCAACTGGCCGCCGATCCGCGCAATCCCGTGCTGGCCGCCGCGGTGGCACGGCGTTATGTCACGCTGGCGCGGGGCGATGCCGATCCCCGCTATCTCGGCTATGCGCAGGCCGCGCTGGCGCCGTGGTGGAACGAGCCCGTGCCGCCGCCGCCCGTGCAGCTGCTGCGCGCCACGATCCTGCAGAGCACGCACCAGTTCCCCGCGGCGCTGCGCGATCTCGATCACCTCGTCCAGACCACGCCGGGCGATGCCCAGGCCTGGCTGACGCGCGCCACCGTGCTGCAGGTGACGGGCGACTTCGCCGGTGCGCGGCAGAGCTGCGCGAAGCTGTTCGGTATCGCGCCGGACCTGGTGCTGCGCACCTGCCTGGCCGAAGTGGGCAGCGTGACGGGGGCCGCCAACGCCAGCTACCAGGCGCTGCGCCGCACCTACGCGGCCCGCCGTCCCGATGACGCGTCGATCGCCGACTGGGTGCTGACGCTGCTGGCGGAAATGGCGGCACGGCTGGGCGACGCCACGGCCGCCGAAACGCATTTCAGGGAGGCGCTGGCGCTGGGCCCCGCGGACAGCTACCTGCTGGGCGCCTACGCCGATTTCCTGCTCGACCGGAAGCGGGCGGCGGAAGTGGTGCCGTTGCTGCGCGGCCACGAGAAGGCCGATGCGCTGCTGCTGCGGCTGGGGCTTGCGCTGCAGGCGACCGGCGCGCCCGACACGGCGAAGGTGACGGCGCTGCTGCGCGACCGCTTCGACGCGGCCGCCCTGCGCGGCGACACGGTGCACCAGCGCGAACAGGCCCGCTTCGAACTCGTGCTGAACCGGCAGCCGGCGCGCGCCATCGAACTGGCGAAACGCAACTGGGCCGTGCAGAAGGAGCCGGCCGACCTGCGCATCCTGCTGGAGAGCGCCATCGCGGCCCATGACCGCGCCGGCATCGACACGGTGCGTGCCTGGGTCGCGCAAACGAAGATCGAGGACGTGGCGATCGCACGCCTGCTGGCCGGGGTGCCGAAATGATGGGGCGCCTGCTGCTGGTACTGCTTTCCTGCCTGCTCATGGCCCCGGCCCAGGCCCATAAATCCAGCGACAGCTACCTGGTGCTCACGGTGAACGGCGCCAACGTGGAAGGCCAGTGGGACATCGCCTTGCGCGACCTGGACGCCGCGCTGGGCCTGGACGCAGATGGCAACGGCGAGCTGACATGGGACGAAGTACGCGGCCGCCACCAGGCCATCGCGGCGTATGCGCTGTCCCGGCTGGAGCTCGGCAGCGGCGGCCACCGCTGTCCCCTGACGGCCGGCGCCCAGCTGGTCGACGACCACACGGATGGTGCCTACACGGTGCTGCGCTTCCACGGCGCCTGCGCGGAGGCGGTCGACAAGCTGGATGTGCATTACCGGCTGCTGTTCGACATCGACCCGCAGCACCGCGGCCTGCTGCGCCTGCGCGCCGCCGACGGGACCGACAGCGCCACGGCCGTGCTGGGCCCGGACAATGCGCGGCAGACCTTTGCGCTGGCGGGCGGTGGCCGGCTGGCGCAGTTCGGCAGCTATGTGCGCACGGGCGTGTGGCATATCTGGATCGGCTTCGACCACATCCTGTTCCTGCTGTCGCTGCTGCTGCCGGCCGTGCTCGTGTGGCGCGAGCGGCAGTGGCAGCCGGTGGCCACGTTCCGCGCTGCGGCGACCGATGTGCTGAAGATCGTCACCGCATTCACGGTCGCCCACTCGGTGACGCTGACGCTGGCGACGCTGGGACTCGTGGCGCTGCCGTCGCGCTGGGTGGAGTCGGCGATCGCGGCCTCGGTGGTCGTCGCGGCATTGAACAACCTGCGGCCGGTGGTGGCGGGACGGCGCTGGGTGGCCGCCTTCCTCTTCGGCCTGATCCACGGCTTCGGCTTTGCCAGCGTGCTGGCGGACCTGGGCCTGGCGCGCGACACGCTGGTGCTGGCGCTGGTGGGGTTCAACGTGGGCGTGGAAGCGGGGCAGGTGGCCATCGTGGCGCTGTTCCTCCCGCTGGCGTTTGCGGTACGCGGCTCGGCGTTCTACCGCAAGGGCGTGCTGTTCGGCGGGTCGCTGCTGATCGCGCTGCTGGCGCTGCTGTGGTTCGTGCAGCGCGCCTTCGATCTGTAGCGCGCCGGTCAGCGAAAGGGCGCCATTGCGGGCGGCGTCGCTGCGAACTGCAGCGGCAGTGCGCCTTGAATCAGGAGCCACCGCGAACGCCAAGCCTGTAGCGGCGTGCTGGCTTACAGCACCGGCGGTGGTGCAGGCTCGCTGCCGGCAGCGGTCTTGCCGGCGCCGCTGGTGAGGGCCGCGCCGCAGGTGGACGCAATGATGGCGGCGATGGCCAGCCACTGCGTGCCCGTCAGGTGTTCGCCCAGCAGCACGAGGCCCATCAGCGCGCCGATGGCCGGTTCGGCGCTGAGCAGGGTGCTGAACGTGTTGGCCGGCAGGTGACGCAGCGCCACCATCTCCAGCGAATAGGGGATGGCGCTGGACAGGATCGCGACGCCGACGCCCACCAACAGCACCGCCGGCGCCGTGATCGCCGGCCCGGCCAGCGCGATGCCGACCGGTGCCACCAGCACGGCCGCAATCGCGGTGCCGCAGGCGGCCGCCGCCGGCCCATGTGCGGCGCCGGCACGCTTGCCGGCGAGGATATACACGGCCCAGCAGGCACCGGCCAGCAGGGCCAGGCCGATGCCCCGCCAGTCCAGCGCCGCGGCCGACTCGCGCAGCGGCAGCAGCATCGCCATGCCGGCCAGGGCCAGCGCGATCCACAGGAAATCGATGCGGCGGCGCGACGTGAACACGGCCACCGCCAGCGGGCCGGAGAACTCGATGGCGATCGTCACGCCCAGCGGAATATAGGCCAGCGCGCTGTAGAAGCTGAGGTTCATCACGCCCAGCGACAGGCCATACAGCACCATCGGGCGCCACTGGCGGCGCAGGTCCAGCCGCCACGGCTTGAACACGGCGCCCAGGATCAGCGCCGCGAACGCCAGCCGCAGCGCGGTGGTGCCGGCCGCGCCGATGGCCGGGAACAGGCCTTTTGCGAGCGAGGCACCGACGGTGATCGAGACCAGCGACATCAGCAGCGCGCCATACAGGACAGGGGCGGGTGGGGCGGGGCGCTGCGGGTGGGTGCTGGCGGTGGAAGGCATGGGGTGCGGGCGGACGAAACCCGCACGATAGCATCGATGCCCCGGCGGCGGCCAGTCGTGCTTTGCCCGCCGCGCCGATTGTGCAAGAATGCCGTGCCGCCGACCTTCCCCGGCGCTGATCGATTACGAGGACCCATCATGCACAGCTTCCCAACGATCGCGGCCCTGGCCGCGCTGGCCTTCGTCCTGGCCGCCTGCGGCAAGGTCGATCCGCAACTGACGGCCGACCAGATGACGCTGACGGACGGCACCTGTGCGCCGGCCGAAGTCGACCGGATCTCGGACGCCGATGTCCGCAAGGCGTTCGCGGCGCGCTGCGAGCGTCGCCAGGCCGCGCCTGCGCCCTGAGCGACGCTGCTCTTTCCTGTCGCCTGAGGCACGCGCTGGCCCTTCGCCCGATGGCCCAACGCGCCAGGCATTCGTGAAGATCGACGCGTCGCGTGATACCATTCGGCCGATGAAAGCGCTGCTCCGCACATTGCTGCTGTGGTTCCTGCTGGCGGGTATCCCGTTCCAGGGCTTCGCCTCGGCCACGATGCTGTTCTGTGGTCCGCAGCCAGCGCCACCCGCCGCGCCGGCCATGCCGATGCCGGACGGTCCGCACGACCACGCGGCGATGCTGGCTGCCCAGGCACACGAAGCATCGACGCATCACGACAGCGGCACGGGTCACAGCCACGCCAAGTGCGCCAGTGCGGCCGCTTGCTGCGCCGGTGCCGCCCTGGCGCCCGCGCTGCCGGCCGCGCCATCCCTGCCGGCCGGCCACAGTGTCACCATTCCCTTCGTTGCGATGGCGCCAGCCGCCGTCGATCTCGCCGGTCCCGAGCGGCCGCCCAGGCAGTCACGCGCGTGAGTCTTGTTCACTGAGCCTTTGCACAGAGCCTCGTGCACTGATCTTTGCTTACTGAGCCTTTTGCACAGAGCCTCATGCACTGGGCTTCGTCCGGTGAACGACCTGGCGCCGGTCCGCTGACCGGTCCGGCCTGCATCGCAGGCTTCCACGATAGAGAGCAACAATGAAATCAACGATGATGGCGGCAGCGTGCGCGCTGCTGCTGGGCGGCTGCGCCACGTTTTCGTCCGATGGCGGCATGAATGCCGTCGACAGTGCGACACAGGCGCGGGCCGGGGCACCGGCGCGGCTGCTGCGCAATGATGGGGACCGGCGCGCGCTGGCCGACCAGCTGCGGCCGCTGCTGGCGAAACCACTGAGCGCCGACGATGCGGTGCGCATCGCCCTGCTGAACAACCGCGGCCTGCAGGCCACCTACTGGGAACTGGGCATCGCCGAAGCGGACCTGGTGCAGGCCGGGCGCCTGCAGAATCCTGCCTTCGGCTACCAGCACGAACAGGGCGGCGGCGCCAAGACGATCGAACGTTCGCTGACCTTCAACGTGGTCAGCCTGCTGACGGCGCCGCTGGCCGCGCGCATCGAAGGCCGCCTGTTCGCGGCCACGCAGCTGCGCGTGACGGAGGAAGCGCTGCGCGTGGCGGCCGACACCCGCCGCGCCTACTACGAGGCCGTGGGCGGCGCGCAGGCCGTGGACTATGCGAAGACGGTCAGCGCGGCGGCCGATGCCAGCGCGGACCTCGCGTCGCGCATGCGCAAGGCGGGCAACTGGAGCCAGTACGACGAGGCGCGCGAGCAGGCCTTTCACGCCGAAGCGCTGGCCGCAGCGGGAAGGGCCACGCAAGGCGCTGTCGCGGCGCGCGAACGGCTGGCGCGGCTGCTGGGGCTCGACGAAGCCTTCCAGCTGCCGGACCGGCTGCCCGACCTGCCGGCCACGCCACGCGAACTGGCCGATGTCGACAAAGCCGCGCTGCGCGACCGGCTGGATGTGCAGGCCGCGCAGGAAGACACGGCGCGGGTCGCCGCATTGCTCGGCCTGGCGCGCACCACCCGCTTCATCAATGTGCTGGAACTGGGCGCCATGCGCGAGAGCAGTCCGGGCGAACCGCAGCAGCGGGGCTATGCCGTCACGCTGGAGATTCCCCTATTCGACTGGGGCACGGCGCGCACCCGCCGCGCCGAGGCGGTGTACATGCAGTCGGTGAACCGGCTGGCCGAGACGGCCACGCAGGCGCGCAGCGAGGCGCGCGAAGCCTACGCCGCCTACCGCGCGTCGTTCGAGCTGGCGAAGCATTACCGCGACGTCGTCATCCCGCTGCGCAAGCGGGTCTCGGACGAGACGCTGCTGCGCTACAACGGCATGCTGCTCAGTACCTTCGAGCTGCTGGCCGATGCCCGCGAACAGACCGTGGCCGTGGCCGCGGCCATCGAGGCACAGAAAGACTACTGGATCGCGGCCGCCACGCTGGACGCCGCGCTGGGCGGCCGGACCGCCACCACCGAACCTGGAGCACACCCATGACCAACCGTCGATCCTTCCTCACCGGTGCCACGCTGCTGGGCGCCGGCATGGTCAGCCGCGCCGGCGCCGCCACGCTGCCCGAGGCACCGGTGCAGTCGTCCGCCGCGACGGCGGTAACGCCCGCGCCGGCCACCGGACGCCCCTTCAACCCCGTCGTCACGCTGAACGGCTGGTCCCTGCCATGGCGCATGAAGGACGGCGTGAAGGAATTCCACCTGGTGGCCGAGCCGGTGGTGCGCGAGATCGCGCCCGGCATGCACGCCAACCTGTGGGGCTACAACGGGCAGAGTCCCGGTCCCACGATCGAGGTGGTGGAGGGCGACCGCGTGCGCATCTTCGTGACGAACAAGCTGCCGGAGCACACCAGCGTGCACTGGCACGGCCAGATCCTGCCGAACGGGATGGATGGCGTATCGGGCGTCACGCAGCCGGCCATCCAGCCCGGTAAAACGTTCGTGTACGAGTTCGTGGCGCGGCATGCCGGCACCTTCATGTACCACCCGCATGCGGACGAGATGGCGCAGATGGCGATGGGCATGATGGGCTTCTGGGTGACGCACCCGAAGGACATCCGCCAGCATGCCGTCGACCGCGATTTCGTCTTCCTGCTGAACGCCTACGACATCGAGCCGGGCCGCTACACGCCCAGCGTCAACACGATGCTGGACTTTAACCTGTGGACCTTCAACAGCCGCGCCTTCCCCGCCATCGATCCGCTGGTGGTGCGGCAGGGCGACCGGGTGCGCATCCGCGCCGGCAACCTGACGATGACGAACCACCCGATCCACCTGCACGGCCACACGTTCGAGGTGGCGGGCACCGATGGCGGCTGGGTGCGCCCGTCGGCGCGCTGGCCGGAGGTGACGACCGATATCGCCGTCGGCCAGATGCGCGCCATCGAATTCGTCGCCGACAATCCGGGCGACTGGGCCTTCCACTGCCACAAGTCGCACCATACGATGAACGCGATGGGGCATGACGTGCCGAACCTGATCGGCGTCGACCACCGTGGCGTGGCCGAGAAGATCAACCGGCTGGTGCCCGGCTACATGGTGATGGGCGACAAGGGCGGCTCGATGGGCAGCATGCGCATGCCGCTGCCGGAAAACACGCTGCCGATGATGACGGGCACCGGCCAGTTCGGCGAGATCGAAATGGGCGGCATGTTCACGCTGCTCAAGGTCCGTCCCGACCAGCCCCGCGGCGACTACCGCGACCCCGGCCACTACCGCCATCCGCCCGGCACCGTCGCCCGCGAATGGACCGGCAACCTGCCACCCGCCCCGCAGGCGCCCGGCATGCCCGCCCTGGCCCCCGCCACCGGCGCCCCGGTGGACGTCACCCGCGGCGGCGGCCACGACCACCACTAACTGCTGAGCTCGTGTCACTCTGTGGGGTCAGGCGTAGTGACACGAGCACAGCTGTAGAGAAAATACAGCAACTTTCTGGCGCTGCTTCAGAGGGAGCCCAAACCGTCCATCCTGCTAGTGTCGAGTTCGTGTCACTACGCCTGACCCCACGGTGTGACACGGGCTCGGCAGTAGCGGGGGGCTGCGTGCTATATTCGCGCCGATGACTGCCCACCTCGCTCCTGCCTTCACCGCGCTGCGCTACCTGCTTAGATGGACGCTGATTGCCGGCGCGGTCGCGGCGCTGGCGGGCAGTGCGTCGGCGCTGTTCCTGTTCGCACTGGAGGCGGCGACGGCGTACCGGCTGCAGCACGGCTGGATCATCTGGCTGCTGCCGCTTGCCGGCTTCGCGGTGGGCTGGGTCTACCTGCGGTGGGGCGGCACGGTCGAGACGGGGAACAATCTGCTGATCGACGAGATCCACCATCCGCAAAAAGTGGTGCCGTTGCGGATGGCGCCGCTGGTGCTGGCGGGCACGGTGCTCGCGCACCTGTTCGGCGCCTCGGTCGGCCGCGAGGGGACGGCGGTGCAGATGGGCGGTGCGCTGGCCGACCAGCTCACGAACCTGCTTCGGCTGAAGCCCGAAGACCGGCGCATCCTGCTCATGGCCGGCATCAGCGCCGGCTTCGCCTCCGTGTTCGGCACGCCGCTGGCCGGCGCCATCTTCGGTCTCGAGGTGCTCGTCATCGGACGCCTGCGCCACGATGCGATCCTGCCCTGCACCCTGGCGGCGCTGCTGGCCGACCAGGTGGGACTGGCCTGGGGCGTCCACCACACGCATTACGGGGCGGGCGCGATCCCTGCGATCACCCTATGGACGGTTGCCGCGACGATGATCGCCGGTATCGCGTTCGGCCTGGCTGCGCTGCTGTTCGCGAGGGCCACGCACCGTCTCGCCGGCTTCATGAAGCAGCACGTGGCGTATGCGCCGCTGCGCCCCCTGATCGGCGGCGTCGTGGTTGCGGTGGCCGCAGGGGCGCTCGGCACGCAACGCTACGTCGGCCTGGGCATCCCCGTCATCGTGGAGGCACTCCAGCAGCCGCTGCCCCTGTGGGATGCGCTCGGCAAGTTCGCGTTCACGGTCACGTCGCTCGGCGCCGGCTTCAAGGGCGGTGAAGTGACGCCGTTGTTCTTCATCGGCGCGACGCTGGGCAACGCGCTGGCGCCGCTGCTGCACCTGCCGTTCGCGATGCTGGCCGGCGTGGGCTTCGTGGCCGTCTTCGCGGGCGCGGCCAATACGCCGCTGGCCTCCACCGTGATGGCATTGGAACTGTTCGGACCGGAGATCGGCCCGTATGCGGCGCTGGGCTGCGTGGTGGCGTATCTGTTCTCGGGACAGGCCGGCATCTACCGCGCGCAGCGGTCGGAGGCCAAGCCCGCCAGCGCCATGCCGCCCCTATAGCTGGCGTGGATCGTCGAGCGCCGGCAGATCCCTGTCGGCGCCCAGCCGTGCGAGCAGCCGCCGCGCATCGAACGGCGCATGCACCTTGATGTCGTTGTCGAAGTAGCAGAACACGTCGCGGCTGGCGCGCTGCGGCGGTGCCACGGCCGAGATCAGCCGGGCATTCTTGGGCTGCCCGCCGGTGCTCCAGGCGCGGATGCGGTCGGCCCAGTCGTCCAGCGCGGCATCCGTGTAGCCGCCAGCGTAAAGCTCCTTCTCGCCATGCAGGCGCAGGTACATGAAGTCCGCCGTCACGTCCTCGAAGTCCGGCCACTTGCCGGCGGTGTCCGCCACCACCAGCGCCACCTTGTACTTGCGCAGCAGCTTGATGAAGAGGGGATTGTTGAAGCTCTCGTGGCGGATCTCCAGCGCGTGCCGCAGCTTGCGTTTTCGATCGATCTCCAGGTACGAGCGGCCATCCATGCGCGCATCGTGGCGCTGCGCCATCGCCAGCGCCGCGGCGGTATCGTGCGGCAGCAGGCGGAGAAATCCTTCCAGCAGGTCGGCATCGAACCGGAAATTGGGCGGCAGCTGCCACAGGAAGGGCCCGAGCTTTTCGCGCAGCGCGAGCACGCCGGAGGCGAAGATGTTACAGAGCGGCCCCTCCGGATCGCGCAGGCGCTTCATGTGCGTCAGGAAGCGGTTGCCCTTGTGCGAGAACACGAAGTCCGGCGGCGTGGCGTCGTACCAAGCCTGGTAGCTCTTCGGCCGCTGCAGCGAATAGAACGAGCCGTTGATCTCGATGGTCGGCAGGTTGCGCGACGCGAATTCGAGCTCGCGCGCCTGGGCCAGGTCATGCGGATAGAAGACCTTGCGCCAGGGTTCGTAACGCCAGCCGGAGATGCCGATGCGAAGGTGGGCCATGGCCCGAGTATACGCAGGCTCGACAGGGCGCGGCGCATGGCAGGGCAGCGGTGCCGGAGCGGCTGTGCCGCCCGGTCGGACGCGCAGGGTCGTCCGCGCCGGATCACGTCTGCGAGAACAGCTCCCGCATGTCGCCATGGGGGGCCGGCCGGCTGGAACGGTCGCCCCAGGCGCGCAGCAGGTGCTCCACGCCTTCCGGCGGCAGCGCCGAGCAGAAGTACCAGCCCTGCACGCAGTAGGCGTGTTCGTGGCGCAGCCAGTCCAGGTCGACCTGGCGTTCCAGTCCCTCGCACAGCAGCTCGGCATCGGAACCTTCGGCCACGCCCTGGATCAGCCGGAACAGGCTGGCCGTCACGGCGCTGTCGGCCACGCCGTGCACGAAGCGGCGGTCCACCTTCAGCCGGTCGAAGGGCAGCGAGCCGATGGCATCCAGGTTCGAGTAGCCGATGCCGAAATCGTCGATGGCGATGCGCAGCCCCAGTTCGCGCAGCGCCGCCACGCGCTCGTGCAGCGCCTGCGGCGCCTCGAGCAGCTGGCTTTCCGTCACTTCCACCTCCAGCAGCGCGCCGGGCAGCCGGAACTCGTCCAGCAGCGCGGCGATGGTGCCGGCCAGCTCGGGATGCAGCAGCGAGGCGCGCGAGAAGTTCAGCGAAACGGGCACCTGCGGCAGACCCGCATCGGCCCAGCCCCGCATGTCCTGGCACACCTGGCGCATCACCAGCAGATCGAGCTCGTAGCTGCGGCCCGTGCTTTCGGCCAGCGGCACGAAGGTCGATGGCAGCACGGCGCCGCGGCGCGGATGGTGCCAGCGCGCCAGCGCCTCCAGCCCGATCAGCTTCTGCCGCGCGAAGTTCACCTGCGGCTGGTAATGCATCGTCAGTTCGCCGGCCGCGTCATGCCCTTGCAGCAGTCCCAGCATGTCGTGCAGCAGGCCGGAGCGCTCGCGCAGCTCGTCGCCATATTCGCGCACGACGGTGAAGGTGTGCGTTTCGCCGATGCTGGAGGCGGCCGTTTCGGCCATGTCCAGCAGGGCGGCCGCGGCCAGCGTGGTGGGCAGGTCCTGGCGCACCACGCCGATGCGGGCGCGCAGCACCTGGTGACGGTCGGCGGAGAGCTGGATCGGCATGTCGATCGCGCGGGCCAGGGCCTGCATGCGCCCATCGTCCGAACCTTCCAGCAAAGCGAAGGCAAAGCGGTCGCCGCCCATATGCCCGACCGGATTGCCGCTGCCGGCCCAGCCGGTGATGCGGGCAGCGATCTCGGCCAGTGCCGCGTCGCCGGCACGGCGGCCGAAGATCTCGTTCACCTGGTGGAAGCCGGACAGGTCGATATAGCCCACCGTCAGTTCGCTGGCGCCCGCGGGGCTCTTGGCCTGCTGCAGGTGCTGGATGAAGGCGGTGCGGTTGTACAGGCCCGTGACCTCGTCGCAGTAGCGCAGCTCCAGCGTGTCCGTCACCAGGCGGCCCAGGCCCTGCAGCATGGTGCGCTGCGCCTCGTCGAGGCGGCCCGGCTCGCGCCACATCACCCACAGGGTGCCCAGCACGTAGCCGCGGTTGCCGCGCAGCGTGACGGCGGCATAGTGCCGGTAATGCGGCGCGTTGCGCACGATCGGGCGGCTGGCGCTCCAGTCGTCTTCCAGCGCATCGCCGATCTCGAAGAACTCCTGGCCGGCAGCGACCGCGTCGCCGCAGAAGGAGTGCTTGCGGTCCACGTCGCGCAGCGCGATGCCCACCGTGACGGGCAGCCAGATGTGCGATTCGTAGACCAGGCTGATGCCGCCAATCTCGGCACCCATGGTCTGGACGGCCAGCTCCACGATGAAGCGCAGCTGCGGATCGGGACGGTCCGGATCGAGCCCGTAGCGCGACAGCTCGCGCACGCGGCGATCCTCCGATTCCAGTTCTTCCAGCCGCTTGGGATTGGTGTTCATGGTGCTCATTCAGTTGGCGAAGTGTGAGAGCTTACGGAGCTTTTGTCGTCCTTGCAATGTCCGATCATTCGTGCGCAGTAACGAATCATTCCCCGTTTGCCTCTTTCCGGTGATGCCGGGGCCCCGCCGTGCTGGTAAAGTCGCTCTTTTCAAGGCGGAGCCACCATGGGCAAGGGAAGACTGGAAGCGTTCAGCGACGGCGTCATCGCCATCATCATCACGATCATGGTGCTGGAACTGAAAGTACCGCACCACCCGGACTTCAACGCGCTGCTGCCGCTGTGGCCCGTGTTCATGAGCTATGTGCTCAGCTTTATCTACGTGGGCATCTACTGGAACAACCACCACCACCTGCTGCATGCGGTGCAGGAAGTCAGCGGTGGTGTGCTGTGGGCCAACCTGCACCTGCTGTTCTGGCTGTCGCTGATCCCGTTCGTCACGGCCTGGATGGGCGAGAATCATTTCGAAACAGGGCCGACGGCGGCGTATGGCTTCGTGCTGGCCATGTGCGCGGTGGCCTTCTGGCTGCTCACCCTGATGCTCGTGTCGAACCATCCGAAGAACGCGACGCTGGCCGAGGCCACGGGCGAGAACCGCAAGGGCAAGATCTCCATCGTGCTGTACCTTGCCGGCGTGGCGCTGTCGTTCTTCGCGGCGTGGATGGGGTTCCTTGCCTACGCGGTCGTGGCGGCGTTGTGGCTGATCCCGGACCGGCGGATCGAGGCCAAGGTCGTCGAGGAGGAAGAAAAGGCCGCGCAGGAGGAAGAAAAAGCCGCGGTGAAAGCGGGGGAGTAAGGCGAGGAACGCCAGGAAGAGCGCGGCGGGGCATCGTCGCTGCGCTCTTCCCGACCCGCGGCCGGGATGGCCGGGAATGCTATTTCGCGGCGGGGACGGGCACCGGCGATGGCCAGCGCAGGCCCAGCAGCATCACCAGCGCGCCCACCGGCAGCAGCAGGCACCAGAAGCCGGCCGCCACGTAGGCCGAACCGCCGGCGATGCAGCCCAGCGCGAAGGCCAGCACGGGCCAGGCGAAGCGCGTGAGCTTTTCGCGCGCGGCCGGGGCGCCATGGCCGGTCGCCAGGTCCGTCACATTGAACAGCAGCTCCGTCACGTTGCCCGTCATGACCGTGGTCGGGGCGATGCGGGCGAACTGCTGCTTGCCCGCGGCGTTGTGGACACCCATCGCCGCCGCGCCCAGCATGCCGGCCAGGAGCACCGGCGGCGCGCTCTGGTGTTCGAACGGCACCGCGGCCAGGCCCGCCGCCATGAAACCCGCCAGCAGCACGAGCTCCAGCGCCAGCAGGGGCCGTACGGCGCTGCTGCCGCGGCGTTCATAGGCATTGCCGAGCAGCCGGCCGAACACCACGCCGGCCCCGAAGGCGGGGAAGGCGAGGAACTTCAGCAGCAGCGGGCCGTGCGAAGGGCGCGCCAGTTCCGCACCGATCAGCACGAAGTTGCCCGTCACGTGGGCCGTGAACAGCCCGTACAGCGCCACGAAGCCCGCCGTGTCGACATAGCCGGCCAGCCCGCCCAGGCAGATGCCCAGGAACAGGTCGCTGGGTGTCGCCTTCATCAGCTGCGCAGGAAGGCCAGCAGGTCCGCGTTCAGGCGGTCCTTGTGCGTGGTCGGCAGGCCGTGCGGCGCGCCTTCGTACACCACCAGGCGGCCCTGCGGCAGGATCTCGACGGCGCGGCGCGCGGTGGCATCGATCGGCACGATCTGGTCGGCATCGCCATGGATCACCAGGGTGGGGAAGGTCATCTTCTTCAGGTCTTCCGTGAAGTCCGTCTCGGAGAACTGCTTGATGCAGGCATAGGCGGCGCGGATGCTCGACTGGGAACCCTGCAGCCAGAACGTTTCGCGCACGCCGGCCGAGTCCTTCGCGCCAGGGCGGTTGTAGCCATAGAACGGCGTCGTCAGGTCCTTGAAGAACTGCGAGCGGTCGTTCTTCACGCCGGCGCGGATCTCGTCGAACACGGACAGGGGCACGCCGTTCGGATTGTCCGGGCCCACCAGCATGCGCGGCGTGACGGCGCCCACCAGCACGGCGCGGGTGACGCGACCGGTGCCGTGGCGGCCGATGTAGCGCGCCACCTCGCCGCCGCCGGTCGAGTGCCCCACCAGCATGATGTTTTCCAGGCCCAGCGATTCGATCACGGCGGCCAGGTCGTCGGCGTAGTGGTCCATGTCGTTGCCGTGCCAGGGCTTGCTGGACAGGCCGTGGCCGCGGCGGTCGTGCGCCACCACGCGGTAGCCATGGTCGGCCAGGAACATCATCTGGTCTTCCCAGGCGTCGCCCTGCAGCGGCCAGCCGTGGCTGAACACGACGACGGGACCGTCGCCCCAGTCGGTGTAGCGGATGATGGTGCCGTCGCGGGTAGTGACGGTATTGATGGTGTGCTGGGCTGTCATGATGGACTCCGGTGGTGGTTGCAATGAAGTCATTGTCGGCAACCACGCGGGGCGCGTCTACCTGCTGTAAGGGAGAGATGGCGGCGCCACCGGCAGGGGTAGGACGGATGCGCGCCGACCCGCGCACGGCGCTTTCTCCTACTCCCAATGGTCGAGCTGCATGACAGAATGGTGTCATCCGGCGGCGTCATCCGAGACCCGCGCCCGAACGTTGCAAGGCCACTGGCCAGAGGAGAACACCATGAACACGACATTCAATACGAAGCTCAACACCACCATGATTGCGGCAATGGCCGCCCTGGCATTTGCCGGCACCGCGTCGGCACAGAGCCATTCCGTGACGAACATGGCGAACCCGCCGCAGGCCCAGTCGGACACGAAGGCCGGCACCGAAGCCACGCCGGGCCGCACCGCCACGGCGCAGCAGAACACCAACAAGCAGAAGGACAAGAACGGCGGCAAGGGCCACACGACGAAGCACAACCCGAAGAGCCAGGCCCAGGTGAAGGCGGATGCCGCCGCCGATGCAAAGTCCGATAACAAGGACGATGGCAAGGCCGACAGCAGCGGCGCCAGCACGTCGGCCGCGGACGGCTCCCCGGTGACGGGCGAGCGCGTCGATGCCGGTACCAGCGCGACCTCGACGAAGGGCATGGGCGCCGGCAATGGCGATGGCGGTGCGGAAGGCGCCATGGAAATCAAGCCGTCCGACGCCTACGTGAATCCGGTCGAACGCCGCGCGCTCGATTCGGCGCCGAAGAGCGGCAAGATGCCGGGCAAGGAATAAACGGCAGGGTGGCGGAAGGCAGAAAGAGTCGAACTTACAGAGGAGCGTCTGACGCCCCTCACCGGGTTTGAAGCCCGGCCCCATCACCGGATGAGAATGCCTTCCTAGGACTACTTGGAAACGCGCTGGCTCGCGCTGGTCACATCGCTTCCGGCCAGCTCGCGTTGGGCCGCACCAGGTGGCTGTTGCGGACGCGGCGAGTATAGCCGACCCGGTCGAAATACTCCAACACCTGGATCGCGCGTTTGCGGCCCAGGTCCGTCGCATCGCGGAACGTCGCCGCCTGCGTGTCCGGCAGCGTGGCGACAATGCGCGCCATGTCCGCCAGCGCGCGCGGGTGGTAGAACAGGTCCGGCACCACCTGCGACAGCTGCCCGGCGCGCGCCAGCTTGCGCAGCAGCCGCCGCACTTCGTCTTCCGGCACGCGCTGTGCCTTTGCCAAGTCGCGCACCCACGGCGGATCGAAGCGGCCCTGCTCGACGGCCGCCAGCAGCGGTGCCGCCAGCGCTTCTTCTTCCTGCGTCAATGCCACGCTGTGGCCCGGCAAGTGCAGGCTGTGGCCCCTCTGCGCGATGCTGCCTTGCGCGAGCATGCGGGCGGCGAGGGCGCTCCACAGGGCATCTTCCGCATCCGGCTGCGCCATGCGTTTCAGCCGCCACAGTTCGGGGCCGGCGTCGTCCGGATGCTTCGCATGGAAGGTCGCGAGTGAGGCCAGCACCGAGCCCTCCAGCTGGGCCAGCGCCGCCTCCATGATCCACAGCTCTTCGCCGCCGGACAGCGGCACGCGCAGCGCGCCCACGGGCAGTGGCAGCGCATCGGGCGGCAGTTGCGTGAGGCGCACCAGGGACGCCGCACGCACGCCGAGGGGGCTTTGCGCCAGCAGTGCGGACACGTCGCCGCCATCCAGGTAACTCTGCAATGCCTCCAGCCACGCCAGGCGCGCGGGACTGCGGCGCTTGCGCGCCGCGCCGAACGGGTCGAGCACCACGCCGCCGCCGATCGTCTGCGTGGCCTGCGCATTGCGCACCACGAAGCGGTCGCCCGGCACCGCGTGCAGCGGCACGTCGAACACCAGCTGCACGCGCGCGGTCTGGCCCGGCTGCACCGTCTCGGCATCGAGCGGCACCACATGGGCCGTATGGTGCGCGGCGCCCAGGTGCACGTGCACCGGCGACCAGGCTTTCAATACGCCGCTGGCCAGGGTCAGCCGCGCGTCGATGCGCTCCGACACGTCGGCCAGCGCGGGGGCGACCACCCAGCTGCCCCGTTCGATGTCTTCCTTCGCCACGCCGGCCAGGTTCAGCGCGAGACGCTGGCCCGCATGGCCCTGCGTGGCGGTGCGGTTCTGCGCATGGATGGCGCGCACGCGGGCGCTCTGGCCGCCGGGGGCCAGCACGAGCGTATCGCCCACCGCCACGTCGCCGGACAGCGCGGTGCCCGTGATGACGGTACCCTGGCCGGCCAGCGTGAACACGCGGTCGACGCCCAGGCGGAACAGGCGCTGTTCGTCACGCGACGGCAGCGTTTGCGCGATGGCGGCGAGGTGATCGAGCAGGGCGGCGACACCGGCATCGCCCGGGTTGGTCGCGGCGGTGCGGAACACGGGTGCGCCGGCGAATGGCGTATCGGCGAGAAGCACCGCGATGTCGTTTTCCACGGCGGCGATGCGTTCGGCATCGGCGCGGTCGCATTTCGTCAGCGCGACGGCGCCGCGCGTAACGCCCAGCAGCCGCAGGATGGCCAGGTGCTCGACGGTCTGCGGCATGATGCCGTCGTCGGCCGCAATCACCAGCAGGGCGACATCGATGCCCGTCACGCCGGAGGCCATCGTGCGGATGAATTTCTCGTGGCCCGGCACGTCGATCACGCCGAGCACGGAACCATCGGCCAGCGGCACGTAGGCGTAGCCCAATTCGATCGAGATGCCGCGCGCCTTTTCTTCCTTCAGGCGGTCGGTGTCGACCCCCGTCAGCGCGCGCGTGAGGGTGGTCTTGCCATGGTCGATGTGGCCGGCGGTACCGACGATCATGCGCGGCCCAGGTCGGTCAGTTGCGCCTCGAATTCGGCGGCATGCGCCTCTTCCAGGCAGCGCAGGTCCAGCCACAGCGCATCGTCCTTGATGCGGCCGATGACGGGCACGGGCAGGTCGCGCAGGCGGCGTTCCAGCACGCCCAGCGGATTGCCGCGCGTTGCTGGCGCAGAGCGTATCGCCAGCCCGTAGCTGGGCAGGTTATCGACGGGCAGGGCGCCGCTGCCGATCTGGCTTTGCATCGGTTCGGCGGTGACGGTGTACGTGTCGCCCAGCGCCCCCTGCACGGCCGGCAGCAGCCGTTCGGCCAGTCGCCGCATCGATGCCGCCGGGCGGGTGAGCAGCCGCAGCGTGGTGAGGCGGTCGGCCAGCAGGTCCGGCGCGTGGTACAGCGCGAGCACGGGTTCCAGCGCGGCGAGCGTGAGCTTGCCGACGCGCAGGGCACGCTTCAATGGATTCTTCTTGATGGCGGCGATCAGGTCCTTGCGGCCGGCGATGATGCCGCACTGCGGGCCGCCCAGCAGCTTGTCGCCGCTGAAGGTGACGAGGTCGGCGCCGGCGGCGATGGTCTCGCGCACCGTCGGTTCATGGGGCAGGCCGTACTGTTCCAGGTCGACCAGGGTGCCGCTGCCCAGGTCCACGGCGACGGGGATGCCGTGCTTCCTCGCCAGCGGGACCAGCTCTTCCAGCGTGACTTCCTTCGTAAAACCGGTGATGGCATAATTGCTGCAGTGGACCTTCATCATCAGCGCGGTCTTTTCGCCCGCCGCCGCATCGTAGTCCTTCTCGTGCGTGCGGTTGGTGGCGCCCACTTCGACGAGCGTGGCGCCGGCGCGCGTCATCACGTCCGGGATGCGGAACGCACCGCCGATTTCCACCAGCTCGCCGCGCGAGACGATCACTTCGCGGCCCATCGCGACCGTGTTCAGCATCAGCAGCACGGCGGCGGCGTTGTTGTTGACGATGGTGACGGCTTCGGCGCCCGTCAGCTTGAGGAGATGTTCCTCGACGAGGGTATCGCGATCGCCGCGCTTGCCCGTCTCCAGATCCCATTCCAGGTTCATCGGCCAGCGCAGCGCGTCGGCCACGGCCTGCACTGCCACGTCGGGCAGCAAGGCGCGGCCGAGGTTCGTGTGCAGCACCGTGCCCGTCAGGTTGAACAGGCGGCGCATGTGCGAGCGGTTGGCGTCGCGCAGGCGTTCGGCCAGCGCGGCCAGCACGGCGGCCTGGGACGTGTCGGGGGCGCCGCCGTTCACGAGCGATTCCCGCAAGCGGGCCAGTACCTCGCGCAGCACATTGACCGTCTGCTCGCGGCCGAATTCGGCCACCAGCGGCTGGCACGCCTCGGCGGCAAGCAGCGTGTGGACGGCCGGCAGCCGCAGGCCCGGTGTCGCCTTGCCTGACGCGCCGTCCATCATGCCGGGCTGCCCAGTCGCAGCAAGGGGTTGCCGCTGGCGCGGGCGTAGCCCAGCTCGGACACCAGCACGTCCAGCACCAGGCTGGCCAGGTCGTCGGCGAGCGGATCGACGTTGTAGTCGTGCTCCTGGTTGAAGATCTTCCGGTAGGTATGGCACTCGTCGCAGGTTTCGGCACGTGCCACGCGGGTCGGGTCGTTCGCCTTGTTCATCATCTTGCCTTCCCTGGCGGCGGCGATGTTTTCCTCGACCAGGTTGGCTTCGGCGTCCGTCAGGCCCTGGTAGGCGATCTTGCTGGTCGATTCGCAGCAGGAGCACTTCACGCGCACCATGTGCCATTCGCTGGCGCACAGCTGGCAGTGCAGGTAGCGGTAGCCCTGCGACTGGCCGCCGATGCGGATCACGCTGGCGACGGGATGCGAGCCGCACACCGGGCACAGCGTGCCGGTGATCAGCGGCTGGGCCCAGCACTCGTCCAGCTGCGACGCCATGAGGCTCCAGGTGGCCTGCAGCGCGGCGGCGATGAACGGCGCGTGCAGCGGGTCGATGCCTTCGGCGAATTCGCCCAGTACCGCATCGGCGGCGCCTTCCAGCTGCGCTTCATCGAGCGCGCGGAGGGCGGCGATTGCCGTCACCAGCTGCGGCTGGTCGGCCGATTTGGTGGCCAGCCTGTCGAGGATGGCGGCATACACGGCGCGCCACTCGGCGGGGCGCTGGCCGGTGGCCGGGAGCACCGGCATATTGTGTTCGTGCGCGACGCGCATCGTTTCCGTGTCCGGCAGCGGTATGCCGGCCGGCAGCAGCGTGGCGACGACGTCGGCCTGCGCCTGCACCAGTTCGGCCATCAGCTTTACGTAGCTCGACAGCGTGGCATCGACGGACGTGCCCTGGATGTTGTTGGCGGCCAGCTGGCGCAGCCGCTCTGCGCGGGCCGTGTACAGGACGCCCGGCTGCGGCAGCAGCAGGCGGGGAATGGCGGTGTGGTCGAGACCTTCGATCTCGCCGGGTTCTAGCAGACGCTGTACCAAATTAACTCCAGTGTTTCCTCAAAAATGGGGACAGACCCCATTTTTGAAGAAACTAATTTCCCGGAAAATGGGGTCTGTCCCCATTTTTCGGGCAACTTTTAATGAAAAAACCGGGCCACAGGGGCCCGGCCGATTTTAGACCATTACGCAGGAACGCGTACTCAGCGGTCCGATTTGCGGATTTCCGACTCGAACCAGCGCGGGTGATGCTTGCGTGCCCAGCCGTAGGTGACCGTGCCGCGCACCATCGCGCCCATCGAGCCCTTGATCCAGAAGCCCGCGTACACGTGCACGATGATCGACATGATGATCACGAACGCGAAGAACGCGTGCAGCAGCGAAGCCAGGCGCACCAGCTCGATCGGGAACAGGAACGTGAAGTACACGCGCCACATCACGATGCCGGTCAGCAGCAGGCCCAGCATCGACACGATCAGCGCCCAGAACAGTAGCTTCTGGCCGGCGTTGTACTTGCCGATGCGGGGCAGCTTCTCCTCGCGGTTGGCCAGCACGTCGTCCATCTGCTTGAGCCACTGACGGTCCGACGCGTCCAGGAAGTTGTGGTGCCAGAAGCGCAGCACCAGCACCAGGAACGACAGGAACATCACCACACCGATGAACGGGTGCAGGATGCGCGTCCACTGGCCGCCGCCCAGGAACACCGCCATCCACGACATGGCCGGATGGAACATGGCCAGTCCGGACACGGCCAGCAGCACGAAGGCAATCGCCGTGATCCAGTGGTTGGTGCGTTCGTTCGGCTTGTACCGCTCGATGAGCGGCAGGCCGTCCTTGTCCTTCAGTTCGACAGTGCGCTTCATGTCTCCTCCCTGATCCGCTTGGCGTCGTGCAGTGCTTCCTCTTCCTCCGCCGCGCTGACCTCGTTAGGGCCGACACGGGTGTAGTGGAAGAAGCCCGCCAGTGCCGCCGCCGCCATGCCGGCCAGCGCCAGCGGCTTCGTCAGCCCTTTCCACAGGCCGACCATCGGGCTGATGGACGGATTGTTCGGCAGGCCATGGTACAGCGACGGACGGTCCGCATGGTGCAGCACGTACATCACGTGCGTGCCGCCCACGCCGGCCGGGTCGTACAGGCCGGCGTTCTCGTAGCCGCGCGACTTCAGGTCCTCGATCCGCTCGGCCGCGTGCTCCTTCATGTCTTCCTTGGTACCGAAGACGATCGCACCGGTCGGGCACGTTTTCACGCAGGCCGGTTCCTGGCCCACCGCCACGCGGTCCGAGCACAGCGTGCACTTGTACGCGCGGTTGTCCTGCTTCGAGATGCGGGGCACGTTGAACGGGCAGCCCGTCACGCAGTAGCCGCAGCCGATGCAGTTCTCTTCGTGGAAGTCCACGATGCCGTTGGTGTACTGCACGATGGCGCCCGGCGAAGGACAGGCCTTCAGGCAGCCCGGTTCCTCGCAGTGCATGCAGCCGTCCTTGCGGATCAGCCATTCCAGGTTGCCGTCCTGCTTCTCGTGTTCCGTGAAACGCATCACGGTCCACGATTGCGGGGTCAGGTCGATCGGGTTGTCGTACACGCCGATGTTCTCGCCCACCTCATCGCGCAGGTCGTTCCATTCGGAGCAGGCGGTCTGGCAGGCCTTGCAGCCGATGCATTTCGAAACGTCGATCAGCTTGGCGACCGTGCCCGTGATGGGGGCGCGGGCGGCCGGCGGCTGGACGGTCGTGGCGGAAACGCGCCTGATGTCTAATGATTGCAGTGCCATGTTATGCCTTCTCCACTTTCACCTGGAACGACTTGAACTCGGGGGTCTGCGAGTTGCCGTCGCCCACCGCCGGGGTCAGCGTATTGGTGAGATAGCCAGGCTTCGTCTGGCCTTTGAAACCGAAGTGCAGGGGGATGCCCACCGTGTGCGTCGGCTTGCCTTCGATGGTCAGCGTCTTGATCCGCTTCGTCACCACCGCCTTGGCGATGATGTGGCCGCGTTTCGAGGACACCTTGACCTTGTCGCCGGCGATCACGCCGATTTCCTTCGCCAGTCCCTCGCCGATTTCCACGAACTGTTCCGGCTGCGCGATGGCGTTGAGCCTTGCGTGCTTGGTCCAGAAGTGGAAGTGCTCGGTCAGGCGGTAGGTCGTCGCCACATGCGGGAAGTCCACGTGCGTGCCGAGCTGGGCCCGGTCGTTCGGGAAGATCCGCGCACCCGGGTTCGAGGTCGCTGCCTTGTTCTTCGGATGCATCGGGTTGTAGCCCAACGGATTCTCGAACGGCTCGTAGTGCTCGGGGAACGGACCCTCGTTCATCTGGCCGCGGGCGAAGAAACGCGCCACGCCTTCGGCATTCATGATGAACGGGTTCATGCCGTTGGCCGGGTCTTCGTCCAGCTTGAAGTCCGGCACGTCGGCACCGCTCCACGTGGTGCCGTTCCAGCCCACCAGCTTGCGCGTCGGGTCGAACGGTTTGCCTTTCGTGTCGCAGGAGGCACGGTTGTACAGCACGCGGCGGTTGGCCGGCCATGCCCAGGCCCAGCCCAGCGTGTTGCCGATGCCGGTCGGGTCGGAGTTGTCGCGGCGGCCCATCTGGTTGCCCGCGGCCGTCCAGCTGCCGGCGAAGATCCAGCAGCCCGAAGCCGTGGAACCGTCGTCACGCAGTTGCGAGAAGCTGGCCAGCTGTTCGCCCTTCTTCAGCAGCACCTTGGTCGGATCTTTCGGATCCGAGATCTCCTGCAGCGCCTTGCCGTTGAATTCCATGGCGATTTCTTCGGGCGTCGGGCTGTCCGGACGGGCGTACGGCCACGTCAGGTTCAGGATCGGGTCGGGGAACTTGCCGCCTTCGGTCTGGTACATCTTGCGCAGGCGCAGCCACAGGCCGGACATGATCTCCAGGTCGCTACGGGCCTGGCCCGGCGGCTCGGCGCCCTGCCAGTGCCACTGCAGCACGCGGGACGAGCTCACCAGCGAACCGCGCTCTTCGGCGAACACGGTCGTCGGCAGGCGGAACACTTCGGTCTGGATCTTGGTCGGATCGACGTCGTTGAATTCGCCGTGCGGCTTCCAGAATTCGCCCGTTTCGATGGCCAGCGGATCCATGATGACGAGGAACTTCAGCTTCGACAGCGCCTCGATGGTCTTCTGCTTGTTCGGGGCGGAGGCCAGCACGTTGAAGCCCTGGCAGACGTAGCCGTTCATCTTCCCTTGATGCATCAGCTCGAGCGTCTGCAGCAGGTCGTACGGCTTGTCCAGCTTCGGCAGGTAGTCGAACGCGAAGTTGTTTTCCTGCGTTGCCGCGTCGCCCCACCAGGTGCGCATGAAGCTCACGTGGAACTTCTTGTAGTTGCTCCAGTAGGAAAGCTGGTTCGGCCGCAGTGGCTTCGGTGCACGCGCTTCGATGAACTTGTCGAAGTCCTGTTCGGCATCGAACGGCAGCGTCATGTAGCCCGGCAGCAGGTTCGACATCAGGCCCAGGTCGGTCAGGCCCTGGATGTTCGAGTGGCCGCGCAGTGCGTTCATGCCGCCGCCCGCGATACCGATATTGCCCAGCAGCAGCTGGACGAGGGCGCCCATGCGCAGCGTCTGCGCGCCGGTGGAATGGTGCGTCCAGCCCAGTGCGTACAGGATGGTACCGGCGCGACCGGGCACGGCCGTCGACGCGAGCGTCTCGGCGACCTTGTGGAACTGCTCGGAAGACACGCCGCAGACGCGGGTGACCATCTCGGGCGTGTAGCGCGAGTAGTGCTTCTTGAACAGCTGGTAGACGCAGCGCGGGTGCTGCAGGGTCGGATCGACCTTGGCATAGCCGTCTTCGCCCATCTCGTAGTTCCAGCTGCTCTTGTCGGTGTACTTGCCGGCAGTGGCGTCGTAACCGGTGAAGATGCCGTCGTCGAACGCGAAGTCTTCGCGCACGATGAAGGACATGTCCGTGTAGTTCAGGACGTATTCATGCTGGATCTTGTCGTTCGTGATCAGGTAGTTCGCGATCGCGCCCAGGAACACGATGTCCGCGCCGGTACGCGTGGCAACATAGTAGTCCGCCACGGACGCAGTACGGGTAAACCGCGGGTCCACCACGATCAGCTTCGCCTTGTTATGGGCTTTCGCTTCGGTGACCCACTTGAAACCACACGGGTGCGCTTCGGCGGCATTGCCGCCCATAACCAGAATCACATCGGCATTTTTAATGTCGACCCAGTGATTCGTCATCGCTCCACGGCCAAACGTCGGGGCAAGACCTGCCACCGTCGGACCGTGTCAAACACGCGCCTGGTTATCGAATGCGAGCATCCCCAGACTGCGGACAGTCTTGTGGGTCAGGTAGCCGACTTCGTTGCTGGCGGCCGAGGCAGCCAGGAAGCCGGTGGACAGCCAGCGGTTGACCGTCTTGCCGTCGGCGTTCTTCTCGATGAAGTTCGCATCGCGGTCGGCCTTCATCAGCTTGGCGATGCGGTCGAGCGCGTCGTCCCAGGAGATCTTCTTCCATTCCGTGCCGCCCGGTTCCCGGTATTCCGGTTCCTTCATGCGGTTCGGCGAGTGGATGAAGTCGATCAGGCTGTTCCCCTTCGGGCACAGCGTGCCGCGGTTAACGGGGTGATCGGCGTCGCCTTCGATGTGGATGATGCTGGCCGCCGCGTTCTTCGCGCCGTCGCCCAGGCCATACATCAGGATGCCGCAACCGACGGAGCAGTAGGGGCAGGTGTTCCGGGTTTCGGTCGTGCGCGCGAGCTTGTACTGCCGGACTTCGGCCATGGCCGTAGCCGGCGCAAACCCGAGCGCCGCGATACTCGAACCCGCGATGGTCGCGCCGGTCACCTTGAGGAACTGGCGCCGTGACATCTGGTTCATACGATTCCTTTATAAGGATTTATAACTTCGGGCGACTGATGGTGTCACCGCCACTGGGTATTTTCGCAGGAAACTTCCGGTGCTGCAGGAACAAGTGCGGGACTACGTACTATCCCTTATGAAATGCGGCAAATTTAAAACAGTTCGTTAGCAATAAATCAGCGAACCGTGTCATACAAGAGATGTCTAATACAAGACTGCCAACAGCCGGGCCCGTGTCCACCGTGGGGTCAGACCCCGACATGGACACGAGCTGAGCAGTCAGTGAGTGCGAATCGGGCAAAGCCACCTGGCGATGCTGCGTGATTGTTGAGCTCGTGTCCGTGTCGGGGTCTGACCCCGAAGTGGACACGAGCTGTGCCGTTGGCGGCGGCCACGTTGCGGGCGGTGATGTGGCATCATCGCGGGATGACTGCCGATACCTGCCCCATCGTCCCCGACCATCCACTTCCCGAGCCCGCCGCGCGGCATGAGGTGCTGCGCGTGAAAGCGGGCGTGGCGGCGCACACCGGGGATTCGCTGGCCGAGGAGGTGCCGGTGGCGCTGGTCTACAACGGCATCTCGCACGCGGTGATGATGGCCACGCCGGCGGACCTGGAGGATTTCGCGCTGGGATTTTCGCTGACGGAAGGCCTGATCGACCATGCCGGCGAGTGCTACGGCATCGACATCGAGGCGGTCAACGGCGGGGTGGCCGTGCAGCTGGAAGTGGCCAGCCGGGCCTTCGTGGCGCTGAAGGAGCGCCGCCGCTCGCTGGCGGGCCGCACGGGCTGCGGCCTGTGCGGGGTGGACAGCCTGGACCAGGTCTACCGCGCCTTGCCCCCGCAGGCCGGCACGCAGGTCCTGACCGGCGCGGCAATCCGGGGTGCGCTGGCCGCCTTGCCCGCCCGGCAGGCTCTCAACAGGGTCACCGGCGCGACGCACGCCGCGGCGTGGTGCGATGCGGACGGCACCCTGAAGGTGGCGCGCGAGGATGTCGGCCGCCACAATGCGCTGGACAAGGTCGTGGGCGCGCTGGCGCGCCAGCCGGACCTGCGCGAGGGGGACGGTTTTGCGCTCGTCACCAGCCGTGTCAGCGTCGAGATGGTGCAGAAGGCCGCGATGGCGGGCGCCTTTGCCATCGTCGGCGTCTCGGCGCCCACCGCGGCCGCGGTGCGGATGGCGGAAGGGGCGGGGATGGTGCTGGTGGCCTTCGCGCGGGGCGAGCAGTTCGTCTGTTATGCGGGCCAGGATCGCCTGGTGCCCTAGGCGTCGGCACCATGTATCCGTTGCTACGAAGAACCAACCGGTAGTAAGTGCCTTGCCGATAACATTGGTCGACATGAGGCATAGGCTGACACGCGCCCGGCACGTGTGCTGACGGCGGGCGGCTCTCATCCGCGGTGTAATGGTGGCGAGGAATCCACCATGAACAAATCACACACCTGCGGCAGTGCGCCGCCCTACACGCTCGGCCTGGAAACGGTCGGCATCGACGATGTACTGCAGGCCTGCGATCTTGTCGGACAGCTGCTGCAGGCCGTCTCGCCGGATGCCAATCCGCGTGCCGCCGCGCGCCTTCTCGCCGAGGCCTCCAGCGCCGAACACCACAACAATCCCCTGGCCAGGACCATCCTCGTCCAGGTCGCCCGCGCCCTGCAGCGCCGCGACCTGCAATAAGCTGCAACACGATCCCCTGGGCGACGCTCCCTTGGCGGGCACCGCCGCTGTCGGCCTGCTACCATGCGCGCTGCGGAGGATCCATGTGCGTCAATTACGTGACCGTCAGGCGTGACAGCCTGGCTTCTTTCGGCATCGCCACGGAGGCGATGCCGGCCGGCGAATGGGAGCCGGAAATCTGGCAGGACTATGCGGCGCCGATCATCGTCGCGACGGCCGACGGCACCCGTCGTGGCCTCGTGGCGAGCTACGGCATGGTGCCGCAGCACCGCTTCCCGCCCGGCACGCGCGGCTTTTCGACGATGAATGCGCGCAGCGAAACGGCCGGCACGCTGGCCAGCTTCCGCGACGCGTGGGCCGCCTTCCGCTTCTGCCTGATCCCGATGGAACGCTGGTACGAACCGAATTACGAGGGAGTTGCCAGCACGGGCAGGAGCGAGCGCTGGGCCATCGGCCGCGCGGACGGGGCGCCGCTGGCCGTGGCGGGGCTCTGGCGTGCCTGGCAGGCGCCGGATGGCCGCCGCACCGGTTCGTTCACCCAGCTGACCGTCAATGCCGATGCGCATCCGCTGCTGGCGCGCTTCCACCGCCCGGGTGACGAAAAGCGCGCGCTGGTGCCGGTGGCGCCCGGCGATTTCGATGCGTGGCTGGGTTGCCGCTCGCATGCCGCGGCACGCCAGCTGCTCGCGCTGCCGGATGCAGCCGTCCTGTGGGCGGCGCCGGACCCCATGCCGCAGGCCGTGACCTTGCAGGCCGCGCTGTTCTAGCGGCCGATCCCGTCAACGGTGGCCGAGGTGCCGACCACCCCACCGGATCCCGGGCGGCATGGCATGCCCGATCAGACCGCCATCTCCATGAGCGGACCGAAACGCTTCAGGCAATCCGCCGCCGCCATCGGCCGGCCGTAAAGGTAGCCCTGGATCTCGTCGCAGCCGTTCTCGCGCAGCGACGCCAGCTGCGTTTCATCCTCGACGCCCTCGGCGATGGTGCGCAGGTTCAGGCTGTGCGCCAGTGCGATCACGGCACGCGTGATGGCCAGGTCCTCGGAATCGCCCGGCAGGTCCCGCACGAAGGCGCGGTCGATTTTCAAGGCATCGAGCGGGAAGCGCTTCAGGTAGGAGAGGCTGGAATAGCCGGTGCCGAAATCGTCGATCGACAGGCCGATGCCGGCCGCCTTCAGCCGGTGCATCGCCGCCTCGGCCGCCGCCGGATCGGTCATCAGCATCGACTCGGTGAGCTCGAATTCCAGTGCGGCCGGGCTGATGCCGGCGCCGTCGGCCGCGGCCAGGATCACGTCGACCAGGTTCTCCTGCTGGAACTGGCGCGCCGACAGGTTGATCGCGACCGGCACGCGCGGCATGCCGGCGTCGCCCCAGGCGCGGATCTGCATGCACACGGTATCGATGACCCAGGCGCCGACCGGCAGGATCAGGCCGCTGTCCTCCAGGATCGGCACGAACACGTCCGGCGGTACCGGACCTTCTGCGCCGGACCAGCGCAGCAGCGCCTCGAAGCCGGTCAGCCGTCCGGTCGCGATGTCCTGCTTCGGCTGGTAGGCCAGCGCGAATTCGCCGCGGCCCAGCGCACCGCGCAGCCGCGATTCGAGCGACATGCGCCGCGCCACGCGTTCGTTCATCGCGGCCTGGAAGCGGCAGCTGCGATTGCGGCCCGCCTGCTTGGCGCCGTACATCGCCGTGTCGGCATTGCGCACCAGGTCCTGTGCGACCGTGCCGTCGCGCGGGCTGGCGGCAATGCCGATGCTGGCGGCGATGAACACCTCGTTCCGGTCCAGTGCGAACGGGCGGCGCAGGCTTTCCACCAGCCGTTCGGCGCAGGCATCGACGGTGGCGTCGTCCAGGCCGGCGGGGCAGATCACGGCGAATTCGTCGCCGCCGAGCCGCGCCACGAACGCGCCCTCCGGCACGGCGGCACGCAGGCGGCACGCGGCTTCCACCAGCAGCGCATCGCCGGCCGCATGGCCGAGGGTGTCGTTGATGTTCTTGAAGTGATCCAGGTCGATCAGCAGCAGCTGCATGGCGCCGCCCGGCACGACGGCCCGTTCCAGCTGCTCGCCGAAGGCGGCGCGGTTCGGCAATGACGTCAGCGGATCGTGCGTGGCCAGATAGCGCAGCCGGTTGCTGCTGTGGTGGCGCTCGGCGGCATTGGCGAAGGCGGCGGCCAGGCTGTCGAGGAAATGGCGGTCCTCGTCGGTAAACGCGTTCGGCACATGGCCGTAGACGGCCAGCGTGCCCGGCACGTCGCCCCAGCGCAGCGCCACGGCCATGCGTTCGGCATGGCCGAGCGGCTCGTCGGTCGACACCCCGCCGCCCGGTTCGCCCGGATACCAGGCGGCCACGCAGCGGTTGCCCGACGCATCATGGCGGAGCAGGGCGGCACAGTCGGCTTGCAGGCCGACCGCGGCGGCGCGCACCAGCAGCTTGCACAGCGTGTCGTGATCGGTCTCCGTCAGCGCGAAGCGGGCGAAGGCGGCGGCCTGCTCGTGCTTGCGCGCGTGCGCCAGCGCCAGCTGCTCGCTGCGGCGCCGGTCCGTGATGTCGATCTCGATGCAGATGTATTTTTCCACCGCGCGCGCCGCATCGAAGATCGGCACCAGCGTGCGGCGCCGCCAGTGGGCCTGGCCGGTGCGGTCCGTCAGGCGTACTTCGCCCGTCCTGACGGCGGCGCCGGCCACGCCCTGGCGCAGTGGCACCAGCACTTCGCCGATCTCGTCGATCGACATGGCCAGCAGTTCCTCGCGGCTGTAGCCGGAAGCGGCCACGTAGCGCTCGTTGACGGAAACGATGCGGCCGGCCGGATCGAGCTCGCAGACATTGCAGGCTTCGTCCAGCGCGTTCTTGTGCTGGATGAGCGAATCGATCAGCGTGTCGATGCGCTGGTCGAACTGGCTGCGGATGCTGTGCGTGATGCGGTCGACGGCGCGCATCGCCTGCTCGATCTCCAGTGGCGCATCGCCCGGCCTTGCCGCCGCATCGGCCACGCCGGCGGACAGGTCCGCCTCCACGCTCTGCAGGCGGGTCAGCTGGCGCAGCCAGCGGCTCAGCAGGTACTGCATCGCGAACAGCGACAGCACCAGGCAGGCGCAGGCCAGGCCGGCCGCGTCGCGCAGCAGGTGCCACAGGCGTGCCGCGATGGCCGCCTCGTCGAAGGTGAAGCGCATCACGCCGTAATCGTGGCCGCCGACCGAGATCGGCCGGTTCACGTCGTACAACCGTTGTGCCACCATGTCGACGATGAACTGCGGTGGCTGGTCGCCCATCTCGCGCGGATCGGCAATGCGCAGCGTATTGCCGCCCATGTCGATGAACGCGGCGGCGCGCAGCGGCGAGTTGTGCAGGGTTTTCGCCAGCGTGCGCTGCACCGTGTCGTAGTCGCCGATGACGACGCTTTCCTCGACGGCCTGCGACGCCACCTCCGCCAGCATGCCGGCCATGTCCTGCACCTCCTCGATCTCGCGCAGGAACTGCAGGCGGTAATAGGTACCCAGCCCCAGCACGAGGAAGCACACCACGGTGACGCTGTACAGGGCCAGCATGCGGCCCCACAGCGTGCGCGGTACCAGGCGGCGCAGGACGTCCATCAGCGCAGGCGTGCCGGCGCGCGGCTGTAGAAGTCGCGGTAGGCGTCGTAGTCGCCTTCCTTCGCGGGCACGAAGGTGAACGGCGCCATCTTGATCAGCGCGGCCGCTTCGTCGAGGATGCGGCGGCCGCGCGGATCGGTGGCCATGCCCAGGAAGGCCCGCGCCACGGCATCGGCCTGGGCCGCCGGGACGCGGCGCGAGACCATCAGCGCCAGGTCATTGAACGGGGCGGACTGCCACAGCACGCGCAGCGGCCGGCCGGTACGCGCTGCGTAGGCCTCGGCCAGCTGCGAATTGGCGCCGACCGCGCGCGCCTTGCCGCTTTCGAGCTGCGCGAAGGCGCCGTCCATGTTGCCGGCAAAGACCACGTTGACGGGCACGTCGCGCCGCAGCAGTTCGGCGTAGCTGACCTTGTAGGCGACCAGCGCTTCCGGACCGGGGAACGCCACGTCGCCACCGGCCAGTTGCGCCACGTTCTTCACGGGCGAGTCGGCCAGCGTCACGAGCTGCGAACGCACCGGCGGCGCGTCGCGACGGGCCAGCACGCGCCAGCCCATGCGCTCGCGCTCCGGCGAGAACAGGTGGTTGGAGAAGGCGAAATCGACTTCCTGGGCCAGCACGAACGAGGTCGTATCGGCGGACGTGCGGCCGATCTTCAGGCGCAGCGTGACGCCGCTTTTCTGCGACACATATTCCATGATGGGATTCCAGAAGCTGGCCGTGACCTGCACGTTGTACTGGTTCACGGGCGAGAACTGGTACGTGGGCGCGGCGGCGGCGGCCGCCCCTGCGAGCAGGCCCGCGCAGACCGCACCCGCACGTATCAGGCGCGCCACGCGGTGGAACGCGGCGGTCGGGGGCGGCGCAGACGGGCAGGCCGCTTGCCGGAGGCGGGCGGCACGGGGTAACGGATACATCAGGACTCCTGGTACAGGGAAGGCGGCTACTGCGGGCGCGATGAATGACTGCGCGAAGCGTGAGATTGTAACGCAAATTTCCGTACGGTAACGTTCAATTGCACATCAACAGGTGGCAAAGGTGATAAGGACGATGTAACGAATACAACTCTGGCAGGCGCCCCCCGGCCGGCGCAATTGTTAAAATCGTCCGTATGCAATTGTTATGGAAAAATGTTGAAAATTCATCTTGTGGCGGTTGATTTGTTGTTGCACCGCCTGCATATCGGCAAGGTAGCAGATCACTAGGAGAACTCAGATGAACCACATGCACAATAACGATGAAGCGGCAGGGATCGACGAGGCCTACAATCCGGGCCGGCTGCTCGATGCCCTGGCCGAACGGCTGGGCGCCAAGAATGACGCGGCGCTGTCGCGCGCGCTGGAAGTGGCACCGCCCGTGCTGAGCAAGATCCGGCACGGCCGCCTGCCGGTCGGCGCCACGATCCTGCTGCGCATGCACGAAGCGAGTGGCATCGCGATCCGCGAGCTGCGCGACCTGATGGGTGACCGGCGCGGCCGCATGAGAATGAGCCCGCAGGAATTCCGGCCGAAGACCGAAGGGCAGGGCGAGCAGCCGGCGCAGCGTTCCTAGGCTGCGGCGCCCCGCGCCGGTCCACGCTGCCGCCGGTGTCCTGGTGCCTGGCACCGGGACACGTGCCGCGGCGCGCGTTCAGGGCGCCCGGTAGAACTCGATCTCCACGATCGCCAGCGAACCTTTCGCGGTGCGGTCGGCGCCGGTGTCGTTGTTCTTCTGGTTTGCCACTTCCGTGAGCCGGATGCCGCCCGTGTCGTCGGCCGCGCCCACGAGCTCCACCTGCACCATGCGGCCCTTGCGCGGCTTGAGCGGCAGCGTCACGTAGCCGAGGCTTTTCGGCGTGGTGCCGCTGTACACCTCTTCGCCATCGACGGCGACACGCAGCGGGTAGCTGCGCTGGCGCCAGCCGGAGAGCTTGAGCGTGATCTCGGACAGCGTGGCCGCTTCGGCCAGCGTGTACGTGATCGAAGGCGTACCTTCGCCCGGGTTGCTGGCCCAGGTCGTCGTTTCATCGTCATCGTACGAAGCTGCCGCCGCGGCCGCATTGCTGGCCGCGGCGGCCGAGGCGACCGGCACCGCCACGCGCGAGACCCTGAACGACGGCGTGGCCGGTGTCGGGCCCCGTTCCAGGTGGAGCGGCAGGCCGGCATCGGTCAGCTCGCGCGACAGGCCACCCTGCACCTGCACGGCACGCGAATCGAGCGCGATGGCGGCCGGCGCCAGGCCTGCCGCGCTGGCCCGCAGCACGATGTGGCCCGCATCGGTCGTGCTGCGTACCAGCACGCGGTTGACGCCGCCTTCCACCGGCAGCGCGCGCGCCAGGATGAAATTGTCCGGCCCCTGCGCGATGCCGCCGCGCCATTCGGCCGGGCCCTGCAGGTCGAACCTGACCGTGTCGAGCGCCACCGGGTTGCGGCGGCCCTTGGCATCCACCACCTCGACCTGCACCAGCGCCAGGTCGGCACCATCGGCTTTCAGCCCGCCCGGTCCGGTGGTGGGCGTGAGGCGCAGCGCGACGGGCGCGCCGATCGTCTCCAGCTTCGTCTCGCAGACCTTCCTGCCGGCCGCGTCGTAGCCGACCGCCTTCAGCTCGCCCGGCTGCCATGCCACGTCCGCGAAAGTGAACAGGAAGCGTTCGCTCTGCGCGCCGTCGGCCAGCCTGCGGCCGTTCAGGTACAGTTCGACCCGGTCGGCCGAAGAGATCACCGTCACCGGCTTCACCGTACCGGCCGGGTAGTTCCAGTGGCCGACGATGTGGGCACGCGGGCGCTCCACGTCCACCCAGCCGTCCCACATCACCTGGTGCGCGTAGAAGCCGTCCTTCGGAATGCGCATCGCATCGACCTCGCCGCTGCGGCGGTAGTTCTCGGCGCCCCGGTGGTGCGTGTTCGAATCGGACCAGATGATGTTCACGCCGCCGGACGACACGCGGGTGCCCGTGCCGGGGCGTTCGCGCCAGTAGTCGTACCAGCGCTTCACGTCCTCGATCGCGTGCGAGTCCTGGTTGCGGTTGTAGGTGGCGGCGCTTTCGCCCTTGTGCAGGGGGCCGTCGCCATCCTTGTGGAACGGCGGCGTGAAGTCGTCCCAGAACTTGCGGGCGCCTTCGTCGCGCGAGTACTCCATTGCCCACATGGGGATGCGCGCGCTCTTGTTGATGTATAACATTTCGCCGCCATACTCGGCCACCCCCTGGAGCTCGCTCGACAGCATTTCGCGGCTGCCGGCGGCGCGCCCGCCATGCGGGTCGAAGCGGTCGCGCAGTGCCTTCATCTCGGCCATGTGCGCGGCGCTCACGCCCTTGTTGCCGCTCTCGTAGAACACGATGCTGGGGTTGTTGCGGTGGTAGACGATCGCGTCGCGCATCGCTTCCACGCGCTGCTCCCAGCGGCGGCCCGTCACGTCGGCCTCCGCGTCCCCGGCCGGCATCGCCTGCATCAGGCCCACGCGGTCCAGCGACTCGACATCCTGCTTCCACGGCGCGATGTGCATCCAGCGGATCAGGTTCGCGTTGCTCTGCACGGCCAGGCCGTTGCTGTAGTCGCTCAGCCAGGCCGGCACGGACAGGCCGATGGCCGGCCATTCGTTGGATGTGCGCTGCGCGTACCCCTTCATCTGCAGCACGCGGTCGTTCAGCTTGACCATGCCCGCACCGAATCCGGTCTTGCGGAATCCCGTGCGGGTGACGACGCGGTCGACCGCCTTGCCGTCCACCTTCAGCGTGGTCTCCACGTCGTACAGGTAGCCATATCCCCAGCTCCAGAAGTGCAGCCCTTTCACGGGAGCGCTGGCACGCACGGTGGCGGTAGCGCCGGCCGCGATGGTCTGGGGCGCGGCGGCGTAGCGGGCGACCTGCCTGCCGTCGCGGTCGCGGATGCGCACTTCGTAGGTGAAGGTGCGCGCCTGCGGGTACTCGTTCTTCACTTCCGATTCGGCGGCGACGGTTGCGCGGCAGCCGCCGATGTCGAAGTCGCGCGCGTACACGTAGACGCCGGTGGTGCCCAGCGTGGAGTAGAGCGGCAGCGTCTGGTACAGCCGGTCCGTCACGTGCAGGCGCACGTTCTTTGGCAGGCCACCGTAGTTGGCATTGAAGTTCTTGTCGGCCCACTGGTAGCGCTGGCCGGTGGCCGCTTCCCGGTAGTCCCAGCGGTTGTCGGTGCGTACCGCGATCACGTTGCTGCCTTCGGCCAGCGCGGCCGTGATGTCGAAGCCGAACGCGTTGATGCCGTTCTCGTGCAGCCCGATGCGTTGGCCGTTGACGAACACTTCGGCAGCCTGGCGCGCGCCTTCGAACTCGATGAACACCTTGCCGCCCGCCGCACCCTTCGGCAGCGTGAAGTGCTTGCGGTACCAGGCGATGCCGGTCGAATGGTCGACGATGTCCTTGCGGAAGGCATCGTCCTCGTTCCAGGCGCGCGGCAGCGTCACGCGCTGCCACTTTGCATCGTCGAACGCGGCCTGCGCCGCCTGCGGCGTGTCGGCCACGGCCAGGCGCCAGCCTGGGTTGAAGTTGTACACGGTGCGTTCCGCATGGGCCGGCAGTGCGACCAGCATGCCCGTCGCGCAGGCGAGCAGGGCGGCGCGTGCCAGGGGAGTCAGGGGCGAAGGGATCATCGGTCTTCCATGTCAATGCCCGGTGGGGCGGGTGGTGATGGGGGAGCCGGGCGGCAGCCGGCCAGCCGGTCGAGCGGCACGGCCTGCGCCATCGCGCGGTAGCCGGCCGGGGACAGGTGCAGGTGGTCGCCCGAATCGAACGCCGGCAGCAGGCGGTCGGGCGCCGCGGGGTCGCGCACGGCGCCATCGAAATCGGCCACCGCGTCGAACGCCGGCGCGGTGCGCAGCCAGGCGTTCATCGCCAGCCGGTCCGCCTCGTTGTGCGGCGCCGGCCGGTACAGGGAACTGGCGCCATACGGCATCAGCGTGCCGGCCACGAAGCACACGCCGCGTGCGTGCGCGCGCCCGGCCATCCGGAGCCAGCCGGACTGCAGGCGGGCGACCAGCTCTGCGCGCGTTGCGGCCGTTTCCTGACTGCCCGTGTGCAGGCGGCCCAGGTCGTTCACGCCGATCAGCACCACGGCATGCGTGATGCCGGGGCGCGCCAGCACATCGCGCTCGAAACGGGCCAGCAGGTTTTCGCCGATATCGTCGCGCAGCATCGAATTGCCGCCGATGCCGGCGTTGATGACGGCCAGCGCGGGGCGGCCCTCGGTGCCGGTTCGCCGTGCCAGGAAGTCGGTCCAGCGCTCGTTGGCATCCAGGCCGGCGCCGGAGCCGTCCGTCAGCGAATCGCCGACCGCCACCAGCACGGGCAGGCCGGGCGCCAGCACGTCGATGCCGCTCACCTGGAACCAGGACGTGACGGTGCGTGCGCCTTCCAGCACCGGCCTGGCCGCCTGGTTGCCGGCAGCGACGTACTGGGTCGCATGGGCCGCCACATGCGCGCTCTGTTGCGCTGGCAGCGCAGCCGCATGCAGCGAGAGGGCCACGTCCTGGCCGGCCGCTGCGGGGAAGGGGAGCGGATCGCTGACCGCTTCGGCACCCGGTGCCAATCTGAGGCCGGGCGCGCCGCCGAAGCGTAGCGTGTGCAGTCGTGCGGCATCGATCCGCCCGCTGCCTGCCTGCGCGGGCGCGAACGTGGCGGCATCGATCACGAGCGGCGCATCGCCGTGCAGGTTGCTGAGGTGGACACGTACCTGGCTGCCGCCGGCGGAAAGCCGCATCACCTGGCGCAGGGTCACGTCGCCCCGCTCGGGCAGTGCATTCTTCGCCGGCGGCACCATCAGCGCCGCACCCCAGGCGGCGGCCCAGCCGGTGGCCGAGCCGGTGGCCGTAGCGCCGTTCGCCTGCGGCGGCACGGCCACTTCCGCTGCTTGCACTCTGGCCAACTGCCCGGCCACCGCTGCAGCGAACAGCGCCGCGTGCACGGTGGCACGCACAGCAGCGCGCACAAACACTAATACATTAGCCCGGCGGAGCGAAGGCGCTTCCTGCCCCCGTCCCCGCCCGGGTCCGGGTGCCAGGCATTTGGACATGCTGGAAGCGCGGCCCTGCACGATCGCGCCGTATTGCAGGCACAGGGCGGGGCCGCGAGAACGTCCTGCTACACCGCCATTCGACAAGAATTCGGCAGCGATGGCGGGGTACATGGCACCAGGATACGAGCTCGGCAGCATGGCATGGTGCCTGGCACCAGGACACGAGCTCGACAGGATGGCACGGTGCCGGGCACCAGGACACGGGCTCGGCAGGGGCGTGGCGCACTGCGGATGCCATCGATCGGAGTGGTTCACTTGCAGATCTCCTTCAAATCCAGTGCCGGCAGCGCGGACCGGGTTTCAGCCGGCAGCGCGATGCCTGTTGCCCCCGCCGCACGGGTGATCAGGCTGCCGCCGCCGGGCGTGGCGTAGGCGGGATCGGCCAGCGCGCGGGAAAGTGGCACGTAGCGCGCACCGGCGGCATCGAGCCTTGCCAGCACGTCGGGCAGTGTGACGGCGGAAAAGCCGCCCACGTGCGTGAGCAGCACCAGCGGGATCACGCGGCCGTACAGGCGGCGCGAGGCGTCCAGCGTGTGGGCGATGCCGCGGTCGACAACGTCGAGATAATGGGCCTTCAGCGCCGCGATGGCGGTCTGGTCGTCCTTCGCCACACAGCGTGCATAGGGATCGGTATAGCTCCAGTCGCTGAAGGCGATGCTGACATCGGCGATGCGGTAGCCGCGGCCGGCCAGCCACGCCAGCGCCTCCCTGCCGCGCGCATCGTCGCCCACGGCCAGGTTCGGGAAGCGGAAGTAGTGCCAGTCGGCGCCGGCCATGCGCGCCGCGACGGCCGGCTCGCCCGCGACCACGTCGGCCTGCCAGTCCGCCAGAGAGGGGGCATGCGCCAGGTTCATGTGCGAGTTCGCGTGGTTGCCGAGCGGATGACCGGCGGCGCGCCACAGGTCCAGCACGGCAGCATTGCCGGCACCCTCGGCCAGCTTCGCGGCATTGACGAAGCCGAACGCTTCCGGCACGCCATGCGCCTTGAACGCGTTGATGTGTGCCTGGGCGATGCCGGTCCGCGTCATGCCGGGCGGCAGACTCCCATGCGCGGGCAGGTCGTCGACCGTGACGGCAACCTCGAACGGCCCGCTGGCCGCATGGACCACCGGCGGCAACGTCAACCCGCAGGCAGCTGCGGCAAGAAAGGCGCGGAACAGGATCTTCATGACTGGCCTCCGGTCAGCGTCGCGCCTGCGGCGGCAGGGGATGGTCGCTGCGGAAAGGCCGCGCGGGCAGGCCGGCACCGTTGACGAGGTTCGGCTGCGCCGCCTCGTCCCAGGCGAAGCGCACCTTCTTCGGCCGCGGCACCTTCGGACTGGTGACGATCACCCGGTCCCGCTCGACGACGGCGCCGGCCGGATGCCATTTGCCGTCCGCACCGGCCACGTCGAACCACGTCAGCGCCTTCCCATTGGCCGAGAACAGCCCGGCGCCATGGTCGAACGTGACGACCGCGCGGCCGTCGCGCACCTGCAGGCTGCGGTAGACCGGGCCATAGGCCTCGATGTCCTTCCGGCCGTAGGTCTCGTTCAGCGCGAGGTTGGCCAGCCGGTAGCCGACGGACTTCTTGTCGCGCGGGTGCAGGTCGGTCAGGTCGTCGACGAGGTCCGTGGTGACGACCATGCCGGTGCCGGGAATGCGCAGCGCGGCCGACTGGGCCTCCTGCAGGCGCGGTACGGCTTCGGCATCGAGCACCTGGTGGTGCCGCAGCACGTGGTACAGATGCGGTGCGATCTGTACGTAGTAGAAGGGGAGTTGGCGGGGGAACTGAGTGCCGAATGCGGTGCGCCACGCGCCGACCAGTGCGGCCATCTTGGCCGTGTAGGTGGCACCGTCGTCGGTGACCAGCACGTTCGATTCGCCCTGGTACCACAGCATGCCTTTCAACGCGAACGGTGCCAGGCCGGCCACCATCGCGTTGTACAGCGCCGAACTGTCCATCTCGGCCCGGCCGGCCTGCGACAGGGCGGACGCCGGCGTCCACAGCTCGATGCGGGTACCGCCCACGCTGCTGTCGATCAGGCCCAGCGGCACGCCGAGCTCGCGCTGCAGGCGCCGGCCGAAGAAATAGCCGACTGCGGAGAACTGCGAGCTTTCGATGGATTCGGGCGAGCAGCGCACCCACTGGCCGGCCACGTCCTCCTGCGGTGCGGACGCCTTGCCCCGCTGGACCTTGAACAGCCGGAGGTCGGGCGCCTCGGCGGCCGCGATCTCGGCCGGGGCATCGAAGGTGGGCCGCTCGCCCTTGCGCTCGCCGAGCGGCTTCTGCATGTTCGACTGGCCGGACGCCAGCCACACATCGCCCAGCAGCACGTCGCCGGCGGTGACGGTATTGGTGGCACCGCGTACCTCCAAGGTGCCGGCGCGCGGTGCGTCGCGCAGGTCCAGCACCGTGCGCCAGCGGCCATCCGCGCCGGCACGGGTCTGCGTTGTCACACTGCCTGCGGCCGCATTGCCTGCAGCCGCATTGCGTGCAGCCGCATTGCCTGCAGCCGCATTGCCTGCAGCCGCATTGCGTGCAGCCGTACCAGCTGCAACTGCACTGCTTGCAGTCGCACTGCCTGCAGCCCTACTGCCTGCAGCCGCACTGCCTGCAGCCGTACTACCTCCAGCCACACCACCCGCACTGGCTTCGCCGTACCGGACTTCGACCGTCTCGCCCGGCTCGGCCCAGCCCCACACTGGCGTGGCGGCGCCGCGCTGGAGCACCATGTGCTCGGACAGCACGGCCGGCAGGCGCACGGCCGCCAGGGCGGGCAGGGCCGCCAGCAAGGACGCGGCAAGCGGGAACAGCTTCAGGGCGGGCGGCAGGCGCATGGTCGGGAACGGAACGTGACGAGGTTGCCACGCTAGCGCGGGCGCTGCCGCCTGTCCAGCGCCCGCTGGTATTTTAATGTAACTGCTCACCGAATTGATCCAGGCGCGCCGGGATTGCCGGCACAGGGATGCGGGAGGACGGTACAATCGGTACGCTGAAACCGTTACCACCTCCATGAGCGAACACACCTTACCAGGCAATTTCCGCCTCGACCGCTCGCGCAGCGCCGCGCTGCAGGTCTACGAGCATCTGCGCGAGCTGATCGTCACGCTGGCGCTGCCGCCCGGCGCATTGCTGTCGCGCGCCGAACTGGCCAGCTATTTCGACGTGTCCGTGACCCCGGTGCGCGATGCCCTGTCACGCCTGGACGAAGAGCGCCTCGTCGAAGTCTTCCCGCAGCATGCCACGCGGGTGCGCGCGGTCGATCTCGATTCGGCGCGCGAGGCGCACTTCCTGCGCCTGTCCGTCGAACTGGAGCTGGTGCACACGCTGTCGCAGCGCGCCGATCCGGCGCTGGCAAAACAGCTGCAGGCGCTGGTGGCGCGGCAGCGCGTGTGCCTGGAACACGGCGACCTGGCCACGTTCACGGCGATGGACCTGGAATTCCACCGCACGATGTACGAGGCGGCCAAGCTGCCCGGCCTGTGGCAGCGCATGCGCGAGGGCAGCGGCAACCTGGACCGCCTGCGCCGGCTGCACCTGCCGCTGAACGGCAAGGCGAAGTCGATCCTGAAGGAGCATGGCGACATCGTGGTGGCCATCGCCAAGGGGGACCCGGCGCTGGCGCAGGCCGCCGTGCGCCAGCACCTGTCCGGCACGCTGTCCGTGCTCGACGCGCTGCGCGAGCGCTATCCGGACTTCGTGCTGCCGGTGCACTGACCGCGCAGTCGGCTCGCTGTCAGCGGGGCACCCTGCGCAGTACCGCGATCAGTTCCTCTTCCTCGATCGGCTTGGCGATGAAGCCATCCATGCCGGCGGCACTGCAGGCATCCCGTTCCTCCTGCGTCACGCCGGCCGTCATCGCTACCACCGGCAGGTCCAGGCCGAGCGTGCCGCGCAGCGCGCGGGTGGCCGCCAGTCCGTCCATCTCCGGCATCTGCACGTCCATCAGCACCACGTCGAAGGATGCCGGCCCCGCCGCCAGCAGGTCCACGGCGACCCGGCCATTGGCGGCCACGGTCACGCTGGCGCCCGCGTAATCGAGCAGGGCGACTGCCACGGCCTGGTTGATGGCGTTGTCCTCCGCCAGCAGCACGCGCAGGCCGCGCAGTGGTTGTTCTTGATCGTCAATCGACGCCTGTGGCGCGGCTTCGGACGGTGCGGCATGCACGTCCAGCACGGCCGCATGCAGCGCGGCGCGCGTTCCCGGCGCATGGACGACCGCGGTCGGGAAGGGCACGGCCGTCTCGCCCGCCGTCACGTCGAAGCCGGCCACGATGCGGATCACGCCGAAGCCGGCCGGCAGCCGGGCGCGCTGGGCGGCGAGGGCGCGCAGCAGGGGCGCGGCTGCCGCACCCGGACCGGCCAGCAGCAGTGCGAACGGCAACGGGCCGGGCGCAGCGAGGGCCGCATCGAGCGCGGCCATGTCGGCCACCGCATGCGGCTGCCAGTCCCAGCGCGCCGTCGCATGGCCCAGGGCAGCCGCCAGTTCTGCGTCCGGCTCGCACAGCAGCACCTGCAGGCCCCGCTGCGCGGCCGGCAGCGCGTAGGGATCCGCTGCGGCCGCGCCATCTGCCGGCAGGGCCAGCGGCACCGTCAATGTAAACGTGCTGCCTTCGCCCGGCGTGCTGGCGACGTCCAGCGTGCCGTCCATCAGTTCGGCCAGGCTGCGCGCGATGGTCAGCCCCAGGCCCGTACCGCCGAAGCGGCGGGTGGTCGAATCGTCGGCCTGGGCAAACGCCGAGAACAGGCTTTTCAGCTGCGCCGGATCGATGCCGATGCCGGTATCGCTGACGGCAACCTGCAGCGTGGGCAGGCCGGCGCGCGCGGGACCGGCCGTGAAGCGGCAGGCAACCGAGCCCCGTTCCGTGAACTTGAGCGCGTTGCCGACCAGGTTGGTGAGGATCTGTTCCAGCCGCAGCGGGTCGGCCAGCACGACCGGCGGCAGCGCCGGATCCACGTCGACCAGCAGGCGCAGGCGCCCGCCGCCCGTCACCGCCATCAGGCGCGCGCAGGCCAGCGCAATGTCGTCCAGCGCCACCGGCCGCACCGCCAGCCCCACCTTGCCGGCCTCGATCTTGGCGAAGTCCAGGATGTCGTTCAGCACGGCCAGCAGCGTTTCGCCGGAGCTGCGGATCATGTTGACGAGGTCGCGCTGTTCCTTGTCCAGCCGGCTGCGGCCCAGCAGCGCGGCCGTGCCCAGCACGCCGTTCATGGGCGTGCGCAGCTCGTGGCTCATGTTGGCCACGAAGGCGCTCTTGGCACGGCTGGCGCTTTCGGCGATCGCGACCGCCTGCCGGAGCTGCTCTTCCGCCGCCCGCGCGGCCGTCACGTCGCGCACGATCAGCGCGAAGCCGGCCAGTTCGCCGTCGCGCTGCACGGCATCGAGCTGCAGTTCGCCGAAGAAGCGGCCGCCATCGGCGCGCGCCATCGCCGCCACGGCCGTGGCGGTGCCGGCACGCGAGGCGTCGGCCAGCAGGGCGCGGGCCTGCGCCGGATCGGCCCACAGCCGCGCGGCGCCGCCGGCCGCCAGCGCATCCGGATAGCCGAACAGGTTGGCGGCGCCGCCGTTCCACGCTTCCACCCGGCCGGCGCCGTCCAGGAAGATGATGGCGTGGCTGGCCACGCTGGCCGTAAACAGGCGGAAGCGCTCCTCGGACTGGCGCGTGGCGCGCTGCTCGTGCTGCAGCTCGCGCGTGATGCGCTGCGCCATGGCCAGCGCGCGGGCGCGGGTCGAGGCCAGGCCGCGCACGATTTCGAACAGCAGGAAGCTGATCAGCGCGCCCAGGCCGAGCGTCAGCAGCGCGCTCTGGCGGTCGACGGCGGCCTCGAAGCGGGCCGTGGCCGTGAAGGACAGCTGCCAGCGGTGCCCGGCTTCGTCGATCGGGAGCATGCGCTGCTGCACCAGCGGGCGCACGTAGCGCATGCCGCGCCAGTCCGCCGTGTCGTTGCTGTAGATGGCCCGGCCGGGCGGGCCGTCGTGCAGGTCGACGATGCGCAGCGTGAACGCGTCGGCCGCGCCCACCATGCTGTCGACCATCTCGCCCACGCGGAACGGGCTGTAGACGAAACCGCGCAGGGCGACGGCGCGGGCCGCGCTGCCGGCAATGTCGGCACCGGGCGCATACACGGGCACGAACATAAGGAAGCCCTGCTGGCTGCCCCGGCCGCCGTCCTGTACCAGGGTCACCGTGCCGGTGCTGCCGATGGCGGCACTGCGTGCCGTGGCCAGCAGCGCGGTGCGCCGGATCGTTTCGGACATCATGTCGAAGCCGGCCGCGCGCAGGTTGCGGGCGTCGCCCGGTTCCATGTAGGTCACGACGGCGGCCGGCCAGCGGCGCGGCGTGGGCCAGATGCGGAACGCCGGGCGCTCGACCCGCTGGCGCGCCACGAAATCGTCCGCCATGTCCTCGCGCAGCCAGGTGGCGTAGCCGAGGCCCAGCGTGCCGGGAAAGGCGCGCGCCAGGTCGAAGTCGGCCACGTAGTCGAGCCACTGCTGCCGCGTCACGGCCGGCGCCGCGTCGAAGAACGCCTTGCCGGCCCTGAGCAGGCGGCGGTAGTTGGCCATGCGGTAGTCCATCTGCCGCCATGCCGTATCGACGCTGGCGCGGAACTGTTCGCGGATGCGGTGCTCCGAGTAGGTGGCGATGCCGTGCCAGGCGGCCACGGTGATGGCCAGGCACAGGGCCAGCGTGACGACGGGCGAGCGCGCCGGCCGGCCGCCCTGCCGCGCCCCGGGCTGCCCGGCGGCCGTGTTGGCGACCACCATGGCCGTCACGGCCAGCAGCGCCAGGTAGATCTGCAGCGCGAGCATCGAGTGGAACTGGTCGCGCGTGGCGAACGGGCCGCCGCCGGCCAGCGTGGCCCAGACGGCCCCCGCGCCGGCAATCACCGCCGCGGCGCTGCCGGCCGGCGCGCCATGCCGGAATGCCGCCCAGACGAGGGGAACCAGCAGCAGGAACGGCAGCCAGTCCGGCGTGCCGGCGGCCTCCAGCCGGAACACCAGCAGGGTGGCGCCGGCAGTGAGGGCCAGCAGGGCCGGCAGCGCCAGGACCGTGCCGCGCGCCTGCCATATGCGCCGCAGCGCGCTCCGCGAACTCCAGGCGGCCAGCAGCGGCGTCACCAGCAGCATCGCCAGCACATCGCCCAGCCACCACAGCATCGCCACCTGGACCGCCTCGGCCTGCGGCACGATGCCGGCGACGGCCAGGGCGGCCCCTCCGATGCCGGCACTGGCGATGGCGGCCAGCGCCACCACGACGATGTAGCCGTAGACGATCAGGGGATGGTGCGCGCGCAGCAGGCTGCGGCCATACCGCACCGCCCACGCAGCCGCCGCCACGGCGGCCACGTTGCCGGCACTGATGGCGACGGCGGCGGCGGTGTTCGGCAGGGCGGCGGCGCCGGCCAGCCCCGGACCGGCCGCCATCAGGTAGAGATTGACGAGGAGGCTGCCCGCGCCGACCGGCACCAGCATCGGCCGGCGCCAGCGCAGCACGGCCCACAGCGCAATGCCCGTCGGGAGCCAGACGGGGCTGTTGTTACCCGTGGGGACGGCCAGCGCCAGGCAGGCGGCGGCGGCCAGCACATACAGGAAGAGGCACAGCAGGCCCGCGGGCAGGACGCGACCGGGCGGCATGCGCGGCCGCGCCGGGGATCGGCCGGCACCGTCGCCGGCCGGCGTGCTGCTGCGTCTGCCCATCTGCGCGGGACTCCTCCATCCGGGCCGAACCGCTCCGGCCGGACGCCGGTGCGCCGTTGGCCGGCTGATCGGATGATGCCTCAGTTGCACGCCCGCCGCAGGATGTGAATGTGCGGAAAGACCGGATCCGCGCGTGACGTGATGGCATCGTTGTCAGCCTACAACGAAAGTTGCCAAAGTGTTTTTAGTTGCCGGGCTGCCGGGTATAATCCGGCCACCGTGGCACGCCCCTAAATTCTTCGCGCGCGCCGCCCGCCTGGCCACCACCCCGCCGGAACACCGCTGATGCGCCCCGTGCGCTGGAGAGCACCGTGCTTTCGGCCATCCACCATTTCACCAGCTTCAAGTTCAAGATTTCCTTCCTCGTCACGTCGATGGTGCTCATCGCCGGCCTGGGCGTGGGCGGCATCTCGCTGCTGATCGCCGAAGTGCAGATGCACCGCGTGATCGCCAGCCAGGAACTGTCCACGCTGGCCGGTGCGGCCGCCTTCATCGACAGCGACGTGCGGGCCCGCCAGCTGGCCCTGCGCACGATCGCGGAAGAGGCGCGGGCCCACAACCTGGATGCGGCGGGACTGCAGGCGCTGCTCGAAGCGCACCAGGGCCTGGCCGACGACTTCGCCAACGTGACCGCCTTCGATACGCACGGCGACCTGGTCGCCAGCCTGCGCGACCGCCGCGAGCGGCGCATCAACATCACCAGCCGGCTGCACTTCCAGGAGACGCTCGCCACCGGCAAGGGCGTGATTTCCCTGCCGTACCGCAGTGCGCTGCTGGAACGCCCCGTGTTCGCCGTGACGCAGCCGCTGTTCGACGCCTACGGCCGCCAGTACGCCATGCTGGTCGGCGCCGTCGACCTGCTGCGCCCCACCTTCGTGGCGCAGATCGAGGCACTGCGCACCTCGGGCAAGGGCTATCTGTTCATCACCACGCAGGATGGCACGATAGTGCACCACCCGCGCACGGAGCTGATCCTCACGCAGCCTTCCGGCGACAACCGGCCGGCCGTGGAGGCCGCACTGACGGCGCCGGAAGGCTGGCGCACCGATATCCTCGATGACGGCACGCCGTCGCTGGTCGTGTTCAAGCGGCTGTCGCACGTGGGCTGGACGGTGGCCGTGTCGTATCCGCTGCGCGCCGCGTTCGCGCCGATGGCGGCCGTGCGCAACAACACGGTGGCGGCCGCAGGGCTGTTCACGGCGCTGGCCGGCGTGTTCGGCTGGCTGTTCGTGAAGACGCTCACGCAGCCGCTCGACCAGCTGCAGCACAAGGTGGAGGCGATGGGACGGGGCAAGACCGATATCGACGTGTTCAATGTCGATGCACGGGACGAGTTCGGCCTGCTGAGCCGCGCGCTGTACCGCCTGTCGCAGCTGCGCCAGCAGTCCGAGGACGAGCTGAAACGCATGGCCAGCACGGACGTGCTGACGGGCGCCCACAACCGCCGCATGTTCGACCAGTTCCTGCCCACGGCGCTGGCCCGCGCGCGCCGCGCCGGCGAGCAGGTGGCCGTGGCGTTCCTGGACGTGGACCGCTTCAAGGCCATCAACGATACCCACGGCCATGGCGTGGGCGATGCCGTGCTGGTGGAATTCACGCGCCGCCTGCAGGGCGCCGTGCGCTGCACCGATACGGTGGCCCGCCTGGCCGGCGACGAGTTCGTGATCGTCTACGAACAGCTGCATGCGGTGGAAGAAGCGCACCAGCTGGGCGCGAAGATCATGACGGCGATGGCGGCGCCGTTCCGCATCGGCGACCTGGTGCTGCGCGTGACGACGAGCGTGGGCATCGCCGTGGCGCGCCACGCCTCCAGCGCGGAAGCCATCATGCATTCGGCCGACTACGCGCTGTATGGCGTGAAGGCGGCCGGCCGGAACGGCTATGCGGTCAATGTGGTGGGGGCGGAAAAGCTGGCCAGCGTGCACGGCCACCAGACGATGGCTCAGCTGGTCAACCGCAGCCTGGCGGCGCGCTTCAGGGCCTTGCCCAGCGAGCGGGCATCGCCTTCGCTGGCCGCCAGCACGTAGCCGCGCGCGTACGACGCCTCGCGCGCCAGTTCGCCGTGGCCGTGCTGCAGCTGCGGCAGCAGCCGGCTGGCGACGGCCAGGTCGTTCAGCTCGCCCAGGCGGTCCTGCAGCGCGGACAGGCGGCCGATGTACTTTTTCACGGTCCCTTTCGGCAGCAGGTCGCGGAAGAACTCCGCGCTGTAGCGGGCCTTCTTGGCCGCGATGCGCACCCGGTGGCGCGCCGGCGCGTCCGCCACGTCGAGGCTGGCGATGCGCTTCTTCAGGCGCTTTTCGGCGCGGCGCAGCAGCGGCTGGGCGCCCACGGCTGCCGGCTGGGCCAGCGGCGCCTTCTTCGGCAGCGCCTCGTCCGGCGGCATGCGCCACTGGCGTCCGTCCAGCCAGGCGTCCAGGCCTTCCAGCAGCGCGGCGAAGCGCGGTTCTTCCAGCGTGTGCAGCATTTCGCGGTGCATCACGGCCGCCTTCGATTTGGCCGACTCGCGCAGCGCATGCGTGTCGATGCCCGCGATGCGGTCGATCGTCGACTCCACCAGCACGTCCCAGTCGCGCGTGGCGCCGAGGGCGCCGGACAGCCATTCCACGTCGGCAGCCAGGCCCGGCGGCAGCGCGGCCAGGTCCTCGAACATGCCGAGCAGGGCACGCAGGCGGCGCAGGCCCACGCGCATCTGGTGCAGGCTTTCCACGTCCCTGGCGAGCACGCCCGGTACATTGGCCTGCATCTGGCGCAGGCAGTTCAGGCCCATGCGCCGGAACGCGTCCTCCAGCGTCATCCTGCGTCGCAGGCGCACCGGTTCGGCCTTGATGGCGGCCGGTGCGGGCTCCGCTTCGGGCAGGGAAGTGGCTGGGGGCGCGGGCTCAACCCCTTCATGGCTGGCATCGTTGACGGCTTCCGGCGCGGCCGAGGCAGCGTCGACGGCGGCGTCGTCACGGGGGCGGACGACGTCCGCGGGGGCTTTCTGCAGTTTCAGTTGCGGTTTCATGGCTCGGTCTCCAATGTCGATGAAACGACTATAGACCCGCCACACCGCCCGGCACTTTTTCGATGCGCCGGCTGCGTGAAGCGGCGCACACATGGGCGCGATGGGCCGGTTCAGGTTGACCGGCGCTCATGCTCCCATATCTGGGAACATGAGCGCCTTTCATGTGGCGCTCAGCGCGCCGGCTTCGGCGGCCGCGGCCGGCGGTCGTCCATGCCCGCCTCGTCGACATCCACGCTGCTGGAGCGGGAGCGCTGGTATTCCAGTTCGCCCGCTTCGTCCGGCAGGGGCTTGCCCGTGTAGGACACGGCCACGTCGGCCAGCGCGATCGCGCGGTCGGCACCGAAGCCGGACAGCGCCGTCAGCTTCAGCCAGCGGGCCGTCACGGCCGCATCGAAGCGCACCGTCTGCGGGTCGAAGGTGGAGCCCAGCGTGGCACGCTTCACGTCGCGCCACGCCTTGCCGTCGTCGCTCGCCTGGACCAGCCATTCCCGCACGTCGCCCTCGTGGTCGCGATGGTTCTGGCGCGGCATCAGCACCAGGCCGTCGAACGGCACGGCGGCCGGGAAGGCGATGGTCAGTTCCGGTTGCGGGCGAGGAGAATTGGGGGCAGCATCCCTGGCCGGTGCCAGCAGCGCATACGTGTTCGGATCGCCGTCGACGGTGCGGGCCGCATCGGGCCAGCCGCTGGCCTGGGCACCCAGCTTCTTCATCACGCGCGTGTCGAACAGTGCGGCGCGCATGGCGGCCGGCTCGATGGCGGTGCGGGGCGCGAAGCCGCTGCCGGCCATGTAGTCGAGCACCGACTTGCGCAGCTGGCGCGCCACCACGCGTTCGTCGAGCTGCGAGACCAGGTCGGCGGTCGACACCACCAGCCGGCCCTTGCCGACCCGGGCTTCCCACAGCAGTCCCAGCTTGTAGTTGCGGTTCCAGTCGTCGATGGGCTGCACGATCGGCTGCAGGCCGGGCGGCAGGTTGGCCAGGTTCATGCCGCGCGCCTGCGTGGCCAGCTCGGCCCACTGCCAGTCGTAGTGCGCGTCCGTCGGGAAGCCGGCCAGCGCCGGATGTTTCGTGTCGATCCAGAGACCCAGCATGCGGCTCCAGCCCGGGTTCATGAGCCGGTTCCAGAACACGGGCACGTCGGCCAGTGGCGGCGACATCCAGTCCAGGTCCGCCTTGCGGGGGATATACAGCACCTTGCCGCCGGCAGCCAGCCGCGCTTCCGCCTCGGGCCAGGCGTGCGTGATCAGTACGTCCTGCGGCACCTTGTCCGCCACGCGGTCCGGATACAGCCAGAAGTTCCAGTCGTTCTCGATCTCCTTGTGACCGGCGATGCCGACGACGAGGCGGTATTTCGCCGGGGCCGGCAAGCCCGCCAGCGGCAGGCGAATGCGGCCCAGCTGCGTGTTCCCGCCCGTGGCGATGTCGGTCGTGTCGAGACTGCCACCGGCAACGGCAGTGCCGCCCGCATCGACGATGCGCCAGGTGGGCCGCACGCCCGTCAGCGCAGCCTTGCCGTAGTGGGCGATTTCCACCGGCACGTCGAGCGTGTCGGCCGACGTCAGCACCAGGCGCGTCACGCGGGCCAGCGGCACCGTCTCCCCGTTGAAGCGGCGGAACGCCTCTGGCGTGGCATAGCCCTTCGATTCCCAGAACGTGTCGAGCAGGCCCACCAGCGCGGTGCCCTGGCCCAGGTAGTCGTGCAGGTCCAGCAACTGGTAGCCGCTCATGCCGCGCGTGCGCAGCGCCGCTTCCACTTCCTCCTTGTAGCAGGCCAGCTGCCAGGCCCCGGAGGCCAGCGCGAAGTCGCGGTTCTTGTCCAGCACGCCGTGGGCGCGGGCGGAGTCGCGGAAGATCTCGTAGTTCCCCGGCTGCAGGTAGCCCGTGAACTTGCCGATGATCGAATAGTCGGGATAGGCCACCCACTGGCCCGTCTCGTGGCCGAGCACGGGCACCGTGATGCCTTCCAGCGAGGCGGAGTAATCGCGGCCGAACCAGCCCGTCTTGTTGCGCAGCGGTTTCGGGCCGATGCGCTGGATGGCCAGATAGTCGGTGCCCTTGTCCACGTCCGGCACGTTCGGCTCCGTGTGGCCCGTACCGTTGGTGTACAGGCGGCGCGGATCGGCCAGGCGGTAGTGGACGATCCACTTGTCGAAGGCCTCCTTCCACTTGCCCTTCGGCTCGTTGCTGGGGCTCAGCAGCAGGAAGGACGGGTGGTTGCCGTAGGCGCGGATCATCTTCTCCGTCTCTTCGTACAGCATCGCCTCCATCGGCGTGCCGGGCGACACGTCGTTCCACATGCCCGGTTCCGGCTGCAGGTAGATGCCCACCTCGTCGGCCGCCTGGAACGCCGCTTCCGGCGGATTGAACGAGTGGAAGCGCATGTGGTTGATACCCCAGGCCTTGTTGATCGCGAAGATCTTCTTCCAGTACGCCACGTCCGTGGGCGGATAGCCGGTCAGCGGGAAGTCGCCGCCGTGGTGCGTGCCGCGCATGAACACGGGGCGGCCGTTGACCAGCATCTGCTGCCCCTGCGCGCGGATCTGCACGAAGCCGAAGCGCACCGTGCGGCCGTCCTTCGCGGCGGGGCCGGACAGCGCGAGCTGCAGGGTCTGCAGCGCCGGATTGAATTCGTCCCAGGTGGCCGCATCGCGCGGGTACTGCACGGTGAATTCCGCGCCCCCGCCATCGGCCGCCCAGGTCACGGGTATCTTCCGGCCGTTGGCGCTGATGGTGCCGCCCCCGGCCTTGCCACCGGCATTCCCGATGCGCAGTTTCACGCGCACGGTGCGGTCCGCCACGTTCGGATAGACCTGGGCATCGTCGATGTAGACGGGCGACGTGGCCTGCAACTGGACCTTGCCGATGATGCCGTTCCAGCTCATGCCCAGCGAGTCGGACACGCTGTGCGAATCCGGGCGGTACTTCATCAGCATGCGGCTGTCGACCCGCACCGAGACGACGTGCCGGCCCGGCGGCAGGAAGCCCAGGTCGTACGCATGTTCGGCCACCAGGCTTTTCTGCGAACCGATCTCGCGGCCATCGACCCACACGGTGGAGCCCCAGCGCGGGCGCTCCAGGTGCAGCACCACCCGCTTGCCGCGCCAGTTCGACGGCACCGTCACGTCGCGCTGGTACCAGGCAGCGCCGAGATAGTGGCGCGGTGGCTGCGACAGGAAGGGCACCTTCACCTTGCCGGGCTGCGCGTAGGCCTTGTAGTCCTCGCGCAGGTTCCAGTCCTTGTCGTACAGCGACAGCACCCAGGGCGTGGTGGTGCCGATCTCGTCGCCCTTGCCCTGCGCGTTCAGGATGCCCGGCAGCGCGATGCTTTCCTCGAGGGGCTGCGTGGCCCAGCCGGCACGCGCGCCTTCGTCGGCGCGGTCGAGCGCGAAGCGCCAGGTGCCGGACAGGTCCAGCGTGTCGGCGGCGTGCAGGGGCAGGGCGGCGGCCAGCAGCAGGCTGGTGGCCAGCGCAAAACGGGGCAGGGAGATCGGCATCGGCGGCAGGAGGGGGTGAAAATAGCGCATTATGCCGTTGCGGTCGGGTGCGAAGTGGTCAACAAGTTGAGCAAGGACCCGGCATCGCGTCGGGGCGCAGCGCCGCGCGGCACTGGCCGGCCACCGGAAATGGTGTTAACGTTAACGGATTGCCCCGAGAGGAACGACGATGACCGCAGCCCCCGAACGCCGCTTCGACCTGATCGCCATCGGCGAATGCATGGTGGAGTTCCATGCCACCGAGCCGCTGGCCACGGCCACCGCATTCCGGAAAGGCTGCGGCGGCGATACGCTCAATGCGCTCGTGACGGCCGCGCGGCAGGGCGGGCGCACCGCCTTCGTCACGCGCGTGGGCGACGATCCGTTCGGCGCCGGCCTGCGTGCCGCGTGGCAGAACGAAGGCGTCGACGTGAGCCAGGCGCCGCTCGTGCCCGGCGAGAACGGCGTGTACTTCATCTCCCTCGATGCGCATGGCGAGCGCTCGTTCACGTACCGGCGGGCCGGCAGTGCGCCATCGACGCTGGACGCAGCGCATATCGACGAGGCCTTCATCGCCTCGGCGCGCTGCGTGCTGCTGTCCGGGATCACGCAGGCGATCTCGCCCTCGGCCCGTGCCGCCACGCTGGCCGCCGCGCGGTACGCCAGCAAGCACGGCGTGCTGGTGGCCTACGACCCGAACTACCGGCCGCGCCTGTGGTCCGGTGCGGCCGCGGCGCATGCCGCCTGCGTGGAGCTGCTGCCGTTCGTCGACATCCTGCTCCCCAGCCTGCCGGCCGATGCCGACGTGCTGCCCGGCGCGCCGCAGCACCTGGTGCGCCACGCCGTCGTCAAGCACGGCGAGGCCGGCTGCGAGGTGTTTCACGAAGGCGAGCGCCACGTGGTGCCGGCCGCGCCGGCCCGGGTGGTCGATACCACCGGGGCGGGCGATGCCTTCAATGGCGCCTACCTGACGGCCTTCCTGCGCGGCCTCGCACCGCCCGATGCGGCGGCCCTGGCCAACCGCGTGGCCGCCGCCAAGCTGGCGCACCGGGGCGCCATCCCGCCGCGCGAGGGCTGACCGGGCCGACCGATCAACATCGCGAGCGTTTGCGGCGGCGGCCGGCGGGGCAGCTCCTTTCCTGGCGGCCGCGCCCCATAATCGCGTGTCGCCACGGCCCCTTGCCGCGTGGCCCGTTGCCCGCGAGGATCCCGCTTGAAATTCCTGTCGATTGCCGTGCTGGCCGCGGCCCTGTCCCCATCCGCCCTGGCGGTCGACGCGCTGGCGTCGTCCTCGCCTGCGCTGGCGTCGTCCTCGCCCGCGCTGTCCCGCTCTCTCGATGGTGACTGGTCGTTCCGGTACATTGCCGGCGGGGTGGCCGGTACCGATGCCGCATTCATGGAACCACGGTTCGATGCCTCCGCGTGGCCGACCATCCCGGTGCCCGCCAACTGGGAGCTGAAGGGTTTCGCCGAGCCGCAGTACGGCGACGACCTGAAGGAAGGGATCGGCCTGTACCGCCGCACCTTCCGCGTGCCTGCCGGCTGGCAGGGCCAGCGCGTGTTCCTGCGCTTCGAGGGCGTCGCGTTCGGCTACGAGGTATGGGTGAACGGCCGGCGCGCCGGCGCTTCCTCGGCCAGCGCCTTCAACCGGCACACCTTCGATGTCACGGCGCTGCTGGCGAAGGGCAGCGCGGATAACGTGCTGGCGGTAAAAGTGCTCACGCGGCCCCACGGCGTGGAATTCGACCTGAACGACGACTGGTCGCTGTCCGGCATCTACCGGCCCGTGCAGCTGTTTGCGGTGCCGGCCACCCATCTGACGGACCTCGCAACCAGGACCACGCTGACCGCGGACGGCAGCGCCGTCTTCGCGGTCGATGCCACGGTGAGCCGCGCCGATGGCGAGGTGCGCGCGACCCTCGTCGCGCCGGATGGCCGCACGGTCGGCGAGGTTGACTTGCCGCGCAGGGGGGATCTGCAGCACGCCGGCATCCTGCGCGTGACGAAGCCCGCACTGTGGACGGCCGAAACGCCGTCGCTGTACCGCCTGCAGTTGACCGTGACGGCGCGCGGCAAGGTGCTGCAGACCGTGGAACAGCGCGTCGGGCTGCGCGAGATCTCGATCGCCGGCGCCGTGCTGCGCCTGAACGGGCGACCGATCAAGCTGCGCGGCGTGAACCACCACGATCTCGATCCGCTCGCCGGCCGCGCCATCACGCGCGAGCAGATGAAACGCGACCTGCTGCTGATGAAGGCGGCGAACGTGAACTACGTGCGCACCTCGCACTATCCGCCGGCGCGCGAGCTGCTGGACCTGTGCGACGAGCTGGGGCTGTACGTGATGGACGAGGTGGCGATCGGCTACGGCGACAAGAACCTGGACAGGCCGGACTACCGCGCCAACATCCTGGGCCGCGTCGAGCCGACCATCCGCCGCGACCGCAATCACGCCTCCGTGCTGGTCTGGAGCATCGGCAACGAGAATCCGATCACGGAGGTGGAGCTGGAAGCGGGGAGGATCGCCAAGCGGCTCGATCCCACGCGCCCGATCACGTATCCGAAGGTGGGCAGCTATTTCGCCGCGAATTACCGGCGCATTCCCGACTGGGTGGACATCCACGCGCCGCACTACCCCGTCAACGAGCGCATCGCGGAGTACGCTCGGACGCTGAAGCATCCGGCCATCTTCACCGAGTATGCGCATGCGCTGGGGCTGGCGACGGACCGCCTCCAGGACCAGTGGGAGCTGATCTGGCGCCATCCCGTGTTTGCCGGCGGCTCGATCTGGCACTTCATGGACCAGGGCATCCTGCGCACCGCCGCGGCGCCCGTCGATCCGGATCGGCCCACGCAGCTGGTGTGGCTGGACCGCTTCCGTCATTACGACACGCATGGCCTGGATGGCGCGGATGGCGTGGTGTATGCCGACCGCACGCCGCAGACGGATTACTGGCAGATGCGCAAGGTGTACGCGCCGGTGCAGATTGCGGCGGTGTCCACCGAGGTGAAGCCCGGCCGGCAGGACGTCGCGCTGACGGTGGAAAACCGCCACGATTTCCGCTCGCTGGCCGGCATGCGCCTGGCCTGGGCGCTGCAGCGCAATGGCCGGGCCATCGGGCAGGGCGAGCTGCCCTTGCAGGCCGCGGCGCGCCAGACGCAGACCTTGCAGCTGCCGGTGGACGTGCCGGCCGATGCGGGTGACGATGTGCTGGCGCTGGCGTTGCGCGTCCTCGACGGGCAGGGTACGCAGATCACCGAACGGACCGTGCAACTGGGGCCAGGCCGCGCGCCGGACTTCGCGGCGCTGCTGGCGGGTGCCGCGGGTGCGGCACCGGTTCTTGCGGGATCCGCCGGCGCGGCACCAATTCTTGCGGGATCCGCCAGCGCGGCACCGGTTCTTGCGGCATCCGCCGGCGCGGCGCCCGTCGTGACGGAAGCGGCAGGCGCGATCCGCGTCGCGCTGCCGCAATGGACATTGACAGTGGCACGCGCTTCCGGCGCCGTGACGATCCGCGACCGCGCCGGCCGCGATCTGGTGGCCGGCATCGTGCCGCACAGCGGCCGCAGGCCGACGATGGCGGAGGAATTGGGCAGCAAAAAAACTGGCTTGTGGCTCCCATCCACGCTGGACCGCATCGATGCCCCGGTCGTGCAGGTGACGCAGGAAGCGGGCGGCGTGCGCATCGCCGTGTCGGGCCGGTGGCCGCGGTCCGACCTGCCGGCCGAAGGATACCGGGGCGGGTACCAGCTCGCCATCGATGCACGCGGTGCGATCGCGGTGCGCTACGAGTTCACCGTGGAGGCCAAGGCCGGCACACTGTCCGAGGCGGGCCTGTCGCTCGTCGCCCCGGCGGGCCTGGACGAGTTCCGCTGGATCGGCCAGGGCCCGTATGCGGGCTATCCCGGCAAGGACCGGCTGAATGAGTTCGGCCTGTTCCACCTGCACCGGACCGACCTGCGCTTCCAGGGCAACCGCCGCGGCACGTCGCTGGCGCTGCTGACGACGGCCGCCGGCGCCGGCTTCGCGCTCGCAAGCGCGCCGGCCGATGTGGCCGTCGAACGGTCCGGTGCGGGCGCGCTCCTCAGCCACAACGCGCTGATCGCCGGGCTGGGCAACAAGGGCACGGCGCCCGAGACGACGCTGCCGCTGGGCGCCCACCCGACGCGGGTGGCCGGCAGCTTCACGCTGCTGCCGCTGGACGACGCCTGGCCGGCACCCCTGACGCGCTGGTTCGGCGCTGCCGGCGCCACGGATATCTTCCGCCCGTTCCTGCACAGCTACGACCAGTAAGGCGGCATTTCGGGCCGCGGCCTGCAGAACTTTGTCAGCCATGCCACACTGGCGGTCCTCGTGGCTGCGCCGGTGGCGCGGCCGGAACCCGAACAGGAGATCTGCGCATGAGTCAGGACACGAACTATGTGCCGCCCGCGGTATGGGCGCCCACGACATCCGGCGGCACGTTCGCCAGCATCAACCGGCCCGTGGCCGGCCCCACCCATGACCTGGCGCTGCCGGTCGGCGAACACCCGCTGCAGCTGTATTCGCTGGGCACGCCGAACGGCCAGAAGGTCACGATCCTGCTCGAAGAGCTGCTGGCCCTCGGCCATGCAGGCGCCGAATACGATGCGTGGCTGATCAGGATCGGCGAGGGAGCGCAGTTCTCCAGCGGCTTCGTCGATATCAATCCGAATTCGAAGATCCCGGCGCTGGTCGACCGCAGCGGCGCCGCGCCGGTGCGCGTGTTCGAATCCGGTTCCATCCTCGTCTACCTGGCCGAGAAATTCGGCGCCTTCCTGCCCGCTACCCAGCCGGCCCGCGCCGAGGTGCTGAACTGGCTGTTCTGGCAGATGGGCTCCGCGCCGTTCGTGGGGGGCGGCTTCGGCCACTTCTATGCATACGCACCCGTGAAGCTGCAGTACCCGATCGACCGCTATGCGATGGAAGCGAAGCGCCAGCTCGACGTGCTGGACCGCCAGCTGGCCACGCACCGTTACGTGGCCGGCGACGAGTACACCATCGCCGACATGGCGATCTGGCCGTGGTACGGCTGCCTGGTGATCGACAACCTGTACGAGGCGGGCGAGTTCCTGGCGGTGCAGGACTACCGCCACGTGCGGCGCTGGGCCGACGAGCTGGCGGCCCGGCCGGCCGTGGCGCGGGGCCGCCGCGTCAACCGCCTGCGCGGCGCGCCGGAGGAGCAGGTGCCGGAGCGGCACAGCGCTGCCGACCTGGACTGACTGGCAATCTGCAACTGTCGCGAAAACCTCATGTAAGTTCTTAAGTATGCGCGCCAAGTTTGCGGCCTGCGCTATCATCATGTCGTCATGAAGGCGCCGGAGACATCATGGAACGACACAGCGAACATCGCGCAGACGGACGCACGGCCGCGGAAGTGGAGCAGGGCGTGCAGCTTTCCTTCGACGAGGGCGTTACCTCCGCCCTCGAATACATGCTGACCCATGGCGTGCCGCGGCCGATCGCGATGCGCGTGCTCAGTTCGCCGGAATGCATCCGGCGGCGCGAACGGCTCCTCGCCGCCAGCTAGCGGCTGGTACTCCGCCGAACCGGGCCTTCACGGGCGAGCCACTGCTGTGGCAAGGGGGCGACACAGGTCCACCCCGCACGCCGGTCGCGGGGGTATTTACTACCGGCAACGTCCGTTATGGTAAAATCGCGTCGCGCCCTTCCGGCGCAGCGCACGGCCCAGCCAATGCCGTCATGTCGTCGCCCCGGCGACGGAATCACTGATCGGATTGACGATGGCCCGCTTCTGCCTTTTCCCTGGTATGTCCTGCCGCCGCCTGCGTGCGCGCGCCCTGTCGCGGGTGCGCCCATGAAGCGCCTGCTCCTTCCCCGCACCCTGCGGTTCCGCATGACGCTCGTCGTCAGCCTGCTCGTGCTGCTGGCCACGCTGCTGGTGTCGGCCCTGTCCCTCGGCTTCGTCGGCTGGCGCATGAAGGAAGTCGTCGGCAAGGAGCAGCTCGCGCTGCTGAGCAGTGCCGCCGCCGGCCTGGACCAGGATTTCGGCATGCGCCAGGCGCTGCTGCGCACGATCGCCGAAGGCCTGGCCGACCGCGCCACGCTCACCGCGGCCGACCTGCAGGCCGACCTGGAGAAGCACCCGACCTTGCGCGAAGAATTCTTCAACGTGATCGTGTTCGACACGGCCGGCACCGTGGTGGCCAACCTGGGTGACCGCCGCGCGCTGGGCAGCCGCATCGCCGCCAGCCGCGCCTATTTTGCCGAAACGCTGCGCGCCCGCGAAGGCGTGATCTCGGCGCCCCTGCGCAGCACGCTGTCGGGCAAGCCGATCGTCCTCATCACGCAGCCCGTGTTCGACGGGGCCGGCAAGGTGCGTTACGTGCTGGGCGCTGCCGTCAACCTGGCCAATGGCCGGCTGCTGGGCCACTTCGAGGCGGCCCGCCCGGGCAACACGGGCTACCTGTTCCTGGTGGACGGCACCGGCACGATCCTGATCCATCCGAACCGCGACCGCATCCTCAAGCGCATGGCCGAAGAAGAAGGCGGCGTGACACCCACGATGCGGGCCGCGCTGGCCGGCTTCGAAGGCTGGACCGAAGGCGTCACGAAAAGCGGCGAGGAAGCGCTGATGGCATATCGCCGCGTCCACCGCACCAACTGGATCATCGGCGCCGTCTATCCGGTCGACGAGGCGTTCGCGCCCGTCATCGAGGCCGAGCGGGCGTCCTGGCTGGCGGCCGGCCTGGTGGCGCTGCTGGCCGGCGGCTGCGGGCTGTGGGCCACGCGCCGCCTGCTCCATCCACTGATGCAGCTGCGCGGCGCCGTGGGCCGCATCACGGCCGGCACCGCCGATATCGCCGTGCTCGATTCGGCCCGGCCGGACGAGGTGGGGGAGCTGAGCCGCGCGTTCTACCGCCTGTCCGAGCAGCGCCGCGCCGCCGAGCAGCAGCTGGCGCTGCTGACACGCACCGATGTCCTCACCGGCATCAACAACCGCCGCATGTTCGAAAGCGAACTGCCGGCCGCGCTGGCCCGCGCCGCCCGCGCCGACACGGGCATCGTGCTGGCCTGCATCGACGTGGACCACTTCAAGGCGATCAACGATACGCACGGCCACCCGGTGGGCGACCGCGTGCTGGTCGAATTCGCGCAGCGCCTGCGCGCCGGCGTGCGCGTCGTCGATATCGTGGCGCGGCTGGCCGGCGACGAATTCGTCGTCATCTTCGAATGCGTGCGCACCGAAGAGCAGGTGGCGGTCCTGGCGGCAAAGCTGCAGGCCGCGTTCCGCCAGCCGTTCGACTGCGGCGGCCGGCTGCTGGCGGTATCGGCTAGCGTGGGATTCGCGCATGCCGTGCGCCCGGCCGATTCCGAGGCCATGCTCAAGGCGGCCGATGCCGCGCTGTACCAGGCCAAGGAAGCGGGCCGCAATACCTGGGCGCTGGTGCGCGTGGGCGACGAGGCGGTGCAGCCGCGCAGCGCGGCCGGCTAGACCCGGCATCGAAGGGTGGGCGCACGGTGGCGGATCGCATACAATTGCCGTTTTCGTCACGGTTTCCGACCCTTACTCCATGATCCTTTCGCGCTTCCTGAACGCCGCGCCGCGCCACGCCGCACGCGCGTCGTTTGCCCTGCTGCTCGCCGCCGCCACCGGCCAGGCCCTTGCCGCCACCGTGCCCCTCAACGATGCCTGGCAGTTCTACCGCGACGAAGCGCGGGGTGCCACGACCGTCGACCAGGTGCCGGCCAATGGCTGGACGCGCGTCGACCTGCCGCATGCCGCGCGCATCGAACCGCTGATGCCGACCGCCGCCTGGCAGGGCACGGTGTACTACAAGAAGATGCTGAACGTGGCCCTCAAGCCGGGCGAGCGCGCCATCGTGCGCTTCGAAGGCGTGATGAACGTGGCCGACGTGTGGCTGAACGGGAAGCACCTGGGCCAGCACCTGGGCGGCTACCTGCCGTTCGCCTACGACGTGACGGACCTGCTGAAGGCGGGCGGCCTGAACGAACTGGTGGTGCGCGCGAATAACGAGGACAACCCGGTCACGGGCCCGAAACCGCTGAAGGACCTGGACTACATCCAGCACGGCGGCATGTACCGCGGCGTGGCGCTGGTCACCAAGCCGGCCGTGCACATCACCGACGAGATGGTGTCGTCGACGGTGGGTGGCGGCGGCGTGTTCGTCACTTATCCGGCCGTGAGCAAGTCGGCCGCGGTGGTGCAGGTGAAGGCCGAGGTGAGCAACACGTCGGGCGAAGAGCGCACCGTCACCGTGAAGAACACGCTGACGTGGCAGGGCAGGCAGGTGGCGACAGCGAGCCAGCAGGTGCGCCTGGCCGCCGGCGAGAAACGCCATGTGACGATGCCGCTGCAGCTGGCGAAGCCGAACCTGTGGTCGCCGCAGGCGCCGAACCTGTACCAGCTCAGCACCGCCGTGACCGGCGATGCGGGCGAGGATGTCGTCACCAACCGCATCGGCGTGCGCCGCATCGCGTTCGACAAGGGCCGCCTGCTGGTCAACGGCACGCCGCTGATGCTGCGCGGCGTGAACCGCCACCAGGAGTTCCCGTACGTGGGCTACGCCGTGCCGGACAACGCCCAGTACCGCGATGCGCTGCTGATCAAGCAGTACGGCTTCGATTACGTGCGCCTGTCGCACTACCCGCAGTCGCCGGCCTTCATGGCCGCGGCCGACGAACTGGGCCTGGTCGTGCTGCCCGGCGTGCCCGGCTGGCAGTACTTCAATCCCGATCCCGCCTTCAGCGCCCAGGTGCAGCGCACCTGCGCCGACATGATCCGCCGCGACCGCAACCACCCGAGCGTGATCGCCTGGGAATGCTCGCTGAACGAAACGGAGATGCCGGCCGCACTGATCGACACGCTGCACCGGACCGTGCATGCCGAATACCCGGGCGACCAGGCCTTCTCGGCCGGCTGGGTGCCGCAGACCTACGACATCTACCTGCAGGCGCGCCAGCACCGCATCGGCAGCGAGCACAGGACGCCGGACAAGCCGCTGATCGTCTCCGAATACGGCGACTGGGAATACTATGCGATGAACGCGGGCTTCAACCAGACCGCGTGGGGCGACCTGAAGCCGGCGGACCGCTCCAGCCGCCAGCTGCTGGGCGCCGGGGAAAAGCACCTGCTGCAGCAGGCGAAGAACGTGGCCGAAGCGCATGACGACAACTTCAATACCCATGCCTTCGCCGATGGCTACTGGGTGATGTTCGACTACACGCGCGGCTATGCGCCGGACCTGGAATCGTCGGGCGCGATGAGCATCGACCGGCTGCCGAAGTTCGCCGCCGAATTCTTCCGCTCGCAGCGCGATGCCGGCGAGCGTTCCGTGAAGTGGGGCGGCGGCCCGATGGTGTTCATCGCCAGCTGGTGGACGCCGGAGTCGTCGCCGCTGGTGCGCGTGTACACCAATGCCGAGGAAGTCGAGCTGCGCCTGAATGGCAAGGTGGTCGCGCGCCAGAAAGCCAAGCCGTCGAAGACCCATCCGAAGCTGGCGCATCCGCCGGTCGAATTCGACACGGGCGGCTTCGCACCGGGCGAGCTGGTGGCCGTGGCCTATACCGGCAAGCGCGTCGTCGCCGAACACCGCGTGCGCACGCCGGCCGCCCCGGCGCAGCTGGCGCTGTCGGTCGATGACCGCGGCGTGCAGCCCGTCGCCGGCGACCTCGTGTTCGTGCGCGCCCGCATCGTCGACACCAACGGGACCACCGTGCCGGAGACGGGCCGCAAGGTCACCTTCGCGCCCGTGGCCGGCTACGAGATCCTGGGCGACAGCACCGTCGCCACGGAAGCGGGCATCGCCAGCGTGGTCGCCCGCGTGAAGCCGGGCACCGGTACCGGCAGCATGAATGCCGAAGCCGGCACCCTGCGCGGCAAGCTGTAACGCCGCCACTACTGCCGAGCTCGTGTCACCTTCTGGGGTCAGGCGTAGTGACACGCACTCAGCAGTAGTGCCCCCCGCCCGGGCGTGGCGCTCTACAAAAAGCGTTACAGAAGAGCTCGTGTCACTACGCCTGACACCATGGTGTGACACGGGCTCGGCCGTAAGAATGAATGTCACGTTGAAATAGTCACCCCGGTGACTATTTTTTCGGCCTTCAAATGTCTTGAATATATGGAGTACACTGGCGCGACCTGATCGGCATGGAAGGGAACCATGAAAGCTGTCGTGTGCGAAGCGCCGGGCGCGTTGCGGCTGGTGGAGCGGCCGGTGCCGGTGGCGGGGCCGGGGGAGGTGCTGCTGCGCGTGCGCCGGATCGGCCTGTGCGGGACGGACATGCATATCTTCCGCGGCACGCAGCCGTTCCTGGCCTATCCGCGCGTGATGGGGCATGAGCTGTCCGGCGAGATCGTGACGGCGCCGGCGGGCAGTGCCCTGCGGCCGGGCGACCCGGTCTACGTGATGCCCTACCTGTCCTGCGGTGCGTGCGTGGCCTGCCGCAGGGGCCGCACCAACTGCTGCACGCGGGTCGAGGTGCTGGGCGTGCACCGCGATGGCGGGATGGCCGAGTACCTGGCGCTGCCGGCGCAGTTCGTGTTCGGCACCGAGGGCATTGCGCTGGACGACGCGGCGATGCTGGAATTCCTGGCCATCGGCGCGCATGCCGTACGGCGTGCCACGATGGAACGGGGACAAAACGTGCTGGTGGTGGGCGCCGGTCCGATCGGCATCGCGGTGGCGCTGTTCGCGCAGCTGGGGGGCGGCGTGGTCACGGTGCTCGATGGCCGGGAGGACCGCCTGGCATTCTGCCGCGCGGCGCTCGGCATCGGCCGCACCGTCACGGCCGGCGAGGGGGACAGGGCGGCGCTGGCGGCGCTGACGAACGGCGAATTCTTCGATGCCGTGTTCGACGCCACCGGCAACGTGCATGCCATGGAGCGCGGCCTGGACTTCGTCGCCCATGCCGGCACCTACGTGCTCGTGTCCATCGTGCGCGACCGCATCTCGTTCGCGGACCCGGAATTCCACAAGCGCGAGACGACATTGCTGGCCAGCCGCAACGCCACGGCGGAAGACTTCCGCACCGTGCTGGCGGCAATGAAGGCGGGCCAGGTGCCGGCAGGCCTGATGAACACGCACCGCACCACGCTGGCCGGCTTCGTCGATGTGCTGCCGGACTGGATGGACCCGGCGGCCGGCGTCATCAAGGCCATCGTCGAGGCATGACGGCCCGTCGCTGGCGGCAAGCGGGCAGGTAGAATGCACGCATCCCGGCCATTGCCATCCCGGCCGCTCCTGGCACCCGCCATGCCCCGCTGCGGTGCCGGCCTGCTGCTGCGGTCCCTCGCGCATGGCGGCGCCTCACCCACAGGAGCCCCGTGATGCGCATCGACGCCCACCAGCACTTCTGGCAGCTCGCGGCCCGCCAGGGCGCCTGGCCGCCGCCGGCACTGGCGGCGATCCACCGCGACTTCGTCCCGGCCGACCTGGCGCCGCTGCTGGCCGCGCACGGCATCGACGCGACGGTGCTGGTGCAGTCGCTGCCGGCCGAAGACGACACACTATCCCTGCTGGACCTGGCGGACCGGCATGCCTTCATCGCCGCCGTCGTTGGCTGGACCGACCTGAAGGCCGCCGATGCGCCCGGCCGGATTGCCGCGCTGGCACGCCACCGGACGCTGCGCGGCCTGCGCCCGATGCTGCAGGACCTGCCGGACGACTGGATCGCCGACCCGGCGCTCGACGCCGCGGTCGATGCGATGCTGCGCCACCGCCTGTCGTTCGACGCGCTGGTGGTGTCGCGTCAGCTGCCCGCGCTGCTGGCGTTCGCGCAGCGCCATCCCCGGCTGCCGATCGTGATCGACCACGCCGCCAAGCCTCCCATCGCGACGGGCGACCTGGCGGCATGGCGCACCGATATCGGCCGGCTTGCCGCGCTGCCGGGCGTGTGCTGCAAGCTGTCCGGCCTTCTCACCGAAGCGGGGCCGCGCTGGCAGGCCGCCGATCTGCAGCCCGTCCTGGACCATCTGCTGGACAGGTTTGGCGCGGCACGCCTGCTGTGGGGCAGCGACTGGCCCGTGCTGGATCTCGCCGCCGACTACGGCGCCTGGCTGCAGGCCTGCGAACGGCTGCTCGCACACCTGCCGCAAGCCGACCGCCAAGCCATCTTCGGCCTGAACGCCCGCCGCTTCTACCGCATCGACTGACGAGCCTCCGATGACCTTCCTGCAGATCCTCTTCCTCGCACTGACCCTGGCAACGCTGCGCGCCACCGCTGCGCCAACCCCGGACAACGGGGCACTGACGCTCCATTACGACAAGCCGGCCGACGCCTGGACCGAAGCCCTCCCGGTCGGCAACGGCCGGCTGGGCGCGATGGTGTTCGGCCGTCCCGGCGACGAGCTGCTGCAGCTGAACGAGGCCACCCTGTGGAGCGGCGGGCCGGTCGGGCGGGAGCTCAATCCGGGTGCGTTCGACGCGCTCGGCAAGGCCCGCGCGGCGCTGGCGCGGGGCGACTACCAGGCCGGCACCGACTGGGTGCGCAAGATGCAGGGCCCGTACACGGAAAGCTACCAGCCGCTCGGCGACCTGCTGATCCACCAGGACCTGGCCGGTGCCGTGCGGGACTATCGCCGCAGCCTGGACATCCGCGACGGCATCGCCAGCACCAGCTACACGGTGAACGGCGTGCGCTACACGCGCGAAGTGTTTGCCTCCGCGCCGGGCCAGGTGATCGTCGTGCGCCTGTCCGCCGACCGCCCGCGCCAGCTGAACCTGGACCTGGAGACGCGCACGCAGATGCGCGCGACCAGCCGCGTGGACGGTGGCGCCATCGTGGTGGCGGGCAGGGCGCCCGCACACGTCGATCCCAGCTACGTGAAGACGCACGCGGAGCCGGTGATCTGGGACGATCCGGCCGGCTGCCGCGGCATGCGCTTCGAACTGGCCGTCCGGCCGGTCGTGCGGGACGGGAAGGTCACCGCCAGCGGCAGCCGCATCGGCATCCGCGATGCGTCCGAAGTGGTGCTGCTGGTGTCCGCGGCAACCAGCTTCGCGGGCTTCGACCGCTGCCCGGCCAGCGCCGGTCGCGACCAGCACGCGCTGGCCCAGGGGCACCTGCGGCGCGCGCAGGGACAAGGGTACACGGCCCTGCGCGCCGCCCACGTGGCCGACTTCCGCGCGCTGTTCGACCGCGTGGCGCTGACCCTCAATCGTGGCGAGGCGGACCGCAGCGCGCTGCCGACCGACCGTCGGCTGGCCGAGTTCACCGCCGGGCAGCCGGATGCCGCCCTGGAGGCGCTGTACGTGCAGTTCGGCCGCTACCTGCTGATCTCGTCGTCGCGCACGCGCGGCGCGCCCGCCAACCTGCAGGGCATCTGGAACCAGCTGGTGCGCCCGCCCTGGAGCAGCAACTACACCACCAACATCAACCTGCAGATGAACTACTGGCCGGTGGAAAGCGCCAACCTGAGCGAGCTGCAGGCACCGCTGGACGACCTGCTGCGCGCGCTGGCCGTCACGGGGCGCGACACGGCCGCCACCTATTACCACGCGCCGGGCTGGGCGGCGCACCACAACGCCGATATCTGGGCCAGCAGCAACCCGGTGGGCGATTTCGGCGACGGCGATCCGAAATGGGCCAACTGGGCGATGGGCAGCGCCTGGCTCAGCCGCCACATCTGGGAGCATTACCAGTACACCGGCGACCTGGCCTACCTGCGCGACGCGTACCCGGTGCTGCGCGATGCGGCGCGCTTCACGCTGGCCTGGCTGGTGCCCGATGCGCAGGGTCGGCTCGTCACGTCGCCCTCCACGTCGCCGGAAAATGATTTTTACTATACGGATGCGGCCGGCGTGCAACGCCAGGCGGCCGTCACCGTGGGCTCGACGATGGACCTGGGCATCGCCCGCGACCTGTTCGAGAACGTGGCGGCGGCCAGCACGGTGCTGGGCGTGGATGCCGGCCTGCGGAACGAGATGGCGGCGGCCACGGCGCGCCTGCTGCCGTTCCAGGTGGGGGGCAAAGGCCAGCTGCAGGAGTGGTACCGGGATGTCGAGGAAGTCGATCCGCACCACCGCCACGTGTCGCAGCTGTACGCGCTGCATCCCGCGCGCATCATCTCGCCGTTGACGACGCCGGCGCTGGCGGCAGCGGCGCGCCGCACGCTGGAACTGCGCGGCGACGACGGCACCGGCTGGAGCCTGGCGTGGAAGGTGAACTTCTGGGCGCGCCTGCTCGATGGCAATCACGCCTACACGCTGTTCCGCAATTTGCTGCGGCTCACCCGCCCCGGCGACAAGCACGGCGGCGCCTACGCCAACCTGTTCGATGCCCATCCGCCGTTCCAGATCGACGGCAATTTCGCCGGCACGGCCGGCGTCATCGAGATGCTGCTGCAAAGCCAGAACGGCGAGCTGCACCTGCTGCCGGCGCTGCCCGATGCGTGGCGGGCCGGCAGCGTGAAGGGCATCGTCGGCCGCGGCAACTTCGTGGTCGACGTCGACTGGGATGCTGGGCGGTTGCAGGCCGCGCGCATCACGGCGCGGCGGGGCGGGCGCTGTGTGCTGCGCACGGCGGCGCCGGTGACCGTGCAGGGCGTCGCGGCGCGGAGCATGCCGGGCACGCTGGGCTATACGCTGGCGTTCGACACGGAGCCGGGGCAGCACTACGAGGTTATTCCGGCGCCGCCGGCGGGCTTGCACTAGCGACGAGCAATCTGCAAGCGTCGGCTGCGTACAACGGCGCGTGGCTGGTTCCGATCATCGGCGTGACTGTTTTCCCGGCGCCCGCAAGCAGCCCGGGTGCGTGGCGATGGCGCGCGGACGCGTGGCGCGACAATGACGCGACAAAGACGCCGGTGAAATCGTTTCCACCCACCCGATCGTGCGGATGACGTCCGTATGACAGCGCGCGTTCATGGCTGGCATAGCGAATTGGTTATCGCAGCGGCGGAAAAAGTGATTGGGCGGGGCGCCGGGTGACCCGTACGATGGCCTTTGTCCGTGTACATCGTACCGCGGCCCAGTGGCGGCGAACCGTGTTGCCAGCGCCAGCGGTGGTTCGCTCATCGCGGTGAGCATTTGCCCGGATGTATCATCGGGGCAACTGCCGGCCCGGATTTGTGTCTTACAATCCGGACAGATAACGTAACTATAAGATATTAAATAACGATGCGGCACCGGCCCTGCCAGAGCTGCCGCACACTTCGGAGATGAAATGACCACAGCGAGCGCACTCTTCCGCCCGGCAGCCTTCCACACGCGGCGCGCCCTCCCTCTCATGCCCGGCCCCAGGCGACAGCCGCACTGACTGGCCCGGCACTGCCGGTGGCTGAGCGCACCGGCAGTGCCTGCATTACCTGACTGAACGAACGTAGCCCACGCCTGCAGCACGGCAGTGGCGCGGCTTGTCACGTCTGGCACATTGCCAGGCTGGCCGCGGCCACCCCGGGCCCCGTCCCGCGGGCGCATTGCAGCGACGCCGGGGCATTAATGTATTAGCGCACAGGGTGGCAAAGGCTTCGGCTGCCAGTTCGTCTGCCGCGGTCCACGGCATCCCGTGCAGCACACAAGACAAACCAGGAGGAGACATGAAGCATCATTCGAACGAAATTCCGCTGCGGCGCATGACGCGCGCCGTCACGATGGCGCTGGCATCGCTAGTCGCCAGCGGCCATGCCTACGCGCAAAACACGGCGGCCAGCGGCACCGCGCCGGACGTGGAAGGCCCGACGACGACCGTGCAGATCGTGGGTGCGCGCCAGTCGCAGCAGAGCGCCATCGCCAGGAAGCGCAACGCCGACACGGCGCAGGATTCCATCATCGCGGAAGACGTGGGCGCCTTCCCCGACCGTAACGTGGCCGATGCCATCTCCCGCGTGGCGGGCGTGGCGCTCGACCGGGGCGACTACGGCGAGGGCGTGAGCGTATCGATCCGTGGCAATGGCCCGGAACTCACGCGCGTGGAGCTGGACGGGCAGGGCGTGCAGCAGGCCGGCGGGACCGACATGCTGGGCGGGATCTCCGCCGGCCAGGATGCCGCGGGCGGCCGCGGCGTGGAAATGCGCCAGCTGTCCTCGGACCTGATCAAGAGCGTGGACATCGTCAAGGGCTCGACGGCGGACATGACGGAAGGCTCGCTGGGCGGCGGCGTGCGGATCACCACGCGCAACGGCCTCGACTTCAAGAAGGATTACCTGTCGGTGCGGGTTTCCGGCACGGAGAACTCGATCAACAAGAAGGTCAATCCCGACCTGAACCTGGTGGGCGTGAAGAAGTTCATGGACGACAAGCTGGGCGTGCTCGTCAACCTGTCGAAAAGCAAGCGCGACCTGGAGTCGCACAAGATCCAGCAGGGCGGCACCAGCAACCAGGTGGGCGCGATCCGCCCGCTCGACTTCGACAACTCGCCGGAAAAGACCTTCAGCTTCCAGCCTTCGACCGTCAAGCTGGACGACCCGCTGGCCACCACGCCGCTGCAGGTCTCGAACCTGGCCGCCGGCGGCACGTTCAACAGCGCCACGCCGCAGCAGATCGTGGACCGGTCGGCCGCGGCACAGTCGAAGGCCGACTGCTACAGCGCCTTCCCGCTGTTCACGGTCGCGCAGGAGAACGCCTTTGCCACCGGCACCAACCGCACCAACGCCATCAACGCGCGCCAGAACGAACTGGCCAGCTGCCTGGGCCAGTGGAACGACTGGATCAACAGCAATGGCCGCTACAACGTGTCGCGCTACAAGGCCGACCGCAACAGCGGCGACATCCGCTTCGACTACAAGGTCAGCGACAATCTGACCGTCTACTTCAAGCACAGCCGCAGCAGCGACACGGTCAAGGAGACCAGCAGCGACCTGACGTTCGGCGGCTTCACCGCCAATCCGGGTGCCGTCAACGGCCCTAACGGCTTCGCCGGGGCGGGCATGATCGAAACCGCGATTCCCGTCAACGCTGCGCTGCCGAACAGTGGCCGCGCGCCGAACGGCGCGTCGTACGTGCGCTCGGTCGCGCCGGGCTCGGGCTACTTCTATTATCCCGACCTGTCCTATCGCAGCGGCACGCCCGTCAACGGCACGGTCGCCAACGTCGATCCCGCCTCGGTGGTGACGGACGCGAACCACCACGTGACCCAGTACTCGCTGGCCGATGGCAGCTACGGCATCGACAACACCACGCGCTACATGGAAACGAAGTCGCGCTACTCGCAGGCCGGCGCGAACTACAAGAACCGCTGGGTGCGCGCCGAGCTGCTGCTGGGCGATTCCAGCTCGACCTTCTCGCGCTACGAAAAACGCGCCAGCTTCAGCGCGTACACGGGCCCGACCGACGTGGCCGTCCTGCCGAACGGCATCTGGAACTACACGCCGCGCAGCCTGGTCGATATCTCGAATCCGGACAACTTCTTCCGGCTACGCCCCCAGGGTGCGCTGCAGGCCGTGCCGGCCACGGCGCTCGTGCCGGCCAGCCCGGCCTACACGGCGGGCCAGACGCCGAACATCGACCCGACGCGCACGCTGTCGCTGCAGAACGCCCGCATCAACGAGTCGTTCGAGCGCACGATGAAGCTGGACCTGGCCTTCAACACGGGCGACTTCACCAACGGCTACCTCCCGCAGATCAAGACGGGCTACAACCGCCGCAAGAGCGGCTACGACGCCTGGGGCACCGGCGGCTACACGGCACAGAACGAAGTGGGCGAGTTCGGCAAGCCCGGCTACGTGCCCGGCGTCTATATCCCTGGGAGCAACCTGCGCACCACCTACCAGGTCTGCGAGGACACGCCCGGTTCGCTGGCCGCGGGCGGCAAGCCCTGCGTGTACGGCTACACGCCGAGCCCGAATCCGACCGCCTCGCTGCAGGGCACGATCCAGATCAGGCCGGACCAGTTCCGCGACATCTTCAAGCAGTCGCTGACCGTGCCGCCGACCGGCCAGTTCTACGGCGGCGACAAGGACCGTCCGGCCGGCCTGACGGACGGCTGGACCGAGATCGACATCGATAAGCTGTATTCGCTGCTGGGCGTGCCGAACTACAACCTGAACTGCATCAAGAGCTGCACGGGCAGCGACGGCAAGACCTACGCGCAGCCGAAGAACGCCATCGCCGAAACGGTCGATGCCGGCTACCTGATGGCCGACTTCGCGCTCGACCACGTGCCGTTCTCGGAACGTGCGCTGCCGTTCGGCGTGGAGTTCGACGGCAACGTGGGCGTGCGGGCCGTGAAGACGAAGGTGTTCGGCACGGGCCAGCTGCAGTTCACGTCGATCACGAAGAACGTCAACTTCAATCCGCTCGACCCGAACAATGCGGCCGGTATCAACACGCGCATCTATCGCCGCGATGTCACGCTCAATGCCCAGAGCACGGATTACCTGCCGTCCGTCAACCTGAACATGTGGCTCCTCGACCGCAAGGTGGTGGCGCGCTACAACTGGGGCAAGACGGTGGCGCGTCCCGCCGCCGGCCGCCTCGTGCCGACCGGTTCCTGCACCTACGACCAGCGCTTCGAAGACGTGGTCGATTCGTCGGATGAACCGCAGGCCCAGCGCTGCAGCGGCACCATCGGCAATCCCGAGCTGAAGCCGCTGACCAACCACAACCAGAACCTGTCGCTCGAGTGGTATCCGAACAAGGACAACATGCTGTCGTTCTCGTACTACAAGCAGGAAGGCAAGATCGGCGCGCCCACGCTGATCGAGGGCATCAGCGGCGCCAACCTGTTCGCCGGCTCCGGCGAGGTGGACACGGCCTCCGGCAAATCCCTGGCGGACCTGGCATTCAACTACAACCGCTGGACCAACCAGCTGCCGAGCAACCGCACGGGCATCGAGGTGGGCGGCAAGACCGCCTTCACGTTCCTGCCCTGGTACCTGCGCTACACGGGCCTGGACGCGAACTACACGCGCAACAAGTCCAACCTCACGGGCACGGCGGTGCGCGACCTGCTCACCGGCGACATCATGCCGGTGGCCGGCGAGCCGCACCATTCGTGGAATGCCTCGCTGTGGTATGACGACGGCGTGCTGACCGCGCGCGTGGCCGTGCAGGTCGTGGCGGACAAGTTCAACTGCATCTCCGGCTGCAACCTGTCGACGGGCATCAACAACTATCCGGCCCAGGGCCTGACGGTGGTGCGGGCGCCGGGCTATGCGCCGGGCGCGCCGAGCTTCCGTCTCTCCACGCGCTATGTCGATGCCAAGCTGGGCTACAAGATCAACAAGAACATCGAGGTGTTCGTGGAAGGTCGCAACCTGGGCAAGACCCATACGGGCAACACGACGGGCGGCTATGCCAACTTCGCCGACGGGACCCCGAACGTGTACACCGACAACTACACCGGCGCCACCTACATGGCCGGCGTGAACTTCCGCTTCGGCGGCGAGTAAGCGCGCCGGCGTACCGCCTCCACCATCCGGCCCGCCAACGGGCCGGGTGTTTGCCGAAGGTGATCCGTCACCTTCGGCTTTTTGCCGTTTACGGGGGCCAGAGAGGACAGCGCAATACCGCAGCCGAATACTGCAGCCCAATACCGCAGTCGAATACTGCAGCGCAATACTGCAGCCAGATACCATAGCCCGTTGTCGCCGCCCGCTACCGCAGCCCATTGGCGCAGCCAGGTAGCGCAGCCGGTCCGATACCACCACCCAAAAAAAATCCCGCGCGGCGCAAGCCGGCGAGATTTTTTCTTCAGCACAGGCAAGCCGGCGAGCCGGCCCGTATCACGCCTGCTTGCGGCGGCGTGCGAACAGGCCCATGGCGGCCAGGCCCACGCCCATCATGGCGTACGTGGTCGGTTCCGGCACGGCCGAAATCAGGTTGGCCGTCACGACCGTCTGCGAGCCGGCGGCAGCGTACGACGTGAAGTCGTACTTCGACACGAAGGCCGTGTTGGCCTGGGCGGCGAGCAGCATGCTGGTCGTGTTGTTGACGATGGTGCTGTTCGCCACGCTGGTGTTGGTGGTGCCGTTGGTCAGCACCTGCAGGTCGCCCGATGCCAGGTTGCCGTTGTCGTTGTACAGCTCCCACAGGGCCAGCTGGAAGCTCAGCGCGGTCGACTTGCCGGCCGCATCGGCCGTCAGCGTGTCGGCGTAGTACAGCGAGTACAGGCGCTGGACGCTGGTGTTGCTGTCGAAGCCGGTGAACGCGGCATTGGCCGTGTACGTCGTGGTCTTGGTATTCATGCCCGTCATCGGCTCGATGCAGAAGGCCAGCCAGTCGGTGCCGTTGTCGTTGATGTTCCAGACCGGCACGTTCACGACCGGCGCCGTCTTCGTGAAGTTCTTCACGGCAGCCAGGCCCTGCGAGTACTTCGACGTGACGGTGACGGAAGCGTGGGCGCCGGCAACGGCGAGGAGGGCGGCGGAAGCGATGGCGCAGCGGGCGAACAGGGAAGAGATTTTCATCGTGAACTTTCTATTTTGGTTGGTCGTGCCGCCGGCGCCTGCCGGCGGCGTTCTGGCGTTTTAGGTGTAACGGTGAATCAGGCTGCTGCCGCGCTGGCCTGGCCGATCAGCGTGGCCATGCTCTGCGCATCGATGCCCGCGGCGGCCGCATCGGCGGCTGCCACGTTGAAGTACACGTCCGTCATGTCGACCGTCTGGCCGCCGACCACGGCGCTGCTGCGCTCCAGGTGCAGGTTGCCGTTCGCATCCAGGAACGGCAGTTCCTCGTAGGCCACCGTCAGCGACGTCACGCCCGCCTGCGCCAGCGAGACCAGCTCGCCCGCATCGGTGATGCCGTTGCTGTTGGCGTCCTGCCACAGCGTCAGCTTGGCGAAGTTCGTGTCGGCCGCGGTCACGAAGCCGTCGCCGTTGCTGTCGAAGTCGGCCAGCTTGGCGAAGCCGCTGCCTTTCGTGGCGCCGCCGAACAGTTCCGTGATGTCGTCGATCCTGCCGTTGCCGTTCAGGTCGATGGCCAGGAAGGCGTCGTCCGCCGCCAGCCAGCCGGACTTGACCGCCGAGCCGGTGCCCAGCAGGTCGAAGCTGCCGCCGAAGTCGGCGCGCGCGATCGTGTGGATGCCGTCGCCGTTCAGGTCGATCGCGATCGGCGTGATGGCCGCGTCGCGCGTCATGTCGCTCTGGCCGGAGGTCACGGTGAACACATCCGTCTTCGTCACGCCGACCTTGCTGACGCCGTCGCCATTCACGTCGCTGTCGATGCTGTCGTTGCTGCCGGTGTTCTTGACGCCCCACTTCCAGTCGTTCATCGAGTAGGTGTAGCCCGCGCTGTCCTTGAACACGACGTTGGTCTTGTCGAACTGCAGGTAGTAGCTGCCCGGATCCAGGTTCTTGAACAGGTAGTTGCCGTTCGCGTCGGTGGTGGTCGAGGAAACCAGCGTGCCGCTGCTGGTGTACAGCGCGACCTTGACCTTGCCGATGCCTTCCTCGCCCTTGTCCTGGATGCCGTTGTGGTTCGCATCGCGCCACACCTTGTCGCCGATGCTGGCGGTGCGGTACAGGCCCGCGTCGATGGTGGTGTTCTGCTCGTTGGCCGCCAGCTTGAAGGTGCCGCTGCTGACCACGCCGTTGACCAGCTTGAAGTCCGAATCGAGGCTGTCGTTGCCGACATTGGCCTTGGTGACGTTGTAGCCGTCCGGACGCGCCACTTCGATGCTGTAGGTGCCGGCCGCCAGCTTGCCGAACTGGTAGCTGCCATCCGCCGCGGTGACGGTCGTGCCCTGCAGCTTGTGGTTGGCGTCGTACAGTTTCACGGTCACGCCGCACAGGCCTTTTTCGCCCGCATCCTGGATGCCGTTGGCATTGCTGTCTTCCCAGACGAAGTTGCCCACGCTGGCACCCTGCACCAGGCCGGCATCCATCGTCAGGTTGCTGCCGCCGGCCGCCACGGTGACCGTGCCCAGCTTGCCGCTCGCGTCGGCATTGCTGTCGGTGGCCGTGCTGCCCGCGTTCTGCTTCGTGATGGCGTAGCCGTCCGGCGTCTTGATGCTGACGCTGTAGGTGCCGGCCGTGACCGCGAACTTGTAGTTGCCGGCCTTGTCGGTCGTGGTGGTGGCGACGATGGCGCCCTTGGTGTCCGTCAGGGTGACGGCCACGTTGGCCACGCCCGTCTCGCCGCTGTCCTGGATGCCGTTGGCATTGCTGTCGAGCCAGACCCGATCGCCGATGACCGCCGCTTCCGTCACGCCGGCGTCGATAGTGTTGTTGACTTCGCCGGAAGCAAGCGTCACCTTGTGCGACAGGCCGTTCGCATCGATGTCGGAATCAATCGCGTCGTTCGTGCCGGCGTTCTGCTTGGTGATGATGTAGCCGGACGGCAGGGCGGACTTGTCGAACTGTACGCTGTAGGTGCCCGGCTTCAGGCCGGCAAACGAATACTCGCCGGCCGCGTTCGTCGTGGTGCTGGTCACGGCCTTGCCGTTCGTGTCCAGCAGCGTCACTTTCACGCCCTTGATGCCGCTCTCGTTGCTGTCCTGGATGCCGTCGCCATCGCAGTCGAACCACACGCGGTTGCCCAGCGTGGCGGTCTTGTACAGGCCGGCGTCGGCCGGGTCGATCGTCTTGCCGGCGGTGACGGTGAACTGGGCGGAGTTGCCGCTGGCATTCACGTCGCTGTCGATCGCATCGTTGGTACCGACATTGCTGCCGGTGAAGGTGTAGCCGGCCGGCGCATCGACGTGCACGGTATAGGTACCGGCCGCCTGCGAGAAGCTGTAGTTGCCGCTGGCATCCGTCTTCGTCACGCCCACTTCCTTGCCGGTGCTGTCGAGCAGGTGCACGACGGCGTTGGCGATGCCTTTCTCGCCGCCGTCCTGCAGGCCGTTGCCGTCGGCATCGTGCCACACGGTGCTGGCGATCGTGCCGTTCGGCGTGACCGCGCCGGCCTGCAGCGCGGCGTGCTGGCCGGACGCGAGCGTGACCTGGGCGGTGGCGCCGCTGGCATCGGCATCCGATTCGCTGCCGGCCGCGCCGGTGACGAACTGGGCGCCGGCCGGCAGCGTGGCCGGGTCGAATTTCAGGCTGTACGTGCCCGGCTTCAGGTCGCCGAACTGGTAGTTGCCGGAAGCATCCGTGACGGCGCTGGCGACGACCTTGCCGGCAGCGTCGAGCAGCGACACCTTGACATTGCCGATGCCCGCTTCGCCGGCGTCCAGCTTGCCGTCCCTGTCGGTATCGCTCCACACCTTGGCCGAAATGTCGGCGGCGCGGAACAGGCCCGCATCGGCGGAATCGTGCACGTCGCCCTTGACGACGGTGATCGCATCGCTCACGCCGGCGGCGTTGAAGTCGCTGTCCTTCGCGGCATCGCTGCCGGCACCCTTGGTGGTGACGAGGTAGCCGGCCGGCGCCGTGACGGCGACGACATAGGTACCGCTGCCGATGTCGAAGCCGTAGTGGCCCGCCGCGTCGGTGGTGGTGGTGGCCACCGCGTTGCCGGCCGTGTCGCGCAGCGTCACGGTGACGCCGGCGATGCCCGCTTCGCCACTGTCCTGGATGCCGTTGGCGTTGCCGTCTTCCCAGACGGTGTCGCCGATGTGGGCTGGCGTGGAACCGCCCGTGCCGGGCGTACCCGGATCGACCGGCACCGGCACTGGGACGGTGAACTTCAGGTAGTTCACGGCTTCGCTCGTGTCCTTGGCGCCCGGGCCCACCGTGCCGCCGTCGTCGCGCACATGGAAGCCCATCTCGACCGTGCCGCCGGAATCCTTGGCAGGCTGGAACGTGAGGTTGCCGGCGCGGATGTCGTCGATCGAGATCTCCGTGCCCGCGGCGACCGGCTCGCCGTTCAGCAGGATCTGGCCGGCCTTCGGCAGCGAGGTGATGATCATCGAATTGAAGTGGTCGCCTTCGACCGGATCGCGGAAGCCGAAGGCATCCTCGCCCAGCACGACCGGCGTGCGGTCCGTCAGGTTGTACGCATGGTCGGCACCGAACGGCGCGTCGTTGACCGGATCCACCACCACCTGCAGGGTCAGCGTGATGAGGTCGCCATTGCCGTCGGCCACGAGGAACTGGTACGTGGTGAACTGGCCGTTGTAGTTTTCCTGCCAGGCGCCGGGCGTGACGGTCAGCTTGCCGCCGTCCAGGCCCAGCAGGGGCGTGTTGTCCTCGACAAACGTGCCGTCCGGCATTTCGGTGAGGAACGACGCCACGTCGATCGACTGGGAGGGCGTGTAGCCGGCCGCGACGATGATGTCGCGCAGCGTGAAGGTGGCGGTGGTGTCTTCGAAGACGTGGATGGTGCTGTCGAGGGTGATATCGCTCATGTGTACTCCGGGCCTCGCGGCCGGTCTCAAGGTTCAGTTTGGCGTTACGGGAATGCCCTGGACACGGTACGGGGATAGGGTACGAGTCTCGTGGGGGAAACAGGTCATGCTTGTTTGATACAACAGTTGCCAAGGTTATAGCAAAACTTGTCGTTTGACCATAACTTTCTAATCGGAACAGGTAATTTATTTAACTTACGTTGTCGAGTTTCAACGTATTGAAGGCGCAGGTGCTTGCCGCCCTTGCCGGTTCAGTGCCAGCTGACAGGGCGGGCGGCAAGGGGGAGGGCGAAAGGGACGGGCGCGGCGCGGCCACGGAGGGTGCCGCGGCGCGTCAGGACTCGGCAGTGCCCGTCGTGACAGGGGCAGCGGGCACGGGCGAGGCTGCCGGTAAAGAGGGAAAGGGATGCGGGAGCGGGGAAGCAGGGGATGGCTGGGGCAGGGGAGAAGTGCCGGCTGCCGCCGGTGCGGGCGGGTCCGCCTGCAGGCCCTCGCGGCGCAGGTAGTCCAGCGCATCCTCGATGCCCAGCATCTGCTCGAACACTTTTGCCACTTCCAGCTTCTGCCGGTCCAGTTCGTCGTTGCGGCCTTTGGGCACGACGCCTCCTCACATAATTTCCGTACGGCAATTATATCTGGCGTGGACAGGACGAACCCTCTCCAATTGTCACAGACACGTACAAAATCCGGCGGCACCTGGAAGCGTTTCCAGCGGCGCCTTGAAAACGTTGCACCGCCTGGCGCCCGCCAGTAAGATTGCGTCGAAGTTTAATGACAACAAAAAAGTAACGACGACCAGAACACTACAAGGGGATGTCATGTCGAACTCGGAAATCTATCTGCTGGCAATGCTGCTGATCTTCAGCGTGCCGTATCTGGTGTGGCGCCTGCTGCGCACCGATTATTTTGCGCCGCTGGTGATCGTGCAGATCATCATGGGCATCGTGATGGGGCCCAGCCTCCTGGGTGCCGTTTTCCCGGCCTATCACCAGTTCGTCTTCAACCCGGCCGTCGTGCAGTCGATCAACGGCGTGGGCATGTGGGGCGTGATGCTGTTCGTGATGCTGGCCGGCCTGGAGCTGGATCTGAAGAAGGTCTGGCAGTACCGCAAGGAGAGTGCCACGACGGCCGGCCTGTCGCTGGGCGTGCCGCTGCTGTTCGGCTGCGGCGCCGGCCTGCTGCTGCTGGGTTATGGCGGCTGGATCGGCCCGAAGGCGCGCGACTGGCAGTTCACGCTCGGTGTCGGCATGGCCTGCGCCGTGACGGCCCTGCCGGTGCTCGTCATGCTGATGGAGAAGCTGCAGATCCTGCGCCAGCCGATGGGGCAGCGCCTGCTGCGCTACGCCAGCCTGGACGACGTGGCGATCTGGGGCGTGCTGGCGCTGATCCTGCTGGACTGGGAACGCGTGGGCCGCCAGGCCGGCTTCCTGCTGGCGTTCGGCGTGGCGACGTTCCTGCTGCGCCGCGCGATGGTGCGGCTGCCGGCAGGCGACCGCTGGTACGTGGCGCTGATCTGGCTGATCGCCTGCGGCCTGGGTGCCGACTGGGCCGGCCTGCACTTCATGGTCGGCGCGTTCCTGGCCGGCGTGGTGATGGATGCCGACTGGTTTGAGCAGAAGCTGCTGGACATGCTGTTCAAAAACGTGCTGCTGGTGCTGATGCCCGTCTACTTCATCAGCACGGGCCTGCGCACCCGATGGAATATGGGCGGCACCGCCGTGTTCTTCGTCACCGGTCTGCTGCTGTTCGCCTCGGTCGGCGGCAAGCTGATCGGTGCGCAGATCGCCGGCCGGCTGCTCAAGTGGCAGGCCGGCGAGGCGTCCACCATCGGCTGGCTGCTGCAGACGAAGGGCCTGGTCGAGATCGTGTTTGCCAATATCCTGCTGGACAAGGGCATCATCACCGGCGAGACGTTCACCGCGCTGATGCTGATGGCCGCCACCAGCACGATGCTGACGGTGCCGATCGTCCATCCGCGCCTGCATCGCGCCGCGCAAACCGGGCTGGTGCAGCAGGCCGGTTCCTAGCTGTCCGCGCCACAAGGGATGCGCAGCCATTGCCATCCATGACACCGGACTGGACGCCAGGCGTTTTCCATACGACAATTGTTAAATGAGAACAATTGTCATCCGGCTCTTCCTCCGATGGATCGTGCTGGCTGCCGCGTGCGCGGCGCTGCCGGCCCATGCCCTCGACCCTGCGATCGGCATCGAAGGCTACCGGCATGACCGCTGGGGCGAGACGGACGGCGCGCCGCGGCTCATCGATGCCCTGGCGCAGACGGAGGACGGCTGGCTGTGGGTCGCCAGCCGCCAGTCGGGGCTGTACCGGTTCGACGGCGTGCGCTTTCTGCACTACGAGACGCGCGACGGCAGCCGCCTGCAGAACATCGGCATCAGCGCCATGCGCCCCGGACCCGGCAACGCATTGTGGATGGGCCACGGCGCGGGCGGTGTCAGCGTGCTGCGCGACGGCCGGCTGAAGCACGTGCTGCTGCCGGCGCAGACCGCCAGCGTGTATGCGATCGCGACGGTGCCCGACGGCACCACGTGGATCGCGTCCGCGCTCGGCCTGTTCCGTATCCGGGACGACGTCCCCGTCAGGATGGGCGCCGCGCAGGGGTACCCGGGCCAGCAGGCCCAGTACGTGCTGGCGGACCGTGCCGGCCGCGTCTGGGTCGCCGACGACGGCAACCTGACAGTGCTCGAACCCGGCGCCGCGGCCTTCCGGCAGGTACGCCGCACGCTGCCCGATCCGATGCTGGTCGAAGCGCCGAACGGCAGCGTCTGGCTGGTGCTCGGCAAGGAATTCACCCAGTTGGCCCCCGCGGCGGACAGGCGGCCGGCGCCGCCGTCCTTCGGCACCGCCAGCAGCTTCCAGTCCGGTTTCGACGGCGATGGCAACCTGTGGTCCGGCAACTGTCCCGTCGGCCTGTGCGTGCTGCGCCCCGGCGACTGGCAGGGCCGCGCTGCGTTCAGCGCCATGGGCGGCAACGAGCGGCTCGACCAGCCATGGCAGCTGACCAGCCTGACGATCCTGTCCGTGATGGTCGACCGCGAAGGCAGCTTGTGGGTCGGCACGCCCGCCGGGCTGGAGCGCCTGCGCGACCAGCCGGTGCACATGGTGGGCGAACTTCTCGACCGCGGCAAGGTCTTCGCGCTGCCCCATCCGGATGGCAGCATGCTGGTGCTCGAAGCACGCCGCCTGAACGGCGCCCTGACGCTGTGGCGCATGGAAGGCAGCCGGCTGGTGGCGCAGCCCAATCCGCTGAACGCGGCCGTGATGTCGCGCGCGCCGGATGGCAGCCTGGTGCTGGGCGGCAGCGGCGGCATCGAACGGCACCGGGCCGCCGGCGTGGAACGGATTCCCCTGCCGCCGGTGCCGGCGCGGGCCGGTACGCTGGCGCTGCGCGACCTCATCGCCGGCAACGACGAGCTGTGGGCCTGGGTCGCCGGCCATGGCGTGTGGCAGTACCGGGGCGGCCGGTGGCTGCAGCCGGATCCGAGGGGCAAGGGCGTCATCGCCGTGGCCTTCGATGCGGCGGGGCGCAGCTACCGGGGCTATGCCGCCAACCACCTGGTCATCGCGGATGGCGAGAAGGTGCGCGAGCTGGGGGCGGCGGAAGGGCTCGACGTGGGGCGCATGCGCTTCATCCTCCCCGCCGAAACGCTGCTGGTGTCCGGCGACCGGGGGGCGGCCCTGCTGCACGATGGCCGTTTCCAGCCGCTGCAGACGTCCGTGCCGGCCGGGCTGGGCCTCATCAGCGGCATCGTCAGCGGCCGGGATGGCACGCGCTGGCTGAACACTGCCAACGGCATGTTCCGCGTGGCCGCGGCGGACTGGGCCCGCACGATGGCGGACCCGCGCGTGCCCCTGCGCGGTACGCTGCTCGATGCGCTGGACGGCTACCTGGGCGGCGCGGAATCCACCTGGCTGACCAACACCCTGTTCATGGGTGCCGACGGCCGCCTGTGGTTCGTCGGCGAGCGGGGACTGGCCTGGCTGGATCCACGTGCCGTGACCCCGAACCCGGCGACACCGGACGTGGAACTGCTGGCCTTCACCGCCAACGGCCAGCGGCGCCGTCCCGCCGACCGGAACGACCTGGGCACCGGGGCGGCCGACCTGGCGATCGACTACACCGCGCCGAGCCTGCGCATGCCCCAGCGGGTGACATTCCGCTACCGCCTGCTGGGCGCCGACGCCGCCTGGGAAGACGCGGGCCCGCGCCGCACCGCGTTCTACAAGCACCTGGGGCCGGGCGACTATACCTTCGAGGTGGTGGCCGTCAACGAGAGCGGCGTGCCGAGCCGGCGTGCCGCCACGCTCCACTTCCATGTCGCGCCGCGGCTGACGCAGACGGCGTGGTTCCAGGTTGCGTGCGCGCTGGCCCTGCTGGCGGCGATCGCGCTGGCCTGGCGCGTGCGCATGCGCCGGCTGGCAGCCCGGCTGGAGGACCGCTTCCAGGTGCGCGTGCGCGAGCGGGAATCGATTGCACGGTCCCTGCACGACACCTTCCTGCAGAGCGTGCAGGGACTGCTGCTCAGCATGCAGTCGGTGACGATGAAGCTGCCGGCGGACAGCACCGCGCGCGGCGAATTCGATGCGCTGCTGGAGCGCGCCGAACGGGTGCTGGTGGAAGGGCGCGACGAAGTGAAGGGCCTGCGCGGCGAGTTCGCGTCCAGCGTCGACTTCTGGCAGGTGCTGCAGCGCGACGTGGGGCTGGTCATCCCGCGTGCCGCGGCACGGCTGTCGCTGCTGCGGCCGGAGGCGGTCGACCGGCTGCATGCGCCGCTGCGGCACGATGTGTATGCGATTGCCCGCGAGGCGATAACGAATGCGCTGCGGCACACGGCCGGCAATGTCACCGTCGAATGCCACGCCGGCCCGAAGGCATTCACCTTGTGCGTGGCCGACGCGGGTGCTGGCCTGGGCGCATTCCGGCATGGCAAGGCGGGTCATTTCGGCCTGACCGGTATGCGCGAGCGGGCCGCGCAGATCGGCGCGCGGCTGCAGATCGAGGACGGCGAAGGCGGCGGCACGCGGGTGCTGCTGACGGTGCCGGCCAGCCTGGCCTATCCGGAGGATGCGGCGGCGCAGGCCGGCCTGTAGAGCGGCCGGACGTGCCGCGGGCTAGTAAATCTCCGGCACGATGATCTCGTTCGGCACGGGCCGGCGCATGTAGTCCTCGTGGTATTCGCGTTCGGGCAGGGTGATGACGGGGCGCTCGACCTCCGTGTACGGAATCTGCTGCAGCAGGTGGTGGATGCAGTTCAGGCGCGCCTTCTTCTTGTCCACGCCCTGCACGACCCACCATTTCGCGTCATCGATGTGGGTGCGCTCCAGCATGATCTCCTTGGCCTTCGTGTATTCCTCCCAGCGGCGGCGCGACTCCAGGTCCATCGGGCTCAGCTTCCACTGCTTCAGCGGATCGTGGATGCGCGACAGGAAGCGGGCGTTCTGTTCCTCGTCCGAGATCGAGAACCAGTACTTGATCAGCTGGATGCCGGACTTCACCAGCATGCACTCGAACTCCGGCACGGTTTGGAAGAACTCCTCGTACTGCGCATCGGTGCAGAAGCCCATCACGCGCTCCACGCCGGCGCGGTTGTACCAGCTGCGGTCGAACAGCACGATCTCGCCGGCCGCCGGCAGATGCGACACGTAGCGCTGGAAGTACCACTGGGTCCGTTCGCGGTCGTTGGGCGCCGGCAGGGCCACCACGCGGCACACGCGCGGATTGAGGCGCTGGGCGATGCGCTTGATGACGCCGCCCTTGCCGGCCGCATCGCGCCCCTCGAACAGGATGACGACCTTGTGGCCGGTGTGCACCACCCAGTCCTGCAGCTTGACCAGCTCGGCCTGCAGGCGGAACAGCTCGCGGAAATAGGTCTGGCGGTCGGCGCGCTCCTGCGGGGTGCGGGCGTGGGCCGGCAGCAGGGTCTCGGGATCGAGGTCGCTGTCGTCGAGCTCCAGTTCCAGCTCCTCGTCATAGCTGTCGTCGATATCGCGCTGCATGCGGCGGGTGAGGTCGTGGTCGGAATTGAGCATGGTCTTGTCGGGGAAAAGTCGAAGGCGCGCCCGAGCTTACCCGGGCAAGGTGACAGGCGCGTGACAGGCCCGTGGCGAGCCGAAGCGCACCGCGATGCAGCAGAGCCCGTGTCACGGTGCCTGGCACCCTGACACGGGCTCGGCAATGTCCTGGTGCCTGGCACCAGGACACGGACTCAGCCGATGCGGCGGCGGCGGGCGAAGGCGGCGAGGATGCCCAGGCCGGCCACCAGCATGGCGATGCTGGCCGGCTCCGGCACGGCGCTGACGTTGGTGTAGGTGCCGTCGAAGCGGTAGGTGACGGCCAGGTTGCCGATCGTCGTGGCGCGCATCAGTTGCAGGAAAGCCGCGTCGTCGACGTAATTGCCGGTGAAGCGCAGTGCATACCCGACGGTGCCGGTGACGGCCAGCGTCTCGCCTGCGGCAATCGTGCCGAGGCCGTTGAAGGTGAGCGCCGAGCCGCCCAGCACGATGCCCGAGCTGTCGGCCAGCGACAGGCTGGCGAAGGTCTGGCTGCCGGCGGCCGTCGCATCGAGCGTGCCGCCCGCCAGGACCAGTGCACTGTCCGCCGCGATGCGGTCGGCGCCGGCCAGTACCAGCGTGCCGCCGGCGAGGCGCGTCTCGCCCGCGTAGCCATTCGCGCCGGACAGCGTGACGGTGCCGCTGCGGATCTCCACGCTCGCGACGTTCGTGATGGCACCGGCGTACGAGAAGGCGTTGCCGCTGCCCGCATCGACCGTGAGCGTGTTCGCACCGCCCGCGCCGCCATCGATGTCGCCGAGGATGACGGCATTGCCGCCGGTGATCGTCACGGTGTTGCGGCCCGCGCCCAGTGCGATGGCCCTGCCGTTGCTGCTGCCGTCGATCAGGCCGGCATTGGTGATGGTGGTGGCGTCCGCGCCGCCGCGGATGGCCGCATTGGCGCCGCCGCCGCCGCGGATCGTCGCACCCGCATGGTTAACGATGGTGACGGTGTGGCCGCTGGCCGCGCCCTCGATCCAGATGGCCGCATCGCTGCCGCCGCGGATCGTGCCGCCGGCCTGGTTGACGATGGTCGCATTCCCGTACAGGCCTTCGCGCGTGCCGGCCAGCGCGCCGCTGCTGATGTCGTTGCCGGCCAGCGTGATGCCGCGACCCAGCGCATTGCCGTTGCCCGGGGCGACCAGGCCCTCGATCAGGCCGGCGTTGACGATCCTGCCGCCGCCGGCCGAGATGCCTTCGCTGAAGGCGCGCCCGTCCGCCGGCAGGCTGAACGCGTTGAGCGAGCGGATCGTGCCCGTGTTGACGATGTCGACCAGGCCATCGACATCCACGCCATCGCCGTCCCCGGTGATGCCGTTGCCGACGATGGTGCCGCGGTTGGTGAGGGTGACGACCTGCCGGCCGTTCAGCCCGTCGACATTGATGCCCGAGCCGCTGGTGCCGCGGATCGTGCCCGCATTGGCGATCGTCAGCCGGAAGTCCGTGCCCGCGCCGGCCTGTCCCGCGGTGACGCCATGGCGCCCGCCGCTGACGATTCCGCCGGCCGCATTGGCGATGACGATGCCGGAATTGGATTGTCCGTCGATCGCGTCGCTGCCGCTGCCGGACGTCGTCAGGGATTCGATCAGGCCGGCGTTGTTGACGATGCCGCCCGCGCCGGGGCGCACCGCATCGGCCTCGAAGGCGCGCAACACGCCGCCCTGGTAATTGTTGACGATATTCGCGCCCGTCATGGCGGCAAAATCGACGGCCTGGGCGCCACCGGCGCTGGCATTGCGCGAGACCAGCGAGCCATAATTGTTCAGCGTGACGCTGGCGTTTGCCACGTTCATCTGGATCACGTCCGCATCGGCCGTCCAGATGGTGGCTGCCGCATTTCCGGGGGCGCCGTTGTTGATCACCAGGTTCGCGACGCCCGTGTTGTCACGGATGGCGCGGCCCGTGCCGGTCTGCGCGATCGTGCCGAGATTGTTCAGCGTGGCGTTGCTGCCGTCGACAGTGACGGCAACCTTGGAACCCGCCACCTGCAGCGTCCTGCCCGCGTGGACGGTGCCGGTCTGGCCCGCCCCCAGCGTTTGCGGCGTGGTGCTGTCGGCAGCGATCGTGAAGGATGCGGCACCGGCAGCGGCGGGGGACAGCAGGGCGGCAGCGACCAGCGCGGCGCTCATCGGCGCCAGTGCGAGGCGGAAGGATACGGACATGGGAGGACTCCAGGTGAACTTGTTGTCAAATTTAAACTATCGATGTGACAAGAATGTGACATCGCCAATGTGGCAAGGCGCCCGGGCGGGCAATGGGGAGGCCGCCCAGGGGGTGGGCAGAGGGAATGTCACCCGCCAGACGGGTGGGTGCGGGAGTTGGTCCACACGCTAGCAGATGTGGCAGTCTCCCGGCAGGCGGATAGATGTGGAAGTCGCCCGGCAGGCGGATGGGTGTGAGAGTCGCCCGCCGGGCGGGTGGGTGGGAAAGTCGTCCGCAGGCGGCAGGCATGGAAGTCGCCCTGGATGGGCGTAAAAGCCGCCCGCCAAGGGATGGGTGTGAAGGTCGCCCGCCAGGCAGGCGCGGGCCTGAAGCGTGACGGGGGAGCGGGCGCGGCGTCAGTCGGTGCGCTTGCGGCGCCACAGGCGCGCCGCCATGATGGCGCCGCCGGCCAGCAGCATCGCCCACGTGGAGGGTTCCGGTACCGGGGAAACGGGGCCGGCAGGAGGCGGGCCGTAGTAGCCACCGCCGCCCGGTCCGGGGTACGACGGCAGCGGTGCCGGCGCGATCAGCGACGACCGCGTTCTGGCCCAGGGCGGCAGTTCCTCGCCGCGCGACGGCACTTCCGAATAGACGGGCATCGGCATCGGTGCCTGTTCGGCCGGCGCCGCGGCAACCTGGAGCGGCGGGGCGCCGCCGCTCGCGCCAGCCGTGCTCGGACCCGACGTGACGATGCGCCGCACCCGGCTCACGTTGCCGCACACCTGCGGCACGATCACGCATTCGTCGTTCACGCAGTACACCTTGGCGCTTTCCCGGTGCGCCGCGCTCCACTTTGCGCGGGTGACCGTGCGGCACACCCGATTCGCGCCGAAATGCATGTCGGTGATGCGCGCGTCATACTGATTGCTGCCTTCGATGCCGTTGCGGCTGATCTGCACATGATCGTCCGCGGCACCGTCGCTGATACGCTGCGCCAGCACCCGTCGGTCGTCGGCCGGGATGTCACGGTAATTGGCCAGCGCTGCCGCGGGCGTGCCCCGGTAGCGGTCCACGCCGGGGCGATCCCAGGAACATACGGGCTGGATCATCAAGGCCGCGGCGGCGGCAGCGATCACGATAGACATGTCGGTTACTCCACGAAAGTTGCATTCAAAACACTACACGACCACTATATGCCTTTCCAGCCCGCTTGAGCGTGCGCGATTTAACGTAATTAGCGGATGCGCAACAGTCCGTCAGGAAAGTAACGCCAGTGATATACGTTCCAGTGATGAGAGGTATGGGAATAAAGAATTGGCCTGACCAGATCGGCGCTGCCATGATGCACCTGTCTCCTCCAGCTCTTCACGAAGAATTGGATTGCGCCGGCTCCGAGCCGGCTTTTTTTTGTCGACAGGAACCGGGAGTCGGTCCGCACGGTAGCCCGGCAGTGCGCGTTTGCAAGCCAACCGCCTTATAATCCTGTCATAGGGCACGCGGCGTTACCGCGCGCTCCCAACAACAATGCCCGATGCGTTCGAGCGGCGTCGGTTCGGCGCGCGGTGCACGGGCTGCCCTGAACGGTCTGATGAATACACCCACTACCTCCCGCCGCGCGCTCCGCAAACCGGTGTCCCGCGTGTCCACCGGCGTTCCCGGTCTCGACGATATCCTGTGCGGCGGCCTGACGGCCGAACGCGTCTACCTCGTCGAGGGCTCGCCCGGCGCGGGCAAGACCACGCTCGGCCTCCAGTTCCTGCTGGACGGGATGGCCAAGGGCGAGCCGGGCCTGTACATCACGCTGTCCGAGACGGCCGACGAACTCGATGCCGTGGCCGAAAGCCATGGCTGGGCGATCGACGACATCGCCATCTTCGAGCTGGCCAACGACGAGACGCTCGACCCCGAGGCGCAGCAGTCGATCCTGCACCCGGCCGAGATGGAGCTGGGCGAGACCACCCGCGGCGTGATGGCCCAGGTCGACGAAGTCAAGCCGCTGCGCGTGGTGTTCGACAGCCTGTCCGAAATGCGCCTGCTGGCGCAGAACCCGCTGCGCTACCGCCGCCAGATCCTGGCGCTGAAGCAGTTCTTCGCCGCGCGCGCCTGCACGGTGCTGATGCTGGACGATAAAACGGCCGAGTCCGACCAGCACCTGCACAGCATCGCCCATGGCGTGATCAGCCTCGAGCAGATCGCCCAGGAATTCGGCAAGGAGCGCCGGCGCGTGAACGTCCTGAAGATGCGCGGCATTCCGTTCCGCGGCGGCTACCATGACTATGTGCTGGAAAAGGGCGGCATCCGCATGTTCCCCCGCCTGGTGGCGTCCGAGCACCACGAGAATTTCCAGCCGGTGCTGCGGGCGACAGGCGAGACTCGCCTGGACGAGCTGCTGGGCGGCGGCCTGGGCGCCGGCACCAATACGCTGATCATGGGGCCCTCCGGCGTGGGCAAGACGACGGTCACCGTGCGCTGCCTGCTGGCGGCGCTGGAGCGCGGCGAGAAGGCCGCGTTCTACCTGTTCGACGAAGGCCTGGGAACTTTCCTCGTGCGCAATACCTCGCTGGGGCTGGACGTGCGCCCGTATCTCGCCAGCGGCCAGCTGGTGCTGCGCCACATCGATCCGGCCGAGCTGGCGCCGGGCCAGTTCGCCGCCATGCTGCGCGATGCGGTCGAACAGGACGAAGCCGGATTCCTCGTCATCGACAGCCTGAACGCGTACATGCAGGCGATGCCGGGCGAGCAGTACCTCACGCTGCAGATGCACGAGCTGGTGTCCTACCTGAACCAGAAGGGCATCACCACGATGCTGATCCTGGGCGAGCACGGCCTGGTGGGCGCGATGCAGCGCGATGTCGACCTGAGCTACCTGAGCGACACGACCGTGCTGCTGCGCTTCTTCGAGGCGGGCGGCAAGCTGCGCCGCGCCATCACCGTCGTCAAGAACCGTACGGCAAACCATGCGCTGACGATCCACGAGCTGCTGCTGCACAGCGGCGGCGTGGAGATCGGCGCCCCGCTGGCCGGCTTCGAAGGCGTGCTGACGGGGCTGCCGACTTACCGGGGCAGTACGGCAATGATGGTCTCGGGCGAAGATGTCGGGGGCTAACCCTGCCGAACAGCGCGTGCTGGTGCTGGCACCGCATGGCCGCGATGCCGAAGTGATCGGCCGCGTGGTCGGGCGGGACGGTGTCGCGTGCGAGACGGTGCCGGACCTGGCCGCGCTGACGGAACAGGTGGCGGCCGGTGCCGCCGCCGCCATCGTGGCGCAGGAAGCGCTGGTGGGCGGCGACGCGGCGCACCTGCAGGAGTGGCTGCAGAACCAGCCGCCCTGGTCGGATTTCCCGTTCGTGGTGCTGCTGAGCACCCGCGCCGGCACGCTGCCGCCACGGCTGCGCGCCGCCATTGGCGCGCTCGGCAATGTGGTGCTGCTGGAACGGCCCCTGAGTGCCGAGACGCTGGGCAGCGCGGCCGATTCGGCCCTGCGCGCGCGCCGCCGCCAGTACCAGGCGCGCCAGGTGCTGGCCGAACGCGAGGAAGTGTCGGGCCAGCTGGTCGCGCTGAACGCCACGCTGGAAGCACGCGTGGACGAGCGCACCCGTGCGCTGGCGCAGGCCAACGACCGCCTGACCGCCGAAGTGATCGGCCGCGAAAAAGCCCAGCAGGCCATGGTGCAGTTCCAGAAGATGGAATCGCTGGGCCGGCTGACGGGGGGCGTGGCGCACGACTTCAACAATCTGCTCAATATCGTGCAGGGCACGATGGAGCTGATCCTCATGATGAGCAAGGACGACGCCGTGCGCGCCCGGGCCCAGACGGCCAAGGCCGCGTGCGAACGGGGCGCCAAGCTCACCGCGCAGCTGCTCACGTTTGCCCGCAACCAGACGCTGGACCTGCGCCCGCTGCCCGTCGCGCCGCTGTTCGACGCGGTCACGGAACTGGCACGGCCCCTGCTGGGGCACAGCATCGAGCTGCTCTGCTCGATCGGCCCCGACGTCGACTGCGTGCTGGCCGATGCCAGCCAGATGGAAATGGCATTGCTCAACCTCGTCATCAACGCGCGCGATGCCATGCCCGAGGGCGGACGCCTGATCATGCGCGCCTCGCGCGGCAAGCCGCCGGACGCGCTGCTGACGAAGGGCGACTACGTGCGCCTCGCCGTCTCCGACAACGGTGCCGGCATGCCGGAAGACGTGATGGCCAAGGTGTTCGAACCCTTCTTCACCACGAAGGGCGTGGGCAAGGGCACCGGCCTGGGGCTGAGCCAGGTGTACGGCATGGCGCAGCAGTCCGGCGGCATCGCCAGGATCGAAAGCGCGCCGGGCCACGGCACCACCGTCGAGATCTGGCTGCCGGCTGCCACCGCCGAAGCGGCGGAGCGGCAACCGGAACCGGCGGCCCGCAACGCGCTGCAGGGCGCGCGCGTGCTGGTGGTGGAGGACGACGAGCTGGTGCGCACCGGCATGGTCGACGCGCTGCTGGCGCTGGGCTGCGAGGTGACGCAGGCCGCCAGCGGCGACGAGGCGGTGACGATGCTGGCCGAACGCCAGCCGCAGCTGCTGCTGACCGATTACCTGATGCCCGGCATGACGGGCGCCGAGCTGGCCGACCGGGCGCGCGCCGCCTTCCCGGACCTGCCCGTGGTCGTGGCCACCGGCTACGCCGACATGGAAGCGGTGCAGCGCGCCGTCGGCCAGGGCGCCGTGCTGCGCAAGCCGTTCCACATGGCCGAACTGGCTGCGGCCGTGGAGCGCGGCCTGCAAGGCGCACGGGCATAGAGAAGCGCTGCAGCCCCGTAGCCTGCAGCGCACCCGCCCATGAAAATACGCTGCAGGCCCCGTCGCCTGCATTGCGGACGCTCATGAAAAAACGCTGCAGGCCTCGCGGTCTGCAGCGTTTTTTTTCCGGCGCGATTACTTCTTCGCGACCGGTTTCTTCGGCGTCTCGCGCATCTGCGGCGTCTTCTCGGCGCGGCTGATCTCGGCGCCGCAGTTGGTGTCCGGCGCCTTGTCCACGTTCACCAGCGGCAGGATGGCGGCCAGCGGGTTGATGGCGGCCAGCGCCACGGCGGCACCGGCCTTCAGTGCCAGCGGTCCGGCATGCGGGCCCACCTTCGGATCGGCAAACGTGCCTTTCGCGTACAGCGGCGTGCGCAGCGAGAAGATGCGCGTGCCCTTGCTCTTCGGCCGCACGTCCACGTCCAGCGATTCCTGCGCCAGGTCCACGTAGCCCGTCACGCCGATCACCGCGTCGTCCGTATCGAGCACGAAGCGGTCGATATTGGCGCGGCCGTTGCGCACGTCCATATTGGTGGCCAGGCAGTTCAGGTGCACCTGCTTGTCGCCGAACAGCTTGGCGTAGACGGCATTGGCCACGTTCAGGCCGGCGATCTCCAGCAGGAAGCTGCTCACCGACCCTTCGGTGACGACGGCGCTGGCTTCGCCGTTCGAGGTGGCAAGCATGGTGGACACGGAATTGCCCTTGCCGGCGATCGCCATGTCGCCATTGATCTCGCCGAAGCTGGCCTGCATCGACTGCAGTTTCGGGAACAGCTCGCGGATCTTGATGTGGCGGGCCGCCACGCGCGCTTTCGCATCGATCACCTTGTCGCGGCCATCGAGCGAGATGTTCGACGTGATCTGGCCGCCGGCCAGGCCGAAGTTGAGCGGTGTGAGCGTCAGCACCTTGTCCTTCATGTGGATGTCGGCCTTGATGTTCTGCAGCGGGATATCGTTGGCGCGCACGATCTTCTTGCCGGTGAATTTCACGTCGGCGTCCAGCGCGCCCCATTTGGCCGTGTTGAACTGGTCGACCGGCAGGGCCTTGCCCTCGGCCGGCTTTTTGACTTTGCCCGCGGCCTTCGTGCCGGCGCCCGTGTCGGCACCGACGGTCGGACCCAGGTCGGCCAGGCGCACCTGCTGCGACGTCAGCTCGCCGCGCAGCAGCGGGCGGGGCTTGCGCGGCAGGTATTCCATCGTGCCGGCGATGTCGCTTTCACCCACCTTGCCGGTGAACTTGTCGTACTTCCAGTTCCACACGTCGCCGTCCTTCCTGCCCAGCAGGCGGCCCTTCGTCTGGAACGGCGGCGTCTGCGGCAGCAGCACGCCGGTCAGCGCGTACAGGTCGGCCATGCTGTCCGCGCCCAGCGTCAGGTTCAGGTCGATGCCGTTCAGCGAACGGGGATCGTTCAGCGTGCCGTTGACGGCCACCTTGTTGTTGCCCGAGACGGCGTGCGCCTCGACGGGGTAGCGGGTGTGCTCGTCGGTCAGGGACAGCACGGCGCCGGCCTTGCCGCCACCCGTCACGGGAGCCTTGTTGTAGGTGCCGCCCAGCTTGAATTCGATGCCGTAGGGCTGCACGGCCGGCTGGCCGTTGGCGGCCGGCGTTGCCGTGGTCGGGGCGCCTTCGATCGATTGTGCGTCCGCGTGCAGGTCCAGCTTGATACCTTCGTCCAGGTAGCGCAGCTTGCCGCCGGCGAACGCCAGGCGCTGGATGTCGTAATCCCATTCGGACGGACCGTTGTCCTTCAGCGTCCACGTGTTGGTGCCGTCCGCGCGGCGCTGCAGGGCGATCTGCGGCGCTTCCAGGCGCAGGTCCGTCAGCACCACTTCCTTGTGCAGCAGCGGCAGCAGGTGGAAGGCCACGTCGACGCGTTTTGCCTGCGCCATCTGCTTGCCGACCGTGCTCCATTCCGGATTGCTCATGTGGATGTCCTGCGCGCTCACGAACGGTCGCGGCACGAAGCGGCGCCAGCCCCGTTCCGTGTCCTCGCCCCGTTTCCAGTGCACCTGCAGGTCGCCATTGATGGCGAAATCGCGGCCCGTCGATTCGGACACCTTGCGGTTGATGTAGGGCTTGGCGCGGTTCCAGTCGAACGTGAGGATGAACACGATCAGGATGACGATCAGTGCCACGAGGGTCCCGAGCGTCCAGCCCGCGATTTTGACAGCCTTGTTTGTTTTCATGATTGAATAGTCCGTTATCTGCATGCCACGGTTGAGCTTTAAGGCGCACCGCATCGAGGCGGCCGCCGCCGGCGCGCAGTGCTTGGCCCCGCCACGCGCCTTGATGCCATAGATCGGTAGCGTACATAAGAGCACGCGGGCCGTTCGTTAGTTGGATAGCATTGCCGGGCAATTGAGTGGCACATGAGGGGCAAATGGGGAGCAAATCAGGGGCAAATGAGGGCAAACAATGGCTGCCGTGACCATGACGATTCCGTGAGGAATCAAAAGGCAGCGACGAACGTGGCGGCCGGCCGGAAAGACCCGGCAGCCTGCCGCCGCCGGGTGGGGAGATACAATTTACTGGAAGCGGAACGTCAGCGTGCCCTGGTACGCGCCGCTCGCAATCGGCCAGGCTGCGGCGGGCCCGAGCACCTCGGTGCCGCTGAATTTCTCGCCGATGGCCGGAATCGCGTGCAGCCACGACAGGTCGCCGGCCGGGAATTCCACCGTGGTGTTGCCGTGCGAGATGCGGGGCGTCCCCACGCGCAGGTAGCCGTCGGGTGCCGCGGCGTTGACGAGCAGGGTGCCGGTTGCCGTCTTCAGCCGGGCCCAGCGCACGCCGGCAAAGAAGCCCTGTGATTCCGGATAGCGGAATGCCTCGCCCGGTTGCAGGTCGAACTGCGCCACCTCGTGCACGCCCAGCCAGGTGCCCTGCAGGCGGTTCTTCCAGACGCGGTAGGGGCCTTCGCCCAGCCAGCGCAGCGATGCCCCGGTGTCCTGCGCATCCTGTGGATGGTCGAACGTCACGCCGTGGTACTGCACCGTGCCGTCCAGCCGGTAGGCGTAATCGAGCTGCAGCGCGCCATCGCCATGCAGCGTCCAGCGCACGCGATCCAGGCCGGCGCTGTTGCGCGCTTCCAGCCAGGCGACGGGCTTGCCGTCCTTGTCCTTCGCCGTGCCGCTCGTGACGATCGCCGGGCCGTCGGCCAGGGCCGGGAAGCGCGCCGGGGCATGGCCCACGCGCACGCGCTCGAAGCTGACGGGCTGGCCGAGCGGGTCGACCGCATTCGAGATGCGCACTGCCGCGACGCGCTGCGGCGGGAAGCGGTACTCGCTGCCGTCCGAGCGGCGGCGCGACGCATCGAACAGCGTCTTCCAGTGCGTACCGTCCGCGCTGATCTCCAGCCGGAAGGCGGCATAGGCGGTTTTCTTGTCGATCGCCGGGATGATCTCGATGACGCTGGCCATTGCCGGCGTGGCGAGGCGGCGGACGCCGCCGGCTTCATCGTCCGCGAAGGCCAGCCAGTCGGTCGTCGCATCGCGGGCCGGCCGGGCAAACGCCAGGCGCGGGCCGTTGCTCAGTGCCGACACGTGACCGGCATGCTGCAGCGAGCGCAGTTGTCCGCTGGCCGCGTCGAAGGTGGCGCTGGCCGTGCCGGCAAACAGGCGGATGGCGCCATCGGCCTGTTCGACCCGCGGCGCCGTCGTGGCCTTGCCGGCCGCGGCGGCCTGCACGCGCGCCGCGAGATCGGCGGCCGGATACGTCCAGGTCCACAGCTGGCCGCCATCGGGGCCGGTGGCCGTGACGTCCAGGGCATCGGCCTGGTAACTGCGCCAGCTGGCCGGCAGCCGCAGGTCCAGCGTGCCGCTGCTGCGCGCCGCCACACCGGTCGCCCGGCCCGTACCCTTGGCAAGCACGCGTGCCCCGTTGGCTGATAAACCGGGAGCCGGGTAGCGCACCAGCTGCCACGTGAATGTCACCCGGTCCAGGCTCGTGAAATCGTAGCGGTTGTCGACCTTCAGCCGGCCATCGAACGCGGCATCGAGCGTGGCGGCGCCCAACTGCACGGGCGACCAGATCTCCTTCACGGCGTAGTAGCTGCCTTCCTTTTCATGGTGGGGGCCGACGATGCCGTCCGGTCCGTAGGTGCCATACGGATCGACGCGGTTGCCCCGGTCGGTGCGCACCACGCCCTCGTCGTTCAGCGCCCAGATCACGCCGCCCACGCCCACCGGCGACGCCATCATCGCGTTCCAGTAGTCGTCCAGGCTGGCGCCGCCGCCGCCGTCGTACACGGCATGCATGAATTCCGTGGGCATGAACAGGTTCGGTCCCTTCAGGCGTTCGTTGAGCAGCTGCCAGTTGGGGTAATGCTTGGTGTCGATGTCGCCGAAGATGGCCCACGGGTGGATGACGGGACGCTGCTGCGGATCGTATTTGTGGTACTCGCCGTCCAGGTCGAGGTTGAAGCCGCCCTCGTTGCCGTTGGCCCAGAACAGGATGCTGGGGTGGTTCACGTCGCGCGGGACCATCTCGCCGACCAGCTTGCGGCCGATCGCCGTGCCGTGGGCAGCCTGCCAGCCGGACAGCTCGTCGATCACGTACAGCCCCAGTTCGTCGGCCGCCTGCAGGAAGGCCGGATCGGGCGGGTAGTGCGACATGCGCGCCGTGTTCATGTTCATCGACTTGATCAGGCGCGCATCGGCGTAATTGTCGTCGCGGTCGAGCGCACGGCCCGTCCCGGGACGGAAGCTGTGCCGGTTGACGCCCTTGATGACGATCTTGCGGCCGTTCAGGTACAGCCCGTCCCCCTTGCGCAGCTCGAAGGTGCGGAAGCCGAAGCGTTCCGTCGCCGTATGCAGCGCCTGGCCGTCCCGCAGCAGCGTCAGGCGCAGCGCGTACAGGTTCGGCGTTTCGGCCGACCACAGGCGCGGCCGGTCGATGCGCGCCGCCAGTTCGACCTGGCCGGCAGCAGTGACGGCGGTGCGGAAGGGCGCGCCGGCCGGCTTGCCGGCGCTGTCCAGCACCTGTGCTTCCACCGCATTGCCGGGCGACGCCGCGCTGACCGTGACCAGCGCGCGCAGGCTGCCATCGGCGCGGGCATCGATGGCCGTCTGCGCGATGGCCTGCACCGGCGCTGCCTCCAGCCATACGGGCCGGAAGATGCCGCCGAAGACCCAGTAATCCCCGCGGCGCTCGGCCTTCTCGCTGGCCGCATCGGTGGCGACCTTGTTGACGTCCACTTCCAGCAGGTTGTCGGCGCTGGCACCGGGCTTGACGAGCTTCGTCACGTCGTAGCTGAAGCGGTAGAAGCCGCCGATGTGCGGGGCGCCGGCCTGTACGCCGTTGACGCGCACGGTCGCCTCCGTCATCACGCCTTCGAACACGAGCCGGATGCTGCGGCCCTGCCAGCTCTGGGGCACGGCGAACGTCAGGCGGTACTGGCCCGTTTCGTTGTGCAGCTTGTCGCCTTCGCCGTAGTCGTAGCCGCCAAAGCCCTGCAGCTCCCAGTTCGACGGCACGGGGATCGTGGTCCAGGCGCCGGCGCGGCGGCCGTCCGAGACCTTGAATTCCCACGGCACCGCCGTCTTCGGACCGGTGCCGGACAGATAGCGCTGTTCGGTCACGGGCGTGGCGGCAAGGGCGGAGACGGTGGTGGCCAGCAGGGCGGCGGCGAACCAGCGTGAGGCGAGCGGACGGGCGTAGGCGGGCATGGAGACAGGGGTTGGGTTGTCGGATTCCGGCCGGTTCTTATAGCACAGGTTCGTACTCCCTTTTGCTCAGCTGCGTGACTGATCGACGGCGGACACGGCGCAAAGGCTGTCTGCGGCAGGCGACAAGTTCGCGACAAGTTCGGACAGACGCCACGCCTCTTCCGGCGCACGATCCCGGATGGACCGGCGCTGCACGCCGGCACGACCGCGACCGAAGGAGGTAACACCATGAAGCCATCCCCGCAGTGCTCCCCCGCTTGCACTTCGACCCACGACCACGGCCGCCGGCGCGCGCTGGCCATCGGCCGCGACTGGCTGATCGCCAGCGTGCCGCTGCTGTCGCCCGGCGTGGCCACGCTCGTCTACGCCCAGCCGCCCAGCCAGGGCGACTGGCGCTACTGCCACAAGTGCCATGCGATGTTCTTCAGTGGTTTTCCGGCCAAGGGCGTGTGCAAGGCCGGCGGCGCGCACGAAGCCATGGGCTTCAACTTCGTGCTGCCGCACGACGTGCCGGAGACGGGCACCGCGCAGTCGAAATGGCGCTTCTGCCAGAAGTGCAATGGCATGTTCTTCGACGGCTTTCCGGGTAAAGGCATCTGCGCCGCTGGCGGCCCGCACGTGCCGGCCGGGTATGTCTTCACGCTGCCGCACAGCGCGCCCGAGTCGCCCACCGCCCAGGCCAGCTGGCGCTTCTGCCAGAAATGCATGCTGATGTTCTTCGACGGCTTTCCGGACAAGGGTGTGTGCGGCGCCGGCGGTGGCCACCAGGCGGCCGGCCTGACCTTCGTGCTGGCGCATACGACGAATTATCCGGTGAAGGTGCAGAATCTGGCCCTGCAGGCGCCGCGCCTGCAGCAGATGGTCAACGTCATGTGGGACAACGCCGGCCGTGCGCTGGTGGCGTCCACCATGGAGCGGGTGCTGAAGAACCGCGGCGTGGCACCGGGCGTCAATATCCGCACGCCGCACGCCAGCATCGGCGCCGTCAATGCCAGCGCCAGGCAGATCGGCCCGAACCTGTTTGCCGTCGACCTGGAGGCGCCCGGCAACAACATCCTGTTCAAGACCACCACGCCGACCGTGCTCGGCTCGTATGCCGATCCGGAGTTCCGCGTGGGCTTCCGGATGACGCTCAGGTTCGAGATGATGGTCCGTAACGCGCTGCCGCCGGTGGCCGTGACGGTGATCGAGGCGCGCGTGCACGACGCCAGCATCGCGGGGGCGAATGCGGTGGGCACCATCGTCGAAACGGTGGGCGACTTCGTCACGGGCGGCGGGTTCAGCCGCGACATCACGCAGCAGATCAACACCAACGGCGATGTACGGGTGGGGCTGGGGCAGGCCATATCGGCGGCGCTGGACAAGGTGGGGTAGATCGTCGGCGGGGTGTCACGGGCCGGTCATGCCGCGCTGCTATCCTGGCGGGGCATCTTTTTTTTCGCCACCGATACCGGATTCCTGTCACCGGTTCGTCTGACCCTGCAAGACATGCCCAACGACCTGGACGACTGGTTCATCACCGAGGTGCTCCCGCTGGAGGGCACGCTGATGCGCTACCTGCGACACAACTGGCGCGACTCCGCGGAATGGGCGGACCTGCGCCAGGAGGTCTACGCACGCGTGTACGAAGCGGCGCGGGCCGGGCTGCCCGAGCGCGCCGCGCCGTTCGTGATGACCACCGCCCGCAACCTGCTGATCGACCGGGCGCGGCGCAGCCAGGTGGTGTCGATCGAGGCGTATGCGGAACTGTCCGACCTGGCGCTGGACGAGCTCACGCCGGACCGCCATGCCGGCGGCCGCGCCGACCTGCAGCGCTTCGTCGCGGCGCTGGACGACCTGCCGCCGCGCTGCCGCGAAGTCGTCATGCTGCGCAAGGTCGATGGCCTGTCGCAGCGCGAGGTGGCGGAAAAAATGGGCATCGCCGAGGACACGGTGGAAAAGCAGATCGCCAAGGGCATGCGGGCGCTCGCGGATGCGCTGTTCGCGCACGGGATCGGCGCAGGCATCCGCAAGCTGGAAGACCGGCTGCGCAAACGAGGCACGTGAGGATGGACGATAAGAACATGGAACGGGACAAGGGTGCGCTGGCCGTGGAGGCGGTGGCCGCCGCATGGCTGGCGCGGTGCGACCGGCATGCCTGGAATGGGGAGGAACAGCGCCGCCTCGACGCCTGGCTGGCCGAAGACACGCTGCACCGCGTGGCCTGGCTGCGCCTGCGCGGCGCGTGGGAGGGCGCCGATGCGATCGTTGCGGGCGCCAGCCATGCCGAGGCGGCGCCGGCCATCCCGAGGCGCGCGGCGGCGCGGCACCTGCCGTGGCGGATGGCGGCCGGCCTGGTGCTGGCCTGCGCGCTGGGCGTTATGCTGGCGCTCCGTTCCGGCGGCGACGACGTGCAGCGCTATGCCACGCAGGTGGGCGAGCGCCGCAGCGTGGCACTGGCGGACGGCTCGCGCCTGCAGCTCAACACGGCCACGCGGCTGCGCACCGTGGGCGACCAGCCCCGCCACGTCTGGCTGGACGGCGGCGAAGCCTATTTCGACATCGCCCACGACCCGGCCCACCCGTTCGTGATCGAGGCGGGCAGCAGCCGCGTGACGGTACTGGGCACGCGCTTCACGGTGCGGCGCGATGGCGACAGCACGCGCGTGCTGGTCGAGCAGGGCCGGGTGCGGCTCAGCGAGAAGACGGGCGCCGTGGAGCTGGCCCGCAACGAGGAGGCGGTGGCGCAGGGCGGCGTCATCGTGCGCGCGGCGCGCAGCCCGGCGCAGGCGGCGCAGCGGCTGGCGTGGCGCAATGGCCGCATCGTGTTCGACGGCACCACGCTGGCCGAAGCGGCGGCGGAGTTCAACCGCTACAACGCGCGGCGGCTGGTCGTCGACGACCCGGTAGTGGCGGGCATGGCCATCGGCGGCAGCTTCGCCCCGACCAATGTGGAAGGTTTTGCACGTTTGCTCGAACAGGGCTTCGGGCTGCACGCGCGGCGGCACGCGGACCGCATCGAGATCACGCGATAAATTTTCCGCATCGGCATACCGGATTCGTCATCGGCCCTCGTCTTACAGGGGAGCAGCATCCCATCAAAAGAGGAAACCATGACAAGTCCAACACTGATCGGCGCCCTGTGCGCCCTGGCAGTCAGCGGCGCGCTGCACGCCCAGACCGCCGCCATCAATATCCCGCCGGGTGACCTGAAGACGGCGCTCGATCAGTACGCCGCGCAGACCGGCACCCAGCTCTTGTACAAGGCCGAGGATGTACAAGGACGTGCCAGCGGCGGCGCGCAGGGAGCGGCGAACGCCGAGGCGGCATTGCAGGCCGTGCTGGCCGGTACGGGGCTCTCGGTGCGGCGCGATGGCGCCAACGGGGTGCTGGTCTTTCGCGAAGCACGAGCCACCGCACCGGTCGCCGCAGACACCGAACTGGCCACCGTCACGGTGACGGCGCAAAAACGCTCGCAGTCGGCGCAGGCGGTGCCGATTGCCATGACGGCGCTGTCGGCAAAGACGCTGGACGTGCACCGCGTGCAGGGCCTGCAGGACGTGGCGCGCCTGACGCCGGGCCTGCTCGTGTCGGCCTTCAGCCAGGCCAATCCCACGATCGCCATCCGCGGCATCAGCAACACGTTTCGCAGATCGGCGTCAACAAGCCGGTGGGCATTTTTGTGGACGACGTCTACATTCCCCGCAACAGCGCGGCCAGCTTCGAGCTGTTCGACCTGGAATCGGTCGCCGTGCTGAAAGGACCGCAGGGCACGCTGTTCGGCCGCAACGTGACGGGCGGCGCCATCGTCATCAACACGCGCCAGCCCGATCCGGAAAGGCTGGCGGCGGAAGGCGATGTCACGGTGGGCGACCACGGCGAGCGCCAGGCGCGCGGCTTCGTCAACGTGCCGCTGGGCGAGCGCGCCGCGCTGAAACTGGCCACCTCGGTGCGCCAGCGCGACGGCCTGGGACGCGACCGCCTGACGGGCCGCGAACAGGACGATATCGACAGCCAGAATTTTCGTGCGCAGGCGCTGTTCAACGTGAGCGATGCCTTGACTGCCACGGTCAGCGCCGACTACAGCGACGACCGCAACGGCGGCCGCACGCTGTCCTCCGACACGCTGGGCGACGATGGCGATGTGCGCACGTCCGAGCTGGGCATCGCGCAGCGCTTTGCCCGCATCATCGCGGGCGCGTCCGCCAAACTCGTCTGGCGCATGCCGCAGGGCGAGATCACGTCGATTACCGCCTACCGCAAATCGCAGTCCGGCGAAACCTATTCGGGCGTGGGCGCCAGCTACACCTTGCTGACCACGGGCAGCCAGAGCATCACCAGCGATGCGGACCAGATCCACACGCTGTCGCAGGAACTGCGTTACGCCAGCCCGAAATGGGCGGCCGGCGATTTCGTCACGGGTCTGTATTACGCGGACGAAGACGGCGACCGGCAACTGGCGACGCGGGGCCTGACAGTGCGCACCGGTGTTCTGGCCAGTTCGACGCTGGCCAACCAGTCGGTGCAGAGCCGCAGTGTCGCCGTGTTCGTCGATGGCGTCGTCCATCTACCTGCCGCGTTCGACCTGACGCTGGGCGCCCGCTACACGCGCGACCGCAAGACGGCCAGCCTGACCCGCAGCGATCTTCTTCGCCCGACCAGCAATTTCACCGTCACCGACCTGTCGGGCAGCTGGAGCGAGGTCACGCCCCGCGCGGTGCTGAGCTGGACCCCGCGTACCGGCCTGATGACCTACCTGAGCGCGACGCGCGGTTTCACGAGTGGCGGCTACAACGCCGATGCCTCCAGCGCCGCGGTATTCCGCACGGCGTTCGATCCGGAGACCGTCAACAATTTTGAACTGGGCATCAAGTCGCAATGGCTGCAGAACCGGCTGCGCGTCAACGCCTCGATCTTCCGCATGAACTACCGCGAAAAGCAGGAGCTGGTCAACAACACGCTGAGCGGCGTACTGGCGATCTTCAATGCCGGTAAGGCGACGATGAAGGGCGGCGAGTTCGAGGTCGCCTATAAAGCCAACAGCTGGCTGGACCTGACCGGCAGTTACAGCCACCTGGATGGCCGCTATGACAGCTTCGTGCTCGGCACCGTCAACAACAGCGGCAACCCGTTATCGAATGCGCCGCGCAAGCAGGTCAGCACGGCCGCCAATATCAGCATCCCGATGTCCTTCGGTTATGCCGTCGCGGCCGCCAGCTACGCGTGGAAGGACAGCTACAACACGGGTGCCGCGAATGACCCGAACCTGCAGCTGCCCAGCTTCGGCCTGGCCAATCTGTCCGCCGGCATCGAGTCGCGCGACCGCGGCTGGCGCCTGCTGGCCTGGGTGAAGAATGCCAACGACACGGATTACCTGCTGACCCGTTCGACGCAGGTGGTGCGCGCCCGTTATGCCGGCGAGCCGCGCACGTTCGGCATCAGCCTGGCGGCGCGTTACTGATGGCCGCGCCTAACGAGGCGCGCCGGCGCCTGCTGCGCGCGCTGCTGGCGATGACGTCGGCGCCGCTGCCCGTGTTGGCCGGCGAGGCTGCCGTCGATGTGCCGGGCCAGCCTATGCGGGCGTGGCAGGCCGGCTGGCTGGACATCCACCATCTCGCCACGGGCCGCGGCAACGCAACGTTCATCCAGCTGCCGGACGGTACCAGCCTGTTGATCGATGCCGGTGCTTCCGTAAACGGCACGGATGTCTCCGTCGCGACGCGGCCCGATGGCAGCCGCGCCGGCGAGTGGATCGGCCGCTATGTGCAGCGCCATCTGCGGCGTGCCGGCCTGACGGGGCTGGACTACCTGCTGGCGACGCACCTGCATCCGGATCACACGGGTGACGTCGACGCGGCATCGCCCTGGTCCACGCGCGGCGCGTACCGCCTGAGTGGCGTGACGGATGTCGCCGACCTGGTGCCGGTGCGGATGCTGGTCGATCGCGGCTACCCGGCTTATGCGTATCCGGCACGCTTCGATGCGCCGTTTGCCGGGAACTATCGCGCCTTCGTCGATGCACGGCGGCGCGCGGGACTGGGCGTCGAACGCTTTCGCGTGGGCAGCGCCACACAGATCGGGGCCCGGGGTCATCGCCAAACGGCGCTGCCGTTCGAGGTGCGCAATATCGCCGCGAATGGCGAGGTATGGACCGGGCAGGGCGAGGGCGCGCGCAGCCTGTTTCCGCCCCTGGCGAGTCTGCTGAAACCGGACTGGCCGTCGGAAAACCAGTGCAGCGCCGCGCTGCGCATCGGCTACGGCGGCTTCAGCTACTTCACGGGCGGCGACCTGACCAGCTACACGAACGACGGCGCGCTGCCGTGGCAGGATGTCCTTGGACCGGCCGCCCATGCCGCCGGGGCCGTCACCGTCGCGACGGCGGATCATCACGGCATGTTCGATGGCCTGAACGGCGACGTGGTGCGGACATTGCGGCCACGGGTTTGGGTGATTCCGTCCTGGCATATTGCCCATCCCGACATGCTGCAGCTGGAGCGCATTTTCAGCGAGCGGCTGTATACGGGACCGCGCGACGTGTATGCCACCTCGGTGATGAAGGAAAACCTGCTGGCGAATGGCCGCTTGACGAAGCGCTTGCGCAGCCATGAAGGGCATGTGGTGGTGCGGGTGCTGCCGGGTGGCGCGCGCTTTTATGTGGCCGTCACGGAGAATTCCGATGAAGGCGACCGGGTCGCGCAGGTCGGCGGCATGTTGGTCGCATAGGGACGGCGACGCGCTGCCGGCAGCAGCCAGTTACAATCCGGGGTTGGCGCCGGTGGCGCACACGATCACGGCAGGCAGGGCGACATGGCAGCAATCAATCCGGCGGAGGTGGAATTCAGCGCGATCCGCGCCCAGGGTCCGGGCGGGCAGAACGTCAACAAGGTGTCGTGTGCCGTCCACGCGCGCTTCGACATTGCCGCATCCTCGCTGCCGCCCCATGTCAAGCAGCGCCTGTTGGCGCTGCGCGATGCGCGCATCACGCAGGAGGGTGTGCTGGTCCTGAAAGCCCAGCAGTCGCGCAGCCTGGAGCAGAACAAGGAAGATGCGTTGCGTCGGCTGCAGGCGCTGGTCGACCAGGCCGCCATCGTGCCTGTCGTACGGCGCGCCACGCGGCCGACGCGGGGTTCGCAGCTGCGGCGGCTGGATGCGAAGACACGCGCTGCCAGCATCAAGGCGTCGCGCGGCAAGGTCACCGAATAGGATTTACCGTCGGCTGCACGCTTGCTTCCGCATGGCTGCTGGTCGGTCCGCCATGCCCCGCCAGTAATCCCCGGTACGGGTCAGCAAGGTCAGCAGCAGGGATGCGCCACGACGTACAGCAGCAGGGCCAGCAAACTCTGACCCACGCCCGGTATCGCCAGCACGCTGGCCACCCGCTGGCGCTCCTGCGCACGGCTACCGGGGAAAGCCGGGAGCTTGGCTACGACCCAGGCCATCAGCGTGACCGCCAGTGCGCTGAGCAACCCGAAGGTGAGGAGCCAGCTCACCAGGTTGCCGACCCGGGTACCGGCCGAGATGCCGATCGTCAGCGCCAGTGGCGGCCAGCCATGGCAATGTCGATGGCGCGGCCTTTCTGGCTGGCGGGCACCATGCATGCCGCATAGCTCACCATTATCGCCCGTGCGAGACCGGCCGCCACGTCGCCTACGAAACGGGCCACGAAGATCAGCGACAGGCTGCTGGACAACGCCGTGACCATATTGCTGAAGGCAAATCCAGGCACGGCGGTCAGCAGCAGCGTGCGAAGGCCGACCTGCTGGGTTGCGGCGGCCAGGGGGATGGCAGACAGCAGTGAGCCCAGTGCGTAGATGCTGATCAGTTGCTGCATCACAGCTTCCGTATTGTGCAGGCTGGCCGCCAGTTGCGGTAGCAGTCCGGCGGGCAGCACCTCGGTGAGGATGAATGATGAAGCTGGACATCGCCAGTGCCAGCAATTGCGATAGGGAGAGCTTGCCGTTGCCGGGATGCGGTTGACGGAGGCGCCGAAACTGGTGCCGTTGGTGATGCTCAGGTCGCCTTCGGTGCCAGTGAGCTCGATCTGCAACCCGAAATTATTGCGCTTGCCCGCATCCACGTGCACAGACAGCACGGCGCCATTGGTGAGGGTGCCGTTCAGGTTGATCTGGTCCGGATAGGTGTGCGACAGCGTTTCCCAGGTGCCGACGATTGTGATCTCCGCGATCTGGTTGGCCGTGAGGGCGCCGAGCATACGCGGGAAGCCGAGGTGGCTGAACAGGATGCGCAGGAAGTGACCGCGGAAGATCGGCAGCAGGTCAGAGAAATTCTCGGCCGGCACCGTGTACGCGAGATCGTCCATGCGGCGGGCACCAAACGATTCGATGCTGACGTGCATGCGCACCGAGCGCAGTTCGCCGATAGAGCCCTCGGCAAGCAGGTCGCTGACGTAACGGTTGCCCGGTAGGCTGCTCGCCGGCCGCCGCCTTGTCCCCCTGCGGCTGTACACGGCCGTGACCTCGAATTCGGGCAGCAGTTACAGGGAAGGGATGTGGCCGTATTCGGCCCAGGTGCCGGCGCCGATAATGCCGACGCGGATTTTCTGTGCGGGTGCGGATGCCGCCGGTGACTCTGTCATTCGAAATTTCTGCAAGATCGAACTGATAAACACATTTTGTGTTGCGCGTCGGTCGCCGCGGCGGCTGAATGCGAAGGCAGGCGTGTGGATCAGGCGCGGCGACGTGCCGCACTGGCGACGGCAAGGAGGCCGATCCCCAGCATGGCCCACGTGGCCGGTTCAGGAACGCTTGCGGCGATGATGGTCGAGCCGGCACCCACGACGAAGTCTGCAGTCAACGTGAGTGCCTGGTCGCTGGTATTGGCATAGTAGAGCGAGAAATTCTCGCGCAGATATGACTCGGCACCATAGGCAATCAGATCGTACTCGGGGCCGGTGAAAGTGCCCTCGGGGTACAGTCTGACAGATGCAATGCCATAGGCGGTCTGAAAATTGTCCACGCCATTGAAGTACCGGGTTACGACAAATGCATTTCCCGATATCGTCAACGCGCTGTGCGCCGCCAGCGTAATCGTATATCCCTTCGCGGCGCGCAGGGATCCATATCCTGAGGCGCCGATATTGTGCTGCACCTGGCCTTCCACGCCTACGCCGCCAAATGTCGCATCACCGAAGGCACCCAGCTTCGTTGCGCCAGCCGTCATCCTGTAATCGACGGCAGCCGCGCCCACAGGTTCGTAGATTACCTCCTGCCGCAGATTATTAATATTGGAGTAAACCTCCAGGTCATAGCGGTTATAAGCGGACTGGTAGGAAAACGAGGCTTCCACCCCATCGTCCGGTGTAAGGTCGATAACTCCGATCGACACGTTGAGGAGGCCCGCATCGAGACGCATGCCTTCTGCCTGGGCATGGCCCGTACATAAAGCCAGGGCCATGATGGGAAAAATGGAAGGGGAATGCTTCATATAAGTTCCTTATGGAAAATATTAAACAAGGGAATATTGCGATGTAATACGTGAAGAGTTTATATCAAGACAACTCTTACGAATACATTATTTTCCGTTGTTTATTCCACGCGCGGCAACACTGAATATGGCCCTGGGCTCGAAGTCATTCGGCGAGGCGGGGATTCATGAGGGCGCCGGGTACAAGCTCCGGGGCTTGGCGCGTTGGCCGGAATATCCGCCAGTTTTGCGGAACTGTCTGGGAATCGCGGAAAAAGGAGATGCGCGACGTACTGACGGGATCGCGCTGAAGCCCGCATGAATACTGGTGCCCCGGGCCGGAATCGAACCGGCACGACCTCACGGTCAACGGATTTTAAGTCCGGTGTGTCTACCAATTTCACCACCGGGGCACAGCCCAGCATTATGACATGCCCGCCTGCCGACTACCAAGCGTGAGCCAGGGTCGCCCGCACCCGCCACAGCCAGCCAGGCCGCTGAAACATCTTTGATCTCCCCGCCCGCCGGCCCTTTGGCGCCACCCGCCGATTGGTGTAGCATGCTGGACGGCACGCCAGGGGCGTGCCGCTTGCTTTACGAGGAAGAGTAAACGATGCAAATCAAGATCAACGACATGCTGCGCGACTACATCGAACCGCTCACCGAGGCGGAACACGAGGCGCTCGAGCGCAGCCTGCTGGCCGAGGGATGCCGCGATGCGCTGGTGCTGTGGAACGATGTGCTCGTCGATGGCCATAACCGCTATGCGATCTGCCAGCAGCATGGCATCCCGTTCAAGGTCGTCCAGAACGAGCGCTTCAAGAGCATGGAAGACGTCATGCTGTGGATGATCGACAACCACCTGGGCCGCCGCAGCGTGTCCGATTTCCAGCGCGGCGTGCTCGCCCTGCGCAAGAAGGACATCGTCGCCAAGCGCGTCGAGGAGGATGCCGCACGCCTGAAGGCGGAAGACGCCAGCATCGCACCGCCCGATCCGGAAGGCGAACCGGCGGCACCGCCGAAGGTGCGTACCTCGCGCGAGGACATCGCCCGCGCTGCCCGCCTGTCCAGCAACACGCTGTCGCAGATCGAGAAGATCCAGAAGACCGCCACGCCGGAGCTGGTGGAGGCGGTTCGTGCCGGCACCATTTCGATCAACGCCGCCGCCACCGTGGCGTCGCTCGCGCCGGACGACCAGGTGAATGCGGTCGCCGGCGGCAAGAAGTTCCTGCAGCAGGCCGCCAAGGAAATCCGCGAGCAGCGCGCCGCCGCGCGTCCCGTGAAGCCGGCCAAGCCGGCACCGTGGGAAGACGGTGGCGAGACGCCGTCGCAGCCGGACCAGCCGCTGACCGAAGTGGAACACCTGCGCGCCGAAGTGGCCGAGCTCAAGGCCAAGAACACTTCGCTGCGCGCCGAGAACGCCGAGCTGCGCGAGCGCATTGCGCAGCTGGTGGATGCCTCCTGAAGTAATTCCATCATTCGTACTTCCACTCACTCGATGAAGGGTTTCGACATGCCGAGCAAGTCTTCCGTCCTGGCGCTGGCTGGGCTGATTCCCGTGGCTGCCATCGCGGCACCCGCCGCACCTTCCGATGGCCAGCTGGCGCCGGCCGAGGTGCTGCGCCTGCAGTCGCTGGCCAAGCGGGTCACGATCCTGCGCGACAAGTGGGGCATCCCCCACGTGTATGGCAAGACGGATGCCGATGCGGTGTTCGGCATGCTGTTCGCGCAGGCGGAGGACGACTTCAACCGCGTCGAGATGAACTTCATCGTGGCGCTGGGCCGCGTGGCAGAAGTGGAAGGCGAGAAGGCCCTGTACGACGACCTGCGCATGAAGCTCTTCATCCGTCCGGAGGGGCTGAAGGCGCAGTACAAGGCCAGCCCGGCGTGGCTGAAAAGCCTGATGAATGCGTGGGCCGATGGCCTGAACTGGTACCTGCACACGCATCCCCAGGTCAAGCCGAAGCTGCTCACGCACTTCGAGCCGTGGATGGCGCTCAGCTTCTCGGAAGGGAGCATCGGCGGCGACATCGAGGAAGTGGACGTGCCGGCGCTGAAGCGCTTCTACGACGACACGCAGCTGCATGCGGACGCGGGCGTCGTCGCGCGACGGGGCGAGCTGGAAAAGGAGCCGGGCGGCTCGAACGGCTTCGCCATCGCGCCGGCCCTGTCCAAGAGCGGCCGCGCGCTGCTGATGATCAATCCGCACACGTCGTTCTACTTCCGGCCGGAGATCCACGTGAACAGCACGCAGGGCCTGAACGCCTACGGCGCCGTGACGTGGGGGCAGTTCTTCGTCTACCAGGGCTTCAATGACCGCATCGGCTGGATGCACACCTCCGGCGGCGGCGACGTGATCGACGAGTTCCTGGAAACGGTCACCGAAAAGGACGGCAAGTACTACTACCAGTACGGCAAGGAGCAGCGCGAAGTGAAGGCGGTGGAGATCGCGCTGCCGTACAAGACTGCTGGCGGCATGGCCGAGAAGAAGGTCACCGCCTACTTCACGCACCACGGGCCGGTGGTGCGCCGCGAGGGCGACAAATGGGTGTCCGTCGCGCTGATGAACGATCCGCTGAAAGCCATCCAGCAGTCCTTCCTGCGCACCAAGGCGCGCGACTACAAGGCTTTCTCGAAGGTGATGGAGCTGCGCACCAATTCGTCGAACAACACCGTGTATGCGGATGCCGACGGCAATATCGCCTACTGGCACGGCAACTTCATCCCCGTGCGCGACCCGAAGTTCGATTATTCGAAGCCGGTCGACGGCAGCGATCCGGCCACCGACTGGAAGGGCCTGCACGCGGTGAAGGACACCATCTGGCTGTTCAATCCGAAGAACGGCTGGATCCAGAACACCAACAACTGGCCATACTCCGCCGCCGGCGCCTACAGCCCGCGCCAGCAGGACTATCCGGCCTATATGTCGATGAACCCGGAGAATGCGCGCGGCATCCACGCCGTGCGCGTGCTGGAGAATAAAAAGGACTTCACGATCGAGTCGCTGATCGCGGCAGCCTACGATACGCAGCTGACGGCCTTCGAACCGCTGCTGCCGCTGCTGATCCGCGCCTACGACGAAACGCCGGCCAACTCGCTCCCGAAAGCGGGCCTGGCCGGCCAGATTGCCGTGCTGCGCGACTGGGACATGCGCTATGCGCTCACGTCCGTGCCGACCTCCATCGCGATCTACTGGCTGCAGGACCTGGTGAAGACCTACACGCCGGCCGCCAAGGAACAGAAGATCCTCGTGCTCGACTACCTGGCCACGCGCGTCACGCCGGTGCAGCGCCTGGAGGCGTTGACGCGCGCCTCGGCGAAGCTGGAGAAGGACTTCGGTTCGTGGCGCACGCCCTGGGGCGAGATCAACCGCTTCCAGAGGCTGACCGGCGACATCGTGCAGCCGTTCGACGACAGCAAGCCGAGCATCCCCGTGCCGTATGCCTCCGGCAACTGGGGCGCGCTGGCCGCCTACGGCATGACGTCGCCGCAGACCACGCGGCATATTTACGGCGAGCGGGGCAACAGCTTCGTTGCCGCCGTGGAATTCGGGCCGAAGATCCGCGCGAAAAGCATCCTCGCGGGCGGCCAGAGCGGCGACCCTGCCTCGCCGCACTTCACGGACCAGGCGGCGATGCATGCGCGGGGCGAGTTCAAGGACGTGCTGTTCTACAAGGACGACATCCTGAAGAACCTGGAACGGGAGTACCAGCCGGGCCAGTAAGCCGGTTGTACCGCGGCCGGGCCGAGCCACCCGGCCGGCGCGGGCGTAGAATGGCCTCTCCAGCTCGAGGGAGGATGCCATGTCCGCAGACCACGATGGAACGCCGCCACGGCGCAGCGGCGACTCGGCGCAGCGCCAGGAGATCGTCCGGCTCGAGGAATTCATCTTCGTGCGCGAGCTGTACGAGGTCTTCCTGCTGCTCGACCATATCTCCGGCCGCTGGGACAAGGACCTGCGCGCTGAAACGGGCGCCGATCCGGCCCTGATCATCCGCACCATCTGCGAAATCGGCCTCACGCCCGCCACCGACGACGGCAAGCGCCTGGAGCAGGCCGTGGCCCTGATGCGCGCCAAGGACACGCTGAACGCCGTCGCCCGGCCCGCCACCGGCATGACGGTGGCGTTCACCATCCTCGTGGTGGGCGAGGAGGATCGCCGCAAGCGATTGAACACCGTCCGCCGGCTGGTGCGCGACTGTTTCCAGCCCCGTTCGAAACCCGAGGAGGCGCCGCCGCTGCCGGCACGCGGCGCAGCCAGCCCCCTGTGGGACAAGCCCACCCGCGTCACGCTGGCCCGCTATGCGTATCCCGGCCTGATCGGCGTGGCGATCCGCTTCAACCGCCGCATCCTGTGGCTGGTGATCTTCCTGCTCACGGCGCTGGCGCTCACCTGCGCGCTGTCCTGGCACGTCTCGGCCGGCAATGTGATCCTCGAACACCTCGACGAGGTACGCACGCGCACCGCCACGCTGCGCACCGAGATCTCCACGGCGGAACTGAAGTACACGGCCGACGAGCGGGCGCGCCTCATGGCGGCCGACGCCGCGAGCTCCCTGGCAAGGGCCCCGGAGCCCGTACGCTTCTGCTCGCTGGCCGGGCCCGATGGCAGGCCGCGCTACCGCACCACCGAGGAATACCAGCTGTGCGAGCGGGGCGATGCGCTGCGCGAGGAACGCCGCGCGGTGCGCCTGAACTTGCGCGAGTGGCTGGCACCGTGGCGCTCGTTCTATGGGATTTTCTACACGCCGCCGCCGGCGCCCGTGAACGATGCGGCGGAAGCGAACGTGCGCCGCCGCGGTACGGAGGAGATGGCGCGCATCGTCACGCTGGTGGCCGGCACGGCGTTCCTGCCGCTGGCCTACGGCGTGCTGGGTGCCGGTGCGGCCGTGCTGCGGCGCCTGTGGGAACGCATGCGCGAGAGCCTGCTGTCGCCGCGCGACTCCACGCTGGCGCTGCTGCAGCTGGCGCTGGGCGGCACGATCGGCGCGTGCATCGGCCTGTTCATCAATCCCTCCGGCGCCGCGTCCGGCGAGTCGCATGGCCTGCTCGATGCGTGGGCGCTGTCCGGCTCCGCGCTGTCGTTCATTGCCGGCTTCGGCGTGGAAGGCGTGTTCCAGGCACTGGAGAATTTCGTGGGACGCGTGTTCCGTACGGACGATGCGCGGCGGGGCGAGCGGGGCGACTAGATCGCGGCCAGCGCACGTGCCAGGTCGCGGCGCAGGTCGTCCACGTCCTCGATGCCGACCGAGAGGCGCACCAGGCCATCGCCGATGCCCAGCTGGGCGCGCTGTTCCGCCGGGATCGATGCATGCGTCATCAGGGCCGGATGTTCGATCAGGCTTTCCACCCCGCCCAGGCTTTCGGCCAGCGCGAACACTTCGCAGCGTTCCAGGAAGCGCCGCGCGCCGGCCAGGTCGGTGGCCAGGTCGATCGAGACGATGCCGCCGAAGCCGGCCATCTGCCGGCATGCCAGCCCGTGCTGCGGATGGGAGGGCAGTCCAGGATAGAAGACGTTGCGCACTTGCGGCTGTTCTTCCAGCCACTGCGCCAGGTCCAGCGCGCTGCGGCAGTGCCGTTCGATGCGCAACGCCAGCGTCTTCACGCCGCGCAGGGCCAGGAAACTGTCGAACGGTCCCAGGATCGCACCCACGGAATTCTGGAGGAAACCCAGCTGCTCGCGCCATGCGGCTTGACGGTCCTCGCCGCCGACCACGGCGATGCCGGCGATCACGTCCGAGTGGCCGTTCAGGTACTTGGTGGCCGAGTGCACCACGATGTCGAAGCCCAGTTCCAAAGGCCGCTGGATGATGGGACTGGCAAAGGTATTGTCGGCCACCGCGATGATGCCGTGCGCCCGGCAGATGCGCCCGATGGCGGCCAGGTCGGCGAGTTTCAGCATCGGGTTGGTGGGTTTTTCGACCCACACCATTTTCGTCTCGGGGCGCAACGCGGCCAGAAGGTTCTCCGGGTTCGTCAGGTCCGCATAGGTGAACTGCAGGCCGGCGCTGCGGCGACGCACGCGCTCGAACAGGCGGAAGGTGCCGCCATACATATCGTCGCCGGCCACGACGTGGGCGCCCGCGTCCAGCAGTTCCAGCACCGTGGAGATGGCGGCGAGGCCGGAAGCGAAGGCGTAACCCTGCGCGCCGCCTTCCAGGTCCGCCACGCAGCGCTCGAACGCCCAGCGGGTGGGGTTGTGCGAGCGGCCGTAGTCCAGGCCCTGGTGCACGCCGGGGCTCTGCTGCACGAACGTGGACGTGGCGTAGATCGGCGGCATGATGGCGCCGGTGGAAGGATCGGGGTGCTGGCCCGCATGGATCACGCGGGTGGCCAGCTTTTTTTGGTCGGGATCGCTCAAGGCAGCTTCCTCCGCAGATGGTTGAGCAGGTCGTAGCGCGTAATGAGACCGAGGAACTGCCGGCCGTGGGAGCGCGTGCTGTCCATGACGACCGCCGTCAGGCCCCGGTCGAGGATGCTGCGCAGCGCCTGCACGCTGTCTTCCGGCCGCAGGGTTTCGACACGCGTGGTCATCGTGCCGCCTACCGGATCGGCAAACGCGGCGGCATCGTTGCCGACATGGAGCAGCAGGTCGGATTCGTCCACGATGCCCGCCAGCCGGCCCTCGTCGATCACGGGCAGCTGCGCCAGGTCGGCCGCGCGCATGCGGTTGAAGGCGATCAGCAGCGTGTCCGTGGACGAGACGCTGATCACTTCACCCGCATCGGGCCGGCGGCCGATCAGGTCGCGCAGGTCGCCCATCCGGGGCCGCTGGATCAGGCCCTGGTCGAACATCCAGCCGTCGTTGTACATCTTCGACAGGTAGCGGGTACCGGTGTCGCAGACGAAGGTGACCACCCGTTTCGGCACTGTCTGCTCGCGGCAGAAGCGCAGCGCGGCGGCCAGCAGGGTGCCGGTCGACGAGCCGGCCAGGATGCCTTCGGCGGCCAGCAGCTCGCGAGCTGTGTCGAAGCTCTCCTGGTCGGCGATCGTGTAGGCGTGGCGCACGCGGGAAAAATCGGCGATCGGCGGAATGAAATCCTCGCCGATGCCTTCCACGGCCCACGAGCCGCTGGTCTCGGCGATGCGGCCCGTGTGCACGTACTCGGCAAGGATGGAACCTTGCGGATCGGCCAGCACGAAGACCACGTCCGGCGCGGCCTTTTCGAAGTAGCGCGACAGTCCCGTGACGGTGCCGCAGGAGCCGGCGCCGACGACGATGGCATCGAGCTGGTGACCCATCTGTTCCCAGATCTCGGGGGCAGTGGTGGTCTCGTGCGCCAGCGGGTTGGCGGGGTTGTTGAACTGGTCCGCGTAAAACGAGCCTGGCGTGTCGGCGGCGATGCGTGCTGCCAGGTCCTGGTAGTACTCGGGATGCCCCTTGCCCACGTCCGAGCGGGTGATGTGGATCTCGGCGCCGAGCGCCTTCAGGTGCAGCACTTTTTCGGTGGCCATCTTGTCCGGCACGACGAGCACCACCCGGTAACCCTTGATACGGCCGACGAGGGCCAGGCCGAGGCCCGTGTTGCCGGCGGTGGCCTCGATGATGGTGCCGCCGGGTGGCAGCCGGCCGTCGCGCTCGGCGGCCTCGATCATCGACAGGCCGATGCGGTCCTTGATGGAGCCGCCGGGATTCTGGGATTCCAGCTTCAGGAACAGGCAGCACGGACCCGTATCCAGACGGGTGACTTCGACAAGCGGGGTATTGCCGATGAGGGAGTAGAGCGCGGGTGGCACCTGCGCGGCGGAAGGCTGGGGCATGGCGTCTCCTTGTCGGTGAACGGCCGATCGTGTCGGCGCGGTGAGCGAAGGAACCGGCTGCGCCGGATGAGTGCCGGGTCGCAGGCCTGGGGGGCAGTATGCGCCGAAACGCCGTGGCTGTGGCGGGCCGCTGTCTTATAATCGCCGTCTTCATTCGACGGGCAGACGGCAGTGGCAAAACTCTATTTTCGATACTCGGCAATGAACGCCGGCAAATCCACGGCGATGCTGCAGGTCGCCCACAACTACGAAGAGCAGGGCCAGACCGTGCGCCTGTTCACGGCGGCTATCGACGACCGCTTCGGCGTGGGCCGCATCACCTCGCGCCTGGGCCTGCAGCGCGAGGTGGAAACTTATGACGCGGACACCAATTTCCTCGACATCCCCAGGATCGCCTGCGTGCTGGTGGACGAGGCGCAGTTCCTGTCCGTCGCCCAGGTGCAGCAGCTGCACCAGCTCGCACAGGTGAAAGGCGTGCCCGTCATCTGCTACGGCCTGCGCACGGACTTCCGCGGCGAACCGTTCCCCGGCTCGGCCTACCTGCTGGCGCTGGCCGACGATATCGAGGAGCTGAAGAACATCTGCTCCTGCGGCAAGAAGGCGACGATGAACATCCGCGTCGACGAACACGGCAAGCGCATCCGCGAAGGCGAGCAGATCAGCATTGGCGGCAACGAGCGCTACCGGCAGGCCTGCGGCCGCTGCTTCTACTCCGGCTCGCACTGAGCCACCGTGTCCCGGTGCCAGGTCCCGGTGCCAGGCACCAGGACACGAGCTCGACCGGGGCTTAGTGTCCCGGTGCCAGGCACCAGGACACGACCTCGACCAGGGCTTGCACAACATGGTGGTCGCAATATACACTTCGTATACGATTTGTATATGGAGTGTATGATGACGAAGCGCCCGCACGAAATCGAACTGATGGCGGAATCGGGCCGCCTGCTGGCCAGCGTGTTCGGCCACCTGGACCGGCTCGACCTCGTCGGCATGTCCACCATGGCGGTCAATGACCTGGTGGACCGGCTGATCGTCGACGAACTGGCGGCCCGTCCCGCCAGCAAGGGCCAGTACGGCTACGCCTACGCGCTGAACGCGTCCCGTAACCACGTCGTGTGCCACGGCGTGCCTTCCGCGACGGAGATCCTGCAGGGCGGCGACATCGTCAACTTCGACATCACGCTGGAAAAGAACGGCTGGCTGGCCGACTCCAGCAAGACGTATCTGGTGGGCGAGGTGGCGCCCGCGGCGCGCCGGCTTGTCGAGATCACGTACGAGGCGATGTGGAAGGGCATCCGCGCCGTGCGGCCCGGCGCGCAGCTGGGCGACATCGGGTACGCGATCGAACGGCACGCGCGCCGCAACGGCTGCTCGGTGGTGCGCGAATACTGCGGCCACGGCATCGGCCGCGAGATGCACGAGCGGCCCCAGGTGCTGCACTGGGGCAAGGCCAGGACGGGCCTGGTCCTGCAGGAAGGGATGGTGTTCACGATCGAGCCGATGCTCAATGCCGGGGGCCGCGAAGTGCGCACGGAAGAGGATGGCTGGACGGTCGTCACGCGGGATGCGCAGCTCTCGGCCCAGTTCGAGCATACCGTGGCCGTCACCCGCAATGGCGTGCGCGTACTGACCCTTCGCCCGGATGAGCAGCCGCCGCACTGAACGGGCACCGGCTTGCTTCCTGATAGCGTAAATCGCCGCAGCGCGCAACCGGTAATGCGCGGTGGATGCCAGCCTGTTGTTGATTCGATACCAAACCGCCCGTTTGAATCAATGCGCTGACTGTTTGGATGCCCGTTACTTTTCGATACATTCCAGCTCCTAGAATCGGACTGCAGTCGCAACACCACTTCAGTCAAAAAATAACGGAGACATGACAATGCAATCGAACTGCGCCCGGCCCGTCCGCGCCCGTCCCACTGTCTGCGCCGCTGCCGTCGCGGCCGCGCTGACCCTTCTCGCTGCCGAACACGCCAGCGCACAACAGGCGCCCGCCACCGACAAGGGCAATGTGGTCGTGGTGTCCGGCACGCGGCAATCCGTCGCCTCGGCCATCGACCGCAAGAAGAACGCCAGCACCGTCGTCGATTCCATCGTGGCCGAAGACATCGGCGAATTCCCCGACAAGAACGTGGGCGAGGCGCTGTCCCGCGTCACGGGCGTGCAGCTGTCGCGCGATTTCGGCGAAGGTTCGCAGGTCAATATCCGCGGCGTCGAGGCCAACCTGAACCGCATCGAGATCAATGGCCTGTCCGTGCTCAGCACCAACGGCACGGCAGGCCGCGGCGCGGAACTGCGCGAGCTGCCGGCCGAGCTGATCAAGTCGATCGACGTGTTCAAGGGCGTCACGGCCGACCAGACGGAGGGCGGCATCGGCGGCACCGTCAGCATCAAGACGAACATGCCGCTGGACTTCAAGAAGCGCACCGTGGTCGTCAAGCTGGAAGGCGAGCACAGCACCAACCGCGGCGGCGTGCAGCCGCGCGGCAGCCTGCTGCTGGCCGACAGATTCCTCGACGGCCGGCTGGGCCTGATGGCGAACCTGGTGTACGACAAGGTCTACACGCAGAACGACTACGTGCGCAACTCGAACTGGCGCTACCTGCGCGACTGGGACAATTCGCCCGAGAAAACGAACACCAGCCTGAACCCGGCCGCCGCCGCCGTCACGAGCAAGGCCGGCTGCGCCGCGCTCACGGGCGCGAACCAGACGGCCTGCAACAGCCAGTGGTTCGACTACTCGCCGGGCGTGCCCCGCTATGGCATCTGGACGCGCGACCACAAGCGCTCCAGCGCCGAGCTCACCGCGCAGTACAAGATCACCGACAACCTCGACGTCTGGGCGCGCTACAACAAGAACACGCAGAAGCAGATGCTGAACGACCGCAACTACTCGACGGACTTCGGCGCGCTGCAACGCTTTTCGAACGGCGGCGTGGCACCCGTCTACGGACCGAACGGCGTACCGCTCGCCACGCCGGCCGCCACCTGCGCCGATCCGGCTGCGGGCGTCACGCCGGCCGGCATGACCTTCGCCAACCACGTGATGACGGGCTTCACGTCCGGCACCTGCCAGAACGTGGCGGGGCAGGGCGCCTCGTACAACTTCGACACGGCGGCGCGCGATTTCGCCCTCAACATCGATTCGAACTACCGCTCGGCGGGCTTCAACTGGAAGAACAGCGCCTGGTCGGCCGAGGCGCTGGTGGCCAAGAGCGACTCGTTCTATGACCTGAACACGAACCTGATCTCGATGGCGGCCAACATCCCCGGCCTGAAGGTGGCGCTGGACGACCAGGGCCTGCCGAAGTTCACGTTCCCGGCCGGCTACGATCCGAACAGCAGCAGCACCTACACGCGCATCGCCACGCAGTACCAGCCGTCGTTCACGGACAACACGGAAGACCAGGTCAAGCTGGACCTGAAGTACCGGCCCAACCTGCCGTTCCTGAAGACGATCGCGTTCGGCGGGCAGGGGCGCCGTTCCACGTCCGACCAGTACCGCTGGACGGGCTACCAGGTGACCGGCGATCCGAACACCACGGCCGACGACGTCATCGTACGCAGCCCGGAAGTGCGGCACGAGATCATCTACGATCCGCTGAACACCAGCGGCGTGCTGCGCAATAATGGCGCGATCATCCCGGGTAGCGGGCTGACCGCCAACAACACCACCCGCTACGTGACGGCGGGCCAGCTGGCGCAGCTGGTGGACAGCATCCGCACCAACACGCCGGGCAGCTTCCTGAATGGCTACGACGGCCTGTCGGGCTATCCCAACGGCTGGATGGCGCCCAGCTTCGGCCAGGCCGCGCAGTACTTCGACCTGTCCCGCTTCAACCACGACCTGCTGCGCAACTCCATCGGCAGCGATGGCAAGAGCTATCCGATGCCGCCGCAGTTCGCCGTCCAGGAACGCGTGCGGGCGTTCTACGTGCGGGCCGACTTTTCCGAGGCGCTGTTCGGCGTCGAGTGGGACGGCAACGTGGGCGTGCGCTATGCCGGCACGCGCACCCGCGCCACGGGCCTCAGTTCCTACCGCAGCTATTCGACGAATGCCAGCAGCGGCGCGCGCGTCGAAACGATCCTGGCCAACCAGATCAGCACCTTCGAGAACAAGTACAGCGACGTGCTGCCCAGCTTCAACCTGGCCGGCTGGCTGGTGCCGGACAAGCTCGTCGCCCGCATCGGCTGGGGCAAGGTCATGGCGCGGCCGTTCATCGACCGCCTGACGCCGACCGTCAACTGCATCCGCAACAGCGGCCAGACCCAGTTCGGCGGCGACGGCAGCGCGGACGACTGCACCGGCGGCAACGTCAACCTGAAGCCGTTCCGCGCTACCAACAAGGATGCCAGCGTGGAGTGGTATCCGTCGCGTGACAGCCAGCTGTCGCTGGCGTTCTTCCGCAAGGACATCCGCAGCTACATCCAGAACGACGTGGTGCTGCCGAATGTCGACGTGTTCGGCGACGGCACGCTGTGGGACCTGAAGACCTCCATCAACAGCGAAGGCGCCACCACGAAGGGCTGGGAACTGGCGGGCCGCACGGCGCTCACGATGCTGCCGGGCCTGTTCGGCGGCCTGGGCCTGGACGCCAACTACACCCGCATGAGCTATGCCTATGCGGCCGGCAAGGAGCTGCTCAACCCGCTGGACAACACGGTGCTGCCGTATCCCGGCATGTCCCGCAACAGCTACAACGTGGGCGTGTGGTACGACCTGGGCCAGTGGAACGCACGGCTGGCCTACAACTACCGCGACGGGTATTACACGGGCACGGTGGACTCGAATGCGTCGCTGCCGGTGTATGGCGAAAAGGTCGGCTTCCTCGACGCCAAGCTGCAGTTCCGCGCCACGGAGAACCTGACCGTCTCCGTGGAAGGCAAGAACCTGACGGACGAGGGCCAGTACCTGAACGCGGGCTCCACGTCGCGCCGCAACGAGCTGGCCTGGTCCGGCCGGCGCTATTTCGTGGGCGCGACGTACAAGTTCTAACGTCGCGCTGGACCCGCCGAGGTGCCAGTGTCCTGGTGCCAGGCACCGGGACACGACCTCAGCCAATGTCCCGGTGCCTGGCACCAGGACACGAACTCAGCCAATGTCCCGGTGCCTGGCACCAGGACACGAACTCAGCCATCACCGCTCCCTTTACGCACCTTTACCCATCCTTAATGCCCCTTTAAGGCTGGGCGTCATCCAACTTCCCTTACTCCTGTAGAATAAAACCGAGGCGGGGTTGAATCCTTCCCGTCCGTCCGCAAATCGTCATTTTGGAGTCCGGAGTATGCCGATGAAGAAGCAAATGCTGCTGGCTGCGATGTCGCTGGCTTTCCTGACCACCTATGGTCACGCCGCACCGGCCGACAGGGCCGCGATCGAGCAACTGAAGCCCGCCGCCCAGCAAACGCAGGCCGCCCTGTGGGCCTCGCGCGTACTGTCCCGCTACCACTACAAGGCCACGCCGCTCGACGATGCGATGTCGGAGAAGATCTTCGACCGCTACTTCAAGTCGCTCGATGCCGAAAAGCTGTTCTTCGTGCAGGCCGACCTGGACAAGTACAACACTGCGAAGACGCGCCTGGACGATGCCATCGTCAGTGAAAACCTGCAGATTCCGTTCGATATCTACAATATGTACCAGCAGCGCTTCAGCGAGCGCATCGCCTATGCCCGCGAGCTGCTGAAGACGAAGCCCGATTTCACGCTGGACGAAAGCTACGAATACGACCGCGAAAAGGCCGAATGGTCGAAGAGCGAGGCGGACGTGAAGGACCTGTGGCGCAAGCGCGTCAAGAACGACTGGCTGCGCCTGAAACTGGCCGGCAAGGACGACAAGGCCATCCGCGACACCCTCGACAAGCGCTACGCCAGCTACCTGAGCCGCTCGGCCAAGCTGAACAACGAGGACGTGTTCCAGATCTTCATGAACGCGTACGCGATGTCGATCGAGCCGCACACGAATTACCTGGGCCCGCGCGCCTCCGACAACTTCGACATCGCCATGCGGCTGTCGCTGGAAGGCATCGGCGCCGTGCTGCAGACCCGTGACGAGTACACGGTGATCCGCGAAGTCGTCACCGGCAGCCCGGCCGGCATGTCCGGCAAGCTGAAGGTGGGCGACAGGATCGTCGGCGTCGCGCAGGGCGACAAGGGCGCGATCACGGACGTGCTGGGCTGGCGCATCGACGACGTGGTGCAGCAGATCCGCGGTCCGAAGGATTCCACGGTGCGCCTGCAGGTGCTGCCGGGTGATGCCGGTCCCGATGCCAAGCCCGTCATGATTTCGCTGGTGCGCAAGAAGATCAGCATGGAAGAGCAGTCGGCCAAGAAGTCGATCCTGGAAGTCAAGGACGGCAACGTGAAGCGCCGCATCGGCGTGATCTCGCTGCCCACCTTCTACCTGGACTTCGAGGCGCGCCGCCGCGGGGACAAGGATGCCAAGAGCGCCACGCGCGACGTGGCCCGCCTGCTGGCCGAGCTGAAGAAGGAGAAGGTCGACAACGTGCTCGTCGACCTGCGCAACAACGGCGGCGGTTCGCTGACGGAGGCGGTGGAACTGACCGGCCTGTTCATCGACAAGGGCCCGGTGGTGCAGCAGCGCAGCGCCGAGGGCAAGGTGGAAGTGGAAAGCGATACCGTGGCGGGCCTGGCCTGGGACGGTCCCGTCGGCGTGCTGATCAACCGCGGTTCCGCCTCGGCCTCCGAGATCTTCGCCGCCGCCATCCAGGATTACGGCCGCGGCATCATCATCGGCGAACCGAGCTTCGGCAAGGGCACCGTGCAGACCCTCATCAGCCTGGACCGCTTCGCGCAGGACAAGGCCAAGCTGGGCGAGCTGAAGATGACGATCGCGCAGTTCTTCCGCATCAACGGCGGCACCACGCAGCTGCGCGGCGTCACGCCGGACATCAAGCTGCCGACGATGGCCGATGCCGAGAACTTCGGCGAGTCCAGCTACGACAACGCGCTGCCATACACGGTGATCAAGCCGGCCGTCTACATTCCGGCCGGCGAGGTGAAGGACATCATCCCTATGCTGGACAAGAAGCACGAAGCGCGCGTGGCGAAGGACAAGGACTACCAGTTCCTGATCGACGACGTGAACTACGTGAAGAAGCAGCGCAAGGACAACCTGATCTCGCTGAACGAGAAGGTGCGTCGCAAGGAACGCGACGAACAGGAAGCCCGCGGCAAGCAGCGCGACGCCCGCCTGGCCGCCGCGCCGTCCGCGGACGATCCGATCCTCGTGCCCGATCCGACCGCCAGGAACGCCATCGCCGCCAAGCCGGCCGGCGCCAAGCAGTCGAAGGCTGCCACCGCTGCCGCCGCCATGAAGGGCGTCAGCCGCACGGACGACGGCCTGCAGGGCGACGAACGCTCGCTGGCCGCCGAACTGGAAGCGGAAAAGGCCGCCAAGAACGCCAAGGACGTGCTGCTGAACGAAGCCGTGCACATCCTGGCGGACGAAGTGGCGCTGCTGAAGACCGACACCCGTCTCGCCTCGCGCGTGCTGCCTTACGCACCGGACCGCTGATCGCCGGCCCTGGCCGACCCCCCATCCCCAGCAGGGATGCCCTGAGGACCTCCACGGAGGTCCTCTTTTTTTGCTTGCAGCCGAGCCCGTGTCCATGTCGGGGTCAGACCCCGACATGGACACGGGCCCGGCCGTTAATCGGGGATCACTTCTTGTTCGTAACCGACTGTTATAAGTGTGGCGCATAACATCCATCACCACAAAAAAGTGGCGCGCTTTGCGGCATCGCAGCATACTGCACCTGTCTCCTCTATTCTCCTCCAAGGAAATAGATTCAAGCCCGCCTCACGGTGGGCTTTTTTTTTGCCTGCGATCACGGTTTTCGAGGTCGGCACCGTGGCGATTTCAATCGTGCGCCGCACAACCCCCGTTTTGCGCGAAGTTGAGTTCTTCCTAGAGGAGAGCTCATGCAAGAAGCGGAAACAACCCCGAATACCACGGCTGGCCGACCGGCACCCGACGGCGGCCTGGCCATCACCGTCAACGGCGTGGAACAGCGCGTCGACGTGGACGTGCGCACCACGCTGCTCGACTACCTGCGCGATACCCTGCACCTGACGGGCACCAAGAAAGGCTGCGACCACGGCCAGTGCGGCGCGTGCACCGTGCACGTCAACGGCCGGCGCGTGAACAGCTGCCTGACGCTGGCGATGGCCTGCGCGGGCGACGAGGTCACCACCATCGAAGGCCTCGGCTCGCCCGAGCGGCTGCATCCCATGCAGGCCGCCTTCGTCGAGCACGACGGCTACCAGTGCGGCTACTGTACCTCCGGGCAGATCATGTCCGCGGTGGCACTGCTGAAGGAACCCTGCGGGCCGGGCGATGCCGCCGTGCGCGAATGCATGAGCGGCAACCTGTGCCGCTGCGGTGCCTACTCGAACATCGTGGCCGCCATCCAGCAGGTGCGCAAGGCGGAGGGCGCCCGATGAGGCCGTTCGAACTGCGCCGCGCCGCCAACGTGCAGGATGCCGTGCTGCTGGCCGCCACGTCGCCGACCGCCCAGCAGGGCGCTACGGTGCGCTACCTGGCCGGCGGCACCACGCTGCTGGACTTGATGAAGCTCGATGTCGAGCGCCCCGCCCACGTGGTGCAGATCACGCCGCTGGGCCTGGACCGCATCGAACCGCAGGCCGATGGCGGCGTGTCCATCGGCGCGCTGGCGAAGAATGCGGACCTGGCGCACCACGGGTACGTGCAGCGCGTGTATCCGGTGCTGTCGGAAGCGCTGCTGTCCGGTGCCTCCGCCCAGCTGCGCAATATGGCCACCACGGCCGGCAACCTGCTGCAGCGCACCCGCTGCGTGTACTTCCGCGATGCGGCCATGCGCTGCAACAAGCGCGAACCGGGCAGCGGCTGCGATGCGCTGGAAGGCTACCACCGCAACCTCGCCGTGCTGGGCACGAGCGAACACTGCATCGCCTCGAATCCTTCCGACATGAACGTGGCCCTGGTGGTACTGGATGCGCGCGTGCACGTCACCGGCCTGCATGGCAACCGCGAGATCCCGTTCGCCAACTTCCACCTGGTGCCGAAGGACCAGCCGCATGTGGAGACGCCGCTGGTGCCGGGCGACCTCGTCACCCACATCACCGTGCCGCCGCTGCCGGAAGGCGCCCGCTCGGGCTACCTGAAGCTGCGCGACCGCGCTTCCTACGAGTTCGCGCTGGCCTCCTGCGCCGTGGTGCTGGTGGTGAAGGACGGTATCGTCGACACGATCCGGATCGGCCTCGGTGGCGTGGCCACCAAGCCTTGGCGCGCCGTCACGGCCGAAACCCAGCTGGCCGGCCAGCCCCTGACCCTGGCCAATGTGGAAGCCGCGGCGGCCGTGGCGCTGCGCGGCGCCGAACCCCGCCGCGACAACGCCTTCAAGATCGAACTGGCGCGCCGCTGCATCGTGCAGGCGATCCGCAACGTGGCAGGGACGGATTTGACATGAGAGACGAAACCTTGAAAGACCCTATCCTGGGCGCGGGACTGCCGCGCATCGACGGCCCCCTGAAAGTGAGCGGCCATGCCCGCTACAGCGCCGACCGCTTCCTGCCCGGCATGCTGGTGGCCGTGCCCGTCGCGGCGACGATCGCACGCGGCCGCATCGAACATATCGACTGCGCGCAGGCGCTGGCGCAGCCCGGCGTGCATGCCATCTACACCCATGAGAACCTGGGCCGCATCGCCCGCATCGGCGAGGACAGCGACCTGCAGATCGACGAGAAGGTGCCGCCGATGCAGGACGACGAAGTGCGCTACTACGGCCAGTATGTCGCGCTGGTGCTGGCCGATACCTTCGAACATGCGGTGGATGCCTCCCGCCTGGTCGAGGTGCGCTACGCCGACATCAGGACGCCCGACGTGCGCATGGAGCTGGAACCGGACGAGGCGCCGGAAGCGGAGTCGGAACGGGGCGATCCGGACGCGGCCTTTGCCTCGGCGTCGGTCAAGGTCGACGAAACCTACCGCACGCCGATCGAAACGCACAACCCGATGGAGCTGCATGCCACCGTCGCCACGTGGGAAGGCGGCAAACTCACCGTGTACGAAACCACGCAGGCGATCGTCAACCACCGCGGCGTGCTGGCGGCGATGCTGCAGGTTCCCGAAGAGCGCGTGCGCGTGGTGACGGAATACCTGGGCGGCGGCTTCGGCGGCAAGCTGTGGCCATGGCCGCACTCGCTGCTGGCCGCCAAGTCCGCGGAGCGCAGCGGCCATCCGGTGAAGTTCGTGGTGCCACGGCAGGCCATGTTCCGCGCCGTCGGCCACCGCACCAACACGCAGCAGCGCATGCGCCTGGGCGCGGATGCGGACGGCAAGCTCGTCTCGCTGCAGCAGGACTACCTGATCCACAGCGCGCCGGCCGGCGAGAACGAGGAGGACTGCGGCGAAGCCACGGGCTACCTGTACAGCGTGCCGAACCTGCGCGTGACGGCGGGATCGGCGGAACGTGACCTGGGCGTGAACACGTCGATGCGCGGGCCGGGCGCCGTGCCGGGCCTGTTCGCGGTCGAATCGGCGATGGACGAGCTGGCGATCCGCCTGGGCATCGATCCCGTCGAACTACGGTTGCGCAACGAGCCGGAGATCGACGAGTCGGAGGACAAGCCGTTCTCGTCGCGCCACCTGCGCGAATGCTTTGCCGTGGGCGCGGAAAAATTCGGCTGGTCGCGGCGCGATCCGGCCGTCGGTGCGATGCGCGACGAGGCCGATGACGGCACGATCCTCGGCTGGGGCATGGCCAGCGCCAGCTGGGGCGCCAAGCGCCGTCCCGCGCAGCTGTCGATCCGCCTGCATGACGATGGCGCCGTGCGCGTGCTGTGCGCCACGCAGGATATCGGCACCGGCACCTACACGGCGCTGGCCCAGATGGCCGCGCATGCGCTGGGCATCGATGTGGCGCGGGTGCAGGTGCAGATCGGCGACACGGAACTCCCGCCGGGACCGTGGTCGGGCGGCTCGATGGCCACCGCCTCGCTGGTGCCGGTGGTGATCCAGTCCGCGCAGCACGTGGTGCGCCAGTTGCTGGATGTGGCCAAGCGCGTGCTGGGCGACGGCGCATTGTCGATGAATGAGGGCGCCGTCACGGGTGGTGGCGAACCGATCGCCTTCGAGGACGTGCTGAAACGCGCCGGCGTCGGTTATGTCGAAGGCCAGGGCAGCTCGCCGGCCAGCAGCAAGGATGCCAATGCGAAGGAGGTGTCGATCCATTCCTTCGGCTGCCACTTCGTGGAAGTGGCATGGCAGCCGGCCATTGCACGGCTGGCGGTACGGCGCGTGGTCTCCGTCATCGACGGCGGCAAGATCGTCAACGCCCGCACGGCGCGCAACCAGATCGAGGGCGCCGTGCACATGGGCGTGGGCATGGCGATGTTCGAGGAAACCCATTACGACGAGCGCTATGGCGCGCCGGTGAACGGCAACCTGGCCGACTACATCCTCGTCACGCATGCCGATGCGCCGGAGGTGGACGTGACGTTCCTCGACTATCCGGACAAGGCGCTGAACGAGTATGGCGTGCGGGGGATCGGCGAGATCGGGCTGGCCGGCGTGGCGCCGGCGATCACCGCGGCCGTGTATCACGCCACGGGCCGGCGGGTGCGGTCGCTGCCCGTGAAGATAGAGGATCTGCTGTAGGGGAGGGTGGCGCGACGGTCGTTGTGGCTGGCCGTCGCGTCTCCAGCTCTGGCACCGCTAGCCGGAGCGCTACGGGGTGAGACTGCCAGCCGTCGCGTTGCGGGGGACACCGCTAGCCGCAGCGCTACGGCGTGAGACCGTTAGCCGTCGCGTGACGGAGTGACACCGCTAGCTGTAGCGCTACGGGGTCTGGCACCGCTATTGATGCGATGCGATGCATCAATGGTGCCGGCTGCGGTGCCTGACCCCAGCCGTGTGTGTGCGCGGCGCCTGCGCATGCGAAAGCCTGGGGTCAGGCACCGCAGCACGGGCCCCGGACCTCGGATGAGACCGGTGGAAGCGGTGCCAGACCCCGGTGCCCAGCCGTCAACGGTGCACGAACTCCATCACTTCGCCGCCGCCGGCTCCGTCGCCTTGTTTCCGCCTTCCTGCTTGCCATCCGTATAGGTCGGCACATCGCGATGCTGGTGCGGGGCCGGCTTGCCGGGCAGCGGCGCGAGGGCCTGCGCGGTGGCCAGGTCCACGCCGGCCGCTTCGGCAACGCGACGGCCATAGTTCTCGTCGCAGTGCCAGAAGTGCCAGACCATGCGCTGGGCGATCGGCTCAGGGCACTGGCGCAGGTCGTCGCCCAGGTTCTTCACCAGTTCGTCGCGTTCCCAGTCCTCGAAGGTACGCCAGCGGTCGCCGGCCTGGCGGTAGTCGTCCAGCGTGCGGCTGGTCTGGTAGCGGCCCAGGTGGCCTTCCACCCACTGGTGATAGTCCTTGGCCGGTTTCGGCGCTTCCTGCAGTCCCCCCAGGCCGCTCGGCTCGTAGTTGATGTGCTTGTTCGTGCCGGCATCGTCCACGTAGTACGCCATCTGGCCGTCGCGCTGGTTGGTGCGGGCGCGCGCGCCATCCTGCGGCGCATTGACGGGCAGCTGCAGGTAATTGGGGCCCACGCGGTAGCGTTGCGTGTCCGAGTACGACAGCGTGCGGCCCTGCAGCATCTTGTCGTCCGAAAAATCGATGCCGTCCACCAGCACGCCCGTGCCGAAGGCGGCCTGCTCGGTTTCGGCAAACACATTGTCCGGATTCTTGTCCAGCACCATGCGGCCCACCGGCAGCAGCGGGAACTGGTCTTCCGGCCAGCGCTTCGTATCGTCCAGGGGATCGAAGTCCAGTTCCGGATGGTCGCCGTCGTCCATGATCTGCACGCAGAATTCCCATTCCGGGAAGTCGCCCCGCTCGATGGCCGCATACAGGTCCTGCGTGGCGTGGCCCGTGTCGCCGGCCTGGATTTCAGCGGCCTGCGCGCCCGTCAGGTTGCGCACGCCCTGCTTCGGCTGCCAGTGGAACTTGACCAGGCAGGCGACACCTTCGTCGTTGACGAGCTTGTAGGTGTTGACGCCCGAGCCTTCCATCTCGCGGTAGTTGGCCGGGATGCCCCACGGGCTCTTGACCCAGGTGACCATGTGCAGCGTCTCGGGCGACTGCGATACGAAGTCGTAGAAGCGCCACGGCTCCTGGCGGTTGGTCACCGGATCGGGCTTGAACGCGTGGATCATGTCCGGGAACTTGACGGCATCGCGGATGAAGAAGATCTTCAGGTTGTTGCCGACCAGGTCCCAGTTGCCTTCCACGGTCTTGAGCTTGACGGCGAAGCCGCGCGGGTCGCGCGCCGTTTCCGGCGAATCCTTGCCGCCGATGACGGTGGAGAAGCGCACGAACACGGGCGTGCGCACGCCGGTCTCGTTGAGCACGCGGGCGCGCGTGTACTTCGACGCCGGCTCGTTGCCGATCTTGCCGTAGGCTTCGAAATAGCCATGCGCGCCGGTGCCGCGCGCATGCACCACGCGTTCGGGAATGCGCTCGCGGTCGAAGTGGGTGATCTTTTCGATGAACTGGTAGTTCTCCAGCGTGGCCGGGCCCCGTTCGCCGACGGAGCGCAGCGCCTGGTTGTCGCGCACCGGGTGGCCCTGGCGCGTGGTGAGGATCGGACGCTGTTCGTTTGGCTTGTCAGACATGGCTTTCCTTTCAGAGTCGAAGCCGCGGTTCTCGGGATCGGTCAATACGTGAAATGCGGACGCGGCCACGAGACATTCTAGCCAGCGTCATCCGGGGACGTCGCCCGCTAGTGATGAACCCGGTGATCGGTGACGCGGCCGGCGCCGCGGGCCGGCCGGGCTTCTGCTAAGCTGGGCTCCCTGCAACAGCGAGTCCGCATGTGAACCGAAAGCTCATCCTTGGCGCCGTGGGCGGCGCCGTCATCGTCGCCGGCGCCGCCGCGCTGTACGGCATCTCCCGACAGGGCGCCGACAGGGCGTCCGACAAGCCGTCCGCCGTGAAACCGGCCGCCGTGCTGACCCCTGCGCAGTCGAACACCCCACGCTTCTGGGCCGCGCGTGTCACCACGCTGGGCGGCGACGGCGCGGCCGGTTTCGCCGATGGCGCGGCCAGCCGGTTCGGCGACCCGTTCGGCGTGGCAGTCACTCCACGGGGAAACGTCTACGTGGCCGATGGCGGGGAGGTCAACCGTATTCGCACCATCGCGCCGGACGGCACGGTCACCACGCTGGCCGGCGGCCGCGAAGGGTACGCCGACGGCAAGGGCGCGTCAGCCATGTTCGACACGCCATCGGCCATCGCGCTGGACCACCTGGGCAACCTGTACGTGGCGGACACGGGCAACCACGCGGTCCGCAAGGTCACGCCGGATGGCACGGTAACCACGCTGGCGGGCAATGGCCAGGCCGGCCATGCGGACGGCATCGGCGCCGCAGCGCGCTTCAATGGGCCCGTCGGCATCGCGGTGGATGACACCGGCGTCGTGTATGTGGCCGACACCTACAACGACCGCATCCGCCGCATCGCGCCCGACGGCACGGTGACGACGGTGGCGGGCAGCGGCCGGCCCGGGGATGCGGATGGCGCGGCCGCGCAGGCCGGCTTCGATACGCCGAGTGGCGTGGCCGTTGGCACCGACGGCGCGCTGTACGTGGCCGATACGGGCAACAACGCCGTGCGCCGCATCGGCACGGACGGGCGCGTGACGACGCTGGCGGAAGCGCCGGAAGGCGAGCGCCGCCCGCTGCTGCGCCGGCCGGTCGGGATTGCCGCCACGCGCGACGGCTACCTGTACGTGACGGCCGGCGGCGGCGGCCGCGTGCTGCAGTTCGCGCCGGACGGCAGCTACCGGCCGCTGGGCGACGCCGATCATCCCCTTGAACCGGGCTACGGCAGCGATGGCAGCGTGCAGTTTTCCGCACCGCGCGGCGTCGCCGTGGCGCGCGATGGCGCGGTGGTCGTCGCGGAAGGGCTGGGATTTGCCGTGGTGCGCCTGGCCCCGCCGCAGCCGGGCACGCGTCCCCCGGTCGAACGGCGGCGCGCCGCCACGCCATCCCGCAAGGAAGCCATGCCCTGGCCCGTGCTGCCGCAGGACCAGCCACACGAAGTGGTCGGCCTGATGGGCGAGGTGCGCGGCAATTTCGATGGCGAGAGCCGCGACCATTTCCACAACGGTCTCGACGTGCGCGCGGACGTGGGCCAGAGCGTGGTGGCGATCGCGGCCGCGAAGGTGACGGACCCGTTCCCGAACTGGGGCTATGCCACGCTGAGCGAGGGCCTCAGCATCGGCACGCTGTCGTACATCCACATGAAGGTGGGACGCGACCGGCGCGACCGGGCACTCGATGCGCGCTTCACGCTGGTGACCGGGGCCCGCAACAAGCCGGAACGGGTGCGCGTGCGGCGCGGCACCCGTTTTGCCGTGGGCGACGTGCTGGGCACCATCAACGGCATGGCGCACGTGCACCTGGATTATTTCCCGACCGGCGGTGTCGAGAACGCGCTGACGCTGCCGTTCATCGGCCTGCAGGACACGGTGGCGCCGAAGATCCAGAGCATCGTGCTGCTGGCCGATGGCGGCAGGCGGCTCGGCGCGCCGCGTGAAAAGCCCGTGCGCAAAGTGAAGAGTAAGAAGGGCGCCAGGACCGCGCCGGTTACCGAGGCACCGGCGGCCGGTCCGGCACGGCGCGTGAAGATTCCCGCGGCGGTGGGCAAGGTGGACATCGTCGTCGACGCCTGGGACCAGATGGACGGCAACCTGGAACGCCGCCGCCTCGGCCTGTACAAGCTGGGCTACCAGCTGCTGCGCGAGGACGGCAGCGCCATGCCGGGCTACGAACAGCCGCGCATCACGCAGGTGTACGACCGGCTGCCGCGCAATCCGGACGCCGTGAAACTGCTCTATGCGGCCAGCAGCGGGATCACCGTCTACGGCAGCAAGGCCACGCACTTCGCCTATGCGCTCAACAATTCCCTGCTCGACGGGCGCGCGCAGCCGGGCGTGTGGGAGGTGTCCGGTATCGCACCGGGCCACTACACGCTGCGCATCTACGCGGCCGATTACGCCGGCAATGTGGCGGTCGAGGGGCGGGATCTGCCGATCGCGATCGAGTGATGCTGCGGTCGGGTTCGTGTCCCGGTGCCTGGCACCAGGACACGAACCCGATGGTCATCAGCGCTGCGGTACCATCAGCCGCAGCCGGCCGTCCAGCGCTTCGAAGTGCAGCGGCGTGGTGAGTTCCAGCAGCTCGCCGTCGACGGCCGCCTGCAGGCGCCGGCGCCCGTAGAAGGGCATGCGCACGGTCATGCGGCGAAAGCCGAAGGCCACCACGTCGTCCGTGTCGGCCAGGCGGCCCAGCGCGCCGCGGAACAGCAGGGCCAGCATGCCGAGGCGGCCGACCGGCTTCGGTGCGACCGCCGCCAGTTCCCCATCGGCCACGCCCGGCATCACGGGCACCAGGCCCACCTGTTCCATCTGCAGGCGGTTGTTGCCGACGAAGAGGGTGGGGGTGCGCAGGTGCACCGTGCGCTCTTCCGCTTCCAGCTGCAGGCGCAGGCGGCGATGGGGCATCAGGATGGTTTTCAGTGCCGAGAGCCCGGCCACCACGCGGTTGCGGCCGAACTGTTTCTTGTCCTGCTCGCGCTCGTGCAGCAGTTTCGGGTACAGCCCGATGCTGGCATTGACGAGGAAGATGCGGCCGTTGACGGTGCCCACCTGCACCGGCTGTTCCGTGGCGGTCAGCAGCGCGTGCACGGCCTCGGACAGGTCCTCCGGGATGCCGTGCGTGCGGCCGAAATAGTTGAAGGTGCCCTGCGGCAGCGCGCCAAACGGACAGCCCTGGCGGATGGCCTGGCGCGCCACCGTGTTGATGGTGCCGTCCCCGCCCGCCGCGACCAGGATGCCGCCGTTCGCGCAGGCCTTGCCGGCATGGGCGATGGCGGCGTGATCGAGCTCGTCGCCTTCCACCAGGTGCAGGTGGAACGGCCGGCCGGCAGCGTTCAGCACGGCCTCGATCGCGGCCTGGCGCTCGGCCGTTTCGGAGGCGCCGGAGCCGGCGTTGAGCACGATGTACAGCGGTGCGTTGGCGGAGAGTGGGGTGGCGGTCATGGTCGCTGCACTCTACCACCAACGGTTACGCATCGCGCGCACGGACGGCTGAGTTGCCACCGGCCGTGCGCCTGCCGCGGGCCGCGTTCAGCGCGGCGTGTACACCGGCACCCCCTGCACCGGGCCCATGCCGTCGCCAAGGTAGAAGCTCGGGTGCGGCGGCTGGTTGTAGCCGGCGTTCTGGCCGGCCACCTGGGCGCGGTACTGCGGGTCGTGCATCAGCGTGGGGATGCGGTGCGTGGTCGGGATCGTGGTGCTGTAGACCAGCAGCGCCGTGTTGTCCGCCGTGCGCCACACGACTTCCTCGCGCCAGTCGCCGAACAGGTCGGCCGAGAGCACGGGCGTGGACTTGGTGCCGTTGTTCGACGCGGCATTCTGTGGTCCCGCATCGAGCAGGCGCACCGACGTGCCCGTGGCCGGATCCCACTTGTCGATGCTGGTCGCGTCCAGCAGTTCGCGCAGCGGGTCGCCGTCCCACCAGCTGGCGAAGTTCACGCGGCCGGGGCGGGTCGTGGAGATCTCGCGTCCGTCCGCCGCCATCAGGCCACCGCGCGTGGCCCAGCACTCTTCGCCCAGGTAGGCGGGATCGACATCGGCGCACACGCCGCGGCCCACGTCCGACGTGGCCGGCACGCTCCACAGCAGCCTGCCCGTCGCCGCATCGTGCATGCCCGAGCTGGCGGTGCCGTAGCACGACGGGGTTTCATGCACCATGTACACCTGCAGCCCGGCGCGCTGCGGATCGAATTTGCCGACGTGCAGCGCATCGCCATGGCACAGGCCCGTGGTGTACATCAGGTGGCCATCGCTGCCGATGGTGGCCGCGCCATAGATGATGTCGTCGCGCGCGTCGCCGTCCACGTCCGCCACGGAGAACCAGTGCGCGCCCTGGCCGCGCGCCGCGGCGCCTTCGTTGTTGGTGTCGAACACCCAGCGGCTGGTCAGCTGGCCGTCGCGCCAGTCCCAGGCCGCCACCACGGCGCGCGTGTAGTAGCCGCGCGAGAAGACCGCGCTGGGCCGCTGGCCGTCGAGGTAGGCCACGCCGCCCAGGAAGCGGTCGACGCGGTTGCCGTAGTTGTCGCCCCACGAGCTGACGGTGCCCCGTGCCGGCAGGTAGTCGGTGGTGGCCAGGGCCTTGCCGGTGCGGCCGTCGAACACGGTCAGGAATTCCGGGCCGCTGAGGATGTAGCCGGCGCTGTTGCGGTAGTCCGCGGCGGCGTTGCCGATCACGGTGCCGGCACCGTCCACGGTGGCATCGGCCGTCTTGAGCATCACTTCGGCGCGGCCGTCGCCATCGAGGTCGTAGGCGACGATCGTGGTGTAGTGGGCGCCGGCGCGGATATTGCGGCCCAGGTCGATGCGCCACAGCCGCGTGCCGTCGAGCCGGTACGCGTCCACGTAGGTATTGCCCGTGTAGCCGGACTGGGAGTTGTCCTTGGCATTGGTGGGCTGCCATTTCACCACCAGCTCGTATTTGCCGTCGCCATCCAGGTCGGCCGGCGTGCCGTCGTTCATTTCATAGGTATAGGCCACGCCATCCGGCGTGGTGCCGCCGGCCGGCTGCTGGACCGGGATGCGCAGCCAGGCCGCGTTCCAGACGGTCGCGCTGCTGCCCAGCGTCTTCACTTCCTTGTCCTTCACGACGGGACGGATCGTGTAGCGGGCGGACGCATTGCCGCCCGCGTCCGTGAAATTGCTCGCGTCGAGGGGAGCGGCGTTGAGTTTCACGTCGTCGCGGTACACGTTGAAGCGGGTGTCGGCGGCATCGGAGCCGAGTACGCGCCAGCTGAGGAAGATGCCGCCGCCGGCGGGCAGGGCGACCAGGCCGCGGTCGAGCCGCTCGACCTGCCTGGCGGGGGCGGCCAGGGCCGGCTGGAGGAAGGTCAGCGCCAGCAGCAGGGCGGACGTCGACGCGCTTGGTGCAAGGTTTCTTGTCATGTTTTTTCACCAGGTTGGAACGGCGATGATCACGCAGCGGCGGTTGCCGCTGCGCGCGCTGCGTGGGTGGCCGGTCTCCGATCGGACAGGTCGAACGACCCGTCCCGCGCCACTGCCCGCAGTCGAAATCCAGTATCGGACCGGGCCTGGGAGGCGTCAACGGCGCACGGCCAATCAATCAGCGGGATGAGCCGGGCGAGTGCGACAGACGGTGCGCCAAGAAAAAAGCCACCGGCTCGTTCGAACCGGTGGCCGCAGGGCAGAAGGCGGGAAAATCAGGCGCGTGCGAACGCCAGCAGGTCGGCGTTGACCTTGTCCTTGTGCGTGTCGGTCAGGCCGTGCGGGGCGCCCGGATAGACGATCAGCTTGGCATTCCTGACGAGTTTCGCGGAAGCGCGGCCGGCGGCATCGATCGGCACGATCTGGTCGTCGTCGCCATGGATGACGAGGGTGGGCTTGTCGAACTTGGCCAGGTCGGCGCGGAAGTCCGTCTCGGAGAACGCCTTGATCGAGTCGTAGGTGTTCTTGTGGCCGCCCATCATGCCCTGCATCCACCACGACTGGATCAGGCCCTGCGACGGCTTGGCGCCCGGCCGGTTGAAGCCGTAGAACGGGCCGGACGGGATGTCCAGGTAGAGCTGCGCGCGGTTGTCCAGCTGGCCCTTGCGGATGCCGTCGAACACCTCGATCGGCAGGCCGCCCGGGTTGTCGGCCGTTTTCAGCATCAGGGGCGGGACCGACGAGACGAGTGCCAGCTTGGCGACGCGCTTGGTGCCGTGGCGGCCCACGTAGCGCGCCACTTCGCCGCCGCCGGTCGAGAAGCCGATCAGGATGGCGTTCTTCAGGTCCAGCAGTTCGATGAGCTGGGCCAGGTCGTCGGCGTAGTGGTCCATGTCGTTGCCGTCCCACGGCTGGCTGGAGCGGCCGTGGCCGCGGCGGTCGTGGGCGATCACGCGGAAGCCGTTGTTGGCCAGGTGGATCATCTGCGATTCCCAGCTGTCCGCATTGAGGGGCCAGCCGTGGCAGAACACGACGGGCTGGCCGCTGCCCCAGTCCTTGTAGTAGATCTCCACGCCGTCGCGGGTGGTGAAGGTGCTGGCCGTCTTGCGCACCGGCTTTGCCGCCGCCGCATGGGCCTCGGCCGCGAAGCCGGCCGCCAGCGGCAGCGCGGCCAGTGCGGCAAGGCCGGTACTACCCAGCAGTGCGGCGCGGCGGGCCGGGTTGACTGCCGCGTCGCCGGCGTTGTTGTTCTCGGTTGGTTCTTTGCTCATCGCTTCTCCCTGATGCGTGGCAGGCACGCGTTATTGATGGGAAAAGTTTACCGCGTCGGCGCCGAAAAGCCGATCCGCCGAAAGGCAGACTGGGCAAGTACCCGGTCGGCAGCGGCGCCTGCGTCCCGGTGCCAGGCACCGGGACAATGCACGGAGACACGGGAGGTCAGAAGAAGACGGCGGTGCGGGTGATGATGGTGCCGTTGTTGGTGTAGGGGCCGGTGGCGCGCACGGCGCCCGTGTCCGGCTTGCCATCGTCCAGCTTCGCGTCGATCTGCTCGCTGAACGAATCGGGCAGGTTGTCGAGCCGGATGCCGTTGCCGCCACGGCCGGCCACCACGTCGTTGAACACGTACACGGCGCCGCCCTGGGCGCTCGTCATGAAATCCGTCGTGCCATTGAACGAACCGGTGATGAAGCCGCCCAGCGCCAGGTGCTGCGGCGCCAGCTGGTATTCGGCGATCTGGCCATCGCCGTTGCCGTTGCCGCTGGTGCCCGGCACGTGCGCGGTGGCCTGGGCATCGTCGCCCGGCAGCGCGCGGAACTTGTCCTGGTAGGCGTTCACCGCGGCCTGCAGCGACGTGGACTGCTGGATCACGTTCTTGATCTTGGCATTGTCGATCAGGCTCTGGCCCTTCAGCACGCCGCCCAGCAGCAGGCCGATGATGACCAGCACGATGGCGATTTCGACCAGGGTGAAGCCGCGCACGACAGGTGCCGGGCGCCGGGACGCCGGACGGCTGCTACGCCGATGGCGATCCATGCATGCCGGTCGAGCCGCTGGCTGGCTGGCTTGTTGCTGATCCATTCTTCATCCCCATGTCGAAGCTGTGCCGAGAGCCCCTATATTACAAGCTCGGCCCCGATTCTGCACCTGCTAGCGTGCGCCGGCGGCCGGCGGCGCACCGCGCTGCGGCCCCGTTCCGCGTTCCAGTTCCTGCAGCCGCCGTTCGAGGAAACGCACCTCGTTCGGGTCGCTGACCGTGCCATCCGACAGCAGCGCGCCCGTCACGGCGCGCTCGCTGTCGAGTTCATTCATGTCGCGCAGGATGAACAGTTCCAGCTCGCGTGCCCAGGCCGGCGCATCGGGGGCGCGCAGCCGTATCGAACGGGCATAGTGCCGCGCCAGCGGCAGGTCGTGCAGCCGGTGCCGCGCTGCCAGCGCGGCCTGCGCCATCGCCGGCCAGCGGCGCGCCGGATCGGCGTCGAACGCCCGCGCCGCGAAGTCCAGCATCACGCGCAGCCGGGCGGGATCGTGCACGGCGCCATACACCTGCACGGCGGCCGCCAGCGGCTGGCTGCTGCGCGGATCGAGCTGCTGTGCCACGTCCAGCCAGCCGGCCACGCGGCCATAGTCCAGCGTGCGCAGCGGCGCGTCGCCCTCGCTTGCATGCAGTGCCAGCATGGCCAGGCGCGCGGTGACGATGTCGTCGCCCAGGCCCGCCAGGCGCAGTGCGGTGATGCCGGGGGCCGGCGGCAGTGCCGCTGCCTGCGCTCGGACGGGCGGTGCCAGCGCCTGCAGCGCGACCTGGCCGGCCAGCGCCACCAGCAGCAGCGCGCGGACGGTGCGTGGCGCGCTGGCCGTGGCGCGCTGGCGCATCAGAAGGCCCGGCGATACAGGTCGAACAGCGCCGCGCCGCCGACCAGCAGCAGCGTGATGGCCGTCTGCAGCGCCACGAAGCCCAGGTCCGCCGCGCCTCCCGTGTGATACACCAGCCACTCGCTGCGGGCGAACGCGTCGAGCCGCGGCAGTAGCAGGGCCAGCGCGTCGACGCCGCCGGAAATGACGCGCTGCGCGGGATCGTCCGGCCCGCCATGCCCGGCCCGCTGCAGCGCCGCCACGCTGCGGGCCAGCAGGTAAAAGCCGAACGTGGCGCACAGGGCCGGCAGTGCCTGCTGCAGGGTGAGCGTGCAGAACACCGCGAACGTGGCGACGATCCACAACTCGCCGAGCAGCGCCACCATCCACAGGCCGGCCTGTGCTGCCGGCGCCACGAGCAGCACCAGCAGGCCGGCCAGCAGCGCCGGCAGCAGGGCCAGCATGCCGAAGCCGGCCAGGCGGCCCAGCAGCCAGGTGGCGCGGGGCAGGGGCAGCGCCACCAGCAGGTCGGCCTGCCGTTCCTGGAATTCGCGCACGACCGAGGTCACCGTGAACACGGCCACCAGCGCGACGGCGCCGAGCCGCAGCAGCGCGCCCAGCAGGGCCGCCTGGGTGGACCGGCCTTCGGCGGGTACCACGGCCTGGAGGAAGCCGGACAGGCCGATGGCACCGAGCACCAGCGCCGCCAGCAGCCAGGCCAGCCGGCTGCGCAGCGCTTCCCTCAGCGTGGCGCCGGCAATCGCGCGGATGGCGGCCGTCATGGCAGGCGCTGGGCGGCGATCATCCGGTTGAACAGGATGTTCGGCGACACCCACACGACGAGGTCGTCGAACGCGCCGCCTGGCAGCTTGGCATTGTCGCTGACGCCCCGCATCACGAATGCGGTACCGGCCGGGTTCAGGTTGACCTTCTCGTCGAGGTTGCCGGTACCGGCATCGGCGGCGCGCACGCCCAGGTCGGAAAAGCCGCCGTAGCCGTTCCTGCCGGTCGACAGGATCACGGCGGGGATGTCGTTCGGCGCGGTGGCGGCGGCCAGGTTGCCGGCTGCGTCGCGGGTGGCCACCGTGATGTCGCGCGGCGTGGCCAGGCGGAACGGCACGGCACTGTCGGTGAAGTCCGGCGTGGCGCTGTACAGGAACACATGGTCCCAGCTGTCCAGCTTGGCCAGGCCCAGCGTGGCCCAGGGCAGGAAGCCCATGCGCCGCTCGTTCGTGCAGCGCTCGCCCGAGCGGTCTTCCAGGCCGTTGGCGGCCGAGATCGCGGGGCAGGGCAGGTAGCCGTTGCGTACGGCAAAGCCGATCAGCGCCTCGCGCGCCTCTTCCATCGCGCGCTGCGTGTCGGCGGTGCGGCGCTGCTCCAGCTGCGACGACAGCGGCGTGAGCAGCCCACCGATCAGCAGGCCGACGACGACCAGCACGATCGCGATCTCGACGAGCGTGAAGCCGCCGTGGCGTGCGGTATGGCGCGCGGCGCGGCGGGGCGGGGCGGGGAACTGCTTCATGTTCTACGGCAGCGTGCGGGCTGCCGCCATCCTTTCATACAGGGTTGTCAGGGGCAGCGCGACCAGCAGGTCGTCGAACGGCCCGCCGGGTGCCGCCGGGTTGGTGCTGGCGGCACGGCGCATGAATTCGGTGCTCGCCACGTCGTTGCCGATTTCGTCTTCGTTGCCGGGCTGCGCGCCGGCCTGCGCCAGGCCGTTGCTGTCCGTGCCGAGATTGTTGCGGCCCTGAGAATACACCACCGCCGGGGCGCATTGCGCGTAGATCAGGCAGGCATCCTGGCCGACCTCGTAGCGCAGCTGGCCATCGCCGCTGCGCGTCAGCACCCGCTTGGTGGCCACCGCGTTCAGGCGCTGGATCGGCGCGGTCGTGTACAGCGGCGTGACGCTGTAGCGCAGCCGCTTGCCCCAGCTGTCCGCGCCGTCCACGCCCAGCGTCACCCACGGCAGGAAACCGCTGCACGAGGCTTCGTCCGTGCACGGCGTGGCACGCTCCTGGCCATCGACCGCCGACACCGCCGGCCGTGGCAGCCGGCCATGCGTGCTGGCGAAGCCGATCAGCGCGTCGGAGGCCTGCGCGAGCGTCGCCTGCGTGCGGCGCTCGCGCAGCCGCTCCACGTCGCTGCGGCCGAACACGGCAATGAGCAGCGTGGCGAAGCCGGCCAGCACGAGGGCCAGCAACAGCAGCAGCGCGGCGCCGCCTTCGCGCCGGCCCGCCAGCGCGCCGTGGCGCCGGCCGTCAGCGCGGGTCCTGGATCGTGCCATTGGACGGATCGTAGGACTGGCCCGGCTTGATGATCACGTTGCGGCCGCCGAGATCGACGGGCAGCGGCGCACCTGGCGCCACGCGCGGCAGGGTCGTTTCGCGCGCTTCGTCGTCGACCCAGACCGTGGCGCGCCCGTCGCTGCGGCGCACGAAGCCGCCAACCCGCTGCGGCGCCGGCGGAGGCGCCGGCGCGGCCTCCGGCACGGGTGGCAGCGCCGGACCGGCCGGCGTCGCCGGTGCCGCGGCGGCGGCCCGGTTGTCGGAGCGCTGCCGTTCCAGCATCATGCGCTCGGACGGCGTGGTGAACAGCCGGCCCATCGACTGGTAGGAGGTCTGCGCCGCCGCATCGGCGAGACCGAACAGCGTGGCGAACGCCAGCGCGGCCGGGCGCACTCGCGGTGTGCGGCGTCTCACCGGGAGCTCCCGCCGCGGCGCGGCATCGGGGTCAGCGTCAGCCAGTTCAGCGTGCAGTCGGAGGACAGCGTGGCGTTCCGGCCCCCCGCGGGCGCAGCGCTGGTGACGGGAATGCGGCGCAGTGCGCACTGCTGCACGGTGAATACGCCCTTCTGGCGCAGGTCGTCGAGGAAATTGAACAGGTCCATTTCGTGCAGCAGGTCCATGTGCAGCGTCATGCGGCTGCCACGCAGCTGGTAGTCGGCGGTGGCGAGGCGGCCCTCCAGCTTGTAGGGCTGCTGCGGCTCGATCTCGTATGTGACGGGCAGCAGGTGCCGGCCCTCCTGGATCTGGCGGATCGCTTCCACCCAGTCGAGCCGGTTCTCGGCGCCCACGATGTGCCGCCGCCGCAGTTCCAGGAACAGGGGCTGGTAGGCGCGGATCTCCTGCTTTTCCGATTCGGCGTACAGGAAACTGCGGCGTGCCGCCTCGCGCGTTTCCAGGGCGCGCCGTTCTTCCTGCCGCGCATCGTCCAGCTGCCAGTAGCTGGCCGTGATGGCGCCCACGCTCAGGCAGGCCGTGGCGGCAAACGTCAGCACCGCCGGGCGGACCAGCGCGAAGTCGCGGATCCAGTAGGGCAGCCGGATGCGGGTGACTGCCGGGCCGTTGCTGTTCAGGGCGTCCATGTGATGTCCAGCGTGAATTTGTTCTCGTCCGGGTTGGTGGTGGGCGTGCCGACGCTGCCGGACAGCTTGACGTTCGGACGGATGTCGAACGGCAGCTGCACGATCTCGACGGACATGCGCGGCATGCCGGCGAGCCGCTGCGCAAACGCATTCATCTCTCCCAGCACCCTGCGGTAATCGTTCGGCGCCGAGACCACCTCCGCCTGCAGGCGCAAGGTCTGCTGCGGCGCCGTCGGGATGCCCAGCGCGAACGACGAAGTGGGCGCGACCAGTCCCGCGGCGCCAGGGGCCCCGCCCGGCGACACGGTGGGCGCACCCGGCACGGCGGCGCGCCAGTCGAGCTGGATCAGCCGGATCTGCGGCGAGCGCTCCAGCGTCGCGCTGACCATGCCCACCATCTGCATCGGCCAAGGGCCCTGGCGCGCCACCATCCGGTCGATCGACACGGCGGCGCGCATGTTGGCGGTCTTGTCGACCGTGGGCGGCATGCTGGACATGCTGGCATTGTAGCTGGCGCGATAGTGGCGCGTTTCCGATTGCAGCGCCTCGGCATGGTCGCGCGCGATCACGTGGCTCGCCACGTTGGCCACGCTCCACGCCACGCCTGCCGCGGCCAGGACCACGCTGGAAGCGAACAGCGACAGACGCACGCGCCACAGGCGGTAGTAATTGCCGGCCGCGCCCGTGGGGTAGTGGCTGGCCGGCGCCTGGCGCGCCAGCAACGACAGCATCAGCGTATCGGTCGCACTGGCGACCGCGCCGCCCGTCGCCCCCGTTCCGCCAGGGCCCGCGGCAGGCTGGTCCGCGATGCCGAACAGCCTGCCGGCCCGCGGCGCCGGCAGCACCGTGTCGACGGACACGATGCGGTAGATCGTCTCGGCGCCATTCTCCACGCCGGCTGACAGGCCGGCGGCCAGTTCCGGATCGGCCAGCACCACCACGTGCAGCACGTCGCCCCGTTCCAGCAGCCGCACGCTGGTGAGGAACTGCTGCGTCTTGCGGGTTTCCTCCGCCAGCGCGCGCACCGGGCCGGCGACGGGCGTGCCGTGCACCAGCCGCGAGAACTTCACCGCGCCGGCGCGGAAATACGTCTGGCGCAGGCCGGCCGCCTGGCGGGTCACCAGCAGGATGTGCCGATGGCGCGCGGTAGCCAGGCGCAGCACGTCCCGGCCCATCAGCGCCGTCGAGTAGATGCCCGCCAGCGGCGTCTGCATCAGTTCCATGGCATCGACCCACGGCGTCAGCAGCAGCGGGTTGGTCAGCGCCGTGAACAGCACCATGTCGTCGCGCCGGCCTTCCTCGCTGCGCCCCTGCACGTGCGCGGTGCGGTAGGGCGTGTCGCGGTACTGCTGCACCAGCCGGCGCGCGCGCAGCTTGCGGCCGGCGCGGCCACCCACGTGGGGCAGCAGCAGGCGCGTGAAGTCCTCTTCGATCAGGTCGGTCAGCAGGTAGGCCGGCCGGCCGCCCTGGCTGTCGAGGTAGGCGAGGAAATCGTCCAGGCCCGCGCGCGTGGCCGGAAAGACGTCGGGGCCGGACAGCGTGCCGTGCTGCCACTGGTAGGCATGCAGCTGGTCGCTGGTGACATAGAACAGCTGCTTGGCAAGAAGATTGGCGAACATGTCAGATCCGGATCGCACTGATCGTGTCGTAGATGGGACCGAGGACGGACAGCATGATCCAGCCCAGCAGCAGGCCGAGCAGCACCGTCATCGCCGGTTCGATCATCGACTGCACGCGGTCGATCTGTTCGCGTACTTCACGGTTGTAGAAATAGGCCACGTTGCGCAGTGCGCCATCCAGCGCGCCGGTGGCCTCGCCGACCTTGAGCATGCGCACCACCAGCGGCGGGAAGATGCCCGTCAGCCCGAATGCCGCGCTGACCGTGCGGCCCTCGGAAATCTGCTGCGCGGCGCGGCGCAGCGCGGCGGCCACCACGCGGTTGCCGGCGATGCCTTCGGACAGGCGGATGCATTCGAGCACCGTGATGCCGGAGCCGTACATCATCGCGAAGAAGGTAGCGAAGCGGGCCAGGATGATCTTGTGCAGCACGGGGCCGACGGGCCAGACGCGCAGCTTCAGGCCGTCGAACGCGAAGGCGGCGCGGGCATTGCGGGCCAGCCACCAGCGCAGCCCGAACCACAGCGCGAACGGCGCGGCCAGCAGCAGGTACCAGTAATCGATGAACACGTTCGACACGGCGATCAGCGCGCGCGTGTGGAATGGCAGTTCCTGGCCCATGTTGCGGATGAAGCTGGTGAGCTGCGGCACCAGGTAGATCATCAGGAAGAACATCACGCCCGTCACCACCACCAGCACGACGGACGGGTAGGTGATGATCTTCTTCGCCTGGGCCGCCAGCTCGTCCTGCCATTTCAGGCTGTCGGCCAGGTTGCGGAACACCTCGTTGACCTTGCCGCTTTCCTCGCCGGCCCGCACCAGGCTCGTGAAGGTCTGGTCGAACGCTTCCGGGTAGTTGGCCAGCGCGTCGGACAGCGCCACGCCGCCCTCGATGTTCTCGATCAGGTCCGTGATGATCTCGCGGAAGCGCGGGTGGTCCATAGAATCGCGCAGGTCGTTCAACGCATCGAGGATCGGCACGCCGGCGCTGGCCATCTGCTCCATGTGGAAGCAGAAGTTGATCAGGTCGCGCCGGTCGATCGAGCGGCGCCCGAACGCGATGACCCGCTGGCGCGACTGCCGGTAGTCGATCAGGTCCAGCTCCATGCGCGACAGGCGCAGCTCCAGGTCCGGCACGTTCAGCGCGTCCATGTTGCCGGGCACGATGTCGCCGGCCGCGTCCATGGCGCGGTAGATATACTGGGGCATCAGGCCAGCCTGTCCGTGAGGTCGACGACGCGCGAGATTTCTTCCAGCGTCGTCACGCCTTCCAGCACGCGGCGCATGCCGTCGTCCACCAGCGAGCGGAAGCCGGCCGCATGGGCGGCCGCGCGCAGTTCGCGTACCGGCGCGCGGCGCGCCACCAGTTCATCGAGCTCGCCGTTCATCTTGAGCAGTTCCATGATCGCAACGCGGCCCTTGTAGCCCTGGTGGGCGCAGCGCCCGCAACCCACGGCGCGGTAGATGGTGGCTGGACGGTCCTCCGGACCGAGGCCCAGCAGGCGCCGTTCCAGCGCATCCGCCTCGGCGCCGTCCCGGCAGTGCACGCACAGGCGCCGCACCAGCCGCTGGGCGATGATGCCGATGATGTTCCCGGCCAGGACGTCGGCGATCACGCCGATGTCGAGCAGGCGGGGAATCGCGCCGACCGCGGAATTGGTGTGCAGCGTCGAATACACCTGGTGGCCCGTCATCGCGGCGGCCAGCGCCATGTCGGCCGTTTCCTTGTCGCGGATCTCGCCGACCAGGATCACGTCCGGATCCTGGCGCAGGATCGAGCGGATGCCGTCCGCGAACCCCAGCTTGGTCGATTCGTTGACGGAGGTCTGCCGGATCATGTTCATCGGGTACTCGACCGGGTCCTCCAGCGTCATGATGTTGACGCCCTCGGTGTTGATATGGTTGAGGATCGAGTACAGCGTGGTGGTCTTGCCGCTGCCGGTCGGGCCGGTGACGAGGATCAGGCCATCGGGCCGGGCGATCATCAGCTTGAGCACGTCGAGCTCGTGCTCGGCCAGGCCCAGGCCGTCGAGCGGCACAATGCCTTTCTGGCGGTCCAGCACGCGCAGCACGAAGTTCTCGCCGTGCGTGGTGGGCTGCGCGCTGGCGCGGAAGTCGATCTGGCGGCCGGAGAACTTGATGGCGATCCGGCCGTCCTGCGGCGAGCGCATCTCGGCGATGTTCATGTTGCTGATCACCTTCAGCCGCACGGCCATCGCCGGCCAGTAGGACTTGTGCAGGCTGCGGATCTGGCGCAGGATGCCGTCGATGCGGTAGCGGATGCGCAGGAAGCCATGCTCCGGCTCGAAGTGGATGTCCGAGGCGCCATTCTGCACGGCGTCCGCCAGCAGCGCGTCGATCAGCCGCACCATCGGGTGGCTGTACTCGTCCGCCGCGCCCTGGTACGACACCTCGCCCGTCTCGATCTCCTGCAGGATGCCGTCGATCGACAGCTCGAAGCCGTAGTACTGGTCGATGGCGCGCAGGATGTCCGATTCGTTGACCAGCAGCGGCGTGACGGTGATGCCCTTGACCAGCATCGCGTGGATCTGGTCCAGCGCCACGATGTTGCTGGTGTTGGACATGGCCAGCACCAGGTTGTCCTTGTCCCGCTCGTAGACGATGGGGAACACGCTGTAGCGCTTCGCCACGTCCTTCGGAATCAGCTTCAAGGCAATGGCATCGACGACGAGGCTGTTCAGGTCCGCGGACTGGGTGTTCAGGTTCTCCGACAGCGCTTCGCGGATCGTGGCCTCGGTGACGAAGCCGAGGCCGACAAGCAGCCGGCCCAGCGGTTCCTTTTCCCGTTTCTGTTCGATCAGCGCGATGCGCAGCTGGTCTTCGCTGATGACGCCTTTTTCGATCAGCAGTTTGCCGATGGGTAGCTTGGCCGGTTGCGGCATCGTGCTCAGTTCCCCGGTGCCGACGTTGGGACCACCGGCGCCGCATCGGCCGCGCCGGCGCTGCCGCCCAGTTCGCGCAGGCGGCGCTCGGCCATGGCGCGGTCGAAGCCGGCCGGCTGGCCGCCGGACAGCGCCAGCGCCCGCTGGTAATACTCGCGCGCCAGCCGGCCCTGGTTCATATGATCCAGGCCGATCGCCAGGTTGAAGGCGTAATCGGGGTTGCCGGGCGCCGCGGACCAGGCGTGGAAGTAGGCCTGCTGGGCCTCCTGCCAGCGGCGCTGGCGTGCGTACAGGTTGCCCAATGCGAAGTGCAGCGAGGCGCCTTCCGGCGCATTGCGCAGCGCACCCTTCAGGCGCAGTTCGGCCGCATCGCCTTCGCCGGGCCGCAGCGCCACCATGCCGGCCAGCGCATCCGCATCGCGCGGATCGCGGGCCAGCAGGCGCTGGTAGGCGTCGGCCGCGTCGGCATCGCGTCCTTCGCGGCGCGCCAGCGCAGCCGTGCCGAGCAGCGCGTCGCGATTGTTGGCGTCGCTGCGCAGCGCGGCATCGTACTGCTGGCGCGCGCTGGCCAGGTCGCCGGCCAGCAGCGCCGAGTAGCCGGCCTGCACGGAGGGGTTGACGCCCTGCCGCGGCTTGCCCCGCGCCATGCGCATGTCGCCCGGCTCCCCACCCGGCAGCGTTCCGGCGGCGGCCAGCGGCGCAGCGGCCAGGCCCGCAACCGCCGGGGCTGCGGCCGCCGGCGTACCCGCATCGGCTGTTTCGACTGCCTGCTGTTTCATGTCACGCAGCTCGCGTTCGGCTGCATCGCGTATCGCTTCGCGGCGGACCTCCGGATCGGGAATGGCGGCCAGCTGGGCCGGCGTCGGTCCGCGCGGAACGGGGGCTGTGCGGCGTGCCGCGCGCGACTGGCGCACCGGTTCGTTGGCCAGCAGTGGCGTGGCCGACGCGGTATCCGGCGCGCGGGTGGCGGCGGCATCGGGGGCAGGCGACGGCGCGGCGGTGGCTGGGGTGGCGGTGGTGGCCACCGAGACCGGCTGTTCCGCCACGGTGGCCTGCGGACCGTACGGCGGGCCGACGGGGGCGACGACGATCGGCGCACCGGCCGCGCCGCCCACGCTAGTGGCGCCGGTGGCGCTCGGCGGCGGCATCGGCACCATGGGCAGGCCGGCACCGGGGCCCGGACCCATCACGGCCTGCCGGTACAGCCAGACGAAGACGATCACGATCACGGCCAGCACGCCGCCCAGCGCATACACGCGCAGGCGGGCAATGTCGATGCCGGCCGTGGCGTCGCGGCGCGGGCGCGGATCGCGCGACATGGCACGGCGGTCCGGCGCGCCGGGGGCACGCGGCGCTTCCGGCGCGGCCGATGGCGGGCGGGGCGCGGCGCGCGCATCGGTCACGGGAATGGCGGCCGGATCGGGGCGCGTGCGGGGCGCCTCGTGGCGAGCCTGCGGCGGCACCGGATCGTGCACCGCTTCGCGGGCCGGCTCGATCGGCGAGGACGAGGGGTTCGCCAAGGGGGCAGGCGAGGGGCCAGCTGAGGTGCCAGCTGCGGTGCCAACTGAGGTGGCAGCCGAAAAAGCGGAGCCGGGCGACGCGGCGTCGCCCGACGATGGCGGCAGCGGTTCCAGCGGCTCCAGGCTCAGCTCCAGGCCGGTGACCGCCGCGGGCGGCACGGCGGCCGGTACAGGGGCAGTGCTCGCGCCAGGCGACGCTTCGCCGGCCCGCGCAGCGTCCCGCTCGGCTTCCGTGCCCCCCGGGATGTCCTCTTCCTGCAGCCCGCTCTGGCGCGCCCGCTCCGCCTTCTTCAACGCTTGCATCAACAGGCTCATGGCATCCCCGCGGCTGGCTTGTCACCCGATGGCACGCTGTACGGATGCTTGTTGAGCGACTCGGTTCCCGGCAGCAGATAGCGCATGTCGCGGTAGTCGCCGTCCATGCTGGCATCCTTGACGACGATCGCGCGCAGGAAGATCACCAGTTCCGTCTTGGTGGCGCCCTCGTTGCGGTAGGCGAACAGGTCGCCGATCACGGGCACGCGCGACAGCAGCGGCAGGCCGTTCTTGGTATTGTCGACGGAATCCTGCATCAGGCCGCCCATCACGGCCGTCTGGCCGCTGAACACCTTCATCACCGATTCCACCTCGCGGGCCTGGATCACCGGCACCTGGCTGGTCACGCCCTGTTTCGCCAGTTCCGGGTTCGGATCGGTCACGTAGCTGACGATGCGCGTGATGGTGGGGCGCACGTTGATCGTGACTTCGCCCTCGGCGGAAATCTGCGGCGTGACGCTCATGACGAAGCCGACAGGAACCGTCTCCACGCGCGATTCGTAGGTGGCGGGCGATTGCACCCCGCCGGACGAGTTGGTGACGGCCGGCGTGACCTTCAGCGTGAAGAAGATATTGTTGTCGACCACCTTCAGGAGAGCGGTCTGGTTGTTCAGCACGCTGATCTTCGGGCTGGACAGCACCTGCACCTTGCCGAACGTTTCCAGCAGCTGCACGGCGGTGGTGATGTTGCCGATCGCGCTCGTCGGGTTGGCGTAGTTCAGCGTGAACAGGCCACCCAGCCCCTGCGCGGTGGACGGCAGCGGCGTGTTGGCCAGGTTGCCCTGGCCGAAGATGGCGCCGCCGCTGCCGATGCGCTGCCAGTTGATGCCCTGCTGGTACTGGTCGGACAGCTTCACTTCGAGGATGGTGGCCTCGATCATCACCTGGCGCTTCGAGGCGGTCTGGATCACGTCGAGAAATTCGCGCACCTTCTCGTGCTGCCGGCCGGTGGCGCGCACCGCCACCAGGCCGCTTTCGGCATTGACGATGACGGAAGGCGCATTGCGCTGGGCGGCATTGCGGCCCTGTGTCGCGGCGGCCTGCACGCCGGGGAAGCTGCCATCCGCCGGCTGCTGGGTGGCGCCTGCCGCCGGGGTGAACGCGGTCTGGTAACCCGGCACGGCCTGCTGGCCCGGGATCTGACCCGCCAGCTGGCCAGGTTGCTGCCCCGGTTGCTGGCTCAGCTGCTGATTCTGCTGCGCGGCCGCATCGGCCTGCTGGCGCAGCTGCGCCAGCGGATCGTTCAGCTGGTCGTTCAGGTTGGTCGGCCGCAGCATGTCGCGGATGTTCTTTTCCAGGCTGTACCAGAAATTGTTGTCGGCCCGGTTCGCCACGGACGTCGTGGAGTTGTTGTTGCCGGAGGTGAGCGTGGTGCCGGCGCTGGCAATGGTGCCGGTGCCCGTGTTCGAGCCCGTGTAGCTGGTGCCCGCGCTGGAGCCGCCCGTGGTGGAGATCTGCGTGGCGATATTGACGCTGCTGTTGGTGCTGCGGGCGATATTGACGTAGTCGATCCGGTAGTTGCGCCAGTGCGGCTCGTCCGGCAGCACCGTCAGGTTGCCGGCCTCGAGCTCGTAGCGCATGTCCACCTGGCGCGCGATGCGTTCCAGCAGCTGCGGCAGCGTCTGGTCCAGCGCGTTCAGCGTGACGCTGCCCTGGATCGAGGGGTGGATGTCGATATTCAGGCCGGCATCGCGGGCCAGCGCGAACAGCACCGACTCGACCGGCACCTTGTGGACGGTGACGCTGTACGTCTCCGCGCGCGGCGCGGGCTGGGGCGGCGGCAGTGCGGCGCTCTGCTGCACGGGGTCGGGAATCGCGCCGGCCGGCCGCGGCGGCTCGCTCACGTGGGCCGGTGACACGGGCAGCCGCGGCGCCGTGCAGGCACCCAGCAGCGAGCACAGCACGGTGGCGCCCAGCCCCTTCGCGCCGTGCCTGACCGTCCTCTGTATCACTCCGTTGATGCCATTCCCGGCGCCATTCACGCCCTGCTGCACAGCTTTCTTCACGCCTCGTCCCATCATGATGCCGGTAAGTGGATTTACAGACTGATAATAATCTTATAAATTGGTCTGGTGTGCAATTGTGCGCGCTCCCGGCGCGGCGGGCAAATCCGTGACGGCGTGCCAGGCGAGCCAGGCTGCCAGCGCGAGACCGAGCAGTGCCAGCGCCACCCGGACGAGGCGCGGCACCCGCGCCCCTGCCGGCGCCCGCCTTGGCAGCGCGGCGAAGCTGCATTCCCGCACGGCCTGGCGCACGTGCCGGTCCCGCACGCGGTCGGCATCGTCCGCGAAGGCCGCCAGCAGGGCTTTGTCCGCCAGGATATTGATGCGGCGAATGATACCGCGCGACACGCCGGCAATGCGGCGCGCCGCGCTGGCGCTGAACAGTTCGCCGTCCGGGTGGCCCGCGGCGCACAGGCGGTGGGCCAGGAAGTCGCCCACCTGGCCGGGCGGCAGCGCGGGCACGAAGAAGCTGTGCGTGATGCGTTCGCTCAGCTGGCGCATGTGCGGCAAGGCCAGGTGCTCGTCCAGTTCCGGCTGCCCGAACAGCACGATCTGCAGCAGCTTGTGGCGTGCCGTTTCCAGGTTGGTCAGCAGGCGCACCGCCTCCAGCGTGTCGAGCGGCATCGCCTGCGCTTCCTCGACCAGCAGCACCACCTGGCGGCCGGCCGCGTGGCGGGCGATCAGCTCGTCGTTCAGCTGGCGCAGCACCTGGTCGCCGCGCCGGCCCGCCACGTCCAGCCCCAGTTCCGCCGCCACGGCATACGGGACTTCCTCGCGCGTGAGGCTGGGATTGACCAGCCACAGCACGTCCACGTGGGCGGGCAGGCGGCTTTCCAGCATGCGGCACAGCATCGTCTTGCCGCTGCCCACCTCGCCGGTGACCTTGACGATGCCTTCGCCATGCTTCACCGCATACAGCAGCGCCGCCAGCATGTCGCCCCGCGTATTGCCCTCATAAAAGAAGGTGGGGTCGGGGGTGATGGAAAAGGGCGCCTGGCGCAGGCGGAAATGGGCGAAGTACATAGTTCAGGCGATCGCGGCCAGGAAGGCCGCTTCGAGGTCGGCACCGCCGAACGCGGCCATGCAGGCGGTCGGCGTGCCGGCAAACACGATACGGCCGGCATGCAGGATGGCGATGCGGTCGCACAGGTCGGCGGCATCGGCCAGCGCATGCGACGTCATCAGCACGGCAGCCCCGGCATCGCCCCGCCGGCGCAGCGCCTGCCGGAACTGGGCGCGCGCCTTCGGGTCGAGGCCGCTGGTGGGCTCGTCCAGCACGAGGATGTCCTTGTCGAGCAGCAGCGTGGCGGCCAGGCCCAGCTTCTGGGTCATGCCTTTCGAATAATGGCGGGGCGCGAGGCGGAGCGCGTCGGCGTCCAGGTCCAGCAGGGCAAGCAGGGCGGTGGAGGCGGCCGGATCGGCCCGCTGGCCATGCAACGCCTGCACATAGCGCAGGAATTCGGCGCCTGTCAGGTGGGCGGGTGGCCCGAAACGCTCGGGCAGGTAGGCCAGCGGCCGGCGCGCCGAAGGGTGCGTGTGCGCCGCGCCGGCTATGCTAATGTCGCCTCCGTCGAGCGGGCAGAAATCGAGCAGGCAGCGCAGCAGCGTGGTCTTGCCGGCGCCGTTGATGCCGGCCAGGCCCACGATCTCGCCCGGCGCGATGTCGAGGTCCACGCCGTCCAGCACTGCCCGGGCGTGCGCAGCCCCACCGGAACGGCGTTTGACGACGTGACGAAAACGCAGGGCCGCTGGCGGCATCGGATTCCAGGCTGATATTGACGATCCGTCACTGTAGCAAAGAACAGACGCCTACCGGTAGTGCGAATGTATCCCGTTCTAGCTCACAGGAAACATTCGGCATACAATGCGCGGTCACGCTGAGGAGATGGACAGGGATGGCTAGGCCGGAAAAAGTAAGGCTCGGGGAAGTGCTGATCCAGCAGAAGCTGCTGACCGAGGAACAGCTCGGGCTGGCGCTGGGCGAACAGAAACGCACCGGCCGCAAGCTGGGCCGCGTGTTCATCGACAGCGGCTATGTCACGGAAGAGCAGATCGCCGGCGCGCTGGCGCGCCAGCTGAACATCCCGTACATCAACCTCAAGTTCTACAACATCAACCCGGAACTGGTGCGGTTGCTGCCGGAAACCCAGGCACGCCGCTTCCGCGCGCTGGTGCTGGAAGACCGGGACGGCACCATGCTGGTCGGCATCTCCGATCCGACCGACCTGTTCGCGTACGACGAGATCGCCCGCCTGGTGCGCACCGGCATCGAGCTGGCCGTCGTCAACGAGACGGAAGTGCTGGCCGCGATCGACCGCATCTACCGCCGCACCGAGGACATCACCGACCTGGCCCGCGAGCTGGAACAGGAACTGGGCGACAGCTCCGTCGACTTCGGCGCGCTGGCCGCCAATCCTGGGCTGGAAGAGGCACCGGTCGTGAAACTGCTGCAATCGGTGTTCGACGATGCGGCCCAGGTGCGCGCCTCCGACATCCACATCGAGCCGCAGGAAGGGCGCCTGCACATCCGCTTCCGCATCGACGGCGTGCTGCACCTGCAGACCCAGGCCGACATCAAGATCGCCCCCGCGCTGGCGCTGCGCCTCAAGCTGATGTCCGACCTGGACATCTCGGAAAAGCGCCTGCCGCAGGATGGCCGCTTCGCCGTGCGCGTGAAAGCGACCCGCATCGACGTGCGTATCTCGACGATGCCCACCCAGTTCGGCGAATCGATCGTGATGCGTCTGCTCAGCCAGGGCAGCGCCAACCTGCGCCTGGACGCGATCGGCATGCCGCGGCCCCTGATGGAAAAGTTCCGCGCCATCGTGCAGCGCCCCAACGGCCTGGTGCTGGTGACGGGGCCCACCGGTTCCGGCAAGACGACCACCCTGTACAGCGCGCTGGCCGAGCTGAACTCCGTCGAGAAAAAGCTCATCACGGTCGAGGATCCCGTCGAGTACCGGCTGCCCGGCATCAACCAGGTGCAGGTGAACGAGAAGATCGAGCTCGACTTCGCCCGCGTGCTGCGTTCGGCACTGCGGCAGGATCCGGACATCGTGCTGGTGGGCGAGATGCGCGACCAGGAAACGGCGCAGATCGGCCTGCGCGCCGCCATGACGGGCCACCTGGTGCTGTCGACACTGCACACCAACGATGCGGCCAGCACGCCGCTGCGCCTGATGGACATGGGCGTGCCCCGCTACATGGTGGCCAGCTCGCTGCAGGCCGTGCTCGCGCAGCGCCTGGTGCGGGTGATCTGCGAAAGCTGCACGCAGCCGTATACGCCCACGCCGACCGAGCACGAATGGCTGCGCCAGGAGCTGAACGACAAGGTGGGCATGGCGAAGTACTTCCATGGCAAGGGCTGCTCGCACTGCAACGGCATGGGCTACCGGGGCCGCACCGGCGTCTACGAACTGCTGGAGATGACGCAGCCCGTCGTCGATGCGGCCAACGATCCCGATCCGGCGCACTTCCTGAAGGTGGCGTCGCAGCAGATGGCCGGCCAGACGCTGCGCCGGCACGGCGTGCAGCTGGTGATCCAGGGCCGCACGACGATCGCCGAAGCGATGCGCATCAGTAATCAGCAGGAAAGCTGACGGATGCCCTTTTTCGCCTACAAGGCCCGCAACGCGCGCGGCGAGCTGCAGCAGGGCGTTCTCGAAGCGGCCGACACGGGTGCCGTGGCCGACCAGCTGCTGGGCACCGGCGCCACGCCCGTCGAGATCACGGTCACGAAGGCCCCGGCCCGCGAGGGATCCGGGCTGTGGGCGCGGCTGACGGAGAAAAAGGTCACGTCGCTGGACGTGCAGCTGTTCAGCCGCCAGATGTACACGCTGCTCAAGTCCGGCGTGCCCATCATGCGCGGGCTGGCGGGCCTGCAGGAATCGGCCATTTCCGTCACGTTCGGGCGGGTGATCCGCGACCTGCGCGAGTCGCTCGATGCCGGCCGCGAGCTGTCGGCCGCCATGCGGCGCCACCCGACCGTGTTCAACAATTTCTACCTGTCGATGGTGCGGGTGGGCGAAATGACGGGGCGGCTCGATGAGGTGATGCTGCGGCTGTTCGATCACCTGGAGTTCGATCGGGACATGCGGGCCCGCGTGAAATCGGCGGTGCGCTATCCCACGTTTGTCGTGATCGCCATGGTGATCGCGATGTTCATCGTGAACATGTTCGTCATCCCGCAGTTCGTGAAGGTGTTCGAGAGCTTCCATGCCGAGCTGCCGCTGATGACGCGGATCCTGATCGCCACGTCCAACTTCACCGTCAATTACTGGTACGTCATCCTCGTGGCGCTGGTGGCAGCCGGCCTGGTGCTGCGCGGCTGGGTGCGCTCGCCGGACGGCCGGCTGCAGTGGGACCGCTGGAAGCTGCGCCTGCCGATTGCCGGCAAGATCGTCCACAAGGGCACCATGGCCCGCTTCGCGCGCAGCTTCGCGCTGTCGTCGCGCAGCGGCGTGCCGATCGTGCAGGCCCTTACGGTGGTGTCGCAGACCGTGGACAATGCCTGGCTGTCACAGCAGGTCGACAGCATGCGCGATGGCGTGGAGCGGGGCGACAGCATCCTGCGCACGTCTGTCGCGGCCGGGATCTTCACGCCCATCGTGCTGCAGATGATCGCCGTGGGCGAGGAATCCGGCTCGCTGGACGACCTGATGGACGAGATCGCCCAGATGTACGAGCGCGAGGTTGACTATGAACTCAAGACGCTGTCCGCGCAGATCGAGCCGATCCTGATCGCCTTCCTCGGCGCGATGGTGCTGGTGCTGGCACTGGGCATCTTCCTGCCGATCTGGGACCTGGGCCGCGCGGCCCTGCACTGACATGGCCGGGCTGCCGAGCCGCCGCCTCGCGCGCGGTGCTTCCCTGTTCGAATTCGCCGTGGCCATCATCATCATGGCCGTGCTGGGCGGCGTATTGCTCGGCCGGGTGCTGCGCTACCAGGCCGAGGCGGAACGTACCGGCGTCAATTACCAGGTGGCCATCCTGCGCAGCGCTCTGGCCAGCCATGTCATGGAGGCGGGCATCGCCGCCGATCCGCAGCAGCTCGCCGCATTCGACGGCATCAATCCCGTCGCGCTGCTGCAGCGTCCGCCACCGGGCTATCGTGGCGAATTCGACCATCCCGACGACACCGAAATGGCCGGTGGCAGCTGGTATTTCGACAGAAAACAACGAATCCTTGTCTATGTATTCAGCAGAAACGAAACATTTCTTGATGTGCTTCCGAAGAAATGGTGTTTCCGTGTAGAATTATCTCGCTTGCCCACAAACAACGCCAAGCCGCCAGGAACACCGGGATCCAGTTTCGGTGTCGCCCTTCACCAGGTCGACGGTTGAACAGAATGGTTCACATTTTCGTGTAGCTTCCGTCACATACACATTCTTTTGTTACGTTGGAGATTTACATGCAAGTCAAACAAGTGGGTACGATGAATAAGGGCCAAGGCGGCTTCACCCTGATCGAACTGATCGTCGTGATCGTCATCCTGGGCATCCTGGCTGCCACGGCACTGCCGAAGTTTGCCGACCTGGGCGGCGATGCGCGCCTGGCGAAGATCCGTGGCGCACGTGGCGCGGTGGCCAGCGCAACCGGCATCGTGCATGGCGCCTGGCTGGTCGGTGGTACCGCTGCGGCGGGTAACGTGACGGTCGACGGCGCGACCGTGGCTGTGAACGGAACGGGCTTCCCGACATCGGCCGGGATCCTGACGGCGGCGGGTATCGATGGCAATGAGTACAAGGTCACCAGTACTGCCGACCTCGTTACGTTCGCTGCCGATACGACGCACCTCAACTGCTCGTTCACCTACGCTCCTGCGACCGGCGTCGTCTCTTCCGCGCCTGCAGACAAGACCAACTGCTAATTGGCGGACGACCCGATGCGACCGTACCCGGTACGGCCCGCGGGTAACCCGACACTGCCCGGTTCTGCCGGGCAGTTCGGGTTTACGCTGGTCGAACTGATTATCGTGATGGTGCTGATCGGGATCATCGCCGCCGTTGCGGCGCCGCGCTTCGCCAGCCGCGCCGGCTTCGATGCGGTCGGTTTCACCGACCAGGTCGCCACTACGCTGCGCTACGGCCAGAAGCTGGCCATTGCCCAGAACCGCAGCGTGTACGCGCGCCTGAACGGCACGTCGGTTGCGCTATGCTACGATGCCACCTGCGCCGGCAAGGTCGTGCCCCCCGCCGGCAGCAACAGCGCCAGCGCCAGCACGCTGGCCGCCTGCGGCAACTCCACCAACTGGGCATGTGAAGGCGTACCGAACGGGCTGGCGATGACTGCATCCGCGATGTTCTATTTCGATCCGGCCGGCCGGCCTTTCCTGGCCACCGACGCGGCCAACGCCGTCACTTCCTCGTTCGTCAACACGCTGACCGTGCGCATCACGGGCGACGGCAAGAACCACGACATCCTGGTGGAACCGGAAACGGGCTTCGTGCGATGACGGCAGGAGGCGCACATGCGCCGCTGCCGCGCCAGCGCGGCCTGACGCTGATCGAGCTGATCATGTTCATCGTCATCGTCGGCGTCGCCGTCATCGGCGTGCTGCAGGTGATTACCATGAATACGGCGCGCAGCGCCGATCCGATGCGCCGCAAGCAGGCCATGGCGATCGCCGAGGCGCTGGTCGACGAGATCCGCGCCGCGCGCTTCAGCTGGTGCGACGTGACCGACCCCAACTACTCCACGGCCACCAGTGCCGCCGGCTGCACGATTCCCGAGGGCGTCAACCAGGAGGCAGGCGGCGGCGCTCGTCCGTTCGACAACGTGAACGATTACGTGCAGGTCTATGGCACGCCGCTCACCTACACGACGGACGTCATCGGCACGCCATTCCCCGCCGGCTATGCCGCCACCGTCACGATCACCCAGCCCCCCTCGCTGGGGCCGGCCGGCGCCACCGTGCCGCAGGGCGCCGTGCTGCGCATTCTCGTCAACGTCGCCTATGGCAATGAGGCGGTGACGCTGGAAACCTACCGGACCCGCTATGCGCCGAACAACTGAGCGAAGGCCATTGCCTACCGGCGCTGGCCGCGGCTTCACGCTAGTGGAGGCCATCATCGTCATCGCCATCACCGGCATCATCGCGGGCATGGTGGCGATCTTCATCCGCGTGCCGGTGAAGAGCTATGTGGACACACAGGCGCGCGCCCAGATCGCCGACGCCGCCGACCTTGCGCTGCGCCGCATGACGCGCGAGATGCGGCTGGCGCTGCCGGCCACCGTCACCGTCTACAACAACCAGCTGGCCGTGCAGTTCCTGCTCACCAAGACGGGCGGCCGCTACATCAGCATCAACGACGGCCCGCCCGCCACGCTGCTGCCGCTCGACTTCACCAGCGGGAAGACGCAGTTCGACATCGTGGGTGCGGCGCCGACCGGCAAGCAGGCCATCGTGGCGGGCGACTACATCGCCATCGGCAACCTCGGCATCGCGCCGGCCGATGCCTATGCCTTCGGCGCAGGTGCCGACAATATCTCGCGCGTGGCATCGATTGCCGGCAGCCGCGTGACGCTGGCACAGAATTATTTCTCGTCCACGCAGTCGACCGGCGGCGGCTTCCAGGTGGTAACGGGTACCGTGACCTATCTGTGCACGCCGGCCACCAGCGGTGCCGGCACGCTGCAGCGCTATTTCACGACAAGCATCGTCAAGGGCATCGGCAACCTCAACACGCTCGGCACGCCGGCGCTGCTGACGAACATGGTGGCCGGCTGCACGTTCAGTTATACCGTGCTGCCCGGCCAGAACGCCGGCGCGCTGGCCACGCTGGTGCTCACGCTGCGCCACGCGAACGGCGAGAGTGCCCGCCTCGTGCGCCAGACTCAACTGGATAATCCGACATGAATGCGTCCAACCTGAATGCGTGCAACCTGAATACGTCCGACTCGAACATCAACGGTCGTCGTGTGGCCATCGCGCGCCGCCTGCGGCGGAGCCGCGGCGTCAGCATCATCACGGCGATCTTCCTGCTGGTGATCCTGTCGGCGCTGGGGGCCGCGATCGTCACCGTGTCCACCACGCAGCAGCAGTCCTCCGCGATCGACCTCGTGGGCACGCGCGCCTACGAGGCGGCGCGCACCGGCATCGAATACGGCCTGTACCGCTACCTGCTGGCAGGCACCTGCGCCGGCGGCAGCATGACGGCGCCCGGCACGCTGGCGGCAATGACGGTCACGCTGACCTGCGTGCAGAACACCAACACGATGGCCGACGGCGTGACGAAACTGACGCAGACGCGCATCGTCTCGACCGCGTGCAACCAGCCGGCGAACGGCAACTGCCCGAACGCGGCGCCCGGTGCCGATTACGTGCAGCGCGTGGTGCAGGTGGAGCTGTGATGATCGTGCGCTTCCTGAAGACCATGCTGCTGGCAGCGCTGCTGTGCACGGGTGCAGCACGGGCCGATACGCCCATCACGCTGTTCAAGAGCTTTGCGGGCAACGTCAACTTCACCGGCACGCAGAAGTCGCTGCGCACCAGATCGAACTCGGACAATGCCTGTTCCGTCAGCAGCACGGCAACGCTATCGCTGACGGGCATCCCCTCCGGCAGCACCGTGCTGGCCGCCTACCTGTACTGGGCGGCATCCGGCTCGAACGGCGATTTCTCCATCCTGCTGGACAACAAGACCGTCGATGCGCCGTCCAGCCGGCAGTACAGCTCGTCCACCGTGGGCTACAATTTCTACTCCGGTGCGGCCGATGTGACGGATATCGTGAAGGGCAACGGCACCTATGTGGCCGGCGGGCTGGTGCCCGCGCAGACGGGCTACTGCGCCGTGCAGGCCGTGCTGGGCGGCTTCCAGCTGCTGGTCATCTACAGCAACAGCAAGGAAACCTTCCGCGTCCTCAATGTCTACGAGGGCTTCCAGTACATCCAGAATTCCTCCGTCGAACTGACGCTGGCCAACTTCACGATTCCGAATCCGGACACGGGCCTGACCGGGCGGGTCGGCCACATCACGTGGGAAGGCGATGACACGCTGGGCAACGATGGCGAGACGCTGCTGTTCAATGGCGTGGCCCAGTTCGATGCGATGAACCCGAAGGGCAACCAGTTCAACTCGGCCAGCAACATCAACAACGACTATTACTCGTACGGCGTGGATTTCGATGCGTTCACGGTGTCGCCGCCCACCATCGCCGCCGGCCAGAAATCCGCGAAGACGACTTATCTGTCGAAATCCGACCTGGTGCTGCTGAATGCGGAAATCATCGCCGCACCGAACATTCCCGCCACCGACCGCGGCGTGACCCTGACGCTCGACGGTCCGCTGGTGCCGTCGGCGGCCACCACGTACACGGTTTCCGTCGTCAACAACGGGCCGATGGACGAGGGCGGCCCGCTGACCGTGACGGGCACGCTGCCGGCGGCCCTCATCTACGGCGGCGCCTCCGGCAAGAACTGGCGCTGCACGGCAGCTGGCCAGGTCGTCACCTGCACGTACACCGGCACGGTGACGAAGAACACCACGCTGCCGCCGCTGACGCTGACAGTCACCCCGGCGGCTTCCGCCAGCGGCCTGGTGCTGTTCAGCGTCACCGTGGGCGGCAAGCTGTTCGACTACTACGACGGCAACGACACGTCCACGGTCAGCGCGCGGATCGGCGCGGCGAACTTCACGCCCGTGTTCATCTTCACGGACAAGCAGTGCAAGCACAACAAGCCCTTCGGCGATCCGGGGCAGCCGTGCCTGCCGCTGCAGCTGCCATTCTGGCCGGCCAACCGCGACATCCAGACATGGATCACCTATGTCGTGAAGAACGTGCCGACGGCGCTGGCCAGCACCAACACCACGATCCCGATGCGCTTTGCGCTCAGCTGCCACGATCCGCGCGCCAACGCCGGCGTGCGCGCGACCTACGACCTGCGCAACGGCGGGACGAAGCTCACGCTGCCGCTGTGCGCCAGCGGCGGCGTGATCCCCGAGCAGAATTCCAGCGCGTGGGGCACCGCCAACAATATCCTGTATCCCGGCGGATCGCCGACCAGCCAGGCCACCACCGCCAGCCAGAGTTCGGATCCGACCGACTTCCTGCTGCGCTACCAGGATGTCGGCCGGATCGAGCTGTTCGTGACGGACAACCTGGGGCGCCTCGGGTCGACCGGCGCCTTCGTGTCGCGCCCGGACAGCCTGCTGGTGCGGGCCCAGGCCGACAACCTGGCGGGTGAGCCGGCCAGTCCCACCGATCCGCGCTTCCTGCCGGCCGGCACGCCGTTCACGATGACGGTCAAGGCCATGATGGAAGGGATGACCACGCCGGCCCCGAACTTCGGCCAGGAAACCGATCCGGCGCGCGTGAAGCTGTCGATCTTCCCGGCCACGGCGGCCGATGGCGCGCCGATCGATGCGATGGCGAAGGATGACCCGGGCATCGACAGCAGTGGCAATCCAACGCTGGCGCTGCGGTACGAGAACGGGCTGGGGGCATTTTCGGGCGGCGTGGCCACCGGCACCGATTTCGCGTTCGACGACGTGGGCGTGATCCGCGTCGAGTCGCAGCTTGCCAACGTGGATGCCAACGGCAACGGCTCCTACCTGGGCACGGGGAATGTGTACGCGAATTCGATCAATGTCGGCCGCTTCTATCCCCATCACTTCGACGTGACGGTGACCGGTCCGATGACCTGCGTGGCGCCGGCCCTGTGTCCGACGGACCCGCTGCCACCGGCCGCGCCCACCGTGCCCGCCACCACCATCACCACGATGGCATACTCCGGCCAGCCCTTCGCCGTGAAGGTGGAAGCCAGGAACCTGCTGGGCAAGCCGCTCAGGTTCTACCAGGGCGAGCTGGCGCGCGACGTGGTGCTGAGCGCCGTCACGGCACCCAACGGCAGCACCGCGCAAACGTCGCGCACCTCGGGCCTGTCGAACTCCACGCTGTCCGGCACGGCCGTCGCGGCCGGGCTGTTCAATGCCAGCGTGGCGAACTCGACCTCTACCTACACGTTCCCCACGGCCCTGGCTTACAAAGGGTCGCCGGCGACGACGGCCACGTCGGCGCTGCCCGTCTCCGTCTACCTGCGCGCAACCGAAACGAGCACCGGCGACAGCACCACGTCGAAGCGCAGCGATGCCGTGGAAGGCGGGGTGCGGATCGTCAACGGCCGGGTGTTCGTGCCGAACATGGCCGGCAATGCGGCCCTGGCGATGAACGTGCCGGTCACGGCGCAGTTCTTCGGCACGCGCGATGGCCTGGACGGCTGGTACGACAGCACCACCGACTCCACATCCATCTTCGTGCCGGCCTCGGACGTGAAGTTCGGCAGCTGCACGAAAGTGCCGGGCGCCGCCACCTGCAGCGTCCCCGTCAAGGTCGACAGCAAGACGGTCGGCGCGTTCAGCCAGGGCACCGGCACCGTCAAGCTGCTGGCGCCCGGTTCCGGTTCGAGCGGTTCGATTCCCATGTACCTGTCCGGCCCTGCATGGCTGCCCAGCGTGTACGGCGTGCTCACCTACGGCACCGTGAAGAGTCCGTATGTCTACCTGCGGGAACTCTACTAGGCGCTTTGTGGCTGCCGGGCACGAAAATTGTGGCGAAAATAGTTTTTTGCTACCGGAAGTTCCAGGAATCTTGAATATAATCAAGCCGCTGCAACGGTTTTTGCAGGCAGTACCAAATCATTGAGACAGGTGGCATGGCGTTCTGGCGAAAAGGAAAAAAGAAGGCAGGCTGGCTGGCCCTCGCACCGGGTGCGGCGGGCGTGTGCGCGGCCGTCGTGCAGCGGGGGCCGGAAGCGAAGCCGGTCGTGCTGGCCGCCGCGTTCCTGCCCGGCACGCGCGCCGACCTGGCCGCCGTGCTGGCGCGCGCCGGCCGCGAGCTGGAAGCCGACACGCGCCACTGTTCCAGCCTGCTGGAAGCCGGCGAGTACCAGCTGCTGTCGGTCGAAGCGCCGAACGTGCCGGCCGCCGAACTGAAGACGGCGGTGGGCTGGCGCCTGAAGGACATGATCGACTTCCCCGTGATGGATGCGACGGTGGACGTGCTCGACATTCCCGTCGCACCGAACGGCCCGGCACACAACCACCAGGTCTTCGCGGTCGCCGCGCGCAACAGCCTCATCGAGGCGCACCAGGGCCTGTACACGACCGCCAAGGTGCCGCTCGACGCGATCGACATCCCCGAAACGGCGCAGCGCAATATCTCGGCACTGCTCGAACCGCAAGGGCGCGGGCTGGCGATGCTGGCCTTCGACGAGCGGGGCGGCCTGCTGACGGTCACCTGCGGGGGCGAGCTGTACCTGGCACGCCGCATGGACATCGCGCTGGCCCAGGTGGAAGGTCCGGCCGAGGCGCGCCAGGCCTTGTATGACCGCATCGCGCTGGAGCTGCAGCGCTCGCTGGACAATTTCGAGCGGCAGTTTTCCTACGTGGCCGTGTCGAAGCTGGTGGTCGCCCCGACCGGCAGCAGCAGCCTGTACGACTTCCTGTCCGCCAACCTGTACCTGCCCGTCGAGCTTCTCGACCTGGCCAGCGTGCTCGACCTGGATGCCGTGCCCGCGCTGCGCGAGGCGGCGCAGCAGGCGCGCTTCTTCACCGTGCTGGGCGGCGCGCTGCGCGAAGGCGCCGGGGGCAAGTCCGCGCCATGAGCCAGCAGATCAACCTGTTCAATCCGCGCTTCCGCAAGGAGAAGCGCTACCTGACGGCGCCCTACCTGGCGTTCATGCTGCTGGGCGCGCTGTTCGGTTCCGTGGCGTTCGCGGTTGCCGCGCATGGCCGCGCGGCGGCGGCACAGGAACAGGCCGACGAGCTGAAGGCCCAGGTGCAGGAAGCCGAGACCCGCAAGCAGGCCACCGTGGCCGGCCTGGTGCCGCGCACGAAGGACGTCACCGTCGACCAGCAGCTGGCGGCGGCGGAACAGGAAGGGCACGCGCTGCGCGGCGTGGCCGACATCATCGGCCGGAACCGCGTGGGCGACCCGCGTGGCTACGCGGATTATTTCGAGGCGCTGGCGCGCAGCCGGGTTGCCGGCCTGTGGCTGACGGGCGTGCAGATCGCCGGCGGCCAGGGCGATATCGGCCTGCGCGGCCGCGCGCTGCGCGCCGAACTGCTGCCCGGCTACCTGAACGGCCTGGCCCGCGAGCCCGTGCTGCAGGGCAAGGCGTTCGGCCAGGTGGAGATTGCGCGGCCGGCGCCCGTCACGCTGCCGGTGCCGGCATCGGCAGGCGCCGACACGCCGCCGCCCGCACCGGTCACCGTCACGCCGCCGTACGTGGAATTCTCGCTGCAGGCGGGCGGTGCACGGCCCGCGGGAGGTGCGCCATGAAGGCCGTCTGGCTGCGCTGGGCGGCGCGCATCGATGCGCTGACTTTGCGCGAACGGGCGATGGTGGCCGTGGGCGGCGTGGCCGGCATCGTGTTCGGCGTGTACTTCGGTTTCACGGACCCGGCCAACGCCCGTGAACGGACGCTGCGCGCCAGCATCGTGCAGCAGCGCGGCCTGCTGCAGGGCGTGGACACGGAGATCGCCCAGAAGCAGGCGGCCGCCGCGGCCGACCCCGATGCGGCGGCACGCAAGCGGCTCAAGGAAGTCCAGGCCGCGAACACCGTGCTGCGCGCCGAGCTGCGCAACACCAGCCGCGGGCTGGTGCAGCCGTCGCGCATGACCGCGCTGCTGCAGGGGATGGTGCAGCAGAATGGCCGCCTGAAGCTGGTGTCACTGAAGACGCTGCCGCCGGCCGGCACGACGGATGGCAATTTCGCGGAGCAGGGGGAGGGCAGTGCCACCGCTGCGGCGGCCCCGGTGCTGCCCGTGACGCCGCTGTCCACCACGCCGCCGGGCGGCACCGCACCGGTCCAGGCTGCCGCGACGACTACGCCGGCAAAGGATGCGCCGCTGCTGTACCGCCACGGCGTGCAGATCGTGCTGCAGGGTGCCTACGGCGACATGGTCGCCTACATGAACGCGCTGGAGCGCATGCCGGCCCAGCTGTTCTGGGGCCGCGCCGTGCTGGACGCCGCGGAACACGACAAGTCGACATTGACTCTTACGCTGTACACCCTGAGCCTGGACGACAAATGGATTGCCCTGTGATGCCCCGCGCCGTGAAGCTGCGCCCTGTGAAGCTGCGTCCTGTGATGCTGCACTTGAATGTCCTGCTGGCCGGCCTGCTGCTGGCGGCCGGCGCGCACGCGCAGTCGGCCGACCCCACGGCGCCGCCGCCGGGACTGGTTCCGCTGGCCGAAGGCGAAGCCGCCCCTGCCGCCCCGGTGGGCCCGGAACTGCAGCAGATCCTCGTCTCGCGCGAACCGGGCGGGCGCCGCCTGGCCGTGATCAGCGGCGAGACGGTGCGGCAGGGCGCCCGCTACCAGGGGGCCATCGTCGAGACGATCGGCGCGAACGAGGTCGTGCTGCGGCGCGGCGGCAGGCGCGAGGTCCTGAAACTGTTCGCCCACCCGCAGGGGGCGGTCACGCCGCGCGCGGCCGCGCGCATCCATCCGGACGCCCCTGCAGCGGCCGACCCGGCGCGCAACGGGCGCGCGCAATAACATGAAGACGAAGAACCCCACCATGCGAACCTTGACGACGATCGCCGGCGCCACGCTGCTGGCCGCACTCGCGGCCGGCTGCGACACGGCGAACCGCCGCGACACCTACGACGCCATCAGCGGCGAAATGCGCCAGGCCTCCGGCAAGGCGGCCGCCATCCAGGCCACCGCGCCGGATCCCGTCGAACAGGCGCTGCTGCCGCCGGCGCCGGCACTGGCGGCGCAGCTGCCGAAGGCGCGCACGGTGCTGGAAGAGCGCTTCAACGTGGCATTGAACAACGTGCCGGCGCAGCAGTTCTTCAACTCGATCGCCACCGGCACGCGCTACAACATGCTGCTGTCGCCGGAAGTGGCCGGCACCATCACGGCCAACCTGAAGGACGTGACGATCTTCGAGGCGCTGGACGCGGTACGCGAGCTGTACGGCTACGACTACAAGGTGGAAGCGAACCGCATCTACATCCGGCCGCTGACGATGCAGACCAAGATGTTCAAGGTGAACTACCTGACGGGCAGCCGCAAGGGCAGCTCGAACGTGCGCGTGTCGTCCACCTCGATCGACAAGATCATCAGCAACAACCAGGGCGGGCAGGGCGGCCAGGACAGCAATGCGCAGAACAGCGCCGCCGGCCAGAACCAGACGCAGACGGGCCTGCCGGGCGGCGGGCAGTCGGCACAGGACGACGCCAGCAACGTGCGCATGACTTCCGAAACGGACTTCTGGGGCCAGCTCAAGCTGGCGCTCGAGGCGATCGTGGGCACCGAGGATGGCCGTAGCGTGATCATTACGCCGCAGTCCGGCGTGGTGCTGGTGCGCGCGATGCCGATGCAGCTGCGCGCCGTGACGGACTACCTGAAGGCCACGCGCCTGGCCGTCGAACGGCAGGTGATCCTGGAGGCGAAGATCCTCGAGGTGCAGCTCAACAGCGGCTTCCAGACGGGCGTCAACTGGGCGGCATTCCGCTCCGCCGGCAACAGCGCCGGCAGTGCTGGCGTGATCGCCCCGGGCAGCGGCCTGATCACGCGCGACCCCGTCACCGGCGCCATCTCGCAGGTCAGCGGCGGCACGACGGGGTTCACCACGCTGCCCGGCCGTGCCATCACGGCCGCGGCCGACAACCTGGGCACGATGTTCGGCTTCGCCTTCCAGACCAGCAATTTCTCGGCGATGCTGTCCTTCCTGGAATCGCAGGGCACCGTGCATGTGCTGTCGAGCCCCCGCATCGCCACCCTGAACAACCAGAAGGCCGTGCTGAAGATCGGTACCGACGAGTTCTATGTCACGGGCATCAGCACCACCACCAACTCGAACGTGTCCGGCAATACCGTCACGCCGAACGTGATCGTGCAGCCGTTCTTCTCCGGCGTGCTGCTGGACGTGACGCCGCAGATCGACGACGACGGCAACGTGATGCTGCACGTGCACCCGTCCGTCAGCCAGGTCAGCACCGTCAACAAGACCGTCAACCTGGGCTCGGCCGGTTCGCTGAACCTGCCCCTGGCCGCCTCCAACACGTCCGAGATGGACAGCCTGGTGCGGGGCCGCAATGGCGAGATCGTGGCACTGGGCGGGCTGATGCGCCAGGCCACCAGCAGCGACCAGTCGCAGCTGCCGGGCGTGGGCAATGTGCCCGTGCTGGGCGCGCTGTTCCGCAACAAGGATGCCAGCACGCAGAAGCGCGAACTGGTGGTGCTGATCAAGCCGACCATCGTGGACGATGCCGGCAGCATGACGCAGGAAATGCAGGACACGGCGCGCCGCATCGAGCGCCTCGATCCGAACAACCGGGGCCGCTGATGTACGAATCCCACTTCGGCCTGCGCGAGGTACCGTTCTCGATCACGCCGGACACCAGCTTCTATTTCGGCAGTCCGCATTCGCAGGAAGGCCTGAACACGCTGCTGGTGGCCGCGCGCAGCGGCGAGGGGTTCATCAAGATCACCGGTGAAGTGGGCACCGGCAAGACGCTCCTGTGCCGCAAGTTCATGGCGACGCTCGGCGACGAATTCGTGACGGCGTATGTGCCGAACCCCTACCTGGAACCGCGCGCGCTGATGATGGCGCTGGCCGACGAACTGGAGATCGTGCTGGAGCGCGACGTGGAACAGCACCAGCTGGTCAAGTCGCTCACGTTCCGGCTGCTGGAGCTGGCGGCGCGCGGCAAGCACGTGGTGCTGTGCCTCGACGAGGCGCAGGCCCTGCCGCTGGAGAGCCTGGAGGCGCTGCGCCTGCTGACGAACCTGGAAACGGAAAAGAGGAAGCTGCTCCAGATCGTGCTGTTCGGCCAGCCGGAACTGAATGCGCACCTGGCCGATCCGAAGATCCGCCAGCTGGCCCAGCGCATCACCTTCCACTATCACCTCGGCGCGCTGTCGAAGGACGACCTCGATTACTATCTGGCGCACCGGCTGCGCGTGGCGGGTTATGCCGGTGCGCGGCTGTTCAGCGCCGCTGCCGTGCACAAGCTGTACAAGGTCACCGGCGGCATTCCGCGGCTCGTCAACATCGTGGCGCACAAGGCCCTCATGCTGGGCTATGGCGAAGGCCGGCAGATGGTCGAGAAGCGCCATATCGCGCTGGCGGCCGGCGACACGCTGGGCGTGCAGGGCCGGTCCGCGCGCTCGCTGTGGCGCTGGCCCTGGATGGCGGGTGCCGCTGCACTGGCCGCCGCGGCGTGCGGCATTACCCTGGCGTTGACACGATGAGCCTGAACCCATGAGCTTGATAAACAAAATGCTGCAGGACCTGGATGCGCGCGGCGGCACCGGTACCCGTGCGCCGTCCGGCGAGCTGCGTCCCGTGGCGGCCGAACGGGGCGCCGCGAAGGCCATCGCCATCGGCGCCGGTGTCGGCGTGCTGATCGTGGCCGCGGCGGCAGGTGGCTGGTATTACCTGCAGCGCGCCGCCGTGGGGCCGGCCCCGGTGCCGGTCGCAGCGCTGGTCAAGTCCCCGCCGGCAGTGGCGCCAGCGCCCCCGGTGCCCGCCGTGGTGGCTGCGGTACCGGCCGATCCAACCGCGCCGGAAGCGGCGGCACCGGCCGAACCGGTGCCGGTGCTGGCGGCACCGGTGGCGGCCGCCCCGGCAACACCGAAGCGCGAGCGCACCGTGGCGCGCGAGGCGCAGGAGGGTGAAGGCGCACCTGTCGCACCCCGCCGCGCCGCCGCCGAACGCGCCACCGAACGTGCCACTTTAGCGCGCGCCGCCGTGCCGCCCCCGCAGGGGGTGACGATGACCTCGCAGCAGCAGGGCGAAAGCGCCTACCGCCGCGCGCTGGCAGCCGTGCAGGATGGCCGGGTGCAGGACGGCATCGCGGGACTCGAACAGGCCGTGTTTGCCTATCCCCGCCACGAGGCGGCACGCCAGACCCTCATTGGCCTCCTGATCGAAACGGGCCGCCGCGACGAGGCGGTGCGCCACCTGCAGCTGGCGCTGGGCCTGAACGCCAGCCAGCCGCAGCTGGCGATGCTGCTGGCGCGGCTGCAGCTGGAGCAGGGCGGCAATGCCGTCGAGACGCTGCAGCGCACCCTGCCCCACGCGGCGGCCAATGCCGACTACCTGGCTTTCCTGGCCGGCGTGCTGCAGAAGGGTGGCCGGCACCGCGAGGCGGCCGAGCAGTACGAAGCGGCGCTGCGCATCCAGCCGAACAACGGCGTCTGGTGGATGGGCCTGGGCATCTCGCAGCAGGCCGAACGGCTGCGCACCAATGCCCGCGAGGCGTTCATGAAAGCGAAGGCGGCCGGCCTGTCGCCGGAGCTGCGCGAGTTCGTCGACAAGCGGCTGGCCCAGCTGAACTGAATTCTTTCGAAGCCGGCGGCCCGCTTACAGGCTGGCCAGCGGCCCCCACACGCCCTTCATCGGCACGCGCAGCGCCACGTCGTCCTCGCCGAGGGCGGCGGCGATGCTGCAGCCGTTGCCGTCCACCTGGCGCGGCTGCGGCACCGCCAGCACGATGCCCTGCGCGTCCAGCAGGCACAGGATCTCCGGCCGCGCGCCATCCCGATGCACCACGATGCCCGTCTCGGCGCTGGCCAGCCGCACCAGCGTGCCGGGCGGGTAGTGGCCGATCTCGCGTTCGAACGCTTCCGTCAGCACCGGGTCCGGGGAATCGGCCAGCACGCGGCGCAGCGCATCGTCCGGCAGCAGCGAGCGGCGGTAGTTGCGGGCCGAGATGCCGGCGCAGTAGCGGTCCGCCATGCGCAGCAGGTGCGCCGCGGCTTCGATATCGGTGTCGTCGGGCAGCGGGTCGGGCGAGTGATCCTGCAGAAGGGCCGTGAACCAGCCGTTTCCGGCGGCTGTGCGGGGCGTGTCGCGGCTATCGTCATGGCGGCCGGTGGCGTGCAGGGCCAGCGCGGCCGCTGTCAGCGACAGCAGGTGGGCGGGGCGCATGTGCAGCGCGCGGGCCACGAGTGCCGCGATCACGGCCGTCTCCACGCTGTGCCGCGCGGCGTAGCTGCCGCCGATCTGGTTGCGCAGCACGCAGGCCAGCGCCACGTCCGGGCTCAGGTCCAGTGCCCCCAGCAGGGTGCGGGCGGTGGCGCGCAGGTGGCTGTCGTCATGCACGACGGCCGGTCCGTCGAGGCGGGCCTGCACGGCGTTCAGCGCGCGCAGCACGGAGGGCGGCTGCGGCGCGCCTTCCCCGTGCCCCGTCAGGCTGTCGTGCAGGTCCATGGCTACACGCGGGCCAGGCGTTCCAGCGCGTTGGCCAGCGTGGCTTCCGCCTTGGCGAAGCAGAAGCGCACGATGCCCGATTCCTGGCCGCCCCGGTAGAACGCCGAGACGGGAATGGCGGCCACCTTGATCTCGGTGGTCAGCCATTCCGCGAAGGCCGCTTCCGGCAGGTCGGAGATGGCGCCGTAGCGCACGCACTGGAAGTAGGTGCCGTCCGCCGGCAGCAGCTCGAAGCGGCTGGCGGCCAGACCGGCGCGGAACAGGTCGCGCTTGTGCTGGTAGAACGCCGGCAGTCCTTCGTACGCCGCCGGGTCCGCCATGTAGGTGGCGATCCCTTGCTGCATCGGTGCGTTCACGCTGAACACGTTGTATTGGTGGACCTTGCGGAACTCCACCATCAGCGGCGCGGGGGCCGCCACGTAGCCGATCTTCCAGCCGGTGACGTGGTAGGTCTTGCCGAAGCTGGAGACGACATAGGCGCGCGCCGCCAGTTCCGGATGGCGGCTCACCGAAGCGTGCGGCTGGCCGTCGTACACCATGTGTTCGTAGACTTCGTCGGACAGCAGCAGGATGTCCGTGCCGCGCACGATGCCGGCCAGCGCATCGAGGTCGGCGGCGCGCAGGATGCTGCCGGTGGGGTTGTGCGGCGTGTTGATCACCACCATGCGGGTCCTGCCGGTGACGGCGGCCTGCACCCGGTCCCACGGCACGTGGTAGCCGCGGTCGTCGAGCGCCATCGGCACCGGCACGACGACGCCGCCGGCCAGTTCGATGGCGGGCATGTAGCTGTCGTAGGCCGGTTCGATGACGATCACTTCGTCGCCCGGGTGCACGGCGCACAGGATGGCGGTGGTGAGCGCCTGCGTGGCGCCGGCCGTGACGGTGATTTCGGTGTCCACGTGATATGCGTGGTCGTACAGCGCGCTGATCTTGGCGGCGATCGCCTGGCGCAGCGCCGGGGTGCCTGTCATCGGCGGATACTGGTTGTGGCCGTCGCGCATGGCATCGGCCACCGCATCGACCAGCCGCGGGTCGCAGGCGAAGTCCGGGAAGCCCTGGCCCAGGTTCACCGCGCCGTGCTGCTGCGCGAGCGCGGACATGCGCGTAAACACGGTGGTGCCCACGGCGGGCAGGCGGGTGACGAGGCTGGGCGTGGATTGCGTCATGATCGGGGCGGTGGGGGTTTTCGGATCATTCTAGCGCAGCGGCCGGGGCCTCGTGCGGGACCGGTTCGAGCCGCCATTTCTCGGGCGGGATCACGTCGAACATGCCGGCCGTGCGCAGGCGTTTCGCCAATTTCAGCAGCGCCTTGTCCTTCGTGATCAACGTTCGCGCGCCGGCATCGCGGGCCAGCTCCAGGAATTTCTGGTCGTCCCGGTCCGTGCAGACCGGCAGGCGCACGCCGGATTCGGGCGGCGCCACCACCTTGATCAGCGCATCGAAGCGTGCGGCGCTGGCGGGCCGCGTGTCGTCGCTCAGCGGCAGGTGCGGGTAATGCAGCACGATGCGGTATTCGTCGCGGCAGTCGGCACGCGTGATGGCCTCGACGGCGCCGCTCTCGATGGCGGCCAGCAGGCCGGCCCAGCGCGGATCGTGGAACACGAACAGGTCGAGGCAGACGTTGGTATCGATGACGATGCGGGGTGGTGCCGATGAAGCGGAGGAGGGAGGGAGTATCATGTCGGTCTGTTCTATATTGCCGGTACGGTTACGAATGATATGCTGATAGTGCTTTCCCCCGCAAAGAGTCTCGACCTCGATACACCTCCCACCACCAACATCGCCACGCAACCCGCCTTCCTCGATCATTCCGAAGAGCTGATCGGGCATATGCGCGGCTACTCGCCGCAGGATCTTGCCGAACTGATGGAGCTGTCCGATGCGCTGTCCACGCTGAACGTGGCGCGCTATGCGTCATGGACGAAGGATACGGCCGGCGCGCGTCCCGCGGCGATGACCTTCGACGGCGATGTCTACGACGGCCTCGATGCGCGCACGCTCGATGCGCCGCAGCTCGACTACGTGCAGGGCCGCGTGCGGATCCTGTCCGGCCTGTACGGCCTGCTGCGCCCGCTGGACCTGATCCACCCGCACCGGCTGGAAATGGGCACGCGCCTGAAGACGGCGCGCGGCAAGGATCTGTATGCGTTCTGGGGCGACCTGATCGCGCATGCGCTGAACGACACGGCGCGCGAACGGGAGGCGGAATGGCTGGTGAACTGCGCGTCCGAGGAGTACTTCAAGTCGGCACGCCGCGCAAAGCTGGCGGTGCCGGTGATCACGCCCGTCTTCGAGGAATACAAGAACGGGCAATACAAGATCATCTCGTTCTACGCGAAGCGCGCCCGCGGCCTGCTGGCCCGCTATGCCGCCATCCACGGCATCACCGATCCCGAAGACCTGAAGGGTTTCGATGTCGACGGCTACGCCTTCACGCCGCATGCATCGAACGATGAAAAGTGGGTGTTCCGGCGGAAGGCCAGCTGATTACAGCCCAGCTCGTGTCCACCATGGGGTCAGACCCCGACATGGACACGAGCTGGACAATAAATGGAGTGAGTCAGGCCGGGCGCTGCGACGACCGCGGTTCAGTCAGCAATGACCAGAGCGGAAACCCAGGTTTCTTACTGACGAGACCGTGTCCATGTCGGGGTCTGACCCCAAGGTGGACACGGGCTCAGCCGTAGACGAAAAATTTACGCCGATTTACGAAGCGGACCAGAATTTCCACCACTTGCGCTCCGGTTTCGGGGCGCCTTCGTCGAGGAATTTGCTGTTCGGGAAGTTCTGCTTGAAGACACGCAGCGTGTCATCGCGCAGGGCAACATTGCCGAGCTTGTCGTAGCTGCGCGCCATGATCCACAGCGCTTCCTCGATCGACGGCGAGTCGCGGTACTCGCGCACGGCGTCCTGGGCACGGTTGGCGGCGGCCAGGTAGGCGCCGCGGCGGTAGTAGTAGCGCGCCACGTAGACTTCGTAAGTGGCCATCGCGTTGATCAGGTACTTCATGCGATCGAGCGCGTCCGGCGTGTACTGGCTCTCCGGGAACTTGTCGACCAGCGCCTTGAAGGCGGCAAACGATTCGCGCGTGGCTTTCGGGTCGCGCTCGGCCGGATCCTGTTCGTACACGAAGTTCAGCAGGCCGATCTGGTCATTGAAGTTGATCAGGCCGCGCAGGTAGTACATGTAGTCGACGTTCGGGTGATTCGGGTGCAGCTTGATGAAACGTTCGACGGCCGCCAGGGCCTGTGCCTGGTCCTGCGATTTGTAGTACGCATAGGCCACTTCCATCTGCGCCTGCTGGGCGTACACGCCGAACGGGTAGCTGGCCTCGAGCTTCTGGTACAGCTGGATCGCGCGCTCGTAGTGCTGGCCGGCCATTTCTTCCTTGGCCTCCGAGTATAATTTCGTTGCGGACCAGCCTTTGGTCTCATCCGATTGCTCCGGCAACAGGCTGCAAGCCGTCAAGCTGGCCATCAGGATGGATGCTGCGACTACCTTCAATTTTTTTTGCATGTTCTCGTGCAAGAAGACGTTTAAACAAGATACAACCAGGCTGATTATAGCCGATGGGAATGCTGTGATATTGAATCGTGAGCCAGATCTGGCGAAACAGGCGCCGGACGACCAACTCTCCAATGACGAACTCGACGAGTTCGACCCGGAGCTGGGGGAGGCCGGCGACCCGCTTGCCCCCATCACCCTGCAGCTGACGCCGGAAGCCTGCGGCGAGCGCCTCGACAAGGTGGTGGCGAAACTGGTGCCGCAATTCTCGCGCGGCCGCCTGCAGAGCTGGATCGAGGAAGGCTTCGTCACCGTCGACGGCAAGCCGGCCAAGGTGCGCGCCACCGTGTATGGCGACGAGACCGTCGTCGTGCTGCCGCAGGCCGCGCCGGAAGACGTGGCGTTCGCACCGGAAGCGATCGATATCGATGTGGTGTACGAAGACGAGTACCTGATCGTCGTGAACAAGCCGGCCGGCCTGGTGGTGCACCCCGGCGCCGGCAACTGGACGGGCACGTTGCTGAACGGCCTGCTGCACCGCTGGCCCCAGCTGGGCGGCGTGCCGCGCGCCGGCATCGTGCACCGCCTCGACAAGGACACGAGTGGCCTGATGGTGATCGGCAAGGACCTGCCGTCGCAGACCGACCTGGTGCGCCAGCTGCAGGCGCGCAGCGTGAAGCGCGAATACTGGTCGCTGGCGTGGGGCACGCCCCGCCTGTCCGGCACGATCGATGCGCCGATGGGCCGCCACCAGCGCGACCGCGTCAAGATGGCCGTGTCCACGGGCATGGGCGCCAAGCCCGCCATCACGCATTACCAGCGCCTGGCATCGGGCGAGCTGGACCGCCGTCCCGTCAGCCTCGTGCAGTGCCGCCTGGAGACGGGCCGCACCCACCAGATCCGCGTGCACATGGCGCACCTGGGCTTCCCGCTGGTGGGCGACTACGTGTACGGCAAGCCGCACCTGACGGGCGTGTTCCACCGCCAGGCGCTGCAGGCCCGCCGCCTCGGCCTGATCCACCCGGCCACCGGCGAGCACGTCGAATGGCAGATCCCCCTGGCGGACGATTTCGCCGCACTGCTGGCACAGGCCGGCATCGAACCGCCGGACGACTCGGTGCTGCAGTCGACCGGCGACGATTTCGACGACGACGACTTCGACGACGAAGACGAGCAATGACCGCCCACCACGCGCCCCAGTGGCTGCTGCCGGACTGGCCGGACCTGCCCGACAGTGTCGGCGTGCTGTGCACCACGCGGCGCGGCGGCGTGAGCCCGGCCCCGTATGACGACGGCCAGGGCAAGGGTGGGCTCAACCTGGGCACGCACGTGGGCGACGCACCGAAATGCGTCGAACGCAACCGCGACATCCTGCGCGCCGAGCTGCCCGCCGAACCGGCCTGGCTGACGCAGGTGCACGGCATCCGCGCGCTCGATGCGGCGCTGGTGGACCATGATGCGCCGCCGCCGGTGGCGGACGCCAGCTACACGACGGCGCGCGGCGTCGTGTGCGCGATCCTGTCGGCGGATTGCCTGCCCGTGCTGTTGTGCGATACACAAGGCCGCACCGTGGCCGCCGTGCATGCCGGCTGGCGCGGCCTGGCCGATGGCGTGCTGCAGGAAGCGGTGGCGGCGCTGCGCAATGCCGGCGCGGGCGAGCTGACCGCCTGGCTGGGCCCGGCCATCGGCCCGTCGCGCTTCGAGGTGGGGCCGGACGTGCTGGAAGCGTTCCTTTCGCCGGCGGACCGCGCGGCGGACCTGCTGCGCGCCGCGTTCACCGAACTGGCCAACCGTCCCGGCAAGTACCACGCCAACCTGTACGCGCTGGCCCGCATCACCCTGGCCAGCATGGACGTGCATCGCGTGGCGGGGGGCGACTTCTGCACCGTCTCCAATTCCGGGCGCTTCTATTCTTACCGCCGCGACGGCGTCACGGGCCGGCAGGCCAGCCTGATCTGGCTGAAATGACGCTCAGGGTTCCGGCCCCTGTTCGGCGGCGGCGCGCGCCCGCTCGCGCTGCCGTTTGCGCCGCTTGCCGCCCGTCACATAGAATAGGATCCCGAGCGGCGCCGCGCAGTACAGCAGGAACGTCATGACGCCGGCAACGACCGTCGGCTCGGTCAGCGCCATCAGCAGCACGACATAAATCCAGGCAAGCGCGACGATCAGCATTGGCAGTTTGGTGGGATGGTGGGACCGGTCTACAGATCAATTCTAAATGGAATGAACATGAACATGCCCGACGCGCAAACTTTCGCCAGCTGGATGGACCCGACGCAGTGGCAGGCCTGGCTGCCGAAGACCGATGCGCTGCCCGCCGGCTTCCCCGGCATGGACCTGCTGCGCGATGCCGGCGCCACGGTGCGGCCCGAGGTCCTGGAGACGCTGAAGAACGAATACCTCGCCGAACTGGGCGCGCTGTGGCAGGGGCTGCTGTCCGGCCAGGCGCCGGCGCTGAAGGACCGGCGCTTCTCGTCCGCCGCCTGGACCGGCAATCCCGTTACCGCCTTCAATGCTGCCGCCTACCTGCTGAACGCCAAGTTCCTGGTGGCGATGGCCGATGCCGTGGAAGCGTCGGCCCAGCAGAAGCAGAAGATCCGCTTCGCCGTGCAGCAGCTGGTGGACGCGATGTCGCCGGCGAACTTCCTGGCCACCAATCCGGAAGCGCAGCAGATGATCCTCGACACCAACGGGGAGAGCCTGACGCGCGGGCTGAAGAACATGCTGGCCGACATGCAGAAGGGTCATATCTCGCTGTCCGACGAAAAGGCGTTCGAGGTGGGCCGCAACCTGGCCACCACGCCGGGCCAGGTGGTGTTCGAGAACCCGCTGTTCCAGCTGATCCAGTACGCGCCGGCCACGCCGAACGTGAAGCAGCGCCCGCTGCTGATGGTCCCGCCGTGCATCAACAAGTACTACATCCTCGACCTGCAGCCGGAGAATTCGCTGGTGCGCTACGCGGTCGAGCAGGGCAACACGGTGTTCCTCGTCTCGTGGCGCAATCCGGATGCGTCGCTGGCCAATACCTCCTGGGACGACTACACGGAGCAGGGCGTGATCCAGGCCATCCGCGTGGTGCAGGAGATCGGCAAGGAACCGAAGCTGAACCTGCTGGGCTTCTGCGTGGGCGGCACGCTGCTGTCCACGGCGCTGGCGGTGCTGGCGGCGCGCGGCGAGCAGCCGGCCGCCAGCCTGACGCTGCTGACGACCTTCCTCGACTTCGCCGACACGGGCGTGCTGAGCGTGTTCGTCGACGAGCAGCAGGTGGCGCTGCGCGAGCAGACGCTGGCGAAGGGCGGCATGATGTCCGGCCGCGACCTGGCCAGCACCTTCTCCAGCCTGCGCCCGAACGACCTGGTATGGAACTACGTGCAGTCGAACTACCTGAAGGGCAACGACCCCGCCGCGTTCGACCTGCTGTACTGGAATTCCGATTCGACGAACCTGCCGGGCCCGATGTTCTGCTGGTACCTGCGCAATACCTACCTGGAAAACAGCCTGAAGCATCCGGGCCGGCTGACGGTGGCCGGCGAGCAGGTCGACCTGTCGAAGATCGACGCCCCCGCGTTCATCTACGGCTCGCGCGAGGATCACATCGTGCCCTGGGTGTCCGCCTACGGTTCGATGAGCATCCTGAACCCCGGCAAGCCCGAGGCCAACCGTTTCGTGCTGGGCGCTTCCGGGCACATCGCCGGCGTGATCAATTCGCCGGCCAAGAACAAGCGCAGCTACTGGATAAACGACGGGACGAGCGACGACGGCGCCGCGCCAGCCGATGCGGACGCCTGGTCCGCCGGCGCCACCGAGCAGCCGGGCAGCTGGTGGCCCCAGTGGGCGGCGTTCCTGGCCGAGCATGGCGGCAAGGACGTCAAGGCCCGCGCCAAGCTGGGCAGTGCCCGCTACAAGCCCGTGGAAGCGGCGCCGGGCCGTTACGTCAAGGAAAAGGCTGAGTAGGGCGGGAAACCCGGCGGCGGCGGCCGAACTGTGTCGCAGGGCGAGTTCGGTTGCGTTGCAATATCGGCCGCCGTCCGGCGAAATCTTATAATGGCAGACACATTTCTTACATTATTCACTCTATAATAGGATGTGCAGGGCTAGTGAAAGCGAACTCTCCGTTCGCTTTTTTTTCGACGTCGCCCCGGATGCGCTGCGGCGCAACAGATCGACACAACACGGACCCAATCGGACTTGTGATGAGTAGTGCAAAAAAAAGTACTGAACGCCTGATCAAGAAGTATCCCAACCGCCGTCTGTACGACACGCAGACCAGTTCCTACATCACGCTGACGGACGTGAAGCAGCTGGTGCTGGGCAGCGAACCGTTCACCGTCGTCGATGCGAAGTCGAACGAAGACCTGACGCGCAGCATCCTGCTGCAGATCATCCTGGAGGAAGAAGCGAGCGGCGTGCCGATGTTCTCGACGGACGTGCTGGCACAGATCATCCGCTACTACGGCCACGCGATGCAGGGCATGATGGGCTCCTACCTGGAAAAGAACGTGCAGGCGTTCACCGACATCCAGCGCCGCCTGACGCAGGGCACCACGAACTACGACAGCGCCACCTTCAGCCCGGAGATGTGGACGCAGTTCATGAACGTGCAGGCGCCGATCATGCAGGGCATGATGAACAACTACATCGACCAGAGCAAGAGCCTGTTCGTGCAGATGCAGGAACAGATGCAGAACCAGAGCAAGAACCTGTTCGGCGCCTTCCCGTTCGCCGTGCCGCCGACCACGCCGGAAAAAAAATAAAGCATCAGCCGGCTACCGCTGCCGCGAACGTTTCGCGCAGCCAGCGGTGGGCCGGATCGCGATGCAGGCGTTCATGCCACAGCATCGCCATTTCATAGCCCGGCACCTCCACGGGCGCTGCCAGCACCTTGACTCCCTGCGCCTGCCGCGCCAGCCGTTCCGGCAGCATCGCCACCAGGTCCGTACTGGCCACGGCCGCCGCGGCAAACAGGAAGTGCGGTACCGACAGCGCCACGCGCCGCCGCTGGCCCAGCATGGCCAGCACGGCATCCGTGACGCCCTCGAATCCCGCACCGTCGTGCGACACCACCACGAATTCCAGCGCGCAGAACTGCGCCAGGGTCGGCCGCCGTTTCAGCCGCGGATGGCCTGGCCGCGCCACCAGCACATAGCGTTCGGCAAACAGCGTGCGCCGCCGCAGTCCGTGCGGCGAGCCGGCGACCGTGTGGAAGGCCAGGTCGATGTCGCCCCGTTCCGCCTGGCCGGTGAGGCGCGCCGGATGCATTTCCACGACGGCCAGCCGGGTCTGCGGTGCCGCGTCGCGCAGGCCGGCCAGCGCGGGCAGCACCACGGCCGCCTCGCCGTAGTCCGAGGCCGCCACGCGCCAGGTGTGGTTGGCGGTGGCCGGATCGAACGGCCCCGCGGGCGCCACGGCCAGCTGCAGGCCTTCCAGCGCGCGCCGCAACGGTTCGCGCAGCGCCTCGGCGCGCGCCGTGGGCCGCATGCCGCGCGGACCGGGCAGCAGCAGCGGATCGCCGAAGGTGTCGCGCAGCCGGGCCAGCTGGGCGCTGATGGTCGGCTGGGTCAGGTGCAGGCGCGCCGCGGCCCGCGTGACGTTCTGCTCGGCCAGCAGCACGTCCAGCGTCAGCAGGAGGTTGAGATCCAGCCGCTGCAGATCGACCCGGTGCAGGGCGGGCCGATGCAGGTCAAGCTGGAGCGGCGCATTCTTGGTATCGGGCATGTCGATGGCAGGTATGGAGGTTATTCATTTCCACTATACCGCGTGCCGCTGCACACTGGCCTTTTCCATCAAGGGAGTCCGTCATGCAGGTACTGTATGTGTTTGCCCACCCCGAACCCCGCTCGCTGAACGGCGCGCTGAAGGACCACGCCATCGACCACCTGCGCCGGGCCGGCCATGCCGTCGACGTGTCCGACCTGTATGCGATGGACTGGAAGGCCCGCCTCGACGCGGCCGACAGCACGGGGCCTGCCGCGGGCCGCTTCGACCCGGCCCAGGCCTCGAAGCTGGCCTACGAGAACGGCTGGCAAAGCGCCGATATCGCGGCCGAGCAGGATAAGTTGCGCCGCGCCGATGCGGTGATCTTCCAGTTCCCGCTGTGGTGGTTCTCCATGCCCGCCATCATGAAAGGCTGGTTCGAGCGCGTGTATGCCTATGGCTTCGCGTACGGCGTGGGCGAGCATTCGGACCAGCGCTGGGGCGACCGCTACGGCGAGGGCAACCTGGCCGGCAAGCGGGCGATGCTGATAGTGACCACTGGCGGCTGGGAGTCGCACTACAGCGCGCGGGGCATCAACGGCCCGATCGACGACGTGCTGTTCCCGATCCAGCACGGCATGCTGCACTATCCCGGCTTCGACGTGCTGCCGCCGTTCCTCCTGTACCGGGCCGGCAGGATGGATGAAGCGCGCTTTGCTGCAGAACGGGCGGCACTGGATCAGCGACTGGACACGCTGTTCACGGCCACGCCGATTCCGTTCCGGCGCCAGAACGGCGGCGACTATGACATCCCCGCACTGACGCTGCGCGATGCCATCGCGCCGGGTGCCCATGGCTTTGCCGCGCATGTGGCCGATCCCGCCGCTGACGTTGCAACATAAATATCGATTGACGGGGCTTTTGCCCCGCTGCTAGACTCCGTGGCATGATTGGAATCGATTCCAATCCGATGATTCCGTTCCCGGCAGGGTGCCGAATTCCTTTATCATCGGAACGGAATTGCCAGTCAAACCCGAATAAATACACCAATAAGGTGCCCCAGGCGCCACGGAGACACTATGAACCAGGCGACGATTGCTGCCGCCATCGCGGCGGCGGCGGCCGTGGCGCTCGCGCTGGCGTTGCCGGGCGGCGCCGCGCCGACCGCTGCCCCAGCGACCCCTGACGCGAAGGGCGGTGCCGCGCCGCTGAAGGCCACCGTATCGCACTGGTGGACCTCGGGCGGCGAGTCGGCCGCGATCCGTCAGTTCGCCGACGCCTACACGCGCGCCGGCGGCCAGTGGATCGACCAGGCCGTGGCCGGCGCCGACCAGTCGCGCGCCTCCACCATCAACCGCATCGTCGGCGGCAATGCGCCCGTCGCCGCCCAGTTCAACACGTCGAAGCAGTTCCGCGACATCGTCGACCAGGGGCTGCTGAACAATCTCGACGAGGTGGCGGCAAAAGGCAACTGGGATGCCATCCTGCCGCAGACGATCATCGATGCCATCCGCATCGACGGCCATTACTACGCCGCGCCGGTGGACATCCACATGCCGGCGTGGTTCTTCTACTCGAAGGCGGCGTTCGCGAAAGCAGGCATTACCGGCGAGCCGAAGACGTGGGAGGAATTCATCGCCCAGCTGGACCGCCTGAAGAAGGCCGGCCTGATCCCGCTGGCGTTCGGCGGCCAGGTCTGGCAGGAGAAGATCCTGTTCGACGCCGTGTTCGCACTGGCCGGTGGCGCCGACCTGTACCTGCGCATCTACCGCGACCGCGACGCGCGCGCCGTGCAGTCGGCCGCCTTCCGCGACGTGCTCGTGAAATTCCGCAGCCTGCGGGCCTACACGGATGCCGGCGCGCCGGGCCGCAACTGGAACGACGCGACGGCGCTGGTGGTCTCGGGCCGGGCCGGCGTGCAGATCATGGGTGACTGGGCCAAGGGGGAATTCACCAGCGCCGGCCAGGTGGCGGGCCGCGAGTTCGGCTGCTTCCCCGGCTTCGGCGCCAAGGCGCCGTACATCGTGGCGGGCGATGCCTTCGTGTTCCCGAAAACGTCCAGGCCGCAGGTGGTGAAGGCGCAGCAGCTGCTGGCCACGGTGATGACGGCGCCCGGCCCGCAGGTGGAGTTCAGCGTACGCAAGGGCTCGATCCCGATCCGGCCGGACGTCGACATGTCCCGGTTGGACCTGTGTGCCCGCACCGGCATCGCCATCATGCAGGACCGCACGCGCCAGCTGGCCAATGCCGAAATGCTGCTCGACCCGGACCTGAACGGCGCGCTGCAGGATGTGCTAACCAACTACTGGAACCGCAACGAGACGCCCGAATTCGCACAGCAGGCGTTTGCCCAGGCGATGAAGGACTACGCGTGGTAGCCCCGCGCCGGCGTGCCGTCTCGTGGTCTGCGTACCTTGCGCTGGTGCCGATGGCGCTGACGGTGCTGGGCGCCTACGTGCTGACGATCCTGTGGACGGCGCGCGTGTCGTTCTCGTCGGCGCGCATCTTCCCGACCGGCGACTTCGTGGGCTTCGGCCAGTACGCGCGGCTGTTCCGCAATGCGCGCTGGCTGCTGTCGCTGGAGAACCTGGCTCTCTACGGCGCACTGTTCATCGTCGCCTGTCTCGTACTGGGCTCCCTGCTGGCCGTGTTCATCGACCAGAACGTGAGCGGGGAGGGCGTGCTGCGCACCGTGTTCCTCTATCCGTATGCGATGTCCTTCGTGGCCACGGGGCTGGTGTGGCAGTGGATCCTCAATCCCGAGCTGGGCCTGCAGTCGGTCGTGCGGCGGCTCGGTTTCACCGACTTCACGTTCGACTGGATCGTGCGGCAGGACATGGTGCTGTACACGATCGTCATCGCCACCGTCTGGCAGGCCAGCGGCCTGGTGATGGCGCTGCTGCTGTCCGGCCTGCGCGGCATCGACGGGGAGCTGTGGAAGGCGGCGCGCATCGACGGCATTCCGACGTGGCGGGTCTACGTGTCGATCGTGCTGCCGATGCTGTGGCCTTCGCTGTCCACCGCCTTCATCCTCTTGTTCGTGATGGTGGCCAAGCTGTTCGACGCGGTGGTGGCGATGACGCAGGGCGGACCCGGCACGGCCAGCGAGGTGCCGGCCAAGTTCATCATGGACTACCTGTTCGGCCGCGCCAACGTGGGGCTGGCCTCGGCCGCCTCGATCGTGCTGCTGCTGACGGTGCTGGCGATCGTCGCGCCGCTGTACTACGCACGCAGCCGGGCCGTACGCAGGGGGCATGCATGAGGCGGGACGATCGCATCGCCATCGCGCCCGCGTCGGTGCGGCGACGGAGAGCCACGCTGACGCCGGCGCGGCTGGGCATCTACGCCTTCCTGCTGACGGCGGCGCTATTCTTCCTGGTGCCCCTGTACGTGATGCTGGTGACGTCCGTGAAACCGATGGCCGAGATCCGGCTGGGGAACATCTTCGCGCTGCCGTCGTCTCCCACGCTGGCGCCGTGGCACGCTGCGTGGCAGGCCGCGTGCACGGGCCTGGAGTGCGAAGGCATCCGTGGCGGCTTCTGGAATTCCGTCCGGATCACGGTGCCCAGCGTGGTGCTGTCGATCGGGCTGGGTGCCATCAACGGTTATGCGCTGTCGTTCTGGCGGCCGCGCGGCGCGAACCTGCTGTTCGCGGTGCTGATGGCCGGCGCCTTCATTCCCGGCCAGGTGATGCTGTATCCGCTGGTGCGGGCGCTGGCCGCCGTGGAGCTGTACAGCTCACTGCCGGGCATCGTCGTGGTGCACCTGATCTTCGGCATGCCGATGATGACGCTGCTGTTCCGGAACTACTACGCCTCGCTGCCGCAGGAGCTGTTCAAGGCGGCGCGCATCGATGGCGGCGGTTTCTGGCGCATCTTCTTCGAACTGATGCTGCCGATGTCGGTGCCCGTCATCGTCGTCGCCGTGATCATGCAGGTGACGAACATCTGGAACGATTTTTTGCTGGGACTCGTGTTTGCCGGTTCCGACAACCTGCCGATGACGGTCCAGCTGAACAACATCATCAATACCACCACGGGCGAGCGGCTCTACAACGTGAACATGGCGGCGACCATCCTCACGTCGCTGGTGCCGCTCGCCCTGTATTTCTTCTCCGGCCGCTGGTTCGTGCGCGGCATCGCCAGCGGCGCCGTCAAGGGTTAAGTGAAATGAGTGCAAGCAAATGAGTGCAAGCATGGCCAATGTCTCCATCCGCAACCTGCAGGTCCGGCTGGGTGCCAATAATGTGATCGACGCGCTCGACCTGGAGATCGGCGCCGGCGAGTTCGTCGTGCTGCTGGGGCCTTCCGGCTGCGGCAAGAGCACGCTGCTGCACACCATCGCGGGGCTGAACGACGCCAGCGGCGGCAGCATCCATATCGGCGGGCGCGACATGACGCATGCCGACCCGAAGGACCGCGGCATCGCCCTCGTGTTCCAGTCGTACGCCCTGTACCCGACCATGAATGTGGAACGCAATATGTCGTTCGGCCTGCGCATCAGCGGCACGCCGAAGGACGAGATCGCGCGCCGCGTCGAACGGGCCGCCGGCCTGCTGCAACTCGGGCCGCTACTGAAACGCAAACCGGGCGAGCTGTCCGGCGGCCAGCGCCAGCGCGTGGCGATCGGCCGCGCCATCGTGCGCGAGGCCGATGTGTTCCTGTTCGACGAACCGCTGTCGAACCTGGACGCCAAGCTGCGCACGGAACTGCGCCGCGAACTGAAAGGGCTGCACCAGCGCCTGGGCGCCACGATGATCTACGTGACGCACGACCAGGTGGAGGCGATGACGCTGGCCGACCGCATGGCCGTCATGAAGGGCGGGGCGATCCAGCAGTTCGACACGCCGGACGCCATCTACCGCGCACCGGAAAACCTGTTCGTCGCCACCTTCCTCGGTTCGCCCGGCATGAACCTGTTCCACGGCCACCTCGACACTTCGAGCGGCATCTGGTTCCGTTCCGAACACCTGGCGCTGGATGTGTCGCACTACGCGTTCCGCCAGTCGCCCGCGCACCGGCAGGCCGTCGTGCTGGGCGTGCGGCCGGAAGACGTCGACGTGCGCGACGACGGCGCCTGCCGCGCGCCGGTGGCGCTGGTGGAAGCGATGGGCGCGCACCGCATCGTGTGGCACAGCTTCCACGGCACGCAGGTGGCCGCCATCGTGCAGGACGACCGGGCAGGCGGCGCGTTCTCGCTGCGGCCGGAGCAGGTTTCCCTGTTCGACGAAACATCGACCCAGCGCCTGTAGGTTGTCAAAAAGTTGCTTCGAAAATGGGGACAGACCCCATTTTCAAAGCAACATCGGCGCCGCCGCCGCTGTCGCTGGTGTCCCATATCGGGTAAAATAGTCGATTGCCTCCGCCCTTCGTGACAATCGAACAATGCAATCACAACCACTCTCCCGCCTCACTCCGCCCGCCGATGGCAAGCCAGCACCGAAGGTCGGTTTCGTTTCGCTCGGCTGCCCGAAGGCGCTGGTCGACTCCGAACAGATCCTGACCCAGCTGCGCGCGGAAGGCTACGACACGGCCAAGTCCTATGCCGGTGCCGACCTGGTGATCGTGAACACCTGCGGCTTCATCGACGCGGCCGTGCAGGAATCGCTCGACGCGATCGGCGAGGCGCTGGCGGAAAACGGCAAAGTGATCGTCACCGGCTGCCTGGGCGCGAAGAAGAACGCCGATGGCGGTGACCTGATCCAGTCGATCCACCCGAAGGTGCTGGCCGTGACCGGCCCGCACGCGGTGGGCGAAGTGATGTCGCAGGTGCATACGCACCTGCCGAAGCCGCACGAGCCGTTCATCGACCTGCTGCCGCCGCAGGGCGTGAAGCTCACGCCGAAGCACTACGCCTACCTGAAGATCTCCGAGGGCTGCAACCACCGTTGCTCGTTCTGCATCATCCCGTCGATGCGCGGCGACCTGGTGTCCCGCCCGATCGGCGAGCTGATGATGGAAGCGGAAAACCTGTTCAAGGCCGGCGTGAAGGAACTGCTGGTGATCTCGCAGGACACCTCGGCCTACGGCATCGACGTGAAGTTCCGCTCCGGCTTCTGGAACGGCCGACCCGTCAAGACGCACATGACGCAGCTGACGGAAGCGCTGGGCCAGCTAGCCAAGCAGTACGGCGCCTGGGTGCGCATGCACTACGTCTATCCGTACCCGCACGTGGACGAGATCATCCCGATGATGGGCGAGCACGTGCTGCCTTACCTCGACATTCCGATGCAGCACGCGCACCCGGAAGTGCTCAAGCGCATGAAGCGCCCGGCGTCCGGCGAGAAGAACCTGGAGCGCATCCTGAAATGGCGCCAGATGAACCCGGACCTGACGATCCGCTCGACCTTCATCGCCGGCTTCCCGGGCGAGACGGAAGCCGAATTCGAGTACCTGCTGGACTTCCTGAAGGAAGCGCAGATCGACCGCCTCGGCTGCTTCGCCTACTCGCCGGTGGAAGGGGCCACGGCCAACGAGCTGGCCAATCCGGTGCCGGACGAGCTGCGCGAGGAACGCCGCGGCCGTGTCATGCTGCTGCAGGAAGAGATCTCCCGCCAGCGCCTGAAGGCGAAGGTCGGCAAGACGGTGCGCGTGCTGATCGACGAACTGACCCCGTCCGGCGCCATCGGCCGCTCGGCTGCGGACGCCCCGGAGATCGACGGCGTCGTGCACGTCAAGAAGCCGTTCGAGCCGCACAAGAAGCTGGCCGTCGGCCAGTTCTTCGACGTCGAGATCACCCGCTCGGACGCGCATGATTTGTGGGGCGAGGCTTAAGTCCAAAAAGGACTTGAGCCGATGGCACACGAGGCATGGGGCGAGGCCTGAGTCCACAGGGACTCAGGACGATGCAACACGAGGCATGGGGCGAGGCCTGAGTCCACAGGGACTCAGGACGATGCAATACGCGGCATGGGGGGGATTTTATATCCTCGCAGCGTCAGCCGAAGATCGTTGGCCCGATGTCAGACGGAGCCCCGGCAAGTACAATGAAAGGCGGACCACCCGGTCCGCCTTTTTTCATTCGCGAGCCATGACCACCAAACTCTCCCCGCAGACCACGCTGATCCACACGGACTACACGCCGCCGGCCGGTTTCGGCGCCTTTCCGCCGGCCATCCACCATGCCTCGACGGTGTTCTTCGAAAACGTGGCGGCGCTGCGCTCGGGCGACTGGAAAAACAAGACCGCCTATACCTACGGCCTGCACGGCACGCCCACCACCTTCACGCTGGAGGCCCGGCTGGCCGAGATCGAGGGCGGCCGGTTCTGCCTCCTCGCACCCTCCGGCCTGGCCGCCATCACGATGGTCGACTTCGCGCTGCTGAAGACCGGCGACGACATCCTCCTGCCCGACAATATCTACCACCCGAACCGCGTGTTGGGCAACTGGCTGCAGGAAGCCTTCGGCATCACGGCGCGCTACTACGATCCGCTGGTCGGTGCCGGCATCGCGGCCCTCATCCAGCCGAACACGAAACTCGTCTGGACCGAGTCCCCCGGTTCCGTGTCGATGGAAGTGCCGGACCTGCCGGCAATCTGCGCCGCGGCGAAGGCGGAGGGCGTCGTCGTCGCACTGGACAATACCTGGTCGGCCGGCATCGCCCTGCGCGCCTTCGACCTGGGTGTCGACATCGTCGTGCAGGCCCTCACCAAGTACCAGTCCGGCGGCGCGGATGTGCTGATGGGCGCCGTCATCACGCGCGACGAAGCGCTGCATGAAAAGCTCAGCAACTCGCACATGCGCCTCGGCTACGGCGTGGGCGCGGACGATGCCTACCTCGTCATGCGCGGCCTGCCCACGCTCAAGCTGCGCTTCGAAGCGCACGATGCGGCAGCCCGCAAGGTAGCGGCCTGGCTGAAGGCGCGGCCCGAAATCGCGAAAGTGCTGCATCCGGCGTTCGAGGACTGTCCCGGCCATGCGCACTGGCAGCGCGACTTCACCGGCGCCGGCGGCCTGTTCTCCGTGCTGTTCGATGCGCGCTACACGGAAGAGCAGACCGACCGTTTCGTGGATGCCCTGCAGCTGTTCCAGATCGGCTACAGCTGGGGCGGCCCGAACAGCCTGTGCGTGCCGTACCGGATCGGGGCCATTCGGCAGGGCTGGGGCGATGCCGGCATCCTGGTGCGCTTCAATATCGGGCTGGAAGAGCCGGCCGACCTCATTGCCGATATCGAGCAGGCGCTGGGGCAACTGGCAGCGGCATAGTGGGGTGTTTGCTATCCCTGCGATCAATCAATTCAATCGATTCCGAGCTTTGATTTGACCGCGGCGAATGCTTAAATGGTCTGAGGAGATATAGCCGAGCCCGCCCTGACACGAGGAGCCAGCCATGCACGCATCCCGGATCGCATTCGCCGCCACGATCGCCTTGATTCCGCTGGTCGTCTGGACCCAGGACAACCGTCCTCCGCCGAGCCCATCGGGTCCGCCGCAGGTGCCCACCAGCTATGCGAAAGTGGACATCACCGAGCCGTTCGATGTCACGCTGGCACGCATGAAGGCGGCGCGGCCCGCCATCGAGCGCCGCCAGCAGGAGCTGCTGGCCAGGCGCTACGATCTCGCCAACCGCCCGGTCCCGGGCGTGACGATGTTTCGCGGCAAGCCGGTGCAGGGCGGGGTGCGCGTGAAACTCCCCGACGGCATCGCGTCCTGGCAGCGGCTCGCGGCCCTGGCGCCGGAAGAGATCAAGGCGCGCGACCTGTTCCCGGCCGGCTTCCTGCCCCTGTCGCACCCGAACCACCCGGAAGGCGGCATGCTGTTTCCGCAGTTCCATATCGACGAGATCCTGCGCCAGGAAGGGCGCGACCTGAACCGCTTCGACCTGGGATTCGACCTGCCGGACCACATCCTGCCCGAGTTCCCCGCGCCGATGTTCCTCACCACGCATCCGGAACTGGGCGACGTGACGAAGGGCCAGCTGCTCACCATCGACAATTTTTACCCCATCTTCAACGGCCTGCTGAACCCGAAGCAGATCGAGGGCCTGCGCCTGCTGCTCACGCCGTTCCCCCAGCAGCAGTTCAACCAGACGGAAGACCGGCGTTCGGTGCGGCCCAGCCGCGGCGTCACCTGCTTCGACTGCCATTCGAACGGCCACACCAACGGGTCCAATCACCTGGTGGGGGATATCCGCCCGCAGGAGCTGCGCCACCGTATCGAGACGCCGACCTTGCGCGGCCTGAACGTGCAGCGCCTGTTCGGGTCACAGCGCGCGCTGAAGACGGTCGAGGATTTCACGGAGTTCGAGCAGCGCGCGGCCTATTTCGATGGCGACCCGGTGATCGCCACGAAGAAGGGCGTCAACGTGCTGGAACGGGGCAGCCAGGTGCAGTTCATGGCCGAGTTCCAGTCGCTGCTGGACTTTCCGCCCGCGCCGAAGCTGAACGTGTACGGCCGGCTCGATCCGAAGCTGGCCACGGCGCAGGAGCTGCGCGGCGAGAAGGTCTTCAACGGCAGGGGCCAGTGCGTCGCCTGCCACACGGGCCCGTACTACACGGACAACCTGATGCACGACCTCAAAACGGAACGGTTCTATAAAGTCCAGACGGTCAACGGCATGAAGGCGGTCGGCGACGGCAAGATCAAGACCTTCCCGCTGCGTGGCATCAAGGAGTCGCCGCCCTACCTGCACGACGGGCGGCTCATCACGCTGGAAGACACGGTGGAGTTCTTCAACCTCGTGCTGGAGACGAAGCTGACGGACGGCGAGAAGGCCGACCTGACGGCGTTCCTGCGCACGCTGTAGAAAAGGCGCCGTCACCCGAAAGGACCGCCGAGGCGGTCATTCCTTCAGATCGGCTGGTTGTTATGCAGCGTGATCCAGCCCCGGATCAGCCGGTACGCTTTCCAGAGCCAGGCCAGTGCCCAGATGCCGTAGGCGAACGGAATGCCGATCAGCGTGACGAACAGCACCCAGCCGATCGCCATCCACACGACATACCACCAGAACGAGCGGATCTGCCAGCTGTGGTGGCTTTGCGCAAACGTGCCGGCCGCGTCGCCCCGCTTGATGTAGTTGAGGATCAGCGGGATGAACGACAGGGCACCCAGCGTGAACAGGAAGCTCACGCCATGGGCGAGATACAGCCACGAAGCCCATGTCTTGGCCGAGCTGGTTTGCGAATCGAAGATCAGTTCCTGCGACATAAGCCCTCCTTGTATGAAGGGACAGTCTATAGACATTTTGCCAAGTCCGGCGCACGGCCGGCCGGGCTACTCGCCGCTGCTGGTGTACTCGGCGGCCGCCTTGGCGGACCACACGGCTTCCTGGTGCGACGGGTAGGGCTGGTCGTAGCCCTCCACGCTGCCGTCGTCGCCGACGAAATACAGGCCCCAGCCGCCGCCTTCCTCGCGGATGGCGATGTCGCCGGGACGGCAGGCGGTGGCGATATCGTCGCCGGCTTCCAGCGTGACGATGCGGGTGCGGCGGTGCGTGATGGTCTTGGTCATGACAGCAGTATAGAGTCAGCGGTATTGACGCAGGTAGGCTAGCAGGTTGGCGATCTGGCGCTCGTTGCCGATGCCCCAGAAGCGCATCTTGGTACCGGGCACCACCTCATCTGGGTCGCGCAGGAACGCGGCGAGCGTGCGCTCGTTCCAGACGATCCCCGATTTCTTCATCGCGGGCGAATAGGCATAGTCGGGCGTGCTGCCGGCGCGCCGGCCGATCACGCCGTTCAGGTGCGGCCCGAACACGCCGCGTGCCGACGGCCCCACCTGGTGGCACGAGGCGCAGGTCCGGAAGGTCGACGCGCCCGCCACCGGATCGCCGGCAAGCGGCGCGGGCGCAGGGGTGCTGGCGGCAAGTGCGGGCATGGCGAGCAGTAACGACAGCAGGCGGTTGATGGCCCGATTCATGGGTGCATTCGTGGGTGGATTCGTCGTTGGATTCGTCGTTGGATTATATCGCGCCACCGTGCGCTGGCACGCGCAACACGGGAGCGGCGTGCGACGAAGCGCTGCCGCCCCTGCTACAGTAATGCCACTTCGACAACCCGGTCCGCACATGAATACCCATCGTCTCGCCGTCAACATCAAGAGCCTGGCCGGCTGGCTGCTCGTCACGTTTGCCGCCGCGGCCTTCGGTGCCTGGGCCTCGCAGAGCGCGCCCGAGTTCTACGCGCAGATGAACAAGCCCTCCTGGGCGCCGCCGGCCGGCGTGTTCGGCCCCGCGTGGTCGGTGCTGTACCTGATGATGGCGCTGGCCGCCTGGCTCGTGTGGCGCGTGCGGGGTTTCCGCACCGCGCCGCGCACGCTGTCGCTGTACCTCGTGCAGCTCGTCGCCAATGCGCTGTGGAGCTGGCTGTTCTTCGGCTGGCACCTGGGCGCGGCAGCCTTTGCCGAGGTGCTCATCCTGTGGGCGCTGATCCTGGCGACGACCATCGCGTTCTGGAAGGCGCGTCCGCTGGCCGGCATGCTGCTGCTGCCTTATCTCGCCTGGGTCACGTTTGCCAGCGCGCTCACGTTCGCCTGCTGGCAGCGCAATCCGCAACTGCTGGGCTGACGACGGCCCCTGGGCACTGGACGCCCTGCCATCGACTGGCTATCCTCGCAGCTCGCAGCCGGATCAACGAGGAGGGGACATGGCGGGACCGCTGGAAGGCATCAAGGTAGTGGAAATCGGCGCGCTGATCGCGGCGCCGTTCGCGGCAAGGCTGCTGGCCGAATTCGGCGCGGAGGTCGTCAAGATCGAGGCACCCGGCGACGGCGATCCCATCCGCAAATGGCGCAAGCTGCACAGCAATGGCACGTCGCTGTGGTGGTATCTGCAGTCGCGCAACAAGCAGTCGGTGGCGCTGAACCTGAAGAGCGCCGAGGGCATCGCCATCGTCAAGCGCCTGCTGGAACAGGCCGACATCCTGATCGAGAACATGAAGCCGGGCGCGCTGGAAAAGCTCGGGCTGGGCTGGGACGTGCTGCATGCGCTGAACCCGAAACTGACGATGGTGCGCATTTCCGGCTACGGCCAGACGGGCCCGTACAAGGACCGCCCCGGCTTCGGCGCGATCGGCGAGGCGATGGGCGGCATCCGCTACACGACCGGAGAGGCCGGTGGCGTGCCCGCCCGCGTGGGCGTCAGCCTGGGCGATTCGCTCGCTTCCCTGCATGCGGTGATGGGCGCGCTGATGGCCGTGCTGCGCGTGAAGACGGGGCAGGGCGACGGGCAGATGGTCGACGTGTCGCTGGTGGAGAGCGTGTTCAACCTGATGGAAAGCCTGGTGCCGGAATACGACCTGCTCGGCCACGTGCGCGAGCGCAGCGGCGGCGCGCTGCCGGGCATCGCGCCATCGAACACCTATCCCACGCGGGATGGCGCCTACGTCGTCATCGCCGGCAACAGCAACCCGATCTACAAGCGGCTGATGGCCGTGGTGGGCCGGCCCGACCTGGCCGACGATCCCCGGTTCGCCCAGAACGACGGCCGCGCCGCGCAGGCCACGCTGATCGATGCGGCGATCGCCGGCTGGACCTCGCGCCATCCGATCGATGCCGTGCTGGCAGCGCTGGAAGCGGCCGAGGTGCCGGCCGGGCCGATCTATTCGGTGGCGGACATCGTCAGGGACCCCCACTACCAGGCACGCGACATGATCCTGGAGCAGCAGTTGCCCGATGGCGTGGCGGTGAAGATGCCCGGCATCGTGCCGAAGCTGTCGGAAACGCCGGGCGAAGTGCGCTGGCAGGGCCCGGCGCTGGGCGAGCACACGGATGCGGTGCTGGCCCGGCTGGGATGGAGCGCCGCCGCGATCGCGCAACTGCGGGCGGCAGGGGTCGTGCAGTAAAGCCGGACAGCGACGACGCTTATTCGAACAGGTTCAGGATCCCGTCCAGTCCCACGAAGTTGAACGCGACGGTGGCCTGTTCGCGCACCACGGGCTTGGCGCGGAACGCCACCGACATGCCGGCGATGCCCATCATCTGCAGGTCGTTGGCGCCGTCGCCCATCACGATCGCTTCCTGCGGCGTGATGCCCAGCGTGGCGCACACGTGTTCGACGGTGGCGCGCTTCGCTTCCGCATCGACGATATCGCCCACCACGTTGCCGGTCAGTTTGCCATCCACGATCTCCAGCACGTTGGCGCGCGTGAAATCGAGGCCGAGGCGCGTCTTCAGGCGGTCCGTGAAGTAGGTGAAACCGCCGGAAACGAGCAGCGTCTTCAGTCCTGCCGCCTGCACGGCCTTGAGCATGCGCGTGGCGCCGGGAGACAGGCGCAGACGCTCGTCGTACACGCGTTCCAGCGCCGCGGCGTCGAGCCCCTTCAGCAGCGCCACGCGGCGGCGCAGGCTTTCGGCGAAATCGAGTTCGCCGCGCATCGCTGCCTCCGTGATGGCCGCCACCTGCGGCTTCAGGCCCTGCATGTCCGCGATCTCGTCGATGCATTCGATCGTGATCAGCGTGGAATCCATGTCCATCGCCACCAGCCGGTAATCCTGCAGCCGCTGCGTGCCCATCATGTAGGTGGCATCGAGCTGGGCCGCCTGGGCCGCCACTTCGATCGTCTGGCGCAGGCCCGGCGACCAGGTGATGCCTTCGCAGCGCAGCGCGCAGCCGCCCAGGCGGGTGATCGACTGCGGTGCCGTCAGCGCGGCGATGCGCTCCAGGCGCGGCGAACAGTTGTCCTGGCCCTGCAGGACCAGGTTCATCGAAATGTCTCTGGCCTGACTGGTTCCGGCCTGGCCGGTTTTGGCTTGATTCAGGTTGGCTTGATTCATCGGGCGTGCTTCATCGGCAGGTGGTTCATGCGGTAAGTTGTTTGATGGCGGACTTGATCTGGGCCACGCGGGCGGCCAGGTCCGGCATGCTGGCGGTGATCTTCAGCTTGTCCTGGCCGTTGAGCTTGATGTGGCGGTGCTTCTGGATGAGCGTGATGATGCGCATCGGGTCGATCGGCGGCTGCGGCATGAACTGCAGGTTGGCCGCTTCGCCGTGCGCGTCGATCTTGACGATGCCGACCGTCTTCGCCGCAACGCGCAGCCGGTGCGTTTCGATCAGCGCCTTGACCGGTTCGGGCAGCTTGCCGAAGCGGTCGATCAGCTCTTCCTGCATGCCGTCGATGGCCTCCTGCGAGGCGCAGTTGGCCAGGCGCTTGTAGATCGACAGGCGTTCGTGCACGTCGCCGCAGAAGTCGGCCGGCAGCAGCGCCGGCACGTGCAGGTTGATCTCGGTGGTGGTGGCCAGCGGCGCGGCCAGGTCCGGCTCGCGGCCCGCCTTCAGTGCGCGCACGGCCTCGTTCAGCATGTCCGTGTAGAGCTGGAAGCCGATCTCCAGCATCTCGCCGGACTGGCTCTCGCCCAGTACCTCCCCGGCGCCGCGGATCTCCAGGTCATGCATTGCCAGGTAGAAGCCGCTGCCCAGTTCTTCCATCTGCTGGATGGCGTCGAGCCGGCGCTGCGCCTGCTTGCTCAGCGTCTGCACGTCGTTCACCAGCAGGTAGGCATAGGCCTGGTGGTGCGAACGGCCCACGCGGCCGCGCAGCTGGTGCAGCTGCGCCAGGCCGAACTTGTCGGCGCGGTGCATGATGATCGTGTTCGCCGTGGGCACGTCGATGCCCGTCTCGATGATCGTCGTGCACAGCAGGATGTTGTAGCGCTGCGCCACGAAGTCGCGCATCACCTTTTCCAGGTCGCGCTCGTGCATCTGGCCGTGGGCCACCGCGATACGCGCCTCCGGCAGCAGCGCCGTCAGCTGGGCCATGCGGTTCTCGATCGTGTCCACTTCATTGTGCAGGAAGTACACCTGGCCGCCGCGCTTCAGTTCGCGCAGCACGGCTTCGCGGATGATCGATTCGCCTTCCGAGCGCACGAAGGTCTTGATGGCCAGGCGCTTCTGCGGCGCGGTGGCGATCACGGAGAAGTCGCGCAGGCCTTCCAGCGCCATGCCCAGCGTGCGGGGGATCGGCGTGGCCGTCAGGGTCAGCACGTCCACCTCGGCACGCAGCGACTTCAACGCCTCCTTCTGGCGCACGCCGAAGCGGTGCTCCTCGTCGATGATCACGAGGCCCAGGCGCTCGAACTTGACGTCGTCCGACAGCAGTTTATGGGTGCCGATCACGATATCCAGCGTGCCGTCCGACATGCCCTTGATGGCGTTGGCGATCTCCTTGCCGGTACGGAAGCGCGACATCTCGGCGATCTTCACGGGCCAGTCGGCGAAGCGGTCCGCGAAGGTCTGCGCATGCTGTTCGGCCAGCAGCGTGGTCGGGGCCAGGATGGCCACCTGCTTGCCGCCCATGACGGCGATGAAGGCGGCGCGCAACGCCACTTCCGTCTTGCCGAAGCCCACGTCGCCGCACACCAGCCGGTCCATCGGCTTCCCGGACGTCATGTCCTTCATCACGTTCAGGATGGCCGCCGCCTGGTCGGGCGTCTCGTCGAAGCCGAAGCTTTCGGCAAAGCGCTCGTAGTCCTGCGACGAATACTCGAATGCGTGGCCGACGCGTGTGGCGCGGCGGGCGTACAGGTTCAGCAGCTCGGCGGCCGTGTCGCGCACCTGCTCGGCGGCGCGGCGCTTCACCTTGTCCCACTGGCCCGAGCCGAGCGAGTGCAGCGGCGCGTCCTCCGGCGCGCTGCCGGAGTAGCGCGAGATCACGTGCAACTGCGAGACGGGCACATAGAGCTTCGAATCTTTGGCGTATTCCAGGTACAGAAATTCGGTCTCGCCTTCGCCCAGGTCCATGCTGATCAGGCCCATGTAGCGGCCGATGCCATGGTTAATGTGCACCACCGGATCGCCGATCTTCAGCTCCGACAGGTCGCGCACCATCGATTCGACCTGCGTGACGGCTTCCTGTTTCTTCCTGCCCACGCGCCGGCCGGAGCCGGCATACAGCTCCGTCTCGGTGATGAAGGCAAGGGGCGTATCGAGCATCAGCCGGAAGCCGGCCTGCAGCGGCGCCACGCCCAGCACGAAGCGGTCGTGCGAAGCGAGGAAGCCTTCGTAGCCGTCCACCAGTGCCGGATGCAGGCCGAATTCGGCAAAGTACTGCTGCAGCGTTTCGCGGCGGCCGTTCGACTCGGCGCAGACCATCACGCGCAGGTCCGGCTGCAGTGCAAAGGCACGCAGGTTCGTCAGCGGATCTTCCAGGTGGCGGTTGACGGCGATGTTCGGCACCGGCGCGGACAGCTCGGACGGCTCGCCATCGAGGCCGGCCTTGCCCGCTTCCTTGCCGATCGTCAGGCGCGCATGCAGTTTCGCGCAGGTGAAGAAGGCCTCGTCGCGCAGGAAGATCGATTCCGGCGGCAGGATCGGGCGCTCGCGGTCCGACTTGAGGAACCGGTAGCGGCTTTCCGTGTCGGACCAGAAGCGGCGGATCGCGCCGTCGATATCGCCGACGAGCGCGAGCGATGCGCCTTCGGGCAGGTAGTCGAACAGCGTGGCCGTCTCTTCGAAGAACAGCGGCAGGTAGTACTCGATGCCGGCCGAGGCGATGCCGCTGCTGATGTCCTTGTAGACGACGGCGCGGGAAGGATCGCCTTCGAACGTCTCGCGCCAGCGGCTGCGGAACGTGGTGCGCGCCGCCTCGTCCATCGGGAATTCGCGGCCCGGCAGCAGGCGCACCTCGTTCACCGGATACAGCGAACGCTGCGTATCGGCATCGAACGTGCGGATGGTCTCGATGGTGTCGCCGAACAGGTCGAGACGGTACGGCAGCGCGGAACCCATCGGGAACAGGTCGATCAGGCCGCCGCGCACGGAGTACTCGCCCGGCGACATCACCTGCGTCACGTGCGTGTAGCCCGCCAGCGTCAGCTGCGCCTTCAGCGCTCCTTCGTCGAGCGATTCGCCCTTCTTGAAGAAGAACGTGTAGGCGGCCAGGAACGACGGCGGCGCCATGCGCACCAGCGCCGTCGTGGCCGGCACCAGCATCACGTCGCACTGGCCGCTGCGGATCTCGTGCAGCGTGGCCAGGCGTTCCGAGACCAGGTCCTGGTGCGGCGAGAACGCGTCGTACGGCAGCGTTTCCCAGTCGGGCAGCAGGTGGCAGCGCAGGCCGGGCGCGAACCAGGGGATCTCGTCGCGCAGGCGCTGGCCATCGCTGGCCTGCGCCACGATGACCGCCAGCATGCGGCCCTGCGTCTTCAATGCAGTTGCGGCCTGTGCAATGGCATAGGCGTCGGCGGAACCGTACAGCGCGGGCAGCGCGAACCGGTTGCCGGGTTTGGGGAGTGCTTTAATCAGGTCGAAAGGCATTCAGGTCGAAAGGCATGCAGAGGGGCGAAGACACACAACGATCGGCCGCGGCCCTGTGGCGGCGGCAAGCGTTCATTATAAAGCAAGGCCCGTCCCGGCGTTTTCCTGCGGAACGCCGCTAGCCGGGGCCCAGCACGCCGGTGACGGTGAAGCGGAGGCTGCCGTCCGGTCCCGGCTCGGTGCGCACATGCAGTTCGCGCAGCCCGCCCTGCACGGCCCGTTCGACGAGGGGCAGCACGGCGGCCGCCACGCGGGTCTCGTCGCTGGCCGGGGGGGCGGCGGGCCGCACCACCGTGGCGTTCGACGGGGCCGGGGCAACCTGCGCCGGACTGCGCGCGAAGATCGCGGCGATCGCCTCGCACAGCGCGGCTGCACCTTCGGCCACCAGCGGCGCAAACGGCCCGTTCGCCGCCGTGTTGTTGATCAGCTGGAGCACGCCCAGCAGCCGGCGGTCCGCCGTACCGCCCGACAGTACCGGCACCACCAGCATCTGCCGCGTGCGGTAACCGGTGCGGCGGTCGACTCCCTGCTGGAAGCACAGCTGCGAATCGTGGCGTTTCAGCTCGGCCTCGTCATACACATCGGCCAGGTTCAACGGCCGGCGCGACAGTGCCACATAGCCGGCAATGCTCTGCGGCGTGACGGGAAGTTTCAGCTGCTTGAACGACGCCAGTCCCGTCTTCAGCTTCGACAGCAGCGCGGCACCATCGTCGGCCAGTGCGTAGACCGTGATGCGGTCCGCGCCCAGCACGTCGCACAGCTCGGCGGACATGGCCAGCATGATGTCGTCCGGATTGCCGGTGGCGGCGATGCGGGCCACCAGCCCGTGCAGCCGGCCGAGGAAGCGCTTGCGCTCCGCCCCGGTGGCCATCATCGAACGGTCCCGCCGCGGTGCCAGGGCGCGCTGGCGACGACCGTGGCATCGGCATCGCAGGCGTCCGCAGCGCTGACGCCTGCACCGCCGACGTCCATATCGCTGGCATCCACATCGCTGCCGTCCGCATCGCTGGCGCGATCGTTAGCAACGTCCGCATTGTCCGCCTCGCTCATGGCGATATCGGGCGGCCGGGTGATGGCCACCGTGTGGTCGCCCGCCGCGCCGCCGCGCAGCGCCAGCATCAGGTCCTGCCGGAACGCCGCCGCCGTCGGATAGCGGTCTTCCGGCCGCTTCGCCAGCGCGCGCAGCACCACGCGGTCGAACTGCGGGCCCACCGATGGATTCGCCACCGAGGGCAGCGCCGGCCGGTCGTACAGGATCTGGTGCTGCAGGGCGCCCAGCGTCGGCGCGCGGAACGGCTTCTCGCCCGTGAGGAACTGGTACAGGATGATGCCGGCCGCGAAAATGTCGGCGCGCGGGCCGGCCACCTGGCCGGCGATCTGCTCCGGCGCCATGTAGCTGGGCGTGCCCACGACCTCGCTATCGGCCGCCGCCGGCGCATGCCGGTCGTGCAGGCGCGCCACCCCGAAGTCCGTCAGCTTCACGCGCAGCTGGGCCGACAGCATGATGTTGGCGGGCTTGATGTCGCGGTGGACCACGCCGTTCTGGTGCGCGTAGCCGATCGCGTCCAGCAGCTCGCCCGTCATGCGCACCGCATCTTCCAGCGTGAACTCGAGCTGGAACGCCTGGTCCGCGTCGAAATAGCCGGACAGTTCCTCGCCTTCGATCACTTCCATGACCAGGTAGGCGACATCGCCTTCCTCGCCGAAGTCGTACACGGTGACGATGTTGGGATGGTTCAGCCGCGCCACGGCCTGCGCCTCGCGGACGAAGCGGGCGGAATAGTCGGCGCGCTGCGCGGCGTCGAGCTGCTGCGTGAGGATCACCTTGATCGCCACGCGGCGTTCCAGCCTCGGATCGATGCCTTCGTAGACGAGGCCCATGGCGCCGCGTCCCAGCACGCGCAACAGGCGGTAGCGGCCCAGCTGTTCGGGTTCGGTCATGGCGCATCCGGTGCGTTGAAAGCGCCGAGTTTAAAGCACATCCGGCGTCCAGGAACAGTGGCGCGGATACGTCAGCACGCACCTTGCAAGCTGCCCGCCACGGCACGCGCCATCCCTATGGCAAAGCCGATGAAACCAGCCGGCAGTTACCGCAAGCTAGTCAAAAAAAGCAGTTTGCAAGCGATAAAACCGGTCGCAAAGTCTTGTATATTCTCGGTAAAAATAAGGCAAGAAAATCGAACAAGACACTGACCACAACGACCAGACCGGCGCCCGCGCCGGCAGCCTGAAAGAGACCGACCGTGGATATCGAAGCGCTGCTCCTGGAGGTGGGAGAGGGGGACCCGTGCGGCCCCGATCTCGAGTACGACCCGGCGTTCCTGGCGCTGGAGCAGGCCGCCCTCGGCAAGCCGGAAGTGCAGTACGGCGAGACGCTCAGCCCCGCCGTGCCGCCCGAATGGAAGGCCGTGCGGCAGCTGGCGCGCGGGCTGCTCGAACGCAGCCGGGATTTGCGGCTGCTGGTGACGCTGGCGCGTTCCGAACTGGCGCTGGCCGGCATGGCCGGGCTGGCCGGCACGCTGGCCGCGATCGCCGCGCTGCTCGAGGAGCGCTGGGCGCACGTGCATCCGCAGCTCGATGCCGACGACGGCAACGATCCCACGCTGCGCATCAATTCGCTCGCACTCCTCACCGATCCGCTGTTCCTGCGCGAAGTGCGCGAAACGCCGCTGCTGGTGCTGCCCGGACTGGGCGCATTTGCCCTGCGCGACCTGGAGTTCGCCAATGGCGAGCTGCCGGTGCCACCGGGCGCGACCGTCCTCGAGCTGCCGTCGATCGCGGCCGCGATGCTCGATGTGCCGGCGCCGGTGTTCGGGCAGGCCTTCGATGCGGTCGCGCGGGCCAGCGACGGTGCGCTGCGCATCGAGATCGCGCTGGTGCGCGAGGTGGGCAGCGCGCAGGCCCTCAATCTCGATCCGCTCACGAAACTGCTGAAACGGGCCCATGATTTCCTGGCCGCGCAGGCCGCCGCCCGTACGGGCGATGCCGCCGGCATCGGTGCTGCCGAAGCCGGCCTGGCGCAGGGGCTGGCGGAAGGCGGGGCCGCGGGCGGCGCTCGGCAACCGGCGACCGGCGACATCGCCAGCCGTGCGGACGTGATCCGCATGCTCGACCGGATCGGCCAGTACTACCGGCAGCACGAGCCGTCCAGCCCCGTGCCGCTGCTGCTGGAGCGTGCCAGGCGGCTGGTGCCGAAGAACTTCTTTGAAATCATCGAGGACCTGGCGCCGGACGGCCTGCAGCAACTGCTGGTCGTGAGCGGTCCGCGCCAGGACGGGCCGGACTGACACCGGAACCGGGCAGGGACATCAACCAGGAGGAGCCATCGTGGGCAAAGAGAGCAGCCAGAAGTTCATCGCGCGCAACCGTGCGCCGCGCGTGCAGATCGAGTATGACGTGGAGGTGTACGGCGCCGAGAAAAGCATCCAGCTGCCCTTCGTGATGGGCGTGCTGGCCGACCTGTCCGGCCAGCCGGCCGATCCGCAGGCGCCCGTCTCCGACCGCAAGTTCCTCGAGATCGATGTCGACAATTTCGACGAACGCCTGAAGTCGATGAAGCCGCGCGTGGCCGTGCAGGTGCCCAATACGCTCACGGGCGAAGGCAATCTGTCGGTGGACATGACGTTCGAGAGCATGGACGACTTCGCGCCGGCCGCCATCGCCCGCAAGGTCGAATCGCTGAACAAGCTGCTCGAAGCGCGCGGGCAGCTGTCGAACCTGCTGACCTATATGGATGGCAAGACGGGGGCCGAGGAACTGGTGGCGAAGCTGCTGGCCGATCCGGCCCTGCTGCAGGCACTGGCCGCCGCGCCGAAACCGCAAGCGTGAAGGGAGAACGACATGGCGCAGATCCAGGAAATCAACGAAGCGGCCACCGGCACGCTCGAGCTGAGCGACTTCGGCAGCCTGCTGCAGAAGGAGTTCAAGCCTCAGTCGGACAAGGCGAAGGAAGCGGTCGAAACGGCCGTGAAGACGCTGGCCGAGCAGGCGCTGGCCGGCACGCGGCTGGTGTCGGGCGACGTGCTGGCGACCATCGAGAGCCTGATCGCCGCACTGGACGACAAGCTCACGGAGCAGATCAACCTGATCCTGCATACCGAGGAGTTCCAGAAGCTGGAAGGGGCATGGCGCGGCCTGCACTACCTCGTCAACAACACGGAAACGGACGAAACGCTCAAGATCCGCGTGATGAACGTGTCGAAGAACGACCTGGCGAAAACGCTCAAGAAATACAAGGGCACGGCCTGGGACCAGAGCCCCGTGTTCAAGAAGATGTACGAGGAGGAGTTCGGCCAGTTCGGCGGCGAGCCGTTCGGATCCATCGTGGCCGACTACCACTTCGACAACAGCGCGCCCGATGTCGAACTGCTCACCGGGATGGCGAAGATCGCGGCGGCCGCGCACGCGCCGCTGATCGCCGGTGCGGCACCGTCCGTGATGCTGATGGAATCGTGGCAGGAACTGTCCAATCCGCGCGACCTGACGAAGATCTTCCAGACCCCGGAGCACGCTGCATGGCGCTCGTTCCGCGAATCGGAAGACGCGCGCTATGTCGGCCTGGCGATGCCGCGCTTCCTGGCGCGCCTGCCGTATGGCGCGAAGACCGATCCGGTCGAGGAGTTCGACTTCGAGGAAGACACTTCCGCGCCCGGCAGCGCCAACTACACGTGGTCGAACGCCGCCTACGCGATGGCCGTCAACGTCAACCGCTCGTTCAAGGAATACGGCTGGTGCTCGCGCATCCGGGGCATCGAGTCCGGCGGTGCCGTGGAAGGGCTGCCGGTGCACAGCTTCCCCACCGACGACGGCGGCGTGGCGATGCAGTGCCCGACCGAGATCGCCATCTCCGACCGGCGCGAAGCGGAGCTGGCGGCCAACGGCTTCATGCCGCTGGTGCACAAGAAGAACACCGACTTCGCCGCGTTCATCGGCGCGCAGTCGCTGCACAAGCCGGCCGAGTACGACGATCCGGATGCCTCCGCCAATGCGGCGCTGGCCGCGCGGCTGCCTTACCTGTTCGCGACCTGCCGCTTCGCCCACTACCTGAAATGCATCGTGCGCGACAAGGTGGGCTCGTTCAAGGGCCGCGACGAGATGCAGCGCTGGCTGACCAACTGGATCAACCGCTACGTGGACGGCGATCCGGCCAACTCGTCGGAAGGCACCAAGGCGCAGAAGCCGCTGGCCGCCGCCGAGGTGCAGCTCGAAGAGGTGGAGGGCAATCCCGGCTACTACACCTCGAAGTTCTTCCTGCGCCCGCACTACCAGCTGGAAGGGCTGACCGTGTCGCTGCGGCTGGTGTCGAAGCTGCCGTCGGCGAAGGGCGGCTGACGGCAGGGCAGCGCAGCGAGAGATTGTTTGCAGGACGCGCCGGGCCCGCGGGTCGGCCCGCTCAACCATGACCATCAACGACCAACCAGGAGAACGAAATGGCAGTGGACATGTTCCTCAACCTTGGTGCCAACATCAAGGGCGAAACGAAGGATGCAGCACAGTCGAAAGCGGGCGATATCGATGTCCTGGCCTGGAGCTGGGGCGCCGCGAATGCGGGCAGCTTCCACGCCGGCGGCGGCGGCGGCGCGGGCAAGGCCAGCTTCCAGGACCTGTCGGTGACGAAGTGGGTCGACAAGGCCTCGCCGGCGCTGTTCATCGCGCTGGCCAAGGGCACCCATATCCCGGCGGCCACGCTGCTGGTGCGCAAATCCGGCACGGGCCAGCAGAAGTACCTGGAGATCTCGCTGGCCGACGTGCTGGTCACCTCGATCGCCTCGGGCGGCAGCGGCGGCGAAGACCGCCTGACGGAGAACGTCACGCTCAACTTCGCGCAGGTGAAGCTGGAGTACTTCCTGCAGGACAAGGCCGGCGTGACGGCTTCCGGCGGCATCTTCGACTGGGACATCGCCGGCAACGCGTCGAAATGAAGCCGTGCCGGGAACGCCTGCCCCGCAGCGCTCCCGGCCATCGCCACCCACCCGACCAGGCCACCATGGACGCGCAACCCGGCATCAGGCAAAGCCTCATCGCGCCAGCCCTCACTACGCAGACCCTCATCGCGCAGGGCCGCCTCGACGAGGCGCTGGCCGCGCTGCAGGACGAAGTCCGCAGGCACCCCGGCGATGCGCGGCACCGCATCTTCCTGTTCCAGCTGCTGTGCGTGCTGGGGCAATGGCAGCGCGCGCTCACGCAGCTGTCGGTGGTCGCCGAGCTCGATGCCGGCGCGCTGCCGATGGTGCAGACCTACCGCGAAGCGATCCAGTGCGAGGCGCTGCGCGCCGAGATCTTCGCCGGCAAGCGCCAGCCGCTGCTGTTCGGCGAGCCGGAAGAGTGGGTCGCCCAGCTGCTCGAAGCGCTCAGGCGCGCTGCCGATGGCGACCACGCCGGCGCGGCTCGCCTGCGCGAGGCGGCATTCGACGCGGCGCCCGCCACGCCCGGCTCGATCGACGGCGTGCCGTTCGCCTGGCTGGCGGACGCGGATGCCCGGCTGGGGCCCGTCATCGAGGCGGTCGTCAACGGCAAGTATTTCTGGGTGCCGGTGCACCGCATCGGCCGGATCGCCTTCGAACCGCCCGCCGACCTGCGCGACTGCGTGTGGACGCCGGCCACGTTCGCGTGGACCAATGGCGCCAGTACCGTCGGGCTGATCCCCACGCGCTACGAGCGCACTGCCGCGCAGGCCGATGCCGCGCTGCTGCTGGCCCGCCGTACTGAATGGGTCAGCCGGGGGACCGACAGCGGGACCGACAGCGGGGAGGCGGGCCTGGGCGGCCATGGCCTGGGCCAGCGCATGCTGGTCACGGACGCCGGCGAATATGCGCTGATGGACGTGCGCGCGATCGTGTTCGGCAGCGGCGTGCCGGACCTGGCGGCCGTCGATGGCTGAGCTCGCGCCCCGGGAGCGGCTGCAGCCTTCGCTGCTGGACCGCCTGACCGACCACCAGCCGGAAGCGCAGGTGGAGTCGCGCGACCGACGCGTGCTGTCGCTGCGCACGCTGCGCGACTCCGTGCTGCGCGACCTGGCATGGCTGCTCAATGCCACCAACCTGCTGTCGACGACGGACACTGCGCCGCTGCCGTACCTGGCCGGTTCCGTCCTCAATTACGGCATGCCGGACATGTCCGGCGTGAGCGTCGCCGGGCTGGACCTGGCGGAGCTGGAGCGCGGCATCCGCCAGGCGATCTGGGATTTCGAGCCGCGCCTGATCCGGGCGACCGTGTCGGTGCGCGCCGTGCCCGCCGAATCGGACCGCAACCGCATCACCTTCGTCATCGAAGGCGACCTGTGGGCGCAGCCCTATCCGGAGCGGCTGTACCTGAAGACGGAACTCGATATCGACCGCGCGGTCCTGCGGCTGCGCGAAGGAGCGGGAGCATGAACCTGGGCCCCGCGCCGCCCGTGCGGGGAGGCCGTTCGATGCCACACGGCCTGACACTGCGCCTGGGCGAGGGAGCCGCGTCATGACCACAGGCCTGCCGCGCTCGCGCAAGGGAGCCGCCGCGTGAATCCCCGCTTCCTCCGTTACTACAGCCAGGAACTGCAGCACCTGCGCGAGGTGGGCGGCGAGTTCGCGCGCGACTACCCGAAGGTCGCCGGGCGGCTCGGCCTGGAAGGTTTCGAATGCGCCGATCCGTATGTGGAGCGCCTGCTGGAAGGCTTCTCGTTCCTGGCCGCGCGCGTGCAGATGAAGCTCGATGCCGAGTTCCCCCGGTTTACCCAGCACCTGGCGGAGCTGGTCTACCCGCACCTGCTGGCGCCGACCCCGTCGATGGCGGTGGTGCAGCTGCAGCCGGACCTGTCGAATCCGGCACTGAAGGGTGGTTATCCGGTACCGCGCGGGACGGCGCTGCGCAGCGTGCTGGGGAAGGGCGATGTCACCGCCTGCGAGTACCGCACGGCGCATGACGTGACCCTGTGGCCGATCGAGCTGGTCGAAGCGCGGCTCGCCACGCATGGCGGCACCCTGGCGGGGCTGGACGTGAAGCTGCCACCGGGCGTGCGGGCCGGCTTGCGGCTGCGGCTGCGCACGGCGGGCGGGCTGGCGTTCCGCGAACCGGGCCTCGACCGCCTGGCCCTGCACCTGCGCGGCGGCGACGCTCTGCCGGTCCGCATCCTCGAGCTCCTGCTGGCCGGAATCGAAGGCGTGCTGCTGGCGCCGGCCGATGCCGGTGCCGGCCGGCCCGCCAGCTGGCACGGCCGGCTGCCGAAGACGGCCCTTGTACCGCTGGGCTTCGACGAGGAAGAAGCACTGCTGCCCGCGGGCGGCCGCACCTTCCCGGGCTACCGGCTGCTGCAGGAATATTTCGCCTTCCCCCAGCGCTTCGGGTTTGTCGAGCTGCGCGGCCTGCGCGCCGCGCTGGCGGGATGCACGGAAGGCGAGATCGATGTCGTCATCCTGCTCAACCGCACCGATGCGCATCTGGAACAGGTGCTCGACGCCACGCATTTCGCGCTGCACTGCACGCCGGCGATCAACCTGTTCCGGCGCCGGGCCGACCGCATCGGCGTCGATGGCGAACAGTTCGAGCACCACGTGCTGGTGGACCGCACCCGCCCGCAGGATTTCGAGGTGCACCAGATCGAGGAAGTGCGGGGCTACGGCACCGGCGTGGCGGCCGAACAGGTGTTCCATCCGTTCTATACGGCCAAGGACCCGGGCAGCGCTACCGGGGAGACGGCGTTCTACCAGATCCGCCGCGAGCCCCGGCTGGTGTCGCAGCGGCAGCGCCGCGCCGGCCCCCGCTCCAGCTACATCGGCAGCGAAACCTTCATCTCGATCGTGGATGCGGCGGCCGCCCCGTACCGCGACAATCTGCGCCAGCTCGGCCTGACCGTGTGGTGCACCAACCGCGACCTGCCGCTGGCGATGCCGCTCGGTGTCGGCAAGACCGACTTCATCCTCGACACGGGCGCGCCGGTGGTGGCCATCCGCTGCCTGGCAGGCCCCAGCCAGCCGCATCCTTCGTCTGCCGAAGGGGGCGCGGCATGGCGGCTGCTGAACCACCTGTCGCTGAACTACCTGTCGCTCGTCGACGGCGACGCGCGCAGCGGCCGTGGCGAAGGCGCCGTCGCGCTGCGCGAGCTGCTGGCGCTGTACTGCCCGGCCGGCGACGCGCATGCCCGGCGCCAGGTCGACGGCGTGCAGTCCGTGACCGCGCGGGGCGTCACGCGCCGGATGCCGTCGCCGGGCCCGGTCACGTTCGGCCGCGGCCTGCAGCTCACGCTCACGCTCGACGATGGCGCCTTCGAAGGCAGCGGCGCCTTCCTGATGGGGGCCGTGCTGGCGCGCTTCTTCGCCCAGTACGTGTCGATCAACACCTTTACCGAGACCGTCGTGCGCACCGTCGCGCGCGGCGAGATCATGCGGTGGAATGCGCAGGTGGGCCGATGCGCGATCCTGTAGCGCTCGAGGCGGCCCTGGAGCGGGATGCGGCGCGCATGGAGTTCTTCCAGGTGCTGCGGCTGATCGAAGCGGCGCATCCGCAGCTGCCGCGCATCGGCACCTCGCTGCGGCCGCGCGACGACGCGGTGCGCTTCGGCCAGCATGCCTCGATGACCTTCAATGGCACGCAGCTGGCGGCTTTCAGGCGCAGCGACGGCGCCGCGCGCGGCCGGCTTGCCGTCAATTTCCTCGGCCTGCTCGGCGCCAACGGGCCACTGCCGCTGCACCTGACGGAATACGTGCGCGACCGCCTGCGCAACGGCGGCGACGGCACGCTGCTGGCGTTCCTGGACGTGTTCCACCACCGCCTGCTGTCCCTGTTCTACCGGGCGCGGGCCCAGGCCGAGCCGGCGATCAGCCTGGACCGGCCGGAGGGCGACCGCTTTGCCGACTACGTGGGCAGCCTGTTCGGCATCGGCAGCCCGGCGCTGCGCGGGCGCGATGCGATCGGCGACTTCGCGCGCCTGCATTTCGCCGGCCTGCTGGCCAGCCATGCGCGGCCCGCCGCCGGCCTGGTCGCCATCCTGCGGGCCTATTTCGGCCTGCCGGTGCGGATCGAGCAGTTCGCCGGCCACTGGCTGCGGCTGCCGGAAGAGGTGCGCACCCGCCTCGGCGGCGCGGCGGCCGGCGCGGACGGCGGCAATGCGCTCGGCATCTCGACGGTGCTGGGCAAAAGCGTGTGGGACTGCCAGAGCCGCTTCCGGCTCGTCCTGGGGCCGATGGCGCTGGACGATTACCGGCGCCTGCTGCCCGGCGGCGCCAGCATGGCGCGGCTGCTGGCCTGGGTGCGCGAATACGCCGGCCTGGCGCTCGACTGGGACGTGCGCCTGGTCCTGCGCCGGGAAGACACGCCGCCGCTGCGGCTGGGCCGGGGCCTGCGGCTCGGCTGGACCACCTGGCCACACGGCGCGCCGCCCGACCGGGACCGGGACCAGCTCCTGGTCCGCCCGCTGGATGACACCTTCATACCGTGCACCGGACGCCCGTGCGCGGCCCCGCTCCCCCCTGGCGCCCATCCGGGCTGAGGAACACACCATGGCAGACATCAGCCGCGTCGCCCTGTTCGGCAAACTCAATTCCCTGTGCTACCGCGCGATCGAGAGCAGCACCGTGTTCGCCAAGCTGCGCGGCAATCCCCATGTGGAGATGGTGCACTGGCTGCACCAGATCCTGCAGCTGCAGGATGCGGACCTGCACCGCATCCTGCGCCATTACGAGCTCGATCCGGCGGCGCTGGCACGCGACCTGACGGCGGCGCTGGACCGGCTGCCGCGCGGCGCCACGTCGGTGGACCTGTCGTCGCAGCTGGAGGAATCGGTGGAGCGCGCATGGGTGTACGGCACGCTGCTGTTCGGCGAATCGGCAGTGCGTTCGGGCCACCTCGTGGTGGGCATGCTGAAGACGTCCGGCCTGCGCAATGCGCTGTACGGGCTGTCGCCGCAGTTCCAGAAGGTGAAGGGGGAGGACCTGTCGGAGCGCTTCGGCCAGCTGCTGCGAGAGTCGCCGGAAACCGCGCTGGCCGCGACCGACGGGTTCCGGGCCGGTGGTGCCCAGGTCGATGGTGCACCGGGCGAAGCCTCGGGCGCGATCGCGCCTGCCGCGCTGGGCAAGGGCGAAGCGCTGAAGCAGTACACGGTGGACCTGACGGCGCAGGCGCGGGGCGACGATGCCCGTGCGAAGCTCGATCCGATCGTCGGGCGCGACGACGAGATCCGGCAGGTGGTCGACATCCTGATGCGCCGGCGCCAGAACAACCCGATCCTGGTCGGCGAGGCCGGCGTGGGCAAGACCGCGGTGGCGGAAGGCTTCGCGCAGCGGATCGCACGCGGCGACGTGCCGCCGGCGCTGCGGGACGTGCGGCTGCTGGCGCTGGACGTGGGCCTGCTGCAGGCCGGCGCCAGCATGAAGGGCGAGTTCGAACAGCGGCTGCGCGCCGTGATCGACGAGGTGCAGGCGAGTGAAAAGCCCGTGATCCTGTTCGTCGACGAGACCCATACGCTGGTGGGTGCTGGCGGCGCGGCCGGCACGGGCGATGCGGCCAACCTGCTGAAACCTGCGCTGGCGCGGGGCACGCTGCGCACGATCGGCGCCACCACTTTTGCCGAATACAAGAAGCACATCGAGAAGGATCCGGCACTGACGCGGCGCTTCCAGACCGTGCAGGTCGACGAGCCGGACGAGGCGCGCGCCATCCTGATGATGCGGGGCGTGGCGGCGACGATGGAGGCGCACCACAAGGTGCAGATCCTCGACGAGGCGCTGGAGGCGGCCGTCAGGCTGTCGCACCGCTACATTCCGGCGCGCCAGCTGCCCGACAAGTCCGTCAGCCTGCTCGACACGGCGAGCGCACGCGTGGCCGTGAGCCTCCACGCCACGCCCGCAGAGGTCGACGACGCGCGCAAGCGCATCGAGGCACTGGAGACGGAACTGGCCATCATCGGCCGCGAACAGGCCATCGGCATCGATACGGCCGGGCGCGCGGCGGAAGCCGGCAGTGCGCTGGCCGCCGAGCGGGACCGGCTCGCCAACCTGGAGGGCCGCTGGGAGGCGGAACGCCAGCTGGTCGACCGGCTGCTGGCGCTGCGAGTGCGCCTGCGCGGCGAGGTGTCAGCGGGTGGGGCCACGGCAGACAGCGCTGGGCAGGATCGGGCCGCCACGCTGGCGCAGTTGCGCGACGTGCAGGCGGAGCTGGCTGCGCTGCAGGGCGAGAACCCGCTGATCCTGCCGACCGTCGATTACCAGGCGGTGGCCGCCGTGGTCGGCGACTGGACCGGCATCCCGGTCGGCCGCATGGCGAAGAACGAGATGGAGACCATCCTCGGCATCGGCCGCCTGCTGGCGCAGCGGGTGATCGGCCAGGACCATGCGATGGAGATGATCGCGCGGCGCATCCAGACCTCGCGCGCGGGGCTGGACAATCCCGGCAAGCCGGTCGGCGTGTTCCTGCTGGCGGGAACCTCCGGCGTGGGCAAGACGGAAACGGCACTGGCGCTGGCCGAGGCGCTGTACGGCGGCGAACAGAACCTCATCACCATCAACATGAGCGAGTACCAGGAGGCGCACACGGTGTCCACGCTGAAGGGCGCGCCGCCCGGCTACGTGGGCTATGGCGAAGGCGGCGTGCTGACGGAAGCGGTGCGGCGCCGGCCCTATTCGGTGGTGCTGCTCGACGAGGTGGAAAAGGCCCACCCCGATGTGCACGAGATCTTCTTCCAAGTGTTCGACAAGGGCTTCATGGAAGACGGGGAGGGGCGCTTCATCGACTTCAAGAACACGCTGATCATCCTGACCACGAATGCCGGCACGGAGCTGATCGCGGGCCTGTGCCGGGACCCGGACCTGATGCCGGATCCCGAGGGCATGGCCAAGGCGCTGCGCGAGCCGCTGCTGAAGGTATTCCCGCCGGCGCTGCTGGGCCGGCTCGTGACGATTCCCTACTATCCGCTGTCCGATGCCATGCTGGGCCGGATCGTACGGCTGCAGCTGGACCGCATCAAGCGGCGCGTGGAGGCGCGCTACCGGATTCCGTTCGCGTACAGCGATGAGGTGGTGGAACTGGTGGTGTCGCGCTGCACCGAGACGGAATCCGGCGGGCGCATGATCGACGCGATCCTGACCAACACGATGCTGCCCGATATCTCGCGCGAGTTCCTGAACCGGATGATGACGGGGCGGCCGATCGCCGGCGTGCGGGTGGGCGTGGCGGGCGGTGAATTCAGCTATGACTTTTTCAGCGAATGACTTCGCGTGATGCCGTTGTGGACGGTTCAGGCACTGCGTCTGAAGGCCGCGACCAGCAGGCCGCCTCGCTGCAGCTGTTGCCCCTGCTGCTGCGTGCCGAGCGTGATGCGGCTGACGACGGCCACCGTGAAACCGGCCGCGTCGAGTGCACCGCGCACATGGGCCTCGGCGTGGCTGTAGCGGCCGTTCGGCTGCAGCAGGTAGCGGGTCACGCTGGCGCCTGGCGCCTCTTGCACGGTGAACAGCAGCTGGCCGAAGGGCCGCAGCGCCGTGGCGGCAGCGCGCAGCACGCCGTGCAGGTCGCCGAAATGGCGCAGTACGTCGGCCGCCACGACCAGGTCATACGTGGCCGGGTGGCCGGCCAGCCACGCTGTCAGTTCCGCTTCCTGCAGCGCGTCGTAGCCGCCCCGTTCACGCGCCACGGCGAGCCTGGCGGGCGCGCGGTCCACGCCTGTCAGCTCGCGGGCGTAGGGCTGCAGCAGGGAACCGCACGCGCCTTCGCCGCAGCCGGCGTCCAGCACGTCCAGGGTTTCGGCCGGCGTCGGCAGCAGCGCGCCCAGCAGCGCCGCGCACAGGGCAGGCGCACCGGGCGCTGCGTGCCGATCGTTGCCGGTGGCGTGCGCTATCCCGGCTCCGGCAAGCCTTTGCAGCAGCTGCTCCGGGTGTGCGTCGACGCTCATGGGGTCCGCCCGGAAGCGTGGCGGCAGGGTGTCGGCAGCGATTTGTTCATCTCGCATCTTCCTTTGATAGTCGGTCGATTTTCGGTGATTGTCGGTAATAATAGATTATTGGAAATGAAAATCAAACAGCATCGGCAAAATAAAACGGCGCGGCTGCCCGCTGCTGTGGAGGGTTGCTGATGGCCAGCCAGGTCGCGATGGGGGCGCTGATGAAATGCTCGTTCGGCGCGGCGCCGGCGTCCTTGGCGGTGCTGCCCGTGAACCGCGTGCTGGCCGAAGGCCCGCCGGCCGCCAACATCATGGACCACCAGCCGCTGGTGAATATCCTCCCGTTCGGCGTGTGCCAGTCGCCGGCCAATCCGGTGGTGGCGGCAGCGACAGCCGCGGCGCTGGGCGTGCTCACGCCGATGCCCTGCGTGCCGGCGACCGCCGCGCCCTGGACACCGGGCGCGGCAACGGTGCTGATCGCGAACATGCCCGCGCTGGACAACACCAGCAAGTGCCTGTGCAACTGGGGCGGCGTCATCGCCTTCACGCATGCCGCCACGACGAAGACGATGATTCCCTGACCCGAAGCGAAGACAGACATCATGCCCAGCCTGCAAGCGAACCGCGAGGTCACCGTCACGAGCGCCGCCGGAGCGGACGTCCTGCTGCTGGAGCGGCTGCACGGCAGCGAGATGCTGGGGCAGCCGTTCGAGTACCGCGTGCAGCTCGTATCGGCCGAACCGGATGTGGCGGCCGCTGCGGTGCTGGGCAAGGCGATGTCCGTCACGATCGTGCTGCCGGCGGGCGGCGAACGGGTCTTCCACGGTGTCGTCACCCGCTTCGCGTGTGCCGGCCGGGCTGGCGCCTACACGCGCTACGAGGCGGTGCTGCGCCCCTGGCTGTGGCTCCTCACGCGCGCGTCGAACTGCCGCATCTTCCAGCAGAAATCGGTGCCCGCCATCGTGCGCGCGGTGTGCGAAGGGGGCGGCTACGGCGGCGAGGTGAATCTGGACGTCACGGCGCTGGCCGGCGAGTATGCAGAATTGCCGTACTGCGTGCAGTACCGCGAGACGGATTTCCATTTCGTCAGCCGCCTGCTGGAAGAGGCGGGCATCTATTACTGGTTCCGGCACGAGGCGGGGCGCCACACGATGGTGCTGGCCGATTCCTATGCCGCGCATGCCGACACGCCGGGCTACGCGCGCATCCGCTTCGGCGGCGAGGAAGGCCGCGGCGTGGTCGATGGCGAAGCGGTGCACCGGTGGGAAGCGGCCACCGAGATCCAGGCCGGTGCCTGCGCGCTCAACGATTTCGATTTCGAGAAGGCCGCCGCCTCGACGAGCGGCGCGCTGCTGGTACGCGCCGCGATCCCCGCCGCCGCGCTGGACGCCGAATACGAACTGTACGACTACCCGGGCGGCTACACGGCGGCCGGCGCCGGCACGGCGCGGGCCCGCGCGCGCATGGAAAGCCAGCACGGCCAGTGCGAACAGATCAATGGCGAGACGAATGCGCGGGGCGTGGCGGCGGGCCGGATGTTCGCGCTGACCGGCCACCCGCGCACGGACCAGGACCGCAAGGTGCTGGTGACGGGCACCACGGTCGACGTGACGGACCTGCGCTACGCCTCGGGCGGTGGCGGCGGCTTCGCTTTCCACTGCGCGTTCACGGCCGTGGGCGAGCGGCACAGCTACCGGCCGCTGCCCGTCACGCCGAAGCCCGTGGTGCGCGGTCCGCAGACGGCCATGGTGGTGGGCAAGGCCGGCGAGGAGATCTGGACCGACAAGTACGGCCGCATCAAGGTGCAGTTCCACTGGGACCGCGATGGCCAGGACGACGAGGCCAGTTCCTGCTGGGTGCGGGTGCAGCAGGCCTGGGCCGGCAAGGGCTGGGGCAGCATGTTCATTCCCCGGATCGGCATGGAGGTCGTCGTCAGCTTCCTGGAAGGCGATCCGGACCGCCCGCTCGTGACCGGCTGCGTGTACAACGGCGACGCCATGCCGCCCTATGGCCTCCCGGGCGAGCAGACGAAATCGACGTTGCGCACCAACAGCTCGAAGGGTGGCGGCGGCTACAACGAGCTGCGCTTCGAGGACCGCAAGGATGCCGAAGAGATCTTCGTGCAGGCCGAGAAGGACTTCAACCGCGTGGTGAAGAACAACGACACGCTGACGGTCGGCTTCGAGAAGAAGGACAAGGGCGACCAGACGGTGCGCATCGCCAACGACCAGTCGCTCGAGGTGGGCCATGACCGCACCGTGAAGGTGGCGCACGACGACCGCGAGACGGTGGAGCACAGCCAGACGGTGGCGATCACGCTGGACCAGACGCTCGACGTGGGCGGCAGGCAGACCGTCACGGTCACGGGCGACCAGACCATCACGGGCAAGGCGAAGATCGTGGTCACGGCCACCACGTCGATCGAACTGAAGGTGGGCAGCAGCAGCATCCTGATCGAGCCCGCTGCCATCACCATCAAGGGCGCGCAGATCACGCTGGACGCCAGCGGCAAGCTCGACGCGAAGGCGGCCGGCCCCGTCACCGTGCAGGGCGCCGTGGTGAAGATCAACTGATCAACGTGCTGTGCCCCGCATGACAACGGCTAGTTCGTCTCGGGTGGCGGATTCGGCGGGATGGCGGGTGCGACATTCGGCAGGGTCGATGGCGGAACGGCGGGCGACACCGGCGCGATCACCGGGGCGCCCGGCAGCGCCGGCTGCTCGCCGCCTTCCATCTGTGGCACCGGTACTCCTGCCTGGCCCGGCACCGCTTCGTCGAGGTCGATGCCGCGCACCGTCGGGTCGGCCGCATACTCTTCCAGGATCCAGTCGCCATCGAGCTGCACCACGCCTTCCGGCGCCTCGCGTTCGACGACGGGTCGCCTGGCCAGCGCCACCTTCATGTAGTCGATCCAGATCGGCAGCGCCAGCGTGGCGCCGAACTCGCGGCCGCCCAGCGACTTCGGCTCGTCGTAGCCCATCCAGGCCACTGCCACGATGCCGCCGCCGTAGCCGCCGAACCAGCCGTCGACGGCGTCGCTCGTGGTGCCCGTCTTGCCTGCGATATCGGTGCGGCCGATGCGCTGCGTGGCCGCCGCGCCCGTGCCGCTGCGGGCCACTTCGCGCAGCATGCTGTCCATGATGAAGGCGTTGCGGGCATCGAGCACGCGGGCCTCGTCGGTCAGCTTCGGTGGCGGCGGCACGGCTTTCAGCACCTTGCCCTCGGCATCCTCGATGCGGGCGATCAGGTAGGGCTGCACCTTGTAGCCGCCGTTGGCGAACACGGAATACGCACCGGCCATCTGCTGCGGCGTGACGGCGCCGGTGCCCAGGGCCATCGTCAGGTTGTTCGGATGGCGGGCCGGATCGAGGCCGAAGCGGCCCAGGAACTCGTGCGCATACGGCACCGTGACGGCGCGCAGGATGCGCACCGACGGCACGTTCTTCGATTCGGACAGCGCGCGGCGCATCGTGATCGGACCGTCGAACTTGAAATCGTCGTTCTGCGGCTTCCACGGCTCGCCGTTCGCGCCGCCCGGCAGTTCGATGGGCACGTCGTTGATCAGCGACGACGGACCGAAACCCTTGTCGATGGCGGCCGAGTAGACGAACGGCTTGATCGACGACCCGGGCTGGCGCCACGCCTGCGTCACGTGGTTGAACTTCTGCAGGTTGTAGTCGAAGCCGCCCACCATCGCGTGATACGCGCCGGTGGCGGCATCGATGGACACGAAGGCGGCCGCCACTTTCGGCACCTGCGTGATGGCCCAGCCCTTCTTGTCCTGCGCGACGCGGATCACGGCGCCGGGACGGATGCGGATGCCGTCCTTCGCCTTCGAGGACAATGCCGGCGCGGCCAGCTTCAGGCCGTCGCCCCTGATGCGCACATCGTCGCCGTCGGCCGTCTCGGCGCGCACTTCGCTGGCGCTGGCGGACAGCACGACTGCCGGAATCAGGCCGTCGCTGGACGGGCGGCGGCCCAGCGCCTCGTCGATCGCTTCCTCGCGTTCCTCGTCGCCGTCGGGCAGCTCGATGAAGGCCTCGGGGCCCCGGTAGCCATGGCGCTGGTCGTAGGCGATCACGTTGCGGCGCACCGATTCGTAGGCCGCATCCTGGTCGGCCTTCAGGATCGTCGTGTGCACCACGATGCCGCGCGTGTACGCCTCTTCCTGGAACTCGGCGAACACGGCCTGGCGTGCCAGTTCGGCCACGTATTCGGCATGCGTGTCGAACTCCTGGCCCTTGTTATTGATGTGCAGGGTCTCGTGCTGCGCCGCTTCGTACTGCGCATCGCTGATGTAGTCGAGATCGTGCAGGCGGCGCAGCACGAGCGCCTGGCGCGCCTTGGCACGCTTGAAGTTCGACACGGGGTTGTGGCGCGCCGGATTTTGCGGCAGGCCGGCCAGCATCGCGATCTCGGCGACCGACAGCTCCTGCAGCGTCTTGCCGAAATAGACCTGGGCGGCCGCGGCGAAGCCGAACGAGCGCTGGCCCAGGTAGATCTGGTTCATGTACAGCTCCAGGATCTGGTCCTTCGTCAGCGCATCCTCGATCTTGTAGGTCAGCATCACCTCGTTGAGCTTGCGCGACAGGACCTTCTCGCGCGTCAGGAAGAAGTTGCGCGCCACCTGCATGGAGATGGTCGAGCCGCCCTGGCGGAAGCCGCCGGCCAGGTTGGCCTTCATCGCGCCCATCGCGCGCACCCAGTCGATGCCGCCATGCTCGTAGAAACGCGTGTCCTCGATGGCCAGCACGGCCTTCTTCATCATGTCCGGGATATTCTTGATGGGCACGAAGTCGCGGTGCTCTTCGCCGAATTCGCCGATCAGCACGTGATCCGCAGTGTAGATGCGCAGCGGGATCTTCGGCTTGTAGTCGGTGACGGCGTCCAGCGACGGCAGTTTCGGGCGGACGACCAGGAACAGGTAGCCCAGCACGGCAAGGGTGGCGACGAGGCCGGCGACGGCGATGGCGATCAGGCCGCGCAGTGCGTTGCGGCGGTTCAGCCAGGAGAGCGTAGTAGTCAAAACGGGGTGGTCCATGTTGAAGACCGGGCCATTATAGACGACGTGACAATGACGTCCGCGCCCGGGATGCCGCGAAAATAGGCACCTTCCATCCGCGCCGGGGACCCTGAGCGTGACGGCGCTTGCCACGGGTGCGCAACTGACGTATCTTCATAGAAATTATTCAGCGGGGAAGTGATGTCAGCGGCAAAGTGTGGCGTCGATTCGGACGTGGACGTTCTGGTGGTCGGAGGCGGCATCAACGGTGCCGGCATCGCGCGCGACATCGCCGGGCGCGGCCTGTCGGTGGCGCTGTGCGAGCGCGACGACCTGGCCTCCCACACCTCGTCGGCCTCCACAAAGCTGATCCACGGCGGCCTGCGCTACCTGGAGCACTACGAATTCGGCCTGGTGCGCAAGGCGCTGGCGGAACGGGAAGTGCTGCTGCGCGCCGCCCCGCACATCATGCGGCCGATGCGCTTCGTGATGCCGCACGCCGGTCAACGGAGCGCGCTGCTGGTGCGTGCGGGCCTGTTCCTGTACGACCGGCTGGCGCGCCGCGAACTGCTGCCCGCCTCGCAAACCGTGCGCCTGTCCTGCCATCCCGCCGGGCGTGCCCTGCGGCCCCAGTACCAGCAGGCCTTCGTGTATTCGGATGGCTGGGTGGACGATGCCCGCCTGGTGGTGCTGAACGCGATGGACGCGTCGGAGAAGGGGGCCTGCATCCTGCCGCGCACCAGCGTTCTCGCCGCGCGACGCGAGGGTGATCTGTGGCAGGTCACGCTGCGCAAGGCCGATGGCACCGTCAAGGAAGCGAAGGTGCGCTGCCTCGTCAATGCCGCCGGACCGTGGGCCGCGTCGTTCCTGGACGCCGCCCTGCAGCGGCCCCATACCCATCAGCTGCGCCTCGTGAAGGGCAGCCATATCGTCGTGCCGCGCCTGCCGGGCCATGACGACGCCTACCTGTTCCAGCATGAGGACGGCAGGATCGTCTTTGTCATTCCCTACGAACGCGATTTCAGCCTGATCGGCACCACGGACGTCGATTATCGGGGCGATCCCGGTGTCGTGCGGATCAGCGAAGACGAGATCCGCTACCTGTGCGATGCGGCCGGCCGCTATCTCGTCACGCCCGTGCAGCCGTCGGACGTGGTGTGGAGTTTCGCCGGCGTGCGGCCCCTGCTCGAGGACGGCGATGCGAAGGCCAGCGCCGTCACGCGCGATTACCGGCTGGAAGTCGAGAGCGCCGGCGCGCCACTGCTCACCGTGTTCGGCGGCAAACTCACCACCTACCGCAAGCTGGCGGAGGAAGCGGCGGACCTGGTGGGCAAGGCCCTGGGCCAGCCGGGCACCGCCTGGACGGCGGACGCCTGCCTGCCGGGCGGGGACCTGTTCGGCGCCGTGCCGCAGAACCGCTCGGTGCTCGAATTCGACCAGTGGGGCTCCAGCCTGAAGGTGCAGTACGGCTGGCTGGACTGCCCGCTCATCGGCCGGTACGCGCATGCCTACGGCACCCGCATCCATACGCTGCTGCAGGGCCGCGCCGCGATGGCGGACATGGGCGAGCAGGTGCTGCCGGGACTGTACGAGGCGGAACTCGACTACCTGCGCCGCCACGAATGGGCGACGACAGCGGCGGACATCCTGTGGCGCCGCACCAAGCTGGGCCTGCACCTGCCCGCCGGCGCGGCGCAGCAGCTGGACGCCTGGCTGGCGGTGCATCCCGCGGCCAGGTGACAACGGCGACGGAGCGAAGACAGCGGCCAGTTGAAAACGGCGATGGATTGAAAACCGGCGATCAATTGAAAACGGCGACCTGTGGTCGCCGTTTTGCCATGCCGGAGGACGCTTACTTCACGCCGTGCATCAGCTTCTGGATCAGCGGTGCGAGCAGGAACAGCAGCGCGCCGCCGATGACCAGCGACCAGAACCCGAAGTTGTAGCCGGCCAGCGCGGACGCCACCGACATGCCCGATTCGCCGGAGACGTGCGAGGCGAAGATGCCCGACAGGTTGTTGCCGATGCCGGTCGACAGGAACCAGCCGCCCATGCCCAGGCCGACCAGGCGCGTGGGCGCCAGCTTCGTCACCATCGACAGGCCGATCGGCGACAGGCACAGCTCGCCGATCGACTGGATCGTGTAGACCATGAACAGCGTCCAGAACGGGATCTTGCCGTCGACGACCATCGTCTTCAGCGCGATCACCAGCAGCAGGAACGCCAGGCCGTTGAAGATCAGGCCCAGGCCGAACTTGCGGGGAATCGACGGTTCGGCATTGCGGCGCGCCAGCCAGATCCAGGTGGCCGCGATGATCGGTGCGCACAGGATGATGGCGGTGGAGTTCACGCTCTGGAACCAGGCGGTCGGGAATTCCCAGGTGCCGAACATGCGGTTGACGATGTTCTCGGCCAGGAAGGTGAACGAACTGCCGGCCTGCTCGAAGAACATCCAGAACAGGATGTTGAAGAAGAAGATGATCATCATCGCCCATACTTTATCGCGCGCGACCGGGCCGTTGCGGTAGCCCTCGACCAGCAGCATCACGGCCAGCAGCACGAACAGCACCGTCAGCACGACCTGCAGCTGCTGTGCGCCCACGGCCAGCAGTGCATAGACGACGGGGATCACGGCAAGCGCGCCGATCATCACATACAGGATGCGCGATGTACTTTGCGCATGCGCTTCCGGCATGCCGATGCCCTTGAGCTGCGCGCGGCCGATGAAGAACCAGACGAGGCTGATCAGCATGCCGATGCCGGAGGCGATGAAGACGATGTTGTAGGCCGGCGTGTCGCCCGTGTTGAACACGTACTGCGCCAGGTACTGGGTCAGGATCGGTGCCACGAAGGCGCCGGCGTTGATGCCCATGTAGAAGATGGTGAAGCCGCTGTCGCGCCGCGTGTCGGTGGCCGAGTACAGCTTGCCGACCATCGTGGAGATGATGGGCTTGAACAGGCCGTTGCCGGTGATGATGGTGGCCAGGCCCAGCTTGAAGATGGTCGGATCGGGGATGGCGATCATGAACAGGCCGGCGGCCATGAAGGCGGCGCCGATCAAGATCGAGCGCTGGTAGCCGAGCAGCCGGTCCGCGACATAGCCGCCGAACAGGGCCGCCGCGTACACCAGGGCGAGGTAGGAGCCGTAGGTGAGGTTCGCATCGGCTTCGCCGGTGGCGGCGCCGCCGTGGAACTGAGCCACGATGTAGAGGACGAGCGCCCAGCGGATGCCGTAGAACGCAAAGCGCTCCCAGAACTCCGTCATGAACAACATCCACAGCGGGGCGGGATGCCCCATGATCTGCTTGAATTCGGGGATCGCCGACTCCACCGCCTTGCTGTTACCGCTCATTCGGCATCTCCTGCAAAAAAGGCGCCATTGTAATGGACGGCGTCGAATTGTCGATCACTTCATGTGGTGCGTCGCAGCAAAGTGGCGAGACTGTAAAGATTGCAATCCCGTGCGGGCGGCCAATGTCGTATATTGGTGCCCAGGACGTTCGTACAGCATTACTGATTAGGGAAGGCAGCATCATGGAACAAGGTTTTGTCGATACACTGATTTCGCCGGAAGGCAAACTCGAAGTACTGTCCAAGGCGGAAGTCGTCAAGCTGCTGGACACGGGCAAGGGCGGCCTGTACAAGGTGTTCCGCCAGTGCGCGCTGGCGGTCCTGAACTGCGGCAGCACGGTCGATGACGGCAAGGAGCTGCTGGACCGCTACCAGTCGTTCGACATCAACATCCTGCAGCGCGAGCGGGGCATCAAGCTGGAGATCAAGGGCGCGCCGGCCATCGCCTTCGTCGACGGCAAGATGATCAAGGGGATCCACGAGCACCTGTTCGCCGTGCTGCGCGATATCGTCTTCGTCAGCAACGAGGTGACGGACAATCCGAAGTTCGACCTCGAAACGACCGAAGGCATCACGGATGCCGTGTTCCACATCCTGCGCAATGCGAACATCCTGCGCCCGCAGCTGAACCCGAACCTGATCGTGTGCTGGGGCGGCCACTCGATCAACCGCGCCGAATACAACTACTCGAAGGAAGTGGGCTACCAGCTGGGCCTGCGCGGCATGGACATCTGCACCGGCTGCGGTCCCGGCGCGATGAAGGGCCCGATGAAGGGCGCCACCATCGGCCACGCCAAGCAGCGCTTCATGAACGGCCGCTATCTCGGCATCACGGAGCCGGGCATCATCGCCGCCGAATCGCCGAACCCGATCGTCAACGACCTCGTGATCATGCCGGACATCGAGAAGCGCCTGGAAGCCTTCGTGCGCACCGGCCACGGCATCATCGTGTTCCCGGGCGGCGCCGGCACGGCTGAGGAGATCCTGTACATCCTCGGCATCCTGCTCCATCCGGACAATGTGGACATCCCGTTCCCCCTGGTGTTCACCGGGCCGGAATCGGCGCGCGAGTATTTTGTACAGATCAACGAGTTCATCGGCCTGACGCTGGGCGAGGCCGCGCAGGGGCGCTACAAGATCATCGTCGACGATCCGGAGCTGGTGGCGCGGGAGATGCAGGAGGGGATGAAACAGGTGCGCGAATACCGCAAGGGCCGCAGCGATGCCTACTACTTCAACTGGGCGCTGAAGATCGACGAGGAATTTCAGCGCCCGTTCGCTCCCACCCACGAGAACATGCGCAACCTGAAGCTGCACAAGAACCAGCCGGTGCACGTGCTCGCCGCGAACCTGCGCCGCGCGTTTTCCGGCGTGGTGGCGGGCAACGTGAAGGCCGAGGGCATCCGCGCGATCGAGGCCCATGGCCACTTCGAGATCCATGGCGATGCCGAGATCATGGAGCCGATGGACCGGCTGCTCGCCTCGTTCGTGGCGCACAGCCGGATGAAGCTGCCGGGGAAGGCTTACGTGCCTTGCTATCGGGTGATCAAGTAAAGTTGTCGCCGCCGAAGTCCGCGGCGCAGGAGCGGCCGGGGTCTGACCCACAGCGCCCGGGACTGTTGCCTTGGTTGCTGTCCCTGTCGCGGGTCTGACCCCAGCTTTTCGCTGGCGCCATCGCGACGCCTGCAAACTGCTGGGGTCAGACCCGCGGCAATGGCAGCAATCAGGATGAACGTCACGGGCGCCATGGGTCAGACCCCGCTGCTCACCAGCCAACAATAAAAAACGCGGCCAAGGCCGCGTTTTTTTGCATGCGCCGATGAAGGCGAAACTCAGTCTTCCTTGCGCAGGTGCGGGAACAGCAGCACGTCGCGAATGTTCGGCGAGTCCGTCAGCAGCATGATCAGCCGGTCGATGCCGATGCCGCAGCCGCCGGCCGGCGGCATGCCGTATTCCAGCGCGCGGATGTAGTCGGCGTCGTAGAACATCGCTTCGTCGTCGCCGGCTTCCTTGGCGGCCACCTGGGCCAGGAAGCGGGCCGACTGGTCTTCCGCATCGTTCAGCTCCGAGAAGCCGTTGGCGATCTCGCGGCCCACCATGAACAGCTCGAAGCGCTCGGTGATGCCCTTCCGGGTGTCCGAGGCGCGGGCCAGCGGCGAGACTTCTTCCGGGTAGTCGATGATGAACGTCGGCTCCCACAGCTGCGCTTCGGCGGTTTCTTCGAACAGCGCCAGCTGCAGTGCGCCCAGGCCGGAATGCGCATGCGGCTTGACGCCGAACTTCTTCAGCTCGGCCTTGATGTACTCGGCGTCTTCCAGCTGCTCGGCCGTGTAGTGCGGCGCGAACTTGTTGATGGCGCCGACGATCGTCAGGCGGTGGAACGGCTTCGACAGATCGAGCTCGCGGCCGCCGTAGGTCAGCACCGCGGAGCCGTGCGCATCGGTCGCGGCCTGGCGGATCACGGCTTCCGTGAAGTTCATGATCCACTGGTAGTCCGTGTACGCCGCGTAGAACTCCATCATGGTGAACTCGGGGTTGTGACGGATCGACACGCCCTCGTTGCGGAAGTTGCGGTTGATCTCGAACACGCGGTCGAACCCGCCCACCACCAGGCGCTTCAGGTACAGCTCCGGCGCGATGCGCAGGAACATCTGCATGTCCAGCGCATTGTGGTGCGTGATGAAGGGTTTCGCCGCCGCGCCGCCGGGGATCGTGTGCAGCATCGGCGTTTCGACTTCCATGAACTCGTTGTCCTGCATGAAGCGGCGGATCGACGCGATCGCGGCCGTGCGGGCCTTGAAGGTGCGGCGCGTGTCCTCGTTCATGATCAGGTCCACGTAGCGCTGGCGGTACTTGGTTTCCTGGTCGGCCAGGCCGTGGAACTTGTCCGGCAGCGGGCGCAGCGACTTGGTGATCAGGCGCAGTTCGGTGACCTTGATCGTCAGTTCGTCCGTCTTGGTCTTGAACAGCGTGCCCTTCACGCCCAGGATGTCGCCCAGGTCGTAGGTGCGGAACGCCTCCATCGACGCTTCGCCCGTCACGTCCAGCGTCACGTAGATCTGCACGCGGCCATCGGACTTCGGACCGGAGGCATCCTGCAGCGTGGCGAAGGCGGCCTTCTTGCCCGCTTCGCGCTTGAGCATCATGCGGCCGGCCAGCACCACGGCCACCGGTGCGGCTTCCAGCTCCTCGCGCGACTTGCCGGCGTACTGCGCGTGCAGGTCGGCGGCCTTGTGTTCCGGGCGGAAGTCGTTCGGGAAGGCGACGCCACCTTCGGCGCGGAGCGCGGCCAGCTTGGCGCGGCGTTCGGCGATGATCTTGTTGTCGTCCTGGCCTGGCGCCTGGTCTTGGATTTCCGTGGTCATGGTTACTGTGCTTGTTGAATGAGGGGTGAGGAGTCGAACAGCGCGTCGATATCGAGCTCGGTGAAATCGCGGGCGATGCAGATCACGTTGTCGAACTCGGCGAAGGCGGAGGCGGGCAGGGTGGTGGTCAGCACCACCGCGCGCATGCCGGCGCGGCGTGCCGCTTCCACGCCGAGCGGCGCATCTTCGAACACGATGCAGTGCCCGGGTGCCACGCCGCAGCGTTCGGCCGCCAGCAGGAACACGTCCGGATTCGGCTTGCCGCGCGCGACATCGGCGGCGCCGACGACGGCATCGAAGTGGCGGCGCAGGTCCAGGCCATCGAGCGTGAAGACGATGTTGGCCGGCGGCGCGGCCGTGGCCACGGCCAGGCGCACGTCCTCTTCCTGCGCCGTTTCGATGAACGACTCGAAGCCTGCGACCGCTTCCAGGTGCGGTCCGTACAGGTCGCGGTACAGCGATTCCTTCTCGGCGTCGAGCGTGGCCGTTTCGGCATCCGACAGGTCGGCGCCCATGTAGCTGCGCATGATCTCGTGGCCCTGGCGGCCGGCCGAGTCGCGGAAGAAGTCATCCGGGTCGACCGAGCGGCCGCGCTTGGCGAGAAACGCGATCCACGATTTCGTGTGGAAGCTCATGTTGTCGACGATCGTGCCGTCCATGTCGAAGATGAACGCGCGGGGAGTCTGCGTCATGTCAGACACCCTGCTTCAGCGAGGCGGAGATGAAATCGTCCAGGTCGCCGTCCAGCACGTTCTTCGTGTTGCCGGTCTCGAAGCCGGTGCGCAGGTCCTTGATGCGGGACTGGTCCAGCACGTAGGAGCGGATCTGGTGGCCCCAGCCCACGTCCGTCTTCGAGTCTTCCAGCTTCTGCTGCTCGCTCATGCGCTTGCGCAGCTCCTGCTCGTACAGCTTGGCCTTCAGCATTTCCATCGCTTCGGCCTTGTTGCGGTGCTGCGAGCGGTCGTTCTGGCACTGCACGACGATGCCGGACGGCGCGTGCGTCAGGCGCACGGCGGAGTCGGTCTTGTTGATGTGCTGGCCGCCGGCGCCGGACGCGCGGTAGGTATCGATGCGCAGGTCGGCCGGGTTGATCTCGATCTCGATCGAGTCATCCACTTCCGGATAGACGAACAGCGACGTGAACGACGTGTGGCGGCCGTTGGCGCTGTCGAACGGCGACTTGCGGACCAGGCGGTGCACGCCCGTTTCGGTGCGCAGGTGGCCGTAGGCGTAGTCGCCCTCGACCTTGATGGTGGCCGTCTTGATGCCGGCGACTTCACCATCGGACTGTTCCATCACCTCGACCTTGAAGCCCTTGCGTTCGCAATAGCGCAGGTACTGGCGCAGCAGCATCGACGCCCAGTCCTGGGCCTCGGTACCGCCGGCGCCGGCCTGGATGTCGATGAAGCAGTTGTTCGGGTCCATCGGATTGTTGAACATGCGGCGGAATTCCAGGCCTTCGATGACCTTCTGGATCTCGGCCGTGTCGCCGATGACGGATTCGAGCGTCTCGTCATCCGCTTCTTCCTTGCCCATCTCGAACAGCTCGGCCATGTCGGCCAGGTCGCTCTTCGCTTTCGTGAGCGTGTCGACGATGGCTTCCAGCGCCTTCTTTTCGCGGCCCATGTCCTGGGCCTTCTTCGGGTCGTTCCAGACCGCCGGATCTTCCAGTTCGGCGTTCAGTTGTTCCAGCTTCTCCGACTTCACATCGAAGTCAAAGATACCTCCGAAGTTCGGCTTCGCGGGACGTCAGGTCTGCGAGCTGGGCGGCGAGGGAATTGATGCGTTCTGCTTCCATGATTGTTCTGTCTCTTAGAGGGGCGATCGAACCGGCGATTATACCGTATCGTGACCGGATTCCGGGGGCAGGCAGCCCGGCAGAGCCGAATCTGGCGCCACCGTCGCGGCTCCCGTATCATGCTGGCCGTTGCCACCTACCGGTCCTGAAGATGACATTTCGTTATTCCCTTCGTTTCGTTCCCCTGATCCTGGCCGGCTGCGCCGCGCTGCCGTCCGATGGGCCATCCACGCCGCCCGCCGGCACGCAAGCCACCGTCGCGCTGCTGGAAACCACCGACCTGCACAGCAACGTGGTCAGCTACGACTACTACAAGCTGGCGGCCGAGCCATCGATCGGGCTGGAGCGCACGGCGACTTTGATCGCCGCTGCGCGCAAGGAATATCCGAACAATGTCCTGCTCGATAACGGCGATTCGATCCAGGGCACGGCGCTGGCCGACTACCAGGCGCTCGTCAAGCGCGTGGGTTGCGGCGAGGTGCTGGGCATCTACAAGGCATTCAACGCGCTTCGCTACGACGGTGCCGGCGTGGGCAACCACGAATTCAACTACGGACTCGATTACCTGAACCAGGTGACGGGCAACCGCTTCGACGTGGAAGGCGTCGCGGCGAATGAAAAATGCGCGGGGCCGCAATTCCCGCAGGTGCTGGCCAACGTCTACAGCGTGAAGTCGAAGCAGCCGCTGTTCCAGCCCTACGCCATCATCGACAAGCGCATCACGGCCACGGCGCCGGATGGCACGCCGGTGCAGGCCACGCTGAAGGTCGGCATCATCGCGTTCGCGCCGCCCACCATCCTCACCTGGGACAAGCGCTGGCTGGATGGCAAGGTCTACACGGTGGGCGTGCGTGAAACGGCGCAGCGCTACGTGCCGGAGATGCGCGCGAAGGGTGCCGACATCGTCGTCGCGATCTCCCACGCGGGCCTGGATGCCGACACCTACTCGCCGACGATGGAAAACGGCAGCTGGCACATCGCGCACGTGCCGGGCATCGACGCGCTGCTGATCGGGCACTCGCACCAGGTGTTCCCGAACGCGACCAGCACGGTCCCGCAGTTCAACCTGCCGGGCGTGGACAAGGTGAAGGGCACCGTGAACGGCGTGCCGACCGTGATGGCGGACCTGTGGGGCAAGCACCTCGGTGTCGTCGGCCTGCGCATGACGTTCGACGGCAAGGCCTGGGTGATCGACAAGTCGCGCACCACCGTCGAGGCGCGGCCGATCCGCAGCGGCACGCAGTCCGTCGCCGCCGATCCGGCCATCGGCGCACTGGTCGCGGCCGAGCACGAGGCCACCATCCGCTACGTGAAGACGCCGGTGGGCAGCACGGACTTCCGCATGTCGACGTATTTCGCCGACGTGGGCGACATCAGCGCCATCGAGATCGTCAACCAGGCGCAGGCCGCGTACCTGCAGGACTACGTCAGGACCAACCTGCCGCAATATGCGCGGCTGCCGGTGTTGTCGGTCTCGGCACCGTTCAAGACCGGATCGGCCGGTGTGTCGAACTACACGGACGTGCGGGCGGGCAGCATCGCCCTGAACAATGCCGCCGACCTGTACCTGTTCCCGAACGCGCTGCATGGCGTGAAGGTGGATGGCGCCGGCCTGCAGGCCTGGCTGGAACAGTCGGCGCGGCGCTTCAACACGATCGACCCGTCCCGCACCGAGGCGCAGGAGCTGGTCAGCACCAGCTACCCCGGCTTCAACACGGACATCCCGACCAGCCCCGACCTGCACTACGAGATCGACGTCACGCAGCCGCCCGGCAAGCGCGTGAAGAACCTGCGCTACAAGGGCGCAGCCATCGCACCTAGCCAGGAATTCCTCGTCGCGACCAATAACTACCGCGCCAGTGGCGGCGGCAACTTCCCCGGCCTGGACGGCAGCCGCACGGTCGTCGCCGCACCGGACAACAACCGGGATGTGCTGATCGCCTACATCCGCCAGCAGGGCGCCCTGACGCGCGCCGCCAACGGCAGCACGCGCAGCTGGCGCTTCACGCCGGTCGCCACGAAGGGCCCGGTCGTCTTCCACTCGGCGCCGGGCAAGGCCGCGCTGGCCCGGGAAGCCGGTCTCGCCAACATCCGCGAACTGCGCCCCGACGACGGCGGCGGCAAGGGCTTCGCGCTGTACGGCATCGACCTCGCCAACTAAGCGTACTGCTCAGCCTGTGTCCACCTTGGGGTCAACCCCGTTTTCGGACACGGGCTCCTCCGTTGCCATGGATGAGCCCGTGTCCGATTTTGGGGTTGACCCCAAGGTGGACACGAACTCGGCCGTAGCAGGATTTCTCAGTCGGGCACGTGCACGCGCGCCTTCACGTGCTTCAGGTTGGCGACGATGGTGAAGGTCATGATGACCAGCAGCGACCAGGCGCTCCACTTGCTCACGTGGACGGCGGACCAGGCGCCCAGCTGGTTCGGGTAGCGCCACACGCCCATGAACGTGCCGATGTTTTCGGCCAGCCAGATGAAGAAGCCCGTCAGCACGAAGCCCAGCAGCAGCGGCATCTGGCGGTCCCGGTCCAGCGGCCGGAAGATGACGGTGGTGCGCGCGTACAAACCCAGCGCGCAGGCGGCCAGGTACCAGCGGAAGTCGCCGATGAAATGGTGCGTGTAGAAGTTGACGTAGATGAGGATCGCGATCGCGGCGGCCATCGGGTACGGCGGATGGTGGCGGATGCGCAGGTCCAGCAGCCGCCAGGCCTGGATGATGTAGCTGCCGATCGCCGCATACATGAAGCCGGAGAACAGCGGCACGCCGAACAGTTTCGTCACCCCCGCATCCGGATAGCTCCAGGAGGCGATGCCGGACGACGTCTTGAACACCTCCAGCGCGAAACCGACGACGTGGAACAGCCCGATGGCCTTCACTTCGTCCCACGTTTCCAGCCGCGCATACAGCATCCAGCCCTGGATCAGCAGCGCGATGGCGAACAGGACGTCATAGCGGGCGATGCCGAACAGGCCGGCGCGCGGCACCACGAAGACCGACAGGAAGAACAGCCCGGCGAACAGGCAGGCGCGCGCTTCCTTGATGCCGAAGTACAGGAATTCGACGAGCGGGCGCGCCACCGGCCGCAACGCACGCGGCCGCATATCGGTCAGGTGGGCGTCCAGCGCGCTCAGCATGGCAGCGCGTCAGTGGCGGATCTTCTGCTGCTGCACAAGGATGAACGGGCTCACGACAGAGGCCCACAGCTCGGCATTCGTCGCCAGCCAGGTCTGCGCCTGCGCATCGCTCACCTTGGCGATCTGGCCGGCGGCCATCCACTGGCCGATGCTGGCCTTGTCGTCATGGGCGATGCGCACGGCGACATCCACGAGGTCCAGCTCGTCCGCGATCCACACCACGTTGCCGGAGGCGAAGTGGCGCACCAGCTCCGTCCATGGCAGGCGCGCTGTCTCGCGGTTGACCTTCTGCTGGAGTTCTTCGTCTTTGTCGGGATTGGTCTGCATGTCAGTTCTGGTGGTTCGGTTCAATGGGCTCCACGCGCGGCGTCGGGCTGCCTTCCCATGTTAACCGATAGGCCAGACCTTTGCGAACGTTGCCGACGAGTGCGGGCCGGAAGCAGGCCAGGTTGGTGCCCGCCGGCCGGCGCACGCTCGGATAGATGATGCCGGTCGAGCCGGCATCGAGCAGCCGCTCGGCCAGCAGCTGGGATGCCACATAGCTGTCCGGCGCCAGGCAGTCGGCAAACGCGGGCAGGCCGCGGATATCGTGGAACTGCGCGGTAAAGTCCGCCAGCATCGCCTGGTAGCTGACGCTGTCGTCGAAGCGGTCGATTTCCGCATATTCGACGGTCTTGTGGAAGATCACTTCGGCCAGCGCCGTCTCGGCGTCGAAGGCACAGTACCAGGCCCCCCGTTCGCCGTCATTGAACCGGCTGCCTTCGGGACGGGCGTAGGTGAAGGCGGCGTTGACGATGCGGTAGTTCGGCACATGGAACAGCAGTTCGCCGATGCCGATGCCCGGTGCGCCGCCGTGCTCTGCCAGCAGGCGCGCGTTGGTGGCGTTATCGAGCTCGAACAGGTCGTCGAGCTCCTTCTGCCCCTCGGCCAGCGGCGCCAGCACCGAGTCCTCGACATCGGCGAAGCGGGACTGGATCAGGCGGCAGGTATCGAACTGGCGCAGCAGGCGCTGCGGCGGCACGGGCAGCACCGGCGCGACCGCCAATTACAGGCCCCCGCGCCGCGCATCGACCAGCTTGCGCACGGTCTGCATGGCCAGCAGGCCGCCGGCCAGCATGAAGGCCAGCGGCGTGCGGCCGCCGAAGATGACGTTTTTATTGGGCAGGGCCACCCATTCATCGGCGAGCTTGTCGCCGTACAGGATGTGCAGGGATTTGTAGATGCCGAGCAGGTAGGAGATGCGTGTGATGCGGTCCACCTCGAGCACCCGGTCGGGCTGCTTCTTCCACTCGTAGAAGGCACTGCTGGACAGGCCGCCCAGCAGTTCGCGGGCCTCGTCGTCGCGCAGTTTCCAGGCCGCGGCGAGCCGGAAAAACCCTTTCAGCGCGGACCGGGACAGGCGCTCGCGTTCGCCCCTGGCATTCAGGTCGACGGGCACCACCGGTTCGAAGCGGCTCTTCGGATAGGCATAGGCGTGTTGCATAGCTCCTCCATGTATGGAGTCGTTATACTCCGTTTCCAGAGTCATTGCAAGCGACCGGCGCGGTGCCGGGCGATGCGCGCCCTAGGCTGCCTCGGCGTGCTCCACCAGTAGCTGCACGCGGGTGGTGCCGTTGTACTCGTTGGCATCCAGGCGGAATGCCACCCGCGCCCGGTCGCCCAGCGCATCGGTATGGCCGAACCAGATGGCATCGTAGCGCGCGCCGTTCTTCTCCAGCAGCAGCTTCAGGTGCTTTTCCTTCAGGATGCGCTGGCTCACCACGCGGAACTCGTCGCAGAACACCGGCGGTGCAAACCCTTGTCCCCAGACGATGCCGTCCATCAGCTCGATGAACTGGGTGGTGTAGTAGCCGTCTTCCAGCGGCCCGTCCGTTTCGATGACCCGTTCCAGCTGGGTGTCGGTCAGCCACGACTGGCCCACCGTTTCGAACGCCTGGGCGAAGGTGTCGAACGCATCGGCGCGCAGCGACAGGCCGGCCGCCATCGCGTGGCCGCCGAACTTGTCGATCAGGCTGGGCGCCTTTTTCGACACCAGGTCCAGCGCATCGCGCATGTGGAAGCCGGCGATCGACCGGCCGGAACCCTTGATCCAGCCGTCACCGGCGGGGGCGAACGTGATGGTCGGACGGTAGAACTTCTCCTTCAGCCGCGAGGCGACGATGCCGATCACGCCCTGGTGCCAGCCTTCGTCGAACACGCAGATCGTGTTGCTCTCCTTCGGCTGGAAGTCGTCCAGGTGCAGCAGCGCGGCATCCTGCATCTCGGCTTCGATCTCGCGACGCTTGATGTTGATCTCGTTGAGCTGCTGCGCCAGCGCCCAGGCGCGGCCTTCGTCGTCCGTCACGAGGCACTCGATCCCCAGCGACATGTCCTCCAGCCGGCCGGCCGCGTTGAGGCGCGGGCCGAGCGCGAAGCCCAAGTCGAACGGCGTGGCGCTGCGCGCCTGCCGGCCGGCGACCCGGAACAGCGCGGCCACGCCGGCATGCATGCGGCCGGCGCGCATCCGCTTCAGGCCCTGCGCGACGAGGATGCGGTTGTTGGCATCGAGCTTCACCACGTCTGCCACCGTGCCCAGCGCGACGAGGTCCAGCAGGCTGTCGAGCTTGGGCTGCGTCTGCGCATCGAACACGCCGCGGCGGCGCAATTCCGCGCGCAGCGCCAGCAGCACGTAGAACACCACGCCCACGCCGGCCAGGTTCTTCGACGGGAAGCCGCAGGCCGGCTGGTTCGGATTCACGATCACGCGCGCATCGGGCAGCCGGTCCCCCGGCAGGTGGTGATCGGTGACGACCACTTCGATGCCGCGCCGCTTGGCTTCCTCCACGCCGTCGATGCTGGCGATGCCGTTATCGACGGTGATGATGATGTCCGGCGATTTCTCGCGCGCGGTGAGGGCGACGATTTCCGGCGTGAGGCCATAGCCATATTCGAAGCGGTTCGGCACGATGAAGTCGACGTTCGCGCCCATTGCGCGCAGGCCGCGCAGCGCCACGGCGCAGGCGGTGGCGCCATCGCAGTCGTAGTCGGCCACGATCACCATGCGCTTTCGCGCGGCGATCGAGTCGGCCAGGAAGGTGGCGGCCGCGTCGATGTGCAGCAGGCCGGCCGGCAGGATCAGCGCGCCCAGCTCGGACGACAGGTCCTTCGGGTCGACGAGGCCGCGTGCGGCGAACAGGCGGGCAAGGACGGGGTGGATGCCGCCCTGGCGCAGCATTTCGGCTTCGCGAAACGGCGCGGGACGGTGGGCGATGCGGGTCATGTGTGCTCAGGCAAGGAGGTTCTTCAGTGTGTCGGTGCGCCAGAATTTGTTCAGCGCAAGTCTGGTGGTCGTGGTCGTGGTCCAGCCGCGGCGGTTCGTCAGCACCAAGTCCACGTCGCGCAACTGGCCCGACTTCAGGGCCCCCAGCAGTGGTGCGAACCATTCCGCTTCCAGCGCGGCCATCAGCTGCAGCCAGCGGCCCCAGTCCTCGGCCAGCGCGGCGCCGATCAGGCCGGCCGGCACGGCGAGCCGGTGCGCTCCCGCGGTGGCCAGCCATTGGACCGCCGTGGCATCGCGCAGTTCCGGTGCCGCCAGCGCGGCGAGCCAGCCGGGTGCATCCGTCGTCGCCAATGCCGGCGACGACGGCGGCAGCGTGGCGGCCGCGCCGGCCCACATCCAGAACGAATTGACGGGCAGCGCGCGGCCCGCATTGACGGGATGCGCGTGCCAAAGCATCTGCACTTCGTTCTGCAGGCGGCGGAAATCGCGCGCGACGGCGCCCGCCGGCATCCAGTCGTGCAGGTTGTCGCCACTGGCCGCATCCGGCGACGCGGTGGACAGTGCCGCCCAGTCGTCCGCACGCAGGAACCAGGTACGCGCGTCGCCATACACCAGCGCCTTGCCCGGTCCATCAAAGAGCGGCAGCGCGGCCTCGAACAGCGTGCGCGACTCCTCCTCGCCGATGGGCAGGTTGCGCAGGTCCGGCATCGTCAGGTGCGTGCCGATCTGCACATGCACCGGATGCAGGATGAACCAGAAGCCTTCCGCAGGCTGCAGTCCGTAGCCGCGCATGACGGCCGGTGCGAACGGCGCGGCCGGCTGCGTGGACGGATCGCCGGCCAGGCCCAGCGCATGCGCCAGCCACGCCTCGTGCGGCAGCAGGCGCGCGTCGAGGTCGAACGCGTGCGTCGAATGCGTGCTGTTGCGAGAAAGTAAAGTCGCCAGGGAGGGAGTCTGCAGTGCGCGAACCAGGTCCGGCGCCATTTCCGCGGGCGGCAGCCCGAACGGCAAAACGAGGGTGGTGGAAGCCATGCGGCATTGTAATGGATCGGGGCGGGCACTGCTCGCTGCCGCGGGCCTTCTCTCTTCGGGTGCCGCCAGGCCGTCTCTCATCATGCAGCTCATCAGTAAGCCATGGAATGCTGTTTATATGGCACACTGCGCACTTTCGCGACAAGGATACGTCCCTGCCATGGGTTTCATGCACCGGATGCCGTTCGAATGGCTGGTCGGGCTGCGCTACACGCGCGCCGGCAAGCGCAGCGGCCGCAACAGCTTCATCTCCTTCATCTCCGCCATCTCGATGGCGGGCATCGGCCTGGGCGTGGCCGCGCTGATCATCGTCCTCTCCGTCTACAACGGCTTCCAGAAGGAAGTCACCACGCGCATGCTGTCGGTGCTGGGTCATATCGAGATCTACCAGATGGGCGGTCCGATGGCCGACTGGCGCGCCACGGCCCGCAATGCATTCGCCAACCCGGAAGTGAAAGGCGCGGCGCCGTTCGTCGAGCTGCAGGCGTTGCTGGCCCATGGCGGCGACGTGCTGCGGCCGGCCATCGTGCGCGGCATCCTGCCGGAAGAAGAGGGCAAGGTATCCCAGGTGCCGCAACAGGTGAAGCAGGGCAGCCTGGCGGACCTGCGGCCCGGCGCGTTCAATATCGTGCTGGGCAGCGAGCTGGCGAAAGCGCTCGAGGTGAAGGTGGGCGGCAAGGTGGCGATGGCGCTGGCCGAAGGCGGCGGCCTGTCCGGCGGCGCACCGGCAATGCGCACTTTTACGGTCGTCGGCATTTTTGAAGCGGGCCACAACGAATTCGACTCCTCGCTGGCCTATGTGCACCTGGCGGACGGCCAGCAGCTGCTCAACCTGGCCGGCCCGTTCGGCCTGCGGCTGCGCGTGGCGGACATGGACCAGGCGCCGGAGGTGGCGTTCCAGCTGAAGCAGACGATGCCCGGCGAGCTGCTGATCCGCGACTGGTCGAAGCTGAACGTGAACTGGTTTGCCGCCGTGCAGACGCAGAAGCGCATGATGTTCATCATCCTCACGCTGATCATCGCGGTGGCCGCGTTCAACCTCGTCGCCACGCTCGTCATGACCGTCACGGACAAGCAGGCCGACATCGCGATCCTGCGCACCCTGGGCGCCTCGCCCCGGTCGATCATGAAGATCTTCATGGTGCAGGGGGCTTTGGTCGGCGTGATCGGCACGCTGCTCGGCATGGCCGGCGGCGTGCTCATTGCCGCCAATGTCGACGTGATCGTGCCTGCCATCGAAACGGTGCTGGGCATGAAGTTCCTGTCGAAGGATATCTACTTCATCAGCGCCGTGCCGTCCGACCTGCGGCTGGGCGACGTGGCCGCGATCGGCGGCACCGCGATTGCGCTGGCCTTTGTCGCGACCTTGTACCCCAGCTGGTGGGCGGCGCGTGTAAAACCGGCGGAGGCGCTGCGCTATGAGTAAGGTTGCAAACAAGGGCCCCATGAGTCAGTTACCGTTTGAATGGCTGGTCGGCCTGCGCTACACGCGCGCCGGCAAGCGCAGCAGCCGCAACAGCTTCATCTCCTTCATCTCGCTGATCTCCATGGCCGGCATCGCGCTGGGCGTGGGGGCGCTGATCGTCATCCTGTCCGTGATGAACGGCTTCCAGAAGGACGTGACGGACCGCATGCTGTCCGTGCTGGCCCACGTGGAGGTGTTCGATTCGCACGCCGGCATGCAGGACTGGCAGCAGCAGGCGAAGAATGCGCTGCGCCATCCGGAAGTGAAGGGCGCCGCGCCGTTCTCGGAAACCCAGGCGGGCCTGATGCACGGCGCCGAGGCGCTGCGGCCGGCCATGGTGCGCGGCGTGCTGCCGGCGCAGGAACCGGCCGTGTCCGACATCGCGAAGCACATCAGGTTCGGCAGCTTCGAGGCGCTGCAGCCCGGCCAGTTCAACATCGTGCTCGGCATCGACCTGGCCCGGGCGCTGAACGCGGGCATCGGCGAAAAAGTGACGATGGTGCTGCCGCAGGGGACGGTGACGCCGGCCGGCCTGGTGCCGCGCATGCGCTCGTTCACCGTGGTCGGCATCTTTGCCGCCCAGCACCAGGAGTTCGATGCCGGCATGGCGTTCATCCACCTGCAGGATGCCGAACGCATGCTGCGCATGGATGCGCCGGCCGGCCTGCGCCTGCGCCTGACTGACATGCACCGCGCGCCGCAGGTGGCCGAGGAACTGAAGAAGATCATGCCGGCCCACCTGCAGGTGCGCGACTGGTCGAAGCTGAACGCCAACTGGTTCGCCGCCGTACAGACGGAAAAGCGCATGATGTTCATCATCCTCACGCTGATAGTTGCCGTGGCCGCGTTCAACCTGGTGTCGACGCTCGTGATGACGGTGACGGACAAGCAGCCGGACATCGCCATCCTGCGCACCCTGGGCGCCTCGCCGAATTCGATCATGAAGATCTTCGTCATCCAGGGCGCGCTGGTGGGCCTGCTCGGCACCGCGCTCGGCGTGACGGGCGGGGTGCTGGTGGCGCTGAACATCGATGTGATCGTGCCGTTCATCGAACATTTATTGGGAGTGCAGTTCTTGTCGAAGGAAATCTACTACATCAACACCGTGCCGTCGGACATGCGCTGGCCGGACGTGGCGAAGATCGGCGTGATCTCCGTGGTGCTGGCCTTCCTGGCCACCATCTACCCGAGCCGCTGGGCTTCCCGTGTCAAACCTGCCGAGGCGCTGCGCTATGAATGAGCCGATGAACAACGTTGACAATCCGGTGGTCCTGTCCTGCCGCAATCTCGGCAAGACCTTCACGGAAGGCAGCTACTCGGTGCCGGTACTGACGGGAATCGATTTCGCGGTGCGGCGCGGCGAACGGGTCGCCATCATCGGCGCCTCCGGCTCCGGCAAGTCGACGCTGCTGCACCTGCTAGGCGGCCTGGATACCCCGACCACCGGCAACGTGACCCTGCTCGACAAGGATTTCGCCACGCTGTCCGAAGCGGCCCGCGGCGACCTGCGCAACGCGGCGCTGGGCTTCGTCTACCAGTTCCACCACCTGCTGCCGGAATTCTCGGCACTGGACAACGTGGCGATGCCCCTGATGATCCGGCGCGTGAAGCGCGCGCAGGCCCAGGAACAGGCGCAGCAGATGCTGGCCCGCGTGAACCTGGCCAAGCGCGTGACGCATGTGCCGGGCGAACTGTCCGGCGGGGAGCGGCAGCGCGTGGCACTGGCCCGCGCCATCGTCACGCAGCCGGCCTGCGTGCTGGCCGACGAACCGACCGGCAACCTGGATCACGCCACGGCCGAGCAGATCTTCGACCTCATGCTGGAGCTGTCGCGCACGCTGGGCACCGCCTTCGTGATCGTCACCCACGATCCGGAACTGGCGCGCCGCTGCGACCGCGTGCTGCGGCTGACGGACGAAGGTCTCAGGCAGGAATCCTAGGAAGGCAGCGCCATGTGGATCGATACCCACTGCCACCTCGATGCCCGCGAATTCGGCGACGACGCGCTGGGTGTCGCGGCGCGCGCGGCACAGGCGGGCGTGGGCATGATCGTCATCCCGGCCGTCGCACGGTCGAACTGGGAAGCCGTGCGTGCCCTGGCAGCGCAGGCCGGGAATGCCAGCTACGCGCTGGGCATCCACCCGATCTGCGTGCCGCAGGCCACCGAGGACGACCTGGCCGCCCTGCGCGAAGCCGTGCGCGTGGCGCTGGACGATCCGAACTTCGTTGCCATCGGCGAAGTGGGGCTCGATTTCTTCCTTCCCGCGCTGTGCGAGCCGGCCATGCGCGAAAAACAGGTGCACTTCTTCCGCGAGCAGCTGAAGATCGCCCGCGAGTTCGGCCTGCCCATCCTCACGCATGTACGCAAGTCGCAGGACCAGGTGCTCAAGCACGTACGGCAGATCCCGCCGGTCGGCGGCATCGCCCATGCCTTCAACGGCAGCTTCCAGCAGGCCCAGGGCTATATCGACATCGGCTTCAGGCTGGGCTTCGGCGGCAATGTGACTTTTACACGCGCCTTGCAGATCAGGCGGCTGGCGGAGCAGCTGCCATTGTCCTCGATCGTGATGGAGACGGATGCGCCGGACATCGCGCCGCACTGGCTGCATCCGGGCGTGAACACGCCTGACCAGGTGCCGCGCATCGCGCAGGTGCTGGCCGATTTGCGCGGCATGCCGCTTGAGGAACTGCAAGCCGTCACCACCGCGAATGCGCATCATGTAATGCCCCGCTTGCGGGCCGCCGGCAGGGCAAGCGGTCCGTAGCCCCGTCGGTGCCGCCGGTGCCGCGGTTTCCGACCCGGTGAGGTGGCATGCGCAGTTCGATCCTCGGCTTCGTCGGCGGTGCCGCGCTCCTGCAGCAGCAGGCCGCATTGCCATCCCATCCGCTGCTGTTGTTCCTGGCATCCGCGATGCTGGCGTTGCTGGGTGCCTGGCGCCTGCGCGGTGCCTGCCGTGTCGCGGCGAACGCACTGTGCGGGCTGGCACTCGGATTCTGCTGGGCCGCGCTGGTCGCCACGCACGCTCTCGCGCCGGGGCTCGCGAAGGCCGACGAAGGCCGCGATGTCGTCATCACCGGCACGATCGATAACCTGCCCAACCGCACCAGCCAGTTCACCCGCTTTAACTTTGCCGTCGAAAGCGCCGAGGGCATGGCGGTGCCGCCGCGTATTGCGCTTTCGTGGTACGCCGGCTTTCGCGGCGCCGTGGAACCGGTGCCGGTGCTGCAGCCGGGCGAGCGGTGGCGCCTGAAGGTACGGCTGCAGCGGCCGCACGGCAACGCCAATCCGCATGGCTTCGACTACGAACTGTGGCTGCTGGAGCAGGGCGTCCGTGCCACCGGCTATGTGCGTGCCGAAGGGCCGCATGTACGGCTGGCCGGCTTCGTGGTCACGCCATCGAATGCGGTGGAACGCATGCGTTCCATGCTGCGGGAGCGCATCCTGCGCGCGCTGGAAGGCCGGGACTATGCCGGCGTCATCGTCGCGCTCGTGGTGGGCGACCAGCGCGCGATCGACCAGTCGGACTGGCAGGTGTTCAACCGCACGGGCATCAGCCACCTCGTGTCCATCTCGGGCCTGCACATCACCATGATCGCGGGGTTGGTCGCATGGCTGGCGGCGGGACTGTGGCGCCGCTCGTTCTTCCTGCGCCGGGTGCAGCTGCCCCTGCTGCTGCCGGCGCAGAAGATCGCCGCGCTGGCCGGCATGCTGGCGGCGCTGCTGTACGTTCTGCTGGCCGGCTTCGGCATTCCGGCGCAGCGCACGCTGTACATGCTGTGCGTGGTGGCGCTGGCCCTGTGGACGGATCGGCTGGCCAGCGTGACCCACGTGCTGGCTTTGGCCGCTTGCGTGGTGGTCCTCATCGACCCCTGGGCCGTGATGTGGCCTGGGTTCTGGCTGTCGTTCGGCGCCGTGGGCGTGATCCTGTATGCGTCGGTCGGAAGGACCGCCGTGTACAAGAATCCCGGCGACCCCGCCGCGGCCGATCCCGACCTGCAGCGCGCCACGCCGCTGACCCGCCGCCAGCGCTGGCTGCGCGGCCTGCGCGCCGCCGTCACGACGCAATACGCCGTCACGCTGGGACTGGTGCCGCTGACGCTGCTGCTGTTCGCGCAGGTGTCGCTGGTCAGCCCGCTGGCCAATGCGATCGCCATCCCCGTCGTCAGCCTGCTGGTCACGCCGCTCGCGCTGGCCGGCGCCGTGCTGCCGACATCATTGGGAACGCCCTTGCTGGTGCTGGCCCACGAGACGATGCGCTGGCTGGCGGCACTGCTCGAGTGGTTCAGCGCCGTACCGCTGGCCGTGTGGACGGCACCGGTACCGCCCTGGTGGCTGTTCGCGCTGGCGCTGGTCGGCACGGCCTGGGCGCTCGCGCCGCGGGGCTGGCCGGCCCGCTGGCTGGGGCTCTTCACCTGGCTGCCATTGCTGGCGCTGCAGCCGGATGCGCCGGCACCCGGCACGCTTCGGGTGACGGCATTCGACGTGGGGCAGGGCATGGCGGTGCTCGTCGAAACGTCCGGCCACCGGCTGCTGTACGACACGGGGCCGTCGTACGGTGAGGAGGCCGATGCGGGCGGCCGGGTGATCCTGCCCTACCTGCGCGCCCGCGGCATCCACCGGCTCGACGGGCTGGTGGTCAGCCATGGCGACAGCGATCACTCGGGCGGCGCGTTGTCGGTACTGCGCGACATCGGGGTGCCGTGGCTGCTGTCGTCGCTGCCGCCCGATCACCCCGCGGCACTGGCCGCCCGTGCGCAACGGCACTGCGTCGCCGGCCAGCGGTGGCAGTGGGACGGCGTGCGCTTCGAGATGCTGCATCCCACGGCCGCCAGCTATGCCGATGCGGCGCTGAAGACGAACGGCCGCAGCTGCACCTTGCGCATCGTGGCGGCCGGCGGCACCGTGCTGCTGCCCGGGGACATCGAGGCGCGGCAGGAGAACGAGCTCGTGGCGCGCGAAGGCCCCCGGCTGCGCGCCGATATCCTGCTGGTGCCGCACCACGGCAGCGGCACGTCGTCGACGGCGCCCTTCCTGGATGCGGTCCAGCCGAGTACCGCCGTGTTCCAGGTCGGCTACCGCAACCGCTATCGCCATCCGAAGCAGGAGGTGGTGGAACGCTATGCCAGCCGGGCCGTGCGGATCGCCCGCAGCGACGAGGTGGGGGCCATCACCATCACGGTGGGCCAGGGCGTGACGATCGAGGAGTACCGCAAGACCCGGCCGCGCTACTGGTACTGATCGCGGCCGGCATCGACCAGCCGGGCGATATCCTCGCGTCGCGCACCATCGCAGCTCACGGCCACGCCATCGGCAAAGACCGGCTGCGCCAGCTTCGTCAGCACGCTCCCGGGCGGCATTTCAACCGCCACGCGGGCGCCCCGTTCCCAGGCATGCCGGAGGGTGTCGTACCACTGCACCTGGCGCGCCATGTTGCTGGCCAGGTCGGCGCCAATGGCGGCGCCGTCGAACAGCGCGCGGGCGGTGCTGCTGCTGACGTAGGTGATGCGCGGGCGCCGCAGCGTCACGGTGGCAAACGCAGCTGCCAGTTCGGCGGCCTGCGTCTGGAACAGCTCGCAGTGGGACGGCACGGCAACCGCCAGGCGTTCCGCCTTCGCGCCCGTGCCACCGGCCTGCACGAGGACCGCCACTGCGTCCAGCGCGCCATCGGCACCGGCCATCACCAGCTGGCGCGGGCCGTTCAGGTTCGCGAGATAGACGGGATGGCCGGGACCATGGACCCCGGCGATGAGTGGCGCCAGCTCGCTGGCCGTCAACCCCGTCACGGCCGTCATGCCATAGCCGGCCGGGTACGCGGTCTCCATCGCGCGCGCGCGCTGCGCCACCAGCCGCACGGCATCGGCGAATGCCAGCACGCCGGCCGTGACGGCGGCGGGGTACGCGCCGATCGACAGGCCGCTCACCATCGACGGCACGGCGCCCAGCGCGGCGAGGTGCCGGGCCGTGGCGACGCCGGCGATCAGCAGGCACAGTTGTACCGCCACGGTGGAGCGCAAGTCGGCTGCCGTATCCAGCGTCAGCGGATCGTGCCCCAGTACCGCTGCCGCTTCCTCCAGCGTGCGGTCGGTGTCCGGATGCGCAGGCAGCGCATGCAGCATGCCGGGGCGCTGCGCGCCCTGGCCGGGAAAGGTGAACAGGACCGTCATGCCGCCTCGGCGTGGCGCCACGGGTCCGCGACCAGCAGCGGTCCATGCGCCGTCTTCAGCAGCACCCGGCCGCCGCGCGCCAGCTCGGCCAGCGCGAAACCACCCCAGCCCGTGTCGACCTGCAGGTCGATGCGACAGGACGCCCCCTGCTGCAATGCCAGCAGGCGGTCGATGACCTGCCCCGACAGGGGAGACGGCGCCCGCACCAGCAGATCGAGGTCGCTGTCCTGCCGCAGCGCGGTGAGACCGCTGGCCAGCTGGAAGCCGGCGCCGCCGGCCGGGCCCCACGCCACGCCCAGCGCATCGAGTTGCGGCGCCAGCGCCGCCAGCGCGAGCAAGGGCGGCAGCGTGCAGTCCGGCGGCACCGGCACGTGGGCCAGCATCTCGGGCGTCACGCAGCGCGTCACGGCGGCACGCTGCACGTGGCCCTTGCAGCGCTGGCTGCGCGTGATACCTCGCGCACCCACCGGCACCCGGCTGCCTGACGCCACGTCGCGCCGCACCACCAGCGGGGCGCGCAGCAGCCAGGCGATGTCGAGCCAGTCCGGCCACGCGCCACCCGCATCGAAGCGGTCCGGCAGGCGCAGGAACAGCAGGTCGTGGGGACGGAATGCGTGCGGTTGCATGGGCTACTCCACCAGCGCGCGGGTGGCAAAGAACAGCAGCGATGGCCCGAGCAGGCAGCCCAGGCCCGTATGGAAGGTCGCCACCAGCGCGCCATACGGCACCAGCCGGCGGTCGGTGGCAGCCAGTCCGGCAGAGACGCCGCTGACGGTCCCTGCCAGTCCGCCGAACACCATCGCGGAGCGGGGCGTGCGCAGCCGCAGGAACTTCGCCGCGGCCGGCGTGCCGACCATCACCATGATCGCCTTGATGAGGCCCGCCGCGATGCTGAGGGCCATCACGTCCGAGCTGGCGCCGATCGCGGCACCGGTGACGGGACCGACGATGTACGTCACCGCCCCGGCACCGATGGTGGTGATGCTGACCGCGTCCCGGTAGCCGAACGCATACGCCACGCCGGCGCCGACGACGAACGGCAGCAGGGTCCCCAGCAGCAGGGCCAGCACGCCGACCATGCCGGCCTTCTTCGCTTCCACCACCTGCACCTCGAACGCAGTGGCCACGATGGCGAAGTCGCGCAGCATCGCGCCACCCATCAGGCCGATGCCGGCAAACAGGGGCACGTCGGCGATGCCTTTGGTGCCGCCGGTCTGGATGCCGCCCCAGTAGGCCAGGCCCAGGCCGATCACGATGGCGATGGCAGAGCCGTGCACGCGGCCCATCGTCAGGTAGCGCGAGCATTGCATCGACACGTACATCACCAGCCCGACCACGGCAAAGGCGAGCACCAGGCCATTGTGCTGGAACGTCTTTTCAAGCAGTTCGATCATGGCGTTCTCCTCAGGCGATGGTGGCGGCTTGCGGCGGCAGCGGATCGTCCGCCGGCTTTTCGCCGCGGTTGATCAGCGCGATGACACAGGCGCAGACGACCACGCTGCCCAGTGCCGCCAGCACGGCGACGGGGCCGCCGCGCAGCGCAGTGACGACATTCTGCTGGGCGGCCATGGCCACCACGACGGGGATGTACATGGCGCCCCAGAAGCCGACGCCCATCTCGGTGGCCTGCGGCATCCAGCCGCGCTTGTGCATCCACAGGCGCGCGCAGATGAGCAGGATCATCGCGATGCCCACGCCGCCCACGTTCGTTTTGGCGCCGATGAGTGTCCCCAGCAGGTCGCCGAGGAAAATGCCCAGCAGGTGGCAGACGGCCAGTAATGCGGTTCCATAAATGATCATGATTTGTCTCCTGGATTCTTTGGTCGATGGACCGGCGGCAGCATGGTTATTTTTGTGCGGCCTGCCGGATTGGTTCAGGCGTTGGCGCCTCCTTCCCACTGCGCGTGCAGCAGTTCGCGGACGCGCCGCGAGGCGGCCCGGTGTGCGCCGCCGAAGCGGCCGGACAGGTCGCGCGCGGCGTCGGCAGCGATGTCCGCCAGTGCCTCTTCCAGCGTGGCACGCACCAGCGCAACGTCACCGGCCGTCGGTGCCGCGGCGCTGGACGCCTGCAGCACGCGCCACAACAGGCCCAGCGACGCGTAGCTGCGGATGTCGTAGGCCATCGGCGGCACGCTCTGCGCCAGGGTCTCCAGCGCCTCGACGGAGCGCAGCGTGATGCGCGCGGCGGATGCCTTGCCCATCGCATGCACCATCACGCCCGCATCGTCCAGCGCGATCAGCCGGTTGGCCTGGTAGCCGTGGGCGAGGAACGCGCCGGACATGGCCAGCCCGACGATCAGGCCGATGACGGGATGTCCGGCGAGGCGCGCCTGCGCATAGGCGCCGGCGGCACCGGCCAGCGCCTGGTGGATGCCGAAGGCTTCCTCGCGCCGGCCGTATGCCTGGCTCGTCACGTCGATGATCGCAACGATCGGGCGCTTGACCGATGCTTCTCGGTCGGCCCCGACAATTTCCTGCACGGCCTGCGCCAGCTGCCAGCCTTCGACGAGGCCCACTTCGCCGTTGCGGGCGCGCGGAAAGCGGTTCTGCGCATCCGGTACGACGGCGATGTAGCGGGCCGGCGCGCCGGCGAGTGTGCCGTCCACGACCTGCACGGCCGTCCAGTCATGGGCCGGTGCGTCTCCCGCCAGCTGCGCCAGCCAGGTGGCGCCATTCGAAGTGGTGTTCATTGCGTTTCCTTCCCGGAGTCATTGCCATAGATGTAGCGCACATCCGCCGCCGCGGGCTGGCGCGCCGTGTCGAAGCGCGCCAGGCTGTCCAGGGAGTGCGCGTAGCGCTCGCTGCGATGGATGGCCGGCGGGCCGGCCCGGAACAGCTCACCCAGCGCGGCGCGCACCTGGGCCGTGTCGTCGTCGACCAGCATATCGGCCAGCCCGGTGGCGTGGCGCTGCGCGCCGCCCGTCAGTCCCCAGATCTGCGCACGGTCGCGCGAGTCGAATTCGGCCAGCCCCGCTTCCTGCTCGATCACCTGCGGGCCGTTCAGGCCCAGGCGCGCTTCGCGGGTCAGCACCAGATACGAACACAGGCCCGCGGCGATCGACATGCCGCCGTAGCAGCCGACCGTGCCGGCGCTCACGCCGATCACGGGCCGGTAGCGCCGCAGGTCGACGATGGCCGACTGGATCTCGGCGATCGCCGCCAGTCCCAGGTTGGCCTCCTGCAGCCGCACGCCACCCGTTTCGAACAGGATGACGGCCTGGGTGGGAATGCCGCTACGGTTGTCGCGCGCCGCCAGTTCCAGCGCGCCGGCGATCTTGGCGCCGCCCACTTCGCCCATGCTGCCGCCCTGGAAGGCGCCTTCGATGGCGAGGACCACGGTGGCCGCGCCGTCCAGCGTGCCCTTGGCAACGATCACGCCGTCATCGGCCTGCGTGACCAGCTTCTGCTGCGCCAGCCAGGGCGAGGTGACGCGGTCGAAGGGCCCCACCAGTTCGCGCATCGAGCCAGTGTCGAGCAGGGCGGCGGCGCGGCTGCGGGCACCCCGTTCGATGAAGCTGTCGCGGCCGAGCAGCTGCTCGATCGGGAGTCGTTCCGTGCTCATGGTGTGCTCCTTCCTGGAGTTGCGGCCAGCGCCGCTTCCTCGTATGCCTGCTCGATGCGCATGCGCACCACGCCGGGCGTGGCGCCGTTGTCGTTGATCTCGATGCGGGCCGCCGGCAGGGCTGCGTCGGCAAACACGCGGGCGAGCAGCGCCGTCCACGTGCCGCCGTAACCGTCCACGGACGTCTGCACCGCCACGCTCGTGCTGCCGGCCGCCTGCGGTTCCAGCAGCACCTCCAGGTCGCCCGAGGCCACCACGCCCGTCACCGTGCGGGATGCGGCGGGCGCGCCGGCCGGGAATTCAAACTGCAGTCGCTCCATGAGGGGCCTCCATTGCGTCGATTGGTTGATTGCCCAGGCTGTCCAGCAGCAGCGCCGCCGCCAGCAGGTCCGCTGCGCCGCCGGGCGAGGTGCCGCGCGCCAGCATGTCCGCTTCCAGTGCCTGGAAAGCCGCAGGACCGGTCGCGCCCGAGACGCCGCCGGCATCGAGCACGGCCTGCGCGCCGGCCTGCGCCGCGGCGAGGGCGGCCGTGCCGCCACGCGCCAGCAGGCAGGTGTCGTCCAGTTCCGCGACGATGGCCAGCAGGGAGTTCAGGCGCGCGGCGCTCTCGCCGTCGCCACGTGCGCGGCAGGCCAGCAGCATCGGCAGCGCCACGTCCACCACATGGGGAAAACCTGCCTCGGCCTGGCCGCGCGCGCCGCCGACACAGTAGGTCCGGCGTGCGGCTTCGCCCTTGTTGCCGGTGCTGGCAGGGGCCTCCGGATCGGCCAGGCGGGCCAGTGCGCCGGCGCGGGCGGCGATGATGGCTGCGCTGCCGGCACCCTGTGCCGCGGCGGTGACGAGCAGTCCCAGCGCCCAGATCGCGCCGCGGTGCGTGTTGACGCCGCCGGTGGCCGTCATCATCGTGGCCTCCGCCATGCGGCCGATGGCGCCGATACGGCGGCGCAGTGCCGGCAGGTCGTCCATCGTCGCGCCGGCCCCCGCCATCGCCGCGAACGCCGGCCGCAGCGCGTGCGCCGACTGGCACATCAGCAGCCAGCTCAGGTCGCGGTGGGCGCCGCTGCCGCGCAGGTCGACCAGGCCCGGTTTCGGCGTCAGCATCGCCTCGTCGACCAGGGCGTTGACGGCCAGTCCGGCCAGGACGTTCGCGCGCGAGCCGGCCACGATGCGCGGGTGCAGTTCATTGAAGGGATTCATTACCAGCTCCTGAATTTGGCGGGCGGGTCGTACAGGCCGTCCGACCAGTCGACCAGCTCGGCGATGCTCTTGGCGGCCAGCAGCGAGCGGGTGGCCTGGCCCCGCTGCACGCCGATGTCTTCCGGCAGCGCGATCAGGCCGTCCTGGCGCATGCGCGCCGTCTGCTTCGGATCGTGCGTCAGGCCCACCGGCGTGACGCCGGCAACGGCGGCCAGCATGGCCTTGCGCTCTTCCAGCGAGCGGGCCTTGTACAGGTAGGCGATGCCTTCTTCCGTCAGCACGTGGGTCACGTCGTCGCCATAGATCATCACGGGTGCCAGCGGCATGCCCGAGGCCTTGCCCACGTCGACCGCATCGAGCGATTCAACGATCGTCGGCTGGCTGCCGTCCTGGAAGGTCTCGACCATCTGCACCACCAGCTTGCGGCCGCGCTGCAGCGGGTCGTCGCCCTCGATCAGGTCCAGCCAGGCCGGTGTGGGATGGCGGCGGCCGTGCGGGTCGTGGCCCATGTTCGGTGCGCCGCCGAAGCCCGTCAGCCGGCCATGCGTGACGGTCGATGAATTGCCCAGGCCATCCATCTGCAGCGTGGCGCCGATGAACAGGTCCACCGCGTACTGGCCGGCCATCTGGCACAGCAGGCGGTTCGAGCGCATCGAGCCGTCCCGGCCCGTGAAGAAGATGTCCGGCCGCGCCGCCGTGTAGGCTTCCATGCCCAGCTCGGCGCCGAAGCAGTGCACGCTCTCGACCCAGCCGCTTTCGATGGCAGGGATCAGCGTGGGGTGGGGATTCAATGTCCAGTTGCGGCAGATCTTGCCCTTCAGGCCCAGCTGCTCGCCGTAGGTCGGCAGCAGCAGCTCGATCGCGGCCGTGTTGAAGCCGATGCCGTGGTTGAGGGACTGCACGTTGTGGCGTTCGTACACGCCGCGGATCGCCATCATCCCCATCAGCACGTGCACCGGCTTGATCAGGCGCGGATCGCGGGTGAACAGGGGCTCGATGTAGAACGGCTTGTCGGCCTGGACGACGAAATCGATCCACGAACCGGGAATGTCCACGCGGGGCAGGCCGGCCGGGTCGTCGACGATCTCGTTCACCTGGGCGATGACGATGCCGTCGCCGAACGCGGCCGCTTCCACCAGTGCCGGCGTGTCCTCCGTGCTGGGGCCCGTGTACAGATTGCCCGCGCGGTCGGCCTTGTAGCCGGCCACCAGCACCACGTTCGGCCGCAGGTCCACGTACAGCCGGGCATACAGCTCGACATAGGTGTGCAGCGCGCCCACCTGCAGCCGGCCGTCCTGCAGCAGCTGGGAAATGCGCAGGCTCTGCGCGCCGGCAAAGGCGAAATCGAGCTTGCTGGCGATGCCCCGTTCGAACAGGTCCAGGTGCTGGGGCAGGCTCACGCTCGGCATGATCATGTGCAGCCCGCTGACCTGGTCCGCATCGAGCTGCACCAGGGCGCGGGCCAGGAAATCGGCCTGCTTCTGGTTGTTCCCTTCCAGGACCACGCGGTCGCCGCTCGCCACCAGCAGCCCCAGCGCGGCGACGATGTGCCCGGTGGGCAGGACGCGGCCGTCGCACAGGTGCTCGACCGCCGCGAGGCGCCGCCGCTTTTCCTGGCGCCGCGTGTCCCACTGGCGTGGGGTTGTGCTGTTCATGCTGTCTCCCGTTGGTGTAATGCGTCGGATAGGTGCCAGCATAGGTTGCCGGCGTGGCCGATTCAATCACTCCCGCCGACGCGACGTTTACTCTGACGGTAAGAATGGGTATGCTGCATTGCAGGAGACAACCATGATCGACGACGAAATCACTCTGAAGAAACTGGAAGTGTTCCTGTCCTTCATGCGGCTCGGCAGCCTGGGCAGCGTGTCCGAAGAGCTGGGCCAGAGCATCGTGAGCGTGCACCGCTCGCTGCACTCGCTGGAGGAAGGGCTGCGCTGCCCCCTGTTCGGGCGCGAGGGACGACGCCTGACCGCGCTGCCGGCCGCCTATGCGTTTGCCAGCCATGCCCAGCGGGCCGTGACGGAGACGGAGGAGGGCATCCGCAAGGTGCGCGAGATCGCCGGCTTCAACAGCGGCCGGCTGCGCATCGGCGCGCTGTATTCGCTGACCCTGCGCTGCATCCCGCACCTGCTGATGGGCCTGAAGCTGCGCCGCCCCGAGCTGCACATCGACCTGACGCTCGGCTCGAACAAGGACCTGCTGCAGGGCCTGGCCGATGGCCGGCTCGATGCCGTCGTGATCGGCCTGCAGGCGCCCCTCGACAACGCGCAGCTGCTGGCCGTGCCGCTGTTCGAGGACGAGGTGCGCCTCGCCGCGCCGCTGGGCTCACCGTTCGCGGGCATGGCGCACGTGGACCTGAAGGACCTGCGCCACGAGCAGTTCATCACGCTGGGCGCCGGCTTCGTCACCGCCGACAGTTTCAACCACGCGTTCCGCCAGGCCGGCTTCGTGCCCGAAACGGCCATGCAGGTGAGCGACATCTTCTCGCTGATTAACCTGGTGGGCAGCGGCATGGGCTACAGCCTGCTGCCGGCCCGCGTGGCCGAGTACAGCGCGCGCATCGAGCTGCTGCCGCTGGCCGAGGCCTATGCCTCGCACCAGGTCATCACGCTGCTGCTGCCCACCTCGCGCGAACGCGACCCGAACCTGCTGGCGCTGGCGGCCGAGTCGCGCATGTTCGGCAAGGGTTGAGAGCCCGCTTGCCGCTTACTGCGCCGGCAGGTGCAGCAGCTCGAGGCCCAGCGCCGTGCGTTCGCGGAAGCCCTTCCACGTGACGGTGTCGCGGCCGGCCGTGCCGCCGGCGGGCAGGGGCGGCAGGTCGAGATAGCCCTGCAGCGGTTCGCCCCTGAGCGTCATGCCCAGGAAGGCGGTGACGAAGTGCTGGTTGATGTTGTTGATGCGCCGGCTGTCCCAGACCGGTTCGGCGTACGCCATGTAATCGTCGAAGCCGGCCGCGATGGCCGCCGGCGACACGGGATTGGGCGCCGTGTTGTGGCGCGCGCCCCGGTAGGTGAGCAGGTAGCGGTCGGCGTGCACCGCGCCCTGGAACAGGCGCCGCACGCCATCCTGGTAGCCGGCCACGTCGTCCTGGTCGCCGCTGATGAACAGCGTGGGCGTGCGCACGCCGGCCAGGCCGGCATCGTCCCAGATCTTGTGTGCACCGCCCCATGGCGCGATCGCCACCACGGCCTTGATGCGCGGATCGCGCCGAGCCTCGTACTGCGCATTGCCCTGCTGGTTGACGGCCAGCCCCCCGCCGGGCACGAAGGCGACGGCCGCCGGGCTGATGCCGGCGCCGACCGCGTTCAGGGCGCCGTAGCCGCCCATCGAATAGCCCACCAGCGCGGTGCGGCCGGGATCGACGAGGCCGGCCAGGAAGTGGCCGCTGCCCGGCTTCGACCAGCCGGCCACCGTCTGCAGCACGAACAGGTCGTCCAGCGGGCGGTTCAGCAGCGTGCTGGGAAAGCCCGCCTTGTCGGCGCGCGTCGATTCCGGATGGTCGACGGCGACGACGACATAACCCTTCGACGCCAGGTTCTCCGTCAGGTAGCTCATCTGCAGGCGCGAGCCCGGATAGCCGTGCGAGACGATCACCAGCGGGTAGCCGCCGGCCGGTGCGGCGGCGGGCCGGGCATCGCGGGCGGCACGGCCGGCGAACTGGAACGGCGTGTTCGGCCGGGCCGGATCGTTGGCGCCCGATCCCAGCACATCCGTGTAGACGGTGTGCTGCGCCTGGCCGGATGCCAGGGCCGCCGGGTACCATACTTCCAGCGTGAGCCTGCGGGTGTAGCGGGGCTCGGGCGTGCCGGCCGTGGCCTTCAGGATGTCCAGCTGCCCGGCATGGTCGACCGCCTGGGTGCGCACGCCCACCGCGAGCGGGCCGCGCGCCGCCAGTTCGGGCGCATCCGGACGGGCATCGCCGAAGTATTCCACCACCGGCACCATATCTGCGGCTTGCGACACGGATTGTGACGCCCATGCCGCGATCACTGCGATGCCCATTGCCAGCTGTGCGACCAGTTTCATGCTGCTCCTTCAATCAGTGAGCGTGCCCGGCGTGGCACGCGGGAGGCGAAGCTCAGGGGACGATGCGGTCCACTTCGTAGTACTTCGCCATGTCGTAGTCCCCGGCATAGAACACGGCGCCGATCTTCCAGCCGCTGTCCCTGCGGTAGCTGAATTCATAGTCGGCGATGCGCGCCAGGGCCTGGCAGCGCGCCGTATCGAACACATAGGCCGGGATCTTTTCGGCACCCTTCGACTTCTTCAGCGCCGTGTACAGCGCGATTTCGCTGTCGGCCGGGCCCTGGCGGAACAGCACCGCGTAGTTGTGCAGGAAGACCGGACGCGCAATCACCAGCGGCTTGCCGTCGTCATACGCCGGCAGCAGCTTGAGGGGAAAACGGTAATGGGCGGCCACCTTGACCGGGTCGCCGGCCAGCGCCGCGGCGCGGAACGCCTGCCAGCTCGTTGCCAAAGCATCCGGCGGCGGCGGGGTGCACGGCGCTGCTGCGGCGTGCGCAATTGCAGTAATGCCCGCGTCGAGCGCGAAGGCCAGGGAGAGGATGCGGCAGCAGCGTATAGCGAAGGGGTTCATTGACGTTTTTCCTTGGTTCCGGGCCAGCGGTATGACACGACGTGGCGCACATGGTCGGCCGGGTCCGCGGCCCAGTGGGCGGATTCCTTGATGGCCTTGTTGCGGATCCGCTTCAGGTACTGCAGACCGGCGCGGATGCTGGCGCGCGCATTGAAACGGTTGCTGTCGTCGATGCCGAACTGCCTGGCCGTGCTGTCGGTCACCTGGGCGATGCCGGACGCCGTGCTGTCCGTGTTCGCGGCATCCGGATGGAAGCCTGACTGGCGCTTGGCAATCGCCAGGTAGCAAGCGATCTCGCGGTTGTTGAAGCCGATCTTGCGGCCTTCCTCGATGATGATGTCGATCACCCTCTGCTGCACTTCCGGCGGCGCGGTTGTTCCCGGACAGCTCCTTGCTGCGGTCGATCGGTTCGTTGGCGTGGGCATGCGGCGACGTCATGGCGCGGTGGCCCGGTGGAACTTCTCGTTGTTGTCGATGGTGATGGTCACCGGCTCGGACTGCGCCGTGTTGGCGGGGAGGGTGTGGCCTATCGTCAGCTGGTAGCGCGCCAGGCCGCCGTTGGCGCCGGTGCCCTGCGCCGCCGTCACATGGCCGTGGAAGGAGCGCGTGCCGCCGCCGCCCGGCGATTCTCCGCCGCGCACGCATTCGGCCAGCAACGCATCGCTGCCCAGGGGTGTCGCGAGACGTATCAGCCTGGTTTCCTGCGTGAGGCCACGCAGGTCGGCCCTGAGCAGGCCGGGTAGGTCGGACATGCCGCGGAACTCCTGTCTTTGTTGAAAGGATTGCACTACAACCGGTATTACACCGTATAACGAACCCGGCAGCAAGGGGCATGCGTGCGCGGATCCGCCGCGGTTGGCGCAGATCGGCCGGTGGCGACCGCCGCCGTCGGTTAGAATCCGGGCGATCCGTACTGCGGCCTCCCGGCGCACCCATGAAACCGATACTGCATTTCTCCCACGCTAACAGCTACCCCGCCGGCACCTACCGTCAACTCTTCGCGCTGCTGGGCGCCGACTTCGACGTGCAGGCCCTCGACATGCATGCGCACGATCCGGCCTATCCGCCGCAGGATGGCTGGCAGGCGCTGGTCGACCAGCTGGTGGCGGAACTCGAGCGGCGCTACGGCGGCACGCCCGTGATCCTGGTGGGCCATTCGCTGGGCGGCATGCTGAGCCTGATGGCGGCGGCGCAACGTCCGGACCTGGCGCGCTGCGTGGTGATGCTCGATTCGCCCGTCGTCGCCGGCTGGCGCGCGCTGGCCTGGCGCCTGCTCAAGCACTTCGGCGCGGGCGACCGCTATTCGCCGGCGCGGCTGTCCGTCAAGCGGCGCAACGTGTGGCCCGGCGCGGACGAGGCGCTGCGCCACTTCGCGGGCAAGGCGCTGTTTGCCGCCTGGGCGCCCGGCGTGCTGCAGGATTACCTGGATGCCGGGCTGGTGCCCCATCGGGATGGCGTGCAGCTGCGTTTCTCGCGCGAGGTGGAAACAGCCGTGTACCGCACCTTGCCGCATCACGTAGGCGGCCTGGTGGCCCGGCAGTTCCCGGTGCCGGTCGGCTACCTGGCAGGCAGCACGTCGCCGGAGAACCGCCAGGCGGGCCTGGGCGCCACGCGCCGGCTGGTGGGGCGGCACTTCCGCGTGCTGCCCGGCGGGCACCTGTTCCCGATGGAGTCGCCGGCGCTGACGGCGCAGGCCATCGGCGCGATGATCCGCGAGCTGCTCGGCGAGCTGCCAGGCCCCGCGCCCGCCGGCGCGCTGGCGATCGAGCAGGGGTCCTGAGGATGGGCGGCGGCGCCGGAATCGCGTAAAATCACGCCGATACGCGCCGTGGACCCCGCGCCACGCGCTCCAGCAACCAGACCAAGAGTAAAGCCCCCGATGACGATTAAAAGCGACAAATGGATCCGCCGCATGGCGGAATCGACCGGCATGATCGAGCCCTTCGAACCGGACCAGGTGCGGTCCGTCGATGGCCGCAAGGTGATCTCGTTCGGTACCTCGTCGTACGGCTACGACATCCGCTGCGCCGATGAATTCAAGGTCTTCACCAACATCAACAGCACCATCGTCGATCCGAAGAACTTCGATTCGAATTCGTTCGTCGACATCAAGAGCGACGTGTGCATCATCCCGCCGAACTCGTTCGCGCTGGCCCGCACCATCGAATACTTCCGCATCCCCCGCAACGTACTGACGGTCTGCCTGGGCAAGTCGACGTATGCGCGCTGCGGCATCATCGTCAACGTGACGCCGTTCGAACCGGAATGGGAAGGCTACGTGACGCTGGAGTTCTCCAACACCACGCCGCTGCCGGCCAAGATCTACGCGGGCGAAGGCTGCGCGCAGGTGCTGTTCTTCGAAAGCGACGAGGTGTGTGACATCTCGTACAAGGACCGCAACGGCAAGTACCAGGGCCAGCATGGCGTGACGCTGCCGAAGGCCTGAGCCGCCGTCGTTGCTGATGAAAAAACGGCGCCTGCGAAGGCGCCGTTTTTTTTATGGCATGGAACCGGTCATGGCATGGAACCGGTCAGTCGAGCGGCAGCGCGATCTCCACGCACAGGCCGCCGCCCGCGCGGTTGCTGGCGGCGCGGTTGCTGGCGGTAATGGTGCCGCCGTGCTGCTGTACCACCTGCCGGGCGATGGCCAGGCCGAGGCCGTGGCCGTCGACATCCTTGTCGGTACCGCTGCTGCGGAAGAAGGGTTCGAAGATGGCCTGCAGGTCCTGCGGCGCCACGCCGGGCCCCTGGTCCAGCACGCCGATCCGCAGCATGCCGTCGCGCGCCACGCTCTCCACGACCACCGTGCCGCCTTCGGGGCTGTGCTTGATGGCGTTGCGTACCACGTTCTCGATGGCCCGTGCCAGCAGGTCCGGCTGGCCCAGCAGCAGCACGTCGGCGATGTCGTGGGACAGCACCGTGCGGCCCTGCGACGCCGCCTCGAACTGCGCGTCGCCGACGATCTGCAGCAGCAGTTCGGCCATGTCGATTTCGTCCTTCGCCACGGCGATCGCACCCGCTTCCAGCCGCGACAGCGTGAGCAGCTCGCCCACCAGCTTGTCCATGCGGATGCTTTCGCGTTCGATGCGTTCCAGCGACGCGGCGGTGCGGTCGGGTCGCTGGTGCGCCAGGCCGATCGCGGCCTGCAGCCGCGCCAGCGGCGAGCGCAGTTCGTGCGACACGTCGTGCAGCAGCCGCGTCTGGCCGTCCATCAGGCTGCGCAGCCGCGCCGTCATGCGGTCGAAGTCGTGGCCCAGGTCCGTCAGTTCGTCGTGCCGCCCGCCGCCCACGTGCGCGAAGCGCGGGGCCAGGTCGCCCTGCGATGCCGCTTCGAAGGCCTGGCGCAGCGAGCGGATCGGGCGCGAGAAATACCATGCCAGCAGCGCCGCGAACAGCAGGCTGGCGGCCACCGCCACGGCGAGGGGGATGAAGGGCGTCAGTGGCTGGAAGCGCGGGTTGCGGTCCTCGGGCCCCATCGGGCCGCCGGGGCCGGGCTGGCCCGGACCTCCCATCGGGCCGCCGCCCGTGAAGCGGGGCTGGTCCGGCCGGGCGACCGGCGTGCGGCCATCGGGCGGACCGCCTTCGCGGCGCGGGCCGCCCACGCCCAGCGGGATGCCGGCACCGGCCAGCAGCGGCCGCGCATCGGCGTTGTTCAGGTTGCGCTCCTGCGCCGGCAGGAACAGCAGGTAGTGGCGCCCGCTCGGCAGCATCACGCGGCGCACCACGCGGGTGTCACCCTGCGCCAGCAGGGCGCGCGCTTCGTTGACGACGGTCGGGTTGACGATGCGGCCCAGCAGTTCCTTGCCCCGTTCGTCGACGGCAAATACGCGGTGCCGGTCCATGTTCTCCAGCAGCCGCGTGAGCGCCTGCGCGCCGCCGAATTCCAGCGTGGCGGCGGCCGATTCGATGGCCATGCCGGCCGGCGGGCTCATGTCGATATCGAGCCGCCTGCCCTGTTCCGCGGCGCGGTTCTTCAGCCACACGGCCCCGCCGATGCCCGCCGCGGCCACGATCTGCGCCAGCAGGATCGACAGGAAGAACTTCCAGAACAGGCGGCCCACGGTCAGTCCTTGATCAGCTGGTAGCCCATGCGGTAGACGGTCTGCAGGCAGGAGCGGCCATCGGCCAGCGTACCCAGTTTGTGGCGCAGGCTGGACAGGTGCACGTCGATATTGCGGTCGAAGCGCGCCATCGGCCGGCCCAGGCCCTGTTCGGACAGCGTGTTCTTGCTGACGGCCTTGCCGGCATTCCTGGCCAGGACTTCCAGCAGGTTGAATTCGGTGCTGGTCAGTTCCAGCGTGGTGCCGGCCCAGCTGGCGCGGCGCTGCTCCGGCCACATGGTGAGCTGGCCGACGACGAGCGGCGCGGAGGCCAGCTGGTCCATCGGCGAACCCTGCGTGCGGCGCAGGATGGCGCGGATGCGCGCGGTCAGTTCGCGCGGCGTGCAGGGCTTCGTCACGTAATCATCGGCACCCAGTTCCAGGCCCACGATGCGGTCCGTGTCGTCGCCGCGGCCCGTGAGCATCAGGATCGGCATGCGGCTGGCGGCGCGGATGCGGCGCAGCGTTTCCAGGCCGTTCATGCGCGGCATCATCACGTCCAGGATCGCGATCGCGTACTGGCCCGTCAGCGCGGCGGCGGTGCCGGCCTCGCCGTCATGCGCCGTCTTCACTTCGAAGCCTTCCTGCTCCAGGTATTCCTGGAACATTCCCACCAGTTCGACATCGTCGTCGATCAACAGAACCTTGCTCATTTCAGCTTCTTCTACACAGTACCGAGGAAGGCATGATAGCAGCCTGCCTGCGCCCGGGCGCGGCGTTTTACCCGCTTTTACAGCGCTGGCGGCGGTGTGCCTTTACACGGATTTACGTCCCTCTAACCGCGCTTTACAGGGGGCGGCGGGACAATGATGCCTCCCCTGAAACGCAAGGATGCCGAATGAAAAACAAGATGAAGTCCGCCCCCCTCAATCAGTTCCTGCTGGCCGCCGCGCTGGCGCTGCCTTGGGCCATGTCGGCCACCTCGGCCGCATCGGCCGCCCCGGCCATGGATGGCGGCGAAGGTGCGCCGGGCCAGGGCCCGCAGGCCGGCGAACGCCGCGGCCGGCCGCCCGGTGCCGACATGGGCCCCCGTGGCGAAGCGGGGCCGCGCGGCCATGGCCCTGGCCGTGGTCCCGGTTTCGGTCCGGATGGCGACCCCGATGCCGGCCCCGGTTTCGACGGCATGCCGCCGTACCTGCATGGCCTGGACCTGAGCGAGGCCCAGGAGGACCGCATCTTCACCATCCTGCACGACCAGATTCCGTATCTGCGCCAGCAGGACAAGGCACGCGACAAGGCCGAACACGCGCTGTTCGAGCTGCACGGCGCCGCGAAGTATGACGACGCGGCCGCCGTCAAGCTGGCCCAGGCCGCCGCGCAGGCCGATGCCAACATCACGCTGTCGCACCTGCGCACCGAGCAGAAGGTGCTGGCGGTGCTGAATGCCGAGCAGCGCAAGGAACTCGCCGAACGCCGCGAGGGGCGCGGACCGCGCCGCGAGGGTGGCCACGGGGCGCCCCGCGACGCCGGCCAGGCCGCACCGCAACAATAAGGAGAGCACGATGAGCATCAATTCCCTCACGACCAGCGCCGCCAGCCAGCTGGCCTACACCAGCCGCGTGTCCGGTACCTCGTCCACCTCGTCCACGTCCTCCAGCCAGGCGGTGCGCCAGGCGCCGCCGGCCCGGCCGGATGATGGCGGCGGCCTGATCGGCGCGATCGCCGATGCGCTGAAGTCGATCGGCGTGGCCAGCACCGAGGACACGTCGACCGCCAGTACCGATGGCACCACCAGCAGTTCGGACACCACCAGCACCGGCAATGCTGCACAGGCGCTGGGCACGTTCCTGGAAAGCCTGATGGGTGCACTGCATGCTCAGAACGCCGGCAGCGGCAGCGATGCGGGGGACGGCGGCACGCCACCGTATGGCGAACCACCGCAGGGCGGCCCGGGCATGGGCGGCGGACCCGGCAAGCTGTCGTCGGACCTGGAAAGCCTGATCGCCAGCCTCAGCGAGGGGACCGGTAATACCGACAGCCAGTCCGCCACGGAAAGCACGGGCACCGACAGCACGGTCGGCACGCTGCAAAGCACGTTCAAGGACCTGCTGTCCGCCCTGGGCAGCGACAGCGCCGACGCGACGACGCAGCTGACCAGCTTCCTGCAGTCGCTGTCCAGCAAGCTGCCCTCCGCCGGCAGCACGGGCAACCTGATCAACACTTCGGCATAAGCCACCACGGGAGCCAGCATGGAACATCACGGACACAGTCTCGAAGAAGACCTGCAGACGATGCTGCAAGCCACCACGGGCCGCCGGCAGTCGCTGCGCTGGCTGCTGGCCAGCGCGGCATCGCTGCCGCTGCTCGGTTGCGGCGGCAGTTCGTCCGACGCCGCCACCGGCACGACGGGTACCAGCACCAGCACGGGTACCAGCACCAGCACGGGTACAAGCACGAGCACGAGCACGGGCACTACCACCACCGGCACCACGACGACGACCACGACCAGCGGCAGCTGCTCGGTGATCCCGGAGGAGACGGGCGGGCCTTACCCGGCCGACGGCACCAACAGCAATAGCAGCGGCGTGGTCAACGTGCTGACGCAGAGCGGCGTCGTGCGCAGCGATCTCCGCAGCAGCTTTGGCAGCATGTCCGGCACGGCCGCCGGCATTCCGCTGACGATCAAGCTGCACATCGTGAACGCGAATGCCAGCTGCGCGGCGGCCAATGCGTTCGCCGTCTACCTGTGGCAGTGCGACCGCGACGGCAACTACTCGCTGTACTCGAGCGGCGTCACGAACCAGAACTACCTGCGCGGCGTGCAGGAAGCCGATGCCAATGGCGACATTGTCTTCACCACGATCTTCCCCGGCTGCTACTCGGGCCGCATGCCGCACGTGCACTTCGAGGTGTACAGCACCCTGGCAAAGGCCGCGAGCGCGTCGAACCGCATCAAGACCTCGCAGTTCACCTTCCCGATGGCCACGCTGAACGAGGTGTATGCCACCAGCGGCTACAGCGCCAGCGTGCGCAACCTGGCGCAGATCAGCTATGCGTCCGACAACGTGTTCGGCGATGGCTACTCGCTGCAGCTGGCCACGATCACCGGCAACGTCACGGACGGCTACGTGGCCACGCTGACGGTGGCAATCGCTGCCTGACGGGACGCGGCCGGCCGCGGCCCTCGCAACCACCCTGGCGAAATCCGTTTCGCCGTTTGTTCGCCCGGCCCCTCGCCGGGCGAATCCGTCTTCGCCATCCGTTTTGCCTGGGACGCCACTGGCTGGCCTGCCGCCGGCGCGTCGGAAGCCGGCGACCGGCACCGCGCACCATGGCGCCGAACGGAGGCCCCGCCGTATGCACCGGCGTCCGACCCGGGCCTCCCGGCCTGCCGGCTCCCGCCGATCGAGCTGGCATACCCCTTGCACCTTCCGGCATGACGCCGCCCGCCGCGGCACCGTACCACGGAGCTTGCAATGCCAGCCTTCCTCCCACCCGTTAGTCCCGGCGACCGCCGCCTGATCGATTACCGCCCCGAACTCGAACTGCCTGCCGGCGCGGCCACGGCGTCGCCGGTGCGCGACGAATACGGCGAAATGGACTTCGCCGCCCGGTTGCTGGAAGCGCGCAGCGCCGAGGAACTGCGACCCGTGCTGCGCGACCTGGCCAATCGCGCTGCCGGGGACCGCGAGGCCGTGGCGGCATTGCGCGACCCGGTAGTGCGCGTGCTCGATCGCGCCGCGCGCCTGGTGTTTCCGCTCGATGCCACGCGTGCCCCCGCGGACCTGAAGCGGAAAGCGGCCGGCATCTTCGGGCTGGAACTGGAAGGCCTGTCGCCGGAAGACAAGGAATTCGAGGTGGCGCGCCGTTTCGTGCGGCTCGCCACGGATGCCAGCGAGGCGGCACTGGCGCGGGCCGGGCGGGCGCCGGAGGCCGCTCTGCAGCAGGGCCTGGTGCAGGCGGCGCGCCGCAATGCGCCGGGCCTGTTGCGGCAGCGCGCGGCGGCGGACGCATGGCCCACGGCGGGCCAGTAGCGCCGGCGCGGCGCGCAGATCGACGTACTGGATTGCTAGGCGGGGCGGTGCGGCCGTTCCCATTTCGTTCGACCACTGTAACGGGAGTTCATCATGCACGACATCGATCGCACGACCCTCGAGTTCGGCCAGGAGTTCGGCCAGCAAGGCTACGAGATGGAGCAGTACGAGTTCGGCCAGGGGGAATGGACGGGCGAGGGCGGCGGCCTGCTGTCCGAGGCCGACGAGCTGGAACTGGCCAACGAACTGCTGTCCGTCACCAACGAGCAGGAGCTGGACCAGTTCCTCGGCAGCTTCCTGAAGAAGGCCGCGTCGGTGGCCGGCAACATCATCAAGTCCCCCATCGGCCAGGCCGTTGGCGGCGTGCTGAAAGGCGTGGCGAAGAAGGCGCTGCCGCTGGCGGGCGGTGCGATCGGCGGCTACTTCGGCGGCCCGCTGGGCGCCAAGATCGGCAGCGGCCTGGCTTCCGCCGCGGGCGGCGCGCTGGGCCTGGAGGCGGAGGGCGAGCTGTCCGGCGAGGACCGCGAGTTCGAAGGCGCCAAGACCTTCGTGCGCATCGCGTCCGACACCGTCAACCGTGCCGCGCAGGCCCGCGGCGGCGATCCGCGCCAGGTGGCCCAGGCGGCAGCCATGGCGGCGGCGAAGCAGTTCGCGCCGGGCCTGCTGGGGGCGGGGCAAGGCCAAGGCCAGGGGCAGGGCCAGGGCCGCGGTGGCCAGGGCGGCATCCAGCTGGGGCAGGGCGGTCGCAATGGCGCGGGCGCCGGCAAGGGCGCACCGAGCGGACGCTGGATGCGCCAGGGCCGCAAGATCGTGCTGTACGGCGTGTGACGGCCATGGCCATCGGTGCGTACGCCGCGTGGATGCTGGCGCAGGAGGCGCGTTCGCTGCTCAACCGCGTCGACCGCATGCAGCCGTTCGTGCTGATCGAACCGATGGTGCCGGCCGCCGCGCTGCCGCCCGCCGCGCAGGCCGCCATCGAGCGGCACCTGACCCTCGGCCGGCGCGAACTGCGCGCGATGGTGCGGGGCTTCCTCGGATGGCTGCGCGGGCCGGCCCGATGGCGCGTGTCGGCGGCCGATGCCCAGCGGCGCTTCACGTTCCTGCGCCTGAAATTCAATGCGGCGCTGACGCAGTTCGACCTGTTCATCGATGTCGTCACGCAGCGCAGCGAACATGGCAACGGCGTGTGGCTGGCCGGGCTGGACGCGGTGTCGGCCGATGCGCTGCGGCTGCCGGGGCGCTACTTCGATGCGCCGGCGCTGGTCTGCTACCTGGACCGCGGCCCGGGTGCGGCCATCCGGCGGGCGCGCACGCGGCTGCCGGGCGGCGGCGAGAACCCGGTGGGCATCATCCGCGTGCCCCGCGAACGGATGATCGGCAGCAGCATCGCCTCGTCGCTGGTGCACGAGGTGGGCCACCAGGGCGCCGCGCTGCTGGACCTGGTGGGATCGATGCGGCCCGTGCTGCAGGCGCTGCAGCATGGCGGCAGCGGGCCGCCGGCGGTGTGGCGGCAGTGGGAACGGTGGATCTCCGAAGTGGTGGCCGATTTCTGGGCGCTGGCGCGGGTGGGCGTGGTGGCGACGCTGGGGCTGATCGGCGTGCTGTCGCTGCCGCGCGTGTTCGTGTTCCGGCTGAACGCGGACGACCCGCATCCGGTGCCGTGGCTGCGCGTGAAGCTGAGCTGCGCGCTGGGGCGGCTGCTGTATCCGCACCCGCAGTGGACGCGCATCGAACGGCTGTGGGATGGCTATTACCCGCTGGACGACGTGGCGCCGGGCGACCGGCAGCTGCTGGAACAGCTGACGGCCAGCCTGCCGGCGATGGCGGGCCTGCTGGCCAATCACCGGCCGCCCGCGCTGCGCGGTGCGTCGCTGGTCGAGGCAATGGCGGTGGCAGGTCGCCAGCCGGCGCTGCTGGCACGGCTGTTCCGCTGGTGGCACGCAGCGCCGCAAAGGATGTACGACAGCGCGCCGGCGCTGGTGCTGGCCGTGATCGGGCAGGCGCGCGCCGACGGCCTGCTGGCCCCGGAGGACGAAAGCGTGCTGCTGGAACGGCTGCTCACGCACTGGGCGATGCGCGCTGCCCTGCAGGGTGGCAAATGAACGGATGACCTTTCAGGAGAGCGAGATGGCGACGAGATCGGTGGGGACGAGGACGATGGGCACGATGGGCAAGAAAGCGCCCGGCATGAGACGGTCGGGCGTCGGGCAGCTGACGCAGACGGCGGCCGGACGGATCACGCCGCAGTTCGGCACGGTGGCGGTCACGGTGCGCGACACAGCGAGCGCGCTGCCGCTGGTAAATGCCGCGATCCGCCTGTACCGGGGCTTCGACAACAGCGGGGTGGCGCTGTGCACCTGCGGCAACGCCCAGCTGGCGCTGTGGGACCCGACACCGCACCAGGAGTGGGCCGTGGGCTTCACGGGACCGACCGGCAAGATCACGTTCTCGAACGTGGTGCCCGGCGTGCACTTCATCATGCTGGACAACGTGACGCCGTACCTGGGCGATGCCACCGTGGTCCAGTGCATCAAGGTCGATGCCGGCGGCACGCACACGCTGGACTTCGAGCTGGGCATCGGTCCCGTCGTCGAGCTGTCGTTCGAGCCGCCGGCGCAGGGCGGCCGCACGGACGATGCGTTCGTGGGCAACCGCGCCGTCGTGGAAGTGACGTTCCAGGGCATGGACAAGGTGATGGCCGGCGAAGTCGTGCTGGAGGTGGCGGAGCCGTGGCAGCCGCGCGCCGGCCAGAGCTACGCCGCATCGCAGCTGATCCGCAGGCCGGGCCGCTACCACTTCACGGGCCAGCTGACATTCGCGCGCCGTTCGCCGCAGGTGATCGTCACGCCGGGCATGACGGCGGCCGAGGCGCTGGCCGGCGCGTCGCTGGCGCTGGATGCGAGCTTTGATGCGGAGGATCGCACGCCCACGCCCATCTCCGGCAATATCGGCGTGTCGCTGTCGCGCAGCGAGACGGAAGCGACGCCCGACCTGGCGCTGTGGACGCTGATTCGCAACAGCACGGAAGCGCTGTCCTTCAACAACTACATGGATTTCCTCGACCAGCTGTTCTGCGCGCCGGGCTACGACCAGTCGGGCGGTGCGATCGCGCCGTTCGAACGATCACGGTTCACCGAAAAGGCGGCCGCCTACCAGTCGTTGAAAAAACGCCGCGCGCTGCCCTTCACGGATTCCGAGGCCTACCGGGTGCTGAAAGCGGCCACCGAGGCATTCGTGATGGTCAACTGCGGCGTGCTGCGCCCGCCCTTTGCGTTCGATCCGGTCAACGACAATGCCTACCTGGACCGGCGCGACATCCCTGCCAGCGGCAGCCTGGAAGACACGCTGGTCAACGACTACCTGGAGTCGATCGGCGGCTCGTCGATGCTGCCGTATCTGGCCGTGATCCGCCGCAAGCTGCCGGACGTGCCGATCATCCTGCGCAACAACGAGAACTGCGAGGAGGCCGAGCTGTGCTTCGGCATCATCCAGGACCGGCTGACCAATCCCTGCCTGATCGAACTGATCTGGAGCTACTGGCAGGAGGAAGGGATGCTGGTGCAGACGATGAACGTGATCACTCAGCGCTTCCAGAACCTGCGCTCGCCGCTGGTGACGGATCCGCTGGCCAACACGGAAATCGACATGCTGCGCCCCCTGAACAACCTGCTGTGGGGCTACACGCAGGACGAGCAGCACCGGCTCACGGTGGTGCGCCGCAACTACGAGTACGACCATCATTATGGCGTGCGCCTGGACGGCAAGGCGGTGCGCAACCTGCGCCCGGCCGACAGCCGTTCGAAATTCCTGGAAGCGTTCCACCACCTGCTGCGCCTCCTCACATCGTTCTACCGGCAGGACGACGACACGACCGTGAAGGCCGATGCGTTCCCGATCCTGAACGCGCTGAAGGAAGTGCACCTGATCCTGTCCCAGGGCGCCCACAACCAGTACGGCGACCTGCCGTCGACGGCGCGCATCGAGATGCTGATGCAGCAGTGGCTGCTGGCGCGCCCCGAGTTCCGCGAGTTCCTGCCGACCCGCGTGATGGTGGCCTATCCGGAGCCGTGGATGGACCGCGTGGACGCGATGAAGAAGCTGCAGACCTGGAGCGACACGAGCGTGATGCACTTCCGGAACCTGGCGATCTTCGGCGAACAGCTGCTGCTGTCGATCCGCTTCGGCCACTGGAGCGATGTGTACGAAGCCACGCAGGCGTTCAACTGGGCGCGCTTCTGGCGGCCGCAGGCGCAGGGCTACATCCATGCCTACCGCGCCGCGACTGGCGTCGACCTGTCCGTGGAGTCGGCCAATCCGGCCGAGGAGGCCACGCTGCCGTCGCTGCTGCTGCGCCAGCGGCTGAACCAGCAGCAGCGCAGCGGTGTGTGAACGGCGGCTCGATTTCACCAGCGCGCTGTACCTGGGCCTGCGGCATCCGTGTCACGAGCTGGCCCCCTGGCCGGCCCTGACGCTGGGCAAGCCGGCCGCGTTGGAAGAGGTCCCTGGCGCCCGCGCGGTGGCGCATGACCTGGCGCAGTTGCAGGGCTGCGCGGCGGCGACGCTGTTGCCGTCCACGCTGCACTTGTTCTGGGACCTGTTCGGCATGCTGGCAGGCGAGCGGTATGCCGTGCTGGTGGACGAGGCGTGCTATCCGGTGGCGCGCTGGGGTGCCGAGCGGGCCGCGGCGCTGGGGCTGCCGCTGCGCACGTTTCGGGCGGCGACGCTGGCGGGCGGGGCAGCATGGGCCGATGCGACCGGCCGGCGTCCGCTGATCCTGGCGGATGGCTACCGCCCCGGCAGGCCCGAGGCGCCGCCGCTGGCCCTGTACGCGGCGACGGCGGCTCGCTACGGGGGCCTGCTGGTGCTGGACGACACGCAGCCCCTCGGTGTCCTGGGCGAGCAGGGCGGCGGCTCGGTACGGGCCCACGGCCTGCAGGGAATGCCCGTGCTGGTGGGTGCTTCGCTGGCGAAGGGGTTCGGCGTGCCGGTCGCCGTGCTGGCCGGCGATGCCGGCACGATCGCCCGGTTCGAGGCGGTGAGCGAGACGCGGCTGCACGCCAGCCCGCCCTCGGCGGCGACGGTGCTGGCGGCGGCGCATGCACTGCGCCTCAATCGCGAACGAGGCGACAGCATGCGTGGCGCGCTGGCGCGGCGGGTGGGGCAATTTCGTGCCGCGCTGGCGGCGCAGGGCTTGCAGGTGGAGGGCGGCGCGTTCCCTGTCCAGGCGGTGCGCCTGCCCGGCTGGATGCGGCTGGGGGACGTGCACGAGGCGCTGCGGCGCGATGGCGTGCAGGCGGTGCCGCAGCGCCGGAATGGGACGGCGCGCCTGACCTTCCTGCTGAGGGCCGACCATACGGCGGCAGAGATCGCGCAGGCCGCCGCAACTGTGGGACACCATCTGAAGGAGCTGGCATGAACGAGGCATTCGAAGCGCTGCCCTTCGCGGCAGGCGCGCGGGAGGGCGACATGGAGCAGAACATCCACGACGGAATGGCGGGCGAGCTGGAAGAGGAGCGGGGCCGCATGTCCGTGATGCGGGGTGGCGGGGGCGGGCGGGGCGGTGGCAGTCGCGGCATGGTCAACCGAACTGGTCTCCCCGTCCATCGTGGCGGCGCACGGCCGGGGCGCGGGCCCGTCGGGCGGCCGGCACCGGCGGGCGGCGGGCTGCCATCGGGAAGGCGGGGTGCGCGTCCGTCTCCCCGACCGTCCCGCTGGCCGCGCGGCCCGTACTGGGGCCCCGTGTACGGCTGGCCGAGGGACGTGATGGTGAGCGAGCCGGGAGGCTATCCGTGGCCGGTGGAAGATGCCCCGCCAGCGATCGAGCCGCTGGATTTTCCGCCACAGGATGACGGTAACGGCGGCGAGAACCAGGAGATCCCGCCGGAATTGCTGACGACGCTCGGCGCACTGGCGATGCCGGGCAAGCCGGTCTACCGGCTGCTGGGCTCCCTCATGCGTGCGCCGGGGCTGCTGAAGCCGAAGGTGGCCGGCTTCTACCTGATCGTGTTCCCGGCCGGCGGCCGGCCGCCCGGGCGCTTGCGCGCCTACAGTGGGCAGACGGACGACCTGAAGCGCCGCATGCTGGAGCACATCGTGGAGATCAACCGGCTGGGCCTGCACGCGCCGCGGCACAAGGTGTTTATCGCCGAGAGCACGCTCGGCGACGAGGCGCGGCGCGCCATCGAATACGCGCTGCACGACCGCATGCTGCGCGACCATTTCGGCGTGCTGACCAATCCGCGGCGCGAGCTGGCCGCGCAAGCGTGGCAGTGATGCACGCCGCGAATGTCGGGAGATGATCATGAATGGATTACAGTGCAAATGCGGCACCTGCGGCCGCTGCCGGTCGCAGCAAACGTTCGAAGTCCTGCCCTTCTTCATGGGCGAAGCGGCAGCGCCGTTCCCGGAAGCGGAAGAACTGGAGCTGGCGATGGAACTGCTGTCGGTCGCCAGCGAGGCGGAGCTCGACCAGTTCCTCGGCAGCGTCTTCCGGAAGGCCTGGTCCGGCATCCGGAAGGCGGGATCGGTCGTGGCCAAGGTGGCCAGGCCTCTGGGCGGCGTGCTGAAGGGGATCGCCAAGCAGGCCTTGCCCTTCGTGGGCAGCGCGCTCGGTTCGATGATCCCGATTCCCGGTGTTGGCACAATGATCGGCCGCGCGGCCGGCACCGCGCTGGCCGGTGCGCTGGAGATGGAGGCCGAAGGGCTCGATCCGGAACAGGCCGAGCTGGAGATGGCCCGCAAGTTCGTGCGGATCGCCGGCAGCGCCGCTCAGGGGGCGGTGCAGGGCGATGGCAGCCCGGCCGCCATCCACGCCGCATTGCAGTCGGCCCTGCGCGAGCACGTGCCGGGCCTGCGGCATGCCGCGCCGTTGCAGTCATGATCATCGACGCGCACTGCCATGCGGGCCCCGGCGACGGCCTGACGGGGCCGTGGGACAGCGACCTGGCGCTGCAGCGCTACCGGCGCCGCGCGGATGCCGCGGGCATAGCCCGCACCGCGCTGCTGGCGGCGTTCCACTCCGATTATGCGCAGGCCAATGCCGCCGTGGCCGAACTGGTGGCGGCCGAGCCGGACCGCTATTACGGGTACGCGTTCGTGCATGCGGCACGCGACCGCGGGCGCATCGCCGCGATGGTACGCACGGCCGTCGAACGGTACGGCTTCATCGGCATCAAGGTGCACCGCCACGATGCGCCGCTGAGCGGCGAGATCTGCGACGCGGCGCGCACCTTCGGCCTGCCGGTGCTGTACGACCCGATGGGCGAGGTGCATGTGGCGGAACTGCTGGCGGAACAGTACCCGGACGTGAACTTCATCCTGCCGCACCTGGGCAGCTTCGCGGACCAGTGGTCGGCGCAGCTGGCGCTGGTCGACCACCTGGCCCGCCACGGCAATATCTACACGGACAGCTCCGGCATCCGGCGCTTCGACCTGCTGTGCGAAGCGGTGCGCCGCGCCGGGCCGCATAAGATCCTGTTCGGCTCGGACGGGCCCTGGCTGCACCCCGGCCTGGAACTGCACAAGATCCGGCTGCTGGGGCTGGGCAAGGCGGACGAGGCCCTGATCACGGGCGGGAATTTCCTGCGGTTGATCCGGCGCGACCGGTGAGGAACGCCGCTACGGCACACCGTCCGCATCGCGCGCGGCCTTGCGCCGGATCTGCAGCGCCCGGTCCGTGACGCCGAGGCGCTGCGCCGCGCGCTGGTTGTTGTCGTCTTCCTGTTCCAGCACGAGGCGGATCGCCATGTCCGTGGCAGCCTGGCCGATGCGGGCCAGCGACACGCCGCGGTCGACCGCATGGCGGATCGCGGTGCAGAACGGCGCGTCCGGCCAGCAGGGCACGCGTGCCGGCCGCTCGTCCGGCGGCACGTCGCCGATCGTGATCGGGCCGGGACCCGTGTGGCGGTGCCACAGCCGGGCGACCGTCTGGCGCAGGTCCCGCACATTGCCCTTGTATTCGCGCGTGAGCAGGTAGTCGCGCACGGCGGCATCGAGCGCGCGGGACGGCCCGTCGGGATCGAGCTGGCGCAGGAAGTGCTCGACCAGCGGCAGGATGTCGCCCGGGCGTTCGCGCAGCGGCGGCGGGCGGCAGCGCCAGGCGGCAATGCGGTAGTACAGGTCGGCGCGGAAGGTGCCGTTGGCGATCTCCGCTTCCAGGTCGCGATTGGTGGCGCACACAAGCCGGAAGCGGCTGGGCTGCCACGTGTTGCTGCCCACGCGCTTGTACTTCCGTTCCTGGATCACGCGCAGCAGCTGCGCCTGCATGGGCAGCGGCAGTTCGCCCACTTCGTCGAGGAACAGGATGCCGCCATCGGCCTGGGCAAACGCGCCGTCGCGGGCGTTGACGGCCCCCGTGAAGGCGCCCCGTTCATGGCCGAACAGTTCCGAGCCGGCCAGTTCCGGGGACAGCGTGGTGCAGTCGAGGACCGTCAGCTCGCCCGGTGCCCCGGCCAGCTGGTGAATGAGCTGGGCGATCAGGTCCTTGCCCGTGCCTGTCTCGCCCGTGATCAGTACGGGCGAGCGCGTGAAGGCAGCCACTTCCACCACGCTGTGCACGAGCGTGCGCCAGGCCGGGCTGTCGCCCACCAGCCACCCTCGCACGGCGGACGAAGCCATCAGTTCCTGCACCGCGCTCCAGCGCGCCAGCCGCGCGGCCACCTGCTGCGCGCACAATGCAGCCGTGGTCCAGGCCAGCAGGTCGGTGGCACCGGCGGCCAGCACGCGCCACATGGCGTCCGGCGGCAGCGGCGTCCGTGCGCAGTCGATCGCGAGCACCGTCGCGCGTTCCGCCAGCACCGCCAGCGTTGCCAGGGACGTGTCGTCCGCCCCGCTGCACAGCACGATGCCGAAGCTGCCGGGCGCCGCATCCTCCAGGACGAGCCCGGACGAGGCAAGCGCCGCATGCAGCGCGCCGGCGGCGCCGGCACTGGCGGGGTCGAGCGGGTGCATCCACAGCGTTTGCGGCATCTTGCTCCTCCTCGCGGTGCTGCCGCGTTGCGGCGGCAGGCATCCACCACTATAGGAAAGCGCTGCGGCGCTGGATTTTAGGTGGATAAAACGGCGGAACGGAACGGCGCGCGCGCGACGCGGTCGGCGGGATACGGGGAGGAAAGACGCAGGGCCGGAGCCGGCCCTGCGGTGGATGCGTTACGGCGTGCAGTACCGTTAATCTTCCAGGCGCACGCAGTCGACGAAGTAGTCGCGCTTGCCGTTGACTTCGCGTTTCACCAGGCCGTGCACGTCCGTCTCGAAGCCGGGGAATCGCTCGTTGAAGTCGCGTGCGAAGCGCAGGTAGTCGACGATGGTCTTGTTGAAGCGCTCGCCCGGGATCAGCAGCGGGATGCCCGGCGGATACGGCGTCAGCAGGATGGACGTGATGCGGCCTTCCAGGTCGTCGATCGCCACGCGCTCGATCTCGCGGTGCGCCATCTTGGCGAACGCATCGGACGGCTTCATCGCCGGGATCATGTCCGACAGGTACATCTCCGTCGTCAGGCGCGCCACGTCATACGCCTTGTAGAAATCGTGGATCGACTGCGACAGGTCGCGCAGGCCCATGCGCTCGTAGCGCGGATTGGCGGCCGAGAACTCCGGCAGGATGCGCCACAGCGGCGCGTTCTTGTCGTAGTCGTCCTTGAACTGCTGCAGGGCGGTGAGCAGCGTGTTCCAGCGGCCCTTCGTGATGCCGATCGTGAACATGATGAAGAACGAATACAGGCCGCACTTCTCCACGATCACGCCGTGCTCGGCGAGGTACTTGGTGACGATCGATGCCGGGATGCCGGAGTCGGCGAACTGGCCTTCCAGCGACAGGCCCGGGTTGACGATCGTGGCCTTGATCGGGTCCAGCATGTTGAAGCCCGGCGCCAGCTTGCCGAAGCCGTGCCAGTCGTCCTCGGCGCGGATGATCCAGTCCTCGCGCGTGCCGATGCCTTCCTCGGCGAAGGAATTCGGGCCCCACACCTTGAACCACCAGTCCTTGCCCCATTCCTCGTCGATCTTGCGCATGGCGCGGCGGAAGTCCAGCGCTTCCAGGATCGATTCCTCGACCAGCGCGGTGCCGCCCGGCGCTTCCATCATGGCGGCAGCCACGTCGCACGAGGCGATGATCGAGTACTGCGGCGAGGTGGACGTGTGCATCAGGTACGCCTCGTTGAAGGCGTCCTTGTCCAGCTTGACGGATTCCGATTCGCGCACCAGCACCTGCGAGGCCTGCGACAGGCCGGCCAGCAGTTTATGGGTGGACTGGGTCGAGAAGATCATCGACTCCTTGGCGCGCGGGCGGTCCTTGCCGATGGCATGCATGTCCTTGTAGAAGTCGTGGAAGGTGGCGTGCGGCAGCCACGCTTCGTCGAAGTGCAGGGTGTCGATTTTCCCGTCCAGCATTTCGCGCAGCACTTCCACGTTGTACACCACGCCGTCGTAGGTCGACTGCGTGATGGTGAGGATGCGCGGCTTCTTGTTCTTGGCGTCGCGCGCGAACGGGTTGTTCTCGATCTTGCGCTGGATGGACTCCATCGTGAACTCTTCCAGCGGAATCGGGCCGATGATCCCCAGGTGATTCCGGGTCGGCATCAGGAACACGGGGATCGCGCCGCACATGATGATCGAGTGCAGGATCGACTTGTGGCAGTTGCGGTCGACTACCACGATGTCGCCCGGCGCCACGGTGGAGTGCCACACCATCTTGTTGGACGTCGAGGTGCCGTTGGTGACGAAGTAGCAGTGGTCGGCATTGTAGATGCGCGCCGCATTGCGTTCGGAGGCGGCCACGGGGCCGGTGTGGTCCAGCAGCTGGCCGAGCTCCTCGACGGCGTTGCACACGTCCGCGCGCAGCATGTTCTCGCCGAAGAATTGGTGGAACATCTGGCCGATCGGCGACTTCAGGAACGCCACGCCGCCCGAGTGGCCGGGGCAGTGCCAGGAGTACGAACCGTCATTGGCGTAGTGAACCAGCGCGCGGAAGAACGGCGGCGACAGGCCATCGAGGTAGCTCTTGGCTTCGCGGATGATGTGGCGCGCCACGAACTCCGGCGTGTCCTCGAACATGTGGATGAAGCCGTGCAGCTCGCGCAGGATGTCGTTCGGGATATGGCGCGAGGTGCGCGTTTCGCCGTACAGGTAGATCGGGATATCGGCATTCTTATAGCGGATCTCTTCGACGAAGGCGCGCAGCGATTTCAGCGCATGGTCGGTTTCCTCGACGGTGCCCGCGCCGAATTCCTCGTCGTCGATCGACAGCACGAAGGCGGAAGCGCGCGACTGCTGCTGGGCGAACTGCGACAGGTCGCCATAGCTGGTCACGCCCAGCACCTCCATGCCTTCCTTTTCCATCGCCGCGGCCAGGGCACGGATGCCGAGGCCGGACGAATTCTCGGAGCGGAAGTCCTCGTCGATGATGACGATGGGGAAACGAAATTTCATGATGTCTCCAAAAAGAACAACCGCCCCGGTTCAATGGTGTCCGGAGCGGCCTGGGGTGCTGAAAAAATAAGAACGGGATTCTCGCAGAAATCGTACGGCTCAGGTGGAAAAAATAGTACGTCAGTCAACCGTGCGGCGGCGCCACCCAGCGCCCGCCTTGTTACATGGCGCTCAGCGCCGGCGCGCCAGCGTGACGATGTCGAACTTCATGCCGTTTGCCGACTCGTGCGCTTCGCGGGCTGCTTCCTGCCATACGGCGGGATCGAGGGACGGGAAGAACGTGTCGCATTCGAAGGCCTGGTGGATCTCGGTGACGATCAGCGTGTCCGCAACGCGCAGTGCTTCATCGAACACCTGCGCGCCGCCGATGATGAAGGCCGGCGCGTCGCCGACCAGCGCGACGGCCGCTTCCAGCGACTGCACGGCTTCCACGCCCTCATGGCGCCAGCCGGCATTGCGGGTGACGACGATGCTGCGGCGGTTCGGCAGCGGCCGGCCGATCGAATCGAAGGTCTTGCGGCCCATGATGATCGGATGACCCGTCGTCAGGCGCTTGAAATGCGCCAGGTCTTCCGGCAGGTGCCAGGGCAGCTGGTTGCGCACGCCGATGCCGCGGTTGCTGTCGATGGCGACGATGATGGAGAGTTGCGTCATTGTGGGCGTTATTGAAATGTGCTGAAAAAGGCCATGGAACGGGCCGTATTATCGGCGATTTTTGCGTCAGGCGTGTGACGTGTGGAAAGCACAACCGGCTGGCTGAAAGTGAAATAATTATTTCTTCTGTGGAATTTCCGTGGATTTCGTGGCAAACTTCGTTCAAGTAGTGATTTTACTGATTTGTGATTCGATTGATTTGGACTATTCAAGGAGGACGCCATGGGTTCGCAATATTATCGCGGCATGCTGAACATGCCAGCCGGCTTGCCCGCACCGATGACTTACCGGATGGCGCGGCGCGTTTGCCCGATCGGTTGTCGCGTGGCCATGGCGGCCTTTTCCGACACCCTGGCCGACGCGGTGCGCTTCGCCAGCCCGGCAGGTGCCGAGTGGCGCCAGCGCACCACCCGCATGCGCCTGGCCGCGCTGGAATGCCAGGCACTGCATGCGCTGACGCTGGCGGAGCTGCAGGAGCTGGCCGAACTGGAAGCGCAGCTGCAGCGTGGTGCTCAGGCGAAGGAAGTGCTGCTGCACCTGAAGGCCCAGCCGGGCGGCCCGTTCCCGCACGCCGAACTGCTGCACGGCCGGCTGCTGCTGGCCGAGGACGATGACCGCGGCCTGTTCCTGTTCGAGATGGCCGCCACCCACGACGCCGCACTGGCGCACGTGACGGCCGAAGAGGGCGCGCAATTCCTGCGGCGCACCCGTGGCAAGCGCGCCGCCGAGCTGTGGGCCGAGAGCCTGCGTTCGCACGCGGATTGACGCTGCTGGTCAGAGGCCAGACTGTGCTTCCTTTCACAGGAGAGCACACGATGACGGTCTATCTGGTGGCGGCCGACACGCTGGCCGATTGGAACGCTGGTGGCCTCGATGGGGCCGGCCGGCTGATCAGACGGCCATCGGCGCCGTCAGCGGCGGGTGGTGCTGGTAGCCTTCCAGGCTGAAGTCCGAAGGTTCGATCTTTTCCAGCCACTCCGGCTCGTATAGGCCGGTCTTCGCGAAGTCGGGCACGCGCTCAGAGATCACCAGTTGCGGCAGCGGGAACGGCTCGCGCTTGAGCTGTTCCTGCACCATGTCAAGGTGGTTCTCGTAGATGTGCGCATCGGCGATGAAGTACGTGAACCAGCGCGGCGTGTAGCCCGTCAGGCGCGCGACCAGATGCAGCAGCGCGGCGCCTTCGGCGATGTTGAAGGGCGTGCCCAGGCCGATGTCGTTGCTGCGGATGTACAGGCACAGCGACAGTTCCTTCGTCGTGGCATTCGGCAGGAACTGGTACAGCAGGTGGCAGGCGGGCAGGGCGACTTCATCCAGCACGGCCGGATTCCAGCCATGGAAGAGGATGCGGCGGCTGCCGGGGTTGTGGACGATCGTGTCCAGGCACTCGCGCAGCTGGTCGATCGGTTTGTAGAACAGCACCTTGGCCGCGCCGTTGTCGTCCACTGGACCCACTTCGATGAAGCCGTTGGCCTTGGCCGCCTCACGCTGCGCCGTTGCTGCCGCATCCACCAGCTTGTAGCCGGGCCACTGGCGCCATTGCACACCGTAGACGGGACCCAGGTCATCCTCGCCGGTGCGGTAGGGATTCGCCAGCCACTGCGCGTTTTCGTTCGCATTTTGATCCCACACCTTGCAGCCCAGGGCGCGGAAATCGGCGGCGCTGCTGGAGGCGCGCAGGAACGCGCACAGTTCGCCGACGACGGACTTGAACGCCAGCCGCTTCGTCGTCACGGCCGGGAAACCCTGCGCCAGATCGAAGCGCATCATCGCGCCCGGCAGGGACAGGGTGCGGATGCCCGTGCGGTTTTCCTGCCAGCTTCCTTGCTCGAGGACGGTTTCGATCAGTTGCTGGTACTGCTTCATGCGAATCTCCGGTCTTGCTTGCGCCTGCGGCGCATAGCCTGCCATTTTATCATGTCACCGCTTGGGGCCGACCTTCTTTTTTGCTGCGAGGGAAGCTTTTGCAGCGGATTTCGCACCCCGCCCGGCCGCGACGAACACGGCGCCTTTCGGTACCGGCTTCGTGGCAGGTGCCGGCTTGCGCGGAACCGCGCGCTCGGCCTTCGGCTGGGCGAAACCGCCGGCGGGGCGCGGTGCATTGGCGTCTGCGGGCGGCGGCGTCCATGGCCGCTTGCTCTTTTGCGCAGGCTTGGCGGCCTGTGCTGCAGTGCCCGTGGCAGGCACCCGATGCTCGGCTTCGAAGCCCGGCTCCTCGCTCCGCGGCAGCACCTGCCGGATCACCGTCTCGATCGCGCGCAGCAGTTCCACTTCGTCCGCGCAGACCAGCGAGATCGCTTCGCCGGAAGCGCCAGCGCGACCGGTGCGGCCGATGCGGTGCACATAGTCCTCCGCGACTGTCGGCAGGTCATGGTTGACGACCAGCGGCAGGCCGACGATATCGAGTCCCCGTGCCGCCACGTCGGTGGCCACCAGTACCTGCACATCGCTCGCCTTGAAACGGGCCAGCGCACGCAGGCGTGCCGGCTGCGGCTTGTCGCCATGGATCGCATCGGCGCGGATGCCCGCCTCCTGCAGCGTGCCGACCAGCTGGTCGACGCCCTTGCGGGTCTTGGCGAAGACCAGCACCTGCCCCCACCTCTGCTTGCGCAGCAGGTGCAGGAACAGGTCCGGCTTCGATTTCTTGTCCGTGGTGATGACGCTCTGGCGCACCGTCTTCGCCGCGGCATTGGCCGGACTGGCCTGCACGGAGACGGGGTCGCGCAGCAGTTCGGCGGCCAGCTTGCGGATCGCTTCGGGGAAGGTGGCCGAGAACAGCAGGGTCTGGCGCTGGGCCGGCAGCGCGGCAAACACGGCATCCAGGTCGGCAGCAAAGCCCAGGTCCAGCATGCGGTCCGCTTCGTCCAGCACCAGCGTCTGCAGCTGGCCGAGGCTCAAGGCGCCTTGCCGCTGCAAGTCGCGCAGGCGGCCCGGCGTGGCCACCAGCACGTCCAGCCCTTTTTTCAGCTTGCCGATCTGCGGCTCGATGGGCACGCCGCCGTAGGCCAGCCCGAAGCGCAGCGGTACATGCGCACCATAGCGGCGGAAGCTTTCGTAGACCTGCTCGGCCAGTTCGCGGGTTGGTGCCAGCACGAGGCAGCGCACGCCGAGCGGGCCGACGGCGCCTTCCATGGTCAGGCGCTGCAGCAGAGGCAGCGCGAAGCCGGCCGTCTTGCCGGTGCCCGTCTGGGCGGCGGCCATCAGGTCCCGGCCGGCCAGCACCGGCGGAATGGACTGGCGCTGGACTGGCGTTGGTTCGTCGTAGCCCAGTTCGTCCAGCGCGCGCAGCAGCGGGTCGATCAGTTTCAGGTTCGTGAAGCTCATTGCGTGTCTTTCAGTGCGGCGTGCCAGGCGGCCAGCGCGGCATGCACCGCCGCATCCGGCAGGTCGAGCAGATTGTCGCCGACGTACCATTCGGTGTAGCTCGTGCCCGGCAGCTGCGCGGGATACACGGCGTTGTGCAGCCACACGCCGTGCGATGCGGCGATGGCGTTGCGGATCTCCAGCGCCCGCGCGCGGTCGACGGGCAGGTGCAGATGCAGCAGGTTGGCGTGCGGCGCGGCGGGGTTCACCGCCAGCAGCGGGTAGTCGCGCAGCGCTTCATACAGCCACTGCGTGCGCCTGAAATACGCCGGCATCGCGGCGAGTCGTGCATCGAGCTGCATCGCCGCCGCCACCACATACGGCGAACGGTGAATCACGTTGCCGCCCTGGCGGCGGTACCACTCGGCAGAGCGCGCGACGAAGTCGGCCGAACCGGCCAGCACCGCGCCGCCCAGCCCGCCGATGCCCTTGTACAGCGACACGTAGACCGTGTCGAAGCCGGCCGCGATCTCCGCGTACGAGCGCTCGAAATACGCAGCGCACTCCCACAGCCGCGCGCCATCCATGTGCAGGTGCGTGCCGCGTTCGGCGCAGTGGGCCTTGAGCGCCGCCAGCTCGTCCCAGGTGGGCGACTGGCCGCCGATCTCGCGGGCCGGCAGTTCCAGCGACACGGCGCCCAGCCGGTCCGGCAGCGCCTGCAGCTCGGCCAGCGTGAACGGGCGGTACGGGCTGCCTACTTGTAGCGCCTGGAAATGACCGAACACCTGGTGGTTGCCCCGCTCGTGCTTCAGGATGTGCGCGGTGGGATGCAGCGCTACCAGGGGGCTGCCCTTGTCCTGGCAGGCCAGCCGCAGCGCGGTGGCCTGCGCCATGGTGCCGGTGATGCAGAACACGGCCGCTTCCTTGCCCAGCAGTGCCGCCACCTTGCGCTCCAGCGACTGGACCAGTTCTCCTTCGCCGTACACATCGTGGGCAATGCCGTTTGCCTCGCACCAGGCGCCCATCGCCGCATAGGTCTGCGCCGGCGTCGGCTGCCGGTGGCCGGGCAGCACCGTATGGCAGCGCTGCCGCAGGTCGGCTTCATTCATGGCTGTGCTCCACGTGCACGTTATGGAACTGCAGCGCGGCCAGGTTGGCGTATACGCCACCCAGCGCCACGAGCGAACGGTGCGTGCCCGTTTCGACGATGCGGCCGTCTTCCATCACGATGATGCGGTCGGCACGCTGCACGGTGGCGAGGCGGTGCGCGATGATGACGGTGGTGCGGCCCTGCATCGCCACTTCCAGCGCCGCCTGCACCAGGCGTTCCGATTCCGCATCGAGCGCGCTGGTGGCCTCGTCGAGCAGCAGCAGCGGCGGATTCTTCAGCAGCGCGCGGGCGATGGCGATGCGCTGGCGCTGGCCGCCGGACAGGCGCACGCCGCGCTCGCCCAGGAACGATTTGTAGCCATTCGGCAGGCGCTCGATGAATTCATGTGCGGCCGCCAGCCTGGCAGCGCGCATGACCTCTTCGTCCGTCGCATCGGCGCGGCCGTAGCGGATGTTTTCCATCGCGTCGGCCGAGAAGATCACCGTATCCTGCGGCACGATGCCCACTGCGCCGCGCAAGTCGTGCAGCGCGAGCTGGCGGATATCGACGCCATCGAGGCGGATGGTGCCCTGCTGCGGATCGTAGAAACGCAGGAACAGCTGGAACAGCGTAGTCTTGCCGGCACCGGACGGGCCCACGATGGCCACCGTCTCGCCGGGGCGGATATCCAGGTTCAGGTGCGCCAGCGCGGCACTGTCGGGCCGCGAAGGATACGCGAACGTGACGTTGGCCAGCGTGAGCGCGGCGCCATTGGCGGCGCGCGGCGGCAGCGCCAGCGCCTGGGCCGGCGCGCGGATCTCCGACTGCACGGCCATCAGTTCCAGCAGCCGCTCGGTGGCGCCGGCGGCGCGCTGCGCCTCGCCCATCACTTCGGACAGCGCGCCGATGGCACCCGCCACGATGGAGGCGTACAGGATAAACTGGCCCAGGTCGCCGCCGGACATGGTCCCCTGCAGCACGGCGTGCGCGCCCAGCCACAGCACGAACACGATGGTGCCGAACACCAGCACGATGGCCAGCATCGTCAGCAGCGCGCGGGCGCGGATGCGGCGCATCGCGGTGGCAAAGGCGTTTTCGACGGTGGCGCCGAAGCGTTTCGATTCGATGTCTTCGTGCGTGAACGCCTGCACGGTCGGCATCGCGTTCAGGATCTCGCTGGCGATCGCCGACGCATCGGCCACGCGGTCCTGCGAATCGCGCGACAGCTTGCGCACGCGGCGGCCGAACATCACGATCGGCAGGATCGTCAGGATCAGCAGGCCGATGATGATGGCGGTGAGCCGCGGGCTGGTGATGCACAGCATGACGAGGCCGCCGGCAAACAGCAGGATGTTCCGCAGCGCCATCGAGATGCTGGTGCCGACCACGGCCTGGATCAGCGTCGTGTCGGTGGTGATGCGGGACAGCACTTCGCCCGTCTGCGTGGTCTCGAAGAAGGCCGGGCTTTGCTGCACCACGTGGCCGTACACGGCGCTGCGGATATCGGCCGTGACGCGTTCGCCCAGCCACGACACCGTGTAGAAGCGTGCGGCGGTCGCCAGTGCCAGCACCACGGCGACGGCAAACAGGGCGACGAAGACCTCGTTGACGCGCTCCGCGCTGTGCAGGCCCGCGTGCGCGCCGAAGCCCAGGTCGATCATCTGCTTGAATGCATAGGGAATCGCCAGCGTGGCCCCGGCGGCGACGACCAGCGCGATGCCCGCCATCAGGAAGCGGCCCCGGTAGGGCTGCAGGAAGGGCAGCAGGCCGCGCAGGGCCGCCAGGCTGCCTTTCTTCAGGTCGCGGTTGGTGCTGGGCGCTGCGGTGTCGGTGGCGCTACGGGTGGTGCTGTCGCTCATGCTGGCTGTGTCTCTTGGTTGCGTGTCGTGTTATTGCGTCGATTACAGTTTCATGGCCCGCACATAGCCCGTCAGTTCCAGGTAGCCGCGCCCGACCGGCCGGCCATCGCGCCGCACCGTGACGGCGCCTTCCCAGTACACGGCGCCGGTCGAGCGCCGCGAGTCCAGTTCCTGGTCCTGCTGCAGGGGATCGAGCTGCCAGACGGCGCCGCCGGTGCCGATCGACAGCGCCACGGGATACTCGGCATTGGTGCGCGGCGAACGCCAGCGCGTGTGCGGCGTGAACCGCACATCGTCCGGGCCGAAATGCGTGATCTTACCCGAAGCGTCGCGCCACGTGGCATGGGCCCACAGCTGGCCGCCCTGCCGGTCGCGGATGCGGAATGCCATCAGCGCGCCGCCATCGTCCAGGTTGGCACCGACCCAGTCCCAGCCCGTGGCGTTTTCATCCAGGACCTGGCTGGACCATTCGTGGTCGAGCCAGGTGACGCCGTTGACGGCCACCGGCTTGCCGCCGGCCTCGGTGATGGTGCCGCTGGTGCGCAGCTGCGGCTTGCTGTAGTAGTAGCTGGCCTGGCCGGCCTTCGGCCCCTTTTGCGAATACCCGTTCTCGCCCTGCAGCAGCACGGGCTGCGTGGGTTCCAGCACCAGGTCGAGCGTGAAGTCGGCACCCGGCACCTTGACGCGGTAGCGGCCATCGGCGCCGCGCGTCATGCGCCAGTCGTCCAGTTTCACGTCCGTGTCCGTCTCGCTGGCAAACGCGAGGCCGAAACCGGCGCGCGCGCTTCTCTGGTCGTGCAGCAGTTTTTTCTGCGCCGGGTCGGACAGCGCGGCGTGGCCGATGATCAGCTGCTTCGGCGCGAAGGCGCTGGGGTTGTCCTGGTCCACGCCGGTACGGCTGCGGAAGAACGTGACCTGGTAGCCGACCGACTTGCCGGCGGCCGTCGTCAGCCAGCCCGTTGCATACCACCACTCGGTGCGGAACGCAGGGTGGGACCCGAAGTCGCGCGGGAAGACCAGCGGGCTGGCGGCCGTCAGCGGCGTCACGGCGCTGAACTGCGGCGGTGCCGCCAGCAGCGGGCCGCACAGGACCAGGAACAAGGCAAGCAGTAGACGCATCACCAGTCCTCCCGCACGGCGCGGATCGGGCCGCCCGACAAGGCCTGCCGGCCGGAGAGCAGCGCCGTCAGCATGCTGGCCGCCAGCAGCGCGGCGGCGACAGTGACCAGCAGCGGCCAGGGATAGTGCATCTGCATGGTCCAGTGGAAGGATTGCGGGTTGACGACATGGACGAGGATCAGGCTGATCGCCCAGCCGAGGACGAAACCGGTGGCGATGCCCAGCGCCGTCAGCGCGCCGCCTTCCAGGGCCAGGATGCCGAGGATCTGCCGGCGCGTGACGCCGATATGGCGCAGCATGCCGAACTCCTTCGAGCGGGCCAATGTCTGCGCCGAGAAGGTGGCCGCCACGCCGAACAGGCCGATGACGATGGCGATCGCCTCCAGCAGGTACGTGACCGCGAAGCTGCGGTCGAAGATGCGCAGCGACAGGGCGCGGATCTCGGACGGCGCCGTCACGTCGATCGCGGCGCCGAACGGCAGCGCCTTCAAGGCTGCCTGCACCCTGGCGGCGCTGGCATCCTTGGTCACCCACAGCGCGGCGTCGCTGACATCGGCGTCGCCCGTCAGCCGCACGTAATCGCCCCGCGCGATGGCCACGGCGCCATTCACGCGCGCGTAGTCTCGCCAGATGCCGGCGACAAAGAACGGCCGGCTGGCCCCGGCCAGCGGCAAGTCCAGCGTGGTGCCGGCGCGGATGCGGTACAGGTCGGCCATCGCTTCCGACACCCAGGCAAGCGGCAGGTTGCCGGCCGTTTGCGGCACGGCGTCGCCCACCAGCACCATCGAACGTCCCGGTGCGGCCGGATCGACATCGCGTGCCAGCAGCGCCACGTTCGGGCGGTCCGGTGCGATCGAGACGGAGCGCAGACGCAGGAATTCGGCGCGGGCGATGCCGGGCGCCTGGCGGATCGCTTCCTGTTCGCGCGGCGTCAGGCCGGACGTGCCGCCGGCACTGGCGGTACGGGCGTACAGGTCGGCCGGCAGCACCTGCAGGATCCAGTTGTCGACGGAGACGCGGAAGCTGGCCACCATGATGGCCATCGCCACCATCAGCGAAAAGCTCGACAGCACGCCGCCCAGCGCGATGCCGGCCTGGCCGGACGCATTGGCCAGCCGCGCCAGGGTCAAGGTCGGCACGGCAGGAGTGGCGCTCCGGTGCGCGGTGGCGGCAGTCCAGCGCGCATGCGCAAAGCGGAATGCCAGCGCGGCGATGCGGGGCATCAGCGCTATGCCGCCGATCAGCAGCAGGGCGATCGACAGGTAGCCGAACACGGGCAGCTCGAAAACCGGCGGGAGCCGGGAGAACAGCAGGGCCAGCGCCAGGGCGGCCAGCGCGGGCCATGGACGGGTCAGGCGCCGCAGCGCCACCTCGTCCGCACCGGATTTGAGTGCGATGGCGGGCGTGGCGCGCGCCGCTTCCCAGGCCGGCGTCAGGCAGCCGAGCAGGGCGACACCGACGCCGAGCGCGAAATAGACAAATGCGGCAACCGGCGTGAACTGCACCTGCGGCTGCACGCCCGCGAAGTAGCCGGCACCGAGGTCGCCGCCAAAGAACCGCAGCGCCACCGCGGCGATGCCGTAGCCGCCGGCGATACCGAGACCGGCGCCAACGACGCCGAGACAGGCACCTTCGATGAGCACCTGGCGCAGCAGCCGGTGCCGCTCCAGGCCCAGCACGCGCAGCAGCGCGAACTGGCTGCGGCGGCGCATCACGGACAGCGCCTGCGTGGAGAAGACGAGGAAGGCGCCGGTGAACAGGGCGACCAGTGCCAGCACGCTCAGGTTGACGCGGTAGGCGCGACTCAGGTTGCTGTTGCGGCTTTCCTGGTTCGCGTCGTTCGGCCGGCCCACCTGGAAGCGGCCCGGATAGTCGCGCGCCAGCTCCTGCGCGAGGGCTGCCTGGAAGGCGTTGCGGTCGACGCCATCGCGCAGCTTCAGGTCCACACGCGACAGCTTGCCGACCCGGTCGAAGCGCCATTGCGCGGCGCCGATATCCATCACGCCGAGCTGCTGGCCCACGCGGGCACGCTGTAGCGAGCCGGCCACGCGCAGGGTCAGTTCGCCCGTGCCGCGCTGGAACGTGACGCGGTCGCCGGGCTGCACGCCCAGCCAGCGCTGCGCGGCCGGCGACAGGAACAGCGCATCGTCGGCCAGCGTGTCGGCCGCGTCACTGCTGGCCGGCGCGCCGATCAGGTCCGGCGTGATGTAGCCGGCGCGGAAGACGTCGAGCCCGACGATTTTCAGGGGCTGCGTGCCGCCCGGCAGCGATGCGGCGATTTCCAGCACCGGGGAGGCAATGGCCACGCCGGGCCGCGCCGCGAGTCGCCCGTAGATCGCTTCGTCGAACACGGGCTCGGTACCGCTCACCTGGACATCGGCCTGGCCGGACAGGCTTTGCACGGCCGCCGAGAATTCGTTGAAGGCGGCGGCGTTGATCAGGTGGATCGCGAAGCCGAGGGCGACGCCGACGGCGATGGCGGCAACGGCGGTGAGCGTGCGCACCGGGTGGGCGCGCCATTCACCGAGCAGTAACCAGCGGGAGAGCGTTTGCAGCGAGGAGGGACCGGATGTCTGCATCGAACCTACGCGCATTCGACGTCGTGGCGCTCGCCGGCACGCCGGGCACGCAGCCTGGCTGCTTCCGCCGCTTGCGGCGACGCGCGGCGGGCATCGTCCTCGGCCCACTTCTGCGCGAGCTTGAGTTTGTCGCAGCGCTGGCGTTTTTGCGCGGCCATGCGCTGGCGCGCCGCATCTTCCCGGTCCTGCCGCGCGTCCTGCGCGAGCCGCTGCTTCTCCAGCTTCTTCGATTCGGCCTGCAGGCGTTTCAGCTCGCCCATTGCCACCCGATCGGGCGCGGGCGCAGCCGGCGAGGCGAGCACGGTTTCCCGGCCACGCTCGCAGGGCGCCTCCGAATACGTGACGGGCTTGCCCTCCAGCGCGCACTTGTAGATCTGCGCGTGGACGGGCAAGGCAAACGAAGCGGCGACCAGAAAGGGCAGGCGGTTCACAGGATCTTCCCCGGGTTCATCAGGTTGTGCGGATCGAGCGCGCGCTTGATGGCGCGCATCAGCGCCAGTTCCACGGGCGACTTGTAGCGCGCCAGCTCCTCGCGTTTCAGCGCGCCGATGCCATGTTCGGCCGAGATCGAGCCGCCGAAGGCCGCCACCGCATCGTGCACCACGCGGTTGACCTTCTCCTGGTTGACGAGGAAGGCTTCGTTGTCGATGCCGGACGGCGGCGCCACGTTGAAGTGCAGGTTGCCGTCGCCCAGGTGGCCGAAGCACACCAGCCGGCAGCCGGGAAAGGCTTCCTGCAACCGCGGTTCGGTGCTGGCGATGTAGTCGGCGATGCGCGAGACGGGCAGCGAGATGTCGTGCTTGATGTTCTTGCCCTCCGCCGCCTGCGCCATCGAGATGTGTTCACGCACCTGCCACAGGCCGCGCGATTGCGCTTCGCTCGTGGCCACCACGGCGTCGTCGATGATGCCGCCTTCCAGCGCGGCCCCCACGGCCGATTCCAGCAGGCCGACGGCGTGCGCCTCGGACTCGCTGCTGGACAGCTCCAGCAGCACGTATTGGGGATGGGTTGCCGCGAACGGCCGCGGCAGCGCGGGAAAATGTCTTGCCACCAGTGCCAGGCAGTAGGCCGACATCAGTTCGAAGCCCGTCAGGCTGGAGCCGGCGCGGTCCTGGACCAGCGACAGCAGCTGCAATGCCTGCGCGGGCGACCGCAATGCGGCCAGTGCGGTGATCGAGGCTTTCGGCGCCGGATACAGTTTCAGCACCGCGCCCGTGATGATGCCCAGCGTGCCTTCCGCGCCGATGAACAGGTCGCGCAGGTCGTATCCCGTGTTGTCCTTGCGCAGGCCGGTCAGGCCGGACCAGAGGTCGCCGGCCGCCGTCACCACTTCCAGGCCCAGGCACAGTTCGCGCGCGTTCCCGTAGCGAAGAACGCCCGTGCCGCCCGCGTTCGATGACAGGTTGCCGCCGATCGTGCAGGTGCCTTCGGATGCCAGCGACAGCGGGAACAGGCAGCCGGCAGCCGCTGCCGCCGCCTGCACGTTCTGCAGGATGCAGCCGGCATCGACGGTCATCGTGCGGTTCACGGGGTCGATGGCGCGCACTCGGTTCAGCCGCGCCAGCGACAGCACGACGGCATTGCCCTGCCCATCGGGCACGCTGCCCAGCACCAGGCCCGTGTTGCCGCCTTGCGGGACGACCGGCACGCCCGCCGCAACACACGCCCGCACCAGTGCCGCCACTTCCTCGACGGTGCCGGGCCGCAGCACGGCCAGCGCGCGGCCCGTGTACCGGCCGCGCCAGTCGCGCAGGAACGGCGCCATGTCGGCCGGGCCGTCCAGCACGTTCGCTGTGCCGACGATCGCCCGTAAATTGTCCAGGAAGGCGCTCACGGCTTACTTGAATCCCTGGCCGTTGCGGCCGCGCGCCACCTTGTCGAGTAGCTCCTGCGCGGCCTTCTTCGCGGCGCGCTTGTACGGGTGGACGTACCACAGCGCGCAGATGAAGAACACCAGCACCAGCGCCGCCTCGCCCCAGCCCAGCCACGGCATGGCCTTGTCGCTCCAGCCGCGCACCACGCCTTCGGTGAAGTAGGCCAGGATCATCATCGACGACCACTGCAGCGTGTACAGGTCGCGCTTGATCACGCCGATCAGTGGAAACAGCAGCGGTGCCGCCTTCAGGGCCAGCCAGGACCCGCCCGGATGGAGCGGCGCCAGCACCAGTTCCCAGGCCAGGCACCAGGCGATCAGCACGGCCACGCTGGCCAGCGCGCCCCACCAGGCGAGGTTGTGCCGGCCCCGTGCCATCAGCGGCCTCCGGCCAGGCGCAGCGCCGTTTCGGCCAGCCGCTTGCCCTGCGCGACGGCGAGGCGTTTTTCCTCGTCCGTGACGGGCTTGCGGCCATCCAGGCCGGCCCAGTGGCTGGCGCCGTACGGCGTGCCGCCGCTGGACGTGGTCATCAGGTCGGGATTGGTGTAGGGCAGGCCGACGATCAGAAGGCCGTGGTGCAGCAGCGGGATCATCATCGACAGCAGCGTGGATTCCTGGCCGCCGTGCAGGCTGCCGGTGGAGGTGAACACGCTCGCGGGCTTGCCTGCCAGCGTGCCGGCCAGCCATTCGCTCGACGTGCCGTCCCAGAAATACTTCATGGCCGATGCCATGTTGCCGAAGCGGGTGGGCGAGCCGACGGCGATGCCGGCGCATTCCTGCAGGTCCGCCGCTTCCACATACGGTGCGCCTTCGGCCGGCACGTCGGGCGCGGTGGCTTCCGCAACGGTGGACACGCCGGGCACGGTGCGCAGCCGGGCATCGCAACCGGGCACGCTCTCGATGCCCCGGGCGATCAGTTCGGCCAGTTTGCGGGTGGCGCCGTGCCGGGAATAGAACAAAACAAGGATAATCAGATTGGGCGCGTTCATCGTTGGTATTATAGAACGCTTTACAGGGTGCCACGGGCGCACAGGAAGGTGCATTTGAAGTACGTCTCGCCGATCGTCGGAGTCATTGCGCGCAGCTGCGGCAGGGGAGTGGCGGCGCTGCGCGCGCTGTCCTGGGGCGAGGTGCGCGACCTGTGCCTGTTCGCGCAGCGCCGTCTGCGCGAGGAAAGCCTGCCGCAGGTGGCCGGGGGCCTCACGTTCACCACCGTCTTCGCGCTGGTGCCGGTGCTGACCATCGCCCTGGCCGTGTTCACCACCTTCCCGATGTTCAATACGCTGCGGGGCGCGCTGGAAGCCTGGTTCATCCAGAGCGTGATGCCGAAGGCGATCTCGAACACCATCATGTCCTACCTGACGACGTTCGCATCGCAGGCCACGCGCCTGTCGGCCGTGGGCGCCGTCACGCTGATGGTCACGTCGGCGGCCATGATGGGCATGATCGAGCGCGTGTTCAACCGCATCTGGCGCGTCAATGCCGAGCGGCGCTGGACCCGGCGCATCCTGGTCTACTGGGCCCTGATCACGCTGGGCCCGCTGCTGCTGGGCGTGTCGATCACGCTGTCGGCCTATTTTTTCTCGGCCACGTCCACGCTTGTCGGTGCCGTGTTCGGCACGCTGTTCTACGCGATCGTGTCGGTGCTGGTGACCACTGCCGGGTTCACGTTCCTGTACATGGTGGTGCCGAACAAGGTGGTGGACTGGCGCGATGCGCTGGGCGGCGGCCTGCTGGCCGGCCTGGCGTTCGAGCTGGCCAAGCGGGGCTTCGCCGTGTTCATCACGCAGTTTCCCACGTACTCGAAGATCTACGGCGCGCTGGCCGCGCTGCCGCTGTTCCTGCTGTGGGTGTATGTGTCGTGGATGATCACGCTACTGGGCGCCCTGCTGGCCGCCGCACTGCCGGTGGTGAAGTACGAGCGCTGGTGGTACGAGCCGGCGCCCGGCGCCGCCTTCGTCGACGCAATGGCGGTGCTGAAGGTGCTGCACGTGGCGAGTGTGTGCGGTGACACGGCCCTGGTCGACATGGCGACGATCCGCGCCCGCACCCGGCTCGGCTTCGACGAGATGGAGACGCTGCTCGAGCAGATGGAAGAGAAGGGCTGGGTTGGCCGGGTGCGTACCGAGGCCGTCCCGCGTGTGCAGTTCGGCAAGCATGTGAGCGATCCCGGCGACGGCTGGGTGCTGCTGGCCAATGCCGACCAGCTGACGCTGGCCGATGTCTACCGCCAGTTCGTGTTCGGCGGCATGGCCGTCAACGCCGGCGCTGCCAACGAATCGGACGATCCGCGCGACGTGCAGGCCCGCATCGAGGCGGCGCGGCTGGCCCGGCAGGTCGAGGAAGCCGTCGAGGGTGGGCTGGGCCGCACGCTGGCCGAGCATTTCGGGCCGCTCGACTGCGGCTGATCCGCGGTGGCCCCGCTCACACCCGTTGCCCGTGCGCGCTGGCTTTTTTGACGGGCATACGCTACATTGCCCCATGACCTGGGATTGAACGCCAACGCACGGCGTTCGATTTGCTCGTTTGAATTTGCATCGCATCTTTGCATCCGACTCATTGAGCTGCACGGCAGCAGCGGACAGGACGGCCACCATGAAAGTCTCAGAAATCCTTCAAGTGAAGGGCAACATCCTTTACACGATCACCCCGGACCAGCCGCTGGTGGAAGCGGCCAACACGATGGCCGAGAAGGACATCGGCTCGCTCGTCGTGATGGAATACGGCGACCTGGTGGGCATGCTGACGTTCCGCGAGGTGCTCAAGGCGCTGCACGCCAACGAAGGCACGATCGGCGGCGGTACCGTGCGCCGGCACATGGACGACCACCCGATCACCGTCACGCCGGATACCGATGTGAACGAGGTGCGCCGCATCATGCTGGAGAAGCACGCGCGCTACCTGCCGGTGATGAACGCCAAGACGCTGCTTGGCGTGATCTCGTTCTACGACGTGGCGCGTGCCGTGCTGGAAGCGCAGAGCTTCGAGAACCGCATGCTCAAGGCCTATATCCGCGACTGGCCCGCCGAGGACGAAGCGGCCGACCGCGCGCACTGAACACGAACGCCGCGCTGCGCTGGCACTAGGCCCGCCGGGCTTCTTCGCCGCGCAGCCATTCTTCCAGTTCGCCGGCCGCCATCGGCCGGGCGAACAGGAAACCCTGCGCCAGCGGGCAGCCGAGGTGGTACAGCACCTGGGCCTGCCGCTCGTCCTCCACGCCTTCCGCCACGATCGACAGCCCCAGGTTGCGCCCCAGCTGGATCACCATCTCGGCGATGCTGCTGCCCCGCGAGGAACCGGTGATCTCGGTGACGAACGCGCGGTCGATCTTCAGCCGGTCCACGCGCAGCCGCTGCAGGTGCGACAGCGACGAGAAGCCGGTGCCGAAATCGTCGATGGCGATGTGCACGCCGGTTTCCTTCACCTGTGCCAGCATCTGGGCCAGCAGGTCCGGCTCCTCCATCGCCATCGATTCGGTGATCTCCAGCTCGAGGAAGTGCGGCGGCGCGCCCGTGTCCTGCAGTGCGCGCCGCAGCATCGGGAGGAACTGCGGGTGGCGGAACTGCACCTGCGAGACGTTGACGGACATGGTGAAATCCTCGTGCCCCGCGGCGCGCAGCCGTACCAGCTCGGCGCAGGCGGTGCGCAGCACCCATTCGCCGATGTCGATGATCAGGCCCGAATATTCCGCGATGGGGATGAAGCGGTCCGGCGAGACGAACTTGCCGTCCGCCGTGCGCCAGCGCAGCAGCGCCTCGGCGCCGACCGGCCGGCGTGTCGTCAGGTCCATCTGCGGCTGGTACATCAGGAACAGCTCGTGCTTGCTGAAGGCGGAGCGCAGCGCGTGCATCATGCGCACCCGCTCGCGGATCTCCACGCCCATGCTGCGCGTGAAATAGAAGTGGCCGGAGCGCTGCTGGGTCTTGGCGCGCTTGAGGGCGATGTCGGCATCCTTCAGCGCATCGGTGCCGCTGCCGTCGTGTTCCGCCAGCCGCACCAGGCCCAAGGTCGCCGTGACCTGCACGGTCTGGCCTTCGATGTCGAAGGGCTGGTTGAACAGCGCCAGGATGCCGCCCGGGTGGACCTGGATCGCGTCGCCCAGCACGCAGAAGATGTCGCCGCCGATGCGCGCCACGGTGGCCTGGCGGTCCAGGCTGTCCTGCAGTCGGCCCGCCACGGCGGCCAGCAGCATGTCGCCGAATTCGTGGCCCAGCGCGTCGTTCGTTTCGGCGAAGTGGTCCAGGTCGACGAGGCACAGCGTGGCTTCCCGGCGCGCCGGGCTGGCCAGCGTGGCATCGAGCAGCTCGATCAGGCGCGTGCGGTTGGGCAGCTTCGAGAGCGTGTCGTAGAACGCCGCATCGTGCAGGTGCGTCATCAGCTCGACGTTGTCGAGGCCGACGGAGACATTGGCGGCGAACACGTCCAGCAGCCGCTGCTCCAGGTCCGACGGCCGGCGCGTTACGCCCAGCAGGGCGCCGAACGCGCGGCGTGTCTTGCCGGACAGGTTGAGCGCCACCGCATCGTCGTCGTACAGGTTGCGCCGCTCGGCCAGCGCGCGCGCCAGCAGGGGCGGCATGCTGTCGCCGCCGGCGCCGAAGCGGCTGCCCTCGCGGCGGGCCCAGGGGCCGCAGGCGGCGATCACGTCCATGCCGTCCGTGCCTTCCGCGCACAGCAGGCCGCACGCGGGCTGGTCCAGCAGCGCCGCTGCCTCGTCCAGCGCGCCGGCCGCGAAGCTGCGGACGCCGTGCAGCGACATCATCGACGTGCTGGCCTGGACGATCCGGTTCAGCCCCCGGTGGCTGGCACTGATGCGGCAGATCTGTTCGTAGGAACGGATGGCCGCCGTGACGGTGGTGTACAGCTTGATGCGGGTGAGTTCGGACTTGGTCTTGTAGTCGTTGATGTCGAAATCGCGGATGGCATCGATTTCGGGCGCGTAGCCGGGCTGGCCGGTGCGCAGGATGATGCGCACGTCCGCCAGCCTGAGGGTTTCACGGATGTGGCGCACCAGGTGCAGGCCGGCATCGTCGTGCTCCATCACCACGTCCAGCAGGATGACGGCGATGTCCCGCTCGTGCTGCAGCTTGTCGCGCGCCTCGGCGGCGGAGTAGGCGTGCACGAATTCCAGCGGGCGGCCCTGCATGTCCAGGTTGCCCAGCGCGAAGGTGGTGGTCGAGTGCACGTCTTCGTCGTCATCGATGATCATCACGCGCCAGACGGCATGGGGCGCGGCGCCTGCCAGGGGCGCCGACGGCTCGTCCAGGAACACGAGATCGTCCGGCTCCGGCGCCTGCGCGACGGGGGGCGTGATCGATGGGGGCATGCGTCCTTCTCCAGAATGGGCCGTTTCCCGTACCCAGTATATAGCGGATAGATTGCGGATTGCTCGTTTGCCAGCGAAGTGATTATAAAGCGACGGCAATGAATTTCTCACAAGAATCGTTGCCGTGGAGTGCTTTATTGCCGAGTATGTTGTGCCAGGTGCAGCCCGTGCGGCGGCCGCGGCGCCGGGCGCTGGCCGCATCGATGCCAAAAGGGTAAAATTGCCGGTTTCTCCCGCTCCTTCAGGTCATCATGTCCGGTAATTCATTTGGCAAGCTGTTCACGGTAACGACTTTTGGCGAATCGCACGGACCGGCCATCGGCTGCGTGATCGACGGCTGCCCGCCCGGCCTGGCGCTGTCCGAAGCCGATATCCAGCCGGAGCTGGACCGCCGCCGTCCCGGTACCTCGCGCCATGTCACCCAGCGCCAGGAACCGGATGCGGTGCAGATCCTGTCCGGCGTCTACGAAGGCGTCACGACCGGCACGCCGATCGCGCTGCTGATCCGCAACGAGGACCAGCGCAGCAAGGACTACGGCAATATCGCGGACAGCTTCCGTCCCGGCCATGCCGACTACACCTACTGGCACAAGTATGGCGTGCGCGATCCGCGCGGCGGCGGCCGTTCCTCGGCGCGGCTGACGGCGCCCGTGGTCGGCGCCGCGGCGATCGCCAAGAAATGGCTGAAGGAGCAGTACGGCACCGAGTTCGCGGGCTGCATGCGCCAGCTGGGCGACATCGACGTGCCGTTCCAGGATTTCGCGCACGTGCCGTCGAACCCGTTCTTCGCGGCCACGGCCGATGCGGACCTGATCGAGCGCATGGAAACCTATATGGACGAGTTGCGCAAGGCCGGCGACTCGATCGGCGCGCGCATCGACGTGGTGGCAAGGAACGTGCCAGTGGGCCTGGGCCAGCCGATCTACGACAAGCTCGATGCCGACATCGCCTACGCGATGATGGGCATTAACGCGGTGAAGGGGGTGGAGATCGGCGCCGGCTTCGCTTCGGTCGCCCAGCGCGGTTCCGAGCATGGCGACGAGCTCACGCTGCAGGGCTTCGGCAGCAACCATGCCGGCGGCGTGCTGGGCGGCATCTCGACGGGCCAGGACATCACGGTGTCGATCGCCATCAAGCCCACCTCGTCGATCCGCACGCCGCGCCAGTCGATCGACCGCGCCGGCCAGCCCGTGACGGTGGAAACGTTCGGCCGGCACGATCCCTGTGTCGGTATCCGCGCCACGCCGATCGCCGAGGCGATGCTGGCGCTGGTGCTGATCGATCACGCGCTGATGCACCGCGCCCAGTGTGGCGACGTGCACGTGGCCACGCCGGATATCGCCCGCCTGGGCAAGTAGGATGGCGGCGCGCTGGACGCGCCTCCTGCCATGCCGGCCGGGTCTTCAGGCTGCGCGGTTGTTTTCCATTTCCGTGCGGTGGCGGCGTTCGACGGCCCGCACCACCAGCGCACGCAGGTCGTTGAGCAGCGCGAATTCCGTTTGCGACAGCTGGATCGGCGGGAACGTTTCGTCCCAGTCGCCATACAGGAAGCCGGCCGGCTGGCCGTTCGACGACAGCGGCAGGATCACGAAGCTGCGTGCCTCGGCCAGCGTGGAGCGCCACCATTCCGGCAGCTTGGCGGCGAACTTCGGGTCGCGCGCATTCTCGATGAAGATCACGCGGTCGCTGTTGAGCGCCGCATGGAATACGTTCGGCTCGTAGGCATCGTCGAACGACATGTTGGCCAGATGTTCCTTGGCGTCGCCGAAGCACATGCGCGCCACGTAGCGGCCTTCGCGGCGGTTGCGCACGAATGCCACGGCGCGCGAGAAATCGAGTCCCTTGAACACGGTTTCCAGCGCCACCGAGACCATCTGGCTCGGGCTGGCGGTGGCCACCATGCCGCGCATGTCGGCCAGGCCGCTCAGCAGGACGCGGTTGCCGGCGGCGCGCTGGCGCGTCTGGGCCAGCGCCTTGGCGCGGCGTTCGGCCGGTTTCGACAGGGGCGCGATCGTCAGGTCGTCGACGGCGGCCTCGCGGGCGCCCTCGATGGCCGCCCGCACCAGGTCCATCTGCAACCCCAGCATCGGTGCATAGGCCTGCGCCACACGCTCGACTTCGGCGGCGCCGGCTTCGTCGTCGTTCCACAGCGAGGCGGCGCAGCGGCGCGCCAGCGTGGCCACGCCGGCCACCCAGTCCGTGCCGACCGGCTTCACGTCGCCGTGTTCCAGTTCGTCCGGTTCGACCGTCCGCATGCCGGCCAGCAGGTTGCGCGGCAGGCCCCAGCGTCCCGCGGTGGCCAGGCCGATGTCGGCCAGCGAAATCCCCAGCACGGCGGGCGCTGCGGCATCCTCGTTGCCGGCGCCGCCATGGGCCTGCAGCGCCGCCCATTGTTCCGGCAGGTAGAACGTCACCATCATGCGGCCCAGCGTGTGCAGCATCGAGCAGACCACGGCTTCCTCCGTCTGCGGACTGTGCGCCAGCGTGGCCAGCTCGCGCGCCAGCAGGCCGGCCAGCACGGCCTTTTCCATCTCGATGTGGGCGTGCGTCGATTCCGGCGCGCCGGCCGTCAGTTCCTCGACCAGCTTCAGGCCCAGCGCCAGGTGGCCGATCGCCTCGGTGCCCAGCACCAGCACCGCTTTCGAGACCGTGTTGACGTGCTGGCCGAAGGCCGCGTACATGCTGCTGTTCGCGAGACGCAGCACCTTGTTGGTCAGCACGGGATCCGACAGCACCGTTTCCGTCATGCTGAACTGGCTGTCGTCCTCGCCCCGCATGGCGCCCAGCACGGCGGCGATGGCCTTGGCGAAGGCGGGCATGTCGCCCTGGCGGCGCGTGCGCTCCCACAGCAGCGCAAGGGTCTGGCGGCCGGCGGCGCCGGCGGGAAGGAAGGAATCGCTCATCGGACCGCCCGCAGCTGGGGTTCGTGCCGTGCCGGTCCCGCCACGCCGGCCGGCACGTCCGCGGCGCGCATCACGTCTTCGTAGTGCCGTTCGGTCAGCGCGGCGACCGCCACGTTGGCGGCCATCGGCTTGCCCGTCAGGTAGCCCTGCACGTACTGGCAGCCCCGTTCGTTCAGGTAGGCCAGCTGCGCTTCCGTCTCCACGCCTTCGGCCACCACCGACAGCGACAGGTGCTTGGCCAGGTCGAGCACGGCGTTGCAGATGGCGCCGTCCTTCTGCGATGCCGGCAGGTCGCGGATGAAGGCGCGGTCGATCTTCAGCACGGAGATCGGGAAGCGCTTCAGGTACGCCAGCGAGGAATAACCGGTGCCGAAGTCGTCGATGGCGATGCGGGCGCGCCGCTCGGCCATCTTGGCGAGGATGGTTTCGGCATGGGCGGGATCGATCATCAGGGTCCCCTCGGTGATCTCGAGCACGAGCTGCGCGCCCGACACGCCGGAAAAGGCCAGCGCGTCGTCCAGCACGTCGAGGAATCTGTCGTTGCGGAACTGGCGCGGGCTGATGTTGACGGAGATGTACAGGGGCCGCTGCGCCGCCTCCTCGAACTGCTTCAGCTGAACGCAGGCAGCCTTCAGCGCCCAGGCGCCCAGCAGGTTGATCAGGCCATTCGTCTCGGCGATGGGGATGAAGCGCACCGGCGGTACCATGCCCAGCGTCGGATGCTTCCAGCGCATCAGCGTTTCGAAGCCTTCGATCTCGCGCGTGCGGGCATCGACGATCGGCTGGTAGTAGAGCATGAATTCGCCTTCGCGCACGGCCTGGAACATGGCCGCCTCCAGCGAGATATCGTGTTCGGCGGGCGTGCTGTGGCGTGCGCTGTAGACGACGCATCGCGCCTTGCCGGTTTCCTTGGCGCGCGACAGCGCCGCATCGGCCAGCGCCACGAGGCGCACTTCGTCCTCGGCATGCTGCGGATAGACGGAAACGCCGATCGACGCGCCCACGTGGATGGTGTGCTCGCCGATCTCGAACGGCGCCTGCAGCGTGGCCAGCAGGCGCCCCGTGACGAGGCGGATCTGCTGCTCGGTGAAGGTGCCGGGGAGCACGGCCACGAATTCGTCGCCGCCGGTGCGGGCCAGCGTGTCGCTGTCGCGCAGGGTCTTGCGCAGGCGCGCCGCGGCCAGTTTCAGCAGCGCGTCGCCGGCCGGATGGCCCAGGCCATCGTTGACCTTCTTGAAGCCGTCCAGGCCGATCGTGGCCACCGAGAAGCCCTGGCCGGAACGGCGCGACTGGGCAATCGTCATGCGGATGCGGTCGGACAGCAGCAGGCGGTTCGGCAGGTCCGTCAGCGCATCGTGCGTGGCCAGGTGGCGCAGCCGCTGTTCGGTCGACAGCTGGGCCGTCAGGTCGCGGCCGATGGCCAGCAGTTCGAGGTTGCCGTCCGCCGCCGGGTAGGTGGACAGCCGCAGTTCGAAGGGGACGTCCCGCTCGCCTGCCTGTACGCGCACGTCCAGCCGGCCCACGCCCGTGTCCGGCAGTTGCGCCAGCGCGGCCTTCAGGGGAGCCTGGTCGAGCTCGCTCAGGAACGTCGCCAGCGCCACGTCGTGCAGTGGCTGCGCCTCGCCGATCAGCGCGGCGGCGCGGCGGCTGGCGAAGCGGATCCTCCCGGCCGCATCGAGACGGAAGACGATGTCGCCGGCCTCTTCGAGCATGCCGTCGATGGCATGCCGCTCGGCGCCGGGCGGGGTGATGGAACTGGACAGCATGCTCTGGTCGTCTTCGTGGGTGGCAGGGATGGTGGAGTGACCCGAAGGCCGACGTGGCGCATTCGACGGGCCGGTAATGCCGCCGGTACTGCATATACGATACAAGCAGGTGCAAATGTACCACTTCGATACGATAAAAACATGAAATCCGGCAACATTCTTCGATGTTGCTCATGAAAATGTTGCGATGCCCGTGAAAAACAGCGGCCCGTGCGTCACTGCAGGATTGCAAGCCAGCGACGGCGCATCCGGCCGTCCTTGCCTGTCCCGGCGCTTTTCGCTAGGCTGGGGGGCACGAAGAGCGAGGAGGCGGCGATGACCGGCGGACCCTACGACACGCATGCGGTGTTCAACCAGCCACCCGCGTTCGGGAACTTCAATCTGTTCGCTGCCGACACGGCCCTGCGCGAGGCACTCGGCAGGGAGGGCGGTGCCGCGGCCGTGCCAGACCTGCTGGCGCTGGGCGAGATGCTGGGCCGGGCGGAGACGCTCGACCTGGCCAGGCTGGCCAACCGGCACGGTCCCGTGCTGCACGGCTTCGATGCCGCCGGTCGCCGCATCGACGAGGTGGAATTCCATCCGGCCTGGCATGCGCTGATGCGGCTGTTTGTCGGCGCCGGCGCGCATGCGTCGCCCTGGGATGGGACGGAGCCGGCCGGACAGGTGGTGCGCGCGGCACGCTACATGCTGTTCGGGCAGGTGGAGAACGGCTCGCAGTGTCCCGTCACGATGACGTATGCGAGCGTGCCGGCGCTGCGCCAGTCGCCTGCGCTGGCGGCTGGCTGGCTGCCGAAGATACTATCGCGCGAATACGATCCGCGGCCGCTGCCCGTGCATTTGAAGTCCGGCGCTCTGATCGGCATGGGCATGACGGAAAAGCAGGGCGGCTCGGACGTGCGCAGCAATACCACGCACGCCGAGCCCATGCTGCCTGCCGAGGCGCGGGCAGTGTTCGGCGACGAGGCCGACGGTGTCTATCGCCTGGTTGGCCACAAATGGTTCTTCTCGGCGCCGCAGGCCGATGCTCACCTGGTGCTGGCGCAAACCGAGGCGGCGGGCAATACCGGCCTGTCCTGCTTCCTGGTGCCGCGCTTCCTGCCGGACGGCACGCGCAACGGCGTGCGCATCCAGCGCCTGAAGGACAAGGTGGGCAACCGTTCGAATGCCTCATCCGAGGTCGAATTCACGGGCGCCTTCGGCCACCTGCTGGGCCAGGCCGGGCGGGGCATTCCCACGATCCTGCAGATGGGCAGTCACACGCGGCTGGATTGCATCCTGGGTACGGCGGGCACGATCCGTGCGGCGCTGACCCACGCCCTGCACCATGCGCGCCATCGCCACGCGTTCGGCAAGCCACTGGACCGGCAGCCGCTGATGCAGAACGTGCTGGCCGACCTGGCGCTCGAGTCGGAAGCCGCCACGGCCTTCGCACTGCGGCTGGCGCGCTGCTACGATCATCCGGCCGATGCGGGCGAGGCGGCCCTTGCCCGGCTGCTCACACCGGCCGGCAAGTACTGGATCTGCAAGCGCGGCCCCGGCTTCGGCGCGGAGGCGATGGAAGTCGTCGGCGGCAGCGGCTACGTCGAGGACAGTCCGCTGGCGAGGCTGTACCGCGAACTGCCCGTCAATTCGATCTGGGAAGGTTCCGGGAACGTGATGTGCCTGGACGTGCTGCGCGCCTGCGCCCGCTCGCCCGCGGCAGCGGAGGCACTGGCAGCGGAACTCGCGATCGCGGGAACGGCCAATGCGGACTACGCGGCGTTCACCGCGCGGTTGCGGCAGGATCTGGCGGTGGCGCCCTCCGAAGAATTTGGCGCCCGCGTGCTGGCCGAGCGCATCGTGCTGGCCGTGCAGGCGGGACTGCTGCTGCGCCATGCGCCCGGCATCGTGTCGTCTGCCTTTATTGCTTCGCGGCTGGCGCGCGAACCGGGCGGCGCCTACGGGCGGCTGCCGGCCGGCACGGACTGCGCGGCGCTCATCGCCCGGGCCTGGCCGGGACCCTGACCGGCATTTTCAGGCCGCCATAGACAGCGCGGGCACCGGACTGGGATAATGCGGGACGCAAACCGTCCGTACCAAGCCAACCAACATGAAACAAGATCCGCGCTTCCCGAACCTCTTCATCACCGATCACCCGCTGATCCAGCACAAGCTGAGCCACATGCGCGACAAGAGCACGTCCACGCGCACGTTCCGCGAGCTGCTCAAGGAAATCACGCTGCTGATGGGCTATGAGATCACCCGCGACCTGCCGCTGACCACGCGCGAAATCGATACGCCGCTGATGACGATCGATGCACCCGTCATCGCCGGCAAGAAGCTGGCCGTCGTGCCCATCCTGCGCGCCGGCATCGGCATGAGCGATGGCCTGCTGAACCTGGTGCCATCGGCCCGCGTCGGCCACATCGGCGTGTTCCGCGATCCGGAGACCCACCAGCCGGTGGAATACCTGGTGCGCCTGCCGGACCTGGTGGACCGCGTCTTCATCCTGTGCGATCCGATGGTTGCGACGGGCAATTCGGCCGTGCATGCGGTGGACGTGCTGAAGAACCGCGGCGTGCCTGACGAACAGATCATCTTCCTGGCTCTCGTGGCCGCACCGGAAGGCGTGCAGGTGTTCCAGAACGCCCACCCCGGCGTGAAGATCTATTGCGCCTCGCTCGATTCGCACCTGAACGAGCATGCCTACATCATCCCGGGCCTGGGCGATGCGGGCGACCGCATCTTCGGCACCAAATAAGGAGCCCCCGTGGCATTGCCGGCCGATCCCGATTTCCGCGCCCAGCTGCGCGCGCTGGGCGACAAGTTCGCTGCCACTGTCCCGGAGCGGATGGCCACGATCGCCGACGCGCTGGCCGCTGCCGGCACCGCGCCGGACCAGGCCGCCCTAGAGAGGCTGCACCATGCGCTGCACACCGTGGCCGGTTCCGCCGGTTCCTTTGGCTTCACCGTGCTGGGCAACCAGGCACGCCGCCTGGAGCAGGCGGTGCGGGCGTTGCTTGGTGGGGAGGGCACCTGGAGCGCGCTGGTGCCGCAAGTCGAAACCTACCTGGCATGGGCGGCCAGCGACCCCCGTGCGGACGAGTATTTATCGCACGATTGATAAAAATCAAACGCGCGACACGAATCTTGTCTATAGTTACACACATGCCGAACGAAACTGTGCGTGCATGAGTAACGAAAGCCAAAAGGGGAACAGCCCGAAAAGGCGTGGTGGAAAGCAGAAGAGAGGGAAGGCAAAGTGGTCAGCGATGCGCTGGGGCTGTTTTGCCGAATCTTTCTCGATGGTCTGATTAAATTCCGTGCAAAGCGATGCAAACAAGCCGCCGGCTTCTTCGGCGACCGAAATGCTGGGTCGTTTTAGCGGAGCGTCTGGCCCGCGATTTCCAGTCAGATGACTGAAAAACTTGCTGCGATTCACTGGATTTCGTCGTTCTAGCCCGGCAGTAGCAATTATTTTCGTCAAAACGTGCCGAAAACGTGCCTCATGACGTACTTTTGGCCCGGTATTCGGTATAATGCGGGATCGTTTAGATTCAAGCGTATTGCAGTTGGTCTGCCATTGCATACTTGCTTCAAACGATATCACGGGCGCAAGCTCATTTAACTGTAATAGGAATTGTAATGGCAACTGGTATCGTAAAATGGTTCAATGATTCGAAGGGTTTCGGCTTCATCACCCCTGACGAAGGCGGCGAAGATCTGTTCGCTCACTTCTCGGCGATTCAATCCGCTGGCTTCAAATCGCTGCAGGAGAACCAACGCGTATCCTTCGACGTGACCGCTGGCCCGAAAGGCAAGCAAGCTTCGAACATCCAGCCGATCTAATCTGCTTGGGTCAAACGAACTAAAAAAATCCTCGGTTTCCGAGGATTTTTTTTCGCCCAAAATTGGTTGATCTGTTCAACGATTGACGTTGTAGTAGCGATGGATCCGGTGGAGTAGGGCGGCGGCGACGGCGCTACGCCGGGCGCGCTGCGGCGAGACCGGCCATCTTGGCGAGACCGCTCATCTTGGCGAGACCGGTCATCGCGACGGCCTGTGTAAGGCGGTTGCTTGCAGTCTGCCGAGCAATTGGCGCTCAACCCGGCAGTGAGGCGCCTGCCTGGGTTCCGGTGCCGAAATAGTCCGGCTTCATGTAACTGCGGCGCAGGAATTCCACGAAGGCGCGGATCCGCAATGGCAAATGACGCCGTTGGGCGAAGACCGCATAAATGTCGTTGCCCGGCGCGGAGTACGCCTCGAGCACCGGCTGCAGCCGGCCCGCTTCGATATCGGCGCCCACTTCCCACATCGACCGCCACGCCAGCCCCTTGCCGGCCAGGACCCAGTCATGCAGCACGGCGCCATCGTTGCAGCGCATGTTGCCGGCCACCTTGACCGTGACAGCGCGGCCGCTGTCCTGGAAGGTCCAGCCCCGCTGGCTGCCTTCGCTGCTGATGGCCATGCAGTTGTGTCGCGCCAGGTCGTCCAGCGTGGCGGGTACGCCATGGCGCTGCAGATAGGCCGGCGTGCCGACGACGACGCGGCGGTTGTCCGCAAGTTTTACACTGACCAGGTTCGAGTCCTCCAGGCTGGCAATCCGGATGGCGACATCGACGCCTTCGCCGATCAGGTCGACGATCCGATCGTGCAGGTTCAGCGTGATGGTCACGTCGCGGTGCTCGGCCAGGAAGGAGGGCACCAGCGGCGCCACATGCTGCCGCCCGAAGCCGGCCGGCGCGGAAATCAGCAGATGGCCCGACGCATGCACGCTGCGTGCCGACACGGCCGCCTCGGCATTTTCCAGCTCGCCGAGAATGCGCTGGCAGTCCTCCAGGAACGCCGTGCCTTCGTCGGTCAGCACCAGCTTGCGCGTGGTACGCTGTAGCAGCTTGACGCCGAGGCGCTCCTCCAGCGCATCGAGCCGCCGCCCGATCACGGCAGGTGCGATGCCCTCGGCCCGCGCGGCGGCGGACAGGCTGCCCCGCGCGACCACTTCGACGAAGGTGGAAATCTGCCTGAACTGGCCCATCGGTCCTCTCTCATCCATGACAAATGCGCACAGATGAAGTGATAATTTGTCTCGTTTATCTATCGTTTCAGTCAATATACTGGAATCAATACTGTTCCGCCAGACACGCAAACCTAGGAGATCGACATGAGCATCACGCCACCTGCAGGGATGGACATCACGGGCGACATCGCGCCCGGCTACGAACGGGTGCTCACGCCCGAAGCGCTGGCGCTGGTCGCCAAGCTCACGCGCGCCTTCGAGCCGCGCCGCCAGGAACTGCTGGCCGCCCGCACCGTCCGTGCCCAGCGCCTGGATGCCGGCGAGCGCCCCGACTTCCTGTCCGCCACGGCGCACATCCGCGCCGGCGACTGGAAGATCGCGCCGATCCCGCCAGCCCTGGAATGCCGTCGGGTCGAAATCACCGGACCGGTCGACCGGAAGATGGTGATCAACGCGCTCAACTCCGGCGCGGACAGCTACATGACCGACTTCGAGGATTCCAACACGCCCAACTGGCATAACCAGGTCGGCGGACAGCTGAACATGATCGACGCGGTGCGCAAGACCATCACGCTCGAACAGAATGGCAAGTCCTACAAGCTGAACGACAAGACGGCCACGCTGGTGGTGCGGCCGCGCGGCTGGCACCTGGACGAGAAACACGTGCTGGTCGACGGCAAGCGCGTCTCCGGCGGCATCTTCGATTTCGCGCTGTTCATGTTCCATAACGCCAGGGAGCAGCTGGCCCGCGGCGCCGGCCCGTACTTCTACCTGCCGAAGATGGAATCGCACCTGGAAGCACGCCTGTGGAACGACATCTTCGTGATGACGCAGGACGAGCTGGGCCTGCCGCAGGGCACGATCAAGGCGACCGTGCTGATCGAGACCATCCTGGCCGCCTTCGAGATGGACGAGATCCTCTACGAGCTGCGCGAGCACAGCGCCGGCCTGAACGCGGGCCGCTGGGACTACATCTTCAGCTGCATCAAGAAGTTCAAGGTGGACCAGGATTTCTGCCTGGCCGACCGCGCCAAGGTGACGATGACCGCCCCCTTCATGCGCTCGTACGCGCTGCTGCTGCTGCAGACCTGCCACAAGCGCGGCGCGCCGGCGATCGGCGGCATGGCGGCGCTCATCCCGATCAAGAACGATCCGGAGAAGAACGAGACGGCGATGGGCGGCGTGCGTACCGACAAGGCGCGCGACGCCACGGACGGCTACGACGGCGGCTGGGTCGCGCACCCGGGCCTGGTCGACCTGGCGATGACGGAGTTCACCAAAGTGCTCGGCGACGCGCCCAACCAGATCGGCAAGCTGCGCCCCGATGTCAAGGTGACGGCGGCCGACCTGCTGTCCTTCCAGCCGGAAGCGCCGATCACGGAAGCGGGCCTGCGCTACAACATCAACGTGGGCATCCACTACCTGGGCAGCTGGCTGGGCGGGAACGGCTGCGTGCCGATCCATAACCTGATGGAAGACGCGGCCACGGCCGAGATCAGCCGCTCGCAGGTGTGGCAGTGGATCCGCTCGCCGAAGGGCGTGCTGGATGACCGCCGCAAGGTGACGGCGGACATGGTGCGCGCGATGATTCCGGAAGAACTGCCGAAGGTGAAGGCCGCCGCGCCGGACGGCACCAGCCCGAACTACGAACGCGCTGCACAGATCTTCGAGGAGATGTCGACGTCGGAATCGTTCGCCGAGTTCCTCACGCTGCCGCTGTACGAAGAGATCTAGCCGGCAGAACCTTCCTCGCGCGTCGCCAGAGGCGGCCGCGCGAGGAAGTCCTGCAGGCGCTGCTCGTCGATGCGCTGGCCGGCAATCCGGCGCAGCAGCAGGTCGATGCGGTCGCTGCCCCAGAACAGTTCACCCGCGTAGCCGAACGTGGGAACCCCGAACACGCCGGCCTCGATGGCCCGCTCCGTCGCGTCGCGTAGCGCCGCCTTGATCTCGGACGTTCTTGCCGCTCCCTGCAGCGCCGCGCCATTCAGGTCGCATTCGGCCGCCAGCTGCAGCAGCACCGCCGGGTTCGAGATATCCAGGCCCCGCTCCCAGCAGGCTTCCGACAAGGTGAAGGTAAAGCGGCGCCGGCCTGCCAGCGAACCGATCGCCAGGCACATGCGCAGTGCCAGCAGCGGATTGAACGGATGACCGGGCGGACCGCGGAATGTCAGTCCACCCGCCGCGGCGAGGCGCAGCACGTCGCGCACCATCAGCTCGCGCTTGGCCGGAATTTCAGCCGGCCCCTTCAGGCCATGCGCACCCAGTATCGCCGCAAACAGCACCGGTTCCATTTCCAGGTGCACCCCGGCCGCCTCGATGCGCGCGATCGCCTTCGTTGCCAGCCACGCGTAGGGGCTCACTGGGTCGTAGTAAAAGCGGACAGTCTCCATCGCGGTTCGTCCGGAAAATCCCTCAGAAAACGTTCTTCCATTCGCGCAGCGCGGCAAACACGGCCAGCGGCGGAGCGCCGGGGGATACCTTGTCCTGCGCCGCAAGTTCCGCTTCAATACCCGGCTCGCGATAGCGCACGAACGGGTTGGTGGCACGTTCCAGTGCAATCGTGCTCGGTACGGTCGGCACGCCGCGCGCACGCTTGGCCGTCTCGACTTCGCTACGTGCGCGCAGCGCTTCGTTATCCGGTTCGACCGCCGCGGCGAAGCGCAAGTTCGACAGCGTATACTCGTGCGCGCAAAAAACCTGCGTGGCAGGCGGCAGGGCGGCGAGCTTGTCCAGCGATGCCGCCATCTGTGCCGGCGTGCCCTCGAACAGCCGGCCGCAGCCGCCCGCAAACAGCGTGTCGCCGGAAAACAGCCAGGGTTCGCTACCGGCGCGGTGATAAGCGATATGGCCCTTCGTGTGGCCGGGTACGTCCAGCACGGACAGCGTCAGGTCCAGGCCCGGCACGGCCACCACATCGCCTTCGCCCAGCGGTTGCGTGACGGCGGCGATGCCATCGTGGCGCGGCCCGAAGACGGGCACATCGAAGCGATCCAGCAGCGCCGGCACGCCGCCGATGTGGTCACCGTGGTGGTGGGTGAGTAGAATGGCGGTAAGCGCCAGGCGGTGCTCGTGCAGCGCCGCCAGGATCGGCGCGGCATCGCCTGGGTCGACCACGGCGGCGCTCGCACCATCGTGGATGAGCCACAGGTAGTTGTCGTTGAAGGCCGGTACGGCCAGGACGTGCAGGGTATCGGTCACGGATTGATCATCGAAGCAGTAGTGAAGGGACGGCATGGATAGCGCAGCATCGGGAAAATCCATTATAGCGCTGGACAGCTGGCTGCAGACGCCGGCCGGCGTGTACGTGCGCGACTGGGAACAGCGCCGGCTGGACGAGCTCACGGCCGACATCTTCGGCTACAACGCCGTGCAGATCGGCACGCCGCTCGTCGACGCGCTGGCCGCCAGCCGCATGCCGCACAAATGGCTGGCCGACACCGTGCTGCGTCCGGCGGGCAGCGCGGGTGCTTCGGCGCGCCCGGTTGCGCTCACGCTCGATGCCGGCGAGCTGCCGTTCGCATCGCAGAGCATGGATCTCGTGGTGCTGCCGCACGTGCTGGAATACGCGGCCGAACCCCACCAGGTGCTGCGCGAAGTGGAGCGCGTGCTGATCCCGGAAGGCCAGCTGATCATCTGCGGCTTCAATCCGCACAGCCTGTGGGGCCTGCGCCAGGTGACGGCGCGCGTGACGGGCAACCGCTATCTCCCCGAAGCCGGCGAGTTCATCTCTATGCCGCGGCTCAAGGACTGGTTAAAATTGCTGAACATGGGCGTCAGCCACAGCCACTTCGGCTGTTACGCGCCCGCCTGTCGCACCGAACACTGGCTGAAGCGCTATGCCTTCATGGACCGCGCCGGCCCGCGCTCGTGGCCATATTTCGGCGCCGTCTACATGGTGCAGGCCATCAAACGGGTGAAGGGCATGCGGCTGATCGGGCCCGCCTGGAGCAGGAAATCCGCGAAGGCACCGGTAGCAGTGCCCGCAACGAACAAGCACAAGGAACATGGATAAAGTCGAAATTTTCACCGACGGCGCCTGCAAGGGCAACCCGGGTACCGGTGGCTGGGGCGCGCTGATGGTGGCGGGCGAAGCACAGAAGGAACTGTTTGGCGGCGAAGTCAACACCACCAACAACCGCATGGAACTGCGCGCGGTGATCGAGTCGCTCAATGCGCTCAAGCGTCCCTGCGACGTCACCCTTCACACGGACAGCCAGTACGTCCAGAAGGGCATCAGCGAATGGATCCACGGCTGGAAGGCGCGCGGCTGGAAGACGTCCACGAAGGAGCCGGTGAAAAATGCCGATCTGTGGCAGGCCCTCGATGTGGCGCAGGCCGTGCACAAGGTAGACTGGCGCTGGGTGCGCGGCCACAACGGCCATCCCGGCAACGAACGGGCCGACATGCTGGCCAACCGCGGCGTCGAGACGGTGCGCCGGAAGTAACCAGGCTCTGCCCGATGCCGCTTGCTATACTGCGCGGCTGTCCAGATCCACCCTGTATTGACTGAGTAAACATGCGCCAGATCGTCCTCGATACCGAAACCACCGGCATCAACCCCAAGCTCGGCAACCGCATCCTCGAGATCGGCTGTGTCGAGCTGGTGAACCGCAAACTCACCGGCAATAATTTTCACCGTTACATCAACCCGCAGCGCGACTCGGAAGAGGGCGCGCTGAATGTCCACGGCCTGACGACCGAGTTCCTGGCGGACAAGCCTGTCTTCCATCAAGTCGTGGAAGAGCTGCGCGAATACATTCGCGGCGCCCAAGTCATCATCCACAACGCGCCGTTCGATCTTGCATTCCTGAACCACGAGTTCCGCCTGCTGAACCTGCCGCCGTTCGACGACCATATCGACGGCGTGATCGACACGCTGGCCCAGGCCAAGGAAATGCGGCCCGGCAAGCGCAACTCGCTCGACGCGCTGTGCGACCACTTCGGCATCTCGAACGCGCACCGCAAGCTGCACGGCGCACTGCTCGACGCGGAACTGCTGGCCGATGTGTACCTGGCGATGACGCGCGGGCAGAACAGCCTGGGCATGGACATCGTCGTCGAAGAAGTGTCAACCGGCATCGACCTGTCGCAGGTGGCGCTGGCCGAGATCTTCGTGCTGCGCGCTGCCGACGACGAGCTGGCGGCCCACGAGGAACTGCTGAACGGTCTGGACAAGGCGGTGAAGGGCGCCTGCGTCTGGCGCACGGCCGCCGTTTGAATACAGCGCCTTGACCGGTTGCAAGTGACCCTCTATAATATTGCTTCTTCGGGAGGTTAGCTCAGGGGTAGAGCACTGCATTCACACTGCAGGGGTCGCAAGTTCGAAACTTGCACTTCCCACCAAGAATTCGTTAATAATCAAGGGCTTACGGCATATGTCGTAGGCCCTTTTTTATTTTAGCAGAAAAAGTCCGGGGAAAGTCCGGAAAACCTGTTTGAACGTCGGTGGATTTTGGCGGACTCAAGAAGGGCTGGATATCGCCGCTTTGTGGCGAAATTGATACGGCCATCGAGAATATTTTTTGGTGTCGAGTGGCTACATTTTGCGGGACTGTCGAGGCAGCTTGGGCTCATTTGCCGAGGTTTACGGCACCGCGCGCTAAGGCGACATTTCCGCATGAAAATTTGTGCGGCTGCAACCAATGTTCTGTAGCTTAATGGCTCGATTCTGCAGTTCTCGTTTAAATGCAACTAACCGAAAGAGCAGGGCATGGCCCTTAACCAATGTCCCGAGCCGATCACACACCGGGTCTACAAGGAAGAGGCGAGGGCTCTGTTCTCGCGTCCCGACAGAAGCATGCCATGGTGATAAGATTGGATCGTTATGACGATCTCCGCCTGGGACCGCGAACCGGTCGCCGCTTTCGAGCAATTCCTTTACAGCAGTGGCTTCGCGCAGACGGCGAAGCGGGCTGCGCCGCCCGTCTCGGCAGCGTCGGCCGAAGTGTACAAATTCATGTTTGGCCGGTTTGCCAAATGGCTGCGGGTGCGCGGTCGCACGTTCTCACAGCTTGCGCCCGGCGACCTGATCGAATTCCTGGGTTCCCGTGATGCGCGGGGCAGGCCGTTACAGAGCAAGATCGCATACCGCTATCTGCGCCTGCTGGAACGCTGCTACGAGCATCTGGACATGGTGCCGAATCCGGCCAGCGCCGCGATCACCATCCTCGGGTCGAACCGGCCAGCGCGCGATCGTGAAATGGTGGCGCTGTCACCTGCGCAGGCAGGGCAGGTCATTGCCGCGAGGCCGGAGCTGACCTCCTGGAAGCGGCAGCGCGACCGGGCCATGCAACTCGTCATGCTGTGCGCAGGTCTCCGGGTGGCAGAAGCGATCGGCTTGCTCGCGAGCGAGGTCGCCACGGTGCCGGAGCAGGATGGCACGTTGCGCATCCGTCTGACTCCGTCGGGCAAGCAGCCGACCAGCCGCCTCCATGAAACGTTCCTGCAGCAAGCCGCGGTGCCGGAAGTGCTCGAGTGGAGCGCGGCGCGACAGCAACTCGGCATTCCAGGGGAGCTGCTGTTCCCGGCGGACGATGAAGGGCGTCCACTGCACAAGAGCACGGTGTACCGCCAGGCACGCAGTGCGTTGAAAGAGGCGGATGTCGCCATGTCGCACGCGGGAGGCCGTACGCTGCGCAATGGTTTCGCGGTGGCTGAACTGCGTGCAGGCACGCCAGAAGAGACGATGCGCAAGCGGCTAGGTCTCGTGCGTGCGCCGGCACTCGATTCCTATCTTAGTGCCGCTCGCAGGCTGCGCGATGGAAAAGCGTAAGGCGGTTTTGTCTGCGTGAGGCTGGATGGATGCGTCCGTTGGGGCAGCAGTCCGCTTGCTGCGCTGAGCGTTTGTGCCACGGGGTGGGGATGCTCTACCTCGACTGAGGCCGGTTGTGCCTGCGCTGCAACGGCGCCGGTGGTCAATGAAACAGAATGACGCAGCTGCGCACTGCGGGCCAATTTAATTGTCAATCAGCCGGCGCATACTTGATGTTCATGCGTCGATCCGCGACGGCCATCGCCCACATATCTGCCTTAGAGCGCCTAACAAAACCCTGTAGCTCAGCAGGCAACAGCCGAGTACACTGAGCAGTGCCGACCGTCCGCTATCGGCCAAGAGCGGACCTATACTCATCCATTAAACGTAAGGAAAAACATGCTGCATCATTTGTCTATCGCTGTCTCTGACCTGAACCGAGCCTCGTCTTTCTACGATGCAGTGCTCGCACCTCTTGGATACGTGCAGGTTTTTGCCGATGACGAGGCTGTCGGCTACGGCTATGCGGGTGGCGGCGATAAGCTATGCCTCAAACTTGCGGATCGAGTCCAGGTTCCAGGCGAAGGGTTTCACCTGGCTTTTGCTGCCACTGAGCCCGAACACATAGACAAATTTCATGCTGCTGCACTCGTCCATGGAGGACAGTGCAATGGGTTGCCGGGGCCTCGTCCTGAGTACGGGAACGGATACTATGCCGCGTTCGTTTTTGATCCTGATGGCTATCGAATCGAAGCGGTCATCAATAAATCTGAATAACGTTTTGGCCGTTAGACTTCCGGACACGAAGTAAAGAGGAATGACTGCTTTGGGTCGAAGGCGGACGTAGCGGTAGGTCCGTAATCGGCCAAAAGCAGCCACTCGCCATAGGCGGCGAAGTTACGCGCTCCTTCTTCGTCTCGATGCTTGTACCTAGGCCTCAGCCATGCTAATTTAGTTAACACGTTAACTAAATGGCGAAATCATGCATCCAGAACCGTTCCACATCACGCTTTCCGCAAATGGCAAAATTGAGGGCAGTCTTTGGGCGACGAATGGCGCCAGGGCAGTAGTGCTTCTGCACCCCGGAACAGCAGTCACGCAACGCTATTACGAACCCTTCGCACGCTACCTGGTGGAACTTGGGTTGAACGTCGTTACTTACGACTACCGTGGCACGGGACGATCGCGACCTGCAAATTTGCGCGGCCTCACTGTTTCGATGTCCGACTGGATGGATGACGATGTGGGCGCAGTTACACGCTGGGCTGCTGCACGCTTTCCCGCCCTACCAATGCTAGCTGTTGGACATAGTTTGGGCGGGCATGCTCTTGCTCTATCAGAAGATACGAATTCGCTTCGCGCAGCCGTACTGGTCGCTTCACACGCTGGGGTGACTGCCTCAATTCGCGGAGTTGCAGAACGAATTAAGGTATGGATAATCATGCGTGTCCTTGCTCCGCTGCTCTGCGCAGTGCTCGGATACATGCCAGGACGCAAGCTGGGACTTGGCGAAGACTTGCCGCGTGATGTGATGCTTCAATGGAGCCACTGGACTACTCTGCCGCGCTACTTCTTTGATGACCCTGCAATGGACGCCGAGCGGCGCATGGCTCGCGTGCAAATACCCCTTCTCGTATTGGGCTTCAATGACGACCCCTGGGCCAACCCAGACGCAATCAGTATGCTCATCGCACCACTTACCAACGCAAAAATAGAGCGGCATCAGATTGCGCCGCGTGACGCTAATATGCAGGTCATCGAGCACATGGGGTTTTTCCGTAAACGTTCAGCAGAACGCCTATGGCCTCAGATTGGGTCTTGGTTACTGGACCAACTAAACCATGTTGATATCCAGCCCGCCAGCGTTGCCGGTGATTTGCGAACAAAACAGGGTACGAAATGAGCAAGGAGGCCAAATCTCCGCGCTTCGTTTTTCTGGTAAATCAGGCCTACCGAAAACTGCAACGCTGGACTGAGACTAGGCCTGGAACGTGGGAAGGGATTAGCACAGCTCAAGTTGGGCTTCTTTTTTTGCTGGCATCGCGCAACCAAGCCACGATTGGCGAGATTGCCCAAGCATTGCAGGTAGCTCCCGCAGCCACTACCAACCTCTCCAAGCGCATGGAGGCTTCGGGGCTAATCGAACGCATTGCTGACCAGGATGACGGCAGGATAACTCGGTTGCGACTTACGCAATCCGGCGAGGATGCGAGTGCACAAAGCAGAGAGATGCTCAAGGAGCTAAACAAACGGATAAGCGACGGTTTCTCTAGCGAAGAATTGGCTACCGTTGCGCGTTGGCTCTCACACGTTAACGACTTAGAGCTGTAATTACAACTTTATTTCACCGTCTGCTTTGGGTCGATAGCGGACGTACGCGGCCTCAGTCCGGGCACTAACATGGCGTCCGTATTCGTAGACGGACCGATGCCATGGCCCGAGCACTTCGTCCCGAAGAGCTGAGGTCGCTTATTGAAGCCCATCTCCCGATCCATCACCGATCGCCTAAAGGCGGACGGCCACGTATTGATGATCGCGCGGCTATGACGGGAATTCTGTTTGTCCTCAAGACCGGAATACCCTGGGAGTAGCTGCCGCGCGAACTCGGCTGCGGCAATGGCATGGCATGCTGGCGTCACCTTCACGAACGGATGCGGGCCGGCGTTGGCAGCGCGTCCACGAGGCGATTCTTCGACGGCTCCGAGAGCAGGACCAGATCATGTGGGATCGGGCTTGCGTTGACGCTGCGAGCGTACCGGCACCTGCCGGAGGCGAGCACACGGGCCGAAACCCAACCGATCGCGGCAAAGTCGGAAGCAAACATCGTTTGCTGGTGGATGAGCGTGGGCTTCCACTAGTAGCTCAGATTTCGGGCGCGCAGGTACACGACTCGCGTTTCCTAATCCCTTTGGTAGAGTCAATCCCGGCAGTTAAAGGGCTGGCAGGCCAAGCTCGCAAACGTCCAGGTAAGCTGCATGCTGATCGAGCGTACGTTTCGAAAGCCCATCGGGCTTGGTTGCGCAGTCGAGGCAGCGCAGCTCGTATTGCGCGTTATGGCGTCGAGTCGCGCGAGAGACTAGGCCGGTGGCGTTGGGTCGTCGAACGAACCTCGGGTTGGCTACATCGCTCGCGCAGATTGCGCATTCGATCTGAGCGGCGAGCAGAGATGCATCAGGCGTTCTTGTCGCTTGCCTGCTCGCTGATCTGTTGGCGGTACGTCGAGAGGTTTTGTTAGGCGCCCTTAGCGTTGCCGCTTGAACGTTCGTTATAGTTCAAACACCAAAGGACCGAATGCGACCAAAAGTGACCTCATAGCCTAACGAATTAGTTGCACCGGTGGATCAAGTGCGTGTATACCTATCTCGTACCCAATTTCTGGGCCATGGTCGATGTGCGGAGCATATTTTTGCAGGAGGCAGCGTGTCAGCACCGCCAAAGCCGGACAATGAAGCGGAACGTTTAGCGGCGCTATACGAACTCCTGATGCTCGACACTCTGGAGGAGGTAGAGTTCGACAAGATCGTCGACGCCGCAGCTGAGTATTTCGCCGTGCCGATGGCATCCATAGGATTGCTCGACGAAGATCGCCAATGGATCAAGGCGGCGGTCGGCTTCGGCAGTATCATCGAGGTACCACGAGATGTATCGTTTTGCGGCCACGCGATATTGCGTCGGGAAGTAATGCTTGTGGCCGACACAAGCCTGGATGTGCGCTTTGCCGACAATCCTTTTGTACTTGGGGCGCCATTCATTCGATTCGTCGCCGACGCGCCGATCTTTCTTCCCTCTGGCTACGCAGTCGGCAGCCTATGCATTATGGACGTCGTACCGCGCCGTTTAGATGCCGCTGATCTGGCTGCGCTCTTGGCCTTGCGTGATCGTGCATTGGCGCTGTTCATCACGCGGCAACGCCCAATACGTAAGTGACTGTGCCGTTGTACACGTGAAGCGCTGACGTTGCACTAGCGTCAGCGTGGTCTGTCACTGCCTTTTTAGCCACATGAAAATGTCTCGAAGTCTTGTGTGCGGAATGTCTTGTTTCGGCCAAAGGGGACTTGTACAAACGAGCACATTGAGTCATGAGGGAAGTTACATGTCTCTGACGAAAACTTGAAGACCTTGCTGGTGCGCTCACGACTGCGACTAGTCATACGCCGGAGGAGTAACCAACATCGCGTTCCTTGACGCATGGATCGCTATGGCTGACCTTATGGATTCATGGACCAACATTCGACCGCATCTGATGCGATACGTGGGACATGTAGACCTCATCGATGCTCGATTACAAGTGGCGTTCGCTGCTTCGCATCCAACGAAAAAGACAAAGGCCGCAATGCGATCCTGGCGATCATAACTTGGGCGTGAAGCAGCCCCGAAACGGCTGAAGGTCCGTCTCGGGTCGCAGCCGGCCTGACAGCGACCGGCCGATGCCGACGCAAGGCGGCAATGCCCGCGCCGCCCAGTTCCGCTGCGCTACCTCTTCGGTGTCAGCTTCAGGAGCCGGCCGCTCGCACCGTCCTCCAGCAGCCATAGCGCGCCATCCGGCCCGGTGCGAACAGCGCGGATGCGTTCGCCCATGTCCCAATGGTCCACCTTGCTGGCGTTCTCGCCGTCGAGGGCGATGCGGTCCAGCGACTTGCCCGAGAGACCGGTGATGAAGAGGGAATTTTTCCACTTCGGGAACAGGTCGGCATCGTAGTAGGCGAGGCCGCCTGGTGAAATGGCCGGATTCCAGGACACTTTCGGGGCTTCGAAGCCGTCGCCAGGCGCGTGGTCGGGGATGTCCCGGCCGTCATAGTGGTTGCCATTCGATGCTTTCGGCCAGCCATAGTTGAGGCCTGGTGCGATCAGGTTGATCTCGTCGCCAACGCGCGGTCCCATTTCCATTTCCCATAACCGCCCCTGCCTGTCGAAGGCCGTGCCCAGCAGATTGCGGTGGCCATACGACCAGACGGATCCATGGAAGCCCCTGGCCGCGAACGGGTTGCCGGCAGCTGGCGTGCCGTCGAGGTTCAGGCGCAGCATCTTGCCGAGCGTCGACCTGGGGTCTTGCGCCGGATCGAAAAGCTGGCGGTCGCCACTGGTGAAGAAGAGGTACTTGCCATCCGGCGATAAGGCAATACGGCCCGAATAGTGCCCGCCAGTCGACGCATCCTGGCCGCGGAAAATGACCTTTGGATCCTTGAGCGTGCCGCCGGCCTGATCCAGGGTCGCCGTGGCGAGCACGACCCGGCTGTCGGCACTGGGAGCCGCCTCGGAGTAGCTGAAGTAGATCAGCTTGCTGGACGCGAAATCGGCAGCGGGCATGATGTCCATGAGCGCGCCCTGGCCTTTGCTGCTGACGGCGGGTGTGCCGGACACGGTGCGCCTGGTACCGGTGGCGGGATCGAACAGGATCATCGTCCCCTCTTTCTGCGTCACCAGCACGTTGCCGTCGGGCAGGAATGCCATGGCCCAGGGGCTCTTGAATGTGACGACTGGCTTGACCTGGAAAGGCAGGCCGCCGGTCGCTGTGGCACTGGCCTGCGCGTCCGCGGCCGTCGCGGCAGGGGCGACTGCGAGCAGGGTGAGCGAGAAAGTGGTGGCAAGGCCGAGCATGCATCCATTCGCGGGTCGATGCCCGGTTGTTTAGACGAGAGGTAGGTCAACGTGCGCCGGGGTAGGCATGCCGATGCCTTCAGCACGGACGCTTTGACGGCAGCCACCTTCAAGTTGGCGGTGCGCCTGGCATAGTTATTACGACTGTGTGCGCAGACGTCGCAATCGCGTCGCGAAGTATGCGTCGGCGCTGTCAATGTAAAGGGGCGGCAGGAAGTGTAGAGCAAAACGTCCATTACAGACGCTGCGCTGGTCGCGGCGGGCTCATTCTGCGCCTCGGCCGGGCAGCACGCTGCGCGTGACACTCTGTGACTTTTCCGCGATCGCAAGCTGATAGCATTAGCCCCATGTCAGATTAGGCAGAAGCAATCGTTAAGCGCTATATGACCACAAAGACCGAACGGCCCGAATGCAACAGGCACGACCATGTGCACGCCGCCTATGTGAACGCTGCTATAAAGATCAAACAGGAATTGGGATTGCGGAGAGCTGAGGATTTTTTGATACGTGAGGGGGTTCCTCGCAGTGTCATCGATAGGGTGTTGCATGCTAAGGGACCCGCTAGAGCAACCACAACGTAAGTCTGCTAGCGATGTCACCCCGACTCTGCAACGATCTGCGGCCTTGTGGCCCGCCCGTTTCGCCTACGCTATGCATCGAGTGGCTTGGCGCAGTCGAAAGCACATAGACTTCCTAGGAACAACCGGACGCGACGCGCAGGGATCGGCATCACTTCTACAGATTCTCTACCAAAAAATCGATAAAGCTACGCAGCTTCAGCGGCTGGTGGCGCCGGCTCGGATAAACGGCAAACAGGTGGCCCTGGTAGGCTTTCCCTGCGTCGCCGTAGTGAACCAAGCGGCCACTGGCGAGGTCATCGGACACGAGCCAGCTGGGCAAAAATGCGGCGCCGATTCCCGCCAACACCGCGTGATAGCTCAAGGTGGTATCGCTTGAGCGCATCGCCACCGGCTGCTCCGGGCCCACGAGCATCCCGGCCGCTGGCATCTTGGGTCGCCCGAATTGCATGTGGTTCGGCATGATCAATGCGGGCAGGTGGAGGGCGGCAGCATGGTTTTGCGTAGCCGATTGGGCGAGGAATTCCGGCTTGGCCACGCAGTAAAACGCGACTTCGCACAGCTGCCGCGAAATCAGACTCTGGGAATCGTCGTTATTCATGCGCAGTGCCAGATCAAAGCCTTCGGCCACCAAGTCGACCATGCGGTTTTCCAGGTAGACGTCCAGCCGGACCTCGGGGTAGCGCTGCCGGTAGTCGGCGATCAGCGCGGCGAAGCGGGGGGTTGCGATCCACACGGGCGCGCTGATCTTCAACTCGCCACGCGGCGGACCGCTGACATGACTGACTGCAGCCACCCCGGCATCGAGGATGTCGAGCGCCTGCATGGCATGCTCGTGGAAGATTCTGCCGGCCTCGGTGAGACTCATGCTGCGGCTGGTGCGGTTCAGCAGGCGCGCGGCCAGGCCGCGTTCCAGGCGCGCCAGGTGCTTACTGACCATCGGCGGCGCCATGCCAAGGCGATTGCCCGCAGCGGTCAAGCCGCCGCTCTCGACAATCTCGCAAAAAACGCGCAAACCGGTCAGGTCGTTCATCGTGAAGGTTTCCTTGTGGGGAAATGGTGATTTGCCGATGCGCACATCGATTTCCAGGATCGGAAAGCATAGCATCACCTTTCCGATCACTTCCCATTTCACCGCGCATGACTTCACTTGTACGTTCGACCGATCACCGCTACTTGTCCGCAGGACTGTGGCTGGCCCAGGCTGCTGTGGCGCTGGTATTCGCCATGTCTGGCCTGATCAAACTGTTTATGCCGATGGCCGAACTGACCGCCATGATGACGTGGCCGGGCGACTATCCGGCGCCGTCTGTGCGGACAATCGGTGTGGTCGATCTGCTAGGCGCTGTCGGCGTGCTGCTGCCGTCATTGACACGCATCCGGCCACAGCTGGCCGTGGTTGCGGCAGGCTGCTGCGCGCTGCTGCAGATCCTGGCGATCGGTTTTCATGCGAGCCGTGGCGAATTCTCCGTGTTGCCGCTCAATCTTGTACTGCTACCGCTGTGCGTGCTGGTGTTGTGGGGGCGCGGAAAACGGTTGCCGATCACGCACCGCGCTGCGGGCGCGGCGTGAGCGCCGGTAAACGATGGGATACGTCATCGAGCTTCAGTCATCGCTGGTTCCTCTGCTGCGCGTCGCCAGATAACGCGCCGGCGTCTGCCCCAGCGCTTTGCGGAACATGAGCACGAAATTGCTCGCGTTGTCGTAACCGAGACCCTCCGCCACGTCTTGCACTTTCGCGCCCTTGGCCATCCACTGCAGAGCGATCAACAGCTGCAATTGCCGGCGCCAGCGTCCGAAGCTCATGCCGGTCTCGCGGGTGACAAGACGGGATAACGTGCGTGGGCTGATGTCCAACCGCTGCGCCCATGCGGCGATGCTCGTGGGAGCGGCAGGCGCCGCCATGATGCCGTCGATCAGCTTGCGCAGCCGTCTGTCTGCCGGCATGGGAAGGTGCACACCGCCAGGCTGCGCCAGCGCCACTTCCTCGAGCAGGAGCGCCATGATCCGCGACGGCATGGCGCCCTGGTCGTAGTGCATGGGGAATGCCGCGGAGCGGATCACCAGCTCGCGCAGCAGCGGCGTCACGGACAGGGTGCAGCATTGGTGCGGCATGGCTTCACACGCCGCACTATCGACATAGACGACGTAGCAGGCGACCGTGCCGGACGTCTCCATCCGGTGCGGTACGCCGCCAGGTACCCAGATCGCGCCCCCGGGCGGTACGAGCCAGAAGCCGCCCGCCACCTCGCACGTCAGCACACCGCGCAACCAGAGCAGGAACTGGCCTTTGCGATGCTGGTGGAACTGTGACGCTACGCCCTGTTGGATATGACCAGGGCTTGGCGCCGCAGACCCGTCAACGACGTTGGCATCGACGTCGATAGCACCCACTGTGATGACTGGCCGCGCGACGAGATCAGGGTCTTCCCAATCGATGTTGGTGGTATCGCCGAAGATTGGCATAGGGACTCGACTGAGAACTCGGTGGCCAGAAATCACTATAACATGGCCGGATACCACCTTGTGGTCATTGGTCGCTATATCTACCATGACAGCCGATAAAACGACCATGAGCTAAACGGTATGAAAAGAACGAAGAGCATCCTGATTTGCGGCGCAGGCGTTGCCGGGCCTGCCTGCGCATGGTGGCTAAAACGCTACGGGTTCAAGGTGGTGGTTGCCGAAAAGGCCGCCAGTTTCAGGGAGGGCGGGCAAAACGTCGACGTGAAAGGTGCCGGACAGCAGGTCATCGCGATGATGAACCTGACGATGCAAATCGATGCGATGAACACTGGCGAATGCGGGCAGAAATGGCTGGATGCGGCGGGCAGGGTGCTGGCCACCCTGCCGAAGGGCAGCGTGGGAGGACTGACGAGCGACTTTGAGATACTGCGCGGCAACCTGGCCCGCATTCTGTTCGATGCGACGCGCGATGCCTGCGATTACCGCTTCGGCACGTCCGTCGTGGCGCTGGACGAGAGCGCGGAAGGTGTATGGGTCACTTTCGCCACCGGCGCAGTGGAGGAATTCGCGATGGTGATCTGCGCCGACGGGGTGGGCTCGTCGACGCGGGCCCTGGCGCTGGCCAAGCAAACCAGGTTGCGCTATTTGGGCGCCTACATGGCGTTCTTTACTATCCCGCGGCGCGCCGGAGACGATTCATGGGCGTACTCGGTCAACGGTATTGGCGGCACCATGATCCACCTGCGCCCCGGAGGGCTTGCCAACACCACCGTTCTGGTGACATTTCCGGCCGCGCCGCCAGCCCCGCACGAGAAGCAGGTCAACTCAGTGCATGACGCCCGCCACATGCTGCGTGCGGCCTTGAGTGGCCGCGGCACGGTCGCGGAACGCATCGTCGGCGAACTTGATGCGGTCCGGGACTTTTATTTTGGTCCCATGAGCCAGGTACAAGCGTCACATTGGTCGTCAGGCCGGTTGGTCCTTCTTGGCGATGCGGCCCATTGCCCGACACCTTTTACCGGCAAGGGCACAGCGTTGGCGCTCGTCGGTGCCTATGTGCTGGCTGGAGAAATCATGCGGTGCGCATCCCACACCGAAGCGTTCGACGCATATGAAACCATCCTGCGCCCATACGTTGAGAAGACCCAGCAGGAACTAACCCCGCGGCTGGTGCGGATGCTGCATGTGAAGACGCGTTCTGGTATCGCCATCGCCCGGTTTGTCCAGCGCCTGCTTGGAAGCAGGTTCATCCAGTACTTGCTCGCACCGAGGGCCGTGGCCCACGCGCGCAGCGTAGAGGCCGATTTTGCATTGCCGCGCTACCAGACCGATGCATAGCATCGTGGTTGATGTCTTCACTAGCTACTCTCTTCCGGCAACATTGGGCTAAGCGTTGAGGCCGACACGGTTGCCGTGATAGAACCGCGAAGTCCGTCGCTAGCCGAGATGCCAAGTCGACGCAACTAGCTCAGCCTGCCGGAAGCCGAGGGATGCCTGTTACTGCCGCGGCGCGGTGCGTGACGCCAACTCAATGCTCGAAGTGGTGGTCCTACGTGCGGGCGACGGCCTCCAGCCCCGTCACGAGTCGATCGACTTGCGCATTGGACGTGAAAATCGACGGGGTGACCCGCACGCATGCACCGGATGCCAGGCCATCGCGCCACACGGCGAACACGCCATGCTCGCGCAACAGTCGTCGTGACAGCGCTGCGTTGTCGGCGACCGACGTCTGTCCGTGCACGCGGAACGATGCAATGGCGCTGGTCAGACGCGGATCGGCCGCGGCAAGCAACTGCACGCCGCCGATGTCGCGCGCGGCATCGACCCAGCGATTACGCAGATGGTGCAAGCGCGCCTGCTTGTTGGCGACGCCGATCTGCTCGTGCAGCTGCAAGGCCAGGGGCAGGGACAGGTAGGCGGCGAAGTTGATGGTGCCGGTGTGGATGCGCGTGCGGATGTCGTCGCCGTCGGACTCACCCATGTAGGGATCGATGGCGCGTACCCGGCCACGCCGGATGTAGATCGCACCGATCCCCACCGGCGCGCCGATCCACTTGTGCAGGTTGATGCCGGCAAAGTCGACCTGCAGATCCGGGATGCGCATGTCCAGCTGGCCAAAGCCGTGGGCCGTATCGCAGATCACGTCGATGCCGCGCGTGCGTGCCATGCTGCCGATTTCCGCGACGGGCAGCACCATTCCGTTGCGGTGGTTGACGTGCGTGAGCAGCATCATGCGCAGCTTCGGATACATCGCGATGGCCTGCGCATAACAGTCGATCACCGCGTCGTATGTCGCCGGCTCGGGCAGGGCGATGCGCACCACGTTGACGCCGCGGCGCTGCCGCAGCCAGTGCATCGTGGTCAGCATGTTGTCGTAGTCGATGTCCGCGCACAGCACCGTGTCGCCACGTTCCAGTCGGTTGTAGCCGCCGATCAGTGCCTGCAGCGCCTCAGTGGCACCGAGAGTCAGCACCACTTCGTCCTGGTGCACGCCGAGTGCGTTCGCCACGGCGCCGCGGGCGGCTTCGTACTCGGCAGGAAATTCCAGGCGGCCATACAGCGCGTTGCCGCGATTGACCTCCTCCACGTGCCGCTGGTAGGCAGCGACTACGGGCCGGGCCATCGATCCCCAATACCCATTGTCCAGCATGGCGACATCGTCGGTGACGTCGTACTGCGCAGCGACGCGCTGCCAGTACGCGTCATCCGTGGCCAGCGCAGCCGGCGCCACGGCGGGCGGCGTCAATGCCGCCAGCAATGGCGCGGACGCCGAGGTGAACGCGGCTGCAACGCCTGGCGTGGCCGCAGTTGCCCCGGCTGCGGCCAGGGGCAGCATGGCACTGGCGCTGGCCATCAGCCAGGCGCGGCGTTTCAGATCGGGCACGTTCAAAACTTCACCGTGTAGTCCACGTACAGGTTGCGGCCATCGGTGTCGTACGGCGCGTTGCGCGAATAGATCAGCCCGCGGCTGGCCTGGAACACCGCTTCGTCGGGATACTTGTCGAACACGTTGTCGATGCCGAAACGCAGGGTCTGTTTCGGCGTGACCTTCCAGCTGGCGGCCAGGTCGACAAAGCGCATGGCGCCGAAGCGCTGGAAGATGTCACCGGTGGCGTTGCCGGTGCTGTCGGTCCAAGATCCGTAGTGACGCAGCCGTGCCAGCACGCTCCAGGCGCTGCGATCGTAGGTGGCGCCGACGGTGGCCTTCTGGCGCGGCAGGCGCTCTTCGAACACGATGCGCTGGCTTGCATTGGTGGCGACGGCCGACTTGCCGCCGTCGACCTGCGTGCGGTTGTAGTTCCAGGCCAGTGTCAGATTGAGCTTGCCGTCGCCGAGCCGGCTCAGGTGGCTGCCGACCACGTCGACCCCCTGGGTGGTGGTGTCGAAGTCGTTGGTAAAGTAGGTGACCGAGGTATAGCGCAGCGGATTGGCGACGGTGCTCGGCACGGCGAACGCGGCGGACGTACTGAAGCGATCGCGCACCTTGATGTCGTACAGATCGACGGAGCCGGACAAGCCGCTGCTGTTCTTCCACGTGATGCCGAGCGACAGGTTCTTCGATTTCTCCGGTTGCAGTGGCTGCGCTCCCAGCAGGACGGCGAGCGGGTCGGTGTTCGACAGGCGGCCGCTGGAGAACACCAGCAGGGTCTTGGTGTCGAGACCCTGGCTGGTGCTGTTGGTATTGAGCTGGCCTGGCGTGGGCGCGCGGAAGCCCGTGGAATACGAGCCGCGCAGCGCAAAGTCGGGCGTGATGGCGAAGCGTGCCGACAGTTTGCCGTTGACCGTGTCGCCGAATTCGGAGAAGTCCTCGTAGCGCAGGGCGCCACCCACCGTGAAGCGTTCGTCGACGGGGACTTCGACATCGAGATAGGCGGCATAGCTGTCCTGGTCCCAGCGGCCAGCCTGTGCCGTGCTGAAGCCGGGAGCGCCGTTGGCATTCGCATCGAGGCCAAGAGCGGCACCCGGGCCGACCGCAAACGACGCCGGATCGCCGGCCTTGACCCCATAACGCTCGTTGCGGTATTCCGCCCCGAACCCGATATTCACGGGCTGCGCCATGCCCGCCACGTTCCACGCGTGGCTGAAATTAGCGTTGACGAGCTTTTCCTCCTGCGTCAGGCGACCCAGGTAGAACGATGTCGGACTGGCCGGTCCGAGCGAGGCGTTGATGGAATTGTGCATGCCGTAGTCGATTGCGTTTCGGCCGTACGACGCGCTCACGTCCCACGAAAATGCATCGCCGAACTGGCCGCGCACGCCGGCCAACACATGGGCGTCGTCCTGCTCGTTGGTGTACTGCGGGCTGAAGCCGGTAGGATAGATCGACCGGAGGTCCCAGCCCGGGAAGGCGGTGGTGCGCTTGTAGACACTGGTGCTGGTATCGGGATTGCGCCAGTTGAAGTCCGAGGTGCCTTCGCTGTGCGCCAACAGGCCGTAGCCGTAGGCCACCATATCACGGCCCAGGTCCACGCTGGCATTGAAGCCGAGACGCTGGCTTTCCAGGTCGGGCTGGCCCCAGCGCTGGACCGGGTTGGGAACGTTCAGTTCAGGATGCGCGGCCTGCAGGGCGATGGCGTCGGCGCGCTGGCGTGTGCGCGAGGTCGGGGCGGACTGCGCCGCTTCCGCAAACAGGTTGAGGCGGCCGGTCTCGCCGAACACCAGGCCATACTTGGCGCGCAGCTCGTTGGCCTTGCCGTCGGCTTCGCTGTACTGGGAATGCTGGGCGGTGATTTCGCCACCGGGTGCGTCGTCCAGGATGATGTTGATGACACCGGCGATCGCATCGGAGCCATACTGTGCCGAGGCACCGTCGCGCAGCACCTCGATGCGCTTGATGGCGCTGGCGGGAATCTGCGCCAGGTCGGGCGCCTGTGCGCCACGCGCCCCGAGCAGGGCGCTTCGGTGGAAGCGGCGGCCATTGACCAGCACCAGCGTCTGGTCCGGCGACAGGCCGCGCAGCGTGGCGGGGCGCACGAAGACCTGGCCGTCGGCCATCGGCAGCCGCTGCACCACGTAGGACGGCACCAGCTGCGCCAGAACGTCGTTCAGGTCAGACGATTCGACGGCGGCGATGTCTTCCCGGGTGAACACGTCAACCGGTGCCAGCGTGTCGAACTGCGTACGGTTGCTGGCGCGCGTGCCCGTCACGATGACCGACTGACTTGCCCCAGCGGTGGCGAGTGCGGCGTCGGCCGTCTCGGTGGTTTGCGCATGGACGGGGATCAGAGCGTGACTGGCATACAGGGCTACGGCGCTGGCGATGAGGCTGCGTTGGAAATTCATTGGCAAGTTGTCGGTGGTTGAACGGGTGTGCCAACGCGTCTGCGGTTGAGCAGCGAGTCGGCAGGGCGGCAGGGCGGCAGCCTACAGCGCAAATGTTTCCTGTGTATGAACCGCAGGCAGGCAATCGCTAGTGCGGGCGCCAATGATGCGGAGGTGCTGGCGGCGTGGAGGCGCACAGCGTAGGGCTGACGTCGTGTGTATTCAGGGCATTCGCGTCGGGCCGGAGCGCTTACGCTTGGCAGGCGGCTGGGCAGAGGTCGATGTCACCGGGCCGGTGCGTGTGACGCGAGTGGCCCGGACGCGGGTGCCGATCCAGTTCTCCACTTCGTGACGAATCCATGCGCGCGCCCGTCCGCCAACGGCAATCGGGGCAGGAAAGTCGCCTTGCTTGATCGCGAGGTAAACACTGCTGCGGGACATGCCGCAGATTGCCATGACGGCCGGCAGCTTCACCAGCGACAGCTCGGTGGTGCGGGGGATCGTGCGGCGCTCCTGGGTGGTGGACATGGCGGCCTCGCGCGGTTGGGAGAGGGCGGAATGGGTGAGCAGATGAACGGCATTGCTACGGACCAGGCTGGTAAATACAGTATGCGCGGTGAACGGGTCGGGTATATGCTGATCGGCTGAGGGTGCCGACTACATCAACTGGACGTATAGGGATCAGGACTTTACAAGTCTTTGCTGATCCAGCACATGGCGGGCACATCGGTAGGTCCGACACTGGCAGGATGGAGCCGAAACTGCCACTGCCGCTGAAAGTGCCTGCCGATGTTCGGCGCTGGGTGATCGACCAGGCCGGCAAGCGGCGCATGCCGGTCGGCACCTATGTGCTGGAACTGCTACGACGGGGCATCGTCGACGAGACGATCGAGCAAACCGTACGCCGTGCCGGTGCTGCGTTTTCGTCGGATGCAACCGCACGCGAGTTGCTTCGTCAGACCCTCATCGTTCGCTTTCAGCAGGAGGCCCTGCTACGAGGTGACAGCCACGACGGGGCGATCGCGGCGGCATTGCGACGTGCGGAGGACGAGCTCATAACGCTGTCGGTCCGCGAGGAATGACATGGGATTCCTGCGTCACGGCCGCCGGCAGGATCTCATACGTGGTGCGGAGATCGTCCGCCACGAATACGGCCTGTACGTGGCCGCGATGCGCTTCAGCGTCGCGATGGCATGCGTGGCGTTCATCGGTGTCATGGTCTTCTGCGCTTACCAGTTCCTGACGCCGCAACAGCGCGCCGTCCTCCTGGCGCGAACGTCCGCACACATCCACGTCTGGCGGGATGCCCCGACCACGCCGGTCCGCTTGCCCGTGTTGGGCGATCGCATGCGCCGGGTGGCGGCCGTTCCGTCGGCCACGTTGCTGGCGCTGACGGCACAAGAGGGCAGCCAGATCCGGTCGACATTGCTCGGTTGCGCGGCACTGGGCACGGTCGCCGCAGCGGCCGTACTGCTGGGCACCCACGCTGCCTGGCGCCGGCAGGGCCAGCGGGCTGCCGAAGACATCGTGATACGCGGTGCGGTGTTCGTGGAACCGTCTGTCGTGCGGAGGACGCTGGAGCGCGACGGGAAAGCCAGCGCCGTACGGTTCGCTGGCGTGCCCCTGGAGCGTGGTTGCGAGGTGTTGAACACGATGATCACCGGCACGGTCGGTACCGGCAAATCGGTGGCGATCGGTGAAGCGCTGTCCGGCGTGCGTTCGGGCGGTCAGAAAGTGATCGTGTTCGATCCCACCGGCGAATACGTCGAGCGCTTCTACCGGGAAGGGCGCGACGTCATCCTCAATCCTTTCGACCAGCGCAGCCCACGTTGGACACCGTGGAACGAGGTGCGCCGGCCCTACGACTTCGGCAACGTCGCCGAGGGTTTTCTGCCCGTGATGAACCAGAAGGAGCCCTTCTGGGAAATGGGCGCGCAGATCGTGCTCGAGGACGTGATGAGCCGTTTGGCCAGGCAGGGCAAGGCCACCAACCGTGCGCTGGTCGAGGCGATCAACATCATGAGTCTCGAGGAGATCCAGGACCTCGTGAAAAAGCTGCCAGCGTCCGTTTACATGGACCCGGAAGCGGCGCGCACGGCGCTGAGCATCCGCATGAACGTCGTGCGTGCCGGCAAGGCGGTGCGGTTCCTGGAAGACGGTGCGGCCTCATCGCAATTCTCGATTCGGGACTGGGTGACGGACGCGAAGCAGGACAGCTGGCTGTTCCTGTCGGCCCGCGAGGACATGCTCGTGACGATGCGCCCGCTCATCACGGCATGGATGGATATCGCCCTGCGCGCCGTCATGAGCCTGCCGCCCAGCATCGAGCGCGTGATCTGGAACGTCATCGACGAGCTCAGTGCGCTGGACCGGATTCCCTGCCTGCAGCAGGTTGCGACACGGGGCCGGAAGTATGGCGTCGCATCGATCATCGGCTACCAGAACTTCGCCCAGCTCAAGCGCGTCTATGGCAGCGACGATGCGCAGACCATTGCGTCGACCTGCCAGAACGTGCTGACCTTGCGCGTGCCGGATTTCGCCACGGCCGAGCATGTGGCGAAGAGCTTGAGCACGCAGGAGGTGCTGGAAAAAAGCGAGAACCTCAGCTTCGGCAAGGACCCGACGCGCGATGGCGTGACCATTACGTCGCGTCGGACCACCCGCCAGTTGGTGTTGCCGGCCGAGATCCAAGGGCTGCCGAAATTTCACGGGTATCTGCGGCTCGCGGGGCGCAACGACGTGATGAAGGTGGCATTCGCTTACCAGGACTATCCGCGCATCGCGGCACCGTTCCTGGAACGTGAGATCGTCAGCTATGATCTCGATGAGTAACCTCAAGAGCGTGGCCAGCGCGGCCAGCTACTACGCCGACGACAACTACTACACCCAGGACCAGAACGCGGCGCGCTCCGCATGGCAGGGCGAAGGCGCAGCGGCCCTCGGCCTAGCCGGCGAGGTGGCGCCCGAACAGTTCGTCGCTGTCCTGAGCGGCCAAGTGGGCGACCAGGCGTTGGGCCGGATCATCGGGCGCGATGCCACCACTGGCGAGCTCGTGCGCGATCATCGTCCGGGCTACGATGTGACCCTGTCAGCCCCGAAATCGGTGTCTCTCCTGGCCGAGGTTGCGGACCGGAGTGAGGTGCGTGCAGCGCACGAGGCGGCGGTCGACAAGGTCCTGGCCTATATCGAGAAGAACCTGACCGCGATGCGCGTCACGGAGGCTGGCCAGACCCGCGAAGAACAGACGGGCAAGCTGGTGGTGGCGCGCTTTCATCATACCGTGAGTCGTGCGCTGGATCCGCAGACCCACACCCACCTCGTGATCGCCAACGCGACGATGGGCGGCGACGGTGTCTGGCGTTCGCTGGACAACTCCTCTCTGTATCGATCGCAGAAGCTGCTGGGGGCCATCTACGACAGTGAACTGGCCGCGAACCTGCGAGCGCTCGGCTATCGCATCGAGGCAGGGCCCAAGGGCAGCTGGGAAATTGCTGGATTCTCCCGCGAGCAGATCGAGCACTTCAGCCAGCGGGCGCGGGCGATCGAGGATCGGCTCGAGCGGTTCGGGCTGACACGTGACACAGCGACCGCGGCGCAGCGCGAGGATGCCGCATTGCGTACCCGTCCTGCGAAACCGGCGTTTTCCCACGAGACGTTGCGTGATGAATGGCTGGAGCGGGCCAGTGGCATCGGTATCGACTTCAATCGCATCGAGGTGCAGCGCGAAATGCAGGCGCGACATCCGATCGATCCGGCCTATTCTGTGGACATGGCGGCAGCGTCCGTGGCGTTCGCTCTCGAACACATCTCGGAGCGGGAGAGCGTCATGTCGGACGCGCACCTGACGCGGACAGCACTGGCGCATGCGGCGCACGTCGCGCCTTGGGCGGGCGTCACCCTGGACCGCGTGCAAGAGGCTGTTGTTGCGGCGCTCGATCGTGGGCAGGCATTGCGCACCGCACCGGGCGACATCACGACGCCTGTCGCGATGGATCGTGAGAGACACATGCTGTCCTTGGCGGATCGCGGCAAGAGCGCGGTGGAGCCCATCGCCCGTGCCGAGGCCGTGGCAGCAGCGATCGACAGGTTCGAATTGAAGAAGTCGATCGAGATCGGCCAGGCATTTGCATTGACGGCTGGGCAGGAGGACGCTGCCGTGCTGGCCCTGACGAGCGCTGACCGCATCGTTGCGTTGCAGGGCTATGCCGGCACCGGCAAGACGACCATGCTGCAGATGGTGAACGAGGTTGCTAGAGAAAGCGGATATGAGGTGCTGGGCGTGTCGCCGAGCGCCGAGGGGGCACGTACGCTGGAAGAGGAGAGCGGCATCCGCAGCAGCACCGTGGCAGCATTCCAGCTCGCGCTTGTGCAGGAACAGCGCATTGCCAACAAGCCGCACCCCCTGGACATCACCGGCGCAATCGATCTGGCTGGCAGTGATATCAGGACCATCCGCATTCAGCTGCCGAATGCGCCGGATGGGCGCAGCAAAGCGCCCGCGCAGACGCGCAATCTCCAGTTATGGGTCTTGGATGAGGCCTCGTTGGCTGGCCAGCGACAGGTGTCGGAGTTGATGGAGGCCGCCGACCGCACCGGTGCGCGGTTGATCCTGGTCGGTGATCGGCTGCAGCTGAACGCTGTGGAATCGGGCAAGCCGTTTGAACTGCTGCTCAAGCATGGCGTCGCGCAGACAGAGATGACGAGCATCAGCAGGCAGCAGGTCCAGGACCTGCGCGACGCGGTGGCAGCCGCCGTGGAACGCGACAACGTCACCGCGTTGGGTCATTTGCAATCTCGTATCGTCGATATGCCCAGCAAGCCGGCGTTGTTCGAGCAGATCGTGGCGGATCTCGTTGGCCTGTCGGGCGAGGCACGGGCCAACAGCCTGCTCCTCGTGCCATTGAACAAGGACCGCGAGGTCATCAATAAGATGGTGCGGGGGGAACTGCAGAACCAGGGCATCATCGCCAGTAGTGAGAAGTCGTTTGCGACGCTCGTACGTGTCGACCATACGGAAGCACAGCGGCGCTTCTCGGCCTATTTCGAGCCCGGGATGGTACTACGCTTCAACCGTGACTACCGGCAGATGGGCGTCCAGCGGGGCGACTATGTCACTGTCCGGAGTATCGATTCTGCGTCTCAGACCGCGATCGTGTTGACGCCCAACGGCAGGTCGGTAAAGTGGCACGCGGACCAGCAGGTGAGGGTCGAAAGTTATACTGCGCAAGAGCGGAACATCGGCGTGGGTGACGAAATCCGGTTTACCCGAAACAACAAGGAGCTCGACGTGCAGAATGGCACACCAGGGACGGTGACCGGCTTTGATGGTGACCGTATGGTGGTCGCCGTGGGAACGCGCTCCGTCACGCTCGATCCAGCGCAGAGAAGCCACAGTCATTGGGACTATGCTTATGCGATGACGGTCTACGCTGCACAAGGCAGGACGACGGGCAGGGCGAATTTCCTCATCACGCGTGATAGTCGCGGCGCAATGGGGGAGCGCAGCTTTTACGTCGGGATTACCCGACCGCGTACCGACTTGCGCATCTACACGGACTCCACTGAAAGAACGATCAAACTGATTCAACAGGTGCAGGCGAAGAGCAGTGCGCTGGAGGGCATGGCGCCGGCCGCAGAGCGCTCGGGTGCCAAGGGGCAGGGCAGAGGACACGGAAGGAGCGATGGAATGGAAATGTAGGGAACTTCTGTCGATCTCTATTGTCTACAGAGGCAGAAGTGTAGGCCCAATTAGGGGGGGGAATGGTCACGAAGAGAGTAATTGATCATAATGAGGTGGCTATCGCTGCACAAGCGATCTTGGATAATGAGCCGCGCCATAGGGATGGCCGGTTGTATCGCCTCGCCGAGTGCTGGAGAAACGCGGGCTGCCGATACAGCCGAGACGACTATGACCGAAACCCAGTTATAGACTCATCCTCGCCGCGATGGTCCATATATAACAGTATTTTCGATAATTGGCACAAGTAGGATCACAGCTCATTTCTTGACGTCGCGGGGATCCGATCGGTTATCCGGTCCGTACAATCGTTCATGCAGTTTGTCCTGGTGGTCTGCGGCAGAGCCTGGCTTCGGCTTGTCATCTGGTCGGCGGTCTTTCCCGGTTAGCGCGCCACGCTGCAGCAAGGCTTTACTGGCATCCTTTCCTTCGCGGACCCGGCGGGCGACCTGTGATCCCTCTGCCTCACTCCGGGCACGCGCTTCCTCAAGCGCTTTAGCCACCGCGCTCGCCACCTTCGATTCGATTTGGTCGACGTCCTTGAAACCACGGCGGCGGATTGCCGCCTGATTGGCCTCGTGTCTGCTCTCGACATCCGATGCCAGCGTTCCGTATCGCTTGTACTCGCTCGCTATCGTCCTTCCTTGCAAGTGCGTGTCGGCCTCCTGCACGTCGCTCAACTCATTGCTCACCCGCGGCAGGATTGGCATGACGTCGAAGTTTGTCTCGGCCAGATACCCGGCCGCAAGTTTGGCTGCCAGTTCCGGATTCGACTGATACAACTGGTTGAACAGCTCGAGGCGATTGTCCTGTTGCAATCGTGAAGCCAGATAGCCTTCGTAATTCATCGATGAGTGCAGCCAGTTGTCAGTGACAACGTTCGCCTGTCGTGATAACGAGAACGCCTCCGACTTGGCGCGCTCGGCGTTTTCGGTGTGCTCCTTCGACTTGGTCAGCGCCGCCTCCGAAGAGCTGATGGATTGAAGATTCAGTTGCGATCCCCACTGGAAGGCTTCGCTGTGACGGAAGTCATCGCTGAGCGCTTCGTCGACAGTAATGCCGCGCGATTTCAGCCTGTCCTCGGCAAATGAAGTGGCGGCGTCCAATGCCTCTCGATTACCCGCTTCCCGGAGGGTGTTGCTGTCGGCTCCGACTCGAGCCTCAAACAACTTACCGATGCCGCCCTTCACCCCTACGCCAGTAACAATCGAACCGACGATTTTTCGTCCGATTTCCGACCCGCTGGTCAGGCCGAGGCGTTCGTTCACAGTTTCCGCTATCTGGTTCAGTTCCGCCAACGTCGAAGTTGCCTTGCTTGCCTTGCCCGTTTCGTCCGAATGCGTATCGCCGTGCTGTTCGCTGTAGGCCTTCTGCAGAGTCATCCTGTCGGCAAGCGCGGCAGAGCGCTGCTCGCTTGCGGCGATCGTTTCTCGCTTCGACACTTCTTCTCGCCCGGAAGCTTCCTGGTGCAGCGCATTGCCGATCTTTTGGCCAAAGTTGGCAGTGAAACCCAGTGAACTCTGGTTGCCCTGGAAACGGAACACGCCTTGCGGGCCCATGATGGCGCTGCCGGCCGCTGTCGTGTGGCGGGCAAAGCCCGACGTGATGGAGGGCGCGACGTCGTAGTGGTGCGCACTGACCGTGTTGGCGCTGGTGGTGTCGACGCTGACATTGCCCTGGCTGATGTTGCCTGCGGCGAGGCTGGTGGCCGCCGATGCGGCAGCGCCGCCGGCCGGGGCACCGATGGCACTGAACAGGGCGGCGCCACCCACTTCGCCACTCTTGACCAGTGCCCAGGCGATCATTGGCAGCAGCACGGTGAGGTAGCCGGCTATTGCCATGTCGGACAGGCCCTGCTGGCTCAGCTGTGCGATGTTCTGCAGGTTGACGGCAGGCTCGGTGTCCGCGGACGTGGCGATCCCGACCAGGGACGGGCGGCCGGCGCGCATCATGACGAAATTGAGAATCGCGTACAGGGGTGGAATCAGCTGCACCCAGACGATCGACATTGCGTAGAACTTCAGGATCTTGCCCGCATGGTCGACGGCCAGGATCATCAAGCAGATCACGATCGGGAACACGAAGTAGCAGACGATCTCGATGACGCTGCGGATGCGTGGCGTGGCGCGTTCGGCCACCCGCGCCATGGCCATGTACTGCAGGTTGGCCGTCATCTCCGCCTGCGCCTGCGTCGCACCGACGATGGCGGCGCTGCTGGAATCGAGCCGCTGGGCCGCGATCATCTGGGAGTCCCGCACGGCATTGAGTACCATGTTCTGCCGCAGCGACGTCGACGCGGTCGCCGCGATGCCGGTCAGCTCCGCGTATGACGCGGTGATCTGCGAGTCCAGCAGGGCGGCGGCCGCGGCATTGTTGATGGTCGACGGGTTGAGGATGCGGCCGCGGGTCTTGAGCACTGCCCGTATTTCATCGTTCCAGCGCTGCGACAAGAGTGCATACGCATCCGTGCAGACCATCGATCCGGACGGCGCACCGGCAATCGGCGTGCGCAGAGCACTGGAAGTGGCGGCCATGACCGTCCAGATGTCACCGCTGGTGGCGAGCGCGTCGGCGGCGATGCGGCCGCTGAGAATGTCGTAGTAGGTGCAGTTGTTGACGAAGCGCGTCAGATCGTCGCGGAACACCGGCGAGACGGGGGCAGCCTGCAGTGTGTCGACCAGTACCGTGTTGCCGAACATGAGGCCGTGCCGCTGGAACTTCAGGTCATCGGGCAGCGCCGACAGGGCCTCGAAGGCGCGCGTCAAGGTATCGCCCACGCGCGAGCTCATGGCGGCCAGCATGCCGAGCACCATCGGCACGTTGGCGACGACGACGGGTGGCTGCGTGCCGGTACGATCGAGAACGGTCACCGGTCCTTTCGGCATCAGCAGGGCAAACTGGATGAACGAGACCATCACGATCCAGCGCAGGAATTCGGTCGGCTCCTGGTCGCGCCGCAGGGCCAGGCCGATCAGCAGCGTGAGTCCGCCGACCAGCGCCACGGTGCGCAACATGTCGCGCATGGTGCCGCTGGACGTCAGCGCCGCCACCGCATTGAATTGCTCGGCCAGTTCGCCGGCATTGAAGTAGGCCAGAACGGTGAGACTATCCATGCTAGCGGCCTCCCGCCGCGAAGCGCAGGTTGCCGGCCAGGTTGGCAGGCAGGTTCGCCATCAGCGTGCGTTCCATGTACAGGATCTCGTCGGCGATGTGGTTCACCGATTCGGCCTTGGCGTACGCGGTGCGCAGCTCCTCCCGCGCGTCGGCCTTGACCCGATCGACGGTCGCGATCATGCGACGCAGATCGTCCTGCGCCACCGCGGGGACAGCAGCCGTCGCCTGGGCATACGCCTGGCGCAGGGTGTACGTCGCCTGCACGATGTATTGGTAGGCATATTCCGCGGCGATCAGGTCGGCGTACTTGCCGATCCAGACGTTGTCGAGGCCGACCGTCGGCATGGCGGTGGAGACGGCCAGCGCCTTGTACACCGGCAGCGCCGTGACGTTGATGAACGCGATTTCCTCGTCGGACAACCGGGCATTGGCACGGAATTTACCTGCGATGGCAAGCAGCGTCGCCTCGACCTTGCGCGCGAACGGCGTGACGGCCAGTTCGGCGTCGCCCAGGTCGAGGCATTCGTCCGGGCCGGTGCCGTCGCGGCAGGCGAAGACGGGCAGCTTGCCGTCCTCGTTGCCGCGAATGAACTGCGCCACCGTGATGGCCCTGGGCGGATGATACAGGGGCGCCTGGTCGGCCGCATTCGGGGGAATGACCACGGTGCCAGAGATGGCCATCAGGATCGTGCGGTCCTCGGCATCGAGGCCGGGTAGGCCGGACAACGCGCGCCAGCCGATATTGCCCGGTTGTGCAAAGGCTTTCTGGACCGGGTCCGTCAGCGATTGCACGGTCTCGTTCACCCTGGCGTTGTCGGCCTGCGTCTGCGCGCGCGCTTCGCTGTGGTCGGTGAAGCGGCCCGTGATCGGGCCGGCCACCTTGGCGAAATACTGGGCCGTGCGCTGCCAGTCGCCGGTGGTGCCGCGCGCCAGCGCTTCGCCGGCCTCGCAGGAGTTGATGTTGGTGGCATTCAGGTCCTGGGCCACCTGCTGCAGCTCCGTCAGCGTCTTGTTGATCTGCGGGCTGATGGAGTCCAGCGCCAGCTTGAACGCATAGGCCACCGCACTCGAGCCGATGTTCTTCATCAAGCTGACCAGCATGTCCTTCGAGATGAACGAGAACGAGCCGGCGTACAGGTCGATACCGCCGCAGCCCATGCGCAGGCTGGGCAACTGGGCCTGGACCAGGGGTGTCGTGCGTTGCGGCACGCGCATGAACAGGCTGCCGCCGCTGAGGACGTTCACCCCCTGGGCATCGTATGCGCCGGGTCCGGTGACGTTGCCATACATGCCGACGTCGTCGAACAGGCGCTGCATGCCGCCATCGCCGGCGGCGACCGGATTGGTCGCCAGTACGGCAAGGAGGAGATGGAAGATGCGGCCGAGCTTCAGACCAGGTTTGCGAACAGCACGGGGATAGGTCATGTCAGTACTCCTGGCCAGGAACGGTTTGGGTGAGAACGTGCACCCGGTTGACGATCTCTTCGAGCGACAGCACGCCGAAGCCGAGGGGCTGCAGCTGGCCGCTGCGCTTATCGGCGAGGTAGATGGCGGGCACCGCACCGATGGCCAGCCTGGTCGCCATGCCGTTATCGGCCCGTGCGTGCGGGAAGTCCGGCAGGGTGCCGCCGTCGAGGGAAACGGCGAAGACCTCCACGCCATAGGTTCGTTCATACAGCTTTAGGATCGGTGCCAGCTGGTGACAGTACGGGCAGTCCGACCGGAAGAAGAAGAACAGGCCATGGCTGGCAGCGAGCTGCGCGGATGCCGTCTGGCGCCGCTGCGTGCGCTCCGCATCGTAGGCAGTGAGCGCCATCGCATTGGTGGGCCGGCCGCGCAGGCTGTAGTCGAGATCGGGATGGGACCACACGGTGCGCCGGAACACGTCGGAGAAGCGGCTGGCCCGGTCCATCGCGAACTGCTGGACCTGCAGGTAGTCGCGTACGGCATCCACGCTCTGGGTCTCGACGGCCACGGACAGCATTCTCTCGATCTCGGCGCCGAGCTCGCGGTTCGTCATGGCGGCAAGGGGTTTGGGCGCCGGTGCCGGCGACGCGGCAGCCTTGGGCGGCGCGTACCAAAGGAAGCCGCGTTCGGGGTCCTGCCAGGTCGACTGGCTCCAGTAGCCGGGGCTATCCTGGGCGCCTGCCCATCCCGGCAGCAGTCCCAGCGTGATCCAGAATACGAGAAAAGGACTGGATGGCTTGGTGGGCATGATGGCCTCTCTGATGGGGTAGTGAGGGGGTAGTGCGGGGGTAGTGCGGGGGTAGTGCGTGTTCGCGTGTGGGCCCGGTTGCCGGTGCACGCCACGTGCCGCGGCTTGATGTCACCATCGGTCATCGACCGAAATAGGATTGCGGGGTCGCGGCGGGATGGCGGGCTGGCAGCTGCGGCTTGATGTCGTCGTAGACCTCGCTGAAGTCCACGCGCGACAGGTCCAGGGTCTGGAACTGTTCTGGCGTGATGCCGCCGCAGTGCGGGCGCTCTGCGCTGCCCCACGACGTGCCGGACAGCTGGCTGCGGGCGGCCTCCGCGATCAGGCGGGCGATCTTGCTGTTGAAGCAGCAGTGCGTTTCCTTGCGTTCCACACACAGGCTGGCGAATCCCAGGCGGATCTTGCGCGAGCAGTAGTCGCCGACGTAGTGACACAGTGCCTTGCGCCGGCGGATCGCCGTGCGGGCTTCCTCGTCGCTACAGCCCGCCATGTCGCTCATGACGTCGCGGGTGGTGTGTTCCAGATAGCGGTCGGGGTTCGTGGCCGAGGAGAGGGAAGAAGGCATGCCGGGACCGGACAGCACATCGTAGGCGTGGTCGCTGCCCCCTTCGACGGCGCGGTTGTTCAGGTCGGGCATGTCGCGGAACGAGCCTTTGCAGCAGTTCTGCAGCACCGTCTTGCTGCAGCGGCGCTCCTCGCCGCGAAACAGCCGCAGGGAGTCCTGATCCAGGTAGACGCCGGCTTCGCGGCCCGCTTCCATCATGGCCACCGCCTGCCGGAAATCGCCGTCGGGTGGCGTGCCCGTGTCGAAGCAGTTGCCGTCGATGCAGTACTGCTGGCCGCTGCAGTCGGACACCGTGCTTGCCTGTCCGCCGCCGGCCTGGCAGGCGTACTCATGCTGCTCGGTCAGGCAGACCGGCTGGCCGCCGACGGTCGCCGACTGGCTGCAGTGCACGGCGCCTTCGCGGCAGCCCTGCGCGCGCAACACGCCGCAACCGTCCGTGATGGCGGGTTCGATACAGCCGTATTCGGTGGTGCGCTGCCAGCACGGCCGGCTGATCGCCATGCCATCGATGGTGGCCGTGCGCGGTCCGTCGTTGCACGTCGTCGCCACCGGCGCACAGACGCGCCCGGCGGCGTGGGCATGCTGGCGCAAGCCGATGACCAGCAGAAGGAGTGGCATGAGCAGGAGCGGGCGGATACGCATGGTGGTCTCCTCGTGATGCGGGGCTTAGTGCGTGATGGGACCCAGGTCGCCATCGATTGCGGCGCAGTCCGTGTCGTCCCAGCGGTCCTCGAATACCGGCACCTCGGCCAGCCCTGTGTAAACGCCATCGCCTTGGAAACAGTTGGTCGCCGTCCGTGGCATCGTCGTGCAGGACTGCTCGGTCCTGGGCGGATCCACGATGGCGGGCGATGGCGGGCGGGTGCACGCGCTGGCGTCGAATCCATGCAGGGTCTCGGCGCCCGGGCAATCCTTGTGGAAGACGAGCGTCTCGCTGCCCTCCCCATGCCCCCGTTCGGCGCAGGTGGCCGTCGCGACGCGGTAGCTGGTGCTCGGGGGCAGCGGCAGCTGGTCGCCGCGGACCGTGCCCGATGCACAGCGCGCGTAGCGCGGTTCCGCGCCGGGTTGACGGGCGAACGTGGCCCATGCATACGTGACGACCAGCCGACGCTGGCAGCGGCCTTCGGTGACGGCGTGGCCGATCTCGCACCGTTCGACGCTCTGGCGGATCGGGGTGGTCGTCGTGCGATCGACGCACGCGGTGTAGCTGCCACTCAGGCCCGGCGCGTCGGCGGTGAAGGCCCGGGGGGCTTGCCGCACGACGTCGGCACGTGTCACGGCGGGTTCGTGCGGATCGATGCTTGTCCGGGGCCGCTCGTCGGGGTTGCGGCGCAGATAGTTGATGGCGGCGCATTCGCGGGCGTCGTCGGTACGTGTGTCGCCCGTTGCGCTCCGTACCGCACGGGCGCACTGGATTGCCTTGGCGGCGGCGGCGTCGCCCAGGGGCGTACCGAACAGGCCGCCCAGTGTCTGCTCGTCGCCCGCATCGCGGCCGGGAACCTGCGCGGCGCTGCGCGTGTCGATGCCGGCGGCAATGGCCGCATTGGCAGGGCGGTAGGCCTTGCCATCGACATAGGCGTCACGCGTCGACTGCTGTGCGACCGAGTCGCCCGCGACCATCGTGCACAACAGCGCGGCCAGAAATGTCACCTTGTCCGGTGCGATCATGGCTGCTCCTTCAGGCGCCCGAGCAGGGCCTTCGCGGACTGCGCGGGCACATCGTCGCCACGCGCCATCCGCTCCAGTGCGTAGTCCAGCGTGACGTCACCCATCACGATCCGGTGCTCGGGGCGTTGCGTGCACGTGCCGCCACAGGGCGGCGTGCTGGCGGCGAGCGCGAAGGCGGGGACCTGGGTGATCGCGAGCTGGCGGAACGCCCGCGGGTCGATCTCGAAGCGCGACCCGGGCGCGGCCTGGATGATGTCGGCGAGCCGGCTGGCCGTCCTGGCCAGCGAGTGGTCGACCAGGCCCCGCAGGACCAGCGGCACGTCGAGACGGGCGGCCTGAGCGGCCAGTTTAACCAGCGAGGCTGTCGGCATCGACAGCGAGACGAACACGTAGAGTCGTTGCGGTGCCGCGGGTGCCTGGGCACCTGCCTGTTCCGCGTAGCGTTGCGCCAGCGCTGCCGGATCGCGGTCAGCGGTACTTGCCATGCGCCCGGCCCGGTCCAGGATCTCTGCCGTGCTGGCCCGCGAGGCAGCTGCAATGGCGGCGTCGTTCGCAGGAATGCCTGGCACGGACGTCGTCTGCGCCGATGCGCTGGCCCCATTGGCACCGATGGCCAGCGCCAGGAGCAGGCCGTGGGCCCGCACCCGGACGCGGCCACGGTTGCAGGGCAGCGGGGACCGTTGCGGCGACAGCCGCGGAGACCGTTGCGGATGCAGCGGGGGTGTCTGCGTGTTCATCGTTGGGCTCCCACCAGGCGTTCGCAGCAGTTGCGCTTGCGGTACAGCATGTAGACAAAATCCTCGCCGTCGATGGGGTACTCCTTGCCCGCGCTCCACAGCGCCGTGGTGCGGCCCAGCGGCTGGCAGCAGCGGCCGTCGGCGCCGCGGCCCTGGGTGGATGGATACAGCATCGAGTACTTGTAGATGCGCCGGTCGAGGATCGGCATCGGGTACATGCCGCACCAGCCGGGGATGCCGTTGCCGGCGAAGGCCAGGAATTCCCGGTGCAGCTTCATGGCGAAGCGTTGCAGGATGAGGGAGGACGCCTGCACGCCGCTGACGTGGGCCTGCACGTGGCCGTTCAGCGGGTACATGCCGCCCTGGCAGCCGGCGCACCACTGCATCGCGGCGATCGGGAACCCGGTCGTGGCGGCCGCGCAGTCGCCTGCACAGGCGGCCTGGGCGGCCGGCGAGGCGAACAGGATGGCTTCCGGCGACAGGATGGCGGACAGTTCGTCGTCGTTCCACGCCGCGTCCAGTTCCGTGACATAGGCCAGATCGAAGCCGCGCTGTTCCAGGCAGCTGGTTTCCGACAGCACTTCCAGCCAATACAGCACGGGGTTGATGTACCAGTGCGCCTGGTAGAACGAATTATTCGATGCGCGACGGCCCTTCAGGCCCGCACCGACGGCGGCCACGGGGGCGCTGGCACCGTTCATCGTCATGCCGCCCAGCGACGGGAAGCACCATGGCGTGCGCACGACATCGACCTGCCGGGCCGGCTCCCAGAACCCGATGCTGATGCCCAGCTTGCCCCACGGCGGGGGCGGCCCGCACAGGCAGATGGGCGAGCCCGTGTTCTCGATGTCTTCCTGGCCCATCTTCGCGACCGTGCTGCTGCCGATGGACAGGGGAAAGATGCACGACCAGCAGATGTCCGTGACGGGATTCATGGTGCGGCCAGGGCAGGGCTGGGTGGGAGCTTGCGCGAGGGCGAGCGTCGGCAGGGCGAGGCACAGCGTGGCGGCGAGGCACCTATAGAGCGATTTCATCGATTCTCAGCCTTGGCCCATCCTGGGCGACGATGGCGGGGACCTGGCGGATGCCAAGCCGTTGCACGAGGGTGCCGTTCTGGTCGAAGTACACGGGGACCTGCCAGCGTTCCATCAGCTCGAACGGACTGCCGGCGACGAGCACGGGACGGGGCGCGCCGTCGCGACCGTCAATGAACTTGCGCGCGAACGCCACCTGGTCCGGGTCGCGCGCGTCGAGGAAAATCAGCGGACGCGCCAGCCGCACGGTGTCGAGCGGATTGATGCGGCTGCCCCTGGCCACCAGTACGCGGCCGGACACGTCGACGTGGTCCGTCTGCGCCGTCACCGACGGGTCGACATGGCGGGTGCGGCTGGACGTTGCCTTGGCGATGTCCGTCACAGGGTCGGGATGGCGTAGGGCCTTGTGCGCACGCTCCCTGGCGCTGCGCATCGCGATGGCAATGCTGCCGTCGGCCTGTTTTTGTGCGAGGCGCTGGTCGATCCAGGCCAGCATGTCTTCCTCGCCGATCGGATACACGGGCCCGATGACCAGTGGCGCCGCCATCGTCAGCGCGGCGGCGGGCGGGGCGACGGTCCGGGCGACGGCCACGGCGGGCACAGTGGGCGCGACAAACGCAGCGCCAGTGAGCACGGCGAGTGCCGCCAGGCCCAGTCGGTCAGAACAGTTCATAGGCCCTCCCCACGATGCGTTCCGGGCCGACCAGTCCGGTGATGCGGTAACGGCTGTCGAGGCTGTCCGGATGGGGCGCACCGACGTACAGGTAGCCGCAGGGGATGATGCCCGGCGCGATCGGTTCCAGCGGGATGCCCTGGCGGCTGGCGGGTTTGGCGGTGCCTTGCGGGCGCCCATCCACGAACACCTGGCGCCCCACGCGGGTGACGCACTGGCCCGGGACACCACGCACCTGCTTGATGAACAGTCGCTCGGGCCGGTAGAAGGCGTTGCGCTGCCAGGTAAAGGCCACCAGCTGGCCAACCCGGGTGGGCGGCATGTCCAGTTCGATCAGGTAGACGTGGCCGGGCAGGCTGCCTGACACGTTGACACCGATGCGGTAGTGCAGGTAGCTCCAGACCGCCAGTGCGCCGACCACCAGATAGCCGGACCACTGGCGGACGAGGTGCCGCAGCAGGCCACGCGCGACGAAGGCCAGCCGGGAGAGGAATTGGGATGCCATGACCACCTCACTGTTGCGACATCAGCTCGATCAGGCGGGGCGTCAGGTCGGGCATCTGGCCGGCAACCACCGCTTCGCGCATCAGCAGCACGCAGCCGCACTGGGTGCTGAGGCGCCGCGCCGCCTCGTCCAGCCGCTGACCGAATGCCGCCGTGCGTGCCAGAGCACGGGCCGTCGTGTCGCCATCGTTCGGCAGGCGCGCCAGCATGGCCGCCGTATCGTGCTGGTATTCCCGCAGGATGCGCGTCAGGTCGACCTGGGCGATCCGCGGTGGCTTCGGCGGTACATGCGCCAGTTCGACGATCAGGATGACCACGGTCAGCGCTGCGCCGACCAGCAGTGCCGCGACTGCGGCGCGGTTGGCGTTCTGGAAGGGCTTCATGCCGAGGCTCCGGCGTCGACAGCGCGGTCACGCAGCACCGCTTCGATGGCCGCAGCCACCGGCATGCCCCGCTCGCGATAATGTTCGACGGCGCGCCAGTCCTGCGGCGCCGTGCTGTAGGCCAGCAGCGAGAACGGATCGAGCAGCAGGCGTCCGACACCGCGCCCCATGGGGGAGCTGACGAAGATGTCGGCGTACAGACCCTGTTCGGTCTTCAGGGACATCAGGATGCGCTTGGTGGCATCGTCCACCTTCAGGCGCCCGCTGGTGGCCAGCTTCTCGATGGATTCCTCCTTCTGGCGCAGCAGGAACAGCCAGTCCGCGTTCTGCAGGGCCGCCTGGGCGGCGGGGCTGTGGTAGTAGTCCTCGACGGACTGGGTCAGCGTGCCGAAGGCGCCGCCGTACTTGCGGGCACGCCGGTAACCTTCCTCGATGAAGCGCCCCGAGTTGGCGCCGGCCATCAGGTCCCATGCCTCGTCGGTCGCGCACAGCTTCCTGCGGTCGCGGCGCTGGCGGTACATGTCCTGCGTGATGCGGAACATCATGATGAACAGCGCGACGCTTTGCAGGTCCTTCTTGGTGTTGAGCTCTTCCAGTTCAAGCACCACCAGGTCGTTGGCAAAATCGATGGTGCAGGGGCCCTCGAAGTAGCGCGCGTACATGCCGTCGCGCGAGTACGGGAACAGCTGGTCGGCCAGGCGGCGCGCATCGCGGTCGCGGTGGCCGCGCAATGACATGACGATGTCGTCGACCGTCATGCCGTTCGCTTCCTTGCGCCAGGCCGCCAGGATGGCAATTTCCAGCAGCGAGCGGTCATGGTCGGTCAGCGTGCCGGACGGCGACGCCATCTGGGCGACCAGGGGCTTGAGCATTTCCATGTCCTCGCCGATGTCGACGATCTGGTCGAACGGATTCATCGAGAAGCGCTCGCGCGGGTGCAGCGTGAATTCGATGAACTGGCCGCCGAAGTGGCTGCAGATCTTCTCGTAGCTGCGGCCGATGTCGATCAGCTTCACCTGGCCGCCAATGCCCAGGTAGCCGGTGGTGATCTCGTTGGCCAGGGCGGACTTGCCGGAGCCGGACGACGCGGCGACGGCAAAATTGTAGTTGCCGCCCGTGTTGTCGAACAGGTCGAGGCCCATCAGCTGGCCGCGCCGCCCGACCAGCTGGATCACCGGCGTGTCGGTGCCTTTCCATTCGGCCAGTGCCGGTGCCAGGTTGACGGCATTGCGCGTGACCTTCCTGGTGACCAGACCCGTGCGACGGTAGAAGCCGGACAGCGCGCCCGTGAAACCGAGCGGGATGGAAGTGAGCAGGGCCGGCACCTGCATGTACTGCTGGCTCACCAGGCTGAAGCCGCGCGAGTTCCACAAAGCCGTGGCGGCCATCTCGGCCGTCTCGATCTCCACGGCGGGCGCCATCAGCAGCAGCTGGTGGTACATCTCGATCTCCCCCAGGCCGTCGGCATAGGAGCGGTTCACCGTGTCCCAATCGGCCTTGACGCCCTGCATTTGCGGCATGAAGCGCGCCATCTGCGACGACGCATTGGTGGTCGCCCGCGCGCCGCGCAGCGTGGCCCCATCGCGCCGCTTGCTGCTGTCGAGGATGTGCACGCCCATCGTCAGGACGAACGGACAGGCGTAGCCGAGCTGCTGCTGGTAGAAGTCGCCGATCAGGTTGCCCATGCCCCAGAGGGGAAATTCGGCCGGGTAGCGGTTCACGATGTACAGGCGGCTGTGCAGCGCCGCTGCCGCGCCGCTCTGGCCGTAGCGCAGCGATTTGCCGTCGTCGCTCGGGGCACACAGGGTGTCGATGTCGACCATCTGGTGGCGCAGCAGCCTGCCCGGATCGTAGGCCGCCGGTATCGCCCAGGGGGTGGCCAGCTGCTTGTCGGGATTGAGCAGGGCGCGGCACCAGCCGATCAGGTCGGCCGGGCCCCAGTTCCAGCCGGCGAATCCGGCTGCCTTCAGCGTGGCGTGCATGGCCTCGCGCAGCTTGACGAGCGCATCGACCAGCGTTGAATCCTGCGGACTGCCGGCCAGCTGCACGGCGAGCACCAGCCGGAAGTCGCGGATCAGGCACGGCATGTGGGGCACCGGCCGGACGCGCGTGTGTGCCAGGTAATGGCTGGCGCGCCGGCGCATCAGGACGCGGTAGACATTGCTGCTGCGGCGCTCGGCGCCCGCGAGGGTGTCGTATGCCACGCCGCGGATCAGGCTCGCGTGCTGGATGCGCGGGCGGATGTCGCTGCTGGCGTACAGGGAGACCTGCAGGCGTGCGCCCACGGGCGCATCACCGAACAGCGGCACCAGGATCTTGATCATCTCCTCGGTGGCCCCCGTCTGCGGCGGCATTTCGATGACGAAGCCCAGCGCCTGCGGCGGGGTGTCACGGTGGCGTGCGCCGCTGTCGAGGACGAACAGGCCGTTGTCCGGCAGATAGGCGTTGTGCGGCAGCAGCGCCGAGAAGCGGTCCGGTCGCGTGAGCGTGCGCAGCGCATGGCGCACCAGGGCATGGTCGTTGCCTGGCCGCGGGCCGCGCAGGTGGCCTGTGGCGCGGGCCACCAGGTCGTGGAGGGCGTTCATCGTGGCTCCTTGTTCGGTTGAGTGGTGGCGGTGGCACGCGCCGCGGCCTGCGCCGTGGCATTGCCACGCACGTCCATGAGGCGCTGGCCAGAGTTGGCTGTCGCGGCTGCGGCGTGCGCGGTGTCAGGGACCGGGGCAGCGCCCGGAGCCGAACCCGGCGCCGCGACAGGATCGGCACGCCGCAGAGCGGGTGCGGCAGCTTCCTTGCGTACTTCGCCGATCAGCCAGCGCCCGGCGTCGATCTGCGTGTACAGGTAGGACTGGTCGTGCAGGGTGCCCTCGTCATCGATCCACGGAGCGATCCAGATGCGCAGCACGCGTGGCTCGCTGCGCAGCGGCTGGCCGGCGCGCGCTGGCGCCAGCGGCAGGAGCGTGTGACCGTTTGGTGCCGCCGCTGTCGGAAGGGACGGCTGTGCTGGCGGGCGGGCGCGCTGTTCCAGATTGGCGTAGACCCCGGACACGGAGGTGCACGTGACGCCGTCGGGCGCCTTACAGGCGAAGCGCGGCGTGGATCCCTGCAGCCCGCTGATCGCCTGGCAGCCGGCGAGCGATGCGATAGCAGCGGCAAGCACGATGGAAGCGGACGGTGTGCGCATGGCTACTCCGAGACCGGTTGCAGGTGGCGTTCGATGGCGGCGCTGTCGAGCGCACCGATGGCGCGCTGGCCGTTCGCGAAAACGAGGTACGGCGTGCCGTCGATGCCATGCGCCGCGGCGAAGGCGGCGATCCGCGCCAGTGGGTTGGCACACGTTGCGGGCGCGAGGGCCTGGCCGTGCACCGCATCACGCCACGCGGCGCTTCGGTCCGGGGCGCACCAGATGGACTGGGCTCGTGCCGGTGCCGTCGGATGCAGGGACGCCAGCGGCAGGAGGAAGGTGTACACGGTGACGTCCGGCACACGATCGAGCGCCTGTTCCAGATGCCGGCAATACGGGCAGTCGGGATCCGCGAACACGGCCACTTGACGGCTGCCGTTGCCGCGCACGGTCCTGATGGCGTCGGCCAGCGGCAGGACGGCGAAGTCCGGACCGTCTGCAGTCGGCGGCACGGGTGATACGGGCGGCGGCGCCGCACTGAGATCGGTCTGCGTGTCCATGTCGACCAGGTGGCCGAACAGGAAGTGACGTCCGTCGGCGGCGACGTAGGCCGACTGGGCGCCCAGCTGGACGAGCCAGATGCCGGGCAGCGGCGTGGCGCGGATGTCGCCGAACAGGGTGCCGGGGTAGCGCGCGGTGAGACGGGCCCGCAAAGCCACGTCATCGTGGGCCGGCTGGGCGGAATAGGCGGGCGTGCAGGCCAGTGCGGTGACCAGCTGCAGGCCGCACGCCTTAATGATCGGGCTGGACATCGGCGTAGACTCCTTCGGACAGAATGACGTCGACCACCCGGTCGGCGTCGATTTCGATGACCGGAAACATTTTTTCGGCGAGCGTGATGTAGTAGTCGGCCAGGCGGTCGAGCGAGCGGCCCACGCCGGTGCCGATGCCCGCCTGGAGGGCCTGGCCGGGCTTGACGGAGCTCGTTGATCCCAGTGGCGACACGGACTGCACGCTCGCCGAGCGTTCCAGGCCCGTGCCGATGCCGCCGACGACGCCGGCCAGCAGGGCATTGCCCAGCACTTGTCCCTGCTTGCTGACCAGGCGTCCACGCATGCCCGCCTTGCCGTCCTCGCCGACGATGAACCCCTTGACGGGCACGTCGAGGACACGGCCGTCGGCACCGACGCACGACAGCGTCTCGGTGCGGATATAGGCCCGCTCGCTGGACAGGTCGCCGTATCCCGCGCCCAGGAGGTGGCAGTATGTCCAGTTGTGGCGGTAGCGGTTCGGCAGCACGGCCAAGTCGTTCAGGCGCAGCAGCACGGGATGGGGATTCGACTGCGCCTGTCCGCCGGTAGGGGCGTCGAGACCGGACAGCAGCGACGCCTGGCCGAACATCCCCGCCGGGAGATACGTGGCGGTCGTGCGTTCCGGCGACTGCGGCGTCGAGTTAGAGCGCGTGGCGGGACTGATCCCTACGCCGGCGGTCGGCGCGGGCGTTTCGGCAGCACGCAGCCGCACGGTCATGATGGACGTCCGCACGGGCGCTGGGGCAGCCGGCGCGGTCGGCTGCGTGGTACCGATTGGTGTCGCGGCCTGCCGCGTTCCCTGCGCCTCTGCCGGGGCCTGGGGCAGCGCGATGACGGGATCGGAAGGGCGGCCCGGCGGGTACTGGTTGGCGACGCTCCGTTCGTAGGCGCGCAGCCGTTCGTCGAGGTCGCTCTCGGTGAGACGTTGCGTCGGCGGCGGCGCAATCCCTGACGGGTCCAGCTTGCGTTTGGCATCGCGCTGTTCGGTTTCCAGTGCGGACAGCTTGCCTTCCAGGTTGGCCAGGCGGCTGTCGGAGACGCCGCGCCAGGCATCGGCCGGCGCGACCTGTTCGCCTGGGGCGATATAGGAGCGCGTGCGCAGGTCGGTCTTGGTGGGCTGAGCGGGTTCGTCGCCGCCCGACAGCAGGACGCCGACGGAGGCGACCCCGAAGATGCCGGCCGCGATTCCGATGGCGGTGAGGATCTGGCGCCGGCGGGCGCGCTCGGTGCTGGTGAGCTCAGTCATCGCCATGCCTTTCGCGCACCACATACACGGCCGTGCCTTCGCCGGGTGCGAGCGAGTGCAGGTCGATGGCGATCGCGTTGACGCCGGGGTGGTAGAGCTCGCGTTCTTCCAGGACCATGGGGTCCGGACTGCGGTTCGTGACGAGATAGCGTTCGGCCACCAGGTCGCGCGTGAGCAGTTGGCGCTGCAGCGTCATGGCCGCTTCGCGCCACAGCAGGCGCGGCGTCGATACTTCGCGCAGGTCGGCATCGGGCGGCACCTCGTCGCCGGCCAGGGCGGCCAGCAGTCGGCGCTGGGCGCGCACGTGCGTGTCGGCGTGCGGTGCCGTGCGTTGCGCAACGGCGGTGGACGCGGTGCGCAGGATGATCGAATCGGCAGGGATGTCGGCCGGCTGCAGCAGCAGGGTGACGGTGGCACCGTCCGTCGTCGTCAGGAACGCGTTGATGGGCTTGTCGGCGCCTTCGGGCAGCGATACGAACAACTGGCCGGTGTCCTCGTCGGCATCGACGTGCAGCTCACCATCCTTCGCACGCAGCACGGCGATGCGGCCGCGATCGAGGGCGATGCGAGTCAGTTCACGCTTGCTGACCTTGGCGTAGACGACGCCCGCGTCGCGTGCGTCGATGATCTGGGCGCATGTGCCCGGGATGGCGACGAACAGGGACGCGCAGAGCGCCGCTGCGCTGAGACGTCGGACTGTCACGCGAATGCTGTCAGGGTTTGAAAGTGTGTGGGTCATGGGGAGTCACCTTGTCGTGTTTGCTGACGTAGAAGCGGCCGTCGCTGTACTCGAATTCGATGAGGTATGTCTGTGGTGCGCGAAACGGCTTGTCGTTCACCAGCGTGGTCAGCACGCCGTCGAGGACGACGCGGCGGCGGTGGGCATCGGTGTGCATCTCGCGCACCGAGAAGGTCTGCGCCACGCCATCGCGCTTGATGCGGGCCGTTTCGACATCGCACTGGCCCTTGTAGCGGGCACGGTCACGCGCCACGACGTACTTCAGGTACTGCCGGCACGCGGCATCGACCGTGTCGGGCGTGACGTTCAGCGGCAGCCCGTTGATGAACTGGCCCAGGTCCTCGAAATACTCCGGCGACGCCTCGGCACCGGCCAGCCAGAACGGCCGGCTGATCTCGGGCGGCAGGAAATACTGACGCTCGTTGCCGGCCTGGCGGGCGATGCTGCAGGCCTGCACGATGGCGAGGACGATGCAGCCGCCCAGCGCCACCTGCAGCTTGCGGATGCCGGAACGGGCCTTGTCCAGCGCGTTGATGAATTCATCGCCATCCATGGCTCACCCGATGAACTGGCGGACGGAGGACGGTGGCAGCTGCGGGCAGGGCAGCAGCCAGTCGCCGGGCAGGAACCAGTACATCAGGTGCGCGATGTACATGCGGTGCTTGCGCGACTTGTGGCGGCCGTACCAGCGCGCCGCGATCACACCGACGGCGACCCCGAACAGCATCAGGTCGGACAGGATGCCGAACAGGATCGCCACCATGAACACCAGGCCCTGGTCGAAGTCCCACCACAACAGCTTCGGTGGACCATCGTGCAGCTGGGGGATGGCGTAGTCCATGGCTGCTCATACCTGGGCCGACAGCACCGATTCCTGCAGCTCGGGACCGAAGCCGATGATCAGGGCGAGGATCAGGCCATAGATGGCCGGCATCATGTTCTGCCGACCGGCAGAGACCCCGATCCCCAGCAGGAAGGCAAACGCGGCGATGGTCTTGCCCAGGTAGCCCTTGGACCAGCCCATGAACTTGTCGTACAGCTCGCGGAATTCCTCGCCGGTGGTGCCGGCGTCCGCGCTCGACATGAGCAGGCAGCACAGGATGGCGGCAAACAGCAGCAGGTACAGGACGCGGCGGGTGATCGTGATCCTGGGGAGTGCCAGATGTGGCAGGGCGACGGCATGCATGATGTGCTCCTTTCATGGGCGGGTGGGTGAAGCGGTGAAGCGAACCGTCGCGCGACGCTGGCGCGCCCGGTCCGTGCTGGCTTGCGGCGACGTCGCGGCGATGTCGTACTCGGTCGTGATGCGCGCGGCGGGCAACGTGTGGCGCACGGCCTGCCCGATGGCACGCGCACGCGCCGCTGCCACGCGTTGGCGTGCTGCCGGTGTGCCGCGCTTGTCGGCGCGGGCGGTGATGACGATGGCGGCATGCGGATGACGCAGCACGGCAGCTTTCAGCGCGCTACGACCCGCGTGGGTCAGGTGGATCGCATTGAAGGGGAACGCGATGTCGATCTGGAACGGCGGCGTCACAGCGTTCGATCGCTGCGCTGTGGATGATGTGCCAGGCATCTGCGTCACGGACAGGACATCGGCGGAGGTGATCGGACTCTTCGGCGTGGCGCGAGGGCAGGTTGTATCGTCACAGGCGAGATAGCGTCCATGCGGACCATGGCGCAGCTGGGCAAAGGCGAGACGCGTCGGCGCTGCCGCTTGCACTGGCCCACGGGCTGACATTGACGCGGGCACGGTCGCCGCCGGTGACGCGCCGCAGCCGGCGAGGGCACATGCCAGCAGTGCGGTGAGCGCAGCGCGTGCGATGCGCGCAGCGCAGTTCGGGGACACCTGATCGACGTGTCCCGGCATGGTCGAACGCGGCCACCTGCCGTGACACTTCGGCGAAGGCACGGGAACATGCGGCTGCCCTGGTCGGCATTCCTGATGCGTTGTGTCGGTCGGTATGGTGCTCGTGGCTTGCATGGCCGCCCCACTGAAAAAGTGATCGATCTGGTGGAATCGATGTTATTCAGTAGCGGACTGAGCCTGTTTGTCGGGGCGCAGCGCACGCGACCTGTCGGGCTGAGCTGAATCAACGTCCTGTGCAGATAAGACGGCGATAAGGTTTTGTCTCAGGTGAGACGGGAGGGAATTGTGCGGGTGCAGACGGAGCAGTGATCACAACGGTGTTTTCCGTACCGGGCGAGGCGGGTCCTGGCGTGCACAGGGAACCTTCTCCGCGCTTGCGATGTCGTCCGCGTAGAGCGCGTCGGCAATGTGCAATGTGCATCCCCGAAGGTGCTACCTGGCCCCTTGATGGGTGCTTGCCGGGACGGTGGCCATCCGGGTTGCGATGCGGTGGGCGTAGCGGACGCGCTTTGCTTCTGTGGTGGCGTTGTACGCACCGACAGCCTGCCAGGTGTTGCCGTGGAGGGCGATGTTGTGCGCCAGGATCCATGCTCCCACGTGGATGTTGGTGCAGGGATCGAGCAGATGGCGTTCAGTGATGCCGAAGCGCCGCGTCAGCATCGGCAGCCACGACGAATTGATGCCCATGCAGCCGATGTCATAGGTGCCGTTACGGTTGGTGGCATGGCGCGGCGTACAGCGACCACCGGATTCCTGCTCCACGACGGCCCGCACAAGCGGGACTGGGTGTCCGAATGTGCTGGCCGCGGATCGAATGCAGTCGTGCAGCATGGTCGGCGAAGCGCATGCAAAGCGCGATGCTGCCATGAGGACTGCGCCAGTCAGAAGGGCGCTGGTCTGCAGCGTCGGTTGCCTCGGCCGCCAGCCGTGTCGCGCGGCGGCCTGGCCACATGCCGCCGCACGCGGCGTTGGACTCGCATTCAATGTCGTGGTGGTCATGGGGCAACGACGTTCGGGTGGAGGTGGTTGCAGTGGCAGCAACAGCGGTGTGACTCCGGATCGATCTACCGCCGTTCCAGCGATGGGCGGATGGGACGTTGGCCGATGCACTCAGTCGGTCAGGGGGCGGCGAGGAACCAGTTGGGCGTCCTGGTACGCCGGTCCAAGGCTGGCGCCTGGCAGATGCGTCGCGATCCAGCTGCGCAGGGCCTGCGCGGCAACGTGATCATTTGCCGCTGCTGATGCGGTCGTCGCATCGTTCGAATCGCAACGCAGGGCACCCATGTCGCGATCGCGAATGAAAACCAGGATCAGCGGTGATCCATTGGGTGACAACGCCTGCACGGTGCCGCAGCCGGTCGCCATGGCATCCTCCAGCGCCAGACGCATGGCGCCCAGCGCCTCGGGATTGCCGGCGATGCCGCCGGTTCCATCGCTTTCGGTGGGTGCGCGCATCGATAACATCGGGGTCATCATTGTCTCCTTTTTCATTGATTTGTAGGAAGCTGGACGTGCGGTGATATTGCATCGATGAGGACGGTCTGCATTGCTGTCTCTGCGGGGCGCCGCGCGTACAGCGGAGCGCGGCGCCTCTCAGGCACACTGCCTCCCTGGCTCAGCCGATGCTCTCAGAAAATACATCTGTGTGGAACCGGATTGCCACGCCACTGCGGACTGTCCGAGGCATCATCCGTGCAGGGATGGCGGATCTCGCGTCTGCCTTGCGCCGTACGGATGGCTGTTCGAATTTGGCCTCGCGCAGTGGGGGGCATCGTGTCACGGTAGAGCTCGCTAATATTGATCGTAGCGCAAAGCTATTGCCGAAAATGCCATTCATTTGTGTGCGCGCAATGGATGAGTGGGCGCGGGCGGAACCATCCGTTCCGTCGAATCGGACGCCTTGACGCAAAGCGCGATGTTTACCCGTCTGCCGATCCCATCCAGCAACGCTGATTGCCCCCAATGTGGCACTGCGCTCCTTGCGCTCCGGTGCGATGGCAGCGTCTCCTAGGATGGACTCCGGTTGCCAAGGTGACGGTGACACAAGGCAGTCACGCCTCCATCGGATTTCCATCGGCCAGACGCGCCCAGCCCACGTGCACGGCCACAGCGGAGTGCGCGAGCGTCGGCTCCCATAGCTCGCCCGCAGCGCGATCCCGCGCACTGGTTTGTTCGCCAATCCCAGGCCCGGGCACGTGGCACGCCATGGTCAAGTGCGGTGCGTTGTTTGTTGGTTCTCATCGGCAATAAATCTATTGTCGAGCCTGTCCAGGACGATACAATGTGAGAGATTTTTGTTTGCCTCCCACTGCCCAGCCCCCGCAGCCGCCCTCGCCAATGTGGATATGTTATGAAACTCGCTAATCTTAAAATTGGCGTGCGGCTGATGCTGCTTGCCGGATTCTTCTTGCTGACCGTCGTGCTGGTTGGCCTCACGGGGTGGCAGGCCATGCGCGACATGAATGTGCGGAACACGGCCGGCCTGACGGAAGCCAGCACGCTGCTGCATGCTGTCGATGCGGCGCGTTCGGCCCAGGTGGAATTCAAGATCCAGGTGCAGGAATGGAAGAACATCCTGCTGCGCGGTCAGGATCCGGCGCAGTTGCAGAAATACACCGCGGCGTTTGGCGCCAGCTCGCGCAAGACGGCCGGCCAGCTGACGGAGCTGAAGGCGGCCATGGACGCGCTGCGCTTGCCGGTCGAGCAGGTCGACGAGGCACTATCCTTGCACGCCGATCTCGAGCGAAAGTACCTGGCCGCGTTAGCCAGTTATGACGCGGCCGACGGCGACAGTGCGCATCGGGTCGACGCGCTCGTCAAGGGGATGGACCGCGCGCCCACCGAACGGATCGACGCTATCGTGGCGCTGATCGAGAAGGCCGCGACGGCCCGTGTTGCCGCAGTACAGACCGAAAATGACGCCGCTTACGGTCGTTCGGTGTCGATCCTGCTGGTGTTGCTGGTCGCCACGGTGGCGATCGGCGCCGTCATCGTCACCACGCTGATCCGCGGTATTACGGTGCCGCTGGGCCAGGCGCTCAACATGGCGCAGGAGGTGGCGGGAGGCGACCTGCGTGCGGACGTGCGGAGCACGCGACGGGACGAGATCGGTGATCTGCTGCGCGCGCTGTCGCAGATGAGCGCAAACCTGTCGCGCATTGTCGCGCAGGTGCGGCAGGGGACGCAGGCGATCGCGGTGGCCTCCGCCGAAATCGCGCATGGCAATGCGGACCTGTCGTCGCGCACGGAAGCCCAGGCGGGCACGCTGGAAGAAACGGCCTCGTCGATGGTGGAGTTGACCAGCACTGTGCGCCAGAACAGCGACAACGCCGGCACGGCGGCGCAACTGGCAGAACAGGCCACCAGCGTGTCGACGCGGGGCAGCGCGACCGTGGCCCAGGCGGTGGTCACGATGGGGGCCATCAATGGCACTTCCGAGAAGATCGGCGAGATCATCGGTGTGATCGACGGCATCGCATTCCAGACCAATATCCTGGCGCTGAACGCTGCGGTGGAAGCGGCACGTGCCGGTGAGCAGGGGCGCGGGTTCGCCGTCGTCGCCAGCGAAGTGCGGGCGCTCGCGCAGCGCTCGGGGGTGGCGGCCCGGGAGATTCGTGCGCTGATCACCACGTCCATTCAGGAAGTGGCGGCCGGCCGCGCCCTGGTCGACCATGCCGGCAGCACGATGCAGGAGGTGCTGTCGAGCGTGCGCCAGGTCGCGGCGGTGGTGCAGGCGATTGCGCTGGCCAGTGGCGAGCAGCAGGATGGCATCGAGCAGATCGGCGCGGCCATCGCGCATATCGATGGCGTGACCCAGCAGAATGCGGCGCTGGTCGAGGAAGCAGCGGCAGCCGCCGAAGCGTTGCGCGAACAGGCACGTCAGCTGGACGATTCGGTTGCCATTTTCAAGCTGCGCGCGGCGTAGGCGCGGCATCACGCGCTGTTTCTTCGCTGCGCCGGATTCAGCGTTGTCAAAGTCTCGATGAGCGCCGTTGACCTGTTTATCGCCGGATGAGTGATGTCGACAGAATGCATTGGCGCGGCCCTCGTGCCTTGGCGTGATCTGCTGGTCTCCTCCGTTGTCTGGAGGACTGGCCACATGCCCTGCGGCGACTGTTTTTTTGGCGCTCGACGGCCACGTGGAACCCGAGGGGCGTACGGCGGAGTAATCGCAATGAATGCGCGGACCGCTGCCCGGCGCCGATGGGTCACGGCAGCGTCGCGAAGCTTCCTACAATGCGCAGCATGCCTGCCATCTCGAAGTGTTGCCGCGTTAAATCCTTCCCGTGCCACATCCTTCCGTTTTCCTGTTGCACCGCACGCTGGCGTGGGGCCCTCACCAGTACCATCATCCGACATGGTCCGACGAGCCTCATCCACTTGCCTCATGCGGCACATCCTGCCGATCTGCTCACGGGCGGTGCGGCAAGGTGGCGGGCGCCGCTGCCGTGGCACGCCAGAACAATCACTTCGTCATTCGCAGTTTGAGGCGGGCGTATGGCAGCGCTGCGATCGGTGCCGACAGTGTCCGGCCTACCCGGCCAGCGACCCGCCCGGGTTGGGCTAGTCGGGGGTGCCGTACGCGGGCTTCGGGGACTGGTGTGATGGACCTTGCTCGGACACCGGTACCCGGCCAACCAGGTCACCCGGCACGGGAGCGAGGCGGGTGGCGAGCAGTTGTCTGAGACGGCTTGCCCCGCTCTCGGACAGGGTCTGCGGGCCGGCAATGGGTGCGCCGCTCTGGACGTCCACCAGGGTCTGCGCGAGGTGCTGCAGAATGCGGCTGATGCGGATGCCTTCGTTCAGGCCCCTGAACTGGATCCGGCCCGCGCCTTGTGCCGGGTCCCAGGGCTGGTCCTCCAGGTTCAGGATCTGGCCGGCCTCGTTGCGCGCGATCTCCGACGAGTGGTGCAGGGCGACCGCCTCCCACTGGCGGTTGAAGACCGGCGAGCCCGAGGAACCGCTGTTGGTGTCGGCTTCGTAGACCAGGTAGGGCGACGCCTCGTCGCGTTCGATCAGGCGGTTCTCGTTCAGCACGACCTGCTTGGCCTGGCCCAGCGGGTGCTGGATGATGAAGACGGCTTCGCCCGCCGCGATCTTGCCCAGTTCCGCGGTGAGGCGGTTGTAGCCGTAGTCCTCGATCCTGGCCTTGCCGTCGGTGCTGACCGCCTTCACGGCCACCAGCACGTAGTCCAGCACATCCCAGGGGCTGGAGAGCAGCAGCGTCGTCGGGTCCAGGGCGAACGTGGCGGTCTGGCGCAGGGAACCGTCGAACTGCTCCTCGAAGTCGAACAGGGCGGAGGAGTGCGGGGCGATCGCCTGCAGCGGCTCGCGGCCCATGTCCGACCAGTCCAGCACGTGGGCGTTGGTCAGCAGCAGGCCCGGGCCGACCAGGAAACCGGTGCCCTCCATCTCGGCGCCGGCAGCGGAGCGGGCCTTGATCTTGGCGACGGTGCGGCGCAGTTCGGCGCCACGCTGCAGGAACCAGACCGGCAGGAAGTCGGGATGGCCGATCAGCCGTTCCAGCTGGCGCTGGGTGTTCGCGCTCCACTGCTGGACATCGGGCTGCGCCCGGATTTCCTGCACCGCCTCCGCATCGAACTGCTTTGCCAGGAGCGGTGTGTGGACCAGGCGGTTGGCGCGCAACGTCGTGATCGCGGGATCGATCAGTCGCACCGTGCTGGTGGCCACGTGATCGTAGACGCGGGTGATTGCCGCGCTCTTTTGCCGCAGGCGGGCGCTGGCCCCCGTGTACACGGGACGCAGTTCGTCCATGGTCAGGCCGCGATGATGTCGCTGACCGAGTACAGCTGGCGGCGCCCGGCCCCTTGTGCCGCCACTTCCAGGCCGGGGCGAGGTGCCAGCGGCACTTCGGCGTCGACGAGGTGGGAGAAGTCGAGCCCGGTGCGATCGATGATCTCCTGGACCGTGACCTGCCACGTCGCCGGTGTGAACCGTTCCAGGCCGTCCAGCAAGTCTTCCTGGCCCAGGAGGTAGGCCGACACGGTGAGCTGGTCGTCGTCCGTCACGTAGGCGGCGATCTTCCAGAAGTGCCGCGGAATGCGCACGCCGCGATACAGGGGATCGTCGTCCGTCATCACGGGTCCCGTGAAGATCGTCAACGCGCGGCGTGCGCCGGTCGCCTGGCCCAGCAGGTAGTTTTCGATGCCCTGCCAGGTCTCGTCGTTCTGGTTGAAGTCGGCGTGCTGCGGCGAGCAGTTGGTGAAGTGGAAGGTGTCGTTGTTGGCGCGCACGGCATCCTCGCCCCAGGCCGGATCCAGGCGGCGCACCAGGTGGCCACGATCCAGGGCGTTGCGGGCGTACAAGTCCTCGCCGATCTGCTCGGACTCGGCGATGCGCGGATCGAAGTACCACGTGTCGCTGGCGCGCTTCGGTTTTTTCGACTGCGCGCCGTCGATATTGACGGCAGTATAGTAGGCCAGCTGGCGGCGCCGGTTCATGACGATCGAGAAGTGGTGGTAGGGCAGGACTGTCGCATCCTGTCCCGGCTTGGCGAGGGTATTCTTGGCGGCGTTGCGGCGTTGTTCTTCGTTCAGCGTCGGCAAGGCGACGGCCATGCCCAGGAAGTCGTCCCGGTAACCCTGGCGCTCTGCATAATTCTGTTCGATGTCGACCCGCTCCAGGCCGGCGCTCCCGGTCTCGCCCGTACCTGTCGCGGCGGTCAGCAAGCTGGCAGGCGTCGCGTGGGGCGTCTCGCCGAGCGAGAGGGTGATGGTCAGGGGCACCTGCAGTTGGATCGAGCTCATCGTTGCTCCGGCAGTGAGTGAGGGAGCCCCTACTATCAGATTTAAATATCCTTTCGTCAACGTGGAAGTTTTCATCGTGCTTGCCGTCCGACATGAATGCGTGATCGCGTCTCCGATCCGCGTGCTGCAATATTGGCCTGGGTATCTCTCGCATCGCACCGACTGGGTGTGCTGTTCAGTTCAAATCCATCATTCGATTGCCAAATGGGGCGTGCAGCCGGCTTGCTCAACCGGATCCTAAGGAAGTAGGGCGATCTTCATGAGTATCGCGCCCTGCAACACCGATGGCGAAGCCAAGCCACGGCAGCGACTTAAAGCAATAGCGTATCGAGATGGGGAGCGAGCGCGCCGGGTACCATGGGGGCTATGTATGAGGTAATGTATGGCGCGGCGACAGCGGCGCCGGGCCGCAGCGGGGCACAGCGAATTGCCTGGTTGCGCCCATGCCCATGACACAGATGCCCATGCCGAGCAGTCGAAGCCGCCCGTGCGAAGGTCGAATGAGAGCAGGGTCAGGTGTTGTCCCGTGGCGGGTCCAGGCATTTTGTGCTCAGACGTGCGCCCGGCAGCGCTGAAGCCGCATCGGCGCACTTCAACGGAAGGCGCTTATTGAAAGCAGTGTCTCTTCATCGGTGAGGTTCAGGCTTGCTGAAGACGGAGAACACTGGTGGCCGGGGAACAGCGCCGTGGTGCTAGCGGTTCTTCCTGACCTGCGACCGCATCGCCGCGTGGGCTCAACGTCCGGAACGGGACTTGTGGAGCGCTTTGGTGAAGGCTTCTTCGATTGTCGCGATCGTAAAAGGCTTGCGCACAAAATGAACGTCAAGTTCGCGTAGTCGCTCTGGCGACAGCATGTAACCGCTGGTCAGAACCACTGGCATATGTGGGTGATTCGCGGCAATCCAGCGAGCCAACTCGATGCCATCCATTTGGCCAGGCATGATCACGTCGGAGCAAACGATTTCGATCTCCGAAAAATCCGCGGTGATCGCATCGTCGGCACTGATCACCCATTTCACCTGCGCGCCGATCGCACGCAGGATTGCAACCGTCGATTCCGCCACATTGGCATCGTCCTCTACGTACAGGACCCTTACGCCTGCAAGGCCGTCATTGTTGAACCCATGTTGAATGTCTGGCGCGGCCACCTTTTCCAGACTGCGTGGCAACAGCATCCCGACCGTGGTGCCGACGCTCTCGCGCCGGAGGAAGGCAAGCCCGCCGCTCTGGATGGCGAACCCATAAACCTGCGAGAGCCCGAGGCCGGTCCCCTTGCCGACCGCTTTGGTCGTGAAAAACGGTTCAAACGCCTGGCGTGCGGTTTCTTCCGTCATTCCCTCACCATTATCCGTCACGGAGAGGCTCACAAATTCGCCATGCAGGTACCCGCCTTCGGGGAGCGCGACGTCTGGCAATCGCCAGTTGCGCGCGTGGAGGGTCAGGATTCCGCCGTTCGGCATGGCGTCCCGCGCGTTACCTACGATATTCAGTACCGCGGCGTCCAGTTGTGCCGGATCGACCAGCACTGACCATACGAAGGGGTCGACCTCCTGGCGCAGCTCTATCTCGGCGCTTAAGGTGCGCAGAATCATCTCGGACGTGGCGTGCAGATGCGCACGAATGTCCAGCGCGATGCTGGATAGCGGCTGGCGCCGCGCGTACGCCAACAGCTGCTGAGTCAGTGAGGCCCCATGGCTGGTGGCGCGACGGATGCCATCCAATGCGCGTGTGACACGCGTGTCGGGCGAGGACGTCAAGACCAGGCGGAGCAGTGTTTCGCTGCCCGCAACGACCTGCAACATATTGTTGAAATCGTGAGCGATCCCGCCCGTAAGCTGGCCGAGCGATTCGAGCCGTCGTGCCTCGGCCAGCGCGTGCTCGGCGCGACGTCGCTCGCTGACCTCGTGTTCAAGCATGCGGGTCCGTTCCGCCACGGTCGACTCGAGTCGGTCGGCATGTCCGGCCAATTCTTCAAGCTGGTCGCGTACCGCAAATTGAAGACGCCGCGTGCGCAGCGCCGAGCGGATCGCCATCGCTAGGACCAGGCGGCTCATGGGGCGTGTCAACAGGATGACGTTGCCGACACCCGCGAGACGGTCGAACCGCTCACTGTCGATCTCGCGGCGATCAGCTGCCGCCAACACCAGAATCGGCACATCGGACCACACGCGCTGCCTGTTCAAGGCTGCACTCAAGTCTTGAAGTGAACATTTCGCCAGGCCTTCTTCTGTGACGATCACGGCGAGAGCGGAATCGTCCAGCGCTTTATAGAATCCGTCCGCATCCGTGCACAGGTTGGCGCGCTCTCGTTCGTCTTCGATAATGCCACGCAAGGCCGCACCATCGCCCTCCAGTGGGGCGAATACCACCACCGACTGATGCAATTCAGACGCCAACGGCAGTCGCTCCTATCTCACGGTCAGCTGCCTGGACAGGTCCCCCAATGCGGATACCTTCGTTGGTGAGTTCAAGCTCGCGGATCTCGTGCTCGTGCTGACCCTGACGTTTTTTAAAGACGCATATCGCCTTGCACACGACATTGTCTCGCTCGTAGTAGCGCATGGAAATAATGTTGTCGGTAATGATACTGACCGCATCTGGCTCCTTGGAGGTGTCGAGCCGTGCGGAGTGCGCGCCCACCACGACTACCATCACACTCATATTGCTCAAGTAAGAGAACAATTCATTCATCTGTGGCAGCAAGGATTTCTCTTCACGAATCACGTCCAGATAGGAATTGATACTATCGATGATTACCAGCCTCACGTCCTGGTCTTCCACCATGCGCCTGACGTTCCAGATGAACTGTCCTGGTGAGATACGCGATGGATTGACACGACGCTGGAAAAACCGGTGCGACTCGCTTCCGGCTTGGTTGTCTTCGTCGTCGGCTGAGCCGTCCGATGCTTTGCCCTCACCCATGCTCAGTACCATTCGGGACTGCAGGGTGGTTTCGGATTCATCGAAATTGAAGTAGGCGGCCCTATATCCGGCTTTTACCGCGGCTGCCGCATACTGCAGTGCGAGCGTGGTTTTCCCGATACCGGAGGGGCCTAGGATCATGGTTGAACTACCCGCCGTCAGCGGTCCGCCAAATAAATCGTCCAAGGCACCGACGCCGCTGAATACCTCGGTTTTGTCGTTCGCCCGGTGATGCTCCTTAGCGATCAGACTGGGGAATACCAGTATCTCTCCAGTCTCAATGGCGTAGTCGTGCCAACCACTCTGGAAATCGCCTCCGCGTAGCTTGACAACGTGTAGCCGGCGTCGCGCCGCACCAAAACTTCGCTCGTCGTATTCCAGGGTGATCACACCGTGTACTGCGCTTTGTAGTTCGAATTCGCGACCGTCAGAAGTGATATCGTCCAGTAGAACGACCGTGGCACCAACCTTGCTCAGGCGTTCGCGCAGAGCGATGACCTGACGCCGATAATGCGCGCTGTCGCGAGCCAGCAGGCGAATCTCCACCATGGAATCGATCACCACGCGGACCGCCGCAGCCTGCTCAACCTTGGCACCAATGCGCTCGACCAAACCGTTCAATTCATTGTCGGTAGGTAATAGAATGGTCTGTGGACTCGGCGTGTCGGGCAATGGAATCATCTCCACGATGTCGATATCTCCGAGCGACCAGCCGTGACTTGCAGCAGTCTGCCGCAACTCGTCCTCAGCTTCAGACAAACTCAGGTACAAACACTTCTGACCTGCCTCTTTCCCCTCGATCAAGTAGCGCAACCCGAACGTCGTCTTTCCTGTACCAGGCCGTCCTTCGATCAGATGGATCCGATTACGCAATAAGCCCCCATGCAGCACCGAATCGAGTTCAGGAATGCCGGTGCGAATTCGCTCTGTGGGTATGAACATATCTGTCATCACGCTCTTCTGAAATGTTATTCACCTACCTGCTCAAGTTCTTCGTCTCTGCCGCTACGTACTCAGCATTGTTGCATTAACCGCCTGGTCCCGAACGTTGACGAACGCACAATTCCAAGCGAAATCAATGATTCAATCGGGGCGGCGGCCTGACTGCCGGATGAGGCCAATCGGCTTGATAGCGCCGGACCCAGCCATTTGGCCAAGCAGGTCCGCATTTCCACCATTTCATCCGGGGCGACAGGGTGATGCGGAGCTGAATTTCCGTCGAGTGGCGCGCTCTCGGTCGTGCCGCATTGACCGGGTTCATTCACGCGCTTGATTATTGAACGCTGGCACGCCTGTTCCGCTACTCGCCAGCCTGACGCACAGACGCGTGCTCTCCTAAGTGCATCCCCGGGTTTATCGTGCTGTCCGTCAAGGCTGGATGCAAATGACATGGATTGACAGCCTGGCCGTCTGCGCGTTTGCATCGGATTTGTATTGATCAGTGCGATGCGAAACGCGATTTTGTGTGAGAATTTCCCTAACTCATCATTTGTGGCGCACCTGCCGTTTGAAATGTATTTTTTGAAGAAACTGCTTTGCCTCTCCGGCAGGACCCATGCCAGCGTTAGTGGTCATGCGCTCGGCGCGTCGGGTGCCGAGGCGGCAGCTCAGCTCGCTCCTGTGCTGACGTGTTCCGCTGGCGTCGTGTTGTCGCGGGCGACCGCACTCGTCGAAATCTTCGTAGCGAAATCCACGAGGTCCCAGCGTGACTGACACCCTCGGGTACCTGGAGTCTTTCGACTGGAGTGACACCCCCATCGGTGCGCGCGAAGGCTGGCCGCCATCGCTGGAAGCGATCTATTCCATGATGCTGGCGTCGCCTCTGTCGATGTGCGCCACCTGGGGTGCGGAGCAGACGCTGCTCTACAACGCCGGCTATGCGCCATTCCTGGCGCAGCGGCATCCAGCAGCCCTTGGACGGCCATTGCCGGAGGTTTGGTCGGACGTGTGGAACGATATTGGTCCCTTGGTGGAACGCGTCTTTGCAGGGGAAGCCGTCAGTTTCGTCGATATGCACCTGGTCATGACGCGCAATGGCTACGAGGAAGACACCTGGTGGTCCTTTGCCTATAGCCCGTTGCGAGAGCGGGGACAGGTCATGGGCATCCTGAATGTCGCCACCGAGACGACGGCGGGCGTCGCTGCGGCACGTCAACGCGATGCTGCCGAGCGTGAACTGCGGGTGCGGAATGCCACGCTGGAGAGTGAAATTGTGGCGCGCCGAGACGCCGCGCACCGGTTTGCGCGTCTCATCGAACATCTCCCGGTCGGCATCTGCTACCTCGACGTGACTGGACAGCTCGTTCTCCGCAATCCTGTTTTCGAGAAATTTCTTCCCGACTATCCGGAATCGTTCAGCACATTCGAAAAGCGAGGACGACGCTGGCAGGGCTTCGATGCGCAGGGTGAGCAGCTTGCGCCCGAGGATTATCCTGATGCGCGCGCGTTGCGGGGTGAGCTCGTTACGCCTGGCGAGGAATTCCTGCTTTTCCGGGACGATGATTCCGCGGTGTGGGTGTCGATCAGCGCCGTTCCGTTGGTAAATCGCGATGAAGAACCCGCAGGAATTCTGCTGGTGCTCGACGACATCGATCAGCGCAAGCGCTTGGTGCTCGATCTCGAGCGCCGGGTGGCGTTGCGCTCTGCCGACCGCAATGCCTTGTGGACGCTGTCTTCCGACATCATGCTGCGTTGTACCCACAACGGAACGATTACTGCAATCAACCCGGCGTGGACGGCAGTGCTGGGATGGCGGGAGCACGAGTTGTTGGGCTCGAATCTGATCGACCTGATCCATCCCGATGACGTGGCCAGCACGATCTCGGGCGCGCGCGATCTGGCGCAAGGTAACAGTCTTCAGCGGTTCGATAACCGCTATCGGCACGTTGATGGCAGCTACCGGTGGATCTCGTGGTCCGCACGGCCATTCGAGAACATGATCAACGCGGTGGGCCGAGATATCACGCTGGAAAAGGAGCGCGTGGCCGAATTGGAAGCTGCTCAAATGGCCTTGCGTCAAAGTCAGAAAATGGAGGCGGTGGGGCAGTTGACGGGCGGGTTGGCGCATGACTTCAATAACCTCCTGCAGGGTATTACTGGTGCGCTGCAGCTGATTCAGTTGCGCATGCAGCAGGGCCGGCTCGACGACCTGGAGCGATTTGTCGCGACCGGGATGGGGGCCGCGCGCCGGGCTGCCGCACTGACACATCGCCTGTTGGCGTTCTCTCGGCGGCAGACGCTCTCGCCAACCATCGTTGACGTCAATCGCCTTGTCGCAGACATGCAGGAACTGATCCAGCGTAGCGTGGGACCTTCCATCCATGTCGCTGTCGTGTGCACATCCGATGCGTGGGCCGCCTTGGTCGATGGCTCCCAGCTTGAAAATGCACTGCTCAATCTGTGCCTAAATGCCCGTGACGCCATGCCGGACGGGGGGCGCATTACCATTGAAACCGCCAACCAACGGATCGACGAGCGCGCCGCCGGTCAAAAGGGAATCATGCCAGGCGAGTATCTGTCACTGTGCGTCACCGACACCGGGACCGGCATGTCCACCGACATCGTTGCAAGGGCGTTCGAGCCATTCTTCACGACCAAACCCTTGGGGCAGGGGACGGGGCTTGGGCTTTCCATGATCTATGGTTTTGCCCAGCAATCGGGAGGGCAGGTCCGCATTAACTCGGAAGTCGGGCACGGGACCACGGTCTGCATCTACTTGCCGCGTCACGACGGGGAGGGCGTGGCGAACAGCGCGGCCGACAGCGGCGCATTGGCGCCCCTGGCGCAGCCAGGACGACCTGCCACCGTGCTGGTGGTAGACGATGAACCAACGGTCCGATCACTTGTGATCGAGATCCTGAAAGACCTCGGCTTGGCCTGGATCGAGGCGTCCGATAGCACGGCCGGACTCAATCTCCTGCAGTCGACTGCCCATATCGACTTGCTGATCTCCGACGTGGGTCTGCCGGGGGGCATGAACGGCCGTCAGATGGCGGATGCAGGGCGGACCAGCAGGCCCGGCTTGCCCGTGCTGTTCATCACGGGGTATGCGGAAAATGCATTCATGAGCAACGAAAGCCTGGAACCCGGCATGGCGGTGCTGACGAAGCCATTTTCAATGCAGGCGATGGCTGCCAGCATTGAAGCAATGATGAAGATCGGCCCGCAGTCCCGCACTTAAGGGATGTGCGGCCTCCTGTATGAGGAGGCTGCCGCGATGCGTGTCGATTGACGGTGCCGTTCAGATCGCCACGCGGGACGGGCTTGTGCGCGGAATGGCTGCTGGCAGTCACGCCGCGGTCGGCAGGGTGAACGAAAACGTGGTGCCGCTGCCAGCCGTGCTGTCCACCCACACGCGTCCCCCTTCCTGTTCGACAATCCCTTTGACGATCGACAGGCCCAGCCCGATGCCGAGATGGGTATTGACCGGTCCTTGCACGAGGCGATCGAAGACGCGCGGCAGCAGATCGGCCGGGATACCGATACCCGTGTCCGTGACCGTGAACACGGTCTCGCCAGCCTGACGTTGCACGGCGACTGTCACCGCACCGCCAGCAGGCGTGAACTTCAGCGCGTTGCTGATCAGGTTTCCCAGCACTTGCTCGACGCGGGCGCGCTGGCATGAGACCAGTAGAGGCGCGCTTTCGTAAGCGGCCGTGAGGGAAAGTCCGGCTCGTTCCGCCAGCGGCTGCGCCAGCTCCACGGCCTCCTGCACCAGCGCTTGTGCGCGTTCGGCATGCGTTGGTGCGGGAACGGAGGTGCGCTGCTGGCGTGCCAGGTCGAGAATCGAGGTGACCAGGCGCTCCATGGAGTCGGTGGCCCGGATGCCGCGGGCGATCAGTTGCGTCCGCACGGCGGGCGAAGCCGCGCTCTCTTGCTGGAGCATGTCCCACGTCATCTGGATCACCCCCAAGGGATTGCGGATATCGTGCGACACCATGTGCACCATATTTTCCTTTTCCTGGCTGACACGCTCAGCAACGGCGCGGGCCGCCTGTTCTTTGTGGAACGCTCGGCGCAAGTCGATGGCAAGAATGCTCGCGCGCAGCTCCGTGACCGCGTCGATCTCCACCTTTTTCCATGGTGTCGCCTGGCCTTCCACCACTTCCTTCCAGGAATCGAAGGATAGGCGAGGATGCAGCCGCCCCGTCCCGTCCTGCGGCAAGCGCTTCTCTGGCGCACCGGCCCACACGACCGTCGTGATGACTTCCGGACGGAACCACAGAATGTAATTGCGTTCCGACTTGGGGATGGCCACTGCCAGCAGGCCACTGGCGATGTGACGGTAGGCCTGGGCCGGTGCGAACATTTCTCCCAGCCGATTGGTGCAAAACACTTCCTGCTTGCCGTGCTGCGACGCGAGCCAATCCACCAACGTCTCGATTTGCGCCACGGACGGCGTCGTGCCGACCAGCGTCCATTCGTTGTTGAAATAGATCGCGGCAGCGGCACCGGTTGCACCAGCGAGGTCCAGCATTGTCGGGCTTTGAGTCACGAGACTCTGTACGAGGTCGTCCTCCTGTTCCATCCGCGCGAGCAAATTCTGATGGACGCGTTTCAGCTGCGCGCCATACCGCGCATCGGCCAACGCTTCCTTCAGCCCCAGTTGGGACGAGACCAGCTGCGCGACCATCTTTGCGCCCAGGCGGCTTTCCTCGCTCAAGGGCCGGGGCGTGGCATGGTGACATGCCACCAGTCCCCACAACTTGCCATCATCGATCAGCGGCAGCGTCAGTGTGGCGCCGACCTCCATGTTGCGCAAATATTCAATGTGCAACGGCGAAACGCTGCGCAGCAAGGCCCGACCGAGGTCGATGGGCATGCCGGTGGCGGGATTCAGGCCAGGGTAGATCGGGACGGGCGCATACTCGACGTCGGGAATGATGCGCAGCCAGTTATCGAAAAAGATGGCACGGGCCTGGGCGGGAATGTCGGACGCCGGGAAATGGTGGTGCAGGTATGAATGCATCTCGGGCGCCTTCGCTTCCGCGATGACGTCGCCGTGCCAGTCTTCGGTGAAGCGGTAGACCATCACCCGGTCGTAACCCGTCATGTTGCGCACCTGCAGGACAGCCTCGTCGCACAGTGCCTGCAGGTTGACGGCGCCCAGCAACGCCTGCACGGCGTTCCGGATCAGACGCTGGAACGGGCGTACGTCTGCGGCATCTGGTGCCAAGGGCTCCAGCTCGATGATCAGCAGGCCCTGCCTCTCGTGCGCGCTCAGGCCCCATTGTGAAGCCGAACCCGTGGCCGCATGGAGGATCGACACCGTCAATGGCGCCGCTTCCTGCAAGTCACCGCCCGTCAGGTAGCACCGTAATGCCTGTACCTCCAACGCATCGACGTGCTCTGCCAGCGAGGTTTTTACGAGCGCCTCCGCAGAGAGTCCGAACGCGGGATGACAGTTCATGCTGGCGTTGGCAATCCGCAGGGAGGGGAGCTCAATGCTCAGCAGCATCCCGAACGGTTGAATGGCGCCGGGGATGTGGATCGGTTCGCTCTCGCAACTGTCGATCCGGGTCTGTAAGAATGGTTGGGTCATCGATGTGAATAATGATGAGGCGGTTGTAACATTCGGGCTACCTTGCCGGTCTGCCCGGTACTACGAGTTCATCGGATAAGTCGTACCTATCATAACTGAACTATTGGTAAGGCATTCGCGGGAAATGTCTTACGCGGGCACGGGGCGTCTTAACGTCTGGAAGGGCGGAAGGGATTCCCTCGATCGACCGTGCATGCGCCGACGTCATCATGCCGGCAGCTAGAACGTTATAGGTAACTTGCGCGCGACCTGCAGGTGCTTGTTCCACGGCAGCGCATCCGCGACCGACTACACCGAGGCGTTCCGGCATCGAAAACAGGGATGCGCGAGCTTATCAGGGGGCGGAATGGCGCCCTGGAACCGCCGCCCCGAGATTGACGTTGGGTTAGTCGTTCCTGCTCCGTGCCAGTCCGTACACCGTTTTCCTGGTGGAACGGTCCGCGTCGGACAGGACGAACTAGCTATCATGCGTTAAGCCGTCAGATGACGATCAATATCGCCCGGGGAGTCTCATGCCGTTTTCGTCTCTGTTCGCACAAGGCCAAAAGCTTTATCGCATCCTCATCGTCGACGATTACACAGCGGCGGCGGACGGTTTGGCCGAATTGTTGAATTGCTTCGATATCGACGCTCGGGCTGTCTACTCCGGCGCGGAAGCCGTTCGCGTCTCGCGCGAGTGGTTGCCCCATCTTGTCATTCTCGATCTGTGCATGCCTGCCATGAACGGCATGGAAACCTTGTGCTCTTTACGATCCCATCCGCTCACAGCGCCAATCCCCGTGGTCGCGATCACGGCATGGGACAACAAAATCGGGCCTTCGGGGAACGAACGCGCGCAGTTCGCTGCCATTCTCATGAAACCTCTTCCACTTGAATACCTTCTTACCATCATCGAAGGCTATCGGCCGACGAAGACCGTCGCGGGGCCTGCATGATTGTCGCAGCAACGGGGACCGCCACTACGCCAGTGGCGCGGCGTATCACGTCTTGAACCTGGCAAGCCGCAGCGTTTTCAGAGGTCAAAAACTTTCCACGCGTTGCATGGGTGGGGCCTCGTCCATGTGGCCTCAAGAACCTGTCATGTTGCACACGAACCGCAGCGCACATGGCGGAATGCCAGCGACTTATGGTAATCTATAGTGATGGAAGGCAATTAGAAGTGCCATAAGGCAGGTGCGTGGACTCGTGCGCCGGCTCGTTGTTCATGTACGCGGGTCCTCCACCCAGAGTGTACCCATAATGCCGTTCGAACTATCTGAAGCACAAGCCGGCTCGACCAGCGCACGCAAACCATTCCAGGCACTGCCGCGCTGGCCGAGGCTGTTCCGGTTCCGATCATGGCTGTGGCTCGCTTCGTGGGTAGCCGTCTTGGGCTTGACGGCGGTCGGCGTCGATCGGCACCTGCGTGACCGTGCAATGGCGGACGCTGCTGTCGACAGCGCGCGCATGGTGCGCACGCTGGCGCAGGAAACGCAGCTGGCGATGCGCGCGTTGGACATGACATTGCAAGATATGCGTGATCGCTGGCAGAACGATCCGGCACGGTTTGACGAGCATGTTCAGCGCCGCCGGACACAGTTATCCACGCAGATGCCGTTCAGCATATCGATTGTCGATTCCGACAATCGGACGCGCTTTGGTCACGATGTTGCGGCGTACTTACCGAGCGAGCAACAAGCGGGAGACATCGACGCGTTGACGTTCAGCCTGCCAGTGAACGACGCCGCGCGTGGGGGGACGTTGCTTCACGTCGCCCGGCCCTTGCGTGCGGCCGATGGCATGGCGGCAGGGCGTATCGTCATCGCTGTTCCTGCTGCGTACTTTACTGCACTCGGGACTGGCATGGATCCCGGCAGTCGCAGCGTGTTCGTCGTGGCACGCGCGGATGGGTATCTGCTGGCGCGCGTGCCGGCATTGCCGCCGCCCGAGCGCGCCGTCCGTTATGCGACAACGGTGCTGGCGATGGCGGGCCAGCAGGTGTATATCGAATCCCATGTCGCGAAGACGGATGGCGTGGAGCGCCTGTATGCGTGGACACGGGTGCCTGGTTTTCCGCTACTCGTTTGCGTGGGGCGCTCACATGCTGACGTGTTCGTGTCCTATCAGCGGCAGCGCGAACTGCTGCTGGGCGCCTGTATCGCCTTGGTCGTGGTGGGCGCGCTAGCGCTGTGGTGGCGATCCGTGGCGGTGCGTCAACGTGAGGCAGCCCGCCGGGCGCTCGAACGCAGCGAAGTGCGCCTGCAGTTTGCGCTGGAAGGTGCGCGCGAGGTTGTCTGGGACTGGGACATGACCACCGGTGCCGCCTATTTCTCGCCCCGGCTGGTCGACATCACGGGGCAGGACCAATCCGACTTGCCAGGGCGCATGGCCGACTGGGCCGCATTGATCCATCCGGACGACCTGCGCACGGTGCGGGAGGCCGTGCGCGCCCATGTGCAGGGCAAGGCAGAGCGCTACGCGTGCGAATACCGCGTGCGCGGCGCGGATGGTGCCTGGCGCTGGGTGTCGGCGCGCGGCACGGCGGCAACCCGGGACGGGCGGGGCCGCACGACCCGCCTGACGGGGGTGTTGTCCGATATCACGGAGACGCGGCTGGCCCAGGACGCCGAGCAGAGCTATCGCTTGCGCTATGACCCTCTAACCGGCCTCATCAACCGCGGCGCGCTCCTCCTCGAAGGGACGCGTCTACTGTCCCAGAATGCCGCCGCGCCGTGCTGGCTGCTGTGCATCGATCTCGACCGCTTCACCGTGCTGAACGACGGTCTCGGCCACGAGGCGGGCAATGTCGTGCTGCAGCTGGTGGCGCGGCGTATCCAGGAAGTGATCGGGCACGATGCGACGGTAGCCCGCATGGAGGCAAACCAGTTCGTGGTGCTGCTGGAGACCGCACCGCATCAGGACGTTGTGGCGCGTACCGTCCATGACTTGCGCAAGGAGATCGCGAGCCCGCTGACCATCGGCGGCGAGCAGTACGTGCAGACGTGCTCCATCGGCATTGCCAGTTCTCCCGCCGATGGCCAGGTCATTGGCGAATTGCTCAGTCGGGCGCGGGCGGCGATGCGCCGGGCCAAGGGGATGGGTGGCAACCACGCGCAGTTCTATACGGAGGCGCTCAACGAGCGCACGGTCGAGCGCCTGAATCTGGAAAAGGCATTGCGGCTCGCTCTGGTCAACGGCGAGCTGTCGCTGCAGTTCCAGCCGCAGGTCGAGATGGCCAGCAGCCGCATCGTCGGCGCCGAGGCGCTGCTGCGCTGGCAGCATCCGGAACTGGGCATGGTGCCGCCTGACCGGTTCATTCCTATTGCCGAAGAAACCGGCATGATCGGGGAGATCGGCCAATGGGTGCTGCGCCAGGCCTGTGCCTGCGCGCGGCAATGGCGCGATGCCGGATACGTCGGTATTCGCGTGAGCGTGAACCTGTCTGGATATCAGTTCCGCGACGTTGATCTGGTGGAACAGATCGCCGAGATCCTGCATGAGACGGGCCTGCCCAGTGCGCTGCTGGACCTGGAAATCACGGAAAGCGTCGTGATCGACGATTTGCCAGCGGCGCTGCGCACGATGTGGCGGCTCAAGCTGATGGGCATCACGCTGTCGCTCGACGATTTCGGCACCGGTTACTCCAGCCTGTCTTACCTGCGCCAGTTGCCGATCGACACCTTGAAGATCGACCGGTCCTTCATCGGGCACGTGGCAAGCGACACGCGGGTGGCGGCCATCACCACGGCCATCCTGACCATGGCGCGCGACCTGGGCCTGGCCACGGTCGCGGAAGGCGTCGAATTGGCCACGCAAATTGAATTCCTGCAGCAGCGGCACTGCGACCTGGTGCAAGGCTACTATTTCAGCCGTCCCATCGCGCATGCGCTGTTCATGCAGCGCCTGGCCACCGAAGGACAGATTCTGCCCGCTGGCGCACCGGGCTAGCAAAAAAACAGCAGGAAGAAACTAGTGGTGCTCGCGAGATGGCTTCTGCAGGCCGCCTGACGTTTACGTGCCCGGATACGCGTAGTGGGCGTTTCAGCGCGGTCGCCATGATCCGTCGTGGTTCGCCGCACTGCGCGACCGGTGGCGCACCACAGCGCCTGCACGCGCCAACCCCGAGCCCAGCGCGACAGACGCAGGGAGCTCGCCCTCGTGGAGGCGCCCGACAATCCACGCGTGAGCACGCCACGGGCCTGTGACCGGCTCTGCTGTCAGGAGCTGGCGAACCGTAGCGTTGCCTGCATCAAGGAGCTGAGCGCTCGAACTCTCGGCGAGAAATCCCCTTGTCGCGTCGGACACCACGCTATCGAAGGGGATATGGGCGGGCGTCCTTCCCTCGCGCTCCCGGAATACTGCGGCGCGGTGCGTGGAGGCGTCAATTCCCGCGGCGCCTCCCGGCCGATATCGCCGCAAGAAACGGCTAGCCGGGCGCGGCGCCAGACGCAATCATGTGGATCCCCAACGTTCAGGAGTCCTCCGTGCATTTCCGTCTCTCCGGTCTCTCACCACACCAGTTCGAATCATTCTTCGGCATGTCCGATGCAGCACTGGCACAGCTGGGTGTCCGGCGTCAGGTGGTCGATCGAAGCCCGGGTTTCCCCGATCGCGTCACGTTGCAGGATGTCGCGGTAGGCCAGACCGTACTGTTGCTCAATTATGTACACCAGCCGGCGGCCACACCCTATCGTGCCTCGCACGCCATTTTTGTCCAGGAAGGCGCCGCGCGCCGCTTCGAGGCCATCGACGAGGTGCCCGAATCGCTGCGCATCCGGTTGCTGTCGGTGCGTGCCTACGACACCGAGGGCATGCTGCGTGACGGGGATGTGGTCGATGGGCGGCATATCGAGTCGGTGATTACACGGATGTTTCAGGATGCGGGGATCGCGTATCTGCACGTCCATCATGCCAGGCATGGGTGCTACGCATGCCGCGTCGACCGTGTGTGAGCGCGCCTCGACGTTGCGTGCCGTGCGGCCGTTATCCCCACAGAGGTCACACGGCCGTTGGGTCTGACACAGCACTGCCTATTGGACCACGAGGGAACGCAGGTGATCCGGGTGCTAGGCCTTTGCCACTCCAACGACGAAGCGGCTGCTTCTCGATCTGCGGTACTCAAATCGTGGCCACGCTGTGCGATGGTAAGTGGAGCCGGCTCTCGCCGTTTCGTCTCTGTGCTGGATCGTCCTGCAGGATGCGATGGATGACCATGTACGGGATCCCATGCGCGAGCATCAGCTGCTTCAACTGTGCGGGATGCGTCGTCCGCAGCAGTCGGATGGCGGCTTGTACGATGGCGGCGCCGACGTGATCACGCCGGCGGCTGTACGTTTCGTAATACGCGGCAGGCCAAGGATGGGACATGGTTTTCTCTCGATCGTTAGCCAGCGGGCATGCAGGGAGGGCGCCAGTATTGCCGGGGCAAATAGCCTTTATACAGCAAATGTGTGAAACGGTCCGAGGCGGCATTTGACGCCGTTGCCGCCACGGTGCCGATCACCGTGCGCCGCAGTGGCACGGAGGCATCGAAATCTTTTTGTTTTTTTCAACGTTGATTTATGATTGGAAGTTGTGGTGGCTATTCTTTGTTGACAGACTCTTCGCTTGGCTTTCGGAGTGCAAGCGACGCCGAACCTGATGGAGAGAGATATGTTCCCGATTGGCGGTGGGGCGATGGGCCAGCTGGTGAGCGAGCATGATTGGGCGGCGACCAGCCTGGGGGCGATCGACACGTGGCCCGAAGCGCTGCGCACGACACTCAATCTAATTCTCAATTCGCCGGAGAGCATGTATCTCGTGTGGGGCGAGGAGCTGCTGTTCTTCTTCAATGACGCCTACCGGCCGATCCTTGGTCCCCGGTTGGCGGTGGCCCTCGGGCGTCCGCTGGCCGCTCTCTGGGCGGACGCGTACGGTGCGGTGCGGCCTCACCTGGAAACGGCCCTGGCGGGTGGCGCCGTGCGCCTGGTGGACACGCCGATCCGGATGCAGCGCTACGGCGTTCCCGAGCAGACCTGGTGGTCGTATTCCTATTCGCCCTTGTATGACGGTGACCGGGTTGCCGGCGTGCTGTGCTTTACGACCGAGACCACGGCACGGGTGCAGGAGCAGCAGTACCTGGAAGGACAGGCGGTGCGTCACCATCACGTGCTGGAAGGGATGCCAGGCCTGCTGTGGACCGCCGATGCGGCCGGTCGCGTGACCTACGAGGGCGATCAGGTGCCATGTCGCGACGCCACGGGCACGGCGCAGGAGCCGTGCGGCTGGCCCGATCATCTGCACCCGCAGGATGCGCCGGCAACCATGGCGGCGTGGATGGACGCCGTCGCGTCCCACCTGCCGTTCGAGGCGGAGTACCGCCTGCGTGCGGAGAACGGTGCCTATCGCTGGTATCTGGGCCGCGCCGTGCCGCAGGACGACGATGGGGATAGGGCGCCGTCGTGGGTCGGCGTGTGCATGGAGCTGGGCGACATCGTGGCCCGCCGCGCGCAGCTGGAGGAAGACAGCGCCGTGCTGCGGACGGAAGCCGGGGAACGCGCCGTCACCCTGGCCGCGACCGAGAGCGCATTGCGTCAGGCCCAGAAGATGGAAGGCATCGGACAACTCGCCAGCGGCCTCGCGCATGATTTCAACAACCTTCTGCAATGCATCCTCACCGCGCTGGAAATGGCGGCACTGCGCGTGCGCGGGGGCGACGACCGCGCCTTGCACCAGTACGTCGGGATGGCCGAATCCTCGGCACGGCGTGCGGCGGCACTGACGGCGCGGCTCCTGGCCCTGGCACGCAGCGAGGAGCCGCTGCCGGTGCGTACCGATATCAACCGCGTGATCGGCGAGATGGGGGACCTGCTGCGGCGCACGGTGGGCGACGGCATTGATCTGGCCCTGGAGCAGGGCGGCGATTTACCGGACGTTCTGGTCGATCCGCCGCAGCTGGAAAACGCGCTGCTCAATCTGTGCATCAATGCCCGCGATGCGATGGCTGGCGCCGGTGTGCTCCGTCTCAGCACAACGCATGTAGTGGTGCCTGCAGTGCTCGCGGCGACGCTGAACCTTGCCGAAGGCGGCTACGTGCGGCTGTCCGTCGCGGATACGGGGGCAGGCATGTCGGCCAGGGTGCTGGCGCGCGCCAGCGAACCGTTCTTCACCACGAAGCCGGTCGGGCAGGGAACGGGCCTGGGTTTGTCGATGGTGCGCCGCTTCGCACGCCATGCCGGGGGCGGCTTGCAGCTGCTGTCGGAATCGGGCGTGGGCACGACGGCGCTCGTGTATCTGCCCAGTGCGCCGTAGGCGGGCACCCTCTCGCGTGGAACGACCATCCAGAGGGCGCGTGGGGTGGCTGGGATGACCCCTGCCTGGCGCGATGCGTTCCGCGCTAACGCCGATTGTGCGGACACTGGCAACACCCGGGGGCGGCATCGGACGAACAGGGCGCGCGTTCGAGGATGCCATTCGGCGTGCCGGACAGGCGGTGGCACAGCCGCAATCTGTTGACGTCGCCGTACATCGAACTACACTGGGAACGCTGCCACCGCTCTTTGACACTGACGCTTGCGCTGCCCGAGGCCTTCCTGCAGACCGATATCAACCTGATCACATTCATGCCGGTGTAACGATGATCCTTCGCCCCTTGGTCTCCATGCTGCACCCGTCGATCATCACCGCCACCGCATGGCGACGCGAGCATGGGTTCGAAGCGCGTGGCGGGATCGTCGTGGTTGGCGTGGCGGGAATCTGCTGGATGGACCGCTTGCGCAACCCGGAGCGGTGGGAGCCGGGAGCGGTCGCTGTCGACGCCCTTGGGCATGCCTGGATCGCCATGGGTGGTGACAGGGATGACGGTGCCATGGCGTGGATGCCAACCAATACCGCGGCGTGGCGACGTACCGCGCAGGCATCGCGCTCAAGTCCATGATGGTACCGAAGGCCGTGTGTCGCTGTCAGGACCGACTGGGCCTGACGGGCGGCTGGCCTTGGGCAAGCATTGATGGTACCAGCCGATGTCCAGCACCTCGTATCTGAACCGCAAGATGATCACGACCGCGAGGCCGTCCCCGGAAGTACCTGGCTACTGCGTACGTTGGGACACGCGGGCCAACAGGCTGTCCCAGAGATCCCGGTATACACGCGCTTCAAGCCAGATAGCGTGGCTACGCAGACACGACTTGATGTCGATCGGCAGCTCGCTGCGCGCCAGCCGTCGGTCAATGATCAGATTGAGGGCAACACTCAGGACCAGCGTGATAGCCAAGCCGACGACTGCAAAGGCAGCAATGGCGTATGCCAGTGTGTGCGTGCCGGTGACCAGTGGCGGCACGACGTCGGCGTGCCATCCCCGGTACAGTACTGCCAACGACAGAGGAACCAGCAGCAGGACAGTATTGCGGCGCAGGAGCGCCGGGCGGCGTACGGCTGCCAGATAGGCCACGACGCGCATCAACTGTGAAGTTGTCAGTTCGTGGTGTGACAGTACAACGCGCAATTGGGGGTGTACGGGATACATCCGGTTCGTTCTCGTGGCGGAAGGCGAAGCGTCTCTGCACTAGGGTATCGATGCCTGGCGTGGCTGCGGCACCATTTTTTACAGTTGTTGAGGAGCGTCAAGCGTGGTGCGAGGCGGACTGGCTCCCAATGCAACCGCGTTGGCGGACGCTGCCCGCGCGTAGTCCGGGGTGGCTGCGCGGCCCGTCGCTACCGGATTGCCCCGGCAGGCGCTGGTATCGAAACGATATGCCACCGCGCTGCCGACCAGGCCGGACGAAATGGCCAGCGCTGCCGGGACCGATCGATGGCAATGCCAGGGGCCGCATTGCCGATACCGCTCCTCCTTGGCCACCGGCAAACCGCTGCCATTGCGCACGACCTATGACCGTCAGGCGTTGAATCCGGGGTGGCCTGTAGCGGTCAGTGGAAATCGCGGCTTTCCGCGTCCAGTTCGCCAAACACGGGCAGGTACACGCTGAACAGAAGGTGCGTGATCGGCCTGCGGGGCGACGGCTGACAAGCGCATCTGTTACATTCGAATTTTTGGCGGATTTTGTATGGTGAGCGCTTTTCCTCGCGACGACGACGACGAGATCGTGCTGGCGAATGGCAGTGTCGGTGTCAAGGCTGGCAGTGAACTCGAAGGCAGCGCCTACAATCCGATGGGCAATCCGGGCGTCGAACACTGGAAGGCAAGTTCTATTTCCCAGTCCGGCTTCGCGGCCCAGGACAATATTTTCTTCGCAGCCGTCGAGATGACGCGCATGCCGATGGTCGTCACCGACCCACGCCAGCCAGACAACCCGATTGTCTTCACGAATGGCGCCTTTCTCGACCTGACTGGGTATAGCCCGGACGAGGTCTTGGGGCGCAATTGCCGTTTCTTGCAGGGCCGCGATACGGACCGGGCAACGGTGGAGGAAGTGCGCACGGCACTGGCACAGCACAAGGCGGTGGCGGTCGATCTCCTCAACTACAGGAAGGACGGCAGCTCGTTCTGGAATGGCCTGTTCATCGGTCCAGTGTTCGACAAGGATGGGGCGCTGCTCTATTTTTTTGCGTCGCAGCTCGATATCACCACCCGCCGCGTCAACGAGATCACGCTTACGCAGGCGCAGAAGATGGAGGCCATCGGCCAGCTGACGGCCGGCCTCGCGCACGACTTCAATAACTTGCTGCAGGTGGCCATCGGCAACCAGGAAATCGCCCTCAGGAGCCTTGCCAATCCCGACCTGACGGGCAAGATGCTGGCGAAAAGCCAGGCCGCGCTGCAAAAGGCGACCAAGCTCACGCAGCAGTTGCTGGCGTTCGCGCGCAAGCAACGTCTCGAGCCGCGGCTGGTCAACCTGAACAACCAGATCATGGCATTCAGCGAGATTCTGGCCAGCACGCTCGGCGAACAGGTCGAGCTGCGGCTCGACTTGCGCCCCGGGCTGCCGGAATGCAGTCTCGACCCGCATCAGTTCGAGGTGGCCGTGCTCAATGCCTTGCTCAACGCGCGGGATGCCATGCCGACGGGCGGCACAATCACCATCGGCACGTCGGTGCTGCGCGACAAGGAGAAAATCGGCGCGCACCGCCTGCTGGGCGATCAGTACGTTGTCGTGTGTGTCTCAGACACCGGCCAAGGCATGTCGCGCGATGTGATGGCGCGTGCCACCGAGCCGTTCTTCACCACCAAGGGCCCCGGTACCGGACTGGGTCTGGCCATGGTGCATGGTTTTGTTGAACAATCGCATGGGCGGCTGGAGCTGGACAGTGAACTGGGCAAGGGAACGCAGGTGCGCATGATCTTTCCGGTGGCGGACCAGGCGCAAGGCGGCCCGAACGAACAGGATGGCGCACAAGCGGTGCGCGACGGGCGGGCGGAGGACGTCGCCGCCAAGCGCGTGCTGGTCGTTGACGACAACGCGGACGTGCGGGAAATGGCGGCGGCGTTCCTGTCTTCGCTCGGGTACGAAACGGTCGAGGCGGAGAGCGGCGAAGCAGCGCTGGTCGTGCTCGAAGCAACCACCGTCGACCTGGTGTTTTCAGACGTCATCATGCCGGGAGGGATGAATGGCCTGCAATTGATCGACACGGTACGGCGTCGGTATCCTGGCGTCGCCACCCTCGCCGCAACGGGTTACGCCGAAAACGCCCTGGAACGGCCGGCCTCTGCACCGGACCTGCAGATCCTGCCGAAGCCGTTCAAGCTGCACGATCTCGCCGACATGGTAAGCAAACTGACGCAGTAGGGCCACTGGCCGGCATGGCGGGCGGTCAATCGACCGATGTTCGCCAGGTTGTCCGCAACCACACCGTTTCCGGTCTCTGTCCAACGGCCACCGTCCCGGCCCGCCCACCTTTGACGGCTTTTCGCGGACGCCGGAGGGTGTCAAGTCGCGCGCTGGTGGAAAGGATCATGCTGGCGCTGGCGCTTCCCCGCAGCGTGCTCCTGCCGTTGAGCACGACGCTGCTGGCCGAGGTGTTCGGAACGGTCGTCGAGCGCATTGGCGTGCAGTGGGCGCTGGAAGCGCCCGCTGGATAACGTTCTCGCGGACTGGCGAGCGACCGACGCGCTGCCCGTCGCACGGCGGCAAACTGACATCCAGCAATCGATACCGTTCCCTTGGCGTTGTCCATCGCAGGTCTCCGCAGGGCCGTGCGTGCTAGTTCGGTCGTCGTTGCAATCCTCCTGCTTGATCGACGGCATAGAGATCAACATGATTCTCAAATCCAAGGACCAACGTTTTCGCGTCGAACGAGATGCCACCTGCGATGGCTGATGTGTGCTGGGTGAATTGCGCCTGTCCGGAGACAGCAGCGCGCACGCTGATGTAGCCGGCATGGTCGCTATAAACAGCTTCCAGAATGCGGGTGCCCTGATCGAGATGGACAAGCGAGGAGGGGCGGTCGAGTGCCAGCGCCAGTTGTTCCTGATGGATTTCACGGCTGCGCAAGTCGACGCGCACGACCCCGGCACGCCCATGGATATCCGCATAGCGCGCGTCAGGCGAGATGGCCAATGACGAAGTCGGGCTCACATCGATGGGCAACGGGATGCTTGTGCGTATGTGACAGCTGTTCCTGTTCAGACCAACGAGGACCGAAGTGTTATGCATCGCTGGCCTGCCGAAGGTGGGTGGTTCTCCGGGCAGATTCCATGCCTGGGGATTCACGACCTCGCCGACCATCCACACTTCGCGAGGTGAGGATCCGCTGCGCACATCGTATGGATAAAAGGGGGCGGTATTGCCGCAGCGGATTTCGGACCAGTCGTCGGTTGCGTAGTAGACGATCGACGGGCCTTCGTTGGCGATCGGCCTGTCGAAAACCCGAACAAGGGTCGCACTGTCGCTGGAGAATGCGATCGAGCGGCACCCGTGCCCTTGACCGGCATCCTCGAGATACTTCACGATCGTCCAATGGCGGGTGTCCCACACCCGCACGACATCACGTCCTCGATCTTGTGCAAAGCATGCCGCCAGCAGCCGCCCATCCGGCGAAAATTCAAGCGGCCGCGCATGCATTGAGACGCGCAATGCGCCTGGCAGGCCAAGGCGCATCACGATGCGATCAGCGACCCTGTCGTAGATGGCTATGTCATCATCCGTCGCTGCCACCACGACGTTGCCATGCGGGCTGACCGCCACGGAGCGCACGTTGGCCAGGTCGACTCTTGCCAAGTGTCGGGTCCCCGGGATGCGTTCCGGGAGGGGGAGGATGTGGAAACCAATGACCGCGACCACGGCCACGATAGCAACGAACACTGATACGCCGACCAGCTTCAAGTGATTGACCAAGGGATTCTGCCTTTTTTGATCGGTCAATTCTATCGATATTTACGCAGGCGTGGGGGAGTGGCCTGTCCAACGGATGCGCCACCGCTGGCATGGCTGGTGCGACCACGCGCTGGTTGGCGTGTCCCCTCTGTGCAGTCCTGTATGTGGGCTGACCGCACGGGTGTCGCCCGGCATGACCGTGACAGCGGATGTTCCCTCGAGAGCATTGGTCGGGTTATCCGCTAGGCGACATAACTGGATGCAGGGTGGGGGCTGCCTGATGACTTCGATCCTGATAGGCATCGGCGCACGTAGGTGCAAAGCGGATCCGGGCGATGCCCTGCGGGCCGGACTCCTTCCGGGTTCGCTGCGCTCCGTCCCTGCGGGACCGGGCTGCGCCCGCCTGCAGTCCTCCTATCGCAACGACATGGTGACGCAGCATGCTGCCGCGCCACCACGCAGGCCTGGACGGATCGCGCAGCGCTGCGCGCACCGCTCATGGTGGTGTCACCCCGACGGGACCCGAAGTGCCGCTGCGCGGCGGCGACCAGCGAGGCACGTCCACCCCGCACGACCTGAAGTGAGGACAGGAAGGCTTTCAAGGGCCATGCCAGCCAACGGCGCTGGCATGGCCCTTGAGCCGCCGCTTGCGCTATGAAGCCGGCCGCCTTCCTGCCCTGCGCAACCCCATTCAAAACGTCAGCGCGGGCCACGGGGCCCATCGCGCAAATCCCCCCACAAGCCCCCCGGATAGGGTGAGGGGGGCTTGTGGGGGGATAAACCGCGCGATGGGCAGACAGCAAGTGGCCCTTCACGCCTCACTGCCGACACACCACCCACTCCCCGCTCGCCCTGAGGGCGAGAGCGAGAGAGATCAAATGAGAGGATGACTTTGCGACCTCTCTTTCTCAAACGCACGTAATGGAGGTGGTGATGGAAACGACGATGGGAGTGCAAGGGGTGACGGCGCAACGGGTGGGCGTGTTCCAGCGCATGAAGTGCCTGCCGCAACGCTTCGGCGTGCTGGGGATCGTGGTCGAACAGCGCGTTTATCACGTCATGGGCGAGATGTGCCGCGCCTACGACGGCGGCTACTGGGACTATTACGAGCTGTCCAACGGCGGGTTCTACATGGCGCCGCGCAGTGCGCATGCGTACCTGCTGGAGGTGGCGGGCAACGGCTATCGGGGCAGCCTGTCGGCCGATGCGGCGGGCATCGTTGCCTGCGCGATGGCGTACAGCCACCTGTCGTTCGAGCGTGACGGGGCGGACTGCGCGCGGGCGTTCCACCAGCTGCGCGCGTACCTGCTGGATCACCCGGAGCAGCGCGAGATCCTGCGCGCCATCGACTGAAGGACGCTGCGGCGGCGTTTGCCGGCAGCGCCGTCGCAGCATCGCCATGCCGGCGTGTTGCTTCACAAGGAGGTCATCATGTCTGCTGTGTTGAATACCCCGATCCACCCTGCCGCCTCGACGGCGCAGGCACCCCATGCCGTGGCCCTGCGTCATGCCACGCTGGCCTGCGTGCTGCACGCCCAGCTGGTGCGCAGTGCCTACAACGTGCGGCGCAAGGGCGCGCCGATCCATGAACTGAAAGCGCTGATCCGCTCGCAGGGGCTGTTGCAGAACCTGATCGGCTACTGGCAGGTGGGCGCGGGCGGCGTCACGGGATTGATCGAGATCGTCGCCGGTGAACGGCGCATGCTGGCGCTGGGGGAACTCATCGCCGAAGGGGCCCTGCCGCCCGATTACGAAGTGCCCGTGCTGATCGTGTCGCGGGACGAGGCGGTTGCCATCAGCCTGGCCGAGAACATGGGACGCGAGCCGATGCATCCGGCTGACCTGTTCGACGCGATGCTGGCGCTGGCGGGCGCGGGGCGCGATGCGCACGAGCTGGCGCTGGCCTTCGGGACGGATGTCCAGGCGGTGCGCCGCTGGCTACGGCTGGCGAAGGTGGCGCCATCGCTGCTGGACCTGTACCGCAACGGGCACGCCACCCATGAACAGATGACGGCACTGGCCGTGAGCGACGATCAGGAGGCGCAGCGGCGCGCCTGGGAGGCCTTGCCGGACTACGGGCGTTCGCCGAATCAGCTGCGACAGCTGCTCACCAGCGGCGACATCAATGTCCGCACGGACCGGGTGGCACGCTTCGTCGGTGTCGCGGCGCTGGAACAGGCCGGAGCGGTGATCCGGCGCGACCTGTTCAGCGAGAAGGGCGACGGCTATCTCGGCGACACGGCGCTGCTGGCCGATCTGGCCGTGGCGCGACTGGAGCGCATCGCCCAGCGGGTGCGGCGGGAAGGTCACGCGTGGGTCAGCGTGGTGCTGCGTGTCGATGCTGCATTCGTGTCCTATTATGCCAGGGCGCCCTTGCTCCAGCTGGAACCGGACTTGCAGCAGAAGGCGCAGCTGGCGGCGATCGACAACGAGACGGCGGCACTGCGGGCGCAATCGGCGGATGGCCTGAACGAGACACAGCGCGCGGCGCGCGATCGCCGCCTGCAACGCCTGTACACGCAGCGCCAGGGCATCGAGCGCGCACTGGTGGTTCCCGAGCCGCAGATCGCCAGCCTGTCCGGTGCGCTGGTCACCCTCGACCACGAGGGCCGGCCGACGATTTATCGCCACCTGATCCGGCCCGAGGACAAGTCGAAACTGCCCGGTGCGGAAGCGCCGAAACGCGCGCCTCGCCCACTGCATCCGGAAAAGCTAATCCGCCTGCTGACGACCCATCGGACGCTCGCCCTGGCAGCCGAAGTGGTACGGCAGCCCCATGCCGCGCTGGCCCTGGCCGTGCAGGCATTGTGGCGCGACGTGACGGGTGGTCCGTCGCACGGGGCGGGCATCCGCCTGCTGCCATTCCACGCTTGCCCGGAGGCGGCGGACAGCCCTGCGGCGCGGGCGTTGGCCGACGTCGAGGAGCGTTTGGCCGCACTGGCGGTGCCACCGGGGGTACCGCTGGCGTGGTGCATGGCGCAGACGCCGGAAACGCTGCTGACGCTATTGGCTTTCGCGGTGGCGCGGTCGGTCGATACGGTGCTGGGCACCGAAGCACCACATGCTGCTTTTGAAGAGCTGGCGCTGGCGGTGAAGCTCGACATGCGTCAGTGGTGGCAGCCAACGGCAGCCGGATACTTTGTTCAACTGACGAAGCCGCGCATCGTGCAACTGGTCGGCGAGGTGGTGTCGGCGAGGGCGGCGGTGCCGCTGGAGAGTGCGTCGAAGGAGGTGGCCGCGCAACTGGCGGAACAAGTCTTCGCGGGCGTGGATTGGTTGCCGGCCGTGCTGCGTACACCCATCGAAGCAGACGCCGAACCGGCACCGTCTCCCGGCATCGGTGACGGGGTAGCCATGGCATGACGCACGAGAGGTAGCGCCGGGGCGGCGGCTGCGTGGTGCCGCCGCCCTGCGCTGCCACGAGCAGGCGTGACGACTCCGTACGGCGGTGTGCCGGAACGACGGTTTCGATGCAGATGCCGCTGACTGGCATCGGCGATCACGCCGAATTTAAGCAACTTGCAGGGAGATGATCATGCGCGGATTGGAGACCCGGGTGTGATTGGCCCGCACACGTATTTTGGCAGTGACGGATCGCGCGTCGGCGGACGAGCAAATGTGCGTCGTCCGGCGGCAAGCCGAACAGGACGGATGGATGCCGAAAATAGCTTCGTCACGGTGCCGGTGCTGTTCGCCGACGAACCCGGCCTGGCGCAAGGCTGGGAACTTGGGTGGCAGCGCTTCCACCATTTTGACATTGCGGCGTGGCGTGAGAAGTGCCGGCTGGTGGCGGCGCAAACGGCCAACACATGCGGCCTTAGTGCCGACCTGTATAACAATCGGTTCAGCAGCGCTGTCGATTGCCTGCTTGGCGCGCTGCCCGCTGCCCATCGCACGATGGCGAGCCACATCGCCATGGAATTCGACTACGCGACGCCGCAGGAACGGCAGCAGGACGACCGTTTCGGCCGATCCTGGGCTTCTGCCGGCATGGGATTGAACTGGGGTGCTGTCCGGGCGGCTGTGGCGCGTGTTGAGGGCGGCGGGTAAATCCGGCGCTCGGCGTTACCAGCGCGGTGCCACGGCGACACCACGGTGATCCCGCGTGTGAATCGATCGGCACCGCGCGTGTAGAGGCGCGCCGCGAGCGCTGGTCACTGCCTCTCGGCGCGGCCTGCCGTCCTGTCGTGCGGCCGCGGTGGCGCCGGTGTGGACGCTGCTGGCGGGTCCCGGTCAAGTGGGCCGAGTAGGCGCCGCTCCCGCTCTCCGAGGCGGGGCCAGGCCGCATCGAGCAGCAGGCCATTTTGCATGAGGCGCGTCTGTTCCGCGCTGGGGCCGCGCGTCCAGTAGAGCGTCATCCCGCAGCCGATTGCGATGCCAAACGCTGTGCCGACCAGGCAGGCGGCCGGATCGCGCCACCAGTACCGCCAGCCGCTGCGCCGCAGGACATTGCGTCGGACATGGTCCAGGGTCTCGGCCGCCGAGCGGGCGAAGCTGGCGCGTACCGCCAGCAGCTCCTGTTCGGTCACCGTCCGCGTCCCCTCGGCCAATTGCGCGAACGCCTGCGCCATGGCCCGATCGGCCTGGTCGAGGTGCGTGGCACTGGCCCGCACCGACTCGGTCAGCTTTGCCGCCACCTCGTCTGCGCGAAGCGCGAGCCGGTCCGCTGCACGGGTCGCCGCGTCGTCCATCAGGCGGGACTGTAACAACGCGGCGCCAATCACCGGATCGTTGCGCGACACTTTCAGGCCGGTCTCGCGAAAAATGTCCTGCGCCAGCCTGTCCAACAGGTCGGGTTCCGTCGTCACGGGCACCGCCTCATCGGCCAGTTCCGGTTCGATGCGCTGCCCGGTGTCCATCGGCAATTCAATCTGAACGGGCGGTCGGCGGGAGGGCGGCTTGCCCATCTCACAGCTCCAGCACTGCCAGCTGATCGAAAATACCGGCTCGAATCATGCTGAGGCGCTGGCGCGGCATGATCCCGAAGTCCGGCGATTCGATGGCCTGGGCAAATGTCAGCTTCCGCTCCAACATTATCTCCAGATCCTTGCCGAAGGTATCGCCGTTGCCACGACCCAGCCGAACAATGCCTTTGATGCGTTCGGCGTTTCTCTCGTACAGGGACGATTCGAGGAAGGTGCGTCCCTGGCGTTCGACAGGGCCGAAGTACTCATTGAGCCAGACCACCACTGGTGCCGAATGCTCCTGCAGCACGATCTCCAGCCCGTGGCGGGTGTCATTGAAGGCCTGGCCGCCCGTCAGGACGGAGTGGATGACGACCGGGCGGCCTGAACCTGTCAGCAGATCGACAACGCGGTTCTCCGCCAGGTAGGCCATCAGCGGGACAAAGGTGGATGCACCGTTATCGATGACAGCGATGTTGTCGTCCCACAGCAGCGCATCAATCAGGCCATCGAATGCACGGGCATTGATCCTGTTGTCGGTGCCGAGGATGTCGATGCGCTTCACCGTCAAGGCCTCATAGCCGGTGAAGGTATTGTTGACGGGATCCGTGTCGTAGCAGCTGACAGCCCGTTCGGTATGCACGAGGTATTGTGCCAGCAGTGCGGACGCCAGCGACTTGCCCACGCCCCCACGGCCTTGGAGCGTGAAGTGAACTGATCGGGTATCCATTGCGGTCTCCTACCATGAGTTGTCGGACTTGCCGGCGGGCTCCCATTTGAAGACCGGGATGCCATCCGGCAGGACTGGTTTTGGGGCCGGTGGCCGGGGTTGCGGTTTCGTGGGCGACGATGTGCGCAACCGTGCTCGGTCGCGGCGACGCAGGAACCGGATCACTTCTTCATTGCGCGCCGTGACGCCCTGTTCGGCGAGATAGCTGCAGATGCAGCGGTACGATGCGCCGGACTTGCGCAATGCGATGATTTGCTCCAACCAGGGCGCCAGCTTGCTGACGGTGCGCTGCCGGCGCGCGAGAAAATCGTTAATGTCGGTATTCATGAGCGGCCTCCTGTACGTAGGTACTGTAGCGAGGCCAACCGAGCAGCCATTGCGGACGCTCAGAACACTTAGCGATAACGAATGCGTATCCGAGATTGATAAGGGGAGGGCCCGGACACCGCGGGATATGCGGCCCTTACCGAGTTTGGAGAGTCGCCGACGAACTGTTGAGGCGATGGATTGCCGTCGCAAGACTGCTACTGCTGCCTTCGGAATAATGGGGCCAAGGGACCAATGGTTCTTCCAGCACATTACCGACCACGAACGCGGTGGGACACCGATAGATGGCTGTGTTATTGCCAGCATCCAGGCGCACCATCGCATACCCAGCAGCGCAATGGATGTCGGCTTCGGTGGCAATGTCGGCGTCCAAAAACCCGACACGATCGTGATCGGCGTAGAACGTAATGTGATCGAATGCCGCGTACATGATGAGGGCGCTGCCAAGCAGCGCTGCAGTATGGGCGCCCATCTGCAAGCGGGACGAGCGTTTCATCGCATTGCGGAGACACCATCCGTTTGCGGTGAAGGAAATGGCGCCGCCACACAGCAATATAAATGGCGCGCTCTTGGCGATGCCAATCGGCGCACCCGTTTCGCCCAACATCCATTGAAATATCGCCATCCAAATGAGCGCGCCACCGAGGAACGCGATAGGGAGCGGTAGTTCGTCCGCCTGAACGGAAGACTGAATGTGCCGGCGCGTGGCCACCTCCACCACGCGCCACAAGCCTGTTGTGAAGATCACGGCCAGCGAGATGGCGAAAATCATTGTGTCGACCTCTGGGTGGGAGATTGCAGTACGAATGGGTCGCTATTTTACGATGACCTTAAGTTAAATAATCGCAGTACTGCGGCTGCGCGGTAATAGATTGCGGAGTGTCAACCTGATTTATCCGACCGGGGCTCCGATGCCTGTCGATGCCAATCCGGTGCCGAACCGCTGTCGCTGAGGTGTCGACCTGATGCCTCTACGATGCGACTAATGCTGCGTATCGATGCTTATACTGCTGTCGTTCGATGCTGGTTTTGGTGCTGGAAATGCTGGGTGTAACTGAAAATGTATTTCGGGCATCTAACCCGCGAGTAACAGTTGTCCATAAGCATCGCGGGGACGCCCCGCGACCCCATCAGGCAGGTCTCACACATCACGCAACCTGCGGTTGCGCAAAGGCGCCTTTTGGCGCAGATGAAACCCGTCATACGCTGCTTCGAGTGCAGGAAAGGCGCAGATACGGGTCTCTTCGTGCGGATCTTAGTGAAGCCGCATTACAAGAAGTTGTCGCGTGTACCGAGACCCAGGAGACCGAGCTCGGCATGCTTATTGAGCGTTTGAAGGTGGCTGATCCTGCTGCCGTGGCCAGACAAAGGGGCCACGAAGGCCCAGTGTGCGCAGATCATCGATGGATTAACGCAGGGCATGGCTTCGTTCGGGACAGAAGGGATAAACGCCGTCCGCTTGCTACAGGCTAATGCCAAGGCCAAGCGCCGGATTGCGGACGAGTTTGTCGCCGGCCCGCTGATCGACAGGCATGCGTTGGTTCCCCTGTTTGCGGAAGACTGTCGTCACGGTGCCCGTGCCGTTCCGGAGCCGACGCAGGTCGATGCCTGCGTGAAGGATCGCCAGGCCTTCACGGCGGAGGTAAGGGCCTTTGTGTCCTGCTTGGAGGGCTGCCTTGCCGATGCAGGAATGGCCCGCTGACGTGCCCACCGCGCACCGCGTCCCGGTTCGCATTGCCATCGGCTCCGGGGCTGGAGGGGAGTTTCGCCGGCAACTGTTCATTTGCCTCGGTCAACGTGCGTGGGGTCTGGTCTGCGGCGGCGCGCCTGTGGCGGGGCGTTCCCATGCAGCCGAGGCGTCGGTGCCCAGGTAGAGCCGCTGGGTGTCGCTGTGGATCGGCACGTCGATCTCGAACCCGCCTTTCTCGCCCGGTCTGACCAGGCCGACCAGGATCAGGACACGCCGCGCTGCTGGCGCATCGACGACCCGGATCGACCGGATCGTGCATGAGCTGTGCATGATATAGCCGGACAGTCGCACGGTGACCTTGCCATCCGGCTCCTGCCGCGCACAGGCTCCCATCTGCACGTCCCTGCGACCGACGATGATTTCGCTGAACACGGCGCCTCCCTATCGGCAACGATTCCACGGCGACTTCCCTTGGAGTGCCTACGGCATGAACCAGTTCCACGGCGTGTGTTCCATGGCGGATGGCGACGCTTCGAGCGGACGGGTCGGAGCGCAGGCGCAGCGTCGGAACCGTATTCCTCGCGCGGGCTGCCACTTCATCTTTGTGATTGACAGATCCACCGGCAATCCCTAACATCCCTAAAAATGACAACGTTGGACATTTATTGTGGATGTCCGGCAAAACAGCTTTGCAGGAGACAGTGTGGCGACAATTCACGATGTGGCGGAACGGGCGGGCGTGTCCATCAAGACCGTCTCGCGGGTGCTCAATGGCGGCGGGGAAGTGACCGAGAAAACGCGCTCCCGGATCGAGGAGGCCATGCGCAGCCTGGAGTTTACGCCGTCCGCTGCGGCGCGCATGCTGCGTGGCCGGCCCACCGGGCTGGTGGCCGTGATCGCCGAACATCTGACGACGACACCTGACTCGTCCGAAATCATCAAGGGCATCCAGAATGTCTGCGAGCAGCTGGGCAAGGTGCTGCTGATCGGCGAGACGGGCGGCCGCCAGGACGTGGCCGATCGCCTGGTTGCCGACATGCGCGAGCGGCGCGTCGAGGCGATCCTGTTCGCCACGCCGTTCCACGCCCAGGTCACGCTGGAAACGCCACTGGGCAGCACGCCGACCGCACTGGCCAACTGCTTCGAGGCGGCCTGCCGTTTCACCCAGGTCGTGCCGGACGACGAGGGCGGTGGCTACGCGGCGGCCCGCATCGTTCTCGACGCAGGCCATCGCAAGATCGCCTTCCTGCAGCTCATTCCCGGCATGATTGCAACGGACCTGCGTCTGCGCGGCTTCCAGCGTGCCCTGCGCGAAGCCGGCGTTGTGCCCGAGCCGGCCTGGCTGCTGCATGGCGCCGAACAGGCCGAGACGGACGAGTTCTCGCACCTGGCGGACGCGGTGGAGCACCTGTTCGCCGGCGCCGAGCGGCCCACCGCGATCCTGTGCGGTAATGACAAGATGGCCATGCGCGTGATCTTCATCCTGCAGCGGCGCGGGCTGCGCGTGCCGGCCGATGTGTCGATCGTGGGCTTCGATGATTTCCGCCTGATCTCCGAGGCGCTTTATCCCGGCCTGACCACGGTGGCGCTGCCGTATCGGGAGATCGGCGAACTATCCGGCCGCCATGTGCTGGAACACGGCGATGCCCCGGCGACGACGGTGCGCGTACCTTGCCTGCCGGTGCTGCGCGGTACGGTGAGTGCGCCGCCTGATCGGCCTGCGGCTGCCGCGTCGGCGTCGAAGCGACCGAAGCTATCGGAGCCATCGAAGGCGGCCGCACGATGAAGCGCCTCATTTGCACCTTGCTGGTGGCGTGGACGTTGCCGGCACTCGCTGCCCCGGTCGAGATCCGGCTGTGGCGCCACGATACGGGCGACGTCGAGATGGTTGCCAGCAGGGCCGCCGTGCAGCGTTTCAATCACGCGCAAGGACGCTGGAAGGTCGTCGTCGAGGCGATCCCACAAGGTTCCTATACCGAGTCCATCACGGCCGCGTCGCTGGTGGGGCAGCTGCCCTGCATCATTGCAATGGACCAGCCGACCGTGCCGAACTTTGCCTGGGCCGGCCACATTCGCCCGCTCGATGGCCTGCTGCCCGCGTCGGCCGTGGCGCCGCTGCTGGAAGGCGGCCTCGGTCGTTATCGGGGCGCGCTGTACAGCGTCGGCCAGTTTGATGTCGTGCTGGCGCTGTTCGCGCGCCGCTCGCAGCTGGCCGCACTGGGCATCCGGATCGCCACGCCGGACCATCCCTACTCGGCAGCCGAATTCCACGACGTGCTGGTGAAGGCGAAGCGGGGCGGCCGTTACCGCTTTCCGCTGGACCTGAACGGCCGCTTCAAGGGCGAGTGGTACAGCTACGCGTTCTCGCCCTGGCTGCGCAGTGCCGGCACGGACCTGATCGACCGGCGCGATTACCTGCGCGTCGACGGTTTCCTGAACGGCGACGCGGCGGTGGGCGTGGGCCGCTACTACGGCCGGCTGTTCAAGGATGGCCTGGTCGAACGCATCCCGGCCGACGACAAGGCCTTCGAGCAGGGCCGCGTGCTGTTCCACTACACGGGCTCCTGGAAGGCACGCGAATACGCGCAGCAGTTCGGGGACGACCTGGTGGTGATGCCGCCGCCCGATTTCGGGCAGGGGCCGAAGATCGGCGCCGCGTCCTGGCAGTGGGGCATCACGCGCAGCTGCCGGCAGCCCGAGGGCGCAGCGGCCTTCCTTGCGCACCTGATTGCGCCGGCGGAAATGGCGGCGGCATCCCGCGATACCGGGCTGGTCCCGGTAACGGCGCAAAGCGCGGCCCTGACCGAGCATTACCGTCCCGGCGGCGACTGGCGCATCTACTTCGAGTTCGCGCAGCGCTTTGCCCAGCCACGGCCGGCCACGCCCGGCTACCCGGCCATCTCGTCCGCGTTCGAGAAGGCGATGGCCGATATCCGCAGCGGCAGGGATGCCGCCGAGGCCTATGACGAGGCGGTGGAAGCCATCGAACACAATATCGCGCGCAACGGCGGTTACGGCTTCGACGCGCGCACAGCGGGAGGCAGCAAATGAAGACTCGTCCTGGCAATGATGGACCGTTGGCCGTCAGCGCCTTTGCGGCACCTGCCGTGCTGCTGTTCCTGGCCTTCGTGGTGCTGCCGATGCTGCTCGCGGCGGGCGCCACGCTGACCAATCACCGGCTGATGTCGCCGGAGCCCACGCGCTATGTGGGCCTGGACAACTACCGCCGCCTGCTGGCGCTGGACGTCATCGTCGTCGAGCCGCTGCGCGATGCACGAGGCGCGCTGGTGCGCGACGAAGATGGCGTGCGCTATCCCACCTGGCGCCAGGTGCGCAAAGCCCGGCCGGAGTTGCAGGGATACCGCGCCGCGTTTCACATGCTGTTCGGCAATGCGCGCATCGTGCTGGCAGCGACCGATCCGCTGTTCTACCGGTCGCTGATTAATACCTTCCTGTTCTCGCTGCTGGTCCTGCCGCTGCAGTGCGGCGCGGCGCTCGGCCTGGCCATCCTGGTCAACCAGAAGATCCGCGGCCGGGTGTTCTTCCGCACCGTGTACTTTGCGCCGGTCGTCACGTCGATGGTGGTGGCGTCGATCGTCTGGGCGTTCATGCTCAACACGGATCGCGGCATGCTCAACGAGCTGCTGCGCGGCGTGCTGCGCAACCCGAATGCGGGGCCGGACTGGCTGGGCGACAGCCATTACGCCTTGCCGGCGATCGCGCTGATGTCGGCGTGGCAGGGTGCCGGGTTCCAGATGCTGGTGTTCCTCGCCGGCCTGCAGTCGATCTCGCCCGAACTGTACGAAGCGGCCAGGCTGATGGGCGCGAACGGCTGGCAGCGCTTCGTGCATGTGACGTTGCCGGGCCTGCGCAACACGATCATCTTCGTGCTGGTCTCGACCACGCTGTTGGCATTCGGCCTGTTCACGCAGATCGACGTGATGACGGCCGGCGGGCCGCTCGACTCCACGTCCACCGTGGTGTACCACGCGGTGCGCAGCGGTTTCCGCGAACAGGATGTGGGCTATGGCTCCACGATCACGCTGGTGTTCTTCGGCATCGTGCTGGGCCTGTCAGTGCTGCAACGCGTGCTCGTCAACCGGGGCCGCCGATGAATCCCTTGCTCGCCAACCGCCTGCGCACCGGTGCGCTGCTCGTCATGATGGCCGCCATCGGCAGCGTCTTCGTCGCGCCGCTGCTGTTCATGGTGGTGTCCTCGTTCAAGAGCGACAACGCCATCTTCTCCAACCTGGACCGCTGGTCGGCCTACCTGCCATCGGCCGACTGGTCGCTGGCCAACTACCGAGCGGTGTTCGAGAAGAGCGACCTGCCGTCGTTCCTGTTCAATTCCACGCTGATCGCCGCGCTGGTCGTCGTCGGCGGCATCCTGGTCAACAGCATGCTGGCCTTTGCCATCGCCCGGCTGCGCTGGCGGGGCCGCCAGCTGGTGCTGGCCTTCGTGGTGGCGCTGGTCATCGTGCCGTTCGAGGTGATCGCCATTCCGTTGCTGTCGCTGGTGGCGCGTTTGCCATGGCCGGGCTTCGAGCACGGCCACCTGGTGCTGCATACCGGCTGGTTCAACAGCCTGCACGTCCAGGTGATCCCATTCCTGGCCAACGCCTTCTGCGTGTTCCTGTTCTACCAGTTCTTCCGCGATATCCCGCCGGAGCTGGACGAAGCGGCCAAGATGGATGGCGCCGGACCGTGGACCCTGTATGCCCGCATCATCATGCCGAACAGCGGGCCGGTCATCGCCACGGCCGCCATCGTGCTGTTCATCTCCGCCTGGAACCAGTACCTGTGGCCGATCATGGTCATCCAGGGCGAGGCGTTCCGGCCGGTCCAGCCAGGCATCCAGCAGTTCTTCGGACGCACCAATTCATGGGGCCAGATCATGGCCTACGCAACGGTCATCACCTTGCCCGTACTGGCCGTCTTCCTGGCATTCCAGCGGCAGTTCGTCGCCTCGGTTGCCGGGACCGGCATCAAGGGCTAACTTTGGGAACTTACATGGCACTGAAACTCGACGACAAATTCATCTGGGACTTCTGGCACTTCGAGGAGGCCGGCGTGCAGCACCTGTACTTCCTGCAGGCCGACCGCGCCATCGGCAATCCCGACCTGCGCCACTGGAACGTCTCGATCGGGCACGCGGTTTCGCCGGACCTGCGCAACTGGACGCCGCAGGGCACGGTGTTCGGTCCCGCGGCATCGCCGGCCTGGGATGATTTCACCACCTGGACCGGCTCGGTCATCCATGCCGAGGGCCGCTACCACCTGTTCTATACCGGCACCTGCCGCGCCGAGCAGGGCATGCGCCAGCGGATCGGCCACGCGGTTGCCGACACGCTGGATGGCCCGTGGCAGCGCGTCGGCGATGGCCTGGCGCTGGACCTGGACGAACGCTATTACGAGGAATACGCGGAAGGCCGCTGGCATGACCGGGCGCTGCGCGATCCCTGGGTGCTGCCCGACAAGATCGACGGCATGTACCACATGTTCTATACCGCCCGGCGCAACGACGGCCCCTTGTATGAACGGGGCGTAATCGGCCATGCCGTGTCGGCGGACCTGCTGCACTGGCAGGCGACGGCGCCGGTGTATGGCGGCGGGCACTACGGCCAGCTGGAAGTGCCGCAGGTGTTCGAGCGCGACGGCCGCTGGTACTGCGTGTTCTGCAACGTGGCGGCGCACTGGTCGCCGGCGCAGCGCGCCCAGCATGGCGGCGGCGTCTCCGGCACGCACTACCTGGTGGCCGACCACCCGCTGGGTCCCTGGACACCGGCGCCGGGCTTCCTCGACGGCGACCTGCCATGCCGGCGCTATGCCGGCAAGATCCTGCGCGATCCCGTCACCGGCAACGACTGCCTGCTGGCGTTTCTCGACACCGGGGCGGACGGCCAGTTCGTCGGGGCGATCGGCGACCCGATCCCGCTGCGCCGCATCGACGGGCTGTACACGCTCGGCGCGCCATCAGCCGAATGATGACAACGTTGGACATTGCTGCCCGTGCCACCCCGCCGCAGAGCGGGGCGCGTGGCAGCGGAGGGGACACCATGCAAACAATCTCGAAGGCCGCGCAGTCACGTCGGCCCGCCGCGCAGCGCCACGCGGTCGGTGCGCGCCTGGCATCCATCACCGTCGGCATCCTGCTGGCGACCGGCATGCACGCGGCCGTGGCCGCGGCCGATCCCGCGGTGCCGCTGGCCCACTGGAAGCTGGACGAGGGGGGCGGCAGCGTCGCGCTGGAGAGCCTGTCGGGCCGCCGCGACCAGGTCGATTATGTCTTCAACCAGGCCCGCTTCAAGCCGTCCACCGCGCCGCTGTGGCGGCCGGCGGGACCCTGCATCGATGCGGGCTGCCTGCTGTTCGACGGCTATTCGACGGAAGTGATCGCGCCGGCGCTCACCACCGCCGAATTGCAGCGCGGCTTCACGCTCAGTGCCTGGGTGGCGCCGCATGCCTTCGAGTGGGGCGATGGCGGCCATTACTCGGCGTTCCTCAGCCAGTTCGATGCCACGGCCAGGCAGGGCTTCTCGTTCGGCGTCTACCGTTTCGGCACCTGGGGCATCCAGCTGGGCATGGGCAGCGCCATCGTCGACGTGCGGGTGCGCGAGCGCAAGCTGCCGCGCGATGCATGGTCGCACGTGGCGGCCAGCTACGATCCGGCCAGCGGGCGCGTGGCGCTGTACCTGAACGGCGAGCGCATGGCGAATGTCGCCATGCCGGCCGGCGGCAGGTTCGCGCTGCCCGCCAGGCCACTCTCAATTGGCCGGCATTCGGCGCCCGAGCAGATCGGCGGCGTCTTCAAGCTCAATACCTTTCTGGGCCTGATGGATGAAGTGCGGGTGGCTGCCGGCCCGTCGGATGGCAACGCCATCGCCCGCCAGATGGCTGCCGACCTCGCCGGGCACGGCGGCCGCCCGCCGGTGCTGGTGGCAGCAGACCTGGCGATCCCGGCCAGCACGTTCAACGGCGACCGCCACCGCCCGCAATACCACCTGATGCCCGATGCCGGCTGGATGAACGAGCCGCACGCGCCGCTGTACCACGACGGCCGCTATCACCTGTTCTTCCAGAAGAATCCGTTCGGCCCGTTCTGGCACCAGATCCATTGGGGCCATTGGGTCAGCCAGGACATGGTGCGCTGGCGCGAGCTGCCGATCGCACTCGCGCCGGAGGACGACGGGCTGGCGACGGACGGCATCTGGTCGGGCAGCGCCACCCATGCGGCGGACGGCACGCCGGTGCTGTTCTTCACCGCCGGGAACGACACGGCCCGGCCCAACCAGCGCACCGGCATGGCCACGCCCTGCGATCCGGCCGACGCGAACCTGGTGTGCTGGAAAAAATATCCACAACCCGTCACGCTGCAGCAGCAGGGCATTGGCCGCTTCGGCGAGTTCCGCGATCCGTTCGTGTTCCGCGACGGCGAGCGCCGGCGCTGGTTCCAGCTGGTGGGCTCGGCGCTGCCGGGCGGCAGCGGCACGGCGCTCGTCTACGAATCGGCCGACCTGCTGCACTGGACGCCGCGCGGCCCGCTGTTCTCGATCGATCCGCAAGGCTTCCCCGGCTTCGAGAAGACCTGGGAGCTGCCGGTGCTGCTGCCCATCGGACGCGGTGCGGACGGGCAGCAGCGGCACGTGTTCCTCAACGATGTCAAAGGCCAGGCCTATTACTGGATCGGCGTGTTCGATCCGGCCACCGCGCGCTTCGTACCGGACAGCACGGCGCCGCGCGCCTTCGACCTGGGCGAAGGGCATTTCTCCGGCCCGAGCGGCTTCATCGATCCGCGCACGGGTCGCGCCATCGTGTTCTCGATCGCCCAGGGCGAACGTTCGCTGCAGGACGAGCGGGATGCCGGATGGGCCCACAACGGCGGACTGCCGCTGGCGCTGTCGCTGGGCGCCGATGGCGACTTGCGCCTGGCGCCGATCGAGGAGGTGGCGACGCTGCGCCAGTCATTGCTGCTGGATCTGCGTGACACCAGCGTGGCCGAGGCCGGGCAGGCCCTGGCGGCACTGCATGGCGATGGGCTGGAAATCGAACTGGAGCTGGCACCCGCAGCGGCCGCCGGCCGACGTGGCCTGCAGGTGCGCCTGGCACCCGGTCAGGAGGAAGAAACCGCCGTGTACGTCGACACGGCGCGGCAACGCCTGGAGATCGACCGTACCCGCAGCACCCTCGGCAAGGACTACGGCGTGCAGGGCGGCCCGTTCGACCTGGGCCAGGAAGTCCTGCGGCTGCGGCTGTTCCTGGACCGCTCGATGGTCGAAACCTATGTCAACGAACGCCGCAGCCTGACCAGCCGCATCTATCCCACCCGGGCCGATGCGCAGGGACTGGGCCTGCTGGCCATGCCGGGCGACCGCATCGTCTCGCTCAAGGTCTGGTCGATGGGCGCGGCAACGAAAGGAAACTGAGATGGCAAGCATCGCATTGAAGGATGTCGGAAAGACCTACCCCGGCAAGGACGCGCAGTACATCCTGCAAGGGGTCGAGTTCACGATCGCCGATGGCGAATTCGTGGTGCTGGTCGGGCCGTCGGGTTGCGGCAAGTCCACGCTACTGCGCATGATCGCCGGGCTGGAGGACATCAGCGCGGGAGAGATCAGCATCGATGGCGCACGCGTCAACGACGTGCCGCCAGCGCAGCGGGGCCTGTCGATGGTGTTCCAGAACTATGCGCTGTATGCCCACATGAGTGTGTTCGAAAACATCGCCTTCAGCCTGCGGCTGGCGCGCGTGCCGAAGGCCGAGATCCGGCCGGCCGTCGAGCAGGTCGCAAGGATGCTGCAGATGGAGCACCTGCTCGAGCGCCGGCCGCCGCAGCTGTCGGGCGGGCAGCGCCAGCGCGTGGCCATTGGCCGCGCCATCGTGCGCAAGCCGCGCGCCTTCCTGTTCGATGAACCGCTGTCCAACCTCGACGCGGCGCTGCGTGCCGACATGCGGGTGGAGATCGCCCGCCTGCACAAGCAGCTGTCGGCCACGATGGTGTACGTGACGCATGACCAGGTCGAAGCGATGACCCTGGCCGACCGCATCGTCGTGCTGGGCCCGGCCGGCGTGCAGCAGATCGGCACGCCGATGCACCTGTATGACCAGCCGGCCAATGTGTTCGTCGCCGGCTTCATCGGCAGCCCGAAGATGAACCTGGCCGCCGGGGCGATCGAGGCCGGCGGCCGGCTGCGGCTCGGCAGTGCCCAGCTGGCGTGGCCGGTGTCGCCCGGATTTCCGGCCGACGGCGCGGCGGCGCCGGTCACGGTGGGCATCCGTCCCGAACACCTGGTGGCCGATCCGCAGGGCCCGATTCGCGGGCAGGTGCAGCTGGTCGAACGGCTGGGCGCCGAATCGTATGTGCACCTGGCCGTGGCCGGCCTGGAAAAACCGCTGGTGATCGTGGTGCACGGCGAACCGCCGGCGCTGAACGAGGCGTGGCAGGTCGCCCCGGTGCCGGGCCGGCTGCATGTCTTCGACGGCGCCGGTCTGCGCATGGTACCCACCGCACAGGATATTGGATCCACTCATTCAACCGCCGGCACGGCCGGCATCCAGGAGGTAGCATGATTATCGTCTGTGGCGAAGCCCTGTTCGACGTCTTTTCCGATGCAGTGAGCGAGAGGGACGGGGCGGACCAGGATGCAATCGCGCTGACCGCGCGCATCGGCGGTTCCCCGTTCAACCTGGCGGTCGGCCTGGCCCGGCTGGGCGCGGCCCCGATGTTTTTCGGCGGCCTGTCGACCGACATCTTTGGCCGCCGGCTGGCTGCAACGCTGGCGCGCGAAGGCGTCGACATCGCCGCGGCCCCGCGCCCCGTCGCCGCCACCGCACTCGTGATGGTCGATGTCGATGCGGCCGGCGTGCCGACCTACACGCTGTATGGCGACGCGACCGCCGAGCGGGCCGTGACGGTGGCGGACCTGGGCCGGGTGCCGTCCGATGCGGCGGCCATCCATGTGGGCTCCTACTGCATGGCCGTCGAGCCGGTCGCGTCGGCCCTGCGTGCGCTCGTCACCCGGCAGCACGGGCGCAGCCTGATCGCATTCGATCCCAACGTGCGCCTGACGATCCAGCCACGGCGCGACGCCTGGACCGATGCCGTGGCCTGGATGCTGCCGAAGACCGATCTGCTGAAAATCAGCGACGAGGACATCGCGCACCTGTATACCGGCATGGCGCCGGCGGCTTTCATCGACATGGCCTTGCAGGCCGGCGTGGCGCTGGTGGTCGTGACGCGTGGCGGCGCCGGCGTGCTGGCGGCAACCGCGCAGCTGCCCGTGCTGGAACTGCCGGCCACCAGCACGGTGGTCATCGACACGGTGGGCGCCGGCGACACCTTCCAGGCGGCCCTGCTGTGCTGGCTGTCGCGCCACGGTCTGCTGGCGCGACCGGCCCTGGCCGCGCTGGACCGCGACACGCTGCGCGCGGCACTGGCCTTCGCCGGGCGCGCCGCCGCGATCACCTGCGCGCGGCGCGGCGCCGACCTGCCGCGGCTGGAGGAGGTGCCAGCCACTTGATGCGCTCATGCTGACAACGTTGGACAACAGTGCTTGCCAAGGCGGCCGGTCGGCGGCCGATAATCATAAAAGGAGATGCGGTATGACTTACTCGTTCGATCATTACACCATTCGTTCGGCGGCACTGGCGATCTGCCTGATGCCGGCGTTAGTGTTTGCACAACAGCAGGGCGCAGGTGCGGAGGTGCCGGTGCAGATTCCGGCACAGGCCCCGGCGGCGGCGCAGGCCACGACGGTGCCGGTGGCGCAAGGCCAGCCGGCGGCAGGCGCCGAGGGCACCGATCCGGCCGCGGTCATCATCGTCACCGGCGTGACGACGGCCACGACCAAGAAGAACGCCACGTTCTCGATCAATACGCTGGGGGCGGAAGAGATCCAGCGCCTGGCGCCAATGAGCACGGCGGACCTGCTGGCCAACTTCCCCGGCATTTATTCGGAAGGCAGCAGCGCCGGGGAAGCGAGCAACAACATCACCGTGCGCGGCCTGCCCGTCACGGGCGGGTTCCGCTTTGCGCCGCAGCTGATCGACGGCCTGCCGGCCTACGAAGAACCGGAAGCCCCATTCATGAACAACGACGTGTTCGTGCGCGACGACCTAATGACGGAAAGCGTGGAGCTGGTGAAGGGCGGCCCGGGCGGCATCCTGTATTCGAACGGCCTGGGCGCGACCGTCAACCACGTCACGCGCACCGGCGGCGAGCAGCTGGCCGGCGGCTACAAGATCGAGTACGCCGACTACGGCTTCTGGCGCCACGATGCCTTCGTGTCCGGTCCGCTGGGCCGCAACCTGACGGGTGCCGTGGGCGGCTTCTACCGCCGCAGCGACGGCGTGCGCGACACCGGCTACACGGCCGACGGCGGCGGCCAAGTGCGCGGCAACCTGGTGTACACGAGCGACGACCGCAAGACCACGCTGCGGGCCGACGCCCTGTACATCAACGATCGCACGGCATTCTTCCAGAACCTGCCGATTTCGGTGCCGCGCTTCACCAGCAGCGGCACGCCTGCCAATCCCACGGTGATCAACCAGGACAGCATCCAGCCGCTGGGCATCGACTTCGAGCACGGCACCACGGCCTCGCCCTACAACCGCCGCTTCGACATGATCGGCGAGTATGGCAAGCGCACGGTGGACCAGGCGGACGGCATCCACCCGGACTTCCGCATGTTCACGCTGAGCGGTTCGCATGAACTGGACGGCGGCTGGAAGCTGTCGGCGGGCCTGCGCCACACGACCGGCAGCAACGGCTTCAACGCGGTCTTCACCGGCAACGACACGGCGACGGCCACCAACTTCCTGAATGCCCGCTTCCAGAACGACGTGATCTCGCCCGCCCACGGCGCGGCGCTGGGCTGCAATCTGGCCAACGCCAAGCTGGTCGGCTTCTTCAATGTCCCGGCCGGCAATGCCTGCGGCGCGTTCGCCAACATCAGCCGCGACGACTTCGTGCGCAAGTACGCGAAGGCCACCGGCGTGGCGGCACGCTACCTGAACGACGGGTCCGCGGTGCCCGCCTCGGCCAACCTGAACTTCATGATTCCGTTCATCGCCGACGTCGAGGCGTCCAGCACCTCGCTCGACCTGAAGGTGCAGAAGTCGTTCCAGCTGCAGGGCCTGCACGAGCTGACGTTCGGCGTCTACAAGAGCCGCTACGACTACACGCCGAACTTCCAGCAGGCGCTGCTCGTCACCGACGTGGCCGAGCGCTCGCGCCCGGTGGACCTGTATGCCGTCGATGCGCAGGGCCGGCAGGTGGGCCCGAGCCTGACGCAGGGCGGCGCGATCCTGCCGGGGTGGGGCGGCTTCGTCAGCGATATCCAGGGCAACGGCAATGCTGCCTATCTGCTGGACCACTGGAATGCGCTGGGCAACCGGCTGAAGATCGATGCCGGCGTGCGCTGGCAGAACCTGAAGGCCGACGTCACGCGCCGCGACCGCAACGTCATCACCGACCTGACGCCCGCCGGCACGGTCATCGGTTCGACGCAGGACACGACGGCCGACAATGAAGTCAGCCTGCCGGGCGAGGCGCACCGCTTGCAGCGCAACTTCCATGACCTGGGCTGGTCGCTGGGCGGCAACTACAGCTTCAGCAAGGCGTTCGCCGTGTATGGCCTGGCATCGAGCTCGTTCCGCCTGCCCAGCCTGCAGGACCTGAACGACCTGGCCACCGCATCGGACACCATCGTCAATGGCCGGAAGGTGGACATCGACGCGGTGGAGCGCATCCGCCAGTACGAGATGGGCCTGCGCTACCTGACGCGCGGCTTCGGCGCCTCGGTGGCGGTGTTCTACAACCGCTTCTCGCCGCGCAGCGCCGTCAACATCTACAAGGACATCGAATCGGGCCAGTGTGCCACGCAGGGCGGCATCACGCAGATCAATTCCTGTCCGGACGTGGCGCAGCTGTACAAGCGCGGCATCGAGAACGTGGGGACGGAAGTCGAGCTGTCGTGGCGGCCGGCGGCAGTCGACGGCCTGGAACTGAAGGGCAATTTCGTGCTGCAGAATCCGAAGGTCGACGGCGCCAACTACACGATCACGCAGGAAGACAAGGACCCGGTCGGCGTGATCACCGGTTACCACTACGTGCAGGTGAGCGAGGATGGCCGCCGGCCGCGGCGCCTGCCGAAGGTGATGTTCAACTTCATGCCGTCGTTCGACCTGAAGCCGCTGACGGACATCCCGGTCAGCGTGTACGCCCAGTACCAGCGCTACGGCACGCGCTATTCGGAGGCATCGGACAACAACGTGACGCTGTTCCCTTCGTACTACATCGTCAATGCCGGCGCGCAGTACCAGGCCAGCGAGCGCTGGCGCGCCCACCTGCACGTGTCGAACCTGACCGACCAGGTGTCGTTCACGGAAGGCGATCCGCTGTTCAGCGACCTGCTGTCGCCCGACGGCACGCGCAACCGCGGCGTGGCCCGCCCGCTGTTCGGCCGCACGATCCGGTTCAGCATGACGTATATGTTCTGAAGTCCTGCTGTGCGCCCCGGATGGTCCAGTGCGGGGCGCGCTCAACACTCCGGCATGTCTCCGGTGCGGCGGGCCGACATGGTGTCTATCGACTACCAGATCGGCTGTACACGGTATCGCTGTTCTCGCCGCGGCGTATGAATCCGGTGACCACGCCTGCCACGGGATCGCGCTGGAAGATGCGCCGCATCCGTGCCTGGCCATGCTGGCGTCAGCGGCATCAGGCGCAATGTGCAGTGATCGCATTGGAACACATCCCGGCATGCTCGCGGATGCCACACCCAGGAACCGGAGCTTCAACATCACGAGCTCCAGGATGGGGGATTTGATTAATGTTTCCACAAGTCCATGCTATCACGGCCGGTTGAGTGGTCATTGTTTGGCGCGATCTGATTTGTTCGGGTAGGGGGGAGCACTTATCCTCCCATCATGACCAGCGCAAAAGTGTTTTCTCTGTCCCCCCATGGCCTTGCGGCGCTATCCACGACGCTCGTGGCGCTTTGCGAGCGCGCCGGTATAGCGCCATCCAATGCATGGGAAACAGACGATTTTTTCCGTCTTTGGCAAGCTGCCGACGACCTGTTCGAGGATCGGTCGGCGGGGATGCGTTTCGGCGCGGAAGGGATCGCCCGGGGGTATGCCGTGGCCGCTATCGTTTCGCTACACGCGCCCGACTTTCGGCAGGCACTCGTCACGCTTTCCCGATACAAGCGCCAAACCTGTCCAGAACTCGTCGAATTCGCGGTGGAAGGCGACGAAGCCACTGTGCGCTATCGGTGGCTGCTGGCGACAGGGGACGTGCCGCGCCTGCTCGTCGATACGACCATGGCATCGCTGAAAGAACTGGCGCGGCGTGGTTCCGGGGGGAGGATTGCGCCGGTCAGGCTGGAACTGGCGCGGCGTCCTGCCGATCAGGAACTGTTGCGCAGTCACTTCGGATGTCCCATCGTTTTCGGCGCCACGCATGATGCGATGGTGTTCGAACGCAGCGCGCTCGACGTCCCGTTCGTGGCAGCCGAAGGAGGCGCTTTCGCAGACGTGCTGGCGAACGTCGAGACATTGATTGCCGAGGACGCCGGAGCGTCGATGCTGGTCGGTGACCTGCGTGTGGCCATTGCGCGGCAGCTGAGCGAGGGCCGTCCTCCTGGTATCGGCGAGATCGCCCGCAGACTGGGCGTGAGCAGTCGCACCCTCCAACGCCGCCTCGACGCATGCGGCACCAGTTTCCAACGTCAGCTGGCCGAAGTACGCCGCATCATGGCGAGCCGTTTGCTCCGTCACACCGATCTGGACGTGGTGGCCATCGGCATGCTGCTTGGATTCGCCGAGCCCAATTCGTTTGCGCGTGCCTTTCGCACGTGGGAGCAGACCACGCCACTGCGCTGGCGTGACGGTCAGACCATGAATCGACCATCCATCACCAGGGAAACCCACGAATGAGTCAGCAACGTATTCTCGTCACTGGTGGTTCCGGTTTCATCGCCGGACACTGCATTCTGCAACTCCTCGCGCAGGGCTATCATGTGCGTAGCACCATCCGTTCGCTTGCCGGCGAAGCAGCGGTGCGCAGCGCCTTGGGGATGGGTGGCATGGTCCACGGCGACCGGCTGAGCTTCATTGCTGCCGACCTGCTGCAGGACGGGGGATGGGCGGAAGCCGTCGCCGGTATCGGCACTGTGCTGCACGTCGCATCGCCAGTGCAGCCCGGGCATGTCGAACATGAAGACGACGTGATTATCCCCGCTCGTGAAGGCACCCTGCGTGTGTTGCGCGCCGCCCGTGATGCCGGCGTCAAGCGCGTCGTCCTGACGTCAGCTTTCCATGCCGTCAGTTGGGGCCACCCCCATAGCAAGCATACGTTTACCGAGAATGACTGGACGAGACTCGACGGTCCCGACATCGATGCCTACGGTAAAAGCAAGACCCTCGCCGAACGCGCCGCATGGGACTTTATCGCCTCGGCGGGCGGTCTGTTGGAACTGACGAGTATGCTTCCGGTAGCGGTCATGGGACCGGTACTTGGCAAGAACATCTCAGGGGCAAACCAAGTGATTCAACGCATGCTCGATGGTGCCATGCCAGCAATGCCGAACCTGTTCATTCCGATCGTCGATGTGCGTGACGTGGCCGGCGCGCATATCCTGGCGATGACCCATGCGGACGCCGCGGGAGAGAGGCTGCTGCTGTCGAATGGTCCCGCGCTCGCAATGAGAGAGATTGCTGCCATTGTCAAAGCTGAGCTCGGCGAGCGCGGCGTGCATGTACCGACGCGCACCGTGCCTGACTTCATCCTGCGCATCGCGGCGCGGTTCAAAGCTGAACTGCGCCCGATCGTTCCAGATCTCGGTTATGCGAAGCGGACGTCCAACGATAAAGCACGACGCATCCTCGGCTGGGAACCCCGCACGGCTCATGAAGCCATCGAGGCAGCGGCCAACAGCATGGTCGAGAAGTGCTTGATCAAGTCCTGATACGTCAGCACGGAACGTATCGCTGCCGACTGACGAGAGAGAACGAAATCCATGTACAAAACGCTCGCCTATTTACCCTTTGGTTGGCTCACGCTGATTGGCGTTCTTCACTTCATCATCGATGTAGTCGCGCAGCATCTGCGCGGTAAGCGGACCGCGGGCCTGCCGACCACGCTGTACTACGGCATGCATACCGCATATGCCATGAGCGAAGTACTCGTCGGAATGGTAGGGCTTCTGATCGCGTGGCGCGCCGCGACATTACTGGACGACTGGCGGCTGGTTGTATTTTTTGGACTCGCCGCCGTTGCCTGGCTCGGTTTTGGTTTCTACTTTGATGAATACCGCGAGCCGAAGATCAATGTAGGCATCTTTTTGGCGTTGCTCGTGACGATGGTGGTATTCCGGACCCAAGCCACCTGAGCGGCTATCGTCTGCACGGTAGCGTTGTCCTGCCATCCTTGAATCGCACCCGAAGTCATCCATAATGGCACGCCGCCCCGCTGAGCGAAGGATTGTTCGAGCGCGCTTTTTTAGCTGCGAGTGACTCATGGCATTAGGTCGTCGACGCAAAGCATGTTCCAGCCATCTCCGGCGGCGATCATCGCTGGGCGACACCCTCATCGAACCTATTGCGCTCCATGGAGTCGATTGGCGTGTGTTTGACGCACTGCTACGGGCTGACCGAGATCTACGGCCCTGCCGCAAGCTGCGAAGCCAAGCCGAAATGGCACTCCCCCCAAGTGAGCGAGCGTGCTGATCTCAGTTCTCGACAAGGCATGCGCTATCCGCTGCAGACGGATATGACGGTGCTATTGATGGCTTGTCCGAGCCAGTCCCCGCGGACGGCACGACGATCGGGGAAATTGCCTCCCGCGGCGATATCACGCTGATGGGATGTCTCTATGATCCCGTCGTCACCGACTGTGCGTTGGCCGGACAATGGTTCTGGACCGGTGACCTGGCGGTGATAGAGCACGATGGCTACATCGAGATCAAGGACCGTTCCAAGGGCATCATCATTTCGGGCGGAGAATATTTCGTCAGTCGGAATTGAATACGTGCTGCACTCGCATCCTCAAGTCGCCGCCGTGGCCGTGGTTGCTAGCGCGGATGGGAAGTGGGGTGAGGTACCCGTAGCCGTGGTCGAGCTACGCGAGGGCGCGCTCGTGACCGAGGCGCAGCTGATCGCGTTCTGCCGGGACCATCTGGCACATTTCAAGTGTCCGAAACGGGTGTATTGCCGGGCGCTGCCGAAAACGGCCACTGGCAAAATTCAGAAGAATGTCATCCGGAATAGTCTATAAATGGCCGGTGATGTGGGCTGCCTCGTAGCGCGAACCGATGCTGGCAGCGCAGCGCTTCCGGCGGCACCGCGCGTTAAAAGGATGAGCTGGAAATGCGGTCGTGACTTCCAGGAGGGCCACGGGGCCGCCCACAAGATGGCGATGCGGGCAGCCCGGCATGCCGCCTCCCGGTTGCCGGTTCTCATCGAGACCGTAATACCGCCATCGATTAGAATGATCAACGGTAGAACGATTGCGGTCCGCCGAACCGTTACAAGACCAGTTTCGCGAGAGCATTGATCGCTGCATTCGGCCGTAGATGGCCGTAGTGTTTTTCGATCATTGCCACGGATGTGCCACTAATCTGTGCCACGGTGAGGAGGTCGAGCCCATCATGAACTAGATCAGTGATGACGCTGTGGCGCAGTGTGTAGGCAGTTGTAGTGGGCGGCAATTGGGCGAGCGCGACGGCTTTCGCGATTGGCTTCTTCCAGGCGTCCTTGTTCCAGCGTCGACCATCCGCACGCGCGAATAGCGGAGACGTGGGCGAGAGATTAGAATCCTTTGCGGCACAGATCTCTGCTGCCGCTGGTGGCAGTTTGATACACCGATTCTGCCCACTTTTGTCCCGTCCCACAGTGAGAACTTGAAGGCGTGCGTCATAGGCGCCGATCGTCAGGGCGGCCAGCGCACCAGGCCTCAGAGGCAGGAGGCAAAGGCCCCGCAGGAGTTTGGCCAGATCGTTTGGCGCGCTATCGATCATTGCCCTTCTTTGATCACGGTCCAGGTAGAGCGTCCTCCGTCGGCTGGTGTTAGGAAAAGCCTTTAGCGGTTCCTTCCATGCGAAATCGGACGCCACCCGGTGATCGGAGAGAGCTTTGTTCAGGGCGGCACGAACCGCGGCGAGGTCACGATTCACGGTGTCTTTCGAACGCTTGCGCAGCATCTTCTTGCCTGTCGATCTGACGGGGGATGCCACCAGACGCCGACGAAAGGCATCCATGTGTTCACGGGTCAATCTAGCTAATAGCTGATTAGCGACGGGATCCAGGTTAATCCATCGCTGGTAGCGGGCCTGCAGTTCGTCCGCGGGTCCGTCGCCCTTCATTTCTCGGATACGGGACACGTAAGCGTCACAGGCGTTCATCACTGTGAAGGTGTCAGCGGCAATCACGCGCGCTTCGGGCAACTGGGAGGCAAAAGCCCGAGCTAGTTCGACCGCTTTGTCATAGCGTAAGTGCGCTGCCCATTCCTCGAGGGTGCCAAGGGCGTGCTCGATGCGGCGCCCGTCATCCAGGCTCTGGCGTGCGATCCATCGCCCGGCGGACGTTTCAGAGGCCTTTCGAAATCCGACTGAGACGCCGGCACTAATGCGGCTCCAGTAGGGCTCTTTTCGTACGGCAAGCTTGGCGCGGCTTGCCACGGTATCGATCCTTTGCACCATTTTGATGCCTCCAAATGGGTGAAAAGCTGACTGCGGTTTCGATCGGACTCTGCCGCACAAAAAGTCCGGGAAAAGTCCGGGGTAAGTCCGGAAATTCCGGGGAAAGTCCGGGGATTATTGCTGGACAGTGCTGGACTTTCTTGGATTTTGGTCAACCTTTAGCACTTATAAACTTTGTGGCAAGAGCGCTAACGAGACTTATTCAAGCGCATCGATTTTGACCACTTTTAGCCGCATTCTCATAGGAGAGGGCGAAAAACCGACCTTTTTGCGATGTTCGAGAAATTTTGACTTACCGCAAGAACTTCGTTACAATTACGCATCTCGGGAGGTTAGCTCAGGGGTAGAGCACTGCATTCACACTGCAGGGGTCGCAAGTTCGAAACTTGCACTTCCCACCAAAAATTCGTTTGAAGTCAGAGGCTTACAACTCGCGTTGTAGGCCTTTTTTGTTTCTGCGTGGAAAATATGGGGGAAAGTCCGGAAAATTGCGGCGGACCGCGGTGAATTTCGTTGGGTCCGACAAGAGCGTTTCGGAGTGTTCGAGTCCGCTATTTGGGTTGCGACCGCGCGTTAGTGCGCAGGCACGACGTCTCTCAATCCAGGCACGAGGTCTCTCAATCCGATCGTAGAGACTCCGGAACAGCGTGGAAACGTGCGCTGTGATGGCAGCCTGCACTCCTGCGGCCCAGGTCCTCGCGGGCGCAGGATACTCACATACCAGTTGATGCTCAGGGCGCGTGCAGCGTCACGAATTCGCGCCATTGTGGGCTGGCATTGTATTGGTCCAGATAGCGCAGTCGCTCTTGCGTGGTTGCTGCCAGCCAATACGGCAGGAAAAACCAGTCCCACCAGTACTCGATCGAGCCCTGCAGGCTGCCCACCGTCTCCGGTTCGATTTCGGGGAAGACGATCCAGGGCGGGGAAGGGTGCAGGTCCAACCCATCAATCTTGCCGAGCAAGGCGCCCGAGTTCGTTACGATGGTTGCCACCGCTCCCCCAAATTCGGGCCTCAAGGAGAAATGCACTGCCTTGGAACCGTTGTTGGCGGACCCCTCTTGAAATGCCCTGTCAGACACTGAGTCGAACTCGGAGGAGATTGCCGTTGCGACGCGCGTCGCGTCCTCCAGGTTCACCATGAATTCGGTCCGGTAGGCGTGGACGTCCTGGTCTCCCAGGAACAGTTTGGGCGGGAACACCGCGAGGCTGGGCGCCGCTTCCAGGGCCGAGGCCGGATACGCCCTGATCAGCTCGTCGATGGGCTTGGACTCCCCCAGCAACGCCGCGATTTTTTTGAACAATCCCATGTGCGCCTCAGATGCTGTCGCCGAGCCGAATGATGGCTTTTTCTCCAATAAAAACCGGTTTGATCAAAATACCGCAACTCTATCATTGAATAAAACATGGCGGCGGGGTGGATGCTTGCTCTGCTCGAATCCATTCACACTGCAGGGGCCGCGATTGCGAAACTTGCACTACCCGTCCGGTTTGGTTGTACGAAAGGGCCTGCGATTCATGTCGCGGGCCCTTTTGCTTTGGGCGGCAGTGGCGCAACTTGCCTCGGTTCCCGCGTTTGTCGTTGTCGGCATTGGATGAGCGGCCTTTCTCTCCTATGCTGGATGTATCGGGTTCCTGGATTTCATCATGACCGATTCCCTTCCAGCCGCCTCCACGCCGGCCGTGCCGGCTCAGCCTCCCGCGGGCTCGCCAGCCAGCACGCTGCTGCTGTTCAGCTGGCTGAGCGCCGCTATTTTCAGCCTGTACATCGTGATCTTCTATGGCGGCGCTGCGCTGCTGGGCACGATGGAGCGCGACTGGAACGAAGTGCTGCCACGCCTTTACGCGCGGGCCGCCACGACCGCCAACCTGATGATCGGCATGCACTTCGTCACCGGAGCGGCCATGCTGGTGCTGGGGCCGGTCCAGTTCATGTCCGGCATCCGCACGCGCTGGCCCGCCGCGCACCGCTGGAGCGGGCGCGTCTACCTTGCCTGCGCCGCGCTGGCCGGCGTCGGCGGGCTGGCCTACCTGTCGCTGCGCGATCCCGTCGGCGGCCAGGTGATGGCGTTGGGCTTCGGCCTGTATGGGGTGCTGATGCTGCTGTCGTGCGCGCAAACGCTGCGGCATGCGCTGGCGCGGCGCATGTGCGAGCACCGCGCGTGGGCGATCCGTCTGTTCACATTGGGCCTGGGTTCCTGGCTGTACCGCATGGAGTACGGGCTGTGGCTCAACGCGCTGGACTGGCCTGGGCATGCCACCGGCACGTTCGATGGTCCGTTCGACCTCGTGATGGACTTTTTCTATGTGCCGCACCTGCTGGTTGCCGAATATGTCATCCGCCGCCGTCCCGCGTTGCCGGGAAGCGTGATGAAAGCAGCCGGCGCTGCATGTGCAATGCTGCTGGCGGTCGTGACCTGGCTGTTCGCCTCGGCCTACTGGTTGCCGCACATGCGCGACCAACTCGCGCGTCTCGCGTAAGGTCGGCGAGCGTCCGTGCGCTTCGGGGCCGGCAGATCAGCGGGGGACTGCTAGAATCGAAGTCCCCCAGCCACGACCGGCCCTTGGTCCTGCCCATGCAACTGCACGACTCCACATATCAGGCGCTGTTCGATGCGTCGCCGAATCCTTACCTGGTGCTCGATCGCGACCTGCGTATCGCTGGTGCGAACCGGGCGTTCCTGGCGCTGATGGCGCGGGAGCTGGCCGATATCGCCGGACAGCGCATCTGGGATGCGTTTCCTGCCGATCCCGAAACGGTGCGACTGGCGACCGCGTCGATCGAGCGCGTCATCCGCACCGGCAAGGCGGACACGATGGCCCTGCAGCGCGTCGATCTGCCCGTGGGGCAGGAGGGCGAGGGGAGCCGCACCCGCTACTGGAGCGTCAGTCATAGTCCCGTGCCCGGCGCCGGCGGCGCCGTGCAATTCGTGCTGCTGCACGCCGTCGACGTGACGGCAATGGGGCGCCTGCGTGGCGATGCACGCGAGCCGGTGGATACGACAGCCGCGCTTGCCCCCGAACAGACGGGCCTCTTCTCGCATGCCCGGCACGTCCATGAAACCAACCAGACGCTGCTCGCCGATCTGGACCGCCTGCAGACCTGGGTCCAGCAGGCGCCGGGCTTCATCGCGGTGCTGCGCGGTCCCGACCATGTGTACGAGCTGGTCAACGATGCGGCCGCGAAGGTGACGGGACCGCGCGACTATATCGGCAAGTCGGTGCGCGAGAGCGTGCCCGAAGCCGAGGCGCAGGGGCTGGTGGCCCTGCTCGACCAGGTGTACCGCAGCGGCGAGCCGGCCGTGGTCTATGGCCGCGAACTGCAGTTCCGCCGTGGCCCGGGTGGTGCCCTGGAAAACTGCTTCGTGAATTTCATCTACCAGCCCATCTTCGGGGCGGACGGTGCCGTCGAAGGCATTTTCGTCGAGGGCACGGAAGTGACCGAGCAGTACCTGGCGCAGCGTGAGGTCGAGGCCACGCTGCGCCAGGAGGCGCGCAACAAGGATGCCTTCCTCGCCATGCTGGCCCATGAACTGCGCAATCCCCTGGCGCCCATCGCCACCGTGGCGGAACTGCTGTCGCTTGGCCAGATTGACGCAGCGCGGGTGAGCAAGGCGAGTGCCGTCCTGACGCGGCAGGCACGCCAGCTGACGGAACTCGTCGACGACTTGCTGGATGTCTCGCGCATGACACGCGGTCTGGTAGACCTGGTGATGCAGCCGACGGATATGCTGGCGGTAACCCATGAGGCGCTGGCACAGCGCCGCCCGGTGCTGGACTTGCGCGACCAGACGGTGGCCCTGCTCCTGGCGGAAGGGCCGGCGATGGTGCTGGGCGATGCCAAGCGCCTGGTGCAGGTGGTGGCCAACCTGCTCAACAACGCCGCCACGTCCTCGCCGGACGGCAGCCAGGTCACCATCACGCTCGGCATCGATGCCGGTAAGGTGGTGGTGAGCGTCAGCGACAACGGCGTCGGCATGACGCCGGCCGTGCAGGCCACCGCATTCGGCCTGGTGCCCCAGGCGGAGTGCTCCCCGGAGCGGACGCAGGGTGCCCTGGGTATCGGACTGGCGCTGGCCCGGCATATCGTCGAACTGCACGATGGCAGCATCAGCGCGCAGAGCGCGGGACCGGGGCGCGGCAGCACTTTCACCGTCGTGTTGCCGCACCTGGAGGACGCTGCCCTCTGATGCGGGCGGTGCCGCCGGCGTCGCGCTTCGATAGCGATTCCGGCATCGCAGCGGTGTGAAAAATCATTAGCGGTTCAGCGCCGGGCGGATTACGATCACGCGCCGGCCGCCTGCCGGGCGTGCCACCCCAATAACAATGGAGACCGTCCCCCTCATGAATCCGCACCGCCGCACCCTGCTTGCCTCCGCCATCGTCGCCGGACTCGCTACCACCGTCCCGGTCAACCTGCATGCAGCGCAGCGGGGAAAGGCAGCTGCCAGTGCCGCCGGGCTCGCACCCACGCCGCCGATGGGCTGGAACAGCTGGAATTCGTTCGCCACCACCATCACCGAAGCGCAGGCGCTGGAGAATGCCCGCATCATGGCGCAGCAGCTGCTGCCTGCCGGCTACGACATCTTCACGGTCGACATCCAGTGGTACGAGCCGAACGCGAACAGCTACGAGTACCGCAAGGATGCCCAGCTGACGATGGACGAATACGGCCGTCTGCTGCCGGCGCCGAACCGTTTTCCCAGCTCGGCCGACGGCGGCGGCTTCAAGACGCTGGCCAACCAGGTCCACCAGCTTGGCATGAAGTTCGGTATCCACGTCATGCGCGGCATTCCGCGCCAGGCGGTGCGGCAGAACACGCCTGTGCTGGGCACGCCGTATCGGGCGCAGGATATCGCCAACACGAACTCGGTGTGTGGCTGGAACAGCGACATGTACGGTGTCGACATGAGCAAGCCGGGCGCACAGGCCTATTACGATTCGATCTTCCGGCTGTATGCGTCGTGGGGCGTCGACTTCGTCAAGATGGACGACATGTCGCGTCCCTACCAGGACAACTGGCGCGAGATTGAAGCGGCGCACAAGGCCATCGCGGCCGCCGGCCGCCCGATCACGCTCAGCCTGTCGCCCGGCGAGACGGACCTGAAGTGGGGGTTGCACGTGCCGCATTACGCGCAGATGTGGCGCATCTCGGACGACTTCTGGGACGAGTGGAAGATGCTGGACGCCCAGTTCCAGCGCCTGGAAAACTGGAACCGCTACATGGGTCCGAATGCCTGGCCGGATGCGGACATGCTGCCGCTCGGCCGCCTCGCGCTGGGCAAGCGCGACACGAAGTTCACGCCGGACGAGCAGCAGACGTTGATGACGCTGTGGTCGATCGCCCGCTCGCCGCTGATCATGGGCGGCGACCTGCGCCACCTTGACGAACGCACGCTCGGCCTGCTGACCAATCCGGAAGTGCTGGCCGTGAACCAGCGCAGCACGGCCAACCAGCCGCACCATGCCGATGCCGGCACCCGCATCTGGACGGCACGGCCCGCCGACGCTGACAGGTCGCATTATGTGGCGTTGTTCAACGCGGGCGACAAGCCGGCGGAGCTGGTGTTCGACCTGTCGCGGCTGGACCTCGGCGGGCGCACGGTGGCCTGCCGCGACCTGTGGGCACGCCGCGACGTGGACCGCGTAACCGGCAGCCTGCGCCGCACCCTGCCGCCGCACGGCTCCGCGCTGCTGCGGCTGACAGCCTGACCGGCAGGACCTCTGCCGCATCGGCAGCCAGAGCGGTGGATCGGCGGCAGGACCGATGCGGCGTCGCTTCGACACCGTTCGGATGGCGTGCCAGGCGCCCCCCGACGCGGGTGCCCGCACATCTAACTGCACTTCGTGCAGCGAACCGAGGAGCTATCGTTACTTCGTATTTTACGAAGTAACGTTCATAAAAGCTCTGGTTTTACGTTTCGTGGAATGCCTCTACACTAGGTCTTGACGAATCGGCAATCGCGCAGCGGCCGGTTCGTCCCGAATGCCTGTGTAACGTGTTTCACCTGCGCCTGCCCCATGGCGCGCTTCCCTTGCGGTGGCCCGGTTTCCCGGCCACCGCTTTTTTTGCGCAAAGCAGCGCCGCCGTTCAGCGCAGGCGGGTGTACAGCCCCAGCGCGCCCATCCCCACCAACAGCAGCAGCCAGATTGCCGGTTCCGGGACCGGCGAGACGGTGCCGCCCACCACCGGGCCATAAGGCGCCAGCACAGGCATTGCCGGTCCGTACGCGGTGCGCGGCGGCTGCGGCGTGTCGTCCGATCCGCCCGAGCCACCAAAGGCGCCGAAGGGGGCATACCCGGTACTTTCCATCGACCCCGTTGCGGTCCTGGCCGCAGGCATCGTAGCGAGCTGGGCCATGGCGTCGGCAGCATCGACGTCCACCTCCGGCGCGTGTGCCGGCATCGTCCGGCCGGTCATCGACCCGCCGGTTGCAGCCCGACCGCCGGTACCGCCACCGGCGGCAATCGCATGCACGCGGCTGACATTGCCGCAGATCTTCGGCACGATCAGGCATTCGCCGTCGGCGCAATACACGGCGGCCGGCTGGCGCGCGGTGACCGCCCAGCGTTCGCGCGTCACCTGTTCACAAACGGTCTGGCGGCCGAAATGCATGGCCGTGATCTGCGGGGCATAGGTTTGGCGGCCCAGGATGTCGTCGCGCGTGATGACGACCCGGTCGTCGGCGGCGCCACGCACGATCTTCTCGACGAGGCGCTGCCGCGTGGCAGGTGGAATATCGATGTAGCGGGAAACGGCTTCCGCGGGCGTGCCGCGGTACGGGTGCCGGCCCGGTTCATTCCAGGAACAGGCAGGGACGATCGATGCCGCGGTCAGCGCGGCTGTGGCTAATAACAGGGACATGATGGAAGGCGGCCCGCGGGGGCGCCGGTGCGGCGATGACTGATGTCGATCGGGACGGCAGGTCATCACAGCCGTCCGGGTGGCAATGGGGGCACCGGGTGTTGGTGGCGTTCGCTTGGCCACGAACGCATCCTAGCACCGAATGATCCAGTTTCGGCAACTCTCGATGCTTTTCGACATCAAAATCGCAATGGTCGACGCCCGTGCCGCCGAAGTGTGGCATTGGCAACACGGCATCCACCCGCCGCGGCCGGCTTTCCGTCACCATCATCATCACCGTCGCCATTCCCTGCGCCGGTCTGGCTGGCACATCGACGAACGATGCGACCACGCTTTGCAAAAGGGCGTACTGTTCAGTATGACCGAAAAAAACCACGATGCAGCGTCCGCAGCACCACCGGCCAGCGCTGGAACGGGAACCGGGGCCGGCGCCACGGCTCCGGGTTTGCCGCCGACCAACCGGCGGCTCCTGTGGGCCGTGGCCTCCTTGGCGGCGGTGCTGGCGATTCTGATCGTTACCTGGCTGGTGCGTGCCGTTGGCACCGAGAAGGCCATGTTCGAGGTGGCGAAATCGGTCGGGCCACAGCTCGCCAGCCCCGCGCCCCAGCCGCTGCCCGACACTCCTGCGGCTGCACCTGCAACGCCCACAGCCACGCCGCCCGGTTCGCCAGGCATGCGCACGGACACGGGCGACGCCCGGGAGGGCGATGCGGTAGCCGAAAGCGCGCAGCAGATGGATGGCACGGCTCCCATTGCCGTTTCGCCGGAGGGGCAGCGTGAAGCGGACCGGCCGCAAAGCGGAACCACGGACAGCCGCGATCTCGGCACGGCGTCGAAGGCACCGAAGCTTCCACCGGCGCCCGGTCGGGTGGCGGCGACGCAGCGGGCGGGCACAGGCGAGGGCACCCCGGCACCCCAGCGGAGTGCGCCGGCGGAGCAGGCACACCGCCAGCGCAGCGCCAACGCGGCGACCCGGCCGGCAGCCCCCGAAGACCGCTTGGCACGCGAGACGTTCCGTCGCTGCCCGGCGCTGGGCGACGAGGGTGCCGTTCTCTGCCGCTGGCACATCTGCAACGGCGCGGCCGGCAAGGAAGCAGCTTGCCGGCCTTATCTGGAACGGCGCCGCTGATCAGCCGTCCTGCCGACGGCGCCGCGCCACCAGTGCCAGCACGCCGAGGCCGCCCGCCAGCATGCCGTACGTGGCCGGTTCAGGGATGGGCGAAGTGAACGACAGCGAGATATCGATTGCGCCATCCCGTACCGCGTTGCCGGTGGCGACCAGCGTATAGGTGCCCGGCCCCAGGCTGCCCAGGAAGCTCGAGTGGGCGAAGCCGCCCAGCACGCCCGTGAACGTGTCGCCGGCCACGACATTGGCCGAGGAATCGACGATGTCCAGATTCACGCCGATCAGTCGCGGTCCCTGGCCCGCAGGCGGATCGACGATCCAGCCGGCAAGTCCGTTGAAGTCGACATACTCGGACAGCGTGAAGGTCGTCACCTGGTTGAGCGCGCCGCGTTCGGTCACGAACGATTCGGCGAACAGGTTGTCGCCGCCATCGAGGGGTGTCTGGACGGTGGCGGTGCCGATCAGGTTGCCATACCAGACATATTCGGTATCGGCGGCGGCGGGGGCGGAAACGCCCACGGTCAACAGTGCGGCGAGCGCCGCGGCGCCCGTCCAGCGGGCAAGAGCGAAGGCCGGCATGATGCCTCCTGTGAACGAGTTGACGAGAGAACACGCGAAGAAATCTGCAAACGCGTCACGACCGCACGCCGCGCTGAGGCAGCGCAGCAGGGTTGCGCAAAGCTTGCAGCGCGCGACCGTACAAGGCCGCGCTATCTCAGCCTAGTGCGCGAAGCGCGGCTGTCAACCGTTCAAATTTTATTTTTATGACGAACTTTTGGCGATAAGTCTTGTCGACTCGAGCGAGCGACAGGTGTGGCGCGCACCCTGAGACCGAGCCGTCTAAGGCAGGTAGCCAAGCCGAATTTTCTCCTCGGTTCGGTCCCGCATGGCCGGGTGGGCCGCGCCGTGCGGGGCCAGGCGGGGAAACGCGAAACGGTAAGAGGATTCGGTCGCCGGAACGCTGCCGTCCCGGTACCGTTCATCCCGCCACAGCAAGCGCCATGCGACGTCCACGCAGTCGATCTCCTCTCCGGTACTCACCGGCGCGTGGGGTGCAACCAGTCCACCGTGCAGGTAATGCATGGCTCCGACCACGCAAAAGGGCGGCGGTGGGGGCGGCGGAGCAATCAAGAGCAGTGAGCGGAGCGTCAGCTTCCGGGGTGGCACGGCAACGGGTTCCCAGATACCGGAGCAGGGCGGGACCCGACCGGTGTACACGAAGAGCGGTTCTGCCGGATCCGGCACCGATGGAAGCTCGCTGGGGAGCGGGACGGTATCGAGATAATGTTCGAGGTCGGGGCTGAACGGAATCGCCCCGGTTCCCTGCAGGCGGTGCGGTGCAATAATCCGTGAGCTGCACTCGAACCATGCTTCGCTGACTGCGGCCAGCGCACCCCTGTACTCGAACCAGAACGGGGTATGGTGCTCGTCAATCCCGTTCTCCCCTTCGTCGATCCTGTTCTGCCTCGTCACCGCATGAAACAGGGGGCGGGAGGCTATTTCCAGATCAGAATATCGATCGAATTGCAGTACGGTCCTGTCGCCGGCGCCGAGGCGTGCCACCGCTTTTTCCAGGGGCTGCAAGCCATCGCGAATAGCTACGACTTCGGAGCGGTGAATGCCGGTCCCGTCGCTATAACCGAGTTCGTCGGCCTTCCGGATGCTCCGGTCCGCAACGGCGAGCCAGGCCCGATAGAGAACCAGTATCCGGCGCCAGGCCGTGATGGAGCTGAGCTTCTGGAGCCAGTGGAACATCATCCGGCGCTGGGGTTCCGTGGGAACCCGCGGCGATAGTCTGGAATAGGTATCGTGCATTGTCCCGATTTTAATGTACCGATGCATGCCGCATCGGAACCGATGCCCCATAGGCTGATTCCTCCAGATGGCTCCATCTGACGGCCTTGCGCGGCGGTTCTACGAATGCGGTGTCTGATCTGCGTCCCACTGCCAGAACGTGGTGCCATAGGCGCTGTCGAAGGTGGGCATCGGCTCGCCCAGCACGAAGACTGGAGCATGACCTTCGCCTGCGGCGCCACGCGTTGCCGGACACCGAGAAACTGCGCACAGCTGTCTTCCACGTCCGGCACATAAATGCCGGAGATCTGCAGCGGGGCATTCGACGCAACCTGCGTCTGCGTGTCCAGCCTGTAGGCGGGCCACCGCTGTGGCGCGTCCAGCGGACCACGTGACCTTTCCCTGTACCCCGTAGTGAGCGCACCCGGCTTCCAGAAAGCGTCGTCGGTAGCCTGGATGTTCGACGCCAGCATGACTGCAAGGGCCAGCAGTTCGCCGTAGCGCCTCGCATCTTCTTCCGCCATCCAGTCGGTAGAAAAATCCGTCTGGCCTTTGCAGTCACCGAGCGGTCCATTACAGGCCGTCAAGCCACTGGCGTCACCGCTGCGCAGCAGGGCGAGGCCGGCATTCAAGGATCGCAGCGTGTCGCGAAAATTCGGTATTACCCGTTCGCCCCAGACGATGTCGGGCTGCTCGGGCAGGGGCCGCCTGCGATAATCGGCTGGCAGATCGTGCATGAAGCGATCCAGGCAGTCTTCAAGGTGCACGATCATGTCGGTCCATGTACAGCGCAGTTCTTCCAGGTATGGACTCGAAATATAAGGTTCGAGAAGACATATCTCCTGTGGGATTAATTCTGTCCTCATTCTCGCTCTGGCAGGTCAGCAGTTTCCCCTGGAAATGGACTGGGATTAGCTCTGGTCACCGTCCCATTGCCAGAGTGTCGCCCCATATGCACTCTCGAACGAAGGCATCGTTTCCCCTTGCACGAAGCGTCGGCGTGAACCAGTGCTGGCAGGGGTAAGCCAGAATCCGGTGCGTGGACAGGTGCTGCCGCCGGTGATACGTAACTGAACCGTGTCCAGCGAGCTCGGTGCCACAACCGGGCCATCTTCGCCAGACCGTTCGACCAGGATCCAAGTGCAGTCGCGCAGCTCGTCTTGTGGTTCGATGCCATACTTTTCTCCGGTCGACGCATCCGACAGGTCGCGCAGTCCGATCCTGACCAGTGTCTGCGGCGCGTTGCCGTTTGCAGCATGCAGGAATTGCGCGCAGCTGTCAGGAATATCGGGGAGGAAAATGCCTGTTCGGGTCAGAGGTTCTCCGGTACGCACTTGCACTGTCGGGGATGTCCGGTACACAGGCCAATGGGGGAGCAGCGGCATTGGTCCGCGCGTGCCAGCATCGTAATCCGTCGTCAAATCACCCGGTGCCCAGTAGCCAGCTTCTGTCGCCTGGATATTCATTGCCATCATCACCGCCCTGTTGAGCAGCATGCCGTAGGTGGCTTCGTCGGCGGGACGCATCCAGCCGGACCCGAAGTCCTGCTGGCCCTTGGAATCGTTCAGCGGACCATTCGCGTGATCCAGGCCTTGAAAGTCTCCAGCGGCAAGCAGCGCATGCCCTTCGTTGAGCGACTTCAGCGTATCCCGAAAATTGGGCAGGACCAGCTCGCCCCAAACGATGTCGGGCTGTTCAGGGAGCGGCCGGTCACGGTAGTCAGGCGGTAAGTCATTAGTGAAGCGGTCGAGGCACCGTTCCACGTGCGCGACCATTTCAGTCCATGCATCGCGCAATGCGAGAAAGTAGGAGGCCGAGCTGTAGCGTTCCAGAAGGTAGATTTCTTGTGGCAGCAATGGACTCGTCATTTTTTCTTGCCAGACTCTTCCAGGGAAACTTCGACCGACGCGAGTTCCGAGATGTTACGTTTGGAGTTGCCAGGGTGGCATCCTGCTAACTAACGAAAGGAGAAGAGTTAATAGGTAAATGCCATGAGGAGCCAATCGGGAAAGGGGCCTGAGGAAGCATATTCTCATTGCGCTACACCCTGATCCGCAGCGGCTATCCGCTTGCTCTATCGCCATCGTCGATTCGTGTCATGCGTTGCTGCCAGTGATCCGAAGCATCGTTTCGGCCTTGCGGCGGCGGTGCTATGAATGCGGTGTCTGATCCGCGTCCCACTGCCAGAACGTCGTGCCATAGGCGCTGTCGAAGGTGGGCATCGGCTCGCCCAGCGCAAAGTAACGGCGCGACGCCGCTCGGGCCGGGGTGAACCAGAAGCCCGCGTGCGGACAGGTGTCGCCGCCCGCGACTCGGGCGGGCGTTGTGTCGAGCAGGCTGGGGGCGCTGGCCGGGCCTTCGTCGGCGACCCGCCTGACCAGCGTCCAGATGCAGTCGCGCCTGGTAACGGGATGCTGTCCGCCGCCCGCTGCGTTTGACTGGAGCATGACCTTCGCCTGCGGCGCCACGTGTTGCCGGACACCGAGAAACTGCGCACAGCTGTCCTCCACGTCCGGCAAATAAATGCCGGAGATGCGCAGCGGCGCATCGGACGCGACCTGGGTCTGCGTGTCCAGCCGGTATGCGGGCCACCGCTGTGGCGCGTCCAGCGGACCACGTGACCTTTCCCTGTACCCGGTAGTGAGCGCACCCGGCTTCCAGAAAGCGTCGTCGGTAGCCTGGATGTTCGACGCCAGCATGACTGCACGGGCCAGCAATTCGCCGTAGCGCCTTGCATCGTCTTCCGCCATCCAGTCGGTAGAGAAATCCGTCTGGCCCTTGAAGTCACCGAGCGGCCCATTACAGGCCGTCAAGCCACTGGCGTCACCGCTGCGCAGCAGGGCGAGGTCGGCATTCAAGGATTGCAGCGTGTCGCGAAAATTCGGCAGGACCCGTTCGCCCCAGACGATGTCGGGCTGCTCGGGCAGGGGCCGCCTGCGATAATCCGCCGGCATATCGTGCATGAAGCGGTCCAGGCAGTCTTCAAGGTGCCCGACCATTTGCGCCCATGTATCGCGCAACGCCTCCAGGTAGGGCACCGAACTGTAACGTTCAAGGAGGAAGACTTCTTGCGGGATCAATGCGGTCATTATTTTTTCTCGTACCAGTTATTGGTCAGCGTCGGCACGCCGATCATGGAGGTGTGGCGGTCCAGGTCGTCATACCCCCAGTTGGTCGGGCGGCGCGGCCCCATGTGCTTCCTGTCCAGGTGGGCCGGATCGATGACGATCTGCCGTGCGCCGCCCTCCAGCACATAGTCGGTGCCCTTCAACCGCTGGCTCGCGGTGACACCTTCCCACACATTCAGGCCGGGACCGGGCGGCACGACATAGGTAACGTATTCGCCATTGCTGTTCCAGTGAGTCCACACGGCGAAGCGGCGGCGCCAGTCATCCTTGCTTTTCAACAGATCGAATTCCTGCTTGGTCATCCAGCAGATGCTGTTGTCGGACGAAAGGGGATCCAGCACCCGGTACAGCGTCGTGCCGGGTGGGATGGTAATGGGATCGATCGTCGAGAACGTATTGAATGCGTTGTCGAGAGGATGCCTGCCACGCGCTGCACTCGGTTCCGTGCTGGTCCACCCCGCTTTTTCGTCCGGCGGGTCGATCAACGGGTCGTTGGCCAGCGTGGGTCGCTTGTCCGCATAGGGCGGCAGTGCGTGGTCGAAGGCAGCCTTCTCGGCATCCGCCGAGGTGCGGATGAAGGCATGCGGATTGCGCACATTGAGGCGGGCCTGGTGCGCCGCGGCGGCCTCGATGTCGAGCCGTCGTGCCAGCTTGTTCAGGTAATCCTGGACGGGCTTGATGGCCTTGGCCAGCTGCGCGTCCGCCTGCCGCCGCACGCCGTCGATGATCTGCAGCAGCCGGCCGGCACGTTCCGCCAGCGCTGCGCCACCCCAGCGCTTGACGAGCCCGAGCAGCGACGCGGCTGCCTTCCTGGCCTCGTCGAAGGCCTGCAGCAGCTTGGCGACATTGATTTGCGCTGCCAGCGCGCGGAACTTGTTCGCGAGGTACTTGTACGGATTGTCGATCTTCAGCGCACGCAGCGTCTTCACCACTTCGGGTCGCGCCAGGAACCGGTTCAGCTGGATGATCCCCGCGTCCAGCGCCTTGGCAATCTGCGGCACGTTGCTGGCAGTGTGCGTGGCTTTTCGCAGCGATGCAAAGACCACCTTCCCGCAACCCTTGAACAGTGACCCGAGGGTGGGGGAGAGGCCGATCAGTGTCAGTACCAGGGCCACCCAGTGCCAGGTTTCCTTCGGCTCGCCGTGGATCTTGCGGCAGTTGGCGACCACGTCGCGCACGTCGCAGATCTGGTCGACGAAGGGAATCATCGATATCACCGTGCCGGTTGCCACCTGGGCCGTGCTCTGGTTGTCGTTGAAGTCGCCCTGCAACACCTCCCAGATCCATTCCGCGGCGGCGGAGACATCCTTCTTCGCGCTGTTGTACCAGCGGCTTGGCGCGGCCCTGAACCACGCCAGCGCATTTTCAAATGGGTCAGTCATCTATGGCGGTCCGTTCGTCAGCATCCGGCAGCCCGTGGAACTGGTTGTTGGCCTTGGCAAGCATCTCGGCCAGCGGATGCCACGGCTTTTCCGGTTCCGGCTCGCGCGCTTCGTATTCGGCGCGAATGGGCTTTTCGGGCACGTTCTCGTGGTGCGCGCTGCCCTTGTCATCGAGCTTTCCACTCAGGGCAGCACCGCCGGCGAACAGGATCTTGTAGCCCACGCCAGCCATCGGATCGCCGTAGAAATCGCGGTATTGGAGGCCGATGAAGTTCGTCTCCTTCATGGCGCTGTCCGGCAGCACCGGCAGTTCGCCCGCCCGGCTGCTGCCCCCGTCGAACACATGCTGCCCGCCCTTCACCGTGAAATTGCCCGGGCAGGCAAACGTGATGTCGCCGCCCTCCAGCGTGATCGACGACTGGCCCGCCTGCAGCACGATCTTCCGGCTGGCCTTGATCTCGATGCTGTCGGAGACGGAAATCACGGTCACCGCCTTGTCGGCCACGATCTCCAGCTGGTCGGTGTGGGCCTGCAGCGACACGGGTCCATTGGCAGCGAACGCCTGTATGCCGCCGGCATGGCTGAAATACGCGGCAGCATTGGCAGCGACGGCGGAAACCGTACCGCCGGCAGCAACATGCACATCGCCTTGCGTGGTCCATTGCAGCTGCTGGCCGGCGAACAGCACGGTCGATGCCGGTGTCGCCCAGTTGATGGCCGACGGTGCATCCAGCACCACGAGCGGCGCGCCGGGTTTTTCGACCGCCTGCGCCGCATCCAGTTCGCGCGAACCCGCCTGCGCCTTGCTGGCCTGCTGGCCGTTGACCGCACCCTGGAATGCGCCTTTCCCTTGCGGGTCGAGCAGCGCGATCGTTTCGTCATGCGCTGCAATGGCGTCCTTGCTAGTCAAGGCGTTCTGATTCGTCGCCGCATCCCCGAGCGTCGTCACCAATTCCTTGGCGGACTTCAGCGCCCCCAGCGCTTCGGCCGCATCCATCTGCGTCGATTGCGCGCCGGCGCGCGCGGAGGTGGTCAGCAGCACCCCTTCGCCGCCCCGCACGACCGCCCACGCATCGGTGCGCAGCTCGAAGCCGCTGCCCCGGTAGGCGCCGCGCTGCGACGAGGCGGGCGCCTGGTCGATCAGGTAGCCCAGGTTCAGCTGCGTGGCGGCCGTGCTGGTGGCCAGGCGCATGCGCAGCTGGCCCGGCGTATCGTCCAGCTGCCACTGGTTGTAGCCGGCGCCGTCGAATGCGTGCGAGTGGATGCCGGACAGGGCGCCCGCGTGGTTGGCGCCGGAATCCACGCCGGCGGAGAACGGCGGCCGGTCGCTGCCCGTGTACAGCTGCGCCACGACGACGGGGCGATCGATATCGCCCTCGATGAAGTCCACCAGCACCTCGGTGCCGATGCGCGGCGTGAACTGCGAGCCCCAGTTCGGGCCGGCCAGCGCCTCGGCCACGCGTACCCAGGTGCCGGAGCGTTCGTCGCCGGGCGCGCTGCCTGCCGCGTCCATATTGTGCGACAGGCCACCGGGGTTCGAGCCCTGGCCGCGCTGCCAGGCGAACTGCACCCGCACCTGGTGGTCGCGCATCGTCGTGGCCACGGCGTCCTGCAGGCCGACCACGATGGCGGTCTGCGGACCGAGCGCGGTGGACGGCGAGGGTGCCGCGATCGCCTGCGGCACGATGGCGACGGTGTCGCGCACGGCGCCGAAGCGGTTGCGGTAGGTGCCGTTCTCGACACCAGTGGCCGCGGCGCGGATCTGCGGCGTGAAGTTGTTGCGGGCATCGTGTTCGACCCACAGCACCGTGAAGCCGTTGTCGCCGGCCGGATAGCGTTCGTGCTGCGTCAGGTCGAAACGGTGGCCGGCAGCCAGGCGGCGCACCGCGCCGGCGCCGTCGAACAGCTTGTTCTGGAGCTCCAGCGCCTGCAGCATCAGGCGGCTGTGCGGGTCGGCTGCGGCGCCGTCGTCCTCCCCGCTGGCGATGCGTTCGCCGCTGCCGTCGTGGATGGAAAGTGCCGGCAGCTCGCCGATGTCCAGGCTCGTGCCCTGTTCGGCGGCAGGGGCCAGCAGCTGCGCCGGATCCCAGCTGCTGATGCTCACGGCGTTCGGCTGCACGGTGCGGCGCGCGGCGAAATGGTCGATGGCGTCGTCGCTGTCGGTGGCGCGCACGCCGTGGAAGCGCAGCACCGGGTCACCGGGCGTATCCGGTGCGGTGGCGAGGCTGTCGAAGATCACCAGCTTGTGGCGGGCCTGGCCATCGGCCGGGTCGTCGGATGCCTGGTCGTGTTCAAAGCGCCACGACAGGCCTTCGGAGGCCAGCAGGCGCGTGAAGAATGCCAGGTCGCTTTCGCGGTACTGGGTGGTGATCGGCCGTGGCAGCAGTTCCTGCGTCACGTCGAATTCGAAGCGCAGCTGCGGGTAGTCGGCCAGCAGTTCGGTCACGATCTGCCGCGCATCCAGGTCCTGGAAAACATAGCTGTCGCGGCGCAGCCGCAGCAGCGCCAGCGCCGGCTCCAGGTGCAGCCGGTAGCGCGCCACGCCGCCATCGGCACCCAGCCAGGCCGCTTCGGTACACAGGCCGTGCCAGGCGCGGCGACTGCCGTCCGGCTGCAGCAGCGTCACGGTCAGTTCCTCGCCGAGGAACGCCGCCAGGTCGAGACTGGTCGACGTGCTGAGCGCATCGACTTCGAAGCGGTAGACTTCGTTGACGGCTTCCCGGCCGGCGAAGCGCTCGGGCAGCAGCGCTTCCGGCAGTGCGCCTTCCTGGACGCTGGCCAGCGTCAGCAGCCGCGCATGCTGCGACAGGCCGGTGCCGAAAACGCCCAGCGCAGAGACGATTTCCGGCAGCGCGACCATCAGGGCAGCGTGATCGTCAGGTTGGCCGCGCGCGGCGCCAGTTTCACGACGTCGCTGTAGGCGTTGATGCCCTTGCCGGTGGTGCTGGACAGCGAGGTGCGCAGGCCGATATAGCCCAGCACGCAGATCAGCGCGAACACGGAACACAGCACCCACAGCGGCAGGTCGCTGCGCAGCTTGTGCGCGATCTGGTCCGGCCGTTCGGCATGCGGTGCGAAACCGCCGCGCTTGCCCTTCATGTGGGCGATCTCGTCACCGAGGCGGGAGGTCAGGTAGTTCAGCTTTTCCGTGCCTTCGATGATGTAGCGGCCCTGGAAACCCAGCAGCAGGCACATATGGAAGACCTCCAGCGCCTGGAGGTGCGCACTGCCGCGTGCGCGCAGCTGTTCGAGGCGGTTGAAGAAGTTCTCGCCGGCCAGCTGGTCGCCGAACAGCAGCAGCTGCAGCGGGCGGCGTTCCCACGCATCGCGGATCGAGAACGAGGAGCGCAGGATGATTTCGTCGACGGCGGCGCAGAACGCATATTTGGCAGCGTCCACGTCGTCCGGCGAAGCGTTCTGTTTCTTGGCATTGCGGCCGAAGTCCTCGAGGAACTGCGCCATCTTGCGCGAGAAGGCGGCATCGTCCTGCGGGCCGTTGCCGTTCTTGAGCATGAACAGCGCGTAGAAGCCGTCGTACATCAGGTCCAGCAGGGTTTGCGGCTTGCTCGACGTGGCCGCCGGCGCGCCGGCACCGATTAGGGAAGGGGCAGTGGAGTGAGCAGAAGCAGTGGTCATGGGGGATTCCTGAGGTTAGGACGTGACGGCAACCAGGTCCAGCTTCGCTTCCGGCATATTGCCCGGCACGTAGATGGAGATCGACTGGGCCTGCAGCATCCGTTCGTACATCTGGCCCTTGGCCTCGATGGCGAAATAGACGGCATCGGGCCGCACCGGCACGGCAGCCGGCACCTGCGGCGCATGCACCAGGCGCACGCCCGGCATGGCCGAGAGCACGAATTTTTCCACGTCGTCCGGCGCGCCCACCTTGAAGCGGAACGGCACCACGTCGACGATCTCGCTGGCCGGCAGCGCGGCCGACACGGCCAGGTAGAACGTGGTGCGCTCGTCGATCTTCTGCGAATCGAGCATGCCGTGGTGGTACGACGGTTTTACTTCGCGCAGCGCGATGGCGAAATACTTCGACGAGATCACGGTATCGAGCAGGTCGCGGATGATCTGGTGCAGCGTGGCGAATGCCGGACCGGGGTCGGCGTGGTGGTACGCCGGCAGGTCGGCCAGCGTCCAGCTCTTCGAGAAGGTCATCAGGCTGCCGGCCAGCGACAGCAGCTGTTCGTACAGCCGTTCCGGATGCAGCGACGGATGGTGGAAGTAGTGCGACAGCGAGGCGAACGCCGTGCTGGCCGTATGCAGCAGCCAGAACGACGACATGTCGCCCGAGCGGAATTCGATCACGTGCTTGCTGGGTTCGCGGTGGTGGCCATACAGGGCGCTGACCTTGGCCTGCAGCGCATCGACCAGGCGGCGCAGCTGCAGGAACAGCAGCGGCGCGCTGCGGATCGACAGGCTCGGTGGCACGAAGGCCGCATCCACTTCGAAGCCGCCGGTGGCCGCGCGGCGCAGCCGCAGCACGGGGAGGTGCGTGTACGAGTCCAGCGGCTCGGCATCGGATACCAGCCGCACGGTCTTGCGCAGGTAGGTCAGCTGGGCGCTGGCCGCCTGCGTGTACAGGTCCGGCGTGTCGCGGTTCAGCTGCTGGAAGCGGATCGCATTGCCGCCATCGCCGAAATTGCCGCCGAACGGCTTGAAGGCGGGCAGGGCGGCGTGATACGTCACGGTCTGCGTCGACTGGGGCAGCGGGGAGAGGTCGATCGTGTCCGGCAGCTCGTCGCCGCCCGGTGCCGAATACAGCTCGCCGTCCTGGAACCGCACGGACAGCTCCAGCAGCCGCAGGGCATTGTTGGCCAGCGCATCGCGGTCGATCTGCAGCGCGCCCACGCCCCAGGCGTACGGATGCAGCAGGCCCACGTTCTGGTGCAGGCGCTCTTCGTGATACCAGTCCTGCTGCTGGAAGTGCTGCGGCCGCAGGAACAGGCCTTCGCCCCAAAGAATTTTACCGCTCATGCTCTGTGCTTCCTCGTTCTTGAACTACCGGTAGGTGGCGGCTCGCCGTCAAATGGCAGAAGAGTAACATTTCTTGGGGCTTCCCTGCGCGCAATTGTGCAATATCGTTTTAGTAAGTGTGAGAATTCGTGAGTATTTACAAAGCCTTGCGGTCAATTAGTGCGGCGCACACTTCACTAATGAATTGAGTGACATCAATAATCCACTCTGATAATATGCGCGCTTGTCAGTTAATTATCAAATATGCATTCCGGCGCATGGCGACTATTTTCCCGATAGACGCTGCTCCGTAACCGTCGCGTCGTATCTTTTGCGTTGTATCTTTCGCGTCGTGTCTTTCGCTTTGTATCCGCCGCCTTTGTATTAACCAGTTTGAGGACCGCATGACCCTTGCCATTTCGTTTGCCCGTTTCCCCGTGCTGGGACGGCTTGTCGTCGCTACTGCCTGCGCCGCGGCGCTGGGCGCCTGTACCACGCCCGGCCCGGTCGTGCAGAAGCAGCCCGCGATTCCCACGATGGACGAGCTCCTGTCGAAAGCCACCCAGGCCAGTGCTTCGGGCAACAAGGAGCAGGCCGTCACGCTGTGGAAGGAGGCGGCCGCCGCCTATCCTTCCGAGAAGGCGCCCTGGACGAGCATCGCCCAGCAGCGCTACGAGGCCGGCCAGTACGGCGATGCGATCGTCAGTGCCCAGGAAGTGCTGGTGCGTGATCCGAACGACCGCCTGGCCAACAGCATCATCGCCATCAGCGGCCTGCGCCTGTCCACCCGTGCGCTGTCGGACCTGAGCCGCCAGAACAACCTGTCCGGTTCGATCCGCACCGAATCGCAGGACCTGGCGCGGCTGCTGCGGGAAAGCCTGGGCGAGACCGTGCTGATTCCAACGCCGCCCCAGCCGGCTGCAGCAGCTGCGGCCAAAACCCCCGCGGCAAAGGGTGGCAGGAAACAGCCGGCGGCAAAACAAAAGGCCGGTTCCGGTGCCGATCCATTCGGCGCATTGAAATAAGCGCGCACAGCACACTTTGAATCAACCCATCGAGGGAAAGCCATGTCCAAAAACTCCAGCGTCCAGAAGAAGCTCCAGAAAATCCGCCCGCCACGTGTCCAGATGACTTACGACGTGGAAATTGGTGATGCCATCGAGAATAAGGAATTGCCGATGGTGGTGGGCGTGGTCGGGGATTTCGGTGGAAATTCCGAGGTGCCGCAGAAACGCCTGAAGGAACGCAGCTTCGTCGGCATCGATCGCGATAATTTCGATGAAGTAATGAAGGGCGTGGAACCGCGCGCTGCGTTCCGGGTGAAGAACGAACTGACCGGCGAGGGCGGCGAATTCGGCGTGGACCTGACGTTCCGCTCGATGGACGATTTCCGCCCGGAGGCCGTGGTCGACCAGATCGATCCGCTGAAAAAACTGCTGGAAGCCCGCACCCGCCTGGCCGACCTGCGCAACAAGCTGGCCGGTAACGACAAGCTGGAAGACCTGCTGAACGATGTGCTGAACAGCACCGAGAAACTGGCCGAGCTGGGCCAGCAAACGACGAAAGAATGACCATGAACGCGCAATCGAACGCCAGCGCCGTCGCCGCCACGGCCACTAGCAACGCCAATGCCGCCACCACCGAGTCCGGCCTGCTGGACCAGATCGTCGAACAGAGCAAGGTCGCCAAGTCCAGCGCCGAGCATGCGCGCGCCAAGGACCTGATCGCCGAACTGGTGAACCAGGTGATGGACGGCACCGTCGTCGTGTCGGACAACCTGGCTGCCACGATCGATGCCCGCGTCGCCGAACTCGATCGCCTGATCTCGGCGCAGCTGTCGGCCGTGATGCACGCGCCGGAATTCCAGAAGCTGGAAAGCAGCTGGACGGGCCTGAACTACCTGGTGCGCAATACCGCCACGGGCCCGAACCTGAAGGTCAAGATGCTCAACGCCACCAAGCGCGAGCTGGTGAAGGACTTCCAGAGCGCCATCGAATTCGACCAGAGCACCATGTTCCGCAAGGTATACGAGGAAGAATTCGGTACCTTCGGCGGCGCCCCGTTCGGCGCGCTGCTGGGCGACTTCGAGATCACCCGCCAGCCGGAAGACATGTACTTCATCGAGCAGATGTCGCACGTGGCCGCGGCCGCGCATGCGCCGTTCATCTCGTCCGCCTCGCCGGAGCTGTTCGGCCTGGAAAGCTACTCGGAGCTGGGCAAGCCGCGCGACCTGTCGAAGGTCTTCGACACGGTGGAATACGCCAAGTGGAAGTCGTTCCGCGAGTCCGAGGATTCCCGCTACGTGGGCCTGACGCTGCCGCGCTTCCTGGGCCGCCTGCCGTTCAATCCGGCCGATGGCGCCACCACGGAAGGCTTCAACTTCGTCGAGGATGTGGACGGCACCGACCACGAGAAGTACCTGTGGTGCAACGCGGCCTACGCCTTCGGCACCAAGCTCACGGCCGCCTTCGAGGACTACGGCTGGTGCGCGGCGATTCGCGGCGTGGAAGGCGGCGGCCTGGTGGAAGACCTGCCGACCCACACGTTCAAGACGGACGAAGGCGAAGTGGCGCTGAAGTGCCCGACCGAGATCGCCATCACGGACCGCCGCGAAAAGGAACTGTCGGACCTGGGCTTCATCTCGCTGGTCCACTGCAAGAACACGGATTACGCCGCCTTCTTCGGCGCGCAGTCGGCGCAGAAGGCGCGCAAGTACAACTCGGACGCCGCCAACGCCAACGCCGTGCTGTCGGCACAGCTGCAGTACATCTTTGCCGTGTCGCGCATCGCGCACTACATGAAGGCCATGATGCGTGACAAGATCGGCAGCTTTGCCGCCGCCTCGAACGTGGAGGACTTCCTAAACCGCTGGCTGACCCAGTACGTGCTGCTGGACGATAACGCCAGCCAGGAACAGAAGGCCCAGTTCCCGCTGCGCGAAGCGTCCGTCCAGGTGTCCGAGGTGCCGGACCGGCCCGGCGTGTACCGCGCCGTGTCGTTCCTGCGCCCGCATTTCCAGCTCGACGAGCTGTCCGTTTCACTCCGGCTGGTCGCGGAGCTGCCTGCATCGACCAAAACCTGAACCTCCCCCCGTAGCCAACAACCGAAAGGAATACCATGGCAATCGACGTCTACCTGCAAATCGACGGCATCAAAGGCGAGTCCGCCGACACGGCCCACAAGGACTGGATCGAAGTGAAAAGCGTGAACTGGGAAGTGCTGCAGCCGAAATCGGCCACGGCCTCCACCGGCGGCGGCCACACGGCCGAGCGCACCGAGCACAAGGACATCGTCGTGTCGAAGCTGGCCGACCTGGCCACGCCGATCCTGCTGCAGACCTGTTCGTCCGGCAAGACGATTCCGAAGGCGAAGTTCGAATTCCTGCGCGCCGACGGCCAGGGCGAACGCGTGAAGTACTTCGAGATCGAGCTGGAAAACGTCCTGATCAGCAATGTGTCGCCCTCCGTCGAACCGGGCAACATCCTGACGGAAGACGTGTCGCTGAAGTACTCGAAGGTGAAGTGGAAGTACACGCAGCAGAAGGTCGGCGGCGGCACCGGCGGCAACACGTCGGGCGGCTGGGACCTGTCCGCCAACAAGGTGGCCTGATCCTGCTGGCGCGCCGCAACCAGGTGTCGATCGGCCGCGGTGCATAAGCGATGAAGGGCTTTACGCCAGGGCTGCTCGACCGGCTGATGGACGCGTCGGCGAGTGCCGCCAGCGGCACAGTGTCCAGGGTCTCGCTCGAGGAGTTGAAGGACTCCGTCGCGCGCGACCTGGAGGCGCTGCTGAACACGCGGGTGGTGATCCCGGAAAACCTGCTGAAGCGCTTTCCGGAATGCGCCCGCTCGATCGTCACGTACGGCCTGCATGATTTCGCGGGCCTGTCGCTGTCGAGCCTGGACGACCGGGCCTTCATCTGCCGCAGCCTCGAGGCGGCGATCGCCCGCCACGAACCGAGGCTGCGCAATGTGCAGGCGCGGCTGGAACTGCGCGACGATGCGGTCAACCGCCTGAACTTCGCGATCACCGCGCTCCTGGTGGTCAGCGAAGCCCATGAACCCGTCAATTTCGACGCGGTGCTGCAGCCGTCCAGCCTGCAATACACCATCAGCAAAGCGCGCCGCGCCGTGGCGCCGGGAGCCTGAGTTGGACCAGTTACTACCGTATTACGAACAGGAGCTGGGGTTCCTGCGCCGCTACGCGCGCGAGTTCTCCGAACGCTATCCGAAGATCGCCGGCAAGCTGCTGATCGGCGGCGAGGTGTGCGAAGACCCGCACATCGAACGCATGATCGAATCGTTCGCGCTGATGAATTCGCGCATCGCGAAACGGCTCGACGACGACTACCCAGAATTCACCGAAGCACTCTTCGAAGTGCTGTATCCCCATTACCTGCGGCCGTTCCCGTCCTGCTCGATCGCGCGCATGGACTTCAGCACCGCCGCGGCGCAGCTGACCACCGCCACCTCGATCGCGCGCGGCACGCAGCTGACCACGCGCCCGGTGCGGGGCGCCGTCTGCACCTTCCGCACCGCGTATCCCGTCACCGTGGCGCCGCTGGCACTGACGCAGGCCGCGTTCCATCCGATCATCGAGGCGCCGGAAGCGGCGCGGCCGCCCCCGCATGCCACCTCGGCGATCGCCATCACGCTGGCCAGCACGTCGGCCCAGGTGGCGATCCCGCAGCTGCGGCTGCCGTCGCTGCGCGTGTTCATCGATGGCGAACCGTCGTTCTGCGCCGCGCTGCGCGATGCGCTGTTCATGCGCGGCGTGTGCGCCTATGCGGAAGCGGACGGCAATGGCCGCTGGATGCCGCTGGGCCGGATTCCCGTCACGCAGGCCGGCTTCGGCGAGGACGAATCGCTGATCGACTTCCCGGCCCGTTCGCACGATGCCTACCGGCTGCTGACCGAATACTTCTGCTTCCCCGAGAAATTCAATTTCTTCGACATCGACCTGGCCGCGCTGGCGGCCGTGCTGCCCTCCGGCTGCAAGTCGATCACGCTGCACCTGGCGCTGTCCGGCCTGCGCAGCGACTCGAACCTGGCGCGCATGCTGGGTACCCTGTCGGCCAACAACCTGCTGCTGGGCTGCACGCCGGTGGTGAACCTGTTCCGCCAGCGGGGCGAACCGATCCGCCTGACGCACACGACGGCCAGCTATCCCGTGCTGGCCGATGCGCGCCGCGCATTTGCCTACGAAGTCCAGGCGATCGACTCGGTGCGGCTGGTGCGGCAGACGCCGCAGGGCGAGTCGATCGTCGAGTTCCGGCCGTTCTATTCGCTGCGCCACGGCCAGGTGCCGGAAAAGAACGGCCACTACTGGATCGCCCGGCGCGACACGGTGCTGGCCGAGCGCAGCCCCGGTTTCGAGACGCAGATCTCGCTGGTCGACATCGATTTCGATCCGGCCGACGTGGAGACGGACACGCTGAGCATCGAGCTCACGTGCACCAACCGGGACCTGCCGGCATCGCTCAGCTACGGGCTGCGCAGCGGCGACCTGTTCCTGGAAGGCGGATCGAGCGTGCGTTCCATCACCTTCCTGCGCAAGCCCACGGCATCGCACCGCTTCGAGCGGGGCCGCGGCGCGCACTGGCGCCTGATTTCGCACCTGTCGCTGAACCACCTGTCGCTGTCCGGCGGCGGCGTGGATGCGTTCCGCGAGATGCTCACGCTGTACGACCTGCCGCGCTCGGCCTCGTCGCAGCGCCAGATCGGCGGCATCGTCGCGGTCAGCCACAAGCCGGCCACCACCTGGCTGGCGGGGAACCCGTTCGCCTGCCTGGTGCGCGGCATCGAGGTGCGGCTGACGATCGACGAGGAAGCCTTCGTCGGCAGCGGCATCGATGCGTTTGCCCACATCGTGGAACGCTTCCTAGGCCTCTACGTGCATGCCAACAGCTTCACCCAGCTCGTCATCGTGTCCAACAAAACCGGAGAGGAACTGCAGCGATGCACGCCACGAAGCGGCGATTTGAGTCTGCTGTAATCGAGCGGCTGTTCGCCGAGCCGTACCGCTTCCAGTACTTCCAGGCCGTGCGCATGCTGGAGGTATGGCTGCGCAAGCGCGGCGTGCCGGAAGAGGGCGCGGTGGCGAACTTCGTGCGCTTCCAGAACTCGCTGTCGCTGTCGTTCCCGGCCAGCGAGGTGGAGGCGCTGCGGCCGGAGCCGCGCGAGCTGGCCGCCACGGCGCCCGGACTGGCCGCGGCCCTGCAGTCGGCCGAGCTGCGCTATGTGCGGATGACGCCCACCTTCATGGGCTTTTTGGGCACCAACGGTGCGCTGCCGTCGCACTACACGGAACGCATCGCCGCGCACGCGCTGTACGAAAAGGACGATGGCCCGCGCGCCTTCCTGGATGCGTTCTCGACCCGCACGCTGGCACTGTTCTACCAGGCCTGGCGCAAGTACCGGCTGGAGCTGCGCTACCAGGGCGCCGCGAAGGATGGCTTCCTGCCGCTGCTGCTGTCGCTGGCGGGCGTGGGTCCGGCATCGCTGCGGCGCCGGCTGTCCGACCACGGCGAGGGCGTGCTGGACGAATCGGTGGCGTATTTCGCCACCGCGATGGCGCACCGGCCGGCATCGGCCGTGCAGATCGCGCGGGTGCTGTCCGAGTACTTCGGCCAGCGCATCCGCACCGAGCAGTTCATCGGCTGCTGGTACGACGTGCCGGCGGCCCAGCAGACGGTGCTGGGCCTGGCCAATGCGGCGCTCGGTGCCGGCGCGATGGCGGGCGCGCGCGTGTGGCAGCGCGACCTGCGCATGCGCCTGGTCGTCGGCCCGCTCGACCTGGCGGCGTACGAATCGTTCCTGCCGGGCGGCCGGGCAGCCCGGGCACTGGAAAGCATGCTGACGATGTTTACCGGCCTGTCGCTGGAATACGAGGTGCAGCTGGTGCTGCGCGCGGCGGACGTGCAGGGGGTGGCGCTGCGCGACGATCGCATCGGCGGGCGGCTCGGCTGGGACAGTTTCGTGGTGGAGGGACCGCAGGCGCAGGACCGTGCGGATGTGCGTTACGAGATTCACGCCTTGTAGCAGGCTGCACTCTAAAAAAAGGAAAACACATGAGCATCAATCTGAAAACGCTGATCGGCAAGCTGAACGACACCTGCCGCACCGCCGCCACGCGCGCCGCCAATATCTGCGTGGGCCTGGGCCAGTACGAAGTCGATATCGAACACCTGTTCCTGGCGCTGCTGGAACAGCCGGCCAGCGACTTCGTCGTCGTCGCACGCCAGGCCGGCATCAGTACCAGCCAGCTGGAGGCCGACCTGCAGGCGGAAATCGCCAAATTCAAGAACGGCAACGCGCGCACGCCCGTGTTTTCCGAACGGCTGCCGAAGCTGTTCGAGAACGCCTGGCTGATCGCCTCGCTCGACCTGCGGTCCGGCCAGCAGGCGCAGATCCGCAGTGGCCACCTGCTGCAGTCGCTGCTGACCACGCCGGAGCTGGCCCAGCTGGCCTCGCGCAGCTCGCAGCAGTTCGCGAAATTCGATACCGAACAGCTCAAGCACAACTTCGACAAGGTCACCGGCGGCTCGCAGGAGACGGTGGCCGTCGCGCTGGCATCGGGCAGTGTCGGCGATGGCGGCGACCCGGTCGGCGAGCTGACGGACAAGGCTGCCACCAAGACGCCGGCGCTGGACCAGTTCACCACCAATCTCACGCAGCGGGCCCGCGACGGTAAAGTCGATCCCGTGATCGGCCGCGACATGGAGATCCGCCAGGCGATCGACATCCTGATGCGCCGCCGCCAGAACAACCCGATCCTCACCGGCGAAGCCGGCGTGGGCAAGACGGCCGTCGTGGAAGGCCTGGCGCTGCGGATTGCGCAGGACGACGTGCCCGACGTCCTGAAGGGTGTGGAGATCCACACGCTGGACATGGGCCTGCTGCAGGCCGGCGCCAGCGTGAAGGGCGAGTTCGAGAACCGCCTGAAGAACGTCATCGACGAGGTGAAGAAAAGCCCGCAGCCCATCATCCTGTTCATCGACGAGGCGCACACGATGATCGGCGCCGGCGGCCAGGCCGGCCAGAACGATGCCGCCAATCTGCTGAAACCGGCGCTGGCGCGGGGCGAACTGCGCACCATCGCGGCCACCACCTGGGGCGAGTACAAGAAATACTTCGAGAAGGATCCCGCGCTGGCTCGCCGCTTCCAGGTCGTGAAGGTGGAAGAGCCCAGCGAGGAAATCGCCTGCGCCATGTTGCGCGGCATGGCGCCGCTGATGGAGAAGCACTTCGGCGTGCGCGTCTACGACGAGGCCATCACCGAGGCCGTGCGCCTGTCGCACCGCTACATCAGCGGCCGCCAGCTGCCGGACAAGGCCATCAGCGTGCTCGATACCGCCTGCGCCAAGGTCGCGCTGGGCCAGAACGCTACGCCAGCGCGCATCGAAACGCTCACGCGCAAGCTGGAACGCATCGCCGCCGAACACGCGCTGCTGGAACGGGAGCAGGGCACCGGCAATGCCACGCATGCGGCGCGGCTGAAGGAACTGGCCGAGAGCCGCGCGAGCGCGGAAAGCGAAGCGACGGCACTGAAGGCGCGCTGGGAGCAGGAGAAGACGCTGGCGGACCAGATCCGCACGTCGCGGGACCAGCTGGAAGGGGGCGCCGATGCCAGCCAGTCCGGCGACCTGAATGCCCTGCAGGCGGAACTGAAGACGCTGCAGGGCGAGACGCCGATGGTGCCGCTGCAGGTCGATGGCCATGTGGTGGCGGAGATCGTGGCCGGCTGGACCGGCATCCCGCTCGGCAAGATGGTCAAGGACGAGATCAGGACGGTGCTGACGCTGAAGGACCTGCTGCAGGCGCGCGTGCTGGGCCAGCCCCATGCGATCGAAGCGGTGGCGCAGCGCGTGCGCACGTCACGCGCCAACCTGGACGATCCGAACAAGCCGAAGGGCGTGTTCCTGTTCGTGGGCCCGTCCGGCATCGGCAAGACGGAAACGGCGCTGGCGCTGGCGGACGTGCTGTATGGCGGCGAGCGCAAGCTCATCACCATCAACATGAGCGAGTACCAGGAAGCGCACAGCGTCTCCGGCCTGAAAGGTTCGCCGCCCGGCTACGTGGGCTATGGCGAAGGCGGCGTGCTGACCGAGGCCGTGCGCCGCAACCCGTACAGCGTGGTGCTGCTCGACGAGGTCGAGAAGGCCCACCCGGACGTGATGGAGCTGTTCTTCCAGGTGTTCGACAAGGGCGTGATGGACGACTCGGAAGGCCGCGAAGTCGACTTCCGCAATACCATCATCATCCTGACCTCGAACGTGGCGTCCGCGCAGATGATGCAGGCCTGCCTGAACAAGACGGCCGACGAACTGCCGTCCGTCGAGGACCTGGAAGCGCTCATCCGCCCGGCGCTGATGAAGCAGTTCAAGCCGGCCTTCCTGGGCCGCCTGAAGGTGGTGCCGTACTACCCGATCCCGGACGACGTGCTGGTCGAGATCATTCGCCTCAAACTCGACAAGATCAAGGCGCGCGTGGCCGCCAACCACAAGGCCGACTTCAGCTACGACGATGCGCTGGTGGAAGCCGTACTGGCGCGCTGCACCGAGGTCGATTCCGGCGCCCGCAATGTCGACAACATCCTCAATGGCACGCTGCTCCCCGAGATCGCCGAGTCGGTGCTGGCGCGGATGGCGGAGGGGCAGCCGATCGCGAAGATCAAGGTGGGGGCCGGCAAGACCGGGCAGTTCAAGTACACGGTGAAGTGACGCCACGCGGCGTCACTTCCCGGCGTGCTTCTCCAGCAGCGTGTGCACGTGTTCCTCATCCTCGCCGGACATCACGGTGAGGATCAGCGCCTCCTCGCAACCCTCGGCGGAGAGGTAGGCGTGGCCCATGCTTGAGTCGAAGTAGATCGACTGCCCCTCGTGCAGCACCACCGGGTCGTAGAACTCGGTGGTGATCATCACGCTCCCTTTCAGCACATACGAGAACTCCTCGCCCGAGTGGTGCTGCAGGCTGCCGAACTGCTTGAGCGTCTTCGCGCGGATCTTCGCGACGACGGGGATCATGCGCTTGCGGCGCAGTTCCGCGCACAGGTAGTGGTAATCGTAGTTCGGCGTCTGCACGCGCACCGCGTGTTCCAGGTCGCCCAGGCTGCGCCGCGCGGTCGGCGTCACCGCATCTTCCGCATCCTCGGCAAACAGCTCCGACATCCTCATGCCCAGCTTCTGGCTCAGCTGGTACAGCTTCTCGTAGGTCAGGGTCAGGCGATCGTGTTCCACCTTCGAGAGCGTCGACACGGGGATGCCGCTGTGCGCGCTCATCTCCTTCAGGGTCCAGCCTTTGCGGCTGCGCAGGTTGCGCATCAGCACACCCAGCGTGGGCGAGTTCGACATTCTTTATTTTCCGTTCCGTGGTTCTTTGGTTGTACTTTGTGACTGTTTGTTGACAAATTCTCCGATCAGGATAAAGTGTCCTAATCAGGACAAAATATCGTAAATCAGAAAAATCATTGTAGCGATTGGTCTGGTCAATGGCAATCCACATCGGAGGAGCGCTTCATGGATCTACGCAGGATAGTCGTGCTGGCAGCAGGGTTGGTCATCGGAGGCGCCACGCTGGCGCAGCAGGCCGTGCAACCGGAGGCCGTGGTGCCGGGGCCCGCGGTGGCGGCGCCTGCCGGCCCGGCAATGGTGCCGGCGCCGCGCGGCAAGGAGGGACTGACGAAGGACGATGTGGACAGCTGGCTCGATGGCTACATGCCGTATGCGCTGAACACGGGCGTCATCCCCGGTGCCGTGGTGGTCGTGGTGAAGGACGGCCAGATCCTGACCGCGCGTGGCTTCGGCTATGCGGACGTGGAACATCGCACGCCCGTCGATCCCGAGCGCACCCTGTTCCGCCCCGGCTCCGTGTCGAAGCTGGTCACATGGACGGCCGTGATGCAGCAGGTCGAGCGGGGCAAGCTCGATCTGGACACGGACGTCAACAAGTACCTTGACTTCACGATCCCGGCGCTGGACGGCGCGCCCATCACGCTGCGCCAGATCATGACGCACACGGCGGGCTTCGAGGAGGCCGCCAAGGAGATCATCGACTACCTGCCGGCGAAGACGCCGAAGCTGGGCGCGCTGCTCAAGGCCTGGGTGCCGCACCGCATCTACCCGGCCGGCACCACGCCCGCGTATTCCAACTACGCCACGGCGCTGGCCGGCTACGTCGTCGAACGTATCTCCGGCCAGCCGTTCGACGACTACGTGGAGCAGCACGTCTTCGCGCCGCTCGGCATGAAGGATGCGAGCTTCCGCCAGCCGCTGCCGGCCCGGCTCGCAAAGCAGATGGCGCGCGGTTATCCGAAGGCGGGCGAGGAAGCGAAACCCTTCGAGATCATCGGCCCGGCGCCGGCCGGTTCGCTGTCCGCCTCCGGCACGGACATGGGCCGATTCATGCTCGGCATGCTGCAGTACGGCGAACTGACGGGTCAGCGCGTGCTGTCCGCCCAAACGGCGGCCACGATGCTGCACAGCCCCCTGGAGAAGGTCGATCCCCGCTCGCTGATTCCGCCGCTGAACCGCATGGAGCTGGGCTTCTTCGAAACCAATATCAACGGTCGCGCCGTCGTCGGCCACCTGGGCGATACGGAGGCCTTCCACACCTCGCTGCACCTGTACACGAAGGAGGGCGTTGGCCTCTACGCGTCCTTCAACAGCACCGGGAAGGAAGGTGCCGTCGGTACGCTGCGCACGGCCCTGTTCCACGATTTCTCGGACCGCTACCTGCCCAATGTCGCGCCGGCGGACGGCAAGGTCGATGCGAAAACGGCCGCCGAACACGCTCGCCTGATGGGCGGCGTGTGGGAAAACAGCCGCAAGTCCGAATCAAATTTCTTCGCGCTGCTCGGTTTCGCCGGCCAGACGAAAGTCACTGTCACCGACAAGGGCGAGCTGTTGATTCCGGCACTGGTGGGCCGCGGCGGCCAGCCGCGCGAGTGGGTCGAGATCGCCCCGTTCGTGTGGCGCGACCGCAATGGCCATGACCGCATCGCCGCGCAGGTGGTCGATGGCAAGCCGGTCCGGTGGAGCATGGACTTCATGTCGCCGTTCATGGTGTTCGACCGCGTGCCGGCCTCGCGTTCCACGGCGTGGCTCACGCCGGCACTCGTCGTCGGGCTGCTGGTACTGCTGCTTACCTTCCTGGCCCTGCCGGCCGACTGGATCGTGCGCCGCCGCTATGGCGTGGGTCCGGCCCAAGCCGGCAAGGCACGCACGGCCACGCGAGCAACCCGCATCCTGGCCGGTCTCAGTCTTGCCGTGCTTGCCGGCTGGGCGGGACTGATCGCCGCGATGATGGCGAGCCTCAAGTATGCAACGTCGTTCAGCGATCCGTGGCTGTGGCTCCTGCAGGGCCTGGGACTGATTATCTTCGTCGGCAGCATCCTGGCCAGCGGCCGCCATCTGCAGCTGGCGTTCCAGGAGAAGCGCAGCCTCTGGCGCAAGCTGTGGAGCATACTGGTGTTCGCCTCGGCGCTGCTGCTGTGCTACTTCGCCTGGCAGTTCGGCCTGCTCGCCTTCACGGTGCACTACTGATGGCCCGCCTGACCATGGACGTCGCTGCCGAGGGGCTGCGACTGGCGCAGCCATTCCGCATCGCCGGCTACCTGTTCGAGCGCTTCGACGTGGTGGTCGTCACGCTGCGCGACGGCCACCACACGGGCCGCGGGGAGGGCGGTGGCGTGTACTACCTGGGCGACGACGTGCCGCACATGCTGGCCGAGCTGGAACGCTCGCGGGAGGTCATCGAGGCCGGACCGGACCGCGACACGCTGCGCACGCTGATGCCGCCCGGCGGCGCCCGCAATGCCGTCGACTGTGCGCTGTGGGACCTGGAAGCGGCGCGTTGCGGCATGCCCGTCTGGCAGCTGGCCGGCCTGCCGCCACCGCGCGCGCTGCGCACCACGTTCACGCTCGGCGCCAACGAGCCGGCACTGATGGCGGAGGCGGCAGCTCTGTGCACCCAGGCGCAGGCCATCAAGATCAAGCTGACGGGCGACCTGCCGCTCGACCTGGCGCGCGTGGCCGCGATCCGCGCCGCGCGCCCGGAAGTCTGGCTGGGCGTCGATGGCAACCAGGGCTACCAGGCCGCGGATCTGGATGACCTGGTGGCGGGCCTGCTCCTGCAGCGCGTCGCGCTGCTCGAACAACCGCTGGCCCGTGGCCGCGAGGCCGAGCTGCAGCATTACCGGTCGCCGATCCCCATCGCCGGCGACGAAAGCATCCTGACGCTCGCCGACGTACCGGGCGCCGTGGGCCGCTTCGACGTGGTGAACATCAAGCTGGACAAATGCGGCGGCCTGACGGAAGCCCTGCTGATGGCCGACGAGGCGCGGCGGCTGGGGCTCGGCGTCATGGTCGGGAACATGGGCGGCTCCAGCCTGGCCATGGGACCGGGCTTCGTGCTGGGCCAGCGCTGCGACATCGTCGACCTGGACGGCCCGACCTTCCTGGCCAACGACCGCAGTCCCGCCGTCGATTATGTGCACGGCAACGTGTGGGCACCCGGCACGGTCTGGGGCGGCGGAGTGCTGGCATGAAGGATACGCGCAACTGGTTCGGCCATCCGCGCGGGCTGACGGTGCTGTTCCTCACCAATATGTGGGAGCAGTTCTCCTATTTCGGCATGCGTGCGCTGCTGGTCTATTTCATGACGAAGCAGCTGATGCTGGGCCAGGCGCAAGCCTCGTTCATCTATGGCGCCTACACGGCCTGCGCCTATTTCACGCCCATCATCGGCGGCGTGATGGTCGACCGATTTCTCGGCAAGCGGCGCGCCATCATCATCGGCGCCTCGGTGATGGCGGCCGGCCACTTCATGATGGCATTCGAGCCGCTGTTCTACGCCGCCCTGATCACGATCGCCCTGGGCAACGGGCTGTTCCTGCCGACGCTGCCCAGCCAGGTCGGCGACCTGTACCGGCGCGACGATCCGCGCCGCGGCTGGGCCTACAACGTGTACTACGTGGGCATCAATATCGGCGGCTTCCTCGCGCCCCTGTTGTGCGGCACGATCGGCGAAGTCTATGGCTGGCACTACGGCTTCGGCCTGGCCGGCCTCGGCATGCTGGCCGGGCTGGTGATCTACCTGAGCGGACAGCCGTACCTGCCGCCGGAACCGGAACGCATCGTCGCCGGCGAGAAGCGCCCCTTCGACCGGCAGACGCTGCTCGTGCTGGCGGGGATCGGCATCGCCGTCACCGTGTTCCGCGCCGCCTACGAACAGGTGGGCAACACGGTGGCGCTGTGGGCCGATGCGGGCGTCGACCGCCACGCCGCCGGTCTCGTGATTCCGATGACCTGGTTCCAGTCGCTCAACCCCCTGTTCGTGATGCTCTTGACGCCACCCCTGCTGGCGTACTGGCGGCGCCGCGCCGCGGCCGGCCACGACCAGCCGCCAGCACGGCGCATGGCGGCCGGTGCGGTCATCGTCGCAGCCGCCTACCTGCTGCTGGCCACGCTGGCCTGGACATCCGGCGCCGGTGCCACGGCGTGGGGCTGGCTGGCGCTGTTCTTCGTGGCGTTCACCTTCGGCGAGCTGTTCATCCTGCCCACCGGCCTGGGGCTGTTCGCCCGGCTGGCGCCACCGAGTCTCGGCACCACGACCGTGGGCGCCTGGTTCCTGATCATCTTCAGCGGCAGCCTCAGTGCGGGCCTGGTGGGCAGCCTGTGGAGCCGGCTGGAACACGGGCTGTTCTTCCTGCTGCTGGCAGGCCTCGCGGCGCTGGCGGCGCTGCTGCTGTTGCTGCTCGATCCCGCGACGGAGCGGGTCGACCGCACGCGCCGCGCTGTCTGAACTTCCCTCTGCCTCCCTCGCACATTCCAAAAACACGCTGCAATTCCTGGAGAACCCCATGTCGAAGCTATCCCACAGCCTGTTGTTGTCCTCGATGGCACTGGCCATTTCATCGGCCTATGGTGCCAACCCTGGAGTCGACCCCGCCACCGACCCTGCAACCGACGCCGCCGACAGGGACCGCGACGTGCAGCAGGTCGTGGTCACCGCGCAGAAGCGCGCCCAGACCACGCTCGACGTGGCCCAGGCCATCTCCGTCGTCAGCGGCGAGACGCTCGAGCGCGAGCAGGCCAGCGCGTTTGCCGACTACCTGAAGCTCGTGCCCAGCCTGCAGCTGGTGCAGAGCACACCCGGCGAAGGGCGGCTCGTGATGCGCGGCCTCGACACGGGCGGCGTGGCATCCACCGTGGCCGTCTACCTGGACGAGACGCCGTTCGGCTCCAGCAGCGGCCTGGTGAACGGCGCCATCCTGGCCGGCGACTTCGACACGTTCGACATGGCGCGCGTGGAAGTGCTGCGCGGGCCGCAGGGCGCGCTGTATGGCGCCAGTTCGCTGGGCGGGCTGCTGAAATTCGTCACCAACGGGCCGGAGACCGACCGCTTCCTGATGCGCGTGCGGGCCGGCGCGGCCACCGTCGATGGGGGCAAGATGGCGTACCGCTCCAACGTGGTCGTCAACACGCCGATCAGCGACACGCTGGCGTTCCGCGCTTCCGGCTCCTACACGCGCGAGCCGGGCTTCATCGATTCGATCGGCACGGCGGGTTCGGATGTGGCGCGCAACCTGAACGGCGCACGCAACGCGGGCGGCCGCGCGGCCCTGCAGTACACGCCGAACGCGGATTTCTCCCTGCGCCTGTCCGCGGTGGCCCAGAACATCGCCGTGGACAGCGCCGGGACCGTGGAAAGCGATCCCGTCACGCTGGCCACGCTGTACGGCCGCCAGACCCAGTCGCAATATGTGCCGCAGAAGCACAACGTGAAGTACCGCGTCTACAACGCCACCGTCAACTGGAACCTGGCGTGGGCCAACCTGACCTCGTCCACCAGCTCCAGCACGCAGAAGCAGGTGTTCCGCGACGATGCCACCTACAACCTGAGCGCCCTGGTGGAGGGGGCCTTCGGCACGCCGAACGACCTGTTCCTGGCCCAGAACACGGAGCTGAAAAAATTCACGCAGGAGCTGCGGCTCAGTTCCAATGCCGGCTCGAACGCCGGCGGGATGCTGGACTGGCTGGCCGGCGTCTACTACACGGACGAAGACGGCGACCTGCGGCAGCGCTACGTGGCCCTGCAGCCGGGCACGTTGACACCGCTGGCGGGCCTGCCGGAACTGGCGGACATCCGGCTGCAATCGAAGTACCGGGAATATGCGGCGTTTGCCAACACCACGCTGCACTTCGGCTCGCGCTATGACCTCGACCTGGGCGCGCGCTACAGCCACAACAAACAGCACGCCGTGCAGGGCCAGGACGGCGCCCTGGTCGGCGGCGCGGACAGCAACGCCGCCGACTCGGCGGAGCACGTCTTCACGTATGCGGTGGCGCCGAAATGGAAGATCGACGAGAGGAATTCCCTGTACCTGCGCGCCGCCAAGGGTTTCCGCCCCGGCGGTCCGAACGTGCTGCCACCGAATCCGCCCGCCGGCACGCCCACCACCTACGCTTCGGACTCCGTGATGAGCTACGAGGCCGGCTTCAAGTCCATCAGCCGCGATGGCCGGCTCTCGTTCGATGTCGCCGCTTTCCACATCGACTGGAAGGATATCCAGCTGCTGGCCGTCGTCAACGGCTTCGGCGTCAATACCAATGGCGTTGGCGCCACGTCCGATGGACTGGAGTTCAACGTGACGTACCGGCCCATGTCCGGCCTGCGCCTGTCCGCGAATGGCGCGTGGACGGACGCGACGCTCGATGGCGACACCAGCCCGCTGGTGGGCGGCATGAAGGACGACCGGCTGCCGTTCTCGCCGAAGGTCAGCGTCGGTGTCTCCGCCGACTACCGATGGAGCCTCGGCGCGGCCACGCCGGCGTTTGCCGGGGTATCGGTGCGCCACCTGTCGAAGCAGTTCGGCGCGTTCGATGCGGACTACCGGGCCGCGTTCGGCCGCCAGCGCGAGATCGGCTCGTACCACGTGGTCGACGCGCACTTCGGCGTGGACATCGGTGCCTGGACGCTGGAGGCCTACGGCAAGAACCTGACCGACAGCGAAGGCAAGACGTCGACCTCCGCTGCCACGGCCAATGGCGGCGACATCTATCCCGGCGGCGCCATCGCCACGGGCGTCATTGCGCCCCGCACCGTTGGCCTGACCTTGACGCGGGAGTTCTGATGACCGGGACGACGCTCGACAATACGTTCGGCCGCTATCTGCTGTTCCTGGGCGATACGGTGGAACCGGGCTATGCGAAGACGGCGTTCGGCCTGCGCGACTGGGCGCGCGAGCGCTGCGTGGGGGAGCTGGCGCTGCCGGCGGCAACTGTGACCACCGGATTGCCGGCCCTCACGCCGCGACAGGCGCAGGCGCAGGGCGCCACCGCGCTAGTGATCGGAGTGGCAGCACCGGGCGGTCTGATACCGCCGGCCTGGGTGCCCGCATTGCTGGCAGCGCTGGAAGCCGGGCTCGATCTCGTCTCCGGAATGCACGTGAAGCTGGCCCAGATCGATGCGCTGCGCGAGGCGGCGGCGCGCCTGGATCGCCGGCTGATCGACATCCGCACGCCACCCGCCGACATCCCGGTGGCCAATGGCCGGCGCCGCACGGGCTGGCGCGTGCTGACGGTGGGGACCGACTGCGCGCTCGGGAAGAAATACACGGCGCTGGCGTTGACGCGCGCGCTTTCCGGTCGCGGCATCGATGCCAGCTTTCGCGCCAGCGGCCAGACCGGCATCCTGATCGCCGGCGGCGGCATGCCGATCGATGCAGTCGTCGCCGATTTCGTGGCCGGCGCGGCCGAGCTGCTCAGTCCCGCCTCCGCTGCGGATCACGTGGACGTGATCGAGGGGCAGGGCTCGCTGTTCCATCCGGCCTATGCGGGCGTCTCCCTGGGCCTGCTGCACGGCAGCCAGCCGGACCGCTTCATCGTCTGCCACGATCCCGGCCGCACGCACATCCTCGGCCTGCCGGAGACGCCGTTGCCATCCGTCGAGGCCGTGATCGCGCTGACGGTGGCGCTGGGCCGCATCACCAATCCGGCCATCGCCTGTGCCGGCGTGGCCCTGAATACGTCGGCGTTGGACGCCGTCGCCGCACAGGCCGAGATCGACGCACTGTCGGCCCGGCTGGGCCTTCCCGTGGCCGACCCGTTGCGCGGTGGCGCGTCGTTCGAGCGCCTTGTCGACCACTGCATCATTCCCGATACGGAGCAACCATGAACCGGACGACTTTTCTTCTGATTGGTCTGGCGCTGGCCGGTATCGCGAATGCCGCACCGCCAGCCCGCTTCGATGCGCGGGTCGAGACCGTGCGGCGGGAGACCGGCGTGCCAGGCCTGGCGATCGCCATCGTCGAGGACGGGCGCACGACGCTGGCGCGCGGCTATGGCGTGCGGCAGCTGGGCGCGCCGGCGCTTGTGGATGCGGACACGCTGTTCCCGATCGGATCGACCAGCAAGGCGTTCACGGTGGCGGCGCTGGCCACGCTCGTCGATGCCGGCAAGATCGACTGGGACGACCGCGTCATCGACCACCTGCCGGGCTTCCGGATGTACGACCCGTGGGTGACCCGCGAGATGACGGTGCGCGACCTGCTTGTCCACCGCAGCGGCATCGGCGAAGGCACGGGCGACCTGCTGTTCGTCCCGCGCAGCAACGTCTCGCGGGCCGAGGTGGTGCGGCGGGTGCGCTACTTCAAGCCGGCCACCAGCTTTCGCACCACCTTCGCGTATTCCAATCTGATGTACGTGGTGGCTGGCCAGCTGATCGAGACCGTCAGCGGCGAGCGCTGGGAGGATTACGTGCGTCACCACGTGCTGCTGCCGGCGGGGATGACGGTATCGACCACGGACAACGAGCAAAACTTTGCGACCGAGGACCGGGCCTACCCGCATGCGCGCATGAACGGCGGCCTGCGCGGCGCCGGCGACCAGCAGCGGCTGGACGAGCGGGATGACCTGGGCCGCAACGCGGCACCGGCCGGCGGCATCGCCAGCAGCGCCAGCGACCTGGCGAAGTGGCTGCAGGTGCAGCTGGCGGCCGGCGCCGCGGCCAATGGCAAGCGCGTGTTCAGCAGTGCGGCGCACGAGCAGATGTGGCAGCCGGTGGTCGAGGTGCCGATCAGTCCCATGCCGCCCGAACTGAAGGCCGCGCAGCCGCATTTTTCCAGCTACGCGCTCGCCTGGGACGTGATCGATTACCGCGGCGTGCGGGTGATCTGGCATGGCGGCGCCGTGTTCGGCTTCAAGACGGCCGTCGTGCTGGTACCGGACAAGAAGCTGGGCTTCGCCATCACCATCAACAGCGAGGACGGCGCCCTCGTCCGCGGCCTGATGTACGAGCTGCTCGATCACTACCTGGGCGCGCCCTTCAACGACTGGCCGGCGAAGTATCGCGCCCACAGCGGCAGGCAGGTAGCCGAAGGACTGGGACTGCTGAAGGCCGCGCAGCGCACGCCGGCCAAGGTGGGACCGTCCGCGCCGGCATCCGCCCTGGCCGGCACCTACAGCGATCCCTGGTACGGCAATATCGACATCGCGTCGGCACCGTCCGGCCTCACGATCGATTTCAAATCCACGCCGCGCATGTCGGGAAGGCTGGAGCACTGGCAGTACGACACGTACATCACGCGCTTCGACGACCCGGCGCTGGAGCCGGCCTATGTTACCTTCGCGCTCGATGGCGACGGCAAGGTGGCGCGCGTGACGATGAAGGCCGCCTCGCCGATTGCCGATTTCAGCTGGGATTACCAGGACCTGGCGTTTACGCCCGTCGTCCCCGGGACAAAGGAAGACCGATGATTGCCTCTGCCAGGAAGGGCGCTCTGCTCGCCGCCGCGGTGTCACTGACCACGCTGACGGCATGCAGCAGCCTGCCCGAGGCCACGCACCGCCAGCTGCTCACGCTCGATACGCACCTGGACAGCCCGGTCCATTTCGGCCGCGCCGGCTGGAGCTTCGGCGACCGCCACGATCCTGCCACCGAGATGGCGCAGCTGGACCTGCCGCGCATGGCGGACGGGAATCTCGATGGCGGCTTCTTCGCCATCTTCACGCCGCAGGGTCCACTCACGCCGGAAGGGTATGCGGCTGCGGCCAGCCGGGCGCAGGCACGGTCCGCGCAGATCGACACGATGGTGGCCACGTTCGGCGAGCGCATCGGCGCGGCGCGCAGTGCCGACGATGCGCTCGAGCTGGATGCGGCAGGGCGGCTCATTGCCTTCAAGAGCATCGAGAACAGCTATCCGCTGGGCGAGAGCGTGGCGGGGCTGGCCGGGTATTACCGGCAGGGTGTGCGCCTGGCCGGGGTCGTGCACACGGCAAACAACCAGTTCGCCGATTCCGCCACCGACGAACCGCGCTGGCACGGCCTGAGTCCTCTCGGCCGGGAGTGGGTGGCCGAGATGAACCGGCTGGGCATCGTCATCGATGCGAGCCACGCGTCGGACGCCGTGTTCGACCAGCTGCTGGCGCAGTCGAAGGCGCCGATCCTGCTGTCCCATTCCGGTTCCCGCGCCATGTTCGACCATCCGCGCAACCTGGATGACGACCGGCTGCGCAGGCTGGCCGCTTCCGGCGGTGCGCTGTGCTTTTCGACCATCTACCTGAGTGCGATCCAGATGGGCGAGGAACGGGAGGCGCTGTTCGACCGCAGCGAACATATCGCCGACCTGGCGCCCGCCGAACAGGCGCATCTGTCGCGGCGCTGGCGCGAGCTCGATGCGACGGCGCCCCTGTGGTCCGCCAGCTTCGACCAGTACATGGCGGCGCTGCTGCATGTGATCGAGATAGCGGGACCGGATCACGTGTGCTTCGGCGCGGACTTCGACGGTGGTGGCGGCATCGCCGGCCTGTCGGACGTGACGGACCTGCCGCGCATCACGGCGCGTTTGAGGGCGGCCGGCTACGGCGACGCCGACCTGCAGAAGATGTGGAGCGGGAACGTGCTGCGCATCCTGCGCGCGGCGCAGGCGGGGGCTGCCCGGTGATCAGGGGTTCTGGAACTCGATGCGGTTGTTCTTGTATTCCCACCTGGTATAGGGCCCGAACACGCGCACGTTTTCCTTGTCCTTGTACAGCTTCTCCTCGCGCTTGAGGCGCCGCACGAGGTCCGGATCCGTCAGCGGCGCGGTGGTGGGCGCGAACACGTCGCGGCGCACGCTGCCCTTGGCATCGAAGCCGCGCGAGATGATCGTGAGCTTGCGGCTGGCCGGGTCGAAGTAGAGGCGCATCCAGTCCGTGTTCATGTCCTGCAGATAAACGCCGCCATCACGGCCCTGGGCGAAGTAGAAATCGCTGCACTGGGCTTTCGGTTCGCGCTTCCAGCCGCAGGCCATCAGGATGACGACGTGCTGGTCGTCCAGTTTGCGAACCGAGATGCGGCCCTTGGTATAGCCCCAGTTGCTGGCCGGGACGGTGTTCGATGTGGCGAGGTCGTACTCGCCCTCGAGGGCGCCGACGGACACTTGCGCTGCACTGGCTGCGCTGCTGAACGCCAGCGCAGCGGCGAAGATGGACAGGTAATGAGGGTTGATTTGCATGCGGTGGTTCAGTTGGAGGGCGGTACGCCCAGCAGTTCTTCGATGTGGGACAGCGACGCCTGGTCCTTGACGACGGAGCGCAGCCAGGTGTGCAGGTCCTGTTCGCCCGCGTTGGCGGCCTTCTCGGCAAAATAGGACACGGGGCTGTGTGGCTCCGTCTCGCGGAAGAAGGTGGCCACGGCGCGCAGCTGCGCGATTGCCTGGGCGCGGGTGCGCAGCGGTCCCGGCGTGGACGTTTCTTGAGCAACCGGCGCGGCTTGACCGCCAGGGGCGGCATCCGGGTCCGGCAGTGCCGGCTGCGCCGCAGAAGGGGCAGCAGCCGCGGAAACAGGCAGCGCATGCAGCATGCCCTTCACCGCATCGCGCGCCGCGGCGAATCCCGGGCTGTCGGCACCCAGCTTCGCATCGGCCACCGCTTCGAGCTTCTGCAGCGCATCGAGGCAGTACTGTGCGTCCGCGTGGAACGTTGCGACGAACTGCGCGGCGTTGTTGCGGCGCGCGGCCTCCATGTCCGCCAGCTTCGGCAGGCCTTCCGGCTCGTTGCCGGCTGCGGCACGCTTGCGGGCCGCCTCGAACGCGATCGTCGACCAGGCCGCCTGGCGGCCTTCCGTCAGCGGCACTTCGCGGACCAGGGCGCGGGTGCGCGACAGGATCCAGCTGATATTGCCGATGCGCTGGTCCTGGTCGCCGCCTTCCGCTTCCGGATACAGGCCCAGGTCCCAGTACTGTTCGCACAGGCCGGCGAGCAGGCGGAAGCCTTCGCCCAGGCCGCGCACGCGGTACTGTTTGGCTGCCGCTTCGGTGAGCCACACGGCCACTTTCAGGTCCTTGGTCTTTTTCGTCAGCAGCGTGGTGCACTGCCGGATGACGAAGTCCCAGTCGGCTTCCTTCAGATCGGTGACCCATTCCCCCTGTTCCAGCGACGGGTCGTCGAACTTGCGGGCCTGCGCAATGGCATCCAGCTCGGGCGAAAACGACACGTCGCTGCCGGACGGGTTGCTGTCGCTGATGGGTATCAGCAGCTCTTCTGCGGTAAACATGGTGTCCTCTCGTATGCGCAGGCTTACTGGGCCAGGCGGAATTCGATGCGGCGGTTGCGCGCGCGGCCTTCGGCGTTGTCGTTGCTGGCCACCGGGCGGTCCGGCCCCTGACCGCTGGCCGTCAGCAGGTCTTCGGCGATGCCGTGGCTGGCCAGATAGGTCTTCACGGTGGCGGCGCGCGCCTGGCTCAGGCTCACATTGCTGGCGCGCAGGCCGGCGCTGTCCGTGTGGCCAATGATCTCCACCTTGCGGCCCTTCAGCTTCAGCATGGCCGCCACCATCTCGTCCAGGATCGCACGGCCGGCCGGCGTGAGCGTCGCCTGGCCGCTCTCGAATTCGATCGTGCGGTTGGCCAGCGTGGAATCCAGCACGGCCTGGTCGGCCGCCGACACGCGCAGGCCGTTGTTGACCGTGTAGGTCGGATTGAGGCTGGTGGCGACGGTGCTGGCGATCTTCTGCCGCACCGCCTCGTTGGCCACTTCGCCGCGCAGGCTGACGGTATTGCCGTCGATTTTCAGCTGGCCGCGCGAGATCTGCTTCAGGTCCGGGGTGATGAGCTTCTGCACGTAGGTGTTCCAGTTGGCGGGCATCGCCACCTGGCCGATGGCCACCTGGTCCACCACCTTGTCCGCGCCATACAGCTCGCGCAGCTTCGCCAGCACGGCGGCCTTGGTGGTTTCGTCCGGCACCGTGCCGCTGGCCAGCACCTGGCCCGGCTGTGGTGCAGCGGGGGCGGGCGCAGTGGCGTTCTGCGCCAGGGCGGGAAGGGACAGGCAGGCACCGGCCAGCAGCGCGCCCGCGCGAATGCAGGCCAAAACAGTATTGAATCGCATGATCAGGTTCCGATAAATGCCGTGCCGACGGATTCCAGCGCGGACTGCAATGACAGGTCGCTACGGGCCAGGTAGGTGGACAGCTTCTTGATGGCGTAATCGCTGTCGATCTGTTCCTCCACCCAGTCCAGCTCCTCGAAGGCGATGTGATGGTCCTGCGCCACCTGCGGATCCATGATCGCGCACAGCGTCTGCGGCGAGGCGCCCGAGAAGCCCACCACCAGTGCCGGGCGGCCTTCGATGCGCGTGACGAACAGCGCCAGTTCAAAATCGGCGCGGGCCAGGAACGGCGCGATCACGTGCATCCAGAAGGCGGCCACCAGGTTGCGGTACATCGGGTCCGCCGGCAGCGGCAGCACCAGGCTTTTCTCCAGGCGGCTGGAGCTGCTGGCCAGCACCGGCTGCAGCAGCATGCCGAGGGCCAGCAGCACCTGGCGCGACGAGCCCTTGAAGCCGGCCCCCGCCAGCAGCGTATCGAGCGCGGCGAGCGTTTGCAGTTCCAGAAAATCCTCGAAGGCCGCGTCATAGGCGGCAGGGCGCAGGTCCAGTTCGATGGGTTTCGCGGTGGCCGACTGCAGCGGCACGGTCGGATCGGCCGCATCGCGCACCCCGGACGTGAGGCCTTCCAGCCGGCTCCACAGCCGCGTGAACACCAGCGGAGAGTAAGGAACGAAGCTCGCGGGTTCGGCCACTTCCATGGCACCGACCATCAGGAAGGGATAGCGGCGGCTCGACTGGTCGCTGCTGGCCACGACATGGCCGCCGATGGCATGGCGCCGCCGCGGGCCGACAAACGCGAAGTGCAGCGGCGCCACCGCGTCATAGGCCAGCTTCCAGCGCGCGTTGGTGCTCATCAGGTCCATGGCCTGCGACAGCCAGCCGTCCAGCACCTGCAGCAGCGCCGGGCTGGTGCTGCCCTTGACGAAGTCGCCGCGGCTGGGCAGCTTGCCGAAGTAGCCGACGCTGACCGGGGTCACGGCGCGGCTCATTGCGGGGCACCCGTGGTGGCGGCCGCAGTGCGGGCCGGTGCGGCAGCAGGGGCCGGTGCGGGGACAGGAGCAGGGGCCGGTGCCGCCGGCGTGGCCGGCACTGGCGCCGGCGCAGGGGCGGTCACCGTCTCCGGCAGGCGCAGGCGCTTGAAGCCCGCCGCCGGCTGGGGCACCTGGGCCGGCGGCGGCGCTGTGGTGCCCAGCACCTTCAGGTTGGCCGTGACCGTCACGCCTTCGTTCGACCAGGACAGCTCGAACACGCCGCCGTCCTTGCGCTTGCGCTGCGCCGCCTCGACCATCTTCTTCAGGCCGAAGTGGCCCGACTCATCCAGCAGCATCACCTTGCGGCCCTGCGGCGTGAGGGCGCTGATGCGTGCCCCCGGCGTGCCGCCCGGGTTCGGCCACACCATGTGCACCCACGGCTGCGGCTGGCCGCGCCAGCGCAGTGCCTGGCCGTCGATCTCCAGCGTGAATTCGGTGGCGCCGGTGGCGCCCAGCGCCTGCACGTCGAACTGCGTCTGGCTTTCGCCGCCGCTCGATGCGGCAGCGTTGGACACGCCGCCAGCAGCAAGCGGCGCCACCCAGTTCGGGAAGCTGGCCACCACCGATGGCGCCAGCGTGATGCCCATATTGGCCCAGGTGCGGCTGCTCAACGTGTCGCCGCGGCGCACCGCCAGCGGACCGACGGTGGTGTTGAAGAACTTGGCGATGGCGCCTTCCGGACCGAAGATCTCGCCGATCTCCGCATTGCTCGCTTCCGCCTTCGACTCGGTGGCGAACGGGTATTTCAGCGCCAGGTTCTTGTTGAAGGGCTGCAGCACCTGCGCCGCCCACACCTTGTTCACTTCCACTTCGGTGGGCTTGACGATCACGGCGAACGTCTGCATGAGCGGGCGCACCAGTACCGGACGCAGGGCCTGGCGCTGCCCATCCGTCATCCCCACCAGCATCTGTTCATCGACGTACTTGAGCGCATCGGCCAGTTCCGAGCCGCTGCCATCGAGCGTCTGCTGCATCAGCTGCTTCGCGCCGGGACCCGGGTCGCCCTGGTTCTTGATCGTGTTGAAGCGGGCACGCAGCTTGGACAGGCTGTCGATGTAGCCGCGCATCAGCGAAGCGTCGTTGTCCTTCTTGACCACCAGGCGTGCCACGCCGGCGAACTCGCGGCCCACGGGACCCAGCGGCAGTGCCGCATTCTGCGTATTCGGCGTAGGTGTAGCGATGTTCACGTTCACGCCGGACGGCTTCTGGCGCAGGATGGTCTCGCGGAACCACCCGGCCACCCCGCGCTGGGCCCGTTCCAGGCTGGTGTTCAGCAGCGAAGGGTTGTCCCACGAGGTCTGTTCGTAGACGGTGGCCACCAGCTTGTTGAGCGGCGAATTCTGCGGGTCGCCCAGGCGGTTCATCGCGCTGGCGGCGGCATCGAAGCCATCCAGGTCGCGCACCGTCACGCCCTGCATGAACTTCTGCCACTCCTTCGCGTACTCGTTCTTGTACAGCTCCACCAGCGACTTCTGGATCTGTTCCGGGCTGCCTTCCAGGGTCAGGTCGTCCTTCGCGGACGTCTTGAGCACCCAGTCGGCACTTTGCAGTTCGCGGTTGGCTGCATTGCGGAACGCATCCTGCACGAAGCCTTCCCACGCCTGGCGCGTGAAGCTGCCGGGAATCGCGTAGCTGCCCAGTACCAGATCCTTGTCCTGGTCGCCCACGATGCGGGCGACGGTGATCGACGGATAGCGGGTCGCAGCGCGCGCCTTCACGTCCGCATACACGCGTTCGCGGGCCGGCATGCCGCGCACCACGCGGCGCAGGTTGTCGCGGGTCTGGTCCACCAGCGCCAGCTTGCCGTCGATGCCGGGCCAGGACGGATCGTTCACCTGCGCCAGGTAGAACGAGATCAGGCGCTCGGCGCTGCGGATCATCTGCTCGCGCGGCATCGTGCCGCGGTTCCCGTCCAGCCAGACGCGCCAGAAGCGCGTGATCTGGTCGTTCAGGTGGGCCGCCTCGGCGCGCGATTTATCGGACAGCATCAGGTACGTCTTCAGCGCGTTGTACGCATCTTCGGCATCGGCGGGCGACGCGTCCTTGAACTGCTGGGCGCCGTTGTTGATGGCGGCCGTGTCGGCATTTGCCGCTGGCGCCGCGGCCGCCGTGCCTGCCGCTGCCGTCACGGGCTTCGTCATCGGCTGGAGCTGGCCCGCGTTCGCGTTGACCTCGGCCAGGAAGGATTCCAGCGACTGCGCGACGGGTTTCAGCATCACCTCGCGCACGCCGTTGAAATATTCCTCGCGCAGCTTCTGGTTCAGCAGGTCCCCCTGGTACAGGCCCAGGCCCAGCGACAGGGGACGGTTCTCGTGATAGCGGTCCAGCTGCTCGATGCGGTCCTGCAGGATCTCCAGCGCCTGGAAGCGCGACTGCAGGTCCATGGTTTTTGCCTGCACCTTGATGGCCTGGTCCAGGTCCGCCTGCACGTTGGCCACCAGCTGGCGGTTGTTCATGTACGACCAGCTCCAGCCGGCCAGCGCCAGGCCCACGAAGGCCGTGGCGGCAAAGAAGGCCGCGTAGCGCAGGCGCAGCTTGGCCGGGCTGGCGTACTGCGCCACCAGGTCCTTGTCGGCAAAGATCACCTTGCGGAACAGGTTGAGAAGGAAGTAGCCCTGCTGCGCATGCTGGTCGCTGTGCTCCACCGGCTGCAGCTGCAGGTCGAAGCGCTGCGCCACGCGGGTCGACGAGGCGGACACCGTTTCGCCTTCCTGCAGGGCGCTGGTGAAGTAGAAGCCGCGGAACACGGGCTTGAACTGGAACGGGTTTTCCTCGAACAGCGTGGCGATGAAGGCGCGCAGCGCCGGCTTGACGGACGAGAATTCGAGCGGGAAGGTGAATACGCCCGGCGGCATGCGCTGCGACTGCAGCGACATGTTCGCCAGGCTCACGTCCTTCAGGCCGTCGTACAGCTCGTCGAAGCGCGTGTCGAACTGGTCGAGCAGCTGCTCGCTGCTGGTGTTCTGGCTGTAGGGCAGCGTGGCGCCCCACACGCGTTCGCGCTCGTTGCGTTCGCTGTCGTGGAAGAATTCGTTGAAGCCGGTGATCAGGTCGGCCTTGGTGAACACCACGTAGACGGGCGCATGGACCTCCAGGCGTTCCGTCAGTTCCTGCACGCGCTGGCGCAGGTTCTTGGCCAGGTCGATGGCGAACTCGGTGCGGTTGCGCGTCAGTTCGGCGATGCTCACGGCGATGATCACGCCGTTGATGGGCGCCTTGCGGCGGTATTTCTTCAGCAGGTCGAGGAAGCCGAACCACTCGGCGCGGTCTTCGTCCACCACCGAATAGCGGCCCGCCGTGTCGAGCAGGATGCCTTCCGTGGTGAAGAACCAGTCGCAGTTGCGGGTGCCGCCCACGCCCTGTACGACCTTCGAGTCGGCGAACGGGAACTGCAGGCCGGAGCTGGCGATGGCGGTGCTCTTGCCGGCCGCCGGATTGCCGATCACCATGTACCAGGGCAGTTCATACAGCGCGGCATTGCCGGAGAACTGGCCCAGCTTGGAGCCCTTGATGGTGGCGATCGCGTCGAGCAGGCGCTTGCGAATGACTTCCGTTTCCTGGCGCTGCGTGGCATCGGCGTTCACCTTGCCCACATCCTGTTCCAGCATGGTGCCCAGCTGGCCGGCGGATTTGCCGCGACGCCAGCGGCGCCAGCCCCACAGCACGGCGCTGACGACGACGGCCAGGCCAAGCACGATCCACGGCACGCTCGCGGGCCACTGCAGCAGCCGCGCCACGATCAGCAGCAGGGCGATGAACGCCACCCAGCCAATGGTGATCAGGCTGGTGCGGGTCGTCAGGAATTGCCAGATTTTTTGCATGGTGTTGTCGAGTCGAAGCGTGGATTCAGGCGTTGGCGCCCGGCGTGGTACCGGCAGTGATGACGGCCACGTCGCGGCGGTAGGGATCGAGGTTGCCGATGCAGAGCACCGGCGCGGCGCGTTCCTGCGCCACGTGGCTGGCCAGGGCCACGGCGGTGAGGAAGGTGACGGGATCGCAGGCGCCGCAGGCCGCGCCGATGCTGGCCACGTCCGCCGTGGCGTCGAGCTGAGGCGCAACGACGCCCATCAGCTCCATCACCCGGCTGGTGCGGTGATCGGCATCGGCGGCGACGAACGTGACCTCGTTGGCCTGGCAGTGGGCGCGGTCCAGCGCCTGCGTGCACAGGGCCTGCAGCGTGGCGGCATCCGTGCGCCTGGACTGGTCCGCCGATTCGGCGCGCTGGCCGGAGCTCACGCTGCGCAGGGCGGGCAGGGGCGCCTCGTCGAAGGCGAGCAGTGCGGCCTGCGCGGGGTCGGCCAGCAGCAGCGCAGCGGCGCCTTCGCCGGGAATGATGCCCTGCTGGTGGCGGGCGCTGAACAGCGCATCGGCGTTCGACAGGCGTTCGATCTCGCCCGCGCCCACGTGCGAGCCGCAGGCGACGACGGCCGACAGGGCGGGCTGGCCGGATGCCGCCAGCAGGCGTGCCAGGATGGTGGCCACGTCGTCCGCGGCGCCGCGGTCGGGCGCGATGGCCAGCCGGTCGGCCGGCCAGCCGGCAGCGTTGATGCGCTCGGCGAACCAGCCGCTGGCCAGGGCGCGCGCTTCCGGACCCCAGTCGGCCGGCCAGGCGCAGTGAAGCTGCAGCACCGGCAGCGGCGACGGCGCGCGCTTGTCCGGCCGTGCATTGTGGGCATCGATATCGGGATGCGCCGCCAGGCGCAGGGCGATGTCCGTGACCACCGCATCGCCGGCGGCCAGCGCGCGCCATTGTTCCGGGCCGAAGCCGACGTCGCGGCTGGCCAGCTGGCTGCGTGCCGCGGATTCGTCGATGGTCGTCACGCGCGCGGCCAGCACGGGGTAGCCGTAATCGTCGACCAGCTCCGCATCCAGTGCGGGCCGTGCCTCGCCGCCGGCCAGCGCCTGCTGCAGTTCGATGACGGAGCCGCCGTGCGGGGACAGGACGGATGCCGTGACGATATTGAGGAAAGCGGCCGGCGCGGCCGGGACGGCGGCGGCAACCGGCGCCTCGGCCGGAGCAGGCGTGGCGGGGCTGGCGCTGGCGCGCTGGTACAGCTTGCGGCCGCCCCAGAGCAGCGCGAGCAGCGCGAGGGGCACCACGAGCAGGAACAGCGTGAGGTCGCCCGTGCCGGGGGCCACGTTGTTGGCGCGCCAGTACCACACGGCGCCGCCCCAGCTCGCACCGACCGACCCGCCGGCCGCCATCACGTTTCCGAACCAGGCGCGCATCTCAGACCAGGTCGATGCTGCTTTGCTGGCTGGCGATCAGCGTCGCCCCGCAGGAAGTCTTGTCGCCATGGCGTGCCACCGGGCGGCCATCGACGATCAGCGTCGCGTCGCCGGTGGCGATGGTGACGTTGCTGTGTCGCGGGCAGGAGACCTTGTCACCGACGCGCGCGATGCCCTTGCCGCCGCTGTCGCTGAGCTGGGAGGCTTCCACTACGGTGCCGTCGTGCGACGTCTTGTCGCCCAGCCGGATCAAAGGTGCTGCCATGGTTGCACTCCTATCGTTTCATCACGCCGGGCATGCGCAGTTCCGTGTGCCCGAAATCCATCATCTTCCAGCGCCCGCCCCAGGTCAGGCCCAGCGACTCAGCCGCCTCGCCGTACAGCTGGTAGCCCCGCATGGCCCACGGATCCTTTTCCGAGATCACCAGCTTGCCCTCGCGGACGAACGCGCAGTCCGCGGCCAGGCCGTACTGGTGCCAGCTCTGGAAGGCCGCCGCATTCGTCACGTTCGAGCCCATCGCGGCCAGCGCGTTCTGGCGTTCCGGGCTGCGGTACCCTTCCAGGATCGCCATCTCGTAGCCGTGCCGCTCCTTCATGATGCGGAACACCATCAGCAGGCGCTGCGTGTACGCCTCGTTCATCTGCGCCCAGTCGCGGCTCGCGGAGGCCAGCAACGGCCTTTCGCGTTCCACTTCGGCGGACGCGAAGACCAGGGGCGGCAGCGCCGGCGGCGGCACCAGCTGCTCGCCCTGCAGCAGGTCCGCCACCTGCGTGTTCATCTCGCGCGTGGATGGCTCGTAGCCGTCCCAGGATGGCCGGCCTGCCAGCAGCATGGCCGCCAGCGGCGGCACGGCGATCAACACCAGGCCGCCGATCGCCAGCAGGTAGTGGCGGCGCAAGAACGCGCCCAGCGCGCCGGCCGACGCCCGGCCGCTGCCACGCAGCGCGTCCGCATCGCGCAGGCGCCGCCGTGCCAGGTCGCCGGCCTGACGGCGCATCCGCTGGCCCGCGCCTGCCAGGGCGCCCAGGACGAATTCGCGTCCCGCCGGAAACAGGATCAGCCAGCTCACGGCGCAGGCCAGCACGAAATACAGCGCGACCGCCAGCACCCACACGACAACCTCCTGGTAGTTCCAACGCGTTACTAGTATCTACAAAGCATTGCCTGAGTATAACTTACCTATCTGGCAAGGTCACGCACGATTGCATATAGTGTTTTTATTAATTGTGGTGCTCCACACAATAAAGGCGCAAAATGCGGCAGAAAGTGCTTGATTCTAGTAAAGTACTGCGAAATTAATAAGGAGCTAACGTTGCAAGAGCAAGGCGATCGCCCGGCACGACCTGGCCGGCCCAGTCTGATTTCATCCGCACCGGACACCGAAACGGGGCCACAAGGCATCCTCAGTTCGCTCGACGGGAAGTCCGGCGCCAAGGTTGCCAGGCCCGCGGCGGCGCCGGCGCGCGAGAAGTCGCGCCCGCTCGTCTGGGGCGTGCTGGGCCTGGGCATCGTCGCGGTGGTCGCAGGCATGATCGCCCTTGGCACCGACGACGGGCCACGGGAGACGGCGCCCATGCTGGCTGCTGCGGCGCCACCGGCAGCGATGCCGGCGCCGGCATCCCCGGCAGCGTCCTCTGCTGCGGGCGCGTCCGCCGCATCGGCGTCCGCCATTGCACCGGAGCCCGAACCTTCCGCCGCCGCGGTGCTGCAGGATGCGCCGGAGGTCGCAGCGGCAACCCCGCCGGCACCGGCCGAAGCGGCGCCATTTAAATCGATCACGGGTGCTGCGGGGAATAAGGATCCATTAAGCCAGGCACTGGAACGGCCGGCGAAAGATACTGTGGCTAAAAGCGCGCACCATGCGGATAAACCCAGGGCCGACGATAAGAAGGGTGGCGAGAAGAAGGTCAATGAGAAGAAGGTCAGCGAGACGCGGCTGGCGCAGGCTAGAACCCCGCAAAAACCGGCAGTGAAGGCCGAGCCGAAACCGGCGGATAACGACGTCGTCCTGCTGGCCGCGCTGATGGCCCATATGCAGCCCCGTAACCGGAAGGCGACGCCGGCCGAACAGCTGAAGATCTGCCGCCAGTACAACGCCGCCGGCGAGGAACAGTGCCGCGCGCGACTGTGCGAAGGCGACGCCCGCAAGGAACCGGAGTGCAAGGCGCGCCGCATCATGAAGGAATCGTCGGATACATGAGCACTGATACATGAGCACTGATACATGAGCATCGCGCTGACCGACAGCGTGCTGGCCGCATTGGCGGCGTTTTCGAGCACGACGCGACTCTACGAACTCCACCTCGAAGCCGATGGCGCGGATTTCGGCGCCGGCGGCCTGCTGGTCGAGGCCTTTGCCGCCGACGATGCCGTCCAGGAAGTGAGCGCGCGCGACGTCATCGTCCTGTCCACGAACGCGCATATCGATCCCGCCACCCTGCTGGGCCGCCAGGCCACGCTTGCAGCCAGCCTGGCCGACGGCTCGCGCACGGCTTTTGCCGGCGACGTCACCGAGGCGGCGATGCTCGGCAGCGAAGGCGGACTGGCACGCTACCGCCTGCGCCTGACGCCGTGGCTGTGGCGCCTGACGCAGGTTCGCAACAGCCGGGTGTGGCAGGACATGACCGTGATCGACATCGTCGACCATGTGTTCGACGCCTACGCGCCGCTGGCCCGCTGGCGCTGGAGCGACGAGGTCGAGGCCTTCCTGGCCGACGTGCCGCCACGCAGCTACTGCGCCCAGTATCGCGAGTCCGACTATGATTTCATCCGGCGCCTGCTCACCGAAGAAGGCATCGGCTGGCGCATCGAACAGGTGGACGAGGGCCACGGCGTCGTGCTGTTCGCCGACACCACGCGCGATGAGGCGGTGCCGGAAGACGCCAGCAGTGCGGCCGGCGGCGGCATCCGCTTCCACGGCGTGCGCGCCGGCGAGCAGGCCGACACGATCCAGGCGTTGCAGGCACGCCGCACCGTCACGGCCACGCTGACGACGCTGCTGAGCTACGACTACAAATCGAAACAGGCCGTCACGGCCAGCGCCCCCGCACTGCAGCGGCATGGCGCTCTGCCGGACCTGGAAAGCTACGATGTACCGGGCCAGTACGCCTACGCCAGCGGCGCCGTCGCGCAGCACTACGCGCAGCTGCAGATGCAGGCGCGCGAGGCACGCGGCCACACATGGTCGGGCCGTTCCACCGTGCGCACGCTGGCTGCCGGCACGCGCATCAATGTGACGCAAGGCCCGCTTGCGGATGCCGGGATACCAGCCTATACGGTACTGCGCGTCACGAGCGTGGGCGTGAACAACCTGCCGGCACCCGCGCAGCAGGGGCTTGCCGAACTGTTCGGCCCGATCCCGGAACTGCTGGAAGACACCTTGCGCGAAGGCGGCGCTGCGACGGGCGATCTGTCGCTGGTGATCGCCCAGGCGCATGATACGGGGTATGCGAACACCTTCGACGCGCTGGCGGCCGACGTGACGTGGCGTCCCGAACTGCCTGGCAGCGATGGCCGGTCGCATCCGAAGCCCACGGCGTTCGGGGCGCAGAGTGCCATCGTGATCGGTGCGCATGGCGAGGATGCGCCGGCCGGTGCCGATGAAGTGCACTGCGATGCCCTGGGCCGCGTGCGCATCCGCTTCCACTGGCAGGACGGCAGCGAGACGTGCTGGGTACGCGTGGCGCAGCGCTCCGCCGGCGGCGGCATGGGCAGCCAGTTCCTGCCGCGGATCGGCCAGGAAGTGCTGGTGCAGTTCATCGAGAACGACATCGACCGGCCCGTCATCGTGGGTGCGCTGTACAACGGCCAGGGCGAGGGCGGCGTGACGCCAACGCCGGGCGGTACGCCCACCGAGGCGGCGCACGGGGCGCGCTTTGCGCCCGCCAGCGATCACGCCCCGTCCGCCCAGGGGAACCTGGTTGCCGGCAACAGCCCGCTGTGGCATGGCGCCTCGGGCGATGTAGCGGGCCACAACAACGGCGCGGCGCAGTGGGGCGTGCGCAGCAAGGAGTTCGGCGGCGCCGGCTACAACCAGCTGCTGTTCGACGACACCGATGCCCAGGGCCGCGTGCAGCTGCGCTCGACCCATGCGGCCAGCGAACTCACGCTCGGTCACCTGGTGCATGCGGCAGACAATTACCGCGGCAGCCTGCGTGGCCAGGGCGCCGAGCTGCGCACCGATGCCTATGGCGCCGTACGGGCCGGCAATGGCTTGCTCGTCTCCAGCTACGCGATGCAGCACGGCGCCGAGTCGCGCGACCCGTCCGGCGACAACACGCCCGGCATCGCCCTGCTGAAGCAGGCCGTCAAGGTGGGCGAAACGTTCAGCCAGGCGGCCGTGACGCACCAGACGGTGGCGCTGGGCGCGCATGTGGGCGCCGGGAGGGCCAATGCGAGCGCGCTGTCGGACCAGGAGGCGCCTTTGCAGGCGCTGCTCACGGCAGTATCGGGCATGGTGAGCGGTGCGGGCCTCGCCACCGCCCGCGCCGATGCGGACAAGAGAGTGGTCGCACCGGCCGATGGCAAGCTGCCGCATTCCACCGATGCCGTCCTCGCGATCAGCGCGAAGGCCGGCATGGCGGTGGCGGCCGGGCAGGCGATGCAGCTCTCGAGCGGCGAGGCGATCGCGCTGATGAGCGGCGGCGACAGCCAGTTCGCATCCGGCGCGCAGATGCGGGTGCACAGCGGCCAGGCGATCGGCGTGCTGGGCGGCGCGGTTGCGGCCGGCGAGAACGGCCTGGGCGTCCAGCTCATTGCGGCGAAGGATGCCATCGACGTGCAGGCGCAGGCTGGTACGCTTGCCGTGCAGGCGCGTGACGATGTGAATGTCGTCAGCGCCAACGCCCACGTCGACTGGGCGGCAGCGAAGAGCATCTCGCTGTCCACGGCGGGGGGCGCGAACATCACGATCGACGGCGGGAACATTACCGTGCAGTGCCCCGGCAAGATCACGATCCGGGCCGGGAAGAAGAGCCTGGGCGGCGCAGTATCGGCGAACTATGCGCTGCCGGTTCTGCCGGTCGCGCTGCTGGTGCCGTCGCCCGGACGCAAGCTCGAAAGCACGTTCGCGTATGACCAGCTGAAGGACATCGCGCAGAAATTCACCAAGCTCGAATTCGTGACGCTGCTCGTGCCGATCTTCGGCTACGACATTCCGGCGCCGACGTACATCAAGCTGTACGAAGGACTGCGGGACGGCTCCATCAAGGGACCGAAGATCAAGCTGATGACCGGCGGCCACTACCCGGCATCGTTCGATAACAAGACGCGCGAGATCCGCGTGCACCAGACGGCCGCGGACCGCGCCGCCAAGGGTGGCGACGACTCGTGGGAACTGGTCACGGTGCTGCTGCACGAATTCGGCCATTACATCGATGCGGTCCTGCGGCAGGACCTCGCGCCGAAGAACGCCGACGGCACGTCGACGCTCAAGGCCGATGCGGACCTCGACGAGGGCGCGAAGTACGCGTACGAGATCGCGTTCTATGATTTCGCGGGCACCAGCGAAACGGTGTATGCGCAGTATTCTTCGCCGAACTATTCCGGTCCGCTGAAGGTCAAGTACAACGCGATCCGGCAGGCCATACGCAAGGCGCAGGATGAAGATGCGCAGCGCAGGGAAGGCAAGGGTGGCGATGAGGAGTACTTCGGGGCGGGAAGGGGCGAGCATCACAAGGAGCGGCCCAACAGCTCCTTCGGTCACCAGTCGATCGAAGAAGCCCTGCGTTCCGCGGATGGCCGTGTATTCAATACTAACGCGTTGAAACTGATTTATTTCGGTAACTGGCTGCGCGACTTCTCGCAGGTCGTGGATCCTGCGATCGTGCGCAAGCCAGGCGCGCCAAAGAACTTCCCGCGCGCCTTCAGCCGCGTCAGCTTGACGGAAATCGTCGATGTCCTTGGTGAGGCGGATTTTGTCGAACACCCGCGGGACCGCGAAACATACAGGGTCACGCAGGAGCTGCTGGGCGTCTACCGCCCGGTCGAGCATATCGACAATCCGACGAACAACGACGCGAGCGCTCCCGATCCGCAATCGATCGATGCCGCATTCCAGCCCAAGCCCAGTGCGGCATATGTTGCGGTCGATCCGGCAACGGCGATGAAGCGCTATATCCCGGCGTCGAGGGACTACATGAAGGCAGAGATCGGCAAGGCTGCGGCGGCCGGACCCAACGCCGCCGGTTTCCGTCACCTCGGGGCGGGGCTGCACGTCCTGGAAGACTATTTCGCCCACAGTAATTTCATCGAGCTCAGTCTGATCAAGGCCGGCTACAAGGGCGTCCTGCCCTGGACCTCGCCCGTGCAGGGCGCCAAGCATCCAATACCTGTCGTCACCGGCATGTTCGACAAGGACGACGTGATTGCCAGTACCGCAGGATTGATCGCTGACCTGCTGTTCAAGGTCGAGTGGGAATACAAGGGCCTGAAACCCGGGGAGCGGACCAAGGCCGACCGTATCATGCTGATCCTGCTTCGCGAGCATAGCACTCCTTATTATCTCGACATCTACAAGCAGTATCTTCTGGCTCGCGACGGGTGGCTGAAGGTGCCGGGCCACGAATATGCTGACAAGGCGCTGCATTACACATTCGGCATGATCGGCAACGTCTACAACTTCGTGTATTCGAGCCTGCTCAAATTGGTGGGAGAGAGTGTCGACGACCAGCAAGTGGTGCGCACCGGCAACCCGAACACGAACGGTTCGACCAACCCGACGCACTCGCAACTGGCGAAAGATCACGATACGCATCCATTCCACGTGCTTGCCGCAACCCTGGCCAAGTATGCAGTGCAGGAAGTGGGCACGGAAATGGCCGACCGCTGGACCGGGCGCAATCCGGCCGCCGATCCGGCATCGGTGGCCGCCGCGTTCCTGGTGCATCCCAACGATTGCCATTGGCAGGACAAGATTGTCGCCGATTGGGCGAGACGCAATCCGGCCCAGCTGAAGCGGGGCGAGTCGGCGACGGAATGGGAAGCGCTGGAAAAGGCGCACAAGAAGGAAGTGCTCGATACCATTGCCAATGCTGGCAAGGCCAGCCGGTCTACATGGAAATATGTGACGGATTATTTCGACGATCTTTTCAAATGAAGAAATTGCTTATTTTGCTGCTGGCACTCGTCGGCTGCGTTCATGCGCAGGATACTGCGCAACCGAGTCGCTCCGAACAGCTGCGAGCAGTATTCGACAAAGCCGCGAAACGCAGTGGCATCGTCAAGGACGCCGCCCCGGTCCGAACGGTTCGCAAGGGGGCGAAGCCCGAAATCTTGCTGTCACCTGGAAAAGTGGTTTTTAACGGTACCGAACTTCGCTTTGGCGCAAGGGTGGCGGACTGGAAAGCCGTCATCGGAGGCGAAGCCTTGTGCTCCAAGGCGAATGAAAAACCTGTCTGGTGCAAGTGGGACGGGAACGGCATCGAGATCGGCGGCACCCTCGAGAAACCCGATACGGTGGAAGAACTGCGCGTGTACCTGAATCGGGATGCGAATGAGCTGGAAATGAAGGATATTCCCACTGCATCCGGCCGGAAGCGGGTAGAGCCGGTCTGGCTCGCAAAGGGTGTCTTCCGCGGTTACCTGGCAATCGATCAATTCGGCGTCGACGCACGGACGACGTTCCGGGAGATACAAAATGGGGTCTCCGCCGATTATAGGTTGCGCTGCGGCCTCGCGCAGTGTACCCATCCCCATGGAAATCTCGGCCCTGAGCTAAACATCCAGATGGTACTGATGGGGACGCCTGACGACGGCGTTCTCAAGGAGCTATCGCTCTACAGGCCATGACAAATTTCCGGGAACGAAATCCCTCGTTCTGCGGCTTCACCCGGCGTGTACAGTGCGTGGCTAGGAATGCGATCCCGGATGCGCCTGCGTTTCTTCCTGCTGGCGATGCTGCCCATGCCGGCACTTTCCGGTTGCGATTCGGGCGAAGCGGAGCGGCGCAAACTTCTGGCGTTCAGGGAAAGAACCTGGCCCATCCAGGCGTTCAACTATACGCCCAGCGCGATTGCCGAACTCGAACCTCCGCTCGAGTGCCTGGATTAAGCACGTCGATTCTGATCGGATGGATCCTGCTCACGAGTTGCGCCTTCTGCTTCGCGCAAGCTGGTCCAGCCGAAACAGCGTCACGCTCTTTGAAGTCGAAGTTTTCACACGCCCAAAAATCTGCCGATCTGATCATCGAAAATATACCCCATCGCGTGGTGAAGCGAGGAGCGAAGCCAGAGTTATTACTGCAAGATGGCAAACTCACGTTTGATGGGCAATGGCTTGAGTTCGGTGTCGGACTCGAGCAGTGGCGCAAGATCATCGGCGTGGGGAGCCATTGTTCGTTCGGTGGCGTTGACCAAGATTGGTGCAAATGGGATACATTGGGAATCGAGATCAGCGGCGAACTCGAAAGCCCCAGAAAGGCCAAGCGGCTGAAAATCCGCTTTTCGCACGACAAGGAAGAAGATTTCCTGGTAGGCGTGTCGACTCCCTCTGGAAATAAATTCAAGAAAGCCGACTGGCACGCGCGGGGCAGTTTTCGGGGATACTTCGAAATAGATGGCTTCGGTGTTGATGCCACTGTCACGTTTCGCGAATGACGGCAAAATATCGTCACTCGAAATTCCGTGCGCTGCGGAAGTTCTGAATGCAGTCACCCCAATGGCCTGTACGGCGAGAAGTTCCGGCTCTGGCTGATACTGGATGGGCCGAAAGAAAATTCGCATATTCGCGACCTGACCATTGGTTCCAGGTAGCCAGTTCGTCGTCGGCGGCATTCAGCCTTGTGCAGTAGTTCCGATTGTAGTCGCCCAAACAGACTGTATGGTCCCAATCGTAGGCTCAGGTTCATACGCGATGGACCGACAAAAAATCCATGCATCCGCGGCCTTACGATTGGCTTGAGGCAAAAAATTCTATAGGCGCACAAAAAAGAAGTTCTTGATTCCATCAAGAATGCTGGCAAGTCGAGCGAATCGACATGGCAGTACGTAACGAAGTTTTTTGATGATCTGTTTAAATGAAATCAATATATTTTCTTTTATTTGCCTGCTTCACAGGCTTGTGTAAGGCGCAGAGTGAACCGACTCCGAGCGCCTCTGAACGATTTCGCGCCGCATTTGAGCGCGCTGCGAAGCATGCCGGTGCCATCAAGGACTACGGCGCCCCGCGTCTCGTCAATAAAGGCGCGAAGCCGGCACTAATACTTTCCGAAGGAAAAGTTTATTTCAACGGCTCGTTGCTCACGTTCGGCGAGCCACTGGAAAAGTGGGAGAAGGTGCTTGGTGGCCAATCCGTTTGTTCCAAGCGGAACGAGAAGCCCAGGCGATGCAAGTGGGATGCGCTGGGTATCGAGATCGGAAGCACGTTCGTAAAGCCGGCCAGCGTGGAGGAGCTGGTAATCCGACTAGGCCGGGATCCTGACGAATCGTTGATGACTTCCATACCGGCGAAAGCTGGCGAATCGAGCCCTGATACGGTACTGCTTTCGAAAGGTACTTTCCAAGGTTACCTGGAGATGGATCGGTTCGGCATCGACAGCAAAACGAAATTTTGGGAAATTCGGACCAGCGTTGCACCGGACCACAATTTGCGCTGTGGATTGAGGGAGTGTCATCAACCCCATGGTAAATTTTCTGATGAAGTAAATATCGCAATGATACTGTCGAGCGGCGATGAAAACGGCACATTGCGAGAGTTGTCGTTGTATAGGCCCTGACCTACGATCGACTATGGAAGCGCTTATTTAATCGCCGGACTGCTGGCGCGGTCTGCTGCCAAGCCGGCACATTGGCACATCCTTTTGTTGTCCCACCAGTACTGGTCAGGTTTGGCAGCCAGCGCCGGAGCGCAGGCCGTGCGCATCGCAGCAAGGAGCAATAGCGGCAGCCGCCAGAAGCGACTGACCGGTTCGACGGCCGCCCATGCGGGCACCTCGCCGCGCCCCGGCGAGGTGCTGACAGTCGTGCGGCCGATCATTGGACCGCGGAGCGGCGGATCAGCACATCGATCGACTTCGCCGCCGGCACCTTGCTGTCGATGGCGTGGTGCCACAGCGGAATGAGCGGATTGCACTCGGGGTAGTATCCGGCCACGCAGCCATCCGGGATGTCGTACGGGACGACGGTCAGCCCGGCCACGCTGCGCTCCGCATCCACGCCGACTGCCGTGCGCAGGTCGACTTCGTCGCCGTTCGAGAGGCCGTGCCGCGCGATGTCCGCCGGCGACATGAACAGCACCATGCGGCTGCCGGTCACGCCGCGGAAGCGGTCGTCGTTGCTGTAGATGGTCGTATTGAACTGGCCATCGCTGCGCACCGTGAACAGGCGCAGCGCATGCGGGTCGCCCGTTTCCGTGTCCGGATCGCCCTGCAGGGTCTCGGGCGTGAAGAACTCCGCCTTGCCACTCGGGGTGTTCCAGACCCGTTCCGCGGCGGCCAGCGGCTTGCGGAACCCGCCCGGCGTCCACATGCGCTCGTTGAATTCGTGGAAGATCTTCGGATAGGTTTCGGCGATCGCATTGCGCACCGTGCTGTAGTCGGCTACCCAGCCGTCCCAGTCCACCTTTGGGTTCGGCAGCAGCGTGGCCTTGGCCAGTGCCGCGACGATGGCCGGTTCGGACAGCAGCGTGTCGGCGGCCGGTTCGGCCATGCCGCGCGAGCCGTGCATGTACGCCGTGCTGTCCTCGATGCTCACGCTCTGCGGCACGCCGCCCTGGCGGTCGATCTCGATGCGTCCCAGGCACGGCAGGATGTACGAGGCCTTGCCGTGGATGATGTGGTTGCGGTTCAGCTTGGTGGAGATCTGTACCGTCAGCGGCAGCTGGCGCCAGGCCGCTTCCATGCGCACGGTATCCGGTATGGCGCGGATGAAGTTGCCGCCCAGGCCGATATACGCCTCGACTTGACCGGCCAGCATGGCCTCGCAGGCCTCCACCGTGTTCATGCCTTTTTCGCGCGGCGGTTCGAAGCCGTACTGTTCCTTCAGCTTGTCCAGCGGCGCCAGCTCGGGTTTTTCGGTGATGCCCACGGTGCGCTGGCCCTGCACATTCGAGTGGCCGCGCACGGGACAGATGCCGGCACCCGGCTTGCCGATATTGCCGCGCAGGAGCAGGAAATTCACCAGCATCGTCACGTTCTGCACGCCATGGCGGTGCTGCGTCAGGCCCATGCCATACACGCCCATCACGGCCGACGATTTGCAGTACACGTCCGCCGCGGCTTCGATGGCGCTGCGCGTCAGGCCGGATTCGCGTTCGATGTGGCCCCAGGTGCAGTCGCGTACGGACTGTTCGAAGTCGTCGAAGCCGTGCGTGTGCTCCTGCAGGAAGGCGGTGTCGAGCACGCGCTGGGCGCCGCCGGCGCGGGCTTCGTCGTCCTGCGCCAGCACAGCCTTGCACAGGCCCATCAGCGCAGCGGTGTCGCCGCCCGGCTTGACCTGGTGGTATTGCGTGCTGATGGCGGTTTCGGCGCCGGTCAGCATCTCGAGCGGCGATTGCGGATTGGTGAAGCTGACGAGGCCCCGCTCGCGCAGCGGATTGAAGGTGATGATCTGGACGCCCCGTTTGCGCGCCTCCTGCAGCTGGTGCAGCATGCGCGGGCTGTTCACGCCCACGTTCTGGCCGAAGAAGAAGATGCAGTCGGTATGCTCGAAGTCGTTCAGGTTGACGGTGCCGACCGGCACGCCGATGCTTTTCTGCAGGCCGACGGACGTGCTCTCGTGGCACATGTTCGAGCTGTCGGGCAGGTTGTTGTTGCCGTACATGCGGGCGAACAGCTGGTACATGTACGACGTTTCCAGCGATGCCCGGCCGGAGCTGTAGAAGACCACCTTGTCGCGCGCGCATTCCTGCAGCGTGGCGCCGATTTCGCGGAACGCCGCGTCCCAGGCGATGGGGCGGTAGCGGTCGCTGGCGGCGTCCCAGCGCAGCGGCACGGTCAGGCGTCCCAGGTCTTCCAGGTCATGGTCGCTCCACGCTTCCAGTTCCGTCACGGTGTGGCGTTCGAAGAAGTCGGCGCCGATCTGCTTGCTGGTGGTTTCCCAGGCGGTGGCCTTGGCCCCGCTTTCGCAGAATTCGAACGGATGCGGATTGGCCGGCTTGGCCCAGGCACAGCTCACGCAGGCATAGCCGTCGGGCTTGTTCTGCTTCATCAGCAGCCGGCTGTCCTTGATCGGCACGTGCTGGCCTAGCAGGATGTTGGTGACTTCCTTGACCGAACCCCAGCCGCCCGCGGGCATGGTCGGGTCTTCGACCTTCAGCTCCTCTTTCATGATGACTCCTTGGCAATCGATTCGCTACCGTAGCGTGGCGGCGCAGCCCTGACGGTGCGCCTGCGCACAGAGCCGGGAGCAAAGGAACATCGGATGGTGCCCGGTCCTGCCGGGACAACGTTGCGGTATCATGGCGCGATGCAATCTGACAGCTCAAACCCGGGACTGCCCGGACCGGCAGGGGAAGCCGCATCGGCCGACCGCAGCACTGCGCGCATCTCACGGCGGGTGGCGTATCTGCTCGCTGCGCTGGCCCTGGTGGCGATCGGGGCGGGCGGCGTGTGGACGGTGCAGACCGTCGAACATGACCGCGCGCTCGCCGCGGTCGAGCGGTCTGTCGCTGCGGCGCCGGCGCCCGCGGCGGCACCGCAGCCAGTGGCAGAGGCACCGGTCCCGGGGCCGGTGCCGGCGACGGCTGACCGCCTGCCGCCACTGCCGCTGCCCGGCCAGGCCGTGCCCGCCGCCGTACTGCGCGACCTGCCGCCGTGGCTGGCTGCCGAGCTGGCGCCCGTCGAGACCTCCGGCGGTTCGGGCGATGAATCCGCACTGCCGCCGGCACGCGTGCCCGGAGCTGTGGTCCGGCCGCATGACAGGGGAAGCAACGAAAGCAGGGAAAGCAGGGAAGTCAGTCGTGCCAGGGAAGGGTACAGCGCGGTGTTCGCACGCTGCCCCCGTCCCGGCGAATCCGGCGCCGTCGAATGCCGCCGGGCCGTGTGCGACGGCGCGGCGCGCAAGGCCTCGGCCTGCGCGCCGTACAAGGACTAGTGATGCAGGGCTGGACTGGCGCTTAGAGGAAGCGGTCCAGGATCTTCTTGCTGTGCTTGTCCAGCGTGTACTGGTTGCGGATCAGGAAGTGGATGCCGTGCGTGTCCGAGATCAGCAGGGCATCCGGACCGATGCGCCGGATGTCTTCCTCGCCGCGCAGCACGAAGTCGGCGTTGCCGCGGTTGGTCTCCACGCTCCAGGTGCATGGCGTGGCGAAGCTCGTCACATCCAGGATGCGGCTGATCTCCGGCATGAACTCGCGGCCGGCCAGTTCTTCGCGCACCAGCGCGGCCGCTTCGGCCGGCAGGTCGTCCACGCTGTCGATCCACAGCACCTCCTTGCCGTCCGTATTGACGAGCGCCAGGCCGTCGTCCGGCGCCCCGATCGGGAAGGCACGCACCGGCGCAACGCCCTCGTGCAGGTTGCCGGCGGCGTCCGTCAGGACCAGGCGGCCGAAGGCATCGCGCCGCAGGGTGAAATCAGTTGTCATCATCGCGTTGTTTGGTGCTGTCATCGAGGTCGGTATCGACATTGCGAGCCTGCGCCTGGTACAGGCGGTAGTAGGCGCCTTCCTTTGCCATCAGTTCTTCGTGCGGGCCTTCCTCGACCACCTTGCCGCGGTCCATCACCACCAGGCGGTTGGCGCGCTGCAGCGTGGAGAGGCGGTGCGCGATGGCGATCGTGGTGCGCCCGGCCACCAGGTTGTCGAGGGCCTTCTGGATTTCCTTTTCCGTTTCCGAGTCGACGGAGGCGGTGGCTTCGTCGAGGATCAGGATGCGTGGATCGATCAGCAGCGCGCGGGCGATCGAGATGCGCTGGCGTTCGCCGCCGGACAGGCCCTGGCCCCGTTCGCCCACCATCGAATCGTAGCCCTGCGGCAGGCGCAGGATGAAGTCGTGCGCGTGCGCAGCGCGGGCCGCCGCGATGATCTCGGCGCGCGTGGCGTTCGGCTTGCCGTAGGCGAGATTTTCCGCGATGGTGCCGAAGAACAGGAACGGCTCCTGCAGCACCAGGCCGATGTTGCGGCGGTAGTCGGACACGGCAAACGAGCGGATGTCCACGCCATCGAGCAGGATGGCGCCTTCGGCCACGTCGTAGAAGCGGCAGATCAGGTTGACCAGCGTCGACTTGCCGGAGCCGGAGTGGCCCACCAGGCCGATCATCTCGCCGGCCTTGATCTCCAGGTTCACACCCCGGTTGACGGCGCGGTTGCCGTAGCGGAAGCCCACTTCGCGCAGCGTTATATTGCCCTCGATCCGGTCCAGCTTCACCGGCTTCACCGGCTCCGGCACCGAGGACACGTGGTCGAGGATGTCGAAGATGCGCTTGGCGGCCGAGGCGGATTTCTGCGTCACCGAGACGATGCGGCTCATCGAATCGAGGCGGCCGTAGAAACGGGCCGAGTAGGTCAGGAAGGCCGTCAGCACGCCGACCGTGATGTGCGACTTGGAGACCTGCCAGATACCGAACACATAGATCACCAGCAGGCCCAGCTCGGTCAGGAACGACACGGTGGGCGAGAACAGCGACCACACCTTGTTCAGCTTGTCGTTGACGGCCAGGTTGTGCTTGTTGGCGATGCGGAAGCGATTCGCTTCGCGGGCTTCCTGGGCAAACGCCTTCACGACGCGGATGCCGGGAATGGTGTCGGCCAGCACGTTCGTCACTTCGCCCCACACGCGGTCGATCTTCTCGAAGCCGGTGCGCAGCTTGTCGCGCACCAGGTGGATCAGCCAGGCGATGAACGGCAGCGGCACCAGCGTGACGAGGGCCAGCCACGGGTCGATCGTGAACAGGATCACGCCCGTCATGATGATCATCAGGCAGTCGGAGGCGAAGTCGAGCAGGTGCAGCGACAGGAACACGCAGATGCGGTCGCTCTCGCTGCCGATGCGCGACATCAGGTCGCCCGTGCGCTTGCCGCCGAAGTATTCCAGCGACAGCTTCAGCAGGTGCTCGTAGGTGTTGGTGCGCAGGTCCGCGCCGATCCGTTCGGAGACGAGGGCCAGCACGTAGGTCTTGCCCCATCCCAGGATCCACGCCAGCACTGCCGAGGCGAGGAGGCCCGACATGTACAGCATCACCAGGTCGGTATTGACCGGCTGGCCGTTCTGGTAGGGGATCAGCACATTGTCCATCAACGGCATGCTGAGGTAGGGCGGGATCATGTGCGCGCCGGTCGACAGCAGCATCAGCGTGAAGCCGCCCAGCAGCGCCCAGCGGTACGGATGGGCGAAGCGCCACAGCCGGAACAGCGTCCAGGTCGATGGCGGCGTGTAGACGACCTTGGTGCAGATCGGGCATTCGTCCTGGTCCGGCTCCAGCGGCGCCTTGCAGGTGGGGCAGGCGTGTTCTTCCGGCGGCACGATGCTGCGGCCCGTCAGCGCCGCGTCCAGCAGCGGGGCAAACCCTTCGGACAGCTTGATGGCATGGAGGTTCTGGCCCAGCGTGAAACGCCATGCGGCCAGGCGGCCGTTCTGATCGAGCAGTTCCAGGTGGCCGACGCCGGCATGGTCATGCAGTTTCAGCGCCATGCCTGCGCGATAGGGCCACGATTGCCAGGTCTTGTCGCCCGGCGCGCGGGACAGGATGCGGCGCTCGGTCAGGACGATCAGGCCTTTCGCGAAGTGCAAAGTGGAATCGAGGTCAACCTCCAGGGCACTCTGCACGTTTTCCCCAGGAGCAAGCTGCATCTGCGTGTCGGAACGCCAGGCTTCTGGCAGTTCGATGCGGGCTGGCCCGGGAGAAAGTTCAGTCATTGTCATTGTGGGAAATACTCCGGTGCTTTCTTTGCCAAGTGGCAAGAATATGAAATCGGTGGGACAATATGGCTGGACAACCTACGACACCAGGCCCGGCCGGTTGATGGAACTGTAACGGATCAGGCACGCAGTACGCTGACACGATTAGCGCACGGAAGAATGGAGCCGGATTTTATTTATTGTATTCTTCAGGGACGATTCGGCAGAGGAAGCCCCGATAGCGGACGCTTCAACGTACGCCGCTGTGTAACATTCGCGTACGCATTCTCGGAAGTATACCGCAAGAGGTACGAACAAAAAACATGACAAAGAAGAAAGACATCGACGTCCTCCGCGTGACCCACCTGCTTGGGCCGAATATCTGGACGTACCGCCCCGTGATCGAGTCCTGGCTCGATATCGGCGAGCTGGAGAATTTCCCTTCCAATAAACTTCCCGGCCTGTATGAACGGCTGACCGCGGCGCTGCCCGGCCTCGTCGAGCATCGCTGCGGCGTGGGCGAAGTGGGCGGCTTCCTGGAGCGCCTGCGCGACGGCACCTATGCCGGGCACATCCTCGAACACGTGGTGCTGGAACTGCAGAACCTGGCCGGCATGCGCACGGGCTTCGGCAAGACCCGGCAGACGGCCGAGGGCAGCGGCATCTACAAGATGGCGTTCCGCACCCGCCAGGAACAGGTGGGCCGCGCGGCGCTGGGGTTCGGCCGCGACCTGCTGATGGCCTGCATCGAGGACCGCCCGTTCGACCTGGCTGCCGCCGTGGAACAGCTGACCGACATGGTGGAGCGCCGCTGCCTCGGACCTTCCACGGCCAGCATCGTCGACGCGGCCACCGACCGCGGCATCCCGCACCTGCGCCTCACCGACGGCAACCTGGTCCAGCTGGGCCACGGCGTGCGCCAGCGGCGCATCTGGACGGCCGAGACCGACAATACGAGCGCGATTGCCGAGGGTATCGCGAGCGACAAGGACATGACGAAGGACATCCTGTCCTCCTGCGGCGTGCCGGTGCCGGAAGGCGCGCTGGTGACCAGTGCCGAGGAGGCCTGGGAAGAAGCGCGCGACATCGGCCTGCCGGTGGCCGTCAAGCCGTACGACGGCAACCACGGCCGCGGCGTGTCGCTGAACCTGATGACGGAAGCGGACGTCAAGGCCGCCTACCGGATCGCCGTGGAACGGGGCGGGAGCGAGTCCGTCATCGTCGAGCGCTTCGTGGTGGGCGACGAGCACCGCCTGCTCGTCGTGGGCCGCAAGCTGGTGGCCGCCTCGAAGGGCGAATCCGTGTGGGTCACGGGCGACGGCCGCCTCACGGTCCAGGAACTGGTCGACACGCAGATCAACACGGATCCGCGCCGCGGCACGACCGAGGAGCATCCGCTGAACCTCGTCGAGCCGCGCAAGTCGGCCGAAGTGCAGCTGGACCTGCAGCGCCAGGGCCTGACGCCGGACTCGGTGCCGGAACCGGGCCGCAAGGTGCTGATCCAGCTGAACGGCAACGTGGCCAACGACGTGACGGACCTCGTCCATCCCGCCGTGGCGGAGATGGCGGCACTGGCCGCGCGGGCCGTGGGCCTGGACATCGCCGGCATCGACCTGGTGGCGCAGGACATCTCCAGGCCGCTGGAAGAGCAGGGCGGCGCGATCATCGAAGTCAATGCCTCCCCGGGCCTGCTGGCGCACCTGAAGCCGGCGCCGGGCGGCACGCCGCGGCCGGTGGGCGCCGCGATCGTCGAACAGCTGTTCGCGGCGGGGGAAGACGGCCGCATCCCGATCGTCGGCGTGTCCGGCTCGCGCCACACGGCACTGATCGCGCGGCTGACGGCCTGGCAGCTGCAGGTGTCGGGCCGCTACGTGGGCGTGGCCTGCGAGGAAGGCGTGTACCTGAACGGCCGCAAGATCGCCCGCGGTCCCCTGACCGAATGGGAATCGGGCCAGCGCCTGCTGCTCAACAAGAATGTCGAGTCGGCCGTGTTCGCGAACGGCACGCGCATGACGCTGGCCGAAGGCCTGGCCTACGACCGCTGCACGGTCGGCGTGGTAACGGATACCGATGGCCATGAAAAGCTCGGCGAGTTCTACATCGACGACCGGGACAGGATGTTCAACGTGCTGCGCACGCAGGTCGACGTGATCCTGCCGGACGGCGTGGCGGTGCTCAATGCCGCCGATGACCAGGCCGTCGAGATGGCCGGCCTGTGCGACGGTTCGGTGCTGCTGTACGCGGCCGACGAGCACACGCCGGCGCTCGCCGCGCACCGCGCCCGGGGCGGCCAGGTGGTGTTCGGCCGTGGCGGCGCGTTCGTGCTGGCGATCGGCGCCGACGAACTGGCCACGCTGCCGGCCCACTGCCTGCCGAACGACGAGGAAGAGTGCCGCGAAGCGGTGCTGGCCGCGCTGGCCGCCGGCTGGGCCCTGGGCCTGTCGCCGGACCTGATCGCGGCCGCACTGCGCACGTTCGAATGGAAGACGCTGGCGCGCTGAGGCGTGCTTGCGCAAAGAAGAAAAGATAGGAACCCGTACATGGAAGTGATCCGTACCCGCGCGCTGCGCGGCCCGAACCTCTGGAGCCACCACACGGCCATCGAAGCGATCGTGTCCTGCACGCCGGAAGAACTGGCGGCCGACCGGCTGCTCGGCTTCGAAGTGCGGCTGCGCGCGCGCTTTGCCCGCATCGGCCAGTTCCAGCCGCACGGCCATGCCGATGCGGTGCCGCTGGCGCACGTGCTGGAGCTCACGGCGCTGGCGCTGCAGGCGGAAGCCGGCTGCCCCGTCACGTTCAGCCGCACCACGGCCACCGTGGAAGCGGGCATCTTCCAGACCGTCGTCGAATACACCGAGGAAGACGTGGGCCGCCGCGCCGTCGAACTGGCCGAGGAACTGGTCAACGCGGCGCTGCAGGACACGCCGTTCGACCTGGAAGCGGCGCTGACGGAACTGCGCGACCTCGACGAGGACGTGCGGCTGGGCCCGAGCACCGGCGCGATCGTGCAGGCCGCGATCGCCCGCAAGATCCCGTTCCGGCGCATGACGCAGGGCTCGATGGTGGCCTTCGGCTGGGGCAGCAAGCAGCGGCGCATCCAGGCCGCCGAGGTCGATTCGACGAGCGCCATCGCCGAGACGATCGCGCAGGACAAGGAGCTGACGAAGAAGCTGCTGGACGCGGCCGGCGTGCCGGTCCCGGTCGGCCGCACGGTCGAGACGGCGGAAGAGGCGTGGGAGGTGGCGCAGCTGATCGGCCTGCCGGTGGTGATCAAGCCGAAGGACGGCAACCAGGGCAAAGGCGTCACCGTCAACATCACCAGCCGCGAACAGACGATCGCCGCGTTCAACACGGCGCGCGAATTCCGCGACGACATCATGGTCGAGCGCTTCCTGCCCGGCCACGACTACCGCATGCTCGTCATCGGCAACAAGATGGTGGCGGCGGCGCGGCGCGATCCGCCCCATGTCGTGGGCGACGGCGTGCACTCGGTGCGCGAACTGGTCGACATCGTCAATGCCGATCCGCGCCGCGGCAGCGGCCATGCCACCTCGCTGACCAAGATCCGCTTCGACGACATCGCGCTGGCGCGCCTGAAGATGCAGGACCTGGAGGCGGACTCCGTGCCGGCCCAGGGCCAGCGCGTCATCCTGCGCAACAACGCCAACCTGTCGACGGGCGGCAGCGCCACCGACGTGACGGACGACGTGCACCCGGAAGTGGCGGCGCGCGCCGTGGAAGCGGCGCAGATGATCGGCCTCGATATCTGCGGCGTGGACGTGGTGGTGGACAGCGTGCTGCGCCCGATCGAGGAACTCAATGGCGGCGTGGTGGAAGTCAATGCCGCGCCCGGCCTGCGCATGCACCTGTCGCCGTCGTACGGCAAGGGCCGTCCGATCGGCGAGGCCATCGTCGGCACGCTGTTCGCAGAAGGTGACGATGGCCGCATCCCGGTCGTTGCCGTCACCGGCACCAACGGCAAGACGACCACGGTGCGCCTGATCGCGCACCTGATCGCCTCGTCCGGCCTGCGCGTGGGCATGACGAACACGGACGGCGTGTACGTCAACGGCCGCCAGATCGACAGCGGCGACTGCTCCGGCCCGCGCAGCGCACGCAACGTGCTGCAGCATCCGGACGTGGACGCTGCCGTGTTCGAGACGGCGCGCGGCGGCATCCTGCGTGAGGGCCTCGCCTTCGACCGCTGCAAGGTGGCCGTGGTGACGAACATCGGCGCAGGCGACCACCTGGGCCTGAACTACATCACGACCGTGGAAGACCTGGCCGTGCTGAAGCGGGTGATCGTGCAGAACGTGGACGAGAACGGCGTGGCCGTGCTGAATGCCACCGACCCGATCGTCGCCGCCATGGCCGCTACCTGCCGCGGCAAGGTGACCTTCTTCGGCGCCGACCGCTATCACCCGGTGGTGGCCACGCACATCGCGCAGGGCCGCCGCACCGTGTACGTCGACAAGGGCGAACTGGTGGCCGTCGAAGGCAAGAGCGAGCAGCGCATCGCGCTGGCGGATATCCCGCTGACCCGGAGCGGCACGATCGGCTTCCAGGTCGAGAACACGATGGCCGCCGTGGCGGCCGCGTGGGGCGCCGGCATCGACTGGCAGTCGATCCGCCTGGGCCTGAAGACCTTCACCACCGACAGCCACAATGCGCCGGGCCGCTTCAATGTATTCGACTTCCGCGGCGCGACCGTGATTGCCGACTATGGCCACAATCCGGATGCCATGCTGGCGCTGGTGCAGGCGGTGGAATCGATGCCCGCAAAACGCCGCTCGGTCGTCATCAGCGGCGCGGGCGACCGCCGCGACGAGGACATCTCGCAGCAGACCGAGATCCTCGGTAAAGCATTCGACGACGTGGTGCTGTACCAGGACCAGTGCCAGCGCGGGCGCGCGGACGGCGAGGTGATCGCGCTGCTGCGCCAGGGCCTGAGCGGCGCGCCGCGCACCCGTCACGTGGACGAGATCGACGGCGAGTTCATCGCGATCGACACGGCGCTGGATCGGCTGACGGACGGTGACCTGTGCCTGGTGCTGATCGACCAGGTGGAAGAATCGCTGGCGCACATCGCCAGGCGCGTCGCGGCCGGCTGATCCGGTCGCAGCAGAAAAAACCCGCCAGCTGGCGGGTTTTTTCATGGCGGCGCTGGTTATGCTGCCAGCGTCGCCTCTTCGAGCGGCACAAGGCGTGCGGTGGTGCCGTCGACGAACTGGGGCGCGAAGGTGCGCTTTTCCGCCAGCTGGCCGGTGCTGTCCATCATCGTCACCAGCATGTCGACGGCGGCCAGCGCCATGGCGTGGATCGGCTGGCGCAGCGTCGTCAGGTCGTGGCCTGGCCAGGTCGACGGTTCCGGCGCATCGAAGCCCGCCACCGACATGCGGCCCGGCACGTCGATGCGCAGCTCGTGGCGCGCCACGTCCAGGCAGCCGAGTGCCAGCAGGTCGTTGCCGCAGATGATGGCGTCCGGGTGCCGGCCCAGGCGGGCGACGATGTCGCGCAGGCCCTGGGCGCCGCTGGCATAGTCGAAGCCGCCGGTGACGACGACGGGCGCCGGCAGGCCCAGTTCGCGCAGGCGGTCGCAGGCACCGTCGCGCCGCTCGGCCGCCACGACCGATTCCGCCGGACCGGCGATGATGCCGAAGTGGCGGTGCCCGGCCGTGGCCAGTCGCGCCGCCAGCAGGCTGCCGCATTCGTACTGGTCGCACAGCACGCTGGTGACGGTACGGTTGCGCAGGTTGCGATTGAAGACCACCAGCGGCAGGCGGCGCCGTTCGAACTCCTGCACCTGTTCATCCGACAGCGCCGCGACCACGATGGCGCCGTCGACCTGGTATTGCCAGACATCGGCCAGCACGTGGCCGATATCGGCTTCCTGCTGCATCGTAAACAGCAGCACGCGCTTGCCGCGACGCGTCAGCTGCTGGGAGAGCTCGGCCAGCGCCGCTGGCAGGTGCTGGTTGGCCAGCTGCGACAGCACCACCGCCACCATGTTCGAGCGGCGCGTGATGAGGCTGCGTGCCGCCGCGTTGGGGATGTAGTCCAGACCGGCCGCTGCCTTCATCACCCGCGCATACGTGGATTTCGAGACGCTCGCGCCCGGCTTGAAGCAGCGCGACACGGCGGACTGCGACACGCCCGCCACCATGGCAACGTCGTAGGAAGTGACGCGGCGCTCCTCGCGCTGGATGGCCGCCTTGTGCTCGGCCAGGTTCACTTCCTGGGGTGGGATCTTTGGTTTTCTCATGGATGGAGTGGGTGGCCGGCTGGCAGATAGGCTGACAGGCCGGTCAGTTGCCCTGTGGATTGAGGATAACGCACATACTTACTCTAAGGCAATTCTTTCTTCCAAGAAAATACCTTGGTGTTGTAGTACAGCTACCCGGTCACCAGCAGGGACAGCCCGATGGCCATCAGCAGCGGGGCCATGGCCAGCATGCGGCGTCGCCATGGGGCGCGCGTGCGTTGCAAGGCATCGCGGTGGTGCGCCAGGCTGCAGGAAAGCACGGCCGTGTCCGTCAAGCCGGCGTGTCGGGCTGGCGGTGTCGGCCGCGATGCCGGCCCGCGCAGGTGCACGATCGCGTGTGGGTCTGGATGAGTGTTCGAGTGAGCGCGAGGCATGGCCATCTCCCGGTTGAATTGCCTAGCGTAACTACTTCAGGCGGTCCGGATTTGACGAAACGCAAGCTCACCTCTGCTACAATACCGCCCCTTTACTGAGCGGGATGGTGGTGATGGCAAATGCGTGCGGTGTCGACTTCGGCACGTCGAATTCCACGGTCGGATGGGTGGCCCCGGGCCGCCCGGTGATGCTGCCGCTCGAGGAGGGCAAGGCCACCCTGCCGTCCGTCGTGTTCTTCAATGCCGACGACGACGAGGTGACCTTCGGCCGCGCCGCGCTGGCCGACTACCTGGCGGGCTACGACGGGCGCCTGATGCGGTCGCTGAAAAGCCTGCTGGGCACGCCGCTGATGGAAGGCCAGACGGAAGTGGCCGGCCGTTCCGTGCCGTTCCGCACGCTGCTGTCCCAGTTCATCGGCGAGCTCAAGAGTCGTGCCGAGACAGCGGCCGGCCGCCCGTTTACTGCCGCCGTGCTGGGCCGCCCGGTGTACTTCATCGACGACGATCCGGTTGCGGACCAGCTGGCCGAGGACACGCTGGCGCAGATCGCCCGCGACGCCGGCTTCAGGGACATCGCCTTCCAGTACGAGCCGATCGCTGCGGCGTTCGACTACGAATCGCAGATCGACGGCGAGGAGCTGGTGCTGATCGCCGACATCGGCGGCGGCACATCGGACTTCTCGCTGGTGCGGCTGGGGCCGGAGCGCGCCGCCAAGCGCGACCGCCGCGACGATATCCTGGCCACGGGCGGCGTGCACATCGGCGGAACCGACTTCGACAAGTACCTGAGCCTGGCGACCGTGATGCCCGTGCTGGGCCATGGCAGCGAGCTCAAGAGCGGCAGTGCCGTGCCGTCGAGCTATTACTTCAACCTGGCCACCTGGCACACGATCAACCAGGCGTACACGCGCAAGATGTCGTCGCAGCTCGCCGAACTGGTGCGCGATGCGCGCGAGCCGGCACTGCTGCAGCGGCTGCAGAACCTGATCGAGGACCGGGCCGGCCACTGGCTGGCGATGCAGGTGGAAGAGGCCAAGATCGCCCTGTCGGCCAGCGACATCGTGCAGATGAACCTGGACCGGCTGACGCCGCCGCTGACCCTGGACGTGGCACGACCCCGGTTCGTGACGGCGATCGAGCCGCTGGTCGATACGGTCGGCGCCACCGTGCGCCGCCTGCTGGACGACGCCGGCGTGCAGCCCGGCCAGGTCGATACCGTCTTCTTCACCGGCGGCTCGTCCGGCGTGGCCGCGCTGCGCGAGCGGATCGGCGCCGTGGTGCCGGCGGCGCGCCGTGTCGAAGGCGACCTGTTCGGCAGCATCGGCGCCGGGCTCGCGCTCGATGCCGTGCGCCAGTTCGGCTAGGAGAACAGTCATGCTGACCAAATCGATCGTGATGCTGGACTTCGAGACCACCGGCCTGTCGCCGGACATGGGCGACCGCATCACGGAAGTGGCGGCGCTGCGGATCGCCGACGGCGTCATCGTCGACCGGTTCGTGTCGCTGGTGAACTGCGGCGTGCGCATTCCATCCTTCATCACGGGCCTGACCGGCATCACGCAGGCGATGGTCGACGGCGCCCCGCCGGCCCGCGACGTGGTGCCGCAGTTGCTGGCCTTCATCGGCACCGATGCGCTGTCGGCGCACAATGCCAGCTTCGACGAGAAATTCCTGCGCGCGGAGAGCGGCCGCCTGGCGATGACGCCCGCGCATGGCGGCACCGTCTGTTCGCTGAAGCTGTCGCGGCGCGTGTTCCCGCACTTCGGCAGCTACAAGCTGGGGCAGCTGGGCAGCCGGCTGGGCATCGCCTTCCGCGGCACGGCCCACCGCGCCGAGGCCGATGCCGAAGTCGCCGCCGAAGTGCTGCTGCATATCGGCCGGCATATCGCCAGCGCGTATGGCATCCGTGAAGTGGATCCGGCGCTGCTAGTATCCGTCAACCGCCTGGCCGCCGCCAAGGTGCCGGCCTTCCTGCAGAAGCATTCCAGCCAGGCCGCGCCGGTCTGAGATCGTCCGCCTCGCCGTGCAGCGCGCCGTAGCGCGCTTTCGCCGCCCCCGTATCGGCTTGCATCAAGTTCCCCGTTCCCCTGTGCCCACCATGACAAATGGCTAAACCGATTGAGTTCGCTCAAAAGGAATGCGCGAACACTTATTAAGCTTTATGCAACAACACCGGCGTGCTGGATGGGGAGCTGGCATGAAAAATCGTTATTCGAGCAAGGATGTGGACACGTACGCATGGTTTCGCAATGCTTCCGAGCACGGCGACCCGTACGCGCAGTTCAACCTCGCGCTGATGTATCGGCGCGGCAAAGGTGTCGAACGGGACGACAGGACCGCCTTCACCTGGATGCGGCAATCCGCCCTGCAGGGGATTGCTTTCGCACAGAACCACCTGGGCGCCATGTATTACAACGGCGCCGGCACGCCCGCCGATGACACCGAAGCCGTCTACTGGTTCCGCAAGGCCGCCCGGCAGGGCGACGCCTCGGCCCAGCAGAACCTGGGGTTGATGTACCGCAAGGGCCGCGGCGTGCCGCGGAGCGACGAGATGGCCCTCACCTGGTTCTGCCGGGCCGCCGAGCAGGGCGTTGCCAGCGCCCAGTCGCTGCTGGGCGAAGCCTATGCGCAGGGGCTGGGCACGAAGCGTCACTTTCCGCTGGCGCTGGCCTGGTTCCGCAAGGCGGCGTTGCAGGGAGACGCCACCGCCCAGCTGAACCTGGGGCTGATGTACCGGCGCGGCCATGGCGTATTGCAGAGCGACACCCAGGCCGTCGCCTGGTACCGGCAGGCCGCCGCGCAGGGGCTGGCAGCGGCGCAGCGTCACCTGGGCGTGGCCTATGCGGAAGGGCGCGGCGTGCCCGCCGACCTGGCGCGCGCCTGCTCGTGGCTGCAGCGCGCCGCCGACCAGGGCGATGTCGATGCGCAGTTCAACATGGGCGTGATGCTGTCGAACGGTTATGGCGTGCGCAAGGACGAGACGCAGGCCTTCATCTGGTACCGGCGCGCGGCCGAGGCCGGCCACATGCTGGCGCAGTACAACCTGGGCGGCATGTACGCGCACGGCCGCGGCATCGAGCGCGATCCGGGCGAGGCGCTGCAGTGGTACCGCAAGGCGGCCGAACAGGGTGCGGCGAATGCGCAGTTCAATGTGGGGGTCATCTACGCCAACGGCCACGGCGTGGCCAAGGACGAAGCCTGCGCCGTGGCCTGGTACCGCAACGCGGCCGAGCAGGGCGATGCCAGCGCCCAGAACAACCTGGGCGTGATGTACGCGAACGGCCATGGCGTGCCGCAGGACGACGGCGAAGCCGTGCGCTGGTACCGGCGCGCCGCCGAGCAGGGCCACCCGCTGGCGCAGTACAACCTGGGCGGCATGTATGCCAGCGGGCGCGGGGTCGACCGCGATTCCGTGCTGTCCTACATGTGGATCTCGCTGGCGGCCGAAGCGGGCGACGAGACGGCCTGCAGCAACCGCAAGCTGATCGAGCGGCGTCTGACGCGCGAGGAAATCGGTTCGGCCGAACAGATGACGCGCCGCTGGCGCGACGCCCACGGCGCCTGAAACGCCAGCGCCGGCCTGGCGCTGGCAACACCACGGAATTCGTCCCGATACCGTCAAGGCCAAATAAACGCTGCCGCAGCGTATGGCAGAGCAAACCTTATTTGCTTGCCTTCCCGTTATCATCGGTGCTTCGCGCGCTGGCGCGGCCTCCCGACCGACCGAAAGATTCCCATGCACCGCAATCCACGCAACGTCCGCCGTACTGTCCTTGCCTTGTCCCTGCTCGCCGCCACCGGCAGCGCGGTGCAGGCGCAAACCTGCGCCCCCGGCACGCCGCTGACCTATCCCGTCACGCAGAAAGTCGACCAGCGCGACGATTACCACGGCACCAGGATCGCCGATCCCTACCGCTGGCTGGAAGACGCCAACAGCGCGGACACGAAAGCCTGGGTGGACCGCCAGAACACGCTGACGCAGGGCTACCTGGCGCAGATCCCCCAGCGCGCGGCGATCCGCCAGCGCCTGACGCAGCTGTGGAACTTCGAACGCTTCAGCGTGCCGTTCCAGGAAGGCGGCCGCTACTTCTACACCCGCAACGATGGCCTGCAGAACCAGGCCGTGCTGTACACGATGGACACGCCGGACGCCGCACCGCGCCTCCTGCTGGACCCGAACACGCTGGCCGCGGACGGCACGGTGGCGCTGGCCGGCCTGGCCGTCAGCCCGAATGGCAAGTACTTGGCGTACGGCACGGCGGCCTCCGGTTCCGACTGGAACGAGATCCGCGTGCGCGACATCGCCACCGGCAAGGATGCCGCGGACCAGATCCGCTGGGTAAAATTCTCGCAGACGGCCTGGGCGCATGACGGTTCCGGCTTCTACTACAGCCGCTACGACGAACCGACGGAAGCGGCGAAGCTGGCCGGCATCAACTACTTCCAGAAGCTGTACTTCCACCAGCTGGGCACGGCGCAGGACCAGGACGTGCTCGTCTACCACCGGCCCGACCAGAAGGAATGGGGCTTTTCCGCCGAGGTAACGGACGATGGCGCCTGGCTGGTGATCAGCTCCACCCAGGGCACCGATCCGAAGAACCGCATCTTCATCCGCGACCTGAAGAAAAGGACCGCGCCCGTGACGGCGCTGCTCGACAGGTTCGACGCTTCCTACGCCTTCATCGACAATGTGGGCGCCGTGTTCTACTTCGTCACGGACAAGGATGCGGCCCGCTCCCGCATCGTCGCCATCGACGTACGCACCGGCAAGCTGAGCGAAATCGTGCCCGAGGCGCCGCAGACGCTGACCGGCGCCAACATCGTCAACGGCCAGCTGGTTGCGGAGTACCTGCAGGATGCGCACAGCGCCGTGAAGGTGTTCGACCTGAAGGGCCGTCCGCTGCACGACGTGGCGCTGCCGGGCCTGGGCACGGTGGATGGCTTCGGTGGCAAGCGGGGCGATGCCAGCACGTTCTATTCCTACACCAGCTTCACCACGCCCTCCACCATCTACCGCTACGACCTGAAGTCGGGCAAGAGCAGCGTGTACCGCCAGCCGAAGGTGGATTTCGACCCGGCCGCCTACGAGACGCGCCAGGAATTTTTCACCAGCAAGGACGGCACGCGCGTGCCCATGTTCATCGTCGCGAAGAAGGGCATGAAACGGGACGGCAGCAATCCGACCTACCTGTATGGCTACGGCGGCTTCAACATCTCGCTGACGCCGGCGTTCTCGGTCGCCAACCTGGCGTGGCTGGAAATGGGCGGCGTGTACGTGATGGCCAACCTGCGCGGCGGCGGTGAATACGGCGAATCCTGGCACCAGGCCGGCACCAGGCTGCACAAGCAGAATGTGTTCGACGACTTCATCGGCGCGGCCGAATGGCTGGTGGCCAACAAGGTCACGTCGCCGGCGAAACTGGCGATCGGCGGGGGCAGCAATGGCGGCCTGCTGGTCGGCGCCGCGATGACGCAGCGTCCCGACCTGTTTGCCGCGGCGCTGCCGGCCGTCGGCGTGATGGACATGCTGCGCTTCCACAAGTTCACCATCGGCTGGGCCTGGACGTCGGACTATGGTTCGGCCGACAACGCGGACGAATTCCAGGCGCTGGTGCGCTACTCGCCGCTGCACAACCTCAAGCCCGGTACCTGCTATCCGGCCACGATGATCACCACGGCCGACCACGACGACCGCGTGGTGCCGGCGCACAGCTTCAAGTTCGCCGCCACGGCCCAGGCCGCACAGGGCGGTCCGGCCCCGATCCTGATCCGCATCGACACGAAGGCCGGCCATGGCGCGGGCAAGCCCACGTCGAAGCAGATCGACGAGGTGACGGACCGCTGGGGCTTCCTCGGCCGCGCATTGAACATGGCACCGCCGGCGGAAACGACGGCCGCGGCACCGGCCGCCGCCAACGTCAGCGCGCAGTAATCGGCAGCCAGGTGACTGCGGCGAGCGAGGTGCGGCCTCCTGCGGGCCTGATTGGCAAGCCCGGGTAACGGAAGGGCAAGTCGTGTCCCATCAGGTGATGTGCTGACGCAACATTTTCGTGCGGCGAGCCTCGCTGCTTGCCTTGAAGCAATGCGCCGAGGCACATCGGCGACGGGGCCGTGCTACCATCCGGCGACCTCACCCACTTGTGCGCACCATGAGCCTCACCACCGGCAACAACTCGATCGACTCCCTCATTTACGGCAGCTGGAACCGGACGGCCGGCACGCCGGTGACGCTGACCTACAGCTTCCTGACCCGCGTGCCGGCTGGCGCTTCCTCGGAAGATGCGAACGGCTTCGCGGCGATGAGCACCGTGCAGCAGGCGGCCGTGCGCGACGCGCTGGCGCAGTGGGCCTCGGTGGCGAATATCACCTTCATCGAAACGGCTGCCAATGCGGGCAGCCTGCAGTTCGGGACCAATGCGCAGACGGGCAGCAGCGGCTACGCCTACCTGCCGGAGCAGGGCGTGTCCTCGCTGACGATGTACCTGAACAACAAGGGCGCGTACAACAGTGTGTACACCGCCGGTTCCTATGGCCCGACCGTGCTGATCCATGAGATCGGCCACCTGCTGGGTCTGAAGCACCCGGGCGACTACGATTCCTCCGGCAACGTCATCGATGGCCCGTTCCTGCCGGCCGCCACCGACAATGGCGACTACACGCAGATGTCGTACAACGACCCGACCGCCTACTCCGTCACGCACAAGTACGCCACCACGGTCATGCTGTACGACATCCAGGCCATCCAGTACCTGTATGGCGCGAACCTGAGCTACCACACCGGCAACGACACCTATTCGTACATGGGCAACGCCACGTCGCAGTGCATCTGGGATGCCGGCGGCAGCGATACCATCGATTTTTCCGCCTGCTTGGGCGCCACCATCATCAATCTGAACGCCGGCACCTTCAGCGAGACGGCGCGCGGCCTGAACAATATCTCGATCGCCTACAACGTGACGATCGAGAATGCCATCGCGGGCGCTGGCGGTTCGACCATCTACGCGAATGCCGCTGGCAATACGCTGACCGGCGGCGCCGGGGCGGACACGTTCTACGAAGGCGCCGGCAGCGACCGCATCAGCGGCGGCGGCGGGCTGGACACGGTGGTGTTTTCGCGCAGTTTCGGCAGCTACGCCGTCTCGCATGCCGGCGACGTGTTTACGGTGAGCGGCGACGGCACCGACACGCTGTCCGGCATCGAACGCCTGGTGTTCAGCGACCGTACCCTCACCACTGCAGCACTGGCGCAGGCTTACACGGGTACCGCCGGCAACGACCTGCTGGCGGCCGGCACGGTAGCGATCATCGACGGCGCTGCGGGCATCGACACGGTCGTGTTCGCCGGCACGCTGGCAAGCGCGAACATCACGCGCTCCGGCGGCGTGGTGGATGTCACGCCGGCCGGCGGTGCCACGTCGACGCTGCTGCAGGTGGAGCGCCTGCAGTTTTCCGACATGAGCCTGGCACTCGACCTGGACGGTATCTCCGGCCAGTTGTACCGCCTGTATGAAGCCGTGTTCGCGCGCGAGCCGGACGTGGCGGGCATGGGCTTCTGGCTGGCCAAGGAAGCGGGCGGCATGAGCCTGACGAGCATTGCCAGCGGCTTCCTGCAGAGTCCCGAATTCACGGCGGTGTACGGCACGGACCCGACGAATGCGCTGTTCGTCACGAAGCTCTACGAGAACGTGCTGCACCGCGCGCCGGATGCCGCCGGTTTTGCCTTCCACGTGGCCAACATGGAACACGGCCTCAGCCGCGAACAGGTGCTGCTGGGCTTCTCGGAATCGCTGGAATTCACGCAGAACCTGGCGCCGACGCTGCCGGTCGGCGTGCAGTTCGTGCCCTGGATCGCCTGAGCGGGCGGCAGCCGCGCAGCCCGCCGGCCGTCACCCTTCCCGTGGCAGGCTGATGCGATTGCGGCCCATGTGCTTGGCGCGGTACAGGGCCGCGTCGGCCGTGGCCAGCAATTGCGATGGGTCCGTTTCCGGCGCGGCCAGCGCCGTGGCCGCGCCGATGCTGACCGTCACGAACTGCTTGGCGGCGCCCAGGTTGGGCAGGTGCAGCGCCTCGACGCGGCAGCGGATCCGTTCCGCCACGATCGCCGCGCCCTTCAGCGCCTGGTTCGGCAGGATCACGGCAAACTCCTCGCCGCCGTAACGGGCCACCAGGTCGTTGGCGCGCATTTCCTTGGCCACGGCGCCGGCGATGCGCTGCAGGCACTCGTCGCCGCCCACGTGGCCGTAGGCGTCGTTGTACTGCTTGAAATTGTCCACGTCCACCATCAGCAGCGACAGCGGCTGCTTCTGGCGCAAGGCGCGCTGCCATTCCGCATGCAGCGTGTCGTCGAAGCAGCGGCGGTTCGCCAGGCCCGTCAGGCCGTCGCGCGTGGCCAGCTGCTCCAGCGAGATCTGCGCCTGTTTTTCCTCCGTCATGTCGCGCAGCGTTTCCACCACGGCCAGCAGGTGGCCATTCGGATCGTGGATGGGGCTGGCGTCGACGGCCAGGTAGCGCCGCCGGCCGATGCGCGGCATGTCGCACCAGCTCTCCGCGCTGAGGCTGCCCGGTTCGTCGCTGGGACGGCCGTGGGTTTCATACAGGGACGCCATTTCGTAGACCCGTTCCTGCACCACCAGGTCGGCCAATGTCGGCCGGGGGTTCTGGTAGAAACAGCGCCAGGCTTCGTGGGTGCCCAGGATTTCGTAGGCCGGCACGCCCGTCAGGCGCTCGCAGGCGCCGTTCCAGACGATCACGCGGCTCTGCGCATCGAGCACGAAGGTGGGGATGACGAGATGTTCCAGCAGGCCGAAGCCATGCGCATGGGTCTGGGCGAGGTGCGGGAAGTCCAGCACATGCGGCACTTTCGGGAGACTCGTCTTCGGGCTGCTGTTCATGGTGGCCGGTTCTCTAGGCGATCGTTGCGGGCACTGCATTGATGGGAATCTGGATTGTGCTATGCGGTAACGGCGTTGCGTTTGATCAACCGCAAACGGCTGCCGGATCGGCCTCGGCCATGTCCGGCGGCGCCACAGGCACGGTGGCACACAGCGACGTGCCTTCCCCTGGCTGGCTATCGAGGCGCAAACGGCCGCCGGCCGCCGCAACCCGGTCGGCAATGCCGGCCAGCCCCTGGCCGCGCCGCTCCCGCGCCGGCGGCAGGCCGATGCCGTTGTCGCGCACGGTCAGCGCTGCGCCTTCCGGGGCGCGGGCGAGCGTGACGTGCACCTCGCTGGCGGCCGCATGGCGCAGCACGTTCGACAGGGCTTCCTGCAGGATGCGGAACATGGCCGTCTCCACGGCGGGCACGGCGCTGCCGGACCAGCCGCTGCCGTCGAGGTGGCAGCGCACGCCGGACAGCCTGGCGAACTCGTCGAGCTGGCGGCGCACCGCCTGCGGCAGGCCGTGTTCGAGCGCCGCCGGCCGCAGGCCGTCGATCACGCCGCGCAGCGAGCGTACCGTCAGGCACAGATGCCGCTCGATCATGGCGACCTGTGGCTGCAGCCAGGCCGGCAACTGCGGATTGGCGTGCAGCGCGCCGATATCGAGGTGCAGCGTGAGCAGGTGCTGGCCCAGGTCGTCATGGATGTCGCGGCCGATGCGCCGACGTTCGGCGAGGCGTGCTGCCTGGACGCTTGCGTCCCGGGCGACCAGCGCGGCGTGGCGTTCCAGCAGCGCCCGTTCGGCGCTCGCCCGCAGCGCGTGTTCGGCCACCAGCTTGTGGCGCAAACGCTCGCAGCGCCGCACCAGCCGCAGCTGGCGCGAGAACAGCCAGCACAGAATGGCAAGGAGGCCGATGGCGAACCAGCCGACGGGGCCGGCGGAAGGCAGGGCGCCGGCCACCGGTGCGGCGCAGGCGAGCACGACACCCGGCAGCAGGTGCCCGCCAGGAAGATACGAGGATTTTGTCCGGCATCTCATCGTGTTGCCTCCAGTCATCTCCGTGAAAGGACGTTAGCGGAACCGACCGGGAATGGTTTTGTGCAGCGTCAAAATGTTCATCGGAGGCGCAACGCCGATGTTTGACTTATAATTGAAGGTTGCCCGCTCGGCCTCCGACGGGAACCCTTGCCGGACCACGTTTGGTCGTATCAGGAAGCATCGTGACTTACAGCATCAAAGAAATCTTCTATACACTGCAGGGCGAGGGCGCCCATGCGGGCCGTCCCGCCGTGTTCTGCCGGTTTTCCGGCTGCAATCTGTGGACCGGCCGCGAAAGCGACCGCGCCAGCGCCACCTGCCAGTTCTGCGACACGGACTTCGTGGGCACGGACGGCGAGCGTGGTGGCAAGTTCACCACGCCGCTGGCGCTGGCCGACGTGATCGACAGCCTGTGGCCCGACACCCATGCCGCCAGCAAGTATGTCGTCTTCACGGGCGGCGAACCGCTGCTGCAGCTCGATGCGCCGCTGATCGATGCGATGCATGCGAAGGGCTTCACGATCGCCATCGAAACGAACGGCACGCTGCCCGTCCCGAGCGGCGTCGACTGGATCTGCGTGAGCCCGAAAGTGGGTTCGACGCTGGTGGTCGGCAAGGGCAGCGAACTGAAGGTGGTCATCCCGCAGGCGGGACAGGACCTGGCCGACTACGAAGGCCTCGACTTCGACAATTTCTTCGTCCAGCCGATGGACGGCCCGCTGGCGGCGTTCAACACCACGCTGGCGATCGAAACGTGCAAGCGCAATCCGAAATGGAAGCTCTCGCTGCAAACCCATAAACTCCTGAACATTCCCTGACCGGATCCGCCTATGTTGACGATTACCCGCAAGCTCGAATTCGATGCCGGCCACCGCATTCCCGACCACAAGAGCCAGTGCCGCAACCTGCACGGCCACCGCTACACCCTGGAAATCACGCTGACCGGCCAGGTCATCACCGCGGAAGGCAATTCCGACAACGGCATGATCATGGACTTTTCCGACGTGAAGGCGCTCGCCAAGGCGCACCTGGTCGATGTCTGGGACCATGCCTTCCTGGTGTACGACAGGGACACGTCGGTGAAGGAGTTCCTGTCCTCGCTGCCGGACCACAAGACCGTCGTCATCGACCGCATCCCCACGGTGGAAAACCTGGCGGCAGTGGCCTTCGACATCCTGAAGGCCGCCTACAAGGACCGCTACGGCACCGGCCTGCGCCTGCACAAGCTGGTGCTGCACGAAACGCCGAACTGCTGGGCCGAGATTTCGGATGACGGCCATGCCTGATTCGCCGGCGTCCCGGGACCCGCAGGCTGCGTTCATGCGCGCCGCGCTGGCCGAAGCGCAGCGCGCGTGGGACCTGGGCGAGGTACCGGTGGGCGCCGTGGTCGTGAAGGATGGCGTCGTCATCGCGCGCGGCTTCAACCAGCCGATCGCCGGCCATGATCCCACGGCACATGCCGAGATCATGGCCCTGCGGGCTGCCGCGCAAGTGCTGGGCAACTACCGGCTGCCGGGCTGCGAGCTGTACGTGACGCTGGAGCCGTGCGTGATGTGTTCCGGCGCGATGATGCACGCGCGGCTGGCGAAGGTCGTCTACGGCGCGCGCGATCCGAAGACGGGTGCCGCCGGCTCCGTCGTCGACCTGTATGCGTCCGAGCAGCTGAACCACCACACCGAGGCCGTGGGGGGCGTGCTGGCCGACGAATGCGGCAGCCTGCTGAAGGCGTTCTTCGCCAGCCGCCGCGCTGCCGTGCGCGCTGCCAGGCTGGCGGCCGCAGGGGATGGGATTGCAGCGCATCGGCTTGAAGCGGACCGGGTTGAAACTGATTCATCCGCCCGGTAAGATGGCCGCGCCATCCACCACCCGGACCCTCCTTTGAAGAACATCTGCATCGCCATCGCTGCACCGAGCGGCGCCGCCCTCGATGACGCCGCGGTGGCACGCGGCATCGCCCGCCTGGAAGAGGGCGGCGTCACCGTCCACAACTACTACGACCCTGGCGACAAATTCCAGCGTTTCGGCGGCACCGGTGCGGGCCGCCTGGCGCAACTGGAAGCGGCGGCGCGCGATCCGGATGCGCAGATCGTGATGGCATTGCGCGGCTCGTACGGCATCTCGCGCCTCCTGCCGCAGATCGATTTCAGCATGATGGCGGACAGCGGCAAGCTGTTCTGCGGCTACAGCGACTTCACCGCGTTCCACATGGGCCTGATGGCTGCCACGGGCCGGCAAAGCTTCGCCGGCCCGATGGTGTGCGACGATTTCATCCGCGACGAACCGGTCGGCTACACGCTGGACCAGTTCTGGCAGTGCCTGCAGGGTCCCACGCATCGCGTGCGCGGTATGGCCACGGGCAATCCGCTGGTCGATGTCGAAGGCACGCTGTGGGGCGGCAATCTCGCCATGCTGAACCACCTGGTCGGCACGCCGTATTTCGCGCGCGTCCCGCACGGCATCCTGTTCCTCGAGGATATCGGCGAGCACCCGTACCGCATCGAACGGATGCTGCTGCAGCTGCTGTATGCCGGCGTGCTGGACGGCCAGCGCGCCATCGTGCTGGGCGACGTGTCCGGCTACCGGCTGGCGCCGTTCGACAACGGCTATGACTTCGACGCCATGCTGGCCTACCTGCGCACCACGCTGCCGATGCCCATCCTCACGGGCCTGCCGTTCGGCCACGTGAAGGAGCGCTGCACGCTGCCGTTCGGCGGGCGGGCGCGCCTCGTCTCGGATGACGGCGGTTTCGACCTGACCGTCACGGATTATCCGACGCTGGCCCGGCCGACCCGCTAGCTGCCGGCAGTCCGCCGGGATGGTAAAATGCCCGGTTCATCAAGTACCTCGTGCATTACTAAGAATTTAAGGGCCCATCAGTGCTATCCACCGCAAACATCACCATGCAGTTCGGCGTCAAGCCGCTGTTCGAGAACATCTCCGTCAAGTTCGGCGACGGCAACCGCTACGGCCTGATCGGCGCCAACGGCTGCGGCAAGTCCACCTTCATGAAAATCCTCGGCGGCGACCTGGAGCCGACGGCCGGCAACGTGATGCTGGACGTGAACGAGCGCCTGGGCAAGCTGCGCCAGGACCAGTTCGCGTATGAAGAGATGCGCGTGCTGGATGTCGTGATGATGGGCCACACCGAGATGTGGGCCGCGATCACCGAGCGCGACGCGATCTACGCGAACCCGGAAGCGACGGACGACGACTACATGAAGGCCGCCGAGCTGGAAGGCAAGGTCTCCGAGTTCGACGGCTACACGGCAGAAGCGCGTGCCGGCGAACTGCTGCTGGGCGCCGGTGTCGGCATCGACCTGCACCAGGGCCCCATGAGCGCCGTGGCGCCGGGCTGGAAGCTGCGCGTGCTGCTGGCACAGGCGCTGTTCTCGAACCCCGACATCCTGCTGCTCGACGAGCCGACCAACAACCTGGACATCGACACGATCCGGTGGCTGGAAGACGTGCTGAACCAGCGTAACTCGACGATGATCATCATCTCCCACGATCGCCACTTCCTGAACCAGGTGTGCACGCACGTGGCCGACATGGACTACGGCACCCTGAAGATCTACCCGGGCAACTACGACGACTACATGCTGGCCTCCACGCAGGCCCGCAACCAGCAGCTGGCCAACAACGCCAAGGCGAAGGACAAGGTCGCCGAGCTGCAGGACTTCGTGCGCCGCTTCTCGGCGAACAAGTCGAAGGCCCGCCAGGCGACTTCCCGCGCCAAGATGATCGACAAGATCAAGGTGGAAGACATCAAGCCGTCCTCGCGCGCCTATCCGTTCGTGCGCTTCGATGGCGAGAAGAAGCTGCACCGCCTGGCCGTCGAGGTAGAGGGCATCTCGAAGACCTACGACCGCACCCTGTTCAGGAATTTTTCCATCATGGTGGAAGCGGGCGAGCGCATCGCGATCATCGGCGCCAACGGTGCCGGCAAAACCACGCTGCTGCGCTGCATCGCCGGCGAGCAGGCGCACCTGCAACCGGATACCGGCCGCGTCAAGTGGGCCGAGAACGCCAACGTGGGCTACATGCCGCAGGATCCGACCGAGGAATTCCCGGCCGACGTGAACCTGACGGACTGGATGGGCCAGTGGACGAAGGAGGGCGACGACGACCAGGCCGTGCGCTCCAGCCTGGGCCGCCTGCTGTTCGGCGGCGAAGAGGTGAAGAAATCCGTGCGCGTGCTGTCCGGTGGCGAGAAGGGCCGCATGATGTACGGCAAGCTGATGCTGGGCCGTCACAACGTGCTGCTGCTCGACGAGCCGACGAACCACATGGACATGGAATCGATCGAGTCGCTGAACATCGCGCTGGACAAGTATGCCGGCACGCTGATCTTCGTCTCGCATGACCGGGAATTCGTGTCGTCGCTGGCCAACCGCATCCTCGAGATCAAGGAAAACGAGATCGTCGATTTCCGCGGCAACTACGAAGAGTACCTGACCAGCCAGGGCATCAACTGAGGGAACCTCGATCAAGCTATTGCGCAACGCCATACGCTGGCCTCCGTTCCTCAGCCAGATCCGACGTCGCGCATGACGCTTTCTCGAGAGCCCGAAAAGTCACGGGAATACAGTGCAACGGACAAAGCGATGAACAGCGTAGCCATACCTATCAAGACAGTCGAATACGAAAAGCCGCTGCTCGAGGACAACGAGCAGGGCGGCAGTTGCGTGGCCCATGCATGGGCGCGCACGCCGGCGCCGGTGCCGGCAAGCGAGAAGATCCTGCTGAAGGAGCGCATCCGCACGCTGCTGCGTGAACGGAACGCCGTGCTGGTGGCGCACTACTACGTGGATGCGGACCTGCAGGACCTGGCCGAGGAAACCGGCGGCTGCGTCTCCGATTCGCTGGAGATGGCGCGCTTCGGCCGCGACCATCCGGCGCAGACCCTGGTGGTGGCCGGCGTCAAGTTCATGGGCGAGACGTCGAAGATCCTGTCGCCGGAAAAGACCGTGCTGATGCCGGACCTGGACGCCACCTGCTCGCTGGACCTGGGCTGCGATCCCGATGAATTCGCGGCGTTCTGCGACCAGCATCCGGACCGCACCGTCGTCGTCTACGCGAACACCAGCGCTGCCGTGAAAGCGCGTGCGGACTGGATGGTCACGTCGTCGATCGGGCTGGACATCGTCAGGCACCTGCACGAGCAGGGCAAGAAGATCCTGTGGGCACCCGACAAGCACCTGGGCGGCTACATCCAGAAACAGACCGGCGCCGACATGCTGCTGTGGCAGGGCTCCTGCCTCGTGCACGACGAGTTCAAGGGCGTGGAGCTGGACCTGCTGAAGGCCGAGCACCCCGATGCAAAGGTGCTGGTGCACCCCGAGTCGCCGGCCAATGTGGTCGAACAGGCGGACGTGATCGGTTCAACGTCGCAGCTGATCGCCGCCGCCGTCAGCATGGATGCGACGGAGTTCATCGTCGCCACCGACAACGGCATCCTGCACAAGATGCGCCTGGCCGCGCCGACCAAGACATTCATCGAAGCGCCGACCGCCGGCAACAGCGCCACCTGCAAGAGCTGCGCGCACTGCCCGTGGATGGCGATGAACGGCCTGCGCAACCTGGCCGACGTGCTGGAAAACCTGACGAACGAGATCCACGTGGATCCCGCCGTCGGCGCGCAGGCGCAGGTGTCGATCAACCGCATGCTGGATTTCTCCGCGGCGAAGAAGGCGAAGATAGCACCGGGTGCCGACCTGGCGAAAGAAGCCCGACTGTTCTCCGGCATCGGCCCGGCGTAAGGAACCATCTTGAGCACTCTGAAAAACCGTTTTGCACCGTTCGACGCGGCGCTGACCCGCGCCTTCGAGGCCAACCTGCTGTCCGCGTTGCTGGAAGACGTGGGCACTGGCGACCTGACGGGCAAGCTCGTGCCGGAAGGCGGCCGCAGCGCCGCCCGCGTGATCGTGCGCGAGAATGCCGTGCTGTGCGGCGCACCGTGGTTCGAGGGCATCATGCATGCCGTCAGTTCCGCGATCGGCATCGAATGGCATTACGCCGAGGGCGACCTGATGACGGCCGACAGCGCCGTCTGCACGCTGGTCGGGCCATCGCGCGCGATCCTGACGGCCGAGCGTTCGGCGCTGAACTTCCTGCAGTTGCTGTCCGGCGTGGCCACGGCCACGCGGCGCTACGTGGACGTGATCGCCGGCACGCAGGCCGCCATCCTCGACACGCGCAAGACGCTGCCGGGCCTGCGCCTGGCGCAAAAATATGCGGTGCGCGTGGGCGGCGGCCAGAACCAGCGGCTGGCGCTGTACGACGGCATCCTGATCAAGGAAAACCATATCGCTGCTGCCGGCGGCATCACGGCGGCGCTGGTGGCGGCGCGCCTGGCCGGCACGACGGCCACCGGCGCTGCCGTGACCGTCCAGGTGGAAGTGGAAAACCTGGTCGAGCTGGAAGAGGCGCTGACGGCCGGCGCCACCTCGGTCCTGCTCGACAACTTCGACCTGGCCGCCATGCGCGAAGCGGTGCAGATCAACCGGGGCCGCGCGCTGCTGGAGGCTTCCGGCGGCGTCAATGTCGACACGGTGCGCGGCATCGCCGAAACGGGCGTGCACCGCATCTCGATCGGCGCGCTGACGAAGGACATCAAGGCCACCGACTACTCGCTGCGCATCATCGACGGCACGCTGCGCTGATCGGTCAGCCCGACCCTCCATCGAGGCGCAGCCGCATCGGCTGCTCCTCGAATGCCGGCCGGTTCGCCATCGGCACCGCCGCTCCCCACGCTTCGAATCCCAGCCGCTGGTACAGCCGGAACGCCGGCGTATCGAGCTTCGTCACACCCAGTTCGACAGCGCTGGCACGCCGTTCGCGCGCCCAGCCGATCCCCCGTTCCATCAGGGCCTGCGCGATGCCGCGGCCGCGGTACGCCGGCGCCACCCACACCTGATAGGCATTGACGATCCCTTCATTGTCCTGCGCCCAGGCCAGGCCGGCCGGCTGGCCGTCGCATTCGGCCAGCAGCGGCAGGTCCACCGGCGAAGCGACGGTCTTCGCCAGCAGCGCGGCCCACGTGGCGTCGGGCCGCGCCTGCGCATCGGCCAGCGACGCGGAAAAGGCATACGGGGCATCGGCCAGCGCGGCCAGGCGCAGCGTGCGCCATGCGGCCCATTCGCCGGCCTCGAAGGAGCGGATCAGGAAGGTGTGCATCGGTCGAGCATAGCAAGGCCGACAAAAAAAGGCCACCCTCGCGGTGGGCGGGCGGACAAAAAATGGCATTCTCGCAGGTGGACGGGCGGACAAAAAGGGCCATCGTCGCGGGTGGGCGGGCGGACAAAAAAAGGCCACCCTCGCGGGTGGCCTTCAGGGCGGCGCCGGTACGCCGCCAGCCATGAACCTGCCTGTTCAGTCGGCTGCGTAGATGTCGCGGTCCTTCGTCTCGCGCACGAACAGCGCGCCGATCACCAGCGTGATCAGGGCGATCACGATCGGATACCACAGGCCGTAGTAGATGTCGCCCTTGAAGGCCACCAGCGCGAACACGGTGGTGGGCAGCAGGCCGCCGAACCAGCCATTGCCGATGTGATAGGGCAGCGACATGGATGTGTAGCGGATCCGCGTCGGGAACATCTCGACCAGCATCGCCGCGATCGGCCCGTACACCATCGTCACGTACAGCACCAGGATGAACAGGATCAGCACCACCATCGGCTTGTTGATGCCGGCCGGATCGGCCTTGGCCGGGTAGCCCGCCTCCTTGATGGCGGCCGCCACGTCCTTCTTGAAGGCGGCTTCGCGGTCCTTGCTGGCCGCATCGAAGTTCAGGTTATCCGGCGTCATCACGGCATCGAACGAAGTGAGCTCCTTCGGACCGACCTTGATGGTGGCGACGGTGCCGGCCGGGGCTTCCTGGATGGTGTAGTTCACCGAGGCGGCGGACAGGATGCCGGTGGCGATATCGCAGGAGGACGGGAATTTCTTCGTGCCCGTCGGGTTGAACTGGAAGTGGCAGGAATCCGTATTGGCCACCACCACCACCGGCGAATTGTTCAGGGCCGTTTCCAGGGCCGGGTTGCCGAAGTGCGTCAGCGCCTTGAACAGCGGGAAGTAGGTCACTGCGGCCAGCAGGCAGCCACCCAGGATGATCCACTTGCGGCCGATCTTGTCCGACAGCGCGCCCCACAGCACGAAGAACGGCGTGGCCAGCAGCAGTGCGATGGCGATCAGGATATTGGCCGTGGCGCCGTCGATCTTCAGCGTTTTCTCCATGAAGAACAGCGCGTAGAACTGGCCGGTGTACCAGACCACGGCCTGGCCCATCGTCAGGCCGATCAGCGCCAGGATGACGATCTTCATGTTCTTCCACTGGCCGAACGCTTCCGTCAGCGGCGCCTTCGACGTCTTGCCTTCCGCCTTCATCTTCACGAACGCGGGCGATTCGCTCATCGCCATGCGGATCCACACGGACACGCCCAGCAGCAGCACGGAGACGAGGAAGGGAATGCGCCAGCCCCAGGCCTGGAATTCGTCTTCGCCGATCGCCTGGCGGGTCGCCAGGATCACCAGCAGCGACAGGAACAGGCCCATCGTGGCCGTCGTCTGGATCCACGACGTGAAGAAGCCCCGCTTGCCTTCCGGCGCATGCTCGGCCACGTAGGTGGCGGCACCGCCGTATTCGCCGCCGAGGGCCAGGCCCTGCAGGATGCGCAGCGTGACGAGGATGATCGGCGCGGCGATGCCGATGGAGGCGTGGCCGGGCAGCAGGCCGACGATGAACGTGGACAGGCCCATGATCAGGATCGTGATCAGGAAGGTGTACTTACGGCCGATCATGTCGCCGAGGCGGCCGAACACGACGGCGCCGAACGGGCGCACGATGAAGCCGGCCGCGAAGGCCATCAGCGCGAAGATGAACGTGGTGGTGGGGTCGCCGATGAAGAACTGTTTGGCGATGATCGATGCGAGCGAGCCGTACAGGTAAAAATCGTACCACTCGAACACGGTGCCGAGCGAGGAAGCGAAGATGACCTTCTTTTCCTCCTTCGTCATCGGCGTGCTCTTGGTCTTGCCCACGGACGGTGCGCCCGCGGTGCCGGATGTGATTGCCATACTGTGTCTCCTTGGTTAAGGTGCCGTCGGGTTGATCCCGTTATTGTCTAGGCATGATGCAGTGTGGGCGCCGAACCTTACGTCATGCTTGCTCCAAACTTACACCGAACTTACAGTGCAATGGCCGATGGTCCGAGTTCCCAGGGGAGCGTCGGTGAAACATTGACCGATATGCTATGCTCCCGCGCTCATCGACCATCGACGACCAGGAGAGACGCAGTGATCAAGCACATCGTGATGTGGAAGCTGAAGGACGAAGCGGAAGGCGCCGACCGCGCCACGAACGGCCGCAAGCTGAAGGAACTGCTGGATGCCTGCCGCGGCATTTCGCCCGGCATGCTGACGCTGGAAGTGGCGCTCGCCCAGCCAGGCCTGGAAGCGACCTATGACGCCGTGCTGTATTCCGAGTTCACGGACCGCGACGCACTGAACGCCTACCTGGACCACCCGCAGCACCTGGCCCTCAAGCCGTTCATCGCCGCCGTGCGCGAAGCGCGCCAGTGCATGGACTACGAAGTCTGAGGACGGAGCGATGCGCACCGTCGGCCAGCTGTTCGACCTGCGGGGCCGCACCGCGCTCGTGACGGGCGGCTCGCGCGGCCTGGGCCTGCAGCTGGCCACGGCGCTGGGCGAGCAGGGCGCCACGGTCGTGCTCAGCGCGCGCAAGGCGGATGATCTCGACGAAGCCGTCGCGCAGCTCGCGGCCCGGGGCATCACTGCGCATGGCATCGCTGCCGACCTGGCCGATCCCGATGCCGCGGATCGTCTGGCTGCGGCCGCACTCGACCGGCTGGGCCACCTTGACATCCTCGTCAACAACGCCGGCGCCAGCTGGGGCGCCCCCGCCGAGGACACGCCGCTGGCGGCATGGGACAAGGTGATGGACCTGAACGTGCGCGCCGTGTTCCTGCTGTGCCAGGCGGTGGGCAGGCGTTCGATGATCCCGCGCCGCGCCGGCCGCATCATCAACGTGGCGTCGATCGCCGGCCTGGCAGGCAACCCGCCGGGCACGATGAAGACGCTGGCCTACAATACCTCGAAGGGCGCCATCGTCAACTTCACGCGCACGCTGGCCGGCGAATGGGGCGAATACGGCATCAACGTGAACGCGATCGCACCGGGCTTCTTCCCGTCGAAGATGACGCATGGCCTGCTGTCCCGGATGGGCGAACAACTCGCGGCGCAGGCGCCATTGCACCGGCTGGGTGGCGACGCGGACCTGAAAGGGGCCGTCGTGCTGTTCGCCTCCGAGGCCGGCCGCCATATCACGGGCCAGATCCTGGCCATCGACGGCGGCGTGTCGGCAGTCTGACCATCGCCCCCAATTCCACCTCGAAGGAATGCCAATGACCCCATACCAACGCCTCGTCCTTGCATCGCGTCCGCGCGGCGAGCCGACGGCCGACAACTTCCGCCTCGAGACGGTCGAGGTGCCGGCCCTGCAGGACGGCCAGCTGCTGGTCCGCAATCACTACCTGTCGCTGGACCCCTACATGCGCGGCCGCATGAGCGAATCGAAAAGCTATGCCGCCTCGCAGGCGCTCGACGAAACGATGATCGGCGGGACGGCCGGCGAGGTCGTCGCGTCCCGGCACCCGGACTTCGCGGTCGGCGATGCCGTTGTCGGCAATGGCGGCTGGACCGAGATGACGCTCTCCGATGGCACCGGCCTGCGCAAGGTGGACACGTCGCGCATCCCGCTGTCCGCGTACCTGGGCGCCGTCGGCATGCCGGGCATGACGGCGTGGTACGGGTTGAACAGGATCCTCGAGCTCAAGGCGGGGCAGACGCTGTGCGTGTCGGCCGCCAGCGGCGCGGTGGGCAGTGCGGTCGGCCAGCTCGCGAAGCTGCAGGGCGTGCGTGCAGTCGGCATCGCGGGCGGTCCGGAAAAATGTGCCTATGTCGTCGACGAACTGGGCTTCGATGCCTGCGTCGACTACAAGGCCGGCAATCTGTTTGCGGACCTGAAGGCCGCCGCGCCGGACGGCATCGATGGCATCTTCGAGAACGTGGCGGGCGAAGTGTTCGATGCCGCGCTGGCGCAGACCAATGCCTTCGCCCGCGTCGCGCTGTGCGGCATGATCGCCGGCTACAACGGTGAAGATATTCCACTGCGCAGCGTGCGCGCGCTGCTGAAGAACCGCATCACGCTGCGGGGCTTCATCGTCACCGAACACCTGGACTGCTGGCCGCAGGGCCTGGCCGAGCTGGGCACGCTGGTGGCGGACAGCAAGCTGAAGTACCGCGAAAGCGTGGCCGAAGGCCTGCCCGCGGCCCCGGAAGCCTTCATCGGCCTGCTCAAGGGCCGCAACTTCGGCAAGCAACTCGTGAAACTGATCTGAACGAACGGAATTCGAAGCCCATGAACGATTCAAGCACTCCCGTGGCCCCGCTGGCCATCCGCTACGGCGACTGGGCCACGCTCAGCGCCGATGCGCAAACGATCCGCCTGGCCGTCTTCGTGCAGGAGCAGAACGTGCCGCCGGAACTGGAAATGGACGAGAAGGACGCGGTCTGCCTGCATGCCGTGGCCTACGATGCGAGCGGCACGGCCGTTGGTACCGGCCGCCTGCTGCCCGACGGCCATATCGGCCGGATGGCGGTGTCGAAGGCCGTCCGCGGCACGGGTGTCGGCGGCGCGCTGCTGCGCGGGCTGATGTCGCAGGCGCGCGATCGCGGACATGCGGAAGTCATCCTGTCGGCCCAGACGCATGCCGCGCCGTTCTACCTGGCCCACGGCTTCACGCAGGTGGGCGCGGAGTTCTTCGAAGCAGGCATCGCGCACGTCGAGATGCGCCACGTTTTCTAGGGCGGAACACCCAGCGCCGCGCAGCGCTCCGCCAGTAGTGCATGCAGCTGCTGCACCGCCGGCGAAAACTGGCGCCGGTGCGGACAGATGAGCTGCAGCGGCGCGCTCTCGCCCGGCTGCTCCGGCAGCACCACCGCCAGCCGGCCGGCCTGCACATCGTCGCGCACGTCGAGCCACGATTTATAGGCGATGCCTTCGCCGGCGATGGCCCAGCGCCGCACCACGTCCGCGTCATCGCTGGCCAGCGGACCTTTTACCTGCACCGTACGCCGTCCCTGGGGCGTCGGAAATCCCCATTTGTCGTACAGCCGCCCGTTGATGTGCCAGAGCAGGCAGGCGTGCTGCGGCAGCTCGTCCAGCGTGTCGGGTGCGCCATGGTCGGCCAGGTAGGCGGGCGCTGCCACCAGCACGCGCCGGTTGTCCGGTGCGACGGGCAGGGCGACGAAGCTGGCATCCTCCACGGACCCGTAGCGCAGCGCGATATCGACGGGATCGCGGAACACGTCCGTCACGTGGTCGGAAAACTGCACGCGCAATTCCAGCCCCGGATGCTGGCGCCGGAACGAGGTCAGCCAGGGCAGCAGGATATTGCGGCCGAAGTCGGAAGGAGCGGCGATCTGCAGCGTGCCGCTCAATGTCTCGTCGCTGCGGCGCAGTTCCTCGCGGCCGCTGTGCAGCAGGGCGATCACGTCCCGCGCGTAGGGCAGGTAGCGCTCGCCTTCATCGGTCAACCGCAGGCTCCGGGTGGAGCGGGCGAACAGGCGAATGGCCAGGTCCCGTTCCAGCCGCAGGATGGCGGCACTGACCTGGCCGGGCAGCAGGTTGGCTTCGCGGGCGGCCTTGGTGAAGCTGCCGCAGGCCGCCGTGCGGACGAACAGCGCGAGGTCGTTCAGGTGGATCGTCATGCCCGGTATTTTCTCTCGGCGAGTGAAAGTGCTTATCGATTATAGGGGTTTTTACAATGTGTTTTGTGCTGCACACTAGATGCAACTAACCGAAGGAGGTTTCGTCAACATGAAAAGCATTGTCTATACGCAGAACGGCCTGCCCATCGACCAGCCCGATTCGCTTCACGAAATGGAGCTACCGGATCCGATGCCTGGCCCGCGCGACCTGCTGGTGCGCGTGCACGCTGTGTCGGTCAACCCGGTCGATACGAAGATCCGCAAGGGCGTTGCCGTGACCGAGGCGCGCGTGGTGGGCTGGGATGCCGCGGGCATCGTCGAAGCAGTCGGTGCGGAAGTCACCGGCTTCCAGCCGGGCGACGAAGTGTTCTATGCGGGCTCGCTGACCCGTCCCGGCTCCTACAGCGAGCTGCATCTGGTGGACGAGCGCATCGTGGGCCACAAGCCGAAGACGCTGGACTTCGCCGACGCGGCCGCGCTGCCGCTGACGTCGCTGACGGCCTGGGAACTGCTGTTCGACCGCCTGAAGGTCGTGGAAGGCGCAGGGCAGGGCCGCACGCTGCTGGTGATCGGCGCCTCGGGAGGCGTCGGTTCGATCCTCACGCAGCTGGCCGCGAAGCTGACGGGCCTGACCGTGATCGGCACGGCGTCGCGTAACGAAACGCAGCAGTGGGTGCGCGCTGCCGGTGCCCACCACGTGATCGACCATGCCAAGCCGATGAAGGCGCAGCTGCAGGCACTGGGCTTCGAGTACGCCGACATCGTCATCAGCCTGACGCACACCGACCAGCACTATGCCGACATCGTCGACATGCTGGCGCCGCAGGGCCAGTTCGCGCTGATCGACGACCCGGCCACGCTGGATGCCATGCCGCTCAAGCGCAAGAGCATCTCGCTGCACTGGGAACTGATGTTCACGCGCTCGATGTTCGAGACGCCGGACATGGACCGTCAGCGCGAGATCCTCGACCGCGTCGCCGCGCTGGTGGATGCGGGCGAGCTGCGCACCACGGTGGGCGAACGGATCGGCCGTATCGATGCCGCCAACCTGCGCCGCGCCCACGCCATCATCGAGAGCGGCAAGGCCCGCGGCAAGCTGGTGCTCGAAGGCTTCTGAGCGACACACTTGCAATGACGCGCTGTCCATCGCGGACGATGGCAGCGCTCACCCACAACTGAACCAGGAGAACACATGGATATCGTTGCCAAGGCACGCCAGCGCTACACCGTCAAATCGTACGACCGCGAACGCAAGGTTCCGGCCGAGACCATCGACCAGCTGCGCGAACTGCTGCGCCTGGCGCCATCGTCGGTCAATTCGCAACCTTGGCACTTCGTCGTGGCCGCCACGCCGGAAGGCAAGGAGCGCATTGCGAAAGCCACCGATGGCAAATTCCAGTACAACGCCGCGAAGATCCGCGATGCCTCGCATGTGATCGTGCTGGCCACGCGCGTGGCGCCGGACGATGCCCAGCTGGCCGCCGTGCTGGAGCAGGAAGCGCGCGATGGTCGCTTCGTGAACGAGGCGGCGCGCACCGGCCAGCAGGCAGGGCGCCTGTCGTACACCAATCTGCACCGCTTCACGCAGAAGGACGTGCCGTACTGGTACGAGAAGCAGACCTATATCGCGCTGGGCAACCTGCTGCAGGGCGCCGCGCTGCTGGACGTGGGCGCCACGCCCATGGAAGGCTTCGATGCGGACCTGCTGGATGCGGAACTGGGCCTGCGCGACAAGGGCTTCTCGGCCACCGTCATCGTCTCGCTGGGCTACAGCAGTGCCGAGGATTTCAATGCGAAGCTGCCGAAGTCGCGCCTGCCGGCCGACCAGGTGTTCACCGACATCTGAACGGAAGGCTGCGCCGGCTCAGCGGATCGTGAGCTCGTGCAGCTCGGCCGGCGCGTTGTTATACAGCTTGACGACCGTGGAGGTGCGCGTGCCGTAGTCGGGCGACTCGATCTTCACGGCGGAGAGCTGCCGTTCCCGTTCCAGCGGCACGCCCGTCTCGGGCAGGCGCTGGTCCGGCGCGCGGGTGGTATCGGCCAGCATTTCGAAATACGCGTCTTCCGGCGCGCCCAGGCACAGCAGGCTTGCGAACTGGGCCTTGGTGCGCAGGACCTTCGGCCAGGGCGCATCGAGCAGGGCGTTGGACAGTCCGTACACGCCGGGGCCCAACGGCTGGCCGTTGCGCGGGTCCGCATCGCCCCGGTTCGAGAACCAAACGAGCTCCTCGCCGTCGCACAGCACCAGGTTGAAACCGTTATACGCGTTCGCGCCGGCGCGGATCTGGTCGACGTATTCGCGTGCGCTGGCCGTCGAGGCCAGGAAGTTCGACACCAGCATGCCGCGCGAGGGCGCATGGGGATTGAAATCGTGGGGCGCGCGGATATTCGTGATGGCGGCAAAGCGCGAAGGCGCCTTGCCCGGTTCCTCGATGGGTGCCAGGCGGTCGCCGGCGCACTGGGCACGCAGCGGCGAGATATTGGCAGGCCACTGTTCGTCCGGCCCTTCCGGCTGCGTGACGCCCATCCAGCTACCGCCGGCCTTCAGGTCGCGGCCCGCCACGATCTGCGGGTTTTCTTCCCAGGGCGCGGCGGCCAGGCTGGCGCGGTCAAAATATTCGTCGCGGTTGGCGGCGGCAATCAGGGGCACGCCGGGGACGACCCGCCACGCAAAAACGATCAGGCACATGGGATATCCGTGAACACTTCGATATGGCGCGGGCCCACCAGCAAGGGGGGCAGGCCGGACAGCGCGACGGCTTCGGCCATCGCATGGGTCATTGCGTCGGCAGAATCCGCGGCCACGCCGGGGTAGATCTCCATCCACGTCTGCACGCCATCGGCGCTTTCCGGACGGCGCTTCAGCTGCGGCACCACGCGGTGCGCTGCCGCCAGTTCCGCCTGCAATGCGCGCACCTGCGGCAGCAGCGCGTCCGCATCCTCGTCGCGGACGCGGTAATAGACGTACAGGTCCACCTGCCCGGTCGGCGTCATCATCAGACGTCGAGCTTGTCGAGCGCGTAGGGCAGTGGCAGGAAACGCAGTGCCGGACCGTCCGCCGCGCGGGCATGCACGTCGCGCGCTTCCAGCGCATCGAGCTTCATCTCCACCAGCGCATCGACGCCGCCGGCACCGTTCGGCGCGGCATTGACGACCATGCCGCAAGGCTGGCCCGGATCGGCGGGCGCGAACACCTCGGTGCCGGGCGTGATGCCCGCATCGTCGATGGTGGCCAGCGCCGTGCGGCGTTTCAGCTTGCCCAGGTACTGGCTGCGCGCGACGATCTCCTGGCCCGGATAGCAGCCCTTCTTGAAGTTCACGCCGCCCAGCAGCTCGAAGTTGATCATCTGCGGCACGAACTGCTCCTGCGTTGGCGTGGTGATCAGCGGCACGCCGGCGTGGATGTCGGACAGGCGCCAGGCATCGTCGCCGCCCACCACCAGCCGGTCGGCCAGTTCGGCGGCCACCATGTCAGCCGTTTCCGGCGACAGCAGCCACAGGTAGCGCGGCGCGCCGAACGCGTCGGCCACGCGCAGCAGCGTGCCCAGGGGATGATCGAGCTTCGTGTACGGTGCGGGCGGCAGCGCATCGAACCAGGTCTGCAGCACCGCTTCTGCCAGGCCGCCACCAAGCCCCAGCATGACTCGGTCCGCGGTCGCATCGGCGGCTTTGGTCTTCGCGCGCAGTACGAACATCGACAGCCGTTTCTGGATGGCCGGCTGCAGGTCGCGCGCCAGCTGCAGGTACACGGACTGGTCGTCCCGCCACATCAGGAAGCTGGCCTGCAGCCGGCCCTTCGGCGAGCAGTAGCCGGCCAGGCGCACGTCGGCGCCGCCCAGGTGCTCCACATCGTTGGTCAGCTGCGAGTGCAGGAACTTGGCCGATTCCTCGCCCGTGAAGGCGATCAGTCCGAGATTGCCGAGGGGCGCGACAAAGCCGGCGGCCAGGGCGGTGGCGGTGACGGCCGTGTCGGCGGGAGCGAGAATTTGATTCCAGGTGGTCATAATGTTGGATACTTTGGCTACTTATTGCTACAGAGTTGCACGCTTAGGCATTATTATTACGGGCTCATTATAAAGATCCCGCGCCGATCGCGCCGGGCACCCCCCAAAACGGGCGCCGGCCGGCATGACGACCAGGCGCGGTCAGGACAGACAATGGCATTCATTACAAAAACGCTCGGCCTCGGCGTGCTGGTGGCCGCGATCGCGGGCGCCGGCTTCAACTGGTGGGCGAAGAGTCCCATCATCGTCGAAGGCGACAGCGTGCCGTTCGCGATCACGAAAGGCAGCGGCGCCCATGCCGCCGGCCAGCAGATCGCCGAGGCGGGCGTGCCGATCCAGCCGCTGCTGTTCAACCTGCTGGCGCGGGCCACCGGCAAGAGCGGCCGCCTGAAGGCCGGCTCGTACGAGCTCAAGCCCGGTACCACGCCGCTGCGGCTCATCGACCAGCTGGTGCGCGGCGAATTCGCCCAGGAGTCGCTGACCATCATCGAAGGCTGGACGTTCCGCCAGATGCGCCAGGCGATCGCCGCCCACCAGGGCCTGAAGCACGACACGGCCAAACTCTCCGACCGCGAAGTGATGGCGAAGATCGGCTCGACCTACGAGAAGCCGGAAGGGCTGTTCTTCCCCGACACCTACCTGTTCGCGAAAGGTTCGTCCGAACTGGACATCTACCGCCAGTCGCATGCCGCGCTGCTGGACCGCCTGAAGAAGGCCTGGGACAAGCGCGATGCGGACCTGCCTTACAAGGATCCCTATGAGGCGCTGACGATGGCCTCGATCGTGGAAAAGGAAACCGGGCAGAAGTCCGAGCGGGCCATGATCGCGGCGGTGTTCGTCAACCGGCTGCGGGCCGGCATGATGCTGCAGACCGACCCCACCGTCATCTACGGCATCGGCAGCAGTTTCGATGGCAACATCCGCAAGAAGGACCTGGAGACGGACACCCCGTACAATACCTACCTGCGGGTGGGGCTGCCGCCGACGCCGATCGCGCTGCCGGGCGTGCAGTCGCTGACGGCGGCACTGGCGCCCGCCCACACGGGCGCGCTGTACTTCGTGGCGCGCGGCAATGGCACGAGCCATTTTTCGGACAACCTGAACGACCACAACAAGGCCGTCAACCAGTACCAGCGCGGACTGAACGGCAAGGCAACACAGCAATGACAGGGCAGCACGGGGTGGCACAGCACATGGCGCAGCGCGGCAAATTCATCACATTCGAGGGCATCGACGGCGCCGGCAAGTCCACGCACATCGCGCACGTGGCGGGGCTGCTGGCCGCGCGCGGGCTGGAGCTCGTCAGTTCCCGCGAGCCGGGCGGCACGCCGCTGGGCGAGAAGCTGCGCGAACTGGTGCTGCACGAGTCCATGCACCTGGAGACGGAAGCGCTGCTGGTGTTCGCCAGCCGCCGCGAGCACATCGCCCAGGTCATCGAACCGGCATTGGCACGGGGCGCCTGGGTCATCTCCGACCGCTTCACCGATGCCAGCTTCGCCTACCAGGGCGGCGGCCGCGGCCTGGACCTGCGCAAGCTCGAAGCGCTGGCCGAATGGGTGCACCCGGACCTGGCGCCGGACCTGACGCTGCTGTTCGACGTGCCGCTGGAGGTGGCCCGCGCGCGCCTCGACGCGACGCGCGACCTGGACAAGTTCGAACAGGAAAAAGCGGACTTCTTCTCCGCCACGCGCAACGAGTACCTGCGCCGCGCCGCGCAGGAGCCGGGGCGCTTCCGCATCATCGATTCCACTCGCTCCATCGAAGCGATCCGCGTGGAGCTGGCGCAGATCATCGGAGCACTGCGCTGATGGATGCCCTGAACACCTCGATCTATCCCTGGCAGGAAGATGCCTGGAGCACGCTGCAGCAGCTGCGCGCGCGCCTGCCCCATGCGGTGCTGTTCCACGGGCCGGTCGGCACCGGCAAGTCCCACTTCATCGAGCACTTCGCCCAGGCGCTGCTGTGCGAGAACGTGCGCACCGACGGCCATCCCTGCAACGCCTGCGCGTCATGCGGCTGGTTCGTGCAGGGCAGCCATCCGGATTTTCGCCGCATCCGTCCCGAAGCGCTGGACGAGGAGGCGGGCGAAGAAGGCGAGGGCGACGACAAGAAGAAGACCAAGCCGTCGAAGGAAATCAAGATCGAGCAGGTGCGCGCGCTGGCCGATTTCATGAACATCTCCACGCACCGCCAGGGCCTGCGGGTGGTGGTGCTGTATCCCGCCGAGGCGCTGAACACGCCGGCTTCGAACGCGCTGCTGAAGACGCTGGAAGAACCGCCGCCGGGCACCGTGTTCCTGCTGGCCTCCAACAGCCTGGACCGGCTGCTGCCCACCATCCTGTCCCGCTGCCGCAAGTTCGCGCTGCCGATGCCCGCCCATGCCGCAGCACTGGCCTGGCTGCAGGCGCAGGGCGTGGCCGATGCGGACGGCTGGCTGAGCGAGCAGGGCGGCGCGCCGCTGGCCGCGCTGGCGCAGGCCGAGACGGGCAACCGCGAGGAGATGGACACGCTGCTGCAGTACCTGGCGCGGCCGTCCGTGGAACTGGCGCTGCGCACGGCGGACAAGATGCAGAAGGTGCCGTTGACCTCCGTGGTCGCCTGGCAGCAGCGCTGGCTGTACGACCTGTTTTCGATGAAGCTCACGGGCCGGATCCGGTATTATCCCCGCTACCAGCGCGAACTGAAGGGGCTGGCGGACCGGGTGGCGGTGGCCGGCGTGCTGGCCGCGATCAAGGCCACGGCCGAGCGCCGCGCCACGTCCGACCATCCGCTGTCGCCCAAGCTGTTCCTCGAGGACATGCTGCTGGACTACAGTGCCAGCTGCGCGGGATGACGCATGAGGGGGAAGCGATGAGCACGGGACCCAATAGTATCGGCGCCAATGCTGGAACGGGCGCTGCGCCTTCCGCGCCGCGACCGGCCGTGCTGTCGCTGGCCATCAAGGAGAAGGCTGCGCTGTATGCGGCCTACATGCCGTTCCTGAAGAACGGCGGCGTGTTCGTGCCCACCGGGCGCGCCTACCAGATCGGCGACGAGATCTACCTGATCCTGTCGCTGATGGACGACCCGAACAAGTACCCAATCGCCGGCAAGGTCGTCTGGATCACGCCGGCAGGAGCCAACAACAACAAGGCGCAGGGCATCGGCGTCCATTTCCCGGACGACGAAGCGGGCCAGCGCACCCGCGCCCGCATCGAGGAAATCCTCGGCGCCGCCCTGCGTTCCTCGCGCGCCACCCACACCCTGTAAGCACCCATGTCTTTCCGCCACCGCTTTGCCACGCTCGACGACCTGCCGACCATCGTCGCCATCTACAACAGCACCATCGCCTCGCGCGAAGTCACTGCCGACACGGAGCCGGTCTCCGTCGAATCGCGGCTGAACTGGTTCCATGAACACCAGCCGGAGCGCCGTCCCCTGTGGGTGATCGAGCATGCGGACGACACATCGGCCAAGCCGGAAATCCTGGGCTGGGTCTCGTACTCGAACTTCTACGGCCGCCCCGCGTATTCCGGCACGGCCGAAGTGTCGATCTACATCGCCGAGAGCCAGCGCGGCAAGGGACTGGGCCGCTATGCGCTGGCCGAGGCCATCCGCCACGCGCCGCAGATCGCCGTCCACACGGTGCTGGGCTTCATCTTCGGCCACAACGCACCGAGCCTGGGCCTGTTCCGCAGCTTCGGCTTCCGCGAGTGGGCCAACTTCCCCCGCGTGGCCAACCTGGACGGCATCGAACGCGACCTGATCATCCTCGGCAAGCGCGTGGACGGAAAATAGGGACAGACCCCATTTTTCAGGAAACGTTTCCTTGAAAATGGGGTCTGTCCCCATTTTTGGGCGTCTCGGCTACAATCGGGGCATGTTCATCGATTCACATTGCCATATCGACTTCCCGGAGCTGGCAGCCCGGATGCCCGAGATCCGCGCCAAGATGGCCGAGAACGCGGTCACGCATGCGCTTTGCGTGTCCGTCGACCTGCCGGATTTCCCCCGCGTGCTCGCGCTGGCCGAAGCCTATCCCAACTTCTACGCCTCGGTCGGCGTGCATCCCGATTACGAGGACACGCCCGAGCCGACCGTCGACCAGCTCGTCGCACTGGCCGAACACTCGAAAGTGGTGGCGATCGGCGAGACGGGGCTGGACTACTACCGCCTCGAAGGCGACCTGGAATGGCAGCGCGAACGCTTCCGCACGCACATCCGCGCCTCGCGCGCCACGGGGAAGCCCCTCATCATCCATACCCGCGCCGCCAGCGAAGACACGCTGCGCATCATGGCCGAGGAGGGTGCCGGTACGGATAAAGGCGGCGTGGCCGGCGTGATGCACTGCTTCACGGAGTCGCTGGAAGTGGCGCGCGCGTCGATGGCGATGGGCTTCTATATCTCGTTCTCCGGCATCGTCACGTTCAAGAGCGCGAAGGACCTGCAGGCCGTGGCGCTCGAGGTGCCGCTCGACCAGATGCTGATCGAAACGGATTCGCCTTATCTCGCGCCCGTGCCGTACCGCGGCCGGGTCAACGAGCCGGGCTACGTGGCGCACGTGGCCGAGTACATCGCGCAGCTCAAGGGCATCTCCGTCGAGGAAGTGGCCGCGGCAACCAGCGCCAACTTCTTCCGCCTGTTCTCCGCCGCGAGGGCCTGATGCGCCTGTCGCCCCGCGGACTGGCCCGGCGCTGGCGCCAACTGAAGGGCCGCCTGCGCGCGCGCTTCACGATCCGGCTCGGCGCCATCGCCATGGCAGTCGCGTCCGTCACGGGGATGACACCGGTCGTGGCGCAGACGACGGAGGCCGATGCCGTCTCCTTCTTCCGCGCGGCCCAGGTCGACAATGCCGGCCGCATCCGCCCGCTGCTGTCGCGGGGTCTCGATCCGAACGTGCGCGATCCGGTGCGGGGCGAGACGGGGATGATCGTCGCGCTGCGCTATGACGCGATGGAGGTATTCCAGCTGCTGCTGTCCCAGCCGAAGACGGATCTCGACGCGAAGGCCGCCAACGGCGACACGGCGCTGATGATGGCCGCCTACCGCAAGAACCTGCCGGCCGTGCAGGCGCTGATCGCCAAGGGCGCCCAGGTCAACCGTCCCGGCTTCACGGCACTGCACTATGCGGCTGCCGCCGGCGCGCTCGACGTGATGCGACTGCTGCTGGACCAGCACGCCTACATCGACGCCGAGTCGCCCAGCGGCGTCACGCCCCTCATGCTGGCCGCCCGCGAAGGCCAGGAAGACGCCGTCAAGCTGCTGCTGGAAGAAGGCGCCGACGCCACCTTGCGCGACGGCGGCTTCCACATCGACGCCGCCGAATTCGCCGACCGCGCCGACAAACCCTGGATCGCCAAAACCATCCGCCACTTCCAGGCCGAGCAGCTCATGCGCCGCTGAACCCTTTTAATGGCCGAGCTCGTGTCACCATGTGGGGTCAGGCGCGGTGACACGAGCTCTACAGTGCGGAAAATTTGTCTTTCAAAACAGGGACATGGCCCTCCACAGCTGAGTGCGTGTCACCACGCCTGACCCCATGGTGGGACACGAGCTCGGCCGTGGGTGGGCCATTTGCCCGAAGTGGACCGTAAATCCCGCCGACCTCGACGCTTCGACCCGGGCGGGCATTGCCGATAATGTGATCACGTCACAATGAGGAAATGCCATGCTGTCCGAACGCGAACTCGAAAGCTGCTACCTGGGCCAGTTCATCCCGGTCCACTACCATCACAACATGCTGATGGATACCAACCGCATGCATGCGTTCCGGACCGCCATCGACCACGTCGTCAAGCCCGGCATGAAGGTGCTGGAACTGGGCGGCGGGACGGGGGCGCTGTCGTTCTTCGCGGCGCAGCGGGCCGAAAAGGTCTATTGCGTGGACTTCAATCCGGACATGGTGCAGGAGGCGCGCCGCTTCCTGGCGCTGAACCGCGGCGGCCACAAGGTGGAGGTGATCCATGCGGATGCGTTCGAATACCTGCCGCCCGAGCCCGTGGATGTGGTCATCTGCGAGATGATCCACGTGGCGATGCTGCGCGAGAAGCAGGTGGAAGTGATCGAATCGTTCAAGCGCCGCTACCTGCAGAAGTTCGGCGGCGAGCTGCCCGTCTTCCTGCCGGAGGCGGTGCTGATGGCGGCCCAGCCGCTGCAGCAGGAGTATGACTTCGAAGGTTTCCACGCGCCGATCGTGCAGTTCCAGCAGCCCGGCGTGCCGCAGTCCGGCACGGTGGAGATGGCCCAGCCGGCCGTGTATTCCGTGACCGACTTCACCCAGCCGAACGACGCCAGCTACGACTGGCAGGGCAAGTTCGTGATCGACCGCGACGGCACGGTCAGTGCGATCCGCTTCATCACCAAGAACATCCTCTCCGTCGTGCAGGAGCGCGCCACGACCATCGACTGGCTGAACCACTACATGGCACTGCCACTGGCCACGCCGGTTGCGGTGCAGCGCGGCGATGTGCTGCAGGTGAGGTTTGCCTACCGCGCCGGCGGGTCGATCCCGTCGCTGCAGGCGAAGCTGCACGCCTCCGTGCTGTATCGGGCGGCACTGCAGCCGCAGGTCATGGCGTACGCCTGAGCCGCGACGGCACCGTTCACACCGGCTTATCTGCCGTCCATCGCACCGCGGTTGCCTGCGTGCGGGCGCACCGGCACCATGGAGCCTCACTGATCGCGAGGACTCCATGTTCGGCTTCATACTCTGGTTGATTCTGCTGTTCGTCTGCTGGCCGCTGGCTTTGCTGGCCCTGCTGCTGTATCCGCTTGTCTGGCTCGTGCTGCTGCCGTTCCGCCTGATCGGCTTCGGTGTCGAGGCCGTGTTCGAGCTGCTGCGGGCCATCATCCTGCTGCCGGCGAGGGTGCTTGGCGGCGGGCGGCGGTAGGAAGCCGAGACGTGTCCTGGTGCCTGGCACCAGGACATAGGGATGACGGCAGGGACCGTGTCTTGGTGCCTGGCACCAGGACACAGCAATTGCATCGGCGGCTTAGAAGTCGACGGTGAAGCCGCCGCCCAGCGAGATCTGCGAGTAGTTGTAGTCGATCAGGCTCTGGCCATAGCCGGAGAAGAACTGCAGGTAGCCCTTCAGGTTCGCGCGCAGCGGGAAGGCGTAGCCCAGCTGCAGCGCGCCGTGGTCGGTGTGCAGGTTGCGGCGGGCGAGCAGCGAGTACTCGGTACCGTCGTCGCGGTAGGTCACGCGCACGTCGCCATGGCCCATGAAGTCGGTGATGTCCAGGTTGTCGTTGTCCGACTTGTCGTTGTCGAGGCGCTTCCAGGCGCGCGCCGTCACCGCCAGCTTGCCGTACTCGGCACCCAGCTCCCCATACACGCGGTTCCAGCTGCGCGAGCGCGTGCCGGACTGGCCGTTCGACTGGTGCACCACCCCGATGCCGGCATAGCGGAAATCGATGCCGGCCAGGTTCTTGCCGATCGGCGTGATCGCCATGATCTCCGGCTGGTAGTTGGTTTCGCGGAACGGGCTCGACTCGCTGCGGTTGTACGCCTGCCAGAAGCTCTGCTGCGTGTAGCCGAACCACAGGTCCACCGGCGAGTTCGCGATCGATTCGAGCATCTTCATCTTGAACGACAGCTGGTAGGCCAGCTCCACGTGCTTCGACTTCAGGCCGCCCGGCGTCACGTCCTCGAACGGCGCCTCGTTGGTGCTGTTGCTGTAGTTCGCCAGCAGCAGGTAGTTGTCGCGGTGCGGACGCAGGTTGAACACGCCGCGCTTGCTGTCCTGGTCCAGCTCCCACAGCGGAATCTGCCGCGAGACGATCTGCTCGCCGCCGGCGGCGGCAGCGCTGTCGACGGGCTTGGCGACCGGTCCGCCAGGGAAAGCGCCCTGCTGCTGGTCCTTCGAGTCGGTGGCGGCCGTGGCGGACGTGGCGTCCGGTGCGGGGCGGTTCCCCAGCACGTCGTAGCAGCCCAGCCGCTGCGTGGGGTCGCCCAGCAGCGCGCACTTGGCGAGGTCCTGCTCCATCGTCGGTGGCGTGTTCTGTGCGAGGACTGCGCAAGGGGAGATGGCCAGCAGGGCCGAAAGGCAGGGGGCAAGGCGGAATTTCATGGTCATGATCTTGTGTTTGAGAAAATCGGGCAGGGTGCAGTATAGGCAAGGCGGCCGCAAGCGGTCGCACGGCTGGCTTGACAAAAAGAATCTCAACCCAAACTACCAACCCTTACTGTTAGAATCACCGGCACCGCCAGGTTCTTCGAGGCCTGGCCGCGCCGCTCCAGGAGAACCATATGAGCCGCAAGACCCCCATCGAGCGCTACCGCAACATCGGCATCAGCGCCCACATCGACGCCGGCAAGACCACCACGACCGAGCGCATCCTGTTCTACACCGGCGTCAATCACAAGATCGGCGAGGTGCACAACGGCGCGGCCACGATGGACTGGATGGAGCAGGAGCAGGAGCGCGGCATCACCATCACGTCCGCCGCCACCACCGCGTTCTGGCGCGGGATGGCCGGCAACTTCGCCGAGCACCGCATCAACATCATCGATACCCCCGGCCACGTGGACTTCACGATCGAGGTGGAGCGTTCGATGCGCGTGCTCGATGGCGCCGTCATGGTGTACGACGCGGTGGGCGGCGTGCAGCCTCAATCCGAGACGGTCTGGCGCCAGGCCAACAAGTACAAGGTGCCGCGCATCGCGTTCGTCAACAAGATGGACCGGGTTGGTGCGGACTTCCTGCGCGTCGAGCAGCAGATCCGCGACCGGCTGAAGGGCAATCCGGTGCCGATCCAGATCCCGGTCGGCGCGGAGGACCACTACCAGGGCGTGATCGACCTGGTGAAGATGCAGGCCATCATCTGGGACGACACCAGCCAGGGCGTGCATTTCACCTACGAGCCGATTCCCGCCGAGCTGCAGGCGCTGGCGCAGAAGTGGCACGACCATCTGGTGGAAGCGGCCGCCGAGGCCACGCCCGAGCTGACGGAAAAATACCTGAACGGCGAAACGTTCTCGGAAGCCGAGATCAAGGCGGCCCTGCGTGCCCGCACCATCCGCAACGAGATCGTGCCGATGCTGGCCGGCAGTGCGTTCAAGAACAAGGGTGTGCAGGCGATGCTGGACGCGGTGATCGAGTACCTGCCGTCGCCGGTGGACATTCCCGCCATCGCCGGCCACGACGAGAACGACAACGCCATCGAACGCCATCCGACCGACACGGATCCGTTCGCCGCGCTGGCGTTCAAGATCATGACCGACCCGTTCGTTGGCCAGCTTGCTTTCTTCCGCGTGTATTCCGGGGTGGTGAATTCGGGCGACACCGTCTACAACCCGGTCAAGGGCCAGAAGGAGCGGCTCGGGCGCATCCTGCAGATGCATGCCAACGAGAGAAAAGAGATCAAGGAGGTGTTCGCGGGCGACATCGCGGCGGCCGTGGGCCTGAAGGCGGTGACGACGGGCGACACGCTGTCCGACCCGGCGCACGTGATCGTGCTGGAGAAGATGGTGTTCCCGGAACCCGTGATCTCGCAGGCGGTCGAGCCGAAGACCAAGGCCGACCAGGAGAAGATGGGCATCGCGCTGAACCGCCTTGCGCAGGAAGACCCGTCGTTCCGCGTGCACACGGACGAGGAATCGGGCCAGACCATCATGTCCGGCATGGGCGAGCTGCACCTGGAGATCCTGGTGGACCGCATGCGGCGCGAGTTCGGCGTCGAGGCCTCGGTCGGCAAGCCGCAGGTCGCCTACCGCGAGACGATCCAGAAAGCCGTGTCGGATGTGGAAGGAAAATTCATCAAGCAGTCCGGCGGCAAGGGGCAGTATGGCCACGTGGTGCTGAAACTGGAGCCGCTGGAGCCGGGCAAGGGCTATGAATTCGTCGATGCGATCAAGGGCGGCGTGGTGCCGCGCGAATTCATCCCGGCGGTCGACAAGGGCATCACGGAAACGCTGCGCGCCGGCGTGCTGGCCGGCTACCCGGTGGTGGACGTGCGCGCCACGCTCACCTTCGGTTCGTACCACGACGTGGACTCGAACGAGAACGCGTTCCGCATGGCCGGCTCGATGGCCTTCAAGGACGGCATGCGCCGCGCCGACCCGCAGCTGCTCGAACCGATGATGGACGTGGAGGTCGAGACGCCCGAGGAATTCATGGGCAACGTGATGGGCGACCTGACGACACGCCGCGGCATGGTGCAGGGCATGGACGAGATCCCCGGCGGCGGCGCCAAGCTCATCCGCGCGCTTGTCCCGCTGGCGGAGATGTTCGGCTACTCGACCACGCTGCGCTCGCTCACCCAGGGCCGCGCCACGTACACGATGGAGTTCAAGCACTACGCCGCCGTGCCGAAGCACATCCTCGAGCAGATCGCCGTGGGCCGCGGCCGCGCCTAGCCGCTAGCGCCGAGCTCGTGTCAACTTCGGGGTCAGTCACGTTTGTTGACACGGGCTGAGCCGTAACCAGGCTCTGTCGGCTCCTACAGCTGAGTCCCTGTCAACTTTCGTGACTGACCCCGTTGTTGCTAGCGGCCGAGCCCGTGTCCATGTCGGGGTCTGACCCCAAGGTGGACACGGGCTCGGCTGTAGGCTCGGCTTTGATTCAGCGCCGCATGAGCTGGGAGAAGTCGTCGGCGGACATGGCCTTGCCGTACAGGTGGCCCTGGCCGTACTCGCAGCGCAGCAGCCGCAGCAGCTTGGCTTCCTCGGCCGTTTCGACGCCTTCGGCCACCACCTTCATCTCCAGGTTGTGGGCCAGCGTGACGACGGTCTGCACCAGCGCCATGTAGCCGGCATCCTGCGCCATGCGGATGACGAAGGACCGGTCGATCTTCAGGATGTCGACCGGCAGCGTGACGAGGTAGGCCAGCGACGAGTAACCGGTACCGAAATCGTCCACGGCGACGGGCACGTTCAGCTCGCGCACGCGGGTGAGGATGTCGACGGCGCGGCGGTGGTCGGAGACCAGGCTGCTTTCCGTCACTTCGATCTGCAGCGGATGCAGCGCGGCGCCGGCCGTGTTCAGCGCACGTTCGATATTGTCGAACAGCGAATCGCAGCGGAACTGCGCCGGGGCGACGTTGACGGCGATCTGCGGCGGCTGCAGCCCTTCGTCGTGCCAGCGCTTCCAGTCCTCCATCGCCTGCTGCATGACGCGCCGGCCCACCTCGATCACCAGCCCGCTGCGTTCCAGCACCGGCACGAACTCCGTTGGCTGGACGATGCCGCGGGTGGGATGACGCCAGCGCAGCAGCGCCTCGGCGCCGGCCAGCTTGCCCGTTTTGAGGTCCACCTTCGGCTGGTAGAAGGTTTCGAACTGGTCCAGCGCCAGGGCTTCGCGCAGCTCCGCTTCCAGGCTGATCTGCTGCGCCATCGCCTGGTCGGCATCGCGGTCGTAGAAGCCGATCAGCTCGTCCTGGTTGCGGGCATTGGCCAGCGCATCCCACGCTTTCACGAGCAGTTCATCGGCACTGGTGCCATCCTCCGGCAGCATCGCCGCGCCCACGTTCACCGTGCACCAGATCTTGTGCTGGTCCACCTGGTAGGAGCCTTCCAGCAGCGGGATGATCGTGTCGCGCGCGTAGCTGTGCGGCGCCAGCACTTCCTCCATCGGATAGAACAGGGCGAAGCGGCCGATGCCCACGTGCGACAGCAGCATGCGCTCGGCCACCGCGCCGCGCAGCCGCCCAGCCACCTGCCGCATCAGGCCGATCGCGGCCGTGTTGCCATAGGCGGAGCTGATCTCGTCGAACCGGTTGATGTTCACGAGCAGCACGGTGCCGCTGGCACTGGCGGCGGCCAGTGCCGCGATCTCCTCGTCGAAGCGCAGGCGGCTCGGCAGGCCGGAGAGGGCGTTGGTGCGCGCCAGGCGGAACAGCTCCTGGGCATTGAGCAGGCGCTCGATGCCGAAGCTGAGCTCGTTACCCAGTTCGAGCGCCCGTTCGCGGTAGAAGGCATCGAAGAAATCCCGGCGCGGCGAATGGAACGCGATCACGCCCCAGCACTTGCCGTTCACGCACAGGGGAATCGCCATGCAGGACCCGTTGCCATCGGCTTCGTTCGAGAATTGCAGGCTGCTGGTGGCAACGGCCGTGACAGCCAGCGCGGGCGGTGCCCAGTCCCCCAGCGGATCGCCCGCGTGCCACCGGTGTTCGACACCGTCGGGTCCCATCGACGTGAATGGCTTCAGGCCGCCAGAGGCATCGTCGACGCGGCCGATCTCCACCAGGTCGAGCCCCGGCTGGTGCGCGGCGACGCGGCAGGTGTCGAGACACAACTGCTCCAACGTGCGGGCCCGCGACACGATGGCGGACAGGCGGGACAGCAGCACGTAGAAATTGTCGTGGCGGATCAGCGCCCGTTCCTTTTCCACTTCCTTCGTCATGTCGATGGCGGTGCCGCCCAGGAAGGGCTCGCCATCGACATCGATCGGGAACTTGTGGACCAGCCAGTGGCGGCTGCCGTCGTGCGACGTTTCCATCGCCTTGATGATCTCGCCGTGATCGAGCACGGCGCGGTCCTGCTCGACCAGGCTGCGGCGCTGGTCTTCCGGCCAGAAGTGGCTGTCGTCCATGCCGATCACCGTCGGCACGCCGAAAAAGCCGCTCAGCGCCGCATTGCCCATCACGTAGCTGCCGGCCCGGTCCTTGATCCACAGGGGCGAAGGCGAGTGGTCGGCAAAGCCGGACAGAAACCCTTCGGCGCGCGACAGGCGGCGGCGCAGCGACTGCTGGACCGCGGCGCTGGCAGCCAGGTCGGCCAGCGCCTGCCGGTGTTCCGCGCTCATGGCCGGTGGCGCGTGGGACAGCAGCGCGGCTTCGCTGGCCAGCGCGTCGGCCGGCACGGGCTTGCCGCAGAGGTAGCCGGCCAGGCGCACGAGCTCGGCCGAAAAACCGTCCGGACCGGCGTCGGGCGCGACGTGCCTTCGTTCCTGGGATGCGATGTTGTTCATGTCAGCTCTAACGTTGCATCGGCCGCCCGGTGGACGGCACGGCGCCAGCGCGCCGTCAGAACAGCTTGAACTTCAGCTGGATGGCGAGGGCGCCGTGCAGGCGGTCCTTGTAGGTCGGAACGATAGCAAAGTTCACGCCGACCCGTTGGTACTCCAGGCTGATCGTGGGGATGGCAGCGAGGAACCAGCCGCCATCGCGCATCTTCGGATACCCGTCGAAGCCGCCGACCACGGCGCCCAGGCGCAGCGGCCCCAGCGCGATGGGCTGGTAGTAGATGCCGGCATAGTTCGACATTGCCCGGTCGCTGTTGTGAAAGCGCCCGACGGTGGCCGAGGCCACGCTGGAGAAACGGTATTCGGCACCCAGGCCCGGATTGGTGTCGTCGAAGCCCTTGTCGCGCTGGAAGTGGTAGGAATAGAACCCCGGATTCACCCACAGCTCGCTCTTCGGTTCGGACTCGATCCACGTGAACGGATTCGCGTGCGCGAGCAGGGAAGTGGCGGCCAGCGCGGCGCCCAGCAGTGCTTGTTTCATCCGATCCTCGTCAATATTGATGGCGCGGCAATTATAGCCACAGGATGGGCCGCTCGCACCCATTGACGTAGATAAAGCTATTTCCAATTGGAAATTGACCGCATGGCGTGTATGCCCGACAGTGGACGGTCCGCCATGAGGAGCCGCCATGAAACGCCAGATGCTGATGCTGCTGTCGATCGCCGCCGTGATTGCCGCCTGCGCGACGGCATCGAGCCGGGGTGCCGCCGGCATCGGCCGGCCGCTCCCGCCGTACCAGCCGAGCGGCGCGCTTTAGCTTCGGCCCGGCCGCTTGATCAGGCGCGCGGCCGCTGCTTGTGGAACACCAGCGGGCTGTAGGGCACGGCGGAGGGCGGCGGCGACTGCAGGATGTTCTGCTTCATCGCGCCCACCACGTGCATCTCGCACGGCTTGCAGTCGAAACGCAGCGTGTAGCGCTCGTCGCCGGAGACCAGCGTCATCGGCTCGGCCTTCACCTGGCCCTGCACGCCCTGCACGCCCTTGGCCTGTTTCGGGCACAGGTTGAACGAGAAGCGCAGGCAGTGCTTGGTGATCATCAGCGACACCTCGCCGGGCTCCTCGTGCGCCTCGTAGGCGGCGGCGATCATCTGCACGCCGTGCTTGTGATAGAACGCGCGCGCCTTCTCGTTGTAGACGTTGGCCAGGTACGACAGCTGCGTTTCCGGGTACACGGCCGGCGGTTCGACGGCCGCCTTGCGCTGCGGACGTTCCCAGGCCTTCAGGCGTGCCGTTTCGTGGGCGGCGACCGCATCGCGGCGCAGCGCATTGATGGCGCCGTTCGGCACGAACCATGGCTGCGACAGCGCCAGCTCGATGCCCTGCACCTCGAACATCGTGTTGCCCAGCTTGCCCAGGCTGGTGCGCAGCGAGCTCTCCGCCTGTGCGGCCTGCTGGGCGGGCTGCAGTGCCAGCAGGGTCTCGGCGCTGCTGTGGATGCCGTCCTCGTCCGACACGTCCAGGCGCAGGCCGCCCGCGATCTCGGCCAGGCGCAGCGACACGCCCACGCGCCGCTCGGACGACTTCTTGTTCAGTACCGCTTCCCAGTGATGGTCGCGGTTGCGATGCACTTCCGTGCCGACCTTCAGGCCGGCGAGGGTGTTCATCGGCTCGTTCGGGAACACGCGCCAGCGCTGGCCGTCCGGCGTGTCGTCCAGCTTGGTCACCGTATTGGCCTGGATGCCGGCCGGCGTGCGCTTCACCATGTAGTTCAGGCCGTCGCCATTGGCCATCGGCGCATCCGTCAGCAGCTCGAAATGGTCGCCGCCCAGCTTCGTGACGGTGCCCAGCTTCACGCCCAGGTACTTCGGCGAATCGAAGGCGCCGATATCGTCCTGGCGGCCGGTGGCGAAGTAGTCGGTGTGGCCGCGGTTGAAGTTCTTCTCCACGTTCGGCGTAAACAGCACCTGCGTGCGACCGCTGGAGGCGCGCGCGAATTCCGGGCGGCGTTCCAGGATTTCGTCCAGCAGCAGGCGGTAGTGGCCCGTGATGTTCTTCACGTAGCCCATGTCCTTGTAGCGGCCCTCGATCTTGAACGAGCGGATGCCGGCGTCGACCAACGCTTCCAGGTTGCGGCTCTGGTCGTTGTCCTTCATCGACAGCAGGTGCTTTTCGTATGCGACCACGCGGCCCTGGCCGTCCGACAGCGTGTAGGGCAGGCGGCAGGCCTGCGAGCAGTCGCCGCGGTTGGCGCTGCGGCCGGTGTCCGCATGCGAAATGTAGCACTGGCCGGAGTAGGCCACGCACAGGGCGCCGTGGATGAAGTACTCCAGCGGCGTGTCGACCTCGGCGCGGATCTTCTTGATCTGTTCGATGGTCAGCTCGCGGGCCAGCACGAGCTGGCTGAAGCCCACGTCGCCCAGGAACTTGGCGCGTTCGGCCGAGCGGATGTCGCACTGCGTGCTGGCGTGCAGCTGGATCGGCGGCAGGTCCATTTCCAGCAGCCCCAGGTCCTGGATGATCAGCGCGTCCACGCCCGCTTCATAGAGCTGCCAGATCTGCTGGCGCGCCAGCGCCAGTTCCGAGTCGTGCATGATCGTGTTCATCGTCACGAAGATGCGGGCCCGGTAGCGGTGCGCGAACTGCGTCAGCGCCGCGATGTCCTCCAGCGGATTGCTGGCATTGTGGCGGGCGCCGAAGGCCGGTCCGCCGATGTACACCGCGTCGGCACCGTGCAGGATGGCCTCGCGGCCGATCTCCGCGGTTTTGGCGGGCGACAGCAGTTCGAGATGGTGGGCGGGCAGCGACATGGGGGATCCTGGGTAAACCGTGGGGAAGGCGGAGATTATACTGACACGCGGGGGGCCTGTCATTGCCGGCGGCCGTCCGGCGGCCAGCGGGCGCGCCCCGAATTGCCAATCCGTTACAATCGGGCTCCACACTTGAGGAGCCCTGCGATGGAATGGATTGCCGACCCAAATATCTGGGTAGGTCTGCTGACGTTGATCGTGCTCGAGATCGTCCTCGGCATCGACAACCTGATTTTCATCGCGATCATTGCCGAGAAAGTGCCGCCGCACCAGCGCGACAAGGCCCGGCTTGTGGGCCTGGCGCTGGCGATGCTGATGCGCCTGGGCCTGCTCAGCGTGATTTCATGGATCGTCACGCTGACCACGCCGCTGTTCTCCGTGGGGCCGATGGCGTTTTCCGGGCGGGACCTGATCCTGCTCCTGGGTGGCATCTTCCTGCTGTTCAAGGCGACCGTCGAGCTGCACGAGCGGGTGGAAGGGCAGACGCACGTGCAGAGCGGGCCGGTCACGTACGCCAGCTTCCTTGCCGTCGTGGCCCAGATCATCGTGCTCGATGCCGTGTTCTCGCTCGATTCCGTCATCACGGCCGTCGGCATGGTGGACGAACTGGGCGTGATGATCGCGGCGGTCATCATTTCGATGGCCGTGATGATCACGGCCTCGAAACCGCTGACCCGTTTCGTCAACGCCCACCCGACCGTCGTCGTGCTGTGCCTGAGCTTCCTGCTGATGATCGGCCTCAGCCTCATTGCGGAGGGCTTCGGCTTCCACATTCCGAAAGGCTATCTGTATGCGGCGATCGGCTTCTCGGTCGGCATCGAGGCGCTGAACCAGCTGGCGCGCCGCAACCTGGTCCGCCAGCACGAGCTGGTGCCGTTCCGTGAACGCACCGCCGCCGCCGTGCTGCGCCTGCTGGGCGACAAGCAGGCGGCCCGGCGCGACGAACCGTCGCCGGAAACCGTGGATGCCGAGGACGATCCCGTGTTCGAGACGGCCGAGCGGCACATGGTGAGCGGCGTGCTGAGCCTGTCCCAGCGGCCGGTGCGTTCGATCATGACGAACCGCTCCGACATCTCCTGGGTGGACCTGGATGCCGACATCGCCACCATCCGCGCCCAGGTGCTGGACACGCCGCACAGCTTCTTCCCGGCCAGCCGCGGCCAGCTGGACAACATCGTCGGTGTCGCGCGCGGCAAGGACCTCGTCGCCGACCTGGCCCGCGGCGAGACGGACCTGATGCGCAACGTCCGCCCGCCGATCGTGATGCCGGATACGGCCGGCGTGCTGCAGGTGATGGAAACGCTGAAGCGCTCGCACGGCGCCCTGGTGCTGATCGCGGACGAATACGGCACCATCCAGGGCGTGGTGACGCCGATCGACATCCTGGAAGCCATCGCCGGCGAATTCCCCGACGAGGACGAGCAGCCGGACGTGCTGGTGCTGGGCCCGAACCGCTGGCAGGTGGACGGCTCGGCCGACCTGCACCACCTGGCGCAGATCCTGGGCTCCGATGCGCTGGGCGGCGCCACCGACGACTACACGTCGCTGGCCGGCTTCATGCTGGAACGCTTCGGCGCACTGCCGAAGGTGGGCGAGGTGCTCGTCATCGACGGCCTGCGGCTGGAAGTCACGGAAGTGATCGAGCGCCGCATCGCCTCCGTGCTGATCAGCCGGGCGATGGACCAGGCCGCCGGCAGCAGTCTGGACAGCTGAAACCGAACAGCGGCTGAGTTCGTGTCACATGGGGCCAGGCACCGTGACACGGACTCAGCACTGCGTGCCGCCACGGCAACCGGCTTCGCGAGCAATGCTGAGCTTGTGTGATCGTGCCCGGAACATCTCCACTGCGGCCGAGCTCGTGTCATGGGGCCAGGCACCGTGACACGGACTCAGCACTGCGTGCCGCCACCAGACCCGCTTCGCGAGCACTGATGAGCGCGTGTCAGCGTGCCTGGAAGGCGGCGCGGAGTCAGGGCCGCGAAAACCCGGCGCCGCCACCGGGGCACGGACTCGACAATAGCGCTTACGGCATCTTGACCCGCATCGGCATCGGCACCGCGGCGGTACGCGACGGCATCGGCGCGCGCTCCGGTGGCGTCAGGCCCGTGACGAGGTCGGCGATCTTCACCGTCTGCCCCGTCTCGAAACACTTGTTGGCGGCCACGCCGACCAGGCAGGACCAGGCGCCGGCACGTTCATCCGACACGCGCTTGTACTTGTCCGATGGGGCGGCGCCGAAGATCTCCTTCAGCATCACATCGTCGCCGCCGCCATGGCCGCCGGTGCCGGTCCAGGGCTCGATGTCGCGCGCCGCGCCGCGCAGGGGAATGACGCGGGTGGAGACACCCTCGCTCATGCTCTGCACCTCGTTGGCCCCGGCCACGCCCACCTTCTCGACGATGCGGTGCTCCAGCCGGCCCTTGGTGCCGTTGAAGGCGATGTGGTAACCCTCCCACGCGTCATAGGCCGACAGGGCGTACTTCAGCTGGGCGCCGTTGTCGTACTTGACCATCACGTTCATGGTGTCCTCGATATTGATCTCGGGGCGCCACACGCACTGGTCGCGGTAGTAGCCATCCAGCTTCTCGTTGTCGAGGTACAGCGCCTTCAGCCCGGGATCGGCCGCCAGGTCGAAGTAGAACGTGCACTTGTTCTTCTCGGGACAGGTCAGGCAGCGCTCGTGATGGCTCTGCAGCCCCATGCGGCGCGCGGTGGCCGGCGTGTAGAACTGGCGCGAGCCGAACGCGTGCACCTGTTCCGGCTGGGCGCCCAGCCACCAGTTCACCAGGTCGAAGTGGTGGGTGGCCTTGTGGATCATCAGGCCGCCCGAATTGGCCTTGTTGCTGTGCCAGCGGCGGAAGTAGTCGGCGCCGTGCACGGTATTGAGCAGCCAGGTGAAGTCGACCGACAGCACGTCGCCGATCTCGCCGCTCATCAGGATATCCTTCACCTGCGTGCGGGGCGGCGAATAGCGGTAGTTGAAGGTCACGCGCACGTGCCGGCCGGTGCGCTTGACGGCATCGAGGATGCGCTGTGCCTTCTCGGCCGTCGTCGTCATCGGCTTTTCCGTGATCACGTCGCAGCCCAGCTCCAGCGCGCGGACGATGTACTCGTCGTGCTTCGCATCGATGACGGTGACGATCACGAATTCCGGCTTGGTCTCCCTGATCATCTGGTCGAAGTCGGCCGCCTTGTAGACGCGTGGCTGGCTGGTGCCCGTGGCGGCAATCACCTTCGCGGCCAGCGCGGCGCGGCCCGAGTTGGTGTCGCAGACGGCCACGATCTCGTTGGTGTCGCTGTACTTGTCCGTGATCGCACGCGTAAACATGCGCGACCGCGAGCCGACGCCGACCACCGCATAGCGCTTGCGGGGTACTGCCGCGACGGCCGTGGTACCCGCCAGCAGCACGCCGGCGCTTGCGGCCTTGAGCATGGCGCGCCGGCCCGGGGCCATCTTGCCCTCGCCGGATTTCTGATCTTCCATCTTGTCTCCCGTTATTGTAAGTGGCTGGGCAAGTACCCGGCTGCCGTCACGGGGTGACGGCAAAGGACAACCGACCCAGGCTTATCGTAGGGAATGTGTGGATGACTGGCAAGACCAATTTAATGAAGCGGCTGGACCGCTCACCGGGTTGATCAGTTCTACTGCCGGACCGCCTTGCCGTTGACGTTGACCCGGTCGTAGCGCAGGTTGGCAGCGCCCGCCGTGACCAGCTCGCCCTTGTTCAGCCGCACGTCGAAGTCCCGGAACAGGATGTCGCTGATGGTCGTCTGGCCCGGATTGGGTTTCACGGTGCCGAACCCGCCGAAGCGGCCCTTGAAGCCGATCAACTGGACATTGCGCACCACCGACTGCGGCGGCGGCTGGCCCTTCAGGTCCACGTACTGGCTCCACGGCAGCACGGCGATCAGGTCGCCGCCCTCCGCATCGAGCGTGATGTTGCGGAAGACGATGTTCTCGTAGTGCTGCGGCGTGTCCGGCCGCAGCTTCAGCCGGGCGACGGTGACGGGGCCGGTGATGCGGCAGTTCTCCACCAGCACGTCGCGCACCACCGTGGCCTCGCTGCCCAAGGTGACGACACCATGGCCGCGCCTGAATTCGCAGTTGCGCACGCGGATGCGTTCAACCGGCGGGCTGTCCTTGTCCTCGTGGGCGCGCGGGCCCTTCGAACCCTTGGCCGCGATGCAGTCGTCCGTGACGGAGAAATAGCAGCCTTCCACCAGCACGTTGCGGCAGCTGTCGAGGTCGATGCCATCCGTGCTGGGCGCCTGCTTCACGTCGTCCGGCACGAGGAAGCGGCTGTTGCGCACCACCACGTCGTCGCACTTGTACAGGTGCAGGTTCCAGAACTGCGAATCCTTGAAGGTCAATCCCTCGATGACGACGTTCTTCGAGTTCTCGATCAGCGCCAGCCGCGCGCGGGGCAGGCCGATGTTCGGGAAATTGCCGGGATTGGGCGCCGCGTTGCGCAGCTTCCAGAACTGCTCCCAGACCGGCCGGCCGGCGCCATCGACCGTGCCCTGGCCGGTGATGCGGAAGCCGTCGCAGCCATCCGCATTGAGCAGCGCCGGCGTGAAGCGTTCCTCGAAATGGCCTTCGATGCGCGTGCGCCGCGGCGGGAAGTTGCTCAGGTCCGTGGAACATTGCAGCACGGCGCCCCCGTCGAAATGCAGGTGAACGCCCGGTTTGAAGAACAGCGCACCGCTGACGAACACGCCCGTCGGTATCACCACGGTGCCGCCACCGGTGGCCGCCGCGCGGTCGATGGCGGCCTGGATGGCTGCCGTGTTCACCTGCGCGCCATCGGCCACGGCGCCGAACTCGGTGATGGAGAGCCGCGCCTTGTCCGGTGCAGAACCCGTGGCGGCGCAGCCGGCAACGGCAGTGAGGAGGGTGGCGATCGTGAACGTGCGGCGGGATGTCATGGCGGCGGACTCGCTGATGGGTTGGCGGACAGGCCCCGCAGTGTAGCCCGGCGCCCTCCGTTACATGGCCGGTTCCGCGATCAACAATGTGACGTTTAGATGCGACGTTGAGTTCCGTACCCGTCAGGCGGCGATGGCGTTGCCGATCGGGGAACCGCCCACGTCGCCAAGCAGCACGTCCTTTTGCAAGGTGGCGACATCCGGCACGCGCGCATAGCGCAGCACGCGATAGCCGGCGCGCGTGAGCAGGGCATCCCGGCTGTCGTCCTGGCGCTTGCGGCCGGCGTGGCTCGCATCGTCCAATTCGACCAGCGCGACGACTTCGAAGGCCTTCGTGCAGATCACGAAATCCGCGACTTTCCTGTTGAACGTGTTCCTCGTCGCCTGGTCCCTGGTAGTGAGCAGCGCGGAAAACGCCACCTGGGAAAGCACCACATGATCGGGCAGTGCCTGGGTCAACCGGAAGTACATCGGCTGCTCGTTCGCCGTGAGCGGCTGTTTCGCGACGATGGTTCCCCCCGCCTTGCGCGTCGCGGGCCGCTTTGCGGCGACGGCAGACAGCGAGAGGAACACCAGAACGATACAGGCCGTTGCGATGATTGCCAGCGTGGTCATGATATTTCCCAAAAGTATTTTCCAGGAACGCAGTATGCCAGCGCGATGACGCCGGAAGTCTCACACTTTGTCACGCCGGGCTCGCGTGGCGACGATCCAAAAACGGCACAGTGCTCCTGCCGCCTGGTCCGATACGGCGCAACCGGCGTCGCCCGCATGCCTGTTTTGCCGTAAAAGCACGCTGGCACGCGACTTGCCATTGCCATCAGCGAGGGCGCCACGGCGCTCCATCGGCAACGTTCACGACAGGGAGCATCGATGAAGACACGAGCAGCCGTGGCCTGGAAGGCCGGCGCACCGCTGACGATCGAGACGGTCGACCTGGCAGGCCCCCGCGCCGGCGAGGTACTGGTCGAGATCAAGGCGACCGGCATCTGCCATACCGATTACTACACCCTGTCCGGCGCCGATCCGGAAGGACTGTTTCCCGCCATTCTCGGCCACGAGGGCGCCGGGATCGTGCTGGAGACGGGACCGGGTGTCACGACCGTGAAGGCCGGCGACCACGTGATCCCGCTGTACACGCCGGAGTGCCGCAACTGCAAGTTCTGCCTGTCCCGCAAGACCAACCTGTGCCAGGCGATCCGCGCCACCCAGGGCCGCGGCCTGATGCCGGACGCCAGCAGCCGCTTCTCGCTGGACGGCGAACCGATCCTGCATTACATGGGCACCTCCACCTTCTCCAACCACACGGTGCTGCCGGAGATCGCCGTGGCGAAGATCCGCGAGGATGCGCCGTTCGACAAGGCCTGCTACATCGGCTGCGGCGTCACGACCGGGGTTGGTGCCGTGGTGTTTTCCGCCAAGATGGAAGCGGGCGCCAACGTGGCCGTGTTCGGCCTGGGCGGCATCGGCCTGAACGTGATCCAGGGCGCGAAGATGGTGGGGGCGGACCGCATCATCGGCATCGACATCAACCCGGGCCGCGTGGAGATGGCGCGCAAGTTCGGCATGACGGATTTCATCAACCCGCAGGAAGTGCCGGACGTGGTGGACCACATCGTGCAGCTGACGGGCGGCGGCGCCGATTATTCGTTCGAATGCGTGGGCAACACGGGCCTGATGCGCCAGGCGCTGGAGTGCACGCACAAGGGCTGGGGCCAGTCGTTCATCATCGGCGTGGCCGCCGCCGGGCAGGAGATTGCCACCCGGCCGTTCCAGCTGGTAACGGGCCGCCAGTGGAAGGGCTCGGCCTTCGGCGGCGCGCGCGGCCGCACGGACGTGCCCCGCATCGTCGACTGGTACATGGAAGGCAAGCTCAATATCGACGACCTGATCACCCACACGCTGCCGCTGGAGCGCATCAACGAAGGGTTCGAGCTGATGAAGCGGGGCGAATCGATCCGCTCCGTCGTCTTGTATTGACCTCCGGTATTGACCTCCGGTATTGACCTCGTGAATTGACCTCCGAACCGCTTATGCCAACCGCTTACGCCAATACGAAAGGAGCCACCATGACCGTCCACATCCATCCCGCCATCGATGCCGGCTCGCCACCCGCCGATGCCGATTTCGCCGGCGGCACGCTGACCTGCCACTGCACCACCGATCCCGTCACCGTGCGCATCGGCAGCCAGGTCGCCCACAACCACGCCTGCGGCTGCACAAAATGCTGGAAGCCGGACGGCGCGCTGTTCGCGCAGATCGCCGTGGTGTCGCGTGAAAACGTGGCCGTGACCGCCAACGAGCAGAAGCTCCAGGTGACGGACGACAGCGCCACCATCCGCCGCCATGCCTGCCAGGTATGCGGGGTGCACATGTACGGGCGCATCGAGAACACGGCGCATGCCTTCTACGGCCTCGATTTCGTGCACACCGAGCTGTCGAAGGAGACCGGCTGGGCACCGCCGGGCTTTGCCGCCTTCGTCTCGTCGATCATCGAGGCGGGTGCCGATCCCGCGAAAATGGGCGAGGTGCGTGCGCATCTCGAATCGATCGGCCTGCCGCCCTACGACGTGCTGTCGCCGGTCCTGATGGACGCCATCGCCACGCACACGGCCAAGGCTTCCGGCAAGCTGTACCAGGGGGCGTGATGCGGGGTCGGATTCCGCCGCTGCTTGCGGCCGTCGCTGTGCTGTACCTGCCTTTGGCGCGTGCCGCGCCCGTACGCGACAACGACTTCCCGACATCCGCCCGGGTCGAGTATGTGCTCGAGTGCATGAGCCAGCACGGTGGCCGCCAGGAGTACCTGTACAAATGCTCCTGCGTGATCGACCGCATCGGTGCGGGCCTGGCGTATGAGGACTACGTGGCGATGTCCGCCGCGCTGCGCTACCAGTCGTTGCAGGGCGAACGGGGCGCCGAGTTCCGCGATCCGAAGAATGTGAAGGACATGGCCGGCCGGTACAAAACGCTGCTGGCCGAAGCCGAAAAGGCCTGCCTGACCCTGTAATGCCATGGAAGGAGTTCACGTGAAGCGTAGCCTTGCCCTGTTCCTCCTTGCCGTCTGCCAGGCGGTGCCCGGGTTCGCGGACCCCGTGCAGGCGGCGCCGGCCGTCCCGGAACCGAATGCCACCGGCGGCAAGACGCCGTACCAGGTGGTCGGTGGCGACCATGTCGATGCCCGCACCTTGAACGGCTGGCGCACCTGGCGCGCGCTGTCGTGCGAACGCTGCCACGGCGCCCAGCAGGAAGGCGCCGTCGGTCCCGCGCTGGTGAATAGCCTGAAGGTGCTGACGCCGGACGAATTCAGGAAAACCGTGCTGCAGGGCCGCATCGACAAGGGCATGCCCAATTTCGATGGCAGCAAGCAGGTGGTGGACAACATCGACAACCTGTACGCCTACCTGAAAGGCCGCTCGGACGGCGCCATCAAGCCGGGCCGCCTGCAGGCAATCGACAAGGAAAGCGGCAAGGAGAGTGGCAAATGAGATGGATCCCGGCCCTGTCGCAAGTCGCTATGCTGGCCGCTGCGCTGGTCACCACGGCGCAGGCTGCAGATGCGCCCGCGGCCACGCGGCCCGTGCTGCGCGTCTGCCAGGATCCGAACAACCTGCCGTTCTCGCGGCGCGACCTGGCGGGCTTCGAGAACCGCATCGCGGCCTTGTTCGCCCGGCAGCTGGGCTGGGACATCGAATACACCTGGTACCCGCAGCGCATGGGTTTCGTCCGCAACACCCTGCGCGCGAAGGAGCCGGGTGCCGACCACTTCAAGTGCGACCTGATCACTGGCGTGGCCACCGGCTTCGACCTGGGCGCCACCACGCATCCTTACTACCGCTCGACCTACACGATGGCCTACGTGCGGGGCAAGGGGCTGGACAGCGTGCACGGGCTGGACGACCTGCTGGCCCTCGACCCGGCACGGCGCGCCACGCTGCGCCTCGGCGTCTTTGGCGGGTCACCCGTCACGGAATGGCTGCTGGAACACGGCCTGATCGGGCAGATGGTGTCCTATTCGCCGCAGACGGGCGACCCGGAACAGTATCCCGGCGAGATAGTGGAAAAGGATCTCGCGGAAGGGCGCCTGGACGTGGCTTTCGTCTGGGGACCGATCGGCGGCTACTTTGCGCGGCAGTCGGCCGGCGGGCGCATCGTCGCCGTGCCGCTGGCGCCGCAGCCTGGCCTCAAGGTGGATTTCGAGATCGCCATGGCCGTGCGCTTCGGCGACCAGGCGCTGAAGGAGCGCATCGACGGGCTGATCGACCGGAACCGCGATGCGATTCACGCCATCCTCGTCGACTATGGCGTGCCGCTGCTGGAAGCGCCTGCCGCGCCGACGGTGGCGCGCTGAAGGCGGCAGCGTGCTGCGGCTCCTCCGCCATCTGCTGCTTTCCGCCAGCATGTCGCTGCCGATGGTGGCCGGCGCCCAGCCCGTCTCGGAAGCGGAAACGCTGCTGTTCGAGACCGACCACCTGGCCAGCCTGAAACCGCCGGCGCACCTGGCGTACACCTTCCGCCATGTGGCCAGCACCGAGGAAAGCTTCGACGACCAGGTCCAGCTGGACGCCGTGCGCGCCGGGCCGGCCGGTCCGGTGCGCGTGACGCTGCGGTTCCTGTCCGGCGCGCGGCAGTGGCCCGGTCCGGCACTGGACGACCCGCACGGCAATCCCGTGCTGCTCGGCTTTCTGGAACGGGACATCGCCGAGATGCACCGCATGACAGGCGGCGCGGCCTCGTACTTCCGCAGGCAGATCCGGCTGGCCCTCGCCGCGCACGCGACCGTGTCGACCCAGAGCTTCACGTTCGGCGGCAAGTCGTATCAGGGGCGCGTCATCGTCATCCAGCCGTACCGCGACACGGCGCTGCCGCAACGCCTGCAGCGCTTCGTGCACAAGAGCTACCAGTTCGTGCTCGGCGACGGGCTGCCCGGCGGAATCTACCGGATCAGGACGTCCCTCACGGCGCCGTCGATTGCGCTGGCCGCAGCCGGCGGCGACCTGCTCGACGAGACGCTGACCCTCGACAGCGTGGCGGACGGCCGCCGCTGAGCCGCCGCGCCGACCTTCGCGGAGGTGGCCGTGCCAGTCCTGAAAGTGCTTGCATTCGACGACAGCGGCGCGGGCACCTCCCGCGCCACGCCCTTGCATCCGCCCTTGTTCCGCACATCGCTGCTGAGCACACTCTGCGCCGACCTGCAGGCGGTGCCGGGCGTGCAGGTGGTCACGCCGGCGCCGGACGGCGGCCGCACGCTGTTCGCACAGCGCCTGCTGGCCGGCATCCGGGCGGCCGATGCCGTCTGGCCGCTGCTGCCACCGGCCGGCGGCCTGCTGGAATCCGCGGCGCGCCTGGTGCTGAGAAGGCGCCGTATGCTGCTGGGGAGCAGCCCGGCGGCCCTGCACATCACCGCCAGCCGGCGCCGCACCGCAGCGGCACTGCTGCAGGCCGGCGTGCCAGCCTTGCCTGTCCATGCGCCGGACGACCCGCTGGCGCTGGACCTGCCGCTGGTGGTCAAGCCGGACGATGGCGCCGGCAGCGCGGCCGCACGCCTGTTCCGGGATGGCGCCAGCGCGCGGGGCTGGCTGGCGGCGCACGGCCAGGGCAAGGAAGTGCTGCAGCCGTTCTGCCCCGGCCGGGCGGCCAGCCTGTGCCTGCTGTGCCGCGCCGGCACGGTCCGCATTCTGAGCCGCAACGCGCTGCGCGTGGCCATGCATGACAACCAGTTCCACTGCCTGGGCTGCATGGTCAACGGGCTGGCGGGGGAAGAACCCGAGCTGGACAGGCTGGCCGCGGCGGTGGCAGCCGCGTTGCCCGGCCTGTGGGGGTATGTCGAGCTCGACGTGATCCTGGGCGCGCAGGGCCCGGTCGTGTTCGACATCCACGCCCGCCTGATGCCGTCGTATGCCGGGCTGCGGGCCTCGCTGGGCTGCAATCCGGCCGCGCTCGTGCTCGGATTGCTGGACGATGTCGAGCGCATCCCCGCGGAACTGGGCAGGCGCGCCGTGAGCGTCGACCACGGCGCCTTCGGCATGGGTTGACACGCCGCGGCGCAGCGCCGGGATGGATGACATGTCCCGGCAAGCGCCTCAACGGGAGAGGCGGTTCAGTGCAATGCCTTCTCCGGGTTCTGGATGTTCAGGCGCTGCACCTTGCGGTACAGCGTGTTGCGGCTCATGTTCAGGCGCCGCGCCACGATCGAGATGTTCCAGCTGTGCCGCTGCAATTCCTCGATGAGGGCCTTGCGCTCGGCATTTTCCAGCGGATTCAGGTCGCCGGCCGGCGGCGCCTCCGTGCCGATCGTGGCCGCCGAGGCGGCCCGATACTCGGCCGGCAGGTCGTGCAGGGTGAGCACATCGTCATCCCGCAGCGCCAGCATCGCACGCAGCAGGTGGCGCAACTGGCGCAGATTGCCGGGCCAGCGCTGCCGCTCCAGGAAGGCAAGCAGGGGTACGTCCAGTTCGATCGCGCTGCCGGCTTCCACTTCTTCGCGGGCGATGCGCAGGATCAGCTCGCGGCGGTCGGTGCGCTCGCGCAGGGGCGGCAGCAGGATCGTCAGGCCCTGGAGGCGGTAATACAGGTCTTCCCGGAAATGGCCCTCGGCGATCTTCTGCGGCAGGTCGCAATGCGTGGCGCTGATCACGCGGATGTCCAGCGGCACCGGCGTTTCGCTGCCGAGCGGCTGCACCTCGCGCTCTTCCAGCACGCGCAGCAGGCGCGCCTGCAGGGTGACGGGCATGTCGCCGATCTCGTCCAGGAACAGGGTGCCGCCGTTGGCCTGCAGCAGCTTGCCCCGTGCGCCGTCCTTGCTCGCCCCTGTGAAGGCACCGGCACGGTAGCCGAACAGCTCGCTCTCGATCAGCGGTTCCGGCAGCGCCGCGCAGTTGATGGCGACAAACGGTTTGTCGGCCCGCGGGCCCGAACGGTGCACGGCACGCGCGAACAGCTCCTTGCCGGTGCCGGTCTCGCCGCGCAGCAGCAGTGCGACATTGCGTTCCAGCGTACGCTTCGCGGTGCGCACATTGGCCACCATGGCGGCATCCCCCGCATGCAGCGCATCGAGGGGCGAGGCGGCGGCCTGTTCGGCAAACAGCGCCGGCTTCAGTTCGCTCCGGCCCGCGCCCCGATGGCCGGCCGGTGGCGCGACCGGCGGCAGCATCACGCCATAGAAGCGGGCGCCGGTCTTGATATGAAAGATCGGCACGGCGTGGAAGGCGCGGCGCACCGTGCTGTCGACCAGCCCCGCAAACGAACTGTTGAAGATGCCGACGATGTCGCGGCCGACGATGTCCGCCGGCCGGGCGATCCCCAGCTGGAACAGCGCGTAGCGGGTGGCGGCCAGCACCTTGCCCTCCGGGCTCAGCGCGATCGCCCCTTCGCTCAGCGTGCCGATGAATTCGGGACGGTTATGGAAGCGCAGGATGTAGTCGTGCCGGAACTGGTCGAGGAACACGCGGTTCTCGATCATCTGCACGGACATGCTGACGAGGGCCAGCGTGTGCTGCTGGGCCAGCCGGGATTCGCCCGACGCATCGAGCGCCGCCACCACTTCGCCATGGTGATCGAAGATGGGCGCCCCCGCGCAGCTGAGGCCAATATGCCGGGACAGGTAGTGTTCGTCCTGGTGCACCGTCACGGGCCGGCGCTCGACGAGACAGGTGCCCATGCCGTTCGTGCCCTGCGCCCGCTCGCTCCAGACGGCGCCCTGCATCAGCCCTGAACGCGATGCCGCGTGGGTGAACCCGGGATCGCCGAAGTAGTTGAGCAGCACGCCCTCGGCATCGGTGAGCACGATCGCATAGCCGGAGCCGGCCAGCTGCTGGTACAGGTTCGCCATCTCCACCTTGGCCACGGCCTGCACGCCGGCCAGCCGTTCCTGGCGCTCGCGCAGCTCGGCCGGGTCCACCACCTGCGGTTCGCCCCGGCTGCCCGGATCGAGACGGTACTCGTGCAGGCAGCGCACCCACGAGCGCGTGATGGAACTATATTGATCCCGGCTGTACTGATCGCGGCTGTATTGATCCCGGCCCGGCTGCTCGCCCCTGTGCGGGTCCCGGCTGCCGGCATTGAGCCGGCCATGGACGACGGAGCGGACCCGTCGCACATGCGCGCTGCCGTCCGTCGTGGTGTTCGACGGCATGCTCGCCGTCCCTTCGGCTGCGCAATGCACCGCGCAGCCATTCCCTGCGGATTCCGCCATGCTGTCTCCCTGTCGCGTCTGTCCGCTCGGCGGGTATTCAGGCGAGCACAACTGCGCGACTTTTGGTTTGAAGTGGATCGCACTTGCAGTCAACAGAATACACCCCGCACCCGGCGAAAGGTCAAAGCTGTTTCATGAATTTTTTGGCGGTGCGTTGCATCGGCGCAGCCTGCCACGCGCGTGGCACACCGGTACGGCCGTGGTGTCTCCAAAACTGAACAACCACCGGGCAGGGCCTGCGGCATGCCAGGCGACAGGGCGCTGGCACGCTCCATGCACCGGCCAGTACAGCGTCGTCATGTGCCGCCGGCTGCGCGGCCAGAATAACCACAGGAGACCCACATGTCCTTTCCGCACCGCTCCTTTCTGCACCGTGTCACCGGCTGGCGGCCGAGCCTAGCTCTCGCCGTCACCGCCACTTTCACAGCCGTCCTTGCCAGCGCCTTGCCGGCCTCGGCCGCCGAATCGGAAATCGAACGGCTGACGAAGGACCCGAAGAACTGGGCCATGCAGGCTGGCGACCTGAGCAACCAGCGCTTCAGCGAGCTGAAACAGATCAACAGCGGCAATGCCAAGAACCTGACGGTGGCGTGGCAGTTCTCCACCGGCGTGCTGCGCGGCCATGAAGGCGGACCGCTCGTCATCGGCGACACGCTGTACATCCACAGCCCGTTCCCGAACAAGGTGTATGCCATTGCCCTGGACGACCAGCACATCCGCTGGAAATACGAGCCGAAGCAGGATGCGGCCGTGATTCCCGTGATGTGCTGCGATACCGTCAACCGCGGGGTGGCCTACGCCGACGGCAAGATCTTCCTGCAGCAGGCCGATACCACGCTGGTGGCGCTGGACGCCAAGACCGGCGCCGAAGTCTGGAAGGTCAAGACGGGCGATCCGAAGATCGGCGAAACCACCACCAACACGCCGCACGTCTTCAAGGACAAGATCATCACCGGCGTGAGCGGCGGCGAATTCGGCGTGCGCGGCCGCCTGACGGCCTACGACATCAGGACCGGCAAGCAGGTCTGGAAGGCGTTCAGCACCGGGCCTGACAAGGACATGCTGATCAACCCCGACAGGACCATGACCTGGACCGACGGCAAGATGGCGCCGGTCGGCAAGGACTCGTCGCTGAAGTCGTGGAAGGGAGACCAATGGAAGATCGGCGGCGGCACCACCTGGGGCTGGTACAGCTATGACCCGCAGCTGAACCTGGTCTATTACGGCACCGGCAACCCGAGCACGTGGAACCCGCGGCAGCGCCCCGGCGACAACAAATGGTCGATGACGATCTTCGCCCGCGACCTGGACACGGGCGAGGCGAAATGGGCCTACCAGATGACGCCGCACGACGAGTGGGACTATGACGGCGTGAACGAAATGATCCTTGCCGACATCAAGGTGAAGGGACAGGCCCGCAAGGCGCTGGTGCACTTCGATCGCAACGGCTTTGCCTACACGCTGGACCGCGTCTCCGGCGAGCTGCTCGTCGCCGAAAAATACGACCCCGCCGTGAACTGGGCCACGCACGTGGACATGAAGAGTGGCCGCCCGCAGGTGGTCGCCAAGTACAGCACCGACAAGAACGGTGAAGACGTGAACACGAAAGGCGTCTGCCCGTCCGCGCTCGGCACGAAGGACCAGCAGCCGGCGTCGTACTCGCGCAAGACGGGGCTGTTCTACGTGCCCACCAACCACGTGTGCATGGACTACGAACCGTTCCGCATCGAGTACACGGCCGGGCAGCCCTATGTCGGCTCCACGCTGGAAATGTATCCCGCACCGAACAGCCACGGCGGCCTGGGCAACTTCATCGCCTTCGATGCCAGCACCGGCAAGATCGTCTGGTCCAAGCCGGAAAAATTCTCCGTGTGGAGCGGCGCATTGTCCACCGCTGGCGACGTGGTCTTCTACGGCACGCTGGAAGGCTACCTGAAGGCAGTGGACCACAACGGCAAGGAGCTGTGGAAGTTCAAGACCCCGTCCGGCATCATCGGCAACGTCAACACGTGGGAGTACAAGGGCAAGCAGTACATCGGCGTGCTGTCCGGCATTGGCGGCTGGGCCGGGATCGGGCTGGCGGCCGGCCTGACCAAGTCCAGCGACGGGCTGGGTGCCGCCGGCGGCTACAAGGACCTGGCGAAATACACGGAACTGGGCGGCGTGCTGACGGTGTTTGCATTGCCGGACCGCTGACGGGCGCACGGAGCAGGGTGGTCGTCACGACCTGCCGGCACCAGCATTGGCGCTGTTTCATGAGTGGCGGTTTTTACGGAGTGGTGCGGCCTTTCGTCGTCGGCCGCGCCATCGATTCCTAGACGACATTCAACGAGGAGCTTTTCATGACCTGGACCACCCCGCAGGCAATCGACTTCCGTTTCGGCTTCGAAATCACGCTGTACATCGCCAACCGCTAGCCATCGACGAGGAATGTCCGCCGGTTGTCATGACCGGCGGCGTGCGGAGCACATTCTTGAAAATCCTGGTACTGGGCTCGGCCGCCGGCGGCGGATTCCCGCAGTGGAACTGCAACTGCGGCAATTGCGCGGGACTGCGGCGTGGCACGATCGCGGCGTCCGCCCGCACGCAATCGTCCATCGCGCTGAGCGAGAACGGCCAGGACTGGCTGCTGGTGAATGCGTCGCCCGACATCCTGGTGCAGCTGCGCGCCAACCCGGCATTGCAGCCGGCCCGTGCGGTGCGCGACAGCGGCATCTGCGCCGTGCTGTTGATGGATGCGCAGATCGACCACGTGACCGGCCTGCTGATGCTGCGCGAACGCACCGCGCCACTGCCGCTGTATGCGACGGCGCAGGTGTTCGGCGACCTGTCCGATGGCCTGCCGCTGCTGCGCGTGCTGGGCGCTTACTGCGGCGTCGAACGGCACGTGCTGGGCGAGGGCGCCGTCACGCTTGCGCCACTGGCCGAGACGCTGCTGGCCGTGGTGGCGCTGGTCAGCAAGGCGCCGCCGTATTCGCCGCACCGCGAAGCGCCCAGGCCGGGGGACAATATCGGCCTCGTGATCCTCAATCGCACGAACGGCCGCCGTGCGTTCTATGCGCCCGGCCTGGGCGTGCCGACGGACGACGTGGCACGCGTGATGGGGGCGAGCGACGTGCTGCTGGTCGACGGTACGTTCTGGAGCGAAGACGAGATGATCGTGCAGGGACTGTCCGCGAAGACGGCGGCGATGATGGGTCATCTGCCGCAATCCGGCCCGGGCGGCATGATCGAACTGCTCGACCGCATGCCGGCCGCGCGCAAGATCCTCATCCACATCAACAACAGCAACCCGATCCTGCGCGAGGACGCGCCGCAACGCGCGCTGCTGGCGCGCCATGGCATCGAGGTCGCGTGGGACGGCATGGAAATCGACCTATGAGCTATCCTGCCACCGCGCCCTGGACGCGCGGCGAATTCGAAGAGCGCCTGCGCGACAAGAGCCGCGGCTATCATATCCACCATCCGTTCAACGTGCGCCTGAATGGCGGCCTGTGTTCGCCCGACCAGGTGCGCGGCTGGATCGCCAACCGCTTCTATTACCAGTCCCTCATCCCGCGGAAGGACGCGGCGATCCTTCTCAACTGCGACGACCGCGCCACGCGGCGGCTGTGGGTGCAGCGCATTCTCGATCACGACGGTGTCCCTGGCGGCGAGTCCGCGGGCGGTATCGAAGCCTGGGTGCGACTGGGCTCGGCGGCCGGCATTCCTCCTGGTGAGTTGTGGTCCCTGCAGCACGTCGTGCCGGGCGTACGCTTCGCCTGCGATGCCTATCTGGATTTCGCGCGCCGCAGCCCGTGGCAGGAGGCCGTGTGCGCCTCCTTGACGGAGATGTTCGCACCGCGCATCCACCAGGACCGCCTGGCGGGCTGGCCAGAACATTATCCGTGGATCGCGCCGGAAGGGCTGGCGTACTTCCGCAGCCGAATCCCGCTGGCGCGGCGCGACGTCGAGCACGGCCTGGCCGTCACGCTGGACCATTTCGACACGCTGGAACGCCAGCAGCGTGCCTTGGGCATCCTGCAGTTCAAGCTGGACATCCTGTGGGCCATGCTCGATGCGATCGAGCGGGCGTACCCGGCATGAACGGGCCGACCCTGCCGGACCGGCCGGCATTGAACCGGCGCTGCCGCCTGCAATGGGAGCCGGCCCAGGGCGCGCATGTGCTGCTGTACCCCGAAGGCATGGTGCGGCTGAACGATTCGGCGGCCGCGATCCTGCAAGGCTGCGATGGTGCCTCCAGCGTGGCGCAGATCGTCGGCCGGCTCGAGGCGCAGTTCGGTGCCACCGGCCTGCGCGCCGAAGTGGAGAGCTTCATGGCGCACGCCTTCCTGCATGACTGGATCGTCTGATGGAACCCATTGCAACCGTGGCGCCGCCTTACTGGCTGCTAGCGGAGCTGACGTACCGCTGTCCCTTGCACTGCCCGTTCTGCTACAACCCGGTCGGCTACGCGGCCGTGCGCGACGAGTTGACGACGGCAGACTGGCTGCGGGTGATGCGCGAAGCCCGCGCGCTGGGTGCGGTCCAACTGGGATTTTCCGGGGGCGAGCCGCTGCAGCGCGACGACCTGGAAGAACTGGTCGGGGCAGGGCACCGGCTGGGGTTCTATACGAACCTCATCACGTCCGGCGTGGGGCTGACGGCAGGGCGCCTGGCCACCCTGAAGACGGCGGGCCTGGACCACATCCAGCTGTCGTTCCAGGATTCCACGCGCGAGCTGAACGATTTCCTGAGCAGCACCCGCACGTTCGAGCTGAAGAAGAAAGTCGCGGCGCTGATCAAGGCATTCGATTATCCGATGGTGATGAACTGCGTGCTGCACCGGCACAACCTGCCGCATGTCGACCGCATCATCGACATGGCGCTCGAGTTGGGTGCGGAATACCTGGAACTGGCCAACACGCAGTACTACGGCTGGGCCATGAAGAACCGCGCGCAACTGATGCCGACGCGTGACCAGGTGCGCGCGGCGGAACAGGTGGTGGCCGACTACCGCGCCAGGATCGGCAAGCGCTGCCGGATCCTGTTCGTGGTGCCGGATTACTTCGAGGACCGGCCGAAGGCCTGCATGGGCGGCTGGGGTGCGGTCTTTCTGGGCGTCGCGCCGGACGGCCTGGCGCTGCCGTGCCATAACGCCCGCGATCTGCCCGGGCTGGATCTGCCCAACATCCATGAGGCTTCGCTGGCAGACATCTGGCATCACAGCCACGCGTTCAACGCTTTCCGGGGCGACGGCTGGATGCAGGCGCCGTGCCGCGGCTGTCCGGAAAAGACGCGCGATTTCGGCGGCTGCCGCTGCCAGGCGTTCATGCTGGCCGGCGATGCAGCGGCAGCGGATCCGGTCTGCGCCAAGTCACCGTTGCGCTACAAGATCGACGCGGCGATCGTGTCCGCGACGACGGCAGGGCGCCTGGCGCCTGTTGAACATCCGATCGTCTTTCGCACGGATGCCAACTCGCGCGTCGCTTCAGGCCTGGGCAGCGCTGCCCAGAACACGTTGGGCCGGTAGCCTTGCGGCCCCGCGTGCATCAGCCTTCAGGGGGCTAGATGTCCGGATGCCGCCGGCCAGGTCGATCATGCCGAACAGGATGATGACCAGGCTGGCCAGACCGAGAACGTCAAACGTGCTGACCGCTGCAAGGAACCCGGTCCGGGAATACACCGGGATGGCAAAGAAATGCCGGTCGTCGTGGCGCGCGGCGACCGAGGCAAGGATGCCGATATTGAACGCCAGCGCGCCGACCAGGCGGATCCAGGTTTCATTCGTGGTCGGCATGCCGAACATCGCCAGCACCACGTCGGGCGCAAAAACGAGGATGGCACCGACGACGACCACGCAGATGGCGAAGATTTTGGCACTGGCTGCGGCTCGCGACATATTCGCGGTGCTTCCGGGTGACCATCGACGGGACGGTGAAACACTCGCGTGGGAATCGAAGTGCGAGCGCTTGCAAGGGCGGCATTTCGTTGCGCATCCACGTGGGCCGTCATTGTGTGCAACGGGCCGCCAATGATCGCCGCAGGGATGGGCTCTAACGTCTGGCAGGAGCAGGTCCTGGTTCCGCAAGGCCGCCGATGTCGACGTGGGTCACGCCAGCTTGGAACGAAAGCGCTCGGAGGTGAAAGTGTATCCATGCAAAGTGGACGGTTCCCCTATGGTGGAGAGCAAATGCAGGGGCGCGTAATCACACGTTTACGTCGCTTTAAGTGACCTAAAAGCGTATCGGTAAAGTGGAAACGACGTAAAGATACGTTGTCGACAAAACTAGAACATCGAAGACCTAATGCTAGTTCCGAGACGCGTGGATGACTAGTGTAAAGGGAAATTCAACCACTACTGTTTGTAGCACCAGAAAACCCACGCACAGAATTATGGCGGGCGCGAGCACGGCCTGCGGTCAAGAGCAGTCGTTAGCAATGTTGTACTGGAAACGGGAGCTGTTGGCATCCGCCCTGTTTGCCCTCGTGATCAGAGGACGCGTCAAGCAATAGTCCTCAACGCCGAGCCTGCTCGCTTTGATAGCGAAGCGGCGCCTGTAGCCTGCACTCTAGGCCATGTTAGCGACGCCGGATCGCCCTTGGAAAGGCGTCGGTCTGGCGGTGTCGTGCAATATGTCGCGTGCTACATTCACCCGCATTTTTCAACAGGTCACCAACACGACATCAGGTGAAGTCCTCACACAGATAAGGATGGTAACTGCTGCAAAGCTGGTCAGTGAAAGCAGAATGTCAGTCGGACTCATTGCCGAGAAAATAGGCTATCAATATGAAGCGTTCAATCGGGTTTTCAAACGGCATTATTCCACTTGGCCCAGGTGCATATCGGTGAGAGGCCAAGGCCCGATCTGCACGTACATAACCCTTCGAGGTTTGAAGTTCTGGATGTAGTCCTCATGCGGCCGAAAGCCGTTCGCCATGTTCCGAACACAAACACAGATCGTACTGGCGAAAATAATCGAGCGGCACACCTCGGGCTGGCTCGTCCGATCCCGACCGCCGGGCGACACCAGTTTGGTGATCCAGCTAAGTGACTCGGTTGGTGAGAGCCGCTAACCGCTAACGATAGGGTTGTTTCGCACCACTTCACGGATTTTGCTCGCCTAGACCATTCTCAAGTTAGCAGCAAGAGTTGTTCTGTGCTATGCCAATAGGACGTAACTGATTGATTCTATTGGATGTTTCGCTTGATGAAGCCTTCAAAACGTTATATAACTGTCACTCTCCACACATCGGCGATCGAAGTTGGCCGCAATCATGACAGCTGAGTATGGCAGTTTTGGCGCTGAGCTCTACCAAGCGCGGACACGACGGGGATTTCACAGGCTGAAGTTGCCACCAAGGCTCAGCTTGCGCGAGGCTATTACTCCCAGCTTGAAAACCTAGGAAGGGGCCGCCTTCCAAAGAAGCGCTTACCCGAATCGTTCAGGCACTCGCGTTGGACGAATCAGAACGTAAACGACTAGTTTCGTCCGCGATCGCAGAATGTTGCACAGCTGTGCCGCACATGAAAGGATTATCGCCGGCAGTCCTTCAACTGCTTAGCTACATTGTCGAACGCGCTGACCGTATCACGCCGGCAACGGCTACTAGAATTGAAACCATTCTAAGCGAGGAGTAATCATGTAAGAAGAAAGCGACGTACCCCAAAATTTGAGATCCGCCGCTTTCCGGTCGGGAAGCTAATCGCTCCAGAACCTAGACAACTCTGACGATAGCGCTCCTCGACTGGAAGGTCAATCCCCTATTTTCCAAGCGGCTGCAGTTTACAGTCGAGGAAGGAACTTATGCTGTCTGCAAACGACGGGCATGTGGGTGCGCAACCCTCGCCCATAACCGCTATTCGCCGTCGCGCGAGTAAGGTAGCCAATCTCTGGATCTTTGAATCACCGAAGAACGATCGCCGGCTAACTATAGTTGGTGACGTACCGTTCATGCACCTGATCCTGCTCGAAGGTACCCCTGAAGTTTTACGGTATCAGTTCGTCGGCGACCCGTTCAGTGTAATGGGGGCTGAACGAGAAGCATCGTTACCTGGTTATGTACGTGTGGAAAACTCCGATGGTCCTGATACATGGCTGCGGATAAAGCGTAGCGGCGCTCGACCAGGTCGAGCCAGCTCGCCAGACAGCGCAGGTGAAATCTTGTGTGCCGCGGCGTCGGCGGCCGGCGCAAGCTATGCTGAGTACACGGAAGATGATCTTCGAGGAAGGGAAACCGAATTTGAGAACTGGCTCATCTTGTGCGCTTGTACCAATCGCGCGAAAGGGCACCCGGACTACACAGAGCGGGCGGCTTTCGTTGAAGCCCTCGAAGCGAGCCGTACGGCCAGCGTAAGATCACTACTGACGGCTTCCAATGTTGATCCAGCCATCATGCTCGCTGTGATCGCTTCCTCACTGCAGCAGGGCGTAGCAAGTACTGACCTCCAAGGTCGCCTTTTCGGACTTGATAGCGAAATTCAGCGGAGGTTGGCATGAATATGGGCTCCCGTCGCTCTCTTATTCCGTCACAGTTATGCGACCTGACCTTATGGCCAATGCCCGACGAAGCCGCCTTGGATTCTGGCCAGCGCTCGATTTACCAACGCCGTAAGCAAGCAGTCGAAATGTATGCCGCTGCTAAGCCATATGGCGTAATACAGGAAAGGGTCTCTCTCTCGCCACAGGAGGTCAGGCGGCTTGTCAAGCGCTGTGTCACATCTGATGGTAACGGTACGATCGCTGGGTTTACAGGCTTAATTCCTGGATACCGGATCAAGGAGTACAAGCGTACCGCGCCCGTTGTGCATTTCATCGGCGGCAGCTCGGGGGGATGTGCAGGGGCTCTGACATTATTGTTCGAGCAAAGGCCGGAAATACGCTCATTTGTCGATGACGAGTTCCTCAAACGGCCCGGACGAAAAGTACCCAGCGCTAAAACGACTTTCCGCGACCTGCATGGATCTTTCATTACAAAACTGAGAGAGTGCGGCCTGGGGGACGATGACTGGCCATTCAATACGAAAGATTGCGGATATAGATCGCTTCGAAAGTACTGCCACGGTTTGCGGACGCAGGAATCGGGCAGATGGTTCGGAGCCCGCGCTGGAGTAGAAGCACAACGCCGGTCTAGTGTTGGGTCTGGCCATAGGCCAATCCTACCCGTTATGAGGGGGATGACCTCCTGTCAGCTCGACTTCCATAAGGTAGACGCTGCGTCGATCATTTTGCTTGAGACCTCAGAAGGCGAACGTATCCCAGTACCAGTAGCGCGCTGGCATATCGGCCTACTTGTTGAAGAGCGCTGGGGCCTCGTTCTTGGTGCATGGATCGCATTAGAACTCAATCCAAGCGCAGACAGTGTCCTCGAAGTGGTGGAAGCCTCTCTACGCCCGATCGACAGCTCAAAAGATGGTCTATTTTGTACTCTTACGGTTGACGGCAAAGTATTCCCGAATCAAGTCAAGCCTGAGTTGGCTTATCAGGGTTTCAGCGTCCTGAAAATGGATAATGCTTGGTCAAACGCGGCAACAGAGGTCGTGGACAATATCATTCAAACAGTTGGCTGTGCTGTCAATTTTGGTCCTGTACGCGCATGGTGGCGCCGGTCTGTTGTCGAGAGAATTTTTGGCCAGCTGACAAGACGAGGGTTACAGCGGTTACCGTCTACGTTGGGTAGCGGTCCAAAGGATCCAATCCGGAATGATCCGGTTGGTCAAGCAATTAAATTTAAGATCACGATCAAGGACCTTATCGACGTCGTTTATGGGTGCATTCGGGAGCATAACGAAACACGTAGTGAGGGTGTCAGCTTTGCTTCGCCAATGTCAGCGCTCCTGAATTCGTTGGATAGGCCGGCGTCCGGGGTATTTCTGCAGCCTCTTCCAAAGCGTGCGCAAAGCGAACTAAAGCTAATGATGCATAAGCAGATCGCGACCGTTCGTGGCAGCTTGAAAAAGCACGAGCGGCCGTATGTCAATCTGGGGCGCTGGAGATATTCAAACCCCGAGCTTGCAGCCTCGTACCATTTGATAGGACGCGATCTCATATTGTATTGCGACAGACGCGATGTCCAAATTGTTCACGCTACGGTTCGTGATAGTGGCGAGCAACTTGGGGCGCTTAATGCTTCCCCAAAATGGGCCCATCTGCATATCTCTTGGCGTGAGCGAGCCGCCTTGAACAATGCCGGCCTTACGCTACGGCAGCGTGAAAATGGGCACTCTCCGGTCAAACGGTGGCGTGATGAAAAGACATCTGTAACCAAAGCGAAAAACGTAGGGGCGAAACAAAATATTCCTACGCCGAAAGAGGGGCTAGAAATCGCACGCGCAACCTTTGCTGCGCAGCACCGTGGTGAAACAGCTGCACCAGTTTCGGATAGGCGCCCTCATCAGGAACTGAGACGAAGTGCCACTTGGATGATCACCGGGTTCCCGGAGTCCGATCTTGAAGGTGAGGTGCTATATGGAGATTGATGAACGTCCCCCGAAAACTGCAAATTCCGACGGCGGACTGATTGACCATCCGGTGTTTCGTTCGGGCACTGTGATTCCTACCGAGCCCATCAATGAACTCTACCAGATAGTGAGACAACTGGTGTTTGTTCGAGAGACTGGTTGCTGCTTTACGGCGCATAGCGGGGTGGGAAAAACGCGAGCGTTGATGATGCTTGAGCATCTGGTTCGGCGGCGTATGCCGGAGGTGCTTGTCATCCCACATAACACTTGGAATCATCAGGTAGCCTCAATTCGTGCGTTTTACAAGCACTTCCTTGCGGCGATTGGTCATCCAGATTTGCGCGGAGAGACTTTCGATCTTCGTCATCGTTTGATTCGTCGGTTAGTAGACATGGCTCGCGCAAACAAATCGCCAGTCGTTCTGCTACTGATCGACGAAGCAAACGCAATGCGTATCGATGACTTTCTCTTTCTTAAAGATGTGTACAACGAACTCGACAAAGATGGAATTCAGCTCATTACGGTAATGATGGGCCAAGAGCCCGATTTTGGAGACGTTCTCGCACTGCTGAGAGAACGCGGCCGGCTTGATCTCATATCGCGTTTCGCCCGCCGTAAGATGATTTTCAGAGCCTTCTCAAAGGAAGAGGATTTTAGAGGCTTGTTCAGGCATTTCGACACCTCGATTTATCCTATGGAGGGTGGCCTAACTTGGGTACAACATTTTATGCCGGTCGCATGGGAGAAAGGGTTTCGTCTTGCTGACCAAGTAGGAACGTTTTTGGATGCAGTCGATCGATGTGCCACTCCGGCAAGTCGATCCGTAGGCATTCCTGGCCGACAGCTTTTCATTGCCATACGCAGATATCTGCTTGAACAAATGTTTCGCGAGCAATCGAAAAAGGCGTTCGCTGAACTGGGATGGGATGACTCGCTTACCTATGCAATGCTGGACGATGCGATCGATACCATAAATCAGGAAGAGAAGCGAGAGAGAAGGAAGCGATGAGAGAAATTACCGATTTTCTTGGACATACTTCAAGTCGATTGAACGAAGATCTCTGCCCGCTTCCACATGAATCTATTCTATCGTCGCTATGGAGGTTCGCTTGGCGAAATGCCCTTAGCGGATCACGCTTGTTGCAATACTGCAAACAACGGCCGACCTTTTCCACCTCGTCGTTCCCATCGTTTGACCAGATCTCGTTGGTCCAGTTCGAGTCTGCAACTAACTGGAAGCTGGAGATAGCCGAGCGCACGTGCAGACTCGCCGATGCAACATGGTGGGAAGGGAATTTCAGATACTGTCCACTTTGTTTAGAGCACGGGTACCACAGCTACTGGCATCAATCTCTCTACATCGAAACCTGTCCAATAGATGGGGCGCGTCTTTTGACCACGTGCGAACATTGCGGAATGAGGTTGCCTCAATATGGAATTTGCCGGTCGCTTCTCGATCGTCCATATGTATGCGCGCATTGCTATAACCCAATTTCCGGCGTGTGGCCAACCGTCGAGTCGCGGTTGAGCATTCAATGTTGCGCGGATAAGTTCAGTCAAGCCCTTTCGGGGCTTTACGACTGGTGGATTGAAAGCGGATCGGTTCGGAGAGCGTTGCTGAACCATTTGCCTTCGTCTGATAGGAAGGATGTATCCCATTATACCTTTCCGTATCGATCATTTATGCGACAGTGGGTACTGGACCATAATGAGGCTGCAAACCCCTTTCCCGTAACAGCACGGCGTACACCAAGACTAATCATATTGCGTTGGGCTGTCCGCTTGAACGTGGAACCAGGCTGGCAGGTAAAGCTCGCCCAACGTGTGTCATGGGACGGGCGTTACAGAACCCGTATGTTGGGAATTTACCGTGCTACATTAAGGCGGCTTGAACGCTTAATTTACGCTAGGCGAGCCTTTACCGATGAAGATTATCGTCGATACCTGGTGGCGACGGGATCTGAATCTCAGTCATTCCCGAACGCGGCCGACCTGCCTCTGCTAGCGCTCTGCGCAATGCGCAGGAATTTGGAGCGGTATCTATCGTTAAACCCATCTCGGCCCCCGAACAGCTTGCGTGATCCGTCGAGTACGGAAATCAGTGCTTTCTGGCATAGGGCACGGGTCTGCTGGAGAATTGCTTTTATCGGTATGTATGTTGATATGTACTGGTCGCTAGTCTCAACGCGCGCTGAAGTTTTCAGATTCTTGAATCCGCCAAGTTTTAATCCTTGTGCGATGCGCCAGTTCGAAGAGGAAAGCGAGGATCCGAAGTTCGCGTATTTCAAAGGTTCTATAGCTTTTCCTGAAATTGATGGCATGGCGTTCAACGCTATGATTCATAGAAGTCAATGTAACTTAGTGACTTTATGAACTAGCAATAAAGCATGGAGCTATGAGTTAGCACTGTGCTGTTTGCTTTTTTTTTGTTATGTGGCTCTACCTAAGCGTGAACACATGCGCATGTCGACGGCACTGTTTGAACAAGGAAATTGAAGTTGATTCGATAACGGGGCGGTCTGTAGGACGTCGCTGCTGTTTTCAACCGTCATCTTGTTTATTCGAGCTGTTCTCTGGATCTCCTGCGCCGCGAATCGACCGCAGCTCGGCCGAGACGAGTTCGCATAGTTTCCGTTGCTCCGATTCCGTGTTGGGCAGGTATGCCAGTGCAAGGAGCGACATAGGGTGGATCCCGATCACTGAAGCGATCTCTTCAATCTTGGAAATAGTAGGGGACTTCTGGCCCCGTTCTAAGCTGCTGAGATACGTGCGGCTCGACACAATTGAAAAATCCTCTTGAGTTAGGCCGCGGCTCTTCCTCGCCAACTGCAGTCCCGCCCCGAAGCGTCCAAGTAAGCTCATACATCGTCCTGTTGAAAAGGAACGATGTACTCATGGCGCGCACTTTAGGGCTACAATCTATAGTGTTCACAACCGTTGCGGAGTTTGCTTTGTTGACAACACAAAAGGAGCACCAGCTTCCCGGGTACCCGTTTTCCTCGGGGGCAGGCGTGCAAACGTGGCGTGCAGTAACGCTCCATTTCGGCATGTCTTATGTCTTTATCAACTATGCAATAAAGCAAGGCGGTGCATGGGTGTCACAGACGACAATCTTCTGGCGCCATGAGGATGTGCTGGCGTTCTGCCAGCAGATCAATAAGGACAAAAAACGGAAGCTACTAGATGTCCTTATGCTTCTACCTGCCGAGCTGGACCTCGCGCATCAATGGTCTGTCGTGCCGATCAAGGAGATTTATGTAAGCAAGATCGAGGACGGCGAGACGGATTTTCCTCTGTACGTCACTGTTGAAGATGAGATCGTGGGAGGGCACACCTTCGGAGCTGCTAACGATGCTGCTGCATCCATCGACTATCGTATGTTGCCGAGAGTATTTCCTGCCAACATCGTGAAACAGGCACGGTGAGCTGGGTCGACACGCCTTGACCGCACCGGCTTCGTATTTGCGAACGTCGCGCCAAGTGAGGCGCGTGACTCTCACGCGCCCCAATAGGCATGGCCTGAATGTGTGTGCTGGAAGTCTCCTTATCACGTCGATCGGCAGGTGTGCAAATGGTGAGTTACGTTATTGATGGTCGCTAACCGTTGTCGCGTTGCGCTTGAAAGTTTACCCTGGGTATTCCATATGGCCGACCTGACGCTCAGACTGGGTTGGAAGCCGCGGTTCGCACTACAAGAACTCTACCGTTGGAACCGCCAGGGGCTCGTCCGCGGCTTAGGTGGACAAAGCGGTGTTTTCGCGAACCTGGTCGTTTCCGAGTACCCGGATTGGGAAATGGGACTTCGCATGGTGATGCCGAGCGCAGTGATTTCTGGCCTCGAGGTTCTTCGCCGTGCAGGTTGGATCACCCAAATTCCTTATTTGATCACCGTTACTGTCAGCGCAACGCGGCGGGTATACCAAGTCGATAGGTTTGAAGTCAACGTACAAGGGCCTGAGTGGTTCGATGAAATGGCTGCAGGCATGCGGGCCGGCGAGGGTGTGGCTCTACCATCCCTCGCGCCTGCATGGGCGCTTGCAGACTTGGTACGGCGAGAGGGATGGTGCGACTGTGGCGTCGGGCCGGACGACATTTATTGGGATTGGGTGACCATGAGTGACCAGAACGACTGGGCTGACGCATGTGCGGCTTTGGGCTTGGGCAAACTGCCGATGAATCCGGGTTAGTGCAGTCCCAGTTTGCGCGGGTGCGGCCTGGCCTCGAAGCGAGCATCTGAGAAAGTGAAATTCGATTCGAAATGTTCGGTGTCTACTCGCTGTCTACATCTCGCAATTTTTAAGGAAGCAAAATGCGTTTACTGGTTTTGTCTGATCTTCATCTTGAAGTGTGGCGGGACTTCGCGCCGAGGTTCGATATTGGGACTAGCCGGCCGGATGCTGTGGTGTTAGCTGGAGACATTCACACAAAAGCGCGCGCCCCTGCTTGGGCAGCACAGACCTTCCCAGACACCCCAGTACTGTATGTTTCCGGCAATCATGAGTTTTACGGCGAAGCCGTTGATCAGATGGGAGATGCCATACGAGTCGAGTGCGAGAAGCATTCGAATGTGCACTACCTCGACTGTGACGAGTATATTTTGCAAGGCATACGTTTCTTGGGCGTGACTCTGTGGACTGACTTCTTGCTGTTCGGACCTGACGTCAAACGCGATGTGATGGTCGATGCCGGTAACGTGATGAACGACTACCAACGGATTCGTGTAGCGTCGGCTGGCTATCGAAAGTTACGGCCACTGGACACTGCGCAACTCCACGCAGAGCAAAGATCATGGCTCAAGGATAAGCTCAGTGAGCCTTTCCCTGGTCCTACAGTGGTGATTACCCATATGGCACCATCGAGACAGTCTGTTGCGCCGGAATATGCTTCAGATCCAGTTTCGGGTGCGTTTGCATCAGACCTGGATCAACTCGTGCGGCAGGCAGCTCTATGGATTCACGGACATACTCACACTAGTTTCGATTATCTTGTCGGCGAATGTAGAGTCGTCGCCAATCCTTTAGGCTATATGATGAGAGGCGGTCACGCTGAAAATGACGATTTCGATCCGAACTTCATTGTCGAGCTAAGCCGCCAATCACCCAGGTGACGCTGCTGAGTGCTTGGATGGGGCGGACGAAATTCGATCCGTTTGCTAGTTTGTGCTGTCACAGCGTTTTTGAAAGTAGGGATATCAGGGCAAAATTGCCCATCGAACCTGCATAGCCCATGACCGAACAAAGCGTTTCCATATTTGATTGTGAAAATCCGGATGCAATTCGTTTGATTGGTTCCTTTGGTGTCTACCAGGATGGTCGAGCGCGACTGCGTCAGTTCACATCAAGGAGCTCCGCAGATTTTGTCGATCCATTTCTCGCTCTCTTCACAAAGGACTCTAACGACACGCTCGTGTCGCCAAATTCGGATGGGACGTATTTCTTGTCCGACCTCGCGCCAAGTGGGTGGGGAGCGAGGTTTATTGCGCGGCAGTTGCTTGAAGCGCGACGACCCGCGCCAAGTTCTCCAATCGAGTGGCTGGCTCAATCATCGAGTTTCGGGTCTGGACGTGTAGTAACATGCCCGGAGAATATCTGCGCCCCTAAACTGATCAACATCGGCACAAGTCTTTCCGACTTTAGCCCGAGTTTGCTCGACAAATTCTACAAATTCGTCCAATTACCTGGACAGCACCTTGAAGACGACAGCTTAAGCCTGCTGCGTCCGGGCTGCGATCTCGGAGGAGTGCGGCCGAAGGCGCTGATCACCTATGACGGCTGTGAGCACATAGTCAAGTTCGGGCTTCCGGACGACCCATTTGACGTTCCTATCGCTGAGTACGCAACTCTACGGTTGGCTTACCTTGCCGGCATCACAGTGCCATCGTTTGAACTTGTTGAAATCGGGTCTCGCACGGCACTTGTGGTTGAGCGGTTTGATCGTACCGAGAGCGGGGCACGCATCCATTATATGAGTGCGTACAGTCTATTAAACCCTTTGGTAATCCAAGGGGACAATTCTCACTACAGGGAAAAGTATTCGTACGCAGGGTTCGCAGAGGCGCTTGGCTCAAGTAATACGGGTTGTCCCAGTGCCGGCCCGGAGCTTTTTCGAAGAATGGTTTTCAACATCATGGTGGGAAATATCGACGACCATCTTCGCAACCATGCCGTACTAATGAAGGAGCCTGGCGTACTGCAGCTTTCTCCTGCCTTTGATCTGTGTCCGCAAATTGAAGCCCAACACCGGTCACAAAGCATCGGTGTTGGGGCACTGGGCCGAGCAAGTACTGTTGTCAACGCCCTGTCCCAGTGCAACCGATTTCAGCTCGCCAGAAATGAAGCGATATCCATTGTAGGGCAGGTGAAGGATACACTATCTAATTGGCGCCAGACCTTCCGTGAGGCTGGAGCGTCAGCACGGGACCTTCGTCTGCTTACTCCATGCTTTGCCGTAGCGGACGAACTCGAAGCTACCGCAGTGAACCTCGAGTTTGGGAAATGCCAACTGACGTAAAGGTGCGCATCCTTGATCAGCCTGGGGGATGTTAATTACATTATTAAACTAGTAAACCGAGCCTACACCGCGTTTGTGTGCAGCAATTTAATTTTATGGAGGTGATGAAATGGACGGCGAGGCTCACTCAGCATCCGCATTTCTTTGCGAAGAGCAGTACGCGAAGGTCCCGGCGGACTTCCCGCGCCCAGTGCACCTTGGCGCAGTTTCAGGCGCACAGCCAAAGCTCTTGACGGCGGAGTACAAAGGACGCTTTTACGGTCCAGGCTGTACGCCGCCCGAAATTTTCGCTAGGTGGGATATGTGCGAGGACCTCGCCAGACAGATGTCAGCGAAGTCCCTTGAGTCGAAAGCCGGGAAGCGTTCTCACATGTCCGAGCTTGAGATTCTCGACCAGTACCTTCCCCGACTGATTGCAACCCGATGGACCTCCGAGCCTGAGGCTCGGTGGGTAATCCGTCGTATAGCCGAAATGCTCGATTGGCCCGTACCGCCCGCGGCGGAAGAGCACGGCGGGCCAGATTCTTCGTTTAGCGCTAAGAGGGTTTAGGCAAAATTAACGAAATAGTTGCAGGATTCTACTAGTACGTTGAAGGAGCATGCCATGGCAATGAAAAGTCCACGAGATGACTCTGAGTCACCGAGCAACAGTGCAACCGTTTTCAGTTCAGTAGCATGAAGCGATCACCACTGTAGGACACATTGAAAGGTGCGCTTTCTGCCTGGCGCCAGCCCTTTCGTGAGGCCGGAGCGTCAGCACGTGACCTTCGCCTGCTGACGCTCCGTTTCGCCGTGGCGGACGAGCCAATGCGAACACACTGAACATCCAGTTTTCTAAGTGCGAGCTGACGCAGGGATAGATCTTGGATCCGTTTGGCGGATGCTTTATGTGCAACTATTTAGTTTATTTACGCTTCAATAAAGAGCAATAAAGCCTCCGACTGGCACCAAGCGCTGCCGATCAGTCACCAACCAATCCTGTGTTTGGCTTCAGTTTCGGCGTGCCGAGCATCGTCTGACGAATGCAAGTAGGTGTTGGTTGTGCTGATCGACTCGTGCCCGAGGTTATCGCGCACATGGCGCAGGTCGACATCGTTGTTGGCCATGTGCGAGCCTGCGGTATGGCGCAGCCAGTGTGCCGACGCCTGCATTACATGCGTTGCTGCTGCTTCGCACTCTGGACCGCGCAGGCGTAGCCTTGCAGCCGTTTTGGCAAAAACGTCCTTGAAGATCTCGTGAATGGCCCCGCGTGTCATTGCTCGTGGCTTACCGCCAATCGGCAGCAGTAGTGGAGTCGCCTCGCCGGGCGAAGGGTACGGTGCATAGCCCAGTTCGCGTCGATATCGGGCCAACTCGACCATCAACTCATCGGTAGCAGGAATGATACGTAACTTATCGCCTTTACCGAGCACCTCCAGCCACCAGCGCTCGTCGCCCTCGCGATCTCGACGACGGAAAAATCCACCCATGGTGTTGCCGGCAATTTCGGAGATCCGCAAGCCGCAGACATAGCTTAGCGAGACGAGCCAGCGGAGACGCAAGTAGTGCTCTCGTTCGCGTTTCGTCTCCCGGGGTAAGGCATCCACCGTCATCTTCACTTCGCGCCACATATCGTCGTCCAGGTAGCGAGTTACCCGCGGCGCCGGGCGCCGTCGTCGTTCGCGTGACAGAGCTAGCGGATTGCCAGCAAGGTACCCTGCATGAACAAGCCAGGAGAACAATGCGTTCAAAATGACGGCGGACTGGCGCTGACTTGCAGGCGACAATGGTCCAGCAAAGGGGCGCCATTCTGGGGCTGTGCGAGGATACTTACGGCCGTCGGCGGTAAGCCAGCGACTGGCAGGCTTCGGGTCGCGAAGAAACTGTTGATATTGAAGCCAGTCCTCGTGAGTGATCGAAGACAGAGGCTTACCTAGTTGCAGCGTTGACCATAAAAGCAGACGTTCCGCTTCTTTGCGGTAATTGTCGAAGGTGGTCTTCTTGGCTAGAAAGCGTGCAAGCCATGCCTTGATTGCGTCGACATCGTTGTCAGCCCTGACTTGGCGAGCGGTAGAGGGCGCCCGGTTACTTCCGCTCGTGCCGTCAATTTCTGCAGGCAGTGCGAAGGCCTCAAGTGGAGCAACAGCATCAACTGTAGAGGCAGGGAGATTCTGGTCAAGCATGGAGACAACTTGCTGATAAACGAAAGCCTATTATAGGAGTATCTCATCCTAGCTATGCAACGCTCGATTTTAGCGTCGCATAACAGCGACCTGGGCGCTTACGGCCGGCCTGTAGCGGTTTTGATCCGCACTTCCTGACGAATCTCGACGGGCTGCAATGTTTGGTAGCGCTGTCGGATGTTGTTATACACGCCAGGGGTATCCTCCGCAGAAACCGTGACGATCATTGCGTATGGCAGAGGCGGCAATGACTTGTTGTCAACGCTCTGGCCGTCTTCACGTGCGCCGTACGTGATGTCGAAAATCGGGTCATCCAGCGTGTCCACATTGAAGCGGTGTTCGTGCTTGAGCGTCGTTTCCCATTTTTGGTCGTCGGTTCGCGCTTCAAGCTCGCTCGTGTACATTTTCGATGAAGAGAAAAATGTCATCGTGTCTTTTTTCGTTTTCTTCGGCCGCAACACGACGGTCAGCCCAGCACGTGTGTAGTTCACGGCATGCTCGGGGTCCGTATGGCTGGCGAAGCACAAGGTCGCTCGCAGTGTCACCTTGCCCTTTAGCGGAAGCGTGGGGAAGGGGATCAGCGCACGCAGGTTCTGACCGGCCTGGAGCGTACCTTGGTAAATCACTCGGACCTCGTTATCGTCACAAGTCAGCACCTCTTCAACACTTTGCGGAAACCGTCCATGTCCCACGTGACTCATCAGCATGTGTTTCGGTCGCGACGCGTGATGGGACATGAGAGCGCGAACAGCCAGGAGGCTTAATGGTGAATTGAGCGAGACTTTGACGCCGATCGCCGTGCGAAGAGTCGCTGGCGAACTAAAGCTGGTACCGGTTGTGTACGCATACTGCCCGGCAAGAGCGTTATAGAAAACGAATGGCTCGGCATCGGATCCGCCAAAGCCGACACCGTCGGGCTTGACCATGCCTGGACTACGTCCAGGACCGTGCGAACTATACGTCGCACGGGACCACGCGGCATCAGTAATATCGCAGGCCCCAACGGCAAGCGCGTTGACCATATCGGATGGTGGCTGTACCCGGCTGTCGGGCCAAACCTTATCGCCATCATTTCCGACTGCGACTGTAGCGAGCGTTTCACCTGACGCAAGATGGCTGTCGATCAGCGCGGTCCATGGGTGCACTTCATCGTCATCCATCGGCATATACGGGCCGATGCTAAGGTTGAGGAAGTCTGGCTTCTCATTCTTGAGTACGTTATCGATATGCTTGAGGACATCGTAGAGATCGGCGTCGGGCACACCCGATGGCGCCTGCAAGGCTGGGCTAATGCAGCGGTAGTGATGCACGTTGGCATAGGGACGCGCGAATTCATTTGCAGCTTCGTCAATTGGTCCGAACAGCACTGAGCTGGTAACGGCGTTGCCGTGGTTGAGGTAGGCGGCAGAAGTTACCTCAGCCCCAGGCAGAATCGTCTCCTTAACCCATGGACTCAAATCAGAGTGGCCAATCCCTCCGTCGAACACTGCAACCTTGAGTGAGGGGTCAATCGCGGGCATAGTCGGTAGGCTAGGTACCATGACACTCGACCCACGCATTTCCCTGCCACCTATCCGTAAGGAGGGCATGACGCGAACCGCGCGAACAAAGTGAAAGGCTGCGAGCTCAACCGCAGCTGCCGCCGGCACGCGCACCGGTATGAACGTCAATCCCGACACGACCAGCGCGCGGCTGGTTTCGACGACTCCGCCAAGGGACTCCGCGTAGACCTCAAATGCCTTCACAATGTCGCTGTCTTCTGCTGAGGCGTGCAGCACAACTTCAAGTAAAGGCAAATTGGCCGCGACCGCGCCGGTCAGGTTCTTGTCGTGAGCGGTAAATCGCTGCATCAGCTCAAAGCGGCAGAACGCCTTCTGATGTGTTTGTGCGGTTCGCGACGATTGCAGCATCTCAGATAATCTTTCGAAGGAGCGGTCGGTGCCCGCAACATAGAGCGTCGCGGTGAAAAGCTCTTCACCAGCTTTCTGTCGAACACTCGTGACCTTCCTGGGCACGACAGTGGCCGAGCGGCTGCCGACACATCGCAGGCCAGTCGCGTTAAGCAGGTCGTTTGGGTGATGGGACTTGGCCAGGAACGCTGGATGGAGCGTGAACTTGGCAACGGATTCACCTCTGGGCTTGAGGACAGCTGGCTGTTCGGCCTGCGCCCGAATGATCCCGTAAAGCTGGCTACCGAGCCATTGGCGTTGCTCTGAGATGAAATACGGATACTTCTTGTCGCCTGAGCCTCGCTTGAGCTCGTAAGGATGCGTCAGGGTTTCACCGTAGCCCAAGATGATATTCGTTGCTGCCATACGTTTTTACTCTCCGAGATAACGTTTGATGACGCGGCTGACCGTGGGATGCGTCTTGCCAAGGGTTGCGGCGATCTCCCTACGTGATTGACCCGCCAGGTACATGAGAAGCATTTCTCCCTCATGTGGCTTAGACATGGCCCCCTTGCTCATACGTAATCGCACCGCGCCTTTGACTAGCGTAGGCACAAGGTCGGACTTCTCAAGCAAAGCGATCTTTCGTGAAGCGTGCATAAGCTGGCCAATCGTGCTGAACGATTCACCCTGGAGGAGGGCCGCCATATTCTGCCGAACCTCGCTATCCATTGGTATATCGCTTAAATAGTCTTCAATCAGGTCGGCCGATGGAGGTTCGAACTGGATTACATGGTCGAACCGTCTCCAAACCGCAGGATCGAGTAGTTCGCCATGATTGGTTGCGGCAATCAATAGCGAGTTAGCTGGCCAGTCGTCCAGGGCCTGCAGCAAGACATTTACCAATCGCTTAAGCTCGCCGACATCGCTATCGTCGTCCCGGCGCTTCGCGATGGCATCGAATTCGTCCAGTAGCAACACGCACGGTCGCGACACAGCGTGATCGAACACAGCCCGCACATTGTTGCCTGTCTTACCGAGGTAGCTGCTCATTACAGTCGCCAGGTTCAATGTAAGTAGTGGCAGCTTGAGTTCCTGGGCAAGCCAGTAGGCCGCTAGCGTCTTGCCAACGCCCGGCTGGCCGCAGAACAGCAGCATTCGCGCGGGCGCCAAGCCTTCTTGAATCAAGAGGTCGAGGCTGCGCCACTCCCTTAGCACGTCTTCAAGAACACCCTGGACTGCCTCATTGAAAACAGGTTTCTTTGGAACGACCACCGGGAAGACGGTCTCGACAAGTTCCATGCGCGAGTCTGCGTCGACTGGCGCCGGCACGAAGTCCCCAGCGCCACGCATGACGTTTTCAGTAGAGAGAAATTGTGCGATTTCCTGGGCCAACTGCAGGTCCAGGTCTTTGAGCTTTGTTGCAAACCGGCCGACGGCGAGCGCGAAGGCGCTACGCGAGCCCGTCATCCCCGACTGGACAACCTTGACTAGCTCTTTTCTCGGGAAATTTTCCACGTACGTCCTTAAAAATCAACAGGTTGGAGAAGCTGGTAAAAATTCATGAATGGATTCTACCTGATTCTTTCCAGATGAGCTATACTTTGTTTGTGAGCGGAAAGATGACCGGCTTCTTGACGAAAGAAGCCCTTGTGCCGGCATCAACGTCGAGTTGCTTGGCTTAAACCCAAGTAAATTAACGAGGCTGACTTCCAGGCTGACGCTTAGTAATTGGATTTTGCCCAGTTGCCTAAGACTAGACCATCACACCTTTTGCAATCGACGCGGGAAAAATATGGTAAGCCAACAAGAACTACTGAAACAAATTGCGGAAACCGGCTATAACGTCGGGTATGGAGCTAAAAAACATTTCGCGACCGCCGAATTTGTTGACAAATTGCCTGGTTGGATCGGATTCATATCTCTAGCGGTAGGTGTTATGGCGCTGGTGTTTCCGATGCTGAGCGAAAAAGTTCCGTCCGCCATGCTTATCATTTTTTCGGTCGCGAGCCTGTACATGGGGTTTTATGACAAAAACGTGTACATGAAAGCTGGGGAAAAATTGACCCAATCTTTCCAAGATTTGCGGTCGTTATATTCACGTGTCAAATCGATGCCTCCTGGCTCTGACTTCAACGCGGTTGAGTTGGAATACGACCGCATCAGGTCGGAAGCAAATGGCGCTGGAATCTCCCGCCAGATTTTCTTAAGCGATACCGCAGCCCACTACAAGTTTTTTTGGCAGCAGCAGATCGGCTGGATTGAGGAGCAGATAACCTTTCGTTTTTGGCGCGACAAGATACCGTTGTCAACCCTTGTAGCCTGTGGAGCATTGCTGATCACTGTCCTCGCTGTCGGCATGTACTTTCTCATCAACACGACCCATCGCTGATCGGAGCTTTTTGTGAGCGTTGCATTATTTGAACAGTTTAGGAAAAACTTAGCAGTAAAGAATGCAGAAGAGATTTCTAGTCGATACTTGTCAATCACAAAACGTCTTAATAAGGACTATTGGGACACTGAATCAGACTATCAACATTGTTTGCAGGTGGGTTCCTACGGCCGACGTACGGCAATCCATGGCGTGAGCGATCTCGACATGGCGTTTGAGTTGCCATGGAGCGTTCATGACCGGATATGCAAGCTGCAGGGAAACCGTCAAAAGAAGTTGTTGGAGGAGGTTCGCGACAAGCTAAAAGTACTCTATCCGAATACCCCAATCCGCGCGGATGGTCAGGTGGTTACCGTGGACTTCAAGAACTACCGGGTAGAAGTGCTGCCGGCCTTTGTTGAGGAGGACGGGCGTTACAAGTACCCAGATGCCAACGACGACGGCTGCTGGAAGTGGTGCCACCCGCGGGACGAGATCGATGCGGTTCAAAAAGTGCACGATCGGTCGAACCGGAATCTGAAGCGGGTCTGTAAAATGGTACGCGCGTGGAAAAATAAGCACGGTGCCGCCATGAGCGGTATGCTCATAGATACACTTTGTTATAACTTTTTCTACGATAACGAAGGATATGACAACAAGAGTTACGCAAGTTATCCACTTTTGATCAAGGATGTCTTCACGTACTTAAGCGAACAGCCTGACCAGGTGTATTGGAAAGCCCCTGGGAGCGACGATCGAGTTTATTCCACCGGACGCTTCCAAGCCAAGGCTAAAAAGGCGGAAAAAAAGGCGCAGGAAGCCCTTGACGCAGAAGAGGAAAAGGACAAGCAGAAGATCTGGAAGAAGATCTTTGGACGACACTTCCCGGCAAGTGCCGCAGCCAGTGCATCGGCTTCAGTTGTGAAAGCAGCAGCCGTCAGGTCGACCGAGGAATTTATTGAGGACAAGTACCCTGTCGATATTCGTTATGAGGTCAGTATTGAATGCGACGTTCTTTACCGAGGCGCACGCGAGCATGTGTACAGGTTTATGGAGGCAACTTTCCCTTGGCTGCAGCTCGATAGGAAATTGACGTTCAGGGTCGTCGAATGTAACGTTCCCCGTCCTTACGACATCCTTTGGAAGGTCCGAAATCGTGGGCCGTTTGCGGAAGCAAGGGGTATTCGAGGCCAACTGCTGAACGATAACGGTTCAGAGCGGCGAACGGAAACAACATCCTTCCCTGGTCGTCACTACGTCGAATGCTATGTGATCAAGAGCGGGGTCTGCGTAGCTCGCGATCGTTTATTGGTTCCGATTTCGGAAACGTGATTAAGGAGTCATCGCAATAGAACAGGCTGGCGCGACTGTGGGTGGCTATCCCATATTGTCGCGTCAGTCGCTTAAGTCCATAGTCTTACAGAGGGCGAAGACCCTTGCAGGGAAATGGCTCTTGGTTTCTGTTATGAATCCTCGCGCCGATTCACGCTGGCGCCGTTTTCCTATTTTCGCGTCTTGGTCTATAGTTGAGTCTTCGCCAACACGATTCCGTTAGGCACGGATTGTGGGATGGCTACAATGGAGACGTAATGACCTTGATCGAACTTATCCGGCACCTCATGCCGGACGGGACCGATGCATATGCCTCGAGCGGAGAACCGTCGGCAACGGCGGAGACAGCTCCAATAACTTACCAGAGATGTCCGACTTGGCCAGTCGACCTATTTGCCGTCATCGGCACGATCATTGAGCGGTCAGGATGCTATACGCTGGCGGGACCTGTTCGTGATGAGCTTCCAAACCATGCAACGTATCTCGCCACGGTGGCCGAATGTGCGCGTACTTGGAACTCTGACATCAGTCAGGTACCAGCTCTTGTAGAAGACCTCTGGCAAGTGGTTACAGATGGCTGTGCGAAGATGCAGATCAGCGAGGTCCGCGCGAATCCTGCTTTAGTCAAAATTCTTGTTGCTCTGTTTGCGATCGCAGATGAGGCTTGCGCTGGTATGGGCTGGGATGTTGACCCAAACGAGGCCTCGGCGCGGAAGTTTTCGTCTGTCGCATTTGCTGCGTTGACCAAGTCTGGAAGTGCAATAAATCTGCCGCACGAGCCGGTTTCTCTGTGTGTTATGGTGCCCCCAGATCGGGCAGTAGTACTGCCAAAATCGATCACGTCGTCGGTGGGCTGCACCATTCGTTCCCTCAGCCATTATCTTGCGCTACTGCCACCCAGTACGGTACTCGAGCCGCAATGGTTTTTGTCGAGCAAGGGCAAGACGCAAGACGATCAGGACGCGTCGACATCGAATACCCTGCGCTTGCTGCTCGTACCTTTCCCGTTTGAGGTTCACGCGAACAGTTTCAAACTCAGCTTTCCTCGTACTGCGCTTGGAAGCAATCACGTTCCCGCATATTTTGAACTTGAGCAACGATGGCTGGACACGAAGGACGGCCCTCTGACTGGTCAACGCCTGGCAGATGAGTTGATCATTCCATTGATCAAAACTGCTGCAGAGGCTACAGGACAAGTGCCGAACGGGATTATCTTGCCTGAATGCGCACTCACGTCGGAGCTCGCCGGCGGCCTTGTAAATGCGCTGGTTGGCTCAGGAATCGAATTTTTGATTACCGGGGTGCTTGACACGAAGGATGGCAAGCATCTGAACCGGGCATTGACCTTTGCTATCCAGAGAGATGGCGTGGTTGCGATGGCCGAACAAAACAAGCACCATCGGTGGCGGCTCGACCGTGGGCAAACCGAACGCTACTCCCTTCACTTCGACGACAGCCTTAATAACAAATGGTGGGAAGACATTGACGTCAGCCAACGAAAGCTTCCGTTTTTTGGTCTGCGTAAGGACATGTCGTTAGCGACTCTCATTTGCGAGGACTTGGCACGTACCGATCCGGCCATGACGGCGATCCGGGCAGTAGGTCCAAACCTAGTAGTAGCATTGCTCATGGACGGCCCGCAGCTAGCTGTCCGCTGGCCAGGACGGTACGCTACGGTACTCGCTGAGGATCCGGGTTCGGCGGTGCTGTCCTTCACCTGCGCGGCCATGGTAGACCGGTCCAACCTGCTAGAGGCACGCCCTACGAGAGCTGTCGGTCTCTGGCGGGATGGTACGAACAAAATGCAGGAAATTTTGTTGCCGGAAGACGCGCTGGGCATGGTGTTGACCTTGCAATCGAAGGCAAAGCACCAAAATACACTGGACAACCGCTCCGACAATTCTTTGTCTCGGCAGTTGACGTTGCGCGCAGTTGAGCCACTCTTCCTTGCAGGCCAACCCGATTGGATATAGACTGGACTTACTATGTCAAGCCAACACGTTCATTTCAAGGTAGGTAGCCGCAAAGCGTTCGCCGAGGAGTCTCCGGTTGTCGATGCTGCCGAGCGTGCTGCCGTGGAAGTTGCTGAAAAGCGTGGCAATAGCGCTGATGGAGCTCTGTTTAAGGTAATCATTCGTGGCTCTGGGTCTGTGACAGTTCCGGCTCAAGCGGTAGACATTATTCGTGACGCGTTCGATAAATTCAATGCTGCCAATGTTGGCGGCGGCACAGGGCATGTACAGAGTGTTGCTGCAGAAGCCGCGGGCCATGGTCATACCCAAGCTCTGCGACGGTCAGGAACGGACGAGGCGAACAGGAAACTTGTCGAGTCTTTGCGCCGATTGGGATTTCAAACGTGAGTTAGAAAATGAAAACGGCCTGAGTGGCCGTTTTTTGTACTTCTCAGCGCTGTTTTAAGCCCAGCTTCAATGCGTACTTCGAAGCCAAGAATTTGGAGGCATAGCATGCGAAGTCGTATCTCGTACCCTTGCCAAGGCTGAGATGCAGGACACCTTGCGGACTGGAGATCGTACAAAGCTAAGCCCACTCGCACCCCAGATGATAGCAATCTAGGCTACAAAGTAGACAGAGCCGCTACAATGGCCATACAACTTTTCACTAGCATTACTACCACTGAACTATACATTAAGCAAACAAGCATCAATGTTAACTCAAAGTAGGCAAATGTTGCGAACGAATTTGCTTTATATGGCCTTTTGATGAAGATGTTCTTGAGTCCCTCTTTTGGCAGATAAAAAATCATCTGTTCAATACCGAGTTGCCGAATTACCCTGATCACGGCAATCGGAGCGCAGGCAATGGAGGTGCCAAGAAATAGACATGCAGACAGCAAGTTTCGGTTTCGGCTAACCGCAGGTAATACGTCATCGGCGAAAACTTTCAAGCATGCGATCAACGCCGTTTGAGCGAAATAGGCAATACCGATGAATGCTACACCCCAGCTACCGAGAGAGATCAGGACCCGGACATTAGCTTTACGTAGGCGCGGGCTGAGTTTGCTGTAGGAGCGTTGTGTTTCAGTTGCAATCGCCACAACGATTGCAGTCGCCACTGAGAGCACCCAGTCCACATAAATGTTCCCAGTTTTTACGACCAGAACCGTCATTAGAAGAGCCATCACCAGACCGATCGCACGGCTCAAGTACTTCCACCCGAGCTTATTGTCTTCAGGAAAATTTTGCCAGAATGACTCGGTAATTCCGTGACATTTTTTAATGATAATCACCTTTAGATAGCATGGTTGCCGCATGGTAACTATGTTTAGTATAACTGCTTTTGACCAGGTAAGTTCGATTTCGCCCACTGGACAGTGGGGTGCAGATTGTAGGAATGAGTAGCCAGCGCTGCGGCAAACGGGATTTTCTTCCCATCAGGAATAGCCACGCGAGTGTTCAGTCTTGGGCTATCGACGTGACCGGCGCCTACCGCCACTTAGGTAGGGTGAGTAGTGTGATGAAGCCCCTTATGGTCGCGGCATGACCTTGCTAATAAAGGAGGGGACCACGCCTAACAACTCGAACTTAGTAGAACGCCCACAACGCAAATATTTCTACCAGACTATCTTTGATGGCGCTAAGGTGAGCAATGAGCGGGCGGCACGCTGAGGCCACAACGTTGAGCGGTCACGGATGCGGTCGTCTAGGCGCTACCGGTTCACTTTTGACATTATGGGAATAATGTCTGATCTTCATTAATGCCTCTTCCGTTCCGTCCTTAGACACTGGATTCGCCTTAGACGACTATACCTCGAGCCGGCCTGGACATTCCAGCATCAATGGAGCAGGACTAATTGATGCCATGCTTGCTCATGCAATCCTGATCAACCGCCCGTCCGGGGCCGTGCTGGATAAGTCATCCTCTTTTCGGTCTGGCTCGTGGCGCAGCATCAACCAAATTCATGCGCGTGGTCCTCAAGCTTGCGCCGCACCCGCCTGCTTGCCGTCGTGCGGCACAAAGCCAGGAAGCCCAGGAGTCTGGTCGACAGCACCTTGTTCCTGTGGTGAATGATGAAGAAGTTGCGCTTGAGGGCGGGCAGCGAGGTCCGTACCACTACCAGCCGACCGCTCGCGACGAAATCCTCGACCACGAGCCGGGACAGGCAGGCCAGCCCCAGTCCATGCGCGGCCGCATGCTTGATCGCCTCCGCGTTGCTGAATTCGCCTGCCGAGCGCAAGCTGTGCAGGTGAGGGACGAGCGCCTGCTCGACCGCCTCACGGGTTCCCGAACCGGGTTCGCGTAGTAGCCAGCCGGCGTTGCGTAAGGCCTGCAAGGACACGGTCCCGTCGCTGGCGGCACCGTCGGTAAGCAGCGGGTGGCCGGGGGCGGCAACCACCACAAGGTCGTCTGCTATCCACGGTTCGACCTGTAGCTGCAGGTCATGACATGGCCCCTCCACCAAGCCTAGATCCAGCTCGAAATTCGCGACCGCCGTTGCGATGTCGGACGTATTTGCAATGGTGACGCGAGGCGGGCCCTGGGGCGACGCGGCGAATGCCTCCGCCAGTATCGCCGGCAACAGGTAGATGCCGATCGTCGTGCTGGCTCCGAGATGCAGGCCGAGGCCTGTCAAGCTGTTCTGCTCGGCGAACTGGCGTTCGATCGTCGTCGCTGCGTCCAGCATCTGGCGCGCCTGGGGCAGCAACAGGCGGCCGTTGTCGTTGATGAGCAGGCGCTTGCCGACCCGGTCGAACAGCTGGACGTCGAGCATCGCCTCGAGCTCGTTGAGGGCTGCACTGGTCGCGGATTGCGACAAGGCCACCTGGTGAGACGCTGCCGTGGTGCTGCCCGATCCAGCGATGGCGAGGAAGATCTGAAGCTGGCGAAGGGAGAGGCGCATCGTTGGCGGGCGTCGAGTTGTGCTGACGCCCAATTATATTGAAACCACGCCGCTTGCCAAAACGCTGCGCATTTCCCTATTGCTTCAGAACGAAATCGGCCAGCGCACGCAATTCCTCGGGCTTGAGCTGGGGGAAGGGCGGCATCGCAGCCTGTCCCCATTTGTCCGAACTGCCGCCATGGATGCTTTTTTCAAGGAGGGCTTGCGCCCCGGGATTGCCGCGGTATTTTGCGGCCACCTCATGGTAAGCCGGTCCGACGATCTTCTTGTCGATTGCATGGCAGGCCAGACAGTTGTTGGAAGCGAGCAGCGCTTGTACGTCGAGCCCCTTTCCCGCCGCCGGCTTCGTAGCGCCCGATGCCCACGCGAGCCTGAGTTCTGCCGGCAAATCGGCTTCCTTCGCGCTGCCATAGGTCACCGCGAGATAGGCGCCGATGACCTTGACGTCGTCATCGGTGAGCGGGGCGCCATACATGTGCTGCATCTTGCCGACTTCGCCGGTCCATTGGACTAGGGTCATGCCTGGCGGCTGGTACTTGATGTAATCGGCGGAATGACAGGTAGCGCATTTCTGCGTGGCGATGACATAGCCGGGCAGGCGCGACGACTTGAGCTGCGCTGTCTCGGCAGGAAGCTTGAGTGTATGAACTTCGGCGTACGCCGGCGCGGCCATGCCTGCAACGAGCAGGAAAACAGGCAAGAAGGATTCGATTCGTTTCATGGGCGCCTCCTCAGGCGATGGTCACGGGGTAGGATTCGATCACATGGCGGCGATAGCCCCCCGGGTTCCAGGTCGGGTCCGCCGGCTGCACTTCGCCGGCACGGTTGGTGGCCCTTACCATCAGGACAGTCTGGCCGCGTGCGGCGAAGCTTACCGGCAGGCGCCACTCGCGGAACGAATAACGCCCGAGGTCGGCGCCGAGTTCCGCCGCCCGCCAGGTCTTGCCGCCATCGATCGAAACATCCACGGCCTTGATGCCCGCGCCGCCGTCGAAAGCGATACCCTTGAGCTGGACCGTACGGCCGGCGGGCAGCACGCCGCCGCTGGTGACGCTGGTGATAAAACTGCGCACCGGCAGGGTCGAGATCGGCCTGGTCCTGGACGGCGTGGTGCCGGGTGCCACGCACAGGCAGTCATTGTCTGGCACGCGATAGGCCGTCGTCATGAACAAGGCATCGTGGCCTTCGAAAGGCTTGTCGAGCACCTCGATTTCGGACAAGTGCTTGACCCAGTAAGTGCCGAAATAGCCGGGAACGATCAGCTTCAGAGGATAGCCGTTCAGGTAAGGGATGTCCTGGCCGTTCATGCTCCAGGCCAGGAGTACGTCGTGGCCAAGCGCGTGTTCGATGTCCAGCGTTTTCCTGAAATCGGAGGTCGACGGCAGCACAGGCTGGTCCAGGCCGTTGAACATCACCTGTCGTGCATTGGCGCCGACGCCGGCCTTTTCCAGCACTGTCTTGAGCGGCACCCCGACCCAGCGCGCATTGCCCATGGCGCCGTTTGCCAACTGGGCACCGAAGACGCGCGGCGACGAGAACCCGCGGCTGTTGCCGGAGCACTGGTTGACAGCCACGACTTCGACAGGCTCTCCCAGCGCCTTGAGTTCGGAAAGCGACAAGCTCAGGCTGCGCTTTACCGCACCCTTGACCTCGAGCCGGTAGGTCTCAGGATCGATCGACATCGGCAGGTTCGCCAGATGGTAGCGCACGAAGAACGCGTCATTGGGCGTGATCGCCCCGTTGTTGAAGACCTCGAACGGTGTTTCGAGGTGCGGCGGACGGGTCGTGACGCGGATCAAGGGACGCTTTTGCGGATAACTGACCAGTTCGCGCGGGCCATCGGCAAACGAGACCCCGTCGTCCTTGGCGATGGCGGCAAGGCTGGCGCCCGGGGCGGCGGCCAACCCAGCGGCAATGAAACCAGTGTGCCGAATGAAACGGCGGCGTCCCTCGAAAGGGCGCGCGCTATCGTGGGGACCTGCAGGTTTGGCGGTGTCGTCGCCTGATCTTCTTGTCATGGCTGTTGTCTCCTGTGATTGACCGGGCGCCGGGTTCCCGGCGTGATGGTCAGCCTAATATACGTCGCATTATTATTTCTACAAAATTGCTGGATAAATTAAAAGTCGGAATTCAACCTGATATTTTGGTAAATTCCGTACCGAGGATGACAATTTACGGAGGTCAGTCCAGCAGATGCCGAATGGCGTCGCGCTCCTGCACCAATTCATCGACTGCCGCCTGCAGTTTTTCGCGCGCGAAGGTATTGATGTCCAGGCCACGGATCCGATTTGCCTGGCGCCCGTCGCAGACGACCGGCACGCCGAAGAAGATGCCTTCCGGGATGCCATACCCGCCGTCCGACGGCAGCGCCATCGAGACCCAGCGCCCGCCGCTGCCCCTCACCCAATCGCGTACGTGGTCGATCGCGGCATTGGCCGCCGATGCAGCGGACGACTGGCCGCGTGCTTCGATGATGGCTGTGCCGCGCTGGGCCACCGTCGGGATGAACACTTCTCGGTTCCAGCGCTCGTCGCGCAGCGCGAACGAGGCAGATTGGCCATCGACGAGGGCGAAGCGGTAATCGGCATACATGGTGGGCGAGTGGTTGCCCCAGACTATCAATTGCGAAATACTGTCGACACTCTTGTCCAGATGTAGCGCCAGCATGGCCTGGGCGCGGTTGTGGTCAAGCCGGATCATCGCGCTGAAGCAGGATGGATCGAGGTCCGGCGCCGCGTGCATGGCGATCAGTGCATTCGTGTTGGCAGGATTGCCGACGACAAGTACCTTGACTTCACGCTTGGCGACCGCGTTCAGGGCGCGTCCCTGCTTGGCGAAGATCCCTGCATTGGCGGCAAGCAAATCCTTGCGTTCCATACCTTTGCTGCGCGGCTGTGCGCCGACAAGAATGGCGATGTCGGCGTCGCGGAAGGCGACTTCCGGATTGTCGGTCACCAGGACTTCCTGCAGCAGTGGAAACGCGCAGTCTTGCAACTCCATGTCGATACCACGCATGGCGCCCAGGGCATGTGGCAGGTCGAGCAACTGGAGAATGACAGGCTGATCGGGGCCGAGCAGGTCACCGTTGGCGATACGGAAAAGCAAGGCATAGCCGATCTGGCCTGCGGCGCCGGTAACTGCAATGCGAGTCGGGGTTTTCATGTGCGCTCCAATAGTGTTGAGTGAAAGTTACAACTTCAGTGTATTGAGCCGGGAACTAGCTGTAAAACGAATAAAATGAGTATTATCAAGCTAAATATCAGCTTGATTTTCTTGCTGTCCGTCGTGTTTCATGAATTAGGCATTTCGATTTAAGCTACGGTTGCCAGCGCATGCTGCGCGCTATATTCAAAATTGGAGAGCCATGTCTTTCAGCGAAATCATCGCCACCTCGTCGGGTCTCAAGCCTTTAAGGCAATTGAGCAGTCCGATTGAAGCAATCAGGCAATTCACACCGAATTGGTTCGCCGTGACGATGGGTACCGGTATTCTCGCGCTCGCGCTCGCACAATTCCCTTATGCCGTTTTCGGGCTGCATCAGCTTGCCGAAGGCCTTTGGCTGCTCAACATCCTGCTGTTCGTCGTGTTCGCCGCGATGTACGGCGCGCGCTGGCTGTTGTTCTTCGACGAGGCAAAGCAAGTCTTCGGGCACGCGACGGTATCGATGTTCTTCGGCACCATCCCGATGGGTCTGGCGACGATCATCAACGGTTTCCTGGGGTTCGGCGTGGCGCGCTGGGGGCAGGCCGCGGTCGCGGTAGCGCAATGCCTGTGGTGGATCGACGTCGCCATGGCGCTGGCCTGCGGCGTACTGATTCCGTACCTGATGTTCACCCGCCAGCAACACAGCATCGACCAGATGACTGCGGTGTGGCTGCTGCCCGTGGTCGCAGCCGAAGTGGCGGCCGCCAGCGCAGGCCTGCTCGTGCCGCACCTGCAGGACAGCGCGGCGCGCTTCACGGTGCTCCTTACGGGTTATGTGCTCTGGGCTTATTCGGTGCCCGTTGCACTCAGCATCCTCGCGATCCTGCTGCTGCGCATGGCGCTGCACAAGCTGCCGCACGAAAGCATGGCGGCATCGAGCTGGCTGGCCCTGGGCCCGGTGGGTACAGGCTCCCTAGGCATGCTGGTGCTCGGTGCGGATGCGCCTGCGACGTTCGCCCTGTTCGGCATGGAAGAGGTCGGCCGGGTCGCATACGGCCTGGGGGTCGTGAGCGCACTGCTCCTGTGGGGGCTGGGCCTGTGGTGGATGCTGCTCGCGACACTGATCACCTGCCGCTATTTCCGGAGCGCGGTACCCTTCAACCTTGGCTGGTGGGGGTATACATTTCCGCTCGGCGTATTTGCCGTGACCACGCTGCGGCTTGCCAATGTATTCGATTCGCTGTTCTTCGACATCGCCGGCGCGCTGCTCGTAGCGGTGCTGGCCATGCTGTGGCTGGTGGTCGCGTGGCGCACGGCGAATGGCGCCTACCAGGGCAAGCTGTTCGTCTCGCCTTGTATTGCTTCGCTGCAGCGCCCGTGAGCTTAGGTGGTACGGCGCCAGGCGCCGGCAACCCCGCGCGCCTGCGCCAGCGTGTCCACGATCTGCCGCGCTACGTGAGGGCCGGCGCAGACAGCGAGCGGACTCGGATGTGGCATCGACAGCACCTGGATATCGGGCCGGCTGGCGCGGATGGACGCTTCGGCGCGCCTGGCCGTGCGTCCCGCGCACACCACGACGCGCAGCTCCGGCAAGAATCCGAGGACGTCGTCGAGCAGCGCGATGCCGGCGCGGATGTCGCCGGCGCGCAGCTGCATCGGTGGGCCATCGACCGGCGGCAGCCAGGGAACCGTGTTCCAGATCACCGTCTCTTCGCGCGCCACGCAGGCCTGCGCCAGGAAGAGCTTGAGGTTGCGCTGCGCCGGACCGGGATTGTCGCGCGACACGAAACGCGGCCGCATCGCCTGGCGCGCCGGCGCTTCCAGCAGGACCAGGATGCGGGCGAAGGTGCCGCCATCGCGCGGATCGAACCACGGCATCTCGCGCATGCCGCCGGCGTGGCTTTCGACCCAGCGGTTGAGCGCAGCCACTGGCGCGGTATGGCGTTCGCGGTAGCGGCGCGTAACTTCCTCCGGGTCGTCGAGATTGCGTTCCTGCGCTTGCCCGGTCATGGCAGGACGCGCGCCGTCATTTTTGCCATCCCCATTTGGTGAAAATCGCGCTGCCCTGCGGCGACTGCAGGAAATCGACGAACTGCTTCGCAGCCGGGTTGCCGCTGCCGTGCTCGGTCAGGGCGACGCCGGCATCGCGGTAGATCGCGTAATCCGGTTCGATCGACACGACGTCGGCGAGTTTGGGGTTGGAGACCTGCCAGATGTTCCAGATCAGCCATGCATCGATGTCGCTGCGGCTGGTCCAGGTGTCGCGCGCGATCGCGCTGTTGGCAGCATAGCTGGCGATGTTCGTGCGGATCTTGCGCACTGTATCGAGATTGCCTTTCCTACCCGCCATGTCCTCCCAAACGCCATTCTGGCCAGCCCCGTTGACGACCAGGATGCGCACGCCGGGTTTGACGAGGTCGGCGACGCCATGGATATGCTTCGGGTTGCCCGGACGAACCAGGATCGACAGCGGACGCAGGTAGAGCGGCGTGATGCTGGCTTCCTGGATGCGGCCGCCCATCGCAACGGTGAAGTCCGTCATCATGGTTTCCGAGCCGCTGTAGATCACGTCGGCATCCTGCTTCGCGCGTTCGATCCAGCCCGGTGTCGGGCCCGCCGTCACTGTCACCTTGATGCCGTGCTCCTGCTCGAAGGCGGCAGCCGCTTCCTTCATCGCCGGCGCGGGACCGCCGGGGCCGTACACCAGTACCGGCTGTGCGGCACAGGCGATGCCTGTCATGAGCGCGAACATCGCGCCTGCAGCGAGTCGGCGAGCGGTGTTATGACAGAGATATGATTTCATTGGATTTTTCCTTTTTTAGTTGGCATAAATATAAGTCGGGAAGAGGGCGCTGTGCCTATACACCCAGCAACTTGATCAGAGCAAAGCTGACCACGCCCAATCCTGCGAGTGAGCCGATTACCACCGAGGCCACCTTGGCGCCGGCACGCAGTACGGCGCGGGCATCGACGCCCAGTCCGAGGGCCGCCATCGACATGATGGTCAGGAAGTTCGCCGCGTCGTGGGCAGGCGCCAGTGCAGCCTGCGGAATCCAGCCCATCGAACGCAGCACCAGAAGCAGCAGGAAACCGACGATGAACCACGGCACGAGGTGCGACAGCGCAGGGCGTGCCCGGCCGCTACCGCGTCCGAACATCGACAAGACCAGCACGACCGGACCCAGCATCAACACGCGCACCAGTTTCACCAGGGTGCCGATGTGGACGCTCGCGGCCGATACCGATGCGGTCGCCGCCAGCACTTGCGGCACCGCATAGACGGTCAAGCCGGCGAACACGCCATACTGCACCGGGGTGAACGACAGCAGTCCTACCAGCAGCGGCAGGCCCAATACGACGCCCACGCCAAGCACGGCGGTGAAGGCGATCGAGGCGGCGACGTCCTTGCCGTCGGCATCGATCACCGGCGCCACTGCAGCGATCGCGGAATTGCCGCAAATCGAATTGCCGCATGCGATGAGGATCGCCATCTTCTGCGGCAGGCCCGCGCTGCGCCCAATGAAATAGCTGAACACGATCGCAACCACGACCACCGCCGCGATACCGCCGATGAGGCCGAGGCCGTTGGCCAGCAGCGCACCGGCACTGACCGAAGCGCCCAGCAGCACGACCGCGATCTCGAGCAGCAGTTTGGCGCCGACATGGATGCCTGGATCGAAGCGCGGGTCGAGGCGGTGCAGGGTGCGGATACCGGTGCCGATGAGAATGGCCAGCACCAGGCTTTCGAGCCAAGCGCGGCCGAACACGTGGGTTTCGGCCACTTCGAGCAGATAGGCAGCTGCCGTCACCGCAGCACAAAGCAACAGGCCGGGAACGGCGGCGGACAAATTGTTCACTTGATTCTTCATTATTTTTCTCATATTCATATACGTCGATGTAATAAGTATCGCTGTACTGAATTGTTTGGTCTATTTTAAAATTACGAACATATCTTTCTAAAATATTGAACGATGACATTGGATCAGTTGCGTATATTCGTCGAGGTCGCCGAACGCCAGCACCTTACCCAGGCCGCCGCCGTTCTCTTCCTGACCCCTTCGGCGGTCAGCACTTCCATCAAGTCGCTGGAAGAGCGATACGGAACGGCGCTGTTTCACCGTGTCGGCCGGCGCATCGAAATCAGCGACGCGGGACGAATTTTTCTCGTCGAAGCACGCCGCGCGCTCGCGAGCGCCCAGGCAGCCGAGGCGGCGCTGGCCGATTTGGGCGAGCTCAGACGCGGGTCGCTAACGATCCACGCCAGCCAGACCATCGCCAGCTATTGGCTGCCGGCCTTGCTGGTACGCTTCCGCCAAGCATGGCCGGGAATCGATTTGCACATGGAAGCGGGCAATACCGAGAGCGTCGCCGAGGCCGTGCTGCAAGGCGGCGCCGATCTCGGTTTTGTGGAGGGAAACATAGAACCGACCGGCCTGGAGGAGGAGACTGTCGGCGAAGACAATATGGTGGTTGTGGTTGCGTCCGATCATCCCTGGGCCGACGGCAGGACGCTGACGGCCAGAGAACTGGAAGCTGGACAATGGATTTTGCGTGAAGCCGGTTCGGGCACGCGGTCCGCTTTGGAGACCGGACTCGCCGCGCTCGACGTGGCGGTCGTCAATCTGCAGATCGCACTCGAACTTCCCTCAAATGAGGCGGTGCGCAGTGCGGTCATGGCGGGACCGTTTGCCACCGCGATGTCGGAACTGGTCGTGGCGCCGCATGTGCAGGCCGGCTTGCTGGCACGGGCGCACTGCGCGCTCCCGGCGCGCAGCTTCTCGATGCTGCGCCACGCCCAGCGGCATCGCAGCCGCGCCGTCGCCGCCTTCGAAGACATGGTGCGGACCAGGAAGCGGCCGGATAACTAAGCCAAGAGGTCCAGCCGCAGCCTGTCGCGGTCGTCGCCAAGTGCGCGGCTGGCCAGCCAGACCACGCCGCCGGCGGCCAGTCCGCTGCTCCCGGCCAGCAGGAACAGCAACAGGATCTGGTATTCGACGGCGCCGAGCGGATCCATGCCGGCGAGGAGCTGGCCGGTCATGATGCCCGGCAGCGTGATGATACCCGCCGCGGACATCTGGTTGATGACCGGGATGAGGCCTTTACGCACCGCATCGCGCATCAGCGGCGCAAGCGCTGTGCGCAAGGATGCACCCAGGGCCAAACGGGCTTCGATCTGATTGCGCGACACAACCACGCCGCCGAGGAAAGCGTCGAGGGCCAGACTTGCCGAATTTAGCACGCTGCCCAGCACGATGCCCATCAACGGGATGGCATAGCGCGGGTCGTGCCAGGGCGTGGGGCGGATGGCCGTCATCAGGGCCAGCACCACCGTGGCCAGGCTCGACAGCGCTACCACTGCGCCCGCGATACGGTAGTTGCCCCAGCCGGCCAGGCGCTGCGTCGGCCTCGTTGCGACTTCGCGCGCGGCAGCGGCGATCATGAGGCAGGCGATGGCCAGCGTCAGCGCCGGCGCGTCGGAACGGAATACGATGCGCAGCACGAGGCCGACGAGCAGCAACTGCAGCACCATCCTCAGACTGGCGACAAGCAAGGGCCGATGCAGGCGCAGGCCGAAGGCGATCGAAACCGCCGCATCGAATACGACCAGACTGGCCGCGAGCGCCATGTCCGACGCCGACAGTGCAATCTGGCTCATGCCACCTCGAGCCGGCCGCTCGCCATACGCAGGCACCGCTGCCCGAGGCGCTCGGCCTGTTCTTCTGAATGCGTCACGACCAACACCGACGTGCCTCGTTCGAGTTCCGAACGCAGTAGGGCTTCGAGAGCTGCGGTCGAGGCGGCGTCGAGCGCCGAAGCGGGCTCGTCTAGCAGGAGGACACGGGGCCGGCAAGCCAGGGAACGGATGAGCGCGAGGCGCTGGCGTTCGCCGGTCGACAGCAGCTCCAGGTCGGTATCAAGCGCAGCGGCCCGCAGTTTCAGCGCATCGGCCAGTGCCTGCGCCCGCTTCTGCTCCGATGCCGGAAGGTGCGCGCGCGCGGTCGCGTCCCACCAGGCCGGCTCGGCTGCTTGATAGACTACCATCGAACGCCATGCCGGCGCCGTCCAGCTTGCGCGCTGTGCGCCGTCCAGCAGCACCGTGCCCTCGTTGGGAATCAGGTCCGCGATCATGCGCAGCAACACGCTCTTGCCGGAACCGGATTCACCGACGATGGCGATGCATTCGCCTCGCCCCAGGTCCAGGTCGACCGGGCCGGCATGTGCCGAGCATAGCGCACGCAGTGCAAGACGAACGGATGGATCGAAACGAGCAAGGGAATGGAAAGACATGGGCATGGAGTATAGCCGGGTGCGGCTGCCCATAGTGCCGTGTTAAGGTGGCAAGGTACATTACAAATGGGACATCGATGGAGTTTTCTTCCGTATTCGCAGTCGCCACCGGCGCTGCGCTGGGAGCGCTCGTGCGCTGGTGGACGAGCGTGGCTTTGAATTCGCTGTTTCCGGAGATTCCACCCGGTACTCTGCTTGTCAATCTGGTGGGCGCATACATCATCGGGGTGGCGATACCTTGGCTAACCGAAACGCCGTCGCTCGCGCCCGAGATCCGGTTGTTCGTCGTCACCGGCTTCCTTGGCGGCTTGACGACCATGTCGAGTTTCGCCGGCGAGGCGGTGATCCTGCTGCGCGCCGGCCGCTTGGCCATGGCAGCCGGTGCAGTGCTGCTGCACGTTGCCGGTTCGCTTGTCATGTGCACGCTCGGCATGGGGACGGCCGCATTACTGATGCGCCGCTAACCGGCGCTTGCGTGCGTCGCCTTGCCCTCGGTTGCGAGCGGCAGCTCGCATCGCAACAGCACGGCCTGCACCGCGTGCAGTTGCGCATGGTGTTCGAAAAGGAACGCGCGAAGCGCTTCTTCCGTATCGACCAGTTCGACGCATTGCGGGTGGCGCCCTGCCGTTCCTTCCACGTGGGCGTGGGATGGCTTCTCACCCGGCAGGTAGCCGCTGCCGACATGGAACAGCAACGCCTGGCGGATGCCGGCGCGGCGTGCCTGCGTCAGCAGTTGGTGGGCGAGCTGCGGGGGACTGAGATGGTGCCACAGACGGGTGGCGCGGGCACGGGCCGACATCGGGATGTACAGGCGCAGGACGGCAAAATCGTTCATCGTGTGGCTCACTGTTCAGGACGCTGCGCTGCCGGCCTCGCGCGTTCGCGCGCACGGTAGGCATGGAGTTCGGACAGACGCAGGTCCTCGGGAAGCGCGCGCCGGTGCTTGGCCCGGCCGATGCGCTGGGCGCGGTAGATGCCGGTGTGCCCCGAGAACAGGTAGCTGACGACGCAGGCGAGCGCTGCGTACGGCGCGATCTCGCCGCCGAACAGTTCGATGGCCATGACGGTAGACGCCAGCGGCACGTTGGCGGCGCCGGCGAACACGGCGACGAAGCCGAGCGCGGCCAGTAGCGGGAAAGGCAGGTGCAGCAACGGCGCCAGGGCGTTGCCGAGCGTGGCGCCGATATAGAACAGCGGCGTCACTTCGCCGCCTTTGAAGCCACTGCCGAGTGAGACGACGGTAAACGCCAGTTTGCCGATCGAGTCTTCGAATCCCAGCGGCTGCTGGAACGCCTGGACGATGACCGGAATGCCGAGACCGATATAGCGCTGTGTCCCGCTCAGCCAGACCGCCAGGGCGACGATTGCGCCGCCCAGCAGGGGGCGTGCCGGACCGTACGGCACATGGCGCTTGGCCGTGTCGCTCAACGTGTGCGTCAGCGTCGCGAAGAGCATGCCTGCCATGCCGAACGCGATGCCGGCGACGACGACCGCAACCAGGCCGGTCGTACCGACAGCCGGTACCGCGCCGAGCACATAATGCGTGTGGTGGATACCCCACCATAGTCCCACGCGGTCGGCGACGATGGCGGCGACGATGCAGGGCAGGATCGCGTCGTAGCGCATGCGGCCGATCGCCAGTACTTCCAGGCCGAAGATCGCGCCCGCCACGGGCGTGCCGAACACGGATGAGAAGCCGGCGCTCATGCCGGCCATGACGAGTACCCGGCGTGTATCGCGGTCCAGACGCAACATGTGGGCGATTTGGTCGGCCAGCGTGGCGCCCATCTGCACCGCCGTGCCTTCGCGACCTACCGATGCGCCGAACAGGTGCGACAGCACGGTACCGCCAAGGACCAGCGGCGCCATCCGCAGCGGGATCGTTTTCTTCGGGTCGTGGATCTCGTCGATGATCAGGTTGTTGCCGGCCTCGACATCCTTTCCGAGGCGATGATAGATCCACCCCACGGCGAACCCGGCCAGGGGGAGCAGCCAGATGATCTGCGGTGACGCGACACGGATTTGGGTGACGCGCTCGAGTGCAAACAGGAAGAATGCGGACGCGGAGCCGGCGAGTGCGGCCGCGATGACGGAAAGCAGCAGCCACTTCGCCATGTAATGCAAAAGCTCGACTTGTTCGGGTGTGTGATCAGGTTTCATCGGTCCAGTGAGTGAGCCCAGCTGGTCCGGATCGAGGCATGCGCCTACCTTCCCGGCCGGGAAAGGTAGGCATCATCAGCTCGGGATTGAGCGGTTACGGGAGGAATGCCATCTCCAATTAAAGTCAATCATAGCAAGGTTTGCTTGTTCCGCCAAATCATCGCGCGGCGTCCTGAGCGCAGGCGACGCCGAATTCGACCTTTTAACCTGCTGTAAAAACTTCGATCCACTCGTCTTCCCGCCATTTCCTTGTTTAAACGCCAATCAGGTGACCGGTTTCGTTAATGCGTTGGATGACGAACGAATCGTCCTCGAACGTGCATTCATTCACGCAGCAAGGCGTCTGCCGGAGTTGCCAATAATGACTGAGAGAAAGCCCAAGGCAATGCAACAACAGCACACGGTTGACGCTGTCGTGCCCGACCAGGACGACGGTCTGGCCGGCGTGTTTCAAAAGCACGAAATGGAGGACACTCATGACGCGTACCAACACCTGTGCGAGCGTCTCGCCGCCGGGTATCAAGGCCATGTCGGGTTTCGAAAACCACATCCGTGCCGGCCCGGGCCACAAGGACTCGACACGATCGTGCGTCAAACCTTGCCACTGGCCGTAGTCGATGTCGGCGAGCTCGCCGAGAACGCTTGCAGGCGCGCCGGTTGCGCGCTCGATCGCCGTGCCCGTATCGATGCAACGGGATAAATTGCTGGTGTAAATGGCATCCGGCTGCCAGCCACGCGCCACGCGCCGTCCCAGCGCCTCCGCTTGGCGCCGTCCGAGTTCGGAGAGCGGGAATTCGGCGCATCCACGAAATCGCGGCGGATCGATGCCATCGACGTGGCCATGACGAACGACGACGATGCGTGTAACCAGGCGCGTCATCGGGCTAAGCTGTTTTCAACCTACCCGCGCACGAACGCATCGCGGCCAGCGTAAGAGGCATCTCGACCCATCGCTTCTTCGATGCGCATCAGCTGGTTGTATTTTTCCACGCGCTCGCCGCGCGCAGGTGCCCCGGTCTTGAGGTGTCCTGTACCGAATCCGACCGTCATATCGGCAATGAAGCTGTCGACCGTTTCGCCGCTGCGATGGGAGACCATGGCGCCCCAACCGGCACGGTAGGCCAGTTCGACTGCGGCGCGCGTTTCGGTGAGGGTGCCGATCTGGTTCGGTTTGATCAAAACGGCATTGGCGACGTCTTCCTGAATTCCGCGTTCGATGCGTTTGACGTTGGTCACGAACAGATCGTCGCCAACCAGTTCGACCTTTTTGCCCAGCCGTTTGTTCATCATGCGCCAGCCGGCCCAGTCGTCCTCCGCCAATCCGTCTTCCAACACGGCGATCGGATAGCGTTCGATCCATCCCTCGTACAGGTCGACCAGCCCGGCCGCATCGACCTTACGGCCCTCGCTGCGAAGGTGGTACAGGCCGTCCTCGTAAAAGCCGGACGACGCCGGATCGAGCGCCAGCACGATGTCGTCACCGGGTCGATAGCCTGCCTTTTCGATCGCTTCGAGGATTAATTCGACGGCCTCGGCGTTGCGCTTAAGGATAGGCGCGAAGCCGCCCTCATCCCCGACCGCCGTGTTGTAACCACGCTCCTTGAGGATGGTGCGCAGGCGATGGTAGATCTCGGCGCCGTAGCGTACGCCCTCGGCGAACGTGGGGGCGCCGACGGGGGCGATCATGAATTCCTGAAAATCGGTCGCTTGCCAATTGGCGTGTACCCCGCCGTTGAGGATGTTGAACATCGGTACCGGCATGCGTGGAGCGTGCGACGCGGACAGGGTACTGAACAAGGGCAAGCCCGCCGCCGCGGCGGCAGCGCGCGCCACAGCCAGACTCACGCCCAGAACGGCGTTCGCCCCCATCCTGCTTTTGTTCGGCGTACCGTCCAGCGCAATGAGAAGGGCATCGATGCCTTTCTGGTCGGTCGCGTCCTTGCCGGCAACGGCGGTGGCGATCTCGCCATTGACGTGGGCGACGGCATTCTTCACGCCCTTTCCGTCGTAGCGGCGCGGCTCGGCGTCACGCAGTTCGACGGCTTCATGAATGCCGGTCGAAGCGCCCGAAGGCACGGCGGCGCGACCGACGACGCCGCATACCAGGCGCACGTCGACTTCAACCGTCGGGTTGCCGCGCGAGTCGAGGATCTCGCGCGCATGGATGTCTTGAATGGCAGGATTCATAAGAATTTCCAGGGTGAAAGCCGGCATCGAACGCGTGCCCGGATAAGTTTCCGGTTACTCTATCCCAGTTCGTCCGGGGGTTGCGCGCGACCCGGCCGGGACGCAGCCGATCCGAGGAGTGAGGCGCCATGCACCGACTGATTTTGATCCGCCACGGCGAGTCCGCCTATAACGCCGATAACCGCTTCACGGGGTGGACCGATGTCGACCTCACGCCGCTCGGCATGGCGCAGGCGCGGGCGGTGGGCGCGACGCTGCGCGCGGCGGGCGTGGCGATCGACGTCGCGTTCACATCGATGCTCAAGCGCACCATCCGCTCGCAATGGATCATCTGCGAAGCAATGGACCGCATGTGGCTGCCGATTGTGCCGGACCCGCGCTTGAACGAACGCCATTACGGTGCCCTGACGGGGCTGAACAAGGCGACGGCCGAACGGGAATACGGCGCGGCGCAGGTCGCCGCCTGGCGCCGCTCGTTTGCCGTGGCGCCTCCGCCGATGGCGCTGCAAGATGCGCGCGCGTATGCGGATGATCCGCGTAACCGCGGTGCCCGGGCAGGCGAGATCGTGCTGAGCGAAAGTCTGGAAGATGTGGTTCGGCGCGTGCGGCCGTTTTGGGAAGAGCTGGCGGCGCCGGCGCTGCGCGAGCGACGGGGCGTCGTCATCCAGGCGCACGGCAACACCATCCGCGCGCTGATCAAGCATCTGGAAGGAATGAGCGACGACGACATCGCCACGCTCGACGTGCCGAACGCCACGCCGGTCGTCTACGAGTTCGACGCGGATATGCACGTGCGCCGTCGGTACGACATGCCGGCCGTGAGCGACGAAGGCCGGCACTCGCTGTTCTGATCGGGCCGGCGGCCGAGCCGTGTTTCTAGCGCACGCTTGCCAGGACGGCTTTGGCCGGGTCGGCCGGCGCATCGCCTTCCATCACCAGGATGCGGCTGGCGCCGGGATCCTTGGCCGACAGGGCGCTCGCAACCTCGCGCATCGGGCCGATGGCGGTGCCGTTTGCCATGCCCTTCGGATTGGTCTTGAAGCGCGCCACCGGCATCGCCTGACCGCTCGCGTATACCGAATACACGGTGTCCGGCTTCAGGGAAAACAACGACACCTCCAGCGCATCGGTCAGCCCCAGGTTGCGCGCCACCACGAAGCCGGTGGCGCCGCCGCCGGCCGGGCGCAGTGCAATGTTGACGGGCTCGGCGTTGGCGCGCGGCACCAGGTTGGTCGTGCCGGCGCCGGCCGGCACCGCGTGCGAGACGTAGACCAGCGCCTGCGGCGCCTGGCCCACCGGCGCGTGCGCCACCACCTTGTTGGCGGCGGTGTCGATGACGTCCACGCCGTCGCCGTTTTCCAGGCCGACGTAGACGCGGCTGTCGTCGTCGGAACGCCAGACGCCGTGCGGCAGGGCGCCGGTGGGAATGGTCGCCACCAGCGCCGGCGCGTCGCCGGTGCTGTACACCTTGACCACGTTCTCGCCGCCGACCGTCACATAGGCGCGCACGCCGGCCGGGGTGCGCGCGAACGCCAGGTGGTTCGTGATCAGGCCGGTGTCGATCACGCCCTTCACCGATTGCGTCGCGACGTCGATTCGGGTGACCTTGCCCACGTCCTTGTGCGTCATCCACACTTCCTTGAAGTCCGGCGAGAATTGCAGGAAGGGCGAGAACGGGCTGGTCACGGGGATGTGCTTGACGACCTGGTGCGATTTGACGTCGACGACATCGACCACCGGGTTGAAGCTCGAGACGACGAAGGCCAGCCTGCCGTCCGGGTGGAACATCACCATGCCAGGCCCGCCGGTGGTCTGGATGCGACGCGTTTCCTTGAAGGTGGCCGGGTCGATGACGGAAATATAGTCTTCGCCTCGCACCACCACCCAGACCTCGCGTCCGTCCGCCGTGAAGAAGCCTTCGTGCGGCGAGCGGCCGATGTAGGTGACGCCCTTGACCTTGTTCGTGGCGGTGTCGATGAAGGTGACGGAATTGGAACCGTTGGCGATCGCGATCAGCGTCTTGTGGTCCGGCGAGAAGCCCAGGCCGTGCACGTTGACCTCGCCCTTGTACAGCGGCGAGAGCACGTCCGGGCGCAGGTTGCCCAGACGGATCTGGCCCAGCAGGGTGTTGGTGGACGGGTCGATCACCGAGACCGTGTTGCTGTTCTGGTCGGCGGTGTAGACGCGGTCCTGGGCGCTTGGGAGGGCGTGGGCGGGGGTGAGGGCGCCGGCCAGTACGATGGCGAGTGCGGCGGCACGGATGGTGGTGCCGGCAAATTTAGTGCGTTGCATGGACTTCCTTATCGGTATGGGTGGTCGTGCCGGCGTCGTGGCGTTGCAGCCAGGCCCGCATGACATTGATTTCATTTTGTTGCTCAGCGATGATGCCTTGCGCCAGGTTGCGCAATTCCGGATCGGTGCCGTGCACCAGGATGGCCTTGGCCATGTCGATCGCGCCCTGGTGATGCGGGATCATCATCGTGACGAAGTCGTGGCCAGGGTCCCCGTTCATCGGCGCACGGCGCATGTCGTCGTCCATCACGGCCATGGCGTCGTCGGCCAGGGCCGCGTACGGCTTGGCGCTGCTGGCGACGAAGGCGGGCGGGGCGGCGCTTGCGATCGTGCTCGCATGCGCGTGCATGTGTGCGGGCATGAACGGCATGTCCTGGGCGGCGCAGGCGCCGGCCCACAGGCAGGCGGCAAGCAAATACATCGGTTTCAAACGGGTCCCTCCAGTTGTTCGTAGACGGCGGTCGCGACGCGCGCGAGTTCGCCCTTGTCGATGCCGGCCGACAGCGCATAGCCGAATTTGCCGTCGATCCAGTAAAACACGTTGACCGGGCCTTCCTTGGCGAACCGGAAGCCCGTGTCCTTGTTCTGCGCCTGCTCGGTCGAGACGTACAACGTCAGGCGCTGGCCGGCGCCGTCGTGGTACATGAATTGCGCCACCGGCCCGCTGGCGCCGGGCAGCAGGCGCCCCCCGATCAGTTCGTAGCCGAGCTTGCCGAGGTGCGGTGGATGGATTTTGCTGCCCAGGCGCTTGGACAGCCATGCCACCAGCTGGTCTTCCTGGTCGGCGCCGACTTCCACCGGGCGCCGCACGTCCGGGCTGTAGACCACGTGGGCGATGGCAGCCTGGTGTGCCAGGCCCGAGAATGCCGGCTGGGGGAAGGGCGCGCCCGCCTCGATCGACGCCAGACGATGATCGCGTTCGGCGGCGCCGCGCAGGCTCCAGCCGCCGCCGCCGCCGAGCAGCGCCAGCGCCAGGCCGGCGGCCAGCGCCTGCCAGGGCCAATGCCGTACGTCGCGCAGGCCGGGGCGGGCGCGCAGCGGCGCGGCCAGGCGCGCCGGCAGCGGTTCGTCGAGCACGGGGTCGAACAGCGCGTGCAGCGCGTCGTTCTGACCGATCCACGCCCGCACGCGCGCGGCGTCGTCCGGGCGCGCGGCCAAGTAGGCGTCGACCTCGGCACGCCGGGCCGGCGCCAGGCGACCGTCGGCGTAGGCGTGCAGATCGGCTTCGGTGATCGGTAGGATGCTCATTTCACGACTCTCAATGGAACGACGGGCGCGCGGCCGTCCATCAACGCGCGCAATTTCTCGCGCGCGCGAGACAGGCGCGACATCACGGTGCCGACCGGGACGCCGAGCAGGCGCGCCACGTCTTCGTAGCGCATGTCCTCGAGCCCGACCAGCAGCAGGATTTCGCGCTGCTCTTCGGGCAGCAGGCGCAGCGCGGCGTCCAGGTCGCGCAGTTCGAGGCCGGCGCTCACGTGTTCCTGCGCGGCCGGCAACGGCGTGTCGTCGTCCAGCGGTTCGGTGTCCAGGGCGCCGCGCCGGGCCTGGTCGACGCGCAGGTTGTGCATGATCGAGAACAGCCAGGCGCGCATATCGCTGCCGCGCCGCCAGCCGGACAGGGCGGTCCAGCCGCGTTCGACCGTATCCTGCACCAGGTCGTCGGCGGCGGCGCGATCGCCGACCAACGCGCGGGCATAGCGCCGCAGGCGCGGCAGGCAGGCCAGCAGGTGGTCGGCGGGATCGTCCGGCACGAAGGACATCGGCGCGCCGGCTCAGTAGCCGCCGGCCGCCAGTTTAGGGTCGACCTGCCAGGTTTCGTTCACCAGCTTGCCGTCGCGGTAGGTCAGTACGTATCGCACCTTGACTTGGACCTTGGCGTCGAATTGCACGGCAGCCGTCACGGTAGCGCCTTTCGGATTAGCCGACTCGCTCGCGTTCAGGACGGTAACGCGCGCAGGGCCGGCGGCGGCATTGAATTTGTCCCATACCGCGCCGATGGATGCAGTCCCGTCGTAGCTGCCGTCGAGCGGCCCGCCCACCCAGATCAGCCGCGCGTTGTCGGCATAATCGCGCAGGATGGCAGCGCGGTCCGCGGCGCCGATTGCGGTGAAATGCGCTTGCGCGGCGTCCAGCGCCGGGCCGGCCATGGCATGTGCGGCGGTGCCTGTACAGGCGATTGCGAAGATGATGTGCTTGATGGTCATATGGGCTTCCAGTCAGAATATCGCTAAAAAAGGCCGCGAGAAACATGTTCTCGTATGGATAAACGAGTCCGGTCGTGTTTTTATTCCGTTCTCGCGCAACTTTTTTTCGTATATTGCCGATGCAGGCGTGGAACGAAGCAGCTTAGCTCACGCTCTGCGCTGGCGTGCGCCGATGCAGCGTCCGGCTGACGCGATAGCCGATAATTTCATCTTGATCCTCGTGCCGATCTGTTTACGATGCCGCTGCGATTAGGGACCTGCTCATAATCGATACCTTCATCACGGACAAGACCGGCATGCTCACCGTGGGCAGCCCAACGTCTCATTCGGGTATGGCTGCCCCCGATGGCAGCGCGCAGGACGTACCGCGCATCGCGGCCAGCGTTACCGGAATAGCGAGCATCCGCTGGCCCACGCGATCGTCGTCGCGACATGAAAACGTGGCTCGACGCTGTAAAAGCCGGCTCGCTTTGAATCATCCAGCGGCGATGGCGCGCGGATTTGTGGAAGACAGCTGTAAGGGCCGGCTATCCAGCGTGAATCAGCGACGACTACTCGGACGCTTCACATCTGTTCGCCGGGAGGCGACGTTGACGCTAGCCAAGCGGCGAGTACGACAAACGCCAGCAGTACGACAGCTTCTACCCAAAGAATACGCTTGGAACGCGCTGGGAACCAGGAGCGCTGCACGGTAGCGCACCACCCCGGCGCGCAACCCGAGGATGGCGCCCAGCGCCGCCGCCATCCCTACGGCCATCAGCCTGATCGGGCCGGATTGTGCGACGCTTATGTAGCTTCCGAACACGAGCAATGGAACTGCAAATATGCCTCCGCCGGCGCCTATGAGCGACAGGATCATGCCGACTGCCAGGCCGAGCGACAACGGAATCAACATAATGACGCCTCAGGCCGCGCGCAGCCTGGAATATTTATATAAATAAATAGATTGTTTGTGCTTGAAGAGGATGAGAACGACAGGAAGGCCATCGGACGGCGCCGTCAACCACCGCGCCGCTCGTGATCCCTAAGCCCGGCGCAATCAAGTGCTGATGCTCTGCATTCATTTCGTCCAAGTGCCTTGACACGAGCCGCGCTCCGTCGCCGGCAATGGAGATGTAGATGCCACGTCGAAAACGCGCCAGTTCCATGTCCTTACTAAGGCCGATCAGCGAAAGGCTGGGTGGATGAACGGGGAGGGGGCACTTCGGGCGTCATTCGGGACGAAGAATGACAGGTTATGCCGTAAAGCCTCTTTCGATCGGCTTTCAAGGGGGGGCCGGCTTGTCGAGTGAAAGTTGTCGCAGCTTTAGCCGGCATTACGGAAGAGTGACGAGACCGCGTAAGACAGGCGCCCCAAATATCTGACATTATAGAAGTAATGTCATATTTTCTAGGTGGGTGTCAGGTTTTTTGACGTATTACGTAATAATATAGGAAGAAACGATGCCGGAGGCTATCCGATGAATACCGAAGAGAATGCGAGTGAAAACGCTATCGCAGCAAGTGTCGCCGAGCTGCGCGAGCAATTTCCGCGCACGCAGGACCTTTACCGCGAAGTCTGCGTATTACTATTTTTCCGACATGGCATTACGCCAACGGCAAACAAGTTGTATCAGCTGGTCCGCAAGGGTAGTATGTCGGCGCCGACGGAAGCGCTGAGCCAGTTCTGGAAAACACTGCGCGAACACTCCCGTGTCACGATCGAGCATTCGGACCTCCCAGACGAGTTACGGACGGCAGCTGGAGACCTGGTGGCGACCCTGTGGAAGTCAGCTCAGTCGAAGTCCCTTGAGTCGGTGGCGACACTTCAGACGGACGCCGCTATCGCAGTCGACAACGCCAAGGCGGACTTGGCGAGTGAACAGCTTGCCCATGCGGAAGCCCTGCGGTTAGTTGAGAGCCTTCGCTCACAGCTGCACACCAGCGAGAACGACGCGGGTCAACTTCGGGAAGCGCAAGCGACCGCAGCCGCGATCAGGGAAGGCTTAGAGGTGCGACTGAAAGATGCCCGCGGCGATTTGGAGGCCACGCAAGCGCGCTTGAGGGAGCTGAGCGCCCAGCATGTCGAGGAGCGAGAACGATTGGCGGACCGTACCCGCTTGGCCGAGGAGAGGTTCGCCGATATGGGAAGGCGCGCGCTACAAGACATCGACAGAGAACGCACCGCCGCAGCGAAACTGCAGAAGGCACTTGAAGCGGAGCGAGCCGAGCACATTGCTGCGATCGCGCGAGCACGCGTCGACCATGATGCGGCCCAGACGAAAATTGCGGAACTCAGGGAACAGATCGGTGCATTGCAGAATGCCGTTGACATCTTGAAGAACGAGCGGGACCGTGACAGACAAGAGCTACAGTCAGTACGCACAAAGCTAGAGGCAGCGATACGGCAATCGGCCGCGGACAGTGTACGGGCAGACCACTTGCATGACGAGTTGGAGCGGCGTCGCATCGAACCTCGGGATGTACAAAACCGTGCCGCAGGTCCCGACGCGAAGGGCAAACGGCGCAGCAAGCCAGGCAGCGCGGGCTCCACATAAGCGATTATCGTTCCGCTCACTATGGGCGGCTGGACCGATGGACGGACGGATGGACAGGGCCAGATGTGCCGATCTATTGCCATAGTTTTCGGGGCGGCCGGAAAATCCACAGAACCTAAAGATAGGTTGGAAACGCCCAGTCCATTTTCCGGACCTAAATGCGTAGCGGAGACGTCAGAAAGCCCGAAATTCATCTCGCACTGAGTCTTAGGTCGTGAATGGGCATATGTTTAGGTCCGAGCGCTACGAATTCGGCAGCAAAGAAGACAGTCCGGCCCGGAACCCATAACTTCGCATAATCTATATTATGTCAAATACAGTTGATGCCAGGATCACGACTGCGCCCAGATGCCGGTAGTGCCCGACTTCTCCCGGTGCCCACTAAGGTCGCCCGAGCGGCATCGACGAAGCTCACAACGGGCTTTTCTTCCCCGCCGACGCCAGGATCTCGTCGTGCCGCTCGTTGTCCGTCTTGTGCAGATACGCCGCGGTCGTGGCGATGTTCGCGTGGCCGGCGGTTTCCTGCAGTGTCTTGAGCTGGACGCCGTTGTTCGCGTGGTTCGTCAGCATGCTGTGGCGCAGCCAGTGCGTGGACGCCTGGCGTAATTGCGCGGCGGTGTCGGTGTCGCCGCGCGCCGCTGCCGCACCGGCGCCCGCAAGGAAGACGGCCTTCATGGCTTCGGACGCGGCTTCGTCCGTGATCCGCGTCAGCGCGGCGCCGCGGCTGGACAGAACGAGCGGCGTGTCGTCCGTGCGGTTGGCGTGTGGCAGCAGACCGAAGGCCGTGCGGTAGCGGCGGAACGCCTCCAGCAGGTCGGGCGGCACCGGCAGGCGGCGCGGCTTGCTGCCTTTGCCCAGCACATCCAGCCACCAGCGGCCGTTGCCTTCGGTGTAGATGGCGCCCATGTTCGCGCTGACGATTTCGTTCAGCCGCGCGCCCGTGTGGGCATACGCAATCAGCAGAAACCGGTCGCGTTCGCGGCGACGGACCGCCGCCGGCGTTTCAGCAGGACGCGCTGCCAGCGTGGCGAGCGCCAGGCCGATCGCGTCCTGCGTCAGGTAGCGCGTGATGCGGCTGGCCGTTGGCGTGCGTACGTTGCGGACGAGCGCGCCGGGATCGCGCCGCAGGTAGCCGGTCTGTTCGGCAAACGCGAACAGGCCCTTCACGGCGATCATGGCCTGGCGCCGGCTCGCGTCGGACAGCGGCCCGGTAAATGGGCGGTAGCGCGCGTCCGTGCGCGGCCACTTGGTGGTTGAAATCCAGGCCGCCGGCGGGTCCTTGAGGAATTCCTTGTACGCGTTCAGGTCGTTGACGGTGAGCTGGCGCAGCGATTTTCCCGCCTCCTCCCGGCACCAGGTGAGGAAGCGGAACAGCTCCTTCTGGGTGTTGGCGATGGATTTCGGACGCAGTTCGCCGTGGCTGATGAATTCGCGGGCGATCTCGCTGTCCGTGCGGGCATCCGTGATGGCATCTTCGGCGATGCTGCGGAGGGCTTCCAGGTCACGGGTACGGCGTTCCTCGGCCCCGGCCACCGGTGCGGCATACGGATCGAGGTCGATCGGGGCGAATTTGTTGACGGACATCGGCAGGCAATACTGGTTGGATAGCCAGTATTATACAGTACTCCATCCAGTACTTTAACTCGACAATATAGTCCGTAATGTCGAGTTGGCGTGGCAGCGGGGACGCTGGGAAATGGCTTTGCCGCCCCGTTCGCAAACGCATTCCGGCAGCGGCCGCGATCCACCGCAATGCGGTTGTGTCCGACCTCTGTCCGACCGCCAGTGGAACGTCCCCTGCAACAAGGATTGGGCAGTTACCAGTACCAGAACACCAGTACCCGCAGCGCCCTTGCCCGCCACGTCAAGGTGAAGGCGATCGTCAACGCCGCCGCGGCCAGCACCATCAGCCACACCAGCACGGCGATCGATGCGGAATCGACCGACAGGCAGAACGCCAGGGCTGCCGTGATGCCCAGGCCGCCCAGGATGCGCAGGCGGTGCATGAACACCTCCGGACAGGTACTCCCTCTCACCTGCCGCCAGTGCACCTCGTTCGATAGCGCGAACCAGCCCATGCCGGCGACGGCGGCCAGCAACGCCACCAGCAATGTCAGCGCGTCATGCATGGCCTGCTCCCAGGGCGGACGGTGCCGTGACGGCAACCGCCGTCCTGCGGCCCAGATGGCGCGCCGCCAGGGCCGCCACGGCGGCACCGGCCAGCATGAACAGGTCCACGCCGGCCACCGGCCAGTAGCCCTGCCCGACCGTGCGCAGCAGATGGTCGCCGGTGGTGATCCAGTTCAGCACCGGAGCGACGACCGCCAGCACGGCGATGGCGATGCACTGCTCGCGCCAGGCCGGTGCCAGCTTGCCTTCGGCGACGACCGACGTGCGCCAGAACGCATGCGCCATGGCCACGATCCACACGCCCCAGAAGCAGTATTTTTCCATGTCGCCGCGCCATGGCCAGCCGGCCGGCATCGTGTCCGGCAGCAGGCGGTTGGCGATCAGGATGCCGAGCGCCGCGATCAGCATGCCCGTCACGGTGGTGACGGACAGGGCATCGACGATGCGGGCGCCGCTGCTGCCCACCTTGGCGTGCTGGCGTTTGCGCTTCTCCACGAAGAACAGGAAGCCGGTGGCGATGCACGCGCAGCCGGCCAGGCCGCCCAGCACATACAGCCAGCGCAGCAGCCAGTGGCGGAAGTGCTGCAGATGCAGGCCGGTCAGGAACTCGTTGATGCGGCCGACGATCGTCGGTGGCGGATCTTCGCGCAGCACTTCGCCCGTGGTGGCCTTGAAGTGGATGCCCTCGCCCGTCAGTGCGACGCGGTCGGTGCCGGCGCGATAAACGCTCACGAAGCTGTTCACATCGCCCACGTGCTCGACGTTCAGGTAGCCGACTTCGCCCGCCATGCCCTTCGCGGCCCAGCGGCGCTGCGCTTCGGCCACCATCGCATCGACGGAGGCGATCGGCGCAGCCACGCCGGCCGGCTTGTGCGGCAGGCCGGTTTCCTGCGCTTCGAGCCGTTCGTGCTGGTCGTGGATCGGAGTCAGCTGGGTGTGCGCGACCGGGAAATAGATATAGGCAAAGATCACCAGGCCGGTGAACGCAAAGAAGAAGTGGAACGGCAGTGCGACCACGCCCGTCAGGTTGTGCATGTCCAGCATGCTGCGCTGGGTGCTCTTGTTGGGACGGAACGTGAACAGTTCGCGGAAGATCTTGCGGTGCATGATCACGCCTGTCACCAGTGCCACCAGCATCATCAGGGCCGCGAAGCCGACGATCCAGTAGCCCAGGTTCTGCCAGTTCAGCGTGAGGCTGTAGTGCAGCGGATAGAAGAAGCCGCTGCCCACCTTCAGGCGGTCGTCCGGCAAGGCGCTGCCGTCGCGCGGATCGACGGTGCGCGCCGCGAAGATGGTGGTCTCCGGATCCTTCGCATTCGGAATCGGATACACGGCAAACAGCGACAGCACCGGGTCGCGGTGCGTCGTGTAGGCGCCCCAGCGGATCACGTTCTCGAAGCGCGCCGGCAGCTCGCCGTCGACGCTGCCCCGCACCAGCGCGCGCTGTTCTTCCAGCGGCTGCATGTCCTTGAAGACCGGCTGCAGCAGCTTGTCGAACGACGGCATCGGCTGCGGTGCGAAGCGCGTCGCGGGAATCGACCAGCGGTCGATCTCGCGGTCGAACACGGACAGTGAACCGAAGAAGAACACGACGATCAGCACGAAGCCGAGCGCCAGGCCGAACCACGTGTGCAGCCAGGCCATCGCCAGGCGGTAATTCTGGAACATTGCGAGATCTCCGTCAGTTCAAACGAGTTGCTGCTGCAGCAGCGAGGCGCCGGCTGCCAGCAAGGCGCCGCCACCTGCGAGGACGAGCCAGACGCGCAGCAGGCTGCGGGCGGCAAACGCCATCAGGAACGCGACCAGGAAGGCCAGCAAACCGATGATGTAGGACAGGTGTTCGGCATCGTGGAATTCCAGTCCGATGGCGAACAGGCCGGCCATCCCGAAGGCGACGACGCCCCAGGTGAAGGCGTAACCGCCGAGGACCGCGGCGGCAGTGCGCGCGGCGATGTGAGAGGCGGAACTGGGCAATGCGGCCATGGCAGTCTTTCTGAGAGCGGACGGGACCTGCAGGAATGGGTACTGAAGATCACCATCTGCCGCCGAATTTCCCGCGCCGGCAGCGATGCGGAAAGAAGGCGCGAATGAGAACCATTTGCATTGTAGCAGCAGACGATCGGCTGACCAACAGGTGCCGCTCGAATTGTCCATTTTCGGTCGGGACAGGTGCAGAGAAGTGGCCGCGCGGATAACACAAAGGCCGTTCCTGCGGCACTGCCTCCGTCCGCCGGGCGGCACGTTTCCTGAAGCCGGCGTCGCACGGTCGCGTCCGGGAGGTATGATCACGTCCATCCTGTGCTCGAAGGACCTTACGCACCATGACCAAACAATCCTGCACCAGCCCGTGCGCCGGACCCTGTCGCGCGGTGAAGTCATCCGATGGCCGAGCAAGGCCTGTCGCTTCTGCAGCGCCGGGCCTGGGGTACCGGCCATGAGCGATAACATCGTGTGGATCGTGGACCTGGACGCCTCCCCGGAGGAGGCGCCGGCGTTGGGCGAACGCGTGACGGCGTGGCTCGTTGCGGAAGGCATCGTCTCGAGCGCAACGGGTTCTGCGCCCGGCGCAGGGCACCTGCTGGGCAGAGGACCATCGGCCGCGGCCATGGATACCTTTCCCCTGATGGAGCCCGTCGCGATGTGCGGCCTGGAAGTGATGGCGGAGCGGCGCGTGTTCCACACGGGAGACAACGGTATCGACAGCATCCGCTGCCCCGAGTGCGGCGCGTCCCACGATCCCGACGAACTGCCCTGGACCGATGCGGCGGGCTCGTGGCTGGAGGGCGCTGCGGACGATGGCATGACCTGCCCCGACTGCGGAGCCCACCCGGGCATCGCTGCATGGGAGTTCGATCTGCCCTGGGGCTTCGGCAATCTTGCCTTCGGGTTCTGGAACTGGCCTGTCAGCGAAGGGCTCGCGACCGGGATCTCGGCATTCACCGGGCACCGTTACCGCGTGGTGCACGAGCATCTCTGATCCCGGCAAATGCCCTCTTCCCGGCACTGCAGGCGTGCCCCTGCAGTGCCGCGGGCGCACGAGGCAGCGGCCACGGCCTCATGAACACGTTTTCAGGCTATGATGCGAAAACACTGCCGGTGCGCAGCCCCGCCGTTGTTCACATCGTGGAAAACCTGCCAATGCGGATGATCCCCCTGCTCTTCTGCACGCTCCTGGCAGCGTCGTTGCCCGCTGCTGCCCAGTCCCGCACGATCGCCGTCGACCTGGCCGCCGTCGAGGGGCCGCTGCCCGGGAACTTCAACCTGGTCGTCGGCGCCGGCCGTGCCAACGAGGGCCTGCGTGCCGACTGGCAGCAGCAGCTGGCGCAGATCCGCAAGGATGCCGGCTTTCGCTACCTGCGCATGCATGGCCTGCTGAGCGACGACATGGGCGTCTACCGCATCGATGCCCGAGGCCGCGAGCAATACAATTTCCAGTATGTCGACGCGCTGTACGACTACCTGCTGAGCATCGGCATCAAGCCGTTCGTGGAGCTGGGCTTCATGCCGTCCGCCATGGCCAGCGGCACCAAAACACTGTTCTGGTGGCGGGCCAACGTGACGCCGCCGCGCGATTACGCCCGTTGGGAACGCCTGGTCAAGGCGCTGACGCAGCACTGGACCGAACGGTATGGCCAGGCCGAGGTCGCCACCTGGTACTTCGAAGTCTGGAATGAACCGAACCTGGAGGGCTTCTGGACCGGCACCAAGGCCGATTACTTCCGGCTGTACGACCATGCGGCGCGGGCGATCAAGAGTGTCAGCCCCGCGTACCGGGTGGGCGGTCCGGCGACGGCAGGCGCTGCATGGGTGCCGGAGATGCTGGCGCACGCGGAACGCAACGAGGTGCCGCTCGACTTCATCTCCACGCACTCTTACGGCGTGAACCAGGGCTATCTGGACGAATTCGGCACGACGGGCACCGTACTCAGCAAGGATGATGCGGCCGTCAGCGCCGATGTATTGAAGAACCGGCAGGAAATGGCCGCCGTCGGCAAGTCCGCCCTGCCCCTGCATTACACCGAGTGGAGCTCGTCGTACACGCCGGCCGATCCGACCCACGACAGCTATCACCAGGCGGCCTACATCCTGCACAAGCTGAAACAGGTGGGCAGCGCGGCGCAGTCGATGTCGTACTGGGTCTTCACGGATATTTTCGAGGAAGCCGGGCCGCGCTTCGAAGCCTTCCATGGCGGCTTCGGGCTGATGAACACGCAGGGCATCAGGAAGCCGGCATATTTCGCCTACCAGTTCCTGAACCGGCTCGGCAGCACGGCGCTGAAGAACGCCGACGGGCAGTCGATCGGGGCAAAGGATGGCGACAATGCCCAGTTACTGCTGTGGGATTACACGCGCACCCTGCCGGACGGCGTCAACAACCAGCAATACTTCATCAAGGATCTGCCGGCACGCGCTAAGGGCGATGTGCAGGTGGCATGGCAGGGACTGCGGCCAGGGAGTTATCGTCTCGACCTCTCACGGGTCGGCTACCGGCAGAACGACGCGTACACCGCTTACATCGACATGGGCTCGCCCGCGCAGTTGAGCCGGGCGCAGGTGGCCACGCTGAACGGGCTGGCGACCGGCCAACCCGCGGAACGCCGCCAGGTGCGCGTCGGCAGCGACGGGCGTTTCAGCCTGGCGCTGCCGCTGCGCGAGAACGATGTCTATCTGGTGGAGATGACGCGGACGGACTAGTCCACGCTCGTGCACGGCTCTGCCCTACTCCTTGCCGCGCCCGCCCAGCTGCGCGGCAAACTGCGCCATCATTTCGCGCAACTCGGCCCGGTGGCGCTCCGCGGCGGCATTGGCCGCACTGCGCTCGTCATCCCAGCCCTGCTGCAACCGTGCCGTGGCGGCCCGCTCGCGTTCCAGCTCGCGCTCGGCCTGCTGCTGCGCCGCGGCCAGGGCCGCTTTCTCGGCGGCGTGCTCGCGTTCCACTGTCTTGAACCACGCGTGCTGCTCGTTCAGTTCGCGGCGACCGTCATCGATGCGCTTCTGCAGGCGGCCCGCCAGCGCTTCGGCTGCGGCGGCCTGCGCGCGCCACTCCGCCGCTTCGGCGCGCGCTTCGGCCAGTGCCTTGTGGCTGGTTTGCAATTCTGCCTCTAAAGTGGTCGAAACGTTTGCAGCATCCGCTTCGTTGCGACGCGCTTCGGTTAGTTGCAGATTTATTTCCTCACGTTGTGTGGCATAACTGGCGGCGGCCGCTTCCTGCGCCTGTTTCCACAATGCCGACAGGAGCTCCCCTGCACCGTTTTTCAGGCTGTCGGGCAGGTCCGGCCCGTCGATCGTCACCCGGCTGCGTTCACGCAGCTGTGCCCAGAAACGGTTCAGCGCCTCGGCTGGCGCGGACATGCTGCCCTTTCGCACCAGCTGGTAGAGCCGGTTGGCGGTCGGCGTCATTCCATAGCGAAAGAACATGACCGCGCACACTTCGCGGTACAGATCTTGCGTGTTCGAATGCTGCCGACGCAGCATCTCTACATCATTGATGAGCTGGGTTTCTGCAGTGTTAGCGCTGTCCATATGGGCTCCCATGAAGTGTCTTATATAATACAACGTTTTATGTAGTATTTCTAGAGTGCCCGCCTTTTTGCGGGATACGGTTGCAATACCGTATTCGCACACCACTGTCGGGCTGGCGAAAGGTGGCAGAATGGGATTCAACAACGCCGGGATTTAACAATGTTGCCAGGTAGCATGATGAAAGCTATCATGTGCGGATCCCACACGCTCTGGAGTGCCGCATGATCCGTCGCCGTCCCCTTGCCACTGCCGTGGCGCTGGCCTGCCTGGCTGTCGCGCCGGGCTCGACATTCGCACAGGCCGGCGACGCCGCCACGCCGGAAGGCGATACGGCTGCCGTCGTCGTCACGGCCACGCGCAATGCGAAGTCGGTCGACAAAATCCCCGGCGCGGTGTCCGTCATCTCCCAGCCCGAGCTGGAAACGCAGTACCTGCTGGCCGACGATCCTTCCGCCGCCCTGGCCGCCTATGTCCCGGGCTATTCCCCCAGCCGCCAGAAGCTCTCGTCCACCGGCGAGTCGCTGCGCGGACGCACTGCGCTGATCCTGCTGGACGGCGTGCCGCAATCGAACCCGCTGCGTGCGGGCATGCGCGAAGGCTATTTCGCCGACACGGCCATCATCGAGCGCATCGAGGTGATCAACGGCGCCTCGGCCATCCAGGGCATGGGCGCCACGGGCGGCATCGTCAACTACATCACCAAGACGCCGCGCACGGACGGCACCACGTTCGCAGTCAACGTGCGCCTGGCGTCGCAGTTCCGCCACGATAACCTGGACTGGAAGACCGGCTTCACCGTCGCCCACAAGGCTGGCGACTTCGACCTGCTGGCGTACGGCAGCACGCAGCGGCGCGGCATGGCCTACGACGGCAGCCACAGGTTGATCGGCATCGACGTGCTGCAGGGCGATACCCTCGACGCTGGCGGCAACGACCTGTTCCTGAAAGCCGGCCGCAACTTCGGCGACCAGCGCCTGCAGCTGACCGTCAACCGCTTCCGGTTCGAGGGCGACGCCGACTACAGTACTGTGCCAGCCAACTTCGCCACGGACACGCCAACCACTGCGCGCGCCGCCGTGCCGCCGGGCCGCGCGCCCGCCAACCACGTGCGCACGATCAGCCTCGACTATCGCCACAATGCGCTGCTGGGCGGCACATTCGGTGCCCAGCTGTTCAAGCAGGATTTCACGGCACTGTATGGCGGCAGCAACACCGCCACGTTCCAGGACATCCGCCTGGCGCCGCTGGGCCAGTTGTGGGACCAGTCCGAAATCAATGCCGACAAGTACGGCGCCAAGGCCACCTGGGTGCGCCCGAACCTGCTGCTCGACGGCCTGGAGTGGACGCTCGGCCTGGACCACCTGCGCGACCGCAGCGGCCAGCGCATGGCCGGCACGGGCCGCACCTGGGTGCCCACGCTGGACTTCCGCTCGACGGCGCCGTTCGTGCAGCTCGAATATGAACTGGGGCCCGTTACCGTGCGTGCCGGCATGCGCCGCGAATCGGCGGACCTGCACGTGGACGCCTACACCACGCTGTGGACCTATGGCGCCCAGGCCGTGCGTGGCGGCGCCCGCTCGTTCAGCAAGACCGTGGGGAACGTCGGCGCGGTATGGCGCTTCGCGCCTGGCTGGTCGGCCTTCGCGGCGTCCTCCGAAGGCTTCGGCCTGCCGGACGTGGGCGTGGTACTGCGCGGCGTGAACCGTCCGAACCAGTCGGTGGACCAGCTGTTCGACCTGCAGGCAGTCGTTACACGCAACAACGAAGTGGGCGTCAACTGGCGCGGTGCGCGGGGCAATGCCGGCATCTCCTATTACGACTCGCGCTCGCGGCTCGGCTCCGTCATCCGCGTCAATGCGGAGGGCCTGGGGGTGATCGACCGCGTGCCCACCCGCGTGCGGGGCTGGGAATTGGCCGGCGAATACCGCGTGCTGCCGACCCTGAGCGCCACCGGCACCTATGCCAGGACCGATGGCAGCACGGCCGCCCGCGCCGGTGCGCCGCTCGATCTGGCGCTCGGCGCGCGGGCGCAGGGGCCGGATAAACTGGTGCTGGGCGCCAACTGGCAGTGGCTGCCGAAGTCGCAGCTGCGCCTGCAGGCAACCAGGCTGGCCGACCGGGACACCAATATCGGCCGCTTCGCCGGAGCGACGAGCCTGGAAGAGCACTTCCGCGGCTACACGCTGGCCGACCTGGCCGCGTCGTACGACAGCCGCTGGGGCAAGCTCGGCGTGGGCATCGACAACCTGACGGACCGGCAGTACATCGGCTACTACCCGCAATCGGTGCGCTACAAGGATCCGCTCACCTACTTCGCCGGCCGTGGCCGCACCTTCTCGGCCAGCTTTACGCGCACGTTCTGAGTTCGACCCGCCGTGTCCTGGTGCCAGGCACCAGGACAACGACGTCGTCCCACCATGCCTCGGTGCCTGGCACCAGGACATGCACGCTGCAAGGCGCCTTGCGCTCCGTCAAGTTCGATGCAAGTCGGGCGAGGAACCTATTAAATTACATTGACGACAGGTTCATAATCAGCCGGCCTGGTGCGTAACGCGCCTTCTTGCGGGGTTGCCATGAAACTGATACCGACATCGTTGCTGGGAAGACTGCGCAGGCGCCGGAGCATGCCGGCGGAACCGCCACGCCGCGACCGGCCCCGCCCGATGCCCGGCGCGGCGCAACTGCTGGCGTGGCTCCGAGAAGGCGAGCCGGTGGCGGGCCGCAACCTGTCCGGTGCGGACCTGCGCGGCCTGGTGCTCGATGGAGCCGACCTGTCCGGCGTCCAGCTGGACGGGGCCGACCTGCGCGGCGCCAGCCTGCGCGGCGCCCAGCTGCGCCACGCGTTGATGACGGGCACGCTGCTGGACGATACCGACTGCGCCGGCGCCCGCTTCGATGGCGCCTGCCTGGACCGCAGCAGTGCCACCCACGCGCACTTCTGTGGCGCCGTGCTGAACGGCGCGCGCGCCAACGATGCGTACTGGTCCGGCATCGACCTGAGCGATGCGCGCCTCGACCAGTTCATGGCGGCCAATATCGACCTGACGCGCGCGGTACTCGACCGCAGCCAGGCGCAGGCGATGGTGCTGATCGATGCGCGCGCGGAGGCGAGCCGCTGGCGGGGTGCCCGCTGGGACCGCGTGCTGGCCTTGCGTGCCGGCCTGGCGCGGGCCGATTTCCGGCAGACGCGCCTGCGCGGCTGTGCCCTCAGCGGTGCGGATCTGTCGGGCAGCGTCTGGCAGCATGCCGAGCTGGTGGAACTGCAGGCCGCCACCGGCACCAGCTGGCGGGAGGCGGCATTGCGCGGCGTGCGCGCCACCGATTGCGACTGGCATGGCGGGGGATTGACGGGCGCGGACCTGTCCGGCAGCCGCTTCGTGCGGAACGATTTCAGCCACTGCGACCTGGCCGGCGCGTGCCTCGCCCAGGCGCATTTCCCCTTCTCCACCCTGCTCGGTGCATCGCTGCAGGGCGCGCGCGCCGACGGTGCCGATTTCTCGCGCAGCATCTGCCGCCGCGGCGACTTTGCCGGCGCGTTCGTCGAGCGGGCGCGGTTCGCCCAGCCCGGCTTCGGCAATACGGACCTGGCGCTGGTGCGGCCGATGGCGGCCGGCATGTCCTGAGGCAGGCTAGAAACGCTGGAAATCCCGCAGATCGGTCACGGGATCGGCACCGAAGTGCCCGGCCAGCAGGTAGTCGACGAGACGCGCGCCGGCCTCGCTCGCATCGTCCAGGCCGCCCTCCTCCTTGAGCGCGATGAAGCGCTCGAGGGCGGGAAAATCGGCCTCGTCGACCGTGCGGATTTCCGCCTGCATGCCCGTATCGATCACGCCCGGCGCGACGCTGGCAATCGCCAGCCCCGGCACCTGGTCGAGCGCCACGGCCTGCGCATGCATGTCCAGCGCCGCCTTGGTGGCGCAATACGCGCTCCAGCCGCTGTACGGATGGCGGCCGGCGCCGCTGGAAATATGCAGAACCCGCCGGTCGGGGCAGTGCCCGCTGGCCTCGACGAACGCATCCGTGAGCATCAGCGGCGCCGCCACGTTCACGGCCACCGCCCGCGCCAGCCGGGCAGCGCCCTGCCGGCCCGGCGCCCCCACCGGCTGGACCACGCCGGCATTGTTCACCAGCAGTACAGGGCCGGAGGCGGCCTCCGCATCCGCCAGGAAGGCGGCCAGTGCGCCACCCTCCAGCCAGGCTTCGATGGCAGCCGCATCGGCCAGGTCCAGCGGCACCTGCTGCACGCCAGCCAGTGCCGGGTTACCCTGCCGGGCAATGCCCATCACCTGCGCGCCGCGCGCCAGCAGCGCCCGGACGATCCCTTCGCCCAGCCCGCGGCTGTGTCCCGTCACGATGGCCTTCATCCCGTTCTCCTTCGCTTGTCGAAGGGGGATTTTACTTGGGCGGCTTGATTTTCTGCGCGTACTTGCCGAGCAGCGTGCCCTTCGCCAGCACGTGGCCCGCCATCGCGGCCACCAGCTGCTCGCGGTCGGCGCCGAACGGCACATCGAGCTTCGTGTCCAGCGCGAAGACCTGGAAGTAATAACGGTGCGCCGGATCGCCCACCGGGGGTTTCGGGCCGTAATAGCCTGTCGAACCGCGCGTGGTGCGGCCTTGCAGCACGCCTTCCGGCATCGTCAGGCGCGGCTGCTCCTGCAGGCCTTCCGGCAGCGCCGTCACGTTGGCAGGGATATTCCACGCCAGCCAGTGCGCGAACGGCTGGTAGGGTTTCGAATCCGGATCCTCGGCAATCACGACATAGGACTGCGCATTCGGCACGGCGCTCCAGGACAGCGGCGGCGACACGCCATCGGCATATTCCGAGAATTTCATGGGCAGCGTGCCGTTGTCGCCGAACGCGCTGGAACGCACCGTCAGCTTGCCGTCGCCCTTCGTCTCGGGACGGTCCTTGGTCAGCGGCACGCCGTTGCCCTTGCTGGCCTGCTGTTCCATCGGGCCCGCCGGTGGCGCAGCCGCCACCTTCGCCTTGCCGCCCGTATAGGCCACGCGGTAGATCACGCCGTTGGCATCGTCCGCCATCAGCAGCGCGCCATCCCTGGCAACGGCCAGGCCGACGGGACGGGCGATGTGCGTCTTGCCGCCATCGGTCAGGAAACCGGTGACGAACGGCTCGATCGACTGCGCCTGGCCATCCTTGAACCGGATGCGCACGATCTCGTAGCCGGAAGCCTTGCTGCGGTTCCAGGAGCCGCGCATGGTGGCGAAGGCATCGCCCTCGTAGTCGGCCGGGAAGGCGCCGTGGCGGTAGAACAGCAGCTGCATCGGCGCCGCGTGGGCCGTGTAGCCCAGCACCATCGGCGTGCTGCGCGCCTTCCACTCCTCCTTGGTGATGTCGCCCACCGGGGTGCTCTGGGGGTAGATGCTGTCCTTGTTGTAGACGTGCGGCCAGCCATACTGCTTGCCGAGCTCGATCTTGTTCAGCTCTTCCTGCTGGTCGTCGTCGCCCAGGAAGTCGATGCCGTGATCGAGCCCCCACAGTTCGCCGGTGCGGGGGTGCCAGTCGATGCCGATGGTGTTGCGCAGGCCGGTCGCGAAGATGGTGCGCTGCTTGCCGTCCGGCGAGGCGCGCAGCACCGTGGCGTTTTCCGGATTGCTCTCGTTGCAGTCGTTGCAGGTGGAGCCGGCCGTGATGTACAGCATGTTGTCCGGGCCGAAGGCCAGCGTGCGGTTGGGGTGCTGGCCGGAATCGGGCAGGTCGCCGATGATCAGCTTCAGTTCGCCCAGGCGGCCGTCGCGCTGGATATCCGCAACGAACACCTCCTTCACGGTGGCCAGATACAGCTTGTTGTCGTGGATCGCCAGGCCATGGGCGCCGGCGCGGCTGGCCACGACGACCGGCGCGCCGTCGGCGCGGCCGTCGCCGTTCGTGTCGCGCAGCAGCAGCACGTCGCCCTGGTCGCGGCGGCTCGCGTACACGTCGCCGTTCGGCGCCACGGCCAGGATGCGGGTGTTCTTCAGGCCGGTGGCGAAGGCGCTCACCGTGAAGCCGGCCGGCGCTCGCAGCGCGGCGATGCGCTCGGGCGTCGCGTCCACCTTGGCGGGCTTCCAGATGGCGATGGGAATGGCGACGCGGGTGCCGTCGCCCTGCTGGGCCGACGCGGCGCCGGCCAGCGCCAGCAGGATTGCGGCGGTGAGCTTGGTTCTGTTCATGGCAGGTCCTGGGATTGTGGGACCTGCAGCGTGACACGGCGTCCGGCGCGGCTCGGTGGCCGCACGCACATTAGCGCTTGCCGAGCGGCCGGGTGTCGTAGGTGAGCGACGCGCAGTGCAGCGTGATGCGGCTGCCTTCGTTGCCGCCGAGGCGCTGATGGATGACGCGCAGCCCCAGTTCGCGCACGATGCGTTCAAAGGCGGCGATATTGCGCTCGCCGACCTTGGAAGGAAACGGTCCCTGCCCGAACAGGCTGGCGCCGCCGGCCGCCACCACTTCCAGCTCCGCATAGTCCTGTTCACGGGCGCCCAGGGCACGCAGCAGCCCGGGGATGGCATTGCTGACATAGCGCATGTCCACGGCGGGCGTGCCGGCCGGCGCATCGGCGAGCAGGCAATGGGCCAGCGCACAGCGCTTCTTGCGCCGCCAGATGATGCCGACCCCGACGCAGGAGCCCAGCAGTGCCGTCAGCACGGTCGCGCCGCTGCCGACCGCGAGCGCGCCGGCCCACACGTGGTGCAGTGGCGTGTCCGTGACGGCGTGGGGTGGCTGCAGCCGCGGTGGCGCGGCAACGGCTGGCAATGGAAGTGGCAGAGACAACATGAAACCCGTTCGACGGTTGGCAGGCGCAGCGGCGTCTGGACGGGCTGCGGAATACGGTGCCGGACGGGGATTGGGTCAGCGTCGTCATGATGCCAAAAAACATTCTGCGTGGCAATTCCTTTATGTATCGAATCGTCCTGCGCCGAGCCGATTGGCACAATGGTGCGACACCGATGGCACGTAAATTGCATAATTACCCATATTCAATGGAGGAAGACCACCGTGCAGTTCTATAACGAGATGTCGTCGCCAGAAGGCACGCGCGACCATTACCGGGAATTTTCCGCCTGGCTGGCCCAGCAATCCCCGGAGGCCCTGGAACGCAAGCGCGTCGAGGCCGACCTGATCTTCCGCCGTGTCGGCATTACCTTTGCCGTGTACGGGGACGATGCGGGCACCGAGCGCCTGATTCCGTTCGATGCGATCCCGCGCATCATCCCGGCCAGCGAGTGGGCCCAGCTGGAAAAGGGCCTGAAGCAGCGCGTCCAGGCGCTGAACATGTTCATCCACGACATCTATCATGACCAGCGCATCATTCGCGCCGGCCTGATTCCCGCCGAGCAGATCTACCGGAACGCCCAGTACCGGCCGGAGATGCAGGGCATCAGCGTGGTGTCGGACATCTATGCGCACGTCGCCGGGGTCGACATCGTGCGTGCCGGCGAAGGCGAGTTCTATGTGCTGGAAGACAACCTCCGGGTCCCCTCCGGCGTGTCGTACATGCTGGAAGACCGCAAGATGATGATGCGGCTGTTCCCCGAGCTGTTCGCGCGGCACCGCGTGGCACCCGTCGACCACTATCCCGACCTGCTGCTGGACAACCTGCGCTCCGTGGCGCCGCTGGGCGTGCTGGACCCGACCGTCGTGGTGATGACCCCGGGAATGTACAACTCGGCCTACTTCGAGCATGCCTTCCTGGCCCAGCAGATGGGCGTCGAGCTGGTCGAGGGCAAGGACCTGTTCGTCAATGACAACGCCGTCTACATGCGCACCACCCAGGGCCCGCGCCGCGTGGACGTGATCTATCGCCGGCTGGACGACGATTTCCTCGACCCCCTTGCCTTCCGCGCCGATTCGTCGTTGGGCGTGCCGGGCCTGCTGTCCGTGTACCGCGCCGGCCGCGTCACGCTGGCCAATGCGATCGGCACCGGCGTGGCGGACGACAAGTCGATCTACCCCTACGTGCCGGACATGATCCGCTTCTACCTTTCCGAGGAACCGGTGCTGAACAACGTGCCCACCTACCAGTGCCGGAAAAAGGACGAGCTCGAATACACGCTGGCCAACCTGGCCGACCTGGTGGTGAAGGAGGTGCACGGCGCCGGCGGCTACGGCATGCTGGTGGGGCCGGCCTCCACCAAGGCGCAGATCGAGGACTTCCGGGCGCGCCTCATCGCCCGGCCGGAAGGTTACATTGCCCAGCCAACCCTGGCGCTGTCCAACTGCCCCACGTTCGTCGATTCCGGCGTGGCGCCGCGGCACATCGACCTGCGGCCGTTCGTCCTGTCCGGCAAGGATATTTCCGTCGTGCCCGGCGGTCTCACCCGCGTGGCGCTGAAGGAAGGCTCGCTGGTCGTCAACTCGTCGCAGGGCGGCGGCACCAAGGACACCTGGGTGCTGGAAAGCTGAACAGGCATTACACAATGAAAAACAATACCGGGAGAACATCATGCTGAGCCGTACCGCCGACCACCTGTACTGGATGGCGCGCTACACCGAACGTGCGGAGAACACCGCGCGCATGCTGGACGTGAACGTGCAGACCGCCCTGCTGCCCCAGTCCGATGCGGATGCGCAGCAGGCTTGGCGCGCCATGCTGGGCATCTCCGAACTGCAGCGCGCCTATGACAGCCGCTATGAAGCGCTGCTGCCGGCGGACGTGATCGATTTCATGGTGCGCGATCCGTCCAATCCGTCCTCCATTGCCGCCTGCCTGACGGGCGCGCGCGAAAATGCCCGCGCCGTGCGCGGCACGCTCACCACCGAAGTCTGGGAAGTCCAGAACCAGACCTGGCTGGACCTGCAGTTCAAGCTGCGCGAACGGCTGCACGAACGCGATCCGGCGCAGTTCTTCGAATGGGTGAAATACCGCTCCCACCTGTCGCGCGGCGTCACGATCGGCACCATGCTGCAGGACGAGGCGATCCACTTCATCCGCCTGGGCACGTTCCTGGAACGGGCCGACAACACGGCGCGCATCCTGGACGTGAAGTTCCATGGCGGCGGCGACGAAACGGGCCGCCGCGACTTTTATTACTGGGCGGCGCTGCTGCGCTCGGTCTCCGGCTTCGAGGTGTATCGCAAGGTCTACCGCGACATCATCACGCCGGACCGCGTGGCCGAACTGCTGATGCTGCGCGCCGACATGCCCCGCTCGCTGCTGGCCTGCATGGACGCGCTGGTGGCCAACCTGGCCCAGGTGCGCAACGGCGCCTCGACGGAAACGGAGCGCCTGGCCGGCCAGCTGCACGCGGAACTGCGCTTCGCCCGCATCGAGGACATCCTCGACAAGGGCCTGCACGGCACGCTGACGCAATTCCTGGAACGGATCTACGAGCTGGGCAACCGGGTCAGCCGCGACTTCCTGCTGCCGCTGGCCGCCTGAGAGAACATCATGCAATTATCGATACGCCATGCCACCCGCTACACCTACACCGAACCCCTGGCGTACACCATCCAGCAGCTGCACCTGACGCCCCGCGTCGAGCCGCAGCAGCACGCGCTGCACTGGAAGCTGGCCGCGCCCGGTCACATGAGCGCCTACACGGATGCCTATGGCAACCTGTCGCACATGCTCACCCTCGACGGCCAGTTCGGTGCCGTGTCGATCGTGGCGGAAGGGGTGGTCGAGACGAGCAGCCCTTGGCAGGGCCGCATCGCCGCCAACGACACGCTCTCCCCGCTGATCTACACGGTGTCCACCCGCCTCACGGCGCAGACGCCCGGCATCCTCGAGCTGGCCGCGGCCTGCCTGCCCGATGGCCGCGCGCAGACGCGCCACCTGCTGAACCTGGCGGAGCACATCTTTGGTGCGGTCCGGTATCAAAGCGGTGCGACGGCCGTCACCACCTCGGCCAGCGATGCGCTCAGCCTGGGCGAAGGCGTGTGCCAGGACCATGCCCACATCTTCCTGGCATGCTGCCATGCGCACGGCATTCCGGCCCGCTACGTATCCGGCTACATCGACCCGGGCGATACCAACCACGCGGCCAGCCATGCGTGGGTGGATGCCTGGGCCTGCGACAGCAGCTACGAGGGCTGGATCAGCATCGACGTGACGCACGCGCGGCTGATGACGGATGCCTACTGCCGCATCGCCATCGGCCGCGACTACGAAGGGGCGGCGCCGATCCGTGGCGTGCGGCGCGGCGGCGGCACGGAAGGCCTGTCGGTGGACGTACAAATCATTCCTAAGTGAAACAAGCTTGTGTAGAATTGGCGTTTATCCGTCGTCTTTATCCAGGACAGTTCCATGACCTACTGTGTCGGCATGCGCATGAATGCAGGCCTCGTCTTCCTCTCCGATTCACGTACCAACGCGGGCGTGGACCATATCGGCACCTTCCGCAAGCTGAACGTGTTCGAGAACCCGGGTGACCGGGTGATGGTGATGATGACGGCCGGGAACCTGTCGATCTCGCAGTCGATCCGGCAGATGCTGGGCGACTTCGTCGGCAGCAACGGCCACAGCATCTGGACCGCGCCGAACATGTTCGAGGCGGCCCGGGTGATGGGCGAGGCTGTGCGCTCGGTGCACGACCGCGAGGCGGCCCAGCTGAAGGAATTCGGCATCGACTTCAACGTGGCGATCATCTTCGGCGGCCAGATCCATGGCGAGAAGTGCCGGCTGTTCCAGATCTACTCGGCCGGCAACTTCCTGGAGTCGCACGACGAAAATACCTATTTCCAGATCGGCGAATCGAAGTACGGCAAGCCGATCATCGACCGCGTGATCTCGCCGCAGACCTCGCTCGACGAGGCGGCCAAGTGCGCGCTGATCTCGATGGATTCCACGCTGCGCTCGAACATCTCGGTCGGCCTGCCGCTGGACCTGCTGGTGTATGAAACGGACAGCCTGGCCGTGACCCGCTTCGTGGTCGTGGACGAGAAGAACCAGTATTTCCAGATGCTGCGCAGCACCTGGGGCGAGCAACTGAAGCACGTGTTCGAAGGCATCGAAGCGCCGGCCTGGGAAGCCATGCCCACCCGCGCCAGCGGGCCGGTGCGCATGCCGCCGCCGCTGACCGTGGCCCCCGTCGTGACGGCACCGGCCCCGCTGCAGACGGTGGCCCAGCAGTTCAATCACTGATCCGGCAGGACCTTCTCTTTCATCGTCCCTGCTTCCTGAGGCTGTGCCAGGTTCCCAGCAGCACGGGCACGGCCAGCGCCAGCGCCGACACCAGATCCCACACGCCATCGCCCAGCAGGGCCGAGAGCAGCCCGATGGCCGTCAGCACACCCAGCAAGATCGGTACGCCCCACAGGCGCATGAACGACGGCTTCATCGCGCGTCCCCCTGCGCCAGTGCCGGGGCGGGCGTGTCGGCATTGACGACCCCGTCTTCCTTGCGGACCGGCACGGCCGCCCCGCGCTTCAGCCACAGGTACAGGCCGCTGCCCAGCACGAAGATGGTCAGCACGTCCAGCGCCGCCCACAGGAACTGCATGGCCGCCCCGCCGTAGTCGCCGAAGTGCAGCGGCTGGGACAGCAGCAGCGCCGTCAGGTACCACGGCAGGTCGCGGCTGTCCGTGATCTGGGCCGTCTGCGCATCGACCAGCACGGGCTTGTACAGCTTCGACGTGAGCGCCTCGCTGCCGTGCATGAACACGCCGTAATGGTGGGCGCTGGTGAACGGCGTGCCGGGGAAGGCGATGAACGCCACCTTCATGCCCGGCTCGGCCGCCTGGGCGCGCTGTACCGAATCCTGCATGGAGCCCAGCCGCGTGATCGGCGGCGCATCCTTGTACGGCGCCAGCATCTCGGCCATCTCGGTGACCTGCCAGTATTTCAGCAGCAGGTCGGCCCAGGTATTGATCATGCCGGTGGCACCCACCACCAGCGCCCACGTCAATGTGACGATGCCCAGCAGGTTGTGCAGGTCCAGCCACTTGGTGCGGGCGGTGCGCGCGCGGCGCACCGTGCCGAACTCGAGCTTGCGCATGAACGGCGCGTACAGCACCACGCCGGAGACGATCGCCACCAGCAGCAGCAAGCCCATCAGGCCGAGGAACAGCTTGCCCCACAGCCCGGCATACAGGTCCACGTGCAGGTGGAACATGACGGACATGAAGGAGCCTTCGAATTGCGGCGTGGGCAGCACCTCGGCCGTGCGCGCATCGACGGCGGTGGCGATGTATTTCTCGTCCGCGCCATGGTCGCCCAGCGTCACGTTCCAGATGTTCGGCTCGTCCGCCTCCTGCGACATGTACATCATCTGCTTGCCGGGATAGCGCGCCCTGGCGGAGGCGATGATGGTGTCCAGGCTGGCCATCGGCGTGCCGGCCGGCAGCACTTGCGCCTCCACTTCATTGCCCAGCAGGTGCCCGATCTCGTGGTGATAGATCAGCGGCAGCCCGGTAAGACAGAGCAGCAGCATGAAGACGGTGCAGACCAGGCTGCTCCATTTGTGGATCCAGGCCCAGCGGCGGATGGCGACAGGTGTCATGGGAAAGCGGTCGATGGTAATTGCGGGATGATAATGCAAATTATTCGCATTTACCATAGCGATCATGCGCGGCGTACGCCGTTCCGCACGCCAGCGCCGCGACTGGACTTGCACCGCACGCTGTGGTGAGATACGTGCTACCGCAGCCCGGAGCCTATCCCGCATGGACGTACTGACCACCGCACTGACCGCAGCGATCACGGCGGGCGCCACCGGCGCCGCCTACCAGATGCTCAAGACGAGGCTGGCCGGCAAGTCGCCGCGCGTCGACGAGGCGATCGCCGACCTGGAGGACGACCCCGGTTCCCTGTCGCGGCAGTTCAGTGTGTCCGATGCGCTGGCCGCGGCTGGCCTGGCCGGGGACCGCTACCTGCGCGCGGCAGCCCGCAACCTGCTCGAGGAAGTGGAACGCCGCCGGCCCATCGCCCCCGCTGCCAGCGGGGCGGATGCACCGAACCACGCCGTGCTGCAGGTCTTCTTCGCGACCGACCGGCAGCAGACGGGCGATCCCCACCCGGCACGCCAGTTCGGTGGCGGCCGCGGCGAGCTGGCGTACGGCAGCTGTGAGGTGAGCATCCCGCATGAGCACCAGATGGGCGCCATGGAGTCGCCTTCCCTGCTGCGGCTGCAGTTCCGGCCGGACCCGGACCGCCACGTGGTGCTGCTGCGCACCGCGCTGGCCGGACGCGAGCCGTTCTTCGCCAGTCTGGCCGAGCGGATCGCGGCCAGCCCGTCGAACAGCGCGCTGCTGTTCGTGCACGGCTACCGCGTCAGCTTCGAGGACGCCGCCCGGCGCACCGGCCAGATCGCCCACGACCTGCAGTTCCCCGGCATTCCCGTGTTCTACAGCTGGCCTTCGCAGGGCCGGCTGTCCGGCTACATGGTCGACGAAACCAATATCGAATGGACCCAGGCGCGGCTGCTGGGCTTCCTGGTCGATTTCCTGGAACGTACTACGGCGGAGCACGTCTACCTGCTGGCGCACAGCATGGGCAACCGCGCCATGACGCGTGCGGCGGCGGCGCTGATCGACCAGCGGCCGGATCTGGCCGGGCGCCTGCGCGAGATCATCCTGACGGCGCCCGATATCGATGCGGAAGTGTTTCGCCGCGACATCGCGCCGGCGCTGGCCGCGGCCGGCAATCCCGTCACGCTGTACGCCTCCTCCGCGGACAGTGCGCTGGAAGTCTCGCAGCGCATGCATGGCTATCCCCGGGCGGGCGACAGCGGCGACGGTCTGGTCGTCGTGCCGGGCGTGGAAACGGTGGACGCCAGCAAGGTCGACACGAGCTTCATCGCCCATTCCTATTTCGCGCAGCGGCGTTCGGCGCTGGCGGACATGTATTACCTGATCACGCGGCGGCTGCGTGCCGCCGAGCGTTTCGGCCTGCACCCGGTCGACGGGCCGGCCGGCCGCTACTGGACTTTCGACGAATAGGAGCGCGCCATGGCTGCGTATGCGAGTGCGGTGGACGAATCGGTATTCTGCGTGGACGAACTCGTGGAGCGCTGTGGCAACGATGCGCGCGCGATGGCAAAGGTGGTCGGACGGGTACGCAACTGGATGGGCCGCGGCAGCGAGCCGATGGAACTGGCCGCCGCGGCCGTGGCCGATGCCCGCTTCCTGGAAGCACGGCACCACCTGCACCGGCTGCGCGACGATGTGAGCGAACTGGGCGCCAGCCGCTTCGTGGCCGCCTGCCTGGGCCTCGAACTGGCGCTCGCCGAGGGCAAGGTGATGCAGATCCCGCTGCTGTTCTCGGCCGCCGAGGCGGAGCTGCGGCTCGTGGCCGAGCACGCCGGCGCCTGGCTCGACCAGCATGCCGGCCGCGCCAGCGCGCGGTGAACAGAAACGCGGCAATACGTCGAGGGTGTCAGTACGCGTGAACTGCGCGCGCCGCCTGACCTGCAGAGCAGCGAGCAACCTGATAAGGCCGGCGTCGAGCGATTTATCGACCTCGTCCGTATTAACGTCTCGTTACAAATATTACCGGAGCCGGTCACATTGGGGCGGCTTGCGGCAATTTCAACATGCTAAGATCCGCAACGATCCGTAGCATTCGCGCATCCTGTATCACCAATACCAAGGGAGCAGATCGTTGCCAGCCGCCAGGTACGACTGCGTGCGCTGACCAGTGCGCCATTGCTTGACGGTAATTGCTATCATGCGGGTCCCTGTCAACCGTGCAGTACAGGCTTGAATAAGGCAACAAGAACAATATGGAATTATTCAACAAGGCCGGCATGCTCATTTCGTCGGTTTTCGTGATGGTGGGCGCCTTGATAGCCTGCCAGGCGCGCGACGATGTCGTGCCGCCCGCCCCCGTGATCGAGGCGGTTGCCCAGCGCCTCGGCGAGCATGGTGGTGCTGCCGCCGAGCGGCGCCTGCGCGAGTGGGCCGAACAGGGCTCCGTCGTCGCCAAACGTGAACTGGGCATGCTGTACCAGAACAAGCTGCCCCAGCGCAGCGAGGCGATGCGCCTGTTCGAGGAAGCGGCCCGGGCCGGCGATTCCGAGTCGGCGTTCCAGCTTGCCGAGATGTACCAGCGTGCCGGCAGCGGCGCGGGCGGCGAGCAGGACAAGGCCTGGCCGCTGTACGCCCAGGCTGCCGAACACCGTCATCCGCAGGCAGCCCTGCGTCTCGTCTCGCTGGCAAAGGGCGGCAGCGAAGGCGCCGCGCGCTGGCTTGCCGCCAGTGGCCAGCTGAAGTAATCCGGCGCGGCGAGGGCCTATTCCGGCGCTGGCCCACCGCCGGTGCGTTCGCCCTCTCCCCGCTCCTCGCCTCCGCTTTCCCCCCGACTTTTCTTGCATGCTCCGACAAGCAGCAACGGCCATTGTCACGCGATTTAACATTGCTTAACTTGTCGCGCGCCGCCGGGCGTTCCATCATGCATGCATGACAAGCCAAGGCACGTCGCCACGGCGGAACAGGAGAATTCCCATGCACGCAACCCTGCCCCATGTCCATATCATGCACGCCGATCCCGTGATGACGGCCGGCCTGCACGCCCTGCTGGCCGAACACGGCGGCTTCACGCTCACCACGCAGTCGCGCCAGCCCCACGCCCAGGGGCAGGCGCACGTGCTCGTGACGGACCACGATACCGGCATCGCGCTGGCGCGCCAGCTGGCCGGCGAACGCTTCAGGGCCACGCCGCGGGTGCTGATCGTGACGCAGCTCGACAAGGAATGGCAGGTGCGCACCGCGATGGACAGCGGCGTGCATGGCTACCTGCTGCAGAACTGCGCCGCGGACGAACTGGCGCGCGCCGTGCACCAGCTGGGCATGGGCATGCGTTACCTGTCCGAAGCGGTGACGCGCTGCGTCGCCGACAGCCTGAGCCGGGAAATGCTGACCGGCCGCGAGACGGACGTGCTGCAGCTGCTGGCGCGGGGCTGCTGCAACAAGTCGATCGCACGCGAGCTGGGCATCGGCGTGGGCACCGTCAAGACCCATGTCAAGGGCCTGATGAGCAAGCTCGATGCGACGGCGCGCACCCATGCCGTGGTGGTGGCCGCGCAGCGGGGGCTGATCGGCGCCGGTGCCCGTCCCCTGGCGCCGCTGCCGGGACGGCAGGCGCGCGCCGCGGCTCCCCGCCCCCGGCACCCCGTGCTGCAATAGCATCGGTAGCATCGGTAGCACGCGCCGCCGGCATCGTTGAGCACGATCAACGATGCCGGTCCCGCGATTTCCTACGCTGGCATTTCAGCCCGCCACGGAGATCGCCATGCCGAACCGCTTTCGCACCACGCTGTCCTCCCTGCCCCTGCAGCTTGCGCTGGCCTGCACGCTGGCCACGTCGCTGGCCGCCTGCAGCCGCACCCCGCCGGCCGACGAACTGGTTGCCGATGCGCGCCGCTACCGCGACCAGAACAATCCGAAAGCGGCCATCATCCAGCTGAAGAACGCGGTCCAGCAGCAGCCCGACAATGGGGCCGCGCGGCTGATGCTGGGGCAGCTGTACCTGGACACGGGCGACATGGCCTCGGCCGAGAAGGAACTGCGCCGTGCCCGCGACCTGGGTGCAGCGCCGGGCACCGTGCTGCCGGCCCTGGGCCGCGCCCTGCTGCTGCAGGGCCAGTACCAGCGCGTGCTGGACGAACTGCCCGCCGAGTCGGCCACGCCGGAAGCGCTCGCGGCGCGCGGCCATGCACTGCTGGGCCTGAACCGTCCGGACGACGCACGGGCACAGTTCCAGCGCGCGCTCGATGCCCGGCCGGGTCTCGCCGATGCCACGCTGGGCCTGGCCAAGGTGGCGCTGGCGGCCAACCAGACGGGCCAGGCGGACCAGCTGGCGGACCAGGCCATCGCCCAGCATCCGGACAGCGTCGATTCGCTGCGCTTCAAGGGCGACCTCCAGCGTGCCGGCAACGAACGCGAGGCGGCGCGCGCCACGTACGAACGCATCCTGAAGATCAAGCCGGACAATGTGCAGGCCCACGTCGACCTCGCCAACCTGGATATCGAGGCGGGCAACTTCACGAAGGCGCGCGACCAGATCAAGCAGGCGCGCAAGGCGCAGCCGAACAGCCTGCTGATCTTCTATTCCCAGGCGCTGCTCGATTTCCGCGAAGGACATTACAAGGCGTCGCTCGACCAGCTGCAGCAGGTGCTGCGCGCCGTGCCGGACCATATGCCGAGCGTGCTGCTGGCCGGCGCGGTGGAGCTGGCACTGGGCTCGAACATCCAGGCCGAGCGCCACCTGAACCGCTTCCTCGAGTCCGATCCCGGCAATGCCTATGCGACCAAGCTGCTGGCCACCGTGGCCCTGCGCAACGGCCAGGCGGACGCAGCACTCAAGCTGATCCGGCCGCTGGTGGAGAAGACGCCGGACGACGTGGAGCTGCTGGCGCTCGCTGGCGAAGCGGAGATGCGTGCGCGCCACTTCGACCGGGCGGCCGGCTATTTCGAAAAGGCCAGCCAGCTGAAGCCGGATGCCCCGTCGCTGCGGCTGGCACATGGCGTGAGCCGGCTCGGGCTGGGCGAGAATCCGCGCGCCATCGCCGAACTGGAACAGGCCAGCCAGGCGGACCCGGGCGGCGGGCGCGCCGGCGTGCTGCTGGTCCTGACCCACCTGCGCACCAAGCAGTTCGACAAGGCGCTGGAGGCGGTCGATGCAATGATACGCACCGGCGACAATCCGATGCTGCAGAACCTGCGGGGTCGGACAATGAAGTAGCCCTACTCCCTACTCCATATCCTCTCAGGACTGCCTAATATACAGTGATCTGGAATCCACGATAGAATGCGGCTCTCAAGGTGGTTTGCAGTCGGATATTTGGCAGCCGAGCGGCGTGTCCGTTAGATATGCCAATACGTTGACAATCTCGTCCCAGTGCTCGTCAAAGAAGCTTGCAGTAAAAGGGTCAGCGTGAGTAGCTGACAACTCATCTGCTAGCGCCCGTAAAGCCGCTCCCCCATCAGTCATGGTCATCCGCATTCTCTCCATGTGTCCTCCTGCAAAAATTCTCCGGTAAAAAATGCGTCGGACATTTGATCTACCACAAGCAAGCAGCATAAATAACGATAGACGGTCTGACCATATTCGTTCCGCAGTGATCTCGGCGGCCGTCCGCTTACTATGCAGCGGTAGGACTGCTTCAGCGAAACGGCTGCTAGAAGGTTATGGTATCGCGCACCACACGCGATTCCGCATATCTCACGCATTAGGTCAGCGACGCAGGCAGCAGTGTGACAATTCAATAGATTTTTAGACTCAGAAGCCCTGCATACTGTCTGCTCGACAATTCAGACAGGTGTCGCAGACATGGACGAAGAGCGCCGTAAGGATACGTTTACTGCTCGAAAAGTTGAAGTCGCGCTGGTGTTTTGGGCGATGCTGGGGCCAGAGGACGCGCTTGCGTATGCTCAAGCTTCTCATTTAGATGAGGGGCTGGTGCAGCGAATCCTGCATACGCCTGCGCATCGCTCCACGGACGTACCCGAAAACGAAGTTTGAAGTATCAGATTTGCAACTGAACTGTTCGCGCCTGCTCCGACAACGATCACACTCCCCCATGGGGAGTTACAAGCCAGGCCTGCTCCACGTGGGCGAGCTTGCCACCGGCCGAATGGATCTCGTACCCGCTCACAACGAAGCCGCGATGATCAGCCAGCTCGATCGTGGGATTGAACAGCGGCAGGCCGAGCGGGGTGAAATGGAGGGCGCCGGCCACGATGAGTTCCGCCATGTGCGAGGCGCCGCCGCCCGTCTGGTGCCGGCTTGTGGGTCGCAGGATGAATTCCCCGCGCAGCCGCGGCGCAGCGTGAAACTCCCCGGACGTCAGGCGCTGGCCATCGCGGCGCAGCATGACCACCGTGACGGGCAGGCCTTTGCGCCGCTCGCTCTGCACCGGCGGACCCATGGAGGAAGTGGTTGCGGACATGTTGCAATAATACTGTACAAAAACACAGTATATCAGCGTGACCGACGCTACTCCCCTACTTCGTAGAAACCGTGCGTGCGGACCCAGTCCTGCAGGCCGTGCAGCTTCGCGCGGAGCCGTGCTACTTCGCTGTCGGCGCTTTCTGCGAGGTCTCGAAGACCCCGTTCAACTGGCTCTGGTAGCTCGATGCTTTCGACGGCTCCGACTGCATCAGCTGGTCCGGTGCCTGGGGCTTCGCCGGGGCCGGCAGCGGCGCACACACGAGTGGGGATTGAGATGCGCAGCCGGATGCGATCAACAGCAGCACGCTCAGCGACAATACGCTCGTTGGCTTCACGGAGATTCTCCTTGTAGGTGGCCAGGGTGGCCTTGGTGGCGGAAATATCGGCCTGGCGGGCCTTTTCGTTGGCGGTCACGGCGGCCAGCACGGCTTTCTCCTGAGCGCTGGCCCGGGCGACCTTATCGAGATCCCATGCGGACTGCACGCGGGCGGCGCCCACCCAATGGCCGCTCCAGCCGGCCAGGGCCAGCGCGCCGAGCAGCCCGCCGCCGATCACGAGGGCTTTCAGCTGCGCGGGCGTCACGACAGCACCTTCAGCGCGCGCTGGGTCAGCTCCAGGCGCTTCGTGTAGCCGATCGCATCGCCCTCCTTCTCGGTGCGCCGGCCGATGTTGATGATGTCCGAAACGGCGTCGACGTTGTTCGTATCCGCCCAGCGGCTGCAGCCGTTCTTCCACCAGAACCAGGCCGCCGACAGCGCGGCGCCCGGCACGGTGGCCAGCCAGTTGCCGATATCGGCATCGATGACGCCAAGCTCGAGCGCCGCCGCGCGCTGATTGTTCTTGCCGGTGAGCTGGATCCAGCCGGCGCCGCGGTACCGCCAGCCGTCGCCCGATTTCTGGTCGCCGTTGCCCATGCGGTTGGCGTAGACGAAGTTGGCGATCTTCTCGGGCTGGTTCGCGTAGGCCTGCGCCTCCACCTGGTTCGTGAAGCGCTTCGGCCACGTGCGCAGCAGGTTGACGGCGCTGTAGTTCAGGTCCTCCCGGAAGCGCGTGAAGTCGCCACTCTCGTGCGCGATCTGCGCCAGGAAGTGGGCGGCGCGCTGCGGCGTGTCGATGCCGTACCGTGACATCGCGGCGTTCAGCGGGCCGACGTAGGCGCCGACAGCGTGGCCGACGGCGGGCGCGATCTGGTGCAGCTGCTCACTGGTGAGATTCATTGCCGGATTCCTTGGTTGGCGCCGGCGCGTCCGCCGGCAGATTGAATTTCGTGTTCAGCACGCCCTCGAGCTTGAACAGCGCGCGGGAACCCATGTGTGCGGCGATGCCGACCAGGGCGTATTTCAGCGCTGGCGGCGCGGCCATGTAGTCGCACAGGTTCGCGGTGATGATCCCGGTGAAGCCGGCGACGACCAACTCGCCCAGCAGCTCAGTGAAGTTCCAGGCGCGTGCGTGCCCTTCCTTCATCTTGCGAATGAACGAGGCGACGCCGCCCCACAGGGACAGGCCGATCAGCAGCACCCAGCTGAGGAGGACATCGAGGTTGAAACTCGGGTCGTGCGGTGGGGGTGATGGATTCATGGGTTCCTAAATTGAAAAGCCACCCGAAGGTGGCCTGCTGTCGAGGTAGCGGACTGGTGCTGAAAGCTCAGACTTCGTAGATGACGCGGATGAATCCGTCATCGGGGATGTACAGGGCCACCGACGAGCCGGGCGCCAAGTCCATCTGGAATCGCGTGAGCGTGTTCGCCGGGAAGTAGTACGTGATCGATGGCACACCGGTGTTGCCCACATTCGTTCGGAACGTCGCCTGCTCGTTCGTATTCGAGATGTTGTTGTAGTAGTAGCACTGCTCGTAGCCGTAGTAATCGAACCCGTACGGATGCACGCCGTAGTACCCCGTCTCGTTCGATGGGAAGCAGTAGTCGCTCGGGATTCCGTAGCGGCTGTATTCCTCTGCAGTCATCAGAAACGTGCCTTGGTAGTCAGGACCGTAGAGCGACGTGTTCGTGCGGGAAGGATTCGTGTAGTACTTCGTGCTGCCATACACTTCGTAGGCAAACGCCCGGCCACCAATACCGACCACCGTCGCCGGCCCTTTCGCATCGAGCGGAACTGTCCACGAGGATGTCCCAGGTCGAAGGGTAACTTCCTTCGTTCGGCTGGCCAGCTTCCCGCCACGAGGTAAAGGCACACGCGGGTTGCAACCTGCGTGCGGCATGCGCGAGAGAGCCCTGACGCTTGTAATCGACATCGCCTCCCCTCAGAAGTGAACGGCTTCCGCTTCGAACACGAAGCCGGCGGGAAGCGCGACCATGCTGCCAACGTAGAGCTCCTGGTCTTTGCCCAGGCGGAAGGGCGTGGATTCGCTGAAGCGCGTGAACTGCGCGCGCGGGATGGTGGCAGTGGTGCTGAGGTTGAAGCCGCCGTAAAAGGCCGCATCGATCAGCTGCTTTGTGGTGCCGTTGTCCTTGCTCAGGAACAGAAGCAGGCCTGCGGCACTGACCGTGCCCCGGGCCATGGCACCGAGGCCCACAAGCATCGTGCCGTCTTCCTTGCCCTTGCAGAGAAACACTGCTCCCGCCCCATCGACCGGGTTGCACGCCGCAGTTGCCACGGCGGGGAGGATTTCTGGAGTTTGCGGGAAAGCTGGGAAATGCGTGTTCATCGTTGTCTGCCTTACAGTGCGAGGATTGCCGCGTACATCGCGGGAAGATGGCCCAGGGCGGGCTGGATGGTGAGGCTGAACGGGCCGGCGATACCCTCGGCCAGCACCTCGACGCGGTCGCCGGGACGCAGGCGCTGGGTACCACCCTGGACGTGCAGCTTGGCGCCGGCCTTCAGCAGAACGAGGCCCGTGATACGGACCGTTCGACTGGTGCCGGCCTGAGGCGCGTCGGGTAGGTCCGACCAGGTGCCGTCGCCCACCAGCGGCACCACGTTGCCGGCACCGCTCCAGATGTCCGGGCTCGCGGAGACGGGCACGTCGGCTGCCTGCTTCTCGTTGAGGGAGCCAGCGAGGTTGCCGCCATTCAGGCCGCCGACAGGGCCCGGTGGCCCTGCGACGCCGCTGACGGCGATCGACCAGCTGTTCCCGGTCGAGCCATTGGTCAGGGAGTTCACGTCCGACACCAGCAGCGTGAGCGACGACTGCGCGCCGTTGCTGGTATAGGCGGACACGGTGCCGACCATGTACTTGTTGGCATCCAGCGGGCTGACAGCCTTCAGCGTCTGCTGGGGCGTGAACTTCTTGCCGGCCAGGCCGGCGCCGGTGAAGGTGCGCACGCCGATGCCGACGACCAGCGAGGTGCTGCTGGTGCCGGCCAGCGCCTCGGAATACCCCTGCGCGGCATCGCGCGCAGTCTCGGCGCCGGCACGCGCCGCCTGGGCGTCCGTCTTCGCCTGATTGGCGTCATTCTTCGCACCATTGGCTTCGTTGCGGTAGCCCTGGGCGTCGATCGCGGCCTGCGCCGCCGTCGAAGCGCTGTTGTTCGCCGCCGTGGCCATCACGTTGACCTGACCGGCCAGCACGTTGTGCTGGTCAGCACCCGGCTTCAGGCGACCCCAGCCGTCCTCACTACGCTGGTCCCAGTTGGCCGGGTCGGCGCGCGTCGGGATGTCGATGCCGTCGTAAGCGGTGATATTGGTTTGCGGTAGTGCCATCAGATCATTCCCAGTACCTGCAGGTTGTAGAAAAAACCCGATTCGTTTTTGATGGTCGAATCGAAGTCCTCTTTGTAGCCAAGCGCGTTGAGCGTCTTGTATTCGTACGAGAAGGACCACAGCAGCGTGTCGCCGTCGTACTCCATCATCAAACGGTTGACCTCGTCGAACATCGCGTTGGACGCGAACACCTGCGCCTGAATGCGGCGTGCGCCCGGGCGCTTCGTCTTCTTCACGCCGCCGAAGCCGTTTTCCTTGTAGGAGGTGTTGGCCTTGATGCGGAAGCCGGCGCTGCTCTGCACCTCGCCCAGCACGCGCGAACGCCCAACAACCAGCGTGCCGCACTTCGCCACCCCTTCCGGCTGGCTGATGACGACGCGCAGCGTGGCGCCGCCGTAGCCGTTCAGGTCGAACAGCACGGCGTCGGTGTCGCGGATGATCGGCTCGCTCAGCCACTCGGACCATGAAAACACGTTATCGACCAGCAGCTCGAGATGCCGGGAATCGACGACCACGCCGTCGACGGCCACGGTGACATCGACCGTCGCCGCATCCAGGCCACCCAGGTACAGGGAGTTGAACCGGCCAGGGCTCAACGTCACGTCGATCGATTCGGGGTTGCTGGTGACGGTGTTGTTCACCGCGTCGAACATCGCAAACCGGTTCGTGGCCTGCACATCGATCCACGGCGCCGGCGTGCCCGCAAGGTTCGTCTCCGGCACCTTGTTGGTGCTGGGCGCACCGGCCTCGTAGATGCGATGCGTCGTGTCGCGGCGCCGGCGATCGCCAACTGCGTAAGTCGGGACGGGGTCCCACAAGAGCACGTCTTCGGCTACGTTGCTGACCACGAGCATGTCGGCGACCGCGACCAGGTCGTCGTCGGCCCAGGCGGGCCGGATGATGCGCAGCGTCATTAACCAATCTCCATTTCATCGCGCTGCAGCACACCGCGCTCGTCCAAGTTCTCCACGGCATCGCTGCCGCGCTTCGTTTCCGCGATCAGGCGGGACAGGCCGGTGGCCATCACCGTCTCCAGCGATTGAATGCGCACCTCCAGGCCGCCGAACAGGTCCGAGCTGGCACTGTTCGAATAGATACGCGACGGCGCCGTGTTCTCCAGCTCTGGGCCGTTCTCGCCCACGACGCGCCAACCGCCTGCGTGCGAGCCACCAGATGCGAAGCCCTTCGGGTGCAGCTTCTGGTATTCGTCGCTCGACATGAACCCGCCGCGGATCTGATCCCAGCTCTGCCCGGCCGCCAACGCGGCCTCCCATGCATCCACGCCTGCAGCGTCTCCGGAGCGGCCCAGGAGCTCGCGGTACAGCGCCTGGATGCGTGCCTCGTCGGAACCACCCACTGCGGCGCCCACGTTCACACCGTTGGCGGCCTGGCCTTTCCAGTAGTCGATCTCGGACTGTGATGCGTCGCGGCCGAGATACTGGCTGTAGGCCGCCTGAGTCTGCGTGGCGGCGCCATTTATCGGGTTGGCCATCGCGGCCTGGATAGCGGCAGCAAAGGCGGCCAGTGCCGATGGAATCGTCTGCACGCCAGTCGCGATCCCATTCAACACGTCGATCTGCTCCTGCGCCTTCTCCAGGATGCCGTCGAGACGCGCCACCTCGGCGTCATACTGCTTCTGCAGCAGGTCCTTCTGGTCCGTCAGCAGCGCGAGCTGCCGCTGCTCGGCGGTGAGTTGCGTGTCAGTCAGGTCGGACAGCTCCTGGATGCTGGAAGCCGTCCGCGCGAAGTCCCGCTGGTAGTCGAGGAACGTTGCGAAGTCGCTCGTGTCCGATTTCGATGCCAGCGCCAGGGCATCCTTGATCGAGTCCACGTCCGGCAGCGCGCCTCCGGCCTTTGCAATTGCTAGTACCGATTGGATCTGCGCCTGTGCTGCAGCGCGGTTGACGCCCTCATTGCCCTGCACCGACATTCCCGACAGCGTCGACTTCAGCGACTGCGACAGCGCCGTGGTCTTCGCAATCGAAGCGTTGATCGTGTCGATGCTTTTTCCGATCGCCACCATACTCAGATCGAACGCTGCTTTCACAGCATCCTTCTGCGCCGCCACCGAGCGCTGCAGGTCGGCCAGAGCGGATGCGGCGATGCCACGCAGTGCGTCGGCGCTCGATTGCAGCGCCTGTGCCACTTCCGCCGCGGCCTGCGCCGCCTTCTCCGCCGCCGCCTGCTCGTCCTGCAGGGCGTAGATGCGCTCGTACAGCGGTCGCAGCGTCTCGTTCACGGACGCCAGCTCGTCGGCCCGCGTGGCAGCCAGGGCGCCAACAGCATCGCCGGACAGCTCCATGATCTGGATTTCCAGCGCGCGCCGGTCCTGCGTCAGCTTCGCAGCCCGCTGGGCCTCTTCGGCTGCCTTTGCGGCATCTTCCAGCGCCTGCTGTGCCGCAAGATCGGCAGCAGCCTTCGCCAGGCCGTCGGTATAGTCCGAGACCTGTTTGAATGCTGGCGCGAGCGCCAACAGGCCCGCGTACGTCTTTGCGCCTGCTTCCGTCGCCAGCGCGCCCGACGTGGCCAGGCCCATCACCGCGGCCTTGAACTGGTCGCTGGTGGACACGCCGGTGTAACCCAGCGCCGCCAGCTGTTCGCTCACCGCCTTCTGGACTGGCGCAATGCGCTCCGCGTCGGTCATGAAGTTCTGCGTGAAGAAGTCCGTCTGCTGGGCCAGCGCATCGATGCCACCGGCCATCGCAATCAGGCGCTCGCGCGCCTCGATCGTGGCCACGCCCACCGCACCGAACGCCTGCAGGCTCGTGACGCCCATCGAATCGAGCACCGTGGTGACATTGGCGAAGTCCGTGGCGATGCGCTGCAGCGTCGTGCTGGCCGTCTCGCCTTCCGCGGTGAACTTCGCGATGCTCGGCACCAGCAACGTGGCCAGGTCGTCGGCCACGCCGCCGAACGCCGCGGCGATCAGCTCCTGATTCTTCGCTTCGTCGTTCGTCAGCGTCAGCTTGATCGCCTTGCTGTAGCCGTCGATGACGCTCGTCTCGGCGCCGATCGCGCTGCCGAAGCCCTTCACCGCCGCGACCATGGCCAGGATCGTGTTGTCGAAGTTCGCATCGGTGTCGGTAGACAGTGCGGCCGTCTGCGTCGAACGTTTGTCGGACCGGAACCAGCCACCCTTCTGCAGGATGTTGGCGAACGCCTCGCCGCTGAAGCCGGACGCGCTGATCGTGCCCTGGATCCCCTGCGTTTCGATCGTCGGCTTCTGGTGGCCGAAGGCACGCGTCCACAGCGACGAGCCGGAGATGAGCGACGCCATCTGGTCGTTCAGGCCGATCTTCTTCAGCAGGCTGTTGGCAGCATTGATGCCGACCGTCGCCGTCGCACCGAGCGCCCCGAACGGGTTGCCCTTCAGCGTGCTGCCCAGCAGGGACTTGGCGATATCGCCGGTCTGACCGTCGATGTTCCAGCCCTGCTTGAAGAACTTGTTGTTGGCCATCATGCCGGAGATGATCCAGCCGATGATCGGGATTGCACCCGCGGCACCGGCGCCTGCAGAAATGCCGCTGGCAGCCGTCGCGTTGCCGGCCGCAGCGTATGCGCCGGATGCTGCGCCGGCTTGCGCACCGGTCAGGCCCAGGCCGGTACCGAACGCGCTCACCGCCTGCGAGCCCAGCAGGTTACCGAACTGCGTCACCATGCCGCCTACCGTGCCGGACAGGCCGGTTGTGAAGCCCTGGTAGATCATCCGGCCAGCACTGATCAGGCTCGACGCATTGCCCATGACACCCGTGCCGCCGGCACTGCTGCCGCTGCCAGAGACCGCGCCGATGATGGACGGCAGACCGCTGGCCGAGGCATCCGCCTGCAGGTTGATGATCCATTTTTTTATGGTCATCTGGTACAGCCAGTCGAACAGGATGTTCTTGAACGTGTCGCGGATGCGCTCGGCCGCGTTCTTGCTGCCGTCGAAGATCGACGTGAACGTGCTGTGCGCGGTGCTCTCCAGCGACGTCCAGAAGTCGGCGTTGGCCTTCATCTTGCCCAGCTTTTCCTGCAGGGCAATCTGGTCTTCGGTCGCAGCGATCAGCTGGAACAGCCGGTTCTGCTCGAGCGCGTTGTCGCCCGCGTTCTGCTGCTTGCGCTGCAGCTCCGCCAGCTGCAGGCGCAGTACGGCTGCCTCGGTCAGGCCGTAGTACTTGACCTGGTCCAGCAGCGACTTCGTGCTGTCGGTCGCGGCGTCGATGTCGCGCTGGCCGGCCGCGGCGCGGTCATCCATCAGCTTCAGGTACAGCTCGAGCTCCTGATTCATGCGCTCCTGCGCATCGATCTCGTCGCGCTGCGCGGCGATGTTCTTGCGGATCTCGGGCGACAGCAGCTTGGCGTACTTCACCAGGTCGGCGCGGATCGCGATCGACTTCTTCTGCTCCGGGCCCAGCTCGCCGAAGGCAGCGAGCTCAGCCTGCATCACCGAGATCGTGTCGCGGCCTGCTTCCAGCGTCTTCTTCGCCCAGTTGGCGGCCTCGTCGGCGGACTTCTTCTGCGCCGCCGTCTGCGTCTGGACGGCCTTCGTGACGATCGCGTAGCGCGCCAGGTCGTCAGATTTTTCGCGCTCCTTCGCTGCACGCTCGTTTTCGCGCACCTTCTCTGCGACTGCTGCCGCCCATCGGATCTTCTCAACCTGGGCATTGGTCATCTGCGCTTCCTCTTCCATCTGCTTCTTGCGCGCAGTGAGGATGCCTGGGATCAGCTCGTGCTGCCCTTTCATTGCGGCCTGGAGCACTGCCCAGTAGGCCTCCACATTCGCGGTGAGGGCCGTAACCGCGCTGGAAGCAAGCTTCGCAGCGACCGCGCCAACTGTAAAAATTTCTGTGAGCGCGTCGTGCAGTGGGCGGAGCTCCTGAATCGCCTTTTTCTGGTCGTCGTAGTCGCCGGTGGTCGAACGAATGATCGCCTGGAGATCCGTGAGGGCGCCAGCGAGCGCGAGCGTGGAAGCCATGACCGCATCTCCGAAGCCAGTCTGTGCGAACGCCAGCAGCGTCATATCCCACGTGTCGGCCAGGTTGGAAATCGCGCCATCCAGGGTGCTGGCCTGCAGCTCCATGCCGCCGGCGAACTGCACCTCGCCCAGCTTCATGAGGTAGCCTTCGATTGCGGCCGCGTTGTTCGCAACCGTGGTCGTCGTGCCCTGGAACGTGAAGGCGATCGTGTCGCCCTGATTCTTCGACTTGATGCCGAATTCCTTCAGGCGTTCGAACTCGCCGGTAGCGGCGTCGGCGACCGCTTCGACCAGCTGGTTCAGGCTCTTGCCCATCGCGGACGCCGTGTTGCCGTAGGACTGCAGCGCGCGCTCCGACGGCGTCAGGCCCAGGTTGCGCAGCTTGATGAAGCCGTCCGACACTTCCTTCAGGCTGTACGGCGTCGTGGCCGCGAAGCGCTGCAGGGCCGCGAAGGCCTGGCCCGCGTTGCCGACCGAGCCCGTGGCGGTGATGAGGGAGGCGTTCAGCTTGTCGAAATCGCGCTGGGCGCGCACGATGGCGTCGCCGAAGTCCATCGCCTTCACGATCAGGGCCAGGCCGGCCAGACCCTTGCCCAGCGACTTCACAACGCCCATCAGGCTCTCGGCCGATACCTCGGCGTTCGCACCGCGGCGCGCGAAGTCGTCCAGCGCATCGCCACCCTGCCGCAGCTGGCGCGAGTCGATCCGGATCCCCAGTTCTGCGATATCGGTCATCTACTTCCCTTTCTGTTTCACCGCACCGCGTTTGCCGTGCGCGTCTTCCGCTGACGCGAACCATTTCGCCAGGCCCTGCTCCACCTTCGTGCGCTGCTCCGCAGCGTCTTCAGGCTCCATCTCGTCGAGGTCGGGCGCGTCGAACGCCGGGCAGATGCATTTCGGATCCCGAGCCTGGTGCGCCATCGACAGGTAGGCGCGGCTCATCTGCTTCAGGGCCAGCGATTCGAAGTCATCAAGGTCAGCACCGCTGCGCTCGCACCAGGCGCTCATCTCGCCGAACGTGAGCTCCTGGTCGCCCATCGTGGGCCCGACCTGGAACAGGTAGTTGATCAAGTACGTCAGCGACGGCTCCAGCTCCGTCTGTTCCAGCTCGAGCACTTCCTCGCCCTGCTTCTGGCGCAGGACGAGAGACGAGCGACGCGGCAGCTTCGCCTTCTCCGGCGTGCAGTCGAGCCACGCCAGGTGCTGCGCCCGCCGGATCAGCTGGCGGAGGCCGTCTGCAAAAAACGCTCGTCATCCCCGGTCGCGGCGCGCACCTGGTCGGCGAGGAACTTCCATTCGGGGTCTTCCAGGAAGGCCTTCGTGTTTTCGACGCTGGCGCCCTTGCCGGCGTAGTCGAAGCCGACGAACTCGGTGACCATGCGGGCGGCCTTCTCGGTGCCCAGCCACAGGAACATGGACGGCGACGAGCTGTTCTCGCGCTCCTTCTTCGACATCTTCTCGGCGCGCTGGCGGGCCAGCTTGGCGACGGCATCTTCGGCCGCGCGGTGCTCCTTCGAGCCTGGTGCCACCATGCGCACGCCGATCGGCTGGTCCAGGTCGTCGACCAGGACCAGCACGGGCTGGCCATCCTCGATGGCGGGGATGCCGTCATCGTTCAGCTTCGGCACTTCCTTCTGGACGTAGGCGGGCTTGCCGTCGAAGTCCTTGAACTGGATCAGTGCGGCGGCAACCAGGGCGAAACGGGCGATAGGGGATTTCATGTTCGTGTGCTCCAAAGGAGGGAATGTTTTTGTATGGACGAAAAAAAGCGGCCCCATGCTGGCGGCCGCCAAAAGCACCTGGTGGAAGAAATCAGGTCGGCAGGACGGTAACGATGCCCGTGTTCAGCGCGATGCTGTACGTGCCGCTGACCACGCCCGCCAGGTCGCCGATCTTGAACGGCGCCGACAGCACGATGCCCTGGGCGTATTTCGCGGTACCGTCGCTCAGCTCGATGCAGAACGACACATTGGTATCCATGCCCAGCGCGGTGGCCATGGCGATCTGGCCGTCGTCGCCTGGCGCGTAGTTCGTCGTGATCGACGGCGTGCCTTCGGAAAATGGACCCTTGCGATACTCCTTGCGGCGCTGGCGCAGGTTGTTCACTTCGATCTGGTCGTACACGCGGCCGATATCACCGTCGATGTTGGTGATCTCGCCGACCTCGATGAAGGTCAGCGCCTCGTAGCCAGCGGCGTTGTCGGTCGCCGGCAGGGTCAGGCAGACCAGCAGGCCTGCACCTGCCGAATTGATTGCTTTCTTGCTTGCTGCCATGGTGATGGCCCTTTCAGAAAATGGATTCGTAGGAGATTGAGACGGGAATAACGAAGAAGCCGGGCCGCCCGTCCAGCGGCTGGCCGACGTCCGGCTTGCGGGTGATACGAACCGGCACGCCGGCAAACTCCAGCGGCGGCGCCGTCGGATCGAACAGCGCCTGCAGCTGCGCACTGATCGTCTCAGCCGGCCCGGTGCCATCGCCTTGCGGACAGCACACGTTGACCTGGTAGACCCCGCGGTGCACGGTTGTCGTGCTGCGGATGTTGGCACTCTGGTTGCGCGCCGGCAGCAACCAGGCCTCCAGATACGCCTGGCCAGCGGTGGGCGTGAAATCCTCGTTCTGCCACGCCACCCGCGGCGAATCCGGCAGCGTCATCAGCTGCGTGTCCAGCGCCGCGCGGATGCGTGGATCGCTCATCGATTGACCTCCCTGCATGCCTGCTCGACGAAGTGCTGGAACTCCTCGATGGTGATGCGCACCATGCCGGCCGGCGCCTGGGTGCTCCAGGCGTCGTATTCCAGCCGTCGGATGTACGGCACGCTGTTGATGATGTAGTGCAGGCCGCGCGCATCGTTGCCGGCCACGCCCGAGACGACACGCGCCATCGATGCGCCGCCGGATTCGTCGACCTGCTGCGCCGGCGGCGGCACGTTGCCGAAGCCGTAGTTCCAGGATCCGCGAGCCCTGCCTCCGGCGTAACCTGCTGGAGCCGGATGCTTCCAGGTGAGCGGATCGCCCACCGGCGTGCGCTCGATGATCGCGGTGCCCAGGTCCAGCACCACCTTGCGCACCACCGCGTCCGCATTGCCGTTCGCCCGCGCCACGAAGCGGCGCAGGTCTGCAGTGAAGCGGCCAGCCATCAGCGCCTCAGCTGCAGTTCGTACAGCACCGGGATGCCGGCCGGCGCCGTCGTCCACACGTTCTCGACGTTGTAGGTCTGGCCGTCCGGCGCCAGGCACTTGTCGCCCTTCGCCGGCGCCAGGATCTCGGCGCCGCCCAGGTCGACCGCCGCGACGTACGCGCGCTGGTCACTCGCCAGGATCAGCGAGCCCTCGCGCGCGGTGGTGCCCTGCCCATACGGCAGCATGACGCCGATCGCCACGGTGGTGATGGTGCTGCCGGCGGCCGGGCCACCAGCGCCTGGCACGTGGCCACCCTTCGTCGTGCGCGCAAAGGTCAGCCCGGGCTCGGCGCCGCCGAAGTCGATTAGGACCTGGCGAGCGTCGTCGCGGGTCTGTATGTAATCGAAATCCATCAGGAGCGCTCCAGCCGGGCCATGTAGATCGAACCGCCGCCGGCGCCGAAGAACGGCAGCAGCATGGCGTCCACGCTGGCGTAGCGTTTCGTCGACGTGCTGTAGTCCTGGTACTCCACTTCCAGCGGCCCGACCTTCTGCCGCTTCTTCGCCTGTGCCGGATCCGGCAGCAGCGGCCCGGCCGCGGCCTTCAGGGCCAGCACCGCGCAGGCGTTCACCACCTGGGCCGGCACCGTGCTCTGCGGCACGTCGAAGTCGAACGCTTCGGCGCCGTCGCGCGGCCAGTCCAGTGCCTGCTCGGCATACTGCCGGGATCCGGACCACGAGGCCGCGTAGACGACCATGTAATCCGTCGCCGCGCGCAGCAGCTGCTCCTTGCGTTCCGTGGCGAGCGTGTTCCACAGCGCGTTACCGCGCGACGCGTGGTAGGCATCGGCGGCGGCCACACTGGCGTAGCTGGCAGCGTTGGCCAGGCCGGTGCCGGTTTCTACGATGAGTGCCATGAGCTATTCCGGTATCGGGATGATGAGGTAGAACGCAGGGTCGTTACCGCCAGCGTCTTGCAGCAGGATCTCGCGCGAAGCGCCATTTCCGCTGACCGAGCAGTAGCCACCGAAATACCGGACCAAAGCACTACAAACCTGGCTGGCGCCTTTCGGGAGATAGAGTGCAACGATGTCGCGCCTGAGATCTGCGTCATCACCGTAGGCGCTGCTGCCAATCACCGCCACAGCGCAGACATCAGTGGCTATTGCTATCAATGCGAGCAAGGCGGGTAATCGGCGAAGTAGCTGTTTCCCTGTCCACGCGGCTGAAATGTCGGACCTGGCATCGGCGATCTTCATCATCAGCCCCCCTCGAAAACGTACGGGGTAACCTGGCGTGGCCCCATCGTGATGCACAGCGAACTGCTTTTGCTGGCGACCTGACCAATTCCGTTATCCAGCGTGGCATCCCAGCGAGCGTTGGTGATTCCAGCCCACACTCGATCGAGATGGTCAACGAAGAACGAAAGTGGGTTTTGCCCGAATCGGCTGAGTCGACTGTTGATCCGACCGATCAGCACCCATTCGGACGTTTCGACATCACACGAGTGAAGGTCGTACCAGGGGTAGGCGTCATATTCCTGCTGCGTGGCGTCTTGTCGGAACGAGATGAATAGCGCCCCCAGACGGGAATGCTGGATCGCACTGAAGGGTGGCACCTTGTCATGACGTTCAGGATTTCGGCTGACGCTGACGATGTACCCAAGATCGCGCGCGAGCGTGGTGTTCACATACGCAATACTTGTGGCGTCGCCGGCTTCCGTATCTGCGTCCGGCAACGTGAAAATCTTGTCCGGTGTAAAGCAAAGATCCGTAAAGCGCACCAGCTCGGTGTTGTTGATGCACTTGAAGCCAGGCTTGGAACTGATTTCGGCGAGGGGCGTGTTTGCCGCAAGCTTCGGCGACTTCCCGTCGTACGAGATCACTGCATTCTGCGTGTTGAAATCGCCGGTCATGAAGTAGATCACACCGGTGTACGGGTCCTGCACGGCGCCATGGAAATGCGCGATGATGTTCGTGCCGCCGGTGTTCAACTCCATGAACACTTCCCACGTCGCTCCCAGGTCCACCGACCGGTAGATGATGCACTGGTCGTTGAGCCCGCCGGGCACACGATCACCTCCCGCGACGTTGTATTCGCAGTAGTAGTAATGCGATACGCCATCCACCGTAGCCTCCAGGAACGACGCCCTGGCCAGCATGCGGATATTGCGAGACCACGGGCCTGCGGCAGTCTGAGGCCAGCGGCCAATATCGATGCATGCCCGCTTGTTCGATGCCGCTGTGTCGCTGCCCACGGTTGCGTCCGTCTTGGAAGCGTTGAGCCGCGCCCTGAACAGAGCAGAACGATTAGCCGGGTTACCATTGCTCGCCCCGTGCGTGCTCACGAAGAAGATGTCGCCGTTCTTCGCGAGCCACGCAGCAACGATCGAGGCCGCGCCATCACCGATGACATTTCCGAACGAGTCCATCAGCGCGTTCGCCGCGGCCACCGAAGTACCAGCGAGCGTCGTTACCGTGCAGCCGGGCACCGCACCCAAGGCTGTTGGGGTGGTCTGGTAGAACAACGCCGGGTCGCCTGTCACGCGCGCCAGCGCTGTGCGGCCAGCGCCCGCACCTGGCCAGAATGAAGTGCTCAGATACGCGTTGTCGCTTGGCCACTGAGCATACAGGCCCAGCGGGATGGACTTCATCGACGCAACGCCTTTGCGCGGAACGCCACCCTCGATCTCTGGGGCGAGTTCCGCTGTGGTGTAGCTCACCCAACCCATCACTGCTCGCACCTTGATCACAGCATCCGTGTTGTACGGACCCAGCACCACTGGAGCCCCGAACGAAACACGGCGCGTGCTAAAGCCTGCATCAGGCACTCCGGAGACGATGTCCACCGCCCCTTTCGACTTTACGCCGCAGGAAATGGTCAGCTTGCGGCCTGCCGTGAGCGAAATGGTGACGCCAGCTGTGGAATTGGTCGTTGGCATTGCTTACTCCTTCGGTGGCTCTTCGCCCTGGCCCACACCATCGCCGGCGGGCTTCTCGTCCTGCTTCGCGGTCTTGGCCTTCGGCTCGGCCTTTTCAGCCTTGGCCGGCTTGTATTCGTCCTTGATCGTGACCTTCGGCCAGTCAGACTTCGGTGCGACCTTGAACGGCGGCTTTTCCGGCACGGCGTTGGCGTCGACGATGCGCAGGCGGTGCTGGGCAGCCAGCTCCTTGACGTCCTCGTTATAGATGAAGAACGGACCGGCCAGCGGCCAGACCGGGAGGGATTCTTTTTTGCTCATGGGGCTCTCTCGAGTGAGCCCAGCTCCGTGCGGGCGGCCGGGCGGTGCGGGTTACTTGGAGGCGTCGCCGATGGTGATGACGCCGGCCGTGTTTTTGATCGAGCTGGCCGTCTGGTCCCAGTTCGTGCCCGTGGCCAGCTCGGCGTCGGTCGGCGACTTGCCGCCGTTGACCTCGTCCCAGGTGTAGCCCTTCAGTTGCAGGCCGTACGTGTAGTCGGCCTGGAAGGTCGTCTCGATACGCTCCTTGCCGTTTGTCTGCTGGACGTTGGTGATGATGTCGCCGTTGTTCATCGCCGTGCCGGCGCCGGACGCCAGCGACAGCACCTTCAGCTTGTTCGGGGTACCAGCCTGCATCAGCGCCGGCGCGTCGGTAACAATCACCGGCTTGCCCAGCACGTCCAGGACCAACACGTTGTCGGCGGTGAACAGCTTGGCGTTGTTGGCCAGGTTTGCGCCGATCAGCTTGTGGGCGGTGCGGCCGTTCATCACCTGGCCGGCCAGGTTGCCGGACGAGTCGCCGAACAGTGCGTGCGCGTTGTTGAATGCGTCCAGCGACAGGCCCGCGGTTGCGGAGACGTCATTCACGGCATTGACGTTGTTGCTGATGGCGGCCACCAGGACGGCGATCAGCGTGTTCAGCATGTCCGACAGCATCGCGTCAGCCAGCGACATCGAGATCACATCGATGGCTTCGGTGCTTGCCTTCTCGATGTACGACAGCTGCGACGGTTCGAACAGGATCGGACCGAAGCCGCCGGCGACCTTCACTGCCGATTCCTTGAACTGCTGCAGCGGAGTAGCGGCGACGGCGCCGTTGGCCGCGTAGCGGTCGACACGGCGCTGCGCAGACGACACGTTGGCCCAGGCGGATTTCTGGAGGAAGTCGCCGATGAAGCCCTCGGTCGACATGACCAGGGTGCCATTGCTGGCGGCGTTGAATTTTTGCAGTTGCTGCGCCAGGCGCTCCATTGCGGCGGGCATGATGAACTGCTGGAAGACCTGCATTGCGGTCAGTGCCATGTTGTGTTGCTCCTAAAATTTAATCGGTTACGCCAGCTTCGGCTTTCTTCGCATCGATCCAGGCACGGCGCTCTTCAGGGGTGCCGGCCATATTTCCTTTGACGTTGCCACCGCCGCCGCTACCCGAACCACCAGCAGCGCCGCCGCCGGTGTTCACGGGCGCCGAGACGAACGCCTTGCCGTCATCGCCAGCGGCCCAGCCTTTGACGAATTCGGCCAGCGGTTTGCCACCCACCTGCGCGCTGCGCGTGCCGTCGTCGCCGGCCACGATCTCGATCTTGTTCGAGGTCTTCAGCAGCGCCGCGGCGGCCTTCAGGTGCGCAGGGTTTTTGACGCCGGTTTCCAGCAGCGCTGCGGACAGGCCCTGGTCCACCAGCAGCGACTGCGTGAAGCCGCGTTCGCCGTCCAGTGCCTTACCAGCATCCTCAGCAGCCTTGTTGGCCGTCTTCAGCTGCTTGTTGACGTCGGCCAGCTGGGCCTTGGTGGCGTCGAGCTCCGTTTCCAGGCGCTCATGCTCGGCCGGATCGATTTCCGCGCCGCGCTTTGCCTTCTTGACCTCGCCCAGCAGTTCCTTGTTTTTCGCCAGCACCGGTGCGACCGCTTCGTCGACGGCCGCCTTCAGGGCAGCCTTCGTGTCGGCGTCGTCCGGGTCGTACGCGAATGCGATCAGGCCGGTGACGTGCATGTAGCGCATCAGGAAGTGGTAGAGCTTGGTTTTCATCTGGTTTCCCTCAGGGATGGTTGGCGGCGCAGCCGCAATGAAAAAGGGCCGCCTCAGGCAGCCCGGGTGATGCAAATCGGTTGTGGTGCTACTTACTGGCCTCGGTCGTGCTGAGCGCCATACGCGCGTTGCGAACGATCTTGTCGGCTACTGCCGCGCTATCGACCGGCACGCCGCACGCATTGATCAGCGCGCACAGGCGCACGTAGGTCGCCGCCCACCACGGCAGGCGAAGTTTCATCTTCAGTTGCATTTGCATATCGCTCTCCTATTCGTACCTGGCGCGCAGCTCCGCCAGCGTCAGCGGCCGGCCAGACTGGTCCAGCAGCTGGGACAGGCTGATGGTGCCCTTGCGCCACAGCTCCGCGCGGCCCTTGCCCAGCAACTCGTCACTGAAGGCCGGGCCCTTGCGGGTCAGGAACTCGTCGAACGTCAGCTTGCTGGCCACGGGCCCGCCGCTGGCGGCCTTCGTGCTGGCCCGGAACTCGGGAACGTCCAGGCCGAGCTCCTTGAACGTCTTCGTGCGCGGCGCGATCAGCGATCGACAGTTGAAGTGCCGCGGGCAGCCGGCGGCGGATCCTTTCGGACTGACGAACGGCAGGCTGTGGCCGACCGGCTGGCGCTCGTTGTCCCATTCCTTCCCGCTGTACGCCGTGCACACCAGCGTCGTGTGGCTGTCCAGCGTCGAGACCTGGCGGAAGCCGTTGATCACGTCGTCGTTCCGACGGTACGTCTCCATCCGCGCCTCGCCGGCCACGGTGGCCACGGAGGTCTGCACCAGCGACGCGGCGTGGTTGCGTGCCATCGGCATGACGTCGCGGCGCACCCGCTGGATGATCTTCGCGTTCGTCTCGCTGGCGGCCAGGCCCTGCCGCACCGCGTTGCTGAACTTCGACTGCAGCGCCTGGTTCTGCCCGCGCCACCAGTCGGCGGCCGGCGCACCCTCGATCAGGGTGTTCTTTACCAGCGCCCGGAAATAGCCCTCGGTGGGCAGCGCCGGCGTGATCTGCGCAGCGAACGCCGCTTCGATGGCACCGGCCGTGGCCTTCGCCTCGACCTGGCCCAGCCCGGATAGGCCGTCGAGCGAACTGCTCGTCACGTGGTCGTAGTAGTCGCCGATGACCGTCTGGCATTCCTTGAGAAGCGCAGCGACGTCGGCGCGCGTGGCCTCACTCAGCTCCCGCCCCTTGAACGTGAGGCGGTCCAGCAGCTCCTCCTCCATCGTGGTGAGGATCCGCAGCACGGCCTCGCGCTCGCCGGCGGCGAAGCGCAGCAGGAAAATGTGCTGGGCCAGCAGCGCTTCGACGATGGCCTGGTCAATGCTGCCCATGCGTTACTCCGCCGGCGCCGCGACCGGGGCCGCCACCGGCTGCGGCATGTTGGCCGGGCGCGAGTTCTCGACCTGGGCGCTGTGCTCTTCGAACGTCACGCCGTCGGCGATCACGCCGCCGCGCTGCAGCTTGCCGAACAGCTCCTGGTCGGACAGGCCGCCCGACTGCCAGGCCGCCACCAGAGCCGTGAGCTCCTGCGCCGACAGGTTCACCGGCAGGAACTCCTTGTTCAGGTCGAAGGCCACGTCGCCGGTACCGCCCGCCCATTCGTCGAACCACTTCAGCGCCCGCACCATGCCGGCGTCGATCGTGTCGGCCATGGTGGCCAGCGACGACTGTTCGCCCGAACGGTGCATCCCGGCCACTTCCGCGGTTTCGGCGGCGGCCTTTTGCTGCTCCAGCATGCGCGCGCCCAGCACGGCCATCTGGCGCTCCTTGACCTCGATGCGCGTCTCGATCGCGGCCAGGCCTTGGCCAGCGTATTCCAGCATCCCGAACGTGCCTTCCGGGTTCGGGTGCAGCCAGATGTTCCCGCCGCCCATGTAGAACGTTGGCATCTTCTCGCCCTCGCTGATGCCGGTGGCATACGGCTGCGGCAGAGCCGTCTTGTGTGCGCCGTGCTCCACGTCCGACGTGCTCTGGTAGTGGCTGATGTTCATGTTCACCAGGTCGATCAGCGGTGGCAGCTCAATGTGCGGCTGCGTGCTGTCGGCGCTGATGAACACGAACTCGATTTCGCGCAGCGGCTTACCGTTCTTCAGCGGCACGAACGCGTCGACCACTTCCGTCTCGCCCTTGTCGCTGTCTGCGACCTTGCGCTCGACCGTCACCTGCACGACCAGGCCATCATCGCCGGCCACCAGCTCGAGACAGCGCCACCGCGCCTCGCTCAGCGTCACGAACCTGTCGTTCGGGTCGCAGTACTCGTGGCACTCCTCCAGCACCAGGCGCGTGAGCAGCGTGCGGCCGGCCACCCAGCCGGTAGACCAGTTGGTGATGGCCTCTGCCTTGTACATGCTCATCTTCGGTCGCATGCCCAGCGCCTGCGCCTGCTGCACGGTCATGTCGCCTGCCGGTGCGCGCGGGTAGTCCACCAGCAGGCCAATGCGGCCCACCGACATCGCTTCCTTGCCGACTTCCTTCGCCAGCGTGGTCAGGCTCATGCCGGACTGCGTGACGTCCGCCAGCATCGGCTCCGTGATCGCCGAGACCTTCACGCCCGGCGCCTTCCGGAACAGCATGCCGTTCAGGCCGTCGATCGTGCGCCAGGTGGCGTTGAAGAACACGCTGCGCGCCAGGCGCCGGCTGTAGTCCTCCTTGCTCTCGCCCTTCAGCTTCGGGAGGTAGGTCATGGCGCGTGACCGCTCGTGCATGGCCTCCTGGCCGGCGATCACGTCGCGGCACTTCCGCCAGACGGCCAGCGCGCTTTCGCACTGCGCGTGCGGGGTGTAGATGGGCATGGTCAATATCCTTGCAGCTCGGCCTGGCCCAGCCGGTTGTTGTAGATCGGGTATTCCTTCGCCACGTAGTAGCCCAGGGCGTCGGAGATGTGCGTCAGCTCCCGGTTGCTCTTTTTGTCGATCTCGCCACTGCCGCCAGGCAGCGCGGTGACGCCCTCCAAGTCGCGCACGACGTGCGGCGCAGCCTTCGGGTCGACCATCAGGCGGATCTCGCCGGCGTTGTTCTTGCACCTGGTGTTCACGGCGTTCACGCGGGCGCGCTCCGCCGGATTGGAGCTGGAGACGCGGAACTCGACGCGATCGCCGAAGCCACGGAACTCGTCGTCGCCGTTGCGCAGCGTGTCCTTGATCAGGTCCCAGTCGCTGCCCAGCACCTTGGCCGAGCCGCGGCTGCCGCCGGTGGCATCGCCGTAGCAAATCACCGCACCCTGGTGGTCGCCCCAGTCCTTCAGCAGCCGCCGGCACACGGCCACCGTGTTGCTGTTCTGCGGGATCCAGACCTCACCGATCACGCCCGTGCCGTAGATCGGCCGGTTCAGCAGCATCACGCCCTCGTCGTTCCGCTCGTACTGCCCCGGCATGCGCTGCTCCTGGCACACAGCCGCGATGCCAGGGTCCACGTTGAAGTCGAAGCAGAAGACGAGCGTCTTGCCGCTGTCGTAGGTCAGCTCGCTGCTGCAGTGTGTGGCGTGCAGGAACGGGTAGTAGATGCGGCCCAGGAAGTTCACGAAGCTCGCTTCGTACTCCTGTTGGTACACCAGCTCGTCAAGACTGCGGCGCGCACGCTCGATTACCTTCGCGGGCAGGATGTCCGACGACAGCCAGGTGAAGGCCGCCCAGTCCGGATCGCCGCTGTCCCTGGCGTACTGGTACGTGTCGTAGTAGTGGTTCCGCCCCTCGGGTACGCCGATCAGGTCACACCATCCATCCCGGTCGGCCAGCGCAGGCTGCACGTTCTCACCCCAGGCGCCGGCCTTCATGTCCGCGTACTCGTCCAGGATGCCGCCATCCCAGGGCCGGCCCTCGATCCGCTGCGGCTTATCCATGCCGATCACGAACACCTCGCTGCCCATGATCGTGCGGATCATCATATAAGTCTCGGACGTCTCCGCGCGCAGCTGCTCGGGGATCATCCGCTTGAGGTCGTCCCAGTAGATCTGGCGCGCCTGGTCACGCGTCGGTGCCGCGCAGAAGTAGCGCGGATCCGGCCAGGGCTTCGGGATCCACAGGTGCTTGAACACCTTCCGCTTCGCCTTCTCGGTCTTGCCCGACCGGCGGCCGGCCGGCACGACGTTGTAAATCGCCTTGCTGTGCTCGTATGCGTGCTGCACCGGGTGATAGCGCAGCGGGTAAAGCCGATCAGGAATTTTCATCTGGTGTTCCGGTTACAGCGCCTGCAGCTGCGACCAGCGCGCGGATCTGCCCGGCCAGGTCTTCAGGCTTGTCGCCTTCGCCGGCGCCACCACCCTGCTGCCGACCGTACTTGCGCGGCTTCATCTTCTGCGCCGCTTCGATGCGCGCGTAAATCTGCAGCTTGGCCTTGGCCACGCCGATCTTCGTGCCCTTCGCGTTGTCAGCGATCTCCACGACCTCGTCGACGAAGGTCTCGGCCTGCTCGTCCTTCGCCAGCTCGTACAGCTTCTGGAAATCCTCGTGCTCGGCCAGCCAGCGAAACACGGTGGCCTTGCTGGGCATGCCGGGCATCTTGCAGATGGTCCGGATGCTCTTGTCGCCCTCCGCGACGGCGGCGCAGAACTTCGCGGCGATCGACGGTTTATAGGCGCTTCGCGTCATGCGGTTCGGTCAAAAAAGAAGGTCCGGCGTGCTTCCTGGCACTGCCGGACCTGTGAAACCCCGCTGACCGGCAGGGCAAGGAGACTCGATTCGTATCGGTGGCCCGATGATGGCGACCCGGGTGTGCACCAGTTGCAGCAGCACGAGCACCCAGCGGCGGTCGGCGTCGACGGGCATGCTCATAGGTCTTTCTGGCGGCCAGGCCGCCGGCATTCGGGGATCAGGTCCCAGCCCAGTTCGTGCCGGATCTCTTCCGGCGAGGGTGGGGGCTCGGGCGACCAGGTGCGGCGGTCAAGCCACTCGCGCACCGATTCCTTGCTGGGGTGCGTAGTGGTCGCCATGATGTGTCCCTTGGTCGTGTTACTGTTGAGCTTTTGCCAACTGATCTCGGAGGATTGATGGACTACAACGAACTACTGTTTGCGTACAAGGTGAGGCACGAGGCCCTGACAGATCTCGCGCAACGCTTCCCCAACGGCTTGCGGAAGGATCAATTCCAGGAGGAGCTGAAACAGGTCGTTCGTGAGATCGTGGGTCACACGCAGTCCATCGCGGCCGACATAGCGATTCTGGTGAGGGACTGAAGCAAAAAGCCCCGCGTCATTGCTGATCGCGGGGCCTTGTTTTTCCCTGAAGACGCCGGGGGCTGCCAATCTGGCACCCCGGACGCGTCTTGAACGACGGAAATAAGTTGTAGGTAGGAAATTTAAACTAGATGACGGGCGACGTCAATGACTATTGCACGTTCTCAACCCCTTCGTTGCGGGCGAACAACATTGCGTCAGCGAGTACATAGCTCAGCCGAGCCAATTCCGGAGCCATCGAATTATCAAAACTCAAACCAGGGGCTACGATCAAGCTGGCCAACACCTTCGATGCGAAATAGTCACGCAGTGACATGCCGTCGCAACCAGGCCGCTGCACTTCAACCTTTTCGCCGCTGGCATCTAAGCAAAATACCGAACAGGTCTGGGTCGGAAAGGCCGGGCCACTACTGTCATTGTTCATCGCTCATCCCTTGATTAATTACGCATGCGCTCGGCAAACGTTACGTGAATTGGGAATGCAATTTTAACCAAAGTTGGGAGCCAATGCGAATTCCAGTAGTCGCAATGTAGCGACCACCCGGTGGTGGCCGGCGTAGTTTCGTGGGCTAAGGAATTTCAGCGGCGGGAGCTACTTGGCGCTGCAGCTGCAGCTCAGCGCGGGCCTGTTCGATTGCACTTTGCCTGTCCTGACAAGTTTGGATCCACTCCCGATCACTGGCGAAAACTGCTTTCGCCAGCGACTTCTCGGTCTCGACAGATGCGACTTGCAATGCAAACTGAAGCGTTTGCAGCGATCGCTCGGATAGCTGGAGTGTCATTTTTGTACGCATTCGTTCTCGTCAATGTTCGCGACGAAGCATTCTACCGCAGCCTGTGCCTGCCGGAATGCGCTCACGAACTCGGTCGCCGGCCGCTGCGGAATCCCCGTCTTCCGGCACACCACCTCTGGCGGCGCCTGGCGGATGTAGCACCACCACAGCATCAGCCGGTGCTTCGTCTCCAGCTTCGGCATCGCGCGCTCGAGCAGCCAAGCGTCGTCCTCATCGATGGTTCGGCGCTCGAGCGTCGACGATGCTGAGCCCTCCGCTGCCCTGCGCATCGCGTCGCAGATGGCGCCCGTCTGGCTGGCGGCAGGCCGGCGCTCGCGGGTCAGCGCCCAGCGGGACCAGTTCTCCAGCCTGGATCCGATATCGCGGCGTTCCGTCAAGCTGCTCCCCCCAGCTGCCGCGCGCGACGTGCCAGCAAGGTGACGGCCACGCCCAGCGCTGGCCACGCATGACTGGACACGCCGAACAACGGGCCCGGCCGCCCCTTCGTGCCGATCTGCGGCGTCTTGCCGCCACCGGTGCGCGGGAACATGTCGAGCAGCGCCTGGCGCACGTTCGGATCCTTGGCCTTGGTCGTGCCGCATAGGTGGATCTTCACGTCCTTGCGGTAGACCAGCTCCACGGCGCGCGGGTCACGCCAGGCCTGCTGGAAGCGGCCGATCCACACGCAGGTTTCGAAGACCTCGCGGCCGACGGCCATGCCGTACGAGGCAATCATCTCGATCGCGAGGTGCTTGGCGGGCCACTGCTGCACCAGCAGCATCATGTCGGCATTATCGAGCACGCCGGAATCGATCACGCGGTCGCCGTCGTAGATGCAGAAGCCGGATTGCGTGGTCCCCGGATCGATGGCGAGGATGGTCATGGGGTGGTTCTCCTTGTCGTTGTGGTGCCCGGCGCGGTGCCGGGTGTAATTCGTTCCTGGCTATCGCCCTCGCGCAGCGGCAGCCCGATGACGAGGACGTCGTCGGTAAGCGGTGCGGTGCCGGCCGGGACCACGATCGAATCGCCGTCGTGCTTCGCCGTCCGCTGGATCCGGCACGCCGTTGCGCCGACACGCCGGCCGCGGTACCGGCGCGGGGTTGGCTCGATGCGCTCGAGCAGCAAGTCGGCCAGGATGGCGATCGAGTCGAGCGGCCCGAAGACCATGGGCACGCTCACGAACCCCGGCGTATCGACCAGGCCGTAGACCTCGAGACCAACGCTGTGCGCCAGCTCGGCCACGCCCTGCACGATGTCGTCGATGGGGTGCTGTTCGTTCATGCGATTCCTCCCGGTGGTGCGCCTTGCGCGCGAAATGGTCTCAGTCATCACGCTGGCATGTCGAAGCCGACCTTCGAAAACGTCGCTACCTCGCCTCCTCCAGCCGGCATGGTCGGGTTGTAGGCCGACGAGTCCAGCACGGGGCTCAGCTCGTGGCGCAGCGCGCTCTCCAAGCGTGCCAACCAGGTGCTGCGGGCTTCGCCGCCGCTGTGGTGATCGGCCTTGCGCTTCCACAGCAGATCCGGCCGCTGGTGCGCCGTCAGCTGCCGCTCGATCATCTGGAATGCGGCGCGCGATTCAGCGGTGCCAGGTGGGTGGTGACGCACGTCGTGCACGGCCATCGACAGCCAGCGCAGGCGATGCATCTCGGACGTGATGGCCTGCAGCTTGCCGGCGTTGGCGCCGAAGTGGGCGAAACACCACCACTCCGTGCTGCCGGTCGTGCTGCTCGACATCGAGCCGATCAGCGGGCAGCCGTAGGCGGCGCAAAGGTGCTGCGGGCGTTCGGCGATGCGGTCTTCGTGTCCGTGGTTCATGCGGCCTCCTTGCGTTTGTCGATGGCTGCCTGGATGCGTGCAGCGAAGTCGGGGTAGGTCTCGCCACCGCGGGCGAACAGGCCGAGCTCACGGCCCTTGGCGTCGATGCCCTGGTTGCTGCGCTTCCAGGCCCAGTCGTCGGCCTTTGGCTTCGCAGGCTTCGGTGGCGGCGGGTTCAGCAGCTCGACCACGATCGGCTTCAGGTACGGCACGTGGAACGGCTCGTCGCCCAGCGATTCCCTGGCCCGCTTCACGGCGTCGAGCAGCAGCACGTCGGTGACGCGCTCGTCCTGCGCCCAGGTCACGGCGACGTCCGGATGGAAGGCCGTGACCTTCCTCACCCCCGCGCCGGTCAGCAGCGTGGCGATGGCGACGGCACGCATGCTCGGGTCGACGCCGGCGAGCGTTGGGCGAGGCGGCAGCCGGTCGTCGTCGTAGTCCTCGCGAGTACTGTCCGATGAGCCGCCGCTCTCTGGGTTTGTAGTTAACTGTCCCTGTCCCTCTCCCTGTCCCTTGGATTGCTTTTCACCGGTGACACTGCGAGTCTGTCCCTGGGACACCTTGGGTTTGTCGCTAGGGACAAATAGCGGCTGTCCCGTGGGACAACCTGATGACAACCAACTATCGAAATCGGGAAACGGGATGCTTGTCCCGTGCCGCTCGTTGTGCTTTTTAATGCGCGCGCACTCGGTTTTCAGGCGCTGTCGCAGCTTCGCCATCCAGGCCTCGTTGGCCTTTTCGGCGACGACAGGGTGATACAGGCGGCCGTCTGCGCATTTGATCCAGCCGCGTAGCGCACCTGCCCGGACCTTCTGCCACGCCTTCACGACGCGGCCATAGCCGGCGTACTGGGCCAGCACCTTGTCGTCGTCAGGTAGGCTTGCGGCCGGCACCTGGTGCCACGCGGCGCACCACAGCAGCACTGCGCAGCGGAACTCGTCGGCCTCGGCGGTCACGGCCAGGTCGCTATCGCGCAGCCGCACGACGTCCAGTGGCATGAAGGCGAAGTCCTGGAGGTTGCAGTCGGCGGGCGTGAGCGGTGCCGCCAGCGCGGAGAGGTCGGCGGGATTCATACGAACATCCGCTGTTGGGCGGCCTGCTGTTCGAGCGCACTGGCGCATGCCTGGTTGATCCAGACGACTTCCATGCGCATGCGGCCGCCGTCGGCGACGTGCCGGCGCTCGTGACGGATCCAGTCCGGGTAAAGCTCGCGGTCGTACAGATCGCTGGGATAGCCGGACAGCACCACCATGCCCTGCGCCGCGTGCAGTACTGCGGCCAGCTGGCGATGGTCGTCGTCGCTCATCTCGTGCCGGTAGCCGTGCGTCTTCGCAGAGCGGCCCATGATCGCGGAGCGCGTGCTGTGGCAGTACGGGGGGTCCGCGTAGATCAGGGTCGACGGCGAATCCATGCGCTCGATCACCTCGAACGCGTTGCGGTTTTCGATGACGACACCGCGGAGGCGCCGTGTGAAGTCCGGGATGGCATGCGACCAGGTCGAGTACTCCACGGCCGGCAGCACGCGGCCGTCGGTCAACTTCGATCGGAAACCGGTCCTGCAGCTGCGCGTGGCCGAGTCGGAGCCGTGGCCCATGAAGGATTTGATGATGGTCTTGTGCGCGAGGTCCATGTCGCTGACGGCCGGCTCATATGCCCAGTCGAACTCGTCCCGCGCGAACGGCGTCATTTCCACCAGGTGCTGCAGCTCGAGCGCGAGCGCGGGGTCCCGCAGGATTCGGAACAGGTTCACGACCGTCGAGTCGAGGTCGTTGTAGCACTCGGCGCCTACGCGGGGCTTCTGCAGCAGGATGGACGCGGCACCGCCGAACGGTTCGACGTAGACGGTGTGGCGTGGGAAGAAGGAGAGGATCCACGGCGCCAGGCGGAACTTGCCACCGTGGTAGCGCAGCACCGGGCGCGCCGGTGCCTCAATAGCGTTCGTGGTCGTCATGCCCGGCACTCCCGCGGCGCACCGAAGAACGCCTGCACCAGCATGTCGCGGCGGCCGATCACCGGGTAATCGCGCACCGTGGGTTGGCGAGGAATGATCGCGGCCGTGTCCGCGGCAGGCTTGCGCCCGGCGTACCAGGTCACCGAGGCCTGCGCCACGACGCGGTATGCCTGGCCAGAGGCTTCCAGCTGCTTGAGGCGCGTGCAGCAGGTCACCTTCGTGTAGCCGGTGATGGCCACGAGCTCGTTCGACGTGCGCGGGCCCTCGGCCAGCAGCTGGGCGATTTCTTCGAGCAGATGCACGGCCGGGAAGCCGCTCTTGCGGTTGGTTTTCGGCGTGGTCATGGCCGCACCCCGTACGAGACGCCGGCAGCGTGGATATTGGCGGCGATCCGCTGCCTCGCATCCTCGATGGCCGCAGGTTCGTTCGGGCATGCATCAGCGATGTCGACGACCTCGTCGAGCAGCCTATCGCGTTCGCAGCGATCCCACTCCTCCTGCCAGACGGCGATGGCGTGCGCGTGCCAGTTGAAGCCATGATCTTCGCGGCCGGCGCCCCGCGCGAATGCCGAGCGGGCTTTCGCCTCGATCATGGCGCGTGAAATGACTGGATCAGCCATCAGCAGCCCTCCCCTGCCCGGCGATACTTCTCAACCGCCTCGGCCAGCTCGTTGCCGCTCACCTTGAGCTTGCCTGCCGCGCGTGCTTTCTCTTCCACTGGCGCGCACTGCGCGGCCTTCCGGCGATCCACCCAGGTGCATGCCTTCGCAATGACCTTCGTGGCTGCCGGGTGATCCGGTGGTAAATTTTTCATGTCGTTTCCTGTCATGGCCCGGACGCTCGCCGGGCTATTTTTTCGTCGATACCTGGCGCAGCCGGAAGCCATTAAAAATTCCTCCGCGCGCTGACCATGCCCTTTACGGCGCTGGCCCGGCTCGGCATCCGGCCTTGACCCGGACATCCTCGGGATTCCCCCTTTGGCACCTGGGAGATACCATGCGTGCGCACGGCGTTGTTGATGAGGCTGCGGCTGTGCGCGCTCTTCGAGACGCCGAGCAGGTTGCACAGGCCGGCGAAGCCGGTCATCTCGGTAGGGCTCAGCAGGGTTTCCAGGCATTCAGTGCGCGTTCGTGGGTTGAGGCTCATGGTTTTCTCCTTGGTGGTGCGGGTTACGAGGGTGGATGGGTCGTTCGGGTGGGTGATCCCAGTCGTGCTAAATTGTCATTCCCCAACAACAACTTTTTTGAAAGGAATCACCCGTGGCTAATAATCTTTTCGTGGCCTATGACCTTGATGTGCCGATTCAAAATTACAAACGGGTCATTGCTGCCATCAATGCTCTCGGTGAGGCTGTCCGCGTCCAGGCGTCGCTGTTCTATGTGAAGTCGTCGCTGTCGGCAAAATTGGCTGAGGAATTCGTTTCCGCAGTAGCCAGTAGCAACGACAGGATCCTCGTCATCGACGCAGCGGACGCCTGGTGGCACAACGCTATGGAGCCGGCGCCAGAGTTCATTCAGGCTCGCTGGAGGCGGTAATGCTGTTCGGGCTACCGCCAGCCCCAGTGCGGTTCGCTGGATTCCCCTCCGGCGACCGGCGGTAGAGCCGAACCGAGCCAAACGGGCAACCCCGCACGTGAACCAGCACGCCCAGGGCCTTCGCGAAGAGGTGAAGCAGGCGCAAGCGCCATTTCGGATAAATGCTGTAGAGCTCTTCCATGGTGTTGCTCCTAGTGGTCGTGGTTCAGGATTTCAGGGGTTACAGTGGGCTGGGTGCTACTGCGATACAGGGGCAGGAGCCTCCCCGAACACCGCAGGATTCAGTTCGTAGCGGGTGACCTGGCCATCGAGGACAGACTCCACATCGCGGCAGCGCTCGCCCGGCACGGCACCCTGCGCGGCCCACTTTTGAATGGCCTGCGGTGTCAGGCCGAGAAGATTGCCGAGAGCGGTCTGACTGCCCGCGATACGGATGGCTTTTGCGATTCCGGTTTCCATGGGTCTCCACGGTTGGTTGGTTACAACCCAAGGTTACATCAATACGGTTGTAGCTACAACTTTTTTTTGCAGTGCTCGCTACAACGGAAACTTGTAATATCTCTGAATGGAAACAATGGCAATTCGACTAACTGAACTTTTGCAAGCCAAGAACGGCGGCAACCAGTCAGAAATGGCACGCGCTGTCGGCGTGACGCCGCAGGCCGTTCAGAAATGGATGTCAGGCGTGACGGAGCCCCGCGGCGCCAATCTGGATGCAGCAGCCCTCTTCCTGGGCGTATCGCCTTCGGAGCTGAAGTTCGGCAGCGATGCAACCCGGCGACGCGAGCGCGACATTGCGCTGATCAAGTTGGAAGCACGCGATCAATCGATCTTCGATAGCGCGCGTGTCGGCGAGAAGCGGCAAGCGCCGCGAGACCAGCCTGCGGTGCACTCAGCCGTAATCGCTCGGGATCCCGAGGACGGGGTGCCTGACGACGTGGTCCTGGTGCCCGAGTCGCGGATCAAATTTTCAGGTGGGAACGGTCACATCAACTACGAATTGGTAGACGAGCACGAGCCAGCCACATACCGGCGCAGCTGGTTCCAGAAGCACGGCATCAACCCTGATCGAGTGCGGCGCTTCCGCGTGACAGGCGACAGCATGGAGCCGATGCTATTCGCACGCGACACGATCCTGGTGAACCTGGATGAGACGGAGGTTACCGATGGACGGCTCTATGCGCTGCGCTACGGAGATCAGCTGCGTGTGAAGTACCTGAGCCGACGCCTCGATGGCACGCTGGTGCTGCGCAGCGTGAACCCGTCGTACCGGGATGAGGAAGTGCCAGCCGAGCTGGCGAACGAGCACATCACTGTCATCGGTCGCGTGCGGGATAGAAGTGGCACCGGTGGGCTCTAAGGATTTTCTAGATGAACATCTTTGAAGGAAGCAGACGTGTCGCGCTTATTTTTGCAGGCCTAATTTTAATAGGCTCCTTTATCGCTATTGTAATTGATAAGCCTTTTGTGGAACTCAACTACGCAGTTACAGACGTCGGGAGGACGCTGATAAAATCTGGAGACAATTGCCGAATAGGTTTGGATGCCAGTCAAAGCAGGAATCACAATACTCCAGACGGAAAAAGCTTCTATATAAAGTTCTGCTTCCTTTCTATAGCTCATGAAGGGACCTCCAGAGGAATTGCCTATAAAAGCGACACTAAATACACTTATTTCAATGGGCCATATAGTTCGGAGGTAATCGAATTCACGGCTAGTATAGCGGATGCATACATCCCCACGCCCCAAGATTACTCCGATGCGGCCGAAGAATATTCGCGCGCACGTTGGGCAAACATTGAAAGAGGTGCGGGCTACCTCGGCTTGGCTTTATTTGTGTACTGGCTTACCGTGGCCGCAATTGGCTGGATCGTCCGCGGCTTTATGGGTATACCGCGTGGCAGAGACAGCAAGTAATCCTCGCATTGCGCGGGGAGGCGCAACGGCACGCCACGATGCCGGATAAGGGGTGTTATGAAATATAAATTTATACTCATTGCTGCGTATGCAGTAGCATCATCTGCATCCGCTTCGAGTGCAAATTGCCTATCGATTAAAACCGATAAAGCTCGATTGGCATGCTACGACAAAGCGGCCAAGGACCCGGCAAAGGCGGACGTATCTGCACCCGTGGCTCAGTCCGCACCCGCAGCCGTTCCACTACCGCAATCTGTTGCACCTGCCATGAAAAAAGACGGCGAAGTATTTGCATCAGGAAAATGGCACGTTATTCAAAAGCAGGACGCAATGACAGATAGGAAGAACTGTACTGCGCTCTATGAAGGTGCGTGGACAATCCAGGGGAATCCAGGGAAGCTATACGTCAGTTTTAAGGGGCGCGGCGGGATAAAGGCTTATCAACTTCGCGTCGACGATGCGCCGGCAGACGAGCTCCGGTTAGCAACAGAAATGGAGGGTAAAATCAGCGCCGCTGACCTTTCGCATAGCTATGACAGGATTTACGAATCTAAGCGTGTCCGGTTACAGACAATGACCATTCTGGGTAGCACATTGATCGAAGACATCGACATGAATGGCTATAAAGAGTCGATCCAATACATGATCGCGAACTGCGGAAGTCACACTTAAGTAGCCTTGGGCGCGGCGTCCACCGCCACGCCTCCCCCAACATTTGCGCAGCCCGACTTGTGGTCTGCCATGTCTTTCAAGCCCCGCTATGCGGGGCCCCATAGCTCGCAGCACGCGAGCTTTTTTTCCGCCATAAATTCAACCTGCCCCACCTCCGCGCCTTCGAACGATTTTTTCTACAACTTTCTCTTGCAATTACAACTTTGTAGTTGTAACCTAGCGTTGTAGATGAGACGAACTGAACCGGAGACCACCATGCCCCGCACCACCCCCACCGATGAGCAGTACGACGAAAAGCTGACAGAAGTCACGCGCGCCCAGCACGCCACGATCATGGCTGCGCTGAAGGCCGGCGAACCGAACAACACGACGGTCATTGACATGGCCCTGAGCGACTACCTGTCCGACGAGAACGCGCTGGCCGCGCTGATCAAGGCCACGGCCGCCGGCCGCAATCCCCTGCAAGCAGTGATCAATGACCTGGTGTGGACCGAGGCCGAAGAGCGGGCCCGCGCCGAGCTGGCGCGCCTGGAGCGTGAACGCGTGGCCAACGACATCGAGGACCGCGCCGAGCGCGCGGCACACGACCGGCTGCTGGACAGCGTGCTGGTTTGAGAGAGCGGAGCGGCGCACCCCGTACAACGTGCGTCTTGCCCTGCAGTCGGGTCAGGAAGTTGACGGAGTGGGATCTCGAATGCCCTGGCAGCCTGGAACAGACAGGCACCCCGATAAGCGCATTCCAGCGAGTGCTTATTGGGACTGGATGACGGTTAGAGGGTTCTCAAGACGGTCCCCATAAATGTCTAGCTGAACCCCTGGGTGGCGCCCAACGCCTGGCAGTCGGGAATAGACCGGCACCCCCACCAACAACCGCCGGCGGCGCCGGCCAGAACAGGGAGCAGCACGATGGAACACACGAAAACGCCGTGGCGCATCGGCGCAGGGACCAGCACCGGCGCGGTAGTCGCGGACGAAGCGGTGCCGGAGATCGGCGGCAGTGATGCGGTGGCGTACTACGGTGGCCACCTGATCGCGGAATCGATCGCGCCGCGCAACGCTGCCTTCATCGTCCGCGCCTGCAACACCCACGATGCGTTGCTCGAGTACTTCCGCGCTGGTGTCGCACTGGGCAACACACTCGGCCACCCAGACGCCACGGCCGCCGACGAGAACAGGGCCGAGGCGCGCTACGACGCTGCGCGCGTGGCTGCCAACGCTGCCCTCCGTGCTGCAGGTGTCGCATGACCGCCCTCACCCGCATCACGCGCCGCATGGTGCGCAAAGCCCTGCGCCCGGTCCGCCTGCACCTGAACCGCCGCGCGCTGGCCCGCAACAGCGAGACGATCGAAGGCCTGCAGGTCCTGCGCGAGGAAGCCACGCGCCAGCTGGTGCGGGAACGCGCGCTCTGTCTGCACCTGATCGAGGAGCGCCTGGAGCTCACCGAGAGCTCAACGTGATCGGTAACGCCATCGGCGCCGGCCGCTACATCCGGACGAAGTACAGATTGTTCCGCCGTGTTGGCATGGAGCCGCGCCACGCGCTGGCCCGCGCCTTCCACAGCCTGTTCAACGATTTCTAGGAATGACCATGAATGCAATCGTCGATCCGACCACCTACGACCGCATGAAATACCTCGGCGGCAGCGACATCGCCGCAATCCTGGGCGTGAGCCCATACCGCAACGTCGTGGACCTGTGGCTGGACAAAATCAAGCCGCGCGCCGAGAGCGGCCAGAACGCAGCAGCAAAGCGCCGCGGCTCGCGCCTGGAACCGTACATCCTCGACATGATCCGCGAGGAACACGGCCTGGAGATCGTCGCGGCGAATAACCGCTACATCGACGCGGAGCTGCCGTACATGGCCGCCGAGATCGATTTCGAATACCGCGATCCAGACACGGGCGAGGTCGAGAACGGTGAGATCAAGACTGTGCATCCATTCAAGATGAAGGAATGGGGCGAGCACGGCACCGACAACCTGCCGCTGCACTACGTCGCCCAGGTGCAGCACGGCATGGGCGTGCGCACCGCTAGTCGCTGCCGCGTGTTCGCGCTGATCGGCGATGACCTCAAGCCGTACGTGGTCGAGCGCGACGACGAGTTGATCGAGGCCATGCGGGCCCGGGCCGCTGAGTTCTGGACGAAGTACGTGCTGCCGAAGGTGCAGCCTCCGCTGGACTACGAGCACAAGGACATCATCGACACCATCAAGCGTCTGTATCCGGGCACGGATGGCACGGTCATCGACGCGACCGCGATGCATGAGCATTGGCGCGCCGTGATCGGCACGGCCGCCGAGATGCGCGACCACTACGAAGCCATCCTGGCCGGCGCCAAAGCCCACCTGCTCGCTGAAATGGGCAGCGCGGCCGCCATCAAATTCGCCGACGGCATGGCCTTCACCCGCAAGGTCATCAGCAAGAAGGCCTACACCGTCAACTACGACGCAACCCGCTACGTCGACTTCCGACTGGCCAAACTGAAGGAGCAAGCATAAATGAGCACATCCCAATTGAAGGCCATCACTACTGGCCAGCCTGCGAAAGCCGAGAAGCCGAAGGATCTGGCGCAGCTAATGGCCAGCCCGGCCGTGCAGTCGCAGCTCAAGGTTGCGCTGCCGCGCCACATGACGGCCGAGCGCATGGCGCGCATCGCCACTACGGAAATGCGCAAGATCCCGAAGCTTGCACAGTGCGACCCCATGTCGTTCCTGGGTGCTGTCATTCAGTGCGCGCAGCTGGGCCTGGAGCCAGGCAACGCGCTGGGCCACGCCTACATCCTGCCCTTCGACAAGCGCCAGAAGGTCGGCGGCCGTTGGGAGACAGTGGGCACCGAAGCGCAGGTGATCATCGGCTACCGGGGGATGATCGACCTGGCACGCCGCAGCGGCCAAATCATCAGCATCGAAGCGCGCGGCGTGTATGAAGGCGACCAATTCGATTGCGAGCTGGGCCTGGATTCCAAGCTGACGCACACGCCTGACTGGCAGAATCCGAACCGCACACAGCCTGACAAGCTGCGCTTCGTGTACGCAGTGGCGAAGCTCAAGGACGGCGGCGTGCAGTTCGACGTGATGTCGCGCGCCGAGGTCGACGGCATCCGCGCGCGCAGTAAGTCAGCCGACAACGGGCCATGGGTAACTGACTATGCGGCCATGGCACTGAAATCTGTCGTGCGCCGTTTGTTTAAATTCCTGCCGGTGTCGATCGAAATGCAGCAGGCCGTAGGCCTTGACGAGCAGGCCGATGCTGGCGTCAGCCAGCAGAATAGCGCCGTCATCGACGGCAATTTCGCCGAAGTTGAGCCGCCGCAGGAGCTGGGCCACGACGCAGCGCCGCCCGCCGACCAGGCCGGCACCGGCGCGGACTTCGCAGTCGACTACGACACGATGTTCAGCCGCATCAGCCAGTGCGCTGATCTCGATGTGCTCGACATCCTCGTCGATGAGCTGCGCACTGCGCCGCCCAGCACTGAGCGCACCAAACTGGAAGCCCTGGCAACGGAGCGCCGCGCTGCGCTGGAGGGCGGCCAGTGATGGCCGGGCAAACCACGGGTAACGCAGCGGCCGAGCCTGTGCTGCGCCTGGGCCAGATCGGCACACGCCTCGGCTTCAGCATAACCGCTGCCTTCCTGACCACGCTGGGCTTCACGGCTGCCGGCCGCGAGCGCGCCGCAGTGCTGTACCACGAGGCCGACTTCCCCGCCATCTGCGCGGCACTGATCGACCACATCGACGCCGTTCGCAACCAGCAGTACGCCGCGGCCTAATTCCACCACCACAGGAGAACGACATGCCCATCCTCCACGATATCGAAATGCTGCCGGTCGATTCGTCGCAAATCGCGGCCATCGGCCACAGCGCAGACAGCAACACCCTGGCCATTCAGTTCAAGGGCCGTACCGGCCCGGGCAGCGTGTACCACTACCAGAACTTTGACGCCGCGGCGTTCGAGGAGTTCGCCGCAGCTGAGTCGATCGGCAGCCACTTCTACAAGCACATCAAGCCGCACGCGGCGAAGTACCCGTATGAGAAGAAGGCCGACGTGATCGAGGTGGTCGACGGCGCCGACGAGGAGCAGCCGGCATGACGACGCAGAAGCCGTCCGTGTGGACTGCGCTGCGCTGCCGCGAGCCCGAGTTCCAGGCCTGCCTGGGCGTCAGCAGCGAGGCGGCCGCCGCGGCGAAGGTCCGTGAGCTGTGCGAGGTGACGTCGCGCAGCGAGCTGGACCGCGACGCGGCCGCCGAGGCGCGCTGGCACGAGCGGATCCGCCGGCGCTTCCTGCGGTACCAGCAGGCTCGCGCGAGCAGCGCGCAGCAGTGATGGATCCTCGCCGCATGCAGTTCAACCACGTCGAGCGGCCGCTGGTCGACGACGAGGACAACCGCGGCCTGAACTGTCACGGCTGCCTGTTCCACCGCCAGCCAGCTGCTGTGTGCCGGGTGGCCGCTGCCGAAGCCGTGCTGCGCGGCCTGCGCGACTGCGATTCGATCGACCAGTTCGGCGAGGTGGTTGTGTATGTAGAGACCGCGGTGGACCCGCGGCAGATGGATTTGATAGGAGAATCGTAATGCCCCGTGATGTACACATGACCCGCGAGATCACGCACTTCCACTTCTGCTGCGGCATCGGCGGCGCGGCCAAAGGCTTCAACGCTGCGCACCCGCGCGTGGGCAACGTGTCCGCCCGCTTCCGCTGCCTCGGCGGCGTCGACGTCTCGCCATCGGCCATTCGCGACTTCGATCGCCTGGTGGGCACGCCCGGCACGGTGATGGACCTGTTCACCCGTGCGCAGTACACCGCGTTCCACGGGAAAAAGCCGCCGGCCGGGTGGCGCGAAATGGGACCGGCCGACATCCAGCGGGCGGCCGGCAACGAGCGGCCGAACGTCGTGTTCATCAGCAGCCCGTGCAAGGGCGCCAGCGGGCTGCTGTCGGAGAAGATGAGCCAGACGGCGAAGTACCAGGCGCTGAACGAGCTGACGCTTCGCTGCATCTGGCTCATGTGCGAGGCCTGGGGCAACGACCCGGTCGACCTGATCGTCTTCGAGAACGTGCCCCGCCTGGCCACGCGCGGCCGGCACCTGCTGGATCAGATCGGTCAGCTGCTGCGCCGGTACGGCTACGCGGTGGCCGAGACGACGCACGACTGCGGCGAGCTGGGCGGCCTGGCGCAGAGCCGCAAGCGCTTCCTGCTGGTGGCGCGCCACACCGAGAAGGTGCCGGCGTTCCTGTACGAGCCGGAGCGCAAACGTCTGCAGGCCGTCGGCGATGTGCTGGGCCGCATGCCGATGCCCGGCGACGCGGCGGCCGGCCCGATGCACCGGATCCCGCGCCTGCAGTGGAAAACGTGGGTGCGGCTGGCGTTCGTCGAGGCCGGCAGCGACTGGCGCTCCTTGAACCGCTTAGCGGTCGAGAACGGACACCTGCGCGACTACCTGCTGGTGCCGGAAATGCACGGCGGCACGCTCGGTGTGAACCGTTGGACGGAGCCGACCGGCACCGTGACCAGCCGTGGCGCGCCGACTTGCGGCAACTTCGCCGTGGCCGATCCGCGTCACATGGGTCCAGCGAAGCACAGCAACGAGCTGCGCGTGGGCCAATGGGACGAGCCAGCGCGCGTCGTCTCCGGAGCGCACGGCAGCGGCGCGTGCGTGGCGGATCCGCGCTTCGATTCGGGCACATACGACTGCGGCCAATACGGCGTGTGCGGGTGGGGCGAGACGATGGGCGCCGTCATCAACGTGAAGTCGCCCGGACAGGGAATGTTCGCGGTGCAGGATCCGCGGCCGCCAGCGCGCGAGCTGTTCGGAAAGTATGCGATCACCAGGTGGGACGAGGCAACCGGCACGGTGATCGCCGGCAGCACCACTGGCCAGGGAGCCGTTGCCGTTGCAGACCCGCGTACCGGCATGCGCCGCGTGGCCGGCGATGCGTATTTGACCGGCGGCCACTACGGGGTGGTGCCGTGGGAGTCAGCCTCCGGTGCCGTCAGTGCGGCCGCGCGCCAGGACAACGGTCGCTGGTCTGTCGCAGATCCGCGCATCGATGGGCTTCCGGCGCCGGACCAGAAGACGGTCGCCATCATCCGCGCGCTGGACGGCACCTGGCACCGGCCGTTCACGACGCTCGAACTAGCCGCGCTGCAGTCGCTGATCGAGCCCGAAGAGTACCTGCTGCTGGATGGGATGAGCGACAGCGTATGGCGGGAGCACATCGGCAACCTAGTGCCGCCGAAGGCTGCTACGGCGATCGCAGAAGTAATGGGCACAACACTGCTGCTGGCGGGCTTGGGCGAGACGTTCGTATTGAACGCAACCCCTATATGGGTTCGTAATGTCGCACTTGCCTTGGCCCTGCCACACAAGCCCATCGAATGTAATTCGGTTACATCGAAGCGAACTTAATACACGACAGCTCACATCGCTTCAGCCTCAAGTTTTGCCATCAGAAGCTGAATATCACGTTCAATTTTAGAAAGGATAAAACGCACACTCCAACTAGGAGATTTAGCAATAGGAACGTGCTCACCACGCGAGTATTCGTGAGGAACGATTAGCAAGCGGCTGATGGAGCCATTGATAGCATCTTCGAGTTGAGTTTCCAGTTCGAAAGCTGCTGTTAGGGCATTAGCCGATAGCAGGCTTAAACCTGCCTCATATCGGTGAATGCGTCCTCTGAATACGGTGTAACGCGCGACAACAAAGCCGGCTTGGTCCGCGACTTCCCGCCATTTTTCTGGCTCGAATATCTGCGGCTCGTCATCGCCGTCATAGCAGTTGGGTCGTTCAGGTCGGCCGAGTACACCAACTACTTCACTAATGGCATGCGTAACAGGGAAAAACATTTCACGGACAAGCCGCGCCGCTCCCCTGCGTTGAACTGATGTCTGCCGGTCTGCGATCCAAAACGCGCCTGCTACGCCTGCTAATGCTCCCAGAGCGCTACCCCAAAGAGTAGCGACAGGTTCGTACAGTTTTTCACCAAGCCTTTGCGCGATTATCGGAAAGGCCGCGAGCATGGTGAGACTTATGACGCAGATGATCAACCAACGTGCCTCAGGTTTAAACGCATCCTTGAATTTTTTTAGCATGGCAGGTCGACCCCTATCGACCTGAAATCGTAACACACCCTAATGACCGACTAAAGGATAACCATGGACCATAGCAACCAACTGGAAACTCTGAAAGGCATCGTGCTCGACGCCGTGGCCGAGCTGCTGCGCGCATCCGGCGCTGCAGCCGTCGCGCTGCGCGGCGCCACTCCGGACCATGCCGTGCTGGCCGGCGACGTCACGGCGCTGGCGCGGCTGCTTGACCTGCAGGCCGACGACGCGAAGGATGTAGCCATCCTCGCTGCCATGGCGGGCGCCCCGCCGCGTCTGTGGCTCGTGAAAAATCCATCAGGCTGGACTTCCGCGTTTTACACGAATCAGCCGGATCCCGCGCAGTGGCCAGGGAAAACGATCGAGGAATATGTGGTGACGCGGGTGAACCACGCGCCGCCGACGCCCGTGCCGGACGGCGCCGTGGACAGTGAAGGAGGCCATTGTGACTGAACGCGGCATTCTCTTCTCGGCGCCGATGGTGCGCGCGCTGCTGGACGGCACGAAGACGCAGACGCGGCGTGTGGTGAAGCCGCACCCGCGCGACGACGCCTTCGTGCTACTCGACCACGGCGATGGCTGGTGGCCGTATCGCAGCGAGGATGGCGAAAGCGCTAACGTCGACAATATGGAATATCCGTTCGCGTGCCCCTACGGCCAGCCGGGCGATCGCCTGTGGGTCCGCGAGACGTGGGGCTTCAACCCGGACCACCCGGGCATCATCGCGCACGTGTGTTACCGAGCCGACCCTGGCCACGAGCACGACGGCATCACCTGGAAGCCGAGCATCCACATGCCGCGCGCCGCCAGCCGCATCCTGCTGGAGATCGTCAGCGTGCGTGTGGAGCGGCTGCAGGACACCAGCCGTGGCGATGCTATGGATGAGGGTTGCCCATTCCCGAACATGGCACAGGGCGCTGATCCACGTCAGTGGTACGCCGAGCTATGGGAGAACATCAACGGCGCCGGCAGCTGGGCGGCGAACCCGTGGGTGTGGGCGCTGGAGTTTCGGCGGATCCAGCCATGAGCGCCACCGTCAACTTCCTGCTGACGTGGCCGCCCGTGCGGCTGGCTGCCGAGTTGCACCAAAAAGGGAAGGAATCCACGTGGAACTGTGGAAGAAGACTAAAGGGAGAATAAGCCACCGCCGTTTGCGGATTACTTTTGATGCTGCTTAAAAGCTTGCAGACGGAATTCCAGTTCCGCTACACGAAGCGCATGCGCTTCGAAACGCGCGGCCACTTTTTCCGCCGTCATCTCTCCCTGTCCAAATTCTTTCGAATCGACCATCGACTTCAGAAATTTCCGATGATCTGCATACTCAGCTTTCAACTGTGCGGCCAATTCGTGACCTTCATCGCTGTCGCTGGCCATCGCCACTCCTATTTGTGAAACGAATTCCTCTCATGAGAAACATATCTTACGGCAACGCTAGTATAACTGACAAGCTTACCAACTGCAGATACCTTCCGTTGCACCGTGACTCACGCCAATCCACATCGACTCGCGAAAGGAATTCCAGTGATTGAAATCCTGTCCGATGCTGAGCTGTTCGAGCTGACACGCTACCGGCGCCCCGCCGAGCAGCTGCGCGAGCTGGCGAAGCTCGGCGTGCCGGCGCGCCGCATGCGCGACAACACGGTGCGCGTGCTGCGCATGCACCTGGTGGCGCCGGCCGCGCCGCACAACGTACCGGCCCTTCGACCGAAACTGAACCTGAAATGAACCGAACGAGAAAGACCAACCGCGGCCTCCCGCGCCGCGTGTACGTGAACCACGGCGCCTACTTCTTCGTGCCGAGCGAGCCGACGATCGACCCGCGTAAAAAGAAGGCCGGGCCGAAGAAGTGGATCAAGCTGTGCACCGTCGATGACGGCGAGGCCGCCATGCTCGCCGCGCTTGCCACGATCCTCGGCAACCCGGTGAACGCGGAAGGCACAATGCCCTGGTGCTGCAGCGAGTTCAAGTCGCGCATGCTGCGCGAGTACACGCCGAAGACGGCCGGCGTGTACAGCAGCTACTTGGAGACCATCGCGGAGGTCTTCGCCGAGTTTCACGCCACGCAGGTGACCACGAAGGACTGGGCGGACTTCCTGCGCGCGAAGTATGCAGACAAGGCGAACACGGCGAAGAAACTGACAGCGCTCGCTGGCAAGCTGTTCCGCTTCATCATCGGCGACCTGGGCCTGCGCCAGGACAACCCGATCGACCAGCTGGACATGTCCGGCTACCGCACGCGCGCGCGCACGGTGTTGGCGGGTCACGAACAGGTCGCTGCGATCCGCGAGGCCGCGCTGGTCGGTAGCCACGGGAAGCAGACGCCGAACGGCCCAATGTTCGTGTGTCTGGTCGACATGGCTTACCTGTGCTGGCAGCGCGCGCAGGACATCCGCACGCTGCAGGAATCGCAGATTCACCCATCCCCGGCCGGCCTGGTCGGCGGCCATGTCGCCTTCATACCCAGCAAGACGAAGCTGACCAGTGGCATGGCCGTCGACGTTACCATCACGCCGGCGATTGCGCGCGTGATCGAGCGAGCGCGCGCGGAGAAGCGGCGGCGCCAGGTCGTGAGCAGCTACCTGTTCCCGGCGACGACGAACAAGAACGTCGGGCACCCCTTCCTGAAGGGCAGCCTCGTGGAGATGTGGGAGCGGGCGCGCGATCGCGCGGTTGAGAAAGCCAAAGCCGAAGGACGGGAGTTCGGGCCGCTGATCACGTTCCGTGACCTGCGCGCGCTGGGCGCGACCGACGCGGCCGCCAGCGGCGAGGAACATGCCGAGATCCAGAAACGGCTGGCGCACACGTCGGGCAAGACGACGAACATCTACATCAAGCGCGTGATCCCGAAGGTTTCAGCACTGGACACGCAGCTGCCGTGGGGCAACGACGCTGCCGAAGAATGAGGCCGATATTTGGCAACTGCCAAATATACAGTGGTGGACATGCATACAGCGGGCTTTCTAAGTCCCTGATTACATTGGCGATGTTTGCATGTTGCAGGTGCATGCCGCCTTGCAGAACCTGCGCGGCGGCGTGATGCTGGCGCGCAGCGACGTGGATGGCGCCCGCGCCGGCTTCATGAAGGCACTGGCACTCGATCCCCTGTACCTGCCCGCGCTGGACAACCTGGCGCAGCTCGACGTGATCGAGAAAAAGCCTGAAGATGCCCGCCGCCGTTACGAAGCGGCGCTGGCCCGCGATCCGAAAAACGCCGCGCTGATGACGGCGCTGGCGAAACACGCCACCCGCCAGGGCGACACGGCAGGCGCCATGCGCTGGCTGGAAAAAGCCACGCGCGACAATCCCAATGCCACCGCGCCCAGCCAGCTGCTGGCGGCCTATTACCTGCGCGCCGGCGAGAAACAGAAGGCACTGACGCTGGCGCAGAAACTGCAAGCCTCCGACACGGAGAATCCGGAAGCGCTTGCCCTGCTGGCCCAGGCCCAGGAAGAAAGCGGCCAGCACGACGCCGCGCTGGAAAGCTTCGGGCGCCTGGCCGCGCTGCAGCCGCAATCGGCCGCGATCCAGCTGCGCATCGCCAATCTCTCGCTGATCCGCAACCGGCTGGACGATGCCCTGCAGGCCGCGCGCAAGGCCAGCAAGATCGAGCCGGGCAATGCCGACGCGCTGGTGCTGCAGAATTCCCTGCTGATCGAGAAAGGCGCGCATGCCGAGGCGGCCACGCTGGCGCGCGCCGTCCAGGCCCGGCAGCCCGACTCGCCCCTCGGCTTCCGCCTGGAAGGCGATGTGCTGATGGCCCAGCACAAGGCGCAGGAGGCGCTGCAGCGCTACCAGCGCGGCTTCGAGCTGGCACCTTCCGGGCCGATGGTGATTGCCCTGCACCGCGCGCTGGAGGCAGCGGACCGCCACGCCGAGGCGGCCGCACAGATGCGCCAGTGGCTGGACAAGCACCCCGGCGACCAGCCGACCCGCATCTACTTCGCCAGTGCCCTGCTGGCCGCCGGCGACTTCAAGGGCAGCAGCCAGCAGTATGACATCATCGTCAAGGCTGCGCCGGACAACGTCGTGGCATTGAACGACCTGGCCTGGTCGCTGCTGCAGCTGAAGGATGCCCGGGCCCTGGAACACGCCGAGAAAGCGCACCGGCTGGCGCCGAAGAATCCCGCGGTGGCCGATACGCTGGCGGCCGTCCTGCTCGAACGCGGGGACGCGGCGCGGGCCCTGCCCCTGCTGAAGAAGGCCGTCGAGAGCGCGCCCGCCGCGGCGGATATCCGGCTGCACCTGGCGCAGGCCCTTTTCAAGGCCGGCGACCGCAAGGGCGCGCGTGCCCAGTGCGAGCAGCTGCTGGCCCTGCGCGATTACCGCGGGCAGGCGGAAGTCCGGGCGCTCATGGCGCAGATGTAGCGAGGGATGCAATACGCGCACGCATGGCCAGAGGCAAGGGAGGACGTGCAGTGAGAAGCTGCAGGGGGAGCTGAAGTAACCGATGCAGAGAGCAGCTGCAGTGAGCGGTGCACTGAGCAGTTTCATTAGCGGCTGCAGGGAGCAACCGTTTCAGCAGATGCAGAGAGCAGGCGCAGTGAGCAGGCGCAGTGAGCAGATGCAGTGAGCACACCCAGTGAGCGGTTCACTGAGCACAAGCGGTGAGCAGATTCAGTGCAAGGATCCAGTGAGCCCTGTCATCGGCAGATGACCATCGGATGTCATGAGCGCCTACCGCGGGCGCAGCCGTGGCGCCAGGCCCGTGGGGCGGATGAGGCGCCGCGTCGTCCTGGCGGGCTGCCGTTCGCGGGCAGGTGCGCCTGAATGCTGGCAGGTGCACCTCAATGCTGGCAGGTGCGCCTCAATCCCGACTGGCCGTGCCGCTGTCCTGGCGGCCGGCATACCGCCCCGGTGCAATCACGTTGGCCGGATCGAGCGCCGCCTTGATGCGCGCCACCATGCGCCAGTAACTGTCCTGGCCGTCGTCCAGGTCGGCCATCGACTGCAGGCCGACGCGATACGGGATATAGCCGGCCTTCATCATTGTGTCGAAAACTTCGCCGTAGCAGCGGCGCGCACGCGCCACTTCGTCCGGATCCTCCTGGTCGTAGGCCACCGTCAGGACGCCGCCCAGCGCCCGCTCGTTGATCATGCTGAAGGTGACGAACAGGTCGAAGCCGTGGGTGCGGAAGATCGGCTCGGCCAGCGCGTGCACACGCAGCAGGTCCGCGCCCCGCATCGGCAGAACGGGCGAGACCCATTGCATGCCGCAGTTGTCGAGCGCCGGATTGGCACCCGCCGGAAAATCCGCCGGCAGCCCGCCGCGCCGGCGCCAGTAAGCGCCCGCCAGGAAGCGCCCGTTGGGGATCCCGCGGTTCATCTCGAACAGCGAGCGGCCGAGCGCGACCTTCGCCGCCAGCCGGCGCCCCGCTCCGCTGCCCTTCAGCAGCCGCGCCAAGCGGGCCGCCAGGTCGAGCTTGCGCTCGTCGAGGAACTGGATCGTGGCGCGCGTGCCGGCCAGCGCCCGCCGCAATGCGCGCCGCGCGATGGCGACCTGGTCGCGGCTGCCGTACAGCGCACCCGACACGGTCCAGGCACCCACGCCGGCCGCCGCGCGCAGCTGGCGCCGCACGTCGTCCGGCAGCGGCACCCGGCCGCCGGCCAGCTCGCGCGGATACGTGGTGCCGCCGGAAATCACCCGCAGGTCGTTGCCGATATGGAGGATGCTGCGCAGCGTGCCGTCCAGCCGCAGCGGCCTGAGCGCTTCGATGACGGGCGCGATGTCCGCATGCTCGTCGACCATGCACAGGAAATGGTTGAGCGCCGCCGTTTGCGGCATCAGCCACAGGCCCAGGCTGGTCACTATGCCCATGTTCGACTGCGTGAACAGGCCGTCCACATAAGGCCCGACGCCATACGGGTAGACGCGCTGGTTCAGCGCCGCCGGGTAATGGCCGAAGCCGGTGCGCACCACGTCGCCATCGGCCAGCACGAGTTCCATCGACGCCACGTTCTGGAAACGGTTGCCGTACGGGGAATGGCCGAAGCCCCGTTCGAGGATATTGCCGACCAGGCTGGTATCCGGACCCGCGCCCGTGCTGTCCATCCACAAGGGCAGCGCGTTTTCCAGCAGGTATTGCGACAGCTGCCGCTGCGTGACGCCCGGTTCCAGCACCACATAGGCCAGTTCGGCGTCCACCTCGAGGATGCGATTCATTCCCGACAGGTCGACGATCGCATGGCCATCGGCCAGCGCGCAGGCGTCGCCGTAGCCCCAGTTGCGCCCGGCGCTCACGGGATACAGCGGCACGCGCCGCCCGGTTGCAATGCGGGCGATGCCGGACACCCCGGCCGTGTCCGGCGGCCGCAGGATCGCCAGCGGCCGGGTGCTCCAGGAAGAAGTGCTGGCAGCAAAGCGGCGCAGCGTGGCCTCATCCGTGCGCACGCCCTCTTCGCCCAGCAATGCACGCCATTCGGCCAGCGCCGCCGCCACGTCGCCCATCTCAGTCGCGCCCCTGCAGCAGCCGGGTCGTGATACCGGGCTCGTCCCGTGCCGGGAAGAAGTACGGGTAGAACGAGCGTTCGCCCGGCGCCGCCTCCATCTGGCCGGCGAACTTGTCGATCTGCTCGCCCATGTAGTCCAGCTTCAGCCGCAGCAGCACGGCCGGGGCGCCCACCCGCGTGCAGGGGCGCTCGCCGCCGAAATCCCGAAAGCCCAGCATGCGCTTGTAGAACATCACGTGGCGCGGATTGACCTCGATGACATAGTCCGTATAGAAGTGGATATTGTGCGCGTAGATGTAGGAGATATGGATCAGCGCGGCGAACACGCGCTTGCTCACGTCCTTGTCGATCGCCAGGCGCGACGGTTCGCACAGCAGGCGGCCCTCCTCGCGCAGGCCGTCGAGCTTGTCGCGGAAATTCTCGTCCGCCGGCAGGCCGAGTTCCTGGTCGTCGAGGCACAGCGACATCGTCCCCACCGTGTGGCCCTTCGTTTCCGCATACAGCGTGATGCGGTTCGGCGCGTGCGGCGCATCGGCATCCACGTCATAGCCGCGCCAGCCATACATCTTGCGCAGCAGCAGGCTGGCCGCTTCCCGGCCACCTGCCGTGCTTGCCATGCGGATATGGAATGTCTGCATGTCGATCGGATGCTGGTGCGCCGTCTCCGATTCGGGTTCCAGGATCACCAGGTCGCGCAGCTTGCTGGCGGCCTTGAAGGTTGCGATGCTCTGTTCTTCATTGTCCATGTCTGCCCCCTGTTGTTCTGATGATGTTCTTCAGACCGCTCTCGGGGGAGCGAGTTCCACAAAGCGTCGGACTTTTTTTCAGATTTCCCCGCCGCCGCTGCCGCCACTTCCTAAGTCGTTGATTCTGCGACAACGGGACGCGTGGCATGAATGCTGCTGAATGCTGGTCGTCGGCACAGACCTGCGGCCGTAACCACCTCACAAGGAGTAGCATGCCATGAACATCTTCAGAAAAGGTCTCCTGGTCACGGCAGCCGCCGCGACCCTCGCCATCGGCGCAGTGGGCAGCGCCCGGGCAGACACTTTCGCCTCGGCCATTCTCGACATCAACAACTTCCGCCTGCTGCACGGCAACGGCGCCGCCTATGCGTCGACCGACTTCGCCACGCTGACCGGCACCAACGATGCGCACGCCACGGCGGCGCTGAACGGCGTGTTCGCCGCCGATGCCCGCTCGAACCCCATCCTGTCGGGCCTCCAGCCGGACGTGCCGCAGCAATGCGTGGGCGCCCCGTGCCCGCCGATCGGCGAGAACAACTTCAACCGCTTCCCCTCGCCGCCGCCCGTGCCCGGCAACTTCGGCTATGCGGACCAGCGCCTGGTCGGTTCCGTGATCACGATCGGCGCCACGCCGGCCGGTGCCCGCGCCACCACCCGTGCCGACGCGTCGACGGACACCAACCTGCAGACGGCGTCCGGCAACTCGGATGTGGGCACCTCCACCACGTTTGCTTTCACGCTGGGCACCTCCGATACGATGACCATTTCGTTCGATGCCAATCCGTATGCGGCGGCATTCGTCTCGGCCGGTGCGGGCGCCACCTCCAACGCGAATGCCCGGATGTCGTGGGCAATCAACATCGTCGACCTGACGACCGGCGCCTCGGTGTTCACGTTCGCACCGGATGAGCTGAACGCGCTGGCCACGGTGAGCCGCACGGACGGCACGCCGGGCCTGACGGAATACAACGCTGCCGGCACGGTGTATTCCTTCCTGGCTACGACTCCGCTGCTGAGCGCAGGCACCACGTACCAGATCACCATCCAGCACAACACGCTGGCCAATGCCCTGCAACAGGAAGTGCCGGAGCCCGGCACCTTGGCGATCGTGGCCGCCGGCCTGCTGAGCATGTCGCTGATCAGCCGCCGCCGCAAGTCCTGATCCCCGTCTGTGCCGCTGGGGCGTACCGTCAACCCGTTTGACGGTACGCCGCTTTTTTTGACGGGACGCAAGCGGGCGGCAGGTTCGGGGCGCCCCGCGCAAACCCAACCATATAATCGCTCGACGGGATTCACTCGGAGAAACTGGTATGGAAGAAATCATCGCCCAGCTGCAATCCGGGTTGAAGGGAATCTGGAAATACCGCTGGTGCGCCGTGATCGTCGCCTGGCTGGTCGCCACCCTGGGCTGGGCCAAGGTCTTCATGCTGCCAGACGATTACCAGACGACCGCAAGGGTGTTCGTCGACACGCAAAGCATCCTGAAGCCCCTGCTGTCCGGCATGACCACCGTGCCCAATGTCGAGCAGCAGGTCGCGATCATGAGCCGCACTCTCCTCAGCCGCCCGAACGTCGAACGGGTCATCCGCATGGTGGACCTGGATGTGAAGGCCAGCACGCCGCGCGAGCATGAAAAGCAGGTGGACGAACTGATGCAGAAGATCCGCATTGGCGGCACGAGCACCTACGACATCTACACGATCAGCTACAGCAACAGCAACCCGCGGCTGGTGCGCGACGTGGTGCAGTCGCTGCTGACGATCTTCGTGGAAGGCGGCTTCAAGGGCAAGAAGGGCGAATCCGAAAAAGCGGTCCAGTTCATCGACGACCAGATCCGCGCCTATGAAGACAAGCTGCTGGCGGCGGAAAACACCGTCAAGGATTTCAAGCTGAAGAACAACTTCCTGCTGCCGCGCCAGGGCATCGACTATGGCGCGCAGCTGCTGATGTCGTCCGACACGCTGAACAATGCGCGCCTGGAACTCACCGAAGCGGAACAGGCCCGCAACGCCATCAATGCGCAGATCCAGGGTGACGAACCGATCCTCGGCACCGAACCCGGCACTGCGGCAGCCATCGACAACCCGGAGCTGGACGGGCGCATCTCCGCCCTGAATAAATCGCTCGACGCGCTGCTGCTGCAGTACACGGAAGCGCACCCCGACATCATCTCGACACGTCGCCTGATTGCGCAGCTGGAAGAGCGCAAGGTGCAGGAGGCGCAGCACCGGACGGCACCGGCCGACCCCGGCAAGGGCTACAGCCCGATGCTGCAGCAGCTGAAGGTGGCATTGACCGAGGCCGATGCGCGCGTGGCGTCGATCAAGGCGCGCGTGGCCGAGATGCAGCAGCGGCACGACACCCTGCTGGAGCAGAGCAAGGCGGTACCTGAAGTGGAATCGCAATTGGCGCAGCTGACTCGCGATTACCAGATCAACAAGGACAATTACGAAAAGCTGATCGGCCGGCGCGGAGCGGCCAAGCTGTCCGGTGACCTGAGCACGACGACCGAAATGCTGAGCTTCAAGATCATCGACCCGCCCACCGTCCCGCTACGGCCGATCGGTCCGAACCGCCCGCTGCTGTACAGCGTCGTGCTGGGTGTGGCGGTGCTGGCCGGCGCGGCCACCGCACTGCTGATCGCGCAGGTACGGCCCACCTACCTGAGTCCGGCGCAGCTGCGCGAGGCCACCGGGTTGCGCGTCCTGGGCGCGGTGGCGATGAACTGGACCGAGCCGGAGCGCAAGAAGCGGCGCCTTTCGCAGCTCGGCTTCGGTGCCGGCATAGCGTGCCTGATCGTCTCCTACGGCGGCGTGATGGCCTCCTCGATCCTTCAAACCTAGCGGGTGGCGCATGATTCCCTTCGACGAGATGCCGCGTGCCGAGCCGTTGCTGATGGCCGCCGAGGCACGCTATGCCGACATCAACCTGACGCGGCTGCAGCAACTGGGCATGGTCACGCACGAAGGGGGGCGTACCGGCGTCGCGGAGGATTTTCGCATCATCAAGCGGCCCCTGCTACGCAGCGCGCGGGGCCTGGACGGGCCGCCCGTCCCCCACGGCAACCTGATCGTCGTTACCAGCGCGCTGCCGGGGGAAGGCAAGACGTTCTGCGCAATCAACCTGGCGATGAGCATGGCCATGGAGCGCGACACCACGGTACTGCTGGTGGACGCCGACGTGGCGCGGCCGGCGCTGCTGACCGTACTGGGCCTGCAGCCGCGTGCCGGGCTGATGGATGTGCTGCTGGACGATGACCTGGACCTGTCCGACGTCATCCTGAAGACCAACGTGCCAGCGCTCAGCTTGCTGCCGGCGGGCCGCCGCAACAAGCATGCGACGGAACTGCTGGCCAGCCGCAGCATGACCCACCTGCTGGAGGATATCGCCACGCGCTACGCGGATCGCATCGTCATTTTCGACTCGCCGCCGCTTCTGATTACGTCCGAGGCGAGCGTGCTGGCCGCGCAGATGGGTCAGGTGGTGATGGTGGTCGAATCGGAGCGCACGACGCACAGCGCGGTACGCGAAGCGCTGCGCCAGATCGAGCCGTGCCGGCACGTCAACCTGATCTACAACAAGATCCGCTCGTTCACCGGCAACGACCAGTACGGCTACTACGATTAGGAGACGGCCATGGCTCCGCTGATGTTTCCCATGACGTCCTTGCTGTTCATCGCGGCCATCCTGCTGTTGTGCGGCTACACGCTGCACAAGGTGCGGCTGATCCACCTGATGCTGCACGACGTGCGCGACCAGTCGCGGCGCGAGACCGCCGGACTGTTTCGCCAGCTGGAGGCGTTGCAGGGGCTGTATACGGACCTCGGCCTGACGCGCAGCCTGCCGGATACGCGGGGCTGGGCAGCGTCGCCCGACTTCCTGCTGGAACTGGCACGGCACGCGCTGGCGGAACGGCCGGCACTGGTGGTCGAATGCAGCAGCGGCACGTCCACCCTCGTGCTGGCGCGCTGCCTGCAGATCAACGGCGGTGGCAAGCTGTACAGCCTGGAACACGACCCAGCCTACGCGCGCCAGACGCGCGAGCAGCTGCGCCGCCATGGCCTGGCGGACTGGGCGACCGTACTCGACGCCCCGCTGATCCCGCGCACTTTCGATGGCGCCACATGGCCGTGGTACGCAACCGATGCCCTGCCACCGGACGGCGAGATCGACATGATCGTCATCGACGGGCCGCCCCAGGCAACCCGGGCGCTGGCCCGCTATCCGGCCGCACCCGTACTGTTCCCCCGGCTGGCACCGGGTGGTGTCGTGTTCCTCGACGATGCAGGGCGGCCAGACGAACGGGAAATCCTGCGCCGCTGGGCAGACGAATTCCCGGAAATCGAGCAGCATGAGCTGCGCTGCGAAAAAGGCGCTGCCCGGCTGGTCAACCGTCCGCGCGCCTGACCGGATTGCGGCTGACGAACCGTAAGCAGCGAAAAGTGCTTTAACGAACAGTGCTTGCCCGGGCAGCGCCTGCCCGAACCGCGATCGCACTGCCTGACCGAGCAGCGCCCTTCTCAACTGCGCCTGACCGCACAAGGGCTGCGACCATGCCGTCCGCCGCGCGGCGGCCCCACCCCTATTTCTAGCTATCTTCGCTCTGCTCGCCAGTGAGTGCGCCATCGGCCGCGCGCTCCCTTCCCGCCGAGACCAGTACCGGGGCTGCCTGCGGCAAGTGCCCCACCTGCCGCGCGCGCTCGGTGCGCACTGCGCCGAGTACGTCGGCATAAGCGCTGGCCATGCCCGCCGCAACGCTTTGCCAGGTATATGACGCCACCAGTGCCTGGACCACAGCGCGCTCGGGCGGCTGCCGGATGAATTCGCACACGGCCTGCCGCAGGGCGGCGCCATCGTGCCAGGCGACCTTGCGCAGCGCGAAATCGCTGCCGCGCAGGTCCAGCGCATTCTCGTTCGTCATCACGACAGGTGTGCCGGCCGCCATGCCTTCCAGCACGGCCAGCGGAAACACCTCGCCGTGACTCGGCAGTGCCACCACGGCGGCCGCCCGGTAGGCACTGGCCAGCAGCGGGTCCTCATGGTTCAGCTCACCGAGCCAGCGCACCCAGGGCGACGCCAGCACGCTGTCCAGGTAGCCCTGTTCCGCGCCGGCGACCCGCCCGATCAGCACGATAGGCACGTCGAGTCCGGCCAGCGCCTCGACGAGTCCCCGCTGGTTCTTGTAGGGATTAACAGAACCGACCATCAGGACGAAGGGCCCGGCAATGCCCGTGCGCTGTTGGAACAGGTCCGGGCCTGCTGCGAAAAAATGCCGGCTGATACCGTTGGGGAAGACCCGGATTCTGGCAGGTTCGACGTGGAATCCCGACATGATGGCCTGACGCTCCGGCTCGCCCAGCGCGATCACGAGACGTGCCAGCTGCAACGCGCGCTTTGTCTGCGCATAGCTGGTCTGCACGTTCCAGTCGGTCAGGCGGCCCGCCAGGCGCTCGGCGACCCGGGCCCGGAAGGCCGCGGTCCGGCTCCAGCCGGGCGACAGCAGCGGCGACAGCACGACCGGCACCCCCATTTCGGTGGCGGCCTCCACCACGCGATGATTGCCGTTGATGGCCGAGAACACGTGGACCAGGTCGAACTGGTCGAGCCGCTGGCGGTTCGGATCCGCCAACTCCGCACGCAGCGACGGGTGGCCGTCGCCAGCCAGACGATTCAATGCGGCGATCGTCTCGCGCACCTGTACCTGCAGTCCGCCCTCGCGCTGGAACAGCATCGGATAAGACAGTATGCCCACACGCATGACGTACCTCCGTTCGTTGGCGTTACAGTGCATTACGGGATTTGAAGCCTGCCCCGGATCCTGCGCCAGGCCAGTCCCAGTTCCCCGGCCAGCGGGTGCCGCACCAGCGCGACCGCGGCAAGCCACAGGGGGATCGCGGCCGCCACGGCTACCAGCAGCTGGTTGGTGCCTGGTTGCACGAACAGGCATGCCGACAGCGGTGCAAGCGCCGTGACGGCGGTGACAAGCAGGCTCGGCATGGCGGCCCGAAGCAGGTCCTGGCTGTCGACACCCGCCAGTCTCGCCAGGCAGCGCCACGTCAGCCAGCTACGGAAGATCGCGCCAAGCACCACGGCGGCCGCCACCCACTGCAATCCGCCAGCCGCAGCCGGCAACACCACGGCCACCCGCCCCAGCACGGCCAGCGTATCGAGCCGCGCCTGCTCGCGCACATGGCCGGTGGCCACCAGCAAATAGCGCGCCATGCTGAACATGCTGTACAGCGTGCCTGCCAGACACATGATGCGGATCAGTGCGGCAGCTTCATCCCACTGGGGCCCGTACAGCAGCCGCGTCGCCGACAGCGGCAGCAGCGCCAGCAGCAGGAAGAAGGGCCAGGCGATGGCCGTCATGCAGCCGACCGTCAGGAGATAGGGCTCGCGCAGGCTGCGGCCTTCGCGGGCCTGCGCCGCAAACAGCGGCAGCAGCACGGGCGAGACGGCGGACGTCACGGCCTGGTTGAACAGGTTCAGCATCGCCTGCGCCTTGCCGAACACGGCGACCGCCTCCGGTCCCAGCAGCTTGCCGACGATCAGCTCCGGTGCCGCCACCCCCGCCTCGTCGACGATATTGCCGCCCGTGGCATAGGCGCCAAAACGCAACACGGCACCGGCGCCCTTCCACGACGGCAGCCACGGCATGCCGGCCGGCCGCAGCGGAAGGCTGACGATCACGGCTGCCATGGCGGCAGCCACCGTGCCCCAGGCCAGGCTCAGGCTGCCGTAGCCGGCCGCTGCCAGCCAGAGCGTGCATGAAAGCTGCGTGACGCTGTGCGTAGTGTTGATCAGGTAGATCGCCGACAGCCGCAGTGCGCGCCGCAGGCAGGACAAGGTGAGCGACGTGAGCGGCACCAGCAGGAAGTTCACCGCCAGCAGCAACAGCACGTCGCGCAGTACCGGCTGACCGTAGAACGCCGCCGCCGGCCCGGCCAGCAACGCGACGACGGCGGCCAGCGACCACGCGGCCGTCGTTGCCACGCCCAGGGCTGCGCGCAACTGCGCTGTTCCCAGCGTGGCAGTGGCCACCACATACTGGCCAACGCCGAAATCGCGCAGCACCTGGGCCAGCCCGACCAGCACCGCGCCGATCGAGAACACGCCGATCTCGGCCGGCGTGAGCATGCGGGCGACCAGCATCGTGCCAAGCGTGCCGATGACCAGCGCCGTGTAGCGCTCGGCAAACGACACCAGCAGCGAGCGGCGTGCGCCGGCCATTTACAGCAGCCCTTCGTAGAACTGGTGGACGAGCCGCTGCACGTGCGCCATGCCATAGCGCTGCGCCACTTCCGCGCGCCCCACTTCGCCCATGCGCGCACGCCGTGCCGGGTCGGCCAGCAAGCCGGCCACGGTCGCCACGACGGCAGCCTCGTCATCGAGCGGTACCAGCACCCCGCCGGACAGGCCGTCGAGCACATCCGCGTTGCCCGGCACGTCCGTTGCAACGGCCGGCACCCCGCAGGCCAGCGCCTCGATGGTGGCGATACCGAAGCCCTCGCGCCGCGACAGCAGCAGGTGCAGGTCCAGCGCCGGCATGATTTCGTCGACGTGCTGCTGGAAGCCCGCGAAGATCACATAGGGTTCGATGTCCAGCTCGATGGCAAGGCGTCGCAACGCCGGTTCCAGCGGTCCGCTGCCCGCCAGCAGCAGGAACAGGGCCGGGAACCGCGGCCGCAAGGCGTGCAGCAGGCGGATCAGGGCTTCCGGCCGCTTCTGTTCGGACAACCGGGCAACCGAACCGATCAGCAGGGCATCGCTCGGCAGCTGCCAGCGCTGACGGACCGCGGCACGCAGCGCTGGCGCCGGCCGGAACCGCCCCGTATCGACGCAATTGGGGATCACGGCCAGGCGCACGTCGGGGCGCAGGTACGGCCGGTACAGCGCGACGAAATGCCCCAGTGCCGCCGCGGTCGCGCCATACACGCCCCGCACGGCGGCGAACGCCTCGTGCAGCATGGGGCGATGCCAGGGGCTGAACTGGTCCGGCGGAAAGGTGTTGTGCACGCTGATCACGGCGGGCAGCCGGCAGCGCGCGGCCAGCCACAATGCGGTGGCGCCATAGACGCTCCAGCAGAACGCCACATGCACCAGATCCGGCCGCAGGCGCCGCAGCGTGCGGCTGTCGAACAGCGCCGCACGCAGCCGGTTGACGCGGCGCCAGCGCCACTGTTCGAAGACGGGCGGCGGTGCGAAACGGCTGACCGCCAGGCGCCGCTCCTGCAAGCCGCGGATCCAGGCCGGGCTGCCGGGAAACGGCCGCAGCGCCAGCACTGCATCGTAGCCGCCTGCCGTCAAGAAACGGGCTTCGTCGGCCATCCGCAATTCCATGCCGCCCAGTTCGCCCGAATAACTGGTGATCAGCACGCGTTTGCGGGCGCCAGCGCGCTGTCGCTTCGCCTCATGGAAATACCCGCGCAGAAATGCCAGTTCCCAGCGATGCCGGAAGCAACCGTCCGCATCGCGCCGCAACCACGCGGCGGCCAGGCCGATTGCCTCGCCGGCGAACTGGCGCAGCATCCAGCGCGGTAGGCCGAACAGGGCCGGAAAGCGGCCCGGACAGTCCTGACGGTACTTGCCCCGGCCGAAGCGCCAGGCCCGTTCCAGCACCCACGGCTGCGTCATCTGGTGCGCGCGGATATGGTGCGCCACCCGTGCACCAGGGCAGAACCATGCACGGTGGCCTGCATCGCCCAGGCGGCGTGTCAGTTGCGTCTCGCTGCCCATCGCGTAGGCGCCCGCGGTGGGCCCGATCGATTCATCGAAGCGCAGGCCCGCCTCGAACAGCCCGCGCCGGATGGCCATGTTGGCGCCCCACACCAGCCCGGGAAACACGGGACCTTCGGGTGTGGCAGGCGGCGTGATGCCGAAGGTCAGGCCCAGGGGTACCAGGCGTTCCAGCCAGGCGGGCGGGGGGACGGCCCAGTCGGCCACGATGGTGCCGCCGAACAGGTCGTGGTCGGGATGCTCGCGCGCCGCGGCGGCCAAGTGCTGCAGCCAGTCCGCATCCGGCGTGGCGTCGTCGTCCGTGAACACGAACAGCCCGTTGTCCTCCTTGCCGGCCAGCGCCAAAGCCAGCGCCGCGTTCAGCGCCACGTTCTTGCCGCGGCGGGGCTCATGGACGCATAGCAGCGGCAGGCCGCCGGCGTGGCGTTCCAGGACGGCGGCGGTGCCGTCATTGCTGCCATTGTCCGCGATGATCAGGCGCCAGCCCTCGGCCGGCGCGACGAGGCGGCCATAGGCGGCCAGCACGCCCGGCAGCGTGGCGGCGCCGTTGTAGGTTGCCATGAGAACGGTCAACAAGGCGGCGTCTCCTGTCGCTTAAGATGGGTTGCCAGGCAGAACCAGTGTACTGGCCGACGTTCTGCATCCGTTGAGGCCGGTCAAAAGGGGCGCCATGCGCGACATCTTCGTTACCCTGCTTGTCTTTGCCGGCCTGCCCTTCGCGTTGCGGCGGCCCGTCTATGGTGGCCTGATGTGGGTCTGGATCAGCGTGATGAACCCGCATACGCAGGGCTGGAGTTTCGCCCCCACCTTCCCGTTCGCGCAGCTGATCGCGGCGGTCACGCTGATCAGCATGATCAAATCCCGCGAGAAGAACCCCCTGCCCCTGACACCCATCAGCGTGACGCTGATCCTGCTCGTGCTGTGGATGAACGTCACCACGCCGTTCGCCCTGTTCCCGAATGCGGCCTGGTTCCAGTGGAACAAGGTCATGAAGATCATGCTGATGACCTTCGTCGTCATGATGGTGATCCGCCAGCGCGAGGACGTGCGGCGCCTGGTCTGGGTGCTGGTGATCTCGCTCGGCTACTACGGCGTCAAGGGCGGCATGTTCACGCTGCGGCGCGGCGGCAACGACCGCGTGTGGGGCCCGATCGGCACATTCATCGGCGACAACAACGCCCTGGCGCTCGCACTGATCATGACCATCCCGCTGATGTACTACCTGATGCACGACCTGCCGAAACGCTGGATGCGCTACGCGATGCTGGCCGCGATGGGCCTGTGCGCCATGGCGGCCCTGGGCACCTATTCGCGCGGCGCACTGCTGGCCATCGTCGCGATGCTGATCTTCATGTGGAAGAAGAGCCGGCACAAGCTGGCCGGTGCCGCGCTGCTCACGGCCCTGGTTCCACTGGCGCTGCTGTTCATGCCGGAACAATGGGGCGCGCGCATGGACACCATCGCGGAATACGAAGCGGACCACTCGGCGATGGGCCGCCTGAACGCGTGGCACATGGCGTTCAATTGCGCGCGCGACCGTTTCCTGGGGGGCGGCTTCGCGATGTACGAGCCGATGACGTTTGCCATGTACGCGCCGATTCCGTCGGATGTCCACGCGGCGCACAGCATCTATTTCCAGGTGCTTGGCGAGCACGGCTTCGTCGGCCTGTTCCTGTACCTGATGCTGGGCTTCTTCACGTGGCGCCACGCGGCGTGGATCGTGCGCCACAGCCGCGGCCACCAGGACCTGCAGTGGGCTGCCTCGCTGGCCGCGATGATCCAGGCCAGCCTGATCGGCTTCGCCGTCGGCGGCGCGTTCCTCAGCCTGCTGTACTGGGACGTGCCGTATTACCTGATGGCGGCCGTGCTGGCCACGCGCGCACTGGTGCGCGCGCATCCTGGCGTGATCGACACGGACCGGCAGCGTACCCGGCAGCATTCCCGGCTGTCGCGGCCGGAAGTTGAGTCGGCACAAACCCGCCGCACGGGGCCGGAGGTTAAATGACCCGATGGACACCCGCCTCCTCGCTGCCGCCCGCCAACTTGGCTGGTTCAACGCCATCCTGTATGGCATCGCGCGCGTGGCGCAGCTGATCGGGTGGCGGATGCACCGCTATTATTTTGTGGCCCAGCGCGTCGCCAGCGGTCCGCAGCGCACCGGCTGGGGCAAGGGCATCGACGTGCGGCCGATCGTCGTGTTGTCCGAGATCCCCTGGGGGTATCCGCGTCCGCGGGACGTGCTGGCACAACGCTTTCGCCAGGGCGGTTTCAGCCTCGCGGCGTGGCGCGGCAGCGAACTGGCAGGGTTCCTGTGGTACCAGTTTGCCGCCTACCAGGAGGACGAAGTACGGGCCCGCTACTGCCTGGCATCGCCCTCCTCCGCTTGGGATTACGACGTGTTCGTGCAACCCCACCTGCGCCTCGGCCCCACCTTCGCGCGCCTCTGGCAGGAAGCCCACCGCCGGCTGCACGCGCGCGGCGTGCGCTGGACCTGCAGCCGCATTTCGGCGTTCAATGCCGACTCGCTGCGCTCCCACGCGCGACTCGGTACCGTGCGGCTCGGCAGCGCCACGTTCCTGACGGTCGGCCGCTGCCAGTGCATGGTCGCCACCGTGGCGCCGTTCCTGCACCTGTCCTTCCACCCTGGGGCGTGTCCGCAGCTGCGCTTCGATACGGAGGCGCTGGAACGGCTGCCTCGCGAGGAGACCTCATGTTCAACCGGCCGGCCCTAATCCTGGCAGCATGCGTGCTGCTGCACACCGCGGCGCACGGCGCGAACGACTGCCCGCCGTTCAACAACACGATCACCGGTGGCGACTACACCAACCCGGAACACCGGTCCCGCCTCGACGTCGTCGAACGCTTCCACTTCACCCCGCAGGTAGAGCGGCTGGAGCGGGGCCAGTCCGGCTACCTCGGCGGCGATCTCGGCTATACGCTGGAACATTTCGCCAACCACCATCGGGCATTGGCTTCCCTGGCGCGGCTGGCCCTGCGCGAAAAATCGTCGCGTCCGAAAGGCAGCAAGTATTCCATCGAATGCTACTTCGACCGCGCGATCCGCTTCCGGCCGGACGATGCGCGCGTGCGTGCCATCTTCGGCGGCTACCTGCTGGCACTGAACCAGGAAGAAGCCGCGCTGGTCCAATTGGAGGAAGCCGCCAGGCTGGAACCGGCCAATGCCACCAACCAGTACAACCTCGGGCTGGTCTATGTGCGACGCAAGGAGTACGACAAGGCGCTGGGCGCGGCAAAGCTGGCCTACGGCCAGGGTTTCCCGCTGCCGGGGTTGAAGAACAAGCTGGCGGCGGCCGGTAGGTGGCAGGAGTGAGTTGACCTTCACTGCGGCCGACAAGGAGGTGCGCCCCGCCGCATCCGCGGCCAGCGGTGGTGACGCTCCGGACGCCGGCGGCCATCCCGGTCTTCGTCACGGCGCGGACGCAGATGACGAGCCCGGCACTGGCAACGATCCCGCCCGCAGGGCAAGAATGCCTGCCAGGGAGGCGGTGCGGATGTGGCGCAACCAAGGCTACTTGATTCCGTGATGCGCCATCAGATCATATAGCGTAGGCCGGCTGATGCCCAGCATCTCGGCGGCCTTGGCGATATTGCCGCCGGACCGTCCCAGTGCCTTGACCATGACCTTGTATTCCGCCGCATCGCGCGCGGTACGCAGGTCGATGCTCTCCTCCCCCGGCGCCGCTTCGGCGAGGCCCAGGTCCGCGGCCGTGATCTGCGTGCCCTCGGCCATGATGACGGCGCGCCGGATGCAGTTCTCCATTTCGCGGACATTGCCTGGCCACGGATGCGATTCGATGGCCGCCAGCGCGTCGGCACTGAAATGCATCGGCGAGCGGCCTTCGCTGGCGCAGAAGCGGTTCCTGAAATGCTGTGCGAGCAGCACCGCGTCGCCGACCCGTTCGCGCAGGGGCGGGATCACGAGCACGATTTCACTCAGGCGGTAGAACAGGTCCTCCCGGAATGCCCCCTCGTCGACCAGGGACTTCAGGTTGCGGTGCGTGGCGCAGACGATGCGCACGTCCACCGGGATCTCGCTGCGCCCGCCCACCCGCTCGATGACGCGCTGCTGCAGGAAGCGCAGCAGCTTCGCCTGCAGCGCCATCGCCATGTCGCCGATTTCGTCGAGGAAGAAGGTGCCGCCCTGCGCCAACTCGATCTTGCCCGGCGTCTGCCGCATCGCGCCGGTAAAGGCACCTTTTTCGTGGCCGAACAGTTCGCTCTCGAGCAGGTGTTCGGGAATCGCCGCGCAATTGATCGCTACAAACCGCCTGTCGTGGCGGGCCGACAGATGGTGCAGGCCGCGCGCGATCAGTTCCTTGCCGCTGCCGGACGCCCCCAGCAGCAGCACGGTGGCCGACGACGAAGCCACCTTCTCCACGTTGCGGCATACCCTCAGCATGCCGGGATCGCGGCTGATGATGCCGGCCAGCGGCGAATCGGCGGCCGTCTGCAGCATGCGCCGGTTGTCCTGCTGCACACCGTGCAGGAAGAAGGCGCGCTCGATGACGAGGCGCAGCAGATCGGCGTCCAGTGGCTTCTGGTGGAAGTCGTAGGCGCCCAGCCCGATCGCCTTGAGCACGTTGCCGCGGTCCCGGTTCCCGGACAGCACGATCACTTTCGTTTCCGGCGCGGTGGCCAGCATCTGCTGGAGCAGCAGCAGCCCTTCGCTGGCGCCATCCGCATCGGGCGGCAGCCCCAGATCCATCGTCGCAACGGCGGGCTGATGACGGCGCAGCAGCGTCAGCGCCGCCTCGCGGTCGCCGGCCAGCAGCACGTCGTAGGCATCGAGGCTCCAGCGCAGCTGCTTCTGCAGCCCCGTGTCATCCTCGATCACCAGCAGTTTTCGCTTCGGCATGATGATCTCCCGGGTCAGGCGGACAGCGCCGCAGGCGCGGCCTGTTCGTGGAGCGGCACTTCGATACGGAACACGGTGCCCCGGCCGACAAGACTGTCGACCACCAGACTGCCGCCCAGCTCGCGGATCGCCTCGCGGCTCTCATACACGCCGATACCCATCCCCGCCGTCTTGGTGGTTTCGAACGGCCGGAAGAGTCGGTCGCGGATGAACGCCTCGCTCATGCCGGCACCCGTGTCGCGCAGTTCGATGACGGCGCGCCCATCTTCGCACCGGAGCGACAGCACGATGCTGCCACCCGGCGGCGTTGCATCCACCGCGTTCTGCAGCAGGTGCAGCAGCGCGCGCTCCACGCGCTGCCCGTCGCCGTGGATGTACAGCCCGTCCCCGCCCGGCGCCAGCACCGGCCTGGGCTGCGCGGATGCGTAGGCCTGCACGGCCTGGCACAGTAGCTGCCGGAGCGACACGGCGCCGTGACCGGGGCTGGCGCCGTGCTCGCCGCGCGACAGCCGTTGCAAAAGTAGCGTCATCTTTTGCATCGAGTGCGCCAGCGTGGCCAGCATGTCTTCCTGGAACGCCGGGTTGTCCTTGTGGCGCTCCGCATTGGCCAGCAGCAGCGCATGCTGGGACAGCAGGTTTTTCAGGTCGTGCACGACGAACGTGGACATGCGGTTGAACGACTCGAACTGGCGCGCCACGGCAAGCCGGTCGGCCAGTTCGCCGTGGGCCAGGCAGCTGGCCGCCTGGCTGCCGGCCAGGCGCAGCAGATCGTAGACCTCCCAGTTCAGGGTCACGGAGGTGCGTGGCCTCGTCAATGCCACGAAGCCGAACAGCCGGCCGTGCAGCATCAGCGGCACCACCAGCCACAGGCCGGGAACGCCATGCAGCCAGGCGGGGAGCGCCGTCCCGGACTGCGGCCGCGCGGCTGGTTCCCGGTCTGCCTGTACGATCCACTGGCGCTCTTCGAGCAGCTGGCAAAAAGGGCTGCCAGCCGCTTCGGCACCGTGCTGCGCCGGCAGGTTCCACTGCGCGGCCGGCTGGTACATGCCGTCGCGGCAGATCCACAGCGCACCGGCGGGACTTTCGACCAGTGTGGCGATCGCCTGCACGGCCGCCTCGCCCGGCGCCGCCGCCATGTGCGACAGTGCGCCGGTGAAGCGCCGCCATTCGTCGCGGTAGTCGAAGTGGGTCTGGTAAAAATGCTTGCTGATGAAGACCCGCAAGCGTGCCCGCGCGGTGCCGGAAAACAGCAGCCCCGCCAGCAGCACGCCGGCGCCGATGAAGCAGGCCAGCTGCATGACCGGGCCCCAGGCGCCGCCCACGCTGCGCAGATACCACCCGCCCGCCGCCATGGCCAGCAGATAGACGGAGCAGCCCAGCAGCGTGGCCGAGTGCAGCACCACCTTGCGCGACAGGGACAGGCCCAGCCGCCAGCCGGGATTGCGGGCCGCGCTGACGGCCAGCAGCGGCACGCACAGCGCATCGACGAGCCCCCGTGCGGCCCAGATCTCCGGCCGCAAGCGATGGAACAGCAGCGCGTCGCTGTACAGGTAGAAGTCATACATGAACAAGGTCCCCAGGCCCAGGCACGCGAACTTGATGCCCCAGCGCGCGCGCTGCGGCGTGCCGCGGTACAGCTGCTCGACCAGCAGCACGCCGATCACGGCCAGCAGCAGGCGCGCCACGATCGTGATCATCTGCGCCTGCCGCACCTCCACCGGCACCGTGCCTGCGGCGCCGATAGTGACGGGCGCCAGCTCGCCGGCAGCCATCTGCACCGTGGCCAGCAGCGCCACGGCGGCCAGCAACCCCTTCAAAGGCAGCCCGGATGGCGCCAGCAGGACGGCCAGGAACACGGTCCACGCCACTGTACGCAGCGCTTCCAGCACCCGTGCCGGCACGGCCATGTCGATGCCGAGCACGTACCAGTCCTGCACGGCCACCGCGCAGGACCACGCCGCCGTCAGCAGGCAGGCGGCCAACAGTGCGCGATGCTGCTCGCGCACGCCGCGCCGGGCCAGCAGCAACAGGACGAACCCGGCAAAGATGGCCGCACCGATGCCATGACTGATGGCGGCCACCGGCGCAGGCGTGTCCATCACCGCGCGCCCTTGCCGGAGATAACGACCTGCACCGTGTCGATCAGGATCAGCAGGTCCAGGAACAGGCTGTTGTTCTTGACGTAATACAGGTCGTACTGCAGCTTGCGCACCGCATCGTCGACCGAGGCGCCGTACTGGTAGCGCACCTGGGCCAGGCCCGTGATGCCGGGCTTGATGCTGTGGCGCACGTCGTAATAGGCGATCGCGCCGCTCAGTTGCTCCACGAAATAGGCCCGTTCCGGCCGCGGGCCCACGAAACTCATCTCGCCGCGAAACACGTTGATCATCTGCGGCAGCTCGTCGACGCGCAGCTTGCGCAGCCAGTAACCCACGCGCGTCACGCGCGGATCGGCGGCCGTGGCCCAGCGCGGGGTGCCGTCCCGCTCCGCATCCACGCCCATGCTGCGGAACTTCAGCACCTGGAAGCGCCTGCCATGCTTGCCGACGCGCTCCTGGCGGAAGATCACCGGCCCCCCATCCTCGAGCACGATGCACAGGGCGGCCACCAGCATGACGGGCAGCGTGGCGGCGCAGATGGCCGCGCTGGCCAGCAGGTCGAACGAGCGCTTCACGAAAGCGCGGAAGAAGCTCTGGTCGAAGCCGCCGCCATAGATCAGGTAGCTCGGTTGCAGGGAATCGACGCGGATCTGGCTGGCCTCCCGCTCGAAGAACGCGGCGGCATCCGTGACGCGCACGCCGCCAAGCACGCAATCGAGCAGCTCGCGCACCGGATACGCGCCGTTGCGCCGGTCGCCCACCGACACCACCAGTTCGTGCGCCCCGAGCCGGCGCGCCATCGCCAGTAGTGTCTCGCCAGGCGCCAGCACTTTCGATGCGGGCACGCAGCGCTGCTCGCCCGGCATCGGCACGCAGCCGACCACCTCGAACCGCCGCGGCCCGTTGCGCGTGGCGGCCACCTCCATGCATTCCAGCGCCAGCGCCCCGCCGCCGATCAGGATCAGGCGCTCCACCAGGATATTCGATTGGGACGAGGTAAACAGCAGCACGCGCGTGAGCATCACGCCGGCCCCGCCCAGCATGAACGCGATGCCGGCACTGCGGCCGAAGCCGATGCCCGGTACCAGGTGCATCAGCGCGACCATCATGACGAAGCCCAGCACGAACGCCGGCGGGACGCGTGCCAGGACCGCACGCAGATCCTGGCGGATCTGCTGCTGGTACATGCCGAGCGCGCTCATCGAAAAGACGTTGACGAAGGCGAACACGAGGCCGGCCAGATAGACGGATTTCGGGGGCTGCGGCATGCCGCCCCACAGCAGCAACACCATGCTGGCCGTGCCGTGAAGGATCAGCACCTCGAGCAGCAGCAGGATGAAGCCTGTACGCGAGACGTAATGATTGAAGATGCGGATCACGTCCCCTCCCGGTGGCGGCGGATGGCCTGGCGAAGAATGGATACCGGTCGAGACAAGCACGGGTAGAAAGAGAAGCGTGCAATGCGCCGGCCGATGGCTCAGCCATGATGCCGGACAGGTCCGGCGCCGGCCTTGACCGGCCGCAAAACGGTCCCGGGCATGACGCATGATTCCAAATCGTCTATAGTCATGGTCTTTCCGTCGACATCTGATCCCATGAAATTTGACGTAGCCATCGTCGGCAGCGGACTGGCCGGCCTGTCGGTCGCCCTGCACCTGGCCGAAACGCGCCGGGTCGCCATCATTTCGAAACGCGAGCTGCTCGATGGCGCGAGCAACTGGGCCCAGGGCGGCATCGCCGCCGTGCTCGATTCCGGCGACAGCCATGCCGAACACATCGCCGACACGCTGGTGGCCGGCGCCGGCCTGTGCGACGAGGCGGCCACCCGCTACATCGTCGAACATGGCCGCGAGGCGATCGAATGGCTGATCGACCAGGGCGTGCCGTTCACCCGCGACACCAGCGCGGAACTGGGTTTCCACCTGACGCGCGAGGGCGGCCACAGCCAGCGCCGCATCATCCACGCGGCCGACGCCACCGGCCACGCCGTGCAGGTAACGCTGGAATCGAAGGTGCGCGCGCACCCGAACATCAGCCTGTTCGAGCACCACTGCGCGATCGACCTGATCACGTCCGACAAGCTCAGCCCCCGCCCGCAGCACGGCAGCGCCCAGCCGCAGTGCCACGGCCTGTACGTGCAGGACGTGCGCACGGGCGAGGTGCACACCGTGGCGGCCGAACACACGGTGATGTGTACCGGCGGCGCCGGCAAGGTCTACCTGTACACGACCAACCCGGACACCGCCAGCGGCGACGGCATCGCCATGGCCTGGCGCGCCGGCTGCCGCGTGTCGAACATGGAATTCATCCAGTTCCATCCCACCTGCCTGTACCACCCGTACGCGAAGTCGTTCCTGATCACGGAAGCGATCCGCGGCGAAGGCGGCGTGCTGAAACTGCCGCCGGAAGCGGGGGCCGCGGCCGGCCAGCGCTTCATGCTGTCGCATGACCCGCGCGCCGAACTGGCGCCGCGCGATGTCGTGGCACGGGCGATCGACTTCGAGATCAAGAAACGGGGCCTGGACTACGTGCACCTCGATATCAGCCACAAGCCGGCCGACTTCCTGATCGAGCACTTCCCGACCATCTACGCGAAATGCCTGGAGCTGGGCATCGACATCACGAAGGAGCCGATCCCGATCGTGCCGGCGGCGCACTACACCTGCGGCGGCGTGGTGACGGACATGCTGGGCCGCACCGACCTGCCCGGCCTGTACGCGGTGGGCGAGACGGCCTGCACGGGCCTGCACGGCGCCAACCGCCTGGCCAGTAATTCGCTGCTGGAATGCGTGGTCATCGGCCGTGCCTGCGCCCAGCACATCCTTGGCACGGAAAAGAACGGCACGCCCTACCTGCCGGACTGGGACGAGAGCCGCGTGACGGACGCCGACGAGGAAGTGGTCATCGCCCACAACTGGGACGAACTGCGCCGCTCGATGTGGAACTATGTCGGCATCGTGCGCACGACCAAGCGGCTGGAACGGGCCCAGCACCGCATCGCGCTGCTGAAGGAAGAGATCGACGAGTACTACCGCAACTTCCGTATCACGGCCGACCTGCTGGAGCTGCGCAACCTGGTCGACGTGGCCGGCCTGATCGTGGGCAGCGCGCTGCAGCGCCGCGAAAGCCGCGGCCTGCATTTTTCGCGCGACTATCCGGCCACCTTGCCGAAGGCACTGCCAACCATCCTGACGCCCGCCACGAGGAAACCATGATGGACACACTGCGCCTGGCCACCGATGCCGACATTCCCGCGCTGGAAGCGCTGATCGCCCGCTCGGGCCTGGGCCTGAGCAAGGGTTTCTATACGGACGAACAGGCCGCGGCCATCACCCGCCACGTGTACGGCGTCGACACGCAGCTGGTGAAGGACGGCACCTATTTCGTCATCGAACGGGCAGGCACGCCGCTGGCCTGCGGCGGCTGGAGCAAGCGCACCACGCTGTTCGGCGCGGACCACATGAAACAGGCCGAGGACCCGCTGCTCGATCCGGCCACGCAGCCGGGCCGCATCCGCGCCTTCTTCGTCGATCCCTCCGTGCCGCGCCAGGGCCTGGGCACGCGCCTGATCCGCCATTGCGAAGCCGAAGCCGCCGCCGCCGGCTTCAAGGCGCTGGAGATGGCCGCGACCATGCCGGGCGTGCCGCTGTACCGGTCGGCCGGCTACGAAATCGTCGAGGACATCGCCGTCGACCTGCCCGGTCCCGTCAGCGTGCCGCTGGCGCGCATGCGCAAGCAAATCGCCTGAATGCGTCGGCTGACGGCGCCATTCACCGGCCGTTGAACGTCTTCCCCTCCGCCGCCAGCCGCACCAGCAGCGGCGCCGGCGTCCACGCTTCGCCGTGCGTTCCCGCGGCGAACCGCTCGATCGCCGCCAGCACGCTCGGCAGGCCCACGCTGTCCGCATAAAACATCGGACCGCCGCGGAACAAAGGGAAGCCGTAGCCGGTCAGATACACCATGTCGATGTCGGAAGCGCGCTGCGCGATCCCTTCCTGGAGAATGCGCGCGCCTTCGTTCACCAGCGCGTACACCAGCCGCTCGACGATCTCCTCGTCCGGCACCGCGCGGCGCGGCAGACCGAGCGATTCGGCATGCGCGACAATCATCGCGTCCACCTGCGCATTCGGCAGCGCGGTGCGTTCGCCGGGCGCGTAGTCGTACCAGCCGGCGCCGGTCTTCTGGCCGAAGCGGCCCAGCGCGCACAGCCGGTCCGCCGTCCCCGAATACGTGAAATCCGGCCGCTCGACGGCGCGGCGCCGGCGGATCGCCTGGCCGATGTCGTTGCCCGCCAGGTCGCTCATGCGGAACGGGCCCATCGCGAAGCCGAACGCCTCGATGGCCCGGTCCACCTGCTGCGGCAGGCAGCCTTCGTCGAGCAGGAAGCCGGCCTGCCGCACATACTGTTCGATCATGCGGTTGCCGATGAAGCCGTCGCACACGCCAGCCACTACGCCGGTCTTCTTCAGCTTCTTCGCCAGCGCCAGCACGGTGGCCAGCACGTCCTTCCCCGTCGCGGCGCCGCGCACGATCTCCAGCAGCTTCATCACGGGCGCGGGGCTGAAAAAGTGCAGGCCGACGACATCCTGCGGCCGCGTCGTGAAGGCGGCAATGCGGTTCACGTCCAGCGTGGACGTGTTGGTGGCCAGGATCGCGCCGGGCTTCATCACGCGGTCCAGGGCGCGGAACACGGCCTCCTTGGCGGCCATCTCCTCGAACACCGCTTCGATGACGATGTCGGCCTGCGCGACGTCTTCAAACCGCAGCGTGCCGGTCACCAGGCCGACACGCCCCGCCAGCTGGTCCGCCTTCAGGCGCCCTTTCGCCACCGCGTTTTCATGGTAACGGCGGATGCCCGCCAGGCCCCGGTCCAGCGCCGCCTGCGAGGTTTCCAGGAGCGTGACGGGGATGCCAGCGTTCGCCAGCGTCGTCGCGATGCCGCTGCCCATCGTGCCGGCGCCGATCACGGCGGCCCGCGCGAGGGGCCGTTTCGGCGTATTCGGCGGCACATCGGCCACCTTGCCGGCCTCGCGCTCGGCAAAGAACGCGTGCCGCAGCGCCTGCGACTCGGGCGTGCCGATCAGGTACATGAAGCGCTCGCGCTCGAACACCAGCCCCTGCTCGAACGGCATCTCCACGGACGCGGCGACGGTCGCCACGCACGCCAGCGGCGCCGGGTACGGGCCGGCGGCTTGCGCGACCGCGGCGCGCGCGCCCTGCAGGAACGCGGCAGGATCGGCGTGCGTCGCCTGGCGGTCGCGCACCTTCGGCAGTGGCCGCACGGCGGCGATCTTGCCGGCGAAGGCCACCGCTGCGGCGACGACATCCGTCCCGGCCGGATACAGTTCGTCGAACAGCGCCGGCAGCTTCGCGGCGGCCACCGGCTTGCCCGTGACGATCATGTCCAGCGCCGCTTCCAGCCCCAGCACGCGGGGCAGCCGCTGCGTGCCGCCGGCCCCGGGCAGCAGCCCCAGTTTCACTTCGGGCAGCGCCACCTGGGCATCCACCACCGCCACGCTATAGTGGCAGCCGAGCGAGAGTTCCAGCCCGCCGCCCATGCACACGCCGTGGATTGCCGCGATCACCGGTTTGACGGCCCCCTCGGCGGTGGCGATCAGGGTATGCAGGTTGGGCTCCGCCAGCGCCTTCGGCGAGTTGAATTCGCGGATATCCGCGCCGCCGGAGAATACGCCGTTCGCGCCGGTGATCACGATGGCTGTCACGGCATCGTCGCGCTGGGCGCGCAGCAGGCCGTCGACAGCGGCGGTGCGCGTGGCCAGGCCCATGCCGTTGACGGGCGGGTTGTCCAGCGTGATGACGGCCACCGCGCCATGCAAAGTGTAATCGGCACTCATGTCTTGCGTCTCCTCGCAACGGGTTCGGTTCACTACGCGTCCGGCTCCTTTTGGATCCGGCTCACTCTGGGTCCGGCTCACTATACCGGAAATGCTGCCCATAAAAGTACCACCGTTCCATTCGCGCCGGCCTGCCGCCGCTGCATTTTGCCGGGCTGGGGTAAAATCCGCGCAGACCCCTCCCTTCGACTGGAACCGCCATCGTTACCCTGCCCCTGGAAAATTCGTTCGCCGGCCTGCCGCCAGAGTTCTACACACGGCTGATGCCCACGCCGCTGCCGGCGCCCTACCTGGTGGGCGTCAGCGGCAGCGCGGCGCGGCTGATCGGCCTCGATCCGGCGCAGCTCGATGCGGCGGCGGTCGAGGTCCTGGCCGGCAACCGCGTACCGGACCGGTCGACACCGCTGGCAGCCGTGTATTCGGGCCACCAGTTCGGCGTCTGGGCCGGCCAGCTGGGCGACGGCCGCGCCATCCTGCTGGGCGACGTCGCCACGCCGGACGGCCCCATCGAGCTGCAGCTGAAGGGAGGCGGCCTGACGCCCTACTCGCGCATGGGCGATGGCCGCGCCGTGCTGCGCTCGTCGATCCGCGAATTCCTCTGTTCGGAAGCGATGCATGCGCTGGGCATTCCCACCACGCGCGCGCTGTCCGTCATCGGTTCGGACCAGGGCGTGGTGCGCGAAACGATCGAAACCTCGGCCGTCGTGGTGCGCATGGCGCCCACCTTCGTGCGCTTCGGCTCCTTCGAGCACTGGTTCTATCGCGACGACCAGGCGCGCCTGCGCCTGCTGGCCGACTATGTGATCGACCGCTTCTATCCGCAACTGCGCGACGAAGCCAATCCGTACGCGGCACTGGTAGAAGAAGTCACGCGCCGGACGGCGCGCATGATCGCGCACTGGCAATCCGTCGGCTTCATGCATGGCGTCATGAACACCGATAACATGTCGATCCTGGGCCAGACCCTCGACTACGGCCCGTTCGGCTTCATGGAAGCGTTCGACGCCCAGCACATCTGCAACCACACCGACCAGAACGGCCGCTACTCGTATGCGATGCAGCCGCAGATCGGCCACTGGAACTGCTACGCGCTGGCGCAGGCCCTGGTGCCGCTGATCGGCAGCGTCGAGGAGACCCAGGAAGCGCTGGATGTCTACCAGCCCACCTTCGGCAGCGAAGTGGATCGCCAGCTGCACGCCAAACTGGGGCTGCACGCGTCGCGCGAGGAAGACCGCACCCTGTTCGACGACCTGTTTGGGGTGCTGCAAGCGAACCACGCCGATTTCACGCTATTCTTCCGCCGGCTGGGCGACCTGCAGGCCGGATCGAACGCGGGCGACGAGCCGCTGCGCGACCTGTTCATCGACCGTCCTGCCTTCGACGCGTGGGCAGTCCGCTACCGCGAACGGCTGGCGGCGGAAAACAGCGTCGATGCGCAGCGCCGCGCCGCCATGAACGCCGTCAACCCGAAATACGTGCTGCGCAATTACCTGGCCCAGGTCGCGATCGACAAGGCCCAGCAGAAGGACTTTTCCGAAGTGGCCCGCCTGCTGGCCGTCCTGGAAAAGCCATTCGACGAGCAGCCGGAAAACGAACGCTACGCTGCATTGCCGCCCGACTGGGCGGCGCACCTGGAGGTCAGCTGCTCTTCCTGACGCTGTTTTAAATTATTACTCCAGCTGTTTCCCGAAAGGCCGGGCCGTTGCAAAGCCCGTCACCGAACCACGAACCGAACCACGACTCCCATTCATCATGAGCGAATCTTCCAGCAAAATCGTCAAGAGCGATGCCGAATGGCGCGCCGAACTCGATCCGATCCAGTACCAGGTGACGCGCCATGCGGCGACCGAACGGGCCTTCACGGGCAAATTCTGGGACCACCACGAACGGGGCATCTATACCTGCGTGTGCTGCAATACCCCGCTGTTCCGTTCCGATGCCAAATTCGATTCCGGCTGCGGCTGGCCCAGTTATTTCGAGCCCCTCGATCCGGCCAAGGTGATCGAAAAGGTCGACCGTACCCATGGTATGCTGCGCACCGAAATCATTTGCGCCGTCTGCGATGCTCACCTGGGTCACGTCTTCCCGGATGGTCCGCCGCCGACCGGCCTGCGTTACTGCATCAATTCCGCCTCGCTGCGGTTTTCTCCGGAAGCCTGAATCATGATGAAATTCCTGTTCGATATATTCCCGTTGCTGGTGTTTTTCGGCAGTTACAAATGGGCCGGCAGCAACGAGGATGCCGCACAGGCGCTGGTCAACGAGCATCTGTCCGGCGTCATTTCCGGCGGTGCCATTACCGCCAGCCAGGCACCGATCATTGTCGCCACCATTACCGGCATCGTCGCCACCGCCCTGCAGATCGCTTATCTGCTGGCGCGCGGCCGCAAGGTCGATGGCGCGCTGTGGGTGTCGATGGTGGTGTTCCTGTTCTTCGGCGGTCTCACGATTTATTTCCACGACGATGACTTCATCAAATGGAAGCCGACGATTATCTACTGGAGCTTTGCCACTGCGATGGTGGTGGCCTACCGCTTCTTCAACAAGAACCTGATTCGCGCCGCGATGGAGAAACAGATCCAGCTGCCCGATGAAGTGTGGCACCGCCTGAATACCGCGTGGGTGGCATTCTGGATCGTGCTGGGGCTGCTGAACCTGTTCGTGGCCTTCGTGCTGTTCAAGGCCGATACCAATGCGTGGGTGAGTTTCAAGGCCTTCGGCGTCACCGGATTGATGCTGGCATTCTTCGTGGTGCAGGGGTTTTATCTGGCCCGCCATATCAAGGATGAAGCATGAGCGATCCCCGTCTCGACAAGATCCGCGAGCGCCTGGAAGCGGCGCTCGGTCCGGCGCAAATCACGCTGGAAGACGAGTCCGCGCTGCATGCCGGCCATGCGGGCGCGGCCTCCGGCGGGGGCCATTACCGCTTAAGCATATCCTCAGCGAAATTCAAAGGACTGAATCTCGTCACGCGTCATCGTCTGGTGTATGATGCCGTGCACGATATGATGCATAAAGAAATTCATGCATTGGCCATTACCGCAGTGGCACCGTCGGAAATTTGAGCATTTGCGGGAATGGCCGGACCGAATGAATTGCTGACTCCGCATGACAGACCTCTTCTGAAGTCCTCCCTTCCCGCGATTTACAAGACCTTTTCCCGTAGGAAATAATAATGACTCTGAAGCCAGCTCGTTCTGTTCAATATCTGCTTGCCCTGTCCGCGGTGGCCGCGGCGCCCGTGTTCGCGCAGAACATCGCCGTCGTCAACGGCAAGGCCATTCCCACGGCACGTGTGGATGCGGTGGTGAAGCAGGTGGTGGCCCAGGGCCAGCAGAAGGACTCGCCGGAACTGCGCGAAGTGATCAAGAAGGACCTGATCAGCCGCGAAGTGCTGATGCAGGAAGCGGAAAAGCAGGGCTTCGCGAAAAGCGCCGAAGTCAAGCAGCAGCTGGAAAGCGCCCGCCAGGTCATCATCGTGCAGGCCATGGTCGGCGACTACGTGAAGAAGAACCCGGTCAAGGACACGGACGTGAAGGCCGAGTACGACCGCTTCGTCAAGGAAACGGGTGACAAGGAATACCATGTGCGCCACATCCTGGTGGGCACCGAGAAGGAAGCGCAGGACATCATCGCCAAGCTGAAGGGCGGCGCCAAGTTCGAGGACCTGGCGAAGCAGTCGAAGGACACCGGCTCGGCCAACAATGGCGGCGACCTGGACTGGGCAACGCCGTCGTCCTTCCCGGAGACGTTCTCGGCCGCCTTCGTGGGCCTGTCCAAGGGCCAGGTCACCGACAAGCCCGTGCAGACGCCGAACGGCTTCCACGTGATCAAGGTCGATGACGTGCGCCAGGCCAAGCTGCCGACGCTGGAAGAAGTCAAGCCGCAGATCGAGGAAGCCCTCGAGCAGCGCAAGCTGCAGGCTTACCAGGAAGAGCTGGTCAAGAAAGCCAAGATCCAGTAAATTGCGCCCATGCCGGCACGTGCCGGCGGCGTGTGAACCCGGCGCCCTGCCCTGTGGTTGGGCGCTCCAGTTTTCTGAATATAGGACGTGATAATGATTTTGAAGCCAGCCCGCCTGTTGACCGCGTTGATCGCCATTGCCGCCGTGCCGGCATTCGCACAGAACGTCGCTACCGTGAACGGTAAAGCGATCCCGGCCTCCCGCCTGGACGCCGTCGTGAAACAGGTTACCGCCCAGAACAAGCAGCCGGACAGCCCGCAGCTGCGCGAAGCCGTCAAGAAGGACCTGATCGCCCGCGAAGTGATGGTGCAGGAAGCGGACAAGCAAGGCTACAGCGCCAAGGCCGATACGAAGCAGGCGCTGGAAAACGCGCGCCAGAGCATCGTCATCAATGCCATGCTGGCCGACTACGTGAAGAAGAACCCGGTCAAGGATGCCGAAGTCAAGGCCGAGTACGACAAGGCGAAGGCCGCCAACGGCGACAAGGAATACCATGCCCGCCACATCCTGGTGGCCACCGAGAAGGAAGCCACGGACATCATCGCCAAGCTGAAGGGCGGCGCCAAGTTCGAGGACCTGGCGAAGCAGTCGAAGGACACCGGCTCGGCAGCCAATGGCGGCGACCTGGACTGGGCCAGCCCGGCCAACTTCGTCAAGCCGTTCTCGGATGCGATGGTGGCCCTGAAGGATGGCCAGGTCACGCAAACGCCAGTGCAGTCGCAGTATGGCTACCACGTGATCAAGCTGGAAGGTTCGCGTCCTGCCAAGTTCCCTTCGCTGGACGAAGTGAAAGGCCAGATCGAACAGGGCCTGACGCAGAAGAAGATCGCCGCCTACCGCGACCAGCTGGTGGCCAAGGCCAAGGTCCAGTAAGCTGCATCACCCCGCGAAAGGCGCTCTCCGGAGCGCCTTTTTTACGTCCGCTGCTTTGACGTCCCTGCTCTGAAGTCCGCGGCTCTGAAGCCCGCTGCTTCGACGTCCGCTGCTTCGACATCCGCTGCATTGCCGTCCGCTGCTCTGACGTGCACTGCTTTGATGTCCGCTGCACCGACGCCCGCTCCCTTGGCGTCCGCTTCAGCGCCGGCTACGCCTGCAGCCGCGGCACTGCCGGCGACGCCAGGCTGGCGTGCAGCGACCGGGCCATCTGCCCCACCTCGTCCTGGATCCAGTTCGTGAACGCCAGCACCTTCGGCAGGGAGGCCTTGCGCGATGCGTGCACGAAATAATACCCATGGGGATATTCGACGCTGGCGCTGGCACCGCGCATCATGCGCAGCACGCCGCGGCCGATGTCGTCCCAGGCCAGCCAGTACGGCACCAGCGCGATCCCCTGCCCCACGATGGCCGCCTGCGCCGCCACGGCGAGATTGGTGAAGCCGCGCGAAAAATCGAACGGGCCTTCCGGCATGCCCTCCGTGCGCAGCAGCCGCACCCAGAACTCCGTCGTCTCGTCGTACAGCAGCGGGTAGCGCGTCAGGTCCGCCAGGCCCAGCTCCTGCTGGCCCGGCGCCAGCAGCTCGGGGCTGTACACGACCACCAGCCGGTCGTGGTACAGCGCCGCCGGATGATCGGTGATGATGCCGTGGCGGATGGCAAGATCCACATCCTCGTTCTCCACGTCCACCAGCCGCTCGCAGGAATCGAGGCGGATATCGAGCTCCGGATGCAGCTTGGTGAAGCGGCCCAGCCGCGGCGCCAGAAACTTGATGGCGAAGGTGTGCGTCGTCGAAATGCGCAGCACGTGCTCCTCGTCGCCGCCGCGCAGCGCATCGACCTTGCCGCGCAGTTCCTTCAGCATCCTGGCCACGGTGATGGCCAGCTCCTGGCCCTTCGGCGTGAGCGCGATATGGCGCGGATGGCGCACGAACAGCGTGAAGCCGACCACTTCCTCCAGCTGCTTGACCTGCAGGCTGATGGCGGCCGGCGTCTTGTGCAGCTCCTGCGCGGCGAGCGTAAAGCTGCCCCAGCGCGCGGCGCAATCGAAGTCGATCAGGCCGGACAGGCTGCGCAGCGTGCGCGCCGCACCGGGCTGGCTGGCGGACTGGAACGGAAGGGGTTGTGAGGCGTTCGGCTGCATAAGGTTTTCTTGGCCTTCCCTGCAAAATTACTCGTTTGTCCATGCCTCGGGACACGCCGACAATATACCTCACGCAGTACCGAAGAAGACAGCCGTCGATCCCGGTCTGCGAGCGACAAGGAGGTCATCATGGACGGGAACATCGAGTGCGAAATGGGGAGAACCGGGGAATCAGCGGAGCCGCTGGCGGGGGCCAGGATACGCCACCTGCCGCGCCCGGCACTGTCACGCAGCGCCTACTGGCGTGCGCTGCTCAAGCTGTTTGCCGACCTGACGTGGCGCTTTCGATGAGACACCGGAACACCACGCCGATGTCGAACGGGGCGAGCTCCACTCCGCCCCATGCGCCCGGCGTCTCGCGGCGATGATCTGCACGCTGCGCTGAGCGCGCACGCAAAAAAGCCGGGCAAGCCCGGCTTGGTCTTCGGCGCGAACGGCTCAGCCGTCGATCACGCCACAGGCGATGCGCGCCCCGCCACCGCCCAGCGGCGCTGGCGTGTCGGCATAGTTGTCGCCACCCGCGTGGATCATCAGCGCGCGGCCCTTCACGTCGGCCAGCGTCTTCAGCTGCGGTGCCTGCACCGGCTGCTTCGCGGTGCCGTCGGCCGCCACCGTCAGCGCCGGCAGGTCGCCCGTATGACCTTCCTTGCCGGGGCCGTGATGCGCCTTCGTGTCGTGCGGATCGAGGTGGCCGCCGGCAGCGCCAGCGGCCACCTTCTTGCCTTCCTGTTCGGTCGGCGCGCAGCTGCCCTTCATGTGCACGTGGAAGCCGTGCGGGCCCGGCGGCAGGCTGTTCAGGTCCGGCGTGAACGTCAGGCCACCCGGCGTCTCGCTGATCTTCACGGTGCCCACCAGCGTGCCGTTGCCGTTGCCATCGACGGAACTGATCGGCACGGTGAGATCGGCGGCATATGCCTGGCCGGTGACGGCCAGGGCGAGGGTTGTGACGGAAATCCAGGTCTTCATCGGTGCGCTCCTGTGTTGTTCAAGTCGATCTTGTCATCGTAACACTGTCGAGTGTCCAGCGCGTGCACTGCAAACGTGAAAAAGCCGGGCAAGCCCGGCTTCCCGCACAGGGTCGATCGGCTTAGCCGACGAACCTGCGCGCATTGCGGAACATGCGCATCCACGGCGAATCTTCCTGCCAGTCATCCGGCGCCCACGACTGCTGCACGGTGCGGAACACGCGCTCGGCGTGCGGCATCAGCACCGTGAAGCGGCCGTCCGGCGTCGTTACCGACGTCACGCCGCGCGGCGAGCCGTTCGGGTTGAACGGATAGGCTTCCGTGGCGTTGCCGTAGTTGTCCACGAAGCGCATCGCGGCGATCGCTTCATCGAGCTTGCCGGTCTGGCTGAAGTCCGCATAGCCCTCGCCGTGCGCGATGGCGATCGGCGTCTGCGTGCCGGCCATGCCCTGGAAGAAGATCGACGGCGAATCGAGCACTTCGACCATCGCGAAGCGGGCTTCGAATTTTTCCGACTTGTTGGTCGTGAACTTCGGCCAGGCGTGCGCGCCGGGGATGATGGACTTCAGGTTGCTCATCATCTGGCAGCCGTTGCAGATGCCCAGGCCGAACGTGTCGGTGCGCTGGAAGAACTGCGCGAACTGGTCCGACAGCGCCGGGTTGAACAGGATCGACTTGGCCCAGCCCTCGCCGGCACCCAGCACGTCGCCGTACGAGAAGCCGCCCACGGCGATCACGCCCTGGAACTCGGCCAGCGTCACGCGGCCGGCGATCAGGTCGCTCATGTGCACGTCGATGGCGGCAAAGCCCGCCTGGTGCATCACCCACGCCGTCTCGATGTGCGAGTTGACGCCCTGCTCGCGCAGGATGGCCACGCGCGGCCGCACGCCGGTGGCGATGAATGGCGCGGCCACGTTCTCGTTCAGGTCGAACGTGAGCTTCGGCGTCATGCCCGGATCCTGCTCGTCCAGCAGGCGGTCGTGTTCCGCATCCGCCGTGGCAGGGTTCTCGCGCATGCGCGAGATGCGCCAGCTCGTGTCGCTCCACAGGCGGTGCAGCGCGGAACGCGGCTGCGAGTAGATCAACTTTGCATCGCGCGTGAATTCGATCACGCCGCGCTCGTTCGGCTTGCCGATGATGTGGCTGCAGGCGCCCAGGCCGAAGGTGCGCAGCACATCCATCACGGCGGATTTTTCTTCTGCCTTCACCTGGATCACGGCGCCCAGCTCCTCGGCGAAGAGCGCGCGCAGGGTCAGCTCGTTGCGGCGCTCGGCCACCTGGCCGGTCCAGTTCTTGGCATCGCCCCAGTCGGTATCGTGTTCGCCGCCCAGGGTCAGCATGTCGAGGTTGATCGAGAGGCCGGCGCGGCCGGCGAAGGCCATCTCCGTCAGCGTGGCGAACAGGCCGCCGTCCGAACGGTCGTGGTAGGCCAGCAGCTTGCCATCGCGGTTCAGCTGCTGGATAGCGGCGAAGAAGTTCTTCAGGTCGTCCGGGCTGTCGACATCGGGCGCATCGTTGCCCAGCTGGCCCAGCACCTGCGCCAGGCAGGAGGTGCCCAGGCGGTTCCTGCCGCGGCCCAGGTCGATGACGATGATGGACGTCTCGCCCAGGTCCGTGCGCAGCTGCGGCGTAAGCGATTTGCGCACGTCGTACACGGGTGCGAAGCCGGAGACGATCAGCGAGACGGGAGAGACCACAGCCTTCGATTCGTCGCCGTCGTTCCACGTCGTGCGCATCGACAGCGAATCCTTGCCGACCGGGATGCTGATGCCCAGCGCCGGGCACAGTTCCATGCCGACGGCTTTCACGGTATCGAACAGCGCGGCATCCTGGCCCGGCTGGCCGCAGGCCGCCATCCAGTTGGCCGACAGCTTGATCGTCTCGATGCTCTCGATCGGCGCGGCGGCCAGGTTCGTGATGGTCTCGCCGACCGCCATGCGGCCCGAGGCCGGCGCGTCGATGACGGCCAGCGGCGTGCGCTCGCCCATCGCCATCGCCTCGCCCAGGTAGCCCTCGTAGGCCAGCGTGGTGACGGCGCAGTCGGCGACAGGCACCTGCCATGGTCCCACCATCTGGTCGCGCACGGACATGCCGCCCACGGTGCGGTCGCCGATGGTGATCAGGAAGCTCTTGTCGCCCACGGTCGGCAGCAGCAGCACCTTCTGCGCCGCCTCTTCCAGGTCCACGCCCGTCAGGTCGATGGCCGGGTAGTCGCGCGCCACGTGCTGCACGTCGCGGTGCATCTTCGGCGGTTTACCGAGCAGCACGTCCATCGGCATGTCCACTGGACTATTACCCTGCTCCGGATCGATCAGCTTCAGCTGGCGCTCTTCCGTGGCCGTACCGACGACGGCGAACGGCGCACGCTCGCGTTCGCACAGGGCGCGGAACAGCTCCAGGCTCTCCGGTGCGATCGCCAGCACATAGCGCTCCTGCGATTCGTTCGACCAGATCTCCTTCGGCGCCAGGCCGGACTCCTCCAGCGGCACCTTGCGCAGGTCGAAGATCGCGCCGCGCTTGGCGTCATTGGTGATCTCGGGGAAGGCGTTCGACAGGCCACCGGCGCCCACGTCGTGGATCGAGATGATCGGGTTGTGTTCACCCAGCTGCCAGCAGCCGTTGATCACTTCCTGGGCGCGGCGTTCCATTTCCGGATTGCCCCGCTGGACCGAGTCGAAGTCCAGGTCGGCCGTGTTGGTGCCCGTTGCCATCGACGAGGCAGCGGAGCCGCCCATGCCGATGCGCATGCCGGGACCGCCCAGCTGCACCAGCAGGCTGCCCACCGGGATGTCGTTCTTGTGCGTGTGCTGCGCCGAGATATTGCCGATGCCGCCGGCGATCATGATCGGCTTGTGGTAGCCGTACACGGCGTGGCCCACGTTCTGTTCGTAGGTGCGGAAGTAACCGCCCAGCACCGGCCGGCCGAATTCGTTCGAGAACGCGGCGCCGCCCAGCGGGCCGTCGATCATGATCTGCAGCGGCGAGGCGATACGATCCGGCTTGCCGTAGGCCGCATCGGTCGTCGCGCCTTTTGCGGTCACGTCGGAAGCGTTCTCCCACGACCGCACGGCGTCCGGCAGCAGCAGGTTCGACACGGTGAAGCCGGCCAGGCCCGCCTTCGGCTTGGCGCCGCGGCCCGTCGCGCCTTCGTCGCGGATCTCGCCGCCCGCGCCGGTGGAGGCACCGGGGAATGGCGAAATGGCGGTCGGGTGATTGTGCGTCTCCACCTTCATCAGCGTGTGCACCAGCTCCGTCGAGGCGCCGTACTCGTGGCCATCGCGCGGGAAGAAGCGCGTGACGGTGGCGCCTTCCATGATCGACGAGTTGTCCGAATAGGCCACGATCGTGCCCTTCGGCTGCTGCTCGTGCGTGTTCTTGATCATCTTGAACAGCGAACGGTCCTGCGCCACGCCGTCGATGGTCCAGTCGGCATTGAAGATCTTGTGGCGGCAGTGCTCCGAGTTCGCCTGCGCGAACATCATCAGTTCGACGTCGGTCGGGTTGCGCTGCGCTGCCGTGAACGCGTCGTTCAGGTAGTCGATCTCGTCTTCCGACATGGCCAGGCCCAGGTCCGTATTGGCCCGCACCAGCGCGGCGCGGCCGGCTCCCAGTACGTCGATCGATTCCAGGCCCTTGCCTTCCAGGCTGCGGAACAGGTCCTGCGCCTGGCTGGCATGGCGCAGCACGGATTCCGTCATGCGGTCATGCAGCAGCGCGGCCACGGCCTGCGTCTGCTCGCTGTCGAGGCCCTTCGTGGCGCCGATGCTGGTGCCCAGGAAGCCGCCCTTCAGCTGCACCCGGTACGCCACGCCCCGTTCGACGCGGTGCACATGCGTCATGCCGCAGTTGTGCACGATGTCCGTTGCCTTCGATGCCCATGGCGAGATCGTGCCGAAGCGGGGAATCACGAAGAATTCCTCGACCGCGCCCTCCGCCGTTTCCGGCAGCGCCGGCTCGCCATACGTCAGCAGGCCCTGCAGGCGTGCCAGATCCTGTTCGGACAGTTCGCTGGGGCTATCGACGAAGTGGATGTAACGGGCCTGGACGGCCGTCACGGCAGGAAGCACGGCTTGCAGTTGGGCGAGGAGACGCTGGCTACGGAATGCGGACAGGGCATTGGAGCCCGGGAGTATCAACATGGTTGGGGGCGAGTTGATGCAGCGGAGCTGCGGATTAAAGGAATGCACGACGGACGACGCATACAGACATGGATAGCTTTTCTGCTGGCCTGTGGCGCTGAATGGGCCGCAGGAGTGCCGGCATTATACCCCTTTCAACCTCCGCTTCACAGGGCCGCCAGGGCCACCCACATCTGCGGCGGATGCAACACTTGGTGACCGCTTGCACGAGAAAACTGCCGGTTTCGCCGGATCGGGTGTTGCCCCTTGCCTGTTTTGGCATATCCTTGCGCTGTCGCGTTACCGCTCACGCCATGCCCAGCCAGCCCGCCCTGTCCGACCTGTCCGTCCTGATCGTCGATCCCAATCCGGGGATGCGCGGCAGCCTGCACAATATGCTGGCCGGCGCGTCGATCACCCAGATCGACTATGCGCTCAGCTCCGGCACGGCGATCCGCCAGCTGGGCCGCCGCAATTTCGACCTGATCCTGTGCGAATACGACCTCGATGCGGGCGGCGAGAACGGCCAGGATGGCCAGCAGCTGCTGGAAGACCTGCGCCACCATCGGCTGATCGACGCGGCCACCATCTTCATCATGCTCACCTCCGAAGGCGTGGACAGCAAGGTGATGGGCGCAGCCGAACTGACGCCGACGGACTATGTGCTGAAACCGTTTACGGCCGACGGCCTGCTGCAGCGGATCAGCCGCGCGTTCGAGCGCCGCATCGTGATGCTGCCCGCCTGGCGCCAGCTCGCGGCCGGCAACCTGCGCGACACGGTGCGCCTGTGCCGCGCAGGCGTGACCGGGACGCCCCGCCTGGCCGCCGACTTCCTCCGCCTCGAGGCCGAGTGCCACGCGGCGCTGGGCGACTGGGCGTCCGCCGAACGCATGTACCGGGACCTGCTGGCCGCGCGGCCCGCCGGCTGGGCCCAGCTGGGACTGGCGCGCTGCCAGTACGCGCAGGGTCGCATCGAGGATGCCCGCCACGGCCTGGAACTGCTGATCGACACCAATCCCCGCTTCATGGCCGCCTACGACCTCCTCGCCCGCACCTACGAGGCGGCCGGCCAGCCGGAGCAGGCGCGGCGCGTGCTGGAGAATGCCGTCACGATTTCCCCGCACATGGTGCGGCGCCTGCGCCGCCTGGGCGAGCTTGCGCTCGACACGGGCGACGTCGGCGGCGCCGAACGGGCCTTCCGCCAGGTGGTCACCAAGGCCAAGTACTCGGAGTTCCGCGACCCGCAGGACCATGTGAACCTGGTGCGCACGCTGGTCCGCAAGGGCAATGCCGCGCAGGCCAGCGGCATCGTGCGCGAAATGGAACGCACGCTGCGCAACAACCCGGAAACGGATGCCTGCCGCGCGATTGCCGCGGCGCTGGTGCAGGAAATGGCCGGCAACGACGGCGGTGCGGTGGCCGAGCTGTCGAAGGCCGTGGCGGCCACGCAGATGGCGCAGGGCCTGTCCGGCCGCACCCGGCGCGAACTGGTGCATTCGTGCCTGCAGTACAAGCTCGATGACGATGCTTCCACCGTCGTGCTGGGCATGATGAACGACCCGGCCGATCCGATGACGATGGCGCAGGCCGTCGGCCTGTTCGAGGCGGCCGGCCGCCACGACCTGGCCGCTGGCGTGAGCCGCCTGATCGGCCAGCGGGTCGACACGCTGATCGCCGACGTGCGCACGCTGCTGCACCAGCTCGACGAAGGGGGCTGGGAAGTGCCGCTGGCCGACCGCGCCAGCCACCTGCTGGCCCGCCTGCGCACCCTCGATCCGGCCAACGACGCGCTGCCGAACCTGTCGCAGCAGTACCTGCACACCCAGCGCAAGTACGGTATCGCTGCCGCCTGAAGCGGCGTCACGCTGCCGAGCAGGTGTCCTGGTGCCAGGCACCGAGACACGAACCGGGCAGTGCTCAGTCTGCGCTGCCGGGGATGCCGAACCCGCCGCCGCCGGGCGTCTCGATGACGAACACGTCGCCGGCTCCCATCTGCACCTTGGCGATATGGCCCAGCGCCTCGACGGTGCCATCGGCCCGCTCGACGCTGTTGCGGCCAGTGGCGCCCGCTGCGCCGCTGGCCATGCCGAACGGTGCATGCAGCCGGTTGTTGGACAGGATCGCCGCCGTCATGGGCTCCAGGAAGCGCACGCGCCGCACGCCGCCATTGCCGCCTTGCCAGCGCCCGGCGCCGCCGGAACCATGGCGGATCGCATAGCTCTCCAGCCGCACGGGGAAGCGGAATTCGAGGATCTCCGGGTCCGTCAGCCGCGAATTCGTCATGTTCGTCTGCACGACATCGGTGCCATCGAAACCTTCTCCGGCACCCGAGCCGCCGCTGATCGTTTCATAGTACTGGTAACGCGCGCTGCCGAACGTGAAATTGTTCATCGTGCCCTGCGATGCGGCCAGCACGCCGAGGGCACCATACAGCGCGTTCGTGATGCAGGTGGACGTCTCCACATTGCCCGAGACGACCGAGGCGGGATGGCGGGGATTGAGCATCGAGCCGGGCGGGATGATCACCTGCAGCGGCTTCAGGCAGCCGGCATTGAGCGGGATCTCGTCGTCGACCAGCGTGCGGAACACGTACAGCACGGCGGCCATGCAGACGGCCGATGGCGCATTGAAATTGTTGGGCAGTTGCGCCGACGTGCCCGTGAAGTCGATCGTGGCCGTGCGCGCCGCCTGGTCGACCCGCACCGCCACCGCGATGCGCGCGCCGTTGTCGAGATCGACCGTGTAGGCGCCATCGCGCAGCGCACCGATCACGCGGCGCACGGCTTCCTCGGCATTGTCCTGCACGTGGCCCATGTACGCGCGCACCACGTCCAGCCCGAAATGGGCCACCATGCGCGCCAGCTCGTCCACGCCCTTCTGATTGGCGGCCACCTGGGCGCGCAGGTCCGCCAGGTTCTGGTCCGGATTGCGTGCCGGGTAGCGGGCACTGCTCAACAGCTCGCGAGTGGCCGCTTCACGCAACACGCCCGCCTCGACCAGCCTGAAATTCGAGATCAGCACGCCCTCTTCCTCGATCGTGCGCGAATCGGGCGGCATCGAACCGGGCGTGGTGCCGCCGATGTCCGCGTGGTGGCCGCGCGAGCCGACGTAGAACAGGATGGTTTCATCGTCCGCAGTGAACACCGGCGTGATCACCGTGACGTCCGGCAGGTGCGTGCCGCCGTTGTACGGATCGTTCAGCATGTACACGTCGCCGCGCCGCATGCGCCCGGCGTTCTGCTGCATCACCGTCTTGATGCTCTCGCCCATCGAACCCAGGTGCACCGGCATGTGCGGCGCGTTGGCAATCAGGTTGCCGTCGCCATCGAACAGGGCGCACGAAAAATCCAGCCGCTCCTTGATGTTGACGGAATGGGCCGTGTTCTGCAGCCGCAGGCCCATCTGCTCGGCGATCGACATGAACAGGTTGTTGAAGATCTCCAGCATGACGGGATCGGCGCTGGTGCCGATGGCGCGCCGCTCCGGCAGCGCCGCGACGCGCGAGAGCACCAGGTGGTCCTGCGGCGTGACCACGGCCTGCCAGCCCGCCTCCACCACCGTCGTGCCATTCGCTTCGGCGATGATGGCCGGGCCGGGCAGCACGTCGCCGATGCGCAAAGCGGCGCGGCGGAACAGCGCCGTGTCCCGCCAGCTGCCACCCGTGTACATGGGCACGACGCGGTGCGGGTCGGCGGCGCCGGAACGCGGTGCCGCCACCGGCACCGGCTCCTCCGGCGCGTCCGAACGGCCGACCGCTTCCACCGACACGGCTTCCACGATCAGTGCCCGCGCCGGCATCAGGAACGAGAAGCGCTTTTTGTACGCGTGGGTGAACTGCTCCCCCATGCCATCCACCGTATCGAACGCCACGACGAGCGCGGAATCGGTACCCTCGTAGCGCAGATGGGCCCTGCGCAGCACGGCGATGCGCGCGTCATCGACACCCTGCATCGAAAGCTCCGCTTGCGCTTCGGCCGCCAGCGCATCGAGCTCGCGGGCCAGCAGCGGCAAGGCGTCCGCCGCGAGCCGGGTTTCCACCGCCCGTTCGCGCATCGCCACCTGGTCCGCCAGGCCCATGCCATACGCGGACAGCACGCCGGCCAGCGAGTGGATGAACACGGTCTTCATGCCCAGCGCATCGGCGACCAGGCAGGCGTGCTGGCCCCCGGCGCCGCCGAAGCTGGTCAATGCGTATTCCGTGACATCGTGGCCCCGCTGCACGGAGATCTGCTTGATGGCGTTGGCCATATTGCCGACGGCGATCTCCAGGAAGCCGGCAGCCACTGCCTCGGCCGTCGTGGCGACGCCGGTGGCGCGCCCGATTTCCGCTGCGAGGTCCGCAAAGCGCGCGCGCACGATTCCGGCATCGAGCGGCTCGTTGCCGGCGGGGCCGAACAGGTGCGGGAATGCATCGGGCTGCAGCTTGCCCAGCATGACATTGCAGTCGGTGACCGCCAGCGGTCCGCCGCGCCGGTAGCTGGCTGGACCAGGATTGGCGCCCGCGCTGTCCGGCCCCACGCGCAGCCGGCTGCCGTCGAAATGCAGGAGCGACCCGCCACCCGCCGCCACCGTGTGGATGCTCATCATCGGCGCGCGCATGCGCACGCCCGCCACCTGCGTCTCGAACACGCGCTCGAACTCGCCCGCATAGTGCGAGACGTCCGTCGACGTGCCGCCCATGTCGAAGCCGATCACCTTGTCGAAGCCGGCCAGCCGGCTGGCGCGCACCATGCCGACGATGCCGCCGGCCGGGCCGGACAGGATGCTGTCCTTGCCCTGGAACGCCCGCGCATCCGTCAGGCCGCCGTTCGACTGCATGAACTGGAGACGCACGCCGGGCAGCTCATGCGCCACCTGGTCCACATAGCGGCGCAGGATCGGCGACAGGTAGGCATCCACGACGGTCGTGTCGCCCCGCGCGACGAGCTTCATCAAGGGGCTCGCTTCATGCGAAACCGAAACCTGGGTGTAGCCGATCTCGCGGGCGATGCGGGCGACCGCGGCCTCGTGCGCGGTGTAGCGGTAGCCGTGCAGGAACACGATGGCCACGCTGCGCAGGCCACGGTCGTAGGCGGCCTGCAGCCCGGCCTGCGCACCCGCCGCATCGAGCGGCTGCACGAGGTCACCGTGCGCGCCGATCCGTTCGTCGATCTCGATCACGTCGCCGTACAGCAGCTCGGGCAGCACGATGTGGCGGTCGAACAGGCGCGGCCGGTTCTGGTAGGCGATGCGCAGGGCATCCCGGAAACCCCGCGTGATGGCCAGCACCGTCGGTTCGCCTTTCCGCTCTAGCAGCGCATTGGTGGCCACGGTGGTACCCATCTTCACGGCGCCGATCAGGCCCGGGGGCACCGGTGCACCGCTCGCGAGTCCCAGCAGATGGCGGATACCGGCCAGCGCGGCATCGCGATACTGCTCCGGATGCTCGGACAGCAGCTTGTGGGTGACGAGCGTGCCATCGGGGCGGCGCGCCACGATGTCCGTGAAGGTGCCGCCGCGATCGATCCAGAACTGCCAGTCCATGCTGCCTCCGTCGCCCGTGTGAAACCTCATTGTAGTGGGTACGACCGGTATGCGGGCCGGTGCTAGAATCGGCCGTTCTCCCTACGGCACCGGCCATGAAACCACTATACAGCGTTGCCCAGATCCGCGAAGTCGAACGCAGTGCGCCGGGCGACTTGATGGCGCGCGCGGGCGAGGCTGCGGCGCGGCTCGTGCTGGAGCTGCTGGCGTTGCGGGCACTGCGGGCGCACGAAGCAAAGGTGCTGGTGCTGGCCGGCCCCGGCAACAATGGGGGCGACGCGTTCGACGTGGCGGCACGCCTGGCCCATGGGGGCGTGCGGGTCACCGTGATGCACCTGGGCGGCAGTGGTGCAACGTCACCGGAACGGGATCGCGCGCTCCAGCGTGCCCGGGCAAGCGCGGCGGCCTTCATCGAGCCAAGCCCGCAGGACATCGCCGAGACGGCATGGCACCTCGTCGTCGACGGACTGTTCGGCATCGGCCTGGGGCGGCCGCTGGCCGGGCTGGCGGCCGCACTCGTTGCAGCCGTCAACGCACTCACGTGCAGCGTGCTGGCATTGGACGTGCCCAGCGGCCTCGATGGGGACACCGGCTGCGTCATCGGTCCCGGCGGCACCGCGATCGAGGCCACGCACACGGTCACCTTCATCGGCGACAAGCCCGGCCTCCACACCGCTGACGGCCGCGATCATGCCGGTGCCGTTACCGTCAGCGCGCTGGCCATCGATCCGGCGCTCTACCCGACGGCGACGCTGCACCTGAACGAGCCGGCACTGTTCGTCAGCCATCTCCAACCCCGCCGGCACAACAGCCACAAGGGCAGCTTCGGCAACGTGGCCGTGCTGGGCGGCGCGCCGGGCATGGCGGGCGCGCCGATCCTGGCCGGCCGTGCGGCCCTGCACGCGGGCGCCGGCCGCGTCTACCTGTGTTTTGCGGGGCCGCCGCTGGCGCTGGATGCCGGCCAGCCGGAACTGATGTGCCGCGCCGCGCAGGACTTCGATGCGGCCGGTGCCGTGACGGTGGCCGGCCCGGGGCTCGGCACGGCGCCGGCAGCGGCGCTTCTGCTGGCGCGCACGCTGGCGGCGGACCAGCCACTGCTCGCCGATGCGGACGCATTGAATCTGCTCGCGACCGATGCGGCGCTGCACGCAGCCCTGGCCGCGCGCACGGCTGCCACCATCTTGACGCCGCATCCGCTGGAAGCGGCGCGCCTGCTTGCGACCGGCATCGGCACCGTGCAGTCGGACCGCATCGCCGCCGCCCGGGGGCTCGCGCAGCAGACGCGGGCCATCGTCGTATTGAAAGGATCGGGAACGGTGATCGCGGCGCCGGACGGCCGCATCGTCATCAACCCGACGGGCAACCCGGCTCTCGCCACGGCGGGCACGGGCGATGTACTGGCGGGGTTGACGGGTGCACTGCTGGCCCAGGGGTGGCCGGCATGGGAAGCGGCGCTGGCGGCCGTCTGGCTGCACGGCATCGCGGCCGATGAGCTGGTGGAGGATGGCGCCGGCCCGATCGGCCTGGCTGCCGGCGAGCTGATTCCTGCGATCCGCGTGGCGCTCAACCGGCTCGTGGCGGCGCAGGCCCGACGCTGAACTCGCAGCCGTGGATCGGTGCAGCCGAGATCGGCGCAGCCGTGGATCAATGCAGCCGAGACCAGTGCAGCCGAGATCAGCGCAGCCGAGATCAGTGCAGCCGAGATCAGTCCTTCCCAGGCTTAGACCAGGCGTCCCGCAGCGATCGTGATCGTGCGGCCGCAACGCGCCGCCATGGCCGGATCGTGCGTAACGAGCACCAGGGTGGAGCCGTGCTCGCGGTTCAGTTCGAACATCAGTTGGATCACGGCCTCGCCCGTCGTCGCATCCAGGCTGCCGGTCGGCTCGTCGGCCAGCAGCAGCGGCGGCTGCGTGACGAAGGCGCGCGCCAGTGCCACGCGCTGCTGCTCGCCGCCGGACAGGAACTTCGGGTAATGCTTCAGCCGGCTACCCAGGCCCACGCGGCCCAGCATCGCTTCCGCCTTCGGCCGCGCGGCGCCATCACCCGACAGTTCGAGCGGCAGCATCACGTTTTCCACCGCCGTCAGGTGTGGCAGCAGCTGGAACGACTGGAACACGAAACCCAGCTTGGCCTTGCGCAGCGCGGCGCGACCGTCCTCGTCCAGCGCGAAGATATCCGTGCCATCGATGCGCACCGTGCCGTCGCTCGGCGTGTCCAGTCCGGCCAGCAGGCCGAGCAGGGTCGACTTGCCCGATCCGGATGCGCCCACGATCGCCAGCGTCTCGGCCTTTTGCACGGTAAAATCCACGCTGTGCAAAATGGTGAGTTCGCCGCTTGCATCGGCCACGCGTTTCGTCAGTCCCGTCACCCCAATCGCGGGCACGGCAGCAGGAACGGAAGCGTGGGAACTGAAACTGCTGGTCGCGTGAGGATTATCTGGCATGGTTGAACGGTATCTGGCGGGTGCGTTATTGCGTCGTATGTGGATGGGACTGGCCATGCTGCTGCTGTGCTGCAGCGCGGCGAGCGCGGCGAGCGCCTATTCTGCCCCAAAAACGCTGCTCGTGGTGGGCGACAGCCTGTCGGCCGAGTACGGCCTGACGCGCGGCGCCGGCTGGGTGGCACTGCTCGAACGGAGGCTGCAGGCGCAGAAGGCCGACATCCGCATCGTCAACGCCAGCGTGAGCGGCGAGACGACCAGCGGCGGCCGCACGCGCCTGCCGGCCCTGCTGGCGAAGCACCGTCCGGACATCGTCGTCATCGAGCTCGGCGCCAACGACGGCCTGCGCGGCCTGCCCGTTGCCGCGGCGGAAATCAATCTGCGCGCGATGACGAAGACGGCGCAGGCATCCGGTGCGCGCGTGCTGCTGGTCGGCATGCGCATCCCGCCGAACTACGGCCGCGATTACTCGGAAAAATTCTTCGCCATGTTCCGCACCGTGAGCCGCGACGAGAAGGCCGACCTGGCGCCCTTCATGCTGAACGGCGTGGCCGAAAAGGCCGAGATGTTCCAGGCAGACCGCCTGCATCCGCTGGCCAGCGCCCACCCCATCATCCTCGGTAACATCTGGCCGCATTTGCAGCCCCTGCTGAAAGCAAAGTAGAACATGAAGTATCCCGAAGTCCTGCCCATCGGCGACGTGCTGGCCCGCCTCGACGCATTCGACGCGATCATCGACGCGCGCACCCCGTCCGAGTTCGCGCTCGACCATCTGCCGGGCGCCATCAACTGCCCGGTCCTGGACGACGAGCAGCGCATCGCCGTGGGCACCACCTACAAGCAGGTCGGCGCATTCGAGGCCAAGAAGCTGGGCGCACCGCTGGTGGCCGCGAACATCGCGCGCCACATCGACACACTGTGGCACGACAAGCCGCGCGAGTGGCGGCCGCTGGTCTACTGCTGGCGCGGCGGCAATCGCAGCGGCTCCATGGCGCACATCCTGGCCAAGATCGGCTGGCCCGTCGTGCAGCTGGAAGGCGGTTACAAAGCGTTCCGCAACCAGGTCAATGCAGACCTGGAAGGGGCGCCACAGCTGGACTTCCGCGTCATCTGCGGCACCACCGGCAGCGGCAAGACGCGCCTGCTGGACACGCTGGCGTCGACCGGCGCACAGGTCCTCGACCTGGAAGGACTGGCGGCGCACCGCGGCTCCGTGCTGGGCAATCTGCCGAGCCGGCCGCAGCCCACGCAGAAGGCGTTCGAGACGGCGATCTGGACGCAGCTGCGCCGCTTCGATCCGGCCCGGCCCGTGTTCGTGGAATCGGAAAGCAAGAAGGTGGGCGCACTGCGCGTGCCGGCCGCGCTGATGGACCGCATGCGCGCGTCACCCTGCGTGGCGCTGCAGGTGGCGCGCGAACACCGCGTGCAGCTGCTGATCGAGGACTACCAGCACTTCGCCAGCGATGCGCCGGCACTCAACGCGCAGCTGGCCTACCTGACGGACCTGCACGGCAAGGCGAAGATCGCGCAGTGGCAGCAGATGGCCACCGACGGCCGGATGGCCGAACTGGTCGACGAACTGCTGGTGGACCATTACGACCCGGCATACACCCGTTCCATCTTCCGCAATTTCGCGCAGTACGACCGCGCGCAGGAAGTCGTCCTTCCGGACATCTCGCCCGCATCGTTCCAGGCCGCAGCGCGGCAGCTGCACGACGCCTGAAGCAGCTCCGGCAACGGCGTAAAAAAAAAGCCACCTGATTTTCAGGTGGCTTTTTCGTTGGCGCCGCGCCGACGGCGGTGCGCTTGGTGTGGCTTGCTTGGTGTGCCTCGCTTACTGTGGCTCGTTGGACGCCTGCAGCGACGACAGCGGCTTGACGATCTTGACCTTCGCCTTTTCCTTCAGCACCTCGACATACGTGGCCATGTCCTGCTGCGCGACGACGGTGCCGATCTGCTCCTGGGCCGCCTTGCGGTTGCCTTCGTCCGACGTGGCCGGCTGGTGCACCTTGCCGATGCGGTACACGGCATAGCCCATGCCTGGCAGCTCCACGCCCACGTAGGCCGGCAGCTTCGATGCATCGGCCTTCAGCACGGCGCGCGCGGCCACCGGGTTGACGCCTTCGGCCTTGACGCGCGAGATCGTCTTCGGTGCCGTGAAGCCGGTCGTGTCGTCGGCCTTCTTCAATGCGGCCAGCTTGGCTTCGCCGGCAGCCTTGGCGGCCTTGACCGCTTCTTCCACGGTCACGCGCTGGCGAATTTCCGCCGTCACGTCCGCCAGCGGCTTCTTCGCGGCCGGCATGAATTCCACGATGCGGCCGGACACCAGCGTGCTCGGTGCCGTCTCGACGGCTTCCGTATTGCGCTTGTTCTTCAGCGAATCGGCCGAGAACAGGGCGGCCAGGAACTTGGCGTTGTTGTACGGCGCAGGTGCGGCACCCGGGGCCGGCGTGCGCGTCAGGCCGGCGGCCGTTTCGATCTTCAGGCCCAGCTTGTCGGCGACGGGCTTCAGGCTCTCCGACTGCTCGTAGACGGTGTTGGTGAACGTTTCCGCCACTTCCGAATACTTCTTGCCCGCTTTCTGCTTCTTCAGTTCGGCGGCGATCTCCGTCTTCACGTCGTCCAGCGGCTTGACGGCCGACGGCTTCAGCGACGTCACGGTGATCACGTGGTAGCCGAACTCGGATTCCACGACATTGCTCACCTCACCCTGCTTGAGCGCGAAGATGGCCTGCTCGACGGACGGCACCAGCGTGCCCTTCTCGATCACGCCCAGGTCGCCGCCCTGCTCCGCGGAGCCCGGGTCTTCCGACCTGGCCTTGGCCAGCTTGGCGAAGTCGGCCGGAGCCTTCTTCACGTCGGCCAGGATCGCTTCCGCCTTGGCTTTCGCGGCGGCCTTGTCGGCCGGCTTGGCATCCTTGGCGGCGGCGACCAGGATATGGCTGGCGCGACGCTCTTCCGGCGCCGTGTAGCGCGCGGCATTGCCCTTGTAGTAGGTGGCGACTTCGTCGTCCGACACGGTCACCTGGCTGGCGATCGCATTGGCGTCGAGGACCACGTATTCGATGCGGGCCTGCTCCGGCACTTCGTACAGCTTGGCGTTCTTGTCGTAATAGGCCTTGACCATGTCGTCCGTGACCTTGACGGAGGCGGCGAAGTCGGCGGCCGGCAGGGCCAGCTCCTGGACGTCGCGTTCCTGTTCCGTCATGTCCGTCACCAGCTTGGCGACGGTACGGGGCGCAAAGGCGCTGCCCTGGATGCCGCTCACGAGCTGCTGCGTGGCCATGTCGCGGCGCAGCGACTGCACGAAGCCGTCCGGCGTCATGCCCGTACGGGTCGACAGGTAGTTGGCGAACGCGGCCTGGTCCAGCTTGCCGTCCGCCTGCACGGCGCCCGGCACTTCCTCGGCGATCTCGCCCAGCGTCCGGTCGATCGTGGCCTGGCTGACGGTGAAGTGGCCGCGCACGACTTCGGACGTGACGGCGCGCTGCGCGATCAGGTTGTCCAGCACGGACTGGCGGAATTCGGGGGTGTCGAACATTTTCTGGTCGAACTGCGCGCCGAACCGCTGGCGATACGTGTCGAGCTGCTGGCGCAGCGCGTTCTCGTATTCCTGCTGCGTGATCGGGCGGCCGTCGACCTTGGCCAGCGTGTTGGCGTTGTTGCCGCTGCTGTCGTAGCCGGCCACGCCGACGAAGATAAACGACGGAACGATCACGATCGCCAGCAGGATCTGCATCAGGCGCTGATGCGTACGAATGAATTCAAACATGGGCCATTTTTGATGAGTTATGCACTACAAAAAAAAGGCGAACCCGCGTTCGCCCTCTGCTGCTCTCGCGATTATAGGGCGCACGTTCTGCTATAGCAAGGCGGGGGTTTGAAAAATTGGCAAGCCATTTATCGACAGCTCAAGCTTTCAAGGACCAGAATGAAAAAACCCCGCAGCGCTTGGGCGCTGCGGGGTTTTTGATATTCAAAACGGACGGGGCTCGCCGACATTCTGCCGGCCGCGGTTTCGCTTGCAAGCGAAACCCTTCGAGCCCAAAAACATGAGCCCCGCAGGGGGCTTATTCTTGCAACTATGTTCTGGCGGAGCGGACGGGGCTCTCCCACATCCTGCGGGCCGCGGTTTCGCTTGCAAGCGAAACCCTTCGAGCCCAAAAACATGAGCCCCGCAGGGGGCTCATTCTTGCAACTATGTTCTGGCGGAGCGGACGGGGCTCGAACCCGCGACCCCCGGCGTGACAGGCCGGTATTCTAACCAACTGAACTACCGCTCCAGGTAGTGATAACGAACGCTAGGTCCAGCGGACGTTACTTGCTGCTCGTCGTAAAACTTTTCGATTCCACATGCTGGACCGATGGGCTCGCCGACGTTCCGGCCGGCCGCGGTTTCGCTTGCAAGCGAAACCCTTCGAGCCCAAAAACATGAGCCCCGCAGGGGGCTTATTCTTGCAACTATGTTCTGGCGGAGCGGACGGGGCTCTCCCACATCCTGCGGGCCGCGGTTTCGCTTGCAAGCGAAACCCTTCGAGCCCAAAAACATGAGCCCCGCAGGGGGCTCATTCTTGCAACTATGTTCTGGCGGAGCGGACGGGGCTCGAACCCGCGACCCCCGGCGTGACAGGCCGGTATTCTAACCAACTGAACTACCGCTCCAGCATCCCTACAACGTGGTCTTCAGGAGCAACCAAACTGCAAGCCGGTTGCTCACCGAAGTCCGTTAGTTTACAGCATCTTTCAGCGCTTTGCCAGCTTTAAATTTCGGCACTTTTGCTGCGTCGATGGTGATCTCTTCCTTGGTGCGCGGGTTGCGGCCGGTGCGGGCGGCGCGTTCGCTGACCATGAAGGTGCCGAAGCCGACCAGCGTGACGCTGTCGTTCTTGGCCAGAGTGGTGGTAACGCCATCGATCAGCGCGTCCAGCGCGCGTGCCGCGGCCGCTTTCGAGATGTCTGCGGAGGTGGCGATATGGTCGATCAGTTCAGTCTTGTTCACAGCTTGTTCCCCGTCACAAAGGTTTAAATCGTTTAAATCGTTTATACCGTTGAACGACTGGGCCGCGCACGGTACAAAGTAAGGCAGAGAAAAATCTCAGGCCGTATTAAACAGGCGGGCGTTACTCTGTGTCAAGGCGGAAAGATGTAAAAAGGGGCATGCAAAAAGTGAAATCGGCGAAAATCCGAGCCCCTCGGCCGCCATCGTGGAAAAACGCAGCCGGGATCGGCAAAAACGAACGGCAAAGCGAAGCGGGATGCGCCGGGCCGGCACGATGGGCACGGGCAAAAAAACGGGCACCCGAAGTTGCCCGTCCGTGACCGCGGGGTCTGCGAAATCAGTGCTTCACGACTTCGGTCTGGCCTTCCGGCTTCTGCGCGGCGGCGGCCACCGGCTCCACGGCCGGCACATCCGGCAGCGCTTCCGGCTGGCGTTCCAGCGCGATCTCCAGCACCTTGTCGATCCAGCGCACCGGCACGATCTCGAGCTTGTTCTTGACGTTGTCCGGAATCTCGGCCAGGTCCTTCACGTTCTGCTCGGGGATCAGCACCGTCTTGATGCCGCCGCGATGGGCTGCCAGCAGCTTCTCCTTCAGGCCGCCGATCGGCAGCACTTCGCCGCGCAGCGTGATCTCGCCCGTCATCGCCACGTCGGCGCGCACCGGGATGCCCGTGTACACCGACACCATCGCCAGCGTCATCGCGATACCGGCGGACGGACCGTCCTTCGGCGTCGCGCCTTCCGGCACGTGGATGTGCATGTCCTGCTTCTCGAACACCTCCGCCTTGATGCCCAGGCGCTGCGCCCGGCTGCGCACCACGGTGCGAGCGGCCTCGATGGACTCCTTCATCACGTCGCCCAGCGTACCGGTGCGGATGACATTGCCCTTGCCCGGCATCGACACGGCCTCGATGGTCAGCAGGTCGCCGCCCACTTCGGTCCAGGCCAGACCGACCACCTGGCCGATCTGGTTGTCCTTCTCGGCCACGCCGAAGTCGTAGCGGCGCACGCCCAGGAACTTGTCCAGGTTCTTCGGCGTGACGAGCACCTTCTTCTCGGTTTTCGACAGCAGCAGCATCTTGACGACCTTGCGGCAGATCTTCGACACTTCCCGTTCCAGCGAACGCACGCCGGCTTCGCGGGTGTAGTAGCGGATCACGTCGCGGATGGCCGCTTCGTTGACCGAGATCTCGCCTTCCTTCAGGCCGTTGTTCTTGATCTGCTTCGGCAGCAGGTAGCGCAACGCGATGCTGGCCTTCTCGTCTTCCGTGTAACCGGACAGGCGGATGACTTCCATCCGGTCCAGCAGCGCCGGCGGGATGTTGTACGAGTTCGAGGTCGCCACGAACATCACGTCCGACAGGTCGAAGTCCACTTCGATGTAGTGGTCCGAGAACGTGTGGTTCTGTTCCGGATCCAGCACTTCGAGCAGGGCCGACGATGGATCGCCGCGGAAGTCCGCGCCCATCTTGTCGATCTCGTCCAGCAGGAACAGCGGATTGCGCACGCCCACCTTCGACAGCGACTGCAGCACCTTGCCCGGCATCGAGCCGATGTAGGTTCGGCGGTGGCCGCGGATCTCGGCTTCGTCGCGCACGCCGCCCAGCGCCATCCGCACGAACTTGCGGTTGGTGGCCTTGGCGATCGACTGGCCCAGCGACGTCTTGCCGACGCCAGGAGGACCGACGAAGCACAGGATCGGGGCCTTGAGCTTGTCGACGCGCTGCTGCACCGCGAGGTATTCCAGGATGCGTTCCTTGACCTTCTCGAGGCCGTAGTGGTCCGTGTCGAGCACCTTCTCGGCGTTCGACAGGTCGCTGTTGACCTTGGATTTCTTCTTCCACGGCAGGCCGACCAGCGTGTCGATGTAGTTGCGCACGACGGTCGCCTCGGCGGACATCGGCGACATCAGCTTCAGCTTCTTCAGTTCGGCGTTGGCCTTGTCCAGTGCCTCCTTCGGCATCTTGGCGGCGATGACTTTCTTTTCGAGCTCGTCGAAATCGGCGCCCTCCTCGCCCTCGCCCAGTTCCTTCTGGATGGCCTTGACCTGTTCGTTCAGGTAGTACTCGCGCTGCGACTTCTCCATCTGGCGCTTGACGCGGCCGCGGATGCGCTTCTCGACCTGCAGGATGTCCAGTTCGCCTTCCAGCTGGCCGAGCAGGTGCTCCAGGCGCTTGGCGACGTTGAATATCTCAAGGATGACCTGCTTCTGCTCGAGCTTGAGCGGCAGGTGCGCCGCCACCGTGTCGGCCAGGCGGCCGGCATCGTCGATGCCCGACAGCGATGCCAGGATCTCGGGCGGGATCTTCTTGTTCAGTTTTACGTACTGGTCGAACTGCTGCACGATCGCGCGGCGCATTGCTTCGATCTCGGAGTCGTCGCCGATCTCGGAGTCCAGCGGCTGCAGCTCGGCCACGAAGTGCGTGGGCGTGTCGGTGATGTTGCGAATGCGGGCGCGCTGCGAGCCTTCGACGAGCACCTTCACGGTACCGTCCGGGAGCTTCAGCATCTGCAGGATGTTGGCAACGCAGCCGATCTCGTAGATGTCGGCCGGGGACGGTTCGTCCTTCGCGGCAGCCTTCTGGGCGGCAAGCATGATGCTCTTGCCCTGCTCCATGGCTGCTTCCAGCGCCTTGATCGATTTAGGACGGCCGACGAACAGTGGTATCACCATATGCGGGAAAACGACGACATCCCGTAAAGGCAACAACGGCAGTTGGGTCTGCTCAGTTAATTTGGAAGTTGTCATGGCGTACCTTATATAAAAGCATGTTTATGATGTAGGCGCTTGCAGCCGAATCACAAGACCCGCCACCGAATTATTCTCGACAATAAATGCCGACAATATTGGCAGCGTTGCTCTAAAAGACATCAGCGGAAATAAAAAAGCCACGCGCGACAAGCGCCGCGAGTGGCTTTTCGAATGAAGCCTGCTTCTCTTATTGGTTTCGATTGTACTGCCGTTGCTCCACGGATGCAAAACGCTTTTTCAAGCGGCCCGCCGGCGCACGATTCAATCAATCAATTGCATGCCCGATTGCCCGGCATGCGGTCCCAATCAATTCTCGCCGGAGGCTTTCGGCGTTTCCTGATAAATCAGCAACGGCTTTGCACCCTGGGTAATCGTGTTTTCATCGATGACCACTTTCGTGACGTTCTGCTGGTTCGGCAGATCGTACATGATGTCCAGCAGCGCGTGCTCCAGGATGGAACGCAGGCCGCGGGCACCCGTCTTGCGGGCCAGCGCCTTCTTAGCGATGGCGTGCAGGCCGGCCGGGCGGATTTCCAGCTCGGCGCCTTCCATTTCCAGCAGCTTGCTGTACTGCTTGATCAGCGCGTTCTTCGGCTCGATCAGGATCTGGATCAGCGCTTCTTCCGTCAGCTCGGCCAGCGTTGCGACGACCGGCAGGCGGCCGACCAGCTCGGGAATCAGGCCGAACTTGATCAGGTCTTCCGGTTCCGCTTCCAGCAGGATATCGCTGTTGGAGCGCTGCTCCTGGCTCTTCACGGTGGCGGAGAAGCCGATGCCGCTCTTTTCGGAGCGGTTCGAGATGATCTTCGCCAGGCCATCGAACGCGCCGCCGCAGATGAACATGATGTTCGTCGTGTCGATCTGCACGAAGTCCTGGTTCGGATGCTTGCGGCCGCCCTGCGGTGGCACGGAGGCCATCGTGCCCTCGATCAGCTTCAGCAGCGCCTGCTGCACGCCTTCGCCGGACACGTCGCGCGTGATCGACGGATTGTCGGACTTGCGGGAAATCTTGTCGATCTCGTCGATGTAGACGATGCCGCGCTGGGCCTTCTCGACATCGTAGTTGCAGCTCTGCAGCAGCTTCTGGATGATGTTCTCGACGTCTTCGCCCACATAGCCCGCTTCCGTGAGCGTGGTGGCATCGGCGATCACGAACGGCACGTTCAGCATGCGCGCCAGCGTCTGGGCCAGCAGCGTCTTGCCGGACCCCGTCGGGCCCACCAGCAGGATGTTGCTCTTGGCCAGTTCGACGTCGTCTTTCTTGCCCAGGTGCTTCAGGCGCTTGTAGTGGTTGTAGACGGCCACGGACAGGATGCGCTTGGCAGTCTGCTGGCCGATCACGTACTGGTTCAGCAGCTCGGCGATCTCGTGGGGCGTCGGCAGGTCCGACTTGGCACCCGTCACGGATTCGATGCTGGACGTCTCGTCGCGGATGATGTCATTGCACAGGTCGATGCATTCGTCGCAGATGAAGACGGAAGGTCCGGCGATGAGCTTCTTGACCTCGTGCTGGCTCTTGCCACAAAACGAGCAGTACAAAAGTTTTTCGCCGCTGGAGGATTTTTTGTCGGACATGGGACTTTTCTTTAGTTACAAGAATGGGTACTGCACAAAGACTGAGCTTCGGCACGCAAGGAACCGCGCCAGGCCAGGCCGGACAGCGGTCCGCGATGCGCGGGCGGAATCACGGAGAGGACCGGACGGACTGCGCACCGGGTCGGGAAAACCGCCCTCCACGACCTCGTTGCAATCTATACGGCATCTGGTCATTAAAACACCAGTACACCTGGCTTCGATCCCGCGTAAAGCTCGGCATGTGATGGGGCAAGAAGTCCTGCTCACAACCACATGCTACCCGAAATAAAAATAAAACGCCCGGCACGTTGTAGCGTCCGGGCGTTTTTTTCGCGAACTCGCGATGGCGCGCTTACGCTACATCAAGAACGGGTCGTCAGGACCTTGTCGATCAAACCATATTCGGCCGCTTCGTCGCCGGACATGAAACGGTCGCGGTCGGTGTCCTTGGCGATCTGGTCGATCGACTGGCCGGTACGCTCGGCCAGGATGCTGTTCAGGCGATGGCGCAGATACAGGATTTCCTTCGCCTGGATCTCGATATCGGATGCCTGGCCCTGCGAACCACCGGACGGCTGGTGGATCATGATGCGGGAGTTCGGCAGCGAGAAGCGCTTGCCCTTCGCGCCGGCGGCCAGCAGGAAGGCGCCCATCGAGGCGGCCATGCCGGTGCACAGCGTGGACACGTCCGGCTTGATGAACTGCATCGTGTCGAAGATCGCCAGGCCGGCCGAGACGGAACCACCCGGCGAGTTGATGTACAGCGAGATGTCCTTGTCCGGGTTTTCGCTTTCCAGGAACAGCAGCTGTGCCACGATCAGGTTGGCCATCTGGTCATTGACCGGGCCGACCATGAAGATCACGCGCTCTTTCAGCAGGCGCGAATAGATGTCGTACGAGCGTTCGCCACGACCGCTCTGTTCGATGACCATCGGCACCAGGCCGAGCATTTCCGTGTCCAGTGCCGGATTGCGGTTCATTCCGATCATTCTCTTTCCTTGTGAAGCAGCGCGGCCGGCTGAAGTGCGTGATTCACGTACCGTCAGCCGGCCGGCGCCGGTAATTAGCAGAGAGTAACCTCAGCAGAGAGTACCCTTGCAGCGGTTACCCCACGGGCCGATCAGCCCTGTGCGGTGCTTCCCATCAGTTCGTCGAACGGCACTTCCTTCGCCGACGTCTTCGACAGGCCCAGGACGTAAGTGACGACGTTTTCTTCCAATACAAGAGCTTCCACCTCGGCCAGGCGGCGGCGGTCGCTGTAGTAGTACTTCAGCACTTCGCGCGGATCTTCGTAGCTTTGTGCGAAGTCCTCGATCTGCGCCTTCACCTGCTCCGGCGTGGCGGCCAGTTCGTTCTCGCCCACCAGCTGCGACAGGATCAGGCCCAGGCGCACGCGGCGTTCCGCCTTTTCCTTGAACAGCTCCGGCGGGAATGGTACATCTTTTACGTTCATGCCGCGCGATGCCATGTCCTGGCGGGTCATCTCGGCCAGGCGCTCGGTGTCCTGGTCGATCAGGGCCTGTGGCACGTCCAGCGTGGCGGTGTTCACCAGCGCGTCCATCACGGCTTCCTTGTTGCGCGCCTTGACGCGGCCATTGACTTCGCGTTCCAGGTTGACCTTGATGTCTTCACGCATCTTCGCCAGGTCGCCATCGGCAACGCCCAGCGATTTGGCGAACTCGGCATCGACTTCCGGCAGGTGCGCCCATTCCAGGTTCTTCAGCGTGATCGTGAATTCGGCGGTCTTGCCGGCCACGTCCTTGCCATGGTAGTCCTCGGGGAATGGCAGCGGGAAGGTCTTCGACTCGCCCACTTTCAGGCCCACGGTGGCCGTTTCGAATTCCGGCAGCATGCGGCCTTCGCCCAGCACGAACGTATAGTCGTCGGCCTTGCCGCCTTCGAACTCGACGCCGTCGATCTTGCCGACGAAGTCCACCGTCACGCGGTCGCCATTGGCGGCCACGGCTGCACCGCCGTCGCCGTGTTCACCGGCTTCACCCTTGGTGTGGAAGTGCACGCGCTGCTTGCGCAGGATGTCGATCGTCTTGTCGATCTCGGCATCCGTCACGGACGATTTCACGGTTTCGATCTCGACGGCCGACAGGTCGCCGATCGTCACTTCCGGGTAGACCTCGAACGTTGCATCGAAGGTCAGCTGGCCTTCCGGCGAGTCTTCCTTCGGCTGGATGTTCGGGAAACCGGCCACGCGCAGCTGGTTTTCGTTGGCAGCGTCGTTGAAGGCGCGGCCGACCTTGTCGTTCAGGACGTCGGTTTCGATCTGGTAGCCGTACTGGGCTGCCACCATCTTCATCGGCACTTTGCCCGGACGGAAGCCGGGAGCGCGCGCGGACTTCGCCTGGACTTTCAGGCGCTTTTCCACTTCGGTGCGGACATCCGACAGCGGGAAGGAAATCGTGAGTCGGCGTTCGAGTTTGCCCAAGTTTTCGACAGCAGTTGCCATGTAAAAATCGTCCAAAAAATTGTAAATACTGTTGGTGCGAGGAGGGGGACTCGAACCCCCACACCATTGCTGGCGTCAGGACCTAAACCTGGTGCGTCTACCAATTTCGCCATCCTCGCGCTATCGGGGACCTCGAAAAGCCGTCGTGCCGTGCACGGCGCTTTTCGTGATCCCCAGGTCCGTCAAAACGGCATAAAAGCAAAGGGCGACCATTCAGTGAAAACGGGTCGCCCAACCCTGCGGTAGCACAGGGGCTTTCAACTTCAACACGGCATTTTACTGGGTTTTCCCAAAAATGGGGACGAATTTTGACCTTTCGCCAACTGGGCCATATTCATCATGAAACTGGGCCATTTCATTCTGCGGGCCGAGGCCGTTTCACGCGGAACCAGGCCGCGTACAGGGCCGGCAGGAACAGCAGGGTCAATGCCGTCGCGAGGACCAGGCCGCCCATGATGGCGACCGCCATCGGGCCCCAGAAAACCGAGCGCGACAGGGGAATCATCGCCAGTGCCGCGGCAGCGGCCGTCAGCAGGATCGGGCGGCAGCGGCGCACGGCCGATTCGATGACGGCGTCCCATGGCGCGGCGCCACCCTTGATGTCCTGCTCGATCTGGTCGACCAGGATCACCGAGTTCCGGATGATCATGCCGAACAGTGCGATGATGCCCAGGTTGGCGACGAACCCCAGCGGCCGGCCCAGCAGCAGCAACGCGAACGCGGCGCCCGCCACGCCCAGCGGCCCGGTCAGGAACACCAGCAGCGACCTGGAAAAGCTGTGGAGCTGCAGCATCAGCAGCGTAAAGATGAGGAACAGCGCCAGTGGCAGGTTCACGGCGATCGACTGCTCGGCCTCGCCGCTGTCCGACGCGGCACCCTTCTCCTCGATCGCGTAACCAGCCGGCAGGCTCGCGCGCAATTTGGCCAGCGCCGGATTGATCTGGCCGGAGACGGTCGGCCCCTGGATGCCCTCCACCACGTCCGACTGCACGGCGATCGCCCATTCGCGGCCCAGCCGCCAGACCACGCCCGGCTCCCACACGAACTGCACGCGCGCCAGTTGCGAGATCGGCACCGAGCGGCCGGACGCCGTGGGCACGTTGGTGTTGTTCAGCACGGACATGGTCTGCCGCTCGTCCAGCGGCTGGCGCACCTGGATGTCGATCAGCCGGATGCCCTCGCGGAACTGGCCGACCGTGGTGCCGGACAGGATCGTGTTCGCCACCCGCATCACCGTCTGCGTCGTCACGCCCAGCGCGCGCATGCGGTCCTGATCGAGGTCGAGGCGCAGCACCTTCACCGACTCGTTCCAGTTGTCGTTGACGCCCACCGTCCCGGCATTGGCGCGTACGATGTCCTTCACCTGGTCGGCGATGGCGCGCACCTTCTCCACCTCCGTGCCCGTCACGCGGAACTGCACGGGATACGGCACCGGCGGTCCATTCGGCAGCAGTTTCACGCGCCCGCGCACTTCCGGGAATTCGCGCTTGAACACGTCCGTGATCGTCTTCTGCAGCGCGGCGCGGGCCTGCAGGTCCTTCGGCAGCACCACGATCTGCGACACGTTCGTCTGCGGGAAGATCTGGTCCAGCGGCAGGTAGAAGCGCGGGCTGCCCGTGCCCACATAGCTCGTCACCGACACCACGCCGGGCTGCTTGCGGATGAAGGCCTCGAATTTCTTGACCTGCGCCTCGTTGGCCGTGAAGGCCGTACCTTCCGGCGACCACATCTCCACCATCAGCTCCGTGCGCGACGAATCGGGGAAGAACTGTTTTTCGATGAAGTTGAAGCCGTACACGCCCAGCGCAAACACCAGCAGGGTGGCGGCAATCGTCGTCTTGCGCCACGTGACGCACCAGGTCACCACGCTCCGGAAGCGCCGGAAGCCGGGCGTGTCGAAGGGATCATTTCCATGCCCATGGTCATTGCCGCCATCGGCATGGGGTTTCACCTTCAGCAGAATGTAGCCGATGTACGGCGTGAACATCACCGCCACCACCCACGACGTCACGAGGGCGATGGCATTCACGGAGAACAGGGAGAACGTGTATTCGCCGGCCGTCGATTTCGCCAGGCCGATCGGCAGGAAGCCGGCCACCGTGATCAGGGTCCCCGTCAGCATCGGCAGCGCCGTGGACGTGTAGGCAAACGTGGCCGCTTCCAGTCTCGATAACCCCTCCTCCATTTTACGGACCATCATTTCGACGGCGATGATGGCATCGTCCACCAGCAGGCCCAGCGCGATGATCAGCGCACCCAGCGAGATCTTGTGCAGGTCGATGTCGAGCATGCGCATGAACAGGAACGTCACGGCCAGCACCAGCGGAATGGTCAGCGCCACCACCAGGCCGGGGCGCACGTCGAGGCGCAGCTTCGGCTTGGTGTGCAGGCCCAGCGCGACGAAGCTCACCGCCAGCACGATCAATACCGCCTCGATCAGCGTGTGCACGAATTCGCCCACCGACGCCGTGACGGCCTGCGGCTGATTCGACACGCGTTCCAGCTCGATCCCCACCGGCAGCTTGGCCTTCAGGGCGGCGACGGTCTTTTCCAGTTCCTCGCCCATCGTGATGATGTTGCCGCCCTTTTCCATCGACACGCCCAGGCCGATCACCTCTTTACCGTTGAAGCGCATCTTGTCCTGCGGCGGGTCCTGGTAACCGCGCTTGATGGCAGCGAAGTCGCCCAGCCGGAACGTGGTGCCGTTGGCGCGCAGCTCCAGGTTTGCCAGGTCCTTCACGGTGGCCAGCGCACCCGTCACGCGCACCTGCAGGTTGTCGGTGGGCGTGACGAGCGTTCCGGTCGACTGGATCGTGTTCTGCGTGGCGATCTGGTCGACGATCTGGTCGAACGGGATGCCCAGCTGGGCGAACTTCTGGTGCGAGAACTCGATGGTGATCTTCTCGTCCTGCACGCCGAACAGCTCCACCTTGGCCACCTTGCCCACGCGAAGCAGCTGCTGGCGCACGAAGTCCGCGTAGTCCTTCATCTCCGCGTAGGTGAAACCGTCGCCGGAGAGTGCGAAGATCGAGCCGTAGGTATCGCCGAATTCGTCGTTGAAGGTGGGGCCGATCACGCCCTGCGGCAGCGTGCCGGCGATGTCGCCGACTTTCTTCCGCACCTGGTACCAGGCGTTCGAGGTTTCCTTCGGCGGCGTGGATTCGCGCAGCGACAGCAGGATGAGCGTCTGGCCCGGCTTCGAATAGCTGCTGATCTCGTCGATGTACGGCGTCTCCTGCAGCTTCTTCTCCAGTTTGTCCGTGACCTGGCTGGCCATCTGCAGCGCGGTGGCGCCGGGCCAGAAGGCCTGCACGACCATCACGCGGAACGTGAACGGCGGGTCTTCGTCCTGGCCCAGGTTCTGGTAGCTGAGGATGCCGCCGATGAGCATCACGGCGATCAAATAACGCGTGAGCGGGATGTGTTCCAGCGCCCAGCGCGACAGGTTGAAGCCCTTCATTGCGCACCCGTGGCGGCGGGTGCCCGCACTGCGTCCTGACCTGCTGCCTGACCTGCGGCCTGGCCGGTCTCGCTCGCCAGGATGCTCACCTTCTGGCCCGGCTTGAGCAGGTGCACGCCGGCCGTGACGACGGTCTGGCCGGCCGTCACGCCGCTGCCGAGCACGATATCGTTGCCGTCCGCGCCGAGCACGGTGACGGGCACCAGCTTCGCCACGCCTCCCTGCACGACCCACACCGACGTGGCATTGCGCTCATGGAACAGCGCCGTCAGTGGCACCTTGATGCGCGGCTGTGCCGACCTCGATTCGAACTGCACGACTGCCGTCATGCCCAGCTTCGCGGCCGCCAGACCGGCCGGCAGCGTCACCTTGAAGGCGTAGGTGCGCGTCGCGGGATCAGCGACCGGCGACACTTCGCGTACCTTGGCCGCTACCGGCGCGCCCGGCACGGCCCACAGCCGCACCTTCACGTTCGCCACATTGCGCAGCTGGTCCACGCGGTCTTCCGGCACGCCGAACACCACTTCCTTTTCATCCGTGCGGGCCACGCGCGCGACCACCGTCCCGGCCTCCACCACCTGCCCCGCTTCGGCGGCCAGCACGGTGACCACGCCATCGACATCGGCTGTCAGGTTCGCATAGCCGGCCTGGTTGCTCTGCTCCCGATAAGCCGCGCGTGCCGCCGCCACATTGGCTTCCGCCGACTTCAGTGCCGACTCCTTGGTATCGAGCACCGAGGCGGCCACGAAATTCTGCGTGCGCAATTCGCGGTAGCGCTTCAGGTCGGCCAGCGCCAGGTCGCGCGCGGTTTCGGCAGCGCGCAGCGTGGCCAGCGCCCCCGCCTGGCCGAGGCGCAGGTCCTGCGGATCGAGCTGCATCAGCACCTGGCCCTTTTTCACCATGGTGCCCACATCCACCTTGCGGGCCACGATCTTGCCCGGCACCCGGAAGCCCAGCTGCGATTCGTAGCGGGGCCGCACCTCGCCGGAAAACTCGGCATTGACGTCCACGTCGCTGCTCTGCAGGACGATGGCGCGGACCGGGCGGATGTCTTCGGCTTTCTCGGCCGGTTTCGAGCAGGCCGCCAGCAGCCCCAGTACTGCGAGCCAGGCAAGGCGATGGGAGCACTTCGGGAGATGCACGGTATTTTCCTTCATCGGTTGCGGCGGCCGGACGGCACACCAGGGCGCACGCGGCGATCCCGCATTGCCTGGATCCCGTCCAGCCTCTATGATTGCGGCCTGATATAAATGACTTTCCATTTAATAACAAAAAATTATAGTCGGCGAGGTCGTTTTTGCAAATGACTTTAACGTCAGTAATAAATCAAAGACGTCCATGGCTGTCGATCATTATGAAAACTTCCCTGTCGCGTCGCTGTTGCTGCCGCGCCGGCTGGTGCCCGCCGTGCAGGCCATCTATGCCTTTGCGCGCAGTGCCGACGACATCGCCGACGAGGGACCGGCCACGCCCGCCGAACGCATCGCCGCGCTGAAGGACTACGAGGCGGCGCTGGTGCACATCGAACTGGGCCAGCCGCCGGCGGACCCGCTGTTCCAGAACCTGGCCGCCACCATCGCCGCGCACGACCTGCCGTACCGGCCGTTCCACGACCTGCTGTCTGCGTTCCGCCAGGATGTGACGGTGTCCCGCTACCAGACGTATGAAGAGCTGCTCGATTACTGCCGCCGCTCGGCCAACCCGGTGGGACTGCTAATGCTGCACCTGTACGGCGCCGCCACGGAAGAAAACGTGCGCGATTCGGATGCCATCTGCACGGCGCTCCAGCTGATCAACTTCTGGCAGGACGTGGCGATCGACCGCCAGAAGGAGCGCATCTACGTGCCGCTGGAAGACCTGGCCCGCTTCGCCGTCTCGCCGGCCCACCTGCACGAGCCGCATGGCAAATGGCGCACGCTGATGCGCTTCGAGGTGGAACGCACCCGGGCGCTGATGCTCTCCGGTGCGCCGCTTGCCACCCGTCTGCCGGGCCGCATCGGCCTGGAGCTGCGCATGATCGTGCAGGGCGGGCTGCGCATCCTGGAGGCGATCGAGGAAGTGGACTACGACGTGTTCCGCCGCCGCCCCACGCTGCGGCGCGCCGACTGGCTGAAAGTTTTCTGGCGCGCACTGCGGATGCGCCGGGCTTCCCTATAAAATAGCGGCTTCGACCGCGCAAGATCAGAAAAACCAGTCCATGTCCCCCGACGAATACTGCCAGCAGAAAGCCGCCCAGAGCGGCTCGAGTTTTTATTACAGCTTCCTGTTCCTGCCGCCGGAGCGCCGGCGCGCGATCACGGCGCTGTACGCGTTCTGCCGCGAAGTGGACGACACGGTCGACGAGTGCACCGACGAATCCCTCGCCCGCATCAAGCTGACCTGGTGGCGCACCGAGGTCGCCGCCATGTACGAAGGGAAGCCGAACCACCCCGTCACGCAGGCACTCAAGCCGCACCTGGCCGTCTACGGTCTGCAGCAGGAGCACATGCAGGCCGTGATCGACGGCATGGAGATGGACCTGAACCAGACCCGCTACCTCGATTACGCCGGCATGAGCAAGTACTGCTGGCACGTGGCCGGCGTGGTGGGCATCCTGTCGGCCAGCATCTTCGGCGTGACGCGCCCGGAAACCCTGCGCTATGCGGAGAAGCTGGGCCACGCGTTCCAGCTGACGAACATCATCCGTGACGTGGGCGAAGATGCCCGCAAGGGCCGCATCTACCTGCCCGTCAACGAGCTGCAGCAGTTCGGCGTGACGGCGGCCGACCTGCTGAACGCCCGCCACACGGACAACTTCACGAAACTGATGGCGTTCCAGACGGCGCGCGCGCAGCAGGCCTACGACGAGGCCTTCGCGTTGCTGCCGAAGGAAGACCGTCGCGCCCAGCGCCCCGGCCTGATCATGGCCGCCATCTACCGCACGCTGCTCGACGAAATCGAGCGCGACGGCTACCACGTGCTGACCCAGCGGATCTCCCTCACGCCGATCCGCAAGCTGTGGCTGGCATGGAAGACCTGGATGCGCGGCTGATGCCAACCCATTCCACCAGCCAACAATTTCCAAAATTCGGGGACTGTCCCCGTTTTTTGGAAATATTTGCGTGGGGCACTGAAAAGTGGCTTGAAACGGCCCATTTTGTGGGCTGCGCAGGGGCTGGCGGGGGCGCGGGGTGAGGGTTGCGGTGGTGGGGGGCGGGTGGGCCGGGTGTGCGGCGGCTGTCGCGCTGGCGCAACGGCGTGGCGTGGAAGTGACGGTGTTCGAGGCGGCGCGCACGCTAGGCGGCCGCGCCCGCCGCATCGAGGCGGGCGGCAAGGTGCTCGACAACGGCCAGCATATCCTGCTGGGCGCCTATGCGCAGACGCTCAAGCTGATGCGCCAGGTGGGTGTCGACGTCGACCAGGCCATGCTCACCGTGCCGCTGCAGATGCGCTATCCGCCCGGCGGCATGGATTTCGTGGCGCCCCGCCTGCCCGCGCCGCTGCACCTGGCGGTCGCGCTGCTGCGCGCCAAAGGCCTGGCGCGCGCGGACAAGCTGGCCATGGCGCGCTTTTCCACCACGGCGCGCTGGATGGGCTGGCGCCTCGACGTCGACTGCACCGTCGCCGAACTGCTGGAACGGTTCGACCAGACGCCACGCCTGGTCCAGCTGATGTGGCGCCCGCTGTGCCTCGCCGCGCTGAACACGCCGCTCGAGACGGCATCGGCGCAGGTGTTCCTGGCCGTGCTGCGCGACAGCCTGGGCGCGCGGCGCCACGCTTCCGACATGCTGCTGCCCCGCCATGACCTGTCCGCACTATTCCCCGACCGCGCCGCGCAGTGGCTCGCGAAGCGCGGCGCCACGGTGCACGCCGGCGTCAAGGTCGATGCCATCGCGCCCCAGGAAAACGGCTGGCGCATAACGGCAACCGGAGGGGCGATCGGCGGCGCCCAGACCCAGGACTTCGACCGCGTGGTGCTCGCCACGTCGACCGCGGCCGCCGCCGCACTGCTCGCACCGCTGCCGGAAACGGCCGCACTGAGCGCGCAGCTGGCAGCATTCGAGACGGCGCCCATCACCACCTGCTACCTGCAATACGGCCCGGCAGAACGGCTGCCACAGCCCTTTTTCGCGCTGGAGGACGATGCCGCGGCAGGCCGCTGGGGCCAGTTCGTGTTCGACCGGGGCCACCTCGATGCGGCGCAGGCCGGCCTGCTTGCCGTCGTCATCAGTGCCGCCGATGACGCAGCCGCTGTGCCGCAGGCCGACCTGGCTGCTGCGATCGCGGCGCAGCTGGCGGCCACCTTCGGACGGCCGGCCCTGGCGCAACCCGCCTGGAGCAAGGTGATCACGGACAAGCGCGCCACGTTTGCCTGCAAGGCCGGCCTGGTCCGCCCCGCCAACGGCACGACGCTCGCCGGCCTGGTGCTGGCCGGCGACTACACGGCCGGCGACTACCCCGCCACCCTCGAGATGGCCGTGCGCAGCGGTACGGCTGCCGCTGCGCTGCTGCGATGAACCGCCTGTCCCTGCCGGTGCCCGCCTGCCCCCGCCTTTCCGCAGCCTGTCGCATGTCCTTGGCATGCTCCTTGCGAAATCCATACAGTGCCAGCATCGGGCATTTCGTGGAGGCGGCAATGAAAACAGGCAGGACGGCACTGGCCAGCCTGATGGTCATCACGGTGGTTGCCCTGAGCGCGCTGGCCATCGTGCGCCTGGCCGGCCATCCGCTGGCGCTGCAGCTGGCACTCAAATGAGCGATTGGGCAGCCATGAACAGGCAGGACTATCTCGGGGCACTGGAACGGGCGATGGCCGGCCTGCCGCCGGCCACGGTGGCGAAAACGCTGGGCTACTACGAGCAGCGTTTCGTCGATGGCGTGAACGCCGGCCGGGGCGAGGCCGACATCGCGGCCGGGCTGGACGACCCGCGCAGGATCGCCATGACGCTGCGCGCCAACGCGCACCTGGAATCGTTCGCGCGCCGCCGCACGCCCGCCGGTTTCGGCCGCATGGCGCTGTCCTTCCTGGGACTGGCCATGTTCAACCTGTTCATGATCGTCCCCGCCGCCGTGTTTTCCGCGCTGCTGCTCACCGTCTACGTCTGCTCGTTTTCCTTCTATGTGGGCGGCATCGCCGTGACGGCCAGCGGCCTGGCCGGCGCCAACGAGATGGTGCTGGCCGGCCCGCTGCACCGCTGGATCGATTTTTCCGACGAGGGCGACCCGTCGCGCATCCAGACCCGCGTGTCGATCGGCTCGGACGGCATCCACCTCAGCCAGGAATCCTCGCCCGGCCTGGAAGAGGAACTGGCCGCCGACGGCAGCCGCTCCGGCCGCCTGCTGGACAGCGCCGAGGCGATGGCGGACGGGAACCTGCGCGTCAGCGTCGACCCGGAAGGCGCCTCGCGCGTGGCGCAGACGATGATCGGCTGCGGCCTGGTGCTGGGCGGGATCGGCCTGTTCCTGCTGTCGCTCGTCGTCACGAAGTACACGATGGTGGGCGTGCGCCGCTACGTGCAGATGAACCAGTCGCTGCTGCGGGGCCGTTGATGCGGATCCGCACCCTCTTCAAGGTGGGCGTGGCGCTGCTCGCCCTCGCCATCGCCCTGATCGGCCTGTCCTACAGCATGCTGCGCGCGCAGGGCGTGGCGAATCCGTCCACCACGGCCGGCCGCGTCACGCGCGCGGAAAACCGCGAGATCGGCCACGGCATCACGGCAGTCGACCTGCAGGGGCCCATCGACCTGGTGCTGCGCCAGGGCGACCGGCCGTCGCTGAAGGTGCGCGGCGAACAGCGCCTGCTGGCCAATGTGGCGGCCGTGCAGGAAGGCGCCACGCTGCACATCGGCACGACGGGCATGGTGTTCCACCACAAGCGCCCGCTGCAGGTCGAGGTGGTGCTGCCGTCGCTGCAGTCGCTCACCGTGCGCGGCAATGGCGACAGCGCGGTGGCCGGCTTTTCCGGCGAATGGCTGCAACTGGTGCTGAACGGCTCCGGCTCGCTGGCCTTCACGGGACGCTACCGCCACATCAATGCGTCCGTGCACGGCAACGGCAACCTGGAGCTCAAGGCGGGCAACGGCGAAGAAGTGGCGCTGGCCATCTACGGCTCGGGCGTCATCAACGTGTCCGGCAGCGCGGACAAGCTGGCCACATCGCTGACCGGTTCCGGCACCATCGATGCGCAGCACATGGCGGCCAACCTGGTCAACGTGGAGATCAAGGGCTCCGGCACTACCGAAGTGTTCGCGCGACAGGCGGCCGCCATCGCGGTGGCCGGCAGCGGCGACGTGATCGTCTACGGCAATCCGGACACCCGCAGCGTCAGCCGCACCGGCTCGGGCGAGGTCACGTTCGAGTAGGCGTAGCCGGCTGTTCCGCCAGCCAGCGCGCCACGTCATCGGCCACCGCCACGCCGCTGGCCAGGCAGGCCGTCAGCAGGTAGCCGCCGGTGGGCGCTTCCCAGTCCACCATCTCGCCGGCCACGAATACGCCCGGCAGCGCCTTCAGCATCAACCCTTCCAGCGCTGCGAACCGCACGCCGCCGGCGCTGCTGATGGCCTCGTCGATGGGCCGCGGCGCGCGCAGCGTCAGCGGCAATGCCTTTAGGGCCCGCGCCAACGTGGCCGGATCGGCGTATTGCTCGCGGCCGAGGCACTCGTGCAGCAGGCCCGCCTTCACGCCGCGGATGCCGAGGCGCCCCTGCAGGTGGCTGGACAGCGAGCGGGCGCCGCGCGGCCGCGTGACTTCGGCCAGCACCCGTTCGGCTGGCAGATCCGGCAGCAGATCGAGCTCGATGGTGGCGCTGCCGGCAGCGGCGATCTGGTCGCGCAGCGGCGCGGACATCGCATAAATCAGGCTTCCTTCGACGCCGCTGGCCGTGACCACGAACTGGCCCTGCCTGCGCACGCGCGCACCCGCGCCATCGGTCCAGGTCGCCGCCACCGTCGTCAACGGCTCGCCCGCGTGACGCGTGGCGAAATGGTCGCTCCAGCCCACGTCGAAGCCGCAGTTCGACGGCACCAGCGGCGCCACCTCGACCGCACGTTCCGCCAGCAGCGGCACCCAGGCGCCGTCCGAGCCCAGCCTGGCCCAGCTGGCGCCGCCCAGCGCCAGCACCGTGGCCGCCGGGTGCACCAGCAGCTCGCCCTCCGGTGCGGCAAACCGCAGCGCATCGCCCTGCCAGCCCAGCCACCGGTGCCGCTGGTGGAACTGCACGCCGCCTTCGCGCAGCCGGTGCAGCCAGGCACGCAGCAGCGGCGCTGCCTTCATTTCGGTCGGAAAGACGCGGCCCGAGGTGCCGGCGAACGTCTCGATGCCCAGCCCGTGCACCCAGTCGCGCACCGCGTCCGGTCCGAACGCATCGAGCATCGGCCGAAGTTCGGCAGCCCGTGCGCCATAGCGCGTGACGAAGCTTGCATATGGCTCCGCATGCGTGATGTTCATGCCGCCGCGGCCGGCCAGCAGGAACTTGCGGCCGACGGACGGCATCGCATCGTAGACGTGCACGGCCAGGCCGGGCCGGCGCGCCAGCACTTCGGCCGCCATCAGGCCGGCCGGGCCGCCGCCGACGATGGCGACGCTGTTCGAAGAGGATGGGGTCGATGCTGGAGTCATGGGTGCAGGATTGTAGTGCAAAACGGCGCCCATCCCGGCATACTGGCCGTCACGAACAACGGAGGAGGCTGAGATGGGAGCTGGCTACTGGATCGGGCGCTACCTGCTGGCGGCCCTGCCGCTGTTTGCCATTCTGGCGGCGGTGGAATGGTTCAAGGGGACCGCGGGCACGACGGAAATCGTCACGGCCGCGCTGTGGGCCGCAGCGGCCGCGGCGATCTTTACCGGGGCCGCCTGGCGCCGCTACCGCAAGGCGCTGTCCTGCCCGGTCTGCGATGGCGTCACGCCGCGCACCGGCAAACCGGCCGGCCGCCAGCGCTCCCGAGGCTAGCCGCCCGTCACGGGCGGGAAGAACGCCACTTCGGCGCCTTCCGACAGCGGCGTGGCCGCATCGCACATCGTCTGGTTGCAGGCAGTGCGCAGCGCACGGCCTTCGCCGAGCGCCTCGGCCCACGCCCCGCCGCGCGCCACCAGCAGCGCACGCAGTTCGCCCACGGTGGTCACATCGTCCGGCACGTCGACCGGCTCGCCGGAAGTGCCCAGCTTTTCGCGCACGCTGGCGAAGAATTTCAGTTGCAGCTTCATGTCGTGAAAGTACTCAATACAGGAGTTCGGTGAACGGGGTGAAACGCACGATGTCGCCGGCGCGCACCGGCTGGCCGGCCGGATTGTCGACCAGGCCGTCGCCCCACACGGTGGAGGTCAGCACGCCGGAACCCTGGTTGCCGAACAGGTCCAGGCCACCGGCCCCATTGACTTTCACGCGCAGGAATTCGTTGCGGCGATCGCCCTTCCAGTCGAAGTCGGCACGCAGCGGGAAGGACAGGGCTGCCTGTACTGCCGCCCCCTGCAGCTTGAGCAGGAACGGCCGCACGAGCAGCAGGAACGTGACGAAGCTCGAGACGGGATTGCCCGGCAGGCCGATGAAGAAGGCATCGCCGGACTCGCTGCTCGCTGCCCTTCTCACTTCGCCGAACGCCAGCGGCTTGCCCGGCTTGATGCCGATCTGCCACATGTCCAGGCGCCCTTCCGCCTCGACGGCCGGCTTGACGTGATCTTCTTCGCCCACCGATACACCGCCGGAGGTGATGATCAGGTCCGCGTCCTGCGCCGCCTTGCGCAGCACGGCGCGGGTCGCGTCCAGCGTATCGGGCACGATGCCGAAATCGGCGATCTCGCAGCCCAGGTTTTCCAGCAGCGCGCGCAAGGTAAAGCGGTTCGAGTTGTAGATCGCGCCCGGCGCCAGCGGCTCGCCCGGCATGGCCAGCTCGTCGCCAGTGAAGAACACGGCCACGCGCAGCTTGCGCAACACCGGCAGCGTGGCAAGACCGACGGAGGCGGCCAGTCCCAGCTCCTGGCTGCGCAGGCGCGTGCCGGCCGTCAGGATCACGCTCCCCTGCATGATGTCCTCGCCGGCGCGGCGCACCCATTCGCCCGCCTGCGGCGCGTGGCGCACGGTGACGCTGTCGCCTGCCGCTTCGCACTGCTCCTGCATGACGACGGCATCGGCGCCCTCCGGAATCAGCGCGCCGGTGAAAATGCGCGCCGCAGTCCCCGGTTCCAGCGCCGTGCCCACATGCCCGGCCGGGATGCGCTGCGAGACCTTCAGCACCGCCGCGCCGCTGGCGCAGTCGGCGGCGCGCACCGCGTAGCCGTCCATCTGCGTGTTGTCGTGGGCGGGTACCGTCAGCGTCGAGACCTGGTCGGCGGCCAGCACGCGGCCGTTGGCCTGCAGCGTATCGACCGCTTCGACATCGGCCAAGGGACGGCAGGCGGCCAGCAGGAAGTCCAGCGCCTCCTGGCGGGTGAGCATCGGCTTGCGCGCTTGCGACATCGTCACAGGCCCGTGTTGGCCGCGATGTAGGCCTTCATCTTGTCGACGTCGGGCGGCATCACGGTGAATTTCTGCGGCAGCGACTCGATGTCCTCGAAACCGGCCGGGCGCTCGGCATCCTCGCCCAGCGCTTCCAGGATGGTTTCGTTGAACTTGGCGGCCAGCGCCGTCTCCAGCACGATCATCGTCACGCCTGGCTTCAGGTGCTCTTTGGCGACCTTGATGCCGTCCGCCGTGTGCGTGTCGATGACGATGCCGTAGTCGTCGGCCACGTCGCGGATCGTCTGCACGCGGTCGGCATGGGTGGATTTGCCGGAGACGAAACCGTACTGCGCCACCTTGGCGAATTCGTCGCCATCGCTGTTCGGGCCGCCGGAGAGATCGAAGCCGCCGTCCGCCTCCACCTTCGTGAACAGCGCCTTCACCCGTTCCGGGTCGCGACCCACCAGATCGTAAATAAAACGTTCGAAGTTGGACGCCTTGCTGATGTCCATCGACGGGCTGCTGGTGTGGTACGTTTCGGCGGACTTGCGCACGCGGTAGATGCCGGTCGTGAAGAATTCGTTCAGCACGTCGTTCTCGTTGGTGGCCACCACCAGCTGGTCGATCGGCAGGCCCATCATGCGCGCGATGTGGCCGGCGCAGATATTGCCGAAGTTCCCGGACGGGACGGTGAACGACACCTTCTGATCGTTCGACGCGGTGGCCGCCAGGTAGCCGCGGAAGTAGTACACCACCTGCGCCACGACGCGCGCCCAGTTGATGGAATTGACGGTGCCGATCTTGTGGCGCGCCTTGAATGCCAGGTCGTTCGAGACGGCCTTGACGATGTCCTGGCAGTCGTCGAACACGCCTTCCACGGCGATGTTCAGGATGTTCGGGTCCTGCAGGCTGAACATCTGCGCCGTCTGGAACGCGCTCATCTTCTGGTGCGGCGACAGCATGAACACGCTGATGCCGCGCTTGCCGCGCATCGCATACTCGGCCGCGCTGCCCGTGTCACCGGAGGTGGCGCCGAAGATGTTCAGCTGCGCATCCTGCTTGGCCAGCGTGTATTCGAACAGGTTGCCGAGCAGCTGCATGGCCATGTCCTTGAACGCCAGCGTGGGGCCGTTGGACAGCGCCTGGAGCACGAGTTTCTTGCCGTCGCCCTCTTCCAGCACGCGCAGCGGCGTGATGTCGGCCGCGTTCTCGCCTTCGCGCGCATTGCGGTAGACGTCCGCCGTGTAGGTCTTGCGGGCCAGCGCCTGCAGGTCGGCGGCCGGGATATCGGTGGCGAACTTGCTGAGGATTGCCACGGCCAGGTCCGCATACGACAGCTTGCGCCACGCATCGAGTTCCGCGCCGCTCACCTGCGGATACTCGGCCGGCAGGTACAGGCCGCCGTCCGGGGCCAGGCCGCCGAGGAGAATGTCGCTGAACCGGGCACTGGGCTGTGCACTGGACTGCGCGGAAGCTTGCGGGGAAGACGATGCTGCGGCCGACGCGGCGGCGCGGGTGGACACGTAGTGCATTTTCAGGAAATCCGGTTGAGCGCAAAAGAGGGAGGTCTATTATAGTGCGCCCCGGATTTCTTTGCGAAATACGCAATGTCCCCGCTGCCGAGCTCGTGTCCACCCGGGGGTCAGACCCCGACATGGACACGAACTCAGCTTTAAGATCAGGCTGTGACATTGATGTGCTCGTGTCCGTGTCGGGGTCAGACCCCAAGGTGGACACGGGCTCGGCTGTTAGCAGGCGGCGTGGTTCACGGTGACGACGTGGATGGCCAGCCCGCCCAGCGAGGTTTCCTTGTACTTGGCCTGCATGTCGGCGCCCGTCTGGCGCATCGTTTCGATCACGTCGTCGAGGCTGACGAAATGGGTGCCGTCGCCCTTCAGCGCCAGCGAAGCGGCCGTGATGGCCTTCACGGCGCCCATGCCGTTGCGCTCGATGCAGGGAATCTGCACCAGGCCGCCGATCGGGTCGCAGGTCATGCCCAGGTGGTGCTCGATGCCGATCTCCGCCGCGTTCTCGATCTGCAGGTTGGTCCCGCCCAGCGCGGCAACCAGGCCGGCGGCAGCCATCGCGCAGGCCACGCCCACCTCGCCCTGGCAGCCGATCTCCGCGCCGGAGATCGACGCGTTGCGCTTGCAGAGCATGCCGATCGCGGCGGCCGTGAGCAGGAAGACGCGCACGCCCGTCACCGGATCGACCGGCTTGCAGTCTTCCGCGTAGTACTTCAGCACGGCCGGGATGATGCCGGCCGCACCGTTGGTGGGCGCCGTGACGACTCGCCCGCCCGCCGCGTTTTCCTCGTTGACGGCCATCGCATACAGCGACACGCCATTGAGCGCATCGTGCGGCAGCGCGTTGGCGCGGTCGGCACCCTGCGCCTGCTTCCACAGGTTGGCGGCGCGGCGCTTCACGTTCAGGCCGCCGGGCAGCTGGCCGGCCGTCTCCAGGCCATGCGCGATACAGCCATGCATCACGCGCCAGATGCGGTCCAGGCCCGCGTCCAGCTCCTCTTCGGTCATGCGGGCCAGTTCGTTCGCCCGCAGCATGCGGGGAATCGTCAGGCCCGAGCGCAAACCGTGGCGCAGCAGATCGGCCATCGTGTCGAAGGGATACGGCACCGGGGCCACGCCCGGTTCGGCCACGGCGGCATGCTCGCCCTCGGCGCGAATGAAGCCGCCGCCGATGGAGTAATACACCTTGCTCGTTTCGGTGCCGTTCGCGCGGCGCAGCGTGAACCGCATGCCGTTCGGATGTTCCGGCAGGTTTTCGGTCTTATGGAACAGCAGGTTCAGCGCGCGCGTAAACGGCACGGGCTGTATGCCGAGAAGGCGCAGTTCGCCGCGCGCCTCGGCCTCGGCCAGCAGCGCATCCACGCCGGGCGGATCGACTTCCTGCGGGGTTTCGCCCATCAGGCCGAGAATCACGGCCTTGTCGGTGGCGTGGCCGACACCGGTCAGCGCCAGCGAGCCATACAGCTCGGCCGTCACGGCCACCACGTCGTCCAGCGGCGCGCAGTCCAGCAGGAAGCGGCGCGCCGCCACCATCGGTCCCACCGTGTGGGAACTCGACGGGCCGATACCGATCTTGAACAGATCGAAAACGCTCATGTCCATCCGTGTCTCTTTCTGATTGTTGGAAGGATGAACCGCGTCAGGCGGCCTGGCCGAGCTTCACGTCGACATTGGCGAGCATGTCGCGCACCATCTCGTCGATGCCGACGCGGGCCTGCCAGTCCCAGTCGGCACGCGCGGCGGCGTCGTCCAGGCTGTGCGGCCACGTGTCGGCGATCGCCTGGCGGCTGTCCGGCCGGTAGTCGATGGCGAAGCGCGGCACCTGGGCACGGATCGCGGCGGCCAGCTGTTCCGGGTTGAACGACACACCCGCCACGTTGTATGAAGAGCGCACCTTCACCTGCTCGGCCGGCGCTTCCATCAGCTCGATGGTGGCGCGGATCGCGTCGGGCATGTAGATCATCGGCAGCGTCGTCTGCGGGCCCAGGAAGCATTCATAACGCTCGCCGCGCAGGGCCGCATGGAAGATCGCGATCGCGTAATCCGTGGTGCCGCCGCCCGGTGGCGATTTATAGCTGATGATGCCCGGGTAGCGGATGCTGCGCACGTCCACGCCGTATTTCAGGTGGTAGTACTCGCACAGGCGCTCGCCGGCGAGCTTGCTGATGCCGTAGATCGACGTCGGATCCATCACCGTCATCTGCGGCGTGGCGTCCTGCGGCGTGTTGGGGCCGAAGGCGGCAATGGACGATGGCCAGAACACCTTCAGGGGTTTGCCGGCCTCGCCCCGTTCGCGGGCGATCTCCAGCACGTTCAGCAGGCCGTCCATGTTCAGCTTCCAGGCCCGCAGCGGCGCCTGTTCGCCCGTGGCCGACAGCATCGCCGCCAGCAGGTAGACCTGCGTGATGTCCTGCGACGTGATCAGCTGCGCCAGCGCTTCCTCGTCCAGCACGTTCAGCACCTGGTACTGCTCGGCGTTGTAGAGATTGGTGGTCGAGATATCCGTGGCGAAGACATTGTGGGGGCCGTGGCGGTGCGACAGCGCCTCCACCAGCTCGCTGCCGATCTGGCCGTTGGCGCCGATGACGAGAATACGTTCCATGAAGCTGCTTCCTGTTCTTGTACTGTGATGCTTATTGAATGATGCCCAGTTCCTTGCCCGCCTGCTCGAAGGCGGCCAGCACCGTGTCCAGCTGCGCCCGGGTGTGGGCGGCGGACAGCTGCACGCGCACGCGCGCCTGCCCCATCGGCACCACCGGATAGAAGAAGCCGGACAGCAGCACGCCCAGCTCGTACATGCGCGCCGCGAATTTCTGCGCCACCGGCGCCTCGAACAGCATCACCGGCACCACCGGGTGCGTGCCCGGCTTGATGGTGAAGCCGATCTCCTCGATCCGCTGGCGGAAGTAGGCCGTGTTCTCGTGCAGGCGGTCGCGCAGTTCCGTCGATGCCGACAGGCGCTCCAGGACCGCCAGCGAGGCGCCGGCAATCGATGGCGCCAGCGTGTTGGAGAACAGGTAGGGACGCGATTTCTGGCGCAGCGTGTCGATCACTTCCTTGCGGCCGGACGTGAAGCCGCCCATCGCGCCGCCCAGCGCCTTGCCCAGCGTGCCCGTAATGATGTCGATGCGGCCGAGAACATTGTGGTGCTCGTGCGTGCCCCGGCCCGTCCTGCCCATGAAGCCGGAAGCGTGGCACTCGTCGATCATCACCAGCGCGCCATACTGTTCGGCTAGCGCCACGATGCGGTCCAGCTGGGCGATCGTGCCGTCCATCGAGAACACGCCATCGGTCACGATGATCTTGTGGCGCTTGCCGGCCGCGGCCTGCAGCTGCTTTTCCAGGTCGGCCATGTCGTTGTGCGCGTAGCGGAAGCGCGCCGCCTTGCACAGCCGGATGCCGTCGATGATCGAAGCGTGGTTCAGCGCGTCGGAGATGATCGCGTCGTTGTCGTCGAACAGGGGCTCGAACACGCCGCCGTTGGCATCGAAGGCGGCCGCGTACAGGATGGTGTCTTCCGTGCCCAGGAACTCGGAGATGGCCTTCTCGAGCCGCTTGTGCACCGTCTGCGTACCGCAGATGAAGCGTACCGAGGACAGCCCGTAGCCATACTGCTCGGTCGCCTCGATCGAGGCCTGCGCCACCCACTCCTCGCCCGACAGGCCCAGGTAGTTGTTGGCGCACATATTGATGAGCGTACGGCCATCGTCGCCCGTCACCTCGGCGCCCTGGCGCGAGGCCAGCACGCGTTCCGGCTTGAAAAGGCCGTCGCCCCGCAGCTGGTCGAGACCCTGGCGCAGCTGGCCGTAAAACGCTTCACCGCGGGGCGCTGCAACGCCCGCATCCTGGCTCGCAACCTTGCTCGTACCCTGGCTGTCATCCATGCTCGACTCCACGCTCATCTCGATTCCTTCGCTGTCGGACCGGCGGCGCCTTGACCGCCCCAGGCCCATGTTGTACCGTGCATCGCGGAGAACAGGGTATCGAAAATCGTTCCGATTCCAGTATTTTCTCCTGCATCCATTATTTTGAACCCGAGTTCAATATAATGGATGTTACCGAAGCCCATTGAACTTTGCAACCTCCATGCTGAAACCGCCGATCGCCAATGCCCCGCCCGAGGTGGGCGCCGCCCTGCAACGCCTCCGTCTCGCCCGTGGCCTGACGCTGGAGGACCTGTCGCGCATCGCCGGCGTCTCGAAATCGATGCTGTCGCAGATCGAGCGGGAAAAGGCCAATCCCACGATCGCCATCACCTGGCGGCTCGCCAACGCGCTTGGCGTGCCGATCGGCGACCTGCTGGCCGACGAGCAGCGCGCCGTCGAGACGATCCGCGTGGTCGATGCCCACGAAACGCCCACCCTGCCGGGCACCCACGCCGGCTATGTGCTGCGCATCCTCGGACCGATGGAGCTGGCCGGCCGCTACGAATGGTATGAACTGACGCTGGCGCCGGGCGGCGAGCTGCTGTCGCAGGCCCACGATCCCGGCACGACCGAGCACATGACGGTGATCCACGGGACGATGGAGCTGGAAGTGGGCGCGCAGCGCAAGAAGATCAAGCTCGGTGGCACGGCCCGCTATCCGGCGGACCAGCAGCACGCCATCCGCAACCCCGGCAAGACGGAAGCACGGGCGCTGCTGGTCGTCATTCACCGCTGACACGGGACGCCTTTCTCCCGTGCTCGGCCATTTCGGCGGCGCGGCCTACAATGGGTTTTTCGTCACCGGCCGTGCTTCATGAATATCGCCTGTCTCGCCTGGGGTTCGCTGCTGTGGAAACCGGGCCCGCTGAAACTGGCCTCCGGATGGCATCCGGACGGTCCCCATCTCCCCCTCGAATTTGCCCGCGACAGCGACGACAGCGCCGAACTGGCGATCGTGCTGTGCGAGGGCGTGCCGGCCGTGCCGACCTACTGGGCGTACCTGGACGCGCCGGACCTGGACGCCGCGCGCGCCATGCTCCAGGCGCGCGAGAAGGTCCGGGAGGACCGCCCCGAATGGATCGGCAGCATTCCGGCCGTCGGTGGCGCTGACGAATCGCCGGCGATTGCCGCCTGGATGAAGGCCCGCCGCATCGATGCCGTCGTGTGGACGGCGGTGCCGCCGAAATTCGCCGGCGTCGAGGGTCGCATGCCGACCCAGGAGGAAGCGGTCGCGTTCCTGGACGGACTGACGGGAACCACGCGCGAGGAAGCGGCGTTCTACCTGCGCCGCACCCCCGCGCACATCGACACCCGCTACCGCCGCGCCGTGGAAGCGCGGCTGGGCTGGCGGCCGCTGCGCGAGGCGCACGTCACGGCCATGTGCTGAAAGATGGACTGAAAAAGGAGCCGAGAAAGCAGCCGAAAGCCGAACGGCCGGCAGGCGCCTGCCCGGCCAGGCTCAGTCGAACGGATTGGCCGCCTTGGCCACCTTCGGGGCCGGCAGCTTCGCCGGCAGATCCTTCTGCGCTTCCAGCTTCGCGATCGCGGCACCCAGCAGCTGGTACAGCGCGCGCGCCTGGTCCAGGCCGGCCTGGTCCAGCGTCAGGTCCGTGTCGCCGTCGATGGTGATGCGGTCCAGGCGGTTCTCGATCTGCAGGCCGCCGATGCGCAGCACGTCCGCCTCGTTGGCGTAGGGGGTGAATGGTTTGCTCATGATTGTCCTTTGCGCTTCCTGCCCTTGGTCGAAGGCAGCTTCAGCATCGCCCCCTTCTCCCGTTCCGTCAGCGACGGTACCAGATTGATGCCGATCGTGCGTTCCAGTTGGGCGATCGTCATGGTGCTCGGCTGTGCATCCGGCAGGTTCGCCACGTACCACGCGCCGCCGGCACGCTGGCGCGGGCTGTAGACCACCTTGTACAGGTGGCTCGGCACCAGCACCTTGCCCACCTTGCGCAGTTCGCTGCCGATGAAGGCGGGACCGGTGATCACGTACAGCGCGCCGTCCTTCTTCGCCATCTTGCGCACCGCGCCCTCGATCGTCGCCCACACATGGCGGTTGATGTCCGCCTCCTGCGGCACCATGTTCGCCAGCGTGAAGCTCTGGTACTGGCTGGCGCGGTCCGGCATGTCGCCGTTCGGCGCCATGTGGCCGCGGTCGAAGCCGCTGCGGGCGTAGTCGGCCAGTTCGGCGCGCTGCGCCGCCGGCAGCGCCTTCTCGGCATGGAAGGCATCTTCCCGCGACAGGTCTTCGGCGGACCGGATGTTCTTCGCGGTCAGGTGCTCGGCGGACCAGAGCGGCGTGCGCGTGACGCCGCTATGCATCACGCCGAACACGTCGAAGCACAGCGCCTTCGTGGAACGCGCCATCTTTTCGTTGAGGATCTGCGGCGGCTGGCCGTCCAGGTAGTGCTGCGGGCAGGAAGACGATGGTGCGAGCGGTGTGGCGGTGGCGGCACCGGCCAGCAGCAGCGCAGCCAGCGCGGTGAAACGGATCAGGGAGGGGAACATCGACAGCGGGTGCTTGAAGTGGGCGAGCGGGCATTCTAGCCGAGCGGCCTGCTTAAAGACAGGCCGTCATGCCGGAGCGGGCATGACGGCGCCGGATCGCCTTCAGTGCAACCGGTCCAGCGCTTCCAGCACGCCCTTGCGGTTCTTGTGCTTCGTCTCGTAGGTACGCACCTTCTTGCGCTGGGCCGCCGTCAGGTCGGCCAGCGCACTGCGCACCTGCGGCACCGTCAGGTGCTCGTAATTCTCGATCGGCACGCTACGGTCCGGCGAAGCGCCGGCCTTGTCCTTTGCCTTCGCCGCCTTCGTCTCGCCGAACTGCTTGCGCTGCTTGTTGACGATGCGCGCCGCCACCTCTTCCTCGCGGCCCTTGTAGCGGCCTTCCTTCTCGAACGACTTTTCCAGCTTCTCGTATTCCTTTTCCCGTTTCGGGCTGGCGCCTCTTGGCATGATGTTCTCCTCGATGGTGGATGAACCCATGTTAGCCAAGCGGCCATGCCGCCGGCGCACGGCTGGGCGCAGGCGCCCCCTCAGAACTGCTCGATCCAGCCGGCCAGCTGCGACACCGTCGGTGCCGATTCGGCCGGCACGAGCTTCAGGTGCACGCCGTCCGGACCGCCCGTCATCTGCAGCGTGTGGCCATGCCGGCCCAGCCAGAGCAGCGTCGCCAGCCAGAACGCATGCTGGGGCGAGACGTCGCTGGCGGTGGGCGTTTCCAGGAATTCCGTCAGCCGCGAGGTGTGGACGATCGTGCCGCCGCCGTCGGTGCGGTCGAAGCCGTCCGTGAACGTGGCGGCCAGCCAGTCGAATACGCTCGCCGGGGCGCCGCCACGTTCGGCCAGCACGGCCAGCTGGTCGCGCACGGCGCTGCCGAAGGCGGCGCTGCGGAAGGCTTCGGAGCTGATCAGGTCCGAATAATCCATCATCAGCCAGTCCGGCTCCGGCGGCGTCAGGCCGGCGCACAAGGCCGCCGACAGATACGCCTCCACCGGCACCGCGCCGGCCGGTCCCGCCACGCCGGCGCACAGCGCATACAGCGTGCCGATGCGGTTGGCCACCGCCTGCTTCTGCCGGATCAGCAGCTTCTCGCGCAGCAGCTGGGCATGTTCGCGGCGCAGCTTGGCCAGGTCCACCGCCTGCTTCATTTCCATGCGCAGGGCCGAGATGTCCCACGGCTTCTGGATGTAGCGGTGGATCTGGCCCTGGTTGACGGCTTCCACCGTGTGCTGGATCTCGGAATACGCGGTGGTGAGGATGCGCACGATGTGCGGATAGCGGTCCCACGCGTAGAACAGCAGTTCGTTGCCATACGCGCCGGGCATGCGCTGGTCCGAAACGAGGACGGCGATCGTGTCCGCATGCTGGTCCAGCATGCGCTTGCCTTCCTCCACGGATTCGGCGGTCAGGACATTGGCCTGGCTGCCCAGCGCGCGCTGGAAATACTTCAGGGCCGTCGGTTCGTCGTCGACATACAGGATGGCCGGCAGCGCCCTGGTACCTTCGCCCATGCTCATTGCACTGCCCGTGCTGCTGTTCGTACCACTGGCTGTGCCATTGTTCATGCCGCCGTTCATGCCACCACTCAGGCCACTACCTATGCTGGTTCCGCTCATGCTGGTTCCTTTACTGGATCTGGAAAATTCATCGTCACGGTCGTGCCGCGGCCCAACTGCGACTGCACCCGCAGCCCGCCGCCGACCGACTGCATCACGCGGTTGCAGAAGATCAGGCCCCAGCCATGCTCCGCGCCGCCGTGCATCGGCACCGGGTCGAGCAGCAGCCGGTGCAGGATGTGGGGCGGGATGCCGGCGCCGTTGTCCTCGACGGCGATCGCCGGCCGCGCGCCCGTGCCGACGGTGATGCGCAGCCGCGCGGCCGGCTGTTCCTGCAGCGCGCGCAGCGCATTGTCGACCAGCGAAGAGAGCACCAGCGCCACGCAGTTCGGCGCTGCAGCGATGGGGAAATCGTGCTCGGGAACGATCTCGATGGCGGCACGCTGCGTTGCCGACATCGGGTAGGAGGCCAGCAATGCCGTCACCATGCGGTGCGCCCCGCCATCCGCCACCCGCGCCGCCGGCACCAGCGACGCGCGCTGCACCGAGGCGACGAAGGCATCGAGCACCGACAGGCAGTAGCGCGCATTGTCGTTCATGTGCGCCACCGCATTGCCGAGCTGCGCCTGCAGCGGCAGGCTGCCGTCGTCATCCGCCGCGCGCCCGCTTTTGCTCCCGCCTTCACTCCCGCCTGCACTGCCGCTGCCGCTCACGCCGCGCGCCAGCGCCAGCGCGAAACCGGCGATGGTGGCCAGCGGCGTGTTCAGTTCGTGGGCCAGGAACGCCACCGTTTCCTCGATCGCCAGCAGGCCGTGGCGGCGCGCGGCCCGTTCGCGGGCGCGGCGCTCCGCTTCGCCGCTGGCCTGGCGCAGTACCTCGCGCAGCGCCTCCTGCCGCACCGGCTTCTCCAGCACGCGGAACACGTCGCCGCCGTTCACGGTCTCCATCAGCACGTCCTTGTCCGCATAGGCTGTGACCAGGATGCGCACCAGGCCCGGGCGGGTCTGCTCCACCTCGCGCAGCAGCTCGCCGCCGGCACGGCCCGGCATGCGGTAGTCCGTCACCAGCACGTCGACCTCGTGCTCGCCCAGCAGCGCCAGCCCGGCATCGACGCCGGGCGCCGTCAGCACGCGGTATTCGTTGCTGAAGGCACGCGAGAAATACTTGCGCGCCAGGTCCTCGTCGTCCACGTACAGCACCGTCGGCATGCCGGCCCCTGGCGCGGCGCCCGTCGTCCATTGCTCCATCACTGTCCTCCGCCTGCCACGGGCAGGTCGAACGTAAACCGGGTCCATTCCCCCGGCACGCTTTCGGCCGTGAGCTGGCCGCCGTGCCGCTGGATGACGCTGTAGCAGATCGCCAGGCCCAGCCCGAGGCCCTGGCCCACCTCGCGGGTGGTGAAGAACGGCTCGAACACCCGCGACAGGTGTTCCGGCGCGATGCCGGGGCCGTTGTCATGCACCCAGATGCGCAGCCGGCCGTCCTGCTGGTGCGCGCCGACCTCGATTTCCGGCCCGGCGCGCCCGCCCTTGCGCAGGGCCAGCGCGGCATTGCCGAGCAGGTTGATCAGCACGCCGATGATGGCCGCCTCGTCGCCGCGCACCAGGGTCTCGCCCTGCAGGTCGCGGCGGATCGGGATGCCCTTCGTTTCATGGCCCACCAGCCGCACGGCCGCGTTCAGGGCCCGCTCGAACAGGAAGGCCGTGTCCTGCATGGCCTCGTTCCGGTAGGCGAAGGTCTTCAGGTCCGAGACGATGTACTGCACGCGCTGCATGCCCTGCTTGGCATCGTCCAGGCATTCCAGCAGCATCGGGCTGGCCTTCGCGGCCGGTTCTTCCAGCGCCACGTCGATCGCCATCATGCAGAAGTTGACGGGGTTGTTCACCTCGTGCAGCAGGCCGGCGGACAGGGTGCCCAGCGCGGCCATCTTTTCCTGTTGCAGCATCTGTCCCTTGATCTCGGCGAGGCTGCTGTTGGTGCGTTCCAGCTCGCCGTTCTTGCGCGCCAGTTCGTCCTTCAGTTCGAACAGCTGGCGCCGTCCCCGCTCATTGTAATAGGTGTACACGGTGCTGGCCGCCACGGCAAACAGGATGATCGTCGAGTGAAACAGGAACTGGCCGTGGTCGATCACGCCGCCCGGCCGTGTCACGCACGCCAGCCAGTACAGCAGCAGAGTGAGCATGCCGAAACCCAGCGTGTACATGAAGCCCACCGGGAACAGCGTGCCCACCGCAAACGTGGTCAGGATGATGCCGGCGTAGAACAGCGACGATTCGCCCTGCGTCACGTGGATCATCCAGGCGATCATCACCTGCGGGAACGTCAGCCACACGAAGGTGATGGCATGCACGTGGCGGCGGCCGAACCGCGTGTACAGCAGGGCCAGGCCCAGCAGCACGGCGGCGCTCGTGATCACGCGCGCCAGCGCGAACCGGTCCATCAGCTGCGGGTAGACGGCGTAATCCAGCACGATCCCCAGCAGCACCAGCACGATCACCGTCACCGCGCAGGCGCGGCTCTGCATCAGGTGGAAGCCCGACAGCTCCCTGGCGTAGCTGCCCCGCACCGGCGTGGCGGCCGCCTCCATCACGACGCGACCGAGGTTTCGGCAAACACGTTCACGCCCGTCGAATCCGTGTAGATGTGCGTGTCGCCGCGGCGGGCCGGCAGGATCGCCTCCATCCTGCCCTCGTCGCGGTAGATCAGGTACCACTCGAGGATGTGCTCCATGCTGAAGCGCTCCGGATTGGCGCTGTGCACATTGGTCACCAGCAGCCGGCCGCCGGGACGGATGCGCGAGACGAAGTAGTTGTTCAGGCGCGCGCACACCTTGTCGGACAGGTAGTCGAACAGGCCGGCACAGTAGACGGCGTCGAATTCGCCCTGGCCGGCACCTTCCGTGTCGCGGCGCTTGAGCAGCTGGTGCACCGAGTCGTGCACGAATTCGATCGACGTGCGCTTGCCGCTGGCCGCAGCCACGCCGGCCAGGCGCTCGCGCGTCCAGTCCAGCGTTTCGGCGGAAAAGTCCATCAGCTGGAACGACAGCAGCTCCGGCTGGTCGAACGTTTCGATGAAGCGGGCGATCTCCTCGGCCGGTCCGCAGCCCACGTTCAGCACGCGGAACGGCCGGCCGGCAGCCCGCGCGGCCTGCGCCAGGCCGGTGAGGTACTGCACCAGGATATCGATGCGGTGGCGGTGCGCGGTGGCGACGGCCGTCTGCAGGAAGGCCGTGTTCACCACCTGGAAATAGGTGCTGGGGCCTTCGCGCGGATTGCCGAGGATCTGGTTGACCATCTGGTAGTCGCCGGCATAACCGAGCGGCTTGGTGTAGGTGCGGAACACGAACGGCGCGCGCAGGATCAGAGGATGGAGGGCCGCCTGCACGAAGGCGCGGTGGGCCGGCGCGAGCTCCTCCTCCACCTCCGCCGCCTCGCCGTTGAAGCGGTCGAAGCACGCCTTCATCTTTTCCATCAGCGGCAGCGCCAGTTCGAAGAAGTATTCCGTCGGCAGCCGCGCCGGGACGGCGGAACCGCCCTCCGTCAGGTCCATCTGTTCCAGCCAGCGCGACGCATCGGCCAGGAAGGCGCGCGTTTCGTTGACCACGATCTGGTAATCGCGGCGGATGCGGAAGCGGTCGCCCCAGTCCTCGACGAAGGCACGCGCCTTGTGGCCGATGATGCCCGGCACCAGCGCCACCTCGGTCAGCTCGCGCCATTCGTCCGTCAGGCTGACCGATACCATCGCCGTCAGGCCCGTGTTGACCATGCTGATCACCACCGCCTTGCCGACATACGCGTTGCGCGCCCCCATGCGCACCGTCAGCTCGCTCAGCACCTCGCTGACCTGGACAATCGACCACGGGTTGTACACTTCCATCACGAGCGAACGGCGCTGCAGGTTGACGATCGTGGCGCGTACCGACTCGCCCTGGGTATTGAAGAAGCTGACGACGGGATCGATGTGTGTTGGGGAGTACACGGGGGTCTTTTGCTTGCAATATTAATGCCGAGTGTACATGGATGCCGGGCACCCTGCAACGAACCGCTGCTGCCGTTGCAAGGGCTCCCGTGCCATTTGCACAAAGGGTCTGGTCGCCTTAGCAAGCATCGCGGTGGCGCGCCGGCAGCTCGCACGACGCAAGTGGCGGCCGCACGGCACGCAGGGCCTTGTCCGTACTGCGTACGCCAGCGAACGGAGCGGGCCGGGCGCCCATGTCACAGTCCCGGCAGCACAGGAGAGTCCCATGACGCAAGCAAGTGAAGCAAACCCGAACCAGACCGACATGAAGCCCGACCATCACGCAGTTCCCCCGGCCCGCAAGGGCCAGGCGCCGGAAAAACTGGCGCGCATCGAATTCCATAAAAAATTCACCGCCTCGTTCTACGATCCCCGCTTCGACCCGCTGCGCGGCGAGATCGCGAAACTGGAGGACGTGGCCTGGCAAAACTACCAGGACAGCCGCAAGGCGCCCGTCACCGTCAAGGCCGGTCCAGGCTTCGCCGATCCGGACTACGACATGTCGACCGAATGGATGGCCGCGCGCGACACGCTGCTGGCCGCCGAACGCACCCAGAAGGATCCGGCCACGCCGTCGCGCGTGCTGCTGATCGTGGGTTCGTCGCGCAACGACGGCACCTGCCCCGGCGAGATGTCGAAATCGTTCCGCCTGGCCGAATGGGCGCGCACCGCGTTCGAGACGGAAGGCATGCAGGTCGACCTGCTGGACCTGTCGCTCGTCACCTCCACCTACGACCATCACATCCATCCCTGCAAAGGTTGCGTGTCGACCGCCATGCCGCTGTGCCACTGGCCGTGCAGCTGCTACCCGAACCACAGCCTGAACCAGGTGAACGACTGGATGAACGACATCTATGAACGCTGGGTGCTGGCGCACGGCGTGCTGATCATCGCGCCCACGTACTGGTACCAGTCGCCGTCGCCATTGAAGCTGATGATCGACCGCCTGGTGTGCGCGGACGGCGGCAATCCCGATCCGTCCAGCACGCACGGCAAGGAAGCGGAAGAAGCGAAGGCCATCGAACTCGATGGCTGGGACTATCCGAAGCACCTGGCCGGCCGCGCGTATGGCGTGATCTCGCACGGCGACGTGGCCGGCATCGAAAGCCAGCGCCGCAACCTGTCCGACTGGCTGGAGTGGATGGGGCTGATCGGCGCCGGCCACCAGGCCATGCTGGACCGCTACATCGGCTACTTCGAGTCGTACGCGGAGAGCCACGAAACGCTGGACCACGACACGCCGATGCAGGAAGAAGCCCGCATCGCCGCGCGCGCCGTGTCCGAGGCGGTGCGCCAGATCCGTGCCGGCACGCTCAAGGCACCGGATGCGAAACTGCGCCCGGCACGGCCGAAGTAAAGGCGGGCGGACTTAGTAATGGCAGATGCAGTAAAGGGTGACTGCAGTAGGGGTGACTGCAGTGCCAGTGACTGCAGTAAGGGGCGACGGCAGTAAGGGGTGGCGCAGTCAGGCTAGCGCCGCACCAGCCGCCGCTCCAGCGCATCGGCCACGCGCTCGGTGCGCTGCAATCCCGTGCGGTCGCCGCGCCGGTGTGCGAACGCGGCCGCGGCGTGCCGGTAACGGCCATCGTCCAGCAGGCTGCGCACGCTGGCGCGCCAGTCTTCCACCTTCCCCACGCCGCCCGGTGCGTGGGGCGCCGCGCGCGCACCGTTGATGCCGCCGCCCCAGCTTTCCACCCGCCGCGCCAGCAGGAACTGCTCGAGCTGCATCGGCAGCATCAGCACGGGCACGCCGGCCAGCAGCGCCTGCACCAGCGTCGCTTCGCCGGCGTGGCACACGCACAGCGCGGCGCCGGGCAGCACGGCATCGAGCGCCAGCGGCCGCTGCGAGTAGGCGATGCGCGGCGACAGCACTGGCGCGGCGCGCCCGGCCGCCACTTCCGGCAGGTAGCACAGCACGCGGCAGCCTTCGTCCGCCAGCGCCTGCAGCACCGCTGCATGGCTGCCATGGTCGTGCTTCAGATAGGCGAACACCCGGGGACCGTCGCCCGGCGGCCATGCGGGTGCAGCACCGCCCAGCGGCATGCACACCGGGCCGTGCCAGACGGCTTCGGGGGCAGCACGGCCGTAGTGATCGAATTCCGGCCAGGTGCAGAGCACTGGTACATCGCCCAGCAGCAGGCGCGCTGCATTGGGCAGTTCCGGGGCGCCGTGCAGTTCCAGCACGGCGTTCGCCACGTTCAGCACATGCGCCTCGGCCCGCGCCAGGCGCTGTGGCGCCACGTCCTCCCAGTCGCGCAAATTGGGCAGCGGCCCTTCCGGCGGCGGGATGCAGAAACCCACGCCCACGCTGCTGGCGGGGAGCCCGAGCGTGCGGGCCGCCAGCAGGGCCGTGGGCGCATAGTCACCCACCACCAGGTCCGGCGCGAAGCCCTGCAGCAGGCCGCGCCAGCCCTCCACCAGTCCGGCCAGGCCGGCCGCTTCCAGGTAACCGGCCGGCAGCAGGATCTCGGCCAGGCTGGCCTGGTTCGCCGGCATGCCTTCCGTGCGGTGCAGCCAGACGGGTGCCTGCAGGCGGGGCACGGGCAGGTCCGCCAGCACGCGCTGCGTGAAGCCGAGGTCGCGCAGCGCCAGCGTGACGCGGTGCCCGCGCGCCAGCAGCACGCGCGCCAGCATCTTCAGCCGGCCGGCGTGCCCCAGGCCGCCGCCCAGTTCCCACGAGAGCAGGATATGTGCCATCGCAGCCTCAACGGCCGGTCCCGGCCAGCCGGGCGACACGACAATCCAGCCAGAAGCAGCGCTGCAGCAAATCCGTCGACGACGCCATGCCAGCCTCCCGTAGTGACCGATGACCGATTATAGATGCGCGCGCGAGCACTATAAATGCCTTTTGTGTAATCCCTCTCTTACAAGGCCACGGCATGCGGACTGCTACTCAGCACGGCAGGGCCCGGCCATACTTGCAACCTAGATAACAATGCCGTGCCGCTCGGCCCGGTGCACACGAGCTACCCGACAGGAATGACGAGACCAGAATGACGACGACCGCCCTCGCCCACACCCCCGATTTCGCCATCGACTGCGATGACGATCACGCCGTCTACCAGTCCCTGTACACGTCCGGCGATTCGACCCTGGCTGCCAGCTACCTGGAACGCCGCCTGGAAGAAGCGGCAACGCTGCCGAGCGACCTGCCCGCCACGCTGGACGAGATGGCCGCCTGGATCGACCGTCACACGGATGCCGTGGGCGTCGAATACCGCGAATACCTGGCGGCCCGCAAGAACGGCGCGCCGCGTCGCTATTTCCGTACCCGTTCGCAGGCGCTGTACTTCCTGAAGGCCGTCGCGCCGACCAAGCTGGTCGATGGCGCCTGGCTGTACGGCGTACTGGCGCGCTGGAACGATCCGGATGCGCAGCACCTGATCCGCATCTACCTGGAAGAGCTGGGCAACGGCGTGCCGGACAAGAACCACGTGGTGATCTACCAGAAGCTGCTGGAGCAGCACGGCTGCGAGAACTGGCACAACCTGCCGGGCGAATACTTCGTCTCCGGTGCCATCCAGCTCGCGCTGGCGGCCAGTGCCGACAATTTCCTGCCCGAGGTGATCGGCTACAACCTGGGCTACGAACAGCTGCCGCTGCACCTGCTCATCACGTCCTACGAACTGAACGAACTGGGCATCGACCCCTACTACTTCACGCTGCACGTCACCGTGGACAATGCCGACACGGGCCACGCCCGCACGGCGCTGGAAGCGGTGCGCCGCATGCTGCCACGGGTGGGCGACGAGGCAGCGTTCCTGAAGCGGGTGGCTGCCGGCTTCCGCATGAACGACCTCGGTGTCGGCACCGTCGAGGCGATCGAATCGTTCGACCTGGAGCGCGAAACGGTGGCGATGCTGGCTGCCAAGGCGGCCGTGGGCAAGAACATGCACTCGGATTACTGCCGGGTGGGCGGACGCACCATCAACGACTGGCTGGCCGAACCGGCGCAGATCCCCCAGTTCCTGGAAAAGATGGAGCAGCAGGGCTGGATCCGCCGCGGCGAACCGGCCGAGAACAGCCGCTTCTGGAAGCTGATCCACGGCGAGCGCGCCGAGATGTTCGGCGTGTTCAGCCCCTACGAACAGCAGCTGATGTCGGACTGGATCGCCACGCCGCGCGAAGGCGGCGAGCCGGACCTGCCCCGCGTGCCGAGCTACCGCGCACTGCGCCGCAGCATGGACACGCTGGAAGGCACCGCCGCCCGCACCACCGCGCCGCGCGGCGTGATCCGCCACCGCTTCCCGGCCGACGAGCATGCGTGGGAGAGCATCGGCTGCGAGCTGCGCCTGCTGGAAGCCCAGCTGGCCGCCACGTCCAGCAAGGACGAAGCGATGGCGCTGCTGATCGGGCTGATGTCGCCGGCGCAGCACCACACGTCGGCCGGCCTGATGGCCACCCGCGTCTTCACGCGCCTGTACCAGTGAGGGGCGCGCGGTGCGCCACCGCGCGTACCGTGCTGCCGCTCATCCGTCGTTTCCGTCCGCTTTGCCGTACCCGCCGTACCACCACGCAAGGCGCCGTCCGGTGCCCTGCCTGACCACCATCCAGGAGACGAGGCTCACATGATGACCTTCACCGCCAGCGCCGCCCCCCTGGCCGCGTCCTGCATTCCAGTGGCCGCCCCACTGATGCCGGATGCGGCCGCACTGCAGGAACTGGGGCACGCGCTGCGCGCCGCCGGTTACCGCTTCACCACCGTCACGCCTGCCACCCACAGCCGCGTCAAGGCCAAGGTCGATCATGTGTGGGCGCATGATCTGCACGACGTGTTCGGCTGGAGCCGGCCGTTCCGCGCCCACGCGCTGCCGGCCGGCCTGCTGGAACTGATGCACCGCGCCGGCATCGCCCAGCCGCACCGCGACGGCTGGCGTTCGACACTGCGCGCCGCCACGCTGGAAGGCGACCTGTACTTCCATTCGGCCTACCCCACCAGCGACACGGATGCCGTGTTCTTCGGTCCCGACACCTACCGCTTCGCCCGCGCCCTGCGCGCCGAGCTGGCACTGATGGCGGCCGCCGGCCGGCCCGTGCTGCGCGCGGCGGACGTGGGCGCCGGTGCCGGCCCGGGTGCGCTGACCATCGCGCGCCGCCATCCGGATGCGGAAGTGCTGGCGCTGGACATCAACGAGCGGGCCATGCACCTGTGCCGCGCGAACGCCTCGCTGGCCGGCGTGACGAACCTGACGGCGCGCTACAGCAACCTGCTGCAGGATGCGCCGGGCGACTTCGACCTGATCGTCTCGAACCCGCCCTACCTGCTCGACAAGGGCGAGCGCGCCTACCGCCACGGCGGCGGCGAACTGGGTGCCGGCCTGTCGCTCGACCTGGTGAAACAGGCGCTGACCCGCCTGGCGCCGGGCGGCACGCTGCTGCTGTACACGGGCGTGGTCATGGTCCGCAACGACGACCCTTTCCTGCGCCGCATCGAACCCCTGCTGGCGCAGGCCGGGATGGCCTGGCAGTACGAGGAAATCGATCCCGACGTGTTCGGCGAAGAACTCGACACGCCGGCCTATGCCGAAGCGGACCGCATCGCCGCCGTCTGGCTCAAGGCCAGCAGGCCCCTGCACTGACTCCCACTATTGCCTCATGACGCAAACGACGAATGACGCCCGGCACACGGTTGCCGCGGTAGTGACCCATGGCGGCGCCGGCGGCAGCCGCGACCAGGACGACGGCTGCCAGCTGGCGGCCCGTGCCGGCCTCGATCGCCTGCATGGCGGCGGCTCGGCGCTCGATGGCGCCGTGGCCGCCTGCGTGGCACTGGAAGACGATGGCCGCTACAACGCCGGCAGCGGCGCCGTGCTGTGCCTGGACGGCAAATCCGTGGAGCTCGACGCCTCCATCATGGATTCGCAGGGCGCTCTGGGCGCGGTGGCCTGCATCCAGCGTGTCAAGAATCCCGTGCTGGTGGCGCAAGCCGTGAGCCGCTCGCCGCACTGGCTGCTGGCCGGCGCCGGCGCCGAAGCCTTTGCCCGCACGGTGGGATTCGAACACCATCTCCAGATCAGCGAACGCCAGATGGCCAAGCATGTCAAGCTGATGGCGGCCCTGGGCGCGCGCGAACCGGTCACGCCCGGCGTGGCCAACCGCGCTTTCCACGACTACTGGAATTACGACACAGCACCGGCATTCTCGCCGTGCGACACGGTGGGCGCCGTGGCGCGCGATGCGCAGGGCAACTTCGCCGTGGCCTGCTCCACCGGCGGCTCGGCACCCTCGCTGCTGGGCCGGGTGGGCGACACGCCCATCATCGGCAGCGGCTTCTATGCCGGCAGCGCCGGTGCGATCGCCGTCACGGGCATCGGCGAGCACATCGTGCGCAAGCTGCTGGCCTATACCGTCCACGGCTGGATCGAGGGCGGCATGGGCGTCGGCGAGGCCGTCGAACGGGGCGTGGCGCTGTTCCCGCAGGAGATCGACGTGGGCATCATCGCCATCACGCACCAGGCTACCGGCATGCACAGCAACCGCGAGATGCCTTGCGCGCAGACGGGAGCCCCGGCATGAGCGAACCGGACAACCAGGCCTTCGACCAGGGCCAGCACGGCCATCTCGTGATCGTCGGCGGCCACGAGGACCGCGAGAGCAGCAAGGAGATCCTGTCGCGCTTCGTGCAGCTGGCCGGCGGCGAAGCTGCCGTCATTGCCGTCATCACGGCCGCGAGCCGCGTGCCGGACACGATGTGGGAGCGCTATGACACGGTGTTCCGCGAGCTGGGTGCGCGTGACATCGTGCACGTCGCCCTGCCGGACCGCGCCACCGCCAACGATGCCGAACAGGCCGCGCGCGTGCGCGGCTGCTCCGGCATCTGGATGACGGGCGGCGACCAGAAGCGCCTGCTGGCCATGATCGGCGGCACGCTGCTCGACGAGGCGATGCATGGCGCGCTGAAGGAATCCGGTGCCTGCATCGGCGGCACGAGTGCCGGCGCCTCCGCCATGTGCGGCCACATGCTGGCCGACGGCAAGGCCGACCTGCTGCCCGAGAAAGGCTCCGTCAGTCTCGGCGCCGGCCTCGGGTTCGTGCAGCGCGTCGTCATCGACCAGCATTTCTCGGAACGCCACCGCCTGGCGCGGCTGCTATCCATCGTGGCCCAGAACCCCTACCTGCTCGGCATCGGCATCGACGAGGACACGGCGCTGGTCGTCGAGCGGGGCGTCGGCATCGAAGTGATCGGCGCCGGCAGCGTGACGGTGGTCGATGGCCGTCACGTCGTCTCGAACGTGGCCGATATCGCTGCGGGCGGCACGCCGCAGATGATCGACGTGCGGCTGCACCTGCTGCCGAGCGGCAGCAGCTTTGCACTGCCCGAGGAAGCCGGCCAGCAGAACCAGCTGCAGCGCGCGACCGGGGCCGGCGACATGGCAACCGCCGCCCCGCCGGCCCCGCCCGCCCTCGCCGACTTCGTGCGCATCGTCACCAAGAGGAATCCCCGTTCATGAACATCCTGGACCAACGCGTGCTGCGCGGCCCGAACCTGTATGCCTCGCGGCCCTGCCTGCTCACGGTGCTGGACCTGGGCGAGCTGCACGGCGTCGCCTCGACCGATGTGCCGGGCTTTACGGATGCGCTGCTGGCGCTCATGCCCAGCCTGATGGCGCACCGCTGCTCGCCCGGCCATGCCGGCGGCTTCGTCGAGCGCCTGCGCGATGGCACCTACATGGGCCACATCATCGAGCACGTGACGCTGGAGCTGCAGTGCCTGGCCGGTACCAAGGCCGGCTTCGGCCGCACCCGCCGCGTGCGCGGCAAGCCGGGCGTATTCCGCATCGTCTGCGCCTACCGGGTGGAAGCGGTGGTGCTGGAAGCGTTCGACCTGGCCATGGCCCTGGTGGGCGCCCTGGCCCGCGGCGAGGCGTTCGACCTGGAAGCGCCGCTCGCGGCGCTGCGGCGCACCGAGGAACGCCATGCCGTCGGCACCAGCACGGCGGCCGTGCTGAATGGTGCGCGCCGCCGCGGCGTGCCCTATTTCCGGGTGGGCGAAACGGGCAATCTGTACCAGCTGGGCTGGGGCAGCAAGCAGAAGAAGCTGCAGGCCACGCTCACGGGCGATGCGAGCAATATCGCCTGCCGCATCGCCAGCGACAAGCAGCTGACCAAGACGATGCTGAAGGAAGCCGGCGTTCCCGTGCCGGGCGGCAGCCTGGTGACGACCGTCGAGGAAGCCCAGCGCGCCGCGCGCCGCCTGCGCGGTGTCGCCACCGTCAAGCCGCTCGATGCCAACCAGGGCAAGGGCGTCACCACGCAGTGCCATACGCCGGAAGAAGTGGCGATCGCCTTCGAAGCGGCCCGCAAGCATGCACGCAGCGTGATCGTCGAGCGTTTCATCGAGGGCCAGGATTACCGCGTGCTCGTCACCGGCAACAAGGTGGCCGCGGCCTCGCTGCGCCGTCCGCCCTGCGTCACCGCCGATGGCCACCGCACCGTGCGCGAACTGGTGGCGCTGGAAAACCAGAATCCGGCGCGCGGCAAGGGCCACACGAACATCCTCACGCAGATCCCGCTGGACGACCATGCCCTGCAGGCGCTGGCGAAACAGGGCTATGACCTGGACAGCGTGCCGCCGGTCGGCGTGCCGGTGCGCCTGCGCGGCAACGCGAACCTGTCCACCGGCGGCACCGCCGAAGACGTGACGGACCTGCTGCCGGAAGAGACGCGCGCGATCTGCGTGCGCGCGGCGCAGAAGATCGGCCTGGACGTGGCCGGCATCGACCTGATGTGCCGCGACATCGCCCAGCCGCTGGCGGACCAGGGCGGCGCGATCATCGAGGTCAATGCCGCGCCCGGCATCCGCATGCACCAGTATCCCGCCGCCGGCAGGCCGCGCGATGCGGGCGGCGCGATCGTCGAAGCCATGTACGGCAGGGACAATGGCCGCATTCCCGTCATCGCCATCACCGGCACCAACGGCAAGACCACCACCACCCTGATGGCGGCGCATGCGATCCGGCTGGCCGGCCGGCGCACCGGCGTGACGACTACCGAAGGCATCTATATCGATGGCCGCCGCATCCAGAAGGGCGACTGCAGCGGCTACTGGTCGGCGCGCACCGTGCTGACCGATCCGACCGTCGATTTCGCCGTGCTGGAAACGGCGCGCGGCGGCATCCTCAAGCGCGGCCTGGCGTTCGACCGCTGCGACGTGAGCGTGGTGCTGAACGTGGCCGCGGACCACCTGGGCCTCGATGGCGTGGAGACGGTGGAAGACCTGGCGCGCGTGAAAGCCGTGGTGGCCGCATCCGCCGCGCGCTGTACGGTGCTCAATGCCGAGGACCGTCATTGCGTGCGCATCGCCGGGAAATTGCGAGACCGTATCGAGGTGCTGTTCTTCTCGCTCGATCCGGACAACCCGGTGCTGCTCAAGCACCTGGCCGCGGGCGGCCGCGGCGCCTACCTGCAGGACGGCGAACTGGTCATCGCCAACGGCGCGCGGCACCAGGCGCTGCTGCGGGCGGCCGACATGCCGTCGACCCTGGGCGGCCATGCCCGCTACAACATCGCCAACGGCCTGGCCACGGCACTGGCGCTGCTTGCTTCCGGTTTCACGCCCGAGCAGATCGCGGCCGGACTGGCCGGCTTCGTGTCGGACGGGCTGAACAACCCGCTGCGCAGCAATGTGTTCGACATCCACGGCGTGACGGTGGTCGTCGACTATGCGCACAACCCGGCCGCCTACACCGCCCTGTCCTGCATGGCGCGCGGGCTGGTGAGCAGCGTGGCGGGCGGGCGCACGGTGGGCGTGATCACCTCACCGGGCGACCGACGCGACCAGGACATGGCAGCCGTGGGCGACGCCTGCGCGCGGGGCTTCGACGAAGTCGTCATCTATGAATCGCAGACCCGCGGGCGCGCCGCCGGCGAGACGGTGCAGCTGATGATGACCGGCGCGCTGGCCACCGGCCGCAGCCAGGACCTGGTGCACGGCCGTCTGAACGGCCGCGAAGCGCTGCGCCATGGCCTGTCGCTGTGCCGGCCCGGCGACGTGCTGGTGTTTGCCTGCGGCTCCTCGCTCAATGAAGTGGTGGAGGCGCTGCGCGAGAGTGATCCCGTGAGCGCCAGCCGGATCGCCGCGCAGGTGGCGCCGGTGGCGCGGTCCGTGGAAAGCGTGGCCGACTGACAGGTGCGCGTTGTCGGGCAGCGCAACGGCGCATCTGCGAATTGCGAATTGCGAATTGCGAATTGCGAACTGCGAACTGCGATGGTGACGGGGATTTTGCACAGGCCACAGCGATGGGGGCCGGTCCATGGCGACTGGCGACTGGCGACTGGGGGCCTGGGTCGACTGGGGGGCACGGTTGGGGCCTGGTCGGGCTGGGTCTGTGGCCGGCGGTCGGCGCCGGGTTACGGTAGTGGGGCGCAGGCAGTGGGCGAGCAGGATGAAAAGCGCCTCGCTGACGCCGCGTGATTCGTGCTGACCTGGTGGGGACGATGCGGTCGAGGCCGAAGATGACTGCATCGCGCTGCAACTGCATGGAGCGGCAAGCCGGCGACAAGGCGTGCGGCGGATGGCGTAAGACGGATTGCGTGCGACGGATCGCGCGTGACGGAGGGCGTGCGACGGGCGGCGGACGGGCGGCAGGCGGCAGCCGGCAGGCGTAGGTGGCGTGTGACTTGTAACGTGTGGCGTGTGGCGAGCTGCTTGTAAGGGCCGGCTGGCGGGATGGCGGGCAGTGGACAGAGTCGAACGGCGGCAGCGGCAGCAGCGGCAGCGGCGGTAGCGGCGGTAGCGGCGGTAGCGGCGGTAGCGGCGGTAGCGGCGGCAGCGGCGGCAGCGGCGGCAGCGGCGGCAGCGGCAGCGGCAGCGGCAGCGGCGGCAGCGGCAGCGGCAGCGGCAGCGGCAGCGGCGGCAGCGGCAGCGGCAGCGGCAGCGGCGGCAGCGGCAGCGGCAGCGGCAGCGGCAGCGGCGGCAGCGGCAGCGGCAGCGGCGGTAGCGGCGGTAGCGGCGGCAGCGGCAGCGGCGGCAGCGGCAGCGGC
>NZ_VLLB01000027.1 GCF_007830455.1 Pseudoduganella lurida | reverse complement strand
GATACCTCCAGCATCCTTTACAAGACACCTTCGCAGGCTTACAGAACGCTCTCCTACCATATGCTTACGCATATCCGCAGCTTCGGTGACTGGCTTAGCCCCGTTACATCTTCCGCGCAGGACGACTCGATCAGTGAGCTATTACGCTTTCTTTAAATGATGGCTGCTTCTAAGCCAACATCCTGACTGTTTTAGCCTTCCCACTTCGTTTTCCACTTAGCCAATCTTTGGGACCTTAGCTGGCGGTCTGGGTTGTTTCCCTCTTGACACCGGACGTTAGCACCCGATGTCTGTCTCCCAAGCTCGCACTCATCGGTATTCGGAGTTTGCAATGGTTTGGTAAGTCGCGATGACCCCCTAGCCATAACAGTGCTCTACCCCCGATGGTGATACTTGAGGCACTACCTAAATAGTTTTCGGAGAGAACCAGCTATTTCCAAGTTTGTTTAGCCTTTCACCCCTATCCACAGCTCATCCCCTAATTTTTCAACATTAGTGGGTTCGGTCCTCCAGTGCGTGTTACCGCACCTTCAACCTGGCCATGGATAGATCACTTGGTTTCGGGTCTACACCCAGCAACTAGCGCCCTGTTCGGACTCGATTTCTCTGCGGCTCCCCTATATGGTTAACCTCGCTACTGAATGTAAGTCGCTGACCCATTATACAAAAGG
>NZ_VLLB01000026.1 GCF_007830455.1 Pseudoduganella lurida | reverse complement strand
CTCAAACACAGGTAAATGCTTGTTGTTGACTATAACCGTCAAGGTTATAGGGACAAGCCTTACGGGCAATTAGTATCAGTTAGCTTAATGCATTACTGCACTTCCACACCTGACCTATCAACGTCCTGGTCTCGAACGACCCTTCAAAGAGCTCAAGGCTCTGGGAAATCTCATCTCAAGGCAAGTTTCCCGCTTAGATGCTTTCAGCGGTTATCTCTTCCGAACTTAGCTACCCGGCAATGCCACTGGCGTGACAACCGGTACACCAGAGGTTCGTCCACTCCGGTCCTCTCGTACTAGGAGCAGCCCCCTTCAAATTTCCAACGCCCACGGCAGATAGGGACCAAACTGTCTCACGACGTTTTAAACCCAGCTCACGTACCACTTTAAATGGCGAACAGCCATACCCTTGGGACCGGCTACAGCCCCAGGATGTGATGAGCCGACATCGAGGTGCCAAACTCCCCCGTCGATATGAACTCTTGGGAGGAATCAGCCTGTTATCCCCAGAGTACCTTTTATCCGTTGAGCGATGGCCCTTCCATACAGAACCACCGGATCACTATGTCCTACTTTCGTACCTGCTCGACTTGTCGGTCTCGCAGTTAAGCACGCTTATGCCATTGCACTATTAGCACGATGTCCGACCGTACCTAGCGTACCTTCGAACTCCTCCGTTACACTTTAGGAGGAGACCGCCCCAGTCAAACTGCCTACCATGCACTGTCCCCGATCCGGATAACGGACCAAGGTTAGAACCTCAAATGAACCAGGGTGGTATTTCAAGGTTGGCTCCACGAGAACTGGCGTCCCCGCTTCAAAGCCTCCCACCTATCCTACACAGATTGATTCAAAGTCCAATGCAAAGCTACAGTAAAGGTTCATGGGGTCTTTCCGTCTAGCCGCGGGTAGATTGCATCATCACAAACACTTCAACTTCGCTGAGTCTCGGGAGGAGACAGTGTGGCCATCGTTACGCCATTCGTGCAGGTCGGAACTTACCCGACAAGGAATTTCGCTACCTTAGGACCGTTATAGTTACGGCCGCCGTTTACTGGGACTTCAATCAAGAGCTTGCACCCCATCATTTAATCTTCCAGCACCGGGCAGGCGTCACACCCTATACGTCCACTTTCGTGTTTGCAGAGTGCTGTGTTTTTATTAAACAGTCGCAGCCACCAGTTTATTGCAACCCTTTC
>NZ_VLLB01000025.1 GCF_007830455.1 Pseudoduganella lurida | reverse complement strand
GCTACCTTGTTACGACTTCACCCCAGTCACGAATCCTACCGTGGTAAGCGCCCCCCTTGCGGTTAAGCTACCTACTTCTGGTAAAACCCGCTCCCATGGTGTGACGGGCGGTGTGTACAAGACCCGGGAACGTATTCACCGCGACATGCTGATCCGCGATTACTAGCGATTCCAACTTCACGTAGTCGAGTTGCAGACTACGATCCGGACTACGATACACTTTCTGGGATTAGCTCCCCCTCGCGGGTTGGCGGCCCTCTGTATGTACCATTGTATGACGTGTGAAGCCCTACCCATAAGGGCCATGAGGACTTGACGTCATCCCCACCTTCCTCCGGTTTGTCACCGGCAGTCTCATTAGAGTGCTCTTTCGTAGCAACTAATGACAAGGGTTGCGCTCGTTGCGGGACTTAACCCAACATCTCACGACACGAGCTGACGACAGCCATGCAGCACCTGTGTGAAGGTTCTCTTTCGAGCACCCTCAGATCTCTCCGAGGTTCCTTCCATGTCAAGGGTAGGTAAGGTTTTTCGCGTTGCATCGAATTAATCCACATCATCCACCGCTTGTGCGGGTCCCCGTCAATTCCTTTGAGTTTTAATCTTGCGACCGTACTCCCCAGGCGGTCTACTTCACGCGTTAGCTGCGTTACTAAGTCAATTAAGACCCAACAACTAGTAGACATCGTTTAGGGCGTGGACTACCAGGGTATCTAATCCTGTTTGCTCCCCACGCTTTCGTGCATGAGCGTCAGTCTTGACCCAGGGGGCTGCCTTCGCCATCGGTGTTCCTCCACATCTCTACGCATTTCACTGCTACACGTGGAATTCTACCCCCCTCTGCCAAACTCTAGCCTTGCAGTCTCCATTGCCATTCCCAGGTTGAGCCCGGGGATTTCACAACAGACTTACAAAACCGCCTGCGCACGCTTTACGCCCAGTAATTCCGATTAACGCTTGCACCCTACGTATTACCGCGGCTGCTGGCACGTAGTTAGCCGGTGCTTATTCTTCAGGTACCGTCATTAGATGCAGATATTAGCCGCACCCGTTTCTTCCCTGACAAAAGAGCTTTACAACCCGAAGGCCTTCTTCACTCACGCGGCATTGCTGGATCAGGGTTGCCCCCATTGTCCAAAATTCCCCACTGCTGCCTCCCGTAGGAGTCTGGACCGTGTCTCAGTTCCAGTGTGGCTGGTCGTCCTCTCAGACCAGCTACTGATCGATGCCTTGGTAGGCCTTTACCCTACCAACTAGCTAATCAGATATCGGCCGCTCCAGGAGCATGAGGTCCGAAGATCCCCCACTTTCATCCTTAGATCGTATGCGGTATTAGCGTAACTTTCGCTACGTTATCCCCCACTCTTGGGTACGTTCCGATATATTACTCACCCGTTCGCCACTCGTCAGCGGAGCAAGCTCCCTGTTACCGTTCGACTTGCATGTGTAAAGCATGCCGCCAGCGTTCAATCTGAGCCAGGATCAAACTCTTCAGTTTAATCTCTGTTTAAAGTCCTTGCGGACTTGGTCGCTCATTCAAATAACTGACGAAACTTTCTTTCGAAAATTGCGTT